>CAVYBS010000012.1:0-17972 GCA_963766845.1 uncultured bacterium | reverse complement strand
GCAGTAGAGGAGGGTCACTCGCACCTTTGTTTCGATCCGCCTGGCAGCCGATTCCGCGCGGTATGTCCGTGACGCGGCGGACACCTTCCCATCTGTTCATGAAGTTCTTTCCATTCCTCGCGGCGATTCTCGTGCCCGCACTCACCGGATGTGCGGGGTACCAGCTCGGGGGCGCGGCCGCAAAGCCGGCCTACTTGAAGAACGTCAACACGATTGCGGTGCAGGCTTTTCGCAACAACACGCTTCTCCCACGGCTCGAAGGATTGATCACGGATACCATCATCAAGCAAATCGAGCAGGATGGAACCTACCGCGTTGTGACCGACTCACAGGCGGATGCGCTACTAACCGGGTACATCGAGAAAGTAGAGCGCCAGCCAGCCAGATCGGTCCGCGGCAACGTGCTGTTGTCGAGTGAGTTCAACCTGACCGTTTCGGTTCGCTTCCAACTGGTGGAACGTTCGAGCGGGAAAATCCTCGATTCCGGGCGATTGGATGGGCAAACCAGTTTCTTCATCGGCAACGACGTTCAACAGGATGAACGCCAGGCGATCCCGATTGCCGCCGAGCAGTTGGCCGTCCGGATTGTCAGCCAGTTAACTGAGGGGTTCTGAGCCGGTCGGCAGTGAATGTCATCCCATGCTGAGCGGGTGGGCTCGGTCAAGCGCTTCAACCCGTTGGGCTGAGAAGGGTTCGCCGCTTCGTCCCGGAGGGACGAGGGATATTAGCCGGTGGCGCAAGCCACCGGTCCCCGTCATGACAAGCGACCAAGCCCCGGAGGGGCTGCGCCAGAAACGGGTCCGAGCCGAGGGGAGGTGCACTACTCGGCGCGCCCACCGCTATGCTCAGCCCCTCCGGGGCTTTTGTTCTTTTTGGTCTCTACCGGTGGCTTGCGCCACCGGCTAATATCCGCCGTCCCTCCGGGACTAAAAAGAGGCACTCAGCTCTAGTCCCCGGTCTACCATTCGACACAGATCTCCTGGGTGCAAGGAAGCTCGGGAAACAAACGGTGCTCAGCGATAGAACGGAGAGCGGCGACACGTCGCTGCACTCCAAAACAAAAAGGGATGGCAGGCTGCCAAAAGGCGTCCTGCCATCCCCTGGATTGATTGCGGGATTGCTTCGCGGTGGTTCGCTTCGGACTGAGAACTTCACCTTGGCGCCCAGACTTCACCGTCGAGTACAACCGGTGCCACCACCGTCGTTCACGCCGTTGACGAAACGCAGACGGTCGCCGCTGCGCTCGGGCTTCGTGTGGTCGCCATAACCGCTTTCCAGCACGACGCTGAACATCGGATTGATCGCGTATTCGTAACCAAACAACGCCTCTGCCGTGAACACCCACGAGTCATTGTAGAGACCCACGCGGTCATTGAGGAAATTGCCCGCCGTGAAGCGCGCGTGGACTTCCTCGACGTATTTTCCGCCGGCCGACGCCGAAAAGTGCCGCGTGATCGCCCGGGGCGCATGGATGAAGTCGAGCAAGGTGCGCGGGAGCGTCAACTTGAACCCGGCGCGGCCAGTATAAGCCTCGTAGTCGCTGACCTTCGCATTCAGGTCGTAGATTCCGCCCGCCGGACCAAACGCGCCGAACGGATCGGTCACCCGGCCAACGTTGTGCGAATCGCCGCCGGCGTGGCTATACGTGAAGCCCGCGAAAACCGTCGCGAAGCTGTTGATTTTGTAACCAACTTCCAGGTTTCCGTTGACGACACCCGGATCATGCATCGCGGTGAAATCGCGCGATTGCACTTTCGTATACAGCCAGGTCACTCCCGGAATCCCCAGATCGCCGCCGCCGTTGCTGATGAACTTGGTTGCGTGGATATCGAACTCACCACCGGCCAAAGAGGCTCATGTAAAAGCGCGCCTTGGCAGGAATTGGCTTCTGAACTACCTCCTTCGAAGACTTGGAATAGTCCTCGCCAGCCTGCGCGGCACCTGCCAGGCAAACAGTGGAAAGAAGGAGTAATCAACGGAATGTATTCTTCATTTGGATTGTGGCTGACAAGCGTAAATCGCATCTCAACAAACGCGCGGATGTACAAGAAGACCCTGCACGCCGCTTACCGCGGTCGGTTCCGCCGTAACCTTACGAACTAACCCATTCAATTCAAATAGGTTTCCGCAAAGTTTACCCGATCAACTCCGGATAAAATTCACGCGCGATTTTCTCGCATTCGTCCGCGATCTCACCCGGCGTGTCCATTTCGAGCGTCCGGGCCGCGAGTTCGCGGCACACGTCCATCCGCAGGGTTTGCACCGCCCATTTTCACCCGCGGCACGAGCGCGGCGCCGGCGCTGAGTTCGTCAACTCCGAGGCCCAGCAGCAGCGGCGTCAGCGTCACTTCGCTGGCCATTCCGCCGCAGACACCGACCCAGATGCCGTTCTCATGGGCCGCGTCGACCACGATCTTGATCAGCCGCAGGATCGCCGGATGGGTCGGTTCATAGAGGTGGGCAATCCGCTCATTCACCCGATCCACCGCGATCGAATACTGGATCAGATCATTGGTCCCGATGCTGAAGAAATCGACCTCCCGCGCAATGTGATCCGCACAGAGCGCGGCGCTCGGCACCTCGATCATCACGCCGACCTGCATCGCTTTGTTGAAGGGTCCCTTCACTGCGCAATTCCTCCTTGCACTCGTCGAGCAGCCGGTTCGCCTGGCGCACCTCCTCGATCCCGCTGATGAGCGGGTACATCATCTTGACGTTGCCCAGGGCGCTGGCGCGCAGGATGGCGCGGAGCTGGACCTTGAACACATCCTCGCGTTCCAGACAGAACCGAATCGCCCGCCAGCCCAAAAAGGGATTCAGCTCGGTCGGCAATTCAAGCTGCCCACAAACTTGTCGCCGCCCAGGTCGAGCGTGCGGATGATGACGTTCTGCGGGAGGATCTCACTGGCGACCTTGCGGTAGTTCGCGTACTGCTCCTCCTCGTCGGGCAACTCCGTCTTGTTGAGGTAGAAAAATTCGGTGCGATACAGGCCGACGCCTTCGGCGCCGCTGCTTTCTCCGTGGCACGTCCTCGGGCAGTTCGATGTTGGCCGAGAGAATGAGATGATGCCCATCCGCGGTGGTCGAGGCCGTTTCGCGGAGATTATCCAGGCCGGCTTCGATCCGTTCCTTGCGGCGAGCAAGCTCCAGGTATTCGCGCTGGGTCTGCTCGCTCGGATCGACACCAGCAGCCCGTGATAGCCGTCGAGCAGCACTTCCACCCCCGACTCCAGCTTGGAGGTGACGTCGTGCAAGCCCACGATCGCCGGGATGTTCAGCGACCGCGCCATGATCGCCGTGTGGGAGGTCCGGCTGCCCCGTCCGTCGCGAATCCGAGCACATACTGCCGGTTGAGCAGGGCGGTGTCCGACGGCGTGAGGTTTTGCGCCAGGAGGATGTGCGGATAGTTGATCTCGCCGAGACTCACCGTCGACTTGCCGCGCAGGTTCATGATGACGCGCCGGGTCACGTCATGCACGTCGAGCGCGCGTTCGCGCAGGTAGGGGTCATCCATCTGCTCGAGCAGATCGGAGTAGCGGCTGGCGACCTGTTGAAAGATCGCTTCGATGTTGCGGCGGTCGCGTTCCAGCGTGCGCAGGACCTCGTCGATAAGCGTGCGGTCCTCGACGACGAGCAGATGCGCGTCGAAGATGCTCGCACCTCGCGCCGATGGCCTTGGCGATCTTGGCCTGCATTTCGAGGATTCGTGCCTGCGTCAGCAGCAGGGCGGCCTCGAAGCGGGCGATCTCTCCGGGGATGTGTTTCTCCGCGATGGTGTGATCGGGGGAGCCTCCTCGTCGGGCCGCATCACGAATACCCGGCCGCGGGCGAGCCCCGGCGAAACACCAAGCCCCGGAAACGCCGTTCTTGCGGTGGAGAGCCAGCGTCGCTGCTCATGAGCCAAGCTTGGCGGTAAGTCGCGTGAATTGAGCCGGTAATCGAAGGCGGCATCCCGGTTATTCGTCGAAGTGCGCCTGCACCAGCGTCTCGATTTCTTCGATGGCCTTCTCGGCGTCCGGCCCCTCGGCGGTCACGCGCAGCTTGGAGCCCTGGCCAGCCGCGAGCATCATGAGGCCCATGATGCTTTTGCCATTGACCTGTTCGCCATCCTTTCGACCCAGATATCGCTCTTGAAGCGTTGGTCACCTTCACGAAACGAGCCGACGGCCGGGCATGCATTCCCAGAGGATTGAGAATGGTGAGTTCCTTGCAGCACTTTTGCTCGGAGTTGGAACTGTTGGAAGAAAGGCGGCCGGCGAGGCTCATAAAGCGTTCTTACGGTGCATCAATTTGAGTAATCGTTGGTTGAATTCCTGGGAGCCGTGCTGGCCATGGCTTTTTAACTTCTGATCGAGGGCGGCGACCTCGACGAGCCGGGCCATGTCCCACCCTGGGCGGACGGGGATTGTGATGTGTGGGACGTCGATGTTGAGGATCTGGTAAAACTCCTGTTCGAGGCCCACTCTATCGACTTCCTCCATGTCCTGCCAGTCTTTTAATGTCACCACCAGATCGAGCCGCTTTTCCGTCCGGATGCTGCCAATCCCGAAGATGGCGGCCACGTTGATCACCCCCAATCCCCGGACCTCCATGTGGTAGCGGGTGGTGTTCGGAGCGGTGGCCATCAGTTCCCGGCGTTCGATGGCGCGGATGCGCGTGGTGTCGTCCGCGACGAGGCTGTAGCCGCGTTCGATCAAGCCGGGCACGCACTCGCTCTTGCCGATCCCGCTGCAACCCCGGATCAACGTGCCGACGCCCAGGATATCGACCATGCTCCCGTGCTCGGTGCGCGAGGGGGAAAAATCGAATTCCAGGGCGATCGTCGCCGCGTTCACAAATTTCATGGTCACCAGCGGCGTGCGGAACAGGGAAATGCCCGCGAGCGCGGCTACCTCATGCAACGCGGCAGGAATGATCGCGTTGCGGGAGAAAACCACGCAGGGGATACGGCGCAGGCAGAGTTGGCGGAAGCGCGCCGACATCTCCTCGTGGGAAAGGCTCTTGAGATAAGCCAGTTCCGCGCTCCCGATGACCTGGATGCGCTTATTCGCGAAATATTGATAAAAACCGGTCAGCGCCAACCCGGGACGGTTGATGGTCGGTTCGGGAATCTTGCGGTCGAAACCGCGGTCGTCGCCGACCAAGCGCATCTGCAAGTCCTCGCCGTGCTCTTTGAAGAATTGCCCGACGGTGATGGTCGGCAGCTTGCACTCGCGCGCCGGAAAACCCGCGGAGGAACCGGTTTGGATGGTTTTCACGAAAGGAATAGCGACGCGACGCGTCGGGCGGGAGAGACTTCCAGATCGTTTTGCAGCGGCATGTGCCGGGGGGCGAAAAAAGACCGCGGCGCTGGCGGAATGCCTATGTATTATGCCCGCTTCGCCCGGGTTGCAATCCTGGATTTGCGGAAGCCCGCCGACCGGGTGCAATCGAAAGTGCGGGGCAGAATGAAATCCCTCTTCGATCCCGGGGGGATCACAGCCATTCCAGCCGTTTGCGAAATCATGGAGCGTCGTGGCATGGGCGTCCCGCCCATGTTCCAGGAGGGAGCGCGCGCGGCCGGCGCACTTCCGACTTCAGAGAGCGCAGGTTTGAAGGCGGTGATGTCGCCGGGACACACCCCCCTCGCTCCAGACCCATGGGCGGGACGCCCATGCCACGACGCTCCATGATTTCGAAAAGAACGCGGTTGTTGCCAGAGTAGCCTTACCTTTTCGGCGCGAGATTCGCCAGGAGCGCCTCGAAAGCCGGGTATCCACGCAGGTCGTCCAGATCGGGCAGAGCTTGAGCAGGCCGTAGTTGTAATCGATGCAAGGGATGTTCCGCAACGCATCGAGCTGTTCGACGGCAGCCGCCTTCTCTCCCGTCCAGGCATAGATCAAGGCGAGGTTCAGGAGGTTGACAGGTCCCTTGACGGCATCCTTGCTGACGGGGAGCAACTCACAGGCGCGGCGGCCTTCCGCGATGGCTTCGGCTTTGTTACCCAAGCCGGCGTCGATCAAACCGAGCAGGCTGACATCGCCATACGCGTTCGGTGCGCGGCCACCGTTTTCGCCACCACCGCGCGGGCAGTGGTGAAGGCGGTGCGGGCGTGAGCGGCATCCCCTTGCCAGCGCGCGATCAAGCCCTCCATGTACGCGTATGGATACAACGTGCCCATGTTGATGTCGCCGTCGTGCGAAACATTGGCCATCACGAGCGCCGCGGCAGCCGGCGTGCGTTCGCAGAGGGTGTACCAGGGATAGACGTAGGGACCGTTGGGGTCGGTGGCCAGGGCTGCGGCGAGTGCCTTTTCGTACGGCTTGACATCCGCCCGGGCCTGGATGTCCACCTCGGCACGCTCGACCCGCGCATACGTGTCGCTGGGTCGACGGCCAGCGCGCGATCCAGGACGCGAGCTTCATCATCGTAGCGACGCAGGTTGCGATAGATCGCGATCAAGGGCGCGTAGGGCGCTCCGTAGTGGGGATCGAGCGAGAGGGCGCGCTCAAGGTCGTGCTCCGCTTCTTCCCAGCGGCCCTGACTCCGTTTGATGGTGCCAGCCATGCCATACACCTGGGCATTGTTCGGCAGCGTCCGCCGGGCCAGGTCCACCTCGGCGAGAGCGCGCGGATAGTCGTGCAGAGCCAGAAATAATGGTGTGCCAGGGCGAGATGGGCCTCGCCGGAATCCGGCTCCACCGCAAGCGCCTGACCCGCCGCATGGGCGCCGAGTTCGAGCCGGGCGGGGGTGGCGTCCACGTTCTCCACGTAGAGGAAATCGTGGAGGCGCGCCAGCAGGCACCAGGCCCGCACGAATTTTGGGTCGCGCGCCCGGCCTCTTCGAGCATGGTCACAGACTCAAGGGCGACCCTGCCTTCGTTGCTGGCGTTTTGGGTGGCGAAGAGTGATTTCGCGCGCAGGTACAGGTCGTAGGCCTGTATGTCGGAGGTGGTCGGCGCTTCGATGGCGCTCTTTTCCTCGGGCGAGAGCCGTGCCTGCAACCGGTGGGTGATGGCCTCGGCGATGTCGCTCTGGAGGGCTCTTCAAGCATGTCATCGAGCTGACCGATCGTAATGCTCGGCCCACTGTTCGGCAAGTGCGCGCGTCGATCAGCCTGGGCGTTGATGCGTACCTGCTTGCCCGTCGCGCTGCACGCTGCCCTCAACGACGTAAGCCACTTCCAGCAGGCTGGCGATGTCGCGCAGGTTGCGCGGCGCGCCCGCTGTGTACTGCATGACCCCGAGCTGCTGGGCCTGATGACCTTCAAGTCGGCGACCTTCGCCAGATCGGTGAGCACCTCGACCTGGACGCCGTCCGCCAGGAACGCGCCTGCTTTTATCCGCGCTCAGGTCCTCGAAGGGCAGCACCGCGACCGATTTCTCCGGGACCGCTGGCGGGGCGGGTTTGGCGGGGCGACGGGGAGTTTGGCTGCTTCGGCACCACGGCACGGTCCCACGGGTGAAAGAACGCCAGCAAAGCGCCCGCCGCCAGCGCGGTGACCGCGGCTGCCGCCGCCAACCGACGCCCGCTCCGCGGCGGCCTGCCCTGCTCGCGGGCGGTGCATTCTTCCACAACGCCTCGCACAATGCTCGGGCGGATGCCGGGACGCCGCGCAGGCTCCGGCGCAAGCATCTTCACCAGCAGGCCGACCAGCGGCGCGGGGGCGCGCACGTCAATCAACTGCCCCATGGGCAGCGGCCGGTGGAGCTGCCGGTCATGGACGGCAGCGGGCGTGTCGCCTTCGTACGGTGCATTTGCCGGTCAGCGCGATACCAAAGCGTGACGCCCCGAGGGAATAAACGTCCGAGCGGATGTCCACGTTCGCGCCGTCGAACTGCTCCGGGCTGGCGAACTGCGGGGTGCCGACGAAACCGCCATGCGTCAGCGAGCCGCCGGAGGTCGGGCCATCCATGTCCCCGAGCCACCGCATCGACCGCCTTGGCGAGCCCGAAATCGATTACCTTTACCCAATCGCTGCCGGGATGAGAGTAATTCGTTTTGTCGGCGGCGTCGCCGGCCAGCATGATGTTGGAAGGTTTCAGGTCGCGATGCACCAGCCCGCGGGCTTCGGCCGCTTCCAGTGCCGCGGCGACCTGGCGCACCATTTCCAGTGCCCGCACGGCCTCCAGCGGTCCGGCGCGGCGCACACGCGCTTCCAACGTTTCGCCCTCGATGAACTCCATCGCGTAGAAACAGCGGGCGGCGGCGGCTGGCGATTCGATCCCGCCAGGGTGGACTTCGCCCAGCCCGGGATCGAATTCCAGGGTTCCGAAGTGATGGACGGCCGCGACGTTGGGATGCCGCAGCCGCGCAGCCGTGCGCGCCTCCCGCACAAATGCTCCCGCGCCTGCGGATGCTTGGAATAGATCGCGTTGATGACCTTCAGCGCGACCGGGACGTGCAGGTTCACGTCGACCGCTTTGTAAGTCACGCCCATGGCGCCGCGGCCCAGTTCCACGGGCGAGCCATCTTCGCCGATGAAAAGCTCGTAGTGATGGTAGCGCGCGCCTCCTTCGATCCAGCTTCCTTGCCGCCGCGCGGCGGGCTTGCCCGGCGCCGTCTTCCGTGGTTTCCCCGAGCAGGCAGTGCAGGCAGCCTAGGTGGGCGTTGCCGGGTTCCAGCGGGTGGCCGCATTGATCGCAAACGGTGGCGTCGGCGGGGAGAAATCGGCATGAGCTGTGAAGGAGTAAATGGGAAAGCCCGCGACAACCTGCTCGCGTGGCGTTTCTGCCGGGTTTCGCGCGGCGAGTCGAGCACAAAATCCGGGTCGCTCGTTAAGCGCCACCCGCCCGTCTGGCACGATTCGATAGCGTGCAATGGTCCTCCGACAGCCGGCCCACCCGACGCGTTCCCTTTCCCTCGACCCGCTGGAGCGTGGTGGTCGATTGCGCGCGCCAAGGGGACGATCCGGGCGGCGCGGCGCAGGCCGCCCTGGACCAGCTTTTCCGGGATTACTGGCCGCCGCTCTACGCCTTCGCGCGCCGCCGGGGGCTGGCCGCGCCGGACGCGCAGGACCTCGTGCAAGGCTTCTTCGTCCACCTTTTCGAGACGGCGGCTTACGTGTCGGTGGACCGCGCGCGAGGGAAATTCCGCTCCTTTCTGCTCGTCTCCTTCAAGCACTACCTCGCCGACGACCGTGACCGCCGCCGCGCCGCCAAGCGGGGCGGCGACGAGGCTCCGCTCTGGATCGAGAACGATGCCGCCGCCATCGAGGCGCGCTGGGCGGAGACTCACCGTCCAGATGGCGCTGCCCGAGGAAAGCGTCTTCGAGCGGCAGTGGGCCTCCGCGGTGGTGGAGCGCGCACTGGCCGCGCTGGCCGCCACCTATGCGGACGGGGGCAAACGCGAGCGCGTCTTCCGCGAGCTGAAGCCCTTTTTTACCGGCGGGGCCGGTTTGCCGGGCCGGGCAGAGGTGGCCGCGCGGCTGGGGACCACGGAGGACGTTCTCAACGCCGATCTCGCCCGGTTGCGCGCCCGTTACCGCGCGTCCCTGCGGGCGGAGGTGGCGCGCACGGTGCCGCCGGGTACCGACCCCGACGAAGAGATGGCGTACCTGTGCCGGGTGCTGCTGGCCGTGACGTGAGGCGAAGCCGACGGCGTCCGCGCTGCTCAAAGGGGATGGCTCCGAGCGCCACGTCCAGGTGCTTGCCGTCGCTGGCCCGCAGCAGGAGCACCCGGTGGCGCAGCGCAAACGCACGCGTGTCCGGCAGCCGCCCCACGAAGCGCGCCAGTAGCGCGTCGGCCAGCCGCTCGTCCGCGGTCCAGGCGCTCATGACAGTGGCATCGCATCGACGGTCAGGCGCGGTTCGCCCCAGCGCTGCACGGCCACGCCGCCGATGAAGCAATAGGGTAGCCCGGATCTCCTCCAGACCGGCGCGCAGTTCAAGGGCGGCGGCAATGACGCGATGGATGCTCATGGCTGCACAGGAAAAGGCGCTGCTGCTCGATCAATCCCGCCGCGCCGGCGCGTTCCGGGGAAATCCAGAGCGTGTCCGGGTCGGCGGCCATGTCGGCAAACCGCTGCCCGGCTTCCTCCTCGGTGAGCGCGCGCAGTTCGCGGGTTCTGAGTGCTTCGAGCACGGCAGCCGTTTGCCGCCAGCCAGCGACCCAGGCGTGGTTTTGCGCCTGCTCCTGGTTGTCCGTGTCCATGCGCGTACCATAGCGCGGCGGCCAGGCCGGATGCAACCGGAACACGCCCGCGTGCGGCAACGGGGCGCACCCTTGAAAATCCTGGATCGAGCCGGCCTCGGCCCGGCTGCGCGCCCGTTACCGCGCGTCCCTGCGGGCGGAGGTGGCGCGCACGGTGCCGCCGGGCACGGACCCGGACGAAGAAGTGGCGTCCCTGTGCCGGGTGCTGCTGGACGCGACCTGAGGCAAGGCCGACGGCGTCGTGCGTTCCCCCGTCGATAAGAAGTTTTCTGCGCGCCAACGCAGATTTTTTGCTAGGTGCGCGGTTTTTTTCCTTTAGTAATCAGTAGGGGGATGGACCGCGGACCTCCGCTGGGGAGCGGCGAGAACTTTCTTTCGGCGGGAAAAGGTGGCTGCGCGCCCCCTGCTATCACCAAAAGGTAAGACGCGATGCCGCTCGCGTGCCGAACGCTTCCACGGATGAAAACCACCGCTCACCCCCTTCGCCTGCTCGCTCTCGGTGGGGCAGCCGCCCTCGCCGCCCTCAACCCGTCCGGCAACGCCCACGCCGCCAACGTGCCGATTGCCGGCACCGGCTACAACATCGACGGGTTGGCCGATGCCAACACCACCGATCCGACCACCACCACCACCCACCTGTCCGACGCTACTTTTGTCCGGCCGGGACAAACTACCGCCGCCGCTGCCCCCGCGCCGGGCGTCGGGGCATTGACGCTGGAGATTTCGCCGGACGCCTGGCTGTTCAACTCGTTTGCGCGCCCGGCCGCCCCCGAGCGCGTCCGCCGCGACGACGCCTGCGACCAGGACCTTTCCGACCGGTTCACCCGCCACGACGTGCCCCGCGCCGGGAATGACGAAGCGGCGGCAAACACCCGAGGATCGGCCCGCCCGGATGCTCTCCGCTCCGGCGGCGGACGCTCCCCGGCCCCCGCCCGTCGCCGGCGCGGCGTCCGCGGCGAACCCCGCCTTTGCCGCCGACATGCTCGCCGCCCCGGCGCGGACCCGCCTGGTCAGCGAAGCGGCGGCCACCTGGCTGGGCGACAGCGGCACCTTGCCTGCGGGACCGGCGTCCCCGAGGCCGGGCGGGACCAGAAGTTCGTCTGCTCCGGCCTGGCAAGGCGGGACGGCGGACCGGGTCACTATTGCCGCCGACGCCTCGCGCTTCGAGGCGGCGGCGGTGTCGGCGGTGGGGCCGCTCCTGGCTGCGACCCCTTCCCCCAGCGCTTCTGCCTACGCCTGGGGCGACAACACCTACGGCCAGCTGGGCACCAGCTCGGGGTCCAACCGCTTGCCCTCGCTGGTGAGCAATGTCCCCGGCACGTTCACCAACAGTTCCATTAGCGGTGTGGCCGCGGGTGCCTCTCACAGCCTGGCCTTGCAGAACGGGGCGGTCTTCTCGTGGGGCAACGACACCCAAGGCCAACTGGGCAACAATTCGACGGCCCAGCGCAACGTGCCCGGAAACGTGAGCAGCGCCAACGGCTTCATCAACTCTGGCGTAACTGCCGTGGCGGCGGGTGCCTATCACAGCCTGGCCCTGCAGAACGGGGTGATCTACGCCTGGGGCGACGACACCTACGGCGAGCTAGGCAACAACTCGACGGCCCAGAGCAATGTACCCGTGAAGGTGAGCAGCCCCCTCGGCATCTTCAGCAACTCTAGCGTCACCGCCGTGGCGGCAGGCCAGTCCCACAGCCTGGCCCTGCAGAACGGGAATGTCTACACCTGGGGCGACAATTCCTACGGCCAACTGGGCAACAATTCGACGGCCCAGCGCAACGTGCCCGGAAACGTGAGCAGCGCCAACGGCTTCATCAACTCTGGCGTAACCGCCGTGGCGGCGGGTGCCTATCACAGCCTGGCCCTGCAGAACGGGGTGATCTACGCCTGGGGCGACGACACCTACGGCGAGCTAGGCAACAACTCGACGGCCCAGAGCAATGTACCCGTGAAGGTGAGCGACTTCACCACCACCCTCGTCAGCGGGGGCCCGAGGAGCATTTTCATCAACACGGGCGTCACCGCCGTGGCGGCAGGCCTGTCCCACAGCCTTGCCTTGCAGAACGGCAACGTGTTCGCTTGGGGCGACAACACCTACGGCCAGTTGGGCAACAACTCGACGTCCTCGAGCAACAAGCCCCTGGAGGTCACCTTTAGCAACAATAATCTGGGCGGCATCGTCCAGGTGGCCGCCGGGGAGTTCAGCTCCTATGCGCTGAGCAGCGACGGCAGCCTGTATGTATGGGCGACAACACCTACGGCCAGCTCGGCGATGGGTCCACCAAAATGAGCTTCACCCCCGAACACCTGCTCCCGCCCGGCGGCACGTTCTACCAGCTCGTCGACAGCGACGCTAACGGCAACTTCGCCCTGGCCATCCTGGGAAACACGCCACCGGTGCCCGAACCGGCGACGTGGCTGGGCGGCGCGCTGACCCTCGCCGCCGCAGGGCTCACCCTGCACCGCCGCCGTGCCTCCCGCCCGCAAGCGGCCTGAGTGTGCTGAGACGCAGCCCCGCGCGTTGGCAAGCAGACCGCGCGCGGAAGAAAACCTTTCCTCCTTCGTGCTCAAACTCTGGTCGGAAACGAGGGGAAACTCGCCGCACCGTGTCCGCTGCGTCAGGTCCCGGCGAGTTCGCGCATCGGGCGGGTGCTCGGCGTGGGCAATTCCACGCCGGAGGCCACGAGCTGCGCCACTTCCTCGCGCACCAGTTCGCCGAGCCGCTGGTACGTCTGTTCCTCGTCCGCGCCGTGACACACGCCGCCCCACGGGAACAGGTCCGGGCAATATCCCACGTACACCCTGTCTTCCTCGCTCTAGCGCACGAACTTCAGGTAACGGTCTTCGGTTTTCATCGGGAAACGTCGCGGATGGCCTGGCGGACCTGCTTCTCCTGGTAATGATGCGCGTCGTCCCGCTCATTGCCACGTACAAATCACTGCCCCCCCCGGCAAGCGGGGATATCGGAACTTCCGGTGGGAACCCTTGCCGCCGTCAACCAGGATAAAGCCCGCCCCTTCCAGATCGGCGATGAGCTTGCGAATCTGCCGGGGCACGGGGAAAGGTTAAACGCCTTCTGTCCGGTTCGCCAAGGGTTGCTTCTTGCTCGTTTCGAAGCTGAGCTTGGGATCGAGGGGTAAAGTTTTCTGCGCGCCGACGCGGATTCTTTGCTAGGTGCGCGCTTTTTTTCCTTTGTAACAAGTGGGGGGATGGCCGGCGAACCTCCGCCGGGGAGGGGCAAGGGTTTCTTTTCGGCGGGCGAGAACCGGCGGTCCGCCCCTTCCTATCACCAAACAGCAAAACGCCACGCCTCTCGCTCACCAAACACTTCCTCGCATGAAAACCACCGCCCATTCCATCCGCCTGCTTGCCCTCACCGGGGCTGCCGCCCTCGCCGGGCTGTCGTCCGCCCGCGCGCAGAACCTCTTTGTCGCCAACAGCAGCGGCAACACGATCAGCGACTACAACGTCTCCTCGGGCACGGCGGTCGCCGTCCCCTTCGCCCCCGCCGGCATCAGTGGCCCGCTCGGCGTCGCGCTCTCGGGCAACACCCTCTACGTCAGCAACAGCGGCACCAACACGCTCAACACCTACAACGCGACCACCGGTGCCTCCCTGAGCAGCATCTCGGCTCCGGGCAGCGACTTTGGTGTCTTGCCCTCCGGCGGCAACGTCTACATCGATACGCTCAGCGGCACGGTCAGCCTGGTCAACGCGACTACCGGCGCGGCGGTCGCGGGCTTCACCACCATCACCGGTCAGGTCCAGTCGACCGGCCTGGCGCTCCTGGGCAACACCCTCTACGTCAACAACACCGGCAGCGGCAGCCCCAGCTTCGTCAACACGTTCAACGCCACGACGGGCGCGCCGATCGCCAGTCCCTTCGTGATGAACCTGGGCACCGGCGCGAACTTCATCGCCGCGTCGGGCAACGCCCTCTACGTTGCCTCCTACGGCAACAACGCCATCTACGGCTTCAACGCCACAACCGGCGCGGCCCTGGCGGGCTTCACCACTGTCAGCGACCCGGGCAGCCCCGACGGCATCGCGGCGTTCGGCGGCAACCTCTACGTCACCAACCTCAACACCAGCACGGTGTCCGAGTACAGCGCCACGACCGGCGCGCTGGTCAACGCCGCCGTCGCCAGCGGCGTGAACGGCGTGGCGGGCGTGGCGGTCGGCGTCGTGCCCGAGCCGTCCACCTGGTTTGCCTCGCTGAGCGGCCTGAGCCTGCTGGGTCTCGTGATGCGCCAGCGTCGCGCCCGCCGTGCCTGACGGCTTGGTTCCCGCCCCTGACCGCTGCTTGCCCGCCCCGATGGAACACACCGTCGGGGCGGCTTCGGGTCGCACGCCTCTTCAGCGGCCGCGCATTCGCTGCGACCTCGTTGCCAAAACCGCCGACATCGCAGAGACTAATCCGTCGAGCCAAGGATCGCTGGAGCGGGCAGCAGTCGCGCCACGCCGACCTCGACCGCGCCATTCACCGTGTTGAAATCGCCGCCGATGATCAGGCTGCCGTCCGGTTGCGGCAACAGGGAGCGGACCGCCGCGTCCGTGCCCGTCCCGGGGTCGAACGTCGTGTCCAGGCTGCCGTCCGAGTTCAACCGGGCCAGGTTGCGGCGCGCGACACCCCCGATCGAATCGAACACCCCCGCGACCAGAATCTTCGCGTCCGCCTGGACCTGGAGGCTGTACACCACTGGTGGCGTGCCGCCCGCCGTCGCGATCGCGCCAGGGACAAACGAGAGGTCCGGGCTCCCGTCGCTGCTCACGCGCGCGAGGGCGGGCCGGGTGCGCGACTGGAAATCGGGAAGCCTCCACCCAGCAGGATTTTGCCGTCCGGTTGGATGACGACTGTATTGATCGTGCCACGCTCGGCGATGCCAGCGGTGAACGACGCATCGAGGCTGCCATCCGGGAGTAGCCGGACGATTTGCGAGACGACCGAAGCGTTCGCAACGCCCGCGTACGCGACGCCAACGACGATTTTCCCATCGGCTGGCTGCACACCGATGGCGTCCACCTCACTGCTGTTCGCGCCAAATCCCGGGACAAATCCGCTGTCGAGAGAGCCGTCGGCATTGAAGCGGACCAGGTTTGCTCCCAGCGAATTGCTGACTTGTTTGGTAACCCCGAAGGCACCGCCGACCAGGAACTTTCCGTCCGTTTGCAACACTAGGGCGCTGCCTTGTCCGTTGTAAGGCACGGCCGGTTGGCGGAAGCCGGTGTCGATGCTGCCATCCGCGTGCAGGAGTGCGACGAGAACCTCGGGGATGAAAGAGTCACCGGCCGCCGGCGGAAGCGGATTCTTGATTGGAGCGCTGACCGCGCGAGTCCGGCCTTCGCCGGCCGCCGGAGCGGAGAGGCCGGACGTGTTCCTGGACGGAGTTTTCCCGGTGGTGGAAGAATCGGTGATCGTCAGATTGAAGATCGTCAGATTGAAGATCGCCAGGATTTCGCGATCCGGCCGGACAACGGCGGCCGGGCTGCTGCCCGCTGCCAACGTGGCGTCAGGCCGAAAGCTCGGGTCGAGGCTGCCGTCGGGATTCAATCGGGTGATGGAACTTCCCGCCGTCGTGCCGACAGTCGCGAAATCGCCTGCGACGAGCAGCTTCTGATCGTCGGGCTGCTGGGCGAGTGTGCGGACGTTCAGCGACGGCCTGACGGTTGGATGGAAAGCCGTATTCGCCGTGCCGTCCGCCTTGAGCCGGGCGACCAACGGCGCCGGCACGCCGGCGACCGAGGAAAAATAGCCGCCAAGCAGAATCCCGCCATCCTCCTGCACGGCCAGACTGGTGACTGTGCCGTTGGCGCCGAGTGGGTCGAAATCCCCATCGAGCGAGCCGTCGGCATAGAGGCGCGCCAACCGGTTGCGGGCCACTCCGTTAAATGTCGTAAAGTCGCCACCGAAAAGTGCTTTTCCATCCGGCTGGATGGCCAGAATTCGGACGGGTCCGGCAAAGCCCGTGCCCGGATCGAAGCCTTTGTCGAGGCTGCCGTTGGCATTGAGCCGGACGAGCCGTGACGGGCCGCGCCGCCGACGGAGGAAAATCGCCCGCCGAGCAGGATTTTGCCGTCCGGCTGCACCGCGACCAGCGCACCACGGCGGTTTGCCAGCGCCTGGACCGTTCGGATCGAAGCTTTCATCCAGGCTGCCATCGGCGTTGAGCCTGGCGATGCTGTTGCGGGCCGTTCCGTCGATGGTGGAAAAACGCCCACCGAGGATGATCTTGCCGTCCGGCTGCACGGCCAGGCAATGCCCGCGGAACGCCCGCTACCGCCCACGCCGTGCCCGGATCGAAACCCGCGTCGAGGCTGCCATCGGCGTTGAGCCGCGCGATCCCGTTGCGCGGCGTGCGCGAGGCCATCGTGAAAAAGCCGCCGATGACCACCTTGTCGTCGGCTTGCACCGCAACGGCCAGGACCGTGTTATTGGCACGCCCGGCGGTTCGGAAAGCGGTGTCGAGACTGCCGTCAGCGTTGAGCCGCGCCAGGTTGGCCACTTTCGCGGTTCCCACGTGGCGAGGCTGCCGGCGAGGATGAAGCCGCCGTTGGATTGCCGCTGGACGGCGCGAACCGGCAACGTGTCGGCTTCGATGAATGCGGCGCTTGCGGCAATGTCCCCCGGCACGAAAAACGGGGCGACGCCGCCATCGGCGTCGAGTTGGGCGACGCCCGCTTCGGAGTACCCCGCCGACGAGAACCCCGCCGCCTGGCAGCAGAGCCAACGCTTGAACGCCTTCGCTCGGAGAGGAAAGATTAGCGAGTTCGCTGTGGAATGCGGGTCAACCTCAACCGTGGAAATCTGCGCTGCGAGCGGTGGCGCGAAGGAGCAAAGTGTCCACGCCAGGACGAGACAGCCAGCACGGATGATTGGACGACAAGGAAAATGAGACATGGCGGCGGAGTTTTAACGTGCCGACGCCAATTTTGAAAGCACGATTCGGCTTCTTTTGAGGCATTTGCCTGCCGCGGATCGAGGGAGGCATCCTCTTTTTGCAACGCCTGAACGGAGCGCGGATTTCTCGAGGACCGCACGGGCCTCGGCGGGAACCGGTCCCTGTTGCGCGAGCGTCTGCCCGAGGTGGGAAAGGGACATGGCCAGAAGCGCCCGCGCCCGCGCTTCGTCGGGCTGTCGCCACCAGCTTCGTGGACATGCCTCGCGCGGCGAGACCAATCGACGGCTTCCGGCGCGCCGGGTTTCTGCACGCGCAGGATCAGGCCGAGTTTGTCTTCCAGCTCCGCCAGGTCGCGCTGCCAGTCGGCGTTGCTCGCATCCTGCGCGACGAGCTGCTGCTCGTACCCCACCGCCTCCCGGTAGCTTTGCTCGGCGGCGGGCCAGCGCGACTGCGCAGCCAGGCTGTCGCCGACTCCGGCCAGGCTGACGAACACATCGTGCCGCAACCCCGATCGCCCGGATTGTGTTCCAACAGCTTGCGTCGAATTTCCAGGCTCGCCTGATACGAAACGAGGGAGGCCCCGGGATCCGGCAGCGCGGCCTGGGCCTGACCCACCCGTTCGTCGGCGACCGCCGTGTTGCGCTGCCACTCGGCATTGTCCGGGGCGGCCTTCAGGAGACGCTGCTGGACGGAGAGCGCTCCGAGAACTGCCGCAAAGCGCCGGCCGCGTCCCCTGGAGGAGCAACGCATCCCCGACCTGGATCATCCCGACGGGGCGATCGCGCTGCCAGCCAGCGTTGGCCGGTCTCCCAGCGCGGCGAGCTTCCGATGGATCGCCAGGGCGTTGTTGTAGGCCAGCAGCGCGCCCGGCTTGTCTCCCTGGACGTTGAGGGCGTCGGCGACGCGCTCCAGTCCGACCGCGAGGTTGCGCTGCCGCAGTTTA
>CAVYBS010000011.1:0-30784 GCA_963766845.1 uncultured bacterium | reverse complement strand
CCTCTAAAGCGTTTCTCAATTGGGTGTCCGGTTTTTCAGTATCCAGGTGCCGGGTTGGAGCCCACCGTCTTTAGACGGTCTGCCTTGGAGGGTGGCGGGTGGCGCGTTAAGGTGGGCGGCTGCATGGCCAACTACCACCATCGTGGGCACACGGTCTCGGACTGCAAGTACCACCTGATCTGGGTGACCAAGTACCGCTGGCCGGTGCTCAAGGGGGACCTGGCGGTGCTATTTCTTGCGACCTGATCCGCGAGATTTGCCGGGCGCGGGAGGTGGCGGTGGTGCGTGGAGCGGTGTCGCCCGACCACGTGCATCTGCTCGTCAGCGCGCCGCCGGTGTTGTCGCCGGCCAAGCTGGCGCAGTACTTGAAGGGCAGGAGTTCGCGCAAGCTGCAGGAGGAGTTCCCGAGTTTGCAGAAGCGTTATTGGGGCCAGCACCTGTGGGCACGGGGCTACTTTTGCGCGACGGTCGGAGCGGTCGATGAGAAGACGATCAAGCGCTACATTGAGGAGCAGAAGTGGGACGAGGATGGCGAGGGCAACGTTCCGCATCGTGGCCGACCCGCCGTGAGGCCAGGGGTCGCCGCCGATGCCTTGCCAGCCGGCCCGGGCCGGGGGCTTTCCAAGCCGGGCTCCAGCCGCCACCGGACTTTTAGTCCCATCGCATCCTACCGGCTTGAGCTCGGTAGTCGTTGAGCCCACGGCGTGAGCCGTGGGTGGCAACCGCGCAACGGCCCAGCCCCGGCAGGGGCGTAAGAAAAGCCGCCCGGTGGTTCTCGCAAGGCCGCCGTGTTTTCTTACGCCCCTGCCGGGGCTGGCCTGGCTGGCGATCTTTCCCACGGCTCACGCCGTGGGCTGAACTCTTGCGCCCCTGCCGGGGCTTGAGCAGACCTTACACGCAAACGAAAAACGCTTTAGATGCGGCATATTCGTCGTTGGCGCGGCGGGAGTCGCGCTCACCTCTCGCCCGCCATTTGCCCGCGATCGCGACCAGAAATTTTGCGCGTTTTCCCTCCAGCTTGCGTCGTTCGCGGTCGTACGCCTGCTGGAAATGCAGACTCCGCGGATCGGCACCTGTCTTGAGGCGGGCCACCACCGTTTTCCCGTCGGAACGGCGTCGGAACCGGTATTCGTGATAATCCGTATCTCCTGCCTCGACCAGTTCGACCTCGTAGAGCCAGTGGAAATAAGCCAGGCCGCCGGCTCCGATGCTGTCGCAGTCCGGACCGATCGTTTTCCTGCCCTGCGCCATCATCTCGCCCATGAGCCAGCCCACGTCCACCCGTTCGGCCCCGTAGGCGATGGCCGCCTGGATCGCCAGATACACCCGCCCGACAGGATGGTCCCGGCAGCCCTTGACCAGCATCCAGAAAATCTGGTGTTCCCGCACGAGGTCTTCACGGTCGGGAGCGCGGGCCATCACCCGGAAATTACGACGTGTGCGTACGCGGCCTGCAAGAAGAAAAGTCCGTTTCGCACGCGGGCATTTGAACCTTTCTCCAACCCGACGGAAGCCGCCCCGATGACGCCTTCCCCCCGTCGATCCTCCCCCGTCCCGCTTCCGGCGTTCGACCCCGCCACGCTCCAGCGCGTCCTCGACGGCGACCAGGCCCCCATCCGCCGACGCGTGCGCGAAATCCTTTCCCGCCCGTCCTTCCGCTACCTGCCGCCGGATGCTTCCATCGACGCCCAGCGCGAGGCGGCGACGGTGGTGCCGCGAACTCGCCGCCGAAGGCATCGGCGCGCTCCCGCTCCCGGCGGAATACGGCGGCCGGGAGGATTACGCCGCGTTCATGGCGGCGTTCGAGACCATCGCGTTCCACGACATCAGCCTGACGATCAAGTTCACCGTGCAGTTCGGCCTGTGGGCGGGCAGCATCCTGCTGCTCGGGCGCGAGGAACACCACCGGCGCTACCTGCGCGACATCGGTTCGTTCGCGCTGCCCGGCTGCTTCGCGCTCACCGAGATCGGCCACGGCTCCAACGCCCGCGAACTCGAAACCGTCGCCCGCTACGAACCCGCATCGGGGGAATTCGTCATCACCAGCCCCAGCTTCGCGGCGGGCAAAAACTACATCGGCAACCCCGTGCGCGACGGACGCGCGGCCGCCGTCTTCGCGCAACTCGAAACCGCCGACGGCAAGCGGCACGGGTCCATGCGCTCGTCGTGCCGTTGCGCGACGAACAGGGGAACGTCCTGCCCGGCGTCCGCATCGAGGACAACGGCCCGAAGATGGGTGAGAACGGCGTGGATAACGGTCGGCTGTGGTTCGACGGCGTGCGCGTGGACCGCGAGGCGCTGCTGGACCGCTTCGGCGGCGTCGAGCCGGACGGCACTTACTGAGTCCCATCAAAAGCGCGGGCGCGCGATTTTTTGCGATGATCAGCGCGCTGGTCGGCGGCCGGATCGGCATCGCCGTGGCGGCGATCAGCGCGGCCAAGAGCGGGCTTGCCATCGCGGTGCGTTACGCCGAGCGGCGGCGGCAGTTTCGCGCGCCGGGCGCGGAGCACGAAACGCCGCTGCTCGATTATCCCACGCACCAACGCCGCCTGTGCCGCTGCTGGCCAACGCGTACGCGCTGGATTTCGCCCTGAAACATCTCGTGCGCCGCGCGTGGCATCGCAGGCCGGCCATGACCCGGCGGGCGCGCGCGAGGTCGAACTCCTGGCGGCGGGGTTGAAGGCGTGGGCGACCTGGAACGCCACGCGCACCCTGCAAACCTGCCGCGAAGCGTGCGGTGGCGAGGGTTACATCAGCGCGAACCGGCTGCCCGCGCTCAAGGCCGACACGGATATCTTCACGACGTTCGAGGGCGACAACACCGTGCTCATGCTCTGGGTCGGGCGCAACCTGCTCGCCGTCCCGAGGCGGCCCGCGGCACGGACCCCGCCGCGGTGAGCGACGGCGCGAGCGAGGAGGATCACGCCGGGGTCGCTTATCTGCCGCTCTTCTGGAACGCGAGCGCACGATGCGCGCGGAAATGCAGGGCGCAATTCGCGCGGCTCGCCCGGGAAGGCGGGGATTCGCACGCGGCGGCATCGCGTTTGCAGATGCGGCTGTTTCGGCTGGCGCACGCGCACGTCGAACGCGTGGTGCTGGAGCAGTTCCGCGCGGGGGTCGCGCGCTGCGACAGAAGATAGAACTTTGGGCGAGGTGCTGGGCGGGCTGCACGAATTGTTCGTGCTGACTCTGGTGGAGGAACAGCGCGGCTGGTTCCTCGAAAACGGGGTGATGACGCCCGCGGAGTCGAAAATGCTGGCGGAAAAGGATGAGGCCCGGTGCGCGCTGTTCGCCCCGCGCGCGGTGGCGCTGGTGAACGCGTTCGGCATTCCGGCGCAGTGTCTCGCCGCGCCGATTGCGCTGCCTTGAGAAAGCGTCCCGCTCAGAGACGCTCAAGCCGTCACGGGGAAGGCTCGTTGATATCGATCTCTTCTCCGGTGCCGTCCACGTGCACGTTCATCTTGGAATAGTACCAGATGCCGCCGGATTTGGACGCGGTCACGAAGATCGTGCCTTTGCCCTTCGGGCCCGAGATGGGGATGTTCAGGTTGGCGTCCCCCGTGTCGCCGCTGGTGTGGATGCTGCCGAAAGCACCGTCCCCTCGCTGATCGGGGTGCCCAGCGCAGCGGTGACCCGTGGGTTCGCCTTGGCCTGCGCGACGGCCGTTTTGTAGACATCGCTGGATTTGAGCACGCGAAAGCGCGAAAAAGACGAACCCGCCGACGAACGACGCGAAGAGCGACAGCAAGAAGGCATCAGACCGGGAGGAAAAATAGCCAGTTGCTGCCTAACCATCCTTTTTGCGGCGGTTTACCGGGATGGCTGGCGAGGCTTCGCGTCCTTCGGGATTCGGCTGGTTAGGATTCGGCCGGCCGGGAGGACTTAGGCGGCGGTGGTGGCGGTGGGTTATCCATAGGTCTCCTTTGTAAACGCAGGATTTTGGGGTCTTTGCGAAAAGACGGCAAGCCTGCGCTTCAGAAAAATCGACGAGGCACCCAGCCGCCGGTTCATTGCCCCTTGCCGCCGTGGCCAGGTTTGATCTCCTCCCCACGCACCGTTGCCCTTTGCCACGGGGCGGCCGGACCGCCCAGGGTTTCCGGGAGCCGGGGAGTTTCTTCTCGCGCGCACCCCAGTACACGTAACGCACGCCGAGTCGTTTGGCCGCCGCCCCGCCCGGCTCGCCGGCATGCCGGTGAGTTCGCGCGAAACCGCCTGTAGTCGATCCCCTGGCTGTAGAGATGGCCGTCGTAACCCATCGCCAGCTTGCGCCCGCAGTACACCAGCGGATGATTGTAATCCGGCGCGAAGCGAACCGCGCCTCGACGGGCAGGCCGTGCACGCTCGCGCACGCCGTCGAGTTCGGCGCGTGCGACGAGATCCATTGCGGGTCAGGCGCCCATGCCGCCCGCCAGCGAAACCGCCCCCGAGAAAAACAGCAGCACGCACACCGCCACCCGCAAGGCGAGCGTCCAGCGGCCTGACCCAGCTTGCCAGATGAACGGCAGCGCGGCGAGGTAGCCCCAGATCATCAGCTTGGTGTTGTCCCAATCCCACGGGGCGAACATCACCACGCACGCCAGCACGAACACCAGCCCCGCGGGCAGCACGAACGCGATCGTCGCTTCGCCCCGCGGCGAGGGCGGCGCGGGCGGCGGTGGGTCGCTCCGTCGACCCTGTCCACCCAGGACCGGCGCTTGCGACCGGCGTCATGCGCACCCACAGCGCCGCGCCAGCAGCGCCAACAGCCCGAAGTTCACCAGCCAGAAGGCCAGGCACGGCGCCGCGTGCGGCATCCAGCCCGAGTCATACGAGATCTCCCGCTGGCGGTGAAATTGGCGGTCATCAGGGCGATCTGGCCGGTCGCGGGCACGAGCGCCACGCCGACCACGCGCAGGAGGTGCCGGCGCATCGCGGGCCGCAGAAATACACCACGAACCACCAGCCCAGCAGCAGCGAGACGAACACGAACGCGAACAGGTGGAACACCGGCAGCGTCGCGTACAGCAGCGCCTCACCCAGAACGGCAGCAGACCCCGCGCGGCCGCGGCAGCGCGGACGGCGGCGGGATCGTCCCGGCAGGTGGGCGGGCGGGTCGCCGAAGAATTTCTCCCGCCAGTGGGCGAGCAGCAGCAGTCCCGGCGGGCAGCGCGTAGAGGAACGGCCGTTGCGTGACGAAGATGGCCAGCGGCAGGCTTTTCCAGGCCGCGGGCCTGGTAATCGGCGAGACAGCGGTTGAGAACTGAATCCCGCCAGCCCGCCGCTGAAGAGAAAGCCCGCCACGGTGAAGCTGCCGCCCCAGCGGTAGAGCGCCGCCGCGGCGGCCGCGAGCCGATCAGCCCGACCCAGGCGAGGGCATGGATTCGTCCGCGCCGACGAGCAGCAGCAGGCCTGGAACAGGTCCACGCCCGGGTAATAGCGCAGCGGCTGGCCGGCGATTTCGGGGTGGTCGGGCCACCAGCGCGCGCCGTTGGCGAAGTAGCGCGCGAGTGCAGGTGCAGGCTGATGTCGCCGAGGTTGTTGGGCGAGCCGATCACCACCTGCGGCGAATCCGTTGTGCGCGCGTCGATGTAGACGAGCAAGCAGAATTCGCGCAGGGCGAACAGCGCGAACGCCGCGAACACCAGCCACGCCCACGGCGAGAGCGGCCGGGCCCGCGCCCGTCGGTGGCGGTTGGCGGGCAGGCGCCGGGTGTGGACGAACGCGGCGACGCCCGCGGCAGGCCGACCACAGTGCCCGGCGGCAATCGGGGCGTTGAGCCCCGCAGGCCGAAGGGTAGGAGAACGGCAAGGCGGTCGCCATGGCGGTGGCACGAAAGTGAGGAGGGCGGCGAGGGAGGGGGTCATGGGGAAGGCAGAAGGCAGAAGGTAGAAGGCAGAAGGCAGAAGGAGAAGCGGAAACAGATTCGATTGATTACCTTCGGAAAGGGACGACCGGAACCCTTATGTCCCTTCTGCACTTCTGCCTTCTGCCTTCTGCCTTCTGCCTTCAAAACCTCAGCGTCGGCTGCTCCTCCTCCCAGTCGTCGAAACTCAGCGCCGGCGCGGGTTCGACCGCCCGCCGCAACGCGTCCCGCGGCTGCTGCACGCACACGTCGAACGGCGCGACGCCCTCCGGTCGTGCGGAACACGTTGGCCGTGTGCGCGTCGGAGACCAGCAGGTTTCGCGCGCGTCGATAGAACGTCTTCGCGTTGACCTGCTCGAACCCCGCCGTCACGAAATGCCGCGCGATCTCCTCCGGGGCTGGCCGGTTCGCCGTCGATGTCCCGCTGCGAGACGACCAGCCGCGGCCCCGCCGGATGCGCCATGACCCCGTGCAGCCAGTAGTCGTCACCCAGCGCTCGTTGGCCAGCACGAGCCGGCGCAGGTACGCGGCGGGCAGCGCGTCCTCGGTCACCAGCGTCGGCCGCATGCCGAAGCCGTTCCTCGAGCGCGTGCAGTTCCTTGCCGCCCTTGCCGGGCATGGTCAGCTTGAGCCAGCGGCCGGTCGCGTCGTCCAGGAAACCTCGTGCTCCACGCCGCCCAGGTTGACCAGCCGCTCCTCCAGCCGCCGGTCGATCAGCCGTCCGTGTTGCGCGGCCCAGCGGAGGAGTTGGCTCGGGCCTGTCGCGTCGAACTCGGCGGCTGGTGCGGTGGTTGTCCCGCCTTCGCCAGCGCCCGGCGCGCCCGCGCGTGCGCTTCTTCGGAGGAGACCTTCGGCTGCAACGAGCGGATGCGCCGCTGGTTCTTCGCGTAGTCGTCGGGCCGGCGGCCATCCCTCCTGCTTTGCCACGGAATGATCTCCGCTTCAAGCCGCGCGATGGCCGGCGTCCATCGGGCGCGGGGGCAGGAGTCGGGCAGCGGCCGGCTCATTTCCTCTGGCGTTCCGCGCCGCTGGCGTGTCCTCTCGCTCGGGGGGCGGACGGCGCGCTGGCTGGCGGCATGGGCGGCGTCGCGGCCGGATCGGCGGTGGCCGGGACCGCCGGCGGCGGTCGGCACGGGATGGAACTCGGGCTCGGCGGTCGCCGGACATCAGTGGGCGAACCGCGACGCGCGGAAGTACAGCGTCAGCGGCTCCAGCGCCGAGCGCAGGTGGACGGTCTGCTGTAATAGTCGGCGTCGAGCTTGCGATTCGACCTCGGCCACCCGGCTTGTCGGTGACGAGCAGGAAATCGCACCGCGGTAGTCGTCCGTCGAGGGGGACGCGTTGTCGCCGCTGTAATAGCCGATGTGGGCGAAATCCCCGAGCAGCCAGGGCAGCGGGTACGTGCTGCCGCAGAGGATCACGCCGGGCAGTTGTAGGCGTTCGGGGTCTTTGCGCGCAGGTCGAGCATGGGGTCGGGATCTTCCACATGTCGTTGAAGGTCTGGACGTAGACGTAATCCTCGCTGCTCGTCGGTGGGCCGGAAGTAGTTCAGCCGGAGGCGTGGGAGCCGGCGAAGCCCAGCCGACCACGCCGACGCCGACGCGCCCAGGCGCATCCGGCCACCTTGCGCGCCGGCCCGGTCCGCGGCCATCGCCGCGCACGATCGGCCAGGTCGGACAGCGCCGCGCCCGCGGTGAAGAAGAACGGCCACGCAACGAGATGACGCACCACGGCGTCTTGTACGGGATGAGGCTGTAGGCCACCAGCTTGCCCGAGGCCGTAGATCGCCAGCAGCCGCACCCGCCAGTCGCCCGGCGCGGGCAGCGCCAGGCAGGCCCCGCCCAGCGCCAGGAACGACCGGACCAGCGGCTCAGATGCCCCCAGCAGAAACAGTTCCCAGGCAGGCGCCACGGCGAGCTCGCGTCCACCGCGCAGTCGCCCGCGCGGAACGCCGCAGGCGATCCCGGCCGCCGCGATCAGGAGCGTCGCACGCCAGCGTGTCGGCGCAGCAGCGGCAGCAGGGCCGCGAACGCCGGCCAGCGCGCGACCAGCCCGCCACGCCGAGCGCCGCCACCGCCGCCGCGCACGCGGCCGGCGCCACCGGGGCAGCGCCGGCACGGCGTAGAAGCACGGCCGCAACACCCCCAGCAGGCCCACGGCTCGTTGCGCATCGAGCAGCTGGCACCAGTACAGGAACGGCTTGTTGTGCCCCTCGCCCTCGTGCGCCTTGTGGCCCCAGCGGTGTCCGAATACGCCGTGACCAGCCCTCGCACGCCCGGCCGAGTGGAGGAAGTTGCCCGAGTAGAAAAACAGGATCAGCGCCAGGGCCACGCCCGCCACCGCCAGGCAGTCCGCCGCGCGCCAGCGTTGCGGGGCGAAGGCCGCGCGATACTGCCCACGGCAACAGCGTCAGCCTCGTCGGCCAGCGGGACCGGCGCGGCCCGGCCCTCGCGGTCGGCGGCGAGTCGGCCCCTTCCGGCACCAGGCGCAGGAACGTCCGGCGGAGGGCTGGAGCGATTCCGCGAGCAACAGGCACGGCACGGCCAGAGCGAGGCAGCCGAGGTGGATGAGGTAGGTTTCCTTGGTCAGGATCATGCCCGGCCAGCGCCATGCCCACGGCCCAGAGGTGGCGTTTCTCGCCCTCCTGCCACAGCCCGAAAGGCCCCAGAACCCCAGCACCAGGAAAAACACCAGCCAGGTCTCGTGGATGGCGTCGCGCTGGTAGTACAGCACGCCGGGCGAAAGCGTCATGGCCAGCGCCGCCCACGCGCAGGCGCGCCGGCCGAGGAACCGCTCGAAGCGGAACATCCAGTCCACGGTCAGCACGCCCACGATGCACGGTCGGCAGGCGCAACGCCCAGAGGTTGCGCCCGAACAGGCACTTGAAGAGGAACAGGACGTAGAAGTGCAACGGACCGTGGTAGTTGGCGGGGTCGTACTGGTAGCAGCCGAGGTGCTGCATCTGGTCGGTGAACCAGCCGTTGACGCCCTCGTCGAAGTGCGGCGGGCGTCCGTCGAGCCACCAGAGCCGCGGAGACGACCGCCAGCACCACGACCGACCAGCGCAGGATCACGCCAGCCGGAGTCGGCGGGAGGTCGGCGGGGCGGCGAGCGGGACGACGACGGCAGGATCCATGAGGCAGAAGAAGAGATAATGCAGAATGCAGAATGCGAAATGCAGAAGTCCAGAAGCAGAAAAGCAGAATTTCCGCGCTTTGCACGCCGTGCTCTTCGCTCTGAACGTTTTGCATTTTGCCGTGCATTTTGCCTTTCTGTTGCCCGCCCCATCGATTCGTGGCAGAAATCTTCCCCCTTGCCCGTGAGCCCGCCCTGTCCATCGTGATCCCGGCCTACAACGAGGCCGGCCGGCTGCCGCGCAACCTGCCGCGGTGGCCGCGTGCTGCGAGGCGCTGACCTGCCCGCCTGCGCCGGCTGCCCGGCGCCGGCTACGAGGTGCTCGTCATCGTGGAACGCTCCACCGACGGCACGCTGGAAAAAGCGCCGCGCGGCGGCGGCGCCGTTCCCGCGGATCGAGGTCATCGACAACGGCCCGCAGCGCGGCAAGGGCCACGCCGTCCGCGACGGGATGCTGCGCGCGCGCGGGCGAGATCGTCCTTTTCATGGACGCCGACCTGAGCACGCCGCTGGACGGAGATCGGCCAGTTCCTGGCCTATTTCGCCGCGCATCCCGGAGGTGGACGTGCTCATCGGCAACCGCCGCCACCCGGACAGCCACATCGGCCGGCGCGCAGGGCGGCGTGCGCCGGCAACCTGGGCCGGCTGTTCAACTCGGCTGGTGCCGCGCCGGCGCTGCTGCCCGGCGGCGTGGGCGGACACGCAATGCGGCTTCAAGGCGTTCCGGCACGGCGGCGGCGCGGGAGATTTTCTCGCCGCCAGCAGCTGGACGGTTTTTCCTTCGACGTGGAGGTGCTCGCGCTGGCCGCCGGCGCTGGGGCTGCGCGTGGGGACCTGCCCGTGGAATGGTACGACGAGGCGGCCACCCGCCTGCGGCTCTGGCGCGACGGCTGGACGATGTTGCGCGACCTGCGCCGGGTGCGTCCGCTGGTCGCGCGCAGCCTGCGCGAGCAGCCGCCGGACCCGGCCGGTCGACGGGCCGGTAGGGAATCGCCCGGCGAAGCCGGGAGGCCGGTTCCGCATTCGTGGCGGACAAAAACACCGGCTTTTTGACCAGACATACGCTCGACAGCCACCCTGCCCGTCGCTAGATTTTCAAAGGTTTCCGTTTCCGGTTCAACCCCCGAAATCCCGTTCCTTGGAGCTCTTGGCACACATCCTGCAACGCCGCCTATCGGGCCTGCCCGCGCTGCTTGTCCATGGAACTCCCCGAGCCAACCTCCTCTTCCCCAGCGGGAATCCGTGTCGCCGGAGCCTGGCTGACGATCTCCCGCCATCAGAGGAAGCGGTCGCCTCCGACCAGATCAGGCGAACGATCATGATCACGGTTACCGCTCCGGGCCTGCTCCGGCGCGCATCCCGCTGTCCGGGCCGACCGGCATCTACCACGATACCCGCCCGCCAGCAGCAACGGCAGCGCGGTCTTCCCCGGCTGCCAAACGCGGCGCGACGGCCGCCGAGGCGCTCGCCGCCGAATTGCACCGCGAGATCGCCGTCCGCGAGAAGGCCGAGCGTCGGCTCGCCGAAACCGAGGCCCGGCTCGCGGAGCGCCGAACGGCGTCTGCGCCGGCCCCTCCGCGCCGATCCGCCGGACCAGCGGACACTCGTCCGCCGCCGGACCTGACGCACGCGTGAAACCAGACGGCGTCTGGCCGAGACCGAACGCCGGCTCGCCCAGACCGAGGGCCGCGTCGGCGCAGGCCGAGCAGCGCCTCGCCTACCTGATGACCAGCAGCCCGCTGGGGTTCTTCGACGCCGACCTCGTCGACGGGCAACGCCTACTATTCGCTCGACTTACAAGGAAATGCTCGGCTATCCGCGCCGACGAACTGCCCGACACGCACCAGACCTTTCTGCGACCTGCTCCATCCCGACGACCGCCAGAGCGGCTGGCAGGCCGAGCGCGAACCCATCGGCGAGGGCATCAACCGGTTCGCCCATCATTTCCGCCTGCGGCACAAGGACGGCAGCTACCGCTGGATCGAGAGCACCGGCATGGAGTTCCACAACGCCGGCGGGCGAACGCGTGCGCGTGCTGGGTTTCCACCGCGACATCACCGCGCGCAAGACAGCTCGAAGAACGCCTCCACCAGAGCGAGGAACGCTTCAACCTGCTCGTCACCAGCAGCCCGCTCGGGCTTTTTCGACACCGACCTGACCACGGGCCGCGCGTACCTCTCGCCGCTGTGGAAGGAGATGCTCGGCTACCGGCCCGACGAACTGCCCGACCCGCACCAGACCTGGCTCGACCTGCTGCACCCCGACGACCGCGCGGAGGCCATCGCCATCCACACCCAGCGCTCTTACGGCGAGAGCCGCCGCCCCTTCAGCCACACCTCGCGCCGCCGCCACAAGGACGGCACCTACCGCTGGGTGCAGTCCAGCGGCATCGACTTCTTCGCGCCCGACGGCCGGCTGCTGCGCACGCTCGGGCTTCGTCGCCGACATCCACGCGCTCAAGATGGCCGAGGAGGCGCTCGCGCACGAAAAGGAGTTCCTGGGCGTGACGCTCGATTCGATCTCCGACGGCGTGATCACGACCGACGCGCAGGGGCACGTCACCTACCTCAACGCCGCCGCCGAAACGCTCTGCGGCCTGGACAGCGCCGAGGCCGCCGGCCTGCCCGTGGAGGAGTTCTACCGCCGCGCCGGGGCGCAGACTCCGCCGGCAGGCCGACAACCCCGTGCGCGCCGTGCTGGCGACGGGCATGCGCGCCGCCCCGCACGATCCCGCGCACCTCAACGCCGCCGGCCGGCCCGAACGCGTCGTCGCGGACAACGCCGCGCCCATCGTCGATCCCGACGGGCGAGCATGACGGGCGCGGTGCTCGTGTTCCACGACATCACCGACCGCCACCGCGCCGCCGAGGAACTGCAAAAGGCCGGGCGCATCGAGAGCCTGGGCGTGCTGGCCGGGCGGCATCGCGCACGATTTCAACAACCTGCTCACCGCCATGCTGGGCAACCTGTCCGTGGCGCGCTCGCGGCGGCGAACTGCCGCCGCGCGCGGTCGATGCCCTGGGCCGGGCGGAAAAAGCCTGCTGGCGCGCGCGCGACCTGACGGGCCAGCTCCTGACCTTCGCCAAGGGCGGCGACCCCGTGCGCAAGACGCTCCCGCTGCCGCCGCTGATCGAAGGGGCCGTGCGCGCGGCGACGCAGCACACGGGCGTGCAGGTGAGCTTCCATTTCGAGGACGAACTGCCGACGGTCGAGGCGGACGAGGGCCAGATCATGCAGGTGCTCCACAACCTCGCGCTCAACGCCGTGCAGGCGATGCCGGGCGGCGGTTCGCTGCACGTCGAGCGCGGTCGCTGGTGTCGCGCGGCGGAGGGCCTGGCGGCGGTCGAGGACGCCGCCGACACGCCGGCGGGGCCGTACGTGGAGATCAAGTCCTGCGCGACAGCGGCACGGGCATCGCGCCGGAGCACCTGACGCAAGATTTTCGATCCGTTCTTTTCCACGCGCACCAACGGCACGGGCCTGGGGCTGGCGATTGCGTATTCGCATCATCCGCAAGCACGACGGCGTGATCCGGGTGGAATCGCGGCCGGGCGCGGGCTCGACGTTCACGATCTACCTGCCGGTGTCGCCGTCGGCCGCGCCGCGCGCCGCGCGAACGTCCCGCCGAACGCGACGGGCGGGCGGGCGGGCGGGTGCTTTTCATGGACGACGACCCGGACATCCGCGACCTGGCGGGGGCGATCCTCGGGTTGATCGGCTACGAGGCGACGCTGACGTGCGAGGGCAGCGAAACGCTCGCCGAGTACCAGAACGCGCGCGCGGCGGGCCGGCCGTATGCGGCGGTGATCCTGGACCTGACGATCCCCGGCGGCATGGGCGGCAAGGAAACGATCCGGCGGCTGCGCGAGATCGATCCGGGCGTGCGCGCCATCGTGTCGAGCGGGTACAGCAACGACGCGGTGATCGCGGATTTCCGCGCGCACGGTTTCATGGCGATGGTGGCCAAGCCCTACCGCATGGAAGACCTCGCGCGCGCGTTGACGGAGGCGATCACGGGCGCTCCCTCGCCGGCGGCATCCTAACTGCTACTCGCAGGCGGTCACGCCGCTACCCGGGATGATTTAACCCCCGGATGGCCCACTAACCCATCTATGTCCGCACACGAAGCCCTCGAACACGCCGAACACGCCGCCCACGCCGGAACCCACGATCACGAACCTACCGCCGGCAAGAGCCACAGCCCCAGCAAGCTCATCGGCTTGACGATGGCGCTCATCGGCGTGCTCATCGCCTTTTGCGCCGCGCTGGTCGGTTCCGAGCGCAACGAGTTGACGCGCACGATGATCGAGCAGACGCAGGCGCATTCCGACTACAGTTCCGCGAGCACGAAGTTCCGGCTCATCATGCTGGACCTAGAAAAGCAGCGCGGCGCGCCGGTCGTGGCCAATCCGGGCGGCACCGAGGACCGGCCGGTGCTGCGCCGCCTGCTGCGCCTCTACGGTGATTATTCCAAGGAACGCCAGTATTCCAAGGATTGGGCGGACAGCTATAATCCGTTGGTCCAGGCGCATTTCGAGGGCGCGGAAGGCTACGAACACGCGCAGCTCATCGCCGAAATCGGCATCGTGCTGGCTTCCCTGGGCGTGTTGCTGGCGAGCCGGTCGGCCTGGGTGCTGTCGCTCGTCCTGGCCGCCGTGTGCGTCGTCCAGGTCAGCCGCACGGCCCTGCATGTCCGGCACGAGGTCGCGGAAGCCACCGAGCACGTTCACCACGGCGAGGAAGCCTATCAGGAACTGCGCAAGGCTCACACGGCGGCCAACGAGGACGAGAAAACCGTTGAGGCCCTCGATCCGGGCGGCAAGCTGCGCGCCGAAAACGACGCCACGGCAGCCAGCCACGAGCACGGTGCCGCCGCGCCCGGCGAGGAACAAGAGAAGCATTGATTGCCTCGCACGGGGCGGGAGCGGTTATCCTGTCGGCGTGAGCGTGGGTGCCAGGGTGGTCATGGTCATCGATGTCCGTCCGGTGGGACGGTAGCCTTGCCCCGCGACACTTGCGCCCGGCGGATGGACCATGCACAGTCGGGACTCCCCCGCGCGCCGCCCACCCCGCTCATGTCCCCTCCGCCGTCGAAGTCGTCGATCTCGTCAAAACCTACGGCCCGCTGCGCGCGGTGGACGGCGTGTCCTTCCAGGTCGAGCCGGGAGAAATCTTCGGCATGCTCGGACCCAACGGCGCGGGCAAGAGCACGACCGTCGAGATGATCGAGGGCCTGCGCCCGGCCGACGGCGGGCAGCATCGAAGTCCTCGGCATTGACGTGCGCAGCATCCCCGGCGCGTCAAGGAACGCATCGGCGTGCAACTCCAGACCACGGCGTTCTTCAAGCAGCTCACGCCCGGCAACTCCTCAACCTCTTCGGCAGCTTTTACCCCAAGGCGCTGCCCGTCGATCAACTCATCGCCGCCGTCAATCTGGAGGAAAAGGCCGACGACGCCTCCAGCAACCTCTCCGGCGGCCAACGCCAGCGTCTGGCCATCGCCGTCGCGCTGGTCAACGACCCGGCGGTCGTTTTCCTCGACGAACCCACCACCGGCCTCGACCCGCAGGCGCGGCGTTCGTTGTGGGACGTGATCCTGCGGCTACGCAACGAGGGCAAGACGATCCTGCTCACCACGCACTACCTGGAGGAAGCCGAACAACTCTGCGACCGCCTCGTCATCATCGACCACGGCAAGGTCATCGCCGAGGGCACGCCGGCGGGCCTGATCGCCGAGCATTTCGAGCGCACGGCGCTGGAATTTTTGGGCGACGCCGAGCTGGATCAGCCGACGCTGGAGGCTCTGCCCGGCGTGGACCATTTCGAGGAACGCAACGGCCAGGTGCGGCTCTCCAGCGACAATGTCACCGCATCCAACCGGCGCTCTGATGGAGCTTTGCACGCAGCGCGGGGTCGAACTGCGCGGCCTGTCCATCCACACGGCCACGCTGGAAGACGTGTTCCTCAAACTCACCGGCCGGCGCATCCGCGACTGATTCTCCGTATGCGCGACGGCTTTCCGCAAACTCTACCGCGCCAACCTCACGGAGTTTCTCTCGAACCGGCGCGCGTTGTTCCTGACCATCGCGTTCCCGGTGCTGTTCATCGTGATCTTCGGCGCGGTGTTCACCAATCAGGACAAGGCCGACGCCCGGTCGGCGTGGCCGCCGTCGAGGACCCGGACGACGCCGATCGGCAAGGAGATCGTCAAGGCGCTCGAGCAGGCCGTCAAGGGCGACATGGACCATGACGGGACGACGACCACCACGAACGCGAGAAAAACCCGTTCTCCGAACTGGACCTTCGAGCAGGGCGACGGGCGCGCGTTGCTCGACCGACTCTGCGCGGGCCGCACTCGACGCCGTGATCTTCATCCCCGCCGGCCTGACCGCAAGGCCGCCGCCGCCAAGGAACGCGCCCTCAAAGCCGCCGCCGAGGATCAGCGCGAGACTGCGAATGCCGACCGATGGCGACGACGAAAGGCCGATAAACCGCCGCCCGGACCGGCGACCGTCCCGACAGCGCCCAGCCCGCGCACGTCGCGTCCCGAGCCGACCTCGACCCGCGCCCGCGCAGTTGCTCACCATCGACCCGTCGCGCCAGACGCTCATCCCCATCTTGCAGGGCATCATCAGCCACATCCTCGACGGCATCGACACGCAGCATCACCGGCCAGCCGCAACTCCTCGACCTGAAAACCGAGGCCGCCACGGCGCGCGAGCTGCGCACCATCGACTACCTGCTGCCCGGCATCCTGGCCATGAGCATCATGCAGCTCGGCCTGTTCGCCACGGCGCAGCCGCTCGTGGCGCTTGCGCGTGCAGGGCGTGCTCAAGCGCCTGAGCGCCACGCCGCTGCCGCGCACGACGCTGCTGACGGCCTACATCGCCTTCCGGCTGACCATCGCGCTGTTCCAGACGGCGCTGTGCGTGCTCATCGGCCGGTACGCGTTCGAGGTGGCGATGGTGGGAAGCTGGTGGCTGTTCGCGGGCTGGATTTTCCTGGGCACGCTCGTGTTTCTGTCCATCGGCTTTTTCATGGCGGCCGTCAGCAAGAACGAGGAAAGCTGCATCGCCATCGGCAACATCATCAACCTGCCCATGATCCTGCTTTCGGGCGTGTTCTTCCCGGTCAACCACCTCTCGCGGGTGTTCGATTACATCCTCCCGCTGGTGCCGCTCAACTACCTGGGCGACGCCCTGCGCCAGACGATGGTCGACGCCTCCGCCGATCCACACCGCCACGACCAACGCGCTCGTGCTCGGCGCCTGGGTGCGTGGTGATGACCGCCTGGCCGTGCGGTTTTTCAGTTGGGAGAGCCGGTGAGGTCTCTCCCCCACCCTACGAATCGTTCGCTGGACGACGGTATTTCCTTACGAAGCGCGGCAGATAATAACCCATCAGCGCCGCTTCCTGGATGATCCGCCACACCAGCCGGATCGGTTCCCCCACGCCGCTCGCCGCGCGGAAAGCATGCACGCACCCGCGCGCGTAACCGCCAAATCCGAACCCCACCGCTGCCAGCGATACCCCGCGTTTGCGCGCCAGATAGAACGAGGATTCCTGTCCGCGCGCCCACTTCAACGCCCCGCCCACCGGCCGCGGCGGATGGACCACGCACGCCTCGCGCACGAAGAGGTAGCGTTCCCCGGCGTCGTCCAGCCGCAAGCGGAAGTCCACGTCTTCGAGGTGCGGGTAGGGAAACCCCGCATCGAACCCGCCCATCCGCTCGAAAAGCGCCCGCTCGACGGCGAAATTGCACGACCACAGCAGTCCGCCCTGCGTGTTGGCGGGCACCTGCTGGAACGGCCCGATCTTCGCCACGCCGGAGTCCGTGCGGCCTTCAAGCACGCGGCAACCGTCCGTGCCAGCGTCGAGGCGGTTCGCAAAAGCCGCCAACCATTCCGGTTGCGGCAGGCAATCGTCGTCGGTGAACGCCAACCAAGTGCCGCGCGCGTGTGACGCGCCGAAGTTTCGGTTGGCCGCCGGGCCGCGCCGGGGGCCTTGCACCCAACGCACGGCCGGATAGCGGGTTTCTACCAGGGAGCGCGCGTTGTCTGCTGGCGGACCGTCGTCGGAGACGATCACCTCGTAGTCACCAGCGGCCAACGTCTGCGCGCCGGGTTTGAGCAGTTCGAGACAGCGCGCCAGCGATTCGTTGCGGCGGCAGGTCGGGATGACAACGGTGAAGCGCGGCGTGTTCAAGCGGATCGGCGGAGGCGGCTTTCCGTTTGCCTCCAGCCATTTCTACGCCACATGCTGACGCCGGGCAACGCCCGTGCTTGCCTCTCAGGCGTGCTCGGGAATCAACTTGACGGGCTGGCGGGTGAACAGCCGGCTCCAGGCGGCCAGGAGGCGGGACGGACGCGGCTGGCGGCGTGAGGCGACAGCTAGACGCCGGCCCAATTCCAGGCCGACGGCGGGATCGGAAGTCAACGTGTGCGTAATCATAATTTCTTTGAAAATTGTAATGACTGAAACGCACAAAATCGCGTCTCCGGTGGTATCGAACTCACGCCTGACCGCTGCTCATCCCACCGCGATCCACTCGCTTTTGGACCGGGAAAACGATACGAACTCGTCCTTGTCATCACCCACCGTGTCGCGTAACCTTGTGCGTCCAATGGCGACGAACAAATTTCCCGCTCAGGCCGAGACCATCGAGCGGGTTCGGGCCATCCTGAACCTGTCCAACGAGGCCTTGGCCGTCGAGGTCGCCGTGCGCCCGGAGACGATGCAGAAATACGCCGCCGGTTACCAGAAGGCCGGTGACAAGCTCATGCGGATCATCGCCCGGCTGCCGGAGATTCGCCACGCGAACGGCGGCGCGGAACACCACTTTTCCGGCACTGCATCCCCCGCCGCCAACGGGTCCACGGTAACCAGCGACCTGCCGCGCGACGTGAAGATCGATCCGCCCTCCACCCAGGAGCAGCTTGGCACCGTCCTCAAGGAAGGCACGCTGGACGAGGTGCGTTTACTGCGGCAGGTGGTCGAAACTCTTTTCCGTCAGATCGAAACCCGCCGCCAGCCGGTTCCCGTGCCGGTGCTGGGCCGTCACGGGCGCGGTCCGCTGGTGTTCGACGGACGGCCCCGGCTGCTGCCCGCCCTGGGCTACATCCCGGCCGGTTGGCCGCAGGAGGCGGTGGCGCAGCAAGCCAGTCAATTCGTGGTGGTCCCCGAGGACGAATTCCCAGAGGCCGATTACGTGTTGAAGGTGCAGGGCGATTCGATGGTGGACGCGAATATCTACCACGGGGATTGGGTCGTGATGACCACCCGCCGCGAGCCGCGCGTGGGCAACGTCGTCGCGGCCCTGGTGGACAACGCCACCACCCTCAAAACTTACCTGCTCGATGACCGCCAGACGCCGTTTTTGCGCTCGGAAAACCAGGCGTATCCGCCGAGCATCATCCCCCGGGAGGAAATGCAGGTCCAAGGCGTGATGCTGGGCAAGCTCGGCGACCGGTCGGCGACGACCGGCAAGGACGGCAACGGTACGCGTGCGCCGTTCTGAGAAAGCGGTTGCGGCCCCCCGCCGCAGGCGGTCCAAACAAGGTAGGGATGGCTCTCCGAGCCGTCCCAAGATTGGCTTGGATGGTCTTCGTGCGCCCGGCGCGCCTTCTAGGGAAAATAGGGAACGGCTCGGAGAGCCATCCCTACCTTGTTTGGACCGCCTGCGGCGAGCTTCTCACCGCGCTCCAAGTAGAATCCCGTTACCTTATACCGACGCAGGGATGTCCGGAAGCAACCTCCCCACATTGACACGCAAGGCCGTCAGCCGATTTTATCGGCGTAGTATTTGATCATGTCCGGATCGACGCTGCCGGGCGAGGAAAGCTGCGGCTCCTCATCGAAGACCGGCCACGGATAACCCTTGGGCATTTCTTCCTTCACCACGAGCGGCTTGCCGTCCTCGGGGTGCGGTCCGTTCCAAATCTTGGCGATCTCGTTGTAATCCTTGCTCTGGTGATACTGGACGAGGTGCAGGCCCTCTTCCTCTTCGAGCTTGCGTGCCTCGGGGAACTTGCGGTTGCTCACGTCGGGCACCGGCAGGATCGCGCTGACGTTCGCCCCGGTGAGCACTTCGAGCGCCTTGGCATAGGCGACAATGTGCGTGCCGCCGCGCACCAGCAGATAACCGACCATCGCACGGGCCACCGGACTGTCCGAGGACTCGTACGCGCGAATCTTGCCCGCGCGCGCGCCGCATTCCAAAAAGAAATTGTGCAGCAGGTCCAGCTTCAGGTTGCCGCTGGAGAACACGTTCTGACCCGTCCAGAACCGGCCCATCGAATCCTGCGGCAGCGCCTGCTGGGCGCTGTTGAGAAAATGGTCGGTGTTGCGGTTATTGCACGCCTCCTGGAGCGGGGCAGGGTTTTTCTTGGCGTCCTTGTGTTTTTTGTCGGGCTCGGGGATTTTGCCGCCGGTCTTGGCACCCTCGTTGCGGTCGGTGCGCGGGGTCGTGCCGGTCAGGAGCAGGTTGATGGCGCAGGTAACCGCCTCGATGTGGCTGTATTCCTCGGCGGCGATGTTGGAGATGAGATCGTAGAACGGGCGGAAATTCTTGCGGCCCCGGAAGTTGAACGACTGGAACGTGTAGTTCATCAGCGTGGACATCTCGCCGAACTTGCCGCCGAGCAGTTCCTGGATGGCGGCGGCGGCGTTGGCATCCGGGCTGGAGGGGGTGGGAAAATCGACGGTGATCTGGTCGTGGCGGAATATCATAGGGATCACAAATACGACACGGGCAGGCGGAACGGTCTCGAAAATCGCCCTTTGCGCGCCGGGCCGTCACGACCTGCGGACGATCTCCGCAGCACCCGCCGCCGGGTGCCCGCGCAACAATCGCTCCAGCATTCGCAGTCCCCATTCCTCGCTGCGACGATGGCCGATGGCCGCGACGCCGATCCCCGTTTCGGCCACCGCCGCCCGTGCCGGCTGCCGCCATTGGCCCGTGACGTACACCCCCGCCCCCGCCGCGTGCGCCGCGCGGACCAGTCCGTCGTTCATCGCCCCGACGCACGCCACCCGCTCGACCGGCACGTCCGTCCCGGCGGGAGGCTCCGTCATGCTTTCCAAACCACCGAACTCCCCCACCAGCCGCTCCACGATTTTCCCGAAGGGCATCGCTCCATCCGGCAGCGTGCAGATCATCCCGAGCGGACGGCCTTCCTTCTCGGCGAGCAACGCGGGTTCGCCCCAGCCGCAGGCGGCGGCCAACGCGGGGTTGAACCCGGTGGTGAGATGTTCGTCGAACGCCAAGTGATAGGCGAGCACGCCGATGCCGGCGGTTTGCAAAGCGTGGCGCGTGGCGGGGTCCAAACTCCACGGACGATGCAGGAAAACGGCGTCGAGGCGCTCGCGTTCGACCCACGCCAAGCAATCCTGCCCCGGTTCCAACGCGAGGCCGAGGCGGCGCACGGACGCGTCCGGGTCGGCGGGCGGCAGGAACACGCCGTTCAGGTCGCCGGCGGCGGCGAAGCGTTCGGCGTGGAGGACCGTGTCGAGGAGGCTCTGGAGGGCGTGGAAGTTCAAGATGAGTTGCGGGTTGCCGGTTTCCCCTATAGTTCTGACTCCTGACTTTTATGGAAGACGCCCCCCCGCCCACCTCGCCCGATCTCCGCATCCTCGCCATCGACATCGGCGGCACCGGCTTCAAGGCCGCCGTGCTCGACGCGGAGGGCAACCTGCTCAGCGACCGCCTCCGCGTCAAAACCCCCTACCCGTGCAAGCCGGAAGTCATGTTGGGTACGATCCTCACGCTCGTCGAGCCGCTCGCCACGCTCCATTACAATCGGATTTCCATCGGGTTCCCCGGCGTCGTGCGCCGCGGCAAGATCATCACCGCGCCCATGCTCGGCACCGAGGACCTGCGCGGGTTTGCGCTGGCGCAGGAACTATCGACCCACCTCGGCCACGAGGCCCGGCTCATCAACGACGCCGACATGCAGGGTCTCGCCGTCGTGAAGGGTCACGGCATCGAGATGGTCATCACGCTGGGCACGGGCTTCGGCTCGGCGTTGTACAGCGAGGGGCAACTCGGGCCGCACCTGGAGCTTTCGCAGGCACCGTTCCGCAAGGGCGAGACGTACAACGACCAGCTCGGCAATGAGACGCTCAAAAAGATCGGTCCCGAAAAATGGAACCGCCGCGTGCGTAAGGCGGTCAGCAACATGCGCGCGCTGACGAACTTCGACCGGCTCTACATCGGCGGCGGCAACGCGAAGCTGATCGACTTCAAGCTGGACGACGACACGGAGGTCGTGGACAACTCGAACGGCGTTAAAGGCGGCGCGTGGCTGTGGCGTCAGGGCGTGCAGCCGGCGTGATTTTTTGGCCGGGCCGACGCGCTCCGCCCGCCTGACCGTTCACGGCGCGACGGCCGCTTTCTCCGAGATGACGATAGGCCCCGTGACGCCGAAGGTCGCCGCCCCGCCCGCCCCGACGTTGCCTTCCATCTTGAGGGTGCCTTCCAGGTCCATCTTCACATCGACAGGCTGCTTGAGGGCGCGGTAAACGGTGCCGCGGGCGTTGAGCGTCACTTTCATGGTGTTGTTGTTGTCGTCCGAGCCGGTGCCCGACGCGTCCATGTCGATCTGGACGACGGCACAGGGCTGCCCGCCGAAGTCTTCCACCCGTATTAATTTGCAGCGGACCGACCCGTTCATGTCCTGCATGTCCTCGCTGAAGAGCCGTTTCAAGGAATTTGCCGGCACCGTCCAGGTGTCGCCGACCGCGATTTCGCCGGCCGGGTAGAGCACGTCGGCATCGTCAGGCTGGTCGGTGTGCAGGCGCTTCCTTTGTTTGGCGGTCGGCGTGCCCTCCTTGAGCGTATCGGTCCAATTGCTGCCCGTCTTGCGGCGGACGACGGTGACGCCCTGCATGGGTGAAACTTCCTTGTTGGGAATCTTCTGGCCGCCGAGCGTCATCTCCTGGGTCGAGGCATCTTTTTCGTGGAAAACCTCCATCGCGGTGGCCTGGCCGTTCTCGGTCGCGGTGACCTTTCTGTTCTCCACGGTGTCGTTGGCGATGCTCATCGTGCCTTCCATGCTCTGCCCGCCCGCACTCATGGTGAACTGGCCGCCGGTCAGCGTCATGTGGCTCTCGACGCGGGTAGCATCGCCGGGTTTGGATTCACCGCCGTTGAGGTGATACTTGGCCGGGTCGGCCGCAGCCGGCGAAACGGCCACGCCGAGCGCGGCGGCGACGACGAGGCAGCGAAGGAGGGAAGGGTGAAAGCGTTTCATGGGCGGGCGCGGTTTGCCGAAGCAGCGGGTGACCGGCCAACATGCACGGAGCCGGTGGGCTTTGCACCTGTTTTGTGGCCGGTTCGCGCGGATGATACAAACGAGGGTTTACCGCAGTTCCACCGGGACCAGAGAATGGAAAAGCTCGTCCATCTTTTTTGGCGCGACGGTCGCGCCCTGGCGAATCCAGGAGGCTAGAAGCGAGAACAACGCACCGGCCAGCGCGTGGGCGAGCGCGGCGCGCTGTTCCTTGAAGACCGCGCCGCCGCGGCGTCCGTGGGCGAGCCTCTCCTCGATGCTGCGGGCGAAATGCGCCTGACCCAATTCCGTCACATCATGCATCCGGCCGGACTCCACCATGATGGTGTAGATGTGGCGCGCTTCGGCGACGTGCGAGAATAGTTCTTCCACCGCCGCGACGCGTCCGGACGGATCGGCCCGGCGCGCCAGCAGCGTGCTCACGAGCGCGAAGAAATCGTCCACGTCGCTCAGGAACAGATCGTTCTTGTCGCGGTAGTGCGCGTAAAACGTGGATCGACTAACCCCGGCGCGGGCGAGAACGTCCTGCACGGTCACCTCGTCGAAGGGTTTGGTCGTCAGCATCTCGATGAGCGCGTCGCCGAGCCGGTCGCGGGTCCTTGCGACGCGGCGGTCGGGCTTGCGCGCGGGGGTGGCAGGTGCGTTTTCGGACATCGGCCGGGCAAGTGTGCGGAATCCTCGCGCGGTGTCGCTGGACACGACCGTTCCGACGCGCGGATGCTTTCCGGCATGAATGATAATCGATCCGGTGGAACGTTGCTAGTGGTCGGCAATCTGGTGGGAATCGTCGTGATGGTCCTGCATCCCGTGGGTGGTCACGGGTTGCTGGGTCCGCGCGAGATGCAGAACCTCGCGCTGTTGGACCGGGTGGTCCACGGGGTCGCCATCGCGGCGCTGCCGGCGGCCTTTCTCGGTGCGCTGGCGTTGAGCCGGTGGTTGTCGGGAGCGGGCCGGCTGCCACTGGCGGCGCTCGTGGTGTTCGGATTCGCGGTCGTGGCGATCATGTCCGCCGGAGTGATGAGCGGCTTCGTCGGCGCGGACATCCTCGGCAAGATGGTCGAGGGCGATCCGAAGCTCGAATCGCGTCGCATGCTGCTCGACTACACGTTCCGGATCAACCAGGGGTTTTCCGCCGTGTACACCGTCGGCTCGTGCGTGGCGATCATGCTGTGGTCCGCGGCGATCTTGAAGAACCGGCGATTTTCACCCGCACTGGGATATTACGGACTGGTGATCGGGGTTGCAATTCCGGCGGCGTTGTTTGCCGGGTTGCTCACGCTCGACGTACACGGTTTTGGGTTGGTGGTGTTCGCGCAGGCGCTCTGGTTCATCGTCGTGGGGTTTTCGTTGCGGCGGGCCGATGACGCCACGCCGCCGGTCGAAGTGCCGGCGTGATCCTGCCGTTATTTCAACGGATCGAACATCAGCTTGCTTCGCCGGTCCACGCTCGCGCCGCGCCGTTGGAAAAGCTCCGCCATGTCGGGCGTCATGAATTGCCCGTCGTAGTTCGGGTTCAGATCGAAATAAATGCGCCCGCCTGGTGCGAGGAAACGGTCACGCAAATCGTCGAGCAGGAAATCCCAGTCCGCCGCGGTCCACATGCCCCACGGCGCGTGTTTGTTGAACTCGATGGAAAACGCCGTCACCAGATCGAACTTCCCGCCGGCCAACAGTTCCTCCGGCAACGGCTGCTGCGCATCGACGGGCGCGACGACGCGCTGCAACCCGAGCGCCGCGAAAATCTCGCCGTAGAACGCAGGGTGGGGGACATCGATTCCCATGCCATCGTGTCCCAGGTGCTTGCAGACGAACAGGAACCACCCCGCGCCGCTGCCCAGGTCGAGTACGCGCAGCTTGCGGTGTTCGCGGTCGATGCCGATGTCCTGTGCGCGGCGGATATTGAGCTTGAGCCAGCGTTCGGCGTCGAGATACTTGGCCCAGTTCTCACCGGGTTGCATGAGGTGTCCGTGTTTGGCGGCAAGCTCCCGCATGACGGCGGGGTCAAGGTGGCGCAGGAACTTCGACGCGGGCTGCGGATGGAGCGCACGCCGGAATCCCCGGCGGACGCTGAGAAGTCCCTCCGCGGTGAATGCCTTGCGGATTTTTTCGGTAAAGCGCATAACGGGGAAAGGATGAAGGATGAAGGAGAAAAAATGAAAGCCGCGATAAATGACAACGATTCGAGGGCGGAGTCGATGCCGCCGAGTCGCAAACGGCCGGGAATCGTCCGGCGAAGCAAAAAACTCCTCCTGCTTCTGCCCTTCATCCTTCATCCTTCATCCTTCATCCTTTCCGCCGCCGCTCCGGCGTTGGTGCTCCAGAGCGATTTCGGGATGAAGGACGGCGCGGTCGCCGCGATGAAGGGCGTGGCCTCCGGGGTCAGTCCCGACCTGAAAATCTACGACCTGACGCACGAGATTCCCGCGTTCAACGTCTGGGAGGGCGCTTACCGTTTGTGGCAGACCGCGCCGTACTGGCCGACGGGCACGGTGTTCGTCTCCGTGGTCGATCCCGGGGTGGGGACGAACCGGAAATCCGTCGTTGCCCGCACGAAAAACGGCCAGTATTTCGTCACGCCCGACAACGGCACGCTCACGCTCGTGGCCGAACACCTCGGCATCGACGCCGTGCGCGAGATCGACGAAAAAACCAACCGCCGCCCCGGTTCGGAGGACAGTTATACTTTTCACGGCCGCGACGTGTATTCGTACACGGGGGCGCGGCTGGCAGCAGGCGTGATCCGGTTCGAGGAGGTCGGTCCGACGCTGGACGCGGCGAAGCTGGTCACGATCCCCTATCCGCGCGTCGCCGTCGCCGCCGACGGCAAGGAGGTGACGGGAAACATCCCCGTGCTCGACCCGCAGTACGGCAACGTGTGGACGAACATCGACGCCGCCGACTTCGCCAAACTCCAGCCCCGGCCCAGGCCCGGCGACCTGTTCAAGGTGACGATCTCCTGGCACAGCGCGGCGGACAGCGCGGCGGAGGATTTGGTGGTCAAGCGGTACGAACGGGTGATGCCCTACGCCAACAGCTTCGGAGACGTGCCGGTCGGCGAGCCCCTGCTTTACCTCAACAGCCTGATGCAGGTGTCGTTCGCCGCCAACCAGAGCAACTTGGCCACGATGAACAAGATCAGTTCGGGGCCGCAGTGGAAGGTGACGATCACCCCGGCGTCCAAACCATGAAAAGCCATCGCCAGGAACTTTGGTTCCACGCTGCCAAACGCCGCCAGCTTTTCAACATCACCCCGCGCGTCGAGAGCGCGCTGGCCGAGAGCGGGGTGGGGGAGGGACTGGTGCTCGTCAATGCCATGCACATCACGGCGAGCGTGTTCATCAACGACGACGAGGGCGGTCTCCACCGCGACTGGGAACGCTGGCTGGAAAAACTCGCACCCGAAAAGCCCTACAACCAGTACGAGCACAACGGCGGCGAGGACAACGCCGACGCGCACCTCAAGCGCACGATCATGGGCCGCGAGGTCGTCGTGGCGATCACGGCGGGAAAGCTCGACCTTGGCCCGTGGGAGCAAATTTTCTACTACGAACTCGACGGCCTGCGCGACAAGCGCGTGCTGGTCAAGATCATCGGGGAATGACCGGCGGCTCCACGGCCTGTCCGAACATGATCCGGTGCCCGTCCGCCGTGAACACGCCGAACTCCCGGAATCCCCACGGCTCGTCGCGCAGCGTCTTGCACAACTGTGCTCCGGCCGCGCAAACCGACGCATGGTACTCGTCGATTCCCGTCACGTGCAGGTACGCGAAGTACGCATGATCGCCCAGCTCCGCGACCGGGATGGCCCCCGGACATTCGCCGGCCATGATCGTGCAATTCCCGCTGGTGAAGAACAGCCAACCCGGATCAGGGATGGTCTGCACAACGAACCCGAGCACATCCCGATAAAACGCGGCCGACGCCTGCAAATCGGGAACGGCGATAGCGAAACTCGTCCCCGTGATGTTGGGCGTCATCGCTCTCCGCCTGCTCAATGCAGCCGCAGATCGAACGGCATCCGCGCGTACGCGCCCGTCGGTTCGCTGACCTCGTTGAGCGTGCGCAAATCCGCCTGCACGCCTTCCAGCGAACGCCCCAGCGCCCCCGAACGCGGGCCGATGCCGAGCGCGCTCAACACGTTCGCGGAAGTGCTCGTCTCCGGCTCCTTCTTGCCCGCGAGCGCCGCCGCCAGTTGCTCGCTCAGATCGCGCGGCACCGGGAACTCCACGATCTTCGCGTCATTGGCCAAGCCGCCTTTTTCGCGCGCATAGTTCATCGCGTCGTTCAGGCCGCCGACCTGGTCCACCAACCCGAGCTTGAGTGCCTCGCTGCCCGACCACACCCGGCCCTGGCCGATCTCGTCCACTTTCTCCGGCGGCAAGTTGCGCCCGGCGGCCACCTTGTTGACGAACTTCTTGTAAAAATCCTCGACCAGCGTCTGCACCGCCGCGAATTCCTCCGGCGTCTTGGGCCGCGTAGCCGTGGATAACGCCGCGTACTTGCCCGTCTTGACCTCGTCGAACGTCACGCCGTGGTCGTTGGCGAGTCCCTGGAAATTCGGCAGCAGGCCAAACACGCCGATGGAACCCGTGATCGTATTGGGCTCGGCGAACACCTGGTCGGCCGCCGTGCTGATCCAGTATCCACCCGACGCCGCGACCGTGCCCATGCTCACCACGACCTTCTTGCCTGCCGCGCGCGCCAGGGTGAGTTCGTGCTGGATGGTCTCGCTGGCCAGTCCGCTGCCGCCGGGGCTGTTGACGCGCAGGACGATGGCCTTGACGTTCGGGTCCTGCCGCAGCCGGCGCAACACGCGCGCGTAACGGTCGCCGCCGACCACGCCGGTCTTCTCGGTGTCGCCATCGACGATCTCGCCTTCCGCGTACACGATGGCCAACTTGGGAGCCGTGCTGTTGGTGAGTCCCGCCGCGGCGGTCAGCGAATCGTCGGCGGCCTCGGGTTTGCCGACTTCCTTATCGACGTACGTGGCCACGTCCACCTGATGGAAGGAGTGCGACTTGTCGTCGGTCCCGGCCTTGGCGCGGAGTTTCTCGATGAGGTCGGGCAGGTAAGCGATGTCGTCGATGAGTCCGGCGGCCTTGGCGTCCTCGGGAGTCATGATGCCCTTGGTGTCCACGAGCGCCTGGATTTCGGCGGGCGCCTTGTTGCGCGCCGTCCCTACGTCGGTCAGGAACTGCCCCCACACGTCGTCGAGCAACTTCTGGGTCTGCTCGCGGTTTTCCGGGCTCATCTTGTCGGTCAGGAACGGCTCCACGGCGCTCTTGTACTTGCCGTGGCGCACGACCTGGATGCCGATCCCGTATTTATCCAGCGCGCCCTTGAAGAACGTCGGCGTCGTGGCCATCCCGGGCAGGTCCATCTCGCCGTACGGGTTCAGATAGACGGTCTCGGCGGCCGAGGCGAGGTAGTAGTCGCGCGTGGTCGGTCCGACGAGGTAGGCGATGATGGGTTTCTTCGACTTGCGGAAATCCAGCAGCGCCTCGCGGACCTCCTTGAGCGCGGCGAACCCCGCGCCGTACTCTTCCGGCGTGAACGAGCCATGCAGGAAAATGCCGCCGATGCGCTTGTCGTCCGCGGCGGCGTGGATGGCGGCGAGCAGCGAGCGCAGGGAAACGGTGTCGGTGTCGTTGCGGCCGAGCAACTGCGCGAGGGCTTTCGAGCTACCGAAGGACACCGGCGCGTCGGTCAGGTTCACCGACATGTCCACGACCAGGAACGCCCCGTTTTCGATCTTGGCTTCCTGCTTGGAGGCGAGTTTGACGATGCCCGTGACGACCCCGATGCCCACGAGCGTGACGAAGATCGAAAAAATCATCAGGGCGAGGAAGGTGGCGAAGAGGGTCTTGAAGAAGCTTTTCATCGGGAAAGGAACGCGGTCGGGCGAGGCTCGGGAAGCGGTCCATCATAGGCGCGTCCTGCGAAAAGCTCAACTTTTCCGCGCGAAGAGCGTGGGCCGTTGACAAGGGGAGGCGATTCTGGTGGTGTTTGCAGCGTGAAATTTCTCCCCGTCCTTCGTCCAGTGATGTTGGTGGTGACGGCGTTGACGCTCAACGCCTGCGAAACCCCCGCCAACCGCCGCGAGCTTTACAACACCTCGGAGGCGAACGGACCGTGGCACGACTACGCGCGCCGCCGCGAGGCCGAAGCCGAGGTCGGCCTGCCGCCGGGCAGCACTTCCATCGCGCCGGCCTCGACGGCGCCGGTCACATCGATGCCGCGCACCGGTAACCGCCGACGCCGCAGCCGCGCAGCCGGCCCTCTGCAGACCGACCCGACCGCGTTGCCCTCCACCAGCACGCCCGCGCCGGGTCCGACGACGACGACGACGGTCAGCCCGGCGGCGGCCCCCGCCCCCGAGCCGGCAGCGAAACCGGCCGGCCGGCAGCAGTTCGGAACAGCCCGCGCCCGTCACGCCGCCGGCAATAAGATCGGCAAAGAAGGTAGTGTGCCTCTCCAGAGGCAGTCCCAGGTATTTTGGTTTGGATAATCGTTCCTGACCGGTTACCCGGGACGACCAGACGCTAGAAACGGACAGTTCCTGCCGGGAACTGTCCGTCACTTTTCTTGGTCTAAAGCCCCTGCCGTTATCGCGCCGATTGGGGATCAGGGTTTTCTTCTTCCCCGGATGGCCTTCCGCGCCCAGCTTTTCGAGGATCGGCGCCACGGACGGGTCCGCGCGCACATGGCGGCCTTCATCGTCTTGACGGAAACCCTTGTGGTCGGTTTCCCTGGTCGCTTCCGCCGCCTTGACGGCCGGGTCTTGCAGGGCCTTCTCGTGGGCGGCCTTGAGCTTCGGCGTTCCTCCGGGGTCAGCGAGGCGAGTCTCTCGCGCATCTTGCCGCCGTGCTTGCCCGGCCTTCCCCCGTGTCGGCGGGCGTCGTGGCAGTCGTGGCGGGGGCGGCGGGCACGGACACCGACGGTGTGGAGGCGGGCGCCGCGGCCGGGGCCTGGGCGAACAACCCGGCGGCGGGCAGCGCCGCGCAGGTGGTGAGGAGAGCGAGTTTGAGACGGGTGGATGTGTTCATGGGTGGGGTGAAAAACGGGTTTCGATAGAGCAAACCCTTGCGCCGGGGCCAGGTTGCGCGCGAACCTCGCTTTTTTTTTACCCCCGTCAGTAGAGAGAGCCTAGGTCCCCTTTATACCGCAGGGGCCGTCGCGGAGGGGGAGGCATCGTGCTCCACGGACAAACCGAGCAATTCGCGCTGCCACGGCATGAGGAGTTCTCCGGCGGCCTGCGGACGCGCGGCGATGGCTTCGAGCGTCGCGCGCGAAGCGATGATGGACGGGTCCAGGTCGAGCCCGGCCGCCACGCGGTCGCGCTCTTTCTTGAGCGCCTCGGCCCGCTTTTCCTCCTCGGCGGTCCAGCGGCGGAAGCGCTTCCGAACACCGGCCACGCGCTCTCGGGCAGCGCGGCCGCGCGTTCGGCGGCCTCGTAGAACCGCTTTTGCGGCTGCCGCGCAGGTGCTCGAAGCCGGGCCGCTCGCCGGCGGCGAACGCGGGCGGAATTGATGAGGTCCTCGTTGCGCAGGATGTGGAGGTTGGCCGGTCCACGGCGCGCGCCTCCTCCTCGCGCCAGCCCCAGAGTTCGCGCGGGACGCCGCGGCCTTGCCCCGCAGGGCCCGCTGCCGCTGATGCGCCAGGCGTCCTCAGCGTCCCGTTCGCGCTCGACGGCGGCCTGGGACAGCGCGCGGGCGCAGGATTGCTCGAACCACGCCCAGCGGCCGAGTTCGCGCAGTCGGGTCTCGAGGTTTTCGGCGATCGGGAGGAGATAACGGGTGTCGTTCTGCGCGTAGGCGGCCATCGCGGGGGTCAGCGGGCGGCGCGCCCAGTTGGCTTTTTGGGAACCCTTGGTCAGTTCCACGCCGAACTCGGCCTTGACCAGCGCGGCGTAGGAAAATTCCCGCCTGCCTACCAGCCGGGCGGCGAGCATGGTGTCAAAAAGGAGTCCGCCACGAACCCGCCCGCGCGGCGCATCAGCCGCAGGTCGTAGTCCGCGCCGTGGAGGACGATGGTCTTGCCCGCGAGCGCCTCGTAGAACGGCGCGAGGGAAAACTGGCGGCGGATCGAGGAGGGCGTGCTCGTCCTTGGGCAGGCTGACCTGGATGAGGCAGAGTTTCTCGCGGTAAACGTGGAGGCAGTCGGCCTCCGTGTCCAGGGCCACGCGGTCGGCGTGGTCGAGGTGGGGCAGGAACGCGGTAAGTTGTTCGGGCGAGGAGATCAAGGCGCGGAAAATCTGGAAAAATGTGACGGCCGAGCGGGAAGCGCGCGGGCCGTAGAAGGGTTAACAGTGGACGACCTTAGCGGGAAATCAACCCCGGCGGGAAAGGTCATCGCGGCAGCATGGATCGTCTCGACAAGAGAAGCGGTGCGGGCTCCGGCGATCGATCCGGCGGTCACGCTTCGGGCCAACGATTTCCGTCAGGCCGCGATGGACGATTTCCGTCAGGCCACGATGGACGAGCGACATTCGTCTTGTTTGGCGATGTTCGTTCGTCTAC
>CAVYBS010000010.1:0-35972 GCA_963766845.1 uncultured bacterium | reverse complement strand
GGTGCTGATCGTTTTGGTGTTCATGGAGGTCCATTACACGAAGGGAGTAGTTCGCGTGTTCGCCGGGGCGGGGTTGGCGTGGCTCTTTTTGTTGTTTTTGTTGACCCTCACCGACTATTTGACACGAAGTTGGCGTTTTTAGTGTGGGTCTGGATGTCGCCTCAGAACCTGATCAAGAAATTCGCTTTACCTCATTCTCCGGTCCATTCAAAGATTTTCTCCCACCGGGCGCGGTCCCAGTACGGGGGGCGGCAGGTGCCGTGGCTTGGCTGGTGTTCCGGCAACGCTTCCGCAAAAAGACTTGACGGCAGCGAGCGTTTCTTCCACCGATCGGCGGATTGTCCGGCCAATGGCGTCACATCAAGAGACGCAATTTTCCCCCAGCCGTTGCGCCGTAGCCGACCCAACGAAGTAATCGTTTGCAGCAAAGCCTGAACCGCCACGATGTCGCCAACGCCGTAGGCTTCGACACCCTCCTGCCACTGCACCGGCAGACGCATATCGTAGTTGCGGAAAGGCCCGGTCCCGATCCTGATCGCCTGCCGCCGGGACGTGAAAACCCGGCCGCTGTCGGCGGCGAGCCAATCCGCGTCAACCCGGCGCGTCATTTGCACGTTGATGGGCGGCGAGGCGGGGCGGCACAGCAGTTGGCTGGCTTTCCATACCCACTGTCCGTCCGGTGCGACGGCTTTTTCCAAGGGGAGTTCTTCCTGTCGCCGCGAGCGCGGTTTCCAATGGCGCGCCCCGCCGGAGATGTTCATCCACCTTGGCGCTCGCCAGCAATGCATCGAGATGGATCGGCCGCTCGGGCACGGCCATCGGCGTGGAAAGCCGCCAGGAGACAACGAATCCTTCCACGCCGCTAATCCTCCCGGAGTTCGTAGAGCTTTTCGATCTCTGCGGCGGAAAGGTTTTGCGCCGCTTCGGCCCAGTCGTCCAATGCTTCAAGGACCAACGGAGATTGCTGGTTGAACTCGGCTTTCCCGATGGATGGCTCGAAAAGGGGTTGTTCGCGCTGGTCCGACCCGAGTTTCTCGAAACCGACCTGTGCCACTTCAAAACGGCCGAAACCGTTTTTTGTCCAGCCACCGAGATTTTGCTCGATGATGAATTGGCGCAATGCCTGGAGAAACAACCCCACGCCAGCGTTGCCAATACGGCGTTTCATCCAGCCGGAACTCCAGGTAAAAGCGCGTGCCCGGCACGACAAATTCGATGGCGTTGAAACCTTGCAGTTGCAGACGACTCGGAGGCGGCGTTTCCGGCTCTTTTGCCACGGCGGCATCGTCGTTTAATTCCAAAGCCGGGCCGCTTGCGTCGGCTTTGCGGGCAGGCTTCGGCTTCATTTTCTTCGTGCTGGCAGACTCTCGCGCCTTCTTCACTGTGGACACGGATTCGATCCAGCGGGTGACTTCCGGCCCGAAGTCTTTGACGACAGTTTGTGCGTGACCATCCGTGAACCGGATGGCATCATCAATCCGGCGGAAGAAAAGGCGTTGGGTCAGCAACCACTCGTTGCCAAGCGGGCAAGGCACCTCCGGTTGCAAATCCTCGGACAGGACGCCCGCCTGAATCGTGCTGGCGAGAATGGGCCAGCCCGTGCTGACCTGCAAAGCGGAACGTACCAGCCGGGGACCACCACCGAAAAGCCCCAAGAATGGATGGCCGCTCGCCTGGACGGATTCCTCGAAGGTGAGCCTGCCGCCGGGAGAACCCGTCACCGCACCACAGGTCATCCCGTGGTAAGCGTCCAGCGAGATTTGTTCGCCTCGGGCAAGCAACGCATCGAACACGGTGCGGGCCGCCATCCGCCGCAGCCGCCCGCGCAGATCGTTGGCGGGAATCACCGGCACATCCAAAAAAGCCGGGCCGCGCGGCCCTTCGGTTTCATCCAACTGTCCCAGGAACATGGGCAGCCGGTACTTCGTGGCAGGCACGACCGCGATGCCCCTTTCACCACTGGGCAGCAGCCGGTCGGTGTCGGGATCAACGGTTTCCTTTCTCGCCGCCGCGATGTGCAGTGGAGAGGTCAAACGGAGAATGCCTTGGATAACGTACATCTTACAGTGTGCGAGGAACGTCCCGGCGTGATCAGGAAAGCCATATCCACCGCAGCAATCTGCCGCATCAAGCCGCCTCTGCCGAGAAGATTGCCGGGCTATTTCAACGCGCCCACCTGGAAATCGAGCGCGCGGCGGCGGACCTGATAATCGAAGCGCGACGTGGCCCCCGTGATCTGCGCCTGGATTTGTTGCAGTTCGGCTTGGCTGAGTTCCACGATGGAACTGGTTCCCGCCTGGTAGCGAGCTTGCGCCAATTGGAACGCTTCCTGGGCGCTGGTAACCAGTTGCTGCGAAACCTCAATGCCCTCGTAGGCTGTCCTCGCATCGATCCAGGCGTTGTACACGTCGCGGGCGGCTTCGGTTTCCTGATCCTGGAGGAGTTTCTCGGCCGCCTGCGCGCGCAAGGACGCCTCGCGGGCACGGGCGGTCAGCAGGCCGCCGGTAAACACGGGCACGCTCACGTTGATGCCCGCCGCCCCGTAGCTCTCCGTCAGGGTGCTGTGTTCCCGCGCCGGACTGACGCCCGCGCCGCCCTGGGCGGTGATCGTCGGGTAATTGGCGGCGTGCTCCGCCTTGGCGAAACGCACGGCGGCATCGCGGTCGTCGCGTGCGGCGAGCAGGTCGGGCCGATGCGCCCAGGCGTCGGCGATGAGTGGTGCCACCTCGCCGGGCGGGGCGGGGCCGACTTCCATCGGCTCCAGGGTGAAATCGGTCTTTTTGCCGATCCCGAGGGAAGCGGACAGTTCCGCGAACGATTCCTGCAATCGCGCCTTGGCCTGGATTTGCAGCAGCCTGGCCTGGGCCAAGCCCCACCTGCGCGAAGCTCACGTCCAGGCTCGACTTGAGGTTGCTGACCTCCAGCGCGTGGGTGCGGTCGAGGAGCACCTGATTGGTCGAAACGGTCTGGTTGGCCACGGACACGAGTGCCTGCGCCCCCTGGACGGCGAAGTACGCCTGATCGACCCGGAAAAGCAGCGTCTGACGCGCAACCTCGGCGCGTTGCGCGGCCGAGAGGGCGTTCGAGCGGGCGCTGGTGGTCAGGAAATAGGTGCGCCCGAAATCCGTGATGAGTTGGCTGAGCAGGCCGCCGTCCGACTGGCGGGAGAGGATGGTCGGATTCGTGATGCCGCCGATAGCCGCCAGACGGGAGTCGTCGTCCTTGGCCTTGACCCCCACGGCGTTCGCCTGGAGTTGCGGAAAGAACTGCGAACGCGCCTCGTACACCCGTTGCACTTCCGCCTGCGCCCGCAGTTGGCTGGCGGCGAGCAGGGGCTGGTTAGCCAAGGCGTAGTTCTCGGCCTGCCGCAGACTCAGGCGCACCGCCAGCCGCGGCAGGGCGGCAGGCGCGGACGGCGGGGATACCGGCTGGACCATCAGGCGTGCCGGGGCGCACCGTCGGGTCAAACTCGTCGGTGACGGCGGGCGGTGTTTCGTGGGCGTGGGCGCGGGACTTAGGGTCCGCCGCATGAAGAAGACGGGCCGAGCCGAAAACGGCCAGCGCGCAAAGAAGGGTGCGAAACATGCAATTTAGTCGTCGGGAGTTCCAGGAGGCGTCAGGCGTGTCCGGCGGGTTCCGGCACGGGGAGCGGGCGACGGGGCAGTTTGCGCAGCGTGCCTTTCGCGCCGACCGTGAACCAGCAGGAAAGCCGCCGGCACGATAAACACGCGTCAGCACGACCGACACCGCCAGGCCGCCGATGATCGAACGGGCCAGCGGCGCGTAGGATTCGCTGCCCTCGCCGAGCTTGAGCGCCATCGGGATCAAGCCCATGAGCGTGGCCAGCGAGGTCATCAGCACCGGGCGCAACCGCACGCGCACCGCGTGGCTGACGGCCTCGCGCACGCTCATGCCGTCCTCGATCAGGCGATGGGTGAACTCCACGATGAGAATGCTGTTGCTCGTCACGATGCCGACCATCATCACGACGCCCATCAGCGACATGATGTTGAGCGTCGTGCCCGAGAGCGCGAGGATCAGCAGCACGCCCGGTGATCCCCGGCGGCACGGCCAGCAGGATCAGGAACGGGTCGACGAACGAGCGGAACTGCGCCACCAGGATCAGGTACACCAGCACGATGGCGAGGATCAGCCCCAAGCCGAACGACTGGAACGAAGCGCGCATCGCCTGCACCGTGCCGCGCATCGTCACACGCACCCCCTCGGGCGGATGAACGTCCGCGATGATGCGGTCCATCTCGTTGGCGACGCCGCCGAGCGCCTCGCCTGTCGGGGCCACGAACACGTCGATCACGCGGCGCAGTTGGTAGTGGTCCACCTCCGTCGGCGTGCCGACGCGGTTGACCTTCGCCACCGCGTCGAGCAGCGCCGTCTGCTTGCCGCTCATCGAGCGCAGCGGGATGTTCTTGAGATCGGTCAGCGTCTTGATGGTGTCTTCGGGATACTGCACGGTGAGCAGGTAATCGTTGCCCGTCTTCGGATCGATCCAGTAGCTCGGCGCAATCACGGCGTTGCTCGTCAGCGCGGTGATGATGTTATCGACGACCTCCTTTTCGTTGAGGCCCAACTGGCCCGACCCGCAAGCGGTCCACGTCGAGCTTGAGCGCCGGGGCGTCCACGTCCTGCGGCACGAGCACGTCGCTCACGTCGCCCAAGGCAGCGGCGCGCCGGGCGATCTTCGCGGCCATGGCGCCGCGCCTTCCGCCAGGTTGGTCGCGCTGACCTGCACGTCGATGGGCGCGGGCAGCCCGAGGTTGAGCACGGCATCCACCAGACCGCCGCTCTGGAAATAGGTCGTCAGCTCGGGCAATTCCTTGCGCATCGCCGCGCGCACGCGGTCCATGTACTCGTAGCTGCCGACCTTGTGGCCCTCCTTGAGGCTGGCCTGCACGAAGGCGGTGTGCGAGGCGCTGTTGCTCGTGTAGATGGCGGAAAAATCCGGCGTCATGCCGATGTTGGAAACGATGCAGTCCGAGTTCGTCCTTGGGCACGATGCGGCGGATGAGGTCCTCCACCTTGCGCGACCTCCTGTTCGGTCATCTCAACGCGCGTGCCCGGTCGGCGCTTTGACCGTGACGACGAACTGGCCCGGATCGGTGCGCGGGAAGTAAGCCAACCCGATGAAGGGCATGAGCAGGAAGCTCAGCAGCGAAGAGCGCCAAGGATGGCGAGCACCGTCAACAGCGGCCGGGCCAGCGGCGATGGCCTGGATGCCGTCGAACCAATCGAGGAAACGGTCGAACCCGGCGTTGAACCAGGCGTTGAACCGCTGCGCCCCAGCCCAGTCGGTCGTGAGCCGGCGCGCGTGGCCGTGGCCCTGCGCGTCGGCGGTTGGCCGGGCACATCGTCGTACGACGGGCTTCCCGTCTTGTCCCGGCGGCATCGTAGCCGTCGTGCCGGGATCCCCTGCCCGCCGTGCCCCTTGATGAGCTTCGCGCAAAACAGCGGCACGACCGTCATGGCGACGATGTAGGAAGCGAACAGCGAGAACACCACCGACAGCGCCAGCGCGGTGAAAAGGAACTGGCTGACGCCGTAGAGGAACGTCACCGGGAAGAACACGACCACCGTGGCGAACGTCGCCGCGAGCACCGGCAGGGCGACTTCCGCGCCGCCCTTCTCGGCCGCGACCTCCGGCGACTCGCCCATTTCCAGGTGGCGGAAGATGTTTTCCAGCACGACGACCGAGTTGTCGATGAGCCGCGAGAACGCCAGCGCCAGGCCGCCGAGGATCATCGAGTTGATCGAATTGTCCGCCGAACGAAAGACACAAAAACGTCGCCAGCGCCGAGAGCGGGATGGACAGGAACACGGCCACCGTCGCGCGGACGTTGCCCAGGAAGACCATGATCATCAGCCCCGTCAGGCACAGGCCGATGGCCCCTTCGTGGAGCAGGTTGTCGATGGCCGTCTTGACGAACACCGACTGGTCGAACACCACGTTGGTCACGAGCGTCTTCGGCACGTCCAGCAGCTCGCGACACGGCGTCTGCGGATGCCGTTGACGACCGCGATGGTATTCGCGCCGCCACCCTGCTTGAGCACGGGCAGATACACCGATTTCTGGCCGTCGATGCGGACCACGTTGGTCTGGATGTGCGCGCCGTCCGTCGGCCTCGCCCACGTCCGCCACGGTCACGGGGAGCCGCCCACGGTCTTGAGCGGCAGCGCGTTGATCTGGTTGATGGTCGGTAGCTGGCTGTTGGTGCAGAGGTTGTAGTCGAAGGGACCGATCTTCACGTCGCCCGCCGGGAGGATGAGGTTGCTCTCGTTGATCGCGCGCACCACGTCCATGACGCTGAGCTGGTGCGCCTCCAGCTTGAGCGGATCGACGTAAACCATGATCTGCCGATAACTTCCCGCCGAAGGGCTGCGGCACGCGACGCGCCGGGCACGTTGGCGACCTGGTTGCGGACGGTGAACTGGCCGAGGTCGCGCAATTGCGTCTCGTTGAGTCCCTGACCCTTGAGGGTAATCAGGCACACCGGCAGGCTGGAGGCGTCGAACTTCAGCACGACCGGCGGCAGCGTGCCGGGCGGCAGGCGGCGCAGATTGGCCATGGCCAGGTTGGAAATGCTGGTGACGGCCGAGTCCGGGTTGGTGCCGGGCTGGAAGTAAACCTTGATGAGGCTCACGCCCTGGAGCGAGCGGCGTTCGATGTGGTCGATGCCGCTGCCCAGCGTGAAGAACCGCTCGAAGCGGCTGGTGATGTCGTTCTCGATCTGCTCGGGCGGCATCCCGGAGAAGAACGTCGCCACCACCACCACCGGGATCTTGATGTTGGGGAAAAGATCCACCGGCAGCCGGATGAGGGCGCTGACCCCGACGACGCAGACCATCAGGCAGACGACGATGATGAAGTACGGGTACTTGATGGCGAAGCGGGACATAAGGAAGGTAAAGTTAAAGATGCGGTGCCGGGATCACGCAGGCGTTAACCATTGTTTGCCTTGTAGGCGATCTGTGCCGTTTCGATGACCTTCGGCTGGACGCTGCGCACCGACGTGGACCTGGCTGCGGTTGCCGATGAACACGAGTTCGCCGGGTTGCAGCCGCCGGTGATCTCCACCCGGTTGGGGGTTTCCATGCCGATCTTCACCGGCCGGTCCTCGATCTTGTTGTCCTTGTCGATGAGGTACACGCTCGGGTTCTCCCCGGCGCTGATGGCTTCCACGGGCACGCTGAGCACGTCCTTGTGTTCCTCCAGCGTCAACTCCGCCCAGCCGAACATGCCCGGCGTGATGCTCAGGTCGTCATTGGGAATGTCCACCTCCGTCTCCATCGTGCGCGTCTCCGGGTTCAGCTGGCGGGCGAAGCGTGTCACGTTGCCATCCAGCGTGCGGTGCAGGCCGCTGACCTCGATCTTGACCGGCACGCCGTTCTTCACCGATGCGACCGCCGATTCGGGCACGGGAAACATGACGCGCAGCACGTTCTCCTGGGCGAAGCGCACGACCGCCGTGCCCGCAACACTCGAACTCGTGCCCGCCTGGATCATGCGCCCCACGTCGGCGTAACGTTTCGTGACCACCCCGTCGAAGGGGGCGGTGATCTTCGAGTAATCCACCATCGCCGATCTGGCGTTTCTGTTCGGCCTGCGCCTCGCCGAGCCGCTGTTGGGCATTGGCCAGGCCCGCGGCGGCGGACTGGTCCTTGGCGCGGGCATCGTCGAGTTCCTGCGCGGCGACGAGCTTGGGTTTGCTCCTTGGACGACCTGCTGCAAGCGCGTAAAGTCCAGATGGACGCCCTGGTAGTTGGCGTCGGCCTGCTTGACGGCCTCGTCGGCGGCGTCCACGCCCGCCTGCGCCTGCTTCAGGTCCTCCTGCAACTCGGGGATTTCGAGCGTGGCGATGGTGCCGCCCTGCTTCACGCCGGTCGCCGATGTCCACCGGGATGGACTGCACGAACCCGGCGACCTTGGCGTGGATGTCGATCTCCTGGTATGCGCGGAACTCGGCCGTCAGGCGTGATCGTTCTGGCGAGGTCGCCGCGTTCCGCCTTGCGCGCCGCGGCCACGATGGCGGGGCCGCCCGCGCCGGCTTTCGCCTGTCGGCGCGACTGCTCCCGGCCGAGGAAGTGCCAGCCGACCAGACCCACGATGAGCAGGACGGCGGCAAGGATGCAGATATTTGACGAGTTTTCTTCATCGGATCGGCAGGAAGCGAATTTCGGAACGCGCAAAGGGTGGCATTCAGGCTTCGCAAGACCGGATACCGGCCGTCGGGAACGGCATTGCCCTGCTGCTGGGTAACCGGTCGAGCCAGGGCAAAGACGGCGGGTGAACTGGCTCGGAGCCGGCAGATGAGGACCGGCCTACGCGCGTGCCAGGAGCGGCAGACGCACGGTGATGCGGCAGCCGCCCTCCGGCGCGGTTGGCGGCCTCGACGCTGCCGCCGTGGGCCAGGCAGATCGAGCGCACGATGGACAGGCCCAGACCCGCGCCGCTTTCCGAATGCGTCCGCACGCTGTCCGCCCGGAAGAAGCGGTCGAAAATCTGCGGCAGGGCTTCCGGCGGGATGCCGGGGCCGCGGTCGGCCACTTCCAGCACGGCCTGCCCATCGTCGGCGCGCGTGGCGAGAGTAACCTCGCCGCCGGGCTGGCTGTATTTGATGGCGTTGTCCAGCAGGTTGACGATCACCTGCTTGAGCCGGAAACGGTCGCCGGAAACGTCCACCGGCACGCATCCGGCGCTCTGCATGGCGAGATGTTTTTCCTCGGCCAGCAGCGACATCTGGTCGGCGGTCGAGAGGACGAGTTCGGACAGGTCGAACCGCGTGACTTCCATCAGCGCCTCGCCCGCTTCCAGGCGCGAGATGGCGAAGAGTCCCTCGACGGTCTTGGCGAGCCGCTCGGTTTCCTCCAGTACGCTGGCGATCCGTTCGCGGGTGGGCGGCGTCGAGGCCGGGTTCCTGGCGAGACGGATTCGAGTTCCACGCGCATGATGGTCAGCGGCGTGCGGAGTTCGTGGGAGGCGTCGGCGGTGAAGCGGCGGGAGTGCTGGAACGCCTCGTCGAGCCGGCCGATCATGCCGTTGAGCACGACGGAGAGTCCTTCGAGTTCATCGTCGGTGCGGACGACGGGCAGGCGGCGGCCGAGGTTGTAGCTGGTGATCTCGCGGGCGGCGTCGGTGATTTCCCGCACGGGACGCAGCGCCCGGCGCACCAGCGCAGCTCCGCCGCCCACGGCGACGACCACCATCAACGGCAAGCCCGAGCCCGAGCACGGTCAGGAATCCCTGCAGCACATGCTCGCCCGGCAGGCGCGAGGCGCCGCAGTCGATGACGTAGCGGTCCGAGCCGGAGGCGGTCGGCGCGCTGGTCTGCACGAGCAGGAGGTTGCCCAGCGTGAGCGCGCCGGGGCGGTCGCTTCGGCCATCGGGCAGCGGCAGCGCAGGCACGGTGGCGGGATCGAAGGCTTTGTCGCCCGGCGCGCCGGAAACGTAGAGGATCGAGCCATCGGGGCGGCGGACGCGGATGAAACGGTCGTTGAGTTCCGGGGCGTAGCTCGTCTTGATCTGGTCGATGGTGAAGGCGTCGCCCTCGCGCCCGGCATGGGCGGCGACGATGGCGGCGACCTGATGCGCGCGGCGCACGAGGGTGTCCGTCTGCGAGCGGCGCAGGTAGTAGCGCAGTCCGGTCCAGGTGTACACGCCAAACCCCGCGCAGACCAACAGCGACACCGCCGCGCACCACGCCGCCAGCCGGAAAGTGATGGAACGGGTGTTCACAGTTCCTTTTCGTTGAGGTAATAGCCCGCGCCGCGCGCGGTGTGGATGAGCCGCTGCTTGAACGGTTCGTCGAGTTTGGCGCGGAGTTGGCGCACATACACGTCCACGATGTTCGTCAGGCCCTCGAAACTCTGGTCCCAGACGTGTTCGACGATCATGGAGCGCGAGACGATCCGGCCACGGTTGAGCGCGAGGTATTCCGCGAGCGAGTATTCTTTCGCGGTCAGCTTGATGGGTTCGCCGCCGCGCCGGACCTGATGGCTGAGACGGTCGATCTCCAGGTCCGCGATCCGCAGGACGTTGGCGCGCGAGACGGGTCCGCGACGCAGGAGGGCCTTCACGCGCACGGCCAGTTCCGCGAAGGCAAAGGGCTTGGTCAAGTAATCGTCCGCGCCGGCCTCGAAGTTGGCGATCTTGTCGGCCACGGCGTCGCGGGCGGTGAGCACGAGCACGGGGACATCCGCGTTGGCCTGCCGTAGTCGCTTGAGCAATTCCGTGCCGTGCAGGCCGGGCAGCATGAGATCGAGGATCACGAGGTCGTATGGCCCGGTGCGCGCCGTGTCGAGCGCCTCGTGGCCGTCGCTGACCGTATCCACCGCGAGGTGTTCCGCTTCCAGACCGCGGGACACGGCGCGGGACACTTTTTCGTCGTCTTCGATCAGGAGGATTCGCATGGGCAGACACGAGGAGCATCGCATGCAAGATGAGAATTGGATGAAAATGAAATTAAAATTTCTTCACACGGCGGAATCGGCTCTCCGCCATGGGGATGCATGTCCCGTTGAAAAATAATCCAAATGTTTACTTGTCAGATAACATTCAGCAGATTAAAAAATCTTCATTAAGAAATCCTCATGAAGAAGTCTTCCCGTCACAGCACTGTTCGTTTGGAACGTCCCCGGCTGCTGCCGCGCTGGCCTGGATGTCGATCAGCCTGCCCGACGGCCCGCGCCGCCGATCCCTACGATGCTACCCTGGAGAAGCGCGTCGAGGCGCTGGAACGGGAACTCAACATCATGGAGGGCGACTCCAAGGGCAAAGACGTGCAGGCCGACGCTACCACGGTGCCCACGTTCCTGCGCGCGGCGGGCATCAACGTGCAGGAGTTGACCATTTCCGGCGACCTGCGTTTCCGCTACAGGTATCAAAACGAAGATTTCCAGTATCCCGGCGCGGGCAATGCCCAACAAACCAGCACGCTATTTGTACCGGCTGCGGCTGAACCTGAACTACACGTTCAACGACAAGTTTTTCGCGGGCGTCGGCGTCAGCACCAACGGCGCGGCGGATTCCGGCAACCAGACGATCACGGAAGGCTTCGACGACTACGGCATCTACCTGCACCAGTTCATGCTGGGCTGGAAGCCCGCCGATTTCCTGACGGTGCAGATCGGCAAGATTTTCGCGCCGTTCTACACCAACACCGACACCCTGCTCAACTGGAGCAACGTGAATCCCACCGGCCTGACGGAGAAGCTGTACTTCGACCTCGGCACGCGGCTGAGCATCCAGGGGAACTTCGGGCAGTATGTGTTCTACGATAACCCGGAGAGCGGCTACGCGGCAACGACCGTCACGCTGGCCAACGGCACGAAGGAAACCGTTTACTCGACGAACCCCGCTGGCGTCGTCGCGCAGGACCGCGCCGAGGATGCCATCCTGCTCTATCAGGACGTGGTGCTGACGTACAAGCCGAGCAACCTCATCACGGTGATCCTCGACCCGGCGTTCTATTTCTTCGCGCAGCACGGCTCGGTGGGAATCAGCGGCAACGCGGTCGGGCCGACGGGCCGCAGCAGCCCGAACGCGGTCAACACGGCCAACCCGCTCTCGCCCACGCAGGGCGCACTCCTGGGCAGCGCGGACTTCAACAGCGACGACGCCACGCGCAATCTGTACGTCGCGTTTTTCAACGGCGACGTGCAGTTCCCGGTCGGGCCGGTCAAGGGCAAGGTGTTCTGGGATTTCGCGTATAACTTCGAGGGCGGCAGCCGCGACAACCAGATCCTCGGCGTGCAGGAGAACTCCGCCCACGACAAGATCGCCTGGGTGGCGGGGGTCCAGATCGGCGAGCCGAAGCGCAAGGGCGACTGGTACGTCTCGGCGGAGTACGCGCAGGTGGGCGTCGGCTCCATCGACCCGAACCTCAACGACACGAATTTCGGCCTGAGCCGCCTGAATACTCAGGGCTTCCGGCTGGCGCTCGGGTACAACATCGAGACGTGGCTCAAGGCGGAGGTGTGGTACTACGGCGCGTGGAACCTGGACAAGAATCTGCACGATCTCAACGGCGCGCGGCTCACGCAGTACGGGCATCCGCTCGTTCTACGACGAGAACGCCTCGCAAAACCTGATCGTCCAACTGACGGCCGGATTTTAGTGTCAGAGCTATCCGATTTAGGCGGATGCGTTTGCATCGGGCGAGCGGGCGGGGCAGGGACACCGGGGGGAATTTTGTTCACCCTCCGGTCCGCTTCCTGATAACCTCGGCCCCGTGAAATCCCCTTCCTTCTTCCGCCTACCCGCCGTTTTAGCCGCCGGACTACTCTTCACCCTGCTTCCTCCTGCCCACGCCGTTGACGGTGATGGCGAGGGTGGCGGCGACGGCCTCACCAGAGACAATGTCCCAACGCCGGGCAAGGTGGACAAGAGCCAGTACAATCTCTTCAACCCGACGCCGGACAACCTCCTGCGCCGATTTCAAACCAGCCGTCCCGACCAGACCACCGGGCCGGGCACCGTCGATGCCGGACACTTCTACCTGGAAGTTGGCCTCTTCGAGAACTCGATCAACCTCGGCTCGACTCGCACGTCGAACTGGATTCCGCTGCAAAGTACGCACTTCCGGGTGGGTCTGACCAACACCATCGAACTCGAACTCATCTACAACGGCTTTTACAACCACTACACGCAAACGGTGACCGTTCCCGGTGCCGACCGCAAGAGCAAGACCCTGGACGGTTCGGGCGACTCGACGGTGCGCATGCGCTTCAATCTCATCGGCGACGACGGTGGGCCGTTCAGTTTCGGCATCATCCCGCAGGTCAGTGTGCCCACGGCGACCAACCGCATCGAATCCGAGCACTTTCAGGGCAGCGTGATCCTGCCGGTCTCGTTCAAAATGCCGGAGGGCTTCAGCGCGATTATTCATGTCCAGCCGGGTACCGCGCGCAGCACGGCGGGCAACGAAGTCTTTTCCCTTGTCAGCGGTGCCACTCTGTACCACGACCTGTTCCGCCCCAAGGATCGCGTGCAAGCGTACCTGGAATATTTCGATACGCTCGTCGCAAGCCACGGTTCCACGTCAACGCTGGTGCAGCAGGTGGACGTGGGCGTGCGTTGGCGGCCCATCGAGAATTGGCAGTTTGATACCGGTTGTAACTTCGGTGTGACGGCGCAATCCCCCGATTACCAGTACTTCACCGGCCTCTCAACGCGGTTCTAGCGGGTCAGTCCAAACTCCTCCACCGCCGACACGTGGACCTTGCCGCTGCACCGGCGATTGGTGAATCGCGTCCGTGCTTAACGCGGGCCGCTGCGTTCCGCGCTGGCGGTCGCGGGCGGGGGCGGGTTCTCGGTGTTGTGGGTCGCCGTGCTGCCCGAGGTACTCGTGTTGGCGGCCGGAACTCCGTTCGTGCTCTGACAAGCGGACAGCGTCAGAGAAGCGGCGGCGAGCGCGAGGAGAAGGAGGGATTTGGTGCGAAGGGTCATAATCAAGGGAGTGAATTCATCAAGACAGGTTTGTTACTAACCGAGGAAGGACTTTGCGACAGTCTGCATGTTACGTGATTGTCACACTCCCGAATGGTGAGGCGGCATCGGGAGGTTAGCTTTGCTATACGCTTCAAAACCACGATGCGCGCCACGGTTTCCTGGCCGAGGCGTTTATAATAGTACACGGTGACGGTCTGGCCCTTGTGGACCTGTTCCGCCTTGATCGGTTTGCCTTCGGCACCGAGAACGTGCAGGTCCGGGCCGAGCTGATAGGTAAACGGCCCGCGACGGCTGTTGACCGTGATCGTCAACGGCGGCGAGATCGCCGTGACGCGGCCGGTGGAATCGTAGGTCGTGGAACTGCGTCGTGTTTTCCTGGCTGTCGTCCTGGCCGCGCGCCGTGGTTTGCGTCCACGGCGCAATGGACAGCGAGACCAGCGCCGCGACGAGAACAGGGAAGGACCGCCGGTACGTTTTCATCCGGCATCATCCGGCCATCAGAAGCTCGAAGTCAACTGGATGTAGAGATTCTGGCTCGAATTCTCATCGTAGAAATTTCGGATGGCGCCACTGCTGTCCACTGCGCCGGTGATGGTGTGGATGTTCTTTTCCAGGTTCCACGCGCCGTAATAGAACGTCTCGAACTTGAGCCAGTCGGTGATGTTGAAGCCCACGTTGATGCGGATACCCTGCGTGTTCAGGCGGCTGAGCGCGAAGTTGGCGTCGTTCGTGTTGGGGTCCAGTGAAGCGATGCCGTACTGACGGTAATCGAACGACACGTAGAAGTCGTGTTTCCGCTTGAGTTCGCCGAACTGGATACCCGTCAGCCATGCCGTGGAATCCGCGAAGTTGCCTTCCTGCACGTCGTAGATGTGGTGGGCGCGCAACGATCCCGGCCGCGTTGTAGGCGAAGTCCCAGTAGAACTTGCCCTTGAAAGGGCCGACCGGGAACTTCACGTCGCCGTTGAACATCGCCACTTCGAGATCATCGGTCGCCGCGTCGCTGTTGTAGGCCGCGTTGCCCTCGCAAGGCACCTTGGGAGGGCTGAGAGCGGGTTGGCGACGTTCACGTCATTGGGGTTAGCCTTGCCGATGGGTCCGACCGCGTTGCCGCTCACGCCGACGGAGCCGTGGAGCAGGTAGGTGTAGAACGCCGGGGCGACGGTGAGCGTGACGTACTCCGCTGGCTTGTAGGTGAAGACCACATCGTTGTAGGAAAGGATCGCGTCTTCCTTGCGGTTTTGCGGGATGGTACCGGCCGGGTTGAGCGAATACACGTTGGCGACGACTTTCGCGCCCGTCGTGGTGGTGAATGTTTCCGGCGTGACCAAATAACCGCTCTCCGGGTTATCGTAGAAGATGTACTGGCCGAAGTTTGCCGAGATGTTCAACTGCGGGGTGATGTCGAAGTTGAGCTTCTCGGTCACGCCAATCGGATTGATGTCGCCGAAGTCAAACATCGCGTCCTCGTTATTATAGAAGGGCGCGAAAAGTTTGCCGAGGATGACCGTGCCCCATTCCGTCGGCTTCCAGCCCAAGACGAACTGATGCAGGTAAATGCCGTAGTCGTCGAACCCTTCCGTGATCGGCGTATTCTGCGAATCGGCCTGGCCGTTGGTTGCTACCCCCAAACCGATGAAGAAGTTGTCGCTCAGAGTGTAATTTAGGTTGAGCCGGAGCCGGAAAATGTACCGGCTGCGCTGGAGTTGGTTGCCGCCGCCGGGGTATTGAAAATCTTCGTTGTCCCAGTCGTAGCGGAAGCGCAGGTCGCCAGAGATGGTCAACTGTTGTACATCGACACCCGCCGCGCGCAGAAAGGTGGGCGGCGTCGAGTTGTCCTCCTGCACGTTTTTGCCCTTGGAGTCGCCCTCCATGATGTTGAGTTCCCGCTCCAGCGCCTCGACGCGCTTTTCCAGCGTTCTGGTCATACGGATCGGCGGCGTGAAGCTGCGGGACGGTGAGGCTGCCAGCCGCAGCCAACAGCAGCGTCAGGGTGCGAAGACGGCAGGTGGCCGAACGGCCAAAAACGATTTGGGAGATCATTGCCAGATAGGGAACTCTTTGATTTCGGTGGGTTGAAAGCCCGAACGGCAGGCGTGTTACAAAAATGTTGTTAGACAAAACCGTGGCGGATGAACAGAAGTATTTTCGGATATATTTTCAAAAATATATCGCCTGCGGGTTTCCCCGATAAAACAAAAAGCCCCGCGCCGGGATAAACCAGCGCGGGGCGTCAATTTCGTCGTCGGTGTGCCGGGCGGCCGGTTCCGGCGCGGCTTACTTGTCTTTTTTCCCTTCGGCCTTGAGCACTGCGATCCGGGCCACGGTCTCCTGTCCGTCGCGCATGTAATAATACACCGTGGCCTCCTGGCCGACGTGGACATCATCCACCTTTCCTGCCTTGCCGTCCGGCATGACGACGTGCAGGTCGCGGCCGAGCCGGTAGGTGAACGGTCCCCGTCGGCTGTCCACGGTGATCGTCTGGCCCGGCGAGATGCCCGTGACCTTGCCGGTGGAATCCTCCGTCGTGGAACTGGTGGTGTCCGGGCCTTCGGGCGCTTGCGCCCGAAGGGAACCGGCCGTGAACGGCGCGGCGGCGATCACCGCCGCCAGCACCGTGATCCGCAGGGGTGGGAAACTCGTTTTCATCAAACTCCTTTCGTATCTGCCACGTGCGGGAGGCCCTATCCGGCTCAGAAGCTCGTGTTCAACTGCACGATGAAATTCTGGGCCGCGTTGGCGTCGGCAAAGCCGCTGGGCGTGACGCGCGCATCGGACACCACGTTGTGGATGTTCTTCTCCAGATTCCACGCGCCGTAGTAAAACGCTTCCAGCTTCATGAAGGACGTGACGTTGTAACCCACATTGACCCGGAAGCCCTGCGTATTCAGGCGGCTGAGCGCGAAGTTCGGATCGTTGAGGTTCGGGTCGATGGAGGCGATGCCGTACTGGCGATAATCCGCCGACACGTAAAAGTCGCCCTTGCGCTTGAGTTCGCCCAACTGGATGCCTGCCAGCCACGTCGTACTGTCCTGGAAGCTGCCTTCCTGATAGTCGTAGATGTGGTGAGCGCGCTCGGTGCCGGTCGTATTGTAGGCAAAATCCCAGTACACCTTGCCCTTGAAGGGACCGACGGGAAACTTCACGTCGCCGTTGAACATCGCCACGTAAAGGTCGTCCGTCGCCCGGTCGCTGTTGTACGCGCCACCGTTGAGCAAGCCGCCCTGGGTGGGTTGGAGCGGATTGGCCGTGTTCACGTCGTTCGGGCTGCTGCGGCCCGAGGGTCCGACCGCATTGCCGCTCAGGCCCACCGAGCCGTGCAGCAGGTAGCAATAGAACGCCGGGGCGAGGGTAACGGTGACCGGTTCAATCGGCTTGTAGGTGACGACCACGTCGTTGTACGAGAAAATCGCGTCTTCCTTGCGATCCTGCGGGATGGTGCCCGCCGGGTTTTGTGAGTACACGTTCTCGATGACCGTCCCCGCCTTGCCTCCCGTGCTCGTGTCAATGGTGACCGGAGTCACCGCGTAGCCGCTCTCCGGGTTATCATAGAAGATGTACTGGCCGAAGTTCGCCGAGATGTTCAACTGCGGGTTGATGTCGAAGTTGAGCTTCTCGGTCAGGCCCGTCGGGTTGATGTCGCCGAAGTCGACGATGGCGTCCTCGTTGTTGTAGAAGGGCGCGAACGTCTTACCGATGATGACCGTGCCCCACTCGGTCGGCTTCCAGCCCACGATGAACTGGTGCAGATAGATGCCGTAATCGTCGAAACCTTCCGTGATCGGCTGGTTTTGCGAATCCGTCTGGCTGAGCGTGGACACGCCGACGGCGGCGAAGAAATTGTCGGCTGAGCGTGTAGTTGAGGTTCAACCGTAAACGGAACAAGTAGCGGCTGCGCTGGAGTTCGTTGCCGCCGCCGGGGTACCTGGAAGTCCTCGTTGTCGTAATTATAGCGAAAGCGCAGATCGCCCGAGATGGTCAACTGCTGCACGTTGGTGCCCGCCGCGCGCAGGAAGGTGGGTACCGCCGTGTTGTCGTCCTGCACGTTCTTGCCTTTGGAGTCGTTCTCCATGACGTTGAGTTCCCGTTCCAGCGCCTCGATGCGCTTTTCCAGGCTTGCGTCGTAGGGATCGGCGGCGTGTGCGGCAGACGCGAAGAAGGGGCTGCCGCCGACGGTCAGCAACGCCAAGGCTGCCAACGTCCGGGCGGCGGTGCGAGCCTTCGGATGGTGATGTTTAATGCTCATTCCTGATTAGGTTTTGGTAGGTTAAGGGGCCGTCGCGCCAGTGCGGCAAAACGACGCTTTCTTTCAAACCTCTCGGGCACCGGAGGGCCACGGAGTTTTTGTGACATTTCCGTGACGCGCCCGAAAAACCCGCCGAGTTCACCGGCGCATTACCCAAGCCAGCAAAACAGAGGACGAGGTAAAATCGGGACGAAGAGCCGTCGATACCTCGTTTGGAAACGCCACGGCCAAAGCCGTTTTTCTATGCCCCCGCCTACTTTGCAGCGGTCTTCCCGTGGTGAAGCACGACGATCCGGGCGACGGTTTGCTGGCCGTCCCGGATGTAGTAGAACACCGTCACCTTGTCGCCCTCGACTACCTGCTTAATTTTCAGCGGATGGTTATCTGGGCCGGTGATGTGCAAGTCTGGTCCGAGGCGGTAAGTGAACGGTCCGCGCCGACTGTCCACCGTAATCGTCCGGTACGGTGCCACGGACAGGACGATGCCAGTGGAATCCTCGGTGGTCGATTCGGTCGTGTCAGGACCAGCGGGAGCCTGTGCCCGCAAGCCGCCCCCCAATCCCGGTAGAAGCAGGCCGACGACGATGGCGGCGAGAGCGGTGAAGGCAGGTGGATGGACACGCATATTCCGTATCAGCAACATCGTCTTCTCGGGAAAAACGGCAAGCCTTCCATGCCGGATGATGTCTGCGGCAAACGACTGGGATGAGGAGAATTTAATCTCTTCTTCATGTGCGCTTCATCTTGCAAAGGCATGTTCCTTGTCATGCACCAACGAAACCTGATAAAACCGTTTGATCCTTCCCTTGTGAACACCTCCTTCGCACCGCCCGCAGCAGCGGCCACTCGCCTGCGATCTACGGTGTTCACCATGCTGCCGGTCATCCTGCTGGCGAGCGTTTTTGTGCAGGGTTGTTCCAATATGGGAACAGCCGGTCCTGAAAAATCAGCGGCTTTGGGTCGGCTCTCTCCAACCGACCGGCAGGTCGCCGTGAGCGGAGAAGTCCGCCGAGGCTTCAGCAAGGACGCGGTTTACGTCGCCTGGGGCGCACCTTCGAAAAAGTCCACCGCCGCCACGCCGCAGGGTGTTAGGGAATGTTGGACGTACACCCGGACCTTCAACGGTTATGGCGGCGGTTATTATGGTATCTCCCGTGGATTGGTCCACGGCAAAAACGGCGATCACTATAATTCCGATAACTTTTACCCTGCTCCGGATTCCAGTCAGACACTCGGGGGCACGCCGAGCACGGAGGTGCCCGTAAAACGTGCCACCTTCGAGAACGGTCGCGTGGTGAACATTGAGACGACCCACACCGACACGCGAGGTGATGAAGCCGATGATGGATAGTAGGTCAACTTTCCCCGGTCGCCGGACCACGCAAACGGACCTTGGAAGGAGCTTGTGGGATCGCCTGCATCAGGAGGATGCCCACTCCCCACCAATCCCCTGGCGTCAGGTGGCAGAACGTCTTTAGCTCCGCCGCCGTTGCCGCCGCTTCGACGGCGGGATGCAGATAGGCGCTGGTCAAGCTCCGCCAGTGGTAATCCAGGGAAAGAAGGGGGCTGTTGCCCTCGGCGAGTCCTGCTTTCTGGCGGAGCGTGATGCAGAGTCCGTGCGCCTCCCGTACCCGTGGCAAACTCATCCTGAAAAGTCGGCTGGAGATTCGCAGGTGGATGATCTCGTGGCAGAGCGACAGTGGAGTGCGCCAGATCAGGTGTTGGAGGGTAGTGTCCGAGAAACACAGGGCGAAAGGCGGCGTGGGCGGATGGAGGAGCAGATGCTTTTTCGCCGCGCTGCTAGCGAGCGAAAAAACGCCTTCAGCGGTGATAAGGCAATTCTGGGTCGCCATCATGACCATTTTCGTCCCCAGCGCCGCGCAGTCCCCGCAAAGCGTGCCGGGCTGCTCGCGGTGTGTCAGGGAAGCATCGTCCATGAAGTTTTTCGATGGCTCGAACGGCGTGCCTATCTCGCCGACGCATAGCCCGCGCCCGCAGAACATACAGCCCGCCGGATGTTCCAACGGCGCACCGATACTCTCGATACCCAGAGCTTTGCGCGCAAATTCGCTCGTCGTCATTGGGGCTTGGCTGATACAACAGGCCGAGACGGGAAAATCCTCCCGTAGCCACGGCTCTGGAGATGCCCGGCGTACCACGGGCCGACCAGCCGCCATCCGGCTCGGAATGAAATCGCGCCCACCACAAAATAAACGCCCGTCTTGACCAACACGGGTGCGAGGCGATGCACGACGACATCGCCCAGCAGTGCCGGGGGCACGTCGAGCAGGCAGACCCCGGCCTGCCGCTGGATGCCATCCGTGACCGCCCGGCTGACTCGCGCAAGGAGCGCCGGGTGATCGAAAAGGCGTTCCGTGACGATCTTCCGCATCGAAACCCCTTCCTGCTCACGGTCGAAGTGCCGCCGCGACAAAACGAGGGAGGGAACCTTGGTACGCGCAAATTTTCGGGGCGGTTTGCACGTCGCATTCTCCCTGCCGGTAACGCTCGTCTAAGGGAATGCCGAAGTGACGTGCCACTAGCGTACCCGCTCTGGATGCGTTGCTCAGCAGACAAGAGACCGCCTCACTGCCAACGGCGCTAATCATCAGGGATTGCGCCCGCGATCCCATGCGAATGGCCGTGGGAACGTGCCGTGGCTGTCCCTCATTTTCAAGTTGGAGCAGCCGCAGATCGAACCGCATCTCCGGCTCCGCCTGCTCATGGAGCCGGGCGAGCAAGCGCGCGGGCGTCCCGGCAGTTCCGCAGTCGAGCTTCACGCGGCACGCGCACGAAATATTCTAGGTACATGGAGAAAGCGCGGTATTTTGCCCGCAGACTTTTGGGGCAACGGCCCTCCAGTTAAACCACAGACCACCTTTGGCAGCAAATTGCACCGTTCATCTTCCTGCCGCCGCGTGTGCCGGGTTTCCCAATCCACGCACCGCGCTCCGCACGCTTTTGGACTGAAGCCCTTGGCGACGGCTTGGAACCGGCGTCGGGCCTTCCAATTGCTGATCTGGTGCGGGTGAGCATTTATCTCTCGTCCGAACTCGTTACACAACTGCGGGATATCGCCAAACGCAACACTCGGCCACTAGATGAAATCGCGGCAAGTTTGGCTTACGCTCGCTTCTTGCAACGGATAACCGGGATTGCCGGTGATGATTCTGCTCAACGCGAATCAGTCACGGGAGGTGTGGGATTGTCCGAAGGGCTAACGTCGGGAGCCGAGCCACACCAGTCGCAGGCGGATGGCCGCGTGGCCTTGCAGTCAAGGTTGCGCGTCCCGCTGATGGCGGGCCTCCGCGAAGAGAAGATTGTTTTCGCCGAGGGGGAACGGGTTTGGGAAAGTCGCGTGTGATCGCGCAATGCTCCCTCGAATATCTCCGTGACTACCCGGAAGCGAAGGTGCTCGTGCTGGCACCGACGGTTTCCGTGTTGGCCCACTTGGTACGCGAGTTCAAAGAGGTGGCTCCCGCAGATTTTGATGCCTTCAGCGTGGTGCTCGGGCGCGGCCAGTTCGTTTCGGGCAAACGTCTGGAGTCCATGCTGACGCTTGCTTGTCCGAACCCCGCTTTATCGTCGAGTTGGCAGGCCGCGGCCGACTGGCTCGAAAACGGCGGGCGGGCAACGGACCGACCGACCGGCGGATTTGCACGGGAATTCTCCCTTTGCTGGCTGGCAGACGAACTGCGGCGGGTCGCACCGCAATTTCCTGTCGATGACGTGCTGCTCGGCCGAGGAGATGAAGGCGACGCATCCGACCCGGCACAGGCCGCCTACCAAGCCCTGCGCCTGCGCGCGTTCGACGAGAAGATCAAGCTCGTGTTTGCGACCCAGGCGATGGCGTGTCTCAACGTCTGGAGCTTGCTCCGGCCAGACCGGCGGCTCGGCATCCTGCCATCATTTGACCTTATCCTGATCGACGAAGCGCACGAATTGGAGGAGGTGATGGCGCGCACCATCGGCTCTAGCGTCAGTCTGCTGCACATGCGTCAGGTTTTGCGCCAGGGACTCGAACAATCGACCTGGCAGAAATTCTCCCTTGCGACCGCCGCCCATGAGGCGCTGGGTCATCTCGACCGTGCGGAGCAGATACTCCGACAAATTCCTGCGGCGGGCCTCATCAACGCATGGAACGACGCCGACCCGGCGCAGACCGGCAGAAAACAAACCTTCGAGAGGTTTTTGGGCGTGGCGCGAGACTTGGATGCTTCGCTGAAAACTTTTGCCGAGTTCCAGGACGAAGCCGCGAGCGAATCGCCTATCCGCTTGCTACGGGAATGGCATCAGGCGCTCCGGCAAATGCTCGACGGACGACAGAATGTCTGGCTGGATTTTTCGCCGGTTGTCCGCACCCCGCGCCTGACGGTGGGGCCTTCGCAATTGATCCGGCCCTTTGAGGAGTTATGGCAGTCTTGCCGTGCCGCCGGTCTGCTCTCGGGAACGCTTTACCTGCCCAAAGCGGATGGACGGCTTTCCAGCGGGTTCCTGCGAATGAAATTGTGTGTGCCCCGCGAGCGCGCCCTGGAAATCAACCCTGTCCATCCCGGCTGGAATTTCACGGCCCCCACGATCTACCTGCCCAGCGAAGCCACCGCCAAGGAGCTTGACCTATCCCGGAACGGCGGAGGACGAAACGCGGCGCGGGCGATGTTCATCGCTGGCACGAGGCACTCGCCAAACGTCTCGCGGAAATCAGCACGACGGCCGTTGGTGGCACGCTCGTCCTTTGCTGTTCATACGTCGATATTCGCGCGCTTTCCGCGCTGTTGAAGGAGGGCTTGGGCGAAAGGCTGCTCAGCAATCTGAGCTGGTGGTTCGTTGCGTACACTTTCCGAGGAATTTACCCAGCTAAGCCGCAAAAAAGCGCGGCCGGTGTGGTTGGCGACAGGGAGTGCCTGGACAGGTCTCGATCTGGCGGACCGCGAAACGTCCGATCCAGGCCAGGATACCTTGTTGACCGATTTGGTAATCACGCGCGTGCCGTTCGGAACCAACAAGACAGCGGTGCATATGGCTAGGGTCAAACGTCTCGGATTCGACATGGAGGCGATGGAAGCCGCGCTCCGGCTCAAGCAGGGGCTGGGGCGTTTGATCAGGCGTGAGGGTGTATCCGGCCGCCGGATCTGGGTGATGGATGGCCGCTCACAAGGACAACGTTCGGGCTATTTCAAGCGTGTATTTGGCCCCGTCTTCGCGTATCCCCAGCGGGAAACCTTTGGGTAGAGCAGGAAATCGTCGGCGTATAACGACCACCCGAGGGTGTGCTTGTAGGTAGGCGAGATATCCCGTGCGGATTTGACGGGTTACTTCTGGTGACCCTGCACGCGATTGACAACTACGCGATGTGGCGCGTTTATAATCGTTACTTTCGTGCCCGGAAGTGTGAAAAGGACAAATACTCGCTGTACCTGTGACGCGATACCATCAGTTTACTTCCGGGCACGGGAGGATCGCGTAATGAGCCCACAAACTGGCGTGACTTCGTTTTCTTTTAGTTTCCATCTGCCAAGTCTAAACCCACTGTCTTTAGACGGTCTGCTTTGAGCGCGTGGCGGTGGGCGCTATGGTCCGAGCATGGCCGACTACCACCACGCGGGGCACAGCATCCACGAAGGCTTTCGAGCAGCTTCTAGCCGCAAACGGACTTTTCGTCCTCTCCTAACCTACCCGCTTTAGCTGGTAGTGGTTTAAATGCCCACGGCAATCTGAATATCTAGGCGTCGGTTTCCGGTAAGCCGCGTGGACCGAGTTCACCCAGCCATCGCAGGAGCGGCTTCATCGGCAGTCCCTGCACGACCACCGAAAAGGCGACCACGGCGAACGCGACGGAGATGATGGCGGAGCGATCGCGGCAGGTCCGGCGGGCAAACCCAGCGCGAGCGCCAGCGCCAGGGCCCCGCGCAGGCCGCCCCAGACAAGGAGGAATTGGTGGGCCATCGATACGCCGCCAAACCGAGCGGCGAAAACGGCGCGCAACAGGCATAGACGGCGATGGCTCGACCCAGAGCATCAGGATGATGCACCCATTGCGGAATCCAAACATGCCGTGAAGTCCTCCGCGACCAGTGCATGCCGATCAGCAGAAAAATGAGCGAGTTGGCGACGAAGCGCCATGTACTCCCAGAACGATTCGACGGCCTCGCGGCCCCGCGCGGAGAATGTGCCGAGCGAGGCCGGTGTTGCCCAGCATCAGATGCCCGCGGTGAGGGTTGCCAGCACGCCCGAGAACCGGAAGTGCTCGGCCAGCAGGAACGATCCATAGGCTGCCACCGTGTGAAGGTGATCTCGACCAGATGGTCTTCGGTGCGACCGCCAGAAGCAGCATCGCACCGCCGATCACCGCCGCCGCAAGCACGCCCCGCCCGCGACCGTCAGCAGGAAACTCCCCGCGACGCCGCCCGCGCTCACGGTCCCGCCCATGATGGCGGTCAGGGCCACGGCATAGAACACGGCGGCCGTGCCGTCATTGAACAAGCTCTCCGCCTCGACGAGCAGCCGCAGGCGACCGGTCACGCCCGCTTCCTTGAAGGTCGCAATGACCGAGACCGGATCGGTCGCGGAAATGAGCACCCCGAACAGCACCGCCGGGGCCCACGGCCAGCCGGCCAGATAGTGCAGGCCCGACGCCATGACGCCGCAGGCGAGCAGCACCCCCACCGTAGCGAGCACCAGCACGACGGGGGCGTCGTCGCGCAGCTCGCGCCAGCGCATGTGAAAGGCGGCCTCGAAAATCAGCGGAGGAAGGAACGCATTGAAAATGAGGGACTTCGTCAACGGGAAGTCGACCGGCGCGTGCCCGAAGGCCAAGGCGACCCCCGCCAGGGTCAAGCCAACCGTGTAGGGCAGATGCAGCCGTCGGGCGACGATGGCGACTAGCGCCGCGATCAGCAGCAGGATTTCAATACGGTCAATGCTCGGACCATGGGCGTGCGGCGTCCGTCGAATGACCGGCGGTGCCGGCACGCACCCTGGCAATTTCCGCGGCTGCGCTCAAGTTTTTGTTCCCGATCACGGCGTCGCGCCGATCCCACGCGGGAGTGAACCTCACAATGGATTGAATTGCATCCGCTCGATCTTTCCATCGGCATCGAGCGCGGCTTCCAGCAGCCATTTTTGCGGGCCGACCTGCACCCAGTAGCGGTACTCCATCGTCGTCGCCGACCTCGACGCGGCCGATCAACGTCGAAATCCCCGAACGGCGGCAGCTTGGAAAGCGTCTTCCTGGTCGTCGCGCAACACGTCGGCGTTGTAGGCGTCGCGCCCGTCGTCGGTAAAGGCGTCCTCCTTGAGCTTGCCCTCGCGCAACCCGCCCAGCACCTCGCGGAAACGCTGCGTGATGACCGGTTCGTGGTCCTCGATGGGGTGATCCGCCGGCGGCTTGAGGTCGGGCCGGATCAGGCTCGCGACGCCGTGCGCGATTTTCCACGGATCGGCCTGCGAGAGATTCGCCAACACCACCACCGACACCCGCGCGCGGGGAAACGCAGGAAGTGCGACGCGTACCCCTGCAAGTTGCCGCTGTGCTCGTAATACGGATGCCCGTCCTGCTCGCGGATGAACCAGCCGAAGCCGTACGGAAACGTCTTGCCGCTGTTGAGCGCCACCGGCGTGAACACCTGCTGCCACACGTCCGGCGGCAGCAGCGCGCCGGATTGCAGGGCGGCGTCCCACTTGGCCATGTCCACGACGGTCGAGACGATCCCGCCGTCGCCCGTGCCGCGCAGCCCGGCGGAGAGAAATTCCTGGTTTTTGAGCACGCCGTCGTCCAGCCGGTAGCCGTCGGCGCGGAAGGGGATGATGTCGCTCTCGCTGTTCACCCGCGTGTTGGCCATGTGCAGCCGCGAGAAGATGCGCTCGCGCAGGAAATCGGCGTAGGGCTTGCCGCTGACCCGGTGAACGATGATGCCCAGCAGCACGTAGCCCGTGTTGCTGTAGCTCCAGCGCGAGCCGGTCGGGAACTTCAGCGGCAGGGTGGCGGCGAGGCGCACGAGTTCGTCCTCGGAATAATCGCGCCGCAGATCGAAGTCGCGGCCGTCGTCGAAATCCGGGATGCCCGACGTGTGCGTGAGCAAATGGCGGACGGTGATCTTGTTCCAGGATTCCGGTCCGCCCGGCAGCAGGTGGCCGAGCGTGTCGTCGAGCGTGAGTTTGTGGTCCTGCACCAGCAGCAGGATCGCCACGGCGGTGAACTGCTTGGTGATCGACGCCACCTCGTACACGCTTTCCGCCAGGGCGGGGGATCGCAGCTCGACGTTCGCCAGGCCGTAGCCCTTCGTGAAGACCAGTTCGTTGTTGATCGTCACCGCCAGCGACAGTCCGGGGATGCGCTGCTGATCCATCTCCTGTTTGACGAACTGGTCGATGGCCGTGATCGACGGGTCGGGCGAATCGTCGTCATCGTCCGCGCAGCGCGAGCCACGCGCCCAGCCACAAAAACGACCGCCAGCAGCAAGGCGGCAACCTTCCCGCCGGACATCCGTTCGTCCTCACCACCAACGGTGGCCTGAAAAGATGAGAAAGCCAAAGAAAACGGCGTGCATCGTCACGAAAATCGCCGCCGCCTGCCACGCGAGGCTTTCCCCCCAGAGCGCGCGGGCAGCTTGGGGTCCGGGCGGTTCCAGCGAGCGAAGAGATCGTAGCCGGTCATCAGCGCCGCGTGGTAGAAGCCGTAGATGATGTAGTTCCAGGCCAGCCCGTGCCAGAAGCCCATCAGGCCGAAGGTCACCAGGTTGCCCGCGTACGCGGCGTGGTATTGGTTCTTGAACCACTTGCGCTTGATCGCCATCAGCAGGAAGCGCATGTAGACGAAATCGCGGAACCAGAACGAGAGGGAGATGTGCCAGCGCGTCCAGAAGTCCTTGATGTCGCGCGGAGAGAAACGGCCGCCGGAAGTTCTCCGGCGGATGCACCCCCAGCACGCAGCTCAATCCCACCGCGAAGGCGCTGTAGCCCGCGAAATCGAAGAACAGGTACGCGCTGTAGGCGTACATATAGTTGACCGTATGCAGGAAACGTCGGCGCCGCCGGGATCGGGTCGAGCCAGTAGACCTTGACGAGGTGCGCCAGGATGAATTTGTAGAGGAAGCCCGCGGCCATGTGCCGGACGGCGTCGTCCAGGTCGCGTCCAGCACTTCGGCGCGCGGGCGTTCGCGGGTCCAATCGTTGCCGAAGCGCCGCCAGCGGTCGATGGGACCGGCGGAGAGCGTCGGGAAGAACAGCGTGAACGCGAAGAACTGGCCCGGCGGGCACGGTCTTGACCAGCCCGTCGTGGATGGACACCAGCACGTCGATGACACGGAAGGTGATGTACGACAACCCCGCGAACGCGAACAGCGGCAGCGGTTGCTGCGCGCCGAGCAGCGCCTTGGCCCACGCCAGCGGGATGCACGGTCAGCGCCACCGCCGTCCAGATCGGCCAGGCTGCCTTTTTCCAGCGTTCCTGCGCGCGGACGTGCAGCAACGCCAGAGCCAGCACGTACTGCGCGACGACGTAGCCAAGGACGATCCCGGCCTTGCCCGCCATCCCGCCCCAGGCCGGGATACCCGAAGACTCCCGAATACTGGACGAGCACCATCAGGATGCTGCCGCCGAGGATGCAGACCCGCGCGACCCGCGGCGGGGTAACCGCGCGGGAAAACCGCGCCAGCAGCGTGGGCAGGAAGACGTACAGGCCCGCGATGCCGAAATACAGGAAGCTGGCGTAGGGAGCCATCGTGGCTCGGTGTAGCGGATTTCTCGTGAAATCGCAACAGGTTCTCTTGGCGGGGCCACGCTTTTGCGCGAGGCTTGCCAGCGGGCACCGTTTTTACCTACCTCATGGATATCGAACAGAAAACACTCGAAATTCTTGGCGAGGTCACCGGCATGGACGCCACCAAGCTGGACCCGGACATCGAGCTTTACGACCGCGGCCTGATGGACTCGATGACCACCGTGCAGTTGATCGCCTCGTTGTCCGAGCATTTCAACCTGGACATCTCGCCCGCCGAGTTCGACCGCGACGCCTGGGCGACCCCGCGGCGGCTCGTGGCCGACATCCAGCGCCGCTGCAACCACGAGTGAAGGGGACGGCCGCCCCCCCCGCCGCGGACGCCGGCGGCGGCACCGTCCAGGCCGCTGCCGGTGTGGCTATGGGCGGCGGTGGCGTCGCTGCGGCAGCGGCGGTGCTGCTGGTGGCCGTGCACGTGTTCATCCAGCGGCAGATCCAACTGCACACCGCAGCGGTTCAACACCTACCCGCTGCCCGAGAAGCTGGTGGGCCTGGCGTTGCAGCGGCAGGCGTTCGCCGATCCGCGCCCTGCTGCCGGTTTACGGCAGTTCCGAGCTGACCCAGCCGCAGGACAACCGCGCGGACGATTTCTTCCGCACGCATCCCACGGGCTTCGGCGCGTTTCTCATCGGCAATCCCGGCGAGACGTGCCTGATGATCACGACCAAGCTCGCCGCCGTCGAACCCGCCAACGCCCGCGGAAAAAAGGCCGTGATCTTCCTCTCGCCGGGCTGGTTCATCGCGCCCGGGCTGGATCGTTCCCGGCTTCGGGGCGAACTTTTCGCCGCTGCACGGCGGCGTGTTCACCTTCGAGAGCCGCCTCAGCCCGGCGCTCAAGCAGGACATCGCCCGGCGGCTGCTGGATTATCCTGACATCATGGCGAGATACCCGCTGCTCAAGGCGGGGATGAGCTGCCTCGCCGCCAATACCGGCGCGCAGACGGGCGCTCCTGGCCGCCATCCGGCCGCTGGCGGCGATCCAGTACCGCGTGCAGCGCGAACTGGATTACGCGCGGCTGGGCGTCTGGTGGTGGCAGGAAGGCACACGCGTCACCCCGCGCCTGACCTCGCCCGAACGTCCGGTGCGGATCGACTGGGACGCCCGGCTGCGCGATGCCACGGCGGCCTTCGAACGCCAGACGCCGCTCGGCTCGTACTGCATGGCACCGGCGCAGCCGGTTCGACCAGGACCGCCATCGGCGTGTTCAAAGACCCCAGGCATCCCGGGTACAGCGCCGACGCAGAATTTCACCCGCTGGTGCGCGCGCTCCAAGGAATGGATCGACTACCGGCTAATGCTGCGCACGGCGCAGGAAATGGGCATCTCCCGTGCTCGTGATCTGCCAGCCGATCAACGCGAATTACAATCGGTTGCAGGGGTCGAGCGACGCCGCGCGCGCCGGGTTCTACCAGCGGCTGCGCGCCGAAACCGACGCTTTCCACGTGCCGCTGCTCACGTTTCCCGAGCAGGGCAACGACCCGCACTATTTCCAGGATGCGAACCATCCCTCCGCTCTCATGTGGCTCGTGTACGACCGCGCGCTGGATACGTTTTACCACCAGCCGCCGTCCACCGAAGCCGTGAGGCGGCCACGGCGCTTGTCACGAACGAAGCGCTGACCAGCGCAGAAAACTCCATCGGTTGCATGTTATAGCTGAAGAAATCCGTCCCTCCGCTTCCCCGATGAGCGCGCTCACCCATCACAGCCCGGGCGACCTCGCCACGGCCTCACGCCGGGCCACCTTGCATGCCGTTGAAGGCGCGGCCGTCCATCCGTTTCGCGGCGATCTTTCTGTATCTGCTGGCCATCGTCATCGGCCTGTTTTTCATCTACGGACGCGGCACGCTCAACCTGCCGCAGTTCGTCTATCAAGGTTTCTGATTCACCGGTCATCATGGAGCTGTTCGCGAACATCGAGCGTTGGGCGCGGGAATGGCCCGACCGTCCCGCCCACATCGGGGTCAACGCGCAGGGAGCGCGCGACACGTCTGACCTACGGCGAACTCGCTGACCAAAGCCGAACGGCTCGCCGCGCATCTGCGCAGCGAGCTGCCCGCCGACCATTCGCCGCTGGTGGTGCTAGGCCACAAGGAGCCGGAAATGCTCGTCGGTTTCCTCGGTGTCGTCGGCAGCGGGCATCCTTACATCCCCCTTGATGACAGCCTGCCGGCCGGCGCGGATCGAGGCGGTGGTCGCGTCCGCCGGCGCCCGGCTGACGCTGACGCCCGCGCGGATCGCCGAAATCTGCGCGCGCCGCGATCGCCGACCACCCGGACGTTCCCCGCGCTGATGCCGCCGGCCCGGACGATCCGTTCTACATCATCTTCACCAGCGGCAGCACGGGGCAACCCAAAGGAGTGCAGATCACGGCCGGGTTGCCTGCAAGCGTTCCTCGACTGGCTGTGCGGCGAGCAACGCTTCCGCGAGGGCGAGGAAACCTTTCTCAACCAGGCGCCGTTTTCCTTCGATCTGTCGGTGATGGACCTGTACGGCAGCCTCGCCACCGGCGGGACGCTTTACAGCATCACGCGCGGGGAGATCGCGCAGTTCAAGGCGCTCTTCCAGGCGCTGAACGACTTCCAAACGTCACCGTCTGGGTTTCGACGCCTTCCTTCGCGCAGGTGTGTCTGCTGGAGAAAACGTTCGACGCCGGGCGGCTGCCGGGGATGCGCAAATTTCTGTTCTGCGGCGAAACGCTCAATCCCGGCACGGCGCGGCAACTCCTCGACCGTTTTCCCGAGGCCGAAGTCTGGAATACCTACGGCCCGACGGAAGCCACCGTCGCCGCCACGAGCGTGCGCGTCGACCGCGAACTCGCCGGCACACGACGGCGCGCTGCCCGTGGGCTATCCGATGCCGCCCGGCACCATCGAAATCCATGATGAGCAGGGAGCACGCGCAACCCGCGGGCGAGCGCGGGGAGATCATCATCGCCGGTCCCAACGTCAGCACCGGCTACATCGGGCGGCCGGATTTGACCGCAGCCGCGTTCTTCACTTTGCAGGGGCAGCGGGCTTACCGCACCGGCGACGTCGGGCATTTCGATGAGACAGGGTTGCTCCATTTCCACGGCCGGCGCGACGGCCAGATCAAGTTGCATGGCTACCGCATCGAACTGGCGGACATCGAGAGCAACCTGCTGGCTCTTGCCGGACGTGCGCGAGGCGGTGGTGATGCCCGTCGAGCGCGGCGGAGTGCCGCAATGGCTGGACGCTTACGTGACGCTGACCACCGGCGTACCGCCCGCCGGGACGGAAGCCGGCACGGCGGCCCGTCTACGCGAGGCGCTGATGGGCAAACTGCCCGGCTACATGCTGCCCCGGTCCATCCACTTCGTGTCCGCCTTGCCGCTCACTGCAAACGGCAAGGTGGATCGACGCAAGTTGGTCGAGAGCACGGCGAAATAGTGTCGTTGGAACCAACCAATCATGGTGTTTGCCGCGATGGATCTCCCAAGTCTCCCTCGCCATGAGCGAGCGCGAACGCTTGCTCTATCGCTTGGGTAGCATCCTGTTCATCGTCGCCGCTCGCTTCAACGGTCAGCGTCGTTCCCATGGTCGCGCACAGGGCGAGGATGCTCAGGATACTGCGCAGGTCCGCAATTTTGCCACCGGATTTCAGAAGGATGGTGGAGCGAAAATTCTGCGCGGCACGCACCAGCGTCGCTGCCGTGCGGAGATGCAGCCCCTCCCGCCAGGGCACGACCACCTCTGAGTGCTTCATTCCACTGTTCGACCCGATTCCGCCGCGTTTCGTTCGTTTATTTGCACCACGGTGTTTTGCCGCTCCGCTCGAATGTACAGGAGGCAAACTCTCCAGCCGCGCGAAAACGTCGGTAGGGAAGGGATAGAAGTTCGCCTTGCGGCTTGAACCTTGCCTTGCCAAACGGTTCACTACCGCGTGTTCAAGCGCCTGGCCGCCATTTTTCCCACGCTCCCCACCAATGTCCGGCCGGTCTTGATGACCACCATTTACGGGCTTTGCGGAGGGCTGGCGGCGGTCGTGTTCGAGGTGGGCATCACGCTATTTTACAACGGAACCTTTTTGCGGTTCGCCAGATTCTCCGCGGGCGGATTTCTCGCGGCAAGTCTTCGCGTGATCGTCGTCACCTCGCTGATCGCTGGGTTTTTGCTCAGCCGGTTCTGTCCCGGAGGCCGCCGGCAGCGGCATCCCGCAGCTCAAGCTCGCCTTCTGGAAAGATTTCGGCTACGTGCCGCTCAAGGTCGTCTGGGTGAAATTCGTCGCGGGCATCCTGACGGTCGGCGGCGGCGCGAGCCTGGGGCGCGAGGGCCCCACCGTGCAGCTCGCGGGCGGCTTGCCTCGCAACTCGCCGGTCGCCTCGGCGTGGCGAAAAACGGCCGCGGTCTCGCCGCAGCCGCCGGCGCGGCCGCGGGTCTCGCGGCGGCCTTCAACGCGCCGCTGGCGTCCATCACCTTCGTGCTGGAGGAGATCGTCGAGGACCTTAACAGCCGGCTGCTCGGCACCATCCTCTACGCGGCGGTGTTCGGCGCGCTGGTCGTGCAAGCGTTCCTGGAGCGCCGCCCGGCCTTCTGACTTGCCAAGATCAGCGTGCCGACCTGGCACGGCTACGTGCTGCACCCGTCGCTGGCGGCGGCTGGCCGCGCTGGTGGGCGTGCTTTTCCAGGGCGAGTCGCTCGGCCTGCGCTCGGCTTTCCGGCGACGGCCCACGCTGGGCATCCTGCCGCTGGCTGCGGCCGACTCTGGGCGGCATCGCTCACCTGGGCCATCGGCGCGACGGTGTTCCTTGCCACGGGACACCTCGGCATTTTCAGCCTCGGGTTACGACGACCTCAACCACGGCCTCAACGACCATCTCACCTGGAAGTTCGCCGCGCTCTTGCTCGGGGCAAGCTCGTCGCCACGGCGGTCGGCTACGGCACGGGCGGCTGCGGCGGCATCTTCGCGCCCAACCTCTTTCTCGGCGCCATGTGCGGGCGTGGCGCTCAGCGGGCTGGTGCACCGACGGGGATCGCCCTGAGCCCGAACGACCATGTGCTGCTCGCCGTCGTGGCCATGAGCGCGTGCCTGGGCGCGGTCGTCCGCGCGCCGCTGACCAGCATCCTCATCGTCTTCGAGATGACGCACGATTTTGCCCTCGTGCCCGCGCTGCTCGCCGGGGCGCTCATCAGCCAGACCGTCAGCCGCGCACTGCTCCACCACAGTTTCTACGAACAGGTTCTCCTCGACGACGGCCACACCATGCGCACCTTCATGCCACCGCGCGATCTGCGAGCCTGGCGGCAATACCCGGTCTCGGCCATCGCTAACTTCCAGCCTGTCGTGCTCCTCCGACGACCTCGCCACGCCTGCCGCCCTGCGCAACCGCTAGCGGAGCATCCAGCGTTCGAGCGTTTCCGGTGGCAGCAGATCCGGCGGCCGGCCGGCCTCGGCCCGGACTGCTTTTGCGCGTTGCCGCCATGGCATCACTACAGATGGGGCAACGGCCAGCGGTGCGTGGGCCCGACGTGCCTGCGCGAAGCACCCATCAGCGAGGCGCAGGCGCGGCTCATCGAATCGCCCGTCGGCGCCGTCCTCATTCTCGACAAATCCGAGGACGGAATCATCGTCGGCTTGTTGACGCTACACGATCTTTTGCGGGCGCAGGATGCGCTTGCCCGGGATGGTGATGCGCCTTGAAGATTAATGTCCGCCCGGACCCAGATCCCTCTGTAGTCCGAAGTCGAGCCTCGGCTTCATCCAATTCGGAAACTTGGCCGGGTCGGGTTGAGGTCAGGAACTTGGGAGCTTGAGGTGAGTTTTCGGGATGTTGACTCCACCGGCCGAAATGGAAGCCGTCGTTGCCCGCTTGTTCCACTCTTCACCGTGTCCGCATTCGGCGACCCAACCTCCACACGATAAACATTGCGGGCGCCAAGCGAGGGGACACTCATCTCGCCGAACCTGTGTTCCGGGCGGATGGCCTGTCGCACCCTGTCGCTCTGACGCGCTACTTTCTGGTATCAGCCAGTCGATCAAGAAACCGGCATATTTCAATGCCATCCGCCGTGTGCTGGTGCGTTACCTTGATGGCGTTGGAGTTTCAACTCGGCGCGGACATCCTCTCACGGCAGTCGCGCCCAGTTGGAACGAGATCGGCTAGCTGGCGGCTGCGGCGGTCATCCGCACCGGGCTGAATTTTATCTCTCCCGCGAGATGCAGGAAGAGCGCCGCACCGCCGAAGGAGAGCGGGAAGGTGGTGATGAAGTGTTATCGGGACACCGACATAGCGTAGACGGTCACACTGCCAGTCCCAGCCGGTGCAATGCTCTGCGTTCTCGCGAAACCCTTGGACTCGGCCGCGATCCCCTGCGAGCTTCCTCCTGGCCGTGATTGGCCCGATGTATATGCGATTGCTCGTCGTCGAAGATGATCCGAAGCTCGCGTCCTTTATTGTCAAGGGATTCAAGGAAAGCGGCTTCGCGGTGGATCATTGCGCCGACGGCGAAACCGGCTGGCTACGCGCTGGCGGAGCCCTACGACGCCGCCGTGGTGGACATCATGCTGCCCAAGCTCGACGGCCTGAGCCTCGTGCAGGAACTCCGCCGCGAGGGATCCGCCTTGCCGGTGATCATCCTTAGCGCCAAGGCTACCGTGGACGACCGCGTGAGGGCCTGCAGGCCGGCGGCGACGATTATCTGACCAAGCCGTTCGCCTTCGACGAATTGCTCGCGCGGGTGCAGGCGTTGGTGCGCCGCGAGTCACGCCAGACGCGGACCGCCACGCTCACCGTGGGCGACCTGACGCTCGACTTGCTGAACCGCGAGGTCTCGCGCGCGGGCGGGCAAGATCGATCTCCAGGCGCGCGAATTCGCCCTGCTCGAATATCTGATGCGCAACGCCGGCCGCGTCGTCACCAAGACGATGATCCTGGAGCATATCTGGGATTACAGCTTCGATCCGCAGACCAACGTCGTGGACGTGCTCGTCTGCCGGCTGCGCAACAAGATCGACCGCGACTTTCCATCAAACTCATCACGACCCAGCGCGGCATGGGCTATGTTCTGGAAGCGCCTTAAAGCTTCGCGCGCACGCTCGGCTTCCGGCTGAACCTCTGGTACGCCGCGATCTTCATCGTCAGCGCGGCGTGCTCTTCGTGCTGATTTATTACCTGCTCGGGGCGGCCATCGACAGCAAGGACCGCGAGGTCATCCACGCGCGCCTGCGCGAATACGCGGCCGTCTACGAGGCCGGCGGCGGCCGGCGCTGCGGGATTGGATCGCTCGCGTGGACGAGGCGCGCAAGCAGCAGACTTTCTTCGTGCGCGTGGCCGAGCCGGACCGAGCGTGGACCTGCTCCTGATCCTTCCGGACGATTGGGTCCGCGGCGACCTGGAGCGGGTGCGATGCCGGTGGCCAGGTTCATCTCGACCCCTGGCTGCGGGTGCCGCGCGACAAGCACGTCGATCTCACCGTCGCCTCCACCCTCTGGGCGACGGCACGTCTTCCAGGTCGGCCGCAGCAGCGACAGCCGCGCCAAGCTGCTGGGGAAGTTTCCGCGAGGTGTTCGCCGTGGTGATTCGGCCCGATGCTGCTCGGTTTTTTGGGCGGCGCGCTGCTGATGCGACGCCTGACGCGCCCATTGCGCCAGCTCGCGCGAGCGGTGCGCTCGATCATCAACACGGCCGCCTGAACGTGCGGGTGCCGGTCCGGCGCGCGGACGACGAACTCGACGACCTGGTCGGGCTTTTTAACCGCATGCTCGACGGCAACGAAGCGCTCATCCACGCCCTGCGCGAATCGCTCGACAACGTCGCGCACGATCTGCGCACGCCGCTCTCGCGCCTGCGGGTCAGGCTGGAGGATGCGCTGCAGCCATCGCGGCCGACGCCTCACGCCGGACGCGAGGCCATGGCCGACGCGCTGGAGGAAACCGATCGCGTGCGAGACGATCATCCGCACGCTCATGGACGTGACCGCAGGCCGAGGCGGGCATGATGAAGCTGGATCGCACGCCGCATCGATCTCGGCGCGTTGGTCGACGACGGGCTGGAACTCTACGAGGACGTCGCCGACGACAAGGAGATCATCGTCGAAAAAAGGTTCGCCGAGCCGCTGGTCGTCCGGCCGACGCCGCCCCGCATTCGGCAGGTCTTCGCCAACCTGCTCGACAACGCGCTCAAATATACGCCGCCCGGCGGGCGGCGTCGTGATCGGCGCGCGGCTGCGACCCGGAGACGCGTCCGTGGTCGAGTTTCAGCGACACCGGCATCGGGCATCGCGCGCGGAGGATCTGCCGCGCATCTGGGACCGGCTCTATCGCGGCGACAAGAGCCGCGCCCAACACGGGCTTGGCCTGGGCCTGAGCCTGGTCAAAGCCATCGTCGAAGCGCACGGCGGCCGGGTGGAAGCTGCAAGCCAGCCCGGCGGAGGAGCGCAGTTCCGGGTGATCCTCCCGGTCACTCCAAACGCCTCGTCCGCAGGCGGAAATAATGGGTCAGATCGGCGGGGAGCTTGGAACGATAC
>CAVYBS010000009.1:0-762334 GCA_963766845.1 uncultured bacterium | reverse complement strand
GGCAACCGCTCGCGGCACGTATTTTGCGGCAGTTCCCGCGTAACCATTGAAATCTCGTCTTTCGCTGACAACCTGCCACTGCTTCCCATGAGCCGCTACCCGGACTACATCCAACGCCTGCTGTTGCACGAGCGCACGCTCGACGAGCCGTTGCCCAAAGAACCGACCGACTACGCACTCGTCATCCACCTGCGCGAGGCCGACGACGCGAAGATTTTCGGGGGCGGCGAGTTGTTGCCCGGCGCGCCGATGGCCCTCGTGCGCGCGGCGTTGTTCTACTACCACAACGCGCTCGACGACTCCCACCGGGAAGCGCAGAAGGGCGAAGGCGACCTTGCCGCGTACTGGCACGGGATGGTCCACCGGCGGGAGGGGGATTTCGAGAACGCCCGCTATTGGATGCGGCGTTCGGGCGAGCAGCCGATGTTCCAGGAAATGCAGGGTCGCGCCAGCGATGCTTCCCCGCACATGAGCCGGCAGTCGAACTGGGACCCGTACCTGTTCATCAACCTGTGCGAACAGTACAAATACGGCGAGACCTCCTACAAAAGAGAGATCGGCCATCTCCAGAAGGTGGAGTTCGCGGCGATGTTCGACTACATCTGGCGGCGCTGCGTCCCGATGGTCCGGCCGGGAACGAAATAATATGGCGGGAGCATTTTTGCGGCCGTTGGCAAAGGCGCTGGTGCCGTTGATGCTGCCGTTGGGTTGCCGGTGGATCGAATTTCAGGAACGGCGCATCCTGGCCGAGGGCCAACCGCTCGACCCGGAACAACTTGCCGACGCCCGCGCGTTGGGCGTCGCGGAGCCGGAGCGTGTGCGCCTGCTGTCGTTGCCGCGCCTCCCGTTGCCGCACAACCCTTTCGTCCGGAAGCTCGGCCTCTGGACGGGGACCCTCTCGGAGGAAACGGTCGGCCTGTCCGCGCGCTACGGGATTTTTCTCCGCACGCCCTACCACCGGGACCGGCGGCTCCTGGCCCATGAACTGACCCACACCCGTCAGTACGAGCAACTGGGCGGCATCCGGCCGTTTTTGCGCCGCTATCTCCACGAATGTCTCACCGACGGCTACCGCTTCGCCGCGATGGAGCGAGAGGCCGCCGATGCCGCCGAAACCCTGTGCGGCTGAGATGGACGGTACGCCCGCAACGTGTTAACTTCTCCTCGCCGCCATGAACGTCGCCAACCCGCCCGCGCCCACCGGCGAAATCAAGTACAAGATCGGCAACGAGCGCCTCGTCAAGGTCACCGACCCGGCGAGCGAGAAACTGCGTTCGCTGCTGGAACGCCAGGGCCGCCCGCAAGGCGCGCTGCGCGTGGCGGTGATCGGCGGCGGATGCTCGGGCTTGCAATACAAGATGGACCTCGTGGACGGCCCGGCGAACCGCGACATCATGGTCGAAAGCGCGCAGGTGCGCGTGGTGGTCGATCCGAAGAGCGCGCTGTTCGTCAGCGGCTCGCTGCTCGATTACAGCGACGACCTGCAAAAAGGCGGCTTCAAGGTGACGAACCCCAACGCCGTCGCGCATTGTTCGTGCGGCGAGAGTTTTTCGCTGACGTGCGCATGACGGAAGATTTTTTCGCCTTGCTCGGTGAGCCGCGCCGTCCGTGGCTCGACCCCGAGCGGTCAAGGAAACGTTCCACCGCCTCAGCCGCACGGAACACCCCGACCAGCAGGGCCGGCCGGAGCCGACGCCGATTTCGCGCGGCTCAACCAGGCGCAGGCAACCTTGCGCGACCCAAAGCGCGCCTGCGGCACCTGCTGGAATTGGAATATCCGGAGATCAAATTGTCCGGGCCGTCGAACGTGCCGCCCGGCTTGGCCGATTGGTTCGTGTCGGTGCACGGATTGCTCGGTGAGACAGACGGCGTGCTGACAAAAAAGGCGGCGGCCTCCACCGCTCTGGCGAAGGCGCTCCTAGCGCGGGTGGAACTCGCCACGCGCGAAAAGGTGGAAAGCGTCCTCGCACAACTCGACGCGCTGCACGCCACAGCTACGGAGGAACTCATTGCCTTCGACATTTTGTGGATCGGCGTGCGTCCGCCGGATGCTGCGGCGACGCTGCAAGGGTTCTACCAGCGGTTCGCCTACCTTTCCCGTTGGATCGAACAGTTACGTGAACGTCTGTTCCAGTTGGGCACGTGACCTTTACCGGGGAACGAGTTCGGTCGGGAGGCCGTCGATGCTCACCTGATTTTTCTCGCGCCAATATTCTTCGAGGCCCGCCTCGCCTTTCTTTTCGCTCCAATCCAGGAGCAGTCGTCGCTCGCCGGCGTAATCGAAGCACGGCACCGCATGTCCGCAGGATGTCTGCACGTTCTCGATCCGCAGGACGACGATCTGCCTCTGGCCGGGTAACGGCGTGAAATGCGTCAGCAACCCGGTCCATTCCGCATCGCGCGGCCGGACGACCCGCCCGCGCCCGTACAACCGCAGGATGAGCGGTGCCCCGTCGAACGCTGCAAAACATGATCGTCATGCGGCCATTTTCGATCAGGTGCGCGGCGGCTTCGTTGCCGCTGCCGGTCAGGTCGAGATAGGCGACGGTGTGATGGTCCAGACAGCGAAACGTGTCGATTCCCTTGGGCGAAAGGTTGACCCGGCCCTCCGTGGGAGCGGTGGCGGTGAAGTAAATCTTCTGTGCGGCGATGAAAGCCGTCAGACGGTCGTCGAGCGCGGAAAACATCTTGCCCATGCAGCCTTTTACCGGAAATCAGGCTCGATCCTGCGCAAGCGCGACGCCTTGCACCCGGCGCAGTTGCACGTCGCCGACCCGCAAGCCCAGCGCGCGTTCGACCACGGGCAGGAACCGGTCGCTGGCATCCGTCAGCGCCACTTGGAGCGTGCCCGCTGAGTCTTCCGGCGCGGCGAGCTCGGCCGTGCGCGAGCAAGTCGCGCACGGCCAGCGCGCAGTTGTGCGCGGAATCCACCAGCCGGACGTCCGGCCCGGCCAGCCGCGCGATGGCGTCTTGCAGCAGCGGGTAATGCGTGCAGCCGAGGATGAGCGTGTCGATGCCCGCGTCCAGCAGCGGCCGGAGATAACGGGCGATGTGCTGGTCGGTCAGCGGGTCGTCGAGCAGCCCTTCCTCGATCAACGGCACGAACAGCGGGCACGCCGCCGCGCGGATCTCCAGGCCGGGCGCGAGTTTGCGCAAGGCGCGTTCGTACGCCCCGCTGGCAGATCGTCGCGTGCGTGCCGATGACGCCCACCCGGCCGTTGCGCGTCGCCGCCACCGCCGCCGCCGCGCCGGGCGCGATGACGCCGAGCACCGGCACCCGCAGCGCGTCCTGCAACCGCGGCACGGCCAGCGCGGTCGCCGTGTTGCACGCGACGACGATGGCCTTGGCCCCCTCCGCCGAGCAGCAGGCCGGTCAATTCGAAGCTGTACCGTTCGACGGTCGCCGCGCCCTTGTTGCCGTAGGGGATGCGGGCGTTGTCGCCGAGATAGAAAATGTTTTCCGACGGCAGCAGCCGCCGCAAGGCGCTGACGACGGTCAGCCCGCCGACGCCGGAATCGAACACCCCGATGGGCCGCCGCCGGTCGGAGTCGTTCAGCGAGGCGGCGAGCGTCGGGTCTTCCAAGGCAGTGACGAAATCCTGCGCCGACGGCGCTAGTTGCGCGGCACGACGACCGTCGGCCCGTTGCTCGTCGACGGCGTCGGAGCCACGGCCGCCTGCGCCTGTTGCTGCTGCATGGCGCGAACGCGGTTCACCACCTGATCGAGCGGCACCGTCGCGCCGATGGACGGGATGCCGCCCTGCATCTGACCTGCCCGGGCGTGATGCTCAGCGAGGGATGGTCGCCCGGCGTGTTGCCGTCTCGGCGAGGATCGGCGGCGGACCGGTGACGTTCGTGGCGGTCTGGTAATTCTGGATCGCCAGCGCGATGGCCTCCGCCTCCGCCTGCCGGTAGGCCGGGCGTGGCGATGCGGGCCGCCTCGGCACGGATTGCTCACGAAGCCGCCCTCGATCAGCACAGCCGGGATCGTCGTCAGGCGCAGCACGCAAAACCGCGCGCGCTTGATGCCCCGGTCCACCATCGGCAGCCGGCTCAGCAGCGACGGCGTGCATGGCCGTGGCGAGCGCCATGTTCTCGGGGTCCTCCACGTTGCCCGCGCAGGGCATCAGGCAGGAGGCCGACGGGCTGTCGTCGCCCGTGGACGGCACGAAGCGCGGAGCCAGCGTGTAGGTCTCGATGCCCGTGCCGAAGTCGCTGCCGGCGTTGAAATGGATGCAGACGAAAATGCCGTCGCGGAACCGGTTGGCGAACGCGGCGCGTTCCTCGAGCGGGATGAACGCGTCGGTCGAGCGGGTCATCTCGACGTGCAGGCCGCGCCGTAGCAGCAGCGTCGCGCAGCCGCAGACCCACGTCGAGCGCGAAATCCTTCTCGTAGCCGTAGACGCTCGTCGCGCCGCGGTCGTAGCCGCCGTGGCCGGGGTCGATGACCACCGTGCGGATGGCTGCCGCGCCCGCGGATGCGGTTCGGGCGCAGGACGGGTTCGACGAGCTTGGTCAGGTCCAGGCGGGAGAGCAGGATGTTGCCGCCCTGATTCACGAGGTCGCTGCTCATGATGAACTTGACCCCGTTGATGATCAGTTCCTTCGAGCCGTGTCGCCCCGGATGGTGCAGCCGGGCGACGAGAGCACCACCGAGCGCCCGCTCGGCCGGGAATACTGGAGCTTGTAGAAATCCGCGACGTTGCGCAGCGTCAGGTAGTCGCGGTTCCTCGTACTTGACGACGTTCCAGCGCTGTCCGCGCGCGCCGACGGGACGCCGCCGGCAGGCAGCATCCGCCGTAGCGGCAAGCAACAGCGAGCAGCAAACAGTGGGAAGCGGTGGGTCATGGCGGGCCGAGCCTGAGGGAAGGCGGACGGTTACAAGCAAATTCAGTGCAGGTGTCGGACCGTGTCGCGTGAGAGCAAGGGATTGCCGGCCAAAACGTTGCATCGCTTTTCCGGCCGTCGCTACATTTCGGTTTTCGCCCGGCTCCCTGGCCGGCGTGGCGATGGAGGGCCACGCCGGCGTTGCGCTCCGTGGAAGTACCGCAGCGACCAGTCGCTCGGGAACAGCAGCACGGGCTGCCCGTCGGTGTCCTCGGCGACCGCCGCGCCGGTGGGCAGCTTCAGGTCGGCGAGCGCGGTCCGGGTCGAAATCCGGCGCGCAGCCAGCGCACGCGGTCCCACGCGGCGGTTTCCAGGCGCGATTCCGCGCCGTACTCGCTTTGCAGCCGGTACTGCACGACCTCGAACTGCAGCGGACCCGACCGCCGCCAGCAGCGGCACCTTCGATCACGGCATCGCGCAGGTGGAAGACCTGGATGACGCCTTCCTGCAAAAGCTGGTCCAGCCCCTGCCGGAACTGCTTGTACTTCGCCGTCTGCGGGTTGCGCAGGTAGGCGAAACACTCCGGGGCGAACCGGGGGATCTCGTCGTAGATGAAACTGTCCTGGTCGCTGAGCGTGTCCCCGATGCCGAACGCGTCGTGGCCGACCAGCCCGACGATGTCGCCGGGAAACGCCTCGTCCACGATCTCGCGTTCCTGGGCAAACAGCTTCTGCGGCGAGGACAGCCGCACCTTCTTGCCGGTGCGGAGGTGGGTGACGGCCATGTCGCGCTCGAACTGCCCGGAGCACACCCGCAGGAACGCGATGCGGTCGCGGTGGCGCGGGTCCATGTTGGCCTGGATTTTGAAGACGAAGCCCGAGAACGTCGCGGCGTCCGGCGGCAGGAACGCGGACGCGCCGTCGCCGTCGTGCCGGCTGCGCGCCGGCGGGCAGCGGCGATTGCCGGCCGCCGGTCCGCGCGTTCGCCCTCGCGCAGCGGGCGGGGCAGCACGGTCCGGCCGGCGGGCGGCGGCGGAATATTTCAGGAAGCCGTCGAGCAGGAGTTGCACGCCGAAGTTGTTCGCCGCGCTGCCGAAGAACACGGGCGAAAGCTCGCCGCGCAGCACGGCGGCGGGGTCGAACGGCGCGCCGGCCATTTCGAGCATCTCGATCTCCTCGCGCGTCTTGGCAAAGGTGGCGTCGTCGAGCCGTTCGCGGACGACGGGCGAGTCGAGGTCGCTGATCTCCAGCGGCGCGCGGTACGCCCCGCCGACGGTGCGCTCGAAGAGGTGGACCTGCTTGCCGAAACGGTCGAACACGCCGCGGAAGTCCGCGCCCATGCCGAGCGGGTAGATTCATCGGGCAGGTCGGCCATGCCGAGGACGCTTTCGAGTTCGTCGAGCAGGTCGAGCGGCTCGCGCGCGGGCCGGTCGAGCTTGTTCATGAAGGTGAAGATCGGCACGCCCCGGCGCTTGCAGACCTCGAAGAGCTTGCGCGTCTGCGCCTCGATGCCCTTGCCCGCGTCGATGACCATGATCGCGGCGTCCACGGCGGTCAGCACGCGGTAGGTGTCCTCGGAGAAGTCCTGGTGGCCCGGGGTGTCGAGGAGGTTGACGCGGTAGCCCGAGTAATCGAACTGGAGCACGGTCGAGGACACCGAGATGCCGCGCTGTTTTTCGAGTTCCATCCAGTCGGTGGTCGTCGCGCGCTGCTTGCGCCGGGCGGTGACGCTGCCGGCGAGCTGCACCGCGCCGCCGTAGAGGAGGAGTTTTTCGGTCAGCGTGGTCTTGCCCGCGTCCGGGTGGCTGATGATGGCGAACGTGCGCCGGCGGGCGATTTCGGTGGAAAGGTTCGCGGTCACGGCTCGGAGAGCGGACACTTTACACGGGAACCGAAGTTTTGTCCCGCCTGTGAGTACGCCCGAGATGACGCGGTGCGAGGCTGCCTGCGCGCCGCCGCGCATTTAGCGTGGGCCGTCCAACCCCGCCATGCTGCCCGCGACTGGTCCACTGCTCCGTCGGGGGTTGATTCTTGCAATATCTTACTCTCGGCTGGAACGTCGTTGGCACCGGTATTGTCATGGCTGCCGCTGTCGCCGCTCATTCCGTGGCTCTGGCGGGGTTTGGCCTGGATTCGTTGGTGGAAATCGGTGCCTCCATCGTAGTCATCTGGCAGCTTCACGGCATCCATGACCAGCGGGAGCGGCGGGCACTCCGGCTGATCTCTGTCGCCTTTTTCGCCCTCGCCCTCTACATTTCAGGCCAGTCCGCTCACACCTTTTTGCTGCGGGTGCATCCGGGCACGTCGCCCTGGGGCATCCTCTGGCTCGCGCTGACCTTCGTGGCGATGCTTGCCCTGGCCGCCGGCAAGCACGCCACGGGAACCGCGCTCGACAACCCGGTGCTCAAGACCGAAGCGCGCGTGACGCTGGTGGACGCCTACCTTGCCGGTGCGGTGCTGCTCGGCCTTGGCCTCAACTCCCTCTTCGGCTGGTGGTGGGCTGACCCGCTGGCTGGCTTGGTGATCGTCTTCTACGGCTTTCGAGAGGGAATTCATGCATGGAAGGAAGCAGGCTCGGCCGTTTGAATGTGATTTTACCTGCTTTCCAAGGCATATCGTCTCATAAAACGGACGATGAATGAGAGGCCCGACCCGTCTTTGCGAGTATCAACCAAAGCAATTCAACTTGTCATGTAACCGCCTTCCAAAGCCCCGGCAGGGGCGTAAGAGGTTAGCCCACGGCGTGAGCCGTGGGACTTTGCCCATCTTGGAGCACAGCCCCGGCAGGGGCGGAAGAAAGCACGCGGGCGTGGCAGGATGGTCGTGCCGGTTTTCTTGCGCCCCTGCCGGGGCTGGACAGAGAGCACCTCTTTCCCACGGCTCACGCCGTGGGCTAATGTCTTGCGCCCCTGCCGGGGCTTTGGAAAGCGGTTACATGACAAGTTGAATTGCGCTAGCGTTCCGTGTCCGGGTCGGGAATGCGCGTGAAGGCGATGCGCATCGGCGTGTATTCCAACGCTCCGTGCGCGCCGGCGAAATAGACGCGTGTTTTTGCCGTGCTTGATGTTGAGCCGGTCCACGGCTGCCAGCAGGGCGGCCTGCGGTCGCTGGCTGCGGCGGTCGAAGCAGCGGGAGCACGCTCGTTTTTTTCTTCCTTGAGGGAAAACAGGTTCATCGCCCACGCCGAGCAGTGCGTCGCACGCCCCGGGCGGACGGCGTTGCCAGAGCAGGTCGAGCGCGCTGGAGCAAGTCGATGCGTGTCCTGCGTTTCGGCGAAGCGGACCTCGTCGCTCCAGTCGGCGTGCCCCCCGGCCGAACGAGATGAAGACGCCCATGCGCGCCCGCGAGATGGCCCATCGAACGCAGGCGCATCGCGGCCTTTTGGGTCAGCCGGTGCAGCACGCTGCGCGCGCCCGTTCGTGGCGGAGTTCCGGCGGCAGGATGTGGCTGTGGCCGACGGAGCGGAGTTCGTCGTGCGGGTGAAAGTCGGCTGGCCGTGCAGGGCGGCGTGGAAGCGTTCGCCCTCGACGCCGCCCCAGATTTCGCGGAGCATTTCGCGGGAGGCGGCGCAGAGGTGTTCGACGGTGTCGATCTGATGGGCGCGCAGGCGGGCTTCCATGCGGGGCCGACGCCGTAGAGGTCGCGCAGTTCCAGCGGGTGGAGGCAATGCGGCAGGTCGTCGGGCGTGATCGTCACGAGGCCGTCGGGCTTTTGCATGTCGCTGGCGGTCTTGGCCAGGAAGCGATTGGGGGCCAGACCGATGGAACAAGTCAGGAGCGGGCTGATTTTTTGCGCGATGGCTTGTCTTGATGCGGACGGCGAGCCGTCGGGCGGCTTCGACCTCCATCCATTCGCCCCAGAGCGGGCAATGCACCTCGTCGATGGACTCGATGTGCGCGGAAACGCCGCATTCCTCGATGATTTCGTGCATCTTCTTGTGGCAGCGGATGTACAGTTCCGGCCTCGCCTCGATGACCTCCAGGTCCGGACACAGCCGGCGGGCTTCGTGGACCGGCGTGCCCGTCTTGATGCCGAAAGGTTTGGCCTGCCGGCTGGCGGCGATGCAACAGGTCGTCTCCGCCAGGAGGGGCACGACGACCACCGGCCGGTCGCGCAAGTCGGGCTCGGAGTCGACCTGCTCGACGGAGGCGAAGAAGCTGTTGAAGTCGATGAACATCGAATGCAGGAACGTCCGTGGCCACGAGGCGATGTTTAACGTCATGTTCAGTTTTGTTCAAGTATGTTCAACGGCGAGTATGGTCGGGCTGGATTTTTGCCGTCGTGTGCGTCTACCATTCGCCAACTGCCATGCACGATACCGCGATTCTCGAAGTCCCGCTGCCGAACGCGAAGTGGGTGAAGCTGCGGCGATGATGCGATGGGGCGATGATCGTGCGCCTGCGACCGGCGATCAGACTGAGCCGCAAGCAACTGGAACGATTTTGCGCGGCCAACCGCGAACTGCGGATCGAACAAACCGCGAAGGGAGAACTGATCATCATGGCACCGGCGTTCAGCGAAAGCGGCGAGCAGAACGCTAGCCTCATCGTCCGATCGGGAACGTGGGCAGGAAACCTAGGTGGCGGTAAGTTGTTCGAGTCCTCTGCGGGCTTCACACTGCCCAACAAGGCCATGCGTTCGCCGGATGTGTCGTGGATTTCTCAGGAGCGGCTAGACCAGATTCACGAAGCGAGAGATTGGAAAGATTTGCTGCCGCTTTGTCCTGACTTCGTGCTGGAATTGCGTTCGACGCACCGACCGGCTGCCGAAGCTGCAAGAGAAGATGGCCGAGTACATCGACAACGGCGCGCGGCTGGGCTGGTTGATCGATCCGCTGAAAAAAGCAGGTGTTCGTCTACCGGCCCGGCCAGCCGGTCGAGCATCTGTTGAACCCGGCCACGCTCTCCGGCGAGCCGGTGCTGGCCGGGTTCACGCTGGACCTGGCGCGAGTTTGGTAGGCCGGCGCTTTCGCGGCCGGCCGGATGTATTTCTCGCCCGCACCCGCGCCGGTTTCGCGCGGGACCCACCGTTTCTCTTTCCAACCTTTCGATTTTCCTTCTCATGGAACTCCACCAACGAAATCCCCAAAGCCTACGAACCCGCCGCCGTCGAGGCCAAATGGCAGGCGCGCTGGGCCGAAGCCGGCTGCTTCACCGCCCACCCCGAACGCGTGTCCGCCGCGCGCCCGGCGTTTTCCATCGTCATCCCGCCGCCGAACATCACCGGCGTGCTGACGCTCGGCCACGTCCTCAACAACACGATCCAGGACATCCTCGCCCGCCGCGCCCGCCAGACCGGCCACGAGGTCCTCTGGCTGCCCGGCACCGACCACGCCGGCCTCGCCACGCAGAACGCCGTGGAAAAGGCGCTCCGCAAGGAAGAGAAAACTCACCCGCCACGACCTCGGCCGCGAGGAATTCCTGCGCCGCACCTGGGAGTGGCAGAAGAAACACGGGCGCATCATCATCGACCAGCTCAAGACGCTGGGCTGCTCGCTGGACTGGTCGCGCGAGCGGTTCACGCTCGACGAGGGCTACGCCGCCGCCGTGCAGGGGGTGTTCGTCGACCTGCACGCGAAGGGCTACATCTACCGCGGCCGGCGCATGGTGAACTGGGACCCGGCGGCGCTGACGGCGCTGTCCGACGAGGAGGTCGAATCCCGCGCCCGCAGAAAAGCGTCGCTCTACTACGTGAAGTACGAGGTGGTGGACGAGCCGGGCCGGTTCCTGGAAGTCGCCACGACCCGCCCCGAAACGATCATGGCCGACATGGCCGTGGCCGTGAACCCGGCGGACCCGCGCTACGCCGACCTCGTCGGCAAGAACGGTCTGGCGGCCGTTCCCGCGCGCGGCAATCCCGGTCATCGCGGACGCCGCCGTGGACCTCGCGTTCGGCACGGGCGCGCTCAAGATCACGCCCGCGCACGACAAGCTCGATTTCGAGATCGGCCAGCGCCACGGCCTCGGCGTCGTGGACGTGCTGCATCCCAACGGCACGATCAACTGCCCCGCCGTGCCGGAACTCGACGGCCTGGACCGTTTCGCCGCGCGCAAGAAGGCGGGCGGAGATGCTGGCCGAATGCGGCCTGCTCACGAAGGAGGAGCCGCACGAGAACAACGTCGGCTTCAGCGAACGCTCGCAGGTGCCCATCGAACCGCGCCTGAGCGAACAGTGGTTCCTGCGCTACCCGAAGACCGCCGAGGCGCTGGCGGTCGTGCGCGACGGGCTGATCCGCTTTTTCCCGGCGCACTGGGAAAAGGTGTACGCGCAATGGCTGGAGAACATCCAGGACTGGTGCATCAGCCGGCAGGTGTGGTGGGGCCACCGCATCCCGGCGTGGTACGGGCCGGGCGGGCGAAATCCGCGTGCAGATCGACTCGCCCGGCGAGGGCTGGACGCAGGACCCGGACACGCTCGACACCTGGTTTTCGTCGTGGCTGTGGGCCTACGAGACGATGGACGCCGAGACACGCGCGCGAAGTTCTACCCGACCGACGTGCTCGTGACCGGGCCGGACATCATCTTCTTCTGGGTGGCGCGCATGATCATCGCGGGGCTGGAGTTCAAGCCGGGCCGCACGGACGGCCGACGCGGACAACATCCCGTTCCGCAACGTGTACTTCACCGGCCTGATCCGCGACGCCAAGGGCAAGAAGATGAGCAAGTCGCTGGGCAATTCGCCCGACGTGCTCGACCTGATGGAGCGCTTCGGCGCGGACGGCGTGCGCTTCGGCCTGCTGCGCATCGCGCCGCAGGGGCAGGACATCCGCTTCGACGAAAAACAGGTCGAGGAAGGGCGCAACTTCGCCAACAAAATCTGGAACGCCGCGCGCTTCTACCAGATGCAGGAACCGGCGCTGCCCTTCGGCACGCGGCATCAGCTACCGGCCCGCGCCGTACGTGCTCGACATCGAATCCAAGCTGCGCGACACGCAGATCGCCGTGGACGCGGCGTACAAGGAATTCCGCTTCAACGAGGCGGCGCAGCGGCTCTACGATTTCTTCTGGAGCGATTATTGCGATTGGTTCGTGGAGGCGGCCAAGGCGGACATCGTCGGCGTGGACGGCGTGCGCGCCGGCGAACGCGTGACCGAGCGCGCCATCGCCAAGCACGTCGCGCTGTTCACGATGTACCGCGTGCTGACGGAGTTTCTCGCGCTGCTGCATCCGTTCATGCCGCATCTGACCGAGGAACTGACCGAGCGCCTGAGTTTCCCGCCGCGTCCGGCCCGCGCACGGCGCGACGGCCGACGGACTTGCACGACAAGGACCTTGTCCGCCCTCGACCGACCCGGCCGCCGACAAAGCCGCGCGCGTCCGCGTTTCCTGACGACGCAGCGCCTCGGCGGGCCGCTCGAGTCTGTCCGGCACGGCGGAGGAAGTGGCGCAGGCGCGGTTCGCGACGAGCGACCTTTACGAGGCCGTGCGCGCCGCGCGCAACCTGCGGGCGGAATACGGCGTCGCCACGAACAAACCGGCGCAGTTCATCCTGCGGCTGCGCGAGGAATTGCTGGAAGACGCCTGGGCGCTGGCGACGACGATCCGCGCGCTCACGCGGATGATCAACGCCGAAGACCTCGCGCTGCAGCCCGACTACGAGCCGCCGCGCGGCACGCCGTCGGCGCGCACGCCGCTGGGCGATCTGTTCATGCCGCTGGCGGGGCTGGTCGATGTGGAAGCCGAGCGCGCGCGGCTGGAGAAGGAAATCGCCAAGGCGCGAGGCCGACCTGCAAACGGCGACCCGCAGAAGCTGGCCAACGAGCAGTTCGTCAACGCACGCGCCGCCGGCCGTGGTCGCGGAGCACCGCCAGCGGCAGACGGACGCGGAGGCGAAGCTGGCAAAGCTGCGCGGGATGCTCGACGCGCTGGGGTGACTCTGCAGAGTACCTGTTCGGCCGCGCAGAATGCGCACCTTGATCCATGCAGACAGCGAAAAGCGAGGAATCAGAAGCACCGCGACGCACTTGGCTGATTGGCCTCGTGGTCGTTCTGATTGGATATATCGCCTGCGTTGGTCCGGTGTTCGCCTTGGCGAACCAGGACATTGTCATCCAACGAGATTGCTTGCGGAATTTATTTCCGACTGACTGTGGACAGACAATGTTCCGGTCTGAACCAGCTCACTCTTTGACTACGTGGATTGGTGCAGAACGATGATTTCCAAGCCTGTGCATGATCCCGGTTTAACCTACCGCTCCAGCGACAGTAGCTGACGATACGCTGTCTTGCTGGCCGCCTATCCTTGCCAGCCTCTGTCGCTACAGTTTGAGATGTCAGGTCACTTTCGCGTATCTCCGACGACAACAAGCGATTTCGTACAGTTGCCTGTCCAGGTCTCCAGCCCCGGCAGAGAGCGCCAGAGTTCAGCGCATGGCGTGAGCCGTGGCTGGCAACCGCGAGAACGCCCAGCCCGACAGCGGGCGTAAGAAAATCCGCCCGGTGGTCCTCGCAAGGCCGCCGTGTTCTTACGCCGCCTGCCGTGGCTAGCCTGGTGGCGATCTTTCCCACGGCTCACGCCGTGGGCTGAACTCTTACGCCCCTGCCGGGGCTTGAGCAGACCTTACACGCAAGCGAAAAACGCTTTAACGGCGGTTAGCGTCGGCGTCGAGTTTGCCTTATCCGCCGTCACGAGCTTGGCGGGTCGAAGCCGTCCCATTTGCTGGACGTCCTTCATCCCAGCTACTGGCGCCAATGATCGAGGCTTTGCGGCAGTCTAACGCGTTTCCTCATCGCCGACCGTTCGAGTCCTTTACCGTCGAGCTTTCCATGGCGAGCAATCACGTCGATCATCCGGAGGCATTGGTGTACCGCGGCGGCTTGGCAGTCATTTTGCCTTGGACGGCACTCCCACGCTCTTTGATCCGCGCAGGTCATCGGCTGATTGGTTCCTCGGAGACCAGTCTGCTAACGCGTGACCACAAGCGTTGGTGACGGGCTCTGCCGATTCACTTGCGACCCGCCTGCCGTACGGGTAAAGTGTGGTCTACCCAAGCCGCCGCCTGAACCGTTCCCATATTTTCCTCGCCGAAGCACCCGCATGGAAAGCACCGCCGAACTGAGAGAAAACCTGAAAAAATTGATCGTTGACCGGCTCAACCTCATCGACATCACGCCCGAGGACATCGGCGACGAAATGCCGCTGTTCAAGACAGGCCTGGGGCTGGATTCCATCGACGCGCTGGAACTGACCCTCAACGTCGAAAAGGAATACGGCGTGAAAGTGGCCAACAGCGAACAGGCGCTCCAGGCGTTCCAGAGCGTCGCCACGCTGGCCGGTTTTATCGAGCAGCACCGCCAGACGGTGAGTTGATGGCCGGTGACAAGGGCGTTCCGGTGAACGGAACGCGCTTTGCTACGGAAAGATTGATCCGCAGGCCGGCGGTTCGCTAGACTGACCTCTCAACACCGATGAGTTCGACCGTCCTCGCTCCGTCCGCTCCCGTCGGCGTCGCATCCGACCGTGCGCCCGGTGTTCGCGGCGGGTGCCGCCGCGCTCGCGGACGCTGCCTCGGCGGTCTCGCTGACCGCCAGCGGCTGCCTGACCCCGCTCGGCGACGCCCGGGCGACCACGGACGCGCTCCTGCGCGGCGAGACGCGCGCTGCGATTCCATCCCGTGCTCGGCTGCGACGGCGGCGACCTCGTGCCGCTCGCGCTTTGCAACGAATGGCAGCCGCCGACCGGCGACGAGCCGCGCTGGGCCGACACGTTCTTTGCCATGATCGCCGGCGTGCCCGACCGTCCGTGGGGCACGGCGCGGTTTCCGGTGTTCATCGCCAGCAGCAACTTCGGCATCGACAACCTGTACGCCCATCACCGTCACCCGCGCGAAGGCCAGCTTCCCGTACATCCTGCCGCAACGGCTGACCGCGTTTTTCACGCGGCGGCTGGGCTGGGGGGACAACGTCAGCCATTTCTCCCACGCCTGCGTGTCCGCCAACCTCGGGCTGCTCTACGCCTCGCGGCAGGTGGCGGCCGGGCTGGCCGACGAGGCGCTGGTCGTGTCGTACGATTTCCTGAGTCCGTTCGTGGCGGCCGGTTTCCACGCCATGAAAATCCTCATCGGCGCGAGATGCCCGCGCCGTACGCGGACCGGGCGTTCGGGGCGATCGGCCTGGGCGACGGCGCGGCGTTCGCGGTGGTCGCGCCGGCCGGCGGCAGGGCAGCGCGGGCGGCTTCCGGCTGGAGGCGCAGGAGGGCTGCAACGAGATGTACCATTTCACCGGCAACCACCCGGACGGCGTCGGCATGGCGCGAACTCGGCGCGCGGATGCGGGCGGCCGCCGGCGGCCGGCCGGTGTGGGTCAAGGGCCACGGCACGGGCACCATCGAGGCCGGCCGGCTGGAGGCGCGCCACATGGCGGAATGTTTCCCCGACGCGCCGCTGGTGGGCTGGAAGGGCGCGCTCGGGCCACACGCTGGGCAGTTGCGGGCTGGTGGAACTGGCGCGTGGCCGTCGAGAGCATGCGGCGGCGGACGCGCGCCGGGGACGGTCGGCACGCAGGGGGCCGTGCTTCAGCCCGCAGGTGGCGACGCGAGGCGTTCGACGTGTCGGGTTACGCGCGGCGTGGTGCTCAACGCTTTTGCCTTCGGCGGGGCGCACTACGCCTGTCTGCTCTGCCATGATTAGGCGCTACGTGCCTGCGCGCCGCCGCGGAGGGGCCGTTCGACGGCGCGTCGCCCGACGACCGCGTGCGCGCCTGGACGAAGAATTTCCCGCCCAACGCCGCCCGGCGCATGACCCGGCTCGGCCTGATGCTCGGCGCGGCGCTGCGCGATTTTCCCATCGAGCCGGACGACGCCGTGGTCTACGCGACGACCTTCGGCGAAACGATCACCCTCGGCGCGTTACCTGGAGAGTTTCCCCACGGCCAGCCCGCTGCTTTTCCAGACGAGCATCCATCCGAGCGCGATCGAGCAGGTGCTCATCAACCGCGCCTGTCCGGTGCGCGAACTGACGCCGCTGGCGGGCCAGCCCGACCTGAGCGCGCACGCCGCGCTGACCGCGCTGCTGACCCCCGGCGACGCGCGTGCTGCTGACGGGCGGCGAGGAAGTCGGCTCGTGGATGCGCCAACTCGACGCCGCTTCGAACGTCGGCTTCGCCTTCGCGCTGGAACTCGGCAGCCCCGCGCAGGGATTCATCGACGAACCTCCGCCGGCCTGCGGCGAACTGCGCTGGAGCGACGGTGGCGAATCCTGGACCCCGCGAGCAGCGCGACGGGCGACCTGCTGACTTTCCACGCGATGCGCGATCGCCAGCGATGCGCTGCCATGCCGTCCGGCAGGCAAATCGTGTTCTTCGACGCCGTGAGCCGAGCGTCCTACACCGCATGCTGGCTTTGCGCCGTGTCCGATCCGGTCGGGGAAATTGCGTCTGCACGTGGCTATTTCGAGGGTCTGCACGGTGCGATTGCCGGCGGCGCCGTCGTCACGAGCGACGCAGTTTGGCGATTGTTTACTTGACTGCGTCGCGGCAGGCCTGAACTTTCCCGACGTGCGGCTGCCATCGATCTCGCTGAGACGCCGTGACCAACTTGGCCAGCGGCTCGGACGGAGTCGCCAATTAGGCCTGCTCGGCGTCGAGCATCCGGGCGAAACAGGATGAATTTTCTGCTGTCGCGCGCCGTCGATTCCTGATTTGCTTCCGCGCCTGACCATTCGCGCGATCGGTCGATTTCTATGCATTCCACGGGGTTTTACCTCCTGATTTTCGCGGTGTTCGTCGTGCTTGCCGGTCGGGTCGGCACTTGGCGCGGTTTCGCGCGGGCGCGCCGCCGGGGGACGCCCGCGGACCGCAACCCCGGCCCGGAAGGCGGCTACGGGCTGCTCGCCTGGGCGCTGCGGCACATGCCGGACTGGTTCAACCGGCCGGCATGCAGATCGGCACCTCGATCGCCTACTGGACGCTGCCCGGCCAGCGCGCCTGTTCCCGCGAATACCTGCGCCTCGCGCTGGGCCGCGAACCGTCGCACGGCGAGATGCCGGCGAGCATTTCCTCGCCTACACGGAATTTCTCATCCTGCGCCTGCAAATCTGCGACGGCCGCGAGCCACGGCTGCGTTTCGCCGACGGGCAGGGCGACGAACTGCGCGCGTGGATCGCGTCGGGCAAACCGGCGCTCTACGGCACGATGCACGTCGGCCACTCGGACCTGCTCGGCTTCTTTCTGGGCGACTTCGGCGGGCACGTCCACATGGTCCGCAAGCAGGTCGGCAATTCCGAGGACACCGAGGGCTCGCTCGCCGGTACGCCGGCAGCGTGACGTTCATCTGGATCAACGACTGGAGCCGCCTCGTCCTGGCGATGAACGACGCCCTGCGCGCGGGCCATTCGCTGGCGATGCAATGCGACCGGCCCGAGTACAGCTCCAAGCTGGAGGGGTTCGAGTTTTTCGGCGCGCGGCGGATGTTTCCCTTCACGATCTACCATCTGGCGATCATGCACGGGCTGCCCGTGATCTTCTCCTACGCCGTGCCGGACGAGGCCGACCCGGAAATCACCGTGGTCCACATGCCGCCGATGTTCCACCCGCAGCCGGACAGCGGATCGCGGGCGGAAAATTTCGCCGCGGCGCACGCGCATTTCCAGACGGTGCTCGCCACGGTCGAACCGCAGTTGCGGCGCACGCCCTACCTGTGGTTCAATTTCACCCCGATGAACCCGCCGTGCGCGCACCCGACCGCCAGACCGCCGGACGCGCATGCCGCGGGCCGGCGGTCGGCGCCATCGGCGGCATGCGCCCCGCCGCCGACGACGCGGCGGCGTCGGCGAATGAACGTCCACTCGACGATCACCACCGGCACGCTGCCCCCCGCCCAAGCACCGGCGGCGCTTTGCGTCCCGCTGCCGCGTGGACCGTCGTTCGGGCGCGCGGAAGGTGTTCGACTGGTGCCGGGTGATGTCCGGGTTTGCGGTGTACGGGGTGCTGGCATTGATGGTGATCCCGGCGTGCGTGGGGCTCGCCGTCTGCGTGCGGGACCGCCGCCGTCGGCGCGGCTTTGCCAGGGGGTGATCCATTGGGGAGTGTCGTGGTACGCGCGTTTCACGGAGGCGGCATCGGCATCTTTCACGTCGATTTTCCCGAAGCCGAGCGCCTGCGGGCCCTGCGCGGGCACGATCTTCGCGCCCGAACCACGCCAGCCTGATCGACGCCACCCATTTCCTCGCGCGGCTGCCCCGGCTGATTTGCGTGATGAAAAAAAGCATCGTGAGCAATCCGTTCATGGGCGATTATCGTCATGCCTGGCCGGTTACCTGCCCAAGGACCACGGCACGGAGTTCATCCGGCGCGGGCGCGACGCGTTGCTGGAGGGCAGCAACCTGCTGATTTTTCCCGAGGGCACGCGCACGCTCAATCCGCCGGTGAACCGCTTCAAAAGCGGGTTTGCCCTGATGGCCACGCTGGCCGACGCGCCCGTGCAAACGGTGTTCATCGAGATGCCCGTGCTGTTCCTGGGCAAGAACTGGCCGTTCTGGAGTACGCCGCCCCTGCCGATGACCGATCCGGCTGCGGTTGGGCGAGCAGTTCCATGCGCCGCCGGGCCAGAGCGCGAAAGCGTTCAGCGAGGACTTGGAAGCGTACTTCCGGCGCGAACTCGTCCCCACGGCAGAGGGAGGGGTAAAACGCTTGCCTTGAGCGGCGGAGCAATCAGATTTTAGCCACAAAAGGCACAAAGGGGGAAAGCAGAAACTGCCTTTCTTCCGCCCCGTCTTCCTTTGTGTTTTTTGTGCCTTCTGTGGCTAAAATCTGCAGGCCGCCTTCGCGCCGAGTTGTTCTCCAGAAACCACCGGTACGCGTCGCGGATGCCGTCGGGCAGCGAAATGCTGCGGCTGCCAGCCCAGCGCGCGGATGCGCGAGCCGTCCATCAGCTTGCGCGGCGTGCCGTCGGGCTGGCGTCGTGTCCCAGACGATCTCGCCCTCGTAGCCGACGGCCTCGCGCACCAGTTTCGGCCAGTTCCTTGATCGTCACGTCCGTGCCGCTGCCGACGTTGATGATCTCGGGCGAACTGTAACTCTCCAGCAGCATCAGGCACGCCGCCGCCAGATCGTCGGCGTGCAGAAACTCGCGCCGCGGCGAGCCCGTGCCCCAGAGCGTCATCGCCGGGCGTTTCTCCACCTTGGCGAGGTGGAACTTGTGGATCATCGCCGGCAGGACGTGCGAGGTCTGCAGATCGAAATTGTCGAACGGCCCGTACATGTTCGTCGGCATCGCGCTGATGAAATCCGCCCCGTACTGCCGGCGGTACGCCTGGCAGAGCTTGATGCCCGCGATCTTGGCGATGGCGTACGGCTTCGTTCGTCGGCTCCAGCGTGCCGGTCAGCAGCGATTCCTCGCGTGATCGGCTGCGGGGCGAACTTCGGGTAGATGCACGAACTGCCCAGGAAGAGCAGCTTGCCCACCCCGGCGGCGTGCGCCGACTTCGATGAGGTGGTTCTGGATTTTGAGGTTATCCAGCAGGAAATCGACCGGGAAATCGTTGTTCGCCTTGATGCCGCCGACCTTCGCCGCCGCGACGACCACGAATCCGGGCCGTTCGGCCGAGCATAGAACGCGCGCACCGCCGCGCCGTCGAGCAGGTCGAGTTCGGCGCGCGTGCGCGTGACGATCTCCCACGGCTCGCCGGCTTCCACGCGGCCTGCAACGCGCGCACGATGGCGCTGCCGACGAGGCCGCGGTGGCCGGCGACGAAGATTTTCCTTGGTCGGTCATCGGAAATCGTGCATCGGCTGCACGCGACGCCGTTCCACGGATGCGGGATCGTCCGCCGCCTTCGCCACGCCGTCAGCGCGACCGTGCTCACAGCCGGTAATTCTTGCCGCTCATCTCGTGCTTGAGCAGGGCCACGTCGGCATCGGTCATGATGTCGGCCAACTCCTTGAACGTCGTCTTCGGCGTCCCAGCCGAGCTGCTTCTTCGCCTTGGCGGGATCGCCGATGAGCAGGTCCACCTCCGCCGGGCGGAAGTAGCGCGGGTCGATCTCGACGTACTTCTCCCAGTCCAGCCCGACGCGCCCGAAGCTCACCTCCAGGAACTCGCGGATGGTGTGCGTCTCGTTCGTGGCGATGACGTAATCGTCCGGCTTGTCCTGCTGGAGCATCAGCCACATGGCCTCGACGTACTCGGGCGCGTAGCCCCAGTCGCGCTTGGAATCGAGGTTGCCCATGTAGAGCTTCTTCTGCACGCCGGCCTTGATGCGCGCGACGGCGCGGGTGATCTTGCGCGTCACGAACGTCTCGCCGCGCCGGGGGCTCTCGTGGTTGAAGAGGATGCCGTTGCTCGCGTGCATGTTGTAGCTCTCGCGGTAGTTGACCGTCAGCCAGTAGGAAAACACCTTCGCGCGCCGTACGGGCTGCGGGGATAGAACGGCGTCGTTTCCGTCTGCGGGACGTCCTGCACCAGGCCGAACATCTCCGAGGAACTGGCCTGATAGAAGCGGCGATTGCGGCGACGCCTGGCGGATGGCTTCGAGCAGGCGGACGGTGCCGGTGCCGGTGATGTCGGCGGTGTACTCGGGCACGTCGAAGCTCACGCGGACGTGGCTCTGCGCGCCGAGGTGGTAGACCTCGTCGGGCTTGAGGCTGTCGATGAGCTTGAAGGTCGAAACGGAATCCGCGAGGTCGCCGTAGTGCAGGAACAGGCGCGCGCTGCTGTTGTGCGGGTCCTGGTAAATGGCGTCCAGGCGTTCGGTGTTGAAGGTGGAGGCGCGGCGGATCAGCCCGTGGACCTCGTACCCTTTGCCCGAGCAGCAATTCGGAGAGATAAGAGCCGTCCTGACCGGTGATGCCCGTGATCAGTGCTTTTTTCGGCATGGCCGGTCCATCTAGCACAGAATGCGCGCGCGCAAAACCTTTTTCCGAAGCTAGGGGGAATCCCGCGTTTCCCTGCTTGCCTTTCCGGTGCGCCACGCGGCAAGGATAACGGTGACGATGAAGAAAATCGAGGCCATCGTGAAACCCTTCAAAGTGGAGGACGTGAAGGAGGCGTTGGCCGAGGTGGGCGTGGACGGGATGACGGTCAGCGAGGTCAAGGGTTTCGGCCGGCAGAAGGGCCACACGGAAATCTACCGCGGCAGCGAGTACACCGTCGATTTCTTGCCGAAGGTGAAGTTCGAGATCGTGCTGGAAGACGAGCGCGTCCAGCGCACGGTGGACGCCATCGTGCGCGCGGCCAAGACGGGCAAGATCGGCGACGGCAAGGTGTTCGTGTACACGGTGGAAGAAGTGATCCGCATCCGCACCGAGGAACGCGGCGTCGAGGCGATCTGAATCTCTTGCAGACGAGGCTTGGCAGGCCGCGTGCCGGCCGCTAGATAAGCGGGCGTGAACTATCTCCACGTCCTCCTCCTCGCCATCATCCAGGGACTTTGCGAACTGCTGCCGGTGTCCAGTTCGGCGCACGTCATCGTTACCGCCAAGCTCCTCGGCTACGATCCGACCAGCCCGCAGATGACGTTTCTGCTCGTCATGCTGCACACGGGCACGATGTTCGCCGTCATCGTGTACTTCTGGAAGCGTGGCGGCGGGATTATTTTTCTTCGTCAGGCCGCGTTCATCGAAACGCTCAAGCAGGTGGTCATCGCCACGGTGGCGACCGGGATCATCGGGTTCGGGCTGCAAAAGCTCATCGAAAAGGTCGCCTTGCGCGATCATCCGGACGCCGAGATCGAGGACATCTTCGGCAACCTGTGGCTGATCGCCGCGGCGCTCGCGGCGGTCGGGGTCTTGATCCTCGTCGGCCGGCCGCGGCGCAGAACGCGGCGACGAGCATGGCCATCGGGGAGGTGCAGCCGGTCCAGGCCGGGATCATCGGCGTGGTGCAGGGACTCTGCCTGCCGTTTCGCGGGTTCTCACGCTCGGGCGCGACGATCTCCACCGGGCTGCTGGCGGGCGTGACGCGGCAGGCGGCGGAGCGGTTCAGTTTCGCGCTGGCGGTGGTGCTGACCCCGCCGGTCGTGGCCCGCGAAGCCTGGCGGCTGTTCAAGCCCAAGCACGGGCTGCCTCTCGCGCGCGAAGAGATGGCTCACCTCGCCGCGCCGGGCATGGTCGGCCTGGTGTTCAGCTTCCTGGCGGGCCTGCTGGCGTTGCGCTGGCTTTCGCAGTGGCTCGAAACCGGCAAGTGGCAGTGGTTCGGCGTGTACTGCCTGCTGGCGGCGGGCGTGGTGTTCTTCCTCGCCACGCAGGGATATTAAATGTTAGAAGGAATCTCGCCGTAGGCGTCGTCCCGTTAAGATAGGGATGGCTCTCCGAGCCGTCCCAAGATTGGCTTGGATAATCAATGTGTGCACGAAGCGCCTGCCAGAAACATTTGGGACGGCTCGGAGAGCCATCCCTACATTATTTACGACCGGCGGCCTGTTCTGAAACCTTCAAAACTCGACGCGCCGCCCGTCGGTCATCGCGGTGATTTCCTTCGTGTGAGGCAGCATCGCGCGGCCCAGCGTGCAGATTTCGTCCGTCCGGGCGGCGAACTCGGCGGTGAGGTGCGTCAGGCAAATCCGGCGCACCGGCTTGTCGGCGAGGAACGCGAACAGTTCCTCCGGCTCGAAATGCGACATCTCGCAAATGAGCAGGTCGCACGGTTCGCCGAGCATCGCCGTCATGTCCTCCGGCCGGCCCAGGTCGGCGGAATAGATGAGACGTTTTCCGTTCCCGGGCCAGTCGAACACGATGCTGTAGGCCAGGAAACGGTCGGCGGCATCGGGGTCGATCACCGCGCGCAAGCCGTCGAGGTGCGTGCTCGGATTGACAGAGACACGCAGCAGGCCACCGTCGAGCGTCGCCGTCCGCGCGGGGAGGGATTCCCAGGCGTGAAATTCGAGCGCGAAACCGACCAGTTTCTCGGGCAGGTACACGGCCTCCAGCCAGGTGCGGATCGGCGCGACCAATTCCGCCGGGAGGTACAGGGGCAGCGGCTCCGTCCGTCCTTCGAGCCACGCACCCTGGATAATCATCGGCAATCCCGACAGGTGGTCCGAATGCCCGTGGCTGAGGAAGACCGCGTCGAGCGACCGGAAAGGGATGCCCATCGCCTTCAGGCGTTGGCTGCATGGCTCACCGGCGTCGAGTAGCCAGCGCCGGCCGCCGGATTCCAGCAGGATCGACGAGTGGAACCGGTCGGTCATCGGGATGCCGCAGCCCGTGCCAAGAAAGGTCAATGCATCCATGAAAAGGAGTCGGCTGCACGGCAGGCTAACGCGGGCGCGAAGACCAGGGCAATCACTATTTGTCGGGGAAAAAGGGTGCGGGCCGCCTAGAAAACCCTTGCCAGCGCGCCCCTTCCTCTTTAGGACCGATCCGATGCGACCGACCCTCCCGTGCCGCGTGTTGTCCGGCGTGCTCGCCGCCGCCTGCCTTTCGGTGCCATCCTCCGCCGGCCTGCGCGGCCAGGAACCGGCGGACCTCGCGCGCGCCACCGTCAACGTCCGGTTGGCCGATGGATTCGATTTCCCGGTGGGCAAGCCCGACGCGGTCGGTTACCACAAGGCACGGGGCATGAAACCCAACGGCCACCTCGGCGACGATTGGGACGGCGACGGCGGCGGCAACACCGACCTCGGCGACCCGGTGTACGCCGCCGGAGCCGGCGTGGTCGTGCTGGCGGGCAACATGCACATGGGCTGGGGGAATGTCGTGATGGTCCGGCATTGTTTCCGCGAGCCGCAGGAGGGTGGCACCATCAAGACGGTGGACAGCCTCTACGGCCATGTGGACACGATGCTCGTCCACGAAGGTCAGACCGTCGCGCGAGGACAGCAGATCGCCACTATCGGCACGGCGTTCGGCCTTTACGAAGCCCACCTGCACTTCGAGGTGCGCAAGAACATCAACATCGGCATGTACCGCTCGCAGTTCGCGCGCGACTTCAGCAACTACTACGATCCGACCCAATTCGTGACAGCCCACCGGCAACTCCCGACCGGCTCCAACGCCGTGGTGGCGGTCAACACCTTCGTCCCGACGCCGAAGACGGGTTTGCTGGCGGCGGATGGGGCGTACGAGTTGGGCATCAACCGTTCACCGGCACAGGTCGCCGAACTGGAGTCGTCCCACCTGAAAACCTCGGCGTTCGCCATCAAGCCGCACAAGAGTCCTCCGGACAAACCCGGGGAGGGTTTCAAGGTGGACCGGTACGAGGACGAACGCTCGCGAAAGGACAAAGGCCAGTGATTCTCAATTATGATTTATCATAATTGATAAAACACGCTAATCACACTGTTGTCGCCTCTTCCAGCCAGACGAGCGCCTTGTCGTAACTGCATCGGTCCAGATAGTGGGCGAGCCTGGGATCAAGCGGGGCCGGGAGTTGTTGCTGGAGGTGACTGATCTGCTCGGAGACCCGCTGGAGCTGTCGGAGATGCGCGTCCGCGTCGCGTGCGTAGGCGGCACGATCTCCGATGACGGCGAGACGTTCCCGGAGGGCATCGGCGAGTTGGCGGTAGAGGGTCGTGGCAGGCGAGGGAGCGTTCATAAAAAGGGCGGTGTCTTTCGGGAAAACCATTGATCCCGCGCGGGACACCGCTAGCATAATGGCCAGGGGCGCAAAAGAAAGGGGACCATGCCGGACCAGGTCGAAGCCGCGAAGACTGCATCCACCCGCACCGTTCTGGTGGTGGACGACGACGTGGACGTGCTCCGCTTCCTACGCGAGACCCTGGTGGCATTCGCCGATTGCCGCGTGGAGACCTCGCCCAGCCCGGAATACGCCTTTGAACTGTCCCTCCGCAAAGCCTACGATCTGTTCCTCTTCGACTTTTCCATGCCCGGCATCGACGGGGCCGTCCTCTACAGCATGATCCGCAAGGTCCACGAGTTCGGCGTGCTCTCGCCCGCGCGTCCGCTGCCGCCGCTGATTCTGATGTCCGGCCACGGGGAGCAACGCCGTGCGCGCGAACTGCTCGCCGAGCCCGGCGTACGGGGTCTGCTGCCCAAACCTTTCAGCATCGAGCGCCTGCTCTCCAAATTGGAAGCCTGTCTGCCGGGCGTGACCCGGCGGCCGGCGTGACGGTCTCCATAGCCGCATGTTTCCTCTTCCGATGCATGAAGTGGCGGGCGCACCCGTGCGGGTGCGCGTGAAGATTTGCGGAGTGACGCACCCCGACGATGCCGCCGCCGCCGTGACGCTCGGGGTGGACGCGCTCGGATTGAATTTCTACGCCGGTTCGCCGCGCTGCCTGGACCGGGGGCGCGACGCGGGTTGGCTGCGTGAACTCGCCGGGGTCGTCCAGCGCGTCGCGGTGCTGGTCAACCCGGAACGCGTCGAAATCGACCGTTTGCTGGCGGACGATCTGGTGGACGCCGTGCAGCTCCACGGCGACGAGGACGCGGAATTTTGCCGTTCACTGGCGGAGGCGGGCATCCCGTTCGCCAAGGCCCTGCGCGTCCGGGGCGCGGAGAGCCTGCGGTTCGCCGGGGAGTTTCACACGCGCTGGCTCGTGCTCGACGCCTACGACCCCAAGGCGTACGGCGGGACCGGCCGGACGACCGACTGGACACTCGCGGCGCGCTGCGTGAGCTTGAACGAAGCCGGTGGCTGCAAGGTGATCCTGTCCGGCGGCTTGCATCCCGGCAACGTGGCCGAGGCGTTGCGCCGCGTGCGGCCGTTTGCGGTGGACGTGGCGAGCGGCGTCGAGAAACCGGAGGATCGGCGACGCAAGGATTTGGGTCGCATGGAAAGGTTTTTCTCTGGAATCCGATCCGCGAACGCCGCGTAATCGGAAAAAAATGCGAGTTCGGCGGCATCACCGCCGAAAAAAGGGTGGGATTTCGTTCGGAAAACGCGTTTTACAGAGAGGAATGGCATGAGGCTGGTTCGGTTCCTGCTTGGACAGGTTCCATCATCCAGCCGCCCTTCATGCCATGATCCATCACCGTAACCGACCTGTCGTCTGTTCCCTGCTTTTACTGGCAGGCTCCACCACCCTCGGCGTGGCGCAAGCCCCGCTGCTGCCGCCACCCGCCCGCCGCGCCTCGCTCGGTGAGGTTGCCCAGTCCGCTCCGGCCGCGACCGCCCCGCCGCTCGTGCCGACCGCTCCCAACAACCCGACGACGCCGTTGACCTCGGGAACGCTTCCCAACACCGCCCCCACGGCTCCCCTGGACACGACCACCGCGCCGGCCCCGCTGGACCCGAGCGCGCCCGCGCCGATTGCGCCGCCGCCGGTCGTCAGCGGCCGCCCGGGCACCGACGCGCCCGGGCACCGTCGCCCCGCCCGCCACCGATGTCGCCGCGCCCGCCAACAACGCGAACGCCGGCGGTGCCCGCGCCCGTGAATTTCAGGGGGATGACGTGGGCCAGGTGCTGCGGCTGCTCGCCCGGCAGGCGAAGATCAATCTCATCGTCAGCCCGCAGATCGTCGGCACGATCAACATGCGCCTCGAAGACGTGACGGCGCTCCAGGCCATCGAGGTCATCTGCCAGGCGCAGGGTTACGATCTCAGCCAGACAGAACGACGTGTACTACGTCAAGACGCCCGCCGAAAAAGCGGCCGAGCCGACGCAGGCCGATTTTTATACGTTCTCCTACGCCCGCGCGGCGTCCCAGGTCATCCCGCTGCTGACCAGCCAGCTCAAGAGCAAGGCCGCCGCTCCCGCAGGTGGACGAGCGCACGAACACCGTCTTCTACCAGGAAGCCAAGAGCAACGTGAGCGCCATCCGCGAGTTCCTCGTCCGCGTGGACAAGCCCACCCGGCAGGTGATGATCGAGGCGCGGCTGGTCGAGGTGAACTCCAACCCGACGCAGAGCTACGGCATCAACTGGGCCGGCGTGTGTCGGCAGCGCTGGCTCGCCGAAGACCTTCCAGTACGGCGGCTCGACGCTCGGCGCCACGCGATTCCGACTCGACAATCGACCAATCCGATGACGGGCAGGTCACCAGCACCGTCCAGCCGACGCACGCCTGCCGGCCGTCACTACGACCGACGACGGCATCGCGCCTCCCGATGACTTCCTGCGCAACGGCCAGATCGACCGGCGGGTTCTTCGACGCGCTTCGGCAGCCAGTTTGCCATCCTCGACATCCCCTCGTTCTCGGCCACCCTGCGCTTCCTCAACGAGGATGCCGATGCCGAATTCCTGGCCAACCCGCGCATCGTCACGGCCGACAACCTGGAGGCGACGATCAAGATCGTGCGCAACCAGCCCGTGCCGCAGCTCAACTTCAACGAGCAGACCGCCACGGCGGTCTTCGGCGGGTTCCAGGACAAGCTCTTCGGCAACACGCTGGTCGTGAAGCCGTGCATCAACAAGGACAACTTCGTCACGCTGTCCGTCAAGCCCGAGATCAGCAACCGCGTGGGCGACCAGGTGTTCAACTTCGCGGGCGCGGCGGTCAGCAGCCCGATCATCGACACGCGCACGCTGGAAGCCAACGTGCTCATCAAGAGCGGTTGCACGCTGGCCATCGGCGGCCTGTTGCAGGATGAAACGACCAAGTGGCTGACCAAGGTGCCGATCCTCGGCGACATCCCGGTGCTGGGCTACCTCTTCCAGGAGCACCTCAACACGCGCACCAAGCGCAACCTGCTCATCTTCGTGACGCCGACGATCATCAGCCAGCAGTACGGCACCGGCCTGGAAGATCAGATCACCGGCCTGAAGAACAGCAACACGCACGACGTGGCCGACATCAACGGCTGGCGCAACAACGCCAAGGGAGCGTACCACCTGAAGAAACCCTCCGACCGCCAGTTGGCCAGCGAATACCCCGCGCCGGGCTGCAACACCGAGCGTCAGCTTCAAGGATAACGCTGCCGCCCGCGACCAATAAGGCAGCACGAGCGGCCTACCGCCCGATACTCACAAACAAGCCCGAAGTTCCCGACCGCCCCGCTCCACCGAGCGAGCGGCCAGGAGCTTCGGGCTTCCGTGTTTTCGGACGGGTGCATTTCCCCGGAAGTCCCGCTAGCCACGCTCTGCGTCGCGCCTTTATCCTTCGGGCATGACCGAATATCAGATCGCAGTCCTCGCCGGCGACGGCATCGGCCCGGAGGTGATGACCGAAGCGCTCCACGTGCTCCGACGCCGTGCAGGCAAAATTTGTCGTTCCGGTTCCATCTGCACGACGCTCTGGTCGGCGGGGCGGCCATCGACCAGCGGGGCCACGCGCTGCCGCCAGGACACGCTCGAAACTCTGCGAACGAGCCGACGCCATCCTCTTCGGCAGCGTCGGCGGACCGAAATGGGAATCGCTGCCGCCCGCGCAGCAACCCGAACGCGCCGCGCTGTTGCCGCTGCGCAAGCACTTCGGACTGTTCGCCAACCTGCGTCCGTCGGTGTGTTACCCCGCGCTGACCCACGCCTCGCCGCTGCGGCCCGACATCGTGGCGGGTGGTTTCGACGTGCTGTGCGTGCGCGAATTGACCGGCGGCCTGTACTTCGGCCAGCCCAAGTACACGGACCACGACGCCGCCGATCCGGTGGCCGTCGACACGATGGTCTACCGGCGCAGCGAGATCGAGCGCGTGGCGCGGCTGGCGTTCGAGGCGGCGCGCACGCGCCGACGGCGGCTCGTGTCGCGTGGACAAGGCCAACGTGCTCGAAAACGGCGTGCTCTGGCGGCGCACGGTGACGGAAATCGGCCAGGAGTACCCCGACGTGGAGCTTTCCCATCTCTACGTGGACAACGCCGCGATGCAGTTGATCCGCCGCCCGCGAGATTTCGACGTGCTGCTGGCCGAGAACCTTTTCGGCGACATCCTCAGCGACGAACTGGCGATGCTCACGGGTTCGCTCGGGATGCTGCCGAGCGCGAGCCTGGGCGCGGCGCGCGGAGCGCGCCGGGCGGCGGTTCGGTTTGTACGAACCGAGCGGCGGCAGCGCGCCGGACATCGCCGGCCAGGGCATCGCCAATCCCATCGCGCAGATTCTCTCGGCGGCGTTGATGCTGCGGTATTCCTTCGGCGAGGAAGCGGCGGCGCGGGCCATCGAGGACGCGGTGCGCGCGGCGATCGACGACGGCTTCCGCACGGCGGACATCTACGCGGGCGAGGGGCGGAAGGTCGGCACGAGGGAAATGGGCGCGGCCGTTGTCGAGAGAATCCGGCGATGAGCGAAGAGGGAGAAACCGAACGGTCCGAAGGCGTCCCGGTTGCCGTACCCTCATCCGGGACGCCAGTGGGCACGAGTCGGCTACGGTCACGGTTGAACTACTTCAGACAACGCTTACGGGAACTCGCAGTGGTGTTTTTCGGCGTTTACGCCGCATTTCTGCTCAACCGATTCGAGACGGATCGGCGCGACACGCAGCGCCGGGGACAAATCCTCGACGCCATCGAACGGCAGGTCAGCGCCAAGGTGAACGACCTCGCGCAAAACGTGGACGAGGGCCGGACGGAACTCGCCGAGTTCGACCGCAAACTGGCAGCGGGAGAGAAGCCATCGCTGGGAATCCAGTACAGCAACGCCAGCTACAGCCCGAGCGAGGACGCGACGCTCTTGCAGGCGGGCGGCCTGGAATTGCTCGACGTGCAAACGCTCGAATTGTTTCGCAAGGTCAACACGTTGGAACGCGCGCTCAATTCGCTCACGCACGACCAATTCCAGATGGAGTTGACGATGTTGGGAAACCAAGCGGGAGGGGAGTTTTACGATCCGGACACCCGGCAGTTGAAGGACCATTTCAAATGGTATCCGGTCGTGCTGCACGAAGTGTTGTCCACGGCGGAAGCACTGCTGGCGGCCGAACAGGAATTGCTGACCCGAATCCAGACAAACCAACACCACGGCAGGTCTGACGGACACCGCTAAAATCCCGCACCGCCGGGAATCAGCCGCGTTCCCTCGCCCGCAGCCCGAACCACGCCGTGCACGTACGCGGCGAGCGTCCACGCCGCGAGCTTGAGCGCGGCCCACATGCCCACATCGGTCCAGTTGTAGGTCATGCCCATCGCAAACGCGTTCTTGGCCAGCTCGCGCGCCTCACCGGTGCGTTCGGGCGGCAGGGCGCTCTGGAGTTTCAAGCGGACGGAGGTGCTTGAGGTGTTCGCGCGCCTTGTCGCGGTTCGTTGTACAGGTTGCCGGTGACCGGCCGGTTCCAGAACGCGCCCACGTCCATCATCGTTTGCGCGGCGTAAGTGGGCATCAGGCTCGTCAACCCAGGGCACGAGCGCGGCATCTGGTTGGTTTCCACCACGAGGCCGGAGAAAAGAATCTGCGGAATGAGCACCAGCGGCACGATCATCATCGCCTGCATGGCGTCGCGGGCGAGGGCGGAAATGGCGAGGCCGATCCCCACCGCCGCGTAGGCCGTGCAGACGACGCTGCCGCCCTGCCAGAGCAGCGAACCGTCCAGGCCGCGTACGGGCAGCGCGTCGGGGTACAGCCCACCAGCGCACGGCCCACAGACAAGCGTAGAGGAAAACCCCTTGCAGGGCCGTTAAGCGTGCCGAGCAACGCGAACTTGCTCAGGAGATAGGCGTGGCGTCCGAGGCCGACGATGCGTTCGCGCCGGTAGATCGGCATCTCGCGCACGATCTCCTGCGCGGCGTTGGAACAACCGAACCACAACGTCGCCAGATGCGCGAAAAACAGGCTCAGCGACACGTCGTCCGTCACCCATACGACCAGCAGCCCGATGAGCAGCGGCTGACCGAAGAGGATCAGGAAATTCTTCGCAGTCCGAACGCAGAATCGCCCACTGCCGCCGCAGCAGGACCGGCAGGGTGGCGGTGGCAGGATTGGCCCGTGGCGCGTGCCGGGCGGGATGCGCGGGGATGACGGCGGCGTTTGCGGGGGTGGGCGGTACGTCGCCGTGGGCGCGGCGGCGGAAGTCCTCGCGCCACTCCTCGGCGGAGCGTTCGCCCAGTCGGTCGTACAGGCCCGTCAGCTTCGGCACGTCGAAATGTTCCCGCACCTCGGCCGAATCTCCGGCGAACACCAATCGTCCGCCCGTCATGATGAAAAGACGGTCGGTGAGGAAGACGTTCTCCATGACGTGCGTCGTGCACACCACCGTGCAGCCGCCGTCCGCGAGGCTGCGCAGGAGGCCCATCATCTTGAACTCCGCCGCCGGGTCCAACCCGCTCGTGGGTTCATCGAGGAAAAGCACGGCGGGCCGTCCGAGCAATTCGACGCCGACGCTCACGCGCTTGCGCTGACCGCCGGAAAGCGTCTGGATGCGAGCGCGGGCCTGCGCTGCCAGCCCGAGGCGTTCGACCGTCTGGGCGACGAGCTTGCGGAGTTCAACCTCCGGCGTGCCGGCGGGCAGGCGCAGCCGGGCGCTGAAGAACAACGCTTCGGTGACGGTCAGCTCCCGGTGCACGATGTCGTCCTGCGGCACGTAACCCAGGAGCGAGCGCAGCCGGTCGTATTCCTGGTAGAGGTCCGCGCCGTCGAAACGGATCGACCCGGCATCGGCGGGCCGCAGGCCGGTCAGGGCGTTGAGCAGCGAGCTTTTGCCCGCCCCGGAAGGACCCAGGATGCCGACGAACGTCCCCCGGTCCACGCGCAACGTCACGTTGTCGAGAATCCGTTGCGCGCCGTAACATTTCCGGATCGCCCGCGCGTCGATTTCCACCCCGGCGAGGCCGGTGGTGCGTTCGAGCGCCCGGCCGTCGAACCGGAAAAAGAACGGCCCCATCTGGAGCAGGTCGCCGATGACGAGCGGATGCGTCTCGAAGCGCCGTCCGTTGATAAGCGAACCCGCCCGGCTGCGCAGGTCGGTCACCTGAAAACCGGTCGCCGTGCGCTCGACGACCGCATGCTGGCGCGAAATCCCCGGATCGGCGAGCACCACGTCCACCTCGCCCGAACGGCCGAAGCACACGCGGTCGGTGACGAGCGGAACTATCCGCACCTCACGGCTGCCCATGAGTACCTGTGGACCGCGGATCGGCGGAGCGCCGTCGGCGTCGCTGCCGGCCTCGCGTTCGGCGGCGGCGAGTTCGGCGGGCGGCGGACCGTAGCCGAAATATACCTGTACCGGCCCGACCTGGAGCCGGTCGCCGGGTTGGAGCGGCGCGCGGACTTCCGGGGAAAGCGCCGCGCCGTTGATCTTCGTGCCCCAGCGGCTCCCGAGGTCTTCGATGGTGCACATCCCGTCCTCGTTCCAATCGAAACGGCAGTGGCGGCGGGACACTTCCGGGTGTTTGAGCTGCCAATCGGCATCCACCGAACGGCCGACGAACGTCGAACCACGGCGCAATTCGTGGGCATCCGGCGGCAAACCCGCGAGGACCGTCAAGAGCGGCGGTGGGTCCCATTCCGGTGCGACCACCGGGATGGAATCAGAAATCTCAGAGCCGGACGGCGAGGGCATGGGACATCCTCCGGCCGTCAGGGCAACACGGCCCAGATTTCCACCACGCGGTTTTTGTCCGCCTGCTTTTCGCTGAACATCGTCGAACCACCCATCGCGACGGCGTGCATCACATTTTGAAACCCGCACTTGTCCCGCAGGGCATTGAGGACGCTCGTGGCACGGCTCTGGGAGATGTCGGCGTTGACCTTGGCATTACCCTTCTGGTCGGCGTAACCGAGGATCACGAACACGACCGTCGGATCGTCCACCAGTTTCTTGATTTGCGCGGTGGCCAACCCTTGTTTGAGCCGCTCGATCTCCGGGGACCGTACGACGGCATCGCCTTTTTCAAACGGGATCGTCAACACCCGGCCCATGCCCTGAGCGTGGTCCACGCTGGCGTACAGCTTGTCCTTGTTGAGCGGGGTCACGTTGGGCATCGCGTCGATGCGGCGCAAAACCTCTGCCCTCGTATCGGCGTTATCGGGATTGTTGACATCGAGGTTCAGCGGCACGTCGCCGGAAGGGACGGGCGCGGGCGGCGTGGAACGGGGAACGGACGCTGTCGCGCCGGGAGTTTGCAACGCGGGGTTGTCGGTCGCGTGGGGATCGTTGGAAGAAATGACCTTGCGGCCGGCAAAAGGGTCGGGCGTGGGTTTACGCGCGGCGAGGTCGTCCACCGAATGCCGCCCGGTCTGGTTGACCGCCCAGACGACCAGCGCGCCGCTGCCAAGGACCAGCGCGCAGATGACGATCAACGGCAGGAAATTGACCTTCTGCTTGCGACGTTTGAAGAACAGCGTCTGGTCGGGATCAGGCTCCTCGGGCGTCTGCATGGTTCGTCATTCTAGCCGTTTGCCCGCCGTCCGCAAAGCGCCAAATGACGGGTTCACCCGCCCGTCGCGCAGGCAGATGGCCGGTCAGAACTCGAAGTCCAACGGGTCGGAGAATTTGTCGAGCGACCGGCGTTCGTTCTCGGGCATCCGCTCGACCCGGCGTTGGATCAGCGCGGGATCGGGCAGCAACACTCCGGCGGCGTCCTCGCACTGGGCGGCCACGCGGCGGAAGACGTTGTCGAGATCGAAGTGGGAGTCGGTGCCGACGTGCGAACGCGCCTCAGCCCACGTCAACCGGCGCTTGAATTGATTCTCCAGCCCGGCGACTTCCTTGAGCGTCAGGGGCGAGAGCTGGGGCAGGGTAATCGTCGGCACGCCGCGTGCCCGCAGACGTTCGGCCACCGGCGAGGCATTGAACTTCTCGCTGGAAAAACGCGCATCGTTGCGGATGAGCACGTATTTTACCCGGTCGCGCAACGCCGTGACGACCTCGCGCAACGAACTCTCCGCCGTCGGGTCCGGGCTGCCGAAAAGGAGCACCACGATCCCCACGCCCCGTGCGTCGAGGGCGTCGAGGGTCTGACGGGTTTCGAGATGATCGAGCACCGTGCGCGTCGCGCCCGCCGGGAAATCGACGAGCGTGACGGGCGTATGGTGCCCGGCGTTGCGAAAGATGGCGTCGAGCGAACCCGGCGCGGTGATCGGCTGGCGATCCACGCGCATGAAATACTCCGAGAAATTCGTGTGCTCGGGGTCGGCATCGACGCCGCTCCATTTGATCCCGGCGAACTCCAACCACGAGGCGATCACCTGCGTGGAAGTGGATTTGCCGATGCGGCCGGTGCTCTGCATCGCGCAGATCATCGTGGCTTGGCGGGCCGTGGCGGCGGTCGTTTCGGGCGCGGCGACGGGTTCGGCGAACGAAGGCTTTTTGCTCATGGAAGGGGGAACGTGTCGGGGACGGTAAAATATGCACGAAAACTGCTCTATTTTCAACCCGTTCATGCACCTGAGAATCACTCCCCCGAGAATTTTTTCGCGTCGTCCGTCCGGCTGGCTGGTGGGCAGCGTCTTCCTTGTTTTCCTCGCCCTCGGTGGTCGGGCCGACGCGGCGCTCACGGGCACGTTCACGGTCAATTCGACCTGGGCGACCGGCTACACGGCCACCCTGACCGTCGCCAACGGCGGCACCGGCGACGTGACCGGCTGGACCGGCACGCTGACGACCGCCGACGCGCTCACGAGTTGGTGGGGCGTCGGCACCACGTCGAGCGCCAGTCCGTACGCGCTGACCCCGGCCGCGTACAACGCCACGATCCCGGCCGGCGGCCAGATTTCCTTCGGCTTCAACGGCAACACGGGCAGCCCCGCCACCCCCTCGTTGACGATCAATGGCCAGGGCGTGCCCATCAACGCCGGTTCGCCGCCGCCGACGCCGAACCCCGGCGGCACCCCGTCACCGACGCCAGCACCGACGGCCCCCGGCGCACCGGGCACGGCGACGATCTCGGTCCTGACGAATTTTACCGTCGGCGGTTACGATGTGAACTGGGCGGTCTATTCCGGCGGCACGGCGACGACGTACACGCTGCTGGAGGACGGCGCGGTTTACACGACCGGCGATGCGCCCGCCGCGAGCAGCGGTTCGCAGAGCGGCACGATCCACGTCGGCAATCGCCCGTACGCCGCGCACGTCTACCAGATCAAGCTGACGAACGCGGTCGGCTCGACGCTGAGCGCCACGGCACCGTACCTTTCCGACGGCGCGAGCCCGATCCTCATCGGCGCACTTTCTTCCGGTGGCGCGTCGCCGGATGCGGTCATGCAGGCGCGGCAGTTGACGGTCCCGCTCCAGGCCGTGGTCAGTTTCCCGCTCTCGATGATTGGTGGAACGACCGGCACCTACGTTGTCACCACCAACAACCCCGGTGTCGCCGGTTTCACCCTGAACGGCAGCACGCTGAACGTCACCGGCCTCGCGCCGGGACGCGCGTCGCTGCGCATCACGAACACCGCCGCCTCGCCGAATGTTTCGCGCTGGCTCGGGATTCGCGTGCGCAAGGCCGACGGGTCGCTGCCGGGCATGCCCGATTATCTCGCGGTCGGTTCGGTGAGCCAGGACACCGACACGGACTTGGCGATGTGGCGCAACTTTGGCGATGGAACCTCCAATACCCGGGTGGACGCGCGTTACATCTATCTCAACGACGGCCCTTATAGCCCCACCTGGACTTCCTGGGGCGGCAACCCCAACAACTGGTACGGCGAAACCACTCCGCCCGGTGCGCGTTGTTACGGCTACGTCCGCGAAAGCCTCAAGCTCGGCATGATCCCGTTCTTTGTCTGGTACAACATCGACGGCACCGGCGACAGTTTCACCACGGACACCGCGAACGCGCAGAACGCCGACTTCATGGCGGGATATTTCACCGACCTCAAGCGGATGTGCGACCTCGTGAACGACGAGGCTCCGGACGAAACCGTCGGCATCGTCATCGAGCCGGATTTCATCGGTTACCTCGCCCAGAACGGGGTCGATCCCACCACGTTCCCGGCGCGTACCGATGCCGCTTACACGGCCGGCGTCTTGGCGCACGGCGTCGACCCGGAGTTTCCCAACACGATCACGGGTTACGTCCAGGCCGTGAATTACCTGTTCTCGAAAAACCTGCCGCACGCGTACTTCGGGTGGGAGTTTGCGCTCTGGGGCCACCCGGCGGGCGGCTGGACACGCCCTTCGGGTACGCTCGGCCTGATGCACCTCACCGATGAACCGATCCCGAACGACACCACCGGCGCAAACGCCACCCGGTTAGGCATCGCCGCGGGTCGTCCCGCGATCTACGACGAGGCCGTCGCGGAGACGAATTATTATCTCAAATGCGGCGTGGCGAGTTACGGTGCGTCGTTCGTTTCCGTGGATAAATACGGCCTCGACGCCGGCGCGGAAGCCGGGGCTGCCGCGAACCCTGGCAACTCGACCTGGTTCTGGAGCCAGACGCTCTGGAATAACTACCTGACGTTCGTGCAAGCGATGCACGACACCTCGAAGTTGCCGGTCACGCTCTGGCAGCTTCCCGTCGGCCACATCAACGCTTCCTCGCTGGTCAACCCACAGGGCGGGCTGTTCGCAAATCTGGCGAACACGTACCAGCACTACGAAGATTCCGCGCCCGCGTTTTTCTACGGCGATACGTTTAGCCCGGGGATGGGTAACCGCTTCGATTACTTCTCAGGTGCGACCAATGGCGCGGATGCGGACCCGCTGGCGAACCTGACCACGAATGGTGCGACGATCACGTGGGGCTCGGGGATGCAGCGGGCCGCGGACGCGGGCGTCAGAGTGGCGCTTTTCGGCGCGGGCGTGGGCGACAGCACAGCCGGGACCGGCAACCCGCCGACGGACGGAGGTTGGTGGATCACGGCCACGCAAAACTATTATCTACAGGGTCCGGTTGCTCTGACGGCAACGGCTACGCCGACGCACCCGTCTTTTTTCAGCGGTGAAACGGCGCTGTCCAACGGCGTTTATTATCTCTCGCTCCCGACCGGAAATCCGTTCGGCTACTATGCTTACCTGAGTGATCCGCGCTATCTTTACCATTTCGACCTGGGTTACGAATATCTCTTCGACGCGGCCGATGAAAAGGCAGGCGTCTATTTCTACGACTTCAAAAGCCAAGGCTTCTTCTACACGAGTCCGAGCTTTCCATTCCCATACCTGTACGACTTCAACTTGAACACGGTGCTCTACTATTATCCGGACCCCACCCAGGCGGGTCACTACAACACAAACGGCATCCGTTATTTCTACGACTTTGCTGCCGGGCAGATCATTGCGAAATGATCTCCCGCCGCGCCAGCGGCGTCGTCAACAAGGTAGGGATGGCTCTCCGAGCCGTCCCAAGATTGGCTTGGATAATCTCCGTGCGCACAGTGCACGTTGCCAGAAACATTTGGGACGGCTCGGAGAGCCATCCCTACCTTGATGACGACTGGCAGCTTGCGCTGCCTGCTCGGAAGGGTTAGCGCATCACGGGATGAGGCTCCACATTGACAACCTCTGCAAGACCTTCGCGGGAGACCATCGCGTGCTCGACGGCATCTCGCTGCATTTCGAGGCCGTGCAGACGCTCGTGCTCGTCGGACCTTCGGGTGGTGGCAAATCGACGTTCCTGCGCATCCTCGCCGGGTCTGGAATATCCTGACCCTGGAACGGGTTGCCGCGTCGAGATCGACGGCGAGCGGGTTGTCTACCGCGAGGACGCGCTGATCCGCCATCGGCGCACGGTTGGCACCGTGTTCCAGGCGTACAATCTCTTCCCGCACCTCAGCGCGTTGGAAAACGTCACCCTGCCGCTGGAAAAGGTGCATGGTCTCTCCGTGCCGGCCGCGCGCGAAACCGCGATGGCGGCGTTGCGGCGGTTCCGGCTGGAGACGCATTCGCACAAACGCCCGGCCGAACTCAGCGGCGGGCAGCGTCAGCGGGTGGCCATCGCGCGGGCCATCGCCATCAAGCCGCGGCTGTTGTTTTTCGACGAACCGACGAGCGCGCTCGACCCCGAGATGACCGGCGGCGTGCTGGAAATCATCGAGGAACTGCGCGAGGAGGGCCGGGATTTCGTGCTCGTCACGCACGAGATGGGTTTCGCGCGCCGCGTGGCGGACCAGGTGGCGCTGCTGGCCGACGGACGGATCGTGGAATCCGGGCCGGCGGCGCAGGTGTTCGACGCGCCGCGCGAGGAAGCCAGCCGGCAGTTTTTCGCCAAGGTGCTCCGGTATTGACCGGCGGCGATGACACACCGCTTTTTTTCGATTTTGCCCTGCGCGGGTTTTCGGCATAGGACTGTCGGGCAAGCTTTCTCCCCCGCTATGAAAAAACGATTGTTCGATGGAACCGGCCGGCAAGTTTCGGAAATAGGACTGGGTTGCTGGCAGCTCGGCGGTTCGGACTGGGGCGAGGTCGATGACCGCACGGCTTTCCGTATCCTCGACGCGGCGGCGGAAGCGGGCGTGACCTTCTTCGACACCGCCGACGTGTACGGCGGAGGCCGCAGCGAGGAACTGGTCGGCGCGTTCCTGAAGGACCGGAGCGGGTGTAATTTCTTCGTGGCCACCAAACTCGGCCGGACCGGTGCGCTCTACCCGGACAAATACACCGCCGCCGGTGTGCGCGCGGCGACGGAAGCCTCGCTGAAACGGTTGGGCGTCGAGGCGCTCGACCTCACGCAACTCCACTGCGTGCCGACAGAAGTGCTGCGGCAGGGAGAGATTTTCGGCTGGCTGCGCGACCTGCAAACGGCGGGCAAGATCAAGGCGTTCGGCGCGAGCGTCGAGACGATGGACGAAGCCCTCCTGTGTCTGGAGCAGGAAGGGCTCGCGTCGTTGCAGATCATCTTCAACATCTTCCGCCAGAAACCCGCCGAAGTCGTCCTGCCGAAGGCGAAGGAAAAAAACGTGGCGATCATCGTGCGCCTGCCGCTGGCGAGCGGCTTGCTCGGCGGGAAGATGTCCAAACAGACGAAGTTTTCGACCAACGACCACCGCACGTACAACCGCAACGGCGAGAAGTTCAACGTCGGCGAGACCTTTGCGGGTCTGCCCTTTGAGAAGGGCGTGGAACTGGCCGACGAGTTGCGCTACTTCGGACCCAAGGACCAGTCGATGCCGCTCTGGGCACAACGGTGGATTCTCGACCACGACGCCGTGACGGTCGTCATTCCCGGAGCGAGTCGTCCGCAGCAGGCGCAAGACAACGCCGCCGCCTCGGCCGCGCCGCCGCTCTCGCCGGAATTGCACGCGCAAATTCGGTTCTTCTACCGCGAGAGGGTCGCGCCGCACATCCGTGGACCCTACTGACGGCAACGGTTGGGAATTCTGAACCTGAAGCGCGCGACGCATCGATGTCCAACCTCTGTTTTGCGTTTTGCGCCGACGCCGCTGACACGCCGGCGCGGAAGTTCGCCCTCTTCGGCGGGCTGCACCTTGCGATTCTTTTCGTGACGCTCGCGCTGCCGTTTGCGTTGAGCCGTCTGACGCGGCGCGAACAACGACCACAATTGGCGCGCGTGCTGGCGTTGACGCTCGCTGCCATCCTGCTGTTCGACCGCATCTTCGTGCTGGTCTGGGCGTATCACGTCGGCAAGATCGCTTATTGGGCCAACGCGCTTGCCGATGCACCTTTGCGACTGGGCGACGTTCGCCGTCATCGTCGCATTGGTAGGACGCCGACAACTACCGTACGAACTCGCCTACCTCTGGGGACTGAGCGGCACGTTCCAGGCGGTGCTGACACCGGATACCACCGAGACGCCCGCTGAACCCGCTCTTCATCAGCTTTTTCGTGGGCCACTGCGGGATCATCATTTCGGTGCTGTTTCTGACGTGGGGACTCGGGATGCGCCCTCGGCCGGGGGCGGTGCTGCGCGTGTGGTCGTGCAGCCAGATTTACATGGTGAGCGCCGGAGCGGTGAACTGGCTGTTCCGCGACCACAACCCCAACTTTGGGTATCTCGCCGCCAAGCCGCCGCACGGTTCGCTGCTGGATTGGTTCGGCCCGTGGCCGTGGTACATCCTGACGCTGGAAGCGATGGCGCTGGTGTTCTACACGATTTTCTACGCGCCGTTCTGGTTCGCCAACCGGCGGGCGAGCACGTCAGGGTCGGTCGTCGGCAACTGACACGCGCCGTTCTCGCAGAGGTACGCCGTCGCCTTGCCGTCCTGCATCGTGGCGTTTTCGAGGTAGGGGTGATATTGGGCGAGTGCTTTGAGACCGTCGTCGCCGTCGGCGAAAAGCACCACCTTGTCGGGAACGAAATGCGCGGTGGACCGCCGCGAGGAGCGACCGCGTGTCCTGGCGGTCGCGCGGGCCGACGATGACGACCTGTCTCGGCGGTTGCGCGAGGCTGTCCACGGCGGCAAGCATCAGGGGCATCGTCTGCGCGGTGCGCACGGGTTTTGCGCCGCGCCGAAAAGCCGCGACTGTCGTTTCGGCGCGCTGGCGGTATTCGTCCCGGCCGGTCAGCGCCGCCAGGCGGGTGAGGTTGAGGGCGGCAACACTGCTGGCGGCGGGTTCCGCACCGTCGTGTTCTTCCTTGAGCCGCAGGAGCACGCTGGCGTCGCGTCGCTGGTGGCGAAATAACCCCCGACCGGATCAGCGAAAAGCTTCTCCTGGTTGGCCTGCAGCCGCTCGGCCAGCGCGAGAAACTGCGGATCGGCCGCTGCTTCGTAAAGGTCGAGTAAACCGGCGATGAAAAAGGCGTAATCGTCGGAAAATCCTTCCACCGCGCCCGGACCCTGCCGATAGGAGCGCAGGAGAACGTTGTCCGTGGGGCGGCACATTTTCTCCATCACAAACCGGGCGGCGCGCACCGCCGTTTGCAGGTAGCGGTCCTCGCCGAGAATCTGGCCCGCGCGGGCGAACGCCGAGATCATCAGGCCGTTCCAGGCAGTGACGATCTTATCGTCGAGGTGGGGACGCGGACGCCCGGCGCGCAAATCGAACAGCTTCCGGCCAGCCGCTCGCAGCATCGCACCTTCCTCAGACTCGATGGTTCCGGGACGGGCAAACAGGATGTTCTTGCCGGTGAACTCGCCATGCGGATCACTGCCCGCCGGCGCGTTGCCGTTCGCCAGCACGTCGTAGTGTGCGCAAAAGGCCGCCGACTCCTCGGGCGTCGATGCTGCCTCAATCTCGGCTTTCGTCCACACGTAAAAAGCGCCCTCGGCGTGTTCCGGCCGCCCGGCGGCGAGGAGGCTGTCGGCATCTTCGGCGCAGAAGAACCCGCCCTCCGGCGAGGTCAGGTCACGCGAGACGTAATCAAAAATGTCTCGCGCGGTGTCGGCGTACCGATGGTCGCCGGTGATCTGAAAAGCCTCCAGATAAGCCACGGCAAGTTGCGCCTGATCGTAAAGCATTTTCTCGAAATGCGGGACGTGCCAATAACGATCCACCGAGTACCGGTGGAACCCGCCGCCGAGATGGTCGTGCATCCCCCCGGCCGCCATGTGGTCGAGGGTGGCGAGCATCATATCCCGGGCTTGCGCGCTGTCGGCGGGATGTGTTTTCGCCAGTCGCGCGTGGATGCGCGCCAGGAGCGCCAGCGTGACGGGCCGCGGGAACTTCGGCGCTTCGCCGAACCCGCCCCATTCCGGGTCAAACGTCGAAACGAACGGCCGGAGCGCCTCGCGCATCGTGTCGGTGATCGGCTTCTTGTCCTCCGCGCTCGTAGATACGGCCGGCGCGTCCGGTTGCGTGTGGGCACGCAACGCACCGAGGATGCGTTCGCCCTGGGCCATGACTTTTTCGCGCTGGTCGTGCCACGCGTCGGCGACCGTCCGGCAGACCGACACGAACCCGCGCCGCCCGTAACGGTCATCCGGCGGGAAGTACGTGCCGCCGACGATGGGCGTGAGGTCGGGTTGCAGCCAGACGCTCATCGGCCAGCCGCCGCTGCCGGTCGTCGCCTGCACGAAGGTCATGTACACGCGGTCCACGTCGGGGCGTTCCTCGCGGTCCACCTTGATGTTGACGAACAGTTCGTTCATCACGGCCGCCGTCTTCGGGTCCTCGAACGATTCGTGCGCCATGACGTGGCACCAGTGGCAGGTCGAATAGCCGATGGACAAGAAGATCGGCCGGTCCTCCTTCCGCGCCCGCGCGAACGCTTCCTCGCCCCACGGATACCAGTCCACGGGGTTGTGCGCGTGCTGGAGGAGGTAGGGGGATTTTTCGTGCGCGAGGCGGTTGGGCTGATCCATGAATGAGGTGGGAGTGTATATTCTCAATCGGCCGGCGGGGCGTCGAGTGATGTGTTCGAGAAGCGGTCCGAGGGAATCCCTCGACGCGGCGGGCGACGCGTGTTTACAGTGCGACCCGCCCATGAGTACCCAGAGCGAAGTCCCGTCCGCCGCCGACTACCAGGTGCGGCTCGACATCTTCGAGGGTCCGCTCGACCTGCTCCTCTATCTGGTCCGCAAGGAGGAGGTCGAGTTGTACGAGGTTTCGCTCGAACGGCTCATCCAGCAGTATCTCGCTTACCTCGGCGCGGTCGCGCAGCCCGACCTTGACCGGGCGGGCGATTTCATTGCGATGGCGGCGCACCTGATTTACCTCAAAAGCCGCCGTCTCCTGCCGCCCGAGCAGCGTCCGGCCGGGACTGACGACAGCGCGGACGAGGACGATCCGCATTGGGACCTGATCCGGCAGTTGATCGAGTACAAGAAGTTCAAGGACGTGGCGGGCCATCTGCAAGCGGTGGAGATCAACCGCCTGGACCTTTTTGCGCGTCCGCCGACCGCGCCGCCGGACCGCACGGAGGCCGAGGAGGCGCTCGCGGGCGCGCTGGCGTTGGGCGATGTCGGCGTGTTCGACCTGCTCGGCGCGTTCCAGCGGATGCTCCGGCGTCTGGAACGGCGTCAGGATGCCAGGGAAGAAACGGGCACCGTCATCTTCGAGGAAAGCCACACGGTGGCCGACAAGATCGAGCGGTTGCGTACGCTGATTTCCCAGGCGCGGGGGCAGCGGCTGGCGTTCACCGAACTCTTCGCCCCGGCCACGTCGCGCGTGGAAATGGTGGTCACCTTCCTGGCGCTGCTGGAACTCGTGCGCCTCCAGCAGTTGCGCGTCGAGCAGCCTGACCTGACCGGGGAAATTATAATCGCGGCTCGCGCAGCGGTCCCCACAACGGCACCGACGGCCAGTCCGTAGCGAAACGCGGCGGGTCGAGGCGGTAGAACCGGTAGGTGATCGTTTCGCCGACCGAGGCGCGCATCATCCCATCGCCACCGAGCCGGATCGAAGTCACCGTGTACTGGACCGGCGTCCCGGCGAACAAACATTCCAGATCGTCCGCCGTGCGGGCGGGTTGACGCAGCAGAAATCCCCCTTGCGCCATGATCGGCGGCAGGCTCGTGAACCGGGTGTTGCCATTGCTCATCGTTGTTTCCAGGGTGAGCGCGGATTCATGGTAAAGGAAACTCAGCAACCGGCCGAACAGCGTGCGGTGGACTTCCAGTTCGCACCAATCCGCGCCGTCGGGGGGCAGGGGCAGGGGGGTGTCGAAACCGATTTCGCCCTGTTGCTGGAGGACGGGTTGCGGGGAGGAACACAGCGCCTCGGGCTTGCGGCGCAGCAGGAAAGCATTCTTTTCGACCAGGATCGGCTCGTAGTTCCAGAGGATTTCGCGCAGTTGGACCGCGCCGTCGAGGCTTTCCCAGCGGCCATCGATGGGTTTGACCTCGAAGAGAACGAACTCCGGCGCGCGGCCCGGGGCATAGCAACGGGCATCGAGCGCCGAAAGATACGGCGGGTACGCCAGATAGCCCTGGAGCGTCGGGACGGGAGCGTAGTTCAGGTCGTTGAGCACGAGGAGACCCTGGATTGTGCCGAAGCCGTCAATGCGGGCGCGGCCGACGACGGCGCGGGTCTGTGGGAGGGCGTGGCGGGCGCGCACCTCCTCGACGAGGGCATCGAGCCGGGCGCGTTCGGCGGCGGGCGCGAAGAGGATGCCCAGGTTGCGCACGGGCCGGGAGATGAGTTCCTGCACGAGAAGCGTCTCCTCCGCGGGCCGGGCTATTCCCATCGCCGCGGCGGCAAGCAACCAGACTCCGGTGACGCTGGCCGCATGCCACCGGGGCAGGTGAGCACGGCGGTCGAAGAAAAGCGGCACGGCGGTGATGAATACCGCGACGAAGCAGAAATATCCCGAGGCATGGAAGCAGTCCGCGCGCGTCAGTCCCTGTTTCCAGGCCATGAACAGACCGCCCGCAAACACCGCCGCCAGCGGCAGAGCGCCGAGACGTTCCCCGCGTGGACCGCGCCGGAACCACATCACGCCCAGACCGGCGGTCCAGACGAATATGGCCAGCGACAGCCAGAAAACCGCGGGTGACGGGTCCAGACCCATCGCGCGCGACTGCCCGTCGGTCAGCGCGAGCGTGCCCCGCAGGTACGCGGGCAGGTCGGAGAAATGTTGTCCCGCCAGCAGCCAGCTCACGCCGAAGCCCGTCTCGAACAGGGCCAGCGGCCAGATTCCATCCAGCCAGGCACTCCACCGTCCCCGGCCGCGCAGGACGTGCCGGGCGAGCACGCAGGCGAACACCCCCTGGCCGAACCCCAGATAGAACGTCTTCATCAACCCCGAAGCCGCCGCCAACACGATGCCCGCCCCGCCGATCACCCGACCCGTGCGCGTGCGGTCCTCGCTCGTCAACCAGCCGGCGTACACGATGGCCAGCGTCTGGGTGTATTCCCATTCGAGGATGCCGATCACGAGGTTAGCGGCGAAGAACGGCCAACGCATCGCCGCAGGAAGCGCCCGTCCCACCCGACAAATCAGCGCGACGAGCACGAGTTTCGACGCCAATTGAAAGAAATAAGCGGTCATGAACAACGGCGCGTAGTAGAAGCCCGTGCCGAGGTGCGCCCACGGTCCGTAGTTCAGCATGATCTCGCGGCCAAACGCCCAGTGTTCCGCGCCCGCCCGGGTGACGATGGCCGACCACGCCTGGTCGAGGCCAGGCAGAAGCGGGTCTTCCGGGAACGACAGCAGGTAGACCCACGCCACCACGGCGTAAGCGGCCAGCGCGGCGGTTCCCACCCACGTCGGCATCGGCCGGGGCGGGCGTTGCAAGGCGGGTGCGGCGGGCGGTTTCAGGGCGGCGGCGGGCACGGCGTCTGTAAAGCAGAGGATGTGCCCCCGGAGATCGACGGACGCGATTCGAGTTTGCGTCGGGCGGTCGAACGGTGGTTTAGTCGTGGGCTTTTCCGTTGGTCGGCCGCAGTGTGTCTTTCCTTTTGTCCAATGACGTTGTCGCAGGTGCTCGAAGCCCTCTTGTTCGCTTCCCCGAAACCCCTCACCGTGGCCGAGATGCGCGGGGCCCTAAAGTCGGCCGGGGAATACACGGAGGAACCGTTCGCGGCGATCTTGGCCGGCAGCCGGGAGCAGGAAGTGCTCGCGGCCCTCGCGTCGCTCGCGGCCCGCTACCGGCAGGACGAACGCGCCTTCGAACTCGCCGAGACCGTCGCCGGCTGGCAGCTCAACAGTTCCCCGGCCTGTGCGCCCTGGGTCCGGCAACTGTTCCCCGAGAGTCGCCCGGCGCGGTTGAGCGCGCCCGCGCTGGAAACCCTCGCCATCATCGCCTACCGCCAACCGCTGCCGCGCGCGGAAGTGGAATCCGTGCGCGGCGTGGATGCGGGCGGCGTCCTCCAGACGCTGCTTGACCGCAGCCTGGTCCGCATCGCCGGGCGCGCCGAATTGCCCGGCCGTCCGCTGCTCTACGCGACCACGCAGCTTTTCCTGGAGCATTTCGGGCTGAAGGACGTGAATGAATTGCCCGCGTTCGACGAATTGCGCCAGACGCTGTTGGCGCGGCAGGAAAGCTCCGAACCCACCCCCGCGCCCCCCCCGGCCGAGCCTGCCGCCGGGGATGTCCCGACGGAGCACTCGCCCACGCCATCGTCGTAGACGCGGCGTTCCGGCCCCGTTCGTGCTATTTTCCGGCCCGATGGACCTCAAGGATTTGCGAGAACGCATCGACGCGGTGGACACCGAGTTGATCCGCCTGCTCAACGAACGCGCCGACCTCGTGCACGGTGTCGGCGAGGTGAAGAAAGCGAACGGCCTCGAAATCTATGCGCCCGAACGCGAGGGACAGCTTTTGCAGGGCCTCGCCGCAAAAAACGCTGACCTCGGCGGACGCCTGCCGACGGCGAGTCTGCGGGCGATCTACCGTGAGATCATGTCGGCGTCGCTGGCGCTGGAAAAAGACCTCGCCATCGCGTATTTCGGTCCCGAGGCCACCTGGACGCACCAAGCGGCGCGGGGGAAATTCGGTGCGAGCGTGCGCTACCGGGCGCAGGCGAGCATCCCCGACGTGTTCAACGACGTGGCGCGGGGCCGGGCGGATTACGGGGTCGTGCCCATCGAAAACTCCACCGAGGGTGCGGTCACGCATACGCTCGACGTATTCATCGAGAGCGACCTGCGCATCTGCGCGCAGGTGGCGTTGAAGGTCGAGCATCACCTGATGGCCCGCGTCGGGCGCGAGGCGGTGCGGCGCGTTTACAGTCATCCGCACGTCTTCGGGCAATGCCGGTTGTGGCTGCGGATGCATTTGCCCAACGCGGAGTTGATCGAGGTCGCCAGCACCGCGGACGCCGGCGAAATGGCCGCCAGATCGGACGACGCCGCCGCGCTCGCGGGCCAGATGGTGGCCGAACTCCACGGCCTGACGATCCTCGATGCCGCCGTGCAGGATCAGCCCGACAACGCCACCCGCTTCCTGGTCATCGGCCAGAGCGATTGTCCGCCGACCGGGCGCGACCGGACCTCATTGCTGTTCGGGGTGTCGGATCAACCCGGCGCTTTGTTCGCCGCGTTAGAGCCGTTGCAAAGCGCGGGGGTGAGCCTGAGCAAGATCGAAAGCCGCCCGTCCAAACGCAAGGCGTGGGAATACGTGTTCTTCGCCGACGTGGAAGGCCACCGGCAAGACGAGGCGCTCGTCGGTGCGTTGGCGGCGTTGGAGGCGCGGTGCAGCTTTTTCAAGGTGCTGGGCAGCTATCCCAACGTGCCGAGCGAGGTTTGATTTCGTCGTGTTCAACCAACATGGAAAACTCCTTTTACATAGACGAAAGCATTCACAAACGAGGAAAATTTATTCTTGCTGCGATTGTTTACGCTAAAGACTGTATTGACCACCGCATTGTCGAAGTTTTGGCTGCACACGGCCTCGAATCTGGAAAGGACGAATACAAGAGTTCCGGCCGCCACGACCAGAACTCAACTCTGCGGTTAATTAGAGATGAACTGTTAAGAGTTGCAAGACATATCAAGCTTGCCTTAGTGGTCTGTCCTTACTCAGATCGTTCGGCGCTCGGAGGGCACATTATGACAGGTCTGGGAAAGGTCATTCATGCCAACAATATTGTCGCTGATCAGATCACAGCATTCGTTGACAAGGGCATCGAGGAAGGTAAGCCCTTCGACTATACGGAAGAGCTTGATCGCGTAGCGTTTCGATGGGGACAATCTTCTGCTACTGTGCTTGGCATTCAACTGGCCGATTGTTTAGCCCACGTTTTAAGCACACGACTCCTAGAAAAGCTTGGTGCAATCAACAAAAGGGTGAAAGCTGGTCCGAATTCAGGTTACGACGAGAACTTGGAGATGACACTTGGAGATGAACTCTATGCAAGGACAAGACGCTCGTTCTTCACCAAAGATACCATTGATCTAGATGCTCCTTATGACTATGCGTTTTCTCTCAAGGTTGGCCCGTACGCAATCTACGCTGCGCCGTCTTGCGATGATTTGCTCCGTCGAAAAGTCTATGAGTGTTTTGGTACTACTTTCGTAGGATGCATGCATTGAGACTTTTGCTTAGTAACATCGTGTAATAGCATTAGGTGATTATCCCTTGACGACAAGTAAAGTTGGGGCTAGTTTAGCGTTATGCGAGTGAAACGGAAGCAATTCAGGGTCAAGGTTGAGGCGTACACGTTCAAGCAGCACTCCGAAGCGTTCCCGGATGATGCGGCAGTGTTGACGGATATTTTCCGCAAGCGGTTTCCAAACGGCCTGACATGCGAGAAATGCACACGAATGAACATGTGGAGCCAAGTCGCCGGCCGTCGCTCCTACGCTTGCCCCTGCGGGTTCCAAGTCTACCCGACTGCTGGCACGATCTTCCACAAGTCCAGCACGAGCCTTAAGACGTGGTATCACGCCATGTTCCTCATGAGCAATAGCAAGAACGGTGTCGCCGCTTTGGAACTGCAACGCCAGATCGGCGTCACCTACAAGACCGCTTGGCGCATGATGCACCAGATTCGTGAGTTGATGAGCGAGGAAGTCGCCACCATGACCGGGACCGTTGAAGTGGACGAAACTTACGTCGGCGGCAAACGACAGGGCAAGCGGGGCCGTGGAGCCGCTGGCAAGACTATCGTGGTTGCGGCCTTGGAACGCGGTGGCAACGTCGCCCCGTTCGTTGTCAGTCATGCCAACGCCGAAACCGCTGAGAACCTTCTGGCGGTCACGGCTGACAAAGAGACGGCCAAGATCATGACTGACGAGTACGGCGCGTACCACGGCCTGACAAAATTGGGCTATCAGCATGACACTGTGAACCACGGCGCGGAACAGTGGACGAAGGGCGACGTTCACACGCAAAACATTGAAGGGTTCTGGAGTCAGATGAAGCGGTCGATTGATGGCACGCATCACCATGTTTCCAAGAAGCATTTGCAGAAGTATGCCGACGAATACGCGTTCCGGTTCAATCGCCGGAAGTCTTCGGCTCCGATGTTTCGCCACGTTGTTTCGCAGTTGAACGAGCAGCCCGCGTCGTGAGCAGGTCAAACATGGCCTTGTCCCCCACGGGTTTCTTTTCCTTGGCAGGCTTCTTTTTCAGGAGCTTGCCAAGTTTCTTCCCGACCTTTTTCTTGTCCGTGAACGACGTTTTTTCCCCCATAAGAATGTAGTTCTATGCCCCAAGAACAATTCTCGCAAGTCACTCCAAGCGAACTTTGCGCCGCGATTGAAGCGGCGACCCCCTTCCAGAAAGGAGCGGTCGCGGGCGGGTTCATCGGAATTCCGGTTAAATGGAAGCTGCTTTTGTATGATGTTACGAGCGGAGGTAACGTGGTTTTCAAGGTGTCGAAGGATAATCCATTCATCCTTGTTGCCGGTAAGATTTCATCAAAAAACACCCTGCTGTTAAAAACGGAAAAAAAGTATGACGAACTCTTAGTGATAGGTACTATCAAAACCGTTTCAGAGTACCTCATCAGTCTAGACGATCTTCAAGTATTCACTTTATCGGAGGTGAGCGATGATAACAGTCACTCCGCATCCAAAACCGAACCCGATGTAGAAGACAAGAAGGTAGCCGCTCCACCAATTCACAGACGATTCACTTCCGCCAACCTCGGGAGCGGAGTTCTTGTTATTGTAGTTGTAGAGGTACTTCTTCATGATGATGCTCATACGCTCGGATTTAAATCCATTTTAGGGTTAGGGATTTTATGGCTTTCGTATTGGGTGTATGCCGAACTTCGTTTCAGAGGGAAGGCATCTAGATTCCTGGCGGCGACTGTTGCGCTCGGTTTGATTTTGGCAGCTTCTGCCTTGACGGTATTAGCATACGCTTCATTAGGAAACCAGCAATCACCAAAACAGCAGGTCCGAACGGCACAAGCGTCAACTACGCCAGCGCAAATAGCACTCCCACCACCGACAACTCCAGTACCTTCCGTGCCGAAGTTATCAGCTCCAACGGCAAATTCACTGGCGGTAATCGTGCCGATACCGACAGCAACGGTAACGATCACTCCGCAGGTCAAGATGGCTCCGCCAGCAGATATGGCTTTCTCAAAATTCACACCAGAGAGTCTATGTGAGCAAGTCCAATTGGCATTGCCCTTACAAAAAGATGCCATAGGGAAGTCTTTCGCAGGATCGCCAGTTAAATGGACTCTACAGCTATACAATGTAAGCCCAAGCGTGCTTCAAGACGCCCAGCCATTTGTGCATTTTATAACCAAGAAGTCGCCCCCGGTTTTTGTAACGATCTCTCTTGATAAAGGCGATGTTCCGTTCCTGAAAACTGCCAAAGAAAAGGATAAATTTATCGTATCTGGCACGATTGAAGAAGTTGACGGGAGAAATGTAAGATTGAGCAACGCTCGAATCAAGCCGACAAACTGAATCACTTACTTGTCTTCAAGGGATAATCACCTAGCATTAAATCCAATGTGAAGGGGTGCCCTCTCGGTTGTCAAAAGGAGTGGTCATGTGATAGTAAGTCTCAAAACGCCCGCTCGATTTCCCACTTCTCCACCAACTCCGTGGGCACTTCGAGCAGGAAGCGCGACGGGCGCTGGAACATGTCCCCGTAACCGGCGTTCAGACGCATGTACGGGTAGGTGAGATAAAGCTCGTCGCAGGCGCGTGTGACGGCCACGTAAAACAAGCGGCGTTCCTCCTCGATGGCGGCCGGAGATTCCAGCGAACGGTTTCCGGGGAACGAGCCTTCCGTCAGGTTGATGACGAACACCACGCGCCATTCCAGGCCCTTCGCCTGATGCACGCTGGAGAGCGTCACGCGCTCGGTATCGCGCGCCTCGCTGCCGACGTTGATGGCGGCCTCTGTCTCCAGCGCGGTGACGAGAGCCAATTGCGAGAGGAACTCCGCCGGGTCGTTGTACTGGCGGGCGTAGTTGGCCAGGACGTTGAGTTCCTCGCGGCGGGCCTCGTAGTTGGGGAATTTGGTTTTTGCGTAATCGTCGTACACCGCCTCGACCACGCTCTCGATGGCGCTCGACGGCGCGATGAGATTGCCGCCGGGAGCGATTTCTTCGAGCGTGTGGACGAACTGCTTCCACATCTTCTCGCTCTTGGTCCCGACCTTGGCCCCGGCAAAGGCGTCGGTGAACGAATCGACTGTTTCGCGCTCTTGCAGGGTTTGTTCGTAGTGCGCCCAAATTTTGTCCGCCGCTACGCCGCCGATGCCGGGCAACAGACGCACGATGCGTTTGAACGCCACCTCGTCCCGGTGGTTCGACGCGAACTTCAAAAATGCCGCCACGTCCTTGATGTGCGCCTGCTCGAAAAACCGCAACCCGCTCGTGATGGCGAAGGGAACCCCGTGGCGGGTGAGTTCGATCTGGAGTTCCAGCGCGTGGAAATGCGCGCGGTAAAGCACTGCGATCTCGTCGAGTTCGATGCCCTCGTCGCGCAGTTCGAGGATGCGCTGGGTGACGAACTGCGCCTGCTGGTTGCTGTCGTTAAGTTCGATGAGCGCGGGCTTGACCGAACGCGTCTCGCGGTGGGCCTGGAGGTTCTTGGGGAACTGTTGTTCGTTCGCTTCGATGGAAGCGTTGGCGACGCTGAGGATTTCGGGGACGCTACGGTAGTTCGTCTCGATCTTGTACGTGCGCGCCGCCGGGTAGCGCCGGGGGAACTGGATGATGTTCTGCACGTCCGCGCCGCGCCACGAATAAATGGATTGCGCGTCGTCGCCGACGACCATGATGTTCTGGTGCTTCTCGGCGAGACGGTCCACGAACTCGGCCTGGATGTGGTTGGTGTCCTGATACTCATCCACGAGCACGAATTGGAACTGTTTCTGGTAGATTTCGGCGATGTCGGCGTGTTCGTTCAGGAGCTTGAGGGCCTTTTCGAGCAGGTCGTCGAAGTCCATCGCGTTCGTGGACTTCTTCTTGGCCTCATAGCGCGCGTGGACAGCGTTGAGTTGCTCGACCTGATCGAGGAAATACGGGTATTTCGTATCGACGATGTGGCTGATCGCGCGGTTGGTGTTGATCGCCATTGAGAAAATGTCGGCGACGACCTCGGCCTTGGGGAAACGTTTCTCCTTCGGGTCGATCCCGGCGGCGGCGATGACCGTTTTCATGAGGTCTTCCTGGTCCTCGCGGTCCATGATCGAAAACCCGCGCCGGAAACCGAGCGCCTCGGCGTGGCGGCGCAGGATTTTGTTGCCGATGGAGTGGAACGTCCCGCCCCAGAGTCCGTCCGTGCTGTCGGGCAGGAGGTTGGAAACGCGCTCCAGCATTTCGCGCGCGGCTTTGTTGGTGAAGGTCAGCAGGAGGATGTTTTGCGGCTCGACGCCATTCTCCAGCAGATAAGCGACGCGGTAGGTCAGCGTGCGCGTCTTGCCGCTGCCCGCCCCGGCGATGACGAGCATTGGCCCCGGCTCAGCGGTAACGGCGGCGCACTGCTGCTCGTTGAGTTCGGCGGCGTAGTCGATCTGTCGGCCGGCGTTGTTGGTGACGACGGCGGGCTTGTGGAGCTTGTAAGTGCGGGCCATGAGGGCGGGGGCGGATCAATTGAGGATGTTGATCCGGGCGGGGAAGGCGGGGCAAAGCTTGGAGGCGGGCAGCGGGCCAGTGGCATCGGAAAATTTCATGGTACCGTCACGTCCACAGGTCCACACCTCCAGCGCTCCCGCTTCCAGATAGAGCCGCTTCTTTTCTTCAATCTCACGGCGGCTGTTGCTGGGCGAAAGAATTTCGATGCAAATTTCTGGTGCGACGAAAAAGCTGGGTTGCCCTCGCTGGCGGTTGGCACGGCGGCGTTCGCGGGAGATCCAGCCTACGTCCGGGATGCGGGTGCCGTCCCCGGTCTTGACGCCGGATTCGTAGAAAGGACGGCCCTCGGTCATCAAACGGCCCAAGAGCGACATGATTTCGTAGCCGTACTCCTGATGGTCTTCGTTCGGCGGAGGACTCATGATGATTTGGTTGCGGGCGTTCGTTTCCACCTTCCAGTGGAGATCATTGGGCAAGATCGGGTGCGTGTCGGCCAGTTGCTCGAAGGTCAACCCCGGCTCTTGCAGCGGCGTCATCACGAGATGCCCCTCCGCATCCATCCCGATGGAGTAGGGCAGGGCAAGAAGCTGCGCCCAGACGCGCTCTTCCATGTCGATCTCCACGTCGTTGATTAACATAGCGTTGAAGATGCCCGTTTTGCGGACGGTTCACAAGACAGCGTTGCGCACTCGGACGACGAGCGGCGCAAACGGTCCGATGCAGGTTTCGAGCACGTCGCCATCTTTGATCGGGCCGACGCCCGCCGGGGTGCCGGTGAGGATGAGGTCGCCGGGGAATAACGTCGTGCCCTGGCTGCAAAACGACACAAGCTCGGGTACGCCGAAGATCATTTCGGCGGTGCGGCCGTTCTGCTTGAGTTCGCCGTTCTGGCGGCAGGTGATGGCGAGGTCGTGCGGATCAATGCCGGTGTACACGAACGGGCCGACCGGCGTGAACGTGTCGAACCCCTTGGCGCGAGCGTACTGTTTTTCCGCCTCCTGAAGGTCGCGGTCGCTGATGTCCTGGCAGGTCGTGTACCCGAAGACGTGTGCGGCGGCGTCCGCGGGCGAAACGTTTTTGGCGGTCCGGCCGATGACGATGCCCAGTTCCGCCTCGAAATCGACGCGATGCTGCGGGTACGGGAGTTCGACGACGCCCTCGTGCGGCAAAAGCGAACTCGGGGCGAGGAGCCACGTCATCGGACTGGTGGGGGCGACCGCGCCGCGTTCGGCGGCGTGGGCGTGGTAATTGCGGCCGACGGCGATGACCTTCGACGGCGCGACCGGCACGGCGACCGTCAACCCGGCGAGCGGGACCGGCGCGATGCTGGTGCGTTCCAGGCCGAGCCAGAACGGTTTGGCGAGGTGTTGCACGGTCGGTGCCGCGCCGTCGCCCGGGTCCAAAACTTCGCCGTAAAACAAGGCCCCGTCCCCGGCGGCGTGGAATGCTCCGAATGTTCTCATCATGCCTGGCGCAAAGATGGCCGAACGCCGCCCCTCCCGCCAGTCCGAAGGCTGCCCGCACCGCCGATTTAACGTCCCCGGCTTCTCTACGGTTGCATTCGGCAGCCAGACCCCGTAGAAAACCCGCATGCCGAACCCGAGAACGTTCCTTTCCACGTTGGTTCCCTGCGCCGCCGTCGCCGTCAGTCTGCTCTCCACGCCGCCGCGCGCCGCCGCGCAGGACATTCTGGTGGGCGAATACGCGTCGCTGACGGGCAGCGAGGCTACTTTCGGCGTCAATTCGGACAACGGCGTGCAACTCGCCGCCGAGGAGATCAACAAGGCCGGCGGCGTCCTCGGACGCAAGATCAAGCTGGTGGTCGAGGACGATCAATCCAAGCCCGGCCAGCCGTCCACGGCGGTCAACAAGCTCATCCAGAGCGACAAGGTGATGGCGGTCATCGGGGAGATCGCGAGTTCGCGGTCGCTGGAAGCCGCGCCCATCTGCCAGTCGGCGAAGGTTCCGATGATCTCGCCCGGCTCGACCAATCCGACCGTCACGCAGAGCGGCGACTACATCTTTCGCGTGTGCTTCATCGACCCGTTCCAGGGGACAGTGATGGCGAAGTTCGCGCTCGATACCCTGCACGCCAAGAAGGTGGCGATCCTCTCGGACGTGACGAGCGATTACTCGAAGGGCCTGTCCCAATATTTCACCGAATATTACAAGAACCACGGCGGGCAGATCGTCATCGAGCGGTCGTACAGCGGCGGCGGCAAGGACAAGGATTTCCGCGCGCAGTTGACCGCGATCAAAGCCGCTAACCCCGACGCGATTTTCGTACCCGGTTACTACACCGAGGCGGGCCTGATCGGCAAACAGGCGCGCATCCTCGGCCTGAAGGTCCCGCTGCTCGGCGGCGACGGTTGGGACAGCCCGAAGCTGGCGGAAATTGCGGGCACCTCGCTCGACGGCTGTTATTTCTCGACGCATTTCTCACCCGCCGACCAGAATCCGAAAGTGCAGACCTTCGTGAAGAATTATCAGGCCAAGTTCAGCGCGTTGCCCGACGGCATGGCCCCGCTGGGTTACGACGCGATGATGATCCTCGCCGATGCCATCAAAAAGGCAGGCTCGACCGATGGCGACAAGGTGCGCGATGCCCTCGCGGCCGTGAAAGACTACGACGCGGTCACCGGCAAGATCACCATCGACCCGAACCGCAACGCCACCAAGTCGGCGGTCGTGTTGGAGGTCCACGGCAAGGAAAACAAATTCGTTGCCGCCGTCGCGCCGTAAGTTTATGCGGGAAGCGAGCTAGCCGGACCGCGTCAGGCTTTCAAAGGCACGCATGGACTGGACGTATTTTTTTCAGCAACTCATCAACGGGATTTCCCTCGGGGCGTTCTACGCGCTCATCGCCCTCGGGTACACGATGGTGTACGGCGTGCTGCGGTTCATCAATTTCGCGCACGGCGACGTGTTCATGATCGGCGCGTTCAGCGGTTACTGGTTGACGCCGAAGATCATGCCGCTGCTCGGCGCGGGCATCGTGTCGGCGGACGGCACGTATGCGATCAACCCGGACGCCAGTACGTTCAAGGTCGCGTTGGGTGTCTGCGTGGTGATGCTGCTGGCGATGGCGGCCTGCGCGATCCTCGGGATCGTCATCGAAAAGCTCGCGTACCGTCCGTTGCGCAACCGCCCGAAGCTGACGGTGCTCATCACGGCCATCGGCGTGTCGCTGCTCCTGGAGTACGGCGGACAGTATCTCTTCGGCGCGGACCCCAAGTCCTTCCCGGACCTGATCACCGACACCGCGCTGGAAAACGTGGGGGCATTCACCATCACGCGCAGCCAGGTGATCGCGGTCACGGTGACGGTGGTTCTGCTGGTGGGGCTGAGTTTGATCGTCAAGAAAACCCGGCTCGGGCTGGCGATGCGCGCGCTCTCGAACAACCCGACCGCGGCAACCCTGATGGGGGTCAATCTCGACACGGTCATCAGCTTCACCTTCGGGCTCGGCTCGGCGCTGGCGGGCGCGGCGGGCATCCTGTGGGCGATCTCGAATCCGAGCATCGACCCGCTGATGGGCGTGCTGCCGGGCGTCAAGGCGTTCGTTGCCGCCGTGCTGGGCGGCATCGGCAACATCCCGGGTGCGGCTATCGGAGGGTTGGTCATCGGGATCGTGGAAACGTTCGTGGCGGGTTCGTCGTTCTCGAACTACCGCGACGCCATCGCCTTCGTCGTGCTGATCGTGATCTTGCTCTTCCGCCCCGCCGGGCTGCTGGGCAAATCGCAGGTGGAAAAAGTCTGACGCCTTGCTGCTACACGCCGTGAGTCCCTACCTGCGTTCCAAAAAGCTCTGGCTGCTGGCCGCCATCGTGGTCAGCGCGGTGCTGTCGCGGTTTTCCGGTTCGATCAACGGATACTATCTCCAGGTCATCCTCTTCATCGGCATCAACATCACCCTCGCCGTCAGCTTGAACCTCATCAACGGCTACACGGGCCAGTTCTCGCTCGGGCACGCGGGGTTCATGGCCATCGGCGCGTACGTGTCGGCGTATTTGTCCAAGGAAAAGGGTGAGGCGGTGCTGCACCTGTTCGGCGGCGGGCAGTTTGCGGTCGTTGTCCTCTTCGTGTGCGTCCTCCTTGCCGGCGGACTGGCGGCGGCGGTGGCCGGGCTGGTCGTGGGCGTGCCGTCGCTGCGCTTGCGGGGGGATTATCTTGCCATCGTGACCCTCGGCTTCGGCGAGATCATCCGGGTCATCATCCAGAACACCGACGCGGTCGGCGGCGCGACCGGCTATAAGGGCATCCCCCATTACACGACGTTTTTCTGGGCGTTCTCGGTTGCCGCCCTGACGATTTACCTCGTCGTGAGCTTGATCGATTCGACGTACGGACGTGGGTTTCTCACCGTGCGCGACGACGAGGTGGCCGCCGAAGCGATGGGGATCAATACCACGATGCGCAAGGTCGTGGCTTTCGTGTCGGGGGCGTTCCTCGCGGGGCTCGCCGGCGGCTTGTTCGCGCACGAGACGACGTACATCAACCCGAGCGGCTTCGACTTCCAGCGGTCCATCGAGATCGTCGTCATGGTGATCCTCGGCGGCATGGGCAGCACGGCCGGGGTGACGTTCGCCGCGGTGCTGCTGACCGCGCTGGGCGAATACCTCCGTTTCGTCGCCAAATACGAGTGGCTGCCGGACTGGCTGCGCCGCATCGCCGACAACCGCACGATCATCTACGCGCTGGTCCTCATCGCGCTCATGCTGCTGCGTCCGCAGGGGCTGTTCGGCGGTCTCCGGGCGTTCGGAGGCGGTCCCACGCGCAAGGTGCCCAAGCCCGCCTGACCGGAGACTTATTATGGCCGCCTTGCTCGATCTCCAACGCTGTACCGTCCGTTTCGGCGGCCTGACGGCGGTGTCCGAACTCGACTTGCAGATCGGCGCGCACGATCTCGTCGGCTTGATCGGCCCCAACGGCGCGGGCAAGACGACCGTGTTCAACATCATCACCGGTGTTTACAAGCCGACCACGGGCAGCATCACCTTCGCCGGGGAACGCATCGCCGGATTGCGTCCGCACAAGATCGCTTACCGGGGCATCGCGCGGACGTTCCAGAACATCCGGCTCTTCGCGTCGCTGAGCGTTTTTGACAACGTGCGGGCGGCGTTCAACCTGCGCTGCAAACACACGTTCGGCCACGCACTGTTGCGCCTGCCGTCCTTTTACCGTGAGGAACGCGAAATTGACCGGCAGGTGATGGAATTGCTCGACATCTTCGACCTCGGCCGCTTCCGCGACGTGGAGTGCAAGAGCCTGTCCTACGGCGATCAGCGGCGTCTGGAAATCGTGCGCGCGCTGGCGACGAAACCGAAGCTCTTGCTCCTCGACGAGCCCGCCGCCGGGATGAATCCCATCGAGAAGGAAGGGCTCACGAAATTGATCCGTTTCATCAAGGACAAGTTCGAGATCGCCGTCCTGCTGGTCGAGCACGACATGAAACTGGTGATGGGTATCAGCGAGCGGATTTTCGTGCTGGATCACGGCGTCAAAATCGCCGAGGGCGACCCGGAAGCGATCACGCGCGACCCGAAGGTCATCGAAGCCTACCTGGGCGAGCAACCGGCGGAGGCGGCGAACGATGCTTGAACTCGACAACGTCGAGGTGCGCTACGGCTCGATCACGGCGCTGCACGGGATTTCGCTCCGGGTGGAGGAGGGGAGCATCGTGACGCTGATCGGGGCGAACGGCGCGGGTAAATCGACCACGTTACGCGCGATCTCCGGTCTGGCGCGGCCGTCCGCCGGGACGATCCGTTACAACGGCGAGGACATCACCCATTTGCCGCCGCACCAGATCGTGGGGCGGGGGATTTCGCACGTGCCCGAGGGGCGGATGGTGTTCGCCAATCTGACCGTGCTGGAGAACCTCAAGATGGGCGCGTATCGGCTCAACGACCGCGTGCGCTGGAACAAAGACCTCGACTACGTTTTCAGCATTTTTCCCCGGCTCAAGGAACGCGAAAAGCAGTCCGCCGGCACGCTTTCCGGCGGCGAACAGCAGATGCTCGCCATTGGTCGTGCGCTGACGGGCGCGCCAAAATGTTTGATGCTCGACGAACCCTCGCTCGGCATCGCGCCGATCCTGGTGAAGACGATTTTCCAGAAGATCGTCGAGATCAATCAGCAGCTCGGCATCACGGTGTTGCTCGTCGAGCAGAACGCCAACCTCGCGCTGGAGGTTTCGAGCCACGGATACGTGCTGGAGACAGGCGAGATCATCCTTCAGGACTCGTCGGCCGCGTTGAAGCAAAACCCGCAGGTGCGCGCCGCGTATCTTGGGCGATGAACCACCGCGTTTTCGCTGCCTGCGCAGGGTTGATTTTTCTGTGGCTCGGCGGTTGCTCTAAACCGGGTGACCATCCCATGAACTTGCCGCCTGCTTCCAGATTTCGACCTGGGCAAGTCTGGGCTTTCAAGACGCCTGCCGATCAACCGGACGCGCAGCTCACGATTCTGCTGGTCGAAAGCCGCGTGCCCATCGGAACGATTGTCCACGTCGGCATATCCGGCCTCACGCTCCCAAACGGGGGCAGCACCATCCAGCACATGCCTTTCACCGAACTGGCCGTCGATCAGAGCGTCACGACCCTGCTGGAGCCCTCCGGCCCGGTCCCCGATTTCGCGGAAGGTTACGCGGAGTGGAAGCAAGCGAACGGCGGCGTGTTCACGGTGACGGTCGCGGAGGGGCTTACTGCCATCCTGTCCGCTTTGAAGAACTCGCCGGGAAAAAGCCGCTGACGGTAGCTCCCGGGCTGTGCCGGGCTCACTCCGTTTCCAGCATGGCGCGGTGCCGCCAGAGGTAATCGACACCCGAATAGAGCGTCAGGCCCACGGCGATGCCGCTGACGGTCCAGCCGCCGTAGGATTTCAATTGGTCCCACCATGCGCCGACGGTTTCACCGTGTTGTTGCAGCCATTCCCGGTAGGCGAACAACACTAGGAAAAAGATGACCGTGGCGATCTGCCAGGAGGTCTTGTGCTTGCCGATGCGGTCGGCGGCGAGGACGCGGCCCTTGGAAACCGCCAGCAGCCGCAAGCCCGGTGATCAGAAACTCGCGCGAGATGACGATGATCGCCACCCAGGCCGGGATCGCCTTCAGCGGCACGAGACACACGAACGCGGCGGCCGTCATGATCTTGTCCACCAGCGGGTCCATGAGCTTGCCGAAATCCGTGATCAGCGCCTATCGCCGGGCGATCTCGCCGTCGATATAATCGGTGACGCGCCGCTAACACGAACAACGCCAGCGCCAGCGCGTAATGGTACGGAAAACTCACGCTGAGCGACCACCACGAAGAGGATCGTCAGAAAGAACCGGCCGACCGTGAGTCGGTTGGGCAGATTCATGGGTTCGGATGCACGGCGGCGGCGCAATGCCACTTCCGACCCGGTGGTTTGCGACACGGGATGCTTCCAGATCGGCACGCGCTGCTTCAGTTCGTCGATGAACCACTCGCGCCGCCTCGAACGCCGGACCGCGATGCGCCGCGCTCACCCGCAGGAACAGCGAGGGCTCCGCCGTCGGCACGAACCCGATCCGGTGGTGGAGGATCAGGTCATGCACGGGGAAGCGTTCGCACGGTTTCGCGCACGAGCAGATCGAACTGATGCCGGGCCATTTCCAGGTGCGCCTCGTAATCGATCCCGCTGATGCCTTCCGCGCCTTCCTGTCCGCGCACCACGCCGTAAAAATCCACCACGCCGCCCGCCGTCGCGCCGAAAACGCGGCGGGCGGCGCCAACGGCGCCGGCGTGACGACGACTTCACGGATGGGAGAGCGCATAAAATCTTGTTTGCCGTCGCGTTGGGACTGCTAGGGTATGAGCCGCAACGCAAACGCAAGACACTTTCCTTCTAAATATGGCAACTGCAACGGACTCCTGCGACATCGGACTCATCGGCCTGGCGGTCATGGGCGAAAACCTCGTCCTCAACATGGAGAGCAAAGGCTTCTCCGTCGCCGTCTTCAACCGCACCACCAGCGTGACGGAAAATTCGCGCGAAGGTCGCGCCAAGGGCAAGCGCATCATCGCCGACGAAAACGATGGAGGAGTTCGTCGCCGCCGCTGCAGCGCCCGCGCAAGGCGATGATCATGGTCAAGGCCGGCGCGCCGGTGGATGCGGTCATCGACCAACTCGTGCCGCTGCTGGAACCGGGCGACCTCATCATCGACGGCGGCAACTCGCTTTTCACCGACACGCAGCGCCGTTGCAAGGACCTCGCCGCGAAAAACATCCATTTCCTCGGCTGCGGCGTCTCCGGCGGCGAGGAAGGCGCGCTCAAAGGCCCGTCCATCATGCCCGGCGGTCCGAAAGACGCCTGGGAGATCGTCGCGCCCATCTTCACGAAGATCGCCGCCCAGGTGGACGGCGAAGCCGTGCTGCCGCTACATGGGGCCGGACGGCGCGGGTCACTACGTCAAGATGGTCCACAACGGCATCGAGTACGGCGACATGCAGCTCATCTGCGAGGCGTACGCGATCCTCACGCGCGTCCTCGGCATGGAGCCGAAGGAGCTGCACGACGTGTTCAACGAGTGGAACAAGGGCGACCTCGACAGTTTCCTCATCGAGATCACCACGCACATCTTCGACGCAAGATGGACGACGGAGACCGGCAAGCCACTCGTGGACATGATCCTCGACAAGGCGGGGCAGAAGGGCACGGGCAAATGGACGATCATGAGCGCGCTCGACCTGGGCGTCGTGGTCTCCACGATCAACGCCGCCGTGGAGGCGCGCGTCACCTCGTCGCATGAAGGACGCAGCGCGTGGCGGCGTCGAAAATCTTGACCGGCCCCGCCGACAAACGCGTTCAAGGGCGATCGCCAGGCGCTGATCGACGCCGTGCGCGACGCGCTCTACGCCTCGAAGATCATCTCCTACGCGCAGGGCATGGACCTGCTCGGCGCGGCCGGCCGGCAGAACAACTGGGGTCTGAACTTCGGCGACATCGCCACGATCTGGCGCGGCGGGTGCATCATCCGCGCGCGGTTCCTCGACCGCATCAAGGAGGCGTACGACCGCAATCCCGGCCTGGGCAATCTGATGCTCGACCGCTATTTCACGGAGGCGCTCACGAAGAACCAGCCGAACTGGCGGCTGGCCGTCACGACCGCGGCCGAGTACGGCGTGGCCGTGCCGGCGTTCAGCGCGTCGCTGGCGTACTTCGACAGCTACCGGCAGGAACGCCTGCCGGCGAACCTGCTCCAGGCGCAGCGCGATTTCTTCGGCGCGCACACCTACGAGCGCGTGGACAAACCTGGGTCATTCCACACGGAATGGCTCCAGGAGCACAAGGATTTGCCTGAGCCCGAGCGCCTTAAGAACTAAATTGAAAAAATGCGTCAGAAATCGCGTTGACGGTTTGGAGACTCGGTTTACTCTACCTTGCCTCACGAGGTGACCGGGACTGAAAACGGCGCTGAACTTCAGCAGCAAAAAACGAAGTTTTCTTGTTGACGTTCTTTGGATCGAATCTACGGTGCATCTCCGCTCGATTGAGCGTGGCCCGACGGTAAAACGGCGGGATCGAACTGCGAGCCTCCGGGCAACGGTTCGACGGCAAAAAATCGAAAGATTTTCTGTTGACGTTCATTTGGCGGAATGTATGTTAGGTTCGCTCTCGCTCGAAACCGGAGCAGAATCCCGATCGAAGTGGTTGTCGAGGAAAGACTGGCAGCGAAGAAAGTTTGAAATTTCTCGTTGACGGCGGTTCTGAGAGTGGTAAGTTCGACATCTCGCTCGATTGAGGCGGCCCGGTAAATCCGGGTGATCGGTTCGGCTGGTGTGGATGCAGGCAGCTTCGGCTGCCCGGCACGCCGGTAGACATCGAAAATGTTTTTTGAAAGATTGGCTCTGATGGTTCGACGTCGCGTCTCGCGGCGAATGGGTCTGACGAAAGCGCGAAATCGGAGTGGGAGAAGGCAAAGATTGAATTGTGCGTTATTCGTCGGTTTCTTTGATTCATTTAATAGATTGATATGATCGAACCGAAAGTCCGGTTGCCACTTTTAGCGAGTGGGCCGGCATATTAGGAATCGGTCAGAATTTGCTCCCACCTTAGCAGTGGGTGGCGCAAACTTTTCACGGAGAGTTTGATTCTGGCTCAGAACGAACGCTGGCGGCGTGGATAAGACATGCAAGTCGAACGGGATTGATTGGTAGCAATACCGGGTCAGTCCAGTGGCGCAAGGGTGCGTAACACGTGGGCAATTTGCCGAGAAGTGGGGGATAGCTCGCCGAAAGGCGAATTAATACCGCATGTGACCAGAGCCGACATCTGCTCAACGTCAAAGCCGGGGCAACCTGGCGCTTCTTGATAAGCCCGCGGCCTATCAGCTAGTTGGTGAGGTAACGGCTCACCAAGGCATTGACGGGTAGCTGGTCTCAGAGGACGACCAGCCACACTGGAACTGAGACACGGTCCAGACACCTACGGGTGGCAGCAGTCGAGAATTTTTCTCAATGGGGGAAACCCTGAAGGAGCGACGCCGCGTGGAGGATGAAGGTCTTCGGATTGTAAACTCCTGTCATTTGAGAACAAGTGTTGTCCGTGTAACTACGGGTGACTTGATAGTATCAGAAGAGGAAGAGGCGGCTAACTCTGTGCCAGCAGCCGCGGTAATACAGAGGCCTCAAGCGTTGTTCGGATTCATTGGGCGTAAAGGGAGCGTAGGCGGTCGGGTAAGTCGGATGTGAAATCCTGGGGCTCAACCTCAGAACTGCATTCGATACTGCTTGGCTAGAGGACTGGAGAGGTGAGTGGAATTCACGGTGTAGCAGTGAAATGCGTAGATATCGTGAGGAAGACCAGCGGCGAAGGCGGCTCACTGGACAGTTTCTGACGCTGATGCTCGAAGGCCAGGGGAGCAAACGGGATTAGATACCCCGGTAGTCCTGGCAGTAAACGGTGCACGTTTGGTGTGGGAGGATTCGACCCCTTCCGTGCCGGAGCTAACGCGTTAAACGTGCCGCCTGGGGAGTACGATCGCAAGATTAAAACTCAAAGAAATTGACGGGGGCCCGCACAAGCGGTGGAGTATGTGGCTTAATTCGATGCAACGCGAAGAACCTTACCTGGCCTTGACATGCATCTCTAAGTTGGTGAAAGCCAGCGAGTGGAGCAATCCACAATTTGCACAGGTGCTGCATGGCTGTCGTCAGCTCGTGTCGTGAGATGTTGGGTTAAGTCCCGCAACGAGCGCAACCCCTGTGAACTGTTGCTAACCGGCGCAAGCCGGAGCACTCTGTTCAGACTGCCCTGTGAAACGGGGAGGAAGGTGGGGATGACGTCAAGTCAGCATGGCCCTTACGGCCAGGGCTGCACACGTACTACAATGCCCGGTACAGAAGGAACCGAAACCGCGAGGTGGAGGAAATCACTAAAACCGGGCCCAGTTCGGATTGGAGGCTGCAACTCGCCTCCATGAAGCCGGAATCGCTAGTAATGGCGCATCAGCTACGGCGCCGTGAATACGTTCCCGGGCCTTGTACACACCGCCCGTCACATCATGGAAGTTGTTTGTAGCCGAAGTCAGCGCGCTAACCGCAAGGAGGCAGCTGTCCTACGCTATGAGCAGTAACTGGGATGAAGTCGTAACAAGGTAGCCGTAGGGGAACCTGCGGCTGGATCACCTCCTTTCTAAGGAGCAATCAGAGCACGATCGTCCGATCCGTCAGGGTCGGGCAGATGTCCAGATAGGTCGATGGCTAAAGCTTCGGCTTCGCGGAATGACATGCCATTAAGCCCTCGGAATCGAAAGAAACCGGGGCTGGACCAAAGAAGTTTTGACGAGTAACGCACAATTCAGTTTTTGCTTCTCCGCATCAGAACGGGCAAGGTGCCCGGACCCCGATTCCCCGGTACCACGGGGGCATAGCTCAGTTGGTAGAGCGCCAGCTTTGCAAGCTGGATGTCAGGGGTTCGAATCCCCTTGCCTCCATGTTGTCTGCGACGGTTTCCTCGAATTCCCGAACGGGCCTGTAGCTCAGTTGGTTAGAGCATGCGCTTGATAAGCGCAGGGTCATAGGTTCGAGTCCTATCAGGCCCACCGGGCTTGACAGGACGGAAAATTGATGCGAGAAGTGAACTCCCGTTTTTACGCGGGCTGACCGACCCCTAAAAGGTTGAGATGGTCCCGTGGTTCGGTTGTCGAGTTGGATCGGCGGCCGGTTCTTTGATATCTACATACAGGGTAGTAAGTACAACTTTTAGAGCTGAGTCTGAAAATGACGGCTCGAAACGGTTGGAGGCGAAGTTTTGTCTCCGGATCGGATCGAGCCGTTAACGAGTTTCAGTTATCGAATTTGCTCAATGCCGGGCTTGCAAGGCCCGTGCGGAGCATCAGATTGATCAAGCTACAAAGAGCACATGATGGATGCCTTGGTGCCAACAGGCGATGAAGGACGTGATAAGCTGCGATAAGCTGACGGATAGTGGCAAATACACTTTGACCCGTCAGATTTCCGAATGGGGTAACCTGCGTCGGATTAATACCTGCGCGTCTCTGGCTTGAATACATAGAGCCAGAGTTCGCAATACCCGGTGAAGTGAAACATCTCAGTAACCGGAGGAAAAGAAAGAGAATCGATTCCGTCAGTAGCGGCGAGCGAAAGCGGAAGAGCCCAAACCCATAGTTTACTATGGGGGTTGTAGGAGCCCGATATGGCAGTGCGGACGTTAGGTGAAGCGAATGGAAAATCGCTCCACAGAGGGTGAAAGGCCCGTAACCGAAAACCGAAAGACGCCTAGGGATTTCCTGAGTAACGCGATCTAAGTGAAGCTTCGCGTGAATCCGCGCCGACCACGGCGTAAGGCTAAATACTAATTGGCGACCGATAGTGAACAAGTACCGCGAGGGAAAGGTGAAAAGAACCGCTGTGAGCGGAGTGAAATAGTTCCTGAAATCATGTGCTTACAAGGTGTCAAAGTCCGCGAGGATGATGGCGTGCCTTTTGCTTAATGAGTCTGCGAGTTATTGTCAGTGGCAAGCCTAAGGCGTTCTGCGCTGGAGGCGAAGCGAAAGCGAGTCCGAAATGGGCGTCCATAAGTCGCTGGCAGTAGACCCGAAGCGGAGGTGACCTACCCATGGCCAGGTTGAAGGACACGTAACAGTGTCTGAAGGACCGAACCCGTGAATGTTGAAAAATTCTGGGATGAGCTGTGGGTAGGAGCGAAAGACTAATCAAACCCGGTGATAGCTGGTTCTCCCCGAAATAGCTTGAGGGCTAGCCTCAGGTGTTGATGCGTGGAGGTAGAGCACTGGATGAACTAGAGCCCATACCAGGGTATCGAATTCAATCAAACTCCGAATGCCGCGCAATAGAACCTGGGAGTCAGTGCGCGAGGGATAAGCTTCGTGCGCGAGAGGCAAACATGCCAGACCAACAGCTAAGGTGCCCAAATACCGCGTAGTGGAAAGGATGTGAGGTTACTTAGACAGTGAGGATGTTGGCTTAGAGGCAGCCATCATTTAAACAGTGCGTAATAGCTGACTCATCGAGTGATCTCGCGCCGAAAATGATTGGCGATCAGCGGTATACCGAAGCTTTGGATGTGATCCCGGTTCGCCGGTTTCGCGTGGTAGGGGAGCGTTGTATGGGCCTTGAAGCAGGAGCGTAAGCAACTGTGGAGTCCACACAAGTGAGAATGCAGACATGAGTAGCGTTAAGACAGGTTGAAATTCCAGTCCGCCGTAAACCCAAGGTTTCCTGGGCCAGGCTCGTCCTCCCGGGGTTAGTCGGGACCTAAGCTGAGGCCGAAGGGCGTAAGCGATGGACAGCAGGTTGAATATTCCTGCACCGGCTGGAGCGTAGAGTGCAATTGACGGTTGTGAGGAGCCGGCAAGGCGATTGAAAATGCCAAGCCCGCAAGGGGACGCTGAGGCTACGGCCAAGGTGGATCCAGCAAATCATGATCCGAGAAAATCTTGCACGTGTATCTCCGGTTGCCCGTACCGTAAACCGACACAGGTGGGTGAGTAGAGTATACTCAGGCGCGTGAGTGAAACCTCGTTAAGGAACTCGGCAATCTAGCCCCGTAACTTCGGAAGAAGGGGTGCCTGGCAACAGGCCGCAGTGAAAGGGGTCAACCGACTGTTTAACAAAAACACAGCACTCTGCTAAGTCGTAAGACGACGTATAGGGTGTGACACGTGACCAATGCGGTAAGATTACGGTAAGTTGTTAGCCGCAAGGCGAAGCTCCGAGCCCAAGTCCCCGTGAATGTCGGCCGTAACTATAACGGTCCTAAGGTAGCGAAATTCCTTGTCGGGTAAGTTCCGACCTGCACGAATCGTGTAACGAGTTGACCGCTGTCTCAACGAGGAGCTCAGCGAAGTTGTAGTGGCGGTGAAGATGCCGCCTACCCGCAGCAGGACGGAAAGACCCTATGCACCTTTACTGTACGCTGTCACTGTTTCTTCGGTTTCGATGCTTAGCGTAAGTGGGAGGCTTTGAAGCTGTTCTTTTGGGAATCGGCCGAGCCGACAATGAAACACCACCCTTTGGAATTGGAGAATCTAACCTCGATGCCATTATCTGGGCTGAGGAACACTGGCAGCCGGTCAGTTTTACTGGGGCGGTATCCTCCTAAAGAGTAACGGAGGATTACGAAGGTTGGCTCAACCTGGTTGGTAATCAGGTGTCGAGTACATGGATAGAAGCCAGCTTAACTGTGAGACATACACGTCGAGCAGGTACGAAAGTAGGTCCAAGTGATCCGGCGGTTGAATGTGGAATTGCCGTCGCTCAAAGGACAAAAGGTACGCTAGGGATAACAGGCTGATCGCGCCCAAGAGTTCATATCGACGGCGCGGTTTGGCACCTCGATGTCGGCTCATCACATCCTGGGGCTGGAGAAGGTCCCAAGGGTTCGGCTGTTCGCCGATTAAAGTGGTACGCGAGCTGGGTTCAGAACGTCGCGAGACAGTTCGGTCCTTATCCGCTGTGGGCGCAGGAGAATTGAGGGGTTCAAACCTTAGTACGAGAGGACCGGGTTTGACGAACCTCTGGTGTTCCGGTTGTTCCGTCAGGAGCAGCGCCGGGTAGCTATGTTCGGAAAGGATAAGCGCTGAAAGCATCTAAGCGCCAAGCCTATCCCAAGATGAGTTCTCCCTGAAGAGTCGTGGTAGACCACCACGTTGATAGGCCGGGGGTGTAAGTACAGTAATGTGTTCAGCTCACCGGTACTAATACTCGTTCGGCTTGGTCATTGATTTTCCGTCTCCGTGCCGGCTGGGGGCATCAAGCACCTCCGGCCTGCCGGATGACAGGATTCAATCATGACTTTTAAAACTAAGCTCTGACAGTTGTGTTCGCTAGTCCTGTATGTAGATATCAGAGAATCGGTCGCGGTCCGGTGCCAGAGCGACCGGGCCGCTCAGAGGTGAGAATTGACGGGCGCTGCAAAGCGTTCCGCAGTTTTCACTTCTGGTGGCATCTAGCGCAGTGGCCCCACCCGTTCCCATTCCGAACACGGAAGTGAAACGCTGCAGCCCCGATGGTAGTGCTTCTCTAGGTTGTGCGAGAGTAGGAAGTTGCCAGAAATATGAACCCCGGTCGGCGAAAGCCAGCCGGGGTTCCTTTTTGCTTTTCGCATGTCACGCGCATTGCGTTGACGCGCAGCCCTGTCACTCCTTACACTCACCTCTCCATCATGCGCCCCGACCTCGAAGCGTTGCTCGTCCTCCAAGATCGTGACCAGAAGATCAAGGCGCTCCAGTCAGCAGAAGAAGTCGCTGCCGCGCGACAAAAAGAGTTTGGAAGACAAGCTAGCGTCCGCACGACAGATTGCTCGACCACGCCAAACAGCGCGCGCAGGACAACGAGGTCGAACGCCGCAAACTCCAACTCGAGGTCGAAGGCAAACGCAGGCCATCGATCGGTTCAAGACCCAGCAGCAGGCAGACCCGCAAGAACGAGGAGTTCCAGGCTTCAACAACGAAATCAACCATGCCGAGGACAGACATCCAGGCTCTGGAGGACAAGGAACTGGAGTTGATGGAGCAGGCCGAGGAGCTCCAGCAGACGGTGGCCGCCGCCGAGAAAGATTTCGCAAAGTCGCAGAGCATCATCCAGGAGCAGATCACCCGGCTGGAAGCGGGAGCGAACGCCGCCAACGACCGCTTGGCGGAACTGGAAGCCGACCACGCAAAACTCGCGGTCGGACGTGCCCGAGGAAACGCTCGACCTGTACCGCCGTCTTTTCGTGAAGAAAGGCGATGCGGCCGTCGTCCCGCTGGAAAGCGAAATCTGTGGCGGATGCCACATGAAAGTACCCGTGCAAATCGGCTCGCAGGTCCGCGGCGAACATCTGATGACGCAATGTCCGAACTGCGGGCGCATCTTGTACCGGGTGATTTGACCGATGGGCGCCTTCGGAGTGGGTAAGACGCTTTACCCGTTTTGCTTCTTGTGAACCTCCGTTTCCTGGCGGATAGCTGCCGCCTGCCTATGAACCGCATCGTCGGCATCGAAACGGAATACGGCTGCCTCGTCACGGACGACAAAGCCCACGGCGGCACCGACGCCTGGCCGACGCGCATCAAAAACCACCTGTTCAAGAAGGCCAACGTCGGCAGCATCGACCTGCATTACCGCGACTACGAGGAACCCCCCGGCAACGGCGGCTTCCTGCTCAACGGCGGTCGGCTCTATCTCGACATGGGCCACCTGGAATATTCGTCGCCCGAGTGTCTCGACCTGCGACGACATGGTCGCCTACGACCTCGCGGGCGATGCCCTGCTCCAATCCGGTCTCGAAGCGCTCGGCGTCGACCGAGCAGGTGTCGTTCCTCAAAAACAACATCGACCATTACACCGGGCGCGACGTTCGGCTGCCACGAGAATTATCTGATGAAGCGCGAGGCGCAGTTCACGCCGCAGAGCCTGGGCTCGCTGCTCGTCGTTCCTGGCCACGCGGCAGATTTTCACCGGCGCGGGCCGCGTCGGGCAGGCGAACCCGCTGGCGTTCGATTTCGAGTTGCCGCGCTCGGAAGCGCCGGTCGATTTCCAGATCAGCCAACGCGCGGACCACATCGTCAACGACATCTACCAGTGGGTGCAGTTCAACCGCGCCATCATCAACGCGCGCGACGAACCGCTGGCCGATTACCGCAACTACCGCCGGCTGCACCTGCTCATCGGCGACTCCAACATGAGCCCGTTCGCCACGGCGCTGAAAGTCGGCACGACCGCCTGCGTGCTCACGCTGCTGGAGGAGGGACTCATGCCTGTCGACATCATCCTGCACGACGCCGTGCCAGGCCACGCGCGAAATCTCGCGCGACCAATCGCAACGCTGGATCGTGCGGCTGGAAAACGGTCGGACCTGCGACGCGCTCGACGTGCAATACGCGTTTCTCGAACTCGCGCAGAAACATCTCGCCGGCACCGACGAGGAAACCGACTGGCTGATCGAACGCTGGGGGTTCACGCTCGACGCCATCCGCAACAAGCCGGAGGCGCTCATCGGCGGCGTGGATTGGATTTCCAAGAAATGGCTGCTCGACGCTTTCCGCGAGGAGGAAAATCTCGACTGGCACGACCCGTGGCTGCAAAGCCTCGACCTCGAATACCACAACATCAACCCGGAAAAGGGGTTGTTTTTCGCGCTGACCCCCGCCAAGGCCATCGGCGAGTTCAACGACGGCGTGCGTTGCGACCACGCGCTGCGCCACCCGCCCGCCAACACCCGCGCGCGGGGACGTTCGGCGGCGGTGGCGCATTTCCAGAAGACGAACCAGTCGTACGTCATCAACTGGGATTCGATCTCCTGCGAAAACCAGAACCATTTTCCGATGGGTGACCCGTTCCAGGATTACGAAAAACCGATCCAGAAGTTTTTGCAGCGTCTGTGATGTTCGTCCACCGAACAGCGCGGTGGCCGGGTGGTCCGCGAATCGCGGGCTCGTTTGTCGTCTGCCTTCTTGTCTGGTGGATGGCGGCCGGTGTCTCGGCGCATGATTACTGGCTGGAGCCAGCGGCCTTGCAATCGACGAAGGGCGAAGAATTGGTTCTCCATCTGCAAATGGGTGATCGCCTCAAAACGGAGGAGGAACATCCGTTGCAGAAAGATCGGCTTGTTCGTTTCGACCTGTACAGCGACCGGGCGGCGCGGCGCGACCTGCTGGCGGCCGGTCAGGAAAACCAGGTGCCGGCGGCGAAAGCGCGCTTGGAAAGCGGTTCCGCCCTGGTCGTGATGGATCGCAAGCCGCGTCCGATCACGATGGAAGCGGAAAAGTTCAGCCAGTACCTGGAGGAAGAGGGTCTGGATTCGATTATCGCGCAACGAGCCCGTCTCGGACAGACCGGCACCCCCGTCCGGGAAAGTTACACGCGCTACCTCAAGGCACTCATCCAGGAGTCGAACCCGACGGCCGCGACCGCCAATACTTTGTACAAACGGCGCGTCGGCCAGCGGTTGGAGATTTTGCTGGAAAACGATCCCGGCCAACTCGGCGTCACCGGTGGCAGGTTGACGGTGAAACTGCTTTTCGAGGGTAACCCGCTCGCGGGTGCGAAGGTTTTCGCGTGTTGCCGCACGGCCGAGGATCAGTCGCCGCACGTCCTGACCGCGACCACTTCCGCGAAAGGTCTCGCGGAGTTCAGGCTCGACCAACCGGGCCTGTGGCTCGTGCGGGCGGTGTACATGCGGGCCGCGAACGGCAGCCCGAAGACCGACGCGTCGTGGGAAAGTTTCTGGGCGAGTTACACATTCGCGGCGCGATTCTCGCCGGGACCGGGAGCGATGCCCGGTCCATCGGTGTCACCCAAATAGAACGATTTGCGGTTGAATGGGCTTTCCGCCGCGTCTGTGGCGTTTGTCATAAGGTAGGGATGGCTCTCCGAGCCGTCCCAAGATTGACTTGGATGGTCTCCGTGCGCGCGGAACGCCTCGCCGGAAACATTTGGGACGGCTCGGAGAGCCATCCCTACCTTATGACAAACGCCGCTCGGAGAGCGCCGTCCACCTCACCCACGGCGGACGGCTACCCATCAACGTCATTTCTCGCCGCGCTTCAGATGACGAAGCCCGTGTACTCCGGTTCCACGAGCTTGATCGGTGGCAGCAACATCCCCGCGCCCACCGTGGCGTTGCGTGCCCTGCTCGATCAGGATGAACGATCCCGTCAGCCGGTTGGTCGCGTAACCGTCGTAGAGCAGCGGACTTGGCCGTCCGCAACCGGATGGCTCCCACGTCGTTCATCGCCAGGGACTCCACGCCGCTCTGCTGATCCAGGGTGGACACGTCGATTCGATAATCAATCGACGTGACCGACGCCGGAACGGTCTGCGTCGAGTGCTTGAGGATGATATTTTTTGCCGGGCGTGCAGCGGCCTGCGGATGCAGCCAGCAGATTCTGGCATGGAGATCGGTGCCGGTGCCGGGCAGGTCGGCGGGGTCCACGATCACGTCGCCACGGCTCACGTCCAGTCGTCTTCGCAGCACGAGTGTCACGGATTGCGGACAAAACGCTTCTTTCAAGCGGGCCGTCGAGCGTCCAGATTTCGTTTTTCACGTTTGTCAGATAACCGCTGGGCAGGACCATCACGGGTTGGCCCACGCGCACGATGCCGCCCGGCGATCTGGCCGCTCAGGCCGCGGAAATCATGCAGCGCGGGGTCAGTCGGATTGTTCGGACGATTGACCCATTGGACGGGCAGACGGAAATCGCTGAGATTCCAGTCGCTGCCGATGTGGACGCGTTTCCAGGTGCCCGAGCAGCGGCGGCCCGGGATACCACGGGCGTGTGCGGCGAGGGATCCACGACGTTGTCGCCGTGGAGCGCGCTGACGGGGATGAACTTCACGTCCTTCATGTCCAGGCGCGGCAGGAACTCCTCGAACTCCGCGCGGATTTCGTTGAAACGCGCCTCGCTCCAGTCCGACGAGGTCCATCTTGTTGACGGCCACGACGAGATGCGGGATGCGCAAGAGCGACGCGATGCAGGTGTGGCGGCGGCTTTGTTCGATGACCCCCTGGCGGGCATCGACGAGGACGATGGACAGGTTCGCCGACGACGCGCCCGTGACCATGTTGCGCGTGTACTGGATGTGGCCGGGGGTGTCCGCGATGATGAACTTGCGCCGGGGCGTGGCGAAGTAGCGGTAGGCCACGTCGATGGTGATGCCCTGTTCGCGTTCGGCGCGTAGCCCATCGGTGAGGTTGGCGAGATTGATCTGGCCGTTGCCGGTGATGTCGGCGCTGCGCTGGAGGGCTTCGAGCTGGTCTTCCATCAACGATTTGGAGTCGTAGAGCAGCCGGCCGATGAGCGTGGATTTGCCGTCGTCCACGCTGCCGCTGGTGTTGAAGCGCAGGAGATCGACGGGGGTAGGGTGGATGGTGGTCACGGCAGGAGTTTGCTAGCGCAAAGGGGGCGGATCGTCGCTGCTCTCGATGATCGGAGTTCCCCGGGCAGCGTGCCAGAAGCGCAAGATCACCAGCACGCGGCGATCCTTGTCCACGCGGTAAACGATGCGATACGCACGGACGATCTTCTCGCGGAAATCTTTATTGCGTAGTTCCGGTACCATCCGGCCGGCGAGCGGGTGCAAAGCAATGGCACGCGCTTGTTCGGTCAACCGCCGTCCGAAGCGTTCCGCTGCCTCCGGGTCGTCAGCGGCAATGAACGAAACGATTTCTTCCAGGTCGCGGAACGCGGGCGGTGAAAGTTCTACACGGTAGCGGATCTCGCCCATGACGGTATCAACGCCTCCACCTCTTCGAGGCTGATGCCACCCTCGCGCTCGTAAGATTCGATTCCCTCGCGCACCGCGGCCACGAACCTGACCTTCTCGGCAACCTCTTCCAATGAAATGTCATCGGGCAAATGTTCGAGAAGGTCGCGGACGATTTCCTTGGTGGTCATGAGAATATAGTTTGCCAGGAACGCTGTCGGAAAACAAGCGTGCTTCGGACGAGAGGACAAACGGATCAAAAATACCCCGCCTTCTTGCGATCTTCCATCGCGGCTTCGGAGAGCTTGTCGTCGGCGCGCGAGCCGCGTTCGGTCACGCGGGCGGCGGCGATTTCCGCGATGATGTCGTCCACGCTGTCGGCCGGAGATTCCACGCAGCCCGTGCTGATGATGTCGCCGATGGTCCGCACGCGCACGACCAGCTCCTCGACGGTCTCCGTCGGTTTCGCGGGGCACGAGGTCCGTCACCGGCACCCATTGACCGCCGCGCCGCACCACCCGGCGCGTGATGACTGAAATAGATGCTCGGCACTTCCAGCTTCTCCTGGCGGATGTATTCCCACACGTCCATCTCCGTCCAGTTGCTCAACGGAAAAACGCGCATGTTTTCGCCGGGGTTGAGTCGGCGTTGTAAAGGTTCCAGATTTCCGGACGCTGGTTCTTCGGGTCCCATTGGCCGAAGCTGTCCCGGAACGAAAAGAAGCGCTCCTTCGCCCGCGCCTTTTCCTCGTCGCGCCGCGCGCCGCCGATGCAGCAGTCGAAACGGAACTCCTCGATGGCGGCGAGCAGCGTGGGGATTTGCAGGCCGTTGCGGCTGACCTGACCCGGCGGCAGCACGGCGATGCCTTTTGCGATGGCGTCGTCCACGGTGCGGACGATCAGCTTCGCGCCGAGTTCCTTCGCGCGGCGGTCGCGGAATTCGTTGAGTTCCGGGAAATGATGGCCGGTGTCGACGTTGAGCAGCGGCATCGGGAACTCCGACGGCCGGAACGCCTTCTCCGCCAGCCGCAGCAGGCAGATGGAATCCTTGCCGCCGGAGAACAACAGCGCGGGCCGCTCGAACTCCGCCGCCACCTCGCGCATGATGTGGATGGCCTCGGTTTCGAGGTACTGGAGGTGGTCCAGATGATAACTGCTCATCGGACGGGCATAGCGCCGCGGAGCAGGGAAGAAGTCGGAGCGGCAAGCATTCGAACTGTCGGCGACCGCCTTACGCCTCCCGCCCCACGCGGCGTGCAGGCCGCACTCGCGTTTTTCGTCGGCCTTGGCGGGATCGAAATAATCCCATTCGTTCGGCAGATCGTGTGCTCGTCCAGGTAGGTTTCCAGGTCCGCGTCGGTCGCGTGGAAAAACGGGCTGACCTTCAACGTGCCGAAGTTCTCGTCCAGCGACACGATGTCCAGTCCGGCGCGGTTCGGATTTTGCGATTTGCGCAAGGCGGTGATCCAGACCAGCGGCGCCAGTTCCCGCATGCCGCGCTGGAACGGCTCCAGCTTCATCTGCGCGCTGAATTGCTTGAGCGCCGCCTCGTCGTCCGTGTCCGGGATCGGGCCGTAAACGGCGTCGCGGTGCGCGGCGGTGATCCGCGGCAGGTAGGCGCGGATGTCGAGGTCGAGCGTGCGCGCGGAGTTCCTCGGCGTGCAGGTAGGTCGCCGGGCGGTTGTAGCCGTGGTCCACCCACAGCACCGGGATGCGCGGCTGCGCCTGCGTGGCGAGATGCAGCATCGACCGCCTCGTAGGGACGGAAATTCGTGGAAACGATGGCGCGGCCCGGCGCCTGCGCGACGGCCCAACGGGTGATCTCCAGCGGCGAACGGTCGCGCAGTTCGTCGTTCCAGCGGGAGATTTGGTCGGGAGTCATAAGTCGATCTAGGCAGAGGTGGCGGTCTCGACGGTGGGCACGTCGGCGCGGGGCGGACGCGCCGGGCAGCGTGCCGACGCTGTGCAGGGTGGCGTCGGCGGGGAGCACGGCGCGGTCGCAGAAATCGCCGAAGCCCTCGCCGTCCTCGCGTTCGAGCGCGTAGCGCTTGATGATCGGGCGTCAGCAGCGTCGACGCGCGTCGTCGATGGTGATGCTCGGCGAGACGAGGCGGTTGAGCCGCGTGCCGTTGTAGTTCGCGCCGAGGAACAGCGCGTATTTGTTCGGCGGCCCGGCCGACGAACCCGATCTCGGCCAGGTACGGGCGCGCGCAGCCGTTCGGGCAGCCGGTGATGCGCAGGCTGATGGCGTCGTCGCGCAGGCCGGCCTCGTCGAGCACGGTCTCGAACTTTTCGAGGATGTCGGGCAGCACGCGCTCGCTCTCGGCCAGGCCAGCCCGCAGGTGGGCAGCGCGACGCAGGAGAGCGCGTTGAGGCGCAGGCCGGAGCGCTCGTTCTCGTCGGTCAGCCCGTGCTTGGCGAGGATGCCGTCGATGACCGGCTTCTGCTCGGGCGTGACGCCGGAGATGGTCAGGTTTTGCGAAGGCGTCAGGCGGAAGTCGCCCGTGTGGATCTGCGCGATCTCGCGCAGCGCGGTTTTCATCGGCCAGCCCGGCGCGGTCCTTGATGCGCCCGCTGAGGATGTGCAGGCCGTAGAACCAGGTGCCGTCGGCGCACTCGTGCCAGCCGAGCGGGTCCTCGATGGTCGTGAAATGAAACGGCCGCGCCGGGCGCGAACGTGATGCCGCTGCGCCGCTCGACCTCGCCTCGAAACCACTCGATGCCGCGATCCTCGATGGTGTACTTGAGCCGCGCGTGCCGGCGGTTGGTGCGGTCGCCGTAATCGCGCTGCGTGGTGAGCACCGCCTCGCCGATGGCGTTGACCTTGATCCGGCGGGATGAAGCCGAGCACGTCCGCCAGGCGCGGGAACGTCTCGCACGTTGCCGTGGCTCATGCCCTGGCCGCCGCCGACGGTGACGTTGTAGCCGGCGAGCTGGCCGTTCTCCTCGATGGCGATGAAGCCGAGGTCCTGCGAGAAGATGTCCACGTCGTTCGACGGCGGCAGCGCGAAGCCGGTCTTGAACTTGCGCGGCAGGTAGGTGTCGCCGTACATCGGCTCCTGTTTCCTCGCCGCCCGCGACCATTTCCTCGTCGAGCCAGATTTCGTGGTAGGCGCGCGTCTTGGGCAGCGCGTATTCGCTCCAGGCGCGCGCGTGTTCGTAGACCTGCTGCGAGCAGCGGCACTGCGCTCGGGATTGGGCGGGGCCATGACGTTGCGGTTCACGTCGCCGCAGGCCGCGATGGAATCGAGCAGCACCTGGTGCATGCCCTGGATGAGCGGCTTTGACGTTGCCCTTGAGCACGCCGTGGAACTGGAAAGTCTGCCGCGTGGTGAGCGCAGCGAAGGCGAGGCCATGTCGTCGGCGAGCTGGTCGAGCACGAGCCATTGCTGCGGCGTCGCCCGGCCGCCGGGCAGCCGCACGCGCAGCATGAAGGCGAAGGCCTTTTCCTTGCCGGCCTTCTTGAGGGCGTTGCGCAGGTCGCGGTCGTCCTGGAGATAGAGGCCGTGGAATTTCGTGAGCTGGCTGCTGGCTTCCGATGATCGCGCCGGTGGAGGTGTCCGCCATCTCCGCCGCGAGGTGGCCGCGCAGGTGATGCGACGCGGCCTTGATGCCTTCGTTGGCGGCGAGCGGCTTGGGAGTAGAGGGGGCAGGAGGCATGGCAGGCGGGAAGATGTGCAATCTCCACCGGCAACCACGCCGTGTAAAGCATGATTGAATTGTCTATCGGATTACTAGGGAATTGGTTGGCGTGGTGCTAGTGACCCATTGCCTGCCGTGCGCTCAAGCGGGCATATTGGCGGTCGCCACGCCAATGTCGGCTTCCGCTTTCACTTCTGCGCCTTGCAGATAGGTCTTGCCGCGGTAGAAGCTCGCCACCACGACGAACACGCAAGCCGCCACGAACATCACCCAGGTGCAACCGTGAAAGAACTGCAGATCGGTGACCTTGGTTTTGCCGTCAGGAAGCGAGTTCCAATCGTGGAATTTGCCACCAGGATGTTGCCGGTGGCCACGGCGAACAGCCAGAGCGCCATGATGACGCTTTTCATGCTGTTGGGGGCCTGGGTGTAAGAGAATTCCAGCCCGGTGATGGAGACCATCGCCTCGCCCAACGTGATGATCGCGTAAGCAAGCATCTGCCACCACACAGACGGGTGTTGGCCGGCATCGATCAGCCCCTGGGCGTAGGAAATGGGCACGAACGAGAGCGCCGTCAGGAACAGACCGATGCCGATCTTGCGCAAGGGGGTCAGAGGGAAAATCCGGTTGATCGCCGGATAGAGGACGTAGGTCACCAGCGGGATGTAGACGAGGATGAGGATGGCATTCGCGGTCGTCACCTGCCCGGCGTCAATTGTCGTGCCGAGGAAATGGAGGTCCATCTTCGTCGGCCTGGAGCGTCCATTCCACTCCGCTGCTCTGGTCCCAGAGAGCCCAGAAGATGATGATGAAAATATAAACCGAAATCAGGCGCAACAAGACCCCGACGCCCTCGCGGCTGAAGGCAGTCCGCACGAACCCCAAACCAGCCGGGGGGACGTGGACGAATTTCTTGCGCCCCAACCAGAAGGAGATCGACGCAATGACCATTGCCACCCCGGGGATGCCGAACGCCCAAGCCGGTCCGTACCCCGGCTTGTCCAACAGCCACGGACAGAGCAGCGTCGAGATGAAACTCCCCGCGTTGATGGAGAAGTAGAACCAACCGAACACCTTCGAAAGTAGGTGTTTGTTCGACGCTCCGAACTGGTCGCCTACGTTGGCGGACACGCAGGGCTTGATCCCTCCAGCTCCAAGGCAGATCAGGACCAGACCCAGGATCAACCCCGCCGGTTTGTCGTTGCATGCCAGCGCGAAATGTCCGCAGCAGTACACGATGGAAAGCCAGAAAATGGTGCGGTACTTCCCCAACAGGCCATCGGAGAGAAGTGCTCCAAGGACGGGCAAATAATACACACCCGCGACGAAATAATGCGTGTAGCCTTCGGCGTCGTTCGCACTCAGATGGCCATTCGCGCTTCCCTGCACGACGAGATAATGCGTCATGAACAGCGCGAGGATGGATTTCATCCCGTAAAACGAGAACCGTTCGGCGGCCTCGTTGCCGATGATGTACGGCACACCGGCCGGCATCCCGGTTTCCGTCTGGGAGGGGGTGGTGCGATAACCGCTCGAATCGACGGCGGAGAGGGGCGGCAGGTTGTCGTTCGGTGAGGTGGAATAGGCGCTCATGGATACGGCAGGTTGGACGGCTCGCGTTCGTTGATACAGACAAAACCGGCGGTGTGCCACTGCCGAATTTGACTTGAATCGGGATTGCGATCCTCGTTGGTCCGTTGCCTGTTCCCGAAAACGCCGATGCCGAACGATTCCGCCCTCCGTATCTGGTGCAATTATCCCCTGGACGAGGCCGCCACGCGGCTGCTGCGCGAGGGGACGCATCGCCATCAAATCGTCTTTCACGAGCGCGCGATAAATGGGGTTCCCGCGCGCGATGCGTCCGACGCCGCGCCGCAGGATGCGCAGATTCTTTTCGGCCAGCCTGACCCGGAGATGCTGCTGTCGAGCGGGAGCGTGCGCTGGGTCCAACTATCCAGCGCCGGCTACACCCGGTACGACCGCGAGGACGTGCGTGACGCGTTGCGAGCCAGAGGGGCGGTGCTGACGAACAGTTCGCACGTTTTCGACGAACCTTGCGCCGAGCATCTCGCGGCGATGATGATGGCGCTTGCGCGGCGCTTGCCGCAATGCCTGGAAAACCAGCGGGGCGCGCGGGTGTGGTTGCAAAACGAAACGCGTGGACGCGAGAGCCAGCTTCTCACCGGGCAGACGGCTTTTATCTACGGGTACGGCGCGATTGCCGGGCGGTTGGTGGAAATCCTGGCTCCTTGGCGGATGCGGCTCTTCGGTGTGCGGCGGGTGGCGCGGGGCGACGAGGGGATTCCGATCCTGACTGAAACCGAAGCCGACGCCCGACTGGGCGAGGCGCGACACGTTCTGAACATCCTGCCCGACAACGCCTCGACGCGGCATTTTTTCGGCGCGGAGCGGTTGGCGCGGTGCCAGATCGGCGCGCGGTTCTACAACATCGGCCGTGGGACGACGGTAGATCAGGAAGCGCTCGGCGCGGCCCTGCGCGACGGTCGGCTCCAGGCGGCTTATCTGGACGTGACGGACCCCGAACCGCTGCCGGCCGCGCACCCGTTGTGGGCGTTGCCGAATTGCTACATCACGCCGCACGTCGCGGGCGCGCACGCCGACGAGGACGAGCGACTGGTGCGCCATTTTTTAGCGAACCTCGACGCGTTCGAGGCAGGGCGGCCGTTGGTGGACCGCGTTTTCTAGCTACGAAGCCTGCAATAAATCCAGCAGCGCCGCGTCGAGACGGTGGCCGTGCCAGTCGGCGTAACTCACGCCCGCCCGGCCCGAATCGAGCACGCCGAAAGGGCCACGGAAATTCCACAGCGCCCAGCCGATGCCGTGGTGGCCGAGGACCGCCAGCACGTCCCGGAACCACGCCAGGAAGACCGGGTGCGACGTGTGTTGGTAACATCCCGCCTCCCCGCAGTGCACGCCGACGCCACGGGCGATCATCGCCGCCCACGGCGCGTAGACCGCTTCCATCCGCTCGCGGTTCCAACGCCGTCCGCGGGCATCGAACCGCAGGGGCCACGCCGGGCGATGCCAGCGTCCGCCAAAGGGCATCCACGGCGCGCGGTAGTGGCTCAGTTCAAAGGGTTCGTAGGCCCGGCAACTCTGCGCGACGTTCGGCAGGTCCGCGAGTTCCGGGCAAGGGCGGCGGCCGTAGTCGAGACCGTCGAGGATGATCAACCGCCCCGCGTCGATCTGCCGGATGCCGCGCACGACGGCGCGCGTCACCGTCTCGTGTCGCGCGCGGGTCGTCCCGCCGGTGAGTTTCGCCAGAAGCTCGGGGCGGGGTGGGGGCGGCTCGTTCAACAGGTCGAAGCTCAACCGTTCCGACGAGACACCCGCGTACCGCCGGGCCAACAGGCACCAATGCAGACTGAAAGCATCGAGCGCGGCCTCGTCGTGCCAGAGGTTACAAGGCTCGCGCCGTTCGGGGCTGACGCTGTAGCCGGGCGCACGGTGGAAGGTCAGACAGAGGTGCAGCCCGTGGCGTTCGGCGAGTCCCACGGCGCGGTCGAGTTCCACCAGCGCCGGACTGTTCTCGTCGATGGACCCGGGCTGGCCGTCGCGCACCCAGAGCGTGTAGGAAAGCGGCACCCGCACGAAATCGAACCCCCAGCCCGCGATCCAGCGAAAATCATCCTCCACGAACGGGGTGAAGCTCCCGGCCCCGTAGAGTTCGAGCAGGTTGAAGCCGCGCCAGCGAGGCAGGGGATTGCGCGGCGCGGAAAACGTCCGGGGACGAGGCGTCATTCTCGAAAAACGAACAGCACCGCGATCAGCACCACGCCGATCCCGTAGAGCAACCACGCGTCATCGAAGAAATACGGGTAAACCATCAGCGCCGTGCCGACCAGGAACGGCAATATCCGCCGCTGTTTGCGCCCGTAGACGAACACGCCTGCCCCGATGGCCCCGAAGAGCAAACCCGCGAACAGCGTGCCGGCGGACATGGGTTGACGGAAGGTTCAAGGCACCGGGACCATTCCGGCCGCCGGTTTCCTGCCGAAGAGCAGGTAATCGAAAGAGAACACGCCCGGCCCGCTCAGCAACAGGCCGAGCGCGAGAATCCCGTAATGTGCGACGAGTTCGTAGGTCGGTCCGAAAGGACGCGCCAGAGAAACGTAGGGTTCGCCCGGGTGGCCTTTGTACAGCGCGACGCCCATCGTCACCGTCAGGCCGAGCATGGCGAGAGGCGTCAGGAGCCCGCCGATCATCGCCAGCCCGGAACCGATCTCCGTGCAGGTCGCCAGTGCCTGCAAGGGATGGGGAATCTCGCTCAACGGCCCCATGCTGTCGGCCCAATGGAAAGGCCCGCCGTTCACCACCTTATCCCAGCCGTGGAGCACAATGCCGATGCCGAAGACGACCCGGATCAGCAGCAGACCCGCCGCCGCGCGGCCACGGAGAAACGGACCAAAGATTTTGTTCATGGGGAAGAGGGGAAAACTAGTCCGCCGTGAATGGTTCGTGCGGCGTCCGCCTCACGGATTGGACCGTTTCGCGGTGAGTTCGGGGACGGTCTCGCTTTCGGCGGCGGCGTGCAGGCCGAGCTTGCGGCACAACCGGCCGAGTTGCTCCAGTTCCTCGGCATTGAGCGCGTCCATCTGCTCGCGGATTTGCCGGACGTGCGAGGGAAACACCGCCGCGATGCGCGCGTGGCCGGCGGGCGTGAGACACACGCGGACGTAGCGGCGATCCGCGCTGAGGCGTTCGCGCCGGACGAGGCCGGCCTTTTCCAGGTTATCGACGATCATGGTGACGTTGCCGCCGCTCTGGAGGTGTTTCCTCGCCAGCTCGCACTGGTGCAGCGGGCCAAGGTGCCAGAGCGTTTCGAGGATACCGAATTGACCGGCGGTCAAACCCTCGCTGGCCAGATGGCGACTGGTCCGTGCCACTACCGAACCGGAGGCGCGCACCAATTTGATGAAGGCATCGAGAGCACGAACCTCATACGGGCAACCCTGATAATGCGTGGGCATGGATCGAAGAAAAAGATAAACGCGGGCGCGAACATTACCAAGCCGGGCCGGGTCCGACAAGCATACGGGCACATCCCTTTGCGCGCTTGACAGATAAGCACGTTTCTGGTCACCATCGCGGGCGGCCGACAGGCAACCGGAAAATCCCGGTTCGCTCCTGCTACGCGTGGGAAGCGGCCGGGTCACAGGGCATCCGAAGCACGAACCATCATGGCTTATCCGACACCCATTGCTGACTGCGAATCCTGCGAGCGCCGCTTCGTCCTCGATCCGGGGGCACTGGTCGAGGACGTGTTCCTGGAGCAGGTCCAACTGCTCTGCCGCCACTGCCGGGACGACGCTGGCGAACCGGACGAGGACTGACGAAATGACCGGCCCCGGCTGTCAGGCGGGGGTTGAGGCGGCCTGCAAATGCGCGTAAAGAGGGCGGGTGAGCCCGTCCCCCGCGCCTGCGATTGCCCTGTCCGAACCGTGGCGCGGAGAGAGCGCCGTGTCGCCATGAACGCCGGTCAGGCCGCGTTCATCGCGGGCGCGGGGCTGCTGGCGGGGGTAATCAATTCGGTCGCGGGAGGTGGCAGTTTTTTCACGTTGCCGGCGCTGATCCGGTGCGGGGTGCCGACGATCCATGCCAACACGACGAGCACCGTGGCCCTCTGGCCGGGGACGCTCGCGAGCTTCGGCGCGTACCGGCGCGAATTCGCCGCGCGTCGCCGCCTCGCGGTCACGCTGGCGGCGGTCAGTGTGTTCGGCGGGATCGTCGGCGCGTGGATTTTGCTGCACACTCCGGCGGCCACCTTCGATCAACTCCTGCCGTGGCTGACCCTCTTTGCGACGGTGCTCTTCGCGTACGGACGGCAGGTGGCGGCACAACTCAAGCTCACCCTCGGCAACGAGCACGACATGCGCTCGCTCGTCAAAACGTCGTTGCTCCAGTTCGTCATCGCGGTCTACGGCGGGTACTACGGGGCGGGGGCGGGGATCATGATGCTGGCCGTGCTGTCGCTGTTGAACATGACCAACATCCACGCGATGAACGCGTTCAAGACGCTCCTGAGCGTGGCGTTCAACGGTGCGGCGGTTCTGCTGTTCATCGTGCGCGGGTTCGTGCTCTGGCCCGAGGCACTCACGATGATGGCCGGGGCGGTCGTCGGGGGTTATGGTGGAGCGTGGCTGGCGCGACGTTTGCCGGCGGCGTTCGTGCGCGGGTTCGTGATTGTCACCGGCGTGCTGACGACGATCTATTTTTTCTGGCGCGCTTACTGAATTCCAGGGATGGTCGGCTCGTCCCGTCATTGATGCGGCCAAGGCATCGAGGGCGAACCGAGCGGGGAGTTTCCCCTTGCACGCGCACAAGGGAAGTGCCAGTGTCCGGCGAAACGTTGGCAGGAGTCGCCTCGCAAGGTTGAGCGGACCAGTCAACGGATGTTTATCCAGCGTAGCTCAGTGGTAGAGCGGGCGACTGTTAATCGCCTGGTCGTAGGTTCGAATCCTACCGCTGGAGCCATTGCTTAAGTGCTTCAAGTCGAGACACTCTCCCGGTCCCACAGAGAGCTGAAGCCAGATGACCATCCGTGGGCATACCATTCGGTGATGAGGACCGGCTTGCCGGAGCGTTCGGTCCACATGGCCAGATCGTTCGGCTTCGGAGACCAAACGAAGTAGTAGTTCACCGAGATCACGTCCAGGTAGGGGCCGAGAGCCTGAAAGGCCTCCGAGAAGCCGAGCGGGTGACTCGTGATGCGCGAGCCGAGGTAGAGATGGTGCGGGTCGTGCCGCTTGATGGCCTGCGAGACGAGGCGATAATAACGATCCACGACCACGCCAAGGAAATCTTTTTTGTCCTGGTCGGTGATGTCCCGGGCGGTGGCGTCCGGGCCGTGTTTCTGGCAAAGCCATTCCTGGGGCGGCTTTGTGGCCCGGGGTCGTCCTCGGAGAGGGTCAGATAGTCAGCCAGACATTCGCGCTGGAAAGGAAGTTCATTGTCGGAAAAGCTGCCGAGCAGCCACGGGTCATCACGGGTAGCGTCGAGTTGGCGCGCTTCCTCTTGGCAGAAGGACTCGAACGCGGGATCGAACACGAAGAGGCAATCCTTCGGATAACCGAGGTGTCCGGGTTGCTGGTAGGTGCCGCCGTGTTTCTTGCCGTAGTCCCCCATGAAGTTGAGGATGATGGTATAGGCCGGCGGATGCGGTGCCGGACGGAGCGCGGCGTTGTCCGACCAGGCACCGATGCCGTTGAAGCCGAGGTCGTGGAGCATGGTCACGGTCTGCGCGGCATAAAAGAAGCCGGTCGCCCTGGTCTCGCGGGTAGTGAGGCCGCCATATTGGTCGAGGCCGGTGTCGGTCTTGGCCGCGATGTCTGGTGGAAGATTGTTGAGCGTGACGGTCGGGTTGTTGAGGTAGACGCCGTCGCGTTTGACGGGAACGGTGGTGTGACCCGTGAATGAATCAGCCGATCAAGGCGGGAGTAAGGCCGTCGCGGCGGTAGTACTCAAGCCACGAGAGGGCGAAAAGCAAAATGGGGGGCATCGTGGGAGAAGAAAGGGGAAGTGATCGCTCAATCCGCTCGTTTCAGCAGATAAGTCTGACCGGCGGCGGTAGCGAAAGACGAGATGCCAGCGGTTGTCGTGACGGGAACCGGAGACCCACCGGCTTGCGCCACCACGCGGAAGGGTTGGCCCCAGGGGCTTACCATCTTGACCGGGCCGCCCACGGTGGAGGTGATCCGGACGTTCGTGATCTTCCCGCCGGTTTGCTCGGCCGAGACCTCGAAGCCGCCGTAGGCGAGCAGATTGGCGAAACGGGCGTCGGTCGCGGCCGGCCACGCAGGAAAAATGCGGATGATATCGGCGACGCTCTGTAACAGGAGTTCATTCACCAGTCGAGCTACGGCCACTTGCTCCGAGATATAGAAACCGTGCCCTGCCCAGAAAAAGAGGCCGTTAGGCTGCTCCCGCGAATATCCTTTGTCCGCCGAAAAACACCTCTTCGCGTTGGCGATGGCCTCGTCGGTCAGGCCAAGCCGCGCGCGGCAGACGTTGATGGTGACGTTGGAATTGGCGTGCGTGGTGGATCGCTCCACGCGGTTGATGGTGCGCACGCCGAGACCTTTCAGTTCGGCGCTCGAAAACCAATTGATAATCCCCGCCGGGAAGATGCCCTGGACCATCGTGCCATGCCGATCCGAGCCGACGTTGAACTTCGCGCCCAGCCACGGCTCGATCACGGTCTGCCCGTTCTGCTCCGGGTCGGGCTGCGTGCCGTAGGTCGGAACCTGATCAATGACCGCGTCGATGCGCTTGAGCAGCGCGGCGTCCTTCTTCAACGCCGCAGCTTCCCGCGCGATGTGCAGACCGGCGGTCACGTAGCTGATGTCGTAGCAAACGTTGAACTCATCGCACTGGCCCAATTCCGGGAAGTAGCTGGGGCCCATCTTGCGCTTGCCGTCCACGAGCGGGCATTTTTCCAGTAATGAACAATAGAACGTGCCGAAGCCCTTGAGCAGCGCATACACGCGGTCGAGGTGCGCCGGAGTGGGAGCGGATCTGTAGTAGTCCCACAGCACGACGGCCGTCTGCCCGTCCATGCCCCAGGAGTAACCATAGGGCATGTACGTCTGTTGGTGCTTGTACGGTGTCTTGCACAGCGCGGGGTCGGGCTCGAAGGGCCAGATATCGCTGTGGAAGAACGCGCCCTCCGCGCCGACGAAGCTCGTCCGGGCGAACCACTCCGCGCGGGGCAGGTTGCGGTTGAGCGCGTCGATGAATGGCTCCACCATCTCCGGGTGGTTGAGCGGCGCGGCCCCCAGGTAGGTCTGCTGGATGTTGTAGTTCAGCTTGAGCGAGTTGTGCCATCCCGCCAGGCCCGGGAAACAGGCCGCCAGCCCCACCGCGTTGCCGTTCGCGCGCGCGAAGGTGCGATTGAAGTAGAGCATGCGGTACCACCAGTTCTGCATCTGCTTGTCACCGAGTTCGACGCCGCTCTTCGACCAGAAATCCTGCCACGCGGCTTCGTGGCGGGCGACGGCGTCGGCGTCGTTCAGCGTCGCAGCGACCAGGGCCAGGGCGTCGGCCAGCGGATGCGCCGAATCGCGCGAGGTCGTGACGGCGATGGCCTGCAGATCGCCCTTTCTCCCTGCGACCACGTAGAGGTCCATGCCACTGGCGTCCTCGTCGCCCGGGATGTTCTGGTGCAGATAACGGTAGCCGCCTTGCTCGCCCTGGTCCGCCGGGCTGACCCAGGACTCGATGGGAACGCTGTTCGGCTGCGGTTTCTTGGCCCGCAGGAGGTCCTGGTCGCCGATGAAAGAAACGGACCGCTTCGAGTGGATCAAGATGACGTTGCTCTGCGCCAGCACGCGCACCTCGGCCGTTTCCTCCGCCGTTTTGATCGTGGCGACGGCCCGGGCGAGGTCCAGCGTGGCCCCGGTCACGGCCGTCTGGCCGTCAGCGCCCAGCACCAACTCCGCGACCGGCAGCGCCGTCGGGTAGGGATGCTTCCAACTGCCCGCGTCGTGATGACCCACCGCTGTACCTTTGGCAACATCGACCAAGGGCAACGGCGGATCATCCTGCGTGGCGATCCGCATGTCCCAACAATCGTTCTTGCTGATCCGGAGGTGGAGATCGTCGCCGACAGAATAGACGAGCGCGTTTGTCTCGCCGTTGCCGACGACCAGCGCCTGGCTGCGAATGTCCGCGATTTTATCCTCCGAGACAGACGCTGCCGCCAGCGCATCGGGGTAAGGCAGCGGCGGCGCGGCCAGGGCGTTGGACCCGGCCAGGGCGGCGATAGCCGCGGCGAGCAGGCGGATGAAGGGCTTGCAGGGAGTTTTGAGCATGGCTGGGAGGTTGATACCGGAGCGTACACTCCCGCGTGGCGCGATCAAGACGGCTCCTTGGAGTACCAGAGTGGTCCTATGAGGCTGAACAACTCAGAAACTTTGAGTCAAATGGGTCGCTCTGGTAGTATCTCGAAGTGAAATCCCCCTTCCATGAAATTATCTCCCGGCTTTAAAACGACCTGGCGCGCACCATTTTTCCTCGCGCTGACTTTTGGTCTGCTCAGCCCCCATGCCATGCCGGCCCAAGCCACGCCGGCCACCGCGACGGTCACCGTCACCGACGATGGGACAGGCAATGTCCTCGCTCCACGGTTCATGGGCCTGAGCTACGAGATGTCGCTCGTCTTGCCCAGGGACGGGAAATATTATTTCGACGCCAAGGACCAGGCTTTGCTAAACACCTTCCGCACGCTGGGCATCAAGAGCCTGCGCGTGGGTGCAGCGGCGGTTGACTACGCGAAGGTTCCCGATCCGCAGGAAAAGGACATCGACGCGCTTTTTGCTTTCGCCCGGGCTGCCGGGGTGAAAGTGATCTACTCCTTCCGCTTGAAGAACGGCGACCCGGCCGTTTGCGCACGGCTGGCGGCCTACATCGCCGCCCACGATGCCGACGTGCTCGATTGTTTTTTGATTGGCAACGAACCCAACGTCTACGACAAGACGTACGAGGCTTATTTTGCAAACTGGAAACCCCTCTACGATGCGATCCTCCAGGCCGTGCCGCAGGCCATGTTCGACGGACCGAGCGTCTTTTCATCGGACGGGAACCATTACTCGGAGATGCTGGCCGATGCCATGTTTCCCGGCGGACACATGGCGATGATCAGCGATCATTACTATCCCATGAGCAACGGCCGCAACGCCGAGAAAAAGCTGGATGAATACCGCAGGCGTTTTCTTTCCGACCAGTCCCTGGAAAAATTCCAGAAAGCGTTCGCGGCTGTCGGCGGCAAGCTGATGGCGAAGGGCATCCCCTACCGGATCGACGAACTGAATAATTGCTCCAACGGCGGCGCGAAGGGGATCAGCGACACCTACACGGCGTCGTTATGGGCGCTGGATACAAGCCATTGGTGGGCGGCGCACCACATCCTCGGGCTGAACTACCACACGGGCGAATACGTCGGGCCAGATGGCAGTCTCAGAGCGCAGAACTATTCCGCTTTTCTCCATCAAACTGCCGGCAATGGCATTGAGATCAGGCCGCCGTCCTATGGCTACCTCGCTTTCACCCGAGGCGCTCTGGGACGGCCGCTGGAGGCGGCGGTCACGTCAACCTCGGCGCATGGCCTTACCGCCTACGCCTACCGGGCCGACGACGGGTCTGTTTACGTGACGCTCATCAACAAAACCTTCGCCGACCAGGCCGAGCCGCTTTCGGTTTCGTTGCAACTGCCGAAGGGCGTGGATGCCAGCGGAGCGCAGCGAATGAATTTGGCGCAAGAAGACAGCGACATCACCGCCCAGACGGACATCACGCTCGGCGGCGCGTCGATTGACGCGGAGGGTGTTTGGACCGGCCATTGGGAAGCTGCGGAAACCGGACCAACCCAAAATCCGACCATCCAGGTGGCACCGGCTTCCGCCGCCATCGTTCACTTTCCCGGCTCGAAATAGTCGGACCAGAACGTCCCCGTTCCTGAGCCGCGAGTGGGTCAGAGCGGCGGCGCGTCGAAGGTCCACTCGCCCGAGCCGACGTGGCGTGCGCCCCGGACGGCCCCGCCAGGGGGGAGTTCGACCGTCGCCGTGGTGTTCGGCGGGATGACGAGGTGGTAATGCACGCCGGAACGGTCGCGCTTCCACTCGCTGACGATCCGGCCACGGATCGAGTCGTAGCTCGCCTTCACCTCCGTCAAATCCCCGACCACCGCCGGGCGGATGATGATCTTCTGGAAGCCCGGACCAGCCGGATCGCACCGGATGCCGGCCAGGCCGCTGAACAGCCATTCGTTGAGTTGCCCGAACATAAAGTGATCCTGCGACGACCCGCCGTTCCAGCCTTCCGTGAGGCTGGTCTTGCCCTGGGCTATCTGGAGGCCGTAGCCGGAGGTCTGCGAGGAGTATGCGGCGTAGAGCAGGTCCGAGCGCCCGGCGTCGGCCAGCGCGTCAAGCAGGAACCCCAGGCACACCTCGCCGACGGTGGTTTGCTTGGCCTGAAAGTCTGCGACCAGATTCGCCAGGACCGCCGCGCGTTCGGCAGGCTCAACCATGCCCAGGGCCAGCGGCACGGCGTTGGCCGCCTGCGAGCCGGTGGCGTAAGTGCGAGCGGACGCGTTGAAAAACTTGGCGTTGAAAGCGCCGAGGATATCCGTGGCGAGTTGCCGGTCGGTGGCGGCCTCGTCGGGTTTGCCGAGCAGGGCGGCGATCTGGCCCAGGGTGCGGGCGTCCTCGTAGTAAAAGGCGGTGGCCGTCAGCGCGATGGGTGTCAGCTTGGCCGGGCCGAAGCCGGCGTTGTCGTACCAATCGCCGAGGCCGAAGTCGAGCAGATTGCCCTTCGCCGACGCCTTGAGGAAGCCGAGGTATCCGTTCATCGTGCCGTAGGAGCGGCGCAGCAGGTCGAGGTCGCCGTCGAAGGCGTACTGCTGCCAAGGCACGAGGATGCAGGCGCTGCCCCACTCCGGGGGATTGACGAAGTGGTTATTGTCCGGGTGGCGGAGGTAGTCCGGACAGGTCGAGGGCACCATGCCGTTGGCGCGTTGCGAATCGCCCATGTCGGCGACCATCTTGGTCATTAGCACGGGCAGATCGAAGTTGTAGCGCAACGCGGGGCCGTTGAGATGGTCCTCCTCCAGCCAGCCGAGTTTTTCGCGCGTGGGACAGTCGGTCATCACGCTGACCATGTTGTTTTGCTGCGCCCAGCGGATGAGGGAATAGATTTTGTTGTAGAGTTCGCTGGAGCAGGTGAACCGACCCGCAGCGGGGGCATCGGCGTGGATGACCAACCCTTTGATTGCGGCGCAAACCGGCATTTCCTGGCCACCGGGCGGCGGGCGGAGTTCCACCTTCAAATACCGGCCGCCTCGGTAGAAAAAGTGCGAGGAATAATTCTCCTCACCCTGGCCGCGCAGGGTGTAGGTCCAGTACGAACCGCCCCGGCACATCGTGTCGTCGATGTCGCCGTTCGGCTTGACCAACTCGGACGGGGTGACCTTGATCGAGGCACCGGCCGGTCCCCTGATCCCGCCCAGCGCGAGCATGAGGGAGGCGTTTTGCCCTAGGTCATAGACGGTGACACCCGGCAGCAACGGTTTGGCTTTGGCGTCCGCCGGACGGGATTCGGGCAATGGCGTCAGGGTCTCGAAAGCGCGAATCGGTAACCCGGCGGCGGAAAGGCCCTTGAGCGTGCCGCCGGGACCGGTGGTGATGGCGGGCGCATCCCAGCGGGTATCGGCGAAGCCGGGTTGGTCCCAGCCGTCCTGCATCAGCCGGGCATCGTAATCCTCGCCGCCGTAGATCGAGGAAAACGTGATCGGCCCCGAAGCGGCCTTCCAGCGGCCATCAGTGACGACCGTTTCCACCGACCCATCCTGGTACTCCAACCGGAGCAGGGCCAGCGCCTGAGGCTGGCCGAAGGAAAGGGTGACCTTCGAGTAACGCCCGCCGTGGACGTTGAAGAACCCGTTGCCCAGGAACAACCCGGCGGCGTTCGGCCCCGCGTGGAGAGCGGCGGTAACATCGTGCGTATCGTACAGGCAGGTTTTATCGTACTGGGTCCAGCCGGGGGTTAGGAGGTCGTTGCCGACCTTGCGACCGTTGAGCGTCAATTCGTATTGGCCCAGGCCGCACACGTGCACGACCGCCCGCTGGAGGTTCGGCCTGACGGTGAACTCCCGGCGCAGCAGCACCGTTTCGTAGGAGGGCTTGGGGACTTTCAGGTCGGCGGGCTGGTTGGCGTCGGGTGCGCCGATCCATTGCGCGCCCGACCAATCGGCCGGGCGCAGCACGCCCATGGTCCATTGCCCCACCGCGCTCCAAGCCGATGGCGCGCCGGTCTGGTCCCACACCCGCACCTTCCACCAGACGGCCTCGTGCGAGACGAGCGGCCGACCGGCGTAGGGCACCTGGACCGTCTGGTCGGAGGTCACCTTGCCGGAATCCCACAGGTCGCCGCGATCAGCGGCCAGCAGGGTGGGCGAGGAGGCCGCGACCACCTCGTAGGCGCTCTGGGTCAAGCCGTGCGCCGCCGGATCGGCAGGTTGCAGCAGCCAGTCGAGTCGCGGGGCCGGAGAGTCGATCCCCAGCGGATCGACGCGGTATTCGCAACGCACCCGCTCGGGGGGCAGGCCGCCAGCGCCTTGCGCCGTGACGGCTACCAGCGCGAATCGAATGCACCACGCGGCCAGGACCGGCGCTTTCAGGCGGAGACGCATCGGGGTAAATATACAGGGCGTCGCCGTCCGTCTGTCAACGCCGTTCGCGGAACCGACGTTTTGCCTGCAACAAAACGGCAAGCGCGGGGTTGCACCATTGCGCAACAGCGGACATTCTTCCTTTCCCCCTGCAAGCTCGCGCTCCCCGACGAACTTATTCCCCCGAAAAATGTGCGTGCCTCGCGGGAGGCCGTGGTTTCGTTTGTCCGCCGTCCCCGCGAGCCTGTTTTCCACCGGGATCAATCCACGTTCCTTTTTACCCCCAATGAGACAAATGAACCTCCTGTCGCGCCCCGGGCGCTTTCACCTGCTCCTGGCGCTGGCTCTGGCCGCGTTTTCGGCCCGCGCGCCCGGCGCATCCGCAGTCACGACCATCATGCGTGAGGGGCAGGCCCGGTACAGCGTGCTGGACCCCGCCAAGCTGCCCCCGGGCACCGACCCGAAGCTTTTTGCCGCCGTCGTCAGCGGCAATTCCTTCGATGTCTTTGTGCGCGACCTGCCCGCGCAGCAGATCAACATCGAGCTGGGCTTCGTCGATACGGGCAGCAAGGCCGCCGGAGAAAACACGTTCTCGCTGGACGCCAACGGCACCCCGCTCGACGCCAACCTCGACGTGTGGAGCAAGGCGGGCGGCGCGTTCAAACCGTGGGTCTACAAGACCACCTTCGCGCACGCCGGCGGCGCGCTGGCAATCCATTTCGTGGGCCTGACCCGGCCGGCTTTCGTCAGCTATGCGCGCTTCACGGATGCGGGCGGCAAGGAACTGGCGTTCGGCGGCGGCACCGGCTGGCTGAAAAGCGAGCGGCTCACGTTGCTGGACTCGCGCTCCCGGCCGTTTCATACGGTGAAGGTCGGCGAGGTGCCATTCTTCGACGTGGACCACAGCCCGGTCGGCGCGTGGTCCACCTTCATCTACGGCATGGAGCAGAGCGGCGGCGTGCAGGTGTGCAAGCAGCCGGGCGGCGATGGCACGCTGGTCCCGGACCAGGGCGTGATCATGGCGGTGAAGAACGGACCGAACGAGCGCGTGATGCCGTTCACCTCCAACCAGAAAACGCTGCCCGCAGGGACCTTGGTCACCGACAAGGAAACCACCCGCACCTTGGGCGCTTGCACGGACTCCTGGCAAGTCCCGCTGGGCGTGAGTTGGACGCACTACACCCCTGTCTGGGCGATGAAAGATTGGGCCACGGCCACCCGGGAGGAAAAGCGCCGTTTCGTCCTCCCCGTCACCTGGATGCAATACCGCATCGACAACCGGACCGGCAAGGAGGAAACGCAATTCCTCTTCAGCCTGCAACAGGCCGCGCAACGCGCCCAGGGTTGGAACGGGTTCGACGGCTACCTCGTGGACGGCGACAGCGCGCTCGCCGTGAAGACGGGCGACGCCGAATTGCTCGGCGCGGACCAGGCCAAACAGGCGTTCGGCGTGGATGGGGCAACCTCCGCTTTTTGCATTCACGTTGCTCCGGGCACGGAGAAAACGGTGACGTTCTACGTCGCGCACTACAAGCATGGGGTGGAGTCCGAACTGGAGAAACAGCCGCTCACGATGATGTACGACGCGCTGTACACCGATCTCAACGACGTGCTCAAAACCGCGCAGACGAGCCTGCCAGCGGTGATCGAGCGTTGCGCCGAGTTGGACCGCAAGCTGGCGGGCAGCAACGAGGATGACGAGCGCAAGTTCCTCGCCGCAGACACCCTGCACTCGTACCAGTACAATACGATCCTCCACGCGACGCCGAAACAGGCACCCGTCTGGGGCGTCATCGAGGGGGAATGCTCGTGTATCAACACGTTCGACCTGACCGTCGATCACGTTTTTTACGAACTGGCGATGCACCCGTGGACGGTGCGTAACGAACTCGACAATTTCCGCGATTTTTTCTCGTTCACGGACGAACTCTCGCTGCCCGAGCAGGCGCAGCTTTTTCCCGGCGGACTCGGCTTCAGCCACGATATGGGATCGCGGGTCAAATTCACCAACCGCGAGACCGGCGCGGTGTACCCCAACCTGATGACGCAGGAGGAACTGCAAAACTGGATTCTCTGCGCCGCGCTTTATTGGAAATCGACCGGCGACGACGCCTGGTTGCAAGCGAACAAGTCCACGTTTGGCCGCGCGCTCGCCTCGATGGAAGTGCGCGACGACGTGGACCCGGCCAAGCGCGACGGCATCACGACCTACATGTCCCACATGGGCACGCGCAGCCGGGAGATCACGACCTACGACGCGATGGACGCTTCCCTCCAGCGCCCCATCGAAAGCCTCTACATCGGTGTGAAATCCTTCGCGGCCTACGCCATGCTCAAGCCGGTGTTCGCGGCTCTCCATGAACCCGCCGAGGAACAGCGCGCCGCCGCGGCGGAAGCCTACACCGCCAAGGGTCTCCTTTCCCACTGGGACGAGAACGCCCAACGTTTTCCCGCCGCCTTCAACGGCACCAGTTCTTCCGCGATCATCCCGGCCATCGAAGGGTTGATCTACCCGTACGTCATGGGTTTGACGCAAGACGTGGCGCTGGATGGTCCGAATGCCGACCTGATCCGACACCTGAAGACGCACATGGCGACCATCCTGGTGCCCGGGGTGTGCATCGACGCCAAGACGAAGGGTTGGAACCTGTCCTCTTCCAGTTCGACGACGTGGCTGAGCAAGGTGTACCTCAACCAGTTCATCACCGAGAATATCCTGGGCACGAAAAACGCGGCCACCGGACACGATGCCGATGCCGCCCACTATGCCTATGAGGTGCTCGGTGCCCCAGCCGTGGGTTGGACCGACCAGATTTATACCAGCTCGCACATCGCCTACGGCTGCCGCCATTACCCGCGCGGCGTGACCAGTGCCTTGTGGTGGTTGTACGCGCCCAGCGGCGAGCCGCTGTGAGGTTCGCTTTGACCTTCCCATCCGTGGAAAGCCCTATCCATGTTGCGCTTCATTTTTGATGCGACTTGGGCGCTGCACCCCGGCACAGACAACGAGTAGGCCGTGTTGATCGACGACAGCCCAAAGAACACTCTGGACTGTCTGCCGATCAGCCAGATGGTTGAGTTGTTCCACCATCTAATCGTAACCTTCGCCAATGAACCGAAACCCCCATTCGTTAATTGTCTTCTTCGCCTCGCTCGTGGGACTCGGTATAGGAGCACAGCTTAATGGCCAAACCCCGGCGGATAGCGCGGACAAGACGACGCCTCCACGGATCATCGATATCGATTGTGCCGCGGTGAAAGGGCCGCGCTCGATGGTCTACCAACAATGCGTGGGTGCGGGGCGGGTGGGGGAGGGCTTGCGCGCCGATTGGCAGGCGCAACTCAAGACGTGCAAGGACGCCATCGGCTTCCAATACTTGCGCTGCCACGGACTCCTGCACGACGAACTCGGGGTCTACCGGGAGGACAAGCAGGGCAACGCGATTTACAACTGGCAGTACATCGACATGGTCTACGATTACCTGCTGTCGATCCACGTGCGGCCGTTTGTCGAGATCGGGTTCATGCCGGACGCTTTGGCCAGCATCAAACTCGACGATAAAAATCCGCCGAACGGGCGGCGGGTCTCCGTGTTCTGGTGGAAAGGCAACGTCACGCCGCCCGCATCGTACGATAAGTGGGATGCGTTGGTCAAAGCACTGGTGACGCATTGGACGGAGCGTTACAGCGCGGACGAGGTCGCGCAGTGGTACTTCGAGATCTGGAACGAGCCGAACCATATATCTTTTTTCTCGCCCGTAAACGAAGCGACGCGGCGCGATGAATACTTTGAGCTTTACGCCCACACCGCGCGGGCGGTCAGGTCGGTCAACGCGGCCTACCGTGTCGGCGGACCGGCAGCGACGGGACCGGTATGGATTCCCGAACTGATCGCCTATTGCACCGCCAACCAGGTTCCACTCGATTTCATCAGCTACCATGTCTATGGCGTTGACACTCACGCGGGCAAGTCCGACGCCACCGGCAAGTACGCTGGGGGCGGTCTCGACGAAAGCGGAAAGAAGCGGCTCTGGGTGAGTCAGAACCTGCATACTCCCGCGAAAAACGCGACGGCCTCGAAAGCAACCATTGCGAAGTCGGGTCTGCCGCATTTGCCGGTTCACATCACGGAATGGAGCGCGTCCTACTCCAATCACGATCCCGTCCACGATACCTTTTTCGAGGCACCCTACATCCTGGAGAACCTCAAGCACACGGAGACGGTGGCGTCCATGTCATACTGGACCTTTACCGACATCTTTGAAGAAAGTGGACCGGCCCTCACGCCGTTTGAAGGCGGCTTCGGACTCATCAACCTGGAGGGCATCAAGAAACCGGCTTTCTTCGCCTACTCCTTTCTCAATCAACTGGGCGACAAGGAACTGGTCGACCCGGATGATCGTTCGTGGGCGGCCCGTGACGAGGCGGGCGGCGTCCAGGCGCTTTTTTGGGATCTGACCGATCCGCGCGGCGGCGACCCCGCGGATGACTGGGATTTCTTTCGACGCGTGCTCGTGCCGAAGTCGAAAGGATCGGTGACGCTCAAGCTGCGCAACCTGAAGCCCGGCTCCTATCATCTTTCTATCTCCCGCGTTGGCTACGAAAAGAAGGATGCCTACACCTCTTATCTAAAAATGGGTCACCCCAGCCAGCTCAACCCCGCGCAAGTAGCCGCCCTCAAAGCCCAGGCGACCGAGGGACCTGACGAGGAACGAGACATCATGGTGGACAGCACGGGGACATGGCAGGCCGATTTCCCGATCCGCGAAGACGACGTGATCCTGGTGAAGCTAAAGCCGGGCGGCGGGCCAGTGAATCGAGGCTGAGGCCCAACGTAGCTCCACGGATTGATTCCCTTCACAGCCTACAAATTCGTGCGACGACGGCCTTTAGTTGAAGGACAAGTTGCTGGCTGGTGGTCACTACCAGATCAGTGAATGAAACCGCGTCGCCTCTTCGCTTTGGCTTGGCTCACGCTGGGTTCCCTCCACGCCGCCGACGATCTCCCCGTCCGGTTCGCCGCTCCTCCCGACGCTGCCCGTCCTGGCGTGTACTGGTACTTCATGGACGGCAACCAGACCCGCGAGGGGATCACCGCCGACCTGGAAGCGATGAAGCAGGCGGGGCTGGGACACGCGCTCTACCTCGACGTTGACGTTGGTGTGCCCAGAGGCCCGGTCGCATTCCTCGGCGAAGAGTGGCAGGACCAGTACGTTCTCGCGGTGCGCGAGGCGGAGCGCCTCGGGCTACAGATCATGCTTGGCTCCGGACCCGGCTGGGCCGGCAGCGGCGGTCCGTGGATCAAGCCGGAGCAGTCGATGCAGCACCTCGTGGCCGAGCCGGTCGTGGTCGAGGGGCCGCGAAAGTTCACCGACACCCTTCCCGCCGCCAAGCCGCGCGCGCCCTTCTTCGGCCCGTTGAAAGGGGCGATGGCGTCGTTCGAGGCGGTCCGGCAGGCGGCTTACGGCGAGGTGGCGGTGCTGGCCTTCCCCACGCCGACCGGCGGGGAGACCATCGCGGATGTTGATCAGAAGGCGTTGTACTACCGCCCCGCTTTCACTTCGGGCGGCCCTTCCGTGAAACCCTACCTGAAAACGGAGGCGGCCTATCCTGCGGTGCCTGCGGACCGCACGATTGCGCCTGAACGGGTCGTCGATCTGACCCGCTTCCTGCGACCCGACGGCACCCTCGACTGGGACGTTCCGCCCGGCCGTTGGACTCTCCTGCGCTTCGTGAGCCGCAACAACGGCAACCTCACACGTCCGGCGCCGCAGGCTGGCCTCGGGTTCGAGGTCGATAAGTTTTCCGCCGGGGCGCTCGATTTCCATTACGACACTTACATCGGCAAACTGCTCGCCAAGGTCGGCGCGCGCCGGGCGGGTGTCGGCTGGACCACCCTGCACATCGACAGTTGGGAGATGGGCGCGCAAAACTGGACGCCCGCTTTCCGCGACGAGTTCCGGGCGCGCCGGGGCTACGACCCGCAGCCGTACTATCCGGCCTACCGCGGGTACATCGTGGGCAGCCGTGAGGTCAGCGAACGTTTCCTGTGGGACGTGCGCCGCACCGGCAGCGAGTTGATCGTCGAGAAACACGCCGGCCACCTCAAGGAACGCGCTCGCCGGGACGGCTTTGACCTATCCATCGAACCCTACGACCTGAACCCCAGCAACGACTTCGATCTCGGCGCGGTGGCCGATGTCCCGATGGGCGAGTTCTGGCACGTGGGTTTCAACAGCGCGTTCAGCGTGACGGAGGCCGCTTCCATCGGCCACGTCATGGGTCGTCCGGTGATCGGGGCCGAGGCTTTCACCAGCGGCGACGGGGAACGTTGGAAGGATTATCCCGGCAGTCTGAAGGATCAGGGCGACTGGGCCTTCGCCAGCGGGATCAACCGATTTACCTTTCACACCTTCGCGCACAAGCCCGACCAGGATCGGCCCGGGATGGTGATGGGTCCTTACGGGGTTCACTGGGATCGCGGCCAGACGTGGTGGCCGATGGTCGAGGCCTACCACCGCTACATCGCGCGGTGCTCGGAGGTCTTACGTCAGGGCCATGCGGTGGCCGACGTGCTCTATCTGATGCCGGAAGGCGCGCCCAATGTTTTCCTGCCCCCCACCAGCGCCCTCGACGGAGCCACGGGCCGCCTGCCGGACCGGCGCGGCTACAACTTCGACGGTTGTTCCAGCGAGGCCTTGATCAAGCTGGCGGCCGTGCGGGATGGCAGCGTCGTGTTCCCCGGCGGGGCGAGCTACCGGCTCCTGGTCCTGCCGGACTCGCCGACGATGACGCCCGCGCTCGTGGACAAGCTCGCGGCGCTGGTCCAGGCCGGAGCTACCCTCGTCGGCAATCCGCCCCGCAAATCGCCCAGCCTGACCGGCTTCCCGGCGTGCGACGGATACGTGGCCGCGCAGGCGAACGCACTCTGGGGAGCATCGGAGATTCCGCCCGGGCAAGCCGGGAGGAGTCACGGAAAGGGCCGGGTCGTGTGGGGCCAGGCGCTGACCGGAACTCCGCCCGCCAATCCGCTCGCCCCGGTCTATCCCGGCTACGACCTGACCGCTACCCTGCTCGGCGGGGAGGGGCTGCCGCCGGACTTCAGTTCCCCCGGCCCCCTTCGTTACGCCCATCGCAGCACCCCGGAACGCGAAATCTACTTCGTCTCGAACCGCTCTGCCCAGCCGCTTGAGACCACGGCGGACTTCCGTGTCGAGGGACGCCCGGTGGAGCGGTGGGATGCCGTCACCGGTGCCGTGTCTCCGTTGCCCGGAAGCGCGGGGAGAGGCGGGATCACGACGGTTCCGCTGCAATTCGCACCGTCGGAAAGCTGTTTCGTCGTCTTCCCCAAACCGGAGGCAGCCGCCACACGCGGCGGTTCGGCGGCCAACCTCGTCCCACGCGTGACCCTCGCCACGGTGGCTGGCCCGTGGGAAGTGTCGTTTGAACCGGCGCTGGGCGGTCCGGCGGCACCCGTCCGCTTCGACGCACTCGACGACTGGAGCCGTCGCCCCGAACCCGGGATCAAATATTATTCCGGCCTCGCCACTTACCGGAACACCTTCGATCTGCCGACGGCGACGACGCCTCTTTTCCTCGATCTGGGTGGGGTCGAGGTCATGGCCCGCGTCAAGGTGAACGGGCAGGATTGCGGCGTCGCTTGGACCGCGCCGTGGCGGGTCGATATTTCCCGTGCGGCCAAAACGGGTCGGAACACCCTGGAAATCGAGGTCGCCAACCGATGGCCCAACCGCATGATCGGCGATCTCGTGGAAAAGCGCACTCCTCCCATTGCGAAAACCACCTTTCATCCCTTCAAAGCCACGGACCCGCTTTTGCCTTCTGGCCTCGTGGGGCCGGTGAGGTTGGTGACACCGTGAAACGGTCTCTCCCTTTCTTTTTTCAAGGGCGAGCAAATGCACGAACCTGCCTTGCACCTGTCCATTTTCATCACAACCCGTCCTTGATAATAGTCACTGCGATTGTGCCTTCGATGCGTAGATTGAATCCAGTCTGCCCGGGTGGAGAACTCTGCTCAAAAATACGGGCCGTCTCGGTTGCACACGACTTGTTTCTTCCATGAAACTATTTTCCTTCCCCTTCCGGGTCCGCGCGGCGCTTGGCGTCGTGACCGTCTGCCTGTTGCCCGGTCCGGCCCGTGCCGACGTGCGGCTGCCCGGCATCTTCGGCGACCACATGGTCCTGCAACAGGAGGCGACGCTGCCGGTCTGGGGCTGGGCCAGTCCGCAGGAAAAGATCGTCGTCACTTTCGGCAGCGAGAAGGCGGAGACGACGGCCGGGGCGGACGGCAAGTGGCGGGTCGATCTTCCCGCGCTCCCGCCGGGCACGCCCGCCGGCACGCTGCGGGTCGCCGGGGCGAACACGATCACGCTCAACGACGTGCTCGTGGGCGAGGTCTGGCTCTGCTCCGGCCAGTCGAACATGGAACTGCCGCTTACCAAGACGGACGATGCCGCCGGGGCCACAGCGCAGGCAAACGACCAGCAGCTTCGCCTCTGCATGATCCCGTCGAACCTGGCGCTGGCTCCGCGCGACGATCTTTCGCCCACGACGCCGACCGCGGACACCTGGGAGGTTTGCACCCCGGCGACGGTCGGCAAGTTCAGCGCCGTGGGCTACTATTTCGGCAAGAACCTGCGCGCCGTGCTCAAGCGGCCCGTCGGCCTGATCGAGGACGCGTGGGGCGGCACCGCCGCGCAGGTCTGGACCGATCCGGCGACCCTGCGGTCCGACCCGGTTTTGCATCACTACGCGGAGGAGCAGGGGAAGTTCGCGGCACGGTATCCCGGCGGGGACGCCGAGTTCGCCGCGCAGATGGCCGCGCAAACGCAGCCCGGGCAAAAGCCGGGAGCCGCGTTGGTGCGCAGAGGCTTCGGACCGACGATCCCGAGCAGCCTTTTCGACGCGATGATTTCTCCCGTCATCCCTTTTGCGATCAAAGGTGTGATCTGGTACCAGGGCGAGGACAACGCCACACCGGCGGAGGCCCTGGAATACGCCCGGTTGTTTCCGGCGATGATCACCGGCTGGCGAAAGCTCTGGAAGGAGGGCGACTTCCCGTTCCTTTACGTCCAGCTCGCCAACCTCGCGCAACGCTACCGGGACAACTGGCCGCTGGTGCGCGAGGCGCAGTTCAAGACGCTTTCCCTGCCGAAGACGGGCATGGCGGTGACCCTGGACATCGGGACGCCCTACTATATCCACCCGCCCGACAAGGCGGACGTGGGTCTGCGTCTGTCGCTGCTGGCACGGCACATCGCCTACGGAGAAAACGTCGTGTGCTCCGGGCCGCTCTACGCTTCGATGAAGGTGGAGGGTGCCAAGGTTCGGATCAGTTTTCGGCCGGACACCATCGGCGGCGGATTGGTGATCGGCAGTTCGCCGTGGAAAGACCCGAAAGCGAAGACCGTCCCCCCCACCACGGAGTTGCAGGGCTTCATGGTCGCGGGCGACGACCGGAAGTGGGTCGATGCACAGGCAACCATCGCCGGGGACACCGTGGTGGTTTCAAGCGCACAGGTGCCCAACCCGACGGCCGTGCGCTACGCGTGGGCGCAGAGTCCGCTGGCCAATCTCTACAACAAGAACGGCCTGCCCGGCTCGCCCTTCCGCACCGACGACTGGAATCCCAAGAGTTCCATCGATCCGGCACAGTAGCCAGGGCGCTTCAGGCTTTCGTGAGGCGAGGCTCGACGGAGTGCGTACCTGTGGTCGGAGTCGAAACCGGAATGACCGAATTGAACCACTGATACAAGTTTGGGAAATCAGGCACCCGTAAGCCCGAACTTATTCACGGAAAATGTAGCCGACTTGTTCGCCGCGCCGGAGCGCTAAAGGCGCAGCTTCATAAAAAGCCTGGGGCAACGCCCCAGGTCCAAGTGTCCCCCCGGCCAAGCCCTGAAAGGGCGATTCGTGCTGGTGGTGAGTCGAGATGAGTCGCCCCTTCAGGGCTTGACGCTCCCTTGCATTCTTTCCCGGGGCGTTGCCCCAGGCTGTTATGAGACCGCGCCTTTGGCGCTCCGGAAGGGCCGCGCGGATACACCTTGAATTAAAACGTTTCTCAGTTGCCTGTCCGGTTTTTCAGCCCCGGCAGGGGCGCAAGAGTTTAGCCCACGGCGTGAGCCGTGGGTGGCAACCGCGCAACGGCCCAGCCCCGGCAGGGGCGTAAGAAAACCCGCCCGGTGGTCCTCGCAAGGCCGCCGTGTTTTCTTATGCCCCTGCCGGGGCTGGCTTGGCTGGCGATCTTTCCCACGGCTCACGCCGTGGGCTAAACTCTTACGCCCCTGCCGGGGCTTGCGCAGACCTTACACGCAAACGAAAAACGCTTTAGGACGTAAAAGACGCGCGGGGCGAGGCAGCGGCCGGTAGCGCCCAACACACACGATTTGCTGAACTTACGTCGGTCCCACGCTCCGATGAGGCGTCAGTGTGACTGAAACCGTCGGTGCACAAAGACGCACGGTCGCATGCTCATGGCACGCTCGGGCGCGGGGCGCATGGCTGGCTTTGCACAGGGACGGTGGCGGGTTCCAATCCTTCGCCGGTGGCGGTGAGCGTGAGCGTGCCGGGCTCCTTCGTCGATTGCACGATGACTTGCGCCAAGCCGTTGAAGACGCTGCGCGTCCAGGGGGACGGCGGCATCACGGGCGCGCTGGTCAGATCGAGACTCACGGCCGTGTTGAAATCACCTTTCGACGATTCCTTTGACACGAAGACGACGATGACGTTGTCGCCTTCGTGCAAAGACCGACGCATCTCGAACGGAGGCTGCGGCGTCCATTCGTGCGTTTCGGCGATGCGCTGGCCATTGACGTATAACAAGCCGTGGTCACCCAGGCCGGCGAAGCGAAGCTGGACCCCGGGATTGGCCAACTCCTCCTTCGTGAGCGCGAGATGCGTGCGGAAAATGGCGGCTTCTCCCTCGGGCACCACCCCGCTCGGTCCGGGCACGGGCGGCGTCGTGAGCGCGGTCCACGAGGCATCGTCGAAGTCCACCGCCGTCTCCGGCGGGACGACCTCGCGGCGTCTCGGCAGTTCGCCGAGCTTCCAGCGCCACCCTTGCACGGGGATGGATTGCGTCTGCGGTTGGGCCACGTAGGTATCCGGCTCGTGGCAATTCGGATCGCCGTTGCCGACGCCGATGATGTGGCCGGCGCCCGCGAGTTCGAAGTGGATTTTGTTCGTCGCCGTCGGCACGACGCGGCCGTTGGCATCCTTTACCGCCACGGTGAAAACGCTCACGTCCTCGCCGTCGGCGTTGATCGTCGCCCGGTCGGGCGTCAACTCCACCGACACCGGCACGCCGGTCGTTTCGACCTTGGTTTCCGAGACGACGCTGGTCCGTTGTCGTAACCTTTGGCGCTCAAAGTTCCCGGCGCGTATCGGACCTTCCACTCGGCGTGGTAATTTCGCGGCACCGGTTTGCGCCCGAGGCTTTCGCCGTTGAGAAACAACTCGACCTCCGGCGCGTTGCTCAACGCATCCACTTCGATCTCCTGGCCTTCCTTGCCCGGCCAGTTCCAGTGCGGCTCCAGGTGCAGCACCGGTTTGTTCGTCCACCAGGATTGGAGATAATAGTAATTGTCCTTGGGAAAGCCGCAGGTGTCCAAAACTCCGAACTGCGAGCTGATGGACGGCCAGCGGTTGTACGGCGACGGCTCGCCGCGGTAATCGAAGCCCGTCCAGTCAAACGCGCCGCTGAGCCAGGGGCGGTCGGCAAAGAACGGCCACCATTTTTCGATCCCGCCCAAGCCGGCAGCTGACGTAGCCGCGCTTCGGATCGGCGGTGTAAATGCCGCGCGTGCCCAGATTGCTGCCCTGCTCGCTGCCGATGTTCGGCTGGTTGGGATGTTTGGCATGATAGCCTTCCACCTGGATGGCGCGCTCCGGGTTGACGTTGTAATTCCAGCCGCGCACTTCCAGCGTGCCCTGCAAGCCATCAAACACGTCTCCCACGTTTTCGGCCGCCGTGACCGCGCGCGTCGGGTCGAGCTTCTTCACCAGCGCCTGCATCGTCGCGCCGACCCGGCCGCCGTTCGGATCGGTCTGCATCGGTTCCTCGTTGCAGATGCTCCAGAGGAAAACGCTCGCGTGGTTGCGGTCGCGCCGCACCTGCGTTTCCCAGCGCCGCAGGTTCGCCTCGTCGCTGCCGAGCGTCCGGCTCTCGTCCATCACCAGCAGGCCGATGCGGTCGCACGCGTCGAGCAGCTCCGGCGTCGGCGGATTGTGCGCGGTGCGTAACGCGTTGCTGAATTCCTTGAGCTTCGCCACGCGAAAATATTGCAGCGCGTCCGGCATAGCCGCGCCGACTCCGGCGTGATCCTGATGATTGCAGGTGCCGCAGATTTCGTAGTGCTTGCCGTTGAGGAGAAATCCCTCGTTCGCGTCGAAGGCGAGCGTCCGAATGCCGAACGCGGTCTCCTGGCGATCCACGACTTTCCCCTCGACCGACACGGTCGTGACCAGCTTGTAGAGCCTCGGCGATTCCGGCGACCAGAGTTCGTATTTGTCCAGGGCGAGATGCTGGTTCGCGCCGTCGGTGGAAAATGTGTCCTGCGAGAGCGGCGCGAGTTTCGCCGTCTGCTTCATTTCGCCGACCGGCGCCCCGTTCGGATCGAAAAAGGCGTGGACGATGCTCGCCTCCACCGGCTTGTCGAGCGCGTTGCTCAACCGGACTTCCGCGTGCAGTTCCGCCGCGCCCTCGGGCACGTTCCCGGGGAACTTGCTGTAAACAAAAATGCCGTCGCCCGCGATGGCGACCGGCTCGGTTTTATCGAGCCAGACGTGCCGGTAGATGCCCGCGCCCTCGTAGAACCATCCCTCGAACCGGCTCGCGTCCACGCGCGCGGCAATCGTGTTCTTTTTGCCGAAGCGGACGAGATCCGTGATGTCCGCCCGGAAGGGATAGTAGCCGCTCTCGTAATGGCCGACGAACCAGCCGTTGACGTAAAGCGTCGTGTCGCGGAACGCGCCGTCGAATTGCAGCCAGATGCGCTTGCCGCTGTCCGTCTCCGGCAGTTCGAGCGTCCGGCGATACCAGCCGACGCTCGTCGCGGGAAATCCGGGGCCGACCGGCTTGAAACCGTGACCCACGTCCGCCGCCGGGTCGAAGGGCAACTCGACCGCCCAGTCGTGCGGCAGGTTGACCGTGCGCCAGGCGGCATCATCGAAATTCGCGCCCGCCGCCCCCTTGTTGACGCCGGCTTTGTTGAGATAAAGCGCGTTCGGCCAGTCGTCGCCGAGGTGAAACTTCCAGTTGGCATCGAGCGAAAGATGCTCGTGCGGCGACACCGGGGCGGCGGAGAGAGGCAGCGTGGCGGCGGCAACGGCCAGGGCGAGACAGCGAAGGAGGAAACGGCGGATCATAGTTCTATGGGGATGCGAGGGGAAAACGCCACGCGGTAGTTCCTTGCCAAGATGAACAGGGCAGGGATGGCCGGAGATTCCGAGCCTAATGCGTCGAATGGTTGTCGGCGGCGACGTGGGTTACCGCCGATGGCGGAGACACCGCCTGCATTGATCGCCGTCACCTGATAATAGTAATCCTTCGACGGGTCCATGTGGTCGTCCCCCTTCTTCTCGGTCGCCTTCTTTGCTCTGTTCACATCGGTCCAGGTCGTTTCGAGCAGAGGAATGACGAAGTTGTCCGGCCACGCAAAGTGTTCGCCCTGATTGGAGCGATAGATGACATAGCCGGTGGCTCCCGCGACGGGAGCCCATTTGAGGGTAATGCCGACTCCCTGACGCGTCTTGGTCCATTCCCCAGCCAGAGACTGCGGGGCCGACGCGGGAGGCGGCGGCACCGGAAGAGCATCGACCGGCAGCGAAAGCGCGCTGACGCCCGCTGGACACACGGCTTGCACGTAGTAGCGGTATCTTTTCCCGTCGGTCGGAGTGGTGTCCGTGAAGCTGCGTCCTTCCACCTGATCGTTGAGCACAATCGTCCGCAGCGAGTAGAAGCTGCCCACGCCGTTGCCATGCAACGTGCTCCGCAAAACCCGGTAGTAGCTGGCACCGCCGGATCGGCGTCCAGTTCAGCGCCACGCGGTGATGCCCGGAACTGCTGACCTGGAGCCTGGCCGGTGCCGGCGGCACGCCTCCGCTGATCGTGGCGGCGGGAACGGCGCCCGCGCTGGCGGGAGACGTTCCGCTTTGCCCCTGCGGATTTTTCGACACGATCTTGTAATAGTAAGTCGTTCCGTTCGCGGCCGTGGCATCCGCGTACGTCATGTTCAGCATGTCGCCGCCACAGACGAGTCCCGCTTTCCCGGCCACCACGGGAGCGTACCCGGAGACGGGATTAGTGGAGCGCAACACGTCATAACTGGTCGCGCCGGGAACCACCGGCCAGGTGACCAGCACCGCGTTGTTTCCCGCGTAAGCGGTCACGCGGGCCGGCGCGGGCGGGACGTAGCCCGGCAGCTCGAGCCGGAGGTAATCCACCATGAGGTAATCGCTCAGGCCGGTCCCGTTCACGTGGATGGTGATCGTGTTCTGACCTGCCCGCAGAAGACTGGCCGGGAAATAAAGGCGTTCGTCGGAGAACGGTCCGTGAACCGCCGCAATGGATGCTGCTGTCATCCGAGTAGGCAGGGAAGTAGCCGGTCGGGGTGAGCGGCGGCGGGTGCTCCCTTGGTGCCGGGAACGGTGCCGAGGTCTTTGTCGTTGACGCTGATGCTCACCTGGTTTTTCGGAAAACGCTGGTCGCCATCGTACCCGGCCGCGGCGATGTACACGGAAGCGGTGGCACCGGCGGACGGCGCGGAGGGGAGATCAAAGACGAGGTTGCCCTTGCACGGCTGGTAAGCTCCGTTCGTGTCCGGCAGCGAGGGCAGGATGTAATTCCAATCCGTGGACCAGCGGTTTTTCCCGACGGTGTAGGTCAGCCCCTCCGGGAAACTCGAAGTTGAACGCCATCTGCGGACCCCAGATCGCGGTCGGGAAGCCCAGCTTCGGCGCGTCGTCGGGAAAAGGGTAATCTTCGCCGTGGCGGTATTTGTCGGCCTTGCGGTTCGGATAGCCGAGTTCGAAGACCGTCGGCGCCAACCCGGATCGGGGTCCAGGTGACGACGCCGAGCTGCTGGGTCGCGCCCGGGGTCACCTTGACCGCGAACGGGTGCGCGGGAACGTCGCATTCCAGAGGCGGATTCGCCCCCTGCTGGTTTTGCGACAGAAAGGTGCCCGCCGCCCCCGGGCCGTAAGCCCACAGCGTGTAGTTGTTTCCGGGCAGGACATTCGGGATGGTGAAGTTCCCGTCGGCATCCGTTTGCACGAAATATTGATAGGGCTTGAACCACTTCTGGAAGTCGTACGTCGCGTGGATGGTCTGCGGCTGCTCCACGAGCCCCACCCAGATGCCCGCGTTGGAGGCATCCGGATTCCCGCTGTCCTGGATTTTGATCTTTCCCTGCACCGTCCCCCGCGCCGGCGGCCTGGGGATATTTGTCGTTTTTGAACCACGGATAAGGCCACGCTTTTTTCTCCGCCTCGGCCTGGGCCAGCGCATCCTTGTAAAGCGCCTTGGCCGCTTCGGCGGGATCGGTGATCGAGGCGGGAACGTTGTTCAGATACATGAACCACGGTCCGCAGGTCTTCGTCCAGACCTCTCCCTGGGCGAAGCTGCCGTCGCCGCCCATCCCGAGTTCGCCGGTCAGGATCGAGTTGTTGAGTTCGCTGTAGGGATAAACGGACACGTCGCGCTTCATCGGCCCGCCGTTGCTGAAATCCATGTTGGTCATCATCCACCGGCCGATGTTCAAGCCGTTCGGCCCCACGCTGCTCCAGCCCCACGCCTTGAGGTCGGCATGGTCCTGCCCATAGATGAATTTGTCGTCCAGTTGACCGGCCCGGCTGCCGTTGAGACCGACCGAGATTTCGTGGGGAGAATTCGGGATGCCCGAGCCCTTGCTCGTGGGCGTGCCGATCAGGAAATTGCGAGCCTCGTCGGCGCTGAGCCAGTTGAAAGTTTCCGGCACCCGGGTGACGACCCCCCAGGCGGTCAGGTTGACCGGGAGGTCCTGGGCGCGGTGCGTCTGGATGGCCGTCGAGTAAAAGCCCGGCGAGCCGCGCAGCATCGAGAAATGGGCTTCGATCACCCCGAGATCGGGAGTGGCGCTGATCATCATCACGTCCCCGTAATTCCCGCCGTTGCTGGCGGGATCGACCGCCACGGAGTATTTGAAGTCCGAGCTCTGGTGAGCCATGTCCAGGCCGCCCATGCTGAAGCCTCCGTAATAATACTGGCCGGGACCCTTCAAGGTAGGCGAGGTGCGGACGCTCCCGTTGTTGTTGTAGGTATAATCCAGCGCGTCGAGACGGGGGCTGTTCTTGGTGATGTTGATCGTGCAGATCCCGTTGGACAAAATGATCCATTTATCTTTCTCGGTGATCGTGACGTTGGGGCCTTTGCCGTCGCCCCCGCCCGCGATGTTCGCCGGCGCGGGTGCAACCTTGCCCAGGACGAATCCCAGGATCAATGCCAAGTAAAACGGGGCTCGCCGGTTACGGATTCGCGGAGCAGGCACGGACATGAATTGAAGCAGGGGGGGGCGCGGGGACTTCATAGACGTTAAGCGAAGGGACTGTCGCAAAGCTGCCAGTCATCGGCAATCTAAAACCGCCCGGCTCCCCTGCCTGCCGGTCCCCGGTTCCTTCGCGGGAGAAAGCGCGACGGTACTGTCTCAGCGGGAAGACGGGGTGAGGTGCAGGGTTCTGTTCACCACTTGCACGAGGTCGCCGATCTGGAAGGGTTTGGTCACTCTAAAGCCCCTTTCGGTTGCCAGTACGTTTTTTTGAGCCCCGGCAGGGGCGCAAGACTTTAGCCCACGGCGTCAGCCGTGGCGGGCATGGGTCTGATCGGCCGAGCCCCGGCAGGGGCGTAAGAAAAGACGGCCGCCGTGTGAGGATCGGCACGCGGACTTTCTTACGCCCCTGCCGGGGCTTTATCCTCCAACGGGGCATTTCCCCACGGCTCACGCCGTGGGCTAAAGTCTTGCGCCCCTACCGGGGCTGCAGGCGCCTTACGCACAAATGGAAAACGCCGCAGGGGCAGCTCGATCCAGAACCGGCTCCCGTGCCCCGGCTTGCTTTCCACCCCGATGCTGCCCCCGAGCGCCCCGACCAGCCGGTGTGTGATGGCGAGACCCAACCCGGTGCCTTCGATCTCGCCATCCTGACGGTGCAGACGCTCGAACGGCGTGTAAAGCCGGGGAATGTCTTCGGCGGAAATGCCCGGGCCCGTGTCGCGGACGCTGATCCGGCACCGGCCTTCCGCTGCCTGTCGCCAATCGAGCGTCACCCGGCCGCCGGGCCGGTTGTACTTGATGGCGTTGGTCAGCAGGTTGAGCAACACCTGGCGCAGGCGCTGTTCGTCCGTCCAGAGCGGCGGCAGCGGCGCGTCAGGTTTTCTTACCTCGCAAACCACTTCCCGCGTTGCCGCCAGCCGGGCGGTCAACTGGACGCATTCCCGCGCGATCCGCTCCAGGTCCACCGCGCCGAACGCCACCCGCAGTTCACCGCTCTCGGCCTGGCTGAGATCGAGCACCTCGTTGACCAGCGAGAGCAGGTGGCGGCCGGCCTTGAGGATGGAGCCGAGCGCCACGGTGTCCGGCTCGTCGCGGCTGCCGAGTTCGAGGAGCTGGCCGAAGCCCAGGATGGCGTTGAGCGGCGTCCGTAGTTCGTGGCTCATGCGCGAGAGGAACTCGCTGCGTGAACGGTTGATGCGTTCGGCGGCTTCCCTGGCCTGACGGTGGGCCTCGGCCTGCCGGCGCTCGGTGATGTCGATGCAGGTCAGGACGATCCCGGCGATCCGGTCGTCCACCGTGCGGTAGGGCAGCAGCCGGACCAGAAACCATTGACCCGCACTCGCGTCGATTTCGCGCTCCAGCGGTTGGAGATCGTTTAACACCCGCGCGGCGTCGGCTTCCAACGTCGGATAATCGATCTCGTGCCGCAGGTCGGTCAAGGGGCGGCCCACGTCGTTTGCCGTCAGTCGGAAAAGGGGGGTGGCGGCGGGCGTGTAGCGGGTGACGCGGAGTTCCCGGTCCAGGAACACCGTGGCGATGGCCGTGGCGGCCATCAGGTTGCTCAGGTCGCCGTTGGCCTGACCGAGTTCGTCGATCTTGCCGCTCAGCGCGGCGTTGGCGACGGTCAGTTCCTCGTTGAGCGTTTGCAGTTCTTCCCTGCTGGCTTCCAGTTCCTCGTTCATGGCCCGGAGTTCTTCCGTGTACGCCCGGTGCCGTTCCACGGCGTCCGTGTGCCGCGCACTCAGGGCGTCGAGTTGGTGGCGCAGAAGCTCCACCTCCGCGCCAGGATGACATTTTCCGCTTTCACCGGCAGGCGCGAGGACGGAAGCGGCTAGCGGGTTCTCGCCGTGCCGCCCCGCCGTCGGAGAACGCGAGCCCCGGGCCGGTTCGCCTGAACCAGTCTTGCCGTGCGGGAGGGCATCCTGATCTTTATTTCGTTCGCGGATCATCCGTGCATAACCGGATTTCCCTTTCTCTACCAGCTTTTGTGGTTCTCTGGCTGCATCCCGCGGAAATGTTCGCACCGACCTGCTTTCAACAGGGGGCCGGCAGTTCCCGCGCCGCCTCTTCCAGCGCGGCGTCGAGTTGCCTGGGATCGAGCGGCTTGAGCAGATGGTGCCGATAGCCCGCTTCCCTGCTTTTGAGCTGGTCCGCACCCATGCCGAAGCCGCTCATCGCAATGGCGTAGATGGGGCGGGGGAGCCGCAGCAGATGCAGGAGCATCCAGCCATCGCCGTCGGCCAAACCGATGTCGGAGATCAGCACATCGCAGTTGGCCAGCGGCAGGGCGGCCAGGGCCTTCGTCATGCTATCGGCGGACAGGACGGTGTGCCCGAACATCTCCAGGTACATTTGCATGTATTCCAACGTGTCACGGTGGTTCTCGACCAGGAAGATTCGTAAAGGTCTCAAAGCGTTGTCGGTAGAAGTCGGTGCGGGGACGATATCGGCGGCTGATTCGCACGGGATGGCCGGTCCGTTTGTCATGCAGGCAGCCGACCTCGAAAAAATTCCCGGCGGTCCGCGTCAGGCGGCGGTTTCCCCGCTTCAGGCCGTGGTTCCCGCGGTCGAAGGCACCGGCAGGCTGACCGTGAACGTCGCTCCCTGGCCGAGACCCGGACTGGCGACGCGCAGGGTGCCCCCATGCGCGTCCACGGTGGCCTTGGCGATGGCCAACCCCAGGCCCAGGCCGCCGAACTCGCGCGTGATCGTCACGCTGGCCTGCTCGAAGGGCCGGAAAATGCGCTCGATGGTGTCCGCTTCGAGGCCGATGCCCGTGTCGATCACCTCCACGACCACCTGGTCCCCGATCCGGCAGGACGAGCGGATTTCAATCGCGCCACCCGGCGGCGTGAACTTGCTGGCGTTCTTGAGCAGGTTCCAGAACACCTGCTGGAGCCGCGCCGGATCGCCGTGGTACGGGCAAGCCGATCCTTCCAGGGCGACGGTGAGCCGCTGCCCCCTGGCCTCGATGTCCGGCATGGAGACTTCCACGGCGCGCTCGATGGCTTCGTACAGGTTGATGTCCGCGCGCGCGATCTCCATTTTGCCGCGCTCGATGCGCGTGACATCGAGCAAATCGTCGATGAAGCGCGCTTCCAGTTCGACGTTGCGCTGGATCATCGCAAAGGTCCTGGTGACGGCCTCGGGCAGGTCCGGCCGCCGGGCCAGCACGGCCAGGGCCATCGTGATGGGCATGAGTGGCGTACGCAGCTCGTGGCTGAGCACGGCCAGGAAGTGGTCCTTGGCCTGCCCGGCCGCCTCGACCGCGGCGCGGGCGTGCTCGGTTTCCCGCTCGGCTTCCTTGAGGTCGTGGATGTCCGTGGCGCTGCCGAACCAGCCGAGCACGCGGCCCGCCTCGTCCTTGAGCGGCACGTTGCGCCCGAGGTGCCAGCGGTATTCGCCGTCGGCCCGGCGCAGGCGGTACTCGGTTTCGAAGACGATGCCCGCCTCCAGCGCGTAATCCCATTTTTCCCTGGAGGCAGGCAGATCGTCGGGATGGGCGACGGCCTGCCAGCCGGGGCCGTGGGATTGCTCGTAGGTGAGGCCCGTGTACTCGTACCAGCCCTGGTTGAAATAGTTGGCGTTGCCGTCCGTGTCGTTGGTCCAGATGACCTGCGGCAGGGCGTTGGCGAGGGTGCGGAAACGCAGTTCGCTCTCGGCGATGGCGGCCTCGGCCTCGCGGTGGGTGGTGATGTCGAAGAGCGCGCTCTCGACGTGCCAGGGCCGCCCGTCCGGCTGCCGGTCAATGACCCGGCCCGCCTCGGAGAGCCAGCGCACGATGCCGTCCGGGAGGATGAAGCGGTATTCCGCCGCGTACTCGCCGTGTTCCTCCAGGTCCCGCAGGATGCGCGGCCAGACCGTGTCGCGGTCCCCGGAGTGCAGCATCACCCGGTATTGTTCCTCGGGGATCACGCCCGCCGCCGGATCGAGTCCACACATCAGGAAACGCTGATCGTTGCCGCGCATTTCGTGCGTGGACCAGTCCCATTGGCAGGTGCCCAACCCGGCCAGCGACACCGCCGTGCGCAGGCGCGCCGTGGATTCGACCAGCGCGTCCTCGGCCTGTCTGCGTTCGGTGATGTCCACGCTCGCGCCGACGTGGCCGAGATACGCCCCGCCCGCGTCGAAGAGCGGCTGCGCGTAATTGTCGAACCAGCGCCACTCGCCGTCGTGGCGGCGGATGCGGTTCTGGTTGTTCCAGGCGCGGTGGTCGCGCACCGCCGCCAGATAGTCGGCGACGTAGGCTTCCCGGTCGTCAAGGTGAACCAGCGTGTGCCAGCCCGCGCCGTTAATCTGTTCCGCCGTCATGCCGACGAAATCGATGTAGCGCTGGTTGATGAAAAGGTTCTCGCCCCGGGCGTCGTTTTGCCAGATGAGCGCGGGCGCGGCGTTGGTGAGCGTGCGGAACTTTTCCTCCGACTCGCGCAACGCTTCTTGCGCCGTGCGCCGTTCGATCAGGTCGGCGGCCTGCCGCACCAGTACGTCGAACAGCCGCAACTCCCGCTCGGACGGCTGGTGAACGTCGCGCCAGTGGGTCGAGATCATCCCGACGAGGCGGCCGTTACGCGAGACGAGCCGCGTGGACTGCACGGCGCGGATGCCGGAAAGCCGGTAATGGGCGAGGTCCTCCGTGCCGGCGACGAATTCCCAACGCTCCGCGTCGGAGACGATGATCCGGTGTTCCTCCGTCATCGCCTGCCCGCAGGAGCTGGTGTCGTCCAACCGCACCCATTCCCAATGTTTAGCCGATTCGGGGGCGAACCCGTTGTGGGCGAGCAGCCGCAGGGCGTTCCGTTCGGGGACGAAGATTTGCAGGCTCGCCAGGTCCGAGTGCATCACCGCGCAGGCGGCATCCAGAATCTGCGCGTAGAGCGCGTCGTCGTTGTCCCCCTCGACCAGCGCGCTGCTGATGCGGTGCAACTGCCGGGTGTCGGCGAGTTCGACGGCCAGTTGCGCTTCCGACGCGTGCAGAGCCTTTGTAGCGCGGGCGCGCTCGACCGCTGTCCAGATGCGCGAGGCGACCTCCTGGATGAGGGTGAGGTCCTCCGCTTTCCAGTCGTGCGGCGCGGAGTCATGCACGCCGATGCCCGCGACGAACTGCCCGTTCCAGACCAGGGGCGCGAGCACGAACGCCGCGATGTCGATGGCCCGGTAGCTCTGGACCTCCGCCGCCGTCAACCCTGGCGCTCTGGCCACATCGCTGACCACCAGGATTTTACCGTGCTCCATCCCCTCGAACAGGCTGCTCCCGTAATCCTTGACGGAATAGCGGCCGACGTGGCTGGGCACGCCGGGGTCGCGGCGGTAGTCGGTCTCGATGACGTGAATCCAGTTGTCCTCCTCCGGCTCGGTGAGGAAGTAGAAGGCGCGGGTGGCGTCGAGCCGCTCGCCCAGCATCCGCATGGCGGCCTGCTGGATTTCCAGCGGATCGTCGAGCGAGCGCAGCGCATCGCTGAGCCCGAGCAAAAACGCCTGCTGCTCCGCGCTCGTGCGCAGCGCCGCCTCGGCACGGGCGCGCTCGACCGCCGCCCAGGTGCGCTCGGCGATTTCCTTGGCCAGCTCCACCTCGGAATCCATCCATTTCCGTGGCGTGCTCTGGGTGATGCAGAGGTTGCCGGCATACCGGTTGTTCTTTATCACCGGCACGTTGACGAAGGAGTCGATCCTCATCTGGAGACAGAGCTGTCTCAACTCCTCGTCCATCAGGTTCGTGACGCTGGCATCCGGCACGACGAGCGGGACGCCGCCACGCATCATCGTTTTGAAAAGAGGAAAATCGTCCAGCGGATACACCCCCGCCACCGAGGGCAAATCCCCCCGGGAAGCATCGCGGCGGATGATGGCTTTGTTGTCCTCGATCTCGCCGTAGTAACAGCGGTTCGCCCCGAAATGATCCATCACGATCCCGGTGACGGCGGCCTGGATTTCCACGGCGTCGGAGTGCGCGCGCAGGGCGTCGTTGAGTTGCAGGAGAAACGCCTGCTGGGTTTCGCCCTGTTTGCGCCCGGTGATGTCCGTGAACAGCACGGCGAGCTTGCGCTCGGCGGGTGCGCCGACACGGAAGGCGTAGAGGTCGAACGTCCGGCCGTCGAGCGCGGGAGACGATTCCTCAAAACGCATGCTCTCGCCGCTGGCGGCCACTCGCCCGTAGATTTCCATCCACTTCTCCTCGATGTCCAGGGCGAGTTCGCGGATGGTCCGGCCGGTGGCGTTGTGCAGCCCGTTGTGTTTTTCAAAGGCCGGGTTGACATCCAGGTAACGCCAGTCCACCGGCTTGCCGCCGGCATCGTGCAGCATCTGGATGATGCAGTACCCCTCGTCCATCGAGTTGAACAACGTGCGGTACTTCTCCTCGGACTCGCGCCGGTCTTCCTCTGCCCGTCGGCGCTCGGTGATGTCCACGAACGTGAGCACCACGCCCTCGATGCGCTCTTCAAGCGAGCGGTAGGGCGCGATCCGCGCCAGGAACCAACCCACGCCGCCGCCGTCGCCCACCTCGCGCTCCATCGGCACGAGCGTGCGCAGGACCTGCCGGGCGTCCGCGTCCATCCCGAAATAGTCGATGCGCTGCTTCAGGTCGGCCAGCGGCCGGCCCATGTCGCTGGGGATCAGGTGGAAGATGGCCACCGCCTCGGGCGTGTAGCGCATGACGCGCAACTCCCGGTCCAGGAACACCGTGGCGATGCTCGTGGCGTTCATCAGGTTGTGCAGGTCGCTGTTGGCGTGGGCCAACTCCTCCACGTTGTGCTTGAGCTGGAGGTTGACCGTGGAGAGCTCCTCGTTGATGGACTGGAGTTCCTCGCGCGAGGTTTCCAGTTCCTCCGAGGCGCTGCGCAGCTCCTCGTTCATGCTCTGGAGTTCCTCGTTGCTGCTCTTGTACTCCTCCTCCGTCGCCCCGGCGCGTTCGATGGTGTCGCGCAGCCGCCCCCGGGCCTGTTCCAGTTCGCGTTCGAGGTGGCGCACCACCGCCTCGGCCTCCGGCCGCGCGGCCACGGCAATTTCCGCCACGGCCTCCAGGTCCGGCTCCCGCGCCGCGAAGCTCACCAGCACGTAGCCGGGGGCGAGTTCGGCGGCGGGGGCCACGCGCAGGTCCACCATCCGGGCGTGGCCTTCCATCTCGATCCGTGCGCCGAAGCCCTCGACGGGGGCGTCGGTCTCCGCCACGCGCAGCAGCGCCGTGTGCAGGTCCATGCGCAGGTCCGGGTGGACGGTGCGCAGCAGGTTGGCGGTCGGCTGGCCGCCCGAGGGCCGCAGGAACCGCCCGGCGTTCTCCGAGAGATGGACGATGTCGCCCTCGGCGTTGACGATGACCGACGGCGGCGCGTAACGTTCGATCAACCGGAAATGCAGGTCGGCCAAGGCGGCCCGCTCGTCCGAAGGCGACGGAAACGGCGTCGGGGCAAAGGAGGGAGTGGTCCCCCGGTGGAACGCCGGTCCGGGTAGCACCGGGGCTTCCTTGGATTGCGCTTGCAGGGCGCGCAACAGGGTGCCCGTGCCCATCGGCACAGGCAGCCCGACGTGCGCCACGGGCCGGCGCACGTAGAGGCGGTGCTTCTTGTCCAGCAGGGTGAAGAGGCCCCGCTCCTCGTCCACCGACTCCGCCGAGCCGAGGAAAAGCAGCCCGTCCGGCTTCAGGGCGAAGTGGAAGATTTCCATCGCGCGGGCCTGCGCCTCCCGCTCCAGGTAGATCAGCAGGTTGCGGCAACTCACGAGGTCCAGGCGCGAGAACGGCGCGTCCTTGAGCAGGTCGTGTTCGGCGAAGAGGACGGTCTCGCGCAGCTCGCGCCGCACCTGGTAGCCGCGCGGTTCCTTGACGAAGAAACGCGCGATCCGCTCCTCGCTCACGTCGGCGCTGATGGCCGACGGGTACACGCCCGCGCGGGCGGTCTTGATGGACTCGGCGTCGAGGTCGCAGCCGAAGACCTGGACGGTGGGCGGGTGCGCCAGCTTGCGCGCGTGTTCGAGCAGGAGCATCGCCATCGAGTACGGCTCCTCGCCCGTCGCGCAGGCGGCGCACCACACGCGCACGGTGTCCTCGGGCCCCTTGCCCGCGAAGAGGGTGGGAATCCGCGCTTCGATCGCCGCGAACGCCTCGCGGTCGCGGAAGAAGTTCGTCACCGAAATCAGCAGGTCCTGCAACAGGGCCGCCGCCTCGCCCGCGTGCGTGCGCAGGGTCAGGAGATATTCCGGCAGGGTGCCGACGCCGTTGACCTGCATGCGCCGGGCGATGCGCCGCAGGATGGTGGCGCGTTTGTAGTAGGTGAAATCGTTGCCGGTGCGCATCCGCAGGAAGACGAGCACCTCGCGCAGGTTTGCCTCCGCCTCGTCGTCGGGCGGATTGGCGGGTTTGGCGGGCTGCGGGCCGTCCTCGGGCGGCAGGTTCAGACGGGTCTCGTTGGCGTTGTAGCTCAGGATGCGCGCGGGCATGTCGGCGACCGGCAGCACCCAGTCCACCATGCCCGTGGCGATGGACGCAGCGCGGCATGGAGTCGTGCTCGGCCTCGCTGGGTTCCTGGGCGATGGTCAGTCCCCCGCGTTCCTTGATGCGCTTGATGCCGATAGCCCCGTCGCCGTCCGCCCCGGAGAGCACGACCGCCGTCGCGCGCGGGCCGTGGGCGTCGGCCAGCGAACGGAAAAACAGGTCCACCACCACCCGCCGGCCGCGCTCGGGTTCCAGGGGGGAGAGCCGCAGGTGGCCGTTGGTCACCGTCATTTGCCGGGCGGGCGGAATGACGTAGACGTGGTCGGCCTGGAGACGCTCGCCGTCCCGCACGGCCTTGACCGGCAGGGCGGTCACGTTTTGCAGCAGCGCGGGCAGCGTGCTCTCGTGCTCCGGGGAGAGGTGGAGGATGACCACGTAGGCCGTGCCCGTCTTGAGCGGCAGGGACGCGAAAAACGTCTTGAGCGCCTGGATGCCCCCGGCGGAAGCGCCCAGCGCGACCACGGGCAATTGCTGGTAGCCGTAGGTGGGCACGACGTTGTCCATCGTGTCGCCGTGGGTTTCCTCGACGTAATCCGGCCCGACGGCGGGTAGGCCCTGAGCCATCGCGGCCCGGGAGGCAGCGCCGCCCCGGTTGGCTGCGTCGATGGCGTCGTTGGCGGCCTCGTCGTCTGAGACTTCGGATGGCATGACTTTGTTATCGTAACAGGTTCCCTTTCCCCCGCGAGCAGCAAACCGGCTTTTGTTTGCGCGGACGGCCGGTAACCCGGTCATGGGTGATCATCCATCGCGCCGACAGGGTATCCGGCTCGAAGACAGCGCACCCATCCGCGCCGGGAAACACGCGCGTGGAACCCCGTTCAAGGCTCGCTCAGACTCTGCTCGGGCCGGTGGTAATCGTCGAGCTTCGTGGGCAGGCCGGAGTGGGCCGTCGGCCAGTGAAACCACACCCGGAACGTCTGCCCGTCGAGAATCGCGCCGACGTAGCGTTCGCGCAACGCCTCGGCGCGGTCGCGCAGCCCGAACGCCCCCGCCACGAAGTCCGCCACCACCGTCAGTCCGAACCCGGACCCGGTCGAGGACTCCGCAGGCTCGAACAGCGCGAACAGGCTCTCGCCCGTCCCGAGATGCACGCTGTCCGCCCCGCCTGCCCGGACCACCGCACGCAGCCCGGCCGCGTCCGCCTCGTTCACCCGGTTGGAGAGCACGAAGCGCAGGCAATCGCCCGCAGGCTCCGGCACGGGAAAGATCGCCATTTCCAGGCGCTCATCGACGGCGTGGCGGCAGGCGTTGGCGGTCAGGTTGTAGAAAATGCGGTCGATGGCGGCGCTTTCCAGGCAGCACTCGGTCAGCGGTCCCTCGTAACGGCAATCGATCTCCAGACGGACCGGCCGCTCCTGCCAGTGGGGACCGACCACCGACGCCTGCCATTTGTCGAGCATGAGCTGCATGGCGTGGACCTTGGGTTTGCTGTCCGCCTCGCGCCGCGCCTCGTCCAGGCCGACGACGGCGTTGCGCATGATCTTGAGGTGGTCGCGCGTCTGGACGAAGAGGACGTTGAGCGCCTCGGGCATCACCCGCAGGTAGCCGAAGAGTTGCAGTCGGCCCAGCAGCGAGGAGAGCGCCCCGCCGCGCACGTCGTGCATGGCCTTGGCGAGTTTTTCTCCCGCGCTCCGCTCGTGGGAAACCAGCCCGATCTCGCGCACCCGGTCAATCACCGCGTCCAGGTCGTGACGGTCGATCCAGCCCTGGATGCCCTCCCACTTCCGGACATCCTCGGTCGAGGTGTCCGCGATGATCCACAGCAGTTCGGTCAATTGCTCGTAGAGGCCGCGCAACAGGGTCTGGTCGCGGGCGGCCATCTGATCCAGCGCGACGCACAGGTCGTCGCCCTCGTAACGGACCCGCCGATGGTTGGTCAGCCGGAGAGGAGCCAACGCCAGCAGGCAGTCGGGGACGGGCGGGACGGTGCGATGGGAAGCAGAGGAAACTTGCATGGGCGGCAGAGCTTGACAGGCGTGCTAGGAGCCTGCCTGTGTCAGGGACACTCCGAGGCTGATTCGTCCGTGTGACCGGGCCAGATGTATGAATTTTGGCGGCGCGGACCAGGGAGGGGGCCGCCCGGCGAAAAACCGAAAAGTTGACCGGATCGATTTTTGGTACAATGCGGTCACGCCGAACCGGCGAATCAGTCGGCGTTTAACCCAAAGCAGGGAGGTCCATCCTCTTCCAAACCGGCGCACCACGAAGGTCCCACGTCCGATGATCCTCCCCCTCGCCAACCCGTCGAACGAGCCTGCCCAGCCTCCGCCGGACGGCGACCGTCCCCGGGCCAGACTCCGGCTGTTGCTGGTGGAGGACGAACCTTCCCTGCGGCAGTTGCTCACCGAACTGCTCCGCGCGGATTACGATCTGATGGTGGCTCCGGACGGCGAACGGGCCTGGGAGCTAGCCGTGCAGGAACAAGCGCCGGACCTCGTGCTCTCGGACGTGGAAATGCCAGGGTTGAGCGGCATCGAGTTGACGCGCCGCCTGCGGGCTCTGGCCTGCACGGCCGTCGTGCCGATCCTCCTTTTCAGCGCCAACAACCGGTTGCCGACGCTGCTCGAAGGTCTGGAGGTCGGCGCGGACGACTTCATCCTCAAGCCCTTCCGGCCGGAGGAGTTGCTCGCCAGGCTGCGGAGCCGGCACCAACTCTGCGAGATGCGCCGGGACGTAGTCGCGCGCCGGTATTTCTGCGAGTCGCCGTGACGCTCTCGCCGACGCGTCGTGCCCTGACCCGCGTGCCGCGATGAACAACGAAACTAAAGCGTTTCTCAGTTGCCTGTCCGGTTTTTCAGCCCCGGCAGGGGCGCAAGAGTTTAGCCCACGGCGTGAGCCGTGGGTGGCAACCGCGCAACGGCCCAGCCCCGGCAGGGGCGTAAGAAAACCCGCCCGGTGGTCCTCGCAAGGCCGCCGTGTTTTCTTACGCCCCTGCCGGGGCTGGCCTGTCTGGCGATCTTTCCCACGGCTCACGCCGTGGGCTGAACTCTTGCGCCCCTGCCGGGGCTTGAGCGGACCTTACACGCAAACGAAAAACGCTTTAGAGCGCCGATGTCGAAACGCCCTTGCCGACTTTACGGGAAAGAGCGGGTTCCGTCGAGGCAGCACGGCGGTAGTACCAGGCGTGCAGCGTGCGCGGAGAGATTCCGCAGACGTAGAGCAATAAAAAGAGCGCGTTGATCAGCGTCGTTCGCCAGCGTCCCTGCTGGAGATGTTTGCGCGCGGACGAACAAATCGCCGGCAGGAGCAGGGCGATGCCGGAGTGCCGGCGCAGGCGACACGAAAAATCCACGTCCTCCATCAGCGGGATATCGGCAAAGCCCCCCAGCGCGACAAAAATCGGCCGCCGCACGAAAAGGGATTGATCTCCGAAAAGCGGACCGAACCGGCGGCAGCGCAGAGCTTCCCACGGTTCAAGCCACCGCAGGTGCGGATGCCGCTCATCGAACCGACGCCGGAACGCCCCGCCACCGAGTGTCGGGTCCGTTCTCATCGCGCTTGCGAGGCTTTGCAGGTGGGCTTCGGTCAACTCCGTATCCGCATGATGAAAAAGGAACACGTTGCCGGTCGCGGTCCGGGCCGCTTCGTTCATCTGATTCCCGCGTCCCTGCCGACTGCAACGAACGGTCCTGAAACCGGCGGCATCGGCTTCCGTCACGACGCTTTCCCCGGTCGTCGCCGTGATGACTTCGTGGACGGAAGGATATTGCAGCCACCGTGCCGCCGTCGCCGCGGAAACGCCATCCCCCCGCCAGCAAGGCACAATGATGCTGATCGCAATCGGCGGTTCGTCGGACGGCATCTCGGGGAGATTAAAGCGTTTTTCGTTTGCGTGTAAGGTCTGCTCAAGCCCCGGCAGGGGCGGCAGAGTTCAGTATCCAGGTGCCGGGTTGGAGCCCACCGTCTTTAGACGGTCTGCCTTGGAGGGTGGCGGGTGGCGCGTTAAGGTGGGCGGCTGCATGGCCAACTACCACCATCGTGGGCACACGGTCTCGGACTGCAAGTACCACCTGATCTGGGTGACCAAGTACCGCTGGCCGGTGCTCAAGGGGGACCTGGCGGTGCGTTGCCGCGACCTGATCCGCGAGATTTGCCGGGCGCGGGAGGTGGCGGTGGTGCGTGGAGCGGTGTCGCCCGACCACGTGCATCTGCTCGTCAGCGCGCCGCCGGTGTTGTCGCCGGCCAAGCTGGCGCAGTACTTGAAGGGCAGGAGTTCGCGCAAGCTGCAGGAGGAGTTCCCGAGTTTGCAGAAGCGTTATTGGGGCCAGCACCTGTGGGCACGGGGCTACTTTTGCGCGACGGTCGGAGCGGTCGATGAGAAGACGATCAAGCGCTACATCGAGGAGCAGAAGTGGGACGAGGATGGCGAGGGAACGTTCCGCATCGTGGCCGACCCGCCGTGAGGCCAGGGGTCGCCGCCGATGCCTTGCCAGCCGGCCCGGGCCGGGGGCTTTCCAAGCGGCTTCTAGCCGCCACCGGACTTTTAGTCCCATCGCATCCTACCGGCTTGAGCCGGTAGTCGTTGAGCCCACGGCGCGAGCCGTGGGAAAGATCGCCAGCCAGGCCAGCCCCGGCAGGGGCGTAGAAAAACCCGCCCGGTGGTCCTCGCAAGGCCGCCGTGTTTTCTTACGCCCCTGCCGGGGCTGGGCCGTTTCGCGGTTGCCACCCACGGCTCACGCCGTGGGCTGAACTCTTGCGCCCCTGCCGGGGCTGAAAAACCGGACAGACAACTGAGAAACGCTTTAGGGATTCACGATGGCGTGTTCTACCTCATTATCCTCCCTCGATCCCAAGTTGTACTTGGGAACGAGGGAAGCTAACGAGGGGCGACAGACTATGACGACTCCAGCGCGGGTTCCGGGCGGTTGATCGCGGCGGGGCCGTTCGCCTGTGGTTCGCGGACCAGCGCCGGGTCTTGCAGCCGTTCCTCGTAAACGTCGCTCCAGCGTTGCTGGTTCATCGCGCACATGGGAATGGCTTCCCACTCACCGCTCTGGCGGTTCTTGACCGCGCCTTTGAAAACACAAGAGTCGAGGCGCGCCTGGATCGTCGGGTTGTTGGGCGCATCCGCGACCTGCGCGGCGTCCATGAAGTTGTGGATGCCGAAACCGACCGTGTGCGCCTTGCCCGCCAGCAGCGCGCCGATGAACTCGGCGGGAATCTTCCCGGTGACGACCAACCGCGCGACGTGCGCCAGCAAGCGCGCGATCGAGAAGCGGGTTCTGAAACAAAATGCCCAGCAACCGGAAGGGCGTGGTCCGCGCATCGTCGGACACGAAGGAAACGCCGCCCACGCTGGCGAGCAGTTCCTCGTACAACCGCTGCGTGCGCGCATCCTGCGGCGGGAACACGATGTATTGACCGGTCCGGCGCGACACCAGCAGCGGCGTCCACGAGTTGCAGTCGGGATGGCCGAAGATGGAGAACTCCCGTTCCAACGGCAGGCCGGTGCCCTCACGCAATTTCTGCCATGCCACCGCCGGAGTCGCCGGAGTTTCGGAGAACAGCGTGCGCCCGGTGTCGGCCTCCGGCTGGAAGGAGAAAAGCCGCCACAGGTACGTTCGCTCCGGTTTTTCCAAAGCCCAGCGGACGATCTCCGGGACGAACTCCACGTTCCGGCCGGTGACGGTACAATTGTGGGCAAACTCCAGCGGCAAACCGGTTTTCGCCTGCAGGTCGAGGCCGAGTTTCGTGAAAGCGTCGCGGATCGGGTGCAGGTCTGCCTCGCTCTTGATGCGGTTGATCGGATAGCCGTGGCGGCCCGCCTGGGTCATGTCGATGTGGACGGCCACCTGCCGCAACCCGCCTTCGACCATGAGCTTCTCCAAAAACTCGGGGTGCTCGATGAGCGTTTGCCCGTGCGTCATGAGCATCGGGATGAGACCCGTCTTGATCGCGTACCGGACGATCTCGACGAGTTCGTCCTGCCGCCCGCTGCGCCAGTAGGCGTCGGCCACGTCCCCGCCCGTGAGTTGCAAACCGCCGCCCGGTCCCTGGAACCGCCGGTTGGCGTCGATCTGCTCCTTCATCTGGGCCAGCGATGGAATCGGCACCTGGTTGGCGTTTTTCGGCAGGTAACAATGCGTGCAGTGAAAGGAACAATAGCTCGCGCCCGGTCGTGAACCCGCAATGCGTCAGATGCCGGCCGCTGATCTGGTTGGGCGTCCGCAGTTCCGGTGGCAGCGAGGCCCAGCGGGTGCGCAGCAACTCGGATTTCTCACCCGCGATGGGGTGCCGGAACGCCTGCCAGCGCGCCCGCCATTTGCCCGGACGCGCGGGGCGCGGCGGTTTTGGCTGCCGACCGGGGCGTCGAATTCAGCGGGCTGCGTCGTTGAGACTCCAATCATAGCTCATGTAGGAAACCTTGGCGTCGGGAGCCAGGGCGGGCTTGCGGTATTTGTTGATGAAACCTACCACGCCCCCGGCGGCCTGGAAGTCGCCGGCATTCCAATCGAAAATCTTGGACGCATCCGCCTTTTTACCATCCTCTGTTGCTTTGACCCCGTGCGGATCGTCATTGAGGAACGCGGTGGTTTGCTGGTCGAGTTCCGTTGACAAGCCCTCGCCTGTGTAGGCCTTGGGCCGCAGCGGCGGGCAACTGGCGCTCGCGCAGTTCAGGGCGAAGTGGATGCGAGGCTCGTTGAAGCCGTGGATGATGTCTTTTTCGAGGTGGTTAAAGCTCATCTTTTCGTCCGCCACGGTGATGCGGTTCTGCGTGAAGAAGCCGAAGAGCGCGGCGATGTCGCGCACGCTCTTGATCGGATAGTTCTCCAGCACCCCTGCCAGGATGTTCGCATTGTAGGCGTTGAGGTAGAACGCGAGTTTTTCGTCGCGGCTGCCCTCGGGTTTTTCGTGGGCGATGGCAGCGACCACCTTGCCGAGCGCGGCCCGGTCGGCGGCGTTGTCGTGCCAGGCGGCGTATTTCACCCCTTGAGGGGTCACGTACTTCGAGAGAAGCCGGGTGTATTCTTCGGTCCAGGCATCCGCGCGGCAGATCGAGGCGGATACCAGCGTAACAATCAGCGCAAGGAACAATTTTTTCATCGCAAGGGTCTTTTTCGTGGAGTTTGGCAGCAGGCTGCCGACATGATACTATCCGCCACGGCGTCCGGGCAGGATGCCACGCGCCGAAATTTTCCTTGCGTCAACCGAACCCGCATCGACTTCTTCGTCAATCCGATCCTTATGAGCACGACCATCAATCCTGAAGCTTGCCGTCAAAGAACGTTACGCGAGCGGCGCGCAAACCCGCGAGGCCGCCCTGTGCTGTCCGGTCGAGTACGATCCGCAATACCTGAAGGCGATCCCGGCGGAAGTCATCGAGCGCGACTACGGTTGCGGCGACCCGAGCCAGTACCTGCGGACGGGCGAGACGGTGCTCGACCTGGGCAGCGGCACGGGGAAAATCTGCTTCATCGCCGCGCAGAAAGTCGGCGCGAGCGGCAGGATCATCGGCGTGGACATGACCGACGAAATGCTCGACGTGGCGCGCCGCAACGCCCCGGTCGTGGCCGAACGCATCGGCTTCGCCAACGTCGAGTTTCGCAAAGGCCGCATCCAGGACCTCGGCCTCGACCTGGAACGCCTCGACGCCGCCCTGCGCGAGCGGCCCATCACCGACGCCGCCTCGTTCCTCAAGGCCGACGAACTCGCCGCCGAACTGCGCCTCAAGCATCCGCTCGTCGCCGACCAGTCGGTGGACGTGGTCGTGAGCAACTGCGTGCTCAACCTCGTGGACTCCCGCGCGAAGGGCAGGCTTTTCGAGGAAATCTTCCGCGTGCTCAAGGTCGGTGGCCGCGCCGTGATCTCCGACATCGTCAGCGACGAGCCCAGCCCGGAGCACTTGCAAAACGACCCCGAACTCTGGAGTGGCTGCATCTCCGGCGCGTTGACCGAGGACGGTTTCCTGGAGGCCTTCCAGAAGGCGGGATTCTACGGCATCCGCCTCCTCAAGCGCGACGTGCAGGCGTGGCAGACGGTCGAGGGCATCGAGTTCCGCTCGGTGACCATCGAGGCTTTCAAGGGCAAACAGGGACCGTGCTTCGAGCGCAATCAGGCGGTGATCTACAAGGGGCCGTTCAAGGAAGTGCTCGACGACGACAACCACCGCATGGAACGCGGCGGGCGTTACGCCGTTTGCGACAAGACGTACAACCTCTACCGCAAGGCTCCGTACGCGGAGTATTTCGAGTTCATCGAGCCGCTCGACGCCGATCCCGCTGGCGGACGCCAAACCTTTCGACTGCTCGCACACCGCCCTGCGTCATCCGAAGGAGACCAAGGGCCAGGAATACAACGCCACCATCGAGGCGTCCGCCTGCTGCACCGACGGCGGCTGCTGCTAACCGGCTGCTCCCATGCCCGACTCCCTCCCCGAATCCACCGAAGACCTCACCGGCCAGGCGCATCTGGACCCGAACGTCTCACCCGTCCGCGACCCTGCTGCCCGCTGGCTGGTCGGAGAGTTTTTCGGGACCTTCCTGCTGGTCTTCTTCGGGTGCGGAAGCGTCTGCGCGGCCGTGTTGACCGGCGCGCAACAGGGCATCTTCCAGGTGGCCATCGTGTGGGGATTGGGCATCGCGACGGCGATTTACCTGACGGGCTCGCTCTCCGGCGCGCACCTCAACCCGGCGGTGACGCTGGCGATGGCGGTGTGGGGCGGTTTCCCGGCGCGGCGGGTGCTGCCGTACATCGTGGTGCAGATCGTCGGCGGCGTTCGTGAGCGCGGCGGTGTTGTACGTCGTTTTCGCAGGCGCGCTCAACGTTTTCGAGCACAAAAACGGCATCGTGCGCGGCACGCCCGGCAGCGAACTGAGCGCGAAGGTCTTCGGCGAATATTACCCGCCGCCCAGCGCGCAAACGCCCGCCGACGCCCCGCCCAGCGCGCGGCTGCCCGAGGGGTCCATCGACGCCCTCGTCACCCCCTGGAGCGCGTTCGGCATCGAGGTCATCGGCACGGCGGTGTTGTTGCTCGTGATCTTCTGCTGCGTGGATGAGCGCAACGCCAACCGCCCGCAAATCCTGACCGCCGCCACCATCGGCCTCACCGTCACCTTGCTCATCTCGCTGCTCGGTCCGCTGACGATGGCGTGCTTCAACCCGGCGCGCGACCTCGGGCCGACGACTGTTCTCCGCCGTGGCCGGTTGGGGCAGCGTGCCCTTCACGGCCAACGGTCAGGGCTGGTGGACCGTCTACATCATCGCGCCGATCCTCGGTGGCGCAACTCGGCGGCGCGATCTACCGGTTTTTCTTCAAGTCCGCCTACGCCGGGTTGTAAGCGAGTCGCGTCGGACGACGCGGTGGATGTAGATTGAACGTCCCGGCCGTCCTCCCGCCATGAACCGTTTCGACACTTCCCTCGCCGCGCACGCCCTGCCGTTGCGCCACACCAAGACGCGCGTCTTGCAGATCAACGTCGGCAAGCTCTGCAACCTGACGTGCGCGCATTGCCACGTCAACGCCGGGCCCAAGCGCAAGGAAATCATGACGCGCGAAACCGCCGACCGCATCCTCGGCTGGCTCGAACACACCGACATCCCCGTGGTCGACCTGACCGGCGGCGCGCCGGAGATGATCCCCGATTTCCGCTACTTCGTGGAACGGCTGACCTCCATGACCCCGCGCCGGCACGTCATGGACCGCTGCAACCTGACGATCCTGCTCGAACCCGCCTTCGACGGCATGGCCGAGTTCCTGGCCGAACACCGCGTGGAGATCGTCGCCTCCATGCCCTGTTATTCGCCGGAAAACGTGGACGCCCAGCGCGGCGACGGCGTGTTCGACGCGAGCATCCGGGCGCTGCAACTCCTCAACCGCCTCGGCTACGGGCGCGATCCGCTCCTGCCGCTCAACCTCGTTTACAATCCGCTCGGCGGTTCGCTGCCCGGTCCGCAGGCGGAGTTGGAAGCGGACTACAAGCGCGAACTGCCGCGCCCACTTCGGCATCGTGTTCAACGCGCTCTACACGATCACCAACGTGCCCGTGAGCCGGTTCGCCTCCTACCTGCGCAACAACAACCAGCTCGGGCAGTACATGGACTTGCTGATGGAGTCGTTCAACCCGGCGGCGGTCGATGGGCTGATGTGCCGGGACACGATCAACGTGAGTTGGACGGGCGAGGTGTTCGACTGCGACTTCAACCAGATGCTCAAGATGCAATGGCGCGAAGGCGAGGGCCCGGATGGCATCCGGCGCGGCCTGTCGCTCTGGGACCTCGACCCGGCCACGGTGGAGAACCGGGAAATGCTCACCGGCGACCATTGTTACGCCTGCACCGCCGGAGCCGGGAGCAGTTGCGGCGGGGCGCTGGTGTGATTTGCCGCGATGAAGCGTTGCGGCGGTCCGGTTTGGTTGGCCGCTTCCCTCGTTCCCAAGTTGCACCTGGGAACGAGAGGCGTCGGCGGACGGTCGGGCGAATCCAGTGAGACATGAAGGGTTCAAGGCGTGACGGGTTGGCTGCGCCCCAGCAGCCGGGCAACGAGGACGGAACGAGGTCGGCGGATGCGCGGCGGCAGAAAACCACCTCGCGCGCGGAGATGCCGCCGGGTTCGGGACTGGCGACCAGATGCACGTCGCGGGGGTTGTCGGACGAGTGGGTGCGCGTGATGGCGGCGTAGCGGCGTTCGTGTTCCAACAGGTGCGGATGCGTCGCGGCCAGGACGGCGAAACAATCGAAAATCACCGCGCCGGGCACCGCGAAACACAACCGCCAGAGGTTCATCCAGAGGCGCGCCTTCGTGGCGAGATAACGGCCGGACGCGCCGCCCTCGCGGCCGATGCGGGTCAGTTCGCGCGGCAGTGAGGAGCAGTTGCAGCGCGCATTCCACCGGCACCAGCGTCAGCGGCGGGCCGACGGCGAGCAGGATCGCGGCGGCGGCGTTGTCCTTGTGGAAATTGCCGTCGGTGAACTCGTAGGGGTTCCAGCGTCCGGCGCGGAACCGCACGCCGGGCGAACGTCCGCCGACGAAGATCACGCGCTCGATGCGCCGGGCGGCCTCGGGGTGGAGCGTGAGGAACGTGGCGAGATTGGTCAGCGGCGCGAGGGCGAGATAGGTGAGCGGGCGTTCCGCGAGCGCGGCGCGGAGGGCGGCGGTGGCGGCGGTGGGTTTGCCGAGGTCGCGCGCGGAGGCGGCGCCGGCGAAGAACGTTGCGCGTCGTCGATCCCGGCGGGTCCGCCGAAACGCGCGGCCATTTCGCGGGCGATGCGGGTTGTGGTGGCGAGTCCGGCGTTGCCGTAGGTCGTGCTGATGCCCCGGATGCGGAGTTCGGGGCTGTGGAACGCCTGGATCAGCGCGAAGCCGTCGTCGGCCTCGTGGAACGGCACGCCGATGGACGGGTCGGTGTCGATCCAGACATCGGTCATCGTTTCGCGGACGCTTGCTCGCGCATCAGCACGGGCGAGGCGGGCAGGCGGTCGAGCAGGATTTCCTTGCCGTCCGCGCCGCCGTAGCGTCCGAACGAAAGCACGCCCGTCGGACACTCCTGCACGCACGCCGAGCAGCGCACGCATTGCGGGTCCGCCATCGGCGCGCCCTTGTTGGCGAAACTCATCACGTCGATGCCCTGGTGGCAGACGCTCGTGCAGACGTTGCACGAGATGCACTTCTTCTTGTCCGCGAAGATGCGGAACCGCGAGAAGCGCGCGTAGATGTGCATCAACGCCGCCAGCGGACAGGCGAACCGGCACCACGTCCGCCCGCTGAACCAGAAGTAAAGTCCGATGCCCAGCACGCCGCTCAGGAACAGGTCCACGCGCCCATTGGTAGTTGAGGTACGGGATCGTCTCGAAGCCGCGTTTGAACCACGCGCGACGGGCAGCGATTGCGGCCCCATCGACCCACCCGGCGATCCGCAGTCCCAGCAGCGCGAAGGCGAACGCCAGGACGACCTGGCCGAGCATGTTGAGGCGGTTCCAGCCGGGGCCGTGCGGCATCTTGCGGCGTTGCGCGTCGCCGAGGGTTTCGGCCAGCGCGCCGCAGGTGCAGAGCCAGCCGCAATACGCGCCCTTGCCCCAGCGCCAGACGATCAGCGGGATGAGCACGAACGTCTGCACGAAGCTGATGCCCAGCCACCAGTAGTTCGGCTGGTCCGTGAAGACGTTGTAGACGAGCAGCGGCCACGCGAGCAGGAAGCCGATGGCGCGCCAGTAGGCGCGTTCGTGGCCGCGCGCGCCGTCGTAGCTCTCGAAGAGCTGGTCCGCGATCCAGCGCAACGGATGCCCCGGCTCGAACCAGCCGTTGCGGCCCATCCACGGCAGCAGGATGTCCGGCAGGAGGAACAGCGGCACGACCTGGATCGCCATCAGCGTGACGGTCTGCCACGTCACGTAGGGCGTGCGCCGCCGCCGGATGCGCCGGATGCCGAACACCACCACGATCACCGAATAAAGAAACCCGTAGTACCAGGATGGGTCGCCCAAGCCCTGTTTGAGCGTGTGGAGCAGATTGCCCTCGCGCTTGGACCACTCGGCCAGCCTGCCGCCAGAGCGTTCGATCATCCCCGGCAGGTTGAACGGGAACCAACGGTGTTCCCCGGCGATCTGCTGCAACGGATTTCCCGCCGATGGTGAATTCCTGCGGATGCCCGCCCTTCCAGTGGTAGAAGAAAAAACAGAACGTCACGAACGCCAGCGCAGCCCAGCACGCGCCACCACGTCCATTCGTTGCGGATCGGCAGCCCCGAGCGGCGGAAAAACCCGAGCGGAGCCTCGCGGCCGATCATCGTGAACACGGCGTCGTTGTCCAGCGTGCGTTCGCCGTTCTCGTCCTTGATCGTCACGGAGTTCCGGTCGATGCGGACCACCTCGCTGCCAAGCGCGAGCGCGACCGAGCCGCCGCCCTTGCCGCTTGCGTGGCCGCCGTCGCGGCGGTGCCGGATTGGCTGGAACTCGGCTGCTCCACCTGCACGTCGGCACCGGGATCGCGCTCCAGCGCCCGGAGCTTCTCGACGTTCTCGCCCTTGGGTCGGCTGAATTCCTTCTTCCGGTAGCTCAGCGTGACGTGCGCGCCCGCCCTGCCGAGCGCGATGGCCGTTTCCAGCGCCGAATCGCCGCCGCCGACCACGAGGACGTTTTTGCCCGCGAAATCGGCGGGGTCGTGCAGGCGGTTGGACACCTTGTCGAGTTCCTCGCCCGGCACGCCGAGACGCCGGAAATCGCCGCTGCGGCCGATGGCGACGATGACCCGGCGCGCCTTCGCAGTCGGGCGGCGGGTTGTCGCCGGCGAAGTGGACCGTGACGCCGTCCGCGCCGCGCTTCGACGCGCTCCGCGCGGGCGTGGGTGACCTCGATCCCGGCGTCCTTGCGCTGGCGTTCCAATTCGTCGAGCAGCGCCTCCTTCACGTCGGCGTGGAACTGCATCTCGCCCGCCGGCGTCATGTCGGTCGGATAGGTGTAGATCGGCTTGGCCTTGGGAAAATTGACGATGGTCGTAAACGGCTCCGCCGCCTCGAACACCTCGAATCGCAGCCCCGCCTTCTTCGCTTCCAGCGCCGCCGAGATCCCCGAAACGCCGCCGCCGAGGATGGCGAGGTCGAGCGTCGCCGCCGTCCGGTGCCGCCCGCCGTCTTGAAATCCGGCTTCCCGCAAGATCGCCTGGACCGCGCGCGCGCCGGTGTCGGCGGAGAACTTCAGCAGCGGGATGCCGCTCAGGTCGCCGACGATGCGGACGCCGCGCAGGTTCGTTTCCCCGTCGGTGCCGACGTCCGGCAGGTGTTCCACGGTGCCCGCCGGCCAGCGGGTGTGCAGCCAGTGGGTGTAGCCGGTGATCGGAAACAGAGCCTTGGCGAGCACGTCATCGGATGGCCATAGAATACGGGTGGAGGCTTCAGCGCGCATCGGCGGGCTTCGAGAGCGGCAACGGGGAATGCTCGCCGGAGGCTGACCACGGCAGCACCACGTTCGCGCGGACAGCAGCGGCCGTCGTTTTGCCCGCCAGCCCGCGAGCGCGATCTGCCAGCCGATGGAAAGCGTCCGCCGCCAGTTGACCTTGGAAACCTTCTGCTGCCCGGCCAGCCGGCGGCGTTCGCGCACGGGAACCTCGCGTCATGACGGCACCCAGACCGCGCGGCGACGACCTGCGCCTCGATGGTCCAGCCGAAAGTCCATTCGCGCAGGCCGCAGTCGGTGGAACAACCCGCGCTCGATGAGCCGCAGCGGGCCGATGTCGCGGAACCGGCGTCGCGTCAGCAGTCCGCACCACGCGCCGAGCAGGCGGTTCGCCAGCAGGTGCGACCAGCCCATGACGGCGAAGTTGCCGTGCCGCCGCGGGGCGGTGCGGCAGCCGAGCACGAAGTCGCTCCCCTGCTCGTAGGCGGCCAGCAGCCGGGGAAGATCGGCCGGATCGTTGGCCCCGTCGGCGGCGAAGAAGATGAAGGCATCGGGAGCCATGCCCAGTTTCCACCAGTCGGTCGATCGCCGCCTGGCAGCCGAAGCCGTAGCCCCGCGCGGGTGTTTCCGCGACGACCGGACGCAGCGGGTGCCGTCGAGCGAGTTCGGCGGTACGATCCTCGCCGACGGGAGAACCGTTGACGCCCACGGCGACGATCCATTCCCAGCGGGGATCGAGCTTGTCGCGGAGTTCGTCGAGCACCGCGCTCGATCGTTTCCTCCTCGTGGCAGGCTGGCAGGATCAGAGCGATCCGGCGGCCCGCCGGCGGTCGGTGCAAATCGTTCAACGCGTCGGCAGGGCATCATTCGCCGCGAAGGTCGTCCGCGCGCGGCCGCGAATTCAATCGTTTGAACTGGCGTCGTCCGCCGTGACCTGCCCGCCGCGGCCGATCCATTTCGTCACGAGCAGATAGACCAGCGGTGGCAATAGGATCATCAGCGCGCAACCAGAGTGGTTCCACCCAGGGCTTGCCGCTGGCGTGGTTGACCTCCCAGAGCAGGAAATATCCGAAGCTGCTGATGGAAAACACAAACCACGCCCGCGCGTCCGGCCCGCGCCAGGCCGCCAGCGGGAGCACCCACACCACATACCATGCGTGGACCACCGGACTGAGCAAAAGAGCCGCTCCCCACACCCAGAGCAATCCACGCCTCCAATCGCGCCGAAACCGATACGCCAGAGCCGTGCAGGTCATCACGCTAAAGATGCCGCACAGGACATTAGTTCCCGAGGGATACGGCCAGCCCAGTTGCATCGACCATCCACCAGAATGGATCGTTGACCCGAAAACTGGTGCCAAACTCCCGGAGGGTCGAAAATACCGGCACGCCGGGAAAACCGTAGAGCAGCGCGAAAATGCCGAGCGGCGCAAAAATGAACGGCAACAAGACGACAACACGTCGCCAGGATCGGAGCGCAAACACCCACACTGGCAGTAAGGCCAACGGCGCGATCTTGATGGCCACCGCAACGCCGAGCAGCAGCGCACTCAGCCAGCACGATCTGGGTACTCCTGTTGCCACACCGGGGTTCCCGAGACGCGAGGGAGGGCCATCGCACCGATCCAGCGCCCAGATCGCTCCGAGGAGCGCGAGGATCATCAGGCTATCGAAATGCGCCGCGCCCGCAGACGCGTAGACCACCAGTGGGTTCCAGGCGTACCAGACCGCTCGTCCGGCAGGGAGACCCGACCGAACCAACAGCCGTCTCAGCACCGCGACACCGGCGAGGTCCGCGAGCGCAAAAAGGGTCTTGTAAATCCAGAGCGAGTTGCCCGCTGCCGCCACCGCCGCGAAGATCGTTTCGGTGAGCGGAGGATAAATCGCGGCGTAGTCACGGTGGTTGATCTTTGCCCAGTCATCGTTCCGCAGGCCGGCGAGTTCAGGCGAGTCGGGAGTTACTTGGTACGGATTAAATCCGTGAAGCTGAATCATCCCCTCCCAACGGTAACGCCACACGTCGTCGCCGGGTGCGATTGGCAAGATTACGATCCGCAACGCCACGGCAGCCAACCAGAAGACGCACACCTCTTTTCGGGCGGTCATCCGCACCCTTCCGAAGCAAGCTGCGGCGATCCAATACGCCAATCCTGCCGCCATGCCTAACAGAGCAAATCCCCACGCCTCGCCCTGCCGGAGAAAATCGCCGTGCCCCGACATCCGATGGATTAACCCCGCCTCTGCAACGACGCCGATTGCCAGTGTGATGTGCGGCACAAACCACCGCTTCCCCGGCGAACCGTCAGCTCCTTTTTCGTTGCTGGGGTGTTGCTCGGTACTGGACGCCACGCGGACACCCTACCACTCCCGTCGCATGCCGTGACGGCGGACGTGGGAGTGGTGCCAACGACGTGAACGGCCAGCGAAGTTGCCGGCGAACCGATCTTTTTGGACAGTAGATGAGCAACGGCCGCCCGACGACAAACTGGCCTCGCTGTCAGAGGGCCCTGTCCTTCAGCCGCTCGAACTCCGCCAGCGCCATGCCCACGACCTGATCCATGTTGTAATACCGATAGGTCGCCATGCGGCCGACGAAGCTGACGTTCTTCTCTGTCTCCGTCATCACCGCGTACTTCGCGTACAATTCCCGGGCGTCCGGCGCGGGCAGGGGATAGTACGGTTCGCGGCCGGGACCGTAGTCCTGCGGATACTCGCGCACGATGGTCGTCATGGGCAGGGTTTGTCCGGTGATGTGCTTGATCTCTAAAATGCGGGTGTATTCGAAGTCGTTCGGATAGTTCACCTGCACCGCCGGTTGATAAAATTCCTTTTCAATCGTCTCCGGCTCGAAGCGCAACGAACGGTACGGCAGCGGCCCGTGGCAATGGTCGAAATACTCGTCCACCGGCCCCGTGTAAATTAGGTGCCGATAGGTCGCCTGCGCCCGCGCCTCGCGGTAGCCGGTCCGCAGGTGCACCTCGATGTTCGGGTGGGCCAGCATCCGCTCGAACATCGCCGTGTAGCCGTCGCGCGGCATTTCTTGAAAACGGTCCGAGACGTAGCGGTCGTCGCGGTTCGTGCGGATCGGGATGCGCCCGCAGACGGCGGCGTCGAGTTCGCTCGGGTCGCGCCGCCACTGTTTGCGGGTGTAGTTCTGGAAAAACTTCTCGTACAACGCCCGGCCGACCTGCGAGACGATGACCTCTTCCGAATTGCGCGGGTTTGCGATGGGCACGCGCCATTTTTCCAGCGTGGCGGCCATCTCTTCGCTGTCCGACGGCCGGCCGAGCAGTTGCTCGAAGGTGTTCAGGTTGATGGGGAATTGCCAGTAGCGCCCGTCCGTCCAGCTCAGCACCTTGTAGGCAGCGGGCATCCATTGGGTGAATTGCCCGAGGTAGTCACGGACGCGCTCGGAGTTCGTGCGGAAGTAATGCGGCCCGTACTGGTGGAGCAGCACGCCGGCCCGGTCGTGGAAGTCGTACGCGTTGCCGCCGATGTGGTCGCGGCGGTCCACGACGAGGCAGCGGCGATTCCGTTGGCTGGCCAACCGTTCGGCGAGCACCGCGCCCGCGAATCCCGCGCCGACGATCAGGAAATCAAACACGGAAAGGCAGGCGGCAAACGCGCGTCTGCAACCCTCAAGCCCCCTTCGGCGTCGGCACCGGCGTGGCACCGACCTCCGCCCGGGGAGTCGTGTCTCCCGCCTCGTCGTCTTTCCCGCCCGGTTGGAATGCGGGGACGATCTCGGCGATGAAATCCTCGACGAATTTGGCCGTTTCTTCCTGGGTGCGGCCTGCGGCCTGTAAATTATCGGTCACGGTCGCCGCAACCGTCACGTACGCCCAGCGCTGGTTATCGCCGTGCAGCAGGCGGTCGCGGGCGTCGATGAGCGTGCGCGTCCAGTGGGAAGCCGTGATGTCGTGCGAGCCGATGAACCAGTAATAGTTGAGGTTCTTGATCGCCACGGGTGCGGCTTTCTCGCTGGCGCGCCACTCCTTCACGTCGCTCAGGGCGGTCACTTCCAGCGGCGGCTTGCCGTCGGGCATCGGGATATGCACGCGGTGCGAGGACTCGACCGTCCAACCCTGCGCGACGAGGCAACGCTCGGGCCGGTGAATGCTGTTGGCCATGTCCGCGCCGCTGAGCACGATGGAAACGTTGATCCGGTCGCCGGCCGGATTGACGTACCATTGCCGGGCGAATTTCGTGTCCGGCGCGAGGCCCTGGAGTTCCTCCTTGCTGACGGGCACAGCCTGCCCTGTCCAGCGGCCGACCTTCTCGGGCAGCTTCAGACCGATGCCCGCCGGTCCGAGCGTGGTCTTTTGCGGAATGAGGAACACCCCGCTCAAGCCGACGAGCAGCACGGCCTGGAGCAGGAGCAGGCGTTTAATAATCATAGGTCGGAGTCGCTCCCGTGCCCGGCGAACCGGTGGCGACCGTCAGTGGTCGGGTGCCGGGAGACAGGTCGGGTGGTTCCGTGTCCGTCGGGGTGGCCAGACGGCGGTTGTCGGGCGGCGGGGCGTTCCAGTTCAGCAGTTTATTGACGAGGCAAAGCGTGGCGAAAGCGAACGGGAAAGAAACGATGTACGCCGAAATCTCGTGGAACCACTCCGCCGACTTCTGCCCGAAACACTTGGCCACGAGCATGATGGAGGTCAGCCGGGCGATGTTGCCGACGATGGCCACGGGCGCGGACGCCATGAAAAGCAGTAACATTTTCCAGAGCCGGTTCTGCGTGAGATGGGCGAAAACGGCAGTCATCAGGGTGATGGCCATCAGCGAGTTGATCCCGCTGCAATCGCCGATCACCTGGAACTGGAAATTGTCCTCGACGGCGATCAGCGTCGTGCCGACGGCCTTCATCTTGATGCCGATGGCGTTGCAGACCACATTGGCCGCCTTCGTGGCGAGGACCTGGAGTTGCACGGTGGCCTGGTCGATGCCGGGCACGGGAATCAGGAAAAAGATGCACAGGATCGGGAAGAACATCACCCGCGCCCACCGCCAGCCCGCCGTGTAGAGCACGCCGCCCCAGAGCAGGAACGGCAGCCCCGCCCAGCCGAAACGCGGCTGGAGCGAGCGGACGGCCAGGAGATACAACAACATCCCGAAAACGAAGGGCACCAGCCCGGCCATCGACGACACCGGCTGGACCCCGCGCAACTTGGGCAGGGCGTTCCAGATCAGGAAGAGGATGATAAACGGAACCAGCGGGCCGTGTTCGTAGTGGCTTTCGGGGTTCCACGCCTCCCAAATCCAGCGCGCGAACGTGTTGGAGGCGTGCCGGGCCGGGACGTAGAAAAGCGGCACCGCCCCGTAGAAAACCGCGAGCGTGAGCACCAGCGCGCCGAGCAGGGCGGCGGGCAAGGGATTGGCGCGTCCCCAGGCGAGGATCATTTCGTGTCCCGAGGGGGGCAGAGGCGCGGCGGGAGCGTCGGCCGTGACCGGCGGACTCGCGGGCGCAACAGCGGGATCGGGGGTCGGATCAGTAAAAAGCGGCTCGGACATGGGTACGGAACGTCCCGCCACGTTACGGGAAACGCCGGGCCTTGCCAAAGCTATTTTGGGGAGCCCGTCGGGCGGGTCGGATGCGGATTCCAGCGGACTGACTTGCCCGGGATGACAGCCTGCCGGATGTTGCCGGTCCAAACATGGTCGCGCGCGCGGCCGATTTTCTGACGAGATAAAAAGGCAACCATGCTGCGATTCCGGCTTTTCAACATTCCTTTCGAGATCGGCATTTACTTCTGGGTCGGCAGCGCGCTGCTGGGCGGGAACATGGCCACGGGACCGAACGCCGTCGCGCTGCTGCTGCTCTGGATCGCGTGCGTGTTTGTCTCCATCGTCGTCCACGAACTCGGCCACGCGCTGGCCGCCCGGCGCTTCGGCGTGCAGCCCACCGTCGAGTTGCACGCCCTCGGCGGGGTGACGCGCATGTACGGTCGGCTTTTGACGCGGGCCGAGGGTTTCTGGGTTACGTTGTGCGGCCCGGCGGCGGGTTTCGGGTTGTATCTGGCGGCGTTTGCCGTGGATCGGTGGTTCTATCCGGCGGCCAATTTCTACGAGCTTTTCGCCTCCCGGATGACGCCCGCGCTGGCTGCGGGAGCCGTCTTGAACTTCCTCCTGTGGATCAATCTGGTGTGGACCGTCTTCAACCTCCTGCCGATCCTCCCGCTCGACGGCGGCCAGATGCTGCGCAACCTCCTCGGTCCGCGTTACCTCAAAGTTACCGAAGGGGTGGGGGTCTTCGTCGCGGGTGCGGCGGCGACGCTACTGGCGCTCCGTGGGCAATGGTACACCGCCATCTTCCTCGGCTACCTGGCAGTCCTGAACCTCCAGGGCAATCCCCGGGCGTTGCCGGGCGGGACCACCCAGGCGGCGAGACCGGAGCGGTGAGCGTTCGTCCCAACTAAAGCGTTTTTCAGTTGCTTGTCCGGTTTTTCAGCCCCGGCAGGGGCGACAGAGATTAGCCCACGGCGTGAGCCGTGGGTGGCAATCGTCAATGGGGCCAGCCCCGGCAGGGGCGTAAGAAAACCCGCACGATGGTCTCCTGCAAAAGCCGGCCGTCTTTTCTTACGCCCCTGCCGGGGCTCGGACGCGTTTGCCGGTCCTTCCCCACGGCTCACGCCGTGGGCTAATCTCTGTCGCCCCTGCCGGGGCTTGAGCGGACCTTACACCCAAACGAAAAACGCTTTAGCAGACGTTTTCTATACCCGTATCCGGGTCGGTAGAGACTTGACGGCGGACGGCTGGGCAACGGCCGCCGGTTCGGTCGTCCCGGGCGACGGGGCGATGGGCAAAGTCAGGCTGAAAGTCGCGCCTTCCCCGAGGCGACTGCGGCATTCGAGACGGCCATCCATCGCCTCGGCCAGACGTTTGACGATGGACAATCCCAGGCCGCTGGACGCCTCGCCGCCGGTGGGACGCGCACTCAGGCGCGCGAACTTGCCGTAGAGTTCGCGCTGGTCCTCCTCGCTCAGACCCGGCCCGGCGTCCTGCACCTCGACGGTCGCCGTCTCGCCGCCTTCGGCGAGCAGCACGCGCACGACCACCGGCCGGTCGCGCGGCGAGAACTTGATCGCGTTGGAAACCAGGTTGTCGATGATCTGCTGGAGCGATTGCTGGTCGGCGGTGACGAAAGGATTCATCCCCGCAGCGGGCTCGAAACTCAGGCGCAGGTTTTTCTCGCGCGCCTTTTGCCGGTAGCCGTCCACGATCAGCATGGCGGTGCCGTGGAGGTCGCAGGGTTCGATCCGTATTTCGAGTCGGCCTTCCTCGATGGCGCGGATGCTCAGGAAACGGTTGAGCAGGTCGCGCATGTGCTCGCTGGAACGGATGATGGTGGCCATCGCGTCGCGCTGCGTCTCGGTGGCATCGGGATCATAACTGCCGACAAGCTGCGCGAAACCGATGATGGTGTTCAGCGGACTGCGCAGGTCGTGCGCGGCGATGCCGAGGAATTCCGCGCGCTCGCGGTCGAGTTCCTTCAGGCGCACGTTGGCAACCGAGAGGGCGTCGAGCGCGGTGTGAAGTTTGGCGAGCGAGTGGCGGCGTCCACGCTCGAAGAGCAGGCCGACGGCCGACATGAACAGCGTCAGGCTCAGGTAACCGGCGGCGGTGATGGCCTTGTCCCAGCCGGGCGGATAGAACGGCGGCGGGGTGCGGCCGGCGAAGTCCAGGGCGCAAAATGCCGCCACCACTCCCAGGCATACCCCGCACCACCAGCGTCCCAGCTTCTGGTCCACGAGGATCGACGCGCACAGCGGCACGACCGCCAGCCACGCGATGGCGTGACCGTGCAGGCCGCCCTCAATGGCGGTCAACCCGGCGAAACCCAGCACGAGCACCAGCGCGTACACGTTGCCGGCCGCCACCAATCCGACCGTGCGGACGATCCACGGCGCGGCCACCATTGTCAGGGTGCAGGCCGCGACGATGGTGCCACCCCACGGATGGCCGATGACGAAATAAAAGGCGGCGAACAGCCCGCCGAAAACCGCGCCCAGCGCGCTGAACGTCACGAAAAGCTGCGCCTGTCGGCGGACCTCGGCGTCGTTGCGGGCTGCGGTGGGCGCGAACCGGTCCGCCACCGACGCGATCCGCGCCCAGACGGCAGCGGCGGCAGTGGGAGCGTCGGCTTCGGGCATGGGACGAGGGCGGCCTTGGGCCGGGGAATCCACGGTCGCAAAGGTCCGCGTTTCCTGCGCCATTTGTTATCGCACGACGGTGGTAGGGACTCAAGCCAACTCTGTGAGCAGTTCCATGAGCCGGTGCACGTCCACGGGCTTGGTCAGGTAGTGCCGCGCACCGGCCGCGCGCAATTCCTCGATGCTGGTGGGCAGCGCGTCGGCGCTGACGACGACGACCGGGATCGCGCGGGTGTCCGGATCGCCCCGGAGCATGCCGATCACCTCGCGTCCGGAAAGGTCGGGCAGGTGCAGGTCGAGCAGGATCAAATCCGGCCGTCGCCGCCGCGCCAGTTCGAGCCCTTCCCGACCCAGTGTGGCGGTCAGGAGGCGGACTCCCGGGTGACGCTGGAGCAGGCGTTCGATGAGACGCAGGTTGGACGCGTTATCCTCGACGTAGAGGATCGTGCGCGTTCGTCTGCGCGCCGTGCGCCGTGAGGGTAAGGGTGGGGGGAGGTGGGGTTCTGGCTCCGCCGTCGCGGTCGCCGCTTTCGTGGGCGGCGCGGGTGGGGCGAGCGGAACCTGAATCCAGAACGTGCTGCCTTCCCCGACCGTGCTCTCGACGCCGATCTCGCCGCCCTGAGCCTCGACGAGGTTTTTGCACAAGGCCAGGCCGAGGCCCGTGCCCGGCACGTCGGTGCGTTCGGCCCCCAGGCGGTCGAAGGGCACGTACAGCCGCGCGAGGTCTTCCGGGGCGATGCCCGAGCCGGTGTCCGCGACGGAGATACGCAACCGCGCCGCCGGCATGACCCGGCAGGAGACCGTCACCCGTCCGCCGGGCCGGTTGTACTTGACGGCGTTGGACAGCAGGTTGAGGAGCACCTGGTTGAGGCGCTGGCGGTTGACGAGCACGGCGCGACCCGCAGCGGGGCTGTCTTCCAATTCGACGGTCACGCGGCGCGGCGCGGCGAGGGAACGCAGCAGGCTGATGCTCGCCGCGATGGCCCCGCGCGGGTCCACGGCGTCGGGCGTCAGGGTTCCGTGGCCCAGTTCCAGGCGGGAGATGTCGAGCACGTCGTCGATCATCGTCAGGAGCTGGTTGCCGCCCGCCAGGACGTGCTTGATGCACTCCTGCTGGCGCTCGGTGGTGGCGTCCATCTGCAAAAGCTGGCTGAACCCGAGGATGGCGTTGAGCGGGGTGCGCAGTTCGTGGCTCATGCGCGAGAGGAAGCTGCTCTTGGCGCTGTTGGCCAGTTCAGCCTCTTCCTTGGCCACCCGCAGGGCCTCCTCGCCGCGCCGCCGGCTGATCGCCGCCGCCAGCACGTTGGCCACCCCTTGTAGGAAAAACACATCGTCGCGCGAAAAGCTCCGCAACACGCGGCTGAATACGCTGAACGTCCCGTATGTCGGCAGGCGCGTGCCGTCGCCGCCGATGAGCACGATGATCCCCGAACGCGCCCCCCGCTTGCGGCTCCAGCGCGAGACCTGGAAACGTTTCTCCGTCTCCGCGTCCTCGATGACCACCGGCTCGCCGGTCAGCAGCGCGTAACCCGAGCCGGACGCCGTGCCGTCGGGTATTTCCACTTCGGGCAGCTTGCCGTCCGGGGTGCCGGCCGCCGCGCGGGAGACGAACACGCCCTTGTCGGAGTCATGCTCGGCCACGCCGCTGAAATCCACTCCCAGGGTGTCCCGGACGACCCGGCACGCCTCGGAGAATAACTCGGTGATCTCCGCCCCCTTGAGCGCCGACTCGCCCAGCTCCGCCACGGCCTGCTGCTGGCGGGCGCGCAAGGCAGTGAGCGCCTCCTGTCGTTTCCGTTCGGTGATGTCGGCGACGAAGCCGGCCAGGCGTCGGATTTGCCCGTGGTCGTCGCGGATGGGAAACGCCCGGTCGTGCAACCAGCATTCGCTGCCGTCGGGACGGACGACGCGGTACTCGATGTCGCCCCGGCCGGCGATGGCACGTTCGGCCATTCTCTTCGACACGCGGTCGCGGTCGTCGGGGTGGATCGCGTCCAGCCAGGTCTGGCTCAGGCTGGCGAGGGGGCCGGGGGGGCGGCCCCAGATCATCTCGTAGGCCGGGCTGACGTAGAGAATCCGGGAGGCGTCAGCACTGCACATCCAGAACAAATCCTTAATGTTCTCGGCCAGTTCGCGGAAATGCAGTTCGCTCTCGCGCAAGGCCGTTTCCGCCTCGCGGCGGCTGGCCATCTCGGCGCGGAGCTGATCGTTGCGGCGCGAAAGCTCGGCCGTGCGCGCCTGCACCTGGGACTCGACCGAACGCAGCGCCTCGGCCAGCGCGCGCTCGGCGCGTTCGCGCTCGGCGATCTGGAGGCGCAGGTCGGCGGCGGCGCGGCGCAGTTCGAGTTCGTTGACGACGGTGGCGGCGAGTTCGCGCAGGGTCCGGATGTCCGCCGCGTTCAGTTCGCGTGGGCGGTGGTCGATGACGCACAGCGTGCCGAGGTTGTGGCCGTTGGGGGCGCGCAGCGGCGCGCCGGCGTAGAAGCGGACGAACGGCTGCCCGGCCACCAGCGGGTTGTTGGCAAAGCGCGCGTCGAGCGTGGCGTCGGGCACCACCATCACCTCATCGCTCTGGATCGCGTAATGGCAAAACGAGATGTCCCGCGCGGTTTCGCGCACGTCGAGGCCGCAGGCCGCCTTGAACCACTGGCGGTTCTCGTCGATGAACGTCACCGTGGCGATGGGCATCCCGAGGAAGTGCGCGGCAATCCGGGCGATGCGCTCGAAGGCGGCTTCGGGCGGCGTGTCCAGGATCGCGTAATCGAGCAGCGTCCGCAGACGTGCCGCCTCGTCGCGCACGGCGACGGCTGCAACGGACGCCGCGGATTTTTTCGATTTCCGGCGGGTGGGACTCATGGCGGGGGAACCCGGGATGATAGCTGGTCGGATGCCCGCCGCCGAACGTTTTTCCCCGGGGCTTCCAGATGTTCTTGCAACGTGGCGAGCAGCGTCGGCAGGTCGAGCGGCTTGGTCAGGTAGGCGTCGGCCCCGAGGGCCAGGAGCCGTTCGACGCTGGCAGCCGTGGCGTCGGCGCTCATCACGACGACCGGCAGGCGGCGGAGGCGCTCGTCCGGGTCCTGCCGCAGGCGGGTGAGGATTTCATCGCCTGGCAGGTCGGGTAGATGCCGGTCCAGCAGCAGGAGAGCGGGCGGCGGCTGCCGGTGGAGGATGCGCAGGCCGTCGGCCGCGCAGGTGGCCTTGAGGAGCGTGATCTGCGGATGGCCTTCGAGCAGGAGTTCGACCAGGGCGAGGTTGGACGGGTTGTCTTCGACGTAGAGCACGCGGTGCGGTTGGCGGAACGCGGGCATCGGAACCATCGCGCCGCCGTCCGGTCGCGGCGGGGGATGCACCCGCGTCCGGCGGTCCGGCGCGGAACCGGCGGGCAGGCGCACGCGGAACGTCGTGCCACGGCCCGGCTCGCTTTCGACCGCGACCGAGCCGCCGAGCGCCTCGACGAGGCACTTCGACAGCACGAGACCCAACCCGGTGCCGGGCACGCTGGAATTTTCCGCGCCCAGCCGGTCGAACGCCACGAAGAGCCGCCCGAGCCTGTCGGCCGGGATGCCCGGACCATCGTCGGCGACGGCGATTTCCAGGAAAGCTCTTTCCTCCCCGGGCGCACGCTCCACGCGCGCGCAGCCGACCCGCACGCTACCGCCGTTGCTGTTGTATTTCACGGCGTTGGACAGGAGGTTGAGTAAAATCTGTTTGAGCCGTTGCGGATCGGCCAGCACGCGCAGCCGCCGGGCGTTCGCGGGCTGTTCGAGCCGCAGGCTGATGCCGCGTTCGTCCGCCTGGCCGCGCACGAGCGCGAACGCTTCTCCGACGGCCGCGCCGACCGGGATCGGCACCGGGGCCAGTTCGACGTGCCCGGCCTCGATGCGGCTGATGTCGAGCACCTCGTTGATGAGACTCAGGAGGTGCATGCCGGCCTTGGCGATGTGGCCCAGGCAATCGTCCTCGGTCCCGTCGGTCGCCCGCTTCTGGCGTTGGAGGAACTGGCTGAACCCGAGGATGGCGTTGAGCGGGGTCCTCAGCTCGTGGCTGATGCGGGAGAGAAATTCGCTCTTGGCGCGGTTGGCTTTCTCGGCCTCGTCCTTGGCGGCGACGGTGGCTTCCTGGGCGCGCTTGAGTTCGCTGATGTCGAACATGATGCCGTCCCAGATCACGTCGCCGTCGGGCTGCAACTCCGGCCGGGAGTCGGCCCGCATCCAGCGCGTTTCACCCCCGCGCGCAACGTAACGGCCCGTCCAGTGAAAGGCCGTCATGGTCTGCGCGGAAGCCAGAATGGCGGGAAACAAGGTGCCGCGGTCCGCCTCGTGCAGGATGCCGATGACGATCAGCGGGTTCTCGTAAATCTCCCGTGGATCGACGTTGAACAGCTCCCGGCAGCCTTCCGTGACGAACGGAAACGAGAACGATCCGTCGGGCTTGAGCCGGAACTGGTAGACCATGCCTGGGGTGTGGGCCGCGATGCGCTGATAGCGCGCCTCGCCCAAGCGCAGGGCGTTCTCCTGCCGTTCGCGTTCGAGGGCGGCGGCGGCGGTGTTGGCAATGAACTGGACGAAGAACACGTCGTCACGCGTGAACCTCCGCGCCCGCGTGCTGTAAGCCGCCAGCACGCCGAAGGGCGGCCGGTCGGCCTGCGCGCCGACGGTGACGACCAGACCGCCGCGCACGCGCAGGCCGAACACCGCCTCCTCTTCCACGGCCGAGGCCTCCGGAGCGACGCGATGCCGTCGCGCGGGGAGCGGTCCGACGACGAGCGGCGCACCCGCCCAGAGCGCCTGCCCGGCGAGCGAGCGCGATGAATCGGTCACGGTGAGCCGCTCCGCGCCCTCCCGCAGCCCGGAGGCGGCGCGCACGATGAAACGGCCGTCCTTGGGCAGGGATTCGAGGACGACGCACGCCTCGGTTTCCAGGGTGCGTGCGACCAGCGAGACGCATTCGGCGAGGAGCCGGTCGGCGTCCATCCCCTGCAACACGCGGCGGCTGAGTTCCGCGATGGCTTCCTGGTGGCGCACGAGCGACCGCAGGCGGGAGCCGGAAAAGGAGGGAGGCGGCAGCCTGCTTTTCGGAAGGCCGCGCGCGGCCGGTGGCGGCTCGTCGGTCGGGCGGCGTGAGCGGCGGTCCGGCTTCGCCTTCCGGCCTGCGCCTCCACCCTTCATCCCTGCAGCAAGGTGACGAGCCGCTCGGCGAGCCGGGCGAGCGTGACGGGCTTGGCGAGCATCTGCGTGGTGGCGTCGGCGGCGTTGGGTGAACATTCGTCCTCGGAAATACGGCTGGTGAGAAAAACCACGGGCAGTTTGCGAAAATCGGGGTGGGTGCGGAACTGCCGCCAGAGGATGCCGCCGTTCATGCCCGGCATCTCGATGTCGAGCAGGACGAGGTGCGGGCGAAACTCCATTGCCACCTCCAGCGCGCGGGCGGGGTCGTTAACCTCCCGCACCTCCGCGCCGAGGGTGGCGGACAGAGCGAGGCGGATCATCCGGGTGGAATCCGGCTGATCGTCCACCGTCAAAATCCTTTTGCCGGTGAGAACACCGGAGGTCGGGGCGCGAAATGGATCGGGTTCGGTCGGCGGCGTGGGCAGCGCAGGAGGAGGCAACATGGGATTGGCCCATCTTGCGAGCTAGCGGAGTGCCCGTCCGCCGTGCCTGGGGACTAGTTGCCGGGTGCCCTGGGGGAAAGACCTGAGCCTGCCGCCCGCGTCCTACCCCGGCCCGCGCCGGCCGGCTACTGGTTGACGACGCTCGTCACCGCCGGGGCGGCCGGTGGCGGCAAGGCGGTCCCACCGCTCGCGCTGCTGCCGACGAAGCCCGGTGTGCCGGGGAACCCCGGCGAGAAGCCAAGACCGGCCAGATCGCGGCTGCCCAGGTCGCCGTCCAAGCCCGGATCGGCGGCCCCGGTGCCGGGGTCGTTGCCGACGCCGGTATTCGTTGACGGCGGGGTGCGCTGCAAGGCGCTCGGGGCACGGTCTTTGCCGTCCACGGGGTTCTTGTCGCTGACCGTATCCACGGCCTCGGTCAAGGCGTCGCTGCATTCTGGGTAAACTGCGGAGGCGGTTTCCAACAGGGCGCTGGCCATATCCGGCGCGACGATCAAGACGTTGCGAAAGATTCGCACGACGCAGGCGCAGGGGCGGCGACCCACGCGATGCCCGGGATCGCTCTGGTCCAGACCCGCGCTCAGGGCGGCGGCGAGGATATCCGGCGCGTGGGAACGATCCGCGTACGTCGCACGGACGACCGCGCTGGAGAGGTGCTCGCAATCGGTCAACGCCGCCGTCGTGCCGGCAGGCAACTGCGCCTGGAGCAACCGGAGGCCCGCGTCCGTGTCGATTTTCATGGCCGGAGACGTTCCCGCGAGCAGCCCGAGGCCACTGACGAGAAGCGGCAGCATCTTGATGCGCAACGACCGGGATAGAGAGGAGATAGCCATCTGAAATCTGGATTTGGAGTGGACCTGCCTCGCCAACGCATGCAGATCGGATGCCAAAAATCCGGATTTCTACGGTATTTCCCGTATTTTTTCGGAGGGAGTCTGTTTCGGCCGAATCACACCGGGTGTCCGCCGGCATAGCCTACGACCGCGACGCAGTGGCAGGCGCTCCCCGCCAACACGAAGAGATGCCACCAGAGATGCGAATATTTCAACTGTTCCCACAGGTAAAAAATCACTCCCAGGCTGTAGAACAATCCGCCCGCCAGCAGCCAGCCGAAGCCGCCCAGGCCGGTCCGCGACACCAGCGGCCCGAGAATGACGAGCACCATCCAACCCATCAATAGATACAGGGCCGTCGAGAGCTTCGGGAAGCGGAAGCCGACCTTCAATTTGAGGGCGACGCCGAGCGATGCGAGCGTCCACACGATCACGAGCACCGCCGTCCCCAACGGACCGCGCAGCACCCCGAGGGCAAACGGCGTGTAGCTGCCCGCGATCAGAACGTAAATGGCGGCATGGTCGAGCAGGCGGCAAAGCCGCTTGGCGCGTCCATCGGGCACGAGATGGTAGAGGGTGGACGTGGCGTAGAGCGCCGCCAGCGAAAAACCGAAAACGAGGCCGCCGGCCAATTGCCAGGGATCGTGCCGCCGCAGAGCGGAAACGACCAGGATCGGCAACGCCGCGAAAAGCACGAGGAGCAACCCCAACCCGTGGCTCAGGGAGTTGGCGAGTTCCTCGCGGGGCGTGAGACGCCGTTCGACCATCATGGCCGCGAGGCGGGGGTGGAGCGTCTTCACGAATTGCTTTCTGGTAGGGAAGCGATCCGCAGCGGCAACACGCGGCAGCGCACGGGAAAACAGCGCGAACCGTTCACGGAAGGGGGTGGCTTTCCTGCGACAGGCATGAGGCTGTGACAATTAAAAGCTGTTGAGTTAAAGCGTTGTCGGTTGGCCGGTGTGCTGGCAGGTTACCGGTGTGAGCTATCCGAGCGACTTGACCGACAAGCAGTGGGCGAAGATCGAGCGGTTCTTCGAGCGGCCCGACCCGCGCGGTGCACGCTCCAAGTATCCCAAGCGCCGGGTGGTGGAAGCCGTCCTCTACCGGCTGCGCGAAGGCTGCCGCTGGCGTGCCCTGCCCCACGACTTTCCGCCGTGGGACACGGTCTATGACCACTGGCGACGCTGGAAGAAGCGCGGTGTCTGGCAGGAAGCGGTCGCGGTGCTGGGCACACGCTGGCGCGAGGTCGCGCTGGGTCGTGGGCGGCGCGCTCCGCGCCACGCGATCCTGGACAGCCAGAGCGTCAAGACGGCGGCGGAGGGCGAGGAGCGTGGCCTGCACGGAGGCAAGAAGGTGAAAGGCCGCTCGCGTCATGTCGCCATCGACAGCCAGGGCACGTTGCTGGCCGTGCACGTCTGCGCAGCCAACAAGGCCGACGGCGCAGAAGCGGGTGCCGTGATGATCCAGGCCTGCGAGCGGCATCCTACCATCGAGAGCTTCACCGCCGACACCGCTTACAAGCGTCAAGCCGAACATATCGCCTGCGAGGTGCTTGGCGTGGAACTGCACATCACCGCCAAACCCAAGAAACAGAAACCGAGCCGCTGCCGGATTCAAAAGGGGGCGGCTTCAAACCCATCAGGTTCCGCTGGCGGGTCGAACGCACCTTCGCGTGGCTTGGGCAGTGCCGCCTGCTCTCCAAAGAATACGAAAAAACGGTCGCCAGTGCCGAAGCGTGGCTCTGGTGCGCGATGATGCGCCTACTCCTGCGGCGGCTCGCCGTTTAACTCAACAGCTTTTTAGTGTACAACTTTTTTCTGGGGGAGGGAAACGATCTGGACACGAGCTTGCGATACAGCCGCCTGCACAGAGGGAGACGCGCAAAATCACGCCGTCCCTTGGACAAAAAGATGTGCTCACGAGAGGACTCGAACCTCCACGGGTTACCCCATACGGTCCTGAGCCGTACGCGTCTGCCAATTCCGCCACGAGAGCAAAGAGGACCGCAAACCTAGTGCGAAAACCCCGCTTGTAAAGACCGAAAAACACCGTCTTCCAGCCGCCGTTCCCTTGCTGACACTGCTGCTGACAACAACCGCCGCGCCGCGAACCCTCTCCACCTGAAAATGTTTTGACACCGACAATGTCAATCCGTCATAAATCCTCCCGTGGCAGCGGACGGATTGCTTTCCATCAAAGAACTTGCTGACGGGGTGAACCAGTGGTGTTTCGACCACGGGGTCATCCCGACCAACGGCCAGGCGGGTGAAAAGATCACGGAACGCAATATCCGCTTTTACCGCACGCGCGGGCTGCTGGACGCGCCCGGCTCGGAAACGGGCGAACACAAGCGCGGGTTCTCACCCAAGCACATCGCGCAACTGCGCGCGATCCGGCTCTTGCAGGCGCGTTCGCTGCCGCTGGAGCAAATCCGCGCGGCAATGGAGAACCGTTCGCTGACGGAGTTGCAGGAAATCGAACACGCCGAACTGCGCCGGCTCAACGACGCGGGCGTGGCGCTGGCCGTCGGTTCCGCGCACGAGACGTGGCAGATCACGGCCGTGGGCGGCGAATACCTCGTCGTCTCGCGCCGGGGCCGTTCGATCAGCGACGAACAACGCCGCCAGATCGCCGCCCTGCTCGGGGTGCGCGGCGAGTAGAAACCCACGAACCTGACCCGGGAGCGAGTCGCTCGGGGATTTCCTGGAAAAATAGGAATTCACTCGTGGCATCAAGGGGCTGGAATGCTTACACGAGCCCAATCTAGGGTCCGTGCCCTAATTATTATAAATCAGACACGAAAGGTACGTGCGTTGCTCGGTTAGTTTCCATCTGACCATGATCAACGCATTCTTAATAAACGGACGCCCGCCGTCGTGGAAACGCCCGGGAAAGACCCTGTTTAGTATCGGGTGTGGCGTGGCGATTTCGGCCCTGGTGTCGGCCTGCGCGCCGATGGAACCCATCAACGGGTGCGCCATCGCCGCCGTGAACCAACGCGAGGTCCTGCGCGCCAAGGCATATCTGCATCCGGCGATTCCCGCCCGGCTTCTCCAGTTGCGCTATCCCCGAGGACCCCTGGGGCACATGGCATTGATCTACCGCATCGACGAAGGCTGGTGCGCGTACGACGACAAATATGGGTCACGCCGGCTCCGTCTTCCCAGCACCACCGCTTATCCCAGGCCGATTGACGCCGCCCGGGCGGCGTTCCCGTGCGTGGCGATCTCCGACGCCTTCTGGTACGGGGTCCCGGCGCTGCCTGGCCGGGCAAGAGTGGGCGAGCGTTGATCCTGCCTATCTCAATCCGGCCTCGCCGGGCTTGTGGAGGCTGCCGCCCTTTTGTTGGAGCGGTTCGGCGGCCTGATCGATGGGAACATTCGGGCAGGTGTCGATCCACGTCTGGCCATCGGGACGCGCCCAGCGCACGGCGTTTTTGAGCACGAGCCGGACGTTGCGGTCGTGATAGATCGGGTAGGTCTCATGGCCCGGACGAAAATAGAAAATCTTGCCCTGGCCGCGTTTCCAGGTGCAACCGCTGCGGAACACCTCACCCCCCTCGAACCAACTGATGAACACCTGCTCGTCGGGCGTGGGAATGCCGAAGGGCTCGCCGTACATTTCCACGTTGGGCAGCTCGAAGTATTTGTCGATTCCGGCCGCGATGGGATGACCAGGATTGCACACCCACAGCCGCTCTTTTTCGCCCGCCTCGCGCCACGTCAGCGAACAACTCGTGCCCATCAGACGTTTGAAGATTTTGGAATAGTGCCCCGAGTGCAGCACGATGAGCCCCATGCCTTCCCACACGCGTTTCTGCACGCGTTCAACGACCCTGTCGTCCACCTGACCGTGCGCGGCATGGCCCCACCACGTCAGTACGTCGGTGGCGGCGAGAATTTCTTCGCTCAGGCCGTGGTCGGGTTCCTGGAGCGTCGCGCAGCGTGCCGTGATGCCGTCGGTCTCGGCCAATCCGTCGGCGATGCAGCGGTGCATCCCCTCGGGATAGAGATCGCGCACGAGCGGGTGTTGGTGTTCGTGGACATTCTCACCCCAGACGGTGACACGGATCGGCGAAGTGGCGGGATTCATAGTGGGAGAGACAGGGAAGCGCATCCGTCGCGGGAAGGCAACCAGTCTGAAATCATCCACGACTCGCTCCCCGGTGCCGTCGCGGGATCGAGTGTGATGCGCGGAACGCAAAGAGCTTGATGCGTCGGTCGAGTTTCGCGCTATGACGTGCCAAAGAGGCACCGCCAACGCCGTGCCAAAGAGGCACCGCCAACGCCGTGGTGCAATGACAGCCCTGGCAATTCTTGAGCGCACCTCGATTGAAGAGAACAAGGTGCTGACGAATGACTTGCGGTTGTGGAGGTATGGGGATTCGAACCCCAGACCTTCTCATTGCGAACGAGACGCTCTACCAACTGAGCTATACCCCCATTTCCCCTTCTCTGCGTGGGGTTTAACGTGTTTTCCACCGACTGTTGAAAGTCAGGGGGTCCACCCGTTTATCCGCCCCCGACATTTTCGAGCAAGCCCGAGGGATGTCAAGGAGTCCACACAGAACGGGAGACAAGCTATGGCCTGAAAAATAAATCTGCGCAAGTGGAAAGCGCCGTCCAGTCAACGTGAGTCCAGTCAGGTCTGCATCGGTCAATTCATAAGATGCTGATAGAGAGTGTAATGTGATCTTGTCCGATTTGCGTGCGACCTGATTTGATTGCACCATCCGCCAGCGGCAAAACAGCGCGCCATGAGAGGGCTTACCTTCTTCGATGGATCGCTCAATTCCCCGCTTCGCATCATGGTCAACATCCTCAAACCCGTCGTTCGCGCCGACACCGCCACCTACGTCAAGGTAGCCAATTACCCCGGCCTGTACCGTCACAGCCGATCCGGTCGATATTACGCCTGCAAAAAGCTCCACGGCGTCAGGCGTGAACGCAGTCTGGAGACATGTGACCGCAAAATCGCCGAACGCAGGCTCAAGGAATGGGTCGGCAACTTAGAGAAAGTGGACGCCGAGGTGGAGAAGACGACGCTGGAGGAGCTGATCGAGCGCTATCATGCCGTCACCGCCAGTTTGAGCGAGAGCAGCCGGGCGACTGACCGGTCCATCATCAAGAAGTTTCTGGCTTGGTGGCCGCATGGCCGGGACTGCCAGGTGCGCCAGATTCGGCCCTCGATGCTGGACGAGTGGCTGGCCCACGAGGCACCCCGGCTGCGCAACGTGAGTTACAACGGCTACACGGGTTTCCTCAAACAGCTGTTTTCCATCGCGGTGAAAGACCGCATCATCGCTGAGTCCCCAGCTGCCAGCCTGCGGGTGCCGTGGAAGAAGCCCCAGACGCCCAAGCGCCTCGTACCCACGGTGGAGCAGTTTGAGGCCATCGTGGAGAGCGTCCGCTCGCAGCAGTACGCCGACACGGCGCAGGAGTCGGGCGACTTCATCGAATTCCTCGGGCTCGCCGGGGTGGGACAGGCGGAGGCGTCCTCGCTCACTTGGGGCGACATCGACTGGTCGCGCAACCGCATGTACTTCCGCCGGCACAAGACGGACACTCACTTTTACGTCCCGATCTACGTCCATCTGCGCCCGTTGCTCATGCGGCTCAAGGAACAGGCCCGAGGACGCGCCTCGGACAGCGCGAGGGTCTTCAAGGTCAAGGACGCCAAGAAGGCGCTCAGCGCGGCCTGCGCGCGGCTCAATTTGCCGCATTTCTCCCAGCGCAACCTCCGTCAGAGCCTGATCCGGCGGCTCATCAGGGCGAAGGTGGACGTGAAATCCATCTCCAAGTGGCAGGGCCACCAAGATGGCGGCCAGCTCATCCTCGACACTTACACCGAGGTGTGGGTGCTGAACGAACTATTGGACTCGCTTGGATGGTTGACGCCCTGCATCCATCCGCTGCTACCATTGGCCCGAGCACATCAAGAAACCACCGGCGCGGTGTTCGTGGTGAACGGCAATCTCAACTGCGCTGACCTTTACGCGACCCCGGCGCTGTTCCAGCAAATTTGGCCGAAGTTACTTTGGGCAATGACGGTTGAGGCCGTGGTCGATGCTGTCCACCTTGGAGGAATACGTCGCAGCGTTGGAGAGGGTTCAAGCGACGGAGCGGGCCGCCAGCGAGCAGGAGAAAAAGCTGGCGGAACAGGCACGCGCCAGAGCGGTAAGCGAGGCCCTGAAATTCGCCGCTCTGAAGGGGAATGATGACGAAGTGGCGGTTCCCAAGGCTTCGCTCAGCGATGTGCTGCGCGCGCAACGTCGCTGATTTGCACCTCCCCGCATCGGATGATGCAGGGGTACATTGGTGGGTTGGCGGACGACTGGTCTGCCAGTCTGAAGGGAGAGAGAGGCTGGGAGCAGGGCTCGAACCTGCGTCCATCCGGTCCAAGAGCCGGACGCTCTACCACTGAGCTATCCCAGCGTCAGATGTTCGTGACAGGCCACGATAGCACCTTTCCAGAAAAAACGCCTGCCTTTCTGAGCAGAGCCGCCAGATGGGGGCTTGCCACCGTGACCCCGTGCACCAGTTCCGGGGTGGGAGCAAACGCGGCTACCTTGCGCTCGGGCGGCGGCGCAATCCAGCCGCCCTTGATTGGATCAACCTCCCACTTGCCGCAGACGGCCTCAACCCGGCTGCGGGAACAGGGTTCGCCCCGCAATACCTCCCAGGGCAGCGGCAGATCGCACCACGGGCCGGTATCCGCGTGGAGATCGCCGCCCGAGGCGCGGTGCCACGCCGCCACATCCGCTGCCATCAGTCGTAACACCTTGGCCTCCATGCGAGAGGTCAATCGAAAGCGCTTGTTGTACTGCCGCTTGGAGATGTCAATGCCCCGGACATGACGTTGTGCTTTGGACAGACGGTCGGCTTTGAAGTCACTGGCTCCATATTCTTTGCCGATTTCGGTCTCCGCCTGTCGCAGATAGATTTCGATGGCATCCATATCCGCCGGGTCAACAAGGCTGGGTGCAGCAAACAAGGCGCGAGCAACGGCCATCTGGGACCCCATCGTACTTGGCCGCTTGAAGTCATCGCTCATGGACGACCAACCTCCCGCACCACCCGATGCTTTGGCGACGATTCTTCGTTCGTCAGGCGAGAGAATTAACGCCTCTTGCACGAGACGGGCAACTTCCTCCGGCCGTGTCCGGCGGTCGAGGGTGTCGAACAGGGATTGGAGCGCAGGCGCTAGCATGGCAGGCCCGAAATTAACTCAAGATTTGCCAGGAAGGAACAAATTCATGCGGCAGGTGGCGCGGGCGACCGATCTGATAATCTGAAGTATCTCGGCGCGGTTCTAAACGGTCGTTCGCCCACTGGAAAGCCGCCAGGGTGATTTTCAGCCGGGCAACTTCTATCTTATGCGCAAAGGAGCCGTCGTCATTTATGCCCGTGTGTCCACCAGCAATCAAACCGTTGACTCTCAACTGCAAGAGCTACGGGAATACTGCGAGCGCAGGGGCTGGTCGGAGGCGGAGGAGATTGTCGACGTGATCTCTGGTGGTGCCACCAGCCGCACGGGGCTGGACCGGCTCATGGGCATGGTCAGAAAGGGCCGGGTGGCGGTCGTCGTCGCCTTCCGGTTAGACCGCCTGGCTCGCTCCCTGATCCACCTGGTCCAGATGACGGGGGAACTGCAAGCGCACGGCACCGGCTTGGTCATTCCCGGGCAGGGGATTGACACGAGCGAGACCAGTCCCGTGGCGCAACTGCACCTGCTCGCGGCGTTCGCAGAATTTGAGAAGTCGCTGATCGTGGAACGGGTCAACGCGGGGCTCAAAGCCGCCCGGCAGCGCGGGGTGGTGCTGGGGCGGCCGAGCAAGAATGCCAAGCACCTGCCGCGTGTGATCGAGTTGCTGCGAGCCAATCGCTGCAATCAGGTCATCATGCGTGAGTTGGGGTTGCCTCGGTCCAGCGTGGGCGAACTCGTGCGGGATCGAGCCAAGATTTGATGAACAGGGGCACGCGTTGATGCGGCGTTCAAGGGCGGACAAACCTCTGTGGTCAGAGATTTGCCGTCTTGGTGCTACCTCGAAGCGGACTGGGCAAAGAAGCAGGTGGCCGCAGGGATTGAGCGAAAAACTGCGGCAAGAAAAGCGTCTGGACGACATCGTTGGTCAAGTGAACGCCCTTATTGCGGAGGGGGTGATTGCTCCTTTGCCGGAACATGCCGTTCCGCCTCTTCCGTTGCCGCCTCAGATGGTGACACGAATTGAGGGAACATGATCTCCAATCACCGGACCAACCAGTCTGGGGAGGCCACCCAACTTCAGTGTTTGCCCGCGACCGGCAGGAGGATGGATGAGGGCAGATGACGTGTTTGCCGATGGGTCTGCGATGACAGGCCAACCCAAATCTCGAAACATTATCAGCAGGACGGACAGCCCGGACAGCCCGGACAGGGCAGACAGCGCAGAGGCACGGGGGAAGATCAGCTAATCAGCAGCAACCTCGCCCACGTCCCCGGCAGCGTCAGCGGGGCACGGTGGACGCAGGGAGGCACCGGACAGCCAGGGTATTCGATGGCGATGTGCCAGAGGTTTCCGTGGGCAAAGAAAAAAGGCCGCCCGCCGTGTAGAGAAAGCATGATCTTGTCACTTCCATACATGTGACTCACACCAGAGGGGGCAGGTTTTACCTCTTGATTCGTTACCAGTGGGGGTAGGGAATCACGCAAAACGTGAAAATGTTATAGACAAAGTCACGCAAACCGTGATTTGTTGTCTTTGACGTGCAAGTGCCACTCAGCGAAATGAGAAAATGACTTTCGGACAAGAACTTAGGGCCAAGAGGCGGAAGCTTGGATTGACCCAGGCCGAGCTATCGCAACTGCTCTGTCGTGGTGATGCTGACGGTTCACCGACGAAGCGGACCGTAGAGGATTGGGAGGCAGACCGCCGAACACCTATGCTCATCACGCAGGAAGGTGTTTTCGCGCGAATGCATGCCTTTCGGCCAATGCCAGCGTTCCGTGACATGCCGCTCTATGGCGAAGTACCGGCTGGTCCGCTCTCCGACAACCCACAGTTGCCGGATGAGTTCATCTCGGTCCCCGTGGGCAAATACCCCTCCGACGCCTTCGCTCTGAAGGTCCGAGGCGATTCCATGATCGGCAAGGGCATCCACGATGGCGACCTCGTTGTCGTCCAAAGACGCGAAGCAGTCACGGGCGATGTCGTAGTCGCGCTAATCGACGGTGAAACGACCCTCAAGACTTTGGTTCACCGCAACGGTAAGTGTGAACTGCGCAGCGAGAATCCGAAGCGCAAAGACCCGGTTCTCACGGATCAGTCCGCCATCCAGGCGGTAATGATTGGCAAGCTTCCAGAAGCACGAAAATAACAATATGGGTAAGAATTCATCAATCGAATGGACGGATCACACGTTCAACCCCTGGTGGGGATGCGTGAAAGTTTCACCGGCGTGCGACAACTGTTATGCTGAGGCGTGGGCCAAGCGAGTCGGGCAAGCGGTATGGGGCAAAGAGGCCCCGCGCCGTTTCTTCACGGACGCGCATTGGCGTGAGCCGTTACGCTGGAACGAAGAGGCACGCACCGAGCAGCGCCGCCGCCGGGTCTTCTGCGCCTCGATGGCAGACGTATTCGAGGCGCGCGAGGATTTGAATGCCGAACGCGACCGGCTCTACAAACTGATCGAGCAGACGCCTTGGCTGGATTGGCTTCTGCTCACCAAACGTCCTGGTAGTGTCAAATCGCTGGTACCGTGGGAGGATGAATGGCCGCACAACGTCTGGTTGGGTACGACTGTAGAGGATCAAAAGTGGGCGAAGTCTCGGCTTCCCGCTCTGTTGGCTTTGCCGGCAGCCCGGCGCTTTTTATCCTGCGAACCGTTGCTGGGGCCACTAGATTTGACGCCGTGGATCGGCAAGGGAGTCAAAAACTACCCCATCGATTGGGTAATTACCGGCGGGGAGAGCGGGCCCGGCGCAAGACCGATGCTGCCCGGCTGGGCGCGTTCGCTGCGCGATCAATGCAAGACAGCCAACGTTCCTTTTCACTTTAAACAGTGGGGTCACTGGCAGCCGTCAAAGGAGCCGACACCCAAGCGCGGAGTAGAAATTTTTTGGGACAGTGTCGAGAGCCGTAACGTTCTTATGGAAGCAGTTGGAAAGAAAATTGCGGGGCGAGCGCTTGACGGCGCGACTTGGGATGGGTTACCAACCTCTTTGTAAATGGGCGAGTTGGACAATCCCGAATGGTTTGGTTTAACTGCCAGCACTACCGTGGTGAGGCGGAAGAAACTCGGCCTGCCTTCCATTGGGGAACGTCCAATTTGGACCGAGAACAAAGCGAAGCTGATTGAGCGATATCTGTATTATTTCGTTTGGGTTACCAAACACGGCACATATATAGACGCCTTTGCTGGTCCCCAACGCAGCAATGAGCACACGATGTGGGCTGCAAAGCTGGTTCTGGAAAATCGTCCGCGTTACCTGCGGAATTTCCACCTATTTGAAAAGGCTCCTGAGAGCGTCGAAGCCTTACGCCAGCTCCGGGACGCACAACCTCCCAAAGCAAAGGGAGAAAGCGAGCGCACGATTCGTATTTATTCGGGTGATTGTAACCGCAAGATCAAAGAGTTTCTCGAAACACGCACGATTAAAGACAGCGAAGCAACTTTCTGTTTGCTGGACCAGCGAACATTCGAGTGCAGTTGGTCAACAGTTGAGGCGCTTGCGCAATACAAGCAAGGGGGGCACAACAAAATCGAATTGTTTTACTTCCTGGCGAATGGCTGGATCGACCGCGCACAATCCAAGAAGAGCGACAAGGACGGAGAGATGAGGCGCTGGTGGGGCAATGACCAATGGCAACAATTCTTTGACCTCCGCAGCTTCGACCGTCAGAAGCTTTTCTCTGAGCGCTTCCGCGATGAACTTGGCTATAAGCATGTCAGGGCTTTCCCGATTTACAAACGTGCGGATGGTGGAAGAACCCTCTATTGGATGATTCACGCGACCGATCATGACGCTGCCCCAGTGTTGATGAACACTGCCTACCGGCAGGCTCTCAAAGTGAAGGAGACGGCCGACCAGATAGACCTGCTGGAATGTGAGATCGGAAAGAAACCTTCCTCCAGCAAGTGACGTAACACCAGAGCAAATGCAGGGAACCGCCGCTGCTGGGGTTGGAGACGGGGTCGCTCGGTTATTTAGCGTCCGCGCATCCAACGTCACTGCCAACCTGTCTCACCATTGACTATCTGCCTGTCAATTCTTGCACCCGGACGCCGCGACCATCAGGCAACGGGATCAAATCTGGCACCGCGTTTTCCGGTGACGATGCGCACTTTTAGGCTGGTAAGCGGCGACCTCCGAGCGGTATTCGAGGATCACGGCGATGCACAGAAGCATTGAGTTGCCGGAATTCTTGCGCTTGTGTAGAGCGCCGCATGTACGGCACGATCACCCTGCCGCGTTCACAATAATTGCTGACAGGAAACGTCCTCGAACTGCTTTTGCAGTTGCCGTACGGGAAAAGAACGCCGTAGATACGCCAAGCGAATATTTAGCTTTCCCAGATGCCGAACCTTTTGTGGAATGAAGTCCGAGACCGCGCTATCGCGTTCTCGCGTAGCTGGGCCGACTCGGCGAGCGAACATGCGGATAAGCAGACGTTCTGGAACGAGTTCTTCGCGGTTTTCGGTCGAGAACGTCGGACGGTTGCCAGCTTTGAGGTCGCGGTAAAAAGCCTCCACGGAACCTACAATTACATTGATTTGTTGTGGCGTGGCGTCCTCCTTGTTGAGCACAAGACTCGTGGCAAATCTCTCGCCGCCGCCGAATCACAAGCTTTTGCTTACATCGAGGATTTGGCCCGTGAGGGGCGCTTCGACGAAATTCCGCGTTTCATCATCGTTTCGGATTTTGCCCGCGTTGCGCTTTACGATTTGGAGCCGGATGAGCAAGCGGGTCTGCCCCTGTTTGCCGGTCGGCAGTATACGGTCACGGATTTCGGACTCGCTGAGTTTCACCGCTACGTCCGGAAATTCGCTTTTCTCAAGGGTGAACGAACGATCCGAGTCCGCGAAGAAGACCCTGCGAACCAGAAGGCTTATGATCGCATGTGCGATTTGCACGACGAACTTGAGGCGAATGGTTTCAGGGACGAACCGCTTGAACGCTGTCTGGTGCGATTGCTGTTTTGCCTTTTTGCCGATGACACCGGCGTCTTCGATCCCGACACGTTTGAGACGTTTATCCAGACGCGGACTCGCGAGGACGGGACGGACCTCGGCCTCTGGCTGAACAAACTTTTCGCGGTTCTCGACGAGCCGGAATCAAAATGGAGCGCGGAAGACCGGGAAATTTTCGCTGGCTTCCGTTACGTCAACGGGGAGTTGTTCAAGGGCGCACTGCCTTTCCCGAGCTTCAACCGCTCGACCCGCCAGACCTTGCTCGAAGCCGCCGCTTTCCAGTGGGCACGCGTTTCTCCCGCCGTCTTCGGCAGCCTGTTCCAGGGAATCATGGAGAAGGTCGAACGACGCCAGCGAGGCGCGCACTACACCTCCGAACGCGACATTTTGAAAGTCGTCAGTTCACTGTTCCTCGAATTCTTGGACGCGGAACTTATCGCGATCAGTGGAGATGCGTCCACCCGCCGCGCTGCCCGGATCAAAGATTACCTCGCGAAGCTGCGCACTCTTCGCTTCCTCGACCCCGCGTGCGGTTGCGGGAATTTCCTTGTCATCTCTTACCGCGAGTTGCGCCGATTGGAACTGCGTGCCTTACGTGAACTCCATACCGACGGCGCGCAAGCCGAGGCGCTGGGTTTATTGGTCCGAGTTGACGTTGACCAATTTTACGGAATCGAGATCGGTCGTTGGCCCGCCGAAATTGCGAGGGCCGCCATGTGGCTGATGGATCATCAGATGAACCAGGAAGTCACCGAGGCATTCGCCAGGGACTACGCCCGGCTGCCGCTTCAGACTTCACCGCATATCGTGCGTGACAATGCGTTGCGCATTGACTGGAAAACGGTTCTCGACCCGAAGGAATGCAGTTATGTCCTTGGAAATCCCCCATTCATCGGCAAGCACCTGATGGACGCGAACCAGAGCCAAGACATTGAAATTGTCTGGGGTCAACTAAACGGGTCGGGTTTCCTCGACTACGTCACCGCCTGGTATCGCAAAGCGGCTGAATACATCCGTGGAACTCGTATCCCGGTTGCCTTTGTCTCGACCAATTCCATCACCCAAGGTGAACAAGCAGGCATCCTATGGAATGAGCTATTCCAAAAGTGGAAGCTGAAGATTCATTTTGCACATCGGACATTTCCGTGGACGAGCGAAGCCCGGGGGGCTGCGCACGTTCACGTAGTGATCATTGGTTTCGGTGCGTTCAACTTGGAGGTCAAACGCATTTACGATTATGAGCATGGCTCCGACAGAGCGACGGAGATCGTTGCGCGGAACATCAGCCCTTACCTACTTGATGGGCCTGATTTGGCTCTCCCAATCCGGCGGATACCCCTCTGCGAAGTTCCAAAAATTGTTTACGGAAACAAACCCGCAGACGGCGGTTTCCTCCTCGTCGAAGATAACGTCCGTGCAGATTTTCTGTGTCAGAATCCTGGCGCAACGCCCTACCTCAAGGCGTTTGTCAGTGCAGATGAATATCTTAACGGTCGCAATCGTTGGGTGCTCTGGTTGGGAGATGCGTCGCCTCAAGTCATCCGTGACAATCCCGGTCTGCGTCAACGGGTGGAAGGAGTAAGGGCGTTCCGGGCGGCGAGCCAGAAAGAATCCACCCGGCGGGGCGCGGCTTATCCTGCAATCTTCGATCAAGTGCGGCAGCCAACGTCCGAATATATCCTGATCCCCTTACATTCTTCCGAGCGCCGAAAGTACGTTCCCTTTGGCTACTTCAACCCCGACGTAATCATCGGGAACTCTTGCGCCGCAATTCCCGACGCATCGTTCTATCATTTCGGGGTGCTTTCATCGGTCATGCACATGGCTTGGATGCGCACAGTTTGTGGTCGGCTAAAATCCGATTTCCGGTATTCAAACAAGCTCGTCTACAATAATTTCCCATGGCCGGAGGATGTTGATTCCAAACGTCTCGAAAGAGTGGACGCAACGGCACGAAGTGTCATTGCAGCTCGCAAGCCTTTTCTTCCGCCGGAAGGTGACAGCACTCTCGCTGATCTCTACGACCCGTTGACGATGCCAGCGTCGCTCGCGAAGGCTCATCTTGAGCTGGATCGCGCGGTGGATCGTTGCTATCGCGAAGCCCCATTCAAGACCGACCGCGAGCGTGTCGAACACCTCTTCGCCCTGTACGAGAAACTTACCGCACCGCTTTTGCCTGCCACCGCAAAAAAGAAGCCCGGCAAGCGCACGGATGCCTTGGCCAAGGAGGAAACGGCAGCGGTGGAAGAGCCAACGTCCGAAGACATTGACGAAACTGAGATTCCACCGACGAACACCGATGATGAGGAACTTCCCTGGTATGAAGATGTCCTTAGCAAGATGCAGGCAGGCTTCAGTGATGACGGCACTGACCGCTTGGCGGATAAATTGGAGGAGATGATTTCGGCGGGAGACTTTACGCACTGCGACGCCGACCTCGGGATCATTGCCGACCGGGAAGCGGACTACCCACCCGACGCTTTAATTTCGATCCTCATGTTTAGTCGCACCGCCCGAAACCATCTCCCCAACCGCTCACGGGTGCGCGAGGCGGTTCAACGCCGGCTGGTCGCCCTCGGCAAGGACCCGGAAGTAATCCTTAGACGCCTCTAGCAAATGGACCGGGTATTCGAATGGCCTCCGGGCGAGGAGTTAGACATTCCCGGAAGTTATGTTGGAGTGACAATCGAAAGGCTGCCAGATGGCGGCTGGCACACCGGCGTTCTTTATCGCACCCCGCAGCGGGGGCCTTACGTGCTCCATCTCATGGGTCATTATGGAGGCACAAAATTAAGGCGATTCCTTCACGAGAATCCACGCATTGGACAGCTTTGTGTACTCTGTCCCGTTGAAGAAGCCGAAGTTCCCGCCTTGCGGCGAGTTTTCTTTAACATTTATCGTGAAAATAGTAATCACGGCCTTCCATACGGGTTTACCCCCCCGCTCGGCGAATGGTTTGAATCGGAGGGTAGGTTGGCTTCGGTGCCACCCGGTCATGGACTTTGCTGCCAAACGTTCGTCCTTGCGGCATACGAGGCAGCAGAACTTCGTTTAATCGACCCGCCGGATGCACCGAGTCGCCCTGACGATCAAATCCGGCAGCGAATTGTCTTTGAGAAAATCGCCGAGCGACTACTCGAAACGTCGTCGCGCACTCAAGAGCATTTTGCAGTGGTGGAGTTCGGCTTGGGAACTGCCCTTTACCGCCCCTTAGAAGTCGCCGGTGCAGCCAAAGCCGACATCCTCCCGTGTTCGTTCGCTGAAGCACAAGCAAATGGCAATGAACTGGAACCACTAGTCCCTTCGCTTCTGGGTAACAACTCCCAGTTAGAGCAGTAAGCGTTTTGAGCCCGAGCCGCTCAAAGAAGCTCGTACCCGTTTCCATTTTTATGCAGCCTTTGCCTCGTTGGGACTTTCAATTGGCATTGGTGAAGCAAACCCACTACACAGGGTTTATCACGGAGGAAACGATGGAAAACAGGCTCCTTTCGTCCCGGCAGGCAGAGAAATGCGGGTTACGAGAACCGCGACAGGGCGTCCGACATCAATCCGAAAGATCAGTCTTTAGTTTCGCCACGAAAGTTGGAAGCGCTTGCTCGTAATATTCCCTTTTGCCCACCTTGAGCGCGTGCGTGCGTGCGCTGTCACCAATCGCCTCGAAGAGACGTTTAGTTTCGTCGCCCATCAACTGCGGATGTTCCATCACAATCCAGAAGAAAAAGCTTCTGAATATCGGATTCGCCACTTTGGTTAGTCTCTCGTACGCCAAGATTGCTTCGATCATGACGAGAGGTGCAACACCGGGACTGAAGTAGTGGACCTCGTCGGAATCCGCGCGTGCGTGCTTAAGGAAATTAGGGGTCGCCCGTGCAAATTGTTCGTAATCTTTTTGATGCTCCTCCTTGACCAGTTCTTTTCCCGTCATCACACGCATCGGCTCACCTCCGCGCCGTAAATTTATATCATAAATCACTTGGTATCCAGCGTGCGCGAGAGCTGCGATGGACACTGGATCTTTGTCGTGAAACCAGAGCTCGATTGCCGTTTGAAGTTGTCGAACGGCTGCGTCCATTTTTGAGACGGCCAATTTTCCTTCGGTCGACATTTTTCCCTCAAGCTCTGATCGCCTGTTTTTCCGTGGCATGATGTTACCAATGTCCATCTTCGGTCCAGTTTCACGCAAAATTGTTTACCGGTCAGGGTATTGAAGTCGGAGGCATGATGCCAGAGCTCACGCCGAATGTTCTTTTCGTCTAACGGCTTGCCGCTTTGGAATAAACAGCGGCTTTGCGGCTGATGTTTCACCCATTCCGCCAATGGCGGCGAAATGGAACGGTTTGGCGGTGTTGTAAAAGTGAGCCCAACTCAGGCGGTCGATCAGGCATCGAGCAACAATTTGAAACGGAATCGAGCGGAAGCGCGCTGGACAAGCTTGGACTGTAGGAAACCAATCGAAAAACGAGCGACATTGGTCGAAAACGAACAAGTCGCAATACATTTCCCTAATATTGGAGGTATACCGCACTCGTCGGGACAGTCGCGGATTGTAAAGGTAGGGTCGGCCATACGTTCCAACCAGCGAACTGACTAGAAGATTGGGGAGAGGGATGTCACACGTAATTCTAGCATCGTAGTCGAACCACGAGCACCTTATCGCTTCGAGCAATTCAGGGCTTGTGACATCCCAATTTCCTTCAATCACACTCCTCGTTAGCTCGGACACCGAAATTAAGTGTTTGAACGAGCTACCCTGACGGTTGTGCGACCGTAGGGCATTCAGTAGTGGATCGTCCGGGGTGTAGTCCTCGAGCAGGTCGATGAACGAAAGAATTGGATAGCTGCTCGGAGACAACCAGCGGTCGCCGGGAAGGCCGTTGTTTCTGATATCTTTTCCAGTCTGACGTGCGATGAGTTCGCGTACGACTTTTTGTTGTCCAGAATGTTTCTTCAGAAACGCTGGCATAGAGAACGCTCGTAGGCTCGGTATGATCACAGCTGCGAGATCGATCGTAAGTTGCGTGACAAGATCGGAATAAACAGGCTCCAAATGTCCAGCTATGAACTGCTTGAGAAGTTCGGGATCTACTGCGAAAATTGCTGGATCAAGATCGCTCGAGCGGACCACATCAGGAATATCGTTGTAGCGTGGATGGAAATAAGCCGTCGCCAAGTTTACATAACGATCTCGGGCCGGTCCGCTGTCGGGAGGAGCAGAATAGTTTGTGATCAAAGCCCCTTTCGTCGATAGACGCTGTCTCTCCAGAATTGCCAGAAGTGGAGGAAGGGTGCTCGGTTTTCCGCCCATGAACGGGCCGCAAGCGTCAAAGTAAATGAGATCGAAGACCTCGTTGTAGATTTCGAAGAATTCCACCAGCGGGCCCTCGTGAATCTTGAGCGCGAGATTGAAATCGGAGAGTTCTGTATGGGCAGCTGCGCTGTCCTCGGAGGAACCTGTGACTGCCCAGATGTTGTGAATGTTAATCCCGTGCTCTAGAAGAACTGCGAGGTCGTTGGTGGGCGATGGTCCGCAAAGATAGAGAACTTTCAGCTCACAGGGTTTTCTCCGTGTGTTGCAGCAAGCATCGAACTCTATCCATTTACTCAGCTCAGCCTCTGCTGCGCTACGTAGTTCATCGAATTGAGTCCCAGACCGAAACCAGCGCCGGATCAGGTTCAAAAAATGATCGAATGTGATTTTTAGTTTTTTGCGGTCGATCAACTCTGACGAATGGCGCTTTGAAGTGAGAGCTTGAATTGCACTCTTTAACATCAATTTGCGAACCTTATTCTTCGAATCCTGATTGTAGCTCATCATACGCGGCAATTACGATGGTCGAGTTCACTTGATCGTTGCATCAAGCGAAGGAATTGTGCCAGCGGGGCCTTGGTAGGGGCTTCATTGAGGCGGGGGAGGGGGCGGTGCTTCTCTTTTCACTTGGTCGTACGCATTCGCCGGCATACAGAGCACCAGTGCGCGAGCGCTCCAGCCTTCCTCGATTTTCGCCGGGTTGATGGCGCTGGGCTCGAGCACCCACTCATCGAACAACACCCTCACCCCTTCCGCCCGCAACCGCTCCGCGAGCGGGCGCGCCGTCACCTTGTTCTTCCCGCCGTGGCTCAGGAAAATGTCGTAAGCAATCTCGTCGGGCACGAAGCGGAAGATTAGGCAACCGCCGGAAAAAGGCGAGCCATAACACACGCGAGGATTGGTTTCGAGTGTCGGTAACCCCCGATTTGCCCGGTTCGGGGCAGGGCCCCCCGTTAGGTCCCCCCGATGGAAAAATTTGGGTCCACTCGTGGCAGCCACAGTCCAGTATGACGCGTAAGCAGTTTTCAGTGATCGGGCAGTCCGGGACACTCTAGTCCATTCGTGACCGCATCGGTCAAATTGAGTCTGTTTCGGGTGAATAACCCTTGCGAACGAGACGCTCTACCAACTGAGCTATACCCCCAACATCCTGACGGAGATAAGATTACACTACAGATTTTTAACTGCCGGAAGCGAGTTGCAACCTGTTTTTGTAAACCGATCAATCTGACACGATGAAGACGAGCACTGCGTCCGAAAAACCAGCTTTTCGGAAGACCGAAGTGCCGTGTCTTCACCGCCATTCATCCAACGGCGTGTACTATGCACTCGTAAAACGTGAGAGCAAGCAAAAACGGGTTTCTCCCGGAACCGCAGACGAAGCGGTGGCCAAACAAGGTGCGATCAGCGGCGCGCGGACGTCCGCTCAGTCCAAACCGAGGACCACGACCGCCTTCGCGGGGAGGGTCAGGGTCAACGCACCATCCTTCATCTCGAACGCCGTGAACGGCACCGGCCTGACGTTTTCCGGCGCGTTGAACGTGTTGTGGGCGTCGAGCGTGGAAGCGGTCAATATTTGTCCCGTGACGCTCTTCATCGGTCGCTCCGAGTAATGTCACCGCGACCTGTGCGCCCTGTTCCGGTTGGAGGTTGACCACCGACAGATGCATGCGGCCCGCTTTGTCGCGCGAGGCCGTGGCATGCACGGACGGAATCGCCTGTTCGCCCTGCCGATATTCCGGCGCGATGATACTTCCACCGGTAAGGCAGACGGCATCCTGATGCACCTTGTACATGTCAAACACATGGTAGGTCGGCGTCAGGATCATCTTTTCCTTGTCCGTGAGGATCATCGCCTGGAGCACGTTGACAGTCTGCGCGATGTTGGCCATCGTGATCCGGTCGCAGTGCGCGTGGAAAATGTCCAGCGTCACGGCGGCGACCAGCGGCGTCGCGGAGACTGTTCTGCTGGTAGAGAAAACCCGGGTTCGTGCCCGGTTCCACGTCGTACCAGGTGCCCCATTCGTCGACGATCAGGCCGATGCGTTTTTTCGGGTCCGTCGCGGTCCATGATGGCGGCGTGCCCGGAGACGATTTGTTCCATGCGCAACGCATTGCGCAGCGTGGTAAACCATTCCGCCGCCGGGAACCCGGTGGCCGCTCCCTTGTTGGTCCATGTGCACCAGGGGCAGTCGTGTAATAATGCAACGACAGGCCGTTCATGCGCGGACCGACCATCCGACATCAGTACGTCGGTCCAATTGTAATTGTCGGCGTTCGCGCCGCAGGCGACGCGCTCCACGCGGTTGGCCGTGTAGTTTTTGACGAACGTGTTGTAGCGGCGGAACTCATCCGCGTAGTACTCCGGACGCATGTTGCCGCCACAGCCCCAGCTCTCGTTGCCGACGCCGAAGTACTTGAGCTTCCACGGCTTGTCACGGCCGTTCTGGCGGCGCAGGTCGGCCAGGGTGGAGTTGGAATCCGAGGTCATGTACTCGACCCATTCCATCATCTCCTGCGGCGTGCCGCTGCCGACGTTGCCGCACACGTAAGCCTCGCAGCCGATCTGCTCGCACAGGTCGAAAAACTCGTGCGTGCCGAACTCGTTGTTTTCCACCACGCCGCCCCAGTGGGTGTTGATCATGGTCGGACGCTGCTCGCGCGGGCCGATGCCATCCTTCCAGTGGTATTCGTCCGCGAAACATCCGCCCGGCCAGCGCAGCACGGGAACCTGGAGGGCCTTGAGCGCGGCGACCACGTCGTTGCGGATGCCGCGTGTGTTGGGGATAGGCGAATTTTCGCCTACCCAAACGCCTTCGTAGATCGAGCGTCCGAGGTGTTCGGCGAATTGGCCGTAAATGTTGCGGGAAATGGTGCCGATGGTTCGGTCGGCATGGACCGTGACGGTGCTCTGCATGGGGGGCGAGGGCTCGTCGGCGTGCAGTGCAGAGAACGGACCGACCACTGGCAGCAGCGCCAGTAAGAGGGGGAGAATGGCGAGTCGGGAGAAGTTCATGGGATTCGCAATTCTATGACAGCTTAAACATCGCCAGCCGGTGACTCGCTGGAGTTGATGGTATCGATGAGCAAACGCAGGCGGCCGAAATTGCGACGGTTGGGTGTAAAAACGAGCCGGGGCAAGTGAAGAATCTCCGGTTCGTTGCGTTCCTGACGCAAGGCTGCGCCTTGCACGAAACATCCACCACGCAGGATGTCGCCGAAACGGTCGTTCAGTTCCTCCACGGTCGCCTCGGTGAGCCGGCGCGCGAGACGCATCACCATCTGCTGACCCACGTAGCGGCTCGATTGATAAACCCGGTAGAAGTTGATGGTCTCGGCGACCGCTTGTTCCACGTCGTTCGTGAGCCGGAACAGTGCAAAATCCTCCTCGGAGATCAGGCCCAGCTTGAGCAGGTGCCCGCGCATGAAGGCCTGCCAGGTCTGCCAGTAGTGGCCTTGCGGTTCATCGACCATGACGATGGGAATCATCTTGGCCTTGCCGGTCTGGAGCAGGGTCAGCACCTCGAAGCCTTCGTCCATCGTGCCGAAGCCTCCCGGGAAGAGCGCGATGGCGTGACTTTCCTTCACGAAGTTGAGCTTGCGGGTGAAAAAATAGTTGAAGTTAATCAGCTTGGGATCGCCGTCGATGGTGACGTTCGCGCCTTGCTCGAAAGGCAGGCGAATGTTCAACCCGAAAGAGTGCTCGGCTCCCGCTCCACGCTGGGCCGCGCCCATGATGCCGTCGCCACCGCCGGTGATAATCATGTAGCCTTCCTCGCGCATCCGGCGCGAATATTGTTCCGCCGCCACCGCCTCGGGAGCCTGGGGCAAGGTGCGTGCGCTGCCGAAGACGGACACCTTGCGGACGGATCGGTACTGGGCAAAAAGCCGCGCGGCGTAACGCAATTCCTTGAGGGAACGGTTGTACATCTTCAGGTCGGCCACGCTCATCCGGTCCTGAGCCATCTTGAGCACCGTGCCCACCATCTCCTCGATCAACTCCGGCGAATGGTCGTAGCCCCATTGTTTGACCAGTTTTTTGACCGCCTCATTGATCGACGGGTCTTCGGTGGGCGGAAGGACCTGCGTGACGGGCGGACTGGTCTCGGGTTCCCCTGGTGAAAATTCGTCTGACAGCACGGTCTATTTTCAGATGCACCATCCCAAATGCAAGGGGCGAATACTCTCGCCGCCCGTGACCGGAGAACTCAACGCAGCATGGAAAAATGCTCCAACACCGGGCCGAGCGCGAGCGCGGGCAGGAAGTTCAACGCGCCCACCAGCAGCGCCGTCGCGGCAAGTAGCACCCCGAACTGGACGCCGTCGGACGGCACCGTCCCGGAACTGGGTGGCCGCCGGGTCGTGGCGGCAAAACGCCCCGCCAGAGCCAACGCCAAAATCGCCAGTCCCCAGCGTCCCACCAGCATGGCAATCCCAGTCGTGACATTATAGAAAACGTTGTTCGCGTTCAGACCCGCCATGTTCTGCCCGTTGTTCGCCAGCGAACTGGCGTAGGCAAAGAAAATTTCCGTGAACCCGTGGGTGCCGGTGTTGGTCGTCAGCCCTTCCAAGCCCGCTGGCATCACCACGGCGAGGGCGGTCAGCACTAGAACGGTCGCGGGACCCAGAAGTGTGTAAACCGCGATGATCTTCATCTCCGGCGGCCCGATGCGGCGGCCGAGATGTTCGGGGGAACGACCGACCATCAGGCCACCGATGAAAAGCGCTACCAACGCCACGAACACCATGCTGTAGAGTCCGGTGCCCAAGCCGCCGTAGACGATCTCGCCCAGCAGCAGGTTAAGCAGCGGAACGAGGACGCCGAGCGGCTGAAAACTGTCGTGCATCGCGTTGTAGGAGCCGGTGGCGCCGTTGGAAGTCACGACCGCCGCCAACGCCGAGCCGCCGACCCCGAAACGGGTTTCCTTGCCTTCCATGTTCCCACCGCTGACCGCCTGCGCCAACTCGGGATGCAGGTGACCCTCCGCCCAGCCGCACACCAGGAAACCCGCCACGAAAAGCGCGGTCATCGTCCAGAAGATCACCCACCCGTCACGCGGCCGGCCCACCATCCGGCCGAACGTGTGAGTGAACGCCGCCGGGAGCACCACGATGGCGAGCAATTCGACCAGATTGGCAAGCGGCGTCGGATTCTCGAAGGGATGCGCGCCGTTGGCGTTGAAGAAACCGCCGCCGTTGGTGCCCAGGTTCTTGATAAATTCGAGCGCGGCGACCGGGCCTTGGGTAATGGTCTGCACATCGCCGCCGACCGTGTGGACGACGGTGTAGGGTAGAAAATTCATGGGCACGCCCTGCGCGATCAGGAACAGGCCGCCCAGCAGCGAGACCGGCAGGAGCACCCAAAGCAACGCCCGGACGAGATCGACCCAGAAATTACCCAATCCTGTCGCTCGCTCACGAGCATAGCCGCGAATGAAAGCGATGCCCACGGCCAGCCCGGCCGCGCCGCCCAGGAAGTTTTGCCCGACCAGCAGGAGCTGGCTAAAATAACTCATGGTCGTCTCGCCCGCGTAGGCTTGCCAGGTGGTCGTGGTCACGAAACTGACCGAGGTGTTGGCCGCGAGGTCCGGCGTCATCGGCGTGGTCATCATCCCGGGAAAAAACCACGGCAGAACTGCCTGCCAGCGCAGCGCGAGGTAGAGCGTCACCATGTTAACCACTCCGAAGAGCACGAATGCCAGCGAGTAGTGTTTCCAATCCATCTCGCGCTCGGGGTGGACGCGCAGGAGCCGGTGGATGAGTCGTTCGGCCGGGACGAGAACTGGGTCAAAAAAAGTGGGTTGCCGCTCGAAGACGCGATGCAAGTAGACGCCGACCGGCTTGACCAGCAGGACGACGATCAAGAGAAAAATGAACAACTGGGCAAGTGCGAAGGTGGTCATGCGAGCGGGGTTTACGGCGAGGCAACAGGAACAACGATCCGTACAAACTCGCCACAGTTTCCAATGTCAGTCAAATGACACGGTGACGGCTCGTCCTTTAAAAGGTAAGTGCAAAATCCCGCCGTAGGCGCATCGTTTAAGGTAGGGATGGCTCTCTGAGCCAGTCCCTAATTTTTCTGGAAATGCGTTGCTTCGGTACTTGTTCTCGCTTTTCGTACCTCTGAGGCATCTTCGCACCTCGTGAACAGTGTATTGTGCGTTATTGGCTTTACTCGACGTTATTGTGACTTTATTGTGTGGGGATGGCTTCCCTGCGCAAGGACCCACGCGGAAAATCGCCCTTCTGGTACGCCTGCATCACGATTCCCGGGCGCGGCCAGACGCAGCGCTGCACGAAGATCAAGGCAGTCGAGCGTAACCGCGGCGAGGCGATGGCCATCGCGGAACGGTGGGAACGCCAGGCGAAGCAGCTTGGGCCGGCCGTCCACCTCAAGAACCGGGACGCTGTGCTCGAAGCGTTCGTGGCGGCAACTCAGAAAGCCGTCGCCGGGGAACTGACCGAAGCGGGCGCACGCGAGGTGCTCGACCGCATCCTGGAGTCCGCGGGGCAGGGAACCATCCACAGCGAGTCGGTGCGCACCTTCGCCGAAGGCTGGCTCAAGGCGCGATCAATCGAGGTGGCACCGGCCACGCTGGTCAGCTACACGCGTTCTCTGCGGCTGTTCGTCGAGCACCTTGGCCCGCACGCCGACAAACCGTTGAACGCGGTCACCACGAGGCAGGTGGAGTCGTTCAAGGCTTCGCGCGTGGCGGCCGGCGTGTCCGCGCGCACCGTGGACATCAATCTGGAAATCGTCCGCTCGATGTTTCGCACGGCTCAGAACCAGGAGCATCTGCGCTACGATCCCACGAAGGGCGTCAGGCTCATCAGCAAAACGAGCAAGGCGGCAGTCCAGACGATCACGCGGGAAATCTTCAACGAGGCGGAACTGGATACCTTGGTGAGCGCGGCGAAGGGAGAGTGGCTGACGGTCCTGCTGCTCGGGCGCTACACCGGCGCGCGTTTGAACGACTGCGCGCTGATGCGCTGGACCAACGTGGACTTGGAGGCCAGCATGATCCGCTACACCGACCAGAAGACGGGCAAGAGCTACGCCGTGCCGATCCATCGGCGGCTTCAAGAACATCTTCTCACCCTGGCGGGCAACGACGATCCGCGCGGGCTGCTCAGTCCGGGGCTGGCCAAAGTTGGCACGAAGGGAGTCAGCGGCCTGTCCATGCAGTTCATCCGGTTCATGGAGATCGCGGGCGTGGACCCGATGAAGGTTCCCACGAAGGCGCTACAAAAAGTCGAAGGGAAACACGAGCGCATCTTCGGTAGTGGTACAGTTTGAATCAATCTTTGAGCAGGGCGACGATTTCGGAAATGGACCAAACACGGTCGGACACCCCGGCAGCCATCGCGGGTGTCACGCGAAGCGATTGGTGGATGCGGGCGAAGTTGTAGTGCATGTAATGGAGCGCGATGGCCGCTTCGTGGTTCGCCAGCTTCTTTGAGAACGCGTTTGTCAGGCGGGTGAACCGGCGCATCTGCATCCGCATCGTCAGGTTCTGGCGTTCGATGAACGACGTGGAAACGTGTTTGAGGTCGGGTTTGCCATTGACGGGCGTCTTGACCGCGCCAGTCACTTCAGACGGACTGTAGCGGACTTCCGCGCCGGGAGCCTCGCCGTAGATTTTGACGAGCATCGCATAGTCCACGTCCGCGCCGAACGCATCTTCCACGGCGTTGAGATAGGCGCGGTTGCCGTCCGTCGTAAGCTGGACGCGGTTTGCCAGCCGGTTCTTGAGATCGTGGATGAACCATTGAGCCGCGCCAGCGTCGCGCGGGCCAACGAACCAGCAAGGGACCAGTTTTGGCGATGCGGCGGTGGAATGTCGGACGCTTCGATCATCGGTACCCTGGCAGCCTGGCAGCGGCACTACAGCCCGTTTTTCTTCGCCGGGAGCGTCAGGGTAGCAGCGGAATTCACGGAACGGCTTCTTCGCGAGCAAATCACCGAAGCGCAACGCATGGCCAAGGCCGTCGCCAGAGCGGAGGCAGTCACACCATGAGCACTCTCAATCCAAACGAGCCCGCGACGGACGCCGGTGAATCCGAGGGCATGGTCATCAGCATGCCCACGCACACCTTCCGTGCCCGCATGTTCTGGCGTTCGCTCTCGCCGACACGCCGCGCGGAGATCACCCGCCGAGCACGCTTCCGTAATCAGCCTCACCTTCGACCCGCCAACCAAACCGATCCTGACGACCTCCTGCCATGAGCCTTTACACACAATCTCCGGACGGCTGCTACATGCATGGGGCTGCTTGCCTCATCAACGTGGAAGAATTTCTATGCAAGGCACCGAGCGGACCCGAGAGGGCGGACGCCGCCAGCGAGTTCATCGTCAGCTTCAACTATGTCATCGAAGACGTTCAAGCATGCCTCGCGGGCAAGCAGGACGACAAATGGCAGGAGCGTGGGCTGCGCTGCATGCTGATCCTCCTGGAAGACAAACGGGTCGAGTTGCGGAGGATGCTGTGACCCGTTCCATCAATCAATCCTGAGAAGCATCAATTGTGCGACCCCACCCCCCCCAAAGGAATCTTTTTTGAGAGTCAGCAACGCCCGCAGGTACCTATGAGCCAGCCTCTCCCGTGTGCGAGACCAAAAATCTGAACTTTCCGCCGGAAACCTTAACCCATCTATCTGAAGCCAATGACATACAAACTGACCCAAGCACAATATGCTCGCATCTATGGCGTTACAGAACGGAGTATCCGCACCTATCAACGCCAGGACTTACCCTTGGATGAACCCGGAAAGACGGTGCTCATTCTGTTGGACCGGAAAACACGCCCTCCGAGCTTCGCGCTGACGCCGGTGGAGCAATTCAGCTTCAATTACAACCGGGAAGCAGGGATCGAGGTCGCCCCGTCGGCTGCACGAATCTCCGAACTCGAACGCCGCATCTGGGCATTGTGGGACGCGCACAACGATGTGGCGACTTTCGTGCGTGAGCACAGTTGGCCGAAGGCCGAAGAGATCGTGACGGCCGGCGCGGGCATGTCAGAGATGGTCCAGCGGATGCGCGCCTTGGCAGGCATCCCGGATCGTCAAACTGAGGCCGGTGAAGAGGAAATATAACACACTCACCCAACCATGGACTACCGACTCGAACGTGACCAGTACGCTGGAATCTACGGCTGCACCCGGCGTAGCATCGGCAACTACGAACAGCACGACGCGCCCCTCGACGACCCGGAGGGCATGTATCACTGGCTGTGGAAACGGCGCACCCAGCCCGCCGGGTTCACCGGTAAGACCGTCGCGGAATTGACAAAAGCCTACGCCAAGCCAACGTGAATGCAACATGCGTTATCAGCGTTAATCCACGTTCGTATTGTGACGGGGGATTGTGACCGGCCAAGAAAATCTGGTCATTCTGATGTAAATATCTTGGAATGAATGGCTAAGTATTTTTCTGTAACCGATACTTGTTATCCAGTCGAATCTAGGGACTGGCTCGGAGAGCCATCCCTACCTTGTTGACGACCGGCTGCCTGTCAGAAAACCTCCACGCCTGTCTTCGGCGGTCCGAGCCAAAAAGCGTGGTTTCATTGACCCGGCAAATCCGACCAGTCAGAATCGGTGCCCCATGACCCTGCCCTACGTTGTCGCGCTGCTGCTGACCTTCGCGGCGCTGACGACCTATCTGAATGAGCGGTTTCTCAAGTTGCCCACCACGATTGCCCTGGTGCTTTTCTCGTTGGGCATCTCGCTGGTGATCCTGCTCGCCAGCCGTGCCGGTCTCGCCTGGTCGCAGCACGCGCAATCTCTGGTACGCCAGATCGACTTCGGCGAGTCCCTGATGAACGGGATGCTCGGCTACCTGCTCTTTGCCGGTTCCATGCATGTACCCCTCGATGAACTGCGCGAGCACCGTTGGCCCGTCGCCATCCTGGCCACGGTGGGCGTTTTGCTGACGCTGCTGTTCGTTGCCACCATGATGGGTTGGGTGTTTTCCGTTCTGGGATTGAACGTCCCGTGGGTCTACTGCCTGGTGTTCGGCGCGTTGATCTCGCCGACCGATCCGGTCGCCGTGCTCGACATGCTGCGCCGCGCGGGCGCACCGCGCGCGCTCGAAACCGGCATCGCCGGGGAATCGCTTTTCAACGACGGCATCGGCGTGGTGGCCTTCGTAACCTGTTACCAACTGCTCGGTCAAGAACCCACGGCTGGACCGGACTGGCCGCATTTCTGGCTGTTGGTGCTCTGGCAGGTCGCCGGCGGCCTGGGCTTGGGCGTTTTACTCGGCTGGGTCACCTACCACCTGCTGCGAACCGTGGATGACTACAGCGTGGAAGTCTTTCTGACGTTGGCGATGGTTTCCGGCGGGTACGCGCTCGCCACCGCGCTCGGATTCTCGGGTCCCCTGGCCATCGTGGCGGCTGGGTTGATCATCGGCAACGTCGCCCGGCATCGGGTCATGTCCACGCGGACCCGGGAGCGGCTGGATGACTTCTGGGAATTGATCGACGGGATGCTCAACGCCGTGCTCTTCGTACTGATCGGGTTGGCGGTCCTCTCGCTGCGACCCACCGGCGGCGCACTGCTGGCCGGTTGCTTGGCGGTGCCGGTGGTGCTCGCGGCCCGCTGGATGAGCATCGGCGCACTGATGACGCTGCTCTGGCCGGAGCGTGGGATGCCGTTCCCCTCGCACAGCATCAAGCTGCTGACCTGGGGCGGCTTGCGCGGCGGCATTCCCGTCGCGCTCGCGTTGTCCCTCCCGGCCGGGCACGAGCGTGAAACCCTGCTGACGGCCACCTACATCATCGTGGTGTTCTCGGTGGTGGTGCAGGGCTTGTCTTTTCCGGCGCTCCTGCGGTGGGCTTTGCCGGCGAAGGAGGCAACCTCGCCGCCAGAACAGGCGGTGCCAAACGAAAGTTGAGCGGCCAGCGCCGGTCGATCCGCATTGCATTTTGCGAAACGTCGGCGCAGCTTGCAGGCACGGCGGGCGCATCGGTCCGCCTCGCGGTTAGCTGTTCCATGCGAATTCTGGTAGTAGATGACGAACGCAACATCGCCCGGATGCTCTCGGTGGCATTGGAGGCGGATGGGCACGAAGCGGTCGCTGTCGAGAGCGGCTCGGGGGCCCTGCGACAGGTGCAGAAAACCCCTTTCGACGTGGCATTTCTGGACCTGCGCCTCGGCCAGGAAGACGGCCTGGAAGTGCTGGCCCAGCTCCGGCGCGCCGACCCGGGCGTCGCCGTGGTGATCATCACCGCTTTCGCCTCGATTCCCAGCGCCGTGGAAGCGACCCGGCGCGGCGCGGTGGATTATCTGCCGAAGCCTTTCACGCCCGAGCAGGTGCGGCTCGTCCTGGGACGCATTGAACAGCGGCGCGGCCTGGAACGGCGGGTTCAGGAACTGGAATCGCTCTTCCAGCTTTCGTCGGCGGCACCCGCCGCTTCGACCGACCCCGCGATGCGAGGCGTGCTGGACCTGGCGCACCGCACCGCCGCCAGCCACGCTTCGATCATCCTGCTGGGCGAGAGCGGCACCGGCAAGAGCGTGCTGGCGCGCGACATCCACCAGCACAGCCTGCGGGCGGCGCGGCCGTTCGTCACCGTGAGCGCGCCTAGCCTGTCGCGGGAGCTGTTGGAGAGCGATTTGTTCGGCCATGCCCGGGGAGCCTTCACGGGGGCGACCACCGAGACGGAGGGCAAGGTCGCGGCGGCGAGCGGGGGCACGCTGTATCTGGACGAGATCGGCGAACTACCGCTGGACATCCAACCCAAGCTGCTGCGCCTGCTGCAAGAGCACGAGTATGAACGGGTGGGGGAGACGCAGACCCGCCGCGCCGACGTGCGGGTCATTTCCTCCACCAACCGCGACCTGGTGCAGGCGGTCAAGGAAGGCAAGTTCCGCGAAGACCTGTACTATCGGCTAAACGTCGTGACGCTACAGCCTGCCGCCGCTGCGCGAGCGTCCGCGTGACCTGGAACAGTTGGCGGCGGCGCATCTGCGCTTCTTCGCGCGCCAATCGGGCAAGCTCATCACCGACTTCAGCCCCGAGGCCCGGGACGCCATGCGTCGTTACCCGTGGCCGGGTAACCTGCGCGAACTGCGGAATGCCATCGAGCGCGCTGTGATCCTCTGCGCGGGTCCGACGGTGGAAGTGACGCATCTCTCCGAGATCATCGCAAAATCCCAGGCCGATCAACCGCTCGAAGTCGGTGCTTCCATCAGCCTGGCGGAGTTGGCCGACGAGCACATCCGGCGGGTCCTGGCGAAAACTTCGCGCCTGGAAGATGCCGCGGCGATCCTCGGCATCGACTTGGCGACTCTCTACCGTCGTCGGCGCAAGTGGCAGAACGGGACTGCCGAAAGTCCGTCCGCCGATTGAGCCGGAGGTGACGCCGCTCGGAGAGCGCCCTTCGTCCCGGGACATCTTGTACCGCCCGCCATTGTGCCGCTGAAATCCGGCCATCGTGCAATTTGCTGAATGCGCTTCGGATACCATGCAGATTGCACGACTCGCCAAATTCAATCCGCCCCGTTTTCAGAAGGCGATAAGACCTTAACTCCTTATTTGAATGAACTTACACGATAAGCAAGCAGCGTTGGCACGGCGAAAGCTAAAGGAATTTTCGCCCAACATGTTACGCAACCGCATCCTGCTCGGAGTCGCGCCGCTCATCATCCTGCTGATGGTGGTCGGCGGCTATGCCGTCTGGCTGTTCGTGCGCCTGGGGGGTGCGGTCAACACGACGCTGCACGAGAACTACACCAGCATCGTGGCGATGCGCGACCTCAAGGAGCACGCGTTGCGCATCGACCAGGCTCTGCTCGCCTACCATGCGAAAACCGCCACGCTGCCGCAGACGCAGTCAGTCCTGGAGCAACAGGCGGCCCTGTGCCGCCGCAACGTGGAAGCGGAACTGGGCGATCATCACCGAGCCCGGCGAACGCGAGGCCGCCGACCAGCTGAAGACGCGCAACGAGGCGTTCCTGACCGCCGCGACCGCCGCACTCTCGCCGGACGCCGACATCGAGGCGGGCGTCTGCGCCCACGCTGGGCAAACTGCTCGAAGCCGCCTCGGCCATCCTCGGCATCAACGAGCATGCCATGACGCAAAAGGATCACCGGGCGCGCGAAACCGCCCGCCAATCCACCCGCATCATGCTCCTGGCCATCGCCGCGGCGCTGCCGCTGGGGCTTTACTTCGCCTACCGGCTCAGCGGCGTTGTCCTGCGGCCGATCCAGCGGCTGACCGAATCCGCGCGCGAACTCGGCGAGGGCAACCTCGACCAGGTGCTGCCCGTCAGCAGCCGGGACGAACTCGGGCAACTCGCCGACGCCTTCAACAAAATGGCGGGCAAGCTGCGCGCTCTACCGGCAGACGACCACCGACGAACTCGTCCATGCCCGGCAGGCGACGGAAATCGTGTTCGCGGCGCTGCTCGATCCGATCATCATCTTTTCCGCGGACGGCGAGATCGCCTACCAGAACCCCGCCGCCGAGCGCCTGCGCAAGAAGCTCGCCGGCACGGAGACGACGCTGCCCGTCGTGCCCTTGGCGATGAAGGTCATCCAGGGCGGCGGCGATTACCTGCCCGAGAGCTTCGACCAATCGATCTGCGTGCGCGTGGACGACCGGGAGAAGTTCCTGCTGCCGCGCGTCATCGGCCTGCAGCGACGGCGGCGCGGGCGCGGTGGTCATCCTCCACGACGTGACCCGTTTCCGTCTGCTCGACGACGTGAAGACCAATCTCGTCGCCACGGTCAGCCACGAACTCAAGACGCCGCTGACCAGCATCCGCATGGCGGTGTACCTGTTGCTGGAGGAACGCATCGGCGCGCTCAACCCCAAGCAGACCGAACTGCTCATCGCCTCGCGCGACGACGCCGAACGGCTGCTCGATCTCATCAACAACCTGCTCGACCTCGCCAAGCTGGAAAGCGGCGCGTCGGTCAGCGAACGGCGCGCCCAGGACCCGCAGGAACTCGTGCGCCAAGCGCGTGGACGACGTCCCGGGAAGTGGTCTCCGCCGCCGGAGCGCAGTTCGTCGATGCAAATCGCAGCCAACTTGCCGCCCGTGGCGGTTTCCGCCGACCAGCTCGGCCACGTGTTTTCCAACCTGATTTCCAACGCCGCCAAGCACTCGCCGCCGGGCGAGGAAATCGTCGCTGGCGGCGCGCGCCGAGGATGGCGGGCGCGTCCGTGCGCTTCAGCGTGACCGACCGCGGCCCCGGCATGCCCGCCGGCCGAGCGCGAGCGCGTCTTCGAGAAGTTCTACCGCCTGCCGGGCGAGCCGAGGGAAGGCGCGGGGCTGGGTCTGGCGATCTGCCGGGAAATCGTCCGCGCGCACGACGGCCGGATCGGCGTCGTCGCCTGCCCGGGCGGCCGGGGCAGCGAGTTTTTCTTCATCCTGCCCGCCGCCGTGGCAGTCGCGGCAACCAACCCCGTCCACGACATGAACAGCGGCAAAATTTTTCTCATCGATGACGAGCGCACCATTCGCCTGACCTTCCGTCTGGCGCTGGAAACCGATGGCTACGAGGTGCAGGAAGCCGCGTCCGCCGACGAGGCGATGATGGGCTTCCGGGCGGAGAACTACGACCTCGTCGTGCTCGACCTGCGCATCGGCGAGGACAGCGGCCTGGACGTGCTCACCGAGATGCGCCGGCGCGGCGTGCAAACGCCGACCCTGATGATCACCGCCTACGGCAGCATCCGCAACGCCGTGCGCGCGATGCAGCTCGGAGCCATCGACTTCCTGGAAAAACCCATCGAGCCCGTCGGCCTTGCGCAAGATCGTGGCGGACATCGTCGGCCGCCACCGCCCCCGACCCGTCGATGTGGTGCCCGGCAGCTTTCGACGACTGTCTGCGCGAGGCCAAGCGGCTGATCAATTTGCAGTCTTTCGATGCCGCCGCCGAAAAAATCACCGACGGCTCTGCGCCTCGACGACAATTCGCCGGAGGCCCACAACCTGCGCGGCGTGCTTGCACGAGATCAGCGGCGACTACGACGGGGCCAAGAGAGCATACGGCCGCGCCATCAAGCTCGATTCCCGCCACGAGGCGGCGCAGCAGAACATGCGGCGCATGTTCGAGTTGTTCAACTTCGGGCACAGCGAAGAACCAGTTCACCTCGGAGAAAAATCCTGACCCACCCCTGACAGGGTCCGACCGCGTTCCATCAAATTTCCGTCATCACACACACGACCATGCAGAAAGCTCCGTCCAGAAAACCGCCGCCCCGTTCGCCCCCAGGCTCCACGACAGCGAACCTTCCCGTTCTTGTACGCTGTTCAGCAACCGCATCGGCGTGCATTCCTAACCTCCGATTTTCACAGTCTAACCGTTCCTTACTTCCATGCTTGACCTCATCTACGTCCTCGCCACCGTCGGCTTTTTCTTTGGCTCCATCGCTTACGCCTACTGGTGCGGCAAAATCTGAACCCGATTACATCTAACAACTATCTCACTTCTATGGGAACCATCGTCATCGGCATCATCGCCAGCCTGCTGCTCGTCTATCTTTTCGCCACCATGATCTACCCGGAAAAATTCTGATCCGGCCAAGTAGACGTAACGATCCTCTTATATTCCGAATTTTATGAACGCATCCGGCTGGATTCAACTCGCCCTCTACATGGGCATCCTGCTGCTCATCACCAAGCCGCTCGGCATCTACCTCTTCCAGGTGCTCGACGGCAGGAACACGTTTCCTCGAACCGCGTGCTCGGCCCGGTCGAACGCCTGACCTACCGGCTGCTGCGCGTTGATCCGCGCCGCGAGCAAAACTGGAAGCAATACGCCGTCGCCGACGCTGCTCTTCAGTCTGGTGACGATGGTGTTTACCTACGTCGTCCTGCGCTTGCAGGATCATCTGCCGTTCCACGGCATCATCGACGGCCTTTCCAACAAGACGCCGCATCACGCCGGACCTGGCCTTCAACACGGCGGCCAGCTTCACGACCAACACGAACTGGCAGAGCTACTCCGGCGAGAACACGATGTAGTTACTTCTCGCAGATGGTCGCTCTGGCCAGCCACAATTTCTGGTCGGCGGCGCTGGGCATCGCCGTCGCGGCGGCGCTGGTGCGCGGCATCGCGCGGCACGAGTCCGGCACGGTGGGCAACTTCTGGGTCGATCTGGTGCGCCTGCATTACTACCTGCTGCTGCCGATCTGCATCATCTACGCGCTGTTCCTGATCTCGCAGGGCATCCCGCAGAATTTCAAGCCCTACGACACGGCGCAACTCACCGAGAAGCAGACGATCCAGGTGCCCAAGACCGACGCGAGCAACAACCCGGTCAAGGACGCCGCGGGCAACGTGGTGCTGGTGGATCAAGCCGTCGAGACCCAGAGCATCGTGGAAGGCCCCATCGCCTCGCAGATGGCCATCAAGATGCTCGGCACCAACGGCGGCGGCTTCGTCAACGCCAACGCCGCGCATCCCTTCGAGAACCCGACGCCGCTTTCCAACTTCCTGCAGATGCTCTCGATCTTCGCCATCCCGAGCGCGTTGACCTACTACCTGGGCCGCGCGGTGAAAAACCAGAAGCACGGCTGGGCGGTCTGGGGCGCGATGGCGGCCATCTTCCTGGTCGGCGTCGTCACCTGCTGGAAGGCGGAAGCCGACGGCAACCCGAACCTGTACAAAAACGGCGTGGTGCAGACCGACGGCAACATGGAAGGCAAGGAAGTGCGCTTCGGCATCTTCAATTCCGCCCTGTTCGCCACGATCACCACGGACGCCTCCTGCGGCGCGGTCAACGCCATGCACGACAGCTTCACGCCCATCGGCGGGTTGGTGCCGCTGTTCAACATCCAGCTCGGCGAAATCGTCTTCGGCGGCGTCGGCGCGGGTCTCTACGGCATGTTGATCTTCGTGCTGCTCGCGGTGTTCATCGCCGGGCTGATGGTCGGCCGCACGCCCGAATACCTGGGCAAGAAAATCCAGGCGTTCGAGGTGAAGATGAGCGGTCTGGTCGTGCTCGTGCTCACCCTGTCGATCCTCGGCTTCTCGGCCTGGGCGGCGGGCGCGAACAACTTCGGCGCGCCCGACCCGTCACGGCCGCGCTGACCAACGGCACGAACAACAACGGCCCGCACGGCTTCAGCGAGATCCTCTACGCCTTCTCCTCGGCCACGGGCAACAACGGCAGCGCGTTCGCGGGCATCAGCGCCAACACGCCCTGGTACAACACGACCCTCGCCCTGGCGATGCTCATCGGCCGGTTCTTCATGATCGTGCCCATCCTGGCCATCGCCGGGTCGCTCGCGGCGAAGAAGCTCGTCCCCGCCGGTCCGGGCAGCTTCCCGGTGGACGGCTGGACGTTCATCATCCTGCTCATCGGCACGGTGCTGCTCATCGGCGCGCTCAACTTCCTGCCCGCGCTCGCGCTCGGCCCGGTCGTCGAACACTTCCTCATGCACACCGGCAAACTGTTCTGACCGCCGTCTCTCATCCTTCATCCTTCATCCTTCATCCTTATCCTTTCTATGGCTGCTCAATCCCGTTCCATCTTCGATCCCAAGATCATCGTCCCCGCCATCGGGGACGCCTTCAAGAAACTCAACCCCGTCACGATGGTGCGTAACCCCGTGATGTTCGTCACGGAGGTCGGCGCGCTCGTCACCACCGTGGAGGTCTTCGCCTCGCACGAGAGCAAGGCGTTCACCGGCCAGATCAGCGTCTGGCTGTGGTTCACCGTGCTCTTCGCCAACTTCGCCGAAGCCATGGCCGAGGGCCGCGGCAAGGCGCAGGCCAACACCCTGCGCGCCAGCCGCACGCAGACCACCGCCAACCGCCTGCGCGACAACGGCAAGACCGAACAGGTTTCCGCCGACCAACTCCGCAAGGGCGACGTGGTGCTCATCGTCGCCGGGGAAGCCATCCCCGGCGACGGCGAGATCATCGAGGGCGCGGCCACCGTGGACGAAAGCGCCATCACCGGCGAGAGCGCCCCGGTCATCCGCGAGGCGGGCGGCGACCGCTCCAGCGTCACCGGCGGCACGCGCGTGCTCAGCGACGAGATCAAGGTGCGCATCTCGGCCAACCCGGGCGAGAGTTTCCTCGACCGCATGATCGGCCTCGTCGAAGGCGCGAAACGCCAGAAGACGCCCAACGAAATCGCGCTGACCATCCTGCTCTCCGCGCTGACGATCATCTTCCTGCTCGTCTGCATGACGCTGCTGCCCTTCGGCAAGTTCTCCGGGCGTGGATTTCTCGCCCACGGTGCTCATCGCGCTGCTGGTCTGCCTGATCCCGACGACCATCGGCGGCCTGCTCTGCGCGCCATCGGCATCGCGGGCATCGACCGCCTCGTGCAAAAGAACGTGCTCGCCATGAGCGGGCGCGCCGTCGAGGCGGCGGGCGACGTGGACGTGCTCCTGCTCGACAAGACCGGCACCATCACGCTCGGCAACCGGCAGGCCGTCGAGTTCATCCCCGCGCCCGGCGTCACCGCGCACGAACTCGCCGACGCCGCGCAGCTTTCCAGCCTCGCGGACGAGACGCCCGAGGGCCGCTCCATCGTCGTGCTCGCCAAGCAGCAGGAAGGCATCCGCGGACGCGAACTCGCGCAGTTGCCCAACGCCGAGTTCGTCCCGTTCACCGCGCAGACGCGCATGAGCGGCGTGGACCTCGACGGCCAGAGTTACCGCAAGGGCGCGGCGGACAGCGTGCGCGCCTACGTCGGCGGCAAGTTCTCGGCCGAGATCGACGCCGCCGTGACCGCCATCTCCAGCAAGGGCGGCACGCCGCTGGTCGTGGCGACGAAGGAAAAGGCCTTGGGCGTCATCTACCTCAAGGACATCGTCAAAGGCGGGTTGGCCGACCGCTTCGAGCGGTTCCGCGCGATGGGCATCAAGACCGTCATGATCACCGGCGACAACCCGCTCACCGCCGCCGCCATCGCCAAGGAAGCGGGCGTGGACGATTTCCTCGCCCAGGCCACGCCCGAGGACAAGCTCGCCTACATCCGCCGCGAGCAGACCGGGCGGCCGGCTCGTCGCCATGACCGGCGACGGCACCAACGACGCCCCCGCGCTGGCGCAGGCCGACGTGGGCGTGGCCATGAACACCGGCACCCAGGCCGCCAAGGAAGCGGGCAACATGGTGGACCTCGACAGCAACCCGACCAAGCTCATCGAGGTCGTGGAAATCGGCAAGCAACTGCTCATGACCCGCGGCGCGCTGACGACGTTCTCCATCGCCAACGACGTGGCCAAATACTTCGCCATCATCCCGGCCATGCTGCTGCTGGCGTTCCCGGCCATCGCGCCGCTGAACGTCATGCACCTGGCCAGTCCCGAACTCGGCGATCCTGAGCGCGGTGATCTTCAACGCGGTGGTCATCATCGCGCTGATCCCGCTGGCCCTGCGCGGGGTGCGCTTCCGCGCGCTCGGCGCGGACGCGCTCCTGCGGCGCAACCTGCTCATCTACGGGTTGGGCGGCATCATCGTGCCGTTCATCGGCATCAAGGCCATCGACCTCGTCGTGGCCGGCCTGCACCTGGTCTGAACATCCTGCTGCCAATTTCTCACTTCAACGCATATGAAAACCTACGATCTCACCCAAACGCCGCCAGACACCGACACAGGTCAACTGATCCAGACAGACCGCGCCGGGGCTGGCACGCCCGACCATCCGGCAAAGGCTATTCCATCTCGCAGGAAACGCTCACCTCCGTGCTGGCCACGGTGGTGCTCGGCCTGATCGTCAGCGGCCTGTACCCGCTGCTGGTCTGGGGCCTCGGCCAGGGCATGTTCAACCACAAGGCCAACGGCAGCCTGATCGTCGCCGCCGACGGCAAGACCGTGCTCGGCAGCGAACTGCTCGGCCAGAACTTCGGCGGCAAGACAGTACTTCAACCCGCGCCCGTCCGCGGCCGGGGCGGCCGGGTATGATCCCACCGCCAGCGGCGGCACCAACCTGGGTCCGACCAGCGACAAGCTCGTCAACGGCCAGCACAAGAAGGACGCCGCCGGCAACGCGGTCAACGATCCGTCCAACTATCGACGGCATCAAGGACCTCGTCGCCGCCTACCGCACGGCCAACGGTCTGAAGGAAACCGACGCCGTGCCCGCCGACGCCGTGACGCGCTCGGGCAGCGGCCTGGACCCGCACATCTCGGTCGCCAACGCGCGCTCCAGCTCCCGCGCGTGGCGCGCGAGCGCGGCAAGTCGGCCGACGAGGTGCGCCAACTGTGGACAAATACACGGAGGGCCGTGACCTGGGTGTCTTCGGCGAAGCCGCGCGTCAACACCCTGCTGCTCAACCTCGCGCTCGACGGCAAGCTGCCGTCCAGCGGCCAGAAATAACGTGGGTGGCCCGACCCGACGGATTCATTGTGCCATGAAATCGTCCCCTCCGTCCGTCTTGCACGAGGCGATTGCTCCGACGCAGTTCCACAGCCGCGAACCCGACAATCTGCTTCGCGTGGAACAAAACAATGAAGGCGGCGTGGTGATCTGTGCCGCCAGAGCCAACTTCGATTCAGCGCAACGGCGAACTTTTGTCCTCTATCTGAAAGCCGAGGGCTTCATTTCCAAAAAAGCTCGATTAGTTGCCGGTGACAGCAAAGTTGGAGCGATTCCCACAGAGGGCCAAATTTTGTGGGTTTTCGACCCGTGTTGGCCCTATGCCGAAGTCAAATTCAATCTGTACAGCCGCCGACTGTGCGCTCGTTTGCTATTCGGGTCGATGCTCATCTGGCTCTTGTTCATGAGTTTCGCGGCGTTTCACTAACCCGGGACGGGCACACCGCGCTCCGGCGATGGCCGTCTGTCGTCATCAATAGACATACCATGCGTTCACCGACCTCCTCCAGCGAAGTTGCAGACCATCGATTTCTATCGCCCAGTCGTCTGGCGATTATCGTGACGGCCGCGCTATGGATCATGTTCGTCTGCGCGCTGCCACTTCAAAATGCGCGGGAAGCACGGCGGCAAGCACACTTACAACTCACCCAAGTGCTCACGGCAGGCAAACTAGACGCCGAGAATGTGGTCGCCGCATTTGACCGTGCAACCCAGGACGTGATCGCTGCCTCAACGGTGCCCTGTCTGGGCTTGGGCGTTTGTGTCCTCCTTCTCGTCCATCAGCAGTTAAAGCTCAAACGCAGATACAATATTTTGGAAGACGATCTCCGAGCCCGCCGCAATGATACTGCCACGGCTGACGAGGCAGAGTTTGATTAAGGACCCCACGGCGGTTCGCGAACATGGAACCTGATGATACAGTTTTCGCCATCCCGACCTATCGGCTGCGGGACGTGGCAGAAGCTATCGAAGCATACGACGCGAATTTCTGGCGCAACGGCCATGCGGTGAAGTTGATGGTGTTCGACGACTCCAGCGTCGCCAACCATGAGAAATACTTTCGCTCGTTGGAGTCCACCCGCACAGTCAATGAGCTGTACTATGTCGGGCCGAGGGAAAAGGAGGAGTTTCTCGGGTTACTCAATCGCAAGCTGCGCGACAAGAAATTGGAGTCGCTCGTCAAAAACCTCTTTCGTCCGAGTTACGGCGGCAACCGCAACTGCACGCTGATGTGGACGCTAGGTAGGTTCCTCATTAGTTCGGACGATGACATGCGTCCCGAAGCCCTGATCGAGGACAGCCCCGAATCTCTCGGCGACGACGAAATTTGCCGGGGCAAGCTCTACCGTGCGGGCGAGAAAAAAGGGTATACGCGGAAGTCGTTCGACCTGCTCGAAGCCTTCGATGACGTGCTCGGGCGTAAACTCAGCCAGGTCCCGGCCAGCTACGAGAAAGGCGACTTCCTCGTGGATACCTCGATGGACTTGGAAACGAACACGACGCGCGAGTTTACCCGCGACAATTCGCTCATGCTCCAGCGCGGCAAATTGATGCGCGACGCGCAGATCAAGATTGCCCAAACTTTCCGCACCGGCACGAACGACATCGACGCGCTTGATTATGTTTCCATGTTCCTGGACAACGCCGGGCAGATCGATCCACAGGAACTCAACGACCGCTATGTATTGGTCAACTTTCGGCCTGTCGTCACCAACAAGAATTGGCGCATCGACTGCGGGGTAGCCGGATACGACAACCGTCTGGGACTACCGCCGTTTTTCCCGACCCGGCTGCGGTTCGAGGATTACATCTATCGCTTGTGGGTGCAGCAGGCCGGGCTGGCCAGCGCGCACGTGGATGCCGCGCAGAACCACACGAAGAACAACTACATGCGAAATCCGCTGGCGACGGAGGTTTTCAACGAGGAATTGTGCAGCCTGCTCAAGAAGAAAATCAAGGATAGTGTCTACCAGCGCGACGATCTGTTCATCAAGTTCCATTACCAGGGTGAGGTGACCCTCCAGGACTCGGAAGAAATCCTTGCCCGGATCGCCGCGGTCCATGCACAGGTGCTCGCGGCTGTGCCAGCCGCCCAAGGGGAAGAACGACGGCAGGCGCTGCAACTCTTCGCGGACAGTTTGTCCAAGGCATTCTACGGCTTCGAGCCGGATTTCTTTCAGCAGAACGTCAGCCGCATCGTGGACGATGTGGTCAGCCAGATTCATGCGTCGCTAGAAATCTGGCCGACGCTTGTGGAGATTTGTTATTACTATAAGGACAAGAAGCCACTGCCTCAGACCAAGGTGAAGAATAAACGGTTGGAAGCACACCGCTGAATCCTCCAGCAAACCAATGACCCCCGACCTGGCGAATAACTTCGGCGAACCCGCCCGGCGCAAGGCGGAAGATTTCCTCGCGCTGATCCACCAGCAGAAGCAGGGCAAACTCAAAATCTACCTGGGCGCGTGCGCGGGCGTCGGCAAGACCTTCCAGATGCTCACGGAGGGCAACCGGCTCAAAAAGCGGGGCCTGGACGTGGTGATCGGTTACGTCGAACCGCACGCGCGTCCGGAGACCACGGCGCAGATCGGCGAACTGGAGATCGTACCGCCCATCGTCACGCAATACAAAGGGGTCGAACTGCGCGAGATGGACACCGCAGCCGTCATCGCGCGTGCTCCCACGGTCGCTCTGGTGGATGAACTCGCCCACACCAACGCGCCGGGAAGCAAAACCAAGAAGCGGTACGAGGACGTGGAGGATTTGCTCGCGGCGGGTATCAGTGTCATCAGCACGCTCAACATCCAGCACCTCGAAAGCCTCTACAACGTGGTGGAAGGCGCCACAGGCGTACGGGTGAAGGAACGCATCCCCGACGAGTTCCTGACGCGCGCGGACCAGATCGTCAACATCGACCTGCCGGCGGAAGACCTCATCGAGCGGTTACAGTCCGGCAAGATTTACGCGCCGGACCGGGTGGCGCAGGCGCTCACGAACTTCTTCACGCCGCAGAACCTGACCCGTCTGCGGGAAATGGCTTTGAGTGAAAGCGCCAACTTCCTCGACCGCCGCCAGCGGGCCGAGGAATCGTCCGAGCAGGAACACGTTCCCGGCGGCGTCGGACAGGTGGCCGTCGCCCTGAGCAGCGGCGGCCCCGATCCGGGGGCGATCCTGCGCAAAACCGCGCGTCTGGCCTCGCAGCTCAACGCCCCCTGGTACGCCGTCTACGTGCGTACTCCCGGGGAGGCGCCGCAGGTCATCACCGCCGAGGTCCAGCGTGCCATCGGCGAAGCCCTGGAAACTGCCCAGCGCATGGGAGGGATGGTCATCGTGCTCAAACGCGAGAAAGTGGCCGAGGCGCTCATCGACTTCGCGCGGGAGTACGGGGTGACCCACTTCGTGGTCGGACGGCCCGGTGACCGCCCTCTCTGGCGGCGCTGGCGGCCTTCCCTCCACGAGCGGCTTCTACGAGACTTGAAAAGCGTTGATCTGGTGGTGGTTTAACGGTCGCGTTACACCGATTCTCAGGTAAAATGCGAGCATCCGTGCCGCAGACGCGCGTCGTTAGCGCCGGTTGTCTTTGCCGTCCTTCGGGGCGGGCTGGATCTCCTTCGTGGCCGGTTGCGGACCGAAGTTGATGGTGATGCCACCGTAAATGCCCCGGCGTTGCCCGAACTGGGGCGCGCCCACGCCGATGCCCGAACCGTCGCGCAACTCATAGACGCGGTCCGTCAGATTCACGAGGTCAAAACGCGCCTTGGCCGCGCCGAAACACGGCACGTGGAAGTTCTGCTCCAACCCGAGGTTGAACGTGTAGTACATCGGCAACCGGCCCCGGTTGGCGAACCCGTCGCGCAGGCCGCTGCCGTAGAGCATGTCCGCGTAGGCGCGGGTGCCCGACGGCTTGTAGAGATAGGAAGCCCCCGCCGAAATCGTCACGGTCTGGTCGTGATCGAGAAACACCTTGTGGCCGTTGATGTAGGCGAGTTCGTCCGCCCCGAAAAGAAACTGTGAGGAATCGATCTTCTTGCCCTTGGCCACCGAGTAGGCCGCGTTGGCGTACAGTTCCAACCCGCCTTTGACGTAGGTTGCCGTGCCTTCGATGCCATACACGTCACCGTAGCGGTAATTGAACGGGCTTTCGATGATCGCCGCGCCGAACTGGCCTTCGTCAATCTGCTGTACCGCGTGTTTGTAATAACCGTCCAATCCGAGTTGGAGCGAGCCGAAAAGCGTCTGCGTCGCGCCGGCGTCGAAGTAGTTGGCGCGTTCACTCTTGTCGGGCGCATTGCGGGTGATCTTCGCGGCGTTGGTCGTGTTTTGCGCCTGGTTGATGCCGGTGGCCTGCACGACCTCCAGCGGCGGCGGGGTGAAGTAACGCGAGTACCCGGCGTGGAAGATCGTTTCGGTGGAGAGTTGGTGAACCAGGTTGACGCGCGGGCTGGCCTGGCTTTCATGGACGTACTCGGCCACGCGGTCGTAACGCACGCCGTAGTTGATGGTAAGCGGCGCGAACACCCTCCACTCATCCTGGAGATAGACGCCGTAAATCTCGCCCGTCTTGTATTGGTCGAGCAACAGGCGCTCGGGCACGTTGCTGGCCTGGAGACCGTTGGCATCGGTGGCGAACACCGTCGTCGCCGACTGGCTGCTGGCGTGTTGCACGAGCAGCACGTAGCCGCCGCGCAGCGTGTGGTTATCGTCGAGGCGGTAGCTCGCGTCGAGTTCCGCGCCGCCGGTGAGCGTGTAGCGGTCTTCGCGGCTCGCGACACCGTTGAAAATCAGGTCGCCCACGTCGTCGGGGCGGAAAAGAATGGAGCTGTCCCGAATGAAGATCGACTGCTGGAAGTCGAGTTTGCCCGCCGACTTCTGGTAGGCCAGCACCGCATCATAGTTTTGCTCGTTCTGGTTCTCGTCGAGGTGCGCGGAAGAAAACTGGCCGAGTCCGAAAGGCTGGTCGGCGGTGACAATGCCGGGCACGTTGGGCACGCCCGCCACGCCGAACGCGGGGTCCTGGCCGGGATTATTGGGAATCTGGAAATTCGCCTCGTAGGCGCTCAGGATCAAGCTGATCCGGCTCGTCTGGTCGATGACGTACTGCATGTACCCGAAGCCGTGGTACTGCTCGGTGTGGTCATGGATGGGGTAGTCCTTGCCGTCCGGGCTTTCGATGCCGATGCTGTTTTCCAGGAAGTCGCCGGTGAAAAAATAGCTGAAGTTGCCGGTCGTGCCCGCCAACTCAGCCGAGGGTCGGTACGTGTTGTCGCTGCCGCCGTAGAAGTCGATCTCGTCGCCGTTGTTGAACGCGCCGCTCTTGGTGTGGATGTCGATGATGCCCGCCGTGCGGATGCCGTACTGCGCGGGGAGCGAACCGGTGATGACCTGCAAGCTATCGACAAAACGGGTGTCGAGTTCCTGACCAAATCCGGCGATGCCCTCGGGCAGCAGCACGTCGTTGATGCGGAACTGCAAATTGGCGTGCTCGCCGCGCACATGAAGCTGGCCGTAGGAATCCTGCGCGAAGCCGGGCACCCGCAGGAGGGTCTAGTTGAACGAGGCGTCCTGGCCCTGCGATTGGTTGGCGAGTTGGTTCTGGCTGACGCCGTAGCTGGTCGCGCCGAGGTTGGGCACTATCTCGTTGCGCTTTTCGTCGAGCGAGTCGATGACGGTCACCCGATCCGTCTGGTCGCCGACATCGAGGAGATTGGTGTGGTCGGGGTTGGCGTCGAGAGCGTTTTGTCCTTCGGGGGTCGTTTGGTTGTGCGTGGCAGCCGGGTTGGTGCCCGTGCCGACATCGCGGCCTTGGGCAGGGAGTCGTAAGGGAGCTAGTACGGAGAGTGAGCTAGCTAGGCTCAACGCGACGATCAGGACGGCCACAGGTCGTTTCATAGACCCGACCCTTAATCCTTATTGCAATCTACATGCAATAAATATTTTCGTTTATTGCGGGTTGTTTCGTTTAATTGGCGCGGGTTGGCCGCCAGGATAGAAGGCAAAATTGATCGGAATCATCCTAATTTGCCTGTTCCGTTTCTTGCAAACGTTCTGCGTCTACCGGAGAGGGGCATTTCGGATTCGTTGGTTCGACTTGGGGAGACTGCTGCCAGCGGGCGAGGGATTCGCCGTGCAGATGGCCGCGGGCGCAGGTAACGCGCGAGCACCCCGTAGCGCGGGCCGAAGATCAGCGCGGCGACGAACGCCAGCCCCAGCACCAGCACGATGGCCGGCCCGCTCGGGATATCCGTCCAGTAGGACAGCAGCAGGCCCAGGCAAGCGCCGCTCGCTCCCAACAGGCCGCCGTACCAACTCAAGGCCCGGTAACTGTCGCTGAGCAGGTAGACCGTCGCCGCCGGCAGCACGAGCAGACCCACCGAGAGCACCACGCCCACGGCCTGCAAGCTGGCGATCATGGCCAGGACGATCAGCGTGATAAGCAGGTAGTTCAGCCGCGCCACCGGCACGCCGAGGCTCGCCGCGACGGACGGCTCGAAGAGCGCCAGCAGCAGCGGCCGTTGCAAGCTGACCAGACTGACCGCCGAGAGAGCACCGACCGCGTAGATGATCCACAGATCGCTGTTGGAAACGCCCAGGATGTTACCGAAAAGAAAGTGCGTCAGGTCCACCGGCACGCTGCTGTACTTGAGCAAGATGATGCCCACGGCAAACGACACTGTGTAGAGCGCGCCGATCGCCGTCTCGTCCTTGAGGCGCGAACTCCGCGCGACCAATTGCCCGCCGATGCCGACCAGCAATGCGGCCACCACCGCGCCGCTGAATAATCCCAACGGGGCCAGCCCGAAGAAAATCGCGCCCACGGCCAGCCCCGGCAGCAGGGAATGCGAGAGCGCGTCGGCCAGCAACGCCAACCGCCGCAGCACGATGAACGCGCTCAGGAAGCCGTTCGTAAAACCCACCAGCACGCAGCCCACCAGCGCGCGCTGCATGAACTCATAGTGGAACGGCTCGGTGAGCCAGCGGAACGCGGCGAGATGGTTCATGGCGTGACGGGAACGGGAGCGGCGGCTCCGGTGAAAATCTCGGTGCCGTAGGTGCGCGCGATGTTCTCGGGCGTGAACGTCTCCTTCACCGGACCGAAGGCCACCAGCTCACCGTTGAGGAAAATCACGTCGTCAAAGAGCAGGTCCACCGTCCGCAGGTCGTGGTGGCTGACGACGACGAGTTTTCCCTCCCGCTGGGCCAGTGCGCGTAGCAGGTCGCTCAGGAGCGCCTGCGCGTTGCGGTCCAACCCTGTAAAAGGTTCGTCGAGCAGGTAAACGTGCGCGCCCTGCGCCACCGCCCGCGCCAGGAAGGCGCGTTGTTGCTGCCCGCCCGAGAGCGCGCTGATCTGCCGGTCGGCGAGGTCTTCCAGGCGCGTCGCGGCCAGGGCCAGTCCCACCGCCTGATGGTCCGCCGGGCCGAAGCTTTTCCAGGGACCCAGCGCCGGGTAACGGCCCATCTCGGCCAACCCGCGCACCGTCAGGGGAAAATCCCAGTCCACCAGCTGCGTTGCGGCAGGTAGGCGATGGAGCTTTCCGCGCGGGTGTGACCGTGGTCGTGCGCGTCGAACTGGACGCGGCCGGTCTCGACGGGTGTGAGGCCGACGATGCTCTTGAGCAGCGTGGATTTGCCCGCGCCGTTGGGTCCGAGCAGGCCCGACGCACCGGCCGCACTGGAGACTCCAGGTTGATGTGGTGCAACGCGGGCACGCCCCGGTAGGAAACCGTCAGGTCGTTGATGAGCAGGCGATGGTTGGACATGGCGGGGAGCGTCAAGGCGTGTCCGAAGGCGGTACGGTGCCCGGCAGCGTGAACACGTCGGTGAGCGCGCCGTTCGCGTCGGCCCAGAAGGATTTCTCCACGCTGCGGCCATCGGGGAAACGGACCGTGACCTTCGCCGCCGCCGGCCCGGGCCCGACGTTCGAGCCTGCCAGCACCGGCCAATGGCGCCCGCACCACGAGGTCCACCCCGTCCGGCGGTACATTCCCCGCCCACCGCGTCGTGAATCGAGCGTTGGGGCCGCGCCCGGCCAGCACCGTCTGGTCGAGGTTCTTGATCTGAAAATCCGTAGGCGCGGGCGCAAACACTACTTCCATGTCGAGCGGCACCGCTTGCATCGTCGCACCGGGGGTGGTTTCAACCGATGGCATGTTCACCGCCACCGAGGCGGCGTCCGCGATCGCGGGGCGGGTCAGTCGATACACCGGCACCCCCGCCAGCGCGACGGCGAAGATGACCAGGATCGATTGCAGGAATGGAAAACCGCGCATGCGCGAAGAGTCAGCCAGCCGCCGTTACATTGCAACCGGGATGCAATAAGAAAGCGTGCGCGAAGTTTTACGAGCAGGCAGCCGGTCGTCAACAAGGTAGGGATGGCTCTCCGAGCCGTCCCAAGATTGGCTTGGATGATTTCCGTGCTCACGGAGCGTCTTGCCGGAAACACTTGGGACGGCTCGGAGAGCCATCCCTACCTTGTTTGGAGCGCCTGCGGCGGAACCAGCCACACCCGTTCAATTCTCCTACTTCAGCGCGTCCACGATGGTGCTGACGTTGTGGTGCATCATGTCGATGTACGTGGCCGCGTCGCCGTCGGCAACGCCGAGACCATCCGCGTAGAGTTCACCGCCCACCGTCGCGCCGGTTTCCTTGGTGATCTGCGTGATGACCTTCGGGTTCTGCGTGTTCTCGAAAAACACGGATTTGACCTTCTCCTTTTTGATCGTGCCCAGCAGTTCGGCCACCTTGCGCGTGCTGGGTTCCTCCGCCGTGCTCACGCCTTCGATGGGATAGATTTTGAAGCCGTAGTCGCGCGCGAAATATTGGAAGGCGTCGTGGCTCGTGACGAGCTTGCGCTTGTCGCGTCCTAACTCGGCGACCTTGACCTTGATGGCCTTGTCCAACTCGTCCAGTTTGGCCTGGTAAGCGGCGGCGTTGGCCATGAACGCCTCCTTGTCGGCGGGGTCCGCGGCGATCAGTGCGTCGCGCACCACGTCGGTCGCCTTTTTCACGTTGGCGACCGAGTGCCACCAATGCGGGTCTTCGATGACCTTGTCCTCGTCCTTGAGCTTGAGCGAATTGCCCACTTTGTCGCCGACGTTGACGAATTTCTTTTTGTCCGTGCCCTCTTCCAACTTGGCCAGATAACCCTCCATGCCCTTGCCGCTGACGAGCACGATGTCCGCCCCGGCCACCAACTCCACGTCGCCGGGACTCGGCTGAAACTCGTGCGGATCGACGCCGCCTTTGACGATGTTTTCGACCTGCACCTTGTCGCCGCCGACGTTGGCGGCCACGTCGCTCAGGACCGTGGAAAGCGACGCCACCTTCAAGGGAGCCGCCGACACCGGGCCGACACTGCCGAAACCTGCCAGGAGCAGCGCGAGGAACGCGTGTGCAAATCGATTCATGATCCGGCAGCTTAGATGCACAGGACTCAATTGCAAGTGATTTGCTTTAGCGTTGGGTTGCCGATGCAAACGCCTCGCAATGATTTGGGCCTTTGTGGTATATTGTCACCGGGAATGTGTTTCCCGTCGCCCCTATGCCAGATTCTCAGCCTACCCATCAACATGCCGCCACCGGTGCCGCCTCGGAACCGTTCTCGCTGGAGGGTCTCGTGGATTTGTTGCGGCGCAAGGGTCTGCGCATGACCGGCAACCGCCGGGCCATTCTGCAAGTCCTCTTGAGCGCGCGCGAACCGCTTAGCCTGGAACAAATTCAGGCGGAAGCCCCGCGCTACGTCGAAGGCGGCGACGCCCCCGATTTTGCCACGGTTTTCCGCATGATGGCGCTGATGGAGGAACTCAAACTCGCCCGCAAGGTGCATCTCGGACGTGCGTCGAGCCATTTTGAACTGACCGACAGTCGCCACCACCGGGACCATCTGGTTTGCACGGATTGCGGCACGGTCACCCCTTTGGAGGGGCTTTGCCCGGTGGAGAAAATGGAGCGCCAGATCGCCCGCAAGCACGGATTTACGGAGCTGACGCACTCGTTGGAGTTTTTCGGACGGTGCGGCGATTGCAGTGCGGGTTCCTGACCGCTCGCAGAGAGCGTGTGAGCAGGTTCTGAACAGGCCGTTGCGGCCGGTCGTCAACAAGGTAGGGATGGCTCTCCGAGCCGTCCCAAGATTGGCTTGGATGATTCCCGTGCGCACGAAGCGCCTCGCCGGAAACATTTGGGACGGCTCGGAGAGCCATCCCTACCTTGTTTGGAGTGCCTGCGGCGGATTTTCGCACGCGCGCTCAAGGAAATTCCGTCTTGCGAGTCGCGGCGAGAGACGTATCATCGCCAGCGTGCTCCGCAAGCTCGGCCTCGTTTTCGCGGCGCTCGCTCTCTTCTCGATTGCGGGTGGTCAGTGGGCCGTTTTGCAAACGGTCGCCTGGGCCGGGATGTTGCATGATTACACGCAACGCAGCGGCAGTTTCACGGCGGCCGTCGAACAGACTTTTGACGGCGAACACCCGTGCGAGCTTTGCAGGGAAATCGCTTTCGCCAAAGCCAAGGAGCGTCAGGAACGACCGGCGGCCCCGGGCGTGAAAGAGAACGCCAAGGTCAGGGCAATGGTGGCACCGGCAACCTTTCTGCCGCCCGGACCTCCGGCCACGCTCTTGGCCTGGACACGCGCTGCCGTGCCATCCGGCCCCAGCCCGCGCCGAGCAACCGCCGACCCCGCCGCCTCGACGCGGGATGAGCGCGGCCTGAAAACCCATTCCGCCGTCCCTGGCATGGGACGGTTTGGTGACCCATTCTCCCGGCGCTGCCGCTGACCCGGGAACGTGCCTACCGGCTCCCGTCGCGTGCGCCTGACGCCACGCGGGGGACCGCTGCATTCGACCTGTTCCTCCCTCTTCCGAGGGGAGGGACCTCCGTCTGAACCTGTTTGCCCTACGTGACTCTACTAACATGCACTTTTCTCTTTCCCGTTTCGTTACTAACATCCGGCCCGCGAGCGCGCTCCTGGTGTTCCTCGTTGGTCTCGCCTCGCTGCCGCCCGCTGCCCACGCCCACGGCTTTGCCGGGGCGCGGTTTTTCCCGGCCACGCTCACGACCGACGATCCTTTCGTCGCGGATGAGCTGTCCTTGCCCACGCTCCAGACCTTCCACACGCCGGACCGCGGCGGCACGCGCGAGTTCGACGTGTCCATCGATCTCGCAAAGACGATCACTCCCTATTGGGACATCGAAATCGGCCTCGACGAAGCCAACCTTTTCCCGCACGCCGGCCACCGCCGGACGGGTTTTGGCAACCTGGAACTTGGCAGCAAATTTCAGTTCTACGTCAACGCACCGCACGAGACGATCCTCTCCCTTGGCATTGACATCGACGTGGGCGGCACCGGCAGCCGACAGGTGGGGCGCGACGCATTTTCCACGTTCTCGCCGGGTCTGTTTTTCGGCAAGGGCTTCGGCGACCTGCCTGATAGCGTGTCCTGCCTGCGGCCTTTCGCGTTGACGGGCAACGTCAGCGTGGATATTCCCACGAGCGCCAGCACGCGCACCCCGGGCAACGAGGAAGTGGACCGCAACGCCGTGAACCTGGAAACCAACTTCGCGTTGGAATACAGTCTGATTTACCTGCAAGACCAGGTCAAAAACATCGGACTCAAAGCGCCTTTCAACCGGCTCATCCCGCTGGTGGAGGCGGTCGTGACCACGCCCCTTGACCGCGGCCAGGGCGGGCTGACGACGGCCACGATCAACCCCGGCGTGATCTGGTCCGGCAGCTACTGCCAGTTCGGGGTGGAGGCGCTGATCCCGGTCAACGCGCGCAGCGGCAGCCGGGTGGGGGTGCTCGCGCAATTTCACATCTACCTGGACGACCTGCTGCCGGGCATCTTCCATCCCATTTTCGGCGGCCCGAGCCGCAACGACAACGTGAGCAACCACGTTAAATAAATATGACGACCTCCCGATCTTCGCAGTTTTGCAAACGGCTGCTGCTGGTCATCCTATCCAGTCTCACCGCCACGAGCCACGCCTGGGCGCACGCTTTTCTCGACCATACTGATCCTGTGGTGGGTAGCACGGTGAAGGGAGCGCCCGCCGAGGTGCGGCTATGGTACACGCAAGGGTTGGAACTGGCCTTCAGCCGCGTCCAAGTGTTCGACGCGGCGGGCAAGGAGGTGGACAAAAAGGACGTTCACCTGGACCCGAAGAACGACCATTTACTGATCGTCTCCCTGTTGCCGGGTTTGGGGGCGGGTAAATACAAGGTGGTCTGGCGGGTGGTGAGCGTGGACACCCATCCCACGGAAGGCAGTTTCACCTTCGTGGTGGCACCCTGAAGCGCGGCATGGACGACATGCCGTTCCTGTGGGCGCTCTGGCTTTGCCGGTTCGTCCAGACGAGCGCCGCCGTGCTGCTGGTGGGCACGGCGGTACTGCGGCTGCTCGCCTCTGGCACGGGCCTAGACCCGGTGGTGTCCGGTTGGCGCGCGCTGGCGTGGGCGAGCGGAGTGCTCTTGCTCGTAGCGGGGACGTGGCAACTCGGTCTGACGGCGGCGGAAATGAGCGGGGAACCGCTCGCGCGGATTTTCTCGAACGGCGTTCTGCGCGAGGTGCTGGGTGGTACGCATTTCGGCGCGGTCTGGATCGTGCGGATGGGGCTGGTCGCCGGTTGGCTCGTTTTCGCTCTGGCCGCTGCCCGGCTGCGTCGGTACGGTCGGCGGCGAGCGCCCGCCGCATTGGAAATGGCCGGGTCGCTGCTGGCGGTCGCGGTGTTGGGCAGCCTGGTCTTGGCCGGTCACGCGCAAGCCTCGGAAAAAAGCGCGTGGCTGCTGCCGGTGGCGGTCTGCCATGCGGTCGCGGCGGGCGCGTGGCCGGGCGGCCTGTTGCCGCTGCTGCTGCTGCTCGGGCAGGCGCAACGCCGCGCGTTCCTGGTCCCGGCGGCAGTGGTAGTCACCCGGCGCTTTTCGCGCCTGAGCGTCGTGGCGGTCGGCGTGCTGGCGTTCAGCGGCGCGCTCAACGGCGTCGGCATGGTCGGCACTTTCGCGGCACTCTGGACGAGTCCCTACGGGCGGCTCGTGCTCTGCAAGGTGGCATTGTTTGCGCTGATGATCGGCCTGGGTGCCATCAACCGGCGGTTGGTGCGGCGGCAGGACCCGGCGGACGGCGCACGGACGATGGTGCTTCTGTGGCGCAACGTGGCTGTGGAATGCGCGTTGGCCGTGGGCGTGCTGCTGGCGACGGAAGCCCTCGGCACCAGCGCGCCGCCGATGCCCGCCGCCGGTTCGCCCGGCAAATGGGAAACGTTGTGTCAGGCTCGCGCCGTTGAGTCCGTCGCCCACGCTGTAACGGACCAATCAGGCGCGGCGAACTCGTAGAAAGTATGGCGCGGTCAAAGAGCCGCAAAAACCGGTCATGCCGCCCGAAAGGATACCGGGGAATAAAATGTCAATGAACATGCCGCGAAAGTGATGGACAAAATCCTCACGGTCGATGAGGAAAAAAAGCGCCGAGAACAAAAACACTCCACCCGCAATCCCGCACAAAGTGCTGATGGGCCAAAACCAGAAGCGGGAAGCAAATGGCACGCAAACATGGAGTGGCAGCACCACGAGCAACCACACGAGAAAAGCGAAAATCGTGGGGTAGGCAAGAATATCGCCCCAGCTGTCATCGGGAAAATTGCCACTGTTGAGAAAATAAAGGCTGACGGCTGCCCAGCCAGCAAATGTGGCCACGATACTTCCGAGAACTTTCATGAGCTGGGTGGTGACTTAGCGCCTGACGAACTCAGGCTCAGCGACACGCACCAGCAACAGAAGACGAAACGAGCACGATGGACGGGAACGCCGATGCCTGTTCGCTGGAGCGCGTGGTTAAGCGGTACGGTGTCACGGGCGAAGGGTGGTAAGCCGGGAGTCGAACAAGCGAACGAGATCGGGCGCACCCGGCCAGCGGGTATGCTGGAAACAGGCAAGGTGCAGGCGCAACGTGTCGAAGGAGTGCGGTGCCCAGCGCGTGAGGTCGCCGGGGATGGCGTGAATGGCCTCCATGAGATCGTTGATCTGGCGGGCGTCGGCGGTGGGCTGAATGGTGAAGTTGCGGGTGTAAACCAGCGCGTGGTCGAGGGTGTGGAGGGCGGCCTCAAGTACGTCGGCTGGAGGAGTGGTCATAGAAGGACGCGCGAGTACCGCCTAACAAATCCAAGCTCAGCGACAGAGGCTGGCGAGAACGGACTATGGATGCAGAACAGACGTGCCGCCAGCCTCTGTTCGCTGGAGCGCGTGGTTAGGCGTCTGGTGGTGAATGCACACTCTGAAGAATGCGAGCGCAGTCAAAAGAGTACCAACGCAAAGAATACAGCCAGTTCCCTTTGCAGGGGCGGTCGTCGGTCTGGCCCAAGATGGCGGATGGTCCCGAAGATACGCTTGTCTACAAACTCCGTGCGCGTAGTAGGTAAGGTCACACTCGCCGCGCACCTCGGGTCCAAACTCTGTAGAACTTTGAAATTTGTTCCAGATGGGAAGTTTGCAGTACTCACAACTTTGGCGGCCCCAGCCTGGCTTGGGGGAGAAAAGGAGAGTTGGACACCCACAACTTTGGCAAATCAGTTGTCGTTGGTAATCAGGATGCACTAACGTCCAGTAATGGAACGAGCCTGCTGGGTAGCGCACGTGGCAGTCAGGACACTCAAGGTCTGAAGAGATGGTAAAAAGCTGCTCCAAACACTGTTGGTGATATACGCGGTCTTGGCTGACAGGAAGCGAGATGCCATCACTACGGCGAAGATATTGGCGGCAGATGAGACACGCTGTCCCGTATGGCTCATTCGATGCACATTTTGGGCAAGGCATTGCCGACGCGCTGATCATTTGTCTGCAATCCATGCATGGACGTAAATTTGACATAATCGGTGGCTGTCGGTTAACGCCTAAAGCGTTTCTCAGTTGCCTGTCCGGTTTTTCAGCCCCTGCCGGGGCTTGAGCAGACCTTACACGCAAACGAAAAACGCTTTAACCAGTAGTGGACGAACCAAAGTCGTAGAAAAAGGCGAACAAATGTCGTCTATACCACCCGTAGAGCGTAACGACCCGAAACAGGTGGACCGCTGCCGCTCGCGCCACGAGCGTTGCCGCCACCGCCTCTCCGTCTAATCCCCGCGCACCACGACCGTCGTGCCGAGCCGGACCTTCTCGTAAAACATCGGCGCGATGTCGGACGGCATGCGGATACACCCGTGGCTCGCCGCGTAACCCGGCAGAATCCCCACGTGCATCCCCACGCCCTCGCCGGTCAGGCGCATGAACCACAACATCGGCGCGCCGACATAATGCGTCCCCGCGGGCGCGGCGTCGATCTTCGAGCTGATGCCGCTACGCACCACCCGGCCGCTGCGGTCCACGTAGTTGCCGTAGATGTTCGACATGTGGCTGCGATCCTTTTCCAGGATGTGAAACGTGCCGCTCGGAGTCGTGTGCCCGGCGCGTCCGCTGGAAATGGGCGAGTCGATGGCCACGTCCTCGCCCACCATCAGGTACGCGCGCTGCCGGCTCAACGAGACGATCACGTGCGCGTTTTCCGGCGTGACCAGATCGTACGTGCTCTTGTTGATGACCGCCGGGGACTGGGTGGGGTTGATCGAATTACTCGCGGGCTTCTGCGACTGGCGGAAAAGGAAAAACCCCTGCGGCTTGGGCGTCGGGGTCGGCAACGGAGCGGGCAGAGTGGAGGCCCGTTGCGCGCTCGCCTGCGTGGCACCGAGACCGCTGCCCGCGAGCAACAGCAGCGTCAGCGCGGCGGCGGTTCCGGTCCGCCGGAGGACGGTAACGAGGGCGGCAGGCACATGGGGTGGATGGGCGGAATCGCGGTGAAACCAGTCGGAAGCTCTCATGGATGGACGGCGGATGGGGACTTGTGCTCTGCGGCAGCAGCCATGATAGTAACCGCCAGCCGATAATCAACTCAATGCTCATCGGAAGGCAGCGGGGCGGAGGCGAAATGCAAAATGCAACAGTCCCGGGCCGGAAGCGGCCGGTCAGCGTGATTCCCCCTTTCCCCGGCAGCGCCATGCGGTCAGCCATCCAATCGCGGTCACGGGCCGCGTCCCTCCTTTTGATGGCCGCGTGGTGCCTTCTGCCCCTGGCATTTTTCCTGGCCCCGGCCCGCGCCGACATCCAACTGCCGCCCAAGGCCAACTCGAAGGGCGAACGCCAGCTCCACAAGCGCATCCCGCCGCCACCGTCGCCCGTGGCCACGAAGGTCCGCCTCCAGCCGGGCGGCAGTGCCGAGATCGTTCTCCAGGCCAACGGCGCGCTCGGGAAAATGATCAGCTTCCTCCTGCGCACGCCGCCCGCGCACGGGTCCTTCGTGGGGACGCCGCGCCGGATCGGCCGCGACTCCGTGGCCGTGACGTACGTTCACCGCGCGACGGATGGTCCCGGCCACGACACCTTCACCTTTGCCGCGCAGGCTCCGGGCACAGCCGTGTCGGCCGCCGAGACCGTGGACATTGAGGTGGCGGACGCCGCGCCGGACGCCGGCCCGGCCCCGGCCGGTTTGCCGGACCTCGCGGCAAGCCCGTCCGAACTAGATTTCGGCGCGGTGGAAGCGGGAAATTCCACCGGGGTCACGCTCACCCTGGAAAATCGCGGCGGCGGCCTGGCGAACGGCCGGCTCGATCCCCCGCCGCCCTGGACCGTGGAGGGCGAACCTTCCTACAGCCTCGGGCGGGGCGCGCGGCAGACGTTCCGGTTCGTGTTCCGGCCGCATGCCGAAGGATCGTTCGCGGAGACGCTCCGGGTCGATACGGGCAACGCGGACAGCACGACGGGTTGCGTCGTCCGGCTGGTCGGCACCGGGTTGGCGGCACCTGTGCGCGAGCCGTTGCCGCTCCCGGCTCCCGCTGTGACCCCGGCCCCGACGCCCGTGCAGGTCGCCAACGTTTTGCCCACCCCTACGCCGGCCGCCGCTCCGTCGCCTGAACGGCCCGACGCGCCGCCTGTCCATTCCACGCCGGGGACCGCGGACTCCGATCTCGTCTTCGTCAACATGGCGCGGGTCACGGCGGTCAACGTGCTCGCCGTGGGCACCTCCACGCTGGAACTCGGCTGGAGTCCGCCCGCGCCGCTGCCGCGTGGCTACCGGATCGAACGCCGCTCGTTCGCGCGCGACGAGAGGGAGCCGGGCAACGTCCGCACCGATTGGTTGCCGTACGACCGGACGGATTTCCGGGTGCGCGCCGACCGGGTGACGGCCACGTTGCGCGGGCTGACCGCCGGCGAGCCGGTGACGGTGCGGGTGTTGTCGGTCGATGCGGCCGGCCAGTTGTCGCAGCCGTCGCCGCTCGTGGATGCGGTCACCCTGCCGGCCTCGGGCTGGTGGCGGCCCACGCCGCTGAAGGTCTTGCTGCTGCTGCTGGCGGGATGCGTCGCCCTGATCGTCCGCCACCGCTGGCAGGAGCGGCAGTTGCTGCGTGCGCTTGACGCCCGGCACCTGGAGAACCAGTCCTCCGGCGTCGCCCGCCCGGATTCCTTTCACCCGTTATAGCGAGGGCAGGGGCTCGTCGTAGGAAATCGGCACCGTGTCGAACGCCGGACCGGCGGAAACATCGACGGCGGGTCTGGCCGCGCGCGAATGCGTCGGCGGTGGGGGCGTCCGGCTCTTTTTGGCGAGCAGGTCGCCGGGCTGGCGGTGGCGCGGGGGCGGCACGTAAGGCATCTCGTCGTCCGCGCGCAACACGAGGCAGGCGAACTCCCGGCGATCCTGTGCCGTCAGGCCATCGGGCACGACCACGGCGGCCCGCGCGAGGTGGCCGCGGTGGATGCCGGTGGGGATTTGCGCCGGTTGTCCGAACGAAAGTGCCAGGGCGCTGTCGTTGTGGGCGAACAGTTCCCAGGCGTCCGCGCGGGCGAGGTTGCGCAGGAGCGACTCGCGGGTGAGCCGGGCGCGTTCGCCGGTGAGGCCGTTGGACGCGAACGCCCGCGCGATGACCGCTTCCGGGGCCACGTCGCGGCGGCGGGCGACGTGCAACCAGCCGAGCGCGGGGCCGAGTTGCGCGCGGAAAGCGTCGTCCGACAGGCTTTCGAGGCGGCGCGGGTCGGTCAACTGCGCGAGTGAGCGAACGGCGGCGTCCGCCACCGGATCGACGGCGCGGGCCGTCGGCGGCAGCGTCATGGCAACCGTGATCGCCAGAAACAAGAGGGGGATACAAAAACCGGAGCGCATACTCGGATTTGCGATTTCAAATCTGAAAGTTCACCGCGCCGAACTCAAGCTAAAACCGTTCCCCGGCGTCCGGCCGAACCGCACGACCTCGAAACCCGGCTCGCGCAAGATCGTTTCCGTGTACGGAAAATCATTCTCGAACGCCGGGAAAAAGGTATCGCCCCCTGCCACCTCCTGATCGATCAGCGACAGAAAAACTGCCTCGCAACGCGGCAAGACCTGCGTGAAAACCTCCGCCCCGCCGATGACCCATACCTGGCGGGGTCGGTACACCTCCGGCCGGAACGCCACGAGGTCGGGCACGACCCGCACGTCGGGTCCGCCGATGCCCGGGGGCAGGGGACGGTGTGTGACGACGAGGTTCAGGCGATTCGGCAGCAGACGGCCGATGGACTCCAGGGTTTTGCGTCCCATCAGGACGGCCGCGCCGGTGGTTGCCTGCTTGAACCAGCGGAGTTCCGCAGGCAGGTGCCAGGGGGTTCTGCCCGCGCGCCCGATGACGCGGCCGTGGCGGGTCATGGCGGCGATGGCGAACATCTGGTGGAAAGGATGAAAGATGCGCCGAGTCCGCGAGACATCGCACGCTAGTGCGATAACGATGAAGGACGAAGACAAAATCCAGAAAGGTTCCTTTCTATAATTGAAAGCGATGAAGGTCTGGATAGCGTTTACGTTCCTTTCCCCTGCTTCTGCTTCCGTCTTCATCGTTATCACCCTGCGGGCGATTTCTCGCCGACTCGAATCATCCCTCATCCTTCATCCTCTCTTTTCCATGTCCTGCCCTCGCTTTGCCCTGCTCCTTGCGGTTCTGACGCTGCCCGTTGCCGTGAGCCGACTCGCCGCCGCGCCCGCCGAACCTGAGATTGCGACCGAACCCATCACCTATCAGATCGGTGACCAGACCTACGAGGGTTGCGTTTCGCGCCCCGTCAAGCTGTCAGGCAAGGTGCCCGGCGTGCTCGTGGCCCATGATTGGACCGGGTTCGGTCCGTTCGTGCGCGCCCGCACCGAGCAACTCGCCAAGCTGGGCTACGTCGCCCTCGCTCTCGATATGTACGGGCAGGGTGTGCACGCCAAAAACCCCGAGGAAGCCGGCAAACTCGCCGCGCCATTCTATAAGGACCCCGCGTTGTTTCGCACCCGCGCGAACGCGGCGTTGGCGGAACTGCTCAAGCAACCCGGCGTGGACCCGGAGCGCATCGGGGCCATCGGGTTTTGCTTCGGCGGAACCACCGTGCTCGAACTCGCCCGCTCCGGGGCTGACGTGCGCGGGGTGGTCACGTTCCACGGCGGTTTAAAAACCGGGCAGCCGGCGGTGGCCGGGGTGGTCAAGGCCAGGGAACTCCTCATCCTCCACGGGGCGAACGACCCGCTCGTGCCGCCGGCCGACGTGGCCGCCTTCAAAAAGGAAATGGACGACGCGAAGGTGCCGTTCAAGTTCATCGCTTACCCGGGCGCGGTCCATGCCTTCACCAACCCGGAGGCGGGCAACGATCCCTCCAAGCCGACCGCCTACAACGCGCAGGCCGCCGAATCGGCCTACGGCGAAATGCGGACGTTTTTCGAGCGCCTCTTCGTCCGCGCGGTGGTCAACCGGGCGCAGTGATCCGGCTATCCGGTAGAAAATGCCCACGTATGTACGGGGTATTTACGTGAAACCAGCGTTCGCGGTGAAGGTTGCGCAAGACCGTGCGTTTTTGAGAAAAAGGCGTGTGCAAAGACGTTGACAAGAAAGAGCGCGGGAAGTAACTCTACAAATTCCCTAGGGCAATCCATCCCCCCCGTTTTTTCTCCACCCGTTCCCTCTATGCCGAGCGACAATGAACCCAAGAAGGAAACCGTCCGCATCACGCTCCCGCCCCGGCCATCGGTCGGCGAGTCGGTGGGAACACCGGTGAAGAAGGAAACGGTGCGGATCAATCTGCCCGCCCGTCCTTCGCTCGGCGCTTCCTCGGCAGCGGCGGAATCCAAGAGAGAGTCAGCCAAGTTATCGAACCTGTCCAAGCCGCCGGTGCTGGCCCCGCGGCCCGTGGCCCCGCCGCCTACCAATAATCCGGCCGCGCGTCCCCCCGTCGCGCGTCCGGCGATGCCCGCCGCACCCCAGACGCCAGTCGCACCGCGTCCGATTGGTCGTCCGATGGGTGCCATTCCGGCGGGGATTACCTCTTCGCCTCCCCCGCCCGCCGCGCCGCGCCCGGTGGAAGCAACATCCCCGGTTGCGCCGCCGCCCGCTCCCGCGCCGGCCCCGGTTGCGCCGCCGGCCCCGCCCGCGCCGCGTCCGGTGGCGGCGGTGGCCGTTCCCGTGGCTCCTCGTCCCGCTCCCCCGTCGGTTCCGTCCATGCCGCCAGCTCCCCCGGTCACGCCACCGGCTGCCGTCGCGCCGCCGGCCCCGCCCGCGCCACCAGCCCCGGCCATGCCGCCGCGTCCGGCCGTCTTCACGCCGCCGCCCACGCCGCAGGCACCCGCTCCTCCGAGGCCGGCGAGCGTCACCCCGCCGCCCGCCGCGCCGGCCGTGCCGGTGCCGGTCATCCCGAGGCCGGTCACGTTCACCCCGCCGCCGGTCGCACCGGCCGTGCCGGTTTCCGCCGCGCCGCCTGCGCCTGCGACTCCCTCGATCCCGGAGCCTCCGAAGGTGATGCCGCCGCCCGCCGTTCCCGCCTCGATTTCGCCAGCGGCCCCGCCGACTCCTTTTGTTCCATTGAGCGCGAAGCCGACGGAAGTGACGCCGCCGTCTGCGCCGTCTGTGCCAGCGGTGCCAGACGCTCCGAAGCCGCAGGCCGTGGCCCCGCCGTCCATGCCGGCTCCGACCGTGCCGCGACCTGCCGTGCCCGTTCCTCCGGCTCCTCCGACCTCGGCCACTCCCCCCGCGCCTATCGTTCCGCCCGCGCCGGCCGTGCCGAGGCCGACGAACATCGTGCCACCGGCCACGCCGCCGTCTGTCATGCCGGCCGCCGCGAGGAGCGTGCCAATCGTCCCCAAACCCCCGGCGGACACGCCCGCTGTGTCCACGCCGCCGCCCGCCGAACCGAAGCCGGCCGAAGTCGCCGCTTCCTTGCCGCCGACTCCTGCCGCGCCGAAACCGCCCGTCACGCCAGTGGTTCCGCCGGCTGCCGTGCGCCCGGCTCCGCCTGTCCCCGTCGCACCGGCCCCGCCGCGCCCGCCGACCTCCTTGCCGGTGACACCACCCGCCCCGTCCGGATCGGCCCCGGTTCCACCATCGGCCCCGGTCGCACCGGTCGTTGTGCCGGTCCCCGTGCCCGTTGCGTCGGCCCCGGTCCCTCCGGCCGCGCCGAAACCGCCCGCTCCGGCACCTGCGGCATCGGCTCCTCCTGCGCCGGCCGCGCCCGTTGCGCCAGCCGCACCGAAACCGCCCGCGCCGGCCCCCGCGCCCGTCGCTTCGGCACCGTCGGCTCCGGCCGCGCCGAAGCCGCCCGTCGCCCCGGTCGCGCCAAAGCCCGCTGTCCCGGTCCTACCCGCTGGCGGTCCGCCGAAGGCTCCGTCTGCCCCCGTGCCGCCGCTGAAGCCCGGCGCGCCGGCCGCACCCGTTGCGCCGAAACCCGTCGCTCCGGCTGCTTCCGCCGCCGCTCCGGCGACGCCCGTGCCCAAGCCGGTTGCAGCCGAAGGCGCGCCGACCGTCAAACCGACCCTCAAGAAGGAAACGGTCCGCATTGACGTGCCCGCCATCGCCGCCAAGCCGATCCCGCAGGCGACGGTCAAGATTCAACCCGCGCCCGCCCCGGCGAGAATGCCGACCGCGCAGATTCGCACCGTCCCGGCGCTCGTCACTTCCATGGCGAGCATCACCAGCGACGAGGCGGAAGCGCCCGCGAGGGAGGATTCCACGATGATGCTCGTCTCGGTGGGCGTGCTCGTCTTCGCGGCCATCAGTTTCGGCATGCAACTCTGGACCTATCTCACCAATTAGGCGGCTGGAGTCAGTCGCCTAAGCCTCGACCCTCGCGCCCCGTCGTCTTCCGTTTCTTTGCTGTTCCTTCCTGCCCTTCCCTATGTCGAGTCCACAAACCTTGACTGTCACCGACGCGAACTTCGAGACCGAGGTTTTGCAGTCGTCCGTCCCCGTGCTCGTGGATTTCTGGGCGCAGTGGTGTCCGCCCTGCCGGATGCTCTCGCCGGTGGTCGATGAGATCGCCACCGAAAAGGCCGGGACCGCGAAGGTGGCCAAGGTCAACGTGGACGATAATCCCGAGTTGACCCGCCGCTTCAAGGTGCAGAGCATCCCGCTCCTGCTGTTCTTCAAGGACGGCGAGGTCAAGGACCAACTCCTCGGCGCGACCAACAAAAAGACGCTGCTCAACAAGCTCGAAGCCTTGATCTGAGCGCGCCGCCGACCGTGCTGGCCGCCGCATGGCGGTGAGTGGTGGCGGATGGGTAGCGAACCAGGCGCGTGTGGCCCGCGCGCAGGGAGATGGAAGGCGTCGTTTTCCCGGGTTGGAGAGGGTGAAGCTCGTTGCCGTCCGGCCGGTCCGAGTGTAGCTTATTTTCGCCATGTTGACCGCCCTCCCGCTCACCGCCGGCCGCAAGCTGCGTCTCTTCCAGTTGAGCGACCCGCACAAGCAATGGTGGTCGCTGGAGGAGACCCGGTTCTGTGCCCGGTGCGAGCGGCTCATCATCGGCCGGGACATCCGGGTGTTCGAGGACGGGGAAGGCTGCGTCCATTTCCGGTGCCCCACCTTCCGTTGCGGGGGCGGGTTCGACGACTGGGAGTATCCGCAGCTTCATCTCTGAAGGCGGGACGTTTTCCTGGTGGGTCGGGTGGGTGTTCAAAAGCGTCTGGCACGGGTGGGTAATCACTCCCGGGCCATGTTTTGAGTCATTTTCCTAGCAATTCCATTGCCGGGGGGAAGCTAGCGAACGGAATGCGGGTGTTCACCCTACCGGAGACCGGGTTATTTTCGCACCGGGCTTCCCCGCGTCGGGCCTCTCAATCACGAAAATTCTTAAAGGCCAGCGACACCCCGAAGTCCCTGGCGCGCAAGAACGCGATGACGGCTTGCAGGTCGTCGCGTTTCTTGCCGTTGACGCGAATCTCCATGTCTTGCAGGGAGGATTGCACCTTGAAGCCCTGCGCCTTGATGGCCGTGATGATTTCCTTGGCGCGCGTGCCTTCGATGCCCTGCTTGATGGTCAATTCCTGCCGGGCGTGCCCGATGGACGAGACGGCGGGCGTGCCGTGATCGACGTTGCGCAGGTCCACGTTGCGCCGGGCCAGCTTGCCGATGACGATTTCGTGCAGGGCCTTGAGCCGGGTGGCGTCCTCGGCGGAGAGAGCGATCTTGTCGCGCGCGGGCGTCTCGATGCTGGCGACGGTGCCCTTGAAGTCGAAGCGCGTGACGAGTTCCTTGCGCGCTTGGTTGAGCGCGTTGTCCACTTCCTGCCGGTCGATTTCTGAGACGATGTCAAAGGTAGGCATGACGGTCATTGCGCCATAGATCGGGCGAAAAGAAAAGCCCCGCTGCCCGCATGGTCCCTTGGCCTCCAGCTAAAGCGTTTTTCGTTTGCGTGTAAGGTCTGCGCAAGCCCCGGCAGGGGCGTAAGAGTTCAGCCCACGGCGTGAGCCGTGGGAAAGATCGCCAGACAGGCCAGCCCCGGCAGGGGCGTAAGAAAACACGGCGGCCTTGCGAGGACCACCAGGCGGGTTTTCTTACGCCCCTGCCGGGGCTGGGCCGTTGCGCGGTTGCCACCCACGGCTCACGCCGTGGGCTAAACTCTTGCGCCCCTGCCGGGGCTGAAAAACCGGACAGGCAACTGAGAAACGCTTTAGCGCGGCGTCGGCTTCGGCCAGACCTTGATCGTTTGCCTCCCATTTTGGACGAACTCGAAGGGACCGGGAAACGGATGGTGTGCGTCGCGCCTGCGCCCGAAGTAATCGGCATCGATTTCCAGGGGTGACCCATCGGCGTTCTCGAAGCCGACATTCGGAATCACCGCTTTGCCGAGCAGGCTCGAAGTCACCAGGGCACGGGGAATCGTACTACGCCACGCGTCGGATTGGGTGGACGTTAGATACCAGCCGTCGGGCTTCTCTTCGAGGACCGGCTCGGGAACCTCTGGGAGCACCAGGGCGGAGTCCGCGGGGTCATCGCCGCTCTTGCCACGCGCCGCGGTGGGCAGAGACGCGCCACCGATGTAAACATTTCCGGCGAACACCACCGGAAGGGGCGGGGGATTCGAGCGCGATGAGATGCTTCCGCCCAAGATGTTGTTCAACCAGCGGATGTCGCCCGCCGGATTGTCGTGCTTGCCCAGCGAGACGCTGTCGTGCGGCTTGTAGTAAAAGGTCTGCCGGCGGTCGGTGTCGTACCTCATGCCTCCGACGATCAGGTTGTGCGCAAACGCGATGCCCTCCGAGTTGATCGCGATAGGTGACTTCGAGAAGAAAAGGTTATTGGCCACCATCAGGGGACCATGCGAGACCTCGACCGTCATATCCCACCGGTTATCGTGAAAGAGGTTGCCATCGACCTGCGCTCCCTGGGCACCCCAGTCGAGCCATAATCCGCTGGAATCCCCACAGCGGTAGAGATGGTTATTGCGGATGACCGTATCGATGGCGAAGTGGAGCTTGATGCAGCCCTGCTCCCATCCGTGGTAGGATTCGTTGCAATCGATGTCGTGAATGTCGTTGCCTTCGATGAGGCTGAACGCACCCCCGCTGCACCCGACGATGCCGGCCTGACCGCAGAAGGAGATGCGGTTATCGCGTACGATGTGGTGGCCGGCAGCTTCTTTGTCCCACGAGGCGCGTTCGAAGAAATCCACCAGTTGCCCGGCCGTCTGCCCGCTGCCGGGTGCGGGATATACCCGGGTGTGCAGGGTCTGGTAGTGGTGCGCATGCCCGTAGGTGGGTCGGCCCAGGGAAATGCCGGCGCAGCGCGAGTTGAGGATCGTGTTGTCTTCAATGATCCAACCCCGGGCCCAGTGAGGCCCGATGAGTCCGACCTGCTCGGCCGAGGGGGGTGCCCAATTCGTCGCGGCGTTGCAGAGGGTGAAACCGCGCACGGTGAGGTAGTTGATGCCGGTTTTCTCGGGGTAGAAAACCGTGTGTCTCTCGCTGACCTCCACGTCCGCAGTGTTCGGGTCCGTGCCGGCGGGGAATTGCGCCTGGATCACGGTGACGCCGTCCGGTTTCACGGGCGGAGCCTTGAGGACAAAGCAGATATTTTGTTTGCCCGAGACTTTTTCCGAGAGCGGAATGGTGAAGGTCTTGAAGGCCAGCCAGTCGCCCGTGTTCGTCACCCGGCAACTGCCCAGCAGTCGGCCCTCCGGCCCGTCGAGGTGCAGCTCGACAAAACCTCCTTGCGCCAGCGAGGCGGCATTGATTTCCAGGCTATCAGCGCCCGCGCCGAAATCCACGGCATCGTAGTGCAGCCGCGATCCATCCTTCAGGTAGCCGAAGGCGATGGGATGGCCCGGGGTCTCCAAATAGATGGCTGCGTCGCCGCCCTCGGCGGAGCCAGAGTCCACGTTCACCTGGTTCTGGCCGGCGGGTTTGATCCACAGGACATTCATCAGCACCGGGCCGCCGTTCCCATCCGCCCGCGCATACCAGCGGAGTGGGGTTCCGGCGGGTTTGAGGACATCGGCAGCAACAAAGGCTTCCTTGAGTGCCTGGCCGTTCAGATAAACACTGCCGGTATGGTGAGGCTGGCCATCCCCCTTGAACCACGAGCCGTAGATGAGTTCGTCGAACGGGTTGACCTCGCCCAGGAGGCGATTCGGGATCGTGATCTCCCAGGTGTCGCCGGCGACTTTCTTCCATCCCCGGGCGGGTGCCGAGCCTGTGATAACCACTTTCTCGCCTGGAGCCGCCTGGTAGGTGATGCGGTGGGTGTCGTCCGACCCCCCGCGTGGTGGCGCGACGCGCTCGCGGTACACCCCCGCGTGCACCGTGATCGTGTCGCCCGGCAACGCCACTTTTGCTGCGGCGTTGATGGTGCGCAGCGGGCTGTTCGGCGTGCCGGCATTTCGGTCGTCTCCGGCCTGGGCAACGTGATATTCCGTTGCCTGAGACGTTGGAGCAGCGATGAATCCCAGGATACTGAGGACAATGAGGGGCAGAGGGGTGAACTTCACGGCAGACGAGTTTTTGTGTCGGCGCTTGCTTTTTGTTAGGCTCCTCGTGCGCAGGAAGGATACGGATATCAGTTCACAGTTGTCGTGATTGATCCCCAGGAAAGTCGCCTGAAGTTTTGGGCGTGAGTGGATGATAGGGTGGCCACCTGAGCCAAACAACCCTAGACCCCGCACTCCGCATGGTCCGCAAAATCAGGGCAAGACCAGTCGATCTTCTGCTTTTTGCGTCTTCTGCGCTTTTTGCGGCTAAAACGAACAGGACAGGAAAATTCGTTTACCGATCCTCGCCTTTGCGGCCGGGCGGACTTTACACGAAGCTAGCCCAACGTCCGGTGCCAATGGCTTTCCCGTTTCTCTCCTCCGGCACCGACCTCCGCCCGGCGGAAATCTCCGACGCCGTCACCGCCCTGACCGATTTGCGCGAGCCTGACGAAGCGAAGGCCGCGTTCCTGCGGGCGTTGCGCGCCAAGGGGGAAACACCCGCCGAAATCGCCGGTTTCGCCGAGGCTCTCCTCGCCCGCGCGGTGGACCCGGAAATCGACCCCGCGCGGTTGCCCGGACCGATGCTCGACGTGTGCGGCACGGGGGGCGACCGGCTGCATCTTTTCAACGTCTCGACGACGGCGAGTTTCGTGTTGGCGGCCGGCGGCGTGGCGGTGGTCAAACACGGCAACCGCGCCATCACCTCCAGGAGCGGCGGCTCGGACGTGCTCGCGGCGTTGGGCGTGCGGCTTGACCTCTCCCCGGCGGACCTGCGCCGGCGGCTGGAAACGACCGGCCTCGGGTTCCTTTTCGCGCCGCAGTACCACCCGGCGTTCGCGGCGGTGGCGGCGGTGCGGCGTCAACTCGCGGCGGAGGGCACAAGCACGATTTTCAACCTGCTCGGGCCTTTGCTCAACCCGGCGCGGCCGGCGCACCAGTTGGTCGGGGTGTTCGCTCCGGCGCTGACGGGCACGTTTGCCGAAGTGCTCCGTCAACTCGGCCGTCGGCGCGCATGGGCGGTCCACGGCGCGGGTGGGATGGACGAACTCTCCACGGTCGGCCCGACGCAGGTCAGCCGCTTCGAGCTGGGCGGCGCAGGCATCGAGACGCTGTTCGTCGAACCCGAAACGGCCGGTCTGCCGCGCGTGGAAAATCTCGACGGGTTGCGCGGTGGCATGCCCGAGGAAAACGCCCGCACGCTAGTCGGCATCCTGCGCGGCGAGATCACCGGAGCGCGCCTGGACATCGTGTTGCTCAACGCGGCGGCGGGTTTCTTGGTCGCCGGATTGGTGCCCAATCTCGTCGCAGGAGTCGAGCGGGCGCGCGAGGCGATCAGCAGCGGCCGGGCGTGGGGAGTGTTGGGGAGAATGACGAATGACGAATGACCGAAGGCAGAGCGGAGCAGAAGCCAGTCTTCGCCTGAGGGGTCTGTCATTCGTCATTCCCTCTCCGCTTCCTGCGGCAATGGCGGCGGCATTTCGAGGGCCGCCGACGTCGTGCGCCGCGAGGGCAGATGCGCCACGCAGTATTCCTCGCCGTCGCTGGACACGCGGAACTCCAGTTCGGGCGTACTGACCTCCGTGCGCCCGCACACCTTGCAATGGTGCAGCGTTTCATCTGGCTCGCGTTGCGACGCCACCTGAAAATCCTGCTGCCGCGAGACCATCCGGCCCTGTTCGCGCCAATAGGTCAGCCACGTCGGTCCGAAGAACAGGAGGTAGTTACTCAGTGCCACCACGATGGCCAGTCGGTCCGTGCCCCCGCCGACCACGAGTTGTAACGCCACCAGGGCCAACGTGAACAACGCGATCCACTTCACCCGGACCGGCACGATGAAAAACAGCAGGATCGGGTAGTTGGGGAACAACGTGGCAAAGGCGTAAAACAACGACATGTTTAGGTACACGCCGTTGGGGTCCGGGGCGTGGAAAAGGAACACCGTCAACGTCGTGCCCAGCATCCCGGTGAGGTAAAACAGGTTGAGCTTGAAGCTGCCCCAGGCCTGTTCGAGTCCCTCGCCCAGCAGCCAGAGGAATTGCAGGTAGAGGAACACCGCCAGGACCGGCGGCAGGCTCCAGGAGCTGACGTTGGGGATGAAGATGTAACTCACCAGCCGCCAGACCTCGCCGTGCAGCACGCGGTCCGGCCGGAGCTGGAGCACGCCGACCAGGGCGGGGGTCGCCAGTGACAGGAGGAACACGAGCGCGTTGAACGCGACGATGATACGCATCAACCCGGGGACGGCGAACTGCCCGAAGCGGCGTTCGAGGGCATTGATCCAGCGCATGACACAGACGAAACGAACCGCGACGCCAGAATGGCCGGGCAGAGGGGAAAGGATGAGCCGAGTCTGCGAGACATCGCCCGCAGGGTGATAACGATGAGGGATGAAGGATGAAGGGCAGAATCCAGAACACGGAGGTCGGGTGTCTTCCTCTGCATTCATCCTTCTTTGACATCCCCCCGGCGCGCGGTCTATTCGTGAAACGTGGATTCCGCACCCGACTCGCTCAAGCAAACCCCGCTGCACGCCGCGCACGTCCGGCTCGGCGGCAAGATGGTGCCCTTCGGCGGCTGGTCGATGCCCGTCCAATACCCCAGCGGCATTCTCGCCGAACACCGTGCCGTCCGCACGGCGGCAGGGGTGTTCGACATCAGTCACATGGGCCAGTTCATCGCCAGCGGACCCGGCGCGAAGGCGTGGCTCAACTCCGTTTTCTCCAACAACCTCGACCGCATCGGCGCGGGCCAGAGCCAGTACGGTTTTTTGCTCAACGAAACCGGCGGCGTCATCGACGACCTCATCATCTACGAGTACGCGGCGGGGGAGTTTCTGCTCGTGGTCAACGCCTCCAAGATCGACGAGGATTTCGCTTGGTTGACCGCGCACCTGCCGACGGGTGTCGGCGGGCTGGAATTGAGCAACCGCAGCGACCGTTTCGCCGCGCTGGCCGTGCAGGGGCCGCGCACGCCGGAGATTTTCGCGGCGTTCTTCGGGCCGGACGCGCCGATGCCGGAACGCTTCGGCGTGGGGGTGATCGACCACGATGGGCTGACGTTCGTCGTCGCTCGCACGGGCTACACGGGCGAGGACGGATTCGAGTGGTTCATCCCCGCCCGCGCGGCGGAAGTCGTGTGGGACGAACTCCTCGCCATCGGCGCGCCCTTCGGCCTGATCCCGGCCGGGCTGGGCTCGCGCGACAGCCTGCGGCTGGAAGTGTGCTACCCACTCAACGGCTCCGACCTCTCGCCGCAGCGTACACCCATCGAAGCCGGGTTGGGGGTGTTCGTCGATCTCAAGGAAAAAGGGGATTTCATCGGCCGCGACGCTTTGCTCAAGTTAAAGGAATCCGGCGGCCCCACCGAACGCCTCGCGGCCTTTCGCATGACGGACAAAAGCCCGCCGACGCGTTCGCACTACGCGGTGTACGCGCCGGGCAGCGACGAGCGCGTGGGCGAGACGACCAGCGGCGGGTTCGCGCCGAGCCTGGATGGCGCGGGCATCGGCATGGCGTACCTGCCGGCGGCGCTGGCGAAGCCGGGCACGGCTATCGACATCGATATCCGCGGCAAGCGTTACGCGGCGGTGGTGGAAAAAAAGCCGCTCTACAAACGCCGCGCGGACCAGCCGAAGCCTGCGGGCGACTACATCTGAAACTGCCGGCGGTTTTTCTGCTTTCATCCTGCATCCTTCATCCTGCATCCTTTCTCCATGAACGTACCCGACGATCTCAAGTTCGCCCCGACCCACGAATGGCTACGCGCCTCGGACGGTTGCGTGGGCATCAGCGACCACGCGCAGGCCGAGTTGACCGACATCGTGTACGTCGATCTGCCCAAAATTGGCACGAAGCTGACGGCCGGTCAGACCGTGGCCGTCGTGGAATCGGTCAAGGCGGCGAGCGACATTTACTGTCCCGTCGGCGGCGAGGTGGTGGAGGTCAACGAGGCGCTCGCGGGCAACCCGGCGCTGGTCAACACCGATCCCTATACCGGGGGCTGGCTTTTCAAGCTGAAGGACGTGGACGCCAAGGATACGGAGACGCTCCTCGACGCCGAGACGTACCGGCACCAGATTTCGACCTGATCCAAACAAGGTACACCGCTTCTCAAGTTGGATGAGGGGCAAGCTTCCGCGCCGCAGGCGCATCGTCCCAAGGTAGGGATGGCTCTCCGAGCCGTCCCAAGATTGGCTTGGATGACCTCCGTGCGCACGACGCGTATTCCAGAAACATTTGGATTGCCTCGGAGAGGCAACCCTACCTTATTTGGGTACGCCTGCGGCGCGGAAGTTCTATCCTACTTCGTTTGGACCTTCGGCAGTCCAGCCTCGTATTTCTTCCGGTCGGGACTGGACTCGGGCAGCGACTTGCGTGCGTTATCGGCGACTTCCTTGACGAGCGCCCGCGCCTCGTCCCCGTGCCCCTGTTGCTGCTTCAGCAACGCGAAATAATACGCCGCGTCCAGCCAATACGCGTGGGTTTTGCCCACCGTGCGCGCGAGACCGTCCACGGCGCGGCGGTAAAGCGGTTCGGCCCCGGCGAGATCGCCTCGCGCGTCGAGGATTTGCGCGAGGTTGCTCGCACTGGAAAGGGTGTCGGGATGATCCTTGCCCAGCACTTTCTCGCGGGTCTCGAAGCAATGCCGCGACAACACCTCGGCCCCGGCGAGATCGCCCTTGGCCACGAGCAGGTTGGCGAGGTTGTTCAGACTCTCCAGCGTAGCCGGGTTATCCGCCCCGAGCACCTGCGTGCGTCCCTCCAGACAACGCCGGTAAAATGGCTCGGCGTCGTCATATTTGCCGGCGGCGTAGAGCGTGTCGGCCATGTCGTTGACACTCTCCAAAGTGTCCGCGTCGTCCTTGCCCACGGTGCGTTCGCGCGCCTCCAGGCAGCGGCGAAAGATCGCCTCGGCTCCGGCGTAGTCCCCCTTGGCGCGCAACAGGTCGGCCACGTTGCTGGCGGCGTCGAGGGTGTCCGGCGCTTCCTTGCCCAACGCCTTTTCGCGCGCGGTGAGCACGCGGCGGTACATCGCCTCGGCCCCGGCGAGATCGCCCTTGGCGTAAAGCAGGTGCGCGAGGTTGTTCACCGTGGAAAGCGTGTCCTCGTCGTCGGGTTCGAGCGTACGTTCCTGGGCGTCGAGCGCGCGGTGGTAGAGCGTCTCGGCGGCAGCGAAATCCCCCTTGGCTGCCAGGAGGTTGGCGAGGTTGTTGACGCTGGCGAGCGTGTCGGGGTCTTCCTTGCCGAGTACGCGTTCGCGCGCTTCCAGGCAGCGCCGGTAGAGCGGTTCGGCCCCGGGCAGGTCGCCCTTGGCGTAGAGCAGGCTGGCGAGGTTGTTGATGCTTTCGAGCGTGTCGGGATCGTCCTTGCCGTCGTTGCGTTCGTGCGCGGCGGCCACGCGACGGTAGATCGCCTCGGCCCCGGCGATATCGCCTTTCCCGCGCAGCACGTCGCCCAGGTCGCCGAGGGCCAGCAGCGTGCCGGGACGGTCGGGGCCTCCGGCGGTCGAATTCGCCTTTTCGAGCACCTGCCGCACGAACCCTTCGGCATCCGCGAAACGACCCATCGCGCACAGGGCCGAAGCGAGGCCGCGCGCGGTGGCGCTCCAGAGAATCGCGTCTTTTTGTTCGTCGGTGAGCAACAGCGCCTGCCGGTAAGGATCGGCGGCGGCGGCATAGTGACCGGCGGCAAATTCGCAGTCGCCCAGGGCCAACAGGGCGTCGCGCTGGAGGTGCGCCCATTCGGCGGCCAGTTCGCCCGGCGCGGCGCGCCGGCGGCGGACCTCGGCTTCGAGCCGGCGGATGCCTTCGCTCTCCAGGTCAAGTTCCTTGCGCACCGCTTCCGGGGAAAGGTTGGTCTCGTGCGCCACAGCGGCCTGGGCAGCGGGGGCGGGGTCGTTGGGCTGACCGCCGGGAGCGATGGGCGCGTCCTCGCGGCCCATCTGGTCCACGACCCGCGCCGTCATGTTGGTGCGGCCGACGAGTTGGCGGCGCAGGGTCGCGGGATCGGCTTCCGTGGCCGGACTGGCAGCGGCGGCAGGCGAGGGGGAGGGATTCGACGGTTTCTGGGCGAGCAACGCTGAACCCACCGGCAGAGCGAACACCACCAGCACAATGACACCCACCGCAGGCCGGACACGAGAGTTCTTACCGCCGAAGATTCGCGGAAGATCAGGCATCATGGTCACAGGAAATTCTTGAGCACCAGCGCTGCGCCGCCCACGGCCTTGGCAATGCCGATGGCCACCCCGCCCACCGCGATCACGCCGATTGCCAGACCCCCGTCGGCCAGCCCGCCGAGCGCCATTCCGCCCGAGGCCAGCATTCCGATGGCCAGCCCGCCGACGGAAAAGATGCCGATGCTGATCCCCCCGACGGCGACCAGACCGTACGCCACGCCCCCGACCGCCACGACGCCCGTCGCGGTGTCCCCGACCGCCACGATGCCGCGTGCGTGCCCGGACCGTTCGCTGTTATGCAAGTCCGGGCCGTAGGCGACCGCCAGCAGCGGGACGCCAAACCACGCTGCCTTGGAATGATAACGCGCCGCGCCGGGATGGTTCATCGATGGGTAGGTCATTTTCGAGTTAATTAGCGTCCTGTTTTATCCGCCTTGCACCGGCGGCATGACCGACAGGCTGTCGCCCTCCTGCAAGACGTGTTCGCGCCCAACATATTCCAATCCGACCGCCAGGAGCAAATGTTTGTCCCACGGGCGCATCGCCGGATGGTTTTCGTACAACCGCGCGAGCGCGTCGCCGACCGTTGCGTCGGCCGGCAGGTCGAGTTCGATCCGCGAAGCCCCCGCCAGATCGCGCAAGCGGGAGAAAAATTGCGCTTCGATTTTCATGGTTTTCGGGCAGGAAGGCGTCCGCAGGTTACGCGGATTCTCGCCGATTGGAAGGGGACGGAAAGGAAAGTCCGTCCGTTCGCCGTGCGCTGCTTCCGTCGTCGTGGTCCGCCGGACTTTTGCGTTTCGGATTCCGTGTTTTGGCTTATGCTCTGCGCGCATGACCGTTGCCCTAGCCGTCGCGCCTCCCGCTGTCGCCGGGATCATCCGGGCACGCCTGCGCGCCGTGTGGCGGCGTTTTTGGGTGCAATATTTCGTCGAGTTTTACGCGTATTCCTTCCTGTGGGCGGCCGGTTCGGTTCTTCTCGGGGGGGTGATGCGTTTCTTCAACGGGCAACCGCTTTGGGACGGGTGGTTCCTCAAATTTTTATTGTCCGTGCCATTGCTGCTCGCTCTGGGGGAAACCCTGCGCCGCGAGGGGACCGGAAAATCGCTCGTGCGTGCCGCGTTGCGCATCGACCGGCTCGCGGCGACGCACGACCGCTTCCACACGGCGCTCACGTTGGCCGGGCGCGCGCCCGCCAAGCGCACGCCGTTCGAGGAAACGGCTCTCGCGGAATGCACGCGCTTTGTCGAAGGCTTCGACTTCCATCGGGCGATCCCGATCCGGTTCCCTTGGAAGGCGTGGTTCATCCCCGTGCCGATGCTCGCGTATGTGATGCTCGCGCTCTACGTGGCGCTCGGCATCGGCCAACCCCCGCGCGACCCGGTGCTCGCTGCCGCCGTCACCCGGCGTGCCGACACGCTGGAAAAAATCGCCGAGCGCCTGCGCCGCGAACCCGACGCCCACCAGCCCGAACTCGACAAAATCGCCGACGAGATGAAGAAAAGCGCCGCGCGTCTCAAAACCGGCGAACGCGAAACTGACGACGACCGCCGCAAAAGCGCGCTCAAGGAAATTTCCTCGCTCGAAGCGATGCTCAACGCCATGAAGCAGGCCCGTCAGGAAGGCAAAATTTCCCCCGGCGAACTGTCCGCGCTCGCCGCCGCGCTGGCGGCCAGCGAACCTTCGCGTGACGCCGCCGAATCCCTCAAAAACGGCCACCTCGAACAGGCCGCCGGGCAGTTGGAGCAACTCCTCCAGCAGTTGCAGCAGCAAGGCAACGCCTCGCAGGCGCTCCAGCAACTTGCCCAGTCGATGCAGGAGCAATCCGCCAAGCTCACCGAACAGGAAAAAAACGAGGTGGCCCGCCAGATGGAACAGGCCGCCCAGGGCGCGCAGTCCGGCCAGCCGCAACTCAGCCAGCAGGCGCTCCAGCGTCTGGCGGACCTCCTGCGGCGTGCGGGTCAGAACGGTCAGGGCAAAGACGGTCCGCAGCAGCAACAAGCTTCCAATGGCAAGGGTGGCCAGCCGATGAACGAGAAGCAATTGCAAGACCTCATCAACTCACTGGAAAACATGAAGGACGGACTGCGCCCCGGCGACGGTGACGGTCAATCGCCGGGGCAACCCCAGGATGGACAAGACGAGGGTCGGCAGTCGCTGGCGGCCGTCGAATCCTTCGGCAAGAATCCATCCGGCGACCCGAACCCGGGCCAGAACCCTTCCGGGATGCCCGGCAGCGAGCACGACTCCGGCCACCCGGATAAACTCTACGGCGACCGGCCCGCCGATGCCGCCAAACAAGGCGACGCGAAACGCCTGGAAGGTCTGCTGGGCGAAGGCGAATCCCTTCAAGAACTGACGGCGGCCGGCGGCGGTGGTCCGGCAAGGGCGGGGCGGCGTTATAAGGAGCTTTACGACGTGCTGGCCCCCGCCGCGCAGGAAACCGTCGAACAGGAAAACATCCCGCTGGGTTCGCGTTTTTACATCCGGCGTTATTTCGAGAACATCCGGCCGAAGGAATGACCCCGGCGAGAGGCAAGCAGCGTCACCTACACAACGATGGGTGGTTTACGTCGTTCTGGCAGCCCCGGCAGGGGCGGAAGAAGTTAGCCCACGGCGTGAGCCGTGGGTATCGTGGAATCAATGCGTCCAGCCCTGGCAAGGGCGTAAGAAAAGACGTGCGCCCTGTAGAACAACCGTGCCGCTTTTCTTCCGCCCCTGCCGGGGCTTTGGCGCTTTCAGATGATCCTTCCCACGGCTCACGCCGTGGGCTAACCTCTTCCGCCCCTGCCGGGGCTGCCGAACCCGGCGGGTGATCGTTGAACGTTACACTCAACCTGCGGTCGATTACAGCCATTCTCATTCCCGCTATTTCTTCCATGACCTCCTCTGACCCCGCCGCGCAGACCGAACAATTCCGCACCCGTTTCGCGCGCGTGCGCGATGAACTCGGACGCATGATCGTCGGCCAGGGCGAGATCATCGAGGCCGTGCTCGTGGCGTTTTTCGCCGGCGGGCCACGTGCTGCTGGAGGGTGTCCCGGGATTGGGTAAGACGATGCTCGTGCGCACGCTTGCCGACGCGGTGAGCCTCAGATTCTCGCGCGTGCAATTCACGCCCGACCTGATGCCCTCGGACATCATCGGCACGAACATCATCCGCGAGGACGAACACGGGCGCAAAAGTTTCCAGTTCCAACCCGGCCCGGTGTTTGCCAACATCCTCCTGGCCGACGAGATCAACCGCGCGACGCCCAAGACCCAGAGCGCGCTGCTCGAAGCCATGCAGGAAAAACACGTCACCGTCGCGGGCGAAACGCACCGCATGGACGAACCCTTCATGGTGTTGGCCACGCAAAATCCGCTGGAAATGGAAGGCACCTATCCGCTGCCCGAGGCGCAGTTGGATCGGTTCCTCTTCAAGCTGAACGTCACCTTCCCGACCGCCGACGATCTCCACGCGATCCTCGACCGCACGACGCAGACGGACGCGCCGCGCATCGCAAAAGTCATCGACGGCCCGGAGGTGCTGACCATGCGCGAGATCGTGCGCGACGGTGCCGATGACGCGCGAGGTGCAGTCGCACGCCATCGCGCTCGTGCTGGCCACGCACCCGGAGAACGCCGGGGCCGCGCCGCTGGCGAAGAAATTCGTGCGCTACGGGGCGAGTCCGCGCGGAGTGCAGGCGCTCATCCTGGCGGCGAAAATCTACGCGTTGCTCGACGGCCGCTACCACGTTTCGCGCGCGGACATCGACAAGGCGGCGCTGCCGTCGTTGCGCCACCGCATCATCCTGAATTTCGAGGGCGAGGCCGAGGGTGCAACGAGCGAACAGGTCCTGGAAGAAATCCTCGCCGTGAGCAGCAAGCGCGGATGAAGCGGCGCGATTCTGGCGGGCCGTCCCGCGCCGGAATCAAAACGGTGGCAACGGGAGCGGCGGCAGGGGCAGAAAGAAACTAACGTGCGGCCGGCGATAGTAGTAGCGCGGAGGACAATCGTCCACGTAGTAGCGGGGTGCGCAGTATTCGCGGACGACCACGTGGTGGCGCGGATAGTCGTCGCGCTCGTCATAGTGGCGTTCGCGGTACTCGGTGCGGGGACGATAATAGTTGTCGTCCCCGCGACGATAGTAGTTGTCGTCAGGACCGGCCTTGGCCGTAGTCAGGCCGACCGTGCAGAGGCTGAGCAATCCAGCGCCGAGGAGCAGGAGTTTTTTCATGGAGGTTTTTTGCGGTGTGAAAGTTAACCGCGGACTAACATTGAGCTGTTAGGATAGACGCAGCGATTTTGCGCTTATTCATGGACGCTAGAAAACGCGGACTTCCCGCCGCATCAGCGGCGTTCCAAACAAGGTAGGGATGGCTCTCCGAGCCGTCCCAAGATTGGCTTGGACGGTTTCCGTGCGCGCGGCGCGCCTCGCCGGAAATATTTGGATTGCCTCGGAGAGGCAACCCTACCTTGGTTGGACGACCGGCGCTGCCGGTCAATACGACTTCGCCCACAACACGCGCCGCTGGCTCGGCTGGCCGCTGACGATGCTGACGCCTTCCTCTTCCGGCGCGTCGGCGGGGATGCAGCGGATCGTCACCTTCAGGTCCTCCTTGATCTTCGCCTCCGTCTCCGGCCGTGCCGTCCCAATGCGCGCGGGCGAAACCCGCCGTGGATCTCGGGCTTGTCGGCGTTCTTCGGCGGTGAAGAACGCGTAGAACTCCTCCGTCGTGTCGATGTCGCGCGTGTGCGCGTCGCGGTAGGCCAGGGCGCGCTCGTAGAGGTTCGTCTGGATCGCCTGCAGCATACCCGGCACGCGGCTGGCGAACTCCTCCATCGGCAGGAACTCTTTTTCCTTCACGCCCTTGTCGCGGCGGCGTGACGGCGACCGTGCCTTTTTCCAGGTCGCGCGGACCGATCTCCACGCGGATCGGCACGCCCTTCTTGATCCACTCCCAGCTTTTCACGCCGCCGTTGAGGTCGCGCGCGTCCACCTCCACTTCCGGCGGCGCGTCGATGGAAAATCTCCTCGCGGATGCGCGCGGCGAGCTTGTGCGCGGCTTCCAGCACGGCGGCGCGCGTGTCCTCCTTCGGCGTGATGGGCAGGATGACGACGTGCGTCGGCGCGACGCGCGGCGGCAGCACGAGGCCGTCGTCGTCGGCGTGCGCCATGATGAGCGTGCCGATCAGCCGCGTGCTCATGCCCCAGCTCGTCGTCCACGCGAACTCCTCCTTGCCCGCGCGCGACTGGAACTTGATGCCCGCTGGCGTGCGCGAAATTCTGCCCGAGGAAATGCGACGTGCCCGCCTGGATCGCCTTGCGGTCCTGCACCATCGCCTCGATGCAATGCGTCTGCACCGCGCCGGGGAACCGCTCGCTCTCGCGTCTTCTCGCCCGCGTAACACCGGGATGGCGAGATGGTCGCGCACGAACGTCTCGTACACGCCCAGCATCTTCTCGGTTTCCTCGCAGCGCCTCGGCCTCGGTCTCGTGCGCGGTGTGGCCCTCCTGCCAGAGAAATTCGGCCGTGCGCAGGAACAGGCGCGTGCGCATTTCCCAGCGCACGACGTTGGCCCATTGGTTGATGAGGATGGGCAGGTCGCGGTAGGACTGCACCCACTTCGCGTAGCGTCGCGCCGATGATCGTCTCGCTCGTGGGCCGGACGACGAGCGGCTCGGTCAGTTGCGCGGAGGGCGCGGGACGCAGTCTTGCCGTCCGGCGCCGACTTCGAGCCGGTGATGCGTGACCACGGCGCATTCCTTGGCGAAGCCCTCGACGTGCGCCGCTTCCTTTTCGAGGTAGGACAGCGGGATGAACAGCGGGAAATACGCGTTCTGGTGGCCGGTGTGCCTTGAACATCCCGTCGAGCTGGCGCTGCATGTTTTCCCAGATGCCGTAGCCCCACGGCTTGATGACCATGCAGCCGCGCACGTCGCTGTTTTCGGCGAGGTCGGCGGCCTTGACGACCTGCTGGTACCACTCGGGGAAATCCTGGTCGCGGCGGGGATTGATGGCGGTTTTGGCGGCCTGGGGCTGCGGGTTTCGCTCATGGGTACGGAAAAGGGAAAGGTTGCTATCGGGTCGGGCTCCCAATTAAAACGCAGGTCGATGCTCGCGCAACTGCCGGCCTACGCCCCGTTCCCCGAAGTCGGCTTCCTCGCGTTCAGCGTCGTCTGGCTGCTGGCGACGGTTTTCTGGCTGTGGATGCTGTTGGACTGCTTGAAGGCCGGGCGGGTCGCGGGGCGGGAGAAAATCGTGTGGGTGGTCGTGCTGCTGTGCACATACGTTTTCGGCGCGGTTTTATATCTCGTCGTGGTGTGGCCGAGGCAATCGGGAAGATAAGGTTTCATCCCGCGCGGCTTTCCGCAGCCCCGGCAGGGGCGGCAGAATCAGCCCACGGCGCGAGCCGTGGGGAAAGTCATCCAAAAGCGTGCCAGCCCCGGCAGGGGCGTAAGAAAAATGCACGCTACTCCGGGCAATCACGCGGGTTTTCTTACGCCCCTGCCGGGGCTGTGGCATGAGGAGAGCCATTCCCCACGGCTCGCGCCGTGGGCTATTCTCTGCCGCCCCTGCCGGGGCTGCGGAAAGAGTCGTACTCGCCTACAATCCCTCGTCAGGGCTGCGCAAAATCGCACGCGCCAGAAAATCGCTGAGGGCCTTCACAGGAAGCCGCCGATTTTCAACTGCCGGAACGCTTCGGGCATCAGTGTGAAGCCGAGATGTCCCTGCGGGCCGCGGATGTAGCGCGAGCCCGCCCAGCGTTCGCTCAGGGCGCGCAGGCTTTCCGGCAGCACGATGCGTGTCGTAGTCCCCGGCCAGCAGGAGCACGCGCCGGGCGTCGTCGAGCGGACGGTGCAGCGCCGCCGAACCGAGCCGCATGAGGGTCGGCATCCCCGGCGAATCGGGGGTAACCCCGGTGCGGCGCAGTTGCCGCCGGATCGCGCGAGAGGCCGGGCTGCGCCAGATCACGTCGAGTGAGTCAATGATGGGTTGCACGAGCGCAATGAAACGGAAGCCGCCTTCCACGCAACTCCACAGCGAGCCGATCCAGCCGCCGTAGCTCGTCGCCCACAGGCCGAAGTCCCGCCCGCCCGCCCGCTGCATCGCGCGGCGGAGTTGGCGCAGTTCCTTGACGCCCTGGCGGAAGCCTCGACCGTGCGCACCATGTCGCTGCCGATGGCCAGTTCACCGTTGAAAAATCCTCGGCGGCCTGCGGCTGTAATGGTAGGGCAGGTGGACGAAACAGGCGTTCCATCCGCGCCGGCCAAATGCCCGCGCCCACATCCGGTAGCCGAGGTCGCTAGCGGACATGAGCGCGTGGAGGATGAACACCGTCGGGGCGGCCGGCCAGTGGCGGGTGGCGGGGAAGAAATCCACCCGCGCGCGGTCGTTGGCGGCGAACCCGCTCGGGTACGGACTCTGCCACACGACCGGGTAAGCGACCGGGATGGCCGCGCTGTCCAGGCACGGCGCGGCGTCGGCAGGGGGCAGGATGGGTTCCTCCGACCCAGCGTCGGGTGGGGCCGAATAGTAAACCTCCAGGGAATCGTCGGCGTGCGCGGCGGCGTAGGCGGCGAACTCCGCCGGCGTAGTGACGTGCCGCACTCTGGCGGGTTTGGACGAGGTTGAGGACCGCGAGGGTGAACGTGTCCGCCGCCCAGGCCCCCGCCCGCGCCCGCCACGCCGGGACCGGCGACCGCGCGGGCTGGTCGATGGTGCGCTGGAGGTGGCGGGGCGGCATGTTAAAGTTCTGTTTGCCCGTTCCGTCCCTGAGAAGTCATCGGCAAATCGTCCGGCTGCAACTGAAAGACCCGTGTCATCTCCGCGTAAAGGGCCCGGAGTCGTTCTCCGAGCAGGTCGGGCGGGGCGTCCGCCCATTCTTCCGGCCGGATCGCCGGGCCGAAACCGATCCACACCGGCACCCGCCCGCGCCACGGACGCCAGTGGCGCGCGACGTACAAACGATCCGTGCCGAGGATCACGCACGGCACCACCGGGACGCGTTCGCGCCGCGCCAGCCAAGCCGTCCCGCGCATCGTCGGTGCGCCTTCGAGGACCGAGGCCGCTCCCGCGCGGATGCCGCCTTCCGGGAAGATGCCGAGCACCCGCCCGCGCCGCAACCGCCGGAGGGACTCGCGCACCGCGCCGAGAACGTTCCCGCCCCGGGAAACGGGGATGCCGCCGGATCGGCGCATCCACGTCCCGAGTCCGCCGGGCCGGAAGAACTCGGCCGCCGTCAGCCAGTCGATGGCCCCGGGGACGGTCATGGTCAGGATCGGGCCGTCGAAGTGGCTGATATGGCTGGACGCCAGGATGAACGCCCCCCGCTGCCGCCGGAGTGTGGCGATGTTCTCGACGCCGTGCAGCCGCCGCCGGATGAAACCGGACAGCAGGGTCCGGATGATCGCCCGCGAGACCCGGTAGGCCCGGTCATTCCGAGGTGGATGGCGTTCTCCGAACGGCATTGGTTCCGTTTGTGCCGCAGGCACGTGTTTTATCCGGGCGGCAGCGCCGCACCCTGACCAATGCCGTTCGGAAAACGCCATCCACCGACGCTTGCGCCTCACATCTGCGCGAGGAACCGCTTGTAAAACTCCACCCCCGCGCGCAGGTCGTCCTCGGCGAGCCATTCGTCGGCGGTGTGCGCCTGCGCGATGTCGCCCGGCCCCGCCGCCACCGCCGGAATCCCCCCCGCCTGCAGCACGCTGCCGTCGCAAAACCACGGCGCGCCCACGCACCGCCCGCCCGCCGCTTCCAGCGCCCGCATGCACGGGTGGTCCGGCGCCGTGTCGCAGCGGCGCGGTGGCTGCGCATGTGCTCGACTTCCAGATCCGGGCACGCCCGCCGCAGGACCGCGCGCGACCTCGTCCACGAAACCCGCCCGGCCCTGCGCGGGCACGGTGCGCAGGTCCAGTTCCACCGCGCAGGCTCTCGGGCACGATGTTGATCTTGCTGCCGCCGCCGGATCGTGCCCGACGCTCGCCGTCGCGCGCCCCGAGCACCGGGTCCGCCACCGCGGGCAAACGCCGGGCAGAAGTTCGTCGCGGACGGAGCGGATCACGTCGGCCATCTTGTAGATCGGCGTTCTCGCCGCGCTCGGGCGTGGCGTTTGCGCGGCGCGGCCCCGCGTGTCAGCCGCAGCCACGTCACGCCCTTGGTCGTGTGGACGATGTGGCAGCCGCGTCGGCTCGCCGACCAGCGCGAAATCGCCGTCCGGCGAACGTCCGCCGCCAGCGCGGCGGCGCCCTCGTTGCCCGCCTCCTCGCCCATCAGCCCGGCGAACCAGACCTCGTGCGCCAGCCGCGGCAGGTCGTCGCGCAGTTCGCCCAGCGCCCAGAGCATCGCGGCCATCGTGCCCTTGGTGTCGCACGCGCCGCGGCCGTAGATCCGGCCGTCGCGGCGTTCGGCGGCGAAGGGATCGATCGTCATCCCGCGCACGCTCACCGTGTCGAGGTGCGGGCAGAGCAGCAGCTTCGGCTTGCCGGGCCGGTCGGTGGGGAAACGGCCGACGCACGTTCGGCCGGCCGGGCAGGATTTCCTGCAGCTCGGCCCGCGCGCCGCAGGTCCGCCAGGCGCTTCGGCGACGCATTCCGCGCAGCGCGCCTCGCCGGTGTCGACGCGTCCACGCCGGGGTCGCCCGTCGGGTTGACGCTGCGGCACGCGCACGAGCGCCTGCAAGAGTTCCACCACGTCGTCGGCCGGGAAGCGGTCCCGTGTCATACTCGACGCGGCCGACCCGACTGCCTGGCCCGCGCGCGGCGGCGTGTCGCGCCGGTGCATTTGCTCGGAGGCGAGGTACCATTCCACGAATCGCGGGATGCCCTCGCGCGATCGGCGTCGCGGGCTGGTAGCCGAGCAGCCGGCGGGCCTTGGAAATGTCCGCGCAGGTGCAGCGGCACGTCGCCGGGCTGTTCGGGCAGGCGGTTGGATCGCGCGCCGTGCTTGCCCAGGGCGGTCTCGATCAGCCGCGATCAGGTCGCGCAGACGCGGTCGTCGCGCTTTCGCCGAGGTTGAAGATGTCGAAAAGCGGCGCCGTCGTAATCCAGCGCCGCCACGACGCCCTGGATCGATGTCGTCGATGTAGGTGTAATCGCGCCGCGCGGAGCCGTCGCCGAACTGTCGATCGGCTGGCCGCGGTGGATGCGCCGGGTGAACTGGTGGATCGCCAGGTCGGGCCGCTGGCGCGGGCCGTAGGCCGTTGAAAAACCGCAGGCACACCGCGCGCAGGCCGTAGAGGTGCGCGTAGTTGGAGCAAAGCTGCTCGCCCGCGAGCTTGGTGGCGGCGTAGGGGCTGATCGTGCCCGGCAGCGGCATGTCCTCGCGGAAGGGCAGGTCGTGGCACAGCCCGTACACCGACGAACTGGACGCGAACACGAACCGCCGCACCCCGCCCGCGCGCGCGGCTTCGAGCAGGTTGAGCGTGCCGGTGATGTTCGTGTCCACGTACAGGCGCGGCTCGTGGATCGACGGCCGCACGCCCGCGCGGGCGGCGAGATGGACGATGGCGTCGAACCTCCCCGGCCCACCGCGCGCGCGACCTCCTCCGCGTCGCGCAGATCGACCTCGTGGAGTTCGACCTGCCCGCGCACGGCGGCGAGGTTGGCGTGCTTGATGGCGGATCGTAGAAATCGTTGAAGTCGTCGAGCACGGCGACGCCGTGGCCGTCGGCGAGCAGGCGCTTCGACCAGATGCGAGCCGATGAAGCCGGCGCCGCCGGTGACGAGGATTTCCATGGCGGGAGACGAGCGAAGCGGGCGCGGTCGCGCCCGGGCGCGGGCAAGTCGCCGTCGGAAAGAAAAAGACCAGAGAGCTACGGCAAGCAAGCTCAGACTACCGTTGCTGCCTTCCGGCCCTGGCGGGGTTTGTCAGGCTTTCATCCATAGTCCCTGGCACGGCCACTAGAACCCGCCCTGTGCCGCCTGGCAACCGCGGAAATTTACGGAATTTTCTCGTCCGGCCTGCAAAGGCTTGCCAGCGGCGGGTTTTTCCATTACTTACTGGGCGATTTTCCGCCCGGATCCGCGGCCGTCTCGCGCCCGGACTGCCGCGTATGCAGACCGTTCCATCCCTCCTCCCCGTCATCATGCCCAAGATTTTCTCATTGCCTCCGCTCGTCCTGCTGCTTGCGTTCGGCTCCTCGGTCTGAGCTTTCTCAACAAGAACAAGCTGGCCGACAAGCAGGCGGAGATCGCCCACGCGCAGGCCCAGTCGACCGCCGCCCAGAGCGACGCGCGCCAAGGCCAAGGACCGCCCAGAAGAAGGCCGAGAAGCCGCCGCCGAGGCCGCCACCAAGGCCAGCGACCTGCAAACGCAGTCACCGCCACGCCACCGGCAGGTCACCGACCTCAACGCGCAAGTCGACACGGCCACCGAAGAGCATCGACGGCCAAGGACGCGAGATCGCCGACCTCAACGTCAAACTGGCCGCCGCGACCCCGCCGCCCACGATGACCCCGGCTCCCGGCGTGACCGAGGAACTCGAAAGAGCCACGACACCAGCGGGCCGAATTGAAGGTCGTCAAGGATGGTCTGGAATGCCAGCTCAAGAGCGCGCAGGCGCAGACGCAGGTTTACCAGCGAGCAGTCGGCCATGCGCGAACGGCCAGGCCGATGAATGGCCTGCGCGGGCCGGGTGCTCGCGGTGGACCGCAACTGGAATTTCGTGGTGCTCAACCTGGGCAACCGCAACGGCGTCAACAACAACGCGACGATGATCATCCAGCGCGGCGGCAGCATGGTGGGCCGGGTGCGGATCACTTCGGTTGAGCCTTCGCAGTCCGTGGCGGACATCGTGCCGAACTCCGTCCCGGCAGGCGTCAGCGTGCAGCCGGGCGACGCCGTGGTTTTTGCAGGGGGCAGCTAGAACTCTTCGATATGAAAAAATTGTCTTCGTGGTTGGCAGGTGCGGCGGGCCGCCGTCTCGTGTTGCCGGCCTGGGTCTGGTGGGAGCCGTGACGATGCTCTCAGGATGCGTGACCGACGACGTGCCCGTTGACCGGACGGCGATGCTTCCCGGGACGACCGGGTGAGCAACGTCCCCTGGAACAAGCCGCAAGGCTGGGAAGGCAAGGGCCAGCCTCGGCACGCTCGCCAACGACCCGCGCATCGGCGGCGGACAGTAGGGACCGCGCGGGTCGGCGCAGCCGGTGGTGGTCGCGTGGATAGTGCGACCGCGCGGGTGCGTGGCCCGGGGTTTTTTGGCTAACGGTCCGACATGCCGTTCCCGCTTTCCATGCCCGAACGCATCAACGTGCTGGGGGTCGGCATCAGCGTCCTTGACCAGACGCGCGCACGGCAAATCCTCTTCGACGCCGCCCGCAGCCACCGGCGCGGCTACGTGACCGTCACCAACGTCCACAGCGTCAGCGAGGCGCGCAAGGACCCCGCCTACCGGCGAATCTTCAATCGTGCGCTGCTCTCCACCCCGGACGGCGTACCGATGGTCTGGCTGGGCAAGCTGCGCGGTCACCGTACGATGGATCGGGTCTACGGACCCGACCTGATGCTCAACCTTTGTGAACACTCGGTGGAAGAGGGTTTTACCCATTTCCTTTACGGCGGCAAGCCAGGTGTGGCGGAAGACCTCAAACGCACGTTGGAAAACCGTTTCCCGGGCGTGCGGGTGGTCGGCACCTACACCCCGCCGTTCCGCGAACTCGACGCCGGCGAACGCGCGGACTTGCAGGCGCTGACGGACGAGTTGCAGCCGGATTTTTTCTGGGTCGGCCTGGGGGTGCCAAGCAGGAAAAGTTCATGGCTACTTCCTTGGAAACCTTGCGTGGCGTCAAGGTGATGCTCGGCGTCGGCGCGGCCTTCGATCTGCTGACCGGTCACGTGCGCCAGGCTCCCCGCTGGATGCAGCGCAGCGGCTTCGAATGGCTCTACCGTCTGACGCAGGAACCCCGGCGGCTGGCCTATCGATACCTAGTCTATAACCCGCTTTTCGTCGTGCGAATCCTGCTGCAATTGACCGGTTTGCGGAAGTATCCGCTCGAAGAGGCCTGATCGCCCCGGCGCGTCGGGCGCAAACGGAGCTTGACCCATCCGCACAATGTCCAGACGTTGGCAAAACTCCGATGCCCACCGCACTCGTTACCGGTTCCTCGGGCCTCATCGGCTCGGAAGTCGTCGCATTTTTTATCCGCCTCGGCTGGACGGTCCACGGCGTGGACAACAACATGCGGGCCGATTTTTTCGGCACGGCCGGCGACACCCGCTGGAACCAGAAACGCCTGCTGGCCACCCACGAGGCTTTCCAACACCACGAACTCGACATCCGCGACCGCGCGGGTGTCGCGGCGTGCCTGGAGCAGCTCCGGCCCGGGTTGATCGTCCACACCGCCGCGCAGCCCAGCCACGATCTCGCGGCCTCGCGGCCCTTTGACGACTTCGATGTCAATGCGGGCGGTACGCTGAACCTCCTGGAGGCCACCCGCCGTCATGTGCCCGAGGCGGTGTTCGTGCACATGAGCACCAACAAGGTCTACGGCGATGGGCCCAACCGCATCGCGCTCAAGGAATTGGCTACCCGGTGGGACTACGATGATCCCCTGTTCGCGTGCGGGATCGCGGAGACGTTTTCCATCGACCAGTGCAAGCACAGTCTCTTCGGGGCCAGCAAGGTGGCCGCCGACGTGATGGTGCAGGAGTACGGGCGGTATTTCGGGTTGAAGTGCTGCGCGTTACGCGGCGGTTGCCTGACGGGCCCGAACCACAGCGGCGTCGAACTCCACGGGTTCCTGAGCTATCTCATCAAGTGCAACGTCATCGGGCGGACGTACAAGGTGTTCGGCTACGGCGGCAAGCAGGTGCGCGATAATATTCATGCGTTTGACGTGGCCAGCTTCATCCACCGTTTTTACGAGAGGCCGCGCTACGGGGAGGTGTACAACATCGGCGGCGGCCGGGCGAACAGCGTGTCGATCCTGGAAGCGTTCGAGCGGGCGGCGGCGCTCTCGGGCAGGAAGATGAGCTACGAATACGTGGATAGGGCGCGCGAGGGCGACCACATCTGTTACATCAGCGATCTGACGAAGATGCAGTCGCATTACCCCGGCTGGGGCATCACGAAATCGCTCGACGACATCTTTTCGGAAATTCACGAGGCGTCGTCAGACCAGCATTGAGGAAAAGCCATTGCAGGGGACGCGAGGTTGCCAGTCGTGCCTGCGTGCCCGGTGATCTCCACACCGCTGTCGCAGTAGGGGAGTTCACGCCATAGCCATCCGCTCTCATCCCGCGTGGATTCAGCACTCCGCACTCTCTGGCAAGGCGGCGGTCCTTCCTTTCATCCTCCGTGTCTGACACTCTCGCCGCCAGTCAAAGCGGCGCTTGGTGGACCGGCGCTCACCGGTGCGCGGTGCAAACTCGTGCGCAGCCAGAAACGCACCGGCATCTCGAAAAAGCGGAACGACAGCCAAGCCAACAGCACTATAGACAATAGAAATGCCACGCCAAAGAGTTCCCGCCAAGGCGTCGGCAGTAGGTTCGGGGTGCGGTAGAATGTAGCGGTCGCCATCTTTCCGACCACGGCATGCAACATGTAGAGCGAGTACGAGATGTTGCCGAAAAACAACGCCACGCGCGTAGAAAGCATCCGCCCCAGCCACCCGGATGCAGAAGTGAGCGAAAGCACGAGTGGAGGCCACGTCAATAATAACCACCATCCCGAGATCCACCCATATCCGGACAATGCGATCACCGTCAGGACTACGCCCACGCAGAACGTGGCGCGTCGTTGGAAGAACGACGTGCATCCTGGATGATACGTAAAGAGATCATGCAGCAGGCAACCCGATCCGAAACCAACGATCCCTCTCATCACTCCGAGCCAAAGCGTGTGCTGCATCTCTTGCCAAAGTTTCACGCCATGGAGGCAGTAAATCTCGGCCAAGGTCAGCAAGCCGATGCACGCCAAGGAAAAAACGGCGGAGATCCGGGCCGGACGCCATTTCAGGAACAACGGGAAAATGGCAACGTAGGCCAAATATTCGATGCCGATTGACCAAGCAGGATAATTCCATGTTTGACCGGTGCCGATGACGGGATAGGAATTGATGAGAAACAACTGCCGAAAAAAATCGGTGAGGTGATAATTATCTTCGTTGATCCGGTGATAGTGCAGCATCACCAGCGCCATCATGCTCAAGGATAACAATGTGCCAAGGTAAAGCGGATAAATTCGAGCGAAACGTGCGAGATGATAGTTCCACCAACCGCCGCGCGGGCGGATTTCGCCGGGGCCAGCGTAGACATAAGCCAGGATAAATCCGGAGAGTACGAAGAAGAGATCTACCGCTTGATTATTGGGTAAAAATCGCTCAACGGCGTCAAAATTCGTGAAGAAATAACCGAGGGACAAGTGGACAAGCATGACGACCACGGCAGCCACTCCACGCAGGCCAGTATGAGCCTTTATCTCCTGCATAGATCTGGACGGTAGTTATTTGCCGGGGTCGGCGCGATGATTTGTGAGCGTTCGGGAAAAAACGCGGCATGCCGACACGCAGAACCCTTCAAGTTATCGGTTCGCTTTGGGTTGTCCAATGGGATGCTCATTTTCTCCCTCACGGGCTTCTCTCCATGCGTCCACGCGCATAATTCGTGGCGAGGATTGTCCGATGACCGGCTCATTGGTGTTTCCCCGCAGAAGACCGCGTTTGTCAGTTTGCCGCGCATTTATTGTTCATTCCGAGGGTCACCAATTTCCTTTTGCGGCATGTGCATTCCTTACGCGAGGCCATGGCAGCAGGCGTGTTAAGAAGGCTCGTTCCACATCGTTTTGACCGGATGCAGCGTCCAGGCCCCGTCGCGGCGGGCCTGTTCGATGCGGTCCACGAAGTTGCCCAGACTGCGGATGTGCCGGTTCTGTTCGCGCCAGTCGCGCAGACGATAGCCGAGATGGTGCGCGGTCGTTGGCAGATAAAGCTCCAGGTAGATCGGGAACGGCTCGGTCGTGCGCGCCACGGCGTCGAACGCCTCGCGCGTCCAGAACGACCCGCTGCCGAACATCGAGAGCACCACCCCCGGGTCGGGCCGCACGCTGAAGCTCGCCCAGTGTTCCATGAAACCGGGCTGCAGCAGGTGGTAGAGCAGGTGCGGCTGATTGGTGCCGTCCACGCGCCCGAGCTGGAAGCCAAGCACGTCGGCGCGTTCCTCCTCCAGCCGCGCGACCTGCAATGCGTTGAACCCCGCGACGAGCGGCAGTTGGTCGTACTCCGCGAAATGCACGTGCGTGAAACCGCTCCCGTGCTCCGCCAGCCATTGCGAGGTCCCCGCGCCAGACCGCCGCCGTAGCTTTGCCGTTCGTGCGCGTGGCGCACGGTGCGCAGGCGGGCGTCGTCCACGCGGATTTTGTGCGGATGGGCGATCCGCGCGAGCGCCTCCTCCGTGCCGCTGAAGACGAGGAGCACGTCCTCGACGGGGCAGTACCCGCGCCACCAGCCAGCATCCGCGCCACGGCGGGGGCGGGCTGGTGGGTCAGCAACAGGTTAAGCACCCGGCTCATGGGGGAAATCCGGCGGCGGATGCGTGGTGAAACGCAGTTCCTGCTTCCAGTACGTCAGCCGCTCCTGCGGCACGAACACCGGCACGACGATGGCGTCCAGCCCGATCACGTGGACCCGGCCGCGGAACGCGACCACCAGCGCGCTGCCCGAGCACCTGGCCGGTGCGCGCATCGACCACGCGCGAGCCGAGCAGCCGCGCCACGCGCAGGACCACCGCCCGCAGCGCCAGTTTGAGCCGTTCCATACCGACAGACAACAGGAAGAATCACGCCCGCGAAGTCAACCCCCATTTGCCTCACTTGCCGGCACGGGCGCGGCCGGGCGGCCGAGGAAACCGAGAATCGCGTCGAGCCGTTCGCTCGACAGTCGGTCGAAATCGAACTGCCGCACCCACTCGATCCCGTCCGCGCGCAGGCGGTCGTGGCGGGCGTCGTCGCCCAGCAGCGTGTCGAGCGCGCGGGCGGTGGCGTCGGTGTCGCGCGTAATCGACGATCAGCGCGTGGCCGCCCGTGACCTCGTCCATGATGGGGATGTGGTTGACGACGCACGGCGTGCCGCAGGCCATCGCCTCCACGACGCAGCGGCCGAAGGTTTCCTCCCGGCTGGCGAGGCAGAACGCGCGGGCTTGGCGGTAGAGCGGCGCGAGCCAGCGGTCGTCGATCCAGCCGAGGAAGCGCACGTCGTCCGCGATCCCCAATTCGGCGGTGTGCGCGCGGGCGGCGTCCATGCCGCCGTACCAGCCGCCGCCGACCATCACGAGCGGGTGGGCGGCGCGGCGTGCGGGGGAGAGCTTCGCGTAGGCGGCCAGCAGCAGATCAGCCTGTTTGTACGCGTAGAAATTACTCACCCACAGCAGGTAGCCCGGCGCAAGGCCGCCAAATTCTTTCGCCAGAGCCGCCGCCTCGTCTGCGGGCGCGTCGGGCGTGAATTGCTCGTGCTGCAAACCCTCGTAACTGACCGTCAATCGCTCGGCCGCCCGCGGAAACACACGCAGGAACTGGTCGGCCGCGAAGCGTGAGTTCACGATGATCCGGTCCGCGCGATCCACGCTGCGGTTGACGATCAGCCGGCGGTACAGCGCGCGGGCCAGCCCGACGCGGTTGGAGCCCTGGAGATGCTGGAGCGAAAACAGGTGCATCACCACCGGCAGCGATTTGCGCAACGGCACGAACCCGACCGTCAGCAGGGCCGCCGCGCCCATCCGCCGCGCCGCCGCCGGCACCAGGAAATGATCCGCGCACAACCGCCGCGCGAGGTGGTCGTTGGCCGGATAACGCCGCACGACCTGCACGCGGGGAGAGTCCACCGTCCACTCCTGGCCGGGACCGGCGAAGACGATCCAGTCGATCTCCGGGTAGAGCGCCAGGGCGTGGGAGACGAACTCGTGGAACAGGGTCGTCAGCCCGGTTTTGCGTCCGGGGTGTTCGCAGAGGAGCGAAAAGGCGAGCTTCAAAACGGGACGAACCAACTCGAAACACTGGCGGGTTGCAACCTCGGGGCGCGTACTTTTTCGCCACGGCCGGGCGGGTGCCCGCTTGACTCGCGCGGTCCCGGCGGCAACTATCGGGGCGTCCGGAGCGCCCGGACCTTCTCGTCTTTCAACCATGCACGGAGTCCTCTGGCTGCCAGCGCATCCCTCGGCCGGGGCGGACAGCATGGATCGTTACTGGCGCGAACTCGAACGCCAGCGCCAGCGTGCGGACAACGTCCAGCGCCCGGACGTGGAAATCCGCTGCCCGCTGGGGCCGCCGCCCGCGCGGAGCCAGCGCGGCCCGCGTTGGAGCCGGATTTTGCAAAAGTACGTCTGGTACCCGTGTCAGGCGGCGGTCTGGTCCCGCGCGCCGTCGGTGGACACCGTCCACGTGCTCGACCACTCCTACGCGCACCTGCTGGCCCGCGTGCCGCGCGGCGTGCGCAAGATCGCCACGGTCCACGATCTCGCTCCGTTGCGCGACCCGAGCGACCTGACCGCCAGCCAGTCCCGGCGATTCCGGCGGACCGTCGATCAACTCCACCGCGCCGACATGGTGCTCGCCGTGTCCCGGTACAGTGCTGACGAGGCAATGGCCTTGCTGGGTCTGGAGCCAGCGAAATTGCACGTGCTCTACGAAGGCGTCCACATCGACAGCTTCGCGCGTCCCCCGGCGGACGCGCCAGCCTGGCTGGCGGGGCTCGCCGGCCGGCGCGTGATCGTCAGCGTGGGCCACGTCATCGAGCGCAAGAACCTGCAAATCCTGCCGGCGGTCTTCCGGGCCTTGCGGGCAGGCGGGACGCTGGAGGGGGTGACGCTGCTGCGCGCCGGCGTCCCGTTGCCGGAACCGTTGCGCGACGAACTGACTGCGGTGCTGGGTCCGGGAGGACTCGTCGAGCTGGGCCGCGTGACTGACGCCGAGCTGGCAGCGGCCTACCAACGTGCCGAAGCGCTGGTTTTTCCCTCGCGCATCGAGGGCTTCGGTTTTCCCGTACTCGAAGCGATGGCGGCGGGCTGCCCGGTCGTCTGCACCAACGTCACCAGCCTGCCGGAAGTCGGCGGCGGGGCGGCGCTGTATTTCGGACCCGACGACCCCGGCACGGCCGCCCGACACCTGCGCGTTTTGTTGACCGATCCCCTCGAACGCGCCGCCCGGGTCGCCGCCGGCCGGGAGCAGGCCGCGTCCCTCTCCTGGGAACGGCACTACGAGCAGTTGCTGGAAATCTATCGGGCCATGCGGTGACCGATCCGGCGGCGCGGTTCTTCGATGGCCGGCAATTGGAGGTCGAGGTCGGGAGACGCGAGGGCTTCCCGGCGTTCCTCCGCGGCGGCTTGCATCGTCCTGACGCCGACGCCGAGGAAGGTCCAGAAGACGGTCGCCCCCATCGGCCCTTCCAGCACGACGCCGAAGACGGCCGCTGTCAGGATCGCCCAAGCCCCGCACCAGTAGCTCAAATCCTCCAACGGTAACCAACCCGCGCGGGCCGCCAGACCCGCCCGGACGCCGCCCACGATGACCTGCCAGGTGATCAACAGGAAAACGATGCTGCCGATGATCCCCATCCGTCCGTAGAGCGTGATGTAAAAATTGTGCGCGGAACGCAGGTTTCCCCATTCACCCTTGCGGAACACGTCCTGGTAGCGAGCGAGGAAATCGTAACCGAAGCCACGGCCGAAGACCGGGGAGCTCTCGGTCGTGTCGTCAAAGAAAGACTGCCAGAGCGTGCGCCGGAACTCGTTGTTACTGGCCTTGAGGTTGCCGAAATCGCTGTTGTACTGCTTGGTGCCGGTGACATCGACAATCGACTCGAACTTTTCCAACATCACCTCGGGGCTGATGGTGCTGGAACTGCCGTACGTGAAGGCCAGGCCGCCCAGCGCCGTCAAGCCCAACACGAGGGCCACGGCGAAGTACGACAGGAATTTCCACTGACGGGCGACGAGCAAAATGATGCCGCCAAGCATCAATCCGACGAGCGAGGCACGGGTCACCCCGATGGCGATGTAACCGATGTAGAAAAGGATGAGCATGGCCCGCAGCCATTTGAAGCGGTAGATGTTCGGACGGGTGTAGAGGACGAACACCCCCAGCGCCGAGAACGTGGTGAGAATATCATCCTTCTGGCTCAGGATGTTGATCATGAACGTCTCGGGGAACAACCGCTGGACCAGCGCGATAGGCACCAGGGCAATGAAGCTGAACCGCAGACACCGCTCCAGCATGAGCTTCGAGGCCGGCCGCGTGGCCAGCTCCCGCCCCAGGAAAAAAAAGATGCTGTAGTACACCATCGCGGAGTCGCGCGCGGCATCCATGTGGTAGGTGCTGTAGTCCAGGAACAGCCGCACCGCGCCCAGCACGCAATAAATCAGGACCAGCCGGGCCAGCAGGCCGCTGAGATCGGGCAGTTCGCGGCTGAGGACGTAGCGGATGAGCGTGGCGACGAAAATCACCCCTAGGGCGATCTCGCCCGGGTAAAGGGGCTTGGCGAGCGTCAACTCGGCGAAACCCCGGTTGCCGACGATGTAGCCGACCAGCAGCATGTTGAGCACGGCGGCCTCGACCCGGACGACCTGCACGAACACACTGAAAAAGACCAGCGCGCCGAACGCCATGATGACCATTAGGGGGATGAGGAATTCGCCCGAGGAAAGCTCGGAGGCGATCCACATCGCAATGCCCAGCGCGGGCAGCAGCACGATGAGGCTTCGGATGCGGCTGTCCAGGATGATCGTTTGCGCCATGCCGGCCCAAGATGAAGCAACCCGGACGTGATTTCCAGCCTGAAAATTGCGCCCGCCCGGGCGTGTCCCCTCCCGCGGATCAGCAACAGCAGACCGGCCGAGCGCCAGACCGGGGCGTGAGCGTTACGAGGGGTGGAACGCGCGGGAAAAGGTCATGGCTCGGTTGGCAAAGTCCGCGCCGTAAAGCTCGCGCCCCACAAGCTCCGACTCTGCCCGGGGGCATCAGGCGTCCGTCGCCAGCGCGAGCCGATAGGCCGCCAGCGTCCCCTCGGCGAACCGCTCCCAACTGAACGCCCGGGCGCGGACGATGGAACGCGCCGAGAGTTCCTGCCGCCGGGCGGGGTCGAGGTAGAGGGAGCGCATCTCCGCGGCGACGCTGGTCTCGTCGGTCGGATCGAGCTTGATTCCGGCGTCGCCGACGACTTCCGGTAGCGAGGACACGTCCGAGACGACCGTCGGCAGGCCGCATTGCATGGCCTCCAGCGGCGGCAGCCCGAACCCCTCGTAGAACGACAGGTAGACGAACGCCAGCGCCCCCGAGTACAGCGCAGCCAGATCGTCGTCCGGCACGAAGCCGGTGAAGATCACCCGCTGCCGGATGCTCTCGCCCTCGGCGTCCAGGGCCGCGAAGATCGGATGGGTGTCCGCGCGCACCTTGCCGCCGACGAGCACCAGCCGGGACGGCCGCGCCGGGTCGTCGCGCACGAAGCGGGCGTAGGCGCGGATGACGGTCTCGAAGTTCTTGCGCGGTTCCAGGGTGGAAACGCTCAGGAAGTACGGGCACCCCGCCGGGACACCGTGACGTTCGGCGACCGCGGCGAGCCGGGCCGGATCGTTTTCCGGGTGGAAAAAAGCCTCGGCCGCCAGAGGGATCACGAGCACCCGGTCGGGATGGCAGGCAGGGTAATGCGCGAGCAGGTCACGCCGGGTCGATTCGGAAATGCAAAGGACCCAGTCTTTCGCGGTGATGCCTCCGAGGGTCGCGCGCATGTGCCGGGCGGTGTCCGGAGGGAAAAAATCCGGCCGGATGATCGGGATCAGGTCGTAAACGGTCAGGAACCGGCGCAGCCTGGGCCGATGGGCCGTCCACGCAGGAAAACGTCCCGTCGGGCTGTGGTAAATGTCCAGACGGTCGAGCGCGGCCGGTTCCACGCCTCGCAGCAGCCAGCGCACGCCCGCCCAGAGCACCCGTCCGCTGGCCAGCCAGCGCCAGGGCGCGAAAGGATAATGGCGGGAGAGGAAATCATCCGCCCACGTCGCCGCTCCGGCCACCGGGCGTCCGCCGGGCAGCGCCGGCTCGGCGAAGCGCGCGTCCCGCCGGGCCGACGGGACGAGGTTTTTTTCAAAATACCGGCGTGCCTCCAGGCGGTTCTGCCGGGCGTGGAACCACGGCTCCACGTCGGCGGTGGCAGTCAGCGCGCGGGCGGTATGCTCGACGACGCGGAAAATCCCCTGCGTGCCGCGCTGGTGCGGGTTGGCGGCGGCCCCGAGGATGGACAGGTCAAGAAGGACTTTCACGGCGGAAACCGGCGCGTCCCCGACGGCGCGGCGGTGCGCGATGTATAGCCGTTGCGAACAGGGTGTCAACCGGCCAGCCGATGCCCTTGCCCGGCAAAGGCCGCCAGCGCACGCGCCAGACGGTAGAGGGAGCGTCCGCCGGGAAATCGGTACAACCGTTCCAGCCACCGCAGCCGCCGTTTGCGCTGGAAAGCGCCCGCGCCGCCCGCGAACCGTTCCTGGACCCGCCGCAGGCGCGCGGGCACGTCCGCCGGGTACGCCCCCCGGCCCGCCAGCGACGTGAGCATGAACCGCTTGTGCAGGTACTCGCCGAACTGGAAATTCGCCTCCGGTCCGTAGCGCGCCAGCATCTCGCGCACCCCGGGATCGCGCCGGGCCATCGCGTCGAGCGCATCCTGGTAACTCTCCAACGCGGCGAGATAGCCCAGAGGGTTGGTCCCGCCGCTGACGCTCTGCTCGTGCAAGCGGTAAGAAAAAAGTTCGCGCGGGCTGGTGGCCCGCCACGAGCCTTCCATCAGGTGCATCCACAACGAATCGTCCGAATGGATCAGCTTCTCGTAGAGCGGGATGCCGCCGACGCGGTCGTAGTCGGCTGAACGCATCACGTAGCCCGTGCCGAAGGTGTCGCGGAAGTTCAGCAGCCGCACCGCGAGGAACTCACCGGCCGTTTCCCGCGCGGGCATCGGCCGGCAGTGGCGCACGAATTTTCCCTCCCCGTCGATCAGCCGGAAATGCGCGAAATACAACCCGGCCCCGGGATGAGCGTCGATAAGTGCGCCCATCGTCTCCAAAAAATCCGGGTCGAGCAGATCGTCGTGGCCGATGACCGTCATATACTCCCCGCGCGGCATGGCTTTGATGCGCGCCCAGTTTTCCTCGATGGACAGCGGGCGGTCGGCCGGGTGCAGGCGCACGCGCGGGTCGCGCAGGGTGGCCAGCCATTCGGCGGTGCCGTCCGTGCTGGCGTTTTCGAGGACGAGCAGCTCGAACCCGTCGGCGAGCGTCTGCGCGAGGACGCTCGCCACGCAGGACCGGAGATGTTCGCCGCCGTTACGCACGGGCAGGACGATGGAAAAGCGTTTGCCGGTCATGGCGGTGGCAGGGCGTCCGGACCCCAGGCCCAACGGGCCATCCGGAGCCGGTGGATCGGGTCGGCGAGGGCATATTCTCCGGTGCGATTGTCGGCCACCAGCAAATTTTCCTGCGCACCGCTGCGGAAGGTCCGGCTTCGTGCCCAACTTCCGGGCGGATGACAGTTCCCGTCACGGTCCACGACGCCGACGCCCAGACCGCGCGCGTGCAGCGAGGCGGTCAGTCCGCCGTAGCCGCTCTCGAAGCGTTCGGCCGCGCGTTTGGTGCGGATCGACCGGCGCAGGCTCAGGAATCGTTCGCGCTCGATGAGGAAACCCGTCGTGCGCAGGTGGGGGTTCGGAAACGGGGGGAATTCCCACCATGCGCGCAACAATTCCAGGCGGTAACGCGCGTCCTTGAACCCCTGCCGCCACCGCCGGGTCGCCGGCGGCCAGCCCTCCGCGCGCAGGTGCGTCAGATGGCTTTGCGCGCTGCCCGTCGCGCCGACCGCGCCCATGCCGGGGCCGTCCAGCGCGTCGGTGAGTTTCCGCAGCCAGTCCGGGGCGAGCAGAACGCTGTACGAATTCAGGAAGCACACCCGGCTTTCCTCCGCCGTCCCGGCGGCGTCGAAGTACGCCGGGATGTCCTGGACCGGGCGGGGCAGCACCCGCTCTGCATGGGCGACGCCGTCGAGTTCGCTCCGGTAGTCCGCGCGGTCCGCGCCCGGCTGGAACCCGTTGTAAACCACGAGCAAACGGTGCGCGGCCCCGGCGGGCTGGCGGCGGTAGGATGCCACGAACCGGCGGAACGGCTCCAGCCCGAGCGGAGCCCACACCAGATGGACGACGCACACGCTCACGAGGTTTTCCCGCCGTGCTGCCGGACGCACCGTTCCAACTCCGCTTCCAGTCGATCCACGCTTTGTGCAACGCCCCACTCGGCGGCGACGTGCGCGGCGGCGCGTTCGCCCATCGCGCGCGCTTCGGCGGGAGCGTCCAGCAATCGACCCAGCGCGGCGGCGATCCGTTCCGGATCACGGTCCAAGAGCAGGCCGTTGACGCCGTCGCGGACCGTTTCGCGCACCCCGCCCTCGGCCACGGCGACGACGGGCGTGCCGCAGGCGTTGGCCTCCAGCGGGGCCAGCCCGAACGGCTCCAGACGCGATGTGTAAAGCATGACGGCCGCTTCGTTGAGCAGGCGGACCACCTCCGGGTCGGGCAGCCGCAGGCGGATTTGCAAATCCACCCCGCGCGCCCGCGCCAGGGCGGTCATTTCGTCGATGTAGGCGGGGGTGGAGGAATTGGCGATCCACACCAGCGGCGGACGCGGTTCGGGCAGGCAGCCGACAGCCTCGACGGCCGTCTCGATTCCCTTGGTGCGAGAGAACGCGGCCAGGCCGACGACGGACCGGCGGCGTACCACGCCGGGCAGCGGATGAAAGAGACCCGTGTCGATGCCCAGGTAGCACACGCGCGTGTCCAGTCCGTAGGCGCGCAGCACGCTCTCGCGGCTGAAGAACGAATTGACGAGGATCGTGTCGAAGGCGCGGGCGTTGGTCAATTCCTCGCGGGCGTTTCGCCGGAGCATTTCCAGGCGGAGATAGCCCTTGGCCCGACGCGCCAGCCGGCGCGGACTCCACCCGGCGGCCACGGGGGCGATCCAGGGCAGTTCGGGCATCGCCTCGTACAAGATGCGGGCCGGTTCCTGAAGGTAGAGGAGCTTGGGCGAGGGCACGTAACGGCCGATGAAGGGCGAGGCGAACTGCTGGCAGGTGTTGGCGAACACCACGTCGAAACCTCCGCGCGCGATCTCCTGCGCGCACCGCCGGGAGTGCCGCTCCATCGCCGCGATGACGCTCGCGCCGCGCGTGAGCAACTGGCGGCGGCCCGCCCAGTTGGATGGCGTGCCGACGGACCAGCCGTCCAACGGCAGGACGTGTTCCTCGACCAGATCACGCAGCGGCAGATACCCCCCGTCGGCCGAACCCGGGCACCACGCCTCGACGTGGTGGCCGCGCGCGACGAGCCCGGCGACATGGGAGTGCAGGACGCGTTTCGCGCCGCCGCTGGGCAGGTTGTGCCAGACGGCAATCTTCATCCCGTCGTCAATTAGGCTCCTGCCGCACGAGGTCGCCCACGCGGCGAAGCTGGCCCGCACGCGTGTCCTCGACCTGCAGGTCCGCGATAACCGCCAGCCGCTCGTCGCCCGTGAGGAAGTTCAACTCCGCGTGCTCATTGAGCGACGAACGGAACCGGCTGCGGGCGTATTCCTCCCGTGCGGTGGGACGGGGCAGGCTGCCTGCGAGGTCGTTGCGGACGAAAAACGCGTTGAGTCCCTGCGAGGTCGCACCGACGAAAGTATATCCCTTCGCCTCCGCCAGGTCACAGAGAGCAGGCAGCGAAGCGCCGAAATACAGGTCTGAATAATGCGCCCGCCGTTTTTGGAAATCCGCCCGGTAAGGCACTGTGACCGGATAAAGGTCGCCGAAAACCGAATTGTATTCGCAAACCACGATCCGCGGGGAGACGACGGTGATCGCCTTCCACAGCCAGTAGTCGTTGCCGTCCACGTCGATGCTTAACAGCCCGAGATCGCCGCGAAACCCATGTCGTGCGAATAATTCGTTGATGTTTTCCGCGTTGATGAACGCGCTGACCACCGTCAATTCGTGCTGCCAGGAGAGGGGATTTTGCCGCAGGTGCGCGGGCAGGGCCGGGTCGCCGTCGATGACCAGTCCGCGCCAGTTGTTGTTGACGAGGAGGTAGCGGGTGTTCGCCTCGTCGTAGGTTTCCACGCCAAACTCGATGAACGTGTCGTTTTCGATCGGTACGTGGCGGAGGAGATACTGGATAATCCCGTCCTCGCCGAACTGCGAGAAAACGCGGAATTCGGCGTCGCGCAGACGTTCCAACCGGCCCAGGGCGGCGAGTTGCGCGTTGCGGATTTGTCCGAGCAGGACAGCGTTGCGACCGGTCTCGCGCTGTAACGTGTAGCTCGCCCGCTGGTGGTAGGTCTGGAGCGCATTGGCGAGGAGTCTGCGCAGACGGGATTTGAGCCGGGTCAGCATACGTCGCAAGTCACGCTGTTCCTCCGGATTCTCTGGCCTCCATGAAGGCCCATTGCATTGACGCGGCCCGGCCGTCGTCCACGGCCAGCACCTGTTCCTCGGGTGGCAAGAAATGGGCGGCCGGGAAGTCGGCCGGGTCGTGGGGGGCGGTGGCCATCAAATGGATGTCGTGCGTTCCCTGGAAACGTTCGACCAGGGTGGGCGTGATCCGCGGGTCGAAGCAATCGTGCATCTCCACGAGCAAGTCGCAGGTTTTCAGGGCGGGGACCGCCTCGGGGTCCATCAACGTGATTTCATAGCCCTCGCAGTCGCAGATCACCAGACCGCGCCCCGCCCAGGGCAAGGCTCGCAGTGCCGCGAGGTCGCAGCCGCCGTGGAGCACGATGCGCCCGGAGACGCCGTTGAGCCGTGCGTTCTCTTCGCAGAGCCCGCGCGCATGATCGTCGATCTCGAAGGCATGCACCCGGATGTGCTCCGTGCTGCGCGCCAATCCGACCGCGTAGTATCCCTCGGCCGCGCCGATGTCCACGACGAAAGGATAATCCTTGGCCAGGATGCGGGCAAAGGTCGGCAGGAGTTCCGCCTCGTAGCAGCCGAGCAGCTTGGGCGCGTACCCGCTGCAAAACGATTCGCCGCCGTAGCGCATCCCGCGGAACGGACCGGCCATCACGATCCGCCCGCAGTGCCGGGCCACCTTTTCGCCGACCCGCTGGAGCCGGGCCGCGAACGAGTTGCGCTCCCGCCACCAGCGGCGCAGGGCAAGCGCGGGCGGTGGGACGAGACGTTTGAGGACGCGAGGAACGGTGGCCATGTTGTCGTCTCGGATCAGACGTTCAGCGCGGCTGGGCTATCCCATTCGCAATGCACGAAAACGCAGCCGTAGTCGAGGTCTCCGTAGCGTGAGCACCAGGAGCCCGTGTCGATAATATCGACGACGAGCAGGTCCTCGGCGAAGTCGATCCCGAGTGCGCCGGGGACATGGATGTGAAAGGTAAAAAAATACCGTCCCGGCACCAGCACGCTGGCGGGGATGCGTGTGCTGATCACGTTTTCGGCTCGCGTGGGCCGGGCAGCGGCGGGAACGGGGGTTTCAGAGATAAAAATCCGCCGTCCGCGCTCATCGCGCACCGCGAAACCTATCTCCGCGAAACGCACGCTTTCGCGTACCTCGTAGGCGATGTCGAGCGTGATCGGCTCATCGATGCCGAAACTTTGCTTGAGTTCACCCGAAGGATTCCGCGCCACGGCACTGGCGATCAGCATGGACTTTCCACGGTTGCCGGCGTGCGTCGCGCGCCCGCTCCCCGAGGGGTCTGTGCCGGGAGCGGAATTGAGGTAGTGCCTGATCGTGGTGGGGGTCACGTCGTCGCAGACCAGGTGTCCCCCTTGAAGCAGCAGGGCCCGAGTGCAGAGTTGGTTGACCGCGCCCATGTTGTGGCTGACGAAAAGGACGGTCCGGCCCCGCCGCTTGGCGACTTCATCCATCTTGCCCATGCACTTTTTTTGGAATTCCTGGTCCCCGACGGCAAGCACTTCATCGACGATGAGGATTTCGGGCTCCAGGTGGGCGGCGACCGCGAAGGCCAGGCGCACGTACATGCCGCTGCTGTAACGCTTGACCGGGGTGTCCAGGAAACGCTCGACCTCCGCAAACGCGACGATCTCGTCGAACTTGGCTTTGATCTCGTGCCTGTGCATGCCCAGGATCGCCCCGTTCAGATAGATGTTCTCGCGGCCGGTCAACTCGGGGTGGAAGCCCGTGCCCACCTCCAACAGGGAAGCCACGCGGCCCTTGAGACGGATGCTGCCTTTGGTGGGCTCGGTGATGCGCGAGAGGACCTTGAGCAGCGTGCTCTTGCCCGCGCCGTTGCGGCCGATGATGCCCACGACCTCGCCGCGTTTGACCGTGAAGGACACGTCGCCCAACGCCCAGAACTCATCGTCCTTCCGGGGGAGGGCAGGGATCGCGCCGGCCGTTGCTGGGCGCAGCCACCGCCCGGGAGCCCGCAGACCGTCCATGACGCTCTCGCCCAGCGTGTGGTAGCGCGATGATCCGCCGCCACCCGTTCCAAGCATGTAGCGTTTACCGATGTTTTCTACCTGGATGACGGTTTCGGTCATGACGCGACAGAGGGTACGCAGGGCGGCAAGGCGGCACAAGATGCCAGCAAGGCGGAAAGCTGGCCAGATTTTTCTGCGGCCGCCGGAGTGGGGCGTCTTGCGGGGCGGCGTGCTGGCGGACTGACCGTTCAGCCGCTGGGGGGCACGCCCAATCAGGGTTTACTGGTCATCTCGCGGCGGCTCCCCACCGACAGCCAGCGCGATGCCACGGCCCGGCCTTTTTGCTGTGCTCGCCAGACCCGGAACAACGCCCACACGAAAGCGGAGCGTGTCGCCCCTTCCAGCAGCCGCGCCGACAACTTGCGCGGCCGGGACGGCAGAGGCGGGATTTCTCCAAAGAGCGAGGCGAGCGCCGTCACCCGCTGGTCCAGGCAGGGATCGAGCTTGGTCCGCGCGTGGTAGGCCGCCAGCAGGGCCTCCTGCCGCCAATGCCAGCCGACGTGCGCGGCGTAGCGGGGAAAATACCGCTGGAGCACTTCCGCCAGCGCCGGGTCCCCGTCGCGTTGGTCGCTCAGGAGGGTGCCGTACCGTTCCAGGGCCCCGAAGACCTCCCCCATCGAGGAGGTCGTGGAGGCACTCGCCGCGTGCCAGCGGTAGGAGAACGCTTCCTCTAGCGCCGTGGCCCGGTAGGACGCGCCGATGGCTTGCAAAAAAAGCGCGTCGTCGGCGAAGAGTAGCTTCGGGAACGGCGGGATGCCGCCGATGGCGTCGTAGGCGGCCGAGCGCAGGACGTAGCCGGTCCCGAAGGAATCACGCAGCTCGCACAGCCGCGCGGCGACGAACTCAGCCCCCGTTTCCCGTGCGGGCATCGGCTGGCAGTGGCGCAGGAACTTGCCCTCCTCGTCGATCAGCCGGAAGTGCGTCAGGTACAGCCCGGCGTCGGGGTGCCGGTCGATCAGCCCGGAGATGATTTCCAGAAAATCCGGGTCGAGCAGGTCGTCGTGGCCGATGGTGGTCAGGTACTCGTTCTTGGGGATGTCCCGGATGCGTGCCCAGTTTTCCGTGATGGACAAAGGCCGGTCGGCGGGGTGCAGGCGCACGCGCGGGTCGCGCAGGGTGGTCAGCCATTCGGTGGTGCCGTCGGTGCTGGCGTTGTCGAAAATGTCGAGGTCGAAGTCCCCGCAACGCTGCGCCAGGATACTCTCCACGCACCCGCGCAGGTACGCGCCGCCGTTGCGCACGGGCAGCGCAATGGTGAAAAGTTTGCTCGGCATGAGGAAAAAAGACAACCGTCAGACCGTCGGGGGCGGCAGGAAGCGTCGGATGAACGTATCCACATCTCCGTAAAACAGATCGACGTTAGCAAGAATGATTTCTTCCGGCCAGTCCCACCAGCGGATTTTGCGCAAGGCGGCAATCTGCTCGTCGCTGAACCGATACCGGACGTGCCGCGCCGGCACTCCCGCCGCCAGTGAGTACGGCGCCACGTCCCGCGTCACGACCGCCCCCGCGCCGATGACCGCCCCGTCGCCGATGGTCACCCCCGATAGGATCACGGCGTCGCTGGCGATCCAGACATCGTTCCCCACCGTGATCGGTCCCTGCGAGACGGCGTCCACGTTGTTCGCCCACTCATCGCGCAGGATCGTCCGGAGCGGAAAAGTCGTCACGACATCCACGGGATGGTTGCCGAAAATAAAGCGCACCCCGTCCGCGATGCTGCAAAAATTGCCGACGGTCAGCCGGTCGTCCTCGCGCGCCATGAACACCGAACGCACCAGCACGCCGTAGGTGTGCCGGCCAATCCGCACCCGGGGGTCCGACACGGGGCGGTTCTCCTGCTGGCAGTGCCACCCATGCACGGCCTCCCGCCATTCGCGGTGCGAGGAAAAGAGCCGGATGCAGCGGCGAACCAGCCAGCGTTCCAGGGAACGGCGACCGCGCCACAGCAGCCCGGCTCTAACGGACGAAGCCGGGGCGGGCATGCGGAAGCAGTGTGGTGGCGGGGGCCGGGTTTGATGGGCTCGTCGCTGGCACCGCCAGGGCGGGAGGCGCATCCGCCGCCGGGTCGGTCGGTGCGTCCGTCCACCGCAACACCGGCCGCACGACGCCCGGCAGGTGGCCGACGTAGCCTCCCCGCGCGCTGCCGTCGTGGTCGTCCACGATCTGAAAAGCCACCGCGTCGCGTTCGTAGAAATGCGCGGAGGTCGGGTTATACGAACTCAGGGCCACGCCCACGGTGAACGACCCTTCGGCCAGCAGGCCGCCGGGAATCCAGCCGGTGCGCCGGTGCCGTCCGGTTTCGCGCGGTTTGTCCCGCCAGTCGGCCTGCCAGTCGTGGGGATGGCACACGCAGACGCCCTCGTCGTTGGTGACGACGAAATTCGGCACGAGCACCTGCCCGGACCGGAGCACGTCGAACTCGATCTCGATCCCCACCGGCTGGCGCGCGTCGAAGGTCTCGGCCACCTCGCCGCGGGCGTCCACCATCCGCGCCGCCCGCAGGCGTGCGGTCTGGTTGCCGGGAGCCTTGGCCGGGCCGTCCCACCGTCGTTCGGCCGTCGTGCCCAGGCCGCCGCTCAGATACACGCCGATCACTTCGTGCGTCGGGCCGTCGCCGATGACGCTTCCCTCGCTGAGCATGATCGCCCGCGAACACAGCCGGGTGATCGCGGGCATGCTGTGGGAGACGAAAAGGACCGTGCGCCCGCCCTGGCCCACGTCCTGCATCTTGTTGAGGCATTTCTTCTGGAAGTTGGCGTCGCCGACGGCAAGCACTTCATCGACGATGAGGATTTCGGGCTCCAGGTGGGCGGCGACCGCGAAGGCCAGGCGCACGTACATGCCGCTGCTGTAACGCTTGACCGGGGTGTCCAGGAAACGCTCGACCTCCGCAAACGCGACGATCTCGTCGAACTTGGCTTTGATCTCGTGCCTGTGCATGCCCAGGATCGCCCCGTTCAGATAGATGTTCTCGCGGCCGGTCAACTCGGGGTGGAAGCCCGTGCCCACCTCCAACAGGGAAGCCACGCGGCCCTTGAGACGGATGCTGCCTTTGGTGGGCTCGGTGATGCGCGAGAGGACCTTGAGCAGCGTGCTCTTGCCCGCGCCGTTGCGGCCGATGATGCCCACGACCTCGCCGCGTTTGACCGTGAAGGAAACATCCTGCAACGCCCAGAACTCTGTGCTGGCGGGTGTCGCTGTCGTCCCCGCGCGCCGCAGCCGCCGCCACGACCCGTGCAGGGCGTTGGTCAGGCTTTCTTGCAACCTGCGGTATCGTGCCGGCGTGCCGTCGCCGGTGCCGAGGACGTAACGCTTGGCGACGTTTTCCACCTGGATGACGGTTTCGGTCATGTCAAAAAAAGCCGCCGGACTCTGCGGCCAGCATGCCAGCGGCGCGGCGCGCTGGCCAGCGATTTTGCGGGTGTCAGGCGGTGGCGTCCACGACGGCGCGCAACCCCGTCTCCAGCGTCCACGCTGCCCGCCAGCCCGCTTCGACGGCGAGGCGGGACGCATCGGCCACGACGTAATGCAACGGGTCGGGCGCGGGCGTGTCGCTCTCGCCGACGAGTTCCTCGCGTCCGAGCAACCGGCCGAGGGTGTGGGCGATGTCGCGCACGGTGACACCCTGGCCCGTGCCGAGATTGACGGGGCCGATCAATCCGCGTTCGACGACGGCCAGGATTGCGGCGGCGAGGTCGTCGATGAAAATGTAATCCTTCGTGCTGTCGGGCGTCTTGAGCAGCAGGGTCTCGCCCGCTTGGAGCTTGCGCGCGAGGGCGCTGCACAGACGCGTGGGATGTTCGCCGGGGCCGTAGGGGTAAAACACCCGGCCCCAGGCGAAACCGAAGTTCGCCCCGGCGAGTTCCTCCTCGACCGCGCGACGGAGTGCGTCCTTCGCGCGGGCGTAGGGGGAGAGCGGTTCCAAGGGGGTGGCATTCTCCCGCGAGGGCTGGCCGTCGATCCGGTACTCGATGCAGGTGCCCAGGCCGACAGCATGGCGCAGCCCGTCGGCTGCCAACCGTCGGAAAAAATCGACGCTCCAGCGCCGGTAATTCTCGTTGAGCGGCGAATCCATGTAGACGCCCGGTTCCGCGATCCAGGCGGCGTGCAGGCACGAGTCCGGCGCGAACGCTTCAATCTCCTTCCAGGGCGGCGTTTCCAACGTGCCGGGCAGCCAGCGGAGCCCGTCCTCGTCCGCGCCCGGCCGTTGCCGCGCCAGGGCCGCCACCTGGTGTCCATGAGCCCGAGCCAGCCGTACGAACGCCGCCCCGATGAACCCCGTGGCACCCGTGACGAGCAGTTTCATCGCAGCGACGGGAGCAGGTCGGCCAGGGTCGGCAGTTCCGCGTCGCGTCCCGAGACCTGCGCGACCTCGCGCGGCCAGCGGACGCCGACCTGCGGGTCGTCATGTCGCAACCCCCGCGCGAGGTCGGGCACGTATTCGGCCGACATCTGGTAGAACACTTCGCAATCTTCCGTCAGACATTGGAACCCGTGCGCGAACCCGCCCGGCACGTAGAGCTGCCGCCCGTTGCGCGCCGTCAGATCGAAGCCTTCCCATCGGCCGAACGTCGCCGAATCCGGGCCGCACGTCCACGAGCACGTCGAAGATCGCCCCGGCCGCGCAACGGATCAGCTTGATCTCGGGCTGCGGCTCGGCCTGGAAATGCATCCCGCGCACCGCGCCGACCTGCCGGGTGAGCGTCAGGTTGCATTGCGGCCAACGGGTGTTCAGCCCGGCGGCGGCGAACTCCTTTTCGCAATAGGTTCGCGCGAGGAACCCGCGTTCGTCGCCGCGCGGTTCGAGTTCAATGCTCCAAAGGCCGGCGAGGGTGGTGGGGTGGAATTTCATTCGCTCAGACCACCCGCACATTCGGGATCGGCACGATGAACTTGCCCCCGCGCGCGCGGTACTCCGCCTGTTGGGCGAGGATTTCGTCCGCGAAATTCCAGGTCAGCAGCAGCGTGTAATCCGGTTGCCGGGCGAGGAGTTCCTCCGCCGGCACGATGGGCAGGTGCAGGCCGGGGCTGAAACGCCCCTGCTTGTACGTACTGCGGTCCGCCACGAACTCGAAGACCGCCGGATCGGGCGGGTTCACGAAGTTGAGCAGCGTGCTGCCCTTGGCCGACGCCCCGTAGGCAGCGACGCGCTTGCCCTGTTCGTGCAGATCGGCGAGCAGCGCCAGCAGGTCGCGGCGGATCGTGTCCGCGCGCGCGGAGAAATCCTGGTAGAACGCGCTCGTCTTCACGCCGTGCCGTTCTTCCTCCTCGCGCAACGCCGCCACGGTGGGCCGGACGATCTGTTCGCCCGCGCGACCGGCGTAAAGCCGCAGCGAACCCCCGTGAATCGGCAGTCGTTCGACGTGGAAAATCTTCCAGCCCGTGCTTGGCGAAAAGCTCCAGCAGTGGGATCAGATAAAAATAAAAGACGTGCTCGTGGTAGATCGTGTCGAACTCGCAGTTCTCCACGAAATCCCCCGCGTACGGGAACTCCAGCGCGACCCGTCCGCCGGGCTTCAAGAGCGTGCGCAGGCCCGCGACGAAATCGTTGGTGTCCGGCGCGTGCGCGAAGACGTTGTTGCCCGAGAATGAGATCGGCCGACTTGCCCTCGGCCACGAGAGCTTGCGCGCACTGCTGGCCGAAGAATTCCACGCGGGTGTCGATGCCCTTTTCGCGGGCGACCACGGCGATGTTGGCGGCGGGTTCGACGCCCAGACAGGGGATGCCGCGCTCGACGAAGTTTTTCAGCAGGTAGCCGTCGTTGCTAGCGACTTCCACGACGAAGCTGTTCGCGCCCAACCCGAATTCCGTCGTGTGCTGATCGGTCGCCGCGCGCGCATGACGCAGCATGGCGTCCGAGAACGACGAGAAATAGAGGTATTCGGAGAACAACGCGACCGGGGGCACGAGGTCCACGATCTGGAGCAGCCAGCAGCGGTGGCAGACCGCGAGGCGCAACGGGAAGCGGGGTTCGGGTTTGTCGAGGTCCTCGGGGCGCAGGAGGTTGTTGGCCAGCGGCTGGAGGCTGAGGTCGAGGACGAGGTCGCCGTCGATGCTCCCGCAAGCGCGGCAGGAAAAGTGGAAGGGAGGGGCAGCGTTGCTCATGGTGCGTAATCGCCGCAACGCGGCGTTCGTAAATAAGGTAGGGATGCCTCTCCGAGGCAGTCCCAAATTTGGTTCGGGTAACCGTGCCCGGCTTTGCGCGTTTCCAGAAACAATAGGGACTGCCTCGGAGAGGCATCCCTACCTTGGGACGACCGGCTGCTTCGCAGCCTGACGAGAAACGACGCGTCCATATTAATCAAGCCGCCCACGCCGCGTTCCTTTCAGCGGCGGCGGCGGTGTAGTCGTTGATTTGGGCGAGGCAGAGGTCGAACAACCCCGCGTCGCCCGAAGAGGCTTTCTGATGATACCACGCCGCCGTGCGCCGGACCGTCTCCGCGAACGGCCACACCGGGAACCATCCCAGCAGCATGTCGGCCTTGTCGATGGCGAGATTCAAGCGGGACGCCTCGTGCGGCTGTTTGCCGATGGTGCCGCTCAGGTCCTCCCACTTCCCGCCGGGCCAATGCTTGAGAAACTCCGCGACCAACTCGCCGACGGGCCGGTTCGCGCCGGGGCCGGGGCCGAAATTAAACGCGCTCTCCAGCCGTCGGCGTTCGTCGGCGTCCTCCGCCTTTGCCAGCCGCGCACCCAGCCACAGGTAGCCGCCGAGGCATTCCAGGACGTGCTGCCACGGGCGGGTGGCGCGGGGATTACGCACCGGCACGGCCTTGCCCGCTGCCAGCGCCGCCGCCGCGTCCGGCACGATGCGGTCGCGCGCGAAATCACCCCCGCCGATGACGTTGCCCGCGCGCGCCGTCACCACGCGCACGTCGCCCGTGCCGCCCGCCTGGAAAAACGAGTGCCGCCACGCCCCGGCGACCAGTTCGGACGCGCCCTTGCTCATCGAATATACGTCGTGCCCGCCGAGCGGATCGTTCTCGCGGTAGGCGAACTCCCATTCGCGGTTTTCGTAGCACTTGTCGCTGGTGACGACGACCACCGTACACGCCGCGCCGCGCCGCCGGACGGCTTCGAGCACGTGCGCGGTGCCCATGACGTTGCTGGCGAGGGTTTCGAGCGGTTGCTCGTAGGAGAGCCGCACGAGCGGCTGCGCGGCGAGATGGAAAACGACCTCCGGTGCCGCGTGGTTGAACGCTTCCTCCACAACGGTGATCCCCCGGATGTCGCCGCGCTCGTCGCGCCCACCGCCATCGTTGGGAAAGGCACGCGGGCGGACGATCTCGTACAGATTGGGGTCTGTCGGCGGGTCGAGGGAAAGCCCGGAGACGACCGCGCCGAGTTCGCGCAGCCACAGCGACAACCACGCGCCTTTGAAACCGGTGTGCCCGGTGACGAGCACGCGCCTGCCCTCGTAATAGCCGCCGAAGGATGCCCTCATCGTCCGCGCGCTACCATTTTTTCCACGGTGCGTTGCCCGCTTGCCACATTCCCGTGAGCAGTTGCTGTTCGCGGAACGTGTCCATGCACTGCCAGAAGCCAGGGTGCTGGTAAGCGCAGATTTGTCCCTCGTGGGAGAGACGGTTCATGGGGTCATTTTCGAGCACGCTGTCGTCCCCGGGGAGGTAATCGCCGATGCGCTTGTCCACGACGAAGAACCCGCCGTTGATGAACGCGGTTTGCTGCTCGGGCTTTTCGTTGAACGCAGTGATCTGCGGGCCGTCGAGCGTCAGGTCGCCGAAACGGCCGGCGGGCTGGACGGCCGTAACCGTGATGATCGGCCGGTGCTTGGCGTGGAAGTCGATGGAGGCGTTGATGTCGCTGTCCGTCAGGCCGTCGCCGTAGGTCAGGAGGAACGTGTCGTCCTTGATGTACGGCAGGGCGCGCTTGAGCCGGCCGCCGGTCTGGGTGGTTGCCCCCGTGTCGAGCAGCGTGACGGTCCAGTCTTCCTCGTCGTGGTTGTTGTGGTACTCGATCTCCGGATGCGCTCCCAGCTTGATGGTCACGTCGCTGGTGTTCCAGTGGTAATTGCGGAAATACTCTTTGATGACCTCGCCTTTGTAACCCAGGCAGAGGACGAATTCCTTGTGGCCGGCCGCGGCGTAGAGCTTCATGATGTGCCAGAGGATCGGCTGGCTGCCGACGGGCACCATCGGTTTGGGCCGGTACTCGGTCTCCTCACGCAACCGCGTGCCGAGGCCGCCGCAGAGGATGACGACTTTCATGCGGGGATCATTCTCAGCTTTCGCCGGGGAGTTCAATTTCTAAGTTCGCCCGGTCCGGCGCGGGTTTCGGAAAGATTGGCGTTCCACGGCCCGGCGTGTTTTCTTAGCGGCCGATGCCCGGTAAGAAAGCTCTGATCTTCGGCGTGTCCGGCCAGGACGGCGCGTACCTCGCGCGCCTGCTGCTGGACCACGGCTACGAGGTCGTGGGCACCTCGCGCGACGCGCAGGTCGCCCCGATGGGCAGCCTCGTGCGCCTCGGCATCCGCGAACGGGTGCGGACGGCCTCGGCGGCCATCAACGACTTCCGCAGCGTCCTCCAGCTCCTCGTCCGCGAGAACCCGGACGAAATCTACAACCTCGCCGGCCAGACCAGCGTGGGCCTGTCCTTCGATCAACCCGTCGAGACGCTCGAATCCATCGCCACCGGCACGCTCAACATCCTGGAAGCGATGCGTTTCCTGGGGCTGCCCGTGAAGTTTTACAACGCGGCGTCGAGCGAGTGCTTCGGCGAGAGCGGCGAACACCCCGCCGACGAGGAAACGCCCTTTCGCCCGCGCAGCCCCTACGCGCTGGCCAAGGCGACGGCGTTCTGGGCGGTGGCAAATTACCGCGAGGCGTACGGGTTGTTCGCGTGTTCGGGCATCCTGTTCAACCACGAGTCGCCGTTGCGGCCGGAGCGGTTCGTGACGCAGAAGATCGTGGCCGGCGCGTGCCGGATCGCCGGCGGGGAGGGCGGGGCAAGCTGCGCTTGGGCAACCTGAGCGTGGAACGCGATTGGGGCTGGGCCCCCGAGTACGTGGACGCGATGTGGCGCATGCTCCAGCGCGACGAGCCGAGCGATTACGTGATCGCCACGGGCGAGACCCGGCCCCTGGAGGATTTCGTGGCGCGGGCGTTTGCGTGCGTGGGGCTGGACTGGCGCGAGCACGTCGAGAGCGACAAGTCGCTCCTCCGCCCGACCGACCTGAAACGGGGCTGGGGCAACCCGGCCAAGGCGCACCGCGAACTCGGCTGGCAGGCCCAGCACCGGATGGACGATGTCGTCCGTCTGATGGTCGAAGCGCGGATGCGGAAAGGATGAGCGGCGGACGACCGAACCAGCCGGACTGTCCTTCGTTCGTCCGTTCGTGGCGTGCCTACGACGCGACTGGCGCGGGCGTAGCGGCGGGCACGGACGCAAGCTGGAGGCGCGGGTCGTGGTCGAGGATTTCGGCCAGCGGCGGCCAGCCCGCGATGTCCATGCCTTGAAAACTGTGCAGGTAGACCGACACGGCGTCCGCCGGGTACTTGGCGAGCAGCGCATCGACGGCGGCGCGCAGTTTTTCGGGTTCGGGGCAGGGGGGGAGATTTTCGATGCCGCCCTGTTCGTCGTGCGCGATGCCGAGCGCGTCGAGGAAATCGCAGAGCATCGGAGCCTGCGAACCCATCAGCCACATCTGGAGGAGGTTCGCGGAAATCTGCTCGTTCTGCGGACGGGCGAGGGCGGCCTGCATCCACGCGTGGCGTTCGGGCCGCGGCTTCCGCTCGACGAAGATCGGCCGCAGCTTGCGCGCCGTGGCGAGGGTCTGGATGGCCACGCGGTAGGTCGGTTTGTCCGCGCCCTGGAGGTGCGTGAGGATACCGTCCACCGTGGGGGCGGGGAGTTTCTCGAAAATATCCGTGGCTTTGAGCATAGAGGTCGGGAGGCGGGAAAACTCCACGCCATGACTCAAAAGGCAAGCGCAAAAGCGTCGTCGCACGCGGCGGCAGCAAGTCGCCTCACGTCCAATACAGAATCCGCGCCTGCGGCAGCTTCGCGGCGAGTTCCCGCTCGAAAAACGCGCGCAGCATCCCCATCATGTCGCGCGGGTAGACGTATTTCACGCCGCCGTACTTATTGAATTTCCGCGCCCGTTTTTCCTCGTCGAGATCGAGTTTCGTGCCGGGATACCAGCCTTGCAGCACCTCCTTGCTGCCGGGCGTGAAACGGTGCGTGATGAGTTCGACGGTCACGTCCTCCGCGCCTGCCAGCGCCGTGGCGGCGTTGTCGAGCAGCGCGCCGTAATGCGTTTCCCAGTCCTCGATGGGCATGATCGGTGCGATCACCAACCCCACCGGGTAGCCCTCTTCTAACGCCAGCCGGCGCAACCCCGCCAGCCGCGCCGGAACCGGCGACGTGCCACCCTCCAACTGCCGCGACACCGGCAGCGCGTTGACGCTCGCCCGGCAGCGGGTCCGGCCGCCGTGCGCCAGACCCAGCAACGACTCGACCGCGTCGAATTTGCTCACCCACCGCAACCGCGCCGGGCTGCCCGCCCCTTGCGCGCCGAACCACCTGATACATGCCGCGAGGCTGCCCGTCAGGTGCTCGATGCCCAGCGGGTCGGTGTAGCAGGACACCTCGAAACTCGTCTCCGGCCGGTCCACGCGCACGTAGGCGGCGAGGTTGTCGAGGATGGCAGGCAGGTTGGCGAAGACCCGCACCACCGGCGGCCCGCTCAAACTCCCCGCGAGATAACAATATTGGCAATGCGCCGGACACCCTTCCGCGAGGTGGAATTGCCAGTCGGCCGACGGCGGGATCGGTTGCAACCGGAACGCCCCGGCGGGCGCGGTGACGACGGCGAGGGTGGATTTGCCGAGGCGGTAGGTCTCGCGTTCGTCCGCGCCGCGCAGGCCGGTCAGGCGGGGGAGAATCTCGACGGGCAACCCCATCGCTTCCACCCGCGAGCGGATGGCCTAGCCGTGCGTTTCCGCCAGCGCGGACGGGGTGAACACGACCCGCCGCGGCATCCAGCGGCGGGCGGGAGGTTTCTCGACGTTTGCCGCGGGGGCCTGGGCTTCGGTCAGTTCTTGGAGAAGGTCGGCGGGCACACAAGAAGATACGCCCGCCGATGATCGGCGGATGGCGTTCTCCGGGCGGTGTTGGTCCCGCTGCCGCCGCAGTTGTCTGACAATTTCTCAATACCACACCAGCGCGCACAGCAGCACCACCGCGCCGTAGGCGATCCCCGCCCCCACCGCCCCTTGCCAGCGCGCGGCCGAGCGGTTCAACCAGCCGATCTGGTCGCGCAACAGATGCGGCTGCCCGACCCAGAGCATGCCCATGATGATCCACACGTACGCCAGCACGACCACCAGCAGCCGGCTCATCCGGCGGCTGGAGAAACGCCGCGTCCAGCAGCGGGGCCGCCGCCAGCAAGCCCAGGATGCCCAGCGCCCGCACGGCCAGAAATTCGTCCACGAACCGGATCATCAGGTAGAAAGCACACCGGCAGCGCGAACGAGCATCGGCGTGCTGCAGATAGTAAAACTCGCCCCAGTCCATCTCGTAGACCAGCACGTAGGCCCAGACGAGATCGACCGCCAGGATCGCCAGCCCGCGTCGTGCGCGAACGCGGGAACCCGGCCAGCCAGCGCCGCGCCTGCTCCGGCCGAGCCAGCGCCAGCGCGTGCGCCGCCGACCAGCAGCAGAGCCGACGAGCAGACCGACGGTTTTGAGCGATAGAGAGGAGTAATTCATAACGACGAAACGGAAAGGGACAGGTCACCGGCCACGGTAGGCGCAGCGGCGAGTGAAAACGGCGACGGCAACTCGGCCGCCGAGGCAGGAGCGGCAGGCAGGACGGATCCAGCCCGTCGCACTCGCCGTACAGCGTGAACCCGCTGGAATGGACCACGCGCACGTCGAAAATCTGCCCGACTGGCGCGGATGGCCCTCGAAAACGACGATCTTGTTCGCCGGGCGTCCGGCCGCTCGAGGCGGCGCGGGTTCGTCTTGCTCGGGCCTTCGCAGAGGATTTCCACGCGCTGGCCGACGAGCGCGTCGTGCTTGCGCCCGGGCGTGCGCGTTGACCACGGCGAGCAGGTCCTGGTTGCGCGCTTCCTTGACCTCCTCGGGCACCTGCCCGTCCATCGTCGCGGCGGGCGTGTCCTTGCGCGGCGAATAGCGGAACACGAACGCGTTGTCGAAGCCGATGCGGTCCGTCAGGGCGCGCGTTTGCTGGTAATCCTCGTCCGTCTCGCCGGGGAAGCCGACGATGATGTCCGTCGTCACCGCGATGCCCGGCCGCGCGGCGCGCAGTTGGCCGATCAGCTCCTCGTAGCGCGCCGCCGTGTAGGGCCGGTGCATGGCGCGCAGGATGCGGTCGCTGCCGCTCTGCATCGGGAAATGGACGTGCGGCATCAGGCGCGGCAGCCGCGCGAACGCCTCCACCAGGTCGCGCCGGAACCCGATGGGATGCGGCGACGTGAACCGCAGCCGTTCCAGCCCCTCGACGGCGTGGACGGCGTCGAGCAGTTGCACGAACGGGCTGCGGCCGTCGGCGGATTTCGGGAACTCGTGCCGCCCGTAGAGATTGACGATCTGCCCGAGCAGCGTGACCTCCTTCACCCCGCTGGCGACGAGCGCGCGGACCTCGGCGACGATTTCCTCCGGGCGCGCGGGAGCGTTCGGCCCCGCGCGTGTCGGGCACGATGCAAAACGTGCAGCGCATGTTGCAGCCCTGCATGATCGACACGAACGCGCTCGGCTGGCCGGGGCGCAGGACGTGTTCGCGGATCGTTTCCTGCGAACCGGCCTCCTCCTCGACATCGACGATGGACAACCGCAGGTCGTCGCGGCGGCAGGTTTCCGCCGGCCGGGCGCGGCGGCGGGCGACGGCCTCGTCCACGTAATCGGCCACGCGGTGGAATTTCTGCGTGCCCACGACGAGATCGAGCGCGGGGCACCTCGGCGAGCAGCGACGCGCCGCGGCTCTGCGCCATGCAGCCCAGGAAACCGAAGACGACCTCCGGCCGGTCGCGGTGCAGGTGCGTTGAGCATGCCCATCTTGCCGATGGCCTTTTGCTCGGCCTGATCGCGCACGCTGCACGTGTTGAGCAGCACCACGTCGGCCTCGCGCTTCGGCGGCGGTCATCTCGTAGCCGCGCGCGATGAGCTGGCGGGCGACCTGTTCGCTGTCGCGCTCGTTCATCTGGCAGCCGTAGGTTTTGAGGAAGACTTTGGCCATCGCTCGGGGCGCGAACATACACGAGGACCCGGACGGCCTGCAAACGGGAAGAAAACAGGCGGCGGGGACGGAAATTTTGCAATCGCCCCCCTTTGCTGCGTTCATTCGGCAACATGAAAGCCCTCCGCCTGTTTCTTTGCGCCGTGTTGTTCCCGCTGTTGCTGCCTGCCTTCCACGCCCGGGCCGAAGCGCCCGACGGCGAGGCGATGCGCTCGGACGTGACCGCCCGCCTGACCGAGTTTTACGCGTACTACTGTCACGCGCTCACGAAAAATGAGAGCGCCACCGACCATCCGGCCAAGCTCAAAACGTACGTCAGCGCCCGGTTTCTCAAGGAAATCGACCGGCTGAGCAAGGTCGAGGGCGGGATCGAGGCGGACCCGTTCGTCTGTGCCCAAGACAACGATCCGAAGTGGGAGAAGAACATCAAAGTCGCCCAGGTGAAGGCAGCCGGGAACGGCGGTACCGCCAGCGCCGACGTGACGCTCACCGGAGCCACGAAGGAGATGACCGTCCACCTCCGGGTTTCCCTCGTGAACGAAGGCGGCCTTTACAAAGTGGACAAGGTCAAAAAACTTGATCTCTAAAGCGTTTTTGGTTTCGGTGTAAGGTCTCCTCAAGCCCCGGCAGGGGCGCAAGAGAATAGCCCACGGCGTGAGCCGTGGGGAAGGATCAGCAAACGCGTCCGAGCCCCGGCAGGGGCGTAAGAAGAGACGGCCGCCTGGCGAGGACTACCCCGTGGGCTTTCTTACGCCCCTGCCGGGGCTAGTCCTTTTTACGATTGCCACCCACGGCTCACGCCGTGGGCTGAAATCTTGCGCCCCTGCCGGGGCTGGAAAACCGGACAAGCAACTGAAAAACGCTTTATAAGCGCCGGGCGGGGGATCGGCGGGATTATCGGACACGAACCGGGGAGGCGGGAAAAAACGTTTTACAATTCTCCCCGGTTTCTGCGTTCATTAATTCATTCCTCTGCCTATGAAATACTTGCGCCTGTTCCTTTGTTTCCTGCTGGTCGCCGCGTTGCAAACTGCCCAGGCCGCTGCGGGCGATGATGCCCGGGTGACGCAGCAGGTCCACGATTTCTTCCAGTGGTACTGCCACCTCCTCGAATACGGGAAAGACACCAACATCGCCAAACAACACCGCAAGGAGATGAGCCGCTACGTCACCTCTGGCCTTCAGGCGAAACTCGTCCGCAAGCCAAAAGACAGTCAGGAAGGAGATTACTTCGCGGGCGGGCTGGATTCGGACCCGGAGTGGGAGAAAAATATCACCGTCAGTAACGTCAAAGCCGGCAGGAGGAACGGCTTCACCGCCGAGGTGATGCTCACGGGCAAGGAAGCTGGCAACGTACACGCCCGGGTAACCCTCTTCCTCGAAGGTGGCGCGTACAAGATCGACTCGGTGGAGGACATCCCCGATTTCGTTGCGATGGAGTCCGCGCAACTCAAGATGTTCTACGAACAACACGTCCGTGACCTGATCCATGCGATTCCCGGCGCGACACCGGCACCCGTTCCATTCGCCGAGGAAGTGGTCACGGCGGATTGCCGCAAGAAAGCGGTCGCCGCGAACGCTGACCCGAAGTTCGACTATTTCGCGCAATCCGAGGGCTTCGATCCGGCCTGGGAACAACACGTCGAAATCAAGAATGCCACCGTCACCCCGGACGGTCTCCAAGGCACCGCCGAGGTCCTACTCACCGGCGGAACGGTTCCCGACACCCACGTGAAAGTGGCGCTCAAGCACGAGGGGAACACGTTCAAGGTCGATGGGGTCGAGAAGGTCAAAGATTAGACCTCCTCAACGACCGCCGTGCGTTCGTGACGCTCAAACCGTGAACCCGCCGTCCACGTCGAGCGTCGTCCCGGTGATGAACGACGCCTCCGGACTGGCCAGGAACGCCACCGCCGCCGCGACCTCTTCCGGTCTCCCGTAGCGTCCGAGGCAAACTTTCTTTTGCACGAACTCGACGGTTTCGGGCGCGGGGTCTTTGTCCAGGTCGGTCTGGATCGGCCCCGGCTGGACGGTGTTGACCGTAATGTGCTTGGAACCGAGGTCGCGCGCCCAGCCCCGCGTGTACGCGGCGACGGCGGCTTTTGTGGCACTGTAATCGGCGAGGCCGGGCATCGGGGATTGCTTGCCGATGATCGAGCCGATGTTGATGATCCGCCCGCCCGAGGGCAGGAAGGGCACCGCCGCGCGCACCGCCGCGACCACGCCGCCGATGTTGACGGCCTGCTGGCGGGTCAGTTCGGCGAGATCGCAGTCCGGGTCGTCGATGGTTCCGGTGATAAAGACGCCCGCGTTATTGACCAGGATGTCGAGCTTGCCGAATTGCTCGGCGGTCTTTTTGACGAGTTCGGTGACCTGTCCGGGGTCGGCCTGGTCCGCCTGGAAGGCCATGACCCGCACGCCGTGGGCGTCGGCGAGTTCGCGGGCGAGTGCGTCGGCCTTGTCGGCGGACGCCACGTAGCTCATCGCCACGTCCGCGCCGTCGGCGGCGAGCTTGCGGGCGATGGCCGCGCCGATGCCACGCGAAGCCCCGGTGACGAGGGCGGTTTTGCCGGAGAGGGGTTTGTTCGTCGTGCTCATAGGAGAAATTACAGACTCAGACCTGCGCCAGACCGCCATCCACGAAGATTTCGGCCCCGTTGACGAACGAACTCTCCGACGACGCCAGGAACAACGCCACCGACGCGATTTCCTCGGACTGGCCAATCCGGCCGAGCGGGACGCCCTGCGCCATCTGCTCGGCCATCGCCTTGGCGCTTTCCTCGCTGCCGGTGACCTTGGCCATAATCGGCGTCTGGATCGGTCCGGGGCTGATGACGTTGACGCGCACGTCGCGTCCTTTCAGGTCGAGGGTCCAGGCGCGGGCAAAACTGCGCACCGCCGCCTTGGACGCCGAATACACGCTCGCCGCCGCGATGCCTTTGGCACCCGCGACAGAGGCGTTCAAGATGATCGAGGCCCCCGGTGCGAGCAGCGGGAGCGCCTTTTGCACGGTAAAGAGCAGACCTTTGACATTGGCGTCGAAAATCCGGTCGTAGTGCTCCTCCGTGATCTGGTCGAGCGGGACGAACTCCCCGATGCCCGCATTGGCGAAGACCACGTCCAGGCGGCCCTTCTCCGACTTGATTGTGGCAAAGAGCCGGTCGAGGTCCGCGAGGTTGGCCACGTCGCCCTGGACGGCGGTGACATTGCGGCCGATCTGCGCGGCGGCGGCGTCGAGGTCTTTCTGGCGGCGGCCGGTGATGAAGACGTGTGCGCCCTCGGCGACGAAGCGTTGCGCGGTGACGAGACCCATGCCGCTGTTGCCGCCGGTGACGAGAGCGATCTTGCCGTCGAGTTTGTTGGAGGAAGTGTTCATATTTATGTATCGTTCGGTACATATTTAAACGCTGGCCAGGCGACGTCAAGAGGATTATTGTACCGACAGGTATGAAAGGCGAAAAAAGTGTTTGTTCCCTCGGCCGGCCACGGGCGTTTGACGCCGACGCCGCCCTCGAACGCGCCTTGCAGGTGTTCTGGCACAAGGGTTACGAAGGCACGTCGCTGTCCGACCTGACGGCGGCAATGGGAATCAACCGGCCGAGCCTTTACGCCGCGTACGGCAACAAGGAATCGCTCTTTCGCAAGGCGCTTGACCGCTACGCGGAAATCGCTGGCAACGCCATCCAGGACGCGCTGGACGCACCGACCGCACGAGGGGCGGTCGAGCGACTCCTACGCAGTTCCGCTGCCGGCTCTGCCTGTCCGCAGACCCCGCGCGGGTGCCTGATGGTGAGCGCGGCGCTCGCCTGCGGCGAAGGAGCCGAGGTCATCCGCCAGGAACTCGCCGCGCGCCGCGCCGGCACCGAAACGCTCGTCCGTCGCCGCCTGGAACGCGCCCGTGACGAGGGCGACCTGCCTACCGGCGCGGACCCGGCCGACCTCGCACGCTTCGTGGCGACGGTGCTGCACGGCATGTCCGTGCAGGCCGCCGGAGGGGCGACGCGCGAAGAGTTGCAACGGGTCGTCGAAACCGCCCTGCGAGTCTGGCCGGCCTGATCCCCTGCTGCTTTCCGATGGACCCTTCCGCGCCGATGCAGCCGACCCTTCTGCGCACGAAGTTCGAGAGCGAAATGCAGGTGCGGCCCGACGACATCGACATGAACCGGCACGTCCACAACAGCCGGTACTTCGACTACGTGCTGGCGGCGCGTTACGACCAGATGGCGCGTTGCTACGGGATGCCGATGGAGGAGTTCATCCGTCACGGTTTTGGATGGGTGGTAAAGGAGGCGCTCATCCGGTTCAAGCGTCCGCTCGGGCTGGGCGACTGGATGGTCGTACGGACGTGGATCGACGAGATCGTGCGCGACGGGGTGAAGGTGCAGTTCCAAATCCTGCGCAAGACCACCGGCAAGCTGTGCGCGGATGGTTATTGCGACTACACGATGATCGATCTGGAAACGGGTCGCGGCGAGGCGATCCCGGAATGGATTTGGACGAAATACGCGATCTAAAAGCGGCGGCAGGAGTGTCGCCACCAAACGCACCGTGGCCACCGTCGATTCAGGTCCTGAAGATTCCGAAACTACGTGAAACTGTCCGTAATCGTGCGACAGTTCCGGGTCGATGAGTCCAACCTTGCTCGAACTGGTCGTCACGGGATTCGTGCTGTGGATCGCCTGGCGAATTGGAGCGTGGGTTGCTCCCCGTGTCATCGATTCCTTTCTATCTTTCTGGCGCGGTCCCCGTCCATCCGAGCGGGAACCTGCATCGCCGGACGTTCCCCCAAATCCCTCTCATGGCCGTCTCCTTCCCCCAAAATAACTCCTCCCGCTCCGCCGTGCGTCTTGGCACGATCCTCGTGGCCGTCGTCGTGGCGTTTGTCCTCCTGCGCTTCACCTTTTCGGCCTGGCGCAACATCAACCCGGGATTCGTCGGCATCGTCTTCGACAAGGCCCATCACGACGTGACGACCGGTGCCCTCGATCCGGGCTGGGCGTTCATCAATCCATTCACCCAGGCGATTCAGGAATACCCGATCACGATCCAGACCTACCAGATGGTGCAGAGCCCGGACGAGGGCGCTCCCCGCGACGATTCGATCAAGGTTCAGAGCAGCGAGGGACAGCAGATCAACTTGGACGTGGTCATCCAGTACCAGGTGGAGAAGTCGAAGGCGTCGCAGCTCTACGTCGATTGGGGTGGCGCGCCCATCTCCGTGGTCGAGCTGGGGGTGGTGCGGCAATACACCCGCTCCCAGGTCCCCGTGGTCGCGTCCAAGTACACCTGGGAAGAAATCACCGCGACCAAGCGCGCGGAGATGATCAAGGATATGGCGACGATCCTGGGCGTCGAGTTCGAGCGCCGGCACCTGACGATGGTTTCGTTCGGGGTGCGCGAGGTCCATTTGCCGCCGTCCCTGCAACGCGCCCTGGATACAAAAATCCAGGCCCAGCAGGCGGCCGAACAGCAAAAATACCAGCTCCAACAAGCCGTCGTGAAGGCCGATCAGGATGTGGCGCAGGCCACCGGCATGGCCAACGCCATGAAGCAGCAGGCCCTCGGCGAAGCACAGGCGACGCTGACAAAGGCCAAGGCGCAGTCGGAAGCGAACGACCTGCTTTCCAAGAGCCTCACGCCCGCATTGATCCAATACGAACAATTGCAACGCTGGGATGGGCGGCTGCCGCTGATGTTGGGCGGGAACGCCACCCCGTTCGTCGATATGGACTCGCTCCTCAAGCAAGCAGACGCGCACCCGCCGACCTCGACGCCAGCGCCGACGCCGACGCCGGCGCGCTAGGGCATTTTCCTTTGAGTCGTGGCCGTTCTTCGTCCCGGAGGGACGGCGGAAGTTAGCCGGTGGTGCCAACCACCGGGAAACGGCCGCAAAAAGGTCAGAGCCCCGGAGGGGCCGCGCTTGCGGTTTGCGGGCCCGGTTTCCAGAGGCGCGGCCCCTCCGGGGTATGGACTCTTTGGCGTGATATTCCGGTGGTTGGCACCACCGGCTAATCTCCGCCGTCCCTCCGGGACGAAGAGGCGGAGACGGGCGGCGTCTGCGGTCCTTCCGGGACGGATGAGAGGCGACATCCTCGGTGAAAATGCTCTAACAAATCAAACCGCGCCAGCTTACGGGGGAGGCAACGCGTCCACCGCGTCCGCGCAACGGTCGCACAGCGTCGGGTGCGCCGCGATCCGCGCCGACCGTCGAACGATGCCGCCAGCAACGCTCGCAACGCGCGTATTTCGTCGGGCGCAGCGTGGCCGTCGTGCGGCCCTCGGCGTCGGCCGCGCCTTCGGTGATCTTCAGGTCGCTGAGGATGAAGAACTCCTCCAGCTCCGCGTCCAGCTGCCGCCAGCGATTCGCGCATGCGCCGGGTCGGCGACGTGCAGCGTCACCTCGGCTTCCAGCGCGTTGCCGATGAGCTTTTCCTGCCGCGCCGCCTCGACCGCCTGCGAGATCACCGCGCGCAGCGCCAGCAGTTCGTCGATCTGCACGCCGATGCCCGGCGTCGACCTGACCGCTCGTCGCGCTCGGGGAACAGTTCCAGATGCACGCTCGTGCCGCTGCCCGGCGTAGTTCCACGCTTCCTCCGCCGTGAACGGACACAGCGGCGCGAGCAGCCGGCACAGCGCGTCGAACACCGCGGTGCATGACCGTCTGCGTCGCGCGGCGGCGCGGGCTGTCCGGGCCGGTCGCAGTACATGCGGTCCTTCGTGATGTCCACGTACAGGCTGCTCAGGTCCACCGCGCAGAACTGGTTGAGCGTGTGGTAAACCTTGTGGAACTCGAACGCCGCGTACGCCTCGCGGCAGGTGGCGATGACCTCCTGCAAGCGGTGCATGATCCAGCGGTCCACGAACGTGAACTGCTCCGGCGCCGACCGCGTCGCTGCGCCGGGTCGAAATCCGCCAGGTTGCCCAGCAGGATGCGCAGCGTGTTGCGCAGGCGGCGGTACGTTTCCGACAGACGCGTCGAACATCTCCTCGCCGAACGGCACCTCGTCCGTGAAATTGACGCTGCTGACCCACAGACGGACGATGTCCGCGCCGTGCTTGTTGACGAAGTGCTCGGCCTCGGTCGGCTTGCTGTACTGACCCTGCTGCGACTTGGAAATCTTCTTGCGCGTGTCCACGTCCACGACGAACCCGTGCGTGAGGCACTGCCTTGTACGGCGAGCGGCCGTTCATGCGCGATGGACGTGATCAGCGACGACTGGAACCAGCCGCGGTGCTGGTCGGTCGCTTCGAGGTACAGGTCCGCCGGGCCGTCGACGCCCATCATCTTGTGGACGACGGCCTGCGTAGCTCACGCCGGAGTCGATCCACACGTCGAGCGTGTCGTTGCGGCGCGTGGTGCCCGGGGGCAGGTCGAGCGCTGTCGGCGATGATCTTGTCGTCCGGGTCGAACCAGATGTTCGTGCCGTGCTTCTCGACGAGGTCGGCCACCTTGTCGATCCAGTCGCAGGCGCAGGAGCGGCTTGCCGTCCGCGTCGTAAAACACGGGCAGCGGCACGCCCCAGGTGCGCTGGCGCGAGATGCACCAGTCCGGCCGCGATTCCACCGTGCCGTAGATGCGGTTGCGGCCCCAGGGCGGAATCCACTTCACCTCGTCGATGGCGCGCAGCGCCTCGGGCCGCAGTTCGTCCATGCGGATGAAGAATTGCTCCACCGCGCGGAAGATGATCGGCACCTTCGAGCGCCAGCAATGCGGGTAGGTGTGGTGGATCGTCCCCGCGCCCGCGAGCGCGCCGATGTCCGCGCAGCATGGCGATGACGTCGCGGGTTCGCGTCGAAGACGTACTTGCCGACCAGCGCGGGCACGCCGCACCTCCTCGGTGTACCGGCCGTCGTCGTCCACGGGCGAGAACACGGCCAGCCCGTACTTGCGGCCGACGATGAAGTCCTCGTTGCCGTGGCCGGGCGCGATGTGGACGCAGCCCGTGCCCGCTTCCAGCGTGACGAACTCGCCCAGGATGACTCGGCCCCTCGCGGTCGAGGAACGGATGGCGGAACGTCCAGCCTTCGAGTTCGCGAGCCGAGGAACGGCGACGGTCGTCGGCGGACTCGTCCTCGTCGCGCGTGTAGCCGGTGGCGCGGCAAAACGCTTCCGACGAGCGCGTTGGCGACGACGAGCGTCTCGCTCTTGCCCGTGTGCGGGTTGCGGTAGAGCCTGCGCGCGGTAGCCGAAGCCGGGGTTGACGGCGATGGCCTGGTTGGCGGGCAGCGTCCACGGCGTCGTCGTCCAGATGACGATGCTCGCCTTGCCCGCCAGCGGGCCGCGTGACGAGCGGGAATTTGACGTAGATCGCCGGGCGCATCCTCCTCGTGGTACTCGACCTCCGCCTCGGCCAGCGCGGTGCGCGCGCCGGTGCTCCAGTAGACGGGCTTCTTGCTCTGGTAGACGAGCCCGCGCTCGACGAGCTTGCCCGAACGCGCGCAGGATCTCGGCCTCGTAGCGCGGGGTCGAGCGTCAGGTACGGGTGTTCCCAGTCGCCGAAGACGCCCAGGCGCTTGAACTGGCGGCGCTGGATGTCGATGAACTTGCGCGCCAGTTCCTCCGAGCGGCGGCGGACCTCCACGGGGCGTCAGGCCGCGGTCCTGCTTGACGACCTTGAACTCGATGGGCAGCCCGTGGCAATCCCAGCCGGGCACGTACGGCGCGCGGAACCCGGCCATCGTCTTGGATTTGACGACGATGTCCTTGAGGATCTTGTTGAGCGCGGTGCCCATGTGGACGTCGCCGTTGGCGAAGGGCGGGCCGTCGTGCAGGACGAAGAGCGGCGCGTCCTGCGCGGGCGGCCTGGATCTGGCCGTAGATGTCGCGTTTCCTCCCAGTATTTGAGGAGTTCGGGTTCGCGCGTGACCAGATTCGCCTTCATGGGAAAATCGGTGCTTGGGCAGGTTGAGCGTGTCTTTGTAACTGGTGCTCATTGCGGATGACGGCGGGGAAGCTCGGGAACTGACAGGGAAAGCGAGCGTATCACAGTGGCGGGGCAGGGGTCAAACCAGCGGTTGCGAGAGTAACGATCCAGTTTGGGTGTCAGTCCGTCTTTGTGTGGAACCATCGGCCTCATGGACGGACGGGACGGGTCCAAAACCGAACCGCACCACTCCCGTCGGGGTGAAAGCGCCGCCATCGAATCCGCCGATATTGCGCTCAGGTTTATCGATTTGTGTCGGAGGTGATCCTGCGGCAGCGTCAGACTTATGAAAACGAAATCTTTAACGTCGTCACCGACCACCGCATTCGTCGGCGCGTCCTGGGTTGCCTTGTTTGCCGGAGCGGTGGCCTATCTGGTCGGCCTGTGGAACGCACAGATGCTCCTCAACGAGAAGGGGTATTATCTCACGATCCTGTTGTACGGGCTGTTTTCGGCCGTGTCGTTGCAGAAGTCGGTCCGCGACCGGCAGCAGGGTATTCCGGTGACCGGAATTTATTTCGCGCTGGCGTGGGGTTCGCTCGGGGTCTCGTTGCTGTTGCTCACGGTCGGCCTGTGGAATGCGACGCTGGCACTGAGCGAAAAAGGATTTTATGCGATGTCGTTCGTCCTGAGTTTGTTCGCGGCGGTCGCCGTCCAGAAGAACATCCGCGACCTCGCGCCGGCCGCCGGAGAATCGGAGGAATCGGACAGGGACGTGGCGGTCTGATCCGAATAAGGCAGAGGCGGCTCGGGGAGCCATCAGGACCTTTGGACGATGCTCACGCGTACACCAGCAGGTGAATATCGTCCGGCAGCAGGTCCGACACCTGCCGGATAATGTTGCCACGCAAAAGATTGACCAGGCCGATCCGGCTCGGTGCGCCCAGCATCAAACGCGAGGCACCGATGGTCGCGGCGAAGTCCACGATGGTGTCCGCCGGCGAATCACTCACCGCATAGCCCGGCAGCACGACGGCTCCGTTGGCTTTTTCGCGGGCGTAGGAAAAAATCTCCCTCGCGTCGTCGTCCTCGCGCCACTTGCGCTTGCGGTCCTCGCTCGTGATGACCGGCTGTTCGCGCACGTAGAGTAGATACAACGGCCGGTGGCTTTCGCGGGCGTCTTCGAGAGCGAAATCGAGCGTCTTGCCGATCCCGCGCACCGCGCAGAGCATCGGCGTGCCGGTGGCCTGATCCTGGTTGCCGATGGGCTGCGTGGAATCGCCCATTTTTTCGCGCGCGGTCGCTTCCGCCATCCCCGGGAAGGTCGAACCCAGGCCGGGAAACGTCGAACCCTCCGGGTTCAACCCGGCGAGCCCCGCTTTTTTCGCCTCAAGTTTGATCTTCCGCTCACCGAGCAGTCCGCGCAGGATCAACCCGGCCGCCAGCACCGTCACGGCCAGCACCGCCGCGCCGTAATCCTTGAAGGCGAACAGAGCCACCACCATCGCCAGCACCACCGCGAAGGCTCCGCGCTGCGCCTGTTCGCGGCCGAGTGAGCGCATCACCAGCCCGACGGCCAGCACCGTCACGGCGAACGTCCGGGCCGCCGGTTTGTCGATGAAAAGCGACAACTCGATGACCACCATCACCACGAACGTCACGAACATCAGCGCGCGTTCCCACCTCTTGAGGTCGAGTTTGCTGTCGGTCGAGCACGCGCCGAGGTTCGTGGCAATCGCGCCGACGACGCCCACGGCGTAGAGTTCCGCCAGTCCCGAGAGGTCGCTGACGACGAGCACCAAGGTCAACGGCACCAGCGTCGAGACGACCAGTCCCCACGTCGGCACGCCCCAGTTGTTGAGCCGCCGAAAAAGGGCCGGCAGCTCCCGGTCGCGTCCCATCAGGAATTGCGTGGAGATCAGCGCGCCGATGGCTGTGTTCACCGCCGAAAGCAGCAGCACGCAGAAATACGATGCTCACCGCCACTCCCATGATATGTCCCCCCGCCGCGCCGAACGCATGGCCGCCGAAGGTCTCGCCCATGTAGCGCAACATGAAGTCGCGCACGCCGGGCAAGCCGGGGGCGTTGACGCTCGGGTGCATGGCGTCCACCGTCGGATCGCCCGGGTCGCTCGTCACACGGTCCAGCCCGGGAAGCGCGTGCATGAGCAGACCCAGCAACGCGGTGAAAAAGACGACCTCCGCCATCACCCACAGGATGGCCGGCGTGCTGGTCTTGACGACGCTCGGCTTGTGCTCGGAGTCGCCGCCGGGGTCCAGCCGCATGACGCCCGTCGAGTTCGCCACCGCCTCCACGCCCGAGAGCGCGAGCACGATGGACACGAAACTCGTCCAGTTGTGCTGCCAGCCGCCCGCCAGACCGTGGACGTTGTGCCAGGCCACGCCCAGATACGGCAGCCCGAGGATCCCGAGCAATACCACCACGACCGCCGTCGGGATCGCCACCACGAACGCCAGCCCGCCGGTGTGCTTGGGGCCGAACCAGTTCAACGCGCCGATGCCCGCGATGGCCACCGCCGCGAATTTCTCCGGGTGCGGCACGCCGATGTATTGGAACGCCGACAGCGCGCTCAGGGCCGCCGTGACGATGTAGTCGGCGATCAGGAGGAACGCGCCGACGATGGAGATGATCTCCGAGCGATGCCGCACGCTGGCATACACGCCCCCGCCGTCGGGGTAGTGCTTGCAGATGACGATGTAGTTGATCGCGACAACGGCCGTCAGCCCGCACATGGCCAGGATGAGCCAGAACGAGGAATACGCCCGCGAACGCGAACGCCAGGCCGATGACGTAGGCTTTGCTCGTACCCCAGTCCCCGTAGAGGATGGCGGCGGCCCGCTTGGCGTCAACGTTGCGCGGCCGGTTGGATTCGATGCCGGCTACCATGCGAGCCTCGACGAGGCATACCCGCTGAACGACTGACCAGGAAAGTAATTGGACATCCGAGGGCGCACATTAAACCCCAGGTCCGCGCGGTTGTCCAGCGGGAGCCCCGGCGGTGGCGGTTTCGCCCCGGAGGTTGTATTTGCAAATCGCGTAGATCGCTCGGAAACCGTCGCGCCAGGTGATCTTCTTGCCCTCGGCGTAGGTGCGCCCGTGATAGGAAATGCCCACCTCGTAGAAAACGCAGCCGCGCCGCGCGAGCTTGGCGGTGATCTCCGGCTCGAACCCGAAGCGGTCCTCCTCGATGGGGATCGCCTGGATCACCTCCCGGCGGAACATCTTGTAGCCGGTCTCCATGTCGGTGAGGTTGAGGTTGGTGAACATGTTGGAGAGCAGCGTCAGGAAGCGGTTGCCGACCATGTGCCAGAAGTAGACGACCCGGTGCGCGTTGCCCCCGGCGAAGCGCGAGCCGTACACCACGTCGGCTTTGCCCTGGAGGAACGGCTCCATCAGCCGCGGATAATCGTCCGGGTCGTACTCCAGGTCGGCGTCCTGGATGACGATCAGATCGCCCTCCGCAGCGGCGATGCCCGTGCGCAGGGCGGCGCCCTTGCCCTGGTTGCGCTCGTGCAACAGCACCTTGTCGGCCCGGCCGCGCAGTTCGCCCTGGAGCAGGTCGCGCGTGCCGTCGCTGCGACGCGTCGTCGATGACGATGATCTCCGCGTCGGGCACCGGGCCGCCGCGCACCGCAGCCAGCACGGCGGCGATGGTCGTGCGCTCGTTGTAACAGGGGATCAGGACGGTCAGTTTCATCGGGCGGGCGGGACGGGAATCATGTCCACAGCCAGAATTCATGCAAGCCGTAGGGCAAGGACAGACTTCCGAGGAGGAAAAACGGCCAGAACCATCCGACATGTTCCCGGGCCAGCCGCAGGTAAAAACACAACGTCAGGGGCAGCAGCACGCGGGCAGCGGCGCTTGGGTCTTCCCAGACCGCCGGCCCGAGAACCACCGCCAGCGCCAGATAACAGACACCCATCCGCCAGAGCGGGGAACGGACCTCCCACCGCACCAGCAGATACAGGCCCTGGAACCAGAACGCGGCAATCGTCAGCGCGTCGTGCAGGTCGCGGTTCAGGTACAGCCAATCGAACTGCCACCAGTAAGCGAAAATCTGGCGAAAGCCTTCCTGGAAACATTGCTGGATCGAATGGGAGAAAACCGCGCACATCGTTTGCAGCGGAAAGGCGAAGTTCCGTTCGCCCGCGCTGTGATCGAGGTGACCGAACCGATGGTGGACGTAGGCCATCCACAGAGCGAAGGGGACGACCGCCAGCGCCAGCGGGATGAGGGAACGTTTCCAGCCACCGGCCCGCCAGGACCGGCCCAGGTCCAGGAATCCGGCAGTTGCCAACAGGTTGGTCTCGCGAGTGAGAATCGACGCGGCCAGCAGACCGTACCGTCCCCAGGAACCGACGACCAGCCCCATGAAAAGCATCGCTGCCGCCGGCAGATCAACCAGGGACCGCTCCATGCTGGCGAAGGCCCCGTAACACCACATGCCGGCGCTCAGGCAGAGGAGTTCCCGCCCCGTGCGCGGCTTGAGCAGCCAGCACAATGCGCCGAGCAGGACGAACCAGAAAAGCAGGTTGGACAACGCGTAGGCCTGGAGGACCCACGCCCGCTTGCCCGCCCCGAGGCAAAACGCCACGGCCGGCAGGCCAATGCGGCGCGCACGGTACGCTGGGGTGTCGAGCGCGTGATCAAAGGCGGGGTCCTGCAACGAGGGGTCGAGGGCCATCTGCGCGTAGAATTGTCCGTCGTAGCCGTAGCTCGCGTCGGGACCATCCTCCGTGTAATGGGGCGTCCGCTGGAGGCGCGGCAGCGACGTTTTTGCGAAAAACGGGCCGAAACAGATCGTTTTCGTCCAGCCGAACTGCGGGCTGTAGTTCTTGACGTAGGGACGGATGACCACCGCGCTCAGGAGCAACACCACGCAAAACGGCAGCGCCCGGACGACGTATCGCCGCACGAAGCCGGGTGGGGCTGCGGGTGGCTCGTCGGGCGGTGTGGCGGTCATCGGAGAGGGCTGGGGTGGCGACGATTACCAGTAATTTCGCGGCGCGGCAATGCCGTATTATCACCCTGGCGAGGCGACGACGGGCGCGTCGCCGACAGTTGTCACGGCCGGGGTGGCGTGTCGTCCAGTTCGATCCAGGACAGCGCGATGCCCAATTGGCGCAGGTCGCGGCTGTCTTCCAGCGAGGCGGGCGCGGTGGCATCGGGCAGGTCGAAGCGCAGGAAATTTTTCTCCTGCCACGCGCCGTCGGGCAACGGCAGCAGGTAATCATGGGGTGCCTGCTCGTTGGCGGAGAACTCGCCGACCGGGTGGCCGTTGAGACTGATCTTGACGCGCTGCTGGAGCAGTTGCGGCGGGTGGAGGTAGGGCTCGAAGCGCAGTTGCAGGGACTTCGGCTTCGGGCCGTCGGTGGCGAAGATCAGCGTGGCCCGGCGTTCCGCGGACCAGCAGCGATCCTTCTCGCTCCATCGCCAGCCGTCGTATTGGAAGGGGCGACCCTGCTCGTCGCCGAAAAAGACGCGTCGGCCGCTCGTCGTGACGGGGAAAACGTCGGGCACCGGCGGGCTGATGATCCCGGCGAGAATCTGCGGATAACGCCAGTCCCAGACGCGCGAGGGTTGATTGTCCACGGTGACGGGGAACTGGTTCCAGGCCTTCACGACCCGGGCGGTGGCCCCGCGTCCGTTGACGAGCACGCTCAGAAACAGCAGCACCGCTCCGACAGCCAGTGTGGCTCGCCAGATCGGCCGGCGATGCGGCACGGTATCATCCGCGCGCCAGCGCAACGCCGCCGCCAGGCCGAGGGAGGCCGTCAACACCATCCAGGGGACCAGTTCGGTCGTGTAGCGCGGCCCGTAGCAGCCCCCGCCGTACCAGGGCACGAAACCCGAAATCGCCACGTAGTGACACGCGCTCACGCCCGCCGCCAACCCCAGCAGGCGCGTGTGCTGACGGTAGCGCCAGTAATGCAGCGGCAGGTAAACGACGAACACCACCACCGGCACGAAAATCAACAGTCCCCGCGAGGGGCTCACGAGGTTGCCCTCCAGGGCCTCCACCATCGTGCTCGTCCCCAGGCGCGCCGCCGCGAAATAACTGGGCAGCACCCGGCCGAAGTGTTCCCATGAATACGCGACGAACCCGGCGAACCACGCCGCGCCGGTGAGGGCATATCTCAGGAAACCCTCCCGGTGATAAAGCAGCAGGTAAACGGTGACGCCGAGGATGAACAAGCTGTTGGTCGGCCGCACGAAATACGCCCACGAGAGCACGGTGGCCAGCAGAACGGGCGGCAACCGGCGTCGGCCCGTCTCGTGGGCCAATAGCAAGTAAAGCGACGACCCGAGGAGCGCGATGCCCCAGGTGTGGTTCCACAAACCGCGCGATGCCGTGCTCCAGACCTGCGTGCCCAACGCCGCGCCCAGCGCGATCAGCGCGCTCCAACCCGCAGGCAGCAGCAGGCGCGCGGTGAGAAAGAAAATCGCGGTCAGCGCCGCCATCAGCATCGACGCGATGAAATGCTGGTTGCCCTCCTCGCGCGTGAAGTCGTAGGCCCCTCTCTTGATGACGGATTTCCCGGCGGCATTCTGCGCGAGGACGAACGGCGCGGACAGGATCGAACTGCCCGGCGGAAAGAAATAATACAGGTGGCCGTCCACGATCTCGATCTGGTAAATCCTGCCGTCGAGTTCAGCCTCGCCGTAGTGGACGGGTGGGTTGCGCGGAATGCCGTAGTCGTCGAGCACGAAGCTGCCCTTGCTGAGCAGATTCTGGGTGAGCAGCAGCGTGTACTTGGAATCCCCGGCGATGGTGACCGGCGAGTACAAGAAGACAAGCAGCGCGACGACGAAGATCGCGGCGGCGAAGCCCCCGTCGCGCCAGGAAACGTGCGGCGGCCCCGCCTCGGGAAAGGCAGACACGGGACGGGAGGGAGCGGGTTGTGGTTCCACGTCGGGTAGCAGCCGGACGCCGCCGTCCTCCTGTAATTGGAGAACCCATTACCCGCAACTCACAACCCAACCGCGTGCTTGCCGTCTCTCGGGAGTGTTGCGAGGATGCAGGCCGGCAAATGACACCCGCCCGCACGCTCCCTCCGCCCGTCACCCGCGTCCGCCCTCCCGGCCGGGGCGGCGTGGGTTGGGACGCGCTCGTCGCCTTGGCCCTCGGCGCGGCCTTGCTGGCCGCCGGCTGGGTGGACGTGCGCGCTTATCGTTCCGGACAGGGAAAAACCTTGCCCGCTTTCCGGTTGGTGGGCACTCCCATCGGCGAGAGGGTGGGCCAGGACGAATTTTTCCACGAAACCTCGACGCTCGTGCATCTGGGCAACGTCGGCGGCCTCGAACAGGACGACCCCCGGGACAAGCGGACGAGATTTCGCCAGGCGCTGGGGCCGGTGAGCACGGTGGAAATCTGGTCGCGGCTGAAACGCGCGCGGTTGGCGTTCACCTACCGCAGCCCGGTCGCGGACCAGACGATGACCGTCGCCTGCAACGGTCAGACGCTGGAAGAAATCCACTTGAACGACGGCGAGGACATCGCCCGCGAGTACACGTTGGACCTGCAACCACGCGCCAACCAATTCACGCTGACTTTTTCGCGGTACAGTTCCCACGGTTTCGAGTTGAACAATCCCGACAAGCGCGCCATCGCCGGGCGGTTCCTCGCGCTCGACCTCTATCTGCCGGACCCGCAAGGAAACCTCTGACCCGTGTCCATGTCCCGTGCTCCCGCCGCCGTGCCCGAGGCCGTCCTGCCGCGTCTCGACGCGGGCGCGTTGGTGCGCGTCACGGGGCTGTTTTTGATGTCGCGTCTGCTCGTCCTGTGCGTGGCGGCGCTCTCGCACACTGCCGTCGTGCAGGGCTTCTTCGCCACGCGGACCCGGACGTGGGTCGAGCGGTTTGCCGCCTGGGATACCACCTGGTATCTGGGCATCGTCAGCGGCGGGTATTCCTACGATCCGCAAGGGCAATCCAGTGTCGCCTTTTATCCGCTTTACCCGATGTTGATCCGCGCGGGCACGTTCTGCGGGTTCGACGCCAGGCTGACGGGCTACGCGATTTCCCTCGCGGCGCTGTACGCGTCGTGCCTGCTGCTTTGGCGGTTGGCGGCGCGCGAGACGCGTTCGGCGGCGGTCGCGGAACGCGCGGTTTTGTTCCTGTTGGTCTGCCCGGGCACGATGTGGTTCGGTCTGATCTACACGGAATCGTTGTATCTGCTGACGCTGCTCGGCTGCCTGTTGTGCGCGCGGCAGGGACGGTGGCTGGCCGCAGGTTTCTGGGGATTGGCGGCGGCGTTGACACGCACGCCGGGGTTGCTGCTGGCCGGGTTTCTCGTCCTCGAAGCGGCCCAGCAGTGGCTGGAACGCCGCCGCGCCGGTGGACGGCGGGACGCACCAACTCCGGCGGCACCCGCAGAGGCCGATGGCGCACGTCTGCGAACGGCCTGGTGGCAGGCATCGCGCTGGCCGTGGCTGACGCGGGCGGCGCTGGCCGCGGCGGCACCGGTGGCGGGGAACGCGTCGTTCCTGTTGTTCCTGCAACTCCGCTTCGGCGACTGGCGCGCGCAGCAGAAGACGATGAACGCGGGCTGGCACGGTGAGTTTCGCGCGCCGTGGGACGCGCTCGCGTTGCAATGGCGCACCCTCGACCCGGTTTTCGTGGACGTTTCCATGCCGCTGCTGGCCATCGTCCTGGGACTGTCGCTGATCGGGTTGGCAACCCTGAAAAGGGTGGGGTACGCCGTCCTGGTCTTCGCGTTGGCGTTCCTGTACGTGGTGGCGACGCCGGGCGACAGCGTGACGCGCTATCTGTGCACGACGGCGACGCCGTTCATCGTGCTGGCGCAACTCGCCGAGGGTTCGCGTCTGCTGGAGACGACGGTGCTCGTCTTTTCCGTCGCGGTGATGACGGTCCTAACCGTCCTGCGCGCCAACGGCTACAGAATCCTCTGAGGTTTCGTCCGAAATCTCCTGCTCCTCCGGCGGCACCGTTTCGACCTTGATGAGGTTGGTTCGCCCGCTGACCCGGTAAGGGGTCCCCGCCACGACGACGATGTTTTCACCCGGCTGCGCCCCGCACCGTGCCACCGCCGCGCGCAAGGCGAGCTGGACCATGTGCGCCGTGCCGCGAATTTCTTCGGTCCGTTCGCTCTCCACGCCCCAGGTCAGGGTCAGTCGGCGGCGGATGCGTTCGTCGGTGCAGAGCGCCAATAACCCCATGCTGGGACGGTGACAGGCCACGCGGCGCGTCGTCGAGCCGCTCGTGGTATGCGTCACGATGACGCGGGCGTCGAGCGAGGTGGCGATGTCCTTGGCCGCGCGGGCGACGACGCTTTCCAGTTCGCTCCGTTCTTCCAGCGGCGGCGGGCAGGGCAGTTCACCGTGGTTCCAGGCTGCCTCGGCGCGTGCGGCGATAGCCGACATCATGGCCACGGTTTCGACGGGAAACTCGCCCATCGCCGACTCGCCCGAGAGCATCACGGCGTCGGTGCCGTCGAAGATGGCGTTGGCCACGTCGGTCGCCTCGGCGCGCGTCGGTTTGGGGGCGTGCGTCATGCTTTCGAGCATCTGCGTGGCGGTGATGACGGGACACGCCGCCTGCCGGCAGACGGCGATGATCCTTTTTTGGGCAATGGGCACTTCGGGCAGGCTCATCTCCAACGCGAGGTCGCCGCGCGCGACCATCACGCCGTAAGCCGCCTCGGCGATGGCGGCGATGTCGTCGAGCGCGCTCTTTTTCTCGATCTTGGCGATGACGGGAATGTCCGACCCGCGCGCCGAGAGCAACCGCTGGAGGCCGCGCACATCCTCGGCGGATTGCACGAACGACAGCGCCAGGAAATCGAAGCCCAGTTCCACGGCGAAATCGATGTCGGCCTCGTCCTTGTCGGTGATGGACGGCAGGTTGACGCGCCGGCCGGGGAGGTTGAGGCCGCGATTGCTCGAAAGCAGGCCGCCGCGCGTCGACGCGGGCGAGGATTTCGCCGTTCGCGCCGCCGCGTACTTCGAGGACGGAAAGGAGGAGGTTGCCGTCGTCGAGCATGAGCGTCGTGCCCGGTGCCACGTCGCCCGCGAGCGAGGGGAACGTCACGCTGACCCGCTCCGGTGTCCCCATGCACGGCTGCGGCGTGACGAGCACGTCCGACCCGGCGAGGAGGCTGATCGCGCCGCCGGTCATCTCGCCGACGCGGATGCGCGGCCCGCGCAGGTCGCCGAGGACCGCCACGGGCACGCCGGCCGCCTCGCTAATGCGGCGGACCCGCGCGATGCTCGTGCGCAGCGCGTCGTGTTTCGCGTGGGAGAAATTGATGCGCACGACGTTGAGGCCCGCGTCGATCATGGCGCGCAGGGTCTCGTCCCGGTCGCTGGCCGGGCCGAGGGTGGCGACGATTTTTGTCCGTTTGCGCTCCGGGAACATGACGATGCCGAGTTTGCAATGTCGCGGCGTGATTTGGAAAGGGGTTTGTGCGATAAGGAACCGATGGCCGATGCTTCGACAACGATCTGTCCCGGTTGCGGTGGGCGGTTTCCCGCGTTAGCGGGTCCCGTGCATCGTTACATGGAGTCGTCGCCGGGTTGCTGGGCGGTGTACGGCGAGGTTCTCGCGCGGGAATACGGCGAGAGGGCCTATTACGAGATGCACAAATTCACGGTCGATGCCTACGCAGTGCAGCATCCGGGCCGGCCGTCGGCGCAGAGCATCCAGTCGGTCGGGGTGCATCTGGTGCGGCTTTGCCTGATGCTGGAACGCGGTTTCGATGCGGAACGCGCCACGGCCGCCATCCAGCTCGCCGCAACAAACAAGAGCGTTTTCCGCTGGCTCGACCCCCCGGCGTCACGAGGGGAGGTCACGGTGGCGGACGTTCACCGGGCGACGTCTTCGGAAGAACACGCTGTGCAGGTGCGCGCCTGGGCAGGGTCGGCGTGGGCCGCGTGGGCGGCGCACCATGAAACGGTGCGCGGATGGATTCCAAAGTCCTGTCGGCTCTGAGGAATCGTGTGAGGAGGTTTTGAACAGGCCGTTGCGGCCGGTCGTCGCCAAGGTAGGGATGGCTCTCCGAGCCGTCCCAAATGTTTCTGGCAATGCGCTTCGTACGCACGGAAATCATCCAAGCCAATCTTGGGACGGCTCGGAGAGCCATCCCTACCTTGTTGACGACGCCTTCGGCGGGCTACCCACGCGGATGTAGCCTACCTCGACGCGATCATCCCCGTCTGCCGCGCGTAGGCGAACAACCCGCCCGCTTCGACGACCGGGCGCACCTCGCCCAACGGTTTGAGCGCGTACACCGTGCCGTGATGCGCGAGCGTGTCGGCCTCGTAGTCGATGGTCACCTCATCGCCGGTCTTGAGCACGTCGCACAGGAGCGTGGCGGATTCGTACGGGAACACCTCGCCCGTCGCCACGCAGTTGCGAAAGAAAATGCGCGCGTAGCTCTCCGCGACCACCGCCTGCACACCCGCCGCGCCGAGGGCGATGGGGGCGTGTTCGCGCGAGGAGCCGCAACCAAAATTCCGCCCGGCCACCACGATGCCGTAAGGCGTGCGCTGCTCACCCGGCGGCACGAATTTCGTCGTGTACAACTGGTCGGGCAATCCGACCATCGCGTAGGAACCGAGTTGGGCGTATTCCTCCGGGATCGTCGGCAGCAGTGTCAGGTATTGCGCGGGGATGATCTGGTCGGTGTCGATGTTGTCTCCAACGACATAAACGCGGGCGGTGTAAGTGGACATGGTCAGCGGAAATTTGGTGTCGGCGACGGCGTGGGCGTGGCCTTGGGTCTGGCGTCCGGCTCGGGCAGGCGCGTATTGATGTCCGCAGCGGACGGGATCGTGTAGCTGCCCTCCACCGCGCTCGATTTTTTGCCGTTGCGCGTGGTCACCGGCACGTTGCTGTTCGACGCCGGTGTCAACGGCCCGGACGACTGCGCGCCCGCCGCCGCCTGCGCAGCCTGGAGCGTCGCGGCGTCTTCCTGCGCGATCTCGTTGGGTGCCAGGGGCGCGATGTCCTCGGTGCCCACGTAACCGATCTGGTTATCCTCGGTCTTGATCTGGCTGAACCCGCGCCCGCGTTTGACCATCGTGAGCCGCGCGTTCTTCTTCAGGTCGAAATCCGAACCCGCCGCCTGCAACGGCGAATACCGAAAAAACCCGGTCGTGTCCGCCGTGACTTTATAACGATCTTTGTCCGGCACGGCCGTGATCGGGTCAGGGCTGACGTTGGCGGTGGCCGCCGGTTTGTTCGTCGTGGTCGCCGATGCCGTGTCACCGCGCTTGCAACCGCCGGTGGGCAGCAGCAACGCCGTCAGGCAGAGAAAACCCGGCAACGCACGTTTCATGTTCACAGATACTCGCGCGGGTCGGTGATCCGGCCCGTCAACGCGCTCGCGGCCACCGTGTACGGGCTGGCCAGATACACTTTCGACTCCTTGTGGCCCATGCGGCCGGGGAAATTGCGGTTGGTCGCGCTGATGCAGACGTCAGCGGCTTGTTCATGCGGCCGAAGGTGTCCACCGGCCCGCCGAGGCATGCCGCGCAACTGGCGTTTTCCGTCAGCAGCACGCCCGCGTCCTCCAGCCATTGCCAGACGCTCTTGCCATCCCACTGGATCTTGTGGAGATCGTCCACGACAGCCGGCGTCGCGGGCACGCCGAAGGTATCGACGGCGACCTTGCGGCCCTTGACGATCTCCGCGAACGCCAGGAAATCCGAGAGCTTGCCGCCCGTGCAGCTTCCGATGTAGGCGCGGTCGAGCGTGATGTGGCCGAGCGTCTTGGCCAGCGCGCGGTTGCCCGGATTCGGGTGCATCGCCACGGTCGGCTCCAGCGCCGACAGATCGAACGCCTGATCGTAAACGAACTTCTGGTTGCGCCCGGCGACGGCGGGTTCGTAATCGGCCTTCGTGCCGTTGGCGGCGCAGCGGGCGTTGACGAAATCGAACGTCTTCTGGTCCGCCGCGAAGATGCCGTTCTTGCCGCCGGCCTCGATGGCCATGTTGGTGATCGTCATGCGGTCGTCCATGCCGAGGTTGCTCGCGCCGGGGCCATCCCACTGCATCGCGCGGTAGGTCGCGCCGTCGAAACCGATCTCGCCGATGACGTGCAGGATCACGTCCTTGGCCATCACGCCTTTTTGCAGCGCGCCGTCGAGATAGAAGCGCATCGTCTCGGGCACCTTGACCAGCAGCTTGCCCGTGCCGAGGATGAAACCCGCGTCCGTGTTGCCGATGCCGGTGGCGAACTCGCCGAACGCTCCCGCCATGCAGGTGTGCGAGTCCGTGCCGAACAAGCACTTCGCCGGGCCGGACGTGGCCCTTTTCCGGCAGCGCCGTGTGGCAGACGCCCGCGAACTGCCCGCCGTACTGGCGCTTGAGCTGGCCGCGCGCGGCGTCGAACTGCCAGTGACCGTTCGGGTCGTCGATCACGTCGTAGAAATACGGCAGCCCCTGTTCGCGCACGAAGTCGCGCAGGATGTCCACGTTGCGGTTGGACAGGCTGTCGGCGGTGAAAATGTAGTGGTCGGGGATGATGACGATCTTGTGGCGATCCCAGACCTTGGCGTCGCGGCCGAACTCCCGGTGGAACACCCCGATGGTCCCCGGTCCGCACACGTCATGGGTCAGGAGGACATCGGTGTTGACCCAGATGTTGTCGCCGGGCTGGACCCGGTCACGGCCGCTGGCGCGGGCGAGGATGGTTTCGGTGAGGGTCATACTGGAAAATACGGGGAGACGGACTATGACACCACGGCCCGAGAGGTCGCAACGGGATTTTACGGCGTGATGCCCGGGTGCGAAAAACCAGGATCGACGATGGCAGGCAGGGAATTGTAGGGGAAAACTTTAAGGTTAACCGTCTACGGAAAGATTGCCTCTTCGTCGGAGATTTTACTTGCCGAGCCTTCCGAGAGCTATTTAAACGAGACTCGTGGATCGTTTATGCCCGGTGCCATTTCATAGTGTCCGCGAAGGTTGCGGAGAAACCCATTACAAAAACGTGTCGAATGAGGGGCTGACGGTTCCGGATAGCGTAAAGCGATCCTCCGACGGAGCTAGCAAATCGACAGCGCGCAGGTCCGTTGAAATCGCCCGCAACGGCAGGCCAGGACGATGATGCGTCCTAACCTAGCCTGCTATAAATCAGTGACTTCCGACTCGGAATATGCTTCCCTTCCGTCAAGTTTTGTAATCATTTGTAAATAGGCCGACCTGCGGTTGTCCGACGCACGTAGCGGCAGCGTCACCACCTAACCTGCTTCAAGAAAGCGTCTCGAAGAAAACCATCATCCGCGCAAACCTCAGATAATACTTCAATCCCATGACACTCGGAGAACGCCTCAAAATATTACGCAGAGAACTCGGCCTTTCGCAAGAAGCGTTTGGCGCGCAGGGCTTTGTATCCGCCCCTGGCTGGATCAAGATCGAGAATGGCCAGCGTCAGGCCAGCGAAAAACTCATCGAGCGGCTCTCGCGCTGGCTGGTGGACGACAAATACATGCGCGCGGGCGCGGCGGGTACGCTCAAGGAAGAATTGCTGACGCTCAAGTACCTCGGCAGCCGCTCGACTTTCGTGCGGGAGATGGCCAGGTCGCACGCCAAGAAATTGCCCAGCAGCGCCGTGCTGCTGGCCGCCGAGGAACCCGGCGCGTACAAGGCCAAACCGAAGCGCGGCCGTCCGCCCGGCGCGGTCTACAAAAAACGCTGAGTCAGGGCGTTTGCCCGACCTGCCGCTGGAAATCACTCTCCGCCAAGACCTCGGTCACGTTGCTGATGCGCGTGACCATGCGGCGGTCCCTGTTGACGCCGAAGGCGACGGGCGAGGCGACGAGGATCGTCTCGGCCGGGTCGGATTCCGTGTGCCCCGGATAATAGAGCCAGTCCATGACCTTGTTGGTGTCGGGATGATGGAACCGACTCGCCACCGCGGGCAGTCCGTTTGCGTCCATGCCGGGTTGGGCCTGCCGCCATTCGATGTCGCCGATGGTGGCGGGGAAACGGCCCTCGTGTTCGTCGGCGTGGAGCTTGAGGGCATGGCCGAGCATTTTGAGGTGGGCCAACTCGCCGGACAGCCGGTCGCCTTCGAGCGGAACGGGGCTTTCCTCCTTCCACGGAGCCCACTTCAGCAGCAGGACGACGACCGCTCCCAACAGGATCAGCAGGAGTGCCGTGCCGCGCCAGGTCGTCGCCCAACTGCCCTTCGCCGAGTCGGTCCGCGCCATGTTGCTCGCCCTAGAACGGACTCTGGATCATCACCTCGAAATCCGCCGCCGCCGCGCGCACCAGCGCCGCCGGACCCGTCAGTTTCACGAACACATCGCCGTCCTTGCTTTCCAGGATCGCGCCGTACAGTCCGTAGTCGGCCTGCGGGGTTGTCGGACCGCCGGGCATGCCGCTGTTGAACGTCCCGCTGTCCACGCGCACGCGGGTGATCTTGGTGCCCTTGACCTCGGCGGTTTCCTCGACTGGCTTGACCGCCGCGCCGTTGCCCAGCTCGAATTGCCCGACCCAGCGCGCCACGTTTTGCTCGACCCCTCCGCCCTGGCCCGCGCCGAAGGTGAAGAACACCACCTCCGCGCTCTGGCCGGCATCGCCCTCGACGCGGAGTTGGGCCTTACGCATGGAATTGGCCGCGACCGCGACCCATTTCCAGGCGGCCGGGCGTTTGAAAGTGAAAGTTCCGACGGTGAACGTCGCCGGGTCGGCGGCGCGGCTCGTGGCCGCAGGGAACAGGGTCAACAGCAGGCAGGCGGCGGCGAGGCGGATGGCGGCGTTCATGCTCGAAACAATTTTAAAAATGGACCGGCCAAATTTACAACGGGAAAACCGGAAAATCCTCTTTTTAAAGCGTTTTTCGTTTGCGTGTAAGGTCCGCGCAAGCCCCGGCAGGGGCGTAAGAGTTCAGCCCACGGCGTGAGCCGTGGGAAAGATCGCCCGCCAGGCCAGCCCCGGCAGGGGCGTAAGAAAACACGGCGGCCTTGCGAGGACCACCGGGCGGCTTTTCTTACGCCCCTGCCGGGGCTGGGCCCTTTCGCGGTTGCCACCCACGGCTCACGCCGTGGGTTGAACTCTTACGCCCCTGCCGGGGCTTGCGCAGACCTTACACGCAAACGAAAAACGCTTTAAGAGGGCGTCTGAAAAGGGGTGTTTTGGAGGCAGTTTAGAGGATGAAAGTCCTCGTTTATGCCACCGATCTAAGTGACCACGAATGGAGTAAAATGCAGCACCTTTTACCGCCAGCCAAGCACGGCGGTAGACCGCGCAAGCACGCACGGCGGCTGATCTGCGACGCCATCTTTTACCTGGTGCGCGCGGGCTGCGCCTGGCACCTGCTGCCGACCAATTTTCCGCCGTGGAAGACCGTCTATCATTATTTCCGCGCGTGGCGTTTGGCCGGGGTGTGGCTGCGCCTGCATGGTCGCCTGCGCAGCCTCTGCCGACGCCGGGCGGGCCGCTCGGCCAAGCCGACGGCTGCGATCATCGACAGCCAGAGTACCAAGACGACGGACCGCGGCGGGGTGCACGGCTACGATGGCGGCAAAAAGGTCAACGGACGCAAACGTCACCTGCTCGTAGACAGCTCGGGACTGGTGCTTTGCGCACAGGTGCACGCCGCCGACATTGCCGACCGCGACGGGGCCATGCCCCTGCTCGAAGCGGCGGCGGCACGCTTCGCCAACCTCAAGCATCTGTGGGCGGATGCGGGTTACCGCGGCCGGCTCGTCGCCTGGATCAAAGAGCGCCTGGGCTGGAGCGTGGAGGTGGTGCTGCCGCCCCGGCGTTGGGTGCGTTGCCCGGAGGGCGTTGAACCGCCGCCGATGCCTGCCTTTACCGTGCTCAAAAGACGCTGGGTGGTCGAACGCACCTTTGCCTGGCTGGGCAACTACCGGCGGCTTTCCAAAGACTACGAGTTCCTGCCCGCCACCGAAGAAAACCTGATCTATCTAGCCATGAGCCGACTCATGCTGCGCCGACTTTGCCGCCCGGCAAAATGACCACCAAAACACCCCTTTTCAGACACCCTCTAAGTGAGAACTTGCGCGTTCGGCCGCCACCGTGTCACCACGCGAACCGCGCGACCACCGGATGATGGTCGCTGGCGGCCAGGCCGGTGTTGACGACCTCGGCGGAGATGATTTTCACCGACCCGTCCCCCGGCTGATAGAACACATGATCAAAACACGTCGCCGGATACCGGCCCTTCGCCGGGAGCGTCAAGCGCCGGGGCAGGGGAACACCCTCCCAACCCCACCGGAACCCACCCGCGCCCAGCCACTCGTGCAAGGTCGTCTCCGCGCCGAACTGCGCGTCGTCGAGCGACGTGTTCAGGTCCCCGCCGACGACCACCAGCCGCAGCCGGTCCGTGCGTGCCCAGGCGGCGGCGGTGGCCCGCTCATGGGCAAGGAGTTGGCGGCCGGCTTCCTCGCGCAGGAGCATGTTGGTCGGTGCGCCGCCCGGTTCATCGAGGACGTTGCTTTTCAGGTGCAACCCATAGATCAGCAACACCTCGCCCGGCGCACTCCGGTAAACCGCGAACACGAAACCCCGCCGTTGCCGCCGTCCCGCCGCGTCGGGTTTCCAGGGTTCCGCGCCGGAGGCAAGGACCGGCAGACGGCTGCACAGGGCGATCTGCTGGCGGTCGGGGAAAGTCCACGGCGCATCGGGGTCCGGCGGGGACAAGGGCGATGCGTCGTCGGGGGCTGGCTCACCGTCTTTTGTTTTTGCGACGGTGGCCCGCTTGCGCTTTTGCTCCGGGCCGCGCAGGAACTCCGAACACACATCGACCTTGAAGTCCTTCAGACGGCTGATGACGGTCGCCGCCGCGTCGCGGTCGGCGATTTCCTCCAGCCCGAGCACGTCGGGGGCGATTTGCCCGGCCACCGGCACCACGGCGGCGATGTGCGCGGCCTGCGCCGGCGGTTTGGCGTGCGGACGCTGGCCGGGGAACCAGTCGAGGTTCCAAAAGGCGACGGTCAGCGTCCGTGCGTGGCCCGGGTCCGGTCCGCTGGTAGCCGGCGATGGTGGAGGCCGGCAACCGGTGGAGAACGCGGCGGCGACGGTCAATAAAACCGCAGCGGTTCGCAGCGAGCAAAGGGCGGGCAAAAATGGCGGGAGACGAACCACGGGAAGCGGACCCAACGTTGGCCCGTTATACCCTGCCGGGCATGGGAATCGCTACGTTTTCCTGCACTCGATGACGACCGCACCGATTCTCACGCGTCAGGAAACCGAAAAGCATGCCGCCGAACCGGAAGAGCCCGAGCCGGTCCCTGCCGTTTCCCCGGTCGCCGATCCCGCCCTTGCCGTCGGGGCCGGGTCCTCGTTCACGCTGCCGCGAGTGGAAAGCATGGCGCTTCTGCTGACGACCCTGCTGCTCGTGGGGCTGCACGTCGGCAATCTTTTCAGCGCGGGAGGATTTTGGCGCGATGAGGTCGGCGACCTCGCCTACGCGAACATGCCTTCCTGGAGCGACATCGGGTCGCACCTCAAGTATGACAATTTCCCGCCGCTGCTGCTCGCGGTCCTGCGTGGCTGGCACGCCCTCGGGCTGGCGGGCGACGGCATGGGTTACCGCGTGCTCGGGTTGCTCGTGGGCCTGGGAATCCTCGCCGCGTTGTGGGGCAACGCCCGGTGGCTCGGCGCGCGCGCGCCTTTTTTTTCGTTGGCGCTGTTTGCCACCGGCCGGCTCGTGGTGCGTGTGGGCGACTCGATCCGTCCGTACGGGTTGGGTTGGCTGCTGATGCTAGTGACGTTTGGATTGCTCTGGCGCGTGGTGCAATCCGCCCGGCCGGGACGGGTGATCGCCGCCGGTCTCGTGGCGGTGCTGGCCGTGCAGACGCTTTACCAGAACGCTTTCCTGCTCTTTGCGATGGGCGTGGCCGGGATGATCGTCGCGGCGCGGGCCGGGCGGTGGCGTTCGGTCGCGGCGGTGGCGGGGATCGGCCTGGCGGCAGCGGTGTCGCTGCTGCCGTACGCTTTGGGTCCCGTGCGCGACGCCGGCGCGTGGTCGGTCGTCAGCCAGGGTGGACTGCCCTGGGAGCGGCTCACGTACATGTTCAACGCGGCGCTGCGTTCCTCGGGCGACCTGATGCCCTGGGCGTGGCTGCTGGCCGCCGGGGCGCTCGGCGCGGTGGCGCTCCTCGCGCGGAGCTTGCCCGGTGGCGACGATCTTCCGGCCGAAATGACGACCCCACGCGAGGCACGCTGGTACGCCGCCGGGGCCACGCTGCTCGCCCTGCCGGTGTTCCTGGGATTTCTTAAATTCCTCGGGATGGCGACCATGCCGTGGTATTACGTGTTGCCCCTGGCGCTGGCGGCCAGCACGCTCGACGTGCTTGGCGGTGCGCTGGAAGCCGGCCGCCGCTGGCGGGTGGCGCGGCTGGCCTTCCTGGCGTTGATGCTCGCGCTGGCGCTGCCCACGGCGTGGAACGAGGTGCAGGTCCGCGCGACCAACGCCGACCTCGCCGCCGCCGCCGTCGCCAAGGAAGCCGCGCCGGGCGATTACATCGTCGTGGCACCCTGGCCGTACGGCGTGCCCTTCAGCTATTATTACAAAGGCCGCGCGCCGTGGACCACGCTGCCGCCGCTGGCCGACAACTCGATCCATCGCTACGACCTGATGAAAGCGGCCATCGAAAAGCCCGACGTGGCGGTGCGGCCGGTGTTCGAGCGCGTCGAGGCGACGTTGCGCGCCGGCGGGCGGGTCTGGATCGTGGGCACCCTCGGCGCGACCGAGCCTGGCAAGACTCCGGTGGTTCCCGCGCCCGCACCCGACCCGCGGTTCGGCTGGGACGAGGCGAGTTACATGATCGCGTGGGAGCGGCTGCTCGGTGACTTTCTCCAGACTCACGCCGCCGGCGCGCAGGAACTCAATCCCTCGGCGGGCTACAGCGTCAGCGGCCTCGAAGACATGGAAGTCTACCGGCTCGAAGGCTGGCGGCCCTGACGGAAACGACAGTCAGGGCGCGGCCTGCACGCCAGCGGCGGTTGCACGGCGTCCGGCCAGTGGTTGCGCACGCGCAGCCAGGCGACCCATGCCCAAATTTGTCCGCAGATTACGCGGATTTCCGAAAATGAGAAGGACGGGTGGGGGAGCTTCTTTTACTCTCCCCCATGCTGCGAAAATCTGCGTAATCTGCGGCTCGCCCACTCCGACAGGAAAACGCGGCCCTCTCCCCTTCGTGAACCTCTCCTCCCCTGAATTTCTCCTCGGCCTCGGGTTGGGCGCGGGGCTGCTTTTGCTTCCTGGCCTCTTCGGCTGGCTGTCTTTACGGCAGGGGCGCGAGCTTTTCGCCGCGCGTCTGCGCGCCGCTCTCACGGCCGAACACACCGAGGCGTTGCGCACCGAGGCCGCCGCCCGCGCCGCCGCCGAGACCCGCGCCGCCCGCCTGCCCGAACTCGAAGCCGCCCTCTTCGACGTGCGTTTTGAAAACACCGACCTGCGCGCCCGCGCCGCCGAACTCGACGCCCTCCTCCAGGCCGGACGCGACGCCCACGCGGACCAACTCCGCCTGCTCGACGACGCCCGCGCCGAGCTTTCCGACGCCTTCCGCGCCCTGTCCGCCGACGCTCTGCGCGCCAACCAGACCAGTTTCCTCGCCCTCGCCGAAACCCACCTCGGCCGATTTCACGAAGCCGCCTCGGGCGACCTCGAACGCCGCCAGCAGGCCATCGACGCCCTCGTCGGCCCCGTGCGCGAGTCGCTCGACAAGATGGGCGAGCACATCACCGAACTCGAACGCGCCCGCACCGGAGCCTACGAGGGACTGTCCGCGCAGGTCCGTTCGCTGCTGGAAGTCCAGCACCTCCTGCGCGGGGAAACCAACAACCTCGTCAACGCCCTGCGCCGGCCCAACGTGCGCGGTCGCTGGGGCGAAATCCAGCTCCGCCGTGTCGTCGAACTCGCCGGGATGCTCAACTACTGCGACTTCGCCGAGCAACAGACCAGCGCGGCCAACGACGAAGGCGCGCGTCTGCGCCCTGACTTGCTCGTGCGCCTGCCCGCCGGCAAAACGGTGGTCGTGGACGCCAAGGCCCCGGTGGACGCGTATTTCGACGCCGCCCGCGACGGCATGGCGGAGGAGGAACGCGCCACGCACCTGCGCCGCCACGCCGGACACGTCCGCGCGCACGTCGATACGCTCACGCGCAAGGCGTACTGGGACCAGTTCCCGTCCGCGCCGGAGTTCGTGGTCCTCTTTTTGCCCGGGGAAAATTTCTTCTCCGCCGCGTTGGAGCACGACCCGGCGTTGATCGAGCACGGCGTGGAGAGGAAAATCATCCTGGCCACGCCGACGACGCTCATCGCGTTGTTGCGGGCGGTCTTTTACGGTTGGCGGCAGGAGGCGCTCACCCGCGAGGCGGCGGTCATCAGCGAACTCGGGCGCGACCTGTACCGGCGGCTGGGGACGCTGGGAGAGCATTTCTCGAAGGTCGGCGCGGGCCTCGACGCGGCGACGCGCGCGTACAACCAAGCCGTCGGCAGCCTGGAGGGACGCGTCCTCGTGACGGCGCGCAAGTTCCGGGATTTGCAGGCGATGTCCAACGAGGCGGAATTGCCCACGGTCGGGCCGGTCGAGCAGACCGCGCGCGGTTTGCAGGCCGAGGAAACCCGGTTCGAAGGCAACGGGGGAACTCACGCCGATCCATGACCGGGACCGCCTGCGGCAGGCTCCAACGTCCACGCCGCCTTCCGGTTGTGCGGGATTGTCATCTTCGTGGCATTTATGATTGCGCGACGGGAACCCGTGGATAATAATCGGCGCGTGTTTTCCCCGTCCCGTCCCCCCTTCTCGCCCTCGATCCGCCCGGCTGGCCGTCTGTGTGTATTTGCCCTGGGTCTGACCCTGGCGCTCGGTGCGGCGTCCGCCCGTGCGCAAAGCACCAGTGCGGGCCGCGTGCGGATGGACAAGAGTTTTCGCGCGGTCGCCCCGGCCGGAGGGGCCGCCACCGTCCGCGACACCCTGACGCCGGAGGAGGCCGGCGCGCCCATGCAAATCCGTCTCATGCTCCGGGTGCGCAACGCCGCCGAACTGGAACGCCGCGTGGAGGCGGGCGAGATCATCTCGCGCGAGGAGATGGCCGCGCGCTTTTTACCGGAAGCCGCCGACCACCAGGCGGTGTCCGCCTGGCTGACGAGCCAGGGCCTGACCGTCGCGCCCGCCGGGGCCGCGCACGCCGCCGTCATCGCCAGAGGGACGGCCGCGCAATTGGAAAAGGCCTTCGAGACGCACTTCGCGCGCGTGCAGTATCGCGGCGAGGAGCACACTTCGGCGACGGTCGCGCCGAGCGTGCCGGCGGACATCCAGGCGCGCGTGAGCAGCGTGCACGGACTCCAGCCGCACCTGCACCCGCATAATTTCCTGAGGCCGGCCACGGACAACCTCCTTTACGGGCAATATCCGCATTACGTCAACGAGATCACCCATGCTTACAACGTGACCTCGACCGGCCTGACCGGCGCGGGCCAGACCATCGGCATCATCATCGACATCCCCCCGATCAAGGGCGACCTGAGGTCGTTTTACACCAACAACGCCCTGTCCCAGACCGTGGATAATTTCTCGGTGGTCGACGTGGAGAACGTCGGGACCTTCGATTACTCCATCACCGACCCCAAGAACCCGCCAGCCATAGAAGCAACGCTCGACGCGGAATGGAGCAGCGGCATCGCCGTCGGCGCGCAATGCGTCGTCTACGCCGCGAACAGTCTTGGCAACGTCAACGACGCCTACAGCCGCGTGCTCGACGACCTGCAAGCGAACGCCCAACCGAACCTCCACCAGATCAGCATGAGCTACGGTGCCGGCGAGAAGGACGGCGAGACCTCGGACGACGTGGCGAGCGTGCATAGCTTGTTCACGGCGATTTCGGCTTATGGCGTCACGCTTTTCGCCTCCTCGGGCGATGACGGTACTTATGATGCGGACGGCCGTATCGATGTGAGCTACCCGGCCTCCGACCCGCGCGTCACGGCGGTGGGCGGCACTTCGCTCTATCTGAGCAATGCCGCCACCGTGAACATGCAATCCATCCAGTATGAGTTCGGCTGGTCCTTCGATACCGACAACGGAGCCAGCGGTGGAGGATACAGCACTTACTTCCCGCTTCCTGCGTATCAGGCGAGCGTGGAACTGGCAGATACCCTCGGAGTCGGTACCGGCATGCGTCAGGTGCCCGATGTGGCGCTCGTCGCCGACCCATCGACGGCCGCGTACCTGTTCTTCCGCGCCGCTCCGACGGCGGTCGGCGGCACGAGCTGGAGTTCACCCTCCTGGGCAGGCCTGTGCGCGTTGATCAATCAGGCTCGCGCCGACCAGGGGGTGCCCCCTCTGACCAGGCTCAACGCGAGGCTCTATCCTCTGCGAGGCACCAGCGCCATCCGCGACATCCTCGGTGATCGCAACGGCAGCTACAATGGCATCTATGATACTCTGGCGGGCTACGACCTCGTGACCGGCCTGGGCGTGCCAAATTTCGCCGTGCTCGCCCAGAAACTTCTTACCAACCCCAAGTACCCGGCCTTTTTCACGGGACAGGAGTTGCTATCGGACAACATCTATTATCTGACGTTACCCAACGGCAACTCCTTCAGCTACTACACTTTTATCGGGGACGGGCACTATCTCTACCATTTCGACCTCGGCTACGAATACGTCTTTGACGCCAACGACGACAACAACGGCATCTACCTCTACGATTTCGCAAGCCAGACGTTCTGGTACACGTCGCCGGAGTTTTCTTTCCCCTACCTCTACGATTTCAGTTTGAACACGGTGCTGTATTATTATCCGGACCCGGTGAACCCCGGGCGCTATGATACGAACGGCGTCCGGTATTTCTACCGCTTCGACACCGGTCAGATCATCGTAAAGTAAAGCGGCGGAGCGGCCACTTGGCGGGCGCGGTATTGCGCCGAAGGGGAAGGGTGATTTTCGTGCGGGCCGGGCCGTTCGGTGGTATCGTATGCCGCCGCATCTGGCGTGAGGCCTGCTGTTAGACGACAACCAACCCCTATGCTCTTCCCATTCTCTCGTTTGCCCAGGGTCGGTGTCCACTCGAACGGCGGTTGGCGAGTGTTCGTGGTAAGCCTGACCTTATTGCTTGGCACTGTGTCCGCCCGGGCACAAGATACCGCTTCGACCTCCCCGGCCGCCGGCACAGGCCGCGTCAGACTGAACGACAGCTTCCGCGCCGTCGCCCCCGCAGGCAAGGCAACCGCCGCGATACCTGCGGAAACCGTCCGTGACACCCTGACCGCCGTTGAGGCGAGCGCGCCGATGGAGGTCCAGTTGCCGTTGCGCACACGCAACGCGGCGGAACTGGAGCGGCGCGTGGCGGGGGGCGAGATCATCTCCCGCGAGGAGATGGCGGCGCGCTTCCTGCCGGAAATCAGTGATTACCAGGCAGTGGCTGCCTGGCTCACTGCCCAGGGGTTGACCGTCAAACCCGCAGGTGCCAGCCACACGATGGTCATCGCCACGGGGACGCCGGCCCAGCTCGAAAAGGCGTTTGACGCGCACTTCGCGCGCGTCCGCTCGCACGGCGAGGAATACACTTCCACGACCGTTGCCCCCAGCTTGCCGACGGAGATCGCATCCCGCGTGCGCGCCGTCCACGGCTTGCAACCCCACCTGCACCCGCGCAAGACGATTACGCCGGTCAAGGATGTGGTCTCGAACGGCGGTCAGCCGCCGTTTCGCGTCGGCGACATTCTGACGGCTTACGATGTGACCGCCTCCAAGTTGACAGGTGCGGGCCAGACCATCGGCATCGTCATCGACACGCTGCCGGTGACGAGCGACCTGACAAAATTTTGGACCAACAACGGCGTCTCCCAGAGTCTCAATAACTATTCGACCGTCAACGTGGAAAATCGACCCATCGGCGCTCCCACCGGCGAGGAGACGCTCGACGTGGAATGGAGCAGCGGCATCGCTTCGGGAGCGAAGATCGTCGTCTACGCCTGCGGCGATCTCAATTACGTCAACGACTGCTACAGCCAGGTGCTCGACGATTTGCAGAGCGGCGCGCAACCGAACCTGCACCAGATTTCCATGAGCTACGGCGCCGGCGAGATTTCGGATGAAACCCCGGACGACATCAACAGCGTCCACGCGCTGTTCACGAGCATCGCGGCGTATGGCGTCACCCTCTTCGCTTCGTCGGGTGACGAGGGACCGTACGGGAATGACGAGGGGCAGGTCGAAGCAGTCTACCCGGCCACCGACCCGCTCGTTACCGCCGTGGGAGGCACGAACCTATCCCTGGACACGAAAGATGTCGTGACCAGTGAGACCGGATGGTCCGTCTCGGGAGCGAAAAACGATCACGACAGCAGTGGCGGGGGAATCAGCACCACTTTCAGCCGCCCGTCCTGGCAGGTCGGCACCGGAGTAAACACCAGCGCCATGCGCCAGATTCCCGACGTGGCGATTGTTGGCGATCCGGATACGGGTTGCTACGTTTTCTTCAACGGCAAGCCCGAGCAGGACGGCGGCACGAGTCTGAGTACGCCGATCTGGGCGGGATTATGCGCGTTGGTCAACCAGGGTCGGACCAACCAGGGGTTATCCCCGTTGAACGGTTTGAACGCGGCGCTTTATCCGCTGTCGGGCACCGCTTCTCTCCGGGACATTACTATCGGCAACAACGGGCTTTACAACTGTACGAAGGGTTATGACCTCGTGACAGGACTCGGTACGCCAGACTTCAATGTTCTGTACCAAAAACTACTGACCGTCAATACGCACGCCGCATTTTTCACGGGCGAAGCGGCGTTGTCCAACGGGGTCTATTACCTGTCGTTCCCCAACGGGGACTACTTCGGTTACTACAGCTATCTTTCCAATCCACGGTACATCTATCACTTTGACCTGGGGTATGAGTACTGGTTCAACGCCAACGACGGGAAAGACGGCGTCTATTTGTATGATTTTGCCAGCGGTACGTTCTTCTACACGTCGCCTACTTTCCCATTTCCGTACCTGTATGATTTCAGTCTGAACGCGGTTCTCTATTACTATCCGAATACGAATAGCACGGGACACTACACGACGAACCCACGTTATTTTTATAACTTCGGCACCGGCGCGATCATCACCAAATAGTTGTCGAACGCAGGATCGTCACGTCGGGACGACCCCGCATCCAGCGTATTTGGGTTGCTCGTGATGTCTGGAGCCCCGGCAAGGGTGGCATAGCCCAGTCCACGGCGTGAGCCGTGGGTGGAAGGCGTGAAATGGACGAGCCCCGGCAGGGGCGTAAGAAGAGACGGCAGCCTAGAGCGTTTCTCAGTTGCCTGTCCGGTGTTTCAGCCCCGGCAGGGGCGGCAGAGTTCAGTATCCAGGTGCCGGGTTGGAGCCCACCGTCTTTAGACGGTCTGCCTTGGAGGGTGGCGGGTGGCGCGTTAAGGTGGGCGGCTGCATGGCCAACTACCACCATCGTGGGCACACGGTCTCGGACTGCAAGTACCACCTGATCTGGGTGACCAAGTACCGCTGGCCGGTGCTCAAGGGGGACCTGGCGGTGCGTTGCCGCGACCTGATCCGCGAGATTTGCCGGGCGCGGGAGGTGGCGGTGGTGCGTGGAGCGGTGTCGCCCGACCACGTGCATCTGCTCGTCAGCGCGCCGCCGGTGTTGTCGCCGGCCAAGCTGGCGCAGTACTTGAAGGGCAGGAGTTCGCGCAAGCTGCAGGAGGAGTTCCCGAGTTTGCAGAAGCGTTATTGGGGCCAGCACCTGTGGGCACGGGGCTACTTTTGCGCGACGGTCGGAGCGGTCGATGAGAAGACGATCAAGCGCTACATCGAGGAGCAGAAGTGGGACGAGGATGGCGAGGGAACGTTCCGCATCGTGGCCGACCCGCCGTGAGGCCAGGGGTCGCCGCCGATGCCTTGCCAGCCGGCCCGGGCCGGGGGCTTTCCAAGCGGCTTCTAGCCGCCACCGGACTTTTAGTCCCATCGCATCCTACCGGCTTGAGCCGGTAGTCGTTGAGCCCACGGCTCACGCCGTGGGTTGAACTCTTACGCCCCTGCCGGGGCTTGCGCAGACCTTACACGCAAACGAAAAACGCTTTAGCACGGACCACCGGACGGCTTTTCTTGCGCCCCTGCCGGGGCTTTACGGCTAGAGGAAAACGTTTCCCACGGCTCGCGCCGTGGGCTGAACTCTGCCGCCCCTGCCGGGGCTCCGGCAGCGTTACACGCAACCGAGAAACGCAGTCGATTCTGACTTGGCGCGGCCCCTTCAACAGTCGCGCTCGCCTAACTTACTTCGAGATCACCGTGCCCGTGGCAAAGTCGTAAAAGTAACGCACGCCGCCGGTGTTGTAGTGCCCGGGATTGTTCTTGTCCGGATAGTAATACAACACCGTGTTTAAGCTGAAATCGTACAAATACGGGAACGGGAAAGTCGGCGACGTGTAAAAGAACGTCCCACTTTTGAAATCATACAGGTACACGCCGCTCTGGCCGTCGGCGGCGTCAAAGACGTACTCGTATCCAAGGTCGAAGTGATAGAGATAGTTCGGATTGCTCAGGAACGAGTAATACCCGAAGTAGTCCCCGTTGGCGAACGCCAGATAATCGACCCCGCTGCTCAAAGCAACCGCACCCGCGAAAAACGACAGGTGCCCGGCCTCTGTGATACGCCGGATCAAGCCATCCTGCTTGTTGAGAAAATAGACGTTGTTATTCGCGTCGAAGCCGAAGCGCAAATCGGCGCGGGTCGCGGATGAGTTCGCCGCCTTGATCATGCTGAGAAAACTCATTTCGGTGCCGTTCGACCGCAGTCGCAACTCGGTGATGCCGCTGGTCCCGCCGGTAGGCAGATTGACCGCATCCAGCGTGTAGGGCACGCCGTTGACGAAGTCGCTGAAGATCAACCTTCCGTACAGCGCGGGAATGCGCGTGTCGCGGTAGACCGGTCCCGTGGTGACGGCGTTGCCGCTGCTGCTGTAATGGAAGTATTCGGCGATGGGATAGGTGAAGCCAGTGGTTGCCGCGTCGCTGCGGTCGTCCGCCCCGATCCCTTCAGTGCCGCTGTCGTAGGCATAGTCGCCCTCGCGCTGGTTCCAGCCGTAGTTCGCGCCCGGCTGGCCGATGTCGATTTCCTCGACCGTGTTTTGCCCGATGTCGGCGATGAACATCCGGCCGTTGGCGCTGTCCCAGGTGAAACGCTGCGGATTGCGGAAGCCCCCCGCCCATTTCTCTGCCAGGAAGGGCGAATTGGACGCGTATCGCGGGTTGTCGGAAGGAATGCTGTACTGACCGTTGGCACTGACGTGAGGGTCACTTCCCGACGGCTTCAGCGGGTTGATCCTCAGGATCGCACCGTAGGCGTCGCCGGGAGTTTGCGCGAGGTTATACGGATCGCCTCCGCTGCCGCTGTCACCCATGCCGTAATAGAGGTTGCCGCGGTCGGCGGCCCCAGCGGTCGGATTGAAGGAAATGTAGCCGCCGTTGTGGTTGCTGTTGGGGCGCTGGATGCGTAGAACCTCGCGGTACGGCGCGCTGGCGTTGGCGGGCGTGAAGGTGGCCGCCGCCGGATCGCTGACGGTCCATTCGAGCAGCACCTCGTCGTGGTCGTGCGTGGCCCCGTCGATGTTCGGCGTGAAGGTGGGCACGGCTGCACTGTTGGGCTGGCTGGCCACCGTGTAGAACTTTCCGTAGCCGGCCGCGCCGGCCGTGTAGAAATCCGGGTGGAACGCGAAACTCTGGAAGCCGCGCTCCCCGTTGTCCTGCAGGATCGGGACGTACGTGGCGAGGGAGAGATAGGGCGTGACGGTCGCTCCGTCAGTGCTGACGAGGTACAGAAATCCGCGCTGGTCGTTGACGAAAATGCGTCCGGCCGGATCGGGCCGCAGGACGTTGATGCGCGGAGCCGCGCCGGAGCTGTTCGGGATGGTGGCAAACGTTTCCAGGTCAACGACGATGTTGCCCTTGGCGATGGTGGCGGAGGTCTGGGCGTGCAGAGACGACCCCGCGAGGGTCGCAAGCAGCGTGGTGAAAAGCAGGCGGGGGAGGGGATTCATGGCGGGAGGTTCCGTGTACAAAGGAACTACGCGCGCCGGCACGGTGGCGGCGGCACCTTTCCGCGAATGTCCGGCGAAGACCCCACGTCGGGCGTCGGTAGCGGTTTTTCTGACAGGGCGCGTTGCAAAACGGTGCTGCCTGTCTTCTATTAAGGGCCTTCCGCGACCGCCAAACGCCGCATGAGTTGGTTTCATTTCGATCCGGGCAGCTTCGCGCTGTCCTTCCTGAGCGTGCTCTTCGAGAGCGTGCCGTTTCTGTTGCTGGGCGCGTTGATCTCGGGGTTGATCGAGGTGTTCGTGCCCGCGCGCTGGATGACGAATTTCCTGCCGCGTCACGCGGGTGCGGCGGTGGCCGTCAGCGGGTTGCTGGGCGTCGTCTTCCCCATGTGCGAATGCGGGGTGGTGCCGGTCATCCGCCGGTTGATGAAAAAGGGCCTGCCCGTGTCCTGCGCGGTGACGTACCTGCTGGCCTCGCCGGTGGTGAATCCCATCGTGGCGGTGAGCACGTACGCGGCGTTTCGCGGTGGCACCCCCGGACCGTGGGCGGTGGTGATCTACCGGCTTTTGTTCTCCTACCTGATTGCCGTGCTCGTGGGCCTCGTCGTCACACGCTTGCGCGTGGAGCAGTTCATCGCCCCGCCCGTGCTCGACACCTTGCCCGGCCGCAGCACCCGGCGGACGGCGGGATTTCGTGTCGGCAGCCTGGCGGGGGCTCCGGTGCCGGTCCTGGCCGCGACGGCGGCGGCCCCCTTCAGCCTGGAAGGCACCGAGGCCGGCAGCGGCGGCCCGGACGGTCTCGCGGCGCTTGACGCGCTGGAGGAGGGGCTCAATCCCACGCTCGGCAAGCGGCTGGTGGCGGCGCTCCAACGCGGGACCAACGATTTCCTGGACGTGGCGGTGTTCGTGGTCATCGGCGCGGCGCTGGCCAGCGTGTTCAACACGGCCGTCGATCAGGCCCGTATCATCGCCCCGCTGGCGACCAATCCGTGGGCAGGCGTCCCGGCGTTGATGCTCCTGGCCTTCGTCGTGGCGGTATGCAGCACGTCGGACGCATTCATCGCGGCGACGTTCACCGGGTTTTCGTTCCCGGCACGGCTGGCGTTCCTGGTGTTCGGGCCGGTGTTCGACCTGAAGCTGGTGTTTCTGTATTCGCTGGTGTTCCGGCGGCGGTTCGTGCTGGTGCTGGGGGTTGGACTTTTCATCCTGATCGCGCTAGTTTGCATCCGGCTCTCGACCGTCTGATTTTCCTTTTTATGAAAACCTTGTCCCGTGGTTTTTCCTTGCTGGCTTTGCTCGCTTGGGGCGCGCTGATGCTTTATTTCTATTTCAGCGGACGGCTGGCCGACTATTTGATCCCCGCCTACCGGCCGCTGGTGGCCGTGTCGGGGTTCGTGATGCTCGGCATCGCTGCCGTGCTCGCCTGGGGGATGCGTCCGGGCGCGACGGCGGCTGCTGCTGGCCTGGTCCTGGAGGATCGTGGCGACGAACTCGCCTCACCTCGCCGGGTGCGCACGATGCAGGCGCTTGCCTTCGGATTGCTCGTGCTGCCGGTCTGGGCGGCGGCGGGGGTTTCCAGAGATCAATTCAACGCCACCGCAATGCGCAACCGCGGGATCGTCAACGACGCCTCGCATTTGCCGGGGAAAACCTCGCTTTCACGCGCTGCCTTCGCCAGCAGCCAGAGCAACAATAACAACAACCCGCCAGCGCCCGCCGCTATCGAACCGCCGCTGCCCGGCGAGACGCCCGCTGCGAACAATCCGCCCGGCGCGGCCTCCGACGCCACCCAATACATCCAGCGGACTCCCGAGGGGCATCTTTTGCTGGAAGTGACCGACCTGCTTTTCGCGGCCGACGACGACACGCTGCGTCCGCAGATGGAAGGCCGCATGGCCGAGATGATCGGCCAGTTCATGCCGGCCAAGGATGACGCGAGCGGCCGGCGGTTCCAGCTCGTGCGGATGTTCATGGTGTGCTGCGCGGCCGATGCGCGCCCGGTGGCGGTGACGGTGGAAAAACCGGCCGACGCGACGTTGCGCGCCCCGATGGACAAGCTGGCCGAACTCGGCTGGGTCCGCGTGACCGGCAAGGTCGAGTTCCCGTTGGAGAACGGCCGCCGCATCGCGGTCCTGCGTGCCGACAAGGCCGCGCCGACCGACCCGCCGCGCGAGGCGATGCTTTATTGAATGGGGTGCATGGCGCGTGGGTTCTCGTCACCCTGCTTCGCAACTCGCACGATCTATAGCCCCGCAGTACACATTCGGGGTACTGCTGTTGAGCGGGATTTGTAGGGCCTATAAGCCCGTGCGACCCGCGTAGCGTGAGTCCGGTCCAGCAAGTAGCACTTGGAGAGCGCCAACCATCACCAAAGAGGTGACGCCAAGTGTAGAATTTTTTGACAGTCTCGCAGCCTGAATGCCTTGCCGCGTTAGATTTACCCATTTTGGCGAACAAAAACTGTTGACAGAATATACCCAGCTCGGGACGATGCGCGTTCCAACCCAGTCATCGTCTAATGAAGAAAGCACTTTTTAGGTTATTCCTTGGTTCCCTCGCGGCCGCCCTGCCACTGGTTGCGCCGACTCTGCAGGCTCAGACGGCGAATCCTACGGTTATCCACACCTTTCCCGCCGACGGTTCTGGCGGCCTTTCTGCCCAAGGAGCCTTAGTTCAGGACATTTCGGGAAACTTCTACGGCACGACCGACGAAGGTGGTATCGCTTACGGGTTGATTTATAAAATCGCCCCCGATGGCACCTACACGATTCTCCATACCTTTGGCGAGAGCGGAGGGGACGGGGAAAATCCCCGGTCCGCTCTGCTGCTGGGCAGCGACGGAACCCTATACGGCACAACCGCCAGCGGAGGAGCGTACGGCCACGGCACACTCTTCGCGCTGTCCCCTAGCGGCATGGTGACGTACCTTCACAGCTTCAATTTGACCGATGGCGACGAACCAATTGGTAGTCCGATTTTCGGATCGGACGGCAAACTCTACGGCACCACAGCCGCGGGTGGCGTCAACAACATCGGCACGGTGTATTCGGTCGTCACCAATGGTACCGGCTTTACCACGCTGCATGCCTTCGGCACCGGCGACGGTGCACTCCCGCAGGATGCGCTAATCCTGGGTAAGGACGGAAATTTTTACGGTACGACCGCCTACAATGGCGTATCGAACTTCTACGGTTCGGGTGACGGTGGGGTCTTCAAAATCGCGTCAGACGGCACGTTCACGGCGTTACATTCGTTCGTCGGCGCGACCGATGGCTCTAACCCTTACTGCTCGCTGGTCCAAGGCGGCGATGGCAATTTCTATGGTGCCAATGAAGGCGGCGGCACCAATGGCACCGGCACGATTTTTAAGATTACGCCTGACGGGACATTCACCGTATTGCACACCTTCTCAGCGGCTGATCAAACGACCTATACAAATGCCGACGGCGCCTACCCGGGGACCGCTTTGGTCGACGGCGGCGACGGCAAATTTTACAGCATGACCAACAGTGGCGGTGCCAACGGCACCGGGGTCGTTTACTCCATCACACCCGACGGAACATTGACCGTGTTGTACAACTTCCCTGCCTTGGACAACAAATACGACAACGCGACCGCCGCTGATCCTAACGCGGCATTTTTTAAGGCGGCGGACGGAAAATTTTATGCTCCGTTCGGCTACGGTGGGACCGATGGCCAAGGAACAGTCCTAGCGTTCACCGTGGTTAACTCGCCTTCCTCGTTCTTCAAGGGGGAAACGCCGCTCGACAACGGTGCGTACTACCTCTTGTTCGTGGACGGCACGCCTTTTGGCTACTACAGCTATTTGAGCGATCCGCGCTACGTCTACCACTTCGACCTCGGCTACGAATACCTATTCGACGCAGCCGACGGGAAGGATGGCGTTTACTTGTACGATTTCGCCAGCAGCGCGTTCTTCTACACCAGCCCGAGCTTCCCGTTTCCGTATCTTTACGATTTTACCTCGAACAGCGTACTGTATTACTATCCGGACACGACCAACCCCGGCCATTACACGACAAATCCGCGCTACTTTTTCGACTTCGGTGCGGGCAAGATCATCACAAAATAACGGGCGTGACTGCGTCTGACGGCAGGTAAATAGCTAGCCCCGCCGCGGGATCAGTTTCTCCAAAGTCGGGTTGGCCGCGAGCACCGCGCTGGCTTCCACGAACGTCTTCACCAACTCCGCCGGCGACGCTCCCGCGGGACTGATGACCTCCATCTCGCGTGAGCTCACGCGCACCTCGCCGACGTACCCGGGCAACTTCACGCGGCACTCGCTGCAATCAGGCGGGTACTGGAGGTTCGCCTGGCCGCCGGGCTGGTCTTCGAGTTCGTCGATGAGGTCCTCCATGTCGATAGACTCGCCGAAACTCAGCGACACCCGGTTGAACACCCCCGCGAACACCTCGTTGAGGCTGCCGTCGCCGAACACCGCGATGTCGCGGATCGTGTGCAGGTCGTACGTGAGCCGGAAGTCGCCCGGGTCTTCCGGGTCGAGCGCGTACAACAGGTCGAGCGTGAAGTCGGTCGTCGTCAACGTGGCGTTGGGCGCATCGACGTTGAGATTGATTTCCTTACGCTTGTAGCCTCGCGCAGCGCGCAGTTTTTCAAAGAGTCCGCGCGCGAGTTGTTCGAGGTCGGGCGCGCACATTGCCGCGAACTGTCGCTCGAACATCGTATCGGGCAAAGTGGCCGGCACCTTGTGGAAACCCTTGCGGAAACCGCCGAGACTTTTGACGTTGCCCGGACGGGTGCCGAGGAGGTGGACGCGGCGGACTTCGGGGGTAGGCATAGACGTTCGTAACATACATCGGAACGAGCGTTTTCGCTACGACGGAAGGGGAAGTTTTAGCCACAAAAAGCACAGAAATCGCAAAGAGGGAGAAGGTCGGCAGCGACGGAGGGCAGAGCATTCGTCCTCCCTCTTCCTTTGCGCTTTTTGCGCATTTTGTGGCTAAAAAATTCGCTCAATGCCGACCCGCCAGCGCCGCGCCTGCCTCGACCTCTTTTTCCTCCGGCCACGGGTGGCCGCCGCCGCTGTCGCTGCTGCCGTCGTCGGGATTGATCCCGCTGCCGTTGCCGGCGGGTGGATCGGGCACGAGGCCGATGCCGTCGTCGTCGTCATCGTCGCTGCTGTCGTCGGCATCGCGGACGTGCGGATCAACGAAATGGTCCAGCGCGATGAAGAGCGCCTTGGCGTGGCGGGCGATGAGGATGTTGATGATCGGCACCGGCACCGACACGACGCACATAAATTCCCACGCCGGCATCTGGCCGATGTCGCGCGTTTCGGCGCCAGGCAGATAAAGAGCACCACCGCCACGAACACCGCGAACCCCGGATTGAACCCGAAGACGGCCAGCAGGAAATAACCCGGTTCGCGTTCGTACGGGTAGCCGCAGCGCGGGCAACCGTCGAGCGGGGTGAACCAGTCGTGGAAGTTCCGCACGCGCAGGATCGGCACGAAGATCGGCCGCGTGCCGCACACCGGGCACTTGAGCAGCATGGCGCGCCCGAGGTAGCGCAGCGCCTGCCCGACCGAGCGCGTCTCGCCAGTGGCAATCTGGAAGCTGTCGCCGGCGGCCATCCTGCTTCCGTAACACGCGACGGGTGAACCCGCCACCGGGATTTCGCGGGAAAACGACGGCTTGTTCCACCGCAGGCCCGCCGTTATAACGTAGCCGGTCATGGACGAGGAACCCGCGACGCCACCCCGGCCGAATAGTATTCTGGCCACGCTCCGCGAACATCGCATCTACGGCGCGGCGGTGGGCTATCTGGTGGCGGCGTGGATCGTCTTGCAGGTAGCCGCCATCGTGCTGCCGGGATTCGGTGCGCCGACGTGGGTATTGCGCGCGTTGATGATCCTGCTTGCCCTCGGTCTGGGAATCACGGTGCTGGCCGTCTGGAGCCGCGCCCGCCGCGCCGATGGGTTGTCGCTGTTTCCGCACGCGGCGTTTGGGAGGCTGGCGTGGGTGCTCACGGCGCTGCTGCCCGCCGTGCTCGTGGCGGCGTTTTTCCTGCTGCGCCCGACGCCCCGACCCGCCGTGGTCCCCGCCGCGCCGGACACGACAGCCGTGATGGACAAATCGGTGGCGGTGCTGCCCTTCGACAATTTCTCCGAGGACAAGGACAGCGCGTTCTTCGCCGACGGGGTGCAGGACGAGGTGCTCACCGACCTGTCGCAGGTCGCCGACTTGAAAGTCATCAGTCGCTCGTCGGTGGCGAGGTTTTTGTGGAATTTAAGTCGCTTCTGTTGTTTCTGCCGCTTCCGTTGATTCTGCCGTCCCGAAATGGAAAAAGGATTTGCGCCCCTGCGCGGCTTGAAGTTATTGCGGCAACAGCATGAACATTTTTTGGCTCATCGCCGTGGTTTCCGCTGTCGGCGCGGTTGGCGGGTTTCTCAACAGCGTGGTATCTGGCGAACTGCATTTCCCACGTACCGACACCAAGGCAAAGGTCTGGCGACCAGGATGGGTCGGAAACATCTTGGCCGGCGCTGGCGCTGCTTTCGTGAGTTGGGCGTTAAACGGTCCCCTGGGCGGACTCGATTTTTTCCAACTCACCGCCGCCGAACTTCATTTCACGCCGGCGCAAGCCGCTTCCGCCCTGCTCATCGGGTTTGGCGGCGGGAGGTTCTTGACCGGGGAGGCACGCCGGCTCATACTTCAATACGAACGAGACGAGGAAAAACAGGCCCGATTCGATTTAGCCAATGTTGCCCGTCGCAAGCGTAAAGACCATGGAAGCACTCCAACAGCCGGCGAATGAAGCGATGATCGAATCGCTGCTCGACGATCTGAGTACGACGGAAGATTCCGCTGAAGCTGCTGAAAAAGCGAGGCTACTTCGCCAACTCGTTTCTGGTATCCCTGTCACTATCGAAGACGTGCAGAGGGCGGCGAGGCGGATTCAAGGCACCGATGAACACGAGCGCCTCAAGGCGGATATTGCCACCGTGGTTCGTTCCGGGCGGGTGGGCTTCGTTTGGCACCTGTGCTCGGGCCTGCTAACCATTGCTGCAGCTGCGTGGATGGGTGTGGACCACGCTTCTAATCTCGCACCCAAAATCCTTTTGGGGATCAGCATCGCGTTGAACGTTTTTAACGTCGCCAGTTTCGTCTCGGACTATCGGCTTGCCCGGTTTGCGCGCGACGTTGAGCGAATCAACGGCACCGCGTTCAAGTGGCAAGACTAGCCTCGCCTGTGGCGGGACTTTTGGATTGAGGCGATTCAATATTCGTCGTGGTTTTCGCGTCTGCCGGAAGCCTCCTCTGTGCTCGTAGTGACGGCGATCTGCTGCAAAAGCCGGTTGGCGGTTTCGCGCTGGCGAATGCCTTGATTCACTGTCAGAACAATTCCCCACCGCCACCCACGCGCTGAAGGCTGTCCACGGAAACCGATGGTCTCCGCACTTCCTTTTTCTCTCTCGCGCCGAAGCCTTGAGGCAAAATGGCTTGAGTCCTCACGGAGCGCGCGACACATTGTTTGCCCCACCCGACCATCTCTCCCTTCCCCATGAGCCAGCCAAGCCTCCCCGCCAGAACATCGAGTCCCACCTCGTCGAAAACCGCGTCTTCCCGCCCCCGCCGGAGTTTGCGGCGACGGGCGCGCGTCGGCTCGCATGGACGAGTACGAGCAGCTTTACAAGCTCTCCATCGAGCAGCCCGGACGCCTTCTGGGCCAAGGAGGCCGCCGAACTGCTCTGGCGCGCGCCGTGGAGCACCGTGCTCGAATGGCAGCCGCCGTTCGCGAAGTGGTTCGTCGGCGGCCGGCTCAACGTCGCGGAAAACTGCCTGGACCGCCACCTCGACAGCCCGCGCCGCGACAAGCCCGCCATCATCTGGGAAGGCGAACCCGGCGACAAGCGCACGCTCACCTACGCCGAGCTGCACGCGGAGGTCTGCCAGTTCGCCAACGTGCTCAAGGCGCAGGGCGTCACGGCGGGCGACCGCGTGCTGCATCTACCTGCCGCTGGTGCCCGAGGCGGCGGTGGCCATGCTGGCGTGCGCGCGGATCGGCGCGGTGCATTCGGTGGTGTTCGGCGGGTTCAGCGCGGAGTCGATCAAGGACCGGCTCGCGCGACAGCGGCGCGAGGTTGATCGTCACGGCCGACGGCGGCTGGCGGCGCGGCAAGATCGTGCCGCTCAAGGCCAACGTGGACGCCGCGCTCAAGGACGGCGACGGCAACGTGGACGGCGTGATCGTCCTGCGCCGCAGCGAGAACGCCGTCGACGATGAAGGCCGGCCGCGACGTCTGGTGGCACGACGAAACGGCCAAGGTCGTCCGCCGAACGCGCCCGCCGAGGCGTTCGACAGCGAGCACCCGCTTTTCATCCTCTACACCAGCGGCTCGACCGGCAAGCCCAAGGGCATCCTGCACACCATCGGCGGGTTACCTGCTGGGCACGTACTGCACGACGCAAGTACGTCTTCGACCTGCGCGAGGACGACGTTTACTGGTGCACCGCCGACGTGGGCTGGATCACGGGGCACTCGCTACGTCGTGTACGGTCCGCTGGCCAACGGCGCGACCGTGTTCATGTACGAAGGCGCGCCCGACACGCCCGGCGCAGGACCGCTGGTGGAAGCTGATCGCGGAGCACAAGATCACGATCTGCTACACCGCGCCGACGGCCATCCGCGCGTTCATCAAGTGGGGCGACCAGTGGCCGGAGAAGGCACGACCTTTCGTCGCCTGCGGCTGCTGGGCACGGTCGGCGAGCCGATCAACCCGGAAGCGTGGATGTGGTTCCGCGAAAAGATCGGCGGCGGCCGGTGCCCCATCGTCGATACCTGGTGGCAGACGGAAACCGGCGGCCACATGATCGCCCCGCTGCCCGGCGCGACGCCCGACCATGCCCGGCACGGCGACGCGTGCCGTTCTTCGGCGTGGACGCGGCCATCGTGGACGACGCGGGCAACGAGGTCGGCCCGAACGTGGGCGGCAAGCTCGTCATCCGCAAGCCGTGGCCGTCGATGCTGCGCACGATCTACGGCGACGACGAACGCTACGCGAAGCACGTACTGGAGCGAGTTCGGCGACAAGGGATTTTACTTCACCGGCGACGGCGCGCGGCGCGACGAGCACGGCAATTTCTGGATCGTGGGCCGCATCGACGACGTGCTCAACGTGGCCGGGCACCGCCTGGGCACGAGCGAGATCGAGAGCGCGCTGGTGTCGCATCCGGCGGTGGCCGAGGCGGCGGTGGTCGGCAAGCCCGACGAGATCAAGGGCCAGGGCGTGGTGGCGTTCGTGACGCTCAAGGGCGGCCAGACGGCGGGCAAGGAACTGGACGACGCGCTCAAGAAGCACGTCGGCGCGAGCATCGGGGCGATTGCGCGGCCGGACGAGATCCGTTTCACCGACGCGCTGCCCAAGACGCGTTCGGGCAAGATCATGCGGCGGTTGCTCAAGGAGGTCGCCAGCGGCAAGGCGGTCACGGGCGACACGACGACGCTGGAGGATTTGTCGATCCTGGCGAAGTTGCAGGCGAGCGAGGATTGAGGACGCGGCGCGGCAGCGGCCTATCTGGAGCATGTTTGCGCTTCGCTGATCGCCGCTGGCCTGATTCCAGCTTTAGCGGGGGGAAAAGCCGATCTTTTCCTCCACCCGTGAGTTCACCGCTTTCCTCTTCCCCGGCTGCTGCCTCCTCGACGCGGCTCGAACGCCTCATCATGCTGGCGCTGGCCGCCGCCGTGCTCATCGTTTACGGCCAGACCCTCGGGTTCGATTTCGTCGGCTTCGACGATCCCGCTTACGTGTACCACAACCCGCACGTCCGCGCCGGGTTGACGTGGGATGGCTTCGGTTGGGCGTTCACGACTTTCCAACAGGCGAACTGGCACCCGCTGACGTGGCTTTCCCTGATGCTCGACGCCCAGCTCTACGGGCTTCACGCGGGCGGCTACCACCTCACGAATCTCCTCCTGCATCTGCTAAATACGGTGCTGCTATTTCGCTGGCTGCGCACGGCCACCGGGGCGTTGTGGCCTGCGGCGGTGGTGGCGTTTTTCTTTGCGGCGCATCCGCTCCACGTCGAATCCGTCGCCTGGGTGACCGAACGCAAGGACGTGCTCAGCACGGCGTTCTTCTTCCTCACGCTGCTGGCCTACACCCGTTACACGCGTGCGGGTGGCCCCGGACGGATGCGCTTTTATTGGTTGGCGCTCGGACTTTTCGCGCTCGGGTTAATCACCAAGCCGATGCTCGTCACCCTGCCGCCGCTGCTGTTGCTCCTCGATTACTGGCCCCTGCGCCGGTTCGAGCCGGGGACGACGCGTGAGCATTGGCGGCAACTGGGACGGCTGTTGGTGGAGAAAATTCCGTTCGGCGTTCTCATGGCCGCCTCGTGCGTGGTGACGTACATCGCCCAACACACGCACGCCGTCGTCGCGCTCCGGTTGCTGCCGCCCAGTTTCCGGTTGGCCACGGCCTCGATGGGCACGGCCACCTATCTGCAAAAGACGTTCTGGCCGACGGGTTTGAGCGTTTATTATCCATATTGGTACGGCGTCTCGATCTGGTGGCCGATAGGTTGGGCCGTCCTGCTGGCGGCGCTCACGGCGGCGGCCCTGTGGCAATGGCGTCGTCGCCCGTACTTGACCGTCGGTTGGCTATGGTTTTTAGGCATGCTCGTGCCGGTGATCGGCATCGTGCAGGTCGGCAGTCAGGCGTTGGCGGACCGTTACACCTACCTGCCGCACGTAGGGTTGTTTGTTGCCCTGTGCTGGGGTGGTCAAGAAATGTGGAATCGTTGGCCGCGCGCGCGTTTGTGGATCAACACGGGCCTGGGCGTGACGATGGCGGTTTGTCTGGTGACAGCGGCGTGGCAAGCGCATTTCTGGCGCGACGGCGTCACGCTGTTCGGTCACGGCATCGCGGTGCTGCCCGGCCAGAGCAGCCGGATGCAACAACTCTACGCCGGGGCGCTCGCCGAGTCCGGCCGGCAGGCGGAAGCCGGTGCCGCGTACGAACAGGCTTGGCGGGCAAACCCCGAGGCCAACAACCACGAGGCAGCCGAGTTCCTGAGCCGGTTCTGGCTCAAGACGAACCGCGCGCAGGACGCCATCAACCTGTTGGAACCCCTGGCACGCGGTGCGGACGCCAGCCCCGACACGCTCGGACTGCTGGCCGACGCCTACGCGCACACCGGCCGGACCGACGAGGCGATGGCGCTCTACCGCCGCTGCACGACGCGTTACCCCGAGGAGGCGACCGCGCACTTCGCGCTGGCCAGTCTGTTGCGGGCGCGCGGCGAGGTGCAGGAGGCGTGCGCCGAGTACGAGGCAGGGTTGGCGCACCGCGACGACAACATCCCGGCGCTGACCTACCTGGCCTGGGTGTACGCGCATCTCGACAGCCCGGACGCCCACGAACGCTCGCTGCTGTTGGCTCGCCGCGCGGTGGAACTCGATGGCAACCGCGATCCCGGCGGCCTCGAAGCCCTCGCGGCGGCGCAAGCGGCGCTCGGGCAATGGCCGCAGGCCGTCGAAGCCGCCCGCGCCGCGCTCGCGCTGACGGAACACGGCCAAGCGCCCTCTGCGGTGGAGCAATCCTGCCGCGCCCGGCTCGCCTCGTACCAGCAGGGCAATTTGCCTTGAGGCCCGAGGCGGCCAACCGCAAAGTCGGCGGGCCATCGCTCCGCTCCGCACTGCCTTCTCCCTTGGCACCCGGGCCGGAAATGTGCAAGGTTGAGCCGTTTCCTCCGACTTCACCATTCTCCCCCCCTCTTTTCGCGCCCCGTTCCTCCTGACTAAACACCTCCTCACCGTCCGCCCGCCATGAACTTCCTCAGCACCGGCGTCAAGGAGATCACCCGCCGGCTGCGCCGTTCCAAGAACCGGCTGGCACTGGCCAACGCGCGCAAGGCGCTCGACCGCGCCGACACCGCCCTCGGTCGCCATTCCTGGCGCGAACTCGTCGGCGACGAGACCGGGAACATCCGCGAGGCGTTCGCCAACCTACACGCGCTCAACGAGGAGGTCGAGGCCGCCCATCTGCGCATCGCCGAACTCGAAGCCGAGGTCCGCGACCTGGAAGCAGCCCGCGAAGGTGCCCGGCGCGACCATTCCCAGGCCCTCGCCGCCATCGACGAGGAACGAGAACCCATCCAGGACCGTCTCGCCGCCCTCCAGGCTTCCCTCGCCGAGCACAACAAGGTTCTCCACGAGCAAAACGACCGGAAGCGCGAACTGAACGCCGCCCAGACCGCGCTGCTCAAGCAAGAACGCCGCGCCCGCCGCCAGGGCCTGCTGCTCACCGAGGAACAACGCGCCGAGCGCCAGCGCGGACTCGACGCCGAACGTGCCCGGCTCGCGGAGGAAGGGGCGCGACTGGCCGCGTCGCGCTCGGAAGCCGTCGAACCGATGGTCTCCGATGAGACGGCTATCAAGGAAGTCCGAGCGAAGCTCGCCGCGCTCGATATCCGCGCGCAACGCGCCCGGACGGACCTCGCCGCGCGCGACCGGGCCGCCGCCCTGGCCATCGCCGGGTTGAACAAGGAAATCGCCGCCATCCGTCGGCAGGTCGCGGACACAGAGGAAAACAAGGAGGATGCCTACCTCGCCATCGGCCGCCAGTTGGCCGCGCGCGAGACCGCCCCGCGCGGCGCGGACGAGCCCTTCGTCGCCAGCCGCCGTCAGCGGCAGTCCCTCGAACGTCTGGCGGGCCTGGAAGCATTCTGGCAGGAGGAATCGCGCAACGCCGACCGGCAAGACCTGCGCGTGTTCTGGTTCGTGGCGGTGACCGTGGCGATCATCGCCGCCATCGTCGGATTACTCATTTTCAAGGGACCCGGCAAGCGCGACTGGCTGCCGGCCAACACCATTGCCATCGTCGCGGTGGACGTACGCGGGTTCACCGACGCCGATTTTACGAAGGCGCTCCAGTCCCAGGAACCCGACGCCTGGCAGACGGTCTGGACGGGTCTGCTGCACACGGTCGGAGAGGTGCCGCAGATCGACGTGCGCCGACAGGTCACGCGCATCACCCACGCGCTCGCTCCGGCGGACGCCCACGGACCGGCGGTGGATTGCCTGTTGGTGGAACTGCGGGTTTCCGTGGACGTGGACAACCTGCTGCGCACCCGGATCGGGGGCAGCGGGGGAGGGTTCAAGCCGCGGATCGTCAACGGCCTTGCCATGTACGAAAAACCCGGCGGCGCGGTGGCTCTCGCGCAGATCGGACCCGGCACGCTGGCGCTCGGCTCGCCCGAATCGGTCGAGGCGCTCATCCGGGTGCGTCTGGGCCTGCGGGAAGACCTCAAGAGCGACGCGCAGTTTTTGAGCGAGTTCCAGCGGCTGGGCGACGGCAGCGCCTTCCGGTTGGTGACCTACCGGCCGCGCGAATTGACGTACCTGACCGACACGGTCTTGAGTCCGGCGCTATTGGAACATTGCAACGCGCTCGGGCTGACGCTGGAGATGCGCGAGCCGGTGTCGGCGGTGTTCATCCTCAACACGCCCAATGCGCAAGACGCCGAGCAGATCACCCGCCAGCTCCAGGCAAACCCCGACGCCGTGCTCCAACTCCGGGGCGCGGGGCCCAACCTCTTCATTGAGACGCCCACCGTGACGAAGGTGCATGACACGCAGGTGGAATGGCGTTTCCGCATGACGGCCCCGGCGGCGAAGGAGTTCCTCCAGAGGGTGTCCCGGTTGGAGATGGCCGGTCCGGCTGCCGACGGCAAGGTGGCGGAACGGGGGCAATAAAGTATTTTTGGTCGCTTGTACGATTCCTAGCCCCGGCAGGGGCGGCAGAAGCTAGCCCACGGCGTGAGCCGTGGGAAAAGGACACCCTACAAACTAGCCCCGGCAGGGGCGTAAGAAAACCCGCGAGGCGGTCCAGACTGGCCGCTGTGTTTTCTTACGCCCCTGCCGGGGCTGTGACGTATAGAAACGGGTTTTCCCCACGGCTTGCGCCGTGGGCTAAATTCTTACGCCCCTGCCGGGGCTGGGAATTGTACAGGCAAAACGAAGAACGCTGTAGACTCTTGCCACCGCCCGTTTTTCAGGACGCGACCGCGTTCTTCGTCTCGATGCGCGGGAACAGCGGCACCGGTGCGTTGACGCGATGCCCGTCAGGCAGCCCGCCCCATTGCGCATCGTCCAAACGAAAACGGCGGTCATCGCCGGCCAGGTCGGTTTTCCAGTTCAATTGGTCGAAAATCCCGTGCGCCGCCTTTGGCACCACCGGCGAAACGAGGATGGCAATGATCCGTAGCGATTCTGCGAGACAGTACAGCACTACGTCGAGTTCGTCGTTGCGGGCGGGGTCCTTGGCGAGTTTCCACGGTGCGGACGCGTCCACGAGCTGATTGCAAACGACGGCCAGTTGCGAGGCGCGCTGCAACCCGGCCTGGATTTGAAAAGCATCCATCTCCGCCTCGTAACCGTCGATCACGGATAATCCTTCCGGGGGTGAAGCCGCGCGCAGAACACCGTCTCGGTATTTGCGGGCCATGTTCAGCGAACGGTTCAGGAGGTTGCCGAGGTTGTTGGCGAGGTCGGTGTTGTATTTGCCGACCAGCCGCTCCTCGCTGAAATCCGCGTCGCGCCCCGTGGCGATGTCGCTCATCAGGTAATAACGCAACGCCTCCGCTCCGTAGCGGTCAGCGAGTTCATCGGGATCGACGCTGTTGCCGAGGCTCTTGCTCATTTTCTCGCCGCCGATGTTCCACCAGCCGTGGACGAGCAGCGTCGGAATTTCGTCGTCCGGGTATCCGGATGCCTTCAACATGATCGGCCAATAAACTCCGTGCGCAGGAATGAGAATGTCCTTGCCGATGATGTGCAAGGCCGATTGCCACCACTGGGTAAACGAAGGTGTGTCCGGCGAGTTCCCTTTGCCTCCATCGCTCCCCTCGCCGAAACGCGGGTCGTGGCCGGGGAGAAAGGTGAGGTAATTCAGGAGCGCGTCGAACCACACGTAAGTGACAAAACCCGCGCCAAAATCCTCCGGAAACGGGATCCCCCACTGCAAACGCGAGGTCGGACGCGAAACGCAAAGATCGCCTTCGAGTTTTTCCACCGCGTTCCGCAGTTCAGCCACGCGGAAATCGGGCACGACGAGCGGCTTGCCCTCCGCGCTGCGCCGATCAATCAGATCGAGCAGCCATTGTTTCGGATCGAAGCCGGGCGCGCCCGTCTCCCGATCCTGCGTGAGCCGGAAATAAAAATTCTCCTCCTCACGTTCCTCGACCGGCTGCCACTCCGGGCCAAATTCGCCCTGCGCGTTGCGTTCCTTGTCGGTCAGAAACTGCTCCTGCCGCACGCTGTAAAAACCACGCTGCTTTTTTTTGTAAAGCCAGCGGCTCTCCCCGGTCGCCGGATATTTTTCGTTCCAGCGAATCCGCAGATTGTCCTGAACTTTCTCCTTGTGCTGTTTCTCCGTCGTCGCCGCCCAATAGTCGTAGCGGACTTCGAGCTTCTCCCACAGCGCGCGAAATTTGTCCGTGATTCCATCCACGAACGCCTGTGGTTCCACCCCCTGTCTGGCGGCGGACTGTTGCACCTTCTGCCCGTGCTGATCGACGCCCGTCAGCAGACGCACTTCGTCGGCCTTCAGGCGGTGGTAGCGCGCGATGACATCGGCGAGCACTTTTTCGTACGCGTGCCCGAGATGGGGCGCGCCGTTGGTGTAATCGATGGCGGTGGTGATGAAAAACTTGCTCACGGTCGGATCGTTACCATCCGCGATGGCGCGTTTTCCTTCAAGCGGCGAGTCACGTGCCGCCGCCTCACCCGACCGAAACATTCATTTCATCAGCTCATCTAGCGGCCGGCTGCCGTCGTCCTTCACGACTTTGCCGCCCCACGAGAGGATGCGCGCTTTCGCCCCGGCGGCCTCGGCTTCCTTGATCTGGTCGTTGCGCACGTAAAACAGCGACAGGCTCGACCAACCCAGTTGATCATTGGGTCGCAATTCCACCGCCTTTTCCCCGGCCGCGATGGCCTCCGGGTAGCGGCCGAGCTTCATCAGCGCCATGCCGAGCGCGTGCCACCCGTCGAAAAACCCCGGGTCCGCTTCGACGCACGCGCGGTATTTGCCGACGGCCTCGTCCAGCTCACCCAGGGCAAGATGACCGTGGCCCTCGTCAAACGTTTCTTCGAGGTCCATCCGTGGCGTGCGCGGTCAACTGCGCAATTGCACCGTGATGTTCGCGTCGGCGGCCTGCTTGCTTGACCGCAGCCATTCCTCGAACGCCGCGCGGATTTTCTGCCGCCGCATGCGCAACACGAACGTATCCTTGGTTTTGTCGAATTGCGCCTCGTCGATGCCCGAACGGCTGCGCACGTACACCAGTGCGCCGCCGTCGGCCGACGGAAGAAATTTGCTCACCTCGCCGACGGCCAATTCCGCCGCCTCGCTGACGATCTCGGAGAAATCCGGGGCGGCGTTCGCGGGTGGGGGAGTGGCCAGCGCGAAACCGGGCATGTTTTCCGCCGTCTGCCCGGCGTCCCTGGCGACATCGGCGAAGGGTTTGCCGGCCTTCAGGCCCTCGGTGATCTTCGAGCGAACTTCCTCAGCCTTGGCGGACAGCGCGGCGCGGGCGCGTTCGTCCTTCAGGGCAGCAACGATCTTCGGACGCGCCTCGTCCAGCGTCAGCGGCCGGGCGGGCGTGACACCGCTCAGGTGCAGAACGTAGAACGCCTCCGACGCCTGCAACGGCGAGCGCAACGGCACGTCGCTATCGGGGTTCTCCGGCGTCAGCTTGTACGCCGCCGGTCCGAATCCGGCGATGGTCGCCTCCTCCGGGTTCGGCTGATCCTGCTCGAACTCCGCTGTCTCCTTGACGGGCAGGTTTGTCGCCTTGGCAAGGGCCGCGAAATCTTCCTTGCCCTTGGCATCGACGAGCTTTTCGAGGAATGCCACTGCCTGGTCGCGCATCGATGTGAGCGCCTCCATGCGCTCTTTGCCCACGAGTTTTTTCTGCGCGTCGTCGAGACCGAAGCGCACGTATTGCACCTTGCGCTTCTCGGGCTGCTCGTACTGGTCTTTCTGGGCCTCGTACGCCTTTTTGATGTCGTCCTCCGACGGATCGGCACCCGCGAGGAAATCCGCGTTCTTGAAGCGGATCACGCTGGTCTCCGTCTGCGCGTAACTCTGCTCGTACCGCGTCCGGACTTCCGTGGGCGTCACGATGACCGTAGATTCCACGAGCTGGCGCAGTTTGGCGAATTGCAGGTCGCGTTTGACCAGCTCGAACACCTGTCCCTCGGTGAAGCCGCGCGGGTTGAGCTTGTCGGCGATGAACGCATCCTTGACGGCCGGGTCGAAGCTGCCGTTCGGCCCTCGAAAGGCGGCGAGCTTCTGCGCGGCGTCGTCCACCTCGTCGTCGCTGGGCTGGATGCCGGCTGCCTCCGCTTGGTGCTGCATCACGTACTGGTCGATCAGCGCGTCGTTGAGGGAGGACGCCCCCTGCGTGAACTCGGGTGCATAAACGTGCGAGAGACCCAACTCGCCCGCGGTGTTGAACTGGCGGTCGGCGCGCTGGAGTTCGGACACCGTCACGACTTTCCCGTAAATCGTGCCGGCGCGGTCGCCGCCGAGACGCTCGATGCGGCTGCTGTTACTGAAATAATAGAGAAAGGAGATCAGGACCAGCACGGAGACGACAATCATCAGCCAGCGCTGGTTGGAGCGCATGAGGTTCACCATCATGCGCGCACTTTAGTGGCAGTGGGACGGTTTTCCAGTGGAAAGGATGTCCGTCACGTCCCCCCTGTCCACCACTCGCGTCGCACCCGCCGTTCCCCGGTTGATTTTTGGCCTCGCAATCCTAGACTGATTTCTTTGCCGATGGTTTCTCCCCAAACCTCCTTCCTGTTCTCCCGATTGGCGATGGCAGCCATTCTCTGCGTGTGCAGTGTGACCACGGTTCCGGGCGCGCGCGCGCAGGAATTGGCTGCCCGAGTCTACCTGCAAGGCAACCCCACCCCGCAGGAAGGCCGAATCACCGGCGTCCAGGGCGACGCGATCCTCCTGACCGTGCCCAACGGCACCACGAGCATCCCGCTGGCCCAGGTGGCCCGCGTGGAGGCCGCGGCCCCGCCGACGTTCACAACCGGGATGGCCGCCTATAATGCCGCCAATTATGACAAGGCGCTCGCCGACCTCCGACCCATCGGGAGCACGTTCCGCGGCCTGCCGACCGATTGGGCGCAACAGACGCTCACCGCGCTGGGGAACATTTACCTCGAAAAAAACGACGTAGCCAAAGCCGAAGCGGCGTTCAACGATTACCGCCGGTACTACCCCAAGGTGCCCGGCAACCAGCTCCAGTTCAGCATCGCGCAGGCCCGCATCGCTTTCGCCAAAAACAACGCCACGCAGGCGCGGCAGGCCCTCGAAGCCATCACCCAGGCTGCCTTGAAGGCACCGGCGGAGGTCACGCGCGGCGACGGGGCGGCCTACGGGCAGGCGTTTTACCTGCTGGCCCGGCTTCAAGAAGGTGAGAAAAACTACCAGGGCGCGCTGGAAAACTACCTGCGGGTCGTTACCCTCTTTTACCAGGACGGCTCGGTAGTGGTCCGGGCGCAGAAAGGAGCCGACGACCTGCGCGCCGCGCACAAGGGGCTGTCCGTACCCTGACGCGCCTTGCGTACCGGCCGGTTTGGTCTCAGAGTCTGCGCATCTCCCATCCCCGTGACACTTTCCCGGTGTGCTCCTGCCGTCCCCCATGAACAAGTCCATCCGCCGCATCCTGTTGTTCGTGCTCCTCTTCGGAGGCGCGCTGTTGTTCCTTTGCCACGGGGTGTCCGCGCAGGAGGCGACGCCCGCGCCGTCCGCGCCGAAGACCAAGACCGTCTTTGAAACCATCTGGGAGAGCGGTCCGCTCGGCCGCCTGATCTGGGCTGGCATCCTCGGGGCCTCCGTCACGATGGTGACGTTCGTGATCCAGAACATCCTAACCCTGCGTAACGACCGCCTCGCTCCGGCGCCGCTTTACAATTCGCTCAAGCAGGTCCTCTCCGCTGGCAACTACCAGGAAGCGTGGGAAATCTGCAACGCCAACCGCAACTACCTCGCCAACACCCTCAAGGCCGGCCTGGAACGGGTCGGCCGCGGCAAGGACGTGTTCAACGACGCGCTCGCCGAGCACGGCTTGCGCGAGGCGCAGAGCCTGCGCACGCGCAACAGTTACCTGTCGGTCATCGGGGTCATCTCGCCTATGATCGGGCTGCTGGGCACGGTCATCGGCATGATGCGCGCCTTCGCCGTACTGGGCCAAAACGGTCTCAACGACCAGCGTGCGCTGGCGAGCAGCATCGGCGAGGTGCTGTTGGCGACGGCCAGCGGCCTCTTCATCGCCATCCCGGCTTTCGTGGCATACTACATCTTCCGCAACCGCGCCCAGATCGTCATCGTCAACGCCGAGGATCGTCTCAACGGATTGGTGGAGGAAATCCCCTTCGAGGAACTCCAAGGCGTGCGGATCGGTGAGAATTTCTCGGCTGGCGACGGCACGGTGTCGGACGCCGATTCCCTCTCGCGCCGGGTCTCGATGGCGCTCACGACGAATTGCCCGGTGTGCAACGGCGCGATCACGGCGGGGGAAAATCCTTGTCCGCATTGCGGCGCGACCCTGGATTGGGCAACATTAATCCTGGCCGATGAGCGAGCAACGCGCCAAACGCCAGAGCCGGGTCAAGAAGAACGCCGTGCGCGAGATGCCGGAGGAGGACCCGGAGTTCCAGATCGCGCCGATGATCGATGTGCTGCTCGTGCTGTTGGTGTTTTTCATGTCGATCAGCTCGACCGAAGTGCTGCAATCCAACCAGGACATCACGCTGCCGGTCGCCGCGTCGGCCAGCGACAAGGCGACGGGCGTCAACGGGCAGGTGACGATCAACGTGGCCTGGTCCGCGCTGGAGGCGGGTTCCATCGAGGTCAGCGGGCACAATTACCCCACGCCGGCCGACCTGACGCCGATGTTGGAGGATCGCGTCAAAGCCAACGCGAAGACGCGCGTGTTGATCCGCGCCGACAAACGCACGCAGTATTCGTTTTTGCGCGGGGTGATGCTGGCCGTCGGCAACGCCCGGATCAGCAACGTGACTTTCTCCGTCGTTGACAAGGAATCGAAGTAACTCCCTTTCCCTTTTTATTATGGCTGGTTCCGTTGGTTCCGAAGATGGCGACATCGGTTTTCAGATCGCGCCGATTGTGGACGTGGTGTTCGTGCTGATGCTGTTTTTCATGGCGTCGGCCGGGGCGCAGGTCATCGAGAAGGAACTGAGCATCAACCTGCCCAGCAACACGCCGACGAGCAAAAGCGACACGCCGATCCTGCCGATTGTCGTGGCCATCGCGGCGGACGGCACGGTGCAAATCAACGGGGAAAACTACGATTCGCCGGACAGCCCGGATTTGCCGCAGACGCGCGCCAAACTCAAGGAAATGCTGGAGTTCGGCAACCAGAACCCGGTCATCATCACCCCCGCGCCCGAAGCGCGGCAGGAGTACATCGTGCGCGTGCTGAACGCCGCCGCCGCCGCCGGGGTCAAGAAGCTGACGTTTAGTTAGCGCAATTTGACTGTTTTCTAGCCGCCTTCACGGCCCCGGCAGGGGCGTAAGAAGGTAGCCCACGGCGTAAGCCGTGGGACCTCGCCCTCCCTGGGGCACAGCCCCGGCAGGGGCGGAAGAAAGCACGTGGGCTTTGCAGGATGGTCGTGCTGGTTTTCTTACGCCCCTGCCGGGGCTGGACAGATAAAACACCTTTTTCCCACGGCTTGCGCCGTGGGCTAAATTCTGCCGCCCCTGCCGGGGCTTCGGAAAGCGGCTACAAGACAAGTTAAGTTGCTTTGACCGCAAGGACCGCGCAGGCCAAACGGGCGTCGAAACGTGGTCAGCGCGCCTCGTCTAGCAGCGTCCCGAAATCGTCCAGGTACATGCGCGTCACCCGTTCGCGGGTGAACTCCCGGGCCTTCGCGTAGCCCTCGCGGGCGAGCCGCCGTCCCATCGCCGGGTCTTGTGCGAGACGTAGCAATTGCGCGCTCAACGCCGCCGCCGGGTCCTTGGCGCGATGGTCGAACACCAACCCCGTGCGTCCATCCTCCAGAAAATCACCGAAACACGCCAGGTCCGACACGACCGCCGGGCAACCCTGTGCCATCGCCTCCAGCGGTGCGAGGCCGAAGGATTCGCCCTTCTCCGCCAGCGAGGGATAAACGAACACCGCCGAGCGTCGGCAAGTAGCGTTGAGTTCCTCGTCGCTGACGAATCCCATCCAATCCACGCGGTCGCGGAAACTCTCGCTGATCGCGTCGAGCTTGGCTTTGTATTCGTCGCCGCCGCCGCCCATCTTCGCGGCCACCGGGCCGATGATCTTCAACCGCCAGGGGGTCTCCGGCGTTTTGACGATGAAATCGCCGAACGCGCGCATCAGGAGGTCGAGCCCTTTTTCGGGATGTACGCGGCCGAGGTAGAGAATCCAGGGTTCGCGCTGGGCGTCGAGGGCATCGGCCGTGAGCGGCGGCGGGTCGCTGCTGAGATACGGTGGGATGACCTTGACCTTGCCAGCGACGGCAGGCATCTCGGCGGCGATAGCCTGCGAGACAGCCTCGGAAACCGTCTGCAAGCGGTCGGCGTGGCGATACAGTCGCATCTGGCCTTTCGGGAAACGCGCGACATGTACGCAGAGCTTGCCTACGCGTGGGCTGCGGATGAGCACCGGCAGGAAAATGGTGTTCGTAATGACGATATCCGCCGCCGGCAACGTCCGGCGCACGCGTAGCGCGTAAAGTAGGTCGCAAGCGCGATAGAGAAGTTTATTCTTCGGCGCGTCGAACCCGGCAACCCGGAGGTGACGGACGCCATCGCGCATCTCGTCATCGGGCAACGATTTGTAGCGGCGGGAGATGTACGTGACCTCGTGTCCCGCGCGCACGAAATCCGGGGCGAGGCCGAACCACATCTTTTCCACCCCACCGCCGAGCAAAGGCGGTACGGGCAGGAAAGCACCTTGGACAATCGTGATACGCATCGGTGGTCTGGAGGCAGAAATCATACCACTTTTCGCGGCGCGGACGAGTTGGCTGCGACTGGACCCTCTCCAGTTCATCGGTCTTTTCCATTTGACGATCCATAATTTTCATTAAATACTGAAAATACATGAAGCTCGATCCGACCGAGGAACCGGATGCTCTCACCGCCGCGCGCGACGAATTCGTCGCCCAGTGGGGAGCGATGGGCAGCGCCTGGGGGATCAACCGCACGATGGCGCAGATTCATGCCTTGCTCATCACGACTCCCGGTGCCATGACCACCGACGAGATCATGGACGATCTCAAGGTCAGTCGCGGCAACGCCCACGGCAACCTGCGCGAACTGGTCAGTTGGGGACTCGTGCGCAGCGTCATCCGCAAGGGCGAGCGCAAGGAATACTTCGAGGCGGAAAAAGACGTGTGGAAAATGTTTTGCATCGTCATGCGCGAACGCAGCCGCCGCGAACTGCGCCCCGCCATGACCGTGCTCCGCGATTGTGCCGCGCGCACCCGCAGTCTCAAGGGTCCCGCCGCCGCCGCCTTTAACGAACAGATCAAGGGATTGAGCGACTTTCTTAATCTCGCCGACAGCGTCATCGCCAAGGTGTCCGCCTCCGAGCAGAGCCGGATGGTCCCTTGGGCGTTGCGTTTCCTGAAGTAGAACCGCTGGCTATTTCCCACGACGCACCGACGCCTGACCAGATTTTTCAGTGTTTACTGAAAATACAAAACAAACAAAAAGAAACCCTACTTATGACACCCACCGTCTGGAGTTACCTCGCCTACCTCGCCCTGAGCATCCCGCTGACCATCTGGGTCGCGCGCACCCTGCACAAAAACGGCCGCATCTTCCTCGTGGACGCCTTTCATGGCAACGAGCCGCTGGCCGATTCCATCAACCACCTGCTCGTCGTCGGCTTTTACCTGGTCAACATCGGGTTTGTCAGCCTCGCGCTCAAGTACGGTGACAAACCCGAGAACCTGCAAGGCGTGCTCGAAGCGTTGAGCACGAAGGAAGGCGTCGTCCTGCTCGTGCTCGGCGCGATGCACTTCTTCAACCTCGCGGTATTTTCCAGGATGCGCCGCCGCGCGATGCTGAACATCGCGCCGCCGCCATTTCCGCCCCAGGGTCGCGTCGCGGTCATCCCCGGCGCTTGATCCCGTGAAAACGCTCTACGTCCTCTACGACGCCGAGTGCGCGCTCTGCGGGCGGTGCCGCCACTGGCTGGAACGCCAGCCGGCCTTTGTGGAACTGCGCTTCCTGCCGCTCCAATCGCCGAAAACCCTGTACCGATTTCCGGGCATCGCGCAGTTCCATCCGCGCGAGCAACTCCTGGTCGTCAGCGACGAGGGCGCGGTGTACCAGGGGGAGCACGCGTGGGTCATGTGTCTGTGGGCGTTGCGTGAGTACCGCGAATGGTCGCAACGATTGGCGAGTCCGGCGTTGCTGCCGTTCGCGCGGCGCGTGTGCGAACTGGTCTCGGGCAACCGCCTGAGGATTTCACGCTGGCTCGGCGGACGCAGTGACGCGGAGATCGGCGCGGAATTGACGGAGCGGCAGGCCGGAGGAGAGGAAAGCTGCGGTGGGACGTGCGCGACGAGTGTTGCCTTGCGCCACGATGGTCGGTAAGCTGTTGTTCATGACCGCCACCGCTATCCTGAGCGATCCGCAACGGGCACGCGCCTACGTGGAGTTCCTCCGCCCGGAGTCGACCAAAGAAGGTCTCGAACCGGAGAGCCGGGTCGTCCACTGCGGGATGTCTTGGGAGGATTATCTAGCCTTCGACCAGGCGCTTGGCGACGACCGTCCTAACCCACGCTTATATTATCTGGACGGCGACCTCGAAATTATGACCCTCTCCGCCGAGCACGAACGCGTCAAGAAATGGCTGGGCGGGCTCCTGGATATTTATTTTGATGAGATCGGCATCGAGATCGACCCACGTGGTCAAGCCACGATGCGCAAGGAACTCGAAAAAGTGGGTGCCGAACCGGACGAAAGCTGGTGTCTCCACGAGGAAAAAACCTATCCCGACATCGTTCTCGAAATTGCCCTGACCAGCGGCGGCATCCGCAAGCTCGACCTTTACCAGCGTTTCCCCGTGCCCGAGGTGTGGGTCTGGCGTCGAGGCAAGCTGGAGATTTTCTCGTTGCGCGAGGACGGCAGCGGTTATGACCCGGCGGCGGCAGGCCGCAGCCGCCTGCTACCCGGTCTGGACATTGGTTTGCTGGAACGCTGCGCGGCGATCCACTCCTGGCGGGAAGCGCGGCTTGCCTTCCGCGCGGGTTTGGCAGCCGGCAAATAAACCGCGATGGAACCAACCGATTGCGAGGTCGTCATCGTCGGCGCGGGTCCGACCGGGCTGATGTCCGCCGTCCTGCTGGCGCGCTCGGGCGTGCGCGTGCGGGTCTTCGACAAAAACCCTGGGCAGGCGCACGAGTCGCGCGCCTTGGCCGTGCAAGCGCGCACCCTGGAATTGTTCCTCTCCCTCGATCTGGCGGACGAATTGCTCAAGCGCGGCACGCTCGTGACCAACGCTCGATTGTTCGAGTCAGGCGATGCGAAGGTGACGTTGCACTTCGAGGATATCCGCCGGACGGACACGCCGTATTCTTTCATCCTGATCATTCCGCAACGCGAAACGGAAGCGGTCCTCAACGACGAATTGCGGCGGCTCGGCGTGGCGGTCGAACGTTCGGTGGAAATCACGGGTTTCGAGCAGGCCGACGGCGTCGTCACCGCGCACGCTCGGGGAGGGGACGGCAAGGGTTTTGATGTCCGCGCATTGTACCTGGTCGGCGGCGACGGCGCGCACAGCATCGTGCGCAAGACCTTGGGACTGAGTTTCGAGGGAGCGGCTTATCCGCAGGATTTCCTGTTGGCCGATTGTCGGGTGGAAGGACTGCCGCAGCCCGGTGATTTCGCCATTTTCGTGCACGGCAAGGATTTCGCCGTGTACCTCCCGTTGCCCGACGGCAAAAGCATGGGGCGCATCATCACGCAGCGTCCCGGCCAGGACGGAGACAAGGATGAGTCGGTCGAAAAGCAGGGTGGCAAGGATGTGTCGTTGTCGCTCGTGCAAGAAGCCTTCCGCAAGGCGACGAACATGGACGTGACCCTGCGCGACCCGATCTGGACCTCGCTCTACCGCGTGCACCACCGTGGCGTGGACCGTTACCGCGAGGACCGGGCATTCGTGGCCGGTGACGCCGCGCACATCCATAGTCCTGCGGGCGGGCAGGGCATGAACACCGGCTTGCAGGACGCCGCCAACCTGGCCTGGAAACTGGTGCTGGTGCTGCGTCGGCAGGAAGGCGCGTCGGCGGGCTTGCTCGACAGCTACCACGACGAACGTTGGCCGGTCGGCCAGCGCGTGCTCAAGGTCACGGACAAGATGTTTTCCACGATGACCACGCAATCGGGTTGGGTGACGGCGGTGCGCAACGCCATCCTGCCGCATGTGGCCGGGGTACTCTCGCAAACGGACTTCGCGCGCGAGTTCGTCTTTAACTTTCTCTCGCAGTTGGGCATCCGCTACGAGCCGGGTGCGTCCGTGTTGGATGAAACCGGAGGACGCGGGCGGGCACATTTTTGGAAAAACGGTCCGGCCAGCGGACACCGCGCGCCGAACGCCGTCATTGCCCGGCACCGGGACATTTTTGACCTGCTGGCCGGTTATCGTTTCCACGTCCTGGCGTTGTCTCGCAAGCCGTTGGAAGGCAATGAGATCGACGCACTTAGTAATGGGCTAGCCGCGCTGCCGCAACCGCCCGGACTGGGCCTGGAGAGCCATGTCGTCGCCTACTGCGTAGCCGGCGGACAAGAAAAGATTTCGCGGGCGGAATCGGTGGAGGCATTCACCGCTTACGGCGTGGATCACGAGACGCCGCAGGCGTTGTATCTGATGCGTCCCGATGGCTACGTGGCTTGGCGCGCTGATCGGTTCGATCTACCGGGACTGACGGATTTTCTTCGCGCGCGCTTTTGTTAGTGCGCGGCCTGCGTTTTCAGATTACACCCAGCTCCCCACCGGGATGACGGCGTTTTTTGGTACGACCACGATGCCGTCGCGGATATAGTAGTTCTCGCTGTCGTAATTGTCCGGCTTGCCCTCGGGCGTGACGACCGCGCCGTCGCCGATGCGCGCGTTTTTGTCGATGATCGCGCGCTTGATCACGCAATTGCGCCCGATGCCGATGGGCGGCGCGTTTTCGGGCAGCGGCAGCGTTGTCCCGCGCGGGTCGCCTTCATAATAGTCCGCTCCCATGAGCACCACGTCGCGCAGTTCCGCACCGCTGTTGACCACGCTGCGCACCCCGATCACGCAACGCTCCAGTCGCGCGTCGGAAATGATGCAGCCGTCGGAGATGACGGCGTTGCGAATGGTCACCGAGTTGATCTTGCTCGCCGGCAGGAAACGGGCGCGCGTGTAGATCGGCGATTCGCGGTCGAAAAAACTGTAGGGCGGGATAATATCCGTCAGGGCGAGGTTCGCCTCGAAGAACGCCCGGATCGTGCCGATGTCCTCCCAGTAACCCTGGAAAATGTAGGCGTGGACGCGATGCTTCTCGATGGCGGCGGGGATGATGTGCTTGCCGAAGTCTGCGAAATCGTTGTTCAACGCGTCGATGAGCACCTGCCGGTTGAACACGTAGATGCCCATGCTCGCCTGGAATAATTCCTCGTCGGGACGGCGGCCGAGTTCTTCGAGCAACGGTCCGGGGATTTTCAGGTCGTCGAGCATCGCCGGGTCCTTCGGCTTCTCCTGGAACCGGAAAATCCGCCGGTCGGGATGGCTGTGCATGATTCCGAATTCGCTCGCCTCGCGCCGGGCCACCGGCACCGTGCCGAGAGTGATGTCCGCCCCGCTGTCGGCGTGTTGCCGGAGCAGGTCGCGGTAATCCATGTGGTAGAGTTGGTCCCCGCTGAGAATGACAAAATACTGCGCCGGATGTTCCAGGAAATAGCGCAGGTTTTGCCGCACGGCGTCCGCGGTGCCCTGATACCAGTTGACGTTTTCCTGCGTCTGCTGGGCGGCGAGGATTTCCACGAACGAGCGGGTGGTCGAGAGGTTGTCGAACTTGTAGCTCGCCGTGATGTGCTGGTGCAGGCTCGTGGTGTTGAACTGCGTCAGGACATAAATCTGGCGCATGCTGCTGTTCAAGCAGTTGGAAATCGGGATATCCACGAGCCGATATTTGCCTCCGAGCGGGACGGCCGGCTTGGCGCGCTCTTTGGTCAAAGGATATAGGCGGGTGCCCGCCCCGCCACCCATGATGATGGCGAGGCTTTTTTGCGCGAGGTCGTTAGAGGCGGAGAGGTGCATGGGGGACGCGGGGTGAACGGAACCGGATAAGGGGGGCGGCGCGGCATGGACGGAAGCCGGTCCGCGAACGCCGTAAAGCGGACTTGCGGCGAAGTCTTCCTGTTACGATGATGCGCGCCATGACGGTCTTACGCAAGTGGCTGCCGCCGGTGATTTGGATGGCGTTGATCTTCTACGGTTCGACGGATGTGCTTTCCGGCGAACACACCTCGCGGTTCGTGGAGCCGTTCCTGCGGTGGTTGTCCTTCGGAACGCTAACGCCGGAACAGGTGGAGTTGGGCCACCATCTCGTGCGCAAGGCGGGGCACGTCACCGAGTACGCGGTGTTGAGCGTGCTGTTCTGGTTCGCGCTCGGCCGCCCGCGCCTGGAATCCGACCCTGAGCCCGACAACCGCAGCCCGTGGCCAGCGGTCTGCCTGGCGGTGCTGCTCTCAACCAGCTACGCGGCGCTCGACGAGTATCACCAGTCGTTCACGCCGTCGCGCACGGCGAGTTGGAGCGATGTGGCCATCGACGCGGGCGGGGCAGTGTTCGGTCTCGCGCTGCTCGGCGCGGCGAAGCTCGGCCACGGGCGCTGGAAAAGACAACGGGTGTGACCCGGTCTGCATCAAGCCGGCTGCGTGCTATCCGTACCCGGGTAAATCTTGAAAATCTGGTCCAGGCGGGCGATTTCAAGAATCTTGCGCACGCTGTCGCGGATGGACACCAGGGCGAACTCGCCCCCGTAGCTCTGGATACGCTGCATCACGTCGATGAAAACGGCCAGTCCCGAGCTATCGATGTAACTCACCCGGCTCATGTCCAGGTGGACGCGGGGCGACTTCCTGGCGATGAGCGGGTTGAGCCGGTCCATGATCTGCGGGGACTCGTGCAGATCGATTTCACCCTCCAGGGGGACGACCTCGGCCTGGCGGTTGGAAGGGGTGGGGTCGGTGCTCATGTGTCGGTGGGAAGAATCGCGGCTGGGCGGGCGCGCGGCGGTGTGGCCAGCCCGGCGTTGTACACCTTTATTCTTCCGCCGGCTCTTCGTCGTGGTCGTGGTCGTGATCCTCGGCGGCTTCGGCAGCCTCGGCGGCGGCAAGCTCGTCCTCGTCCATCGCTTTGAAACGACGTTTGCGGCGATTGGCCGGCAGCGGGGAGAGAGTCATGTTGATGCTGCGGCCCGCGTGCTTGGGCTCCATCTCCACCGCGCTCATGCCGTTGAGGTCTTCCTTGACCTTTTGCACGAGCTGGTCGCCGAGTTCCTTGTGCGCCATCTCGCGTCCGCGGAACTGGAGCTGCACCTTCACCTTACTGCCCTTGTCGAGAAATTCCTCCGCGCGCCGCACCTTCGTCAGGTAATCGTGCGCGTCGATGTTCACGCGGAACTTGACCTCCTTCAGCTTGGCGACGCTGTGCTTGCGGTCTTTTTCCTGCTTGGCCAACTCGTAGCGGTACTTGCCGAAATCGACGATCTGGCAAACGGGCGGGTTGGCGGTCGGGGCGATCTCGACGAGGTCGAGCCCCAACTGATTGGCGCGTCGCAATGCGTCGGAAGTACGCATGACGCCAAGCTGTTCCTTGGTCGCGGCGAGGATCACACGCACTTCACGCGCGCGAATCCTTCCGTTGACGTTGATCCGGTTCTGCTGTTGAAAGGCCATTCGGGTCTCGCCATTCCCGCGAAATCTGCCTTGGCGAGGAACGGCTTAATGCTGCATCTGGGTTATGAGGTTATACTGCTTGGAAATGGGGCAGGCATCGGTAATCCGATGACAATCCCATCGTCCAAACCCGCCTGCTGGCGCGGGATAGAACGATGTTTATCAAGATTGTCATCGCCTTGCAAGGCGAAAAGTGACTTGCCGCAGGATCAGTAGAAACGGCTGGGCGGCGCGAGCTGGATCGAGATCGGCTTGATCCGCACCGGACGCATCTCCGTTTCCTGCTTGCCCGCGCACGACTCGCACCAATGCTGTTTGGTCCGGTCCAGCCGTTTCCGGCTGCCGCAACGGTCGCACACGAACACCTCGGTTTTCACTTAACCCACCACCTTCGTGACGGGTAGGACGGGCAGGGCCGCCGCCAGCGACGCGAGGCCGCTGTAGGTTTTCACTCCGGCGGAGACCGCCTTGTTCACCATGCCTTTGCTCACGAGGGCATGCAGTTTTTCGTAAACGCGGAGCCGGCACATTTCCTCGCCGCCACTGGCCAGGTTGCGTGCGCGCAGATTGGCATAAACGAGGGTAAAGAGCGGTTTAAATTCAAAGGAGTCCGTCCCCGAAAGGATTACAGCCAACTCTTCGGTGAGCACGTCGGGACCCCGGCGTGTGAATGAACCGCCAATTTTATGCACCATGCCGGACTGTCGCACGGTCTGCCGGGAATAGCGAGCGGCGTTCGCGGGCCGGCTGTCAGGGTTCATCGCGCCGACGAAAATATCGCTTGTGTTCGCGCGGTAGTGCACGATGTTGTGCGCACAGGAAAAAGAGCCAAACAGTTTCAGGTTGATGGTGAATTTGTTCAGGAGGTTAGCGCCTCGAAGGACATCATTCGAAATCCGAAAGTCTCGGAAACGCAGTCCTTGAGCGCCCTCCTTTTTCTGTCAGAAAACAGAAAGTACAAACAAACCCATGCCAGCTAAACTCTACGTCGGCAACCTGTCGTTCAACACCACCGAAACGGACCTCCAGGACCTTTTCGCCACGGTCGGCCCCGTGCAGGAAACCCTCATCATGCAGGATCGCATGACCATGAAATCGCGCGGCTTCGGCTTCGTGACCATGAGCGAAACCGCCGATGGCCAGAAAGCCATCGATCAATTCAACGGCAAGCAGATCGACGGCCGTGCCCTCACCGTTAACGAAGCGCGTCCCCGTGAGGAACGCAGTGGCGGCGGTGGTGGTGGCTACGGCGGCGGTGGCGGCGGCGGTCGCAGCGGTGGCGGTGATCGCGGCGGCTACGGCGGCGGCGGCGGTGGTGATCGTGGCGGTCGCGGCGGTGGTGGTGGCTACAGCCGCCGCTAACGGTTGCTGATAACCTTTCCCGAAGAATATTTACCCCTAATTGACACCCCACCGCTTTCACGAGCGGCGGGGTGTTTTCATTTTCATGGCCATCCAAAACAGAACTTCCGAAAAAAACATTGAGATCGAGGGGCGCATTGTGGACGTGCTCCCGGGCACGATGTTCCGCGTCGAACTCCCGAACGCCCATCTCGTGCTAGCCCACATCTCGGGCAAAATGCGCAAGCGTTTCATCCGCCTGACCGCCGGTGATCGCGTGAAGATGCAGATGTCGCCCTACGACATGAACAAGGCGCGCATCGTGTACCGGATCGGGTGACACACCGCTGGAGGTAGATGGCGCTCTCCGGGCGGCATTGGTGGAGTGTCACGCCGAAGGCGTCTGATCTATTCCCCTATTCCCGCGAGCACGAACAGCGCCTGCCGTCTGAACGGCTTGCCCGAGGTCGTGGTGCCCCGGTAGATGCAGCGCAGTTTGTGACGGTCAATCTGGACCGGCAGCGCCGCCAGACGGGCGGCCTTTTGCGGATGAAGGCCCGCAGGTTCTCCCCGTCCCAGCATCAACGGGTTCCGCCAGCGCATCATCGATCCGCTCAGGGCGAACGCCGTCAAGCTGTCCCGCGCGGATGTGGAGACCGCCTGGATTGACGTTCAGGACGCCCGTGGGAGCGCCGGGCGCGCAATGTAAAATCCCCGTGGCTGGTGGATTCGGAGGAGCGTCCGTTGTTCAAACTGTTGCGCGTGGACAGCCTGCCGAGGGCGGTGTTGGTGGACCCCTACGGCTGGGTGCGTCATCACGGCTATTCGCTGTCGGCGAAACTCGACACGACACTCAGGGATTTGGGCGTGGAGACGACGGCGGATTGACGCGACGCGCGCCGCACCGACATTGCGGACCCGATCATTCCGCTTTTCCGATCCATGCCCGCCAAATCCAAAGCCCTGACCGAAACACAGTTCCTCGCCCTGCTCGACAAGGTGCTCGGAAAAATCATGTCCGACCTGAACCTGCGCGCCGCCATCCAGGAAGAGGTCGCCAAGGAAATCCGCGTCATCAACCATCTCGCGGCGTTCACGAAGTTTGCCGAGAAAGGTTCCGTGCCCGACACCGCGCCGGAAACCGTGGCGGAACTCCAGAACCAGCTCGCCACGACTTTCGGTGAAGACGCGACCGTCGCCGTCACGGCCGACGAAGACAACGACGCGAATCTCGCGGTGGAAATCACGTTGCCGGACCGCACCGTCAGCAGCCAGATCAAAGCGCAGCCCGGCGCGACGGGGGAGGACAACGGTGAGCCGGCCGCGCCGTTCGTGCCGTTCCCCGTGACGCTGCCGCAGGACCCGGAATTAGTCTGGGTGCTCGCCCGCCGCGAGAACGTTGGCCCCGACGAGGCGGCTCGCGCTTTGGCGTCCATCGAGCAGGAGTTCTGGGCGTCGAAGGGCGGCCAGCAGCGGCTCCGCAAGGGTGGGGAACGGACTTTTGCGGAGTTCATCGCGGCCGTGCCGTCGGCGGCGTTGTTGGAAAGCGGACTCAAGCGTCATTATAAGGAGCCGGAAACGCTCCATTCGTTGCATCTGGTGAACACGGGGAGTGGCGAGCCGGCCGCACCTGCCGGGAAATCCAAACGCGCGGCAGAGCCTGCCAGCACCAGTCTCGACCATCTATTCGCACCGGCAGATGAGAGGAAAGAAACCGGTGAGAACCTACTGCCGCACGATGATGACGACGATGAAGAGAAACCGGCATGGGATTGAACAGGCCGCGAAGCGGCCGGTCGTCGTCAAGGTAGGGATGGCTCTCCGAGCCAGTCCCTGTTGTTTCTGGGAAGCGTGTCTTGGCGGGGGCGACCAGCCAGAAGAAAATAGGGACTGGCTCGGAGAGCCATCCCTACCTTGATGACGACGCCTGCGGCGCTGTTCTTCCGCAACCCGTTCCTAACATGCGACTCGACCCGAAAAAACGCATCGATACGCAGCCTGACCAGGCACCCCTTGCGGGGTTAGACGCCGCGTTCGCCGGTTTGAGTGTGCCCGTGGCGAGCGACGCCGCGCCGCCTGATGCGCCACCGACGCCGTCCGCCCCGGCGTGGAAGATGGGACGCGTCGTGTTGCGGCGGGAACGCGCCCACCGTGGCGGCAAGACGGTGATCGTCGTGGACGATTTCGCCACGCATTTGCCGCTGTCGGTCATCGAAACCGTCGCGCGCAAGGTCCGCGCGGCGTGCGGTTGCGGCGGGACGGTCAAGGGCCGGCAGATCGAGATTCAGGGCGACCAACCCGCAAAAGTACGAGCTGCCTTGGAAGCCGAAGGTTTTGCGGTGGCCGGAGTAAAATAACGTCCCGATGCCGGTCATCGAATCGCATTTCCGACCGCCGCCGTCCCTGCGCAACGCGCATCTGCAAACCGTCTGGGCCGTGTGGGCGCGGCGCGGTAGCGAGTTGTCCTACGAGCGGGAACGGTTCGAACTCCCCGACGGCGATTTCCTCGACCTCGACTGGTCGCGCGCCGGGCACGACCGGCTGGCCATTCTCTCGCACGGGTTGGAGAGTGATTCTGGCGCGGGTTACGTGCGCGGCATGGCGGCGGCTTTGAACGCGGCCGGTTGGGACGCGCTGGCGTGGAGTTTTCGCGGCTGCGGCCCGGAATCGAACCGGCTCCTGCGGTTTTACCACAGCGGCGAGACGGGCGACCTCGGGCGCGTGGTGGGACACGCCGCGACGGCGTACCGGCAAATCGCGCTGGTCGGCTTCAGCCTCGGCGGGAATCTCACCCTCAAGTATCTCGGCGAAAATCCATCGCACCCGGCCGTCGTGGCAGGGGTGGCGGTCTCCGCGCCGGTGGACCTCGCTTCCAGCGCACGGCGGCTCGACCAACAGCGGAGCAACCGCATTTACCTGCGACGTTTTCTCAAGACTTTGATTGCAAAAGTGGAAGCCAAGGCGCTCCGCTTTCCTGGCGAGATCGACACGGCGGGCATCCGGCGGATTCGTTCGTTCCAGGAATTCGACGACCGCTACACCGCGCGTCTGCACGGGTTCCGCGACGCGGCGGACTATTGGGCGCGTGCGAGCGCGCGACCCTTCTTGCCGAGGATCGAAGTGCCCACGCTCTTGCTCAACGCACGCGACGATCCGTTTCTCGGGTCGGAGTGTTTTCCGTCGGCCGAAGCGGAGGCCAGTCGGTGTTTTTTTCTCGAAGCACCGGCGCACGGCGGGCACGTCGGCTTCGTCGATACTTTGCGCCGACGCGTGCCGAACTGGTTGGAACGCCGCACGGTCGAATTTCTCGGAAAAAGCCTCGCGCAACGTCCGCCACGCCAAGAAGAGAAAAAGGAATAGCGGCAAACAGATTCCCGTCTTTCTCCGCCTTTGCGGCCCGGCGGACTTTGCGCGAGGCTTTCGCCGTGTCCCCGTCCGAGACCCCGCGCAAGATCATCCATGTGGACATGGATTGCTTCTACGCCGCCGTCGAGGAGCGCGAACAGCCCGAACTCCGCGGACGCCCTCTCGGCGTGGGGGGATCGGGCGGGCGGGGCGTGTTGACGACTTGCAACTACGAGGCGCGCAAGTACGGCATCCGTTCCGCGACGCCGACTTTCATGGCCATGACGCGTTGTCCGCAGTTGGTCATCGTGCGGCCGAGGTTTGATCTCTACCGCGCCGAAAGCGCGCGCGTGCGGGCGATTTTCCACGAGTATACTCCGACCGTCGAGCCGCTCTCGCTCGACGAGGCGTACCTGGATGTTTCGCATCACGAGCGCCCGGCGACCGAAGTCGCGGCGGAAATCCGTGCGCGCATTTTCGAGGTCACGGGCCTGACCGCTTCGGCCGGCATTGCGCCCAATAAAATGCTCGCCAAAATCGCCAGCGACCTGCGTAAGCCCAACGGCCAATTCACGATTAAGCCCGCCGCCGTCGCCGCGTTCATGCTGGACCTCGCGGCGCGCAAGATTCACGGCATCGGCGAGGTCACCGCCAAGCGCCTCGAAACCGAACTCGGCGTCGAGACGTGCGGGCAACTCCAGGCGTTCGAGCGCGCGGACCTCCAGCGACGTTTCGGCAAGTTCGGCCGGGAACTTTACGACCGCTGTCGCGGCATCGACGGCCGACCGGTCGAGCCGAACCGCGAGCGCAAAAGCCTTTCCAATGAAAACACGTTCCCGGCGAACCTGACGACGTTCGAGCAATGCGTCGAGCGCCTGGACGAACTTCACGCCGACCTCCTGCGCGACCTCGAAAAACAACCTGTGCGACGGCCTGTGAACAAGCTCTTCGTCAAGCTGCGCTTCGCGGATTTTTCGCACACGAGCGTCGAACGCGGCGGCGTCGAACCGGCGCTGGACGCCTACCGCGCTCTGTTGGAGGAAGGCTGGCGGAGGCGCTCCCCGGCCGAACGAATTGTGCGGTTGCTCGGGGTGGGGGTGCGTTTCGTGCCCCTGGCGAACCGACCGGAGGCCGCGGACCCGGCGGTGATCTCGACGGACACGGCGGGGCAGTTCGTGTTGTTGCTATAAGAAAGCGGCTGAGGAAAATCCTCAACAGGCCGTCGCGGCCGGTCGTCAACAAGGTAGAGATGGCTCTCCGAGCCGTCCCTACCTTGTTGACGACCGCCTATGGCGGGGGTTGACCGGACTTTACAACTGGTTCAACTGTCCGCAAACCGCGCAGGTGAACCCCTGGTTGGGTTGCGTGTCGTCGCACACGGCGTACGACAGGCCGCCGCAACTCCAGCACTTCACGACGCGGCTGGCGGCATAATGCCCGCTGACCTCGTCGTCCGGCTTGCCGGGTGACATGGTCGTGGGGACGATCTTGCTGGCGGGCGAAGCCGACGGGCGCTTGCCTTCAAAAACTTCGATGTTGGTGACGTTAGGCATAAACTGGATGTCGAGTTGCAAGAGGAACGTGCCAGCCCGGCAGAATTGCAGATTCCCGTCGGTCGCACAAGGTCCGCCGTGAAAACGAAACGGGCGGCGGGGAAGTTGTTCCCCGCCGCCCGGTCATCGGACCGCCACACCGCTGCCGGGGCCATCGTCGGACGCTTCAGAAGATGTTGCTCGCGCCGCAGTAGCAGCAGCCGTAGGAGTGGTAATGGCGCGTGTCGTACTCGACCCACGAGACGCCGCCGCAGCGCCAGCAGCGCATGTAACGGGTCGTCCAATGGTGGCCGCTGACCTCCGAGGTTTCCGCCGGTTTGGTCGGGGTGGATTTCTTCACTTCGCCCGTGGCGTCGGCGGGGGCTTCCTTGCCGTCGAGGACTTCGATGTTGGTGACGTTTGGCATGTTCGTTGGTTGGTTAGTTGCTTGCTTGCTACGAGGGGGGAACGCGTTCGTCCCCGACGGTTTGCAAAGATTCCCGGTTCTCGGCAACGAACCGCGATCAAACGTTGGCGGTCGCATGGTCCGCTATGACCTCGGCCGGCACGGCACCCGGCGAACCCGGCGTCGCCTTGATTAATTCCAACACGCCGGAAAGATCGCGGATCACCTGCGTCTGCTCGTCGAAAAGCTCGCGGAAAACCCCGGGTTGGCTGAGCAGTTCCATCCCCGTGCCCTGTTGCACGAGTTTGCCCTTGTCGAGCACGATGAAATGATCGCAGAAGCGCAGTTGCCACAGGATGTCGTGGTCCACCACGAGCGTCGTCTTGCCCGCGCAGTTGCGCCGCATCGGCTCGATGAACTCGAATTTCACTTCCGGGTCCATGCCCGTCGTCGGTTCGTCGAGGAACAGGTAGCGCGGCTGGCGGAGCAGGCAACGCGTGAGGGCGAACAATTTTTTGAACCCGCCCGAGAGCGGCCCGCCTGCCTGGAACGGCGCGTCGAGCGGATTCGGCCCGAAGCACGCCACGAGTTTTTTCCAGAGCGGGGTCAGTTCGCACAGGGCGCGGATTTGCTCGTCGGTGGCCGCTGGGTTGGCGACGAGGAAATTCTCCCGCACGCTGTCGATGAAAAACGCCGGGAACTGCGCCATCAGCACGATCTCGCGGCGCAACTCGGCGACCGGGAGCGAGTTGTGCGCGTGGTCGTCGAGGAGGATTTCGCCGTTTTGTGCGTCATAAAAGCGCAGCGCGAGGCGGAAGAAAGTCGTCTTGCCCTGACCGGCCCGGGCGATGAAACCTGTCACCTTGCCTGGCGGCAACTGGAAGCTGACGTGGTCGAGCACGTTGGGCAATTCGCCCGCACGGTAGCTGAACACGAGGTCGCGCGCCTCCAGCTTCGGCAGTTCGGTGCTCACGGGGATTTGCGCCGTCCCGGCCGGCAGGGCGTCGTCGCTGGCGGTCGGCTTACTGGTCAGGATCGAGTCGATGAGCTGGATCGACGGCCAGCGCAGGCTCGCGGTGATGGTGAAGCCGCCGAGCGATTGCACGGCCTGCATGAACTGCGGGGTGAGGAGTGCCACCGCCACGAACGTTCCCGGACCCATCCCGCCGCCGTGGATGGCGAAATACACCGCCGCACCCAACAGAGTAAAAAGCACCACGTCGCCGGGCAGGCGGTTGAGGAGGTTCAATTTTTCCAACGTGACCGACCCGGCCACGCGGGCGGCGAGGTTGCTGCGGAGCAGGGCGTCGTGTTTCTTGTCGAAGAGTTCCTCCGCGCGCATCGCCTGGATTTCCTCGGGTGCGCTGACCGCGCCGTTGATGAGCGTCGAGAGCGTCAATGCCTGCTGTTGTTGCAGGCCCATCGCGCGCTGCAAACGTTGACCCATGCGTGCCACCAGCCACGGCGAAAGCAGCGCCATCACCGCGACGAGACCGAAGATGATCGCCACCTGATGTCCGCCCGTACCCTGGCTCGATTGGGCAAGCTGCCCGTACAGCGCCCAACCGACGGAAAGGATGCCGAGCAGTTGCAGGATGGGGTCGATGAGGAGTTGGCGCAGGCCCATCTCGGCCTCGATGCAGAACTGGTTGACGATCATCGTCAACTGACCCGTGTCGTGGTCGTGAAAGAAGCGCGGGGACTGCTTGAGGATGTTCAGAAACACGCTGCGCCGCAGTGAATTGCTGACGGAAACATCGAGCGTGGTCGTGAGGTAGCGCAGGCCGAAGTTCAGCGCGATAAGGACGGCGGTCAGGGCGACCCAGAAGCCGTAAAGACCGGTCAATTTCTCGGGGTTGCCGAGCCGGGTCAGTTCGCTGAATCGCAGCGAGATCAACGGCGGCAGGACCGCGGTGGTCAGCAGGGAGCCGACAATGTAAGCGATGAGCATCCACGGCCGGCGGCCGAGGTACTCCCAACCGCGCCGCCAGATGACGCCGAAATTGAGCGGCGGCGCGTCGGGACCCCCGGGACCACCCGCGCCACCACCGGGCGCACCGCCGGACATCATCGGCATTTTGCCGCCGGGAGGGCCACCGGGTCTGCCGCCGGGCGGAGGTGGCGCGGTGAAACTGGAGGGTGCGGCGGTAGGTGGCATAAAAACGAATTTCTGAACAGGCTGCCGGTCGGTAATTAAGGTAGGGATGCCTCTCCGAGGCAGTCCCAAGTTTGGTTTGGGCAACCATGCCCGATTCCGCAGGTTTCCAGAAACAATAGGGACTGCCTCGGAGAGGCATCCCTACCTTGCTGACGACCGGCCGCTTTGCGGCCTGTTAGGAGAGTCGTGTTCACACCGAATAACTCACGTTCGGCCCGGCGATGTCCTTGGTCCACGGTGTCGCCAGGCGCTGGAGCGCGCCCTTGGCTTCCAGCGGACTCAGGTCCGGGTAGATCGACAAAATGCGCGCCAGCAACCCGGCCACGCGCGGTGCGGCGAAGCTGCTGCCGGATTTTTCCAGGACGGCGCCGTCCTTCCAGGGGAGTTGAACGTTGACGCCACGCGAGGCGAATTCCACGAGCTGCCCCGGCTTGTAGTAGAACGCCATCTCGTCCTTAGAACGTGCCATATTCACGGTGATGACCGACGAAAAATGCCCCGGCCACTCGGTCGTGTCGTAATTGTCGTTGTTGCAGGCGGCGATGATATGGATGCCCTTTAGATACGCCTCGTCCACCCATTCCTTGTAGAGTCCCAACTTCTGTAAACTTTTGCTGCCGAAGGAACAGTTCAGGACGTTGTAGCCGCGATCCATCGCCTGCCGCACGCCCTCGCAGATGCCCACGTCGCGCGCCCCGCAGTTCGTCCCGAGGACGCGGACGCTGCCGATCCGGACCCGGGGTGCGATCTTACGCACCATCCAACTCACGGCGGTCCCGTGGCCGAACACGTCCAGGTTGCTTCCTTCCGTGACCTTGAGGGTGACGCCGTCGTCCTCGATGGCGATATCGTCGGCGAGCGTCGTCAGGCCGAGTTCCACGAGTGAAGGGTGAGCCACGTCCACGCCTGAGTCGATCACGGCGACCTTGATGCCCTCGCCGGTGCCCTCGGCCAGATAGCGACGCAGGTCGTCCAGGGTCGGACGGGGACGAACGGAAGTCGTGGGCGGGTCGGCGGTTACCATGTCAGCCATCATAGGACGACGCCAACGGTCTTGGCCAGACAGACCGCGTCGATCATCACGCGCAAGGCATCGGCGGCGCGTTTGACGGGCCGGAGCGCCTCCGCCTCGAAGCCCGCCGCGTCCGGTTCGTCGCCGCGCGCGATCTGCACGCAGGACACGACGCCGCGGCATTCTCCGAGGAAATACAGCGGCACGATGATCTGCGCGGTGACACGGATTTTCAGCCGTTCCTGCACCGTCACGTCCATTCCCGAACGGTCGTGGTTCATCACGAACGGTTGTTCGTTGGCGAACACCATGCTCACGAGACCCTTGTCGAGAGGTTGGCGGTATTGGCGGAGTTCGGCGGCGTTGGGGCCGTTGTTAAAGGCCGGGATCAGGCAGCGGTTGACGGTGTCCGCCAGCCAGACTGTGCCCTCGTGCGCGCCGACCCGCTCGAAGGCATCGAGCAGCAGGGCGGTAGCCAGCGGGGTCAGCAAATCGGCGAAATTATCCGCGTTGATCAGCCCGGCGATGTAGGTCAGACGCGCCTGGATGCCCGCCGCGAGCGGTTCGACGCGGGGATCGGGCAGGATGGTTAGACGGGCCATAAGGGGAAGGTCAGGATGCGAAATGCAAACCGCAAATGTCCAGAGATTTAGAGTGCCATGCCGAGGTTTCTCGATTCCGTCGGCCTGCGCTTACCGGTGGCGGTTCTTTCCGGTCCCGGCGGTGTCCTCGCCGCGCATGCCCTTCACCGTCGCGGTGAGGAAGCCGACGAGTTCCGGGTCGGCCTGGAGTTGGCGGATGAGGGGTTCGTGCTCGGCGGTCGGGAGTTCCCCGCGCGCGAACGCCTGGACCTTGGCGCGCAGGGCCGGGTCCAGAGGTTCGAGGGCGTGGCCGGAGACCTGCGGCTCAAACTGCTCCAGGAATTGGAAGACGGCGGCAAAGGATTCGTTCATGGCGGGAGGCCCGGTGGCTCATGGAAAGTCACGGGGGGAACGCTCACCGGGCGGCGCTTTGCAAAGAACATGCAACGTTTCGCGTTGCCAAGGTCAAGGCGCGCCGAAGAGCGAGCCACGGCAGTTCGCGCAGAGTTCGACCAGGTCTTCCCAGACGAGTTCGAGCGTGGGTTCGCGGCGGTGGACTTCCGCCAGCGTCAATTCTCGAATCTGGTCCTCGGCGTGACTGGCGGTGCGGCTGACCTTGGACTCGTGCCAGCCCCACATGCGCGCGATCTCGCGGCCCGTCAGGCCCTGGAGATGGACGAGCTTGAGCATGAAGAGGCCCGTCTGGTCGCATTGGCCAAGCGCGCAGGCGAGCGACGAACGCAGCAGGCGGGTCAACTCGGCGTCGCGTGGGGACGGTCCGGTCGAAGCAATTTCGAGGGAATCGCGTCCCCGGGAGACACCGTCCCCGCCGCTGCCGTCAGTGCTGACGGGATCGGCGTGGAACTTCTGTTTGCGGAAATGGTCGATGAGCCGGTTCGTCGCCACGCTGCTCAGCCAGGCGATGAGCGAACTGCCCGCCTGCGGCTGCCAACGGCGGAATTTGCCCATCACGCAATCGCCCCACAGGTCGGTGAGGATTTCCTGCGCGTCGGTCTCGGAAGCCCCGCGGCGCAGGAGCCGGGCCTTGAGGTGGCCGTGGTGCTGGTCGCGCAACTCGCGGATGGCGGCCTCGTTGCCGGCCAGGGCACGTTCCACGAGGGCAACGTCGTCTTGCGTGTCGGCGGAGGAAGCGCTCATAGGCGAGTCGGTCGGGAGCGATTTCTCTTACCCGTTGTCAGCGAACAGGCAGGATAAGCCGATTGGAAGCGGAGTTGTCAACGAAAAACAGCGGCGCGGTGGGCGAGACCGGGAGGTGCGGCAAGGCGTGTAGCGGGGGCAGGCAGCGGCAACGCTTGCACAACTCGCGCCGCCCGTGCCATAAACACAACGCCGCCCGGTTCCCCATGAGTTTCCAGAACATCGCCGACCTGGAAGACGCCCTGCGCTCCAGTTGCCTGACGGTGCGCGACCTCTACGGCGTGTGGGAACAACGCTTGCCCGTATCCGACCCGGCGCTGGTCAAGGAAAACGGCGCGTCGCCCGACCTGGCGGCCAAGCAGATCGCGTGGATGCAAAACGACGCGCGGCTGGTGTCGCGCTTCACCCGTTGCGCGCTGGAAAAAGAGGAATTTCTGCTCGTCTGCGACTGCGCGCGAGAGGCGCTCCGGCTCTGGGACCACGTCGAGGAAGAAGATCGCCTGGAACTCGTCCGCGTGCGGATGAACTACGCCCTCGCCCTCGCCCGGCTCGGCTACACCCAGCGTGCCCGCCTGGAACTGGAGCCTTGCGTGGACGACAGCTTCCGCCCCCGCCTCGGCCGCCGGCAAAAGACCGAAATCCTGCTCCAGCTCGGCAACATCCTCCGCCAGGAATCGCATCTCGCCGCCGCCCGTGCCGCGCAGTTGCAAACGGCCGGGCAGGCGCTCGCATTCTACGCCCGCGCGCTGGAGGTCGATCCCGAGAACCTCGAAGCCCTCTCGCTGTCGTCCGCCGTGGCGTTCACCACCGGCGAACCCGGTTCCGCGCTACGCGAGCGCGCCACCGAACAGGCCCGGCGCGTGCTGCGGAAAATCCGCGATAAGGAGGACGAAGACGGGCCGGGTCTGCACACGACCGACATGCGCGCGGTCGCCCAGGCGGTGCTCGGTCAAAAGGACGACGCGGCGGCCAGCTATGGCGCACTCGCCGCGCTGCCCGGCGCGACCGCCGCGACGCTCGCCGACGCCCGCTACTGGTCGCAGTTTTTCGCGGAAGGGTTGGGGGAAAACCGTGATTTTTTCCGCAAGGCGTTTCCGCCCCTGCAACTCGTCGTCTTCAGCGGTCATCTGCCCGACCGGCCCGGCGAATCGCCGCGCTTCCCGGCCTACGCCGTGCCGGCGGTGCGCGAAACGGTCGAGACGGCCTTGGAGGCCCACCGCGTCCTCGTTGGCATGAGCAGCGCGACGGCCGGGGCGGACCTGCTTTTTCTCGACGCTCTGCGGCGGCGCGGCGGGACCGCGCACGTCGTGCTGCCGTGGTCGCAGGCGGAGTTCCGGCGCACGAGCGTGCAGCCCTACGAGCCGGGGGGCGCCGAACCGCCGCACTGGGAGCCGCTTTTCGAGCGCGCGTTGGCCGAGGCGGGGACGGTACGCGAGATCGGCCAGTCCTACCGCAACGAAACCGGCGTGGGTCTCGACTACCAACTCGAAGTCATCGCCGGACTCGCGCTCCAGACCGCGCGTGTCTCGCGTCTGGACGTGCAGCCGATGGTGCTCTGGGACGAAAAACCCGGCCGGGGCGTCGGTGGCACGGATTCGTTCGTGGACTTCTGGCGGCGGCGCTTCGGACTGGAACCGATTATCCTGCGCCTGCCGCCCGTCGCGGCCGAAGCACCCGCCACGGTGGGCGGCATCGACGGCACCCGCCCGGCGGCTTACGATCCGGTCGGACTGCCGGAGCCGCGCTGCGAACACGCGATCTTCCGGCAGGAAGTGAAGAGCATGCTTTTCGCGGACATCGTCGGTTACAGCAAGCTCAACGAGTCGGTCATCCCCGAGTTCGTCAACTTCTTCCTGGCCCGGCTGTCGAAGATCGTCTCGGAGAGTCGTTGCGCGCCGCTGCACGTCAACACCTGGGGCGACGCGCTCTACGCGGTGTTCGACTACGCGCACGATGCCGGTTGCTTCGCGCTGGAGTTCACACGGCTCATCCACGAGGGCCGCGACGAATGGCTGGCGAAAGGGCTTTACTGGGAGGAGACCGCCGCCGACGGCACCGTGACCAAACACCCGCTCAATGTGCGCGTGGGCCTGCACACCGGCCCGGTCTTCATGCATTACAACCCGGTGATCCGGCAACTGGGTTTCACCGGGGTACACGTCAGCCGCGCGGCGCGCATCGAACCGGTAACGACGCCCGGCGAGGTGTTCGCCAGCGAGGAGTTCGCCGCGCTGGCGGAGACCGACGCCCGGTCCTCGCGGCTCGCGGGCGCGAACGGCGGCAACAGCACGGCCCGGGCGGGCTTCCTCTGCGAGTACGCCGGGACGATGCCGCTAGCGAAGGGTTACCCGGGCCGTTACCGCATCTATCGGGTCGTGCCGGACAAGGTTTTCGCCATCGAGGAACTCGCCCAGGCGATCCACGAGGACTACTTTGAGGCCGCGATCAAGCGTGGCGAACAACCTCCCGGGACCAACGGCGCGCTACGACCCTGGGCGGAGTTGGCACCCGACCTACAGCAGGCGAACCTCGCGCAGGCCGCCGACATTCCCAACAAACTGCGCGTCCTCGGCTACGAACTGTCACCCGGCCACGGGTTGAAGGCGTCGGAAATCCCGCTGACCCCGGAGAAGATCGAGGCGATGGCGATCCACGAGCACGACCGTTGGGCGCAGGAACGCCAGCGGCAGGGCTGGACGTACGGCGCGGTCCGCGACAACGCCCGCAAACAGCACCCACTGCTCGTGCCGTGGGAAGCACTCAACGAAGTGGAACGCGAAAAAGACCGCGTCACCGTCAAAAACGTGCCCTGGCTGGTGGAAAAAGCCGGTTTCCGCGTGCGGAAACTCGGCGGTGCGTGACAGTGAGGCATCCTCCCGCCCTGCCGGAAACGGAGACAAATTGATGCGTAGCCAACTGATCCGCCTGGGCCGTGCGGTTACTCTGGCCGTCGCGCTGCTGACGGTGGCGATGGTCGATCCGCCCGCGCCGGGAAAGTCGTCCAAAGTGCCCGGGGACACTGGTGCCGTCGCCGTCGCGTCGCTGCCGGTGGAGGTGCTCCCCGACGACGTGAACCTGCACTACTCCGGCCGGTTCGAGCATGTGAACGCGAAAGAGGCCCTCTGCGCGTGGTCGGCGAGCGCCGTGACGGTGCGTTTTCGCGGCACGGCGGTCAACGTGCGTCTCGGCACGGGCGCGAACCGTTTCGAGGCCGTCGTGGACGGTGTGCCGGTGAAAATCCTCACCGTCTCGCACGCCGACGAGCTGGCACCCGCGTACGCTCCGTCGGCGATTCTGTACGCGCTGGCTGCCGGGTTGCCGGAAGGCGAGCACCGGGCCACCGTTTTCAAGTGTACCGAGCCTGAAGTGGGTAACGGGACGTTCGCGGGCTTCCAGCTCAACGCCGGTGCGACCGTGCTCGCCGCCGCTCCGGTACGGCGCAAGATCGAGGTGATTGGCGACTCGATCAGTTGCGGCTACGGCAACGAGGCCGCGTCGAAAGACGAACACTTTTCCCCCGCCACCGAGAACGCTTGGTGGAGTTACGGAGCCATCGCCGCCCGCGCGGTGGGAGCCGATTACGAGTGCATCGCCTGGTCGGGTCGCAAGATGTACCCGGACAACACGATCCCCGAGATTTACGACCGCACGCTGCCGCGAACCGTGTCCTCGCATTGGGGTGGCGACCCGCAAAAACCCGACGTGATCCTCGTGAACCTGTGTACGAACGATTTCAACGTCCGGCGCTTGCCGGATCGCGCCCGGTGGGTGCCGGCGTACCGTGATTTCCTCGCTCGCCGACGCCGCGACGCTCCGCAGGCCACGATCTACTGCGCGCTCGGGTCGATGCTGTACGACGGCTTTCCCACGGGGGATCGGCCGTCGCTCACGATGGCGCGCGAATGGATTCAGGAAGTGGTCAAAGGCTGCCGCGACGCGGGTGATGCCAGGGTGCATTTCCTGGAGTTCGAGCCTCAGCAGGCTGCCAACGGATACGGTGCGGGCAATCATCCGAGCGTGCGGACGCATCAGATCATGGCCGAGAAATTCGTCGGCGCAATGGGCGCGGACTTGAAGTGGTGAGTGGCGTCAGCGTCCAAAACAAGGTAGGGAACGACTCGGAGAGCTATCCCTACTTTGCTGACGAACCCGCCCTATTTTTCTGGCCGCGCCCGCGTGATCGGCTGGTCCCTGCTGCTGGCCGCAACGATGGCCGGGGCAATCGTCGCGGCGTGCGCGAACTGGCACGACGTGTTCGCCGGTCATGGGCAGATTTTCTTCGTGGACGCTGATTGCTACGCACGCATGACCCGCGTGCGGATCGTTTGCGAACATCCGGGCCGCATCATCGCCGCGCACGATTTCGAGAACTACCCCTTTGGCACCAGTCCGCACACGACGGCGCTGTTCGACTACCTGATTTGGGCGTTGCGCGGCGTGCTCATGGTATTTTCACGGGGTGAAACGCGCGATCTGGCCGGCGCGTGGATTTCGCCGGTGCTGGCGTTGACAGCCGTGGCGGCGGCGGGCGTCTGGGCGAACGCCAAACGCCTGCCGGGCCGCGTGCCGATGTTTCTGGTCCTCGCCGCCAGTCCGATCCTGGCGCACGGGTTTTCGCTGGGCAGGCCGGACCACCAGTCGCTCGCCCTCGCGTGCATGGCGTGGGCGCTGGCGGCGGAATGGGCCTTGTGGCAAGACCCGTCGAGGGGTTGGGGATGGGTGAGCGGCGTCGCGTGGGCGCTCGGACTGTGGACCTCGTTGTACGAACCGGGCATCCTGCTGGCGGTCGTGTTGGCGGTGGGTCTCCTGTTCAACCGCCCCGCGCTCTGGCGGCGCGAACGCCTGCCGGGCCTGGCGGCGGGGGGCGTGATCCTGCTGGCGGCGCTGGCGGTCGAGGGTTGGCGCATCGACGCGCTGCCGGGTTTCGGCGAGGGCGGGGGAGCGTCGTACTTCGCGGCGTGGAGCCGCCAGATCGGCGAACTCGCCAGCGTGCCGCCGTGGGACGGGGTGTTGTTCCGCTGGACCGGCTGGGGCTTGTGGATTGCGCCGGTGCTGCTGCTGTTGCCCCGGCGTGGGTCGGAGAGCGATGACGCGGCGAGCGGGCGTCGCCTCGGCCGCGCACAGGCGGTGCTGGTCGTGGTGGTCTGGGCGTTGACGTGCTGGCAGATGCGCTGGGGATATTTCCTGCCGCTGGTCTACGCGCTGAGCGTGCCGTGGCAACTCGGCGCGCTTCCCGGTGCGCTGGCGGCCGTGGGTCGCGGCGGCCCTCGTTGCCGGTCTATGGCCGATGGCGGGGGAATGGTGGGGGCGCCTGCATCCCTCGGCCGAACGCATCGCGGCCACGCCGAAGCAACGCGAGGATACCGCTCCTCTTGCGCGAAACGGCCGGATTTCATCGCGCCGCGCGTCCGCCGACGCCGACCCGCCGGCGGCCAACGCTACGGCGCAAAGGCATCCTGGCCTCCGTGGTGGCTTTCGCCCGCGCTGGCGTATTGGTCCGGGCAGCCGGCGGTGGCGGGCAGTTCGCACGAAAGCCTGCCCGGCACGGTGGACGCGGACCGTTTCTATCTGGACCGCCGACGCGCGCGATCGCCGCTGATCCTGCGCGCGACCGCCGGGTGCGCTGGGTCGTCGCCTACGAACCGGACCGCGTCCCTGCGCACAGCCGCCGCGCTGCTTCGGCCGTTCGCACGGTGCCGACGCGCGCGATGGGATTTATCCTCTATCATCGCCCGGACCTCGCACCGCGTTCTTGCGTCGTTCCTGGTAAGAACCGTTACTTCAAGGTTTACGAAGTGCTGCCCGCCTCTCTCCGCCTGATCTCGCATGACGCCACGACCCCGGAAGTTCCGTCCTATGATTTCGTGGTCATCGGCGGCGGCAGCGCGGGTTACGCCGCCGCCCGCACCGCCGCCGGCCTGGGCCTGCGCACCGCCCTCGTCGAGGGCGGCCGGGAGGTCGGCGGCCTGTGCATCCTGCGCGGCTGCATGCCGAGCAAGACGATGATCGAATCGGCCAACCGCTTCATCACCATGCGGCGGGCGCGGGAGTTCGGCCTGCGCGCGGAAAATATCCGCGTCGTCGGCCCGGAGATCCTGGCGCGCAAGCGGCGGCTCGATCGGCGAGTTCGCGGACTACCGGCCGCGAACAGTTGGAACACGGCAAGTTCGATTTTATCCGCGGACTGGCGCATTTCACGGGCGAGCACCGCGTGGACCCTCCGGCCGGTGGCAGGCGTGGAACTCGACACGCCCCTGCCGCCGCGAGATCGAGGCGCGGACGTTCCTCATCGCCACCGGCTCGCAAGGTCGCCGACGTGCCCATCCCCGGGCTGGAGGAAATCGGCTACCTGACCAGCGACGACGTCGCTCGAACTGGAAGAGTACCCGCCGTCGGTCATCGTCCTCGGGGCGGGGGCCATCGGGCTGGAAGCGAGCCACCAGCTCGCGGGCCTGGGCTCCGAGGTGACGCGTCATCCAGCGTTGCGGCCAGATCATGCGCGAGGCCGACGAGGACGTGGCCGGCGCGCTGGAACGCGCGCTCGACCGCGCAGGGCGTCCGGTTCCACTGCGGCTCGCACCTGCTGCGCGCCGAGATCGGACCCGCCGACGGCCAGAAGCGCGTCTGGTTCGAGCGGGGCGGCAGAGAGCATTCGGTCGCGGCGCAGGAAATCCTCTTCGCCCTGGGCCGCAGCCCTGCACCGACCGTCTGGAACTCCACCTCGCCGGGGTCGAAACGACCAAGAAGGGCGGCGTCGAGGTCGGCCCCGACCAGCGGTCGCTCGCAGCGGCACATTTTCGCGGCGGGCGATGTGTGCGGGCCTTACGAGATCGTCCACATCGCCATCCAGCAGGCCGAAATCGCCGCGCGCAACGCCGCCCGGCACCTCGGCAAACTCGACGGCCCGCCGGAGGAAATCGACTACCGGCTCAAGCTTTTCGCGCTGTTCACCGAGCCGCAGATGGCGCACGTCGGCCTGACCGAAAAGGAAGCGCGCGCACGCCGGGCGCGACTACGCGCGTGGCGACCTACCCGTTCGCCGACCACGGCAAGGCGATGGTCCGAGGCGAGACGGACGGCTTCGTCAAACTCATCGCCGACCGCGCCACGGGCGAGATCATCGGCGGCGCGGCGGTCGGGCCGGAAGCGGCGGAACTCATCCACGAGATCGTCGTGGCCATGCACTTCCGCGGCACGGCGGCCGATCTCGCGGCGGTGCCGCATTACCATCCCGACCCTGAGCGAAATCTGGACCTACCCGGCCGAGGAACTCGCCGGATGAGGCGGACGGCGGGTGACGGACGAAGCGGTGGCGGAACGGAAACGATCCGGCGATCCGTTTCACCTGCCTTTCCGCTTAAGAAATTTCTCGAAAGCGTTGACAGTGCCCGGCCGGCGCAAGAATAATCCGGCGTGTTGAAATTTTTTCCTCAAAAAACGCCTGCGCCGCAGCCGCGCCCGGCGCAGCCGCCGCCGCCCGCCGGCCGCAGCCTGTCGCGGAATCCGAAATCGGCCGAGTCCGAATACCCTGCGGAACCCGAGCACGAGATGCGGCCGGAACGATGCCTGCCGCCGAAGCCGCGGCGGGCGAAGCCGCTTCCGTCGGAAGAAGCTCCGTGCGGAACCGGCCGCGCCCGGTGGCGCCGCCGCGCCCGCCGCACGCGCTTCTGCGCAACGACGCCTGCGCTTTACTTACGAAAAACCAAAAGTACCCGAAAAACCTCCTGTTATGGCCGAGAATCCGAATAAAAACATCCTTTCCAAAGACGTCGAGATCAAAGGCAACATCAAGTTCACCAACGAACTGGTCATCGACGGCAAGATCGAAGGCGAGATCAGCAGCGACGGCGTGCTCACCGTGGGTGAAAACGCCGACATCCGCGGCGAGATCAAGACCAAGAGCGTGACCGTGCTCGGCAAGGTCAACGGCAACATCACCGTCGGCGAGCGTTGCGAACTCAAGGCGCGCGCCCATCTCGTCGGCGACCTGAAGGCGGCCCGCCTCGTCATCGAGGAAGGCGCGACCTTCGTGGGCAAGTCCGAGGTGACCACCAACAAGAACGCGCTGCCCAAGGCCACGCCGGCGGCGACGCCGGCGGTCACCGGACGGGCGCTAACGAGGACGCCGGCGGTCGCTCCGGTACTGGCGGCGATTGTCACGGTCCCGCCGCAGGATCACCGGCGCCGACGCGCGCGGCCGAGGCGTGAGAGCGTGCTGGTTATAGAATAGTGTGCCCGTTGGACCCGGCGGCTGCGAGGCGTGCATCCCCGTGGCCAAACCCATTGCGAAAATCACGGTTCGCTGTCCGCATTGCGGTGCGGAGCAGCAGGAGCCGGAGCTGGCGAAATCCACCTTCTGCCGGAAGTGCAGCCAGTATTTCGCCATCACCCCGGCCATGCTCGCGGGCACGGCCGTCGCGCCCGCGAATCCGCCGCCGTCGCCCAGGCCCGGCGGTTCCGCCTGGACACCGCCCCGACGCGGCGAACCCGCGCGCACCGGAGCGATCCGCCCGTTGCCCGCTGCCGCCGGCGCCGTGGCGGCGGGCGGGTTCCGGGCGAAATTCGAGCGAGCTGCTCGGCAGCAAGCCCAAGACCGCGTACGGCGCATTGTTTCGAGTGCACTTCGCGCGCACGAGGTCAGCAGCACGCGCGACAGTCGAGCACCTGCAAGGCGTGCGGCGCGTACATCGACCTCCAGGATTATAAGATCAACGGCAGTTTCAGCCGCAACATCAAGACGCGCGGCTCGGTTTATCTCGGATCGAAGGGCGATCTGAGCAGCAGCAAGATCCTCTGCGATCAGGCGACGATCCACGGCAAAATGCGCGGCAACCTGCACATGCGCCGGGCAAGGTGACGGTCCGGGTGCAGGGCCGGCTTTTCGGCAGTCGTGGAGGCGGGCGAATTGATCGTGGAAAAGGGTTCGGAGGTCGATTTTTTCCCGGCCGGTCAAAGCCTCCGGCGTGGAGATGCACGGGCAGATGAGCGGCCAGATCGTGTCGGACAGCCATGTGACGATTTACAAGAGCGGCTCGCTCGACGGGGCGGTGGACGCGACGGGGTTCACCGTGGAGAGGGGCGGATGTTTCCAGGGAGAACTGACGATCAGCCCGCGCGGGACAACGGAGACCGCGACCGAGGGCGACGATGCGAACAAGGCTACGGAGACTATTTCAGAGGCTGCCGCTCCACGCGCCGAATTGCTCGGTGGCGAGCAGCAGCCAGCGCTGGGTTAAAACGTTTTTCAGTTGCCTGTACGGTCTTTCTTAGCCCCGGCAGGGGCGGAACAATATAGCCCACGGCGTGAGCCGTGGGTATGACGCATTGGCACGCCCAGCCCCTGCCGGGGCTATGACCCCCGTGGCCGTTCACCCACGGCTCACGCCGTGGGCTAAAGTCTTACGCCCCTGCCGGGGCTAGAGAAGGGCACACCTTCAATTAAAATGCTCTATCCTCTGACGCCCCTGCCGGGGTTCGGTAAACCTTCCACACAGATGAAAAACGCTGCAGTGGACGCAGGAACGACGCTCCTTTCCAGCACCACGGACCCAGCTTGGCGGGTCGTCCTAGACCTCACCTGAGATTTCGGCCTCAAGACCGAATCCGAAGCATTCGGTCAGTGTGGGGCGGGACTGGCACCCGGTGAAGCGGGCGGCGACATCGACGCCGCCGGACTTGCTGCCGGCGTCACGACCGTCGTCGGAACCGGCGCGGCGCTCGGTGCCGCCGAGATGGTAGGACCAGGGACAGGCACGGGGACAACGGACGCCGCCGGAGTCGGGCTGGGCACCGGGGTCGGCGGTGGTGCGCCAACTGCGGGGACCGCGTTCAGATAACGCATCTCCTCCTTGGCTTCCAACGCGCCGACGCTGTTGGGATAGGTGGCGATGATGTTTTCGTAGACGTGCCGGGCGTCGTCGAGCTTGCGCTGCGACGTGAGCAGCGTGGCCTCGCTGATCCGCGCGAGCGGGGCGGCGTAATCGTTCGCATAGCTCGTTGCCACCTGTTGATAAATCGCTCGCGCCTCGTCGAGCTTGCCCTGTGCTTCGAGCGCATTGCCCTGGGCCAGCAGCGCCGCTCCCACCTGCGGGTGTTTCGGGAATTTTGCCACGAACGTCTGCCACGTCGTGGCCGCTCCGGCGAAATCCTTGGAATCGGCCTGATCGTGGGCCATCAGCAGGTAGGCATTCGCGGCGGCGAGGGTGTTCGGATAGGTGTCGATGACCTTCTGGTACTCACCAATCGTTTTGGCCGTGTCCAACTGCGCGCTGGCCGCCAGCGCCGTGCGTTGCTGGTGATTACTGTAAAGCTCGGAGCCAACGAGGGCGAACACGAGCAGCGCTACGCCGCCGATGACGAGGAGCTTGTATTTCTCCCACGCGGCACTGCTTTCCAGCAAGAGATCAGGGCCGACCAGCGGTGTCCCGGGACCGCCCGGATCGGTCGGGGAAGGCGTTGTCGTCTGGTTACGGAGAGGGGTATTCTTACTCACGGCAGCGGAACAGATGGAAGATGAAAGTTAAAAAATGGACCCGGCATGCGGGAGGCAGAAGATAGAGAACGAAAGCGCAACGGTAAACCCTCCTGTTTTTTCCGTTTACGCCACTCTTCCTTCTCCTTTTATTCAGCCGCCGACTTCCGCGCGGGCCTCGGCGGCCAGCGGGGTGCTCAGGTAGCGTTCGCCGGTCGAGCAGGCGATGGTGACGATGAGCTTGCCCTTGTTTTCCGGGCGCTTGGCGACTCTCGATGGCGGCGTGGACGTTGGCGCCCGAGCTGATGCCCGGCGAGGATGCCTTCTTCCTTGGCCAGACGCCGCGCCATGGCGAACGCCTCGTCGTTGGTCACGGTGATGACCTCGTCCACGATGTCCAGGTGCAGGTTGTTCGGCACGAAGCCCGCGCCGGTGCCCTGGATCTTGTGCGGGCCGGGCTTGAGCGGCTCGCCGGCCATGGTCTGCGTGATGACCGGCGAATCCTTCGGCTCGACCGCGATGGCCTTGAACCCCGGCTTGCGCTGCTTGATGACCTCGGCCACGCCGGTGATCGTCCCGCCCGTGCCCGACGGCGGAGACGAGGATATCCACCTTGCCGTCGGTGTCGGCCCAGATTTCTTCGGCGGTCGTCTTCGCGGTGAATCTCCGGGTTGGCCGGGATTGTTGAACTGCTGCGGCATGAACGCGCCGGGCGTGTTGCCGACGATCTCCGTCGCCTTGGCGATGGCGCCCTTCATGCCCTCCGCGCCGGGCGTCAGCACGAGTTTGGCGCCGAGCATGGCGAGCAGCGTGCGCCGCTCCAGGCTCATCGTCTCGGGCATGGTCAGGATGCACTTGTAGCCCTTGGCCGCGCAGACGAACGCCAGCGCGATGCCCGTGTTGCCGCTGGTCGGCTCGACGATGACGGTGTCCTTGTTGATCTTGCCCGTCGCGTTCGGCGGCCTCGATCATCGCCATGCCGATGCGGTCCTTGACGCTGCCCAGCGGATTGAAAAACTCGCACTTGAGCGCGATGGTCGCGTCCAGGCCGGCGGTGACGTGGTTGAGCCGCACGAGCGGCGTGTGGCCGACGGTCTCGACGATGTTATTGTAAATCTTGCCGCTGGTCGTCATGGGGACGTGGGTCTGAAAGCAATCAGGTGCGGGGGGCCGCGGTTGTTCGGGAAGCGCAACGTAGTGTAGGCTTGTCGCCACGATCAAGGCGCAAGCAGATCCGGTGGGCGTGTGCGGTCGGTCGGACACGAAGGTTCTTTGCGAGGAAAATTTGAAATCGCGTTCGACGGTGCTATTTCTGCCATCCGTCCGGGCGGTCGGGCCGCCCGGTCCGAACGTATCGGCAAGCACCCGCAGGACCTGTTACTTCACCTTTTATGGCCGACCTTCTCGACGCAACGGAAATCAAAACACTACCTGAAAAAAGTTCCCGAGTGGGAACTCGACAAGAAAAGAATCGAACGCACGTTCGAGTTCGACGACTTCACGGGGGCCATCGACTTCGTGAACCTCGTGGCGGAAATCTCCGAGGAACAGGAGCACCACCCCGACATCGACATCCGCTACAACAAGGTCAAGCTGAGCATCTACACGCACGACAAGAACGGCTTGACCGAACTGGACTTCCAATTGGCCGAGCGGATCGACACGCTTTCGGAGGAGTGAGCGTAAAATGGGCGCGACGGTCTGTCCGCGCGGAGAATGTCCGTCGTTGATTTACGGGAGGAGCCATTCCGTTTTCAGGCGGCGATACTCTTCGGCGGGCAACTGGACCAGGACGGGGTGGCTGCGTTGATCGAGCCACCGGATCAGGGGTTCGAGGTATTCGGCGGGCATCGCCGTGCAACCGGAGGTGCTGTGGCCCATGCCGCCCCAGACGTGGAGAAAAATACACGAGCCGTAGCCCGGCCACGGTTTCGAGTTGTGCGCCACGATCACGCCCCAGCGGTAAAGATCGTCGTCTCTCCGCATTTGCTCCGAACTTTTCCAATCCTTGTCGGCGAGGCTCACGGAATCGACGACACGGTTGTAATACCGTGAAGCGGGATCATCGACCCCTTCCACGGTGGGAGTCAGTGGTTGGTACGAAAATTTTGTGATGCCCGCATCCGCCGACGGAGCGTAACCGAAGGCGGTCAGCAACGAAAACGCGCCCGCCGGAGCGCGACCGTCGCCTTCGTGCTTCACATGGTCATCTCCCGGCGGGAATGTGCCGTGCAACCCGATACCCCACGCCAATCCGCTCCTGCCGATCATCGCCGGGGTGGGGGCAAAGACCTCCTTCCAGGGCGCATCCGCCCCCGCACGCTCGAAGCAACGCAATTCCGCGGTGATCGCTTCCCAGCTCGGAGCAACGACCAGAACGAGTTGACGCGCGCTGGTCAGATTGGGCTGGTGGATTTTACCCGCCTCGGGTCGGAGTTCGTCGGACGCCATTGAGGTCTCTCCCAGCGACGACAAGAGCAGCCAGGGCAACGCCAGACAGATTGTGCCGAGGCGTCTGTTCACAATTGATCGGCCGTCCGCTCAGAGCTTCGCGGGTTCGGCGAGCAGCTTGGCCACGTGCGCCAACAGCCGGCCCGCGCCTCCGCCGTCCAGTGCCCGGTGGTCGAAACTCAGCGTGATCTCCGCCTCCGTCACCGGCACGAATGCCCCCTTTTCCTCGTCCCAACTCGGCACGCGCTGGCCCGCGCCCAGACCGAGCATGAGCGTCTCGTCCGGCAGCGGCAACGGGGTGGCCCACGTCAGGCCGAAGGTGCCGAAATTCGTCACGGATGCCGCCGCGTTGCCGCTCGCGTCGGCCGGAAGCTGACGGCGGCGCGCGGCGGCGACCAATTCTTGATAACGGGTGTTGAGTTCGTCCATTGAGGCCGTGTCCGCGCCACGCAGCACGGGCACCATCAAACCGCCGTCTACCTCGACCGCGAAACCGATGTCCACCGACTTTACCGGGACCAGCCGTTTGCCGATGAGCCGGCTCGCCGCCGTCCGGTCTTCCGCCAGCGCGAGGGCCAACGCGCGGATGACGTAGAGGACGATCCCCGGTTTCGGCTCCGGCTGGACTTTACGGTGAGCCAGAACGGCGTCGAGACCCACCGGCCGTCCGACCGTCGCCAACGGACGCGCCCAGCTCCGCCGCATCGCGTCTCCAACCGCCACCCGCATGGCGGGCGCGGCTTCGGGAGAACGGGTTTCGAGGTCGGTCAGAAACTTTTCCAGATCGACCACGGTCACGCGGCCGTTCGCCCCGGTGCCCGCGAGACCGGAGAGGTCCGCCGCCTGGAGTCCGAACTCGTTGAGACGCGCCTTCATCCGAGGCGACAGGAAACCCGCGCCACCGAGCGCAGCCGGCACCGGCAAGCCGCTGGCCGCCGGTTGCCTGGACGCCGCCACGCCCCGCGACGCGCCGTCGGTAACGGGCAATTCGGAGAGCAACGGCACCGGCACGGGTATGTCGTGGCTGCCGTTGCCGTTGTCGGCGGGCGAAGGCTGGCCGGGTTCCACCTCGGGCATCGCGTCGTCGCCGCCGATCTCGGTGGGCGTGAGGCCGAGGCGCTCGATTTCCTCGGGGACCGCTTCGATGTAACCCAGCACCGCGCCGACCGCGTAGGTTTCCTTGGCCTCGGCGGTCAGTTCGACGATCTCGCCCGCGCAGGGCGTGGCAACCTGAAGCAGCGCCTTGTTCGTCTCGACCTCGATGATCTCCTGGTCCGCCGCGACGTGATCGCCTTTCTGGACGGTGATATTGACGACGGTGGCCTCGGCGATGGATTCCCCGAGTTGGGGCATGATGATGGGCACACGCGTCGGGAACATGGGGAGGGGAGAGGGCTAAAATTTAACCAGATCGCGCACGGCGGCCACGATGGCCTTGGCACCCGGCCGGTGCGCCTGCCAAAGCTGCGGATGGAAGGGCACGGGGGTGTCGCGGGCGTTGAGCCGGCGGGGCGGGGCGTCGAGCAGGGTAAACCCTTCCTGCGCCACGCGCGAGACGACTTCCGCCGTCACGCCGCCCCACGGCATCGCCTCGCCCACCGCCAGCAACCGGCCCGTGCGTGCCACGCTGCCGAGGATCGTCTCGGTGTCGAGCGGCTTGACGGTGCGCAGGTCCACGATTTCGATCTCGATCCCGTCGGTGGCGAGAATGTCCGCCGCCGCGAACGCCTCTTGGACCATCGCACTGTAAGTGACCACGCTGACATCGCGTCCGGCTCGCGCCACGCGGGCTTTGCCGACCGGCAGTGCCGACCGGTCGCTCGTGGGCAAGGCGTCAGCCTTGAGATGGTAGTAAAGATATTTGTGCTCGCAGAAAATCACCGGATCGTCGATTTCCACCGCCGCGAGCAGCAGGTGGTACGCGTCCTCCACGGTTGCGGGGGTCATCACGACCAGGCCCGGGTAGTGCGCGTAGATTGCTTCCATGCTCTGCGAATGAAACGGCCCGCCGCCCGCCGTACCTCCGCTCGGCAGCCGCACGACGATGGGACACGGCACCTGCGTGCGCCAGAACATCGTGGCGGCCTGATTCACGATCTGGCTGAACGCGACGCTCGAAAAATCGGCGAACTGCATCTCCACGATGGGCCGCATTCCCTCGATGGCCGCCCCGATGGCCAAGCCGATCTGTGCGTCCTCGCTGATAGGCGAATCCAATACGCGCTCGGGGTACTCCTTCGCCAGCCCCTTCGTAGCCTTGAATGCGCCGCCGAATCCGCCTACGTCTTGCCCGTAGATGAACACGTGTTCGTCGCGGGCCAGCGCACGGGCTTGGGCTTCACGGATCGCTTCGAGATAGGTCACCATTTGGGGAAAGGATGAAAGATGAGGAATGAGGGATGAACGGCGAAAGTGGTGAAGCGAGGATGAGGCTCTTACTGCGCCTTCATCCTTCGTCCTTCAACCCTCGTCCTTTTCTGCCATCTCGCGCGTGCTGAATGCACACCAGTCCTCGCGCGCCGGGTCCGGCGGCGCTTCGGACTGCACGGTGGCTACCGCCGCATCGATCTGCGCGACCGCCTTGGCACGCCACGCGTCGAGGTCGGTGGTGTCAGCCCACTCGCGGGTCAGGATTTGCTGACGCGCGAGCTTGAGGCAATCGCCGCCCACCGCCGAAGCGCGCAGGCTCTGGTCCATGTACGAGGCGTCGTCGTGTTCGCCGTGGCCGGTCAGCCGCAGCATGTTGGCCACGACCATCTGCGGACCGTTGCCAGCGCGGGCGGCAGCGACGGCGTTTTGCACGGTGTCCAGGCAGGCGCCGAGGTCGGTCCCGTCCAAGGCGTGTCCGGCGAAACCGTACCCGGCCGCACGGTCGAGCAGATCGTGACAGGCGTACTGCCGACGCGTCGGCGTCGAGTAGGCATACTGGTTGTTCGCCACGAGGACGACCATCGGCAGGCGTTCGACGGCCGCCATGTTCATGCCCTCGTGAAAGGCTCCCGTGGACGTGCCGCCATCGCCGATACAGGTCGCGCCGACCACGCCGTCGAGCCGACCACGCAAACGCCGCGCAACCAGCGCGCCCGGCCACCACGGAAACCATCGTGCCCAGGTGGCTGACCATCGCAAAGAGCCCCTCGCGCGGACGGCCGCGATGGATGTTGCCGTCGCGGGCGCGCATGGGTCCGAGCGGCGAGCCGAGGTAGGTCCGCAACGAGTCGATCACCGGTTCGCCGAACGCCAACCGGCCGGCCATGTCGCGGATCAGCGGACCGAAAAAATCGCCCTTGCGCAACGAGACCCCGAGCGATGCGCTGAGGGCCTCCTGGCCGGTGCCGAGGAACACGCCGCCGTTGATTTTGCCCGCGCGGTAGAGGCTGGCGATTTTCTCCTCCAGCGTACGGGCCAGGAGCATCCAGCGAAAGGTTTCCAGGTAGAGCGAGCGGCTAGAACCAGAGGCCGCCGACACCTGGGCGGGGGGGGCGTCAGGGGCAACGGCAGGGACCATCGCCGCCAATCTAGGCAGCGCCAACGGACCGGGCAAGTGGAAAGGATGAAGATGCACGATGAAGGATGAAGGCGAAACAGAAAGGCGAAAATTCCATCTGCTTCTTCCGCGCTGTTTTCATCGTTATCACCCTGCGGGCGATTTCTCGCAGACTCGAATTATCCTTTCCGCCCTCTGGAACGGCATCTGCTTTCTCCTCTGTTGAAACACGCGGGACGGTGCGTTTTTATCCCGTGCGGGCCCATGGAAGCGGACACCGCTTTCATCAAACAGCGCAGCGAGCAGCTCTACCGGAGCGAGCGCGCCGCTTTGGCGCGGAGGAAAGACCGGATGTTCGCCGTGCTGCTGCTCCTCCAATGGCTCGCGGGCATCGCCGTGGCGGCGTGGTATTCAGTCCGCACACGCCCATCGCGCGCGCCGGCCGCATCAGCGTCGAGATTGTGCCACGGCCATCGGCCTCGGCGCGGTGTTCGGCGGGCGTGCCGCTCTTCTTCATTTTCCGGCAACCCGGCGCGTACCTCACGCGACACGTCGTCGCCGCCGGCCAGATGCTTTTCTCCGCGCTGCTCATCCACCTTTCGGGAGGGCGGACGGAGATGCATTTTCACATCTTCGGTTCGCTGGCGTTCCTGGCGTTCTACCGCGATTGGCGCGTGCTGGTGACGGCATCGGCCGTCGTGGTGCTGGACCATTTCCTGCGCGGGATGTATCTGGCCGCACTCCATCTTCGGCCCTGGCGAGCTGGTCAACGCCCATGGCGCTGGGTCGAGCACGTCCTCTGGGTGGTTTTCGAGGATATCTTCCTGATCTTCGCCTGCATCCACGGGAACGAGGCATGCACGCCGTCGCCCAGACGCAGGCCGAACTGGAAGACTCCCGCTCCAGCGTGGAACGCGCCGTCGGCGAACGCACCGCTCAGCTCGCCCAGACCAACCGCGACCTCGCCGCCAGAACAACGAGCGCCAACGCATCGAGCAGGAACTGCGCGCCGCGCAGAATGAACTCGAAAGCCGCGTGCGCGAACGCACCGCCGAACTCGGCGCGGCCAACCGCGCCCTCAAGCGCCAGATCGACGACGGCCGCAGGACGGAGGACGAACTCGCCCGCACCGTGCAACGCTACCGCTTCACGACCGACAGCGTTCCGCAGATCGTCTGGACCGCCGGGCCCGACGGAACGATCGACTATTTCAACCGCCGCTTCCACGAGTTCACCGGCCTGACCGTCGAGGACGCGCGCGAAGGCGGCTGGCAGGCGGCGATTCATCCCGACGACCAGAACCATCCACTTGCGAACATCCGCCAAGCCATCACGGAGCGGGCAGCCGTCCGACTCCGAACTCCGCATCCGCCGCGGCCAGGACGGTCTCTATCGCTGGCACCTGAGCCGCGCCATCCCCATGTGCGACGCCGATGGCAATATCGTGCAGTGGTTCGGCACCTGCACGGACATCGACGACCAGAAGCGCGCCCGCGAGATCGGCCCAGCGCAGCGAGCAACGTTACCGTTCGCTGGTCACCGCCAGCGCGCAGATCGTCTGGCTGGCCGACGCCGAATGCCGCATCACGCAAGACCTGCCCGAATGGCGCGCCGCCACGGGCCAGACGTTCGAGCAGATGGCGGACTACGGCTGGATGAGACGCCATCCATCCCGACGACCGCGAACACGCCGCCGACCTCTGGCGCTGGGCGCTGGAAACGAAGACGGTTTACGAAAACGAGCACCGCCTGCGCATGGCCGACGGCAGCTATCGGCATTTTTCCGACGCGCGGCGTGCCCGTGCTGGAGGCCGACGGCCGCGTGCGCGAGTGGATCGGCACCTCCGCCGACATCACCGAGCGCAAGGCGGCGGAAGAGGTTGTCCGCCGCGCGCAGGAAGACCTCGAAGCGCGCGTCAAGGACCGCACCGCGCAGTTGACCGAGACCAACCGGATGCTCCACCAGCAGGTCATCGAGCGCAAGCAGATCGAGGCCGAACTCGCCGAGGCCCGCGACCACGCCCTGCACAGCGCCACGCTCAAGAGCCAGTTCCTGGCCAACATGAGCCACGAAATCCGCACGCCCATGAACGGCGTCATCGGCATGACGAGCCTCCTGCTCGACACCCCAGTTAACGAGGAACAGCGCGAGTACATCGAGACCATCCGCACCAGCGGCGATTCGCTGCTGGCCATCATCAACGACATCCTCGACTTCTCCAAGATCGAGGCCGGCAAGCTCGACTTCGAGGAACTCGACCTCGACGTGCAGGCCACGGTGGAAGGCGCGATGGACCTCCTCGCCGAGAAGGCGCAGGCCAAGGGGCTCGACCTCGCCTGTCACGTGTTGGAGGACGTTCCCCGGCAGCTTCGCGGCGATCCGGGCCGGTTGCGGCAAATCCTCGTGAACCTCGTGGGCAACGCCATCAAGTTCACGCCCAAGGGCAAGGTGCTCGTGCATGTCGCCAAGATTCAGGAAACTCCCAAGGACGCGCAGATTTGCGTGCAGGTGTCCGACACGGGCATCGGCCTGAGCGAAGAGGCCGCGCGGGGACTCTTCCAGCCTTTCGTCCAGGCGGACGGGTCGATGACGCGCAAGTTCGGCGGCACGGGCCTGGGACTGGCGATTTCCAAACAGTTGGTCGAACTCATGGGCGGTCAGATCGGCGTCGAAAGCGCGCCGGGGCAAGGCTCGACGTTCTGGTTCACGGTCCTGCTCGCCAAACAGCCGATCCTGCTCGAAGACGACGAGAGCGCGCCGGAGCCGCCGGCCGGCTTCGCCGGGGTCCGCACGCTCATCGCCGGGTCCAGCGGCACGGGCGAGGTGTTGCGCGAACAGCTCAGCTCCTGGGGCATGGAAATCCTCGCCCACACCGACGGCAAGGAAGCTCTGGCCGCCCTCAAGGCGACTGCCGCCGACGGCAAGCCGTGCGGGTTCGTGCTCGCCGACATGAGTCTGCCGGGCATGGATGGCCCCGCGCTCGCCGCCGCCGTCAAGGACGACCCGGCGTTGCGCGCGGCGCGGATCATTATCCTGCTCGCGCCGGGGCAAAAGGCGACGTTCACGACCGGCGGACGCAACGATATCGCCGCCTGCCTGAGCAAGCCCGTCAAACGTTCCGCCCTGCGCGACCTGTTCGCCTCTCAGATCGCCGCCAGGGCCGCGCAACCCACCCAGCGGCAGACCCGGCGGGTCCAGCCCGCCGCGCGCCCGGCCAAGGGCAAGGGCAAGCACATCCTCGTCGCCGAGGACAACCACGTGAACCAGAAGGTCGTCATCCGCCAGTTGGAAAAGATCGGCTATCGTGCCGACGCCGTGGCCAACGGCCAGGAAGCCCTCGAAGCGACCGCCAAGGTGGCCTACGACCTCGTGTTGATGGATTGCCAGATGCCCGAGATGGACGGTTTCGGGGCCACCCGCGAGATCCGCCGCCGGGAGAGCGGCAGTGACATGCACACCCCCATCGTGGCGCTGACGGCCAACGCGCTCGAAGGCGACCGCGACCGTTGCCTGGCCGCCGGGATGGACGATTACCTGAGCAAGCCTCTCAAGCTGGAGGAACTCCAGACGATGTTGGAGCGGTGGACCGCCAAGGAAAAGGAAGCGCCGTCCCCCGAGAAGGAGGCGCTCCAGACGGCGGCGTGACCTCCGGTTTCCAATTGCAGATCGTTTCGCAGCCGCCGGGATCGTCCGGCTTCCCGGAGGACGGCCGGCTCCTCCCGACGCCGGGCTGGATAACTCAGGGGAAAAACATCTGCGCCCAGGCGTTCAACACCCAGAGGTTCCAGAGACGTTGCGCGTGATTGGCGCGGCCCTCCTGATGTTCTTCGAGCAGTCTCGCCGCCGTTTTTTCCTGGAGAAACGGCCGCAGGACGGGGTGCAGCGGGAGCAGGCCGTCGCGGATTTGTTGTCTGGCGTGGCCGCGCCACCATTGCGCCAGCGGCACGGAAAACCCCCGTTTGCGCGCGCGCAGAACTTCCGCCGGCAGATCGGCGGCCACGAGGTCGCGCAGGATCAACTTTCCCTGCCGTCCGTTTACCTTCCATTCGTTGGGCAGGCGCGCGCAGAGTTCGAGCAATTCGTGGTCGAGCAAGGGCGACCGGACCTCCAGGCTGCGCGCCATGCTGGCGATGTCGAGTTTGACCAGAAGGGAATTCGGCAGCGGGTCCGTCGTGTCCCAATACAGAATCTGATCGAGCGGATCGGGTCCCCCCATCCAGAAAGCGGCGACGTGCGCACGCAGAAAAGGCTCCGCGGCGCGTCTTAAATCCTCGGTGGTCAATTGACTCCAGAATTTCCCGGTGAAGAACTCTCCGGAAAAAAGGCTCGGCGTTTCCGGCAAAAGCCTGCGGCGCAACGTCCTGCCCAACGGGTTCTCCCCCCGCATCGCCGCCCAGGTCCAGTGCTCGCGCAGGCCGCGGCCGAGAAAGGAACGTTGCTGCCAAGGTTGGAGACGATGCTTGGCGTAACCGGCGAACGCTTCGTCGCCGCCATCGCCGCTCAACGCCACCTTCACGTGTTGCCGCGTCAAGGCGCAGACCATCAGGGTGGGCAGGATCGACTTGTCGGCCGAGGGTTCGCCGTAGTGGCGGACCGCTTCCGGCAGCAGTTGCAGGACATTGGCGTCGGCCTGCAGGACGTGATGCTCGACTCCGAAATGTTGCGCGGAAAGCCGGGCCAGATCGCTTTCGTCGTACTCCTTTTCGGAGAAACCGATGGTAAAGGCCTGCACCTTCTGGCCGAGTCCCCGGACGAGTCGTGCGAGCAACGCATTGGAGTCGATGCCGCCGCTCAGCAGCAGGCCGAGAGGCACATCGCTGCGCAAGCGGAGCCGCAGGCTCTCGTCCAGCTTGGCGCACACCCGCTCTTTCGCTTCCGTGTGGCTGATCCGGAGTTTCGGTTGCTGCTCGAGCGACCAGTAGCGCCGCACGCTGGTTTTTCCCCGCTGCCAGGTGAGATAATGGGCAGGCGGCAGCTTCTGGATTTGCCGGACGAGTGAGCGCGGGGCCGACACGTAGCCGAACATCAGATAGGCGGCGAGCGCGGCGGGATCGATCTCCCAGCCAGCGAGCTTCGCGTCCAGGAGCGGAGCGATCTCGGAGCAGAAATACAAGCTGTCCGCCGTGCTCAGATAATTCAGCGGTTTTTTCCCGAGACGGTCGCGGGCGAGAAAAAGTAGCTCGCGGCGCGAATCCCAGAGCGCGAAAGCGAACATGCCGCGAAGAAAGCTCAGCGATTCGACCCCATGATCTTCGTAAAGATGGATCAGCGTCTCGGCGTCGCCGTTGGTCGTCAGACGATGACCGCGCCGTTCCAGCTCGGCGCGCAACTCGACGTAATTGTAAATCTCTCCGTTGAAAACGAGGTGAACGGTCCCGTCTTCATTCGCGATGGGCTGACGACTGCCGGACAGGTCGAGGATGCTCAGCCGCCGCATCCCCAGGCCAACGCCGGGTGCGACGAAAAATCCGTCGTCGTCCGGCCCACGGTGGCGCAACGCGCCGGTCAACCCGCGTAAGAGCGGCCCGCGTTCAGCCGCCTCGTCGGTGGAAACATAGCCGGCAATGCCGCACATGGCGCGTTTTGTGAATCGGTTTACCTGGCGCGGAAGTCGAGGCTGAACCTCCCAGGCATCTTGCCTGACGGCGTCCATCTCAGCGACCGGGTCTGGCGAAGTCAAGCGTGACGGCCAGGAAGAGTTGAGCCTCGCCTGTCCTGTCCCGGCGAAGCGAACCGGGCGGGGCGCTGGCAGTCTGGGGTTTGGCGTACACCCTCTCGCCCGCGCCGCCCGATGGGGTTACGGCACGTGCGCCGCAATCTCGCTGCCGAGTTGCTCGCTCTTGCCGAAGCTCTCCGCGACGCTCGGGCCGTCGCCGCCGTGGCCGGTGGCCTGGGCGGCTTCGTCGATGGCCCCAGGGACGGCGGAGGCGTTGGCGGTGCCCATGAGGTCGTTGCTGACGCCGGTTTCGCGTTCGCGCTTGGCCATGCGGACGGTGACCAGCTTGCTGACGCCGGCTTCCTCCATCGTCACCCCGTAGAGCACGTCGGCGCGGGCGATGGTGCGCTTGTTGTGCGTGATGACCACGAACTGGCTCTGGCTCACGAAGCGGTCCAGGATTTTCAGGAAGCGCGCGATGTTGGATTCGTCCAGCGGCGCGTCCATCTCGTCGAGCACGCAGAACGGACTCGGCTTGACCATGTAGACCGCGAAGAGAAGCGCGACGGCGGTCATCGTTTTCTCGCCGCCGGACATCAGCGTGACGCTCTGAAGCTGCTTGCCGGGCGGTCGCGCGATGATGTCGATGCCGCATTCGAGCGGGTCTTCCTCGTTGACCAACAGGAGGTTGGCCTTGCCGCCGCCGAACAACTCGGCGAACATCTCCTGAAAGTTCACCCGCACGCGCTCGAACGTCTCCGCGAACAGATCGCGGCTCGTCGCGTTGATCTTGCCGATGATGTTCAGGAGTTCCTTCCTGGCGGCGACGAGGTCGGCGTTCTGGGTTTCGAGGAAGGTGTGGCGTTCTTCCAATGCTTCGTACTCCGCGATGGCATCGGCGTTGACCGCGCCGACGCCGTCGAGCTTTTCGCGCAGACCGCGGACGAGCCCTTCCACGCGGGTCCAGTCAGCTTCCGCGCCGGGTTGCTCCGTCAGGCGCTGGTAGAGGTCGAGGAACGCGTGCGGCTCGGGGACGAACGTTTGCAGGTTGACGGCGAAACGTTCGGCGACGTGCTCGTGGAGATTTTCCTGCCTCAAACGCAGTTGCGCCTCGCGGACCTCGTGGCTCGCGCGGCGGTCGTGCCAGCCGGTGAGCGACTGGCGGCGGGCGCGGAGGTCATTTTCCAACGCTTCGGCGGCGGCGGCGGCTTCCGCGTGTTCGTCGCGGCGGGCGGCGATGACCTGATCGGCGGTGGCGAGATTGGCCTGGGCGAAGTCGATCTCGGCGTCGAGCGCGGCGGCCTCCGAATCGTAGCGTTCGAGACGGCTGCCGTGTTCGTCCAGTTCACGGCGGCGGCGTTCGATCAACTCGGCCAGTTCGGTGCGGCGGGCGTCCATCGGCTGACGCTGGCGGCGCAGGCTTTCATGGCGATTTTGTTCGGTGGCGACGCTCAGGCGGACCTCGTTGAGGGCTTCCGTCAGGGTATTTTCCTGCGCACGGGCGGTTTCGGTCGCTTCGGCGGCGGTGGCGCGTTGGCCCTGGTGGGTTTCGAGGAGCGCCGTTGCTTCGGTGAGACGTTTTTCGGCTCCGGCGACGCCGTCGCGCGCGGATTGGCTGCGGCGTTCGGCGTCGGCCTGTTCCCTGGAAAGATTTTGCGCCCGCGCGGCGAGGTCCCTGGCCTCGCGTTCGGTGAACGCCAGCTGGCTCTGGAGGGTGGAAACCTGCACCTGACTGGTCTGAAGCGCCTGCCGGGCATCGGCGGCGGCGGCGGCGGCGGCCTGCGAACGACGCCACGGCGGCGGTGCGCGCGTGGGTAAGGTCGGTCACCTCCTTCTGGCCGGCGGCGACTTCTTTTTCCAGCGCGCGGATTTGCGACTGCCGTTGGAGGACGCCCGCCTGCGCGGAACCGTCGCCAGGAGACTGGCCGCCCTGAAAGGAACCGTCGTGGGCGAGGAGTTCGCCGGTGAGGGTCGCGACGGTCAATCCCGGGTGCTGGCGGCGGAGTTCGCGGGCGGCGGGGAGGGTCTCGGCCACCACGCAGTCGGCGAGGAGGCGGTCGAGCAACGGGGCCACGGTCGCGGACGCTTCCACCACGTCGCGCGCCCACGCCAGCGCACCGTCGGGCAGAGCGGGGGATTCGGACGGTTTCGGGCCACCACCGAGCCTGGAGGAAAGCGGCAGAAACGTCGCGCGGCCGACCTTCTTGCCGATGGCGAGGGTGTCGAGCAGTTCGGCGGCCACCTCGTCGTCGCGCAGGAGGATCGTTTGCAAATGCTGGCCAAGAATTGCCTCGACCGCCGGGATGAAACGCGCGGCCACGTCCACCGACGCACCGAGCACGCCGATGATCGCGGGCTTGAACAGGTCCGGCCGGTCCAACCCGCGCAGGACCGCCTGCGTCCCGGCGGAAAACCCCGCGCCCGGCTTCGTTGAGGCCGCGCAAGACTTCCAGACGCGACGTGCGGCCCGGCCTGCGCCTTCGTGGCGGCGGCGAGGGCTTGCTCGGCGGCGGCGAGTTCCTTTTGCGCGGCGGCGACGGCTTCCTCGGCGGCGCGGAGTTCCTGGCGGCGGGCTTCGAGCGCGGTCTGGCCGGCGGCGATGTCGGTGCGGGCGGCGGCGACGCGGGCATCGGCGTCGAGCGCGGGCGGGTTCGAGGCGGGCGAGTTCCGCCGCGAGGAACTCCGCGCGCACGTCGCCCGCCTGCTGCTGCTGGGCGAAGGCGGCGAGTTCGGCGCGGAGGGTGGCGATCTTTCGCTCGACCTCCCCGGCGGCGCGCTGGGCGTTCTGGAAGGCGGCTTCCGCCTGCGCGCGGCGGGTGCGGGCTTCGCGCACGAGGGCGTCCTGATCGGCCGAGGCGTTCGCGGCCTTCCGCTAGCAGCGCGGCGATCTGCGCGTTCCTCTTCGGCGGCGGCGTGCATTTCTTCCTCCTGCGTGCGCAGACGCTCCTCGGCACCGGCCAGTTCCGCTTCGTAACGCTCGCGCAAGCCCGCGCTTTCCGTGGCGCGTTCGCGGTTGAACTCCCGCCGGCTCTCCGCCGAGCGCAGGCGGTCGCGGCATTCCCCGGCGGCGGTGCGGGCTTCCTGGTAGCGCGCGCTGGCGTCTTCCAGCACGCCGCGCGCGTCGGTCAGCGCGGCTTCGCCGGTCGGCGAGTTCGCGTTCGGCGAGTTCCTGGGCGGTGCGGGCGCGGGCGAGTTCGTGGACGGTGTCGGCGAGTTCGCGGGTCAGGCGGGTGAACTGTTCGTGCGCCGAGGTGCGTGTCGAGCAGGCGCAGATCGGCGGAGAGCGTGCGGTGACGGCGGGCCTTGGCCGCCTGACGCTGGAGGGAGTTCGACTGCCGCTTCACCTCTGCCGAGCACGTCGGTCAGGCGGCGAGGTTGATTTCGGTCTGTTCGAGCTTGCGGGTGGCGTCGCGGCGCTGGGATTTGTATTTGGTGATGCCCGCCGCTTCCTCGAAGACCGCCCGGCGATCCTCGGGACGCGAGGACAGGATCAGGTCGATCTTGCCCTGTTCCATGATGGAATAGGCCGACCGGCCGATGCCCGTGTCCATGAAGAGCTCCTGGATGTCGCGCAGGCGGCAGAGCGTTTTGTTGAGGAGATATTCGCCCTTGCCGTCGCGGTAGACGCGCCGGGTGATGCTCACCTCGTGGTAGGCGGTGCCGAGCTGTTCCTCGCAGTCGGTGAAGGTCATGGTCACCTCCGCCATGCCGACGGGCTGGCGGGTGTCCGCGCCGTTGAAGATGACATCGGCCATCTCGCCGCCGCGCAGGGCCTTGGCGGACTGCTCGCCCAGGCACCAGCGGATCGCGTCGAGCACGTTGCTCTTGCCGCAGCCGTTGGGACCGACGATGGCCGCCACGCCGAGCGGGAAATTCAGCTCCGTCTTCTGGGCGAACGACTTGAATCCGAGAATTTCCAGCCGGCGCAGGTACATCGAGAGCGGGAAGCAAACGGCAAAACGCCCGGTGGCGAAAGGAAAAAGTGGCGCGGGCGTCACGCGGACGTTGAACGCCGCACTTCCTTTCGTAGTCTCTGGGGGACAAACCTATGAGCCAACAAGAAGCCGCCGCCGTCGAAGACCTCGTCCAGTTCCTGCGTTTCCCGAGTGTTTCGACCGACCCGACGCAAGGCCGGAGCCGTCAACGAGTGCGCCGACTGGCTGGTGACCAAGCTGCAAGGCATGGGGCTCAAGACCGAGAAACATCCCACCCCCGGCCATCCCGTCGTCGTGGCGCGCAACCAACACCAATCTGGCCGGCCGACGGTGATGATCTACGGCCACTACGACGTGCAGCCGGCCGACCCGCTGGACCTGTGGAAAACGCCGGCGTTCGAGCCGCACATCGAGGACGGCGTGATTTACGCGCGGGGTTCGACCGACAACAAAGGTCAAATCCTCGCGCACATCATCGGCGTGCAGGAAACCATCGCGGCGGACGGCGACTTGCCTGTCAATCTGATCTTCGTCATCGAAGGCGAGGAGGAGATCGGCAGTCCCAACCTCGGCGCGTTCCTGAAGGAGCACCGCGATGAGTTGAAGTGCGATTACGTGGCCGTATCGGACACCGGCATGGTCGGCCGGGGGCAGCCGACGTTTTCCTACGGATTGCGCGGGATCATGGCGATGGAATTGATGATGACCGGCCCCTCCGTGGACCTGCACAGCGGCGTGTACGGCGGCGCGGTCGCCAATCCTGCCACCGCGCTGGCCCGGTTGCTGGCGACGCTGCACGACGACAACGGTCATGTGGCGGTCGAGGGTTTTTATGACGACGTGCTGCCCTTGCAGACTGGGAGCGGGAGGCGTGGGCCAAGCTGCCGTTTAACGACAAGGCGGTGCTCGACCTGACGGGTTCGCCGGAGTTGTTCGGCGAAAAGGAATTTACGGCGGTCGAGCGTTGCTACGCCCGGCCGACGGCGGAAATCAATGGATTCGGCTCCGGCTACCAAGGGGAGGGGAGCAAGACGATCATCCCCTCCAAAGCGATGGCCAAGCTGACGTTCCGGCTCGTGCCCGACCAGTCGCCGGAGACCATCGTGGAACTGGTCGAGGCGCATCTGCACAAGCATTGCCCGCCGGGCGTGAAATTGACGATCAAGTCCGGCCATTGCGGCAATCCGTACGTCACCGACCCGCATTCGGCGGCGGGCAAGGCGGCGCAACGGGCGTTGCAGGAAACGTTCGGCGCGGAGCCGGTGCTCATCCGCGAAGGGGGAAGCATTCCCATCGTACAGACGTTCAAGGAGGTGCTCGGCGTGGACACGATCCTGCTCGGTCTCGCGCTGCCGGACTGCCGGGTGCATTCGCCCAACGAGAACTTCCGGCTGGAGAATTTCCACGCCGGCGCGCGGCTGAACCGGAATTTGCTCAAGGAGTTGGCGAAGAGCGTCTAAGAAGGTCTCAGGGCAGGCCGTTGCGGCCGGTCGTCAACAAGGTAGGGATGGCTCTCCGAGCCGTCCCAAGATTGGCTTGGATGACCCTTGGGCGCATGGAGCGCCTTGCCGGAAATATTTGGGACGGCTCGGAGAGCCATCCCTACCTTGTTGACGACGCCTGCGGCGGGTTTCCCACACGCTTTCTAGGCTGGGAAACTCACTCAGTCCTCCAATAAATCGGAAGGAAAGGCGACGCGCCGGTAAATCGCCGCAAGCGTCAGTTCGCACTCCAGCGGACGCAACGGTAGGCGGTCGGCGAGTTCGCTGTACTCCGTCATTGTCCAACTTCCATTGTCCTGCCGCTCGAAGTGTTCGACGCGCACGAACTCCGAGGCAACGAGCACGTAGTCGGTGAGCGATTCCAGTTTTCGATAGCGGGCAAACTTGTCCCCACGGTCGAAGGCTTCCGTCGAAGGTGAAAGCACCTCGAAAATAACCTGTGGATTCAGGAGAGTGGAGGGCCGCATGGAAAAGTCGTACTCCGGTTTTCCGTAAAGCGCGGAGATATCGGGATAGGTGTAGAGTTCTCCCGCTTTGGAGCGGACGCGCATGTGGGTGGAGTAAGAGTGGCAAGGACGTTCGCCAAACTGGGTTTTCAGCGCAAAAGTGACATTATCGACGATCTCGATGTGCCAGGGCTCGACACCGGCCATCGCATAGATTTCTCCACCGACATAATGACTCCTGTACTCGGCTTTACTTCGAGAGCGAGATACTCCTCCGGTGTGAAATAACGTTTCGGCAGAGCGCCCATGACTCGACACTAAGCGTTTTTTGATTGGTTTGGCAATTGGCTTCGAACGCTCTCGCACATGCGCACGGCGAGGCGTTGCAAGCTCGGTGCGGGAGCCAGCCGCCGTCTGACAGCCGATACTTCAGAAGACGTATGCAGCTTTCGTTACTCGCTCGAAAACCCGCCGCTTGGATGGCGCTTCTGATCGCCGTTACGCTCAACGGTCCTATCCGCGTCCGGGCGCAATCCAGCACCCATCACCGCCGCCGTTCCACCGTCGAAGCGACTCCGACGCCGACACCCGAACCCGAAAAATCCGCCGCGACGCCCAAACCATCGGCGAAATCTTCCTCCGAACAGGAAGTCGCGCCTTCCAAACACCCGACTGACAACCACCTTTCGACCGCCACAGCGGCGGTATCATCTATCGAGCCGTCCGAGATCGAGGGTTTCGACGCCCAGCCCGGGCCGATCCGGCAACTCCTGACCGCGGCACTCGACCTGACCAAGAAGAACCTGACCTACACCTACGGCTCGAACGATCCGGCCAGTGGCGGCATGGATTGTTCGGGCACCGTCAACTACCTGCTCAAATCGCAGGGATTCACCGACGTTCCCAGAGACGCCAGCGAGCAATATTCCTGGGTGCGCCAGAAGTCCCGTGTTTACCCGGTTCTGAGCAAGAAGCAGGACAACGTCGAATTGACGGAACTCCGCCCCGGCGACCTCATGTTCTGGACGGGTACCTACAACATCGACCGCGACCCGCCGGTGACCCACGCGATGATCTATCTCGGCCGTCGCAAGAAGGACGGCCACCGGGTGATGTTCGGTGCCAGCGACGGGCGTCCGTACGATGGCCAGAGGCGCAACGGGGTCAGCGTGTTCGACTTCCGGATGCCTGCCGCGCGCGAGGGCGATCCGGCCGACGCCGCCACGGCCGCGGCACCCGATCACGCGCCGGATTTCGCCGGTTATGGCCCGATCCCCGGCATCGCCGACCTGAACGACGCGGCTTCGCGCCAGACGGCTGCCGCTCACGCGTCGGAGAGCGAGCGCGCCACGAAAAACGATGACGACTCCGCCGCGCCCAAGGCAAAACCTTCTCCGACCCCGCGCCGGACCCGCCGTTCGTCGGGGTCGGGCGGCTGAAGCCACGACGCGTCAGCCTTCGCCACGCACGTAAGCCAACACCTTTTTGTCGTCCCCGTTGGCCGCCCAGACGTTGCGCAGGAAGTCGGCCGCGTTCAGCCCGTGCTCGCGCAGGAAATTCCGGTCACCGCCGCAGCCGTACATCAACTCCGGCGGCATCTCGCCCCGCAGCTTGGCCTCGGCCTTTTTGATCATGCGCGGCAGCCAGGGAATGCCGTCGAGTTTCGCGTCCTTGGCCGGCAGGCTGTCCACGGAAATCAGGTTCGTGGACCACTGGCCGTGCTGGACCGCGAGGAAATAATCCCGACGGACGGCGTTGACGAGCAGCACGGTTTCCCAGTCCGGATCGCCGTCGTAGCGGACGTGATCGTCCACGAAATCGAAGAACTCGTGCGCGGTCAGACCAATCGTCGCCAGATAAGCGCGTTCCGTTTCGTTAAAATGTTTCTCCGGGGTGAGTTCGCCGGTGCGGTGGCGTTCGATGGCGAGCACGAAAAGCTGCTTGAGTTCGTGGTGCCAGCGGTACTGGCTGGAGGCGGGGTTTTTCGTCATCGTCATGGGGCAGGGTAGCGCGTTCGCGGCGGGGATGCCAGCGGCGGCGCTTCCGGTTTTGACGCGGAATCCTGCCTTCGCTACCGTGCCCACGATGAACCCGGATGAACCCTCCTCGCACCGGCCGGTGGGAAGGGTCGTCAGCGAGAACATCACCTGGAGCGAGGGCGAGATCACGGCCGCCGACCGGGCCCGGCGCGACGGTCACCGGGGCGCGGTCGTCTGGCTGACCGGGCTGAGCGGCTCGGGCAAGTCCACCCTCGCGCGCCTGCTCGAACGCGAGCTTTTCGCCCGGCACATTCACGTTTACGTGCTCGACGGGGACAACGTTCGCTATGGACTCAACTCCAACCTCGGCTTCTCGCCCGAGGACCGTGTTGAAAACATCCGCCGCGTCGGCGAGGTCGCGCGGTTGATGGCGGATGCGGGCATCGTCACGGTTTCGGCATTCATCTCGCCGTACCGTGCGGACCGCCGCCGGGCGCGCGAGATCGCCCTCCAGGGCGGTTGCGAATTCATCGAGGTCTACGTCAACGCTTCGCTGGAAGTTTGCGAACGCCGCGACCCCAAAAACCTTTACAAGAAGGCGCGCGCCGGGGAGATCAAACAGTTCACCGGCATCGACGCCCCGTACGAAAGTCCCGAAACGCCGGAAATCGTCGTTCACACCGGCGAGCAGACGGCCCAGGAGTCGGTGACGGCCATCCTCGACGGCCTGTTGCCCCGGCTCGTATCGGAATAAACCGGCGACGATTTCAGCGAATCAAATTTATGTAAACGCTTGTTGCTAGAGGAAATAGACGAGCTTGTGAAATTTTTCACAAATTGAACTTGCCAGCGACGGCATCCGGCTATTTCATTCTGTGCGATTCCCTTTGCTGCTTCTCCCCGCGCGCGCCGTTTGGAATCAGGACCCCTCGGCCGCCGGTCATGTTGTTGTCACAAGGACCCCCGTCGTCACCGTCAGACCGCCCCGAGCTTTCGTCGTCATGTTTCATCTTCTGGCCCAAATCCCGCTGAATGCCGAGCGCCTGTCCGCGCCGGATTCGACGAGCTTGGTTCGGCCACGTCTTCACCAATTCGCTCATCGTCGCGGCCATCGTGGCGGTCATCGTCCTCGTGTTCGCCCGGCGGGCGACGGCGAAGATGGAACTGGTGCCCGACGCGCGGCAGCCAGAACATTTTCGAAGCCATCATCGAGGCGCTCTACGACATGCTCGAAGGCATCGTCGGGCCGCCACATGGTCGCCAAGGCGTTCCCGCTGCTGGCGACGCTGTTTCTTTTCATCCTGGCTTCCAATTGGTTCGGCCTGCTGCCCGGCGTGGGAACGGTCGGCTTCGGCCACGCGGGCGCGGTCCGCTGCTCTCCCTGCGAACATCTGGATGCCCCGCTGCTGCGTCCCGCCAACGCCGACCTCAACCTCACGCTCGGGCATGGCGCTGGTGTTCATGGTCTTCTGGGCGATCTGGAGCTTCCAGGAACTCGGCGTCGGCGGGTTTTTCCGCCACATCTTCGGCCCGAAGGGCGACGTGCAGGGGTGGCCTGAAATATCCGCTGATCGCCGATCTTCGCGTTCGTCGGCGTGATCGAAGTCATTTCCATCGCTTTCCGGCCGGTGTCGCTGTCGCTGCGGCTGTTCGGCAACATCTACGCCGGGTGAAAACCTCATGCACACGATGTCGGACCTCGGCGAAACGATGGGCTTGCCCGCCGCGCTGTCGTTCTTGATGAAGATCATCGTGCCGATCCCGTTCTATTTCCTGGAACTGCTCGTCGGTGTTGTGCAGGCGCTCGTCTTCACGCTGCTTTGCGCGGTCTACATCAAACTGACCACTTCGCACGATGATGCCGCGCACGGCGCATGCGCGACGACCACGCACGGCCACGCGCACGCCGTGCCGCCGACCGCACTGCCCACTGATCTTTGATTCACGATTTTTCCCGCCGGGACCATCCAAAGAGAGTGGACGGCAGGACGCAACACCAACAACCAGCCAGAAGAAATAGTAACGTCATGATGATCGACATGCTCCTCACCTGCTCGCGCAGGCCACCGCCCACCGTGACCACCGCCGCGCCCGTCGTCGAGAAATTCGTCGGCCCGACGTTCGCCCTCGGCGTCGCCGGTCTCGGCAGCGCCATCGGCGTCGGCATGGTCGGCGCGAAAGCCGCCGAAGCCGTCGGCCGCAATCCCGGTGCGTTCGGCAACATCCTGACCATCAGCATCATCGGCATGGCGCTCGCGGAGGCCATCGCCATTTACGCGCTGATCGCGTTCTTCCTCTACAAGTAAGACGCGTACCCGCGCGCATTCGTCTCCGGTCGGCACGCTTTCCGGCGGCTCGGAGACGATGCCCGGCGCAGACTGTTCTCGTTTTCTCAAGCAACCGGAAATCCTCCAACCCTGCCATGTCTATTTTCTTGCTCGCCGACAGCGAAAGCATCCCGCAGATTTTCGGCCTGAACTGGCCCGCGTTCATCGCGCAGGTGCTCGCGTTCAGCATCGTGCTTTTCGTCCTGAAGACCTATGCCTTCGGGCCGATCATCGATGTGCTGGAGGAACGCCGCCGCCGCATCGCCGAGGGGCAGGCCAACGCCGAGAAGATCAAGCAGCAACTCGCCGAGTCCGAGGTCAGGTACCGCGAACTGCTCGACCAGGCCAACGCGCCAGGCGCAGAAGCTCATCAACGAGGCGCGCCAGAGCAGCGACGCGCTCGCGCAGCGCGCCGTCGCAGGAAGCCATCACCGAAGCCGAGCGCATCGTCGCCCGCGCCCGCGAGCGACCATGCTCGAACACGACCGCGTGCTCAGCGAGGTCAAGCGCGAACTCGGCCGCCTCGTCATCGAGACCACCGCCAAAGTCACCGGCAAGGTGCTCACCCCCGAAGACCAGCAGCGTCTCGGCGAGGAGACCACCCGCCAGCTTGCCTGATCGCATCCGCCGCTTTTCCGTTCCCGTTTCCATCCCGTTCAACCGTCCAAACCGCCCGCCGTCGTCATGAAAATCACCAAGGAAGCCCGCAACTCTCCCGCCAGCTCTTCCGCCTGAGCTTGACCGACGACCGGATCGACCGGGCGAAGGTCTCCTCGCTGGTGCAGATCGTCCTCACCGAGAAGCCGCGCCATTACCTCGGCGCGCTGGAGGCTTACCAGCGGCTCCTGCGGCTGGAGATGGACAAGCACCACGCGGTGATCGAGAGCGCCGACGCCGCTCAACGACGGGACGAGCCAGCGTCCATCGTCAGCAGCCTCAAGCAAAAGTACGGCGAGGACCTGACCACCGAGTTCACGGTGAACCCGGAACTGATCGGCGGCATGCGGATCAAGATCGGCAGCGACGTGTGGGACGGCAGCGTGCGCCAGCGCCTCGCCCACCTGCAGGAACAATTCTAAGCTATACATTTTTCCGTCTTTTCTAACAGACCCCTTTTCACCGCCCATGAGCACGATTCTCCAAGACATCGAAACCCAGATCGCCAGCCTCAAGACCACGACGACCAAGAGCAACGTCGGCGTCGTGCGCGAGGTCGGCGACGGCGTGGCCCGCATCGAAGGCCTGAGCGACGTGATGCTCAACGAGGCCATCGAGTTCCCCAACGGCGTGCTCGGCCTCGCGCTCAACCTCGAAGAAACCGAGGTCGGCGCGATCCTGCTCGGCGACTACGAGGGCGTCGTCGAAGGCTCCGAGGTCCGCACGACCGGCCGCCTGCTCTCCGTGCCGGTGGGCAAGGGGCTGCTCGGCCGCGTGGTCAACGCCATCGGCCAGCCCATCGACGGCAAGGGGCCGGTCAAGAGCGAGGAGTTTTACCCGGTCGAAAACATCGCGCCGGGCGTCATCAAGCGCAAAAGCGTCAGCCAGCCGGTGCAGACGGGCATCATGGCCGTTGACGCGATGATCCCCATCGGCCGCGGCCAGCGCGAACTGATCATCGGCGACCGCGCCACGGGCAAGACGGCCGTCGCGCTCGACGCGATCTCTCAGCCAGGCCAAGATCAACATGGCCGCCGAGAAGGCGGGCGTGAAGGATTTCCGCCCGATCTATTCCATCTACGTCGCCATCGGCCAGAAGAACTCGAACGTCGCCCGCGCGGTGGCGATCCTCGAAGCAGGCTGGCGCGCTGCAGTACACGACCGTCGTGTCGCGCCCCGGCGTCCGAGACGGCGGCCAACCAGTACCTCGCCCCGTTCGCGGGTGCGGCGATGGGCGAGTGGTACATGGAGAACGACATGGACGCGCTCATCGTTTATGACGATCTGAGCAAGCACGCCGTCGCCTATCGGCAGGTGTCGCTGGTGCTCAAGCGTCCCTCGGGCCGCGAGGCGTATCCCGGGCGACGTGTTCTATTTGCACTCCCGCTTGCTGGAGCGTTCGGCGCGCGTGGAGAAGGAGTTCGGCGGCGGCTCGGTGACGGCGCTGCCGATCATCGAGACGCAGGCGGGCGACGTGTCGGCGTACATCCCGACGAACGTGATTTCCATCACCGACGGCCAGATTTATCTGGAAACGGATTTGTTCTACCAGGGCGTGCGTCCGGCGATTTCGGTGGGTCTGTCGGTGAGCCGCGTGGGTTCGGCGGCGCAGATCAAGGCGATCAAGCAGGTGGCGGGCACGATCAAGCTCGACCTGGCGCAGTTCCGCGAACTGGCGGCGTTCGCGCAGTTCGGCAGCGACCTCGACGCGGGCACGAAAGCCAAGCTCGACCGTGGCGCGCGCGTCGTGGAACTCTTCAAGCAGGGCCAGTACAGCCCGATCCCGGTCGAGGAACAGGTGGCCGTGCTCTACGCGATGCAGAAGGGCTATCTGGACGACGTGCCGGTGGACCGGGTGAAGGAATTCCAGAACAAGATGCGGGAGTATCTGAGCACCCGCAAGGCGGACGTGCTCCAGGCGTTGCGCGACAAGAAGGCCATCGACAAGGACAGTCGAGCCGTTGCTCAAAAGCGCGCTCGACGAGTTCAAGCAGACCTTCCGCTAAGATCGCAGTTCCAGCGTCCGTTTTCCCTTAATCGCTCCCGTGGCAAATACCCGCGACATCCGCCGACGCATCAAGTCGGTCAAGAACACGCAGCAGATCACCCGCGCCTTGCAGACGGTGTCGGCGTCGAAGATGAGCAAGGCGCAGCAGGCCGCGTCGCGCGGGCGTGAATACTCCGACGCTGCTCAACCGCGTGCTCGTGTCCCTGCGCGAACGCGTCGCGCAGGACAGCCACCCGCTGCTCGCCGAGCGGCCGGTGAAGAAGGAACTGACCATCCTCATCAGCACCGACAAGGGTCTCTGCGGCGCGCTGAACACGAATCTCTTCCGCGAGGCGGGCCACCTGAACCGCGAGACGACGGATTTCGTCGCCAGCGGGCGCAAGGCGGTGCAGTACCTCGCGCGCACCAAGCGGCATCTGATCGCCGATTTCGTCGTCAAGGAAAACGTGACGCTGGCCGAGACGCGGCAGATTTCGCAGTTCGCGCTGGACCAGTTCCTTTCCGGCGAGGTGGACAAGGTGAACGTCGTTTACACGCGTTTCGTCAATACGCTGACCCAGACGCCGACGATTCGTGACCCTGCTGCCGATCAGCCCGGCCGACCTGCCCGGTAGCGGCAAGCCCGACGACCGCGCGGACAAGCCGGTCGAGGCATCCGCGGCGACCCGAAGAACGGCTTCGGCTACATCTTCGCGCCGAGCGAGGCCGAAGTGCTCGACGCGGTTCTGCCGGAGTACGTCCACTTCCAGGTTTTCCAGATGATCCTCAACGCCCGCGCCAGCGAACACAGCGCGCGCATGGTCGCCATGAAAAACGCGACCGACAACGCCAAGCAGATCATCAAGGACCTGACGCTGGAATACAACAAGGTCCGTCAGGCCGCCATCACCACCGAACTGCTGGAAATCACCACCGCCCAGATGGCGCTGGGGTAACTGCTCACCTTCTCTTTCTCCGTTTCCTACAGTTCCCCAAGAATCCCTTTTATGGATACCGCAACTGCACCGCATCACCGGCAGCATCGTTCAGGTCATCGGCCCCGTCGTTGACGTGGACTTCTCCGATGCCGGCGACCTGCCGAAAATCTACGACGCGCTGGAAATCGAATACGATGTCATCGGCATTGCCACGAAGCTGACCCTCGAAGTCCAGCAGCACCTCGGCGACGGACTCGTGCGCGCCATCGCCATGAGTTCGACCGAAGGACTCAAGCGCGGCATGCAGGTCACCAACACCAACGCGCCGATCAGCGTGCCGGTGGGCGAGGGCGTGCTCGGGCGCGTGTTCAACGTGACGGGCGACCCCGTGGACGACCGCGGCCCGGTCAACGCGACCAAGCGTTACGCGATCCATCGCAAGGCCCCGTCGCTGATCGACCAGGACACGAAATCGACCGTGCTCGAAACGGGCATCAAGGTCATCGACCTGATTTGCCCGTTCACGAAGGGCGGCAAGGTCGGCGCGTTCGGTGGCGCGGGCGTCGGCAAGACGGTCGTCATCATGGAGTTGATCAACAACATCGCCAAGGTGCACGGCGGCTACTCGGTGTTCGCCGGGGTGGGCGAGCGCACCCGCGAGGGCAACGATCTCTACCACGAAATGAGCGAGTCGAAGGTCATCGACCAGGAAGACCTCTCGAAGTCGAAGGTGGCGCTCGTGTACGGCCAGATGAACGAGCCTCCCGGCGCGCGTCTGCGCGTGGCGCTGTCGGCGCTCTCGATGGCGGAGTATTTCCGCGACGAGGAGAACCAGGACGTGCTGCTGTTCATCGACAACATTTTCCGTTTCTCGCCAGGCGGGTGCCGAAGTGAGCGCGCTGCTGGGCCGCACGCCGTCGGCGGTCGGTTACCAGCCGACGCTGGCCGCCGAGATGGGCGACTTGCAGGAACGCATCACCTCGACCACCAAGGGCTCGATCACGAGCTTCCAGGCCGTGTACGTGCCGGCCGACGATTTGACCGACCCGGCCCCGGCGAACACGTTCGCGCACTTGGATTCGACCATCGTGCTGGAGCGTTCCATCGCCGAGTTGGGCATCTACCCGGCGGTCGATCCGCTGGCGTCCACGTCGAAGGCGCTCGCGCCGGACGTGGTCGGCGAGGAGCATTACGCGGTGGCGCGCGGCGTGCAGCGCGTGTTGCAGAAGTACAAGGATTTGCAGGACATCATCGCCATCCTGGGCATGGACGAACTCTCGCCCGAGGACAAGCAGACGGTTTTCCGCGCCCGCAAAATCCAGCGTTTCCTGAGCCAGCCGTTCACGGTGGCCGAAATCTTCACCGGCACGACGGGCGAGCAGGTTCCGCTCAAGGAAACGATCCGCGGGTTCAAGGAAATCCTCGACGGCAAGCACGACGACGTGCCCGAAACCGACTTCTACATGAAGGGCGGCATCGACATGGTCAAAGCCTAGAGCCGCTCCCGATTCTTATGGCAACCCTGCGACTCGAAATCGTCACCCCGGAAGCGAAGACGTATTCCGAGGACGTGGACATGGTGACCATCCCCGGGCTGGACGGGGAATTCGGCATCCTGCCGCTGCACGTTCCGCTGATCACGGCGCTGAAGCCGGGCGAATTGCGAATCTTGCGCAGGCGGCCAGGAGACGTTTCCTGGCCACGGGCGGCGGGTTTCGCGGAAGTGCTGCCCGACCGCGTGTCGATCCTCACGGACATGGCCGTGCGCGTCAGCGGACATCGACGAAGCAGCGGCGCAGGCGGCGATGGACCGCGCGAAGGCGGCGCTGGCGGACAAGAGCTCGGCACCGAAGCGCAGGCGGAGGCGGAAGCGGCGATTGCGCGTTCGATGGCGCAGTTGCACCTCAAACGCCACCGGCACGCGGCGAGCAACCCGGGCGTGCGTTAGTTTCATTTTTGGTTAAGGCGTGGACCGGCTTCCGGGCGGGAATGCGTCTCCGATGGGTCCTTACATCGTTTCTCAGACAAGGTGAGAGACCGGACGGCTACGCCGCAGGCGTTCCAAACAAGGTAGGGATGGCTCTCCGAGCCGTCCCAAGATTGGCTTGGATGACCTCCGTGCGCACCAAGCGCCTTGCCGGAAACATTTGGGACGGCTCGGAGAGCCATCCCTACCTTAAAGCGTTTTTCGTTTGCGTGTAAGGTCTGCGCAAGCCCCGGCAGGGGCGTAAGAACTCAGCCCACGGCGTGAGCCGTGGGAAAGATCGCCAGCCAGGCCAGCCCCGGCAGGGGCGTAAGAAAACACGGCGGCCTTGCGAGGACCACCGGGCGGGTTTTCTTCCGCCCCCTGCCGGGGCTGGGCCGTTGCGCGGTTGCCACCCACGGCTCACGCCGTGGGCTGAACTCTTGCGCCCCTGCCGGGGCTGAAAAACCGGACAGGCATCTGAGAAACGCTTTAAAACGATGCGCCTGCGGCGCGGGGGCAATCCTTCACCCCAACCTGAGAAGCCGTTGTAGACCCGGTCGAGCATCCCCCGTCGCATCGCGCGCTGGACGGCCCGGTCAATCGCCCCCACAGTGCGGACGACCGACCCGCCTTCCTTTTTTGCCGCCTCCGAAATCGTCCTCGCGTTGAACTCCTTCCGCATCCTCGCCGTCTGGCTGATCCTCTGCACGGTCTGGAGTTCCACTTGGATTTTCATCAAGCTCGGGCTGGCGGATTTGCCGCCGATGCTCTTCGCGGGCCTGCGCTTCGTGATCGCCTCGTCGGTGCTGCTCGCCGTGAACCTCGCGCGCCGCGCGCCGTGGCCGCGTTCAAAGCGGGAATGGGTGTTCATCGCCGTGACGGGCTGGATGACTTTTTCGGTGAATTACGGTCTGCTTTTCTGGGGTGAGAAACAGATTTCCTCCGGGTTGGCGGCGGTGCTCCAGGCGACAATCCCCGCATTCGGGCTGGTTTTCGCGCACTACTACCTTCCGTCGGAACGCCTCACGGTGCCGAAGGTGGCCGGAGTGCTGTTAGGCCTCGTCGGGATCGGCGTGATCTTCGCCGATCAACTCCAACTCTCCGGGACCCTGGCGCTCTGGGGCAGCCTGGCGGTCGTCGTCGGGGCGGGCAGCGCGGCGTACGCCAGCGTCTTGGTCAAGGCGCGCGGGAGTCACCTCGACCCGGCGGTGCTGGCGGGTTCGCAGATGTTTTTCGGCTGGTTGCCGCTCGTCGCGCTGGGCTGGAGTTTGGAAGGCAGCCCGTGGCGTTTTCACTGGACGCGGCAGGCGGTCATCGCGCTGTTCTACCTCGCGCTCGTGGGCTCTTCGCTGGCGTTTTGCCTCTACTACTGGCTGGTGCGAAGGGCGGATGTGACCAAAACGATGCTGATCTCCCTCGTCACGCCGGTGGCAGCCATTCTGATCGGCTGGATGGTGCTCAACGAGCAACTCCCGGCCCGCACGCTGGCCGGCGGCTTGTGCGTGCTGGCTGGCCTGGGCCTGGTCATCTACCGGCGCGCGCCCCTCGCCGTGCCGCCGCCCGAGGCACTCGAAGGCGCGGAGGGCTGACGTTCACCCGAGACGATGAACCTTGCGGCGGTCACCACGCAGTTCGAGGAAAATTTCCGCTCGCGCGGCGAACTCGGCGCGGCGGTGTCCGTCTGGCGCGAGGGCAGGGAAGTGCTCTCCCTGGCGAGCGGTTGGCGCGACCGTCAGCAGACCCAGCCGTGGGACGACGAGACGTTGGTCCTCTCCTGGTCGGTGACGAAGGCCATCGCCTCGGCCTGTCTGCTGCACGTCCTTGCCGCCGACGGCATCGAACTCACCACCCCCGTCGCCGCGCTCTGGCCGGAGTTTGCCGCCGCCGGTAAGGGAGCGGTCACGCTCGCGGAGTTGCTCTCCCATCGGGCAGGTCTCGCCGCGATGGATGCCCCGCAGACGAGCGTGCTCGATCACCGCGCCGTCGCCGCTGCCCTCGCCGCGCAGGCTCCCAACTGGCCGTTGGGCACCGCGCACGGCTACCATCCGCGCACCTACGGGTTCCTCGTGGACGAACTCCTGCGCCGCCGGCGGCCTGCTCACACCGTCGGGACGTACTGGCGCGAGACCTTCGCCGAACCGCTCGGACTCGATTTCTGGATCGGCCTGCCGGACGCGGAGATGAGCCGGGTCGCCACGATCTATGCCTCGCGCGCGGGCGGTCCGGCGTTGACCGGAGCGTTCTACGAGGCGCTGGCCGACGAACATTCGCTCACGCGCCGGGCGTTCACGGGGCCGGCGGGGCTGCACGCCGTCGCCGCGATGAATTCCCCCGAGGCGCGGCGGACATCGGTTGCTTCGTTCAGCGGCATCGGTTCAGCGCGTGCGCTGGGGAAGTTCTACGGCATGTTGGCCAACGGCGGCACGCTCGACGGGCGCACGTTTTTCCCGCCCCACGCCCTGGCGTGGATGCGCACGCCGCAAGTGACCGGTCCTGATCGCATCCTGTGTCTGGACACGGCGTTTTCGGCCGGGTTCATGCAGGACCCGGTGGACCCGGAAGGGCGGAAGACGCGCCAGCTCTTCGGTCCGTCGTCGCAGGCGTTCGGGCAACCCGGCGCGGGCGGCGGACATGCGTTCGCAGACCCGGAGAACAAGATCGCGTTCGCCTACCTGATGAATCAGATGGAAACCGGAGTGCTGCCCAACGCGAAGTCGCTGTCGATGGTGGGCGCGGTCTACGGGTAGGGTTGTCTCGGGGGGCAACGAGGCTTTGAACAAGCGCCTCTACCCCTCGCGTTCGCGCACCCAACGGATCGCGTAATGCTGCAACTCGACCGCGTTGCGGAAGTTCATCTTCTCCTTGATGCGGGCTCGGTAAGTGTCCACCGTCGCCACGCCGAGTTGGAGGGTCGCGGCGATCTCGCGCGTCGTCCGTCCGAGGCCGATCAGTTCGAGCACTTCCAGTTCGCGGTCAGTCAGCCGGTTGATAGGCTGCGAATATTCCTTGGTCCCACCGGCACCGCCGCTGCCGGTCGTCAGGCTGCGCAGGAAACCGGCCGTCATTTTATTGGACAGATACACGTCGCCCGCCAGGATGCGCCGGATCGCCGACACCACTTCCGCCGCCGGTTGGCGCTTGGTGATGTAGCCGTTCGCACCCGCCCGCAACGAACGCTCGGCGTAGAGCGATTCGTCGTGCATCGAGAGCACCAGAAGCGGGATTTTCAGGCCGAGGGCGCGGATGCTCTTGATGAGTTCCAGCCCGCTGTTGCCGTCGAGCGTGATGTCGATGATCGCCAGGTCCGGCGTCGTGTGCTCGATGGTCGCCAGCGCCTGCTGAGCGTCCTCGGCCTCGGCGCACACGGTCATGTCGAGTTCGTGGTTGATGATCTGCGCCAGACGGTCGCGGAACATGGGATGGTCGTCCACGACGACGACACGGAGTTTGTCAGTGGCGGTTAGCATAAGCGAATTCGACTTCGGCGGGGCGTGCGGCGTTCACTTCGGGCGCACCCGGGGTAGACGCGCCGGCTGGTCCGGTGACATGGTGAATTGTGCAGGCGACAACCGTGCCGTTGGGCGAGTTGGGATAAATCTCCAGCGTGCCGCCGAGCGTGCGCGCGCGGTAGCGCATGGTGTTCAGCCCCATGCCGCCCGCGCCCGCGCCGGTCGCGGCGGGATCGAAGCCGGCCCCGTCGTCGCTGACGCGCAACGACAGGTCGCCGTCGCTGGCTTCCAGGGCGATGATGATGTTGCGCGCCCGGCCGTGGCGGGTGGCGTTGCCGACGGCCTCTTGCGCGATGCGGAAGAGATGGACGGCGTGGATGTTGTCGCGCACCGGCAGCGGCTCCGGGCAGATGAAATCGCAAATGACCCCGGTCAACCGCGTGGTGCTGTTGGCCAGTTCCTCCAACGCGCTTTCCAGCCCCCCCTCGTCGCGGTCCACGGGCGAAAGGCCGCGGGCGACCTCGCGGGCGCGATCCACGGCGTCCTGGAGCAGGACGGCGATTTCGCCGGCGGATTCCGCGCGCGGGTGGTTCTCTGCGGCGAGATTCTGGCGCAGGAGATCGGCCGTCAGGCCAATGGCGGCGAGGTATTGGCACACGCCGTCGTGCAGGTCGCGGCCGATGCGCTGGCGCTCGCTTTCGCTGACGCTGATGATCTCGCTCTCCAGTCGTTGCGAACGCTCCAGCAGACGCACTCGCGCGCCCATCGTGTCGCGGTTCTGCTTGAAGGCCGCCCCGGCAAAGGCGATCACGAAAAAGAACATCAGCCGCACGAGGATGTCCCACGCCTGGAGCCAACTGTTGCTGTACACATGGCCGGCCGCCACGTCCGCCCACCACCAGACCAGCGTGCAAACCAGCGTGAAGAGCAGCGCCGGGGTCCGGCCGCCGAACCACACCAGGAACAAAATCGGCGCGGCGTAGAACCGGGTAGACGGCGAGTTCGTAGCCCGTGATGTAGTCGAAAAAGCCGCAGACGGCCAATTGCGCCGACGCCACGGCGCAAAGGAGCCAGAGCGGTTGTCGCCTGAACATCTCGGCGGCGGGTTCGAGCACGTTCATCGGGGAAAAACTCGTTCGATGCGGTCACTGACGGGTGAAATATGACCGTGGCAACCGCCTTTGGCAATGCCTCGTGAAGGGGCGTTCTCGTCATGGCTGCCGCAAGTTCTCCAGCAGATTGACTGAATTTAGTCAACGGGAAGTCGATGCGGATGTGAACAACGAGAGTTCTCATGGCTGAAAGGTGCCGTGCCCCTCGTGCGCGCGGTTGCTGGTGTTTCGGGCCTGCAGTCTGCTGAGCCCGCAGGCCGCTCGACAGGAGGGATGCCGACAGGGTGAACCAGCCAGATTCGTCAGGAGCTTCGGGCTTTCCCAGAGCGCAACGCCGTTCTAATCTTTAAGGACCAGACGCTCAAACACCATGACCAGACGCCCCCCATCGCTCGCCCGAGTTGCCATCGCCGGTTGTTTCTCCCTGTTGCTTGCGACGGGAACGTTGCGCGCCCAGGACCCGGCCGCGCCGACCGCCGCGCCTGCGAGCACCCCGGTGGCGACGCCCGCCCGCGCTCGTCGTCTCTTCGCCCGCTCCCGCCAACGCCGCGCCGACGCCGACCGACGCCCAGAGAATCGCGGTGCTCGAAGCCTACATGACCAACGGCGACCCTTCGCTGGCGCTCAAGGACAAGGACGGCAAGACTCCCAGCCGGCCTGACGACCGCGTCAGTCGGCACGTCCGGTCCCGGGCCACAACGCCTGGATGATGACCAGCGCCGCGCTGGTGCTCTTCATGACCCTGCCCGGCCTCGCGCTGTTTTACGGCGGACTGGTGCGCCGCAAGAACGTCCTGAGCGTTTGCGCGCAGTGCCTCGGCTGCGCGGGCCTCGTCACCATCCTGTGGTGGGCGGTGGGCTACAGCTTCGTCTTCGGCAAGAACTTCAGGCAGCCCGTTTCTTGGGCGGCAGCGAGTTTTTCTTGCTCAAGGGCGTCGACCAGCGCGCCCAACACGAATTACTGCTACTGGGTGTCGCAGAACGTGTTCTCCATGTACCAGTTGATGTTCGCCATCATCACCCCGGCGCTGATCGTCGGCGCGATTGCCGAGCGCATGAAGTTCACGGCGATCATGGCTTTCATCGCGCTGTGGATGTTCCTGGTTTATTTCCCGCTGGCGCACATGGTCTGGGGCGCGACGGGCCTGATGAACGGCACCTTCAACGCGGACGCCAGGATCAAGGCGCTCGACTTCGCGGGCGGCACGGTCGTGCACATGTCCTCGGGCTGGAGCGCGCTGATCCTCTGCCTGATCCTGGGCAAGCGCATCGGCTTCGGCAAACAGGCGATGGCCCCGCACAGCATGGTGCTTTGCATGGTCGGCACGGGCATGCTGTGGGTCGGCTGGTACGGGTTCAACGCGGGCAGCGCGGTGGCCGCCGACGGCGTCGCCGCCAACGCGTTCATGACGACGACGCTCGCCACGGCGGTGGCGGCCTTCGTGTGGCCGACGCTGGAGTACCTCCTCAAGGGCAAGCCGAGCATCCTGGGTTATTGCTCGGGCGCGGTGGCGGGTCTGGTGGTCGTCACCCCGGCCTGCGGTTACATCGACGCCACGGGCGCCGTCATCATCGGCGTGTGCGCGGCGGCTGATCCCGTTCTTCTTCGTGGTCAAGGTCAAGGCGTGGTTCGGCTATGACGACGCGCTGGACACTTTCGGCGTCCACGCCGTCGGCGGCACGATGGGCGCGCTGCTGACGGGCTTCCTGGCCATTCCGGCAAGTAACGCCGACGGCGCGACGGCCAACCCGGACGCGGTCAACGGCAATTGGCCACGAGTGGACAAGTACATTCACGGGCACAGCTCTGGCTGGAGCAGTTCAAGGCCATCGGCGTGACGCTGGCGCTGGCCGTCGTGGCGACGATCATCCTCGGCTATCTGCTGAAAGCGGTGATGGGCCTGCGTCCGACCGAGGAAGGCGAGGACACGGGCCTGGACATCACCGACCACGGCGAGGAAGGCTACCACGACGCTTCCAACGAGGGCTACGGCCACACGGCCGGCGCTCACCTGAGCGGGCAAGTCCGGCCGCAAAGGTCTTCGTAGGCAGTGGACCCCATCAACGCCTGAAAAATCACGGGAAAGGGGCCGAAAGATAGCCAGTCGCCGGGGAAGAAGGGGACCCGGCGGCAGATTAAGGGCAGGGGAGCAGAGGCGGTTCGCGGCCGGAGGGGGCGGCGCGCCGCCTCGCTTTTTTGTGGGTGGGGAGGTTCCAGCAGTTGCCGGGGGCGGGTGCACTTCCTGCTTTTTACACAGGGTAAGGAGCGCAGGCGCGGTGGGAACGTCCGGCGCTCGTCAGCCCATGCGTGCCCCGACCATCCGCCGTTTATGACCGAGTCGCCTGAACTGGTGCCGGACATCGTTGCCCGCTGGGGGCCGGATTTGCGTTGCCGTTACATCAATCAGGCCGTGGCGCGTAAGACCGGCCATCCGGTGGAGTGGTTTCTGGGCAAAACCAACGCCGAGGCCGGTCAGCCCCCGCACATCTGCAAGCTCTGGGACAACGCCTTGCGGCAGGTGTTCGCCACGGGCGACGACGTGGCGGTCGCCAGCAAGTTCCCCGCGCCAGGTGGGCGGACGCGTTATTACGAGAGCACGCTGGCCCCGGAATTTACCTCGGACGGTTCCAACCGGGTCGAATCCGTGCTGGTCATCATGCGCGATGTCACCGCGCACAAACGAGCGCAGAGCGAACTCGTGCGCGCCCGCGAACAGGCTCTCGCCGCCGCGCAGGCCAAGAGCGAATTCCTGGCCAACATGTGCTCACGAAATCCGCACGCCGCTCAACGGCATCATCGGCATGACGGACCTGCTGGCCGAGACGGGCCTGGACGCCGAGCAACGCGACTTCGTGCGCACCGTGCAGGACTGCGGGGCGGGCCTGTTGACGGTCATCGACGACATTCTCGATTTCTCCAAGATCGAAGCGGGTAAACTCGACCTGGAAAACGTCCCGTTCGAACTGCTGGGCGTGGTGGAGGGCCGCGCCAGCCTGTTGCTCGGCCGTGCCGGGGAAAAATCGCTTTCCCTGCTGACTTACGTGGATGCCGGTCTGCCCGCGCACATCTACGGCGATCCCGCCCGGCTCGGTCAGGTGCTGCTCAATCTGCTGGGCAACGCCATCAAGTTCACCGCCGTGGGTTCGGTGGTCCTGCGCGTCGTGCGCGAGGAAGGCCGCGTCGAAGCAGGCGAGGGGCCGCGCGTTTCCTTCAGCGTGCAGGACACGGGGATCGGACTGTCCGCCGTGGCGAAGGCGAAACTTTTCCAGCCGTTCACCCAGGCGGACGGCTCGACGGCCCGGCGTTTCGGTGGCACGGGGTTGGGTTTGTCGATTTCCAAGCGGCTGGTGGAACTCATGGGCGGCGAGATCGGCGTGGATAGCACGGAAGGGCGGGGTTCCACCTTCTGGTTCAAGCTGCCGTTGGTGGAAGCCCCGGCGACCGAGGAGCCGGTCCCGGCCAAGGTGCCGCTGGCGTCGCGGTCGCTCGCAGGCCAGCGGGTGCTGGTGGTGGACGATCACCTGGCCGCCACGGAAATCCTCGGGCGCTACCTGCGCGGCTGGGGCGCGGAGGTGGCCACGGTCGGCCGGGCGGCAGACGCGCTGGCGGAGTTGCGCCGCTGCGCTCGGGAAGGTTGCCACTACGATCTGGCGATCCTCGACAAACGCTTGCCGGACCTTGACGGCCTGGAACTGGCCGCGCAAATCCGCGCCGATCCCGCGCTGGCTGGCATGCCTCTTATTTTGGCGACCGCATTCGACCGGCGGGCGTTGCGGGAGGAGGTCCTTGCCGCCGGTTGCGCGGCCTACCTGCGTAAGCCCGTGCGCCGGGAGGAACTCCACGAGACCGTGATCCAAGTGCTCGACTGCTCGGACGCCACGGGCGACCGAAACATGCCGAACGGCGAACAGACAAAGCCCGTTTCTCCCGGGGCCGGGCAGGGGCCGGGCGGCTGCGACGAGGCGATCCTGGTGGCCGAGGACAACGCGGTCAACCAGCGGCTGTTGCTCGCGCAACTGCGCAGCCTAGGTTATCAGGCCCAGGCGGTCGCCAACGGTCACGAAGTCTTGGAAGCGATGGCGCATGTCCGGTTCGCGCTGGTGTTGATGGATTGCCACATGCCCGAGATGGACGGCCTGGAAACGACCCGGGCCATCCGCCAGCGGGAAAAAAATCGTTCCGCGCAGACGCCGACGGAGATTTTCCGCATCCCGGTGTTGGCGCTGACGGCCGACGTGCTGTCCGAGAACCGCGCCTGCTGCATGGAAGCGGGCATGGACGGTTTCCTGACCAAGCCCGTGCGCAAGGAACAACTGCGCGAGGCGCTGGCGGAGTGGTTGAAACGCCCGGCACCCGGGACGAACTGATTGGCAGGGCAAGCGCATCGCCTGCCGCGTTTCAGGACGCGGACTGCACTTTGCATCCCTGCCCTTACAGCGTTTTCGCTTGTGTATAAGGGCTCCATAGCCCCGGCAGGGGGGCAAGACGTTAGCCCACGGCGCAAGCCGTGGGGAAAGATTCCATTGGAGGATAAAGCCCCGGCAGGGGCGTAAGAAAAACAGCGGCCATGCCTGGACCGGCGCGCGGGCCTTCTTACGCCCCTGCCGGGGCTCGACCGATCAGACCCGTGACCCCCACGGCTCACGCCGTGGGCTAAAGTCTTACGCCCTGCCGGGGCTGAAACCGTACAAGCAACCAAAAAAGCTTCAGTCTGTTACCCAGGGGACACGCCATCACGCGGCAGGCGGTGCGCCTGTCCTACAAATCGGAGGGCCAGCCCGTACCTACCGTGGCGGACCGGAAATCCGCACGAGCTGTTTCTTCGTCAGCTCGATCCCGGTCTTCCGGTAATGCGCCGTCTTCCTCGGCGGTCGGCGTGTACGGGGCGAGGTAGTTCCTGGTACTCCTTGAACGCCTTGCTCTGGCGGAAACCGATCAGGTGCCCGTCCGGCGAATCCCAGTAGATCGTCATCATGTAGCGGTGCCGCTCGCGCGTGGCGCGCATCAGGGTGAAGCCCAGGCAGTGCGACGACGCTTCCAGCAGTTCGCCCGCCTTGCGGTAGGCTTCCTCGAAAGCTGCCTCGTCTCCGATGGCGATGGCGTAGCGGATGACTTCGATGACCAAAACGTGTGATTTCCTAGTGAACTGCCGATGAATCGGGCCAACCGCGCTTTCAGGACGCCACCGTTGCACGGACGGGCCGGGAAGTCCGTGCAGCGGCGTCGCCGGCCGTTTCCAGGTACGGCGGCGCAGAAAGATGTCTATTGGCAGCAAGAGCAGGGCGGCGGCAAGGAAATAATTCGTCAAATCCACCCGGCGCAGCCGAAAAACTGCGTCGGCGGCGGCAAAAACGTCCGCCGGCTGGCGGGTCGAACCGTCCGTGCCCCGCCGCCGCCACCGCGCGCAGGAACGCCTCGTCCGTGTCCGTGCGCAGGAACTCGCGCGGATAGCTGCGCGTGTGGCCGAAGACGTAGGGCCGTTCCAGTCAGTTCGGGCGAGACTGACCGAGAACATCGTCGTCGCCGCCGCCGCCGCCGGCTGCGTCGGCATCCGGGGCGGGCAGATCGAACTCCGCCCGGTAGCTGCCCGGCGCGATCTGCTCGGCGCGAACGGCTCTGCGTCTCGGCCGGTGGCGGTGTCCAGCGCCGTCACGTCGATGGGCAGCCGGTCGCGGAAACCGCCTTCCGGCGTGAGCGCGTCGATGTCCAGCCGCAGCCGGCTGCCGTCGCCCATGCTCGGTCGCGCGGACCTGGAATGCCGCCTGCTCGCTCTTGCGCAGCAGCCCGCGCACGACCTGCGCCCAGAATTTGCCGTACCCGTCCCACGTCCAGCCATTCGCCGGCCCAGCGCGCGGTGGCGTCGCTGGTGAACGCCGCGGCCTGCCCGAGACCGTAGCGCCAGGTGGCCAGCAGCGGCTCGCCGAGTTCGGTGGCGAGCGCGACCTGCGCGGTGGGCTTGGGCTTGGTGGCATTGTAGCCGAGCAGCGGCGGGGCAGCGTCTTCCAGTCGATGCCGGCGGTCAGCGGCGAGGGCGCGGCGGGCACGGGGTTGAACGGCTCCTCCACGAGGCTGGATTGCGCGACCTTCATCGTCTCCGTGCTGAAAATCTGCGGCAGGGTGGTGGCGTCGTTGGTCAGGTAGAACCGCCCGTTGCCGCGCTCGGCGAGCAGCCGCGCAGGAAGGCCACGTCCTTGTCGTGTTCGGTGCCGAGGCCGACCACGCTGACGGTGATCTTCTCCGCCAGCATGGCGCTGACGAGGTCGATGCGAAGTGCCCCGGCCGGCGGGCGCGCCGTCGGGCATCTCGCCGGCGGTCTTTTCCTCGGCGTCGGCGGCGTCGGAGAAGAGGATGACGTGCTTGATCTTGGCGTGGCGCGTCGCGCATGACCCGGAATGCGTCCGCCAGCCCGGTGTAGATGTAGATGCCGCCGCCGCCCGCCGTGATGGAGAGGATTTTCTGCTCGTTGGCGGACTTGTCGCCGAGCCGTGCCGAGCGGCACGACGGTGTTGACCTGCGTGTCCACGGCGGTCAGGCCGAAGAGGTCCTTGCGGCTGGAGGACGTTCATGGCCAGCACCGCGCCCTGGTCGGCGAGGCGATCTTGGTCGTGCCCGGCCGACGGGCGCGGTCATGGAGCCGGAGCGGTCCAGCACGACGTAGAGCGCGACGGTGGGCGTTTCCTGCCGGTCGTCGTGGTCCATGCGCACGGGCAGCATCTGTCTCGATGGGCGTGCGGAAATACCCGCCGACGCCGAAGGAATTTTCGCCGCCGATCATGACGAACCCGCCGCCGAACTGCTGGACCCAGGTGCGGTAGAGTTCCATCTGGTCGCGGGTCATTGGACAGCGCGGACACGTCGCTGAGCATGAACAGGTCGAAACGCTGAAGTTCGCTCAAGCGTACGCGGCAACCCGGCGGGACCGCGGATTTCCACGTCGATCTTCGCCTCGCGCAAGGCCCCGGCGAGCGGCGCGGCCCTGGTTTCGTCGCCAGCCACGAGCAGCACGCGCGGGCTGCCGCCGAGGGCGACGGTGGCCCCGGCGCGGTTGTTTTCCAGGCGGGTGTCGGCGGCGGGGAGGATTTCGACCTCGTAGGCTGTGAAGCCGTCGCCCGCGCGCAGGTTGGGGAAAGCGAGGTCGTTGCGGCCCGGTTTGAGCGGGACGGCCTCCCGTGTGGCGACGAGGAACTGGTTCTGGTAGAGGCGGACCTTGGCGGTGGTGGCGACGTTGCTCTCCACGTCGGCGCGCAGGTCGAAGGGTTCGCCGGACTTCAGGCCGCGCGGCACGTCCACGCTGGCGACGAGCACTTCGGGCGCGGCGGGATTGCGCAGCGGCACGGTGTCGCACCTCCACGCCGGCCGCCGCGAGGCGCGCGGCGGTTTCGCGGCCGGCGGCCGGCGGTGTCGTTGCCGTCGCTCAGGAGCACGACGCGACGCGCGCGACCGGCCGGGAGGATGCTCGGCGGCGAAGTCCAGCGCGCGGCCGATGTCGGTGCCGGCGCGGTCGGCGTCGGGAGTGGCGGGCCAGTGCGCGGCGAGTTGGCTGCTCTCGGCGGGGGCCTGCCAGACGGCGACCCCGCGCGCGAAGCCCAGGACGCCGGCTTCGTCGTGGGCGCGGCGGTGTGGCAGGCTGTCCTCGACGTAACGCCGGGCCGCCGCGCGGGCCTCGGGCGAGATGCTGGCGGAATCGTCCACGAGGAAAACCACGCTGAGATCGTCGCCGCGCCGCAACAGGCGTGGACCCGTCAGCGCCAGCAGCACGCAAACCAACAACAGCGCGCGGACCGCCAGCGTCACGGTCCGCTGGCGCGGCGTCATGTCCGCGAGCGAACGCCGCAGGACCAGGACCAGCAGAGCCGCGCCGGGCAGAGCGAGCAGCAGAAACCAGGGATGCGTCAGTTCCACGGGCAAGTCGGCAGCTAAGATGAACGCAACGTGCCAAAAGGAAAGCGGCGATCCTGCGATTGCCCCGCCGGCTTCGCCGATTTCGCCTGATCCGCTTGCCGCCGTCGCAAGCAAACGCTTGTCAGACTGCAAACTGCCTGTCTAAGCTGCGTTCCCTTCCTGCCTTATGCCCTCCGCTTTCATCGGTATTCTTTTCGGCTTCGCCGCGTGGTTCATCGTGCGCTACCTGCTCGGCGGCTTCTACACCGTCAACCAGAACGAGCGCGCCGTGAAAACGAGCTTCGGCCGCGCCCAACGCATCGGCGCGAACCGCACCACGCTCGACGATCCCATCTCGGAACCGCTCCGTCCGGACGAACGCGACCGCTACGTCTACCCGCAGGTGCGCGTCATCGGTCCCGGCGGGCCTTATCTGAAAATGCCCTGGGAGAAGATTCACAAAGTCACCGTGGCGACGCAAACGCTCAACATGGCGCTCGACCTCGAAGACCCGCGCGCCAATTCGCAGGGCCAGATGCTCGAAGCCGTCACCAAGGACCAGCTCAACACCGGCCTCACCGGCCAGATTCGCTACCGCGTGAGCGAAAGCAACCTGTACGCGTACCTCTTCGGCGTGAAAAAGCCCGTGATTCACATCATGGCGTATTTCATCAGCATCCTGCGCGAGCGCATCGCCAATTTCGAGGCCAAGCCCATCACCATCGCGGCGGTCGTGGCGGACGACGGCGGCAACTCGCCGATTGACGAGAACGCGATGCCCGAGCGCGTCGTGACGGGGGTTTCCATCAACGACCTGCGCAAAAACCTGCGCGACCTCAACGAGTTCATGGACCACGAATGCGCCTCGTCGGCCGCGCGTTACGGCATGGTCCTCGACGCCTCGCTCATCACGGGCATCGATCCGCCGGTGGAGGTGGAGTCGGCGCTCGCGGCCATCAACACCGCGCACAACGAGGTGTCGAGCAGCATCAGTCTCGCCCAAGGCGGCGCGGACCAGAAGATCGTCCAGAGCAAGCGCGCGGTCGAGATCGAGACGCTCAAGGCGCAGGCCGAGGTCGCAGCCGCTGACGGCGCTGGCCAACCAGTTGGCCGACCTGCGGCGCAGCGGCCCCGACGGGCTGGCGGCGTACTTGCGCAACGTGCGCCTCGGGCTGTTCGCCAAGGCGGGACAAATCTTTCTGGAGGCGAAACGCTGATTTATGTTTTCCAACCTGATTCCCCCGCTGCTGGCCGACTTTCCGACCTTCTTCAAAGCCGGGGTCGTGACGTTTTTCGCCATGTTCATCATCGCGCCGATCTTTTTCGGCCTCGTCCGGGCTTTCGGCCTGTACGCGATCGTCGAGGAACGCACCTGCCGCGTCTACGTGCTCTTCGGCAAGGTCATCGGCGTGCTGTCCGAGCCGGGGCTGCACGTGCTGCCCTTCATCCTCGGGCCGGCGGCGCTGATCGTCAATTTCATGGGCCGCTGCTACGTGCTCGACCTGCGGCTCGACCAGGAATACCTCCGCAGCCAGGCGGTCAATAGCGAGGAAGGCGCGCCGATGGGCATCGGCGTGTGGTACGAGATGTTCATCAGCGATCCGGTGGCGTTTTTGTTCAACAACATGGACCCGCGCGGCTCATTGCGCGCCAACATCAGCAACGCCACGGTGCGCTGCCTGTCCAACATGCCGCTCGCGGACATGCTGGAGAACCGCCACGTCATGAGCAACACCGTGCGCAACGAGGTCGCGCCGAAATCCACCGCCTGGGGCTACCGGCTCGGTTCGATCTACATCCGCAAGGTCCACTTCCGCGACACGGGCATGATCCAGCAGATCGAAGCCAAAGTGGTCAACCGGTTGCGGCAGGTCACGAGCGCGATCCGGCAGGACGGGGCGAACCAGGTGAGCATCATCACGAGCAGCGCCGAGCGCGAGGCGGCCATCGAGTTGGCCAAGGCGGCGACGATGCGTCCGCAGATCGTCGGCAAGGCGCTCCAGGATATTTCGAGCGATCCCGAGGTGGCGGCGGCGCTTTTCGAGGTGCTGGAAACGCAGCGGACACTGGATTCCAAGGCGGTGCTGACGTTGCTGCCCGCCGGCGCGGGCGGCGCGCTGCTGACAAGCCTGATGGCGTCGCACGGCAAGAACCCCGCGCCACCGCCGCCGATCCCGCGCTGAGGTTCGTCGGCTGACTTGGCGACAAGCAAAATCCCGGTCTTGCCTTGCGCGCAGCCGCCGGAACGTTGCACACTCATCGGATGCCCGCGCCTGCCTTCCGTTCCTGTCTATCCACGCTGCTTCTCTTGGGGGCTTTTGTCTTGCTGACCGGGTGCGACGGCGGTGCGGCACCCATGCCCGAAACCTTCTGCAAGCTATTCTCCGGACAGCGGGCGTTCGACCATGTGAGTAAACTCGTCGATTTCGGCCCGCGCCCGAGCGGCTCGCAGGAGTTGGAACAATCGCGCCTGTACATCGAGGAACAACTCCGCGCGTCCGGCTGGACCGTCGAACGCCAGCGGTTCACCGACCCGACGCCGCACGGCAACATCGAGTTCATCAACCTCATCGCACGGCCCGCCGACGCCAAACCCGGCGACGCGCACGCCATCGTCTGTACGCACTACGACACGAAGTATTTCGCCGCCCAGCGCTTCGTCGGGGCCAACGACGGCGGATCGGGCACCGGGGCCTTGCTCGAACTCGCCCGCGTGCTTTCACAAGACAAAAATTTCGCGCGCCGCTTCGAGCTGGTGTTCTTCGACGGCGAGGAAGCCATCACGAAGTTTGAAGTGCAAACCGCTCCGTACGACGGGCTTTACGGTAGCCGGCACTACGCGCACGCGCTTTCAAACGATCACCGCGCGGGGCAGTTCAAGCTGGCGATCCTCTGGGACATGATGGGTGACCGCGACCTCGACATCACCCTGCCGCCGAACTCCCCGGCGAACCTCGCGCAGGGGATTTTTGGCGCGAGCGAGGCCCTCGGGACGCGCAGCCACTTCGGCTATTTCAACGGCGACATCCTCGACGATCACTACTATTTCAAGGACCTGCGCATTCCCGACGCTCGACCTGATCGACTTCGACTTCCCCGCGTGGCACACCCCGGGCGACACGCTCGACAAGGTCAGCGCCGAAAGCCTGCAAACGGTCGGGCAGGCGACGCTCTATTCCCTCTGCAAGGGCGCGGCCGACCTGCGTTGAACGGCTTCCAATAGATTGGGAATAACTTGTTGACAACTTTTCGCCGCGCCGCTTGAATTTCTCTTCGCAGCCTATGCAAATCCTTCCCGAGGACATCCAGTTGGCCGGCCCCGAACTGGCCGTTCGCTGGAACGATGGACAGGAGAGTTATCTACCCCTCGAAGGTTTGCGCCGCGCCTGTCCGTGCGCGGGTTGCTGCGGCGAACCCGACGCGCTCGGAAACGTTGATAAGCCGCACGTCAGCTACGATGCGGCGCGTTCGTTCCAACTGCGTTCGTACGGGATCGTGGGTGGTTACGCGTTCCAACCGGTGTGGGGTGATGGGCACTCGACCGGACTTTATTCCTTCGACCTGCTGCGCCGCCTCGGCCAGCCGGAGAACATCCCGCAACCGGCATGAAGTGGCGGCAGCGAGTGCTCTGGACGATGTGCGTGCTCTCGTGCGCGGGCACGGTGGCGCTCATCGATTACTCGTTGCGGCCTCGCCCGGAGCAAGCCAGTCCGCAGGAACTCTACACGGTTGTACAGCGGCATCTGGCGCTCTGCCGTTCGGCGGATTTTCCGCAGGCTTACCACGCGGCGGCCAGCCGGATACAGGAACGGTACAGCCTCGTGCAGTTCGCTACGGAGATGCGGCGCGCCTACCAGCCGATGGCCGGGACGCACCACGTCGAGTACGGCGAGGTCCACCGCTGGCGCAACGACCCGAAAAAAGCGACCGTGGACGTGTTTTTCATCGGGCGGGGCGGCGAGGCAGTGGCGTGGAACTACGTCCTGGTGTTCGAGGATGGCGACTGGAAAGTCGATCACGGCGAGCCGCTCCCGGGCTGGCAGCCGGGGCGGCGTCTGGGTGGCTTGCAGATTTGAAAGCAGCCTCTTTCGCCGGCGGAACTTCTCAAGCCTCCGCCGGAGCCGGCTGCGGCGTTCCCGCCGGTTTGCTTTCGCTCTCGTGGTGCGTGTGGCCGCTGCGCAGGAAAGGCACGCGGTCCAGCACCGCTCCTGGAACCACTCCAGCCACAGGTAAATCACCGGCGTCACGTAGAGCGTGATGAGCTGCGACACGAGCAACCCGCCCACGATCACCAGCCCCAGCGGCCGGCGCGAAGAGCCATCCGCGCCGTAACCCAGCGCCAGCGGCACCGCACCCATCAACGCGGCGAGCGTCGTCATCATGATCGGCCGGAACCGCTCGACGCTCGCCTCGTGGATCGCCGCGCGCCGGTCCAACCCTTCGTCGAGCCGCTGCAATGGCGAAGTCCACGATCATGATGCCGTTTTTCTTCACGATGCCCATCAGCAGGAACAACCCGATGATGCTGTACAGCGACAGCGTCGAGTGAAAAATCCACAGCGTCGCCAGCCCGCCGACGATGGCCGGCGGCAGCGTCGAGAGCACCGTGATCGGATGGACGTAGCTCTCGTAGAGAATGCCCAGGATGATGTACATGACGAACACCGCCGCCGACGATCAGCGGGATCGAGCGAGCGTCACGAGTTGCTTGAACACCAGCGCCTCCCCCTGGAATGTCCCTTGCACGGCCGGCGTCTGCGCCAGGATTTCGCTTCGCCGCGTTTTCGATGAAACTCGTTCGCGTCGCTGTCCGCCACGCCGGGCTGCAGATTGTAGTTGATCGTGACGCTCGTGAACTGGTTGTAATGGTTGACCGCCTGCAGGCCGACGCTCTGCTTGGTGTCGGTCACGGCGCGCGAGCGGCACGAGCGTCGGGTTGTTGTCCGCTCTTGACGTAAAGTTGGTCGAGGTCTTCGGGATGCTCGCGGGTGTCGTCGTTCGTTTCGAGGATCACCTGGTACTGGTCGTCGGCGCTGCTTGATGAGGTAGACGTAGTTCTCCGAATACGCGCTGCGCAGCAGGCTCTCGATCTTCGCGGTGGACACCCCGTAGAGACTGGCGCGGGCGCGGTCGATGTCGATGTTGAGGTTCGGCGTCTTGTTGAAGTAGTCGCGACTGCACGGACTGGAAACCCGGGGAACTGCCGCATCTTGGCCACCAGCTTCGCGGCGGCGGCGTAGACCTCGTGCGGGTTGATGCCGCTGAGCGTGTAGGCGTAGCGGCCCTGTGTTCTGGTTGGTCGCGCCGATGTTGATCTGCAACACCGGACTGGGTTGGAGGAGCGCGATGATGCCGGGAATCTTGGCCAGCTCCTGCGTGATCTGCGCGATGACCGTCTCGATGGGCGGGCGCTGCTTGGCGTGTTTGAGGAAAACCGAACATCAACCCCTGCGAACTCGCGCGCGCGCCCCGCCAGACCCGGCGAGGTGAAAAACTCGCTCGACCGCCGGGTTCTTCTTGAGCACCTCGTTGACCTTCGCCTGGTAGCTCGCGCATCTGCTCGGGCGAACTGCCTTCCTGCGCCATGAACACGCCCGCGGATAAACCCGCTGTCACCCGTCGGCAGCAGGCTGAAGGGCAGCAGCTTCCAAAACACGACGACCCCGAAGATGCACACCCGCGTAGATGACCGCCGTGAACCAACTGTACCGCAAAAACCAGTCCAGCGAACGGCCGTAGATGCCCACCACCCAGGTCAGGAAATCGCCGACCTTGCGCTCGACCCACGTTTTCTTGGCGCCCGGCCCGCGTTCGGACGAGCACGCGCGCGCACATCAGCGGCGTCAGCGTCAGCGACACCAGCCCGGAGGCGAAGATCGCCACGATGATCGTGATCGAAAACTCGCGGAAAATCCGTCCCAGCAAGCCCGGCAGGAACACCAGCGGGATGAACACCGCCGCCAGCGACAGGGTCATCGACAAAATGGTGAACGAGATCTCGCCCGCGCTGTTGATCGTCGCCTGGAGGATGGTCTCGCCCGGCCTCGGCGCGGCGCACGACGTTTTCCAGGAACACCACGGCGTCGTCCACGAGGAACCCGATGGCCAGCGTCAGCGCCATCAGCGTGAGGTTATTGACGCTGTAACCGAGCAGGTACATTGCCACGAAGGTCAGCAGCAGCGAGAGCGGCAGCGCGACGGCGGGGATCAGCGTGTCGGCCGCGCGGCCCAGGAAGACGAAGATCACCAGCACCACCAGCACGAACGCGATGAAGCAGCGTCGTCTGCACGTCGTCCACGGAATTGACGATGGTCTGCGAACGGTCGTACACCGGCAGCAGCCGGATGGAGCCCGGCAGTCCCGCGCGCAAAGTGGGCAGGAGGTTCTTCACGGTCTTGGCGACCTCCACCGCGTTGGAACCGGCCTGCCGCGACACCGCCAGCACGACCGTCGAGCCGGGCGGATTGGCGGCGAGTTCGCGCACCCAGAAATAGCGTGACATGCGTTCGTCCTGGAGGCCGTGTAGACGGTCGCCACGTCCTTGAGGAAGATGGGCGAGCCGTCCTTGTTGCGGCTGACGATCAGGTTGCGGTAACCGCTCGGGAGTGTCCAGCTGGCCGTTGGGCTGGAGGACGAAGGTGCGGTTGCTTGCCGTCGAACTGACCCGCGCCCGAGTACGCCGTGCCCGCCTTGATGCCGGCGGCGAGGTCGTCCATCGTCATGCCGCGGTTGACCAGCGCCGCCGGGTCGGCCTTGATGCGGATGGCCCCCTTGACCCCGTAGACCTGCACCTGGCTGACGCCGGGCAGGATGCAGATCTGCTGGGCGACGACGGTGTTGGCGTATTTGTACAGATCGCGCGTCGGTCAGCGTGTCGGTGACGAGCGCCAGCAGGATGATCGCCTGGTCGTTGGGATTGGTCTTGGTGAAGGTCGGCGGGCTGGGCAGGTCGATGGGAAGCTGGCCCGTGGCACGCTGGATGGCCGCCTGCACGTCGGTGGCGGCGTCGGGCAGCGTCTTGCTCAGGTCGAACTGGAGCGTCAGCGACGTGTTGCTCTGGGTGGTTGCGCTCGTGATGAGCGTCAGGCCGTTGATCTGGAGGAACTGTTTTTCCAGCGGCGTGGCGATGTTGTTCGCCATCGTCTCGGGGCTCGCGCCGGGGTAGGCGCAGGAGACGTTGATGACCGGATAATCGACCGCCGGGCAGGTCGTTGACGGACAGGAGCTTGTAGGTCAGGATGCCGAACGCGATGATCGACAGCGACAGCAGCACGGTCATCACCGGCCGGCGGATGAACGGCGAGGAAAGGCCGCCGCTTTTCTGGATCAGTTTGCCGCCCGGGGTGTTCTCGCCCGCGGTCTGGTGAGGTCCGCTGCCCTCGGGCGGCCGTTGGTCGTGCGCGGCGGCGTGCGCGGCGTCGGGCGTGTCGCGGTCGATCCGGGAACCGGAAGCGTCGGACGAGGGAGCGTTTTCAGCCATCGGGAAAGCGGCGTTGCGGTGGGGGAGGACGGCCCGCGACGCGCTACTTTCCACGAAGGTGAGCGGCGGCGCAAGACCTCCGGCCTTTGACAATCCGTCGCGGCGTGGCTCAGTAGGGCGCATACCAATTGCTTCCCATGAAATCCTTCGTCCCTCTGACCATTCTGCTCGCTACTTCGGGCCTGAGTGCCTCGCTTCACGCGCAAACTCCGGCCCCCGCCGCTGCGGCCACTCCCGCTGCTCCCGCCGCGTTCACCACGGATAAGGATAAGCTCAGTTACGCCATCGGCACGGACATCGCCCGGAGTTTCAAACAGCAAGGCATCGAGGTTGACCCGACGATCCTCGCCGCCGGTTTCCGCGACGTGGCGGCGGGCGGTCAGATGCAAATGACCCCGGAGCAGATCACCGCGTCCCTGCGTGACATGCAGGCGGCCCGCATGGCGAAAATGCAGGAAGCCCGCAAAGCCGCCGCTGCGACCGCGGAGGCCGATGGAGCGAAATTCCTCGCGGACAACAAGTCCAAGCCCGACGTGGTGACCCTGCCCGACGGCCTCCAATACAAGGTGCTGACCCAGGGGACCGGCCCCACGCCGAAGGCCACGGACACGGTGACCGTGAACTATCGCGGGACGCTCATCGACGGCAAGGAATTCGACAGTTCCTACAAACGCGGCGAACCGGCGACATTCCCCGTGAACGGGGTCATCAAGGGTTGGACCGAAATCCTGCAACTGATGAAAACCGGCTCCAAATACCAGGTGTTCATCCCATCCGCCCTCGCTTACGGCGAACGTGGAACGCCGAGCGAACGCGGCGAGCCGCCGGCCATCGGTCCGAATGCGACGCTGATCTTCGAAGTCGAGCTGCTGAGCATCAAGTGATGCCGCCGCAGGCGTTCCAAACAAGGTAGGGTTGCCTCTCCGAGGCAATCCAAATGTTTCCGGCGAGACGCTTGGTGCACACGGAGATCATCCAAGCCAATTTTGGATTGCCTCGGAGAGGCAACCCTACCTTGTTTGGACGGGATCGGGCTGTGCGTTGACCGTCATCCCGGGGGCCAGCGCCAGTTGTCCGCTGGTCACGACCGTCTCACCGGGCTGGAGCCCCTCCGAGATCACCACGAGATCGCCTTGCCGCTGGCCGGGCTTGACGGCGCGGAGGTCCAGGGTGTTGTCCGCCTTGACCACGAAAACGAACGGCCCGCGCTGGCTGATTTGCACGGCCTGATTTGGCACGAGCCGGGCGTCCTTGAGCGTGTCGAGGATCAGCCGGACGTGCACGAATGCCCCCGGCATCAGGACGTGGTCGGGGTTGGGCGTGATGCCCCGCGCCTTCACGGTGCCCGCGCCCGCCTGGACCTGCGTGTCGAGGAAGTACAGGTCGCCGAGCTTGGGCGGGACGTTCGGGTCGGGCAGGTCGGTTTCCACCTTGAGGTTGCCCTTCGGCTGGTACTGGCGCACCTGCGGCAGGTCGCTCTCGGCAATCGTGAAATCGGTGTAGATCGGGTCGAGCCGCTGGATGGTCAGCAGCACGGCGTTGCCCGAACCGGCGTTGACGATGTTGCCCACGTCCACCTGCCGCAATCCCGCCCGGCCATCGATGGGCGATTTGATGAGGCAATAGTCCAGGTTGACCTGCGCGGCGTCCAGGGCGGCCTGACCAGACTCGATCTTCGCCTGGTCGGTGGTGACGTTGGTCCGCGCGGTGTCGAGGTCCTGCGGGGTGATGACGTTTTTCGTCCGCAGGTCCTGGGCGCGCGTGAGATTGATCTTGTCGAGTTCGAGCTGCGCCTTGTTTTGGTCGAGCGCGCCCTTGGCCTGATCGAGCGCCGCCTGGTACGGTCGCGGGTCGATGGTGAAAAGCAGGTCACCCTTCTTCACGTCCGCGCCGTCGGCGAAATCGCGTTTGATGATCTGGCCGGTGACCTGCGCCTGCACGGAAACGGTTTCCAGCGCGGTGCAGGTGCCGATTTCGTCCAGGTAGAGCGGTGCGTCGTGGACGACGACCCTGGTGGTCGTCACCAGTCGGGGCGGGGGCTTGGGTGCGGTTGCGGCCGACGGTTTGCCGCAGCCGGCGAGCAGCAAGCCCGCCGCGAGGAGAAAGAAGCGCATGGACATCAGGCGCGCTTGATCCGTTCCACAGCTTTTGCCAGCGAGGCCGGGTCGCTGACGGAGATGACTTCCGTGCCCTTGCGGATGCGGTTGACCATGCCGGCGAGTTTGTCGTCCGGGCCGAGTTCGAGGAACAGCTTGCAGCCGAGCGTGTCGATCATGTACTCGACCGACTGCGTCCAGCACACCGTGCCCGTGACCTGCTCGGTGAGCGTGCGGCGGATTTCGTCGAAATCGCCCGCCGGGTCGGCGCGTCGATGTTTGAGACGACCGGGAACCGCGGCGTCTGCAGGACGATGTGCATCAGTGCCTCGCCGAGTTTGACGTACGCCGGGTCCATCAGCCGCGAATGGTACGCGCCCGCGACGTTGAGCATGACGGCCTTGCGGATGCCGATGCTGCTTGGCCATCGACACGGCCAGCGTGATGCGCTCCGCCTCGCCGGAGATGACGATCTGGCCGGGGCAATTGAGGTTGGCGATGTCCACGTCCGTCTCGGCGGCGAGGCCGCGCACGACGTTTTCCTCCGCGCCGATGAGCGCCGCCATCGCGCCGGCGCTTGCCTGGCAGGCTTCCTCCATGAACTGCCCGCGCGCCTCGACGAGTTTCAGGCCCGTCGGCGAAATCGAACGTCCCGGCGGCGGCGTGCGCGGTGAATTCGCCCAGCGACAAGCCCGGCCGCGGCGGTCACGGGGAAATCGCCCGACCTCCGCGCGCAGGGCCGCCAGCGTGGCGAGACCGTGGACGAACAGCGCGGGCTGGCAGTTGGCGGTGAGGGTGAGTTCGTCGAGCGGGCCCTCGAAGGCCAGCTTGCGAGAGCGGGCGGCCGAGGATGGCGTCGCGCCTGGGCAACAGTTCGGCGGCGGCGGCGGAGATGCGCGCAGAGGTCGCGGCCCATGCCGACGGCCTGCGCGCCTTGCCCGGAAAAGAGGAGTGCGATTTGATCTGCCATCCGGGACTAAAAAAGAATTTGAGCTTTTGTCAAAAGGGGCAATAGTTTGTCGCCCCTATGCCAAAGTCCGTCGCCCGCCGCAAAACCAAGAAGTCCGCCGCCAAGCGTTTCAAGATCACGGGCACGGGCAAGATCCTGTTCGCGCACAGTGGCCGCCGCCACATCCTGCAAAGCAAGAGCGCCAAGCGCAAGCGCCAGCTCGCCAAGCGCGGCGTGGTCCACAAGACCGACATGCAGCGCATCAAGGATTGCCTGCCCTTCGCCTGATGCGGATTCGAGTCCTCGGCCGATTTTCCAGCTTCTAACTTTCTGATTTCTTATGCCAAGAGCCACCAATGCCCCCGCCAGCCGCGAGCGCCGCAAGCGCGTGCTCGATCAAGCCAAAGGTTACCGCGGACGCCGCTCCAAGCTGTTCCGTTACGCCAAGGACGCGACGATGAAGGCCAAATACTGGTCCTACCGCGACCGCAAGACGCGCAAGCGCAACTTCCGCATGCTCTGGATCGCCCGCGTCAACGCGGCCGCCCGCGCGCACGGCTGACGTACAGCCGGTTCATGGAAGGCATCAAGGCGGCGGGCATCACGCTGGACCGCAAGGTGCTCTCCGACCTGGCCATCACCGAGGAAGCGGTGTTCCAGGGGATCGTCGCCAAGGCGGTCGATGCCCTCAAGGGCAAGACGAAGGCGGCCGACCGAGCGTCAGGCCTAGCTGCGTCTTGATTAGCCCGTTTATGTGCAAGGCGGCAGGACGAAACATTCCCTCGTCTCCGGACACACGGGTACTGCGGAGATATGTGGTCATCGTAGGTACGGTACTCGTGACCGTCCCCATCGAATGCGAATGGGACAAGGGATGTCAGCCAAGTGCTTGCGGATGTCGTCATCATGGCGAAAAGAGTAATCGAGTGGCTAGAATGGCAACTGACCCGTAACGCCGGTCGATTCTCATCTCTCCATGCTCGACCAACTCGAAACCTTTTCATGCAGGCGCAGGCGGACATCGCCGCCGCCGGTGATGCCGCCGCGTCTGGAAGCGGCGCGGATCAAGTATCTTCGGCCGCCAGGGCCAGCTCGCGCAGATCGGCGAGAGCATGAAGATCGCTTTCGCAAGGAAGAACGCCCAGCCGTGGGCAAGCGGCTCAACGAGGTTCGCCAGACGCTCACCGCCGCGCTCGAAGAGCGCGCCAGACAGCTTCGCCGCGCAACAGGAAGCCGGACGCCCTCGCGGACTCGACCTCAGCCTGCCCGGCACGCTCGCCGTTGCCCGTCGGCAGCCTGCATCCGCTGACGCAGCTTGCTCGACCGCGCCGTGCAGATTTTCCGCCGCATGGGTTTCGCCCTCGCCGACGGCCCGGACATCGAGGACGAATGGCACTGCTTCGACGCGCTCAACACGCCCGCCGACCATCCGGCGCGCAACGAGCAGGACACGTTTTATCTGCCCGACGGCCGGCTGCTGCGCACGCACACCTCCACGGTGCAAATCCGCACGATGGAAACGCAGGCGCCGCCCGTGCGCATCATCGCGCCCGGCGCGGCGTACCGGCGCGACGAGGTGGACGCGACGCACCTCGCGCAGTTCAACCAGCTCGAGGGTCTGTACGTGGATCAGGGACGTGAGCCTCGCGGACTTCAAGGGCACGCTGGAATTTTTCTTCCGCGAGCTTTTCGGGCCGGGAACGGCGGTGCGCTTCCGCCCGCACTTCTTCCCGTTCACGGAGCCGAGCTTCGAGATCGACGTGAAATCCGCCGCGCTCAAGGGCGGCACGAATGGCTGGAAGTCGCCGGTTGCGGCATGGTCGATCCGGCGGTGTTCGAGGCGGTGAACAACGCGCGCGGCGACGACGCGTACGATCCCGAAGTGGTGCACGGGCTTTGCGTTCGGCTTCGGCCTGGACCGGCTGGCGATGATCCTCACCGGCCTGCCGGACGTGCGGATGCTCGTGGAAAACGACGTGCGCCTGCTCGCGCAGTTTCGCTAAAGGGCGAACAGGGGACGCCGCGCTAGCGGCATCGTCACAAAAGGTAGGGATGCCTCTCCGAGGCAGTCCCTATTTTTTCTGGAAAGTTTTGAGCGACGGTCGAAGTCCAGCAGAGAAATTTGGGACTGCCTCGGAGAGGCATCCCTACCTTTTGTGACGACAGGCCGCGTTGCGGCCTGCGAACCTATCCCGTGAACTGCGACCCGCTGGCGCGCTGGTATCGCTGGCTGGAATATGCCGGCTTCGGCCGTGCGCTCGAACGGCGGCGGACAGCGTTCCTGCCGCGAAATAGCGATGGCGCGGCGCGTCCTGGTGCTCGGGGAGGGCGATGGGCGGTTCCTGGCGGCTTTCCTGCGTGCAAACCCCCACGCGCAAGTCGATTCCGTGGACAACAGCGCGCGGATGCTCGCTCTCGCGCGGCAGCGGGTAGGCGACCGCCGACGCAATCGCGGGTGCGTTTCCACCATGCCGACGCGCCCGAGTGGCAGCCGCCAGCCGGCTGCGCTACGACCTGATCGTCACCCATTTTTTCCTCGACTGTTTCACGGACGGCGAACTCGACACCGCTGGTCGATCGACTGGCGGCGTGCACGGTCCCGGACGCGCGGCTGGATCGTCTCGGAGTTTCGCCAGCCGGCGCGCGGGTTGGCGGCGTGGCGCGCGCGGCTGTGGATCGGCGGGACTGTACGCGTTTTTCCGGCTCGCCACGGGCCTGCGCGTGCGCCGTCTGCCCGGACCACGCGGCGGCACTGCACGGCGGCGGGCTTCCGGCTCGAATGCGAAACGCTCGACCTCGCTTCGGGCCTGCTCACCTCCGAACTCTGGCAGTCGCGCCACGCGCGGTTTTTGCGTTTGACGCCCCGCGCGGACGTGCAGCTACATTCCCGCGCCCCTGAAGTGCATGCCCAGCAGGCGCTGCCGCCGGACTGGCCTACGTCTGGAATGAACCGCGTGCTGATGCCGCAACGGCGGCCAGTCACGGCGGTTCCGGCGCAGGCTTTTTTTATTTTTATGGAAGACCAACTCGCTTACGTCCTCGTCACCCCGCATTCGATCCGCAAATCCCGCACCGGCCCGATCCTTTCGCGCTTGATCTCGCGCAGCGGCCTCGACCTCGTCGGACGCCCGCATGTTCGCGCCCAGCCGGGAACTCGCCGAGGCGTACGCCGCCACCGCCATCACCGACGATCCGAACCCCCGCCACCGCGCGACGCAGGAGCTCATCCGCCAGTACATCCTCCAGCACCTCGCCCCCGACGCCGAGGGCCACCGCGCCCGCTGCCTGATGCTGGTTTTCCGCGGCCCGGACGCCGTGACGCGCATCATGAACACCGTGGGCCACATCGTCCACGAGCGCACCAGCGCCGAGACGATCCGCGACACCTACGGCGACTACATCGCGGACGCCGCGGGCAACGTCACCTACTTCGAGCCGGCCGTGCTCGCGGCGCCGACCGCGGCGGCGGTCGAGAGCGGCCTGAAACTCTGGGCGTCGTACTCGGACTCCGACGGCGGCGTGCTCGAGGACGTGATCCCGTTCCCGGCCGATGCGAAGGTCGAAAAAACGCTCGTGCTCATCAAGCCCGACAATTTCCGTTTCCCCAACGCGCGGCCGGGCGGCGTCATCGACCTGTTCTCGCGCACGGGGCTGTCGATCATCGGTTTCAAGCGTGCTGCGCATGAGCGTCGCGCAGGCGGAGGAATTCTACGGCCCGGTGCTGGAAGTTCTGCAGGACAAGCTCAAGGAGCCCGAGCGGCAAGCAGGCCCGGCTGGCCGTCGAGAGGGAGCTGGAGTTCCCGCTCTCCGCCGACGCCGAACGCCAACTCGGCGAACTGCTCGGACCGATCAACGGCCGCAACAACTGGGAAACCATCGTGCAGTTCATGAGCGGCAGCCGCCCGGACCAGATGCACGACCGACGCCGAACGCCAGGCTCCCGGCAGCGAGAAGTGCGTGGCCATCGTGTACCAGGGCGTCGATGCCGTGCGCAAAATCCGCGAGGTGCTCGGCCCGACGGACCCGCAGCAAGGCGCCAGGCCGGCATCGATCCGCAAGGAATTCGGCCAGACGATCATGATCAACGCCGCGCACGCCAGCGACTCCAAGGAAAACGCCGCGCGCGAGATGAAAATCATCCGCATCGAGGAAAATCACTTCCGCACCTTGATTGAGGACACCTATCGCGGTTAGGTATCCGTCCGCCCTTTCTCACCCGACCATCCCTTTTCAGACATCCCTTTTTATTCTCATGGAACTTTCCGAACGCGCCACCAGCCTTTCGCCCTCCCTGACGCTGTCCATCGACAGCAAGGCGAAATCCATGCTCGCCAACGGCCAGGACGTGTGCGGCTTCGGCGCGGGCGAGCCGGATTTCGACACGCCCGAGCACATCAAGGCCGCCGCCATCGCAGCGCTGCAAGCCGGGTTCACGAAGTACACGCCCAGCAGCGGCGCTGCCCGAGTTGCGGCAGGCGATCGCCGACAAGTTCAAGGCGGACAACGGCCTCAACTACAAGCCGAGCCAGATCATCGTCAGCAACGGCGCGAAGCACTCGTGCTTCAACGCCATCATGGCCACCTGCCAGCCGGGCGACGAGGTGCTCATTCCCTCGCCGTACTGGCTGAGCTACCCGGAGATGGTGCGTCTCGCCGGGGCGGAGCCGGTGTTCGTGCCGACCACGCGAGGAAAACGGCTGGAAGATGACGGCCGAGGACTTCGAGAACGCGATGACCCCGCGCACGAAGATGGTCATCATCAACAGCCCCGGCAACCCGACCGGCGCGGTCTACACGCGCGAGGAACTGGAAGCCATTGCCGAGGTGGCCGCCGAGGAGGAAATCCTCATCCTGAGCGACGAGATTTACGAGAAGCTCGATCTACGACGACGCGGAGCACATCAGCATCGGCTCGCTCTCGCGCCGAGGCGCACGACCTGACGATCACCGTCAACGGCTTCAGCAAGTCGTACGCGATGACCGGCTGGCGGCTGGGTTACCTCGGTGCGCCGGAGGCGATTGCCAAGGCGATCGACTCGCTCCAGAGCCACAGCACGTCGAACCCGTGTTCGTTCGCGCAGAAGGGGGCGTTCGCGGCGCTCACGGGCGACCAGCAGGCGGTCGCGGACATGCGCGACGAATTCAGCGTGCGGCGCGACTACATGTACGACCGGCTTTCGAAGATGCCGAACCTCACGGTGGTCAAGCCGCGCGGGGCGTTTTACATGCTGGTGAACATCGGCCAGCTGGGGCTGACCTCGACGAATTTCAGCGACCGCCTGTTGAGCAAGGCGAGCGTGGCGGTGGTGCCGGGCGTGGCGTTCGGCGACGACCGCACGATCCGCCTGAGCTACGCGACGAGCCTGGACATCATCAAGCGCGGGCTGGATCGGTTCGAGGATTTCTGCCGCAGCGTGTGAGGCGGAACGGGCACGCCGCAGGCGTCGTCCACCAAGGTAGGGATGGCTCTCCGAGCCAGTCCCTATTTTTTGGATTGGATAACCGTCACCGCGACGACTCGTTTCCCAGAAAAATTAGGGACTGGCGCGGAGAGCCATCCCTACCTTGGTTGGACGCAAAACGCGCTGGGCCAAAATCCTGCTCTGTGCTTTGCTGTCGCCGCAACGCACATGCCCGCACCGCTCCACACCTTCGCGCAGGCCACGCCGTTCGAGTCGCCGTGGACGCTCGAACAACGCGTGCGTCTGTTGGTTTGGGAATACGTCTGGGCCGCGCTCTGCGCCTGGACGCCCAAACCGGCCAATCCGTGGCGTCTATTCGTCCTGCGGATGTTCGGGGCGCGGCTGTACGGCCAGCCGTTCGTCCACCAGCGCGCGCGCATTCAGATTCCGTGGAATCTGACGATGCATGACCGCGCGGCCCTCGGTGACCGCGCCAACGCCTACAGCCTCGGACCCGTCGAGATCGGCGCGCGCGCCACGGTCGCGCAGGAAGCGTACCTTTGCGCGGGAACGCACGATTTTGGCTCGGCCGCCCTGCCGCTCCAGACCGCGCCGGTGCGCGTGGGCGAGGACGCGTTCATCGGCGCGCGGGCTTTCGTGATGCCGGGGGTGACAGTCGGCGCGCGCGCGGTGGTTGGCGCGATGTCCGTGGTCACGCGCGACGTGCCGCCGGACGTGTTCGCGGCGGGAAACCCTTGCAAGGTCCTCCGGCCCCGGCCGCCTTCGATGCCATGAACGGAAAAGTACCCGTTTCGATCCTCGTGCCCATCAAAAACGAGGCCGCCAACCTCGCGCGCTGCCTGGAATCCGTCGCGTGGGCCGGCGAGGTGTTCGTGGTCGATTCGCAGAGCACGGACGGTTCGGTCGAACTCGCCGAAAAATTCGGTGCGCGGGTCGTGCAGTTCCGATTCAGCGGCACCTGGCCTAAGAAAAAGAACTGGGCGCTGGAAAATCTGCCGTTTGCCCACGAATGGGTCTTCATCCTCGACGCCGACGAGGTCTTGCCGCCGGGCGCGGAGGCGGAGTTTCGAGCGGTGATCGACGCCCCCGACGCCGACGGGTACTGGATCAACCGGCGCTTCATGTTCATGGGCCGTTGGCTGAAGCACGCTTATTACCCGAATTGGAATCTGCGGCTGTTCCGCCACCGTCTCGGGCGGTACGAAAAGCTGACCGACGCCGACACCAAAAGCGGCGACAACGAGGTGCACGAACACGTCATCGTGCAAGGACGCACAGGGCACCTGCAAAGCGAAATGGACCACTACGCGTTCCCGTCGGTGGAGACGTTCGTGGAAAAGCACAACCGCTACTCCAACTGGGAGGCGCGCGTCGCTCTGGACCGGTATTTGCAACAAGCCCGGCCCGGCCTGCAAAGCGAACGCGTCGGCGCGCGGCGTCGGGTCAAGCAAATCGCTGCGCGGCTGCCGTTCCGGCCGTTGCTGCGATTTCTGTACGTATATGTTTGGCAGCGGGCGTTTCTGGACGGGGCCGAAGGGTATTACTTCGCGCGGCTGCACGGGTTTTACGAGTTCCTATCCGTGGCGAAGACTTTTGAGATGAAAAAACAGGCGCGAAGAGCGGAGTGATGGCGGGAGGTGCCATTCACCTCAGTCGCGCGGCCTCTTGCTGAACTCCCGTGCCGTCCGTTCATCGACGCCGAGCGCGATGAGTTCCCGCTGGAATCGCTTCAAACGCGGGTCCGACCTTCCGCAAAGCTCTTGGAGATAGCTCCAGGCAAAACGCCGCAAGGTTTGGTCGTCCTCGTCGGCTCGCACCTGTTTGTTGTATTCAGTGCGCTTCACGTCGTTCGCCACGATGGCTTTTTTGAACTGACGCCGCAGGTCCGGCTCGCGGATATCCTCCGGCTGGATCGAGCCGACGATGACTTTCGGAATCAGCGTGTAGCCCGCCGGTGGGTTCACGAAGTCGGAAGGATGGTTTGCCGGATCAAAGCCCGGAGCAACCGCCCGGTGGAACGTGGCGACGATCCTGGCCACCAGACGAATCTCGCGGGCCTGCAAATCCTCCGGCTGGTCGCCACCCCCCGGCAAACGGCTTTGCATTGTCGCAATCGCCAGCAAGGCAGGCCCGAAGCCCTTGGCGTCCACGAAAAAATGCTGGTACGTCCTTTCAGAAGCGTCGAACCGCACCATCACCGGCTCGGGCGACCACTGGTGCGCGTCGAGCCGGGCGTCGATCCCGTCGAGTTTCGCCTTGTAGGCAGCGGCCAGGACAGTGGGCGTGTGTTCGCGGCCGGATGTAAACTTCCGCTGGCCGTGCCGTCTGCCCGATGAACGGTCGTGGCTCCCGGTCGGCGCGTCACCGCTGAAAACCACCGACACCTCGTCGGTGCCGTTTGGGATGAACATCGTGACCGTGGACGAGCCTTGGCTGGCGGCGATCTTTCGATGCTTCCCGACGACCCGGACCGGCATGCCTGCCTGATAAATCGTGGCCAGACCCGAGTGGTTGCTGATGGTGTCCGACGGTTGGCCATTGTGCCACGTGATATCGGAATCCAGGAGCCATTCTTTGGGTTCCACCTTGTACATGACCTCCTCGCCGACGCCGATGGTGGTGCGGTCGTCGGAACTGCCGGGAACGTGTGCGAGCGTGCGGTTCACGATCTTCGGTACGATCACGTGAAGAACCGCCGTGCGCGCAACGGGCGGCTTGCCGGGGCCTTGCGCCGTCGTCAGCGTGAACTCGCACCGATTAGCCTTTCCTTCCGCCGCCGCGCCGAATTTTACCCGCACCGACGTGGCGAAGGGACCGTCGAAGTTGCCTTCCGTGTTGGAGAACTTCCCGGTGCAGGAGATCACGCCTTTCCCGGACGGGACTTTGAAGAGCACGCCGTCGTTCGCGGCCACGATGACGGTGAAATCCTTGTCGGACGGTGGTTCCGGGCGGGTGGCCTCGTCCGCCGCGTTGGCTGCGGAAACCAGCGACAGGCAAAGCGAGGCGGATAAGAAAAATCGCATGGAGATTGCTTGCGTGGTCCGAAGCGAGCTTACTGTGGAGCCTTCCTGATGAGAATCCTTGTTTGGGGCATCAACTACGCGCCGGAAGTCACCGGCATCGCGCCTTGCAACGTCGCCTTGTGCGAACACTTGCGCGCGGCCGGTCACGACGCGCGGATGCTGACGACGTTCGCCTATTATCCCGATTGGAAGAAGGCACCCGCCGACAGCGGACAGCTCTACCGTACCGACGTGCTCAACGGTGTGCCGGTGCACCGCTGCTGGCACTACGTACCCGCGCGTGTGTCGGCCCTGAAGCGGATCGTGCACGAGGGGACTTTCGTACTGACCTCGTTTCTGCACGCGCTGGCGTTGGGGCGGTTCGACGTGATGGTCGTGGTGTCGCCGCCGTTGTTGCTGGGCGCGGCGGCGTGGGTGTTGGGCAAGATCAAGGGCGCGCCGTTCATCTTCCACGTCCAGGATTTACAACCCGACGCGGCGGTCGGGCTGGGGATGCTCAAACTTAACACCTTTACCCGTTCTTTGTACCGCTTGGAGGCGCTCGCTTACGCAAAGGCGGCGCGGGTGTCGGGGATCAGTCAGGGGATGCTGCAGGCGTTCAAGGCGAAAGGTGTACCTACCCAAAAACAGGTCTATTTTCCCAACGGCGTCAGAATTTCAGGGCAGAAAGAAGCGACCTCGGTCGGTCGGTGGCGGGCGCGGCACAGATTCGCGGCGGACGATTTTCTGGCGGTGTACTCGGGGAATCTGGGTGTCAAGCAAGGACTCGACATCCTGCCCGGAGCGGCGCGCCTTCTCGCGCCGGGCGGGCGCGTGAAAATCGTGATCTGCGGCCAGGGCGCGGCGGGCGAACGGCTGCGCGAGGAGGCCGACCGAAATCCCCTCGCCAATCTCACGCTGCTGCCTTTGCAGGACGACGAAGCCTACCGCGAAATGATGGCGGACACGGACGTTTGCCTCATCACGCAACAGGCGGGCACGGGGCAGTATTTTTTCCCGAGCAAGTTGCTGAGTGCGCTAGCGTTTGCGCGACCGGTGATTGCGGTGGCCGACGGCGACAGCGAACTCGCCCTCGCCGTGGACGAAGGAGGTTTCGGCTGGCGGACCACACCGGGTGATCCCGGGGAGCTTGCCGCCACGCTGGACCGCGCCGCTTCTCTGCAAAGTGACGACCTGCGCCGGATGGGGGAGTCGGGGCGGCGGTATGTCGAACGGTTCGACGCGGAGACGGTGCTCGCCGACTTCGAGCGGGTGCTGCGCGCGATGATTGCTCCGCTCAGTACGCCGTCTTCGGCGGACGCACGACGTGCCATGAACGTGTTCAGGATGATGCGAAATTTCCAGCGCCGGACGCCAGTTTTCCAGGTACTCGATGTCGGCGGCGATGCGTCTGGCGATGTCCTCGGCTGTTCTTCGCCTCCCCGCGCAAGCCGCGCACCTGCGCCAGCCCCGTGATGCCCGGCTTGACGAACGTGCGCACCTGGTAGTTCGCCAACTGCCGGGCGAACAGCGAGTTGTGCTCGACCAGATGCGGGCGCGGCCCGACCACGCTCATCTCGCCCTTGAACACGTTCCAGAACTGCGGCAGCTCGTCGATCGATAGTTTGCGAAACCAGCGCCCGGCCGGATAAATGCGCGGATCGCCGCTTGTCGCCTGCTTGGTCCTGCGTGCCGTGGCCGGTGTTCATCGTGCGGTATTTGACGATCTCGAACTCCCGGTTTTGCAGGCCCGCGCGCGTTCTGCCGGTAGAACAACGGCCCCGGCGACTGCCGCCGCTGGAACCACCAAACGATCAGCGTCGTCACCGGCAGCACGAAGAGGATCACCGGCAGCGACACCGCCAGGTCGATGGCGCGCTTGATGACCTGGTTGAACGGATTTTCCAGCGACTCCTCGCGCAGACCGATGAAGCGCATGCCGTCGTCGTCGATGAACGTCAGCGGGCGGCCCCAGCGTTCGGGCAGGTTCGCCACGACGAGCAGACGCACGCCGAGCTGGTCGCACGCCTCCACGAAGAAATGCTGTTCGTCCGGCGTCGCGGGCATCTCCGTGCGGATGACCTGCGTGACGCCGTACTGCCGCACGACCTCGACCATCTGGTGCGTGCCGCCCAGGCGCGGGAAGGCGCATTTTTCCAGTTCCCACGGGTCGTCGTCGCAGAGGATTCCGACGGTGCGGAAGCCCACGTCGGCCTTGCGTTCCAGCCACGGGCGCAGGGCTTCGGCTTTGGCGACGCGGCCGACGAGGAGGGTCTTTTCCCAGCGTTCCTCGCGGAAGAACCGCAGGCCGAGCGCCCGGGGCAGGTAGCGGTTGGTCAGGAACAGCAGCACGTACAACGACGGGACGAACACCGACAAAAACGTGCGCGAAGGGCGTCAGGTCCTTGGCGGCCAACAATGTAAACAAACAGCAGCCCGACGCTGAAAAACGTCTGGCGCAAGCTCAGGCGGTGGGCGTTGACGAAATCACCGCGCTGGATCGTGGCGGCATCCATGCGGCGTGTAGCTGAGCATCTCCATGAGCAGGCCGAAGAGCAGGACCGAGCAGTACGCGACGTAGGAGTGCCACGAGGTCTTGTCGCCGAGGGAGACGAGCAGGATGAAAAATTCCGTCCAGAATAGGCAGGCGACCAGACCCATCTGGCAAAGGGCCAGCACGGCGCGGAGGCCCGAGGTGCGTTGCGAAATCATGCGGTGGCGACCGAACCCGGAAAGAGTGCGCGGGAGGTCGCTTGCCGTCAAGGCGGTGACTGTGAAAGAAGGAGCGTTTGCACCGCCTTCGTCGGTTTGGCTTGACCGCGGCCCGCCCGATGGTGGAAGCGTGGAACCCGTGCCTCCCTCCCCGGACCCCGGAACTCGCCGGCCGCGCACGCCGCCGCGAGTAGCCCCGGTGCGGTCCAGGCGGGCGTTTCTCTTCGCCGTGCTGCCCCTGGTGGCGGTTGCAATGGGCGGCAGCACGGCGCGCTGGAGCGAGGGGGTCATGCTGGCGGCGGTCGGGTTGATCCTGCTCGCCGTTCCGCCGCGCACCTCGCTGGGGTGGGGCATCGACGCGCTTCTCGTGGGTTTGGTGGCGCTGGCGGCGACGGCGTTCCTACCGGCGGAGTGGTTCAAAATGCCCGCGTGGCGCGCGGCGTTGACGGACGACCTCGGCACCTTCCTGCCCACGACCTTGAGCGCGCAACCGTGGTTGTCCGCCGAGAGCCTCGTTTTGTCCCTCGGCGGGATCGGCTGGTTTTACGTGATGGCGACGGTCGCCTGGACAGGCGATGAACGTCCGCGCGCGGGGCGATGGTTCGCGGGTGGCGTCGTGGCGCTGGCGGCGGCGTTCATCGCGTCCTACCGGCTGCACGTCGTGCCACCATTCTGGCACAGCGCGTACGGCTTCGGACCGTTTCCCAACCGCAACCAGACGGCGGATTTCCTGGCGGTGGGAGCATTGCCGGTGCTCGCGTGCGCGCACCTCGCGAGGCGCGGCGGGCGGCGGGTGGCGGCGGGGGGGTGGCTGGCGGGTTGGGCGGTGGTGGTCGCGGCGCTTTTTCATAACTTCTCGCGCGCCGGAATCGGCATCCTCTTCGCCGGAACCACCGCCTACCTTGGCAACGAAATCCTGCGGTCGTTCCGGCGCGGCGCGGCAGCGGACGGCAAAAAAACGGCCCTTGCGCTCGGTGGCGGGCGCGCAGCGGCGCTGGCGGCATCGTTCGTCCTGCTGCTGGCCAGCGGGTTCATGATCTTCGGCGGCGAAACGCTGCAACGTCTGCGCCCCGGATCGACGGAGGTTGCCCTGATGACGACCACGGGTGATTTCCGGTTGGCGATCCAACGCGATGCCTTGGACATGGTGGCCGATTCGCCCTGGTGCGGCGTGGGTCTCGGCAGTTTCGAGTCGGTGTTCGCCACCTACCGCCAGCGGTCCGCCGTCGAGTTGCACGCGGTTCATCCCGAGAGCGACTGGCTGTGGATGACGGCCGAACTCGGCTGGCCCGCCTTCGTGCTCGTCCTGACGGGGGTGATCCTGCTCTTGCGCCGGGCGTGGCCGCGGCGGTCCGGCAGCGACCGGCCGTTGCGCGCGGCGGCGGTGCTCGGAGCGGCGGCGTTCGCGCTGCACGGGTTTGTAGACGTGTCCGCGCACCGGGTCGGCACGGCGTGGTGCGGGTTGTTCCTGCTCGGACTGGCGTTGCCCGGTCCCGGCGAGGAAAAAACGGATTTCCGCCGGCCGGCACCGTGGGGACCGTGGGTGTTTCGTTTCCTGGGCCTGCTCCTGGCTGGAACCGGCGCGCTCTGGCTGTTCGCCGACCGCGGGCAGGTCCATGTCCCCGGCGAACAGGAGGTCGCCCGGCTCGCCGCCCTGTCGCGTGCGGAATCCGAGGGCAGGCAGTGGGCGGCCTCGGTCGCCACGGCCACGCGCGGGCTGGCGCTCGACCCGGTGAACTGGCAGCTATATTTTCAACGTGCCATCGCCCGATTGGGCGCGGGCGAGGAACACTCGGTGGTGCAGGCGGATTTCCGGCGCTCGCTGTACCTGGAACCGTTTCTGGGCAGCGCGGCGAAGATCGCAGCCACCGAATGGGCGCGCGCGGGCGAACCGGACCTGGCCGTCAGTGCCCTGTTGGAAGCCTGCCGGCGCACCCCCGTCGAAGCGCCGGCCTACTTCTCCAGCGTTGCCGAGGCTTCGGGGAGCGACCCGGCTTTCCTCGAACGCCTCGCCGCCGCGACAGCGTCCGACCCGTCCTTGCACCTTCTTTACATCGAGCAGCTCCCGCCGCCGCTCCAGAGACAAGCCGTCGCCGCCACCGTCGCGGCGGACCCGGACTTGATCGGATACACCGAGCGTCAGTGCGCGCGCCTGTTCCGACTCTGGTCGGGTGACGACGCGGCGATCCTGGCTGCGATGGAGACGCATCCCGCGTGGCAACGCTCCGGTTGGCGGCAGTGGGCAACTGCTCTGGCTAGCACCGGGTCGTTGGACCGCGCGTGCCGGGTCGCTGCACAGTTCGCACCGAAGCCGGTCGTGCCAGCAGACGTGCCGGGGGCGGACCGGCGTTCGCTCGCGGAACTCCAGGCCGCCGCGCTCGCTTCCCCCGGCGATCTCACCGTGGCATTGCGGCTTTACCGGGCGCGTCTGGCCGCCGGTGATCCACCGGGAGCAATGACGGCGCTGCACGCGGTCACGTCCCGCCCGGGTTGTCCGGCGTATTTTTATTATCTTGAGGCCGCCCTAGCGACCGACGCCGGCCGGTGGCCGACGGCTTGGGACGCGTGGGGGCGCTACCTCGAAACCACCCCGGAAAACGGCTGACCAGCCAGAGCATTTTCAGTGGAGATGTAGCCATTTTCCAGCCCCGGCAGGGGCGCAAGAGAAAAGCCCACGGCGTGAGCCGTGGGACTTTGCCCATCTTGGAGCACAGCCCCGGCAGGGGCGTAAGAAAATACGCGGGCGTTGCAGGGACGGTCGTGCCGGTTTTCTTCCGCCCCTGCCGGGGCTGAACAGAGAGAACGTCCTTTTCCCACGGCTCGCGCCGTGGGCCAAATTCTGCCGCCCCTGCCGGGGCTTCGGAAGGTGGCTACAAGGCAAGCTAAATCACTCTAACCCTCGGCAAAACAAAAGGCGGCTCCCCTCGCAGGGAACCGCCTTTGTTGGTTGAAGTGGTCGCGTTCGGTTAGAACAGGAGCTTCGCGCCGAGACTCACGGTCGAGTAGAGACGGTTGCCGCCCTTGTTTACCCCGGAGAGATAGTTAGGCAGCGAGGCACGTTCCGGCTGCGTGTCGTAGCCGTAGCCGTCTTCCAGATTGATGCTGAAGTTGCGGGTCAACTGCAACTCGTAGCCCAGTTGGGCCTCGGCGGTGAATACAAACGAACTGTCGTAGAGACGCAGGCGTCCGGTGTCGACCAGCGCGCCTTTCGGCACGCCGTATTCAGCCCCGTTGAAGAAGCGGATGTTCTGATCGTCCACGTACTTGCCGCCCGCCGAAAGGCTGGCGTAGGGCTTGATCGCCTTCGGGATATGGAGGAGATCGAGGATCGTGCGAGGCGTGTTGAGCTTGATCCCCGCCATGCCCGCGAACGCCTGGTACTGGCCAATGCCGGCAAACAGGTCGTACCGGCCGGTGGCAGGTCCCACCAAGCCGTATTGATCGATCACCACGCCGAGAGGACGGTTGCTGTCCCCGCCCGAATGGCTGTAGGTGAAACCGGTGAACACGCTGAGGTAAGGCAGAATCTTATAGCCAAGTTCCAACCGGCCGTTGACCGTCGCGAGGTCATGGGTGGACTGGAAATCGCGCGATTGAATCTGCGCCGGCAGGAGGGCACCGAGCCTCTGGCCGGGAGCGAGGGGGATGGCGACGGCACCATTGAAAGGGAAGGCGGCGATGCCGTCACTGACGAACTTGGTGGCGTGGATGTCGAACTCGCCACCCGCCAACAGTTCCATGTAGAAACGCGGCTCGGTCGCCGGTTTTTCGATGACCGGATTTTTGTCTTTGGCGGAAGCGGAAACGGTGTCGCCAGCGAACGTGGGCAGCGCGGAGGCTGCCAGCGCGGCGAGCAACAGGGAACCCGTTTTCAGTGAGCGAATGGATGGAAGTAACATGCAGTTTGGGATGATTTCTCTCGAACTAGGCAAAGCCTTTTGTTCCCGGCATAATCGGGAAATTCTGCTGAAGCGGTCGTATGGACGCAGCCGAAAGTCAAATCGTGTGGTCTATGGCATGACATACTGTCCGCCCGCGTCCACCGTGACCACGGGGACCTGCCAGGTAGCCTCAAATCGGTTGTAACTCGTTCTGAGGGAACGCCACAAGGCTTCCAACTCCGGCCGGCCGCCGCAAAGTGGGGCGAGGATTCGGTCCCAGTTCGCATCGCTCATCCGGCAAGGAAAAATATGCACTGCCGGGTCGCTGCCCCCGGCCGCGCGGGCATCCGAGGCGGCGAGATAGATTTCCTCGGCCGCCGCATCGCCCATTGCCAGGCAGCCGACGGAAACTGCGTTCCCGTGGATGAAAATATCGGTGCCGGGATGCTCCAGGTCCGCCGTCAAAATCCGGTCGGCGGCGTTGGGGTAGTCTAGGCCGAGAGACAGGTGGAAGAGACTGCGTGGATTGTAGCGATCCACCCGGTAGAAACCTTCGGGGACCTGGCTGTCACCCTCGCGCCGTTTCGGGCCGAGGCTGCCGGAGGCGCACAGGATGGGGTAGGTTTGCACGAGGCGGAACGGCACGGCGGACCCGGTGCGAGCCCAGAGTTCCAACTGGCCCTCGTCCTTGAAAATACGCAGGTAGATGTCGCGTGCCGGGTAGGCGACCCCGGCGGACGCAAAGATTTGCGCGAGGTGCGCGCCGCGCCGTTTGCGCGCGTCGGCCACGCGGTCGGGCGAATCGGGCATCGACTTGGGCGCGACCGCGGGCGGCTTGTTGGTAGCCAGCAAAGGCAGCGGCGGTTGCGCGGGGTCAGGGGTATCAGCCTGCGCCGCCGCGTGGGGCCGGTCACCCATGAAAAAAATCGTCGTGACCGCGGTGATCGTGGCGGCGAGTCTGGTCATTCGCCCAATTTCCAGACGCGTGCGGCTAGAAAGGGACCAATGCCGTTCGGAGAACTCCATCCGCGTCCCTTGCTCAATCCGCAAATTCCTTCGCAACCAGCGTGGCGTTGTGCCCGCCAAACCCGAAGGAGTTATTTACTGCCACCCGCACCCGCTTTTCCCGTGTCTTGTGCGGGACATAATCGAGGTCGCACTGGTCGTCCGGGTGGTCGAGGTTGATCGTCGGCGGCACGAGACTGTCCCGGATCGCCAGCGCGCAGGCCGCCATTTCGATGGCTCCGGCCGCGCCGAGGGTATGGCCGGTCATGGACTTGGTCGAACTGACCACCAGCGCGCCCGGCCTCGCGTGTTCGCCAAATACTTTCTTGATGGCCTTGGTCTCGCACACGTCGCCGATGCCCGTGGACGTGCCGTGGGCATTGATGTAATCGACTTCCTCCGGCCGGACCTGCGCGTGCCGCAACGCCATTTCCATGCAGCGCGCCGCGCCGTCACCCTCAGGCAACGGACTGGTCATGTGGTAGGCGTCCGCGCTCAGGCCGTAGCCAGCGAGTTCGCAATAGATCCGCGCGCCGCGTTTTTTGGCGTGTTCGAGTTCTTCGACCACGAGGACACCCGCGCCCTCGCTCAGCACGAAGCCGTCGCGGTCCTTGTCGAACGGACGGCTGGCGCGTTCGGGATCGTCGTTGCGGTTGCTGAGGGCCTTCATCGCGTCGAAACCCGAGATGCCCAGCGGGATGACGCTGGCCTCGCTTCCGCCCGCCAGGAAAACGTCGGCGTCACCGAATTTGATGACGCGCCACGCCTCGCCGATGGCGTTGTTGGCCGTGGCGCAGGCGCTGACGTGGCAGATGTTCGGTCCCTGAAGGCCGTATTCCATGCTGACGAGCCCGCTGGCCATGTTGGAGATCATCATCGGGATCATGAACGGCGAGACCCGGCGCGGTCCCTTGTTCATCAGCGCGGTATGCTGTGTTTCCAGGGTGGAAAGCCCGCCGATGCCGCTGCCGAGCATGCAGCCAAAGCGGGTGAGGTCCACGCTGGCGAGGTCGATGCCCGAATCGTTAAAGGCCATCTTGGCCGCGCCCATCGTCAGCTGCGTGTAACGGTCGCTGCGGCGGACATCTTTCGGGTTATTGAAATACGGCAGCGGATCGTACCCGCGCACCTCGCCGGCGATCTTGCAATCGTAGTCCGATACGTCGAACGCCGTGATGCGCCCGATGCCGCTGACGCCAGCGAGGAGGTTGCGCCAGAAGGTCTTCAGGTCGTTGCCAATCGGCGTGACGACGCCCATGCCCGTGATAACAACTCGGCGGTCGGTCATAATTCAGCGCGTTCCCATCCCAACGCTCTGGACGGTCTGGAAGAGTTTGCCCTCGGTCTTGATGCTCGGGGCGATGATGATCTCCGTTTCTTGGAATTCGCGGATGCTCGCGGCTCCCACGTTGCCCATGCAGGTCGTGATCGCGCCGACGAGGTTCTCGCTGCCGTCGTCCACGCTGGCCGGGCCGAAGAGGATTTGCTTGAGTGGGCCGGTGGTGCCCATCTTGATGCGGGTGCCGCGCGGGAGGTTCGCGTGCGGGGTGGCCATGCCCCAATGGTGGCCCTGGCCGGGAGCTTCCTGCGCCTTGGCGAAGGGGCTGCCGATCATCACGGCGTCCGAACCGCACGCCAGCGCCTTGCACACGTCGCCGCCGGTGCGCATGCCGCCGTCGGTGATGATCGGCACGTAACGGCCGGTTTTCTTGTGGTAGGCGTCGCGCGCCGCAGCGCAATCGACCGTCGCCGTCACCTGCGGCACGCCCAGTCCGAGCACGCCGCGCGAGGTGCAGGCCGCGCCGGGGCCGACGCCGATGAGCACGCCCGCCACACCGCATTCCATGAGTTCGAGCGTCACGTCGTAGCTGACGGCGTTGCCGATGATGACGGGGATCGTCAGGTCCTGGCAAAATTTCGCCAGATCGAGCGACGCGTATTCGGTCGAGATATGGCGCACCGTGCTGACCGTGCTCTGGACCACGAACACGTCCGCGCCCGCTTCCTCGGCGATCTTGCCGTACTGCGCGGCTTTCTGCGGGATCGACGACACGGCGGCGATCACGCCCGCTTCCTTCATCTGCTTGACGCGCATGGCGATGAGGCCCTCCTGCACGGGCTCCTGGTAGATGCGTTGGAGCAGTCCCGTGACCTCCATTTTGTCGGCTTCGAGCACCTGCTGGAGCACTTCCTGCGGATGCTTGTAACGGGTCTGGACGCCTTCGAGGTTGAGCACGGCGAGGCCGCCGAGTTTGCCCATCTCGATGGCAAAGGGCACGTCCACCACGCCATCCATCGCGCTGGCAAGGATCGGGATGCGCAACTTGATCGGCTCCTTGTCGCAGCGCGGGATCAGGAAGGTGGTGTCCACCTCGTTGGGATTAATGGTCACCTGACCCGGAACAAGGGCGATTTCGTCAAACCCGTAAGTCACCCGCGCTTTGCGGTTGCGGCCGATCCACATGCCCATAGGAGAAAAAATTGGAGAGAAAAACGTCGGGGTTAAAGAGGGTCCACGGCTACCCGCTCGTTGGGCCGCCCGCAACGCGGGCAAGCCGGCAGCGAGGCCGTGCTGCGGTCCTCGAATTCAAACCCACATATCGCGCAACGCAACCGAAAATGCAAAGCCCGGCGGGCACAGCGCGCGCGGCGACGTTCGTCGAGCCACCACGCCGCGCCGACGACCAACAGGAACGCGGACAGGTACAAAAAGACGATGACCGTCAGATGGACGCGGATCATGGCAAAGAGGCGGGCAATCTCCCACCTTGCCAGTTCCCGGTCCGCCTGACAATCTCCTGGCTCGCGCCTGTTCGCCGCGGAATTTTTCCTTGCCTATGAAATTGAGATCGAGCGTGTTGGTAATCGTCGGATCGTTCCTGCTGTCCCTGCCGGTCCCGGCATTCGCCGACGATGCCGCTATTACCCAGGCCGAACTGCTCCGGCGGACCCAGGCGATGTACGACGCCGTGGTGCCGGGCGACCAGACGCCGTGGAAGAAATACTACGCGGACGACTGCATGTACCACGACGAGAAGGGCCGGAGCTTCAACAAGACGCAACTGCTCGCCGACCTGAGCCCGATGCCGAAGGGATACTCCGGCACGATCAAGGTCGTCCGCCCGCAGAGCGTCCTGGCAGGCGACTGCGCGATCTTCAGCTACGACATGGACGAGGTGGAGATGATCTTCGGCCAGGAATTGCACGCCCGTTACCATGCGGTCGATACCTGGCTGTACCGCCACGGCGAATGGCAGATCGCCGCTTCCCAGGCGATGCGTTACTACGAGGATCCGGCGGTCGGCCAGAGCGACCCGGCGCGGTTCGCGGCGTACACGGGGACGTACGAGTTGTCAAAGGAGTCGGATCGCAGGACCACGGTCTCGGTCGGGGACGGCAAACTCTTCCTGGAAAAATCCAAAGGCAAGCCCACCCAGCTTTTCCCCGAAGCCACTGACTTGTTTTTTCGCCAGGGCGAGGAAGGACGCATCCTGTTTCACTTCGGCGCGGACAGGAAAATCGACACGTTGATCGACCGCCGCAACAATGAGGACGTGGTTTGGAAGAAAATCGGCTGAGCCTTCAGGAAGGGAGACGCCCTACCGGTACACGTCGCTTCCCCAGTAAAACGTCGCCCGGCCCCACGTCACCCCGGCGTCCGCGCCAGCCGCTGGTCGCAACCCGAGTCCGGCCAGATAACCGCGCGCGTATTCGTCGGCCGCCGCGCTGCCCGAGGTCGCCTGGCGAAAGAAAAACGGTTCGCCGCCTTCCGGCCGCAAGCCGACTAGGAAAACGGTTGGGTCCAGGACGCTCGTCCCCTCCCCGGTGACGAACCGCACCGGTGGCAACGGCGCGCCCGCAGGTATCTCGATGGGACCGTTGAACATCACGCGAGTCTTCATGCCGAGGTCGCGGGTCCCCGGCCTGGCCGTGACGACCAGCGGTGGGATCGGCACCGGTCCCGGCAGGCTCGCGCGTGGCGGGATCGCGGTGACGATGTTTTCCGTGGGGTCCAGCGGTTTGAAGGGGGGTAGGGCCGCGTTGTAGGAAGGTACGTAGTGAAATCCCAGCGAGCCTAACACCTGCGAGGCGGCCGGCTCGGCGGGGCGCGTGGTCAGCGCGGGATCGTTCATCGTCAACCAGCGAGCCAGCGGGGCGTTCTCCGGCTGGTCGAGGGGCACGAGCACCACCTGGGCCGGCGGCGGCAGTTGCGTGCCGGTCGGGGTGTAGGCGACCTGCAACGCGTAAAAACTGACCGCGTGCACCAGCACCGACGCCGCCAGCATCAACGCCAGCCGCCAGTGCGAGCGCGCGCGCCGTTCCCATTGGAAGATCAGCCCGTCGCCGTCGTCTTCACTGCCGCCGTGGCCGGTCGCCGTGCCTGCTGCTTCATTCGCCATGACCGGTAAATCCTACTGGCCCGGCGGCGGCACGGTCGCCAGAGCCACGGTGTAATCCTGCCGGAGGGCCTGGTTCATCACGGCGACGACCGATTCGTACGGGGTGCCGCGTTCCGCGCGCAGGATGATCGAGCGCGGTGAACCCCGGTACTCGGCGAGCCGCTGGCCGAGTTGTTCGAGCGTTACCGGTTCGTCCTGATAGAAAATACGCAGCGGCGGCCCCGGCTGGAGGGTCACGAAACGGGCGTTGACCTGCGGCGGCAGGTTGAACGACGAGAACGGCAGCGTCACCGCGATGCCCGGCTGGAGCACAAACGACGAACCGAGCAAAAAGAAAAACAACAGCAACAACACCACGTTGACCACCGCCACCAGACCCAGCGGCAGGGCGGAAACGGACGTGGCGGTGCGGGTAAGTTTCACAGGGTGGGTTTGTGGCGAGGGGGCGCGTGCCCTTGGCCGGGGGTGCTTATTTTAACACAGAGGCACGGAGACACGGAGACCGGAGGAGGCCGGAAGGGAAGAGTGTTGGACAAAGACGGAGACATCTCCTTCTCCTATCTTTTGCCTTCCTCCTCCGGTCTCCGTGTCTCCGTGCCTCTGTGTTAAAATAAGCACGCGACCTCCGGGACCAGAGCGCCGTTTGTTTATTACTCGCGGCCGGGCTTCTTTTTGCGAAAATCGATCCCCGGCGCAGTGGTGGAGGGATCGGCGGACGCGGGGCCGAAGGGGATGATGCCGCCCGAGCCACCGCGATGGTCCATCAGGAGATTGACGACCTCGATGCCGGCGCGCTCCATGTCGTGCAAAAGGGCGTTGACCCGCGAGGACAGATAGCTGTAGGCCGCGAACGCCGGGATCGCCACCACCAGTCCGCCCGCGGTGGTCAGCAGGCTCTGGTAGACGCCGTTGGAAAGGGTGTTCGCCGTCACGTAACCGCCCTGCGACGACACGGTGACGAACGCCGAGATCATGCCCGAAACCGTCCCGAGCAGGCCGATGAGCGGGGTGATCTGGGCGACGGTGGCCAGCAGGCGGAGATTTTTTTCGAGGTGGGGCACTTCAAGTTGCCCGGCTTCCTGAACGATTTGCTTGAGGTCGGTGCGCGGCAAGTCATGGCGCATGATACCCGCGACGATGACCCGCGCGACGGGTCCAGGAGTGCTGCGGCAGATGATCTGCGCCTCGGCGTAGCTGCCGCGGCGGATGAGGTTAGCGATGCCGCGCAGGAGGTCCTCGACCGACACGGAAACCCGACGCAGGTAGGTCAGGCGTTCGGCGAACACTCCGACGGCCACCACGCTGGCCGCGAGGATGATCCACATCAGGGGTCCGCCTTTGTCGACAAAGTCTTTCATCAAGAGGCTGTGCGCTGCCCGACCTCGTTTGCAACAAGACGGGAGTATTCGGGATTAACCCGATCCCGACGAAGCATCCCGCCAGCGTGCGGACGTGTCCAGCGGAAAAATCGGGAGCATCTCCCGGGACCGCCTTTCTCGGGCTTTGCCGCCGCGCGAGAAACCTTCCCGGCGCGGGGGTCTGGTGACGGTCCACCAGCCCGCCTCCTTTACACCACGCCTGTCGGCGGACCGGGACGGTCGGTGTTCACTTTCGTGCCCCCACCGAAAAGACGCTTGAACCACGCTCCGACGGCGACCACGCCGATGATGACAAATTTCTTCGCCGCGAGCAACCCGGCGATGAGCCACTTGAGGCCGCCAAGCTTCGCCAGCAGCAACCCGCCGCCGATCAACCCTGCCAGCGCGTAAGGGGCGACCTTGTCGGTCTTCGGATTAAAGTCGGCGTAGCGGTGGCCCTCGTTGTAGTTGATGACCGAGAGAATTTGCGGGACAGCGTTGTTGATCTGGCTGAGCTGGTCCATTCCCGCGATGATGCTCACCTCCAGCGCGCCGCGTCGTCCGAGGATGCGGATGTCATAGTTGAGTCCGTGCTGCGAATTGTCGCCTGATTGCAACTCCTTGGCCCAGTACAATTTCTTCGTCTGCCGGTCGTAATGCGGAGCCTGCGCCCAGCCGATGATGTGCAGGGGCTTGTAACCTTCCTTTTCCCGCTCGGGATTGTGCTGTTCCTGTGCCTCCTGGATTTGTTTCAGGAGTTTGGCATAATCGGGTTCCTCGTCCTTGATGTAGCCTTCCTCCTGGATGGCAATGGTCGCACCCCAGGAGTGTTCCTCGTCCTCGCCGAAATGGTCGGGGATGATCATGCCGATCACGTCGCTCGCGGCACTGGGCGGGTTGCCCCAGATATCGACCAGCAGCTTGCGGCTGTCGGTGGCGTCGAGATAGCGGAACTGGTCGGGCAGGTTGAGGTCCGCCACGCCGTCCTTGAGCGTGATCTTGCCCGTTTGCTGGTGGAAGCTCTTGAGGATGCCGACGATCCGCTGCTCCTCGGCGTCGGGCGGCGCTTCCGGCGCGGGGCTGGCCGGAGCGATGGCGCGAACCGGCGCGGCGAAGGACATCGACAGCGCGAGCAGGGTAAATAACCCGGCGGCGAGACGGAAAGGAGCGGGGACTGGAGTGAGGCGTTTCATCGTGGTCGCGGTTCGGTGGGCAAGGGCTGCTCCTGGGAAGAAACGAAGATGTTGCGGGAGTTTGCAGTCCTGTTCCGGAGGTCGGATATGTTGTTGCAGGCTGTGTGCGATTGTCCAGCGTTAACAGGACATTATCGGGTCCGGCAAGCCCGCCAGCGCGTTCCAGGCTACCCCCGTTGCGGAAATCCACTGGAAAAACCCGTTTTCGAGTTTAGTTTCTGGCATGATTACTCTTCTTGCATTGGTTCCGATGATGGTGGCGGCAGCAGGTTGGTCGCTCCTCTATCTACTGTGCGGCGGGGGGTTTGGCGGGGCGATCTTGATCTTCATCGTATTGAAGATGTTCGGCAAATAACCTCGCACCCACGCCAGCAGGAGGGTGGGTAAAAGAGATCGTTGGCCTGTGTCTAGATTGTGTCTGCCCTCCGGCGGCGCGAACGCCAGCAAGCGGTTGCGCGCAGCCCGGCGTCCTGTAAATTAGCGCCCTGGCAATTTCCGGTGGGGGAGTGCCGCTCATGGGCACGGGTCGCCTTGCATCGGCAAGGACGTGCCGGCGGTCCAGAGTTTCCCGCCGGTTGAGCCGACCTTTTTGCAATGGCTACCGTCAAACGTGATTATTACGAAGTGCTCAGCGTGCAGCGCAACGCGAGCGGAGATGAGTTGAAGAAATCGTACCGCCGACTGGCCGTCCAATATCATCCCGACAAGAACCCCGGCGATCCGAAGGCCGAGGACAAGTTCAAGGAACTCGGTGAGGCGTACGATGTTCTCAGCGACCCGGACAAGCGCGCCGCCTATGACCGCTATGGTCACGCCGCCTTTGCGCAAGGGACAGCCGGTGCGGGACGCGGCCAGGCGGGTGGCGGCATCGATCCGTTCGACCTGTTCCGCGAGGTGTTCGGCGCGGGCGGCGGGGGCGACGGTGGCGCGGGCGGGATTTTTGAACAGTTCTTCGGCGGTGCGGGCGGGCGCGGCGGCGACCGCGAGGGACGCCAACGCGGCTCGGACCTGCGGTACGACCTGCAAATCTCGCTCGAAGAAGCGGCGGCGGGTGTCGAAAAGGAAATCGAGATCGGCAAGAACGCCACCTGCGATGTATGCAGCGGTACGGGAGCGGAAGCGGGTAGTCAGGCGGTGACGTGCCGCACCTGCCAGGGGCGCGGACAGGTCATTACCTCGCGCGGGTTTTTCCAGGTGTCGCAGACGTGCCCGCGTTGCAAGGGCACCGGGTCGATCATCGAAAACCCTTGTAAGAAGTGCAAAGGCGAGGGCCGCACGGAGCAAACTTCCAAGATCAAACTCAAGATTCCCGCTGGCATCGACGACGGTGTGCGGCTGCGCTCGACGCGCAACGGCGAGGCGGGCATTCGCGGCGGTCCGGCAGGCGATCTGTACGTGGTCGTCCACGTCGCCGAACACGCGGTGTTCCAGCGCGAGGAGGACAAGCTGTATTGCGAGGTGCCGATCTCGTTCATGACAGCGGCGCTGGGCGGCGAAATCCAGGTGCCGACGCTGGAAGGTCAGGCGTCGCTGAAGATTCCGTCAGGCACGCAGAGCAACACGATGTTCAAGCTGCGCGGCCGGGGCATGCCCGACATGAATACCAAGGTACGCGGCGACCTGCTGACCCGCGTGATGGTCGAGGTGCCGACCAAGCTCAACGCCGAGCAACGGCAAAAGCTGGAGGAGTTCGCGGCGCTGTGCGGCGAGGAGAACTCGCCGATCCACAAGAGCTTCTTCGACAAAGCGAAGGAGTTTTTCCGATAGTCGCCGTTCGTCCGACCCGATCTTGCTATGAAAACGAAAATATTGACCGCTGTCGTCTTTTCTCTCCTATTAATGTTGGATCGGGCTGGCGCTCAGGAGCTATCGCCAGATAAACCTCGGCAGATTGCCGTCAATGTGCTCGGCGAGGTGAAGAAGCCGGGACGTTACCTATTATCGCAAGGTGCGACGGCATTGGACGCACTCGGTGCAGCAGGTGGCGAGAGCCAAGAAGCTGACCTCAAGCGGGTTGTGTGCATCCACGCGGTCACCGGGGACAAGCCATCGACCGACAAGATCGACATGAATGCCGTGCTGAAAGGCACGCAAGTCGCGCCGACACTTCACGATGGCGACAGCCTGAAACTTTACCGCCAGTTTACCAACATCGCATTCTAGCTGCCAGTTGTCTGCTTGTGCACCGCTTCTACATTCCGCCCGCCGCTTGGAATCCCGATTCGCTCTCGCTCGACGAAGGCGAGTCGCACCACGCGCTCAACGTCCTGCGCCTCGCGCCAGGCGAAAAAATCGTCGTCTTCAACGGCCAAGGCACCGAGGCCACCGCGCTCATCGCGCCGGAATCCACCAAACGCGCCGTCCGCCTGACGGTTGTCCATCGCGCCAAGACCCCGCCGCTGCCCTGCCGCATCACGCTTGCCCAAGCGATTCCCAAGGGCAAAAATATGGACCTCATCGTCCAGAAGGCCACCGAACTCGGTGCGGCCGAAATCGCCCCGTTGCTTTCCGAACGCACCGTTTCCAAGGTCGAGGACACCGAAAGCGCCGCCGCCAAACAGGCGAAGTGGCAGGCCACCGTCATTGAGGCCGCCAAGCAGTGCGGCCAGAACTGGCTGCCGACCGTAGGCGCACCGCAGACCCTGAAAGAATTCTTCGCCGGGCGTCGCGTGGGAACGGACGACCTGATGCTGATCGCCTCGCTCCAGCACGATTCGCGGCACCTGCGGACTTACCTGGAAGAACACGGCGGCAAGCCCGCCAGCGTGTTGATCCTCGTCGGCCCCGAGGGGGATTTCACCCCGGCGGAAATCGCGCTCGCCAAAAGCGCGGGCTGCCGACCGATCACGCTCGGCCCCATCGTCCTGCGCACCGAGACGGCGGCGATCTATTGTTTGAGCGTGCTGTCGTACGAACTGCAAGCGGGCTGAGAAGTTCCTGGCTACCGGGCAGGGTGGATGCACGTTGCGCCCGCGCGTCAGCGGGTTTTTGCTGTTGGCATGGATCAGCCCGAAGCCGCCCGCCCGCCGCTCCCGCCCTTTGATCGTGAAGCCGCCGACCGCAAGGTGCGCCTGGCCGAGGACGGCTGGAACACCCGCGACGCGCAAAAAGTGTCGCTTGCGTACGCGCCGGATTCCGTGTGGCGCAACCGCGCCGAGTTCGTCACGGGACGCGATGAGATCGTGCGTTTCCTGACCCGCAAATGGAACCGCGAACTAGACTACCGGCTCATCAAGGAACTGTGGACCTTCGGCCCCGACCGGATCGCCGTGCACTTCGCCTACGAATGGCACGACGACACGGGCAACTGGTTCCGCTCGTATGGCAACGAGAATTGGGAGTTTGACGCCCACGGCCTCATGCGCCGCCGTCTTGCCAGTATCAACGACTTGCCCATCGCCGGGAACGAACGCAAATTCCAATGGCCGCTGGGACGCCGCCCCGACGATCATCCGGGCTTGGGCGAACTGGGTTTGTGATCCCGCGCAAACCCACCGGCATCCCGGCTCGAATTATGTCCGGCCGACGGCAGAAATCGGGTTGGCCTCCGTCGCCTCACGGAAGACCGCTGGCACGAAGCTCCGATCACTCGCTTCCGCGGCGGCGAGCGCGATCTGGAAGCGCAGCGTTTGCAGCGGCACGGGGTTCTGGTAATCAGCTAACGCCCCGGCCAGTGCCTCCCCGGCGGAATGCCGGCGGGTCTTCATCGTCCGATAGATTTTCAACGCCAGGGTTTCCGCCGCGCCGGGCGTCAGGAGCAGGGGCAAACACTCGCGGTTTGCCGTCAGGTCGTGATCGTCCAACTCGATCCCCCGCCGGTGGCACAACGCGCGCAGGAGCGCGAAACTCTCCTCCGGCGTCGCCGTGGGGAACAACGGCAGTTTCACGTCCACGCGGCCGGGCCGCTTGAGATCGACCTCGATCAAATCCGGCCGGCTCGACGCCAGCACCCAGACGATCCGCCCGCGGTTGGACGGGTTGCTCATCTCCTCGGCGAACATCGCATAAACCCGGCCGCCCAAGCCGCTGTCGTTGCCGCCCGGATCGCGTCGGCCGAGCGCCTGGTCGGCCTCGTCGATGAACACGTAGCAGCGGTCCAACCCGTGCAGCAGACGGAAGATTTTCTCCAGGTTGCCCTCCGTGCTGCCGACCCACTTGTCGCGGAAATTCTTGATCTTGACCACCGGGATGCCCGCCTCGCCCGCGAGGCATTCGACGAGGAACGTCTTGCCCGTGCCGACCGGGCCGCAGATGAGGTAACCCATCGGCGAGGCAGCCGTGTCGCCCGCGTGCCAGAGCGCGATGTCCTCGCGCAGCGAATCCTTCATCGCGGCGGGCGCGTGGAAATCATCCAGCGTGCGGCGCGGTTCGACGAACTCGATCAGGCCGCCGGCCTCGCGTTCGACGAGTTCTTTCTTCAAACCGACGAGATCGGCGGGACGGAGGGGTTCGCGGTGGTATTCCTTGAGCTTGAGGAGATTTTCGACGGCCGTGAGCGTCGATGCCGGTGAGCGCGGCGGCAAGCGCGTCCAGCTTGCCCGGAAAATTCGGCGAGCGCGGCGGGTGCGGCGGGGGCGAGAAGTTCAAGCGCGGTGCGCAGTTCGTCGGCGGTCGGCAGCGGGATCGACACGCGGGCGGCGCGCGGGTTGTTGACGAGCAACGGATGGAGATCGTTGAGATTGTCCGCGATCAGGCACGTGACCAGCCGCGAATCGCCCAGGAGCGCGTCACCGGCCCAGTCGCGCATCAGCAAGGCCAGCGCGCTCAGGTCGTAGTCGGTCGCTGTGCCCGGGCACGGCGGGAGCGATGAGATGGGCCGAGCGCAGCCAGCAGCCGATTTGCAGCGTGGGTTTGCCCAACCGGCCGAGGTTGGCGTTGTAGCGGAAATAATGCGTCAGCGTCTCGACGGCGGGGCGTGGCGAGCGGGGCAGTCGGAGTGCCCTGCTGAAACGCGGGCCATTGCGCGAACGCCTCGCCGCCGTGTTCCACGCGCAGGCCGTTGCCGAGATCGTAGCTGAGCACCACATCGAAGCGCGGCAGGAGCACCCTGCCGAGGAAATTCCGTCAGGCTGCCGAGGGCTGGGTTCGCGCCGCCGACAGGGAGCAGGAAACGGTCGTTGACGTTGCCGCTGAGGATGAACTGGCTGGCCGCATGGCTCTGGTAAAGCGCGATCATCTCCGCCGCCCACGGGGCGAGCGTGGGTAGATGCGGGGAGGGGGCGGGATCGGACATTTCTTCACAAGGTAGGGATGGCTCTCCGAGCCGTCCCAAATATTTCCGGCGAGGCGCGGTGTACGCTCAGAAGGCTTCCAAGCCAATCTTGGGACGGCTCGGAGAGCCATCCCTACCTTATTTGGAAAGCGCGGCGCTTACTGATTTTCCGCTGGTCCCATCGTCTTTTGACGTTGTTCGGTGGTTGGCGTCGCGGGTGCGACGGGATCGACGGCGATGCCCTCCTTCGCGGCGAAATCGGCCAGCGCCTGGTCGGCCAGCGCTTTTTGCTCGGCTTCCTTCATCAGGATGTCGCCCGTGTCGAGGGAATCCCGCGCCACCCGCGCGCGTCCGGCGGCGCGCTGACGGTCCTCCTCGACCATCTCGCTCAGGCGGCCCAGCGTGTCGCCCGAACCCCCGATCTGCTGGATCATGCCGGCGGCCATTTCATTGAGTTCGGCGGTGGCGTTCTTGATCTTCAGGTCGCTGAGGCTGAATTTGAGCGCCTCGATCTTCGATCTGGGCGGCGCGCACGCTGACCTCGCGGGCGCGGACGAGTTCCTGGTAGGTTTTTTCCGCGGATTCGAGTTGCGCGCGGTTTTCCTTGAGCTGGCTGCTGACCGTTTGCAGGCGCAGGGCGTACTGGCCGGCGGAATCCTTGTTACCCGCGCGCAGGTTCGCGCTGGTCTTGGCACGGAGGTCGTTTTCCTCGACTTCGAGTTTCTTAACCTGGCCCATCAGCCGCTCACAGAGCCCGGCGTGCTCGGCCAACCCTTGATTGTACTGGGAAATTTGCTTGCGGAGGTTTTCCTTCTCGACTTCGAGCAGCGCCTCGGGGTTGCGGCGTTCGATCCCCCCGACGAACAGGCCGGCGAAACCGCGGAACACATTGAACAGTCGCTTGAACATGGATGGTTATTCTGGTTGTTTTGGTGAATCAGGTAAACGGGAAACGCTCGCCTTCTCTTCCATTTCCGGCAGGGCGATATCGCGTTCCAGGTGGCGGCGGATGCCGCGCGCCAGCTTGAGGCGTTCGTCGAGTCGCTCGCTGGCGCGGGAAAGCGCGTCATCTCCGGCGGGGGCGCGCAGGTCTTCAGGCACGGGGTCGAGGATCACGTCGATCTCGGAATAAACCTGCCGCAACGTCGCCGCCGCCTTGTGAAAACGCTCGGCCGCCGCCGGCGACAGCGTGCCGCCGTCGGTCAACGTGAGCCGTTCCGCTTCCTCGACCATCGTGCGGACCAGGTCGCCGACCATCGTGCTGACCTCCTCCTCGTGATCGGTGATGACGCCATCTGCATGCACCCGATCCTCGACGGCGCGCTTGATGCCCATCGCCTCGCGCAACGCCGCCAGCGTCTCGAACGCGGGCGGACGCTGCCCCGCCGCCAGCGCCAGACGCTGCACCCGCGCCGCTAGTTCCTGGTCTTCCGCTTGGCGGTGCGAGGCCAGCATCACGGCGCGGTTCACGGTCATCAGCCGTGGCCAATAGTGCGACCACGCCAGGAACACCACGACCGCCACCGCGAGCGCCACCGCCAGACACAGCCACCACGCCGCCCCGAGGAAGGCAAACGCCGCCGCGACGGGCACGAACGGCGCCCAGGTCACGGGATGCGTCAACACTTGTCCCATGACTTGCCGGGCAACGTCGATGCGGTCGGGCGCTTTCATTTCCACGGACGCAAGATTACGGGAATCCTCATTGCCCGACCAAATAAATCCGCGCCCGCCGCGCGCGGCGTGCCCAGGAGGCGTCCGTTTCGCCGGGGTAACGCTGCGGCGGCTCGGTGGACCCCTTGCCACGCGCCAGGATGCGATCCTCGGGCACGCCGCATTCCGCCGACAGAAAACGTTTCACTTCCAACGCGCGCGCTTCGGAAAGCGCCTGGTCGGCTTCTTTCGATTCGCCCGGACTGACGTGCGCCTCCACCACGACGCGAAACGCCGGATAATTCGCCAGCTTGGGCGCGGCATCGCGGATGGACGCCTGGAAATCCTCGGGGATTTCCGTCTGGCCGGGCTGGAAGACGATGGGTTCGTCCAACAGCGTGCCTCGCACCTGCCCGACGAGGGCATCCCACTGCGCGGGAGTCAACGGAGGGTAATATTGACCCAACTGACGCGCGGTGTCGGTGTGTGTTGCCAATGCCCCGCCGGACAGGTCGGCGATCCCGTCCGGCTTGCGGCCCACGGCTTGCACGGTCCCACGGTACAGGATGGAATAAGGATCATCGTTGGGCAGGTCGATCCGTTGTTGGTGGTCGCGCAGGACGGCGCGGATTTGCCCGACGCTCGTGGCGAGCCGCGCGTCGTGGTCGTGACTCTCCGCGAGCCAGTCCTGCACGTTGTCGTCGAGCGTGTCGAAGCGGATGCCGCGCAGCATGGTCTCCGCGTCGGCTGGACCCTTGCCGCTGTCGTGCGCGGCGGCATCGGTGAACGCGGAAGCATGGTTTAAATAATCGTGCATCGCCTCGAAATAGGCATGGGTGACGATCTGGACCAGGGCCGGGTCGGTGTCGAGCAGTTGCCGCCGCGCGAGAGCGATGTCGATAATCAATCCCTGCGCCTCGCGGGTGTCGATGAGGACGTGCGCGCCGGGAATCTCTGTTTTCGCGCGGGTCACGAGGGGTTCCCAGAGCACGGCGAAATCCACCCGCTTGTCGCGCAGGGCGTTGTAAGCGGTCTCGACGTTGTCCACGCGCGATTTTTCCAACCCGGCCCGCAGCCGGTCGAGGTGGAAATGACTGATCTCCGCGCGCAACAAAAACTCCGATGGCGACAATCCCACGAACGCTCCGCGCACGCCCGAGCGGTTGAGGTCGTCGAGGTTTTTGACAGAGTCGCCCGCCAACACCGCGTCGCCGCCAAAGCTCTCGTCGATGACCCAGGTGATCGCCCCCGGCCAGCCCGTGGCATTGCCGTTGGCGAGGTAGCTGTCGAGCGTGGCGGCAACGAAATCGCACTTGCCGTCGCGCAGGCCGGCGAAGCGTTTTTCGAAGGCCGGCTCCATCTCCCAGCGCACGCCGATATCATGGTCGGCCAGCGCGTGAGCGAAACGTGGTGAGCGCAACACGAGGTAGCCCAACCAGTTATCACCCCAGACGGTGATCGTGCGCTTGTACTGACGCGCGTCGCTCGTGCGCGCGAACAGGTCGGCGGCGCGGCGCGCGTCACGCCAGGGACGCGAAAGCCCCCAGCCGACCATCGCCAGCGTCGCCAGCACGAGCAAAGCCGAGAATGCTTTTTTCATCGTCCCTTCACTTCTTCCTGCTGCCGCCCAGCACGCTCCTGATGACCATGACGATGACGAACAACGCCAGCAGAAGTCCCCACCGCACCCCACCGGATTTTTTCGACGACCCCTGAGCGGGTGAGGGCGTCGCGGTGGTCGTCTCGATCACCGGCGCGCTCTGCATGGAAGCGACGACCGGCAGCGTCGCCATGATCCTGCGCGTGGCGTCATCCACGACCACGTCGGAAGTGTCGCGCACCTCCGAGTCGATGGCGTCAAGACCTTTGCTGATATCCCGGTCGCTGTTCGGCGAATAAAAATGCGTCGCGCTACCGTTCAGATAGTCGGCCTCTCCCTTGTATCCGAACGCGATGACTTCCACGCCTTCCTTGCGGAGACGTTCCATCTCGTAACGGACGCCTTGATCTCCGCGCTTGGAATTATCCTCGCCGTCGGTGAGGATGACGACGACCTGCCGCACGTACATTGCCCCGGATGCCCGGTAGCCCGCGATAGTGTCATGCACATGCGCGATAGTATCGGCGAGCGGCGTGGTGCCTGCGGCCCGCAGTTTATCGACGGCCGTGAGAACTTCCCGTCGGTTGTTGCGCGCCAGTTGCACGAGCGTGCCCGCGTTGATGGCTGTCAGGCTGAACCGGTAAGCATCCGGCGCGTGTTCGATCCAGGCGCGGAACGCCTTCTTTGCCATGACGAGTTTGTTCTCGTCGTTCATGGAACCGGAGTCATCGAAGACGATGAACAACGCCGTGCCCGCCTGCGCGTTATATTCTTCCTGCAACGATGACAGGCGTGTCTTCCACGCGGTATCCGGCGGAGTTTCCTGAGCCTGCGCGCCAGAGGCGAGAATTACAACGAACATCGCCGCGAGCCACCGTCTAACCGTGTGACCCGGCGTTGTATTCATGGACGGTTTCATTTATTTGAGGTCGTCCACGCCGATGTCGGTGGGGAGTTCGGTTTCTGCGGCGATGATGACCATTTCACCGCGCATATTGTCGTTGCGCTGGTCGGCGGTCGTCGGGTTTTTCACGACGGGATCGGTGATGCCCATGCCTTTCACGTCGAAGCGCGACAGGTCCACCTCGTCGGGTCCGAGATGAAGGTTTTCGCGCACGTACGCGACATAGGCGCGCTTGATGGCGAACGCCCGCGAGTACGAGAGGGAGTTGGCATCGTTGAGGAGTTCCTCCGGCTTGGGCAGAGGCAGCGTCTCGAACTTCTCCGTGCCCGCGATGCGGCGTTGGTAGGTGGTCTGGCCCTGCTTCTGCTTGGCCACGACGAAATTGTAGAAAAAATTATCCGCGTGCCCGCGCAGTTGCACGACGGCGCCCCCGTAGCGGGTCACCGTCTCGTGAATGCGCGTGAACACGTCCTGGTAGTCGTGCCAATTGATGTCGCTGACCTGCACCGGGAACTTGAACGTGTAACGGTACATCACGTTGGCGCTCTTGCTGTCCGCCGCCTTGCGCACGGCTTCGGTCGAGGTGAAGGCGGGCGCGGCAGTCGGCTTGGGGAGCGCCACGGGTTCGCTCGCGCCCTCGCTCGGTCGGCGAGGGACGATTGTACGCGATGTTCGTCGCGCTCTGGATCAGGCCCAATGCCTGGAAAAAATCCTGAATCCGCGCCGTCGTCGCCTTGAAGCCAATCGGGTTGGCGTCGTCGAAAAACCTAGCGTTGCCCGCGCGTCCAGCCAGTTGCAGGTCGCGGCCGACCCAGACGATGTAATCGCTGACGGCGTTCTCGTCCTGATTGAAAATCTTTGCCAACGGTTTGCACAGCGTCTTGAACGCTTCGACCCGCGGGCGGTCGGCCCCGCGTTTCTTTTCGATGTTCGCCAATTCGGACAGGAAATATTCCTGCTGGCGGAGATGCGCCTCGCGGAAAGCTTCCACCAACTCGGGATGGTCGCCCAGGAAATCCCGCCGCACCGCGTAGGTGTCGAAGATGATCTCGGACGCCGTCTTGGTCGTGAAGACCGCGTCGCGCGCCCTTGACGGTGCCTTCCAGACCGGTGCCGACCGTGCCGCCGGCGGTCAATCCGAGAATGTCCGGCGAGATGCAGGCTGCCCCGGTCAATTGTGGGTCACGTCGGAAGGCGTTCGCCGGGTCTTCGGCGGGCGAGGCGGCGTTGTAACCCGGCGCGGCGGTGATGTCGCGCACGAACTTGATCGTCACGTCGCGCGGCTGCAACCCGGCATCCTTGAGCATGTTGCCGATGAGGGAAAGGTGCGGTCCGTTGATCTGCGTGACAATGCGTTTTCCCCTTGAGATCGGCGAGCGAGGAGATGCCTTCCCGTGCGACGAAACCATCCGCGCCCGTGGAGGTGGATAAGCTGCACGATCACGACCGGTTCCAGTCCGGGATCGATGTTCTTGAGCGCCTGGGCGACGAGCGCGATCATGTCGGCGGTGCCACGCAGAAAGGGCGACTTGCCGCTGACATAGTTTTGCACCTGCTGGTCGAAGTCGTCGGTCACTTCGAGCTTCACCGGACGGCCGAGCGCGCGGGCGAGGGGGGAGTTCGGGTTCGGAGCCAACCCATTGTTGGCGCTGACGGTCACGCCGTCCGCCGCCCAGGTGATGAGCGGGACCAGAAGCGTGCCGTTCGCATCGACCGGACCCTTGTGCGCGTTTTGCAGAAACGGCGAAGCCCCGTACGGCCGGGCCGGCTCGACGTAGTGGACGCCGGGTATCTGCGCGAGGGTGAGCAGAGGCGCGGCGAGAAACGCAGCCGCCACGAGGGCGAGCGAGATTCGGCTTCGGGTGGAATGGGTTTTCATTTTTGGGCAACGGATGTGCGGTGATCTTGCATGGGATGGTCTGCCGAGGCCAGTGCTTCCAGCAGCGGCACGGCGTGGGCGGTGAGAACCTCGGCGAGCGTCCAAAAACCCTGCAATGGGTCACGCTCGAAATATTTGACGACGAACATCACCAGCGTCTGGAAATACGGCGCGAGGTGCGGGCGGGCGGCTTCCATCTGAGTGTGGACGATGCCGTTGAGCGTCGCATCGATGCACAGCAGGTTTAGGAACGCGCGGGAAAAGGCGTTGGAAGTTTCCAGCTTGATCCCTAGATCAGTCTCTTGCACCTCGTGAAAGATGGTGAGGAGCCGAGCGAGGACCTTGCCGAGTTCGGCGTCGAGGGTCTCGGGCGAGGCGACGGCGGGGAAGTTGCGCCGGTATTTCAACCGGAAAAGCAGCCGCGCGCGTTCGACGAAGCTATCGCGCAACGCAGCGTCTTTTTCATAAAGCGTGTTGACCCGCTTGAGCGCCTTGACAAAAAACGATAGGTCCGCCCACGCGAAATCGATCTTCGCCGGGTGATGCGCAAACACCGAGGAGGAAGGCAGTTCCAACCCGACGGCACGGCACTCCGCGCGGGCACGGTATTCGATCATGTCGGCGGCCAATTCGGCGATGACAGGCGCGAGCAGCGGCTGGAAACGCTCCTGTGTCCAGGCCGACGCGTAGCGCCGCGCGAGTGTTTCGTCGAACAACAGCGAGCCGTCACGCCGGAGATAGACGAGGTCGAGAAACGACAATAGTTTGTCATCCATCCGCACCGAATCACTCGGCGAAAGCGGCAGATGGAGTGACGCCATGCGGTCGTAGAGTGTACCGAGATCGGTCAGGTCCGCCTGCCAGTAGTGGCCCCAGCTATCGTGGATGAGATATTTCTCCAGGTTGTCGCGTTCCTCGATGAAAACGACCGTGTTCAGCAAGGCGACGAGTTCCGCCCGCTCCAGACCCAACGCGCGTCCGAGCCGGTCGAGGTCCGCCGGGTCCATTTCACGGGCTTCGAACGAGGTGAACGCCGGAAAATGGGCGAAGTTGTAGAAGTTAAATTGCCGCAACCGTTTCAGATATTCCGCCGTCTGCCTGCGCGCATTCTCGTCGCGAGCGAGGAAAGTTTCCGTCCGCTCGAATTGTTCCTGCGAGAGGATGCAAAAGTAGACGCAACTCTGCGTGGCCACGACCTCCACCTCGCCGGGGCGGAGGGGATGGTCGGGGAACAGGAAGCCAAAGAAGCGGTGCGCATCGATGGAAGTCGGCGCGTGGTCCGGGTTCGGCCGCAGTTCCTCGCGCAGGAGTCCCACCGCCGCGTGCCGCCGGGCGAGCCTGCGTGCCGCGTTCTGTGCCTCTGCCTCGATGGATGCGCGGGTAGCATCGTCCAAACCGATCCGTTGGCATAGGCGGAGGAAAGTCGTTTCGTATTGCGCCGGGTCGGTCCGCGCCGGATGCACGCAGGAAAAGGTCGGCACCGGCAGTGTGGCGATCACATCGTCTCCCGCCCCGACCGAGTCCGGGTAAAGCGCCGACAGGCGGAACGCTTGCGCGAAAGCGTAGGCGGCTTCGCGCGCGGTCGTTGTTCCCCGCCGGAAATCTTTCTCTTCGGTGGACGGGGTGGCGAGGGTGGCTTGTAGACGGGACTCGATTTCTACCAACTTGCCGTGACCGTCCGCAGCCGTCTGACCCATTTCCGCATACGAATGGACGTTCAGCAGTTCGATCAGTGCACGGGCGTCCGCCAGCACGGCATCCGGGGAACGAGACGAGGCGTCTCCAACGAGATCGGAAAAGTTTGTAGCCACCGGTCGAGCATAGAACGTCCGAGGCGGAGAAGTCACGACAGACTTCGGAGTCGGTGAACTGGAGTCCCCTTGCAACAAAAGAGAAGCACCCGCCGTGCGGTCTTCCCGTTTGAGTTGGTTTTTGATTTTGGTCTTTGACGGCCGGGTCTCCCTGCTTTTGGAATCGGCCTTTGGCTCTTTGTCGGAAGAGGACGCGACGTTGAAGTCAACAGCTCTTGATGTGGATGCTGACGAGGTTAGCTGTCGGGCTAGGAGCATCAAGCCTCCCCGGCGTCTACAAGCAGCGCCGCAAGCCCCGATCCCGGCTTGCGCCGAGAATTTTTGGGTCCCCCGCTGGTCAGGCAATTGCCCGACCATTGAGCTAACAAAGAACTAACCTTAAGCAGGAGTTACGCACCGTGACATTTGAGGACGAGTAAAAAGTGGGGAGGTTGGGCGGTTGTTTTATGCGCACGCTCTCCAAGCCCTCGACCGCCCTTTGCACCCTGGAGCACTACACGGCCTTTCTGCTGGCCGAGAGCCAGAGCGCGGGCTGCGTGCGCTTGGCGGAGGTCAGCGGGGGTGAGTTTGCCCACGATGCGGCCAACCGCTTTCTCAACCGCGAGCAGTTCAGCCCGCGGGACTTGTTCGAGGAGGCGCGTCCGCTCATGGCGCTGGAAGGCGGCACGCTCAGCGTGGACGACAGCGTCTTGGAGAAGCCCTACAGCCAGGAAGGCAAGGTCGATCTGGTGGGCTACTTCTGGAGCAGCAAGGCGGGCGGGGCCGTCAAGGGACTCTGCTTGGTCACGCTCTTGCACACAGACGTGCGCGGCTTCTCGTGCCCGGTCAACTTCCGGCTGGTGGACAAGGCCGAGGGCAAGACCAAGAACGAGCACTTCCGCGACATGGTGACCGAGGTTTTAAGCTGGGGCCTGCGCCCGGCGGCGGTGACGGCGGATAGTTGGTTCTCGGGCGTGGAAAACTTGAAGTTCCTAAAAGACCAGGGGCTGGGTTTCTTGATCGCCTTGGAAAAGAACCGCGTCGTCAGCGAGCAAGCGCACACGTATCTGCCCGTGTGCGAGCTGGACCTGCCCGAAAAAGGCAAGGTCGTGCACCTGCGCAAGGTCGGCTTTGTGACGGTGTTTCGCACGGTGGACAAACACGGCACCGCGAGGCACTACGCCCAGGGCGACCCGCGAAAAAAAAGCGCATGAAGATCGCCTTTGGCCACTTCCGGCACGTCCGCAGCCTGCAATGGAAGATCGAGTGCTACCACCACGCCCTCAAGGAAGTCTGCCACGTGCGCAGGTTCTTCGTGCGCTGGAAAAGAGCCATCCACAACCACGTCTTCTGTTCGCTCCGTGCCTTCCTCAAACTCGAAACGCAACGCTCACGCGGGCAGATCAGCACGTGGTATCAATTCAAACGCCACTTCGCCGATCAAGCCGTGACCACCTTCATCAAAAGGATGGTCGAACACCCTCACGGTGCGTAACTCCTGCTTAAGTTAGCATTATTCCTCTAAATTGCAAGTGTCCCCAACTAGGCGCGCAGTGCAGTCGATTTGCGTTCGAGCAGCTACCTGCGAAATGTATCAGCAACGCAGTATTCAATGAAAAAAACCATGAAGACGAAAGTTTGCAGTGCGCTCATTCTGGCAACGTTCGGCCTGTGTACCGCGGTCAATACGGCAACGGCCGAACCCCTCAAAATCGGTTATTCCGATTGGCCGGGATACACGCTCCTGGAAATCGCCAAGCAAAAGGATTGGTTCAAGGAAGCGGGCGTGGAAGTGGACCTCGTCTGGTTCGATTATCTCGCCTCTATCGACGCTTACTCAGCCGGCAAGATCGACGCCGACTGCATCGTGGCCACCGACGCGCTCGGAGCCGGGGCAACCGGAGCCAAAGGCAAGTTCATCGCGCTGCTGGATTTCAGTGAGGGCAGCGACATGATCGTCGGTAAACCGGGCATCGAGTCGATCAAGGACCTCAAGGGCCAGAAAGTCGGAGTCGAGATCGGCCTGGTCGAGCATCTGCTGCTTTTGCAGGCGCTCAAAGCCAACGGCATGACCCAGGCCGACGTGACCTTGGTGCCGACGCCGACCAACAACACCCCGCAGACGCTCGCTTCGGGCCAGGTGGCCGCCGTTGGTGCGTGGTACCCGGTATCGGGTCAGGCACTCAAACAGGTAGTCGGGCTCCAAGAAACTTTTCACGAGCGCGCAGGCCAAGGGACTCATTTACGATGTGCTGGAGGTCAGCCCGACCAGCCTTTCGCAACACAAGGACGAATGGGCCAAGGTCGTGAAGGTTTACTACCGTTGCGTCGAGTATCTCAAGGACCCCAAAACGCACGATGACGCCATCAGATCATGGCCGCGAAGGTGGGCGCTGACCCTGCCGAATACGCCACAAACATCCCCGGCACGCACTTCCTGACGCGTGTCCGAAGCGAAGGGCGCGCTGAAAAAAGGCACCGGGCTGGACTCGATCTACGGCTCGCTGGAGATCGGCAACAAGTTCAACCTGGACAACAAGGTTTACAAGGTTTCGCAAAAGGCCGAAGACTATGTCGCGCCGAGCATCCTGAAAGGGATGTAAACACGGCGTTGCGCCGTGTCGTCTACCAAGGTAGGGATGGCTCTCCGAGCCGGTCCCTGGATTTGTCTGGGAAGCGTGTCGTGACGGTAACGGTCAGCCAGAAGGAATCCAGGGACCGGCTCGGAGAGCTATCCCTACCTTGTTTTGGAGGCCGCTGACGCGGTGGGCGAATTTCTGTTCTGATGTCTAACACCGAAAAAAAGCCGTTTGCCACGCGCGATTGGCTGGGATTGAAGAAAGAACTGCCGCGCCAGCGGCGTTATCTGCTGACGGCGCTTTCCTTCGCGCTGCCGTTGGCGATGTGGTCACTGGTCAGCTACGTGCCGTTCGTCTGGCATCCCCTCGTGCGGGTCACCGCGCCGGGGAACGTAGAGTATTTCTCCACGGGCGTGGAAGTACCACGCGCCGATTTCGAGCGCGAAAACCGCGACGCGCTCGCCCAAAAATCGGAGCCGGCACAAGGCTACCGCGTCAATCCGCCTTACCTGCCGCCGCCGCACGCGGTCGCGTATGCGTTTGTCACGGCCTTCCAGACGCCGCCGCGCCTGCCTGACGAACCGTGGCTCTACCAGAGCCTCGGCCACAGCATCCGCACGATCTTCTGGGGGTTCATCGCTCTCGTCGTTGATCGCCGTGCCGCTGGGGATTCTCGGCGGTGCGTACCGGTTTTTCGCGCGGTTGCAGGAGCCGTTTATCGAGTTCTTCCGCTATCTGCCCGCGCCCGCTTTCGGCGCGCTGTGCGTCGCGGTGCTCGGCATCTACGACGCCCCGAAAATCGCAATCATTTTCATCGGCACTTTTTTCCAGCAAGTGCTGATTATTGCCAACACCGTGCGCCGGGTCGATCCCGCGTTGATCGAGGCCGCGCAGACGCTCGGCGCGAAGGGTTGGCGGCTGCTGCGAGGCGTGGTGATTCCCGCGTCGATCACGGAGATTTACACGGACATGCGCATCCTGCTCGGCTGGGCGTGGACGTACCTTATCGTCGCCGAGGTCGTCGGCACGATGTCGGGCATCACGTACTTCATCAACCAGCAGGCGCGCTACCGAAATTTTCCCAACGTCTACGCCGCCATCGCCATGATCGGCATCATCGGCCTGTCGCATTGATTTCGTGCTGGCGTGGATCGGCAACACTGCTCTTCCCGTGGAAGCGCATGTCGCGGCGGGCCAGCCGGGTGCTCGGAGTCGCGCACCACCCGACTCCAACGAAGATCGGAGCTGTCCCGATGTTCAGGAAAAAGGCTGTCCGCCGATGAGCGCACCGACACCCGACCCAAAACTCGTCCCGATCCGGGACCTGCTGCCCGATTACCGCGAGCAATCGCCCGAAGTCGCCGCGCGTTTCGAGCGCATCCGCGCACGGCCCGTGATCCTGAGCATTCACGGTTTGGAAAAATCTTTCGGCCACGGTGATACGAAAACGGTTGTGCTCGACGGCATCAGTTTCCTTCGAAGTGCGTCGCCGGGAATTCCTCTGCGTCGTCGGCCCCTCGGGTTGCGGGAAATCGACCCTTATCCGCATCGTCGCCGGGCTGGACGAGGCGACCGAGCGGCGAGGTGCTGCTAGACGGCCAGCGGGTCGCAGGGCCGGGACCCGACCGAGGAATGGTTTTCCAAGGCTACACGCTATTCCCGTGGCTGACGGTCAAGCGCAACGTCATGTTCGGACTAAAGATGCGTGGCAAATCGTCCCGGCAAGCGGATGCCGAGGCGCACCAGTGGCTGGACCTGGTCGGACTCGACGCGTTCGCCGAATCCTATCCGCACGAACTCTCCGGCGGCATGAAACAACGCGTCGCCATCGCGCGTGCGTTGGCGAATGAGCCGCGCATCCTCATCATGGATGAGCCCTTCGGCGCGCTCGACGCGCAGACACGCGCGCAGATGCAAAGTTACCTTCTCCAAATCTGGAAAAACGTGGACGTGACGATCCTCTTCATCACGCACGATCTGGACGAGGCCGCGTACCTGTCCGACCGCATCCTCGTCATAGGAGCCAACCCGGGCCGCGTGATGGAATTGATCGAAAACCCCGTCCCGCGCCCGCGCAACCGGGAGCAGTTTATCTCGCGTCCGTTCCTGTCGCTCAAGCGGCGGCTCTCGGAGTTGATCCATGCCCACGGCGGGGTCGAGGAAACGAAGCTGCCGCTGACCATGCGCCCGTGCGCGGAGGAAAGCATCGAGTGAGGAATTGAGGCGTGCCTGTTGCCGCGCATCAGGGATGCGCCATCATCTTATCGCGCCGGGCCTTGAACTCCGCATCGGGTTTCCACGTCGGAAACGTGTCGCCGTTGGCAACCTGCCAGCCGACTTCGAAAAGCAACTGGGCATCCTGCACCGCGCCCGACAGGTCCCAATCCGGGGTTACCTCATCCGACGGCTTGTGGTAATGCTTGAGAATAAACTCCGTCTCCAACTGGTCCCCCAGCTCGGGCGGCTTGCCGACCAGCAGTTTGCCGTACTTCATGTAAAGCGAGGGCACCCCGGCCTTGGCGAACTCAAAATGGTCCGCGCGGTAGAACCCGCCGTTCTCCGGCCGGCTGTTGGGTACGAGCGTGCGGCCCTGAGCCCGGGCGGCTTCCGCGAGGAGATCGTCGAGTGTGCTGAAGCCGTTGCTGATATCCTCCAGGTCGGAGGTCTTCCCATGGATGCCCATGCCGTCGAGGTTGATGTCGGCGAGCGTCTTGACCAGCGGATGGAACGGATGCTCGGCGTAATAACGCGCACCCAGCAACCCCGCTTCCTCCGCCGTCGTGCCCATGAAAAGGACCGAACGCGCCGGGCCCGGCTTCGCGGCGCGGAACGCTTTGGCGATTTCCAACACGCCGGCCAGGCCCGAAGCATTGTCCACCGCGCCGTTGAAAATCTGGTCGCCTTTGAGTTCCGGGTGCTTGCCGAGATGGTCCCAATGCGCCGTGTAGACGAGCCACTCGTCCGCGCGCTTCGGATCGCTGCCGGGCAGGGTGGCGACCACGTTGTGCGATTTGAAGGGGCGCACGGTTTGCTTCACATCGAAATCGGCGGTAATCCCCATCTCCACCGGGCGGAACTCCCTGGTGACGGCGGCCTGATGGAGTTGGTTGAAATCGTGCCCGCTGTCGGTAAATAATTTCCTGGCCACGTCGAGCGTGATCCACGAGCGCACGGGCACCGCACCGATGTTCTTGTCCGGCGCATCGATGGCGAAGTTTTCCTTGGCCCAGCTCAGCTTCACGACCGAATACTGGTAACCGGCCGGGCCAGTCTCGTGGATGATGACGGCGGCGGCAGCGCCCTTCCTGGCGGCGATTTCGTATTTGTAGGTCCAGCGGCCGTAGTAGGTCATCGCCTTGCCCTTGAACACGTTGTCATCGAGTTTAGTCGGGTCATTCGGATCGGGAATGGGCGGGTCGCCGACGAGCATCAGGATCGTTTTGCCGCGCACGTCCACGTCCTTGTAATCATCCCACCCATACTCGGGTGCCACGACGCCGTAACCCACGAACACCACGTCCGACTTATCCACCTTGACCTCTGGCTGGAGGCGTTCGGAACTGGCGACGAAATCGTCGGGATAATTGAGCGTCGTGGTCTTGCCGCCGATGGTGAACGCGGCGGTCGGGATGCTCGTGATCCCGGCGAGCGGCACTTCCTGTACGTAGGTGCCATCGGGGTTGCCGGGGCGGAGGCCCAACGCCTTGAATTGCGCGCTGATGTAGTCCACCGAAAGCTCTTCGCCACGACTACCCGGTGCGCGACCCTCGAATTCATCGCTGGCCAGCACCTTGACGTGCTTGAGCATGTCCTCGGCCGAAATCGTTGCGAGCGCCGCGGCGTCCGGTTTTGCGGTGAGTCGGGGAGAGGCCGGGTCAGCCGCGGCAGCCAGGGTGACGAAACCGGCCGCGCAGGAAAACAACAGTGGTAGCGCGAAACGCAAACAATGGAGCAAACGTCGTTTCTTCATAGGCGAATTGTCGTAGGGAAGAGGCGTCGGGTCCAGACTTGTTCGATTCCAGGTCCCGGCAACGATGGGTAAATTAGAAATTTGTGTAACCTTTCGGCCTCGATTCACGAATCCCCCGGCGAAACATCCATGAAACTTCGCACTTTCTTCCTCACCGCCTCGGTGCTCTGGGCTTTCGGTCCTCTCACTAACGCCGCGCCGCCACCTACCGTCGCCGGACGCGCTGTGCTCTGGTCGGTTCATTTCGACGCCGAGCGCCTCCGCACGGGCGCCGGGCAGGAGCTTTTCGCCAGCCTCGATCCGATCCTGAGCGTGTTGTCCGGCGACCGGTCCTCCGTGCCTGGCGGCAAGCTCGAATCCCTGGCCATTTTCGGGTTTGAACCGCAAAAAACAGACGGTGCCTTCCCGTTCCTGGCGGACATCCGGTTTTCCGCCGACGGCGGTGGGGTCTCCCGGCGTTTCGAGGCGATCAGTAAAAAGCGCAACCTTTCCATCGAAACCGTCGCGGGCTCTCCGGCCATCCACTTCCAGCACGAGGGGAAGGAAATCTGGATCGCCAAGCTCGACGACACGCGGATCATCGTCAGCACTTCGCGCGGGACCCTGGAACTGGCGCTGGCACCCGGCGCGAACGTCCTGGCAAACGCCGCAACGTCGCGGCCGGACGAGGTGCTCGGTGGGGACCTCGAGATCAAGCGTCTGCTGGCGGACCATCCCGACCTGCGAGATTCGGAGCTGCTCAGCCTGTTGCCGCACCTGGATTTCCACGTCCTGACCGCCGGCGAAAACCTCGACCTGGACGCCTCGGCCGAGCTGGACAGCGAACGCTCCGCGCGCCGCGCCGCCCGGATGATCGACGGCATGGTGGCAGGCATCTCGCTGCGGGACGTGGGCGGCGTGCCGTGGGACGAACGCCTGTCGCTCAAACAGGACGGCGCGCGGCTGGCGATGCAACTCCACCTGGAACCGCACGAAGCGCGGAAACTGTTCGACCTGTTCGCCCGCGAGATCGAAAACCACAAGAAAGCGGCGAACGACGACGAATGAGCCCGGCCCTGGCCATTTCCTCTGCGGTCAATGTTGACCGGGACGACCCCGCGCTCGCGCGTCGCTGGCAATCCGGCGACGCGGCGGCAGGCTCGGAACTGATCGGCCGACACCTGTCGCGCCTCCGCGCTTTTCTGGGAACGCGTTGCGGCAGCGCGGCCGATGCCGACGATCTGGCGCAGGAAGTTTTCCTCGCCGTGTGCCGCAACCTCCGCTCCTACGACGCCGCCCTGCCATTCACAGGTTGGCTCTACGGGATCGCGCGTCGGAAACTGGCCGACTTCTGGCGCAGCAATCACGTCGTCGTGAACATCCAACCCAAGGATGAACCGGCCGACCTGCGTTCGCCGGCGGACATCCACCAGGAAGTTGACGGCGCGGCCGACGCCTGGAGAGAAGTCTTCGCCCGTCTGCCGGAAGCGCAGGCCAGCGCGCTGTGGCTGCGCGTGCAGGAGGACTTGAGCGTGGACGAAATCGCCCGCACGCTGGAGGTCAGCGTCGCCAACGCCAAGGTCCTGCTTTTCCGCGCGCGTCATACGCTCACCCCGTTTTTCAAGAAACGAATCGACACCTTATGAATCCCACCGCTTTTTCCCCGCCGCCGGAAGGTTGTGAGGCTTGCCAGCAGCAAGTCTCGGAATCCGCCGACGCGGGTGCGCTGCTCACCCCCGCGCTCCAGGTGCACCTCCAATCCTGCGCCGAGTGCCAGGGGTTTGCGGAAGTCTGGTTCCCGCAACCGCCCGCCGTCCTTCGCCGACCCGTTCCTGGGGCAGACAACGAAACACTGCGCGAACGCATCTTGCACGCCGCCGCCGGGCCGGAAATCATCGCGTTTCCCGCCACGACGGCGCGCCGCACGAACTGGACCGCCTGGAGCAGCCGGGCGGCGGCGTGTCTCGTGTTCGCGGGCCTGGCGTATTGGCTGCTCAACCCGCAGCCGTCGCCGGTACGCAAGCCCGGCGTCGTGGTGATCCAACCCACGCTGGGGCAAAGCCTGGCGAAAGTGGAAGACGACACGAAACGCGAGCAGCAAGTCCTCCGGACGGCGCTCGTGGACGGTGGACAACGCGTCCACAGCGACGTGGAATGGACGATGTCCGCGCTGGAGCTATGAGCGACCGCCGCCCAGCCACCGACGCGCGCGTCTGCGTCCGCAATCTGCGCGTCGATTACGGACGCCGGGTCGCGCTGCACGGGCTGAGTTTCGAGGTGCCGTCGGGAGAGATTTTCGGCCTGCTCGGACCCAACGGCGCGGGCAAAACGACCGCGTTCCGCGCGATGGCGACCTTGCAGGAACCGACCCACGGCGAGATCACGCTGGCGGGCCGCGATGTGCGCCGCGATCCCGACGCCGCGCGTGCCGTCCTCGCCTACATGCCCGACCTCGCGCCGCTGCCGCAGGATTTGCGCGCGGAAGAATATCTTCGTTTCGTGGCCGAGTGTTTCGGCTTCTGGGGAGCCGAACGCGACCGCCGGGTGGAATCGTCGCTCGAAATGGTCGATCTGCGCGAGCGGCGGCGCGACTTTTGCCGTCAGCTCTCGCTCGGGATGCGGCAGCGGCTGGTGCTTGCTTCGAGTCTGTTGCACGAGCCGCTCGTGTTGATCCTCGACGAACCCGCCAGCGGCATGGACCCGCACGCGCGGGCGGCGTTGCGCGATGCCTTGCGCGCGCAGGCGGCGCGCGGCACGACGGTCATCTTGAGTTCGCACGTGCTCTCGGAGTTGCAGGACCTTTGTACGAGCGTGGGTCTGCTCCAGGCGGGCCGGCTAGTGGACGCGGGGCCGTTGCGCGAGGTGCTCCAGCGGCGGGGCGTGGGCAAGCGGCGTCTGCGGTTGCGTACGAGCGGACCGGCGCAGGCGCTGCTCGCTTGGCTGGCCGCCGAGGGTGGGGTGCCGGGCGCGGCCGTCGGTCAGCACGAGGTGGAGTGCCTGTTCGCCGCGAACGATGGCGAGCAGGCGTCGTTTTTCCAGCGGGTCGGCGCGGCGGGACTCGGCGTGGTGGCGATGCGCGAGGTCGATGCCAGCATCGAAGACGTGGTGCTGGACTTGCATCAGGTAGGAGGGAGCCAATGAATCCGACGTACAACCCGCCGCTGTGGCAAATCTGGCGTAATCCCATCGTGCGCCGTTACGCGACCGCGCGGCTGCGGCCGTTGCGCGTGGCGGCATGGAGTTTCGTGGTCCAACCGCTCGCGGCCTTCCTCTGGCTCGTGGTTTATTTCGCCGCCGGCAAGGAGATGAACTCGTCGCGTGCCGCGCTGGCCGCGTGGACGCCGATCCTCATTCTCCAGGGGTTGATCTGGCTGCTCAAGGGCACCTTCAGCGTCGCGGTCGGCATCGCGCGCGAAGGGGCCGAAGGGTTGACCGAGACCCAGCGTCTGACCCCGCTCGGCGCGTGGCACAAGGTCGTCGGATACATGGTCGGGTTACCCATCCTTGAAACGACGCTCGTGGCGTCGCTCCTGCCGTGGACCGTCGTGAGCGTCGTCATGGGCAAGGTGCCGCTGGCGGTGGTTGCCCGGGTATACCTTCTGCTCACCACCGCCGCCGTGATGCACCACGGCATCGGATTGGTCGCCGGCACCGTGATCCGGCAAAAGATCGTGGCCGGGACCGTCTCGCAGGTGCTCGTCATCACGCTGCATTCCATCATCCCGCTCTTGTCCAGGTTCGGGTTGGGTCCGCTGGGGCACCTCGGCGTCGAGCGGGCCATCTCGGCGGAATTGCTCCCGTTGCACGGTCTGCCGAACCCGTTCGCCACGGTGCGGTTCTTCGACTACGATCTGTCGCTGACGGGGTACGCCTGGGTCGTGATGACCGTCCTGATCGGCTTTCTGCTGCAAATCCTCTGGCGGCGCTGGCGACGCGCGGACGCCCACCTCTTCAGCAAGCCCATCGCGCTGGCGTTCTCGGCGTGGATCATCGTCATGAGCCTGGGCGAGACGTTCCCCTTGCTGGGCGACGGCACGCTCTTCAAGTGGGGCAACCGCCTTATTGAAAGGGGCGGCCACGGACACGATCTATCCGCGGCCGAACCGGCGATGACCGCCCTGACCCAGGGCCTGATCCCCGTCGGCTGGGCGGGCGCGTTCGGTTGCGTGGCGTTGCTCATTGCCATGATCCTGGGGGCGATCATCACGCCGACCCTCGAACAGCACGGTTCCGCGCGGCGGGCCCGGCAGGACGATCCATCGTCGCGCCTCCCGTGGACGAGCGATGCGCGGAGCGCCCTGGCGTGGACCGGGGTGCTGGGGCTGATGGCGCTGGCGGGTTGGGCGGTGCTGGTGGAACGCCTGCTCGACACGCCGCTGCTGCACCTCGCCCTGCATCCCACGCCGCAACTGCCTTTCGTGCTCGGAGCCGGGCTCCTGATCCCGCTGCTGACCTGGGCCATTTTGTTGGAATGGCGCGGGCTCAAGATCGCCTGCCTCGGCGCGTTCGTGTTCTGGATCGTTCCGGTGATGGTCGGCATCGTGGGCATCCTCGCCGGATCGAATCCCCTGCATTGGCCCAGGTGGTGGCTCGGCCTGTCCGGCTTTGCGCTGCCTTTCTACTCGATCAGCCAGTCCATGAGCGGTCTGGCGGACGTGGCCGGCATCCTCCAGCAGTTACGGGTGCCGTGGCTGATTTCCCTGGGCGGCCACGCGGTTCTCGCGGTCGTGATGTTTTGTTTTTTACGCAGGGACCAACGCCTCAGCGCGAGGTGAGCCGGTCGCCCGGCGGGGGTGTGCGACGCGTTTCTTCGTGGTTGCACAGTAGGGTATCTTCCTGCTTTATAGGCGGGTGAAACCCACCCTGCTCGTCCTGGCCGCCGGCATGGGCAGCCGTTACGGCGGCCTCAAGCAACTCGACCCGATGGGGCCGTCCGGCGAGACGCTGCTGGACTACTCGGTGTTCGACGCGTTGCGGGCGGGGTTCGGACGGGTGGTGTTCGTCATCCGGCGCGATTTCCAGGACCAGTTCCGCGAGGTGGTGGGTCGGAAGTTCGAGGAACGCACGGAAGTCGGCTACGTTTTCCAGGAACTGGACGAGCTGCCGGGTGGGTTCCAACGGTCCGCGACCCGGCAAAAACCCTGGGGCACCGGCCACGCGATCTGGTGTGCACGCGACGAGGTGCGGACACCGTTCGCCGCCATCAACGCCGACGATTTCTACGGGGCGGGAGCGTACCGCGCGCTGGCCGGTTTCTTCGCGGAACAGGCCACGCCGGAAGCGGGCGCGCGCGCGACCTTTGCGATGGTCGGCTACCAACTCGACCGTACCTTGTCCGAACATGGGTCGGTCGCGCGCGGTGTCTGCGCGGTCAATGACGCCGCACGGCTGGAAAAAGTGGAGGAACGCACCGGAATCGGCCGCGTCTCGCCCGGTGGCCCCATCCGCAGCCCGCAGCCGGACGGTTCGTTCGCGGAGTACACCGGCGGCGAAACGGTGTCGATGAACTTCTGGGGATTCACTCCCGCGCTGTTCCCGCTGCTGGAGACAGGGCTGGAACAATTCCTCCGCGCAAACATCGACGACCCGAAGGCGGAATACTACATCCCCGCGGCGGTGGCGGAGACAATTGCCGCAGGGACCGCGCAGGTGCGCGTCCTGCCGACGGATGCCACATGGTTCGGCGTCACCTACCGCGAGGACAAACCGGTCGTCGCGGCCTCCTTGGCGGAGTTGGTGCGCGCGGGCGTCTATCCACCCGATCTCCGGGCATGAAGCGCATCCTCGTGACCGGCGGCAGCGGTTTCATCGGCAGCCACATCGTCGAGCATTTCCAGGGCAAAGCGCACATCCGCGTCCTCGACAACCTGCGCTCCGGACGCCGCGCGAACCTGGCCGGTCTCAACGCGGAATTCATCGAGGGATCGATCTTGGACCGCGAGGCGGTGCGCGCGGCGGTCGAGGGGGTGGATTGCGTGTTCCATCTCGCGGCGATGGTCAGCGTCGCCGAGTCGTTGCAGAACCCGGTCGAATGCGTGGGCATCAACGTCACCGGCTATCTCAACGTCCTGGAAGAAGCGGCGTCGGCGCGCGTGAAAAAAGTCTGTTTTCACAGCACGTCGGAGGTCTATGGCAGCAACCCGGCCACGCCGAAACTCGAAACGATGACGCCCGAGCCGCGCAGTCCCTACGCCATCACGAAACTCGACGGCGAATACTACGGAGCGATGTTCACCGAGACGCGCAAGCTGGAAGTGGTTTCCCTGCGGTGTTTCAACGCGTTCGGACCACGCCAGGACCCCACCGGCGCGTACGCGGCGGCGATGCCGACGTTTCTGCGGCAGGCGTTGGCGGGCGAACCCATCACGATCTACGGCGACGGGGAGCAAACGCGCGATTTCATCCACGTGCGCGACGTGGTGGCGGCCAGCGTATTCGCGGCGGCGACTCCCAAAATGGTGGGGGTATACAATATCGGGTATGGGCGGCAATCGACGATCAACGAGATCGTGCGTATGATCCTCGCGGAAACCGGTTCCCGGTCGGAAATCCGCTACGAACCGGCCCGGGTGGGCGACGTACAAAGTTCCGTTGCCTCGGTGTCCAAAATCTGCGGGGTAGGGTTCCGCGGATCGGGGAATTTGCCCAACGCCATCCGGGAAACCGTGCGCGCTTTCAGGCGGTTTCCGATCCGCGCGTGACAGAGAACGCGTGCTTACCCAACAAAGCATCAGACCAGCCCGCGCCGTTCCAGCGCCTCGTCCATCGCCTGTTCGATGAGCAACGTGGCCAGTTCCTGCGTGCCGGCGTCCAGCGCGGCGTTGGCGGCTTTCAGACGGTCCAGATCGTCGCCGTCCATCGCCGCTTCCACGGCGGCAGCCAGCGCGGCGATGCGGTCGCGTTCGTCGAGGGGTAAGCGGGCGCCGGCCAGCTCCAGCGCGTGCCGCACGGCCGGGAGCATCTCGCCGCTTTTCAGACGGGTCTCCACCAGCAGCCGCGCGTGGTAATCGTCGAATGCGTGCTCGACCGATTCGGCGATCATCGACTCCACTTTTTCGTCGCTCACGTCCACGGCGCTGCGGATGGCGCACGATCTTTTCCTGACCCGTCTTCGTGTCGCGGGCTAGAACGTGCAGGATGCCGTCGGCGTCGATCTCGAACTGCACCCCCACCCGCGCCGACCCGCGCGGCCCCGGCGTGAAATCGAGGTCGAAGCGGCCCAGCGTCCAATTGTCCGCCGCGCGTTCGCGTTCGCCCTGGATGACGTGGATGCCCATCGTGCGCTGGCCCGCGACGGGGTTGGTGAACATCTCGCCCGCTTTCGTGGGGATCGTGGTGTTGCGCGGGATGATGACGTTGGCCAGGCCGCCGAACGTCTCGATGCCCAGGGACAGCGGCGTCACGTCGAGCAGGACCACGTCGAGCACCGCGCCGGAAAGGATGCCGGCCTGGATCGTCGCGCCGAGCGCCACGGCCTCATCGGGGTTTTGCGAGGTGTCGGGTTCCCGGCCGAAAATCTCCGCGACCAGCGTGCGCACGAGCGGCATCCGCGTGGCCCCGCCGACGAGGATGACGGCGTCGAGTTCGCCGGGGGAAAGTTTGGCGTCGGCGAGGGCGCGCAGGCAGTGGGCGCGGGTGCGTTCGACGATGGGACGGGCGAGTGATTCCATCCTCTCGCGCTTCAGCCAGTAACCTCCTGTCTGCACGGGGAGTTGGGTCATTGCCTCCGTGGAAAGAACGATCTTCGCCTGGCGTGCCATCTCGACGAAGTGGGGCATCGAAACGGTGCGATCCATCACGCTGGCGGAAAATTCGTTGTAGCGCCATTCGGCCAAAGCCGTGTCAATGTCATCCCCACCCAAGCGTGTGTTTCCATTGGTGGAAAGCACCTGAAAGACGCCCGCATCAAGCTCTAATATCGAAATGTCGAACGTTCCGCCCCCGAGATCGTAGACGGCGATCTTCGATTTGTCGCCGAGACGGGTCAGGCCGTAGGCGAGCGCGGCGGCCGTAGGTTCATTAACGATCCGCTCGACGCGGAGGCCGGCCAGCTCTCCGGCGGCCTTGGTGGCATTGCGCTGGGCGTCGTTGAAATATGCCGGGACAGTGATGACCGCGCGATTGATCGGCACGCCGAGGGCGAGTTCCGCGTCCGTCTTGAGTTTGCGTAAAATCCGGGAAGAAATTTCCTCCGGCGGAAACTCTTTTCCGTCGATCAATACTTTTGCGGGTCCGCCCGGCGCACCGCCGACCCGATAAGACAGGTCGCTCGTGTCCACCTCGCCGACGCGGGTGCCCATGAGTCGTTTGACGGAATAGATCGTTTGTTCCGGGTGCGATGTTCGCCCGGCGAGAGCCCCGCGTCCGACCGCTTCGCTGTCCAGCGCGAAGGAAACCACCGAGGGCGTCAACCGATGGCTGTCAGCGTCGGCGAGCAGGATCGGAAAGCCGGCGTCCATCGCGCCGACAAGAGAATTGGTCGTTCCGAGGTCAATGCCGACAATGAGGCCGGCGGGCATTTCAGAAAGGTCGGGCATGGCGGAGAGAATTTAGCCACAAAGGGCACAAAAATCACAAAAAGTAGAGAACTGAGGTCTCAAACCCTTTTTTGTAATCTTTGTGCCTTCTGTGGCTAAATCCGAACGCCGCCAACGCTCAAGGAGCGAGAAACTTCTTGTACTCGACCGCCGAGGCTTTGAACACCGTGATAAAAATCTTCAGCGATTCGAGGGTGACACCGCCGTCGAAATCGAGGTCGCTTTCGAGTACGGGATCATTGGAATCGTCGATGTAAGCGCGCGAAAAACGGTGCTTCTTGTTCCACTCGTTGATCTTCGTGGTGTTCACCTTCACCCCTTGGAAACCGCAGTAGAGCATGAGGCCGCCGCTGTTCTCGATGAGCACGAGCATTTTGACGTTTTCGAGCTTGATGAGGTAGCCGTTCTTGCCGCTGGGTTTGTAGTCGAGTTCGAGCTTGTCGAGCAGCGTTTCGACGAACTTGGGCGTCGCCTTTTTGACCACCTTCTCCGTGGCGACATTCACGTCGTCGTCCGTCGGCGTCTCCGCGGCAGCCGCCGCCGTGACCATGCACCCGGCGATCAACAAGGTCATCAACCATCGGGTGTTCTGTCGCCAGTGACGGGAAGTTCTGAGAGTATTCATGGAGCGCGCGGCCAAATGGGTGCAGTCGCGTGAATTTTTCCAGTTCACCGGCGCGGAGGCAAGGGAAAACCGTTGGCGTTGTGGGCAGTCTCCCTTGGCAAGCGGCGATGTCTGTGTATAGCCTGCGCGCGAAACGATGAACGCCGAGCCGTCTGCTGCCATCCGGCCCGCCGCGCTGCCCTTCGAGCAACGCGCGTGTTTCATCGCCGGGCCGGCCAAGTCCGGCACGACCCTGCTCGTCTCGCTGCTCGACGGCCACCGCGACCTTCTCGTGCTGCCCGAGGAAACGGCCTATTTCCCCACCGTGCTGACCAAATACGGCAGGCGTTCGCGCCGCGAACAGGTCGATTATCTCACGGGCCAGTCGCTGGCCAACGTCCTCTTCGGCGGCCCATGCAAATGGGGCAAACGTTCTTATGCCCATCTCGACACAGCCGGTTTCAAACGATGCTTCGAGGAAGCGGCGTTTGATCCTGCCAACACCGGCCGCGACCTTTTGGTGATTCTCTTGGAGACCTACGCCACCACGCTCGGCCGGCCGCTGGATACCATCCGGCGCTGGGTGGAGAAAACGCCGGCCAACCGCGACCATCTCGACGCGATCCTGGGGCGTTTTCCGCACGCGAAACTGCTCCTGACCCTCCGCGATCCCCGCGCGTTGCTCGCCGCGCAAATCCTGCTCGAACGCACCCGGCGGCTGCGGCGTTTTTCGATCTACCTGTGCGTGAAACACTGGCGCACCGCCGCGCGGCTGGCCCTAGTCCAGCGGCGCGACCCACAGGGCGTGCTCGGCGAGGGCCGGATGCTGGTGGTCGGCTTCCGGCGGACCCTGCGCGAACCTGAGGCGGCGATGCGCCGGGTGTGCGCGTTTTTGGAGGTGCCGTACGACGACGTTTTGCTCCAACCGACGAAGGTCGGGCTGCCGTGGGCGGGCAATTCGGCGACCGAGCAGAGATTTCACGCGGTTAGCACGGAGCCGGCGGACCGCTGGCGCAAATTCCTGACGCCGGAGGAGATCGGCTGGGTGGAATGGCATTGCCGCGACCTGATGGAGCCGTTGGGTTACGAACCGACGATCCCGAGCCGTCGGCTGCGGCACTGGTTCAAACCGGTGCGCGGCGAGACGCCGAAGGAGTATCTCAAGAGCCGGTTGTATTCGTGGCGGCGCTGGAAGCGAAGCTGACGGGAGGTGGGCGTGTGCGAAAAAATCTCGCGCTCGCGGACTCGAAAAATGGTATCGTTGGCACCGATGGCCCGGACGACCTTTCTCCTGTTGGTGCGCTGGTCATGGCCGCTGCTGTTCGTGGTGGGGCTGGCCGGCTGCGGCACGACGCATCCGCTGCCACCTTACGAGACACCGCTGGCCCGCGCGAATGTCCAGTCCGTCCGCACGACGGCTTACACGCACACGGAGTCCGATCACCTGGAATATGGGAATCACAACGCGCTGGGCGGCACCCTGCGCGGCGCGGCGGCGATCAACGACACGCCATTGTCACCCAATTCCGTGGCGGTCGGCCCGCCGCAACCGATCATCCTGCCGGGTGACCAGATGAGAGACCTCGACGAAGGCGGCTACCACGGACCTATCATTCGCCCGGCGGCCAGCGTACCCGTCGCCGAGGGCAGCGGCTACCACGTCCCCGGGGCGGTGGCGTACCCAATCCCGCCGGGCACTCCGCTGACCGAGGTCGGCCGCACCGGCAATCTCTATGAAGATCATCTGCCGGTTCCCACCACCGGCGTCGGCAGCGCGGCGGCGGATTGGTCGCGGTGGCCGGCGGGCACGGTTTTCCGGATCGCGGCGACGGGGCAAGTCTACAAGGTGGACGACTACGGTTGGGCGCTGGCCGGACGCAACACCATCGACCTCTACCAGCCGACCCGCACCGCCATGAACGCCTGGGGGACGCGGCGGGTGAACATCGAAGTCCTGCGTTGGGGTGACCCTACCGAGAGTCTAAGGATGTTGCGCGGCCACCAGAAATACCGTCACATCCACCGCATGGTGCTCGAACTCGAAGGCAAACCCCACGCTGCCGCAGCGGTGGAATGACTAATTGGCGGGAGTGTCGCCGGATTCACCTTTGTCCTAGTCGAGGTAGTTCCGCCAATCGTCGGTTTCGGCTACCCGCTTGATGTGCGCGAGACGCCGGGACACCAGGTATCGCATCCGGCGCTTGAGGTAGAGGCGTTCGATCAACCAGCCCAGCGGCCCAAGAGGCGCTTCGACCGTCAACTCATCGGACATCGTGCAGCCGCCATCTGGCGTCGGCGCAAAGCGGTAGGTGTGCGCAAATTGCCGCAACAACCCGCCAATCAGATGATCGCTGAACCCTGCGGGCGGCGAGAATTTCTCGATGCGAGTGGTCATCCGAAAGCGCACCCCGAAAAACCGCGCCGACCATGTCGTGGTGTCCCCGTCCTCCGATAGATCGCGCTGCCGCCCGCCCACGGCCAGGGCACCGATTTCCGTGGACGAATCCACGTGCAGGTCCACACTGCGCGTCAGGTCGAAACACCGCACGGCCGGCGCGTGGACTTTCACCTCGTGGCGGACCACGATCATCGACGTTCCCGCCAACGCCGACACAGGTTGCGCGCAGCTTCCGGCCAATCGGGGAAGTGGAAGCCGAACCCGGATCGTTCCAGCCGCGTGGGAACCACCCGGCGGCTTTTGAGGATCAGTTCGGTCTCCGTGCGCAGGAAAAGTGCGCCGATCTCCAGCATCCAGCGCGCGGCGGGCATTCCGAACGGCATTCCCCACGCCCGTCTCAACGCGCGCAGGAACTCCGCGTTCGGCAGCGGGTGGGGTGCAGCGAGGTTCACGTGACCGTCGAGTTCGGGATGTTCGATGAGCCAGTAGACCGAACGGACGAAATCCTCCTCGTGAATCCACGAGACGAATTGCCGGCCGTCACCCTCCGTGCCTCCGAGGCCGACGCGTACCAGAGAGAGCAGCACGGCGAAGGCGCTGCCGGGATCGGCGTTCATCGTGATGGCCGAACGCAGGAGCACGCGGCGCGTCCCGGCGGGCAGGGGAACGCTCTCGGCGGCGGCCTCCCAGGATTTCGCCACGTCGATGGAGAAATTCCAGGTGTCGGGCGCGCCGGGTTCGCCGCCGCCAAGAATGCCGGTGGACTCGTCGTTGGGCGCGTCGTAGCGGTGCGCGTAGATCGTCGCCGTGCTGGCCTGGAGCCAGACGCGCGGCGGACGTTTGCGGCGGCCGATGGCCTCGCCGACGAGGTGGGCGGAAACGGTGCGCGAATCCTTGATGATTTTGCGGTTGGCTGGGGTGTAGCGGCAGTTGACGCTGCGGCCAGCGAGGTTGATGACGGCGTCCGCGTTTTCGAGTTCGCTCTCCCAGGCTCCGGCGGAGCGAGCGTCCCAGACCGCCACCCGCCAAGGTGGGGATTCGCCGAGGTGAGTCATCCGGCGACTGAGGACGATCACCTCGTGCCCGTCGCGGTGAAACGCCCGCGCCAGCACCGTGCCGATTTGCCCGCTGCCGCCGGGGAGAACGATTTTCATTTACGCCGCTTCCTGCCAGTCGAGCACGATTTTTCCGCTCTTGCCCGAACGCATCAGCTCGAAGCCTTCCTGGTACTGCATGTAGGGAAAGCGGTGAGTGATGACAGGCGAAATGTCCAGGCCGCTCTGGATCATGGCGGTCATCTTGTACCACGTCTCGTACATCTCGCGGCCGTAGATGCCTTTGATGGTCAGGCTATTGAAAACCACCGTGTCCCAGTCGATGGCCCCGGCCTCGCCGTGGATGCCGATGCCCAGCAGCGCGATCTTGCCGCCGTGGCACATGTTGGCGATCATGTCCTTGAAGGCGCGCGCGTTGCCGCTCATTTCCAGGCCCACGTCGAAACCTTCCTTCATGCCGAGCGTCTTTTGCAGGTCAGCCAGTGATTCCTTGCTGACATCGACCGCGTGGGTCGCGCCGAGTTTCGTGGCGAGGTCGAGCCGGTAGGGGTTCACGTCGGTGACGACCACGTAACGCGCGCCTGCGTGCCGCGCGACCGCGGCGGCCATGCAGCCGATGGGACCCGCGCCGGTGATGAGCACGTCCTCGCCGAGCACGTCGAAGGAAAGCGCCGTGTGGACCGCGTTGCCCAGCGGATCGAAGCACGAGAGCACTTCCAGCGGGATGTTGGGATCGCAATGCCAAACGTTTTGCTGCGGGATGGCGAGGTATTGCGCGAACGCGCCGGGCCGGTTGACGCCAATGCCGCTGGTGTTCGGGCAAAGGTGGCGGCGGCCCGCGAGGCAGTTGCGGCAATGCCCGCAGACGACGTGGCCCTCGCCAGAGACGATCTCGCCGGGATGGAAATCGTGCACGTGACTGCCGACGGCCTCGATGCGGCCGACGAATTCATGGCCCGTGACCATCGGCACCGGGATCGTTTTGCGCGCCCAATCGTCCCAGTTGTAAATGTGTACGTCGGTGCCGCAGATCGAGTTCTTTAACACCCGGATGAGCACGTCGTCGATGCCGACTTCGGGGACGGGGACTTCTTCGAGCCAGAGGCCGGGTTCGGAGCGGCGTTTGACGAGGGCGGGCATCGTTTGCATAGACACCAGAACATAGCAGAAATGAGGACGGCCGCAGCCGGTGCGAATCCCTTGCGCTCGGCCGGGGATCGGTTATGTTAATCGTCCCGGCGATACAGGGCGATCAACCCCCCTGCCACCGGAGAGCCACATGAGAGAAAATATCCATCCCAATTACAACGAGACCACCATTAGCTGCGCCTGTGGCAAGGTCTATCACACCCGCTCCACCCGCAAAGAATTGCAGATCGGCATCTGCGCCGCCTGCCACCCGTTCTTCACGGGCGAACAGAAATTCATCGACACGGCGGGACGCATCGAAAAATTCTCGCGCCGCTTCGGCACCGCCGGTTCCCTCGCTCGCAAGCGCGGCTAGCGTTTTCAGTCTGATTTCCCGCAACGGTGGGAGCGCCTTCAACGCGCTCCCACCGTTTTGTTTTGCCGTGTTCCTGCCTTAACGATTTCCCACCCGCCAGATGGACCTCCGTCCGATCATCGCCAAAAAGGCCGAGCGTTTCCGCGAATTGGATAACGCCATCGCCGATCCCGCGATTTTCAACCAGCCCGTGCGCGCCCGCACGGCTATGCGTGAGCACGCACAGCTCAAGACACTGCTCGACTCCTGGGATGCCCGCCAGAAGGCCGCCGTTCAGCGCGAGGAGAACGCCGAACTCGCCAAAAGCGATGCCGACCCCGAACTCGCCGCGATGGCCGCCGAGGAACTCCCCGTCCTCGACGCCGAACTCGTCCGGCTGGACCGCGCCATCCAGCTCGCGCTGTTGCCGCCCGACCCCAACGAGGACCGCGACGCCATCGTGGAAATCCGTGCCGGCACCGGCGGCAACGAGGCGGCATTGTTCGCGGCCGACCTTTTCCGGATGTACACGCGCTACGTCGAAGGCATCGGGCTGAAGATCGAGCCGATGGATTCCAGCGCGTCGGAACTCGGCGGCTTGAAGGAGGTCGTCTTCCGCGTGTCGGGCGAGTCGGTGTTCCGGCGGTTGCGCTACGAGAGTGGCGTGCACCGGGTGCAGCGTGTGCCAGCGACCGAGGCACAAGGACGCATCCACACCTCCACCGCGACGGTGGCCGTCCTACCCGAAGCCGAGGAAGTCGAACTCGAACTCAAGCCCGACGAAATCCGCGTCGAGGTCTGCCGCGCCGGCGGTCCGGGCGGGCAGGGGGTGAACACGACGGACAGCGCCGTGCAGGTGATGCACATCCCGACCGGGACTATCGTGCGTTGCCAGGACGGCCGCAGCCAGATCAAGAACAAGGAAAAGGCTCTCAGTATCCTGCGCGCCCGTTTGCTCGAACGCAAGCAGGCCGAAGAGGAAGCCAAGTACAGCGCTCACCGCAAAAGCCAGATCGGCAGCGGCGGCCGGGAGGAAAAAATCCGGACGTACAACTACGCACAAAACCGCGTGACCGACCACCGGATCAACCTAACGCTCTACAATTTGGACCGTTTCGTGGAAGGCGACCTGGGTGAGATGATCGGTTCGCTCCAAACGCAGGATATGGAAAAACGCCTCGCCGCCGCCACGCTGGCGACGTGAGGCGACCGCTGCTGCCGTCAGTCGTGATTGAGAACTTTCTTGAGTTCCGCCGTGCGTGCCTTGGTGATGGCCGCGCGCCGTTCGTCGTAGATCGTCGGGAACAATGAGCCCCCGCGTGCGGCGACGTCGGCTTCGTACTTCGCCTGGGCGTCGCGGAACTGAATCCATAGCCGTTGTGCTGCCTTGAGTTCTTCCAGGTCCTGCTTGCTCATGTTGCCGACCAGTTCTTTGTAGACCTTGGTCATTTCAGCGTCGGCCGTGTTGAATTCCTGTTCGGCCTGCCGGTTCATCTCCTGCTGGTTCTGCGCGCGGGCGCTGTCAGTGTGAAACGCTAGCCAGACTAGGGCGACGCAAAACGTCATTCGGATGGCAGTCGTTTTCATTGGTGATAGTGAACGTATTAGTCTGGCGGCTTGCAGGCAAAATGGAATTCCATTTCGGCACCGGGGTGAACCAGACAAATTTTAAGCGCCAGCCAAGCCATCCGTTACGGGCGGGAACATCACACCCTCGTAAAGTTCCGCGAGCGGCAGTTCGATCTCGATGGAAGGGAGTTGAGCGATGGTCTCCAGACCGGACATGCGTTCGAGTTTCCAACCCTCCAGGGTGCGTCGTTCCACGATGACCTCCGGCCGGTCCTGTTCGATGCGCACGTAAGCTTCCAGGCTGGAAAGCTGGAGGTACGCAGCGCGTTTTTCGCGTTCGTCGATCTGACGCGTGCTCTCGGAAGCGATCTCGAAAAGCGCAACGGGCCGCTCGCGCCAGCCGTGACCCACATCGGTGGGATCACAGGCGATCATCGCGTCGGGATAATAGTAGTAGGCGCGACCGCTGGGTTGAGGGTGGAGGAGTACCTTCATGTTTGGGCCAAAAGGCCGGCAGCGTCTTCCGCGCAATCGGGCGTAGAGCATCCCGACAAGATTCACTTCGATGATGGAGTGCGGCTCACTCCCTCCGGACATGGCGTAAACCACGCCGCCGAGATACTCATGCCTGATCTCGCTCAGTTCCTCGCCAGCGAGATATTCCTCCACCGGGATGTAACCCGTCGAAAATGCCTTGATGCTCACCGGAAGAACTGATTAGCGGAAAATTCTCCTCGATGCAAGGCACGGCCGCATTGCCGCTTTGCGTTCGCCGGCGGGTTGGTCCAAGCTGCCGGTCCTCGATGAAGACCGTGCTCCAAGTCCTCGAAACCACCGCGAAGTATTTTGCGGACCGGGGCGTCGAGAGTCCGCGGCTCAACATCGACCTGCTCCTCGCCCACGTCCTGGGCATCAAGCGCCGGATGGACCTCTACATGGTCTTCGACCGGCCGTTGAGCGAGGGGGAACTCGACACGTTGCGCGACTTCGTCAAACGACGTTCGCAGGGCGAGCCGCTCCAGCACCTGCTCGGCACCGTCGAGTTCCACGGGCGGGAATTTCTCTGCGACCGCCGCGCGCTCGTCCCGCGCCCGGAGACCGAGCGGCTGGTGGAACTCATCCTCAAGCTGCCACTGCCCGATGACGCCCGTTGCATCGACGTGGGCACGGGTTCGGGGGTCATCGCGCTGACCCTGGCCGCCGAGCGTCCGAACGCCCGCGTCCAGGCCGTGGACCGTTCGGGCAACGCCCTGCGTCTCGCCCGCGACAACGCTACCCGCCTCGGGCTGACGGAACGCGTGGAACTGCTCCAGGGCGACCTTTTGGCCGCCTGCCCCGGACCGTACGATCTCGTCGCCGCCAACCTGCCGTACATTCCCGGTGGGGAGATTGCCGGGTTGTCCCGCGAGGTCCAGCACGACCCGATCATCGCGCTCGACGGCGGAGCGGACGGGCTGGCGCTGGTGGCCCGCTGCGTCACGGAAGCGCACGAGCGCCTCGCGCCCGGCGGCCGGATTGCCCTGGAAATCGGCCACGACCAGGCCCCTCGCGTTTGCGAGCTGCTCACCGGAGCCGGATTTTCGGCCGTGGAAAGCGTCCGCGATTATCAGGAGGTCGAACGCTTCGTCTTCGCGGTCAAAACGTAGCCGGGACGGTCCGCGAATTTCCCGCTCGCGCTCGGGTGCGAACCCTGCTTTAATGCCCGGCCCCGACCATCGGGGTTAACGGACACACTTATGGCGATGGATAAAATTCTCGTGCACGGCGGCGCGACCCTCCAGGGCAGCGTGCGCATCAGCGGCTCGAAAAACTCGGCCTTGCCCATCCTGGCCGCCACGTTGCTGACCAGGGAACAGTGCATCATCCATCACGTCCCCGACCTGAGCGACATCAACTACATGCTCCAGATTCTGAGCATGTTGGGCGCGGAGGTAGAGCGCGCCAGCGGGACGGTCACGGTCAAGGCCGAGAACATCAAGACCCACGCCCCCTACGAGATCGTGCGCAAGATGCGTGCGTCGGTCTGTGTGCTCGGCCCGCTGCTGGGCCGCGAAAAGGAAGCCACGGTCGCGCTGCCCGGTGGCTGTGTCATCGGCGACCGGCCCATCGACCTGCACCTGCGCGGCTTCGAGGCGCTCGGAGCAAAGGTGCGGATGGTCGGCGGCGACGTGCGGCTGTTTGCGTCCGAACTGCACGGCGCGAGCATGTCTTTGCGTGGGAAGTTCGGCTCGACCGTGCTGGGCACCGACAACGTGATGATGGCCGCCGTGCTCGCCGAGGGCACCACCGTCATCGAGGCGGCGGCGGCCGAACCCGAGGTCGTCGATCTCGCCAATTTCCTCATTGCGATGGGCGCGAAGATCGAGGGCGCGGGCACGCGCCGGATCATTATCGAAGGTGTGAAAGAACTCCACGGCGCGGAACACGAGGTCATCCCCGACCGGATCGAAGCGGGCACGTTCATGGTGGCCGGGGCGATCTGCGGCAACGGCGTGACGCTCAGGAACGTCATTCCCGAGCACCTGGAATCCACCTCCGAGCGGCTGCGCGCGGCGGGCTTCCACGTGGACACGACACCCAAGACCGTGACCGTCCGGCCCAACGGCGGCGCGAAGTCGCTCGAACTGACCACCGAGCCCTATCCCGGCTTCCCGACGGACATGCAGGCGCAGATGTGCGCGCTGCTGGCGACGACGAGCGGCATCAGCACGGTGACGGAAAACATCTTTCCGCAACGTTTCATGCATCTTTCCGAGATGAAGCGCATGGGGGCGGACATCCGCATCGAAGGCCAGACGGCGATCATCCAGGGCGTCGAAAAACTCAGCGCCGCCCCCGTGATGGCGAGCGACCTCCGGGCATCGGCCGCGCTGGTCCTGGCGGGCTTGAAGGCCGAGGGCGTGACGGAGATCAACCGCGTCTACCACATCGACCGCGGCTACGAGCACATCGACGACAAGCTCTCCGAACTCGGCGCGAAGATCGAGCGGGTGAAGACGTAAGATGCAAAATTGACTTTTCTGCTCGTCAGATATAGGGTGTTGTCAGTAAAAGGTGCACGTGGCGGGGCTTGAACCCGCAAGGCCGTTCTCCTAATCACAGGCGGCCACCAGCTTCCAAGGCTGACGCGTTTGCCAGTTTCGCCACACGTGCGGTTAAAAAAGTCAGATGGAGACGGCGGGATTCCAACCCGCATGCGGTAGTTTCTTAGGCCCCTGCTTTAGCGTTAAGCTACGTCCCCATTTCGATTAAATTGGTTGGGGGTCGGAACGTTCCAAGGCGTTCCGGCCCCCTTCTTCATTCCTCTTCGCCCTCCTTCAATTCTGAGCCTGTACCCCATTCCAGCGCGGCCTCTATGCGCGTTGTGAGGTCAGCGAAACGGTAGACGAAACCGTCTACCCCTATCGCTTTATCAAGATGCCTTTTTTCAGCGAAACGTTTGCAAGCAGCGTGTATTGACGGGTTGAGATGCTTAATCTTGCCATCAAAGCCATTCGCGAGAATTTTCTGTGCTAGCTCTGGTACTGAGAACCACACGTTCCGCTCCTCATCGAAGATTGTTGTGAGTGCCATCTTCAAATCCATGCCGGCAAACCTGCCAAGTCCAACTAGCGATGGGGTACCATCAGTGCTTCCGCGTTGATCGTTAAATGCGGCTAAAATCTCATCCGCACCTTGGAGTTTGATCTCAAGGAACTTCTTCCGCTCACGGACGCGAGCAAGTTCAGCCTCCACTTTCTCTTCGTTGATGCATGTAGAGTTAAACTCCAACGAAATGGCATGACGACGTCCCAAAGCTTTCTGTAGGAACTTCTCTATTTGTTCCTGGGTAAAGTGTGGTTCGTCGTTCATTGACTGGGAACTATAACCATCTAACTAACGCAACGCAACCAACAAAACTGCGATTTCCGTTACACTCTTTCGTTATAGTTATTAACAATTTTATTCACACATGTTGTGAACAAGTCATATCTCAGAACCTGTAACATATTCTACGAGCGACTCTTACATTGCTCTAGCGCGGAGTGCTTCCAACTCCTCCCAACGCGCATATAGCCGCGCGACCCCTTTTTTGGCGGCGTCCAGTTCCGCCTGCAATTCCTTCCAGCGGTCACCGTGTTGCTCGTAGAAATCCGGCGCGGCGAACTCCGCTTCCATCCGCGCGACGTTTTCCTCAGCGGCGAGGATGTCGGCCTCGATGGTTTCCAGTTCCTTCGTTTCCTTGAAGCTGAGCTTGCGTCCGGGGGCGGCGGGCTTGGCGGATGCGGCGGAGGACGGCTTGCGGGCGGCTTCGGCCTGCCAGCGGGCCGCCTCGGCGGCGTTGGCCGCGCGTTTGGCCGTGTAGTCGTCGTAGTTGCCCACGTCGTAATACAGATGGCCGTTGCCCTCGAAGGCTAGGATCGACGTGCAGACGCGGTTCAAGAAATACCGGTCGTGGCTGACGGCAACCACCACGCCGCCGAAACCCAGCAGCGCCTCTTCCAGCACGCGCAACGTCGCCAGGTCGAGGTCGTTGGTCGGTTCGTCGAGCACGATGACGTTGCCGCCGCGCTTGAGAATCTTCGCCAGGATCACCCGGCTGCGCTCGCCGCCCGACAGCAAGCCGATCTTCGAGTTCACCTGATCGCCCGTGAACAGGAACCGGGTCAGGTAGCCCCGGATGGTGATCTGCTCGTCGCCGAGCTTGACCCATTCGCTGCCTTCGCCGACCTCGTCCCAGACGGTCTTATCCTCGTCGAGCAGGATGCGCCCCTGATCGACGTAATTGACCTGCGTGCGCGTGCCCATGAGCGCCTCGCCGCGCGTGGGCACTTGCAACCCGAGCATGACCTTGAGCAGCGTCGTCTTGCCCATGCCGTTGCGCCCGACGATGCCGAGACGCTGGCCGGGTTCGAGGTTGAGGTTAAGATCGTCGAAAACAACGTGCGGCCGTCGGGCAGATCGAAACCGGCAAGTCTTGAGTTCGATGACGCGATTGGCGAGCTTGGGCGCAGGCGGGATGATGAGGTCCACGTCGAGTTCCTGCTCGGGCGCGGCCTGGGCGGCGAGGGCGTGGTAGCGCTCCATGCGGTCGCGCGGACTTCGTGCGGCGCGCCTGGGGCGCCGCGGCGGACCCATTCGAGTTCGCGCTTGAGAAACTTCTGGCGCGCGGCCTCCGGCGGACTCGGCGTTGGCGAGGCGGGCGGTCTTGGGTTCGAGGAAAGCGGTGTAGTTGCCTTGGTGCGAGAGGAAGTTGCCGCCGGCCAACTCCACGATGCGGTTGGCTACGCGGTCGAGGAAATAGCGGTCGTGCGTCACGAACAGACACGTACCCGGGTAGTTCTTCAAGAAACCTTCCAGCCACTCGATGGAAAACGTGTCGAGATGGTTGGTCGGCTCGTCGAGGATGAGCAGGTCCGGCTTGGCGAGCAGCGCGCGGGCGAGGGCGACGCGGCGTTTTTCCCCGCCGGAGAGTTCGCCCGCCAGACGGTCGGCGGCGGGGCAGTCCAGATGGTCGATGAGCGCCTTCGTGCGGTGTTCCACGTCCCAGCCGTCGAGGTGGTTGATGTGGTCGAGGAGTTCGCCGGAACGGTTGGAATCCGACGGTTCGTTCTCGTAGGCGTCGATGAGGTCGAGCACGGCGCGCGCGCCGTCGAGGATGTTGCTCTCCGACGTGCGGGCTTCGTCGAGCTGGAAGTCCTGCGGCAGGTAGCCGGTGACGAGTTCGCGGCGGCGGACGATCTGGCCCGCGTCGGGTTCGGCGACGCCGGCGGCGATGCGCAGGAACGTGCTCTTACCCGTGCCGTTGCGTCCGACGAGCCCGATGCGGTCGCCCTCGTTGATGGCGAGGGTGGCACGGTCGAGGATCGTGTGCACGCCGTAGCGGACTTCGAGATCGGTGACGCTGAGGACGGCGGAGGACACGGAAGAGATAAAGGTGAAGGGTGAACGACGAAAGGCGGAGGGGGGACTTTACTTCATCTCCCGCCACATCCAACGCATCGTCTCGGGAAAGAGCGACGCGGCTTGCTTGTCGCTGTGTGTGCCTTCGCCCAAGGTGAACCGGTAGTCCCAGCCCGCGAACTTGAGCGACGCCGCCATCTCCTGGTTCGCCAGGGGCCAGTTCCCGTGCGCGTTGTCGAGGTCGGCGCTGCCGTCTTGCAGCGAAACACGAATCTTGCGGCGCAGTCCCAGGACGCTCTTTTCCTCCGGCGTCAGGTTCGCATGCTCCGCTTCCTTCAGTGCGGTCTCCCGGATGAGAAAGGGGTAATGGTAGCCACCGCGGATGTTGGTAAAACTGCCGATCCAACTCACCACTTTCTGAAAAGCGTCCGGCCGTTCCCAGGCCACCTTGAACGCGCAGATGCCGCCACTGCTGCCTCCGCAGATCAGACGTTCCTCGGGGCAGTCGGTGAGTTTATACTGTTTGCCTACCTCGGGCAAAATCTCTTCCAGTAGGAAGCGCCCGTAGGTGTTGTCGGGGGTGTCGTACTCCACACTGCGGTTGCTGCGCGGCTTGCCGCCCGGCTCGGTCGCGGGGAAATTGCCGGGAGCGATGAAAATGCCGATGGTCACCGGCATTTCCTTGGCCGCGATGAGGTTATCGCATACGTACGTTGCGTGCAGCGGTCCGGGCTGCTTGGGATCGCCCTTGGCTTCCCCGCCGTCCTGGAAAACCATCACGCACGCCGGTTTCGACCCATCGTACTGTGCCGGGACGTACAGCCACCAGGTGCGCGTCGTTCCCGCGTAGATTTTAGACTCGAAGGGTGGCATCGCCACGATCCGGCCGCGCGGCACGCCTTCTTTCGGGAGCGAATCCGGGCCGAGCACGTACTGGTCGTCGGACGGAGCGGCGTGGACGGTGAAAGCGGCCAACGCGAGGAAAGGGAGCAGGGTGGAGAGCAGCTTCATCGGTTCGTCGGGAGGGGAGGGGAGGAGTTCACCTGTAAGTCGGACCGCGCACGCGAGCAACCGCCACGGGCGATGTTTCCGCGCTTCCGCTGGCGGCGTTTTTGCGACATGGTGCGACCCAACCCCACCATGCGTCCCATTTTTTTCGTTTTATTGCTGATGACCCTCCCCGCGTCTTCCCCGGTCTTCGGCCAATCGCTCGTCGTGGAAAAACCGGAGTTCCGCCAACTCGTGCCCGACGATGCCGTCGTCGAAAAGCTCGCGGGCGGCTTCAAGTTCCTCGAAGGTCCGGCGTGGAATGCGGTCGGCAGATTTCTGGTCTTCAGCGACATCCCGGCGGACAAAATGTACTGGTGCGACCCTGTCACGAAGAGAATCGCTGTGTTCCGCGAGCCGAGTCGAAACGCGAACGGTAATTTTATCGATGCTGCCGGGTGGCTCTACACGTGCGAACACAGCTCCCGCCAAGTGACCTTCATCCCCGGGATCAAGATTCCTACGCGACACGATCTGGAAGTCGGTTATGTCGTCATACTTCCCCGAGAATTTGAAGGAAGACGCTTCAACTCACCCAACGATATAGTGGTGAAGAGTGATAGGACGGTCTGGTTCACCGATCCGACGTATGGCCTCGGCAAGGCTCCCAGGGAACAAGCCACTAACAACGTCTACCGCCTCAATCAGCAAACGGGCGAACTCCGCGCTGTGGCGACCGATTTCGACCAGCCCAACGGCCTGTGTTTCTCTCCGGACGAGAAACTCTTGTACATCGCCGACAGCGGGAAACCCAGACACGTCCGCGTCTTCGACGTGACCGCCGACAACCGCCTCACGAACGGCCGGGTGTTCTGCCAGATCGACAAGGGCGTGCCCGACGGCATCCGTTGCGACCGGCACGGCAACCTGTTTTCCAGCGCGGACGACGGCATCCAGATTTTCGCGCCGGACGGGACGCGGCTGGGAAAAATCCTCGTGCCCGAATCACCGGCCAATCTGTGCTTCGGTGCGAAAGATTGGGACGAACTCTTCATCACGGCCCGCACCTCGCTCTACCACGTTAAACTGACCACCACCGCGCCGGGTAAACCTGAAAGTCAAGGCCAATAGGAACACACCCTGCTGATTCGTTTTCTATGGCAACGAAAATTCAAGGAATCGAGGGGATGACCCACGGGGAACTGCGGCACCAACTCGACCTCGGCGGACGGTTCGTGTATTACAAATACACGTTTTCGGTCGTGGTGATGACGTTCCGCCGCGCGTCGGACATCTACTTCGTGCGGCCGGGCGAGAACCGGGTCGTCAAGGGATTGGGTTGGACGGGACTGACGCTGCTGCTCGGCTGGTGGGGCATCCCGTGGGGGCCCATTTTCAGCATCGGCAGCCTCTACACGAATCTCTGCGGCGGCGTGGACGTGACCCTCCAGGTGTCCAATTCGCTCGGTCTCAACCAGAGTGCCGTGGCCGGAACCCCGCCACCGATGCCGCCGCAGGCTCCACCGCTGCCGGGGTCGTATTGAGTGATGGCTTTGTTCTCCCGATGAGACTTCCCCGACTCTTTTCGTCCCGCCGTCCCACCCTGATCGCTGCTTTGGCCTCCTTCCTCGCCGTCGGCTTCCAGCAGACCGATGAAGTCCGGGGTGCGGAAATGCTGCGTTGGAAGTGCAGCACGCAGACGAGTCTCTGGGCGGACCAGCCGGAGATACCGCTGCACGACACGGTGGAGGTATCCACCGTCCCGAACGCGGCGGTGCTGGTGGATTCCAAACGCCGGTTGCAAGTGATCGACGGCTGGGGCGGCTGCTTCAACGAGCGTGGCTGGAAGGCCCTGGAAACGCTCCCGCCCGCCGAGCGCGACGCGGTGATGCGCAGTCTCTTCGACGCCCACACCGGGTTGCGGCTGAACCTCTGCCGCACGCCCATCGGCGCGAGCGACTACGGGATCACGCTCTACTCGCTGGACGAGACACCGGAAGACTACGCGATGGCGCACTTCAACATCGACCGCGACGAAGAGCGGTTGATTCCCTACATCAAGGCGGCCCTGGCGATCCGGCCCGACCTGGCGTTGTGGGCGGTCCCGTGGTCGCCGCCTTCGTGGATGAAGGACAACGCCAATCTGATCGGCGGCCACATCAAGGACGACGCCAGGACCTTCGACGCGCTGGCGCTGTATTTTGCGTGTTACGTGCAAGCGTACGAGGCGGCCGGCATCAAGATCGGCATGGTGATGCCCCAGAACGAGCCGGTCACCGCGAGCAAGTACACGTCCTGCCAGTGGACGGGCGAGCAACTTGCCCGGTTCATCGGCCACCACCTCGGGCCGACGTTCACCCGGGAGAAGGTCGATGCCAAAATTTTCCTCGGCACGATCAACGACTCGGCCCGCGGCGGGTATGCTTACTGGACCGCGCCATCGCTGCTGGACCCGCAGGCGCGCAAGTACGTCGCCGGGTTGGCCTGCCAGTGGTACGGCGACACGACCATGCGCGAGACCCATTTCCTCCACCCGGACCTCAAGTTGATGCAAAGCGAGGCCGAATGCGGCAAGACCAATTCCAACGATTGGGCTTTTGGACAAACCCAGTTCGAACTGGCGCGGAAGTGGTTCGAGGCCGGGGCAAGCTCGAACCTCGTGTGGAATCTCGTCCTGGACGAAACCGGCCGCAGCACCGCCAATTGGGCGCAATGCTCGCCGGTCGTCGTTGATTCCAAGACGGGTCGCGTCACCTACACGCCCTACTATTATTGCTACAAACACTTCTCGGCCTTCGTCGAGCCCGGCGCGCACGTCGTTGCCACCGAGAGCGGCTGGAGCGACCGGGTGGCCTTCGTGAATCCCGACGGCGGGGTGGTGGTGGTATTGGCCAACTCCGCCAACGCCGCACACGCGGTCACGCTGAACATCGACGGCCGGACCACGCCCCCGGTGTCGTTGCCGGCGCATTCGTTTAACACGTTCACGCTCGCGCCGCCGACGCGTTGAGGAAACCTCTCCCTACCCCCGGGTGCTCGCCGCCGGGATCTGCTTGATCGTGCGCTGGAACTCGTCCGGGTTTTTCATCCCGAGCGTGAAACAATCCACGCATTCCTGCGCGAGCGCCCATTGGAAACATTCGTCCGCCTTGCCGGCCAACTGGCCCGCGCCGAGCATCTTCATGCCGATCACGCCCTTGCCCTTGGCCTTCATCTCGCGCAGCACGCCGGCCACCGCCGCCGGGTTGGCGTCCATGAAGACGCCCGCCGGGTTGACCCGCGCGAGGTCCACCTGCACCCAGTCGGTCGCCGCCGCCGTCTTGAGCGCGCCGAACGAATGGCAGCTCACCCCGTGCGCGCGGACGATGCCTTTTTCCCGCGCCTCGCTAAGCACCGCCATCGCCCCCTTGCGGCGCGAGGGCCAGTCGGCGTCCGTCAGGCAATGCAGGAGCACGATGTCGATGTAATCGGTGCCGAGTTCCTTGCGGAAGCGGTCGAGGTCCTCGCTGCATCTGATCGGCCGTGGTCGCCTCGGTCTTGGTGAGGATCGTCACCTTGTCGCGCGGGATGCCGCCCTGGAGCGCCGCGGCGCAGGTGCGGATGGGTGCCGTACACGTCGGCGGTGTCCCAGAACGTGACGCCGTGGTCGTACCCGAGCTTGAACAGCGCCGGCCAGCCCGTCCACGCCGAGGCCGCGCGTCTGGTCGGACCCGCCGCCCGCGCCGTTGGTGCCGGTGCCCATGGCCAGCCGGCTGGTGGTGATGCCCGTCGTCGCCCAGGGTGACCAGGTCCGCTGGCGTTCTTGGCGTCGCTCGGCGGCGAACGCGTGATGCGGAAACGCTTGCAGGCTCACCGTCCCGGCGGCGGCAGCGGCGCCGAGCGGCGAAGGAAATCGCGGCGGTGCATGGAAGAAAGGATGAAGGCGGAGCAGAAGGGCGGAAATGAACCCTTCATCTTGTTCGCAGTCTACGTGCGGTCTGCGGCTGTGAACAACGAAATAGGTGCGGCCCCGGCGAGCGGCCCGACCGATTCATCGTGCGGCCCGCGCAGTGCCGGGCATCGACCTCTCCACCATGAAAACTCGTCGCCCAATCTTCGCGCGGACCGCCGCCCTGGCCTTTCTGCTTTCATCCTTCATCCTTCATGCCTTCTCGCTTTCTGCTCCGCGCAGGTGGACCGCATCGTCGGCAAGCCGTTCGCCACGCGCTCGGCCGTGCTCGGGCGGCACGGGATGGTTTGCACCAGCGTCCCGGCGGCCAGCCAGGTGGGGCTCGACGTGCTCAAGCGCGGCGGCAACGCCGTGGACGCCGCCATCGCCGCCAACGCCACGCTCGGCCTCATGGAACCCATCTCCAACGGCGTCGGCGGCGACCTGTTCGCCATCGTTTACATCGCGCGAAGGAAAACAAGCTCTACGGCCTCAACGGCTCGGGCCGTTCGCCGATGGGGCTTTCCTACGAGCAGATGCGCGAGGAGGTCGCCAAGCTGCACCGCAACTTCCTGCCGCCCACCGGCATGTTGCCCATCAATGTGCCGGGCACGCGTGGACGCCTGGGCGACGCTGCACGATAAATTCGGCAAGCTCACCCTCGCCGACGATCTCTCCGGCGCGATGCACTACGCGGAGGAAGGTTTCCCTGTCACGCGAGACCATCGCCTACTACTGGGGCCGCAACCTCCCCGCCTTCAAGGGCCTGCCCGGCGCGTGGAAGGAAACGTACACCTTGCCCGCGACCGGCCAGCGCCCCGGCGGAGGGCGACATTTTCAAGAATCCCGGCGCTCGCGCACACGCTCCGGCTCATCGGCGAAAAGGGCCGCGACGGATTTTACAACGGCGAGATCGCCGACCAGATCGACGCCTTCATGCAGGCGAACGGCGGCTATCTGCGCAAGGCCGATCTCGCCGCGCACCATTCCGAATGGGTCGATCCCGTCAGCAGCGAACTACCGGGGCTACGACGTGTACGAACTGCCGGGCAACGGCCAGGGCATGGTCACGCTGCAAATCCTCAACATCCTGGAAGGCTTCGACCTCAAGGCGATGGGCTTCCAGAGCGGCGCAGACTTTCCACACGATGATCGAGGCGAAGAAGCTCGCCTGGGCCGACCGCGCGAAGTTTTACGCCGACCCGGCGTTCTTCAAGCAGCCGGTCAAGGGGCTGATCTCCAAGGAGTACGCCGCCGAGCGCCGCAAGCTCATCAACCCGGACCGCGCCGCGCCGTCCTACGACGCGGGCAACCCGAACCTGGACCAGGGCGACACGATCTACATGTGCACCGCCGACGACGAGGGCAACATGGTGTCGCTCATCCAGAGCAACTATCGCGGCATGGGCAGCGGCATCAGCGTGCCCGGGACTGGGGTTCATGTTCCAGGATCGCGGCCAGCTTTTCACGCTGGAGCCGGGCCACGCGAACGTCTACGCGCCGGGCAAGCGGCCGTTCCACACGATCATCCCCGGCTTTGTGATGAAGGACGGCAAGCCGTGGCTGGCCTTCGGCGTGATGGGCGGCGGGATGCAGCCGCAGGGGCAGGTGCAGGTGCTCACGAACATGATCGACTTCGGCCTCGGCGTGCAGGAGGCGGGCGACGCCGCGCGCTGGCAGCACGAGGGCAACAACGATCCCGACCGGGCAGCACGCTGACCGAAGGCGGCGCGGCGGCGAACCCGAACACGACGGGGTTCGTCGATCTGGAAAGCGGCGTGCCCTACGAGGTCGCGCGCGGGTTGCGGCATGAAGGGACACGACATCCGGTTCGATCTCGGCGGCTACGGCGGTTATCAGGCGATCCAGGTGCAGACGCACGACGGCCAGCGCGTCTACGCCGGGGCCAGCGAGAGCCGCAAGGACGGGCAGGCGGCGGGGTATTGAGAAAGGACGGAGGGTGGCGGGCAGAAAGGAAGCCCGGGCGTTCCGCTGGCTTTTTGCCTTTCCCGTCCTCTGCTTTTTCTGCTTTGATCCGATTAATTATCCATGACGATTTTCCAGTTCACGCCCCGGCCTTCTTTCTTGGCTGGCGTGGCTGCGATTTCGCTGGGAGTCGGGATCGCCGGTAACGCCTGCGGACTACCACCGGCTCCCGTGCTGGCCCTCGCGTACGGGGCGGGTGGCACGCCGACCCCCACGCCCACGCCGACACCGACGCCGACCCCCACGCCGACCCCGGCCCCCACCGCCACGCCGGCCGGTCCCAAGACGTGTAATTTCCCGGCGGATGGTTCTTTCGTGAGCATCGTGCTGCCTACCGGCTGGACGGCGAAGGCGGATCGCAGCGGGCAGTTGCTCTGCGCGCCCGATGACTCATCCGCAGGTTATTCGGCCACCCTCGCTTTGGCTGGGAACTTCTCCGGCCCGGAACCCGCCAAGTCGTACCTGGGCGCGATGGTCAAGGAAACGGTCTCGAACGCAAAAATGACCGGCACCAAAATCCGCCCGTTGCAGACCGGCAAGCTCGGCTCCGGCGTCGATTGCTTCATCGAGGTGGTGGACGGCAAAGTGGGGCCGGTGCCCACGAGTTACGTTTTTATGTGTTTCGCCCCCGTCCCGGGCCGGTACGTGATGTTCATCGCCCACGGCCGGTCCGATAAGCTCACCGCCTCGGGCTTCGACGTGGTCGGCGCGATGGCGGATTCGGTCAAGCCTCTATGAAAATCCCACGCGCCTGCCAGATGGCATTGTTTGTCGCGGCAATCGGATCGGGCCTGCTGTGGCCGTCCCTGCCCGCGCGTGCGGCGGAACCACCCGCCCAGGAAGAATGGCTGCCGTTGGCCAAGGGTAACTTCTGGGTATACCAGGGGCCGACAAAATGGACGGAATCCGGCAAGACCAAAGAGGAAACGCTGACGTGCCGCATGGAGATCACCGAGGTGGTCCGTCACGGCGATTCGCTGGTGGCGGCGGTGGTCAAGGGGTATCCGGGAGACCTGGCATGGTACAAGCCGGGTCAGAAGCCGGGGGATTGGCTCATCGTGCGTGTCGGGTCTTGCGCATACCATTTGTTTTCGGGCGACGATGCGGCGAAGACGCTGGCGCAAATCCGCGCGAAGGACCTGAAAGCCTACGAACTGGTGAGCGCAGATTCCGTGCTGCTCGACACCCCGCTCGTCGTCGATAAACGCTACGGGCCGTACGAACAAACGGCGCGCGGCGAATACTGCTGGCGCGTCGGATCGGCGGAGCCCTTTGCGGGCGAGGGCATCACCGGTCTGGCCGCCGCCCCACGCACGGTGTACGCCGTCGGTTATCGTTCGCGGCCGGACCATATTTTCATGGGCGTGGTGCCGGGCGTGGGCATCGTATCGTACCAGTACGGGCACCACGGCACCGTGTCCGAGACCGAACTGAAACTCACCGAGGTCCATTTGGAGAAGCATTGACGCTTCCCAGGCAAACGAAACTCGCTTGCCAGCGGCCGGCGGCACCGCTTTCATATCCGTCATGGGAGTGCAGCCCGACACCTGGATTCGCAAAATGGCGCTCGAACATGGCATGATCGAGCCGTTCGCCGACCGGCAGGTGCGCCGCCCCGCGAACGAGGACGGCACGCGCTGATTTCCTACGGCCTGAGCAGCTACGGCTACGACCTGCGCGTCAGCGACGAGTTCAAGGTGTTCACCAACGTCTTCAACACCGTCGTCGATCCCAAGCACTTCGACCCGCAGAGCTTCGTGGACCTGACGACGGACGTGTGCATCGTGCCGCCGAACTCGTTCGCGCTGGCGCGTTCGGTCGAGTATTTCCGCATTCCTCGCAACATCCTCACCATTTGCCTGGGCAAATCGACCTACGCGCGCTGCGGGATCATCGTCAACGTGACGCCCTTCGAGCCGGAATGGGAAGGGCACGTGACTCTCGAAATCTCCAACACCACGCCTCTGCCCGCCAAGATTTACGCCAACGAAGGGCTGGCGCAGGTCCTTTTCCTCGAAGCGGTCAACGTCTGCGAGGTGTCTTACGCCGACCGGGCGGGCAAGTACATGAAGCAACGCGGCATTACCGTGCCGCGGATGTAACGGCGGATTCCGGACCCGTCGCAAAAGCGGAACCGCCCGGCCAGCGGGTGAGGGTTGCGATTGGCAATCCGCGATTCCGGCCTATCGTAGAGGCCCGCCGATATGAAACCTGTCCTCTGCCGCCGCGTCTTCCTCGCGCTGTTTTCGCTGCTCGTGCTCCTGGCTCCGGCCGCCACCCGCGCCGCCTTGCAAGAGGGTGATTTCAAACAATGGGGACTGCTCGCCGTGCAGGACGAGGGCCGCCGCAAGCCGCTCGACACGTTTGCCCACGACGCGCTCCTGCGCATCACGGGTGGCTCGTTCATGGGCATGGACGTTTATAAGGACACGGCCGGCCGCGTGTGGCGTCCCAACGACTTCCTGTTGTCGATCCTCTCGGCCGACGGTCACGACTGGAAAAAAGAGCCGCTCGTCCTGGTCAACTACCGTCCGTTGGTGCAGCGGCTCGGGCTGGACGCAAGAGCAGAGGCATTTTTCCTACGGGGAACTCTCCGGCCTGCCCGCTTTCACCGCTCTGGTCCAAGACATTCGCGCTCTGCGGACCGGCGGACGCGATGTGCAACTCGACCCGCGAGCAGCAGGAGGTCGAAAACGTCGTCGGTCGGCTGAACTCCTCGACCGTCTGTTCAATCACGATCTCGCCATCATCCCGCCCCCCGGCGGTGCGGCCGGCGTCGGCAAGGCGTGGCTGAGCGGTGCGCGCGAGACGGGCGCGGCTTACGGCGAGGCGCAACTTGCGCCCATCGCGCAACGTTTCAACGACACGCTTGACGCCTACCGGACGGGAGACGGCTATAAATTCGGCTCGCAGGCGCGAGGGTTGCGCGAGGAATTGCGCGCGCTCAACCCGGTCGTCTATCCGGGCGATCCCGCCCTGTCCAACGAGTACACCTACAACCACCTCGGCGCGTTCCCGTGGGCGGCGATCCTGTATTGCTCGGCCGCGATCTTGCTGGCCGTGGGTGGCGCGGGGTTGACGGGTTTCCGCCGTGCGTTGCGCTGGACAGGGCTTGGCCTGGGACTGGTCGGGCTGGCTCTGCATGCGACGGGCATCGTGCTGCGCTGCATCATCGCGGGCCGTCCGCCGGTGACGAACATGTACGAGGTGATGATCTGGGTGGCGTTCGTCGTGGCGGCGCTGGGGTTCGCCTTTTACGCACGCTACCGGGGAACGACCTTCCTGCTGGCCGCGCTGCCGGTCGGGTGCCTCGTGCTGCTGCTCGTGCAAAAACTGCCCGTGGTGTTCTCCGGGGCCATCGAACCGCTCCAGCCCGTGCTGCGGAGTAATTTCTGGCTGAGGACCCACGTCCTCCGGAGACGGCCAGCTACGGAGCGTTCACCCTCGGCATGGCTTTCGGCCACATCCTGCTAGCGCGCTACATCCTCAACCCCGTCGAGGCCCGCGCGGACAGCGTGTTGCACTTCTGGCTCTACCGGGTGTTGCAGCTCGGCGTGTTGCTCATCACCGTGGGCACGATCCTGGGCGCGGTCTGGGCGAATTACTCCTGGGGCCGGTTCTGGGGCTGGGACCCGAAGGAAACCTGGGCGTTCATCACGCTGCTGTGTCTACATCGTGGCCATCCACGGGCGGATCGCGGGTGGTGGGGGCAATTCGGCATGGCGGTGGCCAGCGTCGTGTGTTTCGCCGCAGTGGTCATGGCGTCCTACGGGGTGAATTACGTGCTCGGCAAAGGGTTGCATTCCTACGGACGTGGCGTTGGCGGCGAAGGGTACGTGGTGGCTTCCTGGTGCTCGACGCCCTCTTTTTGGCGGCAGCCTGCTGGCGTCAGGCACAAGGCCGGCGCGCGACGGCGGGCAGCGCGCTATCCGCGCTGGAACGGCGCGAGCAGGACGTGGCCGCTCCTTCCTCGCGCGGAGAGGTGCTTTCTTAGGCGGCAAGTGAGGAGAGTGTCCGGGGGTAAGCCGAGGCGGCAGGTCGAGTCAAATTCCCTCGCCATGCTCCATCCTCCCTTCCGCAGCCCACGCGAGCGCGTGGGCGGTCTCTGCCACTTCGCCCGCCTGCTCGACAAAATTCGGTTGCATCACCGCGGGCAGCTTCCCGACGAGTACCGCCCGAACTTCGGCCTGAGCGTAGGCCTCGACGGACACCTGTGCGGGTTCATTGACGTGGAGTTCGACGCGCTCTGTGAACGCGTCCGGGCAGGCGGCACGGACGAAGAAATCGCCGAGTGGTGTTTCGAGCGTGGACTGCGACCCAACAAGGTGCAAAAGCGCGTCTGGAACGAGTTCGCTCGCAAGTTCGGCTGGAATGACCACGCCACCGCCTTCATCGCTAAAGTCCGGGCGGAAGACGGGATCACGCACCGTCCCGATCTGGTTACTTCTTTCGACACCATCGATCTGCGCGAAGGCCGTCTGGACTAACCCAGCCCCACCCCGACCACGCTAATCCGGTGCCGGTCGGCAAACGCCGCGATGGTCTCGCGTTCCAGCAGGAGCGTCCTGCCAGCCTCCACCGCGATCACCGAAAGCCGCGCCTCGGCGGCCGTTTCCAGCGTGCGTGGGCCGATCACGGGCACATCGAAACGCAAGTCCTGCCGCGGCTTGGAAACCTTGCCCAGCACCGCGCCGCCCTTGCCGCCGGCCAGCGCACCACCCCGGCGCACGGCCGCGTCCGTCCCCTCGAACGCCTCGACGGCCAGCACCGTCCCGTGTCGCACGACCACGGACTGGCCGATGTCCAGGGCGCTCGTTTGTTTGGCGATCCGCATGGCGAACTCCACGTCCGCCCAAGCGCGTTTGCCGGGCACCGGGCCGGCGAGATGTCCCGGCGCGGCGAGCAGGTCTTCCAGGTAGGTTGTCGCGGGCAGGAGAACGACGCCCACCCTAGCGAGTTCGTCGGCAATCGCGCCGAACAGCGTCTCGGCGTTGCGCTCACGCAGCTTGCCCAACAGCAGGAGCGCCTTCAGGTCCGGGCGCAGGTCGAAGAGGTTTTTCGGGGCGATCTGTCCGGCCATGATCGCGCGGGGGATCGCGCGTTTCTCGAAAAACGAGAGCATTCGCCCGAGCTGGCCGACGCGCATCCAGCCGATTTCATCCACGAGTCCGGCGAGCGCGGGATCGGTCTCTTTTTCGAACGCCGCCACGACGATGCGTTCCACCCCGGCGTCGCGCGCGGCGCGGGCCAGTAACAACGGGTAAACGCCGCTGCCAGCGATGATGCCAAGAGGGAGCAAAGCCTTCAGTTCCGCGCCACCTGCAAGTGCGCGTCGATCTCGCCGCGATCCCCACGGGTGACCGCCACGAAACACAGGTGATGGTAAACCGTCACGGCGGCGATCCAGCCATCGCCGTCGAGATGTTTCCAACTGTCCTTGGGGGAAATCTTCACCCCTTGCGCGTCCGCCCGGAACACCAGGAAAACCAGGCCGTCGCCACGCGTCTGAACCTGCGTGACGTAATCCTCGTCTTTTTTGAAGACCCGGTAGCCCGTGGCCATCTCGTGGGTAAAGGCTTCGGGCACGTCGAAATCGGTGAGGTTGTGCCGCAGGAACAAGGTATCGCCGAGCTTGCCGCATTCGGTGTCGAGAGGTTCGAGCGAACCCAGGCGGGCCTTGAGCGCCAGATTGACCAGTTGCCGCACGTTCTCGTCGCCAGGGAAACCCATCGCCCGCTCGTAGATCGCCCAGCCCGCGTAAGCCGCCAGAAACGCCACCGCCAAAATGACTGCCCACAACGCCGGCTGGCGCAGTATCGCCCGCCAGGAGTTCGTGCCGGTTTGCGCGGCCAGCCGCAACCCGTCATCGACCGCCGTCTGGAAGTCGTCCGGCAACGGCAGCGCCTGCACGCTGGCCGCCAGCGGCGCGTCGAACGCCCGCTGGAGGTCGAACGTATCACGCAACGCCGGTTCGTCGGCGAGGTGCCCGAGAGCATCGCGGGTCTTGCGGCAGCCGAGCGCATCGCCGTCGGGCCGGCAGCAGGCCAGCCTTGCCAGGAATTTGTCAGAAGGGGGAACAGCCATGAAGCCGAGAACTTACAAAGGCAGAAGAGCGATGGGGGAAGCAAGCAAAAACCGGCGCACGACCGGTTGCCCCATCCCAAAAGGAGCAGGGAGGATGCCGCCGGGACCTCTACGGAGACTGACCGAGAAACTCGCGTCCACGGGTCAGGAGCGGGGCGAGACCGGCGGGCGGGACTTCGAGCACCTCGGCGAGGTCCGCCGGGTCGAACAGATAGAGATAGAACAGGATGAGCGCACCGCGTTCGGCTTCCGGTACGCCGGCGAAGCGCGCGGCCAATTGCGCGGGCACGGGGAGATCGGTATCGTTCGTTTCCAGATGCCCGGTCGTGTCAGCGGTCGGGGGGGCGTGGGCGGCGGACCCGCCTTGCGCGCAGAGGTGGCGCGCCTCCGTGAACAGCCACCGTTTCACCCGCCGGGCGTCGCGCAGATCGCCGATGCCGCCGCGCGTGGCGCGTTCGACCGTGCGCCGGAGCACGGCGGCGGCGGCGGCGGCCTCGCCCGTCATCAGGAAGGCGAACCTGTACACGTCAGGCAGATAGGGGTTGAAGGACCCGGGTTCCGGCAACGTGCTCACGGAAACGGAGATTAGGGCAAAAGGCGGCGGGCAAAAGGGAAAAATTCGCCGCGAAGCGGAGCGATGTCGCCCGGCCCTGTCTCCGCCCGCGATTGACTTGTCCCCGTTTGCTCCTAAGCTGGAAGACTCTTCCGCGCGGGCCGCGTGGACGGGCGCGCTTCACTGTGAAAAACGTCCTTTTCGTCTGCACCGGCAACAGTTGCCGCTCGCCCATGGCGGAGGGGCTTTTCCGGCGGATGGTGGAAAAACGCGGCGACGTACGCGTCGCCAGCGCGGGCCTGCACGCCGCCACCGGCCAGAGCGCGAGCGAATACACCATCGAGGCGATGGCCGAGGATGGGATCGACCTTTCCGGGTTCCGCAGCCAGCCGCTCACCGACGCCCTCGTCGAGCGCGCCGACCTCATTTTCGCCATGACGCGCGGCCATCTCGACGCGCTCCAGACGTTTTTTCCCGAAGCGGCGGACAAGGCGTTCCTCGTGCGCGAGTTCGACCCGAACGCGTCGGCAGACGACATGGACGTGCCCGATCCCATTGGCCAGAGCCGGCCGGTCTACTTCCGCTGCCGCGACATGCTCAAGAAAGCTCTGTCCACGCTCCTGCCCCTGCTCGACGGCCAGGCCCCGGCCGATTCGCCCCGTAACGACGCTCCCATTCCTGCCATGCAAAAGCCCGCGCCCCAACCCAAACGCCCGACCCTTGCCGAGACCGACCCCGAAATCGCCGCCGCCATCGCTGCGGAGGAGGCCCGCCAGGACGAGAACCTCGAACTGATCGCCAGCGAGAATTTCACCAGCCGCGCCGTGCGCGAGGCGCAGGGCAGCGTGTTCACCAACAAGTACGCCGAGGGCTATCCCGGCAAACGCTGGTACGGCGGTTGCGAGAATGCCGACGTGGTCGAGCAACTCGCCATCGACCGGGCGAAGCAACTCTTCGGCGCGGACCACGCCAACGTCCAGCCCCACAGCGGTGCGCAGGCGAACATGGCGGTGTATTTCTCCGTCCTCCAGCCCGGCGACAAGATCCTGACGATGGACCTGTCCCACGGCGGGCACCTGACGCACGGCAACAAGGCGAACTTCTCCGGCCGCTTCTACGACGTGGTGCACTACGGCGTCGCGCAGGCCGACGAGCGCATCGACTACGAGGCGTTCGCCAAGCAGGCCGAGGCTACCCGGCCGAAGATGATCACCGTCGGCGCATCGGCCTATCCGCGCACGCTGGACTTCGCGCGGATGCGCCAGATCGCCGACAGCGTGGGCGCGCTGCTCTTCGCCGACATGGCGCACATCAGCGGCCTCGTGGCCGGCGGGGCGCATCCGAGCCCGGTGCCGCACGCGGATTTCGTCACGACGACCACGCACAAGAGCCTGCGCGGCCCGCGCGGCGGGATCATCCTGTGCCGGGAACAGTTCGCCAAAGGGGTCGACTCGCAGGTGTTTCCCGGCATCCAGGGCGGGCCGCTGATGCACGTCATCGCGGCCAAGGCGGTGTGCCTGCTCGAAGCGCTCCAGCCGGAGTTCAAGGACTACCAGCGGCAGGTCGTGCTCAACGCCAAGGCGCTCGCCGCCCGGCTGGCGCACAACGGCTACCGGCTCGTCAGCGGCGGCACCGATAACCACCTCATGCTCGTGGACCTGCGGCCGATGAACCTGACCGGCAAGGAAGCCCAGGAAACGCTCGACCACGCGGCCATCACCGTGAACAAGAACGCGATTCCCTTCGACACGGTCAGCGTGTTCAAAGCGGGCGGCATCCGCATCGGCACCCCGGCGGTGACGACGCGCGGCATGAAGGAAGAGGAGATGATGGAAATCGCCGACCTCATCCACGAAGGCCTGCAGGCGCGCGGCGACGAGGCGGCTTTGAAGAAAGTGCGCGGGTCGGTCGGCGCACTGACGCGGCAGTATCCGCTGCCCTGATCTTCATACGCAAGATTCTCCTGATCCTGGCGGCCGTGTGCTGCGGTCTCGTTTCGGCGCGGGCCGACGGCTTGACGGAAGTACGCAGGGCGTTCGACCTGCTCGTGCAATATCAGAAGACCGACGACGAGCGTTCACTGGACCTGTTCGCGCGGGACATTTCCGTGACGCTGACACTCGACACGGGCAAGGAAACCCGGGACATGACCTTACCGGCGGATACTTTCCGCGAACTCGTCTCGCAGGACATTGCTGGGAAGCACGGCAACAAGGACACGTACGAAGACGTAAAGTACGCGCAGCAAGGCGACACGGTGAAAGTCACCAGCACGTTGTTGCACGGTAGCTCCGGCAAACGCAGGCCGTTCCTAGCGATCTATGGCAAGGACAAGGCAGGGCATTTTAAGATCAAGGCTTTGAAGCTGACGGTTCCCGTGGACAAATTGCCTGCGGGGAGTTGACGGACTGTCGTCTTTTCTTGAATCAAGACGGATCGGAACCACCGGCGGTTTCGCCAGTTTCTTCGTGCGACCCGATCTGACGTTTCTCGCTGTCAGATCGTTGCTCTGCTGTTTTGTCTCTTGCCTCCAGATCACGCAGCATTTTTGCGATCTGCTCCCTGTCAGCGATGGGCGGGTGCGGCAGTGACTCGATGATCCTCGATACAATTTTGGCGCTCATTTTCAATGATGATAACGGCCGTCAATCCACGCCAGAACGGATCGAAGCTAGCCATCAATTTTTCAAACGCCGCGCGATAGCCGAAGCCGTTGCGTTAGTCTTGTAAAGTAATTTTTGCTACCCTCACGGATTCCAGCCCCGACAGGGGCGTAAGAAAGTAGCCCACGGCGTGAGCCGTGGGTAAGGCCATCCACAAGTGTCATAGACCCGGCAGGGGCGTAAGAAATCGGTGCTATTCACTTGAAAGGAGAGCGTTTTTTCTTTCGCCCTTGCCGGGGCTGGCGCGTGCTGCGTCGTTTCCCCACGGCTCACGCCGTGGGCTATTCTCTGCCGCCCCTGCCGGGGCTGGGGAGAGTGTCTCACATCTGATCCTTGCGCCGCAGTCCCCAGATCGCCGCGTAGCCGAAGCCTACCAGCATCACGAGGATCGCAAACAAGTCCACGACCGCGGGCTGCATCGGCTCGGTGACGGTGCCTGCCGGTGCGAGGTGGCACATCGTGTCGAACGCCCAGAATGCGATCATCGTCAGCCTCGCCAGCAGCAGCGACACGCCGCTCAGTTTAATGATCGCCCCGGTCAGCACCACCTGCGGGATCAGCAACAGCGGCGTGATGGCGTTGGCCTTATCCGTGTTGTCCACCAGCGAGGAAACCACCAGTCCCATCATCATGGCGGCCAGCGACGTGAGATAGATGATGAAAAACGACCCGAAAATGCCCACGCCCACCCCGGTCATCGGGACAATGAAGAGCACCAGCAGCAAACACTGGACGGCGCAGAGCACGCTCAGGATCGTGACCTTGGAAAGCAGGTAGGTGAGGATTTCCAGGTTGATGGCGCGCTCGCGTTTATAGATGGCAAGTTCCTTGACGATCTCCTTGGTGGCGTTGGAACAACCGAACCACACCGCCGAAACGACCATCAGGAAAATCACCGTCTGGTTCTGCGCCGGGCAGGAGTTCCAGAGCACCAGTCCGATCAGGAACGCGATGACCGGCGCTTGCGCGAGCAGGATGAGCAGGTTTTTCTGATCCTGGAGCGTGATGAGCGCATAACGCTGCCGTAGCACCGTGTATTGCCGCAGAAAATCCGTCCTGGCCTGGCGCGGGTCGCGTCCGGCGCGGAGTTCCGCCGTCGCGCTGCCACCACCGCCGGGCGGCAGGGAAGACGCCGCGCCGACCGGCACCGGCGGGGGGCGGTTCATCGGGATCGGCGGCATCCCCGGAATGGGCGGCGGCACGTTCGTCGGCGCGGGAGGTGGTACGTTGTTGGGCGGACTTCCGGTCGTTGCAGACACGCCCCGCGTCGGCATCCGGCCGACGACGAATTTCTGGTACAACTCCGAACTCTCGTACTGCCGCGACCAGTCTTCCGCCGGCCGGGTGTCCAGCACGTCGTACACCTCGCTGATTTTTTGCACGCCGAAATACCCCGGCATCAGCGAGGGCGGTCCGTAGTACGTCAGCCGCCCGCGCACCAGCACGACGGCCATGTTGCAGATGGCGACGTTTTCGACGTTGTGCGTGATGCACACCACCGTCGTGCCGTCGTCGGCGATCTGCCGGAAGAGCGTCATCATCTTGCCTTCCGTGCCCGCGTCCAACCCGCTCGTGGCTTCGTCGAGGAACAGGAGGCTCGGGTCGGAGATGAGTTCCACGCCGAGGCTCACGCGCTTGAGCTGTCCGCCGGACAGGTTGGAAATGCGCGTGTTCGCCCGCTCGGCCAGTCCGAGTTTGCGGATCACCCCACCGATGATGTGCTCGACCTCGCTGTCCGTGGTATCGGCGGGCAGGCGCATCTTCGCGGAGAAACGGAGCGCCTGTTTCACCGTCAGGCTCGTGTGCACGATGTCCTGCTGCGGCACGTAGCCGATGGCGCGGCGGTAGTATTGATAAGACTGGTAGAAATCGTCGTCGTTGACCATCACGCGCCCGCTGGAGGCACGGCGGCGGCCGTTGATGGCGTCCATGAACGTGCTCTTGCCCGAACCGGACGGCCCGAGCAACGCGACGAACTCCTTTGGCTCGATGACGAGGTTGACGTTGTCGAGCAGGTTGAGCGGTTGCTTGGTGTCGAGGGAAACCACCGTCTTGGTGAGGCTTTGGACGGTGATGCGGGTGTTGTTCTTTTCCGAGGACGGCAGCAGCGCGCCGTCATGCAGCGCGAAAGTCACCGCGCCGACGCGCAGATGGTCGCCTTCCCGGATCGGGGTCGGTGCGGAAATGCGCTGGCCGTTGAGGAAGGTGCCGGAGGACGAAACCAGGTCGCGCAGGACGAAGTCGTTGCCCTGCCGGGTGATTTCGAGGTGGGCCTGGGAAACGTCGCGGCCGGGCAGGACCACGTCGCACTGCGGGTCGCGCCCGAGGGTGAGGCGGTCCGTGAGCGGCACGCGGTCGGGCAGGGCGGGGCCGGCGGAGGCCATCGTCGCGTCGCCGGGCAGCCCGCTGACCATCCCGGCGAACGACGTGCCCGCGTGGCGAAGACCCTCGCTGGTGTCGTGGCGAAGCGCGCCGAGCAGGTCGGAGAGTTCCGCGCGCGAGGTGGCATCGGCGGCGATGATGCCATGTTGTTGTTCGAGGGTGGCGAGGGCGGATTCGACCGGTTGGAGGACCTGGAAAAGATCGGGCGGCAGCGACGCCCGGTTGACGCTGGCGGCGGCGTATCCCAGCGTGGTGAAAGCGTGCCGGAGATGGTCTTCGAGCAGGGTGACCTCGCCTTGGCCGCGCGCGGTGCCGCCCTGCGCGTAGGCTAGCACCTGTTGGCGGGCGGCGATGAGCCGGGTTTCGAGATCGGCAATCCCCGCGAAGTGCGCCCCGAATACCTCCGGGGCGACCTGGGCGCGGTACGCGATGGAGCCGACATGGAAGTACGCCTTGGGCATTTCTACGTCGCGCGCGGCGTGGATGCGCGATTGCAGGCTGGCTAATTGCGCGCGGCGTCTCGCCTCTCGCACGGCCGCGCGGAAAAGCCCCGCGATCTTGCCAAAATAAGAGGTCGGCTTCACGCGCGCGGCGGCCTCGACGGCCTCGATGGGCAAGGGGGCGATGTTTTGCAGGATCGGCAAACCCATCGGTGGCAGGGCAGCGTTGACCTGCGGGAACGGCGCGGGCGGCGTGGACGGATAGCCCGGCGGCACCGCGGAATAACCCGGAACGGGCGGCGGTGCAGGCGGCGTGGAAGGCACCGGCAGCGGTGGTGGCGCGGACGGCACCGGCGGCATCGGCGGCATGGAGAGCGGCACCGGCGGTGGTGTAAAAACGTGCACGTCGGGCACGGGGGGCGTCGTTGGAGGTTCGGGCTCGGGCGGCATGGCATCCGCCGTCACTTCCGGCACGGGCGGGGGAATGGCTGCCACCGGCGGCGGTTCGGCGGTCACGGGCGAGCGGAATACGCACTCTACGTTGCCGAACCGCAGCGTGTCCCCATCCTTCAGCGTACCCTGGGTGACCGTGAGTTCGTTGAGAGTCACCGTGCCGTGGGGACCGAGGTTGCGGAAGTGATATTCGCCGCCTTCCAGGGTGATCTCCGCCTTGGAACCGGCCGGAGCAGTTGGCAAGACCACCGAGTTCACCATTCCGCTACCGAGCGTGATGTGTTCGCTGGCGATTTCCCGCGTGGAAGAGGTGCCGTCGCCGGCGCGAATGACCAATTGGGGCATGGATCGGGGAAGTGTCGGAGGTTCGTCCAGCTTGGCGACTGCCTCGCGCGACGGTCAAGAAAGAAGCGTCGGTTTGAACACCGATCCCGCCGCGCATGTCGTACGCGGATAATGAAAACGCTCTGCCGGGTGATGTTTGCCGCCGTGTCGCTGGCGCTCGAGGTGGTGTTGCTGTCGCCATCGGCGTTGCGCGCGCAGGAGGGGACCACGTCAAACGACCAGATCAGGCAGGTGCTCGCCGAACAAGCCGCCGCCTGGAACCGCGGTGACATCGACGCCTTCATGGAAGGCTACGCCAAAACTGCGGAGTTGCGCTTTGCCTCCGGCGCGGTCGTTACCAGGGGCTGGCAAGAAACGCTCGCGCGTTACAAAAAACGCTATGCCGACCGCGCGGCGATGGGGACGCTGACGTTTTCTGACTTGGACGTGACGACCCTCGCACCCGACGCCGCGCTCGTATTCGGCCACTGGCGGCTCAAGAACGACAAGGGCGAGCCAAACGGCCTGTTCACCCTGCTCTTCCGCAAGACCGACGCCGGTTGGCGCATCGTGGCCGACCACACCTCGGCGGCGGGCGGGTAGGTTGCTTTGCGAAAAGCCCGCCAATTGAAGAAATGGAATAGCCGCAAAAAGCGCAAAAGACGCAAAAGGAAGAAATCATCGAACCCATCCGAGATCATTTCGTCTTCGGCCTTTTTTGCGTCTTCTGTGCTTTTTGTGGCCAGAAAAATCTGCTTTGTCACCTCGGCAGCGGCACTTCTAGATTCGCCAGCGCGTACGCGGTCACGGCGATGACAGCCGCGTTCTCCGCGAGGTGGCGTGGGTCGATCTTGTCGAGCGTATCCGCTGCCGTGTGGTGATAGTCGAAATACGTCCGGCTGTCCTGGATCGGCGCAAACGTCGGGACGTGCAACGCCGCCAATGGTCCCACGTCCGCGCCGGCTTCCTCGGACAGTTGCAGCAAGCCCGCGCCGCTGGCCGCCAGAACGTCGGCGACCGGGGCCAGCAGTTCACGCGCTTCCGGTTTGGCGGCCACGACGATGCCCGACGGATGGTCCGCGCCGAGGTCGGTCTCCATCGCCGCGAAATGGTTCGCCGCTTCCGCCTCGTGATCCGTGGCGTAGGTTTTTGCCCCCATCAAGCCGTTCTCTTCGTTCATCCACGCGATGAACCGGATCGTGCGTTTCGGATGCAGCCCGAGGCTTTTGACGAGATGAACGACTTCCATCGAGACGGCCACGCCCGCGCCGTCGTCAATCGCGCCCGTGCCCAGGTCCCACGAATCCAGATGCCCGGAAACGATCACGACCTGCTCGGGATGTTCGCTGCCCTTGAGGTCGGCGATCACGTTGAAGCTCGGCGCGTCGGGCAGCGTCTGCGGGGTGAGCACGAGATGCATCCGCACGGTGCCCTGCGCGGCGAGGGACGCGAGCAGGTCGGCGTCCTCGGCGGTCACGGCAGCGGCCGGGACTTTCGGGGCGTCGGGCGCGTAGCGGGTCGCGCCCGTGTGCGGCAATCGGAAATTGGCCCCGCCGACCGAACGCACCAGCACCGCGACGGCTCCCATCCGGGCGGCGGTGCTCGGGCCGGTGGAGCGGTAGATGACGGCGCGCGAATACGCGTCGAGCCCCTTGCCGACCGTAGCCATCTGCTGGTCGAAAGGATGATTGAACACGACGATCCTGCCCGCCACCTTGTCCCGGCCGAGGGCGTGGAGTTCGTTGAAATCCTTCACGACGACCACTTCCGCCGTGAGACCTTCCGGCGGCGTGGCGACGCTGGGACCCAGGGCGGTCAGGACGATCTTTTGCGTCGTGCCTTCGGCCTGTCCGGGGAACTCCACGAGCGCCGCCGTTTCCTCGCCCCGCACCCAATGCGGGACCATCACGGGTTCCAACGTGACCTCCAGACCCAGTGCCTTGCACTCCGCCGCGACGTATTCGACAGCCTTCTGCGCCTGTGGCGAACCGCTCAGCCGTGCGCCGATGTTGTTGGCAAGGTGTGCGACCTGCCGGTAGGCGTAGTCGCTGCCGAGCGCGGCCTGCTGGAGCCGGGGCAACTCGGCGAGCGTTTGGGGCGAGTACGGCGCGGGCGTCGGGTCGGGAGGGGCTGTCGTCCCCGGGCTCTGGGCATAGACAGGAACGGTGGACAGCAAGGCCGCCGCGATGGGCAGGAAAGATTTTCGCACGTCAATAAGACGCGCGGCGGTCGATGCGCGGGTGTGTCGGACCCGTCACCCGCGCCGGTTTCTACCTGCTTCCGGTGCCGTCGGCGGCCTCGTCGGCGTCGGATTGCGCCTCTTGGTCCGGGTTGGGCTTCACCACCGAACCTTCCTCCACGCCGACGGACTCCTGCACATCCTCGCCCGTGATGGCCGCGTCTTCGGAGAGGTCCAACTCGGAAAACTCGGACGGCGCGTCATCAAGATCGTCGGGCATGATGGCAAAGGAAATCCGCCGGAGCGCAAAGTCAAGGCGGACGCAGGCACCGCCAGCCGGGACGGCAGTGGCGATTCAACAGGACCATGAAGAATTTTGTTCTGTTCGCCATTTTCGGAGTGCTCACGGCCGGTTGTTGTGCCTCTTGCTGCAACCAGAGCTGTCCGACCGAAAAAAAGTCCGACGCCGCCATCTCGGGCAAGTAACGTCCTGACGCAGATTCCTCATCGTAAAACCTTATGCAAAAACCGCCCCGTCCCGCCGTTCTCGTGTCATCCGTTGCCTGTTTGCTCGTTGGTGCGGGCTTCGTTTTGCCGGCGCGCGTCCTTGCCCAGTCGCCCGCCGCTTCGCCCGTTTCCATGACGACCACCGACAATCCGCTCCTCACGGAGAGCACGCTGCCCTTCCACATGCCGCCCTTCGACCGCATCAAGGACGCGGACTACGAACCGGCCTTCGAGCAGGGCATGGCCGAACACCTCAAGGAAGTCGATGCCATCGCCAACAACCCCGCGCCGCCGACCTTTGAAAACACGATCGTCGCGCTCGAACGCTCGGGCCGGACGCTCGAACGCGTGGACCGCATCTTTTCCAATCTCGCCGGGGCCAACACGAACCCCGCCATCCAGACCGATCGAGACCACCATGGCCCCCAAGCTGGCCGCGCACGCGGACGACCATCAGCCTCAACACCACGCTTTTCGCCCGCATCCAGTCGCTCTACGACCAGCGCGACAAACTCGGCCTCGACGCCGAATCCAAGTATCTGCTCGAACGTTACGAAAAGGATTTCGTGCGCGCCGGGGCCAAACTTTCCGACGCCGACAAAACCAAGCTCAAGGCCCTCAACGCCGAACTCGCCTCCCTGGAAACGACCTTCAACCAGGACGTGCTCAAGGAAAAGAACGCCGATTCCATCGTGGTCACCGACCGCGCGCAACTCGCCGGAATGCCCGACGGCGAAATCGCCGCGACCGAGGCCGCCGCCAAGGCCGACAACAGGACGGCAAATTCGTCATCCGCCTGCTCAACACGACCGGCCAACCCGCGCTTGCCTCGCTCAGGACCGCGCCTTGCGCCAGCGGCATCATGGAAGCCTCGCTCGACCCGCAACAGCCACGGCGGCGAATTCGATGACACCGCGCGTCGTCGCGCGCATCGCCAAGCTGCGCGCCGAGCGGGCCGTCCTGCTGGGTTACCCCAACCACGCCGCCTACCAGTTGGATGACCAGACCATCGGCAGCGTCGCGGCCGTCAACAAACTGCTGGCGGATTCCGCCGCGCCCGCCGTCGCCAACGCCCGCAAGGAAGGCCGCCGACATGCAGGCCATCATCGACCAGGAAAAAGGCGGCTTCCAGCTGGCTGCCTGGGACTGGGATTTATACTCCGAGAAAGTCCGGCAGGCTCGCTACGCTTTCGACGAGTGCGCAACTCAAACCGTATTTCGAGTTGAACCACGTCCTGACGACGGCGTGTTCTACGCGGCCACGCAAGCTCTACGGCATCACTTTCAAGGAGCGGCACGATCTGCCGGTGTACCAACCGGACGTGCGGGTTTTCGAGGTGTTCGACACCGACGGCTCGCCGCTGGCGCTGTTCCTCGCCGACTATTACGCGCGGCCTTCCAAGCGCGGCGGCGCGTGGATGAACGAGTACGTCCGGCAGTCCGGACCTGCTCGGAGACAAACCGGTCGTTGCCAACCATCTCAACATTCCCAAGCCGCCGGCGGGTCAGCCGACGCTGCTGACTCCCGACGAGGTGGTGACGATGTTCCACGAATTCGGCCACGGGCTGCACGGGATGTTCTCGCACGTCAAATACCCGCGCTTCGGCGGCACCAACGTGCCGCGTGACTTCGTGGAATATCCCTCGCAGTTCAACGAGATGTGGGCGGTGTTCCCGGAAGTCGTCAAGAACTACGCCAAGCACTACCAGACCGGCGAGCCGATCCCGCAGGCGTTGCTCGACAAGATGCTGGCGGCCAGCAAATTCAATCAGGGATTCAAGACGACCGAATATCTCTCGGCTTCCCTGCTCGACCAGGCATGGCACCAGCTCAAACCCGAGGAAGTATCGACCGACGTGCTGGGTTTCGAGGCGGCGGCGCTCAAGAAGGCGGGGGTGGATTTTGCGCCCGGTGCCGCCCGCGTTACCGCAGCCCGTATTTCTCGCACTAGCTTTCGGCGGTGGATACTCGGCCGGATATTATTCGTATTTTTGGAGCGAGGTACTGGCGGCTGACAGCACGGAATGGGTCATGACGCACGGCGGCCTCACGCGTGAGAACGGCGACCATATCCGCCAGCACGCTGCTGTCGCGCGGCGGCAGCGCGGATGCCCTCGGATTGTTCCACGACCTGACCGGCCACGCGCCGGAAGTGGGACCGTTGCTCAAGAAACGGGGTCTCGATCAGGCAGCGGCGAACAAGTAACGTCAACCGCCCGCGCCGGAAAATGCGGAAAAGTATTTCCCGAGCAACCTCTCTTTGCGGCGAGGGTTATACATGACATACTGTGTAAACCCCTGCTGCCAGTCGGTTTCGGGTCGGTTGAATTTTCCGGCCTGTCACGCGTCCTATTAGTCAGCAACTTTCCAAAACCTCCTGCCATCGATCAAATGAAACTACGTCACCTGTTCGCCGCTCTCCTGCTTGGCGCGCTGCCTGTCACCGCAGCCCACGCAGGGGTATTCATCAGCATTGCCCCTCCACCCCTCGTGACCTATGAGCAGCCGCTCTGCCCGAACGACGGCTACCTGTGGACTCCGGGCTACTGGGCTTACGACTATGACGCGGGCGATTACTATTGGGTAAACGGCGTGTGGGTGCCGCCCCCTCGCATCGGCTACCTTTGGACTCCGGGTTATTGGGGCTATAACAACGGTGGCTATGTGTTCAATGACGGATATTGGGGGCCGACCGTCGGCTTCTACGGTGGGATCAACTACGGCTATGGCTACGGCGGCTATGGCTACAGTGGTGGACGGTGGGAGGGTCGGTCGTTTCGTTATAACACCGCCGTCACGCGTGTGAACACGCGGATCGTGCACAATACTTATGTGGATCGGAATGCCGTCCGTAACACGACCTCCAGCCGGGCTAGCTTCAACGGTCGCGGCGGTATCAATGCGCGCCCTGACGCCACGCAACTGGCTGCCTCCCGCGCTTCCCATGTCCGCGCAACCGCTCTGCAAACCAGGGCTCTTACCCAGGCCAGAACCACTCATGCCAGCACCGCGCGGCGCACGGCCACGAACCCCGCACGGTCGGCAAACATGAAGCGTGGCGGGAGCACGCCAAACATCACCCGCAATGCCGGAAGCACCGTGCGTCCCACCCGACAGATCACGCGCGATCCCGCACTGCGCAGCACCACGGGCCGGACACGTACCGCCGTCACCCGTAATTCCGGTCGCAACGGATTCACTAATCGTGGCGTTACCCGTGGCCCGCAAATCAGCCGCGGTCCGCAAATCAGCCGCGGTCCGCAGGTCACCCGTGGCCCGCAGGTCAGCCGTCAGCCGAACGCTCCCCAACCCAGAGGCGGGCAGAACAAGAAAGACGAGAAAAAGCACTAATCCCCGGCAAACGGCAACGCGTGCGCCCCTCGCCAAAATCAATGGCGTGGGGCGTTCGTGCTTTTTGGCAGGAACGCATTCTTTCTTGAGGAACATCGGAATCTGTTCGCGTTCTCCTCATGGTAAACTATCCCTTTCTCCTGCCGTGCTGCTAACGAGCGACTACGATTACCCGCTGCCCGAGAGGCTCATCGCGCGTCATCCGCCAGCCGAACGTTCCGCCGCGCGCATGATGGTCCTCCATCGCGGGGACCGGCGCATCGAGCACCGCGCGTTCGCGGATTTCCCCGATTACCTGCGGCCGGGCGACCTCGCCGTAATGAACAACGCCCGTGTGATCCCGGCACGCGTTTTCGCGCAAACGGCGCACGGCGGCACGCTGAAACTCCTCGTCCTCCAACGCCCGGAACCGACGCTCTGGATTTGCCTCGTCAAACCTGGCCGCAAAGCCCGCGTCGGCGCGGTCGTGCGCGTGGGCGGCGTGTCCGGCGTGGTCGAGCGCGTCCTGCCGGGTGAGGACGGCGAACGCGTCATCCGTTTCGAGCGCGAGATCGACCTGGAACAACACGGCGCGATGCCGCTGCCACCGTACCTGGGACGCGAGGCCGAGGCGGCGGATGCGGAGCGTTACCAAACGGTTTTCGCGCGTGTGCCGGGGGCGGTGGCCGCGCCGACGGCCGGCCTGCATTTTACCCCGGCGATTCTCGCGCGAGTGAGGCATGCGTTCGTCACGCTGCACGTCGGGGTCGGGACGTTCAAGCCTGTCAAAGCCGAAGACCTCAGCGAACACCAGATGCACGCCGAGCGGTTCGAGATCGAACCGGGAGCGGCCGATGCAATCAATGATGCTTCAAAATCCGGCGGCCGGATCGTGGCGGTGGGAACCACGACCGTGCGCGTCCTGGAAGCGTGCGCGCGCGACGATGCCGGACGGATCGTGCCGCAACGCGGCGAGACAGCACTTTTCATCCATCCGCCGCGCACGGTTGCCCAGGTCGATGCGCTGCTGACGAATTTCCATCTGCCACGCTCGACGCTCCTCATGCTCGTGAGCGCGATGGCGGGCAGCCGCGAATGGGTGCTGGAAGCGTACCGGGAAGCGGTGCGCGAGGAATACCGGTTTTTCAGTTACGGCGACTGCATGCTGGTAACCGAATGAAGACAAAGACAAAAACATCGCGCGGCGGCGTTCTATCTTTTGAACCTTTACCGTCCACCGACTGCTTCCTATCCTGCCTCAAATGAAACTTTCTCGTTCCACCTTGACCGCCGCGATGTTCGCCGGGTGTTTTGCTTTTGCCGTCGGTTGCGGTGCCCGGACCGTTGGCTCGGGCAAACTGGCGAGCGAAACTCGTGAGACGAACGGATTTCACGCCGTCGAACTGGCCTGCACCGGCACGCTGGAAATCACTCAAGGCGACAAGGAGGAACTCATTGTCGAAGCAGAGGACAACATCCTGCCTTTGATCGAAACCAAAGTAAAACCGGACGGCACGCTGCTGATCGCGCTCAAGGACAACGAGGATATCCGCACCACCAAGTCCCTATCGTTCAAGCTGTCGGTCAAGACGCTGGACAAGATGGTGCTCACCGGTTCGGGGAGCATCCACGTGGGAGGCAGGCTCTCCGCCGAAAACGAATCCATCAAGCTGCCGGGTTCGGGTAAGATCACGGTGGACACCCTGGAAACCGGCGCGCTGACGGTCTCGCTGGAGGGTTCCGGCGCGATCAAAGTGGCGGGCGGCGCGTCGAGCCAGAACGTGAAACTGGAAGGCAGCGGCAGCTACGAAGCGGCGGCCCTCAAAACGGACTCGACAAAAGTCTCGGTCGATGGCTCGGGCGAGTGCAAGGTGTGGACGGAGAAAAAACTGGAAGTGAACATCGGCGGTTCAGGTGAGGTGGGGTACTACGGTCACCCGGAATTGATGCAGAGAGTCAGTGGTTCGGGAGAGGTGCGTTCGCTCGGTGTGAAGGGGAGTTGAGCACGTCTCTCGCGGCGCCAGCGGCATTGTTCCAAGGTAGGGTTGCCTCTCCGAGGCAATCCAATTGTCTCTGGCAGCGGTGTCATGCGCGTCGAGGTCATCCAAGCCAATCTTGGATTGCCTCGGAGAGGCAACCCTACCTTTGCAGTTCGCTGTCGAGCAGCGACACCACCTGCCGCGTCTTCTCCTCGTCCTTGATGCGCTGCTTCACCAGACGGTGCGCGTGCAACACGGTCCCGTGGTCGCGTCCGCCAAACGCATCGCCGATTTCGTTGAGCGAATTCTTCGTCAATTCGCGCGCCAGATACATCGCCACCTGCCGGGGGAAGGCGATGTTCGCCGGACGCCGTTTGCTCGTCATGTCCGCCAGACGCACGTCGTAATGCTCGGCGACCTTGCGCTGAATCTGGTCAATCGTCACCATGCGACGCGCTTCCTCCTGCAAGATGTCCTTGAGCAGATGCTCGACGTGTTCCTGCGTCAGCGCCTTCCCGCTCAGGGACGCGAAACTCGCCACGCGCATCAACGCGCCTTCGAGCCGGCGAACGTTCGTGCGGATGCGCTTGGCCAGGAAATCGTAAATCTCCGGCGCGAGCTTGATCTGCATCGCCTCCGCCTTCTTGCGCAGGATCGCCAGACGCGTCTCCATGTCAGGCGGCTGGAGTTCGGCCGTCAGACCCCACTCGAAGCGTGACACGAGCCGATGCTCCAGGTTGGCGATCTCGCTCGGCGGCCGGTCGCTGGACAGGACGATCTGTTTGTGACCGTCGAAGAGCACGTTAAAGGTGTGGAAAAATTCTTCCTGGCTGCGCTCCTTGCCCGCCAGAAATTGAATGTCGTCGATGAGCAAAACGTCGGCGAGCCGGTACTTCTTGCGGAATTTCACCAACGTCGAATGCTGAATGGCGTCGATGAATTCGTTAGTGAAGCGTTCGCTACTAATGTAGACGACCTTCAAATTTTTCTTCTTGGCCAGCATCGCCTGACCGATGGCTTGCATGAGGTGGGTCTTGCCCAGACCCACGCCACCGTAGAGAAACAGCGGATTATAGGTTTTCGCGGGCGTCTCGGCGACGGCCCGGCTCGCTGCCTGCGCGTACTGGTTGTTGTTGCCGACGACGAACGTGTCGAAAACATTGCGCGGATTCATGCCGGCGGAGTTCTGCTCACCCGCTTCTGGGGTAGAGGCCGCCGCCATCTCGGAAGCCGGGATACGGCTCTCGCCGGCGGACGCTCCGTTGCTACCGTGCGAGCCGTTCGCACCGTTGACGTGGACCGTGCCATTCTCGTTCTCCGCCGTCGCGCCGTCCATGCGCGCGGCCGGCGTGGCGGGCGAACGATGGGCGGTCACGGCATCGCCGTTCTCCGCGAAAACGAACCTCATCTGGCGCGGCGCACCCAGCACGCCCATCACGGCCGACTGCACCAGCGGCATGTAGTTACTCTCGATCCAGAGCTGGTGGATCGTGTTGGGCACGCGCAACGTCATCTCCTGCTCGTCGGCGCGCACGAGGTCGATGGCCGCGAACCATCGCTGGAACGTGTCGATGCTGACCTGCGGTCTGATCGCGTCGGCGATGCTCGCCCAAATTTGCCGATAACTATCTTGCATGATGATAAACACGGTGTGCCCCGCCGATGGGTTCAATACAACTGTGCGGCACGTTTCGCCGCCCTCTCCAGACGCCAACCCTTCCCTGACTTACTTTTTTGAGACGCTGCCGCTGCCGATAGATTGCCGGACCGTCCGGGCAGCGTGGAAACAAAGATCAACTCACGATGCCGATTGCTTCACTTCTTCCGGGCCGACGAATAAAACGGACAGCCATTTTTTGGCGGGATCGGGAGGGTTGTGAAGAAATTCATGGAACAGATTTTTCGGATGCCGGGGGGCAATTGGAGGCGTTGACGAACAATTAGTAATCCGGGACGAAACGGACAAGAAAAAAATGGGGTTTCGGCGTAAATAAATCAGTGAAAAACTCGGTGGAAAAGCGGTGAAAATTTTTTTACATCGGACGTTCCACCTAGGGCTTCCAGAGGCATCGTTTTCTGTGTTCCACAGCCCGTGTAAAGACCGGTTGGCCGGAAACTTGCTTAATGCATTCCCTGAGTGGTGAACAATTTCCAGAAAGTTTTGTGAACAGTTTTCACGGTCGCGCTAAAATCTCCCGCGCTCAGACCGTCGCCACGGAGGCTTCGGCCAGAGGCTTGACGAGCACTTTCGAGTGACGCCCGCTCTGCTCGTATTTTTCGCGCCGTCCGATGGGCAGGGCATCCGTGCCAGCCTCGTGAAAGCCGCCCTTCTGTTGTAGGTAGACGAATGCCTGCGTGGAGAGCGCGAACATCTCCTTGAAGCCCTCGCTGCGCGCGAGATTTTCCACGAATGTCATCAGCTTGCGGCCGTAGCCGGCGTTCTCCTGTGTTTTGCTGACGTACAGGCACGCCAGTTCCGCCTTGCCTTCCTCACGATACGGATGCAGCGCGATGCAGCCGGCGAGGTTGCGGTCGATCTCCAGCACCCAATAATCCTCGATGCGCGCCAGGATGTCCGCGCGTGTCCGGCGCACGAGTTCCTCGTTTTGCACGGATTGCCGGATCAGGGTGAGGATGCGGCGCACGTCTTTTTTGAACGCACGCCGGATGTGCTGATATTCGTTGGAGTGAACCATCGTGCCGATGCCCTCGCTGCTGAAGAGTTCGGCGAGGAGGGCCTCGTTGACATGGCCGTCGAGCAAATGCACGCGCTGGATGCCTTGGCGGCACGCTCGCGCGGCGGCTTCGAGTTTGTATTCGAGGCGATGCGGATCGGAATTTTTCAGCCGATGTTTTTTGACGGCCTCCTCGGCTTCCTCGACCGAGAGTTGACGTACGAGCTGGCCGTCGTCCAGGCGCAGACTGCCGCTCTCGCAAAGGAAAATGATTTTCGCCGCCCGCAACGCCTCGGCAATTTCCACGGCGACCGTGTCCGAGTTGATGCGGTAGGTCTTCCCGTCACCGTCAAAGCCGAGCGGCGGCACGATGGGCACCATGCCCTGGTCGAGAAAAAGTTGGAGACTGGCCGCGTCCACGCGGTCCACGCGGCCGGTGTAGAGCTGGTCAACGCCTCCAAGAATGCCGGCGGGATAGGCGATGATGGCATTGGCGTAGACGGCGCGCAGGTCCACGCTGGTGAGTCCCTCCATGATCTCGTGGGTCACGCGGGTGGACGCGTCGAGCGCGATGGCCAGGGTGGATTCGTCGGTGATGCCCGAACCGTCGGAATTGGTGATGGGCCTGCCCAGTTCCGCAGCGCGCTGTTCGATCTGGTGGCGCGCCCCGTGGACGATGACCACGCGAATGCTCAGCGAACGCAGCACGGCAAGGTCGAGCAACACATTGGAGAAATTTTCCGACTCGATAATTTCGCCATCGATGGCGATGACGAACGTCCGGTCGCGGAAGCGAGGGATATACTGGAGGATGCCGCGAAGGTCGGAGACTTGCATGGAAACGTGGATTCGAGGAATACGGGGAGGGACAATTTAGCAGCGTTTGGAGATTCTCAAAATACCGAACGCGCAACACGTCCTTGCCAGCGACACGCTTTGCAGCTAATGTCAAAGCGTTTAGCCCCGGGAATCGCTTAGTTTTTCGTCTGGCTTGCAACTCTATGAAGCCACCCTCCAATGCCGGAGGTGACCTGCGCGCAAAAATCTCGCGCCTGCTCGCCTCGCCCAAATACCAACCTCTCGACAAGGTCCAGCTCACCAAGAAGCTCGGCCTCAAACCCGACGACCGTCCGATCCTCAAGGAACTCCTGCGTGAGATGGAACTGGCGGGAGCTGTCGCCCGCATCAAGAAGGACCGCTACGTCAAGCCGGACACCGCCGACCTGTTCCCGGGCGTCATTAAATTCAACGACAAGGGCTACGCTTTCGTCGTCAACGAAACGCCCGGCCAGCAGGACCTGTTCATCGCCGCCGAGAACACCTGGGTCGCTCTCCACGGCGACAAGGTGCTCGCGCGGGTGAACCGCGATGGATTCGTGGACGCGCGCGACCGACGCTACCGTGGCCCGGAAGCGGGTCAGCGACGCGAGGGGCGCGTGATCCGCATTCTCCAGCGCGCGAACGAAACCGTCGTCGGCACACTGCAAAAGTCGAAGCAGTTCCACTATGTCGTCGCGGACGATCCGCGCTTTATTCACAACATCTACGTCCACCTCGGCCAGACCGTGCTGCCCAAGCAGCCTGACATCGGCGACAAGGTCGTCGTGCGACTTGAGCCGTGGGAGATGCGCCACGTCAACCCTGAGGGCAAGATCGTCGAGGTGCTCGGGCCTGCCGCCAAGGCCGGCGTGGACATGCTTTCCATCATCCGTAAGTACCACTTGCCGGAGGAGTTCCCACGCGAGGTCATGCACGCGGCGGAACAAATCCCCGAGGAGGTGGATGAGACGGCCGCAGCCGCGCGGGAAGATTTGCGCAACGATTTCATCATTACCATCGACCCCGACGACGCGCGTGATTTCGACGATGCGATCCGCGTGGAAGAACTTCCGAGTGGTTGGCGGCTGGGGGTGCACATCGCCGATGTTAGTCACTACGTCTCGCCCGGCGGCGCGCTGGACCGCGAGGCGTTCGCGCGGGGCAACAGCGTGTACCTCGCCGACCGCGTGATTCCCATGCTGCCCGAGCGTTTGAGTAACGGAGTGTGTTCGCTCAAACCGAAAGTGGATCGGCTGACTTACTCGGTATTCATCGACTTCGCGGGCGGCGGGCGAATCCGTTCGGTGCGGTTCGCGCGCACGGTGATCCGCAGCGCCGCGCGATTGACTTACCGCGAGGCGTTCGCGCTGTTGCAGGGTTCGCCGAAGGCATCGCCCATCGCGGCCGAACTCCACCGCGCCTGGAAGCTCGCGTCGCTGTTGCGGCAGAACCGCTTCAAGAATGGGTCGCTCGACCTCGATATGCCCGAAGTGAAGGTGCATCTCGACAAGGACGGCAAACCCGTGCGCCTGGAACGCATCGAGAACGACATCTCACACCAACTCGTTGAGGAGTTCATGCTCGCCGCGAATGAAGTGGTCGCGCGCGAGTTGAAGAACCGGCAGGTTCCTACCGTGTACCGCGTGCACGAGGACCCGGACGCCGACCGATTATTGGAATACCGCGATTTCGTGAAGAGCTACGATTATCACGTCGGTGACCTGACCCAGCGCAGCGAGATGCAGAAGCTGCTGCGCGCCGTTCGTGGCCAACCCGAGGAAGAGGCAATCAAGCTCGGCCTGTTAAAGAGTCTCAAGCGCGCGATCTATGACACTTCGCCGCAGGGTCATTACGGGTTGGCGAAGGTCAACTACACACATTTCACGAGTCCCATCCGGCGTTACGCGGACCTCGTGGTACACCGGTCCCTGGCGGTGCTCACGGGTGAGGAAAAACGTGCGAAGCTGGCGGCGGCCGATCTGACCAACGTCGCGGCCCACATTTCTTCCACCGAGCGCGTTGCCGCCGATGCGGAACGCGAATCGGTCAAGCTCAAGAAACTCGAATATTTCCAGAATCTCCTCCAGGAGCGTCTCGCTAACGCGGACGGCGAGCCGACGACTTTCCCGGCGACTATCGTCGATGTTAGAAACTACGGCCTGCTGGTGGAGTTACCCGATTTTGTGCTGAGCGGGCTGGTGCACGTTTCCGAACTGGACGACGATTTCTACCAGTTCGACGCGGTGCGGCAGCGATTCGTGGGCAAGCGGCGGCGCAAGGTCTACGCCATCGGCGACAAAATCGATGTGGAAGTGGCGGACGTGGATACGTTCAAGCGTCAGGTGGATTTCCGCATCGCGGAACCGGCTGACGACGAGTAACCCATCAATGACAGAAGCGCCCGGCGGCGGGGGTTTGCCGCGCCGGACGCTCTGAAATGAACGGTCGAAACCGACCGAACAAAATGGTTTCGCTTACTGGAGGACGACGACTTTATCGACCATCATGTCGTTGCCGTCCTTGACGTAATGAACGCGGACCTTCGCGTTCTTGCTCACCTTGGAGGCTTCGATCACCTTGCCGTCCGGGGTGACGTAGGTGACGGTCTTGCTGAACTTGTAATGCACCGGCTCGGCGGCTTCGGTGTGCAGCACGATGCTGGTGCCGGGGGTATATTCGGTGATCGTGCCGGTGCTCTCGGTCGTCGTGGTCTGGGTCGTCTGGTTGACGCCGTCCGTGCTGGTGCTCGTGGTCGTCGTCTGGGACGTTTGCGCGAAGGCCGCGGAAGCGGTCAATGCCAGGACGCCGGTGATGCTGAGGATCAGTTTCTTCATGGGGTATTTGGGGTGTTTAGTTTTTGGTCGCCGCGTACTGTGGCGGCAAAGGTTATCGACTCCCGCGCATCACGATCTATTCAGAAAAAACTTTTACCCCTTCAACGGTTGGCGTCGTGGATCAGATCGGTCCAATGGCAGAAAACCATCGGCGTCAGGATGTGGCCCGCGAGCATGTAAAACGCGAACGGCTGCACCGGACCGAACCAGAGAACCAGCGTCACGCTAAACGCGCCTTGCAACAAACCGGCCAGGAACGCACCGACGATCTCTTGCAGGATGGCCAGAGCGACCACCAGGCCACACAAGGCGTACAGCCCCTGCACGTCCTGGTCCAATACACAGCCGGGCCACAGAGCTGACCCTGTGATGACCAGGACATAACAAACCGCCGCCCAGCCGAGTTGCCGTTGCGCGAGGCGTTGCCGCTCCCGGGTGAGCGCGCGCCGGGCGTGTTCCGGGTGGTCAGGATCGGCGGACGGTGTGGAGCCAACGTCCGCCAGCGGCGTGTGGCACATGACGCACGTCGGGAAACGCTCTTCGTTCGTCAGGGCGCATTCTGGACAAATTTTCATCGCACGGTCCCGTGCGAATCAAAGCAAAAGCCGCGCCAGCGACGATCTTTTCCAGGACCGGGCCGCGACCGGTCAATGCGCGAGATGCGGCAGAAAAATCAACGCCGCCACCGTGAAGTAAATAATCAACCCCGTCACGTCCACCAGCGTTGCCACGAAGGGCGCGCTACTCGTCGCCGGGTCGAATTTGAAAAACTTGAGCACGAAGGGCAGCATCGCCCCCGCCAGACTTCCCCAGGCCACGATGCCCACCAGCGCCACCCCCACGGCCGTTGCCAGGATGTAGGGATGCGCGCTGTACTGGCCGTGATCCCAACCCAACATTGTCCACAGCGAGATGCGCGCGAACCCGACCACGCCGAGCAACGCGCCCAGCGACAGGCCGCTCATCACCTCCCGGCCAGCGATGCGCCACCAGTCACTTCAGCTTCACCTCGCCGAGCGCCATCGCGCGGATGACGAGGGTCGAAGCCTGCGAGCCGCTGTTGCCGCCGCTGCTCATCACGAGCGGCACGAAGAGGGAAAGCGCCACGGCTTTTTCGATCTCTTCCTCGTAGGACTGCATGGCCGTGGCGGTGAGCATCTCGCTGGCGAATAAAATGACGAGGCACGATCCGCGCTTGCGGAACAATTCCCACAGGCTGCTGCTCATGTATGGCAGGTCCAGCGGAGCTTCGAGACCGCCGAACTTATGCGCGTCCGCCGTCGCTTCCTCCTCGGCCACGTCGAGCACGTCGTCCACGGTCACGACGCCCAACAGCCGGCCGCCGCCGTCCACGACGGGCAGCACGGTGCGGTCGTACTTGCGGAAAAGGGCGACGGCGCTCTCCTGCGTGTCGGCCGCCGCCAGCGTGATGAACGAATCGTTCATCAGGTCGCTGACCTTAGCCTCCAGGGGCTTGGTCAAAAACTCGCGGATGCGCAGGTCGTCGATGAGCTTGCCCTGGTCGTCCAGGACGTAGAGGACGTTGAGCGTCTCGCTGTCGTGGCCGCGCGTGCGCACGTCGTCGAGCACCTGTTGGACGGTCCAGTCGGATTTGATGGCGATGAAATCCGGCGTCATCAAGCGGCCGACGCTGCGCTCGGGATACCCGAGCAGGCTCTGGGCGACGGCGCGTTCGGAAGGCGAAAGGGACGCGACGAGACCCTTGACCGCTTCGGGAGGCAGTTCCTCCAGGAGCGCCGTCCGGTCGTCGGGGGACATCTCGTTGAGCAGGCGCAACGGCCTGTTCGCGGCCCATGCGAGTGCAGCAGGTCCTGCTGTTGCTCGGGATCGAGATACTCGAAGACGCTGGCGGCCAGCGCCTGCGGAATGACGCGGAAGACGACGACCTTGTCACCTTCGGGAAGGTCGGCCACCACGTCGGCGAGGTCGGCGGGGGCCCATTCGGAGAAGAGTTCACGCAGACGCGCGAAATCTCGTGAGGCGACGAGGCCCTGAACCTCGGGTTGGAGCAGTTTGCCGAGCATGGGAAGAAGGGATTGCGAGTTGCGGTGGCAGGTCGTGGATTACGCGGGGCGCGTCCGTCTGAGCAACCGGGTAACGGACGCCGCTACATCGTGGCATCCCACCCGCAACTCGCAACCCACAAACCCGCTAGCCGCTTCAGAAATTCGCGCTCACGGCGATCCGCGCGTACGGCGCGGGGTGCGCCTTGAAAGTCTTGTTCGCGTCGCCGCGGTAGTACTCGAAGTCGCGCGAGATGCTGTAACCGCCGTCCAGGTCGATGTCGATCTGGTCGGTGGGCGAAAACGTGATGCCGCCGCCGACGCGCGTTTCGCTGAAATCGATCACGCCGTTGTTGAAGCGCCGGTCCTGCGGGCGGGCGCTGACGTTGTCATCGCGCTTGTAAGCCGAGCCAAGCAACTCCGCACCGGCGTAGAAATCGAGCTTCTTGTTGTACGAATAGATGATCCGAGGCGTCGGCGGCCGTGCCTCGATGCGCAGATGATTATTGAAAACGTAGATCGCACCCAATATCGGGTAAAACGGATAATGGGACAGCGCCGAGTACCGCACTCCCAGCAATAAATAGAACTTCTTGCCGACAGGCACGATGCCGCCGATGGACGTGGGCACATCGACGTTGCCCAGGCCCACGGAATTGATGTCGGAGTAAAATACGCCCGGCGTGGTCTCGATGAACGCTCCCACTTCACCCTTGACGATGTATTCGAGCGCCACCGTCCCCGTCAGGCTCTGGAGGCTGCTGGGCAGCGGCGCGTTGGTCGTCCCGAAATCGAAGCGTTCGTAATCCACCCCCAATTTGAGGTACAACTGGCCGGAGATCAGGAAGCGATGCCCATAATCGACCGAGAATTGCGACTCGTCGAACGAACCGTAGGAACGTTCCCCCGGTCCGCGAAACTCTTTTTCGCGGAAAGTCGAGCTGCCGACGTAGGTCGATTCTTCCTCGTAAATGGCCAGCGCGGTTTTCTCGCTGTCCACCTTGACGACGGCGGAGGCCGGGGGCTTCGCGTCATCGGAACCGCTGACCGCATCGGGCGTGTTGGCCCGGCCGGCAGCGGGGAAAAGCAGGACCGGCAACAGCGGCAAAAGCCACCGGCGAAACGCGCGCGGGGTGGGTCGGATGAACATGGCGCTATTTTTGGCGTAAAGAGCGGACTCGCACAAGCGCCAAGTCGGGGATAAACTGAAGGCAGAAGTCAGAAGGCAGAAGTCAGAAGTCCAAACCAGAAAAAGACGACACCGGAGGCAATGAATCCCTTACCAGCCCGACCTGGTTTCCGGGAGAAAATCCTTCATTTCTGATTTTCCGCCCTCTCTGAACTTCTGCCTTTTGCCTTCTTACTTCTGACTTTCCGCATATGCCTGTTCAGTTCCGCGATTATTACGAAACGCTCGGCGTGTCCAAGACCGCCACGAGCGAGGACATCCGCAAGGCGTTCCGCAAGCTCGCCCGCCAATACCATCCCGACGTGGCCAAGGACAAAAAGTCGGCGGAGGAAAAGTTCAAGCAGATCAACGAGGCGTACGAAATCCTCAGCGACACCGCCAAGCGCGAGAAATACGACCGGCTCGGTGCGAACTGGCAGCAGTACGAACGGGGCGGCGGGGGTGGTTTCCCCGGCGCGGGCGGGCGGCCCGGACGCGGGGGTGGGGCGCACCCGGGGCAGGGGGGCGGCGGGGTCGAGTTTGACTTCGGCGGCACGGGCTACAGCGATTTTTTCGAGCGATTCTTCGGCGGCAGCCGGGGCCGTGGCAACGGGGGCGGCGGGGGTGGAGGATTCGATTTCTTCGGCGGCGGCGGCACGACCGCGCCCGAGCGCGGGGCGGATGTGGAGGCCGATATCTCCGTGACGTTGGAGGAGGCGTTGAAGGGTTCGCGCCGGCCGATCAGCCTGCGCCGCAGCGACGCGGGCGGCCAGGTCAAAACCGAGACGTACGACGTGAGAATCCCTGCCGGCGTGCACGAAGGGCAACGAATCCGGCTGCGTTCGCGCGGAGAGGCGGGTTCCGACGGCGGGGCGGCGGGTGATTTGTACCTGCGGGTACGTCTGGCTCCGCACCCCGACTTCCGCGTGGAAGCGGGCGGCGACCTGTACCACGATCTCGCCATCGCCCCGTGGCGCGCAGTTCTGGGCACGGAGGTCCAGGTGCCCACGCTGGAAGGGACGATGAAACTGAAGATTCCGGCTGGCGCGCAGGTGGGGCAGCGTTTCCGGTTGCGCGAGCGCGGCCTGCCCAAAGCTGGCGGGGGGCGGACGGACCTCTACGTGCAAGTGGGCGTCACGCTACCCGAGCAACTCAGCGCGCCCGAGCGTGCCCTGTGGGAGCAATTCGCGGCGCTCGACGGGCACGAATGACCGCTGGCACGGACACGCCGGGCAGGGTCGGAAAAAGAAAGCGCCCGGCAGGGAGGAAGTTTCCTCCACGCCGGGCGGCAATCGTTTCGCCTGCGAGGGCGGGGGGTTACACGTAGTTGAGGTGGCCGTAGCCGCAGGTGAACCAGGTGTAGCCGGCCGGGATGAAATAGGTCAGCCCGCAAACGCCGCACGAGTAATAGGAACCCGAGGACATGTGACCGGAGACTTCGGACTCTTCCTTGGGCGCGGCACCCTTGTAGCCCTGATCGGCGGGCAGGTCGCTGCCCTCCGGCACTGGCTTCCCCTTTTTGACGATGAACGGTTCTTTGGTTTCTTCAGGCATATTCTAGCGTTGGTTGGTTGGTTGGTTGGTTCTAACGGTGAGGTTGGAACGCCTGCACCGGCGAGGGCCGGTCGATGTTTTACCGGGGACGATTTCAATTTGCAACTCAAAGCGTGAGAGGAAATTGGTCAGGATTCGGTGTTTGGTCTTTCCGGCTTGGTTTCAGGTGCCGGCGTTCGTGGTTCTCGCAGCAGGAACGCGGTCCGGGAGTGGACTTGCAAAAAAGTTCCGGCCCTCCCTCAAAGCGGCCGAATGACGACCGGTGAAGCCCCGGGGTGCGGGAGTCCGCGCAGGGGAAGACGCCGGCGTCGGGACGGCCACGGGCGCGGGCGGCTTGCCCTCGCCGTCGATGTGGACCGTCACGCCCACGGTCAACATCTGGCTGAGCTTGACGGCGTCCCAGTTCGCCAGCCGGATGCACCCGTGGCTGGCCGCGCGACCAATGGTCTCGGGGTTGTTGGTGCCGTGCAGGCCGATGCCGCTTTTGTCGAGTCCCATCCACACGACTCCCACCGGGCTGTTGGGTCCCGGCGGCAGGTTGACGAACTCCGTGCTGCGGACGCCGTGTTCGAGCATGCTCTCGTCGTAGCGGAAGAACGGCAGGCTATTCATCGTCTCGATCTTCCAGGTTCCGGGCGGCGCGGGCAGCGTCGTGGAGCCGGGCGTGATTGGGAAACTGGCCAGGAGCTGGCCGTCCTCCAAAACGTCGAGCATCTTTTCCTTCGTGCGGACCATGACCTCGCGGGGCCGGAACTCGGGCCGCGGCACGAGCGTATGACCGTCCTTGCCGACGGAGACCCCGCGCCCGACGTAGAGCGGCTCGGCGACGTTGGGCACGCGCACGATGTCGCCCGGGGCGAGGCGGTCGAGATTGCGGCCGGGATTGAGCTGGCGGAGGAAATCCTGGGCGGCGTGGAAGCGTTCGCCGAGGAGTTCGAGGGTCGAGGTGTAGGGCAGGGCTTTGAGCCGGCCCTGGGCGGCGCGGTTTTCGGGAATGGGACCGACCGCCGCGAGGTCGTCCGGGGTGATCGTGTAGCGGGCGTACGGCTGAATCTCGCGGATGGCGGGCAAGGCTGCCAGGAGCGCGGGGCCAACCGGCGGCAGGTCGCGGTGGGAGGCGAGGGCGTAGCGGGCGAGGGCTTTGCGGGTGAATTCGCCCGGTCGGCCGTCGAGCTTGCCGGGCGCGAAATTCTCACGTTCCAGGAAAATCTGGAGGCGGGTGGTGTCGTCGGCGGAAAGCGCGGGCGGCGTCGGCGTGGGAGTGGAGGCGGCGGCGACGGTTTTGCGGACGGCGCTGCCGGACGGTTGGAATTGGGCGGGCGCGTCGGCGGCAGTGAGGAAAAGCGCAACTAGCAGGAGTGGTGAGCGGGTAAGAAACGGGCGCATGACGCGACAATGTAATGCTGCCGTCAATCCGATTCCCCATCCACGGCTCGACCGTGGTGCGAATGGTCAACGGAGATTTCAACAACATGGCCGCGCTCGCTTATATCCTCGACACTTTCTACCTCAATAAACCCATCGAACTGGTCAAGCAGACGGCCTCCGAATGGGTCGAAGACAAATGCCCGACGCTCGGCGCGGCGCTGGCGTATTACACCATGTTTTCGCTCGCGCCGCTGATCCTGCTGCTGGTGTCGGTCTTTACTCTCTACATGCACAACAACGACGAGGTGCAGGCCAAGATCAAAGACCAGGTCGGCCAGTTCGCCGGCAGCAGCGGCGCGGACGTGGTTGGCAACATCATCTCGACCACCGCCAGCAAGCCGAAGGCCGGGATCGTCGGGACGATTGTCGGCGTGGTCATCGCGCTTTTCGGCGCGAGCGGCGTCTTCGGACAGCTTCAGGAATCGCTCAACACGATCTGGGGCGTCAAGGCCAAGCCGGGGCAGGGAATCATGGGCTACCTGAAGTCCCGGTTCATCTCGTTCGGGATGGTCGGGGGCGTGTGTTTCCTCTTGCTCGTCTCGATCACGGTGACGGCGCTCATCAAGGGCTTCAGCGACACGCTCAACCACGTGCTGCCCGGCGGGGCGGTGGTGACCATGTGCATCACGATCCTGCTGAACCTCGTCATTGTCACGGCGCTCTTTGCGATGATTTTCAAGTTCCTGCCCGATGCGAAAATCGCCTGGAGCGACGTGTGGATCGGCGCGCTGCTGACGACCGTGCTTTTCCTCATCGGCAAACAGGCGCTCGGCCTGTACCTGGGCAGCGGCAGCGCGGGATCGGCCTACGGGGCCGCCAGCGCGATGATCTCGACCTTCGTCTGGGTGTATTACTCGTCGCAGATTTTGCTGTTCGGCGCGGAGTTTACGCAGGTTTACGCCAATAAGTACGGCTCGCAGATCGAGCCCGTGGAACACGCCGTGCGCGTGCAAAAGAAGGAAATCGAGATTCCGGGTTGAGGAGGATTGGCTGATGGCCGAGCCGACCCATTTCAGGCTTGCCATGAAACGGGTAGGGAGGATATCCCTCTTGCCGCGATGAAAATATCTTTCCGGCTTCGGGCACTTTTTCTTTCGTGGGTTTTGCTGTTGGTCGTTGGCAACGCCAGCGGACAGGAGACGTTCAAGGTCCTGAGCATCCGGCAAACGTTTTCCGCCGATCTGATCCATGTCGGCCACGACTGGCGCAAGGACCTGCCGAGGCGCATGGATGTCACCCTCCAGGTTCAGGCCGACACGCCTGGATCATCCATGTTCGTCCACGCGTACTTTTACGACAAAGACGACCATCTCGTGGCCAAGTACAACAAGCCCAACGGCGTCTGGACCTCCACGCAACAGGGATTGTTTGAGGTTGACATGCCGGCGACCCTGTCGGCCAGTCGGATGAACGACGTGTACTTCGCTCTGCCCGAAGACCTCCAAGCGAAGAAGTGGACGACGATGCTGGTGGTCTTCGGGAACAAGGACAAAGTGGTCGCCACTTCCATGCCCAGCGCCGAACTGCCGAAGCTGGATTTTCCCGAAAAGGCGAAGCTCGCCCCGCCGAAGCAACCTTGATCCGATTTCAGGCCGGAGCCGTCGCGTGCAAGGGGGCGTTGCGGTGTTTGAGCAATCCGCCTCCACGGCGTGCGCTGACGGCCTCGATCTCCGCGACGATGGCCAGCGCGATCTGTTCGGGCGATTCCGCGCCGATGTCCAGCCCCGCCGGACCATGTAGGCGGCGCAACGATGCCTTGCCTAGAAAAGCAGGGTCTCCGCCCGATTCGGTGGCGATCTCCGCAAGCAGCCGGTCCGTCCGGCGGCGCGGCCCCAGCACGCCGATGTAATCCGCCTCCGAGGCGAGCAGCGCGCCGAGGACCGCGCGGTCGTGGAGATAATTGTGCGTCATCACCACGGCCGATTCACCCGGTTCGATCGGGACGCGTTCGCTGAACGCCGTGGGCGGGCAGTGAATCAATTCGTCGACGCCGGGGAAACGCTCCGGCGCGAGGTAGGCGCGGCGGCCGTCCACCACGCGCACGCGCCAGCCGAGTTCCCTGGCCAAACGCGCGACCGGCACGGCATCGTAACCCGCCCCGCAGATCAGCAGGGAACGCGGCGGCCGAATCACGTCGAGGAAGATTTCCACGCGGCCCGCGCCAGCCGGAGCAGGGTATTCACGCAAGCCGGGGTCCGCCTCGTCACGCAGGACGGCGCGTGCGTCGGCCGTGATGGCGTCGGCCAGTTCGCTGTTCTCGATACGGTGGATGGACCCGGCGCTTTCGTCCGCCGAGGCCAGCCAGAGCGTATCACCCAACATCGGGCCGACACCGGCGGCGGAAGATTCGACCGCGATCACGGTAGCCAGCACACCGGGGCAGCGAGCTTCGAGCGCACGACGGATGCAGTCCACGGGGTTGACCGCGCCGGGGAGAACATCCAGAGGCTGAATCAAAATGTGGACGACCCCCTGGCAGCCCAGGCCAGTGCCGAACAGAATATCGCCCTCGGCCGTAGTGTCGTAGCGCACGACGGTGGCGCGGCGGGTGGCGATGGTTTCCAGGGCGCGCGCACGGGCGTCGTCTTCCAGGCAGCCGCCACTGATGGAACCGAGGAAATCCGCTCCGACGCTCCCTGCCGTCCCGCCGTCCTCGGCAGGGGGCAGAACGAGCATCCGCGCGCCGGGCCGGCGGTAGGTGGAGCCGGAGGTTTTGACGACCGTTACCAACGCTGCCGGCAGGTCTTTGGGCATTCGCGTGGGCGTAGGCTTCGGTGATGGCGCGGAGTTCCTTGTAAGCCATTAGGGAGTCGGGAAATCAGCGGAGATGCAGGCACCCGAGCATAGCCCGATTCGCAGGAACCCGCGAGCACCGGCCTTCTGAAGGAAGGGACGAGCGCGTGTAAACGCTCGTCCCTTGGGGTGGGGGAGGGAAAGAGTTGGCTCGGTGACGCAGCGACCTACTTGCAGAGATAGGGAAATGCCCTATCCATGCGCAAGCAAAAAATTGTTCAAGAAAACGTGTGAGCAGATTCTGAACAGGCCGTTGCGGCCGGTCGTTCCCAAGGTAGGGATGGCTCTCCGAGCCAGTCCCTAAATTTTCTGGCGAGGCGCTTCCTGCGCCCAGAGATCATCCAAGCCAAAATAGGGACTGGCTCGGAGAGCCATCCCTACCTTGTTCACGACGCCTGCGGCGGGCTTCCCACACGTCCTCTCAGTGTCGTTCGATCTGCTGGGCAGCGGTCCATTCATCGATGCGACGTTCGAGCACGTCCAACGGCACCGCGCCGCCGCCGAGCACCGCGTCGTGGAATTCCCGCACGTCGAACCGGTCGCCCAGCTTGGCCGTGGCACGGGCGCGGAGTTCCTTGATCTTGAGCTGGCCGATCTTGTAGGCGAGCGCCTGTCCGGGCCACGCGATGTAGCGGTCCACTTCGTTGGTGATGTCCAGTTCGGTCTTCGGCGCATTGTCCATGAAGTAGTCGATGGCTTTCTGCCGATCCCATTTATAATAATGGATGCCCGTGTCCACGACGAGCCGTACGGCGCGCCACATTTCGTAGGTCAGTTCGCCGAACTTGGCGTACGGGTCTTCGTATTCGCCCATTTCCTCGCCGAGGAACTCCGAGTAAAGCGCCCATCCCTCGACGAACGCCGTGTAGGAATTGCCGTGACGGCGAAAGTTCGGGAGATCGCCGAGTTCTTCGGCGCGGGCGATTTGCAAGTGGTGTCCCGGCACGGATTCGTGGAGCGCAAGGGCGGTCATCTCCCACTTGGGCCGGGTCTCGGGCTTGTAGAGGTTGACGCAAAACATCCCCGGCCGTCCGGCCGCCGCCGATCCGGGCCGGTAGAACGCCGTGTACGTGTCCGGCGCGATGGCCTCCGGGATGGGTTCCACCCCGTAAGGCAGGCGCGGCAAGGTCTTAAAGAGCCGAGGCAAAAGCGGGTCGGTCGTCTTCGCCTGGACCTTGTAGGCGCGCAGGAGATCGTCGCGGTTGGTGTAGAAAAACTTCGGGTCCGTCCGCAGGAAATGAAAGAACTCGGGCAGCGTGCCCTGGAAGCCGACGCGGGTCTTGAGCGCCTCCATCTCCGCGCGGATGCGGGCGACTTCCTTCAGGCCGATCTCGTGGATTTGCGCGGGCGTCAGGTCGGTGGTGGTGTGCTGCCGCGCAAAGTACGCGTAGGCCTCCGCGCCGTTGGGCATCTGCCAGACGCCGACCTGATCGTAACACGCTGGGAGATACTCCTTTTCAAAGAAGTCCTTGAACTGCCGGTAGGCCGGGATCACGCCGTCGTCGATGGCGTGCCGGGCGCGTTCGTCGAGCGTCTTGGCCTCCACCGGGGAAAGGCCCGTGGGTGTTTTAAAAGGACGGTAAAAGGGACTGTCCTCCGGCTTGTCCACGATCTGCTTGGCGATCTGCGCCGGGATGCGCGCCATGACGACCTTGGGCTGGAGGATGTGTTCCTTGATGCCTTGGCGCATCAGGGCCATGTCTTGCTCAATGAGCGTGGGCAGCTTCTCCAGCCGCGCGCACCAGTCCTCGTAATCCTTCTTCTTGGTGAAGCGCAGGTTCGTGAGGAGGTCGTCGGCGTTCTGCACGCCACCTTGCTGGCTGACCGGACAGAGGAAGAAACGAAAGCGGTAGCCGTCGATCTCGGTCTGCAAGTTGCGCTGGAACAGGTCGTCGTTGAGTTGGTCGGCGGGGGAAAGGGCCGCGCGGTCGATGGCGCGGAGGGTGGCGAGCGCGCGAATGTCGTGAGCGTGGTCAGCGTCGATGGCGGCGAGGGATTCGTCTCCCCAACGGTCATTGAAACGGTAATCTCCCAGACCGGAGGCCCAAGTCGGGTTGTGCTCCATCGCGTAATCCCACTCGGCGGCGAGGAAGTCTGCCAGTTCCCTGGGAGCATCGGCGGCGGGGGCGCGTGCGGACAGGAGGCACAGGGCGGACGCGGCGGCGAGCGCGGACAACGAACGATAGACGACCATCGCGTAAGGTAGGAAGGCAGAGGCCGAAAGGCAATCGGCAAGACGGGAGCCGGTCAGACGTTGCGCCGCCCCGGCCGAAGATTTCGTCGTGACCCGTGCAACGCCGGATGGCAAGGTTGTCGGCGTCATTCGCCGTCGCGCCCCCTTACCATTCCCCTTATGAACGACACCGAGTTTTACACCTTTGGCGAAATCCTCTGGGATTGCCTGCCTTCGGGCAAGCACGCGGGCGGCGCGCCCTTCAACGTCGCCGCCCACCTCGCGCAACTGGGTGCCACGGTCGATCTGATCTCGACGGTTGGGCAGGACCCGCTCGGCGACGAAATCCTCCAGGTCGCGCGGGACAAGAAGGTCGGCGTTCGCTTCGTCACCCGTGCGCGGGTTGGATTGCCGACGGGTACGGTCCTCGTGACGCTCGACGAAAAAAACAACGCCACCTACGAACTTGTCCGGCCCGTGGCCTGGGACGAAATCCGCGTCCCGCCCGACGCGCTCGCAGCCGTCGCCAAAGCCCGCGCGCTGGTGTTCGGTTCGCTCGCGGGCCGTTCGCCGTACAACCTCGAACAACTCGACAAACTCCTGTCGATCCAGGGTCCGAGGAAATTCTTCGACGTGAACCTGCGCCCGCCTTTCGCGGACCCGGCGTTGGTGCTGGGGCTGGCCCGGCGCGCCGACGTGATGAAGCTCAACGACGACGAACTGGGCCAGCTCGCGTCCTACGTGTGCACGGGCGAGATGAAATCCGATTTCCCCGGGACCGAAGACGCCCTGACGCACGCCTGCCGCACGTTGGCGGAAGCCACGGGTGCGTCGTGCGTCTGCGTTACGCGCGGAGCGCAAGGCGCGGCGTTGTGGGAGAATGGAAAACTGACCTGCGCGCCCGCCCCGCAGGTCACCGTGCGCGATACGGTCGGGGCGGGGGATGCGTTCATGGCGGGGCTAATGGCGGGGTTGACCCGCGGCACCGAGACACGCCGGATGTTGGAAACCGCCTGCCGCCTGGGCGGCTACGTCGCCTCGCATTATGGGGCCACGCCGCTGCTGCCGGCGGAGATCATCGCGGAGTTCAGGTGACGCGTGTGCGTTGCGGGTTGCGAGGCGCGGATTGCCGCTCTATGGATGGCAGCGCGTCCAAACCCGAATCTTTTCCAACCCTGATGCGCCATAGGCGTACGTTCCCATGACCCCGAATCCTTCCCCTCTCGCCAACCAGGTAGCCGTCGTGACCGGCGCGGGCCGCGGCATCGGCCAGGCCATCGCCCAACGCCTCGCCGGAGCGGGTGCGCGCGTTGCGGTCGTCAGCCGCACGGAAGCGAACGCCAAACGCACCGCCGACGAGATCAATGCTTCGGTCGGGAGCGATGCCGCCAGGGCTTACGCCGCCGACGTGAGCGAACCGGCGGGGATCACGGCGGTCAGCAAACAGATTTTGGAGGATTTCGAGAAGGTCGATATTCTCGTCAACAACGCCGGGGTCACGCGCGACGGATTGAGTATGCGGATGTCCGAGGCGGATTGGGACATCGTGATGGACACCAACCTCAAGGGGGCGTTTTTTTTCATGCAGGCGTTCCAGCGCGGGATGCTGCGCCAGCGCAAGGGCAGGATCATCAATATTTCCAGCGTCAGCGGCCTGACGGGCAACGCGGGGCAGTCCAACTACGCCGCGAGCAAGGCCGGTCTCATCGGCCTGACCAAGTCGCTCGCCCGCGAACTCGCCAGCCGCAACATCACCGTCAACGCCGTCGCGCCGGGGTTCATCGTCACCGACATGACCAACGAATTGCCCGACGACGTGAAGAAGAAGGTCACCGAGAACATCCCGCTGGCGCGGTTCGGCCAGCCGGACGACATCGCCGCCGCCGTGCTCTATCTCGCCGGGCCGGATGCCGGGTACATCACCGGGCAGGTGCTCACGGTGGACGGCGGCATGGTGATGTGACTTATAACCTCCTGTTGCTCGCGTCATGTTGCTCTACCTCTTGCGCCACGCCGACGCCGAGGGCGTGCGGACCACCGATGCCGCCCGCGAACTATCCCCCGAGGGCAAACGACAGGCCGAAAGGGTCGGGGCGTTTTGCCAACGGCAAGGTCTGCATCCCGAGCTGATCCTCGCCAGTCCGTATCGGCGCACTGTGCAGACTGCCGAGACGGTGGCGCGGGCGTTGGGAGGAGTGACGTTGCAGAACGAGCCGTTCCTGGCGAGCGGCATGGACCCGCAGCGGGCGTTCGATGGATTGCAGGCGTACGGTTGGGCGGGCAGTTTGCTGCTCGTCGGCCACCAACCCGACATCGGGCAACTCGCGGCGACACTGCTTGGAGTGAACGACGCGGGCGGCATCCCGGTAGGCAAGGCGACGCTCATCGGCATCGAAGCGGACCGGCTTGCTCCTTACGGCGGCAGCCTGCAATTCCTGCTGCCCGTGGAGATGATGTGAGGAACAGGTTTGCCCCAATGGCGTCTAAAACCTGCAGGAGTTACGCACCGTGACATTTGAGGACGAGTAAAAAGTGGGGAGGTTGGGCGGTTGTTTTATGCGCACGCTCTCCAAGCCCTCGACCGCCCTTTGCACCCTGGAGCACTACACGGCCTTTCTGCTGGCCGAGAGCCAGAGCGCGGGCTGCGTGCGCTTGGCGGAGGTCAGCGGGGGTGAGTTTGCCCACGATGCGGCCAACCGCTTTCTCAACCGCGAGCAGTTCAGCCCGCGGGACTTGTTCGAGGAGGCGCGTCCGCTCATGGCGCTGGAAGGCGGCACGCTCAGCGTGGACGACAGCGTCTTGGAGAAGCCCTACAGCCAGGAAGGCAAGGTCGATCTGGTGGGCTACTTCTGGAGCAGCAAGGCGGGCGGGGCCGTCAAGGGACTCTGCTTGGTCACGCTCTTGCACACAGACGTGCGCGGCTTCTCGTGCCCGGTCAACTTCCGGCTGGTGGACAAGGCCGAGGGCAAGACCAAGAACGAGCACTTCCGCGACATGGTGACCGAGGTTTTAAGCTGGGGCCTGCGCCCGGCGGCGGTGACGGCGGATAGTTGGTTCTCGGGCGTGGAAAACTTGAAGTTCCTAAAAGACCAGGGGCTGGGTTTCTTGATCGCCTTGGAAAAGAACCGCGTCGTCAGCGAGCAAGCGCACACGTATCTGCCCGTGTGCGAGCTGGACCTGCCCGAAAAAGGCAAGGTCGTGCACCTGCGCAAGGTCGGCTTTGTGACGGTGTTTCGCACGGTGGACAAACACGGCACCGCGAGGCACTACGCCCAGGGCGACCCGCGAAAAAAAGCGCATGAAGATCGCCTTTGGCCACTTCCGGCACGTCCGCAGCCTGCAATGGAAGATCGAGTGCTACCACCACGCCCTCAAGGAAGTCTGCCACGTGCGCAGGTTCTTCGTGCGCTGGAAAAGAGCCATCCACAACCACGTCTTCTGTTCGCTCCGTGCCTTCCTCAAACTCGAAACGCAACGCTCACGCGGGCAGATCAGCACGTGGTATCAATTCAAACGCCACTTCGCCGATCAAGCCGTGACCACCTTCATCAAAAGGATGGTCGAACACCCTCACGGTGCGTAACTCCTGCTCCTATTAGGCCCACTATCATGCGTTTCTCATTTACCGTAGCCTTGATTGTTGCTGTGGGGCTGTGCAGTTGCGCCTCTACTCCGCACTCATCAGAGAAGGCTTGGGCTGGGCCGTGGGGCTTCCGCATGGAAGGCCGCCTCGACAGCATCTCGGTTTCGGACTTGGCGGCTGTTGTTGCGGTCATGCGGCCGCAGCAGATTCACCTCCTGCGAGTCGTCGACCACAACAGGGTGGAGATCGACACTACCCCGAAATCTCTGGTGGTTGGCAAGTGGGTGCATGGCCACAATCAGCTTGTCACGATCCATCCAGAACCGTTCTTGGATTATACCAGAGTCGACCGTATTCATGGCGTGTGGCAAGAGGGCGACCGCGTGCTCATCATGTTCTAGCGCTCACCTGGCCTAACAGCACGCTCCAGCGAAAAGGCACTGGCGGTCCCGTCTTCTGAGTGTTTCACGCTTGACCTCGCCGGTGCCTGTTGCTGGGTTTAGGTCCTTCAAGCGGAAACACAGAATTTAGTTGAAAATCAGGACGAATCTCCCTCAATAAATCTCCACCGGCGAACGTTTCCCGTCCTCCGGCGCGCGTTGACCGGCGGCTTCCTCGCCCATCACTTCCACGCGCAAATCCCACACCTCGGCATCGATCTGCCGGAACGCTTCGTCGCTGAACATCGGTTCCGGCGGAGACAGCCGCGTCTTGGCGGTGGCGATGGCGGTCAGCGCGCGGTCGAGGTGCGCCTGCGGGGCGCGGTCGATGCACGCTCGCGCGTTTTCCAGTTGCTCGACGCGGTGGCAAATCATCGTCTGGTCCGCGCCGGCGGCGAGCGCGAGATGGAGCGTTTCCTCCAGGCCGTAGCCGTTGAGGATCGCGCCCATGTCGAGGTCGTCGGTCATCACGAGACCACGGAAATCCAGTTCGTCTCGCAACAGTCCGTGGATCACGTTGCCCGACAGCGAAGCCGGACGCGGGCCGTCGGGATCGAGACAGGGGTAATACGCGTGGCAGACCATCACGCTGTCAAGCACGTTGACCATCTCGCGGAAGGGGCCGAGTTCCACGGCGTCGAGTTCGTCGCGGGTGCGCTCAATGACGGGCAGCGAGTGGTGCGCGTCCTCCCGGGCGCTGGTGTATCCAGGAAAATGCTTGCCGCACGACAGGACCCCGCCGGTGCGGAGTTCGGAGTTGAACGCCCCCGCCAGCCGCACGACCTGTTCGACGGTCTCGCCGTAGCAACGGCCGCGCAGAGAATTATCCACCGTCTCGTCACCGCGCAGGCACAGGTCGAGCACGGGGCAGAGGTCGAGGTTGAACCCGAAAAGCCGCAGCAACCGTGCGGTGAGCGCACCGTGGCGGCGCACGAGTGCGGGGTCGTTGCGCAGGCGGAGGTGCGTCGCGCCCGGGGGTTCGTTGCCGATGGCCTTCAGGCGGGACACCCGGCCGCCTTCCTGATCGACCGTGATGATAGGTTCGACGCGGCTCAACGAGCGCAGGTCGTCGGTGAGCTTCCGCAGGCCGGCGGGGGAGGCGATGTTGCGGGTGAAGAGGATGTAGCCGCCCGGCTGCACGCGCCGCAGCATGGCGGCGGTGGCGGGGTCGAGTTCGGGGCCGGGCAGGCCAACGAGCAGGATTTGGCCGGGATCAGAAGCAGCGTCGGTCATGGAGGAGGGCGCAGGATACGAAGGCAAAATGCAAAATGCAAAATTCCGGAGGGCAGAAGGCAAAAAACCGTGGTCCATCGACCGGGTAAGGACCACGGCCGGGAAGAAAGCCGGACTTGGATTTTGCCGCGGATTCGCGCAAGGTAGCGGCTTCATGCGCCTTCCTCTTGTCCAGCGACTTCCGTGGTTTCCGTGCCGTCTTCTGACTCTTGCATTTTGCATTTTGCATTTTGCATTTTGCATTTCCGCCCCCGCCCAGGTGCGGCTCGGCATCGACGTGCTGCGCGACTCGGGCTTTGACGCCATCAAGGGCAAGCGGATTGGCCTGGTCACCAACCAGACCGGCACCGACGCCGCCGGCGAACGCGACCGCGTTCTCCTGCACCGCGCGCCGGGCGTGCAATTGGTCGCGCTGTTCACCCCCGAGCACGGCCTCGACGGCACCGATCTCGCGGGTAAGTACGTCGCCTCGCGCACGGACCCGGTCACCGGCCTGAAGGCGTACTCGCTCTACGGTGCCACGCGCAAACCGACAGTCATCATGCTCCGGGGCATCGACGCCCTCGTTTTCGACCTCCAGGACATCGGTTCGCGCTCGTACACCTACCTGTCCACGATGGGTAAGTGCATGCAGGCGTGCGCGGAGAACCACGTCGAGTTCATCGTGCTCGACCGGCCCGACCCGCTCGGGGGTGAGCGCGTCGAGGGACCCGGCGTCGGCCCGGGCGGGATCAGTTTCGTCGCGCAGTTTCCCGTTCCTTACGTCTACGGGATGACGGCGGGCGAAATGGCGAAAATGATCGACGCCAAACATTGGATGGGCCCTTCCTGCAAGCTGACTGTCATCCCGATGAAGGGTTGGAAACGCCCGATGCTCTGGGCCGACACGGGTTTGCCGTGGGTGCGCTCCTCGCCCAACATCCCGCGCGGGGATTCGCCGCTGTATTACGTGGCCACGGGATTGGTCGGCGATATTTCAGGCCCGGAGTTGGGCATCGGTACGGACGTGCCCTTCCAGCGGATGTCGGCCCCGTACCTCGACGCGGAGGAATTCACGAGCACCCTGCGCGGCGCGGGTCTGGCGGGGATGAGTTTTTCACCGTATCGCGGCGGTGGCAACGAAGGCGCGACCGTCCACATCGACGGCCGCACGGCCGGCAACCTGACGGCACTCAACGTTTACATGATGGCCGCGATGTACAAGGCGAGTGGCGGCAAATTGTTCAGCAAACTATCGGGTCAGGTAAACGCCGACCTGCGTTCGACCTACGGCAGCGCGTCGTTGCAACGGATGATCGAGGCAGGCGTGGCCCCGGCAAAGATCGTGGACGGCTGGGCGGCGGAGGTGGACTCCTTCCGGCGTGAGCGGCAGGCGTATTTGCTGTACTGAGCGGTTCCTCAGCGCGCCGCCGTCGCGGGCGCGGCACCGGCTTTCTTGCCTGAAAGCACGTCGAGCACAACTTGCGGACTGACCAGTTTTCCGTCCTCGACGTTTTCCGCGATGGATGCGCCCGTGCCGTCGATGAGCAGAAGGCGCGGCACGCCACCCTGGCCGAGCGCGGCGATGTTCGGTTGCTTGGCCAGTTGGTCGAAGGCCAGCGCGGGCCACGGCATTTGCCCCTGCTCCATCTGCTTTTCCATATCCGCAGCCGAATGATCCGCGGACACCAGCACGATCTCGAATTCCGGATGCGTGGGGGCAAATTTCTTGTAGAAATCGACCAGTTGGGCCGTCCATTGCCGTGACGCCTTGTCCGCACCGGCGGCGGCGTACAGCAAAAACAATCTCTTGCCCGCCAGCGCCACGTTGTCGTACGGACCGAGACGGCCCCCGGTGCGGATGACCAGTTTGTCGCGCAACCCTGTGCCGACCTGCCGGAGTTGCTCGTCGCGGCGCGTGACGAGTTTGGTTTGCACGTCCTGGCGGCCGGCCTCGGCGCGCCGGGCTTGATCGGCTCCCCAGGCGTCGAGCTTGTATTTTTCGGTGGCGGCCTGACGCTGGCGCAGATCGTCCGCCTCCGTCGTCGAAGCCACCCGGCGGCCTTCCCGCAGGGCAGCCACCGTTCGTGCGTCGGCCCCGGCGTCCAGCAGGGCGCGTTCGGCGGCGGCGTCCATCGGAGAGAGTAAAGGGCGGCCGGCAGTTTCCTTGAGCACCTCGTCGCCCGTGTAACCGCTACGCAGCAGGAGCGAAAGTTCCTGTACGCTGACCGGACGCGGCGCGGCTTTGTCTTCGCACCATCCGGCCGCCGGACAAACGGCAAGCAGGGCGGCAATCAAAATGGAAAAACGCATGAGCATGGCAGGAACTTTTCACAGCCACTTCCATGCCCGGGTCCCGCCGGGGTTGACGCCCCGTGAGGTGACGGGAATGGTGCGGTCCAACCAAACGTGACGACGGAGCGCATCGGCATTTATGGAGGGACGTTCGATCCCGTGCATTCCGGGCACCTGATCCTCGCCCGCGATGCCGTCGAACTGCTCGGCCTGTCGCGGATGATCTTCGTGCCCGCGGCGCTCTCCCCGCACAAACTCGACCGCGCGCCGGGCGCTCCGGGCGAGGTCCGCCTGGAAATGCTCCGAGCCGCCGTCGCGGGCGAGAACGATCTTCGAGGTCGATCCGTGCGAACTCGGCCGGGCCGGGCCGTCGTACACCATCGACACGATCCACACCCTGCGCGCCCGGTTGCCGGGGGCGGAACTGCACTACCTCATCGGCGCGGACAACGTCCCCGAACTCCACACGTGGCACCGCATCGACGAACTGCGCGCGCTGGTCACGTTCGTCGTCTTCCGCCGTCGCCTTTTTGATGCACCCGCGCGCGGGACCGGGGCGTTTCCCTCGCTGGACCGGGTGTTGGACCTGTCTTCGACCGAAATCAGAAACCGGGTTGCCAGCGGGCGGTCTATCCGGTATCTTGTGCCGGAGGCCGTGGCCGCCGTCATCGACGCCCGCAACCTTTACCGCAACCCCCCCGCAGGGAGGAGCCCCGCCATTACCGCCGAAGAAATAGCCCAGCGAGTGCGCGTTCTACGCCGCCGAAAAGAAAGCCGAGAACATCGCCGTGCTTGACCTGCGTGGTATCTCGACGTTCACGGATTACTATCGTGATTTGCTCGGGCACGAGCGAGCCGCACCTCAAGGCGATTGCCGGCGAGATCCAGGACAAGCTCAAGGAAAAGTTTCGGCACGCGCCCGGCCGCCGTGGACGGTTTTCCGGTGAGCCAGTGGGTCATCATCGATTACATCATCGGTGCTCGTGCACATCTTCCACGCCGACAAGCGTGCCTACTACGCGCTCGAAGACCTCTGGAGCGACGCGCCGCGCCTGCCGCTGACGGACGCCGCGGCGGTTTCGTGAAAGGCAAAATGCAAAAATTCAGAGTGAAAACTTTGAATCTCTGCTTCCTGAATTTTTGCCTTTTGCCTTTTGCATTTTGCCTTTGAATCATGGATTGGCTTGTGGAGGTCGAGGTGGAGTGCGCGAGTTGCGGGGAATTGTTCCCGGTGACCGTGGACACTTCGCAGGGCGATTACGTGACGATGGACGACTGCGCGGTGTGCTGCCGGCCGATGCAGGTGGACGTGCGCTGCGTGCCGGGCCGGGTGCTCGCGGTGGAGACGAACGCGGCCTGACGCCCGCCGCGCGCATCTTCGTGGGGCGGAAGGGCATACCGCCACGTCTGTTCCGCCCGGCATGGCAATGTGTCCCTGGAGCATCCCGTCACATTTTCCTTGGCAATTTTTCGGCGCTTTGCTTTGCTCGTGGGCGGCAGCGTTCGCTGCCCTCGACTCTCTCTTTCTATGTTCGAGCAACACGAGGCCATCGTGCGACTTCTGCGGGACAATGATCCCGCCACGGTCCACTTGCTCAAAAACCAGCTCGTGGACAACGGGCCGGACATCATCGGCAACCTGCGCGAACTCGCCGCCGTCGATGACGCCACCGTCAGCGGCCACGCCCACGACATCCTCGCCGAGATCGAGAGCCGTCAGGCGTTCGACGAATTTACCCTCCTCTGCCACCTTTTTGCCGACGACGGCGACGTCGAAGAAGCCTGCTGGCTGCTGGCGCGCATGTTCCTGCCCGGCATCGAGACCGAGCACTACCAGCGCAAGCTCGACAGTCTGGGGCCGCCAGCTCTCCCGGCTGACCGCCAGCGCCATCTCCACCCGCGAGCGCGTCGCCATCCTGACGAATTACCTCGCCAACGACCTCGGATTCCGCGGCAATTCCGACGAATATTACGACGTGCACAATTCGCTGCTGCCGAGCCTGATCGACTCGAAGCTCGGCATCCCGATCTCGCTGGCGCTGCTCTACATCACCGTCGCGGGACGGGCGGGCATCAAGGTCGAGGGCATCAACCTGCCGGGGCATTTCATCGTGCGCCACGGCGACATTTTCTTCGATCCGTTCCACCGGGGGAAAATCCTGATGCTCTCGGATTGCGAGTCGATCCTGCGCAAGCAGAAGCTCACCTTCCAGCCGTCCTACCTGGAGCCGGCCACCTCGCGCATGATCCTCGTCCGCGTGCTGGCGAACCTGCTCTACATTTTTCAGGACAAGGGCGAGGAAGCCCAGCGCGAACGGATCGCCGGCTGGCTCAAGGCGCTGGAACGCAAATGAAGACGGCCCATTGGGTCGCGCTGGCTACTCTGGTATAGAATTCGCTCTGTATCTGGTGGACTTTTGGGGCCTTTCCTATTCTTCTTGAGTGATCCGCCGAGAAGCTGACGTTTTTGTCCCCGCCTATCCCCTTTATGATCAAAAAAGTCACCGTTCTCGGTGCCGCCGCCGTTGTTCTAAGCTTCAGCTCGTCCGCTGTTCAGGCTGCCCAGCTTTTGCTCGACGGTAGCTTCGAAACGCCGGTCGTCGCCGCCGGCACCACCCAGACGCCCAACCCTGGCCTCGGCATTTTGCCGACGAACTGGACGGTGACGAACGCCTCCGGCACCGTGGACGCCACGAAATCCAACCTGACGCACGGCGTCGTGACCAACGGCACTGGCAACACCGGTTCGAACGACCTGCCGCTCGACCCTTACGATCCCGGCAGCGCCCAGTCGCTCGACATCAGCGGTGCCGGGACCGCTTACCACCTTTTCACCGCCCAGTTCAGCACGCCGGTGTCGGTCAAGATCGACTTCGGCGGACGCGACAGCGGCAGTGCCACCGGGGCCGGTTCCTACTGGTCGATCTACGACACCACGGGCACCACGTTGGTTGCGAGCAGTTCCACCACCCCGGTCAAGCCGGCGTTTGGCGGGTGGAGCACGCAGACGATTTCCACGACCGTCAGCCTGACGGCCAATACGCAGTATCGTTTCGTGGTCACGCTGGATAATCCCGATCAGGTGGACGGCATCACGATCACGCAGGTGCCCGAACCGTCCACGGTCGCGGCGGCAGGCATCGGCGTGGCGTTGCTCGGCTGGATGGGCATCAAGCGCCGCCGGAACTGAGAGAGAAAAGAACGGCGGCGCGAAGGCCGGTTCTTTTTTGCGTCTCGGGGGTTTCCCTGAATTCGCAGCCGGCAGGTTGAAGCGCGGGTCGGCGCGATGTAACGATGGGACTCCACCAGCCCCCGCTGTGAACGTCGAAGTCATCAACACCGGCACCGAGTTGCTTCTCGGCAATGTCACCAACACCCACCTGGCCTTTCTCGGTCAGGAACTCTTTCCTCTCGGCCTGCGGGTGGAACGGCAGGTCTGCGTGCCCGACGGACCGGCCATCCGCGAGGCGCTGACAGAGGCGTTCGGGCGGGCGGACCTCGTGCTCGTCACCGGCGGCCTCGGGCCGACCTCGGACGACCTCACGCGCGACATCGCCGCCGAATTGCTCGACCGCCCGCTGGCCGACGACCCGGCGATCCTGGAACGGTTGAAGGCGTATTTCGTGAAGGTAAACCGTCCGTTTTTGCCGAGCATCGCGCGGCAGGCGCAGGTGCCGGCGGGAGCGACGGTCGCTCGAAAATCGCCACGGCACCGCGCCGGGACTGTACCTGCCGCCGGGGAAAGCGAACGGCGGCCCGTCTTCGCCGCACCTTTTTCTGCTGCCGGGGCCGCCGCGCGAACTGCGTCCGATGTTTTCCGAACAGGTCGTGCCGATGCTCGAAAAGATCGTGCCCGACGAGGGCGGCGCGCGCCGGTTTTGCCGCATCTATCGGGCGGTGTCCATCGGCGAGAGCCAAGTGGAGGCGCTCGTCGGCGCGGAACTGGAGAAAATAGAGGGGCTGGAGATCGGTTATTGCGCGCGGCTGGGCGAGGTGGACCTGCGCTGCATCGGCACGCCCGACCTGCTGGAGCGCGCGGAGGCGTTCATCATCCCGGCTCTGGGCAAACACCTGCTTTCGCGTGATGGCAAGACACTGGAACAGGTGCTCGTGCAGCGTCTGCGCGAGAATCGGACGCACGCTCTCGGTGGCCGAGAGTTGCACGGGCGGGTTGCTGGCGCATCGGTTGACCAACGCGCCCGGGGCCAGTTCGGTGTTCGTGGCGGGCCTGACCACCTATGCGTACAGCGCCAAGACGTTGTTGCTGGGAGTGGACCCGGCGCTGATCAAGGCGCACGGAGCCGTCAGCGAACCGGTGGCCGCCGCGATGGCCGCCGGCGCGCGGAGGGCCACCGGGACGGATTGGGCGCTGGCGACCACCGGCGAGGCCGGGCCGGAGAGCGGCGAGGGCAAGCCGGTGGGGACGCTATTTATCGCGCTGGCCGGGCCGGATGACGCCGAGCCGGTGGTGGAAAATCATTTCTTCCCGACGGACCGCGAGGCGTTCAAGTATCGCGCCAGCCAGGCGGCGCTCGATCTGTTGAGGCGGACCCTGGAATCGTCAGGGGAGCGCGCGGTGCAGATGCCGGGTGGCAAAGAGGCGTAGCGTGGAGCGGGACCCGGCGCGGCGATCCCGGCGAAAAGACTCTTGGTAACCCGCTTCAGCCTCGAACGGCAAGCGGCTGGAAAATTTCCGTCCCGGACGGCGGCGGTGTCTCCCAGACGTGCTGGCAGTGCGCGCATTTGTCGTCCGTGAGAATACGCGGACGACCGCAAAACGGGCAGCGCACGCGTTGCGGCCAGCCGCCCGCCAACCGGAAGGCGAGCAAAGCCGCCGGGCCAAACAGCAGTACGAGCACCACCCACGGCCATGCCTGCCGGACAGTGAAACCTACCCGGCGCGCCCAGACGGCGGCGAGCACGGCCAACGCAACGGCGAATATCGTCATCACAGTCCATCCCACGGCGTCGAGCGCCATCACGTCCTGCTTGAAAAATAAAGTGGCGTCCGGCTCGAACGAGATGAAAGGGCCGCCGAATCGATGTTGCAAAACGGCGGGCAGGAGCGGCAACAGGCAAGCCTGCGCGGTCGTGAGCCAGCGTGGATCGACCGTCACCCGGTTGTCGATCAACTCCTCGTGGCTTTGCGTCACGTTGCCGTGCAGATCGAGTTCGTCGAGGTACGTGGCGGCCGGAGCCTGTTTTGGATCGACGTTGAAGGAGTTAGGTTGCGAGAGAAAGTAGAATTTGTCTATCGCCGGGTTGGTCGCCACTTCCACCGTCCCCCAGCGTTCTGGATCGTGCAGGTAGGGCCGCGAGAACACCGGGCGGCCTTGCGCATCGAGGACCTGGATGCCGTTCTCCAGGGCCAGCACGACGTAGCGCAGGTCCTCGGTCAATCTTTGCACCGGCACCTGCATCATCTCGTCGATAGAGCTGTCCGGTTGGTCGAAAAACACCTTTAACTGACGGTCGAAAAACGTGATGGCGTAGAGCCGATGGTCGGTCCAGAACCAGGCAGGTGCCCCGCGGTAGAAAAACTCGCCGCGCAACGGGTCCGTAAAAGGGACCGGTTTGGACCCCGGGGCTTTGAAACCTTCCTGGTCGCAGATGCCGATGCAACGGCGGCTCAGATTATCGTAACCGATGAAATAGTTCTGCCGCACCAGAAGGAACCAATTTTCCCGCGCTTCGAGGCCCAGGCGGAGCCCTCGGACGTGACCGATCCCGAGCAGGTTTCCGACGCTGGCGGGGGAGAAGCCACGGCGGCGGAAGCCAAATTCGTAGTTCAGCGCCCAGAATTGGCAAAGATTCTGGTAACTGTTATTGCCCACGTAACGCTCGTCGGTGATCCGGTTGCCCGCCAGATCGGTGACGACCTGGCCCTCTTCGTTCGTGCCCGCACTGCTCCGGAGAATCTGACCGTCCTGCGTCACTTCCAATCGGGTGTAAGTGAATCCGGAATCGGTTGCCGATTTCGGCAGCAGGCTCAGGCCGAGACCCACCAACAGCAGTGCGCCTTGCGCGCCGAGCAGGACCACGACGACGAACGCCACCTTTCGCAGCCACCTGCCGCGCTCGGGAGCATCTTCGCCCAGCATCGCGTGCCATGCCGCCAGCGCCAAAATCGCCGCGCCGATCATGGGGAGGAGAAGGAAAGGACCCACGGCGCTCATTTCCAAAAGGAACACCGCCCCCATCGCCAGCAGCACGACCCCGCGCGTGCCGATCCAGCGGCCCCGCTGCAAACAAAGCAGGAGTGATCCGAAGTAGATGGTGACCCCGCCGGACATGGCGTGAAGACCGGCCAGCAGCAAGCCCGCGACGAACGGAGCCGCGAACTTGCCCGGCCATGCGACGTAACAGGCGCTGGCCGTGAACGGCAGGAGGACGGCGGCGGCGTAAAGGCCCAACCCGGCCACGGCCTTCCCGCCGAAGATCACGCTGCGCGAGACGGGGCGGTGGAGCAGCGCGGCCCAACGGTCCCGACTCCTTTCCGGCAGGATTTGCACGGCAGCCAGACCCCCCGCGATCAACGCGCTACCGAACAGCACCACCATCAGGAAGGAGGGATCGGTCAACGTGATGTTGCCGTCGGTGCGCAAGTCGCGTTGCAGCCCGGCCAGGATGTAAAATTCGGCCACGGCGAGCACAACGCCGCCGAGCAGCGCCCAACGGAAATTTTCGCGCAGTTCCTTCCACAAGATCGCTTTCATCCGGGTCGTTCCTTTCGCTGTTTCAAGACCGGGCACCCGCCAGGGTCCCGAGGCCGTCGCGGTCGAAAATTTCGGTGCCCAGCGCGGGCGTGGCGGGCCAGTCCGCGCCGCAGTGCGGACATTGTTCGTCGTCGGTCGGACGCGCCCGGCGGCAGCCCGCGCACGCCACGAACTGCGGCCAATCAGCCGTCGCGCGAAAGACGATGAATCCCGCCAATCCGCCCGCGAAGACGAAGAGCGCCCACGCCTGCGCCCGCCGGGTAGAAAACCCCGCCCGGCGCGCCCAGAACCACGTTCCGGCCGCCAGGGCGAGCGAGATCAGCAGGACGAAGACGATGTATTCCTTCGTCGAGTCCCAGTCGCGCCCGAAACGCGGAGCCAGCTGGTCCGCCAACCGCTTCGAGCCGAGCAGCGCACCCACTTTCTGGTAAGCCATACCGCCGAAAAAGAACAACGGACTTTGCAGGCGACGGACGGCGTATTCCGACCAGGAACGCGACCTCCAGTTGGGCGGGGCGGGAGGCATGGAGTAGCTATGGAGTAGTTCACCTTGGGCGTTCAGTTCCTCGTAGTAGGTCGGCATCCCGTCGCGCGTCGGCTTCGGCAACGAATCGCTCGGCGCATACTGGAGATAAAAGCCTTCCATGTTGCCTTTCATTCCCAGGGACAATGCCCCCCACCGGCTGACATCCTGGTGGTAGGGCAGCGACGCGACCAGCGCCCCCTGCTCGTTATAAATCGCCATCCGGTCCGCCAGGGCCACCCCGAAGGCCGACACGCTGTGGCCCCCCACGGAGGCGTAGGCCGTGCCGATGCCGTAGACGGGACCCGGGCTTGGCAGCGGGAGGGCGAAGCGGCGGCGCTGCGACAGCGAGTAGAACGTGACATCGGCCCGATCATAAAAGATGACGTTGTCGTCAAGGTCGTCGTGCGACGTGTCCTCGTTGAACGGTTCCGGCCGGCTGGAGAGCGGCTCGAAACCGTCGCGGCCCAGCCTTTCCACCGGCATTTTCCGGGTGGGTGAGAAGCTGATCCAGACTTTTTGCTCGAATGAGGTAAAACCACTGTTCCTGCCGGGGATAGACGTAGGCCCGTATGTACGTCGCGTATTTGCTGAAGTCCCGGTAGGTTTCGTGGTAATCGGGCCGCTGCCAGCCATGCGGATCGCCGATGTACGCGCTGCACGAGTTCATGTATTTGATGTGCGAGCGCACCTGGTCGGGTTGGAGCTTCCTGTCCGCCGGAGCGTGTCCCGCCGCGTCCGTCACGGAGACGACCACATTATCCACGTAACTGATCCGCAACGGGATGCCCGTGTCGGCAAGCTCGTCGAAGGTGGTGCGGGAATGCCGTGTCGGTCCGATCACGTCGAGCGAGCGATAGAGAAAAATCACCCAGTCCGCACACCCCGTGAAAAACGACAGCCAGGCACGCGAACTTGCCGATCCAGGGCCGCGGCCCCAGCCGGTCCTGTTGCAGCATGGTGGCCCATCCCGCCGCGAAAAGCGCCAGGGCCATCAGGACGGCGGCCTCCACCGCGACGTAGAAGAACTCGACGCCGGTCACGAAGTACGTCAGATGCACGGCCGCCAGCAGCGGAAACACGCGGGTGCCGAACCAGACGCCGCGCGGCAGGGTCATCGCCAGCGCGGCGAAATAATACGCCGCCCCCGCGCAAATGTCGGCCGTGCCCGCCAGGGTCATGGTCGGTAAAAACGGCGCGCCGAAATGCCCCGGCGTCGCCACCAGCCAGACGCTGAAAAGGAAAGGCGGCACGGTCGCCAGCGCGTAGAGAATGAGTCCGGACACGGCCTTGCCACGAAACACCACCCCGCGCGAGACGGGACGGTGGAGCAACGATGCCCAACGGTCCCGGCGCAGTTCCGGCAGGATTTGGAGAAACCCGAGCAGGAGTCCCGCCGCCGCGCAGCCGAACGTCGTCACGGCCAAAAACGGCGGACTGTCCAGCAGCAACCCCTTGCCGGACCAGTTGTAGCCGAAGGAATACGCCTCCTCGCCCTGGTGCAGCGCGTACCATTGGGCGACGCCGAGGCCGAGCAACGCCAGGAGCGCCCAACGGTAGTTCTCGCGCAGTTCCTTCCAGCAGATCGCCATCATCGCCGGACCTCCTCACGCGTGAAGAATGTCTTCTCGCCGCGTTCGCCCACGTAGCTGACGAAAGCGTCCTCCAGAGTCATCTCCACCGGTTCGAGCGATTCGGGTCCGAGCGCGGCCAGCAGGGCCTCGGTTTCCGGCGAGGCGTTCGCCACGGTCAGGGCGAGTTCGTGGTCGGTGCGGAAGCTTTCCAGCAGCCCGGGGATGCCCGGGGTGGAGGGGGGCGTGCCCTTGAACTTCAGCACGTAGTGCCGCAGCCGGTCGCGGAAGGTTTCCACCGTGCAATCCGCCCGCAACACCCCGCCGTCGAGCACGACGATGCGGTCCGCCACCCGTTCCACGTCGGAAAGCAGGTGCGAGGAAAACAGAATCGTGCGGTTCGGCTGGCGCGTGACGTGCAGCATGGATTGCAGCAGGCTGCGGCGGGCCACGGGGTCCAGGCCCAGTGCGGGGTCGTCCAGGACCAGCAGCTCCGGTTCCGGGGCCAGCGTCATTGCCAGGCAGAGTCCGGCGCGTTGCCCGCGCGAAAGCTGCCCGCCCTTCATCTTCGGGGTGAGGCGAAAATGGGTGATGACCGTTTCAAAGATGTCCTGGTTCCAGTTGGGAAAGAAACTGGCCTGGAAACGTCCGCACTCCTTTACGGTCATCCAGCCGTAGACGTGGTGCCCCTCCGGCAGATAGCCGATCCGCGCCCGGGTCCGGGGGGCGAGCGTGCGGGAATCTTCCCCGAAGACGCGGGTCGAGCCGCGCGTGGGTTCTTCCATTCCCAGCAGGATGCGGATGGTCGTCGTCTTGCCCATGCCGTTGCGCCCCAGAAAGCCGTAGATGGAACCTCCGGGCACCAGCAGGCTAGATCGCGCACGATCTCGCGCTTGCCGTAGTATTTGGTCAGGTGGTCGATCTCGATGACGGGACTCATGGCTTTTTCCGTTGCTCGGAGGCATTGACTTGGTAGCTCTGCTCCTGAAGGAGTTTCCAGGCGGCTTCGAGGTGGGCGCGGACTTCCGGCAACCCCGCCCCGAGCAGGATCGCCTCATGACAAAGCTGCGCGGCGGCGTGGCTCAGGCGGCGTTCGCTTTCTTCCTGGGAAAAAACGTCGCGTCGTTCGGCCACAAAAACGCCACGGCCGGAACGGCTTTCCAGGACGCCGTCTCGGATGAGTTCCTGGTAGGAACGCGCCACCGTGTTCGGGTTGACGACGAGAATCTCGGCGAGGGTCCGCACGGCCGGGAGCTGTTCACCGACCTTGAGCTGACCCGTCGAGACGGCGCGCCGAACCTGCTGCTCGATCTGGCGAAAGATCGGCACCTCGCTCGCAGGAGAGATCAAGAAGCTCAGCGACACAGGTGTATTAGTGAGCTAGTACGCTGCGGGTGGCAAGAAGTTTTTTTGGGTCGCGGGCACAAGTCCCCTTGACCTGCCCTGTGGTTCACTCACATTTCTACAAGGAGCCGGCACCTTTCGCGGTCGGGGGACGTATCCCTTTCCATGACCTCACAGCCCGATGCCCTGTTTGGCGCGCTGGCCGCCGATGCCCTGGCGATGCCCGTCCATTGGTACTACGACCGGGCGGCGCTGGAACGAGACTACGGCAAAGTCAGCTCTTACGTCGCCCCGAAAAATCCTCATCCCGATAGCATCCTCTGGCGCTCGCAATACACGCCACTCAACGAACGCGGTGACATCCTGCACGAACAGGCAATGTACTGGGGCCAGCGCGGGGTCCATTACCATCAGTTCCTGCAAGCGGGCGAAAACACGCTCAATTTCCAACTCGCCGCCCGGCTCTATCTCCAGACCCGCGAGTCAGGGCGCTACGACCCGGATGCTTGGCTGGCATTCTACGTCGATTTCATGCTCACGCCGGGTCGCCACCACGACACGTACGTGGAGGAATATCACCGGGAGTTTTTCACGAACTACGCCCGTGGGCGCAAACCCCGGGCCTGCGGCGTGGCCGATGTGCACATCGGTGGTCTGGCTCCGGTGCCCGCCCTCTTCTGCGCCTTGACCGGGACTTCCACCGACGTGGCGGCAGCCGTGCAGGAACACGTCGCCCTCACCCACAAGGACCCTGGCGTCTTGCGCGCCACCGACTGCTTCGTGCGGATTCTGGACGCCGTGCGTGGCGGTGAACCGCTGCGCGCCGCCATCCTGGCCCACGCGAGCGACTGGATTTCCGCCGCCAAGGTGAACGCGTGGAGCAAGGAGGCGGATCAGGTCGTGATCGGTCGGCGGCTGAGTCCTGCGTGTTATATCCAGGACGCCTTCCCGGCGGCACTCTATTTGGCGTGGAAATACGCGGATGATTTCGGCGCAGGGATTTGCGCCAACGCCCAAGTCGGCGGCGACAGTTGCCACCGGGGCGCGGTGGTCGGCGCACTCCTGGGAGAAGCGACGGGCGTGCCGGCGGTGTGGCGCGATGGGTTGGCGGCCCTGCTCGCCCCGGCATTGGTATCCTGAGAATGCGGGCAGCCGGGCCGATCTTTTTCACCGACGGTCTCCGCGCGAAACCATCGAACCCGGCGGATTGGGATGAGGCTTGGTCCCCCGGTCAACGGAGCAGCCCCCGGCTCACTCTTCCGTCACGTCGTCCGGCAACTCATTCACGCGCTCGCCACCGGCCTCCGGTGCCGGCGGGAAATGCTCTGCCAACACCTGCCCCACCTCACCGACCGCCGCGACGATGGCTTCTGTGAAACGACCTTCCTTTAGCAGCGGGCGTCATCGTCTCGCCGACGATCTTTCCCCAAAATTCATCCCCTCCGCACCGCTCGTGAATCCCCTGGTCGCCGACGACGGCGAACTTGCGCGACTCGGGCGCGAGGAAAAGGAGCACGCCGTTGCGCGCGGCGGTCTTTTCCATGCTTCAGAGCGGACGAACTGCTCGCGCGCGCGCCACGAGCGCGTCGTCCACCGGATGATGGTAGACCGTCACGCGGACCTGCCCGCTGGTCGTGCCGTTCCGCCGCGACGATGGCCGCCGTGACGCTTGGCATGATCGAGCGCCTCGATGAAATGTTTCGTTTTCATCACGATCCGTCGTCACCAACTGCCGCTGGCCCCGCCGCCCGCGCCGGAATCCCCGCCGCCCGACGACCAACCGCCGCCGGCACGAAGAACCGCCGCCCCCGAAGGTGGTCCCGCCGACGGCCGCCGCCGCTCAGGAACAGATTGAGGATAAGCCCGAGAATGTTGAACAGACCCGGGGAAGAAGAAGCCAAGCACCAGAAAGAGCACGACCCCGACAATCATCAGGAGCACTCCGCCGCCGCCAATACCGCCGGTGTCGTTGCCGCTGCCGTTCTGGTCCTGATTGACGGTGCGCCCGCTGCCCTTGAACTCGCCCTTCGTCGCCTGGATCATCGCCTCGACGCCCGCCGTCAGGCCGCCGTCAAAGTCCCCGGCCTGGAACTTCGGGGCCATCGTGTCGTCGAGAATGTCCTTGCAAACCGAGTCGGGCAACGGCCCTTCGAGACCGCGACCGACCTCGATACGCTGTTTGTGGTCGTCCTTGAAGACGAACAGCACCGCACCGTTGTTTTTGCCCTTCTGCCCGACGTTCCAGCCCGCGTAGATGCGGTGGCAATAGTCTTCGATGGAAGAGTCCGTCTGCATCTTCGCGTAGATGCAGACGAGGATTTGGTTGGAGCTTTGCTCTTCGAGGGTCTCCAGTTCGCCGTTCAGTTTGGTCGGCCGTCTCTGGCCGCACCGTCTGCGCGTTGTCGTTGAAATACCGTGTGGGCTTGGGCGGAATGACCTCTGCCGCTGGCGCGCCGAGGCAAAAAGCAAGCAGGACGAGCAGCGATAGCGGCAGCCATCGTCGGGGGAGACGCGTCGTATTCATGGCCGGAAACAACGGACGGAACGTGGTGCGTCAGGCGACGCGCCTCCTGACAGCCTGCCCTCAGTGCGCCGTGGCGGCGGGTGCTGGCGTGGCGCTGAAAGAGCCCGAAATCCACCTTCGGCGCGGTCTGGGAAGCCTCGTCCGCCTTGAAAAACGGCTTGGCCTGGAAACCGAACAGGTCCGCGTACAGCACGGCCGGGAAGGCGCTCCGGGCGGTGTTGTAAGATTGGGTCGAGGTGTTGAAGTCGTGCCGGGCGACGGCGATGCGGTTTTCCGTGCCCGAGATCTCCGCCGAGAGGTCGCGGAACGCCTTGGTGGACTGGAGATCGGGGTATTTCTCCACCGACACCAGCAGCCGCGAGAGCGAGCCGGAGAGCTGTCCTGCGCCTTCTGGTAGGCTTCGAGTTGGGCGGGATCGGTCGGGGCGTGGCTGGGGTCGATCTTGACCTGGGTGGCGCTGGCGCGGTCCTTGATGACGCGCGTCGAGCGTCGATTTCTCGAAGTCCGCCGACCCCTTGACCGTGTTGACGAGGTTGGGGATCAGGTCCGCGCGGCGCTGGTATTGCGTCTGCACGTTGGCCCATTTGCCGTCCACGTCGTTGGACTTCGTATTGAGGCCGTTGTAACCGCCGGCACCGACGGCCACCAGAATGATTCCGAGCAGGACGATGACACCCAGGCAACCGAGGACAGCCATTTTTTGCATAGGCGCTCACCCTCTGGCACGGGGTGGGTTTTGCAAGTAATTTGTCACCGGCAATCCACTTGGCGTTTCGGCGTGGGGATGGCATGATGAGGATTGTCGGGAAATGCAAAGTACATGAGGCAAAAGGCCGAAAACCGGATGAGGATCAGGACGAACCATCGCAAAATGGGGTTGGACGGTCCGTTCCCTTCGGAAACACCCTGCCGCCAACGACCCGGCCTGCCGCCTGCTGCCTTTTGCCTTGTCCGGCCCCTTTCCTCATGAATTCCACCACCACCCTCACCGCCGCCGTGCCCACCGAGGCCGATGCCGTCAAACGCGCCGGCAATCAGGCGTTGCTGTTCATTGCCGTGTTCAAGCTGCTCAAGGCGCTGCTTTTTTTCGCGGTGGCGTTCGGCCTGCTACGGATGATCCACAAGGACACGGCAGTCGAACTCAAAAAACTTTTGCATGTCTTCCGCATCGACGGCGACCGGGAGATCATCAGGAGCCTCTTGGAAAAATCCACTTCCTTCGAGGACAAGCAAAAGATGCTCACCGGCATCCTGGCGGCGTTCTCGGGCTTGATGTTCTCCATCGAGGGGGTCGGCCTGCTGCTGCGCAAGAAATGGGCGGAGTATTTCACCGTGATCCTGACCTCGTGCGGGATTCCCATCGAGTTGTACGAGGTTTTCCACCGGACGGCGCATGTCGCCAACTCGAAGGTGCTCGACCAAATCGTGCCCGAGGAACAGCGTGCCGCGTTCGCCTTCGATAAAATGATGCTGCTCAAAATCGGCGCGCTGCTGCTGAATTCGCTCATCGTCTGGTTTCTCATTGCTCACCTCCAGCGCACCCGCCGCAACGAGCAGGCGCTCGCCCGCGAGGAAGGGGCCATGCCGACCGCCGTGGGAAACGGTGAAACCCGCGCCGGCGTCGTCCCGTGAAAACCCGGGCGGCGGCGAAAAAATCGGCACCCGGCGCGGAGGAAATTGCCGCGCTGCTCCTCGAAACCCTGCGTCGCGCGGGACCGGCTGGCATGAAGGCTGCCGGGCTGCGGTTGAGCGGCAAATCACCCGCTGCCGCCGCCCGGCGCGATGCGCTCGCTGGATTGGTTACGGCCGGATCGGCGACCATGCTCGGGACCGGAGCGGCGGCGCGGTATTTCCTGACCGAACACGCGCCTACGGCGGCGACGGTCGCCACGCGGTTGCTGGCGCTGGGGGCTTACGTACCCGGAGTGCTGGACACGCCGCCCACCCTCTGGAAACACGCGGAACTGAGCCGCAAGCTGCCCGCCCACGAACGTCCCCTGCTCGGCCCCGCGCTCGACCCGTTTGCAGGCGGAGCGTCAAGTGGTCCCAGTGCATCATGGGTGGAATGCCTTCGTGGCGTTCGCGGGGCCGTTGCGGGTGTGGCTGGAGGACGACGTGGCGGACACTGCCGCGCCGGAACTTTCATCCCCCCCCGTCCCGGCCGAATCTGCCGATGACCCGGACGACGCGACGCTGTTCCTCGCGTACACCCGGCTCGTGCGTGAATCGGGTGGTTTCCCCGACGTGAAAATCGCCCATCTACGCAGCGCCACGGGCCACGCGCCGCTGGCTGGCCGCCTGATCGCGCTCTGGCGGGAGGGCCGTGCGACGCTCAGCCTGGGGGATTGGTCCCTGGCGGACGAAACGACGCGCGCCGCTGCCGTAGAGCTTGATGGGGAGAAATATTTGTTGGTAAGGTTGGACGGCTGACGAAGCGGCGGGCGGCAAGCACGCGCCGTGCTGCAAACGTCCCCGGCCGCCTGTCCTGCCACCGTGAGCGATTCCACCGTCAATCCCTTCGCCGACTGGGTTTTCCGCGAACCCCGCCAGTCGCACACCTCCGTCGCGGGGTTCAACGACCACGCCCTCGGCAAACTGCTCGCGCAGTTCAAGCGCCTGCACCCGGACACCGCCAACGGCAAGACGCCGCCGTCCGCCCGGCGCACGATGGCCGAACCCGCCCAACTCGTCGTCTCGCCGCAGCCCGGCTACGGGAAGTCCCACCTCATCGGCCGCCTGTTCGCCGCGCTGGAAGGCCGCGCCACGCTGATCTACGTCACGCCTTTCCAGAGCGCGAGCCTGTGCTGGCAGTCCGTCCTGCTGCGCACCGTGCAGGAACTCACCTTCCCCGACCGCGGCGGAACGCCAACCCCGCCGGTGGCGAACCGCCCACGCAGCTCGACGCCTTCGCGCACGGCGTGCTGGCCCATCTCGTCGCCGGGCTGATCGAAACCGGCCGCGTCGAACACGCCGATCCCGCCGGCGCCGCCGCGTGGCTGCGCGACAATCCCCTGGAGGCGTTCGTGCTCGCCGACCCCGCCCATCCCTGGTCGCACTGGCTGCGCGTGGTCTTCGAGCATTTCCACCGCGAGATGGAATCCGAACTGCGCCGCGCCGGGCTGCAAATGCAGTCGCCCGGCTGGCTGCGGGTGCTCTTCCGCTACGCCTCGTCGCGCCCGGCGACGACGGCGCGGGCGCTGTGCCTGGCGTGGTTCAGCGGGCAGGCGCTCGAACCCGCCGAAGCGAAGTCGCTCGGTCTGCGCGACGGGCGAAATCACGCCGGCCGACACTGCCCGACCAGATCAACGAACTTTGCTGGCGGCGGCTGATGGATTTCTGCCAGCTGGCGGCGCTTCTACCGGCCGTTCGTCTTTTGCTTCGACCAGACGGAAGCCTACGGACACGCGCCGGGGCTGGCGCGGTGCTTCGGCACGGTGATCGCGCAGATTCATCTCCTCGCCGCCCAACCAGATGATGGTCGTCACCGCCAACCAGCAGCCGTGGGAGGAAACCGTCGCGCGCCACATGGAAACGGCCGACAAGGACCGCTTCGTGCCGCTGCCGCTGGAAGGTCTCAACCGCGCGCAGGCCGAGGAACTCGTGCGGCTGCGTTGCGAGGCGCGGGACGTCCCGCCCGAGCAGGTCGGCGCGTTCCTGAACGGCGGCTGGCTGCAGGGCAAGCTGCCCACCGAACGCAACCGCATGGGCACGCGCCAGTTTCTCCAGCTTTGCAGCACGCGCTGGGAACAATCCGAGACGTGGTGGAACGCGCAAGACCGCGCGGTGGCCCAAAAAAGGGTCGAGACCGGGCCGACGCTGGCCGGGTTGCTCGACCGTTACGCGGACGACATCGCGCGCAAGCCCAAGCGGCTGGGGTTCAACCCGGACGTGTTTCGCTGGCTGGTGGAGGACGTGGCGCGCGACCGGCCGGGCTGGAAGGTCGCATCCAACACGAAGAGTGTGCGCGACGATCTGTTGCCGGTGATGTGGACGCCGCCGGGCGATGCCCGCAGGGTGTTCGTCGGCTTCGAAGCGGGCGACAACTGGAAGCGGTGGCGTTCGATCCTCAACGAGGCGCGGGCGTGCTGCCTGTCGTCGCCGTCGTCGCCGCCATTGGATCGACCAGGTACGGTGTTGGGTAAGGCAGTCCTTTTCCGAACGGCCGAGCAGGTACGCATTCCCGGTGCGCGCTGGTCTATCGCGGCAGAGATGAACGGAGCGAAGGAACGTTTCTTCGACCTGATCGAATTGGACGCCGGCTCGACGGCGGAATTATACGCGGCGCGGGCTTTGTATCTGGACGCCGTGGCGGGCGACTTGCCGTTCGCAGCCGAGGACGTGCTGGATTTTCTGGTGCAGGAACTGGAACCATTCTGGCAGCGGATCGAAGCACCGCTGGAAGTGACGGCAATGGATGGCGGGTAGGGAGCGAGGTAGAAACAGTCGCCTTACTACGCTGATTTTTAGCTAGCGCAGAGTCAGCCTTGACAGGCACACTAGATCAACAGATTCCTTCCGACATGTTTTCGCGTGCTATTTTCCACCGCGTCGGTGAACTGGATTGAACGAACGAGGTTCGCCCTTTTCTACGACCTGCGTTCGTCCACTGCTAATTAGGCCTTACCGATCGCGCATGGATGTCTTGATATGAATAGCCATGAGAAACCAAATCTTTTAGAACGAGGACGTGTACGGCTGCTGTTTTTGGACGGGCTCCGCGGAATTGCCGCTACGTACGTCATGCTTTTTCACGCCCATTGGGAGATCGATTGGCACTTCCAGCCTACCCCGCTTATAGGCATAACCTCGCGGATTTCGAGTCTACTCAGTTGGGGTCATGCTGCTGTCGCGGTATTTATCGTGCTTTCAGGATATAGCTTGATGCTTCCCGTTGCTCGATCCGGCGCTTTCTTCATACCCGGTGGCTTGCGACAGTACTTGATTCGACGCAGCCGAAGAATTTTGCCACCCTACTACGCAGCACTGGGACTGTCGCTGGCGCTGATTGCGTGTGTCCCAGCCTTAAACCATCCAGAATGGGGACGGTGGCTAGTCGCCTTACCTGCCTTCGACCTGGACGTGGTCATATCGCATTTATGCCTTGTGCATAGCTTCCTCCCTCAGTGGACGCAAAAAATCAATCCTCCTATGTGGAGCGTGGGCGTGGAATGGTGGATTTATTTCCTTTTTCCAATCGTGCTGCTGCCGCTGTGGCGACTAGTCGGGATGTACTGCACTCTAGGCATTATCACCATTGCAACAGTGGCAACTCACTGGTTGCCCGGGCAACCATGCGATTTCTTTTACCCTTGGTATTTTGCTTTGTTTGGCTTCGGCGCAGCCGGTGCATTTATCAACTTTTCGCCTGCGGCTGAGCGTGAGCGCCACTGGAATTGGGCTTGGCTGAGCACATTAGGCCTTTCGACCAGTGCGTTATTATTCACGTGCACACGAGGATGGGTGGTGCGCCGTCTATATGCGACAGACATTTTAGTGGGTTTGAGTGTCGCCATCTTTATTATCTGGTGCAGTAAGGAAGCTCAGACGGCAGGAACGCCTCACGGCATCGTGCGCATTTTGGAGTCACGATTAGTGCTGTGGCTTGGAAACCTTTCCTACAGCCTTTACCTGACACACGAGCCAGTGATTGCCTTGTTCTCACCGATGATTCGAGCAACGGGCTGGAGTGCTGAATGTCGTTTTTATGCGCACATCCTCACTGGCATAATCGCTTCCCTACCTGTTGCCTACATCTTCCATCTTATCTTCGAGCGGCCCTTCATGGCAGGCCATCCGAAGTCTCCCACAAAGGTGGCTTTAAGCGCGGCGGTTGATCCTGCCCCTTAAAGCAACCGTCGATTTGACTCACGGCCCACCTACGCACAACTCCTCGTACAACGTGCTCCAGCGAACAGAGGCCGGCGTTTGGGTCTATCGTATGCTCGAGCTTGACTTCGCCAGCCTCTGTCGCTGAGCCTGGAGTCGTCAGGCTTACAACATACGTTTGATGCACGTAACGAGATGGGGATGACAAGCAGCGGTTTGGATGAACCTTTAGCTATTCCAAGTTTGGGTCTCACGCAATCATCATCCCGCGCTCCTGCTTGGTGGCATCGCCCCGGCGCTACCTCTATCCGCCTATGCTGCGGCGATCTATATCAACTGGCGAGTACTTGTCGTACGGTACTGACGGGCCAAACGGTCTTTTATCTACTGTTTAAGTCTGATCGTCATCTCAAACGCCTTGACGGTGCTGATGGTAGTAGCCATTCAATCGGTGTGCGACCTGCTATGGAGACCCGACCGAGGCGCTATGGTTTTTGGGTCAATCGCGGACTGGACTTTGCTGGAATGTGCTTGTATCTGCTCGTCGCATCGGTTGTATTTTGGTTCATGAGTCACGCATAACCTGACAAACCGGTCTGACCACGCGTTCCAATGAACAGAGGTTAGACATTAACGCGCTTTGAAAATCTTCGATACCAGCCGTCTACTTCTACGCGAGTTTAGTACGGAGGATGCGGCGTTTTTCCTCGAACTTGTCAACGAACCCGCGTGGCTGCGCTTCATCGGTGACCGTGGCATCAGGACTTTGGAAGCGGCCCGGGACTATGTTCTCAAGGGTCCGATGGAAATGTACGCCCGACTCGGCTTCGGGTTATGGTTAGTCGAGTTACGAGCCGACGGCACGCCGGTCGGCATCTGCGGTCTGCTCAAGCGGGAAACGCTCGACGACATCGACCTCGGATTTGCGTTTCTGGCGGCGCACCGCCGGAAGGGTTATGCGCTTGAATCGGCCCGCGCGACGATGGCTTACGCCAAGTCGTCGCTGGGCATGGACAGGCTGGTTGCCATCACCTCGCCGGACAACGAAGGGTCACAGTATTTGCTGGAGAAACTGGGATTTTCCTTCGAGCGTACCCTCCGGCTATCCGACAAAGCGCCGGAAGTGAACCTGTATGCCACGACCATCTAACATGGCAGAGAATAAAACAAAGCCGACGGTCAGCAGCGTGACCGATTTCCTGAACAAAATTCAGAACGAGAAATTGCGAGAGGATTGTTTCGCCATTGCCAAGATGATGCAAAAGGCATCGAAGCTGGAACCCATGATGTGGGGTAGCGCCATCGTTGGGTTCGGCATGCGCCATTACGTCTACGAAAGTGGGCGCGAAGGTGACACCGTCGTCATCGGCTTTTCGCCGAGAAAACAAAACATCGCCATCTACTTGCTGGGCGGATGGACGAAGGTAGAGAGCGAACTTTCCACCTTGGGAAAATATAAGACAGGCAAGGGCTGCCTCTATATTAAATCCCTCGGCGACGTGAACCCGGAGGCCCTCGAAAAAGTTTTCGCCAAAGCCTTCAAAGACGGATAGCGCAGTGGGACATCGACTGTCTGACCACACCGTTTCTCCGATTTAAGGGGGAGCTTCCGCGCCGCAGGCGTTCCAAATAAGGTAGGGTTGCCTCTCCGAGGCAATCCAAATGTTTCCGGCGAGGCGCACCGTGCCGGAGACCATCCAAGCCAATCTTGGATTGCCTCGGAGAGGCAACCCTACCTTGGACGAGGTGCCTGCGGCGCGGGGTTTTATCCCTCGTCCAATCTGAGAAGCGGTGTAGGTTTGCCGACAGGCGGTCCTTCCCTGTCGAACGTGGGTCAGTGCCGTCCGTTCTGATCGAAAAACCCGTCGTATTCCCCGTCCTTGCGCGGCGTCGGGCTCGGGCGCGGGGTCGGCGCGGCTTGGGGGGTACGGCGCGGGGTCGGTTTCGAGAAGCGGGGAGTGTCCGCCGCGGCTTCCGTCGTGTCGCCCCCGCCCGAATGCCAGAAGGAACCGCCGGGTGTCGGTGACGCGGCCGGGCGCGGTGCCGGGGTGCGCCCGGGAATCTTGTCGGTCCAGAACGACGGGCTCGCCGTAGCCTCCGGCGGCGTCGCGGCGGGTCGGGGCGTGCCCCGGGGCGGGGGAGTATCGCTCGGCGACGGCTTGACGAACGGCGTCGGCAGCGGCTTGTTCGACGAATCCTGCCCGGTCGTGTCGGTGTGCGTCGGTCCGCCGGGGAGTTCCGGGGTCGTGTCCGGCCGGTCGAAGGGGATCGGCATCACGCCGTCCGCGCGCGCATCGGCCACGTCGATGACTTGGTAGTCCGGGTTCGTGTCGTCCTGGAATTTCGCCTTGTCGCGCGTGTACAACGCCGTCGCGTACGAGACCGCCGTCTTGAAGGTGCGCCACGCCGCGTTCGCACGCGCGCCGTCGCTCAGGCCGCGTTCCAATCGCGCGAGCGCGGGCGGGGCCCTGAGCGAACTGTCGAGTTCGCCCGCGCCGAGCAGCGTCGTCTCGATGCACGCCACCGTGTCGTCGTCGTCGCGCGGGCTCAGCGACACGCCGACGTACATGTGGTGCGGAACGATGACCAGAAACGGCGCGAGGCCCATCTTGCGCAGCACGGAGGCAAAGAGCACGCTGCCGTCCACGCAGTTGGCCTGTTGGTGCAGGAGCGATTCCTCCACGAAACGCACGTATTGGCTGGTGACCTTTTCGCCGCCGCCCGGGGTGGTGGTGATGTCGCTGTAACGGATGCCGCGATCCTGGAGCACTTTCCAAACGGCGAACGCCTGCCGCAGCACTTCCTCCGGCTTGCCGTCCTGGTAGCCGTCCACGCTGTTGATGAGACCGGTGTGCAGCGCCTCGTTGAGCAGGACATCGATGACGGGATGGTCCTCGTTGACGTAAGCCGCGAACATCCAACCCAACGCCGAGTCGCTCGCGCCGTGCATCCCGGGGTCCTTCGGCTGGGCGTCGGGTTTTTTCTTATTGTTGTCGCTGAGCGTGGCCTCGGTGTCCTTGACGGAATAGGGGCAGTCGTTGATCGAGCGCAGCGTGATGGTCTCGGCCTGCATCCCGGCAGATTGGTTGTTGATCTCCACGTCAAACTGCACGCTCAGGGGATGCTGCTGGCGGACGTGGCGCAGGGCGTCGTATTTGTAGGCGATGGGCGGGGCGATGTAGTAGGTGTGGTCGCCCTTGGGCAAGGTGCCCGACCAGGTGCTGGCGTTGAGCACTTCGTTGTCGCGGACCGTCACTTTGATGCGCGTGCCGGGCTGGGTGGCGCGCACGGAGATGCCCAGTAGACCGTAATGGTCGCCGAGCAGGTCGGGCGAGGGTTTATCGTCGTCCGCGCCGGGCCGGCGGTCGGCGGTGGCGATGATGAGCGAGGGGTAAAGCTGCCGGTCCATGTCGGCCTCGGGCTTCCAGCGGATCGCGGTGGCTGGCCCCGGCGTGGGCGTGGGCGTGGCGGCGGGCGCGGCGAGCGACGGCAGGCCGGTGAGCAGAATGGACAAGCCGCAGAGAGACAGGATTTTCAAGGCGGGACTCATGCGTGTGGACCTATGTAATTCCAAACCGCGCGCGGCGCGAGAAAATTGCTCTCCGGCAAGGATTCCGGCCGGGATCAAATCGCCTGGAGCGCCTCCTCCACGGTCGTGATGCCGAGCAACACCTTCTCCGCCGCGTCCTCCCGGTAGCTGCGGTAACCCTTCGTGCGCGCGAGTTCGACCAACGTCTCCTCGCCCGTGCCGGCGCTGACCGTCTGGCGGAGTTCGTCGTCGAAAACGAGCAGCTCGAAAACTCCCGTGCGCCCGGTGTACCCGGCCCCTCCGCACGCCTTGCAACCACCGGCCCGATAAAGGGGATGGCCCACCGGCAAGGTGAACCCGATCTCCGCCAGTTCGTCGCCCGCGCAAGGATATTCGACCCGGCACTGCGGGCACAGCACCCGCACCAGACGTTGCGCCAGCACGACGAACATCGCCGACGCCAGCAGCGACTTCTCGATTCCCATTTCCTCCAGCCGCAGGACCGTGCCGACGGCGTCGCGCGCGTGCAGCGAACTGAAAACCAGGTGGCCCGTCAGCGACGAACGCAACGCGATCTGCGCCGCCTCCAGGTCGCGCATCTCGCCGACGAGGATCACGTCCGGGTCCTGCCGCAGGATAGACCGCAAGCCGGATTCGTAGGTGATGCCCGCGCGCGGGTTGACCGGGATTTGGGTCGCCCCTTCCAACCGATACTCCACCGGGTCTTCGATGGTCACGAGGTTGAGCTTCTGCGAATCGAACTGCTGGAGCGCCGCGTAGAGCGTCGAGGTCTTGCCCGAACCGGTCGGCCCGGTGACCAGGATGATGCCGTTGCGCGATTGGATCGTCTGCGCGAAACGCTCGCGCATCTCCTGGCTCATGCCGAGATCGTCCAGGCCGCGCGGACCCGCCTTGCGGTCGAGGATGCGGATGACCAGTTTTTCCCCGAACACCGACGGCGTCGTGGCGACGCGGAAATCCACCTCCTGCCCGTGGCTGCGTGCGCCGAAGCGGCCGTCCTGGGCCTTGCGGCGTTCGGCGATGTCGGTCTGGGCGAGGTTCTTGAGGGCGGTGACGAGGCGGACCCCGCGTTCGTTGGCGAAGGTGACCCTGCCCTGCATCAGGCCGTCGATGCGGAAGCGGACGCGGTGCTCCGAACCCGTCGGCTCGATGTGCACATCGCTGGCGCGGTCGTGCAGGGCGGACTGGAGCACGTTTTTGGCGAGTTCGATGCCGGTGGCTTCGGCGCTGCTCTTGATGACGACGGGCTGGTGGTTTTCGTCGAGGAACTCGAAATCCTGCACGACCTCTTCACCTGTGCCCGCTTCCCGCGAGGCGCGTCCCCGGCGCGCGGAAACCAGGAAAACGACGAGTCCGAGCGCCGCGAGTCCGCCGGCGACGTAGAGCCACAGTTGCTGCTGTATATTGTCCACGACGACCGGCACCGGCGAGACGCGGGCGGCGGTCGTGGCCGGGGTCGGCAGCCTGGGAGTAGGGGACGGGGCGGCGACCGTAGAGGGCACGGGAACCGGCGAGGCGGACGACAGGCCAGGGACCGACGCCGCCGGGATCGTGGCGGCGGGCGGGGTGCGCAGGGCTGGCGGAGTCGCGACCGGGACGCCGTCGATCCGGTCCACCGAAGCCAGCGGCAACGCGACCGTGCCATAGGCCGTGCGAATCTCGACCGTCACGGCGTCGCGGCGGAGGATCGTGACGTTGGATTGCACCGTGCCGTCCTTCATCCGAATCTCCGACCCGGCCGCCCGGCCAGCCGACAGGAAAATCAAGACCAGGAGGATGCCAGGAACGCGCCGGTGGAAAGGAGGCATGGTGCTCTATTTTCTCTTGTGGACCGTCTCCGGGCAAGCTCTGTCGCCATCGGGTGGCGCGGGTCTTGTCGGGAAGAGTTTATCTGTCGTGGAAGCGCCGTGCGAGCATCGATCAGGGCCACCGACTGCCGGGACACAGCCTGTGGACGGCGGCTTTCCGAATTAGAAAGATGATCTCTTTCCCCTCCCGTTGCGGTGCCTTGGCGTTGGTCCTGGCGACCGGGTTTCTCGCCTGCGCGAATGCCCAGACAATGCCTTCCACCGAAGTGACGCACACCAACGCCAAAGGCCGGCACCTCGCACCGCGCGATACTTTTTATTTACTCGATTATGTCTCGGTGCGGACGGACAAGGGCGTGGAAGGTTTCGAGCCCGGCGCGGAGGTGCATTTCGTCTCGGCCAACCGGGAAGCGCATACCCTGACGGTGACCGACGGCCACGCGCAGGTGGAAGTCCCTCCCGACAAGCTAACCAACGACATGGATGTAGCCGCCCTGGTGCGAGCGAAGGATCAGGCCAACCAGGCGCGGATCGCCGCGTATCAGCAAGCCGAGGCCAAGGCATTTCAGGAGTACGAGAAACAGGCGGCCGATTATACGGCGAAGGACCTCGAAAAACGCCAGCAGGAACAGCGCGACGCGCAGACTCGCGCACAGGCGCAGTCCAACGCCAATGCCAACGAGGCCGCGCAGCAGGTAAATGTCTCGGCCAACGACAACAATGGGAATGGCTACTATGACGAAGGCGGCTACGGCTACGGTAGTCCGTACGGATATTTCTCTAACGCGTCCCGGGTTGGTAAAAGAGTGATCGGCGCATCCGAGACGGTGTCCGGCAAGGGGACGTTGCCGTCGTCACAGACCGGCAGCCAATCGGGAAACCGGCAAACTGGCACGACCTCGGCCGGAGGGCAGTCGTCGGGCGGCAAACCTTGAGCGCACGGGGTCGCGGCCATCCACTGCGTTGAGCGGCAACGATCTCGAAAAGCGGCGCGCGTTGACCGTGCCGTCAGGGCTTTGCCAGCACGGGCAGCACAATGCCCGAAGCTTGGGCTCCAGCGCGGTAGACGTTTTGCGTGGCCGCCGTGAAATCCTCCGGCTTGGCGTCCGGGATGTTCATGAAGGTCTGCGGATTCCGGTCCGTCAGCGGGAACCACGAACTCTGCACCTGCACCATGATGCGATGCCCGCGTCGGAACGTGTGGTCGATGTCGGGCATCGTGAAGTTCACCGCTTCCACCTGACCCGGCACGAATGCCTCGGGTTTTTCCATGCTGTGACGGAACTTACCCCGGAACGGCTCGCCGCGCACGAGCTGCTGGTAACCCGCGAGCGCGAACGTCGGTGGCTTGCACGTCCTTGACGACCGTCTTGCTGTTGGGGTGCTCGTCGGCGCTGTTCGGGTCCGGGTAATCGGGCGGGTACACGTCGATCAGTTTCACGTCCCAGTCGGAGTCCGTGCCGGTCGTGGAAACGAAGAGTTTCGGCGACACCGGCCCGGCGACGGTCACGTCTTCTTCCAGTGGTTCGGTCTGGTAGGTGAGCACGTCGGGACGCGTCGCGGCGAACCGCTGGTCGCTCACCATGTATTCGGGCGGCACCGCCATCGCGTAGTAAGCGAGGAACGGCACGGGCTTGGCCGGATCGCTCACGTAGCTGTCGGATGCGTTGGTGCCGCTGGAGACGTTGCCGCCGCTGCGAAACTCCCTCATCGACGCCGGAGGAGCCTGCCAGCCCAACCCGCCGCCGGGCTGGAAGTAAAGCGTCGTTCTCCTGCACACCGGGCGGGGGCCAGCTCGGGTAATGCCGCCAGACGTTGGTGCCAGTCTCGAAAACGGTGGCCTTGGCCAACCTCGGCGTCGGGCGCGTCCTTGAGATGCTGCTCGAAAAACGGGAACACGAGTACTTCCGGTAATAGTCGGCCGTGTTCGCGTCGAAATTCACGTTACCCAGCCTGTGTCCGTCCAGACGCGCCCAGCCGCCGTGAATCCACGGGCCGACGACGAGTTTGTTGTCGGTGCCGGGATTATATTTCTCGATGGCCGCGAACGCCGAGAACGGGCCCTGCAAATCTTCCCCGTCGAACCAGCCGCCGACCGTCAGCACGGCGCAGTGGATGTTCCTGAGATGCGGGGCGAGGTTGCGCGGTTGCCAGTAGTCGTCGATACGTGTCGTGGCGCACCTGATCGTCCCACAACGCGCTCGTTGCCGGGCGGGAAAAATTTGCTCAACGCGCCGAGAGTGCCCTGCTTGAGGAACAATTCGTAGCCGTCGTCCGTGCCGTACTCGAAGGGCGTCCACTTGCGCGGCTCGGGCGTCGGGTTGTCCTGCGGACGGAACGACGCTGTAGAACGAAAAGTTCGCCGCCAGCATGAACGCGCCGCCGTGGTAGGCGTCGTCGCCCTGTCGAACAGGTCGATCATCGGCGCTTCGGCGAGGCGGCCTTGATGGCGGGGTGCGAGTCGATGATGCTCGCCGCCGTGTTGAAGCCCGGATACGAAATGCCCCAGATGCCGACGCGGCCGTTGTTGTTGGGAACGTCTTGAGCAGGACAATCGACGGTGTCGTGCATGTCGCGTGCTCGGGTCGACGTCGGTGGGCGATTTTTTCTCGTCGAGGTGCGGGGTCATCTCGACGAACTTGCCCTCGGACTCGAAACGCCCGCGCACGTCCTGGAATGACGAAGATGTAGCCCGCCTTGTCGAATTCTTCGGAAGGTCCGAGGTGCCGCGTGGAAGGCGGGAAATGGTCTTCGCCGTAGGAATTCTTGCCCTCGCGCGCATCGGCGACGCTCACGCTGTAGGGCGTGCGGACCATCAGGAACGGGTACGGCTTGGACTGGTCCTTGGGCACGTAAACAGCGGTGAAGAGTTTCACGCCGTCGCGCATGGGGATGCGGTATTCGTACTTCGTGTAGTGCTCGCGCATGTCGAAAGGCGGTTCGTCCGCTTTTTTCTCGGTGGTCGGCGCGGCGGGCGGACGGTTCGGGGTTTGGGCGGGGACGGTGCCCGCAAGTAAGACGAGGCAAACCGCCGAAAGACGCAAAGGAAGTTTCATGGCAAAGGAGAGGCGTGGTGGCACACAGCGGTCTCATGTGCCAGCGGTGTCCGCAAAGGAATTTTGTAGCGGCCATCCATCGCTAGTTAACGGGAAGAAGGGCACCCGGCCGGGCGGCATGCGGAGTTAGTCGATAGCCCTATTTATGAACTAGCGGGGCATAATGGTTCCATTGTTGGGTTTGGTAGAAACATTGACATCGTGGTAGTTAAGCTGCTTAAGGAAGACTGATGGCAACATTCCACGAACTTACTACCGCCCAACTCCGCCAAGCATTACAACTGCGGGAGCAAATCGAAACCTACCAACAGAAGCTCGATACCTTGCTCGGAGGAGCCTCGGTCCCCGCACCCAAAGCCAAGGGCAGTGCGCCATCAAAGAAACGCACGATGTCCGCCGCCGGCCGTGCGAAGATCGCCGCCGCTCAAAAGGCCCGGTGGGCGAAAACCAAGGACACGCCAGCGAAGGCACCCGCCAAGGCGGTGGCGAAGAAAAAGAGTGTCTTCTCGGCCGAGCGCAGGGCAAAGCTGGCCGCTTCGATGAAGGCGCGCTGGGCGGCAAGGAAGAAGGCAGGCACCGGCTCGGGCGCGACTTCCGCGTAATTCGGCTGGCAACCCGGTGGCGTGTTTGCACCGGCTTACTGGCGTCAGGCAGCAGCCTTCCGCTCCGGGGCGGGAGACCTGCCGAGACACGTCTCCCGTCTGATAGGACAAACGATAAGGTCGTGGGTTTCGCTGAGGTCAGGAAGGGCGCATCCTGCTGGTAGGGAACACGGTCGGGTTACCCTTTCATCACCTATGGACCGGCCTGTTTCCAGGACGGTCGAGCTAAGTCGTGCTCTTATCATACGCCCATCGTCCCGACAGGTGCGGGTGTGTGCAAGGTACGATGTGTGAGGCGAGTCAGGACTTTCCTTTGACGGGTTCCAACCGATAATGCGGCCATGCATCGGCCGTTCCTCCTTGCTGTCGGGCTTCTGACTTTTCTGGTTGGTGCGTCGTCCGTCCGGGCGCAGTTCTACGCTCCGGACACGGAATACCATGATCGGGTCCAACGGCATTTCGTCGTCGAACTGGCTCGCGTGCTGGCTTGGCGCGCCAACCAGGGAACGACGCCGCCCCGGATCGCGGCGGTCACCGATGAAGTCAGCGTCTCCGACGACCGCCGCGTCACCTGGAAAATCCGCTGGCTCGGGGCCGACGGTCAGGCGGTACGCGAGGCGGAAGTCAGTTATCCAGAAAGCGCGTTGACCACTGGCCCGGCGTGGTATCGGGACGTGGCCCGACAGTTGGGTTGTCCTGCGGTGGCCGGGGCTCCAGACTCCGAGGACGATTTGATCCGATATTATTGGGATGGAGCGGAAAGCGCGGAGCCGTCGCGCGCGGAGTCTCTCCAAATCGCTTTCTCGCTCGCGCCGGAAAAGGACGCCGCCCGGCTCGCGGGTTTGCTCGTCCACGCAACGATGCCGGCCATCGTGAGTGGCGTGTCGTTGGACTCCGTTTTGCTCGCGCGCGGGGCGGCGTGGTTGTGCATCGCGGAGGCTGCCGTCAGGAAACCCGACGAACGGCTCGACGCGCTGTGGGCACCCGTTCTATTTCTCGCCCGACGGGAAAACGGCGCGAGCGAACTCTGGAAAAAATCCAGCACGGCACCCGGGAGCAACCCGGTCGCGCAGGGCTGGGGGTTGCTCCTCGCGCATCCGCGCAGCGCCGATGCGTTCGCGTTTGCCGCCGACCCGCAAAACCGCCGTTGGGCGATGCCGCTGTTCGTCTACGAGACGGACCTGTACCGGCTCGGGGAACTCCTGTCCGGCGTGCTCGCACAGAGATTTCGCGGCGACAAATCGTTCGCCACGCTGCACGATTATGCGCCCTACCTCGTGTCCGAGGCCGGGGTCGGCGGTGGACACCTCGCGGGCGGGATGGCGCTGCTCTCGCGCCAGGCGTGGGTCGATTGTCTGCGGCGCTTCAAGCCGGACACGCTCGATTTTCAAGGTTACACGGACGACCTGCGGCGGGTGAGGACGGGGCCGTTCAAAACGCCCGACATCCACGAGGAAGACGAACCGGACCTCGTCGGCCTGGAGGATGCCGCGCCGTTGCTCAACCTCGGGTTCCGCGAAGGCGTGGGTCCGCTGACGCCGACGGCGGTGGTCACCGCGCGCGATTTGCTCAACTTCGGGTGGGAGATGAACGGCCTGGAAATGGGGCAGCGTTGGCAATTCCTCGCCATGCACCTGGGCGTGCAGGAAGACGCGGCGGAGTTCGCCAAGGCTTCCCTGAATGCCCTGGACGGCTGCGAATATTTCTTCGTCTACTATCCTTTTACGGGTGTCAACCACACCCCGGCGACGTGGAAAAACCTCAAACGCGCACGCCTAGAAGACGTGAAGCGCCTCCAGGAATGCGATGACGCGGTCGGCGAGGCGGTCGCGCCGCGCAAGGCGTTCGACCACGACAAGGCCCGGAACGCCCAGCTCTGGGTCAAACGCTGCTGGCTGCGGCCCGGCTGCGTCCTCAACCAGAGCCGCGAACTTTTCTTCAATCATGGGCAAGAGGAAATCACGCCTTTTCTCCGGCGCATGAACGCCGAAGGCGGCCCGTTGACCACCTTCCACGCGCTCACTTTCTTTGCCTACGGATTGAATCCATCCGGCGTGCCGAAGGTGCCGGGCAGCAACGAATTGCGCCTCGACCTGCTCGCCGCCCAGCCCGAACCGAGCGCGGCGATGTTCCTGGCTTCTTGGGGCAAGTACGACGCGATGCCACCTTTCCAGGCGGCGCAGGAAATGGAAAAACTCTTCTGGCAGCGGCCCGGCAGCGACCTGCCTTTCAACGAGATTTTCTCGCGCTATCTCGCGGCGCACGCTTACGATGCGGCACGGCGTTTTTACCGGCAGGCCGAAGGCTACGTGAACGACGGCATCGGTTTTTCCAACGAGATGGGGCCGCGGCGTTTCGCGCTGGCGATGATGGAAAGGGACCCGGGCGCGATGCAGGAGGCGCTGGAGGCGGGTGCCACCGGATCGTTCTCCGACATGGTGGCAAATATGATGGCCAGCGCCGTGCAGGAGGATTACCGGGCGCTGGAATCGCAGATCGACAGTTGCCTCCAGCGTTATCCCCCGCCGGCGGGCAAGGAGAACATGATGCAAAAGCTGAAGGATTTTCTGCCGCTCATCTCCGCCCTCAAGGAACCCGCGCACGCCGACCACGCCCGCGCGCTGGACTTTTTCGGGGCGTACGACCAGTGGCCGACGATGCAGTGGGTGTTGCTGCAAAACGCGAAGTTGCCTACCGACGAGGCGGTGCGATTCCTCAACGGTCGGAATACCAACCCCGAGCGACTGGCGATGGTTGCCTACCTGCTCAAGGACAAGGAGCTTTTTGCCAAAGCGTACGCGGACATGCAGGGGCAGAGGTCGGACGGCAAGGTCAAATGGTCGAACATGGCGTTCGTTGTGGTGCATTATCTGCGCAACGACCTGCTCGACATCCCGGTGCCGGCGGATCAGGCCGACCTGATGCCGGCAGAGGTGCTCTCGCTGCAAGAAGCCGCCGCAGGGAAGGGGCGGTGAGATTTTTGAGCAGGCCGCGCGAGCGGACGGGAGGTCAATGATCGGTCTTCGGCGCGAGCGAGGCCACGAGCGTCTCGAACTCCGGATCACCGCGCAACGGGTTCCAGCGAGGACTGCGTTTCAGATCGCCATAGAAGAGGCTGCCGTTCGCGGTGCAGCTCGGCTGACGCACCGCTTGTCCTAATTGCTCGATGGCCAGGGTCTTCTCGCCCGTCCAAGCGTAAATCTCCGCCAGATTGCCGATCAGGGCCGGGCCTTCCCACGCGTCCCTGGAAAGCGGGAGCAACTCGCACGCGCGGCGGCCCTCGCGGATCGCCTCTTCCTTGCGGCCCAGTCCGGCGTCGATCAGGCCAAGAGAACTCCACACCAGCGCGTAATTCGGCTGGTCGCGCACAAGTAGCTCGACCTGGGCTCTCGCCGTGGTGAAGGCGCGCTGCGCCCCGGGTTCGTCGCCGAAGGTGCGAGCGGTGATGGCGATGAACCAATCGCGCGGCAGGTTGAGGCTGTTCATGTCCTGCCAGCCACTGACGGGAATGGCCGCCAGCGCCGATTGCGCCGCCGTCTGGTCGTGCTCGGCCAGCGCCCCGTAGAGCCGGAAATAGGCGCTGCCTTCCACCGCCGCCGGTTCCCCGGCGAGGATGGCGGCGTTGAGCGCGTGCCACGGCCCCAGGTCCGCCCGTTCGCAAAACGGCAGCAGCGCGAGGATTTCGCGGATTTCGACGTTGCCGTGGGAGATTTCGAGCGCCCGGTTGTAGGAGTGCGTGGCCTCCGGGTAACGGCCCAACGCCGCGTACACTTCCGCGAGGGCCTGGATTGGATCGAGATGGCGCGGGTCGAGTTCGGCGCAACTTTCCCATTCGTGGATCGTGTCGTCCCAGCGTCCCAGGCGGCGGTGGATGGCCCCGGCGTTGGCGAGGGCGGCCGTGTTGTTGGGTTCCCGGCGCAGCACGGGGGTCAACTCGGCCAGGGCGCGGTCGTAATCGCGCAGTCCATAATAATAATAGGCGGCCAGAGCGACATGGGTATCGGAAGCGTCCGGCTGGAGGCGCACCGCCTCTTCGACGGCGGCGCGGGCCAGGTCGCGGCGGGCGTCGGTGTGGTCGAAATCGTTCCAGTAAAGGTCCATCTGCACCTCGGAGAGCAGGCACCAGGCGGGGACGAATTTCGGATCACGCTTGAGGGCCTGACCGAGCACGGTGACGGCTTGAAACAGGGAAGCGCGGGCGTTCGGATCGGTCACGTGATCGTCCAGTTCCAGGGCTTGCTGATAGAGTTGGAGAGCCAGAATGTCCGTGGTGTAAGCCACGGTTATGGCGGCGTGTTCCGCCGGGGAGATGTGCGCCCGGAGCTGGTCCGCGATGGCTTGGGCGATGTCGCTCTGGATGGTGAACACATCGTCCAGCGACCGGTCGTAGTGCTCGGCCCACTGGTGGGCATCGGTGCGCGCGTCGATGAGCTGGGCGTTGACGCGCACCCGGCTGCCCGCGCGCTGCACGCTGCCTTCGACCACGTAGGTCACCCCCAACTCGGCGGCAATCGCGCGCAGGTCGCGCGGCGCGCCGCCCTTGTATTGAATCACCGAGGACCGACTGATGACCCGCAGGTCGGAGACTTTTGCGAGGTTCGTCAGCACCTCGTCCTGCACCCCGTCGGTGAAAAACTCGCTGTCCTTATCCGCGCTCAAATTCTGGAAAGGCAGCACGGCCACCGATTTTTCCGGGATGGGCGGCGCGGCGGGTTTGGCTGGTTCCCTCGCGGCGCGGGGCCACGGGTGGAACGCCGCCAGGGCCAACGCTCCGAGGATCGCCACGGCCGCCGCGCCGACGGCCCACCGCCGCCGGAACCGCCCCGGCCCGGTTTGCACCCGGGCGAGGCAATCGTCCACCGCGTCGCACAGCGCCCGGGCGGAGGCGGGGCGGCGCGCCGGATCGGGCGCGAGCATGGCGACGAGCAGTTCGACCAGGGGCGCGGGCGTGTGGACATCGGCCAACTGCGCCACGGGTGGTGGACGGTACACCTGCCGGTCGTGGACCTCGGCGAGCGTGTCGCCCTCGTAGGGCAGGTGGCCGGTGAGCGCGTACCAGAGCGTCGCCCCGAGGGAATAAACGTCCGAACGCACGTCCACGTTCGCCAGTTCGAACTGCTCCGGGCTGGCGAACCCGGGCGTGCCCACGAACGCCCCGTGGGTCACCGGGCCGACGGACGACGTGGTGGCGCTCCCGTCCGCCGCGGCGGCGCTGATGACCTTGGCCAGGCCGAAATCGATGACTTTCACCCAGGCGCGTTCCTGGTGGCGGCCGGCCGTCGCCCCTTCGTCGGCGAGCATGATGTTGGCCGGCTTGAGGTCGCGGTGGACGAGGCCACGTTCTTCCGCCGCGACGAGCGCGCGGGCGATCTGGAGGGCGATCTCCAGCACGACGCGCGGGGGCAGCGGTCCCAGGCGGCGCACGCGCGCGTCGAGGGTCTCGCCATCCACGAACTCCATCGCGTAGAAACAGGCCGTGCCCTCCGGGTTTTCCTCCACGAGGGCGCCCGCCGTGGCGGGAGCGGGGTCCCGCGTGCCGAAGTGGTAGACCGTGGCGACGTTGGGATGGCGCAGCCGGGCGGCGCTGCGGGCCTCGCGCAGGAAAAGCTCGCGCGCGCGGGGATGCGTGGCGTAGTCGGCGTCGATGACCTTCAAGGCCACCGGCACGTGGAGGTTCACGTCCATCGCCTTGTACGTCACGCCCATCGCGCCACGGCCCAGCTCGAACGGTGCCCCGTCCTCGCGCTGCAAAATCTGGTAATGGTGGTACAGAGCGCCTCCGTCCGTCGATGGCGGCGGCGACGCGCCGGCCGGGCGGGTGGCATCCGGGCGCTCGTGGACCTCTCCGAGCAGGCAGTGCAGACAGCCGACCGCCGTGTTCCCCGGGTCCAGCGGATGGCCGCACTGTTCGCAAACGGCGGGTTGGGAGGGAAGGTCAGACATCGGCAGGGTCGGGCACGATGGGGACGCGGAGGCCCACCACGCTCTTTGGTCGATATTCTTTTGCGCGTCGAGAAAAAACCGGTAGCAACGCGCGCGGCGATGCTTTGGCTTTACTTCTCAGCGACCAATCCTTACAAATTCCTTACATGAGGTTGCACGTCGATAGCCAGTCCGCCCGGTGCGGCGCTTTCCCGCCGACCCGGTGGAGCATGGTGGTCGATTGCGCGCGGCAGGGTAGCCAGAGCGGTTTGGCGGACGCGGCCATGACCCAGCTTTTCCAGGATTACTGGCCGCCGCTCTACGCCTTCGTGCGCCGACGGGGCTTCGCTTCGCAGGACGCGCAGGACCTCGTGCAAGGGTTCTTCGTCCACCTGATCGAGAGCGGTGCTTACGCCTCGGTGGACCGTGCCAAAGGCAAATTCCGCTCCTTCCTGCTCGCCTCGCTCCGGCATTATCTTTCGGACGACTGGGACCGGCGTCGTTGCGCCAAACGCGGCGACGGCCGTCCGCTGCTCTGGATCGACGAGGAACTCGATGCCATCGAAGCACGCTGGACCCAGACCTCGCCCGGCCAGATCACGCTCACCGAGGAAAGCACCTTCGAGCGGCAATGGGCCTTCGCGGTCGTTCACCGAGCCCTCGACAAGCTGGAAGGCAGCTTCGCCGACGGCGGCCGGCGCGCGCACATTTTCCGCGAACTCAAACCGTTCCTGACCGGTGGCGCGGCCCTGCCCGGACGCGCCGACATCGCCGCGCGGCTCGGCATCTCGGAGGAAGGTTTGCGCAGCGACCTTTCCCGCCTGCGCGCCCGGTATCGCGAGTGCCTGCAAGCGGAGGTCGAGCGGACAGTGCCGTCCGACACGGACCCCGAGGAAGAATTGAGATACCTTTGCAAGGTTCTCCTGGCCGCCGGGTAGACCCAACGACCCTTAACCCTGCCACCTCATGCTCCCAGCCAGCCCACAGCGTTGCGTCCGGTCCAAGGGCCGGAACTTCCGCCAGGACGACACCTGCACGCGATCTTCCAGGAAGACCACTTTTCCGGCCGCCAGGGAAATCTTTTTGCCGCGTCGCGCCGATTTTTTGCTACGCGCGCCGAACTTTTCCTTTGTAAGTGGTAGATGGGTCTGGTGCGCAGATGGATACCGGGAAACGGGGGGTTTTGCGCCCAACGGTCTTCCGTCCGTCGCTGCCTACAGGCAACACTAAAATGTGTCCGCTCATGAAAACGAAACGTAACACCCACGCCTTTGTCCCCGCCGCTCGATTCGCCGACACCACGGGCAGATGGTGCGGAGTGTGTTCCAATCCATCGGAAAGGCGGCGATGACAGAATTTTACAGGGAAAAATCCTCGCGTTCGCAGGCGCGGATTGTTTACAACCGTCCGGGTCCGGTCACGCCGGCAGGCCGCGAGAACGCGTGAACGTCGGGTTCCACGGCGGGTGTTTCAGGAAACGGGCACGCCCCGTTTTTTCCGAGTTTCGGAGGGTCATGGGAGCAAGAAAAAATCAATGGGTACGAGTGCAAGGTTTCGTCCGATCCGGGCGAATGACCAAGGGCGGCAGCTTGCCTGCGAACCCGGTCGCCTTTTTGAGAGAATTATTTCAATTGAGAACTTCATTCTCTTTTGAATCAACCGAAGGCTTTAACGTCTTTGAGCGCAGTGTTTGATCCCGTGAAATCCACGCCTCTCCAACCCCGGTCGTACGAGAAAGCGGAAACTCCGCCGCCGGCGCTGCAATTGTCGGAGACCCAGATCGAGATCATCGATGTGTTCGTCCACCTGCTGCACACCGTTGGCCTGCCCAAATCGGCCGGGGAAATCTACGGTTTGCTCTTCACTTCGGCCGTTCCCCTGACCTCGGAAGAGATGACAGCCGGCCTGAACATCAGCGGCGGCTCGGTGAGCCAGGGACTCCGTCTGCTGCGCTCCCTGGGCGCGGTCCGCACGGCGTACGTCGCCGGAGACCGGCGCGACCATTACGTCGCCGAAGTGGATTTGCGCAAGATCGTCGCGGGCTTCCTGCGCGACAACATCGAGGCCCATTTGACCAACGGTGAGGAGCGTCTGTCGCGCCTGAACACCCTCCTGTCACACGACGAATCGATGCAGCGGTCGATTCAAGTATTTCTCGGAGAACGCGTTGAGATGTTGCGGACGTGGAACCAGCGGGCGCGTGCGATCCTGCCGATGCTCTTGCAGGGGCTGCACTGAGAAAACAATGTTGGCACCATCTCTGCTATGACCGCAACCTTCTCGTTTTCATCTGTTTAATGGAAAGATGAATTTGACCACGACAGATTCTATCGCGCCGGAGGGGTCCAGCCTCGCCTGGTTCTGCCTGCGCACGCAGCCCAAGCACGAGCACATCGCCGCGGCGAGACTGCGCCAGTTCGAGGGCGTGGAGGTGTTCTGCCCGCGCCTGCGGGCGCGCCGGCCGACCCGCCGTGGTGCCGTGTGGTTCGTCGAGGCGATGTTCCCCGGTTATCTTTTCGCCCGGTTCAACCTGCTGGAGCAGTACCGGCGGATCAAACATTCCCCAGGCGTGACCGGCATTTTACAATTCGGCCAGCGTTTTGCCACGTTGGCGGACGAGGCGCTCGCCCCGTTGCGCGAGCGGGTGGGGGAGACGGAAACCATCGTGGTCAACCCCGAGGTGAAGCCGGGCGATGCCGTGCAGATCGTCGAAGGCGCTTTTCGCGGCCTGGAAGCAGTCGTGCTGCATGTGCTCCCGACCAAGGCCCGCCTGAAGGTGCTGCTGGATTTTCTCGGACGTAGCATCGAGGCAGAAATCCGCGAACCGGCCGTGTTGTCCAGGCTGCCCCACCCCTTATCCGTATGACTTTTTTTGCAAAGCGCGGAGAGTCATCCGTTAAAATGGTGGGGTTCGTGCCCGAGCACGGAAGTTTTGCGTTCCGGGGGTCCGGGGATCGGTCCATCAGGACGGAAAGGTAAGGACGGGTGCAAAGACTTTCTTCGATGATCTCACGAACGATCCCTCCCCACGGCCCGGTGTCCTACCGTGCGACCCCGCACGTGGCGCGGACCAGCGCCCCGGGCGACAGCCGCGCCGTGATCCCGGGCTGGAAGCGTGCGTTGGATATCACCGTCGTCCTGCTGTCCTCCCCGGCGTGGCTGCCGCTGATGATCCTGCTCACGCTGTGGGTGAAAGCCGTCTCGCGCGGCCCGGTGTTCTTCCGCCAGAAGCGTGTCGGCTACCACGGACACGTTTTTATGATGCTCAAATTCCGGAGCATGAAGGTGAACGCCGAAACCCTCAGCCACGAGGACCACTGCGAGAAGCTGATCAAATCCAACCGGCCGATGACCAAGCTGGATGCGACCGACAAGCGCATCATCTTCGGCGGTTCCATCCTGCGCGCCATCGGCCTGGACGAACTGCCGCAGATTTTCAACGTCCTGCGCGGCGAGATGAGCATCGTCGGGCCGCGTCCCTGTCTCCCCAGCGAGTACGCCTATTACGACGGACGCCAGCGCCAGCGGGTCGCCGCGCCGCCCGGGCTGACCGGCTACTGGCAGGTGAACGGCAAGAACAACACCACGTTCAACGAGATGATCGACATGGACCTCAGCTACAGCAAGCGCATGTGCGTGCTGTTCGATCTGTGGATCATCGTGCTGACGGTGCCCGCGCTGGTCGGGCAACTGATCCAGGCCAAGTTCCGCGGTCCCAGGGCTGCCGCGGCCCAGCCCTCGCAGGGCCGGGACGGGCGGTAGGTGCGACCTTTTCAAAGCAAGCGTATGGAAAATCCCGTCTCGGTCGGTGTGGTGGGCTGCGGTTATTGGGGTCCGAACCTGGTGCGTAACTTCAAATCGCTGCCCAACTGCACCCTCAAGGCCATGTGCGACGTCAACGAGGGGCGTCTGCAGCACATGCGCGGCCTGTACCCGGATGTCGAGGGTTTGACCGACTACAAGCGGTTCCTGAGCGAACTCGACCTGGACGCGGTGGTGGTCGCCACGCCGGTCAAACACCACTTCTCGCTGGCCAAGGCGGCGTTGCTCGCCGGCAAGCACACGATGATCGAGAAGCCGATGGCCTCGTCGGTAGCGGAATGCGAGGAGCTCATCGATCTCGCCGCCAAGCACGGGCTCGCGCTGATGGTCGGGCACACTTTCCTGTATTCCGCGCCCGTGAGCAAGATCATGGAGATCGTCCGGGCCGGCGACCTCGGGGACATCCGCTACATCAACTCGCGCCGGCTCAACCTCGGGTTGTTCCAAAAGGATATCAACGTGGCGTGGGACCTCGCCCCGCACGACATCTCCATCATCCTGCACATCCTCGAAGAATTCCCGCTGGCGGTCAATTGCCAGGGCAACGCCCACGTGACCCCCGGCATCGAGGACGTGACGAACATGTCGCTGACCTTTCGCCAGAAGCGTTTCGCCACGATCCAGAGCAGTTGGCTCGAACCGCGGAAGGTGCGCGAGATGACCATCGTCGGCACGCGCCGGATGATCGTCTACGACGACCTGCAAACGCAGGAGAAAATCCGCATCTACGACGTGCGCGTCGAGCGTCCGCCGCACTACGACACGTTCGCCGAGTTTCACTATTCCTATCATTACGGAGACATCTACATCCCGCGCATCGAACAGGACGAGCCGCTCAAGGCGGAGTGCCAGCACTTCGTCGATTGCATTCGCGACGGCACGCCGCCGTTGACCAGCGGGGAAAAGGGCATGGAACTGGTGCGGATTTTGGAAGCGTCCTCGTCCTCGCTCAAGGCAGGCGGCGCGCCGATCCGGTTTTCGGAGCGTCGGCACGTGGCCGCCGCGTCGCCTAACGGGGCCGCGCCGGTCGCGCCGGCGGTTTCCCTCCGCGTCTGAATGACTCCCACCGCGCCAGACTTTCAGCGCATCGCCCCCGACGTGATCCTCGGCCTGGGGTGCGTTTGTTTGCGTTCGTGAATCTCTACGGCTGCGAGATCGGCGACGGGACGAAGATCGGCACGTTCGTCGAAATCCAGAAGGGCGCGAAAATCGGGGCGCGCTGCAAGATTTCCAGTCACACCTTTATCTGCGAAGGCGTCACGATTGAAGCCGAGGTTTTCATCGGTCACGGCGTGACTTTCATCAACGACCGGCGACCGCGCGCGACCGCCGCCGATGGGCAACTCCAGACGGAAGCGGACTGGGAATGCCAGCGCACGCTCGTCCGGCGCGGGGCTTCCATCGGCTCGGGGACGACCCTGCTGGGAGGCATCACCGTGGGCGAGGGCGCGACCGTCGGCGCGGGCAGCGTCGTCACCCGGGACGTGCCGGCCTTCGCCACCGTCGCGGGCAACCCGGCCAGAACGCTTCCTGCTAAATCTCCAGCATGAAAGTCCCTTTTCTCGATCTCAAGGCCCACCACGCACCCCTGCGCGACGAGTTGATCGCTGCCATCACCGGAGTCATCGACGAATCCGCGTTCGCGGGTGGTCCGTACGTGGCGGCCTTCGAGCAGGATTTCGCCAGGTATTGCCAGTGCGAACACGCCATCGGGGTGGGCAACGGCACGGAGGCGCTCTGGCTGCCGCTGTTGGCCCTGGGCATCGGCGCGGGCGACGAGGTCATCACCGTGCCGGGGACCTTCATGGCGACGGCCGAGGCGATCACCCACACGGGGGCCACGCCGGTGTTCGTGGACGTCGACGAGAGCACTTACACGATGGACCCGGCCGGGTTGGAGAAAGCCCTGACGGCGCGAACCAAGGCCATCGTGCCCGTGCATCTGCTCGGCCAGACGGCGGACATGGACCCCATCATGGATTTTGCGCGGGCGCACAAGCTGGCCGTCATCGAGGACGCCGCGCAGGCGCACGGGGCCGAGTACAAGGGCCGGCGCGCTGGCTCCATCGGCGACGCGGCGAGTTTCAGCTTTTACCCCGGCAAGAACCTCGGCGCGCTGGGCGAGGCGGGCGGGGTCGTGACGAACAACCCGGAACTGGCCGCAACCATCCGCACCCTGCGCGACCACGGACAAATCCGCAAATACCACCACGCAATGGTGGGTTGGAACAGCCGGATGGACGGAATGCAGGCCGCCGTGTTGCGGATCAAGCTCCGGCATCTCGACCGCGCGAACCAACGCCGCCGCGATCACGCCGCACGTTACGACGAGGCGTTCGCCGGGCTGGAGGAGATTGTCACGCCCCTGGAAGCGGACTACGCCCGGCACATTTACCATGTTTACGCGGTGCGGGTGCAGGAGCGCGACGAGGTCATGCGGCACCTGGGCGAGCACGGCATCGGCACGGGGATTCATTACCCGGTGCCGGTCCATCTCCAGGCGGCCTACGCGCACCTGGGACACGGTGAAGGCAGTTTCCCGGTGGCCGAGCAGTTGGCGCGGGAGTTCCTCTCGCTGCCGATGTTTCCCGAGTTAACGCCCGACCAACTTGCCTGGGCGGCGAACGGTTTGCGCGAAGCGGTGACGGCTGGCGCGGTCGCTTGAACGGAGGCTTTCGTTTGGAAACGCACATTCTCAATCCGCTGGAGGACGACCGCTGGGAGTCGATGGTCTCCGCGCATCCGGCCGCCAGTTTTTTCCACGGGACGGCCTGGGCGAAGGTATTGCACAAAACCTATGGCCACCGGCCGATGTATCTGCATTTCGCGCGGGGCCAGGAAACGGTGGCCCTGCTGCCGATGATGGAAGTCCACAGCGCCGTGACCGGCCGCCGGGGGGTGTGCCTGCCTTTCACGGACGTTTGCGGCCCGCTGGTTTTCGACGAGGCGGCGGAGGACGGCGTGATGCCTGCGTTGTGCTCGCTCGCGCGCGAACGCAAATGGCGGCACTTCGAGGTCCGCGCGCCGGGAGCCACCCCGGCGGACGCCGAACCCGCGACGACGTTTTACGGACATTGGCTCGATCTGCGCGAGGGCGCGGCGCGTCTTTTCGCAGGCTTCTCCGACACCACGCAACGCGCGATCCGCAAGGCAGAACGCAACGAACTGCGCGCGGAAGTCGCCCACCATGCCGGGGCGATGGACGCGTTTTACCAGCTCCACGTCCGCACGCGCCGCCACCACGGCCTGCCGCCGCAGCCGATCTCGTTTTTCCGAAACATCTGGCAGGAGGTCATCCGGCCCGGTTTCGGGTTCATCGCGCTGGTTGCGCACCGGGCGCGCACGGTGGCAGCCTGCGTGTTCTTTTGCCGCGAGGGCCGGGCGGTGTACAAGTTCGGCGCGTCCGAGAAAGACAGCCAGCCGCTGCGGTCGAACAATCTGGTCATGTGGAGCGCCATTCAGTGTCTGGTCGATCAGGCGGCGCGTTCGCTACACTTCGGCCGCACGTCGCTGCACCACGAGGGGCTGCGCCGCTTCAAGCTGGGGTGGGGTGCGCGCGAGGAATCGCTGCAATATTTTCGCTTCGATCTGTTGCGTGCCGCCTGGGCGAAGGTGCGCGACAAAACTTCGGGACTGCACAACGTTGTCTTCGGCCACCTGCCCTTGCCCTTCAACCGGCTCGCCGGCGCCCTGATCTATCCGCATCTCGACTGAGTCCAGCCGTCACGCGCTCTACCTTCCTATTTTATGCCAACTTCTTTCAACGTTCCTGACGTGGCGGACCACGCGCCGCCGGGCCTGGGGATGCAGGACATCATCTACATCGTCTTCAAGCACAAGTGGAAGATCATCCTGCTCACGCTGCTCGGCCTTGCCGCCGCCGCGACCGTTTACATGCTCTATCCGCCGGTCTACGAATCCGACGCCAAGCTGCTCGTGCGCTACGTCCTGGACCGCAACGTTGTCGATCCGGGCGAAGGCAACGCCAACTACAGCCGCGCCAACGAGAATGCCCTGAGCGCCGAGGCGGAAATCCTGACCAGCTACGATCTGGCGCAGCAGGTGGCCGAGGCGGTCGGACTCGAACAACTGGCCCCGGCCAGCAAGGGGGCACCGACCGGGATCACGCTGGCCGCGCAGACCATCCAGAAGGGCCTCTGGGTGTCGCCGACCCACGGCAACATTTTGCTGGTTTCCTACCGCAGCGGCAACCCGGCACTGGCCACCAAGGTGCTCCAGGAACTCGTCAACCGCTACTTCGTCAAACACCTCGAAGTGCATCGCTCGGCCGGAGCATTCGAGTTCGTGACCCAGCAAGCCGATCAGGTGCGCGGACGCCTCGCGCAAACCGAGGACGAACTCAAACGCGCCAAGGACAAGATCAAGGTCATCTCGCTGCCCGAGAGCGTGAACGCGATCAACGGTGAGATCGCCCGCAACGAAGCGGCCTTGCAGGAAGCGGAAACCCAGCGCGCCGAGCAGGCCGCGCGCTTGCAGGCGTACGAGAAGAACTCCGGCAGCACGCCCGCGTCGGGTTCGCCGGCCTCCGCCGGGGCGACGCCCGCGGCCAGCGCGCCCCCCCAACCGGCCCGGGACGCGGACATCCAGGAGTACCAGATTCTGGTTAACCGCGAGCTGGTGGCGCGTCAGACGGAGCAGGAGTTGCTCGCCAAGTACACCACGGAGAACTGGCAGGTGCGTACGATCCACACCCAGATCGAAACCCTGGAACGCCGCCGCGCCGCGCTCGCCGCGAAGTTCCCCGAACTCGCCGCCAAGGTGGCGGCAACCACCCAGGGAGGGGTCGCCGGGCCGCAGGGGCCTGATCTGCTGGAGGTACGCACCAAGCTGGCGGCCATCGACGCGCGCGTCGCATCCCTCAAGAGCCAGTTGCAAACCGCCCGCTTGCGCGCCGAGGAACTCGCCGCCGCTGCCCCGCAGATCGCGCAACTCGAACGCATGCGGGAACTGGAGGAGGCGAACTATCGTTATTACGCCGCCAGCCTGGAAAAGGCCCGCGTGGACGAGGCGCTCGATCCCTCGAAAATCCCGAACATCAGCGTCGTGCAAAAGCCGACGGTGGCGATGCGTACCACCAATGATCTGCACAAGACCCTGTACCAACTGGCCGGCGGCGGTCTGGCGTTGGGACTGGGCCTGGCTTTCCTCATCGAGATGGTTTTCGACCAGACCATCAAGCGGGCGTCGGAGTTCGAGCGGCGGTTGCGCATCCCGCTCCTGCTTTCCATCCCCCGGATGCCGAAGATGCGGGCGCGTCCGCCTGCTCCTCTCCAGGTGCGGAACACCAAGAAGGAAGAAGGAGAGGAATCCGCCGACGGCACCAATGGCACGAACGGCACTTCCAAGGCGATCCAGCCCTTCCGCCGCGTGGACGTGGCACCCTGGGAAGAGGGGCATTTCATCCGTCCGTACGCGGAGGCGATCCGTGACCGGCTGGGACTTTACTTTGAACTGAACAACCTGACGCACAAACCCAAGCTGGTCGCCATCACCGGCACCGGCGAAGGGGAGGGGATTTCCACCATCGCGGGCGGCATCGCGGCGGCGCTCTCCGAGATGGGCGAAGGCAAGGTGCTCCTGGTCAACATGAACGTCGGCCAGCCCGAGATTCATTCCTTCTATAACGGCAAACCCGCCTATGCGTTGATGACCGCGTTGCACCCGGCGTGCCCCATCGCTCCGGCGGCGGAGAACCTGTATCTTGCCACCACTTACACTCCCACCGATTCCAAGCAGGTGCAGATGGGGCCGAAGCGCCTGTACGAACTCATGCCCAGCCTCAAGGCGAGCAACTTCGACTACATCATCTTCGACATGCCCTCGCTCGACCAGAGCAGCGCGATCCTGTCGATGGCCGGACTCATGGACAAGGTGCTCCTCGTCACCGAGGCTGGGAAGGCCGGTGTCAACATGGTGCGCCGCGCCTACTCGGAGTTGACCGCCGCTCAGGGCAAGGTCTCCTGCGTGCTCAACAAGACACGCACGTATGGCCCGAAGTTGAGCAAGAACGAGTACTGAACCCCCGCCCGGTGCGGCGGCACGCTTCGTGCGGTTGCAGACAAGCCCCTGTCCCGTGCTGCGCAACACCATCTACTACCGGATCAAGCCGTTCGTGCCGAAGTTCGTGCGCATGGCGGTGCGGCGGCGCATGGCCTTGCGGGCCCGCCGCCGGGTCAGTGGCGTGTGGCCGATCTCGCCGGGTTCGGAGAAAAAACCCGCCGGTTGGTCCGGGTGGCCGCACGGCAAGCAATTCGCCTTCGTGCTCACGCACGACGTGGAAGGCCCGGCGGGGATGCGCAACGTTCCGGCATTGTTCGACCTGGTTCGTGGAATGGGCTTCCGCTCCTCGTTCAACCTGATCCCCGAGGGAGATTACCACGTCCCCGCCGACGTGCGGGCAGAATTGACCGCGCCACGGTTTCGAGGTTGGTGTGCACGACCTGGAACACGACGGCCGCCTCTATCAATCCAAGACCCGTTTCCTGCGCAACGCCGCGCGCATCAACCAATACCTGCACGACTGGCAGGCGTCCGGGTTCCGGTCGGGCTTCATGCTGCACAACCTCGATTGGCTGCACGAACTCGACATCACCTACGACGCGTCCACGTTCGACACGGACCCCTTCGAGCCGCAGCCCGAGGGCACTCACACGATCTTTCCTTTCTGGCTGCCCCGTCCGACCGACCCGGACGCGGGGCCGTCGGCCCGCACTGGCTACGTCGAGCTATCGTACACGCTGCCGCAGGATTCGACGGTGTTCCTGCTGCTCGGGGAACAAACGGCGCAGACCTGGATCGACAAGCTCGACTGGGTGGCCGCGCAGGGCGGGATGGCTCTGGTGAACATCCATCCCGACTACATCGACTTCTCCGGCGGCCAGAAAGGCGCGCGGGGCAAATACCCTGTCGCACGCGTCCGCGAGTTGCTAGAACATGTGGCCGCCCGCTACGGCGACCGTTGCTGGAACCCGTGCGCGCGGGAACTGGCCGAGTGGTTCATGACCTCGGGCGCGTCCCCTTCGATTGACACGAAAACCGAGCCGGCCCCCGTGCCGCTGGTTCCCACGACTCTTCGGGGTAAGCGCGCGGCCGTGCTGCTTTATTCCCACTATCCCGCCGACCCGCGCCCGCGCCGCGCGGCCGAGGCGCTGGTCGAAGCCGGCATGGAGGTGGACCTGATCTGCCTGCGGGAAAACGACGGCGAGTCCGCGTCCGAAACCGTCGGGGGAGTGAACGTGCGGCGGATTCCCCTGCGCCGGCAGCGCGGGCAGCAAACTTTCCTACCTATTCCTCTACAGCCGGTTCATCCTGCGCTGTTTCTTCCATCTGGCGTGGCACGGGTGGCGGCGGAAATACGATTTGGTCCACGTGCACAACATGCCCGACGTGCTCGTCTTCGCCACGCTGGTCCCGAAGCTGTTCGGCGCGCGGATCGTCCTCGACCTGCACGACCCGATGCCCGAACTGATGACGAGCATCTACGACCTGGACCGCAACAACTGGCTCGTGCGCGTCCTCCGGCTCCTGGAACGCTGGAGCATCGGCATGGCCGACCTCGCGCTCACGCCGAATGTGACCTTCAAGAACCTGTTTGTCTCCCGCTCCTGCCGTTCCGGGAAGATGCGGATCGTGATGAACTCTCCGCAGCAGCAGATTTTCGATCCCGACCGCCCTGACCTTGCCGCCGCGGACAGCCGGGACGGGGACGGGGAGTTCCGCCTCATGCACCACGGCTCCATCGTGCACCGCCACGGCATCGATCTGCTCGTGGAAGCGGTCGCTCAGGTTTATCCGAAGCTGCCCGGCGTGCGCCTGGACATTTACGGGTCACCGACGCCTTTTCTCGACGTGGTGCTCGCCACCGGCCGTCGGCTTGGCGTGGAACATCTCATCCGCTACCACGGTGCCAAGACGCAGGCCGAAATCGCGGAGGCGATCCGCCACTGCCATCTGGGCGTCGTGCCCAACCGGCGCTCCGCCTTCACGGACATCAACCTGCCGACCCGGCTCTTCGAATACCTGGCGATGCACCGGCCGGTCATCGCGCCATCGACGCAGGGCATCCGCGATTACTTCGCGCCGGACGAATTCTTCATGTTCGACCGTGACGATGTGGGCGACCTCGCGGAAAAAATCCTCTGGGTGGCCGCCCATCCGCAGGAAGCCAGCGAATGCGTCGAGCGCGGGGTCCGGGTCTACCGCCGGCACCTCTGGGAACGCGAAAAGGCCGGGTTCCTGGGCCACATCGCTGCGCTGGTCCGCACCCGCCGGACCTCGACGCCCGAGCACCCGCCCGCGAACGTGAGCGTCGTCCGCGAAAACATCCAACCCGCCGCCGAGAGGACCCCCGTTTGAACATCAGCATCTTTGGCCTCGGTTACGTCGGTTGCGTGGGGATGGGCTGCATGGCGCAGCACGGGCACCGCGTCATCGGCGTGGACCCGCAACCTTCCAAGGTGGAGTTCATCAATTCCGGTCGGCCGACCATCATCGAAAAGGACATCGCCGGGATCATCGCCGAGCGGCACGCACAGGGTATGATCTCGGCCACGAGCGACACGGTGGCGGCCATCGGCGGCACCGACGTTTCGTTGATCTGCGTCGGCACGCCGTCCACCGCGCAGGGGCACCTGGACCTGAGCGCCGTGCGCAAGGTGGCCGCGCAGATCGGCGAGGCGTTGCGCCACAAGACCTCGCGGCACGTCATCGCTTTGCGTTCGACCGTGCTGCCGGGCACCGGGCAAACCGTTTCCAAGATCATCGCGGAATCATCCGGCCGCGAGGCGGGGAAGGACTTCGCGGTGGTTTCCAACCCGGAGTTTCTGCGCGAGGGGACGAGCGTCGAAGATTTCAACCAGCCGCCCTACACCCTCATCGGCACGGAATGCCCCTGGGCCGTCGATGTCATGCGCGAGGTGTACGCCCGGATCGACGCGCCCTTCATCACGACGAAGCCCGCCGTGGCCGAGTTGATGAAGTACGTGTGCAACAGTTTCCACGCGCTCAAGATCACCTTCGCCAACGAGATCGGCAGTATCTGCAAGGCGCTGGAGATCGATTCGCACGAGTTGATGGACATCTTTTGCCAGGACACCCAGCTCAACATTTCCCCGGCCTACCTGAAACCCGGCTTCGCCTTCGGCGGTTCCTGCCTGCCCAAGGACCTGAGAGCTTTGCGCACCATCGCGCACGACCAGTATTTGCAAACGCCGCTGCTCGAAAGCATCGAGCGCAGCAACACGCTGCAAAAAGAAAGGGTCCTGCAACGCATCTCGGCCGCCGGCAAGCAGAACGTCGGGCTTCCTGGGGCTCGCGTTCAAGGCGGGCACGGACGACCTGCGCGAAAGCCCGATTCGTGGACGTGATCGAGCCACTTTTGGGCAAGGGTTTCAACGTGAGCATCTACGACGAGCACGTCCACATCGCCAAGCTGACCGGGGCGAACCGCGAATACATCCTGCAAAAGATTCCTTACATCTCGCGGTTCATCACGGACGACCTGGACGCGGTGGTGTCGGCGTCCGACCTGCTGGTGGTCGTCAACAAGCAACCCGGCGTCGTGGAAGCCCTGCGGCATTGCGAGAACAAAATCGTGCTCGAACTGACCCGAACGGGGCTCACGTCCAGCAAGGGGGGCGCCGCGGTGGACGGGGTGGCATGGTGAACCGCCCGGAAACCCGCCCGCGCGAGCCGCTGCCCCCGTGGCGGACGACGTTGCGCAAGCTGCTCAAGCGCCGGGGCCTGGCCCTGTTGCGCCTCGAAGGACCACCGCCGCCGACCTGGCGCGAGACGCTGGGCCGGTTGCGCGCGGAGGCGGAGTGGGACGGCGGCGGAACGGTTCCCGGCGTGGGTTGCCTGGACGGCGAACTGCAAACGCAGACCGACCTGCTCGGTGTTTTCCCTGCGGAGAGGGTATGGTTCGCGCCGGAGTTCGCTGCGTGGCGGCGGGATCGCCCCGAAGGATACTGGCCGATCCTGGTCGTCGATCCGGCGAGTTGCCGCCTGTCGGAACTGCTCGACGACGAGGAAACGCGCGGACAGGTGCGGACGATCCTGGTCCGCGCGAGCCTCGGGTATTTCTGGGCGGGTGCAGGCGACGCGGGCGAGATGACACGGGCCTTCCGGGCAGCGGGATTTCGGCTCGACGACGTGCTCGGACAAACTGGCTTGCTGACTTGGAGCGCGCCGCTGGAATCGGTGCTGCTCGTCTTCAAAAATGAACGGCTGAGTCCTCGGTTGCCAACCGGGCGGCCGGCGCGGCGGCCCGCGTGGCGGAAGCGTTGGCGGTGTTGGGTCAGCCGCTGGCCCGCACGGAGAGCCTGCGACGATTGGCGGGCAGGGGAAGTTTCGGATTTGCCTCCGGCGTGTTGAACCCCGGGGCGATCCGCCGGGATGGACGCACGATCCTGCTGGCGCGCGGCGAACGGGTGCCGTGGGCGACGCAAAAAGTGGACGAGGCCGCTTTCCTGGATTCCGCCCGTCCGCTGCTCGTGGGACTGACCCCGGACGGCACTGGAATCGAACGCGGCACGGAGCTGAGCCTGACAGGTGGCGGGGAGTCCGGACCGCCCCAAACGCGGATCGAGGATTTCCGGCTCTTTTCCTTTCGCAACGAAATCTACAGCAACTTTGCGATGACTTCGGTGCTCGGACGCCCTCCGCAGCAGGGCCGCCGGGTGGAAGCATCGGCATTGACCACCCGGGTCGGACTGGCGCGGCTGGAACCGGATGGCGACGGGTTGCAATTCATCGGAGAGCCGCGTCTCGACCGACCCACGACCCGGGTGGAAAAGAACTGGGCGATGTTCGAGGCGCAGGGCAAGGTGCACCTCATCTATTCGTTCCAGCCCTACCGATTGCTGCGGGCGGACCGGTGGCCGACGCCCGAGTTTACCAGCGTGCGGGAACAGGAACTCCGTTTGCCGCCAGACACCCTGCCGACCGCCTCGCTGCGCAACAGCGTCAATCCGGCGGATTACGACGACGACCATCTGCTGCACGTTGTCCACGCGGTTTTTCCGACGAAGCGTTACGTCTTCTGGGCGGTGCTGATCGATAAATCCACCCTCCTGCCTGTGAGGGTGAGCGCCCGTCCGCTGGTCGGCGGCTGGCACAGCGCGCCGGCGTCCATCGTATACGTCACCGCCGTCGTCGCCGGTCCCGACGAGATCGAAATCTACGGCGGCCTGAATGACTCATCCGTGGGTCGGTGGACGTTGCGCCGCGATCTTTTGGACGCGAACTGGCAACCGCTCGCATGAACTCCTTCTTGGTCAGCCCTGCGGTGCAGCCAACCGACCCGGCCGGGTCGGCAAGGGGCGGGGCGTTGGACGGTTTTACCCTGTTGCGTTTCGCGCACGCGTTCGAGTCCGGCGGCGGCATGGAACGCCTGCTCGAAGACCTCGACGGCGTGTTGCTCGAACGCAACGCCATGACCATCGTGCGGCTGCACATCGCCTCGGATCGCACGCGACTGGAAGAACGCACCGTCGCGCGCGGACGCGGAAGGTTGGTGCTCGCGCCGTTGCCGTTGCCCGAGGGCGAAGGCGTCCAGTTGGCCCCCGACAAGGAGGCGAAGACCCGCAGCCTGAAGGAACGCTTTCGTGACCAGGTGCTCTACCATCCGCTGGTCTGGTCGGCGGGATTGGAACGGCTGGTCCTGCGCCGACCGCTGCCGCGCCGCACCGGGCAGGTCGTCGGTGCCGGACGCAAGGCGGCCGAGATGTTCGCGCGGTATCCGGTCAACCTCTGCATGCTGCACTTTTTCGGCGGCAGCGACGCGGACGAAATCGTCGCCGAGGCCCGGCGGCACCGGATTCCGTTCGCGCTGCAAAACCACTCCGAGAACGGGCGTTACCTACACCTTTCCATCCGTAAGCACGCCACTTTGGCCAGCGCCGTGGCGGGGGTTAACGGTCTCGACGTGCCCGCGTACGTGAGTGGACGTTTCCGCAACCTCGCGGACGGGATCGACACCGATTTTTTCCGCCGCGCCGCCGCCGGGCCGGTGCCATCCGCCCCGGCCGCCCCGATGATCCTGCTGCCCGCGCGTGTCGTGCGGCCCAAGGGACACCTCGACCTCGTGGCCGCCGCCGCACGGTTGCGGGATGCCGGGGTGCCGTTCAGCGTCGGGTTCGCCGGCCGGGTGGAATCCAGCCAATTCGTGGAGGAATTGCGCGGCGAGATCGCGCGCGCGGGGCTCGTGGAACACGTGCATTTCCTGGGGGCGTTATCGACCGACGCGCTACGCGATTGGTACGCGGCGAGTACGGTGGTGACGCTGCCGACCTCCCACCACGAGGGGTTGGGCCGCGTGATCGTGGAGGCGCAGGCGATGGAGACGCCCGTGGTCGCGTACGCCACCGGCGGGACGCCCGAGGCCATCGTGGACGGCACCACGGGGTATCTCGTACCCACCGGAGACGTGGACGGATTGACGCGGAGGCTGGCGCACCTGCTAGCCGACCCCGACGAGCGCCTGCGGATGGGCCGCGCGGGTCGGCAGGCGGCCGAGACGCGCTACAGCCTCGCGGCGGTGGCCGGGCGGCACGAAGCCTTCTATCTGGAGTTGACGGGCGGAGCGCAACCCGCTCTGAATCCCACCCGAGAACTGATTTCCCGTCATGTCTGAGAATCTCGCGCTCCTGCTGGCATGGCTTTTCGTCGGGTACGCCCTCTGGCGGGAACGCCAGCGTAAAACGCCAGTTTCCAGCGCGCTGTTCTGGCCGACGCTCTGGTACATGGTCGCTTCCTCGCGGCCGGTGGGCATCTGGTTCACGATCTGGGGCCTGCCGCTGCCGGGCGGATCGGCGGGCGTGGAGGACGGCAGCTTCATCGAGCGGTTTTTTTATCTGACCCTCACCCTCATCGGGGTCCGGGTGCTGAGCCGTCGTTCCATCAACTGGCAACGGCTGCGCCATCAGAACATCTGGCTGGTCGTCTTCGTCACCTACATGCTGATCAGCGTCCTGTGGTCGGACTACACATACGTTTCGTTCAAACGCTTCATCAAGATGGCCGGCTCGGTCGTGATGGCATTGGTCATCCTGACAGAGGAGCATCAGTTCGAGGCCATCAAGGCCGTCGTGCGGCGGGTCTTTTTCATCCACATGCCGATGTCGGTGCTGTGCGTGAAGTATTTCCGCAACATCGGCGTGGCCTACGACTGGTCCGGCGCCGCCGAATCGTGGCAGGGGATTTCCTCGTCGAAAAATGTTCTGGGACAGGTGGCGATGGTAAGCACGCTCTATTTCATCTACGAGACGATTCGCCAGTGGCGGCAGAAGGGGTGGCGCAATATCAGCGTGATCTACATCCTGATGGGCGGCTATCTGCTCAAGGGCTCGGACAAGACGATCAGCATGACCTCGGTCAGCGTGTTCATCTTCGGACTGGTCATTTTCCTGCGGTTGGAAATGCTGCGCAACCGGCGGGAGATGATCCGGCCCTTCGTCTGGAAAATGACGGCGCTCACCGCCGCGCTCATCGTCCTGGTGTCCGTGCACAGCGTCGTCATGTTTTCCGAGCACTCGGTCTTCGGCTGGATGATCACTATGCTGGGACGCGACATCACCCTGACCGACCGCACGACGATCTGGAGCGAGGTCTACATGGCGGCATCGTCGAATCCGCTCATGGGGGTCGGCTTCGGCGGGTTCTGGATCGGTCAGGAGGCCAACATCGAGTTTTCCCGGCGCATGACGTGGGTGCTCGGCCAGGCGCACAGCGGCTACGTGGACACCTATCTCCAGACTGGCTGGATCGGCATCGTTTTGATGACGGGCACGTTTTTGGCGGCTGCGAAGCGGCTGCGGAACACGATTTCCTACGATTTCGAGGCCGGACGCTTCAAGGTCATCATCTTCTTGACCGCCCTCTTCGTGAACATCACCGAGACGAGCCACCTGCGCGGCGATCATCATCTGTGGGTGCTGCTACTACTCTCACTCATCGACGTGTCCGGCACGACCCGGGGCCAGCCGGTCAGTTCCGACGCGGACGAGGACCGCTCCGCGCCAGAACCTGCCGCCTCCCCGCGCCGTCGCACCGTCGAGGCGGTGGTCTTCCCGCACGCGGAGGAATCGCAGGGCCGGCCGGCCATTGACTGGCCACGCCGTCCGGTGCTCCACGGCGGTCACGACGACGAATTCCATCCCCAGGCATGACCCTCGTCGTTCCCAACGGTTTCGAGCGCAACTTTACCCTGGGCTTCGTGCGCGGTCTGGCCGCCAACGGCGTGGACGTGCTCGTGCTCTCCGACGACGACACCGCTCCGGCGCTGGACGCGGCGGGCATCGCGCACGTCAATGTGCGCGGCAGCGTGTCGGAGGACCGGCCGGGCTGGCGCAAGGCGGTCAACCTGCTGCGTTACTACGCCGCGTTCTTCGTGCAGGCGTGGCGGGGTCGCGGCGGGGTCATTCATTTCACCGGCATGTTCCAGAACGGGCGGGTGCTCTTCGAGGGCCTGGCGCTCAACCTCGCCCTGCGCTTGCTGGCGGGACGCTATCTTTACACGGTGCACAATGTCCTGCCCCACGGGCGGGAGGGGAGCCGCTTTTTCCGCCGGGTTTACCGTTGGATTTACCGGATGCCGCACCGTTTGCTCGTGCACACCCGACGCACCGGCCAGCAACTCGTCGAGGATTTCGGGGTGCCGCCGGAGAAAATCCAACACACCTCCATTGGTCTGAACGAGGAAATGCCGGTCACCGCCCTGACACCCGCCGACGCACGACGCAGGCTCGGTCTGGAACCGGATGAGCGCGTCATCCTTTTTTTCGGCAAGATCGACGCGTACAAGGGGCTCGACCTGCTGCTCGACGCCTTCGAGCAGATGAATGCGCCCGGCCCGCATTTAGTCGTCGCCGGGGTGTTCCGCGCGGCGGGCTACCGCGAGACGATCCTGCGCCAGATCGCCGGGATGCGTCGTCGTGACCGCGTGCAGTTGCACGAACGCTTCATTCCCAACGACGAGGCCGAGGTCTTCTTCAAAGCCGCCGACGTGCTCTGCCTGCCGTATCGCCAAATCTACCAGAGCGGGTTGGTTTTCCTCGGGCCGCGCTTCGGCCTTCCGCTGGTCACTACCGATGTGGGTTCCCTGCGGGAGTCCGTCGAGGAAGACGGCCTGGGTCTGGTCAGCCGCACCAACGACGCCGCCGGCCTGGCGACGGCCCTGGACGAGTTTTTCGCGCAACCCGACCGCTTCCCGCGCGCCGCGATCACCGCCGCCGTGCGACGGCACCGTTGGGAAACGATCTGCCGCGAACTGGTCCCGCTCTACGCGCCGCCGCGCTCCGCCCGCCGGACGAGCCGCACCGATGGGACCGCCGCCAGCTTTTCACCGCCGCAGGCCGGCAGCCACCGCCCATGAAGAAAGTCCTGCTCGTTTCCAACAAGGTTTTCCACTACCGCGTCTCCAACTACAATTACTTCGCCCGCCGGTTCCGCGAAGAAGGTTGGGAACTCTACGTGCGGGCCAACGAACTCCAGCGCAACAACCCCCATCCGCCGGAGTTCGATTTCAAGGAAATGCCCTTCCGGTTCGGCGACTACAAGCGGGAAATCGAGCGCATCAAGCCGGACGTGGTGATCGTTTTCCTGCACCTCAAGAATCTCATCATCTGGCCATTGCTCCACTGGCTCAAGCTGCGCGGCATTCCGGTCGTTTACTGGAACAAGGGTATCAACCTCGAAGTGCGTAACCCCGGCCTGCGCAACCTGCCCTTCTACTATATTCACCGCCTGAGCGATGCCATCGTGCTGTACTCCAAGCACGAGATCAAAGACATCAAGCCGCCGCACCGGCACAAGGTCTTCATCGCCAGCAACACGGTCAACTTCGCCACGTTTCCCGAGATCACGGCCAGCCGCGAGGAGATCAAGGCGGAGTTCAAGATTCCCTTCGAAAAGGTCGTGCTGTTCGTCGGGCGGATGCGCTCGGTAAAAAAGGTCGAGCACCTCATCCAGGTTTTTAACGAGCACGATGAACCGGGCTGCGGCTGCGTGATCGTCGGCGACCCGATGGACTACGACCTCTCCGCGCTCATCAAGCGCGGCAACGTCATGCACCTCGGCGAGATTTTTGATTCCGACAACGTGCAGATCAGCAAGCTCTTCAAGATGGCGGACCTTTTCGTCATCCCCGGTGACGTAGGCTTGGGAATGAACCAGGCGTTCTATTGGGGCTTGCCGGTCGTGACCGAGGATGGTCTCCAGCCACCGGAAATCCACTACCTGACGCCGGGCCGCAACGGGTTCGTCGTGCCGGAAGGCGACGTGGCGGCGCTCGGGCGCAAGACCTTCGAGTTGCTGCGCGACGATGCCCTGCGCGCGGAGTTTTCGCGTCACGCCCGCGAGGATATCCGGCGCGAGGCGTCCATCGAAGGGATGTTTACTGGGTTTCTGGATTGCGTGAACTCGCTCGTCGGGCCGGACGGCGCGAAGAAGTGTCTGCGTCCCGATGGCGCGGTGGCTGCTACGCGATGACGGACGGCGGAAAGAGAACATTTCCGCGAGGAACTTCTTTGGAATCGATGGAACCTTCCACCGCCGTGAACTCGGAGGCGTCTGCAGCGCCCACTTGGGTGCTGTTCGTCCGGACGGCGGACGGTGGCGCGGAGACGGAGGATTTTGACATCGCCGAAGCGTGCTGCCGGTACGATGGGCTGGAAGTTCGCACGGTCGCGCCGGGGGAAGAAATCCCCTCGCCATCGGCCCCGGTCGCGGTCGTGTTGGGCGCGCGTGCGCTCGCTGCCGCCGGCCAGTTGTCGAGCGGGGTGCCATTGTGGATCGTTGGCGTGGACGCTGACACGGACCTGTCGGCGCTACGACAGATCACCGATGGCAGGGTGACCGGGGGAGTCGGCGTCTCCCCGGCCCGGCCGGCGCGCGTGCGTCTTTGCGCGGATCGGGCGTTGGCGGGGGCGCTGGAGGGTCAGTTCATCCCCGCGCCCGCCGGGAGCTTCGCGCGTTTGAGCCTGAACGGCCCGGACGCGGAGGTAATCTCCTCCTTGGTGGATGCGGACGGGGTGCCGGTCGCATCGTGTTGCGTGCGGCTGGCGCTCGGTCGCGGTGAAACGTGGGTGTCCGCCGCCAGCATCGGGTCGTCGGACGACTGGGAGTTCGAGCGCCCGCATTTCTCCCGGCGTCCGCACGTGCTGGCCGTCGCGCTGATGTTCTTGCGCGCTGCCGCCGGTGAACGCCGCTGGCACAACCCCGCGCACTTCGCCAACCTTTGCATCGATGACCCCCGCCTGACGGAACCCTACGGGCGGATGCGCTATGCCTCGCTGCTGGCCGAGACACAACGCGCCGGGTTCCACGCCACCATCGGGTTCATCCCTTGGAACTACGACCGCAACGCCGCCCCGGTGGTCGAGAGCATCCGCCAAAATCCCGCGTCCCTGAGCATCGCCGTGCACGGCAACAATCACGACCGATTCGAGTTTTACGGTCCGCAACGCTGGCGGCCGACCGACCCCTGGCGGGTCAAGGCACTGCCCGAGCAGGAAGCAGCGATCCGGCAGGCGGCGGTGCGCATGGACGAGTTCTCGCGTTTGACCGGGTTGCCCCATGATCGGGTCATGGTTTTCCCGCATGCCATCGGTTCGGCGGGCACGTTGCGCCTGCTCAAGCGTCTGGGCTTTGCCGGGACCGCCAATTACAACAATTTTGCCCTCGGTTCCGCGCCGCCGACCGACCTCGCCGCCTGCCTGAGCGTCGTCAACACCGACGCCGAACGTTTCCCGGCCCTGCGCCGCGATTACCCGAAAAACCGCTCCGAGTGGACGGTTGCCCTCGACCTGTTTTTGGGTAATCCGGTGCTCTTCATGGCGCATGAGGACCTGTTTGAAAACAGCATGACGGCATTCAACGGCACGGCCGCCCTCGTCAATCGTCTCGAACCGGCCGTGCGCTGGTCCAGCCTGGGAGAGGTTTTCCGTGGCCTGTACCGGCAGCGACACCTTCACGACAACCTCTGGGAAGTCGAAATGCTGTCCGATGAGATCGACCTCCGCAACGAAAGCGCCATGCCGCGCCGTTGTCGTGTACGCCGGGAAGACCCCTACGGACCGGCCGTGGAGACCCTCACCGTCAATGGCACGGACACTGCCGTGGAACGCTGCGGGCCATCATCAGCCGTCACCGTCGTACTAGCACCGGGCGAAACCCATCGCATCGCCGTGTGCCGCGCCGCCGAAGACGCGCCGGTCCCGCGCATCGAAATCCGTCGGCGCGGACTGCGCAACCGGGCCTTGCGCGGCGCGGCGGAGTTCCGCGATCTGTGGCTGTCGGGCACGACCGCCGGGCGCTGGTTGATGCGCTTTTACTACGATAAGAAACTCCACCGCCGCCGCTGGCGTCAGTCGCAACGACTCCCGGCCGCCTCCTGAATCCCCACGCCGCATGACCGAAAACGATCCCACGAACGCCGCGTTGCGCGCCACGCTGGAGCGGTTCGCCGCGTGGCTGGAGTGTTTCGGCGAAACGTCGCAGGACCACCAGGATTTCTTCGCCAGCCGGGTGGGGCGCGCGGCCAAGGCGCTGTATTACCGCCAGCCCACCCTGGGAAAATTTGCGGTCGCGCCGATGGTCTTTTGCGAGGCGTTCGCGCCGTGGACGCGGAAGTTCTTTTTCCCCCGCATGCGCCTGCCCATCTCCGACGCGCATTTTGCGATGGGTTTCGCTTATCTGCATCAAGCGACGGGCGAGGGGAGTGCCCTGGCGCGGGCGGAACATTTCCTCGAAGTGCTTGAACAAACGCGCTGTCCGGATTGGGAACGGCGCGGCTGGGGTTATCCCTTCGACTGGCAGACGCAAGGTGGCATCCTGGCCAAGGGAACCCCGCTCATCACCACGACTCCCTATTGCTACGAGGCGTACGACGCCGTGCATCGCATCGATGGCAGCGAGCGTTGGCACGAGGCGATGCGTTCGGCGGCCGATCACGCGCTGCTCGATTACCAGGACGTGCCGACCGGCCCCGGCGCGGCCAGTTGCACTTACACGCCCCACGGTGGCGAGCGGGTCGTCAACGCCAGCGCGTACCGCGCCGGGATGTTGTTTCATGCGCACGCCGAGTTCGCCGACGAACGCTACCTGCCGCCGGCGGAGCAAAATCTGCGCTTCGTGCTCGCCTGTCAGCAGGAAGACGGTTCCTGGCCCTACGCGGTCGATGGCAAACGGCCGTTCATCGACCATTTCCACACCTGTTTCGTGATGAAAGCCCTCGCTAAAATCGAGCGTCTGACCGGCGACGCGGGCTGCACGCGGGCGCTGGAACGCGGCGTGGCTTATTACGTGGAAAATCTCTTCGACGCCGACGGCTTGCCCAAGCCGTTCGCGCAGGCCCCGCGCATGACCGTCTACAGGCGCGAACTCTACGACTGCGCCGAGTGTTTGAACCTCGGCGCGCTGTTGCGTGGCCGGTTCCCCGCGCTCGACGCCGCCGTGGACCGAACGCTCGCCGATATTTTGAAGAACTGGGTGCAGCCGCAAGGGTGTTTTCGCGGTCGCAAGCTGCTCGTCGGTTGGGACAACGTGCCGATGCACCGCTGGGGGCAATCGGAGATGTTTCGCAGCCTCGCGCTGCTGTTGGTCCAACGCACCGAAAAGAACGCCGTCGCGTCCCGCGAGGAAATCACGCCATGTGCGGAATAACCGGCCAGTTTCACTTCCGCGACGACGCGCCCATCGACCGCGATCTGCTGGCGCGGATGACGCAAAGCATCGCGCACCGTGGCCCGGACGACGATGGGTTCCACGTTTCCGGTTCGCTCGGGCTCGGCTTCCGGCGGTTGTCCATCCTCGACCTGAGTCCCGCCGGCCACCAGCCGATGTCGGGCGACGGCGGCCGGACGTGGATCGTTTTCAACGGCGAAATTTATAACTTCCGCGCGCTCCGGCAGGAACTCGAAGCGCACGGCCACGCGTTCCAGAGCCAGTGCGACACGGAGGCCATCGTGCGCGGCTACCAGCAATGGGGTGACGCGGTGCTCGGCCGGCTCAACGGGATGTTCGGTCTGGCGATCTGGGACGAACCCAAACGGCGTTTGCTCGTGGCGCGCGACGCGATGGGCATCAAGCCCATCTACTACGCGCTGGAAAACGGCAGCCTGTCCTTCGGCTCGGAAATCCGGCCCGTCGCGCTGGCCCTCGGCGGTCGAGCGGAAGTGGACCCGCTGGCCATCAATTTATTCCTGCGCTACCGCTACACGCCCGCACCGTATACGGCGTTCGCGGGGATCAAAAAACTCGCGCCGGGAGAGATGATCGTCGTCGAAAACGGCGCTGCCACCGTCCGGCGCTGGTACGATTTCGTCCCGACGCCCTTCGCCCGCCAACCCACCGACGAGGAAGCGACCGAGACCTTGCTCGACCTCTACAAAAAAGCGGTCGAGCGCCACCTCATCAGCGACGTGCCGCTGGGGTTGCTGCTCAGCGGCGGCATCGACTCCGGGCTGCTGCTGGGCATGATGAGCCTTTTCGACCAGAACTGGCAGACGTACACCGTCGGCTACGGCACCAGTTTCCGCGACGACGAACTCGCCGACGCCGCCGAGACCGCCCGCCAGTACGGCGCGCAAAACCACGCCGTCCGGCTGGATCGGCAAGCGTTCGAAACGGCCCTACCCAAAATTGTGCGGGTCATGGAGGAACCCATCGCGTCGTCGTCCATCGTGCCGATGTATTTCGTCTGCGAACGCGCGCGTCAGGACGTGAAAGTCGCGTTGATCGGCCAGGGACCCGACGAACTGCTTGGCGGCTACAAGCGCCACCTCGGGGTCGCTTACGGCGGGGCCTGGCGCAAGCTGCCGGGAGCGGTTCGCCGACTCGTGGAAGCGGGAGTGCGCGCCCTGCCGCGCGGCGAATCACTCAAACGCGGCGTCCACTCGCTCGGGATCGCCGACCGGATGCGTCGTTACCAAAACGTTTTCTCCATCGCGCCGGCCGCCGTCATCGACGGGTTGTTCCGGCCGGATGTGCTGCCGGCCGGGGCGGGGGATGCCGTGCTCGGCTGCTGGGAACCGTACCGGCAGGGCGTGGAGGGATTGGACGAACTCGGCGGGTTGCAATACCTCGAAGTCCGCTCCTCGCTGCCGGACGAACTCCTCATGTACGGCGACAAGCTTTCGATGGCCCACGGGTTGGAAGGCCGCGTGCCTTTCCTCGACCGCGACGTGGTGGAATACGTGCAACGTCTAGGTCCACGGTTCAAGGTCCGCGCCGGCCAGCGCAAATGGCTGCACCGACGTGTGTGCCGCCGTTTCCTGCCCGAGAGCATCATCCGGCGCAAGAAACGCGGGTTCGCCGTCAACGTGGTGGACGACTGGTTCCACGACGCCGTCGCTGGCAAGATGGAAACGCAGTTGCTCGACCCGGATTCGGGTCTCTACCGATATCTCGACCCGTCCGCCGTCCGGCGACTGCTCGACGATCACCGCGCCAAGCGGCGCGACAACCATAAACTGATCTTCAGCCTCGCCGTGTTCGACGAATGGCTGCGGACCGGTGAACCGACGGTCGCTTTGGCGTGAAAAGATGGATTCCCACAGTCCGACCCATCCCCCGCTCGTCAGCGTCGTACTCTGCACCCAGGCGCGCGGCGAAGACCTCGCTTGCACGCTGCAATCGTTGCAAGGCGTGGAAGTGCCCGACGATCTGCGGGCGGAACTGGTCGTGATGGAAAACGGTCCGCGCGGCGGTGCGGAAGCGGCGGTCCACGCTTTCCGGCATGAACGGATGTCCGCACGCCACGTTCACGAGGAAACGCCGGGCAAATCCCGCGCGTTGAACCGCGCATTGCGCGAGGCCGGGGGCGAGATTTTCCTTTTCTGCGATGACGACGTGCGCTTTCGGCCAGACTGGCTGCGGAAGATGTGCGCGCCGATCCTCGCCGGGCAGGCGGATGCGGTGGCGGGTTGGGTCCGGCTCGCCCCATACATGCTGCGGCCCTGGATGGACAAGACCCAACGCGCGTGGCTGGCTTCGACGGCCGATTATCTGTCGCCCGAGCATCCGTCCGAGATGTGCGGTGCGAACATGGCGTTCCACCGCCGGATTCTGGACAAGGTGCCGGGGTATGACCCCGAACTGGGTCCCGGTCTGGGCGGCGGCGAGGAAACCTTACTTTCCTGGCAAATCCGGGAAGCAGGCTTTCGGATCGTGGCCGCGCCGGAAGCCGAGTTGGAACATTGCCCCAGCGTCAAGCGGCTGCGCTACGCCCATTGGGTCAAGGTCGCTTGGGTGAACGGTTGGGCGCGCGCTTACCTGACCCATCATTGGAAGCAAGCGCGCTTCCCCTTTCCTCGGCTGACGGCGTGTTATCTGGCGGCCAAGCTCTTTTTGCGCCGACGGCTGACCCGCCGTCCCGGACCCGAAGACGAAGGCATTGCCCGTTGGGAGATGGATTATCTCTGGGAACTTTCCACGCGTCTGCACTTCCTCAAGGAATGCCGCCTGCCTCGCAAGTACGCCAAGCGCGGTTTGGTGAAACTCGACGCCTTTTTGCCCACCCACCCATGACGAAGGCCGCCCGACTCATCGCATTCTACCTGCCGCAGTATCATCCGACCCCGGAAAACGACGAGTGGTGGGGCCGGGGGTTCACAGAATGGACCAACGTCGCCAAGGCCAAGCCGTTGTTTCCCGGTCATTACCAGCCCCGGATTCCCGCCGACCTGGGATTTTACGATCTGCGGCTGGCCGAATCCCGCGCTGCCCAAGCAGACCTCGCGCGGGCGGCCGGAGTCGAGGGATTTTGTTACTGGCATTATTGGTTCGACGGACGCCGGTTGCTGAACCTTCCCTTCGACGAAGTTTTGGCTTCAGGCGAACCGGATTTCCCGTTTTGTCTCGGTTGGGCAAACCACACCTGGAAGGGTGTCTGGGTGGGCGCGTCCAAGAACCGCACGCTCATCGAGCAGACCTACCCCGGCGCGGCGGACTACGAAAAGCATTTCCGCGCGCTGCTGCCGACATTCCATGATCGGCGCTATATCCGGGTCAGGAACAAACCGGTCTTTGTCATTTTCCGCCCCCTGGAAATCCCCGAGCCGGAAAAATACATCGCCCTCTGGCAGCGGCTCGCCGTGGAGAACGGGCTGGAAGGTATTCATTTCGTCGCGCATCTTTTCGGTCACGACGAGGAATACCCTTGGAAGACCATCGGTTACGGCGGTGCGCTGATGACGAACGAACTCAAACTGATGCGCCACCGCTTCCAGGAGGTGAGCCGCAAACGCATCGAGGCTTGGCGGGAAGCGGACGGAGCGGGCGGACCGGTCCGGCAAGGACTGGCCACCGCCGCCGCAGTGGCCCGACTGGTCAATCTGCGCGTGATGCAGCGGATTTTCCGTTGGCCGGGCAGCATCCACAGTTACAAGAACGCCATGTTGTTTTTCGATTCGGCCAAGGCCGTGGCGAACGGGTTCTATCCTTCCGTCGTGCCGAACTGGGACAACACCGCGCGGGCGGGCCGCAACGGCGTCATCCTGCACGGGTCCACCCCGGAACTCTTCGGCCGACACGTGCGCAAAGTGCTCGCCAGCGTGGCCCAGCGCGAACCGGAAGATCGGATCGTGTTCATCAAGTCGTGGAACGAATGGGCCGAGGGCAACTACATGGAACCCGACCTAAAATTCGGCCACGGATATCTCGACGCCCTGCGCGATGCCTTAGAGCGTGTTTACAAATGACGGAAGCAAACGATGCACATCGCCACGCTCAGGACGGCTTCGGCTCATACAAAAAAGTTCGTCGCAAACGACCCCACCGGCTTCATTCCTAAACAAACTCTAAAGCGTTTTTCGTTTGCGTGTAAGGTCCGCAAGCCCCTGCCGGGGCTGAAAAACCGGACAGGCAACTGAGAAACGATTTAGAGAAAGTTGCAAATGCATAAACCGCGCCCCCAAAGTGCTTATCATTCTGAGGAGAGTGCAACGAGATCGAAGGACCTCACCGCAAGGTACGCGCCCTCCTCCCGTTTCACGTCTGACCAGAAAGCCAAAGGCACGCGAGTACCCAGCGCCGGGGTCCTTCGATCTCGTTGCACTCTCCTCAGAATGACAGAAAGAAAAGAGCGCACGGCAGGGCGAATCCAAAGGGGTAACGCCCTGGAGACCGCTTCCTGATCCCAACCATGCCCACCCCTTCCGCGCCCGGCATCCTGTTCGTGTCGCACACCGCCCAACGCACCGGCGCGCCCATCGGCTTGCTCGCGTTCATGGGCTGGCTGCGGCGGCACACGGATTACCGCATGGGCACGCTGCTGGGCGCGTCCGGGCCATTGGACGAGGAGTTCCGCCAGTTCGGACCCGTGGCCGCGCTCGGGAACGATTTCTTCACCCGGACGCGCGTAGGTCGCCGCGTGCGCCGTTTCCTGCCCCGGGCGGTCCGGGAGGAAATTGGAATGATTCGCCGGACGTTCGCGCGAGGTTCTTACGATCTGATCTATTCGAGCACCATCACCAACGGCCACGCGTTGGCGGCGCTCGCCGATTTCGGTGTCCCGGTGGTCACCCACGTTCACGAACTCGGTTATTGGATTTGGCGCACTGGCGAGAAAAACATCCGGCACGCCCTGGACCAGACCGATGCCTACATCGCAGTGTCGCGCTGCGTGCGGGACCATCTGGTGCAACAACTCGCCGTGCCGCCGGAGAAAATCAGCGTGATCTATGAGCACGTCCGCGAGTTGCCGCCGGTGCCCACACCCGAGGAGAAACTCGCTGCCCGCCGCGCGCTCGGTATTCCCGACGGGGCGTTCGTCATCGGCGCTTGCGGGGCCGAACCTTGGCGAAAGGGACGCGATCTCGTCGCGCCGTTGCTCGTGGCATTGCGTCGGCACGATCCGCTGGGGAGTCTGCCGATGCACTTCGTCTGGGTGGGCCGGGCCGGGTCGTCGGAGGAAGAGTATGCGCTGCGGCACGATCTGCGGCTGGCCGGGGTGGAAGCGGTTTTCCACGCGACGGGCGAATTGGAGCAGCCGCAGGCGAGTTTCGCGGCGTTCGACGCCTTCGTCCTGCTGTCCCGCGACGATCCCTTCCCATTGGTCTGCCTGGAAGTCGCTGCCCAGGACGTACCCCTCGTGTGTTTCGAGGGCGCGGGCGGGATGCCCGAATTCGTGGAGGATGGGGGTGGGGTGGCCGTGCCATATCTCGATCTGGAGGACATGGCACGGGTGCTCATCCGCTGGCGAGACGACGCCGGATTGCGCCGCAGCCAAGGGCAAAGGGCTGGTCTCGCAGCCCGTAGCGAACACAGCGTCGAGGTGACCGGTCCGCAAATCCTGCGGGTGATCCACGGTGTTTTGCCTGCCGCGAGTTCGACCCCACTCCGGGAAATGGCAGTTTCGCAGACGTAAGCACCCAGAGATCAGGCACGGTTCCCGCCTTCTCAAGCCGCCACGAGCCAAACCCGTGAGGATTGCCATCATCAACGAACCGTGGAACGATGGCGCGACGTGTTGCGCCCGGTGATCGAACGAGTGGGAACGCTCATCAAAAACCTTCCGCCCAGCGGCTTTTCTGATAAGCAAATCATCATGCGGTCCCTCCTTCCGGGCTTCATTTTCTGGGACGGCACGCGGCTCTACCAATTGCTCGCGCGGCTGCCCTACGCGGCGAAACTGGCCTGCTTCGATTGGTATCGGCCGCTCGACCTCGCCTCCTGGGTCGCCAAGCACGTCGCACATGGCGCAACGCGCATCCGGGGGGAGTATCAAATCCGTTACGCATTGCCGCGCAATGCGGGGTCTCTGCGCCGGGGAACGCCCTTCGCGTCCAAAAGGTTTTCCCGGGCCAAGGCAGAAGGCGCGTTCCTGGCCGAACTGGACGACTGCTGGATCGTCCGGACGCGTTACGACTGGGGCGGCAGCGAGTTTTGCATCTGCACGCACCAGGGCCAGCCCATCCGGTTCCACGGGCTGATCTCCGATGCCAGCAACTTCGCCATGCGCCGGGCACTCGACCGGGCCATCGACGGCGAATACAAGACCCTGGAGCGCGCCACCTGGGCGGTGGGCTACTGGTACACCAACTATTACCACTGGTTCGCCGAGTGGCTGCCCCGCATCGTCCTGGCGCTCGAAGAGGGTTTACCCGCGCAGAGCATTCTCCTGCCGCCGCTGGTCAACCAGTGGGCCGAGGACAGTCTCCGGCTTCTCGGCATCAATCCCGGCCGGCTGCCGGAGGACGGCGACGCGTGGCGGGTGGGCCGTCTCACCTTCGTGGGTGAAAGCGTACACCACGGCCCGGCCCATCGCGCGGTCATGCAAAGACTGTCCGCCAGGATGATCCTCCCGGACGGACAGAAAAAAATCTGGATTTCCCGCCGCGACGCCCAGCACCGACGGTTGCTCCAGGAGGCGGACATCGAAGCCTGGCTGGCCGGACGCGGCTGGGAAATCGTCCAGATGGAGCGGCTGGACCTGGAGACACAACTCAAAGTCATGGCGGGTGCCCGGGCGCTGGCGGGGGTCCACGGGGCGGGGCTCACGAACATGCTTTTCGTCCAACGGCCCATCGCGGTGCTGGAAATCGGGCTGAACGAACGGCCCAGCCCGGAGTATTACCACTTGGCTTCGTGTCTCGGGCATTCCTATTGGTACGTGTCCGCCAGAAGCGCCGGCAGGCACCGGAGCCTGCTGCACGACGACATCATCGCGCCGGTTGACGAAGTGAAAAAAGCCGTGTCCGAGTTGGAAACTTTCCTGGAGCAGCGGCCCGCGGCTTGATCGGGGCAGTCCCCGGCATCGCGCCGACGAGCAAAACCGAGCCGTGAAGATCGCGATCATCAACGAAGGCTGGAACGGCGGGGCCACCCGCTGCGCGCGGGACCTGGCGGCCGGCTTGCGCCACCGGCACGAGGTCTGGCTTTGCCCGGACGATGGCGAGACGCCGCGTGCGCGGGACGTGTTGCGCCGACTGGCCGAGTTCCGGCCGGACATGGTGCATCTGCATGCTTTTTACGGATGGCTGCACTATGAAACGCTGGCCGCCGTGGCCAACCGCTATCCGACGGTGTTCACGCCGCACGACCCGCGTCCCATCGGCCAGATCGAGACGGCCTGCTGGCAGTGCGCACGCAACACCACCTGTTTCAGATGCCCGCTGATCTCCGAGACGACCCGCTACACTCTGGTCGGGCACCGGTACTTTTGGCAGCGCATGAAGCGCCAGTGGGTCCACCGCCAGACCTCGCCGGACCTGGAGGTCATCGGGGTCAGTCACTGGTTTCTCGAACGGATGCGCGCCCAGGAAATGCGCCGCTTCCGGTTGCGCTACCTGCCCAACGGGATCGACCCGGAGGTGTTTCGCAGGGTGCCGGACGCCCGGGAGCGGCTCGGCCTGGCCGGGGACGCCGAAATCCTGCTCTTTCTTTCGACGCCGGCGGCGCGTTGGCAGGTCAACGCACGCAAGGGGATGCTGCCTCTGGCCGAGGCGTTCATCGACCACATCGCCCCGCGCCATCCGCGCGCGGTCCTGGCGATTGCGGGTGATCTGCTGGTGCCGAACCACCCGCAGGTGCGCGGCCTGGGCTACGTCGCCAAGGAAACGTTGCCCCTGTGGTATTCGGCGGCGACGGCTTACGTACTGCCTTCGTCGGGGGATAACCTGCCTTACACGGTCCTCGAAGCGATGGGTTGCGAATGTCCCGTGGTCGCCACGGCGGTCGGCGGGATCCCCGAGCAGGTCGCGTCCGGGCAGACGGGGGTGCTCATGTCCGACCATTCGCCAGCGACCATTGCCGCCGCGCTGCAAGTGATCCTCGACGATCCCGGGCGCGCCCGCGAGATGGGCCGGGCCGGACGACGAAAATTGCTCGCGGAATACACGCTGGAACAATTTTTATCCCGGCACGAGGAGTTGTATGAGTCGGTGCTGAACCGTAAAGCCGGTGTGGCGCGAGACCTGGTGCCGAACGTTGCCGCCGATGTTCCCTGAGCGGGTTCAGCACTCGCCGGAGATCGGTCAGGCTGAGCCGGTGCGGACCGGACCTCTGGACGCAGTTTCGCGGGACGACTTTCCTCTTGGCTTTCCTGAACCCGGGTGCTATCAACGCCGCGACCGCATCGATTCGCGCGTTTGAGAAAGGCCGTGGATCTGACCGTGCGCGGGGTTGTTCCCGCCCGTCACCTGTCCTTGCCGGTCCAGGTCGGCACGGGATTCGCTGTTGGTGTCCCGAATCTTCCTTGACCCATGTCAACCAGCCATTTGCCAGCCGTTGCGGACCCCTCGTCGGAGAAGATGAAGCCGGAAGAAGTCTGGACCACACGCATCACTCCGCACCAGGGTTGGACGGACTGGCGGCTGCGGCAGTTGTGGCGCTACCGCGACCTCATCAGCCTCTTCGTGTGGCGCGATTTCGTGTCCGTGTACAAGCAGACGATCCTCGGACCGGCGTGGCACGTCATCCAGCCGCTGATGACCACGCTGACCTTCACGGTGATCTTCGGCAACATCGCGCGGCTGCCGACCGACGGTGCGCCGCCGTTTCTCTTCTATCTGGCGGGCACGGTGGCCTGGAGCTATTTTTCCAACAGCCTCATCAACACGTCCAAGACTTTCGTGGGCAATGCCCACCTGCTGGGCAAGGTTTACTTTCACCGCCTGACCATCCCGATTTCGATTGTCATCTCCGGGTTGATCTCCTTCGGCATCCAGTTCGCCATCTTTTTGGTGGTGCTGGCGTTCTACGCAGCGACCGGTCATCCCGTGCATCCGACGCGGTGGCTGCTGCTCGCGCCGTTGTTCCTGTTGATGCTGGCCGGCTACGGACTCGGCGGCGGCATCATCGTCTCCGCCTTGACCACCCGCTACCGGGACCTGGTCAACCTCGTGGCCTTCGGCGTGCAATTGCTGATGTACGCGACCCCCGTCATCTACCCGATCTCGGTGGTGCCGGAGAAATACCGCTGGGTGACGGTGCTCAATCCGCTCACGCCGGTCATCGAGGGTTTCCGCCGGGGTTTCCTCGGGGTGGGCAACGTCGCAGTGGGGCCGCTCGCCGTCAGCTTCGGGATCATGACGGTCGTGCTCGCAGTCGGACTGATGCTTTTCACGCACGTCGAGCGCACGTTCATGGACACGGTCTGAGCGATGGACAAGCTGCCACCCATGACGGTCGCCATTCCCGCCTACAAGCGGGCGCGCGCCATCTCGCCGTTGTTGGAAACGCTGGCGGCGCAGGCTGGCCCGGACGACGAGCTGATCGTGATCGACGATGCTTCCGGCGACGACATCGAGGCCGTCGTGGCAAAAACGGGCCGGTTCCGGCTGATCCGCAATCCGACCAACCTGGGCATGGTCGGCAACTGGAACGCCTGCCTGCGCACGGCTACCCACGATTGGGTCTGCATCGTCCACCACGACGACACCGCCGCCCCGGACGCGCTCCAGACCCTGCGCCGGGCCTGCGCGCTGGCGGGAGGACCGGCGCTGGTGGTGCACTGGCGGGAATACCCGAAGCTGGGTAACGCCTTCCGCTGCCGGCTGAGCGAGCCCGGGCCCTGGGCAGTTTTGAAGATTCCTACCATCCCTTCCGGGGCCGTGGTCCATCGCCGGGTCATCGAAGAAGCGGGAGTTTTCGACCCGCGTTGGAAGTATTCGGCGGACCTGGAATATTTCCCACGGATTTGCACCCGTTTCCCGTCGGTCGTCATCGAGAGTCCCGACGTGGTGCGCTACGCGTTGCACAAAAACAACTACCAGTATGACACCTGGCGGCAACCGGACTTCGAGCAGCAACTCATGGAAATCCAGCGGCTGATCGTCAGCTACGCCCATCTTTCCGAGCACGCCGCCAGGTACGAATTCGAGGAGCGGATGGCTTCGATGTACGGCCACATGCTCAACAGCGCGTTGCATCTGGGCGACCGGTCGCTCGTTCGCCGCGTCGCGCGCCGTCTCGCCGCCGGACGGACCAACGGGCGCAAACTACGGTTGCAAGCCAGCGTGGCTGCTGTGCTCGGCTGGATGCCAGGGTCGCGTCAGCATCGTTTCAACGCGGATAGTTTCGAGGTGGTGAATCCATGAAGCTCACGGGCTCACCACCACAAAATTCCGGGCCGTCAGCGACCGTCCTCTTTTCGGTTATTATCACGACCTTCAACTGTGTTGCAAAGCTGGATGGCACCGTGCAGTCGGTACTGGGTCAATCCGGGGTCACCCTGGAATGTCTCGTCATCGATGGCGGCTCGACCGACGGCACGCTGGACCGGCTGCGGTCCTACGGTGAGCGGGTGCGCTGGATTTCCGAAGCGGACGTCGGCATCTACGACGCCATGAACAAAGGCATCGGGCTGGCGGTCGGCCGGTTCCTCTATTTTTTGGGGGCGGGCGACCGCCTGCGTCCCGGCGTGCTGGCGGCGGTCGCGGCCGGGGCCGCGCGTCGGCCGTCGGGCACCAAGCCGTCCCTTCTCTACGGCAACGTGGTCTGGTCGCGCCACAAACAGCCTTACGACGGGCGTTTCCATCGCTTCAAGCTGCTCCGGCGCAACCTCTGCCACCAGGCGGTTTTTTACGAAAGCTCGATCTTCGCGCGGGCGGGTCTCTACCACACAAAATACCGCTGGCTCGCCGACTGGGCATTCAACCTCCGCTGCTTCAACGACCGGGGCATCGAAAAACACTACCTCCCGCTTTCGATTGCCGACTACGAGGGCGGCGGCGAGTCGAACCTCACTTACGACCGGGCCTTCCACGACGATTTTCGCTCCCTGGTCCTCCACGGGTGCGGTACGCTGGACCGGTGGTTGATGCGCATCGCTTTTCTGCTGGCGCATCCTCGCGCGCTGGCGGGCGAACCCCTGCGCCAGGCCCGGCGGTTGCGCAACGTGCTCGCCAAGCCATGAAGACTACCACACGCGGGGGTTGGCCCGACGCAAATCAATGACGACGAGATCGACGGTAATTTCGGTGGAGAATATCTCCAAATCCTATCGGCTCGGCGCCATTGGCGGCGCGACGTTGAAGGAGGATTTCGCGCGTTGGTGGGCCAAACGTCTCGGCAAACCGGACCCGCTGCTCCGCATCGGCGAGGAACACCGCGCACGCCACCAGGGGGAGCATTTCCTGGCGTTGCGCGACGTGAGCTTCCAGGTGCGCGAAGGCGAGGTGCTCGGCGTCATCGGACGCAACGGCGCGGGGAAAAGCACCCTGCTAAAAATCCTCTCGCAAGTGACCTCGCCGACCTCGGGCGAAATCAAGATCAAGGGGCGCATCGCCAGTTTGCTGGAAGTGGGAACCGGTTTCCATCCCGAACTCACCGGCCGCGAGAACGTCTTCCTGAACGGCGCGATCCTGGGCATGACGAAGGCGGAAATCCGCCGGAAGTTTGACGAGATCGTCGCGTTCTCCGACATCGAGGAATTCATCGACACGCCAGTCAAACGTTATTCTTCCGGCATGTACGTGCGCCTGGCTTTTGCGGTGGCGGCGCACCTGGAACCGGAGATCTTGATCGTGGACGAAGTGCTGGCGGTTGGCGACATCCAGTTCCAGAAGAAATGTCTGGGCAAGATGCAGGAGGTCAGCGGGGGAGGGCGTACCGTGCTTTTCGTCAGCCACAACATGAGCGCGATCCAGTCGCTCTGCACGCGCTGCATCCTGATGCACGACGGCCAGCTCACCTTCGACGGCGACACGACGAAGGCGACGTTGCTCTACCAGTCCACGGGCGTTTCGGCGGACGCGGCCACCGGGAACGGCACCTACGACCTGCGCAACCGCAAGAATGAACATTCCAGCAAGCCGGTCATCACCGGGGTGACAATCCGCGACCACCACGGCGTGCCGTCCAACATTATCTCGATGGGCGAAGCCCTGAGTGTGGAAATTGAGGTGGATGGGATGATCGATTATCCGAACGCCGCTGTGGGATTCCGGGTGCTCGGGATGAACGACGAGTTGCTGGCCGATTTTAACACGGGCATGAGGCCGTTCGCCGAGCCTGTCACGCGGAGCCGCAGAGAAACGGTCCGCCTGAATATTCCCAACTTTCCCTTTGTGCAGGGGGAATACAAATTTGGGCTTGGCGTCGGAATCATCGGCGTCGTCCACGTGGACGCGGTGGAACCCGTCGGACGGCTTGAGGTGATTGAACACGACGTGTACGGCAACGGCTATCAGATGTGCCGCGGACACTCGATGGTCCTGCTGCATGGGGACTGGACGATCACGCCGCGGGCCTAGCGAACGACGAACCCGGAAACGCCTCGCCATTTGCGTACGTGAATCCGCCCAGCCAGACCGCCGGCTTCGAGCTTTCTCCCTTCGCGCAACGCCTCGTCTACGTCGGCGCGCGGTGGCACAGGCCCAATGTCGATGCGGTAGAGTGGTTCCTCGCCGCGATGTGGCCTGCCTTATCGGCGCGTTTTCCGAGCCTGGAGTTCCACGTCGTCAGCGAATGGACGGCGGAATTCCGCCAGCGATACGCGGCGGATGCGCGCGTGGTGTTCCCTGGGTTCGTGGCGGACCTGACCGTCGTTTTACGGGGTGCGATCATGGTGGTCCCACTGCGAGTCGGTAGCGGCATCCGCACAAAAATTTTGATGGCGATGACCCTTGGTGTGCCGGTGGTGACGACCCGTGTCAGTGTTGAAGGTATCGACGTGACGAACGGCCTGGAACTGCTTTGCGAGGACGAACCGGAAGCGTTCGCCGGGGCCGTCGCGCGACTGATCGAGGACCGGGTGGCGGCGGACGGGATTGCCACCGACGCGCACGATTTTGTCGAACGCCGGTTTTCGCAGGAAGCCACCGGCGCGCGGCGCGACGAAATCTGGCGTTCGTTGCAAGCCCGGCACGCGGGGAAAACGTCGTCCCCCACCCCCTGATCCGACATGGAACCCTTGTCTGGCCAAAATCCGGCGGTGACGGTCGTCGTGCCGAACTACAACCACGCCCGTTACCTGCCCGCACGGCTCGATAGCATTTTCCGGCAAACGTACCGGCATTTCGAGTTGATCGTCCTCGACGACGCCTCGACGGACAACAGTCGGGAAGTGCTCCAACCGTACGCGGACCGTGGGGAAATTCGTTTGGTCGCCAACGCGCAAAACAGCGGCAGTCCCTTCGCGCAATGGGCGCGTGGAGCGGGATTGGCGCGGGGTGAATTTCTATGGATCGCGGAGTCGGACGATTCCGCCGACCCACGTCTGCTGGAACGCTTGGTCGCAGTGCTCGGCGCGCATGCCCGGGTCGGGTTGGTCTACTGCCAGTCGCAGCGGATGGACCCGGCGGGCAACCTGGGCGGATCATGCGAGGATTGGAACCGCAGCCTGCATCCAACCCGCTGGTCGGCGGATTACGTCAACGATGGACGCGACGAGGTTGCGCGTTATCTGGCGATTCACAACACGATCCCGAACGCCAGTGCCGTGCTGCTGCGCACGGAGTTGTTGCGGCGAGCGGTGGCCGGGGCGGAAGCGTATCGGCTCAGCGGCGATTGGTGCACCTGGATCAATCTGCTTATGGAAGCGGATGTCGCTTTCGTGGCGGACTGCCTGAATTGTTTCCGCATCCACGACCGGTCCGTGCGGGACACTACCAAGAGCAGCCTCGCCTGCGCCGAATATCTCGCGGTGAAAGCCCGCGCGTGCCAGCATTCGCAGGCGTCCGCATCCGTGCGAAAGCGGACCTTCGACGAGGAATATCCCCAATGGTCGCGCTGCCTCAACGCCGAGGGGGTGAAAAACCGTCTGCCATGGGTGGCCAGGACGATGCGCGACGGATTCCGCATCCGTGCGGCGGGCGGTTTGCGAATGGTCGGCTGCTTGCTGGCGACATTGCTGAAAAGGACGTTTTGGCATCGATTTTTCAGGAGGGACGTGAGAAATGATCCCGCCGCAGGCGTCCAAACCGACAGGTAAGGATGACTCTCCGTGCCGTCCGAAGATTAGTTTGGTAGCCCGCGTGCGTATGACGCGTCTCGCCGAAAATCCACGGACGGGCCGGAGAGCCATCCCCACCTGTCGATGACACCGGCCGTAGACGCGGCCTGTCCGGAAATTTGTCTGCGAAACACCCCGATGCTTTCCGCTCTGATCCGAACCTTCGACAGCGCAAGCACCCTGGAACGGACCCTGGAATCCCTCGTGGCGCAGGTCGTCCGGCCGGATGAGATCGTGATCGTTGATTCCGGCTCGACCGACGCCACGCTGGAAATCGCTGCACGCTTCGACTGCCGGGTCGTGCGTTACCCGACCGACCGGCCTTTTAACTATTCTCATTCGCTCAACGTTGGAGTTGCCACCTGTCGGGGGGAATGTATTCTGATTCTCAGTTCGCATTGCGTGCTGGTTTTTCCTGACGTGGCCGGTCTCATGCGCACATACCTCGAAACGTACGGTGCGAGCGGCGTCTATTGCGTGCCGGGTTCGCCGGAAACCGTGGCTGCCGCCGGGGATGATCCCTTACGGGGCCGGCTCATCAGCGTCGTCCACACGGACAATTACGACGGCTCAAACGGCCTGTGGAACTGCTGCTCCATGGTGCGGCGCGATTGTTGGGAAACTCACCCCTTTGACGAAACTTTGCCCGCCTGCGAGGATCAGGAATGGGCCGTCTGGCACCATCGCCACTCGCGGCAGCCGACGGTCGCAATTCGCAACGCCGGAGTGCTTTATCTCAATCCGCGCTGGAGCATCCACAAGGACATCCGCGAGCGGATCATCGTAGCGACCCGCATCTGGCCCCCGCTACGAAGCTGGCGCGCCATCACCGGCGTGGCGGCGGACGGCGTGTTTGCCGGATTGCACGGACGGTTCCGGCAGGCGGTCAATCATTTGCGCATGGCCGCAGCGCTGACGGCCAGCCGATTGCGGCGCTGAACTATTAATTTCGACTGGGGGGAATAGGTTATGCTTTATCGCCTGTACACTGAATCTGGCAGGCCGATTCCGCGCGCGGACCCTCTCGAACGCAAAAAATCAAAAACGCACGACTAAAAGTATGAAGCACACATCTGGCAACACGGGCTTGGGAATCGGCGCACGTTGGCTGTTCCCGGCGGTTCTGGCGGCGATCCTCACCGTGTCGGGAGCATCGCGCGGCGCGGCCGACAACATCATCGACCCGTCCCGGCGCATCAACTGGGCGCCAGGCATCCCCGGCGGCATCCCCGCCCGCACCGTAATCTGGTGTGACGTGACCAAATCCATCCCCGGCTACACCGGACAACTCGCTGACCCGGCCGACGACGGCGTGGACGATTGGGGTCCGTTGAACTACGCCATCTCCAATTGTCCCGCCGGACAGGTGGTCTACATCCCTGCGGGTGTTTACCGGATCAGCGGGGAATTGCCGGTCCTCCACACGATCACCGTACGCGGGGCCGGTATGGGCAAGACCATCATCAAAGTCGATACGACCTTTGATTCGCAAGCTTTCTACATCCGCGCTGGCCAACCCTGGACGATTTCCCCGATGCGTTCCATCGCCTCCGGTGCGACCAAGGGGTCCACGAAGTTCACCTACAACCAACCCATCGGCGGCGACGGCAACCCTTATGTCCAGGTCGGGTTGCCCATCGTCCTCTTGCAGCAGAATCCGCCCGCCCTGGTGAACATCAACAACTGCACCTGGGCGTCAGACAACTACTGCGGCTTCGCGATGGCGCAGATCGTCGTACCCACCGCGTTTACCAACAACGCCTCGGGCAACGGGGAGGTCACCTTCTATCCGCCCCTGTACATGGACATGTCCAACAATCCCCAGACGCTCAGCTTCGGCGGACTGGTGAGCGGGGCCGGCGTCGAGGAGTTGACCATCAACCACGTCAATTACTACGGCGGCGGCTCGGCCAGCATCAGCATCCAGACGGCGATGAACTGCTGGGTCAAGAACGTGGAGATCATCAAGTCGCCCAAGAGCGGCATCAAGTTCATGGATGCCTACGGCTGCGAGGTGCGCGGCTGCTATCTGCACGGGGCTTGGAACACCGAGGGCGGCAGTGCGTACGGCTTCCACATCTTCGGGTTCAACTCCGCCCACCTGATTGAGGACAACATCGGGGAAGATCTGCGGCACACCTTCGTCTTCGAGGGTGGGGGCAGCGGCTGCGTGCTCGGCTACAATTACTCGCGCGGCGCGAACACGACGAGCTCGCCCGGCTACGTGCACGACGACCTCATCACCCACGGCGCTCACCCGTTCATGAACCTCTTTGAGGGCAACGTGGCCCACAAATGGGTCCATGACTGGGTGCACGGGAGTTCCAGCGACAACACCGGCTTCCGCAACCACTTCACGGCCGGGCTGGAGCCGGACTCCGAGGGTGGGGGCTACGAGGACATCACCGGCGCTCACTTTTCCTATCAGAACGCCTACTGGGCGGCGGGCGACGGCAACTGGAACTACTACGAAAACGCCGTTGGCAATGTGCTGGGCTGGCCCACGATGACCCCGAGCACTTTCGCCTACGACTACACCATGACGGACCCGACTTACGGCAAGTCCGTCTTCAAGCTCGGCTACGCCGACGATGCCGACACGTTCCAGAGCGACATGATTGCGATGTCCACCTACTTCCGGCACGGCAACTATGATTACGTGAACAACGGAGTGATCTGGGACCCGAGCAACTCGAACCACATCATTCCCAATTCGCTCTACCTGACTGCCAAGCCGTCGTTCTTCGGCACGATGCAATGGCCGCCGTTCGGGCCGGACCAGACGCCTATCGTGTCGCCGCTGCCCGCGCAGATCCGTTGGCAGAGCATCAAGGCTGCCGGCACGAGCGCGCTGCCCGCACCGAAGAACCTGCACATCGTCAAGTGATGGCTGCGAGGGTCGTGGAAGATTCGCGCGGCGACTGAGAACGCCGGCGGGCAGCCCGCCGCAGGCGGTCGGATAAAGCACACCGCCACCGAGGTCGGATGAGAGATTAAACCCCCGCGCCACAGGCGCACCGTCCAAACAAGGTAGGGACGGCTCGGAGAGCCGTCCCTACCTTGTTTGGACGGTGCGCCTGTGGCACGGGAGCTCTCTGCTAAAACATCTTCACGGAAAGAGTGGCCGACTTACTCGTCGTGCCGGAGCGCCAAAGGCGCGGCTTCGTAAAAGCCTGGGGCAACGCCCCAGGTCCAAATGTCCCCTTGGTTAGCCCTGAAGGGGCGATTCAGCCCGATGGCTAGTCGAGATGGGTCGCCCTTTCAGGGCCTGACGCTCCCTTGCATTCTTTCCTGGGGCGTTGCCCCAGGCTTGTATTAAAGCGTTTCTCAGTTGCCTGTCCGGTTTTTCAACCCCGGCAGGGGCGACAGAGTTCAGCCCACGGCGTGAGCCGTGGGTGGCAACCGCGCAACGGCCCAGCTCCGGCAGGGGCGTAAGAAAAGCCGCCTGGTGGTCCTCGCAAGGCCGCCGTGTTTTCTTACGCCCCTGCCGGGGCTGGCCTGGCTGGCGATCTTTCCCACGGCTCACGCCGTGGGCTGAACTCTTGCGCCCCTGCCGAGGCTGGCGCAGACCTTACACGCAAACGAAAAACGCTTTAAGCCGCGCCTTTGGCGCTCCGGAAAGGCCGCGCGGCTACACCCTAACTTAAAACGCTTCAACCTGAGAGACGGCGTGCCTTGGCGACAACCCGGCCGCATTAGCCTGTCCGGAACCTTCTCATACGCTTTCTGAAACGATTCCCCTTTATCTCCGGGCGGCAGGACTCCACACCGTTTCTCAGGTTGATCGAACGCTGGAGCCAGGCGCGACCGGCCGTCCGGGCGCTCCGCCACAACCGACACGAAAAAGAGGCGGAACCGCCGTTCAAACGTCTCGCCAGGGATATTCGTTGTGATTGCATGCTATGAAGAAAACTGTTCCTCTCTCACCGGGCAACCGTCCCCCCGCGTCAATGGCGAACCATGATCGTCTCCAACCGGCCTGGCTGCGCCTCTCTCCGCGCGCGCGGAGTCTCGGTGTCATCGGTGGTCTGCTGCTGGTCGTCGTCGCCTTTTTTGACCCGTTGATCCAACTGGTGGATCACGCGCTGCATGCCGACCTGGATTCGTACATTCTCCTGATTCCATTCATCTCGGCGTACCTGCTGCATCTGCGGATCAATTCGCCGCCGCCGGTTCCGCTCTTCACCTCGCCGGCGTGGGCGGGTGGCTTTGCTGCCGCGGGGGTGTTGGCGGTGGTGGCCGGGTGGACCTTGCGCGGGGCGTACGATGGCGACTTTCTTGCATTGACGATCCTGGCGTTCGTCTGCGCGGTCACCGCCGTCGCGTTCTTTTTCCTGGGTCGGGCGTGGGTGGCGAAAGCGGCGTTCCCCGTCGGCTTCCTCCTCTTCATGGTTCCACTGCCCGGTGCGATGATCGGGTGGCTGGAGAACGCCCTGAAAGTCGCCTCGGCGGAGGTTGCGGCGTTCTTCTTTCAACTCTCCGGCACACCCAACGTGCACGATGGCGTGTTTTTCCAATTGCCCACGATCACCCTGGAAGTTGCCTCGGAATGCAGCGGCATCCGGTCCAGTCTGGTCCTTTTCATCGCCGGACTACTGGCGGCACACCTATTTCTGCACCGTGCGTGGAGGAAAATTCTGCTCGTGGCTTTCGTCATTCCCATCGGGCTTTTGCGCAATGGTTTCCGCATTTGGACCATCGGCCAACTCTGCGTGTATGTAGGGCCTGAGATGATCAATAGCGTGCTCCATAAACACGGCGGCCCCCTGTTTTTTGCGATTTCCCTGGTGCCCTTGCTCATTTTAGTCTGGTGGTTGCGACGGGGGGAGAACAAGCGCCATAACATTCTCAAAGAGAAGAAGTTATCGCCGTAAATGATCGTCTTTAGGTCGTTTGATCAAAGCGTCGCATCAACAAACGTCAGCAAACGGAAAGATTTTTCTAGCAATTTTGCTTAATTTTCTCATTATCGCATCTGAATCGCAGTTCACATAACTGCGTCCAGAACGTCAAATGAGAAATCACATTGCCATTCGAGCCGCCCGCGCCCTGGTTGTTGTCGTGGCGTTACTTCACGTGTCATCGTTGCGCGGGAATCAGGTCACCGTACAGGAACTGAGCGTCAGTCCCGCCGAAGCCGTCACGGTCTCCGTGACGAATTTCTACACCGGCGGGGTGCTGGCGGGCGTCAATAAGTTGCTGGTCGGAAATACTCCGATGGACGGTTTCTGCATCGACCCATTCCACTTCAGCAGTACGTCCCCCCTGCTTTACAACGTGGTCCCGCTCAGCCTCGCGCCGAAAGCCCCCGGCACGATGAACGCGGCGCAGGCCACCGAGATCAGCAAGCTCTGGGCGATGTCCTACAATCCGACGATGACGGCTCCCAACGCCGCCGGATTGCAAATCGCCATCTGGGAAGTGGTCGGCGGCAGTCAGTTTGCCATCTCCGGCAGCGATTACGGCGCGAGCGCGTTGCTGCAAAGCCTGACCGCCTACACCGGTGCCGGCAGCGACCTCGTTGCCCTGACGGGACCCGGGCAGGATTATGTGGTCCAGCGCACCAATGCTTTGCGGACCCCCGACCAGGGATCGACGCTCGCGCTGCTGGGCATCGGGGTAGCGGCCCTGTTTGCCGCGAGCCGGATGCAAGGCAAGCTCGCCCGCGTCGCGGTCGTTCAATAAAGCTGGGCGGTCGGCAGGGGGGATGTCCAGGGAGGGGGCAACCCGTTGGCGAGGCACTCGCTCCGGCCGCAACTGCCGGGCAGGCAACCATTTTTGCCTTGCATTTTCAAAGTCTCCAGAGAGAACTCGTATTCATGTCCGCCTACCGACCGGTTTTTCCCTTTCGCAGCGCCGTCCTCCGCGTTCTCGTCACCGCCTGCATCGCCTTCCTGAGTGCATCTTGCACCCCGTCCGAGAACAGTGAAATCCCCGCCGAGGCGCGGGTGGCCCGGCGTTCGTCTGGCACGCTGGCGGCCGGCGACACGGTCCGGATTTCCTTTAACGGCGCGCCGGAACTCAACCAGGTCCAGAGCATCGACGCCAACGGCAAAATCTCGCTGCCACTGGTCGGCGAGGTCGCCGTGGCCGGCAAAACCCTCAAGGCTTTCCAGGACGAGCTGGCCGGGTTGTACAAAACGCAGCTCCAGAACACTCAGGTCATCGTCGCCCAGGAGAAAAGCGCGATCCCGATCATCCTCTCCGGTGCGGTGCAAAGACCCGGCAAACTCGTGCTCGACGAACAGACCACCGTGCTCGAAGCGATCCTGCAAGCCGGCGGGCCGACGAACATCGGCAACATGAGCAAGGTGCGGATCATCCGCATCGTGAACAACAAACACTACACCCAGATCATCAACCTGGACCCCGCCATGAGAGGCAAGCCATCGACGGTGTTCTACGTGAAGTACGGCGACATTATCTACGTGCCGGAGCGGTTGTTCTGAGGACGGCCCGCGTGGTAGGCGTCGCGTTGCCCGAGGAATCGCTCGAAACGACCTGGAGCTTGTAGAACCGCTGGTGAGCCGAGTTGGCCGTCGGGTCGTTAACCTCCACGGTTCCGCTCTGGTTCAGAATGGTTTCCAGGAGCGTCCATTGGACCAAGTCATTGGAATAATAGACGTTGTAAGTCGAACCGGCCACACCCGCGATCCCGAGTTGGCAGCCGCCCCGGCTGCGTTGCAAGGTCGTCACCCCGAATTGGACGATGTTCAGCGCGACCGCGTCGGAAACGGTCGAAGCACCGTTGGCGTTGTAGGCAACGGCCGTCAACTCGTAGCTGCCGGGTTGGGCGTTGTTCCACACGACGGAATAGGGCGCGGTGGTGGTCTCGCCGACCTCGGTCGAATTGGCGTAAAACGCGACCTTGGCGACGGTGCCGTTCGGCACGGAGGCCGAGGCGGACAGGGTGACGTTGGCCGGTCCGTTGATGCTGCCGGCGGTGTTAGCCAGGCTGACGGTCGGCACGGATTGACCGCCCGTGACGAAGGAAACCTCGTTTGAATAAGCACTCTCCACCCCCAGCGCATTGTACTCCGTCACGACGAAATAATACGTGGTATTGTCGGCCAAAGCCTGGATTTGCACCGAGTTGCTGTTCCCAACGTCGATGGTTTCACTATAGTTTCCGCTCGTCGTACCGTAGTACACCAAATATCCGGCCAGCCCGGTGCTGCCCGTATCGGCATCCCAGGCCAGGGTGACATTCTGATCGGCGTGAAGCGACGAAAACGCTCCCGATAATATTGTCGCGGCAACCGCCAAAAAGATTCGCCAGTTTGTCGGCCACGTCGTTGATAGCATTTTCATACCCCTTTTGCTTAGCACCGCGCGTACCTGCCGCCGCGAGTGAGAATCCTTTTTATCATATTTCTTACTTTGGCTGTGAACGCCTTGGAAACTTGCGTTTTTGCGTGATGCAATCGCCTGTATCGGTGAGTTCTCCTGATGGACCATAGAATGAGAGTGGCCTATGTCCCTTGACACGTTTCTCATTTTTGCCGCAGTTGCCGTTAGTACCGCACTTGCGGCGGTGCCGTTCCTCGGCAAGACGCGCACGATTGCCGGATGGAGCTTCTCCGCCGGCATGGCGGCGCTCGCTGCTCAAAGCATTTTCGACGGTCTGAGTCTGATGGGGACCGACCCGCAGACCGTCGTTTATCGTGAAACGCTGGCGCTAGGTGCAAAATCCTGTCTGCCGGTGACCTGGATTTGTTTCAGCCTCGTCTATTCGCGTGGCAACTACCCGGAGTTCCTGCGTCGCTGGCGTCTGCCGCTGGTCGTCGCGGCGCTGCTGCCGGTGGTGTGGCTCACGTTCTGGTTGTCGGGGGTGGGAATGATCGACCTGCGCCCACCGGACAACGCCGCAAACGCCTGGCGCACGGTTTACAGCAGTGCCTCGCGGGGACTGATTGCCCTGCTGCTGGTGAGCGGCGTCCTGGTCCTGGCCAACCTGGAAAAGACGTTCCGTTCGGCGGTGGGAGCCACCCAATGGCGCATCAAATTCATGGTGTTCGGCCTGTGGCTGATCTTCGGGGCGCGGATTTTTACGGAGAGCCAGGCTTTGTTGTTCAACGGCCACAACCTGACGCTGCCGATCATCGACGCCGGGGCCTTGCTCACCGGCTGCCTGCTCATTACCCTGGTGTACGTGCGCCACGGGCTGGGCGAGATCGACGTGTACCCCTCACGGGCCGTCCTCCAAAGCTCCGTGACGGTGTTTCTGGCGGGCGGCTATCTATTTATCGTCGGGACCCTGGCCCAGATCGCGGCCCGGCTCGGTTCGGCGCGCGGGTTCCAGGCGCAGGTGCTCGTGGTGCTGCTGGGCATCGTGGTGCTCATCGTGATGATCTTCTCCGACCGGCTGCGCCAACGCGTCGGCCAGTTCGTCAGCCGCCATTTTCGGCGTCCGCAGCACGATTCCCGCGTCGTCTGGACGCAATTGACCCGGCAATTGTCCGACGCCCGGGACGAGGCGAGCCTGAGCACGGTTGCTGCCCGCTTCCTGTCGGAAACGTTCCGCGCGCTTTCGGTCACGCTCTGGGTGGCCGACGAACGCCGGGACCGCTTGCGCTTCGCCGCTTCGACCTCGCCGCTGGCACGGGCCGCTGCCGGTTCGACCGACGGAGAGATCGCCGTGGAAGGACTGGCCGGCAGCTTCTTTTCCGGCCAACCCGCCGCCGGGCGGACTTTCAGCCTGGAGAAAGACCGTTCCGACTGGGCTGAAGCCCTGCGCCGGGCCAATCCCCGGCAGTTTGCCGCCAGCGGGGAACGGCTCTGCGTGCCGCTGACCACCGGCGAGCGTTGCCTGGGCGTGGCCGTGCTGGGCGACCGCGTCAACAGCGTGCCGTACACGGGTGAGGAAATCGACCTCCTCGAATGCATACGTGACCATCTCACGGCCGCGTTGCTCAACCTGCGCCTGACCGGCGACCTGATGCAGGCCAAGGAAATGGAGGCGTTCCAGACGATGTCCACGTTTTTTGTCCACGACCTCAAGAACGCCGCGTACAGCCTGGGCTTGATGCTCGAAAATCTGCCGGTGCACTTCGACGACCCGGAGTTCCGCGCCGACGCCTTGCGCGGGGTTGGCAGCACGGTCGGGCGCATCAACCATCTCATCGAACGCCTCGGCACCCTCCGCCGCAAGCCCGAGGCCTACCCCGCGCCGCTCGATCTCAACCGCCTCGTGCAGGAAACCCTCGACGCCCTCCCGGCCGCTCCGGCGGGCGTCACCCTGCACCGCGAACTCGCTCCGCTGCCCACCGTCCACGCCGACCGCGAGCAGATCGAGAGCGTCCTGACGAACCTCGTGCTCAACGCCCGCGACGCCCTGGAGCCGCGCGGTGGAGAAATTCGCGTACGCACCGGGACGCAGGGCGGGCGGGCCGAGTTTTCCGTCAGCGACAACGGCTGCGGCATGAGCGCGGAGTTTCTGCGCGGCTCGCTTTTCCGCCCGTTCCACACGACGAAAAAAAAGGGTCTCGGCATCGGCATGTTCCAGTCCAAGATGATCGTCGAGGCCAACCGCGGCAGCCTCCTGGTCGAAAGCACCTTAGGCAAAGGCACCACTTTTCGCGTAAGTTTGCCGCTCGCTCCCAAAGAATGATGAAATCCAAACTGCTCATCGTGGATGACGACGAGGAAATCCGCACCCAGATGAAATGGGCGCTCAACCGGGACTACGAGGTCCTCCTCGCCGGCGACCGCGCCGCGGCGGTGGAAACCTTCCGCGCGTCGAAGCCCGTGGTGACGATGCTCGACCTGGGCCTGCCGCCCCACCCGAACGATCCCGACCGAGGGGTTCGCCACGCTCTCCGAGATGCTCGCCGTGGACAAGTCGGCCAAGATCATCATCGTTTCCGGCCAGGGCGAAAAGGAAAACGCCCTGCGCGCGGTCGGCGCGGGCGCGTACGATTTCCTCTGCAAGCCGGTGGAGCTGGAAAGCCTCAAGTTCCAGCTCCAGCGTTGTTTCTACGTGGCGGAACTGGAGCGTGAGTACCGTGAGTTGCAGCAAAGCCTCGGCAAGGCCGAGTCGTTCGAGGGGATGCTCGGCAAGAGTCCGCAGATGCAGGAGGTTTTCGGCCTGATCCGCAAGGTGGCCGTCGCCAGCGCGCCGGTCCTGCTGCTCGGGGAGAGCGGCACGGGCAAGGAGATGGCCGCGCTGGCGATCCACCGGCGCAGTCCCCGGCGGGACGGACCTTTCATGCCCATCAATTGCAACGCCATCCCGGAAAATCTGATGGAGAGCGAGCTTTTCGGGCACGAGAAGGGGGCGTTCACCGGCGCGGACCGCGAGCGCAAGGGCCTGATCGAGAGCGCCGCCGGCGGGACGCTCTTTCTCGACGAGATCGGGGAACTGCCTCCTCCCGTGCAGGTCAAGCTGCTGCGCTTTTTGCAGGAAAACACGTTCCAGCGCGTGGGCGGACGCCAGACCCTGCGGGCGGACGTGCGCGTCGTCGCCGCCACGAACGCGGACCTCAAGAGCCTCATCGCCAAGGGGGAGTTCCGCGAGGACCTGTTTTTCCGTCTCGCCGTCGTGGTGGTCAACCTGCCATCACTGCGAATGCGCGAGGATGACACGATCCTGCTCGCGCAAACGTTCCTGGCTCGCTTCGCCGCGCTCAACAGCAAGACGGGTCTGAGCTTTTCGCCGGAAGCCCTGCGGGTGTTGGCGCGCCATCCCTGGCCGGGCAACGTGCGGGAAATGCAAAACCGCGTGCAGCGCGCCGTCATCATGGCTGACAGCGCACGCATCGGCGTGGACGACCTGGAGACTGTCCGAGACCGCTTCGTCGCTGCCGGTTTTCTCGCTCAAGGAAGCGCGCGAAAACGTCGAGCGCGAAATGGTGCAGAACGCCCTCAAGCGTCACGGCGGGAAGATCAGCGCGGCGTCCATCGACCTGGGTATCAGCCGCCCGACGCTTTACGAGTTGATGGAGAAGCTCGGCATCGCGCGCGATTAGCAATCGCCGCGTCAGCGTCCGGGGCGGCGGGGACCAAGGAGAAAGCTCAATCGAGCGAGTTCGGGCATTGGCCTTGTTCGCCGTGCTCGTACCGATACCGTAGGCAAGAAGGATTGGTTGAAGGATTTCCGACAGACGCGCACTGGGCTACAGACAGCCTTCGCTCGCGTGAAATTGAAACACAAGTAATTATTAATCAGGTACTTACAAGATTTTTTCTTATTTCCTAGTTCCGCGGATAGTCAAAAACCTCGTCGGTAAACTTTACAATCGTCGCCGCTGTGCGAATGCAACGGGAGGAACGATTCGAATAAAAAATTTAGAATATATCTCATTGGGAAACAGTAACTTAAACTAGTAAATCTGTCTGAGATTCCTGGGTGTATTGCGTAGGTGGCATGACCATTGCTTTCAGGACGGCACAGTCCACAAGGCACTATTTATGAAAACGTTACAATTCTTCAAAAACACCGCTTCCTTCCGTGTGGGCGCGCTCGGCCTCGCCGCCTGCGTGTCTGCCTTGGCTTCCAACGCCCAGGCGCTCACGGTCATCAATACCACCACTCCCACCTCGCTGACCAGCGCCCTGGTGACCAACTCCGCCGGGTTCGGCACCATCGGCGCCACGTACACGATGGGCGACCCGACCCAGGGCGGCACCTACACCGGCTTTACCTCCGGCCCCGTCACCATCGGCAACGGCATCGTGCTCTCCACGGGCATCGCCACGCAGGTGACCTACGCCAACCAGAGCCCGAACAGTTCTCCGAGCACCGTCTTCGGTGGCGGCACCACCCCGGAGTTCAACGCCTATGCCCCCGGGAAGATCACCAACTGGAGCAGCTCCCATGACACGGCCGTCGTGTCGGTGCCCTTCACCCTGACCAGCGCCTCGGCGATTGCCTTCGATTTCGTCTTCGGATCGGTGGAATACCCGGTGTTTTCGAGCCAGTTCACCGACGCGTTCCTCTGCTTCCTTGACGGACAGCAGATTCTCGTTCGACAAGAACGGCAACCCGGTGCAGGTCGGCGGCAGCTTCACCTCCCTGGTGACCACCGCTGACACCAACACGGCGTTTTCCGGCACGCACGGCCTGATCCCGACCGAGACGACGACTTCCGGCACCCTCACAACCGGCGCTCACCTGCTCACCTTCGAAGTGGCCGACACCAACGACGGCGCCCTCGACAGCGCGGTTTTCATCAGCAACTTCCACACGACCGTTGGTGGCACCGGCCCGGTCACCACCCCGACCGGCAAGGTGCCCGACACGGGTTCCACGCTGCTCCTGCTGGCGCTCGCCGGCACCGCCCTGCTGGCCGCTCACCGCTTCTACGGCGTGCGCAGCTTCGGCGTGTTCCGCGCGTAATCGTCGCTCAGTTCAGTACAGACAAATCTAGGGATTGGGGCCCGGTGGAGTCTCGCCAGTACGGCGGGACCTTCACCGGGCCTCCGGCGTTTTGGGGGTGGTGACGGCATCTTGCCGTTGCCGTTTCGTGCGTTGAGGGTGCTTGGGGGAACATGGTTCCGAAGAGGACAGACCGCCTCTTGAGCTTCCCGGCGAGTGCGCTAGTTTGTTCCGCAAACCCCTTTGTCCGTCCGTTTTTCGCGCATGAAACTCCGCGCTCCGCTTTTCCGTTCCCTCGCGGCGGCCCTGGTGCCGTTGACCCTGCTCACGTCCGTCGGTTGCACCGTCCAACAACGAAAAGCCCGGGCGATGGCGCGGGCCGAAGCGTATTTCAAGGCCGGCGACTACGAGAAGGCCAAGATCGAATACTTGAACGTCCTGCACCTCGACCCGAAGAGCGTCAGCACCATCGAGCACCTGGGCACGATCTGGTTCGAGGAAGGAGCGATCTTGCGCGCCATGCCGTACCTGCTCGGCGTCCGCGAGATCGCCCCGGATAATCCCGAAGTGCGCCTGAAGGTGGCGCTGGTCTTCCTGTCGCTCGGCGAACGCCTGGCCGCGCGCAAGGAGGCACTTGAAACCCTCAAGCGGGTGCCCGGCCACGGACCCTCAGCCCTGCTCGTGGCCGACACGACTTCCAACGCGACGGAACTGGCCGAAAGCGATCAGATCATCGGCCACATGCCCGACCAGAAGGACCCGTACGTCCTCCAGGCGAAGGCGAGCCTGTCCTTCCGCACCAACAAACTCGCCACGGCGCGGACCTTTCTGGACCGCGCGCTCGCGGCCGATCCGCATTCGTCCTCCGTCCACCTCGGGCTGGCCTCCCTGGCCATTTTGAACAAGGACGACGCCGCGGCCGAAGAAGAATTCAAAACTGCCGCCGGACTGACTCCGTTGCGCGGCGTCGCCACGATCAAGTACGCCGAATTCCTGCTCAATAAAGGCGCGGTCGAGCAGGCCAAAGGCGTTCTGGTGGAAGCCACGCGTCGCGCGCCGGACTTTTTTACGGCGTGGCAAAAGCAGGCCAGGCTCGCTGCCGGCGAGGCGAAGTACGACGAATCACTGGCGCTGCTCGACCACATCCTGAGCCAGGACGCGGATAACTTCGACGCGAAGATGCTCCAGGCGGACGACGTGCTGGCCAAGCACGACCTTAAACAGGGAATCGCCATCCTGGAACACGTCGATACCGTCTACAAGTCGGTCCCGCTCGTCAAATTCCGCCTCGCCCGCGCCTATCTGGATGACAATAACCGCAGCCAGGCCATCATCGCACTGACGCAGGCGGTCGATATCGAGCCGGATTATTTCGACGCGGCCCTCCTCCTGGCCAATTTGAACATCCAATCCGGCGAGGCCGAAAGGGCGGCCACCGCGATGAACGATCTCCTGCGCCGGCACCCGGACATGCTCGCCGCCAAGCTGACGCTGGCCGAGGCCGACCGCGTCCTCGACCGCCTGGACGCGGCGACGGTCGTGCTGGCCCCCGTGCTGGAGGCGGGCACGAGCGACCCCCAGGCGTTCCTGCTCATGGGCATGGTCCAGCGGCAGCGCCATCACGACGAGGATGCCCGCCAGTGCCTGGAGCGGGCGTCGAAATTGTCTCCGGACGACCTGACGATTCTCTGGCAATTGTGCGATCTCGATCTCCAGGAAAAGAAAAACGACGACGCCCTGCAACGGGCACAGGCGCGCGTCGCCAAAACCCCGGAGGCCGCCCCGGCGCTCTACCTGCTCGCACGGGTGTACTCCGGGTTGAAGGACTGGGACCACGCCGACGCGGCGCTCCACAAGGCGTTGGCGGTGGACCCGGATTACACGGCTGCCTACGATCTGCTGGAATCCAACGACGTGGCCAACGGCCGCCTGGATGCGGCGCTCGAACAGTTGAATTCTCAACTCGCCAAAAACCCGAACGATCCCCACACGCTCGTGGCTGCCGCGCTCCTCTACGACCGGATGCACGACGCCGCCAAAGCCCGGGATACCTACGAAAAACTCCTCACCCTCACCCCGAACTCGTTCTCCATTCTCAATAATCTCGCTTACCTCTACTCGGAGAAGCTCGACCAGCCCGAACGGGCCTACGAACTCGCGCGCAAGGCACACACCCTCGCGCCGACCGATTCACCGACGAACGACACCCTGGGCTGGATTCTTTACAAACGGGGCGACTACCAGCAGGCGCTCGCGTTGCTCCAGACTGGTGCGAGCAAGCTGCCGGACGATCCGGAAACGCAATACCACGTTGCAATGGCCAACTACATGATGGGCTACGCGGAGGCGGCCCGCGCGGCGTTTCAGCTCGCGGCGGCCTCCCCGCGCGACTTTGCCGGTAAGGCCGACATCCCCGGCCGGCTCGCGCTGTTGACCGATGGAACGCCCGGCGGCGGGCACCTTTCCATCGAGGAACTCGAACGCTTATCCAAGGAGCGGGCGGGCGATCCCCAGGTCTGGAATCGCCTCGGGGCCGTGTACGAAGAACGCCAGGACTGGGACCGGGCCGGGGCCGCCTACGAACAGGCGCTCAAGGTGAACCCGAAGATGGTGCCGGTACTCGTGAAGCTGGCGTCGCTGTACAGCGGCCCTTTGCATGATCTCCCAAAGGCCGACGGACTGGCCACGACCGCACGGAGCCTTGCACCGAGCGATCCGCAGACGGCGGCCGTGCTGGGCCACGTTTCTTACCTGAACGGCAATTACGCGCGGGCGTATAGCCTGTTGCAGGAGAATTCCGCCGCCCTGCCGGATCAGGCTGGTGTCCTGCACGATCTGGCGTGGACGAGTTATTACCTCAACCGGACGGCCGAAGCCGTGCAGACCATGCAAAGCGCGGTCAAGAGCGATCCCGCCGGCAAGAAAACAGCCGACGCGAAGGATTTCCTGACGATGGTCGATCTGGAACAACAGGACGCGCCGAACCCGGCGGTGGCGGGTCCGGAGTCAGACCGCATCCTCCAGATCAGGCCGAACGATGTGCCGGCACTGATGGTACGGGCAAGCCTCCAGGTGCAACGCGGTGATGTGTCGGCCGCGAAGCTGGTTTACCAAGACATTTTGCGCCGGGTCCCGGACTTTGCGACCGCGCAGAAAAAGCTCGCCGCTCTCTACCTGCTAGAACCCGATGGCTACAACAAGGCGTACGAACTCGCCTCACGGGCCCGGACAACGCTGCCGGACGATGCCGGTTTGGCGCGGGTCCTGGGTCAGTGTTGCTACGAACGCAAGGAGTACGCCTACGCCATCCAGCTTTTGCAGCAGAGTTCCGGAAAAATGCCGTTGGATGCCAAATCTCTTTTTTGCCTGGGCATGTGTTATTTCGAGACCGGGCAAAAGCCACAGGCGAAAGACACCCTGCAACAGGCGCTTGCCGCCGGTCTGCAAGGCTCGCCGTCAGAGTTGGCGAAGAAAACGATCACCCAGTTGTGATGCGGCCCGGTGAGGACCGGTTTCGGTGGTAGGCGGGAAGTATTTGGAATCCGTGCGAACCGGCCGTCGCCGGTCTCAAAGTCAGGGACGCACTGGTGCGCGCCAGAGTTACCTGCGTTGGTTGCGCTGTTAAAATTACCTAATAGCGTCGGTAAACCTTACGTTTTCGCGCCTCATTGATTTCCTATCTACGCCGCTGAAATGAATTTATAAAAATGACGTAACACACTGAAAAAAAGGTACTTATATTTGTAATATCTATGGAATATGATCTCAGTTTTTACCGTTGGCATCGCCTGTGCTATCTGGTCCGGCAGAAGAAACCAGTAACCTTTCCAGCAGGACGGCGTTGCTTCAAAACACACCTTATGAAAACTAAATCAAACATCATTCGGACGCTCACGGCGGCAGGGGTTCTCACCCTTTCTTCCCTGACGTCGATCTACGCCACTCCCACCATCACCGTCACGAGCGGCGCTGCCAGCGTCACCATCGTTGACAATGGTGCCAACGACCTCAACGCTGCTCCGGGCGCTCTGGCATACACCGGCACGTTGGGCGTTTTCACGTTCACGCTCAGCACGGGCATCACCAAGCCGTTCGCGGGCAGCGCGGCGGTTCCGCTGTTCTCCCTGTCGGAAAACGCCTCGGCGTCTTCGGCCGGCACTCTCGTGGTCTCCTTCTCGGACACCTCGTTCGGGCCGAGCAACGGTTCCTTTAACACCACGCTCGGCGGCGGTGCGACGGCCGGTTCGGTGAACGCGCTGTTCTACAAGGATACCACTAACACCCTGTTCGGCACGTCCAGCCTGATTTCCACCCTCGCGGGTTCGGGCACCCAGTTCGCCGTGACGGGCACCGGCGGCAAGGCTCCGACCAGCTCATACTCGCTGACCGAGAACGTGACCATCACCGCCCTGGGCGCCGGTCTGACGACCTTCACAGCCACCACTTCGGTGCCGGACGGTGGTTCCACCATCGCTCTGCTCGGCCTGACTCTGATCAGCGCCGAATGCGTCCGCCGCCTGCTGAACAAGCGGTCCGCGCTGAACGCGATCTGATTGGGGATTCATTCTTCATCATCCTAAATACAACGGGCCGGGCCGAGGATTTCCTCGGCCCGGCTTCTTTGTTGTTACGAGGATTCCCGTTACGCGGATCATCCGGTCGGATACCGCAAGGAAACAAACTCCGAGAGGCGTCATCCTGGCAACGGGAGAGGAAAGAGAGCCGGAGGCTTCCAGCATCCCGGAGCAATAGTGAGAAAATGTCGCCACTTGGCGGACGGCTACCCTATTGACCCTTCAGGCGACAGCGCCGGAAACTGGTGCGCACGCTGATCGTGCACGGAAACTGCTCAACAAACAGGAGTCACCGTATCAGTTCAACGCGCGTGTGCGGACTGCAAGCCGCCCATGCTCGGCGCGCTGACAGGTGAACGCCGTACCCGCCGTGCCCGCCGAGGGGCACGTGCTTTTTGTTGGGTCGCGGAGTCCTGCGGTGCTACACAGAATCCATTAGGGTCCTGCTGACCCTCGGGGGCGGTCAAGAGTTCCTTGATCATCACTCCGAAACCGGCGGTGAGGGCGGCAGAGGCGAGAGAGAGGATGAGCACCATAGTTGTGAGCCTTACTAAAGCAGGGCTCATACCAAAGATGATATTTTGTTCGTAAGTGTCTCTACGACAGAGAGAAAAAATTGACAGAGCCTTATCCTCAAACAGTCGAAAATCACAGTTGCGAGAGTCAATGTACCGAAACGATACACTTCATTCTCAAACGCGATGAAAAAAGGCGTTTGGCAAGGTTCCTGCTTACTTCCGAATCACCTGTTCGGGTAAGCCAATCCACGGGGTACGCGAGAACTGTCCGGGCAGCAGTGGCGAGGGGCTTCGCGCTCAGCTTCTCAGAACGCGTAACCAACGGAAAAACCGAGTTGGTTATTACTGAAACTGCGACCTTCCACACCGGACGAATTATTCCTCCGATACACGTAGAACAGGTTGAGCGACAGCCCGGGCCGCAGGGCGATGTTCACCGTGGGTTCAACCGTGACGAAATTTTCGTTGCGATCCGCCCGGACCTTGTCGGCCTCGGACACGTAACGTGAATTTTCGTAGCTAAGGGTTAACCCGGCAGACAAGCGGCTGTTCACGAGTTGATTGATTTGGATCGACAGGCTGGTGGTGTCGAAATTTTGCGCGGCCAGGACCGCGGAACTCTGTTCGCTGCGCGAAGCCGACAGCGCAAAACTCGTAGCATCGGACAGTTGATAATTGGCGCTCAGTGAAAAAACCGGTGTCGCGGTCACGCCGCTCCGTCCGTCGGACTCGACGAGTTCCAGGCCCGCAGTGCCGGCGAAACCGATTTTGGCGGAATACCGGTAGCTGCCGCGCAGGTTGAATTCCTCGAACAACTGGTCCGGACTGGGTTGATCGACAAACGTGCGCCCTCCCGTCACCCCGAAGCCGAACGACGTTTTGCTGCTGTAAGTATAATCCGCGAAGAGGCTGCCCGAGAGATTCTGCGAACTGATCAGGCCGCTGTAATCGTCTACCGTGTAGGTCAGGCCGGCGCTCAGAGTCGTTTTTTGCGAGTAGGAATAACCGATGGTGACGCTCGTATCATAAATGTCCAGCGAGGATCGGCTGCTGACATCGAGGTTGGTCTGATCGATGTTCCCGGTCGTGTAGATCGGGGTGGACCCGGCGGTCTGGCCGGGCAAAAGCACCGCTCCGGGGCCGGGATTGGTGGCCGCCGTGTTGTTGCCGTCGAGAATCTCCACATTCTGCCGCAGGCTCAGGGAGAACTGACCGAGGTGCAGGGCGGTTTCCAACCCGATGAGGTGTTGGATCGAGGAATCTTCGGTGCGGGTGACGTACAACGAAATGCTCGGCGTGTAGGTGAAATGCAGGTAATTCCCGTTGGCGGCGGCGAGGTTATCCAGCCCCAGCACGAAACTCGGCGTGATGGTGAAATAGAAATCTCCGCCCGAGTTCCGCCCGCTCAAATTGGTGTTGTCGTCGTAAATCCCACCCACGCTGATGGAAAAAGAGTAGGGAATGCGGCGCGTCAAAGACGGGACCGTCGATTTTCCGCGGCCGAAAAGCGTCTGGCTGGCGTTATCCCCGAGGCCCGCGTCCGGTATCTGGTTGGCATCGGAGGCAGGCAAGGACGCCGAGGCGTCGGCACCCGCAGGGACGGAGGTAGCCTGGGGGCGCGGGGCCGCCGCGTGGGCGGGTGAGGTATCCGAGCCGAGCGGCGTCGGCAGATGCGGGACGGGCGCGCTTTCCGGCGCATCGGTCGGCAGGTCGGGCTGTTGGGCGTTGGTCGGGGGGAGGGCGGCAGCCAGCAGGATGAACGGCAATAATCTCCGCCCCAAGGGCTTGCCCACCCGCCGGATGCCAGCGAGCACCCCCCGCAGGGTTCGGGGGATCACCGGGCCGGGGTGGTGTGGGGAATGTCCTCTGCGCGCCATATTTGCGCGTTCATTAGATAACAAGACTTCTTGCGCGAACAACAACTTTCCGCATCGGCCTACGTAGGTCCGTCGGGATCGGTCCTCCCCGCACGGTGTCGCCGGCCGACCGCACCCCGCGAACCGCCGGATCGAGACCGGCGCGATGAGCTGGTGGGTCAAGTTCGCGGCGTCCGGCACCGGAGGGCGCAGCGGGTCTCGCCTTCCGGAAGCGCATCGGTCATGCTCGGCGTCATGCCGCCGAATTTCCCGCCGCCGGGCGAATTGCTGCCCCACCGGCCACCGATGCTCCTGATCCGCGCGGTGCGCTCGCACGCGCCCGGCCAAACGGTCTGCGAAACGGTGTTCGACGAGTCGTTCGCGTTCGCGTGCGGCGGGGAAATCCCGGCGGCGTTCGGCCTGGAACTCATCGCGCAGGCGGCGGCCGTCCACCACGCGCTGGCGCAAATCGCGGCCGGGGGCGTGCACGTCCGGGCCGCGCGCGGGCTGTTGCTCGGCAGCCGGAAGCTCGATTTGCGCGTGCGTTCGCTGCCGGTGGGAGAGACGTTGGTCGTCACCGTGGCGGGCGGCGGCGAACCGCCGGGTCCCGGTGGTTTGATCCGTTTCGAGGGCGAAGTAGCCGACGCCGCCGGAACGCTCCTCGCCCGTGGCGACGCGACCGTGCTCGAAATGCGTTCCGACGAACCACCCGCCGTCGCTTAATCAGGGGAGGTGGATGGCGCCATCCGAGCGGCATTGGTCTCATGCGCGACGTAGGCGTCTATTTGTATGCGTCATCCGTTCAGCCCCCGGTCGGGAAGACAGACGACTAATCGACGGTCCGGGCGAGCGTCGGTTCGGCGGGCACCGGCGCGCCTGCCGCGTTCTTCGCCGTCAGATCGACCATCGGCACGATCCGCCGGAAATGCTGGAGCCGGCAAACGAGCAAGAACAACCAGTAGCGCCAGCGCACCGGCCACGGCGGGTCGGCGTGCCCGGCGACGAGCGAGTTGACCGCCGGGAACATCTTCAGCGGGGCCTTGCGCTCCATGAAAACCGAAAAACTGGCGTTGTCGTAGAATGCGAGCACGAGTTTTTCCAGGGTGGAGATGTTTTTGCCCAAGCGCCGCGTGTACCGCCGCCGCTGGAAAAACGAAAGCGCCGCGCCGCCGCGTCCGTGCGCGCGGATGATTTCCTCCGTGGCCAGCTTCGCCGAGAGCAATGCCAGGAAAACCCCGGTGGAAAACATCGGGTCCAGGAAGCACGCGGCGTCGCCCACCAGCACGAGGCGCGGACCGGCAAACGTCCGCGCGCGATAGTGATAGTCCGCCGCGGCGTGGAACGGCGACAACGGCACCGCTCCCTCCATCGCGCGGCACATCTTGTCGGAATCCGCTACGATCCGGCGGAACATCGCCTCGGGCTTGAGCCGCGAGGCGCGCATGTGCTCGGTGGTCGTCACCACGCCGACGCTGGTGCGGTCGGCGTCGATGGGGATGAGCCAGCCCCAGCCGTCGCCGTGGCGCACGATGACGATGTTGCCGCCCACCTTGCCAGCGGCGCGTTTCACCCCGGCGAAATGGCTGTAGATGGCAATCCGCTTATTGAGATCGGGACGGACTGGCGCAGTCTTGACGGGCTTGGCGAAAAGATGGTCGCGCCCGCTGGCGTCCATGAGGTAGCGACACCGCGACCGTCTCGCCGGGAGCGCCGTCCTGGCCGCCGACGGGCAGCAGGCTGATCTCGTAGCCGTCCCGCCCGCCGGGGCCGAATGCCTGGACGGCGGTCGCGCGGGTTTCCTGGCGCACAGCGCAGCCGAGTCCGGCGGCGTGTTCGAGCAAAAGCTGGTCGAAACGCGAACGCTCGACCTGATAGGTGTAGTCCAGCCCCGGCACCAGACCCTTGGCAAACTCGACGTGCTTGGGCGGCACGCTGCGGTTGCCGACGTGGAACTCCGCGCCGTACTTCGGCATGAAGCCCGCGCTTTCGACCTTGTCCCAGACGCCGATCTCGCGCAGGATCGCGTTGGCCACGGGCATCAACGACTCGCCGATGTGGAAGCGCGGGAAACGCTCTTTTTCGACGATGAGCACCCGCAGGCCGGCGCGGACAAGGTAGGCCCCGGCGGTGCTGCCGGCGGGGCCGCCGCCGATGACCACGGCGTCGAAATCGGGAGATGTGCTGCGAGATGCCACTGGACCCCATCCTTCCCGGATTCCGCCGCAAAGTCAAAGGCTCGGTGGTGTCCCGGGGTAAAAGGCCCCCGTGGTGATGGGTCCGTTCCCGGCAGGCATCTTGTGTGATAACTAGTCGAATAACGTTTGACGGTCTGCTGTGGCGCCACTAGCGTCCGCGTCTCATGGCAAATCCCTCTAGTGCATTAGGCAAGATCGAAGAACTGCAAAAGCAGATTGAAACCCTCAAGCAGCAAGCGGTCGAAGAGATTAAGCAAAAGCTCACGGAAGCGCGCCGGCTCGTGGCGCAACTGGAAAGCGAACTCGCCGGGTTGACCGGCAAGCCGCAGGAGGAGGAAACCCGTACCCGCCGCGCCCGCCGGCCCTCGATCAGCGACGAGCACCTGCGGGCCTTCGTGCTCAAGGCGATGGCCGACCACGGCAAGCTCGGCATGAACGCCAAGGAGATGGCCGACAGGGTGGGGCAAGACCCGTTGCGCGTGCGCAAGTTCATCAAGAACAACCCCAAGATGCTCAAGCGCCAAGGCAGCGGTCCGGGCACGAAGTTCTTCCTGATTTAGGGGGGTGTTCGCGTAAAAGAGAAGCGATGGCCTGTCCACCAGACAAGGCGGACACTTCCTTTATCGTTCCTGATAGAGAGCGAATGGCGACGGGTTGCGGGCAACAGGCTGCCAGAACGTTGCAAGACCTGTGGCGCGGTCTTGCCGAGCATCTGCGAGAAAGAAACGCGGTGATTGAGGCCGATGAGGTCAAGAATGGCCGCGACATGCTCGCGCCGGGCGGCAAAAGCCTCGTGGGTCGTAGGCGAGAGCTAGCGGTGTTTGACCAAGACCTGCGAGCTGCCTACGCTCTCTCCTCCTCTAATGAGAAAATTTCTCCCGCGCTTTATCATCCTGCTCGGGCCAATCATCATGGTAGGAGGACTGTCCGCCGACGCCGCTGAACAGCGCCTCCTTTCTCCAGATGACCGGATCGCCATCGTGGTCACCGATGAAGGCGGGATGTCTTATCGGGTAGATGTCAACTCACACCCGGAAATCGCGCGTTCGAGGCTCGGCCTGAAATTCAAGGATGCGGTCACGCTCGGGGCGGCCACTACCATCGATCAGGTGACGCGGTGGGAATGCGATGCATCCTGGCAAAACCCTCTAGGGAAACGCCGCACGGTGCGCGATCATTACCGTGAAATGCACCTCGCGTTGCACGAGGGAAATGCGGCGGACGGGCACGACTTCGGTCTGGTCGTGCGTGCCTACGACGACGGCGTGGCTTTCCGGTACGAACTGCCCGAATCCTCGAAGCTGGACCGTTTTATCCTGACCGACGAGCTGACGGAGTTCGTTTTTGCGCAGGATGCGGCCTGCTGGTCCGCCGCGCCCTCCGCCTCATCGGAATCACCTTACGTCCGCACACCGCTTAGCCAACTACCGGACCTGGACAACATTCCACCTCTGACGGTGCGGACCGCCGATGGTTTCCTGGCAGTCTCGGAGGCGGACCTCCTCGATTGGGCGGGATTGTTCATCGGAGGAACCCATGACGGGCGGCCCGCCGCGCATGTGCGCTTGGCGGGGCGCAAGGACCGCACCGGCGCGGTGGTTTCGCAGACGCCGCGACTGAGTCCGTGGCGCGTCATTATGATCGGGCAAACGGCGGGCGATCTTTTCGCCAGCAGCCTGATCGAGAACCTGGCCACGCCCAACCAACTCGGCGACGTTTCCTGGGTGAAGCCGGGCATCACCTCCTGGGACCCGTGGTGGAGCGGCGTCCATGCGCGCGTGAACGACGGCAAACCCGGCGGCGGGAGCGAGCGCGGCAACACTGCCGCCGACGAGGATTACATCGATTTTTCCTCGGAGATGGGTTTCGCGTACCAATTGATTGACTGGGGATGGTACAACCAATCCGGTGACGTGACCAAGCCCAACGGGTCAGTCGATATCGCGCATCTGGTGGACTATGCCCGGCAACGGCACGTGCGGGAGTTGCTCTGGATGCATTCGGCGGACCTGACGAAGACGGGCATCGAGAAAACGCTGGCGCAAGCCGAAGCGTGGGGGGTGGCCGGGGTGAAGATCGACTTCATGGACAGTTCCAGTCAGGAAACCGTGGCATGGTACATGGAAGTGTTGCAAACGGCGGCCAGACATCATCTGCTGGTGGACTTTCACGGAGCGTACAAGCCGACGGGGCTGGCCCGCACTTTTCCCAATTTCATCACGCAGGAGGGGGTGCTCGGCAACGAGTACAATAAGTTCAAGGCGGCTGTCTGCCGGCCGTCGGTGTATTTCAACCATACGTTCACGCGTGCTTTGCTGGGACCGATGGATTTCACGCCCGGTGGGTTCGTGAACGTGAGCGAGGCTGCCTTTGCGACGACCGCACCCGCCCAGGTCATGGGCACGCGGGCGAGGCAACTGGCGGAGTCGGTCATCTTTCCCAGCCCATTGCTTTGCCTGTGCGACAGCCCGGCGAATTATCGCGGTCAGCCGGGCGTCGAATTTTTCCGGGGATTGCCGACGGTGTGGGACGAAACGCTGGGCCTGGACTTCGACGTGGAGCGGCACGCGGTGGTGGCGCGCGCCGCCGGGGGCAAATGGTATCTGGCGGCGATGAACGCCAACGACGCGGACACGATGCGGCTGCCCCTGCGCTTTCTCGGGCCGGGCAATTGGATTTTGCACGATTACGCCGACAAGCCCGGGCCGGCCGACCCACGCGAGATCGTGGAGGAGAGCCGTCCGGTGGACGCGACCACCGTGCTGCCGATTTCGCTGGCGGCGGGCGGTGGCGGGTTCGTCGGTATCTTGAGCCGGTCACCCTAGGTCTGTTCACGCTGATTAAAGAGCGGTCGTATTTTCGGCAGGGTGCGGGGATGGAAATCAGCCGCGCGCGATACGAACGCGTCAAAGGAAGCGATAGGCGCGCCGCCGCCCGCCTGCGCGATTCGGTGACGTGAAACAACTCGCCGAAAATCTCTGGCTGCTCCGTTACCCCCTGACCCTGCTGGGGGCGGACCTGAACCGCAACGTCACCGTCATGCGGTTGGGTTCCGGCGAGTTGGTCATCCATTCCACCGGGCCGTTCACCCCGGGGGATGTCGTCGCGATCTCGGCCCTGGGCCGGCCGCGCTGGATCATGGACGTGATGGCGCGTCACGATACGTTTGCCAAGGAGGGCAGGGCGGCTTTTCCGGAAGCGACGTACCTCGCACCCGAAGGATTTTCGGAAGCGGTCGGTTTCGCCACGCAGCCGCTGACCAACCAGCCGGAATGGGGCGGCGAAATCGAGGTCATGCTGCTCGAAGGCGTGCCCAGCATGAAGGAACACGTCGTGCTGCACCGGCCGTCGCGGACGTTGATCGTCGCGGACCTGATGTTCGACTTCGGGGCGGACGCGCCGACGTGGACGCACGCGCTGATGTTCGTGGCCGTCGGCGCGAAGCACGACCCGGGCATGGCGCGCTCGATGCGGTTGACGGTGAAGGACAAGGCGGCGCTTCAGGCTTCGCTCGCGCGGATGATGACGTGGGACTTCGACCGGCTGATCGTCGGCCACGGCGACGAGATTGACACGGGGGCCAAGGCGCGCGTGCAGGACGCGTTGCAAAGGGTCGGCTACTGAGATGCTGGCGATCCGTTCGTGAACCCCGACACAAAAACTTGTCAATCCACCGGAAAGTGGGGTAGAACGGTCTTCGTGCCCGTCGCGTCCGGCTTTTTGCAAGCGAACGTTTTTATGAAACTCAACACTCGTCTCACCCGCTGGGGAATCGGTTGTCTGGCGCTGGCCCTGGGTGGTCTGGCGGCGGGTTGCCAGCAAGGTGGTGGCTACGCCGCCGACCAGCGCGATCCCATTGGCCCCGCGCCCACGGGGATTCCGAGTCCCGGCATCGGTGCGCCGGGCGGGCAGTCGATTGACACGCGCGGCACGGGCAGCGTCGCCAGCAGCGAGGGCGAGGCCACGTTGGCGGGACCGAGCACGCCGATTGTCTCGCCGGGAACGACGCGCTAACTTCAGAGTCCCGCGCAAATCTCCGGCGCGGTTGTCGGCCCGCCGTAGACAAAACCTGTGTAAAGCTGCACAAGCGCCGCGCCCGCATCGAGTTTTTCGCGTGCGCTCGCCGCGTCCGCCACGCCGCCGACCGCGATGACCGGCAGCGGCGTCCGCGCGGTGAGGAAACGCACGATCTCCGTCGAACGCGCCCGCAAGGGGCCGCCGCTCAGGCCGCCCGTTTCCTGCGGCGCGCCGGGCGGCAACGAGGAATGGTCAACCGTGGTATTCGTCGCCACGAGGCCCGCCAGTCCGTGTTGTCCGGCGAGAGCCAGGACTTCCTCGATCTGCTCGAAAGTCAGGTCCGGCGCGATTTTCACGAGCATTGGGCGCGGGATGGGCAGCGAATAGTTTTTAGCCTGGACGGCGCGCAGGAGGGCGTCGAGTTCGTCGCGGCCCTGGAGCGTGCGGAGGCCCTGCGTATTCGGCGAGGAAACGTTCAGCACGAAATAATCGCCGTGCGCGTGGAGTTTTCCCAGCGATTCCACGTAATCCTCGGTGGCTTTTTCGAGCGGGGTCGCCTTGGATTTGCCGAGGTTGATCCCCACCGGGATCGACGGCCACCGGCCCGCCGCGCGCAACGCCTCGAACCGCGCCGCCGCCGCGTCGGCTCCCTGGTTGTTGAACCCCAGCCGGTTGATGAGCGCGCGGGCGGCGGGTACACGGAAGAGCCGTGGGCGGGGGTTGCCGGGTTGCGCGTGGGCGGTGAGCGTACCCACTTCCACGAAGCCGAAGCCGAGCGAGGGCCAGGCGGCCAGCGCGACGCCGTCCTTGTCGAATCCGGCGGCGAGTCCGACGGGATTGGGGAAACGCACGCCGAAGACCGTGCGTTCCAACCGGCGGTCCGGCCGCGCGCCCGCCAAAGTACGGATCAACCCGAGCGGGAAACGCAGGCGGCAGGATAATTTCAGCGCCGCCATCGCCGTGTGGTGCGCCGTCTCGGCGTCGAGCGCGAAGAGGAGTGGACGCAGGAGGTGGCGGTACAGGGCAGCAATCATCATCAGCCCCGGCAGGGGCGTAAGAGTTTAGCTCACGGCGTGAGCCGTGGGAAAGATTGTTTCGCGCCATAGCCCCAGCAGGGGCGTAAGAAAACTCGCCTGGTGGTTCTGAAGGGCGCGCGTCTTTTTCTTACGCCCCTGCCGGGGCTGATACGTTTTGTGTCGCCGACCCACGGCTCGCGCCGTGGGCTCAACGACTACCGGCTCAAGCCGGTAGGATGCGATGGGACTAAAAGTCCGGTGGCGGCTAGAAGCCGCTTGGAAAGCCCCCGGCCCGGGCCGGCTGGCAAGGCATCGGCGGCGACCCCTGGCCTCACGGCGGGTCGGCCACGATGCGGAACGTTCCCTCGCCATCCTCGTCCCACTTCTGCTCCTCGATGTAGCGCTTGATCGTCTTCTCATCGACCGCTCCGACCGTCGCGCAAAAGTAGCCCCGTGCCCACAGGTGCTGGCCCCAATAACGCTTCTGCAAACTCGGGAACTCCTCCTGCAGCTTGCGCGAACTCCTGCCCTTCAAGTACTGCGCCAGCTTGGCCGGCGACAACACCGGCGGCGCGCTGACGAGCAGATGCACGTGGTCGGGCGACACCGCTCCACGCACCACCGCCACCTCCCGCGCCCGGCAAATCTCGCGGATCAGGTCGCGGCAACGCACCGCCAGGTCCCCCTTGAGCACCGGCCAGCGGTACTTGGTCACCCAGATCAGGTGGTACTTGCAGTCCGAGACCGTGTGCCCACGATGGTGGTAGTTGGCCATGCAGCCGCCCACCTTAACGCGCCACCCGCCACCCTCCAAGGCAGACCGTCTAAAGACGGTGGGCTCCAACCCGGCACCTGGATACTGAACTCTGCCGCCCCTGCCGGGGCTGGAAAACCAGGCGGGCGGAAGATGTTTAGAGTCGGTCACTTGCCAATGCAGAACGTCGAAAAAATCTTCCCCAGGATTTCTTCGGTGTCCACGCCGCCGACGACCTCGCCCACGGCGTCGAGTGCCGCTCGCAGGTCGAGCGCGACGAACTCCGGCGACGTATGCGCCGCCAGGGCCGCGCGGGCGGAGGCGAGGGATTCGCGGGCGCGGGCGAGGCAGCGTTGGTGCCGGGCGTTGATGGCGGCGGCGGAGGGGTTCCAGGCGAGTTGCCCGCCGGTCACGCGCTCGTACACGGCGTCCGCCAACTCGTCGAGTCCCTCGCCGGTGCGGCAGGACACGCGGACGGCTGCCGTGTGCGGGTGCGTGACCCACGCCGGGGCGACGCCGAGGTCGATCTTGTTAAGCACGAGAATTTCCGTCGCGGCTCCGGGAATTAGGGCGTCCATCGTCGCGGGCGGCGGCTGGCTGGCGTCCACGACGCGCAGGGCGAGGTCGGCCCGGGCGAGGGTATCCTTCGTGCGGGCGATCCCGGCGTTTTCGACGGGGTCATCGGTCTCGCGCAATCCGGCGGTGTCGATCAGACGCAACGGCAAGCCGCGCACGTTGATGAATTCCTCCACCGTGTCGCGCGTGGTGCCCGGCATCTCGCTGACGATGGCCCGCTCGTGGCCGACCAGGGCGTTGAGGAGGCTGGACTTGCCGACGTTCGGCTCGCCGTAAATGACCGTCCGCACCCCCTCGCGCAGGATGCGGCCCTGACCTGCCGTGGCCAGCAGGGCGTCGAGCGCGGCGAGCAGGCCGTCGCAACGCGTCAGGAGCGCCGCGCCGGTATCGGGATCGATGTCCTCGTCCGGGAAGTCGATGTACGCCTCGATGTGGGCGACCAGGGAAAGCAGGTCTTCGCGCAACCCGCTCACCCGCTGGCCGAGACGGCCGGCGAGTTGTTCGGAGGCCGCGCGCAACGCCAGGTCAGTCTGCGCGGTGATGAGGTCCATGACGGCTTCGGCCTGCGTGAGGTCCATCTGGCCATTGAGAAACGCGCTTTGCGTGAATTCCCCCGGTTCCGCCGCGCGTGCTCCCGCCGCCAGGAGGGCATCGAGCACGCGGCGGGTCACGAGAATGCCGCCGTGGCAGGTGATTTCGACGACGTCTTCGCCCGTGTAGCTGGCCGGCGCGCGGTAGACGCTCACGAGCACGTCGTCGAGCACCGCCCCGTCGGGCGAGAGCAACCGCGCGCGGTGCAACTTTCGCGGCGGAAGGTTTGCCAGCTCTCCACCGGCGACCCGACATACGCGTCCGGCGATTGCCAGCGCGTGCGACCCCGAAAGCCGCAGCATCGCAATCGCCCCCTCACCGAACGGCGTGGCCACGGCGGCGATGGTATCGGAAGTCACGGAAGAAAAGGATAATTCGATCTGCAGAACCGCCCGCGGGGTGATAACGATGAGGGATGAAGGATGAAGCCGGAAGGCAGAAAACAGCAGGCAGCGGTCGATGTTCTTCCTCCGCTTTCATCCTTCATCCCTCTCGCTGCTTGGCGGCAAACTCCGGGTACAGTTTCGCCAGGCACGCCGGGCAAATGCCGTGGGTGAACTCCACTTCCGCATGCTCGCACAGATACGACTCGATCTGCTGCCAGTAACCTGTCGTCGTCGCGGATGTTCTTGCACGAGGCGCAAATCGGCAAAAAGCCCGTGAGCGTCTTGACCTCCGCCAACGCCTCGCGCAGTTCGCTGACGAGGCGTTCGCGTTCGTGCTCGGCGTCCTTGCGCTCGGTGATGTCGAAGGACAACCCGCCCACCTGCTTCTGGCCGAGGTCGTCGTGCAACAGGAACTTATAGCTCAGCCAGTACCGCGCGCCGTCCGGGGCCGGGACCGCCTCTTCCGCGACGTACCGTTTTCTCGTCGTTGAGCACGGTCAGGTCGTGCTCGACGACGTTGGCGGCGCTTTCTTTGCCGAGGAGTTCCGCGTCGGTTTTGCCGATCCAGTCCCCGCTGGCATCTGGAAACGGCGCGCGGTCGGTTCGTTGACGTACACGATAGCGCCCGACCGCGTCCTTGATGAAGGCGATGGCCGGACCGTTGTTCATGAACTTCTGGAAACGCTCCTCGCTCTTGCGCAACGCCGTTTCGGCCACGTGTCGCTCAATGGCGGTCAGGCGCAGTTCGGGGATGGTGCGCTTGAGTTCCATCTGGGCGAGCACCTGCCGGGAAAGCGCCCTCAGACCTTCCTTCTGCCGGCGGTTCAGCCTGCGCGGCTTGTCATCGAACACGCAGAGCGTGCCCAGCGCGTGCCCGGCGGGCGAGCACAACGGCGCACCCGCGTAGAAACGCACGTGCGGAGCGCCTCGCACCACCGCGCATCCGGCGAACCGCGGATCGTGCGCCGCGTCGGGCACGACGAAGAATCCCTCCTGGCAGATCGTGTGATCGCAAAAGCGTGTCCTGACGCGGGATCCTCGGCCATGTCCACCCCCACGGTCGATTTGAACCAATGCCGGTCTCGGTCCACCAGACTGATAAGCGCCATCGGCGCTTCGCAAATTTGCGCGGCGAGCCGGGCGAGGTCATCGAAGACCGGTTCCGGCGGGGTGTCCAGCACCCCGTAGCGCCGCAGTTCCTCCAGCCGGGCGGCTTCGTCGCGCCGCCGATAACGATGGCGGTGAAATCTTGCGCGGATCGGGCCATCGGAAAGAAGAGAACAGGGGATGGGGGTCGTCCGGCGCACGGACGCCCCGGTCAGGTCGCGGTAGGCGTTCGACGTGGGCCGGATTTCTTCGAGCGCCTGCGACGAAACGGCGGTTTTCCTCCATCGTGCCGACGGACACGCGCACCCACGCCGGCAGTTTGTAGCTGCCCATGGCCCGCACGATGATCCCTTGTTTCAACAACACCTCGAACACCGCGCCGGCCGTCGCCGACGTGGACGAGCACGAAATTCGCGTGACTGGGCACGAACTCCACGCCCATCTCCGCAAACGGCTTTCTGCAAAAACGCGCGCCCCTCGTCGGTGACGGCCTTGGTGCGCGCCTGGTGTTCGGCGTCGGCCAGCCCGGCCAGCGCCCCGGCCTGCGCGATGCCGTTGGCGTTGAAGGGCTGGCGGGTTTTCTGCAAAATCTCGATCATCTCCGCGCGGGCCATGCCGTAGCCGATGCGCAGGCTGGCGAGCCCCTGAATCTTGGAAAACGTGCGCAGCACGACGACGTTGCGGCCCTCGCGGACGTAGCGCAGCGTGTCCGGCGGGTCGTCGAGAAATTCGTGGTAAGCCTCGTCGAAGACGACCGTGACGCGGTCCGGCACGCGCGCCATGAACCGCGTCGATCTCCTCGGCGGTGACCACCGTGCCGGTGGGATTGTTCGGGCTGGTGATGTAAACCTGCCGGGTGCGCGGCGGTGATGGCCGCCAGCGTGGCGTCGAGGTCTTGCACGAAGCCGGGCAGCTCCGGCACCTCGACCGTGCGCGCGCCGAAAAGCTGGGCCATCAGACGATAAACGGCGAACGCGTGGTCGGACGTGACCACCTCGTCGCCGGGCGCAGGAAAGCGTGGCCGATGAACTCGATGATCTCGTTGGAGCCGTTGCCCAGGATGATGTTTTCGCGCTCGAGGCCGAATTTCTCCGCGATGGCCTCGCGCAGGTAATAACCGCCGCCGTCGGGGTAAAAGTTGGGCGCGTTCGAGGGCGGCGCGCATGGCGGCGAGCGCCTTGGGCGAGGGGCCGAGCGGGTTTTCGTTGGAAGCGAGCTTGATGATGTCGTCAGGGGCGATGCCGAGTTCGCGCGCGAGGTCCTCGACGGGCTTGCCGGGTTCGTAGCTGACGAGTTCGCGCAAGTGGCGGGTTGGCCTGCTGCCAGAAGACAGAGGACATGATAGATAATCTACAGGGCAAAAGGCAGAAGGGAAAGGGGGGTGCGGGTGGTGGGGAGGTGGGCGGCATTTGAACACAGAGACACAGAGACCGGAGGAGGAAGACGGCAGAAGGAAAAGGGCATGAAACACGGACAGCCAAGCAAATTCCCAAGCCATTTTATCTGCCGCTTCTTCTCCTCCGGTCTCCGTGTCTCTGTGTCTCTGTGTTCAAATAACACTTCCGGTGATAGCAGGCGTGCCACTCACGGTTCGGCCCATCGTCTTTTTACCTTTTGCCTTACGCCATTTGCCTTTAGAGGTTGGCGATGTTGGGTGCTTTTTTCGACAACCTGCGGAGTTATATTCATGGGGACAGCGTTTACTGGACGATCTTCGGTTTGGTGGGAAACGTGATGTTTACCAGTCGCTTCGTCGTGCAGTGGTATGCCAGCGAAAAGCTCAAGCAGAGCGTGATTCCCAAGAACTTCTGGCACCTGAGCCTCGTGGGCGGAGTGATCCAACTCATCTACGCGTTGCACCTCCAAAAGCTGCCGGTGATTTTGGGCTATTTGCTGCCTCCGGTCATCGCGGCGCGCAACCTCGTGCTCATCGCGCGCCACCGCCCCCCGCGTCCCGGCGACGGCCCGCCCGACGCGCCTTTGCCCGACGACGGCAGCGGGGCACCGACCGCGGCCGTGGACGTTCCTGAGCTTTCGCGGCCGGAACGTGAAACCGTCGGTGGACCGGTGCGTTGAGATTGCCATGAGACATTTAACGCTCCTGTGCGCCGGCGTCAGCCTGCTGCTCCTCGGTGGATGCGGGGTGCTGCCAAACGACCCTACCATCGTCGGACGCTCGGAGGGATGGTATAAGCACACCGATCCGGCAGCGTTTTTTGCGCACGAGCAACAGGGCGGACGCGTTTATTTCATCGGAATCTACGACCCGGCGGCGGGGGCCGAGTCGCCTGCGCCGGGAATACGGCGCGATGACCGTTCCTACCGGGTGGCCCAGACGTGGTTCGTCCCTTCCCATTCGATCCCGGACCCGGAGCGCAACCGTCGCTTTGTAGACGCGGCGCGGGAGTTCGCGCGGCGCTACAACCCGCTCGTGCTGGCTTACCTCAAGCAGCATCCGACCGCCAAGTGACCCACGCTGGCAAACCGGCCCGGTTGCGCGTACCCTGACCGACCATGCACCGCGCCGGAGACGACCTCCTTTACTTCGACAATAACGCGACCACCGCGCTCGATCCGGCCGTCGTGGACGCGATGCTGCCGTATCTGACCGAGTTGTACGGCAACCCGTCGAGCGCCTACAGTTTCGGTTCGCGCGTGGGCAAAGCCATCGAAACCGCCCGCGAACAGGTCGCCGCCCTCGTCGGCTGCGAGGCGCGCGAGATTTTGTTCACCAGTTGCGGCAGCGAGGGCAACAACGCCGCGATCCAGAGCGCGCTCCTGGCCGACCGCGACCGCAAGCACATCGTCACCTCGGTCGTCGAGCACAGCGCGACGAAAAAACTCTGCGAAACCCTCGCCCGGCGCGGTTACGAGATCACCTGGCTGCCGGTCGATGCCGACGGCCAACTCGACCCGGCCGAAGCCGCCGCCGCCATCCGCGACGACACCGCCGTCGTTTCGTTGATGTGGGCCAATAACGAAACGGGCGTCATTTTCCCCGTCGAGGAAATCGCCCGCGCCGCACGCGAGCAGGGCGCGTATTTCCACACCGACGCCGTGCAGGCAGTGGGCAAAATTCCCATCCGCTTGGAAGACTCGGCGATCCATTTTCTCTCGCTCGCCGGGCACAAACTCCACGCGCCGAAAGGCGTCGGCGCGCTGTACATTGACCGCCGGTCGCGTTTCACGCCGTTCCTGGTCGGCGGCGGACAGGAAGGCGGGCGGCGCGGCGGCACGGAGAACGTCGCGGGCATCATCGCCCTCGGCAAAGCCGCCGAACTGGCCGGCGACGCACATCGAAGCGGAGCGCACGGCGGTCCGGGCGCTGCGCGATGATTTCGAGGCCGGCATCCTCGCGCGGGTGCCCGGCACGGAGGTCAACGGCGGCAACGCGGAGAGGTTGCATAACACGACGAGCCTCTATTTCCCCGGCGTCGAGAGCGAGGCGATGCTGGTGCTGTTGGACAAGGCGGGACTCTGCGCGAGCGCGGGCAGCGCGTGTACGGCGGGTTCGTTGCAGCCCTCGCACGTGCTGACGGCGATGGGTTTTTCCACCGAACGCGCCCGGTGCAGCCTACGGTTTTCCTTCGGCCGGTTCAATACGCCCACGCAGATCGCACGCGGGCTGGACATTGTAGTCAACGCCGCCGAGCGTCTGCGACGGATGGTTCCGGCGATGTCGTAAAAACGGCCGACCGCGTGGCGGCCTGCGCGGATCAGACCGCCGCGGGCTGCGATCCGATGTGCCGGATGTCGCGGGCCTGAGCGGCGTAGATCGCGTCCTCGGCGATGTTCGTCGCGTGGTCGCCGATGCGTTCCAAGTTGCGCGCGATGAAGATCAAATCCAGATAGCCGCGAATCTGCCCCGCGTCGGCCGCCATGCGCTCGGTCATCCGCGAGGCGATGCCCCGGTTCATCTCGTCGAGCTGACGGTCGCGCGGCTTGATGCCCAGGGCCAGTTCGGCGTCGCCGTCGGTGAACGCCTGGAGGCTGTCCTTGAACATCGCCGTCGCTTCACGCGTCATCACTTCGAGCTGGTGCGTCTCGGGCAGCGCAGGCTCCTCGTTGAGCTTGCGCACGCGCCGGGCAATAGAAGTTGCCTGATCGGCGATGCGTTCCAGGTTCGCGCCGATCTTCATCGCCGCGATGATCGCGCGCAGGTCCCGCGCGACCGGTTGGAAACGCAGCAAAATATCCATCCCCTCGTGGTCCACCTGCTTTTCGAGCGTGTCGATTTCCTCGTCGTCGGCGATGGCCTGGTTGGCCAATTCGTTGTCCCGCTCGAACAGGGCCGAGAACGTATTCTGGAGGTTGCGCTCGGTGAGGCTGGCCATCAGGAGCAGGTTGTCGTGCAACGTGCGCAACGCCGTCTCGAAGGAATTGAGGATGTGTTCGCGGGGTGCGGGAGCCATAAGTGAGGGTGGAAGTGACGCGCTGCCGCCAGCTAGCGGTGGCAAAACATACGGACGATGCGGCGCGCCCCGCAAGTTCTCATGCGCCGAACTGTGACAAAATCGTAACAACCCCGGGCGCGCATTATCCGGAGCCCTCGGAGAGGTTCGGGCTTCCCGTGACGAGAGGGATTAGCCTCCCCGGCGCGGAGTCCGTAAACACCCATTGTCCCTGCCTCTGAAAACGAAGCTTATGAAGCCCCAAAATTTCCTCCTCTCCCTGCTGGGTCTCGCCACGCTTTCCCCGCTGGCGGCCTCCCTGGCGAAAGCCGACACGACGCTCACCGGCGCGGGGGCGACGTTCCCGAACCCGATCTACCAGAAGTGGTTCGAGGAATACCACAAGGCCGACTCCTCGGTGACGATCAACTACCAGCCCATCGGCAGCGGCGGCGGCAAGGCGCAGATCACCGCCCGGACCGTCGATTTCGGCGCTTCCGACGGCCCGATGAGCGACGAGGAACTGGGCAAAGCGCCCGGCAAGGTTTTGCACATCCCGACGGTCGCGGGTGCGGTCGTCATCACGTACAACGTCCCCGGCGCGGGCATGCTGAAGTTCGACGGGCCGACGCTCGCGGGCATCTTCAGCGGCAAGATCACCAAATGGGACGCCAAGGAAATCACCACGCAGAACGCGGGGACCAAACTGCCCTCGCTCGACATCACCGTCGTGCATCGCAGCGACGCGTCGGGCACCAACTACATCTTCACCGATTACCTGAGCGCGGTCAGCCCCGACTGGATGGCGGCTCCGGGCAAGGGGACTTCGGTCTCGTGGCCAACCGGCATGGGTGCCAAGGGCAACGACGGCATCGCCCAGCAGATCAAGGACACGCCGGGAGCCATCGGCTACGTGGAACTCATCTACGCCGTGCAGCAGAAGCTGACTTACGCAGAACTCAAGAACGCCGACGGCATGTACGTCAAGGCGTCGCCGCAGTCCGTGACGGCCGCGCTGGCAACGGCGAAGATTCCCGAGGATTTCCGGTTCTCGATGGTGAACGCTCCGGGCAAGACCTCCTATCCGATCTCCGGCGCGACCTGGCTGCTCGTGTACGAAGAACAGACCGACAGCGACAAGGGCAAGAAGCTCGTCGCGTTCCTGAAATGGGCGTTGAGCACCGGCGAAAAGATGGCCCCGAGCCTCGCGTATGCCCCGCTGCCCGAGAAGGTGCAAAAGGAAGTGCTCGCCCGCATCGAAACGATCAAGGTGAAGTGATCCAGAGGTGGATGGCGCTCTCCGGGCGGCATTGGTCCACTTCGCGGCGACAGCCGCCTGAATGATAAGACGCCTGTGGCGTGATTGAAACGAATGCCGCTCGGAGAGCGCCATCCACCTACCCGACTAAAACTCCGATATGGCGAACTCCGCGAACATGCTTGCCACCCCGGCCGACGCGCCTTCCGGGCGCGACCGTACCATGCGGCCCGTCTCGCGGGTGGCGGACAACGCCTTCCGCTGGCTGTGTCTGGGAATGGTGGTGTTCGTCGGCCTGCTGGTGGTGCTGACCGGTTGGAACCTGTGGCGCGGCTCGCAGGATATCTGGGCCAAATACGGGTTCGGCTTCCTGACGAGCAGCCAGTGGAATCCGGTCACGGCCGAGTACGGCGCGCTGCCGTTCATTCTAGGAACGGTGGTCTCGGCGGTGTTGGGTTTGCTCATCGCCACGCCGCTGGCGATCCTCACGGCATTGTACCTGACGGAACTCGCGCCGATCTGGCTGCGCGCGCCGCTGACGGCCCTGGTGGAAATGATCGCCGCCGTGCCCAGCGTGATCCTGGGGCTGTGGGGCATTTTCGTGATGATCCCGTGGCTGCGGGATGTGGTGGTGCCGATCCTGCAAAAGTTCTTCGGCTGGACGCCGTTCTTCAGCGGGACGTTCGCGGGCCGCAGCATGTTGGCGGCGGCAATCATCATCGCCGTGATGGTGCTGCCGATCATTACCAGCGTCACGCGCGAGATTTTGCGCAGCGTGCCGGACCTCCAGCGCGAGGCGGCGTACGGCTTGGGCGCGACGCGCTGGGAAGTCACGCGAATCGCCGTGCTCAGCTACGCGAAGGCGGGTATCTTCGGCGCGGTCATCCTGGGCCTCGGCCGCGCGCTGGGCGAAACGATGGCAGTGACGATGGTCATCGGCAATTCCGGCAGCATTTTCGCGTCCCTGCTCAAGCCCGGCGACACGCTGGCGAGCAAGATCGCCAACAACTTTGCCGGGGCGGACCCCGACCAGATTCCCGCGTTGATCGCCGCCGGGTTCGTACTCTTCGCGGTGACGATCCTCGTGAACATCATCGCCCGTTTGCTCGTCGGCTCGATGGCGAAAGGTGCCTCGGGCGGCGTGCATTAAACGACGGCCCTGCCCACTCCTCCGATCATGCCCGCCGCGACCATGCCCGCCGCCCCGCCGAACGCCGGAAACCCGACGGTGCCGCGCGGGCGCGTCTCGGACGGCCGACGGCGCTGGCGCAAGGCCAAGAGCGGGTTTGCCGCCGCGCTTTCGTGCATCAGCGCGCTGATTGTCATCGCGCCGCTGGGGCTGGTGTTCGGCTATCTGCTGGTCAAGGGCGCGGGCTCGCTGAATTGGGATTTCTTCACGAAGCTGCCCGCCCAGCCAACGACCGACTACAGCGCGATGTTCGACGAACCGGCCGCCGATACCCCCGCGCCCGCGCCGGGGAGCACCGACGCGAACCCCACGGCCGACACCCCGGCTCCGGTGGCCGTGCCTGCCGCGACCCCGCCGGCCGCCGTCGTCCACAGCGGCGTGGCGAACTCCATCGTCGGCACGTTCGTGCTCATCGCCATCGCGGCGGTGTTCGGCGTGCCCGTCGGCGTGCTCGGCGCACTGTACCTCAGCGAATACGCCACAGTGCGCGTCGCCTCGTCGGTGCGCTTCGGCGCGGACGTGCTCAACGGCGTGCCGTCCATCGTCTGGGGCATCGTGGCGTACGCGCTGTTCATCCCGCCGGGCAAGGCGGTCATCCACCTCGGGTACTCGGCGCTGGCGGCGGGGATTACCCTCGGGTTCATTATGATCCCGCTCGTCCTGCGGACCACCGAGGAAGTCCTCCGGCTCGTCCCGAACGGCTACCGCGAGGCCGCGCTCGCGCTGGGCATTTCCGAGTGGCGCATCAGTCTGCTGATCGTCGCCAAAACCGCTTCCAAGGGCATTGTCACCGGCGTGCTCCTGGCCGTCGCTCGCATCGCGGGCGAGACCGCGCCGCTGCTCTTCACCGCGCTGGGCAACGAAGGCTGGTCCAAGGGCCTGCTCCAGCCCATCGATTCGCTGCCGTGGCGCATCTTCAAGTTCGGCAGCCAGTCCTCCGACCCGGACCAGAACCGCCAAGCCTGGGCCGCCGCGCTCGTGCTGATCGTGCTTGTCCTCGGCCTGAACCTCGCGCTACGCTTTCTGACACGCGAGCGCATCGTCAAACGGGCGGTTGCCGCGCAGGTCAAAGCCACTCTTGCCACCGCCGCGCCGCCGACGGCTGCCGCCTGAGAACCACCCGCCGTATGACGCCTATCGCCACCCATCCCGGCCCCGCCGCCGCCGTCTCGTCCCCGTCTTCCGCGCCCGCGAACCCGCCGGTGACCGCTGCGGAGTTGCCAGCGTTCGACGCGACGAAGGTTTCGATCTATTACACGACCAAACCGGCCGTGCAGGAGGTGAGCATCCAGATTCCGGCGCGTTCGGCCACGGCCATCATCGGCCCGAGCGGCTGCGGCAAATCGACGTTTTTGCGTTGCCTCAACCGCATGCACGAACTCGTTCCCGGCGCGCGGATGGACGGGCACGATCCTGCTCAACGGCGACGATCTCTACGGCCCCAAGATCGACCCGACCGTCGTGCGCCGCCGCGTGGGCATGGTGTTCCAGAAGTCGAACCCGTTCCCGACGATGAGCATCAAGGAAAACGTGCTCGTCGGCCTCAAGCTCAACGGCGTGCGCGACCGCGCATTTCTCCAGGAACGCCTGGAAAACAGCCTGCGTCTGGCCGCCTTGTGGGACGAGGTGAAAAATGACCTCGACCGGCCCGGCGTCAGTCTCTCGGGCGGCCAGCAGCAGCGGCTTTGCATCGCGCGGGCCATCGCGGTGCAGCCGGAAGTTCTTCTTATGGACGAACCCGCCAGCGCGCTCGATCCCATCGCCACCGCGAAGATCGAAGACCTCATCCACCAGCTCAAGCGCGAGTACACCATCGTCATCGTCACGCACAACATGCAGCAGGCGACGCGCGTGGCCGACCAGACGGCGTTTTTCTACCTCGGCAAGCTCGTGGAATTCGCACCGACGCGCGACCTGTTCAACAACCCGCGCGAGAAGCAGACCGAGGCGTACATCACCGGGCGGTTCGGATAAAAAAATGACCGAAACTTCCACAACGCAACCCGTCGTCCTGGTCGTGGACGACGAGCCGGACGTGGTCGATCTCGTGCGCTACCGGCTGCGTGGCGCGGGCATGACGGTGATCGTTGAGGGCGACGGCCTGAGCGCCTTGCGCACCGCGCGCGAACGCCGTCCAGACCTGATCGTGCTCGACCTCATGCTGCCGCAGATGCACGGCGAGGAGGTCTGCCGCCAGTTGCGCGCCGACCGCGACACCGCCGCCATCCCGATCCTGATGCTCACCGCCAAGGGCGATCCCGCCGACCGGATCGCGGGCCTGGAAGTCGGCGCGGACGATTACCTGGGAAAACCCTTCAGCCCGCGCGAACTGATCCTGCGCGTGGAGGCCATCCTGCGCCGGGCCCGCGCCGCCGAGGAGCGGCGCGAGACGACGCTGGAGGTGGACAGTTTCCGCGTCAATAAAGGCGATTTCGAGGTCACGCTCGACGGGCGCAAGCTCGACTTGACGACGACTGAGTACAAGCTGCTGTGCCTGCTCATCGAGCGGCGCGGCAAGGTGCTCACCCGCGACGCGCTGCTGACGGACGTGTGGAACTACACCGCCGCCATCGACACCCGGACCGTGGACACGCACGTCCGCCGCCTGCGCGAAAAACTCGGCCCCGACCACTCGGCGCGGATTGAAACCGTGCGCGGGGAGGGGTATCGATTCACCACGAGGTAGGGCGGCCTCTCGGGGGCCATCCTGATTTTCTTGGAAGGAACGTCAAACGCACGGTCGGTTCGCAGGGAGGGCGTCGGGAACAATGACCATTTTCATCCTGCTCGGCATCGCGGCCATCGCGGTGGGTTTCTGGGTTCACGCCCGCTGGGCGCGGCCTCTGCGCCGGTTGCGCGCCGCGCTCGAAGTCCTCGCCGACGAGGACATCGAGGTCGAGGTCGAGGGTTCGGGCGACGAGACGACCGTTCATCTCCGCCGCATCGCCGGACGGCTGCGGGGCGCGAACGAGCGGGCGAGCGAGGAAAGCCTCAACCTCCAGGCCGTGCTCGGCAGTCTGAGCGAGGGCGTCCTCATCATCGACCTGCAAGAGAAAATCCGCCTGGTCAACCGCGGCTTGCAGGAGATGCTCGACCTGGCCAACCCGCCGTTGAATCGCTCGCTGCTGGAAGTCCTCCGGCACCACGAGGTGCGCGACGCCGCCCGCCGCACGCTGGGCGCTGGCGAGTCGTGTTCGCTGGCGCTCTCTTTGACCGTCCGCCGGCGGGATGGGCAGTACGGGTCGCGTCATTTTCAATTGACCACCGCGCCGATTACCCCGGCCGGAATGCCCGGACCGGTCGGCGCGATTGCGGTGCTGCACGACATCACCCAACTCAAGAACCTGGAGAACGTCCGGCGCGATTTCGTGGCCAACGTCTCGCACGAACTCCGCACGCCGTTGTCGATCATCAACGGCTATCTGGAAACGATGCTCGAACCCGACGCCGACACGGACCCAGAGACGGTCCGCCGGTTCCACGAAACGATGTGGAAGCACGGCCAGCGCCTGCGTCTCATCCTCGACGACCTGATGACGCTCGCCCGGCTCGAAAGCCCCGAGATGGCCGGCGCGTTGCAACTCGGCCCCGTGTCGCTGCGGACGTGCGTGGAAGCCGTCGTGGACCGCCTGGCCCCGGTGGCCGCCGCCCGCCGCGCGGCGGTGCGCGTGGAAATTCCCGCCGATCTGCCCGACATCGATGCCGATGCCCACCAGCTCGACCAGGTGTTTTTCAACCTGATCGACAACGCGTTGCGGCACGCCGCGCCGCTCTCGCAAAACGGCCGCGGCGCGGGCGGGCCGGAGATCGTCGTCCGGGCGGAGGCGGAACCCGGCGGCGGGCGCTCGATGCATCTGACCGTCGCGGACAACGGGCAGGGGATTCTCCTGGCGGACCAGCCGCACGTCTTCGAGCGGTTCTACCGGGTGCACAAGGACCGTTTCCGGCAGTCGGGCGGGACGGGCCTGGGTCTTTCCATCGTGAAGCACATCGTCCGCGCGCACGGCGGGGAGGTGTCGGTGGAAAGCGTGCCCGGCCGCGGGGCGACGTTCCACGTCCGGCTGCCGGTCAGCCAGGGCGCGCAGGGTTCGTGAAAAAGAGAGGTGCTCCGTCTTTGCTCACGGCGGAACACGTACTGTCTGCCCGTGCGCCGATTTAGCTCCCGGCTAGCATGCGTTAAGCTGCGTTCTGGCCTACGGTCCGTCACTCCACCGCTCCCCGTGAATCTCCGCTCCTTCTGCCTTTCTCTCTTGTGCGTCCGCCTGCTGGTGGTCGCCGCACGGGCGCAGACCAATCTGACCGCCTACGACAACGCCCTGGAAAACGGTTGGCAGGACTACAGTTGGGCGACGGTCAACTTCAGCAACGCCAGCCCCGTCCACGGTACGGGCGGCGATTCGATCAGCGTCAGCGCGGGAAGTTATCAGGCGCTGTACCTGCACCACGCGGCCATCGATCCATCTAGCTACGTCAGCCTGACGTTCTGGATCAACGGCGGCGCGTCCGGCGGGCAGGGGCTCCAACTCCAGGCCACCATCAACGGCAACGCGCAAACCGCCGTTGCCCTCGCTGCACCCACCGCGAATACCTGGACGCAGGTCACCGTGCCGCTGGCCAGTCTCGGCGTGGCGGGAAAAGTCGGTTTCGACGGCTTCTGGATTCAAAACACGACCAACAGCACGCTGGTCACCTTCTACGTGGATGACATCGTGCTCAACGCCAACCCGGCTCCGACAACGATCCAGTTGACCGCCGACGCGGGCAGCATCATGCGGACGGTCGATGCGCGCATCTTCGGTGTGAACACCGCTATCTGGGACAGCCAGCTCGGCACGGCTGCCAGCCGTATGCTGCTGACCCAGGCCGGGATCAAATCGCTGCGTTATCCCGGTGGCAGCGCGTCGGACGACTACGACTGGTATCTCGACCGTAGCGTGACGAATAATTCCTTCCAATGGGCGAGCGCGTTTCCGACGTTCGCCACTCAGGCCGCCGCGCTCGGAGCGCAACCGTACCTCACCGTCAACTACGGCAGCGGCACGCCGGAGGAAGCCGCCGCGTGGGTCGCGTATGCCAACGGCGATCCCGCCAGCGCGGTGGCCATCGGTGCCGACTCGAAGGGGCGCAACTGGCAGACGGTCGGCTACTGGGCGTCGCTGCGCGCGGCCTCGCCGCTGGGCAGCGACGACGGTTACAACTTCCTGCGCGCGGCGCACCCGGCGGCGTTCGGTTTCAAATACTGGGAGGTTGGCAACGAATGCTACGGTTCGTGGGAGCACGACGAGCACGGCAGCACGTTCTCCGGCGTGGCGCAGGACCCGTACACCTACGCGCAATTTTTCGCGCTCTATCGTCAAAAAATGCTCGCCGTCGATCCGACGATCCACGTCGGCGCGGTCGTCACGGGCAGCCCGGACAGCTACGGCAACGGCCAGCACGGCGTCACCAACCCGAACGATGGCACGACGCACACCGGTTGGACGCCTGTCGTGCTCGCCAACCTGAAATCTCGCAACGCGCTGCCCGCTTTCCTGACGTTCCACGATTATCCGCAGGAACCCGGCAACGAGAGCGACGCCGGACTGTTGTCCATCGGCGCGACGCTGGCCGCCAGCGACGCTGCGGGATTGCGCCAGATGCTCACCGACTACATCGGCGGAACGGCCGCGACGAACATCGAACTCGCCCTGACCGAACTCAACTGCGTCAGCTATAATCCCGGCAAGCAGAGCACTAGTCTCGTGGACGGCTTATTCCTGGCCGAAACGGTCGGGAGTCTGGCGGCGACCGAGTTCAACGCCTGCACTTGGTGGGACCTGCGCAACGGCAGTCTGACCGGTGATAACAACAGCGGTTCGCTCTACGGCTGGCGTCAGTTCGGCGACTACGGGCTGGTGGCGTCCGGGGATCGTTCGGACACGCCGGTCAACACGCCCTACCCGAGTTTCTACGCGCTGAAACTCCTCGCCCAATGGGCGGTCGGCGGCGACCGGACGGTGGCGGCCACGAGCACCTACCCGCTGCTGACCGTACACGCCGCGTTGCGCGCCGGTGGCGATCTGTGCCTGTTGGTCATCAACAAAAGTCCGTCTAGCGCGTTGTCCGCGCAGATCACGCTGAGCAACTTCGTGCCCGGCGCGAGCACGGCGGCCGTCTATCAATACGGCGAGACGAACGACACGAACAACGCGGACCTGACGGTCACGACCCTCGCGGGGGTCGGGGCGAGTTTTTCGGCAACGTTCCCGGCATATTCCATGACCGTGATCGACCTCGCCAAACCGGCGACACCCTATTCCGCGTGGCAGGGGAATCACTTCACTGCCGACGAGTTGAAGAAGCCGGCGGTCAGCGGCGACAATGCCGACCCGGACGGCGACGGCATTCCCAACCTGATGGAATACGCGCTCGGGCTCGATCCACGCACGCCGGGACGCGCCGGGTTGCCCGTGCTGTCGCGGACGACCTTGACCGGCGCGTCTTATCTGACGTTGGCGTACACGAAGGTGAAAGCCGACACCGATCTGACGTACGTGGTCGAGGTTTCCAACGATCTGTTAAACTGGAACAGCGGCAGCACGTACACCACCGATATGAGCACCGTGGACGGAGGGACGACCCAGCAAGTCACGACCCGCGATCTCACGCCGATGAGCGCGTCCGCGCCACGGCGGTTCATGCGCTTGCGTGTCACAAGGTAGGGTTGTCTCTCCGAGGCAATCCAAATGTTTCTGGCGAATCCGTCACTGCGGGAACGATCACCCAAGCCAAATTTGGATTGCCTCAGAGAGGCAACCCTACCTTGGACGATGCCGCTGGCGCGCCGGCGGCGGCTTCACTCCGCCAACCGCAGGTATTCCCGTGCGTTACTATGGCAAATCCGCTGCACGAATGGCCCGAGCAGCGCATCGTCGTCCGGCAACTCACCGTTCGCCACGTCCCGGCCGATCAATCCGCACAACGTCCGCCGGAAATACTCGTGACGCGGGAACGACATGAACGAACGCGAATCGGTCACCATCCCCACGAAACGTGACAATAGTCCGATGTTAGAAAGCGCGTTCAACTGCGCTTCCATGCCTTCTTTCTGGTCGAGGAACCACCAGCCACTGCCCCACTGGACCTTGCCCGGAATCGTCCCGTCTTGGAAATTACCCGCCATCGTGGTAAACAGGTAATTGTCCGCCGGATTGACGTTGTAGAGGATCGTGCGCGGAAGCTTGTCGTCGCGGTCGAGCGAATCGAGGAAAGCGCCCAGTTCAGACGCCTGCGGGAAGTCGCCGATGGAGTCAAACCCGGTGTCGGGTCCCAGGCGGCCGAGCAGGCGTGTGTTGTTGTTGCGCAAGGCCCCGAGATGGAGTTGCATCGTCCAGCCTTTTTCCGCGTAGCGACGCCCGAAGATAGTCCATCAAAAACGACGCGAACCGCCGCTGGCCTTTCGGTAAGGATACCACCCCGCGCCGCGCATCCTTGAAGACGGCTTTCGCCTCTTTGTGCGTGCAGGGCGTGGCGTAGCAATGCTCCAACCCATGATCGGACAACCGGCAGCCGTGCGCGTGGAAAAACTCGATCTGTTGGTCCAGCGCCTCCAGCAAACCCGCGAACGTATCGATGTCACGCCCGGTCGCTGCGGCGAGTTTGTCGATCCACGCGTTCCACGCGGCCGGCCGGTGCACCGCCAGTCCTTTGTCGGGTCGGAACGCGGGAAACACGTGCGTACCCGCCTCAGGGTCGGTTGCAATCCGGCGATGCGCAGCGAGGTCGTCGGTCGGGTCGTCCGTCGTGCACAGGTCCGTGACGCGGAATTTTTTGAGAATGCCGCGCGTGGACAGTTCGGGCGTGGCGAGTTGCTCGTTAGCCTCGTGCCAGATGCGCTCGGCGGAATCGGCGTTCAGGAGTTCGCCGATGCCGAAATATCGTTTCAGTTCGAGGTGGGTCCAGTGGTAGAGCGGGTTGCGCAGGGTGGCCGGCACGGTCGCGGCCCAGGCTTTGAACTTCTCGAAAGGCTCGGCGTCGCCGGTGATGAGGCGCTCGTCCACGCCGTTGGCGCGCATGGCCCGCCATTTATAATGGTCGCCGTCCAGCCAGATCGCGGTGAGATGAGCGAATTGCCGGTTGTCGGCGATATCGGCGGGCGGCAAGTGGTTATGGTAATCGAGGATCGGCTCCGGAGCGGCGAACTCGTGGTAGAGCCGGCGCGCGGCGGGCGTGGACAACAGAAAATCGTCGTGGATGAAGTCTTTCATGGGGAAGCGACCGCGCCCATCATGGAAGCATGAAAGCGCACACGGATCAATTCACGGTGGGCACGCGCGGCAAGGGCACGTATGATATTACCGGCGAGGTGGCGCGGGTCGTGCGGGCGAGCGGCGTGACGACGGGCACGGCGACGGTGTTCCTCCAGCACACGAGCGCCAGTCTGGTCATCTACGAAAACGCCGACCCCAGCGCGAGGGAAGACCTGCACCGGTATTTCGAGCGCCTCGTGCCCGAGGACGTGGCGGATTATGTCCACACGGCCGAGGGTGGGGACGACACGACCTCGCATCTGCGTATGGCCCTGACGCGCACGAGCGAGAACATTCCCGTGGCCGGCGGACGGCTCGCGCTGGGGACGTGGCAGGGAATCTTCGTTTTCGAGCACCGCCGCGCGCCGCATCGGCGGGTCGTGGTCGTCTCCGTCGTCGGGGTGTGAAGCCGACGCCGAATCCGCAGGACCAAAGCGCGGGCGCGGACCGATGCACTTGCAAACATCACAACGACTCAACGCCATCACAATATGAGCATGCCCATCCCGACAGAGCCCGAAGATTCCACCGACCCGGTCGTCACCGAAACACCCGCTCCCGTCCCGGCCCCGGAGTCGGCCCATCCCGACCCGATCACCGGCGAGCCCGGCGCGCATCCGGTCGGCGTTGGCGTGGGAGCCTTGGGCGCAGGCGCGGCGGGCGCGGCCATCGGGTCCATCGGCGGCCCCATCGGTATGCTCATCGGCGCGGCCATCGGCGCGGTGGCCGGCGGGCTGGCGGGCAAGGAAGTGGCCGCGACCCACGACACCCCTGTGGCCGAGGAAGAAGTCGCCGCGGAGGAGCCGTTTGCCGATGCATCGACCCCGATCTCGATGGGCTCGGTGCCAGGCGAAGGTCTGCGGGCGATAGGTGGCTCGGGATTCGCGGACGACGAGGGTTTGCTTTCCACCGGGACCACCGGAGTGACCGCCGCGACGCCGACTCCGGCCCACAGCGACTCTTCAGGTGCGACCGGGTTCCAGGCTCCGCCGCTGTCCGAAACCGCTCCGCTCGCCGAAACGGCGATGCCCCACAGCGGCGAGGAAGCCGTGAAGGTGTCAGCGTATTATCATTACGTCGAGCGCACGACGACCGGCGAGCCCGGCGACGCGCTGGGAGACTGGCTGGCGGCCGAGCGCGAGATGATGCTGGGCTGAGAGGGGCTATCTCGCGGTGAGGTCGTCGTCGCGGATGGTGGCGCGCATCGCCGCCTCGCAACGTTGCCGCTCGGCCTCGAACTCCTCCGGTGTGGCCGTGCGCTGCACGGCGAACGGCTCGCCGACGACGAACGTCACCCGCGAGAACGGCTTGGGGATATAGAAGCGGTCCCAGCTCTTCGTCCGCCACGCGCTCGTGTACTCGAACGAAAGGGGTACGATGCGCCGGCCGCTGAGTTGCGCCAGGAGCACGAGCCCCGGTTTGACCTCGTAGCGCGGCCCGCGCGAACCGTCAGGCGTGATGCCGACATCGTGCCCCTTGCGCAGCCAGCGGACGAGTTCGCGCAGGGCGGTCGAACCGCGCCGGGTGGCCGAGCCGCGCACCGGGCCGACGCCGAAGCGCGCGAGGAACTGCGCGATGAGTTCGCCGTCGCGGCTGGTGCTGGTCAGGCCTTTGCCGCCGGGAGCGCCGGGTGGTTGGAGGAATCGTTCCCACACCACCGGGATCAGTAAGAGCCGGTTGTGCCAGAAGGCGAAGATGAAGGACTCGCCCGGGGTGCGGCGATGAGAGACATCGAGGTTCTCGCTGCGGAAGCGCAGCGTCGCCGCCAACAGGCGCAAGACCCACGAGCCGACGAGGCCAATCAGGACCTCGCGCCATCCGGCCTGGAAGACGGGCGCGCCCGTCTTGTTCGTGCCGTCGGCCGTGACGGCGTCGCCCGGTGCATCGGAAGCGGTCGCCGAATCGTCAGGGGATGAAGGTGGCATGGTACTTCCGGGGGTTCCCAGAGGATTCAAGCAGGGACTTTCCCAGAATGCCAAGAATGATCTCGGCCCAGGTGGAGATTTGACAACCCTTCGGTGGCGGTGGGACGTTACCCGCCCGCTTGCCCCAAGCCGGGCTCGCCGTTAATCTTGGTCGATGAACCCCCTGCTTCCCGATTCCCTGCGTTTGAGCGCCGTGCCCGGTGGGTTCGGCGGGCAGCGACCGGACAATCTGGCGCTCGCGGTGTGGATCGACGAATGCATCGCGCATTGCCAGCCGGACACGGTGTTTTACTGCGACGGGTCCGAGGCCGAGAACGATTTCCTGCTCGCCGAGGCCTGTCGGCTGGGCACCCTGGTCCAACTCGACCAGCAGAAGCTACCCGGTTGTTACCATCACCGTTCCGCCGCCAACGACGTGGCGCGCGTGGAGCAACTGACTTTCATCTGTACGCCGACCCGGGAAGAAGCCGGGCCGACCAACAATTGGAGCGAGCCCGCCGCCACCCGCACGAAACTCATGGGGATGCTCGCGGGTGCGATGCGCGGGCGGACGATGTTCGTCGTCCCCTATCTGATGGGGCCGGCCGGTTCGGCGCTGGCGAAGGTGGGCGTCGAGTTGACCGATTCGGTCTACGTCGCGCTGAATCTGCGCAAGGTGACGCGCATGGGGGCGGTCGCGCTGGAGCACCTCGGCACGGCGAGCGAGGATTTCAACCGCGGGCTGCACTCGATGCTCGAACTCGACCCGGCGCGGCGGTTCATCTGCCATTTTCCGCAGGACAACGCGATCCTGTCCGTCGGCTCCGGCTACGGCGGCAACGTGTTGCTGGGCAAGAAATGTTTTGCCCTGCGCGTGGGGAGTTACCTCGCGCAACGGGAGGGCTGGATGGCCGAACACATGCTCTTGCTCGCGGCGGAATCACCGGAAGGTCGGACGCACTACATCGCGGCGGCGTTCCCTAGTGCCTGCGGCAAGACGAATTTCGCCATGCTCATCCCGCCCGAGCGTTTCGCGGGGTGGAAAATCCGGACGGTCGGTGACGACATCGCGTGGATGCGGCCGGGACCGGACGGGCGGCTCTGGGCGGTCAACCCGGAGAGCGGATACTTCGGCGTCATCCCGGGGACAAATTCGCAGACCAACCCCAACGCCGTGGCGACCATCGCGCGCGACACGATCTACACCAACGTCGCCTTGACCGATGACGGCGGCGTCTGGTGGGAAGGCAAGGACGGCGCGGCCCCGGCGTCGTGCACCGACTGGCAGGGGCAGCGTTGGACCCCGGCGCTGGGCACCAAGGCCGCCCATCCCAACAGCCGGTTCACCTCGCCGATGACCAACAACCCGGCGCTCGCGCCCGAGGTGGAAGACCCGCGCGGCGTGCCGATCTCGGCGATCATCTTCGGCGGCCGGCGCGGGGATACGGTGCCGCTCGCTTACCAGTCGTTCGGGTGGACGCACGGCGTTTTCGTCGGGGCGACGATGGCCAGCGAGACCACGGCGGCGGCGGCGGGGGCGACCGGGCAGGTGCGGCGCGACCCGATGGCGATGCTACCGTTTTGCGGCTACCACATGGGCGATTATTTCGCGCACTGGCTGGAGGTGGGGAAAACTCTTTCCCGGCCGCCGCTGATTTTCGGGGTGAACTGGTTCCGGCGCGACGGGGAAGGGGGCAAGTTCCTGTGGCCGGGCTTCGGGGAGAACATGCGCGTGCTCCAGTGGATCATCGGCCGTTGCGAGGAACGGGCTGGGGCGGCGCGGTCGCCGGTCGGCTGGGTGCCGCGCCGGGAGGATTTCGACCTGGAAGGACTGGCGGGCTTCGAGGACGGCGAACGGTTTGCGCGCCTGATGGCCATCGACCCCGCCGAATGGGGCCGGGAAGCCGCCGCGCAGGGTGAATTCTTTGACAAATTGGCCCCCCGGCTGCCAGCCGTGCTCGAAGCAGAACGCGCGGACCTGTTGAAACGTCTTGAATAACCGGCGGCAATCCGGGAGAGTGACGGCTCGCAACCCCGTCCGGCGACACCCCCGCCAGCCATGACCAAGTCCATCCCGGAACCTATCACCGCTCCCCCCGCGCCGGTGGCCAGGCGCCGGGTGGTGAGGAGTTTTTCGACGCGGTTTAGCGCGGCGCTGTCGCGGCTGTTGGTGCGGTTGAAGGTGGACGACATTCCGCACATCAAGCGGATCATCGTGACGGTCGTCGGGGGGACGATTGTGGTTTTCGGTTTCTCGCTGATCTGGACCCCGGCTCCGACGGGCCTGCTGATCCCGGTCGGCCTGGCGGTCCTGGGAACCGAATATGCCTGGGCGCGCCGCTGGATGCGCAAGGCGAAGCTGCTGGCAGCCAAGGCGCTCGCCAAAACGCAGGAGATCATCGGCAGTAAAGACAAGGCGGATTGAGTCGGGCGCTATCAACCCCGCCGGGTGAACTCGATTTGCTGATCCGTTTCTGACCCGCTGCCGGCAGCCGTCTTTTCCGATTCCGCCGGGTCGATACCAGACGAATAATGTCCGTCATATTCGGCGAATTTCGTTTGTCTAGTTAGGCGCTCCTCGCCATGTTCTTCAAACGCAAAACCCAGCCGAAGCCAGACGACATTGCGAGTCAGCTTTTCGATTGTCTCCAAAAAGCCGCCATCGAAAGCAGCAAGTATCAGCAGGCCATCTGCCCAAAAGATTTGGAAGCGCGTCGCTTTTTGCTGAGTATTCTCCTATTTCCCGTTGCTGCGAGTCACGGCCTGACAGGTGCCACACAGGAGAAGTCACCACTCTTTCAGTATCCAGGTGCCGGGTTGGAGCCCACCGTCTTTAGACGGTCTGCCTTGGAGGGTGGCGGGTGGCGCGTTAAGGTGGGCGGCTGCATGGCCAACTACCACCATCGTGGGCACACGGTCTCGGACTGCAAGTACCACCTGATCTGGGTGACCAAGTACCGCTGGCCGGTGCTCAAGGGGGACCTGGCGGTGCGTTGCCGCGACCTGATCCGCGAGATTTGCCGGGCGCGGGAGGTGGCGGTGGTGCGTGGAGCGGTGTCGCCCGACCACGTGCATCTGCTCGTCAGCGCGCCGCCGGTGTTGTCGCCGGCCAAGCTGGCGCAGTACTTGAAGGGCAGGAGTTCGCGCAAGCTGCAGGAGGAGTTCCCGAGTTTGCAGAAGCGTTATTGGGGCCAGCACCTGTGGGCACGGGGCTACTTTTGCGCGACGGTCGGAGCGGTCGATGAGAAGACGATCAAGCGCTACATCGAGGAGCAGAAGTGGGACGAGGATGGCGAGGGAACGTTCCGCATCGTGGCCGACCCGCCGTGAGGCCAGGGGTCGCCGCCGATGCCTTGCCAGCCGGCCCGGGCCGGGGGCTTTCCAAGCGGCTTCTAGCCGCCACCGGACTTTTAGTCCCATCGCATCCTACCGGCTTGAGCCGGTAGTCGTTGAGCTATTTTCTGCCGCTCACGACATTTATCTCTCCCGCGCGCGGGACCAAGATTCCTTGGTTTCTCTGGGCGACTACGTCATTTGGCGCATAGAGCGAGAGAACGTCACAAGGACACTTCGAGAAGACTTCGGGCAGGTGCTCCTCACCGCTTCGTCGTTCGACACCCATCAAATTCGTTGGGGTATGCTATTGCGTATGCTTGCCGAGGTTCGCAAGCGCGCCTACGTCGCCGATCTACGGTATGCCCTGAATGTCGCTCCTCAGAACGATCCGAAGGCCGGGCTTCAGTGTCTCTTTGTGTCGTGTGCCACGAGTTTCACTCGCTACGTTTTGCAGATTGATCCGAGTAATTCCTCCAATTCGCAGGACACGATGGATCGGTTCCATGCGAGTGTGGGACTCGGCGCTGGTATGCTTGGGGCAGTCTATTTTCACATCATCGACCTTATGAAGTCCGCCAGGGTCTGACAACGCACTCCAGCGAACAGAGACGGGCGGCAGGCTCTTCTCGGACCTTCACGCTTGACTTCGCCAACCACTGTCGCTGAACCTGGGAGTGATGAATGCTGTCGAGTTTACCGCTGAACTCAGTGGCGGAACCACTTTGACCATCCCGCCAGAGATCGTCTGCCAACTCCCCAACGCCGGTGTCGCCCGTGTCATTGTGCTCACCGCCGATACGTCCGCTGCGGAGGCAGACTGGCGAGCGGCCTCCTACGAGCAATTCTTGGCCGATGACGCTCCGGAGGATGCTATCTACGAATCCCTGCGCTGATGTTTGGTGAGGTCGTTCTCTGCTAGTTCCCGTTCACTTCAGGCGCAATGAGCAAAGTGCGTCCGGCTTTGGTGCTTTTCGATCTCGGTCTTGATGCGCTCATCTGTCGAGTCACCTCTATCCAGCGGACCGGTCCGCTTGATGTGACCTTGACGGACTGGCAGGCCGCCGGCTTGCTGAAACCATCGGTGGCGCGTCTGGATCGGCTTGTCACAGCGGAGCGAAGCGCTGTTTTCCTCCGCCGCTTGGGCGTGCTCAGCGTGGCGGATCAGACAGCGGTTCGGGCAGCCTGGAACGGGCTGATGCGCCTCTGAATTGCTCGCAGTCTGGCAAAACGATCAAATATCCAGCGACGTGGTGGACGCCTGGTCCCAATACGTCACGATCCCGTCGCGGCTGCGGACGATCCGCACTCCTCCGTCCTGCGAAATCACAATCGCCATCGCGTCCGGCGCGGCGAGGCACAACCGGTAGGCCGAACGATGCCGCGTGCCGACGCTCTCGGTGAATTCCTCCTCGCCCTGCTCGCCTTCAAGGTCCAACGCCCGCCGCACGGCCACGACGCCGGGCAGTTCGCCGCTGATCTCGCCGCCAAACCCGAGCAGCTCGAAACTCTTCGTCAGCACCACCGCCCCATCCACCTCCGCGCAACCGGCCACGAGGTAGGCCATCTCGAAGATCGCCTCGTCGAAAGCGGCCAGGTTCTCGTCGTTGCTGAGCGCGTATTCCAGCCAGCCAACGGTTTCCTTGGAACCGGCGTACAGCTCGGCGACGCGGTTCATGATGTTGACCACCAGCGTGCGGAAACGCTTACGCGGCTCGCCGTCGTCGAACCGGTATTTGAGGTCGATGTACCGGTTCGACTCGCCGAGTTCCGTGGCGAATTCGTCGGGTAAAAACAGGATCGTCGCCCCGTGGTGGGCGCTGCGCAGGGCCGAAATTAGACGTTTGACGGCGTGCTGGGAGATGATCCGCACGAGCATCGGGTCGAGCGGGGCCCAGTTCGCGCCACGCTTGGTGCGTGCCTCGTTGTGAAGGTCGAAAAGATCGGTGCGCACCGGCTCGAAGGCCTGCCTGATCCAGTTGGAATCGAACACGTTGGCTCCCGGCCCCACCAGCCGTCCGCCGTCCGCACGAGCAATGAATTCCGAGCCGAACCCCACCGTGATCTGCCCCGGCGCGGTCACGCTGATGACCAGCGCAGGCGGCAGCGTTTGCGCCCTGCCGCGTCCGCCGTGGGCGTTCTGGAGCCAGCGCAGGCCGGAGTGCAGGATGCCCCAAATGCGCGGCGCCTCGCGCTTGTCGTCCAGGCAGACGCCGATGAGCGAACGGTTGAAATTCGCCGCCGGGGACAAACGCCGGGCTTCCAATGGGTTAAAGGGCCGCGTCCGCGAGAATCGCAGGCAGTGCAGGCCCTCGGGCGGTCCCTGGTCGCAGGGGAACATGCCCGGTTCGGCGAGGATCAGGCGGAACGTCACCGGCCGCAATTCCTCGCGCAACAGGCTCGCCTGGTAGCAAACCTGTACGAGCCGGGCCAGCGCCTCCTGGCTCGGGGGCTGGTCGAGCCAAGGGTTCGGCCCGCGTTCCTGACCCGATTGCACGCGCTGCCAGCGGTCGAGGATGACCGCGGCCACGTCCTGGGGATAGGCGGTGTTGCTTGTCACGCGAGTGCGTCCCGTGGTAGTTGTTCAACGATCCTGACACAACCGGTGGCGTACGGCAATCGCAAGTGCCGGGAACCCGACAGATTCCGGACGCGGTCGGCTTAGCGGTTCGGTGATGGCGAGTTGGACGCCAGACGCGCGAGAATGTTCAGCGTTTCCGCGACGTTTCGCTCAATGGGGAAAGCGGCGGCCTTTGCGGCGCAAGGACCGCGAGCCGTGGCCCGGCGTGCCGGGTCGGACCAACGGGTGAGCCCATCCGCCAGCGCCTCGCTGTCCCCGGCCTCGAACACGTCGCCGTCCACGCCGGGGGTGAGGATTTCCGCGAAACCGTTGGCGTGGGTGGTCAGTACCGGCAACCCGGCCGCGAGCGCTTCGAGGCAGGCGTTGGAGAACGGATCGTAGATCGTCGGCAGCACGAACACGTCGGCTGCGGCGTACACCGCCGTCATGTCGCGGACCGAACCGAGGAAGTTCGCCCGGTCCGCCGCGCGCCGGTCCGCCCGCCGCAGGACGGGGCGGGGGTTGCCTTTCCCCGCGACGAGCAGCCGGGGCCGTGGGGACTCCGGCAACCGGGCCAGCGCCGCCAGGGCGCACGCCAGTCCTTTGCGCTCCCAGCCGGTGCCCGCGAAGAGGAGGGCGAAGTCGTCCGGCTCCAGACCGAGCAGGCGGCGGGAGTGTGCCCGCGCCCCGGCGTCGAGCGGCTGGAAATGCTCGGACGGCAGACCGTTGTAAACCACCTCGATCCGGTCCGGCGGACAGGCGGGATAATGCGCGGTGATCTCGCGGCGAACCAGATGCGAGTTGGCGATGACGACCCGTGCGCCGTCCCGGCCGAAGAGCGAGTCCTCCAGGGCGAGAAGCTGGCGGTGTTTCGGGTTCCAGCGGCGAAGGCGGCTTTGCCAGACGGGCTCGATGCGGGCGCGGCGTTCCAGCCAGGCGCGGTGGACTCCGTCGCCGGCCCGGTAGCAGTCGCAGTTCCAGACCCGTTCCAGGCTGACGAGCAGGTCGCAGCGGCGGCGTGGTTCCAGGGCCGCCAAGCAGTCGGCGAACGCCCGCGGACCGCCGCCGCGCACGGTCTCGAAGCCTGCGTCCGCCGGCCATTGTGCGCGAGGCCATTCCGGGCTGGCGAACAGCGTGGAACGATGTCCCGCCGCCGCGAGGGCCGCACCGAGCCGCCGGAGGTAATTCTCCGCGCCGCCCGTCGGCGAATACCCCCGCCGTGCCAGACCGATGTGCATCGGTGGGACCATGCCGCAACCGCGCGCCCTCTTCAAAGCGGAAAGACAGACCCTTGCGCGCCGGGCGGGTTCGCGTTCGTTTGGAGTTCGCCGTCCCGATGAACGATTCCTCGCCCGCCCCAGCCGAGTCCGACGGGCTGCCGCGCCAACTCCTGTTTACTACGAGCGCGCGGATCGGCGGCATTGGCCTGGACCTCTGCGCGCAGGAACAACTCCGCCTCCCACTGGCCGGTGGCTACCTCGGCAGGGCGGTCGCGTACCAGAACCGTTGCGCGGACATCCCCGACGAGAAGGTGCATTCCCTGCGCTGGTCGCCGGTGCGGCTGCTGTCCTTTCTGGACCGGCCATATTATTACGGGGCAAAGAGACATGCCGCCGGGCGGACCGCCGCGCAGGAACTTTGCACCGGCCGCTACGATTTTTTCCACGGCTGGGCCGGCGACAGTCTGGAGGCGCTCCGCGAGGCGTCCGCGCGGCGTTTGCCCAGCGTGCTCGATATCCCGACCTGGCACGTCGATCATGGGTTTCGCAAACACGAGACGATCCCGCCGCCCGGCGGTCTCGCGGGTCGGTTCCTGCCGCGCGGCTGGCTAGACCGGCTGCCGGTCCGGCCCGAACGCCTGCGGGAAGAGTACCGTCGCGCCACGGTCGTGCTCACCCGTTCGACCTACGCGACGGAGACTTTCCTGGCTTCGGGGTTTGCCCCCGAACGAGTCTTCAACACCGACGAGGGGGCGGACGTGGCCCGGTTCCAGCCCGGCGAATCGCCCCCGCTGTTTCGCGCGCTGTTCGTCGGGGCGTTGATCCAGCGCAAGGGCGTCCACACGCTGCTCGAAGCGTGGCAACGGCTCAACCTGCGCGACGCCGAACTCGTGCTCGTCGGCCACGTCCACGAGGAGATCGAGCCATTCCTGGCAAGGTACGGCCAGCGAAACGTGCGCGTCGTCGGTAAGACCCCGCGCGTGGAAGATTATTACCGGACGGCTACCGTGCACGTTTTTCCTTCGCAGTGCGAGGGTTGCGCCAAGACGACCTGCGAGGCGGCGGCGTGCGGGTTGCCGCAGATCACGACGCGTGAAGCGGGCGACGTGGTGATCGACGGCGTCAACGGCTTGAACGTGCCGGTCAACGACGTGGACGCCCTGTGCGCCTCCATCGAGCAACTGTATCGTCACGCCGAACTCCTCGGACCGATGCGGCAGGCCGCCCGGGCGCGCGCGCTGGAGCATTTCACGTGGGATAGCTACCGCGCCCGGTTGCGCGAAGCTTACCGTCAGGCGGTGACGCTGGGCGGTAGGTGAGCGAGCGGCTGATATTGTACATTTTTGCCTTTCCTGCTGCCGTCTTTTGCTCTTTCATCGCCGGGCCGTGGCTCGTTCCCGCCCCCGATTCTTTCGCATCCTCCTGCGGTTGCTCGCTGTGTTGGTGCTGCTCGTCATTCTCGCGCCCGTGGCGGGGTGGCTGCTGGTGCGGGCCAGCCTGCCGACACTCGAAGGCTCCCGGCCGTTGGCGGGGCTGACGGACACGGTCACGGTGGAACGCGACGCCGACGGGACGCCCACCGTGCGCGCCCGCAACCGCGACGATCTGGCCCGCGCGCTGGGTTTTCTCCACGCGCAGGATCGGTTTTTCCAGATGGACCTGCTGCGGCGGGAAGGCGCGGGTGAACTTTCCGAGCTTTTCGGTTCGTTGACGGTTTCCATCGACCGGGAATCCCGCCAGCACCTTTTCCGCCGCCGGGTCGCGGCGGTCTTGCAGGCGATGACGCCCGAACAGACCCGCCAGATCGATGCCTACGTAGCCGGGGTCAACGCCGGCCTCGCCTCCCTCGGCGCGCGACCCTGGGAATACTTTGCCCTGCGCGCCACGCCCCGGCCGTGGACGCGCGAAGATTGCGTGCTCGTCGCGGACACGATGGCGATGACCCTGGAAACCGACGGCAGCGACGAACGTTCTCGCCTGGCCATCGCGCAGACCTACGGGGAAGAGGCGCTCGATTTCCTGCGTCCGCTCGTCACCGAGCGCAGCGCCGCCCTCGACGGTTCCAGCGCCCCAGCGCCGCCCGTGCCCGACGCGGCGCACCTGACCCCCCGGCCGTTCGCACCGGGCGACCGTCCGCCCGAGCCGATCCTGACGGCGGCGGTGGCTCCCGTCACCGAGATGTTGCCCGGCTCGAACTCCTTCGCGCTCTCCGGCGCTCGCACTGCAGGAGGCGGGGCGCTGGTGGCCAACGATCCGCACCTGCAACTGGCCGTGCCGGACATCTGGTATCGTGCCTCGCTCGTCCTGCCCGACCTGACGGCCACGGGGGCCACCCTGCCCGGCGTGACGGGGATGATCCTGGGCAGCAACGGCAACGTGGCCTGGGGGTTTACGAACGGCTACATCGACACCTGCGACCTCGTCGTGGTCGAGATCGATCCGGCTGACCCGGGCCGATACCGTGTGCCCGACGGCGACGGCTGGGAGCCGTTCGAGGTCGTCCATGAGTCCATCGCCGTCCACGGCGGCACGCCACAGACCTGCGAGGTGACGATGACGCGCTGGGGCCCGCTGGTCAGCCGGCCGGGGAAGGGCGGGCCGGTCTACGCGCGGCACTGGTCGGAGTACGATCCGGGCGGGATCAATTTCGAGGCGGCCGATTTGATGACCGCTCGCAACGTGGACGAGGCGATGGCCATCGCCCACCGCAGCGGCATCCATCCGCAGAATCTCCTCGTGGGCGACCGCGCCGGCAACGTCGCCTGGACGATCATCGGCCGCGTGCCGCGCCGGGTTGGGTTCGACGGCCACACGCCGACAAGCTGGGCGGACGGCACCCGGCGCTGGGACGGTTTCCTGCCGCCGGAGCAGGTGCCCGTCGTCCGCAACCCCGCCGACGGCCAACTCTGGTCGGCGAACAACAGGGCCGTCGGCGGCGAGGCCCTGGCTCTTCTCGGCGACGCGGGTTACGACGGACCGTACCGTTCGGGTCAAATCCGCGACCGGCTCTCGGCCCTGGCGAGCCGCGCGGCGAAACCAGCGGACCTCCTGGCGGTCCAACTCGATGACGAGGCGCTCTATCTCACACGCTGGCGCGAGTTGCTCGACCGCACGCTCAGCGACAGCGCCGTCGAGGGTCACCCCGACCTGGAGGAGTTGCGCGATATCGTCCGAGCGTGGGACGGCCACGCCTCGGTGAACGCGGCCGGTTACCGCTTGTTGCGCGAGTTCCGGCGGGTGGTCACGACGATGGTCATCAACCCGATCCTCGACCCGGTGCAAAAGCGCGATCCCGTGGCCCGGCTGGGAGCGAACATCGAACAGCCGCTGTGGAGCATCCTCAACGAGCGGCCCGCCCACCTGCTGCCGGCGTCCGCCGCCTCGTGGGATGATTTCCTGGTGCGGGCGGCGCACCTTACCGCCCGGTTCGGCGAGCACCAGCAGCCCGACGCGCTGCCGCTAGGGGAGTGCACCTGGGGGCGCTACAACGTTCTCGCCATGCGACATCCGTTGAGCGGGGCGCTGCCCGCGCGTTTTGCCCGCTGGCTGAACATGCCGGCGCGGGAGCTTCCGGGCGATGCCAACATGCCGCGTGTACAGACGCCGACCTTTGGTGCCTCGATGCGGATGGTGGTTTCGCCCGGGCACGAGGCCGAGGGGATTTACGAACAGCCGGGTGGTGCCAGCGGGCATCCGTTCTCGCGCTTCTACCGCGCTGGACACGACAACTGGACCGATGGCAAACCCTCGCCGTTCCTGCCCGGCGCGGCAAAGTACCGGCTGGAACTCCGGCCCGAGACAGCGACACGCTAGCGAGTCCCGACCGTCTGACTCTGGTTCTGGCTTAGTGAGCCGCCTCCGCTCTGGCTTTGACTTTGGCTCTGGCTCTGCGCCGGATCGCTGGAAACCTCGCAGTAAAACTCTTCCGTCGCCGCGCTGATCTCGCCCAGGCGCGTTTGCAGACGGTCGAGGTATTCGTGCAACCCTACCTGGAAAATCTCGCCGATGCGCGTGTAATCGAGGTCGCTGCGCAACTTGCCCGAGAGGCGTTCGGCCTCGTTGGAGAAACGGTCTTCCGGCACGCCGCTGATGCGGTGCAGCGCGTAGTCCACCTGATGGACGCAATGCCGCAACGCGCGGGGGAAGCAATCGTGGAGGATCAGGAACTCGGCCACCTTCCACGGCGCGATCTGGCCGACGTAGAGCTTGGTGTACGCCTCCAGGGCGCTGCACGAACGCAGCACGGCCATCCATTGCACGGTGTCCACGTTGCCGCCGACGCGCTCGCCGCTGGGCAGCAGGATGTGGTACTTCACGTCGAGGATGCGCGAGGTGCGGTCGGCGCGTTCGAGGAATTTGCCCAGTTGGATGAAGTCCCAGCCCTCGCCGTGGGTCATGGTCGCATCGGTGATGCCGATGAACTGGAACGACCCGTGGAGGATGCGCTTGTAAAACTGGTAAGTGCTCGAGCGGAACAATTCCCGCGCCTCGTCCGAGCGGATGAACAGGTACAGGCTATTGAGATGCTCCCACATCTCGGAGGTGATTTGTTCGCGGACGCTGCGGGCGTTCTCGCGGGCGCGGGCGAGACAGGAATAAATGGAGTTGGGATTCTTCTGCTCGAAGGTGACGAACTCCACGACCGAATCGCCGTCGGCCTCCTGGTAGAACTCGTGGAAGAGTTCCTGGTCTTCGAGGGAGTTGATGATCGGAGCCCAGTGCTGGCGGACGGTCGCCTCGCTCTGGCTGTCGAAGTCGAGCATCAGCTGGAGGTTGACCTCCAGGATGCGGGCGTTGTTTTCGGCGCGCTCGATGTAGCGGCTCATCCACAAGAGGCATTCGGCGACTCGGCTTAGCATAGAAATCAGTCGATACGGAGATCGTAGACGAAATCGGCGTTGTCGGAAAACTTCGGGATGCCGAGCGTGTCGGAGACGGCCAAACGAACCAACTCTCGCACCTGCTGGCGCGACCAGCCGCAACGATCTGTCACCATGAAACAGCCGGAATACTCGGTCAAGCGTCGGACGAAGTCGCCCACGGTGGGACTGCAAGACCCGACGCCGAGCATCGTCGCGGGGAAGGCGAGACCCGCTTCCAGCGATAGAGCCGACCACACCTGCTGCCGCCCGAGAACCGGGATCAGGTTGCCCAGCCGTGTTTGCGGAGTGACCGAATCGCGCGAGAAGGAAAGTACCTTCACGAAAGCGCGACGCAGACGATAAAACACGCGTTGCGAGAGACAGAAGTTCTCGCCCGTGCCGACGTTCAGCTTCCGGCAAATCAGGTCGATGGCCATCCGCGGGGTGCGCAGCACTCCCGCCTCGACATCGGTGATGGAGATACCGAAAGCCTGCTCCCAAGCGATCACGATTTCAACGGAGTCGAGTCCCATCAGACGGATTGTATTTCCGGTGCGCCGGTAAATTGATTCACTCCTTCATGGTCGAAGATGACCAGCGCGCCGTCAGGATCGATGTACACCGCTACCCCACTGCGGACCACCAAGGCTTCCGGGTGGTTGATGGCAAACTGCCTCCCATTAATCAGTTCGACCGTGAACGGGCGGAAGGGCACGCGGCCGTTAAAGCCCTTCAACGTTTTCTCGAAGGTATCCGCTTTCATAAAATTGTTTGGCTCATTCCTCCAACACCCACGTGTCCTTGCTCCCGCCGCCCTGCGAGGAATTGACCACCAGCGAGCCTTTCTTCATCGCCACGCGCGTCAGGCCGCCGGGGATGATCGTGATCTTCTCGCCGTAGAGAATGTACGGCCGCAGGTCGATGTGCCGGCCTTCCACGCGCTGCCCTCGCAGTACGACGGCGAACGCGACAGCGACATCACCGGCTGCGCGATGTAGTTGCGCGGGTTGGCCATGATCAGTTCGCGGAATTTTTCGATCTCCTCCCTGCTGGCCTGCGTGCCGATGAGCATCCCGTAACCGCCGCTCTCGTTGGCGGCCTTTGACCACGAGTTTGTCGAGGTTTTCGAGGATGTACTTGCGGTCCTTTTCCTCGCTGGAAAGGTACGTTTCCACGTTGGGCAGGATCGGGTCCTCGCCGAGGTAGAACTTGATCATCCGCGGCACGAAATAATACATCACCTTGTCGTCGGCGACGCCCGTGCCGATGGAATTGGCGAGGCTGACCTTGCCGTGCCGATAGGCGTTGACGATGCCCGGCACGCCCAGCAGCGAATCCGGCCGGAACACCTCCGGGTCGAGGAAATCGTCGTCGATGCGCCGGTAGATCACGTCCACGGGTTTGAGGCCCTTGGTCGTCTTCATGAACACGCCGTCGCCCTGCACGACGAGGTCGCGGCCCTCGACGATCTCGATGCCCATCGAACGCGCCAGGTACGAATGCTCGTAGTACGCCGAATTGTAAATGCCCGGCGTCAGCAGCACCACGGTCGGGTCGCGCTTGCTCTCGGGCGCGATGTAGCGCAGCAAGTTGAGCAGGTTTTGCGCGTAGTCGTCCACCGGCCGGACGGGGTAGCGCGCGAACAGCCGCGGGAACACGCGCTTCATCGCCTGCCGGTTTTCCAGCACGTACGACACGCCCGAGGGGCAGCGGCCGTTGTCTTCCAGCACGAGGTAACGCCCGTCCTGGTCGCGGATGAGGTCCGTGCCGCAGATGTGGATGTAGATGTCCCGGGGCACGTTGAAGCCCATGAACTCCTTGCGGAAATGCGCCGCGCTGAGCACGTATTCCTCCGGGATGACCTTCTCCTTGAGGATGCGCTGCTCGTGGTAAATGTCGTGCAGGAACAGGTTCAGCGCGCGGATGCGCTGGTCAGGCCGCGCTCCAGAAGGTCCCATTCGTCCGCCGGGATGATGCGCGGGATCAGGTCGAAGGGAAAAATCTTCTCCGTGCCCTGGTTGTCGTTGTAGACGGTGAACGTGATGCCCTGCGTCAGGAACGACGTGTCGGCGAGCGTGCGTTTGCGCCGGAACTCGTCCTGGCCCATGTCCTGGAAGCGGTCCAGGAGCGTCTCGTAATGCGGGCCGCACCTGTGCCGGGCGCGCTGAACATTTCGTCGAAGAAGTCTTCCGGCTGGTAGTTGGCGAAAAATGTGTCCACGATGTCCGTGCTGGCCCCCGGTTGGAAACACCGGACGCGCGCGGGGACACGGGCCCGGCGCTCCAGGCGATCCGGCGCGGAACGGGAATCGGCCAGACTGGTCGGCTCGGACCGTCCGTCTACCGGTGAAGGTGCGCTCACGAACGTTACAACGGCCGCATCTGGCGGCGCGGTCACGCGAAGGCCGATGCCGCTTTCGGCAGCCTCACGCCAGCCCGGCGACGCGCACCTGCTCGATGAAAACGTGGAAAAACTCCTTCTGCCGCGCCACGCCGCGCCGCAGCACGGGCTTGAGATTGGCCAGATCGTTGACGTTGAAACACAGGTCCACGCTGAAGATGAACGCCATCATCTCGTCGTTGGTCATCACGCTGGTGCCGATGAGCACCAGGAACTGGTTGCGCCGCTGGCCGCGCGGGCAGGTTGATCGCCTCGTAGAGCACCTGGTTGTTGCCCAGGTAACAGCCGTCGAAATTCTCGTCGATGACCACCACGTCGTAGACGTGCGTCTTGAGCTTGAGCGAAATGTCCTCGGCGAACAGGCCGACGTGGATCTTGTAATCCATGCTGCTGAGCTGTTCGACGACCTGCTGCTGGTATTCGGGCTGGTCGATGCAGACGAGCGCCGTCAGGTCGCCCGGCTCGAAGATGTCGAAGCGCGTCTCGTATTCCTGGTGTGGAAGTGGTATGCATGGCGAAAATGATGCGGATCGCGGGTGGCGGTCAGTACCGGCTGGACGAAGCCACGGTGTCCAGCCGCAGGCCGCTGACTCTTGTTCTTCTCCTCGCCGCGGCTCTTCTTGATGAGGTCGATCTGCGCGGATGACCTTGCCTTTGTTCGAGGCGAAGAGCATCGCCGTATCCTCGTCGAGCATAGCCGTCCTCGTAGGACTTGAGGATGGACTGGTCGAAGCGTGAACCAGCCGAACGGTCTCGCTGGCCTCGATGATGCTCGTAGAAACGTGCGGCCTTCTTCCTCGCCCAGCGCGATGGCTTCCTTGGTGCGCAGGCTGTTGCCCATCACTTCCATGATGAGTTGCCGGCCGCCGCTCGACGCGCGGCGCGAGCCGCTGGCTGACGACGTAGCGCAGCGTGTCGGCGAGACGCTGGCGGATGAGTTTTTCCTCCGCCTGATCGAACAGACCCAGGATACGGTTGATGGACTGGCCGGCGTCGATGGTGTGCAGGGTGCTCAGCACGAGGTGGCCCGTTTCGGCGGCGGTCATGGCGATTTCGACCGTCTCGCGGTCGCGCATTTCGCCGACGAGGATGACCTTCGGCGCCTGGCGCAACGCGGCGCGCAGGCCGTTGGGATAAGTGTCGAAATCCGTGCCGAGTTCGCGCTGGTTGAACGTGCTCTGGTGGTGCTGGATGGACGAACTCGACCGGGTCTTCCAGCGTGACGATGTGGAACGCCTGCGTGCGGTTGATCTCGTTGAGCACGGCGGCGAGCGTCGTCGTCTTGCCCGAGCCGGTGGCGCCCGTGACGAGCACCAGGCCGGTTTTCTCGCTGGCAGATCTGCTGGAAAATGCGCGGCAGCCCGAGGCTGTCGAGGGTGGGAATGACGCGGTTGAGCTTGCGCATGACCACCGAGAAGCGGCCCTGCTGGCGGAAGATATTCACGCGGAAACGCGCCTGCGTTGCCGAGTTGGTAGCCGCAATCGCACGACCCGGTTTCGAGCAGGTGCTTGATGAGCCGGCGGTTGTTGCCCATGATGTTGAGGGCGATGTTCTCGGTCTGGTAGGCGTCAGCGAGTCGATGGGCGGATCGACCGCGATGGGCTTGAGCTGGCCGAACGCCTCGACCTGCAGCGGCCGGCCCACGGAGAAATTCAGATCGGAGATGCCGTCGTAGCTCTGGAGCATGGCTCCGAGGATGGCGTCGAGTTCAACGGAACGCATAGGAAAGGCAGAAGGTAGAAGGCAGAAGGCAGAAGGTGAAGGCGGAAAGGATGGGAGTCGAAAAGCGGACAGGCGATCGGCAAGAATGGCGACTGTCAGACTGCTGACTTCTGCCTTCTGCCTTCTGCCTTCTGCCTTAGTCTTCAAAGTCGTCCGGCGGCTGAGGTCAGGAACGGGCGGAACTTCTTCTTGTCGTTGGCCTTTTCGTAGGCTTCCTCCGGCGAGATGCGCAGGTTGCGCAGGTGGTCCATGATGGCGTCGTCGAGCGGCTGGTTGCCCTTCTTCTTGCCGACCTGGATCATGCCGGGAATCTGGTGGGTCTTGCCCTCGCGCACGAGGTTGGCGATGGCGCGTGTCGAAGACGAGGATTTCCAGCGCCGCCACGCGGCCGGGTTTGTCGATGCGCCGGAAAAGGTTTTGCGCGACGACGCCCTTGAGCGATTCGGCCAGCGTCGCGCGGACCTGGTTCTGCTGGCTGGTCGGGAAAACGTCGATGACGCGGTCCACCGTCTTGGCCGCGCTGGAGGTGTGCAGCGTGCCGAAAACGAGATGGCCCGTGGCGGCGGCGGTCAGCGCCAGTTCGATGGTTTCCAGGTCGCGCATTTCACCGACGAGGATGATGTCCGGGTCTTCGCGCAACGCCCCGCGCAACGCCGCCGCGAACGATTTCGTGTGCACGCCCACCTCGCGGTGGTTGACGAGCGATTGCTGGCTCTTGTGGACGAACTCGATGGGGTCTTCGACCGTGATGATGTGGTCCTGCCGGTGCAGGTTGGCGTAGTCGATCATCGCGGCCAGCGTGGTCGATTTGCCGGAGCCGGTCGGGCCCGTGACGAGCACCAGCCCTTTCTTGAGCAGCGGGAAACGCTTGAGCACCGGCGGCAGGCCGAGGTCGTCGCACGTCAGCACCTTGCTCGGGATGAGCCGGAACACGGCGGCGATGCCGTATTTCTGGTTGAGGAAGTTGGCGCGGTAACGCGCGACGCCGGGGATTTCGTAGCCGAAGTCCACGTCGCCGGTTTCCTCGAAGACCTTGATCTTCATTTCCGGCGCGATCTCGTAGACCATCGACTGGAGTTCGTCGTTGGTCAGCGGCGGGTAATCCACGCGGATGAGGTCGCCGTTGATGCGCAGCATCGGCGGGTTGCTCGTGGAGAGATGGAGGTCCGAGGCTTTCTGCTCGGACATCAGTTTGAAAAATGCGTCGATCCTGGCCATAGTGCGTCGCGGGTTGCTAGCGTGCCATGACGAGTAGCTGGATTGATGCCACGTAGAAAGCGTGGCCATAGTCTTTCAGTCAGTGAAACTGAGAGATACTAATTTTACCGATCCCTCCGCTCTGACCCGGGGCTCTGAAAAAACGCTACGCTTCCTAGGATAATTCCTGCCAGCGACACCAGCATCGAAAAAATGAAGCAGGGTGCTGCCACCATTGACATAAACAGCAAACCGATGCTGAGCAACCAGCTTCCCACCGCCCCATAAATGACAAAATTGGCAAGATGCTCGATCTCAGAACGCTTCTGGCTGCGTGCGAGCCGTCGGCAAGACAGCACATAAAAGGTAGGCCATACAAATAAAGTCAAACCGAGAAATACGTATTGCCACCAATCGATCATATGCCGCCATCTGATCATATCCGAGGAATCGTGCGGGATCGGTTGGCTGGATGGAAGTACAACCTGGCCCAAATCTTCTGAATCCCTGAATCAGGGAATCTCAATTCTTCGACCCGCCGCTCGAATGCGGCCGGTGGGCGAGCACCTGCTGGATTTGCCGCAAGAATTTCTCCCGCTCGGACGGCTTCGGCAGGTAACCTTTCAAACCTTGTCCGAGCATCTGGTTAAGTTTGATCGGGTCCGTAAACCCTCCGGTCACCACCGCCGCCACTTTCGGATTGATCGCCTGCAATTCGTCGAAAATCAGATCGCCGTTCATCCCCGGCATGCTGAAATCCAGCACGACCAGATCGATGGCCGCCCACAACCGCGCGTAGATAGAGATCGCCTCGAAAGCATCCTGGACAGTCAGCACCCGGTAGTCTTCCTCCGTGAGGATGCGCTCGATCTCCGCCAGGGTCGTCTGATTGTGATCGGCGACGAGCACGACCTCCCGCAGCCCGGTGGGGTTGGCCATGTAAATCTGCTGCTGGTGGGTCGGCGGCTCGAAGATTTGCGGAGGGGGCAGGGGCTCCGGCTCGCGGGTTTTCAGCTCCTCGGCCTCGACGGCCTCGCGCGCCTGTTCCGTCGCCTCGGCACGTGCATCCTCGATGCGGGCGAGGGCCTTGGAGGTCAGCAGCCGGGCATCGCTGACGCTGCTGACGATGTGTTCCAAAAAGGCTTCGAGCCGCGCGTCGTTGCGGTTGAGCAAGTCAGGGTACTCGCGGAAATCAGCCATCCCACGCAGCAGATCGTTGGTTTCCTGCAAGGCGACTTTCAACCAATCGAGTTCCTCGGATGAGAGCATAGGGGAATGAGAACAACTGCAAGATTACGCGCCCGGTTGCGCTCGCGCTCAAGAAATTTCCAATCCGAAGAAATCGCGGAACACCTGCCGGTAGACATCGCGCTTCATTTCCGGCAGCCACGCGAGCCTGAACTCGGCCGGTTCGATCCATTGCACCGCTCGAAACTCCGGTTGCGTCGTATGCACGTTGACCTTCGAAGCCGGTGCCAGCAAACGCAGCCGAAAATAGTGTTGCTCCTGACCGCGATAACCCTGTTTCGTCCGACCCGGCGGAAACAGGTAACGATACGGTCCGCGCTTGGTCTCCACCGCGTAATCACCCGGTTCGAGAGACAGTTCCTCGTATAACTCGCGCGGCAGCCCTTCCTCCGGGCTTTCGTGCGGATCGAGTCCGCCCTGCGGAAACTGCCAGGAATCCGGCAGGTCCACCCGCTCACCGACGAGGATGCGACCACGCGGGTCCACGAGGATCGCGGCAACGTTGGGCCGGTAAACCCTCGCGTCGGTCGTCATAAAAAACAAACGGCGCGTAGACAAACCGGGAACCAATCCCGCCGCCTTTCGCAGAAAGCGGGGAACGATTCAGCGATCCGTCGACGCGCCGACAGAGGGGAATCCTTGTCCAGCCCGTTACTTGGCCGGAGCGGTCACGTAGGCGACCTGCTGGGTAGAGCTGACCTTGGCGGCGTCCGTCGTGTGAACGCCCGCGCTGGCGGTACAGCCGACGTTGAGGAGACCTGCGGCGGCGATGACAAAGGAGAAGGCGATGATTTTCTTCATGGGATGTGGATATGGATGGCTTTTTTCGGTGTATCCGCCTAGGCGTCCACTACATCAAACGCCAGCCGGTATTGAAAAACCTATCGTCGCCACCGTAGGCCCCGGCCTTATCACTGCCCGGGAAAATTCAGTATCCAGGTGCCGGGTTGGAGCCCACCGTCTTTAGACGGTCTGCCTTGGAGGGTGGCGGGTGGCGCGTTAAGGTGGGCGGCTGCATGGCCAACTACCACCATCGTGGGCACACGGTCTCGGACTGCAAGTACCACCTGATCTGGGTGACCAAGTACCGCTGGCCGGTGCTCAAGGGGGACCTGGCGGTGCGTTGCCGCGACCTGATCCGCGAGATTTGCCGGGCGCGGGAGGTGGCGGTGGTGCGTGGAGCGGTGTCGCCCGACCACGTGCATCTGCTCGTCAGCGCGCCGCCGGTGTTGTCGCCGGCCAAGCTGGCGCAGTACTTGAAGGGCAGGAGTTCGCGCAAGCTGCAGGAGGAGTTCCCGAGTTTGCAGAAGCGTTATTGGGGCCAGCACCTGTGGGCACGGGGCTACTTTTGCGCGACGGTCGGAGCGGTCGATGAGAAGACGATCAAGCGCTACATCGAGGAGCAGAAGTGGGACGAGGATGGCGAGGGAACGTTCCGCATCGTGGCCGACCCGCCGTGAGGCCAGGGGTCGCCGCCGATGCCTTGCCAGCCGGCCCGGGCCGGGGGCTTTCCAAGCGGCTTCTAGCCGCCACCGGACTTTTAGTCCCATCGCATCCTACCGGCTTGAGCCGGTAGTCGTTCAGCTTTTCACCGCGCCGGGCCGCCCGATGCTGCGGTAATGGAATCCCATGTGCTGCCATCGTGTCGGGATCGAGCAGGTTGCGTCCGTCGAACACCATCGGCGAGGCCATCGACTTCCTTGAGCTGCGCGAGGTCCACCTTGGCGAACTCGTGCCATTCGGTGGCGATGATGAGCGCCTCGGCGCCCTGCGCGCCGCTTCCAGCGCGCGAATCCGCCAGCTTCACGCTCGGGGATCAGCTTGAACTTCGCGCACGTTTTCCATGCCCTTGGGATCGTAGGCCGTGACGTGCGCGCCTTCCTTGAGCAAATCGTCGATCAGGTCGATGGCCACCGAGCGAGCGGATGTCGTCCGTGTCGCCGCTTGAACGTCAGGCCCCAGACGGCGATCTTCTTGTCGCGCAGAATCCAGAGCGTGTCGCGCATGGCCTTGAGGAAGCGTTCGCGCTGGCTGGCGTTGATGCGCTGCACTTCCTTGAGCAGGGTGAACGGCACGCCGAGTTGGTCGCTGATGGCGATGAACGCCGCGATGTCCTTCGGGAAACACGAGCCGCCGTAGCCCAGGCCCGCGTTGAGGAAATTGCGCCCGATGCGCTTGTCCATGCCGATGCCGTCGGCGACCTTTTCCACGTCCGCGCCGCTGGCCTCGCAGATGGCGCTGACGGCGTTGATGTAGCGAGATTTTGAGCGCCAGGAAACGAGTTGGCGGCGTGCTTGATGAGTTCGGCCGAGTTGATGTCGGTCACGAGGATCGGCGCCATGAACGGCTCGTAGAGCTTTTTCATCAGCGCGAGCGCCTGGTCGCTCTTGGAGCCGATGACGATGCGGTCCGGGTGCATCAGGTCGCTCGACCGCGCAGCCCTCGCGCAGGAACTCCGGGTTGCTCACCACGTCGAACTCCGCGCCCTCTTGGCCGTAGCGCTTGATGGTGTCGGACACCTTGTCGCCGGTCTTGACGGGCACGGTGCTCTTGTCCACGACGACGCGGTATTGGCCGGGCTTGAGCACGGCGGCGATTTCGCGCGCGACGCGCTCGATGTAGCTCAGGTCCACGCTGCCGTCGGCCTGCGGCGGGGTCGGCACGGCGATGAAGACGACCTCCGAGTGGTCCACGCCGTCCTCGATGCTGTTGGTGAAACGCAGCCGGCCGGCGGCGACGTTGCGCTGGACGAGTTCCTCCAGGCCCGGCTCGTAGATGGGGATGTGGCCCGCCTGGAGGGATTCGACCTTTTTCTGGTCGTTGTCCACGCAGACGACGTTGTGGCCGACTTCCGCGAAACACGCCCCGCTGACCAGCCCGACGTAGCCGCTGCCGATGATTGAGAGATCCATGAAAGTTTAAGGAATCGTTGTCCGAGTGAGAAACGCTAGCAGTTCCCGTTCTATCCGATTCCCGGCGCCGACAACCCGGAAAAAAGACGGCCTTTCGGCGCCCGTTCCAGTGTATCGCGGCTTTGACAAACCGGGCGTCGTGGCTCAATTGGACGGGAAAGCATCCGCTCTCCCTCCAAAATCGATGCGTGCCGCCATGAAATTTCTGCCTGCCTCTGACCGCCTGTCCTTTCGCCGTGGGTCTTCGCCGGTTTCGCCCGGGCGCAAGCCCCGAAAACCCAGCGGGAAAGCTCGGCTACGCGCTGGGGGTGGACATCGGCGAGCGTTCAAGCAGCAGGGCGTCGATTTCGACCTCGCGGCGTTCGCCGCCGGCGTGCGCGACGTGATGGCCGGCAATCGGCAGCAGATGACCGCCAGTCAGATGCAGGACATGCTGATGAGCCTCAACAAGGGAGCGGGAGCCTGGCCAAGCCGCCGCCGCCGATACGTCGGTGGCGGACAAGAACAAGCGGGACGGCGAGGCGTTCCTGGCCGCCAACCGCAGCAAGCCCGGCGTGCAGACGATGCCGAGCGGGTTGCAGTACAAGATTATCCGGGAAGGAACCGGCCGATGCCCAAGGCGGAGTGACACCGTGACCGTCAAATACCGGGGCACGCTGATCAACGGCACGGAGTTCGACAACAGCGAGAAGCACGGCGACGGCACGCTGACGTTCGCGGTGACCGGCGGCGTGATCGCCGGCTGGACGGACGCCCAGAAAATGAAGCCCGGCGCCAAATGGCAGCTCTACATCCCGTCGACGCTGGCTTACGGCGACAGGCGGTCGGCACGGACATCGGCCCGGGCTCGACGCTGCATCTTCGACGTGGAGCTCCTTGCCATCAAGAAGTAGGGCGCCTGCCGCGCCGGCGGCGCTGTCGACACATGGTAGGCGACGGTTCGGAAAACCATTTTTCCCTTCGTTGGCGAAGGCCGCAGTACGGCCTGTTCCGAGAAAATTTCCGTCCGTTCGTCCTTTTTCCAGCTTTCCGCCCCGCCGTCGATCCTTCATTCTGCGGCGTCATCCCCGCGTTTTGAAAGTCGCCGTCCTCATCCCCCTGTACAATCAGGCGCGGTTCATCGGCGCGGCGCTGGCGTCCCTGCGGGCGCAGTCCCGTCCGCCGGACCGCGTCATCATCATCGACGACGGCTCGACCGACGGCAGCCTCAACGCGGTCATCGCTTACGCCGAATCCAGCCCCCGCCGAAGCCCGCGGACCTCGCCGGCACCGGCGGCGGGCATCGAGACCCGCACCGACGTCCTCATGCAGCCCAACGCCGGGCGCGCAGGCCACGGTCAACCGCGCGGTCGCGCTGGCCGACGACTGCGATTACCTGGCCATCCTCAACGCCGACGATTGCTACCATCCCCGGCGGATCGAACGCTGCCTCGAATATCTCGAGGCACATCCGCATCATCGACCTGGTCTGCACCCGGCTGCGGCTCATCGACGAAGACGGGCGACACGCTGCCGGCGGATGCCCCGCGCGCGCGGTGGTTTTCCGCCGCGTGGAGTTTTCGCGCCGCCCGCGACGACCAGAGCGCGCTCGACCTGGCGGAATGGCTCGGCCTCGCCAACTTTCCCCGGCACGACGAGCAATTTTTTCGCCCGCACCGCTTACCTGCGCGACCATCCGTTCGCGGACTATCCGCTCCCGCGCACGATTACTCACGCGCTGGTGCTCGCCGCGCTGGAAAACCGGCTCGGGTGATCGACGCCGAACTGCTCGACCACCGCATCCATCCCGTCCGACGAGGCGGACGCCGCCACGCCCGAACGGCTCGTCCGCGAGACCCTGCGCTTCAACGTCGATCTCGCCCGCCAACTTGCGCCCGCGACTGGCCACCGAACCGGAGTTGCGCCGCGGCCTTTGCGCGCTATCAGCGCTCGGCCTGGAACAACGTGAGTGCGTTTCGCGCGGACCTGTTCAACCTGGTCTTGGTCGAGGCCCTGGCCGCTGCTGCCGTCCGAGGCTGCCGACGCTCTGCTCGGCCGAACTCGACGCCGACGCGCTTTCCCGAAATCGGACAGTTTCCCAACCGCGCCATCGTAAATACGCACGAACCCGCTGCGCCCGCGCTGGGACCCACGAGCGGGCTGGCGGACAAGTTTTTCGGCCTCAAGGCGCAGCTTTCCGCCGTCCGGGCGAGTGCGCGTCCCTGGGCCGAATACCGCCAGATTCAGGCGGCGTTGCTCGAATCCCGCTGGTTTGCGCTGGGTCGGTCTGCTGGGCTTGACGCGGCCTGTCAGTCGCGCCGGTGGCAATACCGGACCAGAGAAACTCGCCCTTCTGCGTGAGCGTCTGTCGAGTTCGCAGTGGTTGCGGCTGGGCAGCAAACTCGGTTCGCCCTCAGCGGCTCGACTGTTGGCCCTCGGCACGGCGACGCCAGACGACTGGCGCGGCTGAAGGGCTACTTCCGGAACAGCCAGCCCAGGATGCCGCCTCCGCCACCGTTGGCAGTGGAATCGAGATAACGTTTAGGCATCACTCTGCTGTGACGGCCCCGGCGGCGTTTTTTGCGGCGGTGGATTTCCACGGCTGCGTCCTCGTCCGGGTCCGGTGGGATCGCCAGGGTGGGAGGGGCGGAAACCTGCACTTCGGTGAACGGGTCCGAGCGTTCGCTGTACTCCGGCGGCAGGTTCAAGACCGATTCTGCAACGACCGCCCGCGGGCGCTCACGTGGCCGGATGATCTCAAGGTTGCGCTTGGGCCGCAGGCCGGCGCGTTCCTCACGACTCATGTGGCGAATATCCAGATCGTCCGACGCCCGCCGCCAATAGATGGTGTTATACAGGAATATCCCTTTTATGAATTGCTTAAAGCGAATCCAGAAGGTGGTTTCGAGGGGACGGTGCACGACAGAAATCCTACGGTTGCAAGGAACACGAGAGTATCGCTTGATCGGTCCCGACCACGAGCAAGAAAAGCACGAAAACGCTCAAAGACCGTCGTCTTCCGCAGGCAGAAACCGCCGGAAACGGTTCTTGTCGATGGCTTTCATGTACGCCTCGTGCGGGCTGACGATGCCTTGCTGCATGACGTGCCAGATCGCGTCGTCCATGAACTGCATCCCCTGGCTCTTGCCGCCGACGATCACGTCCTCGAGCTTCTGCGTCGCGCCCTCGCGGATGATCGCGCTGACGGCGTTGTTCGACCACGAGGATTTCGTTGACCGCCACGCGCCCGCTGCCGTCCGCTTTCTTGAGCAGAAGCTGGGCGACGACCCCGCGCAAGCTGGCCGCGAGCATCGTGCGCACCTGCGACTGCTGGTCGGCCGGGAACGCGTCGATCATGCGGTCCACCGTCTTGCGCGAGTTGTTCGTGTGCAGCGTGCCGAAGACGAGCAAGCCCGTCTCGGCGGCGGTGAGCGCGAGGCGAGATCGTTTCCAGGTCGCGCATCTCGCCGACGAGCACGATGTCCGCATCCTCGCGCAACGCCGCCTTCAGCCCGGCCGGGAAACTCGGCGCGTGCTCGGGCACCTCGCGCTGGGTGATGATGCTCTTTTTGTTCTGTGCACGAACTCGATCGGCTCCTCCACCGTGACGATGTGCCGGGTGAAGTTCGTGTTGATGTAGTCGATCAACGCCGCCAGCGTCGTGCTCTTGCCCGAGCCGGTCGGCCCCGTGACGAGCACCAGGCCGCTGCGCATGTGGCCGAACTCCTTGATGACCGGCGGCACCTTGAGTTGTTCGAGCGTGGCGATCTTCGTCGGGATCAACCGGAACACGCAGCCGTAGCCGTTGGTCTGCTTGAGGAAATTGCAGCGGAAGCGCGACTCCTCGTTCATCTCGTAGGCGAAGTCGAAGTCGCCGCGCTCCTCGAACGTCGCCCAGCCCTTCGGCCCGGCAGATCTCGCTCATCATGTAAGCGGCTTCTTCGTTGGTGATCGGCTCCTCCCGGATGGGCACGATCTCGCCGTGCACGCGGATCTTCGGCGGCTCGCCCTCGCCGATGTGCAAGTCGGACGCCTTGGCCTGGACGAGAACTTCGAAAAACTGGTCGATGTAAGCCATGGGGGGAAGTTAGAAGTAAGAAGGCAGAAGGCAGAAGTCAGAAAGCGGAAGATCGGTAGCGACTGAGATCGGAGCGCGGTTCTGTTGTCTTACTTCTGCCTTCCGCCTTCTGCCTTTATCAGAGTCCGAGCATCGTCTTCATCATCTGCTTCTGGTCGGCGCGGGCACATGCTTCCTCGGCGGTGATGAGGCCCGTGGCGCACGAGTTCGCGCAGGCTTTCGTCCATGAGCTTCATGCCCTGTTTGCGGCCGGTCTGGATGATGCCCGGCAGCATGTACGTCTTCGCCTCGCGGATGCGTCGCGCCGACAGCCGGGTTGTTGGTCAGCACTTCCAGCGCGAGCACCCGGCCCTTGCCGTCGGCGCGCGGGACGAGTTGCTGGCTGACGATGCCGCGCAAACTCTCGCTGACCATGACGCGGATCTGCTCGCGCTGATCGACCGGGAACACGTCGAGCACGCGGTCGAGCGTGCGGGCGGCGCTGCCGGTGTGCAGCGTGCCGAGCACGAGGTGGCCCGTCTCGCTGGCGCGTGATGGCCAGGGAGATCGTCTCCAGGTCGCGCATTTCGCCGACCATGATGACATCCGGGTCCTCGCGCAACGCCCCGCGCAACGCCGCGGCGAAGGAACGCGTGTGCGTGTGGACCTCGCGCTGGGTGACGTGGCAGCCCTTGGCCTTGATGATGTACTCGATGGGGTCTTCGAGCGTGATGATGTGGTCGTGCCGGTTGCTGATTGATCTCGTCGACCAAGCGCCGCCAGCGTGGTCGATTTGCCGCTGCCGACCGGGCCGGTGACCAGCACGAGGCCGTTGTGGTATTCGGTCAGCTTCTTGAGGCCGTCGGGCAGACCGAGTTCGTCCATCGTCCGCAGGTTCGTGGAGATGATGCGGAAAACGAGGTCGAGTCCGAGCCGCTGCCGCACGACGCTGGTGCGGAAACGGCCGAAGGAATTGGAGTAGGCGAAATCCACGTCGCCCTGATCTCTCCAGCCGCTTGAGTTGCGCCTCGTCGAGGAAGCCGCGCGCGAGGTTTTCGGTGTCCTCCGCGGACAACCGGGGAGCCATGCCGGAAAATCGGTTCCAGGTTGCCGTAGCGCCGCCAGAGCGGCGGCATGTTGACGCCGAGATGGATGTCCGAGGCGTCGGACTCCTGCCCGATCATCAGATAGCGGTCAATGTGCTCGAAAAGGACGTGCTCTCCCGTCGGATGGCGTCATGGTGCTGGGGGCCACGGCGACGGGAATTCACGTCCGTCGCGGTGGGAGGAACGGACATGGTTTACAATGGGAACAAACGCGGTCGCAAAGTCAACCTTGAAAGAGGTGTCAGTACGCGCACAATCTGCTCAACCCACACTTGCGCCGCCAGCCAGAATAATGTTTCCCTCCACGGGGTCAGATTGCCGCTGCTGCCACGTCCGGGCTGTCGTTGCTCGGCTTTCGCGAGCCGGATGCCGGTTCCAGATAGCCAGAAAGTTGCTTGGTGATGAACGCGGTGGCAATCGGCTTGATGATCGGCATCAACAGCCCGAGCAGCGACATCAAGAAACCCGGTTTCTTGCGGATTTTCGATGTCTTTGACCTTGGCCTTGCCGACCCTTCGACAGCGGATTGATGTACACCTTCTTCTCACGCATCGGCAGCATGGAGATAGCCCCGCCGGTGACCAGCGCCCCCGTCAGCCACGACCCCGACGTGGTGCCGGAACGACGATTTGATCCGCCGGCCCACGTCCGCCTGATACCTCACCTGGCCGGCGTGCAGCGTCATGCCGGAACGCGCCCGCGCCAACTCGGCGATCAGCTCGTTCTTACGACGCTGAGATTCTGTGATCGGCTGACTTGTGGACTTTGTTTGACTCAGCCATTCCTTGTCCTTTTTAAATTCTGCAATCGTGGCGGGGAAGCTCGGGGCCTTGAACCGCGCTTTGGCCACCAAGCGCCAAGACCGGCAGTCAGCACCAGGGAGAAAACCGCAAAGCCCAGGAAAACCCATCCCCACCGGAAGCTGAAAATTGCCGCGACCGCGTACACCGCCGCCATCACGAGAAACAGCAGCCCGACCAGCAAAAACAACACTAGCGCAAACGAGCACGAATGACCATCTTGACGTAGTTGGCGCCAGCGTCCTTCGCCTCCAGACTGAAGAGTTCAAGCCGGGCGTGGAAGTAGCCCGCCGCCGACGCCAGCATCAACCGGATGCTCTCGGGCAATCCGGGCGTGTTCGGTTCGGGTGACGGCTGGGGATTCGAGTACGCCATGAGTGAAACTAGGAAGCGAAACGACGAGGCGAAAAGCCGCCCCGCTTACTTGCGAAGGATCAAACCGAGCACGAAGCCCGCGCCCAGCCCCATGAGGACGGCGCGGGTGGGGTTTTCGCGGACGTAATCCTCGCCGTCCTCCTGATACGTGCGGGCCTTGACCTTGGCATCGCCCCAGGCCGCCTCGGCTTTGCCACGCAGTTCGTCGGCCTTGGCGCTGGCGGTGGCGCGGTATTCATCCGCCTTGGCCGACGCGGTGGCCTTGAGGTCGTCCAACTTGGCGTTGGCGGCATCCTTCAAGTCGCTGGCCTTCGCGCTGGCGGCGTCCTTCAGGTCGTTCGCCTTGCCCTTGAGGTCACCGATCTTGGCGCTCGCGGCGGATTTCAGGTCATCGGTTGCCTGCTGGAAGTGGGATTGGCTGTCTTGGAGCTTTTCGTTGGCTTCGTTGGAAGAGGTGTTGTCGGCCATAAATTCAGGAAAGTTTGGAGTTGTCGCTGCCCATTGATTCGCGGACAGCGTGCGGGGTGTGCGTATCCCCCTGCCGAAACTGCGAAAAAACTCGCTCCTGCCGGCCAAGACGGGGCGGGGGAGAGACTCTATTTTTCGCGGAAGGTGATCCGCGCCTTCGACAGGTCGTAGGGCGATAACTCGACGGCCACCTTGTCGCCGGGGACGATGCGGATGAAGTGCTTGCGCATCTTGCCCGAAATATGGGCGAGGACGTTCGTGCCGTTGGGCAGATCCACCCGGAACATCGTGCCGGGCAGCACCTCGGTGACAGTGCCTTCGCTGATGATCGAATCTTCCTTGGCCATCGTGGGAAGACCTCAAAATGCCCGCGAAAGGCGGCGATGGCAATCACCGTCTACGAAAAAACGGCGTCACAATCCGCCTCGAAGTCCACCCAACGCACCAGGGACGCGAGGGGTGACACGCCGTCCTGGTGCCAGGTCAGCGGGGGCATTTGCATCCGATCCAGCGGGCAAAGGCGCGATGCGCCGACTGCCTGTGTGGTGAGCCAATCCGCGTGCTCACGCGTGGAGGGCCACAGGCCGACGGCGGAAAGAAACGGCCGGACCGGCGCGAGCGCGGCGCAGAGGTCAGCCGGGAGCGGCTTGACGATCACTGTCCGGTTCAGGGGGGACGGCGTGAACGCGGGGTCCGCGCCGTCGTACAGGACGCTCCACGCGGTGGAACCCGGGCTCGTCCAGAGGGTGTAGCGCGCCGGGTCGTTGGCGGCGCGGAAACGCCATTCTTCGCGCCACGCCGCCAACGCTGCCGAGTCGCCTGTCGGCAGGGCGGCGCGCGGGTGGATGGCGTGGTGGCGGGCCATCGCGGCGGCGAGGTGTCCGGCGTATTCGCGGGCGCTCAGGGAAGGAGCTTCCCGCACGTAGAAACCTTGCGGCGACAGGCAGCCCTGCTGGTCGAACAGCGACACGGCCCAGGCCGCCGCGTCGGTCGAACGCGCTCCGGGATCGTCGAAGATCACTCCGAGACTCACCCGATGGCCGTGGGCGACGAAGGTCCGTCCCGGACGCGCGCGTCGGCGCAGTTCCGCGACGGTCGCGTCCGAGCCGAAAACGATCACGGCGTCGGCGCGTTCGAGCCACGCATCGGGCAGCGTGTCGGAAAGCTCCACGGCATCCGCAAGGTGCGGCGGGAGGTGCGTGCGAAACGCCGCCAGTTCCGGCACGAGCCCGCCCGAAGGCAGTTTGCAAAGGTTGTGCGAGCCGAGTAGCAACCCCCGCAGAAGACTCTGGAGACCGGCGTGCGGGGTGTTGCCACTGACAACATGGAGGATCGTGCCCGGCGCGACCGCCCGCGCGCGGTGGCCGCCGTGGGGCTGGAATCCGTCGAGGCTCCCTTCGTGGCCGAGTTCGGTGCGGACGAGGGCGAGCAAGTCGTCGGCCGTGATTCTCCCAAGCAGGTCGCGGAACGGCGCGATGGCGGCAGCGAGATGGCGGGCTCGTTCGGCGGTGGCGAGCGTCATGACGCGGCGGGCAGATAGCGTTGCCAACGGTCGGGGGACTCTGCGACGGCCTTGAGCGATTCGTTGCGGAGCAGGAGGAACTTCCGCATGTGGCGCGTGAGGAAAAGCACGTTCGCCAGCCTGCCCAATGGTCCCAGCGGCGCGTCGAAGTCGAACACGTCGCGCATGACAGTCATATTCGCATCCTCGGCTGAAAAGAAATGGTCGTGGTCGAAGCGCCGGAAGGCCCCCCGGACCATCGTGTCGCGGAAATGCCGCGGGCGCTGGTAGCCGTTCATGCGGCTGGTGAGGTGTTGCCAGACGCCGAAATGCCGCGCCCGCCAGATCACTTCGTCGCCAGGCCCGAAAAGCCCGGACGTTTTGCCCGCCACGGCGCGTTCGCCGGTGGAGGACATGGAATCCGAGTGCAAGTCGAGGCTGCGCGCGAGGTCGAACACGCGTTCGAGCGGTGCGTGGATCGTGGTGAAGAGTTCAATGCGCGGCACGGGAAAGCATTTCGTCGGCGGCACGCGAGCAACCGCGCGGCAAGGCGGCCGGGTCGCGTCCGAGCAGCTCGAACGTGCCATTTGCGCGGTGCACGGCAAGGTCCTGCGTCTGGATGGCCAGGACGCTGCCGACGTTGGCGAGGTCGAACAGACGCACAACGCCCGTTTCCCCTTCGGCCACCTCGCGGCCGGTCTCCGGGTCGATGACCAAGGCACGTGCCCACGGCGGACCCGCGTGCGGACGGCCCAACCCGCGGGTATAGAACGGCGTCGAAAGCTCAGTCATGCCGTATTCGTTGGTGACGGCGTCCGGCGGCAAGCCCAGCCAACGGTGGAACATCGCGTAGAGGTCCGGCTTCGCCAACGTGCGCCCCGTGCCCTTGTAACCGCCGGTTTCCATCGCCTCGCTGCCCGGCGGCAGCGTGAGGGGATTACCACATTGCTCCAACGCCTCGAACAGGTGCAAAAATGCCAGCGCCGTCCCTAGGAAAAGCAGCGGGTAGTTCTCCCGCTGGGCCGCTTCGACGCGAGCAAAAATCCCGCCGAGATCAAGGCTGCCGTCCGCGCGCAGATGAAAGGATTGCCCATCCGCCGACGCCAGTTTGCCGAGCGTGCCCATCATGTGGGCGAGCGAGGAGTGGGGGGAGTCCGTGGAGTTCGGCGTCAGGATGAGTTGGGTTTTTCCGAGGGGTAAGCGAAAGAAACTCCACCCTGCGAGGATTGATGCCTCGTAAAGTTCCAACGAACGAAAATGATGACTGCCGTAGCCTTCGCCGGTCGTGCCGCTGGTGCGGAAAGTGCGGACGGTTTCATGCTCCGGGAAAGTCCGCAGCGCGATATGCTTGAAAACGTTCTGCGGCACGGCGGGAATGTCGCGCCAGTGCGTGGGCGGAGCGTCGCCTAACTCGCGGCAGTAGTTCGAGTAAGGGACGTTCCAGCGTCGCTGGAAAGCGTGGATGCGGAGGGCCAACTCGTTGAACGCGGCGTCGGTGTCGGTGGGCCGCCTAGCATCAATGGCGTCGAGAACCGCTTTGTCGAGTTGGGTGTGTTCCGCGACGCGGTCTCTTTCGGCGGCAAGTGACTTCAGAAGCACGGTGTAAAGTATCGCAGAACCGCTTTGCCGCAAAGCGCCCAAACAAGGTAGGGATGGCTCTCCGAGCCAGTCCCAAATGTTTCTGGCAGGCGCTTTGTTCGCACAAAAGTCATCCGATCCAATATAGGGACTGGCTCGGAGAACCATCCCTACCTTGGGACGACCGGCCGCTCGCACGGCCTGCCCTGATTATTTCGACAACGCCTCCTCCACGCTCGCTTCCATCGTCCGCGCCATCTTTTTCCACGTGCGCTTTGCCCATGTCCGCCGCCCGCGTTGGATCGTTTCGTGGTCCGCGCCGTGAACCAGGCGTTTGCACGCCTCAATGAACTCCTCGCGCGTGCCCGCCACGCTCACCCACTCCGCGAAATCTCCGCTGCGCGCCTCCGGTAGATCGGTACACACCACCGGCCGGCCGGCCATGATGTATTCGCCCAGCTTCGTCGGACGGTGCAGGCGCGTGGCGTCGTTCACCGCGAACGGCGCGATGCACACCTGGAAACCGAACGCATAGTCCGGCATCTCCCCGTACGGACGGCGGCCCAGCCAGAAAATGTTCGTTCGCCGGGGCAGCGACTCCGGGTTGACCCCTTCGACCGGGCCGACCATGACGAGGCTCCAGTTCGGGTCGGCGTCGGCCAGGGCAGCGATGAGTTCGTAGTCGAGTCGTTCATCCACCGTGCCGAAATAGCCGAGCACCGGGCGGGGCACGAAGTTCATGTCGTTGGGCACGGCCACCTGATGGCTCTGCGTCCGCCCGAAATGGCGCGGCGTCACCCCCGGCGGCAGATAGACGCTGCCGGGCGCGAGCGCGCGGGCCCCTTCGCTGGCGGTGAAAACCACGTTCGCCCGGGCGAGCAACACGTCGTCGGGAGCAAGGTCCGCAGCGTCGTAAACGGTCGCGCGCGGCATCGGGCAACATCCCCCCGTAGGTCGCGGCCGACGCCGGGTCGCCGCAAAACCATTCCACCGCGCCCGCGAAATTCCCCGCCAGCGGCGGTTCCGCCAACGCCTCCGCCAGCAGGCGGCGGCATTCGTGCGACGCGGCTTTCGGGTCGTTTTCCAGCGCGGCCGGCAGATGGATGCTCAGGTTATAGAAATTGGGGTGCAGCGGGTAAAAATGCAGACCCGCGCGCGCCGTGTTCCTCGCCTTCGCTCCAAGATCGGCTCCTCGACGAAGAGCACGCGGTGCCGCCGGGCGATTTCGTGGAAAACGTGCTCGGCGCGGCCGGGCACCTGATGATGTTCGGGCGCGGGTCCGAACGCGATGATCGGCCAGCCGAGTTCCACCGGGCCGGTCGAGCGCAGGAACGCCGCGCGCGTCTGCCGTTGCTCGCGTTGGGCGTCCGTTTCCACGAGCGGGCCGGCGGTGTCGTTGCCGCCCTCGATCGAGCGCCTTGTAGGCGTCGCGCAGGCCGGTGGGATGGCGTTCGAGCCGGCCGCCGGGGCCGCGTTCGAGCCGGTAGATGCCCACGGGATGGATGTGCCCGGTCTGGTGCAGCAGCGCGCCGTCCCAGTCCAGATGGTCGATGACCGGCCACCAGGTGTAGCCGATGACGGGAAAACCCTCCGCGCGCAACCGGCGCACGTCGGCCACGCTCTTTTCCAGCCACGCGATCTTGTCGCCGTCGTGACCGCCCGCGCTGGTTTCGGTGACCATGAGCGGGATGTGGTATTTCGTCCAATAGTCCTGCGCGGCCTGGTAGAGGCCGAGCGGCGGCTGGAGACTCGCGCTGGCGGTAGTACCCCTCCGGGGTCGTGTAGAGCTCGACCTCGGTGTGCTCGTAGTAATCCAGGCCGATGATGTCGATGCGTCTGCGCGTTGCGTTCAGGAACCAATGGCAGTCGTAATCCGAAAACCCGGCCTTCTGCATCCACGGCAGCAGCGGGTGCGTGTGGTCGATCCGGCCCTGCACGAGATCGGTGACGATGTGGCGGCGGTGCATCCGGCGGGCCACGTCGTCGCGCAGCGATTCCCGCAGGAACGGGCTCGTCTCGGGGCCGGAATCCTCGTACGTCACGGCGACCTCCAGCGAATCGCGAGACGAGAATTTCGACGCCGGGCATCGTTTCGCGCAGGACTCGCACGGCGCGGCACAGGCCCTGGCCGACACGCGAAAGCGCGGTCATGTAGTTGTTCAACCCGCGCCCGTACGGAGGCCACAGGCCGATGTCGCCGCAAAAAAGCGACGTGATGAGCGGTTCGTTGATCGGGCAGACGCATCGGCACGCGCCCGGCGTAGCGTTCGCCGAAGGCGCGGGCGAAACGTTCGAGCGCCGCGGGAAAATCCGGCGTCCGCGAAGGCGTCGGGCAGCCAGGTAGGCGTGCCGAAATGCGCGAGGTCGAGCAGCAGGTTGATGCCCAGTTCGCTCGAAAAGGGCGAGGCGCTCGTCGAACCATCGCCAGTCGTATTGTCCCGGGCTGGCGTTCGATCTCGTGCCAGGGCAGGGCGTAGCGCAGCCAGCGGCAGCCGAGGTCCTGGCCGATCAGTTCGAAGTCCTGCCGCCAGAAGCGGTCGTGCTGGGTCCAGCGGTACTGGTCGATGCCCAGGTGGGGGATGAACGAGCACTCGATGCCGGTGGCCCAGCGGAAATCAGAGTCGATCATAAAGGGCGGTCAGAATGCAAAATGCAGAATGCAAAATGCAAAAGTCAGACGGCGGAGAGCAGAAAAGAACACAGAAAAATGAAGAAGCGAGAGGCGAGCCACTCTTCGTTCCGGACTTTTGCATTTTGCATTTTGCATTTTGCATTCCTCTGACGTTTCACCCGTCCGGCTCTTCAATCGCACGAATTAACTTGTACGCAAACCCGGGTTCGTTAGAAACACGAGCTCGCCGCGCCAAATGGGTCAAGAGATTTTGAATAGCCGGGGCGTCCTTCCCGCGTCTGGGTCAGCTGCTGACGTTATTTCGATCCATGCAAGCCTCCGCTGCCGTTTCTTCCGGCGAACGCATCGCCGCTCCCGGAGCCGGTGTCATCTCGACACCGCCGCCCGCAGGCCGTTCCCGCGCCGCCGCACCAGCCGCGCACCGAGCCCGCCGCGCCCAGGCCCTCGTGGCACCTCGTCGGGCCCTTACGTCTGGAGTACCGCTGGCCGCTGCTGCTTTGCGTGTTCCTCAATTCGCTGCCCGGCTTCGCCATCGCTGCCCAGACGCTGATGCCCGACGTATCTGGTGGACGATGTGCTCAACGCCACCGGCGTCCCGCTGAACGCCCGCTATCTGCGCCTCGGCCTGCTGGTCGGCGGATATCTCTTCGTCGCCATCTTCATGCGGATGTTCGCGTGGTACGGCAGCTACCACATCTTCACCGCAGGTCCGCGAGAACATCATCCTGGAACTGCGCGCCGCGCTTTTTCCGGCACATCAACGGCCTCTGCCTGCGTTTCCACGGCAGGCACAGCAGCGGCGAGTTGTTCACCTACGTCATGGGTTCGCCCCTGGGCGAGATCAGCGGGTTTTACCACTCGATGGCCATGAACGCGCCCAACGCCATCAGCCGTTCGTCTTCGCCGTGGTGTGGATGCTCGGGCGTGGGATTGGGGGATGACGCTCATCCTCGTCGTCTCGGTGGTCCTGACCGTCTTTCACTCCAACAGCGGCCACAGCAAGCTGCGCGAGCTGATGCGAGGATTTCCAGGACACCGAAAGCAAGGTCATCGGCCGGGTGCCGGACATCTTCCGCGGCAACCGCGACGTGAAGATGTACGCCATCGAGGAAAAGATGAGCGCGACGTTCGACGCAGAGCGCCGACGTGCTGCGCCAGAAGGTGTACGACCGCGACCTCAAGACCCATCACGTCAACATGCGCCAGGAAGCGGTGGGCATCGTCTGCTTCGTGCTGGTGTGCCTCGTGGCGGCCGGCCGCTACATGAACGGCCACCTCACCGGCGGCCAGTTTTTCACCTACATGGCGGCGTTCGGCGTGCTCCAGGGGCCGGTGCAGCTGATGTTCCAGCTCGGGTCGCCCACGGCCGGCGCAGGCGAGCCTCAACCGGCTCAACGATGTGCTCGACGCCGACAGCTCCACGCCCGAGCCGCAGCCGCTCGCTGCCGGTGCCGGAAAAGGCCGCGCTCGTCGCTCAAGGACATGGACGTTCGGCTACACCGCCGAGATAGCCGGTGCTCGAGGACATCAACCTGACGATCCCGTTCGGCCAGCGCGTGGCGTTCGTCGGGCCGAGCGGTTCGGGCAAGAGCACGCTGGCGAAGATGTTCCTGCGCCTGTACGACCCGGACGAAGGCTCGTGTCGCTTCGGCGACGAGACCTGCGCGACTGCCGCACGACCGACGTGCGCCAGCGGTTCGGCGTCGTGCCGCAAGACCCGTACTTCTTCTCAGACGAGCATCCGCGAGAACCTGCTCGTCGTGTAGCCCGGCGCGACGCGAGGACCGGATCCGCGACGTGCTGCGAGATGGCGAGCATCTGGGGTTTCATCGAACAGCTGCCCGACGGCCTCGACACGATCATCGGCGAGGGCGGCGCGCGGCTGGCGGGCGGCCAACGTCAGCGGCTGGCGATTGCGCGGGCGCTGCTGCACGACCCGGATTACTTCGTGTTCGACGAGGCGACGAGCGCGCTGGACACCGTGAGCGAGCGCATGGTGCAGGAGGCGTTCGCGCGCATCCTGCCCGGGCGGACGGCGATCTTCATCGCGCACCGGCTCTCGACGGTGAAGGATTGCGACCGCATCATCGTGCTCGACGAGGGGCGGATCGTGCAGGACGGCACGTTCGAGCAGCTGCGCAGCGAGCCGGGGCTGTTCCAGCGGATGGTCGAGAGCGACGATTTTTGAAGGCAGAAGTCAGAAGGCAGAAGGTAGAAGTACGAAAGCGGTGGTATTAGACCGCCGCGTATCTTCTTGACTTTTGCTTTCTGCCTTCTTACTTCTGCCTTTGACAAGCCGCCCGGATTCCACGAGGTCATCATCGTCGGCGGCGGGCCGTCGGGATTGAGCGCGGCGCTGGTGCTCGCGCGCTGTCGGCGGCAGGTGCTCGTGATCGACGCCGGCCGGCCGCGCAACTGGGCATCGCACGCACGTCGGCGGGTTTTTCACCCGCGACGGCATCCACCCGCAGGAACTCCTGCGGCTCGGCCGCGAGGAACTGAAGGCCTACGGCTGCGTCGAAGTGCGCGACGGCGAGGTGACGCAGCGTCACGCGGCTCGGCGACCGTTTCCACGTGACGGTGCGCGGCGAGGCGCAGCCGTTCCAATGCCGCCGGTTGCTGCTGGCGACCGGGCTGGTGGACGAACTGCCGCCGCTGCCGGGCATCGAGGCGTTCTGGGGCAACGAGCGTTTTCGTCTGCCCGATCTGCAACGGCTGGGAGGTGCGCGACCAGCCGATGGCCGTTTACGGGACGGATCAGGACGGCGCGGAACTCGCCATCGAGATGCTCGCCTGGAGCCGCGACGTGGTGCTCTGCACGCACGGCACGGCGGACGAGATCTCGGCGGAACTGCTCGACCGGCTGCGACCGTCGCGGCGTGCGCGATCATCGACAGCCCGATCACCCGGCTGGAGGGGACGGACGGGCAATTGGAATGCCTCCATTTCGAGGACGGCGCCGCCGCTCGCGCGGCAGGCGCTGTTTTTTTCGTCGCCGCAGCACCAGCAGTCGGGCCTGCCGAAGTCGCTCGGGCTGCCGATTCGCCGAGGATGGCACGGTGCGCAACACGGGCACCTGCGAGGCGACGAACATCCCGGGCCTCTACGTGACCGGCAACGCCTCGGCCTGCGGCGGCACGCAACTGGCCATCGTCGCGGCGGCGCAGGGGGCGGACGCCGCGCACGCGATCCATTGCAGCCTGGCGGAAGAAGACTTCGCGCGCGGGCGGGTCAAGGCGGGCCGATCCCTGCTCCATTGCCGCGAATGAACGGTCGCGCCGAGCACGCCTGCTACCGTTCCGCGAACGGCGATTCGTCGTAACGCCGCAGCAAATCCTCCGGGTCACTGGTAAGATGGCGACCGCCCCGGCCTTGCGCAGATCGGCCTCCGGGAAACCCGCCGCAGAGCACGCCGATCGTTTTGATCCCGATCTTGCCGGCCGCTTCGGCGTCGTAGGGCGTGTCGCCGATGACGAGGCATGTCTCCGGCGGGACGCCGCCGAGTTTTTCCACCGCCGCCTCGAAGATGTCCGGGTGCGGCTTGGATTTCTCGGCGTCGTCGGTGGACGTGCCGGCCTCGATCAGGTCTTCGATTCCGAGCAGTTTGGCGTAGTGCTCCACTTCGTCCTTCTTGGCGGAACTGGCCAGGGCGATTTTGTAGCCGTCGCGCTTGATGCGCTCGAACAGCGGCGCGCACGCCGGGGAACGGCTTCACCTTCGGCAGGAACTCGCTCTTGAAGAGTTTGCCGCGCTCGTTTTCCATCTCCTTGCCGATCAGCGTCGACCTCGCTCTTCGGAAAAGAACACCGGCAGGAGTTGGTCGCCGCCCTTGCCGATCTGCGCGCGGATGTCGGCGAACGGGATGTCCCGGCCGTGAGCGCAGAAACGTCTGCCGCCACGCTTCGGCGTGAAGGTCCACGGAGTCGAGCAGGGTGCCGTCGATGTCGAAGATGGCGGCTTGGTATTTCATGGGAGAAACGCCCTTTCGGCGGGTGCAGGGCAAATATCAACAGAAAAGGACGAATCGGTAATCATTCCGTAACACGGGTTTGTTAGATTCGGTCGCAGTCAGCCAATCCCCCTGAAAATCTCCCACCATGAACACCGAGCAAACTCCTCTGCCTGCCGCCGCGTCGTCCGTCAATCCATTACCACCGCCAAAGCTCGGGCACCGTCATCTCCCCGGCTTGTTGAGCTGGACGGTGATAGCGATCATCGTGATCGTGGGCTTCGGAGACTTTTTCTCGGGTGGCAGCCGGGTACAGGTCAAAGGCATGCAAATCAAATGCTTGGCGCAGGCCAAGCAGATCGGTCTGGCTCTGAGAATTTTCGCGGACGATCACGATGGCAATTATCCTCGTGCCGGTTTACCCGACATGCTCGGCGCGGAGGTAAAGGATTCCAACGCCGCTTTCGCCGCGCTGTTTCCGACCTATTTCCAAAATGAAAACATTTTCGCCAACAAGCTCTCTGCCTACCAGACCCGACAGCCGGACAACCAGATCGACAACCCCTACACCGGCAAGCCGATCAGAACGCTTGAGCCCGGTGAAAATGTGTATTCTTACGTGGCAGGATTGACGATCAAGGCCGATGCCAGCGCCCCCCTCGTCGTGGATGGCACCGACGGTACGGGCCATTACACGACCGACCCGAAAAAACGCGGTGGCTTGTGGGGCGGCACCAAGGCCATCGTCATCCGTCTCGACAACAGCGGCTCGCTCGAAAACCTTCGCGGTCCGGCGCGGGCCCGCTATATTCCACGGGATCAACACGCTGTCGCGGCCGACTCTACCGAGCCAGGACGGCCCTCCGAGAACCTCCTCGATCTTTCCAATCTCGGCCCTGACGTGCGGTTGCTCGACCCGGCCGTCGATCACCGTTAATCCCATGCCCCCCGAGCAGGACTTTCCACCGTCATCCGATGCCTCCGTCAAGCCGCTGCCCCCGCCAAAATCGGCGCGCCGCCACCTCCCGCATCTGACGATGTGGATCGTCCTTGTCGGTGTGCTCCTTATTCTGATTGGAGTCGCCGTGTCGCTTTTCAAAAGGGAGGATGTCAAAGGCCCGCAGACGCGTGCGGTCATGCAAGCCAAGCAGATCGGTCAGGCGCTGAAAAGCTTTGCGGCCGACCACGAAGGCAGTTATCCCCGCGCCGGCCTTCCCGATATGCTGGGGGCAGAAGTGAACAATTCTAACGCTGCTTTCGCTGTGCTGTTCCCGGAATTCGTGACGAGTGAATCGCTCTTCGGCAACCCGCTATCCGCCTACCAAACCCGTCCGCCCGACAATATCTTCGACCAGTCCTACACGGGCAAACCGGTCAAGACCCTCGAACCGGGCGAAAACGTCTACGGCTACGTTGCGGGGCTGACCGACAAACCCGACCCATACACCCCTCTCGTCGTGGACGGTACGGATGGCACGGGTCACTACACGACTGACACAAAAAAGCGCGGCGGCCTGTGGGAAGGCAAAAAGGCGCTCGTGATCTACACAGACAACAGCGGCGTGTTTGAATCCCTCGTCGGTCCCGACGACGCCCGCTATATTCCGCGTCACGCCGGAGGAACCGGAGATGACAAGGGCAACCTGCTCGATGTTTCCGGCCTCGGTCCAGACGTGCGTTTGCTCGACCCGGCGGTCGGCCACCGCTTGAGCGCGGCGCGTGCTTCAAAAAAGAAATGATCTGTCGGCGCAAGTTCTGGCAAAATCCAACCCTCCGATGAACACCGATCCAGCCGCCTCCATTCCCGACGATGTGCCGACTCCGTGTGGTCGGCCGCGATCCTTCCCCGGGTTGGCGCAATGGGTGTGCGGCGGGGTCGTCCTGGCGGCGCTCGTCGGGTCGTGTCGATCCCGGCGTTCAGCGAAACGTCGGACAAGGTCTACCGCGCGAAATCGTTGATGCAGGCCAAGCAGATCGGTCTGGCGCTGAAACTCTTCGCTGGCGACAACGACGGGGATTACCCGAACGACGGCGTCCCGGATCGGTTGCAGCAAACCGGCCACGTCCAACGCCGCCTTCGCCGTGTTGTTCCCGAGCTATACCTGTCATCGGAAACAATCTTCGGGGACGAGCTTTCCGCCTACCAGACCCGCAAACCGGACAACGTGATCGACCAGACCTACACCGGCAAGCCCGGCCGGACGCTGGAACCCGGCGAAAACGTCTACGGGTACATGATGGGCCTGACGGATTACTCCAACCCGGCCGCGCCGCTCGTTTTCGACGGCACCGACGGCACCGGTTACTACACGAGCGACGCCAAAGCGCGCGGCGGCGTGGGCGGTGGCGTGGAGGCCATCGTCATCCGGCTCGACAACAGCGGCGTGATCGAACCGCTCGCCGGTCCGCCCAACCTGCGCTTCGTGCCGCTGGGCAAAGTTCTGGCCGAGAAACTGGACGGCCAAGCCCGACGACAACCTGCTCGACGCCAAGCTCTACGGGCAAGACGCGCGGTCCGGCTCGATCCCGCCATCGACCCGCAGGTCAAACCCTGAAGCGGCCACCGCGTCCGGCGCTTGCCTCTTGCCGCGCCCGTCCTAGGCTGGAAGAATGCGCGCGCGTGGTCCCGTCGAGGTCAATCCCCGGCAGCTCCGCGCGCTGGTGCTGCTGCTCGCGCTGCTGCCGGTGATCCCGACGCTGTTCGTCGTTCGCTTCCTGGTCGAAGACATCGCCAACCAGCGTCTGGAAGCCCGCGAACGCGCCCGGCCCCTCTACCAGCAATCCCTCGAACGCACGACCACCACCCTCGCCGCCGAAATCGCCCGGCAGGCGCAGCCACCGCCCGCCGGCAATCCCGCCGACCCTGCGCGGACGATCCGTGGCGTTTGTTGGACCCCGCGCTGCTCGCCGTCGGCGTCACGCCTGGCGTGGTCATGCCCGCCGATGCCCTGCTGCTCATCGACCCGGCCGGGAACCTCTCGCTGCCGCCCGCGCCCGCCTCGCCGCAGCTTGAGGGTCCGCCGCGGCGCTGTCCGCCTCCGTGCTGGAAAGCGGCGTGCGTTTCGCCGCGCTGCCGCGTTCGGGTTCGCCGCGCTGGCGGTACTTCAGCGAATTGCCCGAGCCGCTCTTCGCCCTGCATCCCGCGCGCCCGGCCCGGGACGCGGCGACGCGAACCGACCTCCTGCTGCTGCTCACCCGCCAGCATTTGCGCGAACGCATCGAGGCTTTCTACCAGCGCGAATCCAATCCCCAGGTCGCCGTGCGCCTGATCGACGAAAACGGCGAGGGCGTCCTGATCGGCGGACCCGTCGGCCGCGGCGTCGGCGTGGTCCCGGCCTCGCTGGGCGAGCCGCTGGCGGAGGTCGCGCTGCCGCCGCCGCTGCCCGCGTGGCGCGTGCAGCTTTTCATCCTCGACCCCGCGCTGGTCGAGGGCATCGCGCGCGAGCAGATCGCCTTTTACTGGTGGACGGTCGGCGGGATGTTCGTCGTGACGGCCGGCATCGCCGCGACGGCGGGCTGGACGTTGACGCGGCGGCATCGCCCTGCACGAATTGAGCAACGACGCGCTGGCCGTCGTTTCCCACGAGATGAAGACCCCGCTCGCCTCCACGCGCCTGTTCATCGAAACCCTCCTCGAACGCCGTTACCGCGGCGGCCCCGGGCAGGCCGACGAATACCTGCGGCTCATCGCCGAGGAAAACGCCCGGCTCGAACGCCTCGTGGACGGTTTCCAGACGCTCTCCCGCCTCGGACACCCGCAGCGGACGCTCGCGGTCTGCAGCGCGGGAACCGGTCCGCGCGGACGAGGTGATCGCCCCGCGCGGCGCGCGGACGGCTGCGCCGCGGCTGGACGCGCCCGGCTGCGCGTTCGTGTGGAAGTCGGCGACGCCGCCGGCGCCGTTGCGGGCGGACCGCGAGGCTTTGACGACCGTGCTGGTCAACCTGCTCGACAACGCGCTGAAATACACCGGCGACGACAAGCGCATCGCCCTGCGCGGCGGTCGCGCGGCGGCGAGGTGTTGCTTCGAGGTGAGCGACAACGGCATCGGGCATCGCCCCGGGCGAGCAGCGGCGGATTTTCGAGCGGTTCTACCAGTCGGACCATCGGCTGTCGCGCACGCACGAGGGCTTCGGGCTGGGGCTGAGCATCGTGCGCTCGATGGTGCGGGCGCACGGCGGGACGGTGTCCGTCCAGAGCACGCCGGGCGTGGGAAGCATCGTTCACCGTCCGCCTGCCGGCCGCGCCTACAGCGAATTGAGCAGCCGCGCCGTCTCCCAATCCGTCGTCGCCTTGCTGTGCTGGAGTTGCTTGATGCGGTTGATGTAAAAATCCAGCGGACCGTCGGGCTGACCGGTGGTCGCGCGGGCCTGGGAGAACTTGTCCAGCGCGTCGGCCAGCCGTTTTTCGCGGTAGAAGATCACGCCCGTCCAGAACAGGTCGCGCCGGGCGAGGGCTTCGGGCGTGAGATCGTGCGGTTCGCCGAGCAACTCGTACACCTCCAGCCAGTTATCGCCGAGGCGGCGGCGCAGCAGTTCGAGCGGACGCGCCTCGATGGCGGCTTCGGCCAGTTCAAACGTCCGCGCGCCGATCAGCACCGTCGAGCCGTAGATCAGGTTGGCCGCGCACAGCCGCCGCGCGAACGCGACCTCCTCCCCCGCCACGCCGAACCCGCCCAGCCGCCGCGAGCCGAAGTGCCCGACCGCCATCTCGCCGCTGTTGACGCCCACGCGGATGTCGCAGGTCAGGCCGTCGTGTTCGCGGGCGGTTTCCTCGTTGAGCGTCTTGAACTGCCGCGCCACCTCCAGCGCCGCGCGGCACGCGGCGACGGCGTGGTTGGCCAGCGGCAGCGGCGCGCCGAAGATCACGCGCACGCCCTCGCCGTCGCAGCGCGGCCAGCGTGCCGCCTTTTTCCACGAGCGTTTCCGGCGGCGGCGTTGAGAAACCGGTTGCATCAGCGCGGCGTAATCGGCCGGCTCCAGCGCGTCCATGAGTTGCTGATGGTTGAAAATCTCGCAGACGACGAGGGTCAGTTCCTCCAACTGGCCGTCGGCGTCGAGCGCCGCGCGTCCATCGACGAGCGCGCGCATCTGGCCGCAGCGACACGCGCGGGCCGAAGGCGGCGTCCACGACGCGCTGGCGCTGGCCGGCCTGGCTGTTGGCGTAAACGAACGCCGGCCGCGAACGCCATGATCGACCGCCGCCGCCGGCAGCACGGGCGAGAAATAAACGCCGAAGAGCGACGACCAGCACCGACAGGGTGAACACCTCCGCCAGCGCCGCGCGGCGACGAGCACCTTGGAGACGGGCCGGTTGATGTCGATGGTCGTCCAGGCGATGCCGAACGCCAGCGCGACGAAGGCAAGATACTGGACCACGGATGGTCCGTCGGCGGCCCGGACAGGCCGAGCGTCCGGGCCAGGGCGGCGTCCAGCGGCCGGATCAGGCCCGGCGCGTAGACGAGTGCCAGCAGCGAGCTGACTTGCACGCCGATGAGCAGGGTGAACTTGAGGGCGCGGGACACGCTACCGAATTACAGATGAAAAGTTCAAAACGCAAAGGCCAAAACAGCAAAACCTGGTGCGGCGGCCAAACTGCGGAGGATTCCGAATCCGCGTTAGACGAACAAACTTCGCCTTGTTCTGCGACTTCCGTTCGTCGATTGCTAGTTAGGCCCAGCAACATTTATGTCCTTCCAAGAAGCCATCGACGCACTGCGTGACGAAATCCAGCTTCTTCCTTCTGGCGAGCGGCAGCCCATCGAGTTGCTTCTCGATCAACAGGTCGGCCTCCGTATCGTGGCGGCTTTGAGGCCATACGAGGAGAGTGGCGTTCTACATTCTTCGCGTTTCAAGGAGGCGCGGGAGAGCCTGTACTGGCTTTCCCGATGAGCTGTCCCGCCACCGGAGGCCTAACCACGCGCTCCAGCGAACAGAGGCTGGCGGCAGGCTTTCCCTTGCAATCCACGTCCTTTTTTGCCAGCCTCTGTCGCTGAGCTTGAGTCCGTTAGGCCACCAGAAACGCATGCTTCATGTAGCTACCTCGCAGCAGGAGCAAGCCTTCATGCGAGCGCGCAAAGTCGGGGAGTGCGACCTCACAGAAGCAGAAGCTGATGTTTTACGCTCTCGATGCAGATTGTTGCCGCCAAAGACCCAGACGCAGTGTGTCCGCGCTGTGGTGCCGACTTGTTCTTTGTGGAGCGCGATCCGTCCTACGCTATCTGGTGCGAGCGGCCCGTCTGCGGTACTTGGAGCGTTGTGCGCGGCATCTGATCTCCTACCGCCGCGCCACCGGCCTAACCACGCGCTCCAGCGAACAGAGGCTGGCGGTGGGGCTGGTTCCGTGTTTTTGTCCTTCTTCGCCAGCCTCTGTCGCTGAGCTTGGAGGCGTTAGGCGACTTCGCATAGCGGGTATGTCAAAGGACCATCTTCACGACATCAGCATCGGAAAAGATCAGTGGATCACATTCATCGATATCGATGGCAGGCAGGACCGCGCCGTCTCCATTGACCACCTGATTTCGCCTTTCGAGTCTTTCTGGACTGCTCTGGAGACTCAGTGCGTCGCAGGGTGCTGTGGCATCGACGCTTTCTCCCTGTGGCCTGAGGATGTTCACGAGGCCGCTGCGAGCGTGGAGACTAGGGCGTTGGCGGAGGGTCTTGCGGCGTTGCGCGCATTTGTGGAGCACAGCAGTACAGACATTTTCGTGAGCCGCAGACTGAATAACTACTTCGACAGGCATGTTTTGCTTCAAGTCATCGACCACGTCCGCACGCATGCCCTTCCGTTACCGGTCGCCTAACAGCACGCTCCAGCGAACATTTCAAATGCCCGCCGCCTCTGGATTTCCCTGGCCTTCCTTGTACGAACCGACCACCAACCCGCTGATGAATCCATCCGGGTCCTCCACCGCCTCCAGCGGCAGTGTGAACTTCGCCTGGCCGGTGTTCTTCTGGATGAGTTTGAGGCCGAATTGGTAGTCCTTGAACAGCCGCCTGCAAAGTTCCTGCATCGGAACGTCCTCCGCCTGCGCGCGTTCCGCCAGCCGGTGCGCCGCCGCTTCGTCGAAACGCACCGCGACGCCGTGATTCTTCTGGAAACGCGCGGCGTAACGGTGCGCCGCCTCCGCCAGTTGCTCTTCGCGGCGGCCGTGCCCCGCGTCCAGCAGGCGGACGAGCGCCGCGGCCGGGTCGGCCATGAACGCCGTCGTCCACGACGATGCGCTCGACGCCCGCGCCGGGCAATTCGTACTTCGCCTCGCGCAGCAGTCGCTCGGTGACGGTCAGCAGGCCGCGCGCGCCGGTGCGCTTCCCGGCGGCGCGTTCGGCAATCGATGCGCAACGCCGCGATCGGTGAACGTCGCCTCGATGCCGTAAGCGCGGAAGGCGCGTTCGTATTGGCGGATCACGCTGCCCTCGCAGCGTTGCAGGATTTCGTAGAGGTCCTCGGCCGTCAAGTTCCTCGCACACCACGCGCACGGGCAGCCGGCCGATGAACTCCGGCTCGAAGCCGTAGTCGATGAAATCGCGCGTCGTCACCTCGCGCAGCACCGCCGCGTCGCCGATCCGGTGCGCGCCGTCGCCTGGGACGAAACCGATGCTGCTCTGGCGCAGCCGCTTGTGACACCTGAGTCGCGCAGCCGCTCGAACGCGCCGCTGACGATGAAGAGGATGTGCCGGGTATTGATTGTTTCCTTGCGCCGGCCTTGCCGCCGCCGCGCCGCTGGAACTCGAACGCGCCCTGGAGTTGCGCCTGGATGTCCATCGGATTGCGCACGGGCACCTCGGTTTCCTCCATCAGCTTGAGGAGGGTCGTCTGCACGCCGCGCCCGCTGACGTCCCGGCCCCCGGCGATGTTCGAGGCGGCGGCGATCTTGTCGATCTCGTCGATGTAAATGATGCCGTATTGGGCGAGATTGGCGTCGCCGTCGGCCGTGGCGATGAGGTCGCGCACGAGGTCTTCCACGTCGCCGCCGACGTAGCCGGTCTCGCTGAATTTCGTGGCGTCGGCCTTGACGAACGGCACGCCGATCAGATCCGCGACGTGCTTGACGAGGTACGTCTTGCCCACGCCGGTCGGGCCGAGCAGGATGACGTTGCCCTTGGCGTATTCGAGGTCGGCGGCGTCGCGCTCGTTGCCCTTGGCGAGTTGGCGGATGTGGTTGACGTGGTTGTAATGGTCGCAGACGGCGACGGAGAGCACTTTCTTGGCCTCGTCCTGGCGGATGACGAAGCGGTCGAGATGCGCCTTGATGTCGCGCGGCTGGTAGTGGAAATGGAAGATGTCGGGCGGCGGCTCGCCGGCGCTTCCGGGGTCTGCGGGCGTGCCGTATCGGCGGTGGCGGGCTGATGTGAACGTGCTGAAGGAAACGCTTGTCGCCGAAGTTGCTCTTGAGGAAATCGCCGAGTTTGCGCTGGATTTCCTCCGGGCGTGGGGAAGGGTTTGTCGCCGCCGGCGGTGGGATCGTGCGTGGACATGGTGCTGGGTTGCAACTTAGCACAAATCCTCCGGCGGCGGCGGGTAAGCCCCGGGTGCGAGGCAGACCGCTGCCACGGCGAAACCGCGCCTGTCCTTCACCGCACCGCCTGCGACGGCGGCACGGCCGTCCCGGTTGCCCCGGAAAACTGCGCCGAGCTCCTTCGCGTAATCGGGCTGGTCCTGCGCGGCGCGGGCCGCGAGCGCCTTGGCATCACTCGGCTGGCCGTTTTCCAGGGCGAAATTCGCCGCCAGCCAGCGGCGGTCCGCCGCCTGGCTGGGCTGGGTGGTCGCATCGGCGTAATAGGCCGCCACCGCCAGAAGCGCCTGCGGGGCGAAATCCGTCCACGGCACGCTGATCGTGCCGTACGGCGTGCCCGGCGTCCACGTTCGGTGGCGGCCTTCTGGATGCCGCGCGGGTAAGTTGATGCCGCGCCGGCTGTTGACCGGCTGGGGGTAACCGTTGTGCCGGTTGATGTCGTTGATGAGCATGTCCTTTGAACGCCACCATGCCGCTTGGCCCGAGCCAGGGCGATCGTTGCGCGCGCACGAAATCCGGGTCGGTGAGCGCGGCGTGGGCGAGCACGGCCTGCGCCTCGTCGAAATGGTACGAGCGCCACCTGTTGCCGGTAGCTCTCCCGCGCCGTCTGCCAGCGGATCCGTTCCGCGTCGTGGGCCACGGGTTCACGGCGGGGGTCGGGGGTGCGGCACGGGTGTGGGGCTGGCCGCGGACTCGGCGTGGCGTCGGCCCCCGGCGGGCTCGGCACGACGGTGGCGGCGTGGCGGTCTTTCCCTCGATGGGCGTCGCGTCAGGCGCGGTTGCCTGCCGGGACGCATCCCGGTCGAGTTCCGCCTCGGCGGCGAAAAACGCCTCGACCATTTTCCCGGAAGTCTGGAGTTGGTTGCGCGCCTTGGTGTATTCCGCGCGCAGTGCCTTCGTGATCGATGTTGGGGTCCTTGCGCTTGTCGAGCAAAGGCGCGTAGATCTCGTAATCGTGCACGCATTTGCGGGCGATCGGCTCGTAGTCGCTGATCCAGCGGTAAGGCGCGGGCGGCTTGCCGGCGAGATAAGCCTCGAACAGCGTTCAGCGTCCTCGAAATTGCCCATCTCCCAGTCCTTCAAGCCGAAGAGCAGCAGGGCCATGTCTTCCACAGGTGTCCTTGTTCCAGTTTTTGATGGCGCTGGCCGGGACCGGCTTCGGCGTCCGCGAGGAAGCGGCCGGTCTCCACGAAAAAGTTCGCCAGTTCGCGTTGCGTGCTCGTCCTTGGTGAAAAGACCGGCCGTTCTGCAGCTCGCCGAAAATCGCGCGTGACTCGGTCAGTTTCGTGGTTGAGCAAGGCGGTCATGCCGCTGGTGCAGCTTGACCCAGTTGCGCATCGGCTGGGGCGAGGTCGGTGCGTTGGGCAGGGCCGGAAAGCCTCCTGCGCGTCGGCGTATTTTCCGGCGACGATCTGGTGGCGCGCATCCTCGTAGGCGGCCTCGGCGTCCGCTTTGTCCCCGCCAGCGCAGCGCCTTGGGGCTGACGGCCGTCGGGCGTGCCGTTGGCTGGCCGGTGCCGAAGACCGGTCGCGGAAATAGTAAGCGAGGATCCCGCCGGCGACCAGCAGCACGAGCAGCAGCAGCGTCAGCGACCCCGGCGACGTTGCTCTGGCTCTCGCTCTCGACGACGACGCGCTGCTTGGCCGCGCGCGGCTTGGCCGGCGTTGGCGGTGAGCGTGTCGATGGCGTACTTGAAATGGTCGATCAACTCCCCGTACGACGCGTACCGCTGGTTCGGGTCCTTGTGGAGCATCCGGTTGATGACGTAGGCCGTCTCGCTGGACACGTCCGGCGCGAACGCCTGGAGGCTGACCGCCCGGCTCTTGAGGTGCTTGAGCGCGACGAGCGACGCGCTCTCCGCCTCGAACGGCGGCCGGCCCGCGACGGCGTGGAAGAGCGTGCCCGCCGAGGCTGTAGATGTCGCTGCGGAAGTCCTCGGGCTCGTTGTTGAGCTTTTCCGGCGCGATGTAGTAGGGCGTGCCCCAGATTTCGCCCCGGCGCTCGGCCTCGTGCTCGGCGAGGAGCGCGAGGCCGAAGTCGGTGATCTTGGCGGTGTGGGCGTCGGCGAAGAGGATGTTGCCGGGCTTCACGTCGCGGTGGATCAGCCCGCGTTCGTGCGCCGCCTGGAGGCCGCTGGCGATCTGGAGGCCGACCTGGAGCACCTGCAACTCGGCGACGCGGCCCTGGAGCTGCATCAGGTCGTCGAGGCGTGCCCTTGTCGACCAGTTCCATGGCGATGTAATACTGGCCGTGGTCGCTGCCGAAGGAGAACACCTTGACCACGTACGGATGGTTGATCGACGCGGTGATGCGCGCCTCGTCCTCGAGCTTGGCGATGTAGTCCTCGTCGGCGCTCAAGCTCCTTGCGCAGGAGCTTGAGGGCGACCATGCGGTTGAGGTTGCGGTCGAGCGCCTTGTAGACCGCGCCCATGCCGCCCGTGCCGAGGGTCTCGACGATGGAAAAATGGTTGTACTGCCGGCTGGCGCGCATGGCCGTGCCGCAGATCGGGCAATGGAACTTGGCGAGCGGTTCCTGGTCGCGGATGTCCACGAGCGCGGCGCAGTTGGGGCAGGCCTGGAGGCAGGGATCCCGGTCGGCTGGGAGGACATAGGAACGCGGGGCGAGACGCTATCACCAAATGGACGGCGAGCAAATCCTTCTTCGGGCACGCGCGGTTGTTTACTTCGACCTCGTGGCACCGTATCCCTCATTGATCCATGAGCCGTTTCCAGACGGAACCCGATCCCTGCCTGCGCCCTTACGTGCATTCCTACTGGGGCCTCGTGCGTGACCTGTCGTCGGTCGGGAGTTTCACGGTTACGCCGGACCGCTACCTGGAACTGATCTTTTTCATCGACCCGCCGTGGACCGAAATGGCTGGCGTGCCGCAACCGTTGCCGGCCTGCGCGCTGATCCCGCTACTCGCCCGGCCGCTACATCTTTTGATGAAGGGCATGGTGCGGTGCGCGGCCGTACGGTGGCACGCGTGGGCCGCGGACCTGCTCCTCGCGCCACCGAATGCGGCGTCCCGGGATGTTTACGACCCGCCGGAAGGCTGCGCGGCGCTTGTCCCCGGGGTCGGAGCAGCCCTGCAACGCGGTGCCTGGGAGGAAATCACCGCGATCCTGAACAAGGCTTTGCCGAGGATGCTGGCAGGAAGGCAGCCGGTGGTCCCGGCCCTGGCGGCGGCGCGGTCGTTCGTGGCCTTGCCTGACGAAGCGGAAGCACAAACCATGCAGGAAGTCGCCGTGCGGCAGGGGCGATCCCGGCGGCAGATCGAGCGGCAGGTGCGTCTGCTGACGCGGCATTCGCCCAAACAGCTTTCCTCCCTTGCCCGCTTTCAGTTCGTGCGGGACACGCTCTGGGCGCAGCCCGGCACGGAATTGGCCGTGCTGGCGTTCGAGGCCGGGTACGCCGACCAGGCCCACATGACGCGTCAATTCCGGCGCTACGCGTCGCGGACCCCCGGCGAGTTCGTCCGTGACTGCCTGCGACTGAAAGCCTTTGTCCACGCGCAGGATGTCGCGTTCGTTCAAGACGGATGACGGCGGACGTGGCCAGATTGAGGGGCATATGAAAATCAAACTTGCCACCATCAATCTGGAAGTCTCTGACCCGCAGGCGTCGAAACGTTTTTACGTCGGCGCGCTGGGCATGACCGAAAACCTGCGGCGCTCGCACGCGCCCGGCTTCGTGTACCTCGAATCAGACGGCGGGGACCTTTCCCTCGCCACCCCGCAGGAGGCGGCGGCGGCGGAGCCTTCCCGCACGATGGAGCTGGGCTTCGAGGTGGACGACCTGACGGCTCTCCAGACGCGGTTCGCGGAACAGGGCATCATGGGTTTTCACCCGCAGAGCATGGGTTGGGGAGAGGTCATCGAAGGGCATGACCCGGATGGGCACCGGGTCATCGTGTATTGTTTCAAACGGGAGTGACCCAAGGCGGTTGATTCCCGGGCGCGGGGCGCGGCATTTGCTACCCTGGGTTGGGCAAATGCGACGAGAAGCGAGGTTCCGGCCAGATTCGGCCTTGGCGGCGGCTGCTCCAGGGATTATTCTCGGAGCCCACTTCCCGACGCGCCCGTGCGGACGGGTGTTAACCGTCGTTTTCGCCCCCGCCACCATGCTGGAACTCACCGTGCCGCCGACCGAAGCCGGGCAACCGGCTCGACCGGTTCCTGGCCGGGGCGCTGGCGCACCTTTCGCGTTCGCGGGTGCAGGCGCTCATCCGCGACGGGCACGTCCGGCTCAACCACCGCCGCCGGCCAAGCCCGCGCGAGTCGCTGCGCGCGGCGGACGTCGTTTCCTGGGAGGAACCGCCGCCGTCGAAACCGCGCTCGCCGCCGAGGCGATCGACCTGTCGATTCTGTACGAGGACGACGATCTGCTCGTGCTCGACAAGGCCGCCGGGCATGGTCACGCACCCCGCGCCCGGCAACGAGGCGGGCACGCTGGTCAACGCGCTGCTGGCCCATTGCCCGACGCTCTCCGGCATCGGCGGCGAGCGGCGGCCGGGCATCGTCCACCGGCTGGACAAGGACACCAGCGGCTGCCTCGTCGTCGCCAAGAACGATTTCGCGCACCGCGCGCTCGCGCGCGCAATTCGCCGCGCGCACGACGCGACAAGACGTTATCTCGCCCTGGTGCGCGGCGTGCCGCGACCGGCCAGCGGGACGATCGACGCGCCCATCGGCCGGCACCCGGTCCACCGCAAGAAGATGGCCGTCGTCGCCGCCGCCGCGCGGCCGGTCGGCGCGCACGGACTACCGCGTGCGCCGCAGACGCTGCCGGACGACTCGCGGCCGCGTGTCGCTGGTGGAATGCCGCCTGCACACCGGGCGCACGCACCAGATCCGCGTCCACCTCAAGCACCTGGGCTATCCCGATCCTCGGCGACGCGCTCTACGGCGGCCCGCGCCCGCCCGCGCGCCAGATGCTCCACGCGTGGAAGCTGGCTTCACCCATCCGCGCACCGGGCAGCGCGCTGGAGTTCCGCGCGCCGCTGCCGCCGGATTTCCTCGCCTTCGGCCTCGATCCCGACGAGCCATGAGCCGTTTCGACTCCGCCCTCGATTTCGTCCTGCGCGAACTGGACCGCCGCCGCGAGGCCGGCTACGATGACTGGCGCGCCGTCCGCCGCCGCCGTGGACCGTCTGCGCGTCGGCCCGGCCGCGCCGGTCCGGCGTTGCGCCGATGCCACCGGCAGCCGGCTGCCGCTGCATCCACCGAGAACCGACGCTCATCCCTCATGCCCAAGCCCGACGCCAGACCGACGGTCCGTCCCTCTTCGGCGACGAGACTTGCCGCGCCGCCGCCCGAGCCAGAACGGCAAAGCGCGCCGCCGCCGCGCGACCACGCCCGGCGTCTACGAGCCGGTGACCGACCCGGCGCTGTCCAAGGCCGAGCGGCTGGCGCAACTGCGCGCCTGCCCGGAGCGGCTGCCCTGCGGCGAATGCCCCTACGGCCAGGGCCGCACAACCACGTCGTCTTCGGCGTCGGCAACGTGGACGCGGAGGTGATGTTCATCGGCGAAGCGCCCGGCGCGGAGGAAGACGTGCAAGGGCGAGCCGTTCGTCGGCCGGGCCGGGCAGCTTCTCAACAAGATCATCGCCACGATGGGCTACCAGCGCGAGGACATCTACCTCGCCAACGTGCTCAAGTGCCGCCCCGACACCCCCGGCCAGACGTACGGCAACCGCCCGCCGACGCCCGACGAGATGGCAGAGCTGCCGCCCGTGCCTGTTCGAGCAGATCGACATCATCCAGCCCAAGGCCATCGTCGCCCTCGGCGCGACGGCCATGAAGGGCTTGCTCGATCTACGACGCGCCGATGCGCGACCTGCGCGGACGCTGGCACGATTACAAGGGCATCCCCGTCATGGCCACCTACCATCCCTCCTACCTGCTGCGCAACCAGGCTCCCGGCCGAGAAGCGCAAGGTCTGGGAAGACCTGCTGCTGGTGAAGGAACGGCTCGGCCACGAGATCACCGAACGCGACCGTGGCTATTTCTTGATCAAGGAGTAAAGGTTTTCCTTACGCTTTTTCGACGCGCTCCGCCGCCATGCACGATCTCGCCGCCCCCGCCCGCGCAGACCCGCCGCATCACCCGGTGAGCACGTCCGCCCATTGGCGGCACGGCGCGCCGGGCGCGAGACCGACCGGACGCGCGACGGCGCAATCGCATCACCGCTCCGGCTGACCGCTCGACGGCCGCGCGCCGGCGCATCCGGCGTCGTCCGGAGCCGGCCGGCCCCGCCCCGGCGGCGGCCAACCGCGAGGCCGCCGTCATGGCCGAGCAACGCCGGCTGCGCCGCCAGTTGGAGGCGTCGTCTGCGCGAGCAGCTGCTCACCGGCGCGGCCACCACGGAGGACACCATCGTCTGCCAGCTTTGCGAATTGCTCTGGGCCGACCACGCCTGCCTGTGGATGCTGCCCGCGCAGCCCGACGAGGCGCACGACTGGAGCCGCCAGACCATCGTTTCCGAGGCGGTGGCGGAGTATTATCCGCTCGTCGGCTACTCCACCTGCACGCCGCCGGAGGAATGGTCGCGCGCCTGCCTGGAACCGATCGCTGGAAGCCGACGGCGCGGTGCCGCATTCCCGGGCGCCGTTCAACGCGCCGAAGGAAGGCGATCCCGACTCGTCGGCGTACTCGCGCTACCTGGGCATCGCCCTGCGCGGGCGGCCCGGGCACAGCTGGCTGCTGCTGCTCGAACGTTACGGCACGGCGGCGGCCCCGGCGTCGCCGTGGACGGATTTCGACCGCGAACTGCTCGAAGACACCGCCGCCATCCTCGGCATGGCGCTGGAGAACAACCTCCTTTCCGCCCAGTCCGCCGAGCGGGCGAGCTACCTGACGAACATGCTCAACTCGCTCGACGTGGCGGTCATGGTCATCGAGCAGCCGCCCGCGCCCGTGCCGGCGGTCGTCTCGCTGGTCAACCGGTCGTTCTGCGAGCTGTTCGGGCTGGAGCGCGCGCAGGTCGAGAGGCAACAGCTACCTGCATTTCATGGACCTGGTGCGCCCGATCCTGCCGGATTGGGACGCGCAGTTGGCCATCATCGAGGACCTGCTCGCCGACCCGACGGCCGAGCGCATCGACGAGATCACGCTCGTTTCCGACGTGCCGGACGCCGTGCCGACGCACCTGCACCGTTTCGCCACGCCCGGCGCGCGACGCGCACGGGCAGATCTTCGGGCGGATGTTCTTCTTCCGCGACATCACCTACGACAAGGAGGTCGAGCGCCAACTCGTCCACTCGCAGAAGATGGACAGCATCGGCACGCTGGCCGGCGGCGTCGCGCACGATTTCAACAACCTGCTGACGACGATCCTGGGCTACGCCGAATTGCTCAAGCGCGAGCTGAAGGACAACGAGTCCGCCAGCCAGAAGCTCCTCCAGATCGAAAAGAGCGCCAACCGCGCGGCCGAACTGACCGGCCAGCTCCTGGCGTTCAGCCGCCGGCACCCGACGGTGCTGCACATCTTCAACCTCAACGAGCTGGTCGCCGAGACGATGGACATGATCCGCTCGACGGTGCCGGCGTCCATCGACGTGCAGTTCCAGCCGGCGAGGAGCTGCCCAACATCGAGGCGGATTCGACGCAGATTCAGCAGGTGCTCATCAACCTGATCCTCAACGCGCGCGACGCGCTCGTGCGGCAACGGGCACGATCACGATTTCCACGCGGGTCGGCTCCGACACGCAGGCGCAGACCGGGCGCCGGCGGCCGACGTGCGAGTACGCCATCCTGGAAGTCGAGGACAACGGCGTGGGCATCCCCAAGGACGTGCTGCACCGCATCTTCGAGCCGTTTTACACGACCAAGGAAGTCGGCAAGGGCACGGGCCTCGGGCTGGCGATGGTGTACGGCATCATCAAGAAGCACAACGGCTTCATCGAGGTGACGAGCGCGCTGGGCGAGGGGACGAAGTTCTCGGCGTTCCTGCCGGTGACCGCCAAGGCGAACGACGAGGACGAGCTGCATCGACCGCCGCCAGCCGTGCGCGAGCTGCAGCAGCGCAAGCTGGTGGTGATGGTCGTGGACGACGAGCCGGACCTGCGGAATTTCTGCGTGACGGCGCTGGGCGAGGTCGCCACGGAAATCCTGACCGCGAGCAACGGCGTGGAGGCCATCGAGCAGTTCGAGAAGGGCGGCAACGGCAAGGTCGATCTGGTGCTGATGGACCTGACGATGCCCAAGATGAGCGGCCCGGAGTGTTTCCAGCGGCTGCGCGCGATGGACCCGGACCTGCGCGTGCTGATTTCCAGCGGCTACAGCCTGGACGTGGACGCGGAGAACCTGCTCAAGGGCAAGGCGACGGGTTTCCTGCCGAAGCCGTACGACTTGAACCAGCTCATGGAGAGCGTCGAGCGGGCGTTGAGCACCGGGAAAACGTGCAGAGCGGGAGGGAGTAGATAGCTTGGATCGGCTCGGAGAGACGCAAGCCTTACCTTGGTTGGTGCGCCGCTGGCGCAGTCGCATGCAGGCTCTGCTGCAACGCCTCCGCGATCGGCACGGTCTGGCGCTGGCGGTCCAGGAAGAAACTGACCTCCTCGTAACCCGCCTGCTCAGCGTCTCCAACGCCTCCGGGTAACGGTCACCGACCCGCCCGGGATTGTGCGCGTCGGCCCCGATGACCACCGGGATATCCGCGCCGCTGCATCTCCGCGCAGGATTTCGAGTCCCGGGTTCATCTCGGGGATCGTTTTGTTGAGGCCGGAAGTATTTAGTTCCATCGCCGTGCCCGCCTGGCGATCCGGTCCAGCGCGCGACGAATATCGTCCATGATGCGCGGCAGATTCCACTCGTCGGGGTTCATGTTCTTGACGAGGTCCGGGATGCGAGAGCGTGTCGTACAAGCCCGGTCTCCGCGGCTTCCGCCAGATGCCGGAAATACGTGCGCTGGAACTCCGGCCAGAGCCCGTCGAAATAGGCGTCGAGATACTCCTGCATATGGCAATGCACCGAGCCCGAGCACATGGTGAAACTGCCGCCCGCTCGTGCAGTTGCTCGATCCAGCCGAGGTACCCGGCACGTACTCGCTCTCCAGGCCCAGGCGGACATCGACCCGGCCGCGCCATTCCTCGGCGGCGTCCGCGACCATCGCCATGTACGTGTCGAATTCGTCCACCCCATGCGGTATGGGCTGCTGTAGCCGTCGGGCATCGGCGCGTGGCAGGTGACGATGATTCCCTTGAGATCCTTCTTCTCCGCGACGGCGGCGTACTCGCCGGGCAGGCCGACCGCGTGTTTGCACAACGGCGTGTGCATGTGGGATTCGTAGAGCAGCGGCGCGGCATCTGGGACGTATTCCAAGATGCCACGGAATCAGGCGGAATGCCACGTCCGGCCGGGGTTTTCGCCACCGATCTGGCGCGGCGAAAGCAGCCTTTTTCGTGGTCGTTGACCATGCCGACCGCCTGCATGAAGGCGTAGCAGATCGTCGTGCCCACGAAGCTGAAACCGCGGCGCTTGAGTCCTGGCTCAGCGCGTCGGACTCTCCGGTGTGCGCGTGGCGCGCGCCGTCGTCCATGGTCGTGCAGGCGTCGGCCGTCGACGAATCGCCAGAGGTACGCGTCGAAAGCTGCCAAACTCCTCCTGCACCTTCAAGAACGCCCGGGCTTCGTCCACGGCGGCAGCGATCTTGAGCCGGTTGCGGATGATGCCCGGGTCGGCAAGCAGCGCGGCGATCTTGGCGCGGTCGTACCGCGCGACGCCGGCGGGTCGAACGCTTCAAACACCTGGCGGTAACGCTCGCGCTTTTTGAGCACGGTTTCCCAACTCAAGCCGGCCTGCGCGCCTTCGAGGACCAGGAACTCGAACAAGCGCCGGTCATCGTGCACGGGTACGCCCCATTCCTGGTCATGATAAGCGGTCAACAGCGGAGTGCTGGCCCAGGCGCAACGTTTCATGGGCAGCGCAACGATAACACGGACGCCGACGCGAACGCCCGCGAAAAGTTTGCTCGACAATCCGACGGCGGACCCGCTATCCCGGGAAACGTGTCCGCCAGGAACGCCGTCATCCGTCCGGCCGAGGCGCGCGACGCCGCAGCCGTCGCGGCCATCTACGCGCCGAACGTCACCGACGGCGTCGCGTCGTTCGAACTGGTCCCGCCCGACGCCGCCGAAATGGCCCGTCGTATCGCGGCGACCACGCAGACGCACCCGTGGCTGGTCTGCGAACTGCCGGGAGTCGGCGTCGCCGGTTACGTTTACGCATCCGCGCACAATCCGCGCGCCGCCTACCAGTGGTCCGCCAACGTGACGGTATATATCGACGCGAGATTCCGTCGAGCGGGGATGGGCCGGGCGCTGTACGCGTCGCTGTTCGCGGTGATGCGGCTCCAGGCTTTTACAACGCCTACGGAGGCATCACCCTGCCGAACGCCGGCAGCGTCGGGTTGCACGAGGCGATGGGTTTCCGGCTGGTGGGGATCTACGAGAGAGTCGGTTACAAATTCGACCGCTGGTAGGACGTGGGCTGGTGGGGGCTGGAATTGCAAGCAAAACCCGCCAGCGGATTAGCCGACCTGTTGAAGCCGGAAGCCGTACGCGTGTCGCCCGGCTGGCAGGACGCGCTCGGTGCAGGCTTGGGTTGGCTGCGTTAGCGCGGGAACAATCCGTTCAACTCGACGCGCAACGCTGGCAGCACTTCCGAGAACGCCGTCTGCCCTTCGGAAAAGATTCGCTGCACGAAGTAACGTGACTGGGTCAGATTCGTGTGAACTTCGATCTGACGGGTTTCGGGCAGGACGATCCAATATTCACGCACCCCGGCGTCCGCGTAAATCGCCGCTTTGCGCCGGTCGATCTCGGCGCTGGAAACCGCGATTTCAATGACAAGTTCCGCTGTCCGGGGATGGCCCGACACATAATCTTCGGGAGAGACCGCCACCAGGGCCAGATCAGGCTCGGGTTCCGAGCGGCGACAGGTGATCGGCTGTTCCTGACGCACATCGAACGCTGTTCCCATCACCGTCCGCAGCCTCCTTGACAATTTCTGCGCGATGGAACTGTGCAAGGGGGACTTGGGCATTTTCTCGACGATGATGCCTTCGAGCAATTCCGTGTTCTTGCCGATCAGGCCTTGAGCAAACAATGCATGGTATTGCTCGACCGTGATCGGGAGCGCGCGTTCCATGATCGTCGGTTCCTCAAGCAGCATCGCGGGCATCATGTCGTTGGATCATACCACGCGCCGACTCCCACCCACAAAACAAAAAGACCCCCGGCAGGTCGCGCCCGCCGGAGGTCTTTCAATGAAACCTGGAACTGCTGCTTACGACGCCACGGCTTCTTCCGCTGGCTCTTCGGCCTCCGTCTTGGCGGTGCCAAGCGCCTCGCCCACCATGTAGCGGGTGAAGCGGCGGATGACGATGTTCTCGCCGAGTTCGGCGATCTTCGATTTCACGAGGTCGCTGACCGTCTGGTTGTCGGTCGCTTTGATGAACACCTGGTCCAGCAGGCAGATCGTGCTGTAAAACTTGTCGATCTTGCCCTCGACGATCTTCTCGACCACGTTCGCGGGCTTGTTGACGCACCTGGCTGCGGGCGATGTCGCGCTCCTTTTCCAGCAGCGCGGCGGGCACCTCCTCGCGGTCCACGTACTGCGGGCTGGACGGCGGCGATGTGCAGGGTGATGTCCTTGACGAACTCGCGGAACGATTCGTTGCTTGCGCGACGAAGTCGGTCTCGCAGTTCACCTCGACCAGCACGCCGACCTTGCCCTGCATGTGGATGTAGGCGGCGACGACGCCTTCCTTGGCGGCGCGGGACGCCTTGCCTTCGGCCTTGGTGATGCCTTTCTTGCGCAGGATCGTCTCGGCTTTTTCGAGGTCGCCGCCGGCTTCGGTCAGGGCGCGTTTGCAGTCCATCATGCCCGCGTTGGTTTTGTCGCGCAGGGTTTTGACGAGTTGGGAATTAATTTCAGCCATAAAGGATGGGATTGGGGAATTAGGATTAAGAAAGGGACGGGTAGAAAAGCGAGATAGAGCAGACCGCGCGTCGCGGCCCGCTCACACTCGCCTTCACGAATGCCTGTTTCGTCGTACGCGATCAAGCGGACACCGCCGCCATCGCGTCGCGCTGCTCGGTCTTGCTGCCTTCGCCGCTGCCGGCGATGACCGCATCCACCAGCTTGGCGAGCACCACGCGGATCGCGCGGATCGCGTCGTCGTTGCCCGCGATGGGGTGGGTGATGAGCGTCGGGTCGGCGTTGGTGTCCACGATGGCCACCGTCGGGATTTTCAGGCGGCGCGCCTCGGCGACCGCGTTGAGTTCGCGCGCCGTGTCGATGATGACGATCGCGTCGGGCAGCTTGTCCATCGCGCGGATGCCTTCGAGGTTGCGGCTGAGCTTGGCACCCTCGCGGCCCAGGGCGGCGAGTTCCTGCTTGCCCATCATCTTGTACTCGGGAGCCTTTTCGATCTCCTCGATGTACTTGAGCCGCTGCGATCGAACGGCGGATCGTGGCGAGGTTGGTCAGCGTGCCGCCCAGCCAACGCTGGTTGACGTAAAACTGGCCGCACGCCAGCGCCGCTTCCTTGATGGCTTCCTGCGCCTGCTTCTTGCAGCCGACGAACAGAATCTTGCCCTTGCGGCGCGCCACCGCTGCAAGGAAATCCGTCGCATCGTGGAGTTGGCTTGACGGTCTCGCCGAGGTTGATGATGTAAATCTGGTTGCGCTGCTCGAAGATGAACGGCTTCATCTTCGGGTTCCAACGCTTGGTCTGGTGGCCGAAGTGGACCCCTGCTTCGAGCAGTTCGGTCATCAGTTCGGTCGGCTGCGTGTCTTCGTTCATACGGTGGCTGACTGCGGGAAAGCGGAAATCAGAAGGCAAGAACATTCCTGCTTCCAGACGGATGGTGGTCTTTGTTTCTGCCTTCGGTGGTTTTGGGTTGGCTGCGGTTTAGAGGACAAAAATCCGGCGTCGGTCAAGACGCCGGATTGCGGACAACATGACAGGTTTGCGTGGGAAAGCAACTCTCGACAGCCGGCACATCACAAATTTAACCACCGCCGCAAGTGCACATCGAGGGCAGCCCGGTCGCGGCGGGTCAGACGGCCGACGATCTTGCGAACGAGCGATGATTCCACCGTAGCGAGCTGCACTTTGACCGCGCTCGGGACATTCAACCCCGAAGCCTGCCAGTCCATCAGTGTAAAGGCTGCGCCAGCCTGCTGGGAGGTCAACGGGACTAAAAAGAGGTCGCCGGGATATGTCCCGAAGCCGATCACGACTGCCGGACGCACCTTGCGGCTGCTCAAATCCGTGAACGGAATGGGCAGCAATATCACGTCGTCACGCGAGCAATTCATTGTACACGTCGTCGGCGTCATTATCCCACACCTCGTGCAGGCGTCGCGCTGACTGCGCAAACCAAGCCTCGTGTTCCACCTGCTGCTCTGCCGCGTTGGAAAGTTGTGGACCGCCGTCGGGATCAGACGGTTCCGGCAACATGATCTCTACCTGCATCCCATCGGGTAGGTGCATGCTCGGCGGGAGCTTGATCGAACCGTTCTCAATGATGCCGGTGATGCTCATGCGTAGACACTGCCCTCGGCGAAGAACCGCGTCAACGCCCGTCAAAAACAATCAGAGGCAGCCCCTCGCAGGGCTGCCTCTGATCTAAACTGAATTCGCCAAGCTGGTCCTGCTCAGCCCAGCGCCGGCGTCAATTCGTCCACCGCAGGGTCGCCAATCGGTTCGCCCAATTCGATGAGTTCCACCTCGCGGTGGAGTCGGGAAACCCGTGCCCGCCGGGATGAGGTGGCCCATGATGACGTTTTCCTTGAACCCGCGCAGGTTGTCCACCTTGCCCAGGGTCGCGGCTTCGGTCAGCACGCGGGTCGTGTCCTGGAAGGACGCCGCGGAGATGAACGAATCCGTCTCCAGCGAGGCCTTCGTGACGCCCAGCAGCACCGGCGCGCCTTCGGCGGGCTTGCCGCCCTGTTCGCCGACGCGCTTGTTCTCCGCCTCGAAGTCGAGACGGTCCACCTGGTCGCCCCAGAGGAGCGTGGTGTCGCCGGGTTCGGTGATCTTCACCTTGCGCAGCATCTGGCGGACGATGATCTCGATGTGCTTGTCGTTGATTTCCACGCCCTGGAGCCGGTAGACCTCCTGCACCTCGTTGACGAGGTGTTCCTGGAGTTCCTGCGGCCCGCAGATGTCGAGGATTTCGTGCGGCACGACCGAGCCTTCGGTCAACTGGCTGCCCTTCTTCACGAAGTCGCCCTTGAAGACGACGATGTGCTTGGTGAGCGGGATGAGGTGTTCCTCTTCCGCGCCGGTGGTCGCGTCCTTGAGGATGAGCTTGCGCTTGCCGCGCACGCTGCCGCCGATCTCGACGATGCCGTCGATCTTGGCGATCTCGCACGCGTCCTTCGGACGGCGGGCCTCGAAGAGTTCCGCCACGCGCGGCAGGCCGCCCGTGATGTCCTTGGTCTTGGCGATCTTGCGCGGGGTCTTGGCGAGCAACGCACCGGCCTGGACCTTCTTGCCTTCGTCCACGATGACGTGGGCGCCGGCCGGGATCGAGTAGCTGGCGATGACGGTGTTCTTGTCGCCGAGCAGGACGATCTGCGGGTGCAGATCTTCCTTGTGCTCGATGACCACCGTGCCCATGACGCCCGTCGCCTCGTCGGTCTCGCGCTTCATGGTGACGCCCGGGATCATGTCGCGGAAGTCCACCTTGCCGGCCTTTTCCGTGAGGATCGGCACGTTGTACGGGTCCCATTGGGCGAGGGTGTCGCCCTTCTTGATCTCGGCGCCTTCGCCGAAGGAGATGACCGAGCCGATGACCATGTTGTAACGCTCGAGTTCGCGGCCGTCCTTGCCGTTGACCGTCACCGCGCCGTTCTTCGTCAGCACGATGTAGCTGCCTTCGAGCGATTGCACGGTGCGGAAGTCGTGGAAGCGGACCTCGCCGTCGTTCTTCACCTTGATGATCGGCTGCTTGAACGTCTGGCTGGCCGTGCCGCCGACGTGGAACGTACGCATCGTCAACTGCGTGCCGGGCTCGCCGATGCTCTGCGCCGCGATGATGCCCACCGCCTCGCCGAGCTTGACCATCTTGCCGGTGGCCAGGTTGCGGCCGTAGCACTTCGCGCACACGCCGCGCAGGCTCTCGCAGGTGAGCACCGAGCGGATTTTCAGCTGCTCGACGCCCAGCTTGACCACCGCCGCCGCCGGAACCTCGTCGATGAGGTCGCCCGTCTTGATGATCGTCTTCTTGGTGACCGGATCGACGACGCTTTCGCACGAGACCCGGCCCGAGATGCGGGTGCGACAGGTCCACCACTTCCTCGTCGCCCTCGTAGATCGACTTGACCACGATGCCGTTGACCGTGCCGCAATCGTCGTCGGTGATGATGACGTTCTGCGACGCGTCCACGAGCTTGTGCGTGAGGTAGCCCGAATCCGCCGTCTTGAGGGCGGTGTCGGCCAGACCCTTGCGCGCGCCGTGCGTGCTGATGAAGTATTCCATCACCGTCAGGCCCTCGCGGAAGTTCGACGTGATGGGCTGCTCGATGATCTCGCCCGAGGGCTTGGCCATCAAGCCGCGCATCCCGGCGAGCTGCTTGAGCTGCTGGCGGTTGCCGCGCGCGCCGGAATCGACGGCCATGAACACCGGATTCACTTCCTTGCGGCCCTCGTTGTGTTCGAGGGTGCGGAAGAGCACGTTGGAGATTTCGTCACCGGCGTGGGTCCAGATGTCGATGATCTTGTTGTAACGCTCGCCGTCCGTGATGATGCCGCGGCGGCGCTGCTTTTCCACCTCGCCGATCTGCTTGTAGGCGCGTTCGAGTTCGACCTTCTTTTCGCCAGGGATGATCATGTCGAAGATGCCGATGGAAATACCCGCGCGGGTCGCCTCGGTGAAGCCGAGTTCCTTCAGGCGGTCCAGCGTCTCGACCGTGCCGGCCTGACCGGAGAGCTGGTAGGTCTTGAGGATGATGTCCGAGAGCTGCTTCTTGCTGGCCACCTTGTTGAAGAAGCCCATGCCCTGCGGCCAGATCTGGTTGAAGCGCACGCGGCCCGCCGTGGTTTCGATGACCTTCTTTTCGGGATCGCCGAAGAGCGTCTTCTGACCGAAATCCGGGTTCTTGAACCGGATGCGGTCGTGGGTCTTGACGGCTGCCTTCGTTGACGGCGAATTCCACTTCCGGCGGCTCGGCGAACAGCGGCAGACGCTGGTTGGGATCGGGCTTCAGGCCGCCGACGACGCGCGGGTTCTGCGTGATGTAGTAGCAGCCCAGCGTGATGTCCTGCGACGGGGTCGTGATCGGCTTGCCGCTCGAAGGCGAGAAGATGTTGTTGGGCGCCAGCATGAGCATGCGGGCTTCCATCTGCGCTTCGATGGACAGCGGAACGTGGACCGCCATCTGGTCGCCGTCGAAGTCCGCGTTGTAGGCGGTGCAGACGAGCGGGTGGATGCGGATGGCCTCGCCCTCGATCAGCATCGGCTCGAAAGCCTGGATCGAAAGACGGTGCAGGGTGGGGGCGCGGTTCAGGAGCACCGGGTGGCCCTTGGTCACCTCTTCGAGGATGTCCCAGACCTCCGGCGTCTGGCGCTCGATCATCTTCTTGGCCGAGCGGACGGTGTGGACGTAGCCCATCTCCTTCAAACGGCGGATGATGAACGGCTCGAACAGCACGAGCGCCATCTTCTTGGGCAAGCCGCACTGGTGCAGCTTGAGTTCCGGCCCGATCACGATGACCGAACGGCCCGAGTAATCGACGCGCTTGCCGAGCAGGTTCTGGCGGAAACGGCCGCCCTTGCCCTTGAGCATGTCCGAGAGCGACTTGAGCGGACGGTTGCCCGCGCCCGTGACGGCGCGGCCGTGGCGGCCGTTGTCGAAGAGCGCATCGACGGCTTCCTGCAACATGCGCTTTTCGTTGCGGATGATGACATCCGGCGTCTTGAGCTGGAGCAGGTTCTTGAGACGGTTGTTCCGGTTGATGACGCGGCGGTAGAGGTCGTTCAAGTCCGACGTGGCGAACCGGCCGCCTTCCAGCGGCACGAGCGGGCGCAGGTCGGGCGGGATGACGGGCAGCACTTCGAGCACCATCCACTCGGGACGGGTGCGCGACTGCGAGAAGCCCAGCACGAGCTTCAGGCGCTTGGCCAGACGCTTGCGGATCTGCTTGCTCTTGGTGTTGAGCATCGCTTCTTCGAGTTCCTTGGCGATGCTGGCGAGTTCGCAACGGCGAGAGGAGTTCCTTGATCGCCTCGGCACCCATGCCGGCGCGGAAATTCTCGCCGTACTGGTCCTGCGCTTCGCGGTACTCGGCCTCGTTGAGAAGCTGGGTCTTCTGGAGCGGGGTCTGGCCGGGGTCGATGACGACGTAATCCTCGTAGTAGATGACGCGCTCCAACTGCCGGGCGCTCATGTCGAGCATCAGGCCCAGGCGGGAGGGCATGCACTTGTAGAACCAGATGTGCGAGACGGGCACGGCCAGTTCGATGTGGCCCATGCGCTCGCGGCGCACGCGGCTGAGGGTCACTTCCACGCCGCAACGGTCGCAGATGACGCCCTTGTGCTTGATGCGCTTGTACTTGCCGCACGAGCATTCCCAGTCGCGCGTGGGGCCGAAGATGCGCTCGCAGAACAAGCCGCCTTTTTCGGGCTTGAACGTGCGGTAATTGATCGTCTCCGGGTTTTTGACCTCGCCCTTGCTCCAGGAGCGGATCGAGTCGGGAGAAGCCACGGTGATGCCGACCTGGTCAAAGCCGACGGCGCGTTCTTCTCCGAAGATTTCACGAAGGTTGTGTTCGTTCATAGGTGCTGGTTGGCTGCTTGGGTTAGGCAGCCGGGAATCAGACGGTTCCTGCGGAAATTATTTGTTGAGATGGGCGGCAGCGCTACTGACGACCGCCATCTCGACAAGTGTTAGGAAACGGACTCTGCCGACTCGGCGTCCACTGTAATGCGAGCTCATGTGCAGACGCGGAGAGAATGTTGGCGGTGCCATCATTCTCGAAGGCCACAACCCGAGCGCCTGTCGGAGCGATGGCAATGTGGTCTTCAGTATATACATGTATCTCGCGGCCGTCCGTCAGGTGAATGACGAACGGCACAAATGGACGCAAGCTCGAGTAATCGACGAATTTCTGCGATCATTTCAAAGATCAGGCCGCGTTGGCGTCCGCGTAGGTCGGCGTGTGACCGCCCACCTTCACGTCCAGTCCGAGGCTCTGCATTTCCTTGATGAGCACGTTGAAGCTCTCCGGCGTGCCGGCTTCCAGCGAGTTGTCGCCCTTGACGATGGTCTCGTAGATGCGCGTGCGGCCTTGCACGTCGTCGGACTTCACCGTGAGGAGTTCCTGCAACGTGTAGGCCGCGCCGTAGGCTTGCAGCGCCCAGACCTCCATCTCGCCGAAACGCTGTCCGCCGTACTGCGCCTTGCCGCCCAGCGGTTGCTGGGTCACGAGGCTGTACGGGCCGACCGCGCGGGCGTGAATCTTGTCCGCGACCAGGTGGCCGAGCTTGAGCATGTAAATATAGCCCACGACGACCTCCTGGTCGAACGCCTCGCCGGTGCGTCCGTCGAAGAGGCGGCTCTTGCCGTTGGTCTGCACCCACGTTGTAGCCTTCCACGTTGCCGGCCTTCTTGAGGTAATCCTGGATTTTCTTCTCGTCGATGCCGTCGAAGACCGGCGTCGCCACCTTGAATCCGAGCGCCTTCGCCGCGACGCCGAGGTGCGTTTCGAGCACCTGACCGACGTTCATGCGGCTGGGCACGCCCAGCGGGTTGAGGCAGATTTCCACCGGGGTGCCGTCCGCGAGGTACGGCATGTCTTCCTCCGGCACGATCCGGGCGACGACGCCCTTGTTGCCGTGGCGGCCGGCCATCTTGTCGCCGACGCTGAGCTTGCGCTTGCTGGCGATGTAAACCTTGACCTGCTTGATGATGCCGGGATCGACCTCGTCGCCGCTTTCCACGCGGTCGATGGCGCGCTCCTGCTCCATGTCCAGTTCGGAGAACTTGCTCTCGTAGCTCTGGATGATCTCCTGGATTTTGTTGCGGATCGGGCTCGGGTCGATGTCGATGTGATCGTACACGCTCGCCAGCTTGCGCAGCAGCGTCTTGGTGATCTTGCGGTTGGCCGGGATGATGATCTCGCCCGTCTCCGCGTTGACCACGTCGAGCGGGATTTTCTCGCCCAGCAGCACGTTGGAGAGCGACTCGGTCAGCTCCTCGATGAGTTCTTCCTTGCGCTTGCGGTAGTCTTCCGACACCGCCTTGCTCTGGCGCTTGGTCTCGCTCGGCGTGAGCTTGGCCTTGGTCACTTCCTTGCGGGAGTTGACCTTGATGTCCATCACGATGCCGTAGGTGCCCGAGGGAACCGTCAGCGACGTGTCCTTCACGTCCGCCGCCTTCTCGCCGAAGATGGCGCGCAGGAGGCGCTCTTCCGGGGCGAGTTCGGTTTCGCTCTTGGGCGTGATCTTGCCGACGAGAATGTCGCCCGGCTTGACCTCCGCGCCGATGCGGATGACGCCGTCCGGCCCGAGGTTGCGCAAGGCCTCCTCGCTGACGTTCGGGATGTCCCGGGTGATTTCCTCCGGCCCGAGCTTCGTGTCGCGGGCGCCGATCTCGAATTCGTCGATGTGGATGGAGGTGTAGATATCCTCCTTGACCACCTTCTCGGAGATCATGATGGCGTCCTCGAAGTTGTAGCCGTTCCAGGGCATGAACGCGACGAGCACGTTGCGGCCCAGGGCCAGTTCGCCCTGCTCCGTGTTCGGACCGTCGGCGAGCACGTCGCCGGCCTTGATCTTCTGACCCTTCTTGATGATGGGCTTCTGGTTAACGCAGGTGCCCGCGTTCGAGCGCATGAACTTGCGCAACTCGTACACGTAGACGTGGTTATCCGGATCGTGGCGCAGACGTTTCTTCGGGTCGGGCATGTGCCCGTCCTTGGTGACGATGATGAAATCCGCCGTCACGCTGGCCGCGATGCCGTCACCCTCGGCGACGATGACCGCCCGGGAATCCCGCGCGACCTTGCCTTCCATGCCCGTGCCGACCAGCGGGGACTCGCTGACGAGCAGCGGCACGCCCTGGCGTTGCATGTTCGAACCCATCAGCGCCCGGTTGGCGTCGTCGTGTTCGAGGAACGGGATCAATCCCGCCGCCACCGACACGAGTTGCTTGGGCGAAATGTCCATGTAATGGGCCTTGGCAGGCTCCACTTCGAGGAAATCGCCACGATAGCGCACGCTCACCTTTTCGGTGGTGAACTTGCCGTCCTTGTCCATCGGCGTATTCGCCTGGGCCACGAGAAAATGCTCCTCGCGGTCGGCCGTCAGATAGTCAATCTGCTCGGTCACCCGGCCGTCGTCCACCTTGCGGTAAGGAGTCTCGATGAAACCGAACTCGTTGATCCGGGCAAAGGTGCTCATCGACGAAATCAGGCCGATGTTCGGACCTTCCGGCGTCTCGATGGGGCAGATGCGGCCGTAATGGCTCGGATGCACGTCACGCACTTCAAAACCGGCGCGGTCACGCGACAGACCTCCTGGCCCGAGGGCCGACAGACGCCGCTTGTGCGTCAATTCGGCCAGCGGGTTCGTCTGATCCATGAATTGGCTCAACTGCGAACGACCGAAGAAATCGCGGATGACCGCGCTCAGCGCCTTCGGATTGATGAGCTTCTGGGGCGTCATGCCGTCCACGTTTACGTCGAACAACGTCATGCGTTCCTTGACCAGACGCTCCGTGCGGGCGAGGCCCACGCGGCACTGGTTGGCAAGGAGTTCGCCCACGGTCCGCACGCGGCGGCTGCCGAGATGATCGATGTCGTCCTGGGTGCCCTCGTCGTTGCGCAGGCCGATGAGATACTTCATCGCGGCGATGAAATCCTCCGGCTCCAGCGTACGCTTGGTCAGATCGGTCTCCATCGAGAGCTTCTGATTGAGCTTGTAGCGTCCGACGCGGCCGAGGTCGTATTTCTTCGGGTCGAAGAACAACCGCTTGAGCAACGCGCGGGCGTTGGCCACCGTGGGCGGATCGCCAGGGCGCAGGCGGCGGTAAATATCCTTCAGAGCCTCTTCCTCGTCGTGGGCCGGGTCTTTCTTGATGGCCTTGATGACGGTGTCGTCGTTCTTGATGTCCACGACCGGCACGGTCGTGATGCCGAGGTCGAGAATCGACCGGACGGCCGAGCGGGTCAGTGGCTCGAAGGCGCGGGCCACCGTGATCTCGCCGTCGCGCACGTCGTTGATGAGCACCTTGCTCGCCAGGAGTTCGTCTTCGAGTTCGTCGCTGAGTTTGAGTTCCTCGACAGCGTAGAACAACTTGACCAACGCCTCGTCCGAGCCGTAGCCAATGGCGCGCAGGAACGTCGTCGCCAGGAACTTCCGGCGGCGTTTGCGGCGATCAAGGTAGATGTAGAGCAGGTCGCTCGTGTCGAACTGCACTTCCAGCCACGAACCACGGTCCGGGATGATGCGGAAGGAATACAGCTTCTTGCCGTTGAGATGGATGCTGCTCTCGAACGCGATGCCGGGTGAACGGTGCAACTGACTGACGACCACCCGCTCGGCCCCGTTGATGACGAACGTGCCCTGCGGGGTCATGAGCGGGATTTCGCCCATGTAAACTTTCTCTTCCTTCGTGCCCTTTTCTTCCTTCAACTGGAAGGTGACGTGCAAAGGCGCGCTGAAGGTTTGGCCTTCGCGCTGGGCTTCGAGCGCGCTGAGCTTGGGCTCGCCGATTTCGTAGTGGCTGAAGTCGAGCGTGGCCTTGTCGTCGTAGCTTTCGATGGGGAAGACTTCCTTGAAAACCGCCTGGAGGCCGCTGTTTTTACGCTTGCTGGCTACGATATCCTTCTGTAAGAAATCGACGTATGAATTGAGCTGCACCTCAATGAGGTTGGGCGGTTCCTGGGCTTCCTTGATCTTTCCGAAATAAAGGCGTTCTGACATATGGCGATAGGTCTGGCGCGGAGGTTGGCTGAAGGCGAAACGGAGCCCCCTCCCAGAAAACCCTGCGGTTTGATGAGAGTAGGGCGGGGACTTTTAGTAATGTCTGGACACGAAGGTGCCGGAAAGCTCCGTTTGGCGGAAGTACACTTCTACGGGCGTTCCTGCGGCATGTCAAACGGCTGCGGCGAAAAAGAGCAGAAATTTGCAACTTTTTTGCGACCGGGCACGATTTTAGCGTTTCCCCGATCATCTCGGGACTTGCAGGAGACGCCGGACGTACCGCGTGCGCGGCCGGTCCGAAGGCTCACACGTGACAGGATACCCGGGTTCCAGCTAACGGATCGGAGGCGGCACGTTGACGCCATTAGCCGCCGCCCAGTTGCGCGCCGCCGGCGGATCGGTGCGTGCCCATCCTGACAGAATCCCGTCGATGATCCGCCCCTGGATTTCCAGCCCATTGATCGTGCGCGCCCACATCAAGGCTTTTTCCGGGTCGGTCGAAGCGATTTTTCCCGCGTGGGAGGCGGTCGTCTCATCGCGGTCCGGTCCCGCCGGCAGGCTGCTCACCCAGGCACCCTCGCCGTCGAAATCGCCGCCCGGCCACGCGGCGACGATGGCCTGCCAGGCGTCGCCCCGCCCGGCATCGGCGGCGAGCGTCCCCGCCCAACGTGCCGCCCCGGGCAAATCGGACGACGCCCAGGACACCGCCACCCGGCGCAGCGCGTCGCGCCGGGCCCGGCGGCTCGGCAGGGAAGCGGCCCACTGCGCGGCGGCGTTGAGATCGGTTTTGGACCAGCGTTCCGCGACGAGGCCGACGGTGGAAAAGTACAGGTCACCGCCCTCGCCGCCGTCGTAGAGACGCGTTTGCAGGTACGCCGCCGCGCCCGCCGGGTCGCGTTCGGACCAGCCGGCGAGCATGGTCTGCACGATGCCGAACCGGCGCGGATCGGCGGCGGGCAGGTTTTGCGCCCACGTCAGCGCGCTCGCCGGGTCCTTGCGGCCCCATTCGGCACCGACGTTGGCCAGCGCCGCCTGCGACGCCTCACCGGGAGTTTTGCGGGCGGCGAGCAGGGTCGTGGCCGACGCGGGATCGTAGGCCGACCAGCGCACCGCCGCCCGCGCCAGTTGCGCGTCGAACGCCTCGCGGACCAGGACGGTTTCGCCCGAGGCGTCGAGCCAGCGGGCCGCCGCGTCCGGACTTTGCTCGATCCAGAGGGCTGTGATGCGGACGGCCAGGGTGTTACGCAAGGTTGGTTCCTGCATCTCGTCGAGCAGTGCCACGGCCCGGGCTGGGTCGTTGGCGGCGATGCGTTGGAAGACGGCGTCGAGCGCCGCGTTGCGGTCACCGGCGGCCGGGCGAGCGAGCAGCGCGCGGGCCATTTCAACAGTCTCCGGGACCGACACCGTTTCGAGAATGTGCTTGGAATCATCGGCGTTGCCCGCCGCCGCCAGCAGGAACGCGACACGATCCCCGCGACTCGCCTTGTCGCCGGATGCGGGCGAACCTTCCACGTGCGAGAGAGCCGTCCGCGCGGAACCCACCGCCGCTTCCAGGCGGGCGAGTCGTTTCTCCTGCCGGTGGTGCGTCCGCCACAGCCACACGGCAAACACCACGTTGAGAGCGAGCGAGGCTGCGGCCACGTAACCGATCAGCGTCGAAGGTCCGCGGCCCGGTGGGAGAGGATCACGGGAAGCCGGGCTGGGCACGGACGGGACGTTAGCGCGTTCCCGGTTGGCCGGGCAAGGGGATTCGGGCGGGTCTTGGCGTCGCGTCCGCGTTTCAGAACCCCGCCGCCTTGCCAAAACCGTGCCGGTGGTCCTGGCCTCCGAGCAGGTCGCCCGTCAACGGGTCAACCGCGATCAGTTCGCTGTCGCCCCACTGACCGACCGATTTTTCGTCGAACTCCGCCTCGCGCCTGATCGGGTAACCTTCTTTAGCCAGTTCATCGGTGGCGACACGCGGAAATTGTTTTTCCACCTGAAGCACGTCAGGCAAAAATTGATGGTGAAAGCGCGGGGCATCGGCGGCGGCCTGTACGTCGAGACCGTTATCGAGAATGGAAATCAGATCGTTGGCCACCGTGGTGATGATCGTCGATCCGCCCGGCGTGCCGAGAACCAGCCGCAGGCGGCCGGGTTTGCCGTCGGGCGTGGCGGCTTCGCTGACAATGGTCGGCGTCATCGAGGAGAGCGGACGTTTGCGCGGAGCGATGGCGTTGGCCGGTCCCTGGATCAGGCCGAAACCGTTCGGCGCGTCCATCTTGCTGGTGAAGTCGTCCATTTCGTCGTTGAGCAAAAAGCCCAGTCCGGGCACGGTGACGCCCGAGCCGAAGGGAAAATTGAGGGTGTACGTGCTCGCAACGGCGTTACCGTCCGCGTCCACGACGGAAAAATGCGTGGTCTGCGGCGACTCGTGGGCCACCTCGAAAGCCGGCGGAGGCGGCAGGAAACCGGCGGGGCGTACCAGCGTCGCCGACGGCGAAGGTTTCTGCGTGTCGATGGTTTTGCGCCACGCGGCGGCGTATTCCGCGCTTGCCATCTGCGCGAGCGGCATCGCCACGAAATCGGGATCGCCCAGGTATTGGTTGCGGTCCATGTAGGCACGGCGGAACACCTCCGTGATGATGTGCATCTGTCCGGCGCTCCGGTCAGGCCCGAGCTTGGGTAGGTCGTAACCGGCGAGGAGGTTGAGGATTTCCAGCAGGACGATGCCTCCCGAGCTTGGCGGCGGAGCCGTCAGGACCTCGTAGCCGTGGTAACGGCCGACGAGCGGCGGGCGCTCCTTGCATTCGTAGGCCGCGAGATCGGCCACGGTGATGAGACCGCCGTTTTTCTGCACGAAATCGGCGGTCTGCCGGGCCATCTCGCCGTGGTAGAAGTCGGCCGGGTCTGCCGCGATGCGCTCCAGCGTCCGGGCGAGATCGGGCTGCGTGAACCGCTCGCCGGGCCGGTAGAAATCACCGCCGCGTTGAAAGATGCGGACGCTCTCCGGGAACGGCGCGAGATGGTCCCCGTGTTGGAGCATGTACGCCTCGTCCCCGGTGAGAACATACCCCTCGCGCGCCAGGCGAATGGCGGGAGCCATGACGCGGGCCAGACCGAGTTTGCCGAAACGTTTCTCGGCGTCCGTCAGCCCGGCGACGCTGCCGGGCACGCCGCACGCCAGGAAGCCGACCAGCGAGCGGTCCGGGACGACGGTGCGGTTCTTGTCCAGATACATGTCGGCGGTGGCAGCGGCCGGGGCTTTCTCGCGGTAGTCGAGGAAGACGGGTTTGCCGCCGTTGAGGCTCGTGCTCGCCGGGCGGATGAGCATGAAGCCACCCCCGCCGATGTTGCCCGCCTGCGGCAGCACGACGGCCAGCGCGAAACCGACTGCCACGGCGGCATCGACCGCGTTGCCTCCCGCCCGGAGGATTTCCACGCCAGCGTCGGTGGCGTCGTGATGGATCGTGACGACCATCGCGTGCGACGCCCGGACGGGGGGCGCGGGCGGCTGCGCGGACCCGTCGGCGGGTAGACTGACGGCCAGCAGGCAGACGGCGAGGCGGCGGGTGGACGAGCGCATAGGTGCAGAAAAATCGGCGTTCGCGCGAAGGTCGCGCGCTTGCGTTCGTACCGCGATGGGCAAACTGTTGCAAACGCACGCCGTATCGCCCACGCCTATGTTCTGGAAAACCTCTTTTCTCGCCGTTGCCATCCTCGCGGGTGGCTCACTCGCCGCGACCGCCCTGGTGCCGCCACTCAAGCGCCCGATGACCTTCGACGACCTGATGGCCGTCAAGCGCGTCGGCGAACCGGTCCCGTCGCCGGACGGAAAATGGGTCGTTTTCGACGCCGTGGACGTGAACCTCGACGCGAACACCAAGCGCAGTCACCTTTGGATCGTGCCAGCGGAGGGTGGCGACTCGCGTCGGCTAAACCCCGCCAGCGACAACGACGAATCGCGCCCGCGGTTTTCGCCTGATGGCCAGCGACTCATTTTCACGTCGAAGGTGACCGACCCGGCGCAGGTGTGGATCGTCGGGTTCGACCCGGCGGCGGGTGCGTTGAAGGGACCGGCGCGTCAGTTGACCGCTCTCTCGACCGGCGCGGACGGCGCGATCTGGTCGCCGGACGGCAAGAACGTGGTGTTCGTGTCCGCCGTTTACCCCGACGCGAAGGACGATGCCGCGAACAAGGAACGCGACGAGGCCCTCAAGAACAGCAAGGTCAAGGCGCAGGTCTTCACCCATCTTTTCTACCGGCACTGGAATGCGTTCACGGAGAACAAGCGCAGCCACCTCTTCGTAATTGATACTCACGATCTGCTCGCCGCACCGCGCGACCTGACGCCAGGCGACCACGACGTGCCGCCGTTTTCGTTGGGCGGACAGGACGATTATGCCATCTCGCCCGACAGCCAGGAACTCGCCTACACGAGCAACATCGACGAGGTCGAAGCCACCAGCACGAACAACGAGATTTTCCTCGTGCCGTTGGCGGGTGGCACCCCGAAGAAGATTTCCACCAGCCCCGGCAGCGATTCGACGCCGCTATATTCGCCCGATGGCAAATGGCTCGCGTGGCGTTCGCAGGCGCGGGCGGGGTTTGAGAGCGATAAGTTCGCTCTGCTGATTTACGACCGGCAAATCGGGCAAACTCACAGACGCCACGGCAGAATTCGACCGCTCAGTAGAAAGCGTCACGTGGGCACCAGATTCACAATCCATTCTTTTTACTGCTGAAGATCACGGCGAAGCTCCAGTCTATATCGCGTCTGTAGACCCAGGGTGGCCGCAACCGCAAACGGTACTCACAGGAGTGCACGCAGGCGATTTGGCTTTCGGACCGGAAAGGCATCGACCTTGTTCTTTTCGCGGACGAAAGTTTCTACGCCTAGCGAAATCGCGTGGCTGGATTTGTCGACCGTGTTTACGAATGGCGAAGCTAGCCACTACTCTGCACCCGTTACGCATCTCAACGACAACTTGCTCTCTCAACTCGACCTGCCGCCGCTGGAACCGTTTACTTTCAAGGGCGCGGAGGACGCCGACGTACAGGGTTTCCTGCTCAAGCCGCCCGGCTTCGACGCGAGCAAGAAATACCCGCTGAAATTTCTGATCCACGGCGGGCCGCAAGGTGCCTGGGGTGATAGCTGGTCGTTCCGCTGGAACCCGGAACTGTTTGCCGCGACGGGCAACTATGTGGTGGTGATGATCAACCCGCACGGCTCGACCGGCTACGGTCAGGCATTCACGGATGCGGTGAGCGGCGACTGGGGCGGCAAACCGTACGTCGATCTGATGAAGGGACTCGATTACGTCGAGCAAACTTACCCGTTCATCGACAAGAACCGCGAGGCGGCGCTTGGCGCGAAGTTATGGCGGCTACATGATCAACTGGATTCTCGGGCACACGGACCGTTTCAAGTGCCTCGTGTCGCACGACGGACTCTTCGATGCCGTAGCTGCGTACGGCGAGACGGAGGAACTCTGGTTCAACGAATGGGAATACAAGGGCACGCCCTGGGATAACCCGGAGACGTACGCGAAATGGTCGCCGCACCAGTTTGCGAAGAATTTCAAGACTCCGACGCTGGTCGTCCACGGACAACTCGATTACCGGCTGGATGTGGCGCAGGGATTCGAGCTTTTCACCACGTTACAACGCCTGAAAGTCCCGTCGAAGATGCTGTATTTCCCCGACGAAGGTCACTGGGTGCTCAAGCCGCAGAACAGCCGACTGTGGAACAAGACGGTCAACGATTGGGTGGACCAGTGGACGGGCGTGAGGTAACCCCGACTTGGGCGAGGTGGCAGGCGTCCCTGAAAGGTAGGAACGCCGCTATTCCTCGTCGTTGACGGTGAACGTCACGTTGTCGATCTTCGCCGCCGCGAGGGCGTTGAGCACGTCGATCGCACGGCCGTACTTGGCCTGCGGCTCGCAGGCAATCGTGATCGCCAGGGGCGACTTGGCGGCGTCGCTACTCTGCTTCAGGCGCATGAGCGTGGCCGTGAGTTGCGGCAAGTCCTTGCTTTGCACGCTGTCGACGGGGTCGTCGTTGAGCGCCACCTCACCCGTGTCCGAGACCTCGATGATCTGCTCATCGACGAAATCCGTGTTGCCGCTCGTCTCCGCCGAGCCGGGCAGGGTCGTGTTCAACTCGTTCTCGCGCTTGACCGCCCCGGCCATGACCATGAAAAAAAGCATGATGACGAAAACCACGTCGATCATCGGCGCAATCTGAAAGCCGATGCTGCCTTCGTTGGGATTTTGGCGCAGGCGCATCGGTCGTTATTCCTTGTTGATCGCCGAAAACGCGATGTCGCTGATCCCCGCTGCCCCGCACGCGTTCATCACCAGCGAGATCGCCACGGCAGGCACGTTTTCGTCACCACGGATGACCGCCCGGAATTTCGGGTCCGCGTCGTGGCGGGGTTTCAGGATAGGCGTCAAATCGTCCACCCGTGCATACACCTTGTCATCGAATACGTACTCCGCCTGATGGGACGCCGCTTTCCAACGCACGTTGATGATCGCTTCGGCGCGGTCGGTAGCTTTCTTCTGTGCCTGCGGGGCCACCGGCAGCTTGATGGTCTTGTCCACGCGCAAAACCTGCGCGCTGGTGATCGTCATAAAGAAAATCAGGATCGTCAGCAGCACATCGATCATCGGTGCCACCTGGAACTCGGGTTCCCCTTCGCCTCCGCCGCCGCCGCCAGCCATATCAGGATCGTGTTTTTAAATGGAAGGATTGAAATTCGCTCAGGCCGCCGGAGCCTGCGCGGCGACGGTGTGGCCGGCATCCACGTCGGGGGCATTGACCCCGCTGTGGTGGCCCTGTTCGGCTGAAATCCAGTTGGGCACGGCCGCGTAGAGTTCCTCGTCGCCGATGTGCACGCCGGCGAGGTGTTCGTAAGGCATCTTGCGAAAGAGCGAGTTGACCGTGTCCTCGATGATGTGCAAAGCCGCCGCCCCGCGGTTGCGCAAATAGTAAAACGCTCCGAAAGCCGGGATGGCGATGAAAAGGCCGCTCGCCGTCGCCACGAGCACCTCGCCGATGGAACCGGCCAGCGCCCCCGGGTCACCGATGCCCGAGGTCTTGAGCGTGGAAAACGCACTCATCATGCCCGTGACCGTGCCGAGCAGTCCGATCATGGGCGTACACACGCCGATGACCGACAGATAACTCAGGCGCGTCTGCACCCCGGAGTTTTCCTTGGCCAGTTCCTCGCTCATGGCCGTCTCGGCCATGCTCTTGCCGTCGCCCAGATAGCTGACGCCCACGCGCAGGACGTTGGTCAACGCCGAGGGGTGGGCCTTGCAATAATTATAGGCACCCACGTAATCACCGCCACGGAAGAAGTCCTTGACGGCCTTGATCTGGTCGGGGGGAGCCACCCGTTTGGCGGAGGTCCTCGTGTAGCCCTCGCCGATGAGGTAAACCGTCAGCACCGAGCACAGGCCGATGGGAATCATCACCCAGCCGCCCTGCCGGATGCGTTCGAGGAGGGTCGTTTTGCTCTCGACAGCCGGGGCGGGCGAGGCGGCGGGCGCGGGGGCCGGAGACTCGGTTTGCGCCGGCGCGGCCGTGCCGGCCAGCAGGAACAGAGCGACCGCCGCGGTGGCGGCAGCGAGGCGGGAGAGGAGTTTAATTTGCATGGGAGGCTCAGAGATAAATAAAACGGGAAAATGCAGAATGCGAGAATTCTTCGAGTGCGCCGTGTCGGGTCGGTCAGATGAGGGAAAGGGGAACGCGAAAAGTCAACCCGCGCCGAGCGCCTGGAGCCGGCGGCGGGCCTCGGCGGTTTCGGGCAGGTCGGAGAGCTTTTGGTGGCGGAGCATGTCCCGGTAGGTGTTGATGGCGTCCTGCCGCTTGCCGAGTTTTTCTAGGCTCGCGGCACTGCCCAGATACGCCTTGGCCACCCACGACGGGAATCGTTGGTAGGCCACGTAAACGCGCTGGTAGTACGCGTTCGCCTCTGCCCAACGCCCTTGCCGCGCCTCGATCTCACCCAGCGAGAACACGCTGGCGGCGGTCGCCTCGCCGCGCCATTCCTTCGAGCTGGCGACCTGCTCGAAGAGTTTCCTGGCGTCCGCGTACCGTCCGAGACCCAGCAGCGCGTTCGCCTTGCCGAGCGTCAGTTCCTTGAGCTTCGCGGCGGCGTTCCGTTCGAGTCCGTCTGTAAAGAACCTGAGCGCCCCGGCGTCATCTTTTTTGCGGAGGGCGATCTCGCCCAGCCCATTGTAGCCGTAATCGGCCACGTCGCTGTCGGGAAATTCGTCGAGGATCTGGTGGAAAAACGGCGCGGCTTCGTCGGGCTTGCCGGCGGCCAGCAACGCGTCGCCGACCTGTCCCAGCAGCGCCGCGCTCAGGTCGGCCGGGTGAAACTTCGCGGCGATTGCCAACAGGCCGCGCGCAGCCTCGTCCTCGTGCCCACGCAGACGTGCGAGCACGGCCCGGGCGTAAAGGAGGCGGGCCTGGGCCGTGGGACCCGGGTCCTTTTCAGCTTCTCCGAGGAGCGCGTCGAGTTCCGCACCCGGGTCAACGGCAGGCCGGGCGCTCGCGTCGGTGGACGATTTCTGGTCCGCGCAGAGCGCGGCGAGCCGGTCGAGCAGCGCCTCGACTCCGGCGCGGTGGCGGTCGGCGATGAATCTTTTGACGTTGGCGGCCAAGAACCGCCTGGCTTCCTCGATCTTGCCCTGCTTCGTATCGGCGCGGGCGATCCATGACATCGCCGTCGCCACCATCGGGTGATCGGGATGTTCGCGCACGAACGCCTCGAACATCGCCCCGATAGCAGGCCAGTCGCCACGCTTTTGCAGGATTTTCGCCGCCGCCGTGATCGTGTAGCCGAGCACCTCGTCGTTCGCAGCGGCCTTGTACGCTTGTGTGTAGGCGTCAAGCGCCTCGTCCGGGTGCTCCCCGGCAGCCTGCGCGTCGCCCAACAGGGAAAGCACCTCGCCGCGCTGCGGGTTTTGTGGGTACTGCCGCAGCCAGTCGTGGCAGGCGGCAACGGCCTCATCGTTCTTTTGCGTGGCGAACAGACACTGTGCCCGGCGGTAATTCGCATCGATGACGAAGGCGCCCTCGGGATAACGTTGCAGGTAATCGTCCACCCGCTTGAGCGCATCGTCGAACTTGCCCGCAAACAGCGTCGCCAAGGCGATCCGGTAAAACGCTTCTTCCCGGTGCGGGCCGCCGGGATCGTCATGCTGGTATTGCTCGTACGCTTTTTGTGCCTCGTCGTATCTGGACAGGGCGAACTCGGCGTTGCCCAGAAGGAAACGCATCTCGCCCGCAAGCGCGCTGTCGGGCGGAATTTGCGCGAGCGATGCGCCGAGGGTCGTTGCCGCGGCCTGGTAGTCGCCACGGTTGTACGCCTCGACGGCCGACGCGTAGAGTGCGTCGGCATCGGGCGTCGTCCCGGGACTGGCGGCCGGTGGCGGGCTCGCGGCGTGCAGGCTGATCGCGCCCACCAGCGCCATCGCCGCGAACACACCCGCGAGTCGGCGGTTACCGACGCAACGGGCCGCGAGAGAAGACCTCGTCGGCAGGCCCTGGGAGGAGGAAGCCATGAAGGATCATCCTATCAGGCATCCACGGGGAACCGCAACCCCGGGTTCGCGCCGAACGCGCTGTAAACCCCGCAGAATCAGGAGACAGTTCACTTGCCGCCGGTCGTGGCGATGCCTTCGATGAAAGTGCGTTGCGCCAAAAAGAACAGGGCCAGCACCGGCAGCACGACCAGGGTGGAGGCCGCCATCAGGAAATGCCACGAGGTTCCGCCGTTCTGGCTCTGAAAACTCTGCAAGGCCAGCGTCAGGGTGAAATCCTTCTGTTCCGTCAGATAGATCAGCGGCCCGAGAAAATCGTTCCACGTCGCCATGAACTGAAAAAGGGTCACCACCACCAGCGCCGGACGGCACAGCGGCAGGATGACCCTCCAGAAAATCTGGAATTCGCTGCACCCGTCGATGCGCGCCGCCTCCGTCAGATCGGCGGGCAGCGTCAGGAAAAACTGGCGCAGCAAAAACACGTTGAACGCCCCGGCGAAAAACGACGGCACCCACAACGGCTTGAAGCTGCCCAGCCAGCCCAGGCTCTTGAACAACCCGAAGACAGGCACCATGACGACCGGAAACGGGATCATCATCGTCGCCAGCAACACCACGAACAGCCGGTCGCGCCCGCGCCACTCGACCCGCGAAAATCCGTACGCCGCCAACGCGCTGCTCGTGACCGTGCCGATGACCGTCAGCAGGCACAGGTAGAGCGAGTTGCCCGCGTAGCGCCAGAACCGGCCCATCGCGTGGATGGCGTCGGGGTAGTTGTGCCACTGGATCGTGGAGGGAATCCAGCGCGGCGGCAGGCTCATCGTCTCGTTGAGCGGCTTGAGCGACGTGGACACCATCCAGGCGAACGGCAGCAGGAAAATGATCCCGAACAGGACCAGCAGGGCCAACACGGCGGCGTTCAACCAATCGGTTTTGAAGAAACGGACCATGAGCGGTTTACTTGGCGGCGTAGTGGATGAAACGCTCGGAAAGGCGTGTGGCGGCAAAGGTCAGGGCGAGGATGATCAGGAACAGCACCAACCCGATGGCGCAGGCGTAGCCCATGTTCCAATAATCAAACGCGTTCTGGTACAAATAGGTGGCGATGAACAGCATCGACTGCTCCGGGCCGCCGGTGCCGTTCGTCATCACGTAAGGCACGGCAAAAACCTGGAGCGAGCCGATCAGACCCATGATGGTATTGAAGTAAATCACCGGCGAAAGCACCGGCAGCGTGATGTGCAAGGTCTTCTGCAAAAAGTTCGCGCCGTCGATCTCCGCCGCCTCGTACAAATGCCGCGGCACGTCCTGCAAACCCGCGAGATAGATGACCACCGATTGGCCCACGCCCCACAGTCCGGTGAACACCAACCCGATCTTCGCGTAGCGCGCATCTTGCAGCCAATTCGGCGCGACGAGGTGGGTGTTCAGCAGGGAATTGACCACGCGCAGGACTGGGCGCAGTGCATCGTTGACGAGGCCCACCTCGCCGTTGAGCAGCCATTGCCAGAGCACAGCGAGACAGATCATGGGCACGAGCGAGGGCAGGAAAAAAACCGTGCGGAAAATCCCGCGTCCCGGCACGTTGAAATTCAGGAGAATCGCCAGGAACAGCGAGATGAACAGTCCCATCGGGATCGCCAACGCGGCGTAAAAAATCGTGTTGGAAAGTGCCTTCCAGAAGAGTTCGTCGGTGAACAGATCGCGGTAGTTCGACAATCCGACGAACGACGCCGGCATCAGCACCGACCAGTCGCACAAGGAATGGTAAACGATGCTCAGCAGCGGGTAAACCGTCAGGAGAACGAAGCCCAGGAGCCAGGGGCTGACGAAGGTCAAGCCGACTCTGAGCCGCCGTTTTTCCTCGCGGGTCATTTTCATCGTCCGGCGGCCCATTCGGCGGTGAGTTTTTTGGCGTCGCGGTTCCAGCGTTCGAGGCGGTGGTCGTAGTTGGACTGCTCGCGCTTCTGCACGCCTGCGAGCACCTCGACGGCGGTCATGTGGCCCGACCACATGCGGGTGACGGCGTCGAGGAGGTCGGCGTTGTACACGTTCCAGGTGGTCATGCGCGGCAGGATGTGAGCGTTCGGGCTGTTGGCCAACTCCACGAACCGGCGGATGTACGGGTCCGGGTGCTGGCGATAGAAATCCTCGCTGACCCTGTGCAGCGGCGAGAATTTTCGTTGCGACAGACACAGTTTTTCCATCGGCCCTTGCGAACTGACGTAGCGCACGAACTCGAAAGCCTCCCGTGGATGCCGCGAGCCCGCCGGGATGACGATCACGTCCGCCCCGGCCGTCGTCACGTCCTTGAGCCGGTCGGGATCGGCCGACGGGAAGGCCGCGACGCCCCACTCGAAATCCGGCGGAGCGTAATTTTTGATGAAGTTGTAAATCCAGACGCCCTGGAGGCTCATCGCCACCCGGCCGCAAAGGAAAGGGTTTTGCGGTGACGCGAACGCGCCGAAGCCATCCTTGAGGGCGAGGAGTTCGCGTCCTCCGAAACGCTCGGGGTAGGTGTTCATCCAACGAAACGCCGCGACGTTTTCGGGTGCATCGGCGAGCACCTTGGAATTGCCATCCCAGAACCGCGCGCCGAACCAATAACCCCACGCCGCCGCCACCCAGAACGGGTCGTTGGGCAGGTGGCCGATTTGCTCGATGCTCCCGTCAGGGCGGCGGCGCAGCAGTTTCTCGTTGAAGGCTTCGAGTTCAGCGATGGAGCGGGGTGGCTGCTCGGGATCGAGGCCGGCCGCGCGGAACATTTTCTTGTTCCAGACCAGGACGGTGATGGTCGGGGTCGTGGGCAGGGCAAAGAGAACGCCCCGGTGCGAGGCAATCTGCCAGAACGCGTCGATGTAATCCTCGCGCCTGATCCCCGCCCCGGCGGCGTAGTGGTCGAGCGGGGTCAAGGCGTTGTTCTCGGCGTAGACAGGGATGTCCTCGCCGAACAGCCCCGCCACGTCGGGCGGCACGCCGCCGGCGGTGGCCAGCATCAGCTTGCGGTTGATCTGGCTGACGGCGCTGTAATCGACCCGGATACGACTCTGGCTGGCGTTGAAGTCATCGACGACCGCGCGCATCGCGTCGGCCTCGAAACCCGTCCACTTATCCCAGTATTTGAGGACAATGCGGTTGTCACCGGACGGCTTTCCGCAGCCGGACAGGGCGAGGAGCGTTAGCGACGCGATGGCACCCCACCACACGAAGGAGGAAGCTCGGCGGGGGATCACTCGGAAATCAGCAGTGGACCGCAGGGTGGAAAGGCGAGCGCGGGAACAGGCACATCGAACAACGATTGCCCGAACTCGGCAAGCCAAAACCTCCGCGCGGCGTCCACTGCCCTTCGCGGGTGGCCGCTGTCAGTCCGACCAACCGCCGTCAAGCGCCGACGGGCGCTTCCGTCAAGCCGGACGGGTAATCCGGCGCGATGATCACGCCGCCTTCCGGTTCCTTGACCGGGGTCTTCGGCGGCGGCGGCATGGGCGTCGCCTGGGTCAGACCCGTCTTGGGCGGATTACGCATGGTGCCCGTATCGATCAATTCCTTGACCTGCTCGCCGTTGAGCGTCTCGTATTCGAGAAGCGCCCTGGCGATGGCGTCGAGGCTGGCACGCTTTTCGGTGATGATCTCCTTCGCCCGATTATAGGCGTTGTCGCAGAATTGCTTGACCTCCTTGTCGATCTCCTGGGCGGTCGCCTCGCTGTAATCGCGCGAACGGCCCATATCCCGACCCAGGAACGTCGGTTCCTCGTTCTCACCGTAGCTGACCATGCCGAGCTTTTCGCTCATGCCGTAATGACAGACCATCGAACGGGTCAGGTGCGTAGCCTGTCGGATGTCGCCGTAAGCGCCGCTGGTCACGTCCCCGAAGACGAGTTCCTCCGCCACCCGGCCGCCCATCGTCACGACGAGGCGGTCGAGCATCTCCAGCTTGCGTTCGCTGAACTTGTCCTGTTCGGGCAAGTACATCGCCATGCCCAACGCAGGCCCGCGTGGGATGATGGTGACCTTGTGCAACGGATCGGTGTGCGCCAGTACGACGTTGAGAAGCGCGTGACCGGCCTCGTGGTAGGCGGTGTTCTCCTTTTCCTTCATGCTGAGCGCCATCGAACGGCGTTCGCGGCCCCAGCGCACCTTGTCGCGCGCTTCTTCGAGTTCGGCCAAGGTGATGGCCCGCAAACCGCGTCGGGCAGCGAGCAGCGCCGCCTCGTTGATGACGTTGGCCAGTTCCGCCCCAGAATACCCCGGCGTGCCGCGGGCGACGGTGTCCATCTCGACGCCTTCGGCGATCTTCACGCGCTTGGCGTGGACTTTGAGAATTTGCTCGCGGCCCTTCACGTCCGGCAGCGCGACGTTAACCTGCCGGTCGAAACGACCGGGACGCAACAACGCCGGGTCGAGCACGTCGGGCCGGTTGGTCGCGGCGATGATGATGATGCCTTCCTGCGCGTCGAAACCGTCCATCTCCACGAGGAGCGCGTTGAGGGTCTGCTCGCGTTCGTCGTGGCCGCCGCCCACCCCGTGTCCGCGATGACGGCCCACCGCGTCGATTTCGTCGATGAAGATCAGGCACGGCGCGCTCTTGCGGCCCTGCTCGAACATATCGCGCACGCGACTCGCGCCGACGCCGACGAACATTTCCACGAAGTCCGAGCCGCTGATCGAAAAGAACGGCACGTCCGCCTCGCCGGCGATGGCACGGGCCAAGAGCGTCTTACCCGTGCCGGGGGAGCCGATCATCAACACGCCCTTGGGGATGCGCCCGCCGAGCTTCTGGAACTTCTTCGGGTCCTTGAGGAACTCGACGAGTTCCTGCACCTCGTCCTTGGCCTCGTCCACGCCGGCCACGTCCTTGAAGGTGATCTTGTTTTTGTCGCGCGCCATCATGCGCGCCTTGCTCTTGCCGAAGTTCATCGCGCCCTTGCCCGCCATGCGAATCTGCTGGCGGAAGAGCCAATAGAGGATCAACAAAAACAGCAGGATCGGCGCGAAGCTCAGCAGCGTCGTCATCAGGACGTTCGAGCGGTTGCGAATCTTGCTGAGCTGGAGATGAGCGTCGTCGAGGCGTTTTTCGAGGTCCTTGTTGAAGTCGAGCAGGACGGTTGTATGAAATGCCTCGGCCGTCTCGGCACGGGCCGGGATCAGCTTCGAATAATAGCCGCTGAGGGTCTGGGTCGTGTTGCCGTCGTCGATCAGGAGTTCGAGCGGATGCTTCTCATCCTTGAAGATTTGGTGGTCGTTCAACGCCAGGAGGAACTGATCGTAGTCGATCTCCTTCGAGTTCGCGTTGGGGCCGTTGCGGACGATCCAGTACGCGGCGATGAGGCCGAAAGCGATGGCAATGATGATGAGCGAGCGCCAGTTGAAATTCGGATCGCCTCCACCCGGAGCGCCGGGGCGGGGAGGCTTGTTGTCCTTGGGGGGGCGATTATCAGGGTCCATTGAGTGAAAATGAAGCGCGGCAGCACGCAGGTCCGCGCGCGAAACAGAGCAAGATACCATGTGCAAATGGCGATAGCAATGCGGCGTCCGGCGGGTCGGAAGACCGGGCGGTTGCATCGGTTTGGACGATGTTTGCACCGGGATTATCGATGTGAACGACGGACCGGGCGCAGGCATGCTTCCCGCCATGAACCACGGATGCCACCCGGCTTTCGGTAAAGGAACAGCGGAACCGGCGTCCGCACCGTGTTTTCACGGTGGACGTTTCTTTCAGGCGATTGGCGAGCGGTTCGACGCCCTGGAGCGGTGGCCGCAAATCATCAACGCCGATGTTCTCGACGCCTGGTTTCCCCCTGCGCCGGGCGTGATCGAGACCTTGCATGAATTTCTGCCCTGGCTGGTGCGGACCTCGCCGCCGACGGATGGCGGTGGACTGGTCGCCACCCTGGCCGAGACCCGTGGCGTGCCCCGCGCGAACCTGCTCCTGGGGGCGGGTTCCTCGGACCTGATTTTCCGCGCGTTCACCCGGTGGCTCGGGACGGGTTCGCGCGTGCTTCTGCTCGACCCGACCTACGGAGAATACGCGCATGTGCTCGAACGCGTGCTTTCCTGCGCCGTGGACCGCCTGCCGCTCACGCGTGAAACAGATTACGCCGTGGACCTCGCCACGCTCGCGGCGGCCCTGGGGCGCGGGTACGATCTGGTTGTCCTGGTCAACCCGAACAGCCCCACGGGCCGGCACATCCCGCGCGACGCACTGGAGACCGTCCTGCGCGTCGCCGTGCCCGCGCGCACCCGGGTCTGGATCGACGAAACGTACATCGACTACGCGGGCGCTGAGCAATCGCTCGAACGATTCGCCGCCAGCACGGGAAACATCGTGGTGTGCAAGTCGATGTCGAAGGCCTACGCCCTCAGCGGCATGCGGGCGGCGTACCTGTGCGGGGGGACGGCGCAACTGGGGAGGCTGCGGGCGTTCACCCCGCCGTGGGTGGTAGGATTGCCGGCGCAGGTGGCGGCGGTGCGGGCTTTGGAAGCGGGAGAATACTACGCGGCCCGCTACCGGGAAACCCACCGTCTGCGGGCTGACCTCGCCGGGGAGTTGGGTGCCCTCGGCTGGAAGGTCGTGCCCGGTGCCACGGCAAATTTTCTGTTGTCCCACCTGCCGGATACCGGACCGACCGCCGCCGAACTGATCGGCCGGTGCGAGGCGCGCGGATTATTTCTGCGCGACGCCTCCGCGATGAGCCCGAGGCTGGGCCTGCGGGCGGTTCGGGTGGCGGTCAAGGACGCCGCGACCAACGCACGGATGCTGGACATCCTGCGGTGCGTCACTGGTCGAGACGGGGTTAGTCATCCCGCCGGTACTCGACGGAGCCGACGTTCTCCCAATAGAAAACGATCAGGTCGCAATGAATGACCTCCAACCGGCCCGGCACGAAACGCGGACGATGGAACTCCCGCTCCGCCACGTGTCCGTCGCCCTTGAGCGTGACCAGGTCCGCGCGCCAGGTGATTTCCCCGGCCGGAACGTGTTCGTCACCGGTGATCTTGACGGCCACCACGCTCGCGCCGTCCTGGGTGATCGTCACGATCTCGTCGAAGTGGCCGGGATAACGGCCGATCCATTCGCCGGTGAGGTCTGGCAGAGGTAGACTCGTCATCGGAACCGGAAACGATCCACGGCCAGCCAGTTCAAGATTCCTTCTGCCTCAGCCGGGATTGGATGAGTTGGAGAAGCTGCCGGTTGGAGGGCGAATGGGGCTGGAGCCGCAACGATTCCTCGACCGCCCGCAAAGCCAGCCGCCAGTCCTCGGTCTGGATGGCGCAAATCGCCATGCCATTCCACGCACCGAAGTGGTCCGGCTTCATGGTGACGACCTGATGGCAGTACGTGATCGAATCTTCCGGGCGCCCCTGGAGATAGAGCACCGTGGCGAGCTTGTTGGGTGCCTCGGCCCAACCCGGGTGCGCCGACAGCAGCGTTTTGAAGATTGCCGCCGCCGCCGTCAGATCGCCGGTGTTCATGGCTTCGACGCCCGCCTCCATCGCGCGTCGGGCGTCGGGTCCCGCTTCGTTCAACCAGCATTCCCAGAGTCCGGTGATCGCGAGTTGCACCACGGCGGGATCGGGCACGGCAAGGCAGTGGACCAGCTCCGCCTCAGCGCGCAATTCGATCAACCGGCGCAACGCCCCGTGCCGCTGCTGGGTGGTGCCTGTTTCGAGCAGCGCGCGCGCTTTTTGTGCGTCCGTCGAACCGGCGGATCGCAAGCCATCATGGTCGCGTAGATAATATCCCATGAGGAGCAGAGCGGTGAAGAGGACCAGGGTAAGCGCCGGCCGCGTGAAGTTTCGCCAACGCACACTTGCCAGCGCCGGGTCGGACAGCCAGAAGTATACCCGCACGGCGAGGGTTCGTAAACCGGGCCGAAATCGGCGGCAAGCCCTCGCAATTTTTCGTTAATTTATGGTGGCTCAAGAATTGGAACCTTCTGTCGGCATCATCGGGGGCAGTGGTCTCTACCAGATGGAGGCACTGACAGAAGTGCGCGAGATGAACGTGGATACGCCGTTCGGTCCGCCCTCGGACGCGATTATCGCCGGGCGGCTCGCGGGCCGGTCGGTATACTTTCTGCCGCGGCACGCGCGGGGGCACCGGCTGCTGCCCACGGAAATCCCGCACCGGGCGAACATCTATGCCCTGCGTGCGCTGGGGGTGCGCTGGTTGCTGAGCGTCGGGGCGGTGGGCAGTCTGAAAGAGGAATTTCCCCCGCGTCACATCGTTCTGCCGGACCAGTTCTTCGACCGCACCAGCCGGCGGAGCGAACATACGTTTTTCGGCGGCGGGATCGTCGCGCACGTGAGTTTCGCCGAGCCGACGAGCGCGGCGTTACGCAAACTGGTATACGAGGCCGCGGCCGAACTCGGCCTGCCCGTGCATGACGGCGGGACGTACGTGAATATGGACGGCCCGGCGTTCTCGACCCGCGCGGAGTCCCTGGCGAACCGGCACTTGGGCTTCGACATCATCGGCATGACGAACCTGCCCGAGGCCAAGCTGGCGCGCGAGGCCGAGATCGCGATGGTCAGCGTATCGTTCGTTACGGACTACGACTGCTGGAAGACCGATGAAGTCCCGGTGAACGTGGAAACCGTCATCGGCCATCTCATCGCCAACGCCGAAACGGGCAAACAGATTCTCGCCCGGGTCATCCCGCGTCTGCCGACTGCGGCGGACTGGCCCGAGCATCGCGCGCTGGACACGGCGATTGTCACGCAGCCCGACCATTGGCCGGAGGCGACGGCGGAGAAACTCTCGCTGCTGCTGGGGCGTTTTCGGAAATAGTCAAAATCCGCGATACACACTATTTGGCGGAAAAATGTCAAAAATTTTCTTGACCGGTCGAGCCTCGGCAAGGGATCGGCGCAATGCACATCATCACAAGAAAAAGACTTCACGAATTCGCCGATAAATATCCCGATGCGAGGAGCGCCCTGATCCATTGGTATCGACTGATGAAAAAAGGCCGGTTTCGCTCGTTCGTTCATTTACGCGAGACCTTTCCAAGTGCCGATCTGGTGGGTAGATTTACGGTGTTCAACATCGGCGGCAACAAGGTGCGTCTGATTTCCGTACCGCACTTCAACCGAGGTAAAATTTTTATTCGTGCGGTCCTGACCCACAAGGAATACGATGTTGGAACCTGGAAAGAATAGTCGTGTCCATGACCGCCGCTCTAGAACAGTCCCTTTCAAATTGGCCGGAGCTTTCTCAAGTTGTCTTCGTTCCACGCACGGTTGAGGAATATGATCGTCTCGTCGCTTTGCTTGATGATCTATTGGATGAAGTCGGCAGTGACGAAAGTCATCCACTGGCCTCGCTCATGGATGTCATCGGCACACTGATCGAGCGGTATGAAAACGAACATCTCCCACCTTTCGATGAGTCATCCGAAAGAATCGGCGAGTGATTGATTCGCCTCAGCCAACTTGGCCGACAATCCTGATATTGAAATTTCTCTGCTGACAACAACACGATTTCTCCTTTTTCCGACTAACATGCTTTTTACCTTCCGCTGGCTTCTGACGGCCTCAGCCCTTCTCGCTGCCTTTTCCGCTGTCCGCGCGCAGGACGCCGCGCCCGTGGCCAGCCCCGTTTCCAATTCGGCCGCCGCGCCGAAACCCGAAAAAACGGTCTGGAGCGACGTGCGCGTCCACGGGGAATATGTCGCCTTGACCTTCGACAACGGACCCCACGTCTTCCTGACCCCCCGGCTGCTGGACATCCTGAAGGCGAAGGGCATCCACGCGACCTTTTTCGTCGTCGGTCAGAACGCGAAAGAATACCCGGCCATCCTCAAGCGTGCCGTCGCCGAAGGGCACGAAATCGGCAACCATAGCTGGTCGCATCCCAACTTCGCCAAGCTGAGCGACGAGGCGGTCAGGTCCGAGTTAAACCGCACCAGCGACGCCATCGAGGCCGCCATCGGCAAACGGCCCAAACTCATGCGTCCTCCCTACGGCAGTTTCACCAAGGCGCAGGGCAAGTGGTTCCACGATGATTTTGGCTTCACGACGGTGCTCTGGGACGTGGACCCCGACGATTGGCGCGATCCCGGCCCGGCAGTGGTCGAGGACCGCGTGCTCAACGGCTGGAAGGAGAGTACGGGCGTACGTCCCGGCTCCATCGTCCTGTCACACGACATCCACAAAGGAACGGTCGAAGCCGAGCCCGAAATTATCGACAAGCTCATGGCAAAGGGATACAAGTTCGTGACGGTTTCCGAGTTGATTGCCATGAACGAACCCGAGCCGCCGCCCACGCCGAAGCCGAGCGCCACGCCCGGCGGCCCCGCCAAGGGCAAAACATCGCGTCCGCCCGCCACGCCGAAGCCGACCGTTGACCCGTCGCTGCCCATGAAAATCGACGGCACAATGTGAGAAAATGCAAAATGCAAAATGCAAAATGCAAAAGTCCAGAAGGAGGATGGCCGAGCATTCCTTTCTGGCTCCTGCTTTCTGACTTTTGCATTTTGCATTTTTGCATTTTGCATTTCAGGCGATGGCGACCACCTACACGACCCCCATCGCCAACGATTACCTGGACCTGCGTGCTGAGTTGGGCGCGGCCCTGTTTTCGCTGACGGCGCTCGCTTTGGAGACCGATGCCCCGTCCGAAACGATCGGCACCCTCGGCAACCTCCAGGCGGCGTTGCGCGAACCGTTCCTGTTCGTGGTGGTCGGCGAGGTGAAAGCCGGGAAAAGCTCGCTGCTCAACGCGCTGTTCGGCAAGGAACTCTGCCGGGTGGATGTCCTCCCGGCGACGGACCGCGTCCACGTCTTCAAGTACGGCGAAAAGGCACGCGATGTGCCGTTGCACCCGGATCTCGTCGAGCATCACCAGCCGGTTGGATTCCTGCGAGATTTCAACATCGTGGACACGCCGGGCACGAACACCATCGTCACCCAGCACCAGCGCATCACCGAGCAATTCGCCCCGCTGGCGGACCTGATCCTGTTCGTGTTTTCGGTCGTGAATCCGTGGGGGGCGAGCGCGTGGCAATTCCTGGAGCATCTGCAAAAGAAATGGCTCAAGAATGTCGTGTTCGTCGTCCAGCAGGCCGATCTGCGCGAGGAACGCGAGGTGCAGGCGGTCGTGCAGCATTTGAAACAAACGGTGACAGGACGCTTCGGGCAGGCGTTTCCGGTGTTCGCGGTGTCGGCGAAGAAGGCATTCCTCTCCAAGACGATCGGCGTGGACAAGGTGCGTTTGTGGGAGGAAAGCCGTTTCGGTCCGCTGGAGGACTACATCAATGAGATCGTCGGCACCGGGGAAATCAGACTCGAAAAGCTGCGCAGCGTCAACCGCACGGCCCGGGTGATCCTCGGCGACCTCGTCGGCGGCACGCGGAGCGACTCCGGCACGGTTTCCGCCGACCGCGCGGAACTCGACCGCCTCCAGGCCGCCGTGGCGCAACATCGCGGCCGGGCGGACCTCGGGGTGGAGGCGTTTTTGCGAGGGATCGACACCGCGTTTTCCCGCTGCCAGCACCAGGGCGAACACCTTCTTTCGCAAAAGCTGCGCCCGGCCGCCTCGCTAGGGCTGGCGTTCGGGGTGAACGACCGCTGGCTGCATCATTTCCAGCGCAACTTCGAGAGCATGCTGCACGCGGCTGTTTCCCGGCAAATGGAGCACGCGTTCGACCTGTTGGAGGGCGAACTGCGCAGCGTCTGGACGCAACTGAGCGAGAGCATGCGCGCGAACCTCAGCCCCGCAGCGCGCGAGCGGTTGGCGGACGGGACGGTGGATTTCGCGGAACAGCGCCCCCGGCTCACGGAGAAAATCGAGGTCGCCACGGTCGAGAGCCTGACCGACGACCGGCTGGAGAACGAGTTGCAAGCGTCCTTCGCCAAGGTGGCGACAGCCGTGCGCCGCCCGTGGTGGGTGGGGTTATTTCTGATCGTCGCGGGGGGCGTGCTGCTGGGGACCGGGGTGGTCCCGGCGTGGGTCGGCTACGCGCTGGCGGCACTTGCGATGGTGACAATCTTGCTTGGTTTCGGCGTGGCATCCGGTAGTCGGCGGAGGATCGTCGAAGCCTACCGCGCGCAGATGCGGGAACGGCAGGCGGAGTTGAGCGAAACGGTGGCGGGGTTGATCCGGCAGGCGGTCGAAGGGTTCTACAGTAAAGCCGAGCAGGTCTACGCGCCGCTGGAGGCGTTTTGTCGGAGCCGTGAGGAATCACACCAACCGCTGCTAGAGCGCGCCGACATTTTAGAGAAGGCATTCCAGAAGATCGCAGCGCGGTTGTAGTCTTTCTCGATCAAAGCCTCTCGCACGGACCGCAGAATTTTGCTTTTTACTTTGTGCGCGCCTTCTTGGATGGTGTGCGCCTGATGCCCGAAGCAGACTCCGCCACTTCCGCGCCAGCGCTTCCCGACACCGCCGTGCCGGCCGCGCCGGTGGTCGTGACGCGTAGTAAGCGGGCGGTGTTCGTGCGGCGGTTGTCGAGTGCGGTGACGCTCTGGTCGTTGTTATTCGTCGTGCTCCTGGCGGGGCAGCCCATCGGATATTTTTTTCTCGTGGCGTTTTTCGCGCTCGGCGGGCTGTGGGAATTCTACGGGATGCTCGACCACAAGGGGCTGCCGAATTACCGGATTTTCGGGATGATTTGCGCCACGGTCTTCCTGGTGGGTAGTTCGTGGTTCTGGTACGAGGCGAGCGCCTTCGGCAACCCGACCTTCCACGCTATCTCGGCCAACAACTTCGAGACGGGCGGCCTGCTCATTTTCCTGCTTGGCGTGTTCGGACGGCAGTTTTTCACGCATTCCAGCCGGGACATCCCGCCGCTGGAGACGATGGCCTACACGGTTTTCGGACTGTTCTACGTGCCGTGGCTGTTCAATTGCATCACCAAGATCATCTACGTCACTCCGCGCATCGACGGCGCGCTGGTCGGGCAGTATTACGTGCTCTACCTCATCGCGGTGTCGAAGTTCAGCGATATGGGCGCATATCTCGTCGGCAGCCTGATCGGCAAACACAAGATGGTGCCCCACATCAGCCCGGCCAAAACGTGGGAAGGCTTTGGCGGCGCGCTGGCGTTTTCCCTGCTGGCCAGCTTCGGCCTGCGTGCGCTCATGCCCGTCAAACTCGGTCTGCTGGACAACGTGGATTGCCTCATTATGGGGCTAACGCTCAGCGTCGTGGCGGTCATCGGAGACCTCGCGGAATCCATCCTCAAGCGCAGCACGGGCGTGAAGGATTCCGGCCGGCTCCTGCCGGGCATCGGCGGGGTGCTCGACCTGATCGACAGCCTGCTTTTCACCGCTCCGGTGCTGTATTTCTACCTGTGCTTCCTCCTGCGCCGGGCGTGAGATGAACAAGCGACGCCTCATCGTGCTCGGGGCCACCGGCTCCATCGGCCAAAGTGCCGCGAAGGTCGCCGCCGACCTGCCAGACCGCGTGGAACTCGCCGGCCTCGCCGCGCATCGCAGCGCCGGGGCGCTCGCCGAACAGGCCAACCGCTTCCGTCCCGAGGCGCTGTGTCTCGTCGATGAATCCAGGGCCGACGAACTCCGCGCCGCCCTCGCCCCGGGCTACCAGCCGCGTCTGCTTTTCGGTGAGGACGGGCTTGTCGAACTCGCCGTTTCCTGCCACGCCGACATGGTGCTCGTGGCCATCGTGGGCACCGGGGGGTTGCGTCCCGCGCTAGCCGCCATCGAAGCCGGGCGCGACCTCGCGGTGGCCAGCAAGGAAATCCTCGTCATGGCCGGAGAGATCGTCATGCGCGCGGCAGCGGCGAAGGGCGTGCGCGTCCTGCCGGTGGACAGCGAGCACAACGCGATTTTCCAATGCCTGGAAGGCTGCGACCCGGCGACCGTGCGGCGGCTGGTCCTGACCGCGTCCGGAGGTCCTTTCCGAATGGCCAGCCGGGAAACCATCGCCGCCGCCACGCCCGCGCAGGCGCTCAAACACCCGACCTGGGACATGGGCCGCAAGATTTCCATCGATTCGGCCACCCTGTTCAACAAAGGGCTGGAAATGATCGAGGCGCGCTGGCTTTTCGACGTGCCGATGTCGCGCGTGGACGTGGTGGTCCACCCGCAGAGCATCGTGCATTCGATGGTGGAGTTCATCGACAGTTCCGTGCTCGCGCAGTTGAGCCATTCGGACATGTGTTTCCCGATCCAGTACGCGGTGACTTGGCCCGACCGCGTCGCCAATCGTCTGCCGCCGCTGGACTTCGCCAAACTGCGTGCGCTGGAGTTCGAGGCTCCGCGCCTGGCGGATTTCCCCGCCTTGCAATTGGCGCGCGAGGCCGGCGAACAGGGCGGTACGCTGCCCGCCGTACTCAATGCCGCCAACGAGGTCGCCGTCGCCGCGTTCCTCGAAAATCGATTGTCGTTCCCCGGCATCTGGGAGGTGGTGGGCAAGGTCATGGACGCACACCGGCGCGTTGCGGAACCCGATCTCGGTGCTATATTACGAGCCGACGCCGACGCCCGACGCGAGGCCGCCGCGCTGATCTCGTAAACCCTCTCCCTGCCGCGCTTTTTCGCTCTCGCGCCTGCGCTCCCTTCTAATGGATAACGTCAAGCACGTCCTGTATTTCCTGTTCATTCTGCTGGAAGTCATCCTGATCTTCAACCTGCTCATCGTTGTTCACGAATTGGGTCATTTTCTCGCCGCGCGCTGGCGGGGGCTCGTCGTCGAGCAATTCGCAGTGTGGTTCGGCAAACCGGTGTGGAAACGCACTTACAACGGCGTCGTCTACAGTCTCGGCTCGATCCCCTTCGGCGGATTTGTCAAGCTGCCGCAGATGGCCCCGATGGAGTCCATCGAGGGCGAGAGCGAGACGCCGCGTGAGCAATTGCCGCCGGTTTCGCCCCTGGACAAAATCATCGTGGCTTTCGCGGGACCGTTGTTTTCGATGGGCCTGGCGCTCGTGTTTGCGTGCATCGTCTGGGCCGTTGGCCGCCCCCTGAGCGAGGCCGAAACGAGCACGACAATCGGGTATGTCTACCCGGACGGACCGGCGGCCAAGGCCAAGTCGGACGTGCCGGATGTGGTGGGGATGCAGCCCGGCGACCAGATGCTGGAGGTGGACAATCATCCGGTCACGCGTTTCGGCGGGATGAACGGCAGCGTCATCTGGTACGTGGCCCGCAGCGAGGGTGAGACCATCCCCTTCAAGGTCCAGCGCGGCGACCGTCAAATTACGTTTTACCCGATGCCGGACACCGGCGCGGGGGAAAGCACGGGCTGGTTCCGTCGCAAGCCGTTGCGCGAGGTACTGATCGAGCCTGCTTATTCATGCATCGTCGCCAAGGTCGCGCCCCACACCCCGGCGGCGGATGCCGGTCTGTTGAAGGGTGACGCGATCACGGCGGTCAACGGGCAAAAAGTTTACAACCCGACGGCCATCGAATTCGCGGAACTCGCTGCATTCGACAAGCCATTGGAAATCACGGTCGAGCGTGGCGGCCAGACGTTGCAGAAAACGTTGTCGCCCATGCCGTTCAAACTCGGGACGGTCGAGGACGGCGGACCGGCCGAAAAAGACGGTGGCCTCAAGCCGGGCGACGTGATTCTCGCGGTCAACGACATTCCGCCGGCCAGCTTGGCGGATTTCAGGGCGACGATGGCCGCGCACGCCGACCAGCCAGTCGTGCTGAAGATTTCGCACAACGGCGGCGAGGCCCAGACGGTCAAGGTTACGCCACGGATTCCCAAGGATCAGGAAAAAGCCATCATCGGAGTCGCGCCGGATTTCGAGGCCGACGGCATCGGCTGGATGGAGGGTGGCAAGCTCAAGCCCGAGCCGGAAACGCCGTTTCAGCAGATCGACGGCAGCGTGATGAGCATCGTCAACACCGTCGGTGCGGTCATCGCGCCGAAATCCAGCATCAAACTCCAACACCTCGGCGGACCCGTGATGATCGCGCAGACGTACTACCATCTGCTTACGAGCGAACACGGTTGGCAGCTCGCCCTGTGGTTCAGCGTGGTGCTCAATGTCAACCTCGCGTTGCTCAACCTGCTGCCTGTGCCATTGTTCGACGGCGGTCACATCCTGATGGGCCTCATCGAGATGATCCGCCGCAAACCGATCAGCATCCGGGTCTTGGAAATGATCCAGGTGACCTGTTTCGTGGTGGTCGTCGGTTACATGCTGTACATCACGTCGTTCGACCTCGTGGACCTCGTCTCGGGCGGGCGGAGTCGGCGGAACATGGAGTTTCGCACGCCTGCCGCGACGCCGGCGGCCTCCCCGGCCAAGTAACGGTTTCTACGGTTTCGGCGGGACGTAGACGGTCCCGCTTTCATCCGCCCGCGCGGGTTCGCGCACGTAGCGTCCGTCTTCCGGCACGGCGACTTGCACGAAATGGTCTGCCAGACCGTGCAGCGCGCGCCGAAGCTCCACGCCTTGCATCGCCGGACCGTGCCCGGTCACGACCAGCTCCGGCTCCAGTTTGGCAAGTTCCTGGACCGAGCTTTGCGCGGCGAACCAATCCTGGGTATAGTACTTCGGTGGGCCGTGGAGTTCGGGCTTCTGCACGGCAACGGCATAGGCGGATTCCTGAGCGGTGGTGATGAAGGCATCGGCCGCGATCAGGGTGCGATCCGACTCGCGCCACAACGCCACCTGACCCGGCGTGTGCCCGGGCGCGAGCAGCCACCGCCAGCCGGGCATGCGGGGCACCGCGCCATCGGCGGGGAGAGGTTGCAGCCAGCGGCCGACGTTGACCGGACCCCTGGGATAAAGCGGCGAAAGCAACGCCATCAACCCGCCGCCCACCGACGGGTCGGGCGGGGGATAGGACGAGCGGCCATCAAGATAGGGGAGTTCGAGCGGATGGGCATGGATCGGCACGTTCCAACGCTCGGCGAGTGTTTCCAGCGCCCCGACATGGTCGAAGTGCCCGTGGGTCAAAATGATCGCCGCCGGGCGGGCGTTTTTGCCGAAACGAGCCTCCGCCGCGTTCACGATGGTGGACGCCGTTCCCGGGATGCCGGCGTCGATCAACACCCAGCCTTCGGCCGCGCCCGGCGTGCCGTAAAACAGCACGTTGACAATGGCCAGCCGCTTGTAAGCTAGGTCAGACGCGACTTCCTGGGTTTTGCCGTCGTCTTCGGCGTGACCTGCGATGTGGGCGGGATCGAGAGGAATTTGTTGGGCCATGCGAATCCCATCCAAAACGCCGCTTCCCCGACGCGCGGACCGGGTGTTTTCGCACCGTCGCGCAAGCCGGGATGACAAGCGGGCCGTTCCAACTTAAATTTGCGCGTAAGTTCTCGACCCTTCGTAGCCATGACCCCTGCCCTTCGTCTGCAAACCTCCGGTCCCGTCCGCCGCCGGCGCACCCGTGAGGTGCGCGTGGGCAGCGTCGGCATCGGCGGCGACAACCCGATGCGCGTCCAGTCGATGATCACCTGCGACACGATGGACACTGCCGCGAGCATCCAGCAGACGCTCGACCTGGCCGCGGTCGGCTGCGAGATCGTCCGCATCACCGCGCCGACGGTCAAGGACGCGCGCAACCTGGAGCTCATCAAAGCGGGCCTGCGCGAACGCGGCTGCGAGGTGCCCATCGTGGCCGACATCCATTTCAAGCCCGACGCCGCCATGGAAGCGGCCGAGTGGGTGGAGAAAGTGCGCGTCAACCCGGGCAACTTCGCGGACTCCAAGAAATTCGCCGTCAAGGAATACACCGACGAGCAGTACGCGGCCGAACTGGAGCGCATCCGCGAACGGTTCACGCCGCTGGTGATGCTCTGCCAGGAGCGCGGCGATCGCGATCCGCATCGGCACGAACCACGGCTCGCTCAGCGACCGCATCATGAACCGCTACGGCGACACGCCGCTGGGCATGGTCGAGAGCGCGCTGGAGTTCGCCCGCATCGCGCGGAGCCTGGATTTTCACGACTTCATTTTCTCGATGAAGTCGAGCAACCCGAAGGTGATGATCGCCGCCTACCGGCTGCTCGCGGACCGTCTGGAACGCGAGGGGCCGGACTGGAATTATCCGCTGCACCTCGGCGTCACCGAGGCCGGCGACGGCGAGGACGGCCGGATCAAGAGCGCCATCGGCATCGGCTCGCTGCTGCAGCGACGGCATCGGCGACACCGTGCGCGTTTCGCTGACCGAAGACAGCGTGCACGAGATTCCCGTGGCGCGCGCGCTGGTGGATCTGTTGCGCCACGCCGGCGACGGACCGGAAGCGCGAGACCCGGCCCGCTGGCGTTCGACCCATTTTCGTACCGGCGGCGGGCTGCGGCGCGGATGGCGGTCGGCGACGTAGCCGTCGGGCTTGGGCGAGGTGCCGCGCGTGGTGGTGCGGCAGACGACGCTCGACAAGATCGCGCACAAGCTCGACCGGCATGGGCGATTTCCAGCCGGAGATCGTCTACGAACAGGCGGGCGTGCGCGAGATCGACCCGCGCGACGACGAGCGGCGCGTGCGCTGATCAACGCCGAGGCGGGTAATGCACATCGTCACGGTGCGCGACGGCATCGATCTGCCGGTCATTGCCGCCTACCGGCTGCTCGCCGCGCGGGTGGACGAACGGCATCCGATCCTGCTCAAGGACACGCTGACGCCTTCGGCCGACCCGCAAAAGGATTTCCTGCACACGCTGCTGGTCGCGGCGACGAACATCGGCGCGCTGCTCTGCGACGGCATCGGCGACGCCGTGCTGGTGCAGGGCGAGGAAGCGCCGGGGCAAAGCCTGCGGCTGGCGTACAACATCCTCCAGGCGGCGGGCTCGCGGGTGTTCAAGACGGACTACGTCGCGTGCCCGTCCTGCGGGCGGACGCTGTTCAACCTTCAGGACACGACGGCGAAAATCCGCGCGGCCACCGGGCATCTGAAGGGCGTCAAAATCGCCATCATGGGCTGCATCGTCAACGGGCCCGGCGAGATGGCGGACGCGGATTTCGGCTACGTCGGCGGCGCGCCGGGCAAGGTCAATCTTTACGTCGGCAAACAGGCGGTGAAGTTCAACATCCCCGAAGGCGAAGCGGTCGCGCGGTTGACGGACCTGATCCGCGAGCATGGCCGCTGGGTGGACGCGCCAGCGTCGGTGGGGGCAACCGCGGATTCCGGGCAGGCCGTCTAACGGCCGGTCGTCAATAAGGTAGGGATGGCTCTCCGAGCCGTCCCAAATGTTTCTGGCAAGGCGCTTCGTGCGCAAGACAGTCAACCAAGCCAATCTTGGGACGGCTCGGAGAGCCATCCCTACCTTGTGACGACGCCTGCGGCGGAAGACACCATTGTCAATGCGGTCGGAGTGGGTGGCGCGGGCACGGACGCGCCCGGCGCGAGCAGCGGACTCGCGGCGGCCGTCAGCGGTCGATCCTCGATAAAAACGTGCGCCCCCTTACCGACCGTGTCGTAGAGCGCGATCACGTCACGCAGAACGCATCCGTATACAACCGAAACTCGCCGGGCTGCCGATGTGGCGTTCCTCTGGGGTGCCGTGGATGTAAATGTACCGGTCGTAGGCAGACGAGTTGCGCGCTTCGAGCCCGCGCAGCCAGAGGATGCGCGTCACGACCGGATCGCGGCCAGGGGCATCGATGGGAATCACTTCGCCGGTGGGCCGCCGGTTCTTCAAGACGGCCCCCGCCGGCAAACCGTCCCCGATTTTTTCGGCGATTTCGAGTTCGCCGGTCGGCGTGCCACAGGTGCCGGGCCGGTCACTCAGGCAAAACCGGGACGTGGAAACAGGATAGATCGCCTGCGGCGTGCCGTGGTAGAGGACGACCATTCGTTGCTCGGGCACACTGATGACCACCTGATGGTCGTGATCCGCGCATCCAGCAAGCAACAACATCGGGACCATCCCACCGACTAAGCGGAGGCAGCAGCGGACAAACGGACGAATCATTGAGCCATCCTACGCACGATGGAGCGCCGGGGAAAGCTCCTGCACAAAATCTTCCGGCCGGTCGGGCGACAGCACGATGGTTCGAGTGGAGAAACGCAGGACCGCCGTGCGTTTGAAATCGGTGACGAAGCACCGGTAGGAACCGAGCGCACGACTGTAATAACGCCCGGCGAACGAAAAAAATCCGCCGTTGCCGAAAGTGCGAATGCTTCCTCGCATGGCACCGGGTCGAAACTCCGCCGACCGGAGATCGCTCAGTGGCAGTCGCGTGGACCAGAGCAGCCGATGCACGATCAAGGTGTCTGGAGCGAGCGAATAACCCCGGATCGCAAACAGCGCGGCACCAACGAGCAGGACCAGCGGGCTCACACCCAACCAGAAAGACAACTGACCCAGGTGGGCCGGGAGGATGAAGCGCCAGCGGAACGCCGCCACGCCGAGACATACGGCGGTCCCGAGCGCCGACATGATGATGAGCGACGGGCCCCACGGGGCGCGGTAGTGTTTCATGGGCGTTGCAATTCGAGAGAAGTTCACGGTGGGAGTTTCTAGCTGCCCATGCGGCGTTCCCAGTCGTATTGCCGGTCGGTCACGATGGTTTCCATGCGCTGGATGCGGCGGTTCAAGCCATCGAGTTGACGGTCGATCTGCGCGAAGTCCGGCCGCATTCCCCCGACCGGTGCGGGGCCAGGGTAGGGGACCGCGCCGCGGCGGAATCCGCCGTCGTCCGATCCGGGAACGGGTGGGGGCATCGGTGCGGTCGTCATGCCGTCGGCCGAAGCGCGGGGAGACCGCATGAGCAGCGCGAGCAGCAGGTAAAAGAACCCGCACACGAGCACCGTCGCTTTCAGGCCGTGGGTATCCGCCACACTGACGGCGAGGAAGAGCAGGGCAGCGATACCGATCCAGCGCACCTTGCAAACGCCGTAACCCAGGCTTTCGGCGATGCCGCTGAAGACACCGAGCACCTTGCCGTTAGAGGACCGGTAAAGCCGCTGGCGGAAGGCGTTGAGGCCGCGGCTTCCAGGGACGTTGCTGAAGCGTTGGCGAATGCGGTCAAAGTTTGGATCCATATTTTTTCTCGGTGCGGGCATGTTCGATCAAAATAGTTTCGAGGGCTTCGACGCGGCTTTCCATCTGCGAGAGCGTCCTCTGGAGTTTTTGCAGGACGGCGATCTCTTCCTGGGTCAGACCGCCGCCGCCCTGTGGTATCGAGCGGGCATATTTGGCGCGTTGGGTGAAGGGGGCCATGATCGCCTTGATGATGAGATAGATGAAGGTGAAGACAATGGCGCAGATCGGGACCGCCAAGAACTCGTCGCCGTTGGAGTGTTTGTGTACGGTGACTTTGGCGTTGGCGGCATCGATCTCCGTGGTTGTCCCATCGGATTCAGATCGGGCGGTCTTGGGGGTTGGAGCGTCACCGATCAGTTGGATGACGCGGACACCTTCGAGGAAATGCAACATAGAGGCGTTGGGATGATTCTAACCGTCGGTCGGGACAAACTCACGTCAATTCGGCGCGGGGCGGCGGGTTGGAACCGTTTGCCTTCGCATTTCAGGAAGGCTGGCTGGTCTGTCCCTGCCCCTTGCCGGCGTTTTTGAGGGCTTCGAGTTCCTTCTCGATTTCCTCGTCACGTTCGAGTTGGGCAAACTGCTCTTCCAGCGACGGCTTGCGGCCGTAGTTAATGAGGCTAGCCTCGGCCTCCATGCGCTCGATACGGGATTCAAATTGCTCGTAGCGCAGGAGCGCGTCCGTGGCGTCGGCGCGGCGAATCTGGTTTTGCGCGGTGATCTTGTGCTGGACCTGGATGTGGCGCTGCACGAGCACGCGCTGTTTTTCCCGGGCGCTGGTGAGTTTTTCCTCCAATTGGGAAATGTCGGTCTGGTAGTTGCGGATGACCTCGTCGAGACCGGCAACTTCCTTTTCCAGCGAAGCGATGCCCTCGCTGGCGCGGCGTTTTTCCATCAGGGCCTCACGGGCCAGTTCCTCACGGCCTTTTTCGATGGCCAGCTTGGCTTTGGCTTCCCAGTTGGCGGCGCGGCCGGTCAACTCGTCGAAGCTGCGACCGACCTTCTTGCGGGCGGCGATGGCCCCGGCGCAGGACGCCTTGAGGTCGATGGCGGTGTCCTCCATTTCCTGAATCATCAGGCGGACCAATTTTTCGGGGTCCTCGGCCTGGTCGAGCATGGAGTTGATGTTGGAATTTACGATGTCGCGGAAGCGGCTGAAGATGCTCATAGGTTTAGTGGTCGGTTGGGTTAGTGGCGTGAAGGTTTCGGTAAATACGGACCAGCGGATCAAGCGATGGCGAGTTGCCAGAAGCAGACCACCACGCTCGAAAACAGGCTCAGCGCGAGGATCGCCCCGCAAACGACTTCCTGTTTGCGGGCGAGTTCGTCGCTGGTCTCGATGAGGGTCGGACGCTGGACGCGGGTGGTGACTTGCCGCCGGACCGAGCGGCGGACGCTGCTCGTACCGGTATAGACGAAGTAGGGGCTCGGGAAGGTAGAGGTGACTTTCATGTGAAACGCTTGATTCGGTTGGTTGGTGTTCGTTGTTTAGAACGAGAATCCCTTTAGCACCGGCTATGCCAACCCCGTTTGAAGTAGATATAAGTTGCTAGTAATGAGCGATATGCGTTTTCTCAAGATTCCGAGCTTATAAGATTGCGCGGCGCGAGTTTGGCGTGTAAAACCAAGGTCTGGTGAAAACCGCCACCCCTGCTGTCCACCCTGCGGGTTCGGACCATCCGAATAGCCGCCAACGCACGGAAGGGCTGGGAAAATCGGACCTCTTCCTCGATTTCCAACAGCAACTTGCCCGTGTCGCCAAGGTCCAGCGGCCGGTCTTGCTCATCGGCGAACGCGGCACCGGCAAGGAACTCGCCGCCGAGCGTGTCCACTTCCTGTCCCCACGCTGGGGCGGACCTTTCGTGAAGCTCAACTGCGCGGCGCTCTCGCCGTCCGTGTTGGAGAGCGAGCTGTTCGGCCACGAAGCCGGGGCGTTCACGGGGGCGGCCCGGCGGCGGGCGGGACGTTTCGAGGCGGCGCACGGCGGAACTTTGTTCCTCGACGAAATCGGCCAGATGCCGATGGCCGTGCAGGAGAAAATCTTGCGCGTGGTCGAATACAGCAGCTTCGAGCGGGTCGGGGCGAGCGAAACCGTCGCCGTGGACGTGCGCCTCGTCGCCGCGACCAACGCCGACCTGCGCGCGATGGTCGCGGCGGGGCAATTCAAGCCCGATCTGCTCGACCGGCTGAGTTTCGAGGTGCTCTTCGTGCCGTCGCTACGCGAACGCGGCGTGGACGACATCGTGCTGCTCGCCCATCATTACGCAGCGCGCATGGCGGCGGAACTCGGGCTGGACGCGACGCCGGAGTTCAGCGACGCGGCCGAGCGGTCGCTGCGTGGCTACCCGTGGCCCGGCAACGTGCGGCAATTGAAAAATGTCGTTGAACGCGCCGTTTGCCGGGCGGAATCCGGCACCGTGACCGAGGTGGTGTTCGACCCGTTCTGCGCACGCGCCGACCCCACCGCTACGCCGGCCGTCGATTCGCTGAAGACCGCCGGCGAGGCCGTGAAGGACGGTGCGGACGGCGCGCTGCCCGTCAAGCTGCCCGAACTCGTCGCCGCCCTGGAACAGCGTTTCCTCAAACGCGCGCTGGCGCAGTCGCGTTTCCGTCAGCGGGAAGCGGCGGCGCTGCTGGGGTTGAGCTACGATCAATTCCGCGGACTTTACCGCAAATACCAGAGCGCGCTCGAACCCGCTTCGCTCGAAGCGGGGAGCGGGTGCGAAGAAAATGCTTAATCGCCGTTCCCAGCCGGGGCACGCCCTGCTATAAAGTTTTCCATCATGGCGAAAAATGTCCTTGGCCGGGGTTTGGGTGCGTTGATCCAGGCCCGTCCGGCGGGTTCAGGGACGGGCGGCAAGGGTGGGGGGATCACGGCGGTCATGCCCGTGCCCGCGCCAGGCGAGACCGTCAGAAAACTTCCGCTCGACCAGATTCGCAGCAGTCCGTACCAGCCGCGCAAGGACTTCAAGCCGGAGTCGCTCAAGGAGCTGGTCGATTCCATCAAGGAACAGGGCATCATCCAGCCGCTGATCGTCCGCAAGGTCGGCGAAACCTACGAACTGATCGCGGGCGAACGCCGCTGGCGCGCGGCCAGGACGCTCGACCTCGCCGAAGCGCCGGCCATCGTGCGCGAGGCCAGCGACCAGGAAGTTCTCGAACTGGCGCTCATCGAAAACATCCAGCGCGCGGACCTCAACGTGATCGAGGAAGCGCACGCCTACAACCGGCTGGCGAGCGAGTTTAACCTGCGGCAGGAAGACATCGCGCGGAAGGTCGGCAAGAGCCGCGCCGCCGTGGCCAACGCGATGCGGCTGCTCGACCTGGACGGACAGGTGCAACGCTGGCTGACCGAGGAACGCCTGAGCGTCGGCCACGCCAAGGTGCTCCTTGGCATCAAAATCCCCGAGGAACAGCAGGCCATCGCCGAACACATCATCCGCCAGCGCAGCACGGTGCGCGCGGCGGAAAAACTCGTCTCCGACCACAACACGCGTCAGGGCAACACGACCACGGGTCCGGGCAGCCGGGCGGGCGCGGCGGCGCGGGCGCTGGGAGAGCAGACGGCGGAAATCCCGCCCGTGTTGCAACATTGGCAAAACCTCCTGCGCGACCGCCTGGCCACGCACGTCGTCCTGCGCCACAGCAAAAAGAAGGGTAGCATCGAGATCGAATATTACGGCAACGACGACCTGCGGCGGGTACTGGGCGAGTTGGGCGTGAAAACAGACGATTGATGGAAGTTGCTTTGGAGGTTTGACGCGCCGGGGAACTGCCGATAGTCTCCGCCACAAACACCTATGACACCCACCAGCCGAGTCGCCCAAGCCGTCGAGATCACCGGGACCATGAAATTCAAGGGCGAACTGCTCTTTGAAGGCAAATTCAACGGCGAAAGCATTGAGGGCGACGATCTGGTCATCGGCGAATCGGCCGAGATTCGCGCTGCCACCGTCAAGGTTGTCAACTTCACCAGTTCCGGTCTGGTCGAGGGGAATGTCGAGGTGTCGGAGCGGGCCGCGTTGAAAGGCACCGCCCACATTGAGGGCAACCTCAGCACGTTCCGCTTGGCGATGGACGACGGGGCTTCCTTCTCAGGTGGGTTGTCCGTGCGCAAGCCCCCGACCGCCGCCTGAGCGGCGTCGAAAACACCGGGCAGGGACGCGTTTCCGTCCTGTCCCTACGCATTGCCGCCAGCAATTTAGCTTGCCATGTAGCCGCCTTCCAAAGCCCCGGCAGGGGCGTAAGACGATAGCCCACGGCGTGAGCCGTGGGAAAGGATGTTCTCTCTGTCCAGCCCCGGCAGGGGCGCAAGAGAACCAGCACGACCTTCCTGCCACGCGCGCGGGTTTTCTTCCGCCCCTGCCGGGGCTATGCTTCAGGGGAAACGAAGTCCCACGGCTTGCGCCGTGGGCTAAATTCTTGCGCCCCTGCCGGGGCTGCGGAAAACGGCTACAAGGCAAGCTAAATTGCGCTGGCGCGGCCCGCTTGGACGGCCTGTCGTTACGACCCCGCGCCGGGGTTATCCAACATGCCGCTGCGGGCGACGAGTTGCGCGGCGAGCACGGAACGAATGACCCCGCCGATGTTGTCGGTGGTCGCACCGGCCGCGCCGTCGCTGTCGCCGTTGGAGATCGTCACCAGTTTCGCCTGGGCCAGCGCCTGCGCGATAGCCGGCACGATTTCCGGCAGCATCTCGATCTGGCGATAACGGAAATAACTTTCCCCGCCAGCCTGGATCGCCTCGTTGACCTTGCGGATGCTCTCCGCGTTGGCTTCGGCAATGGTGGTGATGCGGATCGCCTCGGCCTTGGCCTGCGCCTCGGCGTCGATGCGGACTTTCTCGGCGTCGGCCGAAGCCTGTGCGATCTGCGTGGCGCGGAGTTCCGCCTCACGCTGAACCGCGAGCGCGTTCTGCTTTTCGGCTTCGGCTCGGGCAATCAACGCGGCGTTGGAACGCAGCGTTTGCTCCAATTCGCGTTGGCGGTCGGAGATGACCCGTTCCGCTTCTAGTTGCGCCTCCTTCGCGCGGCGGGCCTGCTGGGCGCTGACGATGTCGGCGCTCGCTTTGGCTTCCGAGACGGCTTCGCGGCGCTTGGTCTCGGCGATTTCCTGGGCCTGCTGCTTCTTGATTTCCGCCTCGGCGACCAGCGCGGCGTTGGCGGCGCGCGTCTGTTCGAGTTCGCGGTTGCTGTCCGAGACACTGCGCTCCACGGCGATCCGGGCCTGTTGCGAACGGTACGCCTGCTGGGCGGCGACGATCTCGGCGTTGGCGGTCGCCTCGGCGGCGGACATGCGGCGGCGCGCCTCGGCGACCTCCGATTGCACGACCTTGATATTGAGCGAATTGAAGATCAGTCCGAGGTCGGTCAACTCACGCGAGCACGCCTTGCGGATGATGATGGCGAGCGGGTCGTCGTCATCCTCGGCGGCGGCGGTGACTTCCGACACAGGCGTCACGGGGACCGGGATCGGCGCGACGGCACCGGGGGCGGTCACGGTCGGACGCGGCGCGGTCTTGGCGGAGAAAAGCTGATCGTGCGTGAGGAGATTAATCGCCCGGCGGCCCGAGGACGAGAGCAGGTCGGTGAGCGTGGAAAGCTGTTCGTCGTCGCCCTTGGCGAAGTACCGGTTGGCCGCCGTGCGCGTGAGCGTGTCGGTGTCGCCGACAGACACGATGGCGCTGGCGAGCACGCGCACCTTAATGGGTTGCGGCGTGCCGGAAGCATCGAGGTCGGCCGTCTGGTCGGTGATGTCCAGGTCCACGTTGATGGCCTTGCTGGATAGTGTCGTGCCGTTGGTCAGCAGCGGCACCTCGAAGGATTTGCCCGGACCGCGGTAGATGCTCGTCCGGCCGCCCCACAAGGTGACGATGCGGATCGTGCCCGCATCGACGTTGCGCAGGAACATTCCCACGAGTGCGGGAAAGATGACGAAGATCGTCAATAGGATGAGGGCACCGATGATGACGAACAGGACGAGGTGGTCCATAAAGGGGCTGGACTGCTTTCTACAGGTTGGGGTTGGTGGTGGTACTGCGTGAGGGAAGAGGGTACGCGGTCGCGCAAAGCAGGCGCGAGGTTTCGCGCGTGCGGGGACGAACGGGGAGGAAGTCAGCAGCCGAGCCGCGACACGGTGCAGACGTTGCGTCGGTTGTCCACGGACTGGATGAAGAGACGTTCACCCGTGCGGACGCGCGGGGCGTCCGGGAGGCGCTCCTCAGGCGTGAGCGTGCCGAGAACCTGACGGACCTGGCCATCGAGTTCCAGAAGAACGAGGCCGTGGCCCGCCGCGTCGAAATCGGTGGCCGCCTTGCCCGCCTCGAACCTCATTGTCTCCAGGGTGCGGGCTGGCTTCGAGGCGAATCCGAAAAGCAGGTTCCAGAACGGCCCGACGACGAACCGTTCGAAAGCCAGTCCACCGGCCACCGCGAGCAGCATCGACGACCAACCCAGCACGGTATGTATCAGCACTCCCGTTACGCCGAAGCCGAGCAGCACGCTAAAAAGCAGGCGTGGCGAGAAGAACCCCAGAAACACCAGCGCGACGTTGGGACGCACGCCGCCCGAGTGGCTGCCGTGTTTGTGTGCGGAGAGTTTCCCCCCGTGCCCACGGCCGCCGTGCGCCGCATGATGATGACCGAACCCGAGGAAAGCCATCAGCACCAGCCCGGCAAAGCTCAGGCACAAGCAAAACAGATAGAGTTCCATAAGATCAGGCGATCCGCCCGATGCTAGCGGGAAGTGGCTCGAACTGGACGGAGAACGAATGAAAAGCGGACGTTTGCTTTTCCTTCAGAAATGTCGGCTTCAGGCCGCCGTCACATTTCCAAACCCGTGCCATGAGGCGCATATCTTTCTGCTGTTAATATGCACGGTTTTCAAATGGTTGCAAACGTCGCCCCGACTAGAAAGATTTGCACGGCACGTGCAGGTGCCGAAAGATCGAGCGATAAAACTCGACGTGGTATAACTTCGCCGTCAGCAATTTACGCATACCGACGAGCTGCCAAGCCGCCGCCGCCAGCAGCGCCCCGGCCGGAGGCGCGACCGCGTAAATCCACTGTGCGTTCCAGTGACCCGTCACCAACGCTGGACCGAGCGAACGCGCCGGGTTCAAGCTCGTGCCTGACACTCCCGCGCCCAGCCAGACCAACCCGGCGACAACGATCCAATTCATTAGCGGCGTCCAGCGCATCAGTGATTGGTGGCTGACAAAATAGAAGATCGCCAGCAGGTAGGAAAACGTCATGGCGACTTCCGCCCAGAAAGCCATCGTCACGGTGTAACCCACGCCCGGGGTAGTCACGCCGCCGCCGACCGCCGCCGCGTGACTACCCCAGACGAGGGCAATCAACAACGCGCCCAGCGCACCGCCCGCGAACTGCGCGGCCAGATAGCCGACGGTATCGTGCCAATGGACTTTTCCCAACGCGCTGAACCCGAGAGTCACCGACGGGTTGATGTGCGAGCCGCTCAACCGGCCCCACGGCGAAATCGTGTAAAGCGAGCCGCTGCCCGCGAAAACGAGACCCGTGACCCAGAGGCGCAGGCTCGCGTCGGGGATCAACCGCGCGCCGGGCATGCCGGGAGCGAAGTTGAAAACGACGGCGCTCAGGCCGACGAAGACGTTCCACGCGGTGCCGACGAATTCCACGCCGTATTCGGGCCAGTGCCAGACGTGTGCCGGCGCGGCGGGCAGGTCCTTCGCGCGCGGCAGGAACGCCGGAGAGGTGGATGGAGACGCGGTGGTCTGGCCGGTGCTGGACATGCCGATTTCCCTCTCGATCCCTGAAAAGCTGTCCGCAGTTCAATCGATCCGTGATTTTAGAGCAAGGACGTTATACCGCTTTTCAGGATAATCGAGACGCCGGGTGACCTGCCGCGCCAGCGGCGTCTAACCAAGGTAGGGATGGCTCTCCGAGCCGTCCCAAGATTTTCAGGCGAGGCGCTCCAGGCTCAGACAGACCAGCCAAGCCAAATTTGGGACGGCTCGGAGAGCCATCCCTACCTTGGTTGGACGCACCTGCGGCGCGGGAAATCATCCAACCTGAAAAGCGGTGTAGTTTGTCACATCCGTTCGGGCACGTCGATGCCAAGCAGTCCGAGGCCGATCCGCAGAGCGCGCGCGGTGACCCGGCAAAGAATCAGCCGCGTCGCACGGACCTCGTCGGCGGCTTTCAACACGGGGCAGGCTTCGTAGAAACTGTGGAAGTCGTTGGCGAGTTCGTAGAGATAGTTCGCTAGGAGATTCGGGCGGAAGTCATCGAGCACGGCAGGCAAGGTTTCCGCAAATTGAGCCAGTTTTTTGGCAAGCTGGAGTTCGGCGGGTTCGGTCAACGTGCCGCAGCCGCCGGAATCGGGTTCCGCCGTGTCGAGCCGTCTGAAAATACTTTGGATGCGCACGTACGCATTTTGCAGGTAGGGCGCGGTGTTGCCCTGGAAACTCAGCATCTTGTCCCAACTGAAAATGTAGTCCGTCAGCCGGTGCTGGGAAAGTTCCGCGTACTTGACTGCGCCGAGTCCGATGGTGCGCGCGATGGCGGCCTTTTCGTCGCGGGACAATTCCGCGTTTTTCTTTTCCACGATGGCGAGGGCGCGTTCCTCGGCTTCGTCGAGCAGGTCCTTCAATGCCACGTTGTCACCCGAACGCGTCCGCATGATCTTGCGGTCCTCGCCCAGGATAGAACCGAAGGGAACGTGCGTGATCGTTACCGTGAAACCCATCCGGCGCACGATAGCGTTGAGTTGCTCGAAGTGCAGCGCCTGTGGAGCGCCGACGACGACCCAGATCGTGTCGCGGCCGAGTTCGCCGACGCGTTGTTCGTACGTGGCGATGTCGGTCGTGGTGTAGTTATACGCGCCGTCGCGCTTGCGGATGATGGCGGGTTTGTCTTCGAGCTTCTGCTCAAGGGGAAAGAACACGACGAGCGCGCCCTCGCTTTCCTGCGCGACGCCGCGTTTTTCCAGGTTGGCGACGATGCCAGCGAGCTTTGGATTGAAATAACTCTCGCCGAAAGTGTGGTCGAAATGGATGCCAAGCCGCACGTAGATGCGGTCGAGTTCGGCGCGAGAGAGATCGACGCAACGTTGCCAGATGGCGAGGTTTTCGGGGTCGCCGGATTGGAGTTTGGCGAGTTCGGCGCGGCACGCATCGGCGACGGTCGAAGACGCACCGCCGTCTTCCGCCAAGGTGTTAGCTTCCTGATAAATCCGGACCATTTCCGCCAGCGGATCGGCGGCAAGAGCCTTCTCATCGAGAAAATGCTTCCATCCGTAGATCACCTTGCCGAACTGCGTCCCCCAGTCGCCCAAGTGATTGTCCGTCACCACGTCGTGCCCGATGAAACGTGCCACGCGCGCAAGGCAGTCCCCGATGATCGTCGAGCGCAGGTGGCCGACGTGCATTGGCTTGGCGATGTTGGGCGAACTGAAGTCGATCACGACGTGCTTCGGCTGGGCCGCCACAGCCAGTCCGAGCCGCGTAAGGTCTGCGTCGAGGGCGGAGAGGTGCGCGGCGAGAAACTCCGGTTTCAGCCGGAAATTGATGAACCCCGCTCCCGCGATCTCCGGCGGCGCGCTGATTTTTTCGAGTTCCGCGTCGGCTTTGAGCGCATCGACGATCTGCGTGGCGAGGGCGCGCGGATTTGTCCGGCGGGCCTTGGCGAGAGTCATCGCGGCGTTTGCCTGATAATCACCAAAACGCGTGTCGGCCGCCGGGGTGACGCTGGCGTCAAAGTCCGCCGGCATGTCGGGCAACGTCGCAAGAGCCCGACGAAGGATGGCTTGTAACTGGGAGACGACGGTCGGCATGGGTTCGTGCGCTCGAAACTACGGAGGCGCACCGTCCGCGCAACCTGCAACTGGCCACCTGCCGCGCGCTAGGCCTTGCCCGGATTGCTGCGGCTCTTGAAAATGGCGAGGATTTCCTCGGACGTTTTCGCCGCCGCGAGCGCCTCGCGTACCGCGCGGTCGTTGAGCAGCTTGGCAATCGCCGCCAGCGTGCGCAGATGCATCTGGAACTGGTCGCGCGGCACCACGAACAGCACGACGAACTTCACCGGCGCGTTGTCCAGCGAATCGAACTCGATGCCCGTCGCCGACCGCCCAAACGCCGCCACCACCTCGGTCACCCGGTCACTGGACGCGTGCGGGATGGCGATGCCGAAGCCGATACCCGTGCTCATCGTTTCCTCGCGCTGCTTGAGCGCATTGAGCACCGTCTCGTGGTCGTCAGGCTTGACCTTGCCTACCTTGACGAGCAGGTCCACCAGTTCCGCGATGGCAGCCCACCGCTCGTTGGACTGCATTTGGGGGATGATTTGCTCGACGGTCAGAAGACTGGACAGGTCCATAGGCGGGCGCGGACGCCAACAGGCGGTTTGGCGACGTTAGCGGGTCCGACTGCTTTGACAAGGGAAGAAAGCACCTTCAGTGGTTTCCTTCTCGCTTGCCCGACAATCCTGAGAATTCCATGACCCGCACGGCCGGCAGTGGCTCGCCGCCGGGGTCCCCGCAACGGTTGAAGCATCAGAACCGCGGCTGATCCCCCCGGACGCGGCTCTTCTCATCCGAGGCGCAGATCGTAGGTTAGCAGGGCCGGGTCCGATTTGGCTGCCGGTTTGTTCGCGTCCAGCGGGTGAATCGCTTCCGTGCCTGCGACCGTCCGAAACTGCCGGCTGTCCTCCTCCAGCCGGTAGCAAGTCACAACCTTGCTGCCGTCAATGGTCGAAACGGTGAGTTCCAGCGGCAAATGGGGCTTGATCCCCGGATGCAGCGACGGATAGAGCGCCGTCCGCCGGTAGCGCAGACCACAGAGGTATTCGTGATCCCGCGATGCGGTGCCGTCCGCGTGGAGTGGTGCGAAACGCATGGCCCGGCCGTTGGCGAAGATACGATAACGTCCCGCGAACTCCGCTGACGCCGCGAACTCCAGCCGCTCGATGGACGTGTCCACGAACCGGCTCGTCGTACCTCCCTCGCTCGGCGTCTCGCTGAGCAACGGCCAGCCCTCGCACGCCCGGCGCACATCGAGCGTCGCGCCTTCCTGCAAATCCGCAGCCAACAGCAGTGGGAAACGCCACCGCCAGATCGCGCGGAAACCTTCTTCCGGGAAATCGAACCCTTCCGCGCGCAGGTCCGCCAGCACGGCACGCAGGTCTTCCCACAACGGGGTCGGTAGAAAAAACCGGTCGTGCAGCTTCGAACCGTGCGCAGTGAGAGCCCGCGGGGAAGGGCGGTCCAGGGTATACGCGGCGATTGCCTGCCAGAGCAGGGCGACGAGCGACATCCATTCGGCACGCGGTAGCGACTCGATGGCGCGGAACTCGATCAAACCCGACGTGCTGCCGGGCGGTCCACCGACGTTCCAAAATTTGTCGAAACTGATCTCGCTGCGATGGGTGTTCCCGGTGATGTCGGTGTGCAGGTGGCGCAGGGTTTCGCCGATGATGTAACGATGGTCCTCGCCTGGCTTGAGCGTGGCGAGATGCTCGTAACCCATGTCGAGGTCGTAGAGGTCGCGGGCGGATTCATCGGGTCGCGGGGCCTGTGACGAGGCGCCGACGTACACCCCGGTAAAGAGGTACGCCAGCGCCGGGTGCGCCTGGAAATACCGCAGCAGTGACGCCACCCAGCCCGGCCGGGTGAAGAAAGGGTTTTCGTCCAGCGACGGTCCGCCGAACAGGAGGTGATTCCCCCCGCCGGTCCCGGCGTCGTTGCCCTGCGGATTCTGCTTCCACGACCGCAAATCGACGGTCCGCCCGGTCTCTTCCAGGATCACGAGCCAGCGATGGTAATCCTGCCAGGTCTCACAAGGCGGGACGTTGACCTCCAGTACGCCCGGATCGGCGGTGAGCCCGACGCGCGTCCAGGCCGCCGCCTCGTCGGAGGGGAGGTAACCCTCGAAAAATACTTTGCCGACCCCATGCCGGGCAAGCAGCGCGCTGAGCCGGTCGAGCAATTCGCGAAAAGCCGGTTGCAGGAGCGGCGGCAGGAACACGCGCTGGGTGCCGTCGCGCAATTCGATGGTGAGAGCCCGCCGCAAGGCATCGGGAGGGAGTTGGTCGAGGGGCAGCCGCAGACCGGCGGGGCCTTCGGCGTTCAGGAGCAGGAGGTTTTTGCGGCGGGACGGCAGTTTCCAGCGTTCGGTGAACCATTTTTCGCCGTCGTGATCGAGCGGCAGGACGGCCACGAGGCTTTTCGGGTCTTGCGGATCGATGGCGTCGGTCCAGGCATCAGCGGTGAAACCGAGGTCGGCGGCGAGGTCGGCCAGTAGGGTTTGGAACGCCTTGCGCGCGTGCCGCTGCGAGACGCCTATCTTACGAGGGGCCACCGCGCGTTGGGCGATGGGCGTGCCGTCGCGGTTTGCAAGGAGGTTGACAACCCAGCGGGGGTTGACCTCGCCGGGGTACTGTTTGCCCGGGGAGAAAACGGTGATCGCCCCCGGCAGGAAACGTCCGATGATCTGTTCCGCCAGCGCGTAGGCGTAGCGCAATTTGGTCGGCCCGACGGCGACGAAATTCCACTCCGTGCCTTCCGGGTTGGTCGGCACGAGGGTCGGTTCACCGCCGAGCGTGAACCGGACGCCGTGTTTGCGGAAGCGTTCGCCGACCGCATCCGCGAGCGGTTCGAGCGGAGAGGCGAAAAGAGCGGCGTGTTCGGGCGGATGCGGAGCGGACATTACGAAGGACGAAAAGTGGTGCGAGTGAAGAAAGGTCAATCTAGGCCAGCTATTTACCGGTTGCCAAGCGCGCCGGGAGCCTACGGCGACGAATCGTCGTCCGCGTGCTCGCCGGGAGCCACGGATGTTCTCACTCCCGCCGTCGCCGCCTCGTGCGTGGAGGAAAGCGGCCTCGATTGCTCGGCCAGGGCGAGGATCAAGTCCGTCTTGGAAATGCTCCCCACCAGGGTGCGTGCCTCGAAATTATCCATCACCGGCAACCGCTCGCCGTCGTGACGGGAAAACACGTTCAGCGCATCGGTCAGCGATTCGTCCGGGCCGAGGACGGGAAATTGTTCCTGCACGATGTCGCGCGCGATGACGACGCTGCGCGAGTTCCGGGTTCATTGAGGTAATTCTTCACGTCGTGCAGGGAAATCGCCCCCTTGAATCGGTGGTCGTTCGCCGACGACGTACAGGTAATTGAAACGGTTCGTGAGAAAATTTTCCGCGATCTCGGCGAAGGACGACACCTCCCGCACCGCGACCGGGTCCTTCTTCATCAGGTCGGCCACGCGCAGCGCGGCAAGCTGCTGGCGCACGAACGCCGCGCCCTTGCGCTTGAGCGATTCGCTGTAGATCGAGGCCGGCTCGAATGCCGTGGCGACGTAGTGCGCCACGACGCAGGCGAGCATCAGCGGCAGGATGATGTCGTAGTCGCAGCGTCATCTCGAAAAGCATGATGATCGCCATGATCGGCGCATGGGTCGTCGCCGCCAGGAATGCGCCCATGCCCACGAGGGTGAAGACGCTCAGCACCGGCTGCGTGTGCCCGGGCCAGAGCGCGTCGCACGCCTTGCCCGAAGATGTATCCAATACTGGCCCCGACGAAAAGCGTCGGCGTGAACACGCCGCCGACCGCCCCCGAGCCGAACGTCGCCGCCGTCGCCACGAGTTTGAGCGCCAGAATGAGCAGCACCGCCTTCCACAGCAGCCCGCCGTGCAACAGTTCGCCGACCACGCTGTAGCCGTTGCCGACGACTTCCGGTGACTTCATCGCAAGCGCGCCGACGATCAGCCCGCCCAGCGCCAGCCGTGCGTAGGTGGGCAACGCCGTCGCGGCAAAGGCTCGCTCGCTCCAGCGTAGACCGCGCAGGAACCAGGGCGCGCACACTCCGGCCACCAACCCGAGGATGCAGGTGGGGAATGATCTCCCAGTTCGACGAAATCTGGACGGCGGTGTGCGGGATTTCGTACAGCGGATTCGTGCCGAGGAACTGCCGGACGGTGAGCGTGGCGACGACCGACGAGAATACCAGGGGTCCGAACGACTCCATCGCCAGCGTGCCCAGGACGATCTCCGCGACGAATAGCGCCCCGCCGATGGGAGCGTTGTACGCGGAGGCGATGCCGCCGGCCGCCCCGCACGCCACCAGCAGGCGCAGGCGCGCCGTCGTCATCCTGGCCCAACGCCCCGTCAGCGAGGCGAGTACGGCGGCAAGCTGGACCAGCGGTCCCTCGCGCCCGATGGAGCCCCCCGACGCGATGGTGAAAAGCGCGGAGGCGCATTTGACGAAGCTCGAACGCGAGGAAATCTGCCCGGTGCCCAGGACGATGGCCTCCATGTAGTCGGTGCTGCTCTTGCGGCGGTTGAGCCGCGCGCCGAGCAGCAGGGTCAATCCCGCCAGTGCGCCACCGGCGGCCGGGGTGACGAGCCGCTGCCAGTCGGGCAGCAACTGAAAAGTTTTGACGTAATCAAAATTGTGCCCGGTGAGCAAATAGTGGATGAGGTCCGTCGCTTTGCGAAAGCCAACCGAGGAAGCGCCGGCCAGGAGCCCGACGAGACCCGCCCAGACGAGGGTCGTCTGGAGTTCGTTGTGGCGCGCGACTTCCGCGAGCCAGATGCGCACCTTGAGCAAGGGCAGCAGCCACTGTCCGGTGCGGCGGCCCTGGGGTGCGTCCATCGTGCCGGGTCGGTGCGCCTACGCGGCGGCGCGCAGGACGGCCACGAACGCGTCGGGCGACGCGGCGGCGAGGAGTTTTTCTCGGGCCGATTCACTGCGAAGCAAACGGGCCAGCGTGCCGACGAGAGCGAGATACTGCGGCGCACGGTCGGGCGGAGTGCCGATCACAAAGATGAAGTGGACAAGGTCCTCGCCTCCTGCGAACGGCACCCCGGCCACGCTCCGTCCGGCGGCGACGACGATTTCCCTGACCAGCGAGGTCCGCGCGTGCGGGAAGGCCACGCCGCAGCCGAGCGCCGTCGAGCTGAGGCGTTCGCGTTCAATGACCTCGCCGGCAAGTTTGGCGGAGTCCGACACCGCCGGATGCCCTGCGAACATGCCCGCAACGTCGCGGATCGCTGCCGCCTCGTCGTCCACGTGCAGGTCGAGCAAGACCTGTTCGGGTTGGAGGAGTGCGAGGGGAGAAGCGAGCATGAAGCAGCAGAAAACGCTGGCTCGAATGAAGCGCGCTTTGCCCCTTCAAGCAAGGCGGGGATGCCGCCGGAGCCTAAAGCGCGGTCAGTTCGATGGAAGCGGTCATCTTCGATTCGATGACCTCATTCGAGAAATACCGGCCGGCAATCGGGGTGATCTCGGCGGTCGTCAGCCCAACGGCGGTGGCGATGAAATTTTCGTCGCAGTAAACGCCGTTGGTCGCGTCGAGCCCCGTCCAGCCCGCGCCGGGCAGGTAAACCTCCGTCCACATGTGCATTGACCCGTCGGCGCGGCGGTCCTTCGCATTCTGTCCAAATTCGCACAGGTAGCCGCTCACCAATCGGGCGGCGAGGCCAAGTTCGCGCAGGATGGCAGCGAGCAGCACGGCGATGTCGCGGCAAGCTCCCTGACCGCGCCGGAGGGTTTCGGCGGGAGCGTGTGCCGCGCCCTCGTCGCGGCGTTCGTAACCGAGGTTGTTGTGCAGGGTGTCGATCAGGTCGGACAGGAGGGAAACCGTCGAAACAGAAGCCGTCGGTGCGCTCCAAAAAGGCAACGGCAGGAGTCGGTTGGCGGGATCGGTGCCAAAATGATCCGCCTCCGAAAACGTCAGATAAGGGGCGAGACGGGCGGCATCGGACGGCTTGTACTTGAAGGGGTAGTTCGCCGCGTCGTAGTCGAGCAGGAAGTCGAAAGGGTTCTGCTCGTGGAGTTCAATTTCTACCGCGTAATTGAAAAACAATTCCGCTTCGTGGTCCGGGTAATAGCAGCGCGCGAAAACGTTGTCGAACAGGTCACGTCGATATTGCAGAATCGCCTTCGCATTGGTGGCGAGACTGATTTTCTGTACGATGCGGCCGGGCTCGGTGCGCGCGAACAGGCGCACGAAATGCGGCGACAGGCTCACCGGGCGGTCGTACTCGTAACGTGTGCGGTGATCGATGCGGAGTCGCAGGGGCATGACGGAGAATGGGTTACGGTTTCTTCGCTTCCACCGGAGCAGCGGTTGCCGTGCGCCGTTTGACGAACACTTTGACCTTCATGGTCTGCTTGCCCGTGCCCTTGAAAGTACCGCGCAAGGGCGTTGCATCGCGGAAATCACGCCCGTAGGAAACCGTGATGTGGCGTTCGCCGCACCACTGTTTGTTGGTGGGGTCCAGCGCGACCCATTCCTTGCCGGGAACGAGCACTTCCACCCAGGCATGGGTCGCCACCGCGCCGACGAGCGTGCGGCCGGCGCGTCCGAGGGTGTTGGCGGCGGCGGCGCTCGGCGGCGCGACGGCCTCGATGTAGCCGCACACGTAGCGCGAAGGCAGGCCGGCGGTGCGCAACACGCTCAGCATAATGTGCGTAAAATCCTGGCAGACCCCCTTGCGCTGCTGCCAGACGACCGACAGCGGCGTGGAGTTCGTCGTCGATCCGCTCACGTACGCGAATTGTTCGTAGACCGCGAGATTCAACGCTTCGAGCGATTCGCCCAGCGGCCGGCTGCCCACGAGATAACGCTTGGCCCATTGCAAGGCATCCTTCGTCTTGGCGACGATCTCGGTCGGCTGGAGATAATCGTACACGTCGGTCACAGACGAACTCAGGATTTGCCGCGCCTCGTCGATGCTCACTTCCAGGGCTGCCGCTGGACGCTCCGGTGCGTGGGTGTGCACATCGACCCGGCTCGTGATGACCAGCGAGCGGTGCCGGTAGGGCAGGCTGAAAAAATCGACCGCGTTGCCGAAATAATCCAGATACCCGCTGACCTTGACGGCGGGTTCCACGATCAACCGGCGGTTGCGCACCGTCTGGCTGGGTAGATTCGGCGGCGTCATCCGCGCCTCCAAGTAGGCTTCGGCGACGCCGTACTGGTAGGTGTAGTCAGTGATGTGCGAGACCTCAAACTCCATGCGTGAAGCCTCTCAGGTAGGGTTGCAGGGGGGTGGAAAGGTGCGCCTGATGGTTGAGGAACACGTCGGCGATGACGTTGTGCAGGTCCATCGTGCCGCGAAGCAGTTCGTTGAGCAGCGTCGCCAACGCCTTGCCCTGGCCCGAATGGGGAATCGCGTCGTGTTCGGTAGGGCTGGAGGAGGTCCCTGCATCCAGGCCAGTTTCCTTCCCGAAACGTTCGGCGTTTTGGGTTTCTTCCACCGCTCCCGCCGGGACCGACGGCATGGCGGGCGAAAAATCTTCCACCTCGGTCGCTTGCATGTGGCCGAAGTGCGTCACCCAATCGATCCGCCGGAGCCGTTCGCAAAAACTTTCGACTGCTGCCAGCGGACGCTGCATGGCCGCCGGGCTGGCGGCACCCTGGTTGGTGGCGCGCAGAAGGGAGGCGCAGTTCGTCAGGCCGTGGAGGACGGAACGCGGCGCTTCGGGGTTTTGGAAGAGAAGTTTAAGCACCGGCAGAGGCTCCGCGCGCATCTGGTAAACGCGCCGGTATGCGTCACGGGTGCCCAGGAGGCGCAAAAACGCGGAGAGTTCGATCTCGGTCTGGTGGCCGATGCGGGCCGGTTGGTCGGCGGGGCCCGTGAACGCTTTGACGCACGCCAGCGGGGCGTTGGCGGTGATGATGGCACGTTCGAGCTGCTGGCCCAACCGGCAGAACCGCCAGCCGTCGTCGTCCATCATGCTGTTTTCCGCCAGCCCGAAGAACTGCGGGATCGCGTGCGTGGTTAACTCACCCAGCTTGCGGGTCACCCGCGTGCAAACGCCGACCGGCGCGTCTTCCTGGAACCGATGATTGGCGAACGTCGTCCGGAGCCGGCTCAACGACGACCAAGCCTCGGGGCTGAGCGTGTCTTGGATGGCGCTGGCGTTGTTCATGGCGCGACGCAAGACATTGATGAGCGCGCCGGGTTCGTCCTTCTGTAGCACCAGTTTGTAGCGGTCGCAGGGCGTGGCGATGGAACGTCGGCCGCTGCCTTCGAGGTGCGGCAGGAGCCGGTTCCACATCGGCCGATAAAGTTTGCGCTCGGTGGCGTTGAGTTCCTCCAGTTCGAGCGTCTCGATGACCTGCACGAGGTAGGCGAGGTTGTTGGCGCGCTCCAGATAGCGGCCCATCCAATAGAAGACCTCCGCCACGCGGCTCGTCACCCGGCGCGGCGGGATGAACATTTCTCTTCCCCGCCGCGAACGCGACTGGAGCGTGATCGGCTCGGCGTCGGCGCTGAGCACCCAGGTGTCCTTGCTGCCGCCACCCAAACCGGCGGCCGTGTAAAGACTGCCCTCGGGTGCGACGCGCGTGAGCGCCCCGGGGAAGACTTCGATGTCGTGCCGCTTGCGCAAGGCGAAGACGAGATGATCCAGGCGGCGCTCGACCGGATGGCCTTCCTCGAAACATAGAGTCCGCGCGCCCTGCGCGATGGGTTGCGCGACGAAGAGGTGCGGCGCCTTGCGAATCTCCGCCCGCAGCACGCTCTCTTCGGCGGCGTTGGGAGCGTGCCCCCTGGCGTTGCCATAGATGCGGTCACCCACGCGTGGCAGGATGCGGTATTCGGCGAGGTTGCCGAGGACGAGCTCGCACTGGTCGCGGTCTCCGCACCAGTACGTCGGCAGCGTCGGCAGGATCGGAGCTTCGCCGAGATAGAACCGGATGATGCGAGGTGCGAAGGCCAGCAGCGCGCGGTCGTCCGCGAGTTGGCTGCCGAGCGCGTTGACGAGCGAGACCGTTTTTTTGCGGATGCAATGCACCAGGCCGGGCACCCCGAGCAGGGAGCCGCGTTCGAGTACCAGCGGGTCCAGCCACTGGTCGGAGACACGGTTGTAGATGACGTGCACCCGTTCCAGGCCGCCGATGGTTTTCAGGTAGACGTTGTCGTCGAGCACGAGCAGATCGCCGCCTTGCACGAGCGGGACACCCATGCGCCGGGCCAGAAAACTGTGCTCGGTGTAGAACGCGTTGCCCGGCCCCGGCGAGAGCATGACGATGAGCGGCTCGCCGAACGAAATGTCCGCCGTGTCGCGCAACGCTTCGAGCACCGACGTGGGCGTCTCGGCGATGGAAGCCACCGAGAGGTCCGAGAACGTCTCCGGTGCAACCCGCGCGAGCAGACGGCGGTTTTGCACCATGTAGGAGATGCCCGAAGCGTGACCGAAATGCTGGCTGCTGACCTGGATCGTGCCGTGCTGGTCGCGTTTGAGGCAGACCGCGCCGAGGTGCAAATAACGCCCGCGCGGGGTTTCCAGCCGGACGGCGGGGCGTTGGAAAAAGAGACTGCCGAAAATCGGCGGGATCGGGACCACGCCGTGGCGAAGGATTTCCTGATTGCCGTAGATGTCGCGCAAAAAGGATTCAAACGCCCTCATCCGCTGCCGCAGGCCACGGGTGATGTGCGACCATTCGTCGCCGCTGAAAACGTGTGGCAACACGTCGCAGGTCCACGGTTTGCGGCTGAGGGCGCGGTCCTTGGAGAGATCGAGCGTCACGCCCAGTTCGCGCATCGCCGCATCCATGCGCTGGTCCACGCGGCGCAACTCGTTGCGAGGCAGGCTGTTGATCCGGTGTAGCAGGGGAGCGTAGGCCGGCCGCGGCTGGCCGGCGTCGTCGAGGACTTCGGACCACGCGGGCGGGGGCGGGGAGGGTACAAGTCGTCCCTGGCTGCCGTGCTCGCCGCCGACGGCTGCCTTCTCCGGTTTGACCTTCACTTGGGCTCACCTTTCTCGTGCGGCCGGGTGAGGTCAAGAGAGAAGGGGGTCTTATCCTTCCGCAGTGCAAAACTTGCAAAACGCGTTTGACAGCGCGGAGGTGTCCCCCTAATTTGCCGCCCTCGCACTCCCCGCGCGATTGCTCTCATGAAAACGTTTTCCGCCAAAGCCACCGAAGTCGACCGCAAGTGGTGGCTCATCGACGCCGCCGACCAACCGCTCGGCCGGATCGCCGCCAAAGCCGCCGTTCTTCTTCGCGGCAAGCACAAGCCAATTTTTACCCCGCACGTGGACACTGGTGACTTCGTAATCGTCATCAACGCGGAAAAAGTCGCGCTGACCGGCAAGAAAGAGACGGATAAAGTTTACACGAGCTTTTCCGGCTTCGTCGGCGGACACAAGTCCGAGACCGTCAAGCAGCGCCGCGCCCGTCATCCCGAGAAACTGGTCGAACTGGCCGTGCGTGGAATGATCCCGCATAATCGTCTCGGCCGCTCGGTCTATACGAAGCTGAAGGTTTACACCGGCACGGAGCATCCGCACGCCGCCCAGCAGCCGGCCGAAACCAAAATCTGATTTTCCCTCATCTCATGGCTCAAGAAAACGAATTCGTGGCCACCGGCCGCCGCAAAACCTCGGTGGCTCGCGTCCGCATGACGGCCGGCACCGGCCAGATCAAGATCAACGGCCGTCCGTTCGAGGAATATTTCCCGACGCGTCCGCTCCAGACCACGGTGCTCAAGCCGTTGGAAGTCGCTAATGCCAGCAAGGCATGGGATGTGTCCGTCAACGCGAGCGGTGGCGGCGTCAACGGCCAGGCCGGTGCGGTGCGGCTGGCGGTGTCGCGTGCGTTGATCCAGGCGGACGAGACCCTGCGTCCTAGCTTGAAAGTCGAGGGCCTCCTGACCCGCGATCCGCGCATGAAAGAACGCAAGAAGAGCGGCCAGCCCGGCGCGCGCAAGCGGTTCCAGTTCTCAAAGCGGTAATCCTGACGGGTTCTATCTTGCGAGGCGCGACGGTTTGTAAACCGTCGCGCTTTTTTGTGTCTGGGTAGGCCGCATCCTGCGGCCGGTCGAAACACGAGGTAGGGACGCGTCTCCGACGGGTCCCAAATTTTGTTTGGATGACTCCGCGCGCACGACGCATTTTTCCAGAAAATCTTGGGACCCGTCGGAGACGCGTCCCTACTAGCCAGTACGAGGGCCTCCGGCTTTGCCGGAGAGGCTATGAAGGTTTGACCTATCCCGCGGTCTGTTTCGCGGGGTGGGGCAATGAACCGACCAAAGCGCACCACCGGCGACCCCACAAAAACAGGGGGCACAGTGGACGTGCCGCTGGACTGACGCAAGGCTCAGCTTGGCGGGCAAGGCCGCTCGCCCACCGGCAGCTTCCGCCAACGCGCTACGCAAAAACCTGGTGGTCCGAGAAAAGCCCGGCGCAAAAGCCTGCCCCTTTGAGGGGCTCCCTCCCACAAGGCCCCCGGCTTTGCCGGGGGATTGTTACCTCCCGCGGGAACGTCGGCGTTCTATTTCTTGAACTGCTCGAAAACCTCGTTCGCCTCGTCGAGAGTTTCCTTGCTGCCGATGTCGAACCAAGTCCCCTTCACCGGGTACGTGTACACTCCCATGCGCGGGTAGAGCCACTGGATGAACCGGCCCGGTTGATCGGGGTTGTTGCCCTCGGCGATGTAGGTGTTGAAAAGCGGCACCGTGCCCTTGGCAAAATAGTAGAGCGCGATTCCCGTGATCGTCCCGGTGGGGTTCGCCGGCTTTTCCTCGAAAGCCAGGACCTTGCCGTCGGGGTCGAGCGTCAGGTTGTTGTACTTCTTGATCGCCTCCAGGCTGCCCACGTCATAGGTCGCCAATACCGCGTCGCGCCCGGCCGTGAACTCCGCAAAGTCCGAGAGCGGTTCGCTGAACAGGTTGTCGCCCGCGACCACGAGAAGGTCGTCGGTGTCGAGATGCTCCTGGTTGACGACGAGGTGAATGTCTCCGATGGCTCCGAGTTTGTCGGTGTCGTTCGTGGATTGGTCGTTGACGATCTTGAACCGCATTTTGGGCGTATGCGCGTTGTACCCATCGGCCCACGCCTGGAAGTCGGCGGCGAACTTGTTATTGGTGACGATGTAGACCGTGCCGATCCCGTGGATGGGCGCGAGGTTGTCGAGGACCCATTCGACCATCGGCTTGCCGGCGACTTCGAGCAGCGGTTTGGCCTTGTTGAGGGTCAGCGGATAGAGGCGGGTGGCGTAGCCAGCGGCGAGGATGAGGATGTTCATGGTGATTAGAAATGACTGCCTTCGGGGAGTTCGACGTAGTCGAGGTCGATCTCGTAAGTCTCTCGCAGCCCCAGAAGCGCGATGAAAGCAATGGGAATAACGATCATCCCCGTGATGGCGGCAGCGTGGAGGGGAGGGTGCGAGCTTTTCAAGAAAACGAAAATCCAACTGATCGGGATCAACGAGCCGCGCACGAAGTTCGGCACGGTTGTCGCCGTCGTGGCGCGCAGGTTGGTGCCGAACTGCTCCGCGGCAATCGTGGCGAACACGGCCCAGTACCCCAACCCCACCCCGAGGCCGAAAATGATGGCGTACAGTTGTGCCGCGCTCCGTCCGTCCGCGGAAAGATAGGTCCAGAGAAACGCCGAGGTGACGAGCAAGCCCAACGCGACGACCTTCTTGCGAGAGCGGAGCAATTGACTCAAGGTCCCCGAGAGAAGGTCGCCCACGGTCAGTCCGAAGTAGGCCCACAAGACTCCGTCCGGTGCCGTCACCTCTCCCCGGATGTGGAGTTCCGTGGCGAACTCCGGGCAATAAGCGACCATGATGCCGACGCCATACCAGAGGGGTACGCCGATCAGGATACAACACAGGTAACGGCGCAGACGACTGAGATTGGTGATGAGGCTGAGAAAATTCCCCCGCCGGACCTCATCGTGCGCTTGCCCGCGCTTGAACATCTCGGATTCGGAAACACCGACACGCAACGCCAGCAAGATAAATCCGAGGCCGCCGCCGACCGCGTAGGCCACGCGCCAGTCAAACCATTTTCCCGTCGACCCCGCCACCACCGCCCCGAAGACGCCCACCGTCGTCACGATCATCGTGCCGTAACCCCGCACCTCGCGTGGAAGGAGTTCGGAGACGAGTGCCATGCTGCCGCCAAGTTCCCCGGCGAGACCAATGCCCGCCAGCACCCGCCAGAACGCGTAGGCACCAAACGAGTGGACAAAGGCGTTGGCCAGCGTGGCCCCGGAATAAAGCGCGATGGAGCCAAAAAGGAGGAGGGTACGGCCCTTTTTGTCGCCCAGGATGCCCCAGAGGATACCGCCGACGAGCATCCCGGCCATCTGCCAATTGTAGAGTTGCAAGCCCGCCTCGATGGAGGTGATGCCGAGCGATGCGAGGCTCTTCGAGCGCACGATCTGAAACAGCAGCAGATCGTAGATATCGACGAAATATCCCAGCGCGCCGACCAGGACGGCGGGCTGGAGGAGCAGGCGGACGTTGGACGACGCGGCGGCGTTCACGAAGGGACGGGAACGGCAAGCTAGGAAGGAAACAGGCAAATGTACAGCCTGGAACACAGCCGCCGGATTTGAGCGCCGTCACAAAACGGGTAGATTACCGGTGCCATGTCCTCCAACCGCCCCAAAGTCATCACCCTCGGTCACTCGCCCGACCCCGACGACGCTTTCATGTTCTACGCGCTCGCGGCGCACAAGATCGACACGCGCGGTTACGTGTTTGAACACACCCTCCAGGACATCGAGACGCTCAACCAACGCGCCATGCGGGGCTCATGATCTTCATCGGTCTTGAGATCTCGTCCATCGCAACTTACATCCTCGCCGGCTATCTGCGCAACGATAAGCGCAACAACGAAGCAGCCCTCAAGTACTTCTTGCTCGGTTCCTTCGCGACGGCGCTTTTTGCTTTACGGCGTGGCCATCGTTTATGGCATCACCGGCACCACCAAACTCGATGAGATCCGCACGGCCCGAATACGCCCGGCAGCCTCGTTGGCCATGGTCGGCGTGGCCGCCGCGCTCATGATCGTGGGTCTTGGCTTCAAAGTCTCGGGCGCACCGTTTCAGATGTGGGCGCCCGACGTTTATCAGGGCGCTCCCGCGCCGGTCAGCGCCTTCATGGCGACCGCCCCGAAGCTGCCGCATTCGCCATTTTCCTGCGCATTTTCATGACTTCCTTCCAGCAGATTGCCAGCGGCTGGGAGCCGCTCATCTGGATCTCGGCGCTGCTCTCGATGACTATCGGCAACTTCGCGGCGCTCGCCCAGAACAATATGAAACGCATGCTGGCCTATAGTTCGATCGCGCATGCCGGATACATTCTGGTGGCGCTCGCGGCGCGCTCGGAAATCGGCACCGCTGCGGTCATGTTCTATCTCGCCGCTTATGCGCTGATGAATCTCGGCGCTTTCGCGGTGATGATCCACATGCCGGCAAAGGCGAGCGGCATCTTCGATCGAAGATCTCGCCGGACTCGGCAAAGCAGCCCATGACGGCGGCGCTTCTTACCGTCTTCCTGCTTTCCTTTATCGGCGTGCCGCTGACCGGCGGCTTCTTTGGCAAGTTCTATATCTTCCGCGCCGCGCTCCAGTCAAATCTGGTCTGGCTCACGGTGCTCGGTCTGCTGAACAGCGCGGTCGCCGCTTATTACTATCTTCGTATGCTGGTCGTGATGTACATGCATGAGCCAGGCGAAGTGGTGATTGCGCTCGAACCCATGGGCGCTGGCCTTCGGGCAGCCCTGATTTTGCCCGCGCTGAGGACTTTTTTCCTCGGCGTCCTGCCGAACACGGTCCTTGCATTCGCTCGCAGTTCGTCCATGCTGGGCAGATAGGAATCTCAGTACGTTAGAAAGCGTCACTTCCATCACAGTGGCAACTCACGCGCAATGCGATAACCGAAAGGAAGTGTGGAATGCGTACTGCACTCGCAACGTTTTTTGTAATTAGTCTCTCCGCCGCAACAGGCGCCTTCGCGGCCGATCGCGAGGCAAAGGCCATCGACCGGATCGATGCTTCCGCTGTGTGGACAACGATCTTATGAAGGCCGCCGACAAGGGCGTCCCCCAGGATCTGCTCAATAAAGCTCGCTGCGTCGTTGTTATCCCCGGCATGAAGAAAGCCGGATTTATCGTAGGCGCTCAGTTCGGTCGCGGCTATGCCGTCTGCCGCAAAAGCGGGGGAATGGGCTGGACCGCTCCCGCGGCTGTCCGCGAAGAAGGCGGCAGCGTAGGGTTCCAGATTGGCGGCTCTGAACAGGATGTTCTCCTGCTCATCATGAACGATGGAGCTATGAAGCACCTGCTGGCCGACAAGTTCACAATCGGCGCCGATGCCACGGCCTCGGCCGGTCCCATCGGTTGCGATACCAGCGCACAGACGGATGTGGCTCTTCGCGCCGAGATTCTGTCGTACTCTCGCTCTCGCGGTCTCTTCGCTGGTCTCACCCTCAACGGCGCTACCCTGCGGCCTGACAAGGACACCAATGCCGAGCTTTATGGCAAGTCTGTTACCAACAAAGAAATCCTGATGGGTTCGGTTCCCGCTCCTGCCGGCGGCCATAAGCTCGACATGGCTCTCAACGGCAATTCCATGATGAAAGACAAATAACCACAGCCATACTCTGGTTGGCCCCGGCCGCCAGTGTCTCCGGTAAAGTGAAGAAGATGCGATCTTCACTTACCGCGACACTGGCCTTTGTGTTTTTGGCGATGCCTTGCACCCTCCAGGCCCGCAACGATGCTGCGGAGCGGCTGGATTCCGCCTCCGATCTGCTGACCGATATGATGAAAGCCTCCGACCGCGGCGTCCCTCAGGACCTGATGAATAAGTCTCGCTGCGTGATTCTGGTGCCAGGTATGAAAAAGGCGGCCTTCGTCGTCGGCGCAAAGTACGGCCGGGGCTTTGTGGTCTGCCGCAGAGCGGGCGGCAGTGGATGGACCGCCCCCGCGTCGATTCGTGTCGAAGGCGGCAGCGTAGGCTTTCAGATTGGCGGTTCGGAACAGGATGTCCTGCTGCTCGTAATGAATGACTCGGGTATGAAACACCTGCTCGCCAACAAGTTCACGCTGGGCGGCGAAGCTACGGCCGCCGCCGGACCCGTCGGGCGCGACGTGAGCGCTCAGACTGACGCTGTCCTGCGCGCCGAAATGCTGAGCTGGTCCCGGTCCCGCTGGGGTCTGTTCGCCGGGCTGTCCCTCCAGGGCGCGACTTTGCGTCCCGATGTCGAAGCGAACCGCGAACTCTACGGGGCCGATACCACGAATAAGGAAATCCTGACCGGCTCCATCAAGACTCCCGCGGCGGCAGACAAACTCGAAAACCTGCTGAACCGGAACTCACTCAAACAGACCCGGTAGCACCCTCCGGGGTGACCGCTTCCCACCACCTGAGAGCAGCACCTCTAAATCGGCGTTGACAATTTCAAACACCTGTTTGAAACTGTTGTTTATTGAGGACGATCATCGATCCGACACGGCAGAAGATTATGGACGCCGCCGGGGAGATCTTTGCCGAGAACGGATTTCAGGCCGCCACCGTACGGGATATCTGCGCGCGCGCCGGGGTCAATGTCGCGGCAGTCAATTATTACTTCGGCGACAAAGCCGCGTTGTACGTCGAAGTGCTGCGGGATTTCGACTGTGCCGCACATGAAGAAATCACCCGAGCGGCTGCCGACTCCCGGCGCCGATCCCGAAGCTGCGTTGCGCGAGATGATCTCGAGGATGTGCCGCAAAATGCTGGCAGAGCGCCCGGCCGTCATGGGCGTTTCGCCTGATGGCCCACGAGATGGCGCGGCCCACGCCGGCGCTGGATGAGTGATCCGCGAGTGATCGGACCCAAGCTATCAGCGGATGCGCGACGCGCTGGGCGCGATGCTGCAGCCTGCCCCCGGAACATGAAACGACGCCGGATGTGCGCGCACAGCATCATATCCCAGGTAATCCACTATGTTACCGGCCGGCCGGTGATCTCCCGCATTTGGCCGGAACTCGAAATGACAACCGAGCAGGTGGAGAATATCGCCGGCCACATATCCTCATTTTCCACTTTGTTCCGTTAAAGAACTCGCTCGAGAGCCCAGACAAACCATGCCCACACAAACTGAAGCTCCGAAAGCGGCGGCCGCTCCGCGAAACGAAACCCGCCGAAGCCGATCCTATCCTGCTGGTGCTGGGCGGCCGCTGGCCTTCGGCGCCTGGAAGATGTTCTTCTCGAAGCCCGCGGTGCCGGCCAATGTCATCGCGCTGAGCGGGCGCATTGAAGGGCGACGATTCGGCGGTTTCGCCGAAGACCTCTGGGCCGCATTCTCGAGATCCGCTTTCGCGAAGGCGACACCGTCAAAGCCGGCGACGTGATCGCCACGCTCGACGACGAGCAGGTGCGGGATCGCGAGGACCAGGCGCAGGCCGCCGTGGTCGCAGGCTGAGGCGCGTGCTGCAGTCCGGCGCAGCAGCAGATCGCGATCCTTGCAGGATCAGCTGCAAGCAGACCGAGTTGCAGACCGGGCAATCGAAGGTCGATGCCGAGGCCGCGTGCGTCAGGCGGAAGCGGAACTTGCGGCGGCGGAGGCGCAACTGGCGCAGCAGGAAGCTTCGCTGAACTCGCGGCTTTCGACCGCGACGCCTACACGCAGCTGGCGAAAGACGGCGCGGTTTCGGAACGCCAGGGCAAGCAGGCGCGTCCACGGCGGAAGCGCAGGAAGCCGCGGTGGCCGCGGCGCAGCGGAGAGTGGAAGCGGCGCAGCGCAGTTCGCTCAACGTGGCGAAGGCCAACCTCGACGAATCCGGAGATCCGGAAGCGCAGTCGGCGGCGATCCGCAAGCAGATCGCGCAGCAGCAGAGCGAGATCGCGAGCGCGGCCGCGGATGCGCAGCGCGCGCGCGCGCAGCTGACCGAAGCGCAGGCGAATCGTGCGAGATCTGATCGTGGTGGCGCCCTTCGACGGCACCGTTGTCACGCGCACCGCCGAGCCGGGCGAAGTGGTGCAGGCCGGGCACGGCGATCGTGACGCTGCTCGATCTGAGCAAGGTCTATCTGCGCGGCTTTGTGCCGGAAGGGCAGATCGGCAAAGTGAAGGTCGGGCAGGCGGCGCGGGTTTATCTCGATTCCGATCCGAACAAGCCGCTCGACGCCGTGGTCTCGCGCATCGATCCGCAGGCCACTTTCACGCCGGAGAACACCTACTTCCGCGACGACCGCGTGAAGCAGGTGGTCGGGCGTGAAGCTGCAGCTGAAGAGCGGCATCGGCTTCGCCAAGCCCGGCATGCCGGCGGATGGCGAAATTCTGGTCAGGGCGATACCTGGCCGGCCGCATGAACGACGCAGTGACGATCGATGACGGTCGCCCAGGCCACCGGCGGCATCCAGCGATTCGCGTGCGCGATCTGGAAGCGCTACGGCGACGTGGAAGCCGTGCGCGGCATCGACTTCGATGTGCGCGCGGGCGAGATCTTCGGGCTGATCGGGCCGGATGGCGCGGGCAAGACCTCCACGTTTCAGATTCTGGCCGGCGTGATGGAAGCGACCTCGGGCACGGCCGAAATCTTCGGCGAGCCGGCGCGCGAGGCCCGCTCGCAGACCGGCTATCTGACGCAGGCCTTCAGCCTGTATCCCGATCTCACCGTCGCGGAAAACATTCGCTACATCGGCGATCTGCGGCGCGTTCCGCCGCGACGAGATTCGACGAGCGCGGCGCATCGCTATCTGCGGATGTTCGACATGGACCGGTTCACCGACCGGCTGGCGGGCCGGCTGAGCGGCGGCATGAAGCAGAAGCTGGCGCTGGCCTGCGCGCTGGTGCCGCAGCCGCAGGTGCTGCTGCTGGATGAGCCGACGACCGGCGTCGATCCGGTCTCGCGCCGCGAATTCTGGGATACGCTGGCGCATCTCGCGCGGACGGCCTGACGATCGTGGTGGCGACGCCGTATCTGGATGAAGCCGAGCGCTGCCATCGCGTGGCGCTGATGCATCTGGGCGAGATTCGCGAGATTGGCACGCCGGCGGAACTGCGCGCCAGCCTGGACGCGAAGCGGCTGGAAGTCCACACCGACAACCTGGCGCAAGCCGAAGAGATGCTGATCGCGAGATCGCGGCGCGGCATGCGAGATCGTCGACGTGCAGCGCTTCGGCGACCGGCTCGATGTGATGGTGCCCGATGCCGGAGCGGGCGCAGCGCTGGTCGAAGAAGCACTGCGCAGGCGCGGGACTTGCAGATCGACGAGATTCGCGTAGATCGAGCCGACGCTCGAGAACACCTTTGTCGCGACGCTGCGCGCCATCGGGCGAGGAAGTGCAAGACGCCGCCTTTTCCCGGGCCGTCACGCGCATCGCGATCTGCAAGGGCAGGTCGCCATCGGCGCGACGAATCTGACCAAGCGCTTCGGCGAGTTCACCGCGGTGAAGGACGTCAACGTCGCAGGTGAAGTACGGCGAGATCTACGGCCTGCTGGGCGCGAACGGCGCGGGGAAGACCACCACCATCAAGATGCTCTGCGGACTGCTGGAGCCCACCACCGGCGACGATGGAACTGGCGGGCGAGCGCGGCAGTCTGCGGTCCGCCGAAGTGCGGCAGCGGATCGGCTACATGTCGCAGAAGTTCTCGCTCTATGACGATCTGTCGATCGACGAAAATCTCGACTTCTTCGCCGGCGTCTATGGCGTGCCGGAAGCGAGAGCGCGAAGAGAAGAAGCGCTGGGTGCATGGCGTTTTCCGGGCTCGAAGGCAAAGCAGGATCAGATCACCGGCAGTCTGCCGGGCGGCTGGAAGCAGCGCGTGGCGTTCGGCGCGGCGATCATGCATGAGCCGAGCGTCCTGTTTCTCGATGAGCCGACTTCGGGCGTGGATCCGCTGGCGCGCCGCGCGTTCTGGCGCATGATCAACCGGCTGGCCGATGCGGGCACCGCGATTCTGGTGACCACGCATTACCTGGAAGAAGCCGAGCAGTGCAACCGGCTGGGCTTCATGGTGGCGGGCGAACTGGTGGCGGAAGGCACGCCGCAGCGGAGTGAAGAGCGCAGCAGGGCGGGCACCTGCTGGAGTTCATCGTGGACCAGCCGCAGAAGGCCGCGGATCTGCTGCAAGAGACGATACGGACCGCTGGCGCGTGTCGCTGTTCGGCGACCGGCTGCACGTCATCACCGATGACGATGTCGAAGCCGGCGACGCGCGACACGTCGCGAAGCTGAAAGCGGCGGGCATCAGGTGCGCGATCGCGTGCGAAGAGCAGTATTCGCTGGAAGACGTGTTCATCGTGCGTGGTGGAGAAAGCGCGGCAGCAGGGCAAGGTGGCGCTGGAAGAGTGAGCGACGGAGGAGCAATGCATGAGACGAATTCTCGCGCAGGCCCGCAAAGAACTGACGCAGATCGTCGCGCGACAGACTGGCCCTGGCGCTGGCGCTGGTGCTGCCGCTGGCCTGCTGATCCTGCTGGGCACGGCGATCTCGCTTACCGTCACCGATCTGCCGATCGTCGTGCAGGATCTCGACGATTCGCCGGCCTCGCGCGATTTCATCGACGCCTTCCGCGCCTCCATCACCTTCCACGTGGTGCCGTGGCCCGTCGGACAAGCAGCCGGAAGAGGCGTTCCCGACGAACACGGCGCGCGGCGGCGCTCATCATTCCCGAGCACTTCGGGCGCGACATGGCGCGCGGCGCGGACTACCGCAGGTGCAGATGCTGGTCGATGCCTCCGATGCCAACACCGCCAAGCTCGTGCAGGGTTACGCGGGCGAGATCGCCGCGGCCTACAACGCGCAAGGCGCGGGCGCGCGCCCGCGCCGGTGACAGGCCGACATCCGGCTCTGGTACAACCCGGGACGCGTCTCGAAAAAGTTCTACGGGCCCGGCATCTTCGTGCTCGGCATCTCCATGTTTCCGCCGCTGCTGGCCGCGCTCGCCATGGCGAAAGAAGGCGAGCAGAAGACCATCCTGCAGGTCTACGTTTCGAACATTTCGGCGCATGAATTTCTGCTGGGCAAGATCTTCGCCTTCATGGTCGATCGCGCTGTGCGAATGCGTGTCTGCTCGCTGGTCGCTGCTGTTCACCTACTTCGGGCTGCAGCTTTGCCGGCGATCCCACGCCGTTCATCGTCGCGACCCTCCTCTACGCGTTCTGCGTGGCGACGTTCGGAACCATGATCGGCGCGGCGATTCCCAACCAGGCGGCGGCCATTCAGGCGGTCGCGCTGGGCGGCTTCCTGCTGGTCTTCCTGCTTTCGCGGCCTGATCTTTCCGGTGTAGAATATCCCGGCGCGGACTGCGCTGGATCTCGAATATCGTCTGGGGCCGCTACTACATCGAGATCGTGCGCGACGCGCTGCTGCAGGGCGGCGGCTGGCCCGCCATGTGGTTCAACGTGCTGATGATCGGCATCATCGGCACGGTGTTCTACGCTGCTGGCCTGGCGCAAGATGCGGCGGATGCAGCTGAGCATATGAGATGAGCATCCTGAACGAACGTTTCTGGCGACGTCTCGGCGCTCTGATCCGCAAAGAATTCGACCAGATCCGGCGCGACCGGCGGCTGGCGATCTCGCTGATTGTGCCGCCCACGCTGCAGCTGCTGCTGTTCGGCTTTGCGCTGAATTCCACGGTGTCGAACCTGCAGGCTCGGCGTGGTGGACTGACAGCCATACGCCCGAGAGCCGCGATCTGATCGCCGAGCATGACCGAGAGCGAGAGCTTCCGGCTGGCGCGGCACTTACTGTTTCAGCCGACGGAGCTGGGCGATGCCATCGCCAGCGGCGAGCTCGATGCGGGCGTGGTGATTCCGTACGACTTCGCGCGCGACCTGCAGCGCGGCCGCCAGGCCACCGTGCAGATTCTGCTGAACGCGATGAACGCCAACACCGCCGCCATCGCGCAGGGCTATGCCGGAAGGCGTGATTCCAGAATTACAACCGGGCGCATGTCAGGCGAGCGCGCGTCCACGCGCAGGTTCGGCAAGATCGCGGGGCCCGATGTCGCACGCCGGGCAGCGTGATGCTGCATCCCGGCCTTTCTGTTCAACCCCGGGCTGGTCAGCTTCCTGGTTCATCGTGACCGGAACCTTCGGCGTGCTGCTGATGCTGAACGGCTCGCTGGTCTCCTCCGCCGCCATGATCAAGGAACGCGAGGCGGGCACCGTGGAGCAGTTGCTGATGACGCCCGCGGGCACCAGCGAGATCATCATCGCCAAGATCGCGCCGCTGTTCTGCCTGCTGTTGCCTGATGATGCTGTTCGCCACCTGCGCTGATCCGCGTCGTCTTTCACGTGCCGTTCCGCGGCAGTCTACCTGCTGGTGCTGCTGGGCGCGGCGCTGTGCGTGCTGTCGCGGCATCGGCATCGGAACGTTCATCGCGACGTTCACGAAATCGGCGCAGCAGGCGCAGCTGATGAGCTTCTTCGTCAATCCGCCGCTGGCCTCGCTTTCCGGCGCGCTGACGCCGGTCGAGGCGATGCCGCACTGGCTGCAGCCGCTGACGATGCTCAATCCGATCCGGCACTTCGGCATCATTGCACGCGGGCGTGATGTGAAGGGCAGCGGGATCGAGTCGCTGTGGCCGAACCTGCTGGCTCTGCTTTTGTTCACATTGATTTTGCTGGGGCTGAGCGTGTCGCGTTTCCGCAAACAACTCGGATAGGGAGAGATTATGCGCAGATTGGTAGGGATGAGTGTGATGTATGTGGTGAGTGCGCAGGCTCAGCTGGGGCCGCCCGCCGGACAAAACGGAGGCTCGCAGGCGCAGCAGGTTCCGCTTTCGGGGCGGTCGGGAAGCGGCTCTGTGAATGCGACGGAAACGCCGATTCCCGGCACCACTTCGAGTGTCAATACGCTGAACACGACCGTCCAGGCCCAGGGGCCCTATGCGGGCAGCCGTGCAGGAGTTTCACGCCAGCCTTTTTCAGGTAAGCTTTCGTTGCAGGAGGCGATTGCGCGCGGTCTGGAGTACAACCTGGGCACGGTCGGTCTGACCACCGCGATGAGGCAATCCGCGGGCCAGGTTCGGGTGGCTCGCAGCGCCTTGCTGCCTCAGGTCAACGGGGCGCTGCGCGAGACGGTGGAGCAGGAAAATCTCAAGGCCCTGGGGATTCGAATCAATATCCCGATACCCGGCGTGCGCTTCCCTTCCATTGTCGGGCCCTTCAATTACTTCGATCTGCGCGCGACGCTCACCCAGACCGTTGCTGACATGACAGCGCTCAACAACTACCGGACCGCTCAGGAGATTCAGAAGGCAAATGCTTTTCAAATGCAGGATGCGCGGGATCTGGTGGTGCTCGCGGTAGGCGGGGCTTATCTGCAGGTCATCGCGGCCCAGGGACGCGTGGATTCGGCGAAAGCCCAACTCGAAACCGCGAAGGCTCTGCTTCAGCAAACTACGGATCGCAGGAAGGCCGGCCTGCTCGCGCAGATCGACGTCAATCGCGCGCTCGTCCAGAGTGAAACGCAGGAGCAGCGGCTGGCTACTTTAACCAACGATCTGGCGAAACAGAAGATCAATTTGGCGCGCCTGACGGGCCTGCCCGTGACCGACGCGTATGAGGTGACCGACAAGGTGCCGTTCAGCGCCGGGCCTTCGATCTCCGTCGACGAGGCGCTCGCCGCCGCCCTTGCGGATCGGTCGGATCTCAAGGCGGCGGACGCGCAGATGCGGGCAGCGGAGAAGTCGAAAGCGGCGGCCAGAAGCGAGCGCCTGCCTTCCCTTGCGGTCTCCGCGGATTACGGCGCGATCGGGGTCAATCCGTCGCAGTCGCACGGCACGTTTACCGTGGTGGGCCTTGAAATTTCCCATCTGGACCAGCGGAAAGATCGAGGGCGACATCGAGCAGGCGGACGCGGCCGTGGAGCAGCGCCGCGCCGAGCTTGAGGATCAGCGCTCACGCATTGAAAGCGACGTGCGCAACGCGTTTCTGGACCTGCAATCCGCAGCCCGGCAAGTAAGCTTGCCGAGAGCAATCGAGACGTTGCGGGGCAGACACTCGAGCTGACGCGCCAGCGGTTCCAGGCGGGCATCACGGATTCCGTAGAGGTAACTCAGGCGCGCGAGGCCGTGGCTGGGTCGGAACTGGACTACATTCAGGCCGTCTTTGCGCACAATCTGGCCAAGCTGTCGCTGGC
>CAVYBS010000008.1:0-2033870 GCA_963766845.1 uncultured bacterium | reverse complement strand
AGCACACCAACGCTCGCCTGCGCATCCACCTGCGCATCACCTCCAAACCGGAGGACATCGGCGAATGGACGCCCGACCGCGAACTGGGATTTCTGATCGGCGGCAAAAAGGGGGCGACCTACTCCGACCCGGCCATGCTCAGCGACGAGGGCAATGCCATTTACCTCTTCTGGCGCGGCGGAGACTGGAAACCGACGTTCGCCGTGTCGAAGGACCTCGGCCAGACGTGGAGCCCGCCCCGCACGGTGATCGAGCGTCCGGGCGCGGACAACGGCAACCGGCCTTACGTGAAAGCGTGGAACGACGGCAAGGGCCGCATCGACCTGATTTTTACCGATGGCCACCCACGCAACGAGGAAACCAACAGCGTCTACTTCGTGCGCTATGAAAACGGGGCGTTCTCCAAGGCGGATGGCACGCGCATTGGCGGTTGGAAGACCTGCCTTGGACCGGGCGAAGTGTGACCGCGTCTACGACGGCTCACCGGCGGGCGGGGATGGATCTGGGACATCGCCGAGCAGGATGGCCGGCCCGCGATCGCTTACACGCAGATGCCGACGGTGGACAATCATCGCTACTGCTACGCGCGCTGGACCGGCAAGGAGTGGAAGGACTCGCTGGTCGCCGCCGCCGGCAAATGGTTCCCGCAGACCCCACCGGGAAAAACCCAGGGCGAACCCAACTATTCGGCGGGCATGGCCATCGACCACCGGTCAGTAGACACGCTTTATCTCGCGCTGCCGGCCAGCGGTATTTTCGAGATCGAGAAGTGGCGCACCCCGGACAGCGGGCAGTCGTGGCAGCACGAGCCGGTCACCCGTCATTCATCGACCGCCAACGTCCGCCCCTTTGGGTCCGCGATGCTCCGCCAGGGTCGCCCAACGTCATGTGGATGAATCTGAGCGGACGTTACATCCATTACACCAACTTCCTGACTTCCCTGCAGATCAACCGTCCCGGCGGGGCGTTGCCGCCTCCGGCAGCCGCTTCCGCGCCGACGCCGGCGCCAGCCGCGTTGCGGCAAGCGAGCAACCCGCCGCCATCGTCATCGGCCGAGATCCTCGCCGTCATGCGGCGCGTCGGCGACTGGCAACTTGCCAACGGGGCGCATCGGCGGACCGACGACTGGATTCAAGGCGTCGGATACACCGGCATCATGGCGCTGGCGGAGTGTCAGCGGCGACGCGAAATACCGCGACGCCATGCGCGCCATGGGCGAGGCAAACGGCTGGAAGCTCGGGCCGAAGGAATACTTCGCCGACGACCATGTGGTCGGACAGACCTACGCCGAGCTTTACCTGCGCGAGCATGACCCCAGGATGATCGCGCCGATGCGCGCGCAGTTCGACGCCATCCTCGCCGCGCCGAAAACCGGTGACCTCGACATCAAAAGCCCGGGCGTCTTCGACAAATGGTCGTGGTGCGACGCGCTGTTCATGGCACCCCCGGCCTGGGTGCGGCTCTGGGCGGCCACCGGCGACCGGCGTTACCTCGATTTCGCCGTCGAGCACTGGTGGCAGACGAGCGATTACCTCTACGACAAACAGGAACACCTTTACTTCCGCGACAGCAGTTTTTTCAGCAAGCGCGAGGCGAACGGCCAGAAAGTCTTCTGGGCGCGTGGCAACGGCTGGGTGCTGGGCGGACTGGCCCGCGTGCTGCAATACCTGCCGAAGGACCACCCTGCGCGCCCGCGTTTCGAGCAACAATTCAAGGAAATGGCCGCGCGGTTGCTCACGCTCCAGCAGAGCGACGGCATGTGGCGCGCGAGCCTGCTCGATCCGCAGAGTTTTCCGGCGAAGGAAACCAGCGGCACGGGGCTGATTTGTTATGGCATGGCCTGGGGGGTGAACAACGGGCTGCTCGACCGTGCGCAGTTTGCGCCCGCCGTGACCAAGGCGTGGCAGGCGATGGCAGAGTGCGTCAAACCCGACGGGCGGCTTACGCATGTTCAGCCGGTGGGATTCGCCCCGAAGAAAGACTTCGACCCCGAACACACCGACGCCTTTGGCGTGGGGGCGGTTTTGCTTGCTGGCAGTGAGGTATGCCGGTTGGTAGGCACCAAGTGACCTGTCCAGCGATGGACATCACCTTTTACCGCGAGGGGACTTTGACGGCCGAGGAGGGAGAAACACCGCCGGCGTTCACGGCGGTCACTTGGTACGAATAAGCGGTGCCATGATCGAGGCCTTGGACCTTGGCACTCTTGTCGGTGTTGCCTTTGTCGGTGTAGGTGGTTTCGACCAGCGTGGTGAGAAAATCATCCGGCCACTTGAACGCGGGCGTTGCGTCCGTTGAGCGGTAGATGACATAGCCGACCGCGCCCGGAACCGGTGACCACGTGAGCGTGATGACATCGCCATTCCTGGTTTTTGCCCACACGCCCGCGACATTGTTGGGAGCCGTGGCGGGCGGCGGCGGCACGGGCGCGGCGGTGACCGTGGCCGAGGCCGCGCTGGTTCCGGCGGCGTTGCTTGCCTGCACATAGTAGCTGTAGAGGCGGCCATCGGTCGCCGTGGTGTCGGCGAACTTGTCACCCACGATGCCGTCGCCGAGAAGAATGGTGCGCAGCGGATACGTGCCACCCACGCCGTCCTGATGCAGCGTGGTGCGCCAGACGCTGTAAAAGTTCGCCGCAGGCGAGGCCGTCCACTTCAGAGCGACAAGATGATGTCCGCTTTGCGTGATTTCCAGGCGGGCCGGAGCCGGGGGCGGATTGCCGGGCACGCCAGCGGACGGCGTGACCGAAGAGGTGCTTGCGGAGATGGCGCTCGGTCCCGTTGGGTTGAGCGACCGAACGGCGTAGGAATAAGCCGTGCCGTTCACCGCCGTGGTGTCAACGTAGGCCGCCACGGACGGCCCGCTGCCGCAGACCGGGCCGACCACGTCATGGGCCAGCGTCGCGTACCCCGAGCCCGTCGTGGCGGAGCGGAGAACATCGTAGCTCGTCGCGCCGGGCACGACGGTCCAGGTGACCAGATTTCGGTTGTTGCCCGCGAAAACCTGGACAGCCGTCGGCGCAGGCGGCGCGTAGCCGGTCAGTTCCAGCCGCAAGTAGTCGAGCATAAGGTAGGGCATGCCTTTCTTGCCGGCCACCGTGATGGCGACCGTGTTTGCGCCGGCATGCAGCAGGCTGCCGGGAAAATTGATCCGTTGATCGAAAAACGGCCCGTGATCGCTGAAGTGCTCGGCGCTGTCATCGGCGTAACCCTTGGGCGGGTCGAAGCCTTCCGGCGTAATCGGGTTGGGAGCAGCCGTCACGCCGGGAACGCTTCCGAGATTCTTCCCGTTCACGCTGACGATGATGCCGCCGCTCTCGTCCCCGGCGCAGCCGAGATAAAGGGACGCCTGCGCGTTCGCTCCGGGCGCGACGGGAAGTTGAAACGTGATCGTGCCCGTGCCGGGCTGATACGCGCCCGTGGCATCGGGCGGCGCGGCGATGATGTAGCTCCAATCGCGCGGCCATTGGCTCTGGCCCACCGTGTAGCTCACGCCCTTCGGATTATCCAGAGGGTACTCGGGCTCGCCGCCCCAAATCGGTGTCGGGTAACCCAATTTTGGCGAGGGTTCCGGAACCCAGTAATCCTCGCCATGACGGAACTTGTCGGCCTTGCGATCTGGATAACCCAGTTCGAAAACGGTCGCGCCAATACGCAATGGGGTCCACGTCACGCTGCCCAGGTCGGTCGGGGTGCCGGCCCTGACCGTCACGGCGAACGGCTTCGCGGGAAGATCAAGCTCTAGCGGTGCCCGCCCGCCGTTCTGGTTCTGCGAAAGAAACGTCCCCGCCGCTCCCGGCCCGAAGGCCCAGAGTGTATAGTTGGAGCCCGCGATCACGTGCGGAATGCGGAACGAACTGTCTGCATCCGTCTTGACCCAAAATTGATAAGGCTTCACGTAATTTTGGAAATCACAGACCTGATTGACGCTCGGCGCCTGCTGCTCTAACCCAACCCAGACGTTGGCGGCCGAAGCGTGGGGATTACCCGCGTCGGCAATGACCAGCTTGCCGGTGACCGTGCCGCGGCCCGATTCCGGGACGTAGCCGCCGAGTTTGAACCACGCATAGGGCCAGGCCGCTTTCTCCGCCGCCGCCTGAGCCTGCGCATCCTGAAAAAGAAGCTGCGCGGCCTGCCGTGGAGCGGTCACCGTTGTCGGCACGCTGTTCACGTAGTAGAAAAACGGGCCACAGGTTTTTGACCAGACCTCGCCGTCCGCGAAATGGTTGTCCTGGCCCATGCTGAGTTCGCCGGTCAGGATGGGTTCGTCGATCCCGCGGTCAATCGCTTCGGCCACGTCGCGCTTGAGCGGACCGGCGTCGCTAAATTCCATCAGGCTCATTAACCAGACCCCGACGTTCAGGCCGCCCGGCCCCACGCTGCTCCAGCCCCAGGCGTTGAGATTGGCGCGATCATCGGCGTACATGAATTTGTCGTCGAATTCGCCGGCATGGCCGCCGGTTTTCTGAACGGTGAGTTCATGCGCCGAGTCCGGTACGTTCGAGCCGTGGGCAAGAACCGGCGTCGGGCCGAGCGCATAGTCGTGCATGGCGTTCATGCTCCCCCAGTTGAAGCCCACTGGCACCCAGGTGAGCGCGCCCCAGGCGCCGATTGCGTCGGCCTTATCCTGCGCCCGGTGCGTCATCGTGGCCGTCGTGTAGAACCCGGACGACCCCCGCAGCATGGAATAATGGAGTTCGAAAACGCCGTTGTCGTCGGAGGGATTCAGCAGCATGACATCGCCGTAGCTGCCGCCGTTCGTCGCCGGATCGACCGCCAGCGAATAGACGAAAGTCGAACCGCCGAGCGGGAAGCCACCCCATCTGAAATGGTTTTTGGGCATGATGGTTTCCACGGTGCGGGGGGTGCCGCTGTTGCTGGTGGTGTACTGGACCGAATTGAGCCGGTTCTTCGCCGTCTCGATCACCACGGAGACGATCCCATTCGCCATCGTCACCGTGCCGTCGCCGTTGTCCTTCACCGTTACAGCGGTGCCACTCGGCGCGATCCCGGAGGTGTTGGCTGAAGCGGGTAACGCCGCCGCGCCCAGCCCAAGGCCGAGCAGCAACAGCCGAACACGGACAATGACGGAATGCATAGAAAACCTATCAGGGGCGGGGAGCGGGCGACGGAGAGCTGAGGGCGAAGGCTTCGTAGCGGGTGAGCTTGAGTTGGTCGGGCTTGTTGCCGTGGAGGTCGAAGACGACGAGGTCGTTGGCACCTTCCTTGATCCAGCATTCGGGCAGGTACATGGGATACGTTTGCGGCGATTCGCCGAGGTTGTGGCCGTTGAGCCAGACGTGGCCGGCCTTCAGCCCGGTAGTGTCGAGGCCGACGGTCTGCAAGGCGTCCGGCGTCTGGTGCCAGTCGAACCGGCACTTCCAGAAGGTGGGTTGATTGGCCAGCGTGGAAGCGCCCGTCTGCCACGGGCGATGCGCGAGGAAATCGCCCCAGTTCGTGACGCGTCCGATGATGGCGGTTTCGTCGAGATCATCGAGACCGCCGTGGAACTGCCAGGGGGCGTGCGCGAGGGGCGAATTGTGCCACAGGCTCAGGCCGAGCTGGCCGGTGTCGCCGCCGAGCCGGCTTTGAATCAGGACCAGGACCGTGTTCTTGCCGGGGATGAGAAGCCTGGAGGCGTCCACGGTGTGGTCCGGCAGCAACTGGCCATCGAGATAGACGGTGACATCTGGTGCAGGCCCGCCACGTTTCCCCTTCGGGGCTGGGGCCGGATCGAATTGGGGCGTTTCCAGCATCGAGTCGATTTGGGTCGGCGTGACGTTGAAGGTGCCGCGATACCAGGAGTCGCCGCGCGGCGTGTTGAGGGCGAGGGCCGCTGCGTTCACGGTAGACCAGGCTGAGTCATCGTAGTCGGGCTTGGCCAGGGCGGCGGGATCGGCGTCCTTGGTGGCCTTGTCCCATTTCTTCCAACTCACATCGAGACGCGTCGCAGCCGGATCCGCAGAGACGCCGCCCCACAGCCCGCGCGCCGTCCGCAGGCCGATGAGTTCACGGTACACGTTCTTGGATCGGGGGGACGCCTTGACGAGGATAGCCAGGGTGTTGTCGCCTGGCTGGGCGTTGGGAAAGGTGAGGGTGCCGGACTGGCCGTAGGTCAGCGTGGTTGTCGTGCCGGGCTGGCCATTCAGGTACGGAACGAACGTCCCCGACTGGCCGCCAAAGTGCAGCGTGACCGGGCCGGCTTTCTCCGCATGCAGGGTGGCGCGATACCAGCCGTAGCGGTTCTGGAAGCTGTCGTACGTTTCCATCGGCTGCGGGCCGGTCGAGGGAAGCCACTTGGCGGTATCGACGTTGGCACCGCGCTCCGGGGCGGCATCGCGCCACGACCAGTTGGCCAGTGCGGGAGGATCGGGGACGGTGGCCGCCGCCTGCTTCACTTCCGACTTTCCCGAAGCGGCGTAGACCGTGGCCTTGCCGCCCTCGGGCGGAAACTCCAGGCGGCCATCTTCGAGCACGAAGGACGGGCCGACGTAAATCTTGTCGTGCGCCAGCCAGGTGCGGTTGGTCATCTCGGTGTTCATGACGAGCAGCACGGCCTGATGGCCGTCACCCGAATCGAGTTTGATTTCGGAGACGGCATCACCAGCGGGATAGATGAAATCAAACTGGCTGGGACCCGCCGCCGGCGTCTTCAGCTTGAGCGTCAACTCACCCGACTCCCCGGCCAGGCCGTAGCAAATCCAGTAGTCGGTCGTGCCGACCATCTGGCGCGCCAGGACGTTGGTGCAGATCGACTCGAACGAGGCGTTCGGGGTCCAGGGCACGTTGAGCAGGATCGTGCGCGGCTCAACGGCGGCGACCTTGAAGCTGCCCTGGTGCGGCAGCGTCAACCCACCCACGGTGACATGCGTCTCCAGCGGAGCGGGATCGGCAACGGGCGCGGTGCCAGCCGTCGGCGCGGGACCGCGCAGGAACTGATCGAGCATGATGAAGCTGCCTTGCGTCGGGCTGGTGCGCGCGGTGACGCGCAACGCGGGCTGGTCGCAGGTGGCGAGCTTCGGATCATCGTGGCTGCCGGTTAACAGGGGCGTGAAGCTCTGCGCGAAACATGCCGCGCGACGAGCGGGAAAGTAGAAGTTGTGCAACTGCCCGGTTTCACCGACCGGCGCGGAATAATCGTACGAGACCCCGGGGCGTGACCCGTCTCCTGAGTAGCCGAAGTTCGTGCCGCCATGCGCCATGTAGTAGTTGTAGCCGGCACCGCCGAAAGCGATGATCTTCCAGGTGCCGCGGACCTTCTGGTCGAGCGCGCTCTTTTCCATGTCGCCGTAGTGGCCGGCATAGTGGGTCCAGAACTCGGTGCTGTACCACGGGGACGGATTGACCCGGAACGGCGCATCGCCGGCGGGGTCGTGACTGTGATGGAGGCCGGAGTTGAAGGTGGGCACCTCGATGCCGTTGCGGTCGGCCTGATCGTCCAGATATTTCAGGTAGGGATCGATGACCTGCGTGCCCCAGCCTCGCGGATGCTCGTTTTCGAGCTGAACCATGAACACGCTGCCGCCGTGGTTGAGTTGATGTTTGGCCACGATGGTCTCGACCTTGTCCAGATGCGGGTCGGAGTAGGCCACTGACGGCCCCATCTCACGCCCGAACATCCCGGGCTTGACGGTGAGCCACGAGGGATATCCGCCCAGCTCCCACTCGGCACAGGCGTATGGACCGACGCGCTCCAGACCGTACATGCCCATGTCCTGGAGGAGCGAGAGCCAGGCGTCGAGGTCGTTGTTGTCGCTGAAATCCCACTGCCCTTCCTTCGGCTCGGTGGCGTTCCAGAAGATGTAGGACTGGACGGCGTTGAAGCCCATCATCTTGAGCCGCCAGAGGCGGTCGCGCCACAACTCGCGCGGGACGCGGGCATAGTGGATGGAGCCGGAGCTGATGAAGGTGGGCTTGCCGTGGATGACGAAGTATCCGTCCTGCCAGTGGATGGCGTCCTGCGCCGCCGCCTTCGGGGGAAAGATTTCGTCCGCGTTGCCCTGAGCCGTGGCCCGAACTGCGTGCGTGAGAAGAAGAACGGCAGCGAGGAAAAGGGTGCGGTATATCATGGCGGGGGGGAAGTGGCTCTGCCCGAGTAAAGCACACTGGCGCGCAAAAGTTGCAGGGAATCCGCGCACAAGCGTGCTTGCACTTGAAGTCTTCGGGTTGGGTCGGCCCGTCGCGGTGCCCAGTGCACACGGGCGGTTCCGCCGCCAGACATCGTCGCCGGCGGGGTCGATGTGCTCCCATCCAGGCGGCGGCAAGCACCGCAGAGGTCTTTCTTTTGCGCCTATGCAAGGCGCGTGCCGCTTTTTGCAAGTAGGCGGTGATATCAAGATGCGGTCAGCACTCCGCACACGCAGGCAGGTCAACAACCGAGCCTCACCAGCTTGGCGTACAGCTTTTTGCCTTTTCCGACGCCTCAAGAAAGCCTCTTTTATTTTAAACGATCAACTGGAAGCAGACACAGCGCCGGACGCCGATGCTTTTTCAACAGAACCGTGAAATATTCGGGCTAACTCCCTGGCTGATCCGGCCCAAAAACTTCGAACTCGTAGAGTGAATATCCGTAACGGGTGACCCGTTCGGTTGCGTTAAGCCGAATGTAGCGACCGCGTCCACTGAGGTTCGTAAGGTCTTCCGTACCCCCCTTGCCAGTGCTCGTCTGGTAGATGTCCGTCCACGTCAGCCCATCGTCAGACACCTGCAGGGCATAGCTCTTGGCATAAGATTTTTCCCAGAGGAGTTTAACACGATTGATCTTCTGACTGGACCCAAGGTCAATCATAATCCACTGCGGATCCGTTTTAGCATCGGAAAGCCATCGGGTGGTCAAATCGCCATCGACGACCGCGTCCGGACCGTCCGCCTCACGGTTGTCAGAAGAAGCGGTGACCTTTTTATTCTGCGCCAGGTCGCCCGGCAAAACGGGGGGGCTTTTTTCCCTCGTGAAATTGTTATAACACTCCAATCGCACCTGCGGAGTTTCGCCGCCAGCCAGTGCAGGATCGTATCGAAAGGTGATTTGCCTGCTCTCCCCTGGCAACAAGGAGAAATAGCCGTCGCTGATGATCACCGGCAGGATTTGGCCGCCCGTACTCGGTTTGATCAGAAGCGGGCGAATGGCGAAGGCAACCGTCTGCGAGTTCGCTGGATTAGTGACCGTTGCCGTTACAACGGATTCGCCCGGCGCTTGTGAGGTTTGGGAGGTTAACCCCAACTCGACCTTTTTAAGCGAGTTGAGAGCTTTGAAATTGAGGTCCTGGGTGCCGCGCCAATAAAAATTCTCGGAAATCAGGGCTCCTGAACGATTGGTGAGCCGCAACCGAATGAAATGGACCGGCGTCAGATTCTCGGGATAGGTGAGGGTAAAGCAATCGGCTACTGCGTCCGGCTTGGATTCGATAAGGCCGGACTTTCGCTCGTACTTCTGAGTGCCATCCAGATTATAAATCCAAGCCTCGGCCGTCAATCCATCGACCAGTTTACCCGTGGTGTTGACCACCCGAATTCGATCATCGTTCTCGTTCCAATAGATATGGACCGGTTCGCAGGCCGATTTAGCGCCCCAATAAGCGCCGTTCAAATCGTAATAATAGTCAAAGGTCTGCCAAACCATCGAAGGATAAGCTGACATGCTCATCCAGATGATCACACCTGCAGAGTCCTTATCACTGTGATCTAAAAAGCCCTCGAAAATCGCCTTCATCGTTTCGATGTTGAGCAACTGGGCATTTCGGCAGAAATCCTCGATTCCCTTCGCTCTGCCATAGCGGTGGTTTACGTCGGCGAAATATCCGGAGGGATTTGCGTGTCCGGCAAAGCGACCAAAGAAATGCTTGTTCCACATTTCGTTGTTTGGCCACAGGCTCTCTTCCGGAATAAACTTCTTGAAGCTATCGAGGTTCGGAAACGTGGCCATGCCGATTTCACTTCGGTTCCCGTAAGGGATGCCCTTGATCCGTTCCAAGCCAACCCCGGTGAAGTAGTTTTTCAGATCCAGGTTGCCCCACGGCCCGCTCCCGCTCAGGTTTCCGCGATTTGATTGAGGTTGATAATAGCGATCCCCTCCATCATAAGTCTGCACGGCGTCGCGCAACCAATCATTCATGGGTTCGGCAGGCGTGCCCTCGTTGTCGCCGCACCAAAGGAGAATGCAGGCGTGATTGCGGAACTGTTTGATTTTTTCAATCGCATTGTCGTGAAATACGGAAAGATCCTGTGGCTTCCCCCCAAGGAGTTGAGCCAAAACTCGTCCCAAACCATGATTCCATATTTATCGCACGCCGCGTAAAAAGCGTCATCAGGGGTCATGCCCATCCAATTGCGAATGATATTGAAATTCATTTCCCGGTGAAAACGAATCTTGGTGTCGTAGTCCTTGGCGGTGCAGCGCAGGAGATATTCGGCCATTCCCCAACTGCCGCCCTTCGGGTAAACACGCACCCCATTGATGTAAAAGTGGAGCGTTTGGTTGTCAGTATCGTACGTGTATTTTCGAATCCCAAAGGTGATCGTCTTCTGGTCGGAGATCAGTGATCTCGTTTTGAAGGACACCTTAATCGTATACAGGTTGGGATCCCCGTAGCCGTTCGGCCACCAGAGCCGCGGATTGACGATATGAAGCGCAGCGACGGTGGCGCTCGTGAGGGTCACCGTCTGCGTCGTTCCTGATTTGACCGTCACCGGTTGGGAAAAAGCAATTTTCCCCGGGTTGATCTCCCCTTCCAAGGTCCCTTGTACATCGGCCGAAGAAAGATTTTGCAGGTCCGTCTGAACAGAGATATCCGCACTCCCCGGACCAAGTTTTTCCGTTCGGACCCATGGATCGTTGAGGGTGACATCCTGGGTGCTGCTCAAATAAACGTCTTTGTAGATACCCATATCAAGCCCCGGGACCGGGGGCATCCAATCCCAGCCTCGCGTGCAAATAAAAGCGGGGCTGCTATAGTTTTCCTTGCTGACGAATACTGGACCGCGGTTGGTTTTCTGTTCCGCCGCGATCTCCGTTCGCATTTCGGCATCGTCCTTACCAACCAGCACCGGGACATAATCAAGCACCGCCAAGGAATTTTTCTCGCCGACCTTGACCAAGCGGGTGACATCGAAGCGTCCGCGTTGCAGGAACCCATGCATGGAGCCGACTTTATTCCCATTCACATATACGTCGGCATCCCGGTTGACGGCGTCGAAATTCAACCATATCCGGCGGCCTCGATAGGCCGCTGGAACAGAGAAGTCGGTGCGATACCAAAAATTACGGTCGTACTTCAGTACATCGACCTGATAAATATTGTCCCCGAAATTTGGGTCCTTCTCCTTGCCTGCCAGGACATAGGAGCCGAAAACGGTTCCAGGGACCTGAGCGGCCAACCAACTTGCCGTGGAGAAACCAGTCGCCGAGATTTGTTCGCCGGACTCGGGAACGTCGCTCTGAGGAGCTAGCTTCCAGGATCCACCGCTTAGGAAAGAGATGGAATTCTCCTGCCCTGAGGCTGTCCAAATACTCAAAAGCAGAAATACAAAACTGAGGTAAAATCCAGTTAAAACCCTTCGAGCGTTTCGAAGCTCAGGACACAGGGGGAAATTTGTTTTCAAGGAAGAATCCTTAATTAAAAACCAGGGCCGCGTCAACGCTCTTCTCGGTCATCTTATGTTAGTTGAGTTAAGATCGCCATATTGAGTGCCTGCTGGCGTCGCCCTTGTAGTAAAAGCCCGAGGCGCAAAGAATCGACATCATCTATTTTTCATCAATCGAGTCTTCCTCAGGGCCCGTTATTTTACTTGTGCCGTGGCCAGACCGATATATCGGTCGCCCGCACCATAGTACATCATCCATTGGCCTTCATGCTGGATGATGGAGTGCATCCAGAGGCAATTCTTGTTCTGACCGCTCTCGTAAGGCTCACTTGGTTTCATGATGCAGTCGTCAAGCTGCGCGACTTTCGTGGTAAGGTCCTTTTTCGAAAACAGGACTTCGGAGATGGCATAAAACCATTTGCCTTTGCCGTTGAGCGTGCCGGCGATAAATAACACCATGTTATCGGGCTGGGTCGCCGAGTAATCGGTGATAGCAATGCAAGGCTCGAACGGGGCGCCCCAACCTTTCGGAAACTTCATGTCAATTTTTGTCAGTGGGCCCCAATGGATCAGATCGTCGGAATAGCAGACGTTGAACCGACTATCACCAATGAACATGGCAAACCTACCGTTGATCTTGACCGGCACGCCATTAGGGTCGCAAACAACCGCGGCGTTTTTTGTATTGGCGCCAATGGGCCCGAGCTTTGTCCAATGAAGCCCATCGGGGGAAGTAGCCTCCGACTCACCGCCCGGGCCGGCATAAAAGGAATAATAGGTCCCCTGGTACTTGAGGAATCGGGCGTCTTCACAGCCGAACCTCTTTTCGGCAGGATCGGTTACGTCGATTACCGGGTCGGAATTCCGGACAAAGCTGACGCCGTCGAGACTTTCCGCATAGCCCACGCGGGAAGTCCAAGGCTTGCCTTGCGCACGATAGAGAAGACGAAATTTTCCCTGGTCGAAAAGCACGCCGGGATTCAGGGTGTTGACCGACTCCCAGGTTGTTCCCTGCGGCGAGATGACAGGATTCTTTCCGTGGCGCTGAAAGGGGCCAATCGCCCAACTCTGGCCAGTTTTCAGGAGGATCAATCGTGAAGGAGGAGCTGCCGGAACTGTTTTGAGAACCACTTGTAGTTGTTTCTTTCACCAACCAGTGCTGGGGGCCAGGAGGCAGTGCCGTCGTCAATCCGAAGTGCATGACGGGGATGGATTGAGCCGCAATTTCGGCCACCGGCTTGTCATCGACCACCAGACTGTAGCTTTTGGCTTGGGAGTCGGCCTGCCAAAAGAATAACGGCTTGCTCATCTCAAAGTGGTCGTCATTTTTTGGCGAAGCCAATTCCAGCGTACTGGCATTGCCATCCGCCGAAAAGCTGGCGCAGGAAAAACAGAACGTAGCTACAAGCAATGTGAAGAAGGTGTCGACTTAGGAACATAGTATTTGCGTGAAGGAGGTTAGTATCTTGATAGAGAGTTTGTTTTGCGGAATCTCGACAAAGCATTCAGCATTCGCGCCCTATTGAACGCCCCACGTCTTGTTGGGTTGCGGCCCCAAAACGAGGTTAAGGTTTCCTCCTGCCGAAATTTCTGAATAATTCAGCCAGCAGCGGTTGAACGGCTTGCCGTTGAAGGTCGCGGACTGGATATAGATATTCTCGGGCGATTGGTTCTTCGTCGTGATCGTGAAGGTGCCGCCCTTCGTATATTTCGGGTCGAGCGTGAGCGTGACCTTGTCGAACAGCGGCGTGAAGACTTCAAAGCGGGGATCGCCTGCGCAGATCTGATGCAGCCCGATGGCGGCAAAGACATACCAGGCGGACATCTGGCCGCAATCGTCGTCGCCCGGCATGCCCTCGGGGCCGGTGAGGTAGACCTTCATCGATTCGCGCACCCATTTCTGCGTCAGCCACGGCGCGCCGGCGCGATTGAACAAGAGCGAGATCAGCTCGGTCGGTTCGTTGACCGGATTGTTATAAGGGTTCCACCACGGCTCCTGGCCCCTTGCGTGGTATGGATGCGGGATGCCGCTGTAGGGGCTCCACGTGCTGAAGTCCGGCGTGCGCTCGAAGAAGTCGCGCAGCTTGGCAATGAAAAGATCCTTGCCGCCGTCGAGCTGGATCATGCCGGGAATGTCGTAATAGACCGTCCAGCCGGCCTGGTAAACGGTCGCTTCCCGCGTCGTTCCCTCCTCCAGCAGGCCGGTCCACTTCACGAAGTTGCCCTTGGCGTCCTTGGCGCGGAACCAGCCTTTCCATTCCGGCTTGGCGTCCGTGCCGGCGGGGTCGTAGGTCCAGGGCACGTCGGGATCGAAGATCTGCTTGTAGGAGGTCGACATGTTGCTGATACTTCGCGGCGTCCTCCTTCTTGCCCAGGGACGGCGGCGAATTGCGCCAGGTTCCAGTCGTCCAACCCGTATTCGGTCGTCTCCGAAATGTTGCCGGGGTTGTATCCCTGTTCGGTAAAGCCGAACTTCTGCACCGAGTTGACCGAGTCGTCGTAAGCCTTGGCGACATCGAAATTGCGGATGCCCTTCTGGTAGGCGTCGTTGATGACGGCGACCTCCGGGTTTCCGATCATGATCCCGCTGTAGTAACCCATGATCTCCCAGCGTTCGTAATAATGGGTGCCGTTGGACTCCGCCAGATTCACCGCGCTGTTGATCTGGTCGTTGACCACCGTGGGATCGATCAACGTCAGCAGCGGGAACTCGCTGCGGTACACGTCCCAACCGCTGAAGATCGTGCGGTTCGTGAAGCCATCGGCATGATGCGGCTTGAAGTCGCCGCCGGGATAATTCCCATCCACGTCCTGATCGATCTGCGGGAACTGCAGCGCGCGGTAGAGCGCGCTATAGTAAATGGTCTTGTTATCCTCGGTGCCGCCCTCCACCGCGAGCCGACCCAGTTCCTTCGACCAGGCGTCGCGCGCCTGCTGATGGACCTGGTCGAAATTCCAGTCGGGGATTTCCGCGGCGAGATTAGCCCGGGCTCCGGCGACGCTGACGAAGGAGATGCCGCCCTTGACGAGCACCGTGTCGTTGGCCTTGGTCGGAAACTCGGTATAGAAACCGAGGTGAGCGCCTTCCATTTCCTTGGCATCCGGCGTCACCTGCGCGGCTTTGCAGGCGGCGACGAAGGCAGCGCTGCTGGTGTTGACGGCCCGGCTCATCTTGAAACCAGGGGCCATCCAATCCGGCGGCATGGTGGCGCTCCACATGCCGGACTTGACGAAGGGCTTGCTGAACTCCAGATGATAGTAGGCCGTGTACGTGCATTTCCAACCGCCGCCGGCAGGAGTGTAGTCGATCTGGCCTTCGATGGTGTGATCGCCGACCACTTTGCAGGTCTGGTGGAAGGACGTGCCGCCGTTGCGGTGGGAGAGGTCGATCTGGATGCGCGACTGCGCGTTCTCCGGAAACGTGAAGCGCAGGATGCCGCTGTGCGGCGCGACGGTCATTTCCGCACGCGTCTGGTACTCGTCGAGGGTGACGGCGTAATAGCCTGCAGTCGCCTGCTCGGTCGATTTGGTAAAATTCGAACCGTAGCGCTCGCCGGGTTTGCCTCCGCCCCAGAAGGTGCTCAGCGGACCCGTCGTCGGAGTAACCAGGACATTGCCCAACTCGCCGCCGTCCGCGCCGCCCAGGTGGGTGAAGCTGAAGCCCTGGATGAACTTGGCACCGTAGCGATAGCTGATGTTCCCGCCTTGATCCGGGCTGAGCTTCACCATGCTGAACGGGACGGTAGCGCCGGGAAAATCCTTGCCCATGTGACCGGTGCCGATGAACGGGTCAACATAGTCGATGGCGTCCTTGGCTTCAACCGGCTGAAGGCAAATACATGGGGCAGCCAAAACGGCAAAGAGCCATCGGAAAGAATTTCTTTTGGTGAACATAAAATATCCTAACATCGCTGGAGGGTTATTTAAACGGAGTTGCAGAATAAGGTAGGTCTTTAGTCTCGATGGAGTGCATCCGTGCTTCTGGACCCATTTTTACATCCAGTACGCCGCCTTCCATGATGTTCGCATACGAGATTCCTGTTGATGAATAATCGATGCCATTCAACTTGCGGCTTTGCACATAGATAGTTTTGTCCTTGTTTCCCAAAGCGACAATGGTAAACGTTTTGTCGCCAGACAGATGCAGTGTGATTTTGGGAAATAAGGGGCTGGTGAACATATACGTGGGGGTACCGGGGCAAAACGGGTAGACGCCCATCGAACTGAGGATGTACCAACTAGCCATCGAACCATTATCCTCATCACCGGGGAAACCCGTGGGACTGGAATTGTACATCTCCGCACAAACACGCCGCGTCCAATACTCCGTTTTCCAAGGCTGACCGGCGGCGGTGAATAGATAGAGATTATCAAAAGAGGGTTGGTTGGACTGGGCATATTGCCCAAAATGAGCTCCGGCCATTTCCGTCATTTCATGAATGACGTGACCATAACCGCCGACGTGAAACGTGGGCGGAGCTGTCAACATGGCATCCAATTTTGCCGTCATCTTTTCCGCACCGCCTGCCAGAGCGATTAAACCGGCCGGGTCATGGGGCACAAACCAACTGCTTTGCCATGGGCCACTCTCCGCGTACGGCCCTCCCCAGGCAAATTCGTCAAAGGGCTCGACCCATTGGCCATCCGCAGTTTTAGGACGCATAAAACCCACGTTATAATCCCAAAGGAACCGATAATTTTGCGAGCGTTTTTCCAGCGTCTGATAGACGTCAGGTTGATTCTGCTCCCTGGCGATCTGCGCAACGCACCAGTCATCGTACGCATAATCGAGAGTAGCAGAGACCGCGTAGGTACTAGCTCCGTTCGGGATATAGCCCAGCCTCAGGTAATCGGCCAGGCCCCGCCTGACGAGAACACCGTGCCCTGGGGGCTCGAAGGCGCTTTTTTTGAGCGAATGATAGGCCGCCGCCACATCGAAATGGGTCAGGCCTTTGACGACCGCGTCGGCGAAGATAGCGGCACTATGCTGCCCGATCATACAATCGCGATAACCGGGGCTGGGCCATTCAGGAAGCGTTCCGCCTTCCTGAGATGCATTGACGAAGCCTTGTAGTATTTCCTGAAGCTGCGAAGGGTAAAGAATGGTGATCAACGGGAATGTCGTGCGGAACGCGTCCCAGATGCCAATGTCTCCATATAGAACACCATCATGAATTTTCCCATCGTAGGGACTGTAATGGATGGGTTTTCCTGCTTCGTTCAACTCATAGAGCCGGCGGGGGAACATCTGGGCTCGATAAAGACAGGAGTAGAAGGTCTTTTTCTGATCCTCGCTGGCATCGATTTCAATTCTATCAAGGTTTTCACTCCACGCCTTCTGTACCCGGGAATGCACCGCATCAAATCCCCCGGCGGTTTCCGTCCGGAGGTTTTGCTCCGCTTGTTCCCAACTGATGAAAGACGTTCCCACCCGCACTAAAACGGGGGCATTGGAGGCGATTTTAAATTCTATATAACACGCGGCATTCTTCCCCGCAGCGGAGGTTCCTCCTGATGCGATGTTGTCGATAAACGCGCCGCTCCTTGAGATGTCGCGATCCAATTCGATGACGAAATAGTGACCGAAATCTTTGGCAACTCCCCCGCGATTGGCTCGGCTGATGCCTCGGATGGTGCGGCCGTCAATATGGATTTCAGAGCCGCCGGACGCATCGACGATCAATCTGCCAGTATCTCCCTGATGGTAGGCGAGACGAAAAACCCCGCACCTCTCGGTGGCGGTTAGTTCAGAGGTGATTCGGTATTTGGTAAAATCTACCCGTTCATAATCAGGCTGTATAACCAGACTGGCACCATCGTACTCAGAAGCCCGAGTTTTCGTGTCCATAGCCAACGCACCACTCTGGGGCATGAGCACGAATTGGCCGTAGTCTCCCATCCAGGGGCTCGGTTCATGGGTGGCCTTAAACCCCGAGACCTTGTCATCGGGATGCAAGAACGCCTTGGGGTCCTGGATGGTCCAATCGGTCATTCCCCAAGGCATACCCACCAGTGGAAGAGTGTTGCCGTGAGATAAGCCTCTCGTGGAATCAACCCCCTGAAGGATGTTGACATATTTTAGGAGCGCCGAACGTTCCGGTGGGTACGCTTCAACACCCTGCATGGACCGTACAATTAGGAGCCCAACGAATATGAGCGGCAACGGCTTGTGCATGGCTAAAAGATGGCAGAGCACTATTGCACGCCCCAGCTCTTATTCGGCTGAGGGCCAAGGATGAGGTCGAGCGTCCCGCCGGCCGTTATTTCGGAATAGCTCAACCAGCAGCGATTGAGCGGTTGGCCGTTGAGCGTTGCCGATTGAATGTAAACATTCTCCGGGGAATTGTTCCTAGTGGTGATGACGAAGGCTTGTCCCTTAGAGTATTTGGGACTCAGATTCAACGTGACCTTGTTAAAAAGCGGAGTGAAAATTTCATAGCGGGGATCGCCGGGGCAAGCCTGGGCTAGGCCGCTTGCGCCCAGAACATACCAGGCCGAAACCTGGCCTTCGTCGTCATCCCCGCAAAGTCCGTTCGGGCTGGCCCCGTACGCTTCGGTGCAAAGACGACGCACCCATTTCTGCGTCAGCCACGGCGCACCGGCCCGATTGAAAAGAAACGGAATGAGGTGACTCGGTTCATTCGGCTGGTTGTAGTACGAATTCCATCTGTTGAGTTTGGGCGTCCGGTCAAAGAAATCGCCGAGCTTGGCCACAAAGAGATTCTTACCGCCGAGAAGCTGGATCAGACCGGGAACATCGTGAGGGACAAACCAGCCGTTCTGGAAGATGGTCGATTCCATCCCCCCATTGCCGGAGGTCAACCCCTCCCACGGCACCCAATTCCCGTTCTTGTCCTTGTTGTTAACCCAACCTTTCCAGTCGGGATGGTCTGTTTTGCCTGACTTGTCGTAGGTCCACGGTGCATCAGGGTTGAAGATGAGATGATATTCCTGCGCCTGATCCGAGTACTTTTTCGCATCATCGGCTTTCCCGAGGAAAGAAGCCAATTGGGACAGGTTCCAGGCCGCAAAATCGTTTTCCAATGGAACTGAAACTCCGTATTTGCCGGGTTGATTGCCGTTTTTATCGCAGGTGTTGACAGCGTACTGATAGGCTTTGGCCACATCGAAATTACGGATTCCTTTTTGGTAGGCATCGTTGATCACTATCACCTCTGGACTGCCACACATGCACCCGGTGTAGGAATTGAACAATTCCCACCGATCGAAATAATGGGTGCCGTTTTGTTCGGCCAGGTCCACCATGCTGTTGATATGGTCGTTGATGATATCTGGAGCAATGATCGTCAACAAGGGGAACTGGCTACGATAGATATCCCAGCCGCTGAACACGGTGCGTTTGATGAAGCCCTTCGCTTGATGAACCTTGCCGTCAGCACCGGGATAATCGCCACTGACATCGGAATAGATGCGCGGATCGACGAGCGCATGATACATCGAGGTATAAAAAATCGTTTTTTGATCTTCCGTACCTCCCTCCACGGATACGCGGCTGAGGGCATGGACCCAAAGGTCGTGCGCCTGCCGCCGGGTAGCGTCGAAATCCCAGGTAGGTATTTCCGCGGCTAGATTGGCGCGGGCGTTGTCGATGCTGACGTAGGAAATACCGGTTTTGAGCATAATCACAGCCTTGTCTTCGGTCGGAAATTCGGCGTAAAAGCCAAGGTGTTGCCCCTCCTTCTCCCGACAGCCCGGCAGCTTTTCGGCAGCCCGACAGGCGGCAATAAACTCCGGCTTGGGCGTACTTGCCGCTTTGTAATTATTCGGTAAAGCAGCGCTCCAAACCCCGAAACTGTTCAGCGGTCGGCTGAATTCCGCATGGTAGTAAAGCGTGTAGTCCACCTTGCCGCCCATGAATCCGCCACCTTGACGCGTGCAGTCGATCTGTCCTTCGATGGTATGGTCGCCGACTACCTTCACCGTTTGATGAAGCGATGTACCACCGATGCGCCGGGCCAGATCAATCTGAATCCGGGCCGCCGGGTCCTTGGAAAATGTGAAGCACAGAATACCGCTGCGTGGAGCCGCCGTCGTCTCGGCCCTCACTTTGTAATCATCCAGGGTCACTGCATAATAACCAGCTTGGGCAACCTCGCTGTCTTTCTTGTAGGAAGAAAGGTAGCCGGTTCCGGGCTTGTCGGTTTCTCCATACCAAGTTTGCAGTGGACCCGTCGTGGGCATCACCATGAAATTTCCCAGGTCTCCGTTCGCTCCTACGCCACTCAGATGTTGAAAGCTGAAGCCTTGAATGGTCGAATGCGGATAACAATATCCGGCACCATTATCTCCGCCGGTAATCGTGTCCGGGCTCAGTTGGACCATCCCGGCAGGCGTACAGGCCCCGGGAAAAAGCTTGCCGTGAAACCCATCAAAGTTCGGGTCCATTTGCGGAAGCCGGGCTCTTTCCTCCTTCGTCGGATTCATGCTGGAGGTCCCGATCAAAGGATTGACGTAGTCTGCCGGGTCTTTGGCCAGGGCCACGTCGCAAGATAGAATGAGATTCCCCAGAAGGAAAAATCCACGAAGGAGATTCAAAATCATAGGCGTTTTCATACCTTCTGCATTAACGAGTTATCATAGTCAATCACAATGCGTCGAGGGTTAGAGTCTGTTTGGGAATGAAGTCGAGTTTGCGGTTGGCAACGAAGTTTTCGTATGAGCAAGCTACTCGTTGAGGATGAGCTTTGGGAAGGGGTCGAACCGCTGTTGCCAACACCGAAGCCGCAGCGTTTCCGCTACCACGGACGCGGGTTCATGCACGAAGCCGTCTTGGGCGTAGCAATGTGCGTCGTCTGCTTTCGTCATTTATAAACAAGCTCTTATATCCAAGCCGCCGAACAAATCTTGCGGCATTCGTGGGAAGCGGGCCAAATCACTGAAGCGGAATATCGATCCAAGCTGGATGAGGCAAAAGCGTTTGATGCGGCGCGTCAAGTCGAAGACAATTCAAATTAGGACAATATCATCGTACTATAACTTCGTTATTATTGGAAAATTAGATCCACCATCATTTTGAGTGAATATAGCCGGGTTCTGCAAGTGGCAACACGGAGAATCCGGGTTTGGGATGCGCGGCAGAGACAGCCAATCCATCAGACTCAGGCAAAGAAGAACGTCTGTCCAACAAGCGCACGATTGGCCAATCTGCACACAGGCACAGCCAAAGGTGCCATCCGTTGGCCGCCGTGCTAGTTTTTCGCGTCCGTCAGCTTCTCCTTCGCCCCTGACTCGAATCCCACCTGCCGCCCATGAACGATGGCCCTCCCTCCAACGACTGCGCCGATCCCCAGCGACTCGCCGTCCTGGAGAGCTTTGCGATCCTCGATACGCCGAGCGAAAAGGAGTTCGACGATCTGTGCGTGTTCGCCGCGCAGCTTTGCAACACGCCGATGGCGGTGATCAACTTCCTGGACGGGGAACGCCAGTGGTTCAAAAGCGAGGTCGGCATGGGCACCCGCCAGCATCCGCTCGTCGGTTCGGTCTGCCGGCACACGGTCCAGCAGGAAGCCCTCATGGTCGTGCCGGACCTGCTCGCGGACCCGCGCTTCGCCGAGAAACTCCCGGACGGCAACGGTGCGCCCCTGCGTTTCTACGCCGGAGCGGTGATCCGCACCCAGGAAGGCGTGGCGCTCGGGACGGTCTGCGTGTTCGACCACCAGCCGCGCCAGCTCGACGACATGCAAACCCGCGCGCTGCAAACCTTGGCCAGTCAGGTCGCTACGTTGCTGGACCTGCGCCGGCAGGCCCGGGAGGCGCGGCGGCTTGCCGCCACCCGTGGCGAGATCAACGTGCATCTGACGGGTGCCGCTCCGTTGCGGGAAACCTTGCAGCGTTGCACGCAGACCATCGTCGATTATCTGCAAGGAGCGTTTGCGCGCATCTGGACGCTGGACGAAGCGGCGGCGACGCTGGTTTTGCAGGCCAGCGCCGGCTGCTACACGCACCTCGACGGGCCGCACGGGCGGGTGAAGGTGGGCGAGTTCAAGATCGGGCGCATCGCGCGGGACCGGCAGCCGCTCCTGACCAACGACGTTCAGCACGACCCGAACATCGGCGACCCCGACTGGGCACGCCGGGAAAACATGGTGGCGTTTGCCGGATACCCCTTGCTCATCGAAGGACGCACGGTGGGTGTGCTGGCCGTGTTCTGGCGGCGGGCGGTGTCGGCGACGCTGCTGGAAGACCTGGCTCCCGTTGCCCAGAGCATCGCCCAGTTCATCGAACGCAAGGGGACGGATGCCGCCCTGGTGCAAATTGCCGAGCAACGGCGGTTGGCGCTCGACTCGGCGCAGATGGGCTGGTGGCACCTGGACCTGCTGACCAATCGGGTCCAGTGCGACGACCGCTTCAAGACGATCTTCGGCACCTCTCAAGCAGAACTCGCGCTGGACAAAGGGCTGGGCATGATCCACCCGGAGGATCGCGCCGGCGTGGAGGCGGCGATCACCGCCGCGACCCATCCGCAGCATCCCGTCCCGTACGCCGTCGAGTGCCGCGTGGTCCACGGCGACGGGGCGGTGCGCTGGGTCCAGGTCAGAGGCCAGGCGCACTTCGAGGGGGAAGGGGAGGCACGCCGGGCTGTCAACCTCGTCGGCACCATCCTCGACATCACGGAGGCCAAGACCGCCCGGGACGCCCTGCGCGAGAGCGAGGCGAGGTTTCGCCAGTTGGCCGACGCCATGCCCCAGATCGTCTATGCCGGGGGGCCTGACGGCCACCTCGACTACTACAACCGGCAGTGGTACGACTACACGGGGCTGGCCCCCGGATCGACCGGCAACGAGGCGTGGGACAAAATTCTCCACCCGGACGACTTCCAACGGACCCTGGAAGTTTATTCCGCCGCCCTGCGTTCCGGCACCCTCTACGAGCACGAGTTCCGCCTCAAGCGTGCGTCGGACGGCGCGTACCGATGGTTCCTGGGCCGGGCGCTGCCGATCAAAGACGCATCCGGCAACGTCCTGCGCTGGTTCGGCACGGACACCGACATCCACGAACGCAAACAACTCCAGGAGCGAAACGAACAACTCCTCATTTCCGAGCGCGCCGCCCGCTCCGAGGCGGAACGCACGAGCCAGATGAAGGACGAGTTCCTGGCGACTCTCTCGCACGAGCTGCGCACCCCGCTCAATGCGATCCTGGGTTGGTCGCAGGTGCTGCGCGACGGCCACGCCAACCCGGAAGACCTCAACCAAGGGCTGGCCACGATTGAACGCAACGCCCGCGCGCAGACCCAGATCATCGAGGACCTCCTGGACATGAGCCGCATCGTCGCGGGCAAGGTGCGCCTGGACGTGCAGCGCATCGAACTGGCTCCCACTTTGGAGGCAGCCATTGAGACGATGCGCCCGGCGGCCGACGCCAAAGGCATCCGTTTGCAGGCGGTGCTCGATCCGCAGGCCCGGCCCATCAGCGGTGACCCAAACCGTCTCCAACAAATTTTCTGGAACCTGCTCTCCAACGCCATCAAATTCACTCCCAAGGGAGGGCGGGTGCAGGTGGTGCTCGAACGAGTCAACTCGCACCTGGAGGTCAGCATCAGCGACACCGGGCAGGGGATCGACCCCGTGTTTTTGCCCCACGTGTTCGACCGGTTCCGCCAGGCGGACGCCACCACGACCCGCCAGCACGGCGGGCTGGGTCTGGGGCTGGCCATCGTCAAGCAACTGGTGGAACTGCACGGCGGCAGCGTGCGGGTCAAAAGCGGCGGTCTCGGAGCGGGGGCGACGTTTATCGTGGACCTGCCTTTGGCGGTGCTGCATCCCGAGGCCGAACCGCCGGGGAGCGAACGCCGCCACCCGCTGGCCGGTTCCTCCCATGCGCGCCTCTCCAGCCAAGGATTAAACCTCACGGGGGTAAAGGTGCTGGTGGTGGATGACGAACCGGACGCCCGCGCGCTGGTCAAGCGGTTGCTCGATGATCGGGGAGCCAGCGTCCGTGCGGCCTGTAGTGCTGCAGAGGCCCTTCGTTTGATCGGGGAGGCCAGGCCGGACGTGCTGGTCAGCGACATCGGGATGCCCGGCGAGGATGGCTACGCCTTGATCCAACGCGTGCGTGCCTTGTCTGCGACAGGAGGCGGCACCATCCCCGCCATCGCATTGACGGCCTATGCCCGGTCGGAGGATCGGATGAAGGTGATCCTGGCAGGTTTCCAGATGCACGTGGCCAAGCCCGTCGAACCGGCGGAGCTGCTCACGATGGTCGCCAGTCTGGCCGGACGTACCGGCCGGGACTAAAACTCGGTGGACGAACTTCCTCCCGACGCCTCACAGGCACATTGCACGGTCGCACAACGGAGCCCACCGGCTTCATCAGCCAGCCAGTCCGCACCTCATGGGGGGGGGGCGGAGTCGCTCCGACCTGCATTTGCCCGCGAACCGCCAGCCGTTTCCGATACCAAGGAAGCGTTCGCATGAATCCCGACATCCCCTCTGACGCTCACCCTGGCTCGCCAACTCCGATGGCTTCCTTCGCCGCTTACCTCGCTGCCCGGCGCGAAGGTCTGCTCGAAGCCTGGCGCGCCGCCGTGGCCGCCGACCCGGAACTCACGAGCGCCAATGATCTCTCTCGAAGTCAATTTCGCGATCATATCCCGCAGGTGCTCGCCGAGTTCGAGGACCGTTTGTTGGAGGAACTTCATCCGGGTTCGTCTCCCGGCCCGGTGGATCACTCCGATGCCTCGGTGGAGCACGGCGAGCACCGCTGGCAGCAGGGCTACGATCTGCGCGAGGTCATTCTGGAGTGGGGTCATCTGCACCGCTGTCTGCTCAACGAACTGGAGGTCGCCCGCGTTGCCCTGCCTGATCTGACGCCCGAGGTCTTTTTCTCCGCGCATCGCTCCCTGGCAGCTTTGATTCACATGGCCGTCGCTGACAGTGCCGAACAGTTTGCCCGCCTCCAACAAAAAGAAGCCATCCGCGAGCGCAACGATCTGGAAAGTACCGTGGCGCGCTTCATCGAGAACGACCGCTACCGCGCCACGATCTGGCGCGAATCCGCGCACGATCTGCGCGGACAGTTGAGCCTCATCGCCGGTGCCACGGCGCTTTTGGAAGGTCCCGGTTTGGAAGAACCCCTGCGTGTGGAATCCCTCGAAATGTTGCAGAAGGGTACCCGCACTCTCAAGGAAATGCTCGCGGGCGTACTGGAAGACACCCATCTGCAAACCAGCCGCGAGGAGCGCCGGTTGGATGCCTTTGATGCCGGGACGCTGCTCGGCAGTCTCTGTGCGTCTTCTCAACCCCTGGCGCGGGAACGTGGACTGTTCCTGCGTTCCAATGGTCCCGTAAACCTGCCTGTGGAGGGCGACCGGAGCAAGGTCCAGCGCATCGCGCAAAACCTCGTGCTCAACGCCTTGTACTATACACCCGAAGGCGGCGTCACGGTTTCCTGGCGCGAGGACGACGATCCTGAGCGATGGAGTTTTGAGGTGCGGGACACCGGCCCCGGACTGCCTGCCAAGGGCAGCGGCCCCCAAAGGCGCGGCACAAATCAGCCGCCCGGCGAGGGCATCGGCCTATCCATTGTCCGGCGCTTGAGCGAACTGCTCGGCGCACGCCTGCACTTCGAGAGCGCCCCCGGGGGCGGGACGGTTTTCGCCGTCTCTTTCCCTCGTCGCTACGCGGCTTGAGCAACCGGCGGCGTCGCCTCCAGGCACTCGCGCACCAGGGCCAGTAGTTGAGTGGACCGGTAAGGTTTTTCGAGGAAATAGATTTCACGTCCGTCTGCAAAGTGCGGATCGGTCAGGTCCAGGCTGTAGCCACTGGTGTAAATGATCTTCAAGCTGGGCCGGGCACTCGAAAGCTGTTCGGCCAAATGCCGCCCACTGACGCCTTCGGGCATCACCATGTCTGTGAGCAAAAGGTCGATGCGTTCGGCGTGCAGTTCCCACAAGGCCAGCGCCTCCAGACCGGAGGCAGCGGCAATGATCGCGTAACCGGCCTCTGCCAGCGTGGCGCTGACCAACTCACGCAAACTCTCCTCGTCCTCCACCAGCAAGATCGTCGTGGTGCGCCGAGCGCGACGAACGGTCGCCGCCTCCGGTTCGTCCGGTAAGGCATCGGTGGATACCGCCGCCGGATGAAACTCCGCCGGGAGCAAGACACGGCAGATCGTTCCGCGCCCCGGCGTGCTCTCCAGTTCCAACCAGCCGCGATGCTGCTGGACAATGCCGTACACCATGCTCAAACCCAGACCTGTTCCTTGTCCGACGCCTTTGGTGGTGAAAAACGGTTCACAGGCACGTTGCCGGGTGGCTTCATCCATGCCGACGCCGGTGTCCGTGACCTCCAGGCAAACGAAATGGCCCGCGCGTGCTCCGGCATGACCACGCTCAAGAGCGGCCCGTTCGTCCAGTTCCACGACAGAGGTGCAAATGTCGATCTGCCCTCCCCCTGGCATGGCGTCGCGCGAGTTGACCGCCAGGTTCATCAGGACCTGCTCAAGCATCCCCACGTCGCCCTGTATGGATGGCAACCCCGGCGTCCCCTCGAAATGGATGTGCGCGCTGGCGTCGAGCAGCCGGTCAAGCATCCCGCGCATGTGAGCAACCACGGAGTTGAGGTCGAGCATCCGCAGTTCCACGCGCCGCTGGCGGCTGAAGGTGAGGAGCTGACGGGTGAGCCGGGCGGCATGTTCCACGGCGTGGCTGATGCCGTCGTGTGAACGGACTCTACTTGTCCCTGCCAGAAGCGCGTCCGCGTGGCCCTGGATCACCGTGAGCAGGTTGTTGAAATCGTGCGCGAGACCGGCTGCCAAACGGCCGACGCTCTCCATCTTCTGAAGCTGGCGCAACCGCGCCTCCGTGGTATGACGGTAGAGGGCGGTGTCGATGGCAATGTGCAACTCGCGTTCCTCAAAAGGTTTGAGGATATAGGCGGAAGGCTCGGTGATCTTGGCGCGCTGGAGGGTTTCGCCGTCGCTGTAGCCGGTCAGGAAGATGACGGGCAAATCGTGCGTTTCCCGGATGCGCTCGGCGGTGGCCACGCCGTCGAGTTCCCCCGCAAGCTGAATGTCCATGAGCACGAGGTCTGGCGCGGCGGCGTCAAGGCTTTCCAATGCAATCTCGCCGCTCGCCGCTGCGCCCGCGACTGCGTAGCCGAGCTTTTTGAGCGCCTGCTGCAAGGCAAGGGAGACAATGCGCTCATCCTCAACAACGAAGATTTTGGTACTGATCATACAGTGGTCGTGGCGAGTTGCTGCAAGTCGTGTGCCAAAATGCGGGCGGTGGACCCAAGCTGCGGTTGAAGTCGTGCTTTGCCTCGGAGGCGGGTACTTGGCCAGTGAACTCGTGACTGCTTCGCTCCTGGAACCGGGAGGCGACCGATCACCATTTTAACGTCGTGCCTCGTTGCCTTCGCCTTCAACTACGAAGCCCCTCGGCAACCACGCTCCCGGAGCAATCATGGGCCACCCCCTGGGCGGCGCTGGGAGTCCCTTCGAGCGCTGGATTCGGCAAGCACTGGACGATTGGACAAACCTCCGTGAGCGCTTCGCCAAGCGATGTCACCATCCAATCCGCGTGGACCGTTTGGAGATTTCGGTGTGACCCGACCGACGGGCGCTTCGAGTCCCAGAGCCCGATGAGCACCTTGATTTGCGGGAAACGTTTGCGAAGTCGCTTGGTGAGATAGCGCGCCTGCATCACGGCGAACGGTCGCACCAGCGAAAGACAGACGATCCCCACTTCGTCGGCGGCGACGGAGTCGAGCGTTTCGTTGGCGAGCGCCTTGTGGGAGAGTGTCCGGCTGCCCACGCCGCCGAGCGCGAAAAGGTGCGCGAGCATGTCTCCCGCCAACTCGTCCGCCGCAGTCTTCACCGGCACGATCAGCACACGCAACGGGAGTTCCTCTGAAGGGACGGGTGCGGGAGGCACGACGGTCGTGTCGGCTTGCGCCCCTTCGTCGACCATTTCCGCCGCCGCGTCGGGGATCAGTTCACGGGTAGGACGTTCGCGCAATTCATCGACCAGGGTACGCGTGGTCTGGAGAATGATTTCCTGCCGGTCGCTCCCGAGATTGCCCTGCTGCGCGTCGGTCTGTGCCTGGTTGAGCGCGGGGATGAGCACACGATCATAAAATTCGGCGACCGGATGCTCCGCCAGATATTCATCGACGAGTTGGGAAACTTCTTCCTGGTCGGCGGCAAGGAGGCGTTGGTAGAGCCGCGAGTCCTGCGGTAGTACCGGCTCGTCGCCCAGGAGCGTGTTGAGAAATTCGAGCTGCGGCACGTAACGCCCCAGCACCACGATGCACACGGTCAGAGGCGTCGAAAGCAGCAGGCCCACGCCACCCCAAAGCCACGTCCAGAAGCTCGCCGCCACGATGATCGCCACCGGCGACATGCCGGTGCTCGTGCCGTAGAGCCAGGGTTCGACCGCGTTGCCGGTGAGCAATTCCAGGATCACGAACAGTCCGAAAGTCTCGGCTGCGGGCCAGGACGACGCGAACGCGCCCGTAGCCAACGCCACCGGGCCGGCGGCCCCGATCCAGACTCCGACGTAGGGCACGAAACGCAGGCACGCGGCGAGGATGCCCCAGAGCACCGGGGCGGGCAACCCAATAAAGTATAACCCGAGCGTGATGCCCGCGCCGAATGTCACGTTGACCGTCACCTGCATCCGTAAGTACCGGCTCACGCGCTGGCCGGCCTCGTTCACCGCCTCGGTCGTGATCGGCAGGCGTTCCGGGCCGGTGAGGTGGAGCAGGCGGTCCCGCAAATCCTCGTGCTGGATCAGCATGAAAATGGTGAAGATGACGACGACCATGATCGTTGCCAGCGGCTTGAGCAGCGGCCCGAGCAGGTCACGAAGGAATTGTGGCGCACTGGGCGGCGAAACGACGACACGCACCGGCAGCGGAGGTTTTTCCGGCTCCGATGCGTGTTCCGCGACCAGCGCCGGAGCGGGAGATGGGCCCGCCGCCGGGCTCGCGGCCGGTGCCGCCGATTTTTTTTCGATGTTGCCGAGGACCGTGGCGGCGGTCTTGATGCTGCCGCCGTGCTTCTGGAGTTCCTCCAGTTTGTGCTGGATGTTGCTCTGGTAGCTTGGCAGCTTCCCGGCCAGGTCGATGACCTGATGGGTGGTCACCCAACCAACGGCTGCGAAGATTCCGAAGAACCCGGCCGTCACCGCGAGCACCGAGGGCACGCGCCAGAGACCCAGCCGCTCCAGGCGTCGCACGACGGGGCTGAGCAGGAAGCTGAAAAGGATCGCGAGTGCCAGCGGAAACAAGACTTCCTTGGCGAAATATAAGACCGCGACGATTCCCACCAGCACCCCGTAGGGTAGGGGACGCGAGCGCGGGGCAGGCAAAGGGGTACGCATAATCAGGATGTCGCCAGCCGATGACAATGGAACAGGTTCAATGAGTGTCGTGTGCGCACGCGGGAGAAATCGAGGGCAGTACGCTGACGCTCGATCCGTGCACTCGCACCCGGACGATGACGCACTTCAAAGACGGACCTGGCTCGTGGAAATTCAAAACCACGCGTCAGGCCACTGGAGTTAGCAACAACCAGACCGCGCACGTGAGATGGCTTGAGAAAGCCGAACAATGGACGCCCCCAACGATGCCGAACCTGACCGAGCCCGATGGCATGGCGCGATCCCTCGAAGCAAAACGGCAAGCGCGCCGGTCACGTGTTCTCGCTCATTGCAAGCGACCGTGCGGAGGGGGAACGCCGAATCAATCGCATGTTCGCAATCATCGCAATCATTCTTGTTCTCCTTTGGCTCGGTGGGTTTTTCGCTTTTCACCTCGCGGGCGGCCTCATTCACATTCTACTCGTCGTTGCCGTCATCATGATCGTCCTGCATTTCGTTCGTGGCGGACGAGGCGGCGTCTGACCGCTTTTCACGTCTGATGGATCGGCTTGTGTTGCCCCGGTCGGACACACGAGCGGGAAAAGTAAACGCGCCCGACGATCTCGGTTTTCCCGAATCGGTCGGGCTCTCGCTGCTTGCTTGTGCTGGGTCGAAGCGGAAATCGCACCAGTTCGACCAGCTTCATGAACGAGACGGAGATTTTTCAACACTATCCGGCGTCTTCGTGGACGAAAGCGGCTCGAACGAAGCGTCGGCCCCACGCGGGGGGCTACGCCCCCGAAAGGGGCGCGTTGCCACGGCCCGGTTCCCCGCCACCGCGGGCACGACACTTCGATCCTCGCAGCGATGAGCCCAGCGGGCTTGCTGGCCACCCTGACCGTGGAGGGCAGCACGAAGCCCGACGTGTTGCCGACCTGCCTCGATGCGGTGCTCCGCCCCGCGCTCCGCCCCGGCCAGAGCGTGGTGCTCGGGACAACTCCGAGCGTGCACCAAAAACGAGGCCGTGCGCTGGAAGATCGAAGCGGTGGGCTGGCCGCCGGTGGTTTTTGCCTGCCTTGCAGCCCGGACTTCCAGCCCATCGAACACGCCTTCGCCGGACCCGGGCGTCTGCTGCGCAAGGCCAAAGCCCGCACCCCGAGAGAGGCCCTGGAAAGCGCCGTCGCCGCCGCTCTGGCCACCCTCACCGCCCCAACAGGTCCCAGCGGCTGGTTCACACACTGCGGCTTCCCGCTCGCTGTGCAATCATTTTGAAAACCGCTGTAAAGCGACACGGAAGCGGTCGTCGAGGACCGACGGTTACTGCAATCCGCTTGCCTCGCTCAGCACGAATACGACGGCTGAAAATCCCAAGTCCAGTTCCAACTTTTTTCTCTTCCTGCTGGGCTTTGGCCACGAACCCCTTGCACGCACAGGATGGGCATCCGTTTCTCCCCATGAAGCTCATCAGGCACCTGCGATCTCTCTGTCTGCTCACCGCCTGCTGCCTGAGCGTCCGCATGGCATGGGCAGAACAGACAACCGTGACCATCGCCGCGGTCAATAACCCGCAGATGATCGAACTGAAGCGACTTTCTTCCAAGTTCGAGGCGCAAAACTCCGGCATCAAACTCAACTGGGTGATCGTCGAAGAGAACGTCCTGCGCCAGCGTGTCACAACCGATCTCACCACGAACAGCGGACAGTTCGACCTGGTGTTCATCGGCATTTACGAGGTGCCGATTTTCGCCCGGCGCGGGTTTCTCAGAGAAATCAACAACCTGCCGGCAACCTTCGACGTGGACGATGTCTTCCAATCGGTGCGCGATGGCGCGTCCTCCCAGGGCAAGCTCTACGCGCTGCCCTTCTACGCCGAAAGTTGCATGACCCTGTACCGCAAGGACCTTTTCGAGGCCAAGGGACTGACCATGCCCGAGAGGCCGACCTACGACGACATCAGGAAGTTCGCCGACGCCCTGACCGACAAGAGCAAGGGCATCTACGGCATCACCCTGCGCGGCAAGCCCGGCTGGGGCGAGAACATGGCGCTGGTCAATATGATGGCGGTCTCCCTGGGCGGCACCTGGTTCGACATGTCGTGGCACGCAACCCTCGACACGCCCGAATGGAAAAAGGCGCTCGGCTACTATGTGGACCTGATGAAGACCGATGGCCCTCCCGGTGCATCGTCCAACGGCTTCAATGAAAATCTGACGCTGTTTGCCAGTGGCAAAGCGGCGGTGTGGATCGACGCGACCTCGGCCGCCGGTACGCTGTTCGACAAGGCGCAGTCACAGGTCGCCGACAAGGTGGCTTTTGCGCAGGCTCCCGTCGATGTCGCCAAGAACGGCGGCAACTGGCTCTGGTCCTGGAACTTTGCCATTCCGAAAGCATCCAAATCACCGGACGCCGCGCAGAAATTCGCCATCTGGGCCTGCTCGAAGGAGTACCTCAAGATGGTGGCCGACGACACCGGCTGGGCCACGGTCCCGCCGGGCACCCGCAAATCGCTCTATGGGAATGAGGATTATCTCAAGGTAGCTCCCTTCGCCAAGGTCACGCTCGCGGCCATGTCGGCGGCGGACCCGAACAATCCCTGTGTCAAACCGGTGCCTTACACGGGGCTGCAATACGTCGGCATCCCGGAGTTCCAGTCCTTCGGCACGGTCGTGGGTCAGAACATCGCCGCTGCTCTGGCGGGCAGCAGCACGGTTGATCAAGCTCTCAAGGCATCCCAGGCGGTGGCCAACCGCGCGGTGAAACAGGCAGGTTATCAGAAGTAAGAAGGCAGAAGGCAGAAGGAGAAAAGAGGAGGATACGGCAACGGCAACCCACCGCGCCTCGTGAGACGGGCCTTTCAACTTATTACTTCTGCCTTCTGCCTTCTTACTTCTGCCTTATTCCATTCCCTCGCGTGTTATGAGCGCCGAAATCCAGACTCCCGCGGGTGAGGTCAAGCCGACCCATCCTCCCGATGACCTCCCGCCCGAGGCGGAAAGCATCGTCCGCGTCCTGCCGTTCCTGCAATGGCCCGCGGTCGGGTCGCTGCTGCTGTGGATGATCGTGCCGCTGGCGATGACGATCTATTTTTCGGCCATCCGCTACAGCTTGCTCAACCCGGACCTCAAAGGTTTTGCCGGATGGGACAACTATCGGTTTCTCTGGGAAGACCCGGCTTTCCTGCCGGCCATCGTCAACACGCTCGTGCTGGTGGGTTCCGTGCTGCTCATCACGGTGGGGGTGGGAGTAGGGCTGGCCGTGCTCTACAACCACCCATTCTTTGGCCGGAACGTGGCCACCCTGCTGGTCATCGCGCCCTTTTTCGTGATGCCGACGGTGAGCGCACTCGTCTGGAAGAACATGATCCTGCATCCCGTTTATGGGTTAGCGACCATCGTTTTGAAGGCGCTGGGGCGGCCGGGCATCGACTGGTTCGGCGTCCATCCGCTGTTGTCGGTGATCGTGATCATTTCATGGGAATGGATGCCGTTTGCGTTCCTGATTCTCTACACTTCGATCAAGTCGCTGGACCACGAACAACAGGAAGCCGCGGCGCTCGACGGTGCCAGCGGCTGGCAGATGTTTACCCACATCACCCTGCCGCACCTGCAGCGGGCCATCGGCGTCGTGGTGATGATCGAAACGATTTTTCTGCTCTCGATCTTTGCTGAAATCCACACCACGACCTCCGGGGGACCGGGCACCGCCTCGACGAATCTCGCCTATCTGGTGTACTCGCTCGGATTGCAGCAGTTCGACATCGGCATTGCCTCCGCTGGCGGGTTGTTGACGGTGGTCCTGGCGAACATCGTCGCGTTTTTCATGGTCCGCCTGTTGTCCAACAACCTCAAAGCCGCCCGCTGACCAACGTGGAAGAATCCCGACTCAAAACCTGGCTCGTGGGAATCGCCGGGTGGCTGATTGCCCTGACCGTCTTCTTTCCGATTTTCTGGATGGCTATCACGGCCTTCAAAACGGAGCAGCAGGCTTACTCCTTCAACCTGATCTTTGCCCCGACGCTGGAGTCCTTCCGCGAGGTTTTTGCCCGCAGCAACTACCGGGCATACCTCTTGAACTCGGTTTACGTTTCCCTGGGCTCGACGCTGCTCTGCTTTCTCATCGCGGTCCCGTGCGCCTACCGCATGGCGTTCTTTCCGACCCGGAAAACGGCTGGGACGCTGGTCTGGATGATGTCCACCAAGATGATGCCCGCCGTCGGCGTGCTGTTGCCCGTCTATCTCCTGTTCAGGTCCGCCGGGTTGCTCGACTCGATCTGGGGTCTGATTTTTGTTTACACGCTGATGAACCTGCCCATCGCCGTCTGGATGACGTTCACCTACTTTTGCGAGGTGCCCGGCGCGATCCTTGAAGCCGCGCGGATGGATGGTGCCGGCCTCGTCAGCGAACTGCGCGACGTGCTCGCGCCGATGGCCCTGCCGGGGATTTCCTCGACCGCGCTCCTGCTGATTATCCTCTCCTGGAACGAGGCGTTCTGGAGCATCAACCTGACGAGCGCGAAGGCGGCTCCGCTCACGGCTTTCATTGCCTCTTATTCCAGTCCCGAAGGGTTGTTCTGGGCGAAACTCTCGGCGGCCTCGCTGTTGGCGGTCGCGCCGATCATGGTGATGGGCTGGGTGTCGCAGAAGCAGTTGGTCAGCGGGTTGACGTTCGGCGCGGTGAAGTGACCCCGGTCGAAAAAACCCTCCATGAGCAATCGTTCCGTCAAGATCAGGAACCTCGTCAAAACCTACCTGGATGACCGGGACAAACCGACGTTCACGGCGGTCAGGAACATCGACCTCGACATCAACGACGGTGAATTCATGGTGCTCGTGGGGCCTTTGGGCTGCGGAAAATCCACGATCCTGCGTTCAGGCATTTCATCGTGGCAGTCTGTGTCCGATGATTTGATGGACATGCAGGTGTCGCTGCTGCGACAGGCGGCGCAAATACCTGGGTCTCAAAGCCAAGATGAATCCTCTTGGCAACCCTGGTCGTTGAACGCGCCTTCCCTCTGATGGCCGACCAGTGACTGCCGACAGGATCAGCCGTTTCCTGAAACGGCCACGGGCAAAAAGCTGAATGTGCCGCGGGCGCAGGTTCGGGCCAAACCAGCGCCCGAGAACAACGCGATTAAGCGCCACTTCAACCGCGTCCGCGCGCAGCTTTATGAGCCTCTATCACCTGATCTCCAACGACGGCTTCATCGACAAGGCGCAGTCCGGGCAACCAGCCGCTGCCTAACCTACTAACTTGTTTGCAACGAAATGAGCGCCCCGAATACGCCGGATGATTTGGAAGCCGCCGACGTTGCTCTGGGCAAGCGTGTTGCCCGCCACCGGGACAAACCCGCCGTGAAAGCAGCCGGCAAGGCCAGCGAGATCGCCGACCAGGGACCGCTCTATGCGATCTCGGCGGGGGTGGCGCTCTGGGGATTGATCTCGGGAAACCGGCGGCTGGGTCGAACGGGCGTGGAGTTGCTCGTAGCCGTGGGTGCGGCCGATGCCGGTAAAAGTATCATCAAGCGTTTCGTGAAGAGAACCCGTCCCTACATGCTGCTAAATGAAGGCGAGTATGAAAGCGGGGCGGGAGGTGCCGGGCGCAAGCCGCAGCAGTCGTTCCCCTCCGGCCACATGGCCGGCAGCGTTGCCTTCGGGCGAGCCTTGTCGCGCACGTATCCGAAAGCCGGTGCGTTGTGCGCGGCGGCCTCGGTAGGAGTTGGCTGGAGCCGCGTGGCCAAGGGAGCGCATTGGCCGCTGGACGTTCTCGCCGGAGCGGTGGTCGGCCTGCTGGCTGAAGCGGGTGCCCACCACGTTGTCCGCGCGTGGTAGAAAGACAGCCGCGAGGGGGCGTTGCTGTCCAGCGTCGCCCTGGTGGACACCATGCTCCACGAGGGCAAGTTCAAGCCGGCGGAGCAGGCAGGTTACACCCTTTCTCGGGTTAATCGAAAGTCGCAGTCGGCTGCGCCGCAGGCGCGTCCAACCAAGGTAGGGATGGCTCTCCGAGCCGTCCCAAGATTGGCTTGGATGATTTCCGTGAGCATGGAGCGCATTGCCAGAAACATTTGGGACGGCTCGGAGAGCCATCCCTACCTTGGCGACGATGCGCCTGCGGCGCGGAAGTTTGATTCATCATCTAACCTGAAAAGCCGTGTAGTTACCGGTCGCCGCCGGCCAACTTTTCCAGGGTCGCCCGCGCGCCCTCGTCTTGGAAAGAGCGCAGCCACCGGCCGACCTGCGCACGAAAAGCAGGATGCTCGGCCACTTCCTCGCTGAAAACCTCCCGCATCGCCAGCAAAGGCCCCGGGTCGCCGCCGCCTGCCTTTGCTCGTTCTCGTAATGCCGCCTCCAGGGGGTCGCTGATGGGCAACGGCCGGCCCGTGTCGCTGGTGCGCGCGAGACAACGCAACCAACTCGCCACGGTGAAGCAGAGCCGGTCCATCGGGCCGTCGCGCCGGAGTTGTTCGGCCACCGAAGGCAGGATGAACTTCGGAATCCGCACCGAGCCATCGCTGCCGATCCGCGCGAGTTGATCGCGGATGGCCGGGTTGGCAAACCGCTCGACCAACTGCGCCTTGTAATGGCTGAGGTCGATGCCCGCGGGCTGTTCGAGCAGCGGGGTGACTTCCCAATCCATCATCTTGCTCATCAAATCCCGGATGAGCGGTTCGGCCATCGCCTCGTGGGCGAAACTCAGGTCGAGCAACATCCCGCTGTAGCAGATCGCCTGGTGGCTCGCGTTGAGCAGGCGCAGCTTCATCTTCTCGTAGGGACGCACGTCGTCGGTGAGTTGCGCGCCGACCCGTTCCCAGGCCGGGCGGCCCTGCGGGAAATGGTCCTCGATGACCCATTGCTTGAAGCGTTCGGTGGTGACAGGCCACGCGTCGTCGATACCGAATTTCTCGCGCACCAGCGCGCGGTGTTCGTCGGTGGTCGCGGGCGTGATGCGGTCCACCATGCTGTTGGGAAACGCTCCGTGTTCCTCCATCCAGGCGTGCAAGGCGGGGTCGCGCAGGCCGGCGTGGGCGAGCAGCATTTTGCGGGCGACATCGCCGTTGCCCTGGATGTTGTCGCACGACATCACGGTGAAGGGCGGCAGCCCGCGCCGCCGCCGTCGGTCGAGCGCCTCCAGCAGGTAGCCGAACGCACTGGCCGGCTCGTGCGGGTGGGACAGGTCCCATTGGATGTCGGGATGATGTTCATCGAACTGCGCCGTGCCCTGATGGATATAGTATCCCCCCTCGGTGATGGTCAGCGAAACGATCCGGCACTCCGGCGAGGCCATCTTTTCGAGCACGGCCTGCGGATCGTCGGGGGCGAAAAGAAACTCGACGACCGAGCCGATCACCCGCGCCCGGTCGCCGGTCGTGTCGCGTTTGACGACCGTGTAGAGACAGTCCTGGGCGCGCAGGGCATCGCGGATGTGGGTGTCGTGTTTGAGCAGCCCGACCCCGCAATACCCCCAGTCGCAATCGCCGGCCAGCAGATCGTCACTGTAGATGGCCTGATGCGCCCGCATGAAACCGCCGACCCCGATGTGCACGATCCTCGGCACCACCTTCGAGCGATCATAATGAGGGACCTGCACGCCGGGCGGAAGTTGCTTGAGGCTGGCGGAGGAGAGTTTCATCGGCACGGATAGACAAGAAATGGGGAAGTACCGGGGGCGAATGGTTGTGGCGTCAACCCACCACCACGAACCGGTCCGCCCTGGCGCGCGATTCCCGGATGAGTGCCGCGTTGGGTTCGTCGGTCGATGCGATCCAGGCGCGCGCCTGTGCGGGGGTGCGTCCAAACGCGACGTGCCGGGCGAGCAGTCGTTCTTGACGCACCGCATCATCGCCCTCGACAAACCACACCTCGTCCAGCAAGGGACGCACGCCCCGCCACGGGCCATCGAACAGGAGGTAGTTGCCCTCGGTGATCACGAGCGGCACGCTGGCGGGCACCGCGATGGAGCCGGCCACGGCCTCCTCGATTTCCCGGTGGAAGGCAGGCGCGTAGACCACCTCGTTTTCCACCGGGCAGCGCAGCCGCCCGAGCAGCGCGACGTAACCGGCGGCATCGAAGGTGTCCGGCGCGCCCTTGCGGTGGCTTCTTCCCAACCGACCCAGTTCCGCGTTGGCAAGATGGAAGCCATCCATCGGCACGACCGCCGCCGCGTCACCGAACCGCTCGGCGAGTTGCCGCGCGAGCGTGGATTTGCCCGCGCCGGGCACTCCCGTCAGACCCAGCAGGACCCGGCGCTTGCCCCGCGCGAGCAGTTCCTCGGCCCGCGCGACCGGGTCTGAACAAAGGAGCGGCGGCGGCATCCTCCAAGGAAATCATGCTTTCAGCCGCGAGTCCACCGCTCGGGGCATCTCGTCGGATTGCGACAGCAGCCCCGCGCAAATCCCGCAGGCCGTGCATTTGGCGTGAGATCGGTTTGGTCATAATCGAGTGGAGCAGGTTTCTTCTGATAAATGTCGCCGGGGCAACATTCACTTCGCTCCGAACCACCGGAACGCTTGCAAAAACTACCGGTTCCGGGAAACCAAACAAAGAAGGACGCGCCTCGTCGGTGAAAATTGAGGGATTACACGGAAGCAGAAATCCCGGTGCCGCCCGGCGGGCGATTCTGTCCCATATGACTCATGCGATGCCAAAAAAAACCGTGTTGATCACCGGCGCGCAAGGCGTCATCGGCCGCGCCGCCGCACTCCACTTCTCGCAGCAGGCTGACACGACGGTTTACGGCGTCTCGCGTCGGCCCATCGAAGGGTTGGAGAACGTGCACGCGATCTCGGCCGACCTGCTTGACCCCGCCGACACCCGCGCGAAGCTCGCCGCGTTGCAGGACATAACGCACGTTGTCTTCGCCGCCTACGTCGAGAAGGACACGCCCACCGAGCGGAGCGCCGTCAACGTCGCGCTGCTTCGCAACCTGATAGACGCCGTGGAGGCCGCATCGCCAAACTTGCAACACGTCACCATGTACCAGGGCGGCAAGGCGTACGGGGCCGACCTCGGCCCCTTCAAGACCCCGGCGCGCGAGGACGACCCGCGTTTGATGCCGCCGAACTTCTACTACGATCAGGAGGACCACCTGCGGCAGCGGCAGGAAGGCAAAAGCTGGACCTTTAGCATCCTGCGGCCCGAGGCGGTCTGCGGCTACGCGGTTGGTAATCCCATGAACCTGACGATGGTCATCGCCGTTTATGCCGCCATCTCCAGGGAACTTGGGCTGCCGTTGCGTTTCCCGGGCACGCTGGCCGCCTATCAGGCGCTCTATCAGGTGACCAGCGCCGACATCCTCGCCCGCGCCACCGCCTGGGCTGGAGAAATGAACGCCGCCGCCAACGAAATTTTCAACATCACCAACGGCGACTATTTCCGCTGGCAGTTCCTGTGGCCGCGCATCGCGCGCATGTTCGAGATGGAAGTGGCTGAACCCGTGCCGATGCCGCTGGCCGTCTACATGGCGGACAAAGGGCCACTCTGGGAGGAAATGACACGCAATCACGGCCTCCGGTCGATCCCATATGAGCAGGTCGTGCGCTGGCAGTTCGGCGACTTCATTTTTAATTCCGGCTTCGACAACATCTCCAGCACGATCAAAGCGCGGAGGGCCGGGTTCCACGACTGCATCGACACGGAAGAGATGTTCTTAAATTTCTTCAACGATCTGCGTCAACAGCGTGTGATCCCCGCGTTGCGCTGAGATTCCCGCCATCCGCATCTAAACGGACATCGAACAGACCGGAACCAAATTTGCCGTACCGATGATTCGGATGGATGGTTGCCCTCAGCCGTATCGCTTGATTGCATGCTCGTTTTGCGCGCTGCTCAGGATTTTCCTGATATGTATTCGAGGCAAGTGTCTACTAGTTCCGACCACGTTTGAATTGAGACGCAGGCGGGTTCCGCCGATGCTCGACCGCACCTGAACCGGCCTTCTTATTGCAAATGACTGCCGCTCGGTTGCACACCCTTCTCTCGCCCGACGGATTGCGAACGGCCGGGCGGCAGGCGTCGTGCTGAAGCGAAAGCGGCGAATGCATCCTTGAAATTTTTTCGTGATTTTTTCAAACGCACGGTTGGGATTCTCGGCGAATTCGATGGTGATTTTACGCCTCCTGCAAATGCATTGATGCATGCACTGATTGAGGAGATGGGATCAAACGATTTTCGTCGGGCAGGCGTTTCATTGCTGCTCCTTATTACCTTCGAGGGTTTGATGGAGAGAGAGTGCGCATGGTACGCCTGCCCGACGTTAAGTTTTCTTTCTCTTCTTTCCTTTCCATGAATTTTATGGCTACGGACCCGATTTCCCGCATCTCTTACCCAGACCCCGGTCCCGCCACCGGCGCGCCGTGGCAGTTCCTTCCCACGCGCGTGCATGGGGTGCTCGACTACCTGATGGGGCTAGTTCTGATCGTCCTGCCCTTCGTGCCAGGTTTTCCCCGGTTGGAGGCTCACCCATCTGCAACGTGGATTCCCCTTGCTCTCGGTGTCGGGGCGCTGGTCTACAGCCTTGTTACCAATTACGAATTCGGACTGTTGCGCCTGTTGCCGATGCCGGTGCATTTGGCTTTTGATTTCCTGAGCGGCGTGCTTTTGGCCTCCTCACCGTGGTTGTTCGGTTTCTACCATCAGGTTTACCTGCCGCACTTCATCCTCGGCATCTTTGAGATAGGGGCTGCCCTGTTTACCCGCCCTCGGCCATTTGCACGCTCCACCATAGAAGTCGCCCGCCTCCCAAGCGTGCTTTTCTGATCTTGCCGAGCAGAAATTCACGGGCGGAACCGGCGGATTCTTCCTCCGAGGGTCCAACGCAAAATCGCTCGTCCAACGTCCAATGGCTTTATCCGCCCCCCGCGAAGACTATCACGAGCATGACCCTCAGTCCTCTCGAAAAAACTAACATCATCGTCACTGACTTCATCAAAATTTCAAACTTATGCGTGATAAAGCCAAGTTCCTGGGGCATCCCATCCATCCCATGCTGATCGCATTCCCGCTGGGATTGCTGCCAGTCTCGGTGGTTTTCGACTTCCTCTATCTCGGCACGAGAAACGTGCTCTGGTCGCAAATCTCTTACTGGGTTTTGGTCCTGGGCATTTTTGGCGGTTTGATTGCTGCCGTCTTCGGCGTCTGGGATTGGACGACCATCCCCGCAGGCACGCGCGCCAAACGCATCGGTATGCTTCATGGCGCGGCCAACGTCGTGGCCATCGGTGCCTTTGCGCTGGGTTGGTGGCTGCGCCGAGCGGCGCGTGATCTTCATGAACCGCGAGGACATGACCGAGCGCGGGATCAAGGAGAAGATGGTAGTCAACGTCACGAGTCACTTCCAGGGCCAGCAGCGCCATGCGCTCAGCTATCTCGCCATCCCTTACGACGTTCCGAAGGGTAATTGCGCCATGTACTTTCCCGAGGCCAACGTGCTGGTGCCCATCGGCAGCGTGGCCTTCGAGAGCAACACGCCCACCTCCAAGTTCGTGGTGGTGACCGTCGCCCCGATGCAAGCGCCCATTAGTAGCTCCGCGCCGACCCTTCAACCGGCGGCCGTGCCGGCGTGATTTGTTCGAAGACCCTGTGAAGGGTTTGGACGGTGGAGGTCTGCCCGCAGCAGGGGGTGAACGGAAAGGAAGCGATGAAGCGCACGAAAAATCTTCTAGAGGACGCGGCGATTATACGGAGCCACCTTTGCCCGGCGGAAACCGGCGCGGATTTCGATGCTTTGCTCAACCTGGCGGATGATGCCCGGCTCGTTCTGCTGGGCGAGGCAAGCCACGGCACGCACGATTTCTATGCCCTGCGCGCCGAATTGACCCGCCGGCTCATCGCGGAGAAAGGTCTGCGCGCGGTGGCGCTCGAAGCCGACTGGCCGGATACCTGCCGCGTGCGGCGCTACGTCACGGGTCGCGGCGAGGACCGCAACGCCGCCAAGGCTCTGGGCAGCTTCCGACGCTTCCCGGCGTGGATGTGGCGTAACACGGTCGTGGTGGAATTCGTCGAGTGGCTGCGGCAATGGAACCAGGCGCATCCTGACGCGCCGGTGGGGGTGGTCGGCGACACGGAGCGGAGCGACGAGGGCAACGAATTGCCGATCCCCGTGCGTGACAAATTCAAGCAGGCTGCCGACAGTCTGGTGTTCCCTGCGTTTATGATCCGGGATGGCGAGGACTGGCGGCCCGTTCACTATGAGCCGGACCTGCTCTCCCGCGTGCCTTGGGGCGAAGCGGATGTCAGCCCCGTCTATGATCTGGTGCTCACCGCGCAGCCCGACAAGAACGTCGCGTACCACAAAGGGATCGAGGACGGAGTCCTGGCCGACGATCCCGAGGCTCGCGCCGAATTCTTGACCAACGGCTGGGATGATGAACTGGACTACGCTTTCGCCGCCAGTCATCTGCTGGACGTGATGCCGAACCCCTGGCGCGGCAATGAAATTGCCCGCCGTGTGTTCGAGCATTTGCTAACGAAACACCCGCGCAAGCTGGTGGTCCAGAATTACGTCTTCGTTCTCGATGAATTGCACCGGCGGTTGGGGAGCGAAAAGGATCGGCTGACGCGGGAGGTTTTCCACGATCTGCTCAAAAGCGGAGTGATGCGCTTCATGGTGGTGGCGGAGGACTTGGCCGCAAGGGGGTTGCCCAACAAGCCACCACGGCAGGAGATCGTGCGCGAGCGGGAGCCACGGGCGGTGAAGGACAATAACCTCTCGTTTCAGATGAGCCTTTTCGATCAGATGCCCGCGAGCGGATTCAATGGTTTCGAGCGGAGCGTGGCGACGTTCCTCGAAGATCAGGAGCCGCTTTTCTTCTGGTATCGCAACCACTCGCGCGGCGATTATTTTGTCCAGGGTTGGAAGCAGAACCGCATCTACGCGGATTTCATCGTCACGACGCACCACCCCGGGGAAGACGAAGCCACCGCAGAGCCGTTCAACCGGGTGTATGTGCTTGAAACAAAGGGCCGACATCTCGCCGGCGTGCTTGACGTGAAGGGCGAACAAACCGACACCGGCTATAAGCGGGACGTATTCACGCTGTGCAATCAGCATGCCACGCAGACCAAGTGGAGTGAGTTGGTGCCGGTGATGCAGAGCAAGGAAATGCGATTTGAAGTGGTGGATGAGGACGGTTGGAAAGCGCGCTTGAGCGAGCTGATCAATCGCTGACGCAGGGAGAGGCAGTCAGTAAGCTGCCCATCCAACGGAAAGCGTGGAACTGGCCTTTGCCGATCAGGGCTACACCGGCAAACCGTAGACTGTGGGTTCGAGTCCCGCCGGGAGCGAGAGGCCCGAGCGGCTGGACGTGGCCGAAACGGCCCGCTCGTCACTGCCCGACGATCTTGGGTAATGCCTTGCTCGGATCAGGGCCGTGAATCGCCTTCAACAACAGGTCGTCGGTGAACTGCAACCTTCTGGCAAGTTCCCTGGCAATGTTCACGATGAGCAACGAAAAAAGTCCGCTGTCTTCGTGGCGCAACTTCTGGAGCAACTCTTTGGAGACAACCAGGAGTTCGCTGTCCACCACGGCCACCGCGGAGAGATTGTGCTTATTCACACTGATCAGGGCCACGTGCCCGAAATACTCCCCCTTGCCGAGTCGCTTTTTCTCGATCTTGACCTCTTCGTCCGAAATGAACAGGCCAATCAGGCCGCTCTTGATGATGTAGATGTGCGTCGGCTCATCGCCGGTCAGGAAAATGTTCTCCCCGCGTTTGAACGTGCCTACTTCCACACGGCGGAGAACCTCGTCGCGTTGTTCGTGACTGAGACCGTCGAACATGGAGAATTCGGAGAAAAGGGCGACAAGCGATTGAGGATTTTCCAATGGTACGAAGGTGTTCATAAAGGGGAGGTGGCGGACAGCTTATGGCATTGTCTTACGGATGTGAATCTTCAAATTGAGCACATCTTGAAACCTCCTGGCCCTCGTAGAGGAAACACTCGTTTTTGGCCTGACGCCCCCGACTCAGTACCGACGGCCATCCGCCCGGTACGCGGCCAGCTCACGCGCTGCGTTCAGGTCGCCCCACCAGCGGGGGTTTTTGCCCACCTGGGCCAGCACATCGTCCCCGGAGCGTTCCTCAACCTCGTCGGCCATCGAGTGCCGGACGTGCCGGATGTTGTCGTAGGTGACCCTCTGATTCCGCAAGAAGCGCCCCATAAAGCGTTTTTCGTTTGCGTGTAAGGTCCGCCAGCCCCGGCAGGGGCGTAAGAAAACACGGCGGCCTTGCGAGGACCACCGGGCGGCTTTTCTTACGCCCCTGCCGGGGCTGGACCCTTTCGCGGTTGCCACCCACGGCTCACGCCGTGGGCTGAACTCTTGCGCCCCTGCCGGGGCTGAAAACCGGACACCCAATTGAGAAACGCCCCATCGATTCCCCCACGGCCACGTCGCCGAGCATGACGAGTTGCCGTTCATCGAGTCCATCCAGAAACTCGGACCAACCTACGTTCCTGACCGCTGCCTGGAACATCTCGCCAAAGGTGAGCGGATTCACGGGTACACTTTCCGCTCGCCCGGGTAAAATCCCTTCGTATCGTTCCAATATGCACTGTTCCTCCTGGTTCCACCGTCCTCGGCAGCTTCGGCTCTCCATTTTCATGCTTCTGGGCTTTTCCCTGCTACTTGGCAATGGGACAGCCAAAGCGACCGACCTGCTGGTCAAGAGCGGGGACAAGGTCGCGTTTCTGGGAGATTCCATCACCTCCAACGGAGCCGCTCCCCCCGGGGGCTACGTCCGGCTGGTGGAATCAGGATTGGCCCAGCAGGGCGTCAAGATCGAGGTCATTCCAGCAGGCGTCAGCGGCAACACATCCAAGGACATGCTCGCGCGCTTGGACCGCGACGTGCTCGCTAAGAAACCCACCCTGATGACCCTGAGCTGTGGGGTCAACGATGTCTGGCACGGCCCGACCGGCGTCGCCCTGGAGCCCTACGAGGAGAACATCCGTGCCATCGTGGATCGCGCCCAGGCGGCCGGCATTCGCGTGGTGATTCTGACCGCCACCATGATCTCGGAGGACCCCGCCGCCGCCAACAACCAGAAACTCACGGCCTACAACGACTTCCTGCGGGCGCTGGCCAAGGAAAAGAGCCTGCCGCTGGCCGATCTCAACGCCGACGAACAAGCCGAACTCAAGCGACTGGCGGCGGAAAAGCCGTTGAAGGGTAACACCCTGACGGCGGACGGCGTGCATCCAAACGCGCTGGGCGATGAGATGATGGCCACGGGCATCCTCAGGACTTTCGGGCTGAGCAACGAGCAGCTTCGTCAACAGCACAAGACGTGGTTGGACCTCGCCAACGCCGCACAGGTGAAGATGGCGGTGAAGCTGACGCCACGGCAGTTCCGTGCGCTGCAGATTCTTGCCGCCGACGCCAACCAGCCCATCGAGGCCTATCTGGCAGAAAAGGTTGGCCCCGCGGTGCAAAGCGCGGTCGGCGAACAGCCAAAAACGCCCTGACCCGCGCATCATGGTGAAGGCCGGAAGTTCCCGCTGAGCGGAGGCTCCGAGCTTTTCTGCCACAAATACCCGCGCAGGTGGGTGTTTATCTGACGGGGGGTGTTGCTGGCAGCGAACATTCATCCGTGAAAAGCGCAACCCATGACCTTCTGCCGTGTTGATAAAGGAGATGAAAAAACTCCTTCTGGTCGTTGCAGCGTTGGTCGGCCTCGGGTGCCTCACCGCCCCGAAGGCCGAGGCCTGGGTCGGTGTCAGCATCGGTATCCCGCTCCCCGTGCCGGTCGTGTACGGCCCCGGGCCCTACTATGGCTACGGGTACGGCGGCTACTACGGGCCTCCCTACGGCTACTGGGCCGGTGGCTATTGGCACCATCGCTACTATCGGGGTGGGTACTACAACCGGTACGGGTACGGCCGCCACGGCTACGCCCACCGCCAATACTACCGCCGGTAATCTGGCGACAGGTCATCGAGAGCAAGGCGGTTCCCAACGGCGGGAGCCGCCTTTTTCGTTCCTTGGGCGCAGGAGCTTGGGAAAAGGTTGCCACCTGCTACTGTCCCGATGGGCGTTTCCTTCCCATCGGTCGTGAAAAAAGAGCTTCTCGTCGCACAAGTCATCGCCCATCTCGATGCCGAGTTGGACCGGTACGCCAAGGCGGCGCGGGTGGCTCACAGCGAAGCGACTGACGAACAGAGCCGCGCCGAGAACAAATATGACACCCGGGGTCTGGAAGCGTCGTACCTCGCCCACGGGCAGTCGCGTCAGGTGGTGGAAACCGAGCAGGCCCGTGAGCAATTCCTGGCGCTGCTGGTACGTGAATTCCGAGCGGATGAGCCCATCGCCATCGGTGCGTTCGTCCAACTGGAAACCGAGGGCGAACGGCTGTGGTATTTCCTGGGTCCAGCGGCTGGCGGCACCGAAGTGACTTGTGAAGACCAGGAGGTGCTCGTCATCACGCCGCAATCGCCACTGGGGCGACTGCTGATGGGCAGGCGGTGTGGCGAGATCGTGGCGTCGGGTGCTGGCAAGACACGCACCGATCACCGCATCTTGTCCGTGCGTTGAAGGTCCGCCACGACACAGGAGTGCCGCCAAAGACGAAAGGTTCCCGGATGTGTCGGACGCTTCTTTTCAGCTTGTTATCGCGGAATTCTCATCGCTGGGTTCGTAAAGCGACCATCTCCCTGTTGAGCAGACGACTGGCCGGCTGAAATGTTCCGTGGCCAAAGTCTTCGGCAAATTAAAACCCGAATAATCCCGAGGTTGCGCGAGGCCGGAAAACTCACGCAGGAACAGGTAGCCGAGGACGCCGGGGTGAGCTGGCGTTACCTCCAAGAACTTGAAGCGGGCAAGGGCACCAATCCGTCGCTCAACGTACTCCGCGGATTGATGACGGCGTTGGATTGCTCGTGGAACGAACTTGCTGACCGGGATGCCGTAACAGAAAAATGTTCTGTCAACGCACCTTCACACGCCGTCGCCGTCCGAACCGCGCCCTGCCTCGTCAGGCTGCCAAGAGTTTGGCAGAGCCTTGACTCGGTCAATTCGTTGCAGTAAACAGCGGTCATGGACAATAAGGTATTCTTCCCTCTTCGAAAACTAGCTGCCGGCGTTGGACTTAAACTTCTTTTTCCGGCAGTCGCGTTGCTCTTCAGTTCGACTCCGGCCTTCGCGGAACACGATTTCACCATCCAGGGCCAATTTACCTATACCGCCCAGGGTGTGACTATGCCGGTCGAAGGCGCAATCGTAGGCATCATGCGGGATAAGAGTTGGGCCGCAGACCCCATTGTGGCCGAGGTACGCACAGCGCCTGACGGAACGTTTTCTGCCCAGGTCAAGGCGAAGGATGTTGATACCTATTACGCGAAGTTGTTCCTCAACGATAAGCAAGGCGTTTTCCTGCACGACTGGTGGACACTCAGCGTGCGCGAGTACAACTCTGCAACACGGGGCAAAAACAAAACCGCGCTTGTAGACTTGGGCGGCACCGATATTTCCCGCGACGGCGGGCAAGGCACGCCGGAATGCGCCATCTGGCAGGGCGGACGGCGCGCCTGGCAGGAATACGTCGCGATCACGGGAGAACGACCACTGATCGGCGAGCACGGCAACTATCAGATCACCATGGAGAGTACGGACTCGGGGATCGTATGGACATCCCGCGACACGACGCATTGGGAGATGAACAATGGTACGGGGGAATATTCAAAAGTCACCGCGGTAGCCAATCCAACCAAGCTTAGCTACGCTGATCTTTTCCAGCTTTACGGTACAAGCGTCCACGAGTTCGGCCACGCCCTGCGTCAGACCGCCGATGGCAGCGACAACCACTTTTACTGGGATGCTACCCGCTTCTTCTACGGCCACGCGCACCAGCTTTGCGATAGCAGCCCAACCGGAGTTCGCGACAATGCGGGATATGGGTTCAACGAGGGGTGGGCCGATTATTGGCAGGGAACCTCGATCATCGTTCTCCAAAACTGTATCAACCAACACGGCGGCTCTTTCACGAACTTTGACCAGGAAGCGGTGGTCGCTCTCGATCTCGACGCCTTGCAAGATGCGCTCGGGTCCGGCGCAGGGATACCCTCGGATGTACACGGGGACGAACTCATCGCGCGCCGTCGAGCACTGATGTTCCAGACCCTGTCAGGTGCCGGACACGAGAAAATCCATAGTGAAAATGAATTTCGTGAAGCCTGGGCGCGACGCTTCCCTGCCTGCACACTGCCTGCCCCAGGAGCCTTGTCGGCCTCGGTTCGTATCACGCCCGCCCCCACGTTCGCTCCGCATTCCAGTGTCGCTTTGCGCGATCCTCGCTTGGCTAGCGTGGAGGCGAGAATGGCGGCCCTTCCCGCTGAAATCGGGGACGCGAACGTGGCGGTCGGGAATCTCTCGCCCTCGCTCCCTCATGATCAGCGGACGATGATTCTCACCCGGCCCGAGTTGCTTCGCGGTCAGATGGCTTATGCCCAGCTTCTCGCGGCGCACCTGCGCTCCGCGACCGCGAACCCGCCATCGCCCGCGTTTCTCATGACGGAGGCCGGCGAGCGGCAGCGTGCGGCCCAAGTCGCGCAGTTTGATGACGATGCACGCAAAATCTCGCTCAACATGCTGAACAACGAGCGCACCGTCCTGCTTGCGGATGACAAAACATCCCTTGCAGATGACATCGCAATGCTGGACGCCCAGATCGCGTCTGTTCAATCGGGCGAGGTCACCGTCACCTCGCACATGCTTTCCGCGACTGCTGGCCCATCTTCGGAATCGATCAGCGCGAAGCCCCTGATCACCTTCCACTGAACGTGACTTCGAGAGAGGTTGTACCGAAGGCCCATTTTGGTACGCCGGCTTGGCCAATCGCGGACCCCGTTTGAAGCCTCGCTAACCGGACGCGTGCGATTGGGCAAAAGAGCAGGAAGATAAACTTTTCCGCGAAGGGGTTGCTGCTCTCGTCTGCTCAAGTCGCCGACGCCCGCCATGCCGGCGTTGAAAATCTGCAGAACGTGCAACTGCTCAGAGTTGCCAGCATCCTCCTGCCAGCTGATCCCGCATTTCTTTCAAGAGGGCGGTGTTTCTGCCCATGTGGTCAGGATTGACGATGGCGAAGGCGTCCGTTTTCATTTCCACGGCCGCTCGTCTTCTGTCAACATACTCGGGTTGTGAGCGATCTGGCATCCGCGACTCCCGTCCCCGCCACCCTGGACGAGCCGCGGCGGTTTCGCATCTTCATTTCCTCGCCTGGTGACCTGGGTGAGGAACGGGTGATCTGCGCGCGCGTGGCGGAACGCCTCAAGGGAGAGTTCGCTCGCGCCGCCCGGGTGCAGGCCATCCTGTGGGAACAGGAGCCGCTCACCGCCGACCTGAGTTTTCAGGAGCAGATTCCCTTGCCCTCGCAGACCGATGTCGTCGTGCTGCTGCTCTGGAGCCGGCTAGGCCACCGGTTGCACAGCCGATATCAGGAGGCCGGGGACCCTGCCGCGCCCACCGGCACGATCTTCGAGTTCCGCGACGCCATCAACGGCCGGCGCGCCAACCCGGATCGCGTCCCCGATGTGTTGGTCTACCGCAAGACAGCCGAGCCGCCAAGACCCAGCATGACTGACCCGGGGAGGTATCTGAAGGCTTTGGAAGAATGGCAGCAGGTGGAGGCGTTCTTCAATTCGGAGTTCTTCCGCGACGCGCAGGAGGGCACATTCACCGGTGCGTTTCACACCTTCAGACGCGCGGACGAGTTCGAGGAAAATTTCGAGCACCATCTGCGCACGATGATCAGCCGCCGTCTGGGTGAGGATCAGTCCGCCGGCCCGCGTTGGACGCGCGGCAGTCCTTTCCGGGGGTTGGAGCGTTTCGACTTCGAGCACCACGACCTTTTTGCCGGCCGCGCCCGCGCGACCGCCGAGGCGCTCGACAATCTGCGCCGTCACGCGGCGGCAGGTTGCGCCTTCGTGATGATCACCGGGATGAGCGGCGGCGGCAAAAGTTCCCTGGCCCGCGCCGGGGTATTGCCGAACCTGATCCAGCCGGGGGTCATCGAGGGGATTGGCCTGTGGCGGCGGGCGATTTTCCGGCCGAGCGCGGCGCTGGGCGACGTTTTCCGCGCGTTGGTGGGGGCTCTTCTGCCGCTCGACGCAAACGAAGCGGGAAATGGCGTTGGCTTGGCGGAATTGACCGGCACCGAAGTCGCCAGCCGGGAAGCCGCCATCGATCTCCTGGCCAGGCGGATGCAAGAAAACCCGGCATTGGCTCCTCTGCTGGTGGAAGGAGCCTTGCGCCAGGCCGCCGAAGCCGCGCGCACGGCCGAACGCGAAAAACTTCTCGCTCGCCGTTACGAATACGTTGCTGCGGCGCAAACCGATGAGGTCGCCGAGATCGACCGGCGACTCGACGCGAAACCGCCCCAGGCCCGGCTTGCCCTGGTGATCGACCAGATGGAGGAAATTTTCACCGACATCCGGATCGACGCCCTGGCGCGAGATGCTTTCCTCGCCGTACTCCATGCACTGGCCCACGATGGCCGGACGTGGATCATCGCCACGTTGCGCAGCGATTTCTTCGCGCGATGCGAGGCCAATCCGCTGCTCATCGACCTCAAATCCGGCGACGGTACATATCACCTGCTCCCGCCGACCGAAGCGGAAATCTGCCGGATGATCTGCCATCCGGCGACGGTCGCCGGACTGCGCTTCGAGCATGATCCGCACACGCAGGAATCCCTTTCCGACGTGCTGCTGGCGGCGACCGCGCGCGACCCCGGGGCATTGCCGCTGCTGGAGTTCACTCTCGACGAACTCTATAAGCGGGCGTCCGCCGAAAATCGCCAGGTTCTCACCCGGTCGGATTATCTCGCGCTGGGCGGTCTGGAAGGAGCGTTGGCCACGCGCGCGGAAGCCGTCTTCGCCGACATCCAGGCGCGGGATGCCGGTGCCGCCGATGCCTTGCCGATCCTTTTCGGCAAATTGGCGCGGCTGGCCACGCCGGGCCAGGAAGGTCAACCGGGCACCTCCGCCACGGTGGTCAGTCAGAGCGCCCCGCTGGATCGTTTCACGCCGGCGGCGGCCACCTTGGCGGGTGCGATGATCGACGCGCGGCTGCTCGTGAGCAACGGCGGACAGGTGCGGGTCGCCCACGAGGCGCTTTTCCGGCATTGGGGGCGGGCGCGGGATTGGATCGTGGAAAACCAGGATTTTCTGCGCGCGCGTGCCCTGGTGACGGAGGCCGCCGCCCGCTGGCACGCCGAAGGCCGGACGGAAGATTTCCTGCTGCCGCGCGGCAAACCTCTGGCCGAGGGAGAAGACCTCATCGCCCGCCGCCGCGCGGACCTCGCCCCGGAGGAAATCGCCTTCATCGAAGCATCGAGCGCCGCGCGCCGACGCGAGGAAAACGCCGCCGTGCGCCGCCGCCGCCGGGTGCTCGTGGCGATCAGTTCGGCACTCGTGCTGGCGCTGGTTTTCGCGGCCACCAGCTTCTGGCAATACACCAAGGCGGAAAGGGCCGCCAAACACGCGGCGCACGCGCGCAACGAGGCCGAAAAGCTGATCGAATTCATGGGCGTGGACCTGCGGGACAAACTCAAGCCCATCGGCCGTCTGGAACTGCTCGACAGCGCCAGCCAACGGGTGCGTGCTTATTATGATTCCTTTCGTGGACAGGAGGAAGCCGATGGCGGCATCCTTGAACGCGAAAGCACGGCCCTGGCCAACCAGGGAGACATCCTGCTGGCCCGCGGCGATTTGCCCGGCGCGCTACGCAACTACCGCGCGGCGGAAGACATCCGTGCGCGGCTGGTGGCGCAAACACCAGAAAACGAGGATTTGCAAGCCCAGTTGGCCACCGCCAAAACGAGCGTCGGCGATGCGCTCGCCGCCTCGGGGGATTTGCCCGGCGCGTTGGGGCATTACCGGGAATGCCTGACGATCCGCCAGCGCCTCGCGGCCCACGATCCTGGCCGGATCGTCTGGCAGCGCGATCTGGCGACGGGTTGGACAAACGTGGGTGACGTTCTCCAGCGTCAGGGCGATCTTCCCGGCGCGCTCGCTGCTTACCGGTCGGCGGAAGCCATCGACCTCGTCCAGGCGAAAGTCCATCCTGACGACCGGGACACCCTGCACGGCCTGTGGGTCAGCGCGCTCAACATCGGCGACGTGCTCGTGGCGCAGAACGATTCGGAAGGCGGGCTGGAGTCTTTCCGGCGCGGCGCGGCCATCCAGCAAAAGTTCTGCGAACTCGATCCGCGCGATGCTCCGGGACGGCGCGATCTGGCGGTGAGTTTCGAGCGGATCGCCGACGCCTTGGATACGCGCGGTGACCATGCCGGTGCGTTGCGCTACTACCAGGATGGGTTGGCCATCCATCGCAAACTCGCCGCGCAGGACCCCACCAACGCCGATTGGCAAAGCGACCTGTTCGTTGCGCAATTGAAAGTCGGCGACACCCTGCTCGCCCAGGATGAAACCGAGAGCGCCTCGCAGCAATACAAGGAAGCCTTGGTCATCCAGCAAAAGCTGGTCGATCTCGACAGTACCAACACGGACTGGCAGCGCAACTTTGCCATCATTTATGAACGGCTGGGGCAGGCGCTGCTCAAGAAGCCGGATGCCGCCGGGGCACTCAAGGCATTTTCGGAAAGTCTCGATATTCGCCGACGGCTCGCGGCGCGGGACGCGACGAATTTCGACTGGCAGCACGATGTTTTCGTGGGCCTGACCCAGATCGGGGACGCACATGCTCTCGCGCACGATTGGCCGGCTGCGCTCAGGTCGTACCGCGACGAGGCGTTGCCAATGCAAAAAACGTTGGTCGCCAACGATCCCACTAACGCCGCCTGGCAGCGCGACCTGGCCGAAACGCAAGACAAGGTCGGCCAGACCCTCGAAGCGCAGGGAAACATCGCCGGGGCGTTACCGATCTACCGCGAGGCCCTGGCGGTCTACGAAAAACTGGCGGCGCAAAGCCCCGACGACCGCGCGTTGCAAGGCGCGGTTGCGGGAGTGTCGTATCATCTCGGACGCGCCTTGGCCGGGCAGCAACTGGCCGACGTGGCGGCAGCCCGCGCGGCTCTGGAACGCGCCCGAAATTTTCTGCATCGCTTGCAAGAAGCCGACGCCGCCGCGTTCTCCAGGGAACAGCGTGTCATGCTCGCCGACAGCGAGAATTTGCTGGGCAAGCTCGGGCGCTGAAGTGGCTGCGAATCAACCGTCTTCGTCGGAGAATGTGCTTGCCCGCCGGGGAGTAATTAGCCTAAATCATTGGCCGCCATTCCGGTTCTTGGAGGCAACGCAATCGAACCACACACGGCAGCACGATTTTTTAACCCTCGGCCCATTTTCATGAAACGATTTTTGCGCCACTTTGGCATTGCTTGGACGACCGCGAACCTGCCGCGACTGGCGGTTTGCCTCTTGGTGGGAATATGCTCGCTGCTAACTTCTCCGGCTGTCCGCGCGCAAACGGCCGGTCAGGTCGATCCCAGCTTCGGTGCCAGCTTGGGACTGGCAGGGCATGTGAGTAAAGTGCTCGTTCAAGCGGACAGCAAGATTTTGGTTGCGGGAAGTTTTGCCGCGGGAGCGGTCCGCCTCAACTCCAACGGGACGACGGATGCGAGCTTTCATCCTGCCGTGACTTCGCTATTGGCGGTGCAACCAGATGGCAAAATCCTCTGCGGCGTACACAACGGTGTCGCTCGCCTCAACGCGGATGGTAGCCTGGACCCAACCTTTAATGCTGGTGCCGCGCCGGCAGCCGGTTCTGTCAATGTCAGTGCTTTGGCAATCCAACCCGATGGAAAAATCATCGCCCAAGGCAATTTTACCATGATCAACGGGGTGGCGCGTAACCACATCGCACGTTTCTCCACTGATGGCAGTGTGGACTCCACTTTTAACCCGGACGCTGGAATCAGCTATAATAACTACGTAAATGGTTCTGCCCTCGCTATGCAATCCGACGGCAAAATTCTTGTCGGCGGCAGCTTTGTCCTCGGCGGCGGTACGACCTCGGCTCCCGTGATACGTCTCTATCCGGACGGCAGCCTGGATACAACCTTTAATGTTGGCTATCCTCAGGCAGGCCAGTATCCTCCTGAGATCAATGCACTGGTGGTGCAGCCGGACGGTAGAATTCTCGTCGGCGGATCGTTCTTTGGTTTCTACGCGGGCATTAGCAACGTAGGTACTCCTACCAATCCTATCTACGTAGACACGTATGCCGGGGGAGCAAATCTTGCCCGGCTTAACTCAGATGGCAGTGCAGATAACCCTTTTAGCTCCTCCAGCATTTCCGGATACAAGAGCTATGGTCCCGTCCGGCAAATTGCTTTGCTTCCCAGCGGGAAAATTGTTGTATGCGGGTATTTCTATTCGCCGCATAATGACATTGCAGGATTCAATGCGGATGGCAGTGTGGATAGTAGTTTCGATCCCGGCACGGGCGTATACGATGCCAGTGGTGGTTATAGCACTCCGGGAATAATTACTATGGCTCCACAGCCCGATGGTAAAGTGATTGTGGGAGGCACTTTCAGCAACTTCAATGGTGTGGGATGTGCCAGTATTGCTCGCATCAGTCCGACGGGAAGCATGGACACGACGTTTCTGGCCGATGCTGCTCCCGGACCCAACAACACCGTGCACACCACCGCTTTGCAGACAGACGGCAAAGTCATTCTTGGGGGCGCGTTCGGTGCGTTCAGCGGTGCGACCTGCCCGGGAGTGGCCCGCACCAATGCGGACGGCACCCTCGACACCAGTTTCGTCCCCGGTGCGGTCACGGCTGCACTTGGCACGGGAAGTATTGCTACTGTGGCGGTGCAAACCGACGGCAAAATCATCGTGGCTGGAGTGCTTTACGTCCCAGACGCCGACAACAGCGGAACGGCACAGTCTCACATGATTCGCTTAAACGCGGACGGAAGCATCGACAACACTTTTCAGAACGTCGAAGGGTTTCTTGGTTCCGTTCAAAACGTGTTCTTGCAATCCGATGGCAGGATGGTTGTGACCGGCACGTTCGTGGGCCTGCAGGCGGCAGGAGGCAGCACGGGAGGCGGCAATACATCGCAGCAAGGGATCGCTCGGGTGAACGCCGACGGGAGCATCGACACCAGTTTTGCACCGGCCATTACACTCTTGGCCGTGCAACCCGACGGTAGGATAATCGCCAATGGCAGTAACGGCGTGGTGCGCCTGCTCACGAGCGGTGCCACGGACCCCACTTTCACTCCCGGTTCCGGTGTGAGCAGCGGCGGCAGTGTTTCCTCCGCTGCCGTGCAACCTGATGGCCGGATCATCGTGACCGGTTCCTTCACCACCTACAATGGCGTGGCGCGAAACTGCATTGCCCGCCTTACCACCAACGGCGCTCTTGACCCGAGTTTTGATCCCGCCGTCGGTCCCGGAGGATCATCTTCTCCTGCCATCTCTGCTGCGAACGTCATGGCTACTGGGCAAATTATGGTCAGTGGTGCCTTCACCACCTTTGACGGCCTTGCGCGGCTTTACACCGCACGACTCAATTCGGATGGCAGCCTCGATCCGGCCTATAACCCGCAATACAATGTGTCGGTGGCAACGGTGCAGCCTGACGGCAAGGTCGTCACCCCCGGTTCCATCACCTCCGCCGGCAGCATTCGCAACTATGTTTACCGTCTCAACTCCGACGGCACTCTGGACCCCGGCTTCAACCCCGGCGTTGGCGCACCCAGCGTCGATGCCGTAGTCTTGCAACCCGATGGCAATGTCGTCGTTGGCGGCACGTTCACCGCCATCGGCGGCGTGCCCGCGAACGCCCTGGCCCGCTTGCGCACCGACGGCAGTAACGATCCGACCTTCACCGCGCCTTTCATCCCCGGCGTCAGCGTGCAATCCATCCAGCGCCAGCCCACCGACGGAGGACTCGTCGTCGCGGCGCTCGTGAACGCCTCGGGCGCTTACACGTCCGCGCTGTCGCCCGACTCCACGCGCCGGGCGAACACCGAGGGTAAACCGATTGGAGGCCCACAAACCCAAAGTCCGGTCAAAAACCCGATCAAGCGTTGCCTTGCGCTCAACGGCCTCTTCGACGCAACTTTCAACGCGAGCGCCGGCACGGACGGCGTCACCCAATCGCTGGCCTTGCAGAGCAACGGACAAATCATCGTCGGTGGGAGCTTTGCGAGCCTCAACACCGTGGCCAGGACAAACCTGGGTCGGCTCAACGCCGACGGCAGCTTGGACGCGAACTTTAATGCCTCGACCAATCAGACGGTGGATGCCACCTGCGTGCAGTCCGACGACAAAATCCTGCTCGGCGGCATTTTTACGCAGGTCAACGGCACGCCATGCCCGCCCGGCATCGTCCGGCTCAACGCAAATGGCACCCTGGACACGACCTTCAGCGCGGGCACCGGCGCGAACGGCGCGGTCAACGCACTCAAGGTCCAGGCCGACGGCAAGATCGTGCTCGGAGGCACTTTTACCAATGTGCGTGGAGTAACCCGGTTCTGTATCGCCCGGCTCAACGCCGACGGCAGCTTGGACACCGGATTTGCGCCCGCCGCCATCAGCCAAACGGGTGGTGGGGCCACGGTGAATTCCATCCAGCAGGAACCGGGCGGCAAACTGATCATCGCGGGTCTCTTCGACACGGTCGGCGGAGGGACGCGGCACCAGACCGCGCGGCTGAATACCGACGGGAGCCTGGACACGAATTTCAACGATTCGGGGACGGACAAAGTGGTGCGAGCCGCTGCCCTGCAACCGGATGGCAAGACGCTGCTCGGCGGAGACTTCACGCAGGTCGGCAACCTGTCGCGCTCGGCGGCGGCCCGCCTGTTCGGCGACAACGCGGACCTGCAAGCGTGGCGGCTGGCCAACTTCGGCACCCCGTACGGCGACAACAATGCCGCCAATGGAGCCATGCCGTTCGGCGACGGCGTGCCGAACCTGCTCAAGTACGCCCTGAATCTCAACGCGACGACCGCTGACGTGACACCGATGACCGCCACCGGCACCAAGGGCCTGCCTCTGGTCGGACGCACGTCGGACGGCCGCCTGAGTTTGACGTTCGTGCGTCGTCAGACGGCGACCTCGCCGGGCATCACTTACAACGTGGAATTTGCCAACGCCCTGACTCCCGCGAACGGCTTTGCCGTCAACCCGGCGGCAACCACGAGCGTCCCGGTGGCCATCGACAGCGTCTGGGAACGCGTGACGGTCACCGACTCCGCCGCGTCCTCTCCACAACCGTCCCGTTTTGTCCATTTACGGGTCACTTCACCTTGAATCGGTGGTTGAAAGACCCACCACTCTGCCCTGCGGTTTGCCCCCTGAAGGCAAAAATAGGGTGTACCAAGGGAAGACGTAACGTTCCTCCCAACCATGAACCGAACTTGCGGTGGCTCAACTGGCCTGTTGGGCTAACCTAGAAAGGATCGGAACATCGACCCAAGGAATCGACGCCTGCACGAAGTGCAAACGCCCGGTCAGCTCCGCCCAAGCTCGGCGGTTCTTCGTCCACCGGGGCAGTGCGGGCGGCCATCGCACAGGGTGGGTTTCATCTCCAAGCGTTTACCGTTTCATACCGATCCGCCCGTTCGTTCGCGCCATGCGCTTCAAAAACACGGTTTTGTCGATAACTTGGGCGATGAGGCAGGCCAGTGGCGGATGAATCCGGCCCGGAGCAAAAAGGAAAGACCGCCGCAGGCACTGGTCACCTCCATCCCTTTCGACTTACTTGGCAACAACCGCGCACGCGTTGCTGGTGCCAGTCAACCAGGGTGTCGCCGCGTGGCCACCACCCAACAAAGGGCACAAATCGTGCTAACTAGTTCCCTTACAATTTCGCTTCCAATAGTCGCTCCAAAGACAGTGAATTTTCCATGCTCCTCGTTGGCAGTCGCTTACATCCAGTCAGCCTTCGTCGGCACCATCACGCCAGGCGGGCGTTCACCGTGCTGGAAGCGGCGATTGCGGCCGCGATTGTCACCGTGCTGCTAAGCGGCTTGTTCGTGCTGCAATCCAACATGATGCGGATGCTTCACTCCTCCACGGAGACGACCAATGCCAGCGCCCACCTGCAAACCCGCGTCGAGCAGGCACGCCTGGCGAACTGGAGCCAACTGTCCGATCCGGCTTGGGTACAGAGTAGCCTGCTCCAAAGCCCCACGGACGCGGACGTGAACCTGCCCGGTCTCACGGAGACTTACACCGTCACTCCCTGGCAATCGCCGTGTTCGGGTGCGCCTGCCGCCACGCCGCCTCCGCCTTTCACCGTGACCCGAAACTCCGACGGCACGCTGACGACCTCTCCTTCCGGGTACAGCTACTCGCTCCCGCTCTCCCAACAGGAGATGTTAAAAATCGACTTCAGCGTGACGTGGCCGAGCTTCGGCCGCACCCGCACCCGCGCGCAGAGTATGCTCATTTCACCTTGGGGGATCAGCAAGTGAGGCGGGTAGTTTGCAACGGGCCATCTCTTCCCCCACTCGCTGCTTCCGCATGGGCCTGTCGCAGTGCATTCACGCTCGTGGAGGTGATGGTCGCAGCGTCCATGACCGCCATCCTGATCGTGTGCGTGCTTTTCGGCATCGTGTCTTTGCAACACAGCTACGCCTCCGCCGAGGAGTACGGCACCGGTCAGGCCGACCAGGCGCGGCTGCTCGACTGCCTGGCGCTCGACCTGCGCCGGGGCATCGAACTCACCGGCAACACGACGTGCTACACCGTGGACCCGGACGGGCAGGGCTTGAAGATCACGGTGCCCGATCTTTACAGCTTCAGCGCGAGCGACCCGCAGCACCTCAGCCCGATTCTGGTCCGTCCGACCTACGACGCGGCCACGCAGACCGCCTACTACAACGGCAGCGGAGCGAGCGTCACGCCCGGCGGTCCTTACCCCTTCCAGACCATCGCCTATCGTTTCAACGTGGCGGACGGCTCGATCACGCGCAGCGACCCGTGGGCACCGCTGGTGGCGAGCGGCAAGAACTACGCTGCCGCCGCGCCGATGGTGATTGCGTCAAACATGGAAGCGTTTCCCAAGCTCACGCCCGACCCCGGCGACATTTCGGGCAACACGGTCCACTACGGCGTGAGCTTCCGTTCCACTTTCCAGACGCTTTCCACCGCCGCCAACGGCACCGAAATCAACCTGCACAATGTCACGTTTATCCGCAGCAAGAACCTCGCGCATTGAGCGAAGTGCCCGGTGCCGCCGCCGCGAGGATGGCAGCGCCCTGATCATGGTCATGCTCATGACCGTCGTGCTCGCGGGCATCGCCGCCAGCCTGCTTTTGACGACCGTCAGCCGCTACCAGACGACCTACCAGAGCGCGAGCTGGCAGGAATCGATCATCGGCGCGGAGTCGGGCATCGATCTCGCCATGAACGAACTGCGCAAGCGCGTCACCCAGGGACCCAGCGCCTCGTTTCAACTCGGCTGGACGGCCAAGAACGCCACCGGCACGGCCTACCCGGACTACGGCCATGCCTTTCCCACCACCGGCAGCCAGGCTTACACCCTGGCGACCCATCTGGGGGAAGGCAATACCATCTTGCAGTCGCGCGTGTACGTGGACGTGCCTGGAGCCAGCACTTCGCCCGTGGCGAACTTCGCCATCCCGCCCGCCGATGCCGTGGCTTCCTACCTCTCGCAGTTGGATAATCCGAACCTGCGCGACTCAGACGGCGTGGACCGTTCCAACTGGTGGTATCGCATCCGCTCCGTTGGCGTGGCGGGCTTGAGCGGTCCACCCCGGCCCGGTCTCGACCAACGCGACAGCCAACTGCGCCACCTGAGCTTTTTCACCGACTGGCGCACGGGCCAGGCCGTGTCCAGCCCGCAAACGGCGCGGATGGTGGAGGTGCTCGTCAAACCCATGACCGGCTTTCGCAATGCGCTGATGGCCGACAAGTGGATCAATCTGAACGACCAGAACGTGCTGATCGATTCCTACGATTCGGACAACGGCATCTACAGCAGCACGACCAACCACGGCAACCAGGGCAACCTCGCCACCAACGGCACGCTCATCAACGCCGGTCATGCCCAGGTGTTCGGCGGCGCGGCCACCAACGACGGCAGCGTGAAGGATGCCGACAAGGTGACGGGCCAGCAGAGCAGCAATTTTTACCAGGAGTTCACGCCCTACACCGCCGGGATGCTCAGCCCCGTGTGGAGTTCCACCAAGGACGACGGCACGTTGACCAAAAACGCGAGCTATGTGGCCAGCACCGACCCGAGCAACCCGACGCGAGTCCGACTCGACGGCATCAACCTGCCTGACGCGAACGTGACGATCCACCTGACCGCCCCGCCCGCCGCCGCTCCTCCCAAGCCTCCCAAGGGGTCGCCGCCGGGCACCACGGCGACGACCACTTCCTACATCAAGGTATTCATTGATGGCGACATGATCACCAATGGCGCCAGCGCCATCGAGGTGGACAGCGGGGTCAACGTCATCGTTTATATCACCGGCAACGTCAACCTGGTCGGCGACGGCCTGGTCAACGATTCGCAGGTCGCCAGCCACGTGCTCATCAACGGCATCCAGCCCGCAGCCAACGCGGATGGCACGCTGCCCAGCCGCGCCGTCACGATTTCCACGGATCAGGACTTCGAAGGAGTGATCTACGCGCCCAACGCCGACGTGGACCTCAACATGATCGCCGCCGAGGTCGCCGGGGGGCCGGCTTCACCGCCCGGACCACCCGCGCCGCAAGGCGGCCCGCCCAAGCCCGCGCCGCCGCCCAAGCCCCCCGCCGGGCCGGGCCATGCGCCGCCCGCGCCGCCGACCCCCGGGCAACAGGATGACCACAGCGCGGGATACAACGGCATTTACGGTGCCTTCGTGGGCAAGACGATCACCGTGGAAGCCATGACGCACGTCCACTACGACCAGAGCTTGCAGCAGGCCGGGCCGGTCAACCACTACGAGATCGTCAACTGGACCGAGGACACCCTGAGCCACGACACACCCGGCGTTGCGGAACAGTTCTGGTGGCCGGTCCAGGGTAACTGACTTGAGAGACGAGCGAGACGAAGGCCCACCGTCCGCAGGCATACCGAATACAGCCGGATCACGCACGAAGTTTCCTCACGCCATCGGATAAGTTATCTACCGCTCCCAAGGTGGGGACGCTTCCTTTGAATGGCTTAAGAGCCTTTCCGGATTTCTCTGGTTGTAGTCACGGCACTCCGTTGCCGTGACTACAGCGATTCGATCCTGTTATTCGGATAAGTTCTAAGAATTTCTTCACTACCCTGGTGGAAACGACCCACACAGACAAGGGTACGCCAAGGTGAAAGGTCTTGATAGAAGCACCACCTATTCCTATCAAGTGATGGTCGTGAACGCCGGCGGCGTGTGGCCCCCGGCCGTGGTCCAGGTTCCTACGTAATAATCACCGAGACCCAAGCCTGATGAATCCAATCTCACGCCGTCATTTTCTGCGAACGTCACTTCTCACCGTGGGCGGAACCTTGTCGTGCGGATCATTCTTGAAACTACATGGCGAGACTTCCAATCCCGGCCAGCTCCGGCCCGCCCGAATGCTTTTGGATATGGTGCACAACAACCCGGGAGAAACGCCTTTCGTCACCCATTACAACGACCCGGGATTACTGAAAAATCTCGGCTACAAAAGCAAGGTCTACGAACTTTTTGAGGGAGCCCAGTTCGGTATCGACTGGAACTCGGTCGATCCCGATATTTTTCCGGTCGGTTCTCCAAGTCGGAACTGGGTCAACCAAAAAGCCTCCAATCTGGACAAGATGTATTCCGCGACCAAAGCCGCCGGACTGGAAGTTTATTGCCATACCGACATGGTGGTTTTCCCGAAGAAACTCGTCGAAAAAATCAACCTGGCAAATTTCAAGGATGTTTCCGCCCCGGACACGCGAAAATATTTGCGGCTGGCCATTTCCCAGATGTTCCGCCGCTTTCCGCAACTCGACGGCCTCGTCGTTCGCATCGGCGAAACGTATCTCCAAGGCGCGCCCTTCCATCAAGGTGGAATGAAGGATAAAAGCGATCCGCAAAAGACCATTATCCCCCTCATGCAACTGCTTCGAGAAGAAGTCTGCGAGAAGCTGGGAAAGAAGATTCTCTTTCGCTCGTGGGCCAGTTTCGACGATTCTCTCGAGAAGTACACGATGGTCAGTAACGGCGTCGAACCCCATCCGAATCTCTATATCAGCATCAAGCATTGCGAAGGCGATTTTCATCGAGGCAATCCTTTCAGCAGAATCCTTGGCACGGGGCGGCATCAGCAGGTGATCGAAATCCAATGCCAGCGCGAGTACGAGGGAAAGGGGGCGTACCCCAACTACATCGCGCACGGCGTGATCGAAGGCTTTGAGGAAAACTCCGCGCAAAGCATCCGCGGCGTGTGGTCAAATCCCCTGATCTCGGGCCTGTTCACCTGGAGTCGTGGCGGTGGTTGGAAAGGCCCCTACATCACCAACGAAATATGGTGCGACCTCAACGTCTATGTCTTGAGCAAATGGGCACTGGAACCGAATCGAACCGAAGAGTCCGTCTTCAATGATTTCTGTACTACCATCCTGAAACTCTCCGCGCCGGATACGGCCTCCTTCCGCAAGCTATGCCTCCTTTCCGCTGACGCCGTCTACCGGGGCATCCGTTCCACGGAGAACGACATTTCACCGTGGTGGACCCGCGACCAATTCATGGACCGGCCACCGCTGCCCAAATCTCCCGATGCCATCAAACGTGTCTTGGACGAAAAGGATCAGGCCGTCCAGATGTGGACACAAATCGTTTCTTTGGCCAAATCGATCCAATTCCAGGATGCGGCGACAGCGGAATATGTCGTCACTTCGTGCCAGTACGGTCTCGACGTTTATCGCATTTACCGCGATGGGTTTCGTTTATCGGCGCTCAGCCAAAGTAAAGACAAGGTCCAGCTCGGTCAACTGATCAAAGACTACGACGCAACGTGGGCCGAGTACAAAAAGCTGCCTGTGGAACATCCCTCCTGCGCCACTCTCTATACGGACATAGCCTTTGGAGACAAGCCCGGGCTCGGCAACATGGTGGACGAGCTTAGAAAAATGGCCGTGCCGAATTAACCGGTGGCGCTGATCCGGCTTGAGGCGCATGACCCAAGCATACCGGTGATTGATCTTCGGGAAAGCAAACACGGACCGCCAAACCAACTATCTGGCCCGCAAAGAGGCCGATGGCATGGTAGAGGACCAAATCCCTGAACTGCGGCGTCTCGCGGCAAAGCGCCATCAACCGCAACGCTTCGGCCGGGGTGAAGATGGTCACGTCCTTGCCTTCGACCTGGGATTGTTGGTCATGTGGCCGTGGGCGATACACCAGTTGGAGAACTGAGACAGACGGCCCCGCACGTTGAACTTACGGCGGAGGCCCACCTTCAAGTCATCCAAGTAGCGGTTGATGTCGGCGGAAGTGACTTCGAGCACGCGCTTCCCAGCGAACAGGCTTTTGAGGGCTTCGGCCGATTCCAAGATATCCTTGAGCGTGGTGGCACAAAGTTGTTTGGACTTGCCTTTTTTACCCTCATACCGCTTGTTGGGCGAGGGTGGGGACCAAAACGCTGTCTTTGCGCTGTTGGTCGGCTTCAGGGTGTGCCATTCGGCCACGTCTTACGGACGAGCTTCTTCACTTTGGCAACTCACCACATTTCTGAGAAATGGTAAGTTCCTGGTCAGTAAATTTTCTGACAAGTTCCAGCGAAATGCTGTAAGCACCTGTGCGGAAGGGAGCTGCCCCGCATGGATTCGAACCATGAAAAGAGGATCCAAAGACCTCTGTGATACCATTTCACCACAGGGCAAAGACAGAACATTCTCCTTAGTGCAATCCACCCCGACCGCAGCCCGCAAGTCCCGGGCACGAAAAGATTTTACTTCCGCCCCGGCCGGTTGATGGCTTGCTGCGGCCGTGAACCTCCCCGCCGCCTCTCGCACCTCTCCCGCCGCCAGGCGCTCGTGCTGGTCGCGTTGATCTGGGCCGCCATCTACCTGCCCGCGCTCGGCTCGCTCGAAATCAAGGGCGAGGAAGGCCGCCGCCTCCTGCCCGCCGTCGCCATGCTCGAGACCGGCCGCTGGATCGTCCCGTCCAGGTCGGCGGCGTGGCCTACCTGAGCAAGCCGCCGCTCATCAACTGGCTGGCCGCCGCGGCGTTCCGCCGTCGCCGGGCACGCCGCAGCGAATGGGCCGCGCGCGCGCCGTCGCGCGCTGGCCGTGCTGGCGCTGGCGCTTGCGACGGTCGGCAGCCTGGCCGCGTGGCTGACCCCGGCGGGCGCGCTGCTGGCCGCCATGTTCCTGCTCACCAACATCGGCCTGATGGAAAAAGGCCGCCTCGCCGAGATCGAGGCGCTTTACCTCAGCCTCTACGGCATCGCGCTGTCGTCCTGTGGCTGGGCGCGTGGCGGCGCGAGGCGGTCGAACGCGGCGGCGGCCGACCTGGCGCGCGTGGACGCTGCCGTGGGTGTTCCTCGGGCTGGGGCTGCTGACCAAGGGGCCGCTGCACCTCGTGTTCTTCTATGCGGTCGTCGTCGGCGGTGCTCGTGTGCGCGGGACGGCTGCGGGATTTGCTGAACTGGCCGCATCTCGCGGGCGTCGTGCTGATGCTGGCGATCTTCGCGGCGTGGGCCGTGCCGTATTTGCAGCAGACCGCCGCCGACCGCGCGGGCGGCGTGTGGCTGGCGCAGTTCCAGGGGCGGCTGGAGGTCAACGAGGGGTTCCACCTCGCCGCGTGGGTGCTCAACATCCCGCGCGGGCTGGTCAATTACCTGCCGTGGGCCGTGCTGCTGCCGCTGTGCGTGGCGGCGCGAGCCAGCGGCAGCGGCGAAGCCAGGAAGCCGCCGAACGCTCGACCGCGCCATCCTGCGCGGCGGGCGCTGGGCGGTGGCGGCGTGTTTCCTGGCGGTGAGCCTCGCGCCGGGCGGGCAGCCGCGCTACACGCTGCCGCTGCTCGTGCCCGCGAGCGTGCTGCTGGCGCTGGTGCTCGTGCGGGCGGTGGCGGTTGCCCGCGTGGCTGCCGACGGTCTGGGCACGGCTGAATGCCGCCGGTCTGTGCGTGGCGATCGGTCGCCGCACCGCCTGGCGATTGCCTTCAGCGCCATGGGAAGGGTGGCGCTGGGCGGTGGGTTTGGCGGCGGTCGGCATCGTGGTGTGGCGCTCGTTCCGGAGCGTCTCGACCGCTGGCGGCGCGACCATGCGCGCTTGGGCCTGGCGAGCGCGGCGGTCGATGGCGCTCATCACCGCCGATCTACGCCGTCGGCGCGGTGCCCCGTTCCTGCGCGCCGAGAGCATGCGTCCGATGGCGGCGGAGATCGAGGCGGCCGTGCCGCTCGGCGAACCCGTCGCCGTGCTGCGGCCGGGGTTCCTGCCGTTTCTGTATTACCTGCGTCCGGGCCTGGTCTACGTCCAGACATCGGCGACCTGCCCGCCGTCCGTCCATTACCTGCTCGTGCGCCAGGACGACCTGCACCCGTCGCAGCCGCCCTGCGCGAGCGCGCACGCGGACAGTACCGTATTTCCCTGCGCGTCAAGGACAAGCGGCTCAAGGACGATCCGCGCAGCCGGTGGCTGCTCCTGCGGCTGAACCCGCTGCCGAACCGGGCTTGTGAAATTTTTCACAAATGCGTCTCCGGCGTTGACGCCCCGCTCGGAGCCGCCCTACGATTAGCGTCCGCTCATGGATTGCCTCTGCCGCTGCCCGCTTTCGTGTCTGCCCCGCAAGCGCCGCACTTTCTCCGGCGTGCGACGCATTTCTCCACATCCGGCGCGGCCATTTTTTCGTTGCGAATTTCATTGCAAAACTCATTCCGCCTCTTTAGCGTGGCGTTGCCGTCGGCTGACGGTGGCTTGCTGGCAGTGCGTTTCCGCCCGACCGCTTTCCGCCGATTCGCCGCTGACCCGTTTCCCTGGACTCATGGCCAACCTCTTTCCCCGCTGGTCCAACACGCTCGCGCCGAAGGTCGATCGTCTGCGGCGGTCTGCGTCGCCACCGCCGTCACCTGCGGCATCTGGTACTACTTCACGCCCGAAGTACACGCGCGTCGGCTACATGCCCACCCAGCCCGTGCCCTTCCAGCACTCGCTCCACGTCCAGCAGCTCGGCATGGACTGCCGCTACTGCCACAGCTTCGTGGAGGTCAGCGAGCATTCCAACGTGCCCACGACGCAGACGTGCATGAACTGCCACACGGCCATCAAGAGCAACAGCCCCAAGCTCCAGCCCGTGCGCGACAGCTGGGCCTACCGGCAAGCCCATCGAGTGGGTGCGCATCCACCGCGTGCCCGACTACGCGTATTTCAACCACTCCGCGCACGTCAACCGCGGCGTGAGCTGCGTGAGCTGCCACGGCCAGATCAACCAGATGGAAGTCGTCTGGCAGGACCAGCCGCAGGGCATGGCGTGGTGTCTGGCCTGCCACCGCGCGCCGGAGAACAACCTGCGTCCGCTCGCCGAGATCACGCACCTGGACTGGAAGCCCGCAGACATGGGCACCAATCCCGAAACCGGCAAGCCGTTCACCCAGTTGGACATCGGCACCAAGCTCAAGCACGACTGGCACGTCAAGCCGCCCGTCACCTGCGCGGGCTGCCACCGCTGAACGCCGTCCGCCTCGCTTCCGCCTTCCGACTTTTCGCTAGATGAAACGCGTTTTTCAACATCCGCCCGAGCAGCCCAACCCCACCGGCCGCAAGTATTGGCGCAGCGTCGGCGAGTTGAACGACACGCCGGAGTTCCGCGGCTGGCTGGAGCGCGAGTTTCCCGCCGGGGCGGCCGAGATGGAAGGCGACGACGCTGTCGCGCCGCAACTTCCTCAAGCTGATGGGCGCGTCGCTGGCGCTGGCGGGTTTCGGCCTGAGCGGCTGCCGCCGGCCGGAGGCGTACCTCGTGCCGTACACGAAGGCCGTCGAGTGGACGATCCCGGGCAAGAACGTCTTCTACGCGACGACCATGCCCCGCCGCCGGGGCGGCGATGCCGCTGGTCGCCGCGACGACCGAGGGCCGCCCGATCAAGCTCGAAGGCAACAGCCTCCACCCGCTCAGCAACGGCGCGACCGATCCCTACGCGCAGTGCGCGCTGCTCGATCTGTACGACCCGGACCGTTCGCGCGACTTCGTGCACAACGGGCAGGCCAGTCGACGCTGCCGAAGTTCGCCGACGTTCATGAAGGACACTGCGCCAGACGATGCTCGCCAACGGCGGCGCGGGCGCGGCGATCCTCGTGGAGGAAACGTTCTCGCCCACGCGCGACCGGCTGCGGGCCGAGTTGACGAAGCAGTTCCCGCAACTCGGCGTGGTGCCTGTACGATCCGTTGCGGCCTTTCAACGAGGTGGAGGCCACCCGCGCGGCGTTCGGCAACGGCGTGCGGCTGACGCCGCGTTTCGACCGCGCGGACGTGATCCTCTCGCTCGACAGCGATTTCCTGTACCTGGACGAGGGCGGCGTCGAAGCCACCCGCGACTTCACCAACCGCCGCCGCGTCGCCAAGGCGAGCGACTCGATGAACCGGCTCTACGTCGTCGAGAACCACTACACGATCACCGGCGGCATGGCCGACCACCGCCTGCGCTGCCCGGCCAGCCAGATCGGCGCGCTGGCCGTGGCGCTGGCGCAAGAAAATCGGCGGCGACCGGGGCGGCTCGCTCAACGACTCATCGCCGCGTTCCCGGCGGACGCCGCGCAGCCGTTTCCAGGGTCAGGACGAGTGGCTGACCGAATGCCGCCGCCGACCTCGTCGCGAACAAGGGCAAATCGCTCGTCGTCACCGGCCCGCGCCAGCCGGCGGCCGTCCATCTGCTCGTGCAGGCGATCAACGGCGCGCTCGGCAACATCGGCCACACGCTCGTCGCCGACCGCCGCGCCCGAACGCGGCGGCGCGGAGCCGCTCAGCATTTCCGAGCTCGCCGACGCCATCGACGCGCAAGAAGATCCAGACACTCTTTCATCCTCGGCGGCAACCCGGCGTACAACGCGCTTGGCCAATCTCGACTGGGCCGACAAGCAGAAGAAGCGTGCCCACCGTCGTCCGCCTCGGCTACTACGAGGACGAGACCAGCGAGCTCGCCCAGTGGCACGTCCCGCAGGCGCATTTCCTCGAACAATGGGGCGACACGCGTTCGGCCGACGGCACGTACTGCGCCATCCAGCCGATGATCCTGCCGCTCTTCGGCGGGTTACAGCGACCTCGACTTGATGGTCCTGCTGCTCGGCCAGGAGAACAACGACAAGCCCGACCTCGTGCGCGCGACGTTCAACAGGTCTGAGCAAGAGCGGCGAGCGTCCCGGCCGACCTGGCCTGGAACGCCTTCCTGCGCGACGGCTTCCTGCCCGGCACGGCGTCGCCGAGACAGGTCGAGACCGCCAGTTTCAACGTCGGCGCGGCGCGCGGCTACGTCAGGCAAGCACGCGGACGACCCGCTTCCCGGCCGGCGCTCGAGCGCGGACGACATGGAGGTCGTCCTCATCAACGACTACAAGGTGGACGACGGCCGCTACGCCAACAACGGCTGGCTCCAGGAGATGCCGCACCCCATCACGAAGATGACGCTGGGACAACGCCGTGCTCATGAGCCCGCGCACCGCCAAGCGGCTCGGCGTGAACGCGAAGGCGTTCGACGCGTACGGCAACGGCGCGTTCGTGGAGGGCGATTACACCGAGAGCGACGTGGTGGAGATCGAGATTCCCGGCGGACGCAAGATCAAGGGGCCGGTGCTCGTCTCGCCCGGCCACGCGGACGATTCGGTGAGCATCGCGCTCGGCTACGGCCGCCGGCGCACGGGCCGCGTGGGCGCGCAACACGGGCTTCGACGCCTATCCGCTGCGCACGGACAAAACGACCTATTTCGCCACGGGGCCAAGGTCACGCCAGTCGGCCGGCGAACGTACCAACTCGTCATCACGCAGCAGCATCAGGCGATGGAAGGGCGCAACCTCGTGCGCGAGTTGCCCATCGAGACTTACAAGCAGAACGCCGGGTTCAACTACAAGGAAGGCAAGCGCTCCTCGTGGCGATGATGGGCATGGACGCCCACATCCCGCCGAACGTCTCGCTGTACCGCAACCCGCCGCTAGACGCGCAGCACCAGTGGGGCATGGCCATCGACCTGAACACCTGCACGGGCTGCAACGCCTGCGTGGTCGCCTGCCAGGCGGAGAACAACATCCCCGTCGTCGGCAAGGATCAGGTGGCCGGGGCCGCGCGATGCACTGGATTCGCATCGACCGTTATTATTCGACGGTCGAGAACATGGACCCGTCGCACCCGGAGTTCGACCCGACGCTGGCCGACGATCCGCAGATTCTGACGCAGCCCGTCACCTGCCACCATTGCGAGAACGCGCCGTGCGAGACGGTCTGCCCGGTCAACGCGACGATCCACACGGAAGAAGGGTCTCAACGCGATGGCCTACAACCGCTGCATCGGCACGCGGTATTGCTCGAACAACTGCCCGTACAAGGTGCGCCGGTTCAATTTCTTCAACTACAACGAGCGCAGCATCGAGCCCATCGAGAGCAGGCCCGTGGAAGGGCAAGAGCCGAGGCGTACCTCGGGCCGTTCGGCCAAGAACGGGATGGAGGAAATCCTCAAGCTCGCCAAGAACCCGAACGTCACCGTGCGCATGCGCGGCGTCATGGAGAAGTGCACGTTCTGCGTGCAGCGCATCGAGGAAGCCAAGATCGGCCAGCTCCAGGTGGCGCGCGATTCGGCGAACACGCTGGTGCCGCGCGATTCGTTCACGACGGCCTGCGCGCAGGTGTGCCCGGCGGGAGCCATCGTCTTCGGCAACGTGGCCGACCCCGAGAGCAAGGTTTCCAAGGTCAAGGCAGCAGGACCGCGACTACAAGATGCTGGAATACCTCAACGTGCGTCCGCGCCTGAGCTACCAGGCGCGCCTGCGTAATCCCGAACACGGCGATGCCCGGCGCGGACGCTTGTCGGCAATACGCTGCTGGGCAACCCGGCCAACGATCCGCGCAAGAACATCCAGGAAGAAAAGATGCCCAACGAGAAGGATCACGGCGTCTCCCACGAAGCGCACGAAGGAGCGCACGATGAACGCTGAAATGCAACGCCGCGTAAGCGGCATCGTCAACAAGGCAGGGATGCCTCTCCGAGGCAGTCCCTATTTTGGATTGGCTGACCGTACCTGTGGTTCTACCTACCTTCCAGAAAATCTAGGGACTGCCTCGGAGAGGCATCCCTACCTTAGTTGACTATGGCCGCCGCCGAAATCCATCCATCCGCCACCTCGGAGCCGTCGCCCGCGGAGATCAACCCGCGCGCCGCGATCCTGGCCGACCTGCGCACGCCGCTCGTTTCGCCACGAGCGTTCGCTGGGCTGGATCACGCGAGAACATCTGCAACATCTGCGAGGAGAAGACCCCGCTCTGGTGGTGGATCGCTTTCGTGCCCGAGCGTCGTGCTGATGGTGGTCTGCTTCTCGTGCTTTCGTCTACCTCATCATGACCGGCGTCGGCGTGTGGGGCGAGAACACCCCGGTCGCCTGGGCGTGGGACATCACGAACTTCGTGTTCTGGATCGGCATCGGCCACGCGGGCACGCTGATCTCGGCCATCCTGTTTCTGACCCGCCAGCGCTGGCGCACCGCCGTCAACCGCTCCGCCGAGGCCATGACGCTTTTCGCCGTGATGTGCGCCGGACTGTATCCCGGCCTGCACGTCGGCCGCGTGTGGATGGCGTGGTTCCTCGCGCCCGGTGCCCAACCAGTACGCCATCTGGCCGAACTTCCGCTCGCCCGCTGCTCTGGGACGTGTTCGCGGTCTCGACGTATTTCACCGTGTCCGTGCTCTTCTGGTTCACGGGCCTGATTCCCGATCTCGCCACGCTGCGCGACCGCGCCAGGGCGCGGGGCAACATGCTGTCCGCGCTACGCGCTACGGGTTCTTCGCGCTGGGCTGGCGCGGCGGCAACCGCCAGTGGCGGCATTACGAAATGGCGTACCTGCTCCTGGCGGCGCTTTCGACCCCGCTGGTGCTCTCGGTGCATACCATCGTGTCGTTCGACTTCGCCACGTCGGTCGTGCCCGGCTGGCACACGACGATCTTCCCGCCGTACTTCGTCGCGGGCGCGATCTTCGGCGGGTTTGCGATGGTGCTGACCCTGATGATCCCGCTGCGCGAGTTTTGCTATCCGCAACTCAAGGACCTGATCACCGCGCGCCACATCGACGTGATGGCCAAGATCATCCTGATGACGGGCTCCATCGTCGGCTACGCGTACATCATGGAGTTCTTCGTCGCGTGGTACAGCGGTAACATGTACGAGGAACTACGCCTTCCTGCGCTCGCGCGTGGCCGGGCCGGTGACGGACCTCGTGCACTGCGGTCTACCCGGCGTTCCCGAAGCTGCCGCAGGCGCCGTACTGGTGGGCGTACTACTGCATGATGAGCTGCAACGTGCATCTCGCCGCAGTTCTTCTGGTTCAGGTGGTGCCGGCGCAACATCTGGTTCGTGTTCCTGATCTGCATGTTCGTCAACGCGGGCATGTGGTTCGAGCGGTTCGTCATCATCGTGACCTCCATCGCGCGGGACTTCCTGCCGTCGAGCTGGGGGATGTTCCATCCGACGTGGGTGGACATGTGTGACCTTCATCGGCACGTTCGGCCTGTTCCTGACGCTCTTTCTTGCTCTTCATCCGCTTCCTGCCGATGATCGCCATCGCGGAGGTCAAGGGCGTGACGCCCGCTGCCGACCCGCACACGGGCCACGGCCGCAGCTTCGGCTACGCGGCCGGTCGCGCAGCCGGAACCCGCGCACCTCATGGGCGAGGGCGAGGCGCATACGCAGAAGACCGACAGCGGCGTGCGTACCCGCGCGGCATCTTCGTCCGAAGGCGAGACGGTCCCCGCGACCGCCGGTCAGCCCGCGCAACCCATCCGCCAACCGACGACAGCAAGCACTAGTCGAACCCTTTTCCGCCCATTCCTATGCCGCTTCCCACCGCTACCGCCAAGCCTCTACGGCCTCGGTGCCGAGTTGCCCTGACGCCGCCGTCGCTTTTCCACGCGGCCGAGCAGATGCGCGACGCGGGCTTCAAACGCTGGGACGTGTTCTCGCCGTTCCCGATCCACGGCATGGACGACGCGATGGGCCTGGGCAAATCGGCCGTCAGCTACATCGTGCTGGCTTGCGGGCTGACCGGCACGGCCACGGCGCTGCTGCTCGAACTCGGCAGCGCGCTTTACCTCTATCCGCTCATCGTGCAGGGCAAGCCGGTCGAACATCACGACGATCCCGGCGTTTTTCCCGGTCATCTTCGAGTTGACGGTGCTCTTCTCGGCGTTCGGCGCGGTGTTCGGCATGCTGGCGATGAACCTGCTGCCGCGCTGGCACCATCCGCTCTTCAACTGGGACCGCTTCTCAGAAGGCCACCGACGACGGGTTCTTCGTGGTCGTGGAGGCGAGCGACGCGCGCTTCACCGAAAAGGACACGAGTGACTTCCTGGCCGGCCTGGGCGCGCACGAACATCACGATGGTCTACGATGAGTAAGACCCGGAAGCCCTCCCGACGCCGCTTCGTATGAAATATCTTCTTCCTCGGTTTTCTGGTCGCCGTGCTGCTGGTCGTCCATCGTGGCCGGGCCGCGCGGACGCCACACGCCCGGCCGGCCGCTGGAATTCTTCCCGGACATGGTGCTCCAGTGCAAGGTCAAGCCGCAGCAGCCGAGCGCGTTCTTCGCCGACGGCGTCGCCTCGCGCCGGCCCGGTCGAGGGCGTCGTGCCGATGGGCTTCGACATGCCCACGCACACCGCCGCCTCGGAGATCGCGCCGTCAGCGCCAACGACGCTCCAGACCGCCGACGCCCACGAGCGCCTGCGCTTCACCGAAGGGCCGACTATTACGACACCGGCAAGATTGGCGACCAGTGGGGCACGGGCATTCCGTTGGAGGTCACCCCGGAGTTGATGGCCAAGCGGGCAGCGAGCGGTTCGACGATCAACTGCCAGGTCTGCCACGGCGGCACGGGCAGCGGCAACGGCGTCACCAGCCAGTACGGCCTGGCCAGCATCGCCAATTACCACGACGACAAATATCTCAAGATGGCCGACGGCGAGATTTTCAACACGATCACCAACGGCCACAACACGATGCTCGGCTACGGCGCGAACATCACCGTGCACGACCGCTGGGCCATCGTCTGCCTACATCCGCGCGCTGCAACGCTCGCAGACCGGTCAAGCTCGACGAACTGCCGCCCGGACACGGACGCAACGCAGCCGAACCGATGGCCGCAACAGCCAAAGCACTGAATCGATCCTCCTTCCGCGTTTTCGTGCCTTTCGCTATCTGTTTTCCGTCCCACCATGAGCGCCGCCACCACCCAAGCCCACCGCCGCCACGCCCAAGGAGGAGCGTTTCCGCTACACCAACCTGGGGCCGGTCCTTTTCGGGCTGCTCGTGGCCACGGGCGTCGGCGCGCTCATCATGGTCGCTGAGCCTGTTCGTGCCGGGCTGGGGCGGGCAGCAGTTCCTCTTCTCGTGGCTGTTCGCGTTCATGTTCTTCTTCACGATCTGCGGCTGGGCGCGCTGTTCTGGACGATGATCCATTACGCGGTGGACGCCGAGTGGAGCGTCGTGGTCCGGCGCATCCTCGAAACGATGGCCAACTCGTTCTCGGTCTCTGCGTTCGCTGTTCATCCCGATGGCTGTCTGGGCGCACCGGATCTATACAAGTGGATGGTCATCCCGGCGGGCGTGGACCCGTCGCTCGACGACAAGCGCGCCTGCTCAATCCCGACGTCGTGGGCGGTGTTCACGGTCATCTATCTTCAGCTTTCTTCTTCAGCGCGTCGCTTCATCCTGCGCTGGCTCTCGACTCGGCAGGACTGACAGCAGCGACCCCGGCTACACGACGAAGTCGCGCAAGGATCGTCGTTCGCGTCCATCCCGCTTTTCGGCGTGCTGCTGACGGCTGCGGCCATCCATCTGGGTGATGAGCATTTCCTACCACTGGTACTCGACCATGTGGGGCGTGTACGTGTTCGCCGGGTCAGCGCGTGGAGTTCGATGGCGGCGCTGATCATCATGACGTACCTGCTGCGTCGCGCGGGCTACCTCGAAGGCGTCGTCAGCACGCAGCACTTCCACATCATGGGCAAGCTGCTGCTCTCCTTCACGGTGTTCTGGGCGTACATCGCCTTCAGCCAGTTTTTCCTGATCTGGTACGCGAACATCCCGGAGGAAACGGAGTTCTTCGTGGTGCGCAACACCGAAGGCTGGAACCTCTGGGCGATCCTGCTGGAGGTGGGCTGCCATTTCTTCGTGACGTTCGCGCTGCTCTGCCCGCGCGCGGCCAAGACCAACCCGAAACGGCTGGCGTACATCGCGGTCTGGGTGCTGCTGTCTGCACGCGGCGGACTGGTATTTCATCGTCAACCCGTTCCTGCACGAGAAAGGCGTCCGGCCGGTGACGATGATCGTGGACCTCGCCGCGCTGGTGACCATCGGCTGCCCGCTGGTGCTGCTGTTCCTGCGCACGCTGGGACGGCACCCGCTCTCGCACGGCGCGACGCGCGCCTGCCCGAATCCCTGCGCCTCGTGAACTGAGTCGTCACCCCATTTTTTTGTCATGGCTTCCACCCCTGTAACGACCGTTGCCGCGAGCGACACGCCGCGCGAGCCTCTGCCGCGCCCCGAGCCGCCGCGCTTCCATTCGGGCAAGACCTTTTTCTGGGGGATCGTGTTGATCCTCGCGGTCGGTTTCCTCGCGTGGCTGCTCATCGGGTACTGGGGGACGGGCAACTTCGAAGACCTGGACCAGAAACGGGTCAAGGAACGACAGGACATCCTCCAGAAGCGCAACGCGGAAGACGCGAAGCTGCTCAACGATCCGCCGAGCTATCTCGACAAAACGAAGGGACAAATCCGTGTGCCTCTCAACGAGGCGATGGCGATGACCCTCAAGGCGCTCACGGCCGACAAGCCAGAGAACAAGCCGCACGCCGCGTATCCGACGACCGGGGAGCATGTGCCGGCGCCCGCCGCCGCGCCGACCTCGCCTGACAAGGGCGCGGGTTCGCCGAAGGACGGCAACATCAACCCGTCGGCGTCCAACCCGACCTTGCCTCAAGCGTCCCCTGCTGCCGGGCAATCGCCGACGCCAGTGCCGCCGAGTACGACCTCTACGCCGCCGCCCGTCAATGCGCCCGCCCCGAGCGCGACTCCGGCCGTCGGCACCGCCGCCACCGGCACCCCCGCGCCGACCGCGCCCCCGGCCGCGACCAACAACGCGCTCAATCCCGGCAACCCGCCACCTCCTGGCGCGCAGCCGCAGCCGTCGCCCCCGGCTCCCGGCAACACGGAAACGACCCCCAACGCCAGCCCGGCACCCACTGGCGCGCAGCCGCCGCCTCTCACCAGTCCGACCCCGCCGCCGACCGCGCCCACCGCGTCGTCGGAAACCACGCCTTCGCCCAACCCGCCGCCTCCCGGCGCGGCCCCCGGCGGCACACCTTAAGTCTTTTCGATCCCGATATGAACTCGACCTTTTTCCGGCGGCCGTCGTCCCAAGGTAGGGATGGCTCTCCGAGCCAGTCCCAAATTTTTCTGGCCGGATCGGCGAAAACGAAGACTTTCCCGGAGAAAATAGGGACTGGCTCGGAGAGCCATCCCTACCTTGGGACGACGGCCGCTGGCGCGGCGGGCCGCAGTCTGACTATCTATTTATCAACGCCATGAGTTCCGTCGGTACTGAAACCCTTCCCATCGGCGGCCCCGGAGGCAGCGGAGAGCCCCTTTCCGCCGCGCCCCTGACGGCTACCACCGTCCCGCCGTCGTCCACGGCCGCGCCCGACCCGAAAACCGCCGGGGCGGGTTTCTCGTTGGACGTGGCGACGCTGGCCAAGCAGATCGACGATTCCGTGCGCCTGCCCGTGCTCCTGTTTTTCGTCTCGTCGATCTCGTGGCTGCTGCTCGGCTCGGCGCTGGCGACCATCGCTTCCTTCAAACTGAACGTGCCGGGCTTCCTCGCCGGCATCCCGCTGGCTGACCTTCGGCCGGGTGCATCCGGCGGCGAGCAACGCGCTGCTCTACGGCTGGGCAGTTCCCGCTGGGCATCGGTCTCGGGCTGTGGATTCTGGCGCGGTTGGGACGCGTGCCGTTGCGCCACGGCGGCGTGTTGACGGCGGCGTGGGCGTTGTGGAACCTCGGCGTCACCCTGGGCGTCTGCGCGATCCTCTACGGCCACGGCACGTCGTACGAAGGGCTGGAATTCCCGCGCTACGTCTCGCCGATCCTGTTCACGGCTTTCGTGTTCATCTCGATCTGGGCGGTGCTGCTTTTCCGTGAGCGCCACGGCGAACAGGCTTACATTTCCCAATGGTACGCGCTGGCGGCGTTCCTGTGGTTCCCGTGGATGTACGGACGGCGAACCTCGTCGTGTTTTTCCTCAACACCCAGGCGGCGGCGCAGGCCATCGTGGCGGCGTGGTACACGCACAACGTCGTCGGGACTTTCCTCGTGCCGCTGGCGCTGGCGGGCGCTTACTACATGGTGCCCAAGGCGACGGGCGAGCCGATCCACCGTTATCGCTGGGCGAAAGTTCGGCTTCTGGACGTGGCTGCTGTTCGCGGGCTGGAGCGGCGCTTACAGCCTGATCGGCGGACCGGTGCCGGCGTGGATTCTCAGCGTTGCCATCGCCGCGACGGTGCTCACGCTCCTGCCCATGTCGGCCATCGTGACGAACCTCCTCGGTTCGACCCGCCAGCGGCCGGCGGCGGCTGCGGCACAGTCCGAGTTTCCGCTTCGTGTCGGTGGCGGTCATGCTGTTTCCTGGCGGCGGTGTTGTTCATGGCGCTGACGGCCTTCCGCAGCGTCAACGAAATCACGCACTTCACGCTGCTGACGGCGGCGGGCGCGCAGTTGATGATGTACGGGTTCGTGGGTTTCGTGTTCTTCGGCGCGATCTACTACATCGTGCCGCGCATGCTGGGCACGGATGGGAATCGCCGACGCTGATCCGCGCGCACTTCTGGCTGGCCATCGTGGGCCTCGGTCTGGCGGTGACGCGTCTTCGCGTTGGGCGGGGTGGTGCAGGGCTTCGGCCTCGACGACCCGAAGGAGCCGGCCATCGCGATCCTGAGTTTCGTCAAACCCTTCCTGGCCACGCAGTTCGTCGCGGTGCTGATCATGACCGCCGGCCACGTCTGTCTGGCCGCTTCGTTCGTCCTCGTGTTCCTGCGCGTGGTCTGGGCCAACCCGGCCGTCCAGCGCACCGCCCTCCTTTTGCCCCGGCCGTTCGCCAAAGCGTCTTCGTCCGCCGTGCCTGCTCCCGCGACCGCCGTCGCTTCCGTCCCATGAAGAGACCCGCCTCCCTCTATCTCGGGCTGCTGGCCCTGTTCCTGCCTCCTGGGTCGGGCTGGTGCTCGTCCCCTACGTCCAGGCGGGCCGCCTGTTGCCCGACGTGGACGACACCAAGGACCAGATCGCCGGCCGCCTTCAACGGCCTGGCCGAACAGGGCCGCGCGATCTACGCCACCAACGGCTGCGTGTACTGCCACAGCCAGCAGGTGCGTTCGCGCGCGGACAGCGCGGACATCGACCGCGAGTGCGGGCGCGCGCCGCACGGTGGCGCGCGATTACCTGCGCGACCGCGCCGCGTACCTGGGCGATTCCCGCCTGGGACCCGACCTCGCCAACGTCGGCATGCGCCGCGACAAGGCCGACTGGTCTACGAGCACGTGTACTCGCCGGAGACCGTGTCGCCCGGCACGATCTGCCCGCCGCTGCGTTTCCTCTTCGAGCGACGCAAGATCGTCGGCCAGCCTTCGACCGAGGCGGTCAAGGACCGGCGCAGGACATGCCCGCGCCGCGGGGAGGAGGTCGTCCCGCGCCACGACGCCAAGGCGCTCGCCGCCTACCTGCTCTCGCTCAAACGCAGCAGCTACAAACTGCCCGAAGCCCCGGAGGAGGCGGCACCGGAATAATGCAAAATGCAAAATGCAAAATGCAAAAGTCCGGAATGCCGAATTCCGCATCTTTGTTTTCGTCCCGCTCGTAACTGTTGCTGAACCCGAGCGGCTGCCACTCCGCTTTTCTGACTTTTGCATTTTGCGTTCTGCATTTTGCATTTCCGCCCGATGAAGCCCGACGACCATCTGACCAACGACGATCCCATCGCGCCGCCGGACGCCTTCGAGTCCCCGCACGAGCAGCACATCGTCAAGACCGACCCGCCTCGCCACCGAACGAGGAGGACTACAGCGTTTTCAACGAGTTCCGCACGCCGGGCGACGACCTCGACGTGCACGGCGCACCACGGCCCCGACACCGAGCCGCCCGGCCGATGACCCTCGGGTCGCCCGGGCCGCCGAACGCTTCCGGCCCGTGCCCATCTGGGCCATCGCCGGCAGCGCCGCGCTGTTGTTGTGGGCCGGTCTCTACCTCGGCGCGTACAGCGGCGGCTTCCAGGGCGACGTGTTCAACGAGGCAGGCCAACTACAAGCCCACCAGCCCGCCGGCCCGGTCGATCCGATCGTCGCCGAGCAAGACAGCGCGGGCACGGGGTTTTCCTTGCCAATTGCGCGCAATGCCATCAGGCCGAGCGGCCTCGGCCAGGCGGGGCAGTTCCCGCCGCTCGTCGGCTGCGAATGGGTCGTCGGCGACGCGCCCAAGCGGCTGCCGCAGATCCTGCTGCACGGCATCCAGGGGACGATCCACGTCAAGGGAGCCGAGTACAACAACCAGATGCCCGCCTGGGCGGGCGTCCTCACGGACAAGCAGATCGCCGACGTGCTGACCTACGTTCGCAGCGAACTCGGCGGCAACGGCGCCGGGCCGATTCACCGAAGCAGGACATGGACGACGCCCGCGACGCTGACCATCAGGCACGCACGACTCCTGGACCGAGGCCGAACTCCAGCAGACCCCGCCCGGACCGCTCGAGGGCGGTACGCCGGCCGGTCGCGCCCGGTACGGCTCCCGGCGCGCCTTCCGCTCCCAACGGCGATCAACCCGCCCGGACGCTCGCCCGGCGCCGTCAAGCCGCCGACCGCCCCGCTGGGCACGGACCCGCTCCGGCGCCGTCCCCGGCGAACCTTGACAGAACCTGCCTTCAGCCCCGTATATTGCCATGTCCAATTTCGCTGCTCCGCGGCAGGTGTCCAGCCCGGTCTCCGATCCGCCATGACACACGACCGCCGCTCCGTTTTTCCGCCCGTCGCTTCGTCGCGCCGTCTGCTGTTGCTGGCCTTCGGCGCGTTGCTCGCCGGGCCGTTGCCGCCGCGCACGCCGAGTTGCGTGACTATAACATGTGGTGGACGCCCGAGTGCGTCACCACGGGCGGGCACGAGATCGACCTGCTTTTCATGGTCATCTTCTGGCTGACGCTGGCGGTGTTCGTCGTCACGCAGGTCGTTTACATCTATTTTCATCGTCAAGTACCGCTACCGCAAAGGCGTCAAGGCGGTGTACAGCCACGGCAACAACAAGCTGGAATTCATCTGGACGGCCACCCCGGCGGCGATCTTCATCCTGCTGGCGGTGTGGAGCGACCCTCTGGCTGCAACTGCGCAGCCGCCGCGCCCAAGGACGCGCTGAGCATCGACATCGTGGCCTACCAGTTCGGGTTCCACATCCGCAACCCCGGCAAGGACGGCAAGCTCGGTTCGTACGATCAGGAGTGGATGCAGAAGGGCGACAACAACTTCGGCCTCGACCCGACGCAGCGACGATCCGACGGCGCACGACGATTACCAGAGCGAGAACCAGCTCACCCTGCCGGTCAGCCGGCCGGTCAACGTCATCCTGCGCTCGCAGGACGTGATCCACGCCTTCTACGTGCCGGAGTTCCGCATGTACCAGGACATCCTCCCGGGCGCAAGATCGACTGGGTCTGGTTCACGCCGGAAAAGGTCGGCCACTACGCGCTCGCCTGTAACCAGCTCTGCGGCGCGGCCATTACAACATGCAGGCCAAGATCGACGTGGTCAGCGCGGAGGATTACGACAAGCTCGTGAAGGAAAAGAGCGACAACGCCATCGACTCCCGCAAGCAAAAGGAACAGGCACCCGCCGCCTCGCCCGCGCCTGCGCCGGTGGCCATTGCCCCTGTCGTCGAGCCCGCGCCCGCGCCCATCGTGACCGCGCTCAATCGCTGATTTCAGCCGAAGTCTTTTTCGATCATCCAACGTCCGAACCGAACAAGCCATGTCCGCCGCTGCCACCGCCGTTTCCCTTCCTCACGTGGACGAACACGCGCACGACGCGCATCATGTCACCACGGGTTTTTCCGCACCTACGTCTGGTCGCACGATCACAAGATGATCGGCAAGCAGTACCTCTTCGCCAGCATGTTCTTCGGGGCCGTCAGCGGCCTGCTGGCGATGGGCGTGCGCTGGCAACTGGGTTTCCCGGGCAAGCCGTTCCCGGTCATCGGCCATTTGCTGGCCTGCCGGGCCAGACCATCGTCGACCCCGACGGCGCGTTCCTGCCGGGCGGCTACAACATGCTCGTGACGATGCACGCCACGCTCATGGTGTTCTTCGTCATCATGCCGCTGCTCATCGGCGTGTTCGGCAACTTCCTCATCCCGCTGCACATCGGCGCGCCGGACATGGCGTTCCCGTTCTTCAACGAACTGAGCTTCTGGATGTTCTTCCTGTCGGGCGTCATCGTGCTCAGCAGCTTCTGGAGCGGGAGTCACGGGACGTGGCATTGGCTGATCGGCGCACCTGCCGCCGGTACGGCGGCGCGGCGGCGGGCGGCTGGACGAGCTATGCCCCGCTGAGCACCAATCCGGCCTACAACCACGACGCACGTACGGGCAGTCGGCTGTGGGCCATCGCGCATCTTCGTCAACGGCCTGGCGTCCATCGCGGGCGCGTTCAATTACATCACGACCATCATCAACATGCGCTGCCCGGGCATGACGATGTTCCGTCTGCCGATGGCGGTGTGGTCGCTGTTCATCACGGCGATCCTGCTGCTGCTGGCCGTGCCGGTGCTTGAGCGCGGCGGGCGCGATGCTGTGGCTGGACCTGAACATGGGCACGACGCTTCTTCAACGGCGCAGTGCACGGCAGGTGGGGGCGGCGATCCGCTGCTCTGCCAACACCTGTTCTGGTTCTTCGGGCACCCGGAGGTGTACATCATGATCCTGCCGGCGATGGGCCTGGTCTCGGAGATCCTGCCGGTGTTCGCGCGCAAGCCGCTCTTCGGCTACCGCGCGATGGTGTTCTCGATCGTCGCCATCGGCTTTCTGGGCTTCATCGTGTGGGGCCACCACATGTTCGTCTCGGGCATGAACCTCGTGCTTCGGCGGCGTTCTCGCTCTCGACGATGGTCATCGCGGTGCCCTCGGCCATCAAGGTGTTCAACTGGATGGGCACGATCTGGAAGGGCTGCATCCGGTTCACGACGCCGATGTGCTTCTGCGCTGGCGTTCGTGAGCATGTTCGTCATCGGCGGCCTGAGCGGCATCTTCATGGCCTCGACGCCGGTGGACCTGTTCATCCACCACACGTACTTCATCGTGGCGCACTTCCATTACGTGCTCTTCGGCGGCAGCCTGTTCGCGTTGCAGGCGGCGGTGTACTTCTGGTTCCCGAAGATGTTCGGGCGCATGATGAACGAGAAGCTCGGCTACTGTGAACTTCTGGCTGATGTTCATTTTCTTCAACCTGACGTTCTTCCCGATGCACACGATGGGCCTGGCGGGCATGATGCGCCGCATCGCGGACCCGACGCAGTACCAGCACCTGCGCAACCTCCAGCCGTTGCAGAAGTTCATCAGCCATCATCGGCGTTCGGGCTGGGGGCGTCGTTCTTCGTGTTCTGGTACAACTTCTTCTGGAGCATGTTCTACGGCGAGAAGGCCCCGGACAACCCGTGGCGCGCGACACGCTGGAGTGGACGCTGCCTTCGCCGGTGACGCTGCACGGCAACTTCCCGGAGACGCCGCGCGTTTACCACGGCCCGTACGAGTACAGCATCCCCGGCATGGAGGAGGATTTCCTGCCGCAGACCGTGCCGCATGCGCGAGGTCGACCGTCGCACGGAGCGAGGCAGCGGAAATCCCGGCGCACGTAGGATGCCGGCGGCTCGATGCAGCGACGACGCTGCGCGCAGCCGCTGCCGGCGGGAGTGGACGACGCGACCGGCTGTCCGGACAGGCGCCGGACCGACGGCGCGCGGCGGGTTCCGATGAACGTACTCGCCGCTGGCTGCACGCCTACGCGGTGTTCGTCGCCGCTGAGCATCCTCGTGCTGATTTGCAGCGGCGGGATGGTCACGAGCAAGGACGCCGGGCCTCGCCGTGCCGGATTGGCCGAACTCGCTACGGCTACAACATGTTCGCCTTCCCGGTGTCGCGCTGGGTGGGCGGCGTGTTTTTCGAACACGTCCACCGGCTGATCGCGTCGTTCGTCGGCCTGCTGACGATCGGCCTGGCCGTCTGGTTCTCGCGGCCGAACCGCGCCGCTGGATGCGCGTCGCTCGGCGATGCGGCGGTCGGCGCGGTGATCCTCCAGGGCGTGCTCGGCGGTCTGCGGGTGGTCGAGCTCGGGGATTGGATGGGCATCTTCCACGCGTGCCTCGCGCAGGCGTTTCTTGCGCTGGTGAGCTTCATCGCGCTGGCGAATCGCGCTGGTGGTCAGCGCTCGGGCAGGGCGCGAACGAGCGAGTTGCTCGCGGACGGACGCGGCCCTTGCGGCGGCACGTTGCTCGTGCTCACGGCGCACCTGATCTTCCTGCAACTCGCCCTCGGCGCGGCGATGCGCCACGCGCACGCCGGGCTGTCGATCCCCGATTTCCCGAAGGCTTACGGCCATTGGTGGCCGCAGGTTCACAAGGCCGACCTGCCCGCGCTCAACCGCCGCGCGCGAAGCCGCACCTGCCGCCGACGAGCCTCGCGCAGATTCACCTGCAAATGACCCACCGCCTGATGGCGGGCATCATCCTGCTGCGCGTCGTTGACGCGCGGCCTGGATCGCCTGGCGAACGCCGCGCGCTGCTGCCGGACTCCTTGCGCTGGCTCGGCGATGGGCTGGCCGCTCGTGTTCATCGCGGTGCAGATCGACGCTCGGCATGTACACGATCTGGACGCACAAGGCGGCCGACGTGGCCACGGCGCACGTCGCCGTCGGCGCGACGTCGTTCGTCTGGGCGGTGCTCACTGTACGCCGCGTGGCGCCGCTGGACGTGCCATGCCGGTGTTCGATCCCGCCACCGTGGAACGACCGGCGGAGGTGGCCCGTCGATGAAACCGCCGCTGTTGACGCCCGCCGCCGTCCGGTGGACCGTGCCCGTCGTGGCCGAACCCGCGACGACGACCGACCATCCGATCGCGGGCCTCGATACCGACGCGTCGGCGACGGAGACTGCCGGTTCCGGGGCTGTTCGGCGGACTTGTGCGAACTGGTCAAGGCGCGGCTGACCTCGCTGGTGCTCGTCACGACGCTGGCCGGGTTTTACATGGGCTGGAGCGGGCCGATGGATTGGGCTGCGGATGTTCAACGCGCTGTTCGGCACGGCGCTCGTCGCCGGCGGGGCGGCGGCGCTCAACGAATTGATCGAACGCCGCAGCCGACGCCGCGATGCACCGCACGCGCGGACCGTCCGCTGCCCGCGGGCCGGCATGAGCGCCGGACGCCGCGCTGCTGATCGGCTTCGGCGCTCGTCGGCGGGCGGGCTGCGTGTACCTGTTTTTCCTGGTCAGCCCGCTCGCCGGCGCGCTGGCGGCGCTGACGATCGGCATCTACCTCTTCGTGTACACGCCGCTCAAGCGCGTGACGACCCTCAACACGCTCGTCGGCGCGATCCCCGGGCGCGTTGCCGCCGATGATCGGCTGGGCGGCGGCGCGCGGGACGCTGGACGCGGAGGCGTGGGCGCTGTTTGCGATCCTGTTCTGCTGGCAGATGCCGCATTTCCTGGCCATCGCGTGGATGTACCGCGAGGACTACGCGCGGGGCGGGTTCGTCATGCTGCCCAACCTGGACGACGACGGCGCGAGCACGGGGCGGCAGGCGGTCGAATTATTCCGTTCGCGCTGCTGCTCGTCAGCCTGATGCCGAGCCTGCTGGGCATGGCGGGGCGGTGGTATTTCTTCGGGCGCGTTCGTGCTTGGGGCTGGGGATGATCTTCTGCGCCGTGCGGCTGCAGCTCGCACCCGGCCGCGACGCACGCGCGGCAGCTTTTTTTCGCGTCGATCATCTACCTGCCGCTGCTGCTCGCGCTGCTGGCGTCGGGCAAGCTGCGTCCAGCTACGCCATGGAACCGCTTCCGCCGATCCACCCGCCGCGCGCAACCGCGTGACGCTTCGCCCGCTGGTGGTCTTTTCGCATCGGGCTGTGCGCGTGCTGATCTTCCTGTGGATGCAGCGGGTCGTGCGGCGCCAACGGCGGCATCGCGGACCCCGCAGCACCGCACGTCCCTACGCATTCCCAGCTGCGAGCCTGCCGCGCGGACCGACTTAGTTTTGCCAATCCCCGCGCCTTGCTTTACCTGATCTGCTGCACATCTCCTATGAGTTCCGCCGTCGCCACCCATCCGCACGCCCACGCGCCCGACGGTCAACCTGACCAAGTTCGGCATGATCACCTTCCTCGCCTCGGAGGCGATGCTCTTCGCGGGGCTCATCAGCGCGTACGTCATCCTCTGGATCAGCCGCGGATCGGCCTACGAGCCGGAGTGGCTGAAGACGGGGAATGGCCGAGCACCTTTCACCTGGCCGCTGCTGCTGACGGGCATCAACACGTCTTCCTGCTTACGAGCAGCGCGACGCTTTGCATGGGCGGAAAAGGCCGTGGTCAAGAACAAGCCGGTCACGCTCTGGCTGGCTCTCACGACGCTGCTGGGCGCGATCTTCGTCGGCATCCAGTACGCACGAATGGCACGAGCTTTACCACGAGCGACATCTGGTTGCAACACGGGCGGCACCTACACCTCGAGTTTCTTCACGCTGACGGGGTTCCACGGGCTGCACGTTTCCATCGGCGTGCTGTTCCTGGCCATCACGACGCTGATGGCGGCGGCGGGGCAATTCACGCCGCACCGGCACGATTTCCTGACGTGCGTGTCGCTGTACTGGCACTTCGTGGACGTGGTGTGGGTGCTGGTCTTCACGATCATGTACATCCTGCCCTGGTTCCTGCGCTGAGGAACCGCCGCCATGCTGCACTTCCACGCCGCCCGCGAGAACTGCCCGCTGCCGCGCCGATCAACCGGACGCTGCAATGGGTCGTCTGGAGCGTCGCTGGGGCTGATCATCGCCGGGTTGGTCGCGGGACTCGGTGCGCCAGCATTGGCAGAGCGGCGAACAGCGCGGCGCGACGAGCCGCTGGACCGTTTCAATCAGGTGCCGGATTTCACGCTGACCGAGCGCACCGGCCAGCCGTTCTACTTCCGCGTCCGCGCTCAAGGGCAAGGTCTGGCTGGCGGACTTTCTTCTTCACCGCCTGCCCGGGGCCGTGCCTCGTGATGAACGGCCAGATGCAGGAAATCCAGGCAGGCGCTCACCCGCGACCACGCACGACGTGCGGATCGTGTCGTTTTCCATCGCGCCGGAGATGGACACGCCGGAAGTCCTGCGCAAGTACGCGGAGCGTTTCCACGCCGCGACGGACCGCTGGTTCTTCCTGACGGGCGACCGGGAGACAATCTACGATCTCGCGCACGACGTTTTCACGTTCGCGGTCAAGAAGGTGGACGATCCTGCGGACGAGATGGCCTATGTTCACAGCACGCGGATCGCGTTGGTGGACCGCGACGGCGTCGTGCGTGGCTCCTACGACACGACGAACCCCGACGGCAGCCCCAACGAAGAGGTCGTGCAGCAGGTGCTCACGGGGGTGGGCGATTTATTGAGGGAACCGGCCAGTGGGAAATAAGCGGAGCCTGTCACACGCTCCTCGCTTGAAGCCCCCGCCGGCATGGTGCAAGTTGAAAGAAGCAACCCCATGAAAACTGCCACCGTTTCCCGACTCGGACACCGTGCCGCCTGGGCGCTGGGCGCGGCGCTGATCTTTGCTCACACTGCGGCGGAAGCCTGTCCCGGCTGCAAACAGAACATGGTTCCTGGTGCCGGCGGCCAGACTCCTCCTCTCAACGGCGCGAGCATCGGCTTCGGTCTCAGCATCTTTTTCATGCTTTTTATGATCGTTGCCATTCTCGGCGGCCTCGGGTTTATGATGTATCGCGCCTGCCGCACGATTGCCGCCCAACAGCGGGCCGCGATGGATCGGATGGAGTTGGAAGAATCCGGGCTGGCAGGCATGCCCGCGCAGGCATGACGATTGCCGAATACCCCGCGCTCAACGCTACGCTCAACGGCGCGAGCACGTTGCTTATCGCCACGGGCTGGGCGCTGATCCGCCGGGAAAACAAAACCGCGCACATCACCTGCATGTGCGCCGCCATCGTCACGTCGTCGGCGTTCCTGGCCTGCTACCTGTATTTTCATTACCATGTGCCGGGCGGGTCGATCCATTTCGACTACCCGGACAAGGCGCACCCGAGCGCGTGGCGGTGGGTGTATTTTCCGTTGCTCATCACGCACGTGATGCTGGCGTTCGCGGTGGTGCCGCTGGTGGTTTCCAGCGTGGTCCCCGCGTTGCGGCAACGCTGGGGCGCGCACCGTTCGGTGTCGGCGTACACGATGCCGATCTGGCTGTACGTCTCGGTGACCGGCGTGATCGTGTATTTCATGCTCTACAAGTGGTTCCCGAGCACCGAGATCGAAACCAAATTGCACCCCGCGCCGACCGTGGCGCTGGCACCCGCATCGGACGCCTGATGAAACTCGTTGTCCTCGACGGCTACACGCTCAACCCCGGCGACCTGAACTGGAGCCCGCTGCTCGACCTCGGCGACGAGCCGAAAATCTACGAGCGCACCGCCCCACAGGACACGGTCACGCGGGCGGCGGAGGCGGAGATCATCCTGACCAACAAGGTCCTGCTCGACCGCGGGACGCTCGCGCAGTTGCCCAGGCTTCGATACGTCGGCATCCTGGCCACCGGCATCAACACCATCGACCTGGGCGCGGCGCGCGAACGCGGGATCGTCGTGACCAATGTCCCCGCTTACAGCACGGCGTCGGTCGTGCAGCTCACGCTTGCATTGTTGCTCGAACTGACCCAGCGCGTCGGCCATCATGCGGGTAGCGTGCGGCAGGGCAACTGGGTCACGAGCAAGGATTTCGCGTACTGGGATTTCCCGCTGGTCGAACTCGACGGCATGACGCTGGGACTCGTGGGTTTCGGGGCCATCGCGCAGGGGGTGGCGCGGGTCGCGCAGGCACTCGGAATGCGGGTGATCGCTACCCGCCGCGCCGAACGGCCCCCGGAAGTACCCGGCGTGCGGATGGTGGACCTCGACACGCTTTTTCGGGAGAGCGATGCGCTCAGCGTGCATTGTCCGCTGACGCCGGAAACCAGGGGGCTGGTCAACGCCGCGCGGCTGGCGACAATGAAGCCGGGCGCTTATGTGCTCAACACGAGCCGTGGCCCGGTCGTCAACGAGGCCGATCTGGCCGACGCGCTCAACACGGATAAAATCGCGGGCGCGGGGCTGGACGTGCTTTCGACCGAACCGCCGACGGCGGACAATCCGCTCCTGACCGCGAAGAATTGCGTCATCACCCCGCACATCGCGTGGGCGACCAAAGCGGCACGCGGCCGACTGCTGGCAACGGTGGTGGCAAACATCCGCGCGTTCCTCGACGGAAAGCCGCAGAACGTCGTGTCGTAGCAAGGTCGTCAACAAGGTAGGGATGGCTCTCCGAGCCGTCCCAAGATCGGCTTGGACAATTTCGGTGCGTACCAAGCGCCTTGCCGGAAACATTTGGGACGGCTCGGAGAGCCATCCCTACCTTGTTGACGACGCTCACCCCTCGCGGTCGCGGGCCAACAGGTCCTCGCGCGGCGGGTTGAACGTATCCAAAACCGTCGCATCCTCCGTGGCTTCGGCCGCGTGCGGGACGTTTGACGCGAGATAGAAAGACTCCCCGGCGGCGAGATCGTGTGTTTCGCCGCCCGCGTGCAAGATCAGGCGCAACCGGCCGCTGACCACGAACGTCACCTGTTCGTGCGGATGCCGATGTTCGGGCAGTTTCGCGCCCGCCGCGAACGTGACGATCATTTGCATCATCCCTTCGCCGCTCGCCAGTGTGCGGCGGCGGACACCGGGCGTCATGTCGATCCAGGGACCGGAAGTCATAAAATTTAGACGATGCTCGACACCACGCCGCCGTCCGCGCGCACGGCCGCGCCGGTGACCGCCGACGCCAGCGGGCTGCACACGAAGGCGACCACGTCCGCGATCTCCTCCACCGTCTCGAACCGCTTGAGCAGCGACGACGGCCGCGCGTGCTCGAAGAAGTCTTTTTCCATCGCCTCCGGGGTGATCCCCCGGTCGCGCGCCATCTGGCCGACGAACGTGCCCACGCCTTCGGATTTCGTGGGGCCGGGCAGCACGCAATTGACCGTCACACCTGTGCCCGCCGCCGTTTGCGCGAGGCCGCGCGAGAGGGCGAGCTGCGCCGTTTTGGTCAGGCCGTAGTGGACCATTTCGGTCGGGGTATTGATACCCGATTCGCTGGAGATGAAAACGATCCGCCCCCATTTGGCGGCGGTCATCTTCGGCAGATAAAACCGGCTCAGGCGCACGCCGCTGAGCACGTTGACCTCGAAGAACCGGGTCCAGTCGTCGTCGGTGATGTCCGCGAACGCCTTGGGCTCGAAGATGCCCAGGTTGTTCACGAGGATGTCCACCGTGGGAACCTCGTCCGTGAGCACTTTGACGCCGTCGGCCGTGCCGAGATCGGCGGCGACGCCCGTGACTTTGCCGCCGGTATCACCGAGTTCTTTCGTCAGGCGATCCGTGGCTTCCCGCACCCGCGCGGTGGTCCGGCCGTTGACCACGACGTGCGCGCCTTCACGGGCCAATGCCGCCGCGATGGCGTAGCCGATCCCTGCGGTCGAACCGCTGACGAGCGCCGTTTTGCCGGAGAGTTGCAGGTCCATGTGGGAGGGGGGTTTTATACTAGTGACCTTCCATGAGTTTGCCGCCGTAGAAATCGCTGCCGGTGTTATCAGACGCGATGAGCAAACTGCCGTCGTTTTCGGTGGTGTAATGCGCCAGGGCCTTGCCGTCCGTGCGGTGGTAAAAACGGTTGGTATCCGTGCTGTCCTTGCCCGGTTCCCACGCTGACGCGTGGTCTACGTTGGCCGCCAGCAAGGGACCGACATCGTGAATCGTCAGCGGACCGGCGACGCGCGTGTACTCCAACAGCACCGCCACCCCACCGTGATAGACCACGCGGATGACGAGGCCGTTGCGGCTGTAAAGGTCGCCGTCGATCACTGTGCCGCCTTCGAGAATTTCGTGTCGGCGCACGCGGGCGTTGTGCCGGAGCACGGGACCGTAGAGCGTGGCGATTTGCTGCGGAGTCGCGCCGAGCGGGATTTTGTCCGCCGCGTTTTCGTCCTCCGCGCGTGACGAAACGGCGGCCAGCGAGAACCACAGGCAAACGGTTGCCATTGCCAGCCGCCAGGGAAACGGACGCGAGGATGAGAACACCATGTTTGGTCGGAACTGTTGCGAACTTCCGACAAAGCGGCCCCGGTTGCAAACGCCCGTACGACGCGAAATTTTTCTCAGGTCATCCTGTCGTTGCCGATGGCTTCGACTGGACAGCGTTCGCGGGCGTCTTCCGCCTCGCGCAATTCTCCGGGGGTCATCGGCTGGCGGTGGACGCGAAAGTGACTGTAATCCGCCGCTTCCGCGAAGATGGAAGGCACGTCGTTTCCACATTGGCCGCAGCAGATGCACTGGTCATCCACGTACCAAGTGCCGGGTGCATTATCTCTGAAACTATCCTTTGAGTTTGCCATAGGCAGCGACGCTAGCCGCCGCCACGCGTTGCAGGAAATTCATTGTCTGATTACATTGATGCTGAAAATGCATGAATCGCCCCTGCTCGCGCCACTCGATATTTACGAGTTGCATCTTTTTCGGTTGGTCGCGCAAACCGGCAGTTTCACCCGTGCCGGGCGGTTGGCGGGCCTGACGCAGAGCGCGATCACCCGGCAGATTCAGAGGATCGAATCGCGCCTCGGCGTGACGCTGCTCGAACGCACCACCCGCCACGTCCAACCCACCGCCGCCGGACGCTTCCTGCTGGAGCAATCGGGGCGCATCCTCGGCGAGATGACCCATTCGGTCCGGCGGCTGCGCGAGGAATTCGCCGCCGCGCCGAAGACCGTGAGCGTCGGCGTTTCGCGGACGGTCGGACTGGCCTACCTGCCAGGGTTCTTCGTGAGTTATCAACGCCGTTTCCCGGAGGTGCAGCTCAAGGTCAGCCATCATTCCAGCCCGGAACTCCTGGCGGCGTTGGAGGCGCGCGAACTCGACGCCGCGCTCCTCTGCCCACCGGAACGCCTCACGGGAGATTTCCACGTGGCCCACCGGTTTACCGACGATTTTACGTTGATCGTCCCCGCCGGTCGCGCGCTAGCGGAGGACGCCGCGCCGCTCGACCCCGGAACGTTGCTCGCGCGGCTCGGGAAGAACCAACGCTGGCTGCTCCCCGATGGGCGCACGAACACCGGCCGGCGGCTGCGCGCCTGGATGGATGAAAACGGTCTGCGCGTCCGTTCCGTGATGGAACTGGACAGCTTCGACCTCATCATCAATCTCGTGGGCCTGGGGATGGGCGTGGCGTTGGTGCCCCACCGCGCATTGCCTCTCTACGTGCGCCAACGCAAGGTCCGGCGGGTGGCGATCCGGCCGCGTTTCAGCCGCGAACTCGTCGTCCTGATCCGCCGCGAACAGCCGCCACGCGAACACGTGCGGCAATTCGTGGAAAGCGTGCTGTTCTGAGGCGGGACGCCCCTCTGTTACATCGTCTCCTTCTGCTTCGCGCCGCCGGGCAGGAACACCGCCGAATCATAATACGTGCGGAAGCGGCTGACCTTCGCGCCGTCGTGCTCGATGACGCTCACCCCCCGGTAATTGAACGGCTGGCCGCTGGCGGCCATCACGCCCTCGCTCACCCATTCGAGCACCGCGTCCTTGTCTGTCGAGATCGTGTGGTGAAACGTCGAACGAATCTTCTCGAACGCCGACAGGTAGTTCGTCCAGAACCGGCGTGCGCCTTCGACGCCTTTCATCGGCTCGGTCAGCGCGAGGTTGAACAATTCCGCGTCGTCGCCGAACAGCGTCGACCAGCGCCTCCGGATCACGGGATTGCTCGATCTGCTGGAGGGTGCTCTGAAGGTTTCGGCGAGGTTTGACATAAGGAAGAGAGTGAATAACGGTCCACCCGGCACGAACCGGTGGATTCCAACCCGATACGAACCAATCGGGTTGGTGGGTGCATCGCGGCCGGGAACGGAGTGGATTCCCGCTTGTTTGTTGCCGGGGATGGGGGAGAATGTCCGCCGAATGGTCCTCCCATCCCCCCGCTGTTCCGCCCGCATCGCCGCGCGGCGGGCCGCTGCGCTTTGCGCGGGGATTTTGGGTCTCCAACTCGCCTTCGCTCCGGCGTGTGCCGCCGCCGACGACCGTGAACCGCTCGTGAACGGCACGGTGGTGCAGGAAGGCGCGCCGCTGGGCGATCTTCTCCGGCCGCAGGGTTACACCGCCCTCGCCGTTGCGCCGCAATGTCGGGCCGCACCTGGAAGTCACCGCCAACATCAACGGCGTTACCGGCCATTTCCTCGTGGACACCGGCGCGCAGATCACCGTCGTGGACTGCCACAGCCTGCGGCGGTTTCACCTGTCGTCGGTCAAGACCGGCGTGCGCGTCTATCGGCGCGGTCGGCGGGCCGGGCGAACGCATCCAGGCCGCCCTGGCCAGCACGCTCCAGATCGGCCCGTGCGAGGCCAGCCCGTTCCTGCTCGGCGTCAGCGACCTGAGCGCACTCAACCAGGGCCGGCCCGGGGCGGTCGGACCCGTTCGACGGCATCATCGGCGCGGACGTGCTCCAGAGTTTCTCCTTCATCATCGACTGCAACGGACTGCAACTCTACGCCCGAACACGCGCTCGACGCGGCGGCCGCGCGGCACGGCGGCCTGGGCCGGTTCCTGCGAGGGCGACGGCTACCGCGAAATTGCGATGAAGCGCGCGTGCATCAGCGATTTCGAGGTGATCGCCAACGTCAACGGCCAGCGCGCGCTCTGGCTGGTGGACACCGGGGCGGCCATCACGCTGCTGGACGCCACGGTCAGCCGCCGGGCGGGCATCAAGCTCAACCGCACGAATTTCACGGTCGGCGGCGCGGGCGGCGGGCGGCGGCGCATCGACATCGGCATCGTGGACAACCTGCAAGTTGAGTTCGTGCAGGTGCGCTCGGCGGTGATCGCCGTGTCGGACATCTCGGCCAACAACGCCGCGCTGCAGGAGCAGGGCAAGCCGCCCATCGACGGCTATCTGGGCGCGGATTTCCTGCGGGAACAGCACGCGGTCATCGACTGCGCGCAGATGCGGCTTTACCTGGAACGGAGATGAGAAGGCAGAAGGCAGAAGGCAGAAGGCAGAAGGCAGAAGGCAGCAGTCCCGATAGAATTACCGAACTCCTTTTCCATCTCCGTTTTCCGCCCTTCTGACTTCTGACTTTTGCCTTCTGCCTTTAGGATGCCGCCGTGGCCAGCCAGTTCCGAAAAAGCCGGCAGAAAATCGCCGCCGCCGGGGGCAAGCGCAACCGCCGCCGCGCCCCGGTCGTGCCGCCCGTGCCGCTGCCGGCCCGACGCGCGCCGACGAACGGCCACGCCATGCCCGCCTCGACGCCAGCCCCGGCCAAGCGCGTCGGCGTGAAACTCGAAAAAGGCTGGCACAAGCGCAACTTCTTCATGGAAGTTCTCCTGCCCTCGCTGTCTCGCCCGCGCGACGGCACGCCCAACGCCGCGCCGCTCTTTCCCGCCGCTCGCGGCCGGGGACAGATCGGCATCACCTGGATCGGCCACGCCTCGTTTTTCGTGCAGATGGCGGGGTTGAACATCCTCATCGACCCGAACTGGTCGCTCTGGCTCAAGGGCATCAAACGGCTGCAAACCCGGCCTCCGCCTGCACGAACTGCCGATGATCGACCTCGTGCTCGTCACGCACGCGCACTTCGACCACCTCGACCGCCGCACGCTGCGCGCCGTGGCGGCCAACCAACCCATCGTCGTCCCCTTCGGCGTGGGCAACCTCGTGCACGACCTGGGCTTCGAGCGCGTCCACGAACTCGACTACTGGGGGACGTGCGCGTTCGGCGGGGCGTTGTCGATCACGCTGACGCCCTGCCACCATTGGGGCGCGCGGATGTTGCACGATCAGCACCGGGGTTTCGGCGGGTTCGTGCTGTCGGCGGGCGGACGGTCGGTGTTCCACTGCGGCGACACGGCGTATTTCGACGGTTTCGGCGGAGATCGGCCGGCGTTGCCCGGTGGAGATCGCCCTGCTGCCCATCGGCGCGTACGACACGCCGAGCCAGCGCGCCGTCCACATGAACCCGGAGGAAGCCGTCACGGCGTTCCAGGAACTCGGCGCGCAGACGCTCGTGCCGATGCACTACGGGACGTTCCGGCTGAGCTACGAGCCGTTGGACGAACCGCCGCAACGGCTGCTGACGCGCGCGCGCGAAGCGCGGCGTCGACCCGCAGGTGCGGCTGATGGAGGAAGGCCAGCCGGAGGTGTTTTGACGGCGGAGGGGGCTTCCGTCAACGTCTCGTTTCGTTGCTCTGCGCTTTGAGGGCGCCGTCGAACATCCGGGACAACTCGTCGCGGTAATGCTGCCGTTCGGTCAGCTCGCGCACGAAGTAATCGTAGCGCAGCCGGGGTCGTAATTCCCCCACGTCGCTCTGGCAAACGAGCCGCAAGCCGTCGAGCAGGTTCTGTTTGGCCTTCAGCACATCCGTCGGGCTGGGGCGACCCGCCACGGCTTCGCCGAACGATTGGATGATCCGCTCGACCGGCGGGGTGTGACCCTGTCCCTGCCGCACGTAGCCCTTGTGGTCGGACACGTCCTGGATCGACCAGAGAATGTCCGCCGTGCGGTCGTCCACCCCTTTGAGCGCGGCGGCTTCCGCCTGAAACTCGGGCCAGGCGATGTCCTGCCAATCCCTGACGCTGTCGAGCCGGTAGCCGAAGCGCCGGAGTTTGCGCTGCGCCGGTGGGTCGTCGGACTTCTTTTTGCCTTTGTGCTTCTGCTGCTCCGGGGAAGGGTCGCGGTCGTCGTGTTCCTCGGTGACGTACGTGGCGATGCCCACGACGCGGCCGGTCTTTTTCTGGATGATGGGGCTGCCGCTGTTGCCCGGCTGGAAGGGCGCGTCCACCTCCACGAGGTTCGGCCCGATGCCGACGACCTTGCCGACGATGGGGTTGATCACGCGCGCCCCCTGAGCGTTGCCGAGGACGAGCACCTCGTCACCGACCAGCAGGGCATCGTTGACGTGTTCCAGCAGGTTGAAGGCGGGCTGGGCGGGCGCGACGGCGAAGCGCACCATGTCGTGTCCGACGGCCACCGCCGCCGCCCCGACGCGGATCGAGGAACCGTCGAGCAAGGTGAGGGTGACCGGGATGTTCCCCGCCAGCACGTGGGCGTTCGTGAAGAGAAACCGTCCGTTGCCCATCGTGCAGATGAACCCGCTGCCCTCCCCGTGCGTCCCCACCACGAAAACGAGGCTGCCCTGGCCGTTGCGGATGATCTTCGCATCCGTCTGCGGGGCCACCGGAGGAACGGCGGCGGGCGGCGAGGGAGAAACGGACGCGGCCGGTACTTGTGCCGTTGCGAAGTCCCACGGAAAAAGCGACGCCAACACCGCCGCGGCGACGGTCGCTGGCAACCGATGGAGAGACAAACGCCACACGGCCGCCGAGCATACCCGGCGGCGGGGGAAGGCGGCAAGCGGCGAGTTCTTCGGGTAATGGTACAGTTTGGCGAGTCTTCAGCCCCGGCAGGGGCGGCAGAGGCTAGCCCACGGCTCACGCCGTTGGCTACTCTCTTACGCCCCTGCCGGGGCTTCAGAGACGGCAGATGATACCACTGCCGTTTTTCGGACCGGTTCCCGATTTGGCGATCAGGGCTGATGCTCGGAGCCGTGCGGATTTTTCACCTTCATTTCGGCGGTTGACGCAACTTGGCGACAGCGGCGCGGTCAAGCAACCAGAGCGTTTCGCCGCCGGCGGCCGTGCAGTTGATGCCCTGCACCGGGAAACGGTCCGGCTCGGAGGGGCCTTCGAGCACGGCGGCGAGCGTCTCGGCCTTGTCCTGTCCGGCGACGAGGAACATGATCGCGGCGGCGTTTTTTAACAACGGCGGCGTGAACGTGATCCGGTACGCCGCCAGCTTTTCGACGTAGGCCGGGACGACAGAAGCGATTTCTCGCAACGGCGTGGTGCCGGGGAAGATCGACGCCGTGTGTCCCTCCGGGCCCATGCCAAGCAGAATAAGATCGAAGCGCGGCCGGTCGTTGCCAAAGATCGAAAAGATTTGGCGGCCGTATTGGAGGGCGGCGCTAGCGGCGTCGGGTTCCTCGCCGTGGATGCGGTGGATGTTGGCGGCGGGCAGGAGGCCGCCGAGTTTGTCGAACATCGCCTCCTTGGCCATGCGAAAGTTGCTGTCCTTGTGGTCGGGCGGGACGTGGCGTTCGTCGCCGAAAAAGAAATGGGTCTGCGCCCACGGCAGGCGTTCGCGGAAGGCGGGTTCGTCCGCGAGGAGCGCGTAGAGCACCTTGGGCGTCGAGCCGCCGGAGAGCGCGATGGCTGGCGGGCCGGTCCGAGCGGACGGCGGCAACGGCGCGGCGGGTGAGTTCCTCGGCGGCGGCGCGCGCCAGCGCGGCAGGGTCGGCGAACACCAGGAGGCGGCGGGCGGAGGGGTCGTTGTTCATGGCGGAGCGTGGCTCAATGCTTCGGCGAATGGGTCATCAGCTTGTTCCACTTATCGATCTGCTTGGCTTCCTTGACGAACAGCGCGGTGGTGGGATCGAGGATATCGATGCTCTTGATGTGGTCGCTCTGGGTGATGGACTCGACGACTTCCAGGCCCTTCGTCACCTGGCCGAAGATCGTGTAATGGCCGTTGCCACCGCTGTCGTTGAGATGCGGCGCGACGGCCAGCGTGAAGAAAAACTGGCTGCCGTTGGTGTTTGTCCCGTGGTTGGCCATCGCCATGATCCCGGGTTTGTCGAACTTGCGGTCCCCATTCTTTTCGTCCTCGAATTGGTAGCCCGCGCTGCCGCCGCCGGTGCCGGTGGGATCGCCGACCTGAGCGACGAAGCCAGGCTCGACCCGGTGGAACCTCACGCCGTCGTAGAACTTTTGCTGCGCGAGGTTGAGAAAACTGGCGACGGTCAGTGGCGCCTTGGTGGCAAACAGCACGGCCTCCATGTCGCCCTTGTCGGTGTGAAACACCACGCGCACATCCTGCACCGGTTCGGAAGAGGAGGCCGCCGGTGCGGCGGCGAGACGTGGGTTGTTGCGCCCGTGCGCCGGGCAGCATGGCGAGGACAACGGCGGACAGGGTGGCGAGGCAGGAGAGGGAGCGGTGCATGGTGGAAAAGAGATCACGCTACGATAGAAGATGACCGCGCGACTTCAACCGATGGCCGCGCGCCGCCCCGACCGGCCGCGCCGGTTGTTTCCGCACTTTTACATTTTGCCTTTTGCATTTTGCCTGCGTGCTCCGTACGTACACGTTGCCCATGATGGAGAATACGTTTGCCTCCGCCAACCAGGAAACCCGCGTCGCCCTCGTGCAGATGCGTTGCTCGCCCGAGCCCACGGAAAACCGCGCCCGCGCCGTCGAGAAAATCCGCGCCGCCGCCGCGCAGGGCGCGCACATCGTCTGCCTGCCCGAACTCTACGCCTCGCAATATTTCTGCCAGGAGGAAAACCACGCCAACTTCCAGCTCGCCGAGACCATTCCTGGTCCGTCGAGCGAACTCCTCTCCGCCCTCGCCGCGGAGCTGAAGATCGTCATCATCGCCTCGCTCTTCGAGCGTCGTGCCGCCGGGCTTTACCACAACACCGCCATCGTGCTCGACGCCGACGGCTCGCTCCTGGGCCGCTACCGCAAGATGCACATCCCGGACGACCCGCTGTACTACGAAAAATTCTATTTCACGCCCGGCGACCTCGGGTTCAAATCGTGGGACACAAAAAAGGGTAAGCTCGGCGTGTGCGTCTGCTGGGACCAGTGGTTCCCCGAGGCCGCGCGGCTGACGGCGCTCAGCGGCGCGCAACTCCTCTTTTATCCGACGGCCATCGGCTGGCATCCGGGTGAAAAGGAACGCCACGGCCACGCGCAGCATAGTTCCTGGGAAACGATCCAGCGCGGACACGCCATCGCCAACGGCTGCTACGTCGCCGCCGTCAACCGCGTCGGCCACGAAGCCCCGGCGGGCGGCGCGGGCATCGAGTTCTGGGGCCAGAGTTTCCTGTGCGACCCGGCCGGGCAGATTCTGGCGAAGGGCAGCATCCACGACGAGGAAATCGTCTTGGTGAACATTGATTTCGCGCGGGTCGAGGAGCAACGCACGCACTGGCCGTTCTTGCGCGATAGAAGAATTGAATCATACACGGACATCACCCGCCGCTTGATCGATTAAGTTTGCGTGGCTCGCATTTTATCGGAAATCGACCGGTCCCGCGCACGCAACGCTTCCCGTCCACAGCGCGATCAGGCTAAAATTTCGTTCGCCATGTCTGCGTCCCAGAGCGGCCACCCCCCCACGCCGGGCACTCCCGCCGCGCTCGGCTACCGCATGCCGGCGGAATGGGAGCCGCACGCCGCGACCTGGCTGTCGTGGCCCCGACCGGACGGAATCTCTTTCCCCGGCGGCGGCTATGAACGCGCCGTGCCCGCGCTCGTGAAGATGGTCGCCGCGCTGGCCGAGAGCGAACAGGTGTGCATCAACGTTTGCAACGAGGAGCACGAGGCGGCCGTGCGGAAACATCTCGCCGCGTTGCCGGACGGCTACGCGCACGTCCGGTTTTATCATATCCCGACCAACGAACCCTGGTGCCGTGACCACGGGCCGATCTTTTTGACCCGCGCGGATGCCCCGCGCGTGGCGGTGCTCGATTTCGACTACAACGCGTGGGGTTGGAAGTATCCGCCGTTCGACTTCGACGACGCCGTGCCGACGCGCGTGGCCGAGACGCTCGGCGACCTGCCCGTGCATCGTCCGAGCATCGTGCTCGAAGGCGGTTCGGTCGATGTGAACGGCTCCGGCACGCTGCTCACCACCGAGAGCTGTCTGCTCAATCCCAACCGCAATCCGACGCTCAAAAAAGCGCAGATCGAGGCCGTCATCAAGGATTACCTGTGCGTGCGTAACATCCTCTGGCTGGGCGACGGCATCGAGGGCGACGACACCGACGGGCACGTCGATGACATCACGCGATTCGTCAACCGCACGACCGTGGTGACGGTGATCGAAGAGGACGAGCACGACAGCAACCACGAGCCGCTCCAGGCCAATCTCCACCGTCTGCGCGAGATGAGCGCGGAGGACGGCGCGCCGCTGCACGTGCTGACGCTGCCGATGCCCTCGAAGATCGTCCGCGAAGGCCAGCGCCTGCCGGCGAGTTACGCGAATTTCTACATCGCCAATAAAGTCGTCCTGCTGCCGACCTTCGGCGATCCGAACGACGCATGGGCGGCGAGCGTGTTGCGCCAGGCGTTGCCGGGCCGCAAGATCGTGCCGATTGACTGCCGCGAATTGATCTGGGGACTCGGCGCGTTCCACTGCCTGACGCAACAGCAGCCGGCCGTGGAGTGATTTTGCTCCTACTTCGACTTTGCCGCTGGCGTGGGCTCCGGTTTTTTTTCCTCGGTCACCGGCGGCGCGCTGGTCAACACCTTCGGTCGCCAGACAGGCTTGCTCAACGGTCCCGTCGAGGCGTACTCGAAGAGGTCGCTCATCGGGCGCAGCACCGCGCCCGGCAACCCGCGCGCGTTGAGCCGCACGCGGAAGTTCATCGTGTCGTCGGCGTATCCCATCCAGCCGGCCCCGAACAGGCTGAATCCCAGGCCCTTCACGTCCATATCCCCCGTGAAAATCTTGCCGCCGTGGGTCTGGAAATTGGCCGACGCCTGGTGCGCGTGGTCGAAACCCAGGCCCGGCAGCACCGCGTTGATGATCGGTGACAGCGGACCCAGGAATGGGATGGAAAACACGTCGCCGCGCTCCACGCTCACCGCGCCCGTCCCGCGCAGCGAGCGTTCGTCGGTGCCCTTGCCGCTGAAATCGTACCGGCCGGAAAGCTGACCCTTGGAAGTATCGTAGTCGAAATACAACTTCGTCAGCCGCGCGAAATCCAGGTCCTTGAAGTCCAGCGTGGCGGAGTATTCGTGCGTGCTGCCTTTGCCGCCCAGCGCGAGGTTGAGCGAGCCGCGCGCCTGCCCGTTGAAAATCTCGCCGTGGACATCGTTGAGCCACATGCGCTCTTCGTTGAAGACCACCTGCCCGGCGATGTCTTTGAAGGGCAGCGTCTTCTTGATGAACACGTAGTCCATGCCACCGGGGGCCTCGACGTTCGTGACGAGATGGGAATTGCGTCCACCCTCGAACTGCAAGTTGCCGTTCATCACCAGCGTCGGCGGCCGGCGGAACCGGAACGGCTGGATCGTGTGATACACGTCCGGGTCGAGCCACACCCCGACCTGCGAGAGGTCGAGACCGCTGCGTACGTTGTCCAGACGCATCTCGTGTTTGGCCAGATTGTAGGTGACCAGGTCGCCGGTGGCGGTGCCCTCGTCGCGTTCCAGGTTGACGTGGCGCGCGGAGAGCACGCCGTCCGCGAAGGCCACATCCATCTTCAGGCTGTTGATCCCCGTGCCCCGGTAGCGCGTGCGTCCGAGCGCGACCTTCCCCTCGGCGTGCAGCGTGGCGGCGTCGGTAAAGGACGGGCCGGCAGCCGTGAGATCGATCCGCGGCGGGTCGTGAAATTCCAGCCGGTTGAGCAGGGCTTGTTCCCTGGCGGGCAGGAGGGCGAGGAACGGCACGGGGTCGAACGTGCTGGTCAGACGCAGGCGGCACGCGCCGGGCTCGCTGAGGGCATCGGCGGTGAGCGTCTGTGGAACAGCGTTGTTGCCGCCGCCGGGCCGGACGACGCGCAACCCGCGCATGTACCAGCGTTCGCCGCTCCACGAGAACTCGGTCTCCGCGCGCTCGAACTCGAAGTCCCGGTAGGCGAAGCGCCCGAGCGCGAGCCGGCCGGTGAGTTGCAGCGCGGGGGGAGGGGGCGGCGCGGCGGGTTCGTTGGACGCCGTTTGCACGGCGAGCGGTGCGGCCGTCGCGGTCGTGGCGGCGATGCGGCTGCCGGGGTTGGCGCTGCGGCGGGCGGCAGGTCCGGTTCCGAAACGCGTGCGGCCTTCGAGCTGGAGCCGGGGCGTGTCGTAAAGCCTGAGATCGGCGAACAACTTCGGGTCGAGAAATTCGCGCGCGAACGTCAGCAGGTCGAGGCTGCTCTGGACCTGGAAATGCGCCTCGGCGGTGTCGGGATTGAAATCGCCCTGGGCGGCGAGGCTGCCGTGGTCATCGGCCAGTTCGCCCTGCTGGAGGTGAAAGGCTCCCGCGCTGTAATCCATCCGCGCCAGCAGCCGCGCCACCCGGCAGGAGCCGCGCCGCAACGATTCGCCCTGGAGCAACGCGGAGGCGCGCAGGCTGCCGGGCTGCGCGAGATCGCCCTGGAAACGCACTTCCAGCCGGGGCGGGGCGTGTTCGGGTTCGATCTTTTCGAGTTCGTCGATGAAGTTGCGCACCCACTGGCGGCGGCGGGCGGCTTCCTCCTCGCTGGCGGTGCCCGTGCCCGTGCTGAAACTTTGCGGGTGCAGCAGCGAGCCGGAGGCGGACAACTGCAAGCCGTAGAATTCGCCGTCCGCCTGGCTCACGCGCACCTCGTCGGGCAGGAAATCGATCTTGGCGGAAAGCCGGCGCAGTTTGAGTTTCCGCGCGCCCTGCGGACTGGCCATGTCCACGGGCAGGGTCAACCGCGCGCCGCGCAGGTCGAGCGAATTGAGGAAGGGCTTGTGCCGGATGAAGGCGACCAGGTCGATGTCCACCGCGACCTTATCGACGTAGATCAGTTGGGTGTGCTGCTCGTCGAGGAGGTAGATGCGGACGTTCTCGGCGGTGAGGCCCTCGAAGGGGTTGAGCGTGAGGCGGCGCGCGGAGAAATCGAGGCCGCGGCGGCGGAGTTCGGCGGCGAGTTGGGCGCGCCATTTGCGGGTGAAGCCGCGGTTGTAGACGTACCAGCCGCTCCAGAGGAGCCCGCCGAGGAGCGCGAGCAGGACCGTCAGCGCCGTCAACCGACGGAGCCATTTCCGTTTCTTGGGCGGTGGCGGTTGGGCATCCTCCATCGGGGCAAAACGTAGCATGGGGCGTTCCGGTTGTGAAAGGGGGGAGTTGCGGGCACGCGCCGGGTGGTGGGAACGCTTTATTTTTAACACGGAGACACGGAGGACACGGAGACCGGAGGAGGCCAGAAAGGAAAAGGAGGGTAGAAGCCGCAGGAAGGATGGCCCGGGTTTGCTCATTTGCTTGCCGCTCTCACCGCTCCCTTCTTCCGACCTCCTCTGGTCTCCGTGTCCTCCGTGTCTCCGTGTTAAAAATAACGCTTTGCTTTCAACAGACGCGGCCGCCTCGCTGCGACCGGAAACCCGAAACTCATTACCGAATCACTTTCTCCTTCCCTCCGGGCACGCGCGCTGCTAGGTAGTCAGTTCCGTGGTTCAAGCCAATTGCCGGACACGGTTCACGGCGGCGGATTTCGATTTCATCGTCCGCACGCTTTCACGCTCCCAGAGGGACGCTGTCTCTCTCGTCAAGCTCCTCACCGACGCCGACGCGCTCGATTCCCTCCTCGACCACGAGGCGCTGATCGACGCCATCCTGTCGCAAAACGGCCATCTGGCTATTTCGCCGCAGTTGTACTTCTACGTTTTGACCAGACGCGTGTTGCGCCGCGCCGGGATCGAGGATCGGCCGCTCTGTGATTATCTGGCGTCGCTGCTCGACGAATTCAGCCGCACCGCCGCCTTGCGCCCGCCGCCCGGGACCGAGCCGGCGGCGGCCAATCGCGGGACGATCTACCTGTCCGATCTCCTGTTGGCCTTGCGCGACGCCAACCCGACCCAGACGTTTTTTCTGCGGGCGCGGCTGGGCGATTACGCGCTGTTCCTGACCGGCATCTTCCATGAGAACATCGAGCGCCGCCGCACGCGCCGGGGTGCGCCGGGATGTTCGTTCTACGAGGCGATGGGCCGGGAAAGCTACCGGGCCGTCGCGCAACACGCGGTCGCGCGGCACCGTGGACTGACGGACGTTTTCAACGGGCTGGCCGAGCAGTTCCACGAGGTCAGGCTCGCCCTCAACCAACTGGCCGACCGGCTTTTTAACCTCGGCGACGACGGAATTTCAACTACCGGCGCGGGCCTGGCGCTGCTCGGCTGAACATCGGAAACCCCCCGCCATGAACGCGACTCTTTTCAGCGAAATCCAGCGGCTGTTCGAGCGCACGTACGCCACGGTGGGCATCAACCTCGAAGACTGCCTCATCGACCAGCGGCGTTGTGGCCAACTCTCGCGGCTGGCGGGTGCATCCGCACGCGAATTGAGCGAACTGGCGCGCACCTTCCTGCGCACGGCCGACGGGCAACTCCACGTCGGCATCTATTATTCGCGCTGGCTGATCGAACAACTCGAACGCCACGACCCGCGTGCGGGTCTGAACGACACGAACATCCGCTCGCTGGTGGCGTTCGTGGAGGAGATCAACCATGCGCTGCACGCGGCGTTGAGCTTTCAACGTGGGCTGCGTGCCATCGGCAGCGAGGAGTTCGCGCGCAACCTCGAACTCCAGGCGCAGGTGGACACGTACCTCGTGCTGCTGTTGTTCGTGGCGTTTTTCCGCAAGGCGCAACGGGTCTCGCGCCTGGACCGGCGCTGGCTGCGGTTCCATCTTTTCGCGCGACACGATCCGCGCGCGTACCGCGACCCGAATCTGCGCGGGCGCTACCTCGAAACGACGCAACTCGCCCGGCGGTACACGCGCTACCTGGACACGATCAACGGCCTGCGGCGGCTGGACGAAATCCGCGCCTTCCACGCGCTCGATTATCCGGCGAAGAAGCAGCGCATCCTCGCCCTGCCCGCGCCCGCGCCGCGTCAGGAGACGCCGGAGGCGGAACTTTAACACAGAGACACGGAGGCACGGAGACCGGAGGAGGGAAGAAAAGAAGCTCGGAATAAATCCGTTCCCCTTCCTGCCTTGCTCCTCCGGTCTCCGTGCCTCCGTGTCTCTGTGTTAAAATTGCCCTTTCGTTTCACTAGCAGTTTGCACCGCACGCCGATTTCCGGTTTATTGGCGGCGTGTTCACCCTCACGGTCCTGGGCAGCGGCAGCGCGGGCAATTGCGCCCTGGTGACGACCGATCATTGCCGCCTCCTCGTGGACGCTGGCCTCAGCGCGCGGCAGACCAACGACCGTCTCGCGTCGCTCGGCCTCGCCCCCGAACAGCTCGACGGCGTGCTGCTCACCCACGAGCACGGCGACCATTCGCGCGCGCTCGACGTGTTGTGCCGGCGGTTCAAGGATGTGCCGATTTATTGCAACGCACTGACTGCCGAAATTTTGCGCCGCGACAGCGAGTGCCTGAAAGCTCACCGTCACTGGCGCGTGTTCACGACGGGGACGGATTTCGAGATCAAGGACGTGGCGGTGCAGACTTTCGCCGTGCCGCACGACGCGGTCGAGCCGGTGGGCTACATGTTTCATCATGGCCGCGCGGCCCTGGGTTATCTGACCGACCTCGGCTTCGCCACGAAGCTCGTCCACGAACGCGTGCGCGAAGCGACGACCCTGCTCATCGAGACCAACCACGACACCGCCCTGCTCAACGCCGACACCAAGCGGCCGTGGTCGGTCAAACAGCGCATCACGAGCCGGCACGGGCATCTTTCCAACGAGGCGGCGGCGGCCGTCGTCGCGGAACTCCTCGCCAAAGGGGCCAAACTCAAGCGCGCCGTGCTCGGGCACCTGAGCCGCGATTGTAACCGGCCCGAACTCGCCGTCGAGACGATGCGCCGGGAGGGCGGGGAGGGCGCGGTGGGATTGGAGATCATCGTCGCGTCGCAGAGCGACATCAGCGCACGTTTTGTCGTCGAGGAACGGCCGGCGGACCCGCCGCCGGAGCCGGAGAGCGAGCAGGCGGGGCGCGTCGGCGAGGAAACCCCGCCGCGCGTGGTCCGCAAGCGCAGTGACCTGTTGCAACTCGACCTTTTCGGCGCGGCGGCAGCCTGATCCATTGCGCCCATGACGCCGACCGACGCCGAAACCCTGCCGGAATTGCCCGCCGACCCCCGCATCCGCACGGAGGTGCAGGTGATGTTTTTCGATACGGATTGCGCCGCCGTGGTGCACAACATCGCGTACCTGCGTTTCATCGAAACGGCGCGCACGCTCCTGGCGGGCGAACTCGGCATGAGCCTGCCCGAGATGGCGCGCAGCCAGCTATTCCCGGTCGTGGTCCGCACGGAGATCGACTACAAGCGCCCGGCGGCCCTGGGCGACACGCTGGTGATCGACGGTTGGCTGGAACGGCTGGAGCGCATCCGGTTCTGGTGCGGGTTCACGATCCGGCGCAAGGGAGAGGACGACACGGTGCTGGTGCATTGCCGGCAGATGCTCGCGCTCGTGCAGATGCCCGCCGGCAAGCCCGTGCGGATGTCCGACCGATGGGTCGAGCGTTACGGCCATCTGCGCGGCGGCAAGCCGTCGGAGGAAGCGGCGAGCAGCCGGAAGTACGGCGGGCAGGTGGGGTGAAGACAATTTTTTGACAAACGATTCACGGCATCCTGACAACTGCGGGTCGGGCAGAGGGCATGGTCCTGGTACTCAACCAACACCATGAAATCCATCGCCTTTGCCTTCGTTCTGCCCCTGCTCAGTGTCACGCCCGCGTTTTGTCAGTACTACCAGCCGACGCCGGCGATTCCATCCATCTCCGTCTCGGGTTCCGCCGAGGTCAAAGTCGCCCCGGACGAGGTCGTCCTCAACGTCGGCGTCGAAACCCGCGACCCCAAACTCCCCGTGGCCGTGCAGCAAAACAACGCGCAGGTCGCCAGCGCGCTCGCGTTCCTGCACGACGCCGGCGTGCCGGACAAGGACGTGCAGACCGACTTCATCAGCATCGCCCCGGAGTACCGCAAGGAAACCGACACCCAGGTCGCCACTTACATCGTACGGAAATCGATCCAGATCCGCCTGACGAAACTCGACACGATGGAGGCCATGTTGACCGGGCTGCTCTCCAACGGGATCAACCACGTCCACGACATCGACTTCCGCACGACGCAGTTGCGCAAATACCGCGACGAGGCCCGGCTGCTGGCGACGAGGGCGGCCCGGGAAAAGGCCACGGCCATCGTCACCGAACTGGGGGCGAGCCTCGACAAGGTGTCCAGCGTCAACATCCTGGACTACGGCGGATACTACGGGCCGACGAGCTATTGGGATCGCTACGGCCGCCGCTACGGCTACGCCCAGTCGCAGAACGTCATCCAAAACAATTCCGTGCAGAACGAGGGTGGGGCGGCCGAAGCCGGCGGCGGCACGCTGGCCATCGGACAGATCAGCGTGTCCGCCACGGTGAACGTGTCCTTCTTCATCAAATAGGATCAATCCCCCAGAACATCCGCAGCGGTCCCTGCGGCCCGAACACCGGGTCGCGGAGGCAGTCGTAGCCCGTGTCATCGGCTTGCATACCAACCCCGATTCGCGCTAAATTGTCCGCCATGAAAGCCCGGATTCGCTCGCTGCTGCACGCCGTTCCCTTTCAGCCTTTTACCATTCGCATGGCTGACGGGCGCGAGTACCACATCGCGCACCCGGATTTCGTGCTGGCCTCCGCGACGGAAGTGCCGCAGGTCATCATCGAGGAAGCGGATGGCCAGACGCATTTCCTCTCCGTCCTGCTGATGACGAGCATCGAACAGGCTCCGGCTACCGCGGCGATGGCGTAGTCAATCCCCCCAGAACATCCGCAGCGGTCCCTGCGGTCCGAACACCGGGTCGTTCGCGGGCAGCGGAATCTGCGCGATATTCACGTCCGCCTGCGGTCGCTCGCCGTGATGACCGCACAACAAATCCCACTTCCGGCCTTCGGGATAAGCACCCACGATGGCGAAATCCGCGCTCGACCCCAGGTTGCAATGCGCCACGCCGGCGGGGATCACGACCACGTCGCCAGCGCCCAGGCTGATCGTCGTTCCCACGTCGCCGTCGCCGCCGAGGCGCACCGTCGCCTGCCCGGCGTACACCCCGAGCACCTCGTGGCTCGTGGAATGATAGTGGTGAAACGGATAGATGCCGTTGCGCCATTGTCCGCGCCAGTTCCAGTAGTTGAAAATCTGCTCCAGCGCGCCCGCCGGGTTTTCGGACGGCAGCCGCAACGCGCGCCGGTACAACATGACCGGCAGCCGGGTGTTGTTGGGGATCGTGCCGTTGTCGCGCAGGATGGGAGTTTCGATCTCCGGGTTTGCATTGACGCGCGTACGGTGCGGCAGATCGGCGGGAGTGGACGGCGTGTTCACAGAAAAAGGATGAAGGATGCGGGATGCAGGATGAAAGTAGGGAAATTCCTGCATTCTTTCCTATGATCTTCCACAAGCAAGAAGACGACTACGCCGCCGCCCGCACCGTGCCCACCCGCGCGGAAATCCCCGCCGCCGACACCTGGGACCTCACGCCGCTCTATCCCGACGTGGCGGCGTGGCAGGCCGACCTCGATGCCGTCCGCGCCGACTACGGACGCCTCGGCGATTTCAAGGGCCGCCTCGGCCGCACCGCGCAAGACCTCCTCGACGCGCTGGAGTTCGATAAGACCCTTTCGCTTAAGATCGAGCGTCTTTATTCCTATGCCTCCCTGCAAACCAGCGAGGACGGCAGCAACGCCGAGTTCCTCGCGCGCAGAGGCCCAACTCCGCAACCTCCTCACCCGCATCGGCGAGGCCAGCGCGTTCTTCGAGCCTGAAATCCAGGCGATCCCCGACGAAACCTTCGCGGGCCTGCTGACCGACCCGGCGCTGGCCCCGTGGAAAACGCGCCTCGAAAAGATGCGCCGCTTCAAACCGCACATCCTCTCCGAAGGCGAGGAACGGCTGCTGGCCCTCGGCTCCGCCGCGCTCGCCGGGCACCGGGAGACGTTCGGGCAGTTGACCAACGTGGACATGAAATTCGGCACGGTCCGCGACGAGAACGGCCGCGAGGTCGAGCTTTCGCAGAGCAGCTATTCGTCGTTTCTCCACAAGCAGGACCCGGCGTTGCGCAAGGCGGCGTTCCACCAGTTTTATCGGGAGTTCAGCGACCACCAGTTCACACTAGCGTCGGCGTTGAGCAGTTCGGTGAAGGGCGACGTGTTCCGCGCCCGCGCCCGGAATTATCCCGTCCGCGCTGGAAGGCGCGCTTTTTTCCGACCGCATCCCGGTGAGTATCTACGACAGCCTGATCGCGTCGGTGCACGCGAACTTCGAGCCGCTCCGGCGCTACTACGCGTTGCGCCGCCGCGTGCTCAAGCTCGACGAAATCCACCAGTACGACACCTACGTGCCGATGGTTGCCAACGTGCAAAAGAACACGTCGTTCGACGAGGCCACGCGGCTGGTCGTCGATGCGCTCGCACCGCTGGGAGACGAATACGTCGGCGTATTGGAAGAGGGACTCTGCGCGCGGGCGCTGGTGCGACCGCTACGAGACCAAGGGCAAGCGCAGCGGGGCGTTTTCCTCGGGCAGCTATGGCAACCCGCCGTATATCCTGATGAACTACAAGGCCGACGTGTTCACCGACGTGTACACGCTCGCCCACGAGGCCGGCCACTCGATGCACACGTGGCATTCGCAACGCGCGCAGACCTACCAGGATTACGATTACCCGATCTTCCTGGCGGAAGTGGCGAGCACCTTCAATGAGGAACTCCTGACCCACCACCTGCTGGAGCGCACCGACGATCCCCGGATGCGCGCCTACCTCGTCAACCGCCAGATCGACGACCTGCGCGGCACGCTCTACCGGCAGACGATGTTCGCGGAGTTCGAGAAGATCGTGCACGCGATGGAGGAAGCCGGCGAACCGCTGACGCTGGATTCCTTCCGCACGACCTACCACGGGTTGCTGGAAGCGTACTTCGGGCCGGACTTTGCGCTCGACCCGGAACTCGACATCGAATGCCTGCGCATCCCGCATTTTTATAATGCGTTCTACGTCTATAAATACGCCACCGGCATCTCGGCGGCGGTGGCGCTCTCGCAAAAGGTGCTCCACGGCGGCCCGGCGGACTTGGCAGCGTATCTCGGGTTCCTGAAATCAGGCGGCAGCGAGTATCCGCTGGAAACTCTCCAAAAGGCGGGTGTCGATCTGTCCACGCCCGCGCCGGTGGATGCGGCGCTCGACCTGTTCAGCCGCCGGTTGACGGAACTGGAGTCGCTGCTGGCGTAGCGGATGCGGCGGGCGGCGGGGCCACCGGCGTCGCGGGCGGGGGAGTTGCCGGAGTGGCGAGGGCGGGGGACGGCGCGGCGGCATCGGTCGGCAGGGTGGACGCGGTCGCGGCCGGGGTCGGCGCAGGCGCGGTGGTCCCAGGCGCTGCGTCCGGCGCGGGTGTCGTCGGTGGCGCGGGCGGGTGAGGATAGTCGATTTTCACGTCCCTGGCATCCAGTCCCTTGATCCGCCATGCGCCGACCAGGTCACGCACGAGGTCGAAGCCGAAGCGCACGTTCCCATGCTCGAACGCCGCGCCGTTGGTGTTGTAGCGGGCGTTCACCTGGAAACTGTAGCCGTCCGGGGTCACCCGGGTCGCAAGGTCCGCCGGAGCGGGCACGATGTTTTGCAGGGGATTGGATTGCACGGTGGTGACCACGAGCGGCGGAGCCGTGTTGGCGCTCTGGAGTTGCCCGAGCGGCTTGAAGCCCGCAAAGGTCGCCTTGCGGTCGTTCGGGGTGAACGATTTGGCGAACTCGGGGTCGAGGCGCGAGTCGATGCTGTCACCGGCCCAGCTTTCCGAGAATCGTCCGCAGGGTGTCTTCGCCGAACGCCATCGCAGCGGGGCGTTGGGTGTTCAGCCAGAGATTGTAAAAGGGTTGCGCGCCGAGGATGAGCACCATGCAGCCGTAAGAGACAATCGTCACGAGGATCGCCGACCAGGCGCGGCCGTTGGTGCGGCGGTGGGCGACGAATTCCAGCACGTCGTGCGACAGGATGACGTAGGCGGCGGTCAGCAGGTAAAGGATGCCCAGGGCGATCTTGGGCATGGACTCGATGGACGTGTAAACCGGCACGTCGGCGATGCCGGTCGCCTTGAACTTGGGGGCCGCGTGGTAGGAGGCGATCATGCCCACGACCAGCCACAGGCCGGAGAGGAAGTCGATGGTGGCCAGGACGTAACGCAGCCAGCCCCAGCCGACCCACAGCCCGATGAAAAGCGTGCAGACCAAAACCAGGCGGGCCGTCTCGACGGGGAGAATCTGGTCCATGCTGCCGATCATCACATGGCTCATGGGCGGCCAACTGATCTTGCCCGCCAACAGGTAGAAGGCGGCGTTGAGACCCTCCAGTAACATCGTCAGCAAAAACAACGTCCAGAGGATGCCGAGGCCACGCGCCCAGCTCTTTTCGTTGCCGAAACTGGCGGCGTACGTCCCGGGTGGACGCGCCGACGCGCTCGTCGTGGTCGGCACCGAGCGGATCGTACCCACCGGACGGGTCCCAGCCGGACGGTCCGGCATCGAGCGGATGCGCTTCGGACCTGTGGCCGCGGCCGGGCTGGACTTCGGCGCGGGCGAAGCAGGCGTCGGCGAGGCAGGATCGGGAATGTCGGACGGCGGCGTGGGATCGGCCATGATCGGCCAAGGATGCACGCGGCGGGCGCGGGGAGTCAAGCCGCGCCGTCACCAGCCCGCGTCACCGCTTGGAATAAGAATAATTCTGCACGTACACCGCCTGGCTGAACGCCGGGCCGGTCCAGTTCGCCAACGCGAACTCCACGGTCGCGTCGTCCAACTCCTTGTGGCCGCTGGACTGCACGACCTTCGCTTTCTTGACCCGGCCGTTGCGGTCGGTATTGACCCGCACGCGCACGCTGCCCGAGAGTTTTTCCTTGCGCGCGGCTTCCGGGTAGGGCGGTCGCGGGGTCGTCCAACCGGCGGCGTCAACCGGCTTCAACGACGGGGTGGCCGCAGGCGGGGGCGTGGGTGCGCCGGGAGCGGCAACCACTTTGCCGGCCGCGACGGTGAAGAGCAGGAAAAAAGCGAGTTTCTTCATCGGCCGTGCATTTCACCAAAAATTCTCCCGCTGGACAAGCAGGGTTTTCACCGGGAAGTCGTTTTGACCTTGCGCGCGGCGCGGGCGTGCGTTTGGCTCGGGAGCCTTTCGCCACGCCGCCCCCGCCTCGCATGACCCCGTCCGATCCCGCCGCCCCCGCCTCCGTGGCCGCGCCGTCTGCCCGTCCGCGGCGACTCTCGCCGTCGCCCCGGGCGCTGCTGGGAACTTTCCTGCCGTTCTACGCGCTCGACCAATGGACGAAATATCTCGTGGTCCGCGACCTCGAAATCGGCGCGAGCCGTGTGGTGGTCCCCGGGTTTTTCGAGATTTGGCACAGCACGAACCGTGGCGCGGCGTTCGGGATGTTCCAGGGCGGAAGCGCGTTTTTCCTGGGGTTGGCGCTGGTCGCGCTGGTCGCGCTGGCGGTGCTCTGGCGGCAGAGGACGTTCGCGGACCGCTGGTCGGCGGCGGGGCTGTGTCTGCTTGTGCCGGGCATCTTGGGGAATGTCACCGACCGCATCGCGCGCCAACACGTCGTTGACTTCCTTTCTTTCGACCTGCACTTCCCCGGCGCGCATCCCTTCGCCACGTTCAACGTGGCCGACAGTTGCATCTGCGTGGCCGTCGGCTGCTTTTTGATCGGGTCGTTTCGCAACGCGCCGCCGCGTCAGGCGCGGGGATGAAACTTGTGGTGCACCGCCTTGAGCCGGCGCTGATCGACGTGCGTGTAAATCTGCGTCGTCGAAATGTCCGCGTGGCCGAGCATTTCCTGGATGACGCGCAGGTCCGCGCCGTTCGTCAAAAGGTGCGTGGCAAAGCTGTGCCGCAGCAGGTGCGGATAAATATTTTGCTGCAAACCCGACAGCGCCGCCGTGCGTTTGACGATCTCGTACACGCGCATGCGTCGTGAGTTTGCGTGCCACGGTTGGAAAGAAATAACTCGCTGCCCGTGCGCTTCTTGACCATTTTCGGCCGGCCCTCCGCGAGATAGTGCCGGATCGCCTCGCGCGCCTTGCCGCCGACGGGCACGAGCCGCGTTTTCTGGCCCTTGCCGAGCGACGCGGATCATGCCTTCGTCGAGGTTGAGATTTTCCAGTCTCGCGCCGGTCAATTCGGAGACGCGCAGGCCGCTGGCGTAGAGGAGTTCGAGCATCGCGCGGTCGCGCAACGCCAGCGGATCGCCGGGCGCGGCGGGGGGCAGGGCGGCGAGGAGTTGCTCGACCTGCACTTCGTTGAGCGTTTCGGGCAGCGTAACGGTCCAGGCGCGGCAATGTAAGCGTCTCACCCTCGTCTGTTTCGATCTGACGCGAGACGTGCAGACAGCGCAGGAAAATCTTGATGGCGACGAGTTCGAGCTTGATCGACCCGGCGGCGAGCCCGACCCGTTTGCGGGTGGTCGAGATACTCGGTGACCCGTTCCAGGGTGATGCCGCCCGGTGTCCTCGACGCCGTGCTTTTCCTTGATCCACGCGGCGAATCCTTCCAGCGACCGCCGCACGGAAAACTGGTAGTTGTCCGACAATCCGCGCTCGGTGGCGAGATAGCGGATGAATTGTTCGATGCATGGGATTAGGGCGGGCACGGGTAGGCGGTCTGGCATTGCATCGTTTCAATCGCTGAAGCGCCTTCCGCGCGGTGCCGCCTGTCCGCGCGCATGGTCAATCGTCGCCAGCCGGTGCCGGTGCGCGCCGAGCTGGGGATGCAATCGATCAGCGCGCGCGTGTACGGATGTTGCGGCGCACGCAGCACGTCGTCCGTTCGGCCTTCCTCGACGAGCTTGCCCGCGGAACATCACCGCCACCCGGTCGGCCAACCCGCCGATGATCCCGAAATTATGCGTGATGAGCAAGATGCTCATGCCGAATTTGCCCTTCAACTCCCTGAACAAATCCATGATCTGCCGCTGCACGGTGGCGTCGAGCGCGGTGGTCGGTTCGTCGGCGACGAGCAGCTTCGGACGGCACGCCAGCGCCATGGCGATGACGACGCGTTGCGCCATGCCGCCGCTGAGTTCGTGCGGATAGGCGCGCAGACGTTTCTCGGGTTCGGTGATGCCGACTTCCGTCGAGTTCGCGCACGATCTCGGCGTCGCGCGCGCGGCGGTTGGCGGGCACGTCGGGACGGTGCAGCCGCGAGCACCTCGTCCATCTGCTGCGCGCACGGTGAACACGGGGTTGAGCGTCGTCGCCGGGTCCTGGAAAACGTAGGCGATCTCGCCGTCCGCGCACGGCGCGCAACCCTCGCTCGGGCAGCGTGAGCAGGTCGCGCCCTTCGAGCAGAATTTCGCCGTGTTCGTAACGCGCGGGCGGCTCGGGCAGCAGACGCGTCATGGCCAACGCCGTGACGCTCTTGCCGCTGCCGCTCTCGCCGACGACCGCGAGCGTCTCGCCCGCGCCGATGGAGAAACTCACGTCGTCCACCGCCGCCGGGCCGTCCGGGCGCGAAGCGGATCGTCAGGTGGCGGACTTCGAGCAGCACGCCCGACTTTCCCCGTCACAGGCGCGGGACGCAATCCGGAAATCGCGCGGCGTCCGTCATCCCTACACCGCTTCTCACGTTGGCTGCGAGCTTCCGCGCCGCAGGTGCATTGTTTAAGGTAGGGTTGCCTCTCCGAGGCAATCCAAGATTGGCTTGGATGATCTCCGTGCGCACGGAGCGCCTTGCCAGAAACATTTGGATTGCCTCGGAGAGGCAACCCTACCTTAAACGACGCGCCTGCGGCGCGGGGAACTTGATCCCTCTCCTAACCTGAGAAACGGTGTGCCGCTCGTGCCAGTTACTTGGCGGCCTTGATCGTGTCGATGATCGCCTTGGCGTTACCCTTCGTGTCCACCAGCAGGTAATACGTCTCGCCGTCCGGCGTGAAGATCGTGTCCACCTCGCTCAACGCCGTGTCATGGTGGTAGCCGGGGTGTACGCTTCGCCCGGATCCCTCGCTACTCCCGCGTCGTTGACTTCACCCGCACTATCTCCCCGCCGCGCGACACCATCGCGCGCAACTCTTCGGATCCACCGGATACCAAATGACCCGCGACACGCTGGCGACGCGGTCCATGTCCGCCGTCACGGAACGCCCGGCTGGTGGAATCGAGCACTGTCAGAAACCGGAAATCCTCCTTGTACCGATCCAGGTCGTACCACCGGCAAAACACGTCGTTGGCCACGTGGTGTGACGAGGTCTTGTTCGCCGACGACAGCATGATGATGAGGTTGTCGGGCTTGTCCTTTTTGGCGCGTGTAAAAATCCGTCCTGATCCGGCGTCCGAACCGCCCTTCAATCGTGAAATCCTCGATGTGGTCGGGACGCTCCTGTTTGAGAAAGCCCGCGAAAATCTGGTGGAAGTCCGACGTGTGGCGGAACGACTGCGTGTAGAGAATGTCCGCCGTCGCGCACGCACGCCTGCGCGAGTTGCACGATCCCGCGCGCCAGTTCGTCGTCCGACGCCAGATGCACGGTCAACTCCCCCTCGTGACTGCGGACACCGAGCGTCCGGCAGATCGCGGACAGGATTTGTTCGCGCTTTTCGTGGTTCTCGATCTGGACCTGCAACCCGGCCAGAAACGCCGCCGATTGCCCGCCGTCCGTGAGGCGCGCGGTGAGAAACAGGTCGTTGCTCTGCTGATAAAAAATATGCACCGGTGACCCATCCGGGTACAGGAACGGCGTCGTGAAGCGCAGCGAGCCGTCCGCCAGCGTCTCGCAGTCGTCCACCAATGCAAACGAAGCGAGTTTCTCCTTGAGGTCGTTCCAGTCGGACATTGTTTTCGGCGGTCAGGCAAACCGATCATCCGTCCACGGGTCGGCGGTGTTGCTGTAGCCGCGCACTTCCCAGAACCCGGGCTTGTCCTCGGCCAGAAACTCGATGGTCCGCACGAACTTCGCCCCCTTCCACGCGTACAGCTTTGGAATGATGACCCGCGCCGGGCCGCCGTGTTCCTTCGGGATCGGCTTGCCGTCGAATTGCGTGGCCACGAGCACGTCGTCGTCCAGGCAATGTTCCAGCGCCGTGTTCGTCGAATATCCGTCGTAGCCCGTGAAGTAAACGAACCGCGCTTCCGGCTTCGGCCGGACCAGATCGACGAGGGTAAAGAACGCCACGCCCGACCAGCGGCAGTCGTACTTGCTCCAGGTCGTCACGCAGTGGAAATCGCTCACGTCCTCGAAGGGCATCAACGCGTGGAACTCTTCCCAAGTCAGGGTCACGGGATTTTCGACGAGCCCGCCTGATTTCCAGCCGCCAATCCGGCAGCTTGACGACTGGCTGGATGCCCAGGTCGAGGACGGGGAACCCGTTCGTGAGGTGCTGGCCCGGCGGCAGGCGGTCGTGCGAACGCACCGCCGGACTTTTCCTTGCCGGCCTGCTTGCGCGCCCAGCGTTCCTTGCGCTCGGTGAGGGTCTCAATCATATCGGGCAGGAACCGCTGAAAATTTGGCCGCAAAAAGCGCAAAAAACGCAAAAGGAAAAAGCAGAAATCCGTCTCATCTCCTTTTTGCGCCTTTTGTGGCCAAATCCTATTCTTCGATTTCCTGTGGTCCGCTGGCGCGCGGGGCGGTTTTCCTTTGCCGCTTGGCGTCGAGCGCCCTGATCTCGTCGCGCAATTGCGCGGCGCGTTCGTAGGCTTCCTGCGCGATGGCGCTTTCCATCTCGCGGCGCATCTTTTCGAGCTTGCTGATCGGCCGCTTGGCGCGCAATTCCTCGCGCCACTCGTCGAGGAACGCCAGTTCGGCGCTTTTCTCGGCGCTCGGCCTGCTCGTGTTCGTTGTAAAACGCCATGATCAGCTCGCGCCCTTGTCGATCTCCTTCAAGGCGGCTTCGACGCGTTCGTTTTTCCAGTTCGATGGAGGCGCGCGCGCGGGTGTTCATCATCTGCACGTACGGGATGAACTGGTCGAACGCCCAGATGATGTCCTCGCGGTCGGTGTGCTCGCGCACGAAGGCGAACAGTTCCAGGTTGCGCTGCGTGTCGCGCGCGACGGCGGGATAATCCTCCAGTTGGAACAGGCTCAGGTAGCGGTGGTAATACTGGATGCCCTCCTGCTGCAATTCGCCGCATTCGTCGGGGGAAAGCTTGTAGGTCTCGCCTTTCTCTTCGGCGGCCTGCGGCGCGGCCCTGGTGGTAGACGAGCAGCGATTCGCAATTCTTCGGGCGCGTGCCGTCGGGCCGGCCGGTCATTTCCATCTGGATCAGCCCGAGGTCGAGCCGGAGTTGGACCTTTTCCTTGCCGTCGCTGCCCATGATCTTGCGGACCTTGATCTGGCCCGGTTCGTGCGGCCAACCGTCTAGGAGATCATTGAGGTCTTGGCTCATGGTGTCAGCGTCAGATGAATGCAGGCGAGTCAGGCAGTCTGGCGAGTTCCGGCTCGCGTTCCTCGCACGCTTCGGCTTCGTCGGGCGAGTTCCATCGTGCCCTTGTACTTCGGCGGGTCCTCGGTGACGCCGAAATTTTCCGCCGTCAGTTCCGCGACGCGCGCCATCTCGTCGTCCGACAGCGCGGGCGCGTCGGTGGCGCGGGCGAACTCGGCGAGTTGCTCGGCGTTGTAGATGTTGGGCAGCGTCGAGGCCACGCGGTCGTCGGCCAGCAGCCACAGCAGCGCCGCCTGGCCCAGCGTGCGGTCAGGGCCTTCGAGGAAGCGCAGCTGGTCGATCTTTTTGATGCCGTTGAGCAGCCAGAGCGCGGCCGGTGGACGCGGTGGTCGGTGGGCGGGAAAACGGTGTCCTCGGTGTAATGGCCCTCCAGCATCCCGCTGGAATGGGTCACGCGGACGAGGAACATCGTGTCGCGGCCGGCGCGTTCGGCGGCCTCGTGGATGGCGCGGCCGGGGTGGGGCTCCAGCAGATTGTAGATGTGCTGCACGCTGGTGACGGGGCGGCGTTCGATCGCGCGGATGCCCTCGTACATCCAGCCGATGGCCGGCCCGAGCGCGAAGCCGGTGTAGCGCACCTTGCCGGAGGCGACGAGTCGGTCGAGCGTTTCCCAGATTGCGTCGTCCTCGACCTCGGCCATGCCGATGTTGTGGAGTTGGAGGAGGTCGATGCGGTCGGTCTTGAGGCGGCGCAGGGCGTTGTCGGTGGCGAGGGTGATGGCGGCGGGCGAGAAATCGTGCGGGATGGCGCGCTGGCCGCGGCGTTCGTCGCTGCCGTGGTTGGCCACGTCGTAGCCGACCTTGGTGGCGATGACGATGTCGTCGCGCCGGGTGGGGAACGCCTTGGCGATGAGTTCCTCGCTCAGGCCGTTGCCGTAGGTGTCGGCGGCGTCGAAGAGGGTGATGCCCAGGTCGAGCGCGCGGTGCATGAGCGCGATGGCCTCGCCCTCGGTGAACTGGCCCCACCAGCCGGTGGAAATCGTCCACAGCCCGAAGCCGACGGCGCTGACGGTCAGGTCCGTGTTCCGATAGGTGCGGAATTGCATAAAATGCTGACCGCTACTTTAGCGATGCCGGGGCGGGGTGCAAGGCGAAGGCGGACGCCGGGAACCAGAAACACGGCAGCGGCGTTCAGCGGAGCCGGATTGTGCCGTTTTACGATGCTGCTGTCAGAACAGATAACCCAACTGCTATTTTCACGCCTGCACACGCCAAAAAAAGACGCGCAAGCATTCACAAACACTCTGACGACTACCAAGACACGATGTCGTCCGAGCCTGGCAGATTGCCGTTTCCGTTGGTGCCGAACTTGCCATCCGGCCCCATCGAACTGATCGCCACTCCCAACGGCGGCCGTCCAGGAGCCACTGTTCCCACAGGCATGTTGTTGTAAAAATGGCCGATGATCAAGCTCAGGTCCCCATCCCGGTCCGCGTCAAAATAGATCAAGTAAGAATTTCCCCACGGATCGACCAGCGAGCCTTTCGGGATCGGTTTGCTGGCCACTGTCACGTCTTGCGTGGTGATTCCCCCGCGCGGTTTCGTGGCGCTCTTGGCAAAACCGCCGCTCCAATACACGGTTTGGTTCGGATTGAGTAGGTTCCCTGGGTTTTTGTTGCCATCGGGTACCGCGCGCAAAATATCGAACAAGTCCGCGCTACTGTACTGCCCACCCGGGTCGCCATAAACGGTGTCGCCTAGATTATACAGCGTTCCGGCATCGGATTGGGCTTGGTTCAGTGGGTATTTCTGATAATCTGTGTAATACGCAGTCACCGCGACCTTGGTGCTACGGATGTCGTTGACTGCTTGCACCTTGCCCGCCTGATTTCGCACCCCTCCAAAGACCGCCAGCAAGATACCCGCCAGCACCGCGATGATGGCGATGACGATCAGGAGTTCTATCAAGGTGAAGCCGGCGCGATCTTCGGCCCGGGAGGTGGAGGGAAGGGGAAGCATCGATGTGAAGCATAAGACTCCATTTTCTCAAGGTCAACATTGTGCACATTGCTTCACTTGAATTTAGCGAAAGTTAACGGTCCACCGCCGGGCTGCCGTTTTCGCCTTCCGAAAGGGCGCTTTTCGTGGTATTGACAATCCGTTCTTCCCCCGGCGCGGTTGTCTGTCCAGCGCCTGCCTTCCATGAAGCTGCCCCGCCCCCCTTGCGCCTGGACTGTCTTCATCGTCCTGACTTTCAGCGCCTTCTGCGGCGTCGCCCCGTCGCGCGCGGAGACGATGCTGCAGTATTTCAACACGAGCTGGAACGAGATCACCGCCAAGATGCCCGAACTGGCCGAGGCCGGTTACGATTCCATCTGGATTCCTCCGCCGACCAAGGGCGGCGGCGGCGTTGTCGGTGGGCTACGATCTGTTCGATCCCGTTCGATCTCGGCAGCAAGGACCAGAAGGGCACGGTCGCCACCCGCTACGGCACGGAGGCGGACCTCCTGCGCCTCGTCGAAACGGCGCACCGCTTCGGCATCCGCGTCTATCTCGACAACGTGATGAACCACCGGGGGTTCGACGTGCCGGGCTACAACGCCGTCGACGCCCATCGACTTCTATCCCGGGATGCTGCCGGAGGATTTCCATCTCCAGGTCACCGCCGACGGTTTTTACCGCAACTGGCCGGGCATCAGCGATTACAGCGACCAGTTCCAGGTGTGGAACCTGAGCACGTCCAACCTCATCGACGTCGCGCAGGAACCGGGCACGACGAACCTCAACTTCGGCGCCACCGAGGGCAGCACGCACCCGAAGATCAAGTTCGTCCGCCACCCGAACAACCCCGAGTATTACTGCTACAAGCCCGACGGCACGTACGTCGGCTTCGGCACGAACAACGGCATCACGCACCGCGATCCTCGCGGCGAACCCGGACTTCTACGGCGAATACGTGCAGGATTACCTTGCGCGCGCCGCCCGCTGGGAGATCGACCGCACCCACGCCGACGGCCTGCGGCTCGATGCGGTCAAGCACGTCCGCGACGACTTCTTCGGCGCGGAGTACGGCAGCGACAAGAACTCGTCGTCCTACGGCTACCTCGGGCAGGTCTCGCAGCAGTTCAAGCTCACGCGCGGCTTCAGCGACACGAACTACCGCGACACCGACCTTCAACACCGAAGCTGCCGCGCGACGACGCGATGTACTTCGGCGAACACCTCGGCGGCACGCCGCAGCAGCCGTACATCGACGCCGGCATGCGCCTGCTCGACAACGCGCTCAGCAGCACGCTCAACGGCGTGCTCGCCACCGGCCCGCTCACCGGCCTCGATCGCCGACGGCGGCGGCGGCATCTCCGGCGGCGCCGGGCGTGGAGGTCGGCTACGCGCAGAGCGCCGACAACGGCTACGCCAACAAGCGCCAGCTCCAGCACGCCTTCCTGCTCACGCGCGCGGGCCTGCCCGTCATCTACACGGACGGCAACCATCAGGCGGGCACGCTCGGCCAGATCGGCAAACCGTTCCCCGCCAACGCGTACACGAACTACCTCGGCCAGTTCAGCGACGGCCGCCTGCCGAACCTGCTCTACATCCACAACCAGTTCGCGCGCGGCAGCCAGATCCCCAAGTGGAGCGACCACGAACGTCCTCGCCTACGAGCGCCAGGACAAGCGCGAGAACGCCAGCATGAGCGACGCCGACGGCACGACCCTGCTGTTCATGATGAACTGCGACAGCTCCAACGGCGAGGGCGGCCGCGCGATCACGACGACGTTCCCGGCGGGCAGCTATCTCTACCAATACGCCACCGGGCCGGCCGACAACGGCGACTCGATGGCGAATTTTTACTACACCGTGCCCGTCGAACCAGCAGGTCAGCGATCTCGTCATCCCGAAGGGCGGGTATTTCGCCCTCTCCTGGCGCACGCCCGAGATGCCCAGCGTCAACACCGGCGCGCCCGCGATCACGATCCTGCAAAACGGCGCGGCCCCTCCGACGCTGACCTACGCCCGCAAGGACGGCCCGGACGGCGACCCGGCGTTCAATCCCTACGGCCTGCCCGACGCGAACACGACCGACTACGCCTATTCCTACACCGTGCCGCGCATCACCGACGGCACGAACCTGTCGTTCCTCGCCCGCGCCGACGGCTCGGCGGAAAACATCCTGATGGAACTCGACGGCGGCATCGACATCAACTCGCAGATGGGCCTCGGGCCGCAGAGCGGGCGACCTGCGCGACCATCCGCCGGGGCTGTCCACGGACGTTTTCCTCGGCTACGAGCAGATGCAGTTCGTGCAGCGCGCGTGCGAGAAATTTGCGGCGCGAGGACACCTCGCGCAACATCATCGGCTCCGTCGGCGCGGAGACCTATCAGGCGACGATCGGCACGGCGGGTTTCACGGTCAACAACGGCAGCGGCACCAATACCAGCACGAGCACGGCGACCTACGCCTACCACGATCCCGGCGTGACCGCGCTCGACGGCCAGAGCGGCGCGACGCTGCAGTTCTATCCCGCGCCGGAGAACGCCGCGGGCAGCGCCGGTGACCGTGTGGCTGAAGACCGGCTACCAGGGACAGGTCAACGACGGCCTTCCTCTATTACACGACGGACGGCGCGACCTATCCCGAAGGCATCGGGCGGCGTCGCGGGCAACGCGGCCACGCAGGTCGTGCAGCTCGCTCTACCAGCAGCACGGCAACAACGACGGCAACAACGTCACCGACTGGTGGAAGGGCACGCTGCCCGCCTTGCCCGGCGGCACGGTGCTGCGCTACAAGATCGGCGCGTACAATCAGCAACGCCGCCGAGCGTTTTCCCGAGCAGCGCGGCGCAACGTCGCGCTCAAGAAGCTGATGGAAACGCGTTTCCAGATCACCAACTTCAACGCGACGACCGCCGTCTATCCATCCGCACAACGATTACGGCGCCGACGCGTCACCGGGTCTGAGCGAGGGTTTCCACGTCCTGCGCACCCGCCAGTTCCTCAACCGCGTCGGCCGCGCGTCGATCTACAACACGCAGCGTGCAGACGTTCTACTACGACGCGCAGCCGCCCGCCGGGCGCGATCGTCTATCCCGCCGACAGACGACACGACGCTGACGCGATTCCACCTACGGCGTGGTCGTCCGCACCGACCCGACCGTGACCGAGGTCTGGTACAAGATCCTCGACGGCGACGCGACCAACGACGACTCCGCCACCACCGCCAACAACGGCAACGGCGTCTGGGTGCAGGCCACGCAGCTGACCGCCAACCCGACGGTGTCCAGCACTTACCCGAACGAGTGGCGCTTCAACTACGCTAACATTCCCGTCCAGCGGCACGGCGAAAATCCTCGTGCGCCTGCGCGAACTGACCTCCGCGCCGATGACGGCGGCGGACCCTCGCACGGATACTTCCACCGACGCCGCGAACCACTGGACGACGCTCGTGCGCAACGTCAACACCGCCGGCCCGGCCGTGCGGATGTTCGTCGCGTATCCCACGACCGACGGCACCGTCGTGGACAGCAACTACGTGATGAAGGTGTGGTTCAGCAAATCGCTGGCGAACAACATCTCCACCGCCGACCTCATCAGCCGCTTCCTCATCAAGATCGCCAGCACCGCGTCCGGCTCACCCACGAACGGGGTGGTGCAGGGGCAGGCGAACTACCACGATCAACTACAACGTCACCAACGACTACGACGAACTCGCCTACCAGTTGCCCAACCTCTACAACGGCAACCCGGATTTCCTGCACACGATCGACGTGACCTACACGCAGGCGGGTCGCCCACGCTGGAGGCGTTCCGGCTCGTGAAGGCTTATCCGGTCGTCGCGATCAAGGACAACATCGTCAACCCGCCGGAGTACGACTGCGGACGGCCTGCCCTACATCATCACGCTGCCCGACGTGGCCAACCCGACGGCCGCGCAACGTTCGACCAACATCGAGGTGCAGACCGACTCGACGCGCGACCAGCGTGTCGCTCACCTTCACCAGCGGCACGGGCACCACGACGCTCAACCCCGGCAGCCCGACCATCGAACGGCACCGAGCAAGGTCTGGGACTTCACCTGGTCGAACATCGCGGCGGGCAGCTACACTTTCACCTCCACCGTCACCACCCCCACCGGCACGGCCACCGCCATCGCGCGACGCCACGGTGGTCTTCCGGCAGGTCGTCACGCCCGACGGCGGGCAAGCTCGACAACGATGACGACGGCATCCCCGACGACATCGAGACGACGCCGTCCCGCTGCCGACGACGGCTTCCGAAACGTGGACCAACGATCGACGTGCACCGCTACATCATCTCGGGCAAGACCAACCCGCTGAGCCCCGACACGGACGGCGACGGCCTTTCCGACGGCCTCGAACTCGGCCTGACCACGCCGATGGCCGACCCCGGCAAACCGCCGACACGAACACCACCACCGACACCAACGGCGACGGCATCCCGAACTTCGTCGGCGGACTTCGATCCGCCGATCTTCAACACGACCGATAACTCCAGCGCGCCGTCCGGGCAGGATTACAGCTACTACGGCACCTGGCCGTTCAACCTGAACAACTCGCGCACCGACCAGATCGCCGGCACGATGACCGACCCGACCAAGGCGGACACGGACGGCGACGGGCTCAACGACGGGTTGGAAGACCTGACGTTCCTGCCCAGACCGATCAGCGGCAACCGTCCTCGACGCCAACGGCCACGCGACCTACCAGGCCGTTCCACAACGGCCGCGTGGACATCATTCCCGACGGCGCTTCGACCACGACGCAGACCGTCATCGCGCATCCGCCGACGATCTACAACACGTCGGTCGTCGACCGCGTGAAGCTGCTCGTCCGTCTCGCCGAACGCGCAGTATCTCGAAACCGATCCCAACAACAACGACACGGATGGCGACGGGCTCTCCGACGGCGCGGAGGACGTGAACCACAACGGCATCGTCGACCTGGCGATCATCGACCGCAACCAGGTGGACGCGAACGGCAACTTCGTCGTGCTGGCGACGTTCACCAGCCCGACGCAGTCCGTGACGGTGCAGGGCTCGACGACCAGCTACGCCGCCTTCCGCTACACGCCGTGGCGCACGGGTTCGCACGCTACGACGGCGTCGATCGCCGACGACCGGCCTTGCGGCGCCACGCACGCTGCCAAGCTGGCGCGAAATCAATGGCGAAAGTCCAGCGCCGATCAAGCTGGCGACAAGCCGCGATCCGCGCGAAAGACGGCGGCCAACACCGACTGGCGCACCGCGTCTCGCAGCGACGCCGCGCCCCGGCCGGCCACCACGCCCGCGCCGTCCGCGCTGCCGCCGTCGGCCACGTTCTACTATCTGGATTTCTGCTATCCCGTACCTCGAGCCGATCAACGGCAAGACCTACGTCTCCACCGCGCTCGACAAGACGCGGCTCAACGCAGTCTTCCGGCCCAGCGGCGGGTTCCGTTCGGACGGTCTCGACGTCGTCTGGCTGGAGACCGACCCGCGCCGCTTCAGCACGACCGGCGACGGCCTGCCCGATGGCTGGAAAGTGCAGTACGGCCTCGATCCTTTCGACGACGGCGTGATCGGCCACTACAACCTGCACACCGGCAAGGCGATCACCAACACCAACAACGGCCCCAACGGCGACCCGGACGGCGACGGCGTGGACAACCTCCACGAATATCTCAACGGCACCGACCCGACCGTGTCCAACACGGCCGCGCCGCCGCCCGCCGGGTCCATCACCATCGGCCCCGCGCCGGCCAGCGCGCAGGTGACGTCGGCGCGGTCACCAACGACAAGGCGTTTACCGACTGGACCGCCGACGACCTCATCGCGCTCTCGTACTACGATGGCGCGGGTCCGAACAACAGCGGCTCGGACGTTTACCACGCCTACGACGGCTACGATTCGTCGCGCGACCTCGTCGCCTTCTACGCGCACGACGGCGGCGCGGTGTCGGCGGGCGGCGACGGCAACTTCTATTTCCGCGTGGACATGCAACGACCTGCAGGCCTACGCCGAGCAGGGGTTACCTCGACATCTACGTGGCAATCAACGTCGGCAAGCCCGGCACCGGCGAGCGTCTGCTGCCCGATGACATCGACACCCTGACAAACATGGGTTGGCAGGCCGTCGTCGCGTGCTACCAGACGAACCAGGGCACGGTCTACGTCGATACGAATCCCGCTGCACAACACGACCGGCTTCGGCCAGAGCCTGAGCGATCGCAATACGGCGTCGTGGCGCGCGACCAGAACACCGCCAACGGCTTCAAGAAATCCTACTACAACTCGGACCTCGACGCGGTGGAGTTCTCCATCAGCCGCCAGGCGCTGCTCGATGCCGGCTGGAACGGCCTCGACGCCGCCGACCTGCTCTATCAGGTTTACACGACCAAGGACGGCACCTAGGATAACCCCGTCGGCGCGGGCAACATCGGCGGCCGCTCGGACATCCGCGATTGTATCTACAACGACTACATCGCGTCCGATTACTATGCGCGATCAGGCCGCGCATCGCCGGCGTCGAACAGCGTCCTCGTACAACTGGTGCGGCCTCAAGGCGGGCAACGACAACGGCAAGACGCGTGAAGGTCGTTTCGCTCGTCCACGGCAACCAGGCGATCCAGCCCGGCAGCGTCACGCAGGACCTCATCAACAACAACGCGGGCGCCGGTTACTACCGTCCGCTGGACGTGCATCACGGCGTACAACGTGCCGCTGACGATGCACATCACGCCGACGCTGGCCTCCGCGATCCAGTGGGCGGCGGTCAACCCGTCGGCGGGCCAGCCTTACCGCGACGGCCCGGCGCTCAACGCGCACATCGCCACGCTGGCCGGCAACGGCACTCATCGACCTGCTCGGCAGCACGTTCTCCGATCACATCCTGCCGTATTTCGACACAGACGCTCAACGCGCGACAACGTCGCGCTGGCGAACGAGTTCCTGACGAACATCTACAAGCACCGCGCCGAGCTCGCAGGTGTTCTGGACCCCGGAGCGGGTCAGCAACGCCGACGTGCTCGCCAAGGTCGGCGCGCTGGGCTTCGGCTACACGTTCATCGACCAGATGCGGCACGTGGAAAAATGGTTCGGCCGCTCGTCCGCGCTCGGCACGCGACGGCTATCGCATCAACCGCATCAACGGCGACGAACTGCTTCGTCATCAACGACGGCTACAGCGGCTACATGTTCCAGAACGACGACAACGGGCTGCCGATCCTCCTGCGCGACATCGCTGCTGACGATGGCGCGCTCCACGCAGCAGGATCAGGTCATCGATGCTGATGAACAACTGGGAAGATTTCGGCACCAAGGCCAACGCCGACGCCTACGACAAGAACATCCGCTGGCTGGCGAGCCATCCGTGGATCGAGATCGTCACGCCCGACCAGATCGTCGAACGGCAAGGTGGACACCAGCGTGCCGCCGGATGGCGTCGGGAGACACCTTCGGTTACGTGGACCGCGGCACGGGCTTGACGCCGCCGCTGGTCGCGCAGGATTTCATCGACCACGCCACGGAGGAGAACTACGACAACTGGTACTACGGCTCGGCGTACGAGGAGAGTCTCTCGAACAAGATGTTCAACATCCGCCCCGGCGCGCCGATGCCCGAGGCGTTTGGCCTGGAAGCGGGCACGAGCGCGACCGGGCATCGCCAACGACGCCTGGGCGAAGGTGCAGTCGATGACCGACGCGGCGACACCCTGCTCAAACTCGCGCGCGGCGTCTACCATGCGTCGCTGTTCGAGACGGCGTTCCATAACAACACGAACAATGACCTCGATAAATTCAGCACCGGCGCGTACATCTACCCGGACACGACTTACATGACGCTCGCGGACTTCGCCGCGCAGCCGCAGGCGCAAACGCGCGAGGCGGCGATCCTGGCGCGCGTCGACACCTGGTCGACGGCGGCGGCAGGCGGGCGCTACCTGACGGCGCGCGGTGGCCGAGTCAGGCGGACATCGACCTCGACGGCGAGCCGGAATACCTGCTCTACAACGACCGCTTGTTCGCGGTGTTCGAGCGGATCGGCGGCCGCATGACCGGCGCGTGGATTCGTGACCTCGATACGAACCAGGCTTTCCAGGTGGCGGGCAATTTCCTGAGCTACTCCCGGCGTCGCGCGACGAGACGGAAGGCAACACGAATGTCGCCGGACGGCGCGGTCGCGGCTTACCGCACCAGCGGCTTCAAGGATTGGTACGCGATCAGACGCAGCGGCACGGCGGCACGAACCAGTACGTCAATGATCTGTACACGGTGACTGTCGCGGCGACCGGGCACGGGCTGGACATTCACCAGCTCGGACGGCATATATCCAGAAGACGATCACGCTGGCGGCGCTGCAAACGCAGTTGGAAGCGAGCTACACGCTCAGCGGCGGGCTGACCCAGCTTTACGTGCGTTTCGGCCTGTCGCCGAATCTGTACGACCTGCTCTCAGCGCGGGCAGAAGGGGCATGAGCGGCCCGGTGCTCGATCACGGACAGCGCGGGCGTCGAATCGTCTTCGACACCGAACTGCCGCGACCACCGTGCGCGACTACCTGCGCTTCGGCGGCAGCACGCACAACGCGACGTACAGCAGCGCGGCGACGGACGGCGGCACGGGCGTGACGCTGACGACCGTCAACATGCGCAACCAGGCGCAGACGCAGCAGGTGGAAATCTGCGGCGGCACGACGATGCGTTTCGCGCTCGGGTTCCAGACCGGGTTCGACGAACACCTATAGCAGCGCGGGCGACGGCATCCCCGATTGGTGGAAACTGAAGTACGGCCTCAATCCCGCCGGCCCGGCGTCCGTCAACGGACCCAACGGCGACCCGGACGGCGACGGCCACAGCAACCTCACGAATACCTCTTCGGCACGAACCCGCTCGTTCCTGACGGGGCATCGCTGCTGACGGAAGCGAAGGGCACGAGCGGCGTGATGAACCTGACGTTCCCCACGATCACGAACCGCGTCTACACCGTACTATATTCCAATAGTCTGCTTGGCACTTACCTGCCGCTGGCCAGCGGGATCGTCGGCACGGGCGGTAGTATCACGGTGACGGACGACGGCAGCGTGACCGGCAGTTCGCCCAAGACGACCGCGCAACGGTTTTATCGTTTGCAGGCGAGCCTGCCTTGATGACGACCGGCCGCGTGGCGGCCCGACCAGATTATCCCGATGAATTGCAAACTCTCTTCCTTCCTGCGACTGCTCTGCGCGGTCGTTCTGTTCGTGGCCGGACACGCGGCGGCCCAGAATCTGGGCAACGCCTTCCATGTGCCTGACAGCAATGAATTCAACGGCACGCACATGCGCAATCCCGAGTTCGAGATCGGGCCGAACTCGGTCGATCCTGATCTACAGCGGCAACCAGTACCAGGGCAGCGGCAATCCGGGCAACCAGACCGGTGGCACACTCTACTACAAAAGCGCCAGCGCGACGGCGTGGTCCAGCGTCAACCTCGGCTTCGACAACCAGACGGGCAACAACAAATACTGGCGCGCGAGCTTCAACACAAACGGGTTCGGTGCCGACGACGTGATCCAGTATTATCTGCTGGTCACTTACAGCGATCACGACCCGACCTACGTCTATGGCGGTGATAACATCACCAAAACGACCGGCACGCAATCCGTGGCCGCCGCCGCACCCTACACGGTCCGCAACCGCCCGGCGTTCGTCTTCCACGACAACAACCGCATCGTCAACGGCACGAACGTACAGTTTTCGACCAAGGTGGGTTACATCGGCAAGGATGGCACCGCCGCCTCGCAGTGGGTCAGACCACGGCGCGATCTACTACACGACGGACGGCACGACGCCCGCCGGTTCGCTCGGCGTGGCGGGAACCTCCAGCACGCAGGTCGCGCCGGTCGCGTTGGACCACCTCGAAGACGACAGCAGCATCGCGGGCAACGCCATGTGGTGGGTCGGCACCGTGAGTAATCTGCCCACTTACACGACGATCCAATACAAGATCGGGATGTGGAACAGCGCGAACAACGAGGAAAAGTTCGCCGACTACAACACCAGCGGCACCAATGGCGCGACGTTTTCCTTCAGCATCGGCACGGTGGGCGACCCGACCTTGACCGTGAACGCCGTTTCGGCCAACTACACGACCACGCACGTCTTCGTCAACGAGATCAACGGGCGACCAGCATGCCGGTGACGGTGTTCTTCGATCCGGGCACGGCGGCCGTCGATCCCAGCACGGTACAGGTTTACACGAACCTCAACCGCCGTGACTACGCGACGCTGGCTTACACGGACTCCTTCGGCATCGCCACGCAGGAGGGCATCGAACCGCCGAGCGGCGACGTGGTCGGCACCGACGACAGCCATTATTACAAGGCGTATGCGATGACCGCCGCCCCGGGCGGTGGCTATCACGACGACGTTGTACGCGAACAAGACCGGCGCGTACCGCCTGACGGCCCGTTACAAGCTCTCCGCCGGCACCAACGCCACCGCCGGCCGCCGCGTCGCCGGGAAAGCGCCCACTGCCACCGCCCCCCGGCCGTCCGGCGCGGTCACGGATGCGAACACCAACCCGTGGGTTTATTACACCACGAACGGCCGGCGCGACCACGCCCTCGTCGTCTCACCCACGCAGGCGCGCGACATCCAGCTCTACGAACTCAACGCGCTCAACATCGACGCCGCCGGCGACCAGCCGGGCCAGCGCAGCACGTTCGCCGACTTGCACGACAGCACCAAGCGTTGGAACCTCATCGTACCTCAACGAACCTCGGCTGCAACTGGGTGTGGTTCCAGCCGATCCATCCCGACGGCATCGACGGCCGCCAGACCGACCCGAACACGAGCGCCCCATACTCGGTCGGCAGCCCGTACGCGGTGAAAAATTTCTTCGAGATCATGCCGTTGATGGGCAAGGGCATTCGCCGGTTCGACCACGCCCTCGGCCAACGATCCCAGTCCGGTGCCACCGACCGATCCTGCCTACGCCACCAGCCCGCGCGGCGTGGCCAAGGCGGAGTTCGCGTCGTTCGTGGCCGCGGCCGACACGGCGGGCGTCGGTGTCATGCTCGACGCTCCTTTCAATCATACCTCCTATGATACCGAGATGGGTAACAACGGCGTGAATCTGTTTTCACCGGCGAGCGGCGCGGGTTATACCAGCGAGATTCGCAACGTCGAGGCGCGGTTCTTCTCGCTCGCGGGCAATTATGCGCAACGCGCTTCTAGTGCCAACACCATCGCCCTCGCGCCGGACCGCGGGGACTTCGGCAAATTCACCGATGTGCACGACATCTATTTCGGCACGTACTCCGCGCTGGTGGACGTGAACGACGCCGACGACGGCAACTATCTCAACGAAGAGTGACCAGTTCTTCGGTTACCTGGGCAACAGCGCCTATCCCAACGGCGATCCGAACTGGAACAGCAGCGACTTCATGTCCAACGGCGCGAACAACAACATCACGCGTAACGTCTGGCAGTATTTCGCGCAATACGTGCCCTACTGGCTCGGACAAACCGGCCACGGCGACGCCAATGGCAACCCTTACAAGAACAGCACGCACACCGATCCCGTCGCGCGTCTGGCCGCCGACAGCAAGGGCATCGACGGTCTGCGCGCGGACTTCGGCCAGGGACTGCCGCCGCAATGCTGGGAATACATCATCAACGTCGCGCGCTGCTATAAATGGAACTTCGTGTTCATGACCGAATCGCTCGACGGCGGCGCGGTGACCTACCGCTCCAACCGGCACTTCGACGTCCTGAACGAGAACATCGTGTTCCCGTTCCAGAACGCGACCACGGCGCAGAATTACCGGGACATCTTCGACCAGCGCCGGTCGTCTTACGGGCAGGCGCTCGTCCTGATGAACTCCACCTCGCACGACGAGGAAAAGTACGCCGACCCGTATCAGGCCCTCATCCGCTACATGGTCAGCGGCACCATCGACGGCGTGCCGATGGTTTTTTACGGCCAGGAAAACGGCATCTCGACCGCGTACGATTCGAGCAATAACCCCTACGTCTTCGGCTTCGACCACTACGAATTGAACTTCGGCAAGCCCATCGTCAACTTCAAACTCTTCAACTCGCTCGGCCCGGTGTTGGGTAACCAGACGTTCGCGCTCCAGCAGCTCTACCCGGACTTCGCGTCGGTGGGACAGGCGCGGGAATTCAGTCCGGCGCTGCGTTCGTCGAACCGTTATTACCTCAACCAGACCAACGGCAGCGTGCCGCAGAGCATCTTTTCCGTCGCCAAGTACGCGAACGCCACGGGTTACCCGGGAGTGAGTGACGTGGTGCTCGGTTTCGTGAATCTGGATCGCAACAACACGCAGGCGGGTTTTTTCAACGTCAACGTCAACCAGAGGCAACGCCAACCTCTTCGGCATCCTGCGCGGGCGCACTTACAACGTGCGTAACATCTGCCGCCTATCTCGGCCAGGATGGCACGCGCCGGAACAACTACCTCATCCCCGGCAACGTCACGGGCGACAGCCTGCTCGACAACGGCCTGTACGTCTCGCTCAACCCGGTGCCTACCACCAACGCGGGTTGGACGACGGCCCCCTTCGAGGCGCAGTACCTCAAGCTCTACGACGTTACCCCGCCGCCGGCCGACACCGTCCCGGCTTCCGCGAAAGGCTATGCCCTGGGCAACAGCGCGACCTTTAACTGGTCGGCCGTCAGCGACCCGTACGGCGGCATCTCGGGCTACCGTCTGATCGTCAGCACCGACGCGGCCGGTCAGAACGTCGTGTTCAACGGGTTGGTGGGCAACGTGACGACCTACATGCTGACCGGCGTCATGCCGGGCCAGACGCTCTATGCGCGGATCGACGCCGTGAACAACGCCGGGGTCGAAGGCGCGTTGAGCGCCGCCAGCACGGGCGTCCCGGTGCTCGACCCCAACGCCGACGCCGACGGCGACGGCCAGAGCAACGCCGCCGAGGACCTCGCCGGGACGAACCCGCTCGACGCGACCTCCACCCTGCGCATCACCGGGGTCGTGCGCAGCACGTCGGCGCACACGACGCAGATCACCTGGAGCAGCGTCGTGGGCAAGCAGTACGTGGTCGAGGCGACGAGCGATCTCGTGACGGGCACGTACGCGGCGGTTTCCGGCACCGTGACCGCCACGGGGACCGCGACGACCTACACGGATACGTCGGCAAACGCGAAGGAGTTCTACCGCGTGAGAGTGCTCCAGTGAACTGTCTACTAAAAACGCGGGTTGGCGCGTGGCGAAACCGCTTGACTGTCCCGGGCAGAATCCTCCAATATGGCCGGCCTTGGCGGTGTTGTTAAAACCCGCCGCCAACCCCCTTATGACGATTCCCCCCGCCTCCCGCCTGTTTCGCTCCCGCCTCGCATCCCGGTTCGCCGGTGGGTTGGTTGCCGCCGCCGCGCTGTCGCTGGCGGGCCTGGCCTCCGCCGCCACGGTGGGGTCGGACAACGCCGGTAACTACGCGAGCTGGACCAATGGCACGAACGGCGGCACCGGCTTCGGCGCATGGGACCTGACGGGAAACAACAGCAACGGCACGTCCCTCTTCGCCGGATATTTCCTGGGCGATTCGACCGCCGGCTCGGGCAACATCAATACCGGCGGCAAGTCGTTCGGGATGTTTGCGAACCCTTCCGGGGCATTCGCCAACGCCGCGCGGACGTTCGCGGGCGGCGCGTTGACGTTGGGCCAGACGTTCTCGATCCAGTTGGCGGTGAACTTCCGTAACGGGGACAAGGGGCTGAATCTCCTGGTCAGCGGGACGCAGGTTTTCAACTTCGACGTGGGCCAGTCCGGCACCGGGGCGGACGGGTACTATTATCACGCGGGCACCAACGCGGCGACTTCGACCGGGTTCGCGTACTTTGCTGATTCCGTCTTTACGCTGGGGTACACGCAGCAGTCGGCGACCGCCGGACTGTTCACGATTTCACGGACATCGGCGACGGGCGGGGCGGCGGCGACGAATTCGATCAGCGTGCCGCTCCCGGCCACCAGCGGGCTGACTTCGTTCACGCTGTACAATTCCAACGCGAATAACGCCAGCGGGGACAACCTTTATTTCAATAATCTGTCGGTGGTGCCCGAGCCGTCCGCCATCGCGTTGATCGCCGTCGGTCTGACCGGGCTGGTCGTCGCGCGCCGCCGCCGCTGACCGCCGGGCGTGTCTTCCCGGCCTTCGTTCGCAAATCAATTCCTCCTGTCGGTAATCCCCTGCCGCTCGATGTCCCCCCGAACCGTTCACCCGCGCCATTCCGGCTTCGGGCTGGCGGGTGCCGTGCTGTCGGTGCTGCTGGCGACTGCTTCCGCGGCCTTCTCGCAAAGCACTTACACCTGGACCGGCGGTGGTTCGGATAACAACTGGGGAACAGGCGGTAACTGGGGCGGGTCCGCGCCGTCCAGCCTGCAGAGTTACCTGAATTTCGGTGGCACCACGAAGCTGAACGCCAACAACAACTACACGGCAGGCAGCGGCGGGTTTCAAATCTACTTCAATTCCGGGGCAGGTGCGTTCACCCTCAGCGGCAACGCGATCAATTTTTACGATTACGGCGGCGCGAATCCCACCATCGAAAACGACAGCACGAACCTCCAGACGGTCACGTTTCAGTTGAACGTGTACCATTACATGAACATCAATGCCTCCGCGGGCAGCATGGCGTTCACGGGCAGCAGTATCTTTCTGAACGGAAACACGTTCAACGTGTACGGAGGTTCCGGTCAGTCCGTGACGATTGGAGATGCGATTGGTGATGGAGGGACGCTCAGTTATCTCAACACCTCGACGGTCACCACGATCCTGGCCGGGGCGAATACTTACACGGGCTCGACGACGATCAACAGCGGCACCTTGCAAGTGGGCAACGGCGGCACCACCGGCACGCTCGGGACCGGCACGGTGTACGTCGCGGCCGGTGCCACGCTCGGCTTCGCGCGCACCGATTCGCCGGTCATCACCAACACGATCAATCTTTCGAGCAGCAATACCAACGGCGACACCTACTTCAGCGTGGCCTCCGGGGATACCGCGACGCTGAGCGGCACCCTCACTTCGAGCGGCTCGGAGTTCTGGAAAACGGGCGCGGGCACGCTGAACGTGACGACGGGCGTTGGCAGCTCGTTGACCAGTTCCAACGTGGTCTCCGGCGGCGTGTTGTCCGTGGCCGATCTGAGCACTTCCACGCTTGGCTCGGGCAATTACTTTTTGACCACCGGCACGCTGCAATACACGGGCGCGACCACCACGAGCACGCGTCTCGGGAATTATGCCCTGCAAGCCTCCACGTCCGGGATCGCGGTCACGAATTCCAGCACGACTCTGACCCTCTCGCAGGACCTCGGCGGCTTCGCGGGCGGCGGTCTGGTCAAAAGCGGCGCGGGCGTCCTGGCGCTGACCGCTACCAACAGCTACACCGGCCCCACCGCCGTGAACGCGGGCACCCTGCTCGTCAACGGCAGCACCAACAGCGGCAGCGCGGTGACCGTCAACAGCACCGGCACCCTGGGTGGCACGGGCACCGTCAACGGCACGGTCGGAGTCGCTTCCGGCGGCACGATCAACCCCGGCCTCGTCGGCACGGCGGGTTCAACGGCTGCCGTCGGTAAGTTGACCACGGGGGCTCTGACCCTCAGTAGTGGCAGTACCGCCGTTTTCGATCTCAACAGCAGTTCGAGCTACGATAAACTGGTGTCTACGGGGACTGTTACCCTGGGTAGTGCAACCCTGGCGATCAACGTGGGGACCGGGACGTTCACGAGCGGGGCGGTCCTCGATCTGGTCAGCAGCACGGGCCTGAGCGGCACTTTCAGCGGGATCACGAACGGCTCGACGTACACGTTCGGCGGGCAATCGTTTCTGGCAACCTACACGACGACGGATTTTGAACTGACGGCCGTTCCCGAGCCGGCAACCCTATGGAGTGGCGGCCTGTGCGCCGCCGTTCTCCTGTATCGCGCGCGACGCCGTCTGGCGACGGGGTGGGGCCACTTGCACGCACGCATCGCCGCGTGACCCGCGCGAGGACGGTTTTCGCGGATCGTCGGTGGACGGTCCGCACGGCAGGCGTTTATCGTGCATAGCCCCCATGCAAAGACCTTTTCTTTCCCGCATCTTCCTCCTTGCCGCGTTTCTGGTCCTGCCTGCTCCCGGTCGGGCCGCGCCGCCTGACCTCGCCAGCAAACAGGTTCCCGATTGGGCGGCGGACGCGGTCTGGTATCAGATTTTCCCCGAACGCTTCCGCAACGGCGATCCGAAGAACGACCCGACCCGGGCGTCGCTGGAACCGCCTGTCCAGGCTGGCAAGGATTGGCGGATTTCGTCGTGGACAGCCGACTGGTATGCGCGCGACGATTGGGAAAAAGCGGAGGGGCCGGACTTTTACCAGCACGGCGTTTTCGAGCGGCGCTACGGCGGCGATCTCCAGGGAGTGCTCGACAAATTGGATTACCTCCACGACCTGGGCGTCAACGCGCTGTACTTTTGCCCGCTTTTCTACGCGCGCTCGATGCACAAGTACGACGGGAACTCGTACCATCACATCGACCCGTATTTCGGACCCGATCCGACCGGCGACTTCGCGTTGATCGACACGGAAACGAGCGACCCGGCGACGTGGCGCTGGACGGCGGCCGACAAGCTGTTTTTGCGGGTCATCAAGGAAGCGCACGCGCGCGGGATGAAAGTGATCCTCGACGGCGTGTTCAACCACACCGGGCGCGATTTTTTCGCGTTCAAGAACCTCCAGGAAAAGCAGCAGGCGTCGCCCTACAAGGACTGGTACGTGGTGCGTTCCTTCGACGACCCGACGACGGTGCGCAACGAGTTTGACTACGCCGGTTGGTGGGGGCACAAGACGTTACCCATCTTTGCATCGGCCAAGGGCGGGCACGACATGGCACCGGGGCCGAAGAAATACATCTTCGACGCCACGCGCCGCTGGATGGACCCCGAGGGCAAGGGCAACCCGGCCAACGGCATCGACGGCTGGCGGCTCGACGTGGCCGACGAGCGTCCGCCGGAGTTCTGGGCCGATTGGAACGCCCACGTCCGCCGGATCAACCCGCAGGCGTACACCTCCGCCGAAACGTGGAAGGACCCGGGCTGGCTCATCAATAGCGGTGGGTTCTCGGCGGCGATGAATTACTACGGGTTCGCTATCCCGGTCAAGGGTTGGCTCGCGGATAATCATCTCACCCCGACGCAATTTGCGCGGCTGATCGACGCGCGCCGCAACGCCCTGCCGACGGCCGACGCCTACGTGATGCAAAACCTCATGGACTCGCACGACACGGACCGGCTGGCGTCGATGGTCGTCAACGGCGAGAGGAATCCGTACCCCGATCCCGAACAGATCGAGTACAACACCCATAACGACCTGCGCACGGCTCCCGGTTACCTGATCCGCCAGCCGAACGAACGCGACCGGGCTATCCAGCGTCTGATCGTGCTCGAACAGATGACCTACGTCGGCGCGCCGATGATTTATTATGGCGACGAGGCGGGGATGTGGGGTGCGACCGATCCCGACAACCGGCAGCCGATGGTCTGGGAAGATTTGCAGTACGCCGCGCAGACCATCGACCCGCGCAACCCGGCCGGCGAGGAGCCGCAGGCGGTGGCGTTCGACAAGGACTTATTTGGGTATTATCACGACGCCATCGCGCTGCGCCGCGCGCATCCGGCGTTGTGCCGGGGGAGTTATACGCTGCTCGACGCCGATGACCAGGCGGATGCGCTGGCGTTTTCCCGGCAGACGGCGGCCGAGAGTCTGGTGGTCGTCATCAACCGCAGCAGCGATCCGCGGACGCTGGCCTTGCGCGTGCCGCCTGCCGTCCTGGTGAAACCGAAAATCCTGTTCACCACGCCCGGCGCGCAGCCGGCGGCGGAAGTCAAAGCGGCCGGCGAAACGCTGAGCGTCACGGTGCCGCCGCTCACGGGGATCGTCGTCGGCAGCGGGGATTGAAGGGGAATCACGGCTTCTGCAAGACCTGGAAGCCGTTGAAAAACACGTCGTACGTTTCCCCGTTGCGGTCGAACAGACAAAAACCGCCGATGGCATTGCCGGCCGTCCCGGCCAGTTTGCGGCCATCGAAATGATAAGTCTTTTTCGAGGCGAGCACCGTGACCTCCAGATTGTACGTGTCCGGCGTCAGGAGGGTCAGCGTCACGGCCAGACCGGAGTCGGTGAACGGAACGTCGAGTTTCTTTTTGCCGTCGCCGTCGAAGATCACATAGGCGGCATCGCCCTGGAAGTATCCGAACTCGAAGCGCGAGCCTTTATTGTAATCATCCGTGCTCGTGGCGTTGGTGTCCTGCAAGAGCGTCACCCCGCACGAACCGCTGTCCGAACTGTCCGCGTCGTATTTCCGCACGAACTGCCCGTGCTCCATCAGCAACGAAAACGACTGGCCCGCTTGCAACGGCCGGTCGAACGGCCGGAACGCCGCAGCCACCTCGAAGGCCGAGCCGTTCGCGTAAAGCCCGAACGCCTTGCCGTCGTCGGCGATGCCGTTGAGATCGGATTTATCGGAGGTACTCGCCACGTAAAAACCGGCGTGCGAATGGTCGCCGCCACCCGTTTTCGTTTGCAGGTTCCATTTGCCGAAGCCATTCCCGCCGTTCTTGCCGGACGCCCACCCAGGTTTGTATTCCTCCTGGCTGGCGTCGTCCTGGCTGATGATTTCCAGCGGGGCGCAAACCGCGACGAGGGCAGCGCAGCAAAAGATCGACAGGGAAAAAGCAGCTTTCTTCATGGCGGGGGGAAACGGAACTCCCCTCCGATCCTACCGCCGGACTTCGCGCGGCGTCAATCCGCCGTGTGGATCAGCGACTCGGGCGCGGGGGCAGAGGAAACGTTCTTCTCATCGAGCCGGATGCTCTCCCGACCGGCCCGTTGCGCGGGAGAAAGCTGCACCAGCCAATAGCGCGACCGGACCGTGCCGTCGTCGGCCGTCTGGCGCGCGCAGGCCGCCACGGCGTACGGCTCCTCGCCGGGCGGCAGCGCCAACGTGAAACCGCCCTGGCCGTCGGTGTCCGTGGCGACGGCGGGTTCGGGCAGGCCGTGGAAATAAACCTCGCCACCAGCCGCGGCGGTGCGCTCATCGACCAGATAACGGTAGTCGTCCTCGGCAGTTTTAGCGGCGGTTTTGGCCCCGGTGCTGGCGAAGCGCAACGACTTGTATAACGGATCGGCCGGGTTGGCGTCGCGCCACGCCTGGAGGGCTGACTGTGCTTCGGCGAGGCGTCTGGTGCGTTCGGCCTCGGCGGTTTCGATCTGGGGATCAAGCCGGGTGCGGGCGGCCAGAGCGGCGGCGTTTTCCTGGTCGAGAGCCGGTTCCAGCGCCGTCAGTGGATAAGCCGACACGCGCACCCCGGCGAGGGGAATCTGGCTGCCGCCGGGCAGGGGAAACGCGAGCGACCCGTGCAAAGGACCATCCGCCACCGGCGTGGGCGGCGGGACCTCGCCGACCACGGGAAGAACCGCCGCCGCCACCGACGGCAGCGTCATCGGTGTAGGCGCAGGCGGGCGGGAAATTTCGGCTTTCGGCGCAGGCGGAAGCGCGGTGGCACGACTCTCGACCTGACGATGCCCGAACCAGTGCATCCCGCCCGCGATGAGGAGGGGGGCTGCCAGGAGGATCAGGAACGCTGCCGCCAGACGCCGCCAACGGTGCGGATGCGTCGCGGAAACGGCAGGCCGGGAGGGCACGGGGGCCGGCGCGGGTTCGGCGGGTGGCGAAAACGCGGGCAGCAGGAAATCGGCGAGCGGCACCCAGGCGGGGTCGCCGTTGCGCGCCGCGTAATCATCGCGGTGTAGGTAACCGCCGATGACCAGCGCGGACGCTTCAACGGAATTGTACGGGCCTAGCGTGTCTTCGCCCCGGGCAATGTAGATGCCGGTGACAACGGTGGCTTGGTAACCTGAAATAGAGTCACTGATCGTAGGCATGACGACATGCTCCGGGCGATGGGGGGATGGATCGCGTGCGAGGACAGGCTTTGCCCGGGAACGGCGGGGGTGGGGGACAGAGCGGCGGGAGGGTCGGACGCTTTCACGGACCTTCTTGCGAGATTTTTCTTTTACCACGGAAGAATGTTCGCCGCAACCAGCCCCCGAGTGGAATAGGGTCAATCGTCCATTTTCGGGGGTGTCACGACCTGACAGACCAGAGTAATCGGCCTGCGCGGTCTTCCAAACCAGCGAGGAAGTAGGGAGGGAGGTAGAAGGCGGGAAAACGGTGAAGCTACGTGACGAAAACGTCACGCGGCCCTTGTTTCGCTCGGACAATCGCGTGGGTAGGGATTTGCCCCATGCATTTTTTTGGTGAAGCGGTTTCGAATGGCAGCGGGTTTTTCCTGGTTTTGGCGGTGGCATTGGCGCTCGGTTTCGAGTGCGTCAACGGTTTCCACGACACGGCCAACGCCGTGGCCACGGTCATCTACACCCATTCGCTGCGGCCTTGGATCGCGGTCGTCTGGTCGGGCATCTGGAACCTGATCGGCGTGCTGGTTTCCACGGGCGGCGTGGCCTACGGGGTCATCGCGCTGCTGCCGGTCGAGTTGGTGCTGCACGTCGGCTCGGCGGCGGGGTACGCGATGGTTTTCGCGCTGTTGATCTCGGCGATCATCTGGAACCTGGGCACCTGGTACATGGGGCTGCCGGCCAGTTCCTCGCACTCGCTGATCGGCGCGATCGTCGGGCGTGGGGCTGGCCAATTCGCTGATGCAGCCCGGCCACCGCTTCGGCGAGGGCGTGAACTGGGCCAAGGTGGAGAAGACGTTCACGGCGCTGCTCATCTCGCCGATCATCGGGTTCGTCTGCGCGGGCGGACTGCTGCTGTTGCTCAAGGCGACGGTCAAGCAGCCGGACCTCTACCAGGCCCCGGAGGGTGAGCAGCCGCCGAAGCTGTGGGTGCGTTCGCTACTGATCCTGACCTGCACGGGGGTCAGCTTCGCGCACGGTTCCAACGACGGCCAGAAGGGGCAGGGCCTGCTGATGCTCATCCTCATCGGCGTGCTGCCGGGAGCGTACGCACTGCACATGCATTCCGACCCGAAGATGATGCAATCGGTCGTCATGTACTCGCAGCAGACCGCCGACAGCTTGAGCAAGAAGTCTCCGGGCGTGACGATCTCCGACGAAGATGCCGAGAAGGTGCTTTCCGATTTCATCAGGTCCGACGGCAAGTTCAGCGACCAGACTTTCCCCGCGGTGGCCGAGAAGGCGCACGGCGTCTACGACATGCTCAACGGCAAGGCCAACCTGAACGATGTCCCCATCGACTCGCGCCGCGCGGTGCGCACCAACCTCTACCTGGTCAGTTCCGCGCTGGGCAAGCTGGCGAAGCTGGGGAAGTTCACCGACCCCAAGGAGAAGGAGGCGGCGACGAATTACGGCGATGAGGCCGACAAGCTGACCGAAGTACATCCCGCTGTGGGTGAAGGTGGCGGTGGCGTTCGCGCTGGGCCTGGGCACGATGGTCGGCTGGAAGCGCATCGTGGTGACGGTGGGCGAGAAGATCGGCAAGAGCCACCTCACCTATGGGCAAGGCGCGTCGGCGGAGCTGGTGGCGATGGGCACGATCCTGGCGGCGGACCATTTCGGTCTGCCGGTGAGCACGACGCACATCCTGTCCTCGGGCGTCGCGGGCACGATGGCGGCCAACCATGCCGGGTTGCAGAAGGAAACGTTGCGGAACATCCTGCTCGCCTGGGTGTTGACGCTGCCGGTGTGCGTGTTGCTCGGCGCGGGGTTGTTCGCTGCCGGGTTGTTCCTCGTGTTCAACGTGCTGGGGTTGCACTGAGACTTCCCCGATCTGCCCGCTTGTTCTTCAGCCCCGGCAGGGGCGTAAGAAATTAGCCCACGGCGTGAGCCGTGGGAAAGGGAACGGTTTCCGCCTAGCCCCGGCAGGGGCGTAAGAAAACCCGCCAGGCACTCTCGCGGAGGCCAGCGTCTTTTCTTACGCCCCTGCCGGGGCTAACGTGCTGCGCTCGGTCCACCCACGGCTCACGCCGTGGGCTAAATTCTTGCGCCCCTGCCGGGGCTGGAACCGGATGCCAAGCGGATGCTGCCAGGGCTGGAAACCGGGATGCCAAGCGGATGCTGCCAGGGCTGGAACGGGATGCCAAGCGGATGCTACCGGGGCTGGAACGGGATGCCAAGCGGATGCTACCGGGGCTGCGTAGCGGCTCAGACGCGCGCGTCGTCGGGCAACTTCTCCACGCCCTGTCCGTTGCGCAGGCGGCTGTGACGCACGCCGTAGAAGAAATAGATCGCCAGTCCGATGGCCAGCCAGATGAAAAACCGCCCCCAGGTCGTCAGGGGCAGGGCGAGCATCAGCGCCCCGCACATCAACGCGCCAAGGATCGGGATCAACGGCACCAGCGGCGTGCGGAAAGGCCGTTTACGGTCCGGGTCCGTGCGGCGTAGCACGCACACCCCGATGCACACCAGCACGAACGCAAACAGAGTCCCGATGCTCGTCAGGTCGCCCAGGGTGCTGATGTCCGTGAACATCGCCACGCTGCCGACGGCCACGCCCGTCCAGATCGTGGTGACGTGCGGCGTGCGGAACACCGGATGCACCCGCGCGAAGTACGGCGGCAGCAACCCGTCGCGCGCCATCGACATGAAGATTCGCGGCTGTCCATATTGAAAAACGAGCAGCACCGAGGTCATACCCGCCAGCGCACCCGCGCTGAGGACCGCCTGCACCCACGGTTTGTTCGCAAAGGCCGTGGCAACCGGCGCGGCGGAGTCCATGTAGTCGAGGTACGGGCGCACGCCGGTCAGCACGCCGGTCATCAGCACGTAGAGGATCGTGCAGACCACGAGGCTGGCGATCATGCCGATGGGCAGGTCGCGTTGCGGGTTGCGCGATTCTTCGGCCGTCGTCGAAACGGCGTCGAAGCCGATGTAGGCGAAGAAGATGATGGCCGCCCCGCTCATCACCCCGCCGAACCCGTTGGGCATGTAGGGATGCCAGTTTTTCTGGTCCACGAAGAACGCACCGAAGGCGATGAAGAAAATGACGACGGCGACCTTGAGCATGACGATGGCCGTGTTGGCGTGCGCGCTCTCTCGCACGCCGCGCACGAGCAGGATCGTCACCAGGGCGACGATCACGAGTGCCGGGAGGTTCATGGCAAACGCGTGGCCCATAAAGGTCGGCAGCGCCGTGGACGAATAGGGTTCCAGCGCGTCGCCGCCCTTGCCGATGGTCGTCATGGCCGTCCCGTAGTCGGACACCAGCCACAAGGGGAATTTGAGATGGAAGGCCGAGTGGCACAACGCAACGAAATACTGCGACCAACCCACCGCCACGGCCATGTTGCCGACCGCGTATTCGAGGATGAGGTCCCAGCCGATGATCCACGCCACGATCTCGCCCAGGGTCGCGTACGAGTACGTGTACGCCGAGCCCGAGACCGGGATCATCGCGGCCAGTTCGGAGTAGCAGAGCGCCGCGAAGCCGCACGCGATGGCCACGAGCAGATAGGAGAAGACCAGACCCGGTCCCGCCCCCGACCGGCCGAGGACCAGCGGCGCATGGGTAGCCCAATGCTGGAGATAATTGAGGACCGGAGTGCTCATCGCGTCGGCGGTCGCCGGGTTATCGCCCGCCGCGGCGGTGCCGGTGTACACGAAAATGCCCGCGCCGATGATCGCGCCGATGCCCACGCAGGTCAGGTCCACCGGACCGAGCGAGCGTTTCAACGCCCGTCCCGGCTCCTCGGATTCCTTGATGAGCAGGTCAGGACTCTTGGTTTTGAAGTAGGAAAACGCTGGCACGCAAGCGGTATGTCTTTTTCGAGCACCGTGGTCAATGACGGATTCGTCCGCTGGCAAGCAAATTTTGCGACACCCGGATTCCTTCCGGCCGGGCGTTGACAGACCCGGCGTCGAGAACGTTTCTCCTGGTCGATGCCCGACCCTCTGCCTCGCGAGTGGTTTCGTCGTGACGATGAGTCCCCTGATGAGCGATTCTATGCCGTGCCTCGTTTCGTGACCCACATCGACGCCGGGGCCATCGCGGCCGTCACGCAGCTTTACCGGGAATATTTCCCCGCCGGTGGCGCGGTGCTCGACCTGATGAGCAGTTGGGTCAGCCACCTGCCGCCGGATGTCGAGTACCGGCGGGTCGTCGGTCTGGGGATGAACCGCGACGAACTCGCCGCCAACCCGCGCCTGTCCGAGTCCGTCGTGCAAAATCTCAACGAAAACACGCGGCTGCCGTTCGGCGACGGGGAGTTCGACGCGGCGGGCCTGTGCGTGTCCATCGATTATCTGACCGACCCCATCGCCGTGTTGCGCGAAACGGCGCGCGTGCTGCGGCCCGGCGCGCCGCTGGTGGTGACGTTCTCCAACCGCTGTTTTCCCAGCAAGGCCGTGGCGATCTGGCACGCGCTCGACGACATCGGGCGGTGCGGGGTCGTGGCGGCGCTCTTCCGCGCGGCCGGAGCGGAATACTGGTCGCGCGTCGAGACGCTCGACCGTTCGCCGGGCGAGGAGGGCGACCCGCTGTACGCCGTGATCTCGCGTCGGCAGGCGTTGTAAGCATCCGCTCTTTTGTCGAACGGCGTAATCTTCTATCACGTATGGCTTCAACCTCTTCGACCCACGCCGCCGCGAGCGGCACGTTTTCCCTCGGCGGCGATCTACCTATCAACCGCCTCGGCTACGGCGCGATGCGCCTCACCGGCAACGGCATCTGGGGCGAACCGAAAGACCCCGAGACCGCCAAGGCCGTTCTGCGCAGGGCCGTGGAACTTGGCGTTAATTTCATTGACACCGCCGACAGCTACGGGCCGGATGTCTGCGAACGGCTCATCGGCGAGGCGCTCCACCCGTACGCCGAGGGCGTGGTCATCGCCACCAAGGGCGGACTCACCCGCCAGGGGCCGAACCGTTGGATGCCGGTCGGCCGTCCCGAGTACCTCGCCCAGCAGGTCGAGATGAGCCTGCGCCGGTTGAAGGTGGATTGCATCGACCTCTACCAACTCCACCGCATCGACCCCAAGGTGCCTGTCGAGGAGAGTCTCGGCGCGTTGGGCCGGTTGCAAAAGCAGGGCAAAATCCGCCACATCGGCCTGTCCGAGGTCAAGCCGGACGAGATCGAGCGCGCCGCCAAGACGGTCAAAATTGTCAGTGTGCAAAACGAGTACAACATCGGTAACCGCAAGAGCGAGGACACGCTCAAATACTGCGAGGAAAACGGCATCGGCTTCATCCCGTGGTTCCCCGTGGCGGCGGGTGATCTGGCGAAACCCGGCGGCGTGCTCGACGAGGTGGCCAAGCGCCACGAAGCAACGGTGGCCCAACTCGCGCTCGCGTGGCTGCTGCACCGTTCGCCCGTCATCCTGCCGATCCCGGGGACGAGTTCGGTGGAGCACCTGGAAGAAAACGTCGCCGCCGCCGACCTCGAACTCACCAGGGAAGAATGGGCCGAGATCGAAACGGCAGCCACGCAGAAAAAATAACGGTCGGCGCGTTCTTTTCCATGTTTGCGACGGCAGCCATCGAGACCGGGAGCAAAGCGGAGTTGTATGCGGAACTCACCGGCCAGCTTCGCGCGATGCTCGCGGGCGAACGCGACTGGCTGGCGAACCTCGCCAACACCTCCGCGCTGATCTTCCAGCACCTACCCGAACTGAACTGGGCGGGTTTCTACCTTTGGCGCGGCGGCGAACTCGTCGTCGGGCCGTTCCAGGGCAAACCGGCTTGCGTGCGCATCGCGTTGGGACGGGGGGTGTGCGGCGGGGCGTTCGCGCAACGCCGTTCGCTGGTGGTGGCCGACGTGCACGCGTTTCCCGGGCACATCGCCTGTGACGCGGCGTCGCGTTCGGAACTCGTCGTGCCGCTGATGCGGGGCGAGACGATCCTGGGCGTGCTCGATCTCGACAGCCCTCGGCCGGGTCGATTCGACGAAGAAGACCGTCAGGGTTGCGAGGAGATGATGGCGGCGCTGTTGGAAAGCAGCGATTTTCCTGCCGAAGGCGTTCCAAACAAGGTAGGGATGGCTCTCCGAGCCGTTCCCTAATTTTGGATTGGATAGCCGTCACTGCCACGACACGTTTCCAAACGAAATTAGGGACTGGCTCGGAGAGCCATCCCTACCTTAAAACGACCGGCGGCGTTGCCGCCTGTTCCGCCGAACCCCGATGCAATACTCCTTTCCAAAAAACTTCCTTTGGGGCGCGGCGACCTCCGGCTACCAGATCGAAGGCGCGGCGGATGCCGACGGCAAGGGGCCGTCGATCTGGGATCGTTTCACCCATCTCCCCGACCACATCCTCCACGGCGACACGGGTGACCGCGCCTGCAACACCTACGACCCGCGCCAGCTCGACGCCGACCTCGACCTGATGGCCTCCCTCGGTCTGAAAGCGTACATCTTTTCGGTGCAATGGCCGCGCATCCAGCCGGACGGACGCGGTCCCGCCAACGCGAAGGGGCTCGACTACTACCGCCGGTTGGTGGACGGCCTCCAGGCGCGTGGCATCGTCCCGGCGCTCACGCTCTATCATTGGGAACTTCCCCAGGCCTTGCAGGATCGCGGCGGCTGGCTGGCACGCGACACCGTTGACCGCTTCGTCGAATACGCCGCCATCCTGCATGATGCCCTGTCCCCGCAGGTCCCGTGGTGGATCACGCAAAACGAACCGCATACCTCTGCTTGGCTCGGTCATGGCATCGGCCGACACGCGCCCGGCCTGGCCGACGATAACTCGGCTCTCACCGCCGCGCACCATCTGCTCCTGGCTCATGGCAAGGTTGTGCGCGCGCTGCGTCCGACGGAGGGTCAGGTGAAGACTCGTTTCGGCCCCGTGCTCGCCTACACGCCGGTTCGCCCTATCGCGCCGGACCATCCAGGCCACACGGCCGCCGCGAGACGCGTTGATGGCGAGCAGAACCGGCTGTTCTTCGACCCCATCTTCCACGGCGAGTATCCGGACGATGTGCTGGAACGTTACCGCGAGGCAACCCAAAACTGGTCCTTCGTGCGCGACGGTGATCTTGCGACGATTCATACGCCGGTCGATTTCTTGGGTGTCAATTATTACAACCCGACCTACGTCGGGATGGCTCACGGCAATCCTTTTTATCCCGCGCCGCCGGGACCAACCACCGCGATGGGTTGGCCAATCGACCCGGCGGGCCTTTACGAAGTGCTGACCCGCGTGCGGCAGGAATACACGGGCGCGCTGCCGTTGCTCGTCAGTGAGAACGGCGCGTCGTTCCGCGATTACCTCGACCCGGAAGGCCGCTGCCACGATCCCGAGCGGGTGGACTTCCTACGGGAGCACCTGCGCGAAGCGCATCGCGCTATCGCCGATGGTGTGCCGCTGGCGGGATATTTCGTGTGGTCGCTGCTGGATAATTTCGAGTGGGACAGCGGCTACCGCGAACGGTTCGGACTGACGTACGTCGATTACCCGACCCAGCGGCGGGTGCCGAAGTCGTCGTTCGACTGGTATCGTGGGGTCATCAGGGAAAACGGCTTCGAGACGGCGTGACGCCGATCTCCGGATCGACCTGCGGCGTCAAGGCAGACGGCGGGTTTTGCGCAGGACCCGGTCGAGGCGACAGAGCAAGTCGTCCACTCCAAACGGTTTGGAGATATAATCGTCCGCCCCGCCGTTGATGAGCAGGGCCTGACTCCGAATCGTCGCATCCGCACTGAGGATAACGACGGGGATCGCCTGCGTCTGCGGATGGTTGCGCAGGTTGCCAAGCACGGCGTCGCCCGGCATCTCCGGCAACTGCAAATCCAGCAAGATCAAATCGGGCAGCACGCGGCACGCTTGTTCCAGCCCCGCCTTGCCGTCGGCGGCGCAGAAGATCGTCCACTGGGGCCGGCGGCTGGCGAAGAGCATCTCCATGACCTGCCGGTTGGATTGGTTGTCCTCGATGTAGAGCAGGGTAGCCGCGGGCGAGGTTTCCTGAGCGGCGTCGGGAGCGTGGGGCGGGGGAGCATTCTGGGCAGATGCGGCGGGGATGTCATCCTGCGGAATTTCCAACGAGAACGTGCTGCCGTGCCCGACCTCGCTCTGCACGTCGAGGCGACCGCCCATCGCCTCGGCGATCCGTCGTGAGACCACGAGCCCCAGACCCGTGCCCTCCACGGTGCCGCGAGTCTGCTCCAGACGCTCGAAAGGAATGAAGAGACGCGCGAGCCCCTCCGGCGAAATGCCCAGGCCGGTGTCCCGGACGCTGAACCGCAACCGCCCGCCCGGCATTGCCGTTCGGCTGAGAACGATCTCGCCGTTTTCCCGATTGTATTTGATGGCGTTGGAAAGCAGGTTGAGCAGGATTTGCCGCAGGCGTTGTTCGTCCGCCCGGACCCGAAGCGGGCCATCCGGAGCCGTTTCCACCTTGCATGTGATGCCCCGCGCCTGCGCCTGGCGCGCGACCAGACTGACGCATTCCTGCACGAGGAGATCGGTATCCACGTCGCTCGACACCAGATGCAGCGCCCCCGTTTCCGCACTGGAAAGATCGAGGACCTCATCGACGAGCGCCAGCAGGTGGCGCGCTCCCTTCAAAAGATATTTGACGCCGAGGGCATCCTGTTCGCCCAACGGACTGGATTCGAGGAGTTGGCCAAATCCGAGGATGGCGTTGAGGGGCGTGCGCAACTCGTGGCTCATGCGCGAGAGAAATTCGCTCTTGGCGTTGTCCGCTTTTTCGGCTGCGGCCCGTGCTTCTTCGGCGACGAGCTTCGCCTGCCGTAGCGCCGACTCGGTGTGCTTGCGCGCCGTGATGTCCAGGATCACGCCGTCCCAGTGGATGTCGCCGTTGGCCATCCTTTCGGGATGGGAGGAGAGATGGACCCACTTCAGCCGGCCCGAGGGGGTCAGGTAACGTCCTTCCCAGTCCAGGGTGGTCAGGCTGGCGATGGCCGCCGCCGCCGCCTGCTCGTAGACCGCACGGTCCTCCGGATACACCAGCTCGAAGTACGCGTTGGCCCGCGCCTGGAGCGCGGCCGGCTCCAATTCGAGGATTTCGCGGCAGGCGTCGCTCACGAAGGGAAACTCCGCGCTGCCATCCACCCGGCGGATGAACTGGTGGACCACGCCGGGACTGTTTTTGGCGATGCGTTTGTATCTCGCCTCCACCACCCTGAGATGATGGCTGGTTTGCTCGTGCCCCTCGATTTCGTGCCGGAGGCGCTGCTCCGTGCGCCGCGCCTCGATGGCCGCCATCACCGTGTCGGCGAGGTGGGTCAAACTTGTCTTCTGGTCGTCACTCAGAGTTCTCGGCACCGTGTCCATCAGGCAGAGATCGCCGAGGTTGTCGCCCTGGAGGGTCGTCAGGGGCGCGCCCGCGTAGAAACGGACGTGGGGCGGACCGGTGACCAGTGGATTGTTCCGGAAACGCTCGTCCAGCCGGGCGTCGGGAACGATCAGGGGATGATGACCGAGAATCGTGAAGGCGCAAAATGCCACCTCGCGCGGGGTCTCCTTGAGTTGCCCCCAACCGTGGCAAGCCTTGAACCATTGGCGCTCCGAATCGACCAGGCTGATCAGCGCGATGGGAACATCGAAGAACTTGGCGGCGAGAGTGGTGAGGTTCTCGAACTCCGGCTCCGGCGGTGTGTCGAGCAGATCGTAGCGGTCCAACGCGCGCAGCCGCTCTGGTTCGCAGGCTGGAATGGGCGCGGGCATGGCTTTTCAGAGTCGAAGTCTGGCGGCGGCGGCGAACCGGCGGCCGGAAGACAAAAACGGAAATGAACATCCCCATCTTCCTGGATCGCAGAGATTTCTGCAATAAAAAAATTTAGCTGCACGGTCGGACGCCGGGATGCGGGGCGGCGCAGTGTCGAACAATCTCCTTGCGCCAACCGGAATAGCTCGGAGTTGATTTCGATCTGAAAGATTCTCCAAGATAAGCGCCACTTTTTGCCGAACCCGATCATCTGCATACGCCATTGAGCGCGTTGACACTGAGTCGCCAACGGATCGTGTCCTTCTCTTGCCTTTACCTATCCACGATTATTCGGTGAGGAAGTCGAGAAGCTGGAAAGTGTAAACCTGACACCCTGTCTTGCGGCGTGTATTGTACAAAAAAGGGTAAAAAAAGCTCACAACTATCTATCGGATAAGTAAACGCAGGTATAACTGTGAACCTAATAGAGTCCAAAATACCTTCGGCAGCCTATAACATCCCTCTGAGGTTTACATAAGTCCATTAATGCTAAATAACTTGGCGGAACCAGTAGGTGATTTTCCAGTAACTACAATTGTTAGATTCGTATTTCCCAAACTATCCCTTTACGAGACTTCTGTGTGCAAGTTAACCCATGTCCGCCCGGCGATGCTCCCGGCGCGTCTGCCACTTCCTGATTCGCGTGCTTGGCATGCGCAAAGCTCGTCTGGCTTTACAGGAGCGCGAGTCTGACCAACGCAGGCGTGAGTTATAGAAATTCACCCGGCGCCGCCTCCCCGTCGGATTCGTATGTTACAAATGAGCGACAAGTTCGCTCAACTGTAACGGACTGCTGGTTGAAAGTTCCTCACTCAAGAAGCAGGGTCGTGTCGTTTTGTGCACGCGACCACGCAGGAAATTCAAAGGAGGCTCCAGTGCTTCGCCATCCATCCTTGCAGGTCAACATTTTTCACGATGGCTTCTCGGGGCGAAGTCTGGACCACAACCCTCTGAAACGAGCGGGTTCCTGCGTCGGAAACGTTACAACAAACCATTCGCTCAGACCTGACTCGAACTGCCAAAGTCTCGCCACTCCTGACAGGTCATCTCTGTTGCTGACCACTCGGATTATACAAACCGCATTTCAACCAAAGCAGTCATTAACAGCATGAATCATCCTATAACAAAATCTCTCCTGGCGCTTGGATGCGCCGGGATGTTCGCCGCCACCGCGAACGCCCAGCTTCCGACCACCTATACCCAGGGGGATTTCCTCGTGGGTTTCCGCCAGGTTGGAAACTCTAACAGCATTGCCGTTGACCTCGGACCGATCACAGATTTCACCGTCCCCCAAGTCTTTGCGATCAATGCCGGGTCGATGCTCTCCGCCCAGTATGGAGCCGGCTGGGGGAGCGACGCCACCGTGTTTTTCAGCCTTGCAAGCACGGATAGCGGCGATAACACGAACTACATGACCTCGCCCGAGTATCTGACCGGCCCGAACGCCGGTCCCGCCAAGATTTGGTCGCGTCAGACAAACACCAATTCGAGCATTTTGCAGAATAAGATCATTAACTTCGGCAACGAGTTCACCAGCCGTGGCGAATTGCAGCCCAAGACCGATGCCAACGCTTACGAGAACTTCATGCCGGGCGGCATAACGGACGCCGGCCACGCAGGCCCGGGAAACATCGCGTGGGCTTACTTCAATCCCACCAGTGAAGGCAACTTCGGCCAGACGACGGCCGGCGTCGCACTCGATACGATCAAACTCGTTCCCGGCGCTGGCCCGGGGACAGACCTCGGCATTTTTCAACTCAGTGCGGACGGAAACACGCTGACGTTCACGCCCAACGTGGTTCCCGAGCCTTCCTCGTATGTTGCGATGGTAATCGGAGTGCTCGCTCTTCTCGGCTTCCGAATGAACAAAGCGCGGAAATCTTCCGCGAAGGTGCAGCTCGCCTGACACTCGCGGAAAAACAACTCACAAACCAAACCCACTAAAATCGCACACTGACATACGCATATGAAAATCTCCAAAACCTTGCTGGGCGGAGTCGCCCTCCTTGGCATGACCGGACTTGCTTCGGCTCAGACCAAGATTTACGTCACTGGTTCCACCGCGTTCCGCGCGTCGGCCATCACTGAAATCACCAACCTGCTGAACGCCAATGGCGGCGGCTTCACCGAGGCTTCCGACAACGCGACCTTCACCAGCGCCAACGTCGTGACGTTCCTGGGCGGCAAAATCAACGGCACGGCGGTCACCATCAAAACGTCGTGGTCCGGATCGGCTTCAGGCATTCAGACCGTGGCCGGAGCCCCGAATTTCACCGTTGGCTTCTTGCCCGACGGCGCTAGCGGGACCTCCAACCCCGACCCGCGGCCGACCGCCAACCCGCGCGAAGCAGCGGTGCCGGATATCTGCCTGTCGGATGTTTTCCAAGGGACGACTCTCTTCAACGGAACCTTCAGCGGTGTGAACTACGCCGCCCTGACCGATAACGTCGTGGGCGTGGTGGCGTTCACGTTCGCGGGGAGCAAGAGCTTCCCCGCCGGCCAGAACATGACCCCGCAGATTGCGCAGACCCAGGGACTGGCCCCCTCAAGACCCCGTTGCCGCTGCCAGCGGTGTCTGCATTGCCGATGATCAGCGTGTCCGCCGCGCCGGACAGCGTGCCGGTTTGCGAGATGACCGACGAAGGAGCCAAGGTGATGCTTTGATTTGCGACCAGGATCACGTCGGGTCCGGTGAGAGGCGAACCGGCGTTATCGACCGTGATATTAGCCGTTGTTGCGGTGACTACCGTCCCATCCGCGCCGGGGCTTCGCTTCCCACCGATCAGAAGACTTTCCGCACCGAACGCACTGAGCGCAGCGGCATCTAGATTGAGTGCGCCCGCTTCCGTGCTTCCGCTCGGACCGAGGATTCGTATGTCGGTGGGGCTGCTGATATCGACTGTCCCTCCGCGGCCACCGGACGGCGCTTGCGCGGCAAGCGAGCCGTCGATGGTCATTTGCTGCGTGGCATCGAACAGCAGATTACCGGAATCCATTGGCAAGCGCGGCACCACTTCGCTGTGATCCGTCGCTGTCTGCTTAAGCGAAGAACACTCCGAGGTTGCGGCTGTAGAGATCGCGCGAGCGTGGTTTCAATTCGCCGTTGCGCAGCCAGTCATCAATGTTTTGGCGGTGATCTCGCTGGTCAATCGCCCGGGAAAGCTGACCGCGATCCGGCATGGACGGACGACCACAACCCGGCGTTGGGCACAGGCGCTTCACGCGAACGCCCCCCACAGCGTCAATTGAGACAGGCTAGCATTCTACTGTCTTAATCTCCCTCGAATGGGTCCGTTCTCGAATTTCTCCTTTGGGGCGCAAAATGCGAATAAATGCGACAGAATCGAAACCGACTTCGTTGCGAGGTCGTATTTCCACCATTCACATCCTCTTGCCGCTGTGCGATTTAGTAGGGAAAGCCGGCACGGGGGCTCGAACCCCGGACCTGCTGATTACAAATGAGTAAACATCCTCTCTGTAAATGGCTTTCTCCTCTGAGGATGCTCACTCATGCAAACGGGTGAAAACGCAAAATCGCTTGTTTTAAGGGCAGTAAAAGGCAACAGTGACTCATGGCGAAGGAAGCCAAGTTCACGCCGGTCAAAACGGGCATGTCGCAGTATCCGTGGAGGATCAACATTCCTGCGGGACTGAGTGATTCCGGCAAGCGTGAACGTCGATTCTTCAGCACGAGAATCGAAGCTCAGACGTTCGCCGAGCAGCAGAAAACCCGCATCCAGAATTTCGGGATTTCTGAAACTGGGTTGACGGCCGGTCAACGAGAAGCGGCAGCATCGGCATTTCGTTTGCTTGGAGACGTGTCGCCACAACGACTGGTGGACATCGTTGAGCAATTCCTGGCACGGGAAAAAGCACGCACCGCCAGCATCACGGTCCAACAACTGGAGAAGGAGTTCACCAGCTCCAAGAAAAAGCGGAGTGCGGCGTACTCCCGCCAAATTCGTCAAGCGTTCACGAAACTTTCGAATCATACCGAGACGAAAGTTTCAGAAATTGAAGCCAAGGACATTGATAAGGCTCTCAAAGGCTTGTCAGAGACAAACCGAAATCTGCTTCTTCGTGTGCTTCGAGCAGCGTTCAACTACGCAGTCAAAAAACAATGGGCAACCAAGAACCCGGTGGCTACCTTGGACTTTGCCAGTGAGCGGCATGGAGAGGTTGAAGTGCTCACCAACAAGGAAACCGCAAAACTCTTGGTGGCAACACGACGGCATGATCCTGAATTGTTGCCCTACAACTTGTTCGGCGTGTTTGCGGGTATCCGTCCCGAAGAGCTTCAACGGTTGAAATGGGAACACGTCCGGTTGGATGAACGGCACGTTGTTTTACCGGCGGATGTGACCAAAACCGGCAGACGACGTGTTGTAGACATCGAACCTGCGTTAGCAACGTGGATGGATGTGTACATCGCCCAGCATGGAGTTCCCACTGGCTCAGTTACGCCCAAACAAAATCTCAGGAAGCGTTTGCGTGCTGTCCGCTCAAAAGCCGGGTTCAAAGACTGGATTCAAGATGTGATGCGTCATACGTATGCTTCGAATTGGCTGGCAAAACACGGTGACATTGATCGTCTGCTCATGAACCTTGGCCACTACAGCTCGAAGGTGTTATGGGAGCATTATCACAAAGCGGTCTTGCGAAAGGACGCAGAGAAATTTTGGTCGCTGGTCCCAAGGCTGAAAACAGCACCGAACGAAACAGGAAAAGGGAACGTGGTGGCGTCCACTGCATCCTAAATTATTTCTGACCCACTGCCTTGTGCTCAAATTTTTCGAGTGCCGCCTTCACCTTTTCCCAGTTGAAGCGGATCGTGCGGTGACCCAATTTCTGGAATGGGATTTTCCGTTTTTTCATCATCTCATCGACCATGCGAGTGGATGGCAGGTTGAGACGGTCCTTCAATTCCTCCTTGGTCAGGAAATCGTTCGGTCGCTTTGGGGTGTTTGGCTGGTGCTCCACACAGAAGCCATCGCCAAAATGATGGTTTTTCTTATCCGGACGCCCAATTTATTCGAATGCTTTTCTCAGGCCAACATCCGTTGCCGATTTTCGTGCCGGTTTTTTCGACGCTCAGACAACTCGAATATTTCTGCGCCCACCAGCGCCAGAACCACGAAGAATGAGACCGCTTCAAGGAAGAAGAGGCTGAGTACCACGACCCCTAACGACTTGCTTCCCCACTGGGAACTGTTGTCAAACATTGTGTTCGTCTCGATATGGTGAAGCACGTCACGTACTGAGTAGGACCACTCGGAAACGATATTCGCCGACACCGCCAGAACGATTCCCGCTGCTGCCAAGTTACCCACGAGCTTGAATAGCTTTAAGCGTCGAGGGATCATATGAGCGAGCAGGATGGGACTGACCGTGACAATTCCAACCCAGTATCCCCACCCGAAGATCGCCACCCGCCATTCATGGTACTCCGTGGAGATGACGTTCAGTTCTATTGAACCTTGGGACCGGAGCCAAGAATGGAAAAGGCAAAAAATAACCGGGCCCAGCAACCGATGGAGAGCGTAACGTTGGAAGAAAAACAGCCGGTAGCAAAATCCTCTGACTCCATCCCGATAGATTTTGGCGATGAGCCGAGGGGGGCCGAAATCTTCCAACGTTCTGGCACGAGCATCCTCTTTATAGACTCCAGCTTGATCATAAGCTCGGTACGTCGCCTCCATCTGCGCCCGCAACTCAGAAAGAACTTGGGTATGTTCCCAATAATCAACCTTGGCTAGATTACAGACCGTTTCGGCTTGTTCCAGAAACTCAAACCGGAAGGCATCAGGAATTTTGTCCTCAGGCATGAGATCAAACGTTGCCACTCAGGGAAAGGCCCAGGCCGCCGAGCACCGTGGCTTCATCTTTTTGGAGCAGTGCCGACCCAGCGTTTTCAATCTTGTAACGGCGGGTGGCCGTGTTCTCATCAAATCCGGCGAAGATGAGTCCCCGGTTGCTCATTTGGTAAAGCAAACCCAGGATCGCTCCTTCACCCTTGGGTTCCATCTCCCAGCGAAGCGTTTTCAATCGCTCGACCATCTGTGCGCCTGTCGCAGTCCCTTCTTCGTTCAGAATTTTAAGGATGGCCAGCCGCATCGCTTCCTCGGAAAGCAGTTTCGTGGTTCCAAATACTTCCTCCACACCTGCCAAAATAGCCGCCCTCGCCTTGGCAGAAAGTGGCCGACGAGGGGCCTTCAATGCTTCCTCATATGAGAGAGCATCTTCGATGAGTCGCTCAAATTTCGTCATGGTCGATCCCTGGTAAGTCCTTGAGCCTTGGGTCAGATGATAACGCTTCCTTGGCCCGTTTCAAATAACTGTCGAGGCGGTTTTTCACCGAACTGGTTCCCCAGCCGTATTTTTCTCCAATTTCCCGATGCTTCATTCCCAGAACCAATCTGTCGAATAAAAGTTGCCTGACCTCAGGGTCCAGACCGTTGAGGATTTCACGGGCAACTGCACGGTCGTCCTCCCGCAACATGTTCTCGTAAGCGAAAACGGTCGCTGGATCAGCGTCGTAATAGAGAGCTTTGTAGTCCGGATCAGAAATATCCTCGGCGTTTTGGACGTGTTTTCTGCTGGGTGCAGTTTTTTCAATCCAATCGAGCACCCGGTATTTGGTACAGGCCACTAGACGAGCCCTGAAATCTCCTTCACTGCGAACGGCGGCATACTGCCGCTGGATTTCCCGAAATGCTTGAACGGCGATGTCTTCTGCATCTTCGGGCTTCAACCACTGGCACTTCTGGTAGGCAATCGCCTCTGCAAACGGGAGGAGTTTTTCGGCGGCGTCTATCCAGGCGTTCCTGTCGCCAGTTTTGCATTTGGTCCAATCCATATGGGCTCGGCTGGTTTTTGGCAGGAGAAATGACCTGCCGCAAGAAAATTTCAGTCTTCGTAAGAAAACCCAGAAATCCGGCGATGGCTTGAATGAAGGCAATCACCGACAACGCCTCCACGATGGAGGTCCCGGTGAAAGCCAGCACTTGCAAAACACGTCCTATGAAATCCAAGAAAGAAATGCTCATCGAAGCCCAGAACGAACAGCTCCAAACGGTCGGGATTTCCGTACCTCCGTGCTCAAGGGGCTGGATGAGCTGGCAGAATTCGGTGGCACTGACGACTACGTGGCCAGCTTGGTCACCATCGTCAAGGCGTATCCCGAAACCGGCATCATGCTCACCAAAGTCCGTGGTGTGCTGCCGGATTCGGTGGTGCTTGACGGAGCAATTCAGACTCTGCTCAACGAAAAGAAAATCACCGCTGAACCCAGCGGCAAGCGCAGCCTCCTGCTCAAACCCCGCCAGGAAATGGCCACTTCGCCCGTGGTAATCCCGCCGCAGTCTGGTGACATTGAGGTGCAGGCTGAATCCACGCAGGCCGCTCCGGCAAAGAAACCGTCGGTGAAACCCGCAAAGCCCGCCGACGACGACACCCAGGACTGAACTCAGGAATAGGCCACCCGTAGGACAATCCTGCGGGTGGCACTCTCCCAACCAAATTTCATCACTCAATAGTTTCTAATATGGACCGCACACTTACTGACCGAATCATCCCCGATGGGGAGACCCTTCTGCCCAAATTGCAGAAAGCGGTGCAATCCGACGGATTGATTCACCACCCGTTGATGATTATGCAGATGTTCTCCGTGGACGATCCAGTCGAAGTCGCACGGGCGAACAGCATGTTTCTTCACAAGAGTAAAGCAGCTCGCCGGTATCTGGCTGAGGCCAATTACCTCAGCTATCTAACGCTTGTAGAACGTCCCTATCGAGTTGGCGCTTTTTACAAGTTGATGCCGCTGTTCACTGACCAGCAGTATTGGGAGTGGCTTGGCGAGATTTGGATTGATGCCGCTTTTCCGTTCGAACGGTTGCGTAAATGGAAGGCGCTGTTCGGCTCGGATCGCTCGAATCGTCATCTATTGATGGACGAAGCGGAACGTGCGGCGCTGGCCAACATGCCCGACGTGCTGACCATTTACCGTGGCGGCAAAAACCGGGACGGTTTGGGCTGGACGCTCAGCGAAGACGTGGCGAAAAAGTTCGCCTTCACCTTTGTGGGAGCCCGCCCGTGCAACCGGGTGTTCGAGGGCACGGTGCCGAAGAGCAAGGTGTACGCCTTCCTCACGGGTCGGAACGAACAAACTATCATCGTCGATCCCCGGTTCGTGACGGTGCAAACCAACAACCTCGCATTGGTCAGCTAACCTCCGCCTGCAAATTTCTCGTGCAGGTCCAATCTGGACGAGATCATTCATCTCAATTTATGAGCTTTATCAAAAATGAAGAGTCTCTCGACTGGCTTCGAGACCGGCTGGCAGAATATCAGCACATCTTCGAATGCTTGGCGGGAGCCAGCGAAAGGACGCTGAAGCTACTCGACCAGATTGAAGCCACGAAGGGGCCGATCAGAGTCGAAAAACTCAAGGCGAAGGTGCGTGAAAATTTGCGTTCGTTCGAATGGGATTTCGACGGTTCGTTCAACGATCCGTACGAGGACGAACTTGAACTCACCAAAAAACTGATGCGAGAAGCATTCGGGGAGGACGAAGAAGACGAAATGCAAATTCCTGACTTCGCTCCACCGGTCACCTGAATACCAATCTGAGAGGTGGTGATATTTCAAAGGCCGGGAGGAGACTGCCATCCTTCCGGCCTTTTGTTTCCCCTTTCCGCTGCGATGGTAGGATGGTTCATCCAGCCCACGAACAACCAAATCTATGAGCCACAAATCCTCCCACCACGAATCCCACGAAAACTCCGATGAGCCGAACGACGAACCACGTTCGAAGCGGCTGCACCACTCCCCTTGGTTCTGGGTGGCACTGGTGCTCACATTCGCTGCCATCCTCACCTACGTGCTCACCATGGACTTGGCAACCCGCCCGGTTCCTCGCAACGGACGGCCGACGCCCAGCACTGTGACCACCGTTCCTTGATCGAACCGGGTTCCAGCGGGTCGGAACGTAAATGTCTGGTAAGGAAGCTCGACCGGGCATTCCCCATGCTTAAATTTGGTTCATGCTCTACCTCATCTACCGCTCCTGCCATGTCCTGCCACTGATCGCCGCCTTGGCTTTTCTGGGCCACATCCATTATTCCAAGGCCGCCCGCTCGGTGAAATGGGAGCATCATGCACCAACGGTTTCGTCGGCTCGTGGGAGGTAATGAAATTGTTCCCATGAAAACTTTCTTCTCGATTCTTGTCACTCTGTTCCTTGTTGGAACTATTCCTCAGCTCGAAGCCGCACCTCCAAAGCCCAAAATTCCGGCCAAGGTGGTGTACATCGCCGTCAAATCCGTCGACACCACGGCGATGACGATCACCGTCGAGCCTCGGAACTCCATGTCTACCGAGGCCAAGACGTACAAGGTGACGCCTGCAACGGTGGTGAAGGTGAATGGGAACCCGGCGACTTTGGCCGATCTGAAGCCCGACATGCAGGTACACTTTACACTGGCCGCTGACAATGTGACGGCCACAGAATTGTCGGCATCACGACCACCAGCGGGATCTGAATAATCGCCGACAATATTCCAACGAATATCGTTGGGTCGGCTGCATAGATTATCCATGGAGCTGGCCCATTTTATTTCTCATGACAGTTTATATTCCTTTCGGCCTACATCACTAGTCTGTCCCTTGACAATTGCAGAATTTGTGCTACTTTGCTGTACAATAATTTAATACGGAGACAACAACGGGACGGACGGTAGGCAATAAATAATCTGAAACAGACATAGCGCAGTTTGAGCTTGTATCATCACTGCATAATCTGATAGGATGGAAATAGAATATGGAACCGAATAAATTTTCAAATAAACTAAATACTTTACGCAAGGCCCGTAATCTCACTATTCAGGAACTAGCTAAGCTATCTGCTGTCAGCCAACCACTGATCTCTTCGCTCGAACATGGCCAGCGAGTAATTGGTGAATACACGGCACGGAAGATCGGCACTGCATTGCAACTTCACGGGAAGGAATTAGAAGATTTTATTTATCTTGCGATCAATGGATGTACCGAAAAAGTGCTTAAAGCTTCCAAAAATTATCCAGCAGAAATCCTCAATTTAATCGCTGGTGAATTATCTGCCTTGGGCATCCTGCCAGAAAAGATCATGAATTGCGTGCGTCACCCTCATTCGGATGCTAGCGCAGCTCTCTATCTCAACGACGGCAAGTCCGCTTTCATCAACGTAGAGGTTGCCGTGCGGTGACCTCTTTTTTTGGCTTCAGATATACACCGTAGGTGTAGCTGAAGCCCCAATTGGCTGATGGAATATCCATTAGCCATACAGAAAAACTCACGGACCGTATTAGCAGCCAGTGAGTAGTAAACCTAAAACAACTAATTAGAATTCAGCAACATAATGAGTGTAAGTAATAATCAGACAAATGTAAATCTCAAAGACATCGCAGAGCAGCAATTAGGCAACATCCGCTGGGAGGAAGACACGAAGGGTTTTTGCACCTGTCCCGGTGATCATCTCCACAGCAGCAAAACAGCGGATCGTGAATGCATCGTTTATCTGAACGAAGTACCCACGATCTTCTGTGTGCATCAATCCTGTGTAGAGGAAGTGCAAGAGGCCAACCGTTCCCTGCGTGCAGCCATTCTGAATGGGCAACCGGTTGACCCAAACAAGAAAATGTCCACACCGGAGATCAAGCAGAAACAAAAAGAAGCGCAGCGTATAAATCAACTGGAGATGCGTGGTCGGTCGTCTTTACCCAAATTGCTCAAGGATTATCGTTGGACGTACGAAGACATCGAGGAAGACACTCCTGACAAGTTGGAAAGTGATCCATCGGTTCACTGGAAGCATCTCATTGGTTTGTTCAAACCTGAGGACGTGATCTGGACCGGCAATAAAACGGAGAGCGGCAGTTCCGCCAACCAGTGCAACTTCAAAACTGCTCAAGAATGGTTGACGTACGATGAGGTCGCCGTGCCTTTGACGTGTCCAGCAGTGTTCAAATCCAACTCGTTTGCACGTACCAATGACAACGTGCTGCGCCGTCCTTTCCTGGTGGTGGAATCCGACGTTTTGTCCAAGGACGAAGTGGGAGCCATTTTCAAATGGTTGCGTGATGAAGTGGGATTGACTCTTCGTGCCATCGTTGATACCGCTGGCAAATCCCTGCATGGCTGGTTTGACATGCCAAAGGAGGCCATCGTGAAGCAACTGAAAATCATCCTGCCGCAACTGGGTTGTGACAAAGGATTGTTCACGGCTTCACAGCCGTGCCGTCTCCCTGGAACGTTGCGGGACGGGAAATATCAGAAGCTCATCTATTTGGATAAATCATCGAAGGCAAGAACCGCAATGCTGCCCAGTCAGGCATTGCCTTTGCCAGAACTCTATTATGATGGCATTGGCCAGTGTTTTTGGAGGGAAAACGATCAAGGTGGTTGGCAGAAAATCAACGAGAAATCGTTGGATGCCGAACTGCTTGCACAAGGCTTCTCGGCAGAACACGAGGGGTTGGAAGCATTGTCGGAATCCGCCAAAGCCAAACGAAGCATTCAGTTGCAGCAAGATGTTGCCTACGTGGGACGTTTGGCTGGCTGCAACAGCGGTTTACAAAACATCCTGGGCCAGCGGGTATTGGTGACGGACTCTCCGAGCATCATTCTGCCGAAATCTGGTGACTGGTCAACTTTGCGCCACTTCCTGCAAGGGTTGCTGGGTGAACAGGTGGACTATTTTTACGGTTGGATGAAGATCAGCCGTGAAGCTCTCACCAATGGGGTATTCACGCCTGGTCAAGCCTTTGCCATCGCTGGTTCGGCCAACTGTGGCAAATCCCTCCTCCAGAATTTGGTGACCCCGCTGCTGGGAGGTCGTGTCGCCAAGCCATATCACTACATGATCGGGGACACGCCATTCAACAGTGAGGCGTTTGGTGCCGAGCATTTGATGGTGGAAGATGAGGCAGCCTCCACGAAACTGGAAGTGCGCCGGAAGTTTGGCGCTGCCATTAAGAATGCCGTGGCTAATCAGACGCACCCGTGTTTTGGAAAGAACAAGGTGGCTGTCACCCTCACTCCTGTCTGGCGTCTTACCATGTCGATGAACGAAGAACCGGAAGATTTAATGGTGCTTCCGCCCTTCGACGACGGTATCGCCGACAAGATCATCCTCGTAAAAGGATTTAATAATGACACGGTTCGTGGGCTGCAAACCAAAGAGCAACGTAAACAGTTGTGGGATACGTTCATGAAGGAATTGCCAGCATTTCTGGCCTACCTGGAATCATGGAAAATCCCCGCTAAACTCGTGGCAGACCGGTTCGGCCTCAAGAGTTATCATAACCCGGAATTGCTTGTGAAGATGCGTGAGCTACAGCCAGAGCAACGGTTGTTGTCCCTCATTGACGACTGTTTATTCCGTTACCACAAGAAGCACAGCTTCGAAGGGTCATCGGTCGCCGTTGAACGAATCCTCACCGATAACCAGTATTCACTTTGTCATGAAGCCCGTAACCTCCTGCGGTCGCAGAATAGTTGTGGAACCTACTTGGGCAGACTGACCAAGTGCGCTGACGCCAGGGTGGAAGCAAGAACGCTGCATGGCCAGACGGTATGGAAGATTAATGCACCAGGGATGGTGGAGGAAGAAACGATTGATTAATTGAAAAGGGGTGAGGCAGGTGAGGCTAATTTGGTACTTCATTGATAAAAACAAGAAAAAGAAAAGAAGTATATGTATATACTGCGCTAGACATGGCTTATCTGCCTCACCTGCCCCACCCTTTGAAACATGACGTATTGTTAAGATAGGAAATAGACAACCGTCCACATGGGCAAAACAAAATAGGAAGACAAAATCAAATGTATAAATATCAAACAGGACCAGAGCCAGACCACAGTGGCTATGAATGGGTGGAACCCGATGACCAATGCGAAAGCTGCGGTCACACGAATAAAGAATGCGAATGTTCTTCAGGCTATATGGATGATCCAGATGCACCGCCGGTAAGTGACCGGCGTTATTGACGTTCAAGGTTTAAAGTTCCAGTGTGAGATGAACTCTTCACTGGAGCTTTTCTCTTTATACATCCCGTAGGAGATTCACAGATGCCCTGCCGTGCCCTCGTAAGCTTCTTCGAGTGTGACCACAGCGGACAGACAAAACAACGGCTCCTGGGGCATCACAGAGTGCGGGCAAAACCACTTTTTTAAAACGCAATAAGACAACAGACAAACGGCCCATATGGGCGAAACAAAATAGAAAGACAGAATAATATGTATAAATTCAGAACGGGATGGGAAAAGGATCACGAACGATGGGAAGAGGTCGATGAACAAGAACAGTGTGATGATTGCGGTGAAATCAACCGTGATTGTCGATGCACTGAGACGGCGGAGGAGGAGCCGGTAGCAGTGAAGTCGTTTCGAGAGAAGTACGGGTTTGACGAACGGGATGGTGAGCCGGAGGAAGAAGAGGAACGTGGGCATGTCGATGACCCAGACGAATCTCAGGTCGATCACGGGCGTGTCTGATGATTGTCATAGTCTAAAGTCGCCGTACGAGAATTCCTCGTTCACGGCGGCTTTAGCGTCGTATAGAAGAATCCATCTGAAGCTTTATTTTTCAGCATCCTTCTGTTTAAGAATTTCGCTTAGAGTCACATTCCTTTTGATGGACATTACAAATGGTTGAAAATATTCACTGGCACGCTTGCCACCGGGTGTAGTAGGTCCTGCGGACAATTTGGCAGCATCCTTCATCGCTTTCGCTACGCCGTAAAAATCGGGAAACAAAGTCGCACGAGTAAGTCCCTCTAATGCAAGCTCAAAACACAATTGCCCAGCCAATTGCTGAGGGAGCGTGATACGATGCAACCACGGACCTGGAGACTGCACATTATTCTCGTACACCCATTCATGCAACAGCTTATCAAAAGGACTACGATCAACCGGTTTACCGTCTCCTGCGATGTGTTTGGCCAGTGTGAAGATTCCCTCTTGCGCCCGCAAATTTGCATTAGTGGCGCTGGGCGCAGTTACAATTATGAAAGGTTTTTGATCCGTGGGTAGCATATCCATCTTTTCGAGCGTAAGCGCCCAAACGGATAATAGGCCCGATTTATCTTCGGATTCGTTTGCCTCTAATGCAGCAAAAAGCGCAGCTTTCAAAGGATGTCGAGACCAATCCAAAAGTCGTGTAGGAATTCCATGATGCTGGGCCAGCGCCATCAGCGACCACACCTCGTTCGGCGGCCATATCGCCGTGTTATCAAAACGTATGCCTAGCCAATTCCGTAAGGCTTGTGTGTCCTCCGGGATATGAAGCCCGGTATCGTCTGAGACACGTAAGAAGCCAGCAAGAACTGCCCGTTCAGCCCAAACCTGTCCTTTGTTATCGACGATGGAATGGTGCGTTAAAGTTTGGATGTCCGCCGATTGGTTACGCAATGCTGTGGGAACCAATGTGTATTTATCGTTCGAGAGACCTCTGAAAACCCAAGCACGGGGAGCGGCAGACATGTACTTCGGATCACGAGGAGAAAGCGCAGCAATAAAATCGCTGGCGCTCTGGCAATGCGTGACTTGGACTATTTCGTTGGTTGGCGGATGTTGAGAATGCGTCTCCACAAAGGAAAACTCTTGCATTCTACCCAGTAGACGTAAAGCTTTGAACTTCAATTTCTCCAATAAATGATCTTTGTCACTGTTCCCCGTTTCGGTGAAAGGCCGAAGGCAAAAAGCTCAAAGTGTGGCTGCATTTGGGTATCGGAGGTATTGATAAAGATGGGAAATCCCTTTTTTTAAAGGGCCACGGCAATAAGCTAAGTGTTTCGTCGCAGCACACATTCTTGAAAGACCAAAACCTCGTGGATTGCCCCCGACACTCCGTCACATATACAAATCTGGTTATGCCCATCACCTCATTCACAGCCACAGGTTACACCAAACACCGTGACGCCAAATCCGAAGCCCAGCAAATGGTCCTCGAAACCCAAAAGCACGTCGATCCCAGCAAAGGTTCCAGCAATCCCGTGGGCCTCATCGTCCGCATCGGTGTGGAACCTGCACCTGGTGATCGTGCGTTGGATGACCTGGCTGAATATTCAATCACCCTCAGCCTGAGCCAAGCCACGTCCTTTGCCGCCGCCATCATGAACGAGGTTGGGCAGATTCAGCAGCTGTTGGAGAAGCGGATTAAGAAGGAAGGGTGATTGGCTCGCCAGCTTTTTGCTGTAGCCTCTCAAGCTCCCACGAGAGTGATGACGGCTGATGTTGACGTGTTGTGTAATGTTCGAAGCGAACTAATCTGCGGCTTTTACTGACACTTTCACGTTACTGTTCACCTCCTTCGGTAAGGTTATGGAAAACATTGAGACCCCATTTTGGTTTGTTTCACCGTGATATTTTTCGGTAGCGATAACTTTTCTAGTATTCATGTCAACATAGTCGACCATTATCGATTCAACTCTTTTGAGTCCTGATAAAGCATTCAAAGTGTATAAAAAGAAAAAGGCTGTACGTTCTTTGATTGCGAAGCCGTCGGAAACACAGTTGGTAAGTTCAACGGCTCCAATCGTCCCACTTGCGGACGGAGGAACGGTTTCGTTCCCAGAAGGTACGTCCGGCAGTGACTCTACAATTTTTTCCACGCTCGCTTTGTCAGGTCCTGATGGGCCAAACATAAATGTGTGGTTCGCTGTTGCTGGCACTATCACCGCAAAGAATCCATCGTCGCTTAACCAAAAATTCTTTCGCCCATGACGATTCCATTTTCTACGCCCGTTTAATGAATTCTCAGCCAGTAGACCTGCGATTTGATCGAGGGAGAAGTCAGGATTCTCTCTGATATAGATTACAGTTTCACATCGAGTGTTGTCTGAAAATGGCTTAGAGAAATTACACATCACTCCTATGTCCTGCCTGGAAAATAGATACGTTGTGTATTTGTCTTTTTCTTCCTGATGGATGAGGCTGCCGTAGCGTTCCTTGCATTGCTGCAAGGTTTCTCCTAAAGCTGCCAACGAACACGTCTGAAATTGCCCAACGGCAAGGTACGCTGTCAGAATTAAAGCTTTAAAGGGAAATATGCGCATATTGTGCTTGTTTAGGGTGTAGAGAGTTTCTGACCGCATTTTTCAAGTATTCTGCGTACGTTGTCTGCTTGAGGAACGGCTTGGTCATTAACCTGTTAGCTGACGACCCGTCAACAGAAAACCCTCGTAGGCTCCACTACGGCGACGTTTCTGCCCCTGACCGTGCATATTCTCCCGCCGCCACTCAAATGCTCTCCACGATCCCCGCTACAGCCCTCCAAATCCTCCAGCAAGGTGAACACTGCGGAGAGGGATTCTGAGGCGTTGTAGAGGCGTTGCGTCTGGACAACCATCCGCCCACTGGGTATCGGTCGGATGGACAAAATGTTCTGCCGACAGAAATCATTCCATTCCTCCCTCCGATGCAAAAACAACACGCTTACTACGCCGCCTTCGTTCTCCTCTGGTTTTCGATCAGCCTGCCGTTGAAAGCTGAAAACCCGTCCACGTTGAAGTCGGCCTTTGGCCAGTGGTTCGAAATGGGTGCCGCTATCCCTGGCCCCGAATTGAGCGATGCTGAACAAAGTTTACTGGTGACCAACTTCACCAACGTCACGCCAGAAAACTGTTTGAAGCCCGGTGCCATTGAACCAGCGGAAGGAAAGTTTACCTTTGCCGCCGGTGACGCCCTCGTGGCGTTTGCCCAAGCCCACGGGCTCAAAGTCAACGGACATACGCTGGTTTGGCATCAACATTGTCCTGATTGGTTCTTCCTGGATCAGGGAAAAGCTGCCGACGGCCAGTTGGTCCTTCAACGGATGCGTGAACACATCACCGGCGAGGTCAGCCATTATCGGGGCAAGGTGGCAAGCTGGGACGTGGTGAATGAAGCGATTGCCGATGGTTCCGAGTATTTGCGTAACAGCCGCTGGCTTGCCAGCCTTGGTCCCAACTACATTGCCGAAGCCTTTCTCGCCGCACAAAAAGCCGATCCTGACGCTGAACTTTATTACAACGACTACAACATTGAGCGACCGGACAAGCGGGCCAAGGCGTTGCGTCTGGTGCATGAACTCCAGGCGGCTCATGTACGTCTCGATGGCATCGGCATCCAGGGCCACTGGCAGTTGGACCACATTCCTTTTCATGACATTGAGGACTCCATCGTCGCTTTCCACCAAGCAGGGATCAAAGTGATGATTACCGAGTTGGACTTGGATGTGGTCCCAAGGAAGACCAGCGGAGCGGATGTCGGCAGCAAAGACAGCCAAACGGCTGATCCTTATCGGGAGGGAATTCCCCCGGAAATATTGGCACGACAGGCGGAACAGTACGCCAAACTCTTCACGTTGTTTCGCAAACACGCAGAAGCTGTCAAACGGGTGACGTTTTGGGGACTGGATGATGGACGAAGCTGGCTGAATAGCTGGCCCCGGAAACGAACCAACTATCCGTTGCTGTGGGATCGGCGGCTCGATCCCAAGCCAGCATTCACCGCCGTGCTCGAAGCGGCAAAATGAACGTGGCGTGTGGGGTATATGGCGTTTGTTTGTTTGTTCGGATCCATCCATCCAGATGTGATATGGATGGCAACAGCATAGAAACCCGTTACAGCCCTCCAAATCCGCCAGCAAGGTGAACACTGCGGAAGCAAGTTCTGAGGCGTAGAACAGGCTCCTGGAAGTTCCTGTGATGTTGTAGCGAATGCTATTATGTCATTGTTCAACTTGCTCCATTTTGGTAAAATGCTGAGATGAGTTTCAAGTTATTCGACCAAGGATATTCGGCAGACGAAATCAAGACGATGCACAAGCCGACGCAGGAAGAACGGCTTCACGAAGACTTTCGCAAATGGAGTGAAAGTGAGCATGTCCTCAACCTGCTACGTACCATCAAAGCGTCGAAGATGGACTTGGATAGAATGGAGTTGGCCCTATGGCGAAAAGCAACGAAGCGTCGATAATGCAGGGATTACGATTGCGGATGCCCAGTGGTGGGGTGGTCGAAAGCACAAACGATCCCAACTGGTGGTTCGCTGACAAATTTCCTGAGCAAGCCCGGCAATACGGTGCTGCCTTCATGGAGGGTACATGGACCGACGCTGATGGGTTGAAACATTTCATCCCCGTTTCCCTGAACGAGGATTTCTTTGCGGCGGCTCTTGGGGGCGACAAATCTATCGGGCACCAGGTCATTTGGTTCCCCCCAGAGAACACTTGGTATTTCTTCGATTACCGGGTGGATGCATTTTGTCTGACGACGGAAGAAAAACTCAAGCTGCTGCTCTCCAATTACCTCGTCCGCTGTTCGCAGGAATGTGGTTCACTGGTGGACATCACCAACCTCGTGGTGAAATTCAGGCAGGATGATGTCCTTGAACGCATCGTGGACAAAGCAAAGGCGATGCTGGAAGCCGACCGTTTGTTTTTCCAAGGCAAGGACGGTCAACGTAGGTTCATCGACGGCAAATACATTGAACCCAACGAGGAGCCATCATATCGGGTCTTCGTGAAGAAGGCCATCGTGCGTGAACCGAAGGCCACAGTGAGCCTTCAGGACGCATTCCACCGGTACTTTGAGTTCTGTCGGGATCAGCAGATGCAACCGCTCACTCGACAGGAGTTCAAAGGACTGGTGGCCGAGGTCATCAGGGAGGAGTTCAACCTTGGGCTTCGCCATGACGTGCCTGGGGAGAACGGGAAACAACGCCACGGCTGGTTTGGAGTTCGTTTGGATGATGTCGAGAGCATTAGCAGGAATTAAATGGCCGTCGTGACGAGCCGTTGGACCGAAATGTGCCAAATTGTAGGGTTCAAAAAGTATCGAAATGCTTGACAGGATGAGATTAACCGAGATTTGATGAAATATGCCAAAGCCGATTAAACCTGGAATGGAGAATAATATGCCAAACGAAAAGGACAGTGATATTGAGTTGCGTGTGAGGCAAGTGATCTCAACAGAAGTTACCGAGTACCGTGCATACTTGGAGCAGATGCTAACCCAAGTTAAGTGGAGCATCGGGATAATCGTGATAGTAGCAGGTAGCTCATTTGTGTATTTTGTTGGGAAGTCATCCTCCGATTTAAATCAGCTTACAGCAACGACCCAATCACAACTTAGCAGTGTCACGACAAATGCAAATTCCCAAATTGACAAGGTTACTACATATGCCCAAGCTGAGATGACACGAGTGGAGTCGGATGTGAAAGATCGAACCCAACTTTTAGTACAGAAAGAATTAATCACCGCAAGAATTCAGGACGAAATGGGCAGTCAGCTCACAAAGCTTTTGCAACAGACAATGACAAGCGGCGATACCGAAAAGGCAATCAAAGCGTCGGTCCAAGCCGTCGTTGACAGCATCGTGCAAGGGGAGACTCGTGGACAAGTTCAAAAGACCGTGGATGACCTTCTAAAAAGATTTCGAGATTCCGACCCGGTGAAGGCAATATCAACTCTCCCAATCGGAACGATAATTCCTTCCATGCTACCGCCCGATAAATTTACTCAAGTTGTTGGTGACCCTAAAGAATTCAGCCCAATCGAATCACGGTGGATGTTAGCAAACGGAAACTCGGTGATCGGGTCAAAATATAGCTTAATTTACGCCGAGATCGTTCCTGATCTTCGAGGTATGTTCTTGCGAGGCATGAATGAGGGACGCAAGGACGGTCGACAGGACCCCGAAGAACGTAACGCCGGCGGCTTTCAAAGCGACGCTTTTAAAGCTCATAATCATGGGGGGGGCAAGCATACTCATCCAACGTATACTACTGGAAGCGCAACCGGAGATCATACTGGAGCCATTTTTGTAGTGAAGGGGACGCAGCCACCTGGTTATGTTGGCACGCACAAGGATGATGGTGAAATGAGCGAAGATGTTATTAAGACTGAGGGTGGGGATGAAACTCGTCCAAAGAATGTAGCAGTTTACTATTATATTCGTATAAATTGAACGACCAACGTGTCGATGCCATGTTTCTGATCCGCCATAGTACAAGAAGCGTATTTGCCGAGGTGGCCAAGCAACGTGTCTTCGCAGTATTCAAGCGCCTCGAAAGTCCTGCGCTGATATTCATTCCCAAGACCGCAATTCTATATACCGAGGCCAACCGGAGAAGTTGGAGGCGAAGATTCAGTATTTGTGGAGATAGTGACCGACGCCGACTTCGGCGTGCGGTGAAATATCCATAAGCATCGACGATAGGTCAACTTACAATGTTCTTTCACAAGCGTAAAACCAAAGTTGTCGATTCGCCGGTCATTGTAATTGACGCACTTGGGGTCAGTAGTATGATTCGCAGTAGTTCCGACAATGATTTACTTTTGCTTGCTACGAAACTTGATAAACATTTTCATCAATTTCGAGCTGCAGTCCCTTTCGGGTTCGTCATAATTACTCCGAAGTGGGTAATTGGTACAAATGAATTCTCTACCTTCAGACTAAATGACATGTTCATTTTGTACTCAAAACAACCTACGCCGGATGTTGCCTTGAGGTTTCTAGTAACCGCTTCGCTTGTTTATCATTCGCTCCTTCTCAACGGCTTCATACCTAGGGGTGGGATAGGCTTCAACTCTGTTCTTGCTACAAAACATTCGATTATTGGTGCAGGCTTCATCGACGCTTATGAGATGGCGGAGAAACGGACCGTGGAGACGAAGGATATTTGCGCCATCCAAGTAGCCCAATCATTCTTGACCAAAATGCCACGCACCGAGAAGGTGTACAAACTTCTCTATTTTTACAAAGGTCATCTATTTGTAAATCCTACTACTCTCACTGATCCGTCTTTGGGAACCTTCGATAAAACAAGAATCGTTGAATGCCTGCGGACTGCTGGAACGAACGAGGCGAAAATTCGTGCAACTGAGCAGTTTCTTGAAGAAGGTGAAGACTACGATGCCGCAAGGTCCGCCAATTCTCGGTCGAACGAATGGATTCGAAAGCAAGGCAAAGAGCAATTCGACAGTTTATAGTTCAGTTCACCCACTCTGGAGACCGTTTCCAGCCAAACTTCACATCCAGGCCCTATGTTCCTCCCCACGCCCCGTTTCCCCGTGGCCGTGTCCACCCTCGGATGGAAGCAGGGATGTTCCTGGGTCTTTGTGGAGCGATTATGGTGGTGTTTGGTGACAGGGATCACTGATGCGTAACGGAAGAAAGTTCGGGAGGTGATATTCCGAGGATTTGGGTAGATTTCCTCTTCTCTTTTGGGCTAATCTCGTCAAGTTTCTTCAGCAACATGAAACCCATCTACGAAATGGCCGTGATGAACGTCAAACGACTGCATCCTCATGCCCAAGACGCACGGGTAAGCTCCGGCGACCTGCGTTTTCGTAAGACGTTGAGTGCAGCTTTTTGGCGGGAGTACAAGGACTGGACCATGCCGGAGCAAATGGATGAGGTTAAAGACTCCCTTTTGGAAATGTGGAGTGAGGTCTGGAAGCCACGATTTATTCCTGATCTCTGGTGGATCGACGAACCGAACAAAGCCATTCACCTTTACGAAATTGAGGACACTCACCCTCTCACGGAAGAAAAGTTGTTTCTGCTGGAACGCTACTGGTGGCACATGGACGCCATCGACTGGGACTTGACCCTCACGGTGTTTGATCGGTATGGCCTCAATCCTCGTCCGCTTGATCTCACAAACTATGCGATGGGGATGCTGTCTGTGATCCGGCGTGAGTACGAAAGCATCCCACGCTAAATTTTGACATCCCTGTGAGCTGGTTCAACACGGTCGTTCTGTCGTTTGGTAGCAACGAATGGGATGAGGAAACCCATTGGCCACCGAAAACGTTCAAGCCGCTCAAAAAAATCAACAAGTGGCTGGCCAAAGAAGGTCTCGAACCACTCGTCAACTTGGGCAAAAAGGGTGACCTGTGCTCGAATGCTGTTTTGTTTGGAGGATCGTACGATGGGTTGGATGTCGAAGAATTCTGTAAGCTGATTGAATCCATCAAATGGCGTGATCTTGATGATGTCCAAATGCTGTATTGGAGTGACCAAGACAGCAAGTTTTCTATCATCGAGTTTCCGCTGGCATAAAACCGCCATCGGAGGTAAACCACCATCGTCATGGACACCCCTACCTACATCCAAAATCATGAGGCGGTGATGAGTTTCTACGGTTACTGGCCTTCGTTCCATGACGCCAATGTACCGGAATATCGAACACCTTCGCTTGATGATCCCTCGCTCGGATTTACTTTGCACACCTGGGAGATGACGAAGGAAGTTGATGCGAAGGGGTATTTCATTCTACATAAACATGCACTTGTGAAGTTCCATTTCGATGGTCTCACGGACGTGCAGATGGACGCATTTGGAACCGGCAACATTTTGTTTGGAATGAATCTCATAAAAGCTGACCAAGCTGCGGACTTCTCTGTCGAATTGAACTCGGTTATGGCGATGCCAGGTTCATTCAATGCTCGGAACGGCGTTGTCGTCTCAGTCATTCCATGTACACCCGATGGAGAACCAATCTGAAACCTCTCTGACGCACTGCCCTCTTTCATACCCCAAAGGAACAACCTTCTCTAAATCCCGCCACGTCTCCCCACGCCCCCGTTCCCCCTGTGGCCGCAGTGTGTCCACCCTCGGATGGAAGCAGGAATATTCCTGGGGGCGTTACAGGATGATTGCAATGGTGATCTTGATTGTGGTTAATTCTCAGGCGGTAAGAATCAAAGCAAAATATGTTCACGATCATCTTCAAAGGGTTGTTCAGCCACGCTTCGGTCGGTAACCCCGTTGGGTTCCACGTCGAAGGTCCGTTGATCGTCGTTATCCCCGTTGCCATTGCCTTCGTTTACTTCTTCGTCCGGTCCATCGCTTGGGTTCACCACGATGCGGTGCGGCGTAACAAAGATGGGGTGATCGCCGCCTTGTTCATCCTGCTCACGGGCTGGCCCGCATCGTTCATCTGGTGGTTCTGGTGGCGGCCACCCTTGAGTTTACTGTCAACCGGCCAAGATCAAACCACCGCATGAAAGCCCTCTTGCTCGTCGCATCGTTCACCTAGTCTTTTTACCTCATCCAAGCTGCATTCGCCGACCAGCTCGCCCCCAGCAACCATGAAGATCATTTTGCTAATCCTGTTTGCAGGTTTGTGCATTCCGCATTGTGTCATGGCAGACCGGGTTTATGAGAACTGCATACTGACGGGATGGACGGAGGAAAAAGCACACAAGGTCATCCACTATGCGGTGCATATCACCTACCATCCACCAAGTCATGAACATCCGTACCTTTCATCTGGAGGCATCCGGTCCATTGAAGTGCGATATGCTAACAAGACGGTGGAGTTTCCGCCGGGTTCGTTCAACGATTGCAGCATGGATTGGGGTACACCTTCCTATTTTGGCTACAGCGAGTACGGTAAGTGTTACCAACTCGTTTTCTACAACTGTGGAGACGCTGCCAAGTCCTACGAAATGGAATTTGTCATCCGGGGCGGACGATTGACGGAGCGACATCTCATCCCTGCCCAGATTTCCGAGTTGGAAGACAGGCTTCTGCGTTTCAACCGCCAAGGAACTATCATTTACAACGGGCCGTGTGACCGAAAAGGCAACCCCATTCTTTCGACTCAGCGAAAGCGATAAATTTACACCCACAGAACAGATTTGTTTCATAATGCTCCGTTAACGCATCAACGATCAATCCTCTCATCGAATCATGAATCCCAATGATGTCATCTTCATGGGCCTCAACAGCCGTGTGATTGCCCTGAACAGAAGCAGCGGACAAACCCTATGGGATTGTAAACTCGGAGGTGTGCTCGGTGACGGCTTCATCTCCCTCACCTCAGACGGCCAGCGTGTCTTCGCCTTCTGCAAGGGGCAAATCTATTGCCTGGATGCTTCGTCTGGCAACATCGTGTGGACCAACGAATTGAAGGGTTTCGGGTACGGCATCGCCTCCGTATGCATCCCAGGTTTTCCCACCGCACCCGATCCAGCCGCTTACGCCAAGATGCAGTCCGATGGCAGGTCTTCCTCATCATCAGATACTTCGTCCACAACTTGAGCGGTTAAGGTTGTCCTCGTTTGTATTCCAAACTGGAGTGGAACACTGCCCTCTTTTATACCTCAGAGGCATCCTCATCCGATTTAACTTCATCCACCGGTGCAGCCCCGGCTTCGAGCTTTCGCTTTTTCTTTTCCTCTTTCTTGGCCTTCTTCTCCATTTCCTTACGCCGTTTCTCGAACGAAAAATTGTCTTTTCCCATATGAATTGAAGTCAGGCGGCTACGGGAGGGACGACTGCCAAGGGCAGTGCTGCCGAAAGCGAAGCATGACCCAGGTATTCCTTCACCCCTGCCGTGGTGGTTTTCGTCACCATGCCATTGCTCACGAAATTCTGAAGCTTCTCGTACACCCGCAGCCTGAGCATTTCTTCACCGCCATTCGCCAGCTTGCGGGCACGAAGGTTCGCATAAACGGTCGTGAAGAGAGCTTTGAACTCAAACGCCGATTTTCCACACATCACCACCGCCATTTCCTCCGAGAGAATATCCGGCCCTTTGCGTGAGAAATTGTGCGAGTAAGTTTGTGACATGCGTTTAACCTCTCATTCTTTGCCCCCAATAGCGAGGGGCGACCGCATAGAAAAAAGATTCGTTTGCTTTGTGACGAAACCGAGCGAGCGTCACCGTGCTCAGATTCAGAGACAAGTATTTTTAGGTTGATGGTGAGTTTGTTCAGCGGGTTAGCACCTCAAGGGACACATTCGAAATCCGAATCGTTCGGAAACGCAGTCCTTGAGAAGTCCTCCGCCTTCTGTGGCACAGAAAGAACAACACTTAAGTTATGTCATCCAAACTCTACGTCGGTAATTTGTCGTTCAACACCACCGAGAACGATCTCCAAGACCTTTTCGCCTCGGTGGGACCGGTCCAGGAAACGCTCATCATGCAAGACCGCATGACCATGAAATCCCGTGGCTTCGGCTTCGTGACGATGAATGAATCTGCCGACGGACAAAAAGCCATTGACCAGTTCAACGGCAAACAGATCGACGGCCGTGCTCTCACGGTCAACGAAGCCCGTCCTCGTGAAGAACGCAGCGGTGGTGGATCGTCGGCTGGTGGCCAACGTTCCTACGGCGGTGACAGCAATCGTGGTGGTTACGACCGCCGCTAAACCGATCACTCCAAGCTAAACTTCTAACCACACCCTGCTGCTTTTCCAAGTGGCAGGGTGTTCTTGTGTCGGGGTGAGACCCGTGGTTCGTGAACCGATGATCCTCGCAAATTCATGCGGCTGTACGATGCTGAATGCATGAAAAAATCATCGAGCGGCTTCCAGCCAACTCCCTCCACGTCGGAGAACATCAGCTCCAAGACACCCAAAATTACGTCGAAAAGCACAAAGGCATCGGCTCATAAAGAAGCTTCAAGACGGATCGGAAGCAAAGTGCGTGGTCGCTGAACATCCAGGTTCCTCTCTCCGCACGTTTTCCAACAAGGTGTGGGAACGAGCCTCTGGGTGGAAGAGGGAGGTTCTGAGGGCTTGCTCGTCGTGCGAATTATGAATATATAATCGTGCGATGAAAGCAATGTACTGGTCAAAATCAACTTTGGGGAAGGTTTCAACTTGGGGCAGAATTCTCATCGTGCTTTTGACATTGTTGGTGTGTGCATCGTTGATCACATCTTGCGGTCCAGATTACATCAAACATTACGACACGCCTCTCACTTTCACACAAGCGATGAAGGAAAAGGACATTGGCATTCCTCTTCCAAAATCAGCTCACAACATCAATTATGCGATGTATGCCGATGGGCAAACCTATGAACGATTCGTTCGTTTTGAAGCCCCCGTCGAGGATTGCATCAAACACATAGATGTTGTGCTCGCTTGGCACGACAAAATGTTCAAGAGAACATCGTCCTACGATCCACGCCACATCTCTTCCGTTGCACCACATGGAGGAGACAAAACAATGGGTCCCACTCCTTGGTTCGATGTAGATAAGACAGTTAACGGATTGTACATTGGCGAAGACGAGATGCTGAAGCCGCAGATATGGATTGATCTTGATAGAGGCATCTTCTACTTCATGGATTACCATTGAATTTGTGAGCGGTGTTATGGACAATGTAGCAGCGTTTTACTCCCACTCCCAGAGCGGTAGTGTTTCGCTTCCACACAAACCAGTCATGGGGAGAGGCGGCTGGGGTAGGGAGAGATAAGTCAGCAGGACGCAAACCAATATTGGGATTGACGTATGCCAAGTTTATCGGAAATGATGGGCTTCCACTAATTCAACTCGCAAACATGAAACTCGTCGTTTTCATCCTCCTGCTGTTCAGTTCAACGCTGTCATCGCACTCGTATGCTGCTGACCCGGCACCTGCTCTACATTGGTACACGGTCGGGATTAATGCAGGGGCGTCCACGATGGAATTTACAGGATCGTTTCCTTGCAACTCGGATGTTTTTGGTTCGCAAGTTGCCAATCTTTCTTCGATTGAATTGGATAACCGCCGGGAGGAAATGGGCATCCCAGACGAGAATCCCAAAGTGGTTATCGTGACAAAGAACATCCTCTATTTTGTTGAGCTTCCTGGCGATCCAGCTGTTCAGAAGAAATGACAGAACACCGGCAGAAGACGCACACGCTCGCCTACACCCCGTTTCCCCTGTAGCCGCCATGCCCGCCTCGGATGGAAGCAGGAATATTCCTGGGGCATTGTGGAGCGATGGTGACGGTACCTGTGAAGCCAGATAAACAAATGGGCATTGGTGTTGAAGATTATTGATATTTCGAGTTTGATTGGTTCGGGGTGAAATGGTAATGCCCTCGAAGGAAAATAATATGGCCCGTCAAATCATATTCACGCCGCTGGCAGCTAAGCCGCCTCCGACATACAGCCAAGCGGTCAAAGCCGCAGGACTGGTATTCATCTCTGGCACCGCCCCAACCGATCCAGCCACAGGTGCCATTATGGGCACCACTATTCAGGAGCAAACCCGACAGTGCTTGACGAACATACAAGCCATCCTTGAGGAATCACGCAGCTCCTTGGACAAGCTCGTAAGCGTCACCGTTGTGCTAGCGGAAGAAGACGACTTCGCCGGGATGAATGAAGAGTGGCTCAAGTGGTTCCCATCCAATCCACCCGCCCGCCAAGGTGCCAAACTCCCTGTTCGCATTCCTGGATTGAAGATTTCCATTGCCGCCATCGCCGAAGTTTAGAATCAACTATGGGGTGCAACCCTGAGACATGATTCGGATGTCTCGTAGGCATTCCCACACGCTCCATTTCCTCTGTTGCCGTCTTATCTCTCGCTGGAAAATTCGTTACAACCAATGAAAATCAGGTGAAACCACGAAAGGAGAAATATGCCCACACATGATAAATGCTGTTCAATCGCCCCGTACTTCACGGTGTCGATTGAAAACATGGCTGCCTTCAAAGCGATTTGTGAGCAGATGGTCACGAAATCCCATGAGGAACCGGGGTGTCTTTATTATGGATTCAGCTTCCACGACAATCAGGCACATTGCCGGGAAGGGTATGTGGATGCCGATGGGTTATTGGCACATTTGGGAAACGTCGGCCCATTGCTCGGTGAGCTACTGAAAGTTGGTGAGATGACCCGCCTAGAAATTCATGGACCGGAAGCCGAACTGGCAAAGTTGCGGGGACCGCTGGATTATTTGCATCCACAGTTCTTCGTTCTCGAATATGGGTTCCGTCGCTAAAAGTGATTTCATCGCCCATGCAAGACACCTCCCGCTCGAAAACGTTTCTCAAGTTGCTCACCGAGGTGTTCCTCATCGGGTTGGGTGTTTTTCTTGCCGTCATCGCTGGTCAATGGCGGGATGGGAGGGAGCATAGGGCAACAGCAAACGCCACGTTGCGTTATTTTCGTGCAGACATCCTGGCTAACCAACAGGCCATCGCAAACGAACGGCCGTACCACGAAACATTGGCCAAGGAAGTGGGACAGTTTCTGGCATCACCAGCTCCACGCACCACCCAAGGCTTTGACCAAACAGTTCACTTTCAGGGGAATGCATCCGATCACGATGGAGCACACGGCTTGGGAACTGGCGGTGGCGAACCAGACGTTATCGAATATTGCTCCACAACTTGCCTATGCCATTTCTCGTGTTTACACCCGGCAACAGGCATTCCAAAACCTGGAGAACGGCTTCTTGCAGTCAGCGTTCACCCCAACGACGTTCGCCGACCAAGACCCGACAGGCTTCGTGACAGCAGTGTCGGTGTATTTGGCAGACGTAAATATTCAGGAACCGGCATTGCTTGAAGCCTACGGGGAACTGCTCAAAGAAATTGATGCGGTGGTTCCTGCTGCGAAACCGTAGCTCCAATGAACTCTCTAAATATTTCCGCACCTCATGCCGATGCAGCCATCGAAGCTTTGCGTGCGGATGGACCGTTGCCTGCGTACCGAGAACATCTCATGCTGTTCGGCCAGTTCGTGGGCGTTTGGGACATGGACATCAGCTTCTACGACGAAGCGGGCCAGCGTGTTTTCCAGGGTGTCGGTGAATGGATGTTTTCGTGGGTGCTCGATGGTCGGGCCATTCAGGACGTGCTCATCTACGCCAACATTTCTGATTCATCCAAGACGGCAGTTGGTGAACGACGCATTGGGACGACGTTGCGGTACTACGATGAAAAACTTGAGGCTTGGCGGATGGTCTGGCTCGGAGCCAGCAGTGGAACATTCCTCACCCTCATCGCCAAACCTCAAGACAGAAACATTTCCATCGAAGGCTTGGACATGGATGGCAGTTTTCTGCACTGGACCTTCGAAGAAATCACCCCTGACCGGTTTCGTTGGGTGGGCCTGACATCGAAAGACCGTATTCACTGGCGTAAGGAACAGGAAATGGTGGGCAAGCGTCGCTGACCGATTTCGTTCCTGGAGTGAAATGCTGGCAGCCATCAAACGGGATGGAGATGAGTTGTACTTTACCCGATACAGGGCACCATTCGTCCCATTTTTCGAGAGATGGAAGACCTGCCGCTGGCTGCTAAAATCCTCAAATATCGGTGGGTGAAACGATGATTATTTACGCCTCCAAGAATTTTATCACGAAGCTGCGGTGCTCGATTTCATTGTCCAAGCACAAACCGACAGAAACCGGAGCATTCGACGGCTGGACCGCAGATACTCTCAAGGTGTCGAAAGTCGAGATGGTAGCAGTGATGATGCACGACGGTTCTTTGGGCACGGTCATCGTCCCGTTGCGAGGAATACGGACCTTTCAGGAGTTCGTGCCGTTGTTCCTGACGAAGGTGAATCAACTCCTCCGTTCGTTCGGTGGGTCCGTCATCAAAGGCAACCGGGACGTGCTCGTTTTGCGTCGAACCAATCGTCCGTTGATCGGGTCGCTGCATGATGCCAAACGGCTGGTTGAAGCCAACGTCATCGAACAGGTGGACAGCGGCGTACAGATCAGTTGGGACGAGGCGGCAAATTTCATCAACCAAACGCCATTTTCTGTGATCGACCAAAAGGCTCCAGCACAGGCATTAGCCGACCTCATCTCTGCACAGGGTGAATGAGCAGTCCGTAAACGAGAATTGCATTGACCTGGCCAGCTTCTGTCGCTGAGCTTGAGTTCGTCAGTCGTTGCTCGCTTCCGTCATCAAAGACAAAACAAAGCACATGAAAACACTCCGACTCATCCTCATCAGTTGCCTCGTGTCCCTTGGCTCGCTCCATAGCGAACCCGCCGCACCCTTTGATCCTACCGGCACTTGGAAATGGAGCACCAAATCGCCGAGTGGCGAAATCCCCACCACGCTCACGCTCGAATTGAAGGACAGCAAAATTACTGGGGCTTACTCGAACCAATTTGGCAACACAGCGATCAGCAATGCCTCCCTACAAGACGACGTGATTCGGTTTGACGTGGAGCGTGATTTCGGTGGCAAGAAGTATGTGGTGAAATACCAGGGCAAAATGGAAGGCGACACGATCAAGGGAACCATCGAAGCCCCGGGTCACGACGGTGGCGAAGCGGTAAAGCTCGATTGGAACGCTAAACGTGCGACGAAGGAGAGGGTAGATGATGCGAAGCCGAAAGGCTGAAGGGTAGTGTGGAGTCTTTATGAGGGTGCTCAGCGAGCGAAATGATTGATAGTTCGGCAAATCCAAAGCATAAAACATCCGCTTTATGCTAATTCCACCCGACGACGCCGAACATTTCCTGCGGGTGTACAAAGCGGCCATGACCCGTGTAGCTACGTTGGAACCGAAGGATGTACAGGGATTCATCGGCGTGCGTGGTGCTCTCTACAAACCCAAATACCGAAAAGAGCCGCCAACGGACGACGAGGATTTGATCGCCGCACTGAAGACGGCTGTGTACGGTGAGTTCATCATCGGTCGCCATCTGGCCAAATACACCGAGATGGTGGGGCCGAAGAACAAAGTGTTTTGGGTGAAGGGTATCACCACTGAACTGAGGGAGATCACGCCGCCGTGGGTATGGGTGAAAACGGCGGTGATGCAGTTCAAGGGCCACTGGATTTGTGACGGCCTCATCGAGAGCCACAACATCCTCATCGGCTCGAACATGATCCGGGAGTACGCCGACATTATCCGTGAGGCTAAAGCCAAGGCTCAGGTGGCAGTCAAAACCGAAGCCAGAAAAGCAAAAACGAAGAAACCGAACATGCCTTCGACCAAGGAAAACAAGGCACGGGAGCACCGGATCACCATGGAAATCGTGGTGGACGCCTACAACGAACAGGAGCGGGCGATGGGCTGGTATTGCTACCTTGGTGACAAGCTCCAATTCCCGTTCACGGCCAAGTGCACCAATGTCCGTACGATTTCACCCTTGGAAAAAGGAGATGAGGTGGAAGTGAGGGCAATGGCCCAGGAATCAGAATGCGAACACGAGATGTTCGTGGAAATGCGATGGGAGAAGAGGAACTTAGCCGTTCCTTTGAGTCAATTAGAGGTGATCGACGGGGACGAAGATACCAAGGAAGCCGTGGCCGACTGGCACTACTGGGTTGGCCAAGACTACCGATTCTAAAGTCTGATGGATACTCCAAGACGGCCCGTCCCCTTGTTTCCCCCGTGGCCGCTGTGTCCACCCTCGGATGGAAGCAGGAATATTCCTGGGGCATTGTGGAGCGGTTGTGGCAATGCTCTTGGAAACCAGACGAAGCGGCTTTGTTCGTCACGAACACTCATGCATTTAACCTTGCGAGGTTGGCGGATGCTCGATAGGCTCGCAATCAACGAAATCTGAGCGGAGGACGTTATGAAAGGAAGCGAATCCGAAAACAAGCTCCATGGGACGCACTTTTTTCGTATTTCTCGGCTGCCTAATATCGACCATGCAGCCCCGAAAAACCTATGCTTGCTCAGCGTCTTTTTGCTTCTCGTCTCTGCGATCAGTGCCGAAGCGAAAACAATTCCGGCTTTTCGGATGGATTCCCTCTTCTTGCAATCGCAGGATGTCGTCTATTGCGAGGAAACGGACGTTCAGACCAAGGAGATTGAACACGGGAATTCCCCCAATTCCCCAGATGCAGTCAGTTGGAAGGAAGTCGTCACGCTCACCAAGTGCAAGGTCTTGCAAACCTTCAAGGGTGACCTCAAGCCAGGCACTGACCTTGAAATTGATTACAGCGGCCTGTTTCGCCGGTATTTGTATTCGAAGGGGCCCTACGATGAACTGGACGGAGCAAAAAGGATAGTTTTGGTCCACGAAGCTGAATACTTCCCACGAGGAAGAGTGCTACTTTTTCTGCATCAAAACGCTTCCAAATACGAAGTGGTGGGAGCGAAATTGGTGCAGGGTGGAAAAGTTTACCAGTTTATCCAACTCATGAATCCTGGGCCGCTCAATCTTGCACGGCAAAGACAGGAGAACATCAAGCTCTCGAAGAATGAGGAGTATGGTGAAGAAGAACTACTCCATGATGCAGCCATTGCCTTGCGTCGATCCGCCTTCCTCAAAAAACCAATTCCCGTAAACCCGATTGAACTAATATCGAGTGAACGTGACCTTGAGTGATCGCTGAAGCGGCGTGCGTGAGCAACATTTCAGCTTAACATATGTCAATGCTTTCGTCCTACCCGCCGAAAAATGTGAGATTTTTATTGAGGTTCGCCACGATGAAAATATTCCTGTTCGGCCTCATGGTGGGATTTGTGTCTAGTAGCCATGCAAATCCCAGCATTGAGCGTTGGGCCACGATTCCCAACATCTCGTCCCTCCAAGTGACAGACGGTAACTCGGTTACTTTATCCTCGGAGCACACGTATCTACACCATCTGCTCGCAGACGGTGCCGAGTACGACCATTCGTCATACATTAAAGTTGGCAGCGGCGAGGTCATCCAGATTCCGGGAGCGGGCTTGCGGCTGACCATCAAAGTGGGGGAAAGCTGCTTTTGGGAAGGAATGAGCGATTTCACCGCTTACAGACTGGTAGAAATTCACGATGGTATTTGCGTTTTCGAATACTGCGGCTGGGACCATGCTGGCAAGGAGTTTAAGAAAACGATCACCATCTCGCCATATCCTAAGCCCTAGCCTCCAAGAACAGAATCTACGGAAGGAAGAACTTAGTCCCAGATCATCAGGGCCAATAGCCTCGTGCCCCGTATCGACCCTCCATGCAATCTCATCCCATTACTGTCTTAATCGTACTAGGGTTCTGTTTTGTGGGAACCGCCCACTCACGCCTTCAGGCACAACTTCCTCCCAAGGAATACCTGAACGTGTTGCCACTAACTTCACAGCACAGATTTATCGAGATTGATCCCGCATGGAAAAAGTCGATCTGCTATCTTCGCCTTCGCCCGGATGCCTTCGTCACCGTAGAAAAGCCATCGGCTAAAGATAAAAAGCAGCTATATGAGGAAACCCGCTACTTTACCGATTCTACGGATGACCCGAATGCTGCCGTCAAAATCGTAACTCGCTATCCAAACGGCAAGCTCAGTGAAGAAATTGATCGTCTGGGACGAAACCAGTTTACACAGAGCTTCTTCCCCGATGGGAACTTTGCCACCTATACACATTGGCAGAACCAAAAGTGGATCGCAGGGGTTGCGGTTAATCCTCGTGCTAATAGCGAAAATCATTTTTCCGATGGTACCGGCTCCTTGACGGTGTATGATGACTTGCATGCTGCTGCTTTTACGACAACGTGGTATCAGAATGGCAATGTATATTGTGAGGAGCATTTTCGGAACGGTCGTTTAGGCAAAGCCCAGCTATTCGCTGGCGACGATTCTCTGATCTCAACCGAAGCAGGAAGAGTCGTTGTACTTGCGTTCTGAACATGAAGATTGGACTCGTCTCACTGGTTCAAGTCCTTGGGTGCAAACGATGGGTTCGTCAAAGAACACTGATGTTTTACCAATGCCGATGGCTTGGGATGGCCCGGCACCTCGCAGAGAGATGTTCGAACACGAGCGTGAGAAGGTTCTAGCCGCCTGGAAAAGAGTGTACGTGGAAAGCCGACGACCAAGCTTTGTGCGACGCTACTCGGAAATCCTGGCTGCATCTGGTCACTCCTGGGACGAATTGCACATAGAATTTATCCGGGACGACAAGCCATGGCCTCGTTAAATGTTGATTGACATAAGCACAGGCGATGTTCACCAATCGCCTATTCCTGCGGTCAGACAGGCTCACGGCCTGAAAGCGTAGGTCTTCGTGTTTGGTTGATAGAGCCAAACCTTGTACCAAGGTTTATCAACATTACCCGATTTGTCGAAACCGCCCAGAAGTCGAATGTCAGCGAATCCATCCCCGTCAACGTCCACGACTTCGAAGGCGTGTTTGTGTTCCTCCACACCCACCCCGTTACGGACTTCTCCAAGGTCTTGCACTATTTCCGAGCCGTCGGCTGAATATACGAGAATTCGATAGCGTGAAACGCCCTCCGATGTCAGCATGAAAAGCCTGAACGTGTACGTTGGACCGCCGGTGTGAATTTGTTTGGTGATGCTCAAGACCGGCTTTTCGTCTGGATGGGATTGTCCATGAACGCAGCACGCCGATGCTCCGACGAGAAACAATGCCAAGCAGCCTGTGAGTATGCAATTCTGGGGCAGGATCAATTTGGCAAGTTTCATCGTCATCCCCCCCCTACGGCAGGAAAAATTTCGTCCCAGGCCCTGAGCCAGTACGCTTCAAAGCCTTCGGATTGTCCTTGATGTATTTCCGAACACGGATGGCATCCTGATGGAGCTTCTCAGCCATCTGCTTGGCGTTCATGCCTTCCTTGCCGAAGTTCGCCATTACCTTCAGAAGTTGATCCTTCAAGCTTCATCGGTGATGGTAGGACGGCGTTCACGCTTCTCTTTCGGTGTTCCCGAAGGTTTCCCGGTGAGTTGCTCCAGCTCGTGATTCCAATGTCGGACACGACTTTTCGGGCGTCGCTCAATTTCAGCTTCAGCTCATGAATCGCCTCCTGGTCCAGGTCTTCATTTGCTTCTGAAGAGCTTCGATTTGCTGCTGAAGGGTGAGTTTCTTGTCTTTTGCGGTCGGTGCTGCTGTTGCCATAGGGAGGATGAAATACTGCCGTAATTTCAATTCGTCAAGTGAGGTCAAAGAGGTTTATTCATAATTCAGATCGGTGTTCCATGCTCTTTCGAGGTTATCGCCTTGCATGAAAACAACATCCTGCCATGCTCGGTTCGATGAATGAGCCTGTACCAACACAATCAAAGTCTGAAGCCGGTCGTCTGGCGTTCATGGTTGGAATCTATGGGTTCGCCTTTTTCTTGGCGGCGTGGTGGGGAATCCTCAAACTCCTTCCTCTTTTCGTCTCGAAAGAAAAACTGCCGTCAGTCACTGACGCCATCGACCTCATCGGGGCCATCTGCGTTGCCGTCTGCCTCGGCTTTGGTTTCAACTACGTCGTTTGGAAGTATGTCGAAGATCGGTGGTTGCGTTGGGTCGTGTTTGGGATCGAAGGCAGCGTCGGGGCGTTCATCGCCTACGTCCTTTTGTTTCCGTAGCGAGCAACGCCGCCATAAACACCTACGTAGTAGTTTTCTTCGTCTGACCACTTTTCAGCCATAAACCTCGAACCAGTGAATTCTGCCTTCATCGCCAAAGCGAATCCCCCAGATGAACCGGGCAACCGCCGGGTCATCAAAACGGCTCGAACCGAGGAGGCCATCAACGAAGCAGCTCGGAGCGGCTTTCGACCCCTGGTCTTGCCGGTGGTGCCAAACCCGGAAATTCGTACCAAAGTGGCCGTGTACCAGAACGCAAAAACCGGAGAGATTGATGTTGTCGGTGACTACCGATCTTCCTCCATAGGCGAGAAGATCATGGATTTTACTTGGTATTATCCGTATCACTTTCCGAATCCGTTCGCCGCTTATTTGCTGCCACCGGATTTGAAGCGTGGCGAAGAGGTGTGGTTGGAGGATTTGATCGAGGACATCGTGGGGAGTTGGTGGAACCAGGGGGACACCACACGACTTGCGGCTGCGGCTGCCATTTGGTACGTGAAGAAATTCAAAATCCTGTTCGATCCGCAGAAGGACGCAGGGGTTGCCATCGGTTGACGAAAGGAGGCTGCAAATGAAGTACGATCCATCGACAAAGACGCTGTACACGGATGAAGGGGTGCTCATCAAACAGCTTCGTTGTCCATTGTACAGACGTTGGGAACAGCTTGACGGCCAATCTAGCACTGCTCACCGTCACTGCCAAGCGTGTGAACGCAATGTGCTCGACACAGCGTTGCTGAGTGACCGGGAATTGCTGAGGATTGTCGGTGAAGATCCATCGACTTGTTTATCCGTGAACACACGACAGGCAAACACCGCCCCTTACCGCTAAGTTCCTTTGATGACGTAAAATAATAGCTTCGATTGGTTTATCCTCTTCGGTGTCGAAGAGGGGAGTGGAACACTTGGCTCTGAAACACTTCAGAGAATGAACTTTCATCGCACAGATTAGTACAAGTAGTACAGGTATACTACAATTGGATCATTTGTACCGTTTCGCCGTACAGAGAACATTGGTACATGTACCATTGTACTGATTTGAACATATCCCACGTTCGCAAAATCGTCGGCGAGCTGCTTCAATTTCTAATTGATGTTGTTGGCAGTTTGCGAATATCTTCCTGCATAATCTGGCCAATCCGGGTTTGCAGAGCTTTGGTTTTCCGGTCGGTAATCACCGAGTAGCCCATCATAATCCTAGGATTGTTCCTAATCACGAATGATCTGTCCCGGCTAACGAGTGAATCTCCCTCTTTGAACGCTACATAAACCTCCAACGAAATCCCTGTGGTGCTGACTACAACCGGTTTGTATCCAAATTCAACTGTCCCAATCTGGTAGGGTTCAGCCTGTGTTTTGCCACGCACCCACTTCAAATCGTTTTTGATCTGCCACCGGACAATTGATCCCTTGGCATCACCATCTGCTAACTCATGTGAGAACGAGAGTTTGTCAGGATCAACGGCCGCTAGATACACGCTTCCTTCCGGGGACGCCTTGATGTCCGTCACCACTTCTTTGATGAGTTCTTCCGCCCAAGAGTGCGACTTTATCCGCTTGCTTGTCTGGGCTCCCAAGTTGGAAGCAAAACTGCACCCGAGCAGAAGCGTGATGAGGAACCATTTGGCTGTTTTTGTTTTCATCGGGATAATGCAGATGACAGATGATGATGGCAGATAGCAGAAAATATGGCCCACCAAATGCCTTCAGACAACGCCAAATTCCTCCTTGTAGGGCTTGGTGAACCCTTCCGCTGTCCTCCACCCTCCCGCACCATCATCGAGCTTCGTGGGGCGCTTACGAATTATTGGAGAGGTTGTGCGTACCGTTGTCTGTTCTGATTGACTTCAGCATCGTACTTTGCTGAGGTGGAACTGCCATGCCCAAGAAAATCAAGCCTGTGTACCGAAACCAAAACCACACGGGTTGGTGGATTTTTAATGAGGTGGAGCAATGGGTGTCAGATGCTCAGAAGAAATTGTCCGACCACAGCCGTTGTCCCGTGTGGGAAAACACCCGTCTACTCCGAGCCAAGAACCGCAAAAAAGCCTACAAAAAGGCGATGAAACTATGCCAGGCTGGTCATCCTTCGAAGACCAACGGGGGCGAATGGCGAAGTGCTGGCATTTCCATGCTCTTTCCCGTGTACGAAAAAATTGAGGACGGCGTGGAAATCCTGTGGACGGATCACGGGCTGATGACGGTCAGGAAGATTCAGAAACTCGTCAAAACCAAAGATCAGCTTCCCGTGTTCGATGACACGGAGAAGCCTGACAGTGACGGAACTGAAGTGCGGCATGGTGCAAAATGATCTCTGCATCTTTTCGGTAAACAAAAATGACAATCTATCGTCAATTACTGCTACGTAAGACCCTGGCTGATGATTTACCTGTCCTTTTCACGTTTCAATTAGATGAAGACGCAAACCACCTAGCCGCCTTTACCTCGAAAGACCCGACCGACAAAGTCATTTCCTATCGATGCCAGGCCGAAAGCTTTGTTGCTGAATTATCGTTCGGCTTATGGCTACTCATAAAGGCGTCGAAGATAAATTTGTGAATAAGAGTAAGAGCGAAGGTGGAATCATCGAGCGAAAAGCATGGGAACTACCCCTTTCTTGCCCGACGCAGATACGGCAAACCCCCAAGGATCCCCATTCCCCCAAGCATCATTGCCCACGTCGAAGGTTCCGGAGCCACCGCCAAATTATAACCGATTACGTCAAAGGCCGTCAGTTCATTCGTTCCAATATTGACCATCGTCCCCGGTGCACCATACGCATCCTGTAGTTGCGCCGGGCTGTTACCGGATTGATCACCAGTACCGGTGCCCCCGTTTCCCCAGTCGGCGAAGTCCGCACCATTGGCCCCGTTCTGATTGAAGCCCACTAATTTCGTCGCTCCACTATTGATCGAGAAATACGCGGTCTTGGAAGGGTCCAGCGTAAAACTTCTGAGGTTCAGGCCGCTAAAACGGTAGAGATCCAGTACGCCCACGGAACCAGTCGGGCTCGCCTGACCGGTGTAGGACCCACTGAGTTGCAACGCCGAACCTGGCCCGCCGATGCCGAGAACTTCGTCGATTTCATGCCCAGCGACGGCTTGGAGATCATAATAACTGGCGTTCTGGGTGCCTGTTCGGGAAAGGTTCATGATGGACGTATTCAAGCTGATGGTGCCATCTGAACCACTGTAATTAGCAATTCCGAGCGTTCTGGCAAGGGCGGTTCCGACCGCCACCGTGCTGCTGCCATTGACCGGATTGTTGACCGTTGTCCCTGCTACAAAGCCGAGAGAGCCGATGGCAGTCACGTCCGAGACGGACAATGTCTGTTTCGTTTCGAGGGCGTTGACATAGGTGGAGTATGGGACGGTGTATTGTAGTGTGCTACTCCCGCCGAGACCAGTGGCTGACTCCTGGAAGGTGATGTTGACCGTGACGTTGTTGGAGATGTCGCTCTCGACCCTGGCAATGGTCGCATCAATCCCCGCTTCAATCGTTGCAACGTTAGGGTCACTCGTAATTGTACTATCAAAGGTCGGAACGATGTCCAGATTTGCACGGGCGGCAGGGACGCTCATGGTAAGAGCCGCACCAAGCGGTGCCAGAACGCAGAACATACGAATTGCCTGAGAGGCCAGCACTGGAAATGCACAGGTAGATGATGTCATAAAAAAAGCGAACCATCGGGGTTGAGTGACTCCAAAAATCACTTTGGAGCGTCGTTGAAAGACGAGAAAAGTGATTTTTCGGTGAGATGTCAAACAAAATCAACCCGTTACCATTCTTGCGACGGCAGATTACTGGCCCTTTTTCGCTGCCCAACGTGCTTTCATCGCCGCTGCAAGTTTCGCCTTGGTTTCAGGGGAGAACGTCCGTTTCTTCGGAGCTGCTGTTGCCGGAGCTGCTTTTTCCGCCGTATTCTTGGAAGGAGTGGTCGGTGCTTTCAGTTTGACATACCGAGCCTGTTGAGCTGCGGCCATTTTCTTTTTCGTGGCGGCAGACACGACCCGTTTAGCATTGGTGGGACCTGATGAAGTCGGTGACGATCCGCCCAACAGGGCATCGAGCTTCTCTTGCAGGGATTCAATTTGCTCCCTGATCTGAACGGCTTGTCTGAGCTGGGCGGTTGTGAGGTTGTGGAATGAGGCCATGATAGATGTGTAGTTGAATTGCTGAGACTTTGCTAACGCCACGCATAGCACGCCGAGGGGCACGTCACAAAGCATTGGTAGCACCGACTTTGATGCCGCCCCAAACATTGGAAGTTTCTGTTACTGAACAGCTTTAATTGTGCTGATGAGCTTCTTGCCGTCGTCGAGCACCTTCAAAAGGAAGTAGGTTTCCCCATTGGGAGTGAAAATCGTCATTTCCGTGTTGCCCATCGCACCCGTTGTGGTCGTGGTGTACGCCTTGTTGCCTGCGACCGTTGTTTCCACCGGATCACTGCATTTGCTTGGCTTCTCACCCATCGACTCAAGATAGGCGGTGACGAGCTTGACGAGCGAAGCCTTGGCCGTCTCGGCATCGGTAACACCCGCATCGTCTGGTACGGGCAGGAAGGTGATTTGGCCCACCATCGTTTGCGACACTTGCATCCCGCCGCTGCTCGCCAGATAGGTGGTTTCCCAATCTTTGGGCACCTCCACGGTCAGAAGCGGTTTGTCCTTCGGAAAACTGGCGGTTCCTGCCCGCAGCGTAGCGGTGGCACCGAGGGACAGAGCAAGCGACAGAACGAGGAAAAGATGGCGAGGAGTGTTCAGCATAAGTAGAAGAGTATGGCCAGGCCGTAGCAAGTCTAATGCCATCTCAAGAGCAACGCTTTTCTTTCATGGCGTGGCTCGAAGCTCCGTATTTCGACCGACATCTGGTGTATCCGACAGGAAACACGAAGTGTGGTCTGTAAAATACCCCAGAGGATAAACCAGTGGGTGACGCAGGTGGGGCAATAACAGCATGTTGCTCACAGTATATGTACATATCTCTTCTCTTCTTCTCTTTTCTATCAATAACATACCAAAACAGCTCCACCAGCCCCACCCATTTGGTTATTTAATGCAATTTGTCGGCTTTGGTTCGAATCTGAAATCATTCTCTTAGTTCGTCCGAGCTTTTTAGCCTCACTGAGCAGCGGCAAGGTCCACACCATCCGTAAAGTAAGTTTCCGCAGACAAGGCAGCATACGTCGCCGTTATCGAACTCCGTGTGCTGCTCGGTGTGTACGATATGCACCGCACCGCACTTAAGACATGTTTCCTCCTCTTCATACGGCTTTATCGGAACCATTTGGGAATTACTTTCCGTCGTTGTTCCGCAACATTCAACCAACAGCTACCCCCGTTGGTCAAATACAATTTCCTCCGGGGTATAAAACAGAGAACGGGTCCGTAGCCTGTAAAATACGGCCCGAAACACAGAAAGGAGGAACACATGGGCAGAAACACCGCCCTACTCAAAGAAATCGTCATCACCCTCGACACCGAACTGGACGACCCGGAATACGCCCTGGATCAGCTCGAAAGCCATTTCCACGATGCTCTGCTGGTGAACGCTGGCACCGTGTTCACCGTTGGTGAATACGCTAAACAGCTCCGGTTGAACATCACGGAAGACGAATGCTCAACGGTGCTGGATCACATGGCCGAGCAGAAAATGGTCGCCATTTCGATTGATGACGTGGAAACGGTCATCAATGAGCTGTTCGAGGACAGATTCATCGAACCCTGACGGGGAAAGAGGGATTGGCATTGTCGGTCCTTCTTTTAGCTCAAAATCTTGTCGAGAACTCTAAAACAGAGTCCACAGTGAGAATCCGAGGTGCCACCACCTTAGGGAATCACCAGAACATTTGCTCGGATTGACGTGACAGCCTTCCAGTGTTCTTCCCGAAACCTACTCAATACACCCCTGCATTCGTAAACACTTCTGCGGCGTGAGCTAGGCACAATGTTTTCGGCGACCCAATTGTACGATGGCGAGGAGACAAAATCCCCCGAGGACAATTTTCCATTGCGAAGGCTCAGGCACCACTGTCACAACCGCCGCCTGCATGGTTGCATTCGCAGCCCCGGCGGATGTGCCAGCCGTAACAAACCAGTCGATCACCAAACTTTGCCCTGGTGCACTGCCTTGAAAGTCAATCGTGTACAGGGCGTTGAACTTCTTTATGGTAAAGTCTGTTGTGGTGGCGGTATTTGAAAAAGTCGCTCCCGCAAGAGACAACGTCAACATCGCTTGAGTGGCATCGCCGCCTGTTCCAACGTAGAGTTTCAGTTCCCGTCTTGTTTGATCCGCCGCAACCGTGATGGATAAGCCGTTGCCGGGGCCGAAACTGGTGCCATTATATGCGCCGGTGTTCGATGGCGAAACCGACGCAGTGGGCGTGCCGTCAGACCAAGAAAAGGCGGTGAAATTGTCGCTGTACGGTATTGCAGGATTACCAGTTCCGAAGTTATAATCGGAGACATTGCTAATTTGACTGCCGCCACCGACCTTATGGTCGTAGCCATCAGGCGGTCCGAAGTGCGCCCAGTCCGCACCAAGCGATGAAGCACCTGTTGTAAGGTTCACGGTTCCGAAACCAGGAGAGTTTGATGCGATTTGTGGCGCACCGCTACTGATGGATTGGGCATGACCAATCCCAACGCAGAAAACAAGTGCCACAGGCACTAGGGATAACGAATGGGGTAATCGCATACGAGAATTCAGACGCCGGGCGATGGAGATGATTATTTGTTCCGAACTGTGCATAGATTTGACCTTTTCAATCGCTGGACTGGGAAGTTCCGAATTTAGATATACGGCGGGTGATACCGAGCAGAATTGAATCCGTCAAGCGAAATCGCTTTAGTCGCCAAACACATCCGCCCACGAGCATTTCAGTTTGCCCAGCACCGCATCCAGACGCCCCAGCGTGATGGACTGTTCACACTGTCTTTTCGGTAACTGTACTCGGTATCGACGCATCCCATGAAGCCAGCGTGCCTCCTCCTGTGGCGATGATCTGCTCACCGGAGGGCGTGAACACGTGCCAACTCTCGTAACCGGATGAAAATGGAATAATTTCCAAGCGTAGATCCCCATCAAGGTGGATGAGCAAATCAGCAGTTCCTTCACGGACATTAACTTGTTGTATCTGAGCACCAGCAAGCAATGCGCTGCCTTTTGCCGCCGCATCCACCGGTGAGGGCAACCCAAACTGTTGATCGTGGTCCTCACTGCTGACTGCAATTTTACCCTGGTGAATTAGTCGCCAAGGACATTCCACACGAATCCCAAGAACGTCATCGAACGAGAAGACCCACGAAGCAGGTGGCAGGAGCGACACTTTCACATTTTTCCCAACCATCCACGAGCAATCAAACGGGTTCATTCATATCGTTACATCCGCCTTGCACCACGGGCAATGCCGCACAGCAGGATTCCAATTATCACTTCCCCTCTGCGAACACATCGTTCAAGGTGGATTTGAGTTTTTTCAATAACGCATCCAAACGCCCCAGCGTGATGCTCTGGGTGCATTGTTCCAAGCGGAAGATGGTCGACGCTGGTAAGCCCGTCTTTTTCGAGAACTGGGCAAACGTCATGTCTCCACGTTGAGTTCGCAGCCATTTGGCCAGTTTCTTGTCCAGAGGTGATGCCACCCTTGGAGCATGGGAAAACGGTCATTCTGTATGCGGAATATTTCGGTTGACCTCTGTATGCGGGTGCGGTTGAGTGTACCCAAATGCATTCTCCATCGAAGGTTGGCGGCCATTCCCGGTTCGAGCTGCACATTCCAACTTTGCTCAAAGCCATTGTCACCGTGGCTTTCTTTCTGTTTCTGGACTGTTCAGGCGTTCATGCCCAGGAGTCGGGCGTCATCAACCAGCTGAAAGCCGATGCCAACTCCGGTGACTATCACGCTGCTCACATCCTTGCTACAGCGTACGCTGTTGGTGACGGCGTGGCGAAGGATTCCAAGGCATCAGATTACTGGTACTCGGTGGCGGCTTCCCTTCATGATAAAAGAACGACTCAAGCTGACACGAAGCTAGCGACAACCGTCGACGATTCTAGTGTGAAGGAAAACAAGTTTTTGTTCCCGTCCAAACAGGATTTCAACAAAACAAGGTTTGCAGGTCCACTGACGTTCGGCTCTGCAAACAGCCACAACACGCCGAGCATTGATTGGACGGCCACATCCAAGCAAACGACTTCAGAAACTTCGGTGGTGACCAAAACCAAGGAATTCTTATCTGATCACATAGATGAGATCACAGACTTGGCTACGTTCCTCATCGAACAGTACATCACGGGCGGAGAACCTTCGGAAGGGACGACCAAGAGTTCTGGTGGGGCAGCGCATCCGTCGAAATAACCGGATTACCACCTGCAACCAACTTCCATATTTATAAGCTATGCCTTTGCTCGGAATCCTCTTCTTCCTATTTATCTGGTGGCTCGTCAGCCACTGGAGTTAAATCTGTCCGTTCAGTATAGCCACGTGAAACCAAGGCCATTCGAGGTTTGGTCGTGGTGAACCATATACAGGCTGGGTGCCGATGCTTACACCCCTCCCAAATTTGGACATGGATGTGACGGTATAATACGTAGAAGGCAAAAGTGACAGCTTCGAGAGTTCCTCTGGAAGCTTCCACTCAAACCTGAGACGTAAACCCAATGCCCGCTAACAAGCGGGCTATTTTTGTGTCCACATCATGAAAACACTTTTCTGTGTAGTGCTCATCGCACTACTGCTCACCCCGCACGCCAAAGCATTATTTGGCCACGTCGCCGCTGAAAAAGAACGGCGCATCGAAACAGAACAGCAACTTTCTCAAGAACAGCAGCGTAATGGGTTGCTCATCCATAGCAACGAACATCTGCACGTTGTCATTAGCGTTCTGTCCGCTGGTGCCGTGGGTGCATCTCATCATCGGCGCCGCCATTGGAAGCAAAACAAGGAGGGACCATGCCACCACCAATCCATAAACCAGTGGTGAACACTCAGCTCGATCGGATGAACGAGCTGCAACGGACAACGGAATCATTCCGTTACGTTCTGCTGAGCATTGAGCACTGGATTTCACCGGATGGAAACATCAGGGAATGGCTGCGTAAAAACCTCCGCTGGTCTGTGCTGCTGGTGATTCCTACCCTGACTGTGTTTCCCGTCGTTACGCTGGCGCTGTGGGAGCTTGAAGCTTGGATAGGTGCTCTCACCACCATTGCCGGCAAACTCATCTTCCTGCCCATCCTGGCGCTGCTGGTCTTGATCAGCATCACCGTCGTCTCTCGAATCATCAGGGCTTTCAAACCCTGACCCTTTTCATCCGGGTGCTCACGTTCATCGTGGACACTTTGATGTGAAACATCTGCTCCGTGTGGGGCTGATGTAAACCAAAGCCGTTCCCAACGGCTGCCAGAAAACCAACCTGGTGGCCGTGGGGACCGTCGTGTCCTTGTGGCTGCCGTTCAACCGAAAGGAATCGACACAATGAGTCCAGAAGCAAGCGCAGTGTTAATGGAACAAATTGCTCCCAGGCTGAAAACCATCGTTCCCTATATTAAAACGGTGGGATGCGAGGATCATGCCGAACTATTGCAAGACGGAATTTGCATGGCGGCGAAAATGCTCCATGACCTGGAGCTAAGGGGCAAACAGGTGACCGCAGGCAATGTGACGTACTACATTGCCCTTCACCTGAAATCAGGACGCAGGAGTTACGGCTGTGGGAGGACAGACGCCATGTTCTCCTCCACCCAGTTGGATGGGAAAGCTCATGTGCTTTCCATGGAAACCGAAGTGGGGTGGGACCCGGAAATGAATGAACCCATCCGTTTGGGTGAATTCCTGTCCTGTTCACAGGATGATCCTTCCATGACCGCCGGTAGGAATCTGGACTGGGAATTGTTCCTGGCTTCACACGACTACCGTTACGGCATCATCCTCAAAGACATCGTGCACGACAAAACGGCGTTGGAGGAAGCCAAGGACATGGGTGTTCACTACCACAAAGCCCGTGAGTCTGCGGTACAAAATGGCCGATGAGCTGGCGGAGTTCATGGGGCCTGATGCCGTGGCTGATTCGGTGAAAATCCCGCTGTGGAGAGCTGGTGTGCACGCTGAACGGGAACGCTCAGCTTGCCGGCAGCATTGAGTCAAAGGGAAGAGGCTGCACTTCGTGCGGTCTCTTTTCTTTAGCTCCGGGCAAATCGTTCTTCGTCCTGGGTTGCCAATCGGATGGCTTCGGGCCGCAGACCTTTGCGTGAATCATCCAGGAAACGAACGGTGACCCACAAACCCGGAGAGACCGTTTCCACTGCCAAAACGTGACAGAACTCTTTGCGAGTAGGCACATCTCCTCTGATTTTGCTCAGGAGCATCAAACGGTGCTGATGAGCAGACCTGTATTTTGCTGCCAAGGTTGATACCGGTGCCGTTGAGGTGGTTGGATTGGTGACGATTTCCATAAGAGAGGTTGTTTCGCTGGTGCATGTCACCTTCGCACCGTTTCACAGAATCAATGCATCAAATCGAGAATGAACCTAAAGCAGATTGAAGATATGAAAACAATCTAAATAGATTCGTGAAACAGGATACGCATCTTTCACGATGAGTCCGTCGTTTAGCAACGTAGCAGGGTATTCAGGAATTGCTGACCTATTTCGGGGTGAGGATTCCCTCAGTTTATAGGTCTTGCTATCCGGCGATGTTCTGCGATCAGGCAGCCATGTCTTTGGACTCTTGCCCAACTTGCGGTTCCGCCCTTTCGATCCTCAGCCATCAATGTCGCCAGTGTGCCGAAACCGCCTCGAAGCTTTCGTGGATCAAACCATTCAGTTTTGGGAGTACCTCATTTTACACGCTGGCCGTGGTCATCTTGGCGATTCTTTTCTACCTCGTTTTCCATTCCTAGGAGGTGTCGTTCCGACCGTGGATTATCCTCAGTTACTCAAATCGCTGGTCGCCGCCGCCAGGTACAGCGATGGACCGACTTTGTTTTGCATTTACCAGACCGATGAAACGGGAACGTGCGAGGTCCGTGAGCAGATGTCTAATGGCCATCCCGCTTCGTGGCCAGAATCGTACCGCTGCCGTCAGCAAGCCGAGGAATCCATCTACCAGCTTGGAAAAACACGAAACTGGGATGCATTGATGTAGTCAGCTTTTTCACCGTTTTCATCCTCATGACGCTTGCCCACTCGGATGCCTCCGCCTCGCTACGCATCATCGTGGCTGATGACCAGGAATGGATCAGACTCATCCTCGTGCAGGTCGTGCGGCAAACCCTACCTGCTGCCACAATTATTGAGACCGAAAACGGTTTGCAGGCGTTCGAAGCCTACCAGCACGGGGGCTGTAACTTTCTCATCTCAAACCACACGATGCCTGGGATGGACGGCATGCACCTTGTGAGCAATGTGAGGAGGAGGTCACCGAACTTGCCGATTGTGATGGTGTCGGTTCATCCAGAGGCGAAACTCGATGCGGATGCAGCAGGAGCCAACTGGTTCCTGCTGAAAGACCAGATTATGGAGGAAATGCCGAAATTGCTGCTTCAGTACGCCAAGCGTGACGACTCTTGATGCGGGACATCGACTGGGACGAGTTCATCGACTCCCACGATTATCGGTACGGCGTGCTCCTCAAAGACATGGCCGAAGGGAAGGATGTCTTGTCACACTTGAAAGAGTGGGGGCAGAAATATTCCCAGGTGCGTGTGCTCAAGGAGAAAATGGAGGTGGCACTCCGGAGCACATGGGACCAGAGGGCGTGCAGGATTCCATGCGGAGGCCAGCGTGGGTTGGTGACCTTCATGCGGAACGGGAACGTTCGGCTTGCAGGGTACATTGAGCAAAGGGAAGTGCTCCGTCTTCGACGGGACACTTTTCTTTAGCTTTGCATGGGTGTATTAGATCCGGAAAAAACTAGATTTTTGGGTAGGCATGAGCGAAATACAGTGAACGGTACCGTCATAAATCTCCCACAAACACTCTCAAGATTTCTTGTCCCGTTCCAATAAGACTACAAACTCTCGCTAGGCTATGAGCAACTCATACAAGTACGACATCGGTATCTCGTTCGCTGGGATTCACCGTGATATAGCACGTGTCCTCGCTGAAAGACTCAGGCTTTTAGATTACACTGTATTTTTCGATGAGCATTCGGAACATGAGCTTTGGGGAAGCAATGGGAAGGAACATTTTGGGAGAGTATTCGGCCACGAAGTAAAATATTGTGTGGTGCTAATATCAAATAGCTATGACAAAAATTCTTGGACGAGCTTTGAGCGAGAAATACTTGAGTCTCGCCAACTGAATGACCGTTCTAATTTTTTGTTGCCGGTTATGATGGATGACCATCGTCCTGATTGGTTGCCTGCAACACGCATATATTTTGATTTGGCGACACGAAATTTAGATGAATTAATATCGCTTTTGTGTCGAAGAATTCCTAATCGTTTATCGGTTGTGCACAGACCGAAACTCGAATGGATTCAGCAAATTGGGATTGGAACGTGGAAATCACATCCTATCGTGCTGCCCGATAGAGTTATCATCCCAACTGCGGGCACACGATGGAATGAAGCTGACGAAGCTGATGGGATATACAGTTTGAACAAAGCAGACGGCAAAAAACTTTGGATGTTTCATACAACGTCAGATGCGAACTCAATATTACGAGATGGTGAGCTGCTTTATGTTGGGACCGACAACGGAAGTGTATTCTGCCTAAATATTCACGACGGGAGTAAAGTTTGGGCATTCGTAAAGAATAGAAATTCTGTCCTTGCCAAACCTCTCATGACTCCACAAGGAGTCATGGTATGTGATGTGTCTGGTAGGATCACGATTCTCGATCCGAAAACAGGGCGGGATATTGCCTATACCAATGCCCAGGGCGGGATCGTGGCAGATCCCGATCGTCCACAATAATTTTATATACGTAGTAACGAATAGAGGATGGATTTATGAACTCCCCTTTGAAAGACCGGTGATGCCAATAGGCGGATATCTGAAAGGCGAACATCCAAAGGGGCGGTCTGCAATTCTTACATATGAATCACAGTTTGAACCAACGGGTACTGCTCCTTGTGGGTTTCACGCCACTCCGATCATTTGGGGTCATCTTATTGTTCTACCTTACTCTCGGTATACCATGTTTGCTGGAATCCCGTTGACAGCGTTTGATCCCCACAGCTTCCACCAGGTTTGGTACGCCGCTCAAACGCTCAATCCGAAGCAAACTCCGGGTAATATTCGTACTTCTCCGGTAATAATCGACAATGTTCTTGTCACAGCACTGGCTTACAGCAACGAAATTGTGGGTGTCGACCGGTCTGGTGCAACAGTCTGGGAACGTGCTGCCGGACGGTCATTTTTCCCGGCTTGGGGAGGGCCTGCCAGATTTAACGGTGATGCAATTGTGCCGAGATATGACGGGTTTATACATTCTGTAGCCGCCTCGACTGGTGCCAGACAATGGTCGATGTATTTAGGAAATATAAACGAAGCTGGTAAATTTTTAGGACCGCAAGAGGAACTGCCGGGTAGTACTGCTCATTCAGAATGGCGGAACTCAGAGTGCGATCCTCTAAATTCACCTGTCGAAATTGACGGAAACGAACTTTTCACTGTGACATCTGGAGGAGTAGCTTGCAAACTAACCTTGTGACTGATGGTGGAGTGCTTTCTGAAAGCCCTCTCTTTCACGAGCCACGGCCAATTGTTCACGCACGTAACTCTCTCCCCATCCCTTTGTGGCGAGGCGTTCGATCACTTCTTGGTCGCTCAACCCCATCTGGAAGAGTTCTTCGAATAGAATTTCGATAGGTGGTTCTCCTCGCTTTGAAAGATTAGGACTTGCCTTAAATCGAGCACGTTGATACCAATCTGCTTCCAATGGAATCCTCGGTTCAAGCTGATGCAATTTTACGTATATCTTGCGTATACCCTCTGTAACTACGTCTAATGAGTCTTCAACAGATTTCTTCCGGGACTTTTTGATTGAAGGATTGCCGGTCAAAGCATTTCCGAAGCCAGCTTGAAAACTTGGCCAATTAGTATCAAATACTCTTCTGAGAACGGCTTCCTTAATAGCGTGTTCACTGAGACTGTTGTTCAACGTGCGAAGTAATTCCCAGATGCTGTTCTTATCTGGCAATGTATGATTGAAGTGCGATAAAGGACCGTCTAAATCATTCGGCTGTAAATCAATTAAAAATGTGCATACACGGTTTGTGGCAACACCTTTAGCCAAAGCTCCCGATTCGAACAGAATCCACGGACTGCTTTTGTTATCTTGCGTAAGACATACAATCCCCGCTGTGGCATCCTTAAGCTGGTCGTTGATTTCGTTCATCCATAGTGCACCTCGCTCAATTTCATGAGTAGATATCCACGGCTTTGCAGCTTGCAGTACGCCCTGTATCCACTCGAAAAATACCTCAGCGACTGCACGACTCCTATCCCCAGACCAGCTAATAAAAATTTTCATGATAACTGCTCAACGAAGAGGTTACGGGTGTAGCGTGCACGTCCTTGGCTAAAATGTCTCGCCAAATGTGCGAAACGGAGTGGAAAACGAGAAAAGAGCGGATTGACCGCTCGCTGAAATCGTTGCCGCAACCATAGGAAATCGTTTGGTACACAAACGGACTCGATACCTCGGTGCTACCTCAGACTTTTCACCGCATCCTCCAGATTTTCGTAAATCCGCAGCTTCACCTCCGGGCTGTAGTGGAAGCGTGACATGATGTCGAACCCGATGTCCTTCGTGGGATCAGGGATCACCCGCACCACCGTGCCAATTTGCTTATCGTTGCACGCTTTCATGGTTTCGATGATGTACTCGGCACAGCCCAAGCTCCATCGTCTCCAGGTTCGTCAGGTCGTTGAGCATCCGAAAGCCCGGCTGCATTTGCTTCAAGGCTTCTTTGACTTCCTGCACACAGCGTTTCATGTCCTCCATGTCCACCCGCTGTGAGTAGCTCAGGGTGATGAGTTGTTCGGCGGGGTTCACCTGCACTTCGATCATGGGCAGCAATATGCCATGGATCGGTAGTAGATGCCGAAAACGCTCAGACATTTCGAGTCGTCAACGCAAGACGATCCCGATACCAGCGGCGGGGCTTGGAAAGGAGGGAGGGGGCAGAAAATCTCAGTCAAAGACCCACATCAAAAAGGCATCAAGTTTCTGTGAACACTGCCCAGATCGGTTTTTTAAGGCAACATAAAGGCAATGACTTTCAAATGTTGTCCAATATACCTTTCATAAACTCTTCAATGAGAAGGTTAGCCGGCACAGGGGCTCGAACCCTGGACCTGCTGATTACAAATCAGCTGCTCTACCAACTGAGCTATACCGGCATCTAGCTCGGAGAACAATCGTTCTTTACAGTCCCGATTGACTCACTGCCTTCGAATTGTACCTTTCGTTCAGGAAGTGTGCCATCAGCGGACGCAATACTTGCATGGCTCAAGGTCGGCGGCAAGTTGATTCGCCAAAGCTCGGAAACCACCGTCTTCACCGGGGGCATAGTTGCACTTGCGAGACGCCATCAAGGAAAGCTGCAGAATTGAGAAATTCCATCGGGGTTTTGGCGGTGGGAAAAATGACTTTTGGAGATGCCGTTCAGATTTACCGTGACAGATTGGATGTGAATCCTGATCTGAAGCCAAAATCGAAGTATTGCTACAGGTTGGTGCTTGATTTCGCTGTGAGGCTGTGGTCGGGAGCTTTTGACCAAGATATCCGCGAAGTCAGCAACACGCTGTAAGGAATGGTTGACCTGTTACCATCGGCACTATGCACCGGGCGTAATTAACCATAGCAATGGTGTTCCTTGTCTGCCCTGCAAGAAGCTGTAAACGCCGAAGCACTATCTGGTAATCCTGTATTATTGATCGTCAATTTAAGTCCTCGCATGAGCCGAATTGCCTTTCCATCAAGGTGCAGGCAACCGCCTGCGGGGAACTGAAAGCAAGTTGTGAGCCGCTTTACAACGGCGTCACCGGGTGACTGGACCATCGCAAAACGCGCCAGAGTGCCACCCGGACGCTCACGAGTATCTGATTTGGCGGGGCGGATCGTCTCAAAGTTCAGACGTTGACGGCTGCCGTCCAACTGTTACCGAATTGGAGGAACTAGACAGTTGCCGGTTGTTTCCCTAGGGCCTGTTCACGCTATCGGAGAGCGTCGAAGAGGAGGGCAAGGTGGACGAAGGCCGTAAACATCACGTCGAGCTTGTCGAAGCGGGCGAACACGCGGCGAAAGCCCTTGAGCCGCCGGAAAAGCCGTTCGACCTCGTTGCGGCGGCGGTAGAGCACGCGGTCGTACTCCCACGGGTCACGCCGTTGCGGATTGGGCGGCACCACGGGCACGTAGCCGAGTTCTCGCGCCAGCGCGCGGGTGGCATTGCCCTGGTAGGCGCAGTCCATGAGCAGGGCGCAGCCCGGCGTGGGGGCAGGACCGTAGGCGCGCAGCAACTCGCGCCCCGCCGGTCCGTCGCCCCACTGGCCCGGGGTGAGCGAAAGTTTCAAGGCGCACCGATCAGACGCGGCGACCAGATGAACCTTGGTCGTCCAGCCTCCGCGTGAGCGGCCAATGGCTTGGGGTCCGTTTTTTGCGCGCGCCCGTGCCGTCGGGGTGGACCTTGATGCTGGTGCTGTCCAGGCCGACGGCCTCGATCTGATGACCAGGATTTGTTCCTGTTGGAGCCGGGCAAAGACGCGCTCGATTACCCCGGCTTTGCTCCAGCGGCTCAGACGCATATACACCGTGTGCCAGCGCCCGAACTCGTGGGGCAGCGCGCGCCACTTGCAACCGTTTTCCAGCACGAAGAGCAGCGCGTTGAGCAAGACCAGGTTGTCTACACGCACGTTCCGTCCGCAACTACCTCGAAAACCTCGCCTGATTAAACCCGGCGCGCGACTCGGCTGTGCCGATTAACGCGCGGGTTTACGCGATCATGACGAAATGTTTGTCAATCGATCCCATCCGCCCGCGCGGTGGTTGGCCAGCTGGTTCGTGCGTCACCAACACGAACTATGGAAACAACTACAACGCAACCGCCACGAACGGCCAAAGCACTTACTCCTTGGCAGACTTGTACGCCACGCCGCCCATCGCCCATCTCCGCTTCGATCAGACCGTGCGCTCGCTTGATCGCAAGCAAGCCAGCGTGCTCATTGAAGCCCTGCTCGCTCACCGCGACGAGATGAACTCGAGACAGTTAAACAACTGCTCGACGTCGCCAGCAGTCTGATACAGCAGCATAATATAGTCAAAGATGAATCAAGTGGGAGCGAACCACCCCTTGTCCGACAAAAAAAGGCGAACGCTATCGTTTCGGCGTTGGTCGAGCTAAGTGCTGCACTTTCGTACGCCGTGTCTCAAGGAATGTCTGGCGGAACTCCAATTCTTTGGAATCGCTCCCCATTCCCCCATCATTCGCTTTTGGGTATTGGAGGGTCTGTGCGAGCGTTAACTCGCTTCACCCGTTATCTCGAATCCGCGTTTACAACGCGGAGCGCCCAAAAAGTAATCAGTAGCCAATACTCTGTTTTACCCTACGACATTCCCTCTAGCATCTCCAAATACGTCTCGGGAAATGAGTATAAATTCTCGTCACCAACGTCAGCAAGTGAATTGTTCGACTCAGGCGGAGAGTTCCGCCAAGACGATCAGGTGCCACTATTGACGTATTTTTCGCTCCGTCACGGTTTCATGGAGTCGAAATTTTCCGTGACTGCAGCCTCGGAAGCATTGACTTCCGAAACCATGCCACAGTGGACTTTAATGACGCTTTCTCACGAGATAATGCACTCGCGTGTAAGGACTATTTTTCAAGCGCTGTTCGGCAAGGTGTGGGGAGATAGCGATTATTCATTGATCAACGAAGAATTTTATCGTGATTTTGCGGAGTGGATTGAGCAACGATCTGCACCTCAGAAGACAAAAATAGCACCTGGCCTGCGGAATGTGATTCTGCATTTCTGTTATGCTATTGAGCTGTTCTCCGATCCCATTCTTGCAAAGAATGACGCATTGTCGCGTACCGTAACAATCGAAAAGCTTAGCGAATGCTACTCACGTCACAAACAGTTAGCGATTGAAATGATAGTTCATTTTCACGACTATTATTTCTCTTATGCTTACCAACCCAAGATGTATCTAATGTCGCTTTGGGCTTCTTGGATAAAGGTGGCGGCACCGTACACTCGAACAGAAGAATACCTAACGCGATCTCTAGCAACAGTTGCGTGCGGGGCTGGTACCGAGCCGACAGCCGCGTACGCCACTAGTGTGGAACACATCCGAGACGCGCTTGATTCATTAGAGGCAAAAGATGTCTGTTCGCCATTATTTCAAGAAATTCGCTCACTGGTCGACAGCGAAGAGGTGCGGGCATTGTTCAAGCCAATGTACTATCTCATCGATCAAGTACGCTTGTTCTTTGCTTCCCAGACAATTGCATCGAACATTGATAAGATTGACAAAGATCCGTTTTCCGAAGGCTCTTTTCGAGCGGAGGATTATTCGGCAAGCATATATGTGTTTCGAGAAGAAGGCGAAACGATTAGTCCAATCAGATATTCGTTGGCTGCCCTTTTTCGCGCGCTTTCAGACAGTCCGCCTTCGGTCGATAGGCAATGGCTGACGGCGTGGAACTATATGGTGATCTCAAGCTAATCTTTTTATGAATCCCGACTTTTCAGATCGCACATACATCGCCGAGGTACTTCGGACCAGTGCCGATCCGATGCGGGCTGTTAAGTCGATCTTGACGGCGGTTGAGCCACCTATCACCGAGGTCGCAATTTCGGAGGACAAGAACGATTCTGTTACGATCTTTCATGGTTTTCTATCCTCGGAGAGGGGATTTCATCGTACCGTCCGTACGTCGACATTAGCGAATGGCGAGCGGGTTGAGCTACCTCGGCAAACATCGAAACGTGGGAAGCGACTTTTTCTTTACGATGTTCTCATCGCACAGCGTGAACGACATATTGTTGTGGCGGTTCCTTTCCATCAACTGGCGGAAGTTTTTTTCTTCGATGTGGACCGTCTACTTTCTGGCACTAGGACGGTGTACGAACGTCTCGACATCACGCGGTCTCGTAATAAGTTTAGGCGTAAGCGGAGTGACACAAATACCCTTGTCAGATGACGAGACGTTGTTGTCGATCAACAGATGCCATCTCGCCTACGCCGATCGTGACGTCACGAGCGGCGGACTCAAACAGGTCCAAATCACAGGTACAAATGTAGGTATTTCCCGTGAATACCAATCACTCATCTCACCCGTCTTGAGCGCGACCTCGACCGGAAGCAAGGTGACTCCGGTCGTGTTGGGATTTGCGCTCTCATCGAAAGGAGTGAAAAAGTCGAGCGCCGTCACGGATCGACATGGAAATTTCAAATTATGGGTTGCTCCTGGTCTACGACGTTTGACGAGGCTTTTTGGATTACTTGACGCAATTGAAACGATGGCCGGCGTTACCTCGACGACAGGTAATGTGCCAATATTACAGTCAAAGAATATTCGTGATGCTGAGGATTGATTATGCCAAATTCGCACAAAGACTACGAGCGCAATCCGCTGTTGGCTACTGATACGATAGGGAAATTGCTTGGCCTTGGTTGCCTCAATTTATTCCTAGGGGCAGGCATCTCAAAGGGATTTGGCCTTCCAAATTGGTTGATGTTGGTCGCGCGAATTCTTGGACGAGGGACGGATGTACCTTTCTTAGAAGAGCTTGAGAAGAAGAGCTCACTCGATCTTGGCAGATCGATCGACCCGTTTGATACCAAAGATCTTCCCTATCTGAAAAAGGTTCACGATGCTCTTTATCTTGATGTCGCAGATTCACTGATTGATCAATTGCCGCGATCTCCGCTATTGCTTGCGGTAGCCGCACTATTAACGGGTAACTGCAGAGGCCGTATCGAAAAAGTTTTTACATACAATTATGACGATCTGCTTGAACAGTACTTGGCAATGCTGGGCCATGCTACTTGCGTGCGCACCTCGCCCAGTGATTACTCAAAATGGGCAGATGTTGAGATAAATCATGTGCACGGCTACTTGCCACAAAAGTGGAATATGACTGATCCACTCCCAGAACTGGTGCTAAGCGAAGCTTCATATCGAAACCGTCGCGCAGGTATTGATGAGGGTTGGTCGCTAGCAGTCGAAAGTAGTTTGAACTCGAAGGCTGCGTTATTGCTTGGTTTATCTGGTGACGATACTTCAATTCTAGACATCTTTACCCGAGCCAAGAAGCGCGACCTTCAGCGAAAAGAGGACTATCATGGCTATTGGTTGCTAACTCCCGACGCATATTCCCGTAATTGTGATACCATTTTAGCGGTGGGTATGTGTCCCATATCGGTAGCGAAAGACGACCTTCCTCAGTTCGTTTTTCGAGTTTGCCAAAGCGCTTTGCGGTAAGTTATTAATTTGAACTGGATACTTTGCGTTTTACTCTCGTCGATTTAGGTGCTCTCGAACACGATGACTCCGCGCTCGCCTTGCTCAAATATGTGGGGATACGCGGTCTGCGAGCGAGGCGTGTTTTGCTCTGCTTGCTCAGCGCCAGCCTACAGTCTCCTTTGAGGTACCTCTAACCCCTCCGTTGGGCGTGAACGCGCTACCGCCAGTAAAGCTTCGGAAGGTGCTCGACACTCATGGAGGCCGTGCGTGACGCCCGTACCGATGACGTTCCGTCAATCTTGCGTGACCGCGACCTTTCCCGTGCTTTGTACGGAACCTTGAAGGAACAACTCGGTCGCATGCCGGGGTCTGGCAATGGAGAAACCCCACTGGTCAGAGAGGATTCGCCCGTAAGCTACGGCGACGCAGCAGTGTATCATCCAACCGAAGAATTGCTGGCAGGTGCAGCCTGTCAAATTGAAGACCTCATTCGGAAACAAGCTGTCGTGCGTTGGCGAGATAATCCAGATGCACAGAATCGGATGCGCAACGATATTGATGATTTCCTATTCGCGCTGCAGGACGAGAAAGGCATCAAACTGACTCTCGCGCAGATGGATGCGATCATTGAAACGTCTCTCCGAATTGCCCGGAATCGCACGAACGATGTCTGACGCGGAGATCGTTACGACGGTGGTTGGCCCTGCGCGACTTCTCCGCAGTAACCGAAAGACTCTTGCGATCAGCGTCCATCCAGATGGTGCGATCACACTGGCAGCTCCGGTGCGTGCTCCGCTTGATGCGATCTTGGCGAAGGTGGTCAAACGCGCTCCATGGATTCAACGACAACAGCGAACTTTCACGGCGATGAACGCTGATCGACCATCGCTACGCTACTCAAGCGGAGCCACTCACCGGTATCTTGGTCGCCAGTACCGCCTCAAGGTGGAAAAAGGTTCGCCAAGTGTGAAGTTGGTGGGTGGATATTTTCATGTAACCAGTGAAGCCGGCGACGAAGCGGAGGTGCAGCGACTGCTCTCTGCCTGGTTGCGCCAGCGCGCTGCCGAACAGTTTTCCCGGCGTTTGGCTGGCTGGAGAACTTGGTGTGAAAATAGAGGCATCCCAGAACCGAAGATGGGGCTTCGTACGATGCCGAAGCGATGGGGGAGCGCGCAAAGCGATGGTCGCCTCTTTTTCAACCCCGATCTTGTTCGAGTTCCATCGATTTGCATTGATTACGTTATTGCGCACGAAATTTGTCATCTAAAATATCCCCATCATGGCCCCCAGTTCTATCGGACCTTGGACGAAGCGTTTCCGCAATGGCGTGCAGTAAAGGACAGGCTTGAGCGAGCTGAAGCGTAAAAGAGGATCAATGAGATGGAAATTCCCGTCTGCACGTGGTAAAAAGCAAACCTTGGATTTCTATGGATTTGGTGAAACTTTTGGTGAAACTCCGGCATTTTTATCGGAGACGGTTTTCATAAATACTTGGAAATAAGCAGTTCCCGTAGTTCAACGGATAGAATAGAGGTTTCCTAAACCTTTGATCCGGGTTCGATTCCCGGCGGGGACAAGCCACTTAAAATGCTTGATTTAAGCGGTTTATCTTCAATAAACAGGCATGGAAGAGGTTGAGGAAATTTGGGGATTTTTGAGGGTTTATAGCGATTTATTTGGCACCATTTGGCACCAGAGGGTATAGTCGGACATGCCGAAAGTTAAGGGCGCAGTTGTCCGCAAGGTTTGGCCGTTAGTGACCATCGTTCACAAGAACGGCAAAGCGATTTACCAAGTTGACGGTCGCCCTCAAGCGGGACGCAAATTCTTCGCTGACAAAGCCGAGGCGCTCGCATACGCCGAGGAATTGGGCAAGCTGAAGGCGGACGGCGGGTCACTGGCGCTCGCCATGCCGCCAGAACTGCGCCAAGACGCGGTGGAAGCGGCGGAAATTCTCGCCTCGTGGAATCGCAGTCTCGCTGAAGCGGCGAAACACTATGTAGAGTTTCTGAAATCGGAGAAGCGGAAGGCCGATGCGATAACGGTTGAGGCGGCGATAGACGATTATCTCGCTGCCAAGCGTCTCGAAGCGAAGCGCGGGGAGATTTCGCCTCTGACGGTCTCAGAACTCGACAGCAAGCTGCGTATCGTAAAAAGCCATTTCTGTAACCGTCGTCTCATCGACATCGACCAAGCTGCCATTCAAACTTTTATCGACAGCCTTAAACATCAGCCTCGTGGCAGGGCGAATATCCGAACGAAATTGAGCCAACTTCTGAACCATGCACGTCGGCGTGGTTGGATTGGCGCGAACGCGGCAGAGATGACAAGCGTACGCGTACCGGCACGCGACGTGACAATTTTGCTCGCGTCCGAATCGATCAAGCTTTTGCGGGCTGCCGAAGAATCCCCCGCGCTGCTGCCGTATTTATGCGTTGGTCTGTTTGCAGGGCTTCGACCGTCGAGGAACTCGAAGCAACTATCGCTGCCAGTATTCAGCGTGCTGCCAGGCTACGGCAATCCATCCTCCAGCGCGCTTTCTCTGGCCGCTTGTAGCTGAGGCTTGTCGGCAATCTTAAAATAGCATATGCCGCAGGATCAAACTGAGGTTAGCGTTTACCTGAACTACCAATCTTCCGTTGCCATCGGCGACACGAGCTATTCGCATGAGGATAGCTACATCCTCAGAATGGAGGCGGCTGTGATGGGTCACGTCGAAGGAAACGATGACCAAGCGCTGCCGACCTTGATGCTTGGAACCCTGAAATTTTACATCATCCGTGTGAGCAATGGCTCCAACGATGGAGTTGATCTTCATGACGTGTTTGATGCTTTCCAAGAGACTTTTGACGTTGGCAATGTGATCTACGATTCGACATACAGAGAATTCGCACCGGCCGTAGAACGCCGGTTTACCGACGCGAACCCTTGGAGCGACATCCTGATTTTGCACTATCTCACGATCCCGCCTTTCGCGAGGGGGCAGCGATTGGGCCTGTCCGTGCTCGAAAGGGTGATCCGGGATTGGTCAAGCGGATGCTCGCTCGTCGTGATGAAACCGTTTCCACTGCAATTTGAAAGCCACGCTAAAAAAGACGGAGATTGGGAGAGCCTTGCGCTTGGAAACTTCCCCAGCAAACAACGAGAAGCATTTCAGCGGTTGCGCGCTTATTACGAGCCGCTAGGCTTCGGACGAATCGGCCGCTCCCAATACTACGCGCTTTGTCCAGTAGAGAAACAGCCCACGGCAAAAGAACTCGGACTGCCGGAATCCATCGTCCTGCCTACGAGCGAAGTTGAAAAACGGCTTAACGTTATCCTCAAAACGGTTCCACTACCCTCGTGAAAGCCGAATTACCGACGAGCTTGTCTCTTCCAGGCCTCGCCACCACACACGCTGTGCAGGGGCGCGCAAAGATTGATCGCGCGGAGGGCCAAATCGCCTTATTGTCCAGCCATGAGCAGCGGTGTCATCACGCATAACCCGGAAGTTCTCGGCGGGGAGCCTGTTTTCGCGGGCACCCGAGTTCCTGTCAAAAGCCTGTTCGACCATTTGGAAGCGGGCGACTCCATCGAGAATTTTCTCGACGGTTTTCCCAGTGTGCGGCGTGAGCAAATCATCACGTTGCTTGAAGAGATGAAGGCGCAGGTGTTCGCTGGTGTGACATAGGGCAGATGCGAATCCTTTTGGACGAAAATCTGAACTGGCGGCTGCGACGCGATTTGCCGGGCCATCAGGTCGAATCCGTCCCGCTGATCGGCTGGGCTGGAATCCAGAATGGCGCTCTGCTGCGCAAAGCTGCGGAGTCCGGTTTCGAGGTCCTGGTCACGATGGATGGCAACATGGTCCATCAGCAAAACATCGCGCGGCAGACGCTCGCTGTTGTCGCCCTCCGAGCGCCAACCAATCGCTTGGAAGATACGCGCCCGCTGATGGCGCAACTGCTGACGTCGCTTTCTTCGTTGCAGCCGGGCACGCTGACGTTTATCCCCTCGTCATGAGCAATCCTCAGCAACTCGTTCAGAAGCTTTGGAACTATTGCAACATCCTGCGGGATGACGGGCTGTCCTACGGCGATTACGTCGAGCAGTTGACATTCCTGTTGTTCCTGAAGATGGCAGACGAGCAGAGCCGTCCGCCGTTCAACAAGCCTTCGGTCGTTCCAGCCGGATACGACTGGCCCGGTTTGCTCGCCAGGGACGGCGACGAGTTGGAGACGCATTATAGACATGTACTCGAAACCCTCGGTAAACAGACCGGGATGCTCGGCGTCATCTTCCGCAAGGCGCAGAACAAAATTCAAGACCCAGCCAAGCTGCGGCGCTTGATCGTGGACCTCATCGACAAGGAACAATGGTCGAGCCTGTCTGCCGACGTGAAGGGCGACGCCTATGAAGGGCTATTGCAGAAGAACGCCGAAGACGTGAAAGGCGGCGCAGGCCAGTACTTCACGCCGCGCGCACTCATCGCCGCCATCGTGGACGTGATGGCTCCGCAGCCGGGACAGACGATCTGCGACCCGGCGTGCGGCACGGGTGGCTTCCTGCTCGCCGCGCACGACTACATCGCGCACCAATACTCTCTTGACCGCGAGGGCAAGAAGCGGCTGCGCGACGGCACGGTTTTCGGCATCGAATTGGTGGACAGCGTCACGCGGCTTTGCGCGATGAATCTTCTGTTGCACGGCATCGGCGGCGACGCGGCTGTCACGCAGTTGCCGGTTGCCACCAAAGACGCGCTCGCAGGTAAGCACGGGGAGTACGACGTAGTGCTGGCAAATCCGCCGTTCGGCAAGAAGAGTAGCGTGACCATCGTGAACGAGGCAGGCGAACAATCCAGAGAATCGCTCATCATCAACCGCGACGATTTTTGGGCATCTACCTCGAACAAGCAACTTAACTTCCTTCAGCACATTTTTACGATCCTCAAGCAACATGGACGCGCGGCCGTCGTGCTGCCGGATAACGTGCTCTTTGAAGGCGGCGCGGGCGAGACGATCCGCCGCGAATTGCTCAAGCAGGGGGAGGTTCACACGCTCCTACGCCTGCCGACCGGCATCTTCTACGCGCAAGGCGTGAAGGCGAACGTCCTCTTCTTTGACCGCAAGCCCGCACGCGAGCGGCCGTGGACGGAACGGCTCTGGATTTACGACTTGCGGACCAACCAGCACTTCACGCTCAAAGAACGCACGCTCAAGCGTAGCGATTTGGATGACTTTGTCGCGTGCTACCATCCCGCAAATCGTCACACGAGACAGGAGAGCGAACGATTCAAGAGCTTCACCTACGAAGAATTGACCAAGCGCGACAAGGCCAATCTCGACATTTTCTGGCTCAAGGACGAGAGCCTGGAAGATAGTTCCAACCTACCAAGTCCTGATGTGCTTGCCGCTGAGATTGTAGAAGACCTCGAAGCCGCACTTGAACAGTTCGCAGCAATCACCAGCGACATGAAAATGTGAGCGGTTCCCAATGGTCTGCTGAATCAGACACTGTTTTCAATCCAGCTTCCTCGCACAGGCGTGCATGTGTGCGCACATACTTCTAAATCTATAGCCGACCGAGAGATGAGGAGACTCATCGGCTCGGCCGGAACTAACGAACGTACGCTGGACGTACCTGCACGCTCGACGTTACTGCTGTTTGCGATTTTGCTGACTTAATCAAGCAGTGGTCCAGTATATTTTTTTAGGATTCGTGTAACTATCTAATATATTGTATCTTAGAAATTTGATTCTCATCGAAGTTGACACTAATAATCACAGTTAAATATCGAGCAAATGGCTGCCCGTTACATGATGTCGTTTACGTCGATACCATTATAATTCAGTCGCTTTGCCGCGCTCTATCATTAACCGATCTTCGTAGTTCTTGGCTGCGGGGCAAATTTGCCCCGCAGTTTGCTCAGGCGGCAACGCGACCTCCTTCGTGGATAGGAGGCGTCTGCAACGAAGATGAAAGACGATAGCGCACATCCGATCCGTAACCGACAGAAGCCTTCAGCTTAGATTCCAACCCATTGTCCTTCGATGATTAGTCAAATCAAGCAGCCGCAATATCACCATGTCACAGGTGCGAAGAAAACGGCGCGTGGAGTGTATGTTCACATCGCGGGCTACTGGCCGCGTGTGGACGGTAACGAACGCTACTTCGACGAAGGCGCGGTCATCCTGCTCGATACGAGTGAGAGCGAATGTTTTTTCGACGGGAATTATTTGGCGCGGTACTACGGCAACCCAGCCGACTCTGCCGCGCCCAACGACCTCCGTGGCGGAACCACCGATCCGGTTGTTCTCCACATCGTCGAACACTGGCTGATGAACGACGCGCTACTCGGCGCTGACAAAGAGGTTTCCTTGCCCGTTCCGACTGCTGCCCAAGCCAACGCCGAGTTGCCCAAGTTGCGGGCCGTCCGTCGTGCCTGCCAAAAAGGGACTGATGCCGCCGCTTCACCCTGAGGTGTCCGGCAGAAGTTTATCCAAAGCAAAATCCTCAACGGTCGGTGCGTCGCCAGAAGGGAGAGATGCTTCGCTCCTTCGCTGGTGTCACATCAATCGTCAATATGTACCAGTGATCCGGAGACGCTTGGTACGCCGCAAAATAACCGCGAAGATTGTCGCGCCAGTGCTCACCGGATAAATACGGCGTCCCAAACTCGCGTACAAACTTCGCTGTCGGCGCTTGCTTCAAGGCGAGGTCTACGAATGTCTGCTGAAGCGCAGCCTGAGTGTCGATTTGGAAAGCGCGTGCTCTGTCGCCGGCAAACCAGATCAGGAAGAAACCCTCCAGTTCTGCGAATTGTCCCGGCACTACCGCATCGTAAATGTAACCGTCTTTATCCTCACTTTTCGGCGGTCCGATCAGTGCCCGCACCTCCTCCCGATTCATTCCGTAGAACGCTTTCACGAATGAGCCGTTGAGATGAACTCGAATCCTTGGCTTCACGGGAGTCTCCTCACGTTCCTGACCATGTGTGGAGGCCATGCCAAGGGTCAAAATAACGAGGGCGAGGTTGAGCATCTTACGATGCTTTGCATTTCCGTTCACGGTGCGATAATCGCGAACAATGTCTCCTCTCGTCTAGGAAAAACGGTCCCATTTTGGGACATGCGGTGTTTGCCTTGACGATGCGAGGATGCCCGCAGCCGGCAGCCGCAAAACCATTTACAGCCCCGACTACGAGCGAATCGTGGCTCTGCTGCGCGAAATTCGTGAGCAGGCAGGCTTGAGCCAAGCGGAACTTGCCCGGATTCTAGATCGGCCTCGTACCTTCGTCACCAAATGCGAGTTGGGTGAGCGGCGCATCGACCTTCTTGAATGGCTGAAGGTTTGCAAAGCATGCGGGACGACGCCAGAAAAATTCCTGAGGAAACTAAGCATAATATCCTCTTCTCGATAGTTTTGCGTCAAATTATCCTCGAGAGGAAACTGCGGGGCAAATTTGCCCCGTCCATAAACAGACCATCTCAATTTGTCAAAATAGCTGTTTTTTGTTGTAACTCTAACAACTCGTTGCTTGCGGTAGGACCGGCAGGCACTCCAAAACGCATCATTCCAAGTGGGCGCTTGCGGCTAAGTATCCTCAGTAGCTCGGCTGATGCACGCTATAATTTATGAAAAGACCGATGGGTACAATCCCGCAGATGTATCTCTATATGAAGTCGCTTACTCGATCAATTATCTGTTGCCGCCCGTTGGCGCGCGTTGCGAAGTTTCTCAACCAAGGCATCAATGTTATCAACGTTTTCTTTGCGCACTGATTCAACAGTTTCTTGGGCTTCTCCTACACGTTGTTTTGAGTACCGCAATGAGGTAATCAACGCGTCAATATCTGATAAAGTTAGGTCGAGGAGCATACGGAAAGGTTGCTTTAGGAAATGCGCTTTAGCTAGAGGGAGTTCGGAGGACGGGCGGATGAAACTAGATTAGAAACAATGGGCAAAAACTGAGGCCAAAGAGATGAGGCCGTCCAACGTGTATCAGCCACCTGCTGACGACTCCACAGATAACCAAGAACATCACTGTAAGGTTTCCAAATCCGTGCTTGGCTTCTAGAAACCATTTTAAGATATTCGCGATTAGACCTTGCTAATCTTTTGCGAAATTGTCCCAAGAAATGTGACAGGACAAAGTCCACTGCAAGGATCAAGTCCATAGGTGGATGAGCGAGTCTTGGCCCATCTAGAAGCACGGTCCTTCCGAAGGTTGTTTCGGGGGGCATTTGCGAGCGAGCGGCGTGATCTTGCATCATCCTGCCACCAAACTGAAAATGATACATCGGGTGTGTATCCTCCGGCGTGTTATCTCCCTCGTTATGGATATGACGGTCGAAATGCCAGCTTTGCATATACCGTCCTGTTTGGGACGGAATATATCCCTCCAAAATAAAGTTGATTTCCAATTTATCGAAGGGATCGTGCGGAGGCGCTGGATCAACAGGGATTGAACTTTCTGCTCGGACGGAAAGTGTGCACGATACGTTTCCAACAAGTGGAGGAAAGCATCGACGAAGATTCCCGAGTCGCATGACCAAACGCGTTAGTTGATATTTCGACCGGACCACTCCAGAGGCGTCTTCATAAAATCGCAACGATCCGATGGTTTGTTGTAGCGGGTTTGTATCAGCGCAAACAGCTTCATTTTGAAGGATATCAGCGAGTTTACCCAAATCGGATCGAAGTTCCGATGCTAAATGGTCGGTGCGTACTGTGGGCATCACTGAGGATTATTTTCAACGAGGGCGTTGAACCGTTGTTGCTCGTTAGGTTCAAGTCGCTCGTCAAAGTTATACTTAGCTCGATTCATGAGGACTTCCCCGCATACATAGAATGGCTGCTGCCAGGGATCGCGAGCCACCCCGGCGATTATGAATCCATCAACAGGATCGAGTGGTTTGCGCAGCGAACAACAGATTGTTGAATAATAGCTACTGTATCCGGGAGCAATGGGAGACTGGGCACTCAAACCTTGCAACTTCGTGCGGTCACGTATCAACGAGATGCGATCTTCGGCCGGCAGCGCTAAGAGTGGATCGGCCGTGGACACGTTCTCATCCCACCATTTCGAAACCAACACAGTCCACCAACGCGCCCAAGCTTCCGATAAAGGTCCTGTGTACCCAGCCGCTTCGGTAATCATTGCTCGAAGTACCGGCCAATCTTCGGATTGATCCGTATCAACGCCGAGTTGAGATGCAAGTACAGGCTCCGAGATAAGTAAACCTTCTTTTTTGATAAGCTTTCTGTGTAAAAAACGAGCAATTGTATGAGCAGGCGTTTTTTCGAGAACGTCTTCGAACCGAGCGATAAAACGAACGTCAATCAGCGAACGCGCGGCGGTTGAAACTTTTAAGAAGTCAAAAACTGAATGGCTTGTGAGAGCCTTGAAGTCTTTAATCGAACAATACGCTTGGACGAAGCAAGCCATCTTTTTCGCGTACTTGTCCGCATGTGCTTGAAAATTAGACTTTAACAGCGAAAGGTCGAAAAGATCATGTCCAGTGTCATCGTCTCTGTAGGATTCGTTGTATTTTTTTTCAACAGTCCACAAAAAGATGGGCAAATCCGCGATTGCTCCTTCGAATGCCAGCGTTCGCAATTCCTGAGCCAGTGACATTGCACGATAGTCCGCCGCCTCATTGTTTGGCCCACCGGGTATTTGGTCCAGACGGAGATCCAAAATAAGGGCGGCATATCCTGATAAACTCCCCTTTAGAAATTCGAGTTGATCCGAAAAGCGTCTAGGATGTTTCGGCACAATCTCCAGTTCGTCGGACTTCGCATTAAAAAGACGAACTAAACTCATCACATTCTCGGCATCATCGTCGAGATACAATACCTTTTGCTTCATTATGTATGAGAATTGTCCGCCGGAATTTCGACCCGGAAACACGTATTAAATCCTTCCGGAGGTGGATTAAAAAGTGAGATGGTACCGTCGTTTGCATTCACAATATCTGAAACAATCTTAAGGCCCAGTCCTGTGCTTATAAGCTCCTCTTGATCATTCGTTCGATTGATGTGCGGCGTTGAAGTTGTAAAAAAAGCCTCGAATATGCGATCCTCATTCGCCTTTGGTACACCATCGCCATTGTCACTGAAGTCGAGCGTGACAACATTTCCATTTCGACGAATTCGTATTTCGATTCTTCCCTTGCCAACCCGCCGGGCGCGACGAATTGCCTTGAGAGAATTTGTGAACAGATTGACCAATATCGAAGCCCATTCTGAGGAATGCATCGGTTTGGTCATACAGTGTCGCGAAAGCAGCACTGGCTCCCCCAATACAACGCCATTTTTTTGTGCTAGGGCTTGGAAACTTCGGTAAAATTCGTATGAAACTACTGACAAATCCTGAGGTTTAAGCTGTCGCCTTACGTTTGCGGAAATCGTCTTATCAAAATACGCAACATAAGTCTCCAAGCGGGTGAAATTCGTATTTACGAGACCCACGCTTTCCAGCGTTTCACCACTTAAATCGGGACGCTCAGCTAGCAGTACCAATTCTGAGGTAATCGCCGATATTAGCGTTTTTACTTCATGGCTGAATTCACCAATCGTAAGACCCAAGCTTGATAGAATTCTGAGCATCGTAACTTCTTGAACAAGTTCCTCGTTTGCAGAGGCTACCTCAAGAATCGCCTCAGCTTGATCGCGAATGATGTTCAGTGTTTCTAATCCGACTACAGCGCCGCTTTGCGCCGCTGAAGCAGCTCGATCTGCTTCGCTTATCAAAGTTCCTGCCGCTTTGCGGAGCGCTTCTGCGGAAGACTCAGTCTTGCGTCGGCTTACAAAATTGCGCTGCCCGGCGGTGCCTTTTCTTCCACGCGCATTTGCAACGCGTAGGTTCACGGCTCGAAGGGTTGCTGCCGCGAAACTCTTCAACTCATTGAAGCCTACACTCTCAAGCAAGCCTTCGCGGCTGGAAGTTTCTTCAAATTGCGCGCCGCTGTGATCAAGAATTCTGACGAAACCGAACCAATTTTTGTTTCCCAGTGGTCCGAGCACTCGGCGTTTCGCTTCATCTTCATCGAGACGGAGCCAATCATTTTCGGGCTCGCCGTACGGCAGGACTCGGAAACCGTTTCGATATAGTCGAATTCCTCCTCGCCTTGATCCTAAATCTTCCAAGGCACGGAGTTGTGACCCAGGGACAAAATCCGTCGTGTAGATGAAATATCGTGCTTCTAAGTAGACATTTCGAAGATGTTCATATTCTGCACTGGGATCATCTTCAGAGGGGCTTATGAGATTTTCCTCTTGGTCAATTCCTAGTTTCTTGCTTGTGAAAGTCCACGATCCTTTTCCACGATTATCGACAGATGCCGTCACCTCTCCAACGGCTTGGTCAAAGATCAACGACGCCTCACTTGCAACTTCAGTATGATGAATACCATCTGATTGCAGAAACTTTACTTGAAAGCCTGGATCGTGGGAATGGCCGCTTGAATGTGGCGTTGCTGCGACGGGCAGGATCGGAAACGGTTGGAGTAATTCCTCAATAAAGCGATATGCTCTTCTGATTGTTTCTGTGCTCCACGCCTCTCGCAGCTTATCGATAATCAACAAAGTCCCCCTCTCACGTGGCTGTACTCTTTCCACGCGATTCGCGATGCTACCGAGGTCGCTCTGGCGTAGGAAGCGTCCCCAATCAATATCGACCTTCAAGGCGCGCTTGTCCTGAGCGGTTTGCGTCAATAGGCTTAACTGAGCACCCAAACGCTGTACGGCGAATCTACCGATGCCTTTTTTACCGGCCCTCGTTCGACCGTAGAGCGGAGATTCTGGTTCCAAGGTTTTCTCGGCCGATGCCAGACGCATGAATCCGTCGATCAACTGATCGCGAGTCATGCCATTGCCGTTGTCCTCAATCAGAAGGCGTCCACCCGGTTTATCGGTTCTCGCGAACGTAAGTGTAACTACGGTCGCGTCCGCATCGTACGCGTTTTTCACGATTTCGGAAACCGCCGTCTCTTGCCTGGCGACAAGTTCTTCGCCCAGCCGACCGATGATCGCGGCGTCTACGCTGAAGCGAACGTTATCGGGGTCGTGCTTCGCCAGCGACGCAGCCAACGATAGCACTTTGCCGTAATCGGTCTTTTGACCGCGCAGTGATGCGATCAGCGCGGAGCGGATTGATTCTTCGTCTTCGCGTGTGCTCATATCGAAAATATGTGGTGCTCGGTTAATGGTCTGCGAACACAGCATTCTCGCGAAACTCGGCGTAACTATGCGGTCTGTTGCTCAGACTCTGCGTTCGATTTCGTCGTGTGCCTTCTGCGGCGTAATTCCCCCAAAGCGGCGGAAAGCGTCGCTCTACGTTCGGAAGTGTAAATATTGGGCAGGGCGTGTTGCAGAAAGTCGTCAGCGAGTTGCCGGGCTCGCGTCGGATTGCCGTTGCGCAATGCGACATCTATCACGGAATAGGTAACTTCGGCATCAGCAAAATCGATTTCGGCGGGAATGAGTAGCTTGATCTTGCGTGCCTCAGTAGGCTCAAACTTCAAGACTCCAGAACCGTAGGTACGACCTTCGACCTCCGCAGATAGATGGCTGAAAGTGCTCAGCAGCGAAATCGCGACCAGCTTGCGCATTTCTAACCCATAGATGGGATTGAAATAGACGCGGTGTACTGTGTTCGTAGAATTAACACCTGCGGTGTTTAAAACAATACGCGGGCCAATGTGATTCATGTAAGGAAAAAAACCGTCCGGTATTTGTCCATCGTCGGGTTGGTGCCAAATCGGCCGCTTTTTGAAAGTTCGGTTGGAGGCCAATACCTCAGTGGGAAAGCGGGCCAAGTAATTTGATACTTCCGCTGACAGTTCGCGTCCTGCTGTATGAAGTAGATAGCAGCGTAGTCCACAATCGCTCGCGTTCTGTAGGTCTTGCACGGAAAGCTGCATGCCGCGTGCGATGCTAAACTTAGAGAGAATGTAATCGAAGCAATGATCCTGTAGACCTGAATCGACAACGTCAGTTTTATTCAGAACAAAATACCGATTTGCACCAGTTACAATCCCGATGGAGATACGTGCATAGTCACCCAAAGATTTACAGCATGGCTCCCTCTCCACATTCCGAACGAGCTGACTGCAGTCTTCGCCCACTAACATACCCTTCGACCGACCGTCCAAAGGCTGCTGCCAAGTATCAAACTGGTCCCATTCAGTGAGAAGACGAGCACAATGATCAACCGAATCGCACCATTCGATGGTAATGTGCTCGGCGGAAGGCGTTGCTCCGTAATCTTCGGCCAAGAGAACCTCCGTACTCTCATCTGTGCCATCGGCCAAAAACAGCCGCTCGCTAATCGACGCGACAGAAACCCGACGAAATCTAGTGCGTAATGCCATGAGCAACGCCTTCGAATAATCGGTGTTTAAAAGACTTCCTGGCAGCACCCAAGCGGCACGTCCGCCAGGACGGAGAAATTGCAAGCCCTGCCAAACAAAATAGGCCCACAAGCTTGCTCTCTTGCCACCTGGGAATCCGGACATTTGGCTGAACGCGAAAGCTGTCTTCCTTTGCACCCCGAACATATTATGATGGGATACATACGGAGGATTCGAAAGGATCACATCGAAGTGGGCCCGCGCGAAATCGCGAGGACGCAGCGTCAAGAAATCCGCTTTCAAAAAATTGCGGACTGGAACTGTGCCGAATGCTTCCCGAAGATGTTTGAATGCGGTTTGATCGACATCGCATCCAAAAACTTTCGCTTTGGCTGATCGTGCCCCAAGTTCTTGCAAACGCTCTACGGCGGCTTCCAAGAGTCCGCAGCCCCCAAATCCGGGCTCTAATACGAGGTCGCTTGGCCGTCGAATCGCCCAAGCTGCTAGCGCGGTACTCAACCGATCTGGAGTGTAAAACACGCCGCGCCGCTTTTTTTTAAGGCGCGGGGAAGCTTTTACGATCATTTCGCAGGGTTGAGAAACAGGTCTCCGGTCAAATCTGCAAAAGGTCGTGCGGGTGTTAAATCGTGCTGAAACAGGAAAATTACGTAGAATGGCGGCGAAATCATATCGAAATTATCGGCCCGGAGGCCAGAACTTTCGGCTCGTATTCGGCAGGCGCCACGCCACGCTGGGGGAGTGGCGGTCCGAGAGTTCAGTACCACCGGTGCGGGGAGCTTAATCGAGATGCGGTTTACTAGACGAAGATCGTGTCAGCGACCATCAGCGGTCGGAAGATCGAGGCCGGACTTTAGAGGGGAATCTATCGACAAGCAACACATCGGGTGAGTCCGAGGATTTGCGACGGTTTGGCCCATTCTTCTGGTTTTCGCTGATCAGAGTTGGATTCGTGGCCGCACCACATGCTGCGGGGCAAATTTGCCCCGCAGCCTAGCGACCGTCTGGACCCCCGGAATCATACAAGCTGCCACCAGTGCTTTTTGAGTTGGCACATCTCGCCCGGCCGCAGCAGGATGTACCCGGAATCCGAAGGTTTCGAAGGCGGCGACGGACGCGGTTCAGCTCCTAGACTTTCTCGAGCGCCAAAAATGCCACAGCATCGTGGGGCTGGGCGCGCATCGATGCACTTCCTTTCGACTCCTGGCGGAAGCCTCGAATCCGTTCATTTCGAAAGATCGATGAAACTTGGGTGGCCACGGCACAGGCATTCTCGGTCTAGCTTCGGTCTTCGTCCGCCGTGCGGACAAGACGACGAAGGACGAGGAGGAGTCGCTCCGCGCGGAAGAGATTTTACAGCGGTTGCAGGATTTGCCGCTCGATGGGGCGGTGGATAGGATCGGTACACATCACCTCAGGCGTTCGCGGCCTGAAACGCATGCGAGGTTCCGGAAAGTTGATACGCGAGTGAACGACATATTTCCGAATTCAACGGCTTCATAAGCGATAGATTGGCACCAAATTGGCACCAGAAACCATATCTAGAGGTAAATCGCGGGTTTCCTAAACCTTTGATCCGGGTTCGATTCCCGGCGGGGACATACCACTTGAAACGCTGTTGCCAAGTTGATTGGATATTCATCGAATGAATTAAGTTCTCGTCTTTTCCAAGCCGAAACTGCTTTTTCTCAGATTTGAAATGGTGAGTTTTGATCAGTGGAATGTTCTGCACTTACAGCTTCCGTCGCATGTTCATTACCCGCTGCATCGAAAGAGGGCATCGACGTGAAGGTAATTGCCCAGTGGCAGGGGCGTCAGGACGGTGGCAAGCTCATTTTGGGTGCGTACAGCCGCGTCCGCTACATCCACATGGAGGTGATGGCCAAGAAGCTGGTGCGAGCGTGATGTAGAATTTACAGCAGCCTCGGCCATGATTCTCGGACGGGCGTTTTCGAGTCTTGGTTGTAAAAGGAGGAAGGTTGCGCGGGCAGGATGGTTGGGTGGTGCCGTGGGCCAGTTGTTTTCATTGAGTCAACTGGCCGAGAACGTCGTTGCCGGACTGCTTGGGCGGTGAGAACCCACGGCAAAATGCGAAAAGATGCGGAAGGGTGAAAAAAGCTCGACGTGTCGGCGTGCGGCAATACATCGATCGGAATAACAGCCAGACATCTCCGAACACTCACCGCTTGGGCAGCACGCACACCCGAAGTCCGCCGTATGTTCGCCTACACCAGGTTCGGGTCGGAAAGAACAGGCGGCCTAACATCGTGCTGGCACAGCAGATCACTGTAGGCGTCGCTGGCGTACCGGCTGCCGCGATCCGAATGGTGGAGCAACCCGGGCACGGGCCGTTGCGCGCCAACGGCACGCTCGAAAGCGCGGCAGAGTAGATCGAACGATCCGTCTCACTGACGCAAGACATATTTGCGTCAATGGACGCGCCGGGTTCCGGCTGCTTAAATTGAAGGTTGGCAAAGTCTCTGCGCCCACAGTCGCGTCGCCGGCGAAAAAGATGCCGGGCCGCGTCATCTTTGTGTACTGCGGCTCCGGTCGCGTCGCCGGCGCAAGGCCAGCAGCCCACCGCCCAGGCAGCAGCCGGAAGCGACGAACGTCCAGGCGGTCGGTTCGGGCACAACGTCCACGGCAATCAAGGTCACATCGAAAGGCAAAAAGCTGGGATTATTCGGGTCTCGGAGGCCGGCGTAAATGATTTCGTAGGTATCGCCGGCGTTGTCCATGATCAGACCGCCGGGCGCGTTGGCGAACGCACCCGTGCTGCGCAAACTCGGATCGGTGCTCGTGTCATCGATAATATAAAACTGCTCGCCCGGAGCCGGCGTAAAACCGTTTGCGAGGGTCAGCGTCAGGTTGCCGCCAATCGTCGCGCCCGTAGCGGTGATAATTTGCCCATAGCCGCCGCTGCCAGGAGCCGCGCCGCCGAGTTGGATTGAAAGAGTTCCGGCGAGAAACAAACTCGACGTGGTGAGACTCGCGTTGCCGATGCGCAAAACGCCGGGGCCATTGATTTGTGGCTGGAGGAACGCGCCGCTATTCACCGAAACCGTGCCCGAGATCGTGCCATTGCCGGCCAGGGTCGCGCCGCTGTTCACCGTCACGCTGCCACTGCCGGTCGCCGAGCCACTGGCGTTATTGATGATGAACGCGCCGGCGTTCACGGTGGTGCCGCCACTGTAAGCGTTGGCGGCGGTCAAAGTGATCGAGCCGGGACCATTCTGGGTCAGGCTGCCGCTGCCGCTGATCGTGGCGGCCACGCTCACGTTGCCCGCGCGGTCGAAGACCAGCGCGCCGTTGTCGGTCACGTTGCCGCCGCCCAAGGTGCCGCTCGCGCCACCGTTGCCGATTTGCAGCGTGCCGGCGCTGACCGTCGTGCCGCCATTGTAGGTGTTCGCGCCGAGGAGTGTGAGCGTGCCCGCGCCGGATTTGGTCAGCCCGCCGTCGGTGGCTGCGTCGCCGCTGATGCTCGAATGGAGAAGCGGCTGCGTGATCGTGTCGTTATAGCCGTTGGTGTCGATGCCGGCCCCGCCGTTGCGCACGTTGGCTGCCGTCAACCCTTGCAAGAAGCTCGCGCTGTTTGCGCCAGCCTGCAACGTGCCGCCGTTGAAGTTGAAGATGGCGCTGCCCGCGTTGCGCACGATCTGGTCCGTGGTGAGGGTGCCCCCGTTGAGATTGTAAGTGCCGACGCTGTTTGCGACCTGGTAGCCGAACAGGAGCGCGCCGTTCACCGTGCAAGCGCCGCCGCTCTGGTTGAAGGCGCTGCCCGCCGGGGCCGCGGTCTGACCGATCAAAAGATAGGGGGTCGAGAGCGTGCCGCCAGTGAGATTGTAGGTGCCCGTCCCGACGCTGGTGCCGCTCCCGTCATCGTTGCCGAGGACCACGTTGTCGGTGGATTGCACGCTGCCGCCGCTTTGGGCGAACAACCCATTGCCCTGGTTGCCGACCAGAATGCCGTTGGTCGTCAGCGTGCCGGCGCTCAACGTGTAGGTGCCGCCGCTGCCGGCGTTGGCGCCGATCACCAGTCCGTTCGCGTTGGTGGCCGCGCCGCCGGTCTGGAAAAACATGCCACTGCCTGTGGTGCCGTTCGCGCCGCTGTAGCCGACAAAGGTGGCAGCGGTGGAAAGCGTGCTGCCCGGACCAAGGTTGTAGGTGCCGCTGCCGCCGTTCAGGCCGAGGTAAAGATAGCCGCTGACGGTCTGCTTGCCGCCGGTCTGGGTGAAGGTGCCTGTGCCGCCGTTGCCGACCTGCGTGGTGCCGGTGGAAAGCTGGCCGCCGCCGAGCGTGTAACTGCCGGTGGGCGACGCGCTGGTCCCGGTGGCGTTTGGATCGTAGGCGACGAAGAGATAGTCCGCGACGGTGTAAGTGCCGCCGCTCTGACTAAGGCTGCCGTTGCTGCCGGGCGCGAAGCCGACGTATCCATTCACGGTGGCAAGGCTGCTGCCCGTGCTCAGGAAAACGGTGGTGGACGCATTGTTGTTGGCGGTCGTGCCCACGAGCAGGTCGCCGCCGTCCGCCGTCCCCAGGGAAACACTGCCGCCGCCGATGTTCAGGGTCGTTCCGGCGGCGAGGCTGAGGGGATTGCCGCTGCTGCTGATGCTGCCGCCGCTGAGAAGTTGCAGAGCGCCGCCGTTGACGTTCGTCGCGCCGCTGTAAGTGTTCGCGCCCGTGAGCGTCTGGACGCCGCTGCCCACTTTCGTCAGACTGCCGATGCTGCCGGTGTTGTCCGTGTCGGTGATCGAGCCGCTGAAAGTGCCCGAGACCGCCGTTGACGCCGACCGTGAAGCTTTGATAACCAGCGCCGTCGTAGCCGGTGCTCACCGTGCCCGCGCCGTTCAACGCGTCCACCTGCACGTTGGCTTCGACGCCTCGAAAAGTGGCCCCGCTGGCCACGGTGAGCGAGGCGAGGTTGTTCGTCCAGACATCCTGACCAAAATTGCCGCCCGCCAGCGTGCCGCCGGTCACGTCGATGAGCGCGCCGGCACCCAGGTTCCAGTTCACCGTGCCGCTGCCGCCGAAGGTGAGCGTGCCCGGGCCGCTTTTTACCAGCGTGCCCGCGCCGGTGATCGTGGCAGCGCCGTGGGTCAGGCTGTTGCCGTTCGAGACGTTGTATTCCAGCGTCGCGCCGCCCGCCACGCCGAGATTGGCGGAGGCGGGCGTGTGGTCCGCGAAGACGAGCGTGCCGGCATTGACCGTCGTCGTGCCGTTGTACGTGTTCGCCCCGCTGAGCGTGAGCGTGCCCGCGCCGTTCTTGGTCAGGCCGCCATCGATGGCCGGTTCGCCTTGGTTCGTGGAGTGAATGAGCGCCTGCGCGACGGTGACATCGTAGCCGTTCGTGTCGAAAGTGGCACCGCCGTTGCGGCCCACCCGCACGTAGGTCAACCCTTGCAAGAAGCTCGTGGTGCTCGCCCCGGCCTGGATCGTGCCGCCGTTCCAGTTGATCGTGCTCTCGGCGCTGCTGTTGCCGGTCCCGATGCTGCCGACGGTCAAGGTGCCGCCGCTGAGATTGTAAAAGCCAAAGGTGTTCGCCAGCGTGTCGATGAGGAGCGCGTGACCGTTGGTGGTGACCGTGCCGGCGCTCTGATCGATCTCGCCTTCGATCTGTATCTGGTTGGCGGAAATGCTCCCGCCGGTCATGGTGTAAATAGCGTTGTCGAAGGTGCTGCCGCCGATCTGTAGCAGGTCGCCGTTGACCGTGAACGAACCCCCACTCTGCTTGAAGGTGACCTCGAAGGCGTTGATGCCGATGAGTGCCTGACCTTGCACCGTGAGGGTGCCCCCGCTCAGAGTGTAGGTGGCCGAACTCAACGAGCCGACCCCCATCTCGAAATTGCCCGCGGCGAAGAGGTTGCCGCCGCTCTGGTTCACCGTGCCGCCGCCGGAGTTGCCGACGATGATGTTGTCGTAAATCCCCGAGCCTTGAGTGGCAGTGACGGTGTCGGTGGCACCGTTATCCACCACCAAGTCCTGCCCGCGCATCGGCGGCGCGGGCACGAGGGTGGAGGCGAACAGCAGGGCGGCAAGAACACGCTGACGGGCGCGCGAGGAGGCGGCAGGAGTTTGCATGGCATTGATGGCGATGAATCGAAGTGGCGAAGTACATCGGGAGAAACAAAAAATGCCGGCCAGCGCGCCTGCGATGGTGCGGGAGGAAACGCCGTGCGCCCAGGCCGCCCGCACCGACAGACCAGCCTCCGCGTCCACATGAAACGTCCAGAACGCTTGAGGTTTGCGTCCGCGAGAGTGGCAAAACGCCCGGGGGTTGACAAGATAAATTGAGGCCGAAATTCAGGACGCGCGGCGGGGCGTTCCTGACCGATCAGAACCCCTGTGCGTACCTCGCGGTTAAGCTCGCGCTCGCCTGCGTGATCGAGCATCGGCAAGGAGGTTCGTCTTTGGCCAAACGCAGCCCGATGGCCAGTCGCACGCGCGGTCATCCAAAAGGCACGCCGCGCAGTTCCGGCAGCTACTCCCGGATGTAGCCGCCTTCAAGGTCGAAGCGTCGCCGGGACAGGCCGACCCTTCCGTGAAACCGGGATGTGACCCAGATGCGGGAGGGAGAACAAGGCTAGGCCATGCTCATTTGATGATCACTTGAACGACCTGCCTGATATCGTCGGAAGCAGCGGCGATCTGCAACTCATACTTTCCAGGGTCAACCACGTAAGCTTTCTTCACCACGTCCCAGTGCCGCAAACGCTCCGCCGGAATGGAGAAATCACACGCCGCCGTGTCGCCGTTGCGGATTGCCAGCCGGTGAAAGGCCACCAGGGAATGGATGGGGTTAGGCGGGGCCGGGTCCAGACGGCGCGCATACACCTGCACCACTTCGTCACCGTCGCGGGGGCCGGCGTTGGAGACGGGCACGCGCAACTGAAAAACGCCCGCTGCATCCGTGGCGGGAGCCTTCACCGTCGCTGACCCATAGTTGAACGTGGCATAGCTCAACCCGTGCCCGAACGCATACAGCGGCTTGCCCGTGAAGTAACGGTAGGTCCGGTTGGCCATGTGGTAGTCGAAATAATCGGGAAGGTCCTGCGTCGAGCGGTAAAAAGTCACCGGAAGACGGCCCGCAGGATTATATTTGCCGAAGAGCACATCGGCCACCGCGATCCCGCCATTGCAGCCAGGATACCACGCCTGTAGGATGGCGGGGAGGTGTTCGGCTTCCCACGGGAAAGCCATCGCGCTGCAACTACAGTTGACAAAAACGACCGGCTTCCCGGTCGCCTCCAGCGCCTGGAGCAGCTTGGTCTGAATCGCGGGCAATTCGATGCGAGTGCGGTCGCCGGAATGGAAGCCGATGAAGTCGATTTTTTTCTCCTCGCCTTCCATGTAGCCGTCGATTCCGCCCACGTAGACCACGGCGTCCGCCGAGGCCGCCGCCGCCACCGCTTGTTTGAAGTCGGCGGAGTTTTCGTCGAACGCCTCGCCCTCCTTCAATGCGAGCGGGCAACCTCTGGCCGCGACGACTTCCACCCCCGGTCCCAGGGCCGCCTTGATTCCCTGAAGGATCGTCACCGTGTGCGAGGGTTTTCCCTGATACCAGGGGTCCCCGAGCAGGACGCGCGCGGAATCCGCGTTCCCGCCGATGACCGCCAGTCGTTTGAGTTTCGTGGGGTCGAGCGGCAGGGTGCGGCGATTGTTCTTGAGGAGCACGATGCTTTCGCGCGCGAGCTGGGTGGCCTGTTCGAGATGCGCCGGGCTTTCCACCTCGTCCATCTTGATCCTGGAATAAGGCACCCGTTCCGGCGGATCGAAAAGGCCCAACTCGAAGCGCACCTTCAGATTACGGTGCAAGGCCACGTCGATTTCCTTCTCGGAGATCAGGCCCTGGCCGACCGCCGAAGTCAGCGCGCGATAATCCGTGCCGCATTCCATGTCGCATCCCGCGCGCACCGCGTCGGCGTCCGCTTCCTCGACGGTCTTGGCGTAATGGTGCTGGCGCGTGATGTTGCTGATCGCTCCGCAGTCGGAAACCACCTGTCCCTGAAAGCCCCACGCGCCGCGCAGCAGGTCCGTCAACAACCACGGACTGCACGAGGCCGGGACCTTGAACAGGGCGTTGTAGGAAGACATCACCGCGCCGACGTGCCCCTGCTGCACCAGGGCCTGGAACTGGGGCAGGTAAGTGTCGTGCAAATCCTGCTCGCCGGGATCGACGTTGAACCCGCCGCGCCCGGGTTCCGGCCCGCTGTGCACCGCGAAATGCTTGGCGCACGCCAGGGCGCGGACGTAATGCGGATCGTCGCCCTGCAACCCGCGCACGTAGGCGACGCCCATCGTGGCGGTCAGATACGGGTCTTCGCCGTACGTCTCCTGTCCACGACCCCAACGCGGGTCACGGAAGATGTTGACGTTGGGGCTCCAGTAGTTCAACCCGCGGTTGGCCGCATAATCCCCGTGGCTCACGGCTTCGGCGTGCTTGGCCCGTCCCTCCATTGAGATGCTCTCCGCCATCTGGCCCACGAGCGTTTCGTCGAAGGTGGCGGCATTGCCCAGGGCCTGGGGAAACAGGGTCGCACGCCCGTTGCCGACCACCCCGTGCAGGCACTCGTTCTGGTAGTCGTAGGGCAGCAGGTGCAAGCGGGCGATCCCGGCGGACTTGCTGGTCATCTGGCTGACCTTTTCCTGCAAGGACATCCGGCGGATGAGATCGTCGATCCGCGCGTCCATCGGACGGTCCGGGTCCTGGTACATCGGCGGGTCCTTCACCACCGGGACGATCCCCGCCGCCGGGGAATCCGCGCTCCGCATGTCCGCGGCGGTGATGCACGCGACTCCCTGGCCGCCGGCGTCCAGGACACGAATCGAGTTGAACTTCGCGTTTTCGATTTTTCCATCGAACACCAGCCGCAACCCGCCCTCCTTGTTGTCCGCGTAATGGTACACCTTCGCGCTGAACCGATAGGCTTTGTTCTGACCACCGGCCGCCTGGAAAATGTCCAGCTTGTCGATCAGCGTCCGGTCGCCGAAACGGATGCTCATCACGCGCTGCCCGGGGCCGGTGACGTGCGCTTCGGCCAGGTCGATTTCCACGGTGTACTCTCCCTCCGGCAGGCCGTTGACGGTGGCCGCGAAGGATTTGCCGTAGATTTCTTCCGCGAAGACGTGCGCCGCGTTCGGTTCGAGGGAACCCGTGACCGGGACGGAGGATTTGTAGTGATGCACGTCGCCTGCCACGACGAAGCTCAACCCACAAGGCGAAGGGGCCGTTTCGTCGCCGCGCAACGGCGTGGAAGCGAACGCGAGCAGGCAAACGATCCACACCGGTAAGCGAAGGGGGGTACGCATGGAAAAGGGGGGGGAGGGGAGGTAGCGGTGTTTGAAGAAGATGTTCAAAGCGGACGGCGAGTAAAGCCGCGACTGTTCCACCCGGGAACCGCGCGGCGAGTTTTCCGGGAGGTTGGACTTGCCATCCGGCGCGCGTTTGGCTAACAAAGCGGGCGGCATGCAGCGATCCCCCCTTTGCGCCGCGCTCGTCACGTGGACCGTCTTGACCTTGGCGCTGTCCCCCGCCGTCGTGCCGGACGCCCGCGCGGCTTCCGGCGCTTTGATCGTGGCCGGCCTGAGCGGCACGTCCGCCAACGCCGAGGAGTTTCAGCGTCTTTCGGGCGAAACCAAGCGCCTGCTCGCCGAACGCGGCATCCCGCTGGAAAACGTGCAGACGCTCGACGGCAAAGTCACGCGCGAGGCCGTCCTCCAGAAGCTGACCGCGGCGGCGGGAAGTTGCGCGGCGGGCGACGAGTTCTGGCTCGTCCTCTACGGCCACGGCGGCCGGTCGCAGGGCGGCGTGCCGGCCTTCCAGGTGAGCGGACCACGCCTGACCGCGCCGGACCTCAAGACCGCGCTCGATGCCATCCCCGCGCGGCAGTACGTCTTCATCGGCACGAGCGACAGCGGGGCGTTCCTGCCCGTGCTGCAAAGCCCGCGCCGCGCCGCGCTCTCCGCCACCCGGGCCGATGGCGAGGGCGGCCAACCGCGTTTTCCCGCTGCCTGGGTCAGCGCGTTCGCCGAAAACCCGAAGGCCGCGTTCGCCGCCATCGCGGCGCGGGCGGCGGCGCTGGTCGAGCAGGAATACGTTGCCTCCAGCCTCGCCCAGACCGAACATCCCCGGCTGGCCGACCCGTCCACTGGCGAAATCCTCGAAGCGCCCTTCGGCGTGAACCTGCCTCCCGCCACGGACCGCGCGGCGTCGTCCACGGCCGACAACCCTTCCAAGGGTGCGAGCGTGGCGGACATCCCGATCAAAATCCACGACCCCGCCGCGCAGTGGGAACAACAACCCGCCACCGACGCCACGCGCAAGCTCATTGCTGAGGCCCGCGCCGTCCCGAATCCCGACGGCCACGCCGCGCTCATGCTCGAACAACGCCTCGCCTTCACCATCGAGGACGACCGCACGACGGACACCCGCACCTACCGCCGCGTTTTCATCGCCCGCGAGGAGGCCGTCGAGGATTGGGCCAACCAGTTCCTGCCGCAAGACCCGCCCGTCGTGACGAGCAAGCTCGAACTCGCGCGCGTCATCCAACCCGACGGCACGGCGACCGCCTACAACCCCGCGCGGCTGCCCGCCGTGTCCGACCCGGATTCGGGTGACAGCAGCGGGGTGAGCATGGTGTTCCTGCCCAACGCGCGGGCGGGCTGCGTCATCGAGATCAGTTACCGGACCCAGGCGATGCTCAACTCGTCGCTGCCGCACGTCTCGGAGGTGTTGCCCGTCCAGCGCGACGTTCCCGTGCTCCAGACTTCTCTGGAAGTACGGGTGCCCGCGAAAGGCACCTACCACGTTGCGCTCAACCATCTGCCCGACGCCAGGGCCGAGGAATCCACAGGCAACGGGCGGCACGTCTACCGCTGGCAACTCGGGCCGATCCCGGCGGCGGAATCCCTGCCGGGCGACCCGCCCGCGTCTCAGTGGGTCGCGGCCGTGGCGGTCAGTTCGCTGCCGTCGTGGGACGAGTTCGCGGTCTGGTTTCGCCGCATCGCGCAAGGCTCGGATTTGATCGACGACACGGTCCGCAAGACCGCCGGGGAACTGGGCAGCGGCACGACGAATCGCGTGGACCGCATCCGCCGCTCGTTCGAGTTCGTCTCAGCCTTGCGCTACGTGGCCATCGAGTGCGGCGTCCACGGGTTCCGCCCCCGCACGCCGGCGCAGGTGCTTTCCAACCGCTACGGCGACTGCAAAGACAAGGCGAACTTGCTCGTCGCGCTGCTGCGCTGCCAGAACATCCCCGCGGATTTCGTGTTGCTCAACCGTGGGTCGGCGACGGACGTGAGTTTCCCCAGTTGGCAGTTCAACCACGCGATCTGCTTCGTGCCGCGCGCGCCGGAGGCCGGGCAGCCGGACGACCTGTGGCTCGACTCCACCGACAGCGTGACGCCCTTCGGCTTCGTGCCGCCGGGCGACTACGGCCGGGCGGGGCTGGTGTTCGGCCAGGACAAAGCGGATTTCAAGACGGTGGCCAATGGCAAGGGCACCGTGTCGGAGGTCCGCGACGCCTGGGAACTTACCCAGGATGGGCAGGGCGGCTGGCGAGGCACTTTTCACCGCGGGGCGACGGGTCTGGCTGACGACGGCTTGCGCCGCGCGTTTCGTGGCCTGACCCCGGTGCAACGCGGGGCGCGGCTTTACGGGATGCTCACCGACCTGTGGCCGGACGCGGATTTCACCCAGGGCGCGGTGAGTGATGTCAGCGCGTTGCGCGACGGCGTGGAATTGCGCGCGGAAGTCGCGGCGGCGGGCGGCAATCTGCCGCGCCTCGAATCGTCCGGGTTGGAAATGTTGTTCGGCTCGCCCACGCGCGACCGGCCGTTGTGGCTCAACGACGGGCAACCCATGTCGCTCGCGCAGACGGTGCAACTGCGGTACGCGGCCCCGGGGGACGTGCCGTCGCCGCTGCCGCCGCCGAAGCAGGTGGAGGTGGGTGGGCAAAAGATGAGCGTCACCTGGGAGCGCGTGGACGACCGCACGGTCCGGCGCGCCGCGCGTCTCGAACTGCTCCAGCCCGTGGTGCCCCCCGCCGACTATGCCGCGCTGCGCCAGGCCATCCGCCATTGGAACACGGCGCTGGCGCATTGATCAAACACGTGAAAAAGCCTCCGCACAGCCGCCGCGCAGCGGCATCCACCCAAGGTAGGGATGCCTCTCCGAGGCAGTCCCTAATTGTCTGGCAAGCGTGTGATTCCGGCAACGGTCACCCAGAAAATCTGGGGACTGCCTCGGAGAGGCATCCCTACCTTGGATGGATGCCGCTGCGCGGCGGGGCTTTGCACGCGCTTTCCTTTTTATGAGCACCGCCACAAATGTCGTTTCCCCAGCCCAGCCCGCCACCGAGGCAGACGTGGAACTCCTGCGCGGCGTGCCCACACGTTACCAGCGGCTTGCCACCGAGTTGGGCAAGCGCATCATCGGCCAGGACGAGATCATCCGCGACCTGTTCGTCGCCCTCGCCGTGCAGGGGCACGTCCTGATGATCGGCGTGCCCGGCCTCGCCAAGACGCTGCTGGTACGCAGTCTCGCGGAAATCCTCGAACTGCAATTCCAGCGCATCCAGTTCACCCCGGACCTGATGCCCAGCGACATCACGGGCACGGAGATCATCGAGGATTCGTCGGACGGCAAGCGGGGATTTCGTTTTGTCCCCGGTCCGATCTTCGCCAACCTGCTGCTGGCCGACGAGATCAACCGCACGCCGCCCAAGACCCAGGCCGCGTTGCTCGAAGCCATGCAGGAGCGGCACGTCACCGTCGCGGGCCGCACGTATCCGCTGCCCTCACCCTTCTTTGTGTTGGCCACGCAGAACCCCATCGAGCAGGAGGGCACCTACCCGCTGCCCGAAGCTCAGTTGGATCGTTTCATGTTCAACCTGCGCGTGGACTATCCCTCCCACGCCGAAGAGGTACGCATCCTCTTGGAAACCACGACCGACACTGCCGCGCCGATGGAAAAAATCTGGTCCGGCGAGGAAATGATCGCCCTGCAACGCGCCGTGCGGCAGGTGCCCGTGCCGCCGTCGGTGGCGGAATACGCCGTGTCGCTCGTGCAGGCCACGCGCCCGAACGGATCGGCCGCGCCGGACTTCGTGAAACGCTACCTGCAATGGGGCGCGGGGCCGCGCGCGTCGCAGTACCTCGCGCTCGCGGGCAAGGCGTTCGCCGTGCTCGACGGGCGGTTCAACGTCGCCAGGGCGGACATCCAGCGCGCGGCCAAGCTCGTGCTGCGCCATCGCCTCATCGCCAACTATCGCGCCGAGGCGGACCATCTGACCGTCGATGGCATCATCGACCAACTCCTGGGGAGCCTCCGGTGAGCGCGCTCCCGCCGCCCCTGCCGCAAGCGCCGTCCCCGCCGTTCGTGCCCGGCCGGACCGTGGCGGACGGATCGCATCTACCCGCGTGGCGGCAGCCGTCGCGCGAGACGCCCGGACAAGCGCCGCCTCCCCTGACGGCCGCCGGGCGGTTCATGGCGTCGAGACAGGCCCTTTCCCGGCAGGCTCCCATGACCACGCTCGCGCCGGTGGACCTGCGGCTGCTGGCCGACCTGCCCTCGCTCACCCTCCAGGCGCGTTATCTGGTCGATGGCTTCCTGAGCGGCCGGCACCGTAGCCCGCAAAAGGGTTCGTCGGTGGAGTTCGCCGAATACCGCAACTACCAGTACGGCGACGACCTGCGGCGCGTGGACTGGCGGCTGTTCGGCCGGAGCGACCGCCTGTGCGTCAAGCAATACGAGGAGGAAACCCAACTGCGGGTCTTCGCCGTGTACGACGCCAGCGCGTCGATGAACTACCACTCGCGGCCGGGGGTCCTGCGCAAGGCCGAGTTCGCGCGGCTCGTGCTGGCGGCGGCGGGATTGCTCGCGCAAAGGCAGGGCGACGCGTTCGGGCTGGGCGTGGCGGGCACGGAGTTGCGCGACTTCCTGCGGGCGCGCGCGACGGCCTCGCACTGGCGTTCGTTCGTGGGGCGGCTGGAAGCGGCGGCCATCGGCGGCGAGACGGCGCTGGCCCGGTCGCTGGAAGATTTGGCGGAGGTGATCCCGGCGCGTTCGCTGGTGATCGTGGCGAGCGATTTTTACGAGGATTCCGCCCCTCTCCAGGCGGCGTTGCAACGGCTGCGCTACGACCGGCACGACCTCATCGGCCTGCACGTCCTCGACCCGATGGAGATCGACTTCGACCTCGACCAGACCGGCACGTTCGCCGACCTGGAGAGCGGAGCGCGGCTGAAGCTCGACGCACCCGCCGCCCGGCGCGGATACCTGGAGCGGTTCGGCCGGTTCCGCACGGAGCTGGAGGACACTTTCCGCGCGGCGGGCGGCGAACTCGTGTCGCTACGCACCGACCGGCCGCCCTTCGAGGCGCTCGCGAGCTACCTGGCCCGGAGGGAGCAACGGCGGTGAACTGGCTTTTCCCCGGTTTCCTCGCGGGCGGCCTGTCGGTGGTCCTGCCGCTGGCGCTGCATTTCTTGCGCCGCCGTCCGAAGACGGTCGTGCCGTTCCCGTCGCTGCGGTTCCTCGGGGTGACGGCCTTGCGCGACACCCGCCGCCACCAACTCCGGCGCTGGCTGACGCTGCTGCTGCGCTGTCTCATTATCGGGTGCATCGTGGCGGCGTTCGCGCGGCCCTTTTGGATCAACGCCGCCGCCGTGGGACGCCGCGCGCTGGTCATCGCGGTGGATAACTCCATGAGCATGCAGGCGGCCGGGCGCTGGGAGGCGGCGCGCGATTGGGCGTTGCGGCAACTCGACGAACTCCAGCCGGGCGATCAGGCGGCGGTCCTCTCCATGCACCCGGTCCCGGTGTGGCTCGCGCCCATGACCGAAGACCTGGCCCACGTGCGGGTCGTGCTGCGGGAGGCGCGGCCCGGCTTCGAGAAAACGCGCTACGCCCCGGCCCTGCAACTGGCGGCCGACGCTCTGGCCGCCGTGCCCGCCGGGACAAAAACGCTGGCCTGGATGGCCGACGAACAACGGCTCGGCTGGCTGGGCGTGGACCTGGGCCATGCGCTGCCCGCCGGGATCAAGGTGCGCCTCGCGCCGCCTGACCCGGCACCGGGTCGGCAGGCGGCGATTGTCGCTTTGCGCCGTCTGGGGGCCGGGGCGTCCGACGCGCGGCCGGGCGTCGCCGCGACGGTGCGGTTGTTCGCACCGGAGCAGGACCGGCGGCGGGTCGCGGTGATTGCCAACGGGCGGACGCTCGCCGAGCAGACCGTTGCCCTGCACGCGGGCGACAACCCGGTGGAACTGCGTTTCGCCCTGCCGCCCGACGCGCCGGGCGTGCGTGTTTCTCTGGTCGAACCGGATGACCTGCCCGCCGACGACACCGCCTGGCTGGCGACGGCCAAACCGGCGGCCGGCAAGGTGCTCCTCGACGCCGCGCCGGGCACGGATTTCCTCGCGCACGCGTTGCGTTCCACGCAGCGGCTGGAGGCCGGCGGCCTGGAACCCGTGTCCTTGCCGGACGGTCCGTGGCCGCTGGATGCGGTGGCCGTCGTGCGCGGGTCTGGAGCGTTCCAACCGCCGCGGGCCGAGCGCCTGGAGCGGTTCGTGGCCGACGGCGGGCCGGTCTGGATGTTCGTCGATGGGTCGCCCGAGCAAACCGCCTGGTTGCAAAAGGAAGGCATCGGCATCGTTGCGCGCGACCCCGCGCCGGACGGCGGCGCGGAACACCTGCGCGACTGGGACCCCGACCACCCGATCCTCGCGGCGTTCGCCGGACAGAGCCTGCTGCCGCTGCTCAACGTAGAATTTTACCGTGGGTTCGATCTGACAGGCGGCGCGCTGGTGCCCATCGCCAACTGGCCGGACGGCAAGACGGCGCTGGCCGAATGGAAGGCCGACGGCCGGCGCATCCTGCTGGTCGGGTTCCCGCTGGAGCGCGGCGCGACCAACTGGCCCGCCCAACCCTCTTTTGTCCCGTTCGTGCATCAGGCGGCGCTCTGGCTGGGATCGGCGGGCGCGGCGCGGAGCGATTGGCGGGTGGGCGACGTGATCCCGCTGCCGCCTGGTGAAGGCGTGTGGCACGCCCTGGACACCGCGTCGCCGTCGCCCGACCGCACCGTGAGCGGCAGCGTGCGCCCCGGCGAGCCGGGCCTGTACGAATTCATCAGCAAGGAGGGTCAACACCGGGTCAACGCGGTCAACACGCCGACCGAGGAGTCCGATCTCGCGCCCTGGCCCAATTTTGAGCAACTCGCGGCGCTCGAATCCACCGCGCCGCCGCCTTCGACCGTCTCGCCCGCGTCGGCGGCGGCCCTGCCCGAGAACGGCGCGGCGGCGGAAAATCAACAACGTTTCTGGTGGTGGGTGCTGGCGGCCTGCGGGGCTTTCATCCTCGCCGAACTCGCCCTGGCCAACCGCACCGCCCTCTGACCGCACCGACCGGACCGCCCCATGAACTCACCCGTCGCCACCGCTCCTCTCACCGACCGTTTGCTGCGCCACCACGACCTCTGGACGCGCCTGGGTTGGCCGTTGGCCATCGTCACGGCCGGCCTCGCGGCGACGCTGGGGTGGGACTGGCGGCGGCACCCCTCCCTCGCGCGGGTCGAACAGTGGGGCGACCTGCCGCGCTGGTGGGCCGCCGGCGTGGCGCTGACGTTCCTTGCGGCCGGGGGCGTGTGGTGGTTGCGCCGCCGGGCCGGGTTGCGCCCCGCGCGAAAACTCGATAAACGCCTGGACGCCGCCAACCGCCTGGAGACCGCCGCCGTCCTGCGCGGCGACGCGGGCGCGATGGCGCAAGCCCAACGTGAGGAAGCCGCCGGGTTCCTCGCGCGACAGCGGGTCGCGCCGCCGCCCCGCGGGCCGCTCCTGGCGCTCGGTGCACTGGCTGCCATTCTGGTGCTGGCGCATCTGGCCGCGCTGCTCAGTTGGACGCGTCCCTGGACGAGCCTTGCCGCCGCCGCTGCCAAGCCGCCCCCCAAGCCGGTCCCGGCGGCGTTGCCCACGGCGCGCATCCAATGGAAGAGTCCCGCGTCCGAAATCAAGGCGTCGCCCATCGAAGAAGTTCCCCTGCAAGCCCTGGCGACCTCCGCCAGCGGCCTGCGCGACTTGGCGTTGGAGATGTCCGTCAACGGCCAGCCGCGCCTGAGCGTGCCTGTCCCGGCCGACCCGCTAAAGGCTCCCGGCGCGCACCCGGTCCAAGCCTCGATCTACCTCGACCAGTTGGAAGTGGAGCCGTTCGACGTGGTTTCGTACTACTTGCGCGCCCAGCGCATCGACGAGCGCAAGTTGCCCGAGACGGTTTCCAGCGTGCAGTTCGTACAGATCAAGCCGTTCCGCGAAGATATCCGCGAGGTGCCCGGCGGAGAAGGAAGCACGGCCTTTGCGCTCATCGGCGCGCTGAAGGTGGCGCAGGTGCGGCTCATCAAGGAAAACTTCGTCCTCGCCCACACCGACCTGGATCAGCAAAGCGCGGAGTGGAAGAAAGAAAACGAGCGCGTGGGCAAGGAACAGGCCGCGCTGGAAAAGAAAACGGGCGAGGCCATCCAGCAGTTGATCGAGGACGCGGCCCCGGCAGAAATCATCAACCTGATCACGCAGGCAAAGCCCTTCATGGGGGAGGCCGCGCAGAAGATCGCCGCCGTGCCAACGACCCGCGCTGACGCCGCAGGGCAAGGCGTTGGGATTGATCACGGAGGTGGAAAAACTGGCCCGCAAAATCGCGCCGCACGGTGGCACCTCGCACGGCCAGAAGCCGAAGGTCGATGACCCGTTCGGCGACAAGCAGCAATTCGAGATGAAGCAGCGTTTCAAGACCGTCGGCGGTCAGTTGGAAACCCTCGCCGCCGCGCAGGCGAAACTCGCCGAGGACCTGGCCCGGCCGGACGGCGCGACCCCGCCCGACCCCACGCCCACGCCGGACCTCACCCACCCGTCGGACCCCGACAAGATCGAGGGCACGATGGCCGAACGCCAGACCCAGATCAGCCAGCGCGTTGGCGCGTCTGCTCAACGGGCGGATTTTCAACCCCGAGATCACCGGGCACCTGGAACAGGGGCACGACCAGGCGCGCGAATCGTTGCGTCGGATCGACGGCGGCGACACCCCGGCCGCGCGCGAACCGGCGGCGGTGGCGGCGCGCGAGTTGCAAGCGGCGGCGGACGCCATGAACCGCGTCGGCGAGGAGCAGGCGAAGCTGCAACTGGCCGACGCGCAACACGCCTTGAACGAAGCCGCCGACCAGGCCCGGGACGCCTCCCGGCAGAACGGCGACGCCGCCGCCCGCGAACGCGCCGAGCGGGCCGCTGAACAAGCCCGGCAGGCCGCGCGCGACCTCGCCGCGCAGGCGCAGGCGCAACAGGACACCGGATCGAGCGAGGCGGCCAAGCGGCTCAACGATCTGGCGAGCGCGCTCAGCGCGCCGGAGACGCGCAACGCCCTGGAAAAACTCCGCGCCCAGCCGCTCAGACCCCGAAAACGCGCGGGCCGCCGCCGACCGCCTCCAGCAATTGGCCGAACTCGCCGCGCAGCAGCGCAACCCGGGCCGCTTTCAACGGAGGAACTCGCGCGTCTCGTCGAACGACTCGAACGGGACCGCGCCAACCTGCAACGTCTCGCTTTGAACGACCCTGGATGCGAAGGCAGGCGACGCCCGGCGAAAACCGGTCCCGACCCGGGCTTACGACCGGACGGAAACGCGCCTTCGGGTCAGGAGAAACCCGGCGATCAACGAGAAGGCAACTCGCCGGATCAACCGTCGCAGGACAGCAAACCCAGCGAGGAAAAGCAGGGCCAGGGACAACCGGGACAAGAGGGGAAAACGGGCGACGGAAAGCAGGGACAGGAACCAGGTCAGGGTCAGTCAAGCCAAGCCCAGACCGGCCCCGGGACAGGGGAAGCCCGGTCAGGGCCAGAGCCAAGCAAGGTCAACCTGGGCAGGGCAAACCGGGGCCGGGCCAGGGGCAGGCCGGGACAAGGGCAGGGGCAAGGCTGACAAGGGCAGGGTCAAGCCAGGGCCAGGGCCAGGGTCAGCCAGGGCCAGGGTCAGCCGGGACAGGGACAGGGGCGGCCCGGCCAAGGCGCAAGGTCAAGCCGGGACAGGGTCAAAATCCAGCAGGCCTCACCGGGCGACGGGCAAAAACGGCACATCCCCTCGCGGACAAGGCCAGCCCTCCGCCCCTACCCGTGACGGCACGGGACACACGGGCGGCACGGGCGGGCAGGACGACTCCGACCTGGGCGACACCTTCCAACGCACCGCCGGCGACCTCCAGTCCGGATCGATTCCCGTCTCCACCAGACCCTCGGTCAAGCCCACGTACACCGACCACGCGCCCGCCGCCGTGCAAACCCGCGTTCCCGGCGAGACCAAGGAAAAATTTGCGCGCGAGTTGGTCGAAGACGTGCGCGAGGCCGCCCAGGACGCCGTCGTCGTGGTGCCGAAATCCGAGGCGTTGGCGGACATGCGCGAAACGTTGCGCGACGTTCCCGTCGAACTCCACGCCTCCGACCAGGCCGCCATCTTCGCCCGGATCGACCCGCCGCTGCTGGGCCTGATCGACGCCCTGCACGCCGCGCAGAAGAACGCCCGGCGCGACCATCAACTCACGGACGGCAACCTCGATCTCGCCCCGCCGGCGTATCGTCCGGCGGTAGCGGATTACTTCGAGCAACTCTCGCGCGACTACGACGGCGCGCCGCCCGCCGCACCCGAGCCGAAAAGCGAATGACCCCGGCCCTCGAGTGGCAATTTGGCGGTTCCCTGCGGCACTGGCCCGCCTGGGCCGCGTGGAGCGTGCTGGGTTTGCTGGCCGTCGGCGGGGCGGTCTTCACCGTGTGGTTGTACCGCCGCACGCTGCGCGCGCTGCCGCCGGGCGCGCGGATTCCGCTGACGACCCTGCGCGCCGCCATCGTGTTGCTGGTCCTGTTGTGCCTAGCGAACCCGGTGCGCGTCGAACGCCGCCCGCTCGAACCCTCGGCGCGCGACACGCTCGCGGTGGTGGTGGACCGCTCCGACAGCATGACCTCCGCCGACAGTCGCGGCGTGACCCGGCTGGCCAGCGCGACGCAACTCTGGAAGCAGCACGAGGCGGAGGCCGCCCGGGCGTTCCCACGCGCGGTCTACCGCCATTTCGCGGTGACCTCCGCAGCGGATTCCGACCTGGACGCCGCTCTCCGGGCAAACGGGCCGGGCACGGAGACCCATCTCTACGACACGCTCCGGCAGGCGCTCGAACTCACGCCGGGAGCCGTCGTCTGCCTCACCGATGGGTTGGACACCACGGACGGCAACGCCGAGGTCCTGGCGGCCGAAGCGCAGCGGCGCGGCGTGCCGTTGTATTTCGCCCTTGGCTCGAACCGCGCGCTGGCCGGTGAGTTGATGAACATCCGCGCGGTCAAGGCACCGTCGCAGGTCTTGCGGCAGACGCAGTTCACGGCCAGCGCGCTGCTGGAAGTTTCTTCCGCCCGCGAACAGGAGGTGCCCGTCGAACTCTGGAGCGGCCCCACGCGGCTGGCGGCGGCGCGCCTGCGCACCCGCGCGGGCGCGAACACCTTGCCCTGGAACGTGCCAGTCGCCGCGAACGAGCCGGGGCGATGCCGCTGGAGTTCCGCGCCGGGGCGGGCGAGGCGCAGCAGATCGTCGCCTGCACGACGCAGGTCGTCGAACGCACGAAGGTCGAGGTGCTCTACTACCAGGGCGCGCTGCAATGGGGCTACCGTTACCTGCTGGCCGCGCTGGAGGGCGACCCGAGCTTCCACATGACGAGCATCCTCAACCCGTCCCTGGACGTGCGGATGACCACGGGCTCGCCGGGCCACGACGTTTTGCCCGACCTGCCGGACGACGCCCGCGCGCTCAAACCGTTCGGGATCGTCGTGCTGGCGCACGTCTTCGCCGACCGGCTCACCGACCGGCAGCAGCGCGCGCTGGCGGAGTACGCGCGCGGCGGCGGAGGCGTGTTGTTCATCGCGCCCGACACGGCCGCGACGCAGCGTTTCGCCGGCACCGCGCTCGAAGGGATGCTGCCCGTGGTGTTCGAGCCGGAAGACGCGGCACGCGCCGAGGACGATCTCGCCCGGCGCTTCCATGAACAGATGGCGGGCGCGGGCAGCGACGACGAGACGCAGTTCGCCAACGGCGGCCGGCAACAATCGCTGCCGCGCCTGCAGCCGTTTTCCCTGCCGCCGGGCGTGAGCCGGGCCGACGGCGGCGGATCTTCCGCAACGCCGCGCCCGCCGAGATGCCGAAGTTTTGCGTCTACGCCAAGGTGCGCGCGGTCAAATCCGGCGCGGACGTGCTGGCGGTGAAGGGCGGGGGCGTCCCGGCGGACGGCGGCGGGCCGCCGCGCGTCCTGCTCGCGCGGCAGCAGTTCGGGGCGGGTTTCACGGCAGCGTTGACGACCGACCTGCTCTGGCGCTGGAAAATGTCGCTGCCCAGCAACAGCCGCGCGCCGGAAACGTTCTGGCAGCAACTCCTGCTCTCGCTCCGGCCGCCGCCGGGCGCGGGGCTGCGCCTGGAGAAATTAACCCAGGCGCCCGCGGTCCACGTCGCGGTGGCGTTGCGCGTGGAAGGCCCTGCCGACGTGAACGCCGCCCCCACCGCCGAGGCGGTGTCGCCCGACGGCCGGCACCTTCCCCTCCCGTTGCTGGCAGGCAAGGGCGGCGGGCAGGACGGGGCGCAGTGGACGGCGAGTTTCATCCCGGATGCCCCCGGACGTTGGGAAGTGCGCGCCACGGACCCGGCGCGCAACCTCGCGCGGGTGACGTTCGCCGTCTCGGAGAAGGCGATCACCACGGAAAGCCTGAACCTGCCGCCCGACGTGGAGGGGATGCGGCGGCTGGCGCAGAGCACGGGCGGGGCGTTGATCGGCAACGAACCGTTGTTCCAGGAGAGGACGGCCCCGGTCGGGGAAGCGCCTCCGCGCCGCGTCGAGCCGGTGTGGAACTCCGGGTGGCTGCTCGGCTTGCTGCTCGGTCTCTACGGCACCGAATTGATCGTGCGCCGGTGGTTTCGGCTCTTATGAAAACAGATCACTTCTACTCGCGCGCGGTCCGGCTGGGCGGCGCGCTCATCCTGTTCGGGTTGGCGGCGACGTGGGGCCAAGTCACACACGCTCAGACCGTGGACGAACTGCGGGGCGAGCGCGTCGGCTGGGCGCGCCTGAAAACGCCGAGCGAGTACTGGCGGCGTCATGCCACCGGCGACCCGATCCTCATGCGCTTCTTCCGCGAGAACACGAGCCTCAACATCGACCCCACCTGGTACGTGGCCGACATCGACAAGCTCGACGAACTCTGCGCCTATCCGCTGGTCTTTTCGCAGGGCATCGGCATGGTTGGGAACCCGAAATCGCGGGCCAACCTCGCCGAATACGTCCGCCGTGGCGGGTTCCTCCTCATCGACTGCTGCATCAACGACGCCATCACGCCGGACGCAGACGCATTTTTGCAGGATCAGAAGCGCGTTCTGGCCGGGATGCTGCCCGAGGCGCAGGTCGTCGCGCTCCTACCCACGCACGACATCTACCGATGCTATTTTCAGATTCCCGGCGGTCGGCCCCCGCATACTTTCAGCAATAACATCTATGATCCCGCCTTTGCGAAGCACGGATTGTACGGGATTAAAATCGGGTCACGGTTGGCGGGCATCATCAGCCTGAGCGGCTTGCAGTGCGGATGGGACGGCATGATCGCTCCACCCGGCCACCCCGTGGCCTGCATGAAGATGCTCGTGAACATCTACGTGTACGCCATGCTGCAAAGCGGCTAGCCGCCGTGTCCGCCGCCGCCAGATGAGCAGGGCACCGTCAGAAGCATTTCGAGCAGAATTGCCGCGGCGTGTCTGGAGCGCCAAGGGGGCGGAGATTATCGCTGCCGTCCGGAGCGCCAAAGGCGCGGCCTCATAAAAGCCTGGGGCATCGCCCCAGGTAATGACAGGCGACTCTGCAAGCACTGTAGGGGCGACTCATCTGCCGCTGCACCGATATGAATCGCCCCTACAGGGCTCGGCGCTTTCTGCGTTTAATCTTGGGGCGTCGCTCCAGGCTGGAAATGACGCCGCGCCCTTGGCGCTCCGGACGCACGGCGATAGCTCCCGCGCCCTTGGCGCGCCGGCGGCGCGGCGACACAGTAAATTAACTGCTCTGGGTCATGAAACCCAGGTCCGGCACGTCGAAACGACCCAGATTTGGGAAGACCGTGCCCATGTGCGTGCTGCTCCACCCCGAACCACTTCGCCATCGTGGCCGCGAACTGGTCCACGGCCGTCGTGGGAATCCAGCGGCCGGTGCTCGTGTCGTCCGGGCCGCCGACGACCAGCGCGGGGAACTTGCCGTACGTCCGCTGCCCGTTGCACCGCGCCGCCCACGACGAGGTGATGGCTGCCCCAGCCGTGGTCGCTGCCGACGCCGTTGCTGGGCAGCGTGCGGCCGAACTCGCTCGCCGTGAACGCCGTCACCCGTTGCTCGAAGCTCGCGTCATTGTACGTCGCGCCGATCTGGTGCATGGTGTTCTGGAAGTTGTTCAGGCTCTGGCTCAATTCGGCGAGGAGATTCGCCTGTCCGCCCAGGATCGACGGCCGCGTTGTTGGTGGTGCTGCTGCCGGAATTGTTCGTCTGGCCCGAGTGCAGATCGTAGCCGCCCACCTGCACGAAGAAAATCTGCCGCTTCATGCCCAGGCCGCCCGCCGCCGCCGAACGCTGGCCGGCCTCGATGATCTTGGCGACCATCTGGAGCTGCGACGAAAGCGACGACCCGAAGGAACCGCCCGCCGTTCGGGACCGTCACCGAGGTGGGATAGCTCGACCAGGTGCTCGCCATCTTCGTGGCGCTCAGCGCCGTGGAAAGCGCCGAGCCGCTGGCCAGGGCGTGTTCGAGGGCCAGCGAATAGTTGCGCGTGAGCATGTCCGATTGCACCGCGTCGATGCCCAGGATGTTGTTCAGCGCGACCCCCTGCGCCGTGCGCGCGTTGGCCGGGGTGTAGCCGGAGTTCAGCGCCACGACGCCGCCGGTCGAAACGGCGTACTGCTGGGCCACGCCGCCCACTTCAAAGACGTTCGCGCCCGCCAGCGAGATGCTCATCGACAGCACGTCGGTGTTGCCGTTCTTGGGGTTGTAAGTGTCGAGCAAATCCGCGCAACGTCCGCCCCAGCCGGTGGCCGACTGCCGGTCGGAAACGGAGGTCTGCCACTGCACCGTCTGGTCGACGTGCGAGAAGAGCTGCAGCGGCTTACCCACGAGAGGGTTGCTGTAGTCCGCCTTGGTGAGCGGATAGACCAGCGTGCCGACGTTGAAGATCGCCGCCATCTTGCCGTTGTTGAACAGCGATTGCAGTTCCGGCGCGGCCGGGTGGATGCCGTAGGTGTGGCCGTCGCTGGTCAGGTTGTTGAGCGCGAGCGCGGTCGCGCCGCTGCCGTCCGTGTTGGGGATGGCCAGCGCCGGGGTGCGGATCGCGGCGTAGTTGCTCCATTCCGCCGGGATGGTGGGAATGAAAAGGTTGTTCGAGTCGTTGCCGCCCTGCAGGTACACGCAGACGAGCGCCTTGTAGTCGGTGATGGCCGGCGAGGACTGCGCCATCGCCGCGTTGATGAGGCGCAGGTCGCGGATCGTGTTGGAAAGCGCCGCCGTGCCGACCGTCGCGCACAACGCTTGCCGGATGAAACTGCGCCGCGTGCGCAGGGAAGAATAGTGTTCGGGTAGCATGGGAAGAGAGGGTGTGTCAGAATTGAGCCGCACTGCGCGGCCAGACGCGGAGGCGGCGGTCGGGCGTGATCCCGGGCAGGTGGTTCGTGTCAGCGTTGGACGGCGTATTCGGGCGAGATCATGATCAACTGGACGATGGAGCGCACGCGGTCGCGCACGTTGGTGGACGCGGCGGGATCGAAGTTCGGCTTGGTCCGTTGCCGACGTGGTCGAGCCGGTGATGTAGTTGACGATCTCGGTCTTCGTCGCGCTGGTGAGCTGGCCGCCGGTGAGCAGGTCGCTGAAGGTATTCACCAGCGACGTCACGCCGTTGACGTCGGCGACGCTGTACGGCGCGGCCATGTAGGCGCTGAGGTCGAGCATGAGCGAGCCGTTGTTGAACGAACACAGGCCGTTCGGGTTGCCCGAGTAGAGGAACGTCTGGTTGAGCGTGTTCGTCAGCGTGACGATGTTGGTGTCCGTCGTCAGTTGGAACTCCGGCGAGGTCACGTTGGCCGACGCGATTTCGCCGGGATACTTGTAATCCGGATAGAAGAAGTTGAACACGGTGGGCGAGGCCATCGGCGTCTGGGTGAGGCTGCCGTCGGTGTCGCCCATGTCGAATTTGCTGGCCGCGCCGTTGACCTTGCCCGAGCGGGATTGCGGCAGCGGCTGGAGCGGATAGAAGTAGGCGTAGCGGTAGTTGGCGTTCCGGGAATAGACCACCGTGTTCTTCACGGTGAAGTGATTCTCGTCCACGATGGTGTCCACGGTGTACACCCCCAGCGGGCAGGGCCCCGTCGGGCGCGTCGAGCCAGAGCTTGTCGCCCGGCTTGAAATTCGCGTTGGTGAAGTTGAAGATCGTGACCTTGTTCGGCTGCCCGTTGATCGGGTTGTCCACGAAGTACGCGCACTCGAATCTGGGGCACGATCACGCCCGTGCCGGTGGGCGCGGTGGGCGTGTAGACCTGGAGATTGTTGCCGCTCTTCGCCCCGCAGGTGTACACTCCGTCCGGCCCCGAGCCGGCGGGCAGGAATTGCAGGTAAACCTGGGGATAAACCGTCGCGCCGTTGACCACGTTCAGCTGGGTCCGCCGGTCTTCACGATGAGGTTCGTGGACGGCGTCACCGTCGTCGGGGCGGTCACGGTGAACCCGACGTTGTTGATCCCCGCCGCGTTGACGGAGTACGAGGTCGTCGTGGGCGCGGGGCTGGAGGCCACCGTGTAGTTGCCGCTGGTCGGGTTGTCCCAGGGCGCGACCGGCGGCGTGCCGGTGTCGTTGACGCTGAAATCCAGGTAAACGCTGTCGCCCGCGGCGAGCCGGTTGGGCGCGCTGCCGGCGGGCAGGGTGATGTTCATCAGCGTGGGGCTGCTCTGGCTGTAGCTGCCGGCGCTGGCGGTGAACAGGAACGTGCGCGCCGGCGCGGCGAGACGCAGCAGCGGCTCGCGCTGCTTGCCCGAGGGGGCCGCGGCTGGTGTTCACGTTGCGCGCCTCGCCGTCGAGCAGGATCGCGCGGACGACCGCCCCCAGGTTGCCGCGCACGTGCGCGCTGGTGCCGTCGTCGTTGAACTTCTGCACGACCCGGTAGAGGTAGGCCGGGCTGGGGTTGCTCTTGACGAGGCGCTGGATCAACTGGCGGCAGATGAAGGGGCCGACGTTGGGATGGTAGAAGATGGCGTCGATCGCCTGGTCCAGGTCGGCGTTGCCGTAGGTGGTGCACAGCGGGTTGGTGGGGTCGGACGCCGTGCCGGTGGTGCCGCCCGTGGCGATGCTGTAGCCGGGCGCGGCGGGCAGCACGACGTTGTCCAGGATGTTCTTCGTGCCGAGTTCGTGGTAGCCGGGCACCAGGCTCATCGGATCGGTCCAGTCGGTCGCCGGACTGAAGTTGGTGAGCGTCTTGCCGGCCGCCGGGGCGGCCTGCGCCCAGTTCCAGCCGGTGAACACCCGCGCCATGCCCGTGACGGTGTCCTGACTGTAGGTGGGCACCAGGTTGCCCTGCGAATCCAGGACCAGCGAGCCGTCGGGCCACATGGCGGTTCAACCCGATGGAGAAAAGCTGCATGATCTCCCGCGCGTAGTTTTCGCTCGGGTGCAGCCCGGTGGCGAGGCTGCCCTTCGGGTTGCCCTGCATGTTGAGCCAGTAACCCATCGCGGGGTGCAGGGTGACGCCCTTGAGCAGGTCGCGGAAGTTGCCGAAAGCGCCGTCCAGGAGCGTGTCGTAGTAGGAAGCCAGGGAGGTGGCGAAATCCGCCAGTTGCGATCGCGTGAGGACGAGGTCACCATCGTCTCGCTCAGGGCAAAGGCGACGCGCTGCCGGAGTTGGTCGGGAGCCGTGATGGACTCGCGCCACCAGCAGTCCTCCATCAGGTCGGCCTTGTAGACGTGGATGATGTCGTCGCTCGGGTGCGCCAGGACGTCGGCCAGGACGTGGGTGGCCGGCAGCGACATCTGGCTGGTGATCCAGGCGGCGTAGCCGTTGGCCTGGACGGCGGCCAGGTCCACCGGCGCGGCCCCGAAGGCGGCCTGGTTGAGGAAGCGCGCCGCGCCGGCCAGCGTGGCGTGATCGTCGGTGAAGCCCGGGTCGGCCACCGGCACCGGGGGCTGCTGCGAGCCGGTCACGGAGGTGAAATTGCCGCTGATCTCGCCGGCCGGGTATTTGACGGTTTCCACCTTCAGGTAGGCTTTGCCCTGCTGGAGGTCGCTGAGCATCGTCGAGGCGGAGACGCCGCTGCTGGTGGCAAAGGTCCAGATGTAGCCGCCGTCAGGCGTTTTCAGGTCCGGGCGGAATTTATCGACGGCGTTGATGTCGTAGAGCAGGGCGTCCGCGCCGTGGTCGTCCGGGCCGTAAACCGCGTAGGAAGTCTGCGGCGAGGACAGGCCGCCGTAGTTGAAGTGCAGCAACGCCTGGGTCTGGCCGGCGTTGAGGCTGATCGTGGCGGAACCGGCGGCGGAGCTGATGGCACCCGGCAGCGGCGAGAGGTTGGTGGCGAACAGCGACCCGCTGCTCACCAGACCCGCCGGATAGTCGAAGGGCGTGAGCAGGTAGCCCGGCACGATGCCGTTGCCGACGGTCGTCGGGGCCGTCGCGGCCCCCGTGGGGTCCTGCAGCCAGCCGACGCTGAGATTGCTCGACGCGCCCGACCCGCCGGTGTTGTGCAAAACCTCGTAGTAGTACGGCTGCCCGGCGACGAGGGCCAGCCAGGGCGAACGCTGGCGGGTCTGGCCCGCGTCGTTCCAGCTCCGCGACGCGGTGCCGGGCGCGGTGACCCACGCGCGGCGGATCGAGGTTCACCGGCTCGGCGTTGTCCGAGACCCAGAGTTCGGCGGTGTTGCTCGCGGCCAGCCAGAAATAATAGTTGCCCGTCACCGGCGCGGTGAAGTAGCCGCGCAGGCGTTCGCCGGTGTTGTTCGCGCGGGCGGTGTTGTCCTCCGCCGAGGTGAGGGTCGTGTCCGTGCTGGCGGGCGTGGTGGCCAGCGGCAGGTCGGAGACGTTCGGGCCCGCGAGGTTGTTCCAGAGTTCGCGGGTGACGCCGCTGCCGGGATTGAGAATCTGGATGTCCAGCACGGCGGCACCGGTGCCGACCGTGTTGGTCGCGGTGAGCGCCACGGGATAATCGCCCGCGGTCGTGGGCGTGCCGCTGATGACGCCCGTCGTCGCGTTGAGCGTCAGTCCCGGAGGCAGGGGCGCGCTGCCCGCCCCCAGGGCGAAGGTCGGCGTCGAGCCGCCGGAGATGCTGGCCAGGACGTTGAAGGTGAACGGCTGGCCGACGAAGCCCACCGCCGTGTTCGCGCTGACGATGGCGGGCGGCGCGACGATCGCCAGCGGATAGAGGCGGTTCGCGGGGATGACCTGCTTCGTCTGGCTGTTGCTGTACCAGTAAAGGTGCGCGAGATCGTAGCCGCTCCCCTGGTAATATTCCATCTTGATGTCGTAGAGCACCCCGGCCTGGAGGGCGATGCTGCCGACGCGGTCGGTGAGACTGTAGGACCAGCCGTCGATGACGAGCTGCCCGTTGACCCAGAGCTTGACGCCGTCGTCGGTGAGCGTGTCGAAGTAGTAGGTCTCCGAATACTGCGGCTGGACCTGCCCCTGCCAGCGCACGCCGAAGTTGGTGGCGTTGACCCCGGTGCCGGGCGAACCGCTGTTCCAGTTGAAATCCACGGTGGGATCGACGCGCGTGAGCGCCGGCGTGCCGGCGAACAGGGCGGTGGGGTTGTAGGGAGTGACGGTGGCGCTGGTGCCGTTGTAATACATGCCGGTCAGGCCGGTGCCGTTCGCGTTGCCGGCGGGGAAGATCGTGACGCTGGCGATGTTGGGTCCGCCGACCGTGTAATTGCCGCCGGGCATCGCGCCGAGCGTGACGGTGGCGCTCGTGAGACGATTCGCGTTGGCCACCGGGGTGATGGCGAGCGTCACGGAGCCGACCTTCGGCGGCAGGGTCACGGAGGTCGGCATCGAGAGGTAGTCCACCCCGGCCACGGCCGTGCCCGCGCGGCTCAGCGGCACGGTGATCGCGTTGAGGTGCAGGGTCCCGCCGCGCGTGACGGTGATGGACGCGATGTCCGACGCGGCGGTGTTCGCGGCGGCGGGCTGGGTGGCGGTGGCCTTGGTGGCCGTGATGGTGACGACGTTTTCCTGGGCGAGGTCATTGAGCGAGGGCCGTGTGGTCGTCCTGCGCCGCGCCGTGGGTGTGCGCGGTGGTGGGATCGAAGCCCGCGACGTTCTCGGCCCAATCGCTGACGCCGTCGCCGTCCGTGTCCATGTCCTGCACGACCAGACGGTAGAAGGCGCTGCGTCGCGCCGCCGGCCGGGACCGTGACCGACTGCGGTCTCGCCGCCGCCGGTGATCGGCCCGACGGAGGACACCGCCGTCCAGGTGGACGTGGGGGCCAGACTGGACGCGGACTGGATCACGTACTGTTTTCCCGCCACCGTGGGGAAGGTAAGCGTCAATCCGCCCGCGCCGTTGGAGATCGACGTGATGGCGGGTTTCGAGGTGCTGTCGAACGGATTGGTGCCGGCGGCGAGTTCCGCGCCGTTGCTGATGCCGTCGCCGTCGTCGTCGCGCGCGAGCCAGGCGGGATCGTTGACCTGGGCGTCGGTGACGCCGTAGAGCATTTGCCAGAGCATCCGATTGATGTTGTAGTCGATGGCCGCGCGCGCGGGTGTGACCGCTCCAGCCAGGACGAGAACGCACAGGGGAAGCAATCGCCAGAAGCGATGAAAGTCATTGGTTGCGGATCGCATATGGAGAGAGGGGTGAGGCGCGAATCAGCGAGGAGGAAGAAAACGGGCGAACGATAGAGGACGGCTGGATTTGCAGCACGACGTGTGCTTGCCGGCGGAAGGTCACGGTATCTTTTTAGTCGCGCACCAAGGCGGCGGAAGCCGGGGAAACCAGCGCGGGATCGCGACGAATCTGGCGGGAAAATTGTTGAGGAGTGAGGGGAACGGTTCGGACGGCATCCGACTCGCGGTGAACGATTTCAACTGCAAACTTTAGCAAACGACAGGCCGACGTGGCGAGAAAGATTTATGAAGTGCGATTTTGCATCCGCGATGTGAGCTTTCTGGTTTGTAAGGCAGGCGCGCCGCTCTAAATCGTTTCTCAGTTGCCTGTCCGGTTTTTCAGCCCCGGCAGGGGCGGCAGAGTTCAGTATCCAGGTGCCGGGTTGGAGCCCACCGTCTTTAGACGGTCTGCCTTGGAGGGTGGCGGGTGGCGCGTTAAGGTGGGCGGCTGCATGGCCAACTACCACCATCGTGGGCACACGGTCTCGGACTGCAAGTACCACCTGATCTGGGTGACCAAGTACCGCTGGCCGGTGCTCAAGGGGGACCTGGCGGTGCGTTGCCGCGACCTGATCCGCGAGATTTGCCGGGCGCGGGAGGTGGCGGTGGTGCGTGGAGCGGTGTCGCCCGACCACGTGCATCTGCTCGTCAGCGCGCCGCCGGTGTTGTCGCCGGCCAAGCTGGCGCAGTACTTGAAGGGCAGGAGTTCGCGCAAGCTGCAGGAGGAGTTCCCGAGTTTGCAGAAGCGTTATTGGGGCCAGCACCTGTGGGCACGGGGCTACTTTTGCGCGACGGTCGGAGCGGTCGATGAGAAGACGATCAAGCGCTACATCGAGGAGCAGAAGTGGGACGAGGATGGCGAGGGAACGTTCCGCATCGTGGCCGACCCGCCGTGAGGCCAGGGGTCGCCGCCGATGCCTTGCCAGCCGGCCCGGGCCGGGGGCTTTCCAAGCGGCTTCTAGCCGCCACCGGACTTTTAGTCCCATCGCATCCTACCGGCTTGAGCCGGTAGTCGTTGAGCCCACGGCGCGAGCCGTGGGTGGCAACCGCGAAAGGGCCCAGCCCCGGCAGGGGCGTAAGAAAACCCGCCCGGTGGTCCTCGCAAGGCCGCCGTGTTTTCTTACGCCCCTGCCGGGGCTGGCCTGGCTGGCGATCTTTCCCACGGCTCACGCCGTGGGCTGAACTCTTACGCCCCTGCCGGGGCTTGAGCAGACCTTACACGCAAACGTAAAACGCTTTAGGGCATGTTAACACTTCTAATTTTTTGCTGAAATCGACCAAACGAATGATCGAAAACATCGTTTTTCGATCATTTCGATGAGACATTTTGCCGCTTTAAGGACTCTAAAATTGATTTCTACGGGCAATTTTTGCTAGTGTGAACAGGCCCTAGAGGGCGTCTGAAAAGGGGTGTTTTGGAGGCAGTTTAGAGGATGAAAGTCCTCGTTTATGCCACCGATCTAAGTGACCACGAATGGAGTAAAATGCAGCACCTTTTACCGCCAGCCAAGCACGGCGGCAGACCGCGCAAGCACGCACGGCGGCTGATCTGCGACGCCATCTTTTACCTGGTGCGCGCGGGCTGCGCCTGGCACCTGCTGCCGACCAATTTTCCGCCGTGGAAGACCGTCTATCATTATTTCCGCGCGTGGCGTTTGGCCGGGGTGTGGCTGCGCCTGCATGGTCGCCTGCGCAGCCTCTGCCGACGCCGGGCGGGCCGCTCGGCCAAGCCGACGGCTGCGATCATCGACAGCCAGAGTACCAAGACGACGGACCGCGGCGGGGTGCACGGCTACGATGGCGGCAAAAAGGTCAACGGACGCAAACGTCACCTGCTCGTAGACAGCTCGGGACTGGTGCTTTGCGCACAGGTGCACGCCGCCGACATTGCCGACCGCGACGGGGCCATGCCCCTGCTCGAAGCGGCGGCGGCACGCTTCGCCAACCTCAAGCATCTGTGGGCGGATGCGGGTTACCGCGGCCGGCTCGTCGCCTGGATCAAAGAGCGCCTGGGCTGGAGCGTGGAGGTGGTGCTGCCGCCCCGGCGTTGGGTGCGTTGCCCGGAGGGCGTTGAACCGCCGCCGATGCCTGCCTTTACCGTGCTCAAAAGGCGCTGGGTGGTCGAACGCACCTTTGCCTGGCTGGGCAACTACCGGCGGCTTTCCAAAGACTACGAGTTCCTGCCCGCCACCGAAGAAAACCTGATCTATCTAGCCATGAGCCGACTCATGCTGCGCCGACTTTGCCGCCCGGCAAAATGACCACCAAAACACCCCTTTTCAGACACCCTCTAGAATCCCACGACCGCGCCGCCATCCACCGGCAAGGTCACTCCGGTCACGTAGGCCGCCGCAGGCGAACAGAGGTAAACCGCCGCCCATCCGATATCCTCGGGGCTGCCCATGCGACCCATCTGGATGCGTCCGAGCACGCGTGCCTTCCGCGCCGGGTCGCCGTCCAGGGCCTTCTGGGTCATTTCACTGAAAATCCAGCCCGGCGCAATGGCGTTGACGCGCACGCCTTTGGCGCTCACTTCCGCCGACAGCGTGGACACCATGCCGAAGAACGCGCTTTTCGCCGCGGCGTAGGCGAGCACCTGCGGCACCCCCATGAACGCCGCCATCGACGAGATGAAAAGCACCGCTCCCGCTCCCCGCGCCACCATGCCCGGCACGACCGCGCGCGTCAGGCCATGCGCCGCCACGACGTGGGTGTTCAGCACGTTCTGGAAATCTTCCGGCGTGGTATCGACGGCGAATTTCTTCAGGTGGATGCCCGCGTTGTTGACGAGAATCGTCAGGGGGCCTGCCAGCAGCGTCTCGGCCCGTTGCACGAGCGACGCGATTTCCTCGTGGCGGGTGATGTCTTGCACGATGAAGACAGCCTCCTTGCCGAGTTGCGCGCAGGCCGCCGCCAACTCCGCTTCCCGGCGGCCCACCAGCACGACGCGAGCGCCGGCGCGGACCATGCAGGACGCGATCCCCAGGCCGATGCCCGTGCCGCCGCCCGTCACGAGCGCGGTCTGTCCCGCCAGCGAAAATCGGTCGTCCATTTTGAGCAGCGGTGGTGTCATGCCTTGTTGATGGTGGCGAGCGCCTCTCGCGTGGGAGTCATGCCCGCACCGGGTTCTTGCGGCGCGACGTAGTAGCCAGCTTCGATCTTCGCCGGGAACTGCATCCAGTCGCGCAGCCACGGGATGTATTCGAGGAGCGAGCAGGCGGAGTGCGCGAAACACAGATGTTGATGGACCTGGCACATATCGCCGACGTGCGGCACGACGGGCAAACTGTGGCAATGCGCCAGGTCGGCGACCTGCCAGAATTCCGTGATGCCCGCGAGGCGCACGACATCGGGCTGCACGTAGTGAACCGCACCGGCCTGGATGAAATCGCGGAACTGCGACGCCACGTAGAGTTGTTCGCCCAGGGCGATCGGGGTGGCGATGGCTTCTGCGAGACGGCGGTGCCCTGCCACGTCGTCGAAGAAGATGGGTTCCTCGATCCAGGCCACGTCGAAATCGACGAGCCGGCCGGCGGTCTGGATCGCCTGCGGCAGGGTCCAGCGGCCGTTGGCATCGGCCATGATGCGGACCTCCGGCCCGAGCGCCCGGCGGACGGCTTCGACGCGGCGAAGGTCCTCGCGCGGGCTGGGGCCGCCGACTTTCAGTTTCACGGCGTGGTAGCCTTCCTCTTCCACGAGGCGCTTGCAGTCGGAGACGACGGTTTCCAACGGCCAGTTGAGCCAACCCCCGTCGGTGTTGTACGCCTCCACTTTTTTCCTGGCGGAGCCGCCGAGCAGCTTCCAGAGCGGCATCCCCGCTTCCTTCGACTTCAGGTCCCACAGGGCGATGTCGATGGCACCCAACGCCAGATGGGTGATGCCCGCGCGGCCGACCCAGTAAATCTCGGGCTGCCGATAGAGCTTTTCCCAGAGCGCCCGGACCTCGCGCGGGTCTTCGCCGACGAGCAACGGGCCGTAGCTGCCAACGATGCAATCCACGATCAGCCGGTCGGTCGGCAGGTGCGCGTGCGTGCCAGAAAATCCGTAGCCGATCAAACCGTTGTCGGCGTGGATGGCGACGCCGGGCGCGCCCCAGTGGGTAAGCTTGTGCGTGCTGTCGGCGATCCCTCCACGGGTTACCGGCGCATGCAGGATGATCGGCTCCAGCCTAGTAATTTTCACGTTAGTCGAACCCGTCGAAATCGATCATCGCCTTGACCAGTCCCGGCTCGCGCTCGATGCCGGGCAGACGTTCCGCCGCGTCCGCGAAGCCGAAGCGGTGGGTGACGAGCGGGGCCACGTCCACCCGCGCCGTCGCCAGCAGGCGGATGACCTCGCGGAAGGTGCCGGACAACCCGGCGCGGCTGGCAAGCAGGGTGAGTTCGCGGCGGTGGAAGTTCGGGTCGTCAAAGGTCATCTCGCCGCTGAACAGTCCCAGGAAAACGATCCGCCCGCCGTGCTCGGCGAGTTCGAACGTCGCCCGCATGGAAGCGGCGCTACCCGTCGCATCGATGACCACCGAGGGAAGCTGGCCGAAGTGGGCTTGCAAGCGCCGGGCAAGGTCCGCGTCCGCCTGAAAGGGCGTGCCGAGCCCCATCTCGCCGCAGGCAAACTCCCGCCGGGCCGGTTGCACGTCCACGCATGCCACGTTGGCACCCGCCGCCCGGGCGAAGATCGCAGCAGCCAGTCCGATGGGCCCGAGACCGATGATCGCCGTCGGTTCACCAGCGCGCAACGCCGCCCGCTCCACGCCGTGCGCGCCGATGACCAGCGGCTCGACGAGCGCCGTCTGCTCGGGCGTCAGCGCGCCGGCGCGGTGCAGCTTGTCCGCCGGCACGGCGAGCAGCGGAGCGTGGCCGCCGTCCAGGTGAACCCCCAGGACGCGCAGGTGCCGGCAGCAGTTGGTCTTCCCTGACCGGCAGGCGGGACATTGCCCGCAGAAGTAGTAGGCTTCGACCGCGCAAAGGTCTCCGCGCGAAAGCCCGCTGCCCGCCGGGGCGGCGACGACCTCCACGCAGAGTTCGTGGCCCAGGCGGCGCGGGTAGCTGAAAAACGGCTGCCTGCCCGCGAGCGCGTGAATATCCGTGCCGCACACCCCGCAGCGGCGGACCCGCACGAGCGCCTCGCCCGCCGCGGGGGCAGGCGCGGGCACTTCGGCCCACGCCAGCGCGCCGGGCTTTGCCAGCACCAGCGTCTTCACGGCACGAAGGGGACCTCTTTCATGGCGGCGTCAAAATCGGCTCCGGTGCATTCGCGGCGGGCGAACAGGTAGGGCTTGCCGTCGATCCCGATCTCGTTAGCGAGAAATCCTGGACGTGGCAACCTTTATTCATCCGCGTCCTACCCTGCCACGGTCGGGCGAATCCGATTGACGGCTCGGAGCCCCTGGCTCAAAATCCTGTCTCCCCGACCGCCTGATTCAGTTTTTCACGATGAATATTGCAACGCAAAAGGCCCGTGCATGTCTGCCGCTCGGCCTCGTCTCTCTCCTGCTCATTATGACCGGCACCACGGCTCTTGGCGCGCCCGTTCTGCCGACACTCTCCTCCGACTGGAAATTGCAGGATGCCGCCAAAGTCTCTGCTCCGCCCGAACAGATTTCGCAGCCGGGCTTTCAGGCGGCCGACTGGTATCCCGCCACGGTGCCCGGGACGGTCCTCACGTCCCTGGTCAACAACAAAGTCTACCCCGAGCCGCTTTACGGCGAAAACAACCGCCCGGACCAGATCCCCGAAACTCTGTGCCGCACCTCCTATTGGTACCGCACGAGCTTCAACGTCCCGGCGGCTTTCGCGGGACGCTCATCTGGCTGAACTTCGACGGCATCAACTACTCGGCCGAGGTCTGGGTCAACGGCAATGACGTGGGCTCGATGAAGGGCGCGTTCACTCGCGGCATGCTTCGACATCACCCGCTTGGTCAAACCCGGCGCAGCCGGCCGCCCTCGCCGTCCTCGTTCATCCCGCAGCCCCATCCCGGCAACCCCCATCGAGCACACCATCGCCAACGGCATGGGCAAGAACGGCGGCATCACGGCCAGCGACGGCCCCACGTTTCTCTGCACCCTCGGCTGGGATTGGATTCCGGGCATCCGCGACCGCGACACCGGCATCTGGCAGAAGGTCTTCCTCTCCGCCACCGGCCCGGTCGGCTGGAAGAACCGTTCGTCACTTCCGATCTGCCGCTGCCCCGCACCGACACGGCCGACATCAAGGTGCAGGTGACCCTCAAGAACGGGACCGACCAGCCTCAGAAAGGGACGTCTCAAGGGGACTATCGGCGAGCGTTCTTCTCCGGATGGCGCCGCGTTTCAGCAGTCGGTGGAATCCCGCCGCGCAGCTCGAGGTTGTCACTCTCGATCCTTCCACGACGTCCCGCGCTGCATCTCAAGAACCCGCAGCTCTGGTGGCCGAACGGCTACGGTCCGCAAAATCTCTATCCCGTGCATCTCTCCTTCGACACGGCGGCGGGAGTCTCGGATTCCAGTGACCTTAACTTCGGCATTCGCAAGATCACCTACGTCGCCCAGGGAAGCGATAATCTGGCGGTCTCCGTCAATGGCGTGCGCGTCGTTTGCAAGGGCGGCGACTGGGGCTTGGACGAAGCGTTGAAGCGCATCCCGCGCGAACGCCTGGAAGCCCAGATCCGCTATCACCAACTGGCCAACTACACCATGATCCGCAACTGGGTCGGCCAGAGCACCAGCGAGGACTTCTACGATCTCTGCGACCAAGTACGGCATCATGCTCTGGGACGAATTCTTCCAGCCCAACCCCAGCGACGGCCCGAACCCGACCGACCTCGAGACCTACCTGGCCAACGCGCGGGAGAAGATCGTCCGGTTCCGCAACCATCCTCATCGCCATCTGGTGCGGCCGCAACGAGGGCAGCCCGCCCCCGGAGATCGACGAGGGATCGCAAAAGCTGATGGCGGAACTGGACCCCAGCCGCCTCTATCAGCCCAGTTCCACGGACGGCCGCGGCGTCCACTCCGGCGGCCCCTATTACTGGCGGCACGCCGGGCGACTTCTACACGTGTGGACGAGCCGTTCAAGACGGAGATCGGCAGCGTCTCGATCCCCACGCTGGAGTCCGTTCAGGCGATGATGCCCAGAAGGATTGGGAGACCATCAACGACGACTGGGCCGAGCACGACTTCGGCAAGGGGCTCAGAACGGCGACACCTATCCGGGCAACTCAGCCAGCGTTATGGCAAGCTCGCGAACCTGGCCGATTTCGTGCGCAAGGCCCAGTTGGCGAACTACGAAGCCTTCCGCGCCATGTACGAAGGCCGCTTCGCCAAGCTGTTCTCACCCGTCACCGGCGTCATCACCTGGATGAGCAACCCCGCGCAGCCCAGCTTTGTCTGGCAGCTCTACAGTTAGGACCTGGAGCCGAATTCCTCCCTTTTCGCCACGCAGGAAAGCCTGTGAGCCGATGCACATCATGCTCAACGAGGTCGAACGGACACCTGCAAGTCATCAATAATGACGCCCGTTCCCTTCGATGGCACCGCGACGGTGGCGATCTACAATCCGGATGGCACCATCGCCTCCCGGCAGGAAGTGAAAGTCCATGCCGACGGCAGCGCCGCCGCCAATCTCGGACCGGCGGAGAAAAATGCGCGACCAGGCCCATCTCCATTTCGTGCAATTCCAACTACGGGACGACGCAGGCCAGACGCGCTCGGAGAACTTCTACTGGCGTGCCGGCACTGGTCCGCAGGAGAGTCTCCAAGCTCTTCAGAGCATGCCCACGGCGAAAATGTCTGCCTCGGTGACGCGCCGCGATGCCGGGGGCAAGACTTTCCTGGAGGTCAAGCTCCGCAATCCTTCCGATCATATCGCTATGATGGCCCATTTGCAATTGCGGCGAGGCGATTCAGGAGAACGGGTGCTACCGGTTTACTACTCGGACAATTACGTTTCCATGATTCCACAGGAAGGAAAGACCTTGACCGTCGAGGCAGCCACCACAGACCTTCAGGGACAAAAGCCGCTCCTTGTCCTCGACGGATGGAACGTCGATGTCACGCCGGTTACATCTGGCAGATTGCGATGTCGCCCTCAACAAGAACGCGCTCGTTGCCAGTTGGCCCGTGACCGGTCTTCCTATCCAATGGTTCAAGGAGCCCCTGAGCCAAATCAGGGTTGCCTGCGGGTCTCGCACGTCCGGATCGGCGCCGAAGGATTTTTCGCCGGATGCGGGTTACGATCTCAGGGAGGCCATGCGCAGCGACCAGTCCGCCGTGATCGATGTGAGCGGCACTCCCTCGATTCCCCGGACGTTTACAAGTCCGCCCACACCGCGAATGCACTTATCAGTTCCCCATGAAGCCGGCGGCGGCCGGTTACAACATCAGGCTGGACTTCGCCGAGATCGGCTTCGGCCCGAAGGCTGCACCCAAAAAAGCTCCTGCGGCCACTTCCCCCAGTGCGGTCCCAGCGCAAGCGACACCCACGCCCGAGCCTGAACCCAACCTCACGGGAAAACGCGTTTTCAACGTGGTGATCAACGACAAACCCGTGCTCACAAATTTCGATATTTTTGCAGCCGCCGGAGCACGCAATAAGGCGGTCGCAAAGGAGTTTGAAAATGTCCAACCGGACAGCAATGGGAAAATCACGATCCGTTTCCAAACTGGACCCGCCGGTCAGCCGGCGATTAGTGGGATGAACTCCTGCCTGCGGGAAAATAAAGGGGTTCTTCCCCTTTCGCTAGGGCGAGTTCACCATCCCATCCGAGGCTCACTGCCAGAAATGTATTGTGAATAAGCCCTAGATGCACCTGACGATCCGTTGAACAAACCAGCAGGCCGCAATCGCGGTGATCGACAGAGATCCGGGAATGACGACCCAATTTCGATAGTGCACCGACCTGCGAAACCAGCCGACGACCCAGAACGCGATCACGATCACGAGCAACTGACCGAGTTCGACCCCGACGTTAAAGCCGACCAGAGCTTCGAAGAAATCGCTTTCTGGCAAACCCGTTTCACGCAGGGCGCTGGCGAATCCGAGACCGTGAATCAGGCCAAAGGCGAACACGGCCAGCACACGAGAAAGACCCACCTGCGGGTTGAACAGATTTTCAACTCCCACGAAAATAATCGTCAGAAAGATGCCAGGCTCGACCACGGAAAACGGCAGTCGAAAGACACCGTAAAGCGATAACGCGAGAGTAATCGAGTGGGCCACCGTAAAGGCCGTGACCTGCCAAAGCAGAGATGTGACCCGGATGCTGGCCAGAAACAGCCCCAGGATGAACAAGATATGATCCATTCCTCCCGGGAGGATGTGATTCACTCCCAGGACAATGTAGCGGAGCCAGACCTCACCCCGCCCCAACAACGGCGCGGTGGCTGGCGAGGACGGCGCAACGACGGATCGCTCAAGCTGGACGGGAATGACACTCGAAGCGGTCCCGGGGTTGATCGGTTCGTCGTAGGTTTCTTCGCCCGGTCGGTACACGGTGAGGACCACAGTCGCCAGACAGGAGGGAAACTGGCATCGGATGGTAGACGCCGTCTGCGGGAGAGTCCCGTCCACCTTCACATCAGCCACGACGGGAAGTCGGGGTTCTCGTCCGGAATCTTTCCAGGCTTTTATGTCTGCAAGTTTGGGAAATTGCAAACGCGTGACGGTGGCCGGGCCACGGTCGGTCTCGATTTTGACGTTGGCCAAAAAGTAGGCGCGAGATTCCTCGATCTTCTGGGCAAGAGTGTCCTCCGGCCCATCGAGGAGCGCGTTCATCGGAGGATCGGCGACTTCCAAAGAGGACGTTTGAAACGTGAACGCGAGCAGGTCGAAGGTGATGAAAAGCTGAAACCTGCCGTCCGGTTGCACGTAGACCTGAGCTGACGTAAAGAGCGCGGGGTGTGCCCCGGCGGCGACCGGCGTAAGTAAAATCACCCACCGCAGCACCCACCAGAAAAGACTCCGGTCTTTCATCACTTCGCTCGGACGGTCAGCAGGCTCCAGGCAGGCACCGTGATCGTCGGGTCAATCTTCTGCAGAGGTTCCTCGCTCATGTCGCTCCGCCAGAATTCGGCGGGTTGCGGATTCGACCACTTCATCCGGGCAGTCACGGGCGCGTCCGATGGATTGAAGAAACGGACGATCAATGCCTGACCGTCGTCACTGCTCTTGAATGCGGTGAGAATAAGATTGCCAGGCTCGATGGTCATGCGGGACACGGCGAGAGCTCTCCCTGCCGCCGGGAAGACCTGGAGCGGTTGGCTGCGTTCGATGCCAAATCGTGTCGCCAGCAGAGCGTCGTAAGCATGATGCGGCTGGAGCGAATAACGACAGCTCAAGATACCGCTCTGACTGGCCTTGTAGTTAGTGAACCAATGGTTATTGAATATCCAGGAATACAGCGTCTGGGTCGGGTTACTCTTCGTGAGCCATGCCCCGCCCGCACTGCGAGCCAACGTGGCCGTGATGCCTCCCACTTCCATCAGAGGTGCGTCGAGCGTGGCGAGGGTCACGCCATAGGTCGGAGTCGAAACATCGGCCCAGCGGCTGACGGTGAACCAGTTTTTATTCGCCCCGGGAATCTGGTCGAGTTCGGGCCGCGTCACCGCAAACTGCGAATCGAGGCGAATTTGTCCGTCCGGAAGATTCAGCGGGAATGCGATGTGTCCGGCTTCCGCCTCGACGACGTTGGTTTTGTCGAGTTCATCGACCAGATCGACGCGCGAAAGCCCGTTGTAAATCTTGACTTCCCTTCGCAAGGAGTTGGTGCCCGGAGCACTGGACTCCACCAGCAGTGATGCCTCAACCGGACCCGATTCCTTCACCGTGATCTTTGGGACGGCGGGATAACTCAGATGATCCAGTCCGCTGCCCAACGCATAGATGTAATCGTTCAGTTTTGCCTTATTTGTGTCGATCAGATTTTCGGGATGATCCTTGGTGTGCCATTCGGCGATCCCTCCTGATCCGGGATCGACCCTGATGGTCAGGTCACCGTTCGAGAGTTGACCATTGGCCGCCTGAAGTGAACTCGATTTCCCGGCCGCTGATCCTGGCTCAACACTGTAACGTCTCGCAGCAAGAGGTGGAACGTCCCTGGCCAGAAAGGTGAGTTCGCCCGTGCCGAGCCGCTGGCTGGGTATTACCTGTCCCGTCTCGTCCTTCACGGTGTCGCCGATCTTGGAAGCATTCTTTGAAAGCGTGACCACGTCGGTTCTCGGCCAGTTGCAGGTGTTAAATACATCAAAGTGGTCCGCGATACCGGGACCCTGCACGCTGACGGCACGGTCCAGGAGTTCGCGGGATTCCTTACTCGCGTCGGTCGCGAAAGCCTGCTTGAACGTCCACTGCGCGATAACTCCCGGATCGTTTGGTTTCCTGATGCTGTCGCCGGCTCCCCAGGTGTGTTCGTCATACATGATGACTTTCATCCACGCATCGTAGAATGAATCGGCGGGCGACTTACCGGGCTGTAGAAGAGCGTAGAGGGTTTCGGCCTGGACCAGTTGCTCCGCAGCCTGCCGATTCAAGGCTGTTTCGTGCGCGGATGAGCCCGCACCATCCTCCCAGTATGGGGTAAGCTCCCCTTTGAGGACAGGGATGTCCTTGCCATATTTTTCTTCCAACGCATGGAGAGTCGTACTCGTGTCCGCGATCACGAAATGAGGATAGGCGTGGGTTTCGTTCCATTGTTTGACGAATGGAGCCAGGGCTTCGTCGGTCTTGGCATTGTCTCCCCAGCCGCTCCACCGGATGTAGCACATATCGTAGGGGTAGTTTTCATTCTGCAATTTTTGCAAATGCGATAGCAGTGGTCCGCCCGCGCCGGGCCATTCCAAGTGACCGATCTTCCCTTGCGCGCCGTATCCGCCCCAGGGAGTCCAGAAGAGAATCTTGTTGTTACCGGAGGGAGAGACCCAGTAAAAGGGTTTGTCTTCGGTCGCGCTGACGGCGGAGCCGATGCGGGCCGACTGGTTCGGGCCGTTGGACAGATAGCGCACGCCGGCTTCGTTCAGCGCCTGGATGCATCCCCAGGACATCCCCACGACATCACTCATCATCGCCGAATCGACGGGTACTCCGGTCTTTTGTCGAAGCCTGAGTCCGAAAGTCGAAAGTCGGAGTAACTCCTCCGGTCGGCAAAGACCGGTCAACTCGTTGGCGTACCAGGCGTTGGGGTAAACGGAGCCATTCTTGATGGCTTCGATGATCTTCGGCTGGTTTTGAGGATAGTTCTTCAGATAATCGTCGAGCGACCAGAGAACCTCGGCGTTCCAAACGTATTTGGCCCCGTTGGAAAAATCTTTGCAGCGAGCGATATCATCCAACGCCAGATCATAGTTATGCATCTGTTTTGCGATGATATGAGGCTGAGTATCCGTATATCCCAGATCGTGGTGCGAATGGGCGAGGAGATAGACGGTCCATTTACGCATCGGCCTCATCTTAGCGGGAGGCGAGGAATAGGTATTGCCCCCGGCGACCAGAGAAACTTGGACCTCGGCAGGCTGTTGCACGGCGGGAAGCGGAAAATCGACGAGCTGAAAGCCAGGTGCGAGGTTCACGTGCTGAGTGGCGTCGCCCGCGTTCAAAGTCGCAGGCAGGGGAGGCGCAGAAGTTGAAACGCCCAGCCGGTAAACGGGGAAGCGAAGGGTTTGCCTGAGTGCGTTGCCGGGGCCGGTGGTCAGGCTGTCGTCGGTTATCACCGGGCCTACAAAAATACCGGTGGCATCCGCGGGGACGGCTCCTTCGGGAGCGTCCAGATGCACCGCGTCATACAGCATCCAGCTTCCATTTTGGGTCTGAATCGTGATGAGATTCAATCCGGTCCTCAAGTCCTCTCCGGCGAACTCGAAAACGAGTCGCTGGTGATGGCCTGCTTCCGGATGATTCGCAAAAGTTTCGTCTCCATTTCCAGGGATCGGCTTTTGCACCGGCAAGGACTTATTATCGACGGAGACAACCACGGCGGAGGCGCGTTTTAGAGGGACATCCACCAGATCAATGACCAGACGGTACGTGCCCGCGACCGCCGCCTTGAGCCCGAACGCGATGGAAAAAGTGTGCGACTGCGAGCCTGCCCACGCTTCGTTTTCTCCCGGTTGGATGGCGGGCCAATCGTGGGCCGCGGTCGATTTCCCGACGACAAAAAGCGGGTCCATCCGGAAAGCTTGCGCGTACGTCAGGTTGGGATGTGAGGCCCCCAACGCCAGGTCGGCGCTTGTCTGGTCTGTCTGTCCTATACTCCAAAGGACCTGAGATGCATCCGTTGAACGAACGAATATGGAGATCAACAGAGCTATCAAGGCAACCGCCGACAAATTTTTCATCCTTTTCATTTCTGATGCTATCGGTAGGCACTGCATAAGATGAAGCGCATCACGAAATGGTAGCACGGTGCCCTCTCATTCCGGCACGAGTTCGACGGTGTCACCCGGCATGGTATGGATGGTGAAGCGTGCTCCGCGTTCGGAACCTGCGGATTTGCCGTTGCGTACGACGCGCACGGGTTTTTCAGGCCAAGGATTGACGATGATGCAATCGCGGCCTTTCTCGCTGGTTATTTTCACGCCGGTGATGTTACCGGAGATGAGTTCGGCGGAGACCAGAAATGCCCCGACGGCGCGAAGCGATCCAAAACGCGCATCAAGATTCCTGGGCCAGCAGGGAAAGACACGCAGCACGCCATCGTGGCTTTGGAGGAGCATCTCGCTCACGGCCAGCGAAGGCGAAACGTTTTCAACGCCGCCTGCGCCGAAATTGAGCAAGCCGTTGGGCATCGAAGAACGTTCGTAGAGTTTGTGGAGATGTTGTAGGATGACCTCCGGCGCATAGCCGACACGAGCGCAAGCGGTGTACCATGAGCACGCCCCATTTTGATCGTCCCAGCGGGCCATCGCGTCGAGCATGTTGTGGCTGATCTCGAGTTCCCTCGGGCTGCTGTCGAGGCCGATGGCACCGGCGGGGAAGATGTGTTGGATGCCCAAGGTATTTCCGTTGTTCCAAGCCATCCCTCTTTCGGTGTAGCGAAAAACAGTTTTACCTTCTCGTTCCTGCAATGGCCAATCGCTGATTTTGGCGAGGATATCTTTCCATTGCGGGCGCAGAGATTCGTCCACGCCGAGGTCTGTACTCATCACCAGCAGATTTTTGTAGAGAGTGCGGACGAGGCCGAGGGACAGGATCGAATTGAAATCGGGGCCGGACCCTTCATGGATCGCATCATTATAAATGACGTAGCGACCATTTTCGAACTTGAGGTAATCCGTCCAAAATTTTTCGACTTCGCGGAGGAAAGGGTAACCCGTCGCTTTAAGCCAGTCTCTATCTTGAGTGTATTGGTAGTACCAGATGAAATTCAGCGCGGCATACGCTGCGTTGGAACGCTGGCCGTAGTCGCTGTCGTCGCCTTCGGGACGTATCCCCCACGGTCCAATAGAAGCCGGGAAGTGAACGCCCTTCCAGCCGTGCCGGGCCGCGTTCAATCTACCGCCCGGGATGGACTGGTTCAGCGCATCGTAATAAGGCAGAGAAATTTCCGGGTGGTTGGCGGCGTAGACGCTGTAAAAGGGTGCCTCGAAGTTATAGTTGAGATGATAGTCGCCGTTCCACATCGGCCTATCCGTGGTAATCCAGTTCCCCCACAGACCGGGGGCCACTTTGCCGGCGCGGCTGCACGACGCCATGATGTATTGGGCCGCGTACCACTCTTGCTCGATGAGCTTGTCGGGGATTTCAATAAACGAGCGCGACCAGAACTCCCGCCACCATGCCTGCTGCCGCGCGGAAAGTTTTTCGATGTCACCCGACTGCAAGCTGTCCACTCGCCGCTTTGCCGCCGCCCGGAAATCCTTCGTATCCAGATCACTGATGATTGCTGTCGCCACTGTGACGCGCTCACCCGGCTTTAAAACGAAGTTCAACCCCGTGGCACCGAGCGTACGCGTTGCCACCGACACTTTCCGACCCTCTGCTGACTCGCCATCCGCCCCGCGAACGAAGCAGTCCGGCGCTGCACCGCCGCTGTCTCCCTGGCTGGCTTTCAGAACGCCGTCCACGTACAAACACGTTCGCTTCCCATCGAACGTGCCGGCGACGTAGGTCCATCGGCCCGGTTCGAGCGGTTGCTCGCTTTCTAACTCCATGCCGTTGATTGCCCAACGCAACCTGCCGTTCCATAATCCGAGGCTGTAGCCCTGGGTCCACTTGCCTTTACTGAGGATATAATTGGAGTCTTTGCTCAAAGCACCGATTTTTATCCAGGCCGCCACGCTGACCGATCCAGCCATGTTGGGCACGGCCACCTCGCGCCGCGTGGTTTTCCCGTCGAAGCGTTCCGCGTTCGTTGGCTGACCGGCCGGTTTGCCACTGAGAACCTGATCGGTGATCGCCACATCCGCCATCTCGCCATCAAAGTACCTGCGCCCGCCGCCTACCATCTCGCATCCGATGTTGGCCGGCCGGTTACTGTCATTGACCTGCGACGGCGCCACTCCCTGTTCGTCCGAATACAGGCGAACAGAACCCGGAACCGCCTCGTTTCCATCGCAACGCAATTCCGTCAGCAAAAGGTTTTCCTCGGCCTGCACCCACGAACGCGTATGAACGGTCAGGCCGGCTTTCGTGAACGTGCCGCGTACTTCCGCGCGGGACAGGTCTTGCTCCTGTCGATAGCTCGCGCCGCGCAACGCAGGAATCAGCAAGTTCGCGCATGCCACCGCAGTCACTTTGGAATCGCCCGGCGAGCACTTCCAAAAATCGTTTTTGCTGATGTAAAATGTCTGCGCCTCCGGTGGCCCTGCGAGCACGACGCCGACATCACCATTACCCAACAGAGGCCCGTCCGGCATTCCCCGCGTCGGCACGCGACCCGGCGGCGACGAGAAAACGGCGATGTGCTCCGGGCCTGTTTTCGTTTGAAGCGGATCAGCTACTAGAGTCGTCGCGGATGCGAGCGCACCGGCGAAAAAAAGCAGGCGGTAAACTGCGATGAAAGAGATTGAGCGCATGGGCGGAAACGGAGGAACGTCAAAGCGATGATGGTAAATCGCCGATGCAACCAGCATTATCAATGATAGGAACAAAACCTGGAGTTGCTTCGGTCGCCGGTGCTCGTGGGTCAACGGCGTTGCCTCTCACGGGGCCTTCAAATATTCTTTGAGCTTCGGCTCTGCCGTCGGCAGGGCCTTGATTACCAACTCGGCCATTGCCCGTGCGCCTTGCTCATTAAAGTGCGTATTGTCACCCTTCTTGTTTGCTAGTCCCGCGCTCCCTTCCGGGCCGAGTTTCGCCACCAGCGCGTAGCTGGAGGAGTGAAGATCAATCACGGCCACTTTCTTTTCGTCACCGATTTCTTTCATGGCCCTGGCGTACGGGGCCAGGCTATCCGTGATTTTTCCCTGGGCGTCGAAGGTGCGGCGAACCATCGGAGTCACTAGAATCGATGTCGCGCCAACCCCGCGCGAGTCGTCAATATATCGTCGGAGATAATCCTTGTAATCCGTTGCTGCGTCGGTCGCCTCGGGTTTGTCTGGAGAGTGCGAATCATTATGACCGAATTGGATGAGCACATAGTTGGGCTTTGCGGCGAGTGCCTTTTGCCACAGACCTTCCTGAATGAATGTCTTGGTGCTGCGTCCTTCCGCCGCGAGATTGATCACTTCGACAGCACCTTCTTTGAAACTTTCCCCGACGAATTGTCCCCAGCCACGGGTCGCTTGATTTGCGGGGTAATTGCAAACGGTTGAGTCGCCGACCAGCACCAATCGCAGGGGCGGGTGAGTGTCTTCTACCGCGCACGCAACAGACGGCAAGCAAAGCGTGGCAACGAAAACGGTGATTGCGAAGAAAAGATGGATTTTCATGTCTGGAGAGTGACAAGATTGGAATATGTCATCAAGTTTGTGCGTTCGCTCTGGACAAGTCGCTCGGCGGAAGACAAGCAAAAGTCAGTCAGCGTCCGCCGTCCGGGTTGATTCGCTGTCGCGCGCCAGGATCGGCTGGAAATTGGCGCGACTCGCCCTTGACGAGGCGGCAATTGTAACCTTATAACAAGGCCAGCCCCCCGTCCGCTCCTTTCGGCACGGACATCCTGTTTGCACACCCCCCGCTTGAGCGGAAAAGCATCATTCATCGATAGGAAGCCACAAAGATGAAACAAATAAAAAGTAGAACGATTTGCTGCGGATTTTTCCTCCTCCTGCTCTCTGTCGCCCATGCCCAGCAAATCCAGGCGAGGAAGATCGAGTCGTTAAACGGCGCAGGCTGGCAATTCGTAGGTGTCGCCGACTCCGCGACGCTCCCGGCAGCAGACTCCGATGCTTTCCGCCAAGCACCCTGGTCGAACGTGACTGTCCCGCACAATTTCCAGACCCGGGCCGCCTATGACGCCCTCACAAGGGGATGGTACCGCCGACGGATCACCGTTGACCCCGCTGCCAAAGGCAAGGAGTTCTATCTGGTTTTTGAAGGGGCGGCGACTATCGCCGATGTGTACGTCAACGGCCAGCAGTTAGGTCAGCATCGCGGTGCTTACACCCGTTTCGTTTTCGATGCGACCAAGGCCCTGCACCCGGGGTCCGACAATGAATTGGCGGTGGCGGTCAACGACAGCCCGGCCGACACCAAGGATTGCCTGCCCTGGAGTGTGACCGGACTCTACAAAATCTGGGGCGGCCTTTATCGGAACGTCTGGCTGGTCACGACCGCTCCGGTGCACATCGACCCGACTGACGCCGGCGCTCCCGGCGTGTACCTCACACCCGGGAACGTCTCGAAGGAATCTGCTACGCTGAACGTCCGAGTGCTCCTGCGCAACACGTCCGCCCAGGACGCCCACGCGGAGGTTCGCGCGCGGATCGTCGATCCGGACGGCAGGGAACTCCGGACCCTCGCGTCCCCGGTGGTCGTCGCGGCCGACGGTCGTACCACTGTGGAACTAAACACCACCATCGATCACCCGCAGCTCTGGGAATCGTTGAAGGGCCGCCTGTATCAGGTCAAAACCGAGGTTTATGTCAACGGTCAGCCGGTCGATGACCTTACCCAGGCCACGGGGTTCCGCCGGTTGGAATGGGATTGGAAGGGGGGAAACGTCACGCTGAACGGCAAGCGAATCATCCTCTACGGAGCGAATCTTCACCAGGAAATCGAAACCAAGGGATCGGCGGTCCTCGCGGACGACCTGAAAGCTAACTTTGAGTACATCAAGGACCTCGGGCTGAACTTCATGCGGTTTCCCCACTACCCGCACGCCCAGATCGAGTACGATCTCTGCGACCAAGACGGCATCCTGGCCTGGGCGGAAAATGGGCACAGCAACGGCCGCGACATCGTCAGCCCCACCGCGGCCCAGATCACCACCGAGATGGTGAAGCAAAATTATAACCATCCCTCGATTGCCGTCTGGAGCATGGGGAACGAATCCAACGCCGAGGTCGCCGACGAATGCGTGCCCGTCGCCAAGGCGCTGGACTCTTCCCGACCCGTGGTGGTGGCGAATCAGAAATCCGACCTCGCCGACTTCCATACGAGTCACCGGTACGCCGGATGGTATCACGCGGACATGAGGGATTTTAAGCCGGACGGTTTTGTTTCCGAGGTGGGCGTGGGGGGCGTCGTCACCACGCACTGCGACTACGGCGCGTGTGACTGGAAGGTGAACAAGTACGAACCGGAAGAGTTTCAGCAGATGGTCTCCGAGAATAACTTCGAGCAGGTGTTTCGCGGCGAGAACAGCCACCTCGGGATGTTCTGCGTGTGGTGTTTGCGGGAGTTCAGCGACGCGAAGTATAAAGCTCCCGTTGGCATTAACTCGAAAGGATTGATCACCTACGCCGGTTCCAAAAAGGACGTGTATTATCTCTACCGGAGCTTCCTGCGTCCCGACGAGCCGACGTTGTGGATCGCCTCCAAGCGTTATTTTCTCCGGCAGGGCGCGGTCGATAACGGCATCAAGGTTTACAGCAATGCCGCCAAGGTCACGCTGACGCTCAACGGCGAGAAAGTTTCCACGCTCGACAACGGCCAGTACGTCATTCCAGGGGGGCCGTGGACACAGCACACTGATAAGAAGAAAGTCAAGAAAGGAGACCCCGAGCCTCCCGCCCCGACGCCTAAGCCTTGGGTGCCGGAAAAAGTCGACAACGTCTTCTTCTGGCCGGTCCCGCTGCGCATGGGGAAGAACGTGGTGACGGCGACCGACGACCACGGGCACCGCGATACGGCAATCGTCTATTTCTACGGCGACAAAGGTTTGCCGGAACTGCCGGGAGCGTCACTGCCGATCAGCAATCTTGCGAGCAGCAACGCGCAGAACCCGGCCCGCTACATGGACATGCCCGTGCAGCCGCAATGGCCTATTTACTACGACCTCGATTCGACCGCCGATAACTCCTGGAACACGCTTCCGCCCGAGATCGAAAACGCCACGTGGGTTGCCCTGCGGCGGGTGACCAAGCCCGAGCAAGCAACTAACCTCTCCTTTACGGTGACCAAGCCGATGAGCGTCTACATCATGGCCACCAAGATGGATCAACCGCCGGCCTTTGCTGCTACCGGGCTATTCAAGCCGGTGAAGTCGGCAACCTATCTTTGGAGGGACAATGCGGTGCTGCTGGTGCCTGCCGAGCTTTATGTGCACGAAGCGTCGGTCGGCGAGAAGATCAATCTGGACCTCGGCGACCGCGACGTGGCGGTCCTTTTCAAGGTGCATTAGCGTGTTGGCAAGGTGATCGCGGAGCGGTGCAAAACCTATGACCCACGCGATCAGACTGTCTTTCTTCTGCCTGCTTTGCTGCATCCTGAGTGCGCCGCGAGTGCGCTCGGAGCCGGAGTCACCGGTGGCGGGCGGCGTCAATTTTCCGCCATCCCGTCGCCGATCATTTTTCGTGGCGACGCGACGACGGCTTACCGTGATCCAGCGGTCGTCTACGATCATGGGTGGTTCTATCTTTATTTCTCGTTGGTGGAGATGGACTCCGACAAGAAGGTATTCGCTCGCACGGCATGGAGTAAAAGTGACGATCTGGTGCATTGGACGAAACCAAAAGCTTTCACGCCGCAAGACCAACATTTGAACTACGGAAGCCCCGGCAGCGTGATTCGCTTCGGCGGTGAGTGAATTTTGTGCCTCCAGACCTATCTCAAACAAAACGGGATCAGCCTGTCGTGGTCACGCGATCTGAAAGCGTGGACTTTTGAGAGGGGAACATCTGGGCCAAGGAAAATCCCTGCGTTATCGTCGATGGCGGCGAGTACGTGCTGTTCCACTCTCCAAGCAACGGAGTCGGCGTGAAACGAAACGCCGATCTGAAGACCTGGAAGAACGCGGGATTGTTCACTCTCGGTCAGAAGGTGTGGCCCTGGGCGCAGGGGCGTTTGACCGCCGGCTTCGTGCTGGACCTCCGAAGTGACCCCAAGGTGGGTAAAACACTGTTGTTTTTCCACGGCTCGGATTTTCCCGAAGCCGATCCGCGCGGCGGCTTCGATAACTTTGCCAGCCTCGGACTGGCCTGGAGCGACGATCTACAAAATTGGCACTGGCCAGAAACACCGACAACGCAGGATCGACCGAATCCTTGATGACTCACCCAAAAATGCGCATCACGGACTGACGGTGACTTGCAGACGGATAAACTGCCGCGTTGCGGTGATTGGCGCCTCCATTTGCACGATAGGATCTCCCGTCGTCGCGTCCGTACCGACCACCATCGGATTGGCGTTCGCCACCACGCTCCAGGCGTTCAGATCGGTCGAAGATTGGAGCGCGACAGTCACGCCCGTGGTGTTTACGTATTGGCGGTAAGTCAGCGTCATGTATTTGCCATCCGCCGTCGTTCCCTGCCTTGGTAGCGCCGCTCGATCCGCATCGGTCATTGGCCGGGACGGATCGATGTCGCAAAGGTATTTCAGCAGGTTAACCACCCCGTCGCCCTGTGGCATGGCAGTCGGGCCGCTCGTTGTCATGCTGCCTAGCTGGGCCTTGTTGAAATACAAGGATTCCCATGAGTTAAATGACACCATGCCGGGATTCACCGTCAGTGCCAAAGTCGCCGTGCCGGTGCCGCCCGCATTCGTAGCACCGAGCGCGACGTTGAACGTCCCGGCGACGAGCGGCGTACCCGCGATTACACCGGTGGTGGTATTCACGCTCAGGCCGGCGGGCAGTCCAGCGGCGGTGAAGCTCGCCGGCGAATTGCTGGCAGCAACCGTGTAACTGAAAGCCGCGCCAGCGGTGGCTGTCACCGTCGTTGCGCTGTTGATGATCGGCGCTGGCAGGATGATCATCAGCGTCAAAATCTGCGTGGCTGTGCCGGCTCCGTTCGTGGCCGAGAGGGTCACGTTCGTTTGCCCGGCCGCCGTCGGTTTACCCGAAATCACCCCCGTGCTCTTGTTGATCGACAAGCCCGCTGGCAAGCCGGTCGCTCCGAAGCTGGTAGGAGTATTCTTGGCTGCCACCGTGTAGCTAAACGTGGTCCCCACCGCACCGCTCACCGCCGACGGACTGGTGATGACCGGATAGTTCGCGGTGGGTGTGACCGTCAGCCGCAAGTTGCCCGTGCAGGTTCCCCCGCTCGTGACGGCGCTTAGACCAATGTTGAAGCTCCCCGCGTTCGCCGGCGGCGTGCCGGAGATGACCCCGGTGGTGGTGTTGACGGATAAGCCTGCCGGCAGGTTCGTGGCGTTAAAGCTCGTCGGGAGCGCGCTCGCGGTGATCGTATAGGTGAACGCCGCACCGCCTGCCACGGTGGCTTGCGACAGGCTGGTGATGGCGGGAGGCCCGATGAGGACGGTCGAGATCATCGGATTGAGCGCAACGCTCGTGGCCGAGGTCTTCCAGTTCGTCCAATCCGTGGAGATGGTACTGCTCGAATCCGTGGCGATGTTGGGCACGGTCGGTCCGTTGCCGACGCGGTCATACAAACCCCAGCTATCCGTGCCGCTGCCGTGGGTCGCCTTGTAGCTCCAGGAACTCCAGCTCATGCCCGCGTTGTTGAAGTCGCTGACCACGTGCTGCCAGGTCGGCGTGTCGGCGGCGCTGCTGCCAAACGCATTGAACTCGCCGATGTAGCAAGGCACCCCGTAACTCGCCCTGTGATTGTTGAAGTCGGTGACCTGATTGTCCGCGCCCTTCTGCACGTTGGCGCTCGTGGTGTTGTACTGGTACTCGTGCATCTCGTAGACCACGTTGGTCCAGCCCACCGACGACGGGTTCGGCAGCATGTCCCAATTCCAATGGTTCCAAGTGCCTTCCATGAAAATCATGTGGTCGGGGTCCGCCGCGCGCACGGCCGTGTAGAGGCTCTTGAGCGAGTTGATGACGGCCTGATCATTAGGCGTGCCGGTAGGCTCATTGAGCAGATCGTAACCCGCGATCCAGGCGTTGCCCCGGTAGTGCGCGGCGATGGCCGACCACATGGCCTGCGTGTTGGTCTGGTCGGCTGTGCTGGTCCAGTATTGGTTCGAGTTGGCCTGACCAGTGTCGTCGGAGGTGCTCTGGCCACCGAAGACGCCATGCATGTCGATGACCGTGTAGATGCCACGCTCCGACGCCTGCTGCACGAGCGAATCCAGCAGCGCGAACGCGTCGCCGCGCAAGACCGGGGCGGCGCTCGGATTTGCGGTGCCGGTGACCGTCAGCGACACGTCGCTGGAACTCGACCCGGTGGCGTTCTTGGCGGTGACGACAAAATCGTAAGCCCCCGGAACGTTCGAGGAGAGGGTTCCGTTAATCAGACCCGTCGTCGTGTTCAGAGACAAGCCGCCGGGAAGATTCGTGACCGAGAAAGAGGTCGGCGTGTTTGTCGCGGTGACCGTGTAGCTGACCGAAGGACTGGTGCTGCTGGTTGAAATGGCTGCCGCGCTGGTAATCACCGGCGACCCCGACACGGGTGTGCCTATAGCGATTGACAAGGGCTGCGCGCCGGTGCCGCCAGCCCCGGTGGCCTGCAAGGTCACCGACGTGGTGCCCGCCGTCGTCGGAGTGCCCGAGAGGACACCCGTGGTGGTATTAAAGGTCAATCCCGACGGCAATGGGGAAGCCGCGAAACTCGTGGGCGAATTGGTGGCGGTGACCGCGTAGGAAAACGGCGCGCCGATGCTCCCGGAAGCACTGGTCGGGCTGGTGATCGCCACTGTCTTGGTGTCCAGGGCGCTCAGGGGATAAAAGTCGCCCCACCAGACCGGCACGCGCACGACGTTCAAGCCCTGCGCTTTGATGTTGTCGAGGTCGGTGGTGGCGATCCAGTTCTGGCGATAGGTTTTGATCAGGCTTTGCTCGGTGCTGACGCCAAAACGACTGTCGAGCTTCTGGATGATGCTGTACTCATCCGTCAGGCCGGAGGAGTCGGCCGGGGTCATCCACGGCTCCATCAGCAGCCAGCCTCCCAGGTTCACCCCTTTAAGTTGCAGGGGTTGCCCGTCCCCTCCGATGATGTTCGTTCCGCTCGTGCGCAAAATGGCCGGGCGGAACGCATCCAGCACCAAGGTAGGCTCATGGTTGGTAAAGGCCGAGTACAGATAGTTGCGCCAGTCGGGATCGGACTCCGGCTCCCAGTAGAGAGCGCCGACGCCCTTGCCGTTCGGCACGGCGCGCATGACGGTGAGCATGTTGGTGACGAAGTCGAAGTTCGGGTACGGATTGAACGAATTGTTGTTCGAGCCGTACTCGTTCGGCGGGTCGATCTCCATCATCAGCACGCCGCCGCCGCCTGCCCCCGGCGTGTTGAAGCTGGCCGCCAGGTCGTTCACGGTGACCTGGATATCGCTGGGCAGGTTGGCGCTGGTGTCCGTTGCCGACACGTCCCACTTGCCTCCGTTGTTCTTCAGGGTGGTGAAGAAATTCTTGTTGATGCTGTCGGTGTGGGCGCGGTCGATGTGGACGACCACCTTGATGTTCGGATCGATGGCTTTGACGGCGTCGTAACCGGCGTTGATGAATTTGGTGAGGTTGGGACCGGGGCTGCCGTAGTTCGGTGAGGTGCGGGTCGAGGGTGTCGTGACACTGTTCTCGATGTGCAGCAGCATCCCGTTGGTGATTTCGTTGCCGAGCGCGATCCATTCCGGGGTGACGCCGGCGGCCTTGAGCTGGGTCACCACGTCGGTCGTGTGCGCGCTGACCTCATTGGCCAGGGTGTTGATCGCGTCCGTGGTGGACATGCCGGCGATCTCGTTGGCCCAGTTGACCGGGATTCTCTGGTTGCCGGGGTCGGCCAGGGTCCAGCTATAATGCAGGGTAATTAACAAGCGCAGGCCGAGCGCGTTGGCCTTTACGGCGATGGGAACCACCTCCTGGATCGTGCAGTGTCCAGCCAGTTGGTTGTCCCAGTTTGGGCTGACGATGGGAGGCACCAGCACGCGCAGCCGGATGGTGTCGATGCCGCGTTCCTTGAGAATTTTCAGGCAATTGGTCACTTGGTCAGGGTCTCTCTGCAACCCGTCGGTGTCATAGAACTGGAAGGGACCGCTCCCCTGGCTCGGGTCCGTCATTTGTTGCAGCCAGCCGACGTCGGCTCCCTTGGCAATGTCGCCGGCACGGCTCGCGGACGAGCAGGCAAGCAAGCAAAACAGAAAAAGGACGATGACGGGAAGGCGAGGGGGACGCATAAAGGAAATTCGAGCAAATTAGCCCCGTGATCGGTGGTGATACACTCTCTTTTTGAACGGCGTCTCCTGGGGGGTTAGAAGAGAGCAGCCTTGGGAAAGGTGAGGAGCACTTTCCAAGCAACCGCATGTATAGAATGCGTTTGCACCTGAAACAAAAATATTTACGTGCAGTTTTACGCTCGGATTTGTGGCGTTTTTTACGTTCCTGTTGTCTCCAGACGGCTCATTGGTCGAAGAAACCCTTGGTTTTCTTCGACGGTGAAGCGACGGAAAATCCTCTGATCCCCTGCTGCGAGATTGGAATTTGCGCTCATCATTCGTAGCCCGGAAGGATCCGACGCCGCTCATTCGACTTGCAGCCAAGGCTCACAGGATGCCATGATCGAATCATCGGCTAACTGGTTGGTCGTCTGTACCGCCCCTATTTTCGTGCCCCTGATAATCAAATTTGGTCGATCCGAACGCCTTTAGGACCGTCTCAGCCTCACGCGCGGTGATCGGCAACACCGAACCATGCCGCACGCCCGGTGGCAGAAATACTTCGGGGGTGTAGTACGGCCAATCTTTGCGCGTCTGCGGCGTCCATTCCTTGAAGTCATTCGAGGTTGCCAAGCCCCAGCGGCCCTGGTTGCCCCCGAAATAGTCGAACACCAAACCCCACTGGTCCGTCGTTCCGTTGAGCGGAAACAGGAATGGTCCCTCCACGTTGAGATCGGAGACTTTGACCGGGTCTTCGTACGGCCCCAGCGCGTGTTCCGCCGTGCGCATCCAGATGCCGATGTAGCGGTACACCATGCGCCATTTTCCGCCTGCGTACACGATGTCCGCGTCGAGACAGCCTTTGTCTTCCCGCATGAGTACCCTCGGCTCGGAGAAGGTTTTCAGGTCCGTGCTGGTGGCATACCAGATGGCCGCCGTGTTCCAGGTGTGGTTCACCGATGAGGTCCAATAAGCAAAATATTGCTTCGTCTCCGGGTCCCAACGCAACTCCGGTGCCCAGGTCATGTCCGCGTTCGCCGCCGATATTTCCACCAAACGCTCGTTGGTCCAATGCACCAAATCCGCCGAGTCGAAAAGCACCAGAGAACGACCTTTCCACGAGACCGTCGCAATCAAATGGAACGTCTTTCCATCCGGATCGCGCATGATCATCGGATCGCGCGTGAGACCGTCACTCACCGTGGCGGATAAAACTGGCTTGCGACCGTTGACGGCGTCGGCAAAGCGAAAACCCTCACGTGCAATCGCGTAGTAAAGTTTACTATCCTCCTTGCCATCCTGATCCTTCTTCTCCCAGAAGTAGGCAGCGAGGTAAGCCGTGGGCCGCTCGCCGGAAGGGAGTTCCTGTCCTGCGAGGGATACCATCCCGAATGGCACGAGTAAGCCCGCGAGAAGGACACCGAATCGGATGCGAAAGTTCATTGCATGATTTATGTTCGATCCTCACTATCGTCGCGCCCTGCGAAAAGAGCGGGCATGTTATCCCCAGCGCAAATCACTTCCTCGGAATTCCGACACAATTATTTGTAAGTCGATCCAGCGCATGCGGTACGAATTTTTCGAACCCGTCACCCTATTGATCCTCAGCAAAACCGCAGACAGATTTTGGTGCTCTTTTACGTTCCTGCCGTGATGTTTTGTGAACGATGGTCGCTGGATGAAAAGTGGCATCGGCGAAAAAATTGTTGTCTCCAGTTCGTGGTGACACACGGTTGGTTGCGTTATTTTCGAGATGGTAGACTCTGATTTCACCTTTATGACTCACCGATTTTCCAAAGGGATAACCTTTGTAATACTGGCGACGGCCATTTTTTTCTCCACGTTCACAATGGCCCAACAAGCGCCAACCACCGCCAGTCCGGGCATCGGATCAAATACCGTGGAACAGCCAGCGGCCACGTCAGCTTTTCCGGGTGAGGCCAGCGATTTCCACGGCTTTACCTGCCACAAGTTCAAGCTGGGCGAACGTCCGGTTTACGTGGTCGAGCCAACCCGTCCCCTGGAGGGAAAGCCGTGGGTTTGGCGAACGAAATTTTGGGGCGTCTATCCGGAAGCCGATGTCGAGGCACTCCAGGCGGGGCTTTACGTCGCGTACGTGGAAGTCGGCAACACGTTCGGCTGTCCCGACGCCATGAAGGATTTTGATCGGTTCTATTCGGTGATGACCACGCAGTACGGACTTTCCTCGAAGCCCGCGTTGGAGGGCCTGAGCCGCGGCGGTCTCTACGCTTACCGCTGGGCTTACGTGAACACCGACAAAGTCGGCTGCATCTACGGCGATGCGCCCGTCTGCGACATGAAGAGCTGGCCCGGCGGCAAAGGCAAGGGCACGGGCAGCAAAGCCGACTGGGACGAAGCCATCAAGGTCTATCATTTCGCCAGCGAACAGGAAATGCTGGACTTCACGGGCAATCCGGTCGATACCCTCGCGCCGCTCGCCGCGGCGCATATTCCCATCATTCATGTGTGCGGCGACGCCGACACAGCGGTGCCGGAGACCGAGAATACTGATGTCGTGCGGGAACGCTACCAGAAGATGGGCGGAGACTTCGTGCTCATCGTCAAGCTTGGCTGCAACCACCACCCGCACGGATTGACCAACCCCAAGCCGGTGGTGGACTTCATCCTCGCCCATTGCGCGACGGGCGAGACCGCCAGGAACGCCATGAACGCAGCCCCGCGTCCCGGCGACGTGATCAAACTAACGAAGGCTCAGTGGTAGCCGCCCCCGCCAGAGGAAGAAACGCGCTCGCCAGGCGTGGTTGCTCATCACCACCCTGCCGAACCCGGATGATCTGAACACCAACCCATTTATGTCAAACTCCCCCCGACCCACTGAAAGTGATCCCCACGCACCCGCCCCCGACGACTCCATCCACGGAAAGAGCCGGCGGGAGTTCTTGAAAGATGTCGCGCTGGGTGGCATCGGCCTGGCCCTGTACGCGTCCGGTGAACATCCGCTGGTCGCCGCCACTCCTGCGGCTGCCTCCTTGCCCGGCGCGAGTCTCGCGTGGCTCGGAGACGCCGCACCGCTACTCCCCGCTGGGGTCACCTGGGGCGTGCCGTGGGCGCGGGGAGCCATGCCGCGCGGCAGCAAATTCGTCGTGCGAGGCAAAGACGGAGTTCCCCTGCCAACCCAAAGTTGGCCTCTCGCGTTTTGGCCGGATGGTTCGATCAAATGGACCGGCCTTGCGATTGCCGCGGACGCGCAGTCGGCTTCACCGCTCACGGTGGTGGCGGGTACGTCCCCGGCTCCGCCGACGCCGCTAACCGTGAAGGAGGCAGGTCGTGCGATTGAGGTCTCGACGGGGCCGCTCGTCTGCCGGATCGCCCGGACCGGCGCAAATCTCATCGACTCGCTCTCGATCAACGGAACGGAAGTCGGCCGGAACGCGCGTCTCGTCGCCAGCCGGGAAGATCGCTCCGAGTTTGCGTCGAAAGGAGTGCTGCGGATGGAAAATTTCGTCAGCCGCATCACAGCCGTTGCCGTCGAGCAATCGGGGCCGGTGCGCGGGGTGGTGCGGATCGACGGCGTGCACGCGGCGGCGGACCGGGCCTGGCTGCCGTTTACCGTGCGGCTCTACTTCACGGCGGGGCTGAATTCGATTCGCCTCGTGCATTCCTTCGTTTTCGACGGTGACGCGAAGACGGATTTTATCCGCGGGCTGGGTCTCGCGTTTACCGTTCCTTTCCGTGAACAACGGCAAAACCGGCACGTCCGTTTCGCAACGGACGAAGATGGGGTGTGGGGCGAACCCGTCCTGATGAGTCCGGGCTACCGCGAGGTGCTCGTCAAGGGAGCGTTGGAGATGAACAAGGACCAGATGCAGGGCAAGCGCATCCCCAATCTCGAAACGCTCGATCCGAAGGTGAAAGAATCGTTTGAGAGCGTCGCCGTGTGGGACGGTTTCAGGCTCGCCCAACTCGCGCCGGACTCTTTCAGCATCGACAAGCGGACGGGGGCCGCGAGTTCGTGGCTGCACGTCCTCAACGGACGGCGCGCACGGGGACTGGCGTTTCTCGGCGATGTCTCGGGCGGACTCGCGGTGGGCGCGCGATACTTTTGGGAGAAATATCCCTCCGCCCTCGAAATCACCGATGCGTCCACGGACGCGGGCGAACTGAAACTCTGGTTCTGGTCACCGGACGCGCCGGCGATGGACCTACGACACTACGACACCATCGGACACGACGGCAAGATTTCCTACGAAGACTATCAGGAAGGATTCAGCACTCCCAACGGCGTCGCCAACACGCACGAACTGACGCTCTGGGTGCTCGGCGAGACGCCCCAAAACACGGCGCTGGCCGCGCTCGCCAAGACCGCCAACGAACCGCCGCTCCTGACGTGCAAACCGCAGCACTATTACGACACGCGCGTGCTGGGCATTTGGAGTCTGCCCGATGCATCCAACCCCGACACGGCCAAGGCCGAGGAGCAACTCGACCGCGCGTTGAAATTCTACGAGACGGAGGTGGAATTGCGGCGTTGGTATGGCTTCTGGGATTTCGGTGATTTCATGCGCACGTATTCGGAGATGCGGCATGGCTGGCTCTACGACATCGGCGGACACGCATGGAACAATACGGAGTTGATGCCCAACGCGTGGCTGTGGTTCACCTTTTTGCGCACGGGCCGCGCTGACGTGTTTCACCTGGCGGAAGCGATGACGCGCAACACCAGCGAGGTGGATGTCTACCACTCCGGGCGGTTCAAGGGTCTCGGCTCGCGGCACAACGTGAGTCATTGGGGCTGCGGCGCGAAGGAGGCACGCATCAGCGAGGCGTGGCTAAAACGTTTCTACTATTATCTGACGGCGGACGATCGCACCGGCGACCTGATGCGCGAGGTCCTGACGGTGGACGAGACCATCGCAAAAATCCAGCCGCTCCGGCACGAACTAAACCGGGCGGACGAGCCGATCCTCTACCGGATCGGGCCGGATTGGCTCGCCCTGGCAAGCAACTGGATGACCGAGTGGGAGCGAACCGGCGACACGCGTTACCGGGACTACGTTCTGGCCGGGATGAAAAGCATCGGGGCAATGCCGGAGGCGTTCGTTTCACGTCAGGCGTTTCGGCTCGACCCGAAAACCAAGGAGTTGTTCGACGTGGGCGAGCCTAACCTGAAGGCGGGTGAGTTTCTCGACCTGTTCGGTGGAGACCAGATCATGGTGGAACTCATTTCGTTGATCGACTGCCCGCCTTTCGCCGCCGCGTGGAACCACCTTTGTGAGAAATGGGCGACCGACGCGAAGTGGAAAGGGTACACGAAGATGCGCATCCTCGCGTACCGGGGGAACGCGACGGGCGACGCGGAAATGAAGCGTCAGGCCTGGGCGATGATGATGGCTAGTCTCACCGCAAATGGCCTTGACCATTTCCCGGCCGATCCTTCCATGATCCGAGGGCCGGAAGTGGCCGAACCGGTCCAGGAAATCGCCGCGAGACCGGATACCCCGGGCGTGTCCCAGTGGGCAATCAACATCCTGACCACCCTGGAACTGGCACATCAATGAGTCGGCGGCTGCAAAGCGAGTGAACACCGCATAGCCTCAGTCCGGCAGTTCCAACCGCCGCAAATCCTTCACGGAGATCGGCGGCGTCTTCACGGACCAGGGAACGCCTAGTTCCGAGAACAGAGCGCCGGTTTTCACCGATTCCATCACCGCCTCGCGCAAACCCGGCACATCGTAGCCTGTCCCTTCGCCCGGCGGATAGGTGCGCGTGTAGGGCGGGTCGATGGAGTGGATCCCTCCCGAGGAAAGGAGCGCCCCGTTGGTGGCGAGCAAATATCCGCGCGTGTCGAGCAGCGAGGTCGCCGGCCCGGCTGCTTCCCCGCGCACGAACGCGAGGAACTGCCGATGCGTTTTCTCGATCAGTTCCTCGGCGGTCTCCGCGCCACCGATCTCGCAGGGAAAGCTGCTCTCGAACCGCCCGCCGTCGTCGGAAACTCGCACCCAGCCATCGCTGCCGCGGACCTCGAACAGAAACGGCAGCGCCTCCTCGGTGGCGTGGGCGAGCGCGGCGGTAAACGTGACCCCCGAGTCGAGCCGCCCGCGCAGACACGCCACATCATAGCTCTCGATAGGACGCGCGCGGTATAGTTCGGCGGCGATCTCCAGCGGAACCGCGTATCCGCCCGTTTGGCTGCTGGCGAGAAACATGGCGTTGTGGATCAGATGAGCCATCGCGTTCGTCGCGGGGCCGTCGAAAACCGGCTTGCCGCCGACCGACATTTTTCCGGCCGCGCCGTTGCGTTTGTAGTACGGATCGAGCCGCGGCCAGCACGCGCCGATGCGGATTTCCCGCAATTCTCCGAGCTTGCCTGCCACCACCGCTTGCTTGATCGCTTCCACCCAGCGCGAAACGATCATCTGAAAACCGACGCCGACGCGGCGTTGCTTGTCGGCCGCACACAACATTTCCCACTGCTGGATCAGGGGCACGGGCGGCTTTTCGAGGTAGACGAAGACGCCCTTTTCCAAACAGGCAAGGGTCATCTCCAGATGGAACGGAATCGGCGCGGCGATCACCACCACGTCCAGGTCCGGTTCGCTCCGCAGCATCTCCGCGTGGTCCAGATAGATTCTTACACCCCGCCCTTCCAGTTCCGCTCGCAGATCGGGAAGGCGAGCCAAAACCGGGTCAGCCGCCGCCGCGAGACAAACCGAGCCTTCCCGCTCCATCTGCTGAATGGCAGCCAGATGGTAGGCACCGATCACCGTGGTTCCGACCAGGGCATAACGTAAGGGAAGCGCCACGGTAGTTTACTTTCCACTGACGATTGAAAATGCCTCGTACCGGCTTAGCTGCAACTGCGCGGGCGTCGCGCCTTGCAGATCGAAGACGACGAGATCGTTGGGGCCATCCCTGAGCCAGCACTCGGGCAAATACATGGGCACAGGCTGCGGGCTTTCGCCGAGATTATGGCCGTTGAGCCACACGTGGCCCGCCTTCAGACCATCGGTGAGCAGGCCCAGCGTTTCCTTCAAGCCGGCAGGCCGCTGGTAGGTGAAGGTGCATTTCCAGAACGCGGGCGCATGCGGCAGGGCAGGCTCGCCGGTCTGCCACGGCGCGGCGGTCAGGAACGCGCTCCAGTTGGTCACCCGGCCGATGACTTCCGTTTCGTCGAGGTGATCCAGACCGCTGCGGAAGTACCAGGTGCCGCGAGTGAGCGGTGAGCTATGCCAAAGCGACAGGACAATCATCCCCGTGTCTTCGCCGAGGCGGCTCTGGATTTCGAGCAGCACGGTATTCTTCCCGGGCACCAGAATTTTCGAGACATCCGCAATCCGGTCATCCAGCAACTTTCCGTTCAGGTAGACATTGATCGTGGCTCTACCGAACGCCGGCGTTTCCAGCAGCGAGTCCAGTTGTCCCGCCGCGACGGTAAACGTCCCGCGATACCAGGAACTACCCCGGCTCGCCTGAAGCTTGGTGGTAAGTGTCGCGGGATCGACAGCCTGCCAAGTGGAATCATCGTACCCGGGCTGAGCGATTTCTTCGGCCTTGGCGTCGCGAGCCGGCTTCGTCCACCGTTTCCAGGCCACGTCCAGCGGCGCGGGCGCTTTGTCTTCGGAAACTCCACCCCACAGTCCGCGCGCATTCTTTTTGCCGACCGGACCGTTGTAAGTGCTTTTCGGACGCGCACCGGCTTTCACGAGGATGTCCAGGCGGTTGTCCCCGGCCTTGGCAGGGAGTTCGTCAAGATTGGCGGGTTGTCCGTTGAGGAAGGCGACCGGGGTGCCCGATGAGCCCGCGAAGCGCAAGGAAACGGGACCGGCCACTTCGCGCCGGAGCGTGGTGTGATACCAGCCGTAGCGATTCTGAAAGCCGTCGTAGCTTTCCATCGGCTGTGGTCCTTCGGACTTCAACCATCCGGCGGCGTCCGCGCGGGCGACCCGCTCGACGGCGGCATCGCGCCACAACCACCCGGCCAGCGCCGGCAACGCGGGCGGTGCGACGGGCGGCTGGGTCACCTGCGATTTGCCGGTGGCGGAGTAGATCGTCGCGGTGCCGCCTTCAGGCGCGAACTCGATGCCGCCATCCGCGAGCACAAACGCGGGACCCGTGTATAACTTGTCTCCCGCGAGCCAGGTCCGGTTGGTCATTTCCGTGTTCATGACCAGCAACTTGCCGTGGTGGCCGCCGCCGGAATCCAGGTCGATCTCCTTGACGCTCGCGTCCGTCGGATAGGTGAATTCGATAGGCGTCGGCGCGCCCGCGGCGGACTTGCGTTTCAACGTGATCTCCCCGGCATCGCCCGCCGCGCCGTAACAGACCCAATAATCGACCGTCCCGATGGTTTTCCGCAGCAGTACGTTGGTACATACCGACTCGAAAACCGCGCCGTCCGCCCAAGGCAGGTTCACGAGGATCGTCCGCGGCTCCAGGGGGCCGACCTTCAGCGTGCCCTTGCGCGGGAACGTCATCCCGCCGGCGGTGACGTGCGCTTCCAGCACGGCGTCCGGATCGGCCTTCGGCGCGTGGTACGCTCCGGCTTCGGGCGCGATGGGCGCGACCGGCGCGTCTTTTCTCTGGAAATGATCGACGAACACGATGCTGCCACCGCCCGGATTAGTGCGCGTGGTGACCCGTAATTGGGGAAGGTCGCTCTTCGCAAAATTCGGGTCGTTATGGCTGCCCGTCAGGAGCGGCGTGAAACTTTGCGCGAAGAGGGCGGCGCGGCGTGCCAGGAAATAGAACCCGCGAAGCTGGCCCGCTTCGCCGATGGGGGCCGAGTAATCGTAAGAGGTCGCCGACGAGTCGCCGGAATAGCCGAAGTTCGTCCCGCCGTGCGCCATGTAATAGTTGTAACCCGCGCCGCCGAAGGCGATGGCTTTCCAAGAACCGCGCGTCTTTTCGGCCTGCGTGCCCGGCGGCATCTCGCCGTATTTCCCGATCCAGCCAGTCCAAAATTCCGTGCTGTACCACGGCGAGGCACCCGGCGGAAACGGCGTCTCGCCGGAAGGGTCGTGACTGTGATGCAACCCGGAGTTGAACATGGGAATTTCGATTCCATTGCGCCGCGCCTGATCGTCGAGGTACTGGAGATAAGGATCATCGACCTGCGTGCCCCAGCCCCGGGAGTGCTCGTTCTCCAACTGGAGCAGAAAGACATTGCCGCCGCGGTTCACCTGATGGCGGGCGACGATTTCCTCCATCTTGTCCATGTACGGGTCGGAGTAGGCCAGCACCGGTCCCATCTCGCGCTGGACCATGCCGGGCTTGATGCTCAGCCACGCAGGATAACCCCCTTCCTCCCATTCGGCGCACGCGTACGGTCCGGGGCGGACGAGCGCGTACATGCCCATCTTCTGGAGCGTGGAAAGCCAGGCGTTGAGATCGAGGTTGTCGGTGAGGTTCCACTGGCCCTCGCGCGGTTCCGTGGCGTTCCAGAACACGTACGACTGCGCGCAGTTGAACCCCATCTGTTTGAGACGCCAGATGCGGTCCTCCCACAGCTCGCGCGGCACCCGCGCATAGTGAATGGAGCCGGAGTTGATGAACGTCGGCTGGCCGTTGACGACGAAGTAACCGTTCTCCCAGTGGATCGCTTTTTGCGCGGCGGGCTCGGGCGGGAAGATTTCTTCCTTGTCTCCGGCGCGAACCTCACCGGCGCAAAACATCGAGAAGACCGCGTGCGCGGCGCATGTGAGCACGAGGGCAAAGCGCCGCCGACAAACCGCCGGAGTGAAGAGACGAGCAGGAGGGAATTTCATCGCGTGTTTGGATCACTGTGCGGTGGCGGCACCTGCGCGGGGATCGCGTCGGGAACAAGTCCCAGGCAGCCGACGGCCGACAAACCGAAGCCCACCGTCATGTTCGTCGAGACATCGATCTCATCAACCGGTCCGGCGACTTCCGACCCGACGAAATGGCGGGGCGCGAAGGCAGGCGGGAACAGTTTCATGCCGCCGCCCGCGCCCGCGAAGAACTCGGACCAGGCGCGCTTTGCCAACTCCGCGTCGTGCGCTTTCCAGGCCGCGTAAGCGGTCAGCCGGGAATGCGCCTGCGTCAGGAAGAGCGGACCGACCGTCTTGCCGGTGAATTGGCGCAATTCGTCGAGCGGCGCGTTGTAGTACCGGCAATAATCCAGCCAGGTTTTTTCGTACTCGGGTACGTCGAGGAGTTGCAAGAGTTCCGCGTTGACCTCGAACCCGCCGAAGGACGCGCTCAACGGCGACATGTAAACCTCGTCGTCGTCGCGCGGAAAAAACCGACCTGTCGCGGGATCATAGCCGCCGCCGGCGGAGAACCATCCGTGCGGCAGCGCGGCGATGCTCTTCATCCCGGTGAGCAGCTTGTCGCGGTACTTGAGGTCGCCCGTGCGCTCCCATTCCGTCAGCCACGCCGAGGCGGCGGAGGTCCACTCGACACCGATCAGGAAGTTCATGGGGTAAGGCTTGCCGTTCACGTCGGCGAGTTGCTTGGCCACTTTCCTCTCCACCGGGACCTCGGCCGACTTCGCATCCGCGTTCAACTCCTCGCGCATCAGGTCGCCGACACGTTCGTCGCCCGTCAGGTAATAGTAGAAACGCCGGTTCTCCGCCGTGCTGATCCGCAACTGCTTCGAACTGTCGCCCCACGGCACGACCCCGTGCCGGGTTCCCAGACCCGCGAACCGTCCCAGGTGATACACATCCACCTCGCCTGTGTGCCGGGTCATCGCTTCGGCGAACCGGAAAATATCCGCCCGGCCTGTCCGCAGAAAGCTCTCCCAGAGCCAGACATCGGTGGATTGCTCGGAATTATCCCAGGCGTACGCGCCCACATCGTACCGCCAGACGTGCCGGTCGAAATCGTACCGGTGCATCACGTTGCCATAATACCAGAACCCGTACCAGTGGCGCTGGTCCGCCTGTTTCTCGTAATAATCCACCAGGAGATCGAGCTGGTCTTCGATGCGGGCGCGGACCGGCGTGGAACGGTCCGGCAGGCTCCAGATCGGTCCGCCGAAGACTTCCGCTTTCTTGTAGTCCACCGGACGGCATGCGAGTTGCGGTGGCTGGCGCAACGTCCGCGCGAGCGCGGCGATTTCCTCGTTCGCGGGCGTCGCCGGCAGAGCCCACAACATCAGTTCACTGGTGCGCGCGATCCCCGTCGGCGTGGCAAAGCCGGGTTCGTAATCTTCGTAGGTCATCCTCCCGCCCTCGTTTTGCTTCTCGAAGGTGTCCATGCCCATGTCGTCGTGGAAAAACCGCAGGTCCATCGGGCGCGCTTCGGGCGACCACAGCCATGCCGTGACCTCGGCGGTGTCGGTGGCGGCGTTGCGGATGCTCAGTTCGCCGGGGAAACTCTGCCAGAAATTGCGGATGCCGAACGCCAACCCTCCGTCGGGTCCCCCCAGGTAGCCGAGACCCGCCGCGCGGCGGCCTGTCAAACTGTTGAGCCAGGTGAAACCCGGCTTCGTGCGCTTGCGAATCTCGAACGCGTCGGACGAAAGCTGCGACAGCGTGAAGTCGCCGAACGCGGGGACGTAATCCAACCCTTTGGCGAACCCCGGGGTCCACGCTTCCAGCGGCGGCGTTTTCCGCCCGGCGACCTGCGCCGCACGGACCTCGGCGCCGGGGTCCTGCTGGAGACCCGTCAAGCCACGCACGGCTTCACCCCAGACCCCTGCGTCGTCGGTGGCGAAGCGCACGTGCCGGTCGTACAGAGCATCTTTCAAGGGCACCGAAAAGCGGATGCCCAGCCCACTGATAAAATCGTGGTTCTGATCGCCGTCGAAAACGATGGTATGCACCATCCTGACCGCGTCCCCACCAGCATAAAAATAAAGCCGGACCACGAACGGGAGCCACGCCCGCCCGTTCTCCCCGGCGTGCCGGCCCTCGACCTTGATAACCGCGCGAACTGGACCGCTCTGCTCCACGGCGACCGAGGAAATTTCTCCGGCGTAGACCTCCTGCGAAACAGTACCCTCCGCATCGAGATCAGGCGAACTGCGAAGCCGGCAAACCAGGCGGCCATCGACCGCCAGCGTCCTACCATCGCGCGTGATGAAATCGAAGAGCTTGCCCCCGGCGCGGTGCAGTTGGCATTGCATGACGCCGGTGTCCACGGTGATCGTGTCCGCCTCCTGGGCCACGATCAGCGGCGCGTCCGGCAGAGTGGCCGTTCCCGGCTCCAGCCGCACGGGTGCGGCCATGCTCATTCCAGCCGGGATCGCATGCGCGGTCCACTTCAAGGACCCGTCCGGCCAGGTAGCCAGGGGCCATGTTTGCATCGGGATGCGCTTGCCATCCGCGCCGACGAGCGCGAACGACGTATCAGCCGCCATCGTCCCACGCGGCCACGGTGCTCCCCAAGTTGTTCCGGGCACGGCCGCAGGACTCGCGGGGTTTTCGAGCCAGCCGACCTCACATGAAGACGCGGCGGCAGGTGTCGCGTTGCCAGAGGGGAGAACGGCACTCAGCGCGGCAAAAAACAAAATGCCCAGTCTCAGAAACGGTGAAACAGGTAGTTTCATGAAGCGACCGCGGTAGCGACAAATCGTGGAGAACTGGCAAATTCCAGGGGAGGAGTTGCGCGCTCAGACAAGGAGGAACTGCCGTGCACCGCCTATCGGTGTCCGCCACCTATACGAGCCGGCGAGTTGGTTGAAAAGCGATAATCAGCGGCGACGCAAAATGTCACGACATTCGCGCGAAACCGCACTTCAAGGCGTCAGAGTTTTCCGGGCGGGTGCCGGTCTTTTACTTGCCCTTCCTCGTGCAAACCCATCCAGGTGGCAGTAACATAATTTGTCCGGTTTATCCTGCGTCGCTCGTCAGTTGTTCTTCGCGTCACCATAGAACGCCCGGTAGGTCTGCCTCCATTGGTCTGCCATGAGTTGATGGCCGGAAGAAGTCGGGTGAATGCCATCCCAAATCCAGTACTCCATCGGTGCTCTTTCCGCCGCCGCGTCGAACATCTCTTGATAATGTACAATTGGCGCGTGGTAAGTCTCTGCCAGCGCCTTGAGGGCTGCGCGCACCTGCGGCATGACCTGTTTCCAACGGTCGATTTTCGCCACCGTCAAAGTTCCTAACCCAAAAAAGGGTTCTCCTAAAATCAGCTTCACGCCCGGGAGAACTGCGATGGTCTCAGACAGAATGTCATCGTAACGTTTCGCGTATTCATCAACAGAAAAACTTTGATCGGCGCGCAAGGCGTGATTCACGTCGTTGACCCCGATCAGGATACTCAAAACATCGGGAGCGAGGTCCAAAGCATCCGGCTTCCAGCGGGTGGCGAGGTCCACAGAAGTATTGCCGGAAATCCCGCGGTTCAAAAAAACCAGTTGCCGCTCGGGGAAGCTTGCACCTTCCCAGGCCGAGACGATGAAAGCATAGCCGTGTCCGAGGAGATGATTCGGGTCCTCCGTGCGCCCGCGTCCCATGTCCGTGATCGAATCGCCTTGAAACAGAATCCGTTCCCTGTGACTGAACAGAGATTGCCGGGCTGTCGCGGCGGATGCTACCGATGTTGGATTCATTTTGTCCTCTCACCCATTCGTCCACCATCCGAGCCTAATAGTACAGCTCAAGGAAATTTCCGTCTGCGGGTTGTCCGTCAAATCACGCAGGCAGAACTGTTGACTATATCTGCCTGAGTACCTCGTAAACTCGGCTTTCCACACGCTCTTCGAGCACAGAACCGACCTTTATTTCACAAAGGTAACTTTGTAGGTAAGCGCGGCTGCATTGGGGGCCGTCGCCGGCGGCTTGATGATCAACGCATCGTCGGACTGCGTCCATTGCGGCTTCTCCGCGCTGCCGAGTAACTCGACGGCCGCGACCGGCTTGTCGGTAAATTTCGCGTTTTTCCCTAGAGAAACGATACGCACATCTTCCGTCGGCACGCCGAGGCAGAACGCGTAGAGGGTCTCTCCTTTCGTCGTAAATCGGATGTCCTTCGCGCTGTGCTTGACTTTGTTCTCATTAAAGCTGCCGGGCTTGAACCCCGGCGCGTCGCGCGGCGTCTCGCCAAACACCTTCCAGGGTCTCGACCCGTAGATGCCTTCCCCGTTTTGCGCCGTCCACGCGCCGATTTCGTCAAGCGCCTTGAGCATGTCCGGTTCAAGGTCGCCTTCCGGCGTTTGCACGATGTTGATGAGCAGGTTGCCGTTTTTGCTCACGATATCCACGAGCATCTGGATCACTTCGGAACCAGTTTTGTACTTCTGCCCGGTGCGATAGAACCAATCGCCGATGGAAGTGTCGGTCTGCCACGGCTGCGGGTTGATCCCGTCCTTCACGCCGCGTTCCAGGTCCTGCACCCACTTTCCTTCAGACTCCTGCTTACAATTGTAGACCGCCTGCACCTGCCCGCCGTTTCTCGCGGCGTTATCGTTGTAATAGTGCGCGAGCATGCTGCGGCCCACGTCGCCGAAAGGCAGCGCGCTGTCCGAGTAGAGCAGGTCGGGATGGTAGTTATCGATCAGTTCCTTGACATCGTTAAACCATTCGCGGTGCCAGGCGGTATTCGTGGTCAGCCAGCCGGTGTCCCCGGGAGCGGCTTTGGAATGGTACAGGTCCTCGTACTGCGGATCGTTGCCGTCGTAGGGTACACCGGCCAGGGGGCCGGTTTTGTCCGCGCCGTGGCTGGGCTGAAAAAAGTGGTAGCTGGCTCCCAAATGCTCCGACACGCCGAAGTGCAGGCCTTCGTTTTGCGCGGCTTTCTGCCAGGTGCCGACCACGTCCTTGTGCGGACCCATCTGCACGGAGTTCCAGCGGTGAATCTTCGAGTTCCACAAGAAAAAGTTATCGTGGTGGGAGCCCATGCTGACGAAGTATTTCGCGCCGGCTTTTTTGTAGAGCGCCATCAGGTGGTCCGGGTCCCACCTCTCGGCCTTCCAAAGCGGAATGATGTCCTTGTACCCGAACTTGGACGGGTGTCCGTACCTTTGCAGATGATCGGTGTAGTCGCGGTCCGTCCCCCTGGGTTTTCCGGTCTTGGGGTCGGTATCGCCGCCGCCGATGTACATCTTCTGCGCGTACCAATCGCCTTGCCGCGGCACGGCCTGCGGTCCCCAGTGTGCCCAGATACCGAACTTCGCATCACGGAACCAATCGGGGTACTGGTACTGCTTGAGCGATTCATCCGTGGGTTTGAAAGGCCCGGCGGCGATCTCGTCCGGCGCGATCACGACGGGAGCGGCCGTGGGCGTTTGCGCCGCCAGGTCGTGCACGCTGCCGATGGCCGCGAGGGAAGTGCTCATTGCCAGGAATCTGACGGGGAGGATTCGGCTGATTTTCATGGGAGGCGTGGTTGCTTGCGGAGAGGGACGAGGATGGCCCGGGCGAATCATCCAAAGATGGGTCGCAGGTGACGGGCAAACAGATTGTTTGTCACGTTGCGCGCGATGACGGCCTCGTTCGCGGTGAGCGCGTCCAGATAGCGGCTGCCCATTTCGGCGGCGACCTTGAAGCCGACGTGGATCAATTGCCGGAAGTCAGGATTGTAACCCGGGCACTCGGGATCGTGGCGCAAAGCGTTGACGTATTCCTCGGAACTCCAGGCGGAGACCGTCTTTGGGTCAGGCAGTCGTGCCATCTTCACGTCGATCACCGTCGCGTAGGGGCCGGTGAGTTCGTCGAAGCGCCCGTACGCGCCTGCGTAGATGTCCTTGGCGATCTGCAACCCGTTGCCACCCGCCTCCGCCAGGCCGATGACCTCTTCGAGCCAGGTAGTGCCCGCCGTTTTCACGTGCAAGCCGCAACCGTGTTTTTTGATCAGCCGGTTGATGATCGGATAAAGGGAGAATTTATCGCTTCCGGAATGCACGCTGAGTTTCAATGTGCCGGGCAAGCCGAACTCCCGGACAGCGTGGGCAATGACGGCGATGTCCTCATCGAACTCCTTCTCGAATTGCGCCAAATCTCCGACGTAATCGACGCCCTTGTTAAAGCGCCCGGTGAACTTCGGCGCGACCGTCTGCGCGGGGATCCCTTCCCGCGCGATCATGGCGAGGATGAGGAGCAGTTCGGTGGGATTTTGCGGAGAATCCGTCTCGTCGATGGAAACTTCCGTCACGAATTGATCGCACCCTTTGGCGGCTTCGACGTGGCGGTAGATGCGCCCGGCTTCCTGGATGGCAAGCAGGAATTTCCCCGCCGCTGCACGCACGGCATCCGCGTCGAGGATCAGGGGCTTGCCGACCCCGGCAATCGTCAGCGAATCGCCCAGTTTCCCCATGTCGGCGACGAACGCGTCAATCGCTGCCCCATCGGCGGGTTTGCCAGAAAAATCGGCCACGTCGAGCGTGAAGAAATTGCTGCCCGCGATGAACCGGTCAACGGTTTTCAGGCCGATGTGGTCCGCGTCCACGTAGTAGGCCCTGTCCCATCCGAGAGCCGCCACGGCGGCGTCCGCCTCGGCGCGCACGTCGGCGGGTTCGCTGTGGATGATCGTGTGTTCGCGGTTGGATTTATTCCAAACGGGGTGAACGCTCAGCCCGGCGTCGCGGGCTTGCAGGATGGCTTGGAGTTGCGCGCGGCCCTGGTGCGCGAAGCGGTCACCCATGCCGAGGGTATGTGGCTCAATTTTCATGGAGTGTGGAGTGGAGAATGCAGGAGGCGTGCGGATCTTCAAGCGTTCAAGGAATAAGCCTCCGTCGCCGTGCCGCCGAAGAGCTTGGCCTGTTCATCGGTGGATAACCCAGCGGTGAGTCTGCCGACCGTTTCGCGCCAGCCCCGATACGTGCTGGCAACGAGGCAGACGGGCCAGTCCGACCCGAACATCAACCTCGCGGGACTAAACGCTGCCAGCACCGTGTCGATGTAAGGCCGCAGTTGCTCGTCGCTCCAGTCGGACCAGTTCGCCTCGGTCACCATGCCGGAGAGCTTGCAGTAAACATTGGGCCGTTTGGCGAGTTCGCGGATGTTCCGGTTCCACGGCTCGAACACGTCGTCCTTGATGCGCGGCTTGGCGATGTGATCGAGCACGAACACCCGCGAAGGATGCCGGTCCACCAGTTCGATGGCCGGAGGGAGTTGGCGCTCGAAAATCAGGATATCGTACACCAAGTTGAACGCTTCCAACGCGCGAATGCCAGCGTCGAAATCCTCGCGCAGCATGTAGCGGTCGTCCGGTTCGCCTTGCAGAACGTGCCGTACCCCCCGGAGCTTCCCGTGCCCGGCGAAACGTTCCAGATCGGCCTGCACCGTCGGAGAAATCAGCGGAACCCAACCGACGACGCCTTTGATCAACTCGCTGCCGCCGGCTATTTCCAGCAGCCAAGCCGTTTCCGCCAGACTCTGACGCGCCTGCACGGAAACCACGCCATCGATGCCGGCGGACGCTGTCTCTTCAGCGAGGTCGGTCAATAAAAAGTCCCGCCGCAGCTTGCCCATGTCCGGCCCGATCCAGTCATACTCGACTGGGTCATACTTCCAGAAATGGTGGTGCGAATCGATCCGCATACAACGAGGTCAATGCGGATTGGTAACTGCAGAACCCTGGATGCCCTCCGAGCGGCTCAACCTGGGCCAGAGAAAACCGTAGAGAGCCACGACGACGAAGCAAACCAGCGGCATCACAAACCCGGGGGCCATCGAGTGATAGGAATCCGCGATGGACCCCATGATGAAAGGCAGGAGTGCGCCTCCCACGATGGCCATGACGATGAAGGAAGAAGCAATCTTGGACCGGCTGCCCAGCCCATGAATACCCAGCGCAAAGATCGTCGGGAACATGATCGACATGAGGAAGAACGCCGCGAAAAGGGCGCACACCGAGACCCACCCGAGATTCATGAACACGAGCAGGCAAGCGACCACATCCAGGGCGGCGAACACGCCCAGGACCAGATGCGCCGAGAACACCCGCAAGAGCGCACTTCCCAGGAATCGACCGATCAGGAACAAGCCGAGGCCCCCGAGGGAGAAAAGACGGGTGGAGCCGAAGTCGGTCACAAGATATTGCCCGTCTTTCAGGTAGGTCCAGGCGGTCGGCAGATGACCTGCCACGGCCGCACTGAGGGGAGGGATATCCTGGGTGATGTAATTGGCGAAGAAACTGAAAATACCGGCCTGAGCGCCCACGTAGAAAAATTGCGCCACGACTGCCAGGACGAAATGAGGATGCGTCCAGATTGATTTCGGAACTTCCGTCGGCACGCTGTCGTCGAGGTGGTAATCGTCTTCCGCCTTGACCTCGGGGATGTTCGAACGCCAGAAGACGACGATCATCAGGCCGACGACCACGGCGATTCCCACGTACGGAACGTACAAGCTCTGGTTACTCGTGTTGGAGACAGAAGTCTGCGAGAAAATGAAGGTGCCGCCGATCAGGGGGCCGGACATCGCGCCGATGCCGTTGAAAGACTGGGCGATGTTGATGCGCGTGGCCGCGTAGTTCTGGGAACCGAGGACCGTCGTGTAAGGATTGGCAATCGTTTCCAGGCAGGTCAACCCCGTGGCGATGACGAACAACCCGACGAGGAACGCCCAGAAACGGCCGATGTTAATCGCCGGGACAAACCAGAGCGCACCCAGACAAATCAGCCCGAGGCCGATCAGGATGCCACCTTTGTATCCATAGCGTTTCACCAACAGGCCGGACGGGATGGCCATACAGAAGTAGCCGGTGAAGTTCGCAAACTGCACCATCGAAGACTGGGCCTTGGTCAAGCTAAGTGTGGACTGGAAATGTTTGTCCATCATCTCGATCAGCCCGTTGCAGAACCCCCAGATGAAAAACAGGGAGGTGACGAGCACGAACGTGGTGAACAGATACCTCCCATCATCGGTGGTGAAGATGCTTCTTTTGGCGGGGGCGAGGGTGGAAGCGGGCATTGTTTTGGGTGGGGGAACGAGGTGAATGACTAGAGTTCAATCATGGCCTTGATAACGCCAGTCTCGGGCTTCACCCAGGACGGGAAGAGGCCGACGGCGTCGGCGAAAACGGCGCGGTGGGTGATCCAGGGCGTGGTGTCGATGCGCCCGCTCTCGATCAGGCGGATGATGCGCGTGAAATCCGTGGGTAGCGCGTTGCGGCTCGCCAGGAGCGTCATCTCGCGGCGGTGGAAATTCGGGTCGTTAAAAACCACTTCACCCTGGAATAAACCGACGAACGTCAAACGCCCACCGTGCGCGGGGTACTCGAAGGACGCCATCATGGATCGCGGGCTGCCGGTGGCGTCGAACACCGCCGTGGGCAGGTCGCCATCGGTGATACGTTGCAACGCTTCGAGCACGTTCTCGTTCGCGCCGTGGATCGTGTGCGCCGCGCCGAGTTGCCGCTGGCAAAATTCCAGCCGTGCCTCGTTGATGTCGAGTACGATCACGCGCGCTCCGGCTTCGATGGCGAATTGCGTCACCGCCAGCCCGATGGGGCCGGCCCCGATCACCAGGACAAATTCATCCGCTTGCACCGCCGCACGCTCCACCGCGTGCGCTCCGATGCCCAGCGTCTCGACGAGCGCGAGTTGGTCCAGCGTCAGTTTCGCGGAGGGATGGAGCTTGCGGGCGGGGACGACGAATTGCTCGCGCATGCCGCCATCGGTGTGGACGCCGAGCACCTGGATAGCCGTGCAGGCGTTCGGCTTGCCCCGGCGGCAGGCGATGCATTTCTGGCAGTTGATGTACGGCTCGACCGAGCAGCGGTCGCCGGGCGCGACGTTGGACACCCCCGCGCCGACAGCCACGACCTCGACGCCGAGTTCGTGCCCGAGGATGCGCGGGTAACTGAAGAAGGGCTGTTTGCCGTTGAACGCGTGAATGTCCGTGCCGCACACGCCGATGCGATGCACTCGCACCAGTGCCTCGCCGGCCGAGGGCGCGGTGGCGGGTTCGGTCGTTAGCAAAGTCAGACGACCGGGTTCTTCGAGTCGGATTGTTTTCACGGAAAGGGGGAGAACTGCGCTCAGGCGGAAATAAGAATGACGTTGCTGTACGGCGTGCTGTCGCCGGTGCGGATCAAGCCGATGGCACCGGGCACGCGGGGCTTGAAAGCGCCTTCGTGCGATTCATAGGCCAGCGGCACACCGTCGAGGGCACGAGTGTACGCCGCTCGGGTTTCGTCGGAGTTGTGGGCGAGAAATTCCTCGGCCATGTACGCCTTGCCGACGGTAAAATTCTCACGGATGGCATCGATCACCTGTAGCACCGTCGGCACGTCCTTCACGAGCGAGATATCCACCGTTTCAACCCCTGGCCAGAAAGGAAATCCCTGGTCGGAGACCACGAGCGCATTCGTGTGGCGGACGCGCGCGAGTAGCGAGTTGAGATGCGGATTCAGGATGCCGTGCTTGAGCATGACGGGAGGAAAACGGCGAACCGCTCAGTTGTTTTCCGGTCGGCCGGAGGCCCAGGTGACGTTGTGGATGGGCGCGAGGATGGCTTGCACGTCGGCGAGCAGTTGCTCATCGATGGGTTCCTCGGCTTCGCGGATGTTTTGCAGGATGCGTCGCGGGCTGGCCGTGCCGATGATGTGGGTCGGAATCGCCTCGTTGGCAACGGAAAATTGCAACGCCAGTTTGCCGAAATCCGCGCCGCGTTCACGGCAGAACCGCGCGGCCTCGGCGCACTTCTGGCGCACCGCTTCCGGTGCCGGGTGCCAGTCCGGCGGGCCGTCGGCGCTGAGCAGGCGCATGGCCAGCGGCGCGGAGTTGAAGACGGCCGTGCCTTTCTCCTTCAGGTACGGGAGCAAGTCCGCCAGTGCCGTGTCGTTGAGACAATAATGGCAGTAGGATTGAATCTGATCGACCTCGACGCGATCCATGACCTGCCTGAACAATTTGAGCGGCAGACAGGTGATGCCGACGAACCGCGCCTTGCCGGCTGCCTGCACCTCTCGCAACGCCGGGATGGTCTCGGTGATGATCTGCTCGATGCTGCCGAACTCCATGTCGTGTACTTGGATAAAATCCACGTAGTCCACGCCCAGGCGCGCGAGACTTTCGTCCACGCTCCGCTTCACGCGTTCGGCCGAAAAATCGAAATCCTCTTCTTTATAGCCATAGCGCGCGACCTTCGTGGCGAGCAGATACTTTTCGCGCGGAATCTCACGCAACGCTTTGCCCAAAACGGTTTCCGCCTTGGTCAACCCATAATAGGGTGCGGTGTCGATGAGGTTGATCCCGTGATCGACCGCGACATGCACGGTGCGGATGCCCTCGTCGTCGTCGATCTCACGAAAGGCGTTGCCCAGCGACGAGCCGCCGAAGCCGACGACGGAGACACTCAGGCCGGTGCTCCCGAGAGGACGATATTTCATGTTGGGGGGACGGTGCGCCGAAACATCGGACGCGCCATGTAGCAGCCTGATGGACGAACCAGAGGTTGGGAATGGACGAGCTTTGCGAAGTGTTGGATATTTTCACACATGACCGCGAAAACCGCTCCCCCCCACGCCGGTCCGTCCTGCCGCTTTCCAGCCAGGTTTCCGAAGCCCGGTACTGTCATCTGGAAGCCCGCGTGGCGGCCTCCGGCCCGATCCGGATTGCCGTTGTCGGCAGAGAGCGATGCAATCCCGATTATACGGTTGCGCGGGAGAGTTTTCCCTGTCATGCGCTGGAGTTCGTGGCAAGCGGCACGGGCGAACTCGTCTTCGACCGCCGCTCTTATCCGCTGCATGCCGGCGTTATTTTCCTGTACGGACCGGCGACCCGTCATCGGATCATCAATCTTTCGCCGCGGCCCATGACGAAATACTTCGTCGATTTCTGGGGTGACGAAGCCTTGCGAATGCTGAAGGAAAGCGGCCTCGTGCCGGGGCATGTGGCGCAGACACTGGAGGTCGAAAGGGTAAGCGCGCTCTTCGAGCAGTTGCTCGACGAGGGGGCGAGGAACACCAAATTTTCGAGACGCATCTGCGCGAGCTATCTGCGGATCATCGCGCTGAAGGCCGCCGAGGCGATCCAACCCGTGAGAGCGGAGGAAGCCTCGCTAGTTTCGCGTTTCCAGCAGTGGCAGGATTTCATCAAAGTGAACTGCCGCCGCCTGCGCGACCTGGGAGATATCTCCCGCGAACTCGGCGTCAGCCCGAACTATCTTTGCCGGATATTCAAGCAATTCGATCAAACGAGTCCGTGCAAGTTCCTGACGCGATGGAAGATGAAGCACGCGGCCGATCTGCTCGCCAGCGCGCGGCTCCCCGTCAAGAACGTGGCGCTCGACGTGGGTTATCCCGATCAGGCGCACTTTTCGCGGCTCTTCAAAAGCCATCTTGGCTGCGCGCCGGTGCATTTCGTCCAGCGGCACCTGCGAATGCGCGGGGACGCCTGAGCGACGGGCTTCCCATCCTATCGCAATCGGATTCCGCGTCGCCAAAAATCTCACATCTCACCCTGCAAAATCACACATCAATCGACGCGGTAAAAGATCGTCTTTCGGATAAAGGTGTGCTCTGCTTGTGGGATTCCTGGCCTACGAGACGCGACGTTCGACTACGGCTGGAGGCTCCTCGAAGGTCCCGAGCGGCTTCTTACATTCCATCCTCTATGCAATCCCGCAGAACTCTTCTCTTTTCCGCCATCCTCATCGCGGCAGTCACCCTGTCTTCGCATCGAGTGTTTGCAGCCGACGCCACCGGCGCGCCGGTGAAAATTCTGCGCGAAGGCCAGGCCAGGTATCGCGTCCTCGATCCGGCCAAGCTGCCGCCGGAAACTCCCCCGGAGTTGTACGCCGCCGAAGTCGTGGGGAACACGTTCGAGCTTTTTGTCCGCAGCCTCGACGCGCAGACCCTGAGCGTCGAACTCGGCTTCGTGGACACGGAAAGCAAAGCGGCGCAGCAACGCACGTTTTCGATTGCCGCCAACGGCACGCCCATCGATGCGAATCTGGACGTGTGGTCCAAAGCCGGCGGTGCGTTCAAGCCGTGGGTGATGAAGACCACTTTGAACCATGCGGGTGGCTCGCTCACCCTGCTTTTCACCGGCCTGGACAAGCCGGCGTTCGTCAGCTACGCACGCATCACAGACGCCGGTGGCCGGGAACTTGCCTTTGCAACGGCGAAGGATTGGGAGAAGCCCGAACGCCTGACGTTGCTGGACTCGCGCTCGCGCCCGTTCCATGAGGTCAAGGTCGGCGAGGTCCCGTTTTTCAACGTCGATCACAGTCCGGTCGGCTGCTGGTCCTCGTTCCTCTACGGGATGGAAAACAGCGGCGGCGTGCAGGTCTGCAAGCAGCCCGGCGGTGAGGGGACACTGGTGCCTAACCAGGGGATGATTATCGCGGTGAAAAACGGCGCAACGGAGCGACTGATGCCCTTCGCCGTCAAGCAACCTTCGCTGCCCGCCGAGGCGGTCATCAAGGACAAGGAAGTCACCCGCGTGCTCGGCGCATGCACGGATCGTTGGGAGATTCCGATGGGCGTGAGTTGGAACCACTACACCCCCGTGTGGGCCATGCAGGACTGGGAGAAGGCTTCGGACGCGGAAAAGCGCCGCTTCGTGCTGCCGGCGACGTACATGCAGTACCACATCGATAACCGCGTCGGCAAAGACGAGACCCGCTTGCTTTTTAGTCTCGCGCAAGCGGCGGAGCGCGCCACGGGGTTGAAGGGTTTCGACGGCTACGTGGTCGCGCAGGATAGCACGATTGCCGTCAAGTCCGGCGACGCCGAGTTATTGAGCGCCGATCAGGCGAAGCAGGCTTTCGGCGTGGACGGCGCGAGTTCCGCGTTCTGTGTGCACGTGCCGCCAGGGGCGGAAAAGACGGTGACCTTCTACATCGTGCAGTACCAGCCCGGCGAACTCCCGCAACTGGAAATGCCTCCGCTAAAGTTCATGTGCGCCGCTCTGTTTGCGGACGTGAACGACGTGCTAACAACCGCGGAAAGCAGCCTGCCCGCCATCGTGAGCCGCTGCGGGGAGGTAGATCAGCAAGTCGCCTCTTGCGGTCAAAACGCCGAGAGGAAATTCCTCGCCGGGGATGCTCTGCATTCCTACCAATACAACACGGTTCTGCTCGCCACCGGGAAGAAAGACCCCATCTGGTCGGTGATCGAAGGCGAGTGCGCGTTCGCCAACACGTTTGACCTGACGGTCGACCACGTTTTCTACGAGCTGGCGATGCACCCCTGGACGGTGCGCAACGAACTGGACTTCTTCACCAAGACGTTTTCGTACGACGACGAACTCTCGCTGCCCGGTCAGACCCAGCGCTTCCCGGGCGGCCTAGGGTTCGGGCACGACATGGGGACGCGGGTGAAATTCTCCACGCGCGAGAAGGGTGCCGCTTACTCCAGGCCCATGACGCAGGAGGAACTGCAAAATTGGATCCTCTGCGCCGCATTGTACTGGAAGACGACGGGTGATAACGCGTGGCTGGAGCGCAACCGGGACATTTTCCGGCGTGCGCTCAAGTCGATGCAGTTGCGCGACGACATCGACCCCGCCAAACGCGACGGCATCACCACGTACACGTCGATGCTCGGCGACCGCGGCAGCGAGATCACCACCTATGACGCAATGGATGCTTCCTTGGTACATCCGGTCAACAGTCTGTACATCACGGTAAAGTCGTTCGCATGTTATCTGATGCTCAAGCCCGTGTTTCTCCAGCTTGGCGAGGCGGGATTAGCGAAAGAGGCGGAGGCCGCAGTGAGTTATACAAAAAAGGGTCTGCTATCGCACTGGGACGAAAACCGCCGGCTGTTTCCCGCCATCTTCGGGGGGAAAAGTGCTTCCGTGATCATCCCGGCTGTCGAGGGACTGGTCTATCCATATATGATGGGCTTGAAGAAGGAAGTCGCGCTGGACGGTCCGAATGGCGACCTGATCGGCCGGCTGAAAACCCATTTGCAGACGATCCTGGTGCCGGGCGTTTGCCTGGACGCGCAGACCGGCGCGTGGAACCTGTCTTCGACTAGTTCCACTACCTGGGTGAGCAAGGTCTACCTCAATCAATTCATCGCGGAAACCATTCTCGACGTGAAAAGCGCGGCCACCGGCCAGAAGGCGGACAGCGCGCATTACGCCTATGAAGTTCTCGGTGCGTCGGCGGTCTGCTGGACCGATCAGTTTTTCACGAGTTCCCACCTCGCGTACGGCTGCCGCCACTATCCGCGCGGCGTCACCAGTGCGCTGTGGTGGTTATGGCCGAACACCCGGTAGAACGTCAAATTCTCCCCGGTCCTTTGGCAAGCACCTACAGCGTTTTTCGTTTGTGTGTAAGGTTTCCTCAAGCCCCGGCAGGGGCGCAAGAGTTCAGTATCCAGGTGCCGGGTTGGAGCCCACCGTCTTTAGACGGTCTGCCTTGGAGGGTGGCGGGTGGCGCGTTAAGGTGGGCGGCTGCATGGCCAACTACCACCATCGTGGGCACACGGTCTCGGACTGCAAGTACCACCTGATCTGGGTGACCAAGTACCGCTGGCCGGTGCTCAAGGGGGACCTGGCGGTGCGTTGCCGCGACCTGATCCGCGAGATTTGCCGGGCGCGGGAGGTGGCGGTGGTGCGTGGAGCGGTGTCGCCCGACCACGTGCATCTGCTCGTCAGCGCGCCGCCGGTGTTGTCGCCGGCCAAGCTGGCGCAGTACTTGAAGGGCAGGAGTTCGCGCAAGCTGCAGGAGGAGTTCCCGAGTTTGCAGAAGCGTTATTGGGGCCAGCACCTGTGGGCACGGGGCTACTTTTGCGCGACGGTCGGAGCGGTCGATGAGAAGACGATCAAGCGCTACATCGAGGAGCAGAAGTGGGACGAGGATGGCGAGGGAACGTTCCGCATCGTGGCCGACCCGCCGTGAGGCCAGGGGTCGCCGCCGATGCCTTGCCAGCCGGCCCGGGCCGGGGGCTTTCCAAGCGGCTTCTAGCCGCCACCGGACTTTTAGTCCCATCGCATCCTACCGGCTTGAGCCGGTAGTCGTTGAGCCCACGGCGCGAGCCGTGGGAAAGATCGCCAGCCAGGCCAGCCCCGGCAGGGGCGTAAGAAAACCCGCCCGGTGGTCCTCGCAAGGCCGCCGTGTTTTCTTACGCCCCTGCCGGGGCTGGGCCCTTTCGCGGTTGCCACCCACGGCTCACGCCGTGGGCTGAACTCTTGCGCCCCTGCCGGGGCTGCAACACCGGACAGGCAACTGAGAAACGATTTAGCGCGGCGTGCTTGCTGCCGGTGGCTGGACGTTCGCCGGACTCGCCGCGGGGTCGAGCCATCCGGGAGGAAATACCGGCAGCGCGAGGCCCGGAGTGATGAACTCTCTGACGCTGCGGACCTTGAGCTGAGCCCGGAAATCCTCCACGGAATGGCTTTCCTCGCAATCTACCGTGATCGTGACCGGAATACCGGGCTGGATATGCACAAAATTGTCTGAGTACCTCGCATTGGGGTCCTTTTCGAAATTAAGCCAGGTCCAGAGTGCGGGCTGCGGGCTGCTGAGAGTCACGGTGAATTGCTTGCCCGCTCCTGCCACAACCGTTTTCAGAGTAGGAACCGGAAGGGTCAGTTGTCCGGGTAGGACGAAGTAAGCGATGTTAGTTTCCGCTGGTCCGTTCTGCGGAGTGATGGTCATCCACAGGAGGAGATTGGCGAGTCCTCCCTGTTTCTCGGCGTCAGTCAAACTCACTGTTTCGACCAGGGCGCTGCCGTTGGCGGGAAGATCAATCGTGGTGTCTTTTCCACGCAAGGATTTCCCCTCGGTGGTGACGAGGTTCCAGGAGAGGTTCGCCTTTCCTCCCGTCCGCCGGTCGTTCACCACGTAAATATCAACGACTCCGCGACCCGCATCGACATCTCCCGAGACGAGGAGCGGCGCGAACATATGCCGGGAATGATACTGCAACGCTTTCCACCGATGATAGTAATCCACCATCGACCACGTCTGCCCCGGCCAGGAATCATTGTATTGCCAGACCAGCGCGGCAGTGGATTTCGGCCGGTCCCTGCGCCAGTGCTCGACGCCGAAGCGGATGCCGAAGGCCTGCACGATCTGGCTCAGCCAAAAGACGTCGTCGATCTTATCCGGAGCTTTCCCGAAGTAACGGATCACTTGCTTCAGGATTTCGTCTTGCGCAGAGCATTCATGGTAATGGAGGATCGGCGAGTCAACCCCGGCGGCAAGGTCGGCCTCCGTGGCAAAGCTCAGCGTCGAAGCCGGCTCGAGATAGGATTGGACTCCGAACTCCGCGACGAAGCCATGAGTTTGGGCGTAACGGGAGAAGGGGTTGCGGCCGTGCCCGAGCCCCCAGTCGTGAGCGTCCTTCGCGCCGTAGCCGCCGCTGGATGGTACGTAAGCCTGCCCCGGCGCAAGCTGGCGCATCTGCCCGCCGATTAAATTGTCGAAGAGTTCCGTGTAACCCACGAAATTCCTGATCTCGTTGTTCCCGCTCCAGATCGCAATCGAGGGATGATGCCGGAGGCGGCGGATCTGGTCCTCCAGCTCCGCGGTCACGTTGGCAACAAAGTCTTTGTCAAAGACCGGGTAACACGTGGTCGTGAACTTGAACTCGGCGATCAGAGCGATGCCCAACTCGTCGCAACGATCAAACAGCGAGTCGTCCTCGTAATAGCCGCCGCCCCAGAGGCGAAGCATGTTGAAATTGCACGCGGCGGCATCCTCTATCGACCGGCGCAGGATTTCCGGGGTGATCCGGGCGATGAGATTATCCGGCGGCAGCCAATTCGCGCCCTTTCCAAAAAATGGCTCTCCGTTCACCTTCAGGGTGAGAAGGCGGCCATCGACCACCGTTTCGAACCGGCGCAGCCCGACGCGTTTGCGCATCGTGTCCAGCAGTTGCCCGTCCGGGTCCATCAACTGGACTTCCACGGTGTAGAGGGTCGGATCACCCATGCCGTTCGGCCACCATAGTTTCGGTTTTGCAACCGTCAGCGAGAGCGAAGCCGACCCTTCCTTGACTTCGGCCGATGTTTCGCCCGCCGCGCCATCCTCCAGGAGATGCGCCCGCACCCGGCACCCCGTCGGCACGGCACCGCGGACTTCCGGCTTGAGATCGAGTTCGACGGAGCCGTCAGGACCGTGATGCTGGACCACGGCGAGATCGGACAACATCGAGTCGTAGGAGCGTAATTCAATCTTCTTCCATATGCCCACGGTCAGGATCGGCTTGCACCAATCCCATCCCCACTGGTAGGGCGCTTTCCGGACCCAACTGCGCGGATGAAATATGACGCGCGGATGCGCGGCTCCCGCCGGAGCCGGGCTGGGAGATGGCGTCGCTGCAACAGGCGGATCGACTTCCGGATGCGCCGCGATGTAAGCGGCCGTCATCGCGGCGATTTCCTTATCGTCGGGCAACGGGTCGAACTTGATCTGTAACACGTTGGGACCGGCCTTGATCTGATGGCGAACATCGAAGACCCAGGTTCGGAACATATTGTTGGTCGAGCCGAGCCGGACCCCATTCAGGGTTACCGTGGCGAAGGTGTCGAGGCCATGACAAACCAGTTCGACATTCTTCGGGGCAAGTTGCTCGGGATCGGCCTGAAACGTCCGCTCATAAATCCAGCTTTTCTGCGCCGCCCATTGCACGAGTTTGTTGTTATCGCGGACATAGGGGTCCGGAATCTTGCCGGCCCGCAGAAGGTCGGTGTATTGATCGCCCGGGACCCGGGCCGGCAGGGATTCGGTCGCGCCGTCTTGACTAAAGGTCCAGGCATCCCCGCCAAGATCGGTCGTCAGCACGCGACCAGGAAGCGGGTGAACCGGCGATCCTTGAGCGTAGTCGCGCGGGGTGAGATAAAAACCCGCCGCGCCCAACCCGAGCAATTTGTTAAATTCCCGTCGATTCATCTTTGATCGGGAGTTCCCGTTTCGATTCCTGTTTATCAGAAGGGATGTTTCTCATGGGGCCTACCTTTTAATCAAAGCAATATCAAGGGTGGGGGACGCGCGATCACTTATGGGTGAGGGTCAACACCAAGCCGAAACGGTTGGAGCCTTGCAACTTGCCGTCCTTGACGGGGAGCTGAAACCGGTCATCCAAATCCGTCGGCCCGAGGTAGAGCGTCGTTCCTTCGATCCGCCAGCGGAAATTCCCGGTGCGGGAATGCGTGCCGGTGCCGGTCGATTGAAAGGTCACGGTGGCAGCGTAGCCGGTGTTCGTCTGCAACGCCCAGGTGCCTGCGAGTTGTTTGGCCACCACCTGTGGGAGGAGGTCCAGCGCGGCTTTCACCTTCACGGCCGTATTGACGTCGGCTTCGCGGGTGGCCCGTTCGAGGAGATGCTCCAACGAGGTTTGATAGCGCACGTTGATTGGGTCAATCGCCGCCTGTACATCCTGCTTGTAGCGCTGCGTGATGGGCTCGGTCACATCCTTGATGGCTTTTTCCCGATCCGTTTGGATTTGCTTGAACTCGCGTTCGGGATCGCTCTGCGCGTGGGCTGGGACCAAAGGCAGCAGAAGCAAACCGACAAACAAGATTTTGGCGACAACTTTCATGGTTCCCTGGATAAATATCGCTGAAAACGATGCACGGTACGGAAGGATTCTGTTTTCACCCGGGTGTCGGCAGACCGGCGGAGATTTCCCGGCTATTTGTTGTTCATCACCGTCACACCCATCAGGCCGATGACGACTTCGTCGGAGAGCGTTTCCAGGGTGACACTTTCCAGGGCCACCCCGGGACGCAGGCTCCATCCGAGGGTAACGGCGCGGCAGTTTTTCCCGAGTTGCACCGTGGCCGGCGGCACCTTCGGCAACGAGAACCCGTCGCGCACATATTCGTAATCCACCCCGCCAAAGGGACACAGCGTCCAGAAGTTGAACGGCGGGACGAGCGCCAGTTTCTCGACCACGCCATCCGCGTACTTCATGCGCAACTCGGCGTTGGCGATACGGACTTCCATCGGGTTCGTCGTGCCGCACAACAGGAACCACACGGCGTCGCCGGTCCTGTTGACGGGCACGGTGACCTGTTTGGGCCAGTTATCCCAACTCGACGTGAAGGCGATGTTCTTCGCCCCGTCCAGCCGCCCGAACGGCACGCCCTTCCCCGCGACCACATGGCCGGCCGCATCGGTGACGGCGGCGAGTCCATCCAGGGTGATGTCGGGCACTTTGTGTTGTCCGCTCCCGGACATCTGCCACGTCGAGTAGCCGTCCGTGGAGAGCCGCAGCGAACACGTATTCGGGCGCGGGGAGAGATACTCCTGCCGGTAAATCGTGCGGATGTCGCCGTTGAGCACATTGTCCAACGAGATGTGGTCCCAGCGCGCCGTGCCCGGCACTTGCACGTCAGTCTTCGCCGTCAGCGCCTGCTCGGCTTGCACGTCCGTCGTGTGAATCTTGAACATCCTCCATTGCTGAGTCTTGCCTACGGCGACGAGTCCGAAAACGATGTGATCGCCAGCATTTTTGGTCAGCGTTCCGACGACCGCGCCATTTTGCACCTTCGCGTCCTGCAACGTCCCCTGCGGATCATGGAAATCCACCACCTGCCCGCCCTCGGCTTGCAGGGTAACGGCGTCGCCGGTGTTGCCGGAAACGGAGACGGACGGATACGTCCTGAGCGTGTCGTCGCATTTCACTTCCAGCAAGGCTGACCCGGTGGAGGGCAGGGTGACCTTGACCACACTGCGTCCGAAGCCGGGCAGCACTTCCCATTTTACAGGCTGGCCGTCCACGGTGACGCCCGCCACGTTGCTCGTGGACACCGGCAGTTGCACTTCGAGCGGAGCGGGGTGCGCCAGCGTGATCTTGCAACTCGTGCCGCCAGCAGCGGTGCGGTAGGCGATGGACACATCGGGCGTCGTGATCGACGCATGGTCCCAGTCGCTCGGGAACTGCGGAGCCACCGTGACGAGCCCGTTCGTGTAATCAGGCCGGTAACCGAACATTCCCTCGACCACCGCCCGCGCGAACAGGCTGTTGCAATCGTTGAAATCCGTCCCGCCCGAGGGGTGTCCCATGTCGCCGGGCACCACCCCGAACATCGCCTGCTGCGGGAACGTCCCGCGCAGCACTTTCCAACCGTCGTCCGCCAGACCCGTCTGGAAGTACGCGAGCGCGAGTTGGTAGTTGTCGCCCGACCACATCTCGCGCACCGACCAGATCGAGGGCACCCAATTGGATGGCCAGCACTGCTCGCCGCCATAGGGCATTTTCATGCGCTCCAGACCCCACTCCGTGAAGTGCAAGGCCTGGGCGGATTGCTCCATGTCGAGCAAGCCGGCGTCAATCGGGCAGAAGATCGCGTAGAGCCACCCGTCCTCATGCAATCGCTTGTGGCCGATCTGTTCGCGGTACGCCCCCGGGTGCCCGTGCTCGCGCGACCAGAGCAGATCGAAAAAACCTTTGCGGATGCGCACCACAGCCGCCGAATGCAGTTCGACACTCTTCTGATCGCCCGCACGTTGCGCGAGTTGGAGCGCGGTTCGCTCCGCGCGGTAAGCGTAGGCCGTCTCCTCCGATGTGCCGCCGCCGTTGTACCACTGGTCATCCGTCGGCCAGGTGTTGGCGTAACTTTCGTAGATGCCCAGGTTTTCCGGGTCGAAGCACTCCCGGATGTATTCGCAATCCAACTCCAGCGAGGGACGCAACAGCTTCTCCAGTTCCGGGTCACCCGTCCAACGCCACGCGTGCTGCACCTGATCGAAAAACTGGCTCTGCATGTCGTAATGGTGCGGATGTTGGAACTCGATCCGCCCTTTGCCGAACATCCGTGAATCCGGGGCCTGGCTGGTCAGATTCGTTTTTGGGTCGGCATGCGGCGCGGTGAAGTTGGATTGCGTGATTTGTTTGGCGATGAAAATCCCTGCGTCGGTCTTCACGTTGTCGTGCCAGCCGAACACCGTGCCGCCGAACAAGGTGCGCCAACCCAGCAGCGCCGTGGACCAGCGCATCCCGGAATGCGAATAGATGCCGTTGCGAAAACACCCGTCCACGACGTTCGAGGAGGCTCCGACCGTGGCGTTCAACCACGGGTCCGGGGTTTCCACGACGACCTGTTTTTCGATTTGCAGTTCGCGCTTCATGCCGGCGGCGAACTCCTCCGCTGGCGCGAGCTTGCTGCCACCGTCGCTTCCCAGAAGCGTCCAATATACATCCTGATCCGGGGAGACCGGCGCGACGCCGCAGGCCATCGGCTGCGACGTGCCGTGGCTTTCCGCCAAAGCGACCGGATTCTCCCAGGCGGCTGCGTCCGCGACGGTGATCGTCGCCGGGATGCTGCAAAGCCCGGTCGAAGCAGCCTCGGCTTTACCGCCGCTGCCCATGCAAGACCCATGAATTGCCCTTGACCTCCACCCGGTTGTACGCGCAATCGGCCGGGACAAATCCGCGCGTGCGCAGGTCGGTGTGTTGGCTGATCAGATCGTACTGCCAGAGAAAATGTGCTTCACTGGTGATCGCCGCGCCGCTCGCCCAAACCACCTTGTCGCCGGGTCGGCCATTTTCCATCCGCAGATGGACCGCCATACCTGGACCGTGCGAGACCGGCACCAGTTCCAGGTGAACGACCGTCGATCCCCAACCCGCATCCTTGACGACCCATTCCAGGCGTCCCGGCCGGTAGATCGAGGTCACGTCGGAGGCACGGTGCAGCCAGGTGCCCTTGCCGTCCCGGAGCAGCACGAACATCAAATTGCCCAAGACCGTGTTTTCAATGCCTGCCACACAGTAGGGTTTGTCGCCGGCAATCGCGGCGGCGTAAATTTGGTTGGAGTACAGGGGGCGGTTGCAATAGCTGTCCCCGTTGTGGCGCACGAACGCATCGCCCTCCACCTCGTAGACCGGCGTCTGCATCTTCGTCAGGTCGGGGCGGGGATTGCGTCCCGCGAAAGCAGGGGTTGCCGTGGTTGCAAGCAGAACGGCGAGGGCGGTGGCGGCGTGGAAACGTTTGGATGAGGGGCGCATGGGAGGAGTGCGGGTGTGCGGCAGACGTTTGGACGTTGGGGAAACGGCTGCGGACGGGTGGAGGAGACTTACGCCGTCGAAAAGCAGGTTGTCAATGCAGCCGCGAAGTGCGACGACAATGGGTCAGGCGGGCGAGGGCGGCTATCTCGCCGTCACTTTCGTCGAATCGGCGTCCTCGATTTCGAGGCGCAGATAATCGTAGAGCACGCCGTCGGTCCAGGCCCGCGCGTGCGTCGTCAGTTCCAGCACGTTCTTGCCTGCCACCAGCAGCGAGGTGTCGAAGGGAAGATCGCGCTCGATCTGCATCCCGCGGATGCCGTCGCGGTGCATCACGCCGGAGGAGGGGAGGGGACCGGTCGTGCCGGCCGGGTGGCCGTTGACGGCGATATCGATCTGGCTGTCACGCGTGCCGCAAAGAGCCAGGCGCAGGGTCGCTTTGCCAGGCGGAACCTTTGCCATGTCGAAGGTCACGCGCCAGGTCGTCCCCGTCACCTTGCCCGCCGCGTCGATGTGCGGCGGTTGCGCGTAGTTCCAGTCCTTCGACCAGTCACTCTGGCCGACGACGAAATTCACGTCGTGGGGAAACTCCTGCGGGTAGAGATTGTAGAGACCCCACTGCCAATAATGGTCGCCGTGCCGGAACTCCTCGGCGCTGCGGTTGGGGATGCCGATTTCCCACACCTGCCGCCCGTGGCGCACCGGCGTCCACGTCAGCGTCCCGAGGTCGGTCGTCTTGCCCGCCTCGACGGAGACATCCGCGCGGCTGAAATCCCCGAGGATGCCGTCGTTGTAAGCGTAGAGCACGTATTTGCCCGGGCGGGCGTTGGGGATGGTGAACGCTCCCGTCTGGTCGGCGTGGTTCCAATACTGGTAATGTTTGCCGTCCGTGTCCCAGGTGATGTGGACAGGCTTGTTCCCCTGATCCATGCCCGTGTAGGGCGCTGCCGCCAGACCGACCCAGGCGTGGCCCGCGCTGGCGCCGGGCTGCTGCGGATCGCGCACGACCAGTTTCCCGCTGACCGCCCCGCGCTCCGCGGCACTCGCGTAGCCGGGCGCTTTCGCCCACGCGTACGGCCACGCCGCCTTCTCGGTCTTGGCGCGGGCCAGCGCATCGTTCCACATGGCGTCGGGGTCCGACCCGCTGTTGCAGTAGATCAGGAAAGGGCCGACGACCTTGTTCCAATCGTCCTGTTCGCTGATCGGGATGGATGTCCCGCCGAAGTGGTTGCTGTGCCAGATGAACAGGAGCGTCGGGTTCGCGTTCGGGCTGTCTTTCAGGTCGATGTGGCCGCCGTAATCCGTGCGGGTCGGGCCGTTGCTGAGGTATTCGATGCTGGGATTGACGATCCACACGCCGACGTGTTTGCCGCTGCTGCTCCAACCCCACGCCGGGGTGTCCGCGAACAACATCGAGTAATCGTACTTATGTTCGACCTGTCCGGTGTGGATGCCCGTGGTCATGCGCCGGGCTTCCTTCAGGTTCAACGGCTGGCCGTGCATCCAATCGTAGCCGTTGATCATTTGCAGATTTCGGCGGCTGTCGATGGTGAGATGGTCGAAAATGCTCGCGTTCAGCTTCATGCAGAAGGTGTTCGCTTCCTGATCGAAGGCGGGATAACCCGGCTTGTGGGTGACGCTGGTCCAGGCGTACACCCCCGAATCACCCCGGCGCAGGGTATACCGGATGGCGATGTCCAGGGGTTCGGCCTTGGTTCCTTCCTTGTAAGGAAAGAGCAGTTCGATTTCGCCGATCTCGCCGCCGTTCCGGGCGGGGTCCTGCGTGACGGTCAACACCGACTGGCGTCCCTTTGACCTGGGTTTTCACCGCCGCTTTCGGGTCGTCCACCGGAGTGCTCCCGTAGACGTTCCAGTAGGCATTGCCGCCGCCCACCATGTCCATCGACTGGTACTGGAGGCCCAGGATATCCCCGTTTGCCTTGTTGATCTTCACGGAGATCAATCCGTTGGCCAGCGTCACGGTGTCTCCCCCGTCTGCCACGGTGACCGGTGCCTTGTCCGGCGCGCTCGCGGGGTCCGGTGCCGCGTGGGCGGCCACCGAGAACTGGCAGGCGAGCAGGATCGCGGCGAAGAGGGAAAAACGATGCTCCATCATGGATCGGGGGGTTAGCGGTTGCCCTTCGCAGGGAGGAGGCAACTAGCAGCGGCGGGCAAGCCGCTGATTTTCAGGTGCTGCCTACTGCCCGAATCGCTTCACGCTCAACAGACGCCACTTGGTGTTACGGACCGCGGCGGAAGGGCTGATCGCGCTGTCGTTCGAGGCGGAGGGTTTGGTGCCTGCCGTGTCAGTGGTAATGCTATCGCTGTTCGGATCGAAATACTTCTCGATGGTGAAAGCGCCCCGGTATTCGCTCGTGACCGAATCCTTGCCTTCGTTCCATATGGCCTGGTTCGTATCGGTGGCGATTTTCTTCAAGCTCTGGGCGAGCACGTGCACCGTGAAGATGTTCGACTTGGTGGTCACGCGCGGATAGATCAGCGAGTAGGGTCGTTCAATGCTGTTGTCTCCGGTCAGGAGGTTCTGCTGCCAAAAAGTGGATACTTTCGGCAGCCCGGAAGTAGTACCCGCTGGGGGCTGATAACCTTGCGGGATGAGCGGCAGGTCGCAGATTTGTGACGCGGAGACGAAGAAATTCGGGAACGCAGCGGTATGCGTCGTCCGCGCGAATTCGGGGTAAGGGTTCGTCGTATCGGCGGGCGGCGTGGCGTTCACGAGCGTTTGCGTGATCTGGCTCAACGTCTGATCCAGGTCGAGCGGATAGCGATCAGTCGCCTTATCATTGACGGAAGACCCGGTCGCCGTGCCGTAGGAGTTTTTGTAGCCGCCGATGACCGTGTTGGTAGTACCAGAAGCGATTTGATTCGGGTTCAATCCCGTCAGCATGACAGATTTCAAAACTCCCCGCAGCCCGGTCGTCCGGGTGATGTAGGTGAACGGCGCGATCTGGGTGTTGAGGTTGATCTTGCCGGAAGTGGCGAATGGTTCGCTGATGCCGTACGGCTCGACAATCGGCATCCAGAACAGATCGAGCAGCAGGTGATCCCGGATGGTAGCGTCCGACCCGCCGGGATGCGTGTATCCGTCCTTGAAAGCCAGGCAATTTGGCCGGACGAAACAACAGGGTGCGCCAGGGGTGGTCCAGGCCGACCGGCAGCGACCCGAGCATGACCGGCGAGGAGATTTGCAGGTTCGGCGAGAAGTACACGCTGGAGGCCGCGTAGTAACTACTCGTGTTCTCGCCCGAGCCGATGTATGGCATACCACCGGTGCCATTCGTCTGGTTCGGACTCTCGCCCTCGTTGGGTTTATTCACGAAGGGTCCATCGATCATCAGCCCTGGGCCATTGTCCCAGTCACCCGCATTACCAGCGTCGAGAGAAGGCGCTAGCGCCATCTTTGCAGACGCAATGCCCGGCGGTACTTCAGGCTTGCGACCATACGACATCGTAGTCGACAATGGAATCAATGAGCCTTGATCGCCACCGCCGATTGGAAAGTATGGTGACATCCGAAGACTTGATACCTGGTAGTCGGCGCTCGTGGCATCCGTTCCTCCTGCGATGGTCGATGTACCATCTGCTTTATTCTTCTGCGCGAGTTTCCAAGACTCTTTGAAAACTTCCGAACTGGCTGCAATCAGGCGCAGATCGCCATTGATCGCCGTTCCGTTCAAGGTGCCAGTCGGCACGAGCGAACGCACCACGTCCCTCCCCGTGCCTCCCGCACTAGAGTCGTTCAGTAGATGATCAAAGACATTCGTGTTGTCGAACCGTCGTCCGTTTGGCCCCCCTCCCCGACTCGTCTTATCCGTGCTGTAATTAAAGGTTACCGTCTTTGATGAGGAGCTGTAGCTCCAGGTCGACGCCTCGAAAAGTCCCCGTCGCATCACGACCATTCGGCTTAGTCATGGGATCATAATCCCAATAAACAACCGCTGGAATAGGGACGGGATTAGCACCTGTCGGAAATTCGAAATGCAAGGTCTGCACAGGCGTGCCCCCGGTCGCGGCCGAGCCGTTGGGAGCGTAGATCGTGACATCCACGTCGCCCGAAATCGTAACCGTCCCACCATTGTAGGAGCCGTTCATCGCGTTGGTGCCATTGACCACACACAACCCGGTCGGAATCATCGTTTGAGGCGTCTGACTCCCTCCCAGAAGAAATCCGCAACCCATCAGCCCGCCGATGACGGAGTCCCGTCCGTTGTTCGGGAGCCGTCCGGTATTGTATTCATCCGCCAGGGTGCCCACCGCTTTATCGGGAATGGAAACACCCCCGATCTTGAGGCCTTTCACCGCGAATTGAACCCGGAAATCATTGCCCAAGCCCGCGTAACCCGCCATCGGCGTGAAGAACTTGGGAAGAATAGCCCATTCCAGGAGCGTCTGTTTCGACGGGTCAATGGTGGTGGAGGGAAGGGTGGGCGAAGAATCGCCGGAAAAAGTGAGGTTGGTGGCGCGATTGTTGGGACCCTCCGGCGTCACCGTGTACTCCGCGCGATCATCGACTTTCACCAGTACCAGGGCGAGTTCCGAGATCGTCCCGATCCGGCCAATGCCGCGGTTGTTAGCCGTGCCTTTCGTCGGCACGACCTGTCCGACGGCCACGTTGACGTTGTTGCTCCCGGCCGGGGTGCTGGGTGTGTAGCTATCGGCGGCGGTGCCGTCCGCCTTGAGTTGACCATCGCTTTGATCGGCCAGGTTCGTGCAACGGATGTAATCGAAAATCTCCGTGAGGATCTGGCTCGTGTCGGTCGTGCCGTATTTGGTGGAGAAATTGCCTCCAAAGCCCGGGACCGCCCGGCCCATCAGGGTCTGGAGATAACCATAGACCTGCTGATTGCGCGCGATGTTGAAATCGGTCGTCGGACTGGTCGGGTCTTTCCGGGTAAAGGCCATCCGGTGGGGATCGCTGGTGGCGGCGGCAATGGTCGCGCAATGAATGATCTCCTTGTCGAAATCGCTCCGTCTCGTCGCGTTCGAGTCATCCCACGTCGGCCACATGGCGACGCGCGGCAACCCGAAGAGATTTAGCTCCGGGGATTTGCTGTGCGCGGTCAGGAAAAACCGGCAGGTGTCCACGAGGTTCTGCTCGGTTTTCTGCATATCCGATGTCGATCCAAACGTTTGCGCGCTGCGTGACGACGCGGCGGCCGTTGGCGCCAGGAACTGATATTCATCCAGACTGGCATAGAGCCGGTCCTTGTCGGGGACCAGCGGCGCGGTGTTCACCGACCCCGGGTCCTGCGTGCCTCCCATCGACGAGACGCCGGAATTTCCGGTGATGACGGGGTAGTCCGAGACTCGCGGAATGGAATCGGTGATCGTTTTTACCAGAGTGGCCCGGAATTGGGTGGTGCCCGCCGTGCCGAGACTGTTCAGGACCGTTCCGAAGACCGGCGATAGACAGGTCGTCGCCGGATGGCCCGGATACCGCTGATACTCGCGCTGCGCGCCCTGGTTCAGGGCGAGCGTGACATCACCAATCGCCGCAAGCTGCGGATAGACAAAGGAGCTGGGCGTCGTGGTGCCGGGCATCACGTTCGAGCCGATATTCGCAATCGGCGTGTCGGCGTAGGTCCCCTCCGCGGCCGTGTTGACGTTGAGCTTGGCGTCTTCGTCGTCCGTCCAGAACGCCACGCGCCCCACAATCGGGTTGGCGAGGGTCGGCACCGCGCTGGTGGTCACTTGCCCACCCCATGTCGCGGTCAAATTTTTCGTCGAAGTGGGCGGGACCGGCCCGTCGGGTACGGTCATCGTGCCGTCCTTGAGCACGTACATCCAACGCACCGGCATCGGCAGCCGCGCGGTGCTGTCAGCCGAAAACTTGGTGGGGTCCGCCGCGGTGGTGGTCCCCACGGCCGCCCCCGTGACGGGGACCAGGCCGTCGAGGTTACTATTTGTCGCGCTCGTCGAGAAGCCCTCGACTCCCAAATCTTGCGCGCGAGGGTCCACGATGGGAAAGATCGGCTGCGAGCTGCCGCCGGTCCCCGTGAGCAAAGGGGCGTTCAGGTCCGCGTAGAGCGCCGGCGACTTGTCCCAGTACTGCGGGACCTCGTTGGCAAAGCTGAAATTGGTGATGCTCGGGGAGGTTGTCGTGGTGACGATCATGCTGTCCGACGAATAGAGCTTGTAGTAGGCCAGCGGGCTGGCGGAGGCGGTGCCGCCGCCGCCGTAGGTACGGATCATCCCTGGCTGACAGGCCCACGCGACCGTGGTGTCCGCGGCGGGTTCGGTGGAGTTCGTGATCGTGCCTTCCACCAATTGCACCGCCGACGCAGCCAGTTGCGAAGCGGAGGTCTCCGATGCCGCGGCCTTCTCGCTGACCCCCGAACTCAGCACGTTCGACATGAAGGCGACCACGAGGACGGTCGCCAGCGCGATGAACGCCAGCACGATGATCAGCGCCACCCCCCGTGTCCCGGTGGGTCGCGCCGGCATGAGCAGGCGACAATCTTTATTGGAAATCCGGCAGGGTCTGGCGACGCCGGGGGAATGCGTTTCTCTCGTTTTCATAACATCGGTCTGGGTGCCGGACGGGTCTTCAGTTGGGAGTGAGTGTCACGGTGGCGGAAAACACCCGGTAGTTGATCTTGGCCGTGGTCAAGGCATCGGTTACCTTCTTGATATCCGCCATCCGCTGGTTGTAGGAAGCATCCGTCAGGATACCGGTGAGGCCCAGGCTGGTAGTGGGATCGGTGCCGACGGGGAGTGCCTGATAATAACGCGCGAAGGATTGTTCCTCGACGGCGATCATCACAATCCTCATCAGCGGGGGAAGCTGGTTGTAGGAGTCAGGCGTCAGGCCCGACTTCATCGACGTGTCGTAGAGGTAGTGCGGCGCGATGTCCGTGGAGGTGCCATCCGGTGCCGGCATGCCGCCCGGAGGAGTCTGCGCGTCCCGGGGTGCCACCATCGGCAAGAGGGCAAGGAAAAGCACGTTGGTCGCGATGGCGTGCGCGGGGCGCGTGCCGGTGCCTGACGCTCCGTTGGACGGCAAGGGGAGGCCCAGTGAATTTTGGAACCATTGCTGGCCCGTGTAAGTCCAGGATTTGGATTGGGTCGGGGTGACCGATGGGTTCGTTCCGGAGGTATAGTTGTAGACGGCTAACCTCTCGGTGGGTTCGATCATCTCCATCAGCCGATAACGATAGCGGTAGGGGATGGACGCCGGCAGGAAAGGGGGGCGCAGGTTCTGGTCGCTGTTCCACTCGATGAAGTAACCGCAGGTGTTGAGCAACTGGATGAGACCGGTCAGGTTCGCGCTGCTGGAGCCGCCCTGCACGGTTAAGTTGGTGTAGCCCAGCGGAGCCTGGAAAAACGTGGCGTCTGTCGGGTGCGTCAGCGTGCCGCTGCTGGGGATGAGCGTCGTCGCATCACCGGAGATGAAACGCAGCTCCGACGCCCGGGTGTACGCGTTGGCCGTGCCGGTGGCCGTCGGGTCCAGATCGTCGTAGGAATTGAGCGTCGCCTGGGCGATGCGCCGGTTCATCGTTTCAAAGGCGCTGCGGGCCTCGCGGAACTCGGCGATCTGGCTGGACGTTTTCGAGATGACCGTCCGCAGCCCGCTGAAGACCTGGGTGGAAACCACCAGGATCACGATCAACACGGTCATGGCGACCAGCACCTCTACCAGGGTGAAGCCGGGCGATCTCCGGACACGCCGCATCGGGGGCATCATCAGAAGTTGCGGGCAACGAGCGTTTCGTAGGTGTACATGGGAACGGTGATTCCGTTGCTTTTCCCGGTCCAGTAACTGTTAGTGGTATCCATCGTCAGGTTGCCGGGATTGTAGGCGACCTGGATGGCGACGTTCGCCAACGCCGCGTTCTGCGTCGGGGTGTTCACCCCGTTCTGCACGTACGGAGTGGACGCCGCCACGCGGACGTTCACCCGGTAGACCACGCTGGCCTGCGCCGTGGGATCGGTCGGGGAGACTTCCTGGCCCTGCTCGTTGAAACAGCGCGAGGTCGTCGCCGTTGTCTGGCTGCCAGGCGGCGGCAACTGCCAGCTATTTCCGGGTTGCGTGGGGCCGATCAGCTCGGCAAACGTGGTGCTCTGCACCTCGCCAAAGATTTGCTGGGCGATCAGGGAGGCCACGCTGACGTTTTTGGTTTCGCGGAAGCTGGTCAGCCCCACGGGCATCAACCCCAGGATGGACACGAAAGCAAAGCCCATGATGCCCATCGCCAGCGTCACTTCGATGAGGCTGAATGCCCTGACGAGGGCGCGCTTTGGTCGGCGTTGCGAGCGGGGGGAGGGGAGATCATGGCGAGGGCAGGATGAAACTAGGGTCTGAACTGCGAAACATGGCCGCTGTAGGCATCTACCTGGATGGTATAGTAATTATTCGGCGGGTTGGGGTCCGGGTTCGGGTCGGTCGCGCTATGCACCGTCAGAAACCATAGGGAGGACTGATTCAGGTCCGTGGTGCCATCGGGTTTGAAACGAAAAGAGACGTACGAGTAGTTCTGGCCGTACGACCCCAGCGGCGGGTTGCTGTAATTGGTGACGGGTGCCGCCGCGACGGCACCGTTGGGACTGACCAGGGTGGAAAGGGTGGTGCCCGAACCGGTGCCCGAATCGATCACCACGGAATCGCTGATGAACGTCGGCTTGCCAAGCGACTGGTACACGGGTTGGTTCGGGTTGATGGTGTTGACCGTGGTCGTCACCAGCAAGGGCAGCAGGGCCGAAAATTTCCCGTTGATCTGGCACAGGCGCACCTCGACGCTGCGGTTGTTCGTCAGGGCGGCCTGCCGGGCGAGGTCCAACTGGCTTTCGATCAGTTGCCCGTTCTGGCTGATCTGCATGCCCCGCAGGATCGACGTGACCGCGGGGATGATCAGGGTCGCAATGAGGCCCACGATTGCCAGCACGACCAGCATCTCCACCAGCGTGAAAGCCGTTTGGCCGTCGCGGAGGCGCGGAGTTACCTGACCATTTCTCGACCGGAAGGCCGACCCGGGGCCTGCGCGAAACGTGTGGCCAGGGTTTGAAAAGCAGCAGGCGGTGGAATGGTCGAGCATCGAGGAAGGCCGGGGGTTTAGCGCGATCCGGGGAAGGGGGGTGATGCGAGCTTCTTCGTGTGGAGACGGACGGTATCCAAAGAGGCTCCGCACGTTACCCCCGCGCATCCGGCGCGAGAAGTCGCATGTATTTACATTATCCAATGTTTTAGAAATGCATTACCTTTTCCAGTGCCATTTTCGCGCGCAGGGTGTGACCTTTTGCGAAACCGGGATGTTTACGCGGCCATGCGCTCACTCGAAAAATTGCATTGAGGGGCTCGGACTCGTTTCAGGTAGGATTGCCACGTCAACACGATCCAAATTTTCTGCGAGGCACCGTCCTGGTGCGGTCACCCCAGCGGACTCGACGTTTTAAAAGCGCACTTCTGCGGGTGAAAACCGCACATAAAACTGATTTGCGTAAGACAGGGCAAATGATAATTTCGCCGCGACGCAACCCCTCCCGGCCCGTTCGTCTCTCCTTCTTCCCCTCACTTGTGAACCCTTTCCGCTTCGCTATGCCCATCCATCGCCTCCTCCCCGGTACCACGCCCTTCATCCTCGCTTCCGGAGTGTCCTCCCGCGTTGCGCGCCCCCGTTTCGCCATTCCCGCGATTGTCCTGTTCGCGGGCGTGACGCTCTTCTCCGGGCGGGAGACCAAAGCCGCTGACACGCAATACAATGTCATCAATGGTCAGACGAACTTGAACGCCACCTCGACGTACACGACCGGTGGCACGTCCGGCACGGGTGCGGGTGGCACCGCCGCGACGACCGGCCCGTCGGTGACCAGCGACGTGACCTTCAACAGCGGCGTCGCGTACACGACCCCGACCGCTTTCACGTTGGGCACCCCCGCGACCTTCGGCTCGCTCAACGACCTGAGCACGACGGCGATTACGATCTCCAACACCGGCGGCACGGCGGCCAGCACGCTCACCCTCGGCGGCCCGGGCTTCCTGGGCGACGGGGTGGTCGGCTCGAACGCGGCCGATCTGTTCTTCGTGGGCACGGGTGCCACCCTCAATATCACCGGCGGCACGGGGGTGGCGGCTCTGGGCATCGTGCTGGGCCAGAGTGGCAACTTCGACGTGGTGGGCACATCGACGATCTCCTCGATCATCTCCGATGGCGGCGCGGGCTTCGGCATCACCAAGACCGGTGCGGGCACGCTGACGCTCTCGGGTGCCAACACCAACTCTGGCCTGACCCAGATCAATGCCGGCACGCTGCAAATCGGCAATGTGGCGACCGCCGCGCTCGGCAATGGCGGCGTGACGATCCAGGCGGGCACGCTGCTGGACTCGTCCGCCAACGTTGCCGCGCTCGGGACTGGCACGCTCACCCTGGGAACGGCCTCGACGGGAGCTGGCGCCGCCACGTTCAATTACAACGCTAACACCGGCGCGCCGGTTCTTGCGAACGCGATCAACGTGGCTTCCGGTCCGACCGGTGCCCTCACCATCGAGACGACTGCAGGTGCCCTCCAGCTCAGCGGGCTCATCACCCTGGCCAACAACCTGAACGTGGTGAACACGAACACTGCGGGAGGTAACTCGTTCAACCTGACGGGCGGTGTCGCGGGCACGGGCAACCTGATCTTCAACGCGACGAGCGCTGGTGGGTTCAACCTCGGGCCGGCGGGCACGGTCAACTTCACGGGCACGATCTCCAACGTCAGCACGGGCGGGGGAGGCCTCGGCATCAGTGCGAACCTGACCGGGGCGGAGTCGATCCTGCAGAACAGCACGACCTCCACCACGACGGTCAGCGGCACGAACACCAATACTGGCACGACCACGGTCGCGCGTGGCGTTCTCGATTTTGGCAAGGAGGTGTCTCTCTATAATGGCACGACGGATACCCCGACCGCGACCACGTCGAATCTGATCGTGCAGGCTGGCGGGACGGCGGCGTTCCAGGTCGGCGGCGTGGGGACTTTCTCCGCGACGGACCTGGCCACGCTCAATGCGCTGGGCACGGCGACGGGCGGCTTCGAGAACGGCTCGCGCTTCGGCATCGACACGTCGCCCGGGAATTTTACCTACGCGAATGCGATCACCAACAACAACGGTGGCACGAACTCCATTGGCCTGACCAAGCTCGGCGCGAACACGCTGACCCTGACTGGTGCGAACACGTATTCTGGCCTGACCACCATCTCGGCCGGCACGCTACAGGTCGGCGCGGGCGGCACGGTGGGCACGCTCGGCACGGGATCGATCCAGAACAACAGCACGCTGACCTTCAATCGCACGGACAACTACGGGGGGCCCATCAGCCAGTCCATCGGCGGCGGTGGTGCGATCACGGTGGTTGGAACGGGCGGCACGTTGACCCTCTCCGGGGTGAACACTTATTCGGGCGGCACGGCGGTTTCGGCGGGCACGCTGGACGTGGCCAACCAGTTCGCGTTGCAAAACAGCACGTTGACCTTGAGCGGCACGGGGGTGCTGGTGTTTGACGCGGCGGTGACGAGCAATGCTTTCACCATCGGCGGCCTGGGAGGCAACCCGAACATCGCCTTGCAAAACAACGCGGCCACGCCCGCGCCGATCACGTTGACGGTGGGCAACCCGATCAACAACGCCAGCACGAGCACCTCGGGGGTGTTCAGCGGGGCGGGCAACCTCGTCTTCCCCGGCTTTAGCAATACGATCACGCTGACGGGTGCGAACACGTACACGGGCACGACGACGGTGACTGGCAGCACGCTCAACCTGGGTGGTGGTGGAGCGAACGGGTCCATCGGCACGGGCAGCAACGCGCTGGTGCTGGGCGGTTTTGCGAGCGGGGGGCTGTTCAATTACACGCGCACGGGCACGGTGACGCAGAGCTTTGCGAGCACGACCTTCAGGGCGGGTGAGGACGCGGTTTCGACCTCGACGGCCACGCAGACGCTCAACCTCGGCGCGATCAGCGCGACGGCCGGGGCGACGGCGGACATCAATCCGAACACGACGAGTTCGATCACGACGACCAACGGCAACGTCAACGGCATCTTGGGCGGCTATGCGACGTACGGGGGCAAGACGACGTGGGCGGTGGCACCGGCGACGCCCGGCGGGGCGATCACGGGCCTGCCCACGGCTTCCTACACCGCGTCGGCGACGGCAGGCACGACGCCAGCCAACTACGCCAACGCCAACGTGGACATGACCGCGTCCGAGACGCTGACTGGAGCAATCAATCCGAACAGCCTGCGCTTCAATACGAGCACGGCCTATACGCTGACGTTGACAGGGGTCAACACGATCCAGAGTGGGGGCATCCTGAATACGGCTGCGGCGTCGAATGGCGGCACGATCACCGGCGGCACGCTGACGGGATCGGCGGGCGGGCAGTTGTCGATCACCAACGGCAGCAATGGGGCGTCGCTGAGCATCAATTCGCTGATCGTGGACAACGGGGTGCCGACGGCGGTGGCCGCTTCGGGCAATGGGGGCGGCGGGTACGTGAACTTCTACAACGCGAGCAACTCGTTTAGCGGCGGCCTCTACTTCAACGGCGGGCGGCTGGGCTACAACAGCGGGGGCACGCCCTTCGGCACGGGCACCGTGACCTTTGGCACCCAGGTGTACACGAACGCGGGCGGTGGCGGCATCAACGGCGGCAGACAACACCATCACTTCGGGTCTGGTGGCGGCCGCGCAGGGGGCGAACGCTTCCAACGGCGACATTTCCAGCAGCGGCGGCACGGCCGCGTGGACGCTGATGGGCACGCCGACGACCACGGCGAGCTTTGCGGGCATCATCGGCAATTACTCGGGCGGGCGAACGGTGAACTTCGTCCTCGACAGCGGCACGGAGATCATCGCCAACACGGAAATCGGTTCGAGCTACTTGACGGCCAACGGGGGCACTTTCCAGGTGGGCAACGGGTACGTGGGAGCGTACTCGAACGCGAACAACAACGTGGCGCTCAACGTGGGCGGGGGCACGTTCGTGGAGTTCGGCAATTATGCGGGCACGACGAGCCAGCCCTTCAACAGCGGCTTGAACGTCAACTCGGGGGCCTCGACGGTGACGGCGCTCAACAACAGCGGGGCGGGCACGCTGGTGGGCTTTGGCGGGGCGGGTTCGCGCGCGGTGGGAGGCACGGTGAACTTCGTGCTGCCGACGGCGTGCAGTCCCCGATCAACGGTTTCACGACGGTCAACCTGAACACCAACGGCATCCTGGGCGGCTACGCCACCGTTGGGGGCACGGACTGGGCGACCAACGCGACCAACGTGTCGGGGGGCAACATCATCGGGCTGTCCAACTCGACGATCAACAGCTACAGCAACGATACGTTCGGCACGGGCCTGAACACCAATGTCACCACGAGCGACAACGGAGCCACCACCAACAGCATCCGTTTCAACACGGCTGCCGCCAACACGGTGACCTTCAATGGCGCCAACAGCATCGCCTCGGGCGGCATCCTGGTGACTCCCAACGTCGGCGGCAATGCCACCACGATCACGGGCGGCACCGTCACGGGTTCCGCGCAGGACCTGGTGGTCATCCAGAACAATCCTGGAGCCGCCGGCGCGCTGACCATCTCCTCCACGATTGGCGCGAGTGGCACGAGCGGCCTGACCAAGAGCGGACCGGGCATCCTGATCCTCGCCCCCGATCCGAGTGGCGGCGGGGCGAACGTCTTCACCGGGGCGCTGACCATCAACGGCGGCATCGTGAACACCAACCAGGACGGCATCGGCTTGGCGGGCAGCATCGTTTTCAACGGTGGCACCTTGCAGGCGAACGGCGCGATCAACGGACAGACGGAAGCAGTCACCCCCGCCAACATCGGCGTCGTGATGGGCATCAACGGCGGCACGATTGACACCACAGGTGGCAACGTGACCCTGCCTGGAAATGTTACCAACGTCGCAGGCACCCAGTTCTCAGGGGCGGGTGCCTTCGGCGGGTTCAACTCCACCGGAGTGGGAGCCTTGACCGTGACCGGCGGCGGGACGTTGTCACTCGGGGGAACTGCGAACACCTTCGGTGGCGGCCTGGTCATCAACAATGGCACGGTCATCGACACTGCGGCTTCCGGTGCCAACACTCTCGGCACGGGTTATCTGACCTTCGGCAACAACGCGAACACGGCCACGGTGGACCTCAACGGCCACAACGCGACCGTCGCCGGGTTGATCGGCGTGGGCACCAACGGCTTGGTGACGAACAACTCGGCCGCCGCCAGCGCGTCGGTGCTGACGTTGAACGGCGTCTCCAACCAGACCTACTCCGGCGTAATCCAGAACGGCACGGTCGGCACCACGGCGATCACGCTGGCGCTGAACAACCCGCTGGCCGCGCAGACCTTCACCGGAGCCAACACCTACTCGGGCGGGACGCTGGTGAACGTCGGCACGCTGCTGGTCAACAACCCCACGGGCTCGGGCACCGGCAGCGGAGCGGTGACGGTGGGCAACGGCACCACGTTGAACGGCCGCCTGGGCGGCACGGGCACCATCGCCGGGGCCACGACGGTGAACGCCGGCAGCGCCATCACGGGCGGGACGTTCGGCACGGTGGGCATCCTGACGCTGACCAGCACGCTGAACCTCAACGGCACCTACGCGGCCGATCTGGGCACGATGAGCACGAGCGACCGGCTGGTGCTCAGTGCCCCGGGAACCGGCGGCATCCTGGCGTTTGGGTCCACCGCGAGCCTTACGTTTAACGGGACGCCGGACGGTAGCACGTACATCCTGGCGACGTACTCGGGCGACACCAACTTCAGCAGCCTCCTGACGAACACCACCACGGTGCCGGCGGGATACTCTCTGGTGGACACCGGCACCATGCTGGAGCTGACCCCCGTGCCCGAGCCGTCAACGTGGGTGTCCGCCATCCTGGGTGCCCTGGCGCTGGTGGGGACCTCGCTTTTCCGGCGTTCCCGCCGGGTGAAGGCTTGATGAGTCATTCGGGATAAGCTGCACAGGGTTTCAGAAGGGGGTCATCCGGTGGATGACCCCCTTTTGCCGACGCCGGATCGGCCACTCCTCCAAAAAATGCGTGGCGGTGCGCTCCGCGTGAACCCGGTGGAGACTCGTAACCCCTGAACGTCGTCTCGTTCCGGGCGCTTGTGGAAAAGTGCGGATTTGACCATCCGTCGAGCAGCCGCGAGATCGGGTAGAGTGGTACAGTTTGCTGTCTCGGCAGCCCCGGCAGGGGCGCAAGAGAGTAGCCCACGGCGTGAGCCGTGGGAAACGGACACCCTATCGTCCCAGCCCCGGCAGGGGCGTAAGAAAACCCGGACGATGATCGTCTTGCAGGCCGGCGTCTTTTCTTACGCCCCTGCCGGGGCTGGTGCGTTCCAGATCGTCCACCCACGGCTCACGCCGTGGGCTACTCTCTTGCGCCCCTGCCGGGGCCGAAGACTTGCCAAACTGTCCCATCACCCGCGACTTCAAACTGTACTACTACCCGCGATTGAGGCCGCGAGCGCTACCTTCGCAAATTGGCACAACCGGGTACGGAAAATCGCACACGCAATGCCTGTGCATCTTTCCTGCTATTGCTAGAGTCTTCACCGCTTGTGCTCCGTGGACAGGAGCGAGTTAAATCGCTCTCGACAAGTGACCGGTCCGTCTCTCCCCCATCCCCGCCTCCTATCCCCCAGTAAATGAACCATCGTTCCGCCTCCCTGCCGAAGTCCCCGTTGAACACTCAGTCATTTCTGCGGCGCGCGCGGGCGCGTTTTGCCATTTCTGCCGTTGCGCTTTCAGCGGGTGTGACGCTCTTCGCCGGGCGGGGGGCTAAGGCTGCTGACACGCAATACAATGTCATCAATGGTCAGACGAACTTGAACGCCACCTCGACGTACACGACCGGTGGCACGTCCGGCACGGGTGCGGGTGGCACCGCCGCGGCGACCGGTCCGACGGTGACCAGCGACGTGCTCTTCGACAGTGGTGTCGCATATTCCTCGACGGCTTTCACGCTCAACAGCAGCGCGAACTTCGGCTCACTCAACGACCTGAGCACCACGGCCCTGACCATTTCCAACACCAGCGCGACCGGAACGGGTGACACGTTGACCCTGGGCGGCTCGGGCTTCCTGGGCGATGGGGTTACCGGTTCCGCCTCGACCGACCTGTTTTTTGTCGGTACGGGAGCCAGCCTGACGATCAACGGCGGCACGGGCGCGACGGCGCTCGGAATCGTGCTGGGCCAGAGCGGCAACTTTGACGTGGCTGGCACGGCGGCGATCTCCTCGATCATTTCCGGGTCGGGCTTCGGCATCACGAAGACCGGTGCGGGCACGCTCACGCTCAGCGGCGCAAACACGTTCTCAGGCGGGCTGACGCTGACCGCTGGCACGATCACGGCGAACACCAGCGCGGGGGCGTTGGGGAATGGTACCCTGGCGTTGAACGGCGGCACGTTGGATTTCAACAGCAGCACGGCGCTGGCCTTCAATCGCAACACCACGATCGGCGGTTCGACGACGATCATCTCCGAAAAGAACACCGCAGGCGCGGGTGTCACTTATACGCTCGGGACGCTGAGCATCGGCGCGTACACGCTCAATGTCACCGGCGGCAACGTCACCAGCGGCACCGCGGGGCTGACCTTCGGGGCGACGACGCTGACGGGCGCCTCGACCTTCAATCTGACGAACCCGGCCGGCGGCGGCACGACCCTGCTGACGCTGGGCGCGGTCACCAATGGTGCTAACACGGCGACATTCACCGGCAACGGTAATTTCACCGAGGGCGGTGTCTGGGGCAATGGCTCGGGCGGGATCACGCTCGGTGTCAGCGGTGGCACGGTCTACAGCGGCACGGTCACCCTGAATCAGGCGAACACGTTCACGGGCGGTGTGACGGTCAATTCAGGTAACGTGTTTTTCGGCATCAATGCCGCGAATTTCGGCACCGGCACGATCAACCTCGGATCAACCGTTTCGACGACCGCGGGCGCACTCCTGGAAAATACACTGGGGTCGAACCTGACGTACACCAACGCGATCAAAGTTAACTCGGGTTCTTCCGGGACGCTTGAGATCGAGGGTTATTCCGGCGCTCCGAACTTCTCCGGGGCGGTGACGCTTGCCAACAACCTGCTCCTGGTCAACGCCAACACCGTTGCCGGGAACGCCCTCACGCTCAGCGGAGGCATCACCGGCACGGGCAACATCACCGTCACAAACACCAGCTCCTCGCCCGTGACGATCAGTGGTGCCGCTTCCACCTTCACCGGCACCATCTCCAATACGAGCACGTCGACTGGTGGGCTGAATATCAGTTCTAACCTGACCGGTACGGAGTCAATCACTCAGAACAGTGCGGGTTCGAGCACCGTCCTCACCGGCGCGAACAGTTACAGTGGCACCACCACCCTCACGACCGGCGGCTTGTATGCGGAAAACACCGGAACGACCAACGTAGACCTGGCGCTCGGCACCAGTGCGGTCAGCTTGAACGGTGGCACGCTTTACCTGAAGGCCAACGGCAGCGGTGCCAGTCAAACGATCACCACGGGCAACGGCACGACCGGCAACAACGTCACCGTGGGCGGAAACGCGATCATCGATGTCAACGTGTTGACCGGCTCGACGGGGGGCAGCACCTTCGTACTCAACAACCTTAGCATCGGGGCATCGACCCTGTCGGTCACGGGGGCGAATGCTGATAAACTGCAATTTGCCGGGACGACGACCCTCACGGGGAACGCCACCTTCAGCCCCGGCACCGCGAACCTGACTCTGGTCGGGGCGATTGGCGACGGGGGCAGCGGGTTCAGCCTCACGAAAACCGGCGCGGGCACGCTGACGCTTTCCGGCGCGAACACGTATAGCGGCGGCACCAACATCAATGCCGGCATTCTTTCCTTGAACAGCGCCGAGACCGCGGGCACGTCGGGGCCGCTGGGCATGTCCGGCACCATCAGCTTCGGTGGTGGCACGTTGCAATATTCGTCCAACAACCAGTTCGATTACTCCTCGCGCTTCAGCACGGCGGCCAATCAGGCTTACAGCATCGACACCAACGGCCAAACTGTGACTTTCGCCACCGCGCTGACGAGCAGCAGCGGCAGCTCTTTGACCAAGGCTGGCACGGGCACGCTGACGCTTGCTCCCTCGAACACCTACAGTGGCGCTACCACGATCAACGGCGGCACGCTTGTTTTCGCCGGTGCCAACTCTTTGCCTACCGGGTCCGCGATCAGTCTGGGGGTCGCGACGCTCCAGATCAATAACGACGGGGCGGGTAACAACGGACCGATCAACCTGGGGAACAACGTGACGGCTAACGGTGCCGTAACCGGGACCATCGGAGTGGGGAATAATGGCGGCGGGAGTACCGGCAATACCGTGGCTTTCGGTGCTTTGAGCACGGGAGCGGCGACCTCAAACAACGCGGTCACATTTGACTTCACGGGGGCGAACGGGTATCTGGAAAGCTTCGCCAGCTTGGCGCTGCCTGGGGGCAGCGGAAACAATACCACGCTGTACCCGACGACGACCTCCGTCACCATCGCGGGCAACGTCACCAACCAGATGACGACGCCGTTCGTCAGTGGTCACTTCGACACTCTGTTCCTGGATGGTACCGCTTCTGGCAATGCCATCAACGGCGTCATCTCCGATGCCACGGGCTCCACGGGGGTCGGTTTTGGCGACACGCGCATCACCAAGCAGAACACCAGCACCTGGACCCTGGCCGGTGCAAACACCTACAGCGGCCCGACTGCAGTTTCCGCGGGAACCCTCATTCTTAACGGCACGAATAGTTCCGCCGGAACCACAACGGTAAGCGGCAGCGGCACACTGCAGCTTGGCAATACCACGGCGAACGACGGCGGTCTGGCTAGCGGGACGCTCAGCCTGAGCGGCGGCACGCTGCAGGCGACGAGCGCGGCGGCGCTCAGTTTGACGAATCCGGTTTCTTTGACGGCGTCCAGCACGGTATCTGGCGCGCAAAGCCTGACTTTTGGCGGGGCATTGTCACAAACCGCTTCATCAACGCTTACCAGCAGCATTACGGGCGGGAACACGCTCACGCTGGGCACGGTGAATATCGATGCGGTGACCGGCACGGCGTTGACGCTGACTCTCGGCGGCACGGGCAACACCACGTTCGGCGGTGTCATCGAAGACTACAGCGGCGGAACCGGCACGTCGCACGGTAGCCTGACCATTACGAATGCTGGGCTGACGACGCTTTCGGGCGCCAATACCTATGGCGGCACGACGACGGTTTCCGCAGGCACGGTGATGTTGAGCGGGTCTGGTACCTTGGGAGCCACCACCGCTGCCTTGGCGGTGAACGGAGGCATACTGGATTTGAACGGCACGTCGCAGGGCGTCGGCAATTTTACCGGCAGCGGTGGCAGCATTTACAACCTGAGTGGCGCGGGTACTTCAACCCTGACTATTGGGAATGGCAACGGCACGGGCGGCAATTTCGCTGGAACGATCGCGGACAACAACGGGACGGCGACGGGCGGCAGTGTGGCCGTGACAAAAGTCGGCACCGGGACCCTGACGCTTTCCGGAGCGAACACCTATAGTGGTCTGACCTCCCTCAATGGAGGTCTACTCAACGTGGGCAGCACGGGGGCGCTCGGATCGACCTCGACGCTCACTTTCGGCGGCGGCACACTGCAATACTCTGCGGCGAACACGACGGATTACTCGGCGCTCATCGCCAACAGCGGCAGCGCGATCTCGATCGACACGAACGGGCAAAGCGTGACGTACGCTAGCGCCCTGGCAAGCAGCAATACGGGCGGCTTGACAAAAGTCGGCACCGGCACCCTGACGCTTTCCGGTGCGAACGCTTACAGCGGCGGCACCACGATCAACGCTGGCACGCTTGCCCTGACGGGTTCGGGCACGTTGGGGGCGACGACCGGCGCGCTGGCGCTGGGCGGCGGCCTGCTCGATCTGGGCACGACGAGCCAGACCGTGGGCGCGGTGACGATCACCGGGGCGGCGACCATCCAGAACGGCAGTCTGACGGGCACGTCGTACGCGGCGAGCAACACCACGGGCAACGCCATCGTCAGCGCCAACCTGCTGGGCACGGGCGCACTGACGAAGACCGGCGCGGGCACGCTGACGCTTTCGGGCACGAACTCGTATAGCGGGGGCACGACGATCAGCGCGGGTGCGCTGGACGTGACGGGTTCGGGCACGTTGGGGGCGACGACCGGCGCGCTGGCGCTGGGCGGCGGCCTGCTCGATCTGGGCACGACGAGCCAGACCGTGGGCGCGGTGACGATCACCGGGGCGGCGACCATCCAGAACGGCAGTCTGACGGGCACGTCGTACGCGGCGAGCAACACCACGGGCAACGCCATCGTCAGCGCCAACCTGCTGGGCACGGGCGCACTGACGAAGACCGGCGCGGGCACGCTGACGCTTTCCGGAGCGAACACCTATAGTGGTCTGACCTCCCTCAATGGAGGTACGCTCAACGTGGGCAGCACGGGGGCGCTCGGATCGACCTCGACGCTCACTTTCGGCGGCGGCACACTGCAATACTCTGCGGCGAACACGACGGATTACTCGGCGCGCATCGCCAACAGCGGCAGCGCGATCTCGATCGACACGAACGGGCAAAGCGTGACGTACGCTAGCGCCCTGGCAAGCAGCAATACGGGCGGCTTGACAAAAGTCGGCACCGGCACCCTGACGCTTTCCGGTGCGAACGCTTACAGCGGCGGCACCACAATCAACGCCGGCAACTTGGAGTTCGCCAACGTCAACGCGATGTCGGCCACTTCGGCCGTCACGGTGAACAGCGGAGCGACTCTTTCCATCGCGGTGGGCGCGGCGTCGCCCCTGTTCACCAATGGCACGACGGGCAACGGCACGATTGGCGGCATCTTCAGCGGCCTCGGCGGCAAGAGCGGCAGTACGGTGACCCTGAATTCGGGTTCTACGGTGGGCATCGACACGACCAGTGCCTCGGTCACCTATGCGGGTAACATCACTAATTCCGGTGTTGGTCTCAACAAGTTGGGGGCAAACACGCTGACCCTGACCGGCGCAAACACCTACACCGGCCCGACGACGATTACGACGGGGACCCTGCAAATCAGCGGGGCCGGTACGTTGGGTGGCGGGACCTATGCGGCACCTATTAATGATGCAGGTACACTGCTGCAATATAGCTCCAGCGCCGCGCAGACGCTCTCGGGCAGCATCGGTGGTGCGGGTGGACTGACGAAGGACACGGCTTCCAGTACCCTGACTCTCTCTGGGGTGAACACGTTCACCGGAGCCACGTCGGTCACGGCGGGCACGCTCGATGTGGCCAACTCCCTGGCCTTGCAGAATAGCACGGTCGGGTTTTCGGGCACGGGCGCGATCACCTTCGACAGCGCGGTGACGAGCAATGCCTTCGTTTTCGGCGGCATTTCGGGAAACAACAATAACTACGTGTTGCGGAACACGGCGGGCAACGCGATCAACCTGCAGATTGGCAACAGCACGGGTTCTGGTAGCAGTTACAATTCTGCGAGCAGCGGCGTGTTCAGCGGTACGGGCAGCCTGACCGAATTTGGCTTCAGCAACACTCTGACCCTGACCGGTGCGAACACCTACACGGGGGCCACGACGATCAACGGTGGCACGATCAATCTTGGCAATGGTGGGGCCAACGGCTCGATCAGCGGCAGCAGCGCCCTGGTTCTCGGTGGCAGCGATGGCGGCGGCACGCTGTCGTACACGCGCACGGGCACGGTGACACAGAGCTTCAACGGCACCACGATCAACCAGGGGGAGAACTTCATCACCACCTCCACCGGCACGCAGACGCTGAACCTGGGCGCGATCACGGGCAACGCGGGCGGCACGGTCGATATCAACCCGAACACGACCAGCACGGTCACGACCACTAACGGCAACACCAACGGCATTTTGGGCGGCTATGCGACTTACGGCGGCAAAACGACTTGGGCGGTGGCACCGAGCACGCCCGGCGGGGCGATCACGGGTCTGGCCAACGGCGCTTACACGGAATCGGGCACGGCGCTCAACGTGCCGGCCAACTACACGGGCCAGAACATTGATGTGAACGCGTCAGCGTCGCCCACGGCGGCTATCAACCCGAACAGCCTCCGCTTCAGTAGTACCTCCACCAATTATACGCTGACACTTCCCGCCGGAAGCACCAACGTGATCTCATCGGGCGGCATCCTCGTCAGCGGTGCCGGCGGCGGCACCAGCAGCGGGAACCCGAATACGACCGTCGGCACGATTACCGGCGGCACATTGGTGGGTTCGCCCGGCGGACAGTTGGCGGTGACATTTAACGGCCAGTACGGTTTGTCCATCAACTCGCTCATCGCCGACAACGGCGGGCCGACGGCGGTGGTCGATTTCCGGAAACTGGCGGCGGCCGCCAGCTCGGCTTGGGCAACAGCAATAACTCCTTCAGCGGCGGGATTCTATCTCAACGGCGGCGGCGTCAACCAGAGCGGCGGTACGTCGCTAGGTACGGGCGACGTGTATTTTGGCAACGCGAACGTTTACACGGAGGCGGCGTGGCGGCGGCATCACTTTTGGCACGGCCAACGTCGTGATCACCTCCGGCCTCATCCACGCGGCCAACGGGAACAACTCCTCCAACGGCGACATCAGCGGCAACTCGGGCGGTATCTGGAACCTGATCGGGGCGAGTCCCGCTTCCACGGCGACTTTGGGCAGGCATCGTGGGCTCCTACAGCGGCAGTCGGGTGGTCAACTTCAACGTGGAGCAGGGCACGGAGATCATCGGCAACAACCAGATCGGCATGAGCGCGGTGATCGCCAGCGGCGGTACGTATCAGGTCGGCACGGGCTACTGGGGGTTCATCGACAACAGCAAGCAGGCGGTGTCGCTGACGTTGCAGGGCGGCAACTTCGTGGAGTACGGCCTGCTGGCGGGCACGACGAGCCAGCCCTTCAACAACGGGTTGGTGGTCAACTCGGGGGCCTCGACGGCGTCGGCGGTCAACAACAGCGGGGCGGGTACCTTGGTGAGTTTCAATGCAGCGGGTTCGCGGGCGGTGGGCGGCACGGTCAACTTCGTGTTGCCCAGCGGCGTGCAGTCGGCCGTCAACGGGTTTACGACGGTCAACCTGAACACCAACGGCATCCTGGGTGGCTATGCGACGGTGGGCGGCACGGATTGGGCGACCAACGCGACTAACCTGTCCGGTGGCAACATCATTGGGCTTTCCTCGTCCGCGATCAACGGCTACAGCACGGACCTATACGGCACGGCCCTCAACACCAACGTTGTGGCAGGCGGGGCTGGGGCAAGTACCAACAGCTTGCGATTCGGCACGGCCGCCGCGAATACGGTGACTTTCACCGGCACGAACACAATTAATTCCGGTGGCATCCTGGTCACTCCGACAGTAGGTGCCAACCTCACCGATATCACGGGCGGCACCCTGGAGGGAGCAGCCGGTGCGGATTTGGTGGTCATCCAGAACAACACGAGCGGAGGCCTGCAAATTGACTCGATCATCGCCGATAACGCGGCTGCAACCGGCCTGACCAAGAGCGGCGCGGGCTTGCTCACGCTGACCGGGGCGAATACCTACACGGGAGGCACGTTCCTCAACGGCGGCGTTCTCAACACGACAGCGGGTGGCATCAACAGCTCCAGCGCAACGAACGGCATTGCCTTCAACGGCGGCACCTTGCAGGCCGCTGGCGCGATTACGACCGCAAAGACGGTGGCCATCGGACCCAACGGCGGAACCATTGACACGAATGGAAGCACGGTCACGCTTACTGGCATCGTTTCCGGTACGCCGGGGTCCAACAATGGTGGAAGCGCAATAGGAGCGGGAGCCTTCGGGGGCTTCAATTCCAGTGGAGTGTATTCCTTCACCAAAAACGGCACTGGCACGTTGGCGCTGCAAGGCGCGAACACGTTCGGCGGTCCGTTGGTCATCAACAACGGCACGGTGCAGGACGGCAACGCGTCGGTGTCTGCGGTCGGCACGGGCTACGTGACTTTCGGGAGCGCCAACGGCACCACGCCGACCCTGGACCTCGACGGCCACAGTCCCACGGTCGCAGGACTGATTGGGACCGGCACGAACGGCATTGTCACCAGCAGCGTGGCGGGAGCCGTGACACTGACGCTCGACGGCGTATCCAGCCAGACCTATGCGGGCGTCATCCAGAATGGCACCGGCACCGTGGGCCTGACAGTCGCCCTGAATAATCTGACCGAGCGCCAGATTCTCACCGGTGCCAACACCTACTCGGGTGCGACGACGGTCAGCGGCGGCACGCTGGCTCTGGCGAATACAACCGCGCGGGCCTTAACCGCCACGTCTTCCATCGCGGTGAACACCGGCGGCACGTTGCTCTTCAGCCAACCGAATCAGGTGAACACCGTGGCACCGATCACGCTGGGCACGGTGGCACCGACCACGGGCACCCTCAGCTTTGCGGCCGGGGCCAGCCAGGGCACAGCGGCCACGGTGACCGGTGGAACGGTAAGTGGGAGTATGACCACCGGCGGAACGGTCACCGGGACGACGACGGCGGGGCTGGGTGCATTGACGCTCAATAGCAACTCCACGCTCACCTTCGGGGGAGCGAACGCGACCCTGGTGTTTAACACCTTCAGCGACCCGAGCAGCAAAGTGCTGACGGTTGCAGGCTACGCCAACGCGGGGGTACTGACGCCGGGCAACAGCGGGATGGCGGGTGATGACCGGTTGATTTTCTCTGGAAACCAGTCGGGCAATTTAGCGGACTTCGATTTCGGTTACGGCGCGGGCGTGAACGTCGGTGAGGTTGCCCTAGGCGGCAACTTCTATGAGATTACCGCTGTACCCGAGCCCGCCACCTGGATGGCCGGTTTCGCCTGCCTCGGAGTTGTCGGGTGGCAGTTCCGTGGCTGGCGGAAGTCGCGCCGCGACTCCAGGACATTGGCATAAAGAGACGGACGATAGATTCGCTGACACCTTCAGCGACCCGGAATAGCGGAAAAAGTGTCTGCGCGGTATTTCGTTCAGGCATCGATCATTCCGCGCAGAGCGTCATCTCGGGCGGAGTTGAAGGGCCCCCCGGCGTGTTGCCCGTCTTCGTGCCGCCGATGACGGGCAGTGGAGAGACTTTGGCGAAGGGTTCAGCCGCCCGGAGTGAAGAACATGCCGTTTTGCGGTTGCATCGACTGCGTTTATGAAGCTCGGCAGCAGGGCGTGCCATCTGACGCAACCACGAGGAGTGGGACGATATTATCCAAAGGTGGATTCACAAATCGTCACATCGGAAGCGAAAAAACGCACGCGCATTGTCTCTGCATCCGTTTTGCCGCTGCTATGGTCTTGAAGCCATGTTGCGAGTTGAGGTGGTCGAAGTGCTCGCGGTGAGTGTTCGACCTCCACCTCCTTCCCCATTTTTCGACTCCCATTCCTTTTGCCAATGAACCGCCGTCCTGCCTCCCTGCCGAAGTCTCCGTTGAACACCCAGTCATTTCTGCGCCGCGCGCGGGCGCGTTTCGTCATTTCCGCGATTGCCCTCGCCGCCGGGACCACGCTTCTTCCGGACCACTCCGCGAAGGCGGCGGCCCGGACGTGGGTGGGTTCCGCCTCCACCGATTGGGCAGCCCTGAATGGCTTCAACACCATTCCGGTGACGGGAGACAGTCTCGTCTTCGGCGCGGACGGAACAGCGGGCGCGGCGGCCGGTGATGTCCTGACCAACACGCTGACGAGCACCGCGTTCAACATCGCGGGCATCACCTTCAACGCCGGTGCGCCCGCCTACACGATGACGGGCAACACGTTCACCCTCACGAGCGGCATCACGAACAACAGCAGCAACCTGCAAACCTTCAGTAACACCGGCATCTCGGGCACGCCGGTCACGCCGACCTCCACCACCGGCCTCACGACGGCGGCTGGCTTGACCTTTGCCACGGGCACGGCAGGCATCACCCTCTCGGGCTTGCAGTTTACGATGACCGGCACCACCGGCGTCACGACGACCGTCAACGGCACGGGCACCTTCACCATCGGAGTGCTGGGGCTGGACATCGGCTCGACCAACCGGATCGTCCAAACGTTTAACGGCAGCGCGCCCATCGTCGTCACCACGGTCAACTCTGGCGGCACGACCAGTGCGGGAAACAATTCCTTCGGCTATGCTGGCACCGGGTCTGTTCACCTTGAACGGAGTTGCCAATCCAGGAACGAGCTTCGGGGATTTCGTCAGCTCGGGCACGTTCAATCTGAACGGCACGATTGCCGAAGGAATGTCGGCCACCGGAACGGGCGTCTTCAATGAAAGCTCCACCGGCGTCCTGAGCGGCGGACTCTATTCTCAGAGCAGCACGGGCACATCCACGCTTTCCGGCGCGAATACCTACACGGGCGCGACGACGCTTACCGGTGGCACTCTGATCCTCGACCATTCGGCAACCGGCGCGCCGGCCACCAACATCATCAACAATACGGCGAACAGCTCCGCTCTGACCCTCGGTGGTGGAAATCTGACCATCAAGGGCAACTCCGGCGCGACCAACAGCGACCGTTTCAACGGCACGACCTTCAACACGCTGACCTCGTCGAAGATCGTCTTCACGCAAAACGGTGCGGCCTCGCTGAGTGCCACCCTGGGCGGGTTGACCCGCAACGCGCAAAGCACGGTGGATGTTACCCTGCCGACGACTGGAACGCTTGCGAGCACCACGACGACGAGCACCGGCACCAACAAGATCAACGGCAACGGCGTCGCCTACTCGACGGCCAACGGCGGCACCACCTGGCTGACGAACAATGCCGGCACGCTCGGCGCTCTCCCCCAGGCTTCCTATCAGGTCGATCTTTTTGCCGCCAGCGGCGACACGGACATCCAGAGCAACGACGCACCGGCGGCGTTTACCAGCAACACGCTGCGCTTCAACACCGCCAGCACGACCCTGACGATCAATAGCTCCGGCACCAGCACGATCACCGATGGCGGCATCCTGGTGACCCCGACCGGCACGGGATCGGTGATCGCCTCCGGGGGCACCGGGGCGGCTCTGACGACCGGTGCCACGGGCAAGGAATTCGTGATCCAGAACTACGCCGATCTGACGATCAACGTGCCGCTCGTGGATCAGACCTCCGCGACGGCGTTGACCATCGCGGGCACCGGCACGACGATCCTGGGCGCGGCCAATACATTCACGGGTCAGACAGCGGTGTTGGGCGGCACTTTGCGGCTCGCCAATCAGTTGGCCTTGCAAAACAGCACGCTCCAGTTGAACTCCGGAACCTCGCTGGTGTTCGACCAATCGGTGACCGGCAATGCTTTCACTCTCGGCGGCCTTGCCAGCGGCAACAACCTCGCGTTGTTGAACAACGCCTCGACGCCTGCGGCGGTCGCGCTGACGGTCGGCGGGAACAATAGTTCCACCGCGTATTCGGGTATTCTGAGCGGTGCGGGCGGCTCGCTGACCAAGAATGGCACTGGAACTTTCCAGTTGTTTGGTGCCAACACCTACACGGGCGCGACCGTGGTCAACGGCGGCATTCTCTATCTAGGCAACGGCGCGACGATCAAAGGAAGTTCCTCCGTCACGGTGACCGGAACGGGCTTGCTCGGCATCAACCAGGGCAGTGAAAGCGGCCAGTTTGGGGCGGGAGTGGTGCTCACAGGCACGGGTGGCGTCATCAACGAGATCAACAACGCGAATACCACGATCACTCTTGATCGCGCCAATACCTACACCGGCCAGACGACCTGGGGAGTCCGAGGGATCATCACGGCGGGCGTGGCCTCTACCTTTGACGGCAGCGGCAACCAGACCAGCGGCGCCTTCGGCGTCAATTCGGCATATCAATTTTGCCGGCCAGCAGGCCACCTTGAATTTGAACGGCCTCAACAACCAGGTGGGATCGCTGAACGGAACGTCGGCGACGGCGGTGGCGTGCAGCTTCGTGGTGCCACGATCACCATCGGCGGAGACGGCACCAACGCCACCACCGCGGCACCGATCAGCAATAACTTTCTACCCGGCACCGATAGCAACGGCACTGGCGTGAGCGGTCAAGCTCCGGGCGGCAATGTCGTCAAGATTGGCGGCGGCACCCAGACGTTCTCTTCCACGACCAACCTCAACAGCTATGAGGGCACCACCACCATCAAAGGCGGTGTGCTCAGCACCCCTGTGCTCGGAACGAGCGGTTTCGTGGCCCCGGCAACTAGCACGTTCAACGGCACTACCACGGTGACGGTCTCGAGCACTGCTGGTTTGGTCGTTGGGATGAATATCTTTGAAGTTCGGGCCACCGGTGCCGGGACGACGATCACGGCGATCAATCCTGCGAACAACACGATCACATTGTCCGGCACTGTTGGCTTCAGTGGGACTCAAAACATCGTGCCATATGGTTTTGGCAGCGGCATCGGCATCTCCGGCCCCGCGGCAGCCAACCTCGTCCTCGACGGCGGCACGTTGCAGTACACCGGCGCGGCGACCAGCACGGATCGTCTTTTCACGGTCGGCTCGACCGAAGCGGGTGGGGCGACGGGCACGCTCGCGGCCTCCGGCACGGGCGCGCTGAACTTCACCAACACCGGGGCCATCGCCTACGGCACGGCCGGCACGGCTGGCACGGCTGACCAAACGCGCACGCTGGGCTTGACGGGCACCAACACGGGCGCGAACACCCTCGCGCCGAGCATCGGCAATAACGGCACCGGGGCCGTCAGCCTCTCCAAGACCGGGGCCGGGTCGTGGACGTTGACGGGCAACAACACCTACACCGGGACGACGACGGTCGGCGGAGGCGTCCTCACCGCCACGGGCACCGGCTCGAACAAGGCGTTGGGCGGCACCACGAGCGTTCTGGTAAATAACGGCGGCATGTTGCTCTTTGGCGCGGCCAACCAGGCGAGCACGTCGGCGGCGATCACGCTGGGCACGACGGCGGCGCAGACGCCCGCTTCGACCACGGGCATCCTGAGCTTCGCGGCCGGGGCCAGCCAGGGCACGGCGGAAACGTTGACCAACGGGACGGCAGCCGGAGGGCCGACAACCGCAGGGCTGGGGACGTTGACGCTGAACAACACGGCGACGCTGGCCTTCGGCGGAGCGAGCACGACCTTGGTCTTCGGGACATTCACCCCGAACGGCAATGTGCTCACCATCACGGGCTACACGAACACGGGGACGCTGACGGCCGGCAACAGCGGAGCGGGGACGGATGATCGGTTGATCTTCTCGGGAGACCAGTCGGGTAACTTCGCGGACTTCAACTTCGGAGCGGGTGCGGGCGTGGGCATCGGCGAGGTTGCCCTGGACGGCGGTTTCTACGAGGTCACTGCCGTGCCCGAGCCATCGACCTGGGCTGGCATTGTCTGCCTCGGGATGATGGGTATCCGACTGCTGGTTGGCCGGCGGAAGTCACGCCGCGACGCGCAGGCGTCGGCATGAGGAGAGGCGGGTGACCGGTTCGCCGGCACCGTTTGCAACCTGCGAAGGCGGAAGGGTGCCGAGATGGTGCGCCCCCGCCTCTGGAGGAATCGATAGAAGCCGTTGCAAGGGGGGCGAGAATGAGAATGGCACGAAATCGGCGAATCGTGGGCTATATCTTTTGAGATGAGAAAAAACCACCGATTGCTTTTAGGGGCTTTCCTCACTCTGCTGGCCGGAACCGCCGGAGCGCAGGTCGCTCCCGTGCAGCCGCCGGTGCAAAGCGCGGCCCCTGCTCCCACGCCGGCTGTCCGCGCGCCGGCCGACAAACGCAGGTTCGCCAGCGAGGCCGTCGAACGCGTCATCGCCCGCGTCAAGACCGCCGTCGCGGACCCCGAGCTGGGCCGGATGTTCGAGTTGTGCTATCCGAACACGCTCGACACCACGGTGACTTTCGGCAGCCGCGACGGCAAGCCGGACACGTTTGTCATCACCGGCGACATCAACGCGATGTGGCTGCGCGATTCCTCCGCGCAGGTCAACGCCTACCTGCCGCTTTGCAAAGAAGACCCGCGCCTGGCGGAGATGGTTGCCGGGTTGATCCATCGTCAGGCGGCCTGCATCCTGATCGATCCGTACGCGAACGCCTTCCAAAAGGACGCCTCCAAGCCCAGCGCGCACGCCAAGGACCGCACCGACATGCGGCCCGGGGTCTTCGAGCGGAAATGGGAGGTCGATTCGCTGTGCTACTGTATGCGGCTGGCCTACCGGTACTGGGAAGTCACGCGTGACAAAGCGACGTTTGACGGTGAATGGCAAAAGGCCATGCGGCTGGCGGTGGCGACCTTCCGGGACCAGCAGCGCAAGGAGGGGCAGGGGTTGTATCAGTTCATCCGGGGCCGCGCGGACGGGCCGGAGGGCTACGGTTCCGAGGTCAAGCCGACCGGCATGATCTGCGCGCGTTTCCGGAACTCCGACGACAACACCACGTTCCAGTTCAACATCTCCGACAACCTGTTCGCCGTGACCTCGTTGCGGCAATTGGCGGAAATGTCCGACGCGTTGACGCCCGGTGACCCGTTTTCTACCGAATGCCGCAGTCTGGCAGGCGAAGTGGAGCAGGGGATCAAGCGGTACGGCATCGTCGATGACCCGAAATGGGGGAAGGTCTACGCGTACGAATGCGACGGCCTCGGCCACACGCTCCTGATGGATGACGCCGGCATCCCGTGTCAGGTTTCCATCCCGTACTTCAGCCCGGCCCTGGACAACGATCCCGTCGCGCTCAACACGCGCCGGTATGCGCTCAGCCCGGACGACCCGTGGTTTTTCCGGGGGACGGCGGCGGAAGGAATCGGCAGCGTCCACACGGGAAAGGACAAGGTGTGGCCGCTCGGCCTGATGATGCGCGCGATCACCAGTCAGGACAACGCGGAGATCATCGCGTGTCTGGGGATATTGAAAAATTCGACGGCGGGGACGGGCTTCATGCACGAGTCGTTCAACAAGGACGATGCGACGAAGTTCTCGCGGAAGTGGTTTGCCTGGGCGAACAACCTGTATGGCGAGACCGTTCTCAAACTGCTGCGAGAGAGGCCGCAACTGCTGGCAAAACCTGTGCCTGGATGGCAGGGTCCGCCGGTCGAAGCCGGTCGGTGAGATTTTGTTTTTTGGTCTCGCCCGAGTGCGGACGAGAATTGATCCTATTTCTCAGGTGAGGTGAGAGCTTCCGCGCCGCAGGCGCATCGTCCAAGGTAGGGATGGCTCTCCGAGCCGTCCCAATATGGGCTTGGATAATCTCCGTGCGCACGAAGCGCCTTGCCGGAAATATTTGGATTGCCTCGGAGAGCCATCCCTACCTTGGACGATGCGCCTGCGGCGCGACGACGTTCGAGAAGGTCACATCCCGAGTCGAAAATCGCACAAAAAAGGGATTCAAATGCGCAGAAATTTGGGCGATGAAAGCACGCTCTGGTTTCAACCCGGAGCGTCGCCACGTCAACGGTTCTCCCCCCTTTTCTGAACTATCGTCCGCCGGGTGGCGACGCGCCTGACCGCGCCATGCCTTTACGGGTCGCAAAAATCGAGGCGTCAGGCGCGCACCAACTTGATCGGGTAAGTCTGCCCGGAGTTCCACTGGGCGACGTAGATGCTGCCTTCGTCATCCACCGACGAGGCCGTGAGGATGCTTGAACAGCGGCGAAGTCTGCTGGAGCGGCTGCGAGTCTGCCGTCCGCGTTGTAGTCCGCCGGCGCGCCGCCGGGGTTGGAGATGACCCGGTCATGCAGGTCGAGGATCGTCAGAAAGCCGGTGCTCTTGCCGTCGGTCATGCGGAGTTGCGGGATGTAGATCGCGTCGCCGGCGAACACCACGTTGCAGGGCAGCGTGTTGGGCAGGGCGATGTTCGCCGAGATAAGTGCCGTCCAGGCCGAAGCGTTTGATCAGGCCATCCTGCCGCGAGGTGATGAGCAGCGTCGGCTGGGCGGGGTCGCGCGGGTCGATGGCGCCGCCGTGGGCTTCGTTGATGCTCCCCGGCGTCTTTCCGCGTCCGCCGAAGACCCGCAGCAACCGCCGCGCGCATCGTAATGCAGGACGAGCGAGGTGCCGTAGCCGTCGAGCACGTAAAAGCTCCCGTCCGGCGCGGCGATGACGTGGGTGGGCTTGTACTGGTCGGCGTGGACGAAGCGACCCGACTCGAAAGGCGCGTCGAGCGTCAGCAGGACCCGGCCGTCGAGCGTCGTCTTGAAAACCTGGTGGCGGGCGTAATCGGTGATGAAGAGAAACTCCTCGCCGTTTTCGTTGACCAGCGTCATGCCGTGAGCGCCGGGGAAGTCGTGGCCCCAGGTGCCCAGCAGCTTGCCGCCGCGGTCGTAGATGATGACGTTGTTGCGCGACTCGTTGGTGAGCAGAAGGAGCCGGCCCCGCTTGTCCTGCACCATCGCGTGGCAATCGTTCACCGGCGTCTCGTTGCCGAGCACGCCCCAGTTGCGGGACCGCCCGGTAGCGGTAATCCCCCTGGCCGAGAATTTCAGGCTCGTCCGCGCCGAACGCCGGCCGCGAAACAGCGCAGTACGCGGCGGCGGCGAGCGCGGTCCGGCGCAAAAACGCGCGGCGCGAAATACGACGGGTGGAGAAATCATGGCTGTGGGACGGAGGCGGGAGGGACGAACTGGTCAGCGAGTTTGCTGACACGATTTCCTTTCGCAACGTTGCTTTCGAGTGTCTGGTTGTACAAGGCACAAAAGTCTCCGTTGTCGGGAGGGCCGCCAGTCGTCCGATGCCGGTTTGACCCCATTGCTTCCATGCCCCCTTCTGACGCGATAGAGCCCGGATCACCACCGCAACCGCCGACACCCCGCGCGCGACCGGTCGTCCAGCCGGCCGCGCTGCGTCCGCCGCGCCGGATTCCGCGCGGGTTGTTCGCCCTCTGCCTGCTGAGCATCGCCGGGCTGGCGCTGCTGCCGCTGTTGCAGGTCGGGCGACGGCAAGACCATCCCGCCCCTGGCGCTGTTCCTCGGGCGGTTCCATCCGGTGATCCTGCACGTGCCCATCGGGCTGATCCTGCTGGCGCTCATCCTGGAACACGCGCACATCCGCGGGCCTGCGGCAGTGGATTCCCAAGGTGCCGCCGGAAACGGCGACGTTTCTGATGTTCTGCGCGGCGATGAGCGCGCTGGCCTCGACGGTCCTGGGCTGGATGCTTTCCTACAGCGGCGGGTATGATCCCGTGCTGTTGCAGCGGCATTTCCTGGCGGGGCTGGTCACGGCCATCGGCGCGAACGTCGCGCTGCTGCTCAAGCTGGTGTCCGACGCCTACCCGGCGCAGCCGGCGTGGCGCGTTGGCCTACCAGATCGCGCTGCTGGCGACGGGCGCGTCGCTGGGACTGGCCGGGCACCTGGGCGCGTCGATCACGCACGGCGAGGATTACCTGACGGAATACGCGCCCGACCCCGTGCGCCGCGCGCTGGGTCTGCCGATCCACATCGATCCGGCGGACCAGCCGTGGAAGCCGCTGCCCGAGCGGGTCGTGTTCGCCGAGGTGGTCGCCCCGGTGCTGACCGAGCGTTGCGTCGGCTGCCACGGCGGCGCAGAAGGCCAACGGCGGCCTGCGGCTGGACGCGTTCCACGCAGGTGATGAAAGGCGGCAACGGCGGGGCGGCGGTCATCGCGGGCGACCCGGCCAAGAGCAACGCTCCTGCGTTACATCGACCTGCCCGAGAGCGACCCCAAGCACATGCCGCCCAAGGGCAAGACGCCAGGTCAGCGACGACGAGCGCCTGATCCTGAACTGGTGGGTGCGAGGCCGGGCGCGCCCGAAAACAAGCTCGTGGGCGAATTGACCCTGCCCGACGACGTGCAACTGGCGCATGGACCGCAACGTGCCCGAGGCGGTCCGCGCGAAGCAGGAAGCGGCCAAGCGCGAGAAGGTCGCCCGCGCTGGCCGGCGACGTCGCCGCGCTTGCAAAAACGCGTGCCGGGAACGACGCTGCGCGCGGTCGCGCCGGGCGAGACGGACCTGGAGTTCTCGCCCGGCGCTGGACCCCGGCCGCTTCGGCGACGCGCAACTCCGGGAACTGACGGCGGTGGGCGACGACATCGTGCTGCTGGACCTGCGGCGCACGGCGGTGACGGACGCGGGCCTTGCGGCGCTGGCGAAGATGCCCAACCTGCGGCGGCTGCAACTTCAGGAAACCAACACGACCGACGCGGGTTTAACCGAACATCAAGACGTTGCCCAACCTCGAAGTGCTGAACCTGTACGACACCCACGTCACCGACGCGGGCTGGCCGCGCTCGCGTCGTTGAAGAAGCTGCAGCGGCTCTACGTCTGGCGCACGGCGGTGACGGACGCCGGGCGAGGCGAAGCTGCGCAAACAGCTCCCGAAGCTGGAAATCGTGAAGGCCGACCCGATCCCAAGCTGCCGCGCCGCCGCGCCCTCCACGCCGCCCGCCGCGCCGCTGCCGTCGATGCGCCGCCGCTCCCCGGCCGCCCGGTCTCCCACGCCGCGCGCCGGCCCGCCGTCGCCGCCGCCGCCTGCGCCGACCGCTCCCTCCGCCCGCTCCTCGCACCAACCATGCAGACGCCATGACCGCCCGCTTCGCATCGCCGCTCGTCCTGCTCGTCCTCCTCACCGGGGCCGGGGTCGGCGCTGCTGCGGTCGTCCTTCTCTCGTTCAAGCCCTTCGGCGCGCCCGCCAAGGACGCCGGCCACCGCCGCCGTGGAGGCCGCGCTGCCCGCGAAGATCACCTTCAACGAGCACGTCGGCCCCATCCTCTCGGAGAATTGCTATTACTGCCACGGGCAGGACGCCACCGCCCGCCAGGCCGACCTGCGCGTGGACCGCCCGGAGTTCGCCTTCGCGCCGCGCAAGAACGGCCTGCCGCCCATCGTCAAGGGCCATCCCGAAGTCCAGCGCCGTGATCGCAGCGCATCACCTCCAAGGACCCCAACCAGGTGATGCCGCCGCCGAGTTCGCGCAAGAAGCCGCTGACGCCCGGAGCAGATCGCCCTGCTCACGAAGCTGGGTGAAGGACGGCGCGCCTTACCAGGAGCATTGGTCGTTCGTCAAGCCGGAGCGCGGCGCGCCGCCAGCGGTCAAACAGGCGGGCTGGGTCGAAGAATCCCATCGACAATTTCGTGCTCGCCAAGCTGGAGAAGAACGGCCTCGCGCCCGAACCCGAGGCGGACCGCCACACGCTCATCCGCCGCGTGACGCTGGACCTCACCGGCCTGCCGCCCACGCCCGAGGAGGTCGCCGCCTTCGTGGACGACAAAGCCGCCCGACGCCTACGAAAAGGTCGTGGACCGCCTGCTGGCCAGCCCGCACTACGGCGAGCACGAGGCGCGCTACTGGCTCGACGCCGCCCGCTACGCGGAAACCGTCGGGCTGCACTTCGACGAGCCGACCTCGATCTTCCCCTACCGCGACTACGTCATCAAGGCGTTCAACGACAACAAGCCCTTCGACCGCTTCACCGTCGAGCAGGTCGCGGGCGACCTGCTGCCCAACGCCACGCTGGAGCAAAAGGTGGCCACGGGCTTCACCCGTTGCGGCATCTCCACCAGCGAGGGCGGCAGCATCGAGGCCGAGTTGCTCGCCAGCTACGCCAAGGAAGCACGTGGAAACCAATTCCGCCACGTTCATGGGTCTGACCCTGGGCTGCTGCTCCTGCCACGACCACAAGTTCGACCCCGTGTCGCAGAAGGAGTTCTACGAGTTCTCGGCCTTCTTCCGCAACACGACCCAGAAAGGCATCGGCCCCCGCACGGCCGCCGCCGTGCCGCCCTTCATCCGCGTGCCGGCCAAGGAGGACGAGGCGCGCTGGAACGTCGTCTCCAAGCAGATGGACGACGCCAAGGCCGCCGTGGACGCCTACCTGGCCGCCACCGGCCTGGACAAGAAACTCAACGCGCCCGTCCTGCTGCAAAAGCTCGCCGCCCACCCGGCCGCGCCGCCGGTCAGCACGCAGGGACTCGAACTCCAGTTGCCGCTCCGGGAGGGCGTCGGCAACGAGATCAAGAGCGTGCAGGGCGTCAGCTACCAGCTCACCGGCAAGCCCGAGTGGACCACCAACAGCCTGTTCGGCGCCGCGCCGAACTTCGACGGCACCGACTACGCCGAACTGGGCAACATCGGCGATTTCGACACGACCGACGCGTTTTCCTACGGCGGCTGGGTCCGGGTCGCAGAACTGACACGTCCTCCGGCGCGATCTTCGCCCGCATGGACCGCAACAACAACGAGCGCGGCTGGGACCTGTACCTCGACCACGGCCGGCCGACGGTCCACCTCATCAACTTCTGGCCCCGCAACGCCATCAAGCAAGTGGCCGTCAAGACCGCTCACGGCCGGGCACGTGGCAGCACGTTTTCGTCACCTACGACGGCAGTTCCAAGGCGGCGGGCGTGAAAATCTACGTGGACGGCGAGTTGCAGTCCGCCAAACCCGAGGAGGACAGCCTCACGGAATCCATCCGCTCGCCCGCGCAGTTCACGCTCGGGCAGCGCAGCGGCGGCGAGGGCGCGTTCCCGCGTCGCCTTGCAGGACCTGCGGGTTTACCGCCGCGTGCTCTCGCCGGCGGAGATCAAGGCGTTGTGCGGCAGCGAGGTGTTGCCGATCGTCCGCGCCACCGCGCCGGACAAGCTGGCCGACGCGCAGCGCAAATGGGCCGTGAACTTCCTGCTCAAGGACGACCCGAAGATGGTCGCGCTCCAGCAGACGGTCAACGGCCTGAAGGGCGAATACGACGCCCTGGTCGACCGCAGCCCGGCCACGATGGTCATGGACGACAAGCCGACCCCGGCGTTCGCCTACGTGCTCAAGCGCGGGCAGTACGACCAGCCCGGCGAAAAGGTCGAGCCGGACGTGCCCAAGGTGCTGCCGCCGCTGCCGCCGGGCGCGCCGCGCAACCGCCTGGGCCTCGCGCAATGGCTGGTCGATCCGGGCAACCCGCTGCTGTCGCGCGTGACGGTCAACCGCTTCTGGCAGCAGTTTTTCGGCGTCGGCATCGTGCAGACCGCCGAGGATTTCGGCATCATGGGCGAGCGGCCGGTCAACCAGCCGTTGCTCGACTGGCTGGCCGTGGAGTTCCGCGAATCCGGCTGGGACGTGAAGCACACGCTCCGGCTGATGGTGACGAGCGCCGCCTACCGGCAGTCCGACCGCGTCACGCCGCAAGAAGCGCGAGAAGGACCCGGAAAACCGCCTCGTCTCGCGCGGCCCGCGTTACCGGATGGACGGCGAGATGATCCGCGACCAGGCGCTGGCGGCGAGCGGCCTGCTCGTGCCGAAGATCGGCGGCCCCAGCGTGAAGCCCTACCAGCCGCGACGGCCTGTGGGAGGTCGTCACCATGACCAAGGAATCCTACAAGCGCGGACACGGGCGACGCCCTGCACCGGCGCAGCATGTACACGTACTGGAAGCGGCTCGCGCCCAACCCGCAGTTGGCGACCTTCGACACGCCCACGCGCGAGATTTGCACCGTGCGGCGCGACCGCACGACACGCCGCTGCAGGCCCTGGCTCGTGGAAAACGACCCGCAGTACGTCGAGGCCGCGCGACACCTCGCCGCTCAACGCCATCGCCGCGACGCCCGACCCGGCCGGACGGCTCGACTACATGTCGGAACGCCTGCTGGCGCGGCCGTTGGACGAGCGGGAGAAAGGCATCCTGCTCAAGAACGTGGCGGACTTCAGCGACGTCTACGCGAAGAAGCCGGACGCCGCCGCGCAACTGATCAAGGTGGGCGAGACGCCCCGCTGGACACGCCGCGCGCCCGCGCCGGAGCAGGCGGCCTGGACGATGGTCGCCAACCAGTTCCTCAACCTGGACGAAACCCTCAACAAATAAACGATCTCCCCATCGCCATGGACCCTCTCGATCATTTCTGCCAGCAACATTCCCGGCGGCAGTTCCTGGGCAAAACCGCCAAGGGCCTCGGCGGCGCGGCCCTGGCCTCCATGCTGGGCGGCTCGTTCTTCTCGCAATTCGCCCGGGCCGCCGCCACGGGCGACACCACCGGCCTGACGGCGGCGCTGCCGCATTTCGCGCCCAAGGCGAAGCGGGCCATCTACCTGTTCATGGCGGGCGCGCCGTCGCAACTCGACCTGTGGGACTACAAGCCGAACCTCAAGGCGATGTTCGACAAGGACCTGCCCGACTCCGTGCGCAACGGCCAGCGGCTCACCGGGCATGACCTCCGGGCCAGTCGCGCTTTCCCGTCGCGCCGACGATCTTCAACTTCAAGCAGTTCGGCAAGAGCGGCACGTGGGTCAGCGAACTGCTGCCCTGGACGAGCCAGATCGTCGATGACATCGCGCTCATCAAGACCGTCTGGACCGACGCGATCAACCACGAACCGGCCATCACCCTGATCCAGAGCGGCAACATGAACACGGGCCACCCGTCGCTGGGTTCCTGGATTTCCTACGGCCTCGGCTCGCTCAACGAAAACCTGCCCACGTTCGTCGTGCTGACCTCGAAGTTCCGCAACATGCGCAACCTCCAGGCGCTCTCCTCGCGGCTGTGGTCCGCCGGGTTCCTGCCCTCGCGAGCACGCGGGCTGTTCGCTGCGCGGCTCGGGCGACCCGGTGTTGTACCTGACCGATCCCGACGGCGTGGACCGCGACGTGCGCCGCGGGATGCTCGACGGCGTCAACGCGCTCAACGCCCTGGAGCACGAGCGCATCGGCGACCCGGAAACCGAGACGCGCATCGCGGAGTACGAGATGGCGTTCCGGATGCAGACCGCCGTGCCGGAACTGACCGATCTTTCCGGCGAACCGCCCGGCGACCTACGAACTCTACGGCGAGCAGGCGAAGGAACCCGGCACGTTCGCCGCGAACTGCCTGCTGGCGCGCCGGATGGCCGAGCGCGGCGTGCGCTTCGTGCAGATTTTCCATCGCGGCTGGGACCAGCATTCCTACCTGCCCGACAGCATGCGGATGCAATGCGAGGACGTGGACCAGGGCTGCTACGGCTTGATCAAGGATTTGAAGCAGCGCGGGCATGCTCGAAGACACGCTGGTCATCTGGGGCGGCGAGTTCGGCCGGACGGTCTATTCGCAAGGCACGCTGACGCAGACCAACTACGGCCGCGACCATCATCCGCGCTGCTTCACGATGTGGATGGCCGGGGCGGGGATCAAGGCGGGCGTCAGCTACGGGGTGACGGACGATTTCAGCTACAACATCGTGCAAAACCCGGTGCACATCCGCGACCTCAACGAGACGATCCTCAACCAGTTCGGCATCGACGGGAACAGTTTCTCCTACAAGTACCAGGGGCTGGACCAGCGGCTGGTCGGCGTGGAGGACGGCAAGGTCGTGAAAGGTATCCTGAGTTGAGACTGCGCCGAAGCGGTCGCCGCTTTTTCCCGAAGCCGGTTTGAAACATCGAGGTTAGTCCCAACTGACCGTGCTCGTTAGTGGCTCGAACTAACCAGAAATTTTTTGTTAATCGTCAGTAGAAATCCCCCCAATCAGCGTATGAAACTCCCCGTCGTCCTGCTCGCCGTCCTGCTGCTCCCGTCGCTCTCGCTACGCGGGCAATCTTATCAAAAGCAGCCGGACAAACCCGTTGATCTTGTCCACGACAAGAATCTCTATCTGGCGGGTTACGCGCACCTCGACACGCAGTGGCGGTGGACCTACGTGGACACCATCGAGAGCTACGTCCGGAACACGATGGAGCAGAATTTCGCCCTGTTCGATAAGTACCCGAATTATGTCTTCAACTTCACGGGCTCGCGGCGGTACGAGTTCATGAAGGAGTATTACCCCGAGAGCTATGAGAGGGTGAAACACTACGTCGCGCAGGGCCGCTGGGTCCCGGCGGGATCGTCGGTCGATGAGGGCGACGCGAACATCCCCTCGCTCGAATCGATGACGCGGCATCTCCTGTATGGAAACCATTTCTTCCAGCGGGAGTTCGGCAAGCAAAGCGACGATTTCCTGCTGCCGGATTGCTTCGGTTTTCCCGCCTCTTTGCCGACGGTGCTGGCGCACGGCGGGATCAAAGGTTTCTCCACCCAAAAGCTGACGTGGGGATCGGCGGTCGGCATCCCTTTCAACTTCGGCGTCTGGTACGGGCCGGATGGGTCGTCGGTGATGGCGACGCTGAATCCGGGCGGCTACGGCAATCAGATCAACGAGGACCTGAGCAAGAACGAGATGTGGCTCAAGCGCATCAATGAGGACGGCGCGAAATCCGGGCGTCTACGGCGATTACAAATATTTCGGCATCGGCGACCGTGGCGGCGCGGCCAAGGACTCGACCGTGGAATGGGTCGAAAAGGCCCTGACCAGCGGCGGCCCGGTGCGGGTCATTTCGAGCCGTTCCGACCGCATCTTCAACGACATCACGCCCGAGCAAGCCGCCAAGCTCCCGACCTACAAAGGCGAGTTGATGCTGGTGAACCACTCGGACGGCGCGCTCAATTCCGAGGCGTACATGAAGCGCTGGAACCGGAAAAACGAACAACTCGCCGCCGCCGCCGAAGGCGCGGCGGTCACCGCTTCCTGGCTCGGCGCGTTCCCGTATCCGTACGACCCGCTCTACCAGGGATGGGACCTCGTGCTCGGGTCGCAGATGCACGACATCATGCCCGGCACCAGCGTGCCGAAAGCATACGAATATTCCTGGAACGACGAGGTGCTCGCGCTGAACGAATTCGCTTCCGTCACCGAACGCGCCACGCGCGGCGGTTCTCTCGCAGTTGGACACCAGCGCCAAGGGCACGCCGGTCGCGGTGTACAACCCGCTGGCCATCGAACGCGAGGACCCCGTGGAGGCCATCGTTCCGTTCACCGGCGAGGCTCCCCGGTCCATCGTCGCGTACGATCCGCAAGGGCAACCCGTGCCCACGCAAATCCTCGACCGGCAGGATCGGACGCTGCGCGTCCTCTTCCTGGCGAAGGTGCCCTCCGTCGGTTACGCCGTCTATGACCTGCGCCCCGGCGCGGGCGAACCCGCCAAGTCCTCGCTCACGGTCAGCGCCAACTCGCTGGAGAACACCCGTTATCGGGTCAGTCTCAACGCCGCCGGCGACATCGCCTCGGTTTTCGACAAGTCGCTGAACCGCGAGATGCTTTCCGCGCCGACCAGCCTCTCGTTCCACACCGAGAATCCCTTCGCCTATCCGGCGTGGAACATGAACTATGAAGATCGCCTGTTGCCGGCCAAAGCCGTGGTCGGAGGGCCGGCGAAAATCCGCGTCCTGGAGGATGGTCCCGCCCGCGTGGCGCTGGAAGTCGAGCGCCACGGTGAGAATTCCACCTTCGTCCAGGAAATCCGTCTGGCGGCGGGCGGCGCGGCGGACCGCCTGGAAGTGGTCAACCGGATCGACTGGCGCACGCTCGGCGTGAGCCTGCGCGCCGCGTTTCCCCTGGCGGCCACGAACGCCGAGGCCACTTTCGACGACAAGGCGGGCGTCATCCGGCGCGGCACCAACGACCCGAAACACTTCGAGCTGGCCCAGCAGCAATGGATGGACCTCACCGACAAGGACGGCGCGTTTGGCGTCTCGATCCTCAACGATTGCAAATACGGGTCCGACAAACCCGACGACCACACCCTGCGCACGACGATGATCCATACGCCCGGGGTGCGCGACCGTTTCCGGGACCAGGCCACGCAGGACATCGGACGCCACGAGATCGGCCTCGCGTTCGTGGCGCACCGGGGAAGTTGGGAAGAGGGCCGCACCGCGTGGCAGGCCGCGCGGTTCAACCAGCCGTTGCGCGCCTTCCTGCCCGCCGCGCATCCCGGCGCGCTCGGACGCACCTTTTCGCTCGTGTCATTGAACAATGATCAGGTGCAGATCGCCGCCGTCAAACAGGCCGAGGACTCGAACGAAATCGTGGTCCGTCTCAAGGAACTCACTGGCAAACCGGCCGGGAACCTGTCCGTGCGTTTTGCCGCGCCCGTGACGGCCGCGCGCGAGATCGACGCCCAGGAGCGGCCGGTCGGGAACGCGACCGTGAAAGACGGCGCGCTGGCCTGCGATATCAAGGCGTTCGGGCTGCGCGCCTTTGCGGTAAAACTTGCCCCGCCCGCCGCACCGGCGCCGCCGGTCGCGAGCCAGCCGGTTGCGCTCGTTTACGACACGGATGTCGTGAGTTCGCGCGCGAACCGCAACGACGGCGCGATGACGGCCGACGGCGCGGCTTACCCCGCCGAGATGTTCCCGCGCAAGGTGACCCGCGCCGGGGTGGACTTCCAACTCGGGGCGACGACCGACGGCGCGAAGAACGCCGTGACCGCCCACGGCCAGACGCTCAACCTGCCGGCGGGTAGCTTCAATCGGATTCATCTGCTCGCCGCCGGCGACGGGGATGCGTCCGGGCAGATCAAGATCGGCGGCGCGAGCCAACCCTTCGCCGTGCCGAACTGGACCGGCTACATCGGCCAATGGGATAACCGCCTCTGGAGCCCCGCCGACACCGACGTGGAGCATCAGGGCGCGCCGGTCGGGCTGGCTCCCGGCTACATCAAACGCACGCCGGTCGCATGGTTCGCCACGCACCACAACACGCCGCAGGGAGACGCATTTTACGAGTATTCGTACCTATTCCAACTCAGCTACGATCTGCCCGCCGGCGCCACGAGCGTCACCTTGCCGGACAACCCGAAAATCCGCGTGTTCGCCGCGAGCGTGAGCCGCGAAGCCGCCCCCGCGCCAGCCGCCGCGCCGCTTTACGATACGCTCGCCGACCATCAGCCGGGCGGCGCACCCGTCATTGTCCAGGCGGGACAGAGCTACTCGGACGCCACGCCGATCACGCTGCTGCCACCGCTCTACCATCGGCCGAACGATCTGCACTACACGCTCGACGGCACCGACCCGACGGCGGCGTCGCCCGTTTACGACGGTCCGTTCACCGTGGCGGACACCGTGAACATCGCCGCCCGCCAGATCGACGCCGAGCGGACGACTCGGCGCGATCACGCGCGGCACGGTCAACGTCCACGACACCACCGCGCCCGAAGGTGGTCGATGTGCGCTCCGACAAGACCAACGAATTGACGGTCAGTTTCTCGGAGCCGGTGCTCCCTGCGACGACGACCGACATGAATAACTACACCTTCCTGCCGGCGGTCGCCGTGAGCAAAATCACGCCCTCGGCGGATCACCGCGCCGTGACGGTGGCGTTCGCGACGCAACTCTCGTCCGGCACGGCGTACACGCTGGCTCTGCGCGGGATCAAGGACACCGCGCCCGCTGGCAACACGCTCGACCCGGTCAAGCTGCCCTTCAACGCGGACAACATCGTTTACACGCTCGCCTCGGCCGAATTGCCCGCCGGCGCGGTCACCGCTCCGGTCGGTCGGCCTGCCCGTGGTCAGGCGCGACCCGTGGACGATGAACGTGCTGGTAAAAACGAACGCCCGGCCGAAGGACCGCGTGCTCCTCGCGGGCTTCGGCAAGGCGGAGGACGACCAGAGCGGCGGCCCACGTTACTTCGCTCTCTTCCCCGAAGACATCGAGTTCTGGTCCGGCGGGAAAAATCTGAAGACCAATTCCCCGGTTGACGTGGGACGCTGGCAGATGCTCACGGCGACCTACAACGGGGACAGCGTGACGCTTTACAAGGACGGCGAAAAGATCGGCAGTGTGCGCGTCGGCTTTTCCGCGGACTCGGACGGGACCGTCAGCGTGGGCGGAACCGACCCGTGGGCGCATCAGCATGCCTTCGCCGGCAGCGTGAAGGACTTCACGATCCGGCGCGGCGCGCTCAGCGACGGCGAAGTGAAGGCGCTCTTCGGACGTGAGAAGATCGCGCGATGAGGAAGGTCCGGGCGCTGCTCGCCGGCCTCTGGCTGACATCGCTGTTGGCCACGCCGGTAGCGGCGCACCCGGCGCAGTTCACGACGTTGCAGGTCAGGGTCGAGGCGTCCGGACGATTCCAGGCCAATCTCAACATCGACATCCTCTCGTTCGCGCTCGGCAAAACCTCGGTCGCGTCGAGCAACGAGGAACTCGAAGCCGCCCTGGACGGCCCGCGCGCCGAACTGGGCCGGCAGTTGGCGGATGCCGGCGAACGTTTCCGCCGCGAGGTCGTTATCCGCACGGATGCCGGTGAAGCCGCGCCCGATGCGTGGCAGTTGCCGGGTCTGGCCGAGGTCGATGCGGTGCTCGCACGTGGTCTGCATCCGCGCATCCTGATGCCGGGGGACATCACGTTCTCCGGCACGCTGCCGGCGAACGCCCAGCGTCTGTCCATCCGGTTGCCCTACGTGCTCGGTGACACGGTGCACATTTACGAATTGCCCAACGGCCGCAGCTACGACGAGCCGGTCGCCCCGGGCGATTATTCCACCGAGACCGCGTTGGAACTGGCCCCTCCGCAAACGACCACGGTGCTGGTGGACCTGGGACGATACATGGTGGTCGGGTTCAAACACATCCTGCCCGGAGGCCTCGACCACATCCTCTTCGTACTTGGATTGATCCTATTGAGCACGCGGGTGGGGGCGTTGCTGTGGCAGGTGTCGGCGTTCACGTTGGCGCACGCGATCACGCTGGGGCTTTCGATCTACGGCGTCATCCGCTTGCCGCCGTCGATCACGGAACCGCTCATCGCCGCGTCGATTGTCTGCATCGCCGTCGAAAATCTCTTCGAGAGCAAAATGCAGCCGTGGCGACCGTTGGTGGTGTTTTGTTTCGGGCTGATCCACGGATTGGGATTTGCGAGCGCGTTCGCCGGGGCTGGCTTGCGGCAGGATCGTTTCCTACTCGCAATTTTCGGTCTTAACGTCGGCGTCGAGTGCGGCCAGCTTGCGATCCTGGCCGCCGTTTACCCGACCCTGCGCCTGTTGCAAAACTCGCCGAGATACCGTCTGGCCGTGGTTTATCCCTGCTCGCTCGCCATTGCCGCGATTGCGCTGTTTTGGACCGTGCAACGCGTTTTCTGGATGCGTTGAACGATACTGCTTTCCGGCCCGGATTTCGATAAAATGCCCGGCCCTGCTAGTGGTGGTCTCACCGGGGGTGCGACCCGGTGTCCCGGCCGACTCCCCACGACTTGTTGGGTTGAGCACCCAAGACCAATTCCAACGTCCCGCCGGCCGTGATCTCAGCATAGCTCAGCCAGCACCGGTCCAGAGGCTGCCCGTTCAGAGTCGCCGATTGGATGTAGGGATGATCCGTTGAGCGGTTTTTTGCCGTGAGGGTGAAGCTCTTGCCCTTCGCGTACTTCGGATCAAACGTCAGCGTCACCTTGTCGAACAGCGGCGTGAAAATCTCGAAACGTGGATCGCCGGGACAACCCTGGGTAAGACCCATCGCCGCGAGCACGTACCAGGCCGACATCTGTCCCACGTCGTCGTCCTCGGGCAAGCCCTCGGGGCCGGGATTGTACACGTATTCTTCCTGCAAGACCCATTTTTGAGTCAGCCACGGCGCTCCGGCCCGGTTGAACAGGAAGGCGATCAACTCGGTGGGTTCGTTGCCGGGATTGTTATATGGACTCGACCAGGACCGGCCCCCGGTAGGGTTGGGAATTCCCATGTAGGGATTCCATTTCGTGTAATCCGGGGAACGGGTGTAAAAATCGTCCAGCTTGGCGACGAAAAGGTTCTTGCCGCCAAGGAGTTCGACCAGGCCGGGCACGTCGTGGTAGGCAGTCCAGCCTGCCTGGTAAATGGTGGCTTCCCGGGCTCCCTTGGGTGAGGTCAAACCCTGCCACGGTTCAAAGTTGCCGTTGCCATCCTTGATGCGGAACCAGCCTTTCCATTCAGGCCGCTTGTCCGTGCCGGCGGCGTCGTAGGTCCACTCCTGGGCGGGGTCGAAGAGGTTCTTATAGGACAACGATAGTTTCTGGTATTTCGCGGCATCGTCCGGCTTGCCGAGGGAGGCGGCGAACTGTCCCACGTTCCATTCGTCCAGGCCGTACTCAAAGGTATCGGACACCGACTCACGGCAGAAACCCAGTTTTGAGTTGCCGTTCTTCAATGTCGTGTTGACGGCGAATTCGTACGCCTTGGCGCTGTCGAAATTACGAATTCCCTTTTGCCAGGCGTCGTTGATGACCACAACCTCCGGGTTGCCGGTCATGCAGCCGGTGTAGCAGCCCATGATTTCCCAGCGGTCGTAATAGTGAGTGCCGTTGGAGTCCGCCAGTTCGACCATGCTGTTGATCTGATCGTTGACCACCGACGGCGCCACCAGGGTCAAAAGGGGATACTCGCTGCGATAGCCGTCCCACCCGCTGAAGAGCGTGCGGTTCACAAATGTATTGGAACGATGCGCCTTGTGATCGCCGCCGGGATAGCTGCCGTCCAGGTCCGCGAAGATTTGCGGGAAAAGCATCGCGCGGTAGAGGGCGCTGTAAAAAATCGTCTTGTGGTCCTCGCTGCCGCCCTCCACCGCAAGGCTCTCGAAAGCTTTGACCCACGACTCGCGCGCCTGCTGATGCACGCGGTCGAAATCCCAGGCCGGAATCTCGGCGGCGACGTTCGCCCGCGCGCCCGCGATGCTGACGAAGGAGACGCCCGTCTTCACCAGCACCACCTCGTTCGCCTTCGTCGCAAACTCACTGTAAAAACCCAGGTGCTGCCCTTCCTTTTCGCGGCAGTCCGGGAGGACTTCCGCCTTCTGGCAGGCCTCGATGAACGCGGGATCGCTGATGTTCTTGCCCTTGCCGTACGGAACAGGGTGGTCGGTCGCGCTCCAGACCGGCGGCAAGGTCGCGCTCGTCACGCCGACCTTCGTAAAGGGCTTGCTGAACTCCAGGTGATAGTAAAGCGTGTACGAGGTCGGACCTAAGCGCCAACCGCCGCCGGCCGCCGGGCAATCGACCTGACCCTCGATGGTGTGGTCGTTCGTCACCTTGACCGTCTGGTGCAGGGAAGTGCCGTCGTGGCGATGCGAAAGATCGATCTGGATGCGTGACTGCGGATTTTCCGCAAAGGTAAACCGCAACATGCCGCTGTGCGGGGCGGCGGTCGCTTCGGCGCGGACTTTATAGTCGTCTAACGTCACGGCATAGTACCCGACCGAAGCCGTTTCCGTGTTCTTGGAAAATGCTGACTGATAGCCGGTGCCCGGTTTACCCCGTTGTCCCCAGTAAGTCCGCAAGGGTCCGGTCGTGGCCGTGGTGAGCAGGTTTGCCAACTCGCCGCCGTCGGCACCGCCGATGTGGGTAAAGCTGAAGCCGCTGACCGTCTTGTCGTAGTAATAATAGCTCACCACCCCGGCGGTGGCCGTATCGGGACTGACCTTCACCATCCCGAAGGGCGTGGACGCTCCAGGGAAATCTTTCCCCGCCCGGCCCGTGCCGACGAATGGATCGACATAGTCCACCGCGTCCTTAGCCTGCGTTCCCTGGACCGGGATCAGCAAAATTGCGAACAGTAACAGCGATCTTCCTCGCATGAATTTCATGGTGGTTTGTCCTCCTTGGCGCGAGTGGCCCGCGTGAGACCGCGCGAGCAGTGGTTCTACTTCGGTGCCAACGCGAGGCCGCGCGGTCCGGCGGAAATCGTGTACAGCGCACCGCCTTGGCGGACGTTGCGGAGCGTACCTGTGAAGGGCCGCGGGGTTGATGGGTCCACGAGCAGATTTTTTCCGTCGATGGACGGCGCGAACCCGAAGAACGTGTTGATCACCACGTCGGCGAAAGCCGCGCCACTGATGCATTCCTTCATGTTCGCCCCTTTCAACGAGATGCGTACGGGGGCAGCGTTGCTCCTGAGATCAGGTCCGTAAAACTCGTGCGCCTGCGCGAACGGACCCTCTTTTGTCACACCTGCGGTGCGGTCGTAGAATTCGAAGGCCTCCCGGGTGCCCCCCAGACGCCACATCGCGCCGGCGGTCAGGGGAATCCAGCCATCGTAAGCGCCCGTCCAGGCGTGGTCCGCCCGGACCGAACGCGGCACGTCGGGGTCTTTCAGGCTCATCGCCCGCATCCAGTTCGTGCGTGAACAGTTCGCGCTGCACGAAACCGTTCATGCCGAGTTTTTGCGTGGGCGTCAGGTCGTTAGTCAGCGCGTTGGCGACGTAAATGTAGTCGAAACAATGCTGGACCGGGACGGTCGCCCCGTCCACCCGGCGGAGGTTCCACGCGCCGGATTCCGGGTTGTACAGCGTCAGCACCGACGGCAGGAAAGCCGCTGCTTTTTCCCGCAGTTCCTTCGCGCGGGCCGCGTTGCCTTTCGCGGCCTGCCAATCGGCGGCGACGCGCATCATCCAGACATTTTGTGCGTTGACGGAGGCCACGCATTGCACGTAGAGGCCCGGTGTTTCGAGCAACTGTCCCGGCCCGCCGTAATCGACCAATCCTTCCGGTCCCTTCGGCAACGTTTCCCAGTCGGTGGCGAACGCGTCCATGTTCTCCAGCACCGTCCGGCCGTTTTCGAGTTTTTCGTCCAGAAAAGCCCGGTCGCCGGTGTCCCGCAGGTAGGTGTCCGTCGCCTGAAAAATGGTGCAGGCGTTCGCGGCGTAACTGCCCATCTTGTCGTAGTGCTTCGCGTCGAAGCCCGCCGCGTCGCGCAACGAAATGTGCGGACTGCCGCGTGCGTTCTGCACCAGCCAGCGACGCAGCACGGCCTTCATCCCGGCCGGTTCCAGCAGCGCCCAGGCGGTCGATTGCATGGACGCGTCCCAGAAATACTGTGTGCCCTCGCCGCGTTCGCCGCTCGTGACGAAACCGCGCGGGATCGGGTAGCGGGTGCGCTCCAGGATGAGCATCGTCAGCGCGCCCATGTAGTAGTTGCGCCGCAGCGCCGCGTCATCCGTCTCCAGGGTGGGGAAGTTCCCCGAGAAGTGGGCGTTGCCGGGGGTGAAAGCGTCGGCCCAGCGTTGTTTCCACACCGCCTCGAACGCGGCCATCTCGCCGTCGAAATTCCCGGCCCAGCGCGCGACCTTTTCGCGGGTCCCGGCGGCTTTGTCGTTCGTTTCGTCGCCCGCGACGTAGCCCAGGTTCGCCGACGCGCCGGCCGCGAGCGCGATTTTCCAGTGCCACACGACATCGCCGCCATCGACGGTGACGCTGTCGGGTCGGCGCGAGGGGCGGAGCGTGGAGGTTGTGCGCGGGGTCTGGGTCGTGTTGATGACGCCCGGGCCGTCCCCGTCCAACGTGCCGGGCACGTGGAGCGCGAGCTGAATCTCCTTCGCGCCCGGCGAGCGGTTGGCGAGGGTGACGCGGCAGAGCACGCCGCGCTCTTCGTTAACCATCCGGGTGTCGGTTTCCACCGCGACGCCGCCGCAATCCGCGTTGCGCCGCAACGCCCGGTAGGCGCACCAGCGGTAATCGTTCGCCGGATATTCCACGCCGTCGAGCGAGAGCTTCACCAACGGGTAACCGACCCTCCATTGGGCCGCCGGGTCCTTGCCCCTTTCAAACAGCCCGCCGGGATTGCAGAAGTAGGAAGTCAGATCGCGGTTGACGATCACCATCTGGTTGAAATTATGAACGTCGGGAGGATTGGCCACAATGGCGGTCGGCATCCAGTCACCGGACATCTCGTCGAGCGTGGGGAGGCCGGCGGAAAAACCGTGCCCGCACATCGCCAGACAAGCGGACATAAGCAGCCAGGGGGAGAGGCGTTTCATGGGGATTGGAAGCGTCGAGGGAAACGACGGCGCACCGTCAGGCACCGGGGCTTAGCTGCGCCTGGAGCGCCTCCAAACTGACGCCTTTCGTTTCAGGGAGAAACTTCGCCACGAGCACGAACTGCGCGACCATCATCGCGGCGAAAAATCCGAACGCGAGCGACCCCGACGCGTTGGCGATGATCGGGAACACCCAGCCGATGATCCCGCAAAGCAGCCACATCAAAAAGCAGACCAACGCGGACCCGTTGGAGCGGACCGCGTTCGGCAGCAGTTCGTTGATGACGACCCACACCACGGCCCCTTGCGAGTACGCGTGCGAACCGACGACGCCCATCATCGCGGCGATGACGATCCAGCCCTGCGTGTGCGTGGCGAAGACCCAAGCGGCGAGCAGATGCGAGATGATGAAGGTGATCGAACCCACCAGGAGCAACGCCTTGCGGCCCACGCGGTCGATCAACGCCATGCCGACGAAGGTCATCAGGAGATTGGTCACGCCCACGATGACCGATTGCATGAGGGCGTCCGCGCTGTTCGCCCCCGCCATGCGGAAGATGTCGGCGGTGTAGTAGATGACGGCGTTGATGCCGTCGAGCTGGTTGAAAGCCGCGACCATGCAGGCGAGCAGCAACGGTTTGAGGTACTTGCGCTGGAAGAGCCGGTCCTGGATTTGCGTGCCTTCGCTCGCCAGCGACTCCTGGATTTCACGGGTTTCCCGGGCGGCGTCTTCGTGGCCGAAACGGTTCAACACGGCCTGCGCCTCTTCCAGCCGGTGTTGCCGCACGAGCCAGCGCGGACTCTCGGGGATCAACAATCCGGCGATCAGGAAGGCGAGCGACGGAAGCGCCATCACCCCGAACATCCAGCGCCACGCGGCGTCCGCTTCCGCGCCCTGGAAATGCGCCACGAGATAGTTGGAGAGATAGGCGAGGAGGATGCCGACGACGATGTTTAACTGGCTGATCGAAACCAGCAGGCCGCGGCGCTGCGGCGGGGCGATCTCCGTGATGTACATGGGGCAGACCACGGACGCGGACCCCACCGCCACGCCGCCCACGAACCGGAAGAAAAGGAACGCGTACCAGTTCCACGCCGCCGCGCAGCCGATGGCGGAAACGAGGAACAACACCGCGAGCAGGATCAGCACGGGACGCCGGCCCCACCAATCCGCCGGCCGGCCGGAAGCCAGGGCGCCGGCCATCGTGCCGATCAAGGCGCTGGAGACGGTGAACCCGAGCAGGTTGTCATCGAGCGTGAACGCGTGGCGCAGCGCCCCGGTCGCGCCGGAAATCACGGCGGTGTCAAAGCCGAACAACAGCGAACCCAGCGCCGCGACACCGGCGGTCAGGAACAAAAAACGCAGGTTGGTCGATGAAGCGGACCGCGGCTCGCCGGCGACCGGGGGAAGGTACGTTTGCATGGGGAGACCGAACTCTTATCCGCCAAGGCGACGCCGGGCAATCTATTTTGTCTATCCATTTAGACTTGGCGAGTTCGTGTCGGGTAATGGTACAGTTTGGCAAATGTTCAGCCTCTGCAGGGGCTTCCGAGACGGCAAATTGTACCACTGCCTAAGATTGAGCATGGCGCGTAAACCGAAAGTTTCAAAGCAGGACGCCGCGATTATCGCCGTCCGACATGCGACGGACATCGGCATCACGGTGACGGGGGCCGCTGAGATTCACGACCCGACGAACGATGGCACTTGGTCAATCTTCGTTCCCAGCGATTCAAAGTTTGAACCCTGCGGAGTGATCGTCATCGTGGATCGGAACTCTGGAGAGGCGCACACGCTCCCGACGCTTTAGGAAAGTAAATTCAAACTGAGACACTACCGACGGATGCCGGCGCTTGCGTCCGTTCGCCCTAGCTCCCTATTCTTCTCCGTCCGTCTTTCGTCCTGGCCCGGTCAAGGGCCTATTCCCCGAAATCCAAACTAGTGAAGACCCCCAAACTCCTCGTTCTATCCATCGCATCTTTGTTTGTTTGGTCCGCCGCGGCGGCCCCGGTGCCGGAACCGGCCAGACCGCTCAATGAATTGCAACTCGATCTGGTGAACCTGCGTTTCGGCATGTTCATCCATTTTTCGCCCACGTCGTTTCTGGACCCGCGCGATCATCTCCAGCCCGACCATGCACCGCCGCACCAGGGCAAGGACGGCATCCTCGGCACAGCCGACGATCTCAGTCCCGCGCTTTTCAACCCCACCAAGCTCGACTGCAACCAGTGGGCCGCCGCCGCCAAGAGCGCGGGCATGCGGTTCGCCATCCTGACCACCAAACACCACGACGGTTTTTGCCTCTGGCCCAGCAAGTATTCCGACTACACGGTGGCCCAGGGCTGCAAGCGCGACGTGGTGCGCGAGTTCGTCGATGCCTTCCGCAAGCAGGGCATCAAACCCGGGCTTTATTACTCCATCCGGGATCGCACGGCGGAGATCGCCGACCAGAAGCACGGCGGCGTTACCCGCGCGAAGATCGACCTGATCAAGAACCAGCTCACCGAGTTGCTCACGCAATATGGCCCCATTCTGTACATCGTCTTCGACGGCTGGAACAACAACTGGCACGAGAGCCCGAGCTTCACCGATGTTCCCTACGCGGAGATTTACTACCACATCAAATCGTTGCAGCCGAACTGCCTCGTCCTCAACCACACTCCCGAGCGCACGCACGCCGACGTGCCGCACATCGAACTCCGAGCCAAGATGGCGCTGCCATCGGGGGCGGATTGGCCGGCGGTGGCCGGGGACACGATCCAGCCGACCTGGTTCTGGCGCAAAAATTATCCCACGACGGCGTTACGCACGGTGGACTGGATCGTCCGCGAAAAACTCATCCCCCTCAACCAGCGCAACATCGTGTTCCAACTCAATTGCGCGCCCAACCGGGACGGGTTGATGGACGACAACGTCGTGGCCCGGCTCGCCGAGGTCGGCAAGGCCTGGACGCCGCCGCCGCCGCTGGACCACGTCCCTGATTCCTGGAAGGATTGGCCGCTGCCGCCCAGGCCCTGAAAATTCCGTTGCCGTTACTTCGCTGTTTTCGCCGCTACGGTCACCCGTGCGCCGTTGTAACGCACGATAACGTCCGGTTGTTTCGTGATGGCACCGCCCACGCCGTGCCCCTCCGAAACCCAGACCACGTTGAACGTGCGCGTCGTCGTCATGCCGGGATACGTGCCTTGCCGCGCGCCGATCTCCAAAGTCTGTGCCTTCTCATCCCAGCGCAGCGGGATCGTGGCAAAACTGCCTTGCTCGTAGTGGTAGTTATCCCCTTCGTCGTCGTAGAGCGTGAACGCGCCGTCCGCCCCACGGCAGACTCGCAGTTCGATGGGGTCGGAAGGGGATTCCATCGCGTACTGCACATCCGGGCCGAGCGGCACAATCGACCCCGCGCGGAGATACAGCGGAATCGTGTCCAGCGGCGCGGCGGCGTCGATCTCCCGCCCGCCCGTTTCGGCTTTGCCGGTCCAGAAGTTGACCCACTCGCCCTTGCCCGGCAGATAAACCTTCCGGCTGACCGCCCCTGGCGTCGTCACCGGGCTGACGAGAAACGCGGGCCCGTGCATGTATTCGTCGCTGATGCTCCGGACCGCCGGGTCATCTGGAAAATCCATCGGCAGAGCGCGCATGAACGTGTAACCCTGATCCGTCACCCGCCACGCCAGTGAGTAGTTGTAGGGCAGCATCCGGTAACGCAGGCGGTCATAATCCACCAGGGTTTCGTACGCCTTGGGGTACTTCCACATTTCCGTTTCCGACTTGAAGCCGTGGATGCGCAGGATCGGCGAGAATGTGCTCCACTGGAACCACCGCATCAGCAGTTCGTTGTAGTCGCTCGAAGCATATTGATCATTGGGACGGAAGAACCCGCCGCAATCGGTGGTCCAATATGGCAAACCCGTCAGGCAGGTGTGCAGCCCCGCAGGAATTTGGCGGCGAAACGCATCCCACGTGCTGCCAACATCGCCTGACCACAGGGCGGCGGCGTACCGCTGCTGGCCGGGGAACGACGAGCGCGTGAGGGTCACGACGCGTTTGTCCGAGCCGCCGGCCCGTTGCGCGTCGTAAACGGTCTGGTTGGCGAACAAAGGATAGGCGTTTCGCAGACGATTGCCGGAACCCATTGAGGTGTGGGCACCATTCAGCACATTGCCGCTGTCGCCCGGTTCGGTGGCATCCTGCCAGAAGGCATCCGTACCGATCTTGAAGAAAGCGTCGTCCAGAAATTTCCAACGGATCGCGCGCGCCGTGGCGTCAAATGCGTCCACCCATATTGCCCCAATGAGTAGCTTCCTGGCGGCCAACTCGTCGTGCACCGGCCCGGATGGGTTGGACCACACGGAAATCATGAATTTGGTGTTCTGAGCGTGCAACGAGTCAATCATCGCTTTCGGATCGGGATATTTGCTTTCGTCCCACTGGTAAGCACCCCAACCGTGGTTCCCCCAGTACTGCCAATCCTGCACGAGCAGATCGAGCGGAATGCGGCGTTTGCGAAACTCCGCGACGGCATCAAGAATCTGCTGCTGGCTCGAATACCGCTCGCGGCACTGCCAGAAACCGAACGCCCACCTGGGCCACATCGGTGCCGCGCCCGTCGCTGTGCGAATGCCCGCGACCACGTCGTCCAGCTGCGGGCCGTAGAACACGTAGTAGTCAATCGTGTCGCCGACCTGGGAGCGGAACGTCGTCCGGTCGCCGAGCGGGCGCGCGTAGAGCTTGGCGTCCTGCCCGCCGCCGATCAGCTTGACGTGGCACGTCCTCCCTGCGGATAAATGGACCTTACCCGTCGCCGTGTAAGGCACCCAGAAATTTTCGATGCCGCCGATCCGCTGGCCGTCCACCTCAATGGTGAATATTTTCTTGCGGTCGCCGTCCCTGGCGAAGAAAACGTAGTCGCCCTCCGCGCCGCTGGTGAACGTGCCCGCGCGCACCGCAGCCGGCGGCTCCTTCTTCTTGTCCGCTGCCGCGATCTGTTCGGTCGCCGAGGGTCCTTTGGCGTCGCCTGCCGTCACCGGACCTTCGAGCGTCAGCGGCACCTCGTCATCGGCGGGATTGAAATCGGTGAGCGAGGCGTTGTTCCACAACAGCCCCCAGCCCCGGGAGGAAACGAGCACCGGCAGCGCCGTTTGGGTGTTGAGCTGGCGCAGCTCGATGGGCATCCCGCGCCAGTTCCAGACGCCGTCCTGCGCCTGCGCCATCCCGTAGAGGAACTCGTCCGGCGGCGAGACGAACGATTGTTCGGCATGATACGTGGTCTCGCCGTTGACGATGGCGGGCGTCATCGTCTTGCCGCCGTCGGGGCTTTCCTGCAAGATCGTCTGTCCGGCCGTGTCGGTGAAAGTCAGCGCGCCGGAAGCACGGTCAACGCGCACGCCCATCACGCCGGTGGCGAGGGTGAGGTGATCCTGATCTTCCTTGACGGTGAAAGGGCAGGCCGTCCATTTCTTGATGACCACGAAATCCGTCTGCGCGGGGATGGTTTCGGTCGGGCTGTACGAAACGCGGATGATGCGCTCGGCGCACACCTGTAACTTGAGCATGCCCCGTTCCAAGTGGAGCGTCACCCCGTCCTGGGTCCTTTCAGCGGATTTCACCGGCAGCGGCCCGGCCACGCTTGTCACGACCGGAAAGAACGACGCAAGGGCCAGAACAGGATAGAGACGCAAAATGTTCATGCAATTAGTAAACTGGGACAGACAAGTAGACGCGCGCTTTCAGTTCCAGCAAGACGGCTCCCGAACTACCTGGCCGCCGGGGGCCGACCGGGGCTTTTCATGATGCTTTGCCGGAAAGTTACCTGGGTTGCATGATTGCCGCTCGACCACCACTTTGAACAGGAGTTAAACTACGCCGTGCTTGCGGCCAGTTTTCTCATTTCCCCAGCCTGAAAATGCTCCCCCACAAATTTCCCCCCTCTAGAACTCCGAATCTCCGTCGAAGAGCCGCGTTTTTCTTGCTCACGCTGCCGATCCTCGCGGCGGGGTTGCTTTTCTCCAACCTCCTGCCCGCGCGCGGGGACGACATGGACGCGGCCTTCACCCACCCGCCCGCCACGGCGCGTCCGCTCGTTTATTGGTTCTGGATGGGGCGCAACGTGACGCGCGAGGGCATCACCGGCGACCTGGAGGTGTTGAAAGACGCCGGGTTCGGCGGCATGACCATGTGCCACCTCTCGGATGTTAACACCCCGTGGAATTTTCCCATTCCCAACAGCCCGCTGCCCGAGATCGTCCCTTACGTTGACGACGCGTGGTGGGAGTTGCTCCACCACGCCGCCCGGGAGGCGCACCGGCTCGGGCTGGAGTTCGGCTTCCACAACTGCCCGGGCTACGAGTCCAGCGGCGGGCCGTGGATCACCCCGGAACTCTCGATGCAGCAAATTTGCTTCTCGCAGACGCCTGTCGCTGGCCCCGGCGACCCCGCGATCACGCTGCCCCGGCCCACGGTGGACCCGCGCGCGCCGGGCAACCCCATATACAGTGAGGAGACGGGAAAGCTCGAGCACCCGATCATCCCGGCCAAGAAGACGTACTACCAGGACATCGCCGTGCTCGCCCTGCCCGCGGATGGCGTCGCGGCGAAGGAACAGGTCATCGACCTTTCCTCGAAGATGAACGCCGACGGACGCCTGGCGTGGACCCCGCCGGAGGGCCGGTGGATCGTTTACCGCTTCGGCCACACGACGACCGGGGCTCTCGTCCAGCCCGCCCCGTGGAAGGCGACCGGCCTGGAGTGCGACAAGATGAACCCCGACGCCGTGGCCTTCCACCTGAACCACGTCCTGGGCGAGGTGAAGAAACATTGCGCGGACGTGATCGGGCACGGGTTGGATTACATCTGGTTCGACAGCTACGAGGCCGGCACGCCGAACTGGACACCGAAGATGCGCGAGGAGTTCCGCGCGCGCCGGGGCTATGACCTGACGCCGTTCCTGGCGACCTTCGCCAAGCGCACGGTCGGCAGCGACGCGGAGACCCGCAAGTTCCGGGGGGATTTCGGCCGCACGGTGAAGGACTTGTACCGGGACGTGTACTTCGGGGTGAGTGCAAAGCTGGCGCACGAAGCTGGGCTGCAAATCCGCAGCGAGCCCTACGAGGGGCCGTGGGTGGTCAGCGAAGTGTCCCCCAAACTCGACCAGGTCGCCGCGGAGTTCTGGCGCAAGAACGGCAACAAGTACGCGCCGTACATGGTGAAGGAGGTGGTGGAGGGCGCGCGCACGGCGCACCAGAATGTCGTGACCGCGGAGGCCTTCACGGCGTACCCGGTCGAGAGCCCGTGGAACGAAACGCCCGAGTCGTTAAAGCCGGTGGGCGACGAGGCGTTTTGCGACGGGATCAACCGTTTCATGCTGCACCGCTTCACGCACGAGCCCTTCGGCCTGAAGTACCGGCCTGGCATCGTGATGGGACAGTGGGGCACGCATTTCGACCGCACGCAGACCTGGTGGGAACCGGGCAAGGCCTACGTGCAATATCTGACGCGCTGCCAGGGCTTGCTGCAATGGGGCGAGCGGGTCGTGGCCGCCGACGATTTCAAGGTTGCGGACGCGGGGGTGAACGGCATCCGGGCGATCCACCGCCACGGCCCGGCGGGCGACGCGTATTTCGTGGCAAACCTGCAACGCGAAAGCCGGAGTCTCCGTTGTGAGTTCGCGGTGGCGGGGCGGCAGCCGGAATGGTGGGACCCGGTGACGGGTGCCACGCGGGACCTGTCGGATTTTTCGTGCGCCGGAGGACGAACCACCGTCCCGTTGGAATTCGAGGCGGCCCAGAGCGCGTTCATCGTTTTTCGCAAGCCCGTGGCCGCGCCGCCCGGCGAGGGTCCCGGCAACTTCGCGCGGCGGCAAGTGCTCACCGAACTGAACGCGCCCTGGCGGGTGAGCTTCGATCCCCGGTGGGGCGGTCCCGCCGAACCCGTGGGATTCGCGGCGCTGACCGATTGGACCCAGCGGCCCGAGCCGGGCGTGCGCTACTACAGCGGCACGGCGGTCTACCGGACGAGTTTTGACCTTCCGCCACCGGCAGGCAACGCGCCCCTCTCGCTGGAGTTGGGCGTGGTGCACGATCTGGCGCGCGTGCGCGTCAATGGCCGGGACCTCGGGGTAGTGTGGACCGCTCCCTGGCGCGTGGCCGTGCCCGCCGGTCTGCTCAAGCCGCAAGGCAACCAACTCGAAATCGAACTGACCGACTGCTGGGCCAACCGCCTGATCGGCGACGAGCAGGAACCGGCGGATTGTGAATGGATGCCGGGCCACCAGGGGTACGGCGGGTATCTCAAGGCTTTCCCGGACTGGTTCGTCAAGGGTGAGCCGCGACCTTCCAAAGGCCGGTACACCTTCACCACCTGGAACTACTTCACGAAAGATTCAAAGTTGATCCCAGCGGGTCTGATCGGACCCGTGCGGCTGGTGACCGGCGGGCTGTAGTCGGTCGCCTTTGAGGCGTCAAGGCTGCGTGCGCACGAATGCCTGGAGGGTGGCGAGTTCCCTGCCTGTCGCCGCGCCCGGACCGTGGGGGCGGATCGTGTAACGGCCCACCGCCGCCGGCACGATGAACGTCTCCGCATAATGCACGACAAACGGCGCGAACGCGCCGCCGGGGCTTTCCACGATGGCCTCCTCACCTTGGACGAGGTTGAGCACGTGGACCCCGCCGCGCGTGTCGTGCGGCACCGGCCCGGTAAACCAATGCCGGCGCGTCTCGATGAATTCCGCCTCGTGCAGGCCGGTGCGTTCCTCACGCCAGCCTTCCCCGCGCGCGACTTCGCGGACCTGGTTGACCAGCCGCGCGCGAGCGTATTCCTCGTCGCGGTCCCAGCGGATCACCTCCGCGCCCCGGGCGATGTTCAGCGGACGGGGCAATCCGTCGAGCCCGACCCGGTTCCAGTCCCAGAGCTTGAAGGTGAAAATGTAAGGTGTCGCGCTGATTTCCAGCACCATCGAACCCGCGCCAGAACAATGGAGCGTTCCGGCGGGGATCAGGAAGTGATCGTGCTTTTTCGCGGGGAACCGGGCGGCAAAAGTTTCGTCGGCGAAGCGCGTCCCGTCGCGTTGCGCGGCGGCGAGGGCGTCGATCATCTCGCCGCCGTCCACGCCCTCCTTGCAGCCGAGATAAACCTCCGCGCCGGGTTCGGCGTCGAGGATGTAATAACTCTCATCCTGCGTGTACGGCAGGCCGAAGTGTTCGTGGCAATAAGCCGTCGGCGGATGCACCTGGAACGACAGGTTGCCGCCGCCTATCGTGTCCAGGAAATCGAAGCGGATGGGAAACTCCGCGCCGAAGCGGCCGTAAACCGCCTCGCCCAACACTGCTTCGGGTTGGAAGAAGATGAGATTGATCGAGGGAATCTCCACGCGGATATCGCCGAAGCCGAGCAGCAACGAATTTTCCTCCGGCACGCAATCGAAGCACCAGGCGTAGTTCGGAGGGCCGTCGGGCAGGTCGCAGACCTGGCGCATCCACTGGCCGCCCCACGGGCCGGGATCGAAAAATGGCACAACGCGAAAAGGCCGGTGCGCGGCCTGCCGCAAGCCCTCGCGCAACGCGTCGCCGGAGACGAGTTTCGGGTCGCCCGGCACCGTGGTGTCGAGGAGGAAATCCCAACGGGGCAGCGTCGCCGCCTTGAGCTTGTCGCAAACGCGCCAGTCGATGAAGAAACTGCGTTTATACTGAAGCGAAGCCTTGAGGGCGTGGTTGGAGACGCCGAGGTTTGCTGCCTCGTTGCGGCGCTGGCGCAACTGCCCTTCCCAACGCGGCAGGTCCGCGTAGATGACGACATCGGCATCGGCGCAGAGCAGCGCACCCGTGCCCAACACGACCACGACTCCCCGGTCGATGGCGGCAACACGGCGCGCCAAGTCCGCGCGTTTCTCGGGAGCGAGGAAGGCATCCAGCGTCAGGCGGGTCAGGCGTCCGAAAACGGGATCGTCGCCGCCGAGATCGGCCGCGACGAGACGGTCGATTTCCGTGGGCGGCAGGAACGCGTCGGCGCTGCGGAAAAGTTGGTCCGGCCGCAGATGCTCGCGCAGGGCAGCTACGATTTCCTCCTCGAAGACACCGGGGTAACCCTCGACCACGACAACCGTGCGCGCCGCCTCGCGGGCTGCCACCACCTCGCGCAGCCGCGAGCCGACCGCCTCCCACCCGCGCCGGGCGGCGTCCGCTTGCCCAACGACGGGTATGTAAGGCAGCTTGTCGTAATTCGGCCGACGAAGACCGAGCGGAGCAAGGTAGTCAGGCGCGTTCATCGGCGGACAAGACGAGGTTTCGAGCTGGAAAAGGACGCAAAGTGTCGGGTCTGTTCTCACCGGCGGCGGCGAGGACATTCAGAGCCGCGCCGTAGTGAGGAGGATAAACAGGCTCCACGAGTTTCGCGCCGGGAACGGCGGAGCAGATCGCCCGTTCGACGCGCGGTTGGTAGGGAGCGCCCGACCGCGCGCAACCTCCCAGGACGACCACCTCGGGAGATTCGGAGAACGTCAGCTTGCGCACGGCCCCCGCAACCAATTCGGCCAGGGCAGCGGCCCCCTCGTCCAGGACGGCGATGGCCGCCGCATCACCGGCGGCGAGCCGGGTGACGATCTTCGCAAAAGGGGCGACTTCGCCGGGCGCAACCGGCGGACAATAGAGGCGCGCGAGAAGTTCATCCGGCTCATCCACCCCGAAGAACGCCAAGGCCGCCGGGAGGAGTTCCGTCCCCGCGCCGCGTCCATCGGCCGCACGCGTCGCCGCGCGCAATCCGGCCAGTGCGAGGCCGATGCCGCCACCGCGATCATCGAGCAGCCAGCCCCAGCCGCCGCACATAAAGGTCGCGCCGCTGGCATCTCGCGCCAGGCAGTTGGTGCCGGTGCCGGCGATGAGCGCCACGCCCGGCCGGCCGGCGAGTCCGCCCGCGAGCGCATTGTGCAGATCGTTGGCAACCGTGATGCGACCCGGAGCCGCCAAACCGGCCGTCGCGGCAACTTCCGAGAGCCGGGAGAAATCGATGCCTGCCTTCATGCCGGCCAAACCTGCAAAGCACGCTGCGGCAGGGGCGAACGGGACCCCCGCCGCCCGCCACGCATTTTCCGCGGCGAGGCGGAGTGCCGTACCCGCTCCTTCCAGGCCGACGTTGTGGTAGTTGGCCGGTCCAGCTTCGCCCTCGCCGTGGATGACGCCGTGGGTGTCCACGAGAATCGCTCGGGTGCGCGTGCCGCCGCCGTCAATGCCGAGATAGAGATTCATCCGTTTGCTTCCAGATCGCGGGAGGATTTAAATGCGCGGCGCTTTCGCCGGTTGCGCGAGCCGCGCGCAGAAATTTATATCAGCGGCGGAGAGCGTTTTGACACGTCAGCTAATTCGATCAAAACTCAGATTTGTACAAACATTTATATTTTGTACAGTGGTCCGGATAGGTTGCGTCGTGATCGCTCCTCGCTCGTCAGGACGGCCCCTTTCCCCCCAACATTGCATGAAAATCTCCCCGCGATTTCTTCGTCCGTTCCAGCCTGCGAAAGCATGGCAGTTCGCCGCCGTGGCAGGTCTGCTCTGGGCGTCCCCGGTCCTGTCCGCCAAGGACCCGGCGGCTTACGTGAACCCGTTCATCGGAGCGTCGAGCATGAACGCCACGCCGGAAGCCCGGGCGCGCCTGTCGAACATCGATCCGAACTTCGACGGCTTCCACGGCAAACTATTTCCCGGCGCTTGCACGCCCGCTGGCATGGTGCAGCTCAGTCCTGATACCATCACGGGTGGGGACAACGGCGCTGGTTATTGCTACCCGCACACGACGATCCAGGGGTTCAGCATGCAGCATCTGAGCGGGGTCGGCGCGTTCGGAGACCTGGGTAACTTCATGGTCATGCCCACCACCGGGCCGTTGCAAACGTGGTACGGCGAAACCGACAAACCCGGCACTGGGTATCTGTCCAAATACTCCAAGGACACCGAAGTGGCGCAGGCCGGTTATTATGCGGTGACTCTGGATGACTACAAGGTACGGACCGAATTGACCGCCGCCCCGCGCAGCGGGATTTTGCGGTTCACGTTCCCGGCCAATCCGGCGTCGCGCATCCAGATCGACCTGGCCCGCCGCATCGGCGGCACCTCGCTGCATCAAACGGTCAAGGTAACGGACGAACACTCCATCGAGGGGCAGATCGACTGCACCCATCAGGGCGGCGGCTTCCAGGGGGGCAAGGTGGCGTACACGCTCTTTTATCACGCGGAGTTCAGCCGCCCGTTGAAGAACATCGGCGTGTGGAGCGCGACCATCCCGCCTGGAAATTACGGGAACAAAGACATCCTTAAACCCGAATTTGCCGAGGCGTGCCGCGCCGCCGAAAAGATTCCGGGATGCCGCGCGAAAGAAGGGCAGCACCTCGGCTTTTACGCCGAATTTCCCACGGCTGAAAAGGACGTGATCTTGCTGAAAGTCGGTATTTCGTACGTTAGCGTCGATAACGCCCGTGCCAACCTCGCCTCGGAAATCCCCGCGTGGGATTTTGATGGCGTCCGCCAACAGGGTCACGACCTGTGGGTCAAGGCGTTGAGCCGGATGTCGGTGGAAGGCGGCACGGAGGATCAGAAAACGATCTTTTACACCGCGATGTATCATGCGCTGGTCGATCCGCGCATCTACTCCGACGTGAATGGCGACTATCCCGGCGCGGACGGCAAGGTGCATCAGGCGAAGGGGTTCGTGAAACGCACGGTCTTCAGCGGCTGGGATGTTTACCGCAGCCAGTTTCCGCTCCTGACGATCATCGCGCCCGACATCGTCAACGACCAGATCAACAGCGCGGTCGATCTGACCGAACAGAACGGGCTGCATTATTTCGACCGCTGGGAAATGATGAATTCGTACACCGGCTGCATGTGCGGCAGCCCGGAAGTCGTGGTGGTCAATGATGCCTATCAAAAAGGCATTCGTAACTTCGACGTTCCGGCCGCGTACACCGCCGCGCGCAACACCTGCGAGCGAGACGGCAACGGGCCGCAGGGATACTCGACCGGGGGCCACGGCCTGGCGGTCAGTCTGGAGAACGACCATGCCACCTGGAACCTTGCCCGGCTGGCTGCGGCGTTAGGCAAGACGGAGGACGCCTCGAAATACGCCGCTGCCTCGCAGCAATACCACCTTCTTTTCAAACCGGACGTACCCTGGACTTATGATAAGTCCGGTAAGACCGACCACCCGGATTGGAAGGGGTGGTTCCTGGCGAAAGACAAAACCGGCGGCTGGGTCCCGTGGGAAGGATTGACCTCCGGCAACGGCGGCATGGAGTCAACTCTCTACGAAAATGGTTGGTTCGTCCCGCAGGATATTCCGGGTCTGATCGCTTTGCTGGGAGGAAAAGAGCTTTTCGTCGCCAAGCTCTCTGATTTCTTCGACCGTACACCGAAGCTCAACAAGTGGAATGCCTACGAAAACCAGGCAAACGAACCGAGCCACCTCATCCCGTTCCTCTTCAACCGGGCGGGCGCACCGTGGCTGACCCAAAAATGGGTGCGACGGCTGTGCACGGAAGCGTACGGTGCCTGCGCCAACGGCCTCGCCGGCGACGATGACGAAGGGCAGGTGTCGGCGTGGTTCGTCCTGGGAGCCAGTGGTCTGGCGCAAGCATGTCCCGGCGATCCGCGTTACGAGATTTTCACGCCGCTCTTCGACAAGGTCACCTTGAACCTCCACCCGAAATATTCCACGGGAAAAGCCTTCGTCGTCACCGCGAAAAACAATTCGCCCGACAATGTTTATATCCAGTCCGCGCAACTGAACGGCCAACCGCTCGACCGCTGCTGGCTCAACTATTCTGAAATTTCCGCCGGTGGAACTCTCGACCTGGTGCTCGGCCCGCAGCCGAACAAAAACTGGGGCGTGCGGTAAGAGAGGGATCGTTCGCCTGTCACTGCCGAAATGATTGGAGGCCGGTTGTTCTGGCAGTTGTAGGGGAAAGCTTTCCGGGTGGTCCCTGAGTCGCCCGATCGGACCCGGCGGCGATCCTCCACGCCCATCCTGCTACCGGCCGGCATTTACCACCAGCCAGAGAACGCCGACGATTAAAGCCACCACTCCCCAGCAGGCGGAGAATCCGATAAAATCCGACGCGGCCCACCGGGTAAACTCCCATTGCGAGCCGGGCAACAATTTCTTTCCGTCGAATCGATGCGGTTCCCGATAACTCAACTCGACCTCGCGTTCATCCTGCTCGGGAGTCGGCGCGACCGGGGTTTTCATCCTCGCAAAAAACCGGTCGATCCGGAGGGTTTCCGCCTCGGTGCGGTGGCGGTCCGGCAACAGGCAACTCAAAACCATCAGGAGCAGAAAGGGCAGGAGTCCATCCACGGCCCACCGCGCCCCTAGCAGACCCGCCTTGTTGAATTGCTGCACGGGAACTCCCACGAGGTGTAGCAGATACGCCTCCACCTGAAAGCGCCCCACGCCTTCCAGCGGCGACGAGGGATCGTTCGCGTCCGAGTGGGCGACCGACTCATAGAAAATGGCGACTGGCGGAACCGCGATGCTTTTCTCGATGGACTGGCCCGGCTTTGAGGCCAGCCCCGCCGCGACATCCTCCGCAGAAGCTCCCATCACGGCCACGACGTTCCGCTCGCGGGTCATTTCCACGAGCGTCGCCCCGCGTCGGGTGCTTTCAAACGCCGGCACGAGCGCGGGCACGATCCCGATGAGGACGACCCAGACCCCCAGGGAAACCCAGACCGCGCGGGCGGTGAGACGCCGCCAGAAAAAGATCAGAAGCACCACCGCGCCGAAAAAGGCGTTGAAGGTGATGATGGTCGTGATCAGCTTGACCGCACCGGAAAACAGCATCGAGGAAACGATGCTGACGGCGAGCGTGAGGACCACCAGTGCCTGGCCAACCCGGAGGTAATGTTGCTCGGACTTCCCCTTGACGAGCGGTTCGTAGATGTTCCGCGCGATCAGCGCCGAAATTGCGATGGCATTTGACCCGAGCGCGGGCATGTGGCCCAGCAACATGCCGGAAAGCATCAGTCCCATGAGACCCGGTCCAAGCAAGGATTTGGACATGACCCCCCAGATGTTTTCGGTGTCGGCGAGGCCGGCGGGGAACAGCGCGACCGCCAGCAGGCCGCAGAACATCCACGCGATGATGACCAGGCGTTTAGCGAAGGCACCGGTGATCTGGCCGAAGCGCGCGGTCTCCTCATCCTTGGCCGAGCCGGAGTTGGCCATGTTGCCGGACAACCCGAAAATCTGGATCATGCTGGTGAAAGTAATCGCCAGGATCGAGTACCAGGCGTAATCACTCGCGGCCACCGTGCCGAAGAGCCGGAACATGAATTCTGGCACGCTCTGGTGCAAGGCGTGCAGGCCGCCGACCTTCATCAATCCCAAGGGGATCATGAGAATCGTGAAGAACAGGATCAGCAGACCCTGCAACGCATCGGTCACCGCCGCCGCTTTCAGCCCTCCCAGGGTGATGTACAAAGCGACGACGACGGTGTAGAAAATATAGAAGGGCAGGGGCTTGATATAGGAGACAAAAGAATTGATCTGACCGCGTTTGATTTTGCCGTCGAGCAGTTCGAAGTGATCCTTTTCAGCCGCCGGTAACTTGCCGCTGATGTAAGCGGCCTTCAGGCGCGAATAGTCGGCGTAGTCATTCACCATCGTTTGTTCCGCCGACGTGTACTCGGAAGACGGCTTGATCATCATGGCGGCGGCCACCTTGTAGGAAACCACGTTGCCAAAGCCCAGGAACAGCAGGCTGACGTAAATGTTGAACAACACATAGGCAGTCGCCAGGGATTTGCTGTTCAGGCGCTCGACGAACAGGTCCGCCATCGTGACGAGCCGCACCCGGCGAAACCAGGTGGCGGAGAACCAATAAAACGGCGTGATGAAGAGCGTTTGGAGGCTGATCCAAATCCCGCCGACGCCCTGCCGGAAAACTTCGGCGGCCGTCGTCGGCGCGCCGGACGCATCCGTCAGGTTCCCGAAATTCAGGAAGAACTGGAGCGCCTTGCCCAGCTTGCGCCCGCCCAGGTAAAAGTCTTTCTCTTCCTTGACCCCCCGCGCCGACCACCAGCCCAGACCGATGACCCCGCAAAGGAAGAAAACAACGACGAGAAGATCAAGAATGTGAAGCCCGAATACGTGCATAGCTTCGTGGTCATACCCCGTTATCGCGCTGGCGCGAAGGCAAACCGGTGGCGGCTTGGTGCGAAATTCGTCGGATAAAGTGAGTTTTTCGGCAGGCGGGTGGGTTGCCGCTGTGTCTTGTTCCCGCCGCGCTCTGGCGCGGATTTTCCGATTGGAGACAGGTTCGACGTAGGAACCAAGATGGATTTCGGAATGGCACGGCGCTGAATGCTGTACCAAACTCGTGCGCGAATTGACACATCACGCGCGCAAACTGACACTGGAAAGCGTTTTGATGGGATTGATGTTCCCCCTACGCATAAGATCATCGCGCTTCACCCGCACTTCCGTGGATTCCCCCAAAATCTGTTTGTCGCAGGGTCACTGCGAAAAATTCGCGGCAGCGAACAGTCGGCTGCCCCAATCGCAACTTGGCCTTGGCATGGGCCGCCTGAGTTGTTCAGATAGACGGCCAATGAGACTTTTCTATTTCATGGTCATCGGCTTTTGCTGGCTGGCGGCCGGTGTGCTGTGCAATGCGATGATGATGCCGCACGTCTTCGGGGACCATATGGTGCTGCAACGCGGGCAGCCCGTTCCGGTCTGGGGGTGGGCACGGCCGGGTGAAGCGATTACCGTGACTTTCGCGGGTCAGAAGAAGCAGGCCACCGGGACGGAGCCGGACGGACGTTGGGAAGTGCGGCTCGATCCCCTCGCGGCGTCGGCCGAGGGACGCGACCTGATCGTGCAGGGTTCGGAGACGATAACCTATCACGACGTGCTCGTCGGCGAAGTCTGGCTTTGCTCCGGCCAGTCCAACATGCAGAAACCTGTCGGCGCGTGGCGCGGGCAGCCGATCACGACCGTCGATGCCGAAAAGGAACTCGCCGCCGCCAACTACCCGCTGATCCGGTTGATGAACATCGAGATCACGAACGCCGATAGCCCGGCGCGGGATTTTAGTGTCACGACCCGTCCGAATCCCGATTACCCGTGGATGGGTTGGGTGCCGTGCACGCCGGCCTCCCTCGACGAGGTGAAATTTTCCGCCGCCGGTTATTTCTTCGCGCGCAAGGTCTTCCAGGAACTAAACGTCCCCATCGGCATGATCGAGGCAACGGCGGGCGGCACGCACATCGAGGCGTGGACACCCGCCACCGGGTTCGTCGATGATCCGGCGCTCGCGGAGTTCGTGACCGCCGCGCAAACGCCGAAAGTGAAGTTTCACGGGACCACGATTTGCACGCTTTACAACGGCATGATCCATCCTTTGGTTCCTCTCGCGCTGCGGGGCGTGCTCTGGTATCAGGGAGAATCCAATCTCAACGAAAAAGACGGTGCGATCTATGCCAACAAGATGATGGCGCTGATCAAAAGCTGGCGGGCGGCCTGGGGCCGGGAATTTCCATTTTATTATGTGCAACTCCCTCCGCTACTCTATTCCAAGCGCGTCGATCCCGCCGAGGTTCCGCTGGCGGAACCGGTGTTCCGCGAGGCCCAGGCCGAGGCGCTGAAATTACCCAATACTGGCATGGTTGTCACCACCGATATCGGTGACCTGAAGAACATGCATCCGCCGCGCAAGAGAGAGGTCGGCGAGAGGCTCGCGCGTTGGGCACTGGCCCGGGATTACGGTCGGAAGGACATCGAGCCGTCCGGTCCCATGTACCGGAGCATCGAACGCGAGGGGTTCAAAGCGGTGCTCCATTTCGACCATGTTGACGGCGGGCTTGTTTCGCAGGATGGCCATCCGCTCACCTGTTTTGACGACGGCGGGAGCAGACGGAAAATTCTTCCCGGCGACGGCGAATATCTCCGGCGATGCCGTGGTGATCACTAGCCCCGATGTCAAGGAGCCGAAAGAGGTCCGCTTTGCCTTCGACGAGGCAGCGACCCCCAACTTTTTCAACAGGGCCGGACTGCCCGCCGCGCCGTTCCGCACGGACACTCTTCCGATCACGGCCACTCCCGGCAGCAACACGGCCGCCCCGCGCTGATCTGACGTGAGAGAATACCAAGAAATCTCCCCGGACAAGTTTCCGCCAGGCATTACAACAATCTCATGATGAACCCCAGAATTTATCTCACCGTCGGAGCGCTCCTTGCGGCCACCCTACCACTCCACTCGCAGACCGCGCCCGGTGCTTCCCCGGCTCCCTCCAACGATGCGCCCGCGCCGGCGCTTCCCTCCTGGGCCATCGGTCCCTTTACCCGCCAGGCGACCCCGGAGCCGGTGATCAAGGCGGACCCCGACGCGACCTTTGAAAACCCGATCAACCACGAGATCGTCCACTGGGAAAAAGCCTGGGTTTACAATCCCGCCGCCGTGGCGCGCGACGGCAAGATCGTCGTGCTCTACCGCGCTCAACAAGGCCCGGGCAACACCGTCTCGCGCGTCGGCTACGCCGAGAGTAACGACGGTTTTCATTTCACCCGCGACCCCCAGCCGGTCTACTACCCGGCGGAGGACGATCAGAAGAGTTTCGAGTGGAAAGGCAGCGAAGGCAGCGGTGGCTGCGAAGACCCGCGACTGGCGGAAGCGCCGGACGGCTCCTATCGCCTCACTTACTCCGAGTACAGCAACAAGGGCTTTCGCATCGGCATCGGCTCCTCGACGGACCTGAAGCACTGGACCAAGCTCGGCGGCGCTTTCGCGGGCACCAAGTGGGAGGAGGCCCACGTCAAGTCCGCCGCCGTCGTCCACGAGGTCAAGAACGGCAAGATGGTCGCCGCGAAGATCAACGGCACCTACCTGATGTATTTCGGAGAGAACGCCGTGCATCTCGCCACTTCCGACGACCTGACCCACTGGAAACCGGTGGAAAAGCCCGATGGTTCGATGCTGACGGTCATGACGCCGCGCAAGGACTTCTTCGACAGCCGGCTCACGGAGGTCGGCTGTCAGTCCGTGCTCACCAAGGACGGGATCGTCGTCTTCTACAACGGAGAAAACGAGAAAGAGGGAAAGAACGATCCTTCCATCGGGGTCAATGCGTATTGCGGCGGGCAAGCCTTGTTCGATAAAAAAGACCCGACCCACCTGATCGCGCGGCTGGACAAGCCGTTCATCCAACCGACGTACCCCTGGGAGAAGACCGGCCTCTTTAGAATGGGGACCACATTCATCGAGGGACTCGCGCTGTCGCGCGGTCAGTGGTTCCTCTACTTCGGCTGCGCGGATAGCGTCGTCGGCGTCGCGACGGCTCCCATGAAGCCGGAGCAGGTCGCGTCCACACCTTCGAGCGCCGCACGGTGAACCTGCAAAAGGAAAGACGCCATCAGCCGAAGGTGAATTTCATGCGAAACTACCCTGCCGGGTCCGCACTCCGTATTTTGGCTACAGGGATGGCTGTGCTCGCGGTGGGCCTGTCCGTCCAGCAGGGACAAGCCCAGGAACACGCCGTCACTCTCAGCGGCGACCACTGGCAAATCGCGCCGGAGGCCGACGTGAAAGAGAGCGGGGAGCAGCTATCCAAAACCGACTTCGCACCGTCGAACTGGATTGCGGCACAGGTGCCCGGCACGGTTTTCGGTGCCTACGTGCTCGCCGGGAAGGAGAAGGACCCGAATTTCGGGGATAACATCTACCAGGTCGATCTCGCTAAATACGACCGCAATTTCTGGTATCGCACCGATTTCGACGTACCCGAAGTTTACCGCCACAACCGCGTGTGGCTGAACCTGGACGGGGTCAACCGCGACGCCGACGTTTTCGTCAACGGGCGCAAGGTGGGTTCGATGCACGGATTTTTCCAGCGCGGGTGTTTCGACGTGACCGGCCTCGTGCAGATCGGTGCGAAGAACTCCCTGGCGGTGCTGGATTACGTGCCGGTGCTCTTTCACAAGGAGACGCCGAAAGACCGCGACCGGGAGAATTTTAGCAGCCCGACCTTCATCTGCACCAAGGGCTGGGACTGGATGCCCAGAGTTCCCGGCCTGGACATGGGCATCTACAAGGATGTCTATCTCAGCAGCACCGGAAACGTCTCCTTGCGCGATCCCTGGGTCCGCACGGACAAAGCGAGCGCGGAAAGCGCGGACCTCTCGATCGCGACGGAGTTGCAGAATCATTCGTCCGGCGACGTGAGCGGCCAGTTGGAAGGCGAGATCAACCCGGGAAAGATCATCTTCGCGCAGCCGGTCACGGTCCACCCGGGGGCGGGTCAGACTGTCACCCTGACGAGCGAGACTGTCGCCGCGCTCCGTCTGGCCAAACCCAGACTGTGGTGGCCCAATGGCTATGGCGACCCGAATTTGTACACGGTCAGGCTGTCGTTCCGCGTCGGCAACGCGGTCTCGGACCAGAAGGACATCACCTTTGGGGTGAGGAAATATAGCTACGATACGACCAATCAAATTTTGCACTTCCTCATCAACGGCACTCCGATCTTCCCGAAAGGGGGAAGTTGGGGCATGGCGGAGTATCTACTTCGCTGCAAAGCCAAGGATTATAATACGATGGTCCGGCTGCACCGGGAGGAGAATTTCAATATCATCCGCAACTGGATGGGGATGACGCCGGACGAGGCTTTTTACGATGCCTGTGATCGGAACGGCATCATGGTCTGGGACGAGTTCTGGTTGAACTCCGGCGGCGGTCCGCCGCGCGATACCGACATCTTCGAAGCGAACGCCGTCGAGAAGATCAAACAGTTTCGCAACCACGCCTGCGTCTGCCTCTGGTGCGGCGACAACGAGGGCACGCCGCCCGCGCCGCTCAACGACTTTCTGGCGGACGCGGTAAAAACCTACGACGGGAGCGACCGTCCCTATCAGCCCTGTTCCAACCGGGGCAACCTGAGCGGCAGTGGTCCGTGGCGTGACTTCGATCCGGTCGCTTACTTCACCGGGGCGGGAATTGGGCGAGCCAAAGGCACGCCTTTCGGGATGCGCAGCGAACTCGGGACGGCGACCTTCACGACTTTCGACAGCTTCAAGAAGTTCATGCCGCCAGAAACCTGGTGGCCGCGCAATGAGATGTGGAACAAGCATTTCTTTGGAAAATCCGCAGGCAACGGCGGACCGGACGGCTACTTCGCGGATGTGAACAAGCGTTACGGTCAGGCCACCGGCATCGAAGACTTCTGCCGCAAGTCGCAGTTGTTGAATCTGGAAACCATGAAGGCGATGTTTGAAGGCTTCCTCGATCACAGCGATAAGGACGCGGCGGGCCTGATTATCTGGATGAGTCAATCGGCTTATCCGTCGCTCGTGTGGCAAACCTTCGATTATTACTACGATCTAACTGGCGCCTACTGGGGAGCCAAGACGGCCTGCGAGCCGGTGCATATTTATTGGAACGCAAGCGATGATCGCATCCGCGTAGTGAACACCTCGGGCCGGAAGATGGATGGGCTGACGGCCGAAGCCGAGGTCTACAATCTCGACGGCACGCGCAAAGCGGCACAGAAGGCCAGCCTCGAATCTTTGCCGACGGCGGTGGCGGATTGTTTCAAGCTCGAATTCCCTGCTGACCTCTCGCCCACGCACTTCATCAAACTGCGCCTGCTCGACCGCTCGGGCAAAGTCGTGTCGGAAAACTTCTATTGGCGCGGCACGCAGAAACTGGACTACTCGGGCCTAGCTGGGCTCCAGACCGGTGCGGCTGGGCGTGCAGTCGCGGTCCGTCACGTCTGGCACAACCACGACGATCACGGCGGACATCAGCAGCCCGGCGAACGCGAGGACGGTGGCCTTCGCCATCCGGCCGAAGCTGGTGGACGCGGGCACCGGCGTCCAGGTTTTGCCGGTGTACACGAGCGACGGATACTTCTCGCTGCTGCCGGGAGAAACCAGGCGGGTGACGCTGGAGTTCGACGCGGCCAGCGCCGGCGGCAAGACCCCCCGGCTGGACCTCGAATGCTGGAACAATTCGATCACCGCTCAGAAGTAGTTTGAAAAACCACCCCCCCGGATGAAATCAGCTTACGTATTCGCGCTTCTTCTCCTGTCCGTGAACATCAGTCCGGCGGAAAACCCGCCGGGCGCGAATGCGAGCGCAGTTCCGCTCTCCCCGGACCGCGAGGGGAAGATGTCCTTGGACGGCCCTGACTGGAAGCTGCAAAGCGCGGCCGTGATCGACAAGCGGGGTGAGGAATTATCGCAACCCGCCTATCCCACCAAAGGTTGGCCGGCGGCGAAAGTTCCTGGAACCGTGCTGGCGAATTATATCCGTGACGGCCTGGCTCCCGACCCGAACTTCGGTGACCAGATGAAGTCCATCCCGGACGAGACTTTTCAAAATGATTTCTGGTATCGCCGGGAATTTTCCGTGCCTGCCCTGTCCGCGAATGAGCACGTCTTTTTGAACGTCGATGGGATCAACTGGAAGGCCGACATCTATCTCAACGGCTCATCGGTCGGGCACATCGACGGCGCGTTCCAGCGCGGGCAATTCGAGATCACCGATAAGCTGGCCAGCGGGAAGACAAACGCGCTCGCTTTCCTCATTCACAAGTGCGCCAACCCGGGACCGCGGAGCTTCAAGGACTTTGCGCGCTTTCATAATGGCGGAGTGCTCGGCAAGGATTCACCGTCGTTTCTCGCCAGCATCGGATGGAACTGGATGCTTTCGGTTCCCGGGAGGAATATCGGCATCTGGGATCACGTCTACCTGCAAAAAACCGGGCCTGTCACGTTGCAGGCCCCCTTCGTTCACACGACCGTCTCGAAGGATCGCCGGACCGCCGAAGTGACCGTCGAGGCGACTGCCCGGAACCTCGATGCCGCCCCTCACGAAGCGATGCTCACCGGCACGTTCGGCGGCGTGTCCTTCGCGCAAAAAGTGAGTCTTGCACCCGGCGAGAGCAAACGGCTGGTCTTCGATAAAGCCAGCTTCCCGCAACTGGTCTTGCAGAATCCGCCACTGTGGTGGCCCAACGGCTACGGCGGCCAGCCGCTGCAACAACTCGCGCTGTCCTTGCAGCCCTTCGCGGGATCGGCTGCATATCTGGACACTCGCTTCGGCATCCGCGAACTGTCCTTCGACACGTCGGACGGGACTCTCCGGCTTTTCTGCAACGGACAGCGTATCCAACTCAACGGCGGCAACTGGGGCATGGACGAAACCATGCTCCGCTACGAAGCGGCGGATTACGATACAGCCGTGCACCTGCATCAGCAGATGGGCATGACCATGATCCGCAACTGGGTCGGGCAGGTCGGCAAGGAGGAATTTCTTGACGCCTGCGACAAATACGGGTTGCTGGTCTGGAACGACTTCTGGCTGGCGAACCCGGCGGACGGACCCAATCCCGATGATCACGCGATGTTCATGGCGAACGTCGATGACCGCATCCTGCGGATTCGCAACCATCCCTCCCTGGCCCTCTACTGCGGGCGCAACGAGGGGAATCCACCGAAAGACATCGATCAGGGCATGGCAGCGTCCACCACTTCGCTCGACGGGACCCGATACTATATCCCGAACTCCAAGGCGGGGCTCGCCACCGGGGGCGGACCGTACGAGCCGCATTCGCCCGCATGGTATTTCGAGAAACGCGGTAAAACGCTCCACAGCGAGCTTGGCATCGTCTGTGTCCCCACCGCCGACAGTATGCGTCTGATGATGCCGGAAAAGGACCTCTGGCCGATTGCCGGCATGTGGTATCTGCACGACTTCTACCAGCCCCGCTGCCGCACTTACACCAGCCGGATCGACAAGTCCTACGGTCCTTCCTCCTCGCTCGACGAATTCTGCGAAAAAGCGCAGATGCATAACTGGGAGAATGCCAAAGCGTTGACGGAGTGCTGGCGCAGCAACGGGGGCAGCGGCGGGCTGATCTGGATGTCCCATCCCGCGTGGCCCTCGCTCATCTGCCAGTTATACGATTACTATCTCAATCCCACGGCGGCTTACTTCGGGGCTCGCAAAGGAAATGAGCCGCTCCATATCCTGTGGGACGCGTTTACAAACCAAGTAAAGGTCGGCAACAACACCGGCTCCGACTTCCGGAACCTCCGGGCGGAGGCCTGGGTCTATAACCTGGATGGTACGGAACGGTCCCACCAGCAAGCGGAGGTCAACTCCGGTGCCGGGGGAATCGCCACCGATTGTTTCACCGTGAATCTGCCGGAAAACCTGACTCCGGTGTATCTCCTCAAACTGCGTCTGACCAACGGTGGCAACACCGTCTCCGAGAATCTTTATTGGCAGGGAACGGCGGCGGATGATTATCTCGCGCTGAACCAGATGGAGAAAACGACGCTGAGCGGTTCCTGCAAGCTGGCGGAGCACGACGGCCGGTCGTTCATCGATATCGACCTCCAGAACCCGACCTCTCACGTGGCGTTGATGGTGTGCGCCAAGGTGGTGCGGGCCTCGAAGCCCGGCGAGCGCGTTCTGCCGATCTTCTATGATGACAACTACGTCACGCTGCTCCCGCACGAGAGCCGCCGGATCCGCGCGGAGTTCGATGCTGCCCTGCTCAAAGGCGATCAGCCGCGCGTGGTCGTGGACGGATGGAACGTGCCCGCGATGAATCTCTCTCGCTAGAGCGGTTTAATGAAAGAGGTAGCCGTGTTGCCAGCCCCGGCAGGGGCAGAAGACCTTAGCCCACGGCGTGAGCCGTGGGGAAGATGCATTGGCGCGCATAGCCCCGGCAGGGGCGTAAGAAAACACCCGGGCGTTGCAGGACGGTCGTGCCGGTTTTCTTACACCCCTGCCGGGGCTGACCTCCGTGGCCGTCCACCCACGGCTTACGCCGTGGGCTATCTTCTTACGCCCCTGCCGGGGCTAGAAAAGGGTCACACCTTCAGTTAAACCGCTCTAACTCACCGCAACGTGTCGCACTTGAGAAGCTCATCCGGTATCTCGCCCGCTCTCCCGCGGTCAAGGGGACTGGCTGTTTCCAGATGACGCGTCTGACTCCTGCCAGCCGTTCCGCGCTGATCCGGGTGGCCGGCGCGATTGCTTGCGCGGGGGCAGTGTTCCTGGCCGTCGCGGCGGTGGTGCGAACCCTCCGCGACGCGCGAGAACCACACTCGGCGATGAAGTCGGTCTTCACGAAACCGCCGACGCCGCTGCCGCTCTACGAACAACTCGATGGGCCGTTGATGGGAAACGGCGACATGGCCGTGGCGCTCTGCGGCAATCCGGAAGACCAGCAGTTCTGGTTGAGCAAAAACGACCTCTGGGAACTGCGCCCGGTCTGGTGCATGAGCGGTCCCCGTCCTTTCGGACACCTCGACATCAAAATCCCTCAACTCGGCGGCGCCACCTACCACGCGGAGCAAACCCTGACCGACGCCACGACGCTGGCCACGTTTACGAAGGGCCCAACCACCGTCACGATGCGCTCGTGGGTGTGCGCCACCGAGAACCTGCTGGTCGTGGAACTGGCCGCCAGCGGGGCTCCGGTGGATGGAAGCGTCGATCTGTGGATTCCCGCCCGGGCGAGAACGAAACCGATGTCCGATCACCGACCCAAACATGGCACGGCGGACGAGTGGGTGGGGATGCCGGCCGCGCCCGTGACGGACGATGGCACCGGGACGTTCTGGGGCGTCCGGGGATTCGACAAGGATGTTTCGGTTCCCGCCGCGGCAGCTTGCGCGTTCCGCTTGCAAGGAGGAAATGGAGCGCACTTCCGTTTGCAACCGGGCGCGCCCGTCACGTTGGTGGCGGCGATGAAGAGCCTGCGGCAGACCAGGGACTACATCGCGGACGCTTCCCGATTGGTGGCGTCCCTGGATCGGGAGAAGGTTGCCGCCGCGTACGCCGCCCACCGGGAATGGTGGCGGGAGTTCTGGGATAAATCTTCCGTGGAACTCGGTGACCCGGAATTGGAATGGCGCTACCACGTCTCCAACTACCTTCTCGCCTCGTGCAGCCGCGACCCCGATTATCCTCCCGGCATCGCGGGCACATGGGTGACCACGGACCAACCCATGTGGACGGGGGCCTACACGCTCAACTACAATCACCAGGCCTGTTTCTATGGATTGTACGCCAGTAACCACATCGAGCAGGCGGACCCCGAAGACGCGCCGATCCTCGCGTTCATGGAGCGCGGACAATATTACGCCCGGGAAGTCCTGAACTGCCGGGGGTTCTCTACCCGGTAAAAATCGGGCCGGTCGGCGTGGAGACCACCGGCGACCCTCGCCATCCCGACTACGTCATCAGCCCGAAGGACGATCCGTGGCTCCGGCAGAAGGGCGGCTTGTTCCTCGGGCAGCGCAGCGACGCCGCGTTTGCCGCCGTGAACATGGCCCGGCGCTGGTATACGACCTACGATCTCGACTACGGGCGAAAGGTGTATCCATTCATCCGCGAGGTGGCGAGATTCTGGGAGGATTACTTGAAGTTCGAGGCGACACCGGAGGCTTTGATCAAGGCAACGGAGAATTTGCCGCCGGGACTGCGGCAGCCACCGGAAGGGCGTTACGTGAGCTACCACGACGGCGCGAACGAGGACGGCCAAGACACCAACCCAGCCATCTCTCTGGGATTCATCCGCAACGTCCTCCGTCTGGCGATGGACCTGAGCGCCGCATTGCAGACGGACGAACAGGAGCGCGCCAGGTGGCAGGAGATCGTCCAGCACCTGAGCGCCTTTTCCACCGCGAAGAAGGATGGGAGAACCGTCCTCCTGTCGGCGGAAAAATCGCTGCCGGCGAGCAGGGGCCGAAAGCCCTGGGCGTCGGTCGCGTCGATTTATCCTTCGGGAGCCATCGGGCTCGGCAGCGATCCGCGGTTGCTGGAAATCGCGCGCAACACGATCACCGTGTCAAAGCGATGGATCACCGCGAACGGCTGTTCATCCATTTTTCCGGCGGCGGCGCGGGTCGGCTACAATCCCGCCACGATCCTGACGAAACTGCACGATCTGGGCTTCCAACCCAACGGTGTCGTGGTGAATCCCATGCACATGCTCGAAAATAGCAGCGTCGTGCCGAACACGGTCAACGAGATGCTGTTACAGAGTCACGAAGGGATCATTCGGCTGTTCCCCGTCTGGCCCAGACACCACGACGCCCGCTTCCGGACGCTGCGGGCGGACGGCGCATTTTTAGTCAGCGCATCCCTCGGCGGCGGCACCGTGCGGGACGTTCGCATCCTCAGCGAAAAGGGGAGGGAATGCACCGTGCAGAATCCCTGGCCCGGATGCCGGGTCCGGTTGATCCGCAACGGGCGCGACGCCGACTCAATCGGCGGAGACACGATCCGTTTTAACACAAACCCGGGTGAGTCGATTGACCTTACCCTGGTCGGGGTTGCCAACGGTTGAGGTCTCCGATTTCGAGGCGCGCCGGTTCGACGGATGTCCGTTCGCTCCGAGCCGGGGGAAGCACGGAGGGCGTCAGTTCATCGGCGCGGTGGCGAGGCCAACGTTGCGGTCGCCCGCGCCGTAGTACATCATCCACTGCTTGTTGTGCTGGATGATGCAGTTCATCCACAGGCAGTTTTTGTATTGTCCGCTTTCGTAGGGTTCGGCGGGTTTCATGATGCAGTCGTCGAGTTGATCGACTTTTTTGGTGAGGTCGGCCTTGGAAAACAGCACCTCGGAAATGGCGTAGAACCACCGGCCCTTGCCGTTGAGCGTGCCCGCGATGAACAGCACCACGTCATCGGGACGACCGGGCGAATGGTCGGCGACGGCCACGCACGGCTCGAATGGGGTGACCCAGTTCGGGGGAAACTTCATGTCGAACCAGGTGACCGGCCCCCAGGTGACCAGATCGTCCGAATAGCACACGCCGTACTTGGCGTTGCCGATGAACATGGCGTATTTGCCGTTGATCTTGACCGGCGTGCCGTTGGGATCGCAAACGACTGCACCGTTTTTCGCGCCGTCTGCGATGACACCGAGTTTCTTCCAATGAAGTCCGTCGGTGGAAGTGGCCTCGCACTCCGCGATATGCCCGTTTTTGCTGCCCGTATAAAAAGTGTAATACGTGCCCTCGCTCTTGAAAAAGCGGGCGTCCTCGCAGCCGTATTTCTGCTCGAACGGCTCGGTGGCGTCGATCAAAGGTTCGGGGTTGCGCGTGAACGTGACGCCGTCCGGGCTCTCGGCGTAGCCGACGCGTGAAGTGACGGGTTTGCCCTGGCCGCGGTAGAGCATCCGGAAATGTCCCTGGTCGAAGAGCACACCGGGATTATAGGTGTTGCGCGACTCCCAACCGTCCCCTTGCGGACGGAGGAGGGGATTGCCGCCGTACCGTTGAAAAGGTCCGATGGCCCAGGCGGGCCAGGGGGTGGGCGGATCAACGGTGAAGGCGGAGACGTTTGATTTGACCGCCCCACCCGCCGCCGGGTTCGCCTGTACGAACCAGTGGTGTGCGCCAACCGGCAGCGCGGTGGTGAGGGCGAAATTCAACACGGGCCCGGCGGTCGCGGCCACCTGGCCGACGCGCGTATCATCGACGAACACTTCATAGCTCTTCGCGCCGGCGGTTGCGCGCCAAAACAGCAGGGGTTTGGTCACCTCAAAGTGGTCGTCCGCCTTGGGAGAACAGAGTTCGACGGCGGCCGGTTCGGCGTGGACCGGAAACGTCGCGTGCGCGAAGAGAAGACCACCGAATAAAAAGAGGGCGAAAGGCTTTGATGGGAGTTTGGGATGCATGGGAACAGGGTCAGCGATTCAGCGTCAACGACAGGTTATCGACCGCGAGGGTATGGACGCCGCCGGGGACAGGCACGGTCCATCGCAGGGTGGATTCCGTGTCACGATCCAGCGTGACCTGCTGCGGCGGCAGCGCCTGCCCGTCGATGGACAAGGTGACGGGGCAGGTGCCGTGCAGGCTCCCGACGTTGCGGGCGACCACGCGGACCGTACACTGCCCGGCGGCATCGGTGACCGCTTGCAGATCGCGGCATTCCAGGAGCGGACCGTACCAGCATTCGGTCAGCAGGGTGCTATGGTTGTTGCCGCCGCTGTAGTGCCGCAGCCAACCGTCCTTGATGATCGTCTGGCCAGGGAAGACCGAGCCGTTGGTCGCGGTGAAATCCTCGGGCGCGCCGGTGGGCGCGTCGCCATACCAGTCGGTCAGCCAGGGCAGGTCGCTGCGCCAGAGGACCTGCGTCGGGTCGGTGCCGCTCAGCGCCCCTTCGCCGATGGTGCAGAGCCGGTTGCCCACGACGGCGCCGCCGTGGCCGCCCGGCTCCGGGTTCACGCCGATCTGGGACTCGAAGCGGATGTTCTTGTCGGCATCGACGAAGATGTCGCCCGAGCATTCGTGGCTGGTACACCATTGGTCGGGCGAGCCTTTGAGATTGGAGGTGCCCGCCTTGACCCACTGGTGCAGGTCGTTGGAAACATCGATGCGCCCTTCCTCGATCATGGAAACATAGCGATAGGAAGTGCCGTCATATTTGACGCCGGCCATCGCTGCATCCTCGGTGTCGATGAAGCCGCCATTTTTCCCGAAGGTTTTGCCGATGTTCAGAATCCACGGTTCGCTCCAGTGGACGAAATCCGTGCTGGAGCGCATGATTTCGCCGTGGGGCCATCTGCCGGGTTTGCCGTTCACCTCCGCAGGGGTGGGCTGGCCGACGGTGACGTGAAAGGAATGATATTCCAGAAAGACCTGATCGCTCCCTTTTGGCCAGATCATGTCGGGGTCCTCCACCGAGTCTCTCGAATCTTCCTTCGGGATGATGGGATTGGCGGGATGCTTGATCCAATGGACCCCGTCGGCGCTGGTGGCGAGGCCGAGTTCGCTGCTGATCGGACCGTTCGGCGGCGCGGGCTTGGAGTTGCCCCGGTAGATCATGTACCACTTGTTTTCCCGCACGATGATCGCGGGATTGAAAGCACCCTTCTCATCCCATGCTCCCGGCGGGCCGGGACGAAGCACGATGCGGGTGGTGTCAGGGTTCCATTTATAGACCAGCTTGTTGAGCAGGCGCAAGCGACGCATCCGCGAAGGAGGCCGACCCCGCGAGCGCGACCAGCAGCGGGTGGTCGGGAGTACGCAGGTCCGTCAGGTCGCGCAGGGTGGTGACGGGCGAGCCATCCGCCGGGATCACCGTGGCCATGATGCAGGCCGAGCGCCGCGAATAGGCGAGCCGCAGTTCGCACGAAGCTCCCGGCTGCAACTGGACCGGCTTGGCGGCGATTTCCCAGACCGTGCCGTCGCCCTCCGTTCGTTCGGCCCAGCCGGGCACCTGGTAGGCCTGGGGCGTGACCTCGAAGATGGAGTAACGCCGCGGACCGGCGACGCGGCGTTCGAGGCGCAGTTGGCCGCGCTTGAGATCGACCACGGCGTAAAGGCGCGTGCCATCGTCGGACTGGAAGCCCACGCCCGCCGCGGCGTCCGGCGTGCCGAGGGTGACGTGGGTGGACACCTGCGCCTCGGTCTTGTCCAAGCGAACGTCCTGGCGGGTCGCGCAGCCCGGCCCCGTGGCATGGAGGCACTCGCGGGTGCCGTCCCTGGCGAGGGTCATTGACTCCAATGACCACGCGGCCACGCTGGCCGAGGAAAAGGCTTCGCTGAATTCGCGGCACGGGTAGGGAAGCGGCGGACCGACCACGAAGGCAAAGGTGTTGGAGGGCGTTTCCCTGCCCGCTGCGTCCACCGCCACGACCCGCCAGCGGTGCGCCCCCCGGGCCAGAGCGGACGCCTGGTAAGTCGTGGCCGGGGCGTCCACCGTGGCCGTCGGTCGGCCATCCACCTCTACACGATATTGCCTGGCCGGACCCCAGGCGTTCCAGCGCAGGAGCACCTCCGGTCCCTCCGCGCACGAGCCGTTGGGTGAGAGCAGCGTGAAGCCCGCGACCGGCGTCAGCGTGATTTTTTCAAGCGCGAGCGAGAGTCCGCTGCCGGACGGGTTTTTGCCGGTCACCAGGAAGCGCAAGGAATAGGTGCCCGCCTTCTGGAAGGTCGCGTCGCCGACCGCGGTTTCGACCGGTGCCGTGGCGTTTTGGGGCGCGTAACCATCGACCGGCTGTCGGACCGGGTCGCCGTCAACCATCAACTGAAAAATCGCCCGGTCCGGCCCCTTGCGCGACTGCACATCGACGCGGTAGGTGCCCGCCCGGTCCACCCGGACGAAGAACTCGGCCCAACTCCCGGTCCTGCCTGCCTGCAAGACACTGACGACGCTTCCATCGGCGGTTTCCGAACGCAGCAGTTGGTTGGGAGGAAAAGAATCGGACGGCAGTTCCGCGCATGTCAAAGTGAGCGGAGCCGGGGACTCGGCATCCGCGCGAACCTGCGTTGACACCAAGATCGCCAAATGGAGCAAAAGCGCGAGGCAACGAGCGATCTTCACACAGGAATACGGGGAATCGCGCCTCGCCCGCCTCGCAGTGGAGGAACCGAATCTGCCGGCGACGCCGGTTGTAGTGCGCCATGCGCTCGGGCGTGGAAGAAAATCAGGGAACTTCGTGCGCGGGGGGAGGCTCACATCGGCATTGTGCCGGGAGCCGAGGGATTGTCAAAATGTTTAGACATACAGGCAAACCTCTTTATCCTCGGTCCTGCATGAAACTTGGCCTCCCCCTCGGCTTGTTGGCTGTCGTCTGCGTCTTCGGTTATGAACCCGCCGTGCTCGCCGCAGGCAGCGCGACCGTCTTCGGTCCGATGAACGTCGAGGCGCGTGGGAGCGGTCCGGGCGTGATCGAGTGGTTCGATGGTCCTCCGCCCGTCGGTGCCAAGCAGGCGTGGACGGTTTCCGCCTGGATACGGCCCACGGGCGCGATGGCGGACCCCACGCTGGTGGCGGGTTTCGGTGACGGTATCGACTACATCGGCTCCCAACGCTACTTCGCCGCCGATGCCAGCGGCTGGTTCGTGTGGATCGGCAACCGGGACAGTCCGAAGATGGACAACAGGAAGGGTCCCGACCGGGTCGCGCCGCCGCCGGGCGCGGCTCCGGTGATGCTCAACCAGTGGCAACACCTCGCGGCCACCTTCGACGGCACAACGCTGAGCTTTTACGTGAACGGCAAGCCGGTGGCGGGAGAAAAAACGGCGCTCACGGAGGCGGCGATGCAGCCGTTGATCGCGCCGCCGCCCGCCTGGAAGAACGGCGGCTGTTTCGCCGGCAAGGTGGCCGGCTTCACCATCCAGAACAGGGCGCTCTCCGTCGCGGAAATCTCCGCGTCGATGCAGACGACTCCGGCCGCCCTCGATGCCCTGTCCTTCCTGCGCGCGCCCGACGGACCGACCCCGGTCAACCGCTGGACCGAGTTCCGCGGGCCCCGCAATTACGGCCCGCAAAACCCGGATAGTTTTCCGAAGCCGGTCCCTGCGGTGACGACCACGCGGACGCCGAAACTTTCCCCGCGCCCGGTCCCGGCGCTGGCTCCCGATGGACAGTTGTTTCTCGACCGTGGCTGGGAACTGGCCGACGCCGCCACGGTCGAGGCCAAGCCCGTCGAGATTTCCCGATCCGGCTTCGACACCCGCGCCTGGTACGACGCGACCGTGCCCGGCACCGTGCTCACGACCCTGGTCCAGCAGGGGGTTTATCCCGATCCATTGCACGGCCTCAATAATCTGCTTATTCCCGATCTGGCGAAAAAGACTTGGTGGTACCGCGTCGAATTTCCCACCCCGGAGCAGTGGAAGGGCCGCACGGTGCATCTCACGTTCAACGGCACCAATTATTATTCGCGGGTCTGGCTCAACGGCCGCGAACTCGGTTCGGTCAGCGGCGCGTTCATCCGCGGGGTGTTCGACGCCACGCCCGCGCTGGCGGCCAACGGGCCGAACGTGCTCGCCGTGCGCGTGTGGCCGTCGCCGCATTTCTGGATCGGCCAGGAGGAGTCCATCAAAGCCGGCGCGGGTTCGAACGGAGCCGAGGGCACGATGGACGGGCCGAGTTTCTTCCCCAGCGAAGGGTGGGACTGGATTCCCACCATCCGCGACCGCAACACGGGCATCTGGCAGTCCGTCGTCCTGCGGGCCACCGGGCCGGTCGCGCTCGGAGACCCGCGCGTGGTCACCACGCTGCCGAAGCTGCCCGACCTCTCCGTCGCCGAGGTGACCGTGCAGGCCGAAGCGCGTAATCTTACCGCCAAGGCGCAGCCCGTCACCCTCGAAGGCGCGCTGGGCGAGGTGAAATACAGCCTGCGCGCCGTGCTGGCACCCGGTGAAACGAAAATCCTGACCGCCGACCCTTCCAACGTGCCCGCGCTGGCGATGCGCAACCCCCGGCTCTGGTGGCCGAACGGCTACGGCGAACCGACGCTGCACGACCTTTCCCTGCGCCTACTGGACGCCTCGGGCCAGGAATCCGACCGCCTGGCGCAGCGCGTCGGCCTGCGGCAGATGTCCTACGAGTACCTGCCCGCCAGCGGCAAGACCGCGAACAAGACGCCACTGGTCGTCAAGGTCAACGGCGAGCGCATTTTCATCTTGGGCGGCGACTGGGGACTCGACGACGCGATGAAACGTTCCTCGACCGAACGGCTCGAACCCTACTTCCGGCTGCACCGCGACGCGCATGTGACGATGATCCGCAACTGGGTCGGTCAGCAAACGCAGGAAAACTTTTTCGCGCTGGCGGACAAATACGGCATCCTCGTCTGGAACGATTTCTGGATGTCCACCAACGGGTATAATTTCCCGCCCGCCGACGCCGAACGCTGGCTGGCGAACTCCGCCGACGCGATCAAGCGTTACCGCAACCACGCGTGCATCGCCGTCTGGTGCGGACGCAACGAAGGCAGCCCGCCGGACTGGATCGACAAGCCCCTCGCGGCCCAACTCCACGACCTCGACGGCACGCGCACCTACGAACCTTCCTCGAATTCCGGTCCGCACCTGATGGGCAGCGGACCGTGGACCTACAAGGACCCGGTCTGGTACTTCAAGGATCACGCCCAGGGATTCACCACCGAGCTGGGCATCAATTCCGTGCCGACCGCCGACGCGTTGAAGGCGATGCTCGACCCGTCCCAGTATTGGCCGACCAACGACGCCTGGGCCTATCACGACTTCCACTCGGCGACCCACGGGCCGGTCGGCGAGTACGTCGGGATCATGGAAAAATGCTACGGCAAGGCGACGGGGCTAGAGGATTTCGTGCGCCGCATCCAGATGGTGAACTACACGCATCACCGCACGATGCTCGAAGCGTGGAACTCGAAAATGTGGAACCCGACCACGGGTTTGATGCTCTGGATGACCCACCCCGCGTGGCCTAGCAACGTGTGGCAGATTTATAGCTCGGACTACGACACGCACGCCGCGTTCTACGGGTTTCAGAAGGCGGCCGAACCGCTGCATGTCCAGTGGAACCTCGACACGGGCGAAGCCGCCGTGGTCAACCATCTTCCTGCGGCCTTGGCTGGTTCCACGGTCACGATGCGGTTTCACGGCCTCGACGGGAAGGAACTGGCGAAACGCACGGTCAGCGTCAACGCGCCGGGTGGCAGCACGACCGTCGCTTCGAAGATCGAGTGGCCCTCCGCCGCGTCGTCGTCCGTGGTTTTCCTCAAGCTGGAATGGCGCGATGCCAAAGGGAAATTGCTCTCGGAGAATTTCTATTGGCGGGGGGAGAAGCCCGAGAACCTGATGGCGTTGAACCAAATCCCCGCCGTGAAACTCGACGCTTCGACAGTCACCGAGCATCGCGCCGGGGAGATCGTGACCACGGTCTCGCTGACAAATCCGACCAGGGACGTGGCGCTGATGACGCATCTGGTGTTGCGCGACCGGGCGACTGGCGCGCGGATTCTGCCGGTCTACTACAGCGACAATTATGTGTCGCTCCTGCCGGGCGAGCAGCGCGCGATCACGATCACCTGCGCCGAAAAGGATGCTCGGGCTAACATGAAAGTCGGCTTGGAAGGCTGGAACATCGTGCAAGGCGAAGCGACCGGGCGGCCGTGAGTCATCTTGCGTCTACTCCCATTACTCTCGCCCTCGATGAAATGCATGGTGATTACAGCGGTTCTCGCTTGTGTGGAAGGTTTGCGCCAGCCCCGGCAGGGGCGTAAGAAGATAGCTCACGGCGTGAGCCGTGGGGACAAGATCGCCACACAGGCCAGCCCCGGCAGCGGCGTAAGAACACCTGCGCGGTGGTCCCCCCGCCCAGGCCGGCGTCTTCTCTTACGCCCCTGCCGGGGCTCAGCGGCGTTTGCTGGTCTTTCCCACGGCTCACGACGTGGGCTAAATTCTGCCGCCCCTGCCGGGGCTCGAACAACCGTACGAGCAACCGGGATACGCTTTAGCTTCCCTTTCGTCTGCTCCGGCATCGTGGTCTGCGTCCTCGGTGTTTGTTCGATGGCAAGTGCCCAGGATTTCACGAAGCTGCAAGTCAAGCAGCCAAACGGCGTCACGCGGTACTCCGAACCCATCCTGTCGCCCGACAAGGCGCTGGGGGAGAGCCTCATTTTTAATCCGACGGTCATCGAGACCGGCGACCGGTTGGCCATGATCTACCGCCGGAATGCCGCTGGCCCGGTGGGGTCCCGCTTCCAACTGGCCTTCAGCGATGATGGACGGACCTTCGTGCCTTACGCCTCCAATCCCGTGATGGTGCCAGATCGTCCTTTCGATAAAAACGGCTGCGAGGACCCGCGTCTGGTCCGCTTCGGCGAGACCTATTACATGACCTACGTGGGCAACGCTGGCGGGGACTACGACATGCAGTGCCTCGCCACCTCCACCGACCTCATCCACTGGGATAAGAAGGGTGCCGTCCTCGATCCCGTCGGGTGGAACAAGGGGCAGGTCAAAGCAGGCGTCATCGTCCCGGAAAAGATCGACGGCAAATACGTGATGTATTTCGCGGGCCAGACCCAGGCTTGGCAGACCTCGCTCGGCATGGCTGTTTCCGATGATTTATTGCATTGGACCCAGCCTCTGGACCACGCCCTCATCACGCCGCGCCCGGATCACTTCGATAGCCTCGGCGTCGAACCCGGTCCGACGCCGATCCTCCTCCCGGAAGGAATCCTCTTGATTTACAACGGCTGGGACCCCGCACACGTCCACAAGACAGGGTGGGTGTTATTTTCCAAGACCGATCCTTCAAAGATCGTGAAGCGTTGCGAAGTGCCCTTCATCGAGCCGCAGTTCAAATACGAGATCGATGGCCATCACGTTTTCACGTTCACCGAAGGCGCGGCCCATTTCAAAGGACTCTGGCGTTTCTATTACGGTGCGGCGGATAAAACCATCGGCTTGGCGGAGATCGAGGATATCTCGACCCTGCTCAAAGCGGTGCCCTGATCCGACAAAGACTCCCACTCATCGGTACGCCACGGTGTTGCCCGCTTTCCCCCACGTCCAATGAAAATCAATCCGGTTACTTTCCTGGTTTTGTTTGTTGCGATGGTTGCCCGGAGCAGGGTCGCCCCAGCGCAAACGGCTTATGACGGCTCGATGCCGGAAGACAAGGTCAAGCCGCCCACGGCAACCCAGCGGTGGGTTTTTCCCACGCCCGGCGGGCATCTGGCTTTTGTTCCCTATGGTCCGAACGTCATTCGCGTCACGTACACGACCGGGTCGGATGACACGCTGATCCCGAGCGGTTGGGGCACGATTGCCTCGCCCTCGGGCGAAACGGCCTGGACCGTGGCCGGCGACACGCTGAAATCCAGCGCGATGGTCCTGAAGGTGAACAAGGCCGACGGCACGTTCACGGCGACGCGCCCGGACGGTGGGTCGATTGTTCAATATCTCGGAGGCAAGCTGACGCCGACGACCCTCAGCGGCCAACCGACACTGCGCGTGGACGCCGACTTCAGCGCGGAGGCCGACGAGCATTATTTCGGCCTCGGCCAGCACCAGAATACGCCGGTGGACCTTCGCGGGCTCAAGCTGCCCGTGTGGCACGACTACAAAGGCGCGGGCGCGAGGCCGGCAGACCGTCGGCTTCCCCTTCCTGGTTTCCACGCGCAACTACGCCATCCTCTGGGATAACCCGGCGCGGGCCCAGGCGGAGATTGCGGTCAATGGCAAGGTCCATTGGAATTCCGAGGCGGGCCGCGCCATCGCCTTTTACCTCATCGTGGCCGACAACGCCGACGGCCTCTACACCCAGTATCGCGCGCTCAGCGGCACCACGCCCTTGCCGCCGAAAGCCGCTTTCGGCCTGATCCAGTCGAAGGCGCGGTATGCCAGCCAGAAGGAATTGACGGAGGTAGCGCAGGGTTACCGGAGTCGTCATGATCCCTGCGACATCCTCGTGGTGGATTATTATCACTGGGACAAGCTGGGCGATCTCGCGCTTTCGCCCAAAGCCTGGCCGGACCCGAAGGCCATGAACGCGCAACTCCACGGCATGGGCTTTCATACGATGGTCACCGTCTGGCCGGGGTTTGCCACGGGCTCTTTGAACAGTGAAGAGATCATCGGCAAGAAGCTGGTGCTCACCAACGCCGACGGCAGCGTGGCGGCCAATCGGAACGACGGGATGCACCGGGATGCCACCATCGATTCCACCAATCCGGCGGCGCGCGTGTGGCTCTGGGAAAAGGTCCGGGATGGCTACCGCGCGGACGGGTTCGACTACTTCTGGATGGACGAGACGGAGCCGGACATCGAATGGCACAACATGTTTTGCCACCTGGGGCCGTGCGCGTTCGTTTACAACATCTATCCACTGCTTCACACCTCATCCCTTTACAATGGACTGAGGAGCGTCAGCAATGAACGCGTGCTCATCCTGGCTCGCGACGCCTACATCGGCGCGCAGCGCAATGGCACCACTTTCTGGTCCTCCGACATCCAGCCCACCTGGCAGGCGTTGCGCGAGCAGATCCCGACCGGCCTGAACGTCTGCGCGAGCGGCCTTCCCTACTGGTCTTCCGATACGGCTGGCTGGCAAGGGCTGCCGAAGGAAAGTCATCCGGCGCATGTCCTCCTCGATCCGAACGACGCCCGCGACACGGTCGGGAAGGACGATGATTACCCGGAACTCTTCGTGCGCTGGTTTCAATACAGTGTCTTCTGCCCCACGTTCCGCCTGCACGGCTCGCGCAAGCATAACGAAGTGTGGTCCTACGGAAAGGAGGCCGAGCCGATCCTGGTCAAGTACCTGAAGCTCCGGTATCAACTCCTGCCCTACATCTATGCGCAGGCCCGCAAGGCGGAGCAGACGGGCGCGCCCTTCATGCGGGCTTTGTTCATGGATTTTCCGTCGGACCCGAAAGTCGCTCGGCCTGAATGACGAGTACATGTTTGGTCCGGCGTTCCTCGTTGCCCCGGTGACTTCGCAGGACACGACCTCGCGCACGGTTTACTTGCCGGCGGGCACGGACTGGTATGATTTCTGGACGAACCAGCGTTACACCGGCGGGCAGAGCATCATGGCAGCCGCCCCCATCGACCAACTGCCCCTTTTCGTGCGGGCGGGCTCCATCCTCCCGCTAGGCGAGGACATCGAGAATACCACCCAGCCGCAGAAGATCGCGGAGCTGCGCGTCTACCCCGGAGCCGATGGCGAGGCGACGATCTATTCTGACGATGGCCATACCTACGACTATGAATCGGGCAAGTGCCAGACGGCCGTGCTGCATTACCACGACAAGACCAGGAGCGTGCAACCCTCCGGGGCCAGTCCGCTGCTTGCCGGCGGATTTGCCTCCGCACATCGTTGAGCCGAAGTAACCCGGCCAATTCTTTTCATGCGTGGAACGAACTCAGGTAGCGACTATCCTTTGCAAGCCAAGATCAAATCAGGGGCGTCGTTGTTGACTGCGCTGGGGCTGTTCTTCGTGTCGGTGGGCGCGGCCCAAACACCTCCGGCTGTCCCGCGCAAACCCACGCGCCCTCCCCCGGAAAAACGCAAGTTCACCAGCGCCGCCGTCGAAAAGGAAATCATCCGCGTCACCAGCTTGCTCGCCGACCCGGAGACGGCCTGGATGTTCCAGGCGTGTTATCCCAACACACTGGACACGACGGTCAATTTCACCACTGCGGGCGGACGACCGGACACGTACATCATCACGGGCGACATCAACGCCATGTGGCTGCGGGATTCCGCCGCCCAGGTGCAAGCCTACCTGCCGCTCTGCAAGCAGGACTTGCCGCTGGCGCAGATGGTTGCCGGGTTGATCCATCATCAGGCCGCCTGCATTTTGCTCGATCCGTACGCCAACGCCTTCATGCAGGATGCGAGCAAACCCAGCCCGCACGCCCGGGACCGCACGGACATGCGCCCCGGCGTCTTCCAGCGGGACTGGGAACTCGACTCGCTTTGTTATTGCATCCGCCTCGGCTACGAATACTGGAAGGTCACCGGCGACCGCGCCACCTTCGACGACGACTGGTGGAAGGCCATGCGCCTGGCCGAAACGACCATGCGCGAGCAGCAGCGGAAAACGGGCAACGGTCCCTACCGCTTTGAAGGCCGGCTGGCCAACGCGGGCTGGGGACCGCCCATCAAACCCACGGGCATGATCTGCACCTGCTTCCGCGCTTCCGACGATCCCTGCCAATACCTTTTCAACATCCCGGACAATCTCTTTGCCGTGACGGCTCTGGGGCAACTCGCCGAGATGAGCGACGCCATGAAACCCAGCGACGGGTTGGGTGCGGAGTGCCGTGCCCTGGCGGCGGAGGTGCAACGGGGAATCCAGAGTGACGGCATCGTGAACGATCCCAAACACGGCAAGATGTACGCGTACGAGTGCGATGGGCTGGGCCATACCCTGCTCATGGAAGACGCCGGACTGCCGGGCTTGGTCTCCATTCCTTATTTCACCCCGTCCCTGGCGGGCGATCCCCTCGTACTGGCTTCGCGGGCGTTCGCCTTCAGCTTCGACGACCCGTTCTGGAACGAGGGCACGGCGGCGGAAGGCACGGGCAGCCCGCACGGTGCCGGGCACAACAAGGCCAAGGATTGGGTCTGGCCGTTGGGGATCGTTTCCCGCGCCTTGACCAGCACCGACGACGCCGAGATCACGAAGTGCCTCGCCATGCTCAAAACGTCCTCGGCGGGTACGGGCTTCCTGCACGAGTCCTTCTTCAAGGATGATCCGACGCAATACACCCGCCACTGGTTTGCCTGGGTCAACAACCTGTATGGGGAAATGATCCTCAAAGTCCTCAGGGAACGTCCCGCCTTGCTGACGAAGCCCGCCTCCGCGCGCCTCCCATGATCGGGGCGTCTTCATCGTCCGGGAGTGCGTCCCCGGAGCCATGCTTGGTCTGGTTCGACAAACCGGCGTCGGATTGGAATGAAGCGCTACCGGTGGGCAACGGCCGGTTGGGCGCGATGGTCTTTGGCGGGGTGGAGGCCGAGCAACTCCAACTCAACGATAACACGCTGTATTCCGGCGAACCGGGAGACCGCGATCTCCCGCTCAACGTTGCGGCCGACCTCGCGCAGGTCAGACAATGGCTGCGGGAGGGTAGATATGCGGAAACCCATCGTTGGGTTACCAAGCACTGGTTGGGACGCGCGCAGAACTGTTATGAACCGCTCGGTGACCTGTACCTGGATTTTACCGCCGTCGGCGAAACCCGGTCCTACTCCCGGGAACTGGACATCGCCAACGCGGTCGCGCGCGTCACTTATACGCAAGCGGGCGTGACGTTTAGCCGCGAGGTGTTTGCGAGCCATCCGGCACAAGCAATGGTCCTCCGGTTGACGACTTCGGAAATGGGCGCGCTGAACTTCACCGCCAGATTCGGTTCGCCGCATCCGACGGCGGTCACCCAAGCCTGGGCCGGACGTGCGGGCTTGAGCATGAGTGGGCAGGTTCCCGGCCTCGCCTTGCGCCGGGACTCGAAGAGCTTGCGCAACAAGGGAGAAACGTGGAAGTACCCCGAGCTGTTCGACGAACACGGGAACCTGAAGACCCGATGTCCTCCTGGAGTCGGAGCTTCCAGAAATGCTCTTCGACGGGGACGGCCGGCTGGTCAAGGGCGGCACGCCGGTGCTTTACGGCAGCAAGATCGACGGGCGCGGGATGCGCTTCAACGTGCGACTGCTGGCGCAAAGCACCGACGGGGAATGCACCGTGGGCGATGGCTCGCTCACGGTCCGGCACGCCAGCGAGGCCGTCCTGATCCTGACCAGCGGCTCCAGCTTCAACGGGTTTGACAAAAGCCCCAGCCGCGCCGGCAAGGACGAGTCGCTGGAGGCGCAAACCGCCTTGGAGCAGGCAGCGAAAAAGTCGTTCGTTCAATTACGCGACGAGCACGTGAACGATCACCGCTCGCTCTTTGATCGGGTGAGCCTGAACCTCGGCCCGACGACCGCGCAAAGCGCGCTGCCGACCCCGGAACGGGTCCGTCGTTACGCCGAGGGCGGCGACGAGGCCCTGGCGGCGTTGTACTACCAGTTCGGCCGTTACCTGCTCATTGCCGGGTCGCGGGCGGGAGGGCAGCCGTTGAACCTCCAAGGCATGTGGAACCCGCACGTCGTGCCGCCCTGGGCCGGGGCGTACACGCTGAACATCAACCTGGAGATGAACTACTGGCCGGCCGAGGTTTCCAACCTGAGCGAGTGTCACGAGCCGCTGCTGAAACTGATCGGTGAACTGGCGGTGAACGGCCGCCAGGTCGCGCGCGACATGTACAGGTTGCCGGGCTGGGTCGCGCATCATAACACGACGATCTGGCGGGACGCGCAGCCCATCGACGGCGATGCGGGTCCGGCGTTCTGGAACATGGCCGGCCCGTGGCTCTGCCAGCACCTGTGGACGCATTACGAGTTCACCGGGGACGAGGCTTTTCTCCGGGCGGAAGCCTACCCGACCATGAAGGGGGCTGCGGAGTTCATGCTGGCCTGGCTGGTGGAAGACCCGCAGGATGGGCTCACGACTCCGATTGGAAGTTCGCCCGAAAGCCGGTTTCTCTATACGAACGCGGCGGGTCTCCAGGAAAGTGCTTCGCTCATCCCGGGTCCCACGATGGATATCGCCCTGATCCGGGAGCTGTTTACCAACTGCATCCGCGCGGCGGAGGTCTTGGACGAGGACAAGACCTTACGGGACGAACTCCGTGCCAGCCTCGCGCGTCTGCGGCCATACGCCGTCGGATCGAAGGGCCAGTTGGAGGAGTGGCCCATCGACTTCGAGGACGCGGAACCGACGCATCGCCACGTCTCGCATCTCTACGGGGTGTTTCCCGGCGAGCAGATTTCCACCCGCGCCACCCCCGAGTTTGCCGAGGCAGCCCGGCGCACGCTCGACCTGCGCGGCGACCAGGCCACCGGGTGGAGCCTGGCGTGGAAGATCAGCCTATGGTCGCGGCTCGGCGACGGCGACCGCGCGCACCGATGCCTCGCGCTGCTGCTCTCGCCGGAGCGGAGTTACCCGAATCTTTTCGACAGTTGCCCGCCTTTCCAGATCGACGGGAATTTCGGCGCGGCAGCAGGCATCGTCGAGATGCTGCTGCATTCGGAGACCGACGAAATCGAGCTGCTGCCGGCCCTGCCGGGCGCGTGGCCGCAAGGGGCGTTCGCCGGCCTGCGCGCGAAGGGGGGATACACCGTGGACTGTGCGTGGGAAGACAACCACCTGACGGCAGCCACGATGGTGGCGGACAGAGCGGCAACGTGCCGTCTGCGGTACGGCGCGGTCACGGTGGTCCTCGTGTTCAGGCCAGGCGAAGAGATCGCCGTGGACGGGTTCTTGAATCCCACCCGGCCGACGGGCGAACGCACGCCGCCGCCCCAAACCTCGCAGGCCGCCCCAGGCGGATAGGGGCCTGGATGCCGCGAACCTCCCGATCTCGCGCGGACAGGAAATGACATTTTGTGTTGGAAAAGTGACTTTTTGCGCGATTGTGCCATGCCAGCGTTTCCCCCCGGAGATGACCCCTGAAAGACCCTTTTCGCGGCCGAGAGGTTTGCCCGCCATCCACCGCCATGTACTGCTCATCCAATCGTGGTGGGAGGAACGCGTCCTCTGGGGGGTGGGTCGATACGCGGCGGAACACCGCTGGGTGCTGGACAGCTCCATGCGCTGGCACAGCCGGCTGCCGCCCTCTCCGTGGAGCGGGGACGGGATCATCGCGTACGCGGGCATGGGGCAGACCGACATGGACGTGCTCGGGTTCCTGCGCAAAACCGCCTGCCCGGTGGTGGAAACCCAGGGCACCCCGCTAGTCGCCGACGCGGGCCGGGTGATGATTTCCAACGAGCAGGTGGGCAAGGTCGGCGCCGAACACCTGCTCTCGCTCGGGTTCAAGCATCTGGGCTTCGTCACGTTCGAGGAGAACGCGATGGAAGCGCCGCGCCGGGCTGCGTTCTCGGAAGCCGTCGTGGCGGCGCACGCGCGCTTCTACAATCTGAGCTTTGCCAACCTCGTCGCGCAGGTGACCGACTTGCCCCGCCCGATGGGCTTGATGGCGAGCAACGACCTGAACGCGATCAACGTGACGCTCGCCCTGACGGACGCGGGCTGGCGCGTGCCGGAGGAATACGCGGTGCTGGGCGTCAACGACACGGAAGTGGTCTGCGAACTCGCCCCGGTTCCGCTGAGCAGCGTGAACTGCAACTACGAACAGCAGGGATACGAAGCCGCGACCCTCCTGGCGCGCCTGATGGATGGCGAGTCCGCGCCGCCGGACCCGGTGGTCATTTTCCCCAAGGGAGTCACCGTCCGCCGCTCGACCGACGCGATTGCGTTGGCCGACGTTGATAGCGCACGCTTTCTGCGCTTTCTACGGGATCATTATCTCGAATCGCACGGCCTGCAGCAGATCGCGCTGAACCTGGGCGTCTCGCTGCGCAAGGTGCAGGCGAACTTTCAGAAATACCTCGGACACAGCCTGCTCGATGAGTTGACCCAACTGCGGGTGGAACACTCCAAGAAATTGCTGGCGAACCGGAAGCTCAAGATCGAAACGGTCGGCGTGGAAAGCGGGTTCAGCAGCCGGTTCCACTTCATCCGTGCGTTCCAACGCGTCACTGGCGCGACGCCCAAAGCCTATCGCCGGAACCTGGACCCGAAATCAGCGAGCGTTCACGAGAAACGTGTTCCGCTCCAACGGTAAAAATGGGTCCGCGTCAAACTTCCCCTATGATAAAACTCCGCTTCTCCTCGACCTTCGGAAACCTGCTGGCCGGCCTCCTCCTGCTGAGTCCTCTCACGACCCGCGCGGAGGTCACGCTCCCGGCGATCTTCGGCGACCACATGGTCCTGCAACAGGGGACGACGCTGCCGGTCTGGGGCTGGGCGAAACCCGGCGAGAAAATCACGGTGTCCTTCGGCGCGGCAAGAGTCGAGACCGTCGCCGGCACCGACGGCAAGTGGCGGGCGAATCTCCCTGCCGTCGCGGGCGGCACGCCGCCGGGTACCCTCGTGGTGGCGGGTTCCAACACGCTGACGATGAACGATGTGCTCGTCGGCGATGTCTGGCTTTGCTCGGGTCAATCGAACATGGAATTTGGCCTGGGCCGCGATGAGGTGGCGAAGGCGACCGACGACCAGATACGGCTCTTCCACGTCGCGCATCAGTTGGCCATCGGCCCGCGCGACAACGTGAAGGCATCGTGGGAGGTTTGCTCGCCCAAGACCGCCGCGGGCTTCTCGGCGGTCGGCTACTTTTTCGGCAAAGACCTCCGGTCCGTGCTCAAGCGGCCGATTGGCCTGATCGAATCGTCCGTCGGTGGCACCGGCGCGCAGGAATGGACCGACCTTGCCACGTTGCGAACGGTCCCGCCCCTGCGGCACTACGCCGAGAACGTGGATAAAATCGTCGCCAAATACCCCGACGGAGACGCCGGCTACCGCGCGCAGTCGGACGCCTACGAAGCGGCGATGAAGCAATGGAACGACGCCATGAAAGCCGATGCTTCTTACCAGGAGGCGCTCAAAACCTTCGCGGCGGACACCGAACGCGCGAAAGCCGCCGGACAGCCGCAGCCCCGGCCGCCGAAGCCGCCGGTGCCGCCGCCGGCCGGCGTCGTTGGGAAACGGGGCGACCCCACCTTGCTCTTCAACGGGATGATCGCCCCGTTGATTCCCTACGCCATCAAGGGCGTCATCTGGTATCAGGGCGAGAACAACGGCGGAAACACGGCCCTCGCCACCGAGTACGGGACGCTGTTTCCGGCCATGATCGGTGGCTGGCGTTCCCTCTGGAAACAAGGCGATTTCCCCTTTCTGTTCGTCCAGTTGGCCAACCTCGAAGATGGGAGCAGAGACTGGCCCCGGTTGCGCGAGTCGCAGCTCAAGACCCTTTCGCTGCCGCACACCGGCATGGCGGTGATCGTGGACATCGGCACCGCCAACAACATCCATCCGCCCGACAAGGCGGATGTTGGCGCGCGGTTGGCGCTGGCGGCGCGGCACGTCGCCTACGGCGAAACCCTGGTTTACTCCGGACCCATCTACGAAACGATGAAAGCCGAAGCGGGCGGCATCCGCGTCTCGTTCCGGGCGGATTCGGTCGGCGGTGGGCTGGTCATCGGCACCGCCCCCTGGACCGACCCGAAGGCCGCGCCGGTTTCCAAGACCGACCTGGAAGGTTTCCAGATCGCCGGGGAGGACAGGAAATGGGTTCCCGCGCAGGCGAAGATCGAACGAAACACGGTGTTGGTGGCGAGCGCGCAGGTGCCGAGGCCCGTGGCCGTGCGCTACGCGTGGGCGAACAACCCGCGGTGCAATCTCTACAACAAGGAAGGGCTGCCGGCGTCGCCGTTCCGGACGGATGACTGGAACGAACCGGCGTCCGCGAACGGCAAATAGCGCCCGTGGAAGCCTGGTGGCGCGAGGCGAAGGGATGGACCCTGATGTATCGCGGCGCGCTGCTGGTGGGAATCGGCGCGGCCGTGGTGTTCGGCCTCTGGCGGATCGTGGCGGCCCGACGCGAACGCGAGCGGTTGGAGGCGCTGGTGGCCAGCCGCACGCGGCAACTCCGGCAGGGGGAAGACCTTTTCCGTTCGATCTTCGAACACGCCACGGAAGGCATTTTTCACTCCTCGCTGGACGGTCACAACCTGCGTGCCAATCCGGCGATGGCGCGGCTCTGCGGCTACGACGATCCCGGGCAGATGCAGCGGGAACTGAACGACGTGGCGCACCAGTTCTACGTGCAACCCGAGCGCCGGGAGGAGATCAACGCCGCCGTGGCGCGCGATGGCGCGGCGGTGGGTTGGGAATCCGAAATCCGCCGCCGCGACGGCAGCACGTTCTGGATCAGCGAGAGCGTGCGCGCGGTCATCGACCCGGCCAGCGGCCAGACGGTCTACCAGGGCAGCATCGTGGACGTGACCGCGCGCCGGGAGATGCAGGCCGCGCAGGAACACGCCCGCCGCGCCGCCGAGGCGGCCAACGCGGCCAAGAGCGCCTTCCTGACCCATGTGACGCACGAGCTACGCACGCCGCTGACCGGCATTCTCAGCAACGCGCGCGTGGCGTTGCGCGACGGGGGTCTCGACGAGGCAAACCGCGCCCGCTACGCCCTCATCGCCAGCAGCGGGGAACATCTCCTTACCCTCATCGACGAAATCCTCGATCTCTCGCGCATCGAGGCCGGGCACATGGAACTGCGTCCAGGTCCGTTTTCCCTGGAGGAGTTGCTGCGCACGGTCACCGGCGCTTTCGCCGCGCGCGCCACGGAAAAACGGCTGGAGCTGCGTTGCTCTCTGGACCCGCTCCTGCCGGGCACGGTACGGGGCGATCCGTTGCGTTTGCGGCAGGTGCTGGACAACCTGATCGGCAACGCCTTCAAGTTCACGTCCCAGGGCAGCGTCTCGCTGGCCGTGCGGCGCACCGGGAGGGGGACGATGCGTTTCGAGGTGGCCGACACCGGCGTCGGCATCCCGCCGGACCAATGCGCGGCCATCTTCGAGCCGTTCCGGCAGGTGGCGTTTCCCCGCCTGCCGGAGCATTCGGGGGTCGGGCTGGGCCTGCACATCAGCGCGCGGCTGGTCCGGTTGATGGAGGGAGAGTTGCGCGTGGCGAGCGTGCCCTGCCAGGGAAGCCGTTTCTTTTTCGAGCTGCCGTTGCGGGACGAGAGCGCCGCCGGGAGCCGGGATGCCGCCGGTCAGCGCCATCCGGCCCGGGGCCAGCAATGGCCGGCGACGAGCCCCACGACCTTTGCCCTGCCACCGCCAGCCGAGGTTCGCACGCTGCTGACCCTCTCGCTCGAAGGCGATATCGTCGGGCTGCGGGAGCGGTTGAAGGAACTTGCCAGCCGCGAGGCCACCCTCGTAGATTTTGCGCGGGAGGTCGAAGCGATGGCGGCCGGGTTCCGCATGGATGCCATCAGCGAGTTCCTCGCCCGGTGCAGCCGGGACGACGAACCCTGATCCGCCGGGAGCAAGCACCCATGCCGCCATGAAAGAAATTCCTCCGGTCAAACTCGATCCCGCCCGCTGGGTCGATGAGCACGGCGACAGCCTGTACCGCTACGCCCTGGTCCGGGTGCGTACCCCGGAAGCCGCCGAGGACCTGGTGCAAGACACCCTCCTGGCCGCCGTGCGCACGCAGGATCGTTTTGCCGGCCGCTCTTCGGAGCGGAGCTGGCTCGTCGGCATCCTCAAGCACAAGATCGTGGACTACTACCGCAAACTGGGCCGGGAGACCACGTTCACCGACCTGGAATTCCTCAAGGACGAGTGCGCCCACAAATTCGTGGCAGGCGGCTGGTGGAACCACGACCTGGGACCACACGACTGGAAGCCCCGGGCCGACGCCGTCGTGCACCGGGCCGAGTTCTGGCAGACGATGCGCGACTGTCTGGGCAAGCTGCCGGCGCGGGTGGCAGCCGTGTTCATGTTGCGCGAGATGGAGGAAGTGCCGAGCAAGGAAATTTGCGCGACGCTGAACCTTTCCGAGGACAATCTCTGGGTGATGCTGCACCGTGCGCGCATGGCGTTGCGCGAATGCCTGGAGATTCACTGGTTCGACCGGATTCCTGCCCAACCCTCCGCCAGACGCGTCCCTTGATCGCCAGGATAAACACCGCATGGCTGCGCCTCGTCGCGCGCATTATCCCGCCCTGCCACGAGGTCACCCGACTGCTCTCGCAGGGGATGGATCACCCGCTGCCGTGGCACGTGCGGGTGCGCCTGCGGCTGCATTTCGCCGGGTGCGTCTGGTGCCGCCGCTACGCGGAGCAACTCCGGCGGATTCGCTTCTTCAGCCGGCGGTTCCCCGAAAAAGAGAGTGAGCACGGCACCGCCATCCTCCCGGCCAGCAGCCGCGCACGTTTCAAGGCGGCGATGAGCGAGGAAATCGGTCGGCGGCAGACTTCCGGGCGCGGGGACGCCGCGGAGTAGCGAACTGTCTGTAAAGTTCACGCGGCCCGCGGGCCAGACTGACCGCTTCGTGGCCTGTCCGGAGGCTTGCGGGCCTGCCGGCAAACCGCTAATTTGCTGGTTCCTTGGAACCGCCGTCTCCACCCGAAGCCTCCACGCCGATGATGCGCCAGTACCAGCGCATCCGCCGCGAGCTGCCCGCCGACGTGATCCTCCTCTTCCGGCTCGGGGATTTTTACGAGATGTTCAACGACGACGCCAAGGAAGCGAGCGCCCTCCTCAACGTCACGCTCACCAAACGCCAGGAAACGCCCATGTGCGGCGTGCCGTTCCACGCGGCGGACCATTACATAGGCAAGCTCGTCAAGGCGGGCAAACGCGTGGCCATCTGCGAGCAACGGGGCGAGGTGCTCCCGGGCAAACTCGTCGAACGCGAGGTCACGCAGATCATCAGCGCGGGCACGGTCACCGACGCGCGCCTGCTCGACGCGAACCGCAACCACTACCTCGCCGCCGCCTTCCGCAAAAAGGACGTGTACGGGTTCGCCCACCTGGACCTGACCACCGGGGAGTTCCGCGTCACGGAACTGGCCAGCCCGGCGGCGTTGCTGGATGAACTGGGCCGCGTCGCCCCGGCGGAGTTTCTCGTCAGCGACGACCCGACGCAGGCGGCGGCTTTCGCGGAGTTCGCCGGGACGCAGGCGTACGACGCGCACGCGTTCCTGTGCGAACAGGCGGACCACGCGTTGCGGGAACATTTCGGGGTGCAATCGCTCGACGGCTTCGGCTGCGCGACGATGTCGCAGGCGGTCTCGGCGGCGGGAGCGATCTTCCATTACCTGCGCTACGCGCTGCGCCGGCCGCTCGACCACGTCACATCGCTGCGGACCTACCGGCCGGAGGGTTTTCTCGTTTTGGACAACGTGTCGCAGACCCATCTGGAAATCGTCCGTGCGCGGAGCGAGGGCGGCACGAGCCTGCTCCAGGCGCTCGACCGCACCGTCACGCCGCTCGGCGCGCGGCAACTGCGCCAGTGGCTTCTGTACCCCCTGCGCGAGGTCGCGGCGTTGGAAGCACGGCAGGATTTCATCGCCGGCCTGCTCGCCGCGCCCGACGGGCTGCGCCGGTTGCGCGAAATCCTGCGCGACGTGCGCGACCTCGAACGCACTGTCGGCCGGCTCAGCCAGGCGACCGGCAGCGCGCGCGACCTCCAGGCGCTCGGTGCCTCGCTGACCGTCGTGCCGTCCCTCCAGGACCTCCTGTCGGAACTGCCCGCCACCGACCTTTCCCGCCGCTTCGCTTCCCGGCTGCACCCGTTGCCGGAACTCTCCGCGCGCCTCGCCGCCGCCGTGGCCGACGAACCGCCCCTGTCGATCAAGGAAGGCGGCATGATCCGCGACGGCTTCCACGCCGACCTCGACGAACTCCGCCGCGCTTCCACCGAGGGCAAGGAATGGATCGCCGCGCTCCAGGAACGCGAGATCGCGCGCACGGGCATCCGTTCGCTCAAAATCCGCTACAACTCGGTGTTCGGCTACTACATCGAAGTGACCAAGAGCAACCTCGCGCAGGTGCCCGACGACTATCGCCGCAAGCAAACCACGGCGGGCGGCGAACGCTTTTTCACCCCGGAACTCAAGGAAGTCGAAAACCGCATCCTCGGCGCGGAGGAACGCGCGCACGCGCTGGAAGGCCAGCTTTTCCTGGAACTGCGCGCGGAGGTGCTCAAGGAAGCCGCCTCGCTCCAGCGGACCGCCACGTCGGTCGCGGCGCTCGACGCCCTCGGCTCGCTGGCCGAGACGGCGCGCCAGTTCAACTACTGCCGCCCCCGCCTGCGCGAGCCGGGGACCATCCACATCCGCGGCGGGCGGCATCCGGTGCTCGACCAGCGGATAGCCGGGGAGAAATTCGTGCCCAACGACGTGGCGCTCGACGGCGCGACGCAACGGCTCATCATTCTTACCGGCCCGAACATGGCGGGCAAATCGACCTACCTGCGCCAGACTGCCCTGCTCGTGCTCATGGCGCAGGCCGGCAGCTACGTGCCCGCCGAGAGCGCCGAGATCGGGCTAGTAGACCGGATTTTTACCCGCGTGGGGGCCAACGATGATCTTTCCCGTGGTCAGAGCACGTTCCTCGTCGAGATGAACGAGACCGCGAACATCGTTCATCACGCGACCGCACAAAGCCTCGTAATCCTGGACGAGGTCGGCCGCGGCACCTCGACCTACGACGGGCTTTCCATCGCCTGGAGCGTGGCCGAATACCTCCACGACCGCGTGGGCGCACTGACTTTGTTTGCCACGCACTACCATGAGTTGACCGAGATGGCCCACACGCACCCGGCGGCGAAGAACTTCACTGTCGCCGTGCGCGAGTGGAACGAGGAAATCGTGTTTTTGCATCGGATAATCGAGGGTGCGGCGGACCGGAGCTATGGGATTCAGGTGGCGCGGCTGGCGGGGTTGCCGGCCGGGGTCATCGACCGCGCGAAGGAGATTCTCGGCCGACTGGAGGCGGGCGGCTCGAAGGCGGAGGTATTTCGCGCGCCGACCAGTGTGAAAGCGCGCCGTCCCAAGGCGAGAGCGGAGGGCGAAAACGCGCCGAGTTTCGGGTGGTTCGCGGAGGGCGAACCTGCCGACCGCACCGCCTGACGAGCCGCTCCACTCCGGCGGGCGGCACTGCTTCCCGCAAATCCATCCGGTCTATTTATCAATCTACAACTTCCTTGTCCACAACTATTTAATCTATAGGGGTTCTCACCGATAGGCCCGTGGTGGAAACCAGCGCGTGCGCGGGAAGCAACGCCGTGCGGCAGAAGGTTGGTAGCGAAATTTTGTCGGCTTATGTCCGGCGCGGGTACGGGCAGGCGTTGACAGGCTCGATGTGCACGAGCGCATCGGCCACGCGGGATTCGGCGGCGCGGATGGCGTCCTTGACGTGGTGGGCGATGGCGTGACCGTCGGCGACGGAGATCGTGCCGTCCACGCCGATGTGCAGATCGACGTAGAACTCCAAACCCATCTTGCGCACGCGGCATTTCTCTACTTCGGCCACCCCGGCCACGTCGGCTGCCGCCTGCCGGATGCGTTGCGCGATTTCCGGGGCGGGTGCGGTGTCCATGATCTCGGCGACGGCGGGCACGAAGAGTTTGTACCCGTTGAATCCGATGATCGCGCAAGCGAACAGCGCCGCCCAGGCGTCGGCGCGCTCCCAGCCGGGGCCGCCGACCCGCGCGACGAGGATGCCGACCAACGCCGCGACCGACGTGATGGCGTCCGAGCGGTGGTGCCAGGCGTCGGTGCGGACGGCGTTACTGCCGATCTCCTCGCCCACGGCGAAGACACGGCGGAACAGGCTTTCCTTGATGACGATTACCACGGCCAACACGACCAGCCCGTAGGCCGAGGGCATCTGATGGCTCGGGGAGCGGATTTCCTGCACGCTCAGGACGGCAAGGAAGAGCGCCGCCCCGCTCAGGGCGGTGGAAACGACCAGCGCGCTGATGGGTTCGGCCTTACCGTGGCCGTACGGATGGTCGGGGTCAGGCTGCTTGGCGGCGTACTTGAGCCCGCCCCAGATGACGAGCGAACTGACGATGTCCAGGCCGCTCTCGATGCCGTCGGCGATCAGGGCGTAAGAATGGCCCAACACCCCGGCGAGGATTTTGACCGTGGAGAGCACCACGTTGACGCCGGCACCCACCAGCGCCCAGCGGCGGGCTTTGGCGGAAACCGGGGTTTCGTGCGGCGGGGTGTCCATCGGAGGCAAACGGCAAAAGAGGAGCAGTCCAGAAAACACGCCCGGGTGCAACTCCGAACTTTTGCCGGCGCGACCCCCCGGCACCGTCCTCACGCGCGACCGGGGGCTACGTCACAGCGTTTTTCGTTTGTGTGGAACGTTTGCTCCAGCCCCGGCAGGGGCGCAAGAGGATAGCCCACGGCGTGAGCCGTGGGGGAAGGATTCGCACAGGCCAGCCCCGGCAGGGGCGTAAGAAAGTCCGCGCAGTGGTCCCTTGCCGAGGCCAGCGTCTTTTCTTACGCCCCTGCCGGGGCTCGGAGGCATTTGCTGGTCTCTCCCACGGCTGACGCCGTGGGCTAAATTCTTACGCCCCTGCCGGGGCTCAAAAGACTGTACAAGCGCCGTGGGCTATTCTCTGACGCCCTTGCCGGGGCTCGGAAAACCGTACAAGCAACTTTGATACGCTTTAGTTGGGCTGGTAGATCGAGGTGGTCGTCGTGTCCGAGGCACCGCTGTTCGGCGGGAAGATCGAGGGGGGCGTCTTATCGACGATCTCCCAGCCCGTCAGCACGAACTCGGGGTAAAATCGGTTGCTCGCGGGCTCGTAAACCGTCGTGTCCGTGAAGTGCCCGCGCAGGTGGTACTCGAAGTTGTTGTCCACGCCGAATTGGTTCTGCTCGCGGTCCGGGGCGAGCTTCTGATTCTCATTGAGCACGACGAGCTTGGCCTCGCGCCACGGCTGGCCGGGCCTCCGGATGTAGCCCCAGAATTTGTAGTTCGGATTATAATACCGCCGGCCCACGTAATAGTCGCCGGGCGGCTCGCGCAGGATCGCCTGCCGCTGGGCCAACTGCGCGGCGCGGATGCCGCTTTGCTCCGGGCCGTCACAACCCGCGAGGATCAAAAGCAAGGCCACCGAACACCACCGGGAGATTGAAATGCGCATGAAAAAGGGGATTAAAAGGGCGAACCGCTGCCGAAACTAGCAAAAAAAGCGACGGCCCGCGAGCGCCTGTTTCATCCGATCTTTTCAGGGACGCGGCTTGACCGAGGCGGTCTCCGTGCTGCCGGCCGGGGGCGTGATCGCGTACGGGCGGAACGCCGCCTCCAGTTGCGACGGGCTAGGGTACAGCGTGCCGTACGCCGTGTGCAGGGCGTTCTCGAAGAGGCTGCCCCGCGCGAGCGCGTCGAGCAGCACGAGAAACTTTGACTTGTCGGCGGCGTTGAGGAAACGCACGAGTTTTTCGGACTCCGTGTAAAACGCGACGACCTCTCGCACGTCCGCCGGGTACGTGACCGCCTGCGTCAGCCGGTCCAGCGGGATGAACGACACCGCGTCGAGGCTGTCGGTCCGCGCCTTCGCGTCGTAACCCCTGGCCCGGTAATAACTCGCGTAAGCGACGCGCGAGATGTATTCGGCGTAACCCTCGTTCAACCAGAGCGGGACGTTGGAACCGTAGAAACGATCCACCACGAGGTGGGCGATTTCGTGGCCGAGGGTGTTGCCCTTGAATTTCAGGTTCGGGTCGCGCTGGATGAAGAGTTCCCCGTGATGGTGGATGCCAGCGGTCCAGGGGTCGAGGAAGCCGTGGGTCTGGAAAGTTTTCCAGTCGGTCGGAGACTCGAAAATGAAAACCTGCGCCTTGCGCTCCCAGTGGGAGGTGTCCTTGTTCAGGTCCCGGGCGATGACGCGGTAATAAAACTCCGCCTCGACCGAAACCGGGGTGGCGATGAAATCGTGGAAGTAGTGGTAGATGAAATTATCGGTCTCGGCGTGCTTCCATTCGCTCGTGCGGATCGCCAGGGCAGCCCCTCCCAACGCGGTGACGTTCGTACTCGACAGCGCGGGGAAAGCCACCTCCTTCAAGGCGTTGAGACCTTGCGGGCCGGTGGGGTTGCCGGTGGCCGGGGTCTGCGCGAGGAGAGCGGGGGCGAACGCGAACGCCGCGAGCAGGAACGCGGCGGCGCATCGCGGGCGGGTAGGCATGGCATCCGTAGAAGCAGCTACGAGGCCAGTAATGACGTTGCGCTGGGGAAAATGCGTCGGCGTCGGCCTGTCCGGGTGGCCGCTCCCCGCTGCACGCGGGCGGATTTTGCGGTTGAGCCCATCGCCACGACCGTAGTAGATAATCCGGGTCGCGGACAAAATTTACATGGCCAAAATCCCCTACGATGACGACCCCCGGATCGTCCTGACGCTCGACGCGGGCGGCACGACCCTGAAGTTCACCGCGATTCGCGGCAACGAACTCCTGTTCGCGCCGATTGCCGTACCGACCGAAGCGCACGACCTCCCGCGCTGCCTGGACAACATCGTGCAAGGTTTCCATCGGGCCGCGGCACAGTTGCCCGAGCCGCCGGTGGCGATTTCGTTCGCGTTTCCCGGGCCGGCGGACTACCCGGCGGGCATTATCGGCAACCTGCCGAACTTCCCGGCGTTCCGCGCGGCCGGCGGGGTGGCCCTCGGACCGATGTTGGAGGCGGAATTTCACCAGCCGGTCTTCATCAACAACGACGGCAACCTCTTCGTCTACGGCGAGGCCATCGCCGGGTTCCTGCCGTACGTCAACGGGTTGCTGGAAGCGGCGGGAAACCCGAAACGGTATCGAAACGTTTTCGGCGTGACCCTCGGCACCGGCCTGGGCGGCGGCGTGGTCGTCGATGGCCAGTTGCTCATCGGCGACAACTCCATCGGCGGCGAGGCCCATCTGCTGCGCAACGTGCTCGACCCCGGCGTCGGGGCGGAAGAAGGCGCGTGCATCCGGGCGGTGCAGCGCGTCTACGCGGAGCGGACCGGCACCACGCCAGCCGATGCTCCCGATCCGAAGGGGATAGCCGACATCGCTACCGGCTGCGCCCCCGGTGACCAGGCGGCGGCGCTCGAAGCGTTCCGGCGGTTGGGCGAGGTAGCCGGCGATGCGCTGGCGCAGGGGCTTGCCCTGATCGACGGCTTGGCGGTCATCGGCGGCGGGATTTCTCAGGCGCACGCGTTGTTCCTGCCGGAACTGGTCGCGGCGATGAACCGGCCGTTTGCGAAGGGGAACGCGTCGATCCCCCGCCGCCTGATCGCGCGGGCGTTCAACATCGAGGACGCCGCCGAGCGCGCGGAATTCACGCGCAGCCACGCCCACGAAATCGTCGTGCCAGGAACGACGGATCGCATCAGCTACGATCCGCTGCCGCGCACGGCCGTCGGTCTCTCGCGCCTGGGCACGAGCGAGGCCGTGGCGGTCGGCGCGTACGCGTTCGCGCTGCAACAACTCGACCGCGCGGTTGGCTAGCGCGTGCATCCCTACCTTGGGGACAACCGGCCGCTGGCGCGGCCTGCCTGGAGAGCCGCCCTTGTCCCTGCTGGTCAAGCCGTGTACCTGGCGCTGTCCCCGGCGGTGGCGTCGTAGCTCGCGCCGGTGACCCGGTTCGCCGCGTCGCTGGCCAGAAACACCACGGCAGGCGCGACCTCGTCGGGCTGCATCCACGGGATTTTCATCACCGACATCGGCAGGCGCGCGGCGATGACTTCTTCCTCCGTCGGATGTTCCTTCGGCTCCTTGCCGGCTTCCTTGAGGGCTTCCTTCCAACGGCCCGGGTTGCGCGTCAACGGCGTGTCCACCAGACCCGGCTCGACGGTGTTCACGGTGATCTGGTGTTCGCCCAGTTCCAGCGCGGCGCTCTTCATCAACCCGATGATGGCCCACTTGCTCGCCGAATACGCCGCGCCGTTCTTGAACCCGTGCTTGCCCTGACCCGACGAGATCAGGATGATGCGCCCGGTCTTGCGCGGGATCATGAGTTGGGCCGCCGCGCGCACCGTGTTGGCGCAACCGGTCAGGTTCACGTCGATCACGTCTTTCCAATCGGCGTCGGTGGTCTCGGCCAGGGGGCCGTAGATTTGAATGGCGGCATTGCCGACCGCGATGTCCAGGTGGCCGAACTCCTTTTCCACGCGTTGCATGGCCGCCTTCTGGGCCGCGAAATCACGCACGTCGGCCTTCACGCCGATCCACTTGCGGCCGAATTTTTCGACCATTTTGCCGGTCTCGGCGAGTTCGTCGGGCGTGGCTGCCGGGTACACCAGCGACGGGCTGACCTCGGCCGCGATGTCCAGCCCGAGCACGTCGGCACCGGCGGCGGCGAGTGCCACGCAGATGGCCCTGCCAATGCCACGCGCGGCACCCGTCACCATCGCGCCCTTGCCGGACAGGCTGAAATTGAGGTGCGGACGCATGTCGCCGTGGTCCTCGGAGTCGGCGGCGGCCTGGGTGTTCCCCGGCGCGGCGAACGCGGCTCCGGCCAGCGCGGCGGCGGAGGTCGCCAGCATCTGGCGGCGGCTGAGGGTCTTGGAGGGTTCGGGGGTGGCGGCGGCAGCGGTCTGCGGCGCGTCGGGGGTGGGTTTTTGCTCGTTCATGGCAACATCAGATACGCCGAAAGCGCGGGCCGAAGGTGCATGGATCGTGCGCGATCTTCGCGGCGTCAGGGAAATCAGTCCCCCTTGAAATACTCCGCCAGCTTGCCCTGTTTTTGCAGCGCGATCAGCTTTTCCACCGACGGCACTTTGAGTTTCGCATCAGCTTCCCGGAGCTGCCGGTAGGTGGCGATCACCTGTTCGGTGGCAGCGAGGGGATCGTCTTTCGTCCTGCCCGTGTCCAGTTGCGCCAGGATGTCGCCAGACATATACGCGACCGTCAGGGCGGTGCTCGTCTCGGAGGAAGCCGATTTGTCGTTGACCCACGGCATCCGTTTTTCCGATAGGGCCACTTCCACGTCCGGGCTTTCCTTGGCGAAACTCAGGATGATCGGCTGGGACATCTCGCCCTGAACGTTGGAAGGATTGCGTCGGAAAATAGCGATGGCCTTGCGCACATCGTCCTTGCTGACGCTGCCGTCTTTGCTCTTGCGGGTTGACGGGTCGAGGGAGGCTGCCGGCAGAGTCGCGCAGACCGCAAAGAGCATGGCCACGGCGGCGGTGAGGGGTTTCCATTTCATGCCGCAAATATACTTGAAACCGGGCGCGCTGAACAGGCGGCTTTGGACGCCAATTTACGGAACTTCGCTTGTATTTAGAATGATTCTAAATTAACGTTGCCATCTCCGTTCTATGCACGACACCGCCAAACACGCCCACGGCCGCCGTCCAGATTGGGCTGCGTTGCGCCGTGATTTTCCCATCCTCGACCAGCAGGTCCACGGCAAGCCGCTCATCTATCTCGACAGCGGCGCCAGCAGCCAGCAGCCCGCGCGCGGTGATCGACGCCATCAGCCACTATTACGAGCACGACCACAGCAACGTCCATCGCGGCATCCACGAATTGAGCAACCGCGCCACCGCCGCCTACGAAGGGCGCGCGCGAGCGCACGGCGCGAGTTCCTCAACGCCGCCAAGCCCGAGCGAGATCGTTTTCACGCGCGGCACGACGGAATCCATCAACCTCGTGGCCGCCGCCTGGGGCGAGCGGCACGTCGCAGGCGGGCGACAAAATCCTCCTCACCGAACTGGAGCACCACGCCAACCTCATCCCCTGGCAACAACTCGCCAAGCGCAAGGGCGCGCAACTCGTCTACATCCCCGTCCTCGGCGACAGCGGCGTGCTCGACCTGTCCAAGCTCGACGAACTGCTCACGCCCGAGGTGAAGATTTTCGCCTTCACGCACATCTCGAACACGATGGGCACGATCAACCCGGCCGCGGAACTCTGCGCCCGCGCCCGCGCGCTCGGCGTGACGACGCTCGTGGACGCCGCGCAGTCCGCCGGGCATTGCCCGGTGGACGTGCAGGACATCGGTTGCGATTTCCTCGTGTTCAGCGGCCACAAGATTCTCGGGCCGACCGGGATCGGCGTGCTCTACGGGCGCGAGGAGCGTTTCGCGGAAATGCCGCCCTACCAGACGCGGCGGCGAGATGATCGTGCGGTGGATTGGTTCGACAGCGAAGTTCAAGCCCGCGCCGCACGGTTTCGAGGCCGGGCACGCCGGACATGTCGCCGGGGCGGTGGGACTGCACGCGGCGATGGATTACCTCGACACGGTCGGCCGGCAGAACATCTTCGAGCACGACCGCGACCTCGCGGCGTATGCCTACACGCGCCTGAGCGAACTGGGCGGCGTGCGGCTGTTCGGCCCCGGCGACGGACCGCGCGGGGCTGGTGAGTTTTCGTCCTGGACGACGTACACGCGCACGACGTGGTGACGCTGGCCGACCAGCACGGCATCGCCCTGCGCGGCGGGCACCATTGCAACCAGCCGCTGCACCGCAAGCTGGGCGTGAAGTCCAGCGCGCGGGCGAGCTTCTATTTCTACAACACGCGCGAGGAAGTGGATCGGCTCATGGAAGTCGTTGAAAAGATCCGCGCGTTCTTCAATCGCTGACGAAAACTAACTTCTGCTCATGGATTTCGATTTCGAGGAACTCTATCAGGCGGTGATCCTGGATCATTCGCGCAAGCCGCGGAACTTCGGCCCGCTGCCGGACGCGACGGTGACCGTCAGCGGCGACAACCCGACGTGCGGCGACGAGATCGCGCTCAGCCTGAAGATCGACCCGGCTGCGGACAAGCTGGAGGCGGTCGGTTTCACGGGCAGCGGGTGTTCGATCTGCATGGCGTCCACGTCGCTGATGACGACCAAGATCAAGGGCAAGACGCGCGCGCGAGGCGGCAGCGTTGCTGCACGATTTTCAGGGCATGATCACCGGCAAGACGCCCGAGGCCGAAGCGCCGAAGACGTCTCGGCGACCTGCGGTTGCTCAGCGGCGTGGCGGAAGTTCCCGCAACGGGTCAAGTGCGCGACGCTGGGCTGGCACGCGCTCAAGGGTTGCGTTGGCGGAGAGCGGGGCGGGGAAGTTCAGCGTGGAGCGGGAGATGAGGGTTTGTGAAGCGGATGGACGCCTGTCAGGCCGGGTGTTAGTCTTTCCGGCATGAAAGAGCGCATCCGTGAACTGCTTCACGCCGTCCCGTTTCAACCTTTTATTATTTACATGGCAGATGGGCGGAAGTTCCGCATCGAACATCCGGACTTTCGTTCTGGCCTCACCGAAAAACCAATCCTGGGTGATCGTCGAAGAACCAGACAACGACCGATGCATCATCTTGCGGCTCTATTGATGACCAGCGTTGAATATGCATCTGATGCCAGCATCGCCTCCTGATCGCTCCATGACTGCCACCCTTCCCGAGATCGACCCCCACCTGCCCATGCGCGACCTGCTCGCCGTCTACCCCGGCGCGCAACGGGCGCTCTTCCGCAAGTACCACGTCGGCGGGTGCAGTTCGTGCGGGTTCGCGCCGACGGAAACTCTCGCCCAGATCTGCGCGCGCAACCCGCACATGGACCTGCCGGAAGTCACCGCGCTTTCTCCAGACCAGCCAGGAGGAAGACCGCGCCATGCAGATCACGCCCGCGCGAACTCCACGACCTGCGCGAACGCGGCCAATCCGGCGCCCGTCCATCTGCTCGACATCCGCACGCGCGAGGAATTCGACGCCGTGCACATCGCCGGGTCGCGCAGCATTTCACGCAGGAGTTGATGAACACGATCCTCATGCAATGGCCGCGCGACGCGGGGCTCATCGTCCTCATCGACCACCAGGGCGCGCGCAGCCTCGACGCCGCCGCGTATTTCGCCGGGCACGGCTTCACCAACGTCAAAGCCCTCCTCGGCGGCATCGACGCCTGGAGCCAGCAGGTCGATCCCGGGTTGCCGCGTTACACGTTGGAATGACGGCCCGGCCGCGGTGAGCGCGCACGGCCGCAAATGGCACATGATCTGCTAATGGAGGGCGGTAAAACTGACCGTTATGAAGAGCCGCTTATCGACCAAACGCCGCATCATGATTGTTGACGACCACAAAGGCATCACCGCGTTGTGGAAAATCATGCTCGAAAAAACCGGCTACTACCTTGTGAAAGAGGAAAATCGGAGCGAGCGGGCCATCCAGACCGCGCGCATTTTCCAGCCGGAACTGCTGTTGCTGGACATGGATATGCCGGACCTCGACGGCTGCGAGGTCGCCGCCGGAGTCCGCGCCGATGCGTCGATCCAGGGGCACGCGCCATCGTGTTCCTGACCTGCCTGGTTTCACCGCGCGAAGTGGCGGCCGGCAAGCGCATCCAGGGTTATCCGTGCCTGTCCAAACCGACCGGTGTGGATGAACTCGTCCAGATCATCGAGGAAAGCCTTCTGCAACCGCTTGTCGCGTAAACAGGGCGCGTTGCGGGTTGCGGAGAGGCCGATCCGGGCGAAAGTCCGGGGTCGGGAATTGTCCCGCCACGCATGGAAGACCTCGAAGCCAAAATCCAGGCCGCGCAGCAAAACCCGCAGAACGTCGGCGAAATGGCCGACGCCGATTCGGTCGGCACCGTCGGCAGCCCGGACTGCGGCGACATGCTGCGGATGTGGGTCAAGTTCAAGGACCAGGACGGCAAGAAGGTCATCGACCGCGCCACGTTCCAGACCTTCGGCTGCCAGACCGCCATCGCCGTGGCCAGCGTCGCCACGGAGTTGATCGCGGGCAAGACCGTGGACGAGGCCCTCGCGCTTTCCGGCGAGGAACTCGCCGCCCCGCTCGGCGCGCTTGCCGCCGATGAAGATTCATTGCGCGCAACTCGTCGAAGGCGCGCTGCGTTCCGCCCTCGCGCCGACGGAAGCGACGATCCCGGTCAGCGGGCACGCAACCCGCCCGCCGCCGCGCCGGCGTCCGCCCCGACCCTGTACGATTCGCTGACCGGCGGCACAGGCCGGCCGCCGGGCCGCAAGGTCAAGGTCGTGCTCATGGACAAACCGGCCGCCAGAGCCAGGTCTGACGTTACCCGCATCCTCCAACTTTTCCCATGCACGAAAACTCCGAAATCACCCTCAGCCGCGACGTGGAAGCCATCCAGATTCCCGAGCGGCACACGTCATCACGCTGCCCGCCGGGCATGACGGTGGTCATCACCCAGTCGCTCGGCGGCAGCTACACCGTGGCCTCGCCCACCGGCCTGTCGCGCATCACCGAAGAAACGCCGACGCCCTCGGCCTGACCGCCGACGGCGCGCAAGCAGGAAGTCCCCTTCACCGACGCCGACCTCGATCCCGCCAAGCAGGAAAAAGCCGCCTGGGACAAGCTCAAGACGTGTTTCGACCCGGAAATCCCGGTCAACATCGTGGACCTCGGGCTGGTGTACGATTGCCAGGTGCTGCCCACCGAAACGCCCGGCAAGGGCAGCAACATCGAGGTGCAGATGACGCTCACCGCGCCCGGCTGCGGCATGGGGCCGTCCATCGCGGCGGACGCCGAGAGCAAGCTGCGGATGATCCCCGGCGTGGCCGAGGCGGAAGTCGCGCTCGTCTGGGACCCGCCGTGGAACCAGCACATGATCACCGAGGCGGGCAAGATGAAGCTGGGCATCCTCTGACGATGCCGCGCGGCCGGGATGAATTTCCCGGTTGCCATTTGCCGAGAATCTGAGACTTTCCCCTCCTTTTCAATCCAGCCTTCAACCCGTTTTCCGTCATGTCCCAGCATCGCAGCCTCAAAGGCGCTTCCAAGATCACGGTCAAGCGCAACGTCCTCAAGCGTTTCGAGCGCGTCGAATTGATGAAAAAGCGCGGCATCTTCAAGCCGGGCACCAAGGTCATCGGCCTGCCCAAGACCAAGCCGGACGCCTGAAGGGTTTCCGCCTTGCGCCTCAACCGCTATCTGGCCGCCGCCGGGCTGGGTTCGCGCCGGGCGTGCGAGGCGATCATCACGGCGGGTCGGGTTTCCATCAACGGCCACGTCGTCAAGGTGCTGGCGACGACCGTCGGCCCGGACGATGCCGTCAAGGTCGATCAGTCGGCCGGTGCACGTGCAGCGGCCGGTGTACGTCATGCTCAACAAGCCGGCGGGCTTTCTTTCGTCCCGCACCGACCCGCGCCAGCGCGACACGGTGTTCGACCTGCTGCCGGCGGATTTCCCGCGCGTGTTCCACGTCGGGCGGCTCGACCAGGACAGCGAGGGCCTGCTGCTGCTGACCAACGACGGCGATTTGTCCCTGCAACTCACGCACCCGCGTTACAAGGTCGAAAAGGAATACGAGGTCATCCTCGACCGGCCTTTTGACATGGCGCTGGCCGAGAAGCTGCTGGCGGGCGTATTCATCGCGGTCGATCCGCCGCAGCCAGGCGCAGCCGCCGCAACGGGTACGCGCGCGGGCGGAAGCCGTTCACAGCTCGGCGCCGCAAAAGTTGAAGGTGATCCTGCGGCAGGGATTGAAGCGGCAGATTCGCCTGATGTTCCTGGCCGTCGGCTACGAGGTCAAACGGCTCCAGCGCGTGCGCCTGGGCAACCTGAAGCTCGGCAAATTGCGGCCGGGCGAATGGCGGTATCTTGAAGAACGCGAGGTCGCGGCGTTGCGCGGGGCGAAAACGTCCAGCCAGAGGAAATAATTCCCACGTCCCGGTCCTGATGGTACGGCTTGCTTCGCGCAGTGCCTACGGTTATCAATGTATCCCGCCAGTATTTTCATTGGCTTTGGGCAACCACCGGCTTTTGGCACCAAAGTTCTGGCGAAGCGAACGAAGCGAACTGAAGGTGTTCTGACTTTGCGTTGAGCAGTGCGAGCACGTCGACGAAAGCGCTTCCTTGTTACCGATTGGCCAATGTTTCGGTAATGCGTCGCTCCAATTCGGTTAATTCTGGAACAAGTTGCTTCATCCGCTGGTAGTTGGTCAATGCTTCCAGCATCAGTTGTCCGCGTCCCTCGCCAGGAGCCGTGGGATTTCCATTGCTCGCAAGGAAAGGCTCGAAAACTTCTTCTTTGAATCGAGTAAGCTGCTTTTTTTCTTGCCAGCCTCTTACATCTGCCTTGGGATGGCCGGCGATCAAGGTCACCTCGACCTCTGGCGTGAGGTACGAAGCGATCAGTTTTGCCTTTTGATTCTGGACACCGGCTTCCAGCGTTTGCAAGCTTCTGGTTTGATCTCCATCGGGCAGAAAAAGCCAGAGGTCGTAATATCCGTACCGGTCTTGGAGTTTTCCGTTTTCGATCAGTTCGCAGGCTTGGGTGAATCCTCCCGTCTTGGGATCGCGAAGGACCAGAACCTGCGCGTTCGGCCTGCCTGCTTCTGCCAGCACCCGCTCGGTCAAGGGTTTAAGCAGGTAGCCGTTGTAAGTCGGGTCTTCCGGGATGACGAGGACCTTGCAACTCATAATGCCGTTTCCATCCAGCCTTCGGCAATCAACTGACTGGCCGACGTTGTCCGCACCGCTTCGAGAAAATGCGGCACTTCGGTCAGCGGAGTGATAGTCGTCACACCCGTTTCAGGTACGCGACTGCAAAGGAATACATGCTGGTAATCTTCGGTTGAAAGCCAGTCGAGCATCAGCGCGCTGTGTGAAGTGGCGAGCACCTGGGTCTGGGTGGCGCCCGCGCGTGATTTCATCAATTCGACGAGCAGTCGAAGCCTTCCCGCATGCACCCCGTTCTCGATCTCCTCGAGCATGAGTACCTCCGGCATGGACGGTTGGAAGAACGCGGCGGTGATGGCAGCAAAACGCAACGTACCGTCCGACAGCACCGGCGCGGGAAACTCGCGGCCTTTTTCGACGAGGGCGAACAGCGGTTCCTTGAGTGCTCCGAGCAACACTTTGATGTCATCGACCTCTGCAGGGCGCAGGGCGCGCAGCCAGCCGAGATAGCCCTCCTTGCGCTTTTCGTCAGCGGAAATTTGTTGAATCAACGCGGGGAAATTTTCGCCGTGCTCACCCATCCGGTCGACCTCCAGGGCGGTGGCATATTTGCGGAGAACATCGGGCTGAGGATCGAGGCGCTGGATATTGCGCAATGATTCGAGCACCCTTCGCGCTCTTATCGAATCCGTCGGCGCAATACGCGGATTACTTTGGACCTGTTGAATGACGGGGCGGTGTTTTTCAAAAGAGCAATGAGGTTTTTTCCCGCGACCGCGAGCCTCGTACTTCACAGTGACCACCGGGCTGCTTAGCTCATTGTCCACGTCCCGGCTGTCCCAACTTCCCCTCCAGCTACCGGTAAGATATTCTCCCCTCACCGAATTCTTCACGGTGTTGATTCCGATTCCGTACTGAGACCGCAGAGCGGGAGGACTGCTGGGCAATCTGAGGATTGCTTCAATCCACACCGGGTTCGCACGGGGCACTTCCGCCGCCGGGTCCGTCCATCGGAGAAAAGCGCTTCCTCCTCTGACGCCTTCCCATTCCGAGACCGGTTCCGGTCCGTGGGCGACCGTTGAGGATCTCGTCGATGCTCAATCCCCAGCCGATTCCTTGCAAAAATCGGAGCGCATCGAAGAAGTTCGATTTGCCGCTCGCGTTTGTGCCGATGAACAAGTTGAACGGTCCGAGCTTCAGGTTCGCTTCCTTGATGCTCTTGAAGTTTTTCAGCTTTATTTCCGTGATCATCGAGAATTGCCAAACTCGGCAAGCATCGCCGTGACGGCGGGGAAACGCACCATAATTTATCAAGCGGATTTTTCTCCCCGCTCCCAAGTTTGGAGATGGGGAAGCGCTCAATCTGGAGAGGACGATGCTGCTGCCGGAGGCGCGGTTGCAGATATACAAGTGCCTTCGGGGATCAGGTCCGCTTGTGTTTGCCCTGTTCCTTCGTTGCCTTTCGGCTGGCTCGCCTTACCTTGCCGGCTTTGAGCACCCTGCGCCTCTTCCGCCTGCTGCTGTGGGTGCATTGGCGCAGCCTGCTGGCCCGCGTGCGCGGCTTGCGCCGCGCTCGCCGTTGCTGCCGGCTGCTACTGGTCGGCTTCGTTCTGGGCTACCTGCTGCTGGGTTACTTCCTTTTCCACCAGGGGCTGGATTTCCTGTTCGCGTTCCCGGCCGTCGGCGCGCTGCTGGCCCATCGCATCCTGTTCCTGATCTTCGGGTTCTTCTTTGTGATGCTGATGTTCTCCAACCTCATCATCGGCTACAGCACGCTTTTCAAAAACCGCGAAACGAACTGGTTCCTCACGCTGCCCATCCGGCACGCGGACATCTACCGCTGGAAATTCCTCGAATGCCTCGTCGTTTCCTCGTGGGCGCTGATGTTCCTGAGCGCGCCGATGATGGTCGCCTTCGGGCGGGTGCAAGAGGTCGGCGCGGCGTTTTATTTCGAGATCGCGCTCATCTATCTGCCCTTCGTCGCCATCCCGGCGGTGCTCGGCTCCGCGCTGGTGCTGCTCATCGTCGCCCTGCTGTCCAAACCCTGGGCGAAAAAGGCCGTCGTCATCGCCGTCGGCTCGTGGCGCATCGCGCTGGTGGCTGCTTTTCGTGCGCCCGGCCAACGCCGACGAGTGTCAACGACCTGTCGGAGGTCCGCATCTTCAACCAGCTCCTGCGCCATACCCGTTTCAGTCTCAATCCCTTCCTGCCCAGTGCGTGGATGGCGCAAGCGGTGTTTTCATGGAGCGGCGGGCTGGGGCGCGAGGGCGGATTCTTCTTTTGCCTGCTGCTTGAGCAACGCGCTCTTGGGCTGTCCTGCTGGGTTTCGAGGTGGCGAGCCGGTTTTTTTACGACAGTTGGACGCGCGCGTTCAGCCATCGTTCCGAGCGCAGCCAGCATGGCCGGACGCCCGCCGGCAGCGCGCGCCTGCGCCGGGCGTGTCCTGGAACGGTCCTCGCGCTTCGCCGCCCGTCGCCGCGCTGGTCAGCCGGCCCGTGAGCGCGTTGGTGCTCAAGGACACGCGCGTGTTCTGGCGCGACCCGGCGCAGTGGACGCAGGTGATGATCTTCTTCGGCCTGCTGACCATCTACGTGCTCAACCTGCGCAACGTCGCCTACGACCTCCAGAGCCCGTTCTGGAGCACGATGATCTCCTACCTCAACCTGACGGCCTGCGCGCTGACGCTCTCCACGCTGACGACGCGTTTCGTTTTCCCGCAGTTCAGCCTGGAGGGGCGGCGGCTGTGGATTCATCGGGCTCGCGCCGCTGGGACTGGGCCGCGCGTGCTGATGCAAAAATTCTGGTCGTCCTGCCTGGCCGCGACGGCGATGACTGTCGGCGCTGATGATCGCCTCCAGCGTGATCCTCAGACTCGAGCTGGGCCAAGATCGCTTATTTCGCCGCGGCCATCGCACTGATGAGCACCGCGTTGTGCGGGCTGGCGGTGGGATTGGGCGCGCTGTTTCCCAACTTCAAGGAGGATAATCCGTCGAAGATCGTCAGCGGGTTCGGCGGCACGCTGTGTCTGGTGGCGAGCTTTCTTTACATCGTGCTTGTTCATCGCGCTGCTGGCGTTTCCGGCGAGCCTGCCCTTCACGTGGCCGACGATGACCGATGGCCTGCGGCGGACGCTGGAGACGGGATGCCGGACGCTGGCGCTGGCGCTGAGTGCGGCGGCGTCGATCGCTGCCGCTCGCGTTGGCGACGGCGGCGGTTGCGAACATGGAATTTTAATCCGGAAATTCCGCGTGATGCGGCTTGCGGAATCGGCGGGTTCCGGCCTTTATAGAGGGATGGCAGAACGCTACGGCCGACCCCATCGATCCTCAACCCCAGGTCCGCCGCGACCGCGACGGCCTACGAACCACCCGACGAGGAGCGAAATCGTGCCCCGCGCCCGCCGCCGTTCCCGTGACAGGCACGCCAGTCGGTCGCCAGCGACGAGCGCATCGACAGCCAGGTGCAAAAAGCTCAGGAACAGCTTCTCAACCTCCGCCGCCAGCAGGAACAGATCGAACGCCAGAAGCGCGAACTCGAAGAACTCAGCCGCCGCCAGGAAGAACTCGAGCAGGGCCGCGCCGAAATGATCGAAAAACTATCCCGCGCGCTCGTCGTCGTCGAACGCCAGACGACCGAAGCGCAGAAGCGCGTCGAGCAACTTCACAGCACCGCGAATCCTTCGGCTCGCACCTGCAGCGCTCGAATCCATCAACCCGAAAGGCTGGGCCAGCGCCGACCTGCAACGCGAACTCAGCCGCGCGCTGGGCATGGTCGATCACGCCCGCACGGAGTACAACCAGCAGAAGGCGCGTTTCGCCGCCGACGCTGCCAAGGCAACGGCGCGGCCGAGGGCAGCTCGTCGGGCGAGCGAGCAGCTACGCAGCGATGTTCGGCGAGGCGAGCGACCATAGTTTCCTCTACTGGCTGAAGGCCGGCGTGGCCTTCACGCTGCCGCTGCTCGTGTTGGGTTTTCGGATGTTGATGGTGCTGTGTTATCTCGCGCTGAGTCGGGGGAACGGTCGGCACTCACTGAGCCGGAGCGGTCTGTTTTCCGTTCGCTGGCTATTGCCGTCGTTTTTTCGCTTCGCCATGCCGATGCCCTCGCAAGCCGAAAGGCAAATCCGGCAAGAACCCGCCGTCGGTCAGCGCGCTCGATTCGGAGAAACGCCTCCTGCAAGAGCGGCAGCGTCAGATTGACGAAAAGATCGAGGCGCTCAACCGCACGATCAGCGAGGCCAAGCCCGCCGGGCTACCGGATCAACGGCGCGACGACGAGCGCGGGTCGCGGGCCGATGCAGACGCCCACGGGCAAGCGCCAGAGCGAACGCCGCCGGCGCACCGAAGAAAGTCGTGCTGCGCGCGGAACGAACAGGAGGGCAGCGCTCGCAGACGTTCGCGCTGCTGCTGGTCGTCATCGCGCTGATCCATCTGGGCGGTTTATCGGTGTGCATAGAGCGGCGGCCCGACAGGGAAAGCGGTGACAACGCGGCGGAGCAGAAACTACTTGCGGACCTCTCGCCGACGCTTTCACCTTCCGGGCTCCGCATTTTTCGATTTTCCGTCTATGGCTGCTCCCTGAATCTGGATGTCCGTTACGTCGCGCGCCTCGCGCGGCTCGAACTGAGCGACGCGGAAGTCGCCGAATACCAGGCGCAACTCTCCGACGTGCTCAAATTCGTCGAGGCGCTCCGGCAGGTGGATGTGAGCGACGTCGAACCGACCGCGCACGCCAGCGCCGTGTTCAACGTCTTCCGCGAAGACACGGCGCAGCCGAGCTTCACTTCCAAGGAAGCGCTCGCCAACGCGCCCCGGCAGGCCAACGACCTGTTCGTCGTCACCAAGGTCATCGAGTGAATGACGCAACGATCTTATTTCTTCAAACCGCCGCCGGCCTCCAGAAGCGTCTGCGCAGCCGCGAGTTCTCCCCGCGCGAGGCGCTCGATGCTCTCGCCGACCGCATCGAGGCGGTGGACCCGGCGCTCGGCGGGTATCTTTCCACCGATCTCGAAGACGCCCGCCGGCAGGCGGACGCGGCCGACGTGAACCTGCCGCTCGGCGGCGTGCCGATCGCGATCAAGGACGTCATCAGCGTCGCCGGCCATCCGTGCGGCTGCGCCTCGAAAATCCTCGCACGGTTACACCGCGCCCGTACGATGCCACGGTCATCGCCCGTTTGCGCGCCGCCGGGGCGATCCCGTTCGGCCGCGCGAACATGGACGAGTTTGCGATGGGTTCTTCCACGGAAAACTCCGGCAATCGGCGTCACGCGCAATCCGTGGGACCCCGACCGCGTGCCCGGCGGTTCCAGCGGCGGCTCGGCGGCGGTCGTGGCGGCGCACGAAGCGTTCGCCTCGCTCGGGCACGGACACCGGCGGCTCCATCCGCCAGCCGGCGGCGTTGTGCGGCGTGGTCGGGGTCAAACCCAGTTACGGGCGGGTGTCGCGGTACGGGTTGGTGGCGTTCGCCTCGTCGCTCGATCAGGTCGGGGCCGATCACCCGGACGGTCGAGGATGCCGCGCTGTTGCTCGGCGTCATGGCGGGGGTCGACCCGCACGATTCCACGACGCTCGATCGAACCCGTGCCCGATTACGTCGCGGCGCTTGACGGGCGACGTGAAAGGCGTGCGGCTCGGGTTTGCCGAAGGAATATTTCATCGGCGGCATCGACCCGCAGGTGGAGGCGGCGGTGCGCGCGGCGGTCGATCATTACGCGAAGCTCGGCGCGGAGATCGTGGAGGTCTCGCTGCCGCACACCGAATACGCGGTCGCGGTGTATTACATCATCGCCACGGCGGAAGCGTCGGCGAACCTCGCGCGCTTCGACGGCGTGCGTTACGGGCATCGCGCGAAGGACACCAGCGGACTGCTGGAACTCTACGGCAAAACGCGCGAGGAAGGTTTCGGCGTCGGAGGTCAAGCGGCGCATCATCCTCGGGACGTACGTGCTCAGCTGCGGGTATCACGACGCGTACTACCTGCGCGCGCAGAAGGTCCGCACGCTGATCCGGCAGCGATTTCGAGCGGGCGTTTGAAAAAGTGGACGCGCTCATTTGCCCGACCTCGCCGGTGCCGGCGTTCAAGATCGGGCGAGCGCACGCAAGACCCGCTGGCGATGTATCTGGCGGACATTTTCACCATCGCCGCGAATCTCGGCGGGGTCTGCGGGGTGAGCCTGCCGTGCGGCTTCGCGCAGGGGGAAAACACGGGCGGCAACGCGTTGCCCATCGGCCTGCAACTGCTCGGGCCGTCGTTCGACGAGGCGCGGCTGCTGAAATCGCGCACGCCTACGAGCAAAGCACCGACTGGCACCTGCGCCGCCCGCCGGTCGCTTCGAGGTAGGGCTGCCTCTCCGAGGCAACCCTGAATTGGCCTGGATGACCGTATCGGTACTCGGGCATTTTCCAGAAAACACTACCGCGTTTCTCGGTTGCGTGTCACGCCGCCGGAGCCCCGGCAGGGGCGGCAGAGGATAGCCCACGGCGTGAGCCGTGGGAAACGTTCTCCCCAAGCCGTAAAGCCCCGGCAGGGGGCGCAAGAAAAGCCATCCGGTGGTCCGTGCCAGGCCGCCGTGTTTTCTTACGCCCCTGCCGGGGCTCGTCCGTTTCACGCCTTCCACCCACGGCTCACGCCGTGGGCTGAACTCTGCCGCCCTTGCCGGGGCTCCGGACACCACGAGCAACCGCAATACGCTGTAGGATTGCCTCGGAGAGACAACCCTACCTTGGACGAACGCCTGCGGCGGAGCTTTTTACAGCTTCTTGAAACTATCGAACAGCTTGACGATCTGATCCTTGTAAGTTGCTTCCGCCTTGGTGGTCACCCAGTAGGTGATCATCATCACCTTGCCGGGCTTGATCTCGGTGAACATCATCTGGATGTGCTCGGCCCCCGACTCGTCCTTGCCGCTGTATTCGAGCACTTCCCACTTCAAATCGGCCGCCTCGAACGAGCGTTCATGCTTCGAGGATTTGTCGATGATCACTTTCTGATCGGTGAGAAACTTGATGTTTTCGTTGACTAGGTCCGTCGTTTCCTTCTCTCCTTTGGCAACCTCGAAAAAGATCGTGGCGTCGCCGTCCTTGGATTGGCAGGAGATGCCGTTGTCGGTTTCTTCGCTCGTCCAGCCGGCCGGCAGACTGACGGAGGCCACCGGTTCGTCGGACGGAATTTTGATGTCTTTGGCGAAGGCGCTGCCGGCGAGCAGCGGGAAGAGGCACAGGGCTAGGATGATGCGTTTCATTAGGGTCGGTTTTTGTGTGTTGTCGGCCTACTCCGGTACGGGAGGCGTCCGGATGTGAATCGTAGCAGGAAGGAAGCCGGACGCTCCAAAAACGCCCGGCGCCACGCAAATTTCCGGTGTTTTCCCCGTTCAGAGCCGCGAGCCGCCCGTGCTGACGACGTGGACGCTCGTGGCATGGGCTCCCTTTTCGTCGCTGATTTCCTCGAAACGCACTTCGGCACCAACTTTCAGCTTATCGAAATCCATGCCGACGAGACTATTGCGATGAAAATACACGTCGCGCCCCTGGAGGTCCGTGATGAAGCCGTAACCCTCGGCCGCGAACAGTTTCGACACCAGCGCGTGCGCGCCGTCGTCGTGCGTCTTGACCTTATGGTGCTGGCGCGCCACGAGTTCCTTCAACTGACGCTCCATGTTGCGAAACGCGTCGCCGATGACCCTCGTCAACGGTTCGTGCATCTCGTGCTTGGTCGGTTTTTCGTCGGCGACGAGTTCGTGGCCGGGCGGGACCGTCACGTCGATGCGCACGCGGAACGGACTGCCCGAGTGCTGGGCGTGGTTGGGGTGCTCGATGACCACGTCGCAACGGCTGATGTGGTCGCAGAACTTGTCGAGCCGGCTGGCCTTCTCCCTGACCAGGGCTTCAATTTCGTCGCTCTTGGCGACCCCACGGTAGGAAACTTCGATGGGTAATTGCATAAGGAAAACGTCCACCCGCTTCAGGCCGTGTGCAACGCCGAGAAATGCTCCAGGAGTTTTGACGGTTCGACGTGCAGAAGGTTGGCATGGACGGTTTCGGTGAGGTGAGCACGCACCTCCGATTTGAGATGATCGGTCACAAGCGCGGCAATCTGCGCTGGAACCGCCAGCCGCCAACCCTCCGGTTTCTCCTTGTCCACGAGTTCGTTGATGCGCTCGGCCACATGCTTGCACGCGCGGCGGGCGTTCTCCGTGTCGAGGGTGTGCTGCTCGGAAATTCCCCCGGTGTGGGCGTTGCCGTGTCCCGAGGCCCGGAAGCGGCCGGCCTGATCGGTGAGTTTGTCCTGATAACGGCCGTGGGCTTCCTCGGCTTCAAAGGAGTCGATTGGATGGAGTCCGGGCGCGCGGCCCGGGTTTTCGTCTACCCGATAGGCCCGGAGGCCGCCACGGTCGGCGACGATGAGGAGTGTGTTGATCAGCATGGGGATGGTTGCTTTTGACGAAGGCGGGGATGCCTTCCTTGCTGATTCGTGCCACCTGCGGGGCGAGGACTTCGCCTGCGACGAGATTCATTCGTCGCCACGGAAGTCTTGCCGCGACACGGCGGGGAAATACTCGCCGCGCCCGTCCCGCCGCCACCATGCCCCGGTGCGGCGGCGTTCGGCGGGGTCGGTGAAACGGTAGTCGTAGAGCAAGGCCCGCACGTAGCGCGGCGGGGCGTCGGGGAACGGGTTGTCCGCCAGCAGCGCGAGCACGCCGGGCGAACCCTGGAGCAGCCGGAGCATCAACGGCTCGAACCACGGCAACGCGTCGTCACGGTCGAGCGCCGCGAACCACATCTGCCAGTCGAGCCGGGGCATGTACGGCGCGACGAAACGCGGGGCGCGCAACGGGTCACCGGCCTTCCAGCGAAAGGCGTAGGCGCGCCAGTTTTCGCCGTCGTTGCTGCCTTCGATGACGATCTCGGGCCGTTCGACGGTCATTGTGCGGAAAAGTCCGTAGTCGTTGAGCGAGCGAAACGGCGAAATGCGTACGTAGGCGTCCTCCAAAGGTCCCGGCCAGCGCGACGCCGGAAAGAACGAACGCCAGAGCAGCAGCAGGCCGAAGACGACGTACACCACCGCCACCGGCGCGAGCACCCAGGACGGCCAGCGACGGACCGGGGCAGGCGTGCTCTCACCCGGTGCCGGGTCGGCGAGCCGACGCGGCCATTGGCGGTCGTCGAGCAGCAGCAGGCAAAGGGCGGCCGTCAGGAGGTTGAAAAATCCGTAGTTGCCGGTCAGCGGCGATCAACGCCTGCAAGAGCACCAGCAGCCAGAAGCCCGCCAACCGCACGCGTCGTGGACCCAACACGAAAAACGGCACGACCAACTCCACCGCGAAGACGAACACGAGCGAACACGCCTGCCACCAGTCCGGCGTCTGGTGCATCCACCAACCGATCCAGGTCGGCAGCGGCTGGGTCTCGTAGTGGTAGCGCAACGCCGTGAGGTTGCGCCAGGTCACGTCGCCGCTCGTCAGTTTGACCACGCCCGGACATGAGCATGAAGCGGAACAGCAGCCAGCGCATCAAAAACAGCGCCACGCGCGACCCGGACCCCGCCGCGCCGCGCCAACCCGTCCACCAGCGCAACGGAGCCAGGAAGATGCTCAAAAATCCGGTTTCCAGCAGCAGTACGTCCCATTGGAAACCCAGAAACGTCTGCCCCGCGGTCGCCAGCGACAAGTACGACATCCACAGTAACGCGAGGCACAGCGGCGGTGCGACGCCCACGACGAGCAGCAGCGCCAGGGCCATGCCGGCGTTGCAAAGGAAATGCAGCGCCCCGTCGCTGCCGCTGATCAGCCACGCGAGCGACGGTAGATGGAGAACGCCCCAGGCCACGCCTTTTTGCGCGCGAACGTAATCCAGCAGCGGCGCGACCGGCAAAATCCCGTCCTTGCCGATCAATCCGTCCACCTGGAGCCGCAGCGACAGGAACGCGATAAAATAAATCGCCCCGAGCGCCCGCAAAAACCAGTTCCGCGCCGTCTGGAACGTCGCCCGGCGCAAATCGTTGCCCCACAACCACCGCACCAGCGTGGAAAACAGCATCCGGTGCGTCGCCACAAAGTGATAGCCGGCCTCGCTGGCCCGACGCGCGCCCGGCACGGTCCGGTACACCCACAACGGCACGCCCGACCACGGACTTTTGCCCGCTTCGAAAATCAGCCGGCACACCGCTTCCGCCGCGCCGTACACCCGGCCGTCGGTTTCCACGAGCTTGACCTCTCGCGCGAACTCTTCGGGCAGGATCGACGGGAAATCCGCCCCGGCTTCCTGCGACGAAGCGTAGTCCGCCCGGTCACCCGTGATTTCCCTGATTCGCTCGACCGTCCGCCGGCAAAAACCGCAGTCGCCGTCGAAGATCAGCAGCGGCCGTTCGACGGAGCGGTCAGCGAACTTCGGCACCTCGTCCGGCGGCTCGGAAGACATGGCGGACGTGATAAAACCCGGCCGGCCCTTACTCGGGCAACTGGAAAGTCTCCCCGACCTCGCGCCACGCGACCCGTTCCGGGTGCCGCGCGAGCGCCGCTTCAAAGCGCCGGATCGGCTCGCCGAACGCCTCCGCGCTCAGCTTGAACGTCTGGTGATGCACCGGCAGGACGTGCAGCGCGCCCGCCATGTCCGCCATCTCGACGGCCTGTTCGGGCGTGCAATGGCTGTTGATCCACGGGTCGTACGCGCCGATGGGCATGATCGCCAGGTCGAACACCCCGCCTCCCAACGCCCCGCCGCGTCCGCGCAGCCGCCGGAAGCGCGGGGTGAACGACGTGTCGCCGCCGACGAGGATCGCCCGTCCGCCGCGTCGCAAGACGTAGCCGTTGTACCCGCGATGGTCGTCGGTGCGTAGCCGCGCGCCCCAGTGTTTCACCTCGAACGCCTCGACCTCCAGTTCGCCGCCGTCCCGCGCCAGGGCCGCCGCCGAACGGCTGAACTTCAGCTTCGTGCCCTCGCCCCAGGCCAATTCGGTGACATGAGCGCCCAGGCGCGTGCCGCGCAGCAAATCCTCGGTCGCGTTCGCGGTCACCACGAGCGGTCGGCGGTCAAATTTTCGCAACGTCCGCAGGTCGAAGTGGTCCATGTGCGCGTGGCTGAGCAGGATCAGGTCGATCGGCGGCAGTTCCCGGAACGTCAACGCCGGGGCCACGTACCGTTTCATGCCCAGCACGACCGGCCCGGCGACATGGATGCCCACGCGTGAACCCAGCACGGGGTCGGTGAGGATATTCACGCCGTAGAAGTTGATGAGGACGGTCGAATGCCCCAGCCAGGCGGCGGTGATGCGTTCGTCCGACCACCGGGCAGGTTCCGGGTGGTGCGGGGCGGGGGCAACGCGGCGTTTGAGGTCGTCGGCGATGATTTTCAGAAAGCGCAACTCGCGCCTGGAAAAAGCCGGCAGACGCAACCGGCGCGGCAGGGAAAGTGTCATGGAAAGTGTGGCGTCAATCTACTCCACGGCCCCTCGTCCCACAAGGCAGGGACGCGTCTCCGACGAGCCCATAATTTCGTCTGGATCACCTCGACGGCCCGTGCCGTTCCCTTCCGGAAAAGCGCGGGAAGATTCAGCCCGGCCAGCGTACGCTCCACTCGGACGCATACACCCCGCCCACGCTGGAAAACAGCGTGAACCCCTCGACGCGCATCCGCCCGGCGTCGAACCTTTCGTTCGCGCGCACCCAACGCTCGACGGAAGTGGCCGGGGTGTCGCGTCCGCAGTAAGCGACGGTGACATGCGGGACGAACGGCTTCAAATCCGCCCTCGCCCCGGCGGCCAGCACGGCCTCGTGGACGGCCCGGTGGAGCGCGGATAACTCCGGATGTCCGCCCCCCGTGCCGACCCACAACGCGCGGGGCCGTTGCCCACCGAAGAACCCCACGCCAACCAGCGGCAAAAAAAACGGCGAGGCGCGCACGGCAGCAAGGGTGTCGCGCAAACGCCGCTGGATTTCCGGCGAAACGCCGTCGCCGAGAAAGGCCAGGGTCAAGTGCAACTTCTCCGCCGGATGCCAACGCACCCCCGGGATATAGGTGCCGAGCCGGACGAGTTCCGCGCAAACTACCTCCGGCAGTTCAACGGCGACGAAGAGGCGTTTTGAAGACAAGGGGCGAAAGGGATTGTCGGCGTCTCGCCATTTAAAGCGTTTCTCAGTTGCCTGTCCGGTTTTCAGCCCCGGCAGGGGCGGCAGAGTTCAGTATCCAGGTGCCGGGTTGGAGCCCACCGTCTTTAGACGGTCTGCCTTGGAGGGTGGCGGGTGGCGCGTTAAGGTGGGCGGCTGCATGGCCAACTACCACCATCGTGGGCACACGGTCTCGGACTGCAAGTACCACCTGATCTGGGTGACCAAGTACCGCTGGCCGGTGCTCAAGGGGGACCTGGCGGTGCGTTGCCGCGACCTGATCCGCGAGATTTGCCGGGCGCGGGAGGTGGCGGTGGTGCGTGGAGCGGTGTCGCCCGACCACGTGCATCTGCTCGTCAGCGCGCCGCCGGTGTTGTCGCCGGCCAAGCTGGCGCAGTACTTGAAGGGCAGGAGTTCGCGCAAGCTGCAGGAGGAGTTCCCGAGTTTGCAGAAGCGTTATTGGGGCCAGCACCTGTGGGCACGGGGCTACTTTTGCGCGACGGTCGGAGCGGTCGATGAGAAGACGATCAAGCGCTACATCGAGGAGCAGAAGTGGGACGAGGATGGCGAGGGAACGTTCCGCATCGTGGCCGACCCGCCGTGAGGCCAGGGGTCGCCGCCGATGCCTTGCCAGCCGGCCCGGGCCGGGGGCTTTCCAAGCGGCTTCTAGCCGCCACCGGACTTTTAGTCCCATCGCATCCTACCGGCTTGAGCCGGTAGTCGTTGAGCCCACGGCGTGAGCCGTGGGTGGCAACCGCGAAAGGGCCCAGCCCCGGCAGGGGCGTAAGAAAACCCGCCCGGTGGTCCTCGCAAGGCCGCCGTGTTTTCTTACGCCCCTGCCGGGGCTAGCCTGGCTGGCGATCTTTCCCACGGCTCACGCCGTGGGCTAAACTCTTACGTCCCTGCCGGGGCTTGCGCAGACCTTACACGCAAACGAAAAACGCTTTAGTAGAAAGCAGCGTTCGGGTAAACGCTACACCACTCCTCAGGATCGTTGGGGTGTGTTTCAGCGGTGGGTGGCGCTCTCCGAGCGGCATTGGTCCCACGCGCGGCGTCCGCCGCCTGGCCAAGAACAGACGCCTGCGGCGTGAACAAAGCCAATGCCGCTCGGAGAGCGCCATCCACCACCACCACCTTGCATGTCTCAACCAACCTGAGAAACGGTGTGCTCTGAGGAATGCGCGGGGATTCGGCGAGCCCGCGCCGAAAATTCCGCTGACGCCGGGTTTGGCCCCTTCAAGGGTCGTCGAAAATCGGCACGTGGGCAACGCTGGGCATCGACAATCGATCTCGGTTGGTTAGCATGGATGGATGATGGCAGACGGTGTCCCTCCTTCGCCGGCGGCACCGCCCGCGCCGGCGCGCCGTCCGTGGTATCACTGGCGTCGCTTCGGCTTGAACTTCCTCACCATTTCCGTGCTGGCCCACCTGTTCCTGGGGATCGGTGCCACCTATCTCGTGGTGCAGAGGTATCAGGCGCAGCACAAACAGAACTTCGTGGGTCCGCCTTCGACCTCCACCGCCCCCACGCGCGCCCTGGAGCACAAGGTGCAGATGCAAAAGAAACAGCAGACCATGAGCGCGCCCGCGCCGGTCAAGCGCATCACCACGACCGGTTTGACCAAGGTTTCCCTGCCGGTCGTGCCCGCGATGCCTAAGTTGGACTCGAACATCACGCCGCTGTCGATGGCCGGCATGGGCGGCACCGGCATGGGCCTGGGCCTGGGCACGGGCGGGGGCAACGGCAACGGCGGCGGCAGCGGCGCACTCAGCCTCTTCGGGATGGCCGGGGGCAACGACGGACTCGTTGGCACGTTCTACGATTACAAGGTCAACCAGGCGTACCAACCGATCAAGGGCGCGCCCAATTTCGGCAAGCTCTTGCGCGATGTCCTGCCGGTCAACGGACCCTGGCACCCCGAGTCCCCGTTTCTCCACTACACCTCCCCGATCAAGCTGCACGCCCGCTACCTCATGTTCCCGGCCATCCTGGACACCGAGGCCGGCGCGGCTTTCCAGTCGCCCCGCAGCGGTCCGGGCCTGTGGCTCGCCGTCTACCACGGGAAGTTTTCCGCGCCCAGCACGGGATCGTTCCGGTTCGTGGCTTTCGGGGACAACGCGATGATCGTCCAGATCGATAACCGCATGGTGTACGACGGTTCCGACCGTCATTACATCGGGCTCCCGCGCCAAACTCTTGGCAAGATCGTCTTCACCAAGGGAGTCAAGGAACTGACGGCCAGCGACTGGATCGAATTCAAGGAAGGGGAGGTCCACGACATCGCCATCGCGGTGGGCGACGAGGGCGGCATCTTTGCCTCTGGCCTGTTCGTCCAGCCCAAGGGAATGCTTTTTGCCCAGGGGGCGCGGGGCGTGCCGAAAATACCGGTGTTCATGCTCGGAGCGCCGACGGACGGTGACCGCAGGCTCCTGGGAGCGGCCCTGTTGCCGGAGTGCCTGCGCGGCCCGTTCTTCCGGGACGCGTCAGCGCGCAAAACAGACGGCTTCAGCCCCTGAGCCATGCCGCGAACCAGCGGGGAAAACGCGCCGGTTGAGCTAGGCAAACCCGTAGGCGCATCCAGCGGCTGCGTCGAATGCACCGGCATCGCCCGAAACTCGTGCGTGAAAACTTTCGTCAAATGTTGTGCACATCACCCGAATATGTATCAACTTGCCGTTGCCCTTGTCAATCGCTAGTTTTTCCAACGTGAGCACGTTTGCCGAAATCAAAGCTGCCGTGAACGAGTTGCCAGCGACACAGCAGCAGGAGCTTTACGCAATTCTGAAAACGCGGGTGGAAACACATCCGGGAAAGGGACTTACGCCCGAGGAATTTGAAGAGTGGTACAAGAACGCGCGGGGCGCGGGTTTGCCGGGGTAACCACCGACGAAATCATGGCAATGACGCGGGGTGAGGAATGAACGGCTTTCTCTTCGACAGCAACGTGCTGCTCGATGTCATCACTGACAATGCCGATTGGTGCGAGTGGTCGAAGTCACAACTTGCCATCGCCACCGCCCTGAATCGGGCGTTCATCAATCCACTGGTTTACGCGGAACTCGCGCCTGCGTTTGGTTCGCGCGTGGAGCTTGATCACTGGCTCGACTCAGCGAAGTTCCGAAGGCTAGAGCAATCTAACTTGTCTTGCAGCCGCCTTCCGAAGCCCCGGCAGGGGCGCAAGACATTAGCCCACGGCGTGAGCCGTGGGAAAAAGACGTGCTCTCTGTCCAGCCCCGGCAGGGGCGCAAGAAAACCGGCACGACCATCCTGCCACGCCCGCGTGTGTTCTTACGCCCCTGCCGGGGCTGTGCTCCAGGGGGGAGGGCGAGGTCCCACGGCTTACGCCGTGGGCTAAACTCTGTCGCCCCTGCCGGGGCTCCGGAAAGCGGCTGCAAGACAAGTTAAATTGCTTTTAACTGGCGGACCCGAAGCCGATGTGGCGGCCCTCGGGGCGGGCGTCACCGTCTTTTTCCAACGCCGCCGCCAGCACGTCGTCCACGGTTTCGGCCAAGGTAAACTTCAGCTTTTCCTTCGCCTCGGCGGGCACGTCGGCGATGTCCTTTTCGTTCATCTTCGGCACGATGACTTCGGAAATGCCCGCGCGCAGAGCAGCGAGGCTTTTTTCCTTCAACCCGCCGATGGGCAACACCAGGCCGCGCAAGGTGATTTCGCCCGTCATCGCCACGTCGCTGCGGACTTTGCGGTCCGCGAAGAGCGAGGCGAGCGCGGTGAACATCGCGCACCCGGCGCTCGGGCCGTCCTTGGGAATCGCGCCGCTCGGGACGTGGACGTGGATGTCGTTCTCCGTGAATTCCACGGGCTTGATGCCGAGGCTTTCGGCGCGGGTTTCGCACGAGGCTCAGCGCCGCCTGCATGGACTCCTTCATCACGTCGCCGATCTGGCCGGTGAGCATGACGCCGCCACTTGCCGGGGTATTTCGTCGCCTCGATGAAGAGGATTTCGCCGCCCGCCGGGCGTGTAGGCCAGGCCCGGTGACGACGCCGGGCGCGCTGATTTTCAGGCGTTCCTCGCGCACGGCGCGATCGCCCGCGCCGAGGATGCCCGCGCGCGAAATCGGGCGTGACCGTCACAGCGTGCGCGGCGTCGCTGCCGCCGCGCGCGACCTCGGCGGCGACGCGAACGGCACACCGCGCCGATGCGGCGTTCGAGGTCGCGCACGCCGGCCTCGTGGGTGTATTCGTCGATGATCGTTCGCAGCGCCTCGTCCTCGAACCGGCATTGCTCGGGCTTGAGGCCGTTTTCCTCCAGTTGCCGGCCGACGAGGTAATTTTGGGCGATGTGGAGTTTTTCGCGCTCGCGTGTAGCCGGGCAGGCTGATGATCTCCATGCGGTCGCGCAACGGGGCGGGGATGCCTTCGATGTAGTTGCGCCGTGGCGATGAAAATCACCTGGCTCAGGTCGAACGGCACGTCGAGGTAACGGTCCACGAACGCGTTGTTCTGGCGCGGGTCGAGCACTTCCGAGCAGCGCGCTGGCCGGGTCGCCGCGCATGTCCGCGCCGAGCTTGTCCACCTCGTCGAGCATCAGGACGGGGTTGCGCGTGCCGAGCGCGGCGGAGTTCCTGGATGATGCGGCCCGGCATCGAGCCGATGTAGGTGCGGCGGTGGCCGCGAATTTCCGCCTCGTCGCGGATGCCGCCCAGCGCGATGCGCGCGAACTTGCGGCCGAGCGCGTCGGCGATGGACTGGCCGAGGCTCGTCTTGCCGACGCCGGGAGGCCCGAGGAAGCAGAGGATCGGGCCGCGCCCGGTGGGGTTGAGCTTGCTGACCGCGAGGTATTCGATGAGCCGGCGCTTGATCTTCGCGCAGGCCGTAGTGGTCGCGGTCGAGAACCTCCTGCGCGTGGGCGAGGTCGATGTTGTCGTCGCTGAGCTTGTCCCAGGGCAGGTCGGCGAGCATCTCGACGTAGGAGACGATGACGCTGTATTCCGGGCTGGCGCTGGGGATATGGACGAGCCGCTTGAGTTCCTTTTCGGCCGTCTCCATGACGTTCTCGGGCGCGCCGGCTTCCTGGCAGGCGCGTGCGGAGTTGTTCCATCTGATCCTCGGAGCCGGGTTCCTCCTCGCCGAGTTCGCGCTGGATGGCGCGGATTTGTTCGCGCAGGTAGGCGCGGCGCTGGCCGGTGGAAAACTGGCCTTCCACGTCCTTGCGGAGCTTTTGCTGGAGTTCGGCGATCTCGGTCTGGCGCGAGACGGCTTCCTGCACCATGCGCATCCGCGTGGACCACGTCGGTTTCTTCGAGGAGCTGCCTGCTTGTGCGCCACGTCGAGGCCGAGGTTGCCCGCGAGCAGGTCGGTGAGGTGGCCGGGGTCCTCGATGTTGGCCAGGACCAGCGCGCGCCTGTTCGGGGATTTCCGGGCGAGAGGTCCAGCAGCGTCGATGGCCGATTCGCGCAGGTTGTTGAATGCCGCCTTGCGCTTCCTTGTCGTCGTCCGGCGCGGTGCACGGACGCGCAGGACCTCCACCTCCGCGCGCAGGAACGGCTCGGTCTGCACGTACGTGCCTGATCGTGAAGCGCCGCATCGCCTGCACGAGCAGGACCATCGTGCCGTCGGGCTGGCGCATGAGTTTGAGCACCTGACAGGCGACGCCCACGGCGAAGAGATCGCCCGTGCCGGGTTTGTCCTGCTGTCCTCGCGGCGTTGGGTCACCAGGCCGATGACCTTGCTTTGCGGCAGGCTCTCATCGACGAGCTTGAGCGCGGCGGGACGCCCGAGGGTCAGCGGCACGACGGTGCCGGGGAACACGACCACGCCGCGAATGGGCAGGATCGGCGAGCGTGTCGGGGATCGTCGGCTGGTCGGGGCCTTCGGCGCGGTCGGCCATCGCGATGACCGGCGGCGACACGGGCTGCGGCTGCGAAGGCGTGTCGTCGGCTTCGTCGCTGGGGTGGTCCTCGTTGGACTTGGTGATCATGGCGTTCGGGAAAAAGGGAAATCAGTGGTGACGCAGGGGCAGGTGGACCCAGAGCAGGCCGTTGTTTTGCTCGGCCTTCACGGCGGCGCGGTCCACGGTGGGGGGCATTTGATCTGCCGCTCGAAACTCCCGTGGTCGATCTCCATGGCCAGCACCTGCATCGGATGGTTTTCGTCCTGGGGTTCGGGCAGTTCGCGCCGGCCGCGGATGGTCAACAGGCCGGGGCCGATCTCGAGGTGGATGTCGGAACTGTCCACGCCCGCCAGATCGACGCAGATGCGGATGCCGTGTTCGCAACGGTAGGCGTTGACGGCCGGCCTCCAGCGGGTCGGGCGTTCGGAACTCGGCGAAGTGGACCTTGGTCATCTCGTAGGCCACGTCGCCGAGCTGGCCTTGCAGGCGTTCGAGACGGATCGCGCGGGGATTTTTCGGCATAGCGGGGAAACGCAATGTCCTCCGAAACAGCATTCCCCGCAAACGGGCAGCCGCCCGGCCCCGCTCACTTCGTCGAGAACGCCGCCGGCGGCGCGGCGGGCACCACGCTCGCGCTCTGCGCCTTGCGCGCGATCTGCCGGAACGTCAACTGCGCCTGCTGCGTCGGCTCGCCCTTCGGCGGGCTGGCGGCGCTCGTAGGTGCCGTCGGCGCGCAGTTGACGCGGGCCTTGACGTTGTCGCTGCAGGAACGCCGGCAAAATTTCGTCCGTGACCCGCGTCTTGAGCGCCTCGTCCTCCACGGGGAAAACCACCTCCACCCGCCGGTCGAAGTTCCGCTGCATCCAGTCCGCGCTGCCGAGGTAGACGAGCGGCTTGCCGCCGTTGCCGAAGTAATAGATGCGGCTGTGCTCCAGGAACCGCCCGATGATGCTCATGCACGCGGATGTTCTCGCTGATGCCCGGCATACCCGGCCGCAGGCAGCACACGCCGCGCACGATCAGGTCGATCTTCACCCCGGCCGCCGCCGCCTCGTACAGCGCGACGATGATCTCCTCGTCCACCAGCGAGTTGAGCTTGACGATGATGCGGCCGTCCTTGCCGCTCGCGCGCCAGGTCGCGTTCGCGGGCGATCAGCTCCATGAACCGCTCGCGCAATTCGAACGGCGCGACCATGCAGTTTCTTGCCGCCGACGTACTCGCTCAGGCCCGTCAGGTTGTTGAAGACCACGGCGACCTCCGCCGTCAGTTCCGGCGCGGTGGTCAGCAGGCTCAGGTCCGTGTAAAAACGCGCCGTCGTGGCGTTGTAGTTGCCCGTGCCGAGATGGCGTGTAGAGCCGGATGCGGTCCTCGTCGCGGCGGACGATCATCATCATCTTGCAATGGGTCTTCAGACCCGACCAGCCCGTACACGACGTGGACGCCGGCCTCCTCCATCTGCCGCGCCCAGCGGATGTTGTTGGCCTCGTCGAAGCGCGCCTTCAGTTCCACGAGCACCGTGACCTGCTTGCCCTTCGTCGGCGGCGAGCAGGAGCGCCTGCACGATCGGCGAGTTCGCGCTCGTGCGGTAGAGCGTCATCTTGATGGCGAGCACCTGCGGATCGACCGCGGCGCGTTCGAGCAGATCGACGACGCTCTGGAAACTCTCGTACGGATGGTGCAGCAGCACGTCCTGCTCGCGCATCACCTCGAAGATATCCGCGCTCGGCGGCAGGGCTTTGCGCGAGCACGGGCTGGAACGGCCGGTCGCGCAGCCGGGGGAAGGCGTCGCTGGAGAAGAGCGGCTGGAGATGCAGGAAATTGATCGGCCCCGGCAGCCGGTAGAGGTCGGCCTCGGTCAGGCGGAAGGTTTCCAGCAGGAAACGCTCCATCTCCGGCGGCGTGTCGGCCTGCACTTCCAGCCGCACGGCGTTGCCCCGGCTCTGGCGGCGGAGTTCCTCCTCGATGGTGTGGAGGAGGTTTTCGGCTTCCTCCTCGTCGATGTAGAGGTCGGAGTTGCGCGTCATGCGGAACGCGTGCGCCTCCGCGCACCTCCAACCCGGGAACAGCCGCGCGAGGTAATGCTTGATCGAGGTCCTGCAGGAAGAAATAGTGCAGCCCGGGGCCGAGTTCGCGCGCGGATTCTTCCGGGATGAGCAGCAGCCGCGGCGAGCACGCGGGGAATCTGCACGATGGCGTTGGAAATCTCGTTTTCGCCGGGTCGCTTGAGGCGGACGATGAGGTTGTGGCTCTTGTTGAGCAAGTTGCGGGAACGGATGGCTCGGATCGACCGCCAGCGGCGTCAGCACGGGAAACAGTTCCTCGCTGAAAAGATGTTCCGTCCAGGCGAGCGCGGCCGGCGGCAGGTTGTCGACCGTCGTGGATGAAGATGTTTTCCTTGTTGAGGGCGGGCAGCAGGTCCTCGTTCCAGCAGCGGTACTGAGCGGCGACGAGTTCGCGCGCGCGCTTGCTGGCGGCGGCGAAGATCTCGGCGGCCGTCAGGTGGTCCGCGCCGACGTAGCCGCTCTTGCTCTCGATCTGCTGCTTGAGGCCCGGCGATGCGGACCTCGAAGAACTCGTCCAGGTTCGTGCCGAAGATGGAGAGGAAGCGCACCCGTTCCAGCAGCGGCTGGGCGGGGTCCATGCGCCTCTTCGAGCACGCGGTAGTTGAACTCCAGCCAGCTCAGTTCGCGGTTGATGAAATATTCGGGCCGGTCGAGTTCGGTGGTGGAGGGCGTGTCGGGCATAAAACGGATGGCTCGCGTTAAAGTGTCACGTCCAACACGTTTGGCAAAGGGGGCAACGTGTGGCGGAAAATTCACACGAGCGTCCGCCAAAAAACGTCCCTCGCCCGGGTCACGGGCGGCCCGTTCCGGGCTCGCCGACCGGCCCGCCGGGGACGCTGGCTCCCGGCGGCCGGTCCGGTGGGGTCGGCTCGCGCGCCTCGTCCGAATACGCGGTCTCCGAGATCGGGTCCTCGCCCCCGTAACGTCCGCGGTACTCCTGGTCGAAATCGGCGTAGAACCGGGTGATGAACCGCCGGTCCTGCCGGGGATCGGGGCCGTGCAGATAGGCGCTGACGCGATGCGTGGCGGGTTGGTAGCTGACCTCCAGTTCGACGTGGCCGAGGAGATACCGCTCCGGCGCGGCCGGGAGCGATTCGCCCGTCACCGGGTCCACCGGCGGCCCCGGTCTGGCCGCCTGGCGGACGAACCCGCGTTTCCGGGCGAACTCCCCGATGTCCGCGACCACGCGCCCGGAGGCCGGATGGTCGGGGCCGTCCGCCAGCACGGAGAATCCGCCCCGTGCCTCGCGCGGCCGGTCGGAATGGTCGGAGGAAGTGGAGCAACCGGCGAAGGTGCCCGACGCGAGCAGCAACGCCCCGGTCAGAAAGCGGCGAAAGGTAAACATGGCAGGATCGACAGGAAACCAATCGAACGCGGCTGCCGCCGTGGTCAAGCGGTTTTCCCGGGTGCGATGGACCCGTGTGAGGTGGACCCGTGTGAGGTGGACCCGTGTGAGGTGGACGGCGCTCTCCGAGCGGCGTTGGTCCCGGTCGCGGCGCAGCCGCCTGATAGGATCAGATGCCTGCGGCATCAAAGGTGACCAACGCCGCTCGGAGAGCGCCGTCCACCTTCAGAGTAGTCCCCAACCGCCGCCGCCGGGGGTTTCGAGGCGCAACACGTCGCCGGGACCGACCTTGAACCGGCCCGGCGGGTGGCAGGTCGGTGAAATCGCTCTCGCCCGCGCGGCGGAGGCAGGTTGCGGCCGGGCGGGCCGGGCTGGCCGCCGTGCGCGCCGTGGGGAGCGGTCGGCGGCGGTTGGTGAGCAGGGACACGTCCAGCGCGGCGAGGAACTCGATCTCGCGCACCATGCCGTCGCCGCCGCGGTGCGCGCCCGCGCCGCCGCGACCCGCGCCGGACCGACCACTCGCGCAGGCGCACGGGATAGCGGGTTTCGAGGACTTCGGGGTCGGTCAGGCGGGTGTTGGTCATGTGGGTGTGGACCGCGCTCGCGCCGTCGAAACCCGGTCCCGCGCCCGCGCCGCCGCCGATCGTCTCGTAGTAGCCGAAGCCGGCCTCCGGGATCCGCCGCGCCCGAAGAGGAAATTGTTCATCGTGCCCTGGCTCGCGGCGGCGAGCCCGAGCGCGCGAAGGATCACGTCCACGAGCCGCTGGCTGGTTTCCACGTTGCCGCCGCCGACCGCCGGGCACGGGCGGGGTCGGGATCGCCGGGCGGATCGAGCAGGTGCCGGGCGGGACGACGATTTCCACGGGCGCGAGCAGCCCGGCGTTGAGCGGGACGGGTTCGCCCAGCAGACAGCGCAGGCAGTAGATCACCGCGCTGGCGACGATGGCGCGGTTGGCGTTGAGGTTGCCGGGATGGACCGGGCCGCTGCCGGTGAAATCGAACGTGCGCGGTGCCGTCCGCGCGGGTCGTGACGGCGACGACAGATGGGCGTGCCGTCGTCCAGGGCGTCGCGGAAGCGCGCGGGTGCCCGGCGGCAGGCGCGCGAGGGCGGCGCGCATCCGTTGCTCGGCGGCGCGGTGGAGGTGGCGCGGCGTAAGCCGTCGACGGTCGGCAAGGCCGTGGCGGGCGATGAGTTCGCGACAGCAGCGCCGCGCCGGTCGCGTTGGCGGCGATCTGCGCGTGGAGGTCGGCGAGGTTTTCCTCCGGCGAACGCGTGGGATACGGTCCGGCGAGCAGCAGGGCACGCAGGGCGGCGTCGCTGGCGCCGGGGTCGTCGGCGCGATAGCGGAACGCGCGGATGAGGACGCCTTCTTCGGCGAGCGTGCGGGCGTCGGGCGGCAGCGAGCCGGGGGCGATGCCGCCGATCTCCGCGTGGTGCGCGCGGCTGGCGGTGAAGAACGCGGGGCGGCGCGTCGTCGCCCGCGAAGACCGGCGTGACGACCGTCACGTCGGGCAGGTGGCTGCCGCCCCGGAAGGGGTCGTTGGTGATGTAAACCTCGCCGGGGCGCAGGTCGGGCACGTCGTCGCGCAGGCAGCGCACGCATTCCTCCATCGCGCCGAGATGCACGGGGATGTGCGCGGCGTTGGCGACGAGCGCGGCCGCGGCGTCGAAGAGCGCGCAGGAGAAATCCAGCCGCTCCTTGACGTTGGTGGACAGCGCCGTGCGCTGGAGCGCCGCGCCCATCTGTTCGGCGACCGAGGCGAAACGGCTGTGGAAGAGTTCGAGTTCGACGGGGTCGGCGCGGCGGTGGGTGGCGGCGTCGGCGAGAACGGTCGGCCGCGTGTCGGGCCGTCCGTGTCGTGGGAAATCAGCCGCAAGTCGTTCCATGCGGCTGACGTCGCGCGCGCCAGCCCGGTTCGACGACCACCGTGGCGATGGGTTCGAGGATGATGGCCGGACCGTCGATCCGCACGCCGGGCGTGAGGTGTTCGCGCTCGGTACACGGCGGTCCGCTGCCGGCCGGCAGTCGCCCAGTGCCACGCGCGGACATCGCCGAGCCGGGACAGGCTTGCCGCCGCGCTCGAACGACTCGTCACCCGGCAGGCGGGTCGGGCACGCGTGGAGAGTTCGACGCGGGCGGCATAGTTTTCGACCGCCCGGCCGGGAAAGGCGAAATTGAAAACGCGCTGGTGCTCGCGGGCGAACGCCGCGGCGAAATCGCCGTCTGGCGGCTCGGGGACCGGCAGGCGCGTTTCCTGGCCGCGGTAGCGCATTTCCAGCATCCGCCGGGGCGGCGCGAGCGGTCGGCGGGATCCCCTCGGCGGCGAAGCGGGCGCGCAGTCCGGCTTCGAGCGCGGCGAACACGGCCGGCGGATCGTCGGTCGGGCGAGAGCGCGCGTTCGGCGAAATGCGCCGTCGCCGGCGAGGCCGATGCCCAACGCGCTCAGCACGCCCGCGTGCGGGCTGCACAGCACGCGGCGTCATGCCGAGTTCGCGCGCGACCGCGCAGGCGTGCTGGCCGCCCGCGCCGCCGAAGGCGACCAGCGTGTGCGCGCGCGGTCGTCGCCACGCGCGGCGGCGAGTTTCTTGATCGGGCGCGACCATCGCGGCGTTGGCGATGCGCAGAAACCCGGCGGCCAGTTCGTCGCGGTCGTAGGTACGGCCGCTGGCGGCGGCGATTTGCGGCGATGAGTTCGTCCAGCCGTCGCTCGACGGCTCGCGCGGTCGAGCGCGAAAGGGAAGCGCGGGATGCGGCCGAGGTAGAACGTTCAGGTCCGTGACGCGTCAGCGGACCGCCGCGCCCGTAACACGCCGGGCCCGGGTCCGCCCCGGCCGAACGCGGCCCGACGGCGGTTTTCTGCCGTCGAACCAGCAAACGCGACCCGCCCCCGGCGGCGACGGTCTCGATCTCCAGCATGGACGTTTGCAGGCGCATCCGGCGCACGCCGCTCGCCGCCGCCCGCCTCCATCTCGTAGCGGCGGGCGAACGCCGTCGCCGTCCCAACGGCTGACATCGGTGCTCGTGCCGCCCATGTCGAACGCGAACGCGGGGCGAGACCGGCGCGGTCGGTGACGCGCGCCGTGCCCACGACGCCGCCCGCCGGACCGCTGAGGATGGCGTCCTTGCCGCTGAAATCCTCCAGCGCCACGAGGCTGCCCGCGCTGGTCATGAAGCGCAGTTCCGCCGCCGGGCAGTCTGCGCGGCGAGCCGGCGGCAGTAGTCGCGCAGCACCGGGGTCAGGTAGGCGTCGAGAACGGTGGTGTCGCCCCGGTAGATGAGCTTGGGCAGCGGGCTGACCGCGATGCGAAAGCGAAACGTGCGCGAAGCCGAGTCCGGCGGCGATTTCGCCGACGTGTCGTTCGTGGACCGGGTTGCGGTAGGCGTGGAGCAGGCAGACGGCCAGCGACTCGATGCCCTGCGGCGCGCAGAGCGGCGAGCGTCGGCGCGGGCGGCGCGTTCGTCGAGCGGGACGCAGGACGGAGCCGTCGGCGCGCAGGCGTTCGGCGACTTCGACGGCGGTTTCGTAAAGCTCCGGCGGCTGGTCGATGCGCAGGTCGAAAAGCGAGGGCCGGTCCTGGTAGCCGATGCGCAAGGCGTCGGCGAAACCGGCGGTGGCGACGAGGGCGGTGCGCGCGCCGCGGCGTTCGAGCAGGGCGTTGGTCGCGCGGGTAGTGCCGAGGCGCACGCGGACCGGGCCGATGGGTTCGATCCAGGCGCAGCCCGAGCAGCCAGCGGATGCCGGCGACGGGCGCTTCCTCGTGCGAGAAAAGTTCGCCGTGGAAGCTCGCCGCGCGGTCATGCGGCAGGGGTTGGTCGAGCGTCAGGAGATTCCGCGCGGGATCGAATGCGGTGACGGTGCGCTCGACCGTCCCTTCGCCGGGTAAGTCGCAGCGGAAACGATAACCGACGAAATAACCCGCCGGAGCGCGACCCAGGGAAGTGTTCCACCAGAAGGTCTGCGTGGGATCATCGCGAGATCGTGGCCGGATAGCGGCCGGTGCTCAGGAGTTTGTGCGTGCGCAAGCGTGCCGTCGGGCAGCCGCGCGATGCAATCGGTGAACGTCCCGCCCACGTCGATCCAGAAGTCACCGGGATTTTCACTCATCGGTATGCTGTTTGCGCGAACCTCCCGCCACGCCAGTGGCGTTCCAACCAAGGTAGGGATGGCTCTCCGAGCCAGTCCCAAATTTGGCTTGGATGACCAATGTGCGCACGAAGCGCCTTCCAGAGAAAATAGGGACTGGCTCGGAGAGCCATCCCTACCTTGGTTGGGTCAGCGCAAAAACGCCTCGTGCAACCCGCCGTCCACCGAGATGACCTGCCCGGTCGTCTTGCTGAGTTTGTCGCTGAGCAACAGATACATCGCCTCGGCCTGATCGGCGGGCGTGATGGGCGTCTTGGTCAGCGTGCGGTCGGCGTAGAACTGCGCCAGCTTGTTGCGCAGGCTGTCGTCGTCCTCGTCTTCCGTATACGCGATGGAATACTTCGCCAGCGACGAAACAACCCGGTCGCGCGGGAACATGCTGCTGCCCTGCACGACCGTCGCCGGGGCCACGCCGTTGACGCGCACGGTCGGGGAGAGTTCGACGGCCAATTCACGCACGAGGTGGTTCGCCGCCGCCTTGCTCGTGTCGTAGGCCACGCTGCCTTTTTTGGAAACGACGGCGTTGGCGCTGGTCGTCAGCACGAGGCTCGCGGGAATCCCCTGGTCGCGCCACGTCTTGCCCGCCTCGTCGCCCACGATGTACGAGCCCGTGACGTTGACCGAAAACGTCAGCGCCCATTTGTCGTCGGGAATGTGCCCGGTAGTGTCGGGCGCGTAGAAAATCCCGGCCGTCACCGCGATGGCGTCGATCCCGCCGTAGCAAAGCGCCACGTAATCGAGCATCTCCCGCACCGCCGGGCGGCTGGTGATGCTCGCGCCGTAGCCGACCGCGTACCCGCAACCGGACACGCCGCTGCCCGCCACGCCGATGCCGGGACCCACGCGGCGGCCGAGTTCGGCGGCGGTGGTGTCGGCGGATTTCTGATCGAGATCGACGCAAACGACGTGCGCGCCTTCCTTCAACACGCGCCCGGCCAGTTCGCGGCCGATGCCGCTGCCCGCGCCGATGACCACGACGACCTTGCGCGCCATCTCTTTTTCGGGCGGCATCCGCTGGAGTTTCGCTTCCTCCAGAAGCCAGTATTCGATATCGAATGCCTCCTGCGTCGGCAGCGCGGTGTATTTGTCCACGGCTTCTGCCCCGCGCATCACCTCCACGGCGCAACGGTAAAACTCCGCCGTCACGCGCGACTCCGATTTATCCTTGCCCCAGGCAATCATGCCCAGCCCGGGAATGAGGATCACCGTCGGGTTTGGATCACGCAGGGCGGGGGAATCGGCGTGCTTGTGCTTCTCGTAATACTCCGCGTAGTCCGCGCGGTAGCGCTCCAGCGCCGCCGTCAACCGGGCGCGCAGGCTTTCGTCGTTGCCCGTGTGCGGGTCCCATTCGACGTAGAGGGGCTTGATTTTGGTGCGCAGGAAATGGTCCGGGCAACTGGTGCCGAGTTCGGCCAGGCGCGGGGCGTCGTGGCTGTTGACGAAGCGCAGCATGGTCTCGTCGTACTCGACCGTGGCGATCTGGCGCTTGCCGGTCGCGCGGGCAAGTTGTCCGCGCAGCCACGGCAAGAGACGCGCGAGCGTTTCGTCGCGCACCGTCGCGTCGAAGCGCCGGTGGCTCTCCCCGCCGAACGTGTCCTTGCCCTTGTCGCGTTTCTCGATGAACTCCGCCGCGCGTTCGATCAGGCGCAGGCTCAATTCGTAACAGGCCTTGTCGTTGTCGGCCCAGTTGATGAGTCCGTGCTGGCCGAGGATCACCCCCTTCGCTTGCGGATGCTGGCGGCACACGTCGCGCAGGATCAACCCGAGGTCGAATCCGGGCCGCTGCCACGGCGTGTAGATCACCTCGTCGCCGTAGATTTCCTTCGTCAATTTCTCGGCGTTTTCCGAGGCGGCGATGGCGATGACGGCGTTCGGATGCGTGTGATCGACGTGGCGCGCGGGCACGAAGGCGTGCAACGGCGTGTCGATGGAGCTGGCGCGCGGGTTCAGGTTAAAGGTGCAATGCGGGTACATCGCCACCATCCGGTCTTCGACGGCGGTTTTCGGCCCGCGTTCGGCGGCGGGGGTCTCGTGGTAGAGCGCCTCCAGGCTGAGCACGCTGTCGAGGTAGAGCGACGCGAAGTTTTCCTTTTTCGAGGTCCGCAGGTCGCCCCCGGAGCCTTTCACCCACAGGACATCGACCGGCTGGCCCGTGAACGGGTCTTTCTCCACGATCTTGGCGGACGTGTTGCCCCCGCCGGTGTTGGTGATGCGGCCGTCGGAGCCGAGCAGGTTCGAGCGGTAGATCAATCGGCCCACCGGGTCGAGCGCGTTCGCGGCGGCATCGTCCCAGAGAGCGTTGACGTGGCGGAATTCGGAAGGACTTGGCATGACGGTTTTTCCGGGTTCGATCCGTGTTTTAAAGGGAAAAAATCGCAAGGGAGTGGGAAAAGGACAAGCCTTTGTTGGGTGTGTAGGCCGGGAAGCGCGGGCAGGCGGCTCGTACGACCATCATTCATCCTGAAGGGTTCCGCGCAAACACAAAAAAAGCCCGCAGCTCATTTCTGAGCCGCGGGCAAATTTTAAATGGTCTTGCGACAGGATGTTACGCAGACTTCACGGAGCACGGCGGCCCGAGAGGAGCTGGAGCACGATAACGATCAGCGCCACCACCAGGAAAATGTGGATCAGGTACGCCAGCGCACCGGCACCGAAAGAAAAGACGCCACCCAGCCCGAGGGCCCAGATGATGAGGCAAACGACGGCAATGGTCCAAAGCATAAGGGGAAAAAACTACCTCCGGTTTAACTTTTTTGTACTGAGCAGCCGGTGTCGGACACGGAGAACACCTCCGGTCCGGGAACCGCCTGCGGGTTGTTGGTTCAACCTCTTATCGTCGCAAATTTGCGAGTCGCGCGTAGCCGCTCGCAATTAAAAGAGTTTTTTGCCGAACAATCCGAGAGCCTGATCTAACAGCATCACCCCGACCGCTACCGTGACCATCGCAAAGGTCGCCCACGCGATGACGTTGCAGCGGCGCGAGTTTTTGAGTTCGCCCGCCACGCGGGGGTCGTTGACCAGCAGGAGGATGAACAGGAGGATGACCGGCAACAGCGCGCCGTTGAGCACCTGCATGACGATCAGCAGCGGGATGACGGGGAGGTTCGGCACGAGCGCCAACCCCGCGCCGAGGACGATCAATACCGTGAAAAGTCCGAAGAACAGCCGCGCCCGCCGGAAATCGAGGTGGACGCCCTTCGGCGTGCCGAACGCCTCGCTGACCGCGTAGGCCGTGGCCAGCGGCAGCACCGCGCCCGCCAGCAGCGCCGCGCCGAGCAGGCCCACGCCGAAGAGGGTCTTCGCCCAGGAGCCGACGACCGGTTCGAGCGCGAGGGCGGCGTCGGCGGCGGTGTTGATCTGGGTGTTTCCGACCGCGTGCAGCGTGGCGGCGGTGGCGACGATCATGCAGATCGACATCGCGTTGGAGAGGAACGAACCCGCGTAGGCATTGAGCCGCTCGGGGCCGTAGTGCCGGCGCGCGACGCCTTTTTCCACGATGGAGCTTTGCTGGAAAAGCTGCATGTACGGCGTGATCGTCGTGCCGAGCAGGCCGACGAACACCAACAGATAATCGTGGTCGAAACGCACCGTCGGCACCAGCGCGCCGTGGACCAGTTCGCCGACGTGCGGATGCCCCATGAACGCCGCCACCGGGTAGGCGAAGAACACGAGCGTCATCAGCAGGAACACGCGCTCGACCCACCCGTACGAGCCGTAAATCACGAGATACCACAACGCCGCCGCCGCGAGCGGCACGGCGATGAACCGGCTCACGCCCAGCAATTCGCCCGCCGCCGCGATGCCGACGAATTCGCTGACAACCAGCCCGCCGTTGGCCACCAGCACCACGCCGACGGCAAACAACGCCCAGCCGATGCCGAAGCGTTCGCGGATCAGGTCGAGCAGCCCGCGTCCGGTCGCCGCGCCCAGCCGGGCGCACATCTCCTGCACGACGGCCAGGGAAACCGTGATGACGACCATCACCCAGATCAACTCGTAGCCGTACGCCGCCCCGGCGGCGGAATAGGTGGCGATGCCGCCGGCGTCGTTGCCCGCGGCGGCGGCGATCACGCCCGGCCCGAGAATCGCCAGCACCCGCCACAACCCGGCCGGCGGCCGGCGCAGTCCGCGCAGGCGCACGCTGCGTCCGTTGATGTTCAGCCGCAGGCTCGCGCGGGACGCGGTCCGGGGATGGCTGGGCAGGGCGAGGGCCTCCACCGCTTCCAACGGCTCCAGACCCTCGGGACCGGGGGCGTAGGACGATTTTTTTGGCGAGAGCGATGGCATGAGCGGGAATCAGGAAAACACGCGCGGCACCTGCGCGTTCCACCGGGCCGGCGCGACCATCGAGACCGCGCCGTCGATGGTCACGGCCCCGATCAATTTTCCCTCCCGCCCGACGACGGGCAGGGCGACGAGGTGACTGTTGAGCACGCGGTAGGCGGCGGCGCGCGCATCGTCGAGCGCGTGGATGGTCACGAGGTAGGGATTCATCACGTCCTCGATCCGGGCGGAGTGGTCCGCCGTGATCAGCTTGCGCAACGTCACGACACCGCGCAGGCGGCGGTGGGTCTCGTCGTCCACCGCGTAGATGAACGAGATAAAGTCCGGCCCGCCGAGCCGTTCGCGCAGGGCCTCGCACGCCTCGCCCACGGACAGCGACGCGGGCACGCTCAGGATGTCGTTGGTCATGATGCTGCCCACCGTGTCCTCCGGGTAACGCAGTAACTCGACGATCCGGGCGGCGTGGCCGGGGTCCAGACTATCGAGCAGCGTGCGGGCGGTCTCGGTGTGCAGGCGGCCGATCAGGTCGGCGGCGAGGTCGGGGGCCATGAGGGAAACCAGCGCGCAGCCCTGGTCGTGGGAAAGCTCCTCGAACACCTGCAACTGCCGCTGCGTGGACATGGATTCGAGGGTGTCGGCGGCGAGTGGGTCCGGCAGCAGCGCCAGCAGTTCGGCAGCGTGGAGGTAGGGCAGGGCGTCCACCAGCCGGGCGATCTCCCCGGCGGGCAAGCGGGTGATGCGCCGCTGGTAGCCCGCGCCCGCGCGCACCGCCTCCGGGTCGCCGCGCAGGAACTCGATGTATTTCCAGTCGTGAATCTTCGAGCGGATCAGCCGCCGGCCGACCCTGCCGCGGCTCAGGCGGCGGAGCACGGCGACCACGCTGAAGTCCACCCCGACCAGCCGCAGGCGATGGCCGTTATCCGCGAGTTGGAGTTCGAGGTCGTTGGCGCGGGTGGCGCGGCGGTTTTGCAGGTCGAGGACGAGCGCATCAAGAATGTCCCGGCGCAGGAGCACCTCGGCGACGCCTTTCTCGGGGATTTGCGCGGAATCGGCCTCCGGCGGCACCGGCCCGGCGTCGTCGAAGCTGCCGACGTGGAAGCGCCGCGCGGGCCAGTCAATGCGTTCCAGGCGGTCCCAAGCGAGGGCCCACTCGCGGCCATCGGCCGGGTGCCGGAAGCGCAGGCCGGTCACAGGCGGATGGTCGTCGTCGAGCGGACCCAGGACGAAATCGATGATCCGCGCGCGTTGTCCGCGCCCGTCGAAAAGTGCGAACCGCCGGAGGATAGAGAGCATCACCATTGAGACGAGCGAGATGCGGACGGCGGGAGGTTACGTGGGTTCCCGGCGATTGCGAGCAACTTTACGCGGCGGCCGGGTCGGGCCGGGGAGCGCGGCGTTTGCGCCAGAGCAGCCAGATTCCCAGCGCCGCGCCGAACACGAGGTATTCCACCAGCGAAAAGAAGGAGAGGAGCTTCGGGGCGGTGTCCGTGTACAGGTCATCGAACGGCACGTTCCGGCCGAAGGGCGTGAAGACCGGCACGGCGTGCGCCACCCGGTTCGGATACTCCGGGATCGCGGGCCAGAACACCGCCCGGTCGGCGAGCAGTTGCGCGCCCGCGACGACCGCCAGCAGCCACGCTGGCCACGGACTCCGCGCGTCCTCCAGCGCGCGGCCGATGAGCACGTAGACCACCGGCATCGTCCAGTAGAGAAAGCGTTCCGTGTCCGAACCGCCCATGTCCGCCAGGACCGCGAAGGCGGCGAGGTACACGACGAAATGCTGGCGTCCGGCGAGGAACGCCCCGGTCCGGCGGGCCTGGAAAATCGCCAGCCAGAGCATCGGCCCGAAAGCCAGGAACCAGCAGAGCAGGTACACCGGCCAGGGTTTTTCGTAGATGTAATGCAGGGCGGTCCACGCGAAGGAATAGGTGTTCTGGCGTTTGGCGACGAGCCGCAGGGCGGCCATCGCGGCCAGCCCGGCCGCCAGTGGCACCGCTCTCGGTAAAACGTGCCGCCACCGTTCACGCAGCCGCCCGGCGCGGAGGGGGTTCAAGGTAAAAGGCAGGATGAATCCGACGATCAGCACGATTTCCCGGAACCACACGCCGACGACCGTCAGCGCCGTCACCACCGCGAGCCGGCGGGGGGTCGGGTCCTCCCGGTAACGCTCCACCGCGAGGAGGCCGGCCAGGACGAACACCCACATCCACGGATCGGTGTGCGGCGGGAAGAAATACATCCAGCGCACGGGCGCGTCCCATTGCAGCAGGAACGCGAGGCCCAGCGCCGTGCGAACCCGCCAGTCGCCGAGGAACCGGCGCAGCCACACGATCAACAGGCCGAGGATCAGGGCGTTGGCCGTGCCGTTGACGAGCCGGAAGCAGGCGAGCAAATCCCAGCCGGTGGCCCGTTGCACGAGGCCCGCGAGGAAGGGGCCGCCCAGGCGGAAAACCTCCGGCGCATCGTCCGTGACGGGGAAGTGGCCCGCAGCGACCTGCCGGGCCATTTCGAGGTAGGAGGCCCCCTCCCAACCCTCGCGGTCATGGAAGTAAAACGGCTTTTGCACGGCCGCCGTCGCCAGATTGACGAGGACGAACGCCACGGCGAGCACCAGGACTTCCGTCCGGCGCTGTCGGCGCGTCCCGGCAGGGGGGATCGTCACGGCGTTATCCATTGGCGATGACATAAATAGGCCCGGTATCTTCCCGAGGGTAACCGGGGCGGGCGAAGCGAGTCAATGCCGGGGAATCGGAGGACAAACCTCCCGCCGCGCAAGCGGCGTCGTCAACAAGGTAGGGATGGCTCTCCGAGCCGTCCCAAAATTGGCTTGGATGATCTCCGTGCGCACGAAGCGCCTTGCCGGAAACAATAGGGACGGCTCGGAGAGCCATCCCTACCTTGTTGACGATGCGCCTGCGGCGCGCTTCCCGCCCGCTTTCTCAGACGATCAAGGCAACCGTGGCGCTTGCCAGTCGAATGCCCTGACGCGCCCGTCCGGTCCGAAGTCGATGGAACCCCAGCGCACGTTGGGACTGTCGAAATAAAACGGCACGAACGCCCGGCCGTACACCTCGTTGAACTTCAGCCGGTAGTACCAGCGTTCACCCCCGTTTTCGATGGCTCCCCGCATGAAAGGCGCGCCGTAATAAGCCGTCGCCCTGGCCCGGGTCATGCCGATGGCCGGGCGGTCCTTGGGCGGGCTGGTGGTGCCGTTGTTGGTGGACTGCGCTGACGCGGTTGCCACGGCGAACGCGACGCCGACGGCGAGGAGCAGCAACAACTTTTTCATGGCGGGAACGAGAGGTGGGCGTGGCGTGCGCCGACCTTTTTATGTATCATGTTTCACCGGCCGGCGCAACGTCCGCAGGCCTCTTTCCATGTTGAAACGCCTCTCCACATATGTGCTCGGCGGGTTGTTCATCGTCGCCGGAGCGAACCACTTTTTGAACAAGTCGCTCTACGTGCGGATCATGCCGCCGTACATCCCCTGGCCAGAATTCATGGTGGCGCTGAGCGGCGTGTGCGAAAGCGGCCTGGGGGCGCTGCTGTTGTGGCGGCGGTCGCGCCGCCCGGCGGCCTGGGGGTTGATCGCGCTGCTGGCGGCGGTGTTCCCGGCCAACCTCCAAATGGCGCGGCACCCGGAGCGGTTCCCGGAGTTCAAGCCCGCGCTGCTGTGGGGGCGGCTGCCGTTCCAGGCGGTGTTCATCGCCTGGGCTTACTGGCACACCCGCCCGGACCGCGCGGACGGGACTGGCACCGCACATTAAACGGCCGGCACGGCGGGCAAACGGATTTGTGTTGCTCGTGCGGCCGGCGTCCGGTTAGGGTGCCCGCTTCCTCGGGTCAGACAGGGTCGCGCAGTTTCTTGCCAGTTAATTTTTCCATGACTTCCGCATTCCGTCGGCTGTTGTTGTCCTCGCGTCAGAGCGCAAACATTTTTTCGTCGTCCCTCCTCCTGCTGGCTTGCGCCGCGGGAATCGCCCGGGCGCAAACCTCGCCGGTCGCGCTGGCAGTAACGGCCGACCACAGCCCGGCCAAGCCCGGCGAGGCCGTCGTTTTCACCTTCACGGTTGCCAACGTGAGTGACGTTGCTTTGCCCGGCAGCGGCGTGACGGTCAATTGGGTCGTGCCGAACTACGTGACCGGCGCGACGGCCGGTGCCACCGTGTCGCGGCCACATCTGGAGGTGGCCGCGCATCAGAGTTTTACCTTTCACCAGGCCTACACCGTGGACCCGGCCTCCGCCGTGGACGGCAGCACGGTGGCTCTCACTGCATCGGCGTTGCTCGATAACGCAACCGCCGCCAGCGCGACGGCGTCGGCCAGCGCGACGGTTGCGACCGCGCCGACCCTGAGCGTGGCCGTGGAGGATGACGCCGCCGGTGCCGCCGTGCCCGGCCAGTCGATCACCTACACGGTGACGACGACCAACCGTGGCACCGTCGCCGTCGCCGGTCCCGTGCTCAGCGTGCCGGTCCCGGTGGGGACCACGTTTGTTTCAGCCAACGCGGGCGGCGTGGTGGCGAACGGCGGGGTCCAGTGGGCGCTCGGCGGGCTAGCACCCGGCGCGACGATCATTCGCCGGTTCGTCTTGCAGGCGGGGAACGTCGGGGGGTGATCCTCGCCCAGGCGACGGCCATCGACGAGCCCGTGGGAACGAACCAGGCCACGTCCACGTTGACGACGGTCGTGCGCGCGACCGCCCTCCTCGGCCTCGCGGTGACGGCGGACCACAGCCCGGCCCGGCCCGGCGAGGTGGTGGATTACACTTTCACCGTTTCCAATCCCGGGTCCGCCGTCTTCACCGGTCGCGGGGTGAACGTCGAATGGAACGTGCCGAACTTCGTTTCCGGCGCGACGCCGGGGACCATCGTCTACCAGACATATTTGCACCTCGCCCCCGGCCAGAGTTACGCCTTTCACAAGTCCTACACGGTGGACACCGCTGCGACCGACGGCAGCATCCTGCGCCTGGAGGCTTCTGCGTACCTGCTCGACGACAACCACTTCGGGGCCGACGCGGCGGCGGATGTGGTCGTCGGCAGCACGTCCGCGCTCACCGTGGGCCTATCGGACGACGCCGTGGGGGCGGCGGCACCGGGTCAGACCGTGACCTACACCCTGACCGCAACCAATCGCGGCACCACCGTTGCCAACACCTCGCTCGACGCGCCGGTGCCGTCCGGGACCACGCTGGTTGCGGCCAGCGTGGACGGGGCGGTGGCCGATGGGCAGGTGCATTGGGGCATCGGCGCGCTGGAGCCCGGCGATGTCGTGGTGCGGACATTCACCGTGCAGGCGGGCGGCGCACTTGCCGGCAGCGCGATCCTCGCGCGTGCCGAAGCCACGGACGACGGCAACCCGCTCGACTGCGCCACGGCGACGTTGGCGACGGTCGTGTGTGCGCCCGCCAACCTCGGCCTGACGGTGACGGCCGACCATGTGACGGCGGTCCCCGGCGATGTCGTGAAATACACGTTCACGATCTTCAACCTGGGGATGGCGGCGTTCACCGGCCGGGGGATCGTGGTGGAGTGGAACGTACCCAATTTTGTCACGGGTGCCACGCCGGGCGAGATCGACAACGACAGTTATTTATCCGTCCCGGCCGGCGGCAAGTTCAGCTTCACGCGAGCCTACACGGTGGCCGCCGTGCCGGACGGCAGCGTCCTACGGCTGGAAGCCTCCGCATACCTGATCGACGGCGAACGCTTCGGAGCCGCCGGCGTAGCGGTGGTCACTGTCGAGAGCGCACGCGCCCACCCGGCGTTTTTCAACGGTGAGGCGTCGCTCGGCAACGGCGTGGACTACCTCCAGCTACCCGACGGTAATATCTTCGGCTACTACTCGTACCTGACCGACCCGCATTACATCTACCATTTCGACCTCGGCTACGAGTACGTGTACGACGCAGCCGACGGTAGGAACGGCGTGTATTTCTACGACTTTGCGAGCAGCGGATTCTTCTATACGAGTCCCGGTTTCCCGTTCCCGTATCTGTACGACTTCAGCTTGAACTCGGTCGTGTACTACTACCCCGACCCGGATAATCCCGGCCGCTACAACACGGATGGCTACCGTTTTTTCTACGTGTTCAGCACCGGGACGATCATCGTGAAGTGACCCGGCCGCCGTCCACGAGGGTCATCAAAAACCGGATTTATTCCTGGTGCTCGGCCGGCGTCTGGAAGTGCTTGTACAGCGCGACCGCGCCGTAGATGAACACGCCCGGCCGCAGCGCGAAAATGGCCAACCGCACGAGCGCGCCGACGAGCGCCCCGATGGGCAGCAGCCGCAAAACGAATCCCGCCGCGACCGCCGACATGACGGCCTGGGTCGGATTGGCGCGGACGTATTCTTCGCCCTGGGCATGGTAATCGTTCAGCTTTTCCTTTATTTGGTTGATGTCTTCGCTCATAAAATTGGCAGGGATGGAAATGGTCGGAAGCGCGATGCGCTGTCTTCCTCCAATTCGCAACGCACGCACGCCTTGGGCGTAGGCAGTCCGAAAATCGGCGCTGGATTTCTAGAAGGTGACGACCGTCCGCACGCCCAGGACCAGGGCGTTGCCGTAGCGCGTGCTGCCGCCGGGGTGCACGATGTATTGCAGGTCGGGCTGGACGCTCAGCCACGGCGCGAGGTTCGCCTGGTAGGTGACCTCGAAAATGCCCTCGTAATCCGGCGCGGCGTACCGGGTGCCGTCCAGCCTGTTGGCGTCACGCACCAGACGGCGAGCGGTTTCGGAGAGGCTCGTGTACGTGAACCCCACGCCGAAAATATCCTGGTCGCGGCCCGGGATCAGCGCGCGGTAGTTCAAGCCGGCTTCCGCGTAAAAATCCGTCAGGCTGCGGTCACCCTGCCCGACGCCCAGCCGGCCAAAGGCGCGCAGCTGCGGCCCGGCGGGTGGTGGTGCGCCGTTCGCGCCCAGCGGGGAATCCTCCGCGTTGCCAATCGGCGCGGCAGCCGATGTCGCCACGTCCTCGTTGCCGCCGTGAGGGTCGTGGGGACGATACAGGACCTGCTCGGCCACCGCGTAGAATCCCCCGTTGCCGTGGTGGACCCGCTCCCGCGCGCCGGTGGCCGGGCCGGGCAGGAACGGGTCGGTGGTATACAGGTACAGGTCCGAGAAATCTCCCGTGTGGTAGTAACCGCCCACCCGGTAAGCACCGGGCAGGCCGGGGTCTTCCTTGTGGTAGTTACGCAGGTAGCCCGCCTCGTAGACGGACAGGAGTCCCTGGTTGCCGCTGATCGGGAAGCGGACCCCGTCGTCGTTGTAGGCCGTCCCGGCGCGGAAACCGGGCGACGGATCGCCGTCGCGGTCGGCGTCGGGGTTGCCGGCGTACACCCCGACCTGGAAATAAAAGTGCGTGTCGGGCGAGTTCAGACGCAGGCGCACGGCCGGCACCGCCTCCGGGTAGGTGGGCGAGGGGACGTTGAGGGTCAGCGTCGGCGGGGCCGCGCCGAAGTTGGAATGGATGAAAAGCGCGCCGCCGATGGTCGTGGCGAACTCCGCGTCCGCCTGCTCCTGGCCGACGCGTAGGTTGACGACGTTGTGGAACAGCGACGCTTGCAGCCACATCTCCGAGAGGCGGAAACTGTCGTAGGCGTCGATGCTGGAGTAGCGGTTGAGATCGTGGGTGTACAGGTCCGTGCCGCTGGGGCCGTGCGTCTCGTAGGCGAGCACGTGGAATTTGAGACCGTTCCACCCGGCCAGCTTGCCGAAGTCCACGTCCAGCCCGGTGGTCAGCAGCCCATCGTAAACCGCCCCCTGCCGGTAGCCGCCGGCCGGGTTGCCGAACACCTCCCCGGTGTAGATCAACCCGAGCACGATGCCCTTGTCGGCGAGCTTCGCGCGTTCGCCGCCGGGGTCGGGCAATGGCGTGTCGCGCTGGAAAAACCCTTTCGGCGCTTCCGCCGGCTTGTCCTGCCCGGCCGCGTCCGGGGCCGGCGCGGGCGGATCGGCGTGGAGGGCGGCGAACGCAACCAGCCACAGGGCAACGCTTAAAAAATCGGTACGACGCGCGGGAGACATTCCTCCCACTACACGAAAACGGCTCGCAAAGCGCAAGCCGATGATGCAAACGGCACGCGACCGGCTTTACAGGAGTCCGGCGGTTTACAAGCCGCGCCGGTGGGGCATGTTGGTTGCCCGCCGAACTGCCGACCCCATGCTCAACCGCTCCGCTTTCCCCCGTCCCGAATACCCCCGTCCCGACCGCCAGCGCGGGCGGATCGAGGGCACGGACTGGCTCAACCTCAACGGTCCGTGGGAGTTTTGCTTCGACGGCGAGCGCCGGGGCACGGACGAACGCTGGTTCGACCCGGCCAACGCCGCCGCGCCTTTCAACGAGCAGATCATCGTGCCGTTTTGCTGGGAATCGCTTGCCGCCTGGGGGCAGGGCGACTCGGCCGGGAACGACCATTACTACGCCACGCGCGTTTTCCGCGACGCGACGACCGTGGACCGCGCCAACCATCGCTCCGCCCCGCGCTACGAGGTCGGCTGGTACCGGCGGGAAATCCACATCCCGCGCGATGCCCCCGGGTGGACCGGCAAACGGGTGATCCTGACGGTCGGCGCGGCCGATTTTTTCACCGACGGTTGGTGCAACGGCCAGCCGCTCGGGCGGCACGAGGGCGGCTACACGCCGTTCGAGTTCGACCTCACCGACGCGCTCGACGCCGACGGCAAGGGGGTGCTCATCCTGCGCGTGGAAGACCCGATGGATAACGCCCAGCAGCCCGTCGGCAAACAATGGCGCTGGTACACGACGACGAGCGGGGTCTGGCAGACGGTGTTCGTCGAGCCGCGCCACGCCAGCCACATCGCGCCGTTCCGCATCACGCCGAACCTCGCGCGGCGGACCGCGACCTTCCGGGTGCCGTGCGCGGACGCGCGGGACGGCGACGAACTGGAAATCGTCCTCCACCCGCCCGTGGGTCAGCCGCCGCTGGAGGCCGTCCATACGCTGACGGTGCGCGGCGGCGTGGCGGAAGGCGGCATCCCCGTCGGGCCGCTCGTGCTGTGGGACCACCATCACCCGGCGCTGTATCACGTCGATCTGCGTCTGGTGCGCGCGGGGCAGGTGCTCGACGAGGTGCGCAGTTACTTCGGGATGCGTGAGATCACGACGCAGGCTGCGGCCGACGGTGGTCCGGCGGCGCTGTGCCTCAACGGCCGCCCACTGTACCTGCGCGGCGCGCTGCACCAGTCGTTCTATCCCGACGGCGTGTACACCGCCGGGGACGCGGCGACGTTGCGCGACGACATCGCGTTCGCCAAGAAGGCGGGGTTCGATTTCCTGCGCATCCACATCAAGATCGACGACCCGCTGCTGCTCTACTACGCGGACACCGTCGGCATCCTGCTGATGGTAGATTTTCCTAACTTCGGGGAAGGCGGCGACACCCGGTTGGGTCGCGCGCGGTTCGAGACGATGATGCGCGCGGCGGTTGAGCGCGATTTCAACCACCCGGCGATCATCGCGTGGTGCATGTTCAACGAAACGTGGGGTTTCGGCGGGCAGGTGGAATTATTCAAGTGGATGGAGGAGCGCAAATTGGCGCTCCCGCTGCCGGAGCACAACACCGGCGGCGCGGGCGAGGAAAAGGAAGCCCCCGCCGCCGGGTCGCAACCGGCCGCGCCGGGGCAACTCAAGATTCCCAACACCAGCGCCCACAAATGGGTCCAGGCAGATGTGGCTGGAGGCCAAGGCGCTCGACCCGACGCGGCTCATCGAGGACATGAGCGTCGTTTATTGGGAACATCTCGAATACTACCAGCACACCGAGACCGACATCAACTCGTGGCATTTTTACATCAACGACTACGCCAAGGCGCGCGAGCACATCGAAAAGGTCGCGCATGATACTTACGCGGGTTCCCGGTTCAATTATGTACCGGGTTTCGAGCAAGGCAGCCAGCCGCTCATCACCAGCGAATACGGCGGCGTCGGCGCGCTCGACGGCGACCGGGACATTTCGTGGAGTTTCAAGTTTCTGACCAACGAACTGCGCCGCCAGCCCAAGCTCTCGGCCTACGTTTTCACCCAGCTTCACGACGTGGAATGGGAGTATAACGGGTTCCTCAACTACGACCGCACGCCCAAGGAATTCGGCTACGACCCGACGCTCATCAACGCCGCCGACGTGCTGACGGTGGACGCGGCCCCTGTGCGCCGCGTCGCGCCGGGCGAACGCGTGCGCGTGGACGTGAGTAGTTCGCACTACGGCGCGCGTGAGTTTGGCAAGGTGCTCATGCAATGGCGTTTGAGCGGCATGGATGGCCTGGGACGGCTGCACGCGGACCTGGCGCGGGGCGCGGCGTCGATCCCGTTTAACCAGGGCAAGGTGGCACCGGCGGGCACGGTGGAGTTCGCGCTGCCGGAGAGCGTGCCGATGTTGTGTAAGCTGACGTTGCAGGCGGTGGACGCGGGCGAGGGAACCGTGATCGCCGGCAACGAGATCGAATATTTCGTGACGACCGGGTATCCCCCGCCGGTGGACAGAAACGTGTTGCGCGCGGCTCCCCGTGACTGGTCGGCGGCGGAGTGGAGCGAGGGCTTTTGCACGCGCGACGAGGCGGGCGCGGCGGACGAATGCCACGGCGCGGGCAGCGGGTTTTTCGAGTGGTCGCTGCCGCTCGTCGGGACCGACTGGAAGGGCGCGCGGCGACTGCGCATTCTCTGCGAGGCGTCGTCGCGCCGGCCCGACACGCCGCAGACGAGCCTGGATTTATATCCGACGACGTTGCGAATGTTGCTCAACGGGGAACTCGTCCACACAGTGGCCGTGCCGGATCATCCGCACGATGCGCGCGGCGTGCTGAGTTACCTGCGCGGTGCGGTGGGTGCGTACGGATACCTGTCGCAGGTCGTGGTGGAAGGCGAACTCCTGCGCCGCGTGCGCAAAGCCGGCCGCAACGGCCATCTGCGGCTGCGTTGCGAGGTGCCGCCGGGCGTGCCCGCGCGCAACGGCCTGACGCTCTACGGACCCGAATGCGGGCGGTATCCGGTGGGCGTGACGGTGGTGCTGGAAGGTTGAAAAGTTGGGCTTGGATCACTGTCCATGCCTGTGCGTCCAAGGGTTGCGCCGCTCCCGTGGGAAGCAGGTGACATGTTTCGAGAGCGCAGCGAAAGAGTGGATTGTTCTTTCCCCGGTTTCGACCTAGAATGGACCCTTCCATGAAGGCGTTACGTCCTTTCTTCCTCCAGTGAAATACTCCTTTGCTTTTCACACTTCCATGAGGACACAAATGATATTGCGGTTGATGATCCTGCTGCGCCCGTTGGCTAGTGCGGCAGTCCTGTCTCTGGCTGCGCTCGGCGGGGTGTCGATTTCCGGGCATGCGCTCGCGCAGGGAAATCTCGTTACCGTGACACCTGTTTACGGTTTCAGTACCTCTCCCAATGCCAGCAAATTGGTGGAAGACAGCGCCGGCAACTTCTACGGCACGCAGGCACCCAACGGCGGGTTGAATCAGGTGTATCGGCTCAGCCCGACAGGAATATTTACCTCGTTGTACTTGTTCGAGGGAGCGGCCGGCACCGGGCCGGAGAGTCTGATCATGGGAACCGATGGTAACCTCTACGGAGTGGCCACCAGCGGGGGAACCGTGGACACCGGAACCGGCGCGGGCACGGTGTACCGGCTCGCCTTGACGGGTGAGTTCACCCTCTTGCACACCTTCAATGGGACCGATGGGACCGGGCCGAACAATGTGATCCAAGGGGCTGACGGCAACCTCTACGGCACGACCGCGCAAGGCGGGACCAACAACGCAGGCACGGTCTATCGGATCACGCCAGCGGGCGAGTTTGCCACCTTGTACTCGTTCGCCGGGGGCACGAGTAGCCGTACCCCGGTCGGCGTGGTGCAGGGCAGTGACGGTAACCTGTACGGCACGACGACCTCCGGGGGCACATATGGATACGGCAGCGGGGATGGCACGGTCTTTCGTCTGACGCTGGCGGGAGAGTTCACGCTCCTGTACAGCTTCAACAACGAAGGCGGTGGCGCCTCCCCAAGTCTGCTCATCCAAGGGAGTGACGGCAACTTCTATGGCGAGAACCTTGCAGGTGGTTACAGTCAAAATGACTTAGTAGCATTCAAGATTACTGCCAGCGGTGAATACACCTTTCTCGCTGCTCTTGGCAGCAGTTTACTTAATGAAACGAGCGTGGCCTTAACACAAGGAAGCGATGGGAACTTCTACACTCCGAACAATTCATACGGAGATGCCGGTCGAGGCGGGATTGTTCAACTGACACCGGCGGGAGAGGTGAATACGATCTTCTCCACTACCGACTACTCAAATATCCGCTTGGTTGGGTGTGGTCCGTTGTTGCTGGGCAACGACGGCAGTTTTTACGGCACGACCAGTTCCACGCTCTACCGTTTGACGCTCCTGCCGCCATCCGCTTCGGCACCGGTGATCACCACGAGCAGTTTGCCTGCGGGCGAGCAAGAGGTGCCGTACTCCTACCAGATCGCCGCGACTCCCGCCGCCACGGTCTTCAGCGCAACGGGATTGCCGGGCGGATTGACCATCAGCACCAGCGGGGTGATCGCGGGAACACCCACCGTGTCGGGCACCTTTCAAGTGGTGGTCTCCGCCATGAATCAAGCGGGGACCGGCACCGCTACGCTCACCCTGGCATTGGCCGGCTTGTCGCCCGTCATCACGAGTGCGTCCACCGCTACCGCGAAAGTTGGTCAGCCGTTTACTTACCAGATCACCTCGGACACCACTGGTGCCTCCTTCGGAGCCAGCAACCTACCGCTCGGGCTGAGCGTTACCGCAGCAGGATTGATCTCGGGAAAAGTCGCCGTTCCGGGAACGTATAACGTGACGTTGGAAGCCGCCAATCAGCTCAACAACTACGGCACAGCCCCTCTCGCGCTGACCGTCGTCGCCGCTCCTGCCTTCTTCACGGGTGAGGTGGCGCTGGCTGACGGCGTGTATTACCTGGCGTTCGCCAACGGCAATCCCTTTGGTTATTACTCGTACTTGAGCGACCCTCGTTACATTTACCACCAAGACCTGGGCTTCGAGTATGTGTTCGATGCGGCCGATGGCCACAGTGGCGTCTATCTGTACGACTTTGCGAGCAACGGATTTTTCTACACGAGCCCGACGTTCCCCTTCCCGTACCTGTATGACTTCAACCTGGAATCGGTCCTGTATTATTACCCAGACCCGAACAATCCGGGAAGGTACAACGTAAATGGGATGCGCTACTTCTACGATTTCGCCACCGGCAAGATCATCACGAAGTAGAAGCGTCTCGACCAGCGACTTCAGGCGTCTGCTACCCATCCGTGTCTACTGCGCTGGCGGCGGGCGTCTCGGTGGGGACGGCGATGACCGGTGTTTCCTCTGCTTTGCCGACCGTCGTGGCTTGACTGGCGACCACCTGCCAATTCCCGCCCGGTCGGCGCACGAACACGTCGGTCCAACGGTACGTCCCGTTGAGCGCGCCGCCGTGGTCGCTGCCGAGCAGCGTAATCTCACCGGTGACCACCGCCGCGTCGCCGTGGACCTGCACCTCCATGCCGCTGAGTTTGAACGAGTCGATTTTTACGTCGCCCGCGCGGGCATTGGCGAGGTCATCGACCTTGTGCGCGACGTTGCCGGAAGCATCCGTGTAAATGTACGCCTCGTGCTCCACGCGCTCAATGAACGCCGCGTCGTGCCGAGCGACGGCGTCGGCCCAGTCCTGCTCCAATTTCAGCAGGGCGGCCTTATCGCCGTCGGAAACCGGTGGTTGCGCGGGCGCGGTCAACGCGAGGACCGTGCACGCGGCCACGGTGATGAGAAGCGCGGTTTTCATCGTCATTTGGGTGAAGTGCCGGGCGGGGCGTCGGACGCCACGCGGTAACGCAATTGCCGGCTGAGCAGCCAGCGCACGCCGAACATATCCACCGTCGCGCGCAACGCCCGGTTGCCGAGACCGTACTTGCTGACCCCGAATTGTCTCGGTCGATGGTTGACCGGCATTTCCATCAACCGGAAACCCGCGCCCTTGACCAGCGCCGGGATGAAACGGTGCATCCCCACGAAGGGCACCAGCGCCGAGACGCACTCGCGGCGCATCGCCTTGAGCGTGCAGCCGGTGTCGCGCACGCCGTCGCGCGTGAAGCGACTGCGCACGAAATTGGCTACGCGGCTGGTGAGGCGTTTGACGAGCGTGTCCTTGCGTTTGGCGCGGTAGCCGCAGACGAGATCGGCCGCGCCGCGCTCGATCTCGGCGACGAGCCGGGGAATGTCGGCGGGATCGTTCTGGAGATCGCCGTCGAGCAACGCCACGGACCGGCCGCGCGCGGCGTGCAACCCGGCGTACATCGCGGCGCTCTGGCCGGCGTTGCGCTCGAAGACCAGCACGCGCACGCGGCCTTCCTCGTCGGCCGTGATACGCGCCAGGGTCGCATCGCGCGAGCCGTCGTCCACGAAGACAATTTCGTAGTCGAGCCCCGCGAGTGCGGCGGCGAGTTCGCGCTGGAGGATGGGGATGTTTTCCTCCTCGTTGTAGAGTGGGATGACGACGGACAGGGCGGGGGCGGCGGACATGTTAAAAGCGACTTACAACTCTAATCCTCTGTAATTAAAACACGCATAGACGCGCACCGTACGCAACGGCTGGTCGCGCCGCCGGATTTCGTATTGCGCGACGAGCGCGGTCTGCTCGAAGCCGTCCTCCACCGTGCCCGGCAGGTCGCGGTGGCGTTCGTCGTCGGTGATGTAAAGCGCGCTGCGACCCACGAATGGGCTGGGCTCGATCCCGCGAAATTCTTCTTCCGCGTTGCGCGGGGGTTTGGTGCCGGCGGGCTGCGCGGGCACGTCGTTCACCACGACCTGATCGTAGCGAGGCCAGAAGGAAAATTGCGTGTCGAGGTTTTGCGATTCCGGCATGTACACCGGCGGGTGACCCGTGCCGGCGACGCGCTTTTCGTTGAAATAGAAATTGAGTTCGGCGGCGAGTTGGTAGCGGTTGGCGATCAGGAAGACGGGCGCGCCGAGTTCGCGTTCCTCGTCGTTGCGGAATTGTTCCACCGCCTGCGCGGTCGTACGCCATCCGAGCAGGCGCGCGGTCGGGTCGCGGCGGTATTCCCACGGGATACCGACGGCGTGCAGCAGATCGGTGTCGAGCACCGCCACGCTCATCCCGAGCGCAACGATCAGCGCCGCCACGGCAAACATCGCCGTGGGTCGGCTCGTGCGGGCGCGTTCGTACCAGAGCGCGGCGGCGAGAATGCTCAGGCTCAGGAAGCCGGGGGCGGTCCAATTCGGTTCGCCGGCGGTCTTGAACGCCAGGAGGGCGTACATCACGACCAGCGGCAGGCCGAAGGCGAGCAGGAAGCGCGCTTTTTCGGCGTCGGGTTCGGGCGAGCGCGGGGCGTTGCCCGGCGGCCGTTTCCAAAACAGGAAGCGCAACCCGGCGCGACGCCATCCCAGCAAAATCGCAACGAGTAAACAGATGAAAACCAGCGGAGAATAGACCCCGAGATGCGTCGTGAAGAATTTGAAGAACTCCCCGAAAGGTTTTTCGAAAGCCGTGCCCAACCGGCCGCGGTCGTGCAGGTGGCTGAGCGTGATCCAGGCATGGGAGGCATTCCAGAACACCGGCGGCGAACCTGTTACCAGCGCCACCAGCAGCATTACGTAAAATCCCGGCCGCCGGAACTCCACCCGCCACCGCGGCACGAGCACGAGTGCCCACGCGATGCACAGGAGTTCCATCGCGTTGGTGTACTTGCACAGGAAACCGAGCCCGATGCCGAGGCCGGTCAGCAGCCACCAGCCGAACCTGGCGGCGGGGGGCGTTCGCGGCCGAGCGCGAGCCAGCACGCCGCCATCGCCACCGACCAGAAGAACATCGACGGCGCGTCGATGGTCATCAGCAGGGACCCGGCCGTGAAGAGCGGCGTGACGTTCAGCAGGATCGCCAGCCACACCGCCGCGCCTTCGCCGTAGAGGTGTCGCGCGAGGAAGAACAGCACGAGGCTCGTACCCAGGGCCAGGAGCGGGCTGAAGAAGCGCACGCCGAACTCGTTCACCCCGAAGAGCGCCGTGCCCACGCGGATGAGGGCCGCGACGCCGGGGCCCTTGCTGTAATAGCCCCAGTCGAGCCGTTCGCTCCACATCTGATAGTACGCCTCGTCGGGCGAGAGTTCGATGCGCCCGACGTACGCCAGCCGCAGTCCGGTGAGGACCAGCAGGAAGACGAGGACGGCGCGGGTGGGGGTCATGGGGGTGACAAATGACGAATGACGGATGACGAATGAACCAATTCCGGAACTTATAAGGAATTTCGTTGGCGTTGACGAGGATCAACACATTATGGCCAAAACCAAACGGGTCCATTCGTCATTCGTCATTCGTCATTCCCCAACGCCGCGCCGCCCGCTGCACGCCGGCCGAGACCAGGAGCGCCAGACCCACCGCCAGAACCATCGAGACCAGCACGTCGCTCGGCCAGTGTGCGCCGACGTAAACCCGCGAATACGCCACCAGCGCCGCCGGCACGAAGGCCAGCCAGCCGCGCCGGCGGTAAAACAGCGTCAGCACGGTCGCCGCGCAGAAATTATTGACCACGTGGCTGGAAGGGAACGAACGGCCGGGGAAGGGGTTATCGGCCGCCGGGACCACCGGTGCCGCCGTCACCGTCGCCGCCGCCGGCTCGCCCAACGCCAGCAGCCGCGGCCGGGCCTGCCGGGCGAGATCGACCTGCCGCACCCCCGCCATCGCCTGCCAGGGGCGCAACCGGTGGACGGCGTGCTTGAGCGGGTTATCGACGACCGTTTCCCCGACCGCCAGCATCAGGCCGAGCGTCACGAGCAGCCACCTTCGCCCGTGCGCCGCCGCGCCACGCGACCAGTACGGCGGCGAGCGTGATGAACGGCCACCACAGGTCGAACGACGAGGCCGCCGCCATGATCCGGTCGAGCACCGGTCCGGTCCACTGCTGGTTGATGAGGAGGAAAAGCTGTTCGTCCACAGGCGTTTGGCGAAAGGAAAGGATGCCGGGCGCAAGCCGCCAAAGGGAAGTTCACGCATCGCCGCGATTTTGCAAAATCGGCCGACGGAGGCACATTGCGGATCATCATGCCCTCCCTCGTCATCCGCCGGATGCTTTTGCCGTTGATGCTGGCGGGGCTTTTCCTGCCGTGCCCGGTTCGCGCCCAACAACAGAAGCCGGCCGCGCCCGAGGCCGCGCTCAGCGCCACGGATATCCTGCGCGCCGTGCGCGAGGCGCAGGGCACCCGCCACGATGCTCTCGACGGCCAGCTCCGCAACGACATCGCCGGTCTGACGTTCCCCTTCCGCCTCGTCTCCGACGGGCCGCAGGTGCGCTACGAGTTCAAGGGCCCGCCCCCGACCGCCGTGCAGGTGCGTTACAATGAGGACGGCTCCGAACTGGTGGAATCCGGCCCGGAGGGTTCCGGCAAGCTGACCCCGGCGAACTTCGACAAGCACATCCTCGGCTCGGACCTGACATACGAGGACCTGGCGTTGCGGTTCGTCTACTGGCCGCGCGCCGTCATCGAGGGCAACGACAGCATCAAGACGCGCGCCGCCTGGAAGTTGCGGCTGACCGCGCCGAACCATCGCACCCAGTACTCCAGCGTGTTGGTCTGGGTGGACAAGGAGAGCGGCGGCCTGGTGAGGGTCGATGGATTCGATTGGCAGGGGAAACTAATCAAGCGATTCGAGGTCATCAGCGTCCAGAAAATCGACGGCAAGACCTACCTCAAGCAGATGCGGATCGAGGGTTTCGACCCTGCCACCAACCGCACGCGTTCACGGACCTATCTGGAGATCAAGGGAACAGCGAAATAAAAGCGGACCGGTCGGTCAGCCCACGCCGTTGGCTGCCAGCTTCGCCTGCCATTCGCGGTAGACGAAGGGCGAAATCTCCGACGGCTTGATCTCGCTGCGCCCGCCCCAGAAGACGTTCGTGTAGCTGACCGGGATGCCGCACCGGCGCAGGTGGTCGTCGATGGCGGCTTTGTGGGCGAGGAGACGATCCTTCTCCGTGCCGTGGGCGACGGCCATGATGTTGACGTTGCCAAATTCCGGCCCGCCCTCGCGCCAATAGCAGTGGGTCAGAATGACGTGCCGGCCGACCTCGCTGCCCGCCTCGATCTCGCGTCCGGCGGGCACCGCCCAATGGAACAAGGCGTTGAAGCGGGTCACGCGAACGCCGGTTTCGCTGGGTTTGACGTGTTCGAGGAAGGTCGAGAAGCGGCCGATGAGCTTGCGGGCGTTGAGGTCGCGGGCGACGGCGCAAAATTCGTCAAAATCCACGCCGGCCTCGTGGGCACGGGCGACCCACGGGGACTGCTCGTGGATTTCCTCGGGGGCGAGTTCGCGCTTGAGGGCGAGGAGGATGCGCCACTCGTGCTCGGTCAGTTCCACGGCCTCGACCTTGGTCATGTGCGCGGGAGCGTCGGCGAGTTCGCCGGGTTCGATGGTCTTGCGCCGGACGTGGCCGACGCCGAGCACGAAAATGCCCTTGGCCGGCATGAGCCGGAAGTGATCCGCGCCGACGTGGCGGCGGAGGAGTTCGGCGTGGTCGTGCAGGGAAAATCCTTTGGGAGCCTTGAGCGTGGTCCACAGCCGGTAATCGGAACCCGCAGTGGCCGCGTCGGTGGAACGCAAGACCACGTGCCCGCTGAACGGATCGTCCCTGGACATGAAATCGAAGGCGGCGTCGAGGCGTTCCGGGGCGATCTTCCAGGCGACGAGAGCACCCGAGGCGAGATTGGTGGCGAGGAGGGTCTGGCGGACGCGGCGGACGGTGCCGGCGCGCAGCATGGCGCGGATGCGCTCCAGGACGGTGGACAGATCGACACCGCTGCGGGCGGCGATTTCGCGGAACGGGTCGGGGCTGAATCCCGCGATCTTGTCCTCGCTCACGGCCAGGATGCGGGCGTTGACGGGGTCGAGGTGTTCGATGGGGCAGGAAGGGGCAAGGGCGATGGCGTCCACGGGAGGAACATGCGGCCATCGGGCGAGCGGCGCACCCATTTTTTAGGCGGAGGGCGGCAAATACCATTTGACGGGCAAGCCGAGGTCTGTTAAGAGCTGTCCTCTGTATTTAGAAAACGCACCCGTAGCTCAATTGGATAGAGCATCTGACTACGGATCAGAAGGTTTGAAGTTCGAGTCTTCACGGGTGCAATCTCCTCTAAAAGAGAGATTTCCAAATGGCCGAAATTTCGGAAGTTGCGGTTTCGAGGAACGTATGAGACACGTTTCAGATGGGCGCACATAAGGCGTTTGCCATCTACGAGAAGAAGCACGCGAGTGGCAACGTTGGCTACCGCGTTGACTTGGGCTTGGTCGGAGGTAAGCGAACCTTCAAAAACTTCGCCACCAAAACGGACGCTGAGACGTTCCAACGAAAGTGTCTGAAGGCTGAGGCTCACAAAAATCCGTTGGTTCTTTCTGACATCGACGCAATCACGCGCCACGAGGTGCTGGCGGCGCTTTCGCGGCTGCATGAGTACCGAGCGACAATCACCGAGGCCGTCGATTTTTTTCTTAAGCACGCCCGGCCAGTCAAAGCGGAAGCATCCATCCAAACCGTGATGGATGAATTCCACTCGGTCAAAGAGAAGGCTGGTCTGTCCGAGAAATATTTGAGAACGGCCAAGGACAGTTTTTTCTCGCCATTTCGTGATTATTTCGAAAATTGCCTCATCACGAATGTCACTGCGGATGCCACGGAGAAATACATCTATCGACACAAAACTTGGAATCCGACAACACGGGCGACGCACATTCGTCACCTCAATGTGCTCTTCAATTTTGCCATCGAACGCGGTCACGCCACCCTGAATCCGCTGTCCAAGGTTCAGCGCCCCAAGCGGCAATCGAACAATGCGAGTGAAAAGGTGATGTCCGTGGAACAGGCCATCGGTCTGCTGCAATATGCGTTCAAGAACGACTTCAAACAGGAATGCACCGCGCTGGTTTTGACGCTGTTCTGCGGTGTGCGCGTTGACGAGGTGGACCGATTGACTTGGGATAAAATCAAATTGGATGAGGAAGTGCCGGTGGTTGCCCTCGATCAAACCAAAGCGAACCGACGCAGGGTAAATGTCCTCCCGGATAACGCTGTGCAGTGGTTGAAGGAATTGCGGTCAACCGGACGAGTTACCGCTGAAAACCATGAGGGGCGTATGCGGTGGATGCGAAAAACTTCCAAAACTGAGTATCAGCAGAACTCCGCCCGCATCAGTTTTGCCAGCTATCATGTTGCCATGCACGAAGACCCCGCAAAAACCTCGTTACTGCTAGGTCACCAAAATCCTTCACTTCTTTGGAACACTTACCGTGCCCTTGTGAGCAAAGAAGACGCAAAACGGTACTGGCGCATCACTCCCACCTACGATGGCGGCGGCGAGATTGGCCGTGAGGTGTCTGCCGAGGAAGTTTCCAGCAACCGGATGAAGCGGCTGGCGGCGGCGGTGAATTGATTTTCACGACATGATCGCATGATCCGCATGATCGACGCACATTCCCGTAGAAAAGGAGCCAACGAATGGGTGAAAGCGGAATTGAATTGTCACCCCGTTGTCATCACAAATTTTGCGGGGTGACCTCTTCTGCCGCCATCCGCGATTTGGAGTTTGCGGCTCGTCGGTTCTGGTACTTCACTCTGACCGTGCTGGCCTCGTAAATTTTGCGTTCCTCTTCGGATAAACCGTCCCGCGCAAATCCCTGCGAGATAAACCAAGGAGCATCTACGTCCATGGTGTCCCATCGGCTGCGATGGGGGGAGCGTTGGGTCGCGTCCTCTGGGGTGACTTTGAGGTAAAATACAGATTCGTCGGGCAGATTGGGATCAACTTGGATACCTAACTGCTTCGCCCAGTTCGGGTCATCCCTTAGCTGCCGGGCAGTGTATCGTGGTCCGATTCGGATGCTGATTTCTTCGTACACGCGGTAGAGGGCATCGTCGAGGTTCAAGCGCGCAAAGACCTCCGCAACCGCCTTCGACGTGTAGTAGAGCGTCAGATGGGATCCCGGCATCTCGTTCAGCAGCGACATTTCGTTTGCCGAACGTCCAGGGTACCAAGGGAAAAATAAGGCTTTCGATGAGGCAAGCGAAATCATTGCGGCTGCTCATTATCGACACGTTTGGAAATATTGACCGGGATAACTCAACTTCGACCTTACAGTCCGAATCCCAGAGCCGATGTCCGCATCGGCGTAAATACCCCGATCAGCAGACAGTTCTGACGGGAAATCAGCGAACCGAAACCACAATAAAATTCATGACAATTCAGCAAAACAACAACGGCAACGAGGGAGCCGCAGTTCTCTCATCTCAATCAAGCAACAAGATCCAGTTACCCAGAGAAAACACGTGTAAAGCTTCACCCTACTACGGTATCGTCTCAAGATTTGCCGGTACCGATAATCTTGTCGGAGCAGTCACCACGGAGCACGAAGGGGAGATATTAACGTTCGACTTCTACAATCCAAAAGACGGGAGCTTGTACAAGGTTTTTGAAGGCAATGATGTCGCTGAAGATTACCAATCCAGCGATTACGATAGCTATATGGACTGCCTTGATGACGTATCGATCATAGTCGATGTTAATAAATGCGCGTGCGAAGTTACGGCCTGCAACTGCTGCGGTCGTCTTCGAGTGATGCCGCCCTGGCATCCCAGTGACTTTTCGTTCGATGGTGATAGCGTTTGGCTGTTGTGCCAAGATGAACTATTCGAGTTCGAACGGCTAACCTACGAAGGATACGAAGAGTGGCACGGGATCGATCCGACGAAATACCACGGTCAGACCGATCATAAGCGATAAAGACGCTCATGCGGTTTGCGGAAAGTATTTTCTTCCGACAACCGCATGATAGCACTCGACTCACAACGAACATTTCTGATAGACTATTCCTACAATGAACGAACCCTTTTCTACCTTACTATCGCGCCTCAGACGCCAAGCCAAACTGACCAACATCGAACTAGCCCAACAGGCCAACGTTTCACGCTCGCTCATCCCGGGCTTGCAAAGCGGCAAACGGTGCGTCGGTGAATACCAAGCTCGTAAACTGGGAACGGCACTCGGACTCACCGGCGACGCCTTGGACACCTTCATCCTGCGGGCCATCGACGAATGCACCGAGAAGGTGCTCAAGGAGTCGCTGCCGTACCCGGCACCGCTGTTGAACCTGCTGGCGCGTCAGCTACGCACGGCGGGAATACAGCCTGACCAAGTGAGCGGATGCGATGTCGTTGAAGACCACGACGAAGCCGAGGCGACCATTCACCTCCAAGACGGTCGCAAGGTGCGTCTTGAAACCAAATTAGCTTTGGCGGCGTAACACCCGCTTTTTTACCCGATAGGCCCATGAAAACTGGGCTTCACACAGATTTACAACACCCGAACCAAACAAAACGGCTCGCCGACGGGAAAATCGACGAGCCGCGAAACCATGAAAGCAACTGAATACAAGTATGAGCATCGCAGGAAACGCGGATCATGTCGAGTCTGGACATGCCTCCAACCCCAACAAGACACAGAACACCCACGCCGCCGCGAGCGGCAGTAACGGGACCACGGAAAATGTCGACAGCGCCGGTGCAGCCGACCCTGTCAACATCGGCCGTAAGCCCAAAAACAACGGCGGCGACATCGTCGCCGAGCTACGCGAGTTGCTCGGGCAAGACGTAGTGTTGCTTCCCATCCCCACCGGTAAGAAAGGACCTCAGCTCTCAGGCTGGCAGAACACCACGCTGGATCGCATGAACGATCCGGCATACGTGGCGCAGTTGCGTGCCGGCAACATCGGTGTGCTGCTGGGAGCGGCATCAGGTGGATTGTGCGCCATCGATATTGATGACGATGACGAGGTGCAGCCGTTCCTCGCATTGAACCCTCGCCTGACATCAACCTTGCGTACAACAGGGGCGCGCGGCGCTCAGGTTTGGGTTCGTCTCATCGGAGAATACCCGAAGCTCACGAAGCTGAAGACCACTGACGGTGGCGGGTGGGGCGAGTGGCGCTGCGACGGCGGTCAATCGGTCATCCATGGCGTTCACCCGGATGGCATGAATTATCAGCGGGTGGTGCCCGTCCGTCCCGTTGAGATCGCCTTCGGGGACATTCATTGGCCCGAGCACCTGAAGCTGCCGTGGGTGAAGGACGACTTCGACCTCATTGTGAAGGAACACGGTCGTCCCTACGCCGTCAGCGAAAAGGGCGGCTTGCAGATCAACGACTATTTCTTCGTGGCGCGCTACCAGCGCGAACACCTTCTAGTGTACGAGTCCCTCGAAGAAGATTTCTACCAGTACAATTCAAAGAACGGGTTGTGGGAGGTCGTCAGCGAGGACCAGGTCCAGTGGCAATTCGGCTTGGATTTCAAGGCGGCTGCCGACGAGGTGGGCGTCGAGGGATTCATTTGGAAACGCAAAAACGGAATGTTGGCTTCCCTGGTGAACATGCTCCGTGGGCTGGTGGGCAAGCGTGATGCCTTCAAGAAGCGGGAGCCGGTCATCCATTTGGCCAACGGCATGTTGGACCTCAAGCACGAGGCCCCTCGACTGATGAGTTTTCATCCCGATTATCGCTCGCGCAATCTTTGCCCATTGCACCTGGACCCGGCAGCGCAATGCCCACGGTTCATCAACGAGTTGCTGCGGACGGCGCTGGACGAGGACGACATTGATCTGCTGCAACGGTGGGCGGGCTGCGTCCTGCTGGGGAGCAACTCGGCGCAACGCATCTTGCTCCTCATCGGCACGCCCAGCGGCGGCAAGTCGACGCTCATCGAGATCATCGAAAAAGTGATCGGCGTACAGAATGTGGCGCAGATCCGTACCAAGCACCTCAACAAGCAGTTCGAGTTGTACAAATTTTTGGGGAAAACCCTGCTCACGGGCAAGGACGTGGGTGGTGAGTTCTTGAGCGAGGAAGGGGCGGAAGTGCTCAAGGCGCTGGTCGGCAACGATCTGTTGGACGCCGAAAAAAAATACGGCAATGAGCAGTTCCAGCTGCGTGGCAACTTCAACATGGCTATCACCTGCAATTCCAAGCTGCGCGTGAAGCTGGAAGGGGACGCGGGTGCTTGGCAGCGACGGTTGATGATCATCAATTATTCGAAGCCAAAGCCGAAGGAACGCATCACGGAGTTCGCCGACAAGCTCATCGCGGCCGAGGGACCCGGCATCCTCAACTGGATGATCGAAGGGGCCATCAAATATCTGGTCGAGGAGCAGGCGTACGGTGATTTCCAGCTCACCGGGGAGCAGAGACAGCGGGTGGAAGTGCTGTTGGCGGAGTCCGACAGCGTGCGCCAGTTCGTCCAGGACCGGGTGCATTTCGTCAAAGGGCAGACGGCCACGGTCACCGAACTCCAGGCGGCGTACTTTGAATACTGCGAGGAGATGGGCTGGCACGCCTTTCGTCCGCAGGATTTCCGCAGCAGCATCACGGATTTGATGCTGGAAATCCACCATGTGGGCAAGAGCAACGATATTCCCCGTGGCATGAAGGAGACCAACCGTGGTTTCCGCAACGTGGCTGTCGTCAGTGGCCAGGAAGGAGGGCTGTAATCGCCATGAGTCTCGACCTTTCCAAATTGCAGAACGTGAAGACGGCCGCCGGGAAGACTACCGCCCGCTGTCCCGCCTGTGCGGCGGCGGGCGGCGACGCCAAGGGGGATCATCTGGTCATCTACCCTGATGGCGGCTACGGCTGCGTCGCCAACCCCAAGGACAAAGCTCATACGAAAGAAATCTTTCGGTACGCAGGGATGTCCGGCGGGCAAGGAAGCACCAGCAAAATCACGGTGAGGGCGGTGGATGTGCCAGCATCGAGTGTGCTCATGGACCTCAAGGGTTTTGATCGCTTCAAGGTGACGCCGATACCGCGCCCTCAAACAACGGCGGCGTCGGCTGCAGAGGAGACCCCGGCGCCTGATCACACAGGCCCGGCTTCCGTTCCGGTGGATGCGGACGAACCGCCGCCAAAGGACGAAGGCGCGGTAGCTCACGAAACCGAGCCACCGTTGACCGGTGATTGGGTGGACCTGGATGGTAAGCCCGTTTGCAGGGGGCATTCACGACGTGGATTCACCGGGGAACCGCTGTGGTCGTTCTTCGGCGTGAGCGAGGAGGCGTTCCACGATACGGCAGTAAACCCCTAATGACTGCCCGCCTGATGCCCTTTGCGGACAGACGGTGGGCGTGATTGAACGCAAGGAGAGAGTTACGGACGGTACGGACGCTGTTTTTCAAAACTAGTTAGAATATGGTAGGAGGGAATGGACCCATGGACCTGAATAATCGGGGCATCCATCTCCGTTTTCCACCGATTTCTACCAAGAGTTTGAAAATGGCGTCCGTGCCGTCCGTAACCGCCAAAACGAGTCACAAAGCGGCCGTCAAGGCCATCAACCGCAGAAAGGAGGTGAGAACCAAATGATCGAAGAAATTCACTTTGCCGACCCAGACCACGAGTCTGTGCATGTCAATGAGGAGGGCGAGGAAGTCTGCCCAGAATGCGAACAGGTGCCTGATAAATGCCATTGCAACGAGGGGTACGTCGACGAGCCAGACCTGCCCGAGCAGGAAGAGACGTAGACGATGGACGTGGCGGTCGGCCCGAGGAGATAGCTAGTGTGAACTTTCACACCAGCTATCCTATGTTTAGCTCGTCATTTCCTGACGCAATGGTTCACACTATCACTTCATAAGTCAGGGGAGAACTTGACAACGTTAGTATCGATGTTAGGTTGCGGGTGACTCACGATCTTAACACGAGGGTCACTTGGAGACGGTAGATACACAAATTTCCATCGGCGCTTTCAGAGGCCGTCTTAGATAAGCCGTCATTCGACGGTGTTGGCCCCAAAGCTCTGCCAAGGGCTTTACGGAACCAGCAACATCCCTTTTGATTCAGCGAGATTTCCCAGTGGCAGCGGCCGGAATGGTTCCGGCTGCCGTGAGCGATTTGGAAACATGAGCAAGACGACAATTAGCGACGGCAATGAGGAAGGCAATGGTTCCTCCAACAACCCGTTCACCGGCCTCGCCGTGCCCGAGAACGACTCGCATCAGCAATCCCTCTACATTGCAGCGATTGCGGAATCGCTGGGATACAAGGGGTTGGTTAGCCCGGTCATTGACACCTGTGAGGGGATTGGGACGGTGTTCGATTTTTACTACGAAGAGGACGATCAATACTTCAAGGTGTTCAAGGAATTCGACACGACAAAGTACGACAAGTATGTGAACCACCCGACGAATCCAATTATCGTGTTCGATTGCGCCGGCATCGACTGCAAGATTGAATCATGCGCCTGTGGATGTACCCAGCAGCTTGTGGTTGCCAAGACGCTCGCGGAACGCATCTACGATGCGCCGCGGGTCTTCATCCATGTGCAAGGCCGTTTGTGGGAGTATTCCGCCCATGTGGATGGGCAGTGGATCTGGACGAAACGCACGCCGTTCGTGATCCGTGAACTGATGGACTCGGAAAATGATGACGAGGACGTGGTTGCCGACTAACTAGATTCTGTGCTGTCAGCAGGGGGCATTCCTCCTGCTGATGGCCAGCTGCGTTCACCTGTTTATAAAATCTGCGCGATGCACGACGTATGCGGACCGATGGATACACCGGTGACGCTAGTGTAAACATTTTCACCACCTGCCCAGATCGGGCACATCCCCTGGCACTCTCGTTGACGACAACCGTCAGCTTGATGCCGCTGCCTGAAGTCCGGCAAACATAAGGAAACTCCGCGCGTGAACCGGTTGTATTCGGTTTGCTCGCGGAGTTCCTGTTTCACCGGTAGCGTCAGAAGACGCCAACGGCTCGGCTCGCGATAGCGTTACGGTGATCCGTCTCCATTCGGGGACACCAGATTGCAGCATGTCGACGTAAGACGCCGCAACACCTGTCCGCTGTCTTCACCCTCGGAGGAGTGTAAAACGCTGCAAACAGGCGTACAGAATTTCCTCGGGCCGTCTGCCTCAGGGAGCACGGAACACGATGGTTATAGGTTCCGCCAAGAATTCACGCACTCGTCAGGAACGCTTTCACCTCTTGAAAAACCGTGGACATTGGCTGACCGGCTTGGTGGAGCACCGAGAAATGATCTTCATCTGGTGCCACCACGGTTTGCACTGGTACGTCCACGGCTCGAAGGGCTTCAGCGTAGCGGATCATCATTTGTTGGAGCAGACAGGATTCCTGGCCACCGGTGATGAGCAGGTTCGGCGGCAAATGCGTGGCCACATGGTGAATGGGGTTCCATCGGCGATACTCCTCTTCGGCAAAGCGGGTCATGGACTGAAATCCCGTCACGAAAAAAGGTTCGATGTCGTAAAACCCGCTGATGCCGACGCAGCAGTGGATGATTTGTTCCGGCAGGGACGCATCGTACTCGTGCCATCGGGTGGAGGACACCATCGTACAGAGCTGGCCCGCAGCCGAATGACCCAGCACTGAAATCCTTGTCGGGTCGATCCGAAGCTCGGATGCGTGCTGATAAAACCAGGCGACCGACGCACGGCAATCGTCAACGATGCGCCCCAACGAGTGCTCTGGAGCCAGGGGATAGTTGATCGTCGCCACGTGAAAGCCGACAGCCGTGAACGTCTCCGCCAGAAAGTGCATCAGCCATTTATCGAAAAGAAACCATAGGCCCCCGTGGATGGCGATTAGCAGAGGCGCGCTGACCGCATCTCCCATGGCCGGGAAAAAGTCGAAGCGGTTCCGTTCGTGTCCGCCGTAAGCGAGGTCTTGCCGACAAGGGAGTCGCGTCAGGGTGTCGGCACTGTCTCGACGGAAGATGTTTTCCCAATGCGTGACCACCTCCGGGGTGATGGAGTTGGCGTACCCGGCGTCGAACTCGGTGGCTGAGAGGTATCCGTCGTAGGCGGGCATGTGAAGGAGCGCAAGTTTAGGGTCGCCGGGGTGGACATGCACCCTTTTTCGAACTTGGCGAATCGGGAGACACTGTTTTTGAAGCACCATATTGCCACCTGACATCGCCGCCCCATAAACTCCGTCCTACTCAGAGACGAAACCGAATGGACTTAACGCCGCACGCACTTCCACGATGAACGTGGAAGTGGAGTGGCCTGGGCCAACTTGCCAAACAACCACGCTGTAGCGATGCTGCCGCCATCAACCGATTTGTGTCCCCTGTGGATGGATGAGTATCCACTGCCCGGGGGTTAAGTCCACGGATCAGATGCTCCGTTGTCAACGTGCCCTCCTTGCGGTAGGTCGTCTCTTCTCCCATGCGTGCAACCATTTGGCGGCGATTTCTCCTCGTGATACTTGTTGTCGTTTGGTGGGCTGCTTGGCGGACGCCGTCTGCGCACATCACGGCCGCACCGGCAAGCAAGGTGAAAATTCTCATCGTCGACGGCTACAGCAACCACGATTGGCAGAGGACGAGTCTGTTGGCTCGTCGCATTCTGGAGCGGAGCACCCTGTTCGACGTGACGGTTTCGAGCGTCCCCGTCAACACCACCGATCCTGCCTACGCCCGTTGGTTGCCTTCCTTCAAAGACTTTGCCGTGGTGGTCCAGACCTGCAATGATCTCGGGGGCAAAGGCCCTCCTTGGCCCGCACCGGCGCGCGACGCTTTCGAGGAGTTCGTGCAAGCGGGCGGCGGGGTGTTCGTGTTGCATTCGGGCAACAACGCCTTTGCGGACTGGGACGCGTACAATCACATCATCGGTTTGGGTTGGCGGCCCAAGGATTTCGGATTTGCGTTGCGGGTCAGGGCGGATGAATCCATTGAGCGAATTCCTCCCGGCCAAGGCGCTGGCACCAGCCACGGCGCACGCACGGACCGGGTGATCCACCGCCTGGGCGACGATCCCATCCATGCCGGCTTGCCCCGTGCTTGGAAGACACCGCTGCTCGAGGTTTACACCTTTGCGCGAGGTCCGGCCGAAAACGTCACCGTGCTCTCGTGGGCGGAAGACCCCAAGACTCTCGAACGCTGGCCCATCGAGTGGTCGGTGCAGTATGGGAACGGACGTGTCTACAACTCCACCTTCGGTCACGTTTGGCGTGATGAAGTCGACCCGGTGGATATGCGGTGCGCCGGGTTCCAGACGGTGTTCATCCGGGCCGTGCAATGGCTGGCCAAGCAACCCGTCACCTATTCAGTGCCGACGGATTTCCCGACGGAAGACGCCGTGTCCTTGAGGCCACTCTGAGAGGGCGGAACAGAAGCCCCCTCGCCAGTTCTGCTGCTGATCCGCTCGCCAGGGACGCAAAAGTGTCCACCGGTCTTTCGTAATGGACGTGGTTGCGTGTGCTCAGGCGTGCCGGTCTTGACGCAGTCGGACCCGGGCGGCCGAGACACGACAGTTCAGTCGATGAGCAACACCGATAGCGTCACCTGACGCTCACAGCACACGCGCCAGACTGCCCCAGGAATATTCGTAAGCGCGTCCGAGGGTCACCACAGCGGATGGCTCGTACAGCGGCTTCTGGTGCGTTTTAGCTCAGGCAAAATTTTACACCACCTGTCCGTACCGGATGCGGAATGGCTTTTTGGAAAAAGTCTCTGGCGACGATTTGGCACACAAATCTTGTCCAACCGCATCGAGCCGAAGCAGATATTCCTCATGCGGAATGACATTTTTGCCTTTTAGGATTTTCTCTTGGGACATTTCCAGTGGCTGCTTCTCTTACTGCCCATCATCGTACCAGAAAGGCCGCCGTGAGGTCAATCTCGGAGGTTTTCAGGCGTGGTGAGTTCTCTGCGATACACGGTAGTGATTACCTAGCTGTTGCTTTCCGTTGAAGGGCGAGGTGTAGTTCGTGATGAACAGAAGGATGGCGTCGAGACGGTTTCGGCGCACTTGGAAAAGGAGTAAGTCCCGCCTGCTCAAGACCTTCTGGCATGCCTCCAAACTACCCTTCCCAACTTCCATCTTCGCTTAAACTGAAGATCAATAACTTTGCCCCGCGGGGCATCATACATTGTTCCGTTCACGCGGTTCTCCAAAGACGATTCCAGCGCGGCATGAAATTGCTCACTTCGTGAAAATCTGGCCTGTGTCGAGGCGAACGAAGTAGCGCACCCCATTGGTATTGTAGCGGCCGGAATTGTTAGGATCAGGGAAATAGTAGAGCACCGTGTTCAGGCTGAAGTCGTACAGGTACGGGAACGGGAACGCCGGGCTCGTATAAAAGAACGTACTGCTGGCGAAGTCGTAGAAGTAAATACCGCTCTTACCGTCGTTCGCGTCGAACCAATATTCGAATCCGAGATCTTGGTGGAAGATATACCGTGGATCAGTCAGGTACGAATAGTACCCGAACGGATTGCCGCTAGAAAAAGCGAGGTAGTACACCCCGTTCGTCAAGGCCGCTTCGCCCGCAAAAAAGGCCGAGTGTGTCGGCGCAGGCGTTGGTGTCGGTGTCGGTGTCGGCGCAGGCGTTGGTGTCGGCGCAGGCGTTGGTGTCGGTGTCGGTGTCGGCGCAGGCGTTGGTGTCGGCGCAGGCGTTGGTGTCGGTGTCGGTGTCGGCGCAGGCGTTGGTGTCGGCGCAGGCGTTGGTGTCGGCGTCGGCGTCGGCGTGGGCGTGGGCGTGGGCGTGGGCGTCGGCGTCGGCGTGGGCGTGGGCGTGGGAGGCGCTGGAGCCTCTGTTAGGATTAGGGTTGCTGCACCGGTGCCGCTAGCATTTGTGGCACTGATGGTGATCGGATATCTTCCCATCGCAACGGCCCCCGCGCAGGAAATAAAGCCGGTAGCCGAGTTGATTGTGCTGCCCGTTGGGAGGCCGTACGCGCCGAAGCTGACTGGATTGTTCGTGGCGACTATCTGGTACGTAAAGGATTGGCCGACCTGTTCTCCGAGATTTGTCGTGCTTGTGATGGCAGGTGCAAGCGGCGAGACGGCCAGCGGCGACTCCCACAAGCCACGGCCGTAAGTCGCGGCCCGTAATTTGCGCGTGCCATAGTGAATTTTCAGGTCATTCACGATGACGTTGGGCAGGTTTGACATGAACGGCTGCCAATCACTCATGCCGGCATTGCGATAATACGCCCCTACGCTCATCCCAAGATAAAGGCCGTCGTCAGAGCCATTCTCGTAAGCGATCACGCGGGCACCTACATTGGGCAAGCTTCCCGAGTAGTTCGTCCAATGGGTTCCGCCATCCACCGATGTGTAAACGGCTTCGCTCCCGCCGCTGCTCAAGGCGACCCACAAATGGCTGGAGTCTGTCGGATGGATCGCGATTGACTCAACCAAAGGGTAGGCTGGCAAACCCGTGGTGACATCTGTCCACGTCGTCCCTCCATCTGTTGTCCGTAAAATGCCATAGGCCCTTGCGACATAGATGGCATTCGAATTTGAAGGGGCGACGGCGAGCGTGGAGCAAACATTGCTATCTAAAAAATTCGACGCCTTCTGCCAATTACTCCCGCCATCTGTAGTCCGCCAAATGTTCTGGTAGCCCGCGTAGAGGATTTGCGGATTCGTGGGGTTCATCACCAGTGGCGGGCCGAGGAATGGATGAGATTCGGTCGTCACCTGCAATTGCTGACGAGTGTTTTGCCAGGCGTCCGTCGTTTTGAACAACCCGCCGGAAGAACTGCTGTAAATGACGTTCTTGTCATTGGGATCGATGATAGAGCAGCAGTAATCTCCAACCAGTACATGCTCCCATCTGGTGCCGGAAGGGCGATTCAAACCGTCGTCTTGCTGTGCGGTGTAAATGACCGTGGCATCCTGTTCTGTGCCGCTAACCCCATAAAGCTGGCCGATGACGAGCGATTCGCTGAGATACCGTCCAGTTCGCACCGCCGTCAGCGGTGCGGTGCAAGCCTCCATCGGTGCAGGAGTAGAGAAATCCGCCAAAAAACTCGAGATCGTGAACATCGACGTGAGTAATCGTCTTTCCCGCGTAGTAAGGCGTCTCGGTCCCTCGCACCGTCGACCAGGTCGCACCATCATCCGCGGATCGGCAAATTGTAAGCCCGCCTGCGTATAGCTCACCCGGATTGGTGGCCGAGGCTGCCAGACAGTTTGTGTACCAAGCCTGCTGGCCGAAGCCTCCCGCCAGTGAGCCGCCACCGGTAAGCTGAGCAAAAGAAGCACCCCCGTCAGACGAACGATAAATCCCGTTCAGAGCGTCGCTGTTGTTCGCACAAAGCAGATACACGGCCTGCGGTTCCGCGATGGTGACCGCCATTGATGAACGAGTAGTAGCCGACGCATCTGGCAATCCGACTGTCGTCTGCTGCCACGTGGCCCCGCCATCGGTTGAGCGATAGAATTGTGCTCCGCTGCCTATTGTATAAACAATGGACGGATTGTTGGGCTGGAATTTAACATCATACCAACTGATGTAACTAGCATTGCTCTGTCCCTGTGGATGGATTTGCTGCCAGGTGGCTCCACTGTCCGCCGTAATGTAAATGCCATTATTTGTGGCGGCAAAAACCTTACCTGGAAGCGAAGGGTGAACGGTCAACCTATAGATTTGATAATAATCCGTCATCGCAAATACGAGACCCGTTGCGCTCCAGCTCAGGCCACCGTCCGTCGATTTGTAAACACCGACGCTCGGTGTGGCACCGCCATCCGCATCGCCGGTTGCCAGGTACATCACGCTGGGATTTTGCGGATCGATGGCGATACTGCTAACGCTGATCAAAGGCAGGTTGTCCGTGCGCGAAGCCCAGGTCTGCCCTCCATCCGCACTGGCCCAAATGCCACCGGTAGCGGCACCAGCAAAAAGTTTGTTTGGATTCGTAGGATCAGCAGCAATGCAGTTCACGCGGCCAAGACTCGGCTCATAGGCGTAGCCGGTGCCAGCATCCACGACGTTGCTCGGTCCCAACGATTGCCAGTTGGAAAAATACCCATCACCCGCGGTCGCGTTTGTGGAAATGGCGCGGTTTTGGTTGGTGGCGGCCAGCGTAGTGCCTCCAAAACGTTGGCGCAGCAAATCGTGAGGCGGAGCACCTGCGTTGTCGGATGAATCTGTCTCTAGATCAAGACGAGTTGCTGGGGGCGGCTTTTGCCTCGGGCTCGAATACTTGGTCCATCCGATGGCAAAGATAAGCAGTGAACAAGCAACAGTCAGGAACAGGGCAATAACTCGATGTGCGTACCGGGTCGGAAGCCAGGAAAAATTCATTGCGAATTCGGAGTAGGGCGTTTTAAATAAATGACTTAGACAGCCTTATCGACAACGCTGCGTATTGGCAAGAAGATTTTGGTGGTAGTGGTAGCGGGGCGAAAGCCAGAACGGATTTTCTCGGCGATGAGTAAGCGTGAAATCTCCTGTTCCCTGCTGCGCGCCCTGCGACACCACAGCGAAGGCATCTTCATGCTCGAAGCCAGCTTCGGGACGACGCTGAAGCTCTCCACCGGGCAGGTCATTCCGACCCGGTGGGTGGGCGAACAGCACGTCAAGGAAGACTTGGGGTTCATCCCATCCATGCAGGACTGGTTCAAGCACATTCGACCGCAGGCATGGATGGGCCGCACGCCCAAGCTCGTCGTTGACGAGGCAGTGCCTTCAGGGTCGCCGTAGCCACGATTGTCGGCTGAAAATGCTGGGCAGGGAAATTAATTGAGTTCATTCCATGAACAGAACCCCAGTATCCTCGACAAACCTGCGCTCGGTCGGCTATGACCCATCAACCTCAACGCTCGAAGTCGAATTCCGTCATGGCGGCATCTACCAGTATTTCGATGTCCCGGCGGCACGTTATGACGGCCTGCTGTCAGCCTATTCCAAAGGCGGCTACTTCGATGCTTTTATCAAGAACGGTGGTTATGCGTACCATCGGGTTGAACTGTGCCATCATTCACCGGCCGGTTGACCGGGGCGGGTTCATCCCTTCCCGGCGTACCACTGTCCGTTGCATTTCATAAAGCTGCCCCCGGTTGTCGCAATGTGCGCTGGGGATAACCCTGTAAACCCGCTCTATCGGTGGTGGACGGCTGAAGCAGGCCAGGACGGAGGATTTCTTTGCCCACGCCACGCCCGGCTTCTTTGCCAAGGTGGCGGTGTCAGGATGAGCCGTGATGCCCGACCGCTGTCTCCACCCTCCTGCGCGCACAACCGCGCTGCACGGGGCGTGTAGAAATTCCTGGGGCCATGGGTCGATCCAGGGGGCGAGATGGCTGGAGGAATTCGTCCGACCATCGATTCGACCTTGACCCCAGCCGAGGGCTTGGTCTAAAACGGCCCGACCGAGCATCACTATTTTCGATGAGCGAGCCACGCCATTACCGTCTTTATCTAGGTGGCGAGAGTCGTACCGGGGACTGGCACAAAGACCCTGCTACGCCCAAGCAGATTGCCCGTCTTCGCTATCTGGGTGTGGCACCCCACGGTCGATTCACGAAGGGGCAAGCCGGTGCGATCATCGATCAGACCGAAGTGGATCCACGCTTCCAAGAAGCTGTCGAGCGATGGCACCAGGACAAATATCGTCTCCATCCGGATCTCTACCCGCCGCCAACGCGCGACAAAGAGGACGGCCGCGAATGGCAGGACTACTTCGGCAAAGACAATGTTTACGGGCACGAGTTTCATCGCCCAACGCAGTTGCAGATCGTGCAAGTTCTCGAACAATTGGACCGCACTGTCCTCGGGTGGGATCAAGGGCACGATGGTCGGAAGCGCGAACACCGGTTCATGAACACGCTGGCCGAAATGTTCCCGGCGTTGTGCAAGCGCAACTGTTCGTTCGGCGACACCCAGACACATCCTCACGGCCCAAACGCCCGTCAGAGTGCAGTGCCACCGCCGATGCCGCCGCCCGCGACGGTGGGTCGGTCGTCTGTTCAGATTAGCGAGGCCGCAGGATACTCTGCACCTGCGTTGCCGCCTTACAAGCAACCGGCGAAAGCTGATCCGAAGAGGCACAAACGCATTTTCTGGGTATTCGGCTGCGCGGCATTATTCATTGGAGTGGCAATTGTGATTGCTCACTTCCGTCCCCGACCAACCTTACTGCCAGCGACCCAACAAGTCGAAGCGACGGAGAGTCGTTCTGTTCCCGTACCTCATCCTCCCGCCACGCCGCCGTCCGTCATACGGACCACATTTTCGTCGTCACCTGCGCCCACCAGTCGAGTGGCACCCACTTCCTCGGTGCCCGCATCCTCCGACGACATTGATGCACGTGACAAAAAAGCCGGCCGCATCTGGGTGAAGGGCTATCTCAAACCGGATGGCACTTACGTCGAGGGATACTACCGTAAAAAGTGACACAGCCGATTGCTTCGACCTTGGTGGCCTTTCTCAAGAAATTGCTCGGCAAACCATCGCGCGCAAATACGGGCTGTACAGGGCGTATAGAATTTCCTGCGGGCATGTGTCATCGAAGACGTAGCTGCACGAATTGCAATCGAGACGCCTGCACCTCCCAACCAGACAATCCCGGCTGGCTGTGGCATCCGGCTTGGAAGTCAGCGACTCGGAGCTTGTGAAGCGTCGGCAGGCGTGCTCGGGGCCGGTGAAGTCGTTGGAATCGGCGTGGCGTTCGGAGCGATGTTGCTGGGTGCCGGTCCACCCCGGGGCGGATCGACCTTGGCCTTCGGGTCCGGGGTCGGTGCCGGTGGTTGTTGAGGCACGAGGCCAGGGTTGACGGTGTCGCCGGGAGCTTCCTTGAGGTCACTGACCAGCACCGTGTCGCCCTTTTGCGTGATGGCATAGAGCTTCTCGGCGAAATCGAGCGGCACGTGGATGCAGCCGTGTGAACTGGGCTTTCCGGGGTTGTTGCCGCCGTGGATGGCCATGCCGTCCCAGGTCAGCCGCTCCATGAAGGGCATGGATGCTTCGTGGTACTTTTCGGAGTGATATTTCAGGTTCTTGGTCAAAATCGTGTACGTGCCAGCGGTAGTCGGGTGCTTTGGGATGCCGGTGCTGACAGCGCTGCGCCCGATCTGCTTGCCGTTGCGGTAGACGTAGAGGGTCTGGTTGGTTAGGTCCACGATGATGCCCACCGGGCCGGTGGGTGATGCGTCGGGGTTCCAGATGTACTGGTTTGGCCTGAGGACAGCCGTGTCCGGCGGTTGCGGCACTCCCTTGTCCATCGCTGATGCGTAAAAGGTCAGGGCGAACGAGACGAGAACAGCGGTGCAGAAGATGGCGGTGAAGTTTTTCATCGGTCAGGCGTTGCTCCACTAATCGGACGGGCGGCAGCAAACGCATGGAACGATCTGCGCGGACACAGCGACATTCGCCCGAGCTACCTTCCCCTACGATGATCAGAAACAGGAGGACTCACGTGCGAGCAGAAACACCGAGGATGGGCGTGTAGAATCCCCCGCTGACAATTCGGAACGGACGGAAGCCACATGTTTTTCGGGCAAGCACCAACCCTGTTTTTGAAGCGCCATGGCAGCACTGGACCTCACCAGCCCATGGACGCCGTACCACCCAAAGGCGAAGCGGGGTAATGGTCGGCCCGCCCGCACTTCCACGGTGTACGTAGGAGTGAAGGCGGAACGGCTTACCTCGAAGGATTGTCATCTGGTGCTTCGGCGAGCAAACCGTCGAGGTCCAAGGGAAGCGTCACCATCTCCAGAGTTCCATCGACGGCGCGTGGCCGATCGGGTTCTGGTCGATCCCAATACAATTCGACGCCGTTCTGGTCGGGGTCGCGCAGGTAAAGGGCTTCGCTGACGCCGTGGTCGGAAGCACCGTCCAAAGGAATTCTCGCACGCATCAGTCGACGCAAAGCGTCAGCCAACGCCGCCCGTGTGGGATACAGAATCGCCAGATGAAACAGTCCCGTGCTGCCAGCGGGAGGTGGTGAGCCGCCCAAGCTTTCCCAACTGTTCAGTCCGATGTGGTGGTGATAGCCGCCTGCCGAGATGAATGCTGCCTGCCAGCCGTAACGCTGGGTGAGCTGGAAGCCGAGCACGCCGCAGTAGAACGCCAGAGCGCGTTCGAGGTCAGCCACCTTCAGATGAACATGGCCGATGCGTACGCCGGGATGTATGGGTTCTGACATTTGTGGAAGTTTCGTCACGTCCTGGGTATCACGCAAACTGCGATGGAACCGTAAAACAGCCCGGTGCATCGTGTTGAGGATTCCCAGCCTCGATGCAGTCGAACCTGGCAAGCCTCCACACGAAACACGAAACACCGTGCCGACAGCGTCACCTGACGCTCTCGGAGCACCCGTTAGGAAATTCGAGGATGCCCCCGGAAACCATCGCAAACGCATCCGAGGTCCAACACAGCCAACCGCTCCAACGGCGGTTCCTGACGCCTGTTCCTGCTGGTGGAAACGTTTACACCACCTGTCCGCACCGGATGCAGAATGGCTTTTTGAGAAAATTCCCTGGTCGTGTTATGACAACCTCTTCGTTCTCAATTACTTCGAGCGCAGAGGATTATTCCGTATATGGAATGTCGCTTTCTTCCGTCCGTATTTTCAGTTGGGACATCTCCACAGGGAACTTTCAACTCCCCTCATCGTACCAGACCCGGCACCGATAAGTCGAGAATTCGATTGAGGTACCAAGGCATTTCGATCCCTTCATTCTGCGGAGAACGGCCGACTGCAAGCTTGCCACGACGCGACAATATGGATACACATCGCGGATGCTTGGCTGGCACATCACCGTTTATCGGCAAGAGGGGGGTTGCGATTCACCGGCGTCCTTCGAGGCTCCCACTGGTGCAACGCTGGCTGTTTGGCAGGCGGACATTGGTGGCTTGAAATGGATTGACGCGTTGGTCGACAAAGGTTTGGCGGTCTGCCTCGGCGGCAATGGCTATCCTATGGAATACACCGCCAGGTGGGAACACGTCAACAACACCATCCTCAATGGACCTCCCGACGCCAACCAGATATGACGGCACGATCTCGGCACCACCTCCCTCACCCCCCAGAGCGCATGACTTGCACCACGCCGCCGAAGGCAAGTGATCAGCCTTCTCTGTCGCATTCCGAACTTTATTGTTGACTGACAGGCTCCGCTCGATATAGTGCACTGGAACATCTTAATCATGCTATGTGTTGTAGGAAATTTGCACTCGTGTTCGCCGTTGCACTCGCGCTACGGCTCAACCCCAATGCACACAGCGCGCCGACGATTACCGCTGTATATTTGCCCGGCTATGCGTCGTGCGCACTGACCGGTGTCTCTGGTGACGGTTCCACCGTCGTTGGCACAGCACTTTCAGAAGATGCCAGCGACTATGAGGCGTTCCAGGCGGGTTTCACCAATACCTCGGGCGGTTTGACCTGGATACCTTATGGCCTCGGCTTTCTGTCGGGCGATGACGTGTCGACCGGCACCGCCATCTCCGAGGATGGCACAGCTATCGTCGGATACGGCGGCGATTTGGCATTCACTGCTGACGGACACCCTGCCGGACTGATCGCCTTGGGGCCGTTGGATGAGTCGGTTGCTCAGCAATGCTTCGCCTTCGGTGTCGCTGGAGGAGGTAGTGCCATCGTGGGATCTTGTGACGCATTCGGCTTGGGAGGGAACGGAGTTGCGGTGATGTGGGGCGGCAACGGAACTCTTCCTGCGCCTGGCGTCCAACCTGTCTCCCTGGGCTTCCTGCCGGGTGACAATCTGAGCACCGCTCACGCGGTTTCGCTCTCACCCACCCGTGTCGTGGGTTACAGCGCGAGTACCGATGGGTTTGACATTTCCCACCCAACCGCCTTCCTCTGGCAAGGGGGCTCGATGAGCAGTCTAGGAATTCTCAGCGGGTCCACTCTCAGCTTTGCGGTAGCCATCTCGTCGAACGGTTCCACCATCGCGGGAGCGACCGGGCAGGGCGCGAGCGCGAGCATTCTTGATGGCGGGTTCGATGGTGCTTTCATTGGAACTTCTGCGAGAGTCATCAATGGCACCTCCAGCGCGACTTTCTGGAGGCCAGCTCAGAGCAGCTTGATCTGGACGTTGCCCGTTCCGGCTGGCGATAACTACAGCATTGCGACGGCGTTGTCAGCGGACGGCACCTGTATCGTGGGAAGCAGCGGCACTTACGACCCTGATGGGACCATCTTGGAGGCGGTTGTTTGGTCGGGAGTGAGCTTGGGTAGTGCTTACATCTATGAGCTCTACTCGATCCTGCAGAATGCCGGGACAGATTTAAGCGGCTGGTCAAATCTCACCGAAGCTACAGGGGTTTCGTCTGATGGCGATGTGGTCGTGGGCTACGGCACCTACAACGGCCAGCAGATGGGCTTTCGTGTAGCTGGTATGCGTCAACTGATCCAGTCCCCGCCTTCCACTTCAACGGTCACACCTTCCTCTTTCTTTGCAGATGAGGCGGAACTTTCCAACGGTGTGTACTATCTGGCTTTCTCCAATGGCAATTACTTCGGCTACTACAGCTTCCTCTCAGATCCGCATTACATTTACCACTTCGATCTTGGTTACGAATACATCTTTGACGCGGCGGACGGCAAAAACGGTGTGTACCTCTACGACTTCAAGAGCAAAGGCTTTTTCTACACATCACCGACTTTCCCTTTTCCATATCTGTATGATTTCACGTTGAAGACGGTGCTCTACTACTACCCTGACACGAACCACGCAGGCCACTATAACACGAACGGGGTGCGTTATTTTTACGACTTCGCCACGGGCCAGACCATCACCAAGTAGTCCACTATCATCTCTTTCAATCCCCTCGCTGTGAAAACCTCCTCCATCCACGGTCTCGCTCTCGCTGGGGCTACTATCCTTGGTCTTTTTCTCACTCAGCTTGGCACGCTATCCGCGCAAACGCTCTATGTGGCGAACTCTGGCAATAACACTATCGAGGCCATCGCCCCGGATGGCACAGCCTCGGTGTTCGCCAGCACTGGCCTGGATGGCCCCTACGGCTTGGCGTTCGACGCGGCGGGAAACCTCTTTGTGGCCAATGCTGGAAACAGCACGATCGTCAAAATCACTCCGGCCGGAGTTGTCTCGGTGTTCGACAACACCCATCTGATTGCCCCCAGCGGCCTGGCCTTCGACGCCTCGGGCAATCTCTACGCAACGGACGGCGAGGGTGCGGATGTCGTGAAAATCACGCCTAGTGACTCCTCTTCGGTGATCTCCTTTTCGGATGAACCAGAGGGCATCGCCGTTGACGGCACGGGCAACGTCTACGTGGCAAACTTCGGCGGCAGCAACATCCAAAAGATCACCCCCCGGGGGGCCGTCTCGGACTTCACTACCGCCGTAGAAGAGCCCTTCGGACTCGCTTTTGACGGAGCGGGAAATCTCTACGCGTCATCGGAGCTATACAACACGGTTACAAAGATTACCCCAGACGGGGTTTCGTCCGTATTTGCAAGTACTGGCCTGAAGGAACCGACCGGCTTGGCATTCGACACAGCGGGTAATCTTTACGTGGCGAACGGAGGCAATAACACCATTGAAAAGTTCACCCCGGACGGTACACCCTCGCTATTCGCCAGCACAGGTCTGAACAACCCCAGGCTTATTGCTTTCGCGCATGCCCCAGGGTCTACGGGTAGCCACCCGTCTTTCTTTGCAGATGAGACGGCGCTTTCCAACGGGGTGTATTACTTGGCGTTTCCCAACGGCAACCCGTTTGGGTATTACTCCTACTTGGCCGACCCGGCCTACATCTACCACTTCGACCTGGGGTATGAGTACGTCTTCGACGCCAACGACAGTGGTCACGGTGTCTATCTGTACGACTTCAAGAGCGGCGGGTTCTTTTACACCAGCCCTTCATTTCCGTTCCCATATCTCTACGACTTCACGTTGAACACCGTACTTTACTACTACCCGGACCCGAGCAATCCCGGCCATTACAACACGAACGGCATCCGCTATTTCTACCGCTTCGACACGGGGCAGATTTTCAGCAAGTGAGGCCGTTGGGGCGCACGCCGTTGCTGGGTGAACTGGTGCAAATCTTGTCACCAGCAGCCAGTCGTGTGTGCTCTCCGATATCGGAGAGCTGAGTGGAACACTGCTCTCTGAAATATTCCAGAGAACCCACTGTCCCCACATTGGGACACCCGTTACACCTGCCGGGCCTTGGGACAGGATTTGCGAAAAGGTTCTTCAGACGAGCCGCCGCTCGATGGCGTAACGAGTCAGTTCCGCGGTGTTTCGCGCGCCCAGCTTTCTCATAAGGTTGGTGCGGTGGGTGTCAACGGTGCCTACGGCAATGTGCAGCTTGCAGGCGATTTCCTTGTTCGTGCAACCCCTGGCGATCAATGCGACAATTTCCTTTTCACGCGCGGTTAGTTCCGAGGCTTCCTCTTTCGCCTCCGGATGCAGCCCGCGTGCCATTTCTGCCAGGAGCTTGGTGCTGCGCGTGCAGAAATAGTGCTTGCCTTCGGCGATCCGTCCGACCGCCTCTAGAAACACACTTCGGCTGTGGGTTTTCTCCATGAACCCGTCTGCTCCGGTGCGTAGAGCCGCAACGATGCCTTGCTCAGTCACGGAGCCCGAACAAAGCAGGATGCGTGTTTTGGGGCAAAGCCGCTTGAGCTTGGGGATCGCTTCCAGTCCGCTTTCGCCGGGCAAATTGATGTCCAGGATGAGGATGTCAGGGGAAAACTGCTGACAGGCGCTGATGGCCTCCTTGGCCGTGCTCGCCTCGGCGACCACCTGGTAGTGTGGTTCGCGCGAAAGCAACTCATGGATCAACTCGCGCACGAAAGCGTGATCTTCGGCTAAAACGATGCGCAAGCACCGCTGCGTGCCGTTCGCCTGCACAGGCGAATCGTCATCGCGCGCGAGAGGAGACAATGCGTCACCGGTTCGTGCGCTTACGCCCGGATTCGAGTCCGCTTTCATCTCTTACATTCGTTCTCTGGAGTAGGCCTCGCTTCGCTGGCGTGGAAACGTCCCGGACAAGTATCGCCCATCCAAGCCTCGCCGGATGCGTCAGCCGGTCCGGTTTCCTGCCGGGATAGGAGAGGCTAATACGCCTGAAGACTCAGCGCAAGTTGCTGAACATCAGGCATTCTGACTACCGGAAATCCGGCAGGCGAAAGTTACAGGATTTTGGGGAATAGACAGTCAGTGACCGGGACGTTACGATCCGCGCCGCAAGAGACCACCGTATCATGACCCGGGCAGGTTTATAATTTGCTACTTATGATCTGCATAGCCAAACCCGCCCCGCGCTTGCACCGCCCAAAAACTTGGGCGATGGAATTCGTTCTTTCCTGGGTCCGGGCGGACTCTATCTTGGCCGGTTTGTTGATCCTGGCGCTGCCGATGCGCGGCCACTGCCAGGCTGGCGCACTCGATCCCACCTTTAGTGCGAATGCTGATAACACGGTCCTCGCCACCATTGTACAACCCGACGGCAAGATCGTGATTGGGGGATCGTTTCTGAATGTGGATGGCGCTACGTATAACGGCGTCGCCCGACTGAACACTGACGGCTCGCTCGATCCGAATTTCCACGCCAGCGTGTCCAATGGGCGGGTGTATACCCTCTCCCTGCAGCCGGATGGAACGATGCTGATCGGCGGTCTCTTCACTGCGGTCGACGGTGTCTCGCGGAGCTGTCTCGCCCGCCTGAATGCCAACGGCTCTGCTCGACAGCTCTGGCTTCGTTGCTGCCGCCGACTCCTACGTGCTTGCCTCGGCCTCGCAGCCTGATGGAAAATCGATCTTCGGCGGCTTCTTCGGCGAAATTGGCTACGATTATACCGATTACCCCACCGTCCCTTTTCTCGCGCGTCTCGACGGGATCGGCAACTGGGATCAAGGTTTTGGCGCGCGCGTCAACGGGCCCGTTCTGTTCGTTGCCGTGCAGCCCAACGGAAAAGTCTTGGTGGCAGGCACGTTCACGCAGGTCAATGGCTTCGCACGTTCCTATCTTGCACGGCTCAATGCTGACGGCTCTCTGGACAATCAGTTCGCGCCGGTGCTAGATAATCAGGTTGATGCAGTTGCGCTGCAAGCCGACGGCAAGATTGTCATCGGGGGTTCGTTCACGCAAGTAAACGGCTTTAACCATGGCTACCTTGCACGCCTGAATCCCGATGGCAGCTTGGACGGAACCTTCAACGCAAGCGCCACTGGAACTCTCCACGGAAGCAGCTATGTCTCGACGCTCGCGGTAGAGAGAGACGGCAAAATCATTCTCGGGGGCTTCTTCACGCAGGTCAACGGGGTCGCACACAGCGCCATCGCCCGCCTAAACGCGGACGGCACTCTCGATGCCGGCTTTATTGCCACCGCTGACAACGAGGTGCGAACCGTGGCGGTGCAAGGGGACGGCAACATCATCCTCGCTGGGCAATTTACCCAAGTCAACGGCTTCGCGTGCCAACGCCTCGCCCGGGTGTTTGGTGGAACTGCGACTTCCGGCGCAACGGTGTTGTCGGACTATGTACTGATGGATTTGGGAATACCGCCCGGCATGACTGGCAGCTTCGCCAACGGTATCAACAATAGCGCTCAAATCCTCGGTGGGATCAACTCTGCACCAGATTCCGATGGCTATTCTGAACAATATCCAGCGTTGTTTTCATTGTCTAATGGCACGGTTACCGACACGATTATATACGCGTCATCCGGAGGGGGCGTTTACAACATCAACAATGCGGGATTGTTCGCCGGATGTATCTCTACAACTGCGACGAATGGCTATCTTCACGCCGCGCGTTTTTCCGTAGTCAACGGTGCAGTCGAGCAAATCGATCTCGGCTCTCTTGGGACCTATAGTCGTGCCACCAGCATTAACAATGCAGGTCAAGCCGCGGGATATTCCGAACTCGCTAATGGCGATAACCATGCCACACTCTTTTCCGTCAACAATGGAGTGGCCAGTCAACTCGATCTTGGCACGCTGGGAGGCGTGTTCAGCGAGGCGTCCGCCTGCACAGTCGGCGCGGTTGTTGGCGATGCCACCGTCAGCGGCTACGACCAAGACCATCCCGTGCTTTGGCAAGCCGTAAACGGCGCGACGTATAGCATCGATCTCGCCGCTTGGGCCGATAACAATTACACCACCAACGTCTTTCCTCTTACAGTCTCTGGCATCAACACGGCAGGTCAAATCGTAGGCCAGTCTAACGTGCTACAAAATTACTATTCTATAGGGGATCATGCGGCGCTGACTTACGTCCACTTTATTCCGCCGTCGACTGTGACATACAGCGCAATCGATCTGGGCACCCTTGGCGGCGGCACAAGTAACGCTAACTCTATCAACTCGTCTGGCCAGGTAGTAGGCTACTCGCTCCTGAGCGACAACCAGACTTATCATTCGTTTCTTTATTCCGCCAGGGTGATGCGTGATGTGTATACGTTGCTGCCATCATTATCGGGGATTTCGAGTGTCACTTTATCAGGCATTAACGATCAAGGTCAGCTAGCTGCGACTGGCTCGCTCGCGGACGGGCACGCGCACGCATTCCTCCTCACTCCCCGAGAAATGGGCACGCAGTTCAGCGGCGGACTTGGTGATGTTTTGGGCGGCAACATTAACAGCACGGCCGCGTCCGTGAGCAATGGAGGAGCGGTGGTCGTCGGCACGGGCGACGATGGCAGCCCCTTCACGGGATTCTCATGGACCGCTGCCGGCGGGATGGTCGATCTGGCGCAAACACCAGGGATCGGCACCACGAGCGCCGCCTACGCGGTTTCGGCCGACGGCAGCACGATTGTCGGGAGCAATCCGAGTGGCAGCACTTCCTACGCGTTCAGAATCAAAAACGGGTCAATGACCGCACTCAATTTTCCCTCCGGCTACGCGGGCGGAGGCGCTCAGGCGGTATCGGCGGATGGCTCCGTGATCGTCGGCAGCGCGGGGGATGGAACGAGCGTTCAGAGCACCCGCGCCGTCCGTTGGGACATGAACAAGGGCAACGCCTCGGCCTCACTTGGAGGACTTGCCAGCGGAGGCAGCTATAGTATCGGCTCGGGTGTCTCCGGCGATGGCAGCGTCGTCGTCGGGTACTCGTATAATGCCTCGGGTAATGTCCAGGCCTTCCGCTGGACGCAGAGTGGAGGCATGACTGGCTTGGCCGATCTGGCGGGCGGGTCGAGCAGTTGCATCGCAAACGGAATTTCCGGTGACGGGCAGACGGTTGTCGGCTGGGGCAATGATGCGAACGGCCAGCAGGCGGTGCGTTGGGTGGGAAACAACGCGCCCGTATCCCTTGGCAATCTGGGACCGATCAATAGCAATGACAACTCGGCCACGAGTGTCTCCCGGGACGGCGGGGTCATTGTCGGCACCTCTGCGTCGGCGGCATTCGTCTGGGACCAGGTGCATGGCATGCGTATTCTCCAGTCAATGCTGGCCACCGAGTACGGCGTGACATTTCCCCGCTGGACGCTTCAGTCTGCAGTTATCGCTCCCGACGCCACGGAGGTCGCTGGTACTGGATTCGATCCTTTTGGCAATACGCAGGCATTCGCCGCCCAGATCAACAGCCGGACGATGCGCTACGTCGGCGGCGATAGTTTTGCGGGCTTTCATACGAGCCACTTGGGCGGCCTGGGCTCGGCGGTTGATCTTCTTGGTGGCGTCTCGACCGCAGGGGCAGGCAGCTTCGGCACGATCACGGTAGATACCGCGACGCTGGCTGGCGCATGCAGTGACATGGCCACGGTCAGCGCCTCGTCCACGGACTCCTACGTCGTGCGAATGAGCTATGATCCGGCGACGGCGACCACCCTTTACGGCTCCGGCAGCGCGCTCATGCTCGGCTGGTGGAACGGTAGCGCCTGGGTCAACGCCGTTGACGGAAACCAGGGCGGATATCCGGCCGCGCCCGGCACCGGCGCGTTCGACGGCAACGCCGGCTTGGGCCGCTCGGGCGTGGACACGGCAAACCATGTCGTATGGGCCGTGCTCAACCATGGTGGAAAGCTGGCCGTCATGGCGCAGTCGGCTCCCCAGGTGACTTTCAGCCGCTGGCAAAATGCTTACTTCAGCGCCACCCAGTTGGCGGATCTTTCCGTCAGCGGATCGAGCGCTAACCCGTCGGGTGACGGTCTGAATAATCTGCTGAAATATGCGCTCAATCTCGATCCGACCAAACCTGCACCGGCCAGCGCGCGTCCACAGTACGGCTTCGATGGCACTTACCTGACGCTGACCTACACCAAAGTGCTGGGAGCGTCCGATCTGACGTACATCGTTCAACAGTCCAGCAACCTGTCCAGTGGCCCTTCTGGTTGGGTGGATGCCGCCCCTGTTAATACGATCCTCGCCAGTGACGGGTTCACTCAAACAATTCTATCGAAGGTTGCCAAGGGCAACGCATCCAAATTGTTTCTACGCTTGAAGGTCAGCCAGGCACCTTAGTCGGCAAAAAGAAAACGTGAGAAAGCTGACCCGAGCGGAAGGCGTAATGCTTCTCGCCCTGTCGGCCAGCCAAGGACAGTCTTCTCCTGCCGAGCGCTGAGCTTGCGTGGACGGACCAGCTTTGGCACGCCTGGAAGGAACCGATATACCAGAGCCGAGTGGAACACTTTGCTCTGAAATATCCCCGAGAATCCACTGTCCCCGCTTGGGGACACCCCATTATTTGGCCGGGGCATCCGGTGCCGGTGCACCCTTCTTCCTGGCCGCCCACCGTGCTTTCATTGCCGCCGCCAGTTTGGCCTTGGTTTCAGGAGAGAACGTCCGTTTCTTCGGAGACGACTTTGTGGACGCCGATTTCTTTGCGCCGTTCTCTACAGGTTCATCGAACGGAGATTTGACCTTGGACCAACGTGCTCGTTGAGCCGCTGCCATCCGAGCACGAGCCTCTGGGGAAATGGTGCGTTTTCCTTTTGCACGGCCCACTTTTGTCTTCGTGGTCGTGGTGGTGGAGGATGAAGCCGGTGAAGATCCACCCAGTAGGGCATCGAGTTTTTCTTGCAGGGATTCAATTTGCTCCCTGATTTGGACGGCTTGTTTGAGTTGGGCGGTGGTGAGGTCGTGGAAGGTGGCCATGCGTACAGGTGCCCTCACCGGAGGGAAAAGCAACTCCGCTTCGGTTGAGCAGTGAGGCGGATGTCCGGTGTTGGCGGTACAGACAGGTAAGTGTGTCCCTCTTTTCTCTTCTTCCAGTATGAATGGAAGAAGATCTGCTCCACTGCCCCACTGGACGCAGGGGCCCACCGACGGTGGCCGCGAGGGGAGCTGGTGGAAACACTTGCACAACCTCCGTGCCCCCCCCCGAGAGCGTCGGTTGACGCTAACGGCGGTCGGTCCTCATCGTGAATGCTGTTGAGGACACCAGTTTTCAGTCCAGCGGGCTTCGCACGGGCAGTACGCCGGGTCGGTTGAGCACGTGGGTGTAGATCATGGTGGTCGCCACGTCCCGGTGCCCAAGCAGTTCCTGCACGGTGCGGATGTCGGTGCCGTTTTCCAGCAGATGGGTGGCAAACGAGTGGCGCAGGGTGTGTGGGCTCACTGCCTTGGCCAGCCCGGCTGCCAGGGCCGCTTTCTTGACCACGCGCTGGAGCGACTGCTCGTGCCAGTGATGACGCCGGCGCAGGCCGCTGCGTGGATCATGGGAATACTCCTTCGCTGCGAACACCCATTGCCACGGCCATTCACGGCCCGCGTTGGGATACTTGGCTCCCAAAGCGTTGGGCAGATACACCCCGGCAAGTTTCTCGGCGGTCGATGAACGCTCCGTGCCGTAATCCTGTTGCCAGAGCACGTGGAGTCGGTCGAGGTGGGCACGCAACGGATCGACTGTCTTTTCCGGTAGCGAAGTCCGCCGGTCCCCGCCACCTTTGCCGGCCCGTACCGTCACCACTCGTCGTTCCAGGTCGATGTCACCCACCCGCAGGCGCAAACATTCCATCAGCCGCAAGCCCGCCCCGTAGAGCAACGCTGCCGCCAGCCACGGGGTGCCGTCGAGTTGGGCCAAGAGCGCGCCGACCTCCTGTCGGTTCAGGACGATGGGCACCCGGGCCGGTCGCCTGACCCGTTCCAGCCCGTGGAGTTCGCCCAGGGGGCGTTGCAACACCTCGGCGTACAGGAAGACGAGGGCGTTGAGGGCCTGGTTGTGCGTGGAAGCTGCCACCTGGTTGGAGGCGGACAAATCTTGCAGGAAGGCGACGACTTCCGGTTCGGCCAGGCTGGAGGGATGGCGCTTGCCGTGGAAGACGATGAAACGGCGGGTCCAGCCCATGTAGGCTTCCTCGGTGCGCAGGCTCATGCGTTTGTAGCGCAGCCGGTCGCGCAACTGGTCGAGCAGCTTGGGAGCGGTGGGCTGATTCATGGAAGTGATCCGTCTGGCGTGGCCAATAGTGATAGAAAATCCGGTGTCCCACAGAGGAAAACGGCTCTGCTATGCGTCACAAATGCGGTGTTTACCGGTTTTTGCCGCAGAAGTGAAGCATTTTCTGGCCTTGCCAAGGGCAAGATGCTCCGTGTAAACTCCCAAAACTGAGACCTAATACAATGTTAGGCACCTGGGTCTTTCCTCTTTGTTGGCGGGTGGCACGCCGATCCACGTTCGCCAGGTTGCGCCGGTTCCCGTTCGGCCCGCTTTGTGTCCTCGTTCCTCGTTTCGGCGTTGCCATCCGCTTCGTTCCTCCCTTTCGGCCGGCAGCGCCCCTCATTCCCCCGACCGAGTCGCCGTCTGTCCTACGTTCGGCCGCTCTGTAGGCGCGGTGCCTAACCACGCGCTCCAGCGAACAGAGGCTGGCGCTACGTCTGTTTTGCATCCATAGTCTGTCCTTGCCAGCCTCTGTCGCTGAGCTTGAGTCCGTTAGGCCCTGGGTCTCTCCTCTGTGTTGGCGAGTGGCACGCTGGTTCCCGTTCACCAAGTCGAGTCGGTTCCCGTTCAGCCCGCTTCGTCATTCTGTCCCTCGTTCCGGCGCATCGCCCGCTCCGTTCAGCCTCGTCCGGCGGCAGCGCCCTTCATTCCCCCGCCGGTGCCACGTCTGTCTCCGTTCCCCAGCGCTCTGTAGGCGCGGGCCTAACCACGCGCTCCAGCGAACAGAGGCTGGCGGCGGGGTCTGTTTCGTGGTTGAGTCTTTCCTCGCCAGCCTCTGTCGCTGAGCTTGAGTCCGTTAGGTCTTTCCAACACACGCTTTATGAAAACAGTGAAGCCTCATCCAAAACTCAAGCAACTCAAAGACCAGATCGGGGGCACCATCCAAGAGGATGGAGAGCTTTACTATGGGACTGGTAAGCGGCAAATCTTTATCTCCACCAAGGGGGAGGGCGAGGAATTCAAGTTCTGGCTTTGGAGCCAGAGGCCGTTGTACAGGATACGGGACGGCAGACCACGCCTTGTGAAGCAGAGATCAACCGGCGACTCGAAAGGGTGGTACGCGGCCGAAGTTGCAGAGGGCGACGTGGCGACAGCCATCGAGTTCGCTACGATGCAGTCTGAGCCTGAGTTCGCCTACGAGTCTGTTTTGCACGATTATTGCCTTCGTCACCTCGATGAGATTGAGGAGGGACTTTCTCTTTGCGTGGAGGGCGGCATCGGCGGCGCAGAGATTCCCGCCGGGGGCCGCTTTATCGACATTCTGGCGGTAGATGCCGCCATGAGTTACGTCGTCATCGAGACGAAGCGAGCCACCGCAAAGAGGCAGACGATTGACCAGATTCTTGAATACATGGGTTGGGTTCGCAAACACATCGCCAAGCCCAAGCAGCGGGTGCGTGGCATCATCATCGCCCGACAGATCAGCAAAGACTTGCAGCAAGCAGCCTCTATGGTTCCTGACGTTGAGCTTGTGAAGTACGCCTTTTCGATCCAGTTCACCAAGACCGCCACGCCCAAGACCTAACCACGCGCTCCAGCGAACAGAGGCTGGCGGTCGGCTCTTTTCGGACCTTCACGCTTGACCTCGCCAGCCTCTGTCGCTGAGCTTGAGTTCGTTAGGCCACCAGAACCACCGCCATGAATACGCGACTTCTCTGTTCCCTCGTTGGTGCTGTTCTTGGTTTCGGCCTTGGCTTTGTCTTCCAGCTTTTTAGTCAGTCGCCGTTGCCTTTTCCGCTTTTCTTTCCGGTCGTGTTCGCTTCCGTGTTTGCCGTGGTTGCATTCGTCGCAGCCGAGCAGTTGTTCCCGGTGCTCGCAGAGGTGGTGCTCGGCTTCTGCGCGCTTGGCGGAGGCGCTTTTCTCTGGCATCATTTCGCCCCTTGAACGCCACCGGCCTAACCACGCGCTCCAGCGAACAGAGGCTGGCGGTGGGCTCTTCTCTGTACTTCACGTCTTGCCTCGCCAGCCTCTGTCGCTGAGCTTGAGTCCGTTAGGCGATTCGCGTCCTCCGTCCCACGTTGCGGGCCTCCGATTCAGCGCAAATCACCTCGCCGCAGCTCTGCGGGCCTCCGATTCAGCGTCCATCGTCCCTCCGCAGCCCTGCGGACCTCCGATTCAGCGTCCATCGAGCCTCCGCAGCGTCGCGGGGCTTCGTTTCAGCGTCATTTGCCTCGCCGCAGCGTCGCGGGGCTTCGTTTCAGCGTCATTTGGGCCGCCGCAGCGCTGCGGACTTCCGATTCAGCGTCATTTGAGCCTCCGCAGCGTGGCGGAGCCTCGTTTCAGCCTGAATCGGACCTCCGCAGCGCAGCGGAGCTTCGTTTCAGCGTCCTCTGGCAGGGTGCCATCGCCTAACAACGCGCTCCAGCGAACAGAGGCTGGCGGTCGGCTCTTTTCTGTGTTCCATGTCTTGCGTCGCCAGCCTCTGTCGCTGAGCTTGGGTCCGTTAGGCCCTCTTCCTCTCTGTTGTGTGTTTGGCCGGCACGTCGGTCCTCGTTCGCTTCGTAGTCGCGGTCTGCCCTCGGGTTCGTCCACCGCTTCGCTCAGCCCTTCCCGGCGGCAGTGCCCATCATTCCCCCGCCGGCGGGTCGTCGGTCCTTCCGGCGGCAGACTTCGTACTCACGTGCCTAACAAGGCGCTCCAGCGAACAGGCAGCGGCGGGCGGCTTCTCCTCGGACCTTTTCGCCTTGCCTCGCCGCTGCCTGTCGCTGAGCTTGGGTCGTTAGGCCCTGAGTCTCTCGCGTGGGGTTTTCCGAGGGCACGTCTGTCTCCGTTCGCTTCGTCGTCGGCGTCTGTTCCCATTCGCTCCGTCGCCACGGTCTGCCTTCCGGGGTCGTTGTCCGCTCCGCGCAGCCTTTCCCGGCGGCAGCGCCCGTCATTCCCCCGCCGGAGGGGCCGTCTGTCCTTCGGGCCGACCAGAAGTCCCTCTGTAGGCGGGGGCCTAACCACGCGCTCCAGCGAACAGAGGCTGGCCGTCGCGTCTTTTCCGTACTCCACGCTTGACCTGGCCAGCCTCTGTCGCTGAGCTTGGATTCGTTAGGCGGTGCTCGGTCACTTACTCGTATGCCCTCCTTCGTTCCCGGCTTCGAGGCGCAAAAGTCGGAGACTGCAAATTTTTACGGTGAGAAAGAGCCGAGCCTAGAATGTTGTTTCCAGGCGGTGTGCGGTGCGGTATAAAGCAGCGAGTTGTATGTCTCGCCCCAGCTTTTAGTCATCCGGTATCCACATGAAAATCTGCCCCTTTTCCATCAAGACCTCTCCCTACCGCAAGGGGCATCTGATTCTTTCCCGTCTGCTGACCTGCGGCGCAGTTGCCGCAGGGATCTGGAGCGGAACCACCAAGGCGACCACGTACTATTGGGACACGAACGGCACCACCGCTGGCTCGGCTGCCTCGTCCGCCGGCACGCTGGGGACGGATGCCTTTCTGAATACCAGCTCCACGGGCGGGCCGGGCACCTTCTCCACGACGCCGACCTCGGCCGATACCGTCAATTTCGTGGCGCAGGCTTCTACGACCGACGCTACGAGCGGCAGCACCGCCTCGACCATTGATATCAACGGCACGGCGGCTGCCCCGCAGACGGTCGTCGGAATCAACGTCACCGTCGCCGGGAATACCAGTAGCAATACAGATTCCCTGACCCTCGGCACCTCGATGTCCGAGGAACTCGATATCGGTTCTGGCGGCATCACGGTGCAGCGCTTTACGAACGGCACCGGCTCGGGTGTGGTCGATAACGGTTATCTGATCGTCAACGCGAACATCGGCCTGACCGCTTCCCAGACCTGGACCTTCAACAACCTTGCCAGCGTCGCCGGGACGTTCAACGGCAATATCATTACCGCCTCGGGAGCGACGACTCCCACCAACCTGATCCTCGCTGCATCCACCGGCCGCGTCGTGACCATCAACGGCGGCGTGAACATGAGCGGGACGCTCACCGCTGGCAACCTCGCTGCTACCTCCTTTTATGTCGTCAATGGCACGGTCGGCTCCAACGTGACCGGAGTGAGCGTGAACGCGGGGTCCATCTCCAACAGCCTGACGCTGGCGTCCACTTCGGCCACCATCGCCAACGCCTACACCGGCACGACCTCGGTGTCGGTCGGCACCCTGATCCTCAACGATTCCGCGACCTTGACTTCGGGATCGTTGACTGGCACAAGCGCGGTAAACGTGACGGGAGGCACAGCGGTGCTTGCAGGTTCAAACGGCGTGTCGAGCGGCGCGCTGACGGTGAGCAGCGGCGGTCAGATCACTCCTGGGATGTCAGCCGGTCAGACCTTCCAACATGTCGGCACACTGCGCCTCGGCACGACCGGCGGGGTAACTCTCACCAACGCCGTGCTGAACTTCGACCTGGCGACCACGGCCGCTGGCGCCAGCGACAGGATTTTCCTCGGCACGGGGACGACGGCCACCGGCGCACTAATCCTCGGCACAGTGAATTTCAACTTCGAGGCTGTAACCAGTTCTACCGGCACTGTCCTGCAAACCGGCACGCCCTACACGCTGATCACCTCGGCCAGCACCACGGGCTTCAACACTGCCAACATCACGACGAACTTCATGGGTGGTCTTGCTGGCGAATACACGGCTACCTATTCCGAAGACGCGTCGAACGATCTCCAAGTGACATTTTTCACGCCCGCCGTGCCCGAACCTTCGACATGGGTCGTGTTGTTGCTCCTCGCCGCATTGGGTTGGAAATCCCGCAAGCGTTTGCTTGGCAACCGTTTTGCCGTTGGTTAGCGGGAAAGTACCCTTCGTGCGCCAAGGGCCTTGGCTTGATTTCGTCCACAGGCCGCCTAACCACGCGCTCCAGCGAACGGAGGCTGGCGGTGGGGTCTGTTCCGAGTTCGACGCTTGACTTCGCCAGCCTCCGTCGCTGAGCTTGGATTCGTTAGGCCCTGAGTCTTTCGTCTGTGTTCCCGATGGCAGGCGGGCTCCCGTTCGCTCGCAGTCGAGTCGATCCCCGTTCTTTCGTGTTCGCGTCTGTCCTTCCGGCGCACCACCCGCTTCGTTCGTCCTCTTCGGCCGGCAGCGCCCATCATTCCCCCGGCCGAGTCGCCGTCCATCGTTCGGGCCATCCGCTCTGTAGGCGCGGGCCTAACCACGCGCTCCAGCGAACAGACACCAGCGTTCCCGTCTTTTCTGCTTGTCGAGCCTTGCGTCGCCGCTGCCTGTCGCTGAGCTTGGGTCCGTTAGGGGTGGCTACGCCTCTTTTTACCATAAACATCATGAGCTACGAAATTGACGACCTGAAGCGAAAGTATTCTGACCTTGAGCGCAAGCATTCGACGCTTGAGCGCGAACAATCGCAAACGAAGCAGAAGGCAACGGATTTGGAGAGGCAACTTTCTGACCTGAAACGCGAGATCGAGAGCATCAAACGTAATCTGCGTCAGTAGCGTCCTGTCGGTGCCATGGCTTCTGACCAGAGCCACGGCGATCATCGCTGCCACTACCGCAAGGCTAGGGGTGGCTAGGGTTGGCATCATCTTGTACGGTTACGGTTATGAGCAACGAAGAAATCATCACAGCACTCAGAGAACAGCGCGAGGCAATCCATGAACTCGCTCAAGCCATGCAGACACTGAAGGCCACTTTTATGATGTTCCCCCATTCAGAACCCGCAAGCCAAGCGGCGCTAGAGCGTAGCAACTGATCTTGTCCCGGTTTTGAGGACCAGGCGGAGTGCCGGGTTTTTGTTGTTTTAGTTCAGGTTGCGCTCGAAGTCCACGGGCGAGTAAAAACCGAGCGCGCCGTGGAGCCGCGCCCGGTTGTAGAAGACCTCGATGTAGTGGAAGATCGCACTCTTGGCCTCCGCACGGGTGGCGTACACCCGCCCGTCGATGAGTTCAGTTTTCAACGTCGCCCAGAAGCTCTCCATCTTGGCGTTGTCGTAGCAGTTGCCCGCCCGGCTCATGCTCGCAATGACGCCATGCTGGCGCAGCAACTCGCGGTAGGCATCGCTGGCGTACTGGCTGCCGCGGTCCGAGTGGTGGAGCAACCCAGGCGAGGGCCGCTGCGCCGCGATGGCCCGCTCGAAGGCGCGGGCGACGAGCGCGGTGGGCATCGCCTCGTCCGCCGCCCAGCCGATGATCCGGCGGCTGCAAGCGTCGAGCACGCCCGCCACGTAAAGCCAACCCTCCTTGGTAGCGACATAGGTGATGTCCGCCTGCCACACCTCGCCGGGCCGGGCGGGTGGCTGCGCTCGCTCGGCCAGGTGGTTGGGGGCGATGGGACAAAGATGCCGGCTGTCCGTCGTCCGAGGACGAAACCGTCTTTTTTGCCGGGCACGCAGCCCCGCCCGGGCCATGAGCCGCGCCACCCGGTGTCGCCCACACGACTCGCCCGCCCGCCGCAGTGCTACCACCAGCCGTGGGCTGCCGTAGGTGCGCCCGCTCGCCTCGAAAAGCTCGCGGGCCTTCCCCTCCAGGCGCACGTTCTCCCTGGCGCGCGGTCGCGTGTCCTTCTTCTGCGCGGCGTAGTAAGCACTGCGCGCCACGCCAAGGGTGCGGCAGAGTTTTCGCACCGGATGTTGCCCCGTCAAGGCTCTGATCACGCCGATCTTCATCGCGGGGGTTCGGAGAAGATGGCGACCGCTTTTTTTAGGATGGTTCGCTGCTCGCGCAGGTCCGCGTTCTCGCGTTCCAGCGAGCGGATGCGCCGCTCCAGTTCCTGCACGCTGACGCTAGGGGTAGAGGCGGCTACCGATGCGGAGCCGTAGAGCTTCTTCCAGCGTCCCACGCTGTAAGGGCTCACGCCCAGATCACGCGCCACCTGCGTGTCGCTCGCCCCGGGCCGACTGGCCAGGGCTACCACCTCGCGCTTGAACTCCTCATCGAATCTCCTGCCGAACTTGCTTTGCGTTGTTGCCATATCGGTTGTGCTCTTCTGTAGCACACCCGCTGGTCCTCTTTATCCGGGCAAGATCACAACCTCGTAGCAAGCGCACTCAAGAAGTCTACTCCGCCGACTCCGGCCAGTTAGTATGCGCCAACCCGTTCGGATAGCGGTTCAGCAGCCAAGTTCGGCACCGTTCCACGAGTTCGGTCTGCCGAGCCTGTTGCCCCTCGACTTCACTGTTTGCGTAGCCGAGGGCACAGAGCAGCAGCAGTTCCAGCGCATCCTCCGTGATTTCGTCACCGCCACCCCTAACCACGCGCTCCAGCGAACGCCCCCCGGTAGTTTCCTGTGGGGGTGTAGGTTCAGGGTGTGGGGGCGTCGCTGAGCTTGAGTTCGTTAGGCCCAGCAACATCCTCGCTCGGGTGCTTCGAGGTCGAGCGTGTTCCCGTTCCCGTTGCCGCTGGCAAGCCGATCCCGAGTTCGAGCCAGCACACGTTGGTTCCCGCTCGGGCCGTCCTGTCGGCAGGTCTGTTCTCCCGGCATGTCTGTTCCTCCGTTCCCGTCTTCCCGGCGGCAGTGCCCGTCATTCCCCGGCCGGGGTCCACGTCTTCAGTTCCGGCGGTCCAGAGGCCCTCTCTAGGCGGGCGGCCTAACCACGCGCTCCAGCGAACAGAGGCTGGCGTTCGGGTCTTTCCTGTTTATCGTGTCCTTCTTCGCCAGCCTCTGTCGCTGAGCTTGAGTTCGTTAGTATTACTTTGTCACTTTTTTAAGAGGTGTTGAAGCGGGTGTGGCACCAGGGACAGCGGGCGCATGATCTCCGCACGAGAAGCGGCGTGCAGACGACGGCGTGTCTGCGGCAGGCTTTCCTGGGCGGGCGCTTCTTCCCGGTTTTTTTTGCGTCGCCCTGGTGGATGGGCGGCGGCGTTCGCTTTGTAAGAAGAGGTGCGCCAGGCAGGTCAGGGCGACGTGGTGGTGCCAGCCCGCCCACGAGCGGCCCTCGAAGTGGTCCAGGCCCAGTTCGTCCTTGAGTTCGCGGTAGTCCTGCTCCACGCGCCAGCGTTCCCTGCGCCAGCTCGGCCAAGGCTTTGAGCGTGGGCGTCTTCGTGACGCTGCCCAAGTGGGCCAGCCAGTAGTCGGTGGGCGCTTCTTTGTCCTGGGGCCACTCGATGAAGAGCCACTCGCGGGTGCGTTCCCCTGCGTGCTGGCGCTGCGTGTAGCCGTGGCTCGCCCAGATCGGCACGCGCGCAAAACGGCCCTGCATCGGTCCTCGCGTGCCCTCGCGCCAAGTGAGTTTGCGCCAGGCTCGGGGTGGCAGCTCGCGGGCGATCTGGTCCAGGCGCTTGGGGGCGGGCAACAGGTCTTTGGGCTGGGGCCGACCGGCGGCGGAGCGGCGGACTGCCCACCGGGGCGCTCGTCCACGCCTTGGCCCTGGGTTCGACCGCCACGCAGTAGCCCACGGCCCGCGCGCGCAGGGCCGCCCGCCAGCAGTAATCATCGCCGTAGTCGCTGTCGGCTAAGACCGGGGCGGGCGGCAGTCCGCGGGCGAGCGCCTCGTCCACCAGTTCCAGGGCCAGCGCGTTCTTGGAGCGGTAAGCGAGGCTCGCGGGCACGCCCGCCTTCTGGCGTCGGGCGGCGTCGCCGACCCACTCGCGCGGCAAGAACAAGCGCCAGCCCAGCGCGGCGCTGGCCGCCTGCTCCAGCGTGCCCGCCGCGTAGTGCAGGCTCACGGCCACCTGGCAGTTGGCGATCTTGCCCAGCGCCCCGCAGTACTGGGGGCCGACTCCCACCGAGTGGCGGCCCGCCTTGGGAAAGCTCGTCTCATCGATGATCCAGGCGTGCGGACGCGGCCAGAGCCGGGCGGCCTCCCGGGCCATCGCGGCAAACAGGCCCTCGCACGCCCACGGGCTGTGGGCCACGAAGTGGTGCAACGCCTGGCCGTTATCCGTCGCTCCGAGCCGGCCGGCCAAGGGCTGGACGCTCTTGCGCTCCCCCTCCAGCAGCAGGCCCGCCACGTAGGTGCGGGCTTGCCGCCGCTGCTCGGGTCGGCCCAAACTCGGTGTCAACCGCTCCAGGAACTCTTCCAGACGGGCGTCCAACGCCGCCGTGTCTCGTATCCCTCCATGCAAACAACTTGCCCTCAGCCCTGCCAACAGGCAAACTCTTACTGACAAAGTATAGTTAGGCCGCACTCGTCTGTCCTCTGCTTACACTTCCATCCATGACCTCGTTGCAGCGCCGCAATCTCCAACTCTACCTTCGATACCGAGGGCAGCGTATGACCATCGCCAGTTTGCTGCGAGCCAGCCTGCGTTCGTATGCCCTTGTTCTCGTTATTTTCGGTGTGTTCGCAGCGTTTCTTTACTTCGCCATCGGCCTCTTTGCGGCAGCCTACGTTGGTGTCGCCTACGCCGTGATGATCCTGCGCGACATCGGCTACTTCCGCCGCATCGTTGCCCTTTGGCCAATCACTGAGCAGATTCTTGATTGGAGGCGTGTCGAGGAGTTTGCCACCGCTACAGACGTTCCGCCCACCCGTGCGGCCTAACCACGCGCTCCAGCGAACGGAGGCTGGCGGCGGGCATTTCTCTATATTCCAGCTCTTGCATCGCCAGCCTCCATCGCTGAGCTTGGGTCCGTTAGGCCCCGAACATTTCACTCCAAACCGCTCTCACCAATGATCTCACCATCCATCTCACCATTTCCACTAGGCGCGTTTTCCAATCTCATGGGATTGGATGGCTTCATCATACTTGGTGCTCCCATCCTCATCGGCCTCATCCTTATCGTGCGCTTCTTCGTTCGCATGAGCACGTCCGACCAATCAGGCAGTACGCCGGAGGCACGTCTTCAGAAGCTTGACTCCATGCGTGGCAGCGATGCGATCACCGAGGCAGAGTATCAGGAGCAGAGGCGTCGTATTCTGTCGCAGGTCTGAGTTCAGAGTCCCCAAGGGTCGTTCTCCGTGCATGGCCTAACAACGCGCTCCAGCGAACAGAGGCTGGCGGCGGGGTTTTCTCGGACCTTGACGCTTGACTTCGCCAGCCTCTGTCGCTGAGCTTGAGTCCGTTCGGCGACTTCGGCACCTCTCCCGTGAGAACGGAGCTTTTCTCCCCCCGATGCCGTTCTTTCGCGCGTTCCCGCAGCCATTCCGCGCCCCGCCGCAGTGGTTGCGCGCCCCGCCGGACCCGTTGCGCGCCCCGCCGCAGTGGTTGCGCGCCCGTTCTCCCTCTTTGCGCGCCCCGCTGGACCCGTTGCGCGCCTCTCCTTTCTCGTTGCGCGCCCCGCTGGCCCGCGAGATCGACCTGCAAAGTCAGCTTGGCCACGTCGAGACCGACGTGGAGGGTGGTGGGTGATGCTTGTTCGTGGGTGACCATCATGGGATTGGCTCTTCCTTGTTTATGCGAGCTGGTCGTGGAAAACTGCTCCCGTGACCGCTCTGGCAACTGTTCGAGTCACAACACCAGAGAGCCTGGAGTGGATCTAGCAGTAGACGGGCTGCTCCCCGACAAAGGGCAACGCTCCTCACGCGCTCCTGATCTCACCCCAGGCTCGCCGCGGGTCGGGCTGGCCGGCCTGGCCCGCGGCCCTTCTGGTCACCACGCGCATCCACGCACGGCACCACGAATCTACACCCAACTCCTCATACAAGCGCGCTCCAGCCTCCGTTGTTGTTGAGCTTGTGACTGTTTACATCTGTGTCAAAAACGGTGGTTTTTGGCACGGATTGGTCATGCTTGGGTGAAGATACGCTTTATCTGCGTGAGGTGCCACTTGGCGGCGGTGCGTGGCCGCAGGGCCGGATCCTGCTCGGCCCGGTTGTTGAGTTCAGCGGTGATGGCCGCAAAGCTCAACCGCTCGCCGCCGATAGGCTTTCGTCGGAGCTGCTTTAGCAGGTCCACGACGGCGCTCTCGCACTCGGCGTGTTCCCGGTGCTCGCCGTAGGATTTGCGCCCTTCGCACCGGCCCGTCTTCTGGCGCTTGGCCTCGCGTGCCTTCCGCAGTTTGATCACCAGCCGGTCTTTCTCCAATTGGTTGAACACGCCCTGGATTTGGAGCAACGCTTTCCGGGTTGGATCGGTCAAGAAGGCGTCGCAGACGTTTTCCCCGGTGTTAGCCGCGAAAAGCAAGATGCCGGTGTCGACGCAGCGTTTGATGAGCACGGACTGAATAATTACGTCGCGCACGCAGCACCACGAATCTACACACATCCGCTCATACAAGCCGCGCTCCTGCGAACAGAGGCTAGCGATGGGGCTTTCTTTGTTTTTCCACACTTGACCTCGTCAGCCCCTGTCGCCGAGCTTGGAGCCGTCAGGCGGCGAACTGGAAACATTAAAGCTATGATTGATGCAAAGATGATGAAGGCGCTGTTGACCCTCCTGGCAATTGTAGCGACGCACGTGGCGGTGGCGGCGGATGAGGCGGGCAAGGCATCCGCGGCGGGCGCGCCGGTGACCGGAACGGCGGAGACCGCCTATCGTTCTCTGCCGGCTCCGACCAACGCGGGTTTTCGCATGGATGGTTACTACGTGTGGTGCGGCTCCCTGATCAAAGCGGACGGCAAATTCCACCTGTTCGCGTCACGCTGGCCGGAAGGGACCGGCAAGGGCGGCGCGGGCGTGGGCAGCGCCGGCGTGGGCATGCTGGATGGCTACCGGCAGTATTCGGAGATCGTGCACGCCGTGGCGGACAATCCGGTCGGCCCCTACGTCTTCAAGGAGGTGGTCCTCCACGGGCGCGGCGGAAAATGGTGGGACGGCCAGATGTGCCACAACCCGAAGATCGTCAAGGTCGGCGACACGTTCGTTTTGTACTACATCGGCTCGGCGGTGGGCAGTCCGGCGCGCAAGATCGGCTACGCGTGGGCCAAGTCCGTGGACGGGCCGTGGACGCGCCTGGATGCTTGCCTGCCGCTCGGGGACGACCAGAACAATCCTGCGCCGTTCGTTCAGGAAGATGGCCGGGTGCTGCTCGCGTACAGAAATCAACGCCAGCAAATGTTCATCGCCTCGGCCGACGCCTGGAACGGGGTCTACAAGACCATCGCCAAGAACATCTGTCCGCAAGCCCCCCTGGAAGATCCCGACCTGACGTTCCGGGACGGGCTTTATCATCTGGTCGCCGAGGATGGCAAAGGCACCTTGACCGGCCACGAGCGGTTCGGGGCGGAACTGGTGTCGAAGGATGGTGTTCATTGGGAGACGAACCACCCGGTGACCGCCTACACGCACACCATCCGGTGGGCCGATGGGACGGAGACGGAAGTGGACCGGCGCGAGCGGCCGGAGTTTTTCAACGCCGCTGCCGACGCGACCCGCAAGGGAACAGGCCAGCCGACCCATCTGGTGAGCGCCGTGCAAGTGGGCAACCATACCTGGTGCAGCGTGGTTCCGCTGGCCACGCCGGCTGCCGCCCACCCCTGACTCCAAGCATACAGCAACTGTGAGAATTTTGACGAGCCTCTCCCTCTATCGGGAAGGTACGTCGATCAGTATGCGACCTTGAAGGTCGGACTATCTTCGGGCCGGGTTCTACGCCGGTCGTAGAGCCGGGTGGTGGCAATGTTCGCGTGCTCAAGCTATCCTGCACCTTGGTAATGTCCGCCTCGTGGTCGAGCGCCTTTGGCCACCCTAAGGATAAATGGAGCGAAGGTCCATCGGAGAGGCAAGTCACTATTTGCGGAACAAAAAGTGGCCTACAATTGCCCTACCAAAAAATAATCCTCCACCATTTTCAGCGATAAGTCCTTCGCGCTGAGAGAGCCAACGATGGGATTCGAACCCATGACCTGCTGATTACGAATGAGTTGATGCCCTCTCTGTAAATGGCTTTCTCCTCTGAAGATGCTTACTCGTGCAAACGGGTGAAAACGCAAAATCGCTTGTTTTAAGGGCAGTAAAGGGCAACAGTGCCCAATGGCGAAGGAAGCCAAGTTCACGCCGGTCAAAACAGGCATGTCGCAGTATCCGTGGAGAATCAACATTCCCGTGGGACTGAGTGATTCCGGCAAGCGTGAACGTCGATTTTTCAGCACAAGGGTCGAAGCCCAAACCTTCGCAGACCAGCAGAAAACCCGCATTCAGAACTTCGGGATTTCTGAAACCGGGCTGACCGCTGGTCAACGTGAAGCCGCCGCATCGGCATTTCGTTTACTTGGAGATGCATCGCCACAACGGTTGGTCGAAATCGTTGAGCAATTCTTGGCACGGGAAAAAGCACGGACGGCGAGCATCACGGTCCAACAACTGGAGAAAGAGTTCACCAACTCAAAAAAGAAACGAAGTGCGGCGTACTCTCGCCAAATTCGTCAGGCGTTCACAAAACTTTCGGATCATGCCGAGACGAAGGTTTCGGAAATTGAAGCCAAGGACCTTGACGCTGCTCTGAAAAGTTTATCCGAAACGAACCGAAATTTGCTGCTCCGTGTGCTTCGAGCAGCGTTCAATTACGCGGTCAAGAAGCAGTGGACGACCAAGAATCCGGTGGCCACCTTGGACTTTGCCAGTGAGCGACACGGAGAAGTCGAAGTGCTCACCAACAAGGAAACGGCAAAACTGCTGGTGGCTACACGACGGAATGATCCTGGGCTGTTGCCCTACAATCTGTTCGGCCTCTTTGCCGGTATCCGTCCTGAAGAACTGCAACGGTTGAAATGGGAACATGTCCGGTTGGATGAACGCCACGTCGTTTTACCGGCGGACGTGACCAAAACCGGCAGACGACGTGTTGTGGACATTGAACCTGCGCTGGCAACGTGGATGGACTGGTACATCGAACGGCATGGGGTTCCCATCGGATTGGTCACGCCCAAACAAAATCTCAGGAAGCGGTTGCGTGCTGTCCGCTCAAAAGCGGGATTCAAAGACTGGATTCAAGACGTGATGCGTCACACATACGCTTCAAATTGGCTGGCGAAACACGGTGACATTGACCGCCTGCTCATGAACCTTGGCCACTACAGTTCGAAGGTGTTATGGGAGCATTATCACAAGGCAGTTCTGAGAAAGGACGCAGAAAAATTCTGGTCGCTGGTTCCAAAAAGCAAAACCGCGCCAGCCTAGCGATCCGAAATCTGATGTTCGGCTAGATATAGATCAATCGAATAATTTTATGGAAGCCAAAGGCCCTCTCTACCTTCCTTTGAAGCCTGAACTAATCACAGTTGCGGTTGAAATAAAAAGCATTTTGTCGAAGATCGCTGTTTACCAGCATTACGATAGCGGACTGGAGTATCGCTGGTATCTTCAGATGAAATTTTACGATGCAGCTTTGGCCAGAACTGCTTACGCACTGATTACCTCATTTGAAAAATCTCGTTTCAATCTGGGCTATGGCTTGGAGGGGAAGGTCGAAAGAGAAGTGCAACGTTTACAATTGGATCCAAATGAGTTTTCAGCAGTCCATCTGCCGGAGCAGAACAACTCAACTTTAGGAGCAAATAATGTTCTAAAAGTTCGTTATGATGTATATATTCCCGAAGAATACTACCAGTTAGCGCAGGATGCTCTTAATACAAAACTGCACTTCCTACCAATCTCTCCAGCACTCTCTGAATCACTATCACACTTTCTGAGCCTTTATTCCTCGCTGGAAATTGTCCGCTTGCTCCCATTTTCATTTTACCCTCCAACGAATACCTATAGTGATTCAGACATCGCATCGCTCCACGCTTTTTTGCTGTGCCTTGCTAAGCTAGTAATCCCAATTCTTCTTCCAAAACGGCCTGTGCATATCAGGATTCAAGGAAATACCACTCAAATCATAGTTTCAGTTGATGGATCTCCCAAGAAACTTTCCCCTACGCAGACAAGGGGGATAGTCGCACTTGCGCTGCTGCCGTACGATCATTGGTTCCCCATCACCGATTTTTATCGGCTGATTAATGCAAAGCCAGACGATGACGATCCAAGAAACTTTGGGGCTGCACTGGATATTTTTAAAAAGGAACACGAGCCATTCGCTTGTCGGAGTTCATCACCGTAATGTTCAACCCGGATCGCAACACGAAGATGAAACTGCTCAGGGACAAGCTCAAGAAGGAGGGTGCCGATTTGGACCCCACTTCCGAAGCGTTCTTGGATTTGCTCAGCGATGAGCAGCAGTTCCGCATCTTCCTTGGCACCATCGAAGATCCGAAGACGGGCAAGACGCTCGTCGAGAAGAGGCACCGCGCCAACCGCAAGAAGCTCTTGCAGGCGGCGTTCAGCGCGAAACCTGAAGAAGCAGCAGCGGCGGTCGAAACGGCTTCCACCACACCGGTCAGCGATGAAAATCCTGACGAGGACGAGAACGAAGCCGAACCTGAACCGGTGGCACAGGCGCAGGTGAATCCGAAGAAATCGGCGGCGCAAAAATAACCATCAACCATGAACCAATGACCGTCGCAGGTTTAAATCCTGCGGCGGCACCCTTTGAGCCAAAAAAATGCAGCCGCTCACTACGTCCGAAGTCAATCGTGCAATGCCGCTCGAAAAGCTGGTTAAAATTTCGCGGGGAAAAGTCTACGTGCCCGTTACGACTGATTTGCTCCCGAAAATTGAATTGTCGTCCCTCAAACGGACGCTGCAATTTGATGTCAATCATCATTTCGCGGCGCGAGTCTCGTTTAGTGTCGAAGCTAACCCTAAGAAGGGACATCTGCAAATGTCTATCTCCTCGGATTGCTCCGATTGGCCGGAGCCAACGGAGTTGTTTCGGACGATGTACTCTGTAAGCCTTACCATCGCGGCGAAGCTGGCAGCGGAAAGGGGGCAGCCACACCGCCGACCTCATGAGTACATGTTGGCCCGTGGCAGTCATATGCTTGCAGGGTACGACATCCCACTTCCGGCATCAGGGGCAGAACTTCTGAGTATCATCCGGAGTAAGCTGGAAGCGATCCACAACGAACTGCCCGGTGCGAACGAGATGTTCATGCGTGGTCCGGTTCCAGGCACCTCCCATGAACTGGGTGAAGACGATGATTAACGGGCACAGCTTGGTAAATTGAGGCCGCAGCAGAAGCGGGCCGGAAGGAGACTGCCATTCTTCCGGCCTTTTCGTTTCCATTTCTCGAAGCAACTGACGAAGGGTTCAGTCCACGAGCATAAGCAACAAATCCTCCCGCCACGAATCCCACGAAGCGTCAGATAAGCAGAACGTTGGACCGCGTACAAAGCGGCTGCACCACTCCCCAATTTTTTGGATCGCATTAGTGCTTACGTTCACGGCCATCCTGACGTACGTGTTCACCATGGACTTGGCCACGCGACCCGTTCCACGCTCTGGACAGCCTACACCTGTCACCACCGTTCCTTGAACGAAGTACCAGTGCACCGGAACGTAAATGTCTGGTAAGGAAGTTCGGCCGGGCATCGTCCATGCTTCAGAATTGAGTTATGTTCCCCAACATCCGCCGCTTCACTCATGTTGTCGCCGTGTTCGGTTTCGTCGCGTTCATGGCCCATCTGCACAGCCTGAATACGTTCCGGGCTGCAAAGTTTGAGCACCATGCACTCACGGGTTCGTCAGTGCACAGCAGGTGAGCCATTCTTGCAAATGAAAGCAATCCTCTGCCTCGTTGTCGTTTTGTTTATCACCGGAACCGTCGGCCAGCTTGATGCGGCGCCGCCACCAAAACCGAATATCCCGGCAAAGGTCGTGTACATTGCCATTGTCTCCGTCGATCCTACGGCGATGACGATCACCGTCGAACCCAGGAATTCGATGTCCTCGGAGAAGAAAACGTACAAGGTGACACCGACCGCAGTCATCAAAATATATGGAAGCCCTGCCAAGCTCGCGGATCTGAAGCCCGATATGCAGATCCACTTCACCTTGGCTGCCGACAACGTGACGGCCACAGAATTATCCGCGTCGAGACCGCCAGCGGGTTCTGAATAGTCGCTGACAATATTTCATAGAATTCATTGGGTCGGCTTGATGGAAAATCCATGGAGCTGGCCCATTTGTTTTTAGTGAGGAAAAATATTCCTTCCGGCTTATCCCACTAGTCAGCCTCTTGACAATCGGAGAAGTTGTGCTACATTCCTGTACAATAATTTGATATGGAGACAACAATAGGACGGATGGCAGGCAATAAATAATCAGACGCAGAGATGGCGCAGTATGAGCTTGTATCATCACTGCATAATCTGATAGGATGGAAATAGAATATGGAACCGAATAACTTTTCAAATAAACTAAATACCTTACGCAAGGCTTGCAATCTCACGATTCAGGAACTGGCCAAGCTATCTGCTGTTAGTCAGCCGCTGATCTCTTCGCTCGAACATGGGCACAGAGTGATCGGTGAATACACGGCAAGTAAGATCGGCACCGCATTACAGCTAAATGGGGAAGAATTGGAAGATTTCATTTATCTTGCGATCAACGGATGCACAGAAAAAGTGCTCAAATCTTCCAAGAACTATCCAGCGGAAATTCTCAATTTAATCGCCGGAGAATTATCTGCCTTGGGTATCCTGCCAGAAAAGATCATGAACTGCGTGCGTCATCCTCAATCTGATGCTAGTGCCGCTCTCTATCTCAACGACGGGAAGTCAGCTTTTATCAACGTAGAGGTTGCGGTGCGGTAGCCTCTTTTTTTGGCTTTGGATATACACCGTAGGTGTAGCTGAAGCCCCAACAAGCTGATGGAATATCCGTCAGCTATCCCGAATGAACAAAAGACTTGCTGACGGGAAAATCACGAGTCGCTTAAACAAAAAATAAATTAACATATGACAGAGCAGAATACAAAGACACGCACGACCCCCTTTAGAGTAAAAAATAAAGCGAGATTGCGTCAATGGGCCGCATCTAAGCAACTGGGCGTGATCGAAGAGAAGAAAGACGGAAGAATCCACTTTGCGCTTTTCAACAAGGAGGAAAACTCCACCGAGTGGCCAGAGGCAATTTATGACAAGACTGAGCACTTGATTAACGCCGAGTTTCGTCACGAACTTGGTTTACTGATCACGCCAAGAACCGTCGTCACGTTTCTGGCTACGGACAGCGACAAACGTCTGGTTTACTCAGGGTGTGTGCTGGCGGTAGGAAATAAGGACAACAGCACCATGATGGATTTTGATGAAGTGCTCAAGACCGCAGCATCCTTAGGAGCAAAGTAGGAAGTTGTCGGCACTTAAAAGGCATGATATTGGCCGGGCATCTCGCGGCGAACGGATGTTTGGCCCCAACGAGCTGATGGAATATCTGTCGGCTTTAAACCAACCGACATAACAAAAATGCTCACACGCCGGTTGAGCAGTCATGAGCAGTAAAATATTATGGAAATTATCAGTAAAGAAATCACGCAGAACAGCAATACCGAAAAAGCCTTGTACCTATATTTTGAAGAAGAGGAGTGTTGGGAGGCGCTACAAGATGAAACTTTCGATGATGTCGAGAGTGGTACAACCATCTATTTCATTCGTAGCGGGAACAACGAAATTGAGCAGACCCGGCACATTGGATAACAAGGGAGAGTAATCGCATCAAATGGATGTACAACAAAACATGGCCACTGGCTCGTAACCGGTGACCATGCAAAATCGAACCAAATGAATTACTACCAACTACATGAAAAGAGTAACCCATCCAGCGGAGGAAAGCAACGCTATTCCGACCGCAAACAAGCAGAATAACAGCACGGCTTTTACCGGAAGCGTTTCTGAAGGGAACGTTTCCAATAAAAGCAGTGGTGGGGAAGAGAACAAAACCCACGGGTTTTCGAAGACCTTGGCGGAAATCAAGAACTCGAAAGGTGAACCGTTGGGATACAACGCAGCTATTATCCTGCGTTATCTATCTGCCATCAGTCGCAAGTATGGCAGTAATATTGACGGGAAGAGATGGGTGCGGGTGAACCTCGACCATATTTCCGAGCAATATCCTTACATGGGCCGCTCCACCGTCGATGACAATATCATTCGCCTGGAGCAGTTCGGCTGCTGCGAAAAACAAAATGGCCTCGTTGAATTGAAACGGCGCAAAAATGATCGTACCCGGTGCTACCACATCCCAAAGAAATGGATGGATGCTGCTGAAGATACGCCGCGTTACTTCAATTCCGCAGTGGCGCAGGCGGTCAAAGTTCCCGCCGCCGTGATTTATTATAACTTTTGCCACTGGATCGGTGAGTGCAAGGAGCGAAAGGTGGAGAGCCGTGTAAAATTATCTCCTGCCACGTTGGTTGAGCTATTGCCGTTCAGTGAATCGACTGTCAAACGGTCTCTCAAAACGTTGGAAGCCGAGAAGTATATTCATCCGGTGCCAGGAAAAATCTGCTGGTATGCCGAAACAATCCAGGAATTGAGGGGTTCAAAACCGGACGACAAGGGTCCAAATCCGGATGAGAAGGGTCCAAATCCGGACGAGAAGGGTCCAAATCCGGACAACTATATAGATTGTAATGAATTAGTAGATGAGTTGGAAAAGAATTCAAAACCAAAGCCTGCGGCTTCAGTTTTCGAAAATCCTGCGGATGACAAGAAAGCAAACGATGATAAATCCCATTTGTTTGATGATGGCATTGCTGCCTCTGCTGATGGACAGGACAGGAAGGAAATGGAACATGACAATATTGCTGAGCCAGCTTCCAATCCATCTTCAGAACAAGCAAAAGCAACTTCTACCGGTTCCGAAAACAATTCTTCATCAACCTCCGACATTCCAGGCGAAGCCTTCGATGTCAAAGGGGAATGGCCTGATGTTCCGAACTACGAATATTTACGTAGCAAGAATCAATCACTTTCCGCATTGATAAGAAAAATGGAAGATATGCCCGGTGGTGTCCGTGACTCCTTGTTGTCCACCGTGCATGACATCTGCGTAACAGTGCTTTTCCAGGTAGATCAACAGATCACCGACGAGCTTTTTGCAAATGCGGATAAGGAGGAAATTGTTCAAGCATTGTTGCCTTACCATCAACAATTCTTTGGTTTGAGCAATTTGACCACCGAACATCCGCTTTTGATATCCTTTATTATGGATCACTGGAAGCGATAGTAGGTGCCATGCTATGGGAAGTTGACCCACGCAACAAGTATTCTCATCCCATGACGATGCTCAACAGCGTCACCTATAAGCTGCACCTGGTATTCTGGCGGAGGGCTGAAGATTTGCGAACCAAAGCCGTGGATGAGGAATTTGCTCAATGGCGTCAAGAATACGCCAGCGTGGACGAGCACAAGGAAAACGATCCTGATTTATCACCAGCCGAGAAGACCCGTGTCTTTAGAAATGCGTTAAACACCAAAAATAAAGTGGGCTGGATTTGGTTTGATCAAACCCATCAGACCCAGCGAATCCAGGTGAGCAAACTGGGGTTGCAACGCATCCAGAAATTGTTTGAGTTGAACCCTGACCTCACCCCGGCGGATTTGTTGCCGATTGTGGATGGATGCATGAACGAATACAGCGGTCGACCAGCGCCACCAAAGAATTTCAGACGTGGTATCCACTGGCACACGCGCATGGGCCACCGATTGCACATCTTCGCCAGCTATTTGGAAACCATCGTCAAGCAACTGGGGATGAAATCACCGGTGGATGTGTATTTATCGGATGCGAACATTCAGGAGGAAGAAGGCGTTGCGTTGGCAGCATAATAACCCTGTCGCAAACGCTCTATAAGCCATTACAAGGCCCCCAAACTCTTTCCGAGTGTCACCACAGCGGAGAAGTAAAACAACGTCTCCTGGGGCATCACAGAACGGAAGTAAAATCACCTTTTAGAACCGCAGGAAAACAACAAACCGCCCATATGGGCAAAAACAAATAGAAAGAAATTCAAATGTACAAATATGTAACCGGACCAGAACCAGACCACAGTGGATATGAATGGGTGGAGGATGAAGAACGCTGCGAGGATTGCGGGCGCAAGCACCGGGATTGTGAATGTTCGTCGGGATACCAGGATGACCCCGACGACGCCCGGATTTATTGATCTGGGTGGACGTTCAAAGTTTTAAGGTTCCGATGGGAGTGTGCCACTTTTATCGGAGCCTTTTCCTTTTCACGCCTCCGAACGTTTTTCGCTCTAAATTGAGCGTTTTATATTGAGCTTTTGGTACAGGTGTATCAAAACTATCTTTTATTTCACAGCGAATGAATACAAATTACTACGGTGGGTTCTTTTCGATTGGTGTCGATTCCTTCAGGTGGGATACCCGTGTCTATTTAAATTCGAGTAGTTACGAACCAACATGACGGAACCTGTGTAGGGGCAATCGTCGCAAAAAACCCAGGCTCTGCTGCTACTGGCACCTCGCCTTGGGGGCCATTAGTTATTGGCAACGACAAAATGCTGCCAATTGTACTCAGCGTCTTTAATCAAGCCTACATGCACAAATTTTATCAAGGTAATAAGCCACCGGAAGATGCCTATATACAGGTTCTTAATTTGTTTTACCTTCGTGGTCACGATCTGAAAACTGCCAAGTCGGCGATTAGCAAATACGCTAATCCTCCAATTTGTGGCTCGGAAGCCAACACATTTCCAGTTGTTTGGTTTGCATGGGGCGGAGATGATCGTGCCATAAATCACTTTAAATGGCGTTTTGAGAAAATACGGTCAAAACATCCATTTTACTGCGATGACACGGTGCGCCGCGTTGTCGAAAGTATTCCGAGCATTTATCAAGATGCACGACATCCACAAGGGTTGTCACACGATTATCTGGTGCCTTATCTTGCCTCCATTCTCCGATGATTCAATATGCTGCCGGTCTGCCTATAACCCCCGCTACAGCCCTCGAAACCACGTTCGGGTGTCACCACAGCGGAAAGCCGAAACGTGGCTCCTATCGAGCTGCCAGCAGGCATTCGGAGGAAACTGGAAGTGGCTTTTTTAAGCGTATGGGTCTAATGGCCGGTGGTTCGTGACGGGACACGCAACAGAGAAAGACATTACTGGGGCTTGTCATCGGTGCACAGGAGGGGGTAGAACGAATTGTCGAAAGTTGGTTCCACAATCAACTGAATATCTATGCCACGTGTAAAATCATTCAAGGTTCGAAGAGGCACCGAAATCAACGGCTACAAAATCCGTGATCTTTTGGGCAAAGGTTGGGAGGGAGAGGTGTGCCGTGTTACCGAAGAATATTCAGAGGCAAACCGAGTCCTCAAATTGTTTGACCCTGCACAGTACCGCTCGAAGCAAATGTACAGATTTTGTCCAAGACTCGAAAAGCTTTCTAGTATTCCTGGCATCATCCGGTTTCACCACGCCGGATATTGGGAGAAGCGCGACTGCTACTTCTTGGTAATGGAATGGCTGGACGGCAAGCCTCTCGACAGAATCGTTGCCAAAGGTTCCCTTCCATTATTCAAAGCCCTCCGGCTAATGAGAATCTTCTACGCATTGTGAAGGATTGCCATGACGCCGGTTGCTGTGTCGGCGACATTCATTCCGGGAACATCATCGTCACCACGGACGATCTGCCCCACATCATAGATGTAGATCTTGACGCAAAACTCACATCCCGAACTTCCGCGGAGGATCGAGCGACAATTTGCAAGCTGTTCTATGAAATCACCGCTGGGCCATACCCAAAGGAGTTGCGTTCAGCATTTCCCAAGCGAAGAGATGCGGTGGCAAACAAATATAAGCACACCGCCGAAATGCTGAAAGCTCTTGACAGCTTGATGGGAAGGGATTCACAGCCAAACGGCTACCACAGCCTTCCAAATTAGCCAGCAAGGCGAACACTGCGGAAGCCAGTTCTGAGGCGTAGAACAGTCTCCTGGAATTTCCTGTGACGTTGTAGCAAGTGCTATTATGTCATTGTTCAACTTGCTCCGTTTTGGTAAAATGCTGAGATGAGTTATAAGTTATTCGATCAAGGATATTCGGCATATGAAATAAAGTCGATGCATAAGCCGACGCAGGAAGAGCGGATTCAAGAAGAGTTTCGCAAATGGAGTGAAAGTGAGCACGTCCTCAACTTGCTACGTACCATCAAGGGGTCGAAGATGGACTTGGATAGAATGGAGCTGGCACTATGGCGAAAAGCAACGAAGCGTCGTTAATGCAGGGGTTGCGATTGCGAATGCCCGGTGCGTGAGGTGGTCGAAAGCACGGAACGATCCCAACCGGTGGTTTGCTGACAAATTCCCTGAGCACGCTCAGCAATATGGCGCTGCCTTCATGGAAGGCACGTGGACCGATGCAGATGGCCTGAAACGTTTCATCCCCGTTTCCCTGAACGAGGATTTCTTTGCCGCTGCTCTTGGGGGCGACAAATCCATCGGGCACCAGGTCATTTGGTTCCCCCCAGAGAACACTTGGTATTTCTTCGATTACCGGGTGGATGCATTTTGCCCCACGACGAGCGAAAAGCTGAAACTGCTCCTGTCCAATTATCTCATCCGTTGCTCCCAGGAATGCGGCTGCTTGGTGGACATCACCAACCTCGTGGTGAAATTCAGGCAGGATGATGTTCTTCAACGAATTGTGGACCAAGCCAAGGCGGTGCTGGAGGCGGATCGGTTGTTTTTCCAAGGCAAGGATGGTCAACGCCGGTTCATTGACGGGAAGTACATTGAGCCCAACGAGGAGCCGTCATACCGGGTGTTCGTGAAGAAGGCCATTGTCCGAGAACCAAAAGCCACGGTGAGCCTCCAAGATGCATTTCACCGGTATTATCGAGTTCTGTCGTGACCAGCAATTGCAACCGCTCACTCGGCAGGAATTCAAGGGACTCGTCGCCGAGGTCATCAGAGAAGAATTCAACCTTGGCCTGCGTCACGATGTGCCTGGGGAGAACGGGAGACAGCGCCACGGCTGGTTTGGCTTGCGTCTGGACGATACAGCCGTATTTGGCAGGAATTAAATTGTTCGTCTGGGTGGCCGCTGGACCGTGATATTCCTCTTTTTGCGATAGAAGCTTTGGGCTTGCCGTCGGACGCAGAACTGGGTAAAAGGAGTCCGTGAACGGGCAGATTATGCAAAAGCCGCTCCGAGAAGCAGGCTTCCGTGTTGGACGAAGCAACTTCGCCTTAATTTGCAATGTTCGTTCGTCTACTCCAGATTAGGCGGCTACGCGTTAACCTTTCGCTTCATGAATATTTTCATTACAGGATACCCGCCGTGGACGCAGCGCGATGAGCTTCGCAAGTTTATCGAGCGTGCTCTACGCGGGAACGTGAAGATTGTCAGTTTCCATTTTCGCCCTGAATCCTGCCGGATAGATGTGGCAGAGAGTAGCGCCGACTGGGTAGTAGCCACTTTGTCCGGTCATCGTCTGCCCCAAGGTTCTGGACCCGGTGCAGTCGTACATGCCACCCATAACCGCAGTGAAGATTCTGCACCAAACAACCTGAAGGGACCTGCAACTTGGAAGTCCCTCGGAGCCAATGGCAGCAAATCGCGTTTCATAGGTTTTCCACCTGGGTGTGGTCCGTGACCTACAGCTGCGCCGTAGCATCAACTCTGTAGTGCGACAATGAAGCACGCTTTGGTGTTTTTATAGACGGCTGCCACACCCCTTTCCCTTCCGGCCACCGTGTTCACCCTCGGAATGAATCAGGAATATTCTTGGGAACATCGTGGAGCGATTGCGGGGGTGTCTCCTTGCTTCTACCGCAAAAGAGAAGAATTCCGCATTTAGTCTTCAGAAGTATTAATACTACCCGCATCACTTACTGCGTTTATGCCGTGTAATCCGCCTGATCACGCGTACCACTGTACAGAAGATGACATCCAGCTTTTCATTACCAGCCCCTAACGCTGAGCGTAGATTTTGACGCAACGATCTTTTATATCAAACTCAATTTGAAAACCCCCTTGCTCTATCTCGATCAGAACACCTTGATCGACGTAATTTTGAGACGTGATCCAGCATTCGCTTCTGTTGTGACGAAGTTTTGTTCGTCAGCCGCACAGGCTGTGTACGCGCCTCCTCACATTGAAGAAATTGCTAATATTTATCGATCAACTGCAACTGATGTCGATTGCGACGCCCATATAGCTGAACATCTCCGTGGAATTCGTGAGCTTACAGAGAGCTGGGAACTCCTTCCGAATGATAAGCCGGGTGGCCCTGGAAGGTTGATTCAGGAAGATCCCCAAGTGTGTCTTGAGCGAGTGATCAATCATTATGAACTCACGTACTTTGCGGAAGCCAATGAGGAAGCCCTGCGTGAACACGTTCTGGCAAAGCAAGCGGTTCCGACGCCAGTTGATGCATTTCAAAATCAAAAGTTGAAAGCGATATGGCAACAAAGAATGTGTTTACGGGGCTTCGACCCGCAACACTATCCAATTGGAAAGGGGCTGAGGGCATCCTTCAAAGCGACCGAACAAATGATCGACATTTGCTTCCGGTCACTGCACGACGCCGGGTTTGGGTTAGAGACAAAGCGTAAAACCCGTTCAGCAATTCATGATGTTTCTCATGCCATTTACGCGACCATGGCAGATATATTCGTATCTAGAGATGAGCGGATGCTCAGCAAAATAAAGGCTGTATTCAGTTTTCTAAAAGTCGAGTGTGTAACCTATTCGCCCGACGAATTCCTTGCATACATTGATGGTTTGCTGAGCAATGCGGTCTAGCCACACACTCCAGCAAACGGGACTACTGTAGGAAAAACTTCGTCCCTGCACCTTTCCCGGTTTTCTTGAGCAGCTTCGGGTTGTCTGCAATGAATTTCCTCACACGGATGGCGTCCTGGTGGAGTTGCTCAGCAATCTGCCGTGCGTTCATTCCCTCACGACCGCTCTTGGCCATGACAGCGAGGAGCTTGAGGCTGAAGGTGTTCATCCGTAATTGACGGGCGGCGGTCACGACGCACTTTGGGTGCTCCTGAGGACTTGCCCGTCAGCGAGGCGAGTTCGGCTTCCAGCGTGGTGACGACTTTGCGGGCGTCTGAAAGCTTGAGCTTCAGTTCGTGGATGGCTTCCTGATCCAGAGCCTCCATCTGCTTTCGGAGGGCTTCGATTTGTTTCTGAAGGGCGGATTTCTTTTCTTGAGCAATTGCAGTTGATGCCATAAATTTGCCATCCTGTACCGTGGAGCAAAGGGAATTGTCAACCAAAACGATGTTTGTATGCGTCTGCCTCCGCAGCTTACGATGGCTTCCGTCATAAAGTGTATGGATTTCCCTTATTATCCAAATCTGACAAACGCACGTCTCAACTGTGAAAGGAAAAATTTGTTATGGGACGAGGAAAAGAAATCATCACCGATCATATTAACGGCTTCCAAGGGGAAATCCAAAACAATTCGTTGAATGACGCTGCCACGTTTTTCAATTGGTTCGACGAATCTGGAGGTGACATTGATACAACGTTTATAAAAGGCCAATGCGAATTTGCCTTTTCCATTTTAAGACCATTATTACCGTTTTTGAAAGACACAAAAAGCAAGGTTGCACTCGAAATTGGTTATGGCGGCGGGAGACTATTGGCTGCTGCCACTCAGGTTTTTGATAAAGTGGTTGGTATTGATGTTCACCTAACTCCGGGAATCATTTTTGACGAGCTTAAGAAAGAGAAATATTCAAAACTTTGAATTAGTAACAAGTGATGGAAGAAATATTCCGCTGATAGACGAGTCGATCGACTTTGTTTACTCTTTTATTGTCTTCCAGCACCTCGAACGGATTTCCATCTTTCATAGCTATTTGACTGAAACGTATCGTGTATTAAAAAGAGGCGGTTACGCCGTGTTATTTTTTGGCAGATTGTCCTATTTATCCAAGGGCCGACGATCAAGAGTGCTATGCTTGGTAGACCAGCTCCTTGAGACAGTTCGCCGGGATGGCTATAAGGAGATACGGACACAAGTTAATCGTACCAATTTGAGGATTTCAACAGCATATGCAAAACGCGAAGCATTGCGGCGGGGATTCATTGTCGTCTCCAGTGGAATTTCCAGAAAACTCCCTGATTACAATGTTTATGGTGGACAAAATTTCTTAATATTACAAAAGTAAAGTCGTGACAGCAGACACTTCATATCAAGATCGTACATTTGTATTCCTGGTGGTTGTACCAATTCTGGGACTGGTCTATTCCGTTTGCTCTTGGCGAAGCACAACGACGTGTCTGTCTTACCTCAAGAGGGTCCGAAGATAACATCGATCCTTCCTGACGATGGTCGATGCGGTCTTCCACCTCGACTCTTCGCCCTTTACCCAGCAATTTATCATTTGACCGAAGACGACCTCGGTCGTTTTGACTTCAGACGAATTATGAACGACTGGGCGATCCGTTGGGATTTGGATAAACCTGTACTTTTTGAAAAATGCCCAGCAAATGCGATTAGGATGCGATTGTTAAGCGCTGCGTTTCCCAGGGTCTGCTTCATTGGGCTCATTAGAAGTCCTTATGCGGTATGTGAGGGAATCAGAAGACGGCGAGGTCATAGCATTGAACTCTGTGCGAAGCAATGGACTGAAGCGAACAGGATTATGCTGGACGATGCTGCGTGGCTGCGGTATTTTCTCTTGATTCGATATGAGGACTTAACTGCATCACCCAACGAAATGTTTGCTAAAATATGTTCTTTCATCGGAATTGCCCCTCTTTTACTGGCAGATAACGAGATTTGGGATCGCCATAATATTACAAACGTGCCGCAACCTCTTCGTAATTTGAACCAATTAAGTATTCAGTCCCTTACACCCCAAGAGATTAGTACGATAAATAATGTTTGTTGGCCCTCTGCAAAAGACCATGGATATGACCCTTATAGATGAAAATGAGTTCAACGGTGGCCCTCAGAGATTCCGCTTGCGAGGGGCATCAATCGAAGTCTGCTGTGCGTGTAACCATAGGTGCATTTATTGTCCTGTTGCGACTAGCCCTCACCCTCAGCGAGTGATGGATTTGCCTTTGTTTTCTAAGGCGATACAAGAACTTAATAATTTAGGAAAGCATCTACGAAGAATTTCCTTCAATCACTATAATGAACCATTTTCAGATCCATTGCTTGTGGATCGGATAGAGATTGCAGTAGAATATCGCTTTTTTGACGTGGTTTTGCTAAATACTAATTTAAGTGTGTTGCCATTAGATGAAATCGAGAGATTGTTAATACACAAGGAAAGGATTGAATTCAACGTAAATTTGCCTGTAACAGATAGAGATAAATATCATTCTCTTCATGGGAGAGATCATTTCGACCGTGTGAAATCGAATCTTGAGATGGTAGTGGCTCATGGCTTTTCTGTCCGCGTAAACGTGCAGCAAAGTTTACTTAACAGTACTGAGTTCGATACGACTACGCTACCGGTGGGTGTCAAGGTAGAAATGATTCGATCCAATTCAAGGGCTGGGTTAATAGAACCACTTACTTCAAGTCTCAATTTTCACAAGGTCCTACGAGGTTGCAGCATTAACCGACCAACAAGCTATGTTCATATTGGCGTCGACGGTACTGTCTTTTTTTGTTGTGAAGATTACTGGAAGCAATATCAAATTGGGAATATCGCTGAACGTCCTCTCAGTGAGATTTTGCGTTCTGAACGAATGCGAACTTATCTGTCGTATTTAACTGGAGAGTCTACCGCCCCAGAAAATTTCTTATGCAGATCATGCGAACTGGCAATTGGAGATTAAAGCTTTGGGCCAAAACTTCTATCAAAAATCGAGCTAGCTTGTGGCTCATGCGAGAAGTTTATTGTAGAGACGTAAGTAATCAGAGACAACCCGATCGAGGTTAAATTTATCTGCAAATCGGTCTCGAATTTCCTGTGTATGATGCTGGTACACGCTATAGTTTATAGTGGCTCTAATCATTGAGTTGGCAAGCTCATTGAGATTATCGGGTGCGAAAAGTAAATCGTAGCTTGGTAGCAGTTCTGGGACAGCTCCCGAACACGATGCTACGATAACCTTCGTCTGCAATACGGCTTCTACAAGGGAACGTCCAAATGGTTCTTCATAGCTGGGCAATACAAAAATGCCACACTGCCTTACAATGTAATCGTTTGGGTTTGTCCATCCCCTCAAGTGGATTACTGATGTCAAATTGTAATTGGCAATTAACGTTTCTAAGGACTTATTCATAGGTCCATCACCAAAGATATAGAATCTTGTATTGGGAAATTTTGCGTGGACTATAGCGGCAGCATGCACAAACCAGTCAGGGCGTTTCCAAGGAATTAACCTGCTGAGTACATAAAAGTGATCTGACTTGCTTACTGATGACTGAGTATCTAGGAAAAAACGATTGATATTCACCCCATTATATATGACCGTCGCTTGTTTGCTCCATCCTAATCGCAGAAGATTGTTATAAACGGCATGTGAAATACATATAATGTGGTCGACTAGGAAATACTGCCGTAGTTGCTTTTGATGGAAGGGGATGATACGTAGACACGCAACCACCCGACGCCCGAACATTCGAGCAGCCAAACTTTCTGCAAAAGTTGCACGAAAATTTATTTGCACGATAGAAGGACGCCATACCATACAGATATAAGCGACATAAAAGAACGCTAGGGTTCGCCATAAAGACAAGGGAACTCGGACAGTATATCTCGCTACGTTTTGGTCGAGATACGTGTCTACCAACTTTCTTGCTTGTGGACATGAATAAGCATACAGAAGGATTACCGCGTCCACCTCGGATTGTGCGCTGAGTGTGTTGCACAACTCAATAGTCGATTGCTCACCACCGCCTGAGGCGTTGCTGAACCAAGTAACTAGAATGATCATAAAACGCGTGAAATTGATGTCTCCAGTTTTTGAATTTATTGACACTACTAAGATCTCTCGACAATCAGCAAACTGTAACTGTAATTCCAAACGATTTTCTCGCGTCTGCAATTCGTAGTGCTGCTTGCGATGAGAGTGGCTGTGGCAAATTATCTGTTGCGAAAAACGCTCGTTCAGCAATTTCTCCGTTCGCAACCCACGGGATTTCACTTACAATTCTGCCAATTAACGACAAGACGAGATCATTGGTTGATGGATTAAAATAAATGCCGACACAATTATGTATGTCTACAACAAATCCCGTTTCTTCAAGCGTTTCGCGTTTCGCTGCGTCTTGGGGCGTTTCCCCAGCTTCTAATTTCCCTCCCGGTGTTGTCCAGTCACGTCTTCCATAATTTCGCCGTACACATAGCACATGACCTCGGTGATCAAAAATGCATATGAACACACCTACGCCTATTGAATTGATTTTCTCATGGGCACATTCCATTTGAATATTATAGGCACATTCTATCGTTAGACGGAGCAAAATTTGAGGTATAAAACAGCGTACGGGTCTGTTGGCTGTGGGATACCCCAGAGACCAAACGGATCCCATAACCAAGGAGGAACTTGAGCACACGAAACACTCCCGTGCTCCGAGCGATTGTGGACGTACGGTTCACGGAACTCGATGAACAAGCTACGGCATTGAACCGGCTGGAAAACCATTTCCACGACCGACTGCTGGTGAACGCTGGCAACGTGTTCACCATTGGTAAATACGCCGAGCAGTTGCGGCTTCAGATCACGGAGGATGAACGATCCATCGTGCTGGACTACATCTCCGAGCAGAAAAGGGCCGTGGCCACCATCGACATCGTGGAGACGGCCAGCAATTCACTGTTTGAGGACAGGTTCATTGAGCCGTAACCAGGAAGAGGGATCGGCCTTGTGCCAGTCCTTCTGTTTAGCTCTGGCTACGGCTGTGGTTCAAATCCCGATTTGACGGCTTTCCCCTGGGTATCGTACCTTTCGATAAACTTTTGGCCATTGGGATAATACGTGATTTCTGTACGTGCGCCGTCCACTCCATAGGTATTGGTGACGAAGCACTTTGTGTGTAACAAATATTCCTTCGCCAATTTGCCGTGATCGAAAGTTTGCACCAAATCAGGAGTACCGGTGCCACGGATGACCTCTCTTCCGTCAATCATCGTTGTTTTTAGCAGATGGCCCTTCCCATCCGTGCTCCTCAAGAAGTTGCCCTTCTCGTCGTAAACTACGTTCCAGATTTTTCGTGTGAATAGACTCGGCTTCCTCTCGTAGATCGTTTTGGTCTCGTTGGTATGTGGGCCCACCACGAACGTGTTTTTAATGAAGCTCGCTTCGGAAGGTACATCGGTTGAATCGGGAGTTAATTGGGCTTCTACACGAAGATGAAAACCGAAAAACAAGAACACAACCAGCATCCCCACGATGACAAATTTATTCGTTGCTGTTCTCATGCACGTTTCCTTGAAACCATCAGGCCCTTGTTCACGACATAATTGGAAGCAACGAATCTGTCAAACCAACGGGGCATCGGTCATTTCCCCTCGCCAAACACATCCTGCCAAGAACATTTCAATTTCTTCATCACCGCATCCAAACGCCCCAAGGTGATGGACTGTTCGCACCGTCCCAGCCGAAAGATCGTGGACGGTGGAGGCCGATTTTTTTCGAGAAGGCGGCAAAGTCACTTCCCGTCGCGGTCGTTGAAGACCTCAGCCATCGAGCATTTGAGCCGATCCACGATCTTTTCGAGGGTGTCCACCGTGATGTTCTGCTCTCCGATCTCCAATCGCTGCAACGTCGAATCTGAAATGCCCAGTTTTTTGGCGAACAGGGCGAGCGTCAATTCCCCTCTTTTCACTCGCAAGAACTCTCCGAGTTGTTTTCTGAGCCGGTGGCGCACTCAGGGAGTGTGAGGGCTTCACCCTCCCACATATGGGATTTCTTGCTTGATTTGGTTCGGCGCATTCTAGAAATTATGGCATATGGCGAGGCTGATAATAAAACTTCTCGGATGTGACCCTGCGGTTTACGAGTTGCATGACGACGTTGTGACGGTTGGACGCACCGCAGGTAACACTATCGTTGTGGACAATGGCACCGTCTCATCCAGGCACGCTGAGATCGTTCGCCGGGCCAATGCATTCATTCTCCGAGACCTGAACTCCTCGAACGGGTCCACGGTGAACGGCCTGCCAACCACAGAAACTGTACTCAAGGACAATGATGCCATCGGCTTTGGTGCTGTGGAGGCGACCTTTGCCGTTGAACCTGTGGTTGCCAAAGTCCATGAAGCTAATTTTCAAATTGAACCTTTCGACATCAAGCGCAAAAACGGACGGAAGGTCTTCTACAGAAAAGATGAAGCGGCTAAGATAGTAAGAAAATTTACTTATGTGTTGAACTTCTTTCTTGGATGGGTAAGCGGAGCCACCCTTCTATGCAAATTGCAAGCGATCCGAAAGAAGCTGCAATTAGTGGACCTGCGATCCGCCGACACCGCTATTGGAATGAAGGCATTGGAATTGAAGTTGCGTCCAGAGCAACTTGACGGGACCATTTCCAGAATTCATCAAATAGATCAACAGACATCTGATCGACAATATATTGCTGTGCTTCATCCGAACTCAACACGTTTGGACAAGTTTGCTCACGCTTTCACTCAGATCAAAAAATCGGTCTGGTTAGAGGTTAATGTGGTTTCGAGGCGAATTCTGGTAACCAAGCTAGGGAGGCAAATCAGGGAAGAAGCCATTGATCTGCCCGAACTGAGTGTCCAAACAAACACCGCATTGGAAGTACAACAATGCATTTGTAAGGTGAACGAGCAACTAAGGCTTCTCCAGGGTGAGATCCATCCACTGCCAACAAAGCCGTGGTTGATAGCGACAGGAGCATTGGCACTTGTGTTAATTGCTAATCTTGCTTACCGAGCTAGTCATACCACGACAGCGCATCCATCACATATCGTGGAGAGTGCACGACAGCAAGGTTCCAGAATTGGGCCCATTCACGATGGCGGGTTACCAACGAAATTAGCAAATGAATCTAAGCGCACAAATGTCGGATCTTACGATAATGCGCCGTCAGAACAAGGAGCTACTACATTAGCTACTCATATGCCTACACCAGCGCAGAAGGTTCGTCCCTCCAGTGAAGAAAACGATACTGTTCAGCAGGCATGGGAAGTGGTGGTTCAGTTAGCAAAACGTAGTCGTACCAATCTTGGGCAACCACAATTCTGGTTCGACGAGAAAACCGGCAAGATCGGAGTATCCCTTCACAGTTATAATTATGATCCACTAGTGGCTGAAGTTCTTCTTGGCGATATTGATTCCATCAACGTGCGTCTCATTCCGCACGTCACCGGGAGCGGGTTATATTCAGGCCCTGGATACTCGGTGGGATTGTCAACGGCAGAAGACTGCAAGTTCGTCTCAACGCATTTCCATAACAACGATGTGAACGTGAACGGCTTTTCATTGATATTCGTTTCAGAAGCAGATGCAGAAAAGGTCGCTAGCATCTTAGAGCGTTTGAGAAAAGATTACAAGAAGAGAGGACTATGCACGCCAATACCAAAGCTCGCTGGCACTCCGCTATTAGAAATGCTTTTGAATAAAGGGACCGAATACCCACCGAGTGCGGTCACGGTTGAAGGGGAAACTTTGACTATTTCACAATCAACCGGCACATACCACTTAACTAAATTGGTTAAGATCAGCGATTTGGATCCCAACCATTTTGTGTGGAAAACGACTGGTGAAAGACCAACAACGGTTAGGCTTTTATGTCGACCAGATAAATTCGCCCGAATCGAAGGAAGCCTAACAGATACAAAGTATGCTTCTAGTGTTGATGTCGTGGTTGTCAATGAACGTGATGCGAACCGTGTAGCCCATATCGTCACTGATCTATGTGCCGCTCGCGGCTGGAAGTCAGATGGCTTATGAAAACAAAGAGGTAAGATGGCTTGCTAGGCGTGGGGAGTGAGTGGTGTGAAGGCCCCTCCTTCGTTTCTCCGGTCAACACTGGTATAATACGTAGCAGGTAACGAGGTTAAGTCTTAGACTTCTCCTCCCCACCTGAAACGTAAACCCAATGCCCGCCTTCATCGGCGGGTTTTTTGTGCAGATATGCCATGAAAACGATTTTCTGTGTAGTGCTCGCTACACTACTGCTCACCCCCCACGCCAAAGCTTTATTCGGCCATGCCGCCGCTGAAAAAGAACGGCGCATCGAAACAGAACAGCAGTTGGCTCGACAGGAAGACGCCAACGGTCAGCTCATCCATAGCAACGAACGGTTGCACGTTATCATCAGCGTTCTGTCCGCTGGTGCTGTTGTCATGCTCATCACCGGCGCTTCCATCGGCAGTAAGGCAAGGAGGGACCATGCCACCACCAATCTGTAAACCAGTGGTGAACTCCCAGTTCGACCGGATGAACGGGCTGCAACGGACAACGGAATCCTTTCGATATGCAGTTCTGAGCATTGAGCATTTCATTTCACCAGACGGACGCATCAGGGAATGGCTGCGGAAGAACGTCCGTCTCTCTGCGGTGCTGATCATTCCCACCGTGACGGCCTTTCCCGTCGTTACCGTGGCCCTATGGGAGACTGGAAGCATGGACTAATGCTCTGACCGCCATCGCCAGCAAACTCATCTTCCTGCCCATCTTGGTGCTGCTCGTCGTAGTCAGCATCACGTTCGTCTTTCGAATTACCAGGGCCTTCAAACCCTGACGCTTTTCATCGGGTGCTCGCGTTCATCGTGAACACTTTGATGCAAAACATCTGCTCCGTGTGGGGCGGATGTAAACCATAGCCGTCCTCAACGGCTGACAACCGTGAGAGATCGCGTTTCTTCAGCTTCCTGGACAGCCGGTCAAATTAATGAAACGACGCAAGACGAGTCCCAAGCGCAATCGGGCTTATCGGGGATAACCACAATTTTCGAGTGAAATGCCCTTAGGCAGTTTTAAGGGCAAGACAAGGGCAATGACTTGTGTAAACTTGCGAGCGTAGAATCCCGTAAGTGCTTCAGCGCGTGAGAGAGCCAACGATGGGATTCGAACCCATGACCTGCTGATTACGAATCAGCTGCACTACCACTGTGCTACGTTGGCGTTGATCCTGCTTTTCCGCGCATGTCCACGCTCTGTAGAATGCCAAGAATCCAATTGGACACGAAATTAGACCAACTTCCGCGCTCTCTCAAGCTTAAAATCACACGCCAGTCTTCCTCACCATTTTAGAGGGCGTCTGAAAAGGGGTGTTTTGGAGGCAGTTTAGAGGATGAAAGTCCTCGTTTATGCCACCGATCTAAGTGACCACGAATGGAGTAAAATGCAGCACCTTTTACCGCCAGCCAAGCACGGCGGTAGACCGCGCAAGCACGCACGGCGGCTGATCTGCGACGCCATCTTTTACCTGGTGCGCGCGGGCTGCGCCTGGCACCTGCTGCCGACCAATTTTCCGCCGTGGAAGACCGTCTATCATTATTTCCGCGCGTGGCGTTTGGCCGGGGTGTGGCTGCGCCTGCATGGTCGCCTGCGCAGCCTCTGCCGACGCCGGGCGGGCCGCTCGGCCAAGCCGACGGCTGCGATCATCGACAGCCAGAGTACCAAGACGACGGACCGCGGCGGGGTGCACGGCTACGATGGCGGCAAAAAGGTCAACGGACGCAAACGTCACCTGCTCGTAGACAGCTCGGGACTGGTGCTTTGCGCACAGGTGCACGCCGCCGACATTGCCGACCGCGACGGGGCCATGCCCCTGCTCGAAGCGGCGGCGGCACGCTTCGCCAACCTCAAGCATCTGTGGGCGGATGCGGGTTACCGCGGCCGGCTCGTCGCCTGGATCAAAGAGCGCCTGGGCTGGAGCGTGGAGGTGGTGCTGCCGCCCCGGCGTTGGGTGCGTTGCCCGGAGGGCGTTGAACCGCCGCCGATGCCTGCCTTTACCGTGCTCAAAAGACGCTGGGTGGTCGAACGCACCTTTGCCTGGCTGGGCAACTACCGGCGGCTTTCCAAAGACTACGAGTTCCTGCCCGCCACCGAAGAAAACCTGATCTATCTAGCCATGAGCCGACTCATGCTGCGCCGACTTTGCCGCCCGGCAAAATGACCACCAAAACACCCCTTTTCAGACGCCCTCTAGAGTCTGCCATGAACTCAAAACAGCGTTTGAGCAAGTTGGTGCTCAAAAAATTTGTAAACGCGAGTCAGCGCAGTCCAGCAGCGTGGTGGGGGCCATCCGTAGTCACGAGAATGTCGCCGGGAACGCGCTAGCCAGGCGAAGCAACCCTCGACCACCCAACGTCGAGGCAGGAGAGCATGAAACTGCTCTTGTCAAACCCGCAAACCCGTCAGGACACGTACGATGAACATCTCGAACTCCCCCGCTGCATCGCACTTGCCTTCGAGCGTCACCATGTTCGATGGCGGCTCCTCCGCGCGCCGCTCGGTACCCGTGCGCCGCGCCCAGTCCACGGGCAGTCAAAACACCAGGAGCGGTCCCAGGTTTAGGTGAACAATTCGACCTGCCCGCCGCCTTTACCAGGGGGCACTTTCAACCCGAGTTTGTCGTACGCCTTGGGCATCGCCACGCGGCCTTGCGGGGTGCGCTTGAGGTAGCCTTGCATGATCAGATACGGCTCGTGCACTTCCTCCAGCGTGCCGGCTTCCTCGCCGATCGCCACCGCCAGCGAATTCAACCCCACCGGCCCGCCCTCGAACTTGTGGATGAGCGCCTCGATGCACGCGCTTGTCCATCTCGTCGAAGCCGTCCGCGTCGATGTCGCGCATGGCCAGCGCGGCGTCGGCCACCTCGCGGTTGATCCGCCCGTCGGCACGCACCTGCGCGTAGTCGCGCACCCAGCGCAGCAGGTTGTTGGCGATGCGCGGCGTGCCCCGGGCGCGGCGCGGCGATCTCCAACGCGCCCGGCGGCGTCGATCGCCACGTCCATCAGGCCGGCCGCGCGTTCCACGATGCTCGCCAGGTGCTCGGCCGGATAATAATCCAGCCGGCAGTCCATCCCGAAGCGCGAGCGCAGCGGCGCGGAGATCATGCCCGCGCGCGTCGTCGCGCCGATGAGGGTGAAGCGCGGCAGGTTCAGCCGCACGCTGCGCGCGTTCGGTCCCTGGTCGATGATGATGTCCAGCCGGAAGTCCTCCATCGCGGGGTAGAGATACTCCTCGATGGTTCCTGGAGCCGGTGGATCTCGTCGATGAAGAGCACGTCGCCGCGTTCGCAGCGTGGTGAGCAGCCCGGCGAGGTCGCCCGCCTTTTCGATCACGGGGCCGCTGGTGCTCTTGATGTTCACGCCCATGGACTTCGCGATGATGTAGGCGAGCGTCGTCTTGCCCAGCCCGGGCGGGCCGGAGAGGAGCACGTGCTCGAGCACATCGCCGCGGCCCTTGGCGGCGGCGACGAGCAGTTCGAGCCGTTCGCGCACCTTGTCCTGCCCGGCGAATTCGCTGAACGCCGGCGGGCGCAGGGAGATGTCGAAGGGCGTGTCGGGCGGTTCGGCGTCGTCGAAAGGCTTCTTCATCGGCAGGGTGGGCGGCGTGGCGCAACATACCACGCGGCCCCGGCGGCCGGAAGCGTGAAAGCCCGCGAGGAACCGGCTTCACAACAACTGGTACGGGTCCACGTCCACCGCCACGATCACGTCGGTGGGCAACTGCAATTTCGCCAGGACCGCCGCGCGACGTGGCGGCTGAGCTTGAACGCCGACCGGCCCCGCAGCAGGAGGTGATAGCGGTACTGCCCCTTGAGCTTTTCCAGCGGCGCGGGCACGGGGTCGCCCAGCGTCGCGCCCTCGGGCAGGCCCTCGCGCAGCCGCCGCGCGAGGGTTTCGGCGGAGAACCGCCCGCGTTCCTGGTGCGCGCAACGCACCGTGATCAGCACCAGATGCACGAACGGCGGGAACCCGCACTTCGAGCGGAAATCGACCTCCTGCTGCCAATATCCCTCGAAATCGTGGTGCCGCGCGAACTGGATCGACGGGCTGAACGGCGTGAAACTCTGCACGAACACCTCGCCCTCCATCTCGCCGCGCCCGGCGCGCCCCGCGACCTGCGTGAGCAACTGGAACGTCCGCTCGCCGGCGCGGAAATCCGGCAGGTGCAGCGCGAGGTCGGCGTTGATGATGCCGACCAGCGTGACGTTGGGGAAATGCAGCCCCTTGGCGATCATCTGCGTGCCGACGAGGATGTCGATCTTGCCCGCGCGGAAGGCGTGGAGCGTTTCGCGGAACGCGTCCTTTTTGGTCATCGCGTCGGCGTCCATGCGCCGGATGTTGGCCTGCGGAAACACCTTGCCGACGACGTCCTCCACGCGCTCGGTGCCCAGGCCCGCCTGCCGGATGGCCGGGTCGCTGGCATTGCGGGCAGCGGCTCGGCACGGCGGCCTGGTGGCCGCAGAGATGGCAGATGAGCCGGTTCGCCGCGCGGTGGAACGTCAGCGAGACGCTGCAATCCACGCACCGGCAGACGTGGCCGCACGCCGGGCAGATCAGCGAGGTGGCGAAGCCGCGGCGGTTGAGGAACAGGATCGTCTGCTCCTTCTTTGTCGAGCCGTTCGGTCGATGGCGGCGCGCAGTTTTTCCGAGAGGACGAGCGGGCTGCCTGTCTTCTGCCGCTGCGATTCCTGGCGCAGGTCCACGATGCGGATGCGCGGCATCCGGCGGTCGTCCACGCGCATGGTCAGGCAGCGCGAGGTCGTACTTGCCGGTCATGGCGTTGTGGTAGCTCTCGATCGAAGGCGTCGCGCTGCCGAGGACGACCGCGCAGCCTTCCATGCTGCGCGCGCAGCACGGCGAGGTCGCGCGCCTGGTAGCGCGGGGCTTCCTCCTGCTTGTAGGAATTCTCGTGCTCCTCGTCCACGACGATCAGGCCGAGATTGGCCAGCGGCGCGAACACCGCCGAGCGCGCCCCGATGACGATGCGCGCCTTGCCGCCGTGGATCTTGTGCCATTCGTCGTGCCGCTCGCCGTCGGAAAGATGGCTGTGCAGGACGGCGACCTCGATCCTGCGTCGGCGAGAACCGGCTCTTGAACCGCTCGACCGTCTGCGGCGTCAGCGAGATTTCCGGCACGAGCACGAGCGCGGTCTGGCCGCGTTCCAGCGCGCGGGCGATGGCCTGGAGATAGACCTCCGTCTTGCCGCTGCCGGTCACGCCGAAGAGCAGCATCGGCGTTTCTCGTCGGCGGCCGGGGCGTCCATGCGCGGCGTGCACGATCTTGCAACGCCGCGGCCTGCTCCTCGCTGAGCGTTTCCTGCGCGTTGGCGACGAAGGTTTCCTTCTCGTACGGGTCGCGCCCGACCGCGGTGGCCGCCGTTTCGACGAAGCCGGCTTTGACGAGCGCCTGGATCGTCTGGTGCGTCGCGCCGCATGCCTTGCGCAACGCCGCGACCGGCAGCGGCGCGCCCGCTCGCCGCCAGAGCGCTGCGAGCACCTCGGCCTGGCGCGGGGCGCGTTTGCGTCAAGGCGGCGAGTTCCTCCGGCGTCGGCGGCGCGGACGAGCCGGGCGAAGAGCTGTTTCTTGTGGTCGACCTCCGCGTCGCGGATGACCTGCGGCAGGACGCTGCGCATGGCCGTTTCCACCGGGCAGCAGTAATAATCGGCCATCCAGCGCGCCAGTTCGATGAGGACCGGGCTGATGATGGGCTTGTCGCCGATGACCGCGTTGCAGCGGGCGCAGGCTCGCCTCGGGCACGGCCGATTCCGTCGAGCAGATCGACCACCGTGCCCAGCGCGGCGCGGTTGCGGAACGGGCAGCCGGACGCGGCTGCCGATCTGCACCTTGCCCGGCCAGCGCCGCGGGGATGAGGTAGTCGAACTCCCGGTCCGCCGAGCGGTCCACGATGACGCGGGCGAATCGGGGAGTTTCCATGAGAACGGGGCGGGCGGGGAAGCCGGCAACTTACCAGAAAACCGGTTCGACTGAAAGCGCGGGAGGACGGGGCGGCGAAGATTTCGCGCGGGGACGATGCTCCGTGCCGCCGGGATGCCAGCGGTGTATCCTCTGCCCATGCCTGCCCTTCGCCGCCTTTTGTCCTGTGCGTTGCTGCTTCCGCTCGCTGCTCTCGCGGGCTGCGCGCTTCTTTCCTCCGAAGCGTGGCAAGGTCCTTCGCCGCTTTCCGGGCCTCCGCCACCCGATCCGGAAAAGCAGGCGAAGCGTGAAACGCAGGGCGGGTTCAGCGTGCTGGTCGATGCGCCGAACCAACCCGCCGCCGCGCGCGTCATCGCAGACATCGGGGCGTTTGCCCAGCGGCGCGGATTCGTCCGTCAGGGCGGCCAGCCGGGAGCGGAGCGGTATTTCTTGGGCAAGGTCGTCCTGGACGTGGCCTTTCGTGCGAGCGATTCCCGCGTGGTCGCCTCGCTGCATGGCTCCAGGCTAAGCCGCAAGCTCGTCGATGGCTTCAACCGCGACTTTCGCCAGGAATACGCCCGGCAGTACGGCGACGAAGACCCGATCCTCGAAAACGATTTTGGCGATGGTCAGGACAATGCGCCCGGCGGCGTCAATCTCGGGCCGCGCGGCGGCGGGCAAAGGGGCGGCCGTTGAGTGACGGCCGGGAGAGAGATCAGCGCGGCGCGCGGCGTTGCAACCAGGTCACCAGGGAGAGCAACATGCCCGACAGCACGAGCAGCGATACCGCGTAAATGTGCGCCGTCGGGTAGTCCGGTTTTTCCACCGCGTCGTAGAGCGCGATGCTTGCCACGCGAGTTCGGCCGGGGATGTTGCCGCCGAGCATCATCACCACGCCGAACTCTCCGACCGTGTGCGCGAAACTCAGTGTCGCACCCACGAGCAAGCCGCGCCGGGCCAGCGGCACGCGCACCCGCCAGAAAGCCCGCCACGGGGCCGCACCCGCCGCTGCCGCCGCTTCCACGAGCGCGTCCGGCACCGCTCCGAGCGCGGCCTGAAAGGGTTGCACCGCGTACGGCAGGCTGTAGAACACCGAGCCGACCACCAGCCCCAGGAACGAAAAACTCAGCGCCTGTCCTGTCCATTCCCGCCACCATGAACCCGGTGGATGACCCGGCGCGAAAGCGACCAGCAGGTAAAAGCCAATGACCGTCGGCGGCAGCACGATGGGCAGGCCGACCACCGTCTGGATCAACCCGATCCCGCGCCGGCGGCTGGTGTTCAGCCAATGCGCCAGCGGGACCCCGAACACGAGCAGGATGGCCGTGGTGGTCAGCGCCAGCCGCAGCGTCAGTCCGAGCGTTTCGAGGAACGGCGCGACCTCGAAGTCGGCGAAGGGCAGGGGAGGCGGCAGCACGGTGGAGTGAACGCAAGCCGTACACGCAAACGCCCGGCGGTTCACCTCCCGGCGTTATTTTTTGAAACCGTACCTGTCGAAAATCGCCCGCGCTTCGTCGGAACGCAGGAACTCGACGTAGGCTCTGGCGAGCGGGTTGTTCGCGCCGGCTTTCGTCAGGACGACGCCCTGTTCGAGCTTGTTGTAAGTGTCGGCCGGCACCTCCCACCATTTGCCGACTTTTGCGAGCTTCGGCGAAAGCACCAGCGAGAGCGCCACGAAACCCGCATCGGCATTACCCGTTTCCACGAACTGCGCCGTCTGGGCGATGTTTTCTCCCAGCACGATGCGGGGCTGCACGGCGTCCCAGAGTTTTTCGTGAACGAGCGCCTCCTTGGCGGCGCGTCCGTACGGCGCGTGGTCGGGATTGGCGACGGCGAGTTTCTTGACCGGGCCGTTCGGGTCGCGCAGCAGCTCGAAGCCCCTGGTCACATCGACCTTGTCCGGCGTGGAAGTCCAGAGGACGATGCGGCCGACAGCGTAAATCATCAGCGTGCTCTCGTCGGCGAGGCCGTCTTTGATCAACTCGCGCGGGAACGACACGTCGGCGGACAGGAATACCTCAAAAGGCGCGCCGTTCTTGATCTGCGTCGTAAAGTTGCCCGACGAACCGGAGGATACTTTCAAGTCCGCGCCGGGATGCGCCTTTTTGAAGGCGGCGTTGATGTCGTCGAGGCAATAGGTCAGGTCGGCGGCGGCGGCAATGGAAACGGATTCGGCCGCACGGACGGTGGTGACGACGAGCAAGGCGGAAAGCACGAGCGCGGTGCGTCGGAGAATGGGGAGATGATGCGCGAACATGCTGGTATGTGGAAGATGTCGCCCCGAAACCGGAGTTTGACCATCCGTTATCTTTGAAAAGATATAACGTCGAAAAAAGAAGCCGTCTGTCCCGGGCGGCTGATGCCTATCCGAAAAATTGAGGAGTTGACTGAAACGCCACGCTGGCGTGAACCTCCAGTTTCGGACAACCTTTCCACTTCTCTCCCCGCTATGTTCCCGCTTCGCTCGTTCCGTTCGTTGGGCCTCGTGCTGATGGCTGCCTCTTTGCTGGCGGGCGCTCACGACGGCCATGCCCAGGGTGCCACGCCAACCAAAACCTTTATCGATTATTTTCTGCCGATGCCCATTGGAGGCACGCTGTCCAAAGAACTCTGGGGAGCCGAGACCGTGGGGCCGCGCGATCCACAAAATGGCCTCGAAGATGTGACCATACGGCAGTGGGATTATTGGGATGGAAAAATCCTCAAGGCACCAGATGGGAAGTACCACCTGTTCGCCAGCCGCTGGCAACAAGCACGCGGGCACAAAGGCTGGGGAGGGTCAAAAGCCGTCCATGCCGTCAGCGATCATCTGACCGGACCCTACGTGGACAAAGGACTTTGCTGGCCGGATGACCAGGGGGGCAAGGGCCATAATGTCACGGCCCTGCAGTTACCCGATGGCCGGTATGCCATCGTCGTCAGTGAAACCCGCCCGGGTGCCGTCTACGTCTCCGACTCGTTGGACGGGCCGTGGAAACTCCTGGGCAACCTCACCGTGGCTGGCGGGCCGGGATGGCGTGCGTCCAACGAAATCATCCTGGCACGGCCGGACGGACGTTTCGAGATGCTCGGGCGTGCCGGAATCGTCTGGATCAGCGACCGGGATGTGCTCGGCCCTTACGTGCCCCAAGGCTCCAATATCTATCCCGGCGTCGCAGGTCTGCCCAAGCACGACCTCTACCATTTTGAAGACCCCGTCCTCTGGTTTAGCGGGGATTGCTACCATGTTGTCGTCAACAACTGGAGCGACCGCAAAGCTTACCATCTTACCTCCAAGGACGGAATCACGGACTGGACTTACCGTGGCCTCGCCTACGATCCCACGGTGGACTTCGTCCGCTACACCGACGGCACGGTCAATCGCTGGGCCAAACTCGAACGCCCGGGCGTCTACATCGAGAACGGCCACGTTGCCGCCGTCACGCTGGCGGTCATCGACGTGCAGAAGGAACAGGAAAACGGCAACGACGGCCACGGCAGCAAAGTCATCGTCATACCTTTTGATGGGCAGGCAATGGATCGTGACATCCAGGGCGCAAAATAAACGGACGGTTTGTAAAAAAGTCCGTCGCTGCCCCGTCCTTGTCTCTGGCAACCGCTATAGCGTCTTTCGGTTGCTCGTATTGTCCGGAGCCTTGGCAGGGGCGGCAGAATTCAGCCCACGGCGTGAGCCGTGGGTTGAATGCGTGAAACGGACGAGCCCCGGCAGGGGCGTAAGAAGAGACGGCAGCCTGGCACGGACCACCGGACGGCTTTTCTTGCGCCCCTGCCGGGGCTTTACGGCTTGAGGAAAACGTTTCCCACGGCTCGCGCCGTGGGCTGAACTCTGCCGCCCCTACCGGGGCTTCGGAGGCGTTACACGCAACCGAGAAGCAAGGTAAGTAGCCTGTTAGCTGTGCGCGGGCGCGCCCTCGGGGGCAGCCGTGCCGAGTTTTTCCGCGATGAGCTTGTCCACCTTGAGGATGTCCGCAACGAACAACCGGATGCCATCGGCCGTCTTCTCGGTGGCCATCGCATCCTCGTTGAGCAGGAAGCGGAAGCTCTTCTCGTCCGTCGGCACGCGTTCGATGTCGCTCGCCTTTGGCTTTCTCGGGGTCGAGCTTGCGCGTCATCGGCGCTGTCGCTTTCCGCCAGTTCCTTGAGCAACTTGGGGCTGATCGTCAGCAGGTCGCAGCCCGCCAGTTCGGCGATCTGGCCCGTGTTGCGGAAACTCGCGCCCATGACTTCCGTCGGGTAGCCGAACTTCTTGTAATAGTTGTAAATCTTCGTCGTGGATTGCACGCCAGGGTCCTCCGCGCCGGTGTAATCGCCGTTGTTCGCCTTTTTGTACCAATCGTAGATGCGGCCGACGAAGGGCGAGATGAGCTGCACCTTCGCCTCGGCGCACGCGGCGGCCTGCACGGTCGAGAACAGCAGCGTCAGGTTGCAATGGATGCCCTCTTTCTGAAGAATCTCGGCCGCGCGGATGCCTTCCCAGGTCGAGGCGATCTTGATGAGCACGCGTTCGCGCGGGGTGCCGTGCTCCTCGTAGATTTTGATGAGCGTCGCGGCCTTTTTCGACGAGCGCCTCGGTGTCGAAGGACAAGCGGGCGTCGGTCTCGGTGGAAACGCGGCCCGGGACGATCTTGAGGATTTCCGTGCCGAAAAGGGTCAGCAGCCGGTCGGTGATCTGCTCGGTGAGTTTGGCACCCGTCAACGACGTGCCCTTGGACTCCTTGACCGCCTGGTCGAGCAGATGGCTGTACTTCTCCTCCTTGACCGCAGCGTAGATCAGGCTCGGGTTGGTGGTGGCATCCTGGGGCGTAAAGGCCTTGATGGTGCCGAAATCGCCGGTGTCGGCGACGACCTTGGAAAACTGCTTGAGCTGGTCGAGCTGGCTCATCTTTTGGCCAGCGGCGGCTTGGGTGGGCGATTCGGCGAGAGCGGTAGACATAGATTTGACGTGGCTTGACTAAAATAACATCGTCGGCCGCGATCCGCGCGGACGCGTGCCTGCGCCCCGGCTCCCGGCGCGCTACCCGTTCTTGCGGTTGAACCGCGCCACCTCGCGGTCCGTTTCGCGCCTGGTGACACGTTCCTTCAGGTCGGCGCGCTTGTCGGAGGCTACTTTGCCCTTGCCGACGCCGATCTCGATCTTCACCCGGCCGTTTTTCCAGTACATGCGCAACGCCACCAGCGCGTGGCCCTGATCTGTGCCAAATCGTAGAGCTTGAGGATTTCCGCCTTGTGCAGGAGCAGGCGGCGGTTGCGCTTGGGCTCGTGCTGGCTGTCGTGGCTGGCCTGCGCGTAGGGCTGGATGTCCGCGTTGAGCAAATACGCCTGCGTGCCATCGACGCGCGCGAAGGCGTCGTTGAGATTGGCGTGTCCGGCCCGGATGCTCTTGATCTCCGTGCCCTGGAGTTCGATGCCCGCCTCAAAACGCTCCAGGATGTGGTATTCCCGGAGGACCTTGCGGTTGTTGATGATGTCCTCGGCCATAGACAAACAGACCCTGCGCGTACGCAAAGATTCAAGGGACGGGGCGAAAAAGCAACCGCCACTCCCCACTTCCCTGCCAACCTGAATCGTCCGGAAGACCCGGCTCAGGCTTTTTCTTCGCCCGGAGCAGGGCCGTCGCGGAACGTCAGCTTGCCGTCGATCAACTCCTTCAGCGCGATGTCGCTGAAAACCATGCGCGGCAGCACCTGCACCAGCGGACGATGGCCCTGGCTGAGCTGGCGCACCCGCTTGGAGACGATGTTGATGAGCTTCTGCTGGTCGGGGATGAGCTTGGAAGCTTCTTCGAGGAGTGAGCTTTGCATAGACGGCGGCTGGACGGGCGTGGTCGCTGGCGCACCCATCTGGTCGGGTGGCGGCAGGACGACGAACCGGGGGCTGGAAGACGGATCGGACACGCGGGCGAAAGGAACCCGGCGGGAACCGCACGGGAGGCAAGACAATGAGGGTGAAAGGCTTTTTGTCAACCCGAAAAACCGCCGGACGCGAAGATTGTTGGCAATCCGGTTCGTCCCCGGTCCGCGATTGCACAACAGGGTCCGCCGCCCTTCTCTGTCCACCATGCCCTCCGACCTTCGTCTTTTCGCTCGCCGCCGGTGTCTGCCGCTGGTTCTGGCGGCGTCGCTGCCGCTGGTTTTTCCCGTCGCCGGGCACGCCCAATCCGCCGACGCACCGCCCGTGGCGGCCACCAGCACCGCGCCGCCCGGGCCGCCGGTGATGGTGGAACTGCCCTTCGACTTTTCGCAGGGGGTCATCATTCTTGACATAGATTACGGCGGCACGCGTCCGGCGAAGGTCGTGCTCGATACCGGCGACGCCGATTCACTCCTCGACCTCGAAGCCGCCCGGGCCATCGGTTTGCCGTTGGACATGAAAGACCTGAAGGCCGCCGGCAGCGGCGAGGGCGCGGTGACGTTTTACAAGATCGATGCGCCCCGCGCACGGCTGGGCGCGGCGGAATTTTCCGGCAAGGGACTCATCGTGATGCCTGTGGCCAAGAACCTGTTGGACGATTCGGGCATCCGCTGCGAGGGCACGCTCGGCTACGAGTTTTTCAAGGACCGGGTGGTGCAAATCGACTATCCCGAGCGCAAGCTGCGCCTGTTCGCCGCCGCGCCGAAGGGCGACGCCAAGGGGGCGACCGAAGGCGCGGACCTGCCGATCCAGTGGCAGCAGTACCACGCGCAGAGCCCGCCGCTCATCACCACCGACCAGCTCCGCATCGGCGACCATGCGATCCGGGCGCAGATCGACACCTGTTTTGCCCACACCCTGATCCTGTTCACGACCAAGCTGCCCTGGCTCGACAGCCGTCCGACCAGCGAGATCGACGCGGTGCGCTACGAGGAGGCGGCCCTCCAGCCCGCGAACGTGCTTGCCCCGATTGCGCTCGGCAATCTCAGTTTCAAGACCAACCCGGTCGCGTACCTGGCGCGGGCGGACGCGCACGTCCCGGACACGGACATCGCGGCGGTGATCGGCAACCGGTTTTTCCAGTACGGGGTGCTCACGCTCGATTTCCGGACGGACCGGTTGACGGCGGAGTGGAAACCTGTGCGGACGCCGTGAGGCCGGTCGTCAGGACTTCTGCGTGCCGCCCGGAACGTCGGTTTTCTTGGGTGACGGAGTCGGGCTTGGCGTGGGTGACGGCGCGGGCTTCGGCGGTGACGCGCTAGGAGCGGGCGATTCCTTGGCGCTGGCGGTCGGGGCCGGGCTGGCGGTCGGGGTCGGTGTGGCCGGGCTTTTGCCGCCCGTGGCCTTGATCTGGGCGAGTTCGAGCTTCTTCTCCTTGCCATCCTGTTCCGTGGCGATGGAAAACGCCGTCACCTTGTCGCTGGCGAAACCGTCGCTCCCCGGGGCGAGTGGAACCGCCACCGTCCGGGACGCACCCGGCTCCAGCGTAGCCTCCGCCGTCGCTGCGACGGGTTTGCCGTCCGCGTCGGGGGCGTTCTCCACCCGGCAAAAGACGTGGATGGATAAAGCGTAGTTGTTCTTGAGGGCGAACTCGACCTGCGCGTACCCGGACAAATCCAGCCGCGTGCCCGCCGCGACCTTGAACGCCACAGACGGCCTCGGGTTCGTGCCGGCCTCCACGGTGATCAGCGCCGGTCCGGGCCGGCCGGCCGGGGGCAGCACGAACTTCGTTCCGTGCGCCTCGGCCTGCGCGGCGGACAGGCTCCCGTCGAAGCGCACGACCTCGCCGCCCGGGCCGGGTTTCGTCGGGAGATCGGCCGCCTCGCCGCCCGGAGGTTTGTCGCCGGGCTTGCCAGCCGCGCGCAAGGCCGTGACGCGAAAGGTGGCGCTGCCCCTGGCCGGTTTCGCGGTGGAGAGGACGACCCGGCTGACCTTCGCCGGATCGAGCGCGTAGGCTTTTTCGCCCATCGTGTAGCCGAAATACACGCGCACCGTGCCGGACTTGCCGACGGGCAGCGCCATCTTGTCGGTGTTGCCCCTGGCCTCGCGTCCGTCGCCGGGGTTGTCCACGCGCAGGTTGATGACCAACGGCGCGTCGGAAAGGTTCGTCACGTCGGCCTCGACCTCGCCGTAAGCGGAGAGGTTCCAGTGCAAAACGTCGCCGGGCCGGATGACCACGCCGGGCGCGGGGTTCATGCCCGGGGTGCAGCGGACTTCCAGGGATTTGCCGCGGGGGTCTTCGACGAGTTGGGTGGCTACCTCGGCGGCACCGTTGACGGTGATCTGCGAATCCACGCCGAGCTTGCCGAAGTCCACGAGGCGCATCCCCGCCGCCGAAGCGGCCAGGCGGAGCGTCAGCAGGGCGAGGATCAGGCACAGGGCAACGCGGGGGACCGGTCCCCGGGAAAGGAAGGAAAATGGGGCGGGGGGCATCGGCAAGCTTTTCTCCATAACAGCCGCCCTCGCCGCTCGACAAGCAATTAAGGAGGAAGCGTTTGCCCGTCTTCACAATCCTTCCTGCCGCGCGACGAACACGCCCGCCAGCACCAGGATCATCCCGAGCACTTGGATGAACACCACAGATTCGCCCAGCAGGAAGGCGGCGGCGAGGGTGGCTGTCACCGGTTGGACCAGCAGCGTCACCGAAGCGACGGGCGCGGGCAGCTTCGCCAGCGCGTAGGCGATGAGCGTTTGTCCGCCGACGTGCGAGACCAGCGCCAGCCCGCCGACCATCCACCAGCCGTGGGCCGTGCGCGGCCAGAACGTCTCGCCCGACACGGCCGCCACCGGCAACAGGGCCAGCGCCGTCACGAGTGCCGTGCGCGCCATGATGAGCACCGTCGGGAACCGGCCCCGCAGGTCCTTGATCGAAAGCAGGTAGCCCGCGTAAAACACCGCCGTGGCCAGTCCAAGCAGATCGCCGATCAACACCCGTGAATCCAAGTGCAAGTCCCGTCCGAGCAGCAGCCCCATGCCGACCATCGCCACGAGCATCGCCAACAGAAATCGCCGGGTCACGCGGTGCCCGTGCGCCAACCGCGCGTAGAGCACCACGAAAACCGGCGCGAAATTCGCCAGCAGGGTGGAATTGGCTACCGAGGTGAAACGAATCGACCAATGCCACACGGCCAGATCGCCCGCGAAAAACAGTCCGGCCACGAGCATCATCCACCAACCGGCGGAACGTCCGGCGGGAACGGACGGCGCGGAAGGGGCCGCCGGTCGTTCCCGTGGCGCGAGGGCGGCGATCGACCAGAGCACCGGCACGGCGAGCACCAGCCGCCAGACGGCCGTCGCCACCGGCCCGACCTCGCTCTGGCGCACGAAGATCGGCGCGAACCCGATGGCCACCGCGCCCGCCACCAGGGCGAGGAAACTGCCGCCGTTGCGCCGGTCGGCCGGAGCCGGTGCGGTGGCGGAGGCAGCGGGAGTTTGGAGCGGGGGCATGGAGGCGGCGCGGGAGGCCCACCGTAGCATAAGAAAGATCGGACGAATGAAGATTGCGTGTTGACGCCCACGCGCGGGCCTGCTGCTATCGGACTCTGATCGGGGCCAAATAAGATTCGGGACACATTTATCTAAGCATGAAGGCAATTTCTCTCCTCCTCGCGGCAGCCGGCGGCGCTGGCGTCCTCTACCACAACCAGTTGCAGACGTGGATCACTTCACCGCGCCAGGGAACGCAGGATGTTTCGCATCATCAGGCTCCCGAGGGGGTCTATTATTTGCGCACCGCTTACATGGTTCCCACGGGCGACGGGGCCGTGCGGTGGTCGGCGGGCCAGGAACTGCGGCTGGCTTCCGACACCCTGGCCACGCAGGGAGCCATCGCCGTGACCGATGGGACGAACACTGCGGATATTCCGCAAACTGCTTTGACCCGCGACATGGATGAAGCGTCGGCTCTGCGGCAGGTGGATGCCTCCAGCCAGAGCGCGGCGCGGCTGTCGGCCCAACAGGAAGCGGCCCGTCAGATGGAGGCGAGCCGGCAGGCTAACTCGTCCCATCTGGTCAGCGGCCAGTTTCACCCGACCACGCTCGACGCCTCCGCCGTTCGCACCAACCGCCTGGACAACATCGTTTCCACCGCTGGAGCGCCGGTGATGTACTCGACCTCCCAGACGGTGATCATTGACCGCCGGAGTCAGATCAACCGGACCGTGATCAGCGGGCCGGCTCCCCCGCAGCGTCAGACGCGGACCGTCAACCCGCCGACCCCCGTCATCAGCCGGTACTGAGCGGGCCGTTCAGGCGGTCGCGCTCTGCGCGAGTTCGGCGGCCTTTTCCCATTCGCGGGTCAGGCGGGCGAGCAGGTCGTTGACCGAAAGTCAGTTCGCGGTTGAGTTCCATCGGGCGGCCGGGCTGCTGGTAGGTCGCTTCGTCCTCCAGTTCGGCGGCGAGTTGCCTTCTGGCGGGCTTCGAGGTTGGCGATCTCGCGTTCCAGCTGGCGCACGCGTTCCTCGCGCTCGCGTTTCGCTCCGGGACATCGGCGCTGCGCGCCTCGGCCTCGGCGCGCTTTTGTTCCTTGGTCTTGCGGGCGGTGGGCGGCGCGGTTGGCCGACGACGGCGCGGCGGCTGGCGCGGCGTGAGCGGCGGCGGCCGGCGCGTTGCGCGGCCACGAGGGCCTCGCGGGCGTCGGTGGCGCTGCGCTTTTTCCAGGTAATAGTCGTAGCCGCCCGCGTAGGGCGTCAGCTTGCCGGTGTCGATGTGGAGGACCTTCTTCGCCAGCGCGCGGATGAAATGCACGTCGTGGCTGATGAAAATCAGCGTGCCCTCGTACTGGTCGAGCGCCCCGATGAGCGCGTCGATGCTCGCCATGTCGAGGTGGGTCGTCGGCTCGTCCATGAGCAGCAGGTTCGGCGGGTTCGAGCAGCAGCTTGACCAGCGCCAGCCGGCTTTTCTCCCCGCCGCTCAGCACCGCCACGGACTTGAACACGTCGTCGCCGCGGAACAGGAAACTGCCCGAGCACGGTCCGCGCGCGCCTGCTCGTTGACGGGGATCGGCGTGTCCTGCGCCTCCTGCAACACCGTGTGCTGCGCGTCGAGCATGTCCACGCGGTACTGCGCGAAATAGCCGACCTTCACGTTGCTGCCGACGCTCGCGCTCGCCCGCCCTGGATCGGGCATGCACGCCCGCCAGCATCTTGAGCAGGGTCGATTTGCCCGCGCCGTTCGGCCCGACGAGCACGATGCGCTCGCCGCGTTCGGCGGCGAAGTTCAGCCCCTTGTAAATCGTCGGGCCGTTCGGGTACGCCTGATCGACGTTTTCCAGCGTGATCGCCTTCAGCCCGCTGCGCGCGGGCTGCGGGAAACGGAACTTCACCGTCGCCGCCTCGGCTTCGGGCGCCTCGAGCTTCTCCATGCGCGCGATCTGCTTGAGCTTGCTCTGCGCCTGGCTGGCGAGGCTGGCCTTGGCGCGGAAACGGTCGGCGAACCGTTGCAGGCTCTCGATCTCGCGCTGCTGGGCCTTGTAGGCGGCGAGTTGCTGTTCGCGGCGGGCGGCGCGCTGGACGAGGTAGTTGTCGTAGTTGCCCCGGTAGCGTTGCAGCCGGCCGTGGCTGATCTCGGCGGTGCTCGCGGTGAGTTGGTTCAGGAACTCCCGGTCGTGCGAGATCATCAGGATCGCGCCGGGATAACCTTTCAGATAACCCTGGAACCAGCGCAACGCTTCGAGGTCGAGGTGGTTCGTCGGCTCGTCGAGCATCAGCAGATCCGGCTCCTGCGTGAGCAGCCGCGCGAGGTGCGCGCGCATGACCCAGCCGCCGCTGAACGTGCGCGCGGGCTTCTCGAAATCGGTCTCCTTGAAGGCGAGACCCGTGCAGGATGCGCTTGGCCTTGGGCTGCGAGCGAGTGCGCGGCGTATTCGTCCTCGGCGTGCGAGGTGGCGAGGGTGAGGATCGCTCTCCTCGCCGGCCGGGGCGCTTTCCTGCGGCAGGAAGCCGAGCGTCGCGCCGCGTTCGAGGATCACCTGGCCCTCGTCGGGCGAATTTTCGCCTGAGGATGAGGGAAAACAGCGTCGATTTGCCCGCGCCGTTGGGGCCGACGAGGCCGATGCGTTCGCCGCGGTTGACTTGCAGCGACGCGTCGCGGAAAAGGGTCCGGCCGCTGTAGGACTTGGTGAGATTGGAAAGCGTAAGCATGGCAGGCGGCGCAAAGAGCGCACACATTGCCTGCAACCCGCGAAACGCGCAAGCGGTGGCGAGGAAGACACCTTGCCTTTAGGGCATTTTGACTGAAGGTGCGGCCCTTTTCTAGCCCCGGCAGGGGCGGAAGACTTTAGCCCACGGCGTGAGCCGTGGGTGAACGGCCACCGAGGGCACAGCCCCGGCAGGGGCGTAAGAGAACGGGCAGACCGTTCCGTGAAACGCCCGCGTGTTTTCTTCCGCCCCTGCCGGGGCTGTGCGTGCCAATGCGTCTTCCCCACGGCTCACGCCGTGGGCTATCTTCTTCCGCCCCTGCCGGGGCTGGCAACACGGCTACACCTTCAATTAAACCGCTTCAGTGCGCTGTCGGGGCAGGGGACGACACGGGAACGTCCCGCACGATCACCTCGGCCTTCGTCGGTGTGACGAGTTCGGTCAGGCGCGCCGCCCACTTGTCGAAATCCGGGTGGTCCGGGTGCGCCTTGATGAGCGCCAGCATGTCGGCCACGGCGCGGTTCAGGTCGCCGAGGGCCAGTTCGTCCTCCGCCCGGTTCCAGAGCAGGGTGGGCCGGCGAACCATGTTGAACTTGTTGATGGCGAGGCCGTTCGATTTCTGATCGATCTGCGAGGCCTCGGTCTGAATCTTGTTGTCCCAATAGGCGAGCAGACGCGGGTCTTTTTCGAGGCGCAGTTCGGGCAGGATCGTCTTTTGGAAGATGCCGTCCACGTTGAAGAGCTGGGTCTCCCAGTCGGGCAGGGCGCTGATGTAAGGCCCGATCTGGAAGTATTTCACGAAAACGTTGTCGTTGAGCGATTTATCGGCCATTTTCAACGTCCAGATCGTGTCGAAGTTAGCGATCACCTGGCTGGTATAATCATAGAGCGCCGGGAGCTGATCCTTGGTCTTGACTCCCATGTAGCGTTGCCACGTCAGGCTGATGTAGGACAAGTTGCAGCCGCAAAACGTTCGCAAAACCCCGGTCGCGCAGCAGTTCGCCGTTTTGCTTGCGCCATTCGGCGAGCTTCGCGCCCTCGTTGCCGCTCTTGCCCTGGAAGTCCACCGCCGCGACGGCCTGATCGTACGCTCTGACCGGATCGGCCAGCGCGGCCCGGATCGATTCGAGCACCTGGCCTTTCTCCTTGGAGACAGCCAGCGCCTGTTTGGTCTTGATGTCCTTGAGCGCGGCCAGGACGGCGGCGGCGTCGATGGGCGGGGCGGGCTGTTGGGCGCGGAGCGGCAGGACCAAGCACAACAGCGCCGACGGGGCGAGAAGCAGAGAACGGGGGAACGTCATCGGCGCGATCTTACAGGCAGGCGCGGCCGGATGGCAATCCGTTAACGAACCCGGACCCGCCCAAACAAAACGCGCATCCCCCGGAAGTCGGAGGATGCGCGCGATGAAGGCTTGGTCTTAACCGCCGGTCCGCTCAGGCCGGGATCACCACGCTCTTGTCCTTCGGGATGGCGTCGTACGTGGCCGCGTCGATCTTCAAGTGCGACATCACCAGCGTCTTCGGGGTGTGCGTGATCCACTCCGTGAACGACAGGTCCGCGTAGTAGCGGGGCCTTGAAGACCTCCAGGAACTCCAGGTCCTCGGTGCCCGTGTTCTCGATGTAGTGGCCGACGTTGTTGCCCACGTAGCCCCACGTCGCCCGCCTGGAAATCCATCGTCCGCGCGCGGTTGCCGGCGGTGAAGACCGTCATGCGGCCCTTGCCCTTGACGTAGTATTGCCATTCGTCGGGTTCGGGTGCCAGTGCATCTCGCGGATGCCGCCCGGCTTCACGTGACGTTCGCGGCGGCGATGGTCGTGGAGATCGGGAATTTCTTGGAGTCGTTGATGGTCGCGTTGCCGCTCTTGGTCTCCTTGTCGGGTTTGTCCTTGGACATGTAATACGTGAACTTGTGCTTGCGAGTAGCCCACGCTGCCGGCCGCCTGTTTGCGTTCCTCGTCAAGCGCCTGAACGGGGCCGCGAAGAAGATGAACTGCTCTTCCTTCGGAGATGTGCGCGAGCGCCTCGACGGAGACGCCGAAGTTCTTGGCCAGCACTTCTTTGGGCGTGCGCGCCACCCATTCCGAGATCAGAAAGGTCTCGTACTCGGAGAACTTGCCGTCGTCGAACACGAGCAGGAACTCGCAGCCGTCGCCTTCGTCCGGCCGCGGCCTGGATGGAGTGGGGGATGCCGCTGGCGGAAATACCACAGGTCGCCCGGCCCGACGTCGTCCACGAACGCCTTGCCGTCGTAGTCGATGCAGGTCACGCGCGCCTTGCCGGCGAGCATGTAGGCCCATTCGGCGGATTCGTGCCAGTGGAGTTCGCGGCAGCCGTTAGGCAGCAGGCGCATGTTGACGCCCGCGATTTCCTTGGCGATGTCCAGGTCCTTGTATCGTGACCTGCCGCGCCCAGCCGGCTTCGGAGATTTTCTTGTGGGCGAAGCCGAAGGGTATTTGAAAGGATCGACGTTGCCCTTGTCGGTCGGTCGGCGGCGAGAACGTCGAGTCGCAGGTTCTCGGCCTGGAGGTTCTGGTTGTGCGGACCCAGGATGCTGTGCCTTGGGGTCCTTGGGATTCGACGACTGAGTTCCGTGTTCGCCTCCTCGGCGGCTTGTGCCGCTGGGCGGCGAGGAACATCGCGCCGCTGGCGGCAGCGGCTTTTTTCAACAGGTCACGGCGGGTGATGGGGTCCATGATGTAGGGATTTTAAGGTTGGGGGTCGGGACTGACTGGTCAACGTCCGACCGACTCCACAAATTGTCTATGGACTGAATCGACGGACGGCGGGAAAAGGGGTTCCCAATGATCGCGGTCCGCGAAAAACCTTGCGCGCACGCGCCGGGGCGGCGTGTAACGTGTAGGGTGGCGGGATGAACGCAAACGAACGCTGGTCACTGGCAGGTAAAAAGCGCTGGTCACCGGGGCACCAAGGGCATCGGCCGCGCGGTGGCGGAGGAATTCATGGAACTGGGCGCGGGGTGTTCATCGTCGCGCGGGACGGCGGCGAGGTCGCGCAACGGGTCGGGGAATGGCAGGAACGCGGCTGGACGGCGGCGGGCACGTCGGCGGACGTGTCCACGGCGGACGGACGGCAAAAGGCGGTGGACGCTGCCGACGACGGCGTTCGGCGGGGAGCTGGACGTGCTCGTGAACAACGCGGGCGGCAACATCCGCAAGAAGGCGCTCGATTACGCGCCGGACGAATGGTCGAACTCCTGCTGGACCGCAACGTCACGTCCGCCTGGGAGATGAGCCGGCTGGCGCATCCGTTGCTCAAACGCCGCGCCAACCCCGCCGAGGGTGGCAGCGCGATCATCAACGTCGGCAGCGTGGCCGGGCTGGTCGGCGTTGCGGACCGGGGTGCCCTACGGCGCGAGCAAGGCGGCGATGTCGCAGATGACGCGCGGACTGGCGGGCGAATGGGCGGCCGACGGCATCCGCGTCAACGCCGTGGCACCCTGGTACATCCGCACGCCGCTGGCCGAAACGGTGCTCAAGGACGCGGCGTACGCAGCGGAGGTGGTCGCGCGCACGCCGCTGGGCCGGGTGGGGGAACCGCGCGAGGTGGCGGCGGTCGTGGCGTTCCTGGCGATGGGGGCGTCGAGTTACGTCACCGGGCAGACGGTGGCGGCGGACGGCGGGTTTCTGGCGTGGAGTTTCTAGGGGGCCGTGGGAGGCGGGAACAGCCACATCCGTACGAGCACCGTGGCGTAAGACAGAAGCGCCAGGCCGCCGCCGAGCGCGGTGTTGACCGTGCGCCGCGCCACGACCACCTGCGTGCTCAAGCCCCCGAAATCCAGCAGGAACACGATGTAAGCCGTCAGGAAGACCGCGAACGCGGCGTAGTTAACGCTCACGAGCGCGTAGGCGAGCCACGCGAACGTCACGATCAGGACGGCGACGGAGGTCGGATCGAGGGGCAGTTCGTGGACGAGCAGCGTCGCCAGCGCCGCTCCGAGCAGGGTGCCCGCGACGCGTTCGAGCCCGCGCTGAAAGGTTTCGCGCAGACCGGGTTTGAGCACGATGAGCGCGGTCATCGGCACCCAGTAGCCGCTGGGCAGATCGAAGTAACGCGCCAGTTCGGCTGCCGCCGCGACGGTCAGGCCCTGGCGCACGGCAAATTGGAAAGTCTCGGAGCGCGGCGTCAGCGCCTGCCGGAGCAGTGGGATGGCCGAGTGAATCCCGGGGAAAGGGTCGCTTTCGTCGGCGGGGTGGTCCGGCGAGTGCAGTTTCCAAACCCCCACGATGAACCCCGTTTGCAGCGCACCGCCAGCGAGGATGAGCAGCGCACGGGTGCCGGCCAACGGCAGGCCCACCGGGTAGCCGCTGGCCACGATGGCGAAGATGCCGCATTGCAGCCCGATCCACGACGAACCCGGCCCCAGCGCCAGCAGCATCCCGCCGCCGAAGCCCGCCCACGCCGCGTTGAAAAGCGTCCCGGCCACGCCCGCGTGACCCACCAGCGAACCCGCCAGGGTGGAGACCGCCATGCCCAGCGTCGCCCAACCCATCGGAGCGATCCGCGATTGCCCCAGCAACTGAAAGGAGCCGAATCCCACGGAAAACGCCCCGCTGGCCGCCACCATCCCGGCGAGCGGATTGCGCCAAACCAAACCTGCCGTCAGGCAAAGGGCGATGGGCACCATGCACGGCAGGGCACGACGCGCGCGGCGTTTCTGCCAGTCGAACCGGACGAAATCGCTGTTGAAGAAGGAATCCATGCGGGTTGCCGCGACGGCCCGGCGATTTATTCCGCGTCGGCACCGGCGTCGCCGGCAGGCGGGCGCGTGCGGTAGCCCGCGACGAACCGCTCCCGGAACTCCGGGAACGTCCCCGCTTCCAACGCCGCGCGGACCTGTTCCATCAGGTGCAGGTAAAAATGCAGGTTGTGCAGCGAGACCAGCCGCAGCCCGAGGATTTCCTCGGCCTTGAGCAAATGCCGCAGGTATCCCCGGCTGAACTCCCGGCATGCCGGGCATTCGCAGCCTTCCTCGATGGGACCCTGGTCGCTTGATGTAGACCGCTGTTGCGCAGGTTCAGCGTGCCCGCCGCCGTGAACGCCGTGCCGTTGCGCGCGATGCGGGTCGGCAGCACGCAATCGAACATGTCGATGCCGCGCGCGACCATCTCGACCATCTGCGGCGGCGTGCCCAGGCCCATCGCGTAGCGCGGCCGGTCGGCGGGCAGGAAGGGTTCGCTGCGCTCGACGGCGAGCATCATCTCGTTCTCCGGCTCGCCGACGGACACGCCGCCGACCGCGTAGCCGTCCCAATCCATCGCGGCCAGCGCGCGGGCGGCCTTTTCGCGCAGGTCGGCGAAGGTCGCACCCTGCACGATGCCGAAGCGCAGTTGCGGCCGGCCGGTGGTCTCGCTGTCGGGGTGGGCGGCGGCCCAGTCGCGGCAGCGTTGCGCCCAGCGCAGGGTCAGGTCGAGCGACTTGGCGGCGTAGTCGTGCTCGCACGGCCACGGCGGACATTCGTCGAAGGCCATGTTGATGTCCGAGCCGAGCACGGACTGGATTTCCATCGCGGTTTCCGGGCCGATGAAGGTCGGCGTGCCGTCGAGGTGGTTCTGGAAATGGACGCCCTCCTCGGTGATGCGGCGGATTTTCGCCAGGGAAAACACCTGGTAGCCGCCCGAGTCGGTGAGGATCGGCCCGTCCCAGCGCATGAACTGGTGCAGCCCGCCGAAGCCGCGCATCACGTCGAGGCCGGGCCGCACGAAGAGGTGGTAGGTGTTGCCGAGGATGATCTGGGCGCGCAGGTCGCGCAGTTCGGCGGGGCTGACGGCCTTGACGGTGCCCTGCGTGCCCACGGGCATGAAGGTCGGCGTCTCGATGACGCCGTGCGCGGTGGTCAGCCGCCCGCGCCGGGCGCGGGTGCGGGGGGCGTCGGTGGAGAGGAGTTGGAACATGCGCGGCTTTTCCCTGGAACCGGGGAGGGCCGTACATTGCTGCTGCCCAAACGCCGCGTCAAAGGCTGCCCATGACCTTGGCGATCCGGAACGTCATGCCGTTGTCGACGGAGGTGTCGATGTAATAATACCGCGTCTCGATGCCAGAACGCTCCCCGCGGTCGTCTTTGATCAGGTAGGCGTCGCTTGAGACTCCCGGCAGGCGGACGGGATTGATCTTGGGCACCTTGTAGTTTTCCACCGTGGGGTTGGACATCACCGTGCCGTTCGGGTAGCGGACGCTCACCTGGCTTTTCCCGACGATCGAGACGGAAATTTCGCTGCTTGTGACGCTGGCGATCCCGAGCTTCACCCTACCCTCCATTGGGAGCAACCCGTTGAAGGGCAAGTCCTGCAACTGCACGCGGGCGGGTTCCTTCGGGGTGAACGGGCTGGGAACCAAGGTAGGTTCGGACGGTTTTTGCCACGCGGCCATCGGCATATCGCGGCCCGTCGGCGACCCGGGCCGGCCGGCGCGGTTCGTCGCGGGGAGCGGGTTCGCGCGGGGAGCGGGCGGGCGGACGGGCCAAGACTGCGGTGCCGCCGGGATGATCACGGTCGATCTGCCCGCGGACGGCACGGCGTCGCCCGGCAGCGGCTCGTTCTCCGGGCCGAGGGCAAAATCTGCCGGGGAGCCGTAGCGGCTGGCCAGACTGATGCGATGCGTCTGGATGGTCTGGCCCATGTACGGGCCATCGGTGGCGATGGGCGGGTTGCCCGCCCGCAGGCGGACGAGATTTTCGGAGGTGAATAGGCCGTACACGCAGGCGATGTGCCAGTCAGCCAGGAGTTGCGCCTCATAGGGTGCCGGGACAGGGGCGCGGTTCGTCGGCTCGGAGGAAGGGACCGGGCTGGCGGGTCGGTCGGAGCGTTCGTAGGCGGAGCGCAGGGCGGCGGCCGGGCTCAGGTCGTTCAGCGTGGTCGCCATCCGCAACCAGTACAGAGAGCGGAAAAGCGCCGGACCGGCCTCACCGGCGGCGACGGCGGGCGCGTAGGTCGAGCGCGCGAGTTGCGTGAGAGCTTCCCAGCCTGGATCGTCTGCCGCGCGAGTTGTCGCGGACGCCGGGAGAAACGCCCATGCCAGTAAAAGCAAGCGCACCAGCAGACCAGAGGCGGCGTCAAAAGACATGCCCTCGGTAACCTAGCAGGATGAGGACCATGACGGCCTGGATTACCGCCTGGGACGTAAGCACGGCGCGAATTTCTCGAACAACGTCGAAAAATTCCAAAAATCCCCTTGCCGTCGCCCAAAAGCCCCCTAGATTGCTCGCTCCCTGAGTGGTGTAGTCCATGAGTTCCCGCCGGCTGTCCGGCGGGTCTTTTTATCGGTGCCGTCCGGCTGCCTCCGTGCCCCCGGACCGTTACGACGGATGACCCTCAGAAGACGATCCCAGCAACTTTTCCATCAGTTCAAGACCATGCCCACGATCAACCAGCTCGTCCGTTTCGGACGCAAGAAGGTGAAGGTGAAATCCAAATCACCCGCGCTCGCCAACTGTCCCCAGCGCCGCGGCGTTTGTGTGCAGGTCATGACCCGCACGCCCAAGAAACCGAATTCAGCGTTGCGCAAGGTCGCCAAGGTTCGTCTGACCAACGGCCAGGAAGTCATCGCCTACATCCCGGGCGAGGGCCACAATTTGCAGGAACATTCCATCGTGCTGGTGCGCGGCGGCAAGGTCAAGGACCTGCCGGGCGTGCGTTACCACATCGTCCGTGGCACGCTCGACAGCCAGGGCGTCGAGAAACGCCGCCGCGGCCGTTCCAAGTACGGCGCCAAGCGCCCGAAGCCGGGTGCGGCGACCGACGCCAAGGGTGGCAAGGGCGCGCCCGCCAAGGGCAAGAAATAAGCGGCTCCTTACCAACTTCAGTTTTTACCTTTCCACGCTTATGTCCCGCCGCCGCCGCGTCCACAAGAAGGCAGAACGTCTCGATTCGCACTACGCCAGCCCGGTCGTGGCGCAGTTGATCTCGACCGTCATGATTTCGGGTAAGAAGTCGCTCGCCGAGCGCATCGTCTACGGTGCTATCGAAAAGAGCCGTGAGAACTCCGACACCGTCGATCCGCTCGAAGTGCTCCACAAGGCGCTCGACAACGTGAAGCCCCGTCTGGAGGTCAAGAGCCGCCGCGTGGGTGGTGCGACCTACCAGGTGCCCATCGAGGTTTCGCCCGAGCGTCAGGTCAGCCTCGCCATGCGCTGGTTGGTCGGCTACGCCAGCGCCCGCCGCGGCGTCGGCTTGACGGACGCGCTCGCCAACGAAATCCGCGACGCCGCTAACGGTCAGGGCAACGCCATTAAAAAGCGCGACGACACCCACCGCATGGCCCAGGCCAACCGTGCGTTTGCCCATTTCCGCTACTAGGCCCTTTTCAACGATGAACCCGGAGCCGTTTGCGCTCCGGGTTTTTAGTCCCTAAACCCTTTCCTGATTTTATGGCTGCTACTCTCGAGGCGACCAAGTCCGCTGAATCCCAACTCGCCCAACCGCGCGTTCCCGATGGAGCGTACGCGCAACATCGGCATCGCCGCGCACATCGACGCGGGCAAGACGACGCTCACCGAGCGCATCCTTTTCTACACTGGCGCGATTCATCGCATCGGCGAGGTGCACGAAGGCACCACCGTCACCGACTGGATGGAGCAGGAGCGCGAGCGCGGCATCACGATCACGAGCGCCGCGACGACGTGTTCGTGGAAGCAACTCAAACAGGAAGGCGTGTTCAAGCTCTACGAGGGCCAGAACATGCGCGTGAACATCATCGACACCCCTGGCCACGTGGACTTCACGGCTGAGGTGGAGCGTTCGCTCCGCGTGCTCGACGGCGCGATTGCCGTGTTCGACGCGGTGGCCGCCGTGCAGCCGCAGTCCGAGACCGTCTGGCGTCAGGCCAACAAGTACAAGGTGCCGCGCATCGGGTTCGTCAACAAGATGGACCGCGTCGGCGCGAACTTCGAGAATTGCATCGAGGAGATGCGCAAGAAGCTCGGTGCCAATGCCTGGCCGATCCTCATCCCCATCGGCAAGGAAGATTATCTCAAGGGCCAGATCGATGTGCTCAACCAGAAGGCTATCGTGTATGTCGATGACAACACGATGGGCTCGACCTACAACGTCGAGGAAATCCCCGCCGAATTGAAGGATGCCGCCGAGATGGCCTACCAGGACCTCGTCACGGCCATCGCCGACCTCGACGAGGAAGTCGGGATGCTCTTCCTCGAAGAGAAACCGATTACCAAGGAACAACTCAAGGCCGGCATCCGCCGCCAGACGATTGCGAACAAGTTCGTGCCTGTCGCCGGCGGTTCCGCGTTCAAGAACAAGGGCGTGCAGTATCTTCTCGACGCGGTCATCGATTATCTGCCCGGCCCGCTCGACATCCCGCCGGCGCAGGGTCTGGACCCCGACAACCTCGAAAACCACATCGAGGCGCTTTCGGACGACAACGCCAATTTCTGTTCGCTCGCGTTCAAGCTCTGGAGCGATCCTTTCGTGGGCAAGCTCGTGTTTTTCCGCGTTTACAGCGGCAAGCTGACCAAGGGCGACACCGTCTACAACCCGCGCACCAACAAGCGCGAGCGCATCAGCCGCATCATCCAGATTCAGGCCGACAAGCGCGAGGACATCGACACCTGTTACTCGGGCGATATCGCGGCCATCGTCGGCATCAAGAACATCACGACGGGCGATACCCTTTGCAACGAAGACCACGGCATCCTGCTGGAACCGCCGTCGTTCCCCGATCCGGTCATCAGCATGGCCATCGAGCCGAAGACGAAGGTCGATCAGGAAAAGATGGGCAACGCTCTCCAGCGTCTCTCCGAAGAAGACCCGACCTTCCGCGTGTTCACCAACGTGGACACGGGCCAGACGATCATCGCCGGCATGGGCGAGTTGCACCTCGAAATCATCCGCGACCGGATGCTGCGCGAGTTCAAGGTGGACGCCAACTCCGGCAAACCGCAGATCGCCTACCGCGAGACCATCACCGCCGCCGCCACCGGCGAGGGCAAGCTGGTCAAGCAGTCCGGCGGACGCGGTCAGTACGGCCACGTCATCGTCAACGTCCAGCCCAACGAACGCGGCAAGGGCCTCACCATCGAGAACAAGGTGGTCGGCGGCACGATCCCGAAGGAATACATCCCCGCCGTCAAGAAGGGCATCGAGGAAGCTGTGCTCAACGGCGTCGTCGGCGGTTACCCGGTGGTCGATGTGAACGTCGATATCATCGACGGCTCCTACCACGACGTGGATTCCAACGAAATGGCGTTCAAGATGGCTGCGATCTTCGCGGTGAAGGACGGTTTCAAGAAGGCCAAGGCGATCCTGATGGAACCTATCATGAAAGTCGAAGTCGAGACGCCCGAAGATTACCAGGGCGATATCATGGGTGACTTGAGCCGCCGCCGCGCGCAACTCAACGGCACCGAGATGAAATCCGTCAACGTGGCCGTCGCCGCCGACGTGCCGCTGGCCGAGATGTTCGGCTATGCGACCGCGATTCGCTCGCTATCCAAAGGCCGCGCCTCCTACACGATGGAGCCGAGCCATTTCGCACAAGTTCCCGCCAACGTCCTGGCCACTGTCCTGGATCAGAAGGAGAAATAACCCTCTGTCCCGCCACTCCCAGTCTTAGACTCTATCTCCTAAATTTATGGCAAACGGCCAACGTATTCGCATCCGCCTGAAAGGTTTCGACCATCGGATGCTCGACCAGTCCAGCGTGGAAATCGTGGAAACGGCCAAGCGCACCGGCGCGAAGGTCGCAGGCCCCATCCCGCTGCCGACGCAGATCGAGAAGTTCACCGTCAACCGCTCCCCGCACGTGGACAAGAAGTCGATGGAGCAATTCGAGATTCGCACCCACAAGCGTTTGCTCGACATCATCGAGCCGACCGCCAAGACGGTGGACGAATTGAAAAAATTAAATCTACCGGCAGGGGTAGACATCACGATTAAAATCTGATAGGGGTACGCCCCCTTCACACAAACACCTTCCTCTATCATGAGCATCGGAATCATCGGTAAGAAGGTCGGCATGACCCGGGTCTACGACTCGGCTGGCAGGCTGACCCCGGTCACAGTTATCCTCGCGGGTGGCAACACCCTCACGCAGCGCAAGACCGTCGAGAGCGACGGCTACGAGGCGGTGCAGGTGGCCTTCGACACGCAAAAGAAGCAGCGTCTTTCCAAGGCCGAACTCGGCCATCTCGAAAAGGCCGGTTGCGAGCCGAAGAAGAAAGTCGGCGAGTTTCGTCTCGTCAACGGTGCGACCGACGGCGCGGATGTGAACTTGAGCGTGACCCAGTTCGAGGTCGGCCAGTTCGTTGATGTGAGCGGGCGTTCCAAGGGCAAGGGCTTCATGGGCGTCATGCGCCGGCACAATTTCCACGGCCAGGGCGCGGCACACGGTTCCAAGACGCATCGGCGCAACGGCTCCATCGGCTGCCGCTCGACCCCGGGCCGCATTTGGAAGAACCACGGCATGGCCGGCCACATGGGCGATGAGAATTGCACCACGCAAAATCTTTACATCATCGGTGTGCGTGAAGCCGAAGGCGTCCTGCTCGTCAGCGGGGCGGTTCCCGGTGCCAACGGCAGCTACGTCGAGGTCCGTCCTTCCATCAAGAAGAAGCAGGAAGAGCGCTACAAGTTCAATCGCAACGCGGCTGCCGCCGACGAAAAGGGCAAGCCCGTCAACCCGGCCAAGAAGAACAAGAAATAAGCCGGGTTAGCCGGAGTGTGAACATCCTCTTTTTATGAGCGCAACAGTTTTAACGGCCGACGCAGCGCGCGAAGCCAAGATCGACATCATCGCCAACGGCAAGGGCACCCAGGCGGTCCACGACGCCGTGGTGGCCATGCGCGCCAACCGCCGCAGCGGCACGGCGAGCACAAAGACCAAGGCAACCGTCAGCGGTTCGGGCAAGAAGCCCTACAAGCAAAAGGGCACCGGCCGCGCGCGTGCCGGTTACATGAGCAGCCCGATCCGCGTCGGCGGCGGCGTGGTCTTCGGCCCGCACCCGCGCTCGTACGCGAAGAAAGTTTCCAAGACGGTCCGCCGTCTGGCGTTCCGCAAGGCGCTCAGCGCGCGGATCATCGCGGGGGATGTGTCGGTGGTCGACACGTTTGCTGTGACGGAGTTGAAGACGAAGGCGTTCATCAAGCTCGTGGGCGACAGCGTTCAGGACGCCAAGAAGGTCCTCATCGTCGGCGACCAGTTCGACGAGACGACCTACAAGGCCGGACGCAACGTGCAGACCGTGCAGATGACGACGGCCGACGGCGTGAATACCGAGGATTTGCTGCGTTACAACAAAATCCTCATCACCAAGGGAGCCTTGAATCTCCTCGGCGAACGCACCGCCGCTCCCGACCGCTCGCCCGCCAAGGCGACGCCTGCGCTGTAACCGCTTCCACGCGCCATGAACGAACCTTTCGACATCATCCACACCGTCCGCCTGACGGAAAAAGCCACGCTGCTGAGCGAGAAGGAAAACAAATACGTTTTCCAGGTCAGCCCGCGCGCGAACAAGATTCAGATCAAAGCCGCCATCGAGGCGCTGATCAAGAAGAAGATCGTCGCCGTCAACACCGCCAACTACGCCGGCAAGAACAAGCGGGTGAAGCGTGCCGACGCAGGCCGCAAGCCGCATTGGAAGAAGGCCATCATCACCCTGGCCGAAGGCGAGAAGCTCGACTTCGCTTAAACTCTTTTAACCATCCCTCGTTATGGCACTCAAGTTTCATCGCCCGTTGACCCCGGCCAGCCGCTACAAGCAGTTGCCGAAGTTCGACGAAATCACCAAGCACACGCCCGAGAAGTCGTTGCTCGAAGTCCGCAAGCGGTCCGGTGGCCGCAACAATAATGGCCGGATCACGTCACGGCACATCGGCGGCGGTCACAAGCAGAAGTACCGCGTCATCGATTTCAAGCGTAAGAAGCACGGCATTGCGGCGGAAGTCGTCGGCATCGAGTACGACCCGATCCGCACCGCGCGCATTGCCTTGCTCCAGTATAAGGACGGCGAAAAAACGTACATTCTCGCGCCCGAAGGCCTGAAGGTCGGCGCGAGCATCCTTTCGGGACCGGACGCCGCGCCGGAACTCGGCAACGCGCTGCCTTTGAAGGCGATCCCGCTCGGCACGAGCATCCATAACGTCGAGTTGACCCCCGGTCGCGGCGGGCAGATCGCGCGTTCGGCCGGCCAACAGGTCATTTTGAACAACCGCGAGGGCGGCTACGCACTTTGCAAGATGCCGTCGGGTGAAATCCGCCGCATCCACGAGGAGGCTTATGCCACCATCGGCCAAGTCGGCAACATCGACCACATGAACGTGAGCAGCGGCAAGGCTGGGCGCACGCGTCACCTGGGTCGTCGGCCGCACGTGCGCGGCATGGTGATGAACCCGGTCGATCACCCGATGGGTGGCGGGCAGGGCAAGAGCAAGGGCGGTGGCGGACGCCATCATCCGATGAGCCCGTGGGGCCAGTTGGCGAAGGGTTTCAAGACCCGCCAGAAACACAAGCCGACCGACCGCTGGATCGTCGCGCGCCGCAACGCTGCGAAGAAGACTTCCTAGTTTTAACCGTTAATCTCTTATGGGACGTTCACTCAAAAAAGGCCCGTTCGTCGCGGCCCACCTGCTGGAGAAAGTTGACAAGATGAACGCCGGTGGCGGTCGCAAGCCGATCAAAACCTGGGCGCGCGCTTCGATGATTATCCCGGACTTCGTCGGGCACACCTTCCTGGTCCACAACGGCAAAATCTTCAACAGCGTGTTCGTGACCGAAAACATGGTCGGCCACAAACTGGGCGAGTTCTCGCCGACGCGCACCTTCAAGAAACACGGCGCGCACACCGCCAAAGTCACCAAGTAACCTTTTACCCAAAACACTGGTTTATGCGTGGGTCCGCGTGGCGGCTCGCGGTGGCCGTCCTCGGCTCGGTAGGGATCATTCCCCTCTCGACCGCGAACGGCCAGCAGGCAGGACCGTCCGTGCGGGTGGCTTCGGCCTCCGACGGACAACAAAGACCCTCGCTCTCCGTCAGCCCCGGCGCCCCCGTCAACCAGCCCCTCACCCTCAAACAACAACTCAAGGAGACCCAGGACCGGCTGCTCGCTTACGAAACTGAAAACGAAGCCCTGCGCCGGCGCAATGATTCAAACAAGGAAACGATTCACACCCTCACCGAAAGCTTGGCTGTGGCCAACGCCGAGTGCGAGGTGTTCCGTCGTCAGTGTGGAGAACTGAAACTGCGGATGGAGGCACTCGGCCTCGCGGCAGTCGGAGACAACAAGGAAGCCCTCGAACAACGGCTCCTGCAAGCGGTGCGCGATCTGGCGCTCGTCCGGGACGAAAAGGACGTGCTCGCCGAACGCCTCGTGGCTCTCTCCGAATCGGTCATGCTCTACATCAAGACGGCCAGCAGCAGCGACCCCAAGTTGCGGCTGGACATCGAAACCCAACTGCGCGAAGCCAACAAATCCGTGGACGATGCCGCCTCGAAAGATGCCGGCGCGAACGCGGAAGCCCCGGCGGACCTTTCCAACGGCCGGGTGTTGAGTTTCAAGGAGGAATATTCGCTCGTCGTCGTTAACCTCGGCAACCGCCAGGGCGTGAAAGTGGGAACCCCGTTCCTGGTGACGCGCGACGGCAAACTGGTGGCCAAGGCCCGGGTGGTGGACGTGCGGGATCATTACAGCGGAGCGATCATTGAAGAGTACAGTTCCACCACGGAGAAAGTGAAAGTCGGCGACCAGATGCACGTGGATTTTCAATCCTGAGGACGGCAGACAAAAAAGATTTCAAGACGGACACAACGAAAGAAAAGTTTATGGATGTTCTATCGGTTTATCGCGGAGCGAGGATTTCGGCCTTCAAGGCGCGGGAATTGACGCGCGAAATTCAGGGTCTCGCGGCTTCGGCGGCGTTGGACCTGATCGCCTTCAGCCCCAAAAAGGCGGCACTCATGGTGGGCAAGACCCTAAAGAGCGCCATCGCCAACGCGGAAAACAACAACGAGTTGCGGGTCGAGACCCTCGTGGTCAAAGAGGCTACGGTGGGCGAGGGACCGACGATGAAGCGCTCCAAGTCGCGCGCTCGCGGCAGCTCCACCATGATCCGCAAGCGCACCGCGCACATCCGCATCGTGCTCACCGACGAGATCGAAATCCCGCAGCGCAGGAGCGCCTCGAAGTCCGGCGCCAAGAAGAAGTCCGCCGCGCCTGCCGCCGTCAGCAAGCCCGCCGCCGTCAAGAAGCCTGCCGCGCAGGCCGAGGAATTGCCCGCGACCGAAGCGCCGAAGGGTTTCGTCGATGTCGAGACCGAGACCAAGGCTCAGCCCGCCAGCCAGGCGGACGCGGGACCCGGCGAAACCGCCGCCCCGGAGAAGCTGAGTTCCGACGAGGATACCACCAAGGATTGATCCTCTTTCCCCACTAGACCCTACCTACTTCCGAATTTTATGGGACAGAAAGTCAACCCAACTGGTTACCGCCTCGCATTGACCCGGGACTGGCGTTCGCGCTGGTACGCCAACCCGAAAGAGTATCCGGATTTCCTGCACAAGGACATCGAAATCCGCAAGTACGTCAAGAAGAAGCTCCAGAGCGCCGCGGTCGCCAAGATCGTCATCGAGCGCGCCTGGAACAGCCTGCGCGTGACGATCTTCACGGCCCGCCCCGGCATCGTGATCGGCCGCAAAGGTGCGGAAATCGAGAAGATGACCGACGATATTTCCAAGATGAGCGGCGGCAAATCCGTTAAGATCGACATCCAGGAGATCAAGACCCCGGAACTCGAAGCCCAGCTCGTCGCCGAGAACATCGCTCTCCAGTTGGAGCGCCGCATCAGCTTCCGCCGCGCGATGAAGAAGGCGATCCAATCGACGATGGATTTCGGCGCGCAAGGCATCAAGCTGCGCGTCGCCGGCCGTCTCAACGGCGCGGAAATCTCCCGCGCGGAACTCAACCGCGACGGCAAGACGCCGCTGCACACGCTCCGCGCCCACATCGACTATGGTTTCCACGAGGCGAACACCCTTTACGGTAAGATCGGCGTCAAATGCTGGATTTGTAAGCTCGACCCCGCCGCCAGCCACAGCCAGCCCGAAGGTGCTGCTGCCGACGCGGCCCGCGACCGCGGCCCGCGCCGTGGCGGCGGCCCCCGTCGTGACGGTGGTGGCGACCGTGGCCCCCGCCGCGACGATGCTCCGCCCGCTGCTCCCAGCACCTCGTCCGATAGCGCCGTGACCACCACCGCCCCGGTGGCCGTGGCTGAGCCCGCCGGTGTCAGCGCGTAATCGCCCCTACCACAAATTTTTCTACCGAAGGAGACCTGACCTATGCCCTTACTGCCCAAAAGAGTAAAGTTTCGCAAGACCCAGCGCGGATCGCGCGCCGGGACGGCGACCCGCAACACCCGGATCGCTTTTGGCGAGTTCGCCCTGCAAACCCTGGAACGCGGTTGGATCACCAACACGCAGATCGAAGCCGCCCGCGTCGCGCTCACCCGCAACATGAAGCGCAAGGGCAAGCTGTGGATCAAGATTTTCCCGGACAAGTCCGTGACCGCCCGCCCGCCGGAGACCCGCATGGGCAAGGGCAAAGGCCAGCCCGAGTATTGGGTGGCGGTCGTGCGGCCGGGGAACATTCTGTTCGAAATGGACGGTATCCCGGAGTCCGTGGCGCGCGAGTCGTTGCGCCTCGCGGCCGACAAGCTGCCGTTGCGCACCAAATTTTTGACGCGTCATCATGCCGTGGCACCCGCGAAGGCGGACACCGGCGAGCCCAAAATCGCCAACGACCACGCGCCGAAGGCGGAGCCTGCCACGGCGGCCTGAAGTATTCGCCAGGGAGAAATTGTTTTATGAAGATCAAGGAAATCCGCGAGCTGAGCAGCGACGAGCTGGGTGGCCGCAAGCGCGAACTGCGCCAGGAAGTGTTCAACCTGCGCATCCAGCAGGCCAGCGGCCAGATGGAGCGTCCCAGCCGCATCAAGGACATCCGCAAGGAAGTCGCCCGCATCGAAACCATTCTCTCCGAGCGCGCTAACAAGAAGGCCGCCGCCACGGCTTAACGCCACGACCTATGAGCGAAACCCCAGTATCTACCGAAATGCCTGCCACGGAGGCCAAGGCCCGCGCCTTGCGCAAGACCCGCATCGGCGTGGTCATTTCCAACAAGATGGCCAAGACAGCCGTGATCGAAACGGTCACGCGCGTTCCGCACCCGAAATTCCGCAAGATCATCAAACAGAGCAAGAAGTTCTACGCTCACGACGAGGAGAGCAAGGCGCAGGTCGGCGACCTCGTGCGGATCATGGAAACCCGTCCCCTGAGCAAGCTCAAGCGCTGGCGCTTGGTTGAAGTGCTCAAACACTAGCAGAAACGATGAAGGACGAAGGATGAAGGATGAAAGCAGAAACCGCTGATCCTCTCTTCCTTCCGCCGCTCCCCTTCATCCTTCATCCCTCATCTTTCATCCTTTCTTTTTATGCTCCAGATTCGTACTCGCATCGATGTCGCTGACAACTCCGGCGCGCGCATGGCGACGATGATCGGTGTCATCGGCAAATCCACCATGACCGCCGGCATCGGCGATGTCATCACCGCCAACGTCAAGGAAGCCAGCCCCGGCGGCACCGTGAAAAAAGGCGACGTGGTGCGCGCGGTCATCGTGCGGACCAAGCAGCCCATCAAACGGCCGGACGGCAGCTACCTGCGCTTCGATAACAACGCGATGGTCATCATCGACAAAGACCTGAACCCGCGTGGCACGCGCATCTTCGGCCCCGTCGCTCGCGAACTGCGCGAGCGCAATTTCATGAAGATCGTGTCCCTCGCCCCGGAGGTCCTCTAACCGTTATGCCTACCGAAATCTTTTCCCGCAAGAAGACCCACGTCAAAAAGGGCGATCAGGTCACGGTCATCTCCGGCAATTTCAAAGGTGAATCCGGCCGCGTCCTCCATGTGAACAGCCGCAAGGACCAGGTGACGGTCGAGGGCGTGCGCAAGATCAAGAAGCACGCGCAGAAGACCCAGGATCGTCCGCAGGGCGGCATCATCGAGCGCGAAGGTCCGATTCACATCTCCAACGTCAAGAAGGTCGAGGTTCCCGCTCCTGCCGAGGAAGCCAAGCCTGCCAAAGCCAAGAAGACAGTGCCTAGAGCGAAGAAATAGCCTCCCGTTTCCCAATAGATAATCCGGGCGAAGATAAAAGTTGATTCTCCGCTCGAAAGGGGCAAATTACCCGCCCCACCGACCGCGGCCGGTTGATAGTCGGACGCATCCCGTTTTATGGAAGTCGAACTTTACAAAGAATATAAGGACCAGGTCGTGCCCGCTCTCAAGGAGAAGCACGGTTACAAGAACATCCACCAGATTCCCCGGGTGGAGAAGGTGGTCATCAACGCCTGCGTGGGCTCCTCGCCCGACGTGAAGGCCGCGCTCGAAGAGGCGAAGAAGGAACTCGCCACCATCACCGGCCAGAAGCCGATGGAGACGCGCGCCAAGAAGAGCATCGCCAACTTCAAGCTGCGTGAGAACCAAGCCATCGGCGCGAAGGTGACTTTGCGTGGTGCCGCGATGTATGAATTTCTGGAGCGCCTCATCAAGACGGCGCTGCCGCGCATCCGCGATTTCCGTGGGGTGAGCCCGCGCGCATTCGACGGCCAGGGCAACTACACGCTCGGCGTCAGCGACCAGTCGATCTTTCCCGAGATCGAACTCGACAAAATCCAGCGCAATATCGGGTTCGACGTGAGCATCGTCACGAGCGCCCGCACCAACGAGGAAGCCAAGTCCCTCTTGAACGAACTCGGCATGCCCTTCAGCGACCGCAAGAAAGCCGCCTAATTTTTCTGTCCACATGAGTGCTCTGACCGACCCCATCGCTGATTTTCTGACCCGCCTGCGCAACGCCACCCGCGCGCAAAAGACGGAGCTTTCGCTGCCGTTCTCGACCATCAAGCTCGACATGGCCCGCGTGCTCAAGTCGGAAGGCTACATCAACGAATATTCCGTCGAGGGCGACGGCGCGGAAAAGAAGATCAAGGTCGTGACGCGGGTCATCGAGCAATCCTCGGCCATTCGCGGTCTCCAGCGCGTCAGCCGGCCCGGATTGCGCCGTTACGTCGGCGCGGGGGAGATTCCCCGCGTGCGCGGCGGTCAGGGCATCGCCATCCTCTCGACGCCGCGCGGCGTGTTGAGCGGACGCGAGGCCAAGCGCCAGAACGTTGGCGGCGAATTGCTCGCGTACGTCTACTAACTTTCTTTTCTCTCCACTTCCAGCCCAAGAAAACAGACTCCTATGTCTCGGATCGGCAACAAAAGCATCGACCTTCCTGATAAGGTCAAAATCAACGTCGGTAACGGCGGCCTCGTCAACGTCGAAGGTCCCAAGGGCAAGCTGAGCTACACCCTGCCACGCACGATCACCGCCAAAAACGAAGGCGGGAAATTTACACTCGCCCGTCCCGACGACGAGCGCGCCAACAAGGCCCTGCACGGTCTCGCGCGCAGCCTCGTGGCGAACATGGTTACGGGCGTGACCGCCGGTTACATGAAGGACCTCGAAATCCAGGGCGTCGGCTTCAAGGCGGCGGTCCAGGGAGACAAGCTCAACCTGAGCCTCGGCAAGTCGCACCCGATCCTTTTCCCGATTCCGGCGGGCATCAAAGTGACTGTCACGGAAAACACCAAAGTGCGCGTTGAAGGCATCGACAAGCAGGTCGTTGGCCAAGTCGCGGCGGACATTCGCGGTTACTACCCACCGGAGCCTTACAAGGGCAAGGGCGTGCGCTACGCGGGCGAACAGGTCCAGCGCAAGGAAGGCAAGACCGTCCAGTAGTCTTCCGTTCTCCACTTTTACCTTTTCTTCGTATGGCCAAAGCCGACCGCCGCATCATTCGCAACCGCATCCACAAGCGCATTCGCAAGAAGCTCAGTGGAACCCCCGAACGCCCCCGCCTGAGCGTGTTCTTCTCGGGTCGCCACGTGTACGCGCAGATCATCGAGGACATCGCCGGTAACACCCTGGCCGCCGTTAACACGACGGAAGCCAAGTTCCGCGAGGACAAATCCAGCCGCGCCAACAAGCAGACGGCCGAAAAAGTCGGTTCGCTCATCGCCGAACGTGCCAAGGAAAAGAACGTCAGCCGCGTGGTCTTTGACCGTGGCGGCGCGCAGTACCACGGCAAGGTCAAAGCTCTCGCCGACGCGGCGCGGGCGGCCGGTCTGGATTTTTAACATTTTACCCGTCTACCGACTCCCAATCTCTCTATGCCTCCTGGCCAACAATCCGGTGGCGGCAACCGCCGCAACGACCGTTCACGCGACACCGATAATAGCCGCACGGCCGCGCGCGGCGAGACGACCGAGAAGGTCGTGTTCATCAACCGATGCGCCAAGGTCGTGAAGGGCGGACGCCGCTTTTCGTTCAGCGCCCTGATCGTCGCGGGTGACCACGACGGCAAGGTGGGTTGCGGTTTCGGCAAGGCCAACGAGGTCGCCGAAGCTATTCGCAAGGCGAGCGAGAGTGCCCGCAAGGCGATGGTCAAGATGGCGATCCACGGGAACACGATCCCGCACGAAGTGCTGGGTGAGTACGGTGGCGGGCGCGTGCTGCTGCGTCCGGCGTCTCCTGGAACTGGTGTCATCGCTGGCGGCGGCGTGCGTGCGGTCGTCGAGGCGGCGGGCATCAAGGATGTGCTGGCTAAATCGCTCGGCTCGGGCAACCACGCCAATGTGGTCAAGGCCACGCTCGAAGCGTTGGGCCAGCTCCGTTCGCGCGATGCGGTGATGAAGCTGCGCGGCATTTCCACCCGTGGCGGCAGCGGCCCTGAAGGCAGCATTGACTCCCCGGCTTCCGCCGAACCGTTGGCGGCCGTTCACGCCTAAACGTGCTTTTGTAACCTCTCTTTTCTATGCGACTCCACACTCTCAAACCCCGCCCGGGCGCCAAGCATCGGACCAAGCGTCTCGGTTGCGGCGAGAGCAGCGGCCACGGCAAGACCAGCGGCAAGGGCCACAAGGGCCAGAAAGCCCGCTCCGGCGGCAGCATCCGCCTCGGTTTCGAGGGCGGGCAGATGCCGCTCATCCGTCGTTTGCCCAAGCGCGGCTTCAACAACGCGCAGTTCAAGAAGAAGATCGCCGCCGTGAACCTCGGTTCGCTCTCCGCTCTGGAGATCGGCGGCACGATCAACGAGGCTGCCTTGCTCGAACACGGCCTCATCCGTGGCCGCTACGAGGGCATCAAGATTCTCGCCACCGGCGACGTGACCAAGAAGCTCACGGTGGAAGCCGATTACATCAGTGCTGCGGCACGTGAAAAGATCGAAGCCGCCGGCGGCACGGTGACGTTGCGCGGCCAAGCCGCAGCCTAAGCCTGACCCAAAGCGTAAGGCGGAAGGCCGAAGCCCGGGATTTTTCTTCTGGGCTTCAGCATTTCGCCTTTTGCATTTCCCGCCTCGTTGTCCCGCAGAACCGCTTTTGACTTCCCTTGCTTTCGCCCCCGGTTGCGCGTAGTTGATTATCCCTTCCGACCCCTGCCATGCTTTCCGCTTTTGCCAACACGCTGAAGGTCCCCGAACTTCGGGCGAGAATCATCTTCACCCTCGTCATCATCATCGTCGTGCGCATCGGCGCGCAGATCACGACGCCCGGTGTGAACGCGGCGGTGCTGCACGAGTGGTTCCGCAACCAGGTGGACAACCAGCAGAGCGGTTCGGTGGTGGCGCTGTTCAACATCTTCAGCGGTGGCGCGCTGGAAAACTGCGCGATCTTTTCGCTGGGGATCATGCCTTACATCAGCGCATCGATTATGATGCAGCTTCTTGGCGCGGTGATCCCGACGCTCTCGAAGCTCCAGCGCGAGGACGGCGGGCGGCAGAAAATCTCCCAGTACACGCGCTACGCCACAGTGATCCTGTGCATCGTCCAGGGTTATCTGCTGGCGAAGTCCTTCGAGAACCCGGCGGGCAGCCTCAACTTCCTGCCCGGCATCAACACGACCATGTCGAAGATGGGCATGGACCTCGTGGCCAACCCGGGTTTCTCGTTTGAGGCGATCACGGTCATCAGCATGCTCGCGGGCACGATGCTGCTCATGTGGCTAGGCGACCAGATCACCGAGCGCGGTATCGGCAACGGCATCTCGCTCATTATCACCATCGGCATCGTCGCGCGCCTGCCCGCCGCGTTGATCCAGGCGTGGCATACGTTCGTGCCGGCCGACGGCGGTAAGGGGGCGAATCCGCTCGTCCTGGTGGCGATGGTGGCGTTCTTCATCATTGTGGTGGCATCCATCATCGCCATCACGCAGGCGCAGCGCAAAATCAGCGTCCAGTACGCCCGGCGCATCGTCGGCCGCAAGGAGTACCGTGGCGGCACGCAAACGCTGCCCCTCAAGCTCAATTACGCGGGCGTCATGCCGATCATCTTCGGCCAGTCCCTGCTGATCTTCCCCTCGACCATCATCAACATGGTCTTCCGCAATTCGCCGACCGCGCAATCCATCGCGGGCAACCTCGCCAGCGGGTGGATGCACTACACGCTGTACGCGGTGATGATCTTCTTCTTCAGCTACTTCTGGGTGGCGATGATGTTCCAGCCCAACCAGATCGCCGACGACCTCAAGAAAAACGGCGGCTACATCCCCGGCGTGCGCCCCGGCAAGCCGACGGCGGAATTTCTCGACTATACGATGTCGCGGTTGACGTTCGCGGGGGCGATGTTCCTGATCGTTATCGCCATCCTCCCGCAGTACCTCTCGAAATGGCTGAACGTGCCGTACATCACGGCGCAATTCTTCGGCGGTACGAGCTTGCTCATCATCGTGGGCGTGATCCTCGACACGATGCGCCAGATCGAGACGCACCTGATCCAGCAGCACTACGACGGATTCCTGCGCAAGGGCCGCATCAAGGGCGGCAGCGGGTTCGGGGCGACGCGCAACATCAACCAAGGCGAACCCGCCAAGCAGACCACGCTGGTCATGCTCTGTGTCGGCGCGGCCCTGTTGCTCATCTGCGGGCTGGCCATCGCGTTGAACCGGTAAGCTCTTCCTTGCGGCCGGTTGCTGCTCGCACCCCATCGTTTCCCAGTGAAAGCCGCCGCGCGCCGTCTCGTCCTCCTCGGCCCGCCGGCTTCCGGCAAAGGGACGCAGGGACGGCTCATGGAGGAACGCTGGCGGGTGCCCGTCGTTTCCGTCGGCGACGTGCTGCGCAAGGAGATCACCAACGGCAGCACTATCGGCCGCGAGGCAGCCGGTTACATGGATTTCGGCCGGCTCGTGCCGGATCGCGTCGCCGTGGCGGCGGTCGAAGCATGGCTGGACGGCGGGGCAGGGGAATCGTTCGTCTTCGACGGGTTCCCGCGCACGGTCGGCCAGGCACAGGCTCTGGAAGAAGTGCTTGCCCGGCATGGCGAGCCCTTGACGGCGGTGCTCTGGTTGGAACTCGACGAAGCAGCCATCGCGCATCGCGTCAGCCGCCGGGTGACGTGCGCCGACTGCGGACGCAGCTTTCAGATCGGCTGGCACGTCGTCGGCCACACGGACGCCTGCCCGGCGTGCGGCGGCAAGCTGACGGTGCGCAAGGACGACGACCCCGCGACTCTCGCCAGCCGGATGGAGCAGTACCGGGAGCACACCGAATCCGTCAAAGATTTCTACATGGTGCGGGCACTCCTGCGCGTCATCGAGGCCGGGCGCTCGCCGGAAGACGTGTTTTCCGAAGTCGAAAAAGCCACGGCGGTCCCGCAGGAGGCGGCAACAGCGGCATGAGTCAGATTCCCATCAAAAGCCCGCGCGAGATCGAGAAAATGCGCCGGGCCGGACAAGCGGCCAGCGAGATTTTGGAGAAGGTCGGCGACTTCGTCCGCCCGGGCGTGCTCACCCGCGAGGTGGATCGTTACGCGGCCGAACTCATCGCCGAGGCGGGCTGCACGAGCGCGTTCCTCAATTACCGCAAGTTCCCAGGTAACATCTGCATCTCGGTCAACGAGGAGGTCGTCCACGGCATCGGCGGCGCACGGGCGATCCAGTACGGCGATATCGTCAAGCTGGACATCGGCGTCTTCAAGGACGGCTGGGTCGGCGACAACGCCAAGACGGTGGCCGTGGGCATCGTCGAACCCGAGACCGCGCGGCTGTTGGAGGTCACCCAGCGGGCGCTGGAACTGGCCATCCCCCGCGCGCGGCAGGGCAATCGACTGCACGAGGTCTCGTGCACCATCGAAAACTACGTCGTGAAAAACGGGTTCAGCGTCGTGCGCGAGTTCGTCGGGCACGGCGTCGGCCGCAAGCTGCACGAGGAGCCGCAGGTGCCTAACTATAAATCGGGCGACAACCCGAAGCTCAAAGCCGGCATGACCCTCGCCATCGAACCGATGGTCAACCGGGGCCGGGCGGACGTGAAAGTTCTTGGTGATAATTGGACGGTGGTGACGGCGGACGGACATCCGAGCGCGCATTTTGAGCACACGGTGCTCATCACCACAGGGGAACCCGAGATTCTGACATGGCGAGAAAAGATGTTATCGAGGTAGAGGCGAAAGTGGTCGAATTATTGCCCAACTCATTGTTCCGGGTAGAGCTGCCCAACGGCAAGCGCATCCTCGCGCACACCGCCGGGAAAATGCGTTTGCACTTCATTCGCATCTTGCCAGGCGACAAAGTTATGCTAGAGATGAGTCCCTACGATTTGACCAAGGGGCGGATTACGTTCCGTCACCGTTGAGTTCGTTCGGACCCAACGCCCTGGCATCTAGCCGTTTACCCCATCGAATCACCGTCTTTATGAAAGTCCGAGCCTCCGTCAAACGGCAGTGTGAGCACTGCAAGATCGTCAAAAGAAAGAACGTCGTGCGCGTGATCTGCACGAACGCGCGCCACAAGCAGCGCCAGGGCTAAAAACGCCCCTTAGCAGGACCAGCCAAAAATCTATTTTATGCCCCGGATACTTGGAGTCGATATCCCCAACGAGAAGCGCATCGAAGTCTCTTTGACCTACGTCTACGGCGTCGGTCCGAAGACGGCCAAGCGGATGCTGGAACAGGCCAACATTGACCCGAACGTGCGGGCCAAGGACCTGACGCCCGTGCAGATCAACGAGATCATCCAGGCGATCACGTCGAACAAGATCGCCATCGAGGGCGACCTGCGCCGCGAGGTGCAGGGCAACCTGAAGCGCCTCCAGGCAATCAACTGCTACCGGGGCATCCGCCACCGCCGCGGCCTGCCGGTCCGCGGGCAGCGCACCTCCACCAACGCACGCACCCGCAAGGGTCCGCGCAAGACCGTCGGCGTGCAGCGCGCCAAGGACGCCGGCAAGAAGTAGTCACCATTTTTAGAACAGAAATCGTATGGCCGAAGAAGATTCCAAACCCGAAGCCGCCGCTGCCGCCGCTCCCGAAGCGTCCGCCGCTCCGGCTCCTGCCGCCGCTGTCGCCACTCCTGACGCGGCTGCACCCGCTCCCGCCGCCCCGAAAGCCCCACGCGCTCCGAAAGGGGCGAAGAAGGACGCCGCCCCGGCCGCCGAGGCCGCGAAGCCGGCGGAAAACCTGTCGCTCGACCCCAACGATGTCGAGAAGCCCAAAATCGTCCGGGCCAAGGGTGCCAAGAATATCGTCGTCGGCATCGCGCACATCTTCTCGACCTTCAACAACACGTCGGTGACGATCACCGACCTCGCGGGCAACGTCATCGGCTGGTCCTCGGCCGGTAAGGTGGGCTTCAAAGGCTCGCGCAAAAGCACGGCCTACGCCGCCCAGATGGCCGCGCAAGACGCCAGCCGTCAGGCGATGGGGCATGGCCTCAAGGAAGTGGAAGTCCGCGTCAAAGGCCCCGGTGCCGGACGCGAATCGGCCGTCCGCGCGCTTCAGGCCATCGGCCTGGAAGTCACCGTCATCCGCGATGTCACCCCCGTGCCGCACAACGGCTGCCGCCCGCCCAAGCAACGCCGCGTCTGACGTGTTGTTTCCAGCATTTACGAATTGATTTTATGGCAAGGTTCACTGGTCCCAAAACGAGAGTCGCCCGCCGCTACGGAGTGCCGCTTTTCGGTCCGTCGAAGGCGCTGGAGCGCAAGAATTACCCGCCCGGCATCCACGGGCCGAAGGGTTCACGCCGCAAGCAGTCCGAGTTTTCGGTCGCGCTCGGCGAAAAGCAAAAGCTGCGTTATCAATACGGCCTGATGGAACGGCAGTTCCGCCGGTACTTCGAGGTGGCCCTGCGCCGCCGCGGCGTCACGGGCGAGACGCTGCTCCAGCTCCTCGAAACGCGTCTGGACAATGTCGTCTACCGCCTCGGTTTCGCCAACACCCGTCGTGGTGCGCGGCAGTTGGTCGGCCACGGTCACGTCGCGGTCAACGGCACGAAGGTGGACATTTCCTCCTTTAACGTGAAGGCCGGCGATACCGTGACGGTGCGCGATAAGCCGAAATCCAAGCAGTTGGCGACGCGCAATCTCGAATTGACGCAGATCGTGCCGGTCCCCGACTGGCTGACGGTCAACCGCGACGCGATGAGCGGCACGGTAGCGCGGATTCCTTCGCGCGAGGAGATCGCTCCGATTGTGAACGAGCAGTTGATCGTCGAGTTGTACTCGCGCTGATCGTTCGGCAAAATTTCCCTGCAAGAAGGACGAGTCGAAAGGCTCGTCCTTTTTTGTTTGGCAACGGGGGCGGCGTAAGTGCATGTTTTGCAAGGACAACGGTATGTGCCGTTCCCCTTCCATCTGTTTCCCATGAAAACCATTCACCTCGTCGGTCTGAGTCTCTTGTTGGTGTTGCACGCGAATTTTGCCTTGGCCCAGAACACGGTGGACGACCTCAAGGTTTATCTGGCCCAGCGCGACGAAATCAAGACGCTCGATCTCGCGGCGTTGAAGACCATCGCGGCCAATTCTGGTGAAAAGAACACGCGGCGCGGTCTGGCCGAGTATTACATTTTTCTGAAGACGCCGAAGGAGGAGAACGACACTGCCACCGGGGCGCGGATGATCGACACCCTCGTCAAGGCCGCCGACACCTACATGGACCCGGTGACCTACGTGAAGCTGGCCAGACTATATTCGACGGATTATCCCGCGTACGGCAGCAAACGCGATCTGACCAAGTGTTTGCGCTACCTGTCCATTTCCTGGGAAATGGCGGACCTGTCGGACAAGGCAACTGGCAACAACGATTTGCTGACACTTGTCGTTAATAACACGCTGGGGCTCGGCGACGGTCTTTTCGGCAGCGGAGGTGACGACAAGGCCACTTTGCAGAAGACCCTCGACGCCATCCGGCCGGACGTGCTGAAAGCGCGCGAGCGTTTCAAGAAGCTCTACAGCCTGTCCGTTAAGGACGAGTCCCCTGGATCGACGAACCTGGAGCGGCATTACCAGTAAATCCGATTGCGCTGGCGGTCTGCCCGGACGCCTTCCACCCGTTTCCTACGGTGTTTCTCGGTGGCGCGTACCACCTCCGCAGTCCAGCGGCACCTTGTGCATACCACCTCCGTAGCCCCGGCAGGGGCGTAAGATTTCAGCCCACGGCGTGAGCCGTGGGAATGGTCCACTCCCAGATGGCAAAGCCCCGGCAGGGGCGTAAGAAAACCCGCCGGGTGGTCCTTGCCAGGCCGCCGTCTGTTCTTACGCCCCTGCCGGGGCTCGGACGCGTTTGCTGATCCTTCCCCACGGCTTACGCCGTGGGCTGAAATCTTGCGCCCCTGCCGGGGCTTGGGGAAACCTTACACGCAAACGAAAACGCTTTAGTGAGCGTACACCCTTTCGCAGGTGGATCGAAAGTCGCAGTCGGCTGCGCCTGTGGCGCGGGAGTTTGATCCATCATCCAACCTGAGAAGCGGTGTAAAGATCGGCCGGACCCAGCAGTTGGTCCAGATGATCCACACAAAACTGTGACCACGTTTCCAATTGCTCCCGCCGCGCGCGCAGTTCCCCGGGCGTCAAAAACGCCAGTTGCGTGATCTGCGCCTCGCGTTTCGACACCTGATCGCCGCTGAGTTCGAAAACGTGGACGATCCCCAGATGCACCCGGCCGACCTCGGTCGAATCATCGTTGAGCAGGGCGCGGATGTGGTTCTGGTAACCGCTCTGGACGATCAATTCCTCGTCCACCTCGCGTTTGACGCCCGCCAAATACGAACGCTGGTCGAAGGAAAACAGGTTCTCGTCGGCATCGTTGAGATGACCGCCGATCCCGATGGAACCCTTGGCCGTCAACCGCTTCTCGCCGCCCTTTTTGCCGCGCACGTAGTGCAGCACACGACCCTCGTGCGCGAGGATCACGTAGGGGATGATCTGCTTGAGGCCGGGGTCGAGTTCCGCCTTCGAACGCGGCACGAAGAAATTGTTCTCCCGCGCCAGGATCGGCGGGAGGTAACGTGGCACGTCGAAGTGGAGTCCCTGAAAGTCGCCGAGTTCGTCGAACAGGCTGCGGCGGATCGCCAAGATCATTTCCTCGCGCCGTTCGGTCGTCATCGGCGGCGAGCATAGGCGGACGGGCGCGGGCCGTCGAGATTCTTGTGCGCGTTCCGGCGAACCGACAGCCTCCCGAGCCGGCGCGTTTCTCAAAATAATCTGCAACGCCAACCGGCCGTTTCCTTTGGAAGAGGAAACATGACCACGGTTCTGCAACTCCAGTCCAAACTCCAGTACCTCGGAACCCTGAACCCCGCCGCCTGGGACTCCATCCATCCACACTCCCACTTCGTGTTTTCCGAAGGGTACGTGAACCTGCTGGCGGCCGATCTGGTGCGGCAGATCAGCGCGGAATTTCCCGACGAGACCCTGCGCACGCGGGGGTTCGGCATTTCGCAGCAGATGGCGCGGGCAGCCTCGGCGGACCTCGGGAGCAACTGGGAGCCGGGCGACGAGATTTGCCCGCCCTTGCGCTGGCCGATGCCGCTGCCGCACGGGATCGATTGGTTTCGTCCATCCGGCCGCGAACCCCAGCCCGTCCCCTGGAAGCCCGTTCCCTCGGCGGTGACGGTGCAACTGGCCTACCAACTCACGCAGGTCGCCGCATTGACCAGCGACGCCGAGGCCAGCCAGGCGCTGCTGGGTCTGGCGACCGGGGCCGCGGTGGTGGCGAGCCGCAGCCTGGAAGACGATTTCGCGCGCTGCGGCACCAAGCCGCGGGCGAAGTTCCCCGGCAAGGGCACCGTGCCGGTGAAAACGCTTTCGCCGAACACCGTCCGCGTGTGAACCGCACGCCCCGTCAGGCGTCGAGGTAACGTCCCAGCTTCTCGCGCAGGAGCGTGCGGGCGCGGAAAAGCAGGCTCTTGACCGCCGGGACCGTCAGGTCGAGCGAGGCGGCGATCTCCTCGTACGACAAATCCTCGTACCGGCGCAGCACGAGCGCCATCCTCTGCGTTTCGGGTAACTCGCTGATCGCCGCCGTGACGGCCGCTTGCAATTCGGCCTCCAGCAAGGAAGCGTCCGGGGCGGCGGTTTGCGTGTCCTCCAGATGGCCGAACGCGTCGCCGGGAGTGCCGTCGCCCGCTTCGGCGTCCAGGCTCGTGACAGGACGATGCTTGCGGCGGCGCAGTTCGTTGAAAACGAGGTTGCGCGTGATGGTGTAGAGCCAGGTGGTGAATTTCGCGGTCGGCTCATAGCGGGCGGCGGATTTCCACACGCGCAAAAACACCTGCTGGCCCACGTCCTCGGCGTCGGCGGCGGCGTGGCCGAGCATCCGCGCGACCGTGCCGACGACACGCTGCTGGTGGCATTCGACGAGTTCTTCAAACGCGCCCCGGTCGCCGCCGCGCACGCGCATCATCCAGATGATGTCCTGTTCGTCGGCTGTGAGCGCGCTGCCGCTGACCGTGGCCGGTTCGTTCGGTTGGGAAGAGGACAGGGGGCGGCCGGAGTCCATGAAGGGGATAAACGCAGCCAGACGCGCAGCGACCGTGGACATGCTCATTTCAACGCGCCACCGGTGGGAAAGTTGCGCGCAAAAGTAAATAGGTGTCCACTCTTCGCCTGGACGCAGATTGCGGGCCAGCGGTGACAAAACTTTCGACTGCCATGAGCAAAGACAAGCACAAGGGGGTGGAAAGGCGTAAATTCGTTCTGGCAAACCTCCCGTTGCGGGATCATGGCAGCAGAAGGACCATACGCGGCCATCTCCCTGATCCATCGCCGCACAGAGGGGCGGTCAAACAGCGGCCGTCACTCGACGTAACCCAGGAGGTGAAACGCCTGGAAAAAACGGGGGCCCTCAGGCGCAAACGGACACCGCTGCCCAGCGGGATCAAATTGACCGTGCTGGTGCCCAAGTAACTCGGCCCTCGGTGGCCAGGCCGGGTTGCAAACGGTCCGCCCTGTGCGACGTTAAGCTTGTGAAAAATTTCACAAGGGGGTTCGCATGATCGCCGCCCTGCTGCCGCGCGAATTGCGGCCGATCTTCGACAAGGTCCAGGCCGCCGAACGCATCTCGGACGACGACGCGCTCGCCCTTTACGCGAGCCACGACCTGAACGCCCTCGGCGCGATGGCCAACATCGTGCGCGAGCGCAAGAACGGCAACGTCGCCACGTACCTGCTCAATCGGTACATCAACTATTCCAACGTCTGCCTGCTCTCGTGCCAGTTCTGCGCGTTTGCGGCGAGGAAGCGCGACGCGCATGCCTTCGAGAAGGGCATTCCCGAGATCGTGGAAAACGTGCGCGCGGCGCTGGGGCAAGGGATCACGGAGGTACACATGGTCGGCGGATTGCACCCATCGTTGCAGGCGGAATGGTATCTCGACCTGTTGCGGAGCCTGCGCGCGCTCGACCCGGGGCTGCATTTGAAATGTTTCACGGCGGTCGAAATCCAGCATCTGGCCAACCGGGTTTTCAAGTTGCCCCTGGAGGAGACGCTCGCCCGGCTGCGGGACGCGGGTCTGGATTCACTGACCGGCGGCGGCGCGGAAATCCTCGACGACGGCGTGCGCGACCGCATCTGCCGGGGCAAGGAAACGTCCGACGAATGGATCGAGACGCACCGCACCTGGCATCGCATGGGCGGACGGAGCACCTGCACGATGCTCTTCGGCCACGTCGAAACGACCGCGCAACGCGTCGGGCATTTGCGCCGACTGCGCGAGTTGCAGGACGAGACCGGCGGGTTCACGGGTTTCATCCCGTTCGCGTTCGTGCCGGAAGGGGTGACGCGGGAGTTGCGCGAGCTGCCGCACACGACGGGTTTTGACGAACTGCGCAACCTGGCGGTCAGCCGCCTTTACCTGGATAATTTCGAGCACATCACGGCCTACTGGGTGGCGATGGGGCTGCCGCTGGCGCAGGTGGCACTCGGCTACGGCGTGGACGATCTCCACGGCACGATCATGGAGGAAAAGATTTTCCAGATGGCGGGCGCGAAGACGGGCAAGGGTCAGTCGGTCACCGCCCTGGAAAACGCCATCCGCGAGGCCGGGCGCGAGCCGATGCAACGCGACTCGCACTACAACCGGATCGTCTCGACCGCGCCGGCGGAGACGCCGACGCTGGCGGCGGCCTAAACAAGGTAGGGTTGCCTCTCCGAGGCAATCCAAATTTGGCTTGGATAACCTTGCCTTTGACAGACCCTTTCCGGAGACATTTGGATTGCCTCGGAGAGGCAACCCTACCTTGTAACGACGCTGCTGACGCAGCGAATTCTGTCATGGACCCTACTACCACCCCGCGCATTGGCTGCGTGCGCTATCTCAACTCCAAGCCGCTCATCCACGGACACGACGCCGAGGTGTCCTTCGAGGTGCCCGCCAGCCTCGCGGACGGTCTGCACGCCGGGCGGCTGGACGTGGCGCTCTCGCCGATCTTCGAGGGGCTGGCGCATCCCGGTTACCTCGTCGTGGACGACGTGGCCATCGCCTGCGACGGGCCGGTGTTCAGCGTGTTCATCGCGCACCGGGGGCCTCTTGCGTCTCTGCGAGCGCTCTATCTCGACCACGACTCGCGCACGTCCTTTAACCTCCAGCGCGTCCTGCTGGCGGAGTTCTATGGGCTGTCGCCGCAATGTGCACCGTTCCCCGACGGCAAGCCGCCCGCCGGACTGCGCGCGGGCGAAGGGGCGCTTATCATCGGCGATTCCGCCATCGCGTTCCGCCTCGCGCACGGCGACCGCTACGAATACCTCGACCTCGGCGATGCCTGGAAACAGGCGACAGGGCTGCCGTTCGTCTTCGCGGCGTGGCTGGTGCGGCCCGAAACACCGCAGCCGGAGGCGCTCGCGGATCGCCTGCGCGCGTGGCGGGAAGCCGGGCAAACGCGGGTGGAGGAAATCGTGGCAGCCGAACGGCGTTATCCGGCCGCGTTGAGCCGGCGCTACCTGACGGAGTTCATCCGGTTCCGCCTGGGCGCGCCCGAGAAGGAGGCGATCCGCGAGTTCGCGCGCCTGTTGCAGAAGCACGGCGTCATCGGTGGGACGGGGTTCCACGAGCCGCGTTGGGTTTGACCCCTGCGGGTTACGAAACACGCGCCCGGCGCAGATTCGCGCATTTTACTCTGTCGCTGCGCTCGCATCTACGCATAAACTGCCCCCGGCCGCACCATCGACCCCCCTTTTTGGCAAGCCATGAACTTCCTCGATTCCACCCAGAGCAGAATCCTCGTCACCGGCGGGGCGGGCTTCATCGGCAGCGCCCTCATCTGGGACCTCAACCAGCGCAGCGTGGACGACATCATCGTCGCCGATTTCCTCGGGACCGACGAGAAATGGAAGAACCTCACGCCGTTGCGCTTCAACGATTACCTGGAGGCCGACGACCTCCTGCGCCGCATCGAAGCCGGCGACCCGGCCTTCAACGACATCGAACTCGTCTTCCACCTCGGCGCGTGCTCGGCCACGACCGAACGCGACGCGGCCTACCTCGTCCGCAATAATTTCGAGTACACCAAGACCCTCGCCAAGTGGGCTTTGGCGCACGACGCCCGCTTCGTCTATGCCTCCTCGGCAGCGACGTACGGCGACGGGGCGGCCGGCATGAGCGACCTGGAAATCCACCTGGACGTTTTCCGGCCGCTGAACATGTACGGCTACTCCAAGCACCTCTTCGACCTGTACGCCGCGCGGCACGGGTTCCTCGATGGCATCGTGGGCCTGAAGTATTTCAACGTCTACGGCCCCAACGAGGACCACAAGGGCGACATGCGTTCGCTCGTCCACAAGGCGTACCGGCAGATCGTGGACACGGGGACGGTGAAGCTTTTCAAGAGCCACCGGCCCGACTACCGCGACGGCGAGCAGACCCGCGATTTCCTCTACGTGAAGGACGCTGTGGGGATGACCCTCGAACTGGCCGAAACCCCGACGGCGGGCGGACTCTTCAACGTCGGTTCCGGCCGGGCGCACACCTGGATCGAACTGGCCACGGCGATCTTCGAGGCCCTGGACCTGCCGCCAAAAATCGAGTTCATCGAGATGCCCGAGGCCCTCCGTGGGAAGTACCAGTACCACACCCAGGCCGACCTCACCAAACTGCGCGGGTATTGCAAAAGCGTGGAAGTCACCCCGCTCAAGGACGCCGTGGCCGACTACGTGCGGGGTTACCTCGTGCCCGACCGTCGGCTGGGGGACGAAAACATCGAACCCGCTGCGGACCCCGCACCGGCTGCGGAACCGGCGGTTGCCGCCAATGCGGGCGGACCGGTGCTCCTCACGGAAACCGCGTGATCGCCACGCCGGGCGCAACGGTGTTGAGGCTGTTGTGATCTTGTTGCGGATGTGTTGAGACCCGGGCCGTTTTGCGCGGCACCCCGCGCGGGTTGCGTTTGCCAATTCTCCTGGCTCCGTCCAGACTCACCCCATGATGAAACGCCTGTTCCTCGCCGTGGCCCTCGCCGGGTGCCTGACCTCCAGCGGACCCGGGGCCGAACCGACGCCCGAGGTCTCGCCCAAGGACAAACCGGCCGAAGCCGACAAAAAGGCCGCCGAGAAGCCCGACAAGGATAAGGACAAGGAACCGCCTGCGCCGGTGGTCACCGACCATACCATCACCCTTCCGGGTGGGCGCGTGCTCAAGTACAAGGCGACCGCCGGCTACCTGACTCTCCGCGACACCTCCGAACCCAAGGATTCCAAACCGAAGGCGGACGACGAGACCGACCCGCTCAAGGGCAAGCCCAAGGCGCGTGTGTTCTTCATCGCGTACACGCTGGACTCCGCGCCCGATCCCGCGACGCGGCCGGTGACGTTTTCCTTCAACGGCGGCCCCGGTTCGTCGTCGGTCTGGCTGCACATGGGCGCGCTCGGTCCGCGCCGCGCGCAACTCACCGACCAGGGCGAGGCCCCGCCGCCGCCGTACAAGCTCGTGGACAACGAATCGACCTGGCTCGACCTGACCGACCTCGTCTTTATCGACCCGGTTTCGACCGGGTACAGCCGCGCCGCCGCCGGGGAGGGTTCCAACCAGTTCCACGGATACAGGGAGGACATCGCCAGCGTGGGCGAGTTCATCCGCTTGTACCTGAGCCACAATGCGCGCTGGTCGTCGCCGAAGTTCATCGTGGGCGAGAGCTACGGCACGACGCGCGCGGCGGGGTTGAGCGACTACCTCCAGGAAACGCACGGGATTTACCTCAACGGCATCGCGCTGGTTTCCAGTGTGCTGGATTTTTCGACGCTCGCTTTCGATCCGGGCAACAACCTGCCGTTCTCACTTTATCTGCCGACCTACGCCGCCGCCGCGTGGTATCACAAGCGGCTCCCGGCCGATCTCCAATCCCAGCCGCTGGCCGACGTGCTCAAAAGCGCCGAGCAGTTTGCGAGCAACGAATACCTCCTCGCCCTGATGCACGGCGACGCCCTGCCGCCCGACGAACACGCCAAGGTCGCCGACACGCTCGCGCGTTTCACCGGCCTGCCAGCCGCGCAGCTCGCCCAGCAAAACCTGCGCGAAACCGACGCGCGATTTTTCTTCGATCTGTTGAAGGACAAGAACCGCAGCATCGGCCGCTTCGACGCGCGCTACACGGGGATTCGTTACGAGCCGGGCACGCAGGATTACGATTTCGATCCGAGCTACGAGGCGGTCAGCGGGGCGTTCACGTCGGCGTTCAACGACTACGTGCGGCGCGAACTCAAGTACGAGAGCGACCTGCCGTACAAGACGCTGACGGACGTGCAGCCGTGGAATTTCGCCGCCGACCCGGCCAACCCGAATTCGTATCTGGACGTGGCCGACAACCTGCGCAAGGCGATGAGCCGGCACCCGTATTTGAAGGTGTGGGTGTGCTGCGGGTATTTCGATCTGGCGACGCCATATTTCGCCGCGCAACACGTCGTGGAGGGGATGCACCTCGACCCGGCGATCCGCGGCAACATCGCGCTGACATATTACAACGCGGGCCACATGCTCTACGTGCAAAAGGAGTCGCGCGAGAAGTTCCGCCGCGATTTCGAAGCGTTTGTCAACAGCGCCACGCACGAGACGCCGGTGGCGAACGCAGATCGCTGAGTTTTTTGGACGGGCTGGTGGCCGCCGGGCTTTCTAACCGGATGTTAGGCCCGAGCCATACGCAGATGGCTGTATTCCGTTACGAAGATCACTCAACGTTCTTGTCGCGCGCAAACTCATGAAGACAAGAGCCCCCTTCCTCACGATCACGCTGTCCCTGATGTCGATAAGTTCTTTGTTTGCGTCTAAATACTCGCCATACCGGCCAAACGGTCCTCGTGAAGCCCGCCAAGTAATGCTGCCCTTTGTCCGCCAGATTGAGGCGATCGGAAAGCGCCACGGAGAGCGTCACATTCGGACGACTTTTGAACGCGCCGAGGCCGGCAACATCCGCGCCCTCAAGGCCGTCTTTTTCAATCCGGCGTACTTTGGTGGTGAGAACGAAGGCTACAATATTGTCCCTGGGAATATGTGTATTGCTGTCGGGGACAGAAAGATCACAACGTTCCTGAAATCGTTGCCTCTGCGCGACCGTCGGGACCTTCTGGATCTCATGATTCGCCGTTTCATTCCTCCCGATGAGGACGTTCTCCCTTTCGATGGCACGCCGCCGTATTGGCCTACTCCCTCAGAGGTCAGCGAAGCACAACGCTGGCTACGGAGACACTTTCCACGGATGATCGCACTCAACAAAGCCACTCGTCATTTCGACGGAGGCGATCCATTCCGCTTTGGCGGCGCTTGGCTTCCGTGTTACCACCAGTTCCCCGGAGGGGTTCTCGGGTCGGCGTTCCATCCCGGTCTAACCACGCGCTCCAGTGAACAGAGGCTGGCGGTGGGGACTTACGTTCATCTTTGCCAGCCTCTGTCGCTGAGCTTGAGTCCGTTGCTAGAAGGCACCGCTTCTCAGGTTAAATGAAAGGTTCCGCGCCGCAGGCGCATCCAAACAAGGTAGGGATGGTTCTCCGAGCCGTCCCAAGATTGGATTGGACTATCTCTGCGCGAATGAGACGTTTTGCCAGAAACATTTGGGACGGCTCGGAGAGCCATCCCTACCTTGGAACGATGCGCGCCTGTCGCGCGGGGAGTTGATCCCTCATCCAAAGCGTTTTCGTTTGCTGATAGCGGCAGGCGGCAAGCAAACAATTATCTCTGTCATCCTGAGGCGCAGCCGAAGGACCTCTCCTGGTGGTACTCGCGTACCTCCCGCTTTTGGTCGGACTTGTGACCGAGGCCGAGCGGGTACCTTGGTGCGAGGTCCTTCGGCTGCGCCTCAGGATGACAGAAAGGTTTTAAAAGGGCACGCGCGTGAGTGACCACGGGCAAACGAAAAACGCGGCAACCTGAGCAATGGTGCACCTAGTTTTTCTGACCCTGTAGCGGGTTCATGCAAACGCCCGCCCGCTCTACGCCTTTCGCGTCTTCTTGCCCTGGACCGGCTTCTTCGCCACTTTCCGCTTCCGGCGCACGGGCAGCGCCGCTACTGCCGCCGTGTGTTCTTTGAGCGCCTGCTTGCGCCAGCGGATCGCGTGCTTGAGCGCGCGCTCCATGCTCCCGAGCACCCGCGGGTTGAACCGCTTGGCTTTCATTCCCAGCCTGCCTCTGCCGCCGCCCACGTACGCGAAAAAGATCGGGTGGCCTTTGTCGTGCGTGAGCGACACGCCCACCGGGATTTCGAGTTCGGTTGCTTGCTTCATCGTGTATCCGCTTCCGCTACGATAGCTTTCTCCCCGTGTCCACCGCCTAACGCACCTCTCCGTCCGGCGGCCGGGCGTCAACGCAGCTTGCGGATCGCCTCCGCAGGGTCGCCCGCGCGGAAAATCGACGTGCCTGCCACCATCACGTTCGCGCCATGCTCGCGCGACAGCAGCGCGGTGTCGCTCTTGATCCCGCCGTCCACCTCGATGTGGTAGCTCCAGCCGTTTTCCTCCCGCAGCCGGGCCGCTTCGGCGACCTTGTCCATCGTCGCCGCGATGAACTCCTGCCCGCCAAACCCGGGATTCACCGTCATCACCAGCAGCAGGTCTATCGACCCCAGATGATCCGCCGCCGCCGAAATCGGCGTGGCCGGATTGATCGCCAGTCCGGCCAGACAGCCCGCCGCGCGGATGTTTTTCAACGTCGCGGCGACCTCGTGTTTGGCCTCCAGATGCACGTGCACCGAACGCGCCCCGGCCTCGATGAAGCGTTGCAGATAATGGTCCGGCCGCGAGATCATCAGATGCACGTCGAGCGGGATTTTGACGGCCTTGCGCATCGCCGCCACGACCGCCGGGCCGAACGAAATATTATCCACGAAATGCCCGTCCATCACGTCGAGATGGAGCCAATCCGCCCCGGCGGCTTCGACGCGGCGCGCCTCCTCGCCCAGTTGCGAAAAATCTCCGGCGAGCAACGAGGGAGCGACGATGGTCTTATTAAAATCAGACACGCGGGCAGCATGAATGCAAAATGCAAAATGCAAAATGCAAAAGTTCGGAAAGCAGAAGGCAGAAACAAAAACAGAACGCCGAAGTTTTGACGCCTCCGCTGGACTTTCGCGTTTTGCATTTCGCATTTTGCATTTACCCTCGCCGTCTTGGACGCCGACGACCCGCCGCTCATCGACCTGCACAGCGACGCGCATTTCATGGGCGACGCGCTGCGGCAGGCGCTCCGCGCGTACGAGGCGGACGAGGTGCCCGTCGGCGCGGTGATCGTGCGCGGCGGACGGGTCATCGCGCGGGCGTTCAATCAGGTCGAAACCCTCAAGGACGCCACCGCCCACGCCGAGATGCTCGCCATCACCCAGGCCGAACACACCGTCGGCGACTGGCGGTTGACCGATTGCACGTTGTTCGTCACCAAGGAACCTTGCCCGATGTGCGCGGGCGCGGCGGTCCATGCGCGGCTGGGGCGGGTGGTGTTCGGCTGCGGCGATGCCCGTGGTGGCGCGGCCGGCGGCCTGCTCAATCTCCTCCAGCATCCCTCGCTCAACCACCGTTGCGAGATCAGCGCCGGGGTGCGCGGCGAGGAATGTGGATTGCTGTTAAAAGAGTTCTTCCGCGAACGCCGCGCCGCCCGCCCGGACGGTTCGGGCTGAGCAGGGTGCGGCGGGAGAATTTTTAGCCGCAAAAAGCGCAAAAAGCACAAAAGGGGATCGGAGGATCGTCCGCCGTTTTCTGCTTTTGCGTTTTCTGCGCTTTTTGCGGCTAAAAATTCCCTTCCGTCTGCCCGCTTTCCTTTTCTGCCTTCCGGCCTCATCCTTTCCGCTCATGGACGTATTGCAAAAGCTCGGTCCCGCCCTCGGCTTTGCCACGCTCGCCGGGTTGAACCTCTACCTGACGGTGTTCGTGACCGGGCTGGCGATCCATTACCATTGGATCGATCTCTCGACGGCCTATCCCGACCTCCAGGTGCTCGGACATCCGGCGGTGCTCGTCGTCGCCGGGATTTTGTTCGTGGTCCAGTTCTTCGCCGACAAGGTGCCGTGGCTGGATTCCGCCTGGGATGCGCTGCACACCCTGATCCGTCCGGCGGGCGGAGCGTACCTCGCGCTCCACACCCTCGGACCCCAGCATGACCAGGCGCTCAACGTCATCACGGCGCTGCTCGCGGGCGGCGTCACGCTGACCACCCACGGCGCAAAGGCCGGCACGCGCCTGCTCGTCAACGGCTCGCCGGAGCCTTTTTCCAACGTCGCCGTCAGCCTGACCGAGGACGCGACGGTCGCGGGCGGCCTCGGGTTGATGGCGTATTCGTATCACCACTCGCCGTACCTGTCGCTGGGGGTGTTTGCGACGGTCGTGGCGGCCCTCCTTTATCTGACGCCGAAGCTCTTTCGTTTCGCCCGCATCCGGGTCTGGTTGCTTTGGAAAAAGCTGTCCTGGCCCGCGTTCGACGCGAAAACGACCGTGCCCACGGCCGAACTCCCGCCCGATCCGCATCTGCTCTTTGCCCGGCTCAACCCGACGGGCGAACCCGTCGCCTGGGTCGTGCCCTGCCTGACGGGTTCGTCGAAGGGCGGCCTGCCGACCAATTTTCGCGGGCACCTGTTCGCGTTGCAGACCCAACGCGACAAATTGCATTTCGTCGGCCGGCGCGGCTGGCGCACGCTGGCGCGCAGCATCGAGCTGGCCGGTTGCCAGGTGTCGCACGAATCCCGGTTTTTGAGCGAGGACCTCATCCTCCTGAACGCGGCCAAGAGCACCCGGCAGGTTTTCGTGTTCGACCGCTCGAAAGCGGCGCTCGTGGGTCATCTGACCGATTCGCTCCAGGGGCGGCTGCCGGCGCTGGCCTCGCCGCCGGCCGGCGATCTCTCCGTGGAGCCGACGCCTGCGTGAGGATCGGGGGTGCGTTGAATACCGGGCGGGGGGCGCGCGTCAGATGCGTTGCAGGGGACGGTTAACCCTCAAGCGTGCAGGAAAATCGGATCGCGTCGTCGAAAAGGCAGTGGTGCGAACAGCACAAGGCCGTTTTTGCGAAACCAACCGATTCTCTTGCACGAATGCTGCTAGGACCGTTGAGGTCACAAGCAGCCTCGTAGTAACCGAGCACGAAACCCAACATCCAAAAACACATCCGTATGAAATCCCATCTTTTCACCGCCGCCACGATTGGCCTGGTCTCGCTCGCGCCGCTGGCGTCCGTCTGCGCGCAGCAAACCGTCGTGACCACGCAGCCGACCACGGTGACCACCACCCAGCCGACCACGACCACCACGCAGACCACCGAGACGAACTCGGCTGGCACGATCACGTCGTTCACGCCCGGCTCCTCGCAGATTGTTGTGCGGACCTCGACCGGCGCTCCGGCCACCTACACCTACAGCAAGAAGACGACCTTCGTGGACGCGTCGGGCAACGTCATCAACTACGAGACGATCAAGGCCGGTGAGCCGACGACCGTTTATTACACGACCGTGGACGGCCAGCCCGTCGTGAGCAAGGTCGTCGTCAACCGCACGGCCACGGTCCCGGTGACGAAGACCGAGACGACCGAAACGACGACCACGACCACGTCGAAGCACTAACCGCCGTCGCCCTGATTTTCATCCCATCATCGCCATTATTATGAAAACCAAACTTATCCTTCTCGCCCTCTGTGCCTCGGCCGCCCTGAGCCTGGGGGCTTGCTCGTCCACGCCGGAGACCACCTCCACCACGACCACGCACCAGGAGACGACGACCTCGGAGGCGGCGGTGCCCGCGGCGACCTCGACGACGACCACGACGACGCGTTGAGCGCCGGACCAATTCCAACCCCGGATTAAACAACCGCGGCGTCTTTTCCTCCGGGAGAGGACGCCGTTTTGTTTTCCGGTCGTCATAAGGTAGGGATGGCTCTCCGAGCCAGTCCCAAGATTGGCTTGGATGATTTCCGTGCGCACGGTGCGCCTCGCCGGAAACATTTGGGACGGCTCGGAGAGCCATCCCTACCTTAAAACGATGCGCCTGCGGCGCGGCGGTAGCCCACGCAACCGTCACTTGAGTTTCTTCCGGCGCGCGTCGATGGCCAGTCGGCAGATGCGCTCGCAGAGTTCGCCGAAACCGATGCCCAACGCGCCCGCCGATTGCGGCAGCAGGCTCGTGGCGGTCATGCCCGGCAGGGTGTTCACCTCCAGGCACCAGAATCGTCCGGCCTCGTCCAGCCGGAAATCCGAGCGACTGTAACCCGTCAGCTTGAGCGCGCGGTGCACGAGGAGCGAGAGCCGCCGGACCTCTTCCGTTTGTCCAGGCGTCAGGTCGGCGGGGAAAATTTCCTTCGCGCCGCCGCTCTGGTATTTGCTCGCGTAATCGAAAATCTCGCCCTTGGGGAAAATCTCGCCCGGGATCAGCGCCTCGTCGCCCAGCACGCCGCAGGTCAGTTCCCGCCCCGGGATGAATTGCTCGATCATCGTCTCGCCACCGTATTTTTCGGCGAGTGTGAGGGCAGCGGCGAGGTCCTCGGGACGTTTGACCACGCTCAGTCCCACCGTCGAACCCTGCATCGTCGGTTTGACGACCACCGGATAACCCAGTTTCGCCGCGATCTCGTCCGCGCCGACCGGGGCCATCAGCCATTGCGGCGTGGGAACGCCGGCCAAGCAGAAAAGCCGCTTGGAAAAATCCTTGTCCATCGCCACGGCGCTGGCGAGGTGGCCGCTGCCGGTGTAAGCGACGCCCGCGAGGTCGAGCAACGCCTGGAGGGTGCCGTCCTCGCCGGTGCCGCCGTGCAGCGCAAGGAAAAACACGTCCACGTCGCTGGTTTCCGGGGCGCGCGTGAGCGCGGAAGCATCGGTTTGCAGGAGGGCGAGTTCCTCGTTTTTGGGGGGCTCGACGCCGACACCGCCCGTCAGCCAGCGTTGTTCCTCGGCGGTGGTGAGCACGCCCTTGGCGGTGTCCACGCACACGACTTCGTGCCCAATTTGCCGTAGGGCCTTGATGACCTGCGCGCCGCTGGCCAGCGAAACGTCACGCTCGGCACTCGTGCCACCAAAGAGAACGGCGATCTTCATAAAGCAGGAAAATGGAAAAACTTTCAGCGCGTGATGCCGCGCTCGGACGCCGCCACGAACTCCACGAGCTGCCCGATCTCCGGGACGTGGCCGTGTTCGTCGCGCAGGCGTTCGAGCGCCTGGGCGGTGTTCAGGTCGAGCCGGTAGAGCACCCGGAACGCCTCCCGCAACGCGCGGACCGTTTCCTTCGGGATGCCGGCGCGTTCGAGGCCGACCTGAGTTGATGTGGCGCACCCGGGCCGGGTTGCCGTCCACCATCATGAAAGGCGGCACGTCCTGCACGATCTTCGAGCAGCCGCCCGTGATCGCCAGCCGCCCGATCCGGCAAAACTGGTGGATCGCCGTCAACCCGCCGACCACCGCCCGGTCGCCGACCTCGACGTGCCCGGCGAGCGTGCCGTTGTTGGAAAAAATCACGTCGTCGCCCACGATGCAGTCGTGCGCGATGTGGCTGTAGGAGAGAAAATTGCCGCCGCTGCCGACCTTCGTGTACGCCGCCCGGCGCGGTGGCGCGGTGGACCGTGACGAACTCGCGGAACGTGTTGCGGTCGCCGATCTCCAGGTGGGTCGGCTCGCCCACGTACTTCAAGTCCTGCGACTGCTGGCCCACGCACGCGAACGGATAGAACACGTTCTCCGCGCCGATGACCGCCGGCCCGGTGAGCACGACGTGGCTTTGCAGCCGGCAGCGCGCGCCGAGACGGACGCCCGGCGCCGACCACGCAGTAAGGGCCGACCTCGGTGCCGTCGCCGAGTTCGGCCGCGGCATCGACCACGGCGGTCGGATGGATGCGTGTCGTCATGCTCTCGGCTAACGGGCGAAACATGCTCAGGGCGATCTCGGCCTCGCTGACGATCACCTCGTTGACCGTGCAATGGCAGGTGGCTTTGAGGATGCCGCGGCGCGCCTTGGTGATCTCGACGTGGATGAACAGCGTGTCGCCCGGCAGGACCGGCTTGCGGAATTTCACGTTGTCCGCGCTGATGAAGTATCCCAGCTTCCCCGTGTGCTCGGGCTGGCGGAGCATCAGCAGGCTGGCGGCCTGCGCCATCGCCTCGACCTGGAGCACGCCCGGCATCACCGGATGGCCCGGGAAATGGCCCTGGAAAAACGGCTCGTTGATCGTCACCTGCTTGACGGCGACGCATCTTCGTCTCGCCCTCGCTGCTGATGACGCCGGTCCACCATCAGGAACGGGTAGCGGTGCGGCAGCAGGCGCATGACCTCGTTGATGTCGAGCGCGCCCTTCGCCGCCGGTCAGCCGGGCGGCCGGGGACGAGCGCGGCGACTGGCGGCGTACTGCTTGGCGAGCGCGCGGGTCAGTTCGGCGTTGGGCGCGTGGCCGGGCTTGACGGCGATGACGTGCCCCTGGATGCGCCGGCCCAGCAGCGCGAGGTCGCCGACGATGTCGAGGATTTTGTGGCGCACGAACTCGTCGGGGAACCGCATCGGCTCCTTGCTCAGCACGCTGTCGCCGCGCACGACGACGGCGTTTTCCAGGCTGCCGCCCTTGATGAGCCCCTTGTCCATGAGCGGCTGGATGTCCTCGTAAAAGGTGAACGTCCGCGCCGGGGCGATTTCCTTTTCGTAAATTTCCGGGGTGATCTCCAGCGAATGGTACTGCGTGAACCGCCCGCCGGGGCCGACCTGCGTGCAGGACACGCGGAAGCCGTCGTCGGGCACGATGGTCATCAGCGAGCCGCCCTTGGTCTCGACGTGGAGCGGTTCGCGCACCTCGAACACCCCGCGCGGCACTTCCTGCGGGGCGAGGCCGCAGCGGCGGATCAGCTCGACGTAGGGCTGCGCGCTGCCGTCGCCGATGGGCGGCTCGTTGGCGTCCATCTCGATGAGGGCGTTGTCGATGCCCATGCCCACCAGCGCGCTGAGGACGTGCTCGACGGTGTGCACCTTCACGCCGCCCTCGCCGATGGTGGTGGCGCGCTCGACGGTTTTGACGTGGTCGATGTGCGCGTCGATGACGGGTTCGTCGGGCAGGTCGGTGCGCTTGAACTTCAGGCCGCTGTCGGGCGCGGCGGGGCGCAGGGTGAGGGTGACCTTCTCGCCCGTGTGCAGGGAGGTGCCGGCGAGGCTGGCGGAACGGGCGAGGGTTTGCTGGAAGGCGGTAGTGGACATGACGGCGAGGGGCTACATGATAAGGCAAAACGCAAAATGCAAAATGCAAAAGTCCAGAACGGAGCAGCGGACGGAAATACCTCGCAGGGGGCGTGGCGTTCCGTGGCCCGACATCTGGCCGGTGACGGCAGGTGATCCTGGCCCATCCGGACTTTTGCATTTTGCATTTTGCATTTTGCATTTTGCCTTATGGTCAGCTTCCCGTGTCTCGTTCCGCGTCCTGGTTTTTGCTCGTTGTCGGCCTGGCGGGGCTGCTGCTGGCGCGCGAGAGCCGGCAGCCGTCCGGCGGCTTGGCGGGGGTGGACCGGGCGTTTCTCGACTGGCTGGCGGCCAACACGAAGCCGACCGGCGCATCGGCGCGGGCAGCCAGCGAGACCCCGGCGGTGACGCTCGTGGAGATCGACGATTCCGTGCTCGACACCCCCGGCCGCTTGCCGCTCCCGGCGCTGGAATACGCGAGTTTCCTGCAAATCGTGCAGCGTTACGACCCGGCGGTGGTGGCCATCGAGCCGGTGCTGGATTGGACGCATTCCGCGCCCGGCACCGAGCAAATCCTCCTCGATCAGGCGCTCACGGTGCCCCGGCTGCTGCTGGCCGTGCAACTGGGCGGCGACGTTCCCGCCGGCCGCGACCCCGCCGACATGGCAGACTCCCCGCCGTCGGCGAGGTCTCCGGGCGCACGGGCGCGCTGGTGGATTTCCCCGAGCTGGCGGCGGCCCCGGATGCGCGTCTCGGACTGGTCTCGGCGGCGCGCGGGGCGATCAATCTGCCGGGGGACCCGGCCGCGCCGGTGCGCGATGTGCCGCTGCTTTTCCGTCTGCGCGACCGGGTGGTGCCGACGTTTACGCTGCAAGCGTTGACGCTCGCCCTGCGGCTTTCGCCACGGGAGGTCAGCGCGGTGCCCGGCTCGCACCTCCAGCTCGGCGACCGGCTGCGCTGCCCATCGACCGGGCGGGCCGCACGCTGCTCGACGCCCGGGCGTACCGGCGCATCAATCGCCTCGGCCTCGACGATCTGCCGCTGCTCGCCGCCGACCAGGCCGCGCCCGAGACGCGCGCCGTCGCCGAACGGATGCGCGGCGGCGTCGTGGTGCTCGGGCGCACCGACCGCGCCGCGCGTACCCGGCACGCGACCGACGGCCAGGCGATCTCGCCGGCCGAGACGTTCGCTTGGGCCGTGGCGAGCCTGGAGCGCGAACCGCCCTTGCGCCGGGCGTCGGCATCGTGGGACGCGGCGGTGTTGGTGGCCTTCGCCGCCGTCGGCTGGGTCGGGATACACCGGGGGCGGCTGTCCGCGCTGGCGCTGGCCGGTCTCGCGCTGGCGGTGTATTCCCTGGTGGCGCTGTCGTTCTTCGAAATGTCCCGCCTGTGGCTGCCCGCCGCGTTGCCGGTCGGGCTGACGCTCCTCAACGCCCTCCTGCCGTGGTTGCTGCCGGCCCGTTCGGCCGTGCAACCTCCGGGGGGTCCGTCTTAAAACGTTTTTCGTTTGCGTGTAAGGTCTGCTCAAGCCCCGGCAGGGGCGGCAGAGTTCAGTATCCAGGTGCCGGGTTGGAGCCCACCGTCTTTAGACGGTCTGCCTTGGAGGGTGGCGGGTGGCGCGTTAAGGTGGGCGGCTGCATGGCCAACTACCACCATCGTGGGCACACGGTCTCGGACTGCAAGTACCACCTGATCTGGGTGACCAAGTACCGCTGGCCGGTGCTCAAGGGGGACCTGGCGGTGCGTTGCCGCGACCTGATCCGCGAGATTTGCCGGGCGCGGGAGGTGGCGGTGGTGCGTGGAGCGGTGTCGCCCGACCACGTGCATCTGCTCGTCAGCGCGCCGCCGGTGTTGTCGCCGGCCAAGCTGGCGCAGTACTTGAAGGGCAGGAGTTCGCGCAAGCTGCAGGAGGAGTTCCCGAGTTTGCAGAAGCGTTATTGGGGCCAGCACCTGTGGGCACGGGGCTACTTTTGCGCGACGGTCGGAGCGGTCGATGAGAAGACGATCAAGCGCTACATCGAGGAGCAGAAGTGGGACGAGGATGGCGAGGGAACGTTCCGCATCGTGGCCGACCCGCCGTGAGGCCAGGGGTCGCCGCCGATGCCTTGCCAGCCGGCCCGGGCCGGGGGCTTTCCAAGCGGCTTCTAGCCGCCACCGGACTTTTAGTCCCATCGCATCCTACCGGCTTGAGCCGGTAGTCGTTGAGCCCACGGCGTGAGCCGTGGGAAAGATCGCCAGCCAGGCCAGCCCCGGCAGGGGCGTAAGAAAACACGGCGGCCTTGCGAGGACCACCGGGCGGGTTTTCTCCGCCCCTGCCGGGGCTGGGCCCTTGCGCGGTTGCCACCCACGGCTCACGCCGTGGGCTAATCTCTGTCGCCCCTGCCGGGGCTGAAACACCGGACAAGCAACTGAGAAACGCTGTAGAAAGCGGGTGAGAAGGATTCTGAACAGGCCACGGCGGCCGGTCGTCCCCAAGGTAGGGATGGCTCTCCGAGCCAGTCCCAAATTGGTTTGGATGACCTCCGCGCCCACGGAGCGCCTCGCCAGAAAAATTAGGGAGTGGCTCGGAGAACCATCCCTACCTTGGGGACGACGCCTGCGGCGGGTTTCCCACACGCTCGTTTAACGAACGGCGAGAGGAGAAATCACTTCAGGTCGGCGAACAAATTCGGATGCGCGTCCGCCGTCACGAGATGGTTCTCGCGCAGAGTCGCGGCGCTCCATGATGTATTTGTCCAACGCGGGGTCCACCGGCACCGGATATTGGCCGGTGAAGCACGCGAGGCAGAAACCCTTTTCCGATCCACCCGTCGCCCGCACCATGCTCGCCACGTCGAGATAACCCACGCTATCCGCGCCGAGGTATTCGCAGATTTTCTCGTTCGATAGCTGGTTGGCCAGGAGCTTCTCGGGGTCGGGGAAGTCAATGCCGTAGTGGCACGCGAAACGGTGCGGCGGACAGGAGACCCGCATGTGTACCTCCTTCGCGCCGGCCTCGCGCAGACTCACGACCCGCGCCCGCGCCGTCGTGCCGCGCACGATGGAGTCGTCGATGACCACGACGCGTTTTCCTTTCACGGCACCCTTGATGAGGTTCAGCTTGATGCGCACGTTGAAGTCGCGGATCAACTGGCTGGGCGCGAGGAACGTGCGCCCGATGTAGTGGTTGCGCACGAAAGCGTGCTCGAACGGGAGGTCCAGTTCGTCGGCATACCCCAGCGCGGCGTAGTTGCCGCTGTCGGGCACGGGCACGACGAGGTCGGCCTCGACGGGATGCAGGCGGGCCAACTCGCGGCCCATCTCAGTGCGGGCGGCGGCGACGTTCACGTCGTCGATGAGACTGTCGGGCCGCGCGAAGTATACGTATTCAAAGATGCAGAACGCCTTGCGCTCCTGCCGGAAGGGCCATTCGCTGCGGATGCCGTGTTCGTCGATGATGACGACCTCGCCGGGTTCGACCTCGCGGATGAACTCGGCGTGGATCAAGTCGAACGCGCACGTCTCGGAAGCCAGCACGTAGGCGTCCTCCAGTTTGCCGAGCACCAGCGGGCGGAAGCCGAGGGGGTCGCGCACGCCGATGAGTTCGCGCTCGCTCATGATGACCAGCGAAAACGCCCCGCGCGCCCGCGCCAGCGCGGACAGCGGACTCGCGCCGCGCTCGATGGGTTGGGCGAGGAGGTGAAGGAGGATTTCGCTGTCGTTGGTCGTCTGGAAAATCGAGCCGCGCGCTTCGAGTTCGTCGCGCAGCACGTCGGCGTTGATGAGGTTGCCGTTGTGGGCGATGGCGATCTGCCCGCGGCTGCCGTGGCCGATGATGGGTTGGGCGTTGACGAGGTTGCTCGACCCGGTGGTGGAATAACGCGTGTGCCCGACGGCGCGCGTGCCGGTAAGCCGTTCGATGTCGCTCTGCTGGAAGACCTGCCCGACGAGGCCCATCGCCTTGTGCAGGCGGAACAGTTCACCCGGCCCCGGCGCGGTGACCATCCCGGCGCTCTCCTGCCCACGATGCTGGAGGGCGAAGAGGCCGTAATAGGTCAACGCGGCGGCGTTGGGATGGTTGAAAATGCCGAAAACGCCGCACTCGTGGTGCGGGTAGTAAGGAGAGGGTTGATCCACAGGTCGCGGGGGAGGGCGTCAGGAAAGGAAAAGATCGTCCACGGGCATCGTCCAGCCGGGGACGGCAGGTTCGGCGTCGGCGAGTTCACCGCGTCGGTGAATGGCGGCGGGGTGAACGGCGTCGCCAGCGCGGAAGACGCGGATCACGTCGTCGCTCAGGAGGTCCACGTCCCAGACGACCAACGTCCCGGCGGCGAAATAATCGGCGCGTTTGACGGCCATCTCGCGTTCGGCGGCGGGGCCGTTATCGTGCTCACTACGCACCTCGACGGCAAACTGCGGCGCTCCTTCGACAAACCTCATTCCGGACGGCGGCAGGATGTAGTAAGCGGCGTCGGGTGCGAAAGACGTGCGCTTTGGCAGATTGACCAGAAAGCCCAAGCTGTCGCCAGCCGCGCGCCCAATCCCACTGCGACGCGCATAAGCACGAAGCGCGAATGTAATTTCCTGAGCGGCAAAGTGAGGGTCTTCGCCAGTCATTGGCAAGTGGATCAAAACTCCGTTGACGATCTCGGCCTTGCCTTCGACGCGGTAAAGCGCCTGAACCAGTGGATGCTCCGTGGTGACCATACGCTGCGCGCAGTATCGCAGACCACCCGGCGGAAAGCGAGCCTCACGTTGAACTAGATCGGGTCCATGATCTTGCCAATCGAGCCGTGCCACGTGTCGTGCAAGGCATCGATTGGCCACGAGTAAGTCGTCCGGCGCGTTTCTATCTCCAATTTCGATCCCCGGACGATCCCGATGTGCGATGCCGGCACGCCCGCCTTCGAGAGTCGTGTCAGGACTTCCGACGAGTGCTGGGGAGCGACCGATACAACGATGCGCGATTGGCTTTCATTGAATAATGCCTGGTCGTCCCTGGCATCGGCCAGCCACACCCGCGCGCCGATCCGTTCCACACCGGACATGCAGCACTCCGCCAACGCCACCGCGAGGCCGCCTTCGGAGCAATCGTGCGCGCTCTTGATCTTGCCGGCGCGGATCAGGTCGCGCAGAGCGTGGTGGAGGGCGAGTTCGCGCTGCACGTCCAGGCGCGGCGGAAGTCCTTCCTTGCGGCCATGCACGACGGCGAGGTACTGCGAACCGCCGAGTTCGTCGCCCGGATCGCCCAGGAGCAGGATGGCGTCGCCTTCGGCCTTGAAATTTTGCGTGGTGACATGGCTTTCGTCCTCAATCAAACCGACCATGCCGACGGTCGGCGTCGGGTCGATGGCCCCGGCGGGATTTTCGTTGTAAAGCGACACGTTGCCGCCGGTCACGGGCGTGTCGAAGGCGCGGCACATTTCCGCCAGTCCTTCGACGCATTCGCGCAGTTGCCAGAAGTTCTCCGGGCGGTGCGGATTGCCGAAGTTGAGATTGTCCGTCACGGCCAGCGGCGTCGCGCCGGAACACGCCAGGTTGCGCGCGGCTTCCGCGACGGCGACGCGGGCACCCTCGCGTGGATCGAGCTTGCAGTAGAGCGCGTTGCAGTCGCTCGTCGCGGCGAGGATTTTGTTCGCCTCCCGCACGTAGAACACCGCTGCGTCGGAGCCCGGCGCGACCATCGTGCCCGTGCGGACCATGTGATCGTACTGCCGCCAGACCCAGTGTTTGCTGGCGATGGTGGGGTGCGCGAGCAACGTCAAAAGCGCCGCCTGCACATCGACTTCCGGCACGGTGGCGAGGTCGAGCGGTGGCTCGGGCGTCCTGGCCTTCGCCTCGCGGTGGTAGAGCGGAGCCTCGTCGGCCAGCGCGCGGGCGGGGATTTCGACGGCTACGCGGTCGCCGACCTTCACGCGCATCATGCCGTCGTCGTTGACCACGCCGATGCGCGCGCAGGGCAGGTCCCATTTGTCGAAGATGGCCTGCACCTCTGCCTCACGGCCTTTTTTGACGATGATGAGCATCCGCTCCTGCGACTCGGAGAGCAGGATTTCGTACGGCGTCATGCCCGGCTCGCGCTGAGGCACGAGGTTCAGGTCAATCTCCACGCCGCTGCCGCCCCGGCTGGCGGTCTCGCACGTCGAACACGTCAACCCCGCCGCGCCCATGTCCTGGATGCCCGCCACGGCGTCGGTGGCGAGGAGTTCGAGGCAGGCTTCGAGCAACAGCTTTTCCTTGAACGGATCGCCCACCTGCACGGCGGGGCGGTCTTCCTTGGATTCTTCGGTCAGGTCGCGCGAGGCGAACGCCGCCCCCGCCAGGCCGTCGCGCCCGGTCTCCGCGCCGACGTAAAACACGGGGTTGCCCACGCCCCGCGCCGCGCCGCGCGCGATCTGTTCGTGGCGCAGCACACCGAGGCAAAATACGTTGACCAGCGGATTGCCCTGGTAGGAGTCGTCGAAATAAATCTCCCCGCCGATGGTCGGGATGCCGATGCAGTTGCCGTAGTGCGCAATGCCCTCGACGACCCCCGCGAACAACCGCCGGTTGGCACGCGCCGCGTCGGTGTCGCCCTGGATCGGGCCGAAGCGCAAGGAATTGAGCGAAAACACCGGCCGCGCGCCCATCGTGAAGATGTCGCGGATGATGCCGCCGACACCCGTCGCCGCGCCCTGGAACGGCTCGATGGCGCTAGGGTGGTTGTGGCTTTCCATCTTGAAGGCCACTCCCCAGCCGTCGCCCACGTCGATGACCCCGGCGTTTTCCTCGCCCGCCTTGACGAGCACGCGCTCGCCCTCGGTCGGGAATTTCCGCAGTTCGACGCGAGAGTTTTTGTACGAGCAATGCTCGCTCCACATCACGGAGAAGACGCCGAGTTCGGTGTAGTTGGGCGCGCGGCCGAGGATCGTCTCGATCCGGGTGTATTCGTCCGGCGTGAGGCCGTGCTTGGCGATGAGTTCGGGCGTGATGACGGGTTCGGACTGCATGGGAATTTTTTAGCCGCAAAAAGCGCAGAAAACGCAAAAACCAGAAGGATGCAAGAACACCAAGGTGGCTGCTTTTCTTCCTTTTGCGCTTTTTGCGGCCAGATTTCTGGATCGTTACGCGCCGACCGGAGCGAGGGCGGTGTCCTCTTTCGGCACCGTCCGGTGGCCGGCAAGTGTGTCGATCATCGACTGGAAAATGCGTTTGCCGTCCTCGCTGCCGAGCCGGCGGTTACACGCCCGGTCGGGGTGCGGCATGAGGCCGAAGACATTGCGCTCGCGGTTGCAAATCCCCGCGATGTTGGCCAGCGAGCCATTGGGATTGGCGGACGCGACCGGCTCGCCGGTTTTGGCGTCCACGTAGCGCACGAGCACCTGATCGTGGGTTTCGAGGTCGCGCAGGGTCGCGTCGTCCGCGAAATAACAACCCTCGCCGTGCGCCACGGGCATCCGCAGCACGCGGCCGACGGGAACCGCGCAGGTGAACGGCGAATCGCTCGTTTCCACCCGCAGGCCGACTTCCTCGCACACGAACCGCAGGGACCGGTTGCGGATCAACGCACCCGGCAGCAGCCCGCTCTCGCAAAGAATCTGGAACCCGTTGCAAACCCCGAGCACCAGCACGCCCGCCGCCGCCGCGTCCTGCACCGCGCGCATGACCGGCGAGAACCGCGCGATGGCCCCGCAACGCAGATAATCGCCGTACGAAAACCCGCCCGGCACCACGATGGCGTCGAATCCGGCGAGCGATTCCGTCTTGTGCCAGACGTACTCGACCTCCTGCCGCAGATCGTCGCGCAGGGCGTGGAAACAGTCCTGGTCGCAGTTGGAACCGGGGAAGCGGAGGACGGCGAATTTCATGCGTGAAACATACCAGAGCCGGGACCCGAAGTCATTCGCCGAGTTCGAGCCGGTAGTCTTCGATCACCGGATTGGAGAGCAGTTCCCGGCAGAGCGTGTGGAGCTTCGTCTCCAGGGTGGCACGGTCCCCACCGTCGGCCAGGTCGATCTCCATGAACTTGCCCACCCGCACCGCGCTGGCCGCCGGCAGACCGAGATGGTGGAGGGCATCGCGCACGGCGTTGCCTTGGGGGTCGAGCACGGCTTGTTTGGGCATGACGATGACGCGGGCTTTCATGAGAAGCCGAGCATAAAAGGCAAAAGCCAAAAGGCAAAACGCAAAAGGACGCGGCGGGAACACGCGGACGGGGCACAGGACGGAATCCGCTTCCGTCATTTGTGTTTTGCCTTTTGGCTTTTGCCTTCCTATAGTCGGTCCATCGCTATGTCCGATCCGCGCTGGAAGCCGTCCACTGTCCTCGCCGCCACCGTTGGCGCAGCCGTCCTTTGGCTGGGCGTGGGACACCCCTCCGTCGTCCACGCCGCCGACCCGACCCCTGCCAAGCAGAAGTCGGGCAGCGGCAAAAAGGACAAACCCGACAAGCCGGCCGCTTCCCCCGCGAACGTGGACGCGCCCTCGACCGCCGCGGCGCCCGCTTCGACCGCCACGTCAGCGGTCCCCGAGGCGACGCCCTTGACCACCGCCGAGATGGCCGAAGCCACGTCGCTCGATACCTTCACGGTCCCGTCGCCCGGCGAGCTTTTCGCCGCGCTCAACAAGCAGTGCAAGCCCAACTGGACCGCTCAGGCCCGCGGCCCCATCAACACCGCCTACAAGGACCGCGCGCAGGCCGCCCTCAACCTCGGCGGACTCATCGCCGACGGCTACATCGCCGTGGAGGCGCAGGACGCCCAGCAGGTCAAAAACATCGGCCGCGACATCCTCGCCCTCGCCAAGACCCTCAGCATCAGCCAAGAAATCCTCGCCCGGGCCGCGAGCATCACGGCGTTCGCCGACGACAACAACTGGGCCAGCCTGCGCGAGGAACTCGAATCCACGCAAAACGAGGTCAAGCAGGCGATGGAATCGCTGCACGACGACGATCTCATCACGCTCCTGAGCATCGGCGGCTGGATTCGCGGCACCCAGGTCGTCAGCGACGTGGTGCTCAAGAATTTTTCGCAAAACACTTCCTGCATCCTGCGCCAGCCGGCGCTGGTGGAGTTCCTGCGCGCCAAGCTCGATAAATTGTCGGCCCGCAGCAAGGACACCGCGCTGATGAAGGCCGTGGACGCCGGTCTGGCCGACATGGCGAAGACCGTTTCCTTCCCGCTCGGCGAGACGGCTCCGAAGGAAGACGTACAAAAGCTCCACGACCAAGCGACCAAGCTGGTGGAACAGATCGCCGCGAAGTGATTTCCATGAAACGCCCCTCTTCTCGTATCCCGCGCCTCGTGCTCGCCGCGACCGCCTGCCTGTTGCTGTTGTCGGAAACGGGTGTCCGCCGGACCGCCTCCGCAGCCGAAAGCGAGGGACAGGTGGAATCCCGCGAGGTCGCCCTCGAAATGGCCGGCGGCTTTTCCAACGACGGCTACAAAATCCGCGACGGCCACTGGAGCGGCCGGCTCCAGCCCAACGAGCCGCAGCGCGTGGTGGTCAATCTCTACGCCGGCAATCAGTATTGGTTTTCGCTCGGAGCCACGGACAAATCGAAGAAGGTGTCCGTGACCGTTTTCGATGAAACCGGCAAGCAGGTGGAAGCGGAGGAATTTTTCCAGGATACCAAGCGCGCGGCGGCAGGGGTCTCGCCCGTGGCCAGCGGTCCGTACTACGTCAGCGTGCAACTTTTGGACGGCGAGCCGACGGATTTTTGTCTCGTGTACTCGTACAAGTAGGGCGAGGGGGGATACGGCGGCGAGTGGGCAGGCACAGTGGAGCTGGCAAAAACGGCAGGCACTTCGGTTATGTCATTTGACTCGATCCTCACGGAAACGACGCAGAAATTCGACGGTCCGCGCGTGCGGCAGTTTTCCGTGTTCTTGAAAAACAAGGTCGGCGCACTGCTCGAAGTGGTGAAGCTGCTCAATCGACACTCGGTCGATGTGGTGGGCCTGAGCGTGCAGGATTCGACGGATTCGTCCATCGTGCGCGTCATCGTCAGCGACCCGGAAGTGGTCGAGGCGCTTTTCAAGGACAACGATATTGCCTTCGGCGTGTGTGAGATGGTGGTCGTCGAGATGGATGAGGTGGCGACGGGTCTTGCCCGGCTGCTCGCGTCCCTGCTGGCGGCGGAGGTGAATATTTATTTCAGCTATCCGCTCCTCACCCGGCCCAATAGCCGCGCCGCCCTCGCGTTGCACGTCGAAGACCACGAATGCGCGGCGAGCGTGCTGGGAGGCGACGGGTTCAAGCTGCTGAGCCAGGCGGATATTTCGCGTTAGGTACCTTCGGTTTTCTTGAGCAAGAAAGACCCTCTCCGCCGAGAGTTGTTGCGTGCTGCCGCCGAGCGCGAGCGTCAGCGATTCCTCGCCACGCTATCGCTTCCCCAAACCGACCTCCGCGCGCTATTTGACTACCTCGACCGTCCAGAGGCACTCTCCTGCGACCACACATTTCGCCAGACCGAGGCGTTTTTGCGGGAGCGTGGTCTTGCCGCCGAGAGTGTGTTGCCGTGGCTACGTCAGCACGGCGGCGGGTGCGACTGCGAGGTCCTCGCCAACGTCGAGGAGACTTTTACGGAAGCTACCCGTGAGCGGCCCGGTGCGTAAAGCGTTTTTCGTTTGCGTGTAAGGTCTGCTCAAGCCCCGGCAGGGGCGCAAGAGTTCAGCCCACGGCGTGAGCCGTGGGAAAGATCGCCAGCCAGCCAGCCCCGGCAGGGGCGTAAGAAGACCCGCCCGGTGGTCCTCGTAAGGCCGCCGTGTTTTCTTACGCCCCTGCCGGGGCTGGGCCCTTTCGCGGTTGCCACCCACGGCTCGCGCCGTGGGCTGAACTCTGTCGCCCCTGCCGGGGCTGAAGAAACAGATAGGCAACTGAGAAATGCTTTAGCCACGCGCTCCAATGGACAGAGGCTGGCGGCACGCCAGATTTGCTGAAACCGCTTGTCCTCGCCAGCCCCGGTTGTTGAGCTTGGAGGCGTCAGGCCGCGTCGCGGCGGAGATTATGCCGCCTTCTTACGCAGCTTGGAGTGGAGCCGGCTCAGCCAGGGGTTGAATAACGCCCCCACCTTCGCCGACGCCATCAGGCTGGCGACCGAACCGCGCGAAATCTTGAGCCGTTCGGACGACTCCAGCGGCGACGTTTTTGCGAGCAGTCCGAGCGTCTCCAACCCGATGAGGACTGGCAGCGCGCACGCGTAACGCAGCTTGCGCGGCGTGAGCGCCTTCACGTAATCCCACGCGGCGTCGAGGTGTTCGAGTGCCTCCTGGCGCATCGCGTCGAGCACCGGACGGGCGCGGGCCGGTTCCTTGAGGAGGTCCGCCGCCGCGAGGTCGTGGTCCGCCAGCAAATCGGCGGGAATATAACAGCGACCGTTCGCCAAATCCTCCGGCAGGTCGCGCAGGATGTTGACCATTTGCAAACCCTGGCCGAACCGCCGGCCGAGCGCGAGCATCCCGGTTTCGTCGAGCTTCGACCAACCCGCTTCGAGATGCCGCTGGCAGAGCCGCGTCCAGAGTTCGCCGACGCAACCGGCGATGAGGTACGTGTATTCGTCGAGTTCGGCGGCGGTGGCGAGGGACTTGGGCGCGTCGGCAGTGGCGTCGCCGAAACGCAGGAGGTCGAGTTCCTGCGCGCGGCCGATGCGGGCCAAGGTGCGGCGGAGTTCCCAGCGGTCATCAACGGGTTGGGCTTCGAGCCAGGCGAGGCAGCGTTCGAGTTGCTGGAGGAGTTCGCGTTCGCCGTCGTGTTTTTGCTTGGCAACGAGGTCGCGGGTGAGCGGGCGGATGATTTCCGGGTCCGGGCCGTATTTGACCATGTCCAGCAAGGCGCGAAGATGTTCGAGCCGCGACCCGGCGGGAACGGCAGGGGTATCGGCCACCGTGTCCTGGGCGCGGGCGACGAGGTAGCCCAGCGTGATCGGTTCGCGCAACGGCTCGGGCAGTAGGTGAATCGTCAGCGAAAACGAACGCGACACCGACGCCAGCAAATCGCCGCCAAGGTCGTCGAGCGGATTGCCGTCGCCCGCCGATGAGACGGGGGCGGGTTTGTCCTGCGGCTTCGGGGCTTCTTTGGCTTGAGGGTCACGCGTCCGGCCGCCGCGATCCCGGCTACCGGGTCGTTCGCCGCGTCCGCCGCGATCCCGGCCTCCAGAGCGTTCCGGGCGTCCGCCGCGTTCGGGACGGTCGCGCCGGCCCTCGGGTGCGCCGCCGGTCTCGCCGCCGCGCCGGGGTCCACGGCTGCGGGAGGACGAGCGTTCGCGGCGCGGGTCGTTGCCGCCGCCGGTGGAATATTCTGGCTCGCGGTTGGGCGGGGTGGGAGCGGGGTCCTCAATGTTCATAAAAGTAAAAATGCGAGAGGCAAAAGACGGCGATCAACCCTCCGAAATTTCGCCTCCGACGTTGGCATCTGCTACTGGTTAACGGCGCGAACCTCGATCTTGTCCGGCGCGAAGTTGCCCAGTCCCGCGTCGCCTGCGGCCTCCACGTGCGCGGCGGTTTCGCCGAGGGCGGGGAGTTGCGACTCCTTGCGCCAGATTTCGAGCTGGCGCAGCAGCACGGCGTCGAGCGCCACGGCGTCGCGGCTGGCGTAGAGCGTGGCGTGATGGCGGGCGTAGAGCGGCTGAAAGTCGGCGCACCGGCGATCTGCGCGACGAGGCCGTCGGCGATGTTGAGGACGACCTTCCCGCCCACGTTGCGGGTCGCTGTACATCTCCGGGATCGCGGCGGCGCCGTAGCGCGGCGGGGTCGACCAACCGCCGCCAGTTGTCGATGTTGGGAATGGTGACGTTGTAGAGCGCGCCGCCGAGGCCGGTGTAAATGTTGTCGGCGTACACCGGGACGTTGACGACCTTGGTCACGCGCTTGGTGAGGATCGTGCAGTAATGGCTCTCGCTGCTCAGATTCACGTCGCGGATGTTCTTCTTCGGGTTGCCAGGGTTGTTGACGGCGGTGGATGCCGTCGTCGGCGTGGGCCGCACCGCTTCGAGCATGTTGCGGCCCTGCGGGTCGATGGGGTCGTGCAACCCGAGGTCGGCGGGCACGGGGTTGCCGCTGAAAAGGAGGTCGCCCCAGATCAGTTTGCCCAGGACCGGGGAACGGTAGATGTACTTGGCGTCGTAGCCGAACTTCGGCTCGATGGCCAGGACGTTGCAGTCGAACGTGGGGGTGCGTTCGTCGCGCGCGAGATAACCGGCGGCGTGGAGGTCCTCGGCGTCGCGGTCCCAGACGACGATGTTCGCCTTGGGCACCCCGGCGGCTTCCAGGCCGTCCACGATGGCCGCGACCACCGCGTGGTGCGTCGCGCCCGAAGCCCCGCCGGCGGCGGAAATCTTGATGCCCACCACGTCCTTGGGCTCGACGAGGCTGCGCCAGCCGGCGGCGGCGGATTCCTTGCCCGTCGCGGCGGCCACGAGGCGGTCCACCATCGCGCGCACCCGGGGGCTGTTCGTCTCGTAGTGCTGGATGGACGACGGATCGTGCTCCGTGTAGACGAACGACCGCGTCGGGGCCTGCGGGGCCTTGAGGGTGGAGGCGGGCGTCGGCGTCGCGGCGGGCGTCTGGCCGGAGCCGTGCGCGACCGGGCTGCCTGCGAGGAGCAGGAAAAAGGCGGCCGTCCGGGTGGCGGCGTTCACTTTTGCTCGCACATGCGGTATGTATCGCGGAAGCCGTGACAACTCTAGGGGAAACTTCCGTGGCCTTTCCGGCCGCCGACGACAACGCGGCGGCGGTGCGGCATCTGTACGTGCATATCCCGTTCTGCCCGAAGATTTGCCCGTACTGTAGCTTCTACAAGGAGACGACCGACCGCAACAAAACCGGACATTTCCTCGACGCCGTGCTGCGCGAACTCGACCAGCAGGCCGCCGTGCTGCCACCGTTGCGCCCGCGCACGATCTTCTTTGGCGGCGGCACGCCCAGCGCGCTCTCGACCCCGCAATTGGAATACCTCCTCACCGGCCTGCGCGCCCGGCTCGACCTGAGCGAACTCACCGAATGGACCCTGGAAATGAACCCGGCGACCGTTTCGCTGGAAAAGGCGACGCTCCTGCGTTCGCTCGGGGTCAACCGGGTCAGCATGGGCGTGCAATCTTGGGAACCGCAACTCCTCGCCGTGCTCGGCCGCGTCCACAGCGCGGAACAGGCGCGGCGTTCGTACGAAATCTTGCGCGAGGCGGGGTTCGACAACGTGAACCTCGACCTGATCTTCGGCATTCCGACGCAGACGCCGGAGCAATGGCGGCGCTCGCTGGCGGCGACGGTGGCGCTCGGGCCGGAGCACATCAGCGCGTATAACCTCACGTACGAGGAAGACACGGAATTTTTCCGACGCTTCGTGAAGGGCGAACTGATCCAGGACGCCGAGGCGGACGCGGCGTTGTTCGAGTTGACGGCCGACACGCTGACCGCCGCCGGGTACGAGCCGTACGAGATTTCCAATTTCTCGCGCCCCGGCCGCGAATGTCTCGCATAATCTCGCCTACTGGCAGGCGGCGGATTACCTGGGACTCGGGCCGAGCGCGTTTTCGACGGTGGGGAGAGGCGCTGGTCCAACGTGCGTGACACCGCCGCGTATAACGACCGGATTCACGCGGGCGTGACGGCGGCGGATTTCGTGGAAGCGGTCGCCGATCGAGATGCGGCGCGCGGAGGCCATTGCGTTCGGCCTGCGGACGAACCGTGGCGTGGCGGCGGAGACGCTTGCGGCCCTGGGACGAGCAGGTGGCGGAGTTCGAGGCGCTCGGGTTGTTGCAAACGACGGCCGCGAGGCGGGTTTTGCTCACGCGCAAGGGGCGTTTGCTCGCGGACACCGTGGCGGAGGCGTTTGTTTGAAGAAATTGCCCGAAGGCGTATAACGGAGTTCATCCCATGAACCCTCAAGATACAATCAGAGCAATTTTCACGGATGTCCGCTCGCGCCTTCCGGCCGAAATCGTGGCCGTCTTGAATTTTCCCGAGGCTAAACCGCTGGACAAACAGGGATTTTTTCGCTGGGTCGGAAGGATTTACGGCAAACCAACTGGCAAGATTTGGAATGCTAGTTGGGGGCTATATCAGATTTATCTCGGCTCACCGCCTGACCACCAGGAAAGAGTCGGAGGCGTGAATTTTGGTTTTAGCCCAAAAAACAAAAGCTGTGGCGGTGGCGAGCACGAGGCAGCTGTGTATGAAATTGCGGAAAAGTTCTGCTCGACGCATCGTGGGTTTCACCACGGTCGCAGGGGAGGGACATGGTTCGGATTCGGTATCGATTACAACCGTACCGCCGTCCCCGGTTTTCCAGCGGAGCGTGCCGCGAGTGACATGGCCGAACTCATCACAGCCACGTTCTTATCTTTGGACGCACTCCGGGTATGATTTGATCCGTACGGAGTGGCTTCGAGCTGGCAAGGGATCGATTGTTCAATTTTCGCCCGCAAAATACCCCGGCACCTCCACCAACAGCCTCCCCTTCGCCATTGGCAGCGCGTAGCACCCGGCTTCCACACGTTCCAACTCACCCCCGCCGCCGAACAGCCGCACCGTCTTCACCTTCTGCGGTCGATGGAACTTCAGCCGTTCCCCCACGAAGGAGCTGCGTTCCTCAATAGTGTCCTGGTCGGCGGCCTTGCGCGTCGGGATGTAGTGCAACAGCGTCAGGATCAGGTCGTCGCCGCGTCTGCGCGGGAAAACGTGCACCGTCGTCGGCAGCCCCTCGCCGAAACACACGCGGTTGCCCAGCCGGTTCATCGCGTCGTGCCAGCCGTCGCGCATGAGCAGATTGCCCGTTTCGCGGAACTCCCGGAAGATCGGGTCCGCGAAATACACGAACCGTTCGCCCATCACCACTGCCGGCGAAGCGTCGGGTTGCGCCAGCGGCGGGGCCTGCGCGTGCGAGCAGAACGTCACGTCCGTGCGTTGGAAATACGGCAGCACCCGCTCGACGAGCACCCGCGTGCCGCCGCCCGCCGTCACGAGCACGCCCGGCAGATAGCACACCCGGTCGGCGCGGCCGAGGAGATCGACGCATTCCTCGCCCGCCCGCCAGTACGTCGGAAACCGGGGCACGGCCTGCGCGCGGCCGTCGTCGGAAAACTCCAGTGGCAGAAAATCGAGCGCCCATTTCCCCGCCGCGTCGAAGCCTGACCGGCACGAAAGCAGCAGTTTGCCGCCGGCCGCGTAGTAGGCGCGCAGCCGTTCGCCCAACTGCGGGGTAATGACCACCGAGTCGGGCAGTTGCACGAGGTCATAAGGGCTCAGGTCGCTGCGCTCGTCGGCCATCATCACGTCGCGGTGCAGGTCGGCGGCCATGAGCATCGCGCCCTCGTCGCTCTTCGCGGCCTCGGCGGCGTTGCGCGCGGGATCGTAGGCGCACAGGTTGGCGAACTGCGGGGCCGCCACCGAACCGGCGTAGAACTCCTCCGCCTGCGCGCATTGCGCGTACACGTTGCCGATCAGCGTGTAGACGTCGGTTTCCAGCGGGCCGCGCGGGGCAAGTTGGTCGCCGACCGAGTTCGCCCCGCCGAGCGCCTGCGTGCGGAAGCATTCGTACTCTAGCGCCGCCTGCGGCTTGATGCCGCCGAAGTCGCCCCACGTTCGCTGGAAACGCCCGGTCATGCCGAGCCACGGCGAGCCCCAGTGCGAGATCGCCCGCGCCACCCGCGGGAAATGATGGTAGCCCCACGGACCGCTCGGCAGCGACTCGATCTCGAAATGGGTCATCCAAGGGTACGCCGCGCGCGCGCCCAGGCTCGCGTCCGTCGAGATCGGGTAGATCGAATTATAAAAAACCGTCGTGGCCGGCGAGGTCAGGCCGCGCACCAACCCGGTGAACTTCTGCGCGAACGCCGCCGTTCCCGCCGAGTGGAACCGCGCCTGCGTGGCCGCGTCGTCGGCCGTCAGTCCGCGCGCCTCGCGGAAGCGCCGGCTGGCCTCGCTCCAGCAGGCGTCGCCGTGGAAAAGAACGATGTCGAAAAAGAAGCCGTCCACGTCCTGGCCGTAGCGCGCGATCACCTCGCGGACGTGCGCCTCCAGGAAGTCCTGGTAATCGGGGTCGAGGAGGTTCAGGAACTTCCATTCGCCCGGCTTGCCGTCGCCGTGAGGGAAGGTGCCGTCCCGGCGCAGTTGCCGCCATTCCGGGTGCCGCGCGGCCGTCGTCTCGTCCCAGGCGACACTGGTGTAGATCGGCGCGCGGATGCCCCGGCGGTGGAGCGCCTCGATCTGTTCGCCGAGCAGGTCGCGGCCTTGCAAGGCGGGATGAGAAACGCCGTGCCGCGCCGGGTAATAACACATCCCGTGGTGGCACCGCGCGAAGACGGTGACGCTGTTGACGTGCGCGCGGGCGAAAGCGTCTGCGAACTCCGCCGCGTCGAACTCGCTCGCCACGTCGGGGATCAGCGGCGAGGTGTGAAAGTCCAGATGGACCTGGCGCTGGTGCCGGTGAAAAATTTCTGCGACGGAAGACGACATAAGAATTTTCACCGCCATGAAACGGCTCCACGGTGAACGTGTCAACGCCGAACCCGCGCGCGGGTTCGGCAGCTAAAACCTCGCTGGTCCAGATATTGGTTGCTTTGCGAGGGGATTTTGGCACCATCGCGTCGCTCATTTTTTCCATGATCTTGCGAACTTTCTCCCGCCGTTTCCTGACCGTGTCGCTTTCGCTCGCCGGCCTCGCGGTGGGCATGGCGGGTTCGTTGCGCGCGGGCGATGTCAAATATCCGGCGGAGACCCCGATCCTCAGCGTGACGGTCCCCGACGGCTGGACCTCCGAAATCTCGAAGGGCGACCTGGACCTCACCACGTCGGACGGGAACGTCTATTTCAGCCTGAGCACGACCAACAACGCCGTGAAGCTGGACCCGAAGGTCAGCGCCCGGAAGTTCGCGGAAGGCGCGGGGCTTACGGATATCACCGTCGAGGCCAACGACGACGAGGAGGAAAACGGGGTCAAGAAGAAGACGGCGTTCGTCACGGGCAAGAAAGGCGGCACGGATTACTACGCCATCGTGGGGTCCATCACGCTGCCCGACGGCACGAAATGCGCGATTTTTGTCCTCGGTGAAAAGGATTCGATGGTCGCGCACAAGAAGGAGTTGCAGACCATCGACTCGTCGATCAAACCGACGAAATAACCTGCTCTCGGCCCGCACCGCTTCCCAAGTCAAAAGCGGGAGCTGTCCGCGCTGCAGGCGGTCGTCCCCAAGGTAGGGATGGCTCTCCGAGCCAGTCCCAAATGTTTCCGGCGAGACGCTTCGCTCGCATAGAGATCATCCAAACCAAAATAGGGACTGGCTCGGAGAGCCATCCCTACCTTGGGGACGATGCGCCTGCGGCGCGGGGATTTGATCGCTCGTCCAATCTGAGAAACAGTGTAAGGTGCCGCCGCCATGCTCGCGCCACTTCCCTCCCGCCGGGTCCTGTCCCGGTTCCTGCCGCTGTTGGCCGTGCTACTGGCGGTGGCCGGTTCGTTGAGGGCGGGGGAAATCAAATTCCCGGCGGACGGTTCGAGCGTTTTCCTGACGCTGCCCGACGGCTGGACGACGAACGAGCAGAACGACGGGAGCTTGAAATGCACGTCCGGCGACGGCGAATTTTCCTTCGACCTGCTGCCCGGCAAGATCATCACCGATCCGCAAACCAACCTGTCGGACGCGGCGGCGGGATTGGCGGATGCCGCTGGCCTCAAGGACGTGAAAACCGAGGACGGCGGCGAAAAGGCGAACGGCAACGGCGTCAGGATCGCCGGCATCATCGTCCACGGCTGGAAGGATGACGTGGAATACGTCGGCGTGGTCAGCATCCTCACTCCGCAGGCCGGACAGAAGTGCGCCTTCCAATGCTTCGGAACGAAAACCGGCATCCTCGTGCATTCGAAGGACATGGCGAGGATCACGGCGTCCTTCAAGTCCGCCAAATAGGGCCGGTGTCGGATGGAACGTCTGAGCGATGAACAGGTTCGCTGGTTCCGGCTGCGGCGTTCGGGGCTGGTCGAGCCTTTTGCCTCCCCGGAAGCGACCGCCTCGGCGCTGACGGGCGTCCAGGCGCAGATTTTGCCCGCTGCCCTCCTCGCCTTGTGGAATCGCTCGGCGGCCGGAGCGGCGACGGCGGCAGAACTAACCGCCCGCCTGTTCGACGCGCGCAGCCTCATCCGGCTCTGGGGGCAGCGGCACACGCTCCACCTGTACGCGACCGGCGACTGGCCGACGGTCCAGGCGGCGTTTGCCAGTCGCCGGACGTGGTGGGAACGCCAGGCGCTCTCGGACGATTCGCCGCTCGATCCGACTGCCTTCCGCGAGGGCATCGCCCGCGCCGCCGAACTCCTGCGCGCCCGCGGCACGCTCAGCCGCAAGGAACTGCGCGCCTCGGGGGTGCCCATGCCGCCGGAGCTTTTCTCGCCCTGGGGCGGGGTGTTCGCCGAACTCGTCCGCCTCGGCGAGGCGTGCCACGCGCGGTGGGAAGGCGGCGAGGCCCGCTACGCGCACCGCGAACACTGGCTGCCCGGCGCGGCCTGGACGCCGCCGACCGCCGACGAGGCGAACGCCGCGTTGGCCCGGCGGTACTTTGCCTGTTACGGCCCGGCGAGCATGCAGGATTTTGCCTATTGGCGTGCCGGGTCGTTGGCTGAGGAAGGACGCCGCGCCTTCGAGGCCGTGGCGGGTGAATTGACCGAGGTCGAAACCGCCGCGGACGCCACGGGGCGCGCGGCGCGGCTGTACGCCCGGCGCGAGGATTTGGGTGAGCTTTTCGCCGCCCCGCCGGAACCCGAAGCGTGGCCGGTGCGGATGTTGGGCCGGTTCGATCCGTTCCTGCTCGCGCACAAGGACAAAGGATGGGTGGTGCCCACGAAATTTTACAACCGCGTCTGGCGTCCGGCCGGGCACATCGAAGCCGTCGTGCTCGTGCATGGGCGCGCGGTGGCGACATGGCGTTACGACCGGATCGGCGCGGGGACGCTGGCGGTGCGGGTTTTCCCGTTCCGGGGACCGTTGCCACGATATGTCGGCACCGAGGTCCGGCGGCAGGCCAAAGAGGTGGCGCGGTTTTTCGGGCTGAAGCCAATGGCGGTGCGGGTGGAACGCCCGGGCTGAAAAGAACCTTGCTGGACTGCTTCCTGCTAGGTCGGGCATGTTGACCACTCCATGCCCGGCGAACCGACGAAAACCACCACCCACCTCGGGTTTCTCGACGTGCTGCGCGGCGTCGCGATCCTCTGGGTCTTCCTGGCCCACAGCGTCGGCATGTCCTACGGCAGCCTGTTGCCGCAATGGGGCGCGGGATGGTTGCGAGATTTTGCCCACGCGCGGCTGCCGGCGGTGCTGTTCCCGCTCACGTACGGGTTCGCGGGCGTGGCGATTTTCTTCGTCATCAGCGGGTTTTGCATTCACCTGAGCTTCCTGCGCGGACGGCCGGGTGACTGGCGCGGCTTTTTCATCCGGCGCTTTTTCCGCATCTATCCGCCGTATCTCGCGGCCCTGGTGCTGTTCGCGTTCGTGTTCCCGAAGACGCACCTGACGCATGGCCCGGGCTTCGAGTGGGGGCAGCTTTTCAGTCATGTGTTCCTCGTGCACACTTCCAACCCCGACTGGTATTTCGGGATTAATGGATCGTTCTGGACGATTGCCGTGGAGGCGCAGCTTTACCTGATCTACCCCGTGCTCGTGGCGGTCAGCGCGCGGTACGGTTGGGGGCGGGCGCTCTGGCTGACGGGCATCCTGGAAGCGACGTTGCGGGTCGGCGTCGCGGTGTGGGAGGCGCACGGCGGCGAGACCGCTTCGCTGGTCATCACGGGACTGCCGTTTTTCTACTGGTTCAGTTGGGCGGTCGGCGCGGCGCTGGCGGACGCCTGGGTGCATGGGAAGAAGCCGCTGCCGTTCGCCCGCTGGCCGTTGTGGCCGTGGGTGGTGCTCGCGCTGCTGACGCCGACGGTACATTACGTGGCGATCTTCGGGTTCCCGTGTTTCGCGGTGGCGACGGTCATCATCGTCGCGCGGCGTCTGGACGGCCGGGAACCGGCGTCGTCGTGGGTGCCGGCCGTCGTGACCGGGCATTTGCAGCGGCTCGGGGTGTGGAGCTATGCCTGTTACCTGCTGCACCAGCCGGTGATCAATCTTCTGCCGTACGTCCCGAACAAAATCCACATCCCGCCCGCCCTGGCGATCCCGGAAGTGGATTTCGCCATCTGCCTGTGCCTCTATCCGCTCGTGGTGGGAGCGTCCGCGCTTTTCCGCTGGTACGTGGAACGGCCGAGCATCGCGTGGGGGCAATGGGCGCTCCGGCGAGAACGGCCCGCGCCGTCGCCGGGAAATTGAGCGACCTCAACCCCGCAGAGTCCGCCGCGCCGCGATCCCGCTGGCGTGCAACCGGAAACCCGCGCTCTCGTAGAGCCGCCGGGCGTTGCCGCGCCACTCGCTCACGCACAGGGCGGCCTGCGGCAGGCGGCGTTCGTCGAAGGTCCAGCGGAGCGCCGTTTGCAACAGGCGCGCGCCGACGCCCCGGCCGCGCGCGTTCGGCCGGACGGCGAGATATTCGACGAAACCCTCGCGTGGGGCACCGTTGACGGAGACGCACACGTACCCGAGCAGCCGCAACCCGTCGCTGGCGGCGAAAATCGCGTGTTCGTCGTCGCGTCCGGCGAGGAGATCGTCCGCCGGAGTGCTCCCGCCCGCGGGGAACGTCTCGGCATGCAGCCGCGCGAAACCGATCTCGTGCGCGGGCCGCAGGCGGGGCGGGGGCTCCGTCGCGTCGGCGGCCGGTTGCCAGACGGCACGCGGCGCGACGTAAAGATGCGTCAACGCGCCGAGCGAAAATCCACGGGTCTGGAGGAAGCGCAAACCGGCGCGGTTTTCGGCGTGCAGGAAGGCTTCCACCCGGCGCACGGAGCGCGGAAGTTGGCCGAGCAAGGTGTCGAGCAAGGCGGGAGCGAGCGTCTGCCAACCCGAGGGATCGTTCACCCACGGACCCCAGAGCCAGCCGTGCGTGCGCGGGGGGTCGGATTGCCAGCCGCACGCCGCGCCGATTTCTCCGTCGGCGGCGTCGGCGACGAGGAAGGCAGTTTCCCAACCGTCGGGGAACGTCGCGGCCTCGCGCAAAGCCGCCCGCACGTCCGCCGGGGTGCCGGCCGCGCAATGGAGCGACTGACCTGCGGGCTGCGCGTTGACCCGCACGATGAACGCGGCGAGCGCACGCAGTTCGTCCGGCCTGGCGGGACGGATGGCGTTGGTGGTCATCGGGCGCAGGGGAAAAGGTACGGCCGGCCCGGCCCGGCCGCAAAGTGAGGGCATCGTTTGCGGTGCGAAAAACGTATCAAAGGCATGCCTGCCAGCGCCCCCACCGAGACCCCTGTTGCCGCCACGGATTTGGCGGCGGCGGAATTGCCCCCGGATTTTGTCGCCGCGAGCCGGGCGCGGTTTGCCCGGTTCGTCGAAAACGCGCGCTCCGCCGTCACGACGGCGAACGGTTTGCTCGTGCTTTGCCACAGCGACGCCGACGGTCTCGCGGCGGGGGCGATCCTCACGACTCGCGTTGCGCCGGGCCGGGCTTCCCAGGGTGGACGTGATCGCCACCGGCAAGGGCGGCAGCGCGTGGTCGGACGAGACGGCCGCGCTGCTCACCGCGCGTCAACCGGGTGCGTTGATCGTGACGGACCTCGGCGTGCGCGAGGAACCCGTGTGGGACGGTCCACCGCCCCTTTTCATCGACCATCACCGGCCCTCGGGCCTGCCGTGGTCAGCGGCGGAAACCGTCGTCACCGGCTACGGCGTGGAACCGACGCCGACCTCCGGCATCCTAGCGCTGGCGTGCGCGGGCGGGTTAGCAGGGGTGAACGCCGACGACCTCGACTGGATCGCCGCCGTTAGCGCGCTCAGCGACCTCGGCGACAAGGCTCCGTTTGCGATCATCGCCGCCGCGAAGAAACGCTACGGCGCGGGCGTTTTGCGCGACACCGTGACTTTGCTCAACGCCCCGCGCCGTTCGGCCAGCGGCGACGCATCCGCCGCGCTTGGAACTCCTCCTGGCCGCCGGCGGTCCGCGCGACATCGCCAAAGGCGAGGGACCGCTGGTCGATTCCCTGCGCCGCGACAAGGAAGAGGTCAACGCCGCTTACAACGAGGCCAAAAAAGCCGTCGCCGCGGTTCGCCAAGGAAGCGGCGGCGATCCGCATCCACACGCCCTGCCAGGTGCATCCGCTCGTGGCCCAAATCTGGCGGACGCGGCTGCCGAAGTTCATCGTCATGGGCGTGAACACCGGCTACCGGCCGGGCTGGGTGCATTTCTGCGGCGCGCTGCGGCAAGGACAAGAACCTCCTGGATTTTTTCCGCGCCCACCGGCCCGCCGGGGCGGACTCGAAAACGTACGGCAACGGCCACGACCAGGCCGGGGGCGGCGCGCTGCCCACGGCGGTGTGGAACGAGTTCGCGCGTGAACTGGGCTTCGGCCCGGACATGCTGGTGGACGCCGCCGCGCCCGGAAAACCCGCCGCGCCCATCGCCTCCGAAAATCTCGAACTCTTCCCCGCCTGATGACCGTCGCTCCCCCTCCGCCGTCCCGCCTGGGTTTCGCCGTGCTCGTGCTCGGCCAACCCGGCCTCAAGAGCAGCGACACCCGCCGCTGGCAAAAAAGCCCCCACCTGAAGACCTCCCTGGAGTATCTGCACGGGGTCTTCGATTACCTCGAAAAACAGCGGATCACGATGTACCGCATGTCCTCCGACATCGCGCCGTACGTCACCCATCCCGACATGCCGCAATTCCACGGGCAGGTTGCGGAATCCACCGCCGAACTCGACGCCCTCGGCGGGCGAGCGCGGGAGATCGGGCTGCGGCTGTCGTTTCATCCGTCGCAATACACGATCCTCAACAGCCCCGACCCGGAATTGAACCGCAAAAGCGTCCTGGACATCGAGAGCCAGGCGACGATCCTCGACCGGATGGGCGCGGGCCCGGAGGCGGTCATCATCGTCCACGTCGGCGGGGTGTACGGGGATAAACCGTCCGCGATGGATCGCTGGGTGGCGAGTTACCACGCGCTGCCCGAGGCGTCGAAACGGCGGCTCGTGCTGGAAAACGACGACATCTCCTACAGCGCCGCCAACGTGCTCGAAATCCACGGCCGTACCGGGGTGCCGTGCGTGTTCGATTCGCACCACTTTTGCTGCAACAATCCGGAGCGGCTGGACCTCGGGGAAACGGCCCGGCTTTTCCTGCGCGACATGGCCGGCGGGGGTGCGGCCGAAGATGCACGTCTCCTCCCCGCGCACGCAGATGCGCGAACTCAAACGCCGCAACCGGAAAACCAAAAAACTCGAAACCGTCGCGCTGCCGCCGCTCTGGACGGGGCACGCCGATTACGCCGACCCGTTCGCGTTCATCGACCTGATGCGCCGGTATCCGGCGGACGCGGAGTTTGACATCATGCTGGAATCGAAGAGCAAGGACCTCGCGTTGCGCCGCCTGCGCAACGACGTGCTGCGCTACGCGCCCGATCTGGCCGGGCGGTTCGGGCTGGCTGCCGACGAACCGGTGCCTGATGAGGAAGAGATCATCCTGAGCGAGCCGCCGGTGGTCAAGGAAGCGGCAGCTCTGCCGTGAATTCTTAAAGCGTTTTTCAGTTGCTCGTGGATTCAGGTGGTTCGGTAGCCAGCGTGTTGGAACCAGCCGCGAGCGTTGCTCGCGCTGATGCGCGCCAAGCCACGGGCCAGGGCGCGGTCCAGCGCCTTGGGTGTGCGTGCGGCGGCCTTAGCGCAGGTAAGCCTTGAGCTTGCTCCACGCCCCTTCGATAGGATTGAAGTCGGGGCTAGAGCGCGGCAGGAAGATCACCTCGGCCCCGCGGGCCTTGCTGGCCTCGCTCATGCGAGCGCTTTTATGCGTGGACAGGTTGTCCATGAGCACCACGGAAGCCGGACCGCAGGCACGGGCCGAGCGCATCCCGCAGGAAGACGAAAAAGGCATCGCCGTCGATGGAGCCTTCGACTTCCATGCTCGTGAGCAGCCCCGCCGTGCTCATGGCCCCGACGAGCGAGCGGTTGGGCGGCGTGTTGCGCGGCACGCTGCGATCCACCAGGCGCACCCCTTTGGGAGCACGTCCGTAGCGGCGGGTCAGGTTCAGGTTGCAGCCCGTCTCGTCCAGAAAGATCAGCCGCCGGGTGCCTGTGTCTACCTGGCCGATGCGCTCGCGGAAGGCCGCGCGTTCTCCCTCGTCGGCTTCGCGGGCGAGAAACGTCTTTTTTTGCGTGGCAGCCCCAGCGCCTCGATGACCCGGTAGAGCGTGGGCACGCTCACCCGCACCCGTTCGCGGCGGCGCAGGCGCAGGCGCAGTTCCTCCAGGGCAATGTCGGGCTGGGCCGCGACGGCGGCGCGCACCGCTTCGACGGCCCGCTTGTCCAGGCGGCGAGGTGCCCCGCCACGGTGGCCGATGGGCTCAACGTGGCCCACCCGCCGACGCTGGCCCAGGAGCTTGCGCACCCAACCCAGGCTGACCGAAAAGCGGGTGGCGACCTGCGCTTGCGTTGCACCACCCGCATCCACGGCAGCCACCACCCGCCGCCGCAGGTCCAAGGAATAGGTCGCTGGCATAAACACCCAGCCAACCCTCAGAGACCTCTACAAGCAACTGAAAAACGCTTTAAGAGGGCGTCTGAAAAGGGGTGTTTTGGAGGCAGTTTAGAGGATGAAAGTCCTCGTTTATGCCACCGATCTAAGTGACCACGAATGGAGTAAAATGCAGCACCTTTTACCGCCAGCCAAGCACGGCGGTAGACCGCGCAAGCACGCACGGCGGCTGATCTGCGACGCCATCTTTTACCTGGTGCGCGCGGGCTGCGCCTGGCACCTGCTGCCGACCAATTTTCCGCCGTGGAAGACCGTCTATCATTATTTCCGCGCGTGGCGTTTGGCCGGGGTGTGGCTGCGCCTGCATGGTCGCCTGCGCAGCCTCTGCCGACGCCGGGCGGGCCGCTCGGCCAAGCCGACGGCTGCGATCATCGACAGCCAGAGTACCAAGACGACGGACCGCGGCGGGGTGCACGGCTACGATGGCGGCAAAAAGGTCAACGGACGCAAACGTCACCTGCTCGTAGACAGCTCGGGACTGGTGCTTTGCGCACAGGTGCACGCCGCCGACATTGCCGACCGCGACGGGGCCATGCCCCTGCTCGAAGCGGCGGCGGCACGCTTCGCCAACCTCAAGCATCTGTGGGCGGATGCGGGTTACCGCGGCCGGCTCGTCGCCTGGATCAAAGAGCGCCTGGGCTGGAGCGTGGAGGTGGTGCTGCCGCCCCGGCGTTGGGTGCGTTGCCCGGAGGGCGTTGAACCGCCGCCGATGCCTGCCTTTACCGTGCTCAAAAGACGCTGGGTGGTCGAACGCACCTTTGCCTGGCTGGGCAACTACCGGCGGCTTTCCAAAGACTACGAGTTCCTGCCCGCCACCGAAGAAAACCTGATCTATCTAGCCATGAGCCGACTCATGCTGCGCCGACTTTGCCGCCCGGCAAAATGACCACCAAAACACCCCTTTTCAGACGCCCTCTAAGGAGGTGGATGGCGCTCTCCGAGCGGCATTGGTCCCACGCGCGGCGACAGCCGCCTTGCAAAGAACGGACGCCTGCGACGTAAGTGAGACCAATGCCGCTCGGAGAGCGCCATCCACCGCCGCTTGCACGTCTCAACCACCCTGAGACGCGGCGTCAATACTTCACGGCGCAGCCGTACGCTTTGGAACTTGCCTTTGTGACCGGTTTTCCAGCCATCGTTTCATCCAGGGCGACGCGCACGTAATTCGTCGCCTTCGCAATATCCGTCTTGTCGGCGGACGCGATGCTGTCGATGGCACCCTAGTAAACCAGCTTGCCCTCGGGATCGACGATGTACAGGTGCGGGGTGTTGGTCGCGCCGTAGAGGTGCCCCACCTTGCCGTCCGGATCAAGCAGCAGGGCGCTGGCGGCGGCGTAGTCACCGTCCTTCGCCTTGGCGGCATCGCTACCGGCCAGATAACCTTCCTTACCCGGCGCGGACGAATCGACGGCCAGCCAGACCACGCCTTTCTTGACGTATTCGGCCTGGAGCTTCGGAATGTTGCCGGTGTCGTAGTGCTTGCGCACGAACGGACAGCCGGGGTTCGTCCATTCCAGCACGACGAACTTGCCTTTGTGCTCGCTGAGCTTGTGGGTTTGGCCGGCGGAATCGGTCAAGGTGAAGTCCGGCGCGGCCGAACCGACCGCGGGCGCTTCGGCCCGGGCAACGGCGGTCGCGGCCAGGAACAGCGCGGCGGCACAGGCGGAGGAAAGGAGGGTGTGGAGTTTTTTCATGAGATTCAGGCGTTTCGGTCGGGATGGATGATCGGAAAAGGGTTCAACGCACGGCGAGCGGCTTGCTCGCGCCGTCGGGCGGCGTGGCGGCGGCGAGGGCGTCGAGCACGGCCTGCTGGGTCAGCAGCGTCGGGAGAACGACGGGTGCGTCCGGCTTGCCGGCGGGGTAGATGACGTACAAAGGCACGCTGGGCGCGTTGAACCGGCGCAGGATTTCCGCGATGTCGTCGGAGTAGGCCGTGTAATCCGCCGTGAGGAAGATTGCCTGCCGGTCCCGCAACGCCTTCTGGACGGGTTCGCTGTCGATCACGATCTTCTTGTTGCTCTGGCAGATGGCGCACCAGCGCGCGGTGAAATCGACGAACACCAGCCGGCCGCTTTTTTGCGCGTTGGCAAGCTGGACCGGGAACGGCGCGCCGGTGTCCGCGATGGGTTCCGCCCGGACGATCTGGTCCACGCAATACCACCCGCCGCCGAACACGAGCGCGGCGATCACCGCCCGCGAGGCCCACCGCGAGCGTGCGCTCGACACCAGGGTATTGAACGCCCCCTGCACCCAGCAGGCCACGCCGAGCACGAGCAACAACCCGCCGGCCCAGACGACGGCATCCGTGGACCGGCGGTTCCCACCGAAGGTCCACAGCAGCCAGAGCACCGTCGCCAGCATCAGAAAACCCGTCCCCTGCTTGACGCGTTCCATCCACACGCCCGGCTTCGGCAAAAACCGCAGCCAGCGCGGGAAAGCCGCGAGCACCACGAAGGGCGCGCTCATCCCGGCGGCGATGGCGGCGAACATCGCCAGGATGACCGGCCCGCTTTGCGAAAACGCGAAACCCAGCGCATCAACGAAGATCGGTGCCGTGCAGGCGCTGCCGAGCACCGTGGCCAGCACGCCTTGGAGAAACGCGCCCGAATAACCCTCGCTCCGGGCTGCCGCGTTCGCCCGCCGCGTTGGTGATGCCGCCGGGCAGGATGAACTCGAAGACCCCGAGCAGGTTCAGCGCAAAAACAAAGCTCACGGCGATCAGAGCCAGCAGAAACCAAGGGTTTTGCAGTTGAAACGAATACCCGATCTGCCGTCCACCAGCCGCTTTCGCCGCCACGACCAGCCCCGCGAAGCCCAGGAACCACGCGAACACCCCCGCCGCGTACGCCAGCCCGAGCCGGAACACCCGCGCTGGGGATTCGTTGGCCTGTTTGACGAACGAGAACAGCTTGAGCGAGATGACGGGCAGCACGCACGGCATCACGTTGAGGATCAAGCCGCCGAGGAAGCCGAGCAGGAGGAAATGCCAGAGCGAACTGGCGGGCGTCGCAACATTTGAGGTTTGGCCAGGGGAAAGGCTTTGATTGCCGTCGCCCCCTTGACCCGGCGCAGAGTTTGTCCTGGTGGCAGGCGGAAGTTGCCCTGAAGTCTGATCGGATTCACCAATTCTTGGCTTTTGAGGTACGACCGAGAAGGCCGATTTTTTGCCATCTTTGCCGACGAACACCCACACACCACCAATCTGGTCCGCGTCTTTCGGGTCGGAAGAGATGATGACACTCGCGGTAGCAATCCATCGGTCCTCAGAAGAAGTAATGGTCACGGCACTAGGATGGCCGATTTCGGCTGTTTCTCCTGGCAGCGGGAAGAATTCTGAGTGCTCATCGGGCAACGGCCCCGATCCCCTGAACATCAAACTCAACTTCTTGCCGTTGAGGATCGCCTGGTCTTTCATCTCCTGGGCTTGCGTGGGAAGCAACGCACGGTATTTGGCGAAAACCTCCGCGTTCGCCGCCTGCGCGTCGCCGCCGGTGGAGAGCTTGAGCGAGAGTTCCGCCTGCCCGGGAATGCACTTATCCGCGCAGACCAGCCACGTTGCCTTGGCCTGGAGTGTGACCTCGCCGCCCGGGGCCGGTTGCGCCGGGGACGTAATCTCCGTCAGCAGCATGACCTCATCGTCGTAGCCGTAGTTGATGATGTCGCCGGGACTGACGATCTTTTCCGGCACCGGCCACTGGATCGGCCCGGCCTTGTAGCCGGCGGGTAGTTGCCAGTCGATCTTCGTCGGCAGCCCGGCGTCGCCGCTGTATTGCCAATAGGTGTGCCAATGCGGAGCCATCTTCAGCCGCAGGCCCACCGTGAACGCCCTGCCCGGCACCACCGCCGTCGTGTCCGCGAGCAGGTCGGCTTTTACCAATGTCACGCCGTGATCCACCTGCGCCGCCGCCCGGCCGGCGAAACCCACGGTCGCCAGCGTCAGCACCGCGCACAAAAGAACCAGACGCCACCAACGACCGGGCGCGGAAAAGGGGATCATCGCAGGCATGGGATCAGGACTCAGACCGTCCGCGGACGGATAGGGTTCAACATTCGCGCCAGAAATCATGGGGTTACGCAGTGGAATCGCGCCCGGTCCCGCGCCTGCGGGGGAGGGAGTCCGCAACGAGGGAACAAGAAGGATTGCACAAAATGGTCAGACGAGCGCATGTTCAATCCTTCCGTGACCCCCTCCACTCTTCTCTTTGCCCTGGGAGCCGGCGCGCTGATCGCACTCCAGTTCGGGGTGAACGCTGCCTTGCGCAAGTATCTGGGCAGCGACAGCCCGTTTTACGCGACGCTCGCCTCGTACGCGGTGGGCACGCTGGCTTCGCTCTGTTGCCTGCTGGCGGTCCGGCCGACTCTGCCGACCTGGGGCCGGCTCGCCGCCGTCCCGTGGTGGGCGTGGACCGGTGGCGCGATTGGGGTCGGCTACGTGAGCGCCAGCGTGCTCCTCGCGCAGAAACTCGGCGCAACGCGGCTCATCATCCTCGTGGTTGCCGGGCAGATCATCGCCTCGGTGCTCTTCGACCACTTCGGCCTGATCGGCTACGCCGTGCAGCCTTTCAATGCGTGGCGCGCGTTCGGTTGCCTGCTGCTGGTGGCGGCGGTGGTCATCATCAAGTCGAACTGACCGTCTCCAGCACGTCCAGGACAGCGTCGGCGGTTTTTTCGGCCGCACCGCCGCCGCCGAGACACTGGACGACCTCCTGCAAATCCGCGAGTTGCCGCTTGCGGGCGTCGCCGTCGGGATCGAGCAGGCGCAAGGTCTCGTCCGCGATGGCTGCCGGCTGCGCCGCGCCTTGCAGGAACTCCCGCGCGATTTCCCGGCCTGCGAGCAGGTTGATCATGCCCAAAAACGGCACGCGCACCACCGCCCGCCCTACCCAGTACGTCAGCGCGGCCACTTTGTAGACGATGACCAAAGGCATCCCCAGGCTCGCGGCCTCGACGGTCGCTGTCCCCGAAGCCACCATCCCCGCCGCCGACCGCGCCATGAGTTGACGCGAATCCCTGACGCCGATGGGCAATTCCGCCGCACTCCAACCTGCCTCCGCGCGGAGGGTGGCCAGTTCTCCGGCGATGCGTTCCGATGGCGCGGCGGTAGCGAACCGCAAATCCGGCCGCGTCGCGCGCATCCTGCGGGCGGCGGCGAGCATGACAGGGAAAATCTTGCGGACCTCGCGCATCCGGCTGCCGGGGAACAGGCCCACGAGGTCGGATTCGCGCGTTTGCGGCGGTTCGGCGGCGAGCGCATCGACCAGCGGATGCCCGGCAAACACCGAGCGCAACCCCGCCGGTTCGTAGAGCGCCGGCTCGAACGGGAAAATACAAATCATCAGGTCGAGCAGACGGGCCATCTTCGGGATGCGACCCCGGTTCCAGGCCCACACCTGCGGGCTGATGTAATAGATGATCTTGAGCGGCAACCGTCGGCGGCGGAGTTCGGCGGCGAGGCGCAGGTTGAAGCCGGGATAATCGATGAGCACGACCGCCGCCGGTGCCAGTCGTTCGATCTCCGCCAGCACGCGGGCGAACTGCGCGCGGAAGTACCCGTACTTCTTGAGCACCTCCCAGAGCCCCACCACGGCGGCCTCCTCGGTCCAATCCTCCACGCCGTCGCCCGCCACGGCGCGCATCCGTGGTCCGCCGCGACCGTGGAAGACGAGTCCCGGCCGCCGGTCGCGCAGGACTTTCAACAGGGCCGCTCCGTGCGTATCCCCGCTGACCTCGCCGGCCACCAGATATAGGCAAACACGCGACATGGCGATTACCTGAGTGCAGATGAAGCGACCGGACCGGCATCCTCGGCAAACCCTGAAATGATTAATTTCTCGCGCGGTGCCGTCGAGGGATGGCGGACCGTCACGGTGAGCGTGAAATCAGCGGCGGCAATCACCGGAAGTTCGGAATGTATCTCCGGATACATGCTCCGGACGTAAGGATACCATTCCAGGTCTTTCAAACGGAAATCAGCGCGGTAGAGCGTGGTGCCGTTTGGCGCGGTGGCGCGGAAGGAAATTTCCGTGTTCGCGTGGCTGGCCCAGGGAGGCGGATGCACGGGGTCGTTGCGCCGGTCGCCGTAGATCGAACCTCCGGTCAGACTGAATTCGTATCTGTAGTGACCCGGTGGCAAACCGGCGAGGTGGAATTCGGTGCTCCCGGCCCGGGAGAGCGCGACCGGGGGAAGATGCGCGTCGTACCCGGGCGGAGTCAGCCCGAAAATACGTGGCAAGACCTCCGTCATTGCGCACCGCCCGCGCATCGCCGCATCGGATCGTCGGCGCGCAGGAAGATGAGACGGTCAGCGTGAACACCGCGGCGGTGATCCGCCACCAGGGGAGGTGATCGCCTTTGCTCATGCCGGGACGACCGTACCAGGAGATGCCTCCTCCTTGCCAGCCCCGAATGCAACCCTTGACCTGCCCGGAAAACCGCGCCAGCATCGCCCTTGCACCTCGAACGGGACTTTTATCCACTGAGGACACTGCCCTTGGAACTCAAAGACATCAAAATCATCATCGACCTGATGAAGAAGAACGACCTTTCCGTCTTCGAGATGGAAAAGGAAGGCTTCAAAATCCTGCTCAAGAAAGGTCTCGGCCGCCCCGGAAGGCTACGCCGTGAGCGGCACGCCGCTCCCGTTCCCGCCCCGCTCGCCGCCGACCGCCTCCGCGCTCGCCGCCGCCGCGACCGCCCGCCGCCGCCACGGAAACCGCCGCCCGCCGAAAGGCCCGCGAGATCATCTCGCCGATGGTCGGCACGTTTTACTCAGGCGATGTCGCCGGATTCGCCGCCTACGTCAAGGTCGGCCAGAGCGTCACGGAGGACACGGTCGTCTGCATCATCGAGGCGATGAAGGTGATGAACGAGATCAAGGCCGAGCGATCGGGCGTCGTCGCCGAAATCCTCGGCGAAAACGGCAAGCCGGTGCAGTTCGGCCAGCCGCTTTTCCGGCTCCAGTAGCATTCGTCGCGGTCGAGCGTTGCCCCCCGCGCGCCGGCCGCGTCCCCTTTCCCAGTTCATGTTCGACAAAATCCTCATCGCCAACCGTGGCGAGATCGCCCTGCGCGTCGTGCGCGCCTGCCGCGAACTGGGCATCAAGACGGTCGCCGTTTACTCCGAGCCCGACGTGGAAAGCCTCCACGTCCAACTCGCCGACGAGGCCATCTGCATCGGCCCGCGCCGCCAGCAGCGGACAGCTACCTCAAGATCGACCGCATCATCAGCGCCGCCGAGATCGGCGACGTGGACGCCATCCATCCCGGCTACGGTTTCCTCGCCGAGAACGCCCATTTCGCGGAGGTCTGCGAGAGCTGCAACATCCGCTTCATCGGGCCGCCCGCCAGCGCCATCCGCACGATGGGCGACAAGAACGCCGCGCGCGACGCCGCCCGCAAGGCCGGCGTGCCGATCACGCCCGGCAGCGACGGCGTCGTCGAAACCGAGGCCGAAGCGCTGCAAGGTCGCCAAGAAGATCGGCTATCCCGTCATGATCAAGGCCAGCGCCGGCGGCGGCGGCCGGGGCATGCGCGCCGCGCACAACGACGTGAGCCTCGTCCAGGGTTTCCACGCCGCGCGCGCCGAGGCGGAAAAAGCCTTCGGCAAGGCGGACGTTTATTTCGAGAAACTGTCGTCAACCCGCGCCACATCGAGTTCCAGATCGTCGCCGACAGCCACGGCCGCGTCGTCCACCTGGGCGAGCGCGATTGCTCCATCCAGCGGCGCAACCAGAAGATCGTCGAGGAAGCCCCGTCGCCGTTCCTCGACGACAAGCTGCGCAAGCAGATGGGCCGCGCGTCGGTCAAGCTCGCCGAGGCGGTCGGCTACCAGAACGTCGGCACGATGGAGTTCCTCGTCGATGAAAAGGGGGAGTTCTATTTCATGGAGATGAACACGCGCATCCAGGTCGAGCATTGCGTGACGGAGGAGGTCTACGGCTGCGACCTGGTGAAGGAGCAAATCCGCATCGCCGCCGGCGAGCACCTCTCGCCGAACACATCGCCAACGCCACGATCCGCCAGCACGCCATCGAATGCCGCATCAACGCCGAAGACCCCGCGCGCGAATTTCCAGCCCTCGCCCGGCAAGATCGAATCTCTACTACGCGCCGGGCGGACGCGGCGTGCGCGTGGACAGCCACGCCTACGCCGGGTACACGATCCCGCCGTATTACGATTCGCTGATCGGCAAGCTCATCACGTCGGGCTCGACGCGCGCCTCGGCCGTGGCGCGGATGAGCCGGGCGTTGGGCGAGTACATGATTACCGGCATCAAGACGACGATCCCCTTCCAGCAGGAGATCATGCGCAACGCCGATTTCCAGCGCGGCAGCTACCACACGGGCTTCGTGGCGGCGATGCGGGGCTGAAGGGAGGGCACTTCGCCGGTTGTGGGTCGTGGGTTGTGGGGTTTTATTGGTGAAACGTCTCGCGCATGAACAGCCGGTTTTTCGACCACATCGACCTGCGGGTTTCCAACTTCGCGGCGGCGCGGCAGTTCTACGATGCGTTTCTGCCCGCGCTCGGGCTTTACCCAGGATCGTCGTGACGGAGGCCGAAATCTGTTATTTCGCCGAGGGAGAACACCGAGACCTCGCCCTTCGTCGATTTGAACGAGGAACCGGGCCATCGCGGCAACGCGAACCGCTTCGCCTTCTGGGCGGACACGGAGGAGGAAGTCAACCGGCTCGGGGAAATCGTGCGTGCGGCCGGCGCGCAAGTCGTCGAAGGCCCGGAATATTGCCACGACTACACGCCGGGATATTACGCGGTGTTTTTCGAGGACGCCGACGGCAACAAGTGGGAAATCTGCTGCCGCCACGCGCCCGTGCGCTGACCCTCCCCGTGAACACCTGGACCAAAGCCGCCCTCGCCCTCGGTGCCGTGTGGATCGTCGCCGGACTCGGCATCTGGTGGCTGCACGCGACCAGGCCGACGCCGCAATCCGTCACGGCGTTCCTGGACGGTGCCAACCTCTCCACCAAGAGCGGGAGCGACCGCGCACGCACCATCCGCCGCGCCGAAGACCAGCTCAACGACCTGACGCCTCAGGACCGGCAGGAACTCCAAAAAAACGGCTCCACGCGCCGGTTCTTCGGTGCGCTGACCAAGGACGAACAGGGTGCGTTTCTCGACGCGACGCTCCCCGCCGACTTCAAGCAGATGATGGAAGTCTTCAACAAGATGGACCCCGCCAAGCGCAAGGAGTTCGTCACCCGCGCCGTGGATGAAATGAAAAAGCACGCCGGCGACACTCCGCCCTCCGGCATGGACGACACCCTGCGCGCCAAGATCGTGGACCAGGGCCTGAAATCGTTTTACGCCGACGCCAATGCGGACACGAAAATCGACATGGCTCCGCTCATCGAGCAGATGCAGCGCAACCTCCAGTTCGGCAACGGGAACTGATCGCCTGTTCCCTCGCCCAATGGAAATGCGCGGACAGAAAAGACGGGCTTTCACGCTGGCCGAACTCCTCGTCGTGCTGGCGGTCATCGGCGTGCTGGTGGCGGTCGGCATCCCGGTGTTGGGGCGCATGGCCGAGACCGGCCGGGCGGCTAAATGCGTCTCCAACCTGCGCCAGATCGGTACGGCGCTGGGGCTTTACCTCGGCGAACACAACATGACGATGCCGACGCTGCTCGCCGGCCGCAAGAGCTTGAGCCAGGACGGGGACTACATCGATAACACGCTTAACGCCTACACGCCTGCCGGTTCGCCGGTCTTCGCGTGTCCGTCCGACAAGGGGCAGGCCGCCCAATCGGGCACGAGTTATTATTGGAACCCGGCGCTCAACGGCCAGGCGATGTCGGGCCTGAATTTCCTCCAGAACTACGACCACACGCAGGTCATCATCCTCGCGGACAAAGCCGCCTACCATCCTTACCTGGTGAACAAGGTGAATTTTCTCTACGCCGATGGCCACGCGGAGAAGGACTTTAGTTGGAAATTCCAGGTGCAGCAATAGAGGCGGCGTCCGGTGCGCGGGAGAACGCCATCCGCCGTGCGTAGCCAGTGCGTTTATAAGGTGTGACTTCTTCCACGCTTCCTTCGCGTACCCTCGGCCGTGATACTGGCCTGACCGTTTCCGCCCTCGGCCTCGGCTGCATGGGCATGTCTTTCGCCTACGGACCCGCCGACGAAGGCGAGAATTTGCAGGTGCTCCATCGTTACCTCGACCTCGGGGGCAACTTCCTCGATACCGCTGAAATCTACGGCCCGTTCACGAACGAGGAATTGCTGGGCCGCTTCCTGCGCAAGGTGCCGCGCGAACGGGTGGTGCTGGCCACGAAATTCGGCTTCAAGTTCGGTGAGAACGGCGTGCGCGGCACGGACAGTTCGCCCGCGAACGTGCGCCGGGCCTGCGACGCGAGCTTGCAACGCCTCGGCATCGACGTGATCGACCTGTTTTACCAGCATCGCGTCGATCCCGGCACCCCCATCGAGGAAACCGTGGGTGCGATGGCCGAACTCGTACGCGCCGGCAAGGTCCGGGCGCTCGGTTTGTCCGAGGCCGCGCCGGAAACGATCCGGCGGGCGGCGGCGGTGCATCCCATCGCGGCGTTGCAAAGCGAGTATTCGCTCTGGACCCGCGAGCCGGAAACCAACGGCGTGCTGGACACCTGCCGCGAACTGGGCATCACGTTCGTGCCGTACAGTCCGCTCGGGCGCGGCTTCCTGACGGGTGCGATCCAGAAAGTCGAAGACCTGCCCGAAGGCGACTGGCGGCGCACGAACCCGCGTTTCGCGGAGGAGGCGCTCCAGCAAAACCTGAAACTGGCCAACGCGATCAAGTCCCTGGCCGAAAAGAAAGGCGTGACCCCGGCGCAGTTGGCGCTGGCGTGGGTCCTCGCGCAGGGCGGCGACATCGTGCCGATCCCTGGCACCAAGCGCGTGCGTTATTTGGAAGACAACATGGGGGCGCTGGGTGTGGAATTGAGCGCGGAGGATGTGCGTGAAATCGACGAAGCGTGCGCCGCGCATCAGGTGACCGGCGAGCGTTATCCCGAGGCGCTGATGGGGATGGTTCATCGGTGAATGGTCCGGCTAGTCGTAACAAGGTAGGGATGGCTCTCCGAGCCGTCCCAAAATTGGCTTGGATGACCTCGGTGCGCACGATGCGCCTTGCCGGAAATGTTTGGGACGGCTCGGAGAGCCATCCCTACCTTGTTTGAAGCATCCCGCACGTCCCTGGAAACGTAACGTTTCCTGATGTCCGCCGCCTTGCAGGTCGTTTGGTTCAAGCGCGATTTGCGTGTCAGCGACCACCGGCCGCTCCTGGCGGCGGCGCGCGCCGGCGGACCGCTGCTGGCGTTGTACGTCTACGAGCCGGAGATCATCCGCGCGGATGATTTCGACCCGTCGCACCTCGTCTTCATCAACCAATCCCTCGCGGAACTCGACGCCCGCCTGCGCACTCTCGGTGGACGGTTGACGACCCGCATCGGAGGCCTGCCGGATGTTTTCGACGAACTCCACGCCCGCCACGGCGGCATCGCCCACCTCTGGAGCCACGAGGAAACCGGCAACGCCCTGACCTACGCCCGCGACCGGCGCGTCGCCGCGTGGTGCCGACGATCCGGTGTTCCGTGGACCGAAATCCCGCAGCACGGGGTCTTCCGGCCACACCCGGACCGCGAGGGCTGGGCCACGCGTTGGACGGCGCGCATGTCCGAACCCGTCACGCCGGCCCCGGTCGAACTCTCCACTGTCCCCGCCATCGACGCCGGCCGCCTCCAGACTCCCACCGACCTCGGCCTGCCCGCGAGCAGCCGCGATCTCGCCCAACCCGGCGGCGAGTCACCGGCGCGCCGGCTCCTGCATTCGTTCCTGGAAACGCGCGGCGTCGATTACCGCCGCGCGATGTCCGCGCCGGGACCCGCCTGGAACGCGTGCAGCCGGCTCTCGCCCTACCTCACGTTCGGCTGCCTCTCGATCCGCGAGACGTTCCAGACCGTGCGGACGCGGCAGCGCGAGGTGGACGAACTCGACACCGCCGGCGTACGGCTCGACGGGCGCTGGCGGCGTTCGCTGGCCTCCTTCCAGTCGCGCCTGCGCTGGCACTGTCATTTCATCCAGAAACTGGAAGATGAGCCCGCGCTCGAATCCCGCAACTTCTCTCGCGCCTACGACGGCCTGCGCGAAGGTGATTTCAATGACGAACGGTTCGCCGCGTGGTGCGACGGGCGGACAGGTTATCCGCTGGTGGACGCCTGTATGCGCGCGCTGCATCGCAGCGGTTGGATCAACTTCCGGATGCGCGCGATGCTCGCGTCCTTCGCGGCCTACCACCTGTGGCTGCACTGGCAACCCACCGCCGTGTACCTCGCGCGGTTGTTCCTCGACTACGAGCCGGGCATCCATTATCCGCAGTTCCAGATGCAAAGCGGGGTCACCGGGATCAATTCGATCCGCATCTACTCGCCCGCCAAGCAGGCTCTCGACCACGATCTGGACGGCGCGTTCGTGCGGCGCTTCGTGCCGGAGTTGGCGAACGTGCCGGCGGCGTTCATCGCCGAGCCACATTTGATGCCCGCCGACATGCAGGCAAAATTCGGTTGTCGCATCGGGAGTGATTATCCCGCGCCGGTGGTCGAGCACGCCGCAGCCTACGCGAAAGCCCGCGAACAACTCGGCGCGATCCGGCGCACGGATTTTGCACGCCGCGAGGCCCAGCGCGTCTATGCCCGGCACGGCAGCCGGGATCGTCCGCTGCACACCCGCGCCGGTGTCGCCCGCCCACGCAACATCCCGCGCCGCAAGAAAACAGTCCTTGCGCTCGAAGCGGCAGCGCAGCCGGAGTTACTCTGACACCGCGCCGGACGTACGCGGGTTATTTGACGAAAATCTGGCCGGTGTCGAAGCGGTAAAAGAAACGGTATCCGTCCGTGTTGTAATGCCCGGGATTGTTCGGGTCGGGGAAGTAGTACAACACCGTATTCAGACTGAAATCGTAAAGGTAGGGGAACGGGAATCCCGGCGAAGTGTAAAAGAAAGTGCTGCTGGTAAAGTCGTAGAAGTAAACGCCACCCTTGCCGTCTGCGGCGTCGAAAACGTACTCGTACCCCAGGTCGAAATGATAAATATAGTTCGGGTCGGTCAGGTAACCGAAGTAACCGAAGGGGTTCCCTGAAGGAAATTGCAGATAGTAGGTACTGCTACCCAACGACACCTGGCCATCAAAGAAAGTGGAAGGGAGCGGCAGGGTATCGAACTGGAGTTTGTCGAGAATCCCGAAGGAACCTTCGTTGGTCGGGATATAAGCTATCGCGTAGGCGATGTCAGCCGACGGCCGAACGATCTTCATCGTTTCCGCGCTGCCGAAGTTGCGTGGCTGCGTCGTGTAAGAGGCCAGCCGCACCCCTTTCTTCGAGTAGGCGTCGATCTGCCCGACGTTCGTGCCGTTCGGTGTACCACCCGAGAACAGAAGCAGGACGGTCGCAACCGGGTCGGTAAAGGTCATCTTCAACCGGAAGGCGGAGTTCCAAAAGTAAACCCCGCCCTGGCCGAAAACCGTGGTGCCCGTCGGCGCTCCGCCCATGTCGTCCACCGTGGCGGTCACATCGATGCCGCTCGACGCCGCGTTCTGGTTGTTGACGACGCTCAATGTCACTCCCGGAAGAATCGTGTTCAGGACGGTGTTCGCGGGATAGTCGTCCGGTTCGAGGGTGATCAAATCCGAGCCGGACGCGAGGGCGGGCATGGCTGCGAGCAGGCAGACCAGCAGGAGCTTCAAAGGCAAATGATTGATCACAAGAAAATTCGGTTGTTCCAGGCAGCATAGCTCTCATTTGGATCGGAAGCAAAGCCGGTGCGCTGCCCCATCACGTCGGCAGCGGCAACAAACAGGGGATGGCCTCCGCGTGGAAGCCACCCCCTTATCATCGACCGGCGAGCGCGGAGCGCCCTTACCAGATCAAGACTTTCTCCGCCGCCGGGCGCACCATCGGCGCGCCGTCAGGGATATTGAACGCCTTCTGAAACTCGACGAGGTTGCTCAGCGGGCCGTTGCAGCGGAATTGCCCCGGCGAGTGTGGGTCGGTGTTCAAACGCACCCGGGCCATTTCCGGGCGCATGTTCACGCGCCACACCTGCGCCCAACTCAGGAAGAACCGTTGCTCGGGCGTGAACCCGTCGATCTTCTTCGCGCGCGCGTCCGGTCCCTGACGGTCGAGCGCCTTTTCCAGCGCGAAAAACGCGATCTTCGAGCCGCCGAGGTCGGCGATGTTCTCGCCCTGGGTCAACTCCCCGTTGACGTGCATGCCCGGCAAAGGTTCGTAACCGCTGAACTGTGCGACCACTTTTTCCGAACGCTCCTTGAAACGCTTCAGGTCGTCGTCGGTCCACCAGTTTTTCAGGTTGCCCTGCGCGTCGTACTGCCGGCCCTGGTCGTCGAAACCGTGTGTCATCTCGTGGCCGATGACCGCGCCCATGCCGCCGTAGTTGACCGCGTCGTCCGCCGTCGCGCTGAAGAACGGCGGCTGGAGGATGCCCGCCGGGAAGACGATCTCGTTGCGCGACGGATTGTAGTACGCGTTGACGGTGGGCGGCGTCATGCCCCATTCGCTCTTGTCCACCGGCCGACCGATCTTTGCGACCTGCCGTTTGGTCTCGAACAGGTTCGCGGCCAGCACGTTGAGGACGAACGGCTGCCGGCTGATGCTCAGGGCCGAGTAATCCCGCCACTTGTCCGGGTAACCCACCTTCACACCGAACGCGTCCAGTTTTTTCAACGCGGCGGTGCGGGTGTCCGGCCCCATCCATTCGAGGTTGGTCAGGCGTTCGCGCAGCACGGCCTTGAGGTCGTTAATCATGGTCAGCGCGCGGGCCTTGGCCTCGGGCGGGAAATTCTTTTCGACGTAGAGCTGGCCCAGGGCCTCGCCGACGCCCTCGTCCACGGCATGCAGCACCCGCTTCCAGCGCGGGAGATTTTCCTTGGCCCCCGTCAGCGTGGTGCCGAAGAAGGCAAAATTCTCGTCCACGAATGCCTTGCTCAGCAGGGGAGCGGTCGAATGCGCGAGGTGCCAACGCAGGTAGGTCTTCAGATCATCGGGCGGGGTGGTCTTGACCAACTCCGCCACGCGCGCGGCGAACTCTGGCTGCTTCACGTCGAGGCCGCCCGGTTCCGGCGCGCCCAGGGCGGTGAAGTACGCCTTCCAATCGAAGCCCGGCGCGGCCTTGGCCAGTTCGTCCACCGTCATCTTGTGGTAGTTGCCCTCGGGGTCGCGCAACTGCACGCGCGTCTTGCTGGCCTTGGCCAGTTCCGTCTCGAAGTTCACTACGGACTTCGCCTCCGCCGCGGCCACGTCCGGCGCGTCTCCGAGGAGCGTGAACATTTTGGTGACGTGCTCTTGATACGCGGCGAGGAGTTTCTTCGAGGCGTCGTCGGTCTTCGTATAATAATCGCGGTCTGGCAGCCCGAGGCCACCCTGGTAGAACTGCGCGATGTCGGTCTCGGAATTTTTTTCGTCGGCCGTGACGAAGACCGCGAACAGCGCGCCGACGCCGTTGCTGTGCAGATCGGCGAGGAGCGCGGGCAGGTCGGCATTGCTCTTGAGCGCGGCGATTTTGTCGAACCACGGCTGGAGCGGCTTGATGCCCGCCGCGTTCGATGGCAGCCTCGTCCATGCCGCTGGCGTAGAAGTCACCGACCATCTTGCGGACCGATCCCGCCGCACCGCGCGGCTCGCTCCCACCGGTCCCGGCGCAATCGTCGAGGATGCACGTGCAGCACGTCATTGTTGTGCTCGGTCAGGATGTTGAACGAGCCCCAACTCGTATGGTCGGAGGGGATCGGGTTGTTCTTGAGCCAGCCGCCGTCGGCGTAGTGGTAGAAATCGTCGCCGGGTTGCACGCTCTTGTCCATGCTGGTGGCAGGGTCGAGCGGCGGCGGCGCGGGCGGTAGGGCTTCCACCCCTTTCAAGGCAGCGGTCCACGGGCAGAGCAGGGACAATCCGGCGGCGGCAACGACGATCACGGGCTTCATGGAACTCATAGTAGAAAACGATGGAATTGGGCTCTCCGATCCCGCGTGGAATGGGGACCGGAATCAACCTTTCATCGCAACCGGACATCCGAACGGCCCTCTGCTGAATGATGCCGGGCGCACGGTGAGCTTGAAAAGAACAGGCCCTAAACCGTGGACACGTCGGTCGCGCCTTCTTCCTTGAAGACCTGTTCGGCGGCGCTTGTCGCCTCATGGCCCACCTCGGCCGGAGGCATCCACGCCGGCAGCGGCATGAGCAGATATTGCGACAATGCGTGCGCGGTCGGCTCGTACGTCGCCCGGAGGCGGCGCAGTTTGTCGTCGGCGTCCGCTCCGGCCAACAAACGGGCGTCGGCTTGCAGGAGGGTCCGCAAACGGATCAGTTCGTCGGCGGGCAGGCGGTCAGGCGACCCGGGCGCGTGGTCTTCGTCGGATTGCCGGAAGATGTGCGCGATGTCGATGAGCGCCCGGCGGGTCATGGCGAAGGTGATCGGAGCCTGACGCCGCTCGATTGCCCTGAATGCCCACGAGCAGCAGCGCGCAGGTGTCGAGGATCGTCGTCAGCGCCGCCAGCCAGGATTGGTCACGGTGCTGCGAACGGTAGAAACATAAGATCGGGTAAGAAAGGTGGCTCTCCAACACCTCCGCCGACCATTTCTCGAAGTCGCTCAGCAGCCCGTCGAGATCGGCCGCCCCGCCGCGGTGGCCGTGCTGGCGGAGCAGTTCGACCGCGCTCGGCGGCGAACCCGCGCGCACGTCCAGGCGCAGGATCGCCACCTCGCGCAGCGAAAACGCCGCGTAGATCACCGGCAGGTAGCTGATGATGCTCGCCAGGAACCCGAAGCCGAGTCCCGCTTCCACCATCGCGGCGAAACGCGCGGCCGGCGTTTCCGGTTTCACGTCGCCCAGCCCGAGCGTGAAAAACGTCGTGCCGCTCAGGTACGTGCCGGAAGCCAGCGCGTCCCATCCGTGCGGTGCCGGGGAGGCCGCCCATTGCAAGAGGCCGAAACCGAGCACCAGCCCCACCGCCCAGCAGCCGATGAGCACCAGGATCGACAGCGGCCCGAACAGGCCGAGGTAACGTTCGCGGTCCGCGCCGGGCTGCATCCGGCGTCCAATCGCGGCCCACGGCAGCCAGAGCGCCCGGAAAAAATACCGGGTGAACCGCCAGCGCCGCGTGGCGGTGCGGGGCAGGAGGATTGTCTCGAACGCTTCCCACAGCACGGTAACGATCATTGCCAGACCGGCGAGGACCGCCACGAGGTTCCAGAGCAGCACAGGCTAGACGTTTAATCTTGAACGAACCGTTTGGAAAGCGGCCGATTTCCGGCTGCCGCCCGTTTCCTCCACGGTTGCCTTTTATGCATCGAACTTCCTTCCTGGCCCGCCTCGCTCTCGCCATGAGCCTGACCTTTTCCCCTCTGTCCGTCGCCGTGGCGCAACAACAGGACGCCACGCCGGCCGACAGGCCACTCGCCTCTTACAAGGACAAGAACCGCGTCCTGCTGGTGTTCGCGCCCACGGACAAGGACGCGGCTTACGTCGAGCAGGGTAAACTCTGGCAGGGCGAGAAAGCGGGCTTCGACGAACGCCAACTCGTGATCGTGCCGGTTTTGGCCGACGCGAAAAAAGCCGCGGGCGACGTGCCCGCCGCCTGGGAAAAGAAATACAACGTCGATGCCAAGACCTTCGCGGTGGTCCTGATCGGCAAGGACGGGCACGACGCCTACCGCGCCGCCAAACCGGTGAAGGCGGCGGCGCTGTACGAGGTCATCGACGCCATGCCGATGCGCCGCGCGGAAACGAAACGCCAACTCCCCGCCCGTCCCGCCAAGCCCGACACCGACCACGACGAATGAGTCCGGCCGGAACCGCCATGAACCTCGCTGACATCCGCATCAATTACCTGCGCGGCCAACTCCGCCGCGCGGACCTGCGGGCCGATCCCGTCGAGCAGTTCAACCTCTGGATGGACGATGCCACGGCGGCCGGGGTGGTCGAACCCACCGCCATGAGCCTCGCCACCGCCGGGCGCGACGGCGTCCCGCGCGTCCGCACCGTGCTGCTCAAGGGTCTGAGCGACGCGGGGTTCGTGTTCTACACCAATTTCGAGAGCCGCAAGGGCCGCGCATTGGCGGACAACCCGGTGGCGTCCCTGCTCTTTCCCTGGCTGGCGCTGGAGCGGCAAGTGCTCGTCACCGGGCGGGTGGAACGCGTCGGCGATGACGAGACGGCGCGTTATTTCGCCTCGCGTCCGCGAGAGAGCCGGCTCGCGGCGTGGACGAGCGGACAGAGCCGGCCAGTGGCCTCGCGCGAAGCCTTGGAGGCGGACCTGGAGCGGGTCCGCGCAAGGTTCGGGGCGGATGGGGGAGAAGTGCCCGTGCCGCCATTTTGGGGCGGGTATCGCGTACGGCCGGAAGCGGTCGAGTTCTGGCAGGGACGCGCCAACCGTCTGCATGACCGTTTCGAGTACACACGTACGAGCGAAGGCGGATGGACCCTGGAACGATTGGCACCTTGAAAACGCGTCTGGCAACCGGCTGATAGCCGGATTACAGAGAGGAAATGTGCGGGTCGCTCCGAGAGCGAGCATCATTTGTGCTATATTACGTTCCTTGGGAATGAAAATGGGTCTTCTGACGAATGTGGCGGCAGGTCGGTCTCCGCGCGGCCGATGGGCGCGTGTCGGCCTGCTGATTTTTGCGTGCTGCATGGCGCATTTTGCGGCGTGCCCCGCAGCCTTCGCCGCGGCCTCGGAAGTTTCCGGCCGTTACGTGATGGCGACCAGCGACACCGGCCAGGAAGTGTACGGCGGCACGGCGAGCGTGCTGGCCCGCAAGAACGCCTACGAAATGGACTGGCAACTTTCCAGTGAAGGCCGCTCGCTCCACGGTCTCGGCCTGCTGGAAGACCATGAATTGCTCGGCGTGTCGCTGTCCACCGGTGGCGGTGCGTACGGCGTCGCCGTGTACCATCACGCCAAGAACGATCCCCAATGGAAGGGGCGCTGGGTCACGAGCATCGACGGGGCGGGCAACGTCGGTGATATCGCCTTCGACGCCGGACCGACGCTCGTCGGCAGCCACTCGTTGACCTGCAAACGGCCGGGGGTGGGTAGTTTCGTCGGGACGGTGGAGATCACGGCCAAGGGCAATGATTATCTGCTGACGTTTTTGTTGGGACACTCGGTGCTCTACAAAGGAGTCGGCATCCTGTCCGGTGACGGACGGCTCATCGTCGGATGGAGCTTCGGGAGTTCGCCGTCGCTGGCGGTGTACCATTATAGTTCGGAAGGTCTGCTGTCCGGCCGGCGGGTGACGCTGCGCTCGAACGGGCAGGTGTCGAGCACGAACGAACGCATGGCCCGCGAGGGCGAGGTGGCCGCGCGCCTGCTGCCGGTCGCCGCGCATGGCAACCTGGAAGAACAATTTGGCACGGGGCCGCTGCCGGGGGCCTTCGGCACGTTGACCGACCCCGTGCTGGCCGTCCTCGAACCCAACCCGCCGTTGGTCAAGCACATGACCTGCGAGCAACTCGAAAAAGCCGGCCCGGACGGCTGGGCCGACCGTTGGCTGGCTGGTCAACTCAGCCCCGAGGAACGCGCCGACCTCGCCAGCGCCCGCCAGCGCATCGCCGACACCCGGCACGGCAAGGGCAAGAGCGCGTCAGCGGATTCGCAAAAAACCATCGGCGAATTGATCGAAACGGAGCGTCAGCGGCGCACGGGCAAATCCTCGTCCGACAAGCCGGCGGCGAAGGCCCACAGGTAGAGTTTTTTTGGTCGCGCGCGGTGTTTCCGGCCGTAGAGTGGCCTCCATCATGGGCGACGAAACTCCCCGTCTGCGCGCGTTGCTCGAAGAACTCCACGGCGAACTGTCCCGTCAGCCGGCCATCGACGTGGACGACGCGCGCCGGACACAGTTGCTCGATCTGAAGACAGACATCGAGCGCCTGCTGGCCCGCCGGGAAGCGGCCGGTTCCCAAGCAGGGGAGGGGGTCGTGCCGCGCGAGGAAAGTCAACATCTCCAGGGCCGCTTGCAGGCACTCGTGGCGGGCTTCGAGGGCGCACACCCGCAAATCGCCTCCGCGCTCGAACAGACCATGAATGCCCTCAGCAACATGGGTCTCTGATCCGAAAGCCGCAACGCGGCGCATCGTCACAAGGTAGGGATGGCTCTCCGAGCCAGTCCCTATTTTGGATTGGGTGACCATCGTGCGGACGCGTATTCCAGAAAATCTAGGGACTGGCTCGGAGAGCCATCCCTACCTTGTGACGACGCCGCTTGCGCAGGGCGCAGCGTCATTCCAAAGAATCCACGGCTTTTTTGCGAGCACCCTTCCCCCTGGCGGCGAACATGGTAGATTCCATTTCGAGCCATGTTCCGAGCCACCCGGCGAATTTTTCTCGTTTTGCTGATCGGCCTCCTGGCGTTGGCCGCCGTCGGCGGTTGGTGGTGGCTGCGTGCCGCCGACCCGGTTTACACGGCTTACGAAACCGTTTTCCACGAACGGTTCCACCGCTATGACGGCATCATCGAAGAAGTGGCCCGGCGGCATGCGGTCGATCCGATGATCATCAAAGCCGTGATCTGGCGCGAGAGCCGTTTCCGGCCCGACAAGGTAGGTGGCGAGGGCGAGCGCGGCCTCATGCAAATCACCGAGGCTGCCGCGCACGAGTGGACGAAGGGCGAGAAAATCACCGATTTCGTACCCAAGGACCTTTTCAATCCCAAGACCAACATCGAGGCCGGCACGTGGCTGATCGCCCGGGCGTTGCGCCGCTACGAAGGTAAGGACGACCCGCTGCCGTTCGCGCTCGCGGAGTACAACGCCGGCCGCAGCCGGGTGGTGCGCTGGACCGGTGAACGCGGCGACGGGCATGGTGATTTTGGTCAGCAGACGCCGGGCGTCACGAGTCAGGAACTGGAGGCGAAGATCGACATCGCCGACACGCGTTCGTACATCCGGACGGTGCAAAACCGCGTGCAGTTCTACCACCAGCGCGGTCGGCTCTGAGCATTTTCTGACACGCGACGGGGCGGCGTCCCTGAACCTGCCGCGCGGGACCAGCGGCCTTCTCGCATCGGGTCCGCTGGCCTCTAACCTGCTTCGAGCAAAGCCCGATGAAGTATCGTTTCACCCCGTCGCCGTGGCTCCGCCGGTTGGTCCTTGCCTGCGCGATCTTTTGCGCTGCGGCGGGAAACGGTTTTGGGGTGATCCACCTCGACACCGGTGACCCGACGCTCTACACGACCACGCCCGGCGACAACAGCGGCTGGCAGTACGAGGGATTGTTCAATGCTTTTATCGGGACGCCCATCGCGCCATATTATTTTGTGACCGCCAAGCACATCGGCGGCAACATCGGGGACATTTTCAGTTTTCACGGCGAGGTGTTCACGACCACGGCGGTCAATGGCGATCCTGCCACCGACCTGCAAATCTGGAAGGTCGATAAGCCGTTCGCGGTCTACGCGCCGGTTTACCGGCCAAATGCCACCGCCGACGCGGAAACCGGCCAGGAACTGCGCGTGCACGGCCGGGGCACACAACGTGGCGGCGAGATCGATCTTGGCGGCACGCCGCGCGGCTGGGGTTGGGGTGGGAGCGACGCCGTGGAACGCTGGGGCCGCAACCTCGTATCCTCCATCCTGCCGAGCGGCAGCCCCGGCTGGTCGTTCCTGCAAGTTTCCTTCGATTCGCCCGGCCTGCCCGGTGAGGCGCATCTGTCGGTGGGCGATTCGGGCGGCGGGGTCTTTATCCTCCAGGACGGGCTCTGGCGGCTGGCCGGGATCAACTACGCCGTTGACGACCTCTTCACCACGCCCGACGCGGGCAGCGCGTTCACCGCCGCCATCTTCGATGCCCGGGGTTACTACACGGAAAACGACGACCACAGCTTCACGCTGATCGACGGTCCTGCCAATGTGCCCACCTCCTTTTATAGCACCCAGGTGTCCTCGCGCCTTGCCTGGATCGAGAGCGTGGTCGGCAACATCGACACGCTGCCGGCGGAGGATTTCACCGCCTGGCAACAGGGGTATTTCACGCCCGATCAGGTGGCCGACGGCACCGTCAGCGGGCCGGGGGCCGACCCCGATGGCGACGGCGTTCCCAACCTGCTGGAATTTGCTTTCAACCTCGACCCGACCTTTCCCGAGCCGGTCGTGATGACTGCCGGGACCGGGCTGCGCGGCCTGCCGTTGATCCAACTCGAAACGGTGGCACCCTCCGACCAGCGGCTGACGGTCGAGTTCGTGCGCCGCACCGCTGGCAGTGGCTCGGGGGTCACTTACGCGGTGCAATTCACGTCCGACCTGAATACCCCCTGGCAAACCGGCGGCACGGAAAGCGTCACCGCCATCAACGAGCGTTGGGAGCGGGTGAAAGTCACCGACACCGTGTCGGCCGGCGCGACGGTGCCGGCGCGGTTCGCGCGCGTGTTGGTCGAGCAGGAGGCCGCCGGTTCACCGGACGCTGCCGCCCGCGCCGCCCGCCGGCAGCAGAAATGACCTCGCCCCGGCCGACCGCTGGCATCCCTCAGAGCGGCGTGGACGAAAGCATCTTCGGAGCCGAAAACCCCTTCTCGGTCGAGTAGGTCAACGACGCCACGGATTTCGTGGATGGTTGGCGCGGCCAGTTCTGGCGGATGGATTCCGCGACGTAACCGTCGATGCCATCCTTGCCGCTGCTGCGCTGGAATTGGATTTGCGCGACGTTCCCTGCGGCGTCGGTGGTGACCTCCACGACCATCTCGCGCACGCGGCTGGGATTCGGGTCGTGCGGATGATCGCGCGCATTGTCCATGTGAGTGCCCGAGCCGTAGTTGCGGATGATCTGGCAGCCCGCGCCGGTCACGAGCAGGAGGCCGCAAAAGGACAGGCAGAGGAGGGATGGGGCGCGTTTCATGGGATGCAAGCAGATGTAAAAACGGACAGCCCCGGAAGTCCAGACATTCAGATGTCGTACGTCAAAGTCTCCGCGGCATGGCTGGTCGCGGGTGCGTTCCCCCTTTTCGGAAGGATTCTGAGCTGCGTCTCCTCGTAGATGACCAACGAGTCCGGCGGCACGCTCTGCACCAGGAACACGTTGCCGCCAATCGTGCTGCGCGCGCCGACGTGCGTGTCCGCGCCGAGGACGGTGGTGTTCGCATAGATCGTGACGTGGTCGCCGAGGTCGGGATGCCGCTTGCCGCCCTTGACGAGACGGCCCTGGGCGTCCTTTTGGAAGCTGCGCGCGCCGAGCGACACGCCCTGGTACAGTTTGACCCACGCGCCGATGACGCTCGTCTCGCCGATGACGACGCCCGTGCCGTGGTCGATGAAAAAGTACGGCCCGATCCGCGCGCCGGGATGAATGTCGATGCCGGTCCGGGCGTGCGCCCATTCGGTCATCATGCGCGGGATCAGCGGCAACTCCATCCGGTAGAGAACGTGGGCGAGTCGCTGGATGGCGACCGCCTCGATGGAGGGATACGACACGATGATTTCCTCCAGGCTGGTCGCGGCGGGATCGCCTTCGTACGCGGCTTCCACGTCGGTGCGCAGCAGTTCGCGGACGATGGGGAGTTCGTCGAGGAACGAGAACACGATCTCGTGCGCGCAGTGGAGGGAGCAGCCGCCGGGCAACCGGGTGCGCAGGCTCTTGAGATTTCCTCGCTCAGGCGGTCGGTCAACTGCTGGACGCGGCGTTCGGTGATTTCCTGGAGTTCGTCGGAAAGCACCGGTTTCTCGTCGTGGAAACCGGGGAAGAGGAGTTGCAGGAGTTCCTCGCACATCGCGCCGATGGCGCGTTTGGAGGGCACGTTGACGACCTCGATGTTGTTGATGCCGCCGACGTGCCGATAGGAGGTCAGCAATCGGGCGGTCACGCGGGGCAGGTTCTGGTCCATGATGTTCGCTCGGGATTAGTTTCGGCGAAATCCGGCCGGGAGCAAATGAGCCGGTGCGGCGGACCTCGCTGACCGCGTTGGAGTTTTGGTGCGACCCCGACCATCGCCACCCGGACCGGGCGTGTCTCAATCCGCCCCGTCGGCGCTCTCGCACAGGTACGCGCGTCCGTGGTTGCCGGTGCGAGCGGTGTACTTCGCATTCGAGCGCCTGGGCAATCGCGTCGGCGCGGGCGCGCTCGACCAACGAAATCGTCGCCCCGCCGAAACCGCCGCCGGTCAGGCGCGAACCGTAGACGCCCGGCTCGCCGTGCGCGATTTCCACCAGCAGCGTCGAGTTCCGGCGTGCTGTTTTCGAAATTCAGTGCGCGAACTCTCGTGCGAGGCGAACATCAGTTGACCGAACGCCGCGCCGTCCCCGCGCCGCAACATCTCGATCCCCGCGAACACCCGCTCGTCCTCGCCGACGATGTGCGCCGCCCGACGGTAGACGACCGGGTCGAGTTGCGCGCGCGCGTTTTCCAACTGCACGCCCGTCACGTCGCGCAGGGCCTTCACGCCGAGCGCGCGGGCGGCGGCGAAACATTGCTCGCGCCGCTCGTTATATTCACCACCGACGAGCCGGTGCTCGACGCCGCAATGAAAAACCAGCAGCGCGCTGTCGGGAGGGAGCGGGATGTTTTCAATCGCCTCCGAACGACAGTCGAGATAAACCGCCTGCCCGCGTCGTCCGAAAATCGACGACACCTGATCCAGCAATCCGCTCTTCACTCCGACGAAATCGTTTTCCGCGCGACGGCAGATTTTCGCCAGCCGCAACGGCTCGATTTCCAGGGAATATAGTTTCATCAACAGCCGCGCGGTGGCGACTTCCAACGCGGCCGAACTCGACAACCCCGCGCCCGCCGGCAGGTCGCTTTCCACCTGCATGTTAAACCCGCCGAACACGTAACCTTCTGCTTGCAGGATCGCCGCGACACCCAATGAATAGTTCGCCCATGACGACTCACCTTCCGACGGGGACAACGCATCGAGCGATGCGCGCACTGGCTCCGGCGCGAAGTCCGAACGCACCGTCGCCTCGCGCGCGGCGACGGCTTCGCCACGGGTCGTGACCGCATAGTTGATGGCGGCCGACAGGACGACGCCCTCGTTGTAGTCCGTATGGTTGCCGAGTAATTCGACCCTCCCGGGGGCGCGCGAGGTGGCGGGTTGGTTCATGGAAAATGATCTAACGGAGGGTCGGTCTCTGAATTTTCACCTGACCAATTTCAAGGGCAGTGTCGTTTCCTCAACCACGGTGGGCCGGCCCATTTTTCCATTGCGAAGAGGCCAGATTCCGATCACCGGCAGTTGATAGCCGCGTTGGAGGAGGCAAGCCCCGGTGAGTCGGCCTTGAGTTGGAGCGTTCCCGTCGTCTTCGATCCACGCAGGACGATCAGCGCGCGGCCGTGGTAGACATGGCAGGTGGTGCCTTGGAACGGCTCCGTGCTTTTGAGCAAGGCATTGCCGAGGCCGGCGATGGTGCCGGGACCGGTGAGGGTGAAGGAAATGAGCGCGTCGGCGTTCGGCTGCAAGCGACCCTGCTTGTCCAACACCTCGACCTGGATGAACGATAAATCCTGGCCGTCCGCGTGGATGGTGCTCCGGTCGGCGGAGAGCTTGATGGAGGCGGGATCGCCCACCGTTTCCAATTGCATGGTTTCGCTTTCCTTGCCATCTTCCACGCCGACGGCCTTCAGGATTCCGGGCTGATACGTCAGCTTGAAAGTCGCCTGGTAGCCTTCTTTGCGCGTGGTCGGCATTTCGCCCACCAGCTTGTCGTTCAGATAAAGCCGCACGCTCGGGTAGCGGGAATAGACATCGACGCCCATCGGTTTGCCTTCCCGACCCGGCCAGGTCCAGTTCTCCCAAACCGGATACCAGCCCTGCGCGGCGACGATGATTTTCTTGTCGTCCTCCGGCTGACGCACGGCGAGGTAAAGTTTCTCGCCCCGGTTCCAGACGATATTCCAATGGTGAGCCGCCGGCTTGCTGTTGCCGAGCAAATCGAAGATCGCCGGGATTCGCCCCGCGCCAAGGATAGAGCTTGTCATTTCCGGGCGCGATTGCAAAGAGCTTCGCCGGCGGCTGATCCTTGCGGGGTTCCATCGGCTCGGTCGGGATCGCCCTCGTAAAACCAGCGGCGTCGCCAACCTCCCCGAGATAATCCTGCGCCGACCAGACGAAATCGCCCACGACGTAAGGGTAGTCCAAGACTTGGAAAGCCTCGCCGAGTCGGCGGCAGCCGATTCGGTTCCCACCAAAACGCGATTCGGATAGTGGTCATGTTGCGCCACATGCTGAAAAAGATGGTAATTACTGCCCGCGATATCCAGCGAGTTCCAGTTGGAGTCCGCGTTCGTCTGGCTGTTCGAATCGTTGGGCCTTCGGCTTTTTGGGATCGACCGGCCAGCCCAGAATGCTCCGTTGGTGACCGGGCCGTGTTGGGTCGAGCGAATGGATCTCGGCCACCAACTTAGGGCCGTATTCGCCGCCCATGTCGGAGAAAACGCCGGGAATTTCGTTGCCGATGCTCCACATCACGACCGCCGGATGGTTGCGGTCCCGCTGCACCATCGAGTCGATGTCGCGCTGCCACCAATCCTTGAAAACCAGGTGGTAATCGGAGGTGTTTTTGCCGTTGGCCCAACAGTCGAACGCCTCGTCCAGCACCATCATGCCGAGACGGTCGCAGGCATCCAAAAGTCCGGGCGACGGCGGGTTGTGCGCCGTCCGCAGCGCGTTGAAACCGGCGGCCTTGAGCAGTTCGACCTTGCGTTCCTCGGCCCGGTCGAACGCGCACGCGCCGAGCACGCCGTTGTCGTCGTGAATGCAACCGCCGGCCAGCTTGTAGGTCTTGCCGTTGAGCGTCAGCCCCTTGTCTGCCGACCACGCCAGCGCGCGCACGCCAAACCGGGTCGTCACTTCGTCGACGGTTTTGCCATCCACGATCACGTCGGTGACGGCCGTCGAAAGCTGCGGCGTTTCCGGAAACCAGAGCGGCGGATGAGCCAGCGCGATCTCCTGCTTGATCTCCCGCGAACCGGAGGCAGCCAGATCGACGGACGTTTCGCCGCGGCCGATCTCCGCGCCATCCGGGCCGCGCAACGCGGTGGTGATCCGGGCCGATCGTGGGGCCCGCTGTCTGGTTCAGCAGCGTCGTCTGCACGGAAATTTTGGCGGAGGCGGCGTCGGCCTGCGGGACGCTGACGAAAACGCCCCACGGCGCGACCTGCACCGGGTTGGCCACATCGAGCCAGACATGGCGATAGATGCCGGAACCGGTGTACCAGCGGGCGTTTTTTTGCGCGGAGTTATCGACCCGGACGGCCAGCACATTGCCCGCGCCAACCTTCAAGGCGGGAGTGAGATCGACAAAAAAGCTCGTGAAGCCGTAGGGATGCGACGCGAGCTTTTGCCCGTTGAGATAGACCTCGGCGTTCATGTAAACGCCTTCGAATTCGACGCGCACGCACTTACCTTCCCAGGCTGCCGGGGCCTGCCAATGGTAGCGATACCAGCCGATGCCGGCGGGAAGAAAACCGCCCTGGCCGCCCATCGGCGCTTTCGGGTCCATCTTGCCCTCGATGCTCCAATCATGCGGCAATGTCACCGGCCGCCAGTCGGCATCGGCAAAGGCCGTGGCTGAAGCGTCCTTCGGATCGCCCAGGAGAAATTTCCAATCGTCGTCGATGCGCAGATGTTGGCGCGGCGTCTCCGCTGCGGCGTGACGGGCGAGTGCCAGCGATAGAATAAAAAGAAGAAGGGAATTTCTCAGCAGCGCGTTCATGGGGAAAGCAAGATATCCTAACTTGCAGCCCGGGCCAAGGCCAAGTTGCTTGCAACTTTCTAAACCGGGATTTCCTATTCGGGTTGTTGTTCGTGGGGCTGGATCGGGTTTTTCCAGTCGCGGTGGCGATTTCCTCCCATCGCCGGGCGTTGCAAGCCATTTGGCTTCCAAAAGAAATGTCTTGGTGACATTAGTCTCATCCCCGCTCATCTTTCGTCCCAAAACAGCCGGTTGAGCCGAAGATAGAGAACATTAGTCGCTGCCTTCCTGTTGCTCGTAAGTTTCACTGAACGAATTATCCGTGTCCAGGGCCGGCTCTTTCATCGGTTTGTGGATACAGCCGTTTTTATCTGGGAAAGATGGGCTGACGCGATGTGCAGTAATGAGCCAGGGGAAGAACCTATTAATCACAGGAGTTACGCACCGTGACATTTGAGGACGAGTAAAAAGTGGGGAGGTTGGGCGGTTGTTTTATGCGCACGCTCTCCAAGCCCTCGACCGCCCTTTGCACCCTGGAGCACTACACGGCCTTTCTGCTGGCCGAGAGCCAGAGCGCGGGCTGCGTGCGCTTGGCGGAGGTCAGCGGGGGTGAGTTTGCCCACGATGCGGCCAACCGCTTTCTCAACCGCGAGCAGTTCAGCCCGCGGGACTTGTTCGAGGAGGCGCGTCCGCTCATGGCGCTGGAAGGCGGCACGCTCAGCGTGGACGACAGCGTCTTGGAGAAGCCCTACAGCCAGGAAGGCAAGGTCGATCTGGTGGGCTACTTCTGGAGCAGCAAGGCGGGCGGGGCCGTCAAGGGACTCTGCTTGGTCACGCTCTTGCACACAGACGTGCGCGGCTTCTCGTGCCCGGTCAACTTCCGGCTGGTGGACAAGGCCGAGGGCAAGACCAAGAACGAGCACTTCCGCGACATGGTGACCGAGGTTTTAAGCTGGGGCCTGCGCCCGGCGGCGGTGACGGCGGATAGTTGGTTCTCGGGCGTGGAAAACTTGAAGTTCCTAAAAGACCAGGGGCTGGGTTTCTTGATCGCCTTGGAAAAGAACCGCGTCGTCAGCGAGCAAGCGCACACGTATCTGCCCGTGTGCGAGCTGGACCTGCCCGAAAAAGGCAAGGTCGTGCACCTGCGCAAGGTCGGCTTTGTGACGGTGTTTCGCACGGTGGACAAACACGGCACCGCGAGGCACTACGCCCAGGGCGACCCGCGAAAAAAAAGCGCATGAAGATCGCCTTTGGCCACTTCCGGCACGTCCGCAGCCTGCAATGGAAGATCGAGTGCTACCACCACGCCCTCAAGGAAGTCTGCCACGTGCGCAGGTTCTTCGTGCGCTGGAAAAGAGCCATCCACAACCACGTCTTCTGTTCGCTCCGTGCCTTCCTCAAACTCGAAACGCAACGCTCACGCGGGCAGATCAGCACGTGGTATCAATTCAAACGCCACTTCGCCGATCAAGCCGTGACCACCTTCATCAAAAGGATGGTCGAACACCCTCACGGTGCGTAACTCCTGTAATCATTCAACGGCGGGTAGGTAGAAACTAATATTGCTTGCAATCGTGAGATCAGATTCTAGTATCGCGGCAAATGTCTATCTCCTCTTCACTGCGCCGGGCCGCGAAACTCCAGGAAAAGATCGATGGGTTGCGCGAGCAATTGGCCGGTCTGCTCGACAAGGCGCGGGCGGAACTTGCCTCCGCTCCGTCCGAAGAAATGACTATCACCGCGCGCCGCGGTCGCCCGAAGATGAAGAAGGCAGTGGCCGGACGTGGCGCGGCGGCCTTGAAAGTTCCTGTTGCCAGGGGCCGCAAGCCCGCCAGGATCGACAGTCGATCCAAGGCCGGACGCGCGTTCAAGACACGCCGGCAATCGCCCCTGAAGGGGGTCAAGCGCGCCACTTCACCCAGCGGCCCGCTCGCGCCGGCCGTGGTCAAGGTGCTGGAATCGAAGAAACAACCCATGAACGTACGGGACATTCTCAGTGGCTTGCTTGCCAACGGTTATCATTTCAATTCGTCGGAGCCGAAAAAGAACCTCGCTGCGCGTATCTATCGTCTGAACGGTGTCAAGCAGGTGAGTGCCGGATTGTTCGCAGCGATCTGAGAGCGTAGGTGGGAAGCCTGCCGCAGGTTCGTAAACAAGGTAGGGATGGCTCTCCGAGCCAGTCCCTATTTTGGATTGGATGAGCTTCGTGCGCACGGTGCGCCTCGCCGGAAATTCAGGGATTGGCTCGGAGAGCCATCCCTACCTTGAGGGAACGACCAGCCGCGACGGGCTGTTCGGAAATCTTGTGGCTGCGCGACTGATATGAGCACGCGCACGAAATCGCCTTCGCCGTAAAGTTTACTAAATCGGTAAACTTTATTTGACTTCGGATTTTTCCGGTCCAAGGGTTGTCGCCTCACTCATTCTCGAAATGACGAAAACCCGGATTCTACTCACCGTTTTCCTGCTCGGCGTCGGCGTCGCGTGCCAGAAACAGGACACCGAAAAAAAGCACGTCGAGATGCTCAACGTGTCCTACGATCCGACGCGCGAACTCTACGCCGATTTCAATCAGGCGTTCGCCAAGCACTACAAAGAGACGACCGGCACGGATGTCTCCGTCAAACAGTCGCACGGTGGATCGGGCAAGCAGGCGCGCTCGGTGATCGACGGCCTCGAAGCCGACGTGGTCACGCTCGCGCTCGCGGCGGATATCGACGCCTTGAACAAGAGCGGCGGTCTCGTCGCCGCCGACTGGCAAAAGCGTTTGCCGGACAATAGTTCGCCTTACACCTCGACCATCGTATTCCTCGTACGGAAGGGAAATCCGAAGGGCATCAAGGATTGGGACGACCTCGTCAAGCCGGGCGTGCAGGTCATCACCGCCAGCCCGAAAACCTCTGGCGGAGCGCGCTGGAACTATCTCGCGGCGTGGGGTTACGCCTTGAAGACAAACAACGGAGACGAGTCGAAAGCGAAGGATTTTGTCGCGCAGCTATACAAGAACGTTCCCGTGCTGGACTCCGGTTCGCGCGGCTCGACGGTCACCTTCACGCAACGCAACCTCGGCGACGTGCTCATCGCCTGGGAAAACGAGGCCTACCTGAGCATCAAGGAGTTCGGCGCCGACAAGTTCGACATCGTTAATCCGAGCATCAGCATCCTCGCCGAACCGCCGGTGGCCGTCGTGGACAAGGTCGTGGACGAACACGGCACCCGGGCTGCCGCGGAAGCCTATCTGCAATATCTATATTCGCCGGAAGGTCAGGAAATCGCGGCACGGAACTATTATCGTCCGCGCTTAAAGGAAGTCGCAGATAAATACGCCGACCGGTTCCCGAAGATTTCGCTGTTTACCATCGACGAGGTGTTTGGCGGCTGGTCCAAAGCACAGCCGAAACACTTCGACGATGGCGGGACATTCGACCAGATTTACCAGCCGAAGTAGTCGCGCCGGTTTGGTGTTTTATGGAACTTGGCGGCGCTATCTCCGGATCGGGCCTCCCGCGCGGCGGGCCGCCGAAATCCGGGAGGCGTCGGCGGAATTTTGCCCGGATTCGGGTTGTCGCTGGGTTACACGCTGTCCTACCTGAGCCTGATTGTGTTGATCCCGCTGGCGGCGACGTTCGCGCGGCTGTGGGACATTAGTCGGGAGCAACTCATCAAAATTGTGACCGAACCGCGCGTGGTCGCGTCGTTCAAGGTGAGCCTTGAGACCTCGCTTTCGGCGGCCCTGGTCAACGTGGTTTTCGGTTTGCTCGTGGCGTGGGTGCTCGTGCGTTACCGGTTCCCGGGCAAGCGATTGGTGGATGCGATGGTGGACTTGCCGTTTGCGTTGCCGACCGCCGTCGCGGGGATCGCGTTGACCACGATCTACGACCAGCAGGGCTGGCTGGGGAAGCCACTGGCGGAACACGGCATCCGCGCTGCTTACTCGACGTTAGGCATCACCATCGCGTTGATCTTCATCGGGATTCCGTTCATCGTGCGTACCGTCCAACCCGTGCTGGAGGACCTAGACGCGCAGTACGAACAGGCCGCCTGGAGCCTCGGGGCAACCGCGTGGCAGACGTTCTGGCGCGTCACGCTGCCGGAGGTTTTGCCGGCGCTGCTGACGGGTTTCGCGCTGGCTTTCGCGCGCGGATTCGGGGAATACGGCTCGGTGGTGTTCATCGCGGGAAACAAACCGCTCGAAACGGAAATCGTGCCGCTCATCATCAACTCGAAACTCGATCAGCACGACTTCCAGGGCGCGACCGTCGTGGCGGCCGTGATGTTGCTGATCTCCTTTCTATTGTTGCTGCTGATTAACGTGCTCCAGCGTTGGGCGTCGGCCTACCGTGAGGTCTGAATCATTTTTGGAACGCAACATGGCTCCCGTGGTCCAACGTTCTACCTTCCTTCGTCCGGAAGGCTCTGCCACGCACCGGTTACCCGGCCAGGGGTTTCCGTGGGCGGCGGTGGCGCTGACCACGGTGGCCCTGTTGTTTCTCGCCTTGTTCCTGTTGCTGCCGCTGGTGACGGTGTTCGTCGAAGCGTTCCGGCAGGGAGCGGCGCATTATTTCGAGGCGTTGCGGAAGCCGGACACCCTGGCAGCAGTGCGCGTGACGTTGATCGCCGCCGGCAGCGCCGTGGCGCTGAATCTCGTCTTCGGAGTGGCCGCCGCGTGGGCCGTCGCAAAGTTCGATTTTCGAGGCAAGAGCGTGCTGCTCACAATCATCGACTTGCCCTTCGCCGTATCACCGATCATCAGCGGGATGATCTTCGCGTTGTTGTTCGGGCGGCAGGGTTGGCTGTGGCCCTGGCTGAGCGCGCACCACATCAAAATCCTCTTCGCCGTGCCGGGCATCGTACTGGTGACGGTGTTCGTGACGTTTCCCTTCATCGCGCGGGAGTTGATTCCGCTCATGCAGGCGCAGGGCAGCGACGAGGAACAGGCCGCGATCTCGCTCGGGGCGAACGGGTGGCAGACGTTCTGGCGTGTGACCTTACCCAACATCCGGTGGGGGTCTGCTCTACGGCGTGATCCTTTGCAACGCGCGCGCGATGGGCGAGTTCGGCGCGGCGTGGGTCGTCAGCGGCCACATTCGCGGCGGGACGAACACGATCCCGCTGCACGTCGCCATCCTGTACGAGGAGGACGTGCCGGCGGCGTTCGCCGTGGCCTCGCTGCTGGCGTTGCTCGCGCTCGTGACGCTGGTGGTCAAGACGGTGCTGGAATGGCGCTTTAACGGAAAGGATGAATGATAAAGGCAGAGACAGAAAGTTGACTTCCGACTTTCTGCTTGCGCCTTCCGGCTTCATTCCTTCCGCCTCGCGGCGAGGCCGGAGAGGACGCCCCACGCCGCGCCGATGCCCAAGCCCACCGCGTGCGCCGTGTTGGCGATGCGCATGACGCCGGTGAAACAAAAGGCGAACCACAGCAAGGTCGTGATGATCCCGTTGCGCTGGAGCCGCAGGACATAACGGCGATCCACCCAGCCGCGCAGCCACAGGAAACCGAAGATGCCGAAGATCACCCCCGACATCCCGCCAAACCCCTGGCTGCCCGACACGATGTATTGCGCGAGGTTGCTGCAAAGCGCGACCACTGCCGTGAAGAGGAGATAGAAACGCGCGCCTTGCACCTGTTCCAGCGGCCCGCCGAGGTTGACCATCGCGAGCATGTTCAAGACCAGATGGGCGACGCCGAAATGCACGAACGCCGGGGTGAACAGCCGCCAGATTTCCCCGTGCCGCACCTCGATCAAGGCGTTCGGCGACGCCGCCGGCCACTCGCTGATGAACAACGGCAGGAGACGGGCCTCGTTCTCGCCCAGGGAGGTGAGCAGCGCCACGAGCACGCAACCGGCGACGAGCAGGACGTTGACCGTGCCCCCGCGCGAGAGGGCCGGCGGGCGCGGTTCGGGCGGAGCGAGAGGTTCGGAAGAGGAGACGGACATGCGCGGGCTTGCGCGTCACTGTCCATCACGGCGGCGTCCTTGCAACCCGTGGCGGCGCGAAATTGAACTCCGTGACAAAACGGCGGTCTACGATTAGACACAGGGCCAGACATGATCGCCGTCACCATCCGCGACCTCAGCAAACACTTCGGCGACCATCTCGTGCTCGACCATGTCAACCTGCGCATCGAGCCGGGCGAGTTGTTTTTCCTGCTCGGTCCGAGCGGTTGCGGCAAGACGACGCTGTTGCGACACATCGCGGGGTTTTATTTTCCCGACAGCGGCCAGGTGCTCTTCGACGAGCAGGATGTCAGCCGCGTGCCCCCGCACAAACGCGGCACCGGGATGATGTTCCAGTCCTACGCGCTGTGGCCGCACATGACCGTGGCGGGCAACGTCGCCTTCGGACTGGAAGAACGCCGCACGCCGAAAGCCGAGATCGTCAAGCGCGTGGACGAGGCGCTCGCCTCCGTGGGCATGGCGCAGATGGCCAACCGCAAGATCAACGAACTCTCCGGCGGCCAGCAGCAGCGCGTGGCGCTCGCGCGTGCGCTGGTCATCCGGCCGCGCTGCCTGTTGCTCGACGAACCGCTGTCCAACCTCGACGCCAAGATGCGCCTGCAAATGCGCGGCGAAATCCGGCGCGTGTGCAAGGAGTTCGGCCTGACGGCGATCTACGTCACGCACGACCAGAAGGAGGCGCTCTCCATTGCCGACCGGCTGGCGATTCTCGACAAGGGACATCTCGCGCAGGTGGGCACGCCGCGCGAGATTTATCGGCAGCCGCGTTCGCGCGTGGTGGCCGATTTCATCGGCGAGAGCAATTTCATCGAAGGCCGCGCGCTGGAACCCGTGGAGGACTCGGAAAACTGGCGCGTGGAGACGGCGCTGGGTGAGTTCACCGGACTCAAGCCCGACCCGGATTGGGACCTGCACGTCGGCGAGTCGGTGCTCCTGTCCATCCGGCCGGAAAGCTGGCATTTGCGAGAGGCGCGCAAACGGCAACGGCAACGGCAACACTGTGCGCGGTCGGATCGGGCGCAGTATCTATCTGGGTGAGGTCGCCGAATACGATTTTCAGCCCGGCACCAACGGCGCGAAGGCGCTCAAGATTTTGGAGATGAATCCGCGTTTCGTGGAAACGTCGAACGACACGGAAGTTACTGCCGGGGTCGCGCCCGAGGATGTGATCGTGCTGCATCCATAGGCTCGCACGCAACCGGACGCCGCCATGTCCCGCAACGCCCTCATCCTGTTCGCGCTGGTGGCCATTGTCGCGCTGCCGTTCGCGCTCAAACCCAAAAACAGCCTGCTCGCCGATGCCGACGAAACGCTCGTCATCGTCACGCCGCACAACGAGGCGATCCGCTACGAATTCGCGCGCGGATTCCGCGACTGGTACAAGGCGCGCACGGGCAAGATCGCGCGGATCGACTGGCGCATGCCCGGCGGCACGACCGAGATCGCGCATTACCTGGCCAGCGAGTACCAGGCGCCGTTCGAGTTTTACTGGCGGCGGCACGAGAAAATGCACTGGACCGACGACGGCCGCGCATTCCTTCGACGATCCGAAGGTCAAGATCGGCACCGACCCGTCCAAGGACACCGAGCCGCAGATGGCGCGCCGGGCGTTCCTGACCTCGGAGGTGGGCATCGGCATCGACCTGTTCTTCGGCGGGGGCAGTTTCGATTTCGCGCAACAGGCGGCGGCGGGACGGCTCGTGGACAGCGGCTTCGTGAAGGCGCACCCGGAGATTTTCAACGAGACGCCCGACGGCATCCCGCTGACGCTCGGCGGCGAACCGTTCTGCGACAAGGACGGCGCGTGGGTCGGCACCGTGCTCTCGGCCTTCGGCATCTGTTACAACGTCGATGGCATGCGGCGCGTGGCCGAGCGTGGCGCGCAACTCCTGGAACCCGGCACTCAAGGGCGCGACCCGCTCGAAGGCGGCGGCACGCTGCCGAGCCGCTGGGAAGACCTTGCCGACCCCGCGTGCTTCGCGCAGGTGGCGCTTGCCGACCCGAACAAGTCCGGATCGGTCGCCAAGGCGTTCGAGATGATCATCCAGCAACAGATTCAGCAGCGTCTCGTCGAACCGCTACGCATCTGGCACACCGAGCACGGCGACGATCCGCTCCTGCCGCCCGCGCAGACCATCCTGGGAGTCGATGGCAGCCGGAATGCGACCGGGTTCCAGGGAAAAATCGAGCCTCCCACCGAGACCGTGGACGAGGCGAAGACCACCGGTTGGGAAGAGGCGCTGCGGACCATCCAGCGCATGGGGGCCAACGCGCTTTATTTCACGGACGCGGCGACGAAAATTCCCATCGACGTGTCCGACGGCGACGCCGCCATCGGCATGGCCATTGATTTCTACGGGCGGTTCGAGGGCGAGAGCAGCCGCGACCCTCGGACGGGTCGGGAACGGATGCATTACTTCAATCCGGCGGGCGGCACGAGCATCGGGGTCGATCCCATCGGTATGTTGCGCGGCGCGCCGCACCGGGAACTGGCGCTGGCGTTCATGGAATACGTGTTGAGCGTGGACGGCCAGAAGCTCTGGGATTTCAAGGTCGGCACGCCCGGCGGCCCGGAGAAATACGCGCTGCGCCGATCACCGATCCGGCGGGAATTGTACGCGCCGGAATACGCGCAATACCGCTCCGACCCGGACGTGTATCCCTACGAGGACGCGAAGAGTTTTACCTATCATCCGGAATGGACGGCGGCGTTGTTCAACCCGATCCGTTTCGTGGTGCGGGTGATGTGCATCGACCCGCACGACGAGGCGCGCCGGGCGTGGGGAGAACTGATCGCGGCGCGCTTCCCGCCGGAGGCGATGCGGACGTTCGAGGACGTGTCGGCGGTGTCGTACGCGGTGACAAAGGGGAGGATCGCCGAGACATTACGCGACCCGAACAAGATGGCCGAAGTGCGGCTGGCCGCCGAGCTGACCGAACGTTTCCGCGCGCAGTACCGGCACGCGGGGGAATTGGCGCGGGCCGGTCAGTGAACGGCAGCGGGCTTGCCATCGGCCCGGAATTCCTGTTTGCTGGGGCTTCCACCCGTTCCCCCTGCGATGGAAACCGTTCTCATCATCGAAGACGACGCGGCGCTCTCGCGCGGCCTGAAGGATAACTTTGCCTTCCAGGGCTACCACGTTCTCCAGGCCGCCGACGGCGAACGCGGTCTGATCCTCGCCAACGACGCCCACCCGGACCTGATCGTCCTCGACCTCATGCTCCCGCGCATGAACGGCTATGAACTCTGCCGCCGCCTGCGCCGCGAGCGCAACGAGACGCCGATCCTCGTCCTCACGGCCAAGACGGAGGAATCCGACGTGGTGCTCGGGCTCGAACTCGGCGCGGACGATTACGTCAAGAAGCCGTTCAGCGTGCGTGAACTCCTCGCCCGCGCCGAAGCCCTCCTGCGACGCCGCCGCCAGGGCGAACAGGCGCGCTGGACCTTCGGCGAATACACGCTCGACGTGACCGCCCGTAGTCTCACCCACGCCGGGCAGCCGGTGGAGGTGTCGCCGAAGGAGTTTGCCCTGTTGCACTTCCTGCTCCAGCGCGCCGGGCAGGCGCTCAGCCGCGAGGAGATTCTCAACCGCGTCTGGGGGCATGACCGCAGCGTGACCCCGCGTAGTATCGACCGTTTCGTGGCGACGTTGCGGCGCAAGATCGAGAAGGACCCGCACCACCCGGAGTTCATCCTGACGGCGCGGGAGTTTGGCTACAAATTCGAGCCGGGCGCGGTCTCCACCGATTCGTCGCGCCCGACGGTTCCGTAAACGGTCAGCAGACTCGTCAGCGGGCTAACTCAATCTTGAGTCAGCCTACTTGCGTTTGCCCTTTGCCGGGGCGGCAGACTTCGCCGGAGTCTTGGCTTTGGCCTTTACCGGAGTCTTGGCCGCCACTTTCGTGGCTGGTTTCTTCGGCTGCTTGGCGGCAGGCTTCGCCGGGGATTTGGACTTGGACTTGGTCTTGGGTGCGCCCGGTGTCACTGCCGCCTTGATCGACTTGACCGCTGGCGCGGCTTTCGCCGCCGCTGTTTTCAGCGCGCCTTTGACCGCCTTCGTCGCCCGTACGGGCACCGCCGGCTTACCCTCGGCTGAACGGGTTCCCGCAATCGCTCCGGCCACGCCGCCCACCGCCGCGCCCACCGGGCCGGCGATCATGCTGCCGACGATGGCACCCGCGACCGCGCCGGCGGCCGGCTTGGATACCGGGACATTGGTGGTTTCCGAAGAAGAAGTGGTTGATGATTTTTTCTTTGCCATAAGGAAGTTACGTGCCTCTCCAATTGTTTCCCTATCGCCTATCATGCGGCGGATGGTTGTAAAGATTTCTCCCACGGCGCGCGCCGATTTCATCCCGCCGCTGCTGATCCCGAGGGGATTGCCCCGGTCAGGCAACCCTACTTTGGGAAAACCGGCACTTCGTAGCCTTCCAAGGTTTCGAGGATTTCGTCGGCCAGCGACAGGTCCTGGTGCCTCGTCAGGTCGTTGGGTACGGCGACGACATATAACCCGGCCGCCTTCGCCGCGCGCACGCCTGGCTCCGAATCCTCGAACGCCACGCTGCCCACCGGCGGCAACGCGACGCCCAGGTCCGCGAGCGCAGCGAGATAAACGTCCGGCGCGGGTTTGTGGTGCGCCACCGTCTCGCGCGTCCGCACGGCCGAAAAATAACCGTGCAGTCCGAGCCGTTCGAGGCCCGGCACCACCCAGTCGGCGCTCGAATTGCTGGCGACGCCTAGACGGTAGCCGAGCCGCGCGCCGTTTTCGAGCAACGCCCGCACGCCGGGAAAGGGGGGCAGCGGTTGGATGAGTTCCAGCACGCGGCGCGTGAGTTGTGAATCGTGATCCGGCCAATGGAACTCGCGCCCGGTGAGTTTTTCGAGGTGCGCGCGGGGATCGAAGCCGTTAACGTACCCGACCGCGCCGAGCCAGTCGGACACCGTCAGATGTTGCCCTTCCTTCTCATAAAATTCCCGCCACGCCTCGAACACGGCCGTCTCGGTGTCCAGCATCAGGCCGTCGAAATCCAAGATCAGCGCGCGGGGCGGCGGGGTCGTCATCGGGGCACCTTCCTCTGGACTTTTGCATTTTGCATTTTGCATTTTGCCTTCGCCTCCGCCGCGTCCCCGGTGTCGATCCCTCCGAACGGCGCGTACACCGGCGCGTACATCGACTTCGGCGAGACCGAGGACCACGTCACCCCCGAAGCGATCCGGTCGTTTGAAACCCTCGTCGGCAAGCACCAGGCCATCGTGGCGAGTTCGAGCTTCTGGGGGCGGGGCGGCTTTCCGACGGAGAACGCGCGCATCATCGCCGATTACGGCGCGGTGCCGCTCATCTACTGGTCACCCTGGGGGCCGCCGTACGAACAGGGCTCTCACGTCGATCCCGGTCCGTGGAGCCTGCGGCACATCGTCGCGGGCGATTGCGATGCGTACATCGACAAATGGGCGGCGGCGGCGCGCGACTTCGGCCGACCGCTGCTCGTCTCCTTCGCGTGTGAACCGAACTCCGACTGGTTCCCCTGGAGTGGCCTGGACAACGGCGGTGCGAAGAGTGGCCCGGATTTGTACAAGCGCGCCTATCGGCATGCCGTGGACCGGGTGCGTGCGGCGGGGGCCACGAACATCGCGTGGGTGTTCCACGCCAACAGCAGTTCGCACCCCGACCGCCCGTGGAACGCGCTGGCGGAATATTACCCGGGGGCGGATTACGTCGATTGGCTGGGGATGAGCGTCTACGGGCAGATCACCCCGGGCCGGGATAGTTGGGACGATTGGAGCGAGGCGATGGACGCGGCGTACAAACGCCTTTGCGCGGTCGATGCCGACAAACCGGTGATGCTGGCGGAATGGGGCGTCGGCGAGTTCCCCGAGGGTGGGAGCAAGGCGGAGTGGATTCGGGACGCATTCGCCGGGATGAACGGCGGCAAGTATCCGCGCGTGAAGGCCGCCGTGTTCTGGCACGAACGCTGGCAGAACAAGGACGAAAGCTGGAGCAACCTGCGCGTGCAATCGTCGCCCGGCGCGCTGAAGGCTTACCGGCAGGGGATAGGGGCGGGGTTTTGGCTGGATCGGCCGTTGGAAGTTCCACGGTGAGGGGGAGGGGCGGTGGCAAACCGTTCGTGGATGGTGCGTGTTGTTTCAACACGGAGGACACGGAGAACACGGAGACCAGAGGAGGATGGAAAAAGGGAAAGAACCGGACAGCTCTTCTCCTTGGCTTTTTCTTCTCCCTGTCCTTCGTTCGGTCTCCTCTGGTCTCCTCCTTCTCTGTGTCCTCTGTGTTAAAACAGCACGCGATCCCACGCCGGACGTGCCAGACACTCACCACCACGATTCGTCCCCGCCGCCCCAACTTGAAAGCGCGCTTCACCCGCGTATCCTTTCCCATGCCTACCAGTTCCCCGACCTCGGCCGCCTTCGACTACAAGCTCCAGATGCTATCGGCGCTCCACCCGGAGCGGTTTGCCCCTTTCTTCGATAACCTGCCCGTCGATCCGTACATCAAGGGCACCTTCCGCCGCCGCCGCTTCTCGCGCTTCACCGGCACGCCGGAAAACCTGCACCGGCTGGAGCACAAATATTTCGTCCAGAGTAGCGCGGTCAACCAACTCGCCGGCGGCATCAAGCGCGACTTCCCCGAGTTGGAAGAGGCATTGACCGAGACACCCGAGTTCCAGACGATTGTCGCGTCGTTCATCGACTTTTCCAAGATCGACCCGATGGTCACGGAAATGGGCGTGCACCAAATCCGCGTGGTCGCCAGCAAGACCGAACAAGGCGAACCTGCGCCCGAGGGCATTCACAAGGACGGATTCGATTACGTCGGCATCTTTTGCATCAATCGCGACGGCATTTCGGGCGGCGAGACGCATCTCTACCGCGAAAAGGAGCAGCCGCCGATTTTCGACAAGGTGCTCCAACCGGGCGAGTTCGTGATGGTCAACGACCGCACGCTCTACCATTACGCCAGCGCCGTGGCGCCGACCGGCGACACCGACGGCGTGCGCGATGTGTTCGTCATCACCGCCTGAGAAGAAAGGCAGAAGTAAGAAGGCAGAAGGCAGAAGTCCAAAAGAAAGAGTTTCAGGACGTTCGGCTTTTCTAAATTCTGCACTTCTGCCTTCTGCCTTCTGCCTTCTTACTTCTGCTTTCATGTTTTCCTCCCCTCACGCGCTCCCCGTTCCGCACGGGGAGTTGCGCGCGCTTTTCCCCTCGCTGTCCCAACAGATCGACGGCCGCGACGCCGTGTTCCTCGACGGTCCCGGCGGCACGCAGGTGCCGTTGAGCGTCATGCAGGCGATGTCGGCTTATCTGAGCCGTGACAATGCGAACACCGGCGGGGCGTTCATCACCAGCCAGCGCACCGACCGGGCCGTCGCCGCCGCTCGCGCGGAAACGGCCGGTTTCCTCAACGCCGCGCGTCCGGAGGAAATCGTCTTCGGGCAAAACAGCACCAGTCTGTGGTTCTCGCTCGGCCGTGCGCTCGGGCGTACCTGGAAAACAGGCGATGAGATCATTGTCACCTCGCTCGACCACGATGCGAACATTTCCCCTTGGACCCTCGCCGCGCGCGACGCCGGTGCGACCGTGCGGACGTGGGAATTCCACCGCGAAGATTGCACGCTGCACTTAGACGATCTCGACGCGCTGCTGACCGAACGCACGCGGTTCGTCGCCTTCACGCACGGGTCCAACGCCGTCGGCACGATCCCTGACGCGGCCGGCGCGATCCGGCGCGTGCGGGCGAAGTCGCCGGGCGCATTGGTGTTCATCGACGCCGTGCATTACACCCCGCACAACGCGGTCGATGTGCGCGCGTTGGACTGCGACTTTCTTGGTTGTTCCGCGTACAAATTTTGCGGGCCGCACCTCGGGATTCTCTACGGGAAATACGAGCACCTCGACCGCCTCGAAGCGTACAAGGTCCGGCCCTCGTACGCGAAGCCGCCGGGAAAATGGGAAACCGGCACGCAGAGTTTCGAGAGCATTTCCGGCCTGCGGGCAGCGTTGACGTACCTCGCCAGCGTGGGCGGACCGGACGCAGCCGTGCGTGACGCGATGCACCGCATCCGCGAATATGAACTCGGCCTGTGCCGCGCGTTTCTCGAACAAGCGCAACAGGTGCCCGGCCTGAAAATCCACGGCCTGACCGACCCCGCGCGGGTGCAGGAACGCACGCCGACCTTCGGCGTCACGCTGGAGGGTTGGAACTCCGCCGCCGTGGCCGCGCGCCTGGGCGAACGCGGCATCTTCGTGTGGGACGGTCATTTCTACGCCGTCGATGTGGTGGACAGACTCGGGTTAGCGAGCAGTGGGGGATTGGTTCGCATCGGGTTCGCGCATTACAACACTCACGGCGAGGTCGAGCGCGTCATCGGCGAACTGGCGGACCTGGCGAAGCACAGGCCCGCGTGAAGAAGTTTGATTATTCGCTCGATTACCGATCTCTCGATCTGCGGACCCACCCCGAACTGTATCGGGTCGGCAAGGGCGAACAGGGCGTCCTGATGGTCGAACCCTACAAGGGCGAAATCCTGCCGCACTGGAAGTTCCGCACGCCCGAAATCGCCCGGGCGTCGTCCCAAAAAATCTTCGCCATGTACGAGGCGTACAAAAAGGACGGAGATTTCGTCGGGATGGATATGGCGCGCAAGTTCCTGCAAATGGGTTATACGCGTGCCCGGCGCTACACCAACCACGCGGGGGGTAAAAAATACGCTGGCCCCGTGCCCGCCGATAAAAAGGGCCAGAGCGGGGCGCACGGCCGCCCTGAACTCCCCCGCACCGACCATCCCGACCCCGCGAAAGCGGAAGCCGCCGCGATCTTCAAAATGAAATGGGAGGCGGTCAGAGCCGATCCCGACTACCGGCGAATGCGGGGTGAGTTTGAGGCACGGTACGGTTAAAGTTATGTGGGCGCGGCACTTCAACACAGAGACACGGAGACACGGAGACCAGAGGAGGAAAGCAAAAAGCAGGAAGCAGAAGGCAAAATGAACTCCTTGTGTCCCTCTGTTCCTTCCCTTTCTGGCCTCATCCGATCTCTGTGTCTCTGTGTCTCTGTGTTAAAGTGCCACCTGCCACGATGACAACGTCCCCTTCCGACCAGACCCTCCGTCCGAAATCCTCCGAACTGTTTGCTCGCGCGAAGGAACTCATCCCCGGTGGCGTCAACTCGCCCGTGCGCGCGTTTCGCGGCGTCGGCGGTGAACCATTCTTCGTCAACCGGGCGGAAGGCGCGCACATCTTCGATCTCGACGGGCGCGAATACGTCGATTTCGTCGGGACGTGGGGTCCGGCTATTCTCGGGCACGCGCCGGCCGTCGTGGTCGAGGCCGTGCGCGCGGCGGCGGGGCGGGGGCTTTCCTTCGGCATCCCCAATCCCGACGAGGTCGAGATGGCGCGCACGATCTGCGAGTGGGTTCCGTCGATCAAAAAGGTCCGCCTGGTCAACAGCGGCACCGAGGCCACGATGAGTTGCGTGCGGCTGGCGCGCGGGTTCACGGGGCGCGACCGGATCATCAAATTCGAGGGCTGCTACCACGGACACGTCGATTCGCTGCTGGTCAAGGCGGGCAGCGGCGCGCTGACCCACGGACAGCCCGACAGCGCGGGTGTCCCGGCAGCGTTGGCGGACCTGACGATCACGCTGCCGTTCAACGACGAGGCGGCGGTGCGGGCGGCGTTTGCACGCGAGGGGGGGCAGATCGCGGCGGTCATCCTGGAGCCGATCCCGGCCAACGCGGGATTGTACTTTGCGCGACCGGGTTTCCTCGAAACGTTGCGCGAACTCTGCACGCGGCACGACGCCCTCTTGATTTTCGACGAGGTAATGACGGGCTTCCGCGTGGCGAAGGGCGGCGCGCAGGAAATCTACGGCATCACGCCCGACCTCACCGCGCTGGGCAAGGTGATCGGCGGCGGTTTGCCGGTGGGGGCGTTCGGTGGACGGGCGGAAATCATGGACCAACTCTCACCCGATGGCCCCGTCTACCAGGCCGGTACATTGTCGGGTAACCCGCTGGCGATGGCGGCCGGGTTGGCGCAATTGCGCGAGTTGGCACGCACAAACGCGTGGGCGCGGTTGGAAGAGGTCGGCGCGAAGTTCGAGCAGGCCGTCCGGGCAACCCTGCAACGGGTAGGGAAGCGTTATGCTTTCCACCGGATCGGGTCGATGTTCTGTCTCTTCTTCACGGACCGCGAAGTGTACGACCTGGCGACCGCGCAACGCAGCGACCGAGAACGGTTCGCGCGGTTCTTCCACGCCTGTCTGGACGGCGGCGTTTACTTCGCACCGTCGCAGTTCGAGGCAGGATTTCTCTGCACCGCGCACACGGACGCCGACATGGCGCGGACGGCCGAGGTGGCGGCGCGGGCGCTCCAAACAAGGTAGGGTTGCCTCTCCGAGGCAATCCAAGATTGGCTTGGATGACCGTGCTGATCGTCACACGTATACCGGAAACATTTGGATTGCCTCGGAGAGGCAACCCTACCTTGGACGACCGGCACGGGCCGCGTCTTACCCGACGGCCGGGGTGCTCGGCGGCTGGTTCTTGAGCAGGCGGCGGAAATCGACTTCGACCTCGCCGAAGTTCGCTTCGTGGCGGCGCACGATGTCATTGAGCAGCAGGAGCAGGCGCTTGGCCGTCGAGGGGCTCATAATCACACGGTTGGTGATGTCGAGGTCCTCGTCGAGCACCTTCACGCCGAAGGCGTTGGTGTTGAATCCGAGGTCGAGGATGACTTCCTCGGGCGTCAGCGTGCCGCGGCAGAAATTCGCGTAGGTGACCTGAGCCTTCGCGGAATTGATCTTCTGGAGAACGGTGTTGTTTTCGGGGGTGCTGCCGGGGGTAGGTGGCGGGGTAGTCATAAAAAACGATGAAGGATGGAGGTACAGAAGAAATGCCGGAGTCCGCGAATGCACAAGTTTAAAAGGTGCGGACGGGAAAATGTTCGTCGCTGTTTTTCCTTCATCCTTCCTCGTTCATCCCTCATCCTTGCCGCCGTGGCCGCCTTTTTTCTCCGCCGGGTCCTGGCACTCGTGCTCGTCCTCTTCACGGTGGTGACGATCACGTTTTTCATGCTCCGGCTCGCGCCCGGTGGGCCGTTCGACCGGGACCGGAAGATTCCCGAACGCATCGAGCGTGAACTCAAACTCAAATACAATCTGGAAGGTCCCGAGGGCCGCGCGTGGGGCGAGGCGTTCGCCGCGCGTCTCGGCCTCGGCGCGAGCGGCCAAAAGACTTTCGGCGAGGCCGGTTCGCTCTTGCAACAATACGGGTCTTACCTCGACGACCTCCTCCACGGCGACCTGCGCATCTCGACGCAGTATCTCAACCGCTCCGTGGCCGAAATCCTCGCGCAGACGATGCCGGTTTCGCTGACCCTCGGGGCGGTCGCGTTCCTGGTGGCGAGCGTGGCCGGGGTGTGGGTGGGGACGTTCGCGGCGGTGCGTCACAACGGGGTGTTCGACGCGGGGGCGATGTTCGGCGCGCTGGTGGCCATCTCGGTGCCGACGTTCGTGATGGGGCCGCTGTGCGTGCTGGTGTTCGCGCTCGGACTCGGGGTGCTGCCGGTGGGCGGCTGGGGAACGGCGGCCAGCGTCGTGATGCCCGCCCTCGTGCTAGCCGCGCCGTACGTCGCCTACATCGCGCGGCTGATGCGTTCGAGCATGCTGGAAGTGCTCGGGCAGGATTTCGTGCGGACGGCGCGGGCGAAGGGTTTGTCGAACCGCGCGGTGATCTACCGGCACGCGTTGAAGGTGGCGATCCTGCCGGTGGTCAGTTACCTCGGGCCGCTGGCGGCGAACCTCCTGACGGGTTCCATCGTGGTCGAAACAGTGTTCAACATTCCGGGCATGGGCGGGTTTTTCGTCAACTCGATCCTGAACCGCGACGGCTTCCTGCTGGGTGGGGTAGTGATCGTTTATTGCACCCTGCTGGTGGTGCTCAATTTCGTGACCGACCTCGCGTACAAGGCGCTCGACCCGCGCGTGCAGCTAGCCTGATTTTGCCGATGCCGCCCGCCGCCGTTGCTCCCGTCGATGCTCCGCTGCCGCCGTTGCGTGTCAGCGCGAAACCCTTCACGCGGTTCCGGCGCAATCCCGCCGTCCGTGTGTCCGTGACAATCCTCGTGCTCGTGGTGACGGCGGCGGTGGCGGGGCCGATCCTGATGCCCACGGCGTATCAATATCCCACGCCGCTACAGTTGGCCGCGCCGTCGGCGGCGCACTGGCTCGGCACGGATGTCAACGGGCGCGACCAGCTTTACCGGGTGTTCGTCGGCGCGCGCATCTCGCTCGTCGTGGGACTGACGGGCGCTCTGGTGGCGTTTTTCATCGGCACATCCTACGGCCTGATTTCGGGCTACGCCGGCGGGCGCGTGGACGGCGTGATGATGCGGCTGGTCGAGGTGGTTTATTCCATCCCGCGGCTGATTTTCATCATCATCCTCATCAACGTGGTCAACGCGCCGTTCAACGCGTGGCTGCAAACGAAGCTGGCCGGCTCGTCGTGGCTGTTTCTGCGCGGGCTGCCGGCGTATTCCAAGACGTTGATCCTCATCCTCTCGCTCGGACTGGTGGAATGGCTGACAATGGCGCGGATCGTGCGCGGGCAAGTACTCGTTTTGAAAAATCTCCAGTTCGTCACGGCGGCGCGGAGCCTCGGGCAGAGCCACGCCAAAATCCTCGTGCGCCACCTGCTGCCGAACCTGACGGGGATCATCGCCGTGTACCTGACCCTGACGATCCCGGCGGTCATCCTGGACGAGAGCTTCCTGAGCTACCTGGGGCTGGGCGTGGACGCGAGCCAGGCGAGTTGGGGCACGTTGTTGAGCGATGGCGCGCAGGCGGTCAACCCGATCAAGAGCAGTTGGTGGCTGCTCGTGTTCCCGGCGGCGGTGATGTCGGCGACGCTGCTTTCGCTCAATTTCCTGGGCGATGGGCTGCGCGACGCGCTCGACCCGCGCTCGCGGTGAACAACAAGTCGCTTGCCTTCCCCGTCCGCCCGCGCCATCGTACGCGCACCTCACGGCGCTATCGACTAGTGGTTAGGTCACGGCCCTCTCAAGGCTGGGGCACGGGTTCGAACCCCGTTAGCGCTACCAGACCACGGCGCGGGGCACGGTGGAGGATTGACGGCATCCGCGACGGCAGGATAGAGTTCTGTCCTCCCCCCTGTTCTCCGTTCAGTCGATGGCCCTCACGCTTTCCCAGATTCTCCCGCCGACCCGCAGCGGCCGAACGTTCTTCGCGGCTTCCTCGCTGCTCGGCCTGTGCGCTTTCTTGCAGTTGAGCTTTCTCGGCTGGTACTTCGTGCGCGGAGGCGCTCGGACGGGCGTCACGGCCCAGGCTCCGGCGGCTCTCGGCGTCCCGACCTTCGCGCAAACGATGCAGCCCACCATCGCGAAGATCGACCTGCCGCCGACGATTACGGCCATCCCCACGAACCCGGCCGAGAGCGAGCCGGCGGACCCGCCGAACGGGTATTCGACCCTGCCGCAGCCGACCCCCGCGCCCGCGCAGCGGTTGCCCGGCGGGTCCTCGGGCGACGCGTTGGAACAGGCCCGCGCCCTGCGCCAGCGCGGGGACATGCGCGCCGCCCTGAGCCGGTTGCGCGAGGCGCTCGTGGCCGAACCCGACAATGCACAGGCCATCGCCGAACTCGCCCTGACCTACGAAGCCATGCCGGACCTCGGCGACAAGGCGACCGAGCAATGGCAGCGCATCTACAACCTGGGCGAGAGTGTCGGCGCGCTCTATTATCTCGCCGACGCCAAGCTGCACGGCGGCGCGAACGGCCTGTCCGCCCAGGGCTCGGCCACGGGGCGCGCGGGCGGTCCCGCCGCCGCGGACGGCACGGTCCTCAAGATCACCGACATCAACGTCGAGGACATCCCGGACCCATCGGTGGAAAAGAAGGTCGCGCTCAAGATCGTCGTCAAGGGCCGGCCCGGCGTGGTCATCGATCCGGAGAAGGTTCGCATCGACGCGAACTTTTACGATCTCGTGGACGGCACCGCCATCATGCAGACCAACGCGCAGACCGATTACGCGTGGCTGACCCCGAAGCCCATCAACTGGGCCAACGATAAATCCGAGGTGCTCGAAGCCCTCTATGTGCGCACCAAGGGCGTGGCGCTCATGCCCGGCCCTCCGGTCGGCGCGGCCCCCGCTACCACGCGCACCGGTTCCCGGCGGGGCAGTACTCGCGTCACGCCCAGAGGCAAGGCATCGCCCGCGCCCGACGCCGCCGACACGCAGGCCGCGCCGGACGATTCGCCCGCGGGGACGCCGGTCCGTACGTACCTCGGATATTCGGTGCGGCTGTACTACGGGGGCCAACTCCAGGAAGTGCAGGCCGATCCCGTGCGCCTGCTCCAGGATTTCCAGGCCCCGCTGACCCTTCCGGCGGACAACAATCCGGTCCCGGACACTTCGTCCGCCCCCCGCTGACATGAAAATCCTGGTGGTGGACGATCAGGCCGACGCTGTCGGCACGCTGGCCCAGGGGTTGCGCGAGGCCACGGGGCACGAGGTGGTCGAGGCGGTCGGCGGACCGCGCGCGCTGGAAGTTTCCGAGCAGGACGGCCCGCCCGACGTGCTCGTCACCGAGGTGGTGCTCGAAGGCGTGGACGGCTTCGCGCTGAACGAATCCCTGCGCGCCGCCCGGCCGGAATTGCGCACGATTTACGTCACCGGCTACGATTTGACGCAGTACGCCGACTACATCAACGGCACGCCCGTTTTCTACAAGCCGGCCAATCCGCGCGAGGTCGCGGCGGCCCTGGAAACCACACCGGAAACGCACGCCGCCACGCCGGTTGTCGCGGTCCCGGCCACCGGGGCGGACCCCGAGACGGAAGACGCCAGGACGGTCCGCACGCGGAGCGCCTCGTTGACCGACGAACTGCCGATTGACCAACGCTCACAGTCCTCGAAACTCCGGCACCTCGTGGGCAAGCAGGGTTTCACGGGAAAGCTCGATCAGTTCGAGCTGTTGGACATCATCCAGATGTGCTGCGTGAGCAAGCGCACGGGCCGCTTGCACATCGCCCGCCGCCAAGAGCGCGGCCTGTTGTACCTGCGCGTCGGCCAGATCATCCAGGCGATGACCGGAGGGGTGGAAGGCGAGGAAGCCGCCTACGAGATCATCGGCTGGTCGTCGGGCCAATTTTCCTTCGAGGAAGGCGTCCAACCCGAGTCGCAGACGATCACGAGCGGCTGGGAACACCTCATCATGGAAGGCGTCCGCCGCCGCGACGAACGCCAGCACGCCGAGGGTGGCGCTGCCCCCGCCGATGTGGCCGATCCGGCGCTCGCGGGCAAGAGCATCGGACCGTACGAATTGCGCCGCAAGATCGGTCAGGGCGAGCGCAGCGAGGTCTTCGAGGCGGTGCAAACGTCGATGGGCCGCGTCGTCGCGCTCAAAATCCTCCTGCCCGAGTTCCAGGCGGACGATCAGGCCGTGCAGACGTTCCTCGCCCAGGCCAGCGCGAAGGCCAACGTCCAGCATCCGTCCATCCTGTCGGTCTACGAAGGCGGACAGAGCGAGGGGATTTATTATTACACGCGCGAGTTCGTGGACGGCTCGAATCTCGCTTATCTCCACGCGCAGGGACGCACGATGGACGATCCCACCGCGCTGCAATGCATCCGCGTGACGGCGGAGGCGTTGAGTTTCCTCAACCAGCAGAAAATCCCGCACCCGCCCGTCTCCGCCGAAGACGTTTACCTGGGCCGCGACGGCCGCGCGCGTCTCAACAACCTCGCCGCTCTCCCCGACGAGAAAACCCCGCCGACCCAACACGACATCCGTTCGCTCTCGCGCATGGTCAGCGACTGCCTGCCGGGCACCGGGGCGGCCACGCCGGGCCTGCGCGCATTGCTCGGCCGCATGCTGCTGGAGGGGACGACGGGGTTCCAGAGTTGGGGCGCGTTGCTCCAGGCCGTCAAGGCGCTGGAACCCAAGGTCGTGCCCGAGGACGCTTTCAAGCTCAGCGCGCAGGACGCGGCGGCCATCGCGGCGGTCAACGAGGCCAAGCGCCGCCAGAAACGCACGCTCGTCTGGACGACCGTGGGCATGTTCGCGCTCGTCTGGCTGGTGGGCATCGTGGTGTGGCTGAAATTTTTCCACGCGCCGACGGCCAAGGATTTCAACAAGATGCTGGCGATCCCCGCCGGCGATTTTCTCTACGGCCCGGACAAGGTGACGGCGAACACGAAGGCTTTCTGGATCGACGAGTACGAGGTGACGATTGGCCAGTACGAGCAATTCCTCGAAGCCCTGAAAGCGCACCCCACCGAAGCCTACGAAGCTCCGAACGCCCCCAAAGGTCATCGTCACGAAAACGACCAGTGGGCGAACGTCTACGCGGCGGCCAAAAACGGCGGCACACTCAACAAGGCCCCGCTCGACCTGAATTGCCCGGCGGTGCAGGTGGACTGGTTCGACGCCTACGCCTACGCCAAATGGAAGGGCCACCGCCTGCCCACCGAGCAGGAATGGGAAAAGGCCGCGCGCGGCACGGACGGACGGCGTTTCCCGTGGGGCGATGACGCCACCCAGATTCAGAAGGTGAACACGAGCGCCGATTACAACGACCGCGATCCGGGTGCCAAGGGACTCACCGACGGCTACAACCGCTGGTCGCCCGTGGACGCCATGACGGGCGATAAAAGCCCGTACGGCGTGATGGACATGGCCGGCAACGTCAGCGAATGGACGGGCACCGTCGAGCGCCACGGGCAACTGAACTACCCCATCGTGCGCGGGGGCAACTTCGGGTCGGACACGTTCGACGCCACCCGCCGTTTCGATAAGCTGGCCGACTTGGAATCCAAGGATCGCGTCGGCTTCCGCACCGTGTCCGATTCCCCGCCTCCCAAATAACCGCCCGCCCGCCCCCGTTATGGAAATCATTATTCGCCGGTCTGCCGTCCACCCTCGCGGTCCCTCTCTCGCCGCCCGGTGGGTTTGTCTGTCCCTCGTCTGTGCCGCCGTGTTCGGCGTCCACCGGGCCGGGGCGCAGGTGCAGGTCGAGCTTTCGCTGAGCCGGCGTACTTACATGCTGTACGAACCGCTCGTCGCCACGGTCACGCTCACGAACCAGGCCGGGCGCGACATCACGTTCGAGGACACGCCCGGCAAGCAGTGGTTCAACGTCGAGGTCACCACGCTCGACGGCCAGGTCATCCAGCCCTACGACCCGAACTACAAGCTCCATTCGCTGACCGTCCCCGCCGGCCAGACCCTCCGGCGCAAGATCGACCTCAACCCGCTGTTTCCCATCCGCGAACAGGGCACACACCGTCTGCGGGCGAACGTTTATCTGCCCGACGCCGACAAGTTCTTCGCTTCCAGCTACGTCACTTTCGACATCGCCGAGGGCCAGCTCATCTGGCGTCAGGATGTCGGCGTGCCCGGCAGCAGCGCGGCGGTCCGGCAGGTCTCGTTGCTGACCTTCCAGCGGCCCGACCGCCTCATGCTCTACGCCCGCGTGCGCGACGGGGAAGGCGGCTCGACCATGTACACGACGCAGGCGCTCGGCCGTGTCCTGTCGAGCGGCCAGCAACCGCAGGCGCTGCTGGACCAGCAGAACACCCTCCACGTCCTGCAGGAAGCCATGCCCAACGGGTTCCTTTACACGCAGATCAGCGTGGACGGCGAGCGGCTCACGCAAAAGGTGTACAACAAAGTGGGCACGAACCGGCCGAGGTTGCAGAAGCTCACGGACGGTGAGGTCCAGATTCACGGCGGGCAACTCCAGGTGGCCCCGCCCCCGGGGTTGGCGGACGCGCCCGTGCGCGAACCGAAGCTCTCGGATCGCCCGACGGGTTTGCCGGGGGGCAAGAAGCCGGACGAACGGTAGTCCGAAGCTCTTTGCGGCGACCGGTGGCCCGCCCGGAAAATCGTGCGCGGACCGGGGCAATTCATTCGATTGAACGTCCGCCGCTCCTCGGCTAATCTCCTGCCGAATGTCGCGCCACGCTGCCTCGCCCCGCCGCCGGTTGTCCTGTTTGCTCGTGTCCGCGCTGGTGGCGCTGATGGTGGTGGGACGACTGCAAGCGTATGGACCGCAAGGGTTTGACACGGTGATCGTCGATGCCGGGCACGGTGGCTACGACCACGGCGGCGGGCCCGGCCAGCGCATCTACGAGAGCATCTACACCCTCGACACCGCGTTGCGCCTCCAGCGTGCCCTGCGCGCCCGTGGATTCAGGACTGTGATGACGCGGACCTCGGACGTGTTCGTCACCCTGCGCGACCGCGTGGCCATCGGGGCATCTTACCGCAACGCCGTATTCGTCAGCGTCCATTACAACAGCGGCTCGCGCCTCGACGCGCACGGCTTCGAGACCTATTATTATCGCTCGGACAGCTTCGGGCTGGCGAGCCGTCTGCACGCCGCGCAACTTTCCTCAATGGACACCGAGGACCGGCACGTCCGCCGTGATCCGTTCTACGTCCTGCGTAATCCCGTGACACCCGCTGTGTTGTGCGAGGGGGGCTTTCTGACCAACCCGCAGGAGGCCAGCACGATCATGAGCAGTTCCTACCGCGAGCGTTGGGCGCAGAACATCGCCAGCGCCCTGGTGGAACAACGCCGCTACGGCGATCCGGACACCCTCGGCTACCAGCCGCCGGTGACCACCGTGCGTTCGTATGGTTCGAGTGGCCACGGCCGTTCGCGTCACGGCGGACACGGGAGCAGGGGTTCCAGCCGTCGTGGAAGAGGCGGACGCAGCAGTCGCGGCGGCGGCCGTCACGGCAGGAGCAGTGGCGGGAGCGGTCATCACGGCAAGGGCGGCAGCCACGGGAAAAGTTCCAGGGGCGGCAGCCATTCGTCGTCGAAAAAGCACCACCATCGATGAACCGTTGCGTTCAGTTGGAACGGGCACCACGTTGGCGGCCATGATCGTCACCCCCTCGGAAATGCGCGCCGTCGAGGAGGCGGTGTTCGCTGGCGGCGTCACGGCGGAAACGCTGATGGACGCGGTTGGCCGCCGCGTCGCCGAACACGTGGAAGACACGTTGCCGACAATGTGTTCACCCGTTCTCGTCTACGCGGGCAAGGGGAACAATGCTGGAGATGCGCTCGTGGCCGCCGCAGACCTCGGGAAGCGTCGTTTCTGCGATGTTCTCCTCCGTCTCACGCAGGACGACCCTGGTGAACTCGCCGGCAAGAAACTCGGTGCGCTGCCGCTCGACGATTTTCCGCGATACACGGCGGAGCAGGCCCGGGCAATCCGTCTACGGATCGGTGGACGATTGATCATCATCGACGGCCTCCTCGGCATCGGCGCGAAGGGCGAACTGCGCAACCCGATCAGGAGCGCCGCGCGGGAAATCAACGAATTGCGCCGCACGCGCGGTGCCTATGTCATCGCCATCGACGCCCCGACCGGTCTCGACGCCGAAACCGGCGCGGCCGACCCCGACGCTGTGATCGCCGACGAGACGCTCACGGTCGGTTTCCCCAAAATCGGGTTGCTCACCGACAGCGCCGCCAACTTCGTCGGCCGGTTGCACGTCATCGACCTGCCGGAATTCGCCGCCGGCGCGAAACAGGCGCCGGACGCCCCGGCGCGCGGCACCGTCACGACGCCTGCCTCGCTCGCGGGCCTGTTGCCGCCGCGTCCGCACGAATCCAACAAGGGGATGTACGGCCGCGTGGGCATCCTGGCCGGTTCGGTCGGCGCGACGGGGGCGGCGGTCATGTGCGCGCACGCTTGCGCGCGGGCGGGGGCGGGATTGATCACGCTGCTCGCGCACCCGGACATTTACCCGGTCGTGGCGGCGGCGGCCTCGTCCGAGGTCATGGTGAGGCCGCTCGCCTCGCCGACGGATGCGCTGGACATGGACTTCGACGTGCTCGCGCTCGGACCCGGTCTCGGCAAGCAAAACGCCGAAAAGGTGCGCGCGCTCATCGAACGCTGGCCCCGGCCCATGATCGTGGATGCCGACGGCTTGAACGCGTTGTCGCAGGACGCGGGCCTGCTCAAGTGCGCGGCCGGTCCGCGGTTGCTCACCCCGCATCCCGGCGAGATGAAACGGCTCTCGAAGGGCGACGCCGTGGCACGCGGCGGGGTGTTCAACGACCATGCCTCGCGCGCGGAAATCGTCCGTGGTTTCACCGACCGTTATCCCGTCACCCTGCTGCTCAAGGGCGCGCGGACGCTCGTCGGCGAGAAGGGCCGTCCGCTCGCCTACAACTCGACCGGCAACGCCGGGATGGCCACCGGCGGCATCGGCGACGTGCTCACGGGGATTTGCGCGGCGCTGGCGGGTCAGAAGCTTTCGTTGTTCGACGCGGCACGGTGCGCCGCCTGGCTGCACGGGCGCGCGGCCGACCTCTGCGTGTGCGGGGGCCCCGAATCCCAGGAATCGCTGTTGCCGACGGACCTCTTCAAATACTTCGGAGCCGCGTTCCGGGAGTTGAGTGCGGTCAGCTGAAGGCCCCGTCGTTCGCCGAACTCGACTCGCCACCCGTGGACACTTTTTCCCCCGAGACCCTGCTCCCGCTGCTCTCGCAAAGCGCGGCGTTGCTGCTCCTCACGCTGCCGGGGCTGGTGCTCTACGGTTATCTGACGGACAAGGCGGTGTTCGAGGCTGGGGGACAGGTGCGGGCCGAGCGTTTTGGCGGGCCTGACGTGCTGATCGCCGGGTTCCTCGTGCTGCTGTTCGCGGGTTTTGTGCTGATGCAGCTATCCGCTCCCGCCGGGCAGCCGGGGACGGATTCCAAAGCCCCCAGCGCGACCGAGATGATCGGGGGCGTCGTTTTCAGCGAGGTCGTTTTCCTCGGGATCGCCGCCGGTCCGCTGGTCAGCATGAAACTGCGCGGCATGAGCCTGCGCGAATCGTTCGGACTGCGGCGGCTGGGGATCGGCTCGGTGTTCGGAGCGGCGTTCGTCCTGCTGGTCGCCGCGTTCCCGCTCATCGCTGCCTCGCTCGAACTCTCCCGGGTCCTGCTCGCGGGCGTCGGCTATCGCAACACGGAACCGCAGGAAATGGTGCGGTTCCTCGCCGAGAACCGTTCGCTGGCGGCCCGGGTCGTCCCGGCATTTTCCGCCGTCGTCCTGGCCCCTTTTCAGGAAGAACTGATCTTCCGGGGATACCTGTACGGCGTGGCGCGGCGGTACGTCGGTCCGGCGGGTGGGGTGGTGCTGGTTTCCCTGCTTTTCGCGGCGATCCACGTCCATGCTCCGAGCTTCGCGGGGCTGTTCGTGCTGGCGGTGTGCCTGACGCTGGCCTACGAATGGACCGGCTCGATCTTCGTGCCGATGGCGATGCACGCGATGTTCAACTCCATCACCGTCGTCAACCTGCTGGCGGGCGGTTCCGCGCAGGGATAAACTTTTTCCGCCGTGTCTACCGTTGCTGATTTCGGCGAAGACCGGCTCGTGGCGGAACTGCTGGCGCAGCTTCCCGCGAGCGTCGGCTGCGGGGTAATCGCCGGGGCGGGGGACGATTGCGCCATCGTCCGGCCCGCCGGGGCGAAACGCTGGCAGCTCCTCAAGACGGATTGCGTGATCGAAGGCGTGCATTTCCCGGCGGACACCCCGCCGGAAGCCATCGGCTGGAAGGCGCTCTGCCGCCCGTTGAGCGACATCGCGGCGATGGGTGGGAAACCCGCCTATGCGCTGGTCACGCTGGCGTTGCCGGGCAGCGCATCGGTGGAATACGCCACGGGCATCTACGCGGGCATCGGGCGGGCCGCGCGGGAGTTCGGCGTGGAGGTGGTCGGCGGCGAAACGGCGCGTTCGCCGGGGCCGTGTTTCCTGTCGGTGACGCTGACGGGCAGCGTCCGGCGCGACCGGGCGGTGACGCGCGCAGGTGGGCGGCCGGGCGACCGGCTTTTCGTCACGGGACGGCTCGGGGGATCGTTCGCCAGCGGACGGCACCTGCATTTCCGACCGCGCTTGGCGGAAGCCCGCTGGCTAGTCGCGCGTTTCCCGGTCCGGGCGATGATGGACCTCAGCGACGGCCTCGCGGCGGACCTGCCCCGGATGGCCGAGGCGGGCGGAACGGGTTTTGCGGTCGATGCTGGCTGTTTGCCATGCTCTGAAGGCTGCACGGTCGCGCAGGCGCTCGGTGACGGGGAAGACTACGAGCTGCTGTTCGCCATCGGCCCCAAGCACGCGGCGAAACTCGAACGCGCCTGGAAAAAACGGTGGCCGGAGGTCCCGCTGACGGGGATCGGGAGTTTGGTAGATCGGGGAACGGCTGCCGGGTTGGAGGCAGTGCGTGGGTACGACCATTTCAAAAGATAGAGCCTTTTCGGTTGCCTGTACGGTTTTAGCCCCGGTAGGGGCGCAAGATGTTAGCCCACGGCGTGAGCCGTGGGGAAAGGCCCGCGAGAAGGGCTAAAGCCCCTGCCGGGGCTCGGCCGATCAAACCCGTGATTCCCACGGCTCACGCCGTGGGCTAACATCTTGCGCCCCTGCCGGGGCTGCGGAGGCCTTACGCACAAGTGGAAAACGCTGTAGGATCGACTTGGAGAGCCGCCCCTACCTCGGAAGGAACCGACGGTGCCGCAGACTATTGGAACTGCGCCAACTGCGCCTGCGCCTTTTCCACGAGGTCGGGTTCCAGCTTCAGGTCGATGATCTTCTGATAATCCGCCTTCGCTTTTTCGAGGTCGTTCTTCTCGATGTAGATGTTCGCCCGGTTGATGTAGGCGTACCCGTCGTTCGGGTTGAGTTGGATGGCTTTGTCGTAGTCCGCCAGTGCCTCGTCGGGCTTCTTCAATTCCTTGTAAGCCGCCGCGCGCTGCTTGTAGGCCGCCGCGTCGTCGGGCTTCATCTGGAGCAGCGTATTGCAATCCGCCAGCGCCTTGTCGTACTGCTCCTTCCTGATGTAAGCGGCGGCGCGCTGCCGGTATCCCCGCGCATCCTGCGGCTTCAGGCCGATGGCCTTGCTGAAATCGGCAATCGCCCCGTCGGTGTTGCCCTTGGTGACGTAAGCGGAGCCGCGCAGCATGTAAAGCGAGGCGTCGTCGGCCTTGGCCTTGATCGAATCCGAATACTGCGAGATCAGCTTGTCGATGTCACCCGTCTTCGTGTAAGCGTGGGCGCGCTGCTGGAGCGCGAATTCATTGTCGGGGTCCTTCTCCAGCGAGGCGTTGAAATCCGGCACCGCCTTGGCGAAATCATCCTTCGACGCGTACAGGAACCCACGCCGGTTGTGCGCGACCACGTTGTCCGGCGCGCGTTTGATGACCTCGCCCCAATCCGCGATGGACTCGTCGTTTTTCTTGGTGGCTTCGTAGGCAATCGCGCGGTCGCGGTAGTTGCCCACGTCGTCTGGCTTGGCCTTGATGGCGGCGGTGTAATCGGCGATGGCCTCGTCGTACTGCTTGAGGAGCAGGTGCAGGTCCGCCCGTTGGTTGAGCGCCGCTGGATCGCCGGCCTTGTTTTCCAGCACGTCGTCGAGGTCCTCGATGGCCTTGTCGTACTTTTTCAGCCGCATGTAGGCGTAAGCCCGCTGGCGGTGGCCATCGACATCCTGGGGCTTCGCTTCGAGGAAAACGTCGAGGTCGGCGATGGCGCCCTTGAAGTCCCCGGTCTCCACGCGCGCGTTGCCGCGGCCCTGGTGGCTCGGGATATCCTTCGGGTTGATTTTCAGCGCCTCGGTGTAGCTGTCGATGGCCTTGGGATAATCCTTCTTCTTGCCGTAGACGATGCCCCGGTTGCGGAAATTGCCGGCGTCCTTCGGGTCGAGCTTGATGGCGTCGTCGAAGTCCTTGATGGCGTCGTCGAATTTGCCCGCCTTGTAGTCGGCGATCCCCTTCTTGGTCAGGCTCGCGGCGTCCTGGGCATGCGCCGACGGGAGGCAAAACGCGGTGGAAAGGCAAACGGCGGCGATGGGTAAAAAAGTTCGGTTCATGCAGTCGGCGTGGAATAAAAAGATGCCCTCGGACCCCGGCCTACCGGGCGGCGGCCCTGACGCTATCGAATCGAAGTCTTACCGGGACTTGGCCGGACAGGGAACCTAAAAATTGACGCTTCCGTTCGTGACGGTTGTAAACACGTTTGGTAAACTCCGCCCCGTCCGCCCGGCGCATTGCGCGCGACGAAAAAACGGGCAGCCAAAAGCAATAGGGGTTGTAAAAATCGACGTTCGCTGTCTATATATAGTACCGCCATGCAAATTTTGACGCTCAAAGAGTTGAAGTCGCTCGTCGGCGAGGGCGAGCCGAAGGAGGTGATCGCGCATGTGCAGGTCGATGTGGTGACCTCAAAAACGACGAAAAACGGCAAGCCTTACTACGAGATCAAGTTCATCGACTCGGCCGACCACGTGCTGCTGCGCGCCTGGAGCGACACGCCGATCCACACGCAGTGCGGTTCGCTAGAGAAGGGGCATTGCGTTGAATTGAAGGGGACGTTTTCGCATCACGAGACGTACGGCCTGGAGGCGCGTGACTGGGAATTCCGGCCGTTGTCGAAAGCGGAGCAAACCGAATTCATGGCAGGCCCGGCCGAGACGCGCCAGCGGCAGGAGGGCGATTTCCAGTTCATCGCCGAGACGATCCAGAGCATCAACGACCCCCGGCTGCGGATTCTGTGCGAGATGTTTCTGGTGGAGCACGGTGAGCGTTTCCGGCGCACGGCGGCGGCGAAGGCGAACCACCACGCCCGGCGGGGCGGCCTGGTCGAGCACACGTCGCAGATGATGCGTTCGGCGTGCGCGATTGCGGGCGTTTACACCCGGCTCAACCGCGACCTGATGGTGGCTGGCGTATTGTTCCATGACTCGGGCAAGCTGTGGGAAAACCACGTCGCGGAGGATGCGTTCGGCATCGAACAATGCGAGCGGGGCGAATTGCTCGGGCACATCAACATGGGCATCGAGATCGTGAACAGCCTCTGGCGGCAGTTGAAGGCCAACGACGCGTTCGCGGAGTGGAAGAAGATTGAGCCCACGTCGGAGAGCGTGCGGCTGCACCTGCTGCATCTCATCGCCAGCCATCACGGGACGCGGGAATTCGGCTCGCCGGTCCTGCCCAAGACTCCGGAGGCGTACGCCCTGCATTATATCGATAATCTCGACGCCAAGATGGAGATGATTTTCAGCGTGTACGGCACCGCCAAGCAGGTCGTGCCGAACATCTACGACCGCACGCGTCCTTTCACGGAGTATTTGATCGAACCGCTGAAGGCGTTCCCCGAAGACGGCGACACGGCAGGCGGCTGGATGGCCCCGGAACCGGCGCAGTGATTCCGCGTGGGGACTGCCCATCGTGAGCGATCATCGCGCGAAAAATCCTCGTCGTCCGTACCTGGGTTGGCGCGCACGTTACCGACGACGAAAAAAGCTATGCTCAAGTTTTTATTGACCACTTGATGCAAGCGTTCGGTCACACCGGTTCCTTCATGTCGGCGGCGAACTCCAAGAGCAGCATCCGTAGATCCTCTGAAGATAGCGGCGGCACTGGCAGCTTGATTAACTACGTTGTGATTTCTTTCAACTTTTGAATCATCCACGGTGCACGTGCAAGGTCGCCCGTGGAAATCTTGAAGGGCTCCAGATACGTGCGCGGCATCTCCTTCATCGGCACCACCGGATAAAATGTGTCGAAGTCCGCCGAGGCATGAGCTTGATAGATTTCCTCCGCGTTGGACTCCCACGCATGATTTTTCTGGAACAACGGCACCACGCGAAGCTCGCGGATTTTACTCCGCGCGTATTTCACCTCGCGTAAAGCGCGGCCATCCTTCGCCGTGCGGATGGCATCGCGCCACGCTTGGGCGTCGTAACCGGGGATGTTGAGCGAAGCGACGTTGTCCGGGTGAAAGAGCAGGCTTTCAATCGAATAATACGGCAGCACGCGGTACTGCGGATAAACTTGCCGCAAATGGTCGATCTCGGATTGCAGAAGAAAATCCCGGTCGCGTATGCCCCATAGAGCTGGATTGGCCTGCACCATGACGAAAACGCTCTCGGAATTGCCTGCAGGGACGAACAGGCGCGAATTGTCGTCGCAGGCGGCGTTGTAGAGCGCGTCATCCTTGCCCTCGCAGGCAATGATCTTGCGCCCGCTAAAAAGGCGCGAGAGTGAGTCGCGCGGCACGGCGATCTCGAACACGTCGAGGTGACGGCGCGGCGCGGGCACGAGGCGTTGGGGCAAGTCGAAGTCGAGGTTGTCGAAGTCGATGATGGCGGCGTGTTCACTCTCGTCAGCGTATTCGATGAAGCCGAGCGCGTGCGTGGCGGTCCAGAGTTGCGCATTGTCGGGAATCCATTGTTCGACGATCTCGCGCAGGACGTTTTTCTGAAGGGCGGTGTTGAGGTGGAGGTCCATCTCGTCGATGAAGAAGATGGCGTCATCGTAACGTTCGCGCCGCACGGCGAAATTCATCAGCAGGATGACGATCTGCTTTTCGCCGTGGGAAAGCAGGTCGAAAGAAACGGTCGAACTGCCCTTCGTGAAAAAGAGTTGGATGGGTTTCTGAGGGTCAGAATTGTCGAAGTTTTTGATCTGGATGGTTGTCGCTAAATTGTCGCCAAAGATGCGGCGTAGGGAATTATTAAAAGGCTCAATGAAACTGCGGAAGATAGCGACCGTGTCCGCCTGCTCGCCACGAAAAGTCGGTTCACGCAAAGCCTTGTCGATCTGGCTGGTAAAATGAGCGACGTCGACGAAGAAACGCCGGTCCTCTTGGGTGAAAGATGAGGGACGGTCTGAATCGCTTGCGATTTGCTGCTCCGCATTTTGGACCCGTTTAATATTGGGCACAACGCGCAGGCTGCTCCGGCCATAGAAGCGAGTGGGCTTGCCGATATTACCCACCCACCTGCCATTCTGGAAAAGAAATCCTGCGCCACCATATACGTTTACGTCCAAACGCATCGGCAAAGTATTGTCTTTCAAGTCATATGCTGTGCCTACCAGTCTACGGGAGTTATCATACGAATTAAATGCATCGAACACCGAACTCTTCCCCGAACCGTTCGAGCCGACGAGCAGCACCAGCTTCGCCGTCTCGGGCACGTCGGCGATTTCGAGATGCGTGAAACGTTTGAAGTTGTCGAGCGTGAGGGAAGCAATCCGCATAGCAAACTAAGGTTTCCCGAACTATCTCCTTCGGCGAGTCATTTTTTCTTTGCTCGACCGACATGGCGGGCAGTCTGAAGCTCTTGCGTCGCCTTGAGCAAGGGCCTGAGTGCGCCGTCTTGAACGCGCCGAACCCGTCACCGCCCCTGGCATTCCTCCCAGCTTCCCCGACCCGGCCTGCCTCGTCACCGACGACTGCATCCAGCCGGCCACCGTTTGACGTGGCGGCGCAAGCGCGGCGTGAGGACTGCGAACGATTCTGTTTCGCCATGCCTGCCAACGATCCTGCCTCCCGTTTCATCACTGCGTCCATCGAACATCCCACCTGGCTGGAGATTATCCAGGCCGGGCCGGCGGAGGCTGTGGTCCAACTCGCGCGGGACAACGGTTTCGAGTGCTCGCTCGACGACTTGAAACAGGCCGCGCGGGAGTTGCTCCCGGAAGGTCACGACGCCAACGGGGCGGGACAGCCGGACGCGGCCGAAATCGACGAGGCCGCTTCGGGCATGAGCGACCTGGAGACGGATACCGGTTACGGCAACGATACTGGCTACGCCGCGTTGTACGGCGTGGCGGGCACGATCCTGAAACTCTGACCCGGCGCGCGACGGGCCGCTCAGGCTTTCGCCAGTTTCGCCGTCTTGGCAATCTCGGCGAAGTCGCGCGGATCCAAGCTCGCGCCGCCCACCAGCGCGCCGTCGATATCCGGCTGCGACAACAACTCGGCGGCATTCGACGTTTTCACGCTCCCACCGTACTGAATCCGCACTTTCTCGGCCACGACTGAGTCGGTGATCTGCGCGATTTCAGCCCGGATCAAGGCGTGCGCTTCCTGCGCCTGCGCGGGCGTGGCGTTGCGCCCGGTGCCGATGGCCCACACCGGTTCGTAGGCAATGACCGTCTCCTGAATGTGCTTGTGGTCCAGGCCCGCCAGACCTTCGCGCAACTGCCGCAGCAACACCGCTTCCACCTGGCCGCCGTCACGTTGTTCGAGGGTTTCGCCGATGCAGAAAATGGGCTTGAGCGTCGCCTCGTGGACGGCGTGCAGCTTGGCGTTGATCGTCTTGTCCGTTTCACCGAAAAGCTGCCGCCGTTCGCTGTGGCCGATCACCACGAAACGCACGAACAGTTCCCGCAACATCGCCGCGCTGACCTCGCCCGTGAACGCCCCCGCTTTCTCCGCGCTCATGTTTTGCGCGCCGAGTTTGAGCGAGTAAACCTCGCCGATCAGTTCCGACGCCTTCGCCAGCGACGTGAACGGCGGAATAAGCACCACGTCCACCTCGGTGTCGTCGCCGGTTTCCGCCAAAAACGTCGGGATATAACTGGCCGTCTCCGCGACGGTCATGTTCATTTTCCAGTTGGCGGCGATGATGGGTTTGCGCATGTCGGGGAGAATGGCGGGAAGGAGGTAGTTTGTACGAACGCCGACGTGCGAAAGATGCGCCTCAGGCTTCCTCTTCGGACAACGCGGCCACGCCGGGCAGGACCTTGCCTTCGAGCAGTTCGAGCGAGGCGCCGCCGCCGGTGGAGATGAACGTCATCGCGTCGCCCAGACCGGCCTGTTTGACCGCCGTCACGCTGTCGCCGCCGCCGATGATCGTCGTCGCGTCCGAGGCCGCGAGCGCCCTGGCGAGACTGAACGTGCCGTTGGCGAAATCGGGAATCTCGAAGATGCCCACGGGGCCGTTCCAGAGCACGGTCCTGGCGGTGGCGATCTCTTTTTTGTAGATTTCGATGGTCTCCTTGCCGATGTCCACGGCCTCGTAGCCGTCCGTGATGCCGTGGCCGGGGGACAGCCGCCCGGTGTTGCGCGCCGTGGTCGTGCCGGCCTTGATTTCCAGGGTCTCGACGTTGTCCACCGGCAACAGGAATTTCACGCCCTTCTTTTTGGCGAGGTCAAGGAGTTCCAGCGCGAGGCCAGTCTTGTCGGCCTCGACGCGGCTGTTGCCGGTGGCGATGCCCTGCGCCTTGTAAAAGGTGTACGCCATCGCCCCGCCGATGAGAAAGGTATTGGCCTTTTCCATCAGCGCCTTGATGACGCCGATCTTGTCCGACACCTTCGACCCGCCGAGGATCACCACGAACGGCTGCGCCGGGTCGGCGAGTTCGCCCTGGAGATATTTCAACTCCTTTTCCATGAGCAGGCCGGTCGCGCTTTCGGCCAAATAACTGGCCACGCCCGCCGTCGAGGCGTGCGCGCGGTGCGCCGCGCCGAAAGCGTCGTTGACGTACACGTCGCCCAGCCGCGCAAGGGCCTGCGAAAACGCGGGGTCGTTGCCCTCTTCCCCGGCGTGGAAACGCATGTTTTCGAGCAGGAGCACCTCGCCCGGCTCCAGCGCGTCCACCCGGCGCTCGACGCCTTCGCCAACGCATTCGGGACTGAACTGCACCGGTAGTTCGAGCAACTCCGCGAGGCGTTCGGCGACGGGTTCAAGCGAATATTTGGGCACGGGCTGACCCTTCGGCCGTCCGAAGTGGGCCATGAGCACGACCTTCGCGCCGCGGCCGACGAGAAGCTGGATCGTGGGCAGGGTTTCGCGGATGCGGGTGTCGTCGGTGATGCGGACGCGGCCGTCTTTTTCCTCGGTCGGCACGTTGAAGTCCACGCGCACGAGCACGCGGCGGTTGTTCACATCGAGATCACGGACGGAAAGTTTTGGCATAAGAATAAGAAAAAGAAGTTGGCGATTGGCTAGTCGCCTCCGGAGCACCGAGGGCGCGGCCTCATCACAGCCTAGGGCAGCGCCCTAGGATTTGCGGTGATTGTCCCAGCCCTGAAGGGGCGATTCATGCTGATGTGCCGCTCGGATGAATCGCCCCTTCAGGGCTGGGCTCATTGTTGTGTTCGGACCTAGGGCATTGCCCTAGGCTATTATGAGGCCGCGCCTTTGGCGCTCCGAAGGGCTCGGGGTTTATTGGCGGCAGGTCGAAACCGGTGCTACTTCGCCAGCAGTTCAAGCAGCGCGACACAGCGGTTGCTGTAGCCCCATTCGTTGTCGTACCAACCGACGACTTTCACGAACTTCTCGCCCAGCGTGAGTGTCAGCGAACTGTCGAAGATGCACGAGTGCGGGTTGCCGACGATGTCTTGCAGTACGAGCGGCTCGTCGCTGAATTCCAGGATGCCCTGGAAATGCGGCGCGGCGGCAGCTTCCTTGAACGCAGCGATGACGCTTTCGACCGACGCGCTTTTCTTCAACGTCGCCGTAAAATCCGTGACCGAGCCATCGGGTGTCGGCACGCGGAACGCGCCGCCGTTGAGCTTGCCCTTGAGTTCGGGGATGACCTCGCCGATGGCCTTGGCCGCGCCGGTGGAACTCGGCACGATGTTGACCGCCGCCGCCCGCGCCCGGCGCAGGTCCTCGTGCGGCAGGTCGAGGATGCGCTGGTCGTTCGTGTACGAGTGGATCGTGGTCATGAACCCGGCCTCGATGCCGAAGGTATCGTTGAGCACCTTGGCCATCGGGGCGAGGCAATTGGTGGTGCAGCTCGCGTTGGAGACGACCGTGTGCTTGGCCGGGTCGTAAACGCTGTCGTTGACGCCGAGCACGATGGTGGCGTCGGGGCCTTTGGCCGGAGCCGAGATCAGCACCTTCTTCGCGCCGCCCTTGGTGATGTGGAGTTCGGCCTTGGGGCGGTCGGTGAAAAAGCCGGTGGATTCGAGGACGACATCCACGCCGAGGCTGCCCCACGGCAGGTTGGCGGGGTCGCGTTCCTTGAGGATTTTGATCTTGTGGCCGCGGACGATGATGTTCTCGTCGTCGTGGCCGATCTCGCCTTGGAAACGGCCGTGCACGCTGTCCCACTTGAGCAGGTGGGCGATGGTCTTGGTGTCGGTCAGGTCGTTGATGGCCGCGAGATTTTCGACCTGGCTCTGGCTCATGGCGCGCAGGACGTTACGCCCGATGCGGCCGAAGCCGTTGATTCCGAATTTTGGCATGGCTGGGATTTGGTTTTCTGACAACGAAGGACAGGCAGCCTATTGATGCTTGAGGGCGAGTCAACGGATTTTGGCACGACCGGCGCGGCGGACTTCCTTGACCACCCGCCGCCTGCCGTTGTACAGGAAAGGAACCCATGACGCCGAGCCCACGAGCCGACGACGCGACGAGCTTCTGGCGTCGGCGGGCAAGGTGGACCGCCCTGCGGCATAACTTCGGCCGCGTCCTGGGTGTATTCCTGCCGGTGTGCCTGGGGGTGAGCGCGGGGTTCGCGTGCGTGCTGCTCGTGGCGCGGCAGAACGGCGTGGCCGGGCGGAGCATGTGGATCGTCTACGGCGCGGCCCTGCTCGCCTGTGTGGGAGCGGCCACCTGGTACGCGGGCAGGAAGGGATTTTTCACCGCGCGCGACGCATTGGTGCGACTCGAATGGCACCTCGGGCTGCACAACCGCCTCACCGCCGCCGCCGCCGGGGTGGGGACGTTCCCGCCGCCGCAACCCGCCCCGGACGGGTACGCGTTCCGCTGGCAAAAAATCCTGCCGCCGTTGGCTGGAGCGCTGGTTCTCGTGGTGGCTGCCGCATGGGTGCCTATCGCGCGGCCTGCTGCTGCAGAGTTCGTGCCCGAAACCCCGCCGGTTGCCCTCTCGCAAACGGCTGAGTGGCTCGACCTCCTCAAAAAAACGGACCTCGTGCAGGAGCCTGCCCTCGAAGATTTCCACGAACGCCTAGAGCAACTCCGCCAGCAGCCCGCGCGCGATTGGTACAGCCAGAGCAGCCTGGAGGCCGGCGATAATCTGCACGGCCAGACCGAGCAATCCCTCCAGGCGCTCCAGCGCGACCTGCGGACCGCCGCGAGCAGCCTCGAAACGATGGAGCGCGTCACCGAGCAGACCACCCCCGCCGAGGCCAAGGCCATCGCCGACCATCTCCAAGAAGCGTTGAAAGGGCTAGAACTGGGCAACCTGCCGCTCAACCGCGAGCTGCTTTCCCAACTCGAAGGACTCGATCCGTCCAAAATGAAGAGCCTCACGCCCGAGCAGTTGGAAACGCTCAGGCAACGGTTGAAGAACGGCGTGAAAATCACCGAGGCGATGCTGCGTCCCGCCAAGCCCGGGGAAAACCCGGGAGAAGACGCGCTCGCGCTCATCGCCGCAGCAGCCCCGGGTGAACATGGCAAACCCGGCGGAACCGGCGGCGGCAAGAGCGGTTCGCCTCTAGAATTCCGGGACAAGCCGACGGAACTTCATTCCACCGCGACGGAGCCCGTTGCCAATTCCAGCAACCTCGACCACGCCTTGCCGGGCGACCTCGTGGGCGTGGGCAAGGGCGAACACACGGTTGACCCGAACGCGTACACCGGACCGACCTCCGCCGGCGCGGCGGCCTCCGATGGCACGGGCGGGGAGGCGATCTGGCGTGACGACCTCACCCCGCAGGAACGCGAGGTGCTGCGGAACTTCTACAAATGACGAGCGATCATCTCACCGAAGCGGAACTGGCCACGGCCGCCCCGCGTCTCCAGGCGTTGCGCGCGTCTCTCAACGCCGTCCTTTTCGGCCAGGAAACGCTCGTGGATAACGTCATCACGGCGCTCCTCGCCCGCGGCCACCTGTTGCTGGAGGGCCTGCCCGGTCTCGGCAAGACGGAACTCGTCAAGGGGCTGGCCCGCGCGTTGCGGCTGGACGCCAAGCGCGTGCAGTTCACACCGGACCTGCTCCCGGGTGACATCACCGGGAACCCCGTCTTGCAGGAAGAGAACGGGAAGCGGCAATTCGTCTTCCAGCCCGGCCCGTTGTTCGCCAACCTCGTGCTGGCCGACGAGATCAACCGCGCCTCGCCCAAGACGCAGAGCGCCCTGCTGGAAGCCATGCAGGAACGCCGTGTCACGGTGATGGGTCAGTCGCATCCGTTGCCCGACCCGTTCTTTGTCCTGGCCACGCAAAACCCCATCGAGTTGGAAGGCACCTACCCGCTGCCCGAGGCGCAGTTGGATCGTTTTTTGTTTAAGTTGGAAGTGCATCGCAACGGCATCGAAGTGCTCGAACGCATCGTGCAAAACCGCCGCATTGGCGAGGAACCGACCGTCGAACCCGTGCTCACGCGCGAGGAACTCCTCGACATGGCCGGACTCGCGGGCAAAGTCTTCCTGCCGGACGTGGTGGTGAACTACCTCGCGCGACTCGTGGATGCCACGCACGCGGGTCAGTCGAAGACGGCGGCGGGCGTGAAGTTCGGTGCCAGTCCGCGCGCGGCGTTGGGGCTGGCGGCGGCGGCGCGGGGACGCGCGTTGCTCGGCGGCCGGCTCAACGCGAGCTTCGAGGATGTACGCGCGGTCGCCGTGCCCGTGTTGCAGCATCGCATCGTGCTCGATTACCACGCGCGCATCGACGGTCTGACGGCCCCGGAGGTTGTGCGCGCGTTGCTCGAAGAAGTGCCCGCGCAGGTCCAGGCGCTCCCCTCCACCCTGCGCGCGGCCAAGGTATGAACGCGCTCCCCTTTCGCCGGATCGGCGCGGCGGCCCTGCTGTTGCTGGCGGGGGTAACCCGGGCGGGGGCTGCGTGGCGCACGGAGGTTCCCACCGACGCGGCCAACGGCGTCACCATCGAGATTTCCTCGCCTTTCGAGCATTCTTTACCCGACGGCTACCTGCCCTTGTGGGTGACGATCCACAACGCTTCCGGCTCGCCGCGCACCTGGACGGTCGTTTGCAACGGCACCGGCGTGCTCGACGGCAAGCAGACCAGCGCCGAGTCCCTCCACGTCGAAAACGGCCAGACGGGCCGCGTGCCTGTCCTGCTGCCCTCGAACTCTTCGTCGTACGGGTACTATTATCAGACGTATTCCGTGCGGGTCGAGGGGTATGCCGCGCCCGAGACGGAAACTCCGGTGCCGGGGACCAATGCCGTCGGCAAAGGCACCGGCACCCATGTCCTCGGCATGAGCGAGGCGCTGGCAACCCCGATTTGGGGCACCTTGACAAAACTGTACAGGGACGCCGGACAGGACCTCATGGGCAGTTCGGTTGACCTGGGCCTGCTCGGCGGCGACTGGCGCTCGCTCGTCGGTCTCGACCTCCTGTGGCTTACCGACGCCGAATACACCGCGCTCGACGCACCCCGGCGGACGATGATCCGCGATTGGGTCAGTCACGGCGGACGGCTCTACGTCTGCGCGCAAAGCGCCGATCCTGCCCTGCGCGCGGGCGTCGGGTTACCCGAGGCCGGGGACGAGGCGGACCTCGGTCTGGGACACGTGCAGATCGTGCCCTGGGACGGCAAGCCGTTGCCGTTGACCACGGTGCAGAGCCTGACCGACGCGTCGCCTTCGGGGCGCGTCGATCCCTCTTTCGTCCAGGCGGACTGGCCGATGGTCCACGAGGTCGGCCGCATCCCGCTCAACGCCCCGTTTCTGATCGCGTTCATCGTTTTGTTCGCCCTCGTGGTGGGGCCGCTCAATCTGTTCGTGTTTGCCCGGGCCGCGCAGCGTCACCGGTTGTTCTGGACGACGCCGGCCATCTCGGTCGGCGCGTCGCTGCTGCTGGTCGGCTTCATCGTTTTGCAGGACGGTTTTGGGGGGAATGGTCAGCGCGTGATGCTGTGCCTGTTCCTGCCCGACCAGAAGAAAGCGGTCGTCGTCCAAGAGCAGGTGGCGCGTACAGGCGTGCTGTTTTCGCGGCAGTTCTCGATGGCGGAGGACCTCGTCTTGACGCCACTCCAATCCGAGACGAGCGAGGGTTCGCGTTCTTACGACCAGACCGGCCGCAATTACTCGGGCGATTGGTTTGCCAGTCGCAGCGTGCAGGCGCAACGCGCGGAGGCCGTCGTCCCGAGCCGCGCGGAAATCCAGTTGCTCAACGCCGACGCCGCCCACGACGGCGCGCCGCCGGTGGTCACGTCCAGCGTGCCGGCGACGATCAAAAAAATCCAGTACGTGGACGCCGCCGGCCATCGTTGGGTCGGGGACGAATTGCGGACGGGCGAGCGCCTGACCCTGCGCCCCGGCGGCCCGGCCCCGGCCAGCCCGGTGCCGGTCGGCGGCAGCAAGAGCCTCGACGACGAGGTCAATGCCCTGCTGGACCGTCGCGGGTTCTTCGTCGCGGTCGCATCGGACGGGCCGTTCTTCGACACGCTGCCCTCGATCCATTGGAACAAGCAATCGGCCGTTTTCGCCGGGCCTGTTTCCGGCGCGCGGTGACCAGACTGACCCGCCGATGAATCCTCCTCCGCTGCCAGCCACGCCGCCGTCCCCGCCGCCCGGCGCGGGCGAACCCATCATCTCCGTGCGCAACCTCTCGCGCAAGTTCGGCAAGGTCGAAGCCGTGCGCGACGTGTCCTTCGACATCTTTCGCGGGCAGGTCGTCGGTTTCATCGGGGCCAACGGCGCGGGCAAGACGACGACGATGCGCATCATGGTCACGCTCGACCTGCCCACCACCGGCAGCGTGAGCGTCGCCGGTTGGGACGTGGTGAACTTCCCCTCCGCCGTCCGCGCGCAGGTCGGCTGGATGCCCGATGCCTTCGGCGCACACACGAACACGACCGTCTTCGAGTACCTCGATTTCTACGCGCGGGCGTTCGGCTATCCCTATTCGCAGCGTCTCGGACGTATCGCCGAGGTGATGCATTTCACCGACCTGACGCCCATCGCCGACCGCATGATGAACACGCTTTCCAAGGGCATGGCGCAACGGCTCTGCCTGGGGCGCACGCTGCTGCACGATCCGGAGGTGCTCGTGCTCGACGAACCCGCCGCCGGGTTGGACCCCAAGGCGCGCGTGGAGTTCAAGCGTCTCGTGCGTTTGCTGGCGGGCGAGGGGAAGACGATTTTCATCAGCTCGCACATCCTCTCGGAACTCGGCGAGATGTGCGACACGATGCTCTTCATCGACGGCGGCATGGTGGTGCATCACGGTTCGGCCGAGAGCTTGCAGCATCGTCAGGACGGCGTGGCGGTCTTCGACGTACACGTGCATGGGTCACCCGACCTGCTGACGCAATGGGTGGCCGTCAACCCCGGCGTGCGCTTGCTGGATACGCACAAACGCGGCGCGCGGATGAGCTTCGACTCCTCCGAACCGGAGGCCGTCGCCGCGCAGCTCAAACGGATGCTCCAGGACGGTCTCCCCGTGACCGATTTCCATCGCGAGAGCCGCAAGCTCGAAGACGCCTTCGTGGACATGCTCAAGAAGATTTGAACCCACCGTTTCCCGTGGAAAACGCCGCTCTTCCTCCGCCCGCCATTCCGTTGTTCGCGCCGCCACGCGCGGACTTCGCCGATTGGCTCAGCCCGATGCTCGTCAAGGAACTGCGCCAGGGCGTGCGGACGCGCGTCTTTGTGTTCCTGTTCATCCTGCTGCAAGTGTTCATGCTGCTGGACCTCGTGCTGAGTCTCGTCGTCGCCGCCGCCGGGGAAAGCGCGTCGGAAGGGGCGTATTTTTTCTGGTTCATGGTGGCGGTGCCCACGCTTCTAATCATCCCCATCAGCGGGTTGAGCGCCGTCGGCCGCGAAATCCGTGGCAACACGCTCGAACTCGTCTTCCTGACCCGGTTGACGGCCTTTCGGATCGTCGTCGGCAAATGGTTCGCGCTTTTCGTGCAATCGCTCCTGCTCGTTTGCGCCGTGCTGCCCTATCTGGTGCTGCGTTATTTTATCGGCGGGGTGAATCTCGCCAACGAGCTGTTGCTGCTCGGCGCGCTGCTCGTCGGGTCCGCGCTGCTGATCGGGATGGCGACCGGCCTTTCGGCGTTCCCGGCACGCGTCGTCCGGCCGCTTGCGGTGGCGGGTGGTCTGGTCGCGTTCTACATCGGCACGGCGTTTTTTTTCAGCGGATTCATCCGTGGGCGGATGACCTCCACGCTGCCGGACCTGCCCTCGATAGGCACCGCTCTCGTTTGCAGCGTGATCCTGCTCCTGTTGATGCTCGACGCGGGTGCGGCGCGTATCGCTCCGCCGGCGGAGAATCATTCCGGGGTGATGCGGTTGCTGGCGTGCGCGGGTCTGCTGGTGGCGATGGCGGCGCAATTATATTCACCTCGTTCCGACGGCGTGTTGTTCGGCGCGTTCGTCGTGGCGGTCGTCGTCTGCGCGGTGGCCGTGTGCGAGCAGCCGCGCGCGATCCCGAGTATTTATCGGCCTTTCACGCGGTGGGGTTGGTTGGGGCAGTTGGCGGGACGGTTCTTTTATCCCGGCTGGCACACGGGCGTTCTGTACACCCTGGCGATGTTCACGGCGTTTGGCGCGCTGCTGGTCAACGAGAAAATGTTCAGGTTCAACGGCAGCAACTGGATCACCGACGGCCTCGTGTGGTTCGTCGCCACGCTCGGCACGCTGCTGATGCCGGTGGCCTTGATCCAGGGTTTCCTGCGGCGCACCACCCGTCCGGCCGTCCTCTTTTGCGCCATCCAGACCGCCTGCCTGATCACGATCATTTCCTTCAACATCTGCGACAGCGTCCTGCGAACAGACTACCGCGAACTGATTACTTTCGTCCCGTTGTGCGCCCTGCTGGCGGGACCCGCCGGCAGTACGACGGAAAGCGGCTGGCGACTGCTCGCGGTGAGTGTGACGACGGCGCTCAGCGTGATCATCCTCCTGGTCGCCAGCGTGCCCGCCTTCCGGCGGACAAGACAAATGGAACGCGAGAGCCTCAACCTGCCCGCGCCGCCGAAAAACTCTCCCCGCCCGGACCCAGCCGCCGATCCCCATGCTCCGTTGGCCTGAAAACTCCGCGGTTCGCGCCATCCAGACCCGGATGCAGGCCGCCGCCCGGTGCGTGCGTCTGCCCTTGCGCAACCGCACATGGCGTGGCCAGGGCGGCAACTGGCAAGGCGCGGGGGTCGGCAGCTCCATCGACTTCCAGGACCACCGGCCGTACCTGCCCGGCGACGATCCGCGCTACATCGACTGGCAGGCTTATGCTCGCACGGGTCATTATTCCATGAAGCTCTACCGCGAGGAGGTCAGCCCGCGCGTGGACGTGGCGCTGGACGTGTCGGAATCCATGTTCTTCGACGACGCCAAGCGGGAACGGGCGCTGGAACTGTTTTTCTTTTGCGCCGAGAGCGCGCTCCAGGCGGGATCGTCGCTGCGCTGCCACGCCGTCGGCCGGGCGGACAGCGTGCCGTGGACGCCCGGAGCGGCGTTGCGCGAGGCGGAATGGGCGCGCGTGGGCGGCCCTCCGGCGCTCGGCGATTTCGCCACCGCCACGACGCCGTCGGCACCGGCCCTCGCACGGGTCCCCTGGCGGCAGGGTTCGCTGCGCGTGCTGGTTTCCGACCTGCTCTTCCCCGGGTCACCCGAACCGCACCTTTCCCTGCTGGCCGCCGCGAAAGGGCGTGGCGTGGTGTTCGCGCCGTTCTGCCGGGCCGAAGCCGAGCCGGACCTGCGCGGCAACGTCGAGATGACCGATTGCGAGACGGGCGGCAAACGCACCCAGCACATCGACGACGATCTTTTCGCGCGGTATCGGCGCAGCTACGGCCGGCACTTTGAAATCTGGAAGGAGCAGGCCCGCCGGTACGCGGTGGTCACGGCGCGCGTGCCGGCCGAGGCGGATTTTCACGACGCGTTGCGCGCCGATGCGTTGCCCGCTGGAGCGATTGAGTTGACGCACTGAAATGGACCTGAGTTTTGCCAATCCGGCCGGGTTCTGGGCGCTGCTCGCGTTGCCGGTCGTGTTGGGCATTCATTTCCTCCAGCGCCAGTCGCGCCGGGTGGTCACGAGCACGATGTTTCTCTTCGACGCTCTGAATCCCGTCAGCGCGCAGGGCAGCCGCGTGGACCGTCTGCGGAATTCCCTGCCGCTCTGGCTCCAACTTGCCGCCGTCGTCCTGCTCGCGTGGCTGTTGGCCGGACCGCGCTGGCTGCGGCGCGATTCGAGCCAGCGCGTAGTGGTCGTGCTCGACAGTTCGGTGTCGATGCTGGCGTTCCGCGACGAACTCGGCCGGGCGCTGCCGGCGCGGCTGCGTTCGCTCGCGCGCACCGCCGCCAGCACGGAGTGGCGTCTGCTGGAAACCGACCCCGCCCGGCCCACGCTTTACGCGGGCACCGACCTGACCGGCCTCCTCGCCGCGCTTGACCGCTGGACGCCACATCTCGGCACGCACGATTTCGCGCCGGCGCTGAACGCCGCGCACGGTCTCGTGCGGGAATCGGGCCTCGCGTTGTTCGTCACGGATCGCCGGACCGACGTGCCCGACGGCGTCGAAACCCTCGCGGTCGGTTACCCGTTGGACAACTGTGGGTGGGTCGGCGTGACCGTGGAAGGCGACCGTTGGCGCGCGCTCGTGCAAAATCATTCCGCTGCCGCGCAAACCCGTTCGTGGCATCTGGAGGCCGGCGGCGCGTCGAGCGCGGAAACCGTACTGACCCTCGCCCCCGGACAGATTCGCACGCTCGGCGGCGCGTTCCCGGCGGGCCAGGACCGTTGCGAACTCGTCCTGACCGGAGATAAATTTCCCCTCGACGACCGTCTGCCGCTGGTGCGGCCCGCACCGAAACGGCTCGCATTGTTCGTTGGTGGCGGGAAGGGATTAGAGGATTTCTTGCGGCGGATCGCTGGCAGCGTGCCGCAGGCGGAAATCGTCACGGAATCGCCTAAAGCCGACGTGCGCCTGGATGTTTATTCGTCCGGTCCGCCGACCTCCGCGCACGCAATCCTGTTCGCGCCTCCGGCGGCGGTGGACAGTCCGACTTACCTGCCCGGCGAACCTCTCGCGGAGAATGACCCGCTGACCGCCGGGCTTGTTTGGAACGGCCTCCTTTGCAAACAAACGGAAGCGATCCCGCCCCGCGACGGTGACCGGACGCTTGTCTGGCAGGGGGATCGCTCGCTGATTTTTTTGCGCGGCAACCGGGCGGAACGCTCGCTGTGCGTGAACTTCGACGTGCGGCAATCCAACGCCGACCGGCTGCCCGCGTTCGTCGTGCTGCTCGACCGCTTCGTGGAAACGGTGCGCGCGGAGAAACCGGCGTTCGAGCGGCTCAACGTCGAGACCAACCAACTCCTCGGCGTGGCGGGCGACCCCGCCGGACCGCCGTTGCGGATGGCAGGCGATGACGCGACGCTGCGCGCGCCGTTCGCGCCGGGGTTTTTCGAGGTCAAGCAGGGTGACCGTGCGCTGCTCGACGCGGCGGCGCATTTCGCGGACCCACGGGAGGCGGATTTCAAGACGGCCGGCGCGGTTGATACGTTGGAGGGCAAGACCTCGCGGATGCTGGAGCACAACAGCCGGGAAGATTTCCTCTGGCCGTTTTTCGCGCTCGCGCTCGGGGCGGTGTTCCTGGCGAACTGGGCGGCGACCGGCCGGGGAAGCGACGCGTCGGCCGCCCGCGCGGAGGGAGGGTTGCCGGGATGATCCGTTTTGCCGCACCCGAGTGGGGTTTGCTCTTCCTGCTGTTGGTGGTCGTGGGTTTCGCGTGGCGGCGGTTGCGGCTTTGGCTGCCGTTGCGGGTAGTCTGTCTCGCGTTGCTCGTGTTGGCGTTGATGCAACCGCAGCTCCGCAGACTCAGTAGCGGGTTGGACCTGTGGGTGCTCGTGGACCGCTCGGCGTCGGCGGTGGACGGGATGACGTTGCGACTCGGCGAATGGGAAACGCTCCTCGAACGCTCGAAAGGTCCCGACGACCGGCTGTTTTACGTCGATTACGCGGACGTGCCGGTGGTGCGCGCGGAGGGGACGGGCGATTATTCCGAAAGCGTGCAGGCCACCCGCACGCAACTGGCCCTCCGGCACGCGCTCTCGCAGATGACCAGCGGCCGGGCGGCGCGGATTCTCGCTCTCACGGATGGGTTCAGCACGGAGCCGCTCGGCGACATCGGCGAACGGCTGATCCGTCAACGGGTCAGTCTGGATTACCGGCTCGTCACGCCGCCGCTCGCCACGGACTACGGCATCACCGACCTGCGCCTGCCCGCCCGCGCGCAACCGGGCGAGCCGTTCATCATCGAACTCGACGTGACCGGCACGCCCGACGCGACGGTGCCCTTCGTCGTCACGCGCGACGGCCGCCCGTTGAGCACGGGCAACGTCACCGTGCGCGGCGGCAAAGGTTTTGCGCGGTTCACCGACCGCATCACCGTCGGCGGCGCGCACCGTTACCAGGTGCGGCTGACCCCGGCCGTGGATGCGCGCATCGGCAATAACCAAGCCGAGAACTGGATCGAGATCGTCGCGGGTCCACGGTTGCTGCTGGTAACGAATTACCCGGATGACCCGGTAGCGGGTATCCTGCGCAAACAGGGTTTCGACGTGCAGACGGCCACGGACCTGAGCGCGCTCAACGCTGGCAGCCTGACGGGCACGCGCGCGGTGCTGCTCAACAACGTGCCCGCGTACAAGCTGCCGGCAGAGTTCCTGTACGCGCTCGACGTGTACGTGCAGGTGCAAGGCGGGGGACTATTGATGGCGGGCGGCAAGCAATCGTTCGGTTCGGGCGGGTACTTCCAGAGCGCGGTGGACCCACTTTTGCCCGTGTCGATGGAACTCCGCATGGAACACCGCAAACTCGCCGTGGCGCTGGCCATCGTGATGGATCGTTCCGGTAGCATGAGCGCGAGCGTGTCGCCGGGCGTCGAGAAAATCGACCTCGCCGACGAGGGGACCGCGCGCGCCATCGACCTGCTCGGGCCGCAAGACGCGGTGGCGGTGTTCGCGGTGGACACGGAGCCGCACTCGATTGTTCCCCTGACCCAGCTCGGGGCAGGCAGCCGCACCGGGCTGACCGACGAGGTGCGGCGCATCGCCAGCGAGGGCGGGGGTATTTACATCTACGTCGGACTGAAAGCGGGTTGGGAGGAACTCAAAAAATCGCCCGCCGGCCAGCGACACCTGATCCTGTTCTCCGACGCGGCGGATTCCGTGGAACCGGGCGATTACCGGGCGTTGATCGGCGAGATGGTCGCGGGCGGGACGACGATCAGCGTCATCGGCCTCGGCACCGAGAACGACAAGGACGCGGGTTTGCTCAAGGACATCGCCGAGCGCGGGGGCGGCCGGGTGTTCTTCAACAGCGACGCCAACGCGGTGCCCGCGCTTTTCGCGCAGGAAACGGTGGCGATGGCGCGCTCGGCGTTCCTGAAGGAACCCGTCGGCGTCAAACCCACCGCCGGGTGGCTCGAACTCGCCGCCAAACCGTTGCCGTGGCTGCCGGAAGTGGACGGTTACAACCTGAGTTACCTGAAACCGGACGCCACGGCGGCGGCGTTTTCGGCCGACGAATACGCCGCTCCGCTGGTGTCGTACTGGCAGCGCGGATTGGGGCGGACGGCGGCGGTGTCGTTCCCGCTCGGAGGTGAATATTCAGCGAAGGTACGTGGCTGGAGCGAGTACGGCGATTTCCTCCAGACGCTCGCGCGCTGGCTGATGGGCAGCGAGGTCCCGGCGGGGCTGGCGTTGCGTCCGCGCGTGGACGGTTCGCAGTTCGACCTCGACCTCCTCTACAGCCCTGCCTGGGAGGAGCGACTGGCGAAGAACGCGCCGCAGGTCATCGTGGCCGACGGCGCGACCGGCCCGGCGCGTCCGCTGGTGTGGGAACGTCTGGAGCCGGGGCGGTTCCGCGCGAGCACGCGGCTGAAGCCCGGCCAGTCCCTGCGCGGGGCGGTGCAGGTGGGGCAGTACGCGTTGCCGTTCGGTCCGGTGGCGTCGGGCGTGGACCCGGAGTGGAACTTCGACCGCGCGCGGGTGGCGGAATTGCAAAACGTCGCGCGCGTCAGCGGCGGCGGTGAACGCCTCGACCTGAGCAAGGTCTGGCAGTCGCCGCGCCAGGAGGAGTTTTATGGAGTCCGCGCGTGGTTACTGGTGGCTTTGCTGGTGGTTTTTCTGACCGAGGCATTGGCGACGCGGCTCGGCTGGCGGATGCCGATTTTGGTCGGCGCAGGTCGCCTGCCTCGTTCGGTTGATTCGCAGGTAAGCGGTTCGTCGGGATCGTGAGAACGGCCGCCCCTTCCCAAATACGCGTGGACGTGGCATTTTTCCAAGTCCGTTGGTCGTTTCTCTCACGAAGCAATTCACACGCTCTCGCCGATGCTCACCAAGGCTCTCTCCCTGCTCGCAAAGTGGCCGCTGCTCCAGCAAATTCGCCACGGTCTCGACGGCACCGGGCTGGAATCCATGTCCGACAAAACCCGCGCCATGCGCGCCCGGGTGTCCGCCGACGGCGTGAAAACGTCGAAGTCCATCTGCCCGTATTGCGCCGTGGGCTGCGGGCAACTCGTTTTCCACAAGGACGACAAGGTCATTTCCATCGAGGGCGACCCGGACAGCCCCATCAGCCAGGGCAACCTTTGCCCGAAGGGCGCGGCGTCGCACCAACTCGTCACGCAGCCGGACCGCGTGACCAAGATCAAATACCGCGCGCCGTACGCCAAGGAATGGACGCGAACTCGACGAGGACCACGGCCATGGACATGATCGCCGACCGCGTCTGGGAGGCGCGCAAGAAGGACTGGATCAGCCACAAGGACGGCATCCCCGTCAACCACACCGAGAACATCGCCCACCTCGGCGGGGCCACGCTCGACAACGAGGAAAACTACCTCATCAAGAAACTCTTTACGGGCGGCCTGGGCATGGTGTGCGTGTCCAACCAGGCCCGAATATGACACTCCTCCACGGTGCCCAGTTTGGGCACCTCCTTCGGTAGGGGCGGGGCGACGACGGCCTTGCAGGATTTGGCGAACGCCGACTGCATCCTCATCTCCGGCTCGTCGATGGCCGAGGCGCATCCGGTGGGCTTCCGCTGGGTGATGAAGGCCAAGGAAAAGGGCGCGACGATCATCCACGTCGATCCGCGTTTTTCCCGCACCAGCGCGATGGCCGACCTGTGGGTGCCGATCCGCGCCGGGAGCGACATCGTGTTCTTCGGCGCGTTGATCCGGCACGTCATCGAGACGAACAAATATTTCCGCGAATACGTCGTCCACTACACCAACGCCTCGAACATCATCAAAAACGATTTCCGCGACGCCGAGCACGGCGCGGGGTTGTTCTCCGGCTGGGAGGAAGATGGGCAGCATTACGATCACGAGAGCTGGCAGTTCGAGGGCGGCGACGGACCCGCTGGGCATCCAGAGAGACCCGACGCTGGAACACCCGCGCTGCGTGTTCCAGGCGTTGCGGCGGCACTACCAACGTTACACGCCCGAGATGGTGCAGACGCGTCTGCGGCATCCCGCCGGAGCTTGTTCCACAAGGTGGCCGACGCGCTGACCTCGAACTCCGGCCCGGAGCGGACGACGGCGCACTGCTACGCGGTCGGCTACACGCACCAGTCCAAGGGCGTGCAGATCATCCGCTCGGTCGGCGGTGCTGCAACTGCTGCTGGGCAACATCGGCCGGCCCGGCGGCGGCATCATGGCCTTGCGCGGGCACGCGTCCATCCAGGGTTCGACGGACATCCCGACGCTCTATGATACGCTGCCGGGTTACCTGTCCATGCCCGCCGCACGACGAGGACAACAAGGACCTCGCCGCGTTACCTCAAGAAATACACGCAGCCCACCGGGCTGTGGCACGACACGCCGAAGTACTTCGTCAGCCTGCTCAAGGCGTACTACGGCAAACGCGCGACGAAGGAAAACGACTTCGGCTACGGCTGGCTGCCCAAGCTGACGGGCGACCATTCGCATTTCGAGTTCGTCATGCGGATGTGCAACCACGAGGTGGACGGCTATTTCATCATGGGGCAGAACCCGGCCGTGGGTTCGCAGAACGCCCGGCTCCAGCGGCAGGCCCTCGCGCGGGTCAAGTGGCTCGTGGTGCGTGACCTGGTGGAGATCGAGAGCGCGTCGTTCTGGTACGCCGCGCCCGAGATCGAGCGCGGCGAGATGAAGACCGAGGACATCGCCACGGAGGTTTTCCTGATGCCCGCCGCCTCGCACGTCGAGAAGGAAGGGGCTTTCACCAACACCCAACGCCTGCTCCAGTGGCGCGAGAAGGCCGTCCAGCCGCCGGGCGACGCCAAGAGCGAGGCGTGGTTCATCCACCAACTCGCCAAGCGGCTCATCGCCAAGGCCCAGGCGTCGGACGACCCGATGGACGAGCCGCTCCGCGCGCTGGACTGGTGGTATCCCGAAAACGAGGAAGGCGAGCCGGAAGCCGAGGCGATCCTGGCCGAGATCAACGGCTGGAAGACCGCGCCCGAACTGGAGACCGCGCCGGGCGTCGTCAAGTCGCGCGGACAAGGACGGCCACCCGCACCACGGCCGGCAGCTCGACGATTACCTCGCGCTCAAGGACGACGGCTCGACCGCCTGCGGCTGCTGGATTTACGCCGGCTGCTACGGCTCGGACGAGGTGAACAAATGCCACCGCCGCGAGCCGCACGGCCCGTACGGGCACGGCTGGGGATTCGCGTGGCCGAGCGACCGGCGCATCATCTACAACCGCGCCAGCGCGCGGCCCGACGGCCAGCCCTGGAGCGAGCGCAAGAAGCTCGTCTGGTGGGATGAGAAGGAAGGCAAATGGACCGGCGACGACGTGCCCGATTTCCCGAAGAACAAGAACCCCGGCTACCGTGCCGCCGCCGCGGCGCGAAGGGGCTCGACGCCATCGCGGGCGACGCGCCGTTCATGCTGCACTCGGACGGCAAGGCGTGGCTCTACGTCGCCAAGGGGTTGGAGGACGGCCCGATGCCGACGCATTACGAGCCGCTGGAATCGCCGGTGCAGCAACGCGCTCTACCCGCGCCAGACCAACCCGGGCGTGAACTGGTTCAGCCGGCCGGACAACAAATTCTCGCCGCCGGACGATCCGCGCTTTCCGTACGTGCTGACGACCTACCGGCTGACCGAGCATCACACGACGGGCGCGATGAGCCGTTTCCTGCCGCACCTGAACGAACTCCATGCCGGAGTTGTTCGTGGAAATGTCGGTGGAACTGGCGGCGGAACTCGGCGTGCTCAACGGCGATCACGTGGTGGTCGCCACGTTGCGCGGGGCGGTGGAGGCGCGGGCGCTGGTCAGCCGGCGGATGCGGCCGCTGATGCTGGACGGCAACCGGCGCATCCATCAGATCGCGCTGCCGTATCACTGGGGCTACGCCGGACCGTCGAAGGGCGGCGATCGTCAACGATCTGCTGGCGATCAGCGGCGAGCCGAACGTGACCATCATGGAATCCAAGGCGCTTGTCGTGCACGATCGTCCCCGGCAGGATGCCGCCGGGCGTGGCGGGGCACGAGTTCCTGGAAAAAATTTCGCCGCCGGACGATCCGATCGTCGAGCATCCCGAGCAGATGCCGCCCGGGTATCATTACAAGGGCAAGCTCGGCTCCGAACACGGCCAACAGGGACAACCACAATGAAACGGATATCGAGGGCAACCGCCGGTTCCGCCTAAGCCTCCGATTGCATTATCCGATCCATCCCCCATGATCGGCGAAGGCATCCTTTCCACCAACCAGCGCAGGCATTCCTACGTGCAGGAAGGCCGCACGGTCGGCTTCTACACCGACCCGACCTTGTGCATCGGCTGCAAGGCGTGCGAGGTCGCCTGCAAGGAATGGAACGACGTGCCCGACGACGGCTTCCGCTGGTCGGGCAATTCCTACGACAACACCGACGCGCTCGGCGCCTCGACGTGGCGGCACGTCCTGTTCGTCGAACAGGACCGCGCGCGGGGCAAACAACTCGCTGGCCCGATGTCGGGTGATGTGCTCTCCGACCTCACCGCGCACGAGGACCCGTTCCGCTGGCTGTTCCTCTCCGACGTGTGCAAGCACTGCGAGAACGCCGGTTGCCTGGAAGCGTGCCCGACCGGCTCGATCATCCGCACGGAGGTCGGCAGCGTGCTCGTGCAGAACGACATTTGCAACGGCTGCGGCTATTGCGTGGTGGGCTGTCCGTTCGGCGTCATCGACCGGCGCAAGAAGCCGCTCCAGGACGCGGGCGGCGCGTTCAAATGCACCTTCTGCTACGACCGGCAGGCCAGCGGCCTGACGCCCGCCTGCGCCAAGGCGTGCCCGACGGAGAGCATCCTGTTCGGTCCGCTGGACGAGCTGCGCCCGCACGCGGCCAGGCGCGTCGACGCAGCTGCGCGCCGCCGGTTATCCCGACGCGCAGAACTACGATCCGCAGGACACCAGCGTCGGCGGCATCCACGCGTTTTTCCTGTTGCTGGGCGAACCCGAAGCGTACGGCCTGCCGCCCAAACCGCAGGTGCCGACGATCTATCTGAAAGCCGCGTGGACCAGCGCGTTCGCCACGGCCATCGGGGCGGTGCTGGTCGTCGCTGGCGGCATTCGCGTTTCTCTAAACCTTTCTCTCCCGTGCCGAACGTCCACGATCCCGCCTTCGAGCAACGCCTGGAAGATCTGCGCCGCGAAGCCCACGCCACCGGGACGCGTCAATGGCAAAGGCGTGGACGTGGCCGGCGGGCCGATCCCGGTCGCGCCGCCGAGCAAGCCGAACCGCCGCCTCGGCGCGAGCGAGGACGCCGCCGGCAAGCCGGGTTATTACGGGATGCCGGTCATCAAGCCGCCGGTCTGGACCTGGGAAATTCCCCTCTACTTTTTCATCGGCGGCGCGGGCGGGATGGCGGCGGTCATCGCCATGGCGACGGTGTTCCTCGGGCGGCATGGAAATCACGCGTCCGGCGATGTGGATCGCGGCGGTCGGCGGCATCCTCACGCCCGATGCTGCTCATCATGGACCTCGGACGGCCGCTGTTGTTTCTCAACATGCTGCGCATTTTCAAGCCGCAGTCGGCCATGTCGATGGGCGTGTACATCCTGACGCCGTTCGGTATCGCGCGTCATTCCGGGCGCGCTGGCGATGGAACTCTACGCGCGGCACTCTGTTCCCGAGGGCATCCTGGACGACGCTGCTGCATGTGGCGGTGGTCGCGCTGGTGGTCATTTCGGGATTGTCGGGGATGCTGCTGGCGACGTACACGGGCGTGCTCATCGGCGCGACGGCGGTGCCCGCGTGGCACACGCACCGCTCGCTGCTGCCGCTGCATTTCGGCATCGCGGGGCTCGGCTCGGCGGCGGGCATCCTGGAACTGCTCGGCTACCGGCTGCGGGCCGCTCAACGCGATCAGTTGGCTGGCCATCGGCGTGGAAACGATCCTGTGGCTCGTGCTGTTCAAGAAACACGGCGCGGCGACCGCAGCGTGCACGAGGGAACGTCGGGCCGGATGCTCAAGACGGCGGAAATCCTCACGGGGCCGCTGGCGCTGGTGCTGCGGGCGTGCGGGCTGGTGCCGTTCGCGGCGGCGGCGTTCATCGTCGGTTCGTTCATCAGCCGCTTCGGCTGGGTGATGGCGGGCCGGGCGTCGGCGAAGGACCCGGCGGCGGTGTTCGCGTCGCAGAGCTAAAGCTGCGAGCGGATCAGCTCGAAGACGAACGTGTTTTCCTTGAATCCCTGCAACCCCTCCGAACCGGGGCCGAACCCGGCGGCCACGGCATCGTCGGCGACGTTGGCCGCGTAAGGCGAATAAAACGCCGCCGGGGCCATCGGCGGCGAGGCGTTCGGCACGGGACCGGCGGGGCCGGTGGCCCAGGTGATCGACGGGAACCCCGTCGGCGTTCATCCCGCCCAGCAGCGACACGCCCCGGTCCTGCCGCAACGGATAACCGTTGAGCGCCATGCCGCCGGTGGCCTGCCGCCCGCGACGATCACGAGGCTTTGCGGCCCGGCGTATTGCAAGGCGACGGACACGGCGCGGTCGAGTTCGATCATTTCCTGTAGGGCGCGCTCGCCTTGGTTTTCGAGCGAGGCGCGTTCGACCAGACCCGGCATCCACCACCAGGACGTACCCGTTTTGCTGCCGCTGGAGGGTTTCGATGGCGGCGGCAACCATTTCCGGCAGAGTGGGGCTCGCCACGCTGCCCGCCTGGAGTTGGTCGCGGAAGGGGAGGGCGTCGGGGCCGAAAAGCCCGAACAAGCGCGCCGGACCGCGGCCGAGCGTCGCCTGGAGATCGGCCGCCGTGCGCAGGAGCAGGTAGCCTTTGTTCGCCGCGTCGAGCGGGAGGTCTCGTTCGTCGCGCCGCCGTCCCCCGCGTGGGCCGGCAGGAAATCGCCGCCGCCGCCGCCGAGGATGACGTCGAGCATCGTCGGTCCGAGGAGTTGCGCGGCGAGCGGGTTCGCGGTCGCGGCAGTCCGTCGTGTGGGCGTAGAACGCCGCCGGGGTGGGGTCCGTCAGGCTGCCCGTGGTCACCAGGCCCGTCGCGCGGTGCGCAGGCCGCGGCGAATTCCAGGAGGCTGTGACCCGCTGCCCGGCGGGGTCGGTGGAGAGCGCGCGGTGGTTGACCTTCGTCCCGCAGGCCAGCGCGCTGGCGGCGGCGGCGGCGTCGGGCACGGCGAAATCGGCGGCCGAGTGCTCAGGAGCGCGGTGTGCGGCAGCGATCGATGGCCAGCCGGTGGTCCGCGCCGCCGTCGTAGAGCCGGGCGGCGGTCAGTTTGCTCGTGACGATGCCCTCGCCGACGAACAGGATGATGCCGAAAGGCTTTCTTCGGCTCGACAAAGGCGCGAAAATACAAGACCCCGGACGCGGCGAACAGCGCCAGCAGCGCGAGGGCGAGGAGATAGTTACGTTGTCTCATCCGTGGAAAAGATGAAAGATGCGCCGAGTCTGCGAGACATCGCACGCTAGTGCGATAACGATGAAGGATGAAAGCAGAAAAGGCAGGAAAGCTTTCACAGGGAATCTGATTGCTCCCACCTTGTCTGCATCACTCGTCCTTACCTCGTCGAATTGGCCCGCTTTTCTGCTTCTGCCGTTCATCCTTCATCCTTCATCCTTCATCTTTTCCGTATGGCCACCCGTCATCCTCATCATCCGCGACGGCTGGGGGATCAATCCCCGACTGCCCGCCCAGGCCGAACAGGACGGCGACGCCACCGTGCTGGCCAACACGCCCGTTCCATGACCACCTCCTCGCCGCGTATCCGCACGGGCGCCTGAGCGCCAGCGGCTTGGACGTGGGCCTGCCCGACGGGCAGATGGGCAACTCGGAGGTCGGCCACCTCAACCTTGGCGCGGGCCGCATCGTTTATCAGGACCTCACGCGCATCTCCAAGGCCATCGCCGAAGGCAAGCTGGCGGAGAACCCCGTCATCAAGGAAGCCTTCGCCAAGGCGAGTCGAGCCCGGCCGGCGGCTGCATTTCCTGGGGCTGGTCAGCGACGGCGGCGTCCACAGCCACGTGGACCATCTCGTGGCGCTGTCCAAAATCGCCCATGCAGCCGGGCGTGAAGGAAATCCTCATCCACGCCTTCATGGACGGCCGGGACACCTCGCCGACCGGCGGCATCGGCTACCTCGAAGAACTCGAAGGCGCGCTCGTCGCCACCGGTGCGCGGATCGTCACGGTCATCGGCCGGTATTACGCGATGGACCGCGACAACCGCTGGGAACGCACCAAGCTCGCCTGGGACGCCATCGTCGGCGGCAAGGGCACCGTTTGCGCGCTCGATCCCACGCGACGCCGTCGCGCCGCTCTACGACGCGGGCACGACCGACGAATTCCTGCCGCCGATGGTCTTCCCGCCGCCCGCCGCCGGCGAACCGCGCGTGCACGACGGCGACGTGGTGTTCTTCTTCAACTTCCGCGCCGACCGCGCCCGGCAGCTTTCGGCGGCGTTTCTGGACGAGGATTTCACCGGGCTTCGAGCGCACGCACTGGCCGCGCGTCCATTACGTCACGCTCACGCAGTACGACGCGAGCTATGATTGCCCGCACGTTTTCCCGCCGCAGACGCTCGAGCAGATCCTCGGGCAGGTCGTCTCCGAGGCCGGCAAGACGCCAGCTTCGCATCGCCGAAACGGAGAAATACCCGCACGTCACGTATTTCTTCAACGGCGGGGTCGAAACGCCGTTCCCCGGCGAGGACCGCCGGATCATCCCGTCGCCCAAGGTGGCCACGTACGACCTCCAGCCTGAGATGAGCGCGGAAGAAGTCACGGCGGAGGTTCTCCAAGACCTCGCCGACTACGATCTGGTGATCCTCAACTTCGCCAACCCCGACATGGTGGGGCACACCGGCGTTGTCGAGGCTGCCATCAAGGCGGTGGAAACCATCGACGACGGCGTGCAGCAGGTGGTCGAACGCGTGCTGGAACTCGGCGGCAAGGCGCTCGTCACCGCCGACCACGGCAACTGCGAATATCTGCGCAACCCGGACGGTTCGCCCAACACCGCGCACACGACGAACCTCGTGCACGTCATCTACGTGGCGGCGGACGCGGCGGGTTTCGAGGTGGACGACGGCATCCTCGCCGACGTGGCGCCGACGCTGCTGGCCTTGCTCGGGGTGGAGCGTCCGCTGGAAATGACAGGGCAGAACTTGTTGCGCAAGACCGGGGTGGAGAAGGTGGCGAAGTAGCGCGCTCCCGGCGGCCGGACCCGCCACTTGCCACTCGACACCGGACGCTTCATTCCGTGAAGATGCCCGCGCCATGTCCCGCGTCCTCGCCGCCCTCGTTTACGCGCTGACCGCCGCGTTCTTCGCGGTGTTCTTCCTGTACCCGATCGTGCAAACGCTGCGGGGGGCGTTCTTCGTCGGGCACAGCTTCACGCTGGTCTACGTGCGCGAGGTTTTCCGCAACCCGATCTACGTCGAGGGGCTGCGCAATTCGCTGTCTTCTCGCGGTCGGCAGCACCGCAGCGGCGTTCGCCCTCGCGATGCCGCTGGCGTGGCTGGGGGACCGCTACGAGTTCGCGGGCAAGAAAACGCTCTCCGCGCTGCTGCTCGCGCCGATGATCCTGCCGCCGTTCGTCGGGGCCATCGGGATCAAGAAAATCCTCGGTCAGGAAGGCGCGCTCAACGCGCTGCTGCACGACCTCGGCATCTGCTCGGCCCGGACCGGACCATCGACTGGCTCGGGCAGAACCGTTTCTGGGGCATCGTCGCGCTCAACGCGCTGCACCTTTACCCGATCCTGTATCTGAACATCGCGGCGGCGCTGGCCAACATCGACCCCGCGATGGAGGAGGCCGCCGAAAACCTCGGCTGCACCGGCTCGCGCAAGTTTTTCAAGATCACGCTGCCGCTGATCGCGCCGGGCGTGTTCGCGGGCGGGACCATCGTGTTCATCTGGGCGTTCACGGAACTGGGCGTGCCGCTGATCTTCGACTACACGCGGGTGACGAGCGTGCAGATTTTCTACGGCATCAAGGACATCGGCACCAACCCGTTTCCGTATGCGCTGGTGGCGGTGATGCTCGTGGCGACGATGCTGCTCTACGCGCTGAGCCGTGTGCTGTTCGGGCGGCGGGCGAAGCGACCTGACGATGATGGCCAAGGCGACCAGCCGCGGCGGCCCGCGCGCGGTCGGGCGCTGGGGAGCGCTGGGCGTGCGCGGCGGCGTTCGGCGCTGGTGATTTTCCTGGCGATGCTGCCGCACCTCGGCGTGGTGCTCGTGGCGTTCTCGCGCGACTGGTACGGGACGATCCTGCCGGCGAGTTGGACGCTGGACAACTTCCGGACCGCGCTCGGCCACAGCCTGACGGTGCCGTCCATCGGCAACAGCCTGCGCTACGCGGCGATTTCGACGGTGATCGACGCGCTGCTGGGCGTGGCGATCGCGTACGTGGTCGTCCGCACGAAGATGCCCGGCCGCCAGCTCGCTCGACGCCGTGGCGATGCTGCCGCTGGCGGTGCCGGGGTTGGTGCTGGCGTTCGGCTATCTGGCGATGACGCAGGAGACGCAGCCGCTCGTCGTTCCTGAACCCGGTCAAGAACCCGGTGCCGCTGCTGATCATCGCGTATTCGGTGCGGCGGCTGCCGTACATGGTGCGCTCGGCGGCGGCGGGGTATCAGCAGACGAGCGTGACGCTGGAGGAAGCCGCGCAGAACCTCGGCTGTCCGCCGTGGCGCTCGCTGTGGCGGGTGACGCTGCCGCTCATCGCGGCGAACCTGCTCGCGGGCGGGTTGCTGACGTTTTCCTTTGCGATGCTGGAGGTCAGCGATTCGCTGCTGCTCGCGCAAAAGCAGGAGTATTATCCCGATCACCAAGGCGATCTACGAACTGTTCAAGCTGCTCGGCACGGGCCGGGCGGTGGCGAGCGCGCTGGGCGTGTGGGCGATGGCGTTCCTGGGCGTGACGATCCTCGGCGCGAGCGCGCTGCTGGGCAAGAGGATGGGCGCGCTGTTCCGGGCGTGACAGCGATGCAACGATTCTAGATCGCCTAATGGACCGTAGTGGTAGGCGTGGCCGGTCTCGGTGTTGGTGCGACAGCCGCAGTTGGCGGAGTCGTATCCTCCGACAATATGCGGAAGATGTTGAGCTTGAAACCCGAAAGGGTAAAAGCAAGCAGTGCAAGGATCGGGAACACGAGCAAACCACCTACCAAACTCTGCCAAACGCCGTACCAGAACGAAAATTGAGTCCGTTTGGCTGCCAATTGCTCGTACTCCAAAAGCAAGGAGTCGGCTTTGATCTCCAACAATTCGTCAAGCGAGGCCGAATCGGGCTCGTTTTTATCCAGAGCATCGGCTTTAAGCTGAGCGACGATCAGGGCGTGCAATTCTTTGTGTGTATCCCTGTATTTACCCATTCGCGGCAATCATTTTCCTGCGAGAGATGGAAAACGTTTGGCGGCAATCTCGTCAACAAGCTTTTGCAGTCGCTGGGTTTCATTTGTTTCGACACGATCAGGACCGATTTTTCGATCAATGATTTCGCGTAAAGCGACTTCGACGTCTGACATGTCGGCCGCTTTGAGAATGTATGGGGATGCTCCGTGAGAAAGCTCGGCGACTCGTTTGGCGAGCGTCAGAACCATTTCCTCAGTATTTGGTAACACTTGAGAAGCACGTTTCAGCAAGTCGGCCATGTAGGGATTCATTGTCGTAGGCATAGACGGCGTATGCACATATTACATGCACCGCGCAGCATACAAAGTATGCATAAGATATGCAAAACATATGCTTCGTGTGTGCGATAGCATGTTCGATCACCTGCAAAAAGAGGTTGCACGCGCGAGTAAAATGGTGTTTCTTCTCCGTTCCCAAACGCGAGCCTTCCCAAAAATCGCGCCGTTGGTCCCTGGATTGCCTGCCGCTGCGCCGGCCATCGACTCGCCAGGGGTAACCCGGTGCCGCAAAAATAGAACCGTTATGCCTATCCGCCTCGGGCGTTTTGAAATGCCCAAAACCCTCGTCAAAGACGAGACCACCGCCACCCCCACCTACGCCCGTTTCACCGCCGAGCCTTTCGAGGCCGGTTATGGACACACCGTCGGCAATTCGCTGCGCCGCGTGCTGCTTTCCTCGCTGGAAGGCGCGGCCATCACCGCCGTCCGCGTCGAGGGCGCGCAGCACGAGTTCACCGCGCTGCCCGGCGTCGTCGAGGACATGACCGACATCATCCTCAACCTCAAGAAGATCAAGTTCAAGGCCAACGACCACGAGATCCGCAACCTCACCCTGAACACCAACAAGGAAGGCGCCATCACCGCCGGCGACATCCAGTCCACCGACCAGTGCGAGGTGCTCAACCCCGAGCAACTCATCTGCACGGTCGACAAAAAGCATGAAGTTCGAGGCCGAGTTCGAGGTGCGCGTCGGCCGCGGCTTCGCCACGGGCGAGGAAAACAAGCGCGCCGACCAGCCCATCGGCCTGATCCCCATCGACTCGATCTTCTCGCCTGTGACGAAGGTCAAGTACTCCGTGGAAGCCACCCGCGTCGGCCAGCGCACCGATTACGACAAGCTCGTGCTCGACGTTTACACCGACGGCCGCCTCGACCCGAACGACGCGCTGCTCCAGGCCAGCGCGATCCTGCGCCACCACCTCGACGTGTTCGTCAATTACGACGAAAACGTCATCGAGTTCGACACGACGCCGGAGGGCGTCAGCCAGGAGAACGCCAAGCTCAAGAAGCTGCTCAACATGAGCGTCAACGAGATCGAACTGAGCGTGCGCGCGGCGAATTGCCTCAACAACGCGAACATCACCACCGTCGGCCAGTTGGCGCAGAAGACGGAGGGCGAGATGCTCAAGTACCGCAACTTCGGCAAGAAGTCGCTCAACGAGATCAAGGACAAGCTCCAGCAACTCGGCCTGGGCCTGGGCATGAAGTTCGACAGCGGCCTGGTGGAGCTGCCCGCCGCCGGCGGCGACGGGATGGACGGCGCGGGCGTCGCGCTGAGCTTCAACGGCTAGAAGAATTCGCTTGCCCGGACGGCCGGCGCGGGGGTAAATACGCCCCTCCCGCCGGCTGCCGAGGCGCACCCGTTCTTTGTCATGAGACACCAAAAGAAAACCGTCAAGCTGGGCCGCACGGCCGAGCACCGCAAGGCGCTGCTCGCCAACCAGGTTTGCAGCCTCATCGAGCACAGCCGCATCAAGACCACGCTCGCCAAAGCCAAGGCCGTGCGTCCGTTCGCGGAAAAGATGCTGACCCTCGGCAAGCGCGGCACGCTGCACGACCGCCGCAACGCCATCTCGTACCTGCACCACACCGGCATGGTGAAGAAGCTGTTCGAGGAAATCGCCCCGCGCAGCGCCGGGCCGCAACGGCGGTTACACGCGCATCATCAAGCTCGGGCCGCGCATGAGCGACAGCGCGCCGATGGCCTATATCGAATGGGTGGACAACGCCCCCGCCGCCGACGAACTCGCCCCCAAGCAGGTGGGCGCGCCGGCCGACAAGAAATCCGCGAAGGAAGAGAAGTCCGACGCGATCACGACGGCGAAAGCTCCCGCCAAGGAGAAATCCGGCGAGGCCAAAAAGCGCGGCAGCATCGGCTCCAAGCGCACGGCCGGCATCGCCAGGCGCGCGGAAACCAAGACCCGCAAGGCGAACGCCAGCCCGACGCCGCAGGCCAAGGCCAAGTCCAGGGCCGGCAACAAGGGCGGTTCGCGCGGCGGCAACCGGAAGTAACGCGACTTCCCTCAGCGCAGGGAGTTTTTCAAAGCCCACGGCGAAAACCGTGGGCTTTGTGCTGCCGCGAAGGGTAGTCGCTGGATTCGCCGAGAGCGGGGATGATCGGGACGAACTTTACATCGTCCTTACAATTTTCCGCCACGGCGCTGATGCGTTCTTCATAAAAGCCGTGTCTGTTTGTTCCAGCCGCGCGAGATGAACCTGCGGCGTCGATGCAAATGCGAAAGCCTCTGTCCGCACTCCGTCGGAACCGTGTCGTCATCGCGCGACCGTTCCGATGGAACCCGTGGCTGGGGGCTGCCATCGTGTGCCTGTTCGCCGGGGTGTTGCCTGCCATTCCGCCAGAGCTATCGCCATCCCCGACGCCGACGCCGGTTGCCACCCCGGTGCGCGAGGCCGAGCCAAAGCCGAAACCGATGGTCGAGCGCCGTGCGCCGGCCGGTGTGCTCTATCTTCTCGAAGACACGAGTGTGGTGATAAACAACGGGTTGCAGGGCTTCGTGGCCGGGACGGAGATCAGACTGTTGAAGGCAAACGGTGACTTGCTCCAGGTGGCGGCAGGCGACTGTCAATTCACCGTGAAAAAGGCGCAGGTTACCGATAATCTGGACATTGCCGCCGCCGTGCGGAAACGTGCGGCGGCCATCGAGGCTGCCAATGAGGCCAGCCAACGGTTGCAGGAAGCGGCATTGATCAAGCAGCAGCACGACGAGATCGAATTTCTGCGTACGCACCCGCTTGCCACGCCGACTCCCACGCCGACGCCCAAGAAATAAATCGCCGCGACCGTGGCCGGACCTAAAGCGGCTGCGTCAAACCGCTCAAAGAGCATATGGGAGGTCCGCCGCAGGCGTTCCAAACAAGGTAGGGTTGCCTCTCCGAGGCAATCCAAAATTGGCTTGGATGACCTCTGTGCGCGCGGTGCGCCTCGCCGGAAACATTTGGATTGCCTCGGAGAGGCAACCCTACCTTGGTGACGATGCACCTGCGGCGGCCTGTTCAGAACCTTCCCACACGCTTCTTCAAAGCAGCAATTTGAGCAATGGGACGGCCTTGGGCGGGAGTTCGATGGGCTTGCCCTCGACGAACTCCCTGAGCACGACTTCCAGCCATTCGCGCGAGGCACTGACTTTTGCCACGCGCAACGTCGGCTTCTCCGCGGTGCCAGCGATCTCGTAGCCGTCGAGGGTCAAATTGATGGGTTTCTCTTCGCCCTTGAGCAGGATTTCGGCGTAGATTTTTTTGGTGTCGGGCTGGACGGAGAAGTGAAGCATCTTGCCGTATTTCTGTAGGTAGGAGGAAAGGAGCTGTTTGCCCGCCACCGACACCGCCGGACCTTTGGCCTTGTCGAGCAGGTTTTTGAGCAGGGACATGCGGGGCGGCGGGGGAACGCCCAACCTAGCACGGATTTCGTCTGGGAACCGATTCGTTCGGAACCATCCGGCTCAACACGGATACCGCTACTTGCCCGCGATCTGCCGCGTGATCTCCACCGCGACCTCCAGCGCCGCCGCCGCCTGCGGGCCGCCGACCTTGGGCTGCAAACCGCCGCGCGCGCAGTCGAGGAAACTCTGGAGTTCGCGCCGCATCGGTTCGTCCTTTTCGATCTCCACCGCTTCGCGCGCGATGCCGCCGGGACCGCGCCGGTAGATTTCGCCGGTCTGGTTCTGGTAATCGAGCGACAGGTACGCGTCCTCCTGGAAGACGCGAATCTTGCGCATTTTTTCGGGCGAGATGCGGCTGGCGGTGACGTTGGCCACGCAGCCGTCAGCGAAGCGCAGCCGCGCGTTGGCGATGTCCTCCCCACGGCTGAGCACCGGCACGCCCACGGCGTCCACGCTGGCCAGGGGCGAACGGACGAGGTGCAGGATAATCTCCAGATCGTGGATCATCAGGTCGAGCACGACGCCGATTTCGGTCGAACGCTGCGGATACGGCGAAAGCCGGTGCGACTCGATGAACTTCGGCCGGGTGAGCAAGGTCTCCAGCGCGCCGAAAGCCGGGTTGAACCGTTCGATGTGGCCGACCTGGAGCACGCAGGCGCGGGCGTGGGCGAGTTCGGAGAGCGCGCGGGCGTCGGCGGTGGTTTCGGTGATGGGTTTTTCGACGAGGAGGTGCTTGCCCTTTTCGAGCAGGAGACTGGCGATGGGAAAATGCGTCGGGGTGGGCGTGGCGACGGTGGCCGCATCCACAAGGGAGGTAAATTCTTCGAGCGAGGCGGCGGGGTGCGCCCCGTGGAGGGCGGCGATCTCCTGCGCGGCGGCGGCGTCGGCATCGTAAACGGCCGCGAGGCGCACGCGGCCGGCGGAGGCAGCGGCGAGTTCGGAATAAACGCGCGCGTGCAGTTTGCCGATGTGGCCGACGCCGACGACGCCGACGTTCAGGGTGGTGCTCACGCGGAGAGCATGGCGGCTGCGCCCCGGCAGCGCAAGCGGCCGGTCGTCACCAAGGTAGGGATGGCTCTCCGAGCCAGTCCCTATTTTGGCTTGGATGATCTCCGTGCGCACGAAGCGCCTCCCGGAGAAATTAGGGACTGGCTCGGAGAGCCATCCCTACCTTGTTGACGAACGCGCCAGCACCTCCTCGAACCGGTCCGACCAGTGCGCGTAGAAAGGATATCTTTCGGGTGCCGCGTCGCGCGGCCGGTAGCGGAAGTGTTTGTAGTTCCACAGCCAGAGTTCGGGCCGGGCGCGGATGAACGGCTCGAAAAAATCCCAGCATGCCTGCGTGATGGCCTGCAATCCCGTGCCCGGCGGGAACACCAGCGGCGCGTGCGCGGTGACGGTGCAGGTGCCGTCGGGGTGGGGGACATTGGTGACCGGCACGATGGGCACGCCCGTGCGCGCGTGCAACAGCGCGTGCAAAAAAGTGACGTGCATCTTCATCCCGAAGGCGTCGATCAACTCGCCCGGCTGGTTGAGCTTGAGCGCCAGGTCGGCCAGCAGCCCGACGCCGCCGCGCTTGACCGCGCGCAGCAGCCGCAGCATCGACTGCTTTTGCCCGATGATCCGGTTGCCCGAATGCTCGCGCGCCCGGCGAAACACCGCGTCGAGCGTCGGGTTCTTGAAATCCAGCGCCACCATCGACGACGGCGTGCCGATGAACCCGCTCGTCAGGCTGACCCACTCGTGGCTGCCCGCGTGCAGGGACAGGAAGATGATCCCGCCGTGGCGCGCGTGCGTTTCGTGCACCGGGCCGAAATTCTCCAGCCTGATGTGGTCGGTGAAGCGTTCGCGGGTAAGGTTGCGCGCCCAGAAGAGGTCGAGCATCGCGCGGGCGAAGTTGCGAAACGAGGCACGGGCGACCGCCTCGCGCTGCGCGGCGTCGAGCGTCCCGCCCAGCGTGAGACGCAGGTTGTCCAGCGCGACCGCGCGCGAACGACGGTCGAAGCGGTAGAAAAGGTTTCCCACCACGTCGGAGAGCGCGAGGCACATCCGCCGGGGCAGGCGGGGGATCAGGCCAGCGAGCCCGATGCAGCCGATATACTCGAGACGGTATCGAATCTGCTTCCAGAGTAATTTCATCGCAATGGACACCCGGACCTTAGCCCCGACCGTGGACAAGGAAAGGCTGTTGGCCATCGTGCAAACGATTTTGCGCGAGCCGACGGCCCCTTTCCACGAGGCGTGCGTGCGGCAAGCCATCGTCGGCCTGCTGCGAGGGTGCAGGGGAGTAACCCTGCGCGAGGACGATTTCGGCAACCTGATCGCTCATTACCGGGGCGGGGACGGGGTTTCCCCGGACGCGCGCTACGCCTTTTGTGCGCACATGGACCACCCCGGCTGGGTGCGCCCGGAACCGGCGGCCAGCGACGAACCGTGGCGTTTCCTCGGCGGCGTGCCGGCCGATTATCTGGAAGCCAACCGGAATCGGGTGCGGCCTTTCGGTGATTTTGCGATGTGGGACCTGCCCGACTGCGAGTTGCGCGACGGCCGCATCCATTCTCGCGCCTGCGACGATCTGATCGGCTGCGCGGTGATCGTCGCCACCCTGGAAAGGCTCATCGACGAAAATGTGCCTGGGGAATGTTATGGACTTTTCACCCGTGGCGAGGAGGTCGGTTTCGCGGGTGCCATCGAGATGGCGCGCGAAGGCTGGCTAACGGTGGAGGGCCTGACGGTCATTTCTCTGGAAACCAGCGCCGAACGTCCGCCCGCGCGGATGGGCGACGGTCCCATCGTGCGCGTGGGCGACAAGACTTCGATGTTCGATCCGGGCGTCACCGCCGAACTCGTCGCCGCCGCCACGGCATCCGGCGTCCCTTTCCAACGCTGCCTGATGAGCGGCGGGACCTGCGAGGCGACGCCCTTCCGGCTGTACGGGGTGCGCTGCGGGGCGTTGTGCGTCGCGCTGGGCAATTACCACAACTGCGGTCCCGACCGGCGCATCGAGGCCGAGTACGTCTCGCAGTCCGATTTCGAGGGTCTCGTCGAGCTTTGCGTGCAGATCGCGCGGCGCGGGGCTACCGGCGCGCCCGACCCCGACGCCGAGTTGCGCGCGCACCTCGAAACCCGCCTCCAGCAGTACCAACCCTTCCACCGCCGAGACCGGCAACTTCCCACCGATCCATGAACGATGTCATCCGCTTGCCGGCCCAGTCCGCCATGAAAAAAATCCTCATCCTCGACGATAATTTCGACATTCTCGTCCTGTACAAAACATTGGTCAGCCACATGGGCCTGTCCGTGCGCACGACGACGGATGCCTTCGAGGCGCTGCGCTGGCTGGACGAGGAGCGGTTCGACCTCATTATGACCGACATGCGCATGCCGGCGATGGGCGGGGCGGAGTTCATCCGGCAGGCCCGCGCCAAGGGCGTGCGCAGCAAGATCATCGCCATCACGGCGTTCCAGAATCTCGCCAACGCCAACCAGCTCGCGCGACTGGAGGTCTATTGCTGCCTCATCAAGCCCGTCCTGCTCACGAAGCTGGAAGAAACCGTCACCCGCGCGCTCGAAGAAGGCGACGAACCCGCCCACGCCGAGATGGCCAACGGCCGGGCGGCGTGAGGACCGAAAAATCAGGGGAAAGCTGACATTTTATTGTTTGCTTTCTTGGCGGCGGGGCGGAAAGATGAACGAAGCAGCAAAGTAGGAAAAGCGTTTCAGGTCAGTGGTGGATTGTCGGTTGAGAAGCCTCAGAGACAGTTTGAAATCCGATAAGCGGAAACATTAGCCGAGCTTCTTTTGTCTGCTCGTTTAGAATCGAACAATCCAGTATGCCTACCAGACTTTACATCGGCAATCTGTCCTTCAACACGACGGAGACCGATCTACAGGACGTATTTGGCGCAGTGGGCCCGGTGACCGAAGTGCTGCTCATGCAGGACCGTGTCACCGGCAAATCGCGCGGCTTCGCATTTGTTACTATGGCGACCGAGCAGGATGCCGCGAACGCGATCAGCCAGATTCATGGCAAGAACGTCGATGGCCGTCCCTTGACCGTGAACGAGGCCCGCCCGCGTGAGGAGCGTGGCGGCGGGGGCGGTGGCGGTTACGGCGGCGGCGGTTACGGCGGCGGCGGCGGCGGCAGCCGTGGCGGTGGCGGTTACGGCGGCGGGGGCGGTGGCTACGGCGGCGGCGGCGGCGGTGGCGGCTACGGCGGCGGCGGTGGCGGCGGCAGCCGTAGCGGTGGCGGCGGTTACAGTGGCGGCGGCAGCCGTGGCGGCGGCGGGGGCGGTTACAGTGGCGGTGGGGGCGGTGGCCGTCGGGACCGGTACTGAGCGTTCATCCTCTTGCTTTCCACGCGGCCTCGGTTTTCGCCGCGTTTCATTTCCAGGCTTCCAGTGTCGAGAGACGTTGGAAGCCTGTTCCTTTTTCGGAGCGCGTGTCCGTGCGACATAAGCGCACGCGCGCGGTGGCTGCCGTTGTAGAGGAAAACGATTTCTCGCCGTCCGCCCTCCCATGATGACCCGCACTCTCCGCCGCACGATCCTCCTGGGCGTGCCCGTCGTCGCCGCGCTGACGATGGTCCTCGCGGGGAGTAGCCTCGGCGACATGTCCGAGGCGGAGTTGACGCCGGGCGAATCGTACCCGGGCGTGTTTGAGCCTGATGCCAAGCAAGGTTACGTGCTGCGGCAGGAAAGCTGGAACGGCTCGCTGCCCGTGGGCGACAACACGCCGATTCGCCAGCAACTCTTCAAGAACAACGAGTACCGCTTCTACCTCTGGACCGATGTGAAAGGCGCGAAGCTGTCCGTCCACATCTACGATCAGGACGGCAACCTCATCGACGGTCACACTGGAGAGCAAGCGAGCGGCTCGACCCATTTCGCCGAGGTCGATGTGAAGCCGGAATCCACCGGCAGTTATTATTTGATCGTCAAGGTCGAGCGGTCCTCCGCGAAATCGACCGCCTGGCAGATGGCCTACGCGTACAAGTAGGCCCCCGGCTGCCGCCCTGTTTTCCCATGAACGTCCAACGTCTGCCCACCGTCGTCATCGAGAACGTCACGCCCCTCGTGGACGGCGGCAAACTCCCGCTCAAGCGCGTGACCGGCGAGCTTCTCACCGTCGAGGCCGATATTTTCAAAGACGGCCACGACATCACCGCCGCCCTCCTGAAATGGCGTCCGGTCGGCGTCAAAAACCCGTGGCAGGAAACGGCGATGCAGTTCGTGGAAAACGACCGCTGGCGCGCGTCGTGCCGGTTCGAGGGTGTCGGACGGCACGAGTTCACCATCGAGGCTTACCAGGACACGTTCGCCACCTGGCAGCACGAGTTCGTCAAAAAGTTCCAGGCCGGGATCACCGACCTCGAAACGGAGACGGTCGAAGGCGCGCAGATTCTCGAAAAGGCGGCGGCTCTGGCGAAGAAAATTCCCGCCGACGCCGCCCGCCTGACCGCACTCGCCGCCGCGATGCGCGCGGCCCCGCCTTCCGAGGTGGACCGCATCGCGCACGACCCCGAACTCGCCGTCCTCATGGCGACTTACGTGGACCGCGAGTTTGCCACCGAACTCCGCCCGTCCATCCCCGTCTACGTGGACCGGCCCGGGGCGAGGTTCGCCGCGTGGTACGAGTTTTTCCCCCGGTCGGCCGAGGGCAAGTCGGATACGACCTCGACCTTCCGCGATTGCCTGGGCCGCGTGGACGACGCCAAGGCGATGGGTTTCGACGTGATCTATTTCACGCCGATCCACCCCATCGGCTTCACGAAACGCAAGGGTCGCAACAACTCCGTGACGAGCGAACCCGGCGAACCCGGCAGCCCGTACGCCATCGGCGGACCGGCGGGCGGGCACAAAACGGTCGAGCCGACGCTGGGCACGTTGAAGGACTTCGACTGGCTCCAGAAGCAAATCCGCGCCCGGGGGATGGAGGTCGCCATCGATTTCGCCATCAATTGCTCGCCGGACCATCCGTACGTCAGGGACCATCCCGACTGGTTCTACCAGCGGCCGGACGGCTCGATCAAATACGCCGAAAACCCGCCCAAGCGTTACGAGGACATCTACCCGCTGAACTTCCACTGCGACGACTGGAAGGCGCTCTGGCAGGAGATGAAGGACATCATCCTCTTCTGGTGCAAGCGGGAGGTGCTCATCTTCCGCGTGGATAATCCCCACACGAAACCCGTGGCGTTCTGGGGCTGGCTCATCGAGGGCGTGCAAAAGGAGTTTCCCGACGCCGTGTTCCTGTCCGAAGCGTTCACGAAGCCCAAGATGATGAAGGCGTTGGCGAAGGCGGGGTTCACGCAGAGTTATTCCTACTTTACGTGGCGCAACAACAAGGCGGAGCTGACCGAGTATTTCACCGAGCTGACGCAGACCGAGATGAAGGAATACTACCGGGCGAACCTGTTCCCGAACACGCCCGACATCCTGCCGTTCTTCCTCCAGCACGGCGGCCGGCCGGCGTTTATGATCCGCGCGACCCTGGCGGCAACGCTTTCCAGTGTCTACGGCATCTATGCGGGGTTCGAGTTATGCGAAAACGCCGCGCTGCCCGGCCGCGAAGAATACTACGACAGCGAGAAATATCAGTTCAAGGGACGCGACTGGAACGCGCCCGGCAATATCAAGGAGCACATCACCCAGCTCAACCGCATCCGCCAGGAAAACCGCGCGCTGCACCTTTACGATAACCTGCAATTCCTGCCCAGCGACAACGACCAAATCCTCTGTTACATGAAGTCCACTCCCGCGATGGACAATATTGTCATCATCGCGGTCAACCTCGATCCGTACCACGCCCAGAGCGGACACGTCGAAGTGCCCTTCGACACGTTCGGCTTCACGGAGCGGGGCGGTGTCTGGAGGGTGCGTGACCTCCTGACGGGTGAACGCTTCGAGTGGCGCGACGGACGCAACTACGTCGCGCTCGACCCGCAAGCGCGCCCGGCGCACGTCCTGCGCGTGGAACGGTAGAGTCAGAAAGGACTCGGCTCATCCTTTCTGGCCTTGGCTTGCTGCCTGCTTATCCGGTGTAGGTTCCCCGTGTGATGAAGCTCCGTCCGTTTTTCCGTCAGGTCCAGCAACTGCCGCGCTGGCTGCTCGTGGGATTGGCCACCGCGTTGGTTTTGCTCGTCTGCTTGGGCGCGCTGGCGTACGCCAATGTCGAGCATCAGGTGGAGGCGACGCGGCTGGTAAAACACACTTACCAGGTCGTCGAAAGCCTGCAAAAAATCCGTTCCACCCTGCAGGAAGTGGATAACAATCAGCGGTCTTTCGTCGTCAGCGGCACCGAGGTTTATTTGCAATCCTTCCAGACCAGCGCGGCCTCGCTGCCGGGCCTCCTCGCCGCGACGGGCGACCTGATCGCGGATAACCCGGCGCAGGGCGTCCGTTTGAACAAGGTGCGCGCTCAGATCGACGAACGGCTCGCACTCGCCCGCACCCGCATCGGGCAGCGTCAGCAGTTGGGAGTGGAAGCGCTGGGGCCGAAGTTCATCTCCATCGCGGCGGCGCAATTGATGGAGTCGATCCGCACCGGCATCGACGCCATGACCGCCACCGAAAACGTCCTCATGGAGAACCGCCTGCACATCCTGGAACGCGCCCGCGTCCGCGGGTTGGTGTTCCAGACGGTGGGCGGCTTGTTTAGCATCGGCCTGTTGCTCGCGGTCTTCGCGGGTCTGGCGCTGCAAATCCTGCGTACCAACCGCGCGCAGGACGAAACCCGCCGCAGCAACGCCCAACTCAAGGACGCCAACAACGAACTGCGCGCGTTTTCGTACTCCGTCGCGCACGACCTGCGTGCGCCGTTGCGGGCGATCAACGGGTTCTCGCAGGTTCTCATCGAGGACTGCGCGCCGCAGTTGACCGACGAGGGTCGTCAGGCGTTGGGACGCATCACCAACAACGCCAAGATGATGGGGGTGCTCATCGACGACCTCCTGGCGCTCTCGAAGGTCAGCTATCAGCCGCTGCAAACCGCCAAGGTCGAGATGACGGCCATCGTACGCGACGCTTACCGGGAACTGAGCGAAGGGCAGAAGGGCCGGGTGGTCGAATGCGAGATCGGCCAGTTGCCCCCGGCGACGGGCGACGCGAATTTATTGCGGCAGGTGTGGATGAACCTGATCGCCAACGCGCTGAAATTCACCCGTCAGTGTGAAAAGGCGCGCATCGAGATCGGCGGCAACATCGCCGGGCCGGAGTTTGCGACGTACTTCATCCGCGACAACGGCGCGGGGTTCGACATGCAGTACGTGGACAAATTGTTCGGGGCGTTCCAGCGGTTGCACCGGACGACGGAGTTTGAGGGCACGGGTATCGGGCTGGCGTTGGTCCAGCGCATCGTGCACCGCCACGGCGGGACGATCTGGGCTGAGGGCAAGGAGAACGAGGGCGCGCGGTTTGCGTTCACGCTGCCGGAGTGGGACGAGCGGTCGTCGTGAACGGGAAGCGGGACTTTAACACAGAGACACAGAGACACGGAGACCGGAGGAGGAAGGCAAGGGTAGGAGAAGGAGATGCTCCGCCTTTTTTGAAACCCTCTTCTTTTCCGGCCTCTTCCGGTCTCCGTGTCTCTGTGTCTCTGTGTTAAAGTCCTGCCCCGACCACCTCGTACGGCCGCAACACCGGTCCCGGTTGGCAAATGCGGTCGATGCACGCCTGCCAGCTTTCCCGGCCGCTGAGGATTTCGATCTCGACCCGCAACAAATAAACGGGCACCTCCAGCACCATCTTCGACGGGAACCGCACGGCATCCTTTTCCGTCGTCAGGATCATGTCCACCCCGCGCCGGGCGCACCGCGCCGCGAACGTCCGGATTTCCTGCTGGCTGAACCGATGGTGATCGATGAAACGCCGCGAAAGCTCGACGTTCGCGCCCAGCCCTTGCAGCGCCGCCTCGAAGCTCTCCGGCGCGGCGATGGCGCTCAACGCCCCGATGTTGATCCCACGCAACCGGTCGAGCCCCAGCCGTTTCTTCGTGTAGACTTCCTGTAAATGCCGGGGCCGGTGGGTGCATTCGATGATCTCGGCCGTGCGGTTGTAGCGGCGGATGCGTGCGACGAGCGCGGAGTTGTCGGCCCCCTCGCTCTTGGTGATGCAAATGTGGCTGGCGCGACGCAGGTTGGCGGGGGGTTCACGCAGGGTCCCGCGCGGTAACAGGTATTCGTTGCCGAAGGGGGCCTGGCGGTCGATGAGCACGAAGTCGAGCCGATGCTGGAGGTGAAGGTATTGCAGGCCGTCGTCGAGGATGAGCGTGTCCGCGCCGAAATGCTCGATGGCGTACCGCCCGGCCTTCACCCGGTCCTTGTCCACGAGGACGACGACGCCGGGCAGGTTGGTGGCGAGCATGAAAGGTTCGTCGCCGGCCTCACGCGAACCGAGCAGCACGCGCCGGCCGTCGCTGACGACGCGCGGGATGGACTCGTTGATGCGCCCGGTCAATCTCCCGTGCAGACGCTTGAGCAGCGGCGGGCGGCGGCTCTTGTAACCCCGGCTGAGGATGGCGACCTTGCGTCCACCCTCGTGCAGGGTGCGCGCGAGCCGCTCGACCACGGGCGTCTTGCCGGTGCCGCCGACGGTGAGGTTGCCGACGCTGAGCACGAGGCAGCCGAGCGGACGGTTGCGCAGGTAGCGGTTCCGGTAGAGCCACAGGCGCGCCTGGACGATCTGCTCGAACACGAGCGAGAGCAGCAGCAGGAAGACGCGCAACAACGCCGCGCGCTTGCCGTACCGACGTTCCAGGATCACGTCGATGGCGAACTGCTCTAAACTCTCAACCCAGCGGCGCATCAGGCGAAGGCAGAAGGCAGAAGGCAGAAGGCAGAAGTGGGAAGACAGAGGTCAGGAACAAAAGGAGGAAAGCACGGGACGAAGCCGGGAGACAGCAGTCCGGGAGATTTCTTCTCCGAACTTCTGCCTTCTGCCTTCTGCCTTCTGCCTTCATCCTTTCTTCCTGGCTCCCCGGTTGTCGGCCGTCGTGATGACGGTGCGTGCGCCCGGCAAACCGCATGCCCCGCGCATGGCGTCGCCGACGACTTCCGGGGATTCGAGTGTCAGGCAGCAGATCGTGGAGCCCGAACCGCTCAAAAAACCGCCGAGCGCCCCCGCCGCACGGCCCGCCGTCAGCACGTCGGGCAAAAAGGGAATCAGCGGCAGCCGGTGCGGTTGATGAAAGGCGTCGTCCTCGAAAGTGTCCCGCAACGCCTCGTAACGCCGCGCCGCGAACGCCGCCGTGATCCGGCAGGCCCGCGCGCTGCTGGCCACCGCCGCCCGCCGGGAAACCGCTTCCGGCAACAAGCGGCGCGCGTCGTCCGTGCGAATCTCGAAGTCCGGCACCAGCAGGACGAAGTGCAGGTGGCGCGACACCGCGAACCGCACGACGCCATTACCCTCCTCGCCGCCGCCCGCCACCGTGAACCCGCCGAACTGCGCCGGCGCGGCGTTATCGGGATGCCCCTCCAGGGAGACGCAGATTTCAAAAAGTTCCTGCCTCGTGAGCGGCCGGCTGGCGAGGGCGTTCAAACCCGTGAGCAAACCTAATCGCAGGGTCACGCTGCTGCCCAGCCCGCGCGAGACCGGCACGTCGCCAGCGACCTCGCAGGAAAAAGGGAAAGGCTCGACGCCCGCCTGTTCCCAAAACGAGCAAACGGCCTCCCGCACCATCTTGGTGGCGGCCAGACCGTCCGGCGTGGCTTCACGGCGCAGACGGCGCACCGTGATGCGGTTGGAAAGCCGGAGCGCCACACCCAGGCAATCGTAGCCCGGGCCGAGATTGGAAGTGGAGGCGGGGACTTCGATGGTGACAACATTCATCGTCGTACACCCGCGGACGGGACGTTCGATCCTTGCGCCGGGGACGATCCCGGCCGGCGGCCGGTCCGGACGTTAAACCTGCCCCGCGACCACGAGGTTCCCCGGCGCGGGCTCCGAGAACCCGGCGGCGGAGGGCCGCAACTGCCATTGCCCTGCCATGTTGCTCTCGAAATCCTCGCTGCGGCTCATCACCAGACGAAGATTTTCCGCGCTGGTCAGCTTCACCGGCAGGCGTTGCGACTTGATCGTATTGAAAATCTCGCCCAGCGTCGCGGGATGCCCGATCACGCGCAGGGCGGCCTTGATGGCATCGGCCTGCGTGACGCCGAGTTCCCGGTTCGGCCGGGGCATTTCTCCCGCGCGCGGGAGGGTGAGCGGGACCGCGACGACGCGAGCGGGCTCGACCGGAGCTTCGATCCGCGGGGGCAGCGCCGGCGGTTCGCTGCGGGAGGGTTCCACGGGGGCGTCGAAGCGCGAGTTCTCGGCGGGCGGTTCCTTGGGCGCGGGCTCGGCGGCCGACTCTTTGGGGGCCGGTTCCGCGGGAGGCTCGGAGCGAGCGGGTTCCGCGGGCGTCTGGCTGGCTCCGATGTCGGCCACTGCAGCCTCCGCGTCGATCAATGACTCGATGCGTTCAGCATGAGCGATCAGGGCGGCGGCGTATTGCCGGCTGTAGAGCGCGTTCTTCTTGAGTTCGTTAAGGGTGTCCGATTTGATGACCACAGCGGATTCATTACATGAGTGGATTCCGGATGGCGAGGGAATTCATCGCGTTTTTTGTCGGACGGTCCCGGCGGTGGCGTTGACGCTCCGGGCGTTCCCATCCATCCTTTGCGCCATGTCCCGACACGACGGCCGCGCCGACGATCAACTCCGCCCCCTGACCTTCCAGCCGGGCATCGCCCCGCACGCCGCCGGTTCGGTGCTGGTCGCGGCCGGCAACACGCGCGTCATCTGCGCGGCGTCCATCGAAAACTCGGTGCCGCGCTGGATGAAGGAGCAAAACGTCACCGGCGGCTGGATCACGGCGGAATATTCGATGCTGCCGTACTCGACGCTCGGGCGCAAGCCGCGCGACGTGTCGAAGGGCAAGCAGGACGGGCGCGGGGTGGAAATCCAGCGGCTCATCGGCCGGGCGTTGCGGGCGGTGATCGACCTGGAGGCGCTCGGGGCGCGGACGTTGTGGATCGACTGCGACGTGCTCCAGGCCGACGGCGGCACGCGCACAGCATCGATCACGGGCGGATGCGTGGCGGCGGCCTTGGCGTGTCAGGCGCTCGTGGCGCGCGGGGACGTGGCGCGTTCGCCGGTGAAACGGCTGGTGGCGGCGGTGAGCGTCGGGATGGTGGGCGGAAGGCCGGTGCTCGATCTGGATTACGTCGAGGACAAAGACGCGGCGGTGGATTTTAACCTCGTGCTGACCGAGGACGGGCAGTTCGTGGAAGTCCAGGGGGCGGGGGAGGAATCGACGTTCTCGCAGGAGGAGTTCGACGCGCTCGTGGCGTTGGGAAAAAAAGGCGCGGCGGAGTTGATCGGACGGCAGCGGGAGGCGCTGGGGTTTGTGAGCGCCGACCGCCCGGCCCTCCCGGTGCGGCCTGTTTTTATTTAGAATAGTTCTTGATACCGACTCTGGGGATGGCACATTGCTTCTCCCAGCATGTGTGCCGAACTGTCTCCCCCCGACGACCACGTCCCCGCCGCGTACGACGCCACCGTCGCTTCGGGCGGTTTCCGGCTGACGCGCCAGCGCCGCGAGGTCTACGAGGCGTTGATGGAAACGCGCGACCATCCGAGCGCCGTGCAGGTGTTCATGCGCGCGCAAAAACGGATGCCCACGATCTCGCTGGCCACCGTTTACAACTGCCTCGAAACCCTGACCCAGGTCGGGTTGGTGCGGCAGGTCAATTTCGACCGCGGCCCCTCGCGCTTTTGCCCGAACGCCCAGCCGCACGGTCACTTCATGTGTACGCGCTGCAACCACGTTCACGACGTGGGCGTGCCCGATGCCGCCGCGCTCTCGCGCGTCTGGCAACTCCCGGACGATTACGTCGTCACCCAGTCGGAGTTTTCCCTGCGCGGCCTCTGTCCGGATTGCGTGGCCGCCAATGTGGCCGCCCCCGCCGAATAATCTATCTTTTCCATGAACCAGTCATCGCTCGTCATCCAGGACCTTTGCGTCTCCATCGGGGATAAACCCATCGTCAAAAGTCTCAGCCTGGAAATCCCCAAGGGCGAGGTCCACGCCATCATGGGCCTCAACGGCTCGGGCAAGAGCACGCTCGCCAAGGCCATCGCGGGCCATCCCGATTACACGATCACCGGTGGCAGTGTCCTGCTCGACGGCGAGGAAATCCTCGGCCTCGAAGCCGACGAACGCGCCCGCAAGGGATTGTTTCTCGCGTTCCAGTATCCGATGGAGGTCCCGGGCGTGAGCAACGCCAACTTCATCCGTGCGGCGCTCCAGGCCCGGCTCGGCGAGGGCGAGGAACTCGAAGCGGTCGATTATTACCATACGCTGTACGCGAAGATGGACGAACTCGACATGCGCCGGGAGTTCACGTCGCGTTCGGTCAACGAGGGTTTCTCCGGCGGCGAGAAAAAGCGCAACGAAATCCTCCAGATGGCGATGCTCGCGCCGAGCTATGCGATCCTCGACGAAACGGACAGCGGCCTCGACGTGGACGCGTTGCGGATCGTGGCCAGCGGCGTCAACGCCCAGCGCGGGCCGAACCTCGGCGTCCTGCTCATCACGCATTACCAGCGTCTGCTCGACTACATCGTGCCCGACAAGGTGCACGTCATGATGGACGGGCAAATCGTCATGAGCGGCGACAAATCGCTCGCGCTCGAACTCGACACGAAGGGCTATGACTGGGTCAAGCCCGGCACGGAACCCGTCGCCGCCTGAACGGTTCAGGTCACTTTAATTTAGCCGCAAAAAGCGCAAAAAAACGCAAAAGGGGAGAGAGGAAAATAGACCGCTGATTTCAGCCTTTGCTTTTTGCGCCTTTTGCGCTTTTTGCGGCTAAAATCCGGATCGGTCGGCTTCACTCGGAACCCAAATCTCAATTTATGGCAATGCCCAAAGCAGACATCGACATCGACCGCAGCGCCGGCGATTTCTCCTACCCGGAAGCCCACACCTTCGACGCCGGCACCGGCCTCTCGCACGAGACCATTGATTACATCGTGGACGTGAAGGGCGAACCCGACTGGATTCGTGAGTTCCGCCACAAGGCCCTCGACGTTTTCAATAAAAAGGCCATGCCCACGCATTGGGCGACGAAGGACCTCGACAACATCATCTTCCAAAACATCCGTTACTACCTGAGCCGGGGCGCGAAACCCAGCCGTTCGTGGGACGACGTGCCCGAGGACATGAAGCGCACCTTCGAGCGTCTCGGCATCCCGGAGCAGGAGCGCAAATTCCTCGCGGGCGTGGAGGCGCAGTTCGACAGCGAGGCGGCGTATTCCAACATCAAGAAGGCGCTCGGCGACCAGGGAGTCATCTTCGTCGGCAGCACGGAAGGCTTGAAGGAACACCCGGAGATTTTCCGGAAGTTTTTCGGCAAGGTCATCCCGACGGGCGACAACAAATTCAGCGCGCTCAACTCGGCGGTGTTCAGCGGTGGGTCGTTTATCTACGTGCCGCCGGGCGTGAAGGTGAAGCACCCGCTCCAGGCGTATTTCCGCATCAACTCGGAGAACTTCGGCCAGTTCGAGCGCACGCTCATCATCGCCGACGAAGGCGCGGAGGTCATGTACATGGAAGGTTGCACCGCGCCGAAATTCGAGACGGCGACGCTCCACAGCGCGGTGGTCGAGTTAGTCGCGCTCAAGGGCGCGAAAATTCAGTACGTGACCGTGCAGAATTGGAGCAACAACGTCTTCAACCTCGTCACCAAGCGCGGTCTGGCGATGGAAGACGCCGAGATCAAGTGGATCGACTGCAACATCGGTTCGCGTCTCACGATGAAGTACCCCGGCGTCGTGATGAAGGGCCGCCGTGCGCGCGGCGAGGTCATCAGCATCGCGCTCGCGGGCAACGGCCAGCACCAGGACACAGGCGCGAAGATGATCCATGCCGCCGACGACACGACGAGCAACGTCATCAGCAAGAGCATCAGCCTCGGCAGCGGTCGGGCCACCTACCGCGGGCAGGTGTACGTGCCGAAGCATCTCAAGAATTGCAAGAACAACACCGAGTGCGACGCATTGCTCATCAATCCGACGAGCCGCACGGACACCTATCCCGCGATCACGGTGCGCGGCACCAAGAACGCGATGCAGCACGAGGCCAGCGTGTCGAAGGTCAGCGCCGAGCAGATTTTCTACATGATGTCGCGTGGCCTGACCGAAGGACAGGCCATGAGCCTCGCGGTGAACGGATTCGTCAACGATCTCGTGCGCCAGTTCCCGATGGAATACAGCGTGGAACTCAAGCGCCTGATCGATCTGGAAATGGAAGGTTCGGTCGGGTGATTGCCCTTTTCCAAGGAAATCCAACGCTGGTAGAACGCATCGAAAACTCTTGCTATCCGTATCTTGAATTCTTCAGGGAGAACCCCGGGTATTTGGCGGTCGGCGTTCTTGCCACGGTCACGATAACGGGTGCCACTTCATACATTTTCTATCGGACTCGATCATGAGCGATCAGACAGACACTTTACTCACCGCCGACTACGCCGACACGGACGAGGCCCGCGAGGCCGCTCGCGTGGCGGTTGACGACCACACCCCCGGCGTCGGCGGAGGACTGCTCGCCGCGCCGGATTTTGGAGGCAACACTCTGCCGGGTTGGTTCCAGCAATCCCGCCGGGACGCGTGGGCGCGGTTCGAGAAAATGGAAATGCCCGCGCGCACCGAACAGGCGTGGCGTTTCGCCTCGCTCGGCAAAATTTCACTGGATCGCTACGTGCCGCCGCCGAGCGTGGACGAGGCGACCCGCGAACGTCTCATCGGCCGCTCGCAGGGCAACGAGAAAATCGCGGGCCGGATGGTGTTCGCCAACGACACGCTGCTTGACCGCCGCACCCACGCGCCCGAACTCGCCTCGCAGGGCGTCGTCTGGAAACCGCTCGACGCCGCGTTGGCCGAACACGCGGACCTTTTTCAGAAACATTTCATGGCGCAGGAGGCCATCCTGGGCTCGCAGAAGTTCGCCGCCTTGCACCGCGCTCGCGTGCGGACGGGGACGTTCCTGTATGTACCCAAAAATGTCGAGGTCGCGCTGCCGCTGGAAGTGTTCCATTGGTTGAGCGGCGAGGGTGGATCGACCTTCCCGCACACGCTCATCGTCGCGGAGGCGGGCAGCAAGGTGACGCTCGTGGATTACTTCGAGAGCGACCGCGTGGAGGAGGACGGGTTTGCCTGCGCGGTCAACGACCTGATCGTCGGCCCCGGCGCGAAGGTGACCTACCTCTGCGCGCAAAACTGGGGCGAGAAGGTGGTGTCGTTCCAGATCAATTCCACGTCGGTCGAGCGCGACGCCAACGCCCTGAGCCTGCACTTGAACCTCGGCGCTTCGTACGCCCGACTGGAGAGCCTCAGCCGGCTCGTGGGCACCGGCGGACGCAGCGACATGCTGGCGGCGACGGTGGCTGACGCGACGCAGGAGTTTGACCAGCGGACCTATCAGGATCACGTCGAGCCGCACACGACGAGCGACCTATTATATAAGAACGCCTTGTCCGATACGGCGAAGACGATCTTCGCGGGATTGATTCGCGTCGAAACGAAAGCTCAGCACACCGACGCCTACCAGAAGGTCCGCAACCTCATGCTCAGCGACGACGCCGAGGCGAACTCGATGCCGGGCCTGGAAATCCTCGCCGACGAGGTGCGCTGCACCCACGGCGCGACCTCGGGGTACATCGACGCGGAGGAAATGTTCTACCTGCTCGCGCGCGGCATCGACAGGAAATCCGCGCAGGAACTCATCGTGCAGGGCTTCCTGCACGAGGTGCTCGAACGTCTGCCGGACGCGAGCGTTACGCCGAAGCTGGCGGCCCTGATCGCTGAGAAATTCGCGCGGATGAAGCGCCGGCGTCTGGCGGCGTGACAATCAGCCGGGCGATGGCGGGAGGGTCATTCTTCCCGGGCACGCTCCGCCACCGTTTTGCGCATGGCCTCGTAGCGTTTCTGGTCTGCATCCAGGGCGTGCAGGTCCACCCTGTCGCCTAACTCGTTGAACAACGTGTCCGCGAGCTTCCAATGTTCTGACAAGAAAGCCACTTTGGCGTATCGGCTGCGGATCCACGCCGAGTCTGGGTCTGCCTCCAACGCTGCTTCGTAAAGCTGCTGTATGTCTTTCCAGACCGCCGGTTCCTTCCAGTACGCTTGCCAGTCAGCGTCGCTCCGGTTGCTGGCGAGCGTGATGTGCGCGTCCTCCAGGAGCCAAGGCAGCCGCGTGGCCAAGCATTGGCGTCCGAACTCCAGCATCTCCTCGTCGCTGCCGTACCATTTCGGTTCCAGGTAATACATTTTCTTGTGGCAGGCCCTGACGTTGTCCGGATCGGCGTCCATGGCGCGCCGAAACCACGTTTCCATCCGCTCACGGCCTTCGCCCTGGCCCAGTTCCACCGTCATCATCAGGTCGCAGATGCGCGGGTCGGTGGGGTCCAGTTCGTAGGCTCGTTCCAGCGCGGTTTGCGCCTTGCGCAGACGCTCTTCAAAAAGGTGCCAGCCTTCGCCGCTCACTTCTGAACCCCACCCGGACGTACGGGCCTGCCATCCGTAATTAATCCAAAACATACCCTCGGCCATCCGAAGAGTGGCGGTCTCCGGCGCGTCCCTGAGCGATCCGGAAGCGAACTCCGCCTCCAGCGGAACGAAGATCCTCGCCTGCCCCAGTTGACTATCTTGGGCGAACTCAAGGAGGCTGTCCGCGATATCAAAGAGACCGTCGCGCGGCACCGACGGATCGTGCAGCACTTCGACCAGATGCTTCAGGGCGCGGTCGAGCGATGCCCCGGCGTCGGTGCCCGGCGGGGAGGGGGTGGTTTCGCCGCCCGGGTTCGCCTGCCGGCCGGCCTCGATGGCGAAGGAAGCCGCGCGCAAGGACGCAAAACATTTGCGGAAGGCGCTATAGCCGCTTTTTTCCATGTTCGCTTCGACCTCCGCGTAGCTCCGGGCATTCTCGGAGGCAGGATGAGTGAGGTGAACCGAGATCAGCCGCAGCGTCGCGTAGTACACCAGCGGGTCGGTGCAGCCCTTGGTGAGCGCGCGTTGGGCGGCGGCCGTGGCGGCAGCGATGAAGGTTTTCCCATCTTCGGGCGACAGCACGAGCGACTGCGCGTAGGCGTTCAGACAATCGCAGGCATCGGTGTCCCAGGCCGGGTCCCTTTCGCCCGTGCGCCGATAGTCGCCGAGCGAGGTTGCCCGCTCCCATTGCAGCCAGGCGGCGAGAGTCTCGTGCCGGCGGCTGCGCGCGGTCCTGATATCGACTCCGGGATCACCGAGCCAGAGGTGCGCAGGCTCGGGCGGCGGGGAGGGAGCGGAGGCAGCCCATACGTCGATAGGCGCCAGGAACGCCATCGCCACTGCGAGGAAAGCTCCGTGCAAAACCCGGGCCGGAATGAGCGAAGACATGAAATTCCCAGGTAGCAATGAACGTGCCGGGTATCGCCGGGCAAAACTGCGGGGCGGCCATCCTCCAATCCACGCCCGTAACGCCGTGATTTTTCGCTGGCCCGGTCCCCGGCGTTTCCTTAGGGTACGCCGCAAAGAGATGCGCATCCTTCTTTCCCTGCTGATCGCCGTGTCGTGGTTCACGGTCGGTTTCCCGGACGCCAAGGCCCAGGAAGACGCTATTCCCGCCGCCTCGCCCGCGCCCGCGCCTGCGGCGAACGAGCCGCCCCCGTACTCCCTCGACCTGCCCGACTTGCATCCGCCGACGGGCGAGACCGGCCTGTTCCCGAGCGGCACCCGTCCGAATCCGCCCGCCACCACGTCCCGCGGTCCGACCCGCAACCGCCGCAATTCTCTGACGACGGGAACCAAGCAGCGCGGGCGTTCGCTCGACCGCACCATGCAAAAGGCCGACAGCGATCCGCTGGCTGTCCGGATCGCGTACCGCCGCGACAAAACGGTGGCGCTGGCCCGTGACCCGGAATTGGGTGAACTGCTCCGTCGCGCGGACGGGTCCGGTTCCGACGCGCAAAAGCGGGCGTTCCTGCACGAATACTACACGCGGCTGTTTGCGTCGGTCCGGCGGCTCGATTCGTCGCCGGGCATGCAGGCGCACCTCGCCTTGCTGGCGCAGGTGGCCGAGCAGCGTTACGACCCGAAGCGCCGGGTGGTGGCGGGTGAGGAAGACCTGCTCAACACGCGCGAGAGCGCCGGTAACGAACGGTTGGGGCGGTGACGGAACCTGGTTGGTGCTTGGCGCGTCCGGCGTGGGTCGGGGGGCATTCTAACACAGAGACACGGAGACACGGAGACCGGAGGAGGCTGGAAAGGGAGAGGGTTTAATAAAAGGGGAGTCATTTTCTTCTCCTGCCTTTTGCCTTTTGCCTTCCTCCTCCGGTCTCCGTGTCTCCGTGTCTCTGTGTTAAAATTAACGCTCGACCCCGCGCCGGACGCGCCGCTCGCAACTCCTCCTTTTCGAGCGTATCTTGCCCGTACGTTTTCTTCATGGACCTGATCGACGAACTGCACTCCCGCGTCCTCTGTGGCGACGGGGCGATGGGCACCAGCCTGATGGAACTGGCCGACGCTCCCCTCGACCGTTGCCTGGAGGAGTTCTGTCTTTCCGCGCCCGACCTCGTGGCGAAAATCCACCGCCAATACCTCGACGCCGGGGCGCGGGTCATCGAGACCAACACCTTCGGCGCGAACCCGGCGCGGCTCGCCCGCCACGGTCTCGAAGGCCGCACCCGCGAACTCAACGCCACCGCCGTCCGCCTCGCGCAGCGCGCCGCCGCCGGACGCCCGGGCGTTTACATCGCCGGCAGCGTCGGCCCGCTGGGATTGACCGCCGACGAGGCGCGCGAACGCGACATTGACCGCCGCGACGCCTACCGCGAGCAGATCGGCGCGCTGCTCGACGCCGGGGTGGACCTCCTTTTCTTCGAGACGTTCCTCGACCTGGACGAAATCCTCCTCGCCCTGGAAATCCAGCGCGGTCTCGCGGCCGGAACCCCCGCGCTGTGTTCGCTGGCCTGTTCGGAGGAAGGCCGCCTGCCCGGCGGCGCGACGATCACCGAGGCGTTCGCCCGGCTGCGTGAGGCAGGGGCGGCCATTGTCGGTGTCAACTGCCTCAACGGCCCGCACGCCACCGTCAAGCTGCTCGAACACGTCCCGCTGCCTGCCGGGCAGTTGCTCTCCGCTTACCCGAATGCGGGTTACCCGCGCTACTTCGAGGGACGTTTCCTGTACTACACGGCCCCGGAATATTTTGCTAAGATCGCCCGGGACATCGCCGGGCAGGGGGCCAGCCTGGTCGGCGGTTGCTGCGGGACGGGGCCGGCGCAGATCGCCGCGATGGCCGCCGCGTTGCGCGACCTAGCCCCGGTGACGAGCAAGGCGTTCGTGCGTCCCATCGAGCCGCCGCCGGGGACTTTTCCCGCCACGAAGGAAGCTCCCCCGGTGCTCGTGCCGACGGTCAGCGACGCGCCGCCCGCCGCCGCCGAACCCGAGGAAGAAAGCATCCTCGACCGCATCGCGCAGGGGAAAACGGTCGTCATCACCGAACTCGATCCGCCCAAGACGCTCGACCTGGAAAAGTTCATCGCGGGAGCCTGCGCGTTGACCGAGGCGGGCAGCGACGCCATCACGCTCGCGGACAATTCGCTCGCCATCCTGCGCGTGAGCAACCTGGCGATGGGCGCGATGCTCAAGGCCCGGCACAAGATCATGCCGCTGCTGCACGTTTCCTGCCGCGACAAAAACCTCCTCGGTCTGCAAAGCGAACTGATGGGCCTCGCGGCCTTGGGCATCCGGCACGTCCTGCCGTTGACGGGCGACCCGGCGAAGGTCGGCGACCATCCCGGCGCGAAGTCGGTCTACGACGTGACGAGCGTACAGCTCATCGGCATCATCAACCGACTCAACGAGGGGTTCAACCACGTCGGCAAATCGGTCAAGAAGCCGACGCGGTTCGTGACCGGCTGCACGTTCAACCCGAACGCCAAGTTTCTCGACGCGCAGATCGCGCGGCTGGAACGCAAGCTGGCGGCAGGCGCACAGTACGTGATGACCCAACCCGTCTTTGACACCGCCCTGGTGGAAACCGTCGCCAAGCGCACGGCGGGCCTGGGCGTGCCGATCTTCATGGGCGTCTGGCCGCTGCTCAACGGCCGGCAGGCGGATTTTTTGCACAACGAGGTCCCCGGCATCCTGATCCCCGACGCCGTGCGCGAAAAGATGGCCGGCAAGGAAGGGGCGGAAGGCCGCACGATGGGCGTGGAACTGGCGAAGGAGATTTGCCGCGCGTCGCTGGACCATTTTCCCGGCGTGTATCTCATCACGCCGTTTCTGAACTACGAACTGACGGTGGAGCTTTCGGCGTTTGCGCGGGGGAGGTAGGGAGCTGGCGGTGAGGACAGGATTGCCAATCAGACGCACTTCTGGCACGGTGATGGCATGAGCGATGAAAAATCGACCATCGATGAGGTCACTCCAACTGATAAATATCCTCCGGAGGAACAGGGTACACGCAGAGCCGAGCTTCTTGCCGGTATCGAAGTTGCCCTCGATGAAGTGCGTCGCGGCGACACGATCCCCATCGAAGAAGTGATGCGGGAGATAGAAGAATGGGTGTACGAGTAGAACTTTCGCAGCAGGCGCGAAGAGACTTGCGTGAGATTGCCGCGTTCATCGCGCGGAACAATCCGGGCCGCTCCCGGACCTTCTGCCGTGAGCTTCTTCTGACGGCACGCAACCTCAGCGATCATCCCCACATCGGCCGCGTCTTCCCGGAGCGGGGAGACGTGGCGATCCGCGAAATCGTGCATGGTGCTTACCGCATCATTTACCAAGTCATCGGCAAGCCAGAAGCAATTTTCATCCTCCGCTTCTGGCACGGTGCTCGTGGCGCCCCGCAACTCGGGAGGGATTAGCCGCCCATGTCCCTGCCCAAACCCGCCAAGGCCGCCGGCCTCCAACTCATCAGCTTCGCGGTCGCGGCGGTGGTCGTTCTCGCGTTGAGCCGGCTCTATCCGCTCGACGAGATGTTGCGGACGCTGAACGCGTTCATCCGCGACCACCAGCCCTGGAGCACGCTGGCTTACCCGTTCTTGCACGCCACCTGCAACCTTCTCCTGCTGCCCGCCGGGGTGCTCGTGGTCGGCAGTGGGTTTCTGTTCGGGTTGTGGCAGGGGTTCCTCCTCGCGCTGACCGGCCATCTGCTCGCCGCGTCGGGGGCGTTCTGGATCAGCCGGACGTTCGGGCGCAGATTTATCGAACGCCACCTCGCCAGCCGGCCGCAATGGCAAACCCTCGATCTCGCCATCGAGCGCGAGGGCTGGAAAATCGTGTTCCTGAGCCAGCTCAGCCCGCTCTTTCCCACGAGCCTGTTCAACTACTGCTACGGCCTGACGCGCCTGCGGTTCTGGCCGACGCTGGGCTGGATCGCGCTCGGCTGGTCGCCGGGGATGTTCCTCTACGCTTACCTCGGCCGGCTGGGACACTTTGGCTGGAAGGCGTGGCGCGAGGGCAGCCGGCCCACGGCCGAACAGGCCACGCTCCTGGTCGGCGGACTCGTCCTCACGCTCGCGGTGACGCTGACGCTTGCCACCGTCGCCTACCGCCTTTTGCGCGAGGCCCGGGAACGCGCCGAGGCCGCCGGACCGTCGCCAGCCAGCGTCCCCCGGCCCGCGCCGGCCGCCTGCGCGGCTCCGCGTTGACAGCTTGCGGCCGGGTGCTAGCTTGTTTTGTCAGCCCGCGCCTACTGGCTTCCGGCTGCACCGGTTGCGCTGCTTTTCGTTCACCGCGATGACCTCGGACCCTTCCGACCGCACGGCTTCGATCCATCTGGATTACGATGCGGATTCAGCGCCGTTTGATTTCAACAGCCTCCATCTTTGCCAGCAGGGGGATGCGCCTGCGGACCCGCTGGTTTTTTGAGCCTGGCACGGAGCTGAGCGTGAATTTCCAGTTGGCCGATATCGCGGCTGGTTCGCACCGTGCGGGACGGATTTTACGGACGGAAGGCTACGTCGTGGAATGCCAGCCGATGCATGGCGGGGCGGATGGTTACGAGGTCACGGTGGCGTTCTGGGAAGTGACCGACGACATCCTGGCCATCATCCGTGATGTGGCTGCCCGCGAACGCCATCCACGAGTAGGGTAGACCGCGTGAACGTCCACCACCTCGAACTCTTCTATTACGTCGCCAAGCACGGCGGCATCAGCCAAGCCGTGCGCAACATCCCGTACGGCATCCAGCAACCGGCCGTCAGCGGGCAGGTGCTGGCTTTGGAGGAAGCCCTCGACGCCCGCCTTTTCCAACGGCGGCCGTTTGCGCTGACGCCGGCCGGCCGCCGGCTGGTCGAGTTCATCACGCCGTTTTTCGACAATCTCGCCGAGGTCGCCGCCGAACTCCGCGGCGTGGCCGGGCAGCGGCTGCGGCTGGCGGCCAGCGCACAGGCGTTGCGTGACCACGTTCCCGAACTCCTCAAAACTCTCCACAAACAACAGCCGCTCACCCGCCTCTATTTGCAGGAGGCCTATCAGGCCGAGGCCGAAGCGCTTTTGACCCGGCACGAGATCGACCTGGCCATCACCGAGATGGCCGACCGCCCGGCGGCCGGTATCAAGGCGCAGACGCTCCTGCGCCTGCCGTTGGTCCTGCTGGTGCGGGAGGACTCGCCGTTGAAATCCGCGCGCGACCTGTGGGCCGAGGAGACGATCCGCCATCCGCTCATCGCCCTCGCGGAAAACCAGACGCTCACCCGCCAGTTCCACGACGAACTCCGCCGCCGCCACGCGCGTCAGTGGCCGGTATCCATCGAGGCGAGTTCGGTCGATCTGGTGGAAACCTACGTGGCCGAGGGCTTCGGGATCGGACTGTCGGTGCAGGTCCCCGGCATGTCGGCGCGCAAGGGCGGCGGACCGGCGTTGCGGACGCTGCCGCTGCCGGGTTTCGCGCCGTTGATCGTCGCGGCGTTGTGGCAGGGTAAACTGTCGCCGGTCCCGGCGGGGTTTCTGGAACTGGCGAAGAAGCGCGCCGCCGAGATGCAGCGCAAGGGTTGAGGCGGATCGTTAAGCACTGCTTCCTGCGTTGGATGGTAGATCGAACCTCCGCGCCGCAGGCGTCCAAACAAGGTAGGGATGGCTCTCCGAGCCGTCCCAAATTTGGCTTGGATGACTGTTGTGCGCATGAAGCGCCTGCCAGAAACATTTGGGACGGCTCGGAGAGCCATCCCTACCTTATGGACGATGCGCGCCTTTGGCACTCCGGAAAGGCCCGCGCGGTTGCACCCACAACCAAAATGCCCTATTCCTCCGCGTTGATCGCCTGCTCGATCCCCTGAACGCAGTTCTGACACGCTGTAGGGTTTGCCGACCACTCCCGCGGAAACCATAATCGCGGTATCGACTCATCATCGGGTCTTGCGAATAGCCGCTGGACACGATGGCGCGCACGTCCGGGTCGAGGTGTTTGAGCCGCAGCACCGTTTCGCGCCCGCCCATGCCGTCGCGCACCGTCAGGTCGAGGATCACCGCGTCGAAGGCCTTGCCCGCTCTCGCGCGCCGCCGTGTACTTGCGGATCGCTTCCTCGCCGTCGGCCGCCGTTTCCACGACGAAACCCTCGCGCACTGAGCAATTCCGCCGCGACCTCGCAGATCGGCGCCTCGTCGTCCATCACGAGCATGCGCCGCGCGTTTCCGCCTGAGCGGGCGGGCGTCGCGGCGGTGGCCGGTGCGGGCGCGGGCGTCGCCGGCCGCTTGGCCAGCGGGATTTCCAGGCGGGGCCGGCGCGGGGGCGACCGAGCGGGAAGCCGGGAGCGCCGGCAGGTACAGGAAAAACGTCGTCCCGTAGTTCGGCGCGGAGTCCACGGTCATGAAGCCGTCGTGGTTGCGCGCGATGAGGAAACAGGTCGCCAGGCCCAGGCCGCGCGCGTTTTCCTTGGTGGTGAAAAACGGCTCGAAAATCCGCGCCAGCTGCGGCTCCGGGATGCCCACGCCCTCGTCGCGCACGCTCAGGCGCACGTAATCGCCCCCGGGCAGGGGCAGCGCGCCGCCGTCCTGCACCTTGACGAGTTCGCCGCGCAGGTGCATCGACCCACCGCTGGGCGTGGCGTGCACGCCGTTGGTCAGCAGTTCGTAGAGGAGTTGGTGGAGCTGCTCGGCGTCGGCGTCGACCGGCGGCAACGCTCCGGCCAGTTCAGCCGGTAGGGCGTCGTGGAATCCTGGAGGATCAGGCGCGCGGATTCGCGCACGAGCGGCTCCAGGGCGAGCGGTTTTTTGACCGGCAGGCCGCCGCGCGCGAAGGCGAGGAGCTGGCGCGTCAGGTCCTTCGCGCGCAGGCACGCCTTCTCCGTGTCGCCGAGCCGGCGCAGGGCCGCGTCGCCCGGGGCGAGGAGGATTTTGGTCAGCGACAGATTGCCGAGGATGACCGTCAGGAGATTGTTGAAATCGTGCGCGATGCGCCCGGCCAACTGCCCGAGCGATTCCTGCTTGCTGAGCTTGAGGAGTTCCTGCTCCATGCGGCGGCGCTCGGTGATGTTGCGGAAAATGAGCACGGCGCCGACCATCTGGTCGTCCGCGTCGCGGATGGGCGAGGCGGTGCCGCCGACGGCGAACTCCGTCCCGTTGTCGCGGACGTGCAGGACCGTGTGACCCGAGAGCGGCAGGGTGCAGGCGACCCCCTTTTTCAGGGCGCAATCGATGAGGCTGTCCAACGGCGCGCGGCTGCCGGCCTCGTGAAAGCCGAGGTGGTCGTCGATGGGCTGGCCGAGGATCGCGTCGCGCTTCAACCCGAGCAGGTGCAGGGCCGCGTCGTTGGCCTGCACGACGCGGCCTTCGAGGTCGGTGGAAATCACCCCGTCGGCAATCGCCCCCAGGGTGACGGCCAGCCGCTCGGAGTCCGGTGGCGAGCGCGCGGCGGGTCTCGTGGCGTTCGGTCACGTCGCGGTACACGAAGATCGCCTGTCCGTCGTAGGGGGTAACGCCCGGTGCCGGGGTGCCGCCGCCGGGGGTGTGGCCTTCGAGCGGTTTGGCGGAAACCTCCAGCCAGCGCCAGGAACCGTCCTTCGCGCGCAGTCGGAAACTGCTCACGAACGGAATGCTGGCGACGATGCATTCGCTGAATTTCTCGACGATGCCCGCCACGTCGTCGGCGTGGATGAGGGTGGAAAAATTCTGCCCGAGCAGTTCCTTCGGCCGGTAACCGAGGATTTCCTGGTGGTTAGGGCTGACGTAGGTATAGAAACCGTGCTGGGAAACCTCGCAGATCAGGTCGAGGGTGTTCTCGGTGATGAGCCGGTAACGCCGTTCGCCGCGTTGCGACTGGTCGCGCGACTCGCGCAGGGAGCGGTTTTCCGTGGCGAGGGCGCGGTTTTCGGCCTGGAGGCGTTCGAGTTCCGAGAGCAATTCGTCCCGGGACAACGTGATAGGTAGGTCCATGATTGGGCTGGGCAGCGCCGGGGAGGACACGCGGTCGGATCAGAGCTTGCGGGAACGTAGCGCCAGGGTCAAGGATTCCCCATTAAAGCGAGAAGCGGGCCACGCGCAGAAAGGATGAAGGATGCTTCGAGTCTGCGAGATTCTTGGAAATCGCCCGCAGGGTGATAAATCGCCCGCAGGGTGATAACGATGAAGGAAGAAGGAAGAACAGACGGCGGAACCCCAGTACTCATTCGCTGCTCTTTGCCTTTTCTGGCTTCATCCTTCATCCTTCATCCTTTGCTTTTTCTAGACGTTACCAGTTCCTGCAAATCGCCGATGAACACCGGCGTCCAGCGCGTCGTGCGCGGGTTGTATCGGTCGTTGTCCGCGCTTGCGCCGGTGACTCCGCTGGTCTGGGACCCGGCGCTGGCGGCGTATTGCACGCTTTCCCGGCGCGAACGCCGCTACCTGGAAAACCCGTTCGCCGGCCGTGCCGGCCGCCGACGCCGAACCCGGCCGCCGCGCCAACCCCGTGCCGGTGTGGAGCAAATTCGTGCGCCGGATCGTCCACCGCCGCAACCGCCTGGACCTGCCCGCGCGCCTGACGGCCGCCGACACGCTGTTCGTGCCCGAAATCTTCCAGGACAACCGCGTCGGCTGGCTGGAAAACCTCGCGTCGCGGACGGCGGCCCGGCGGGTGGGCGATCTGCTATGACGCCCTGATCTGGCGGCGGCCCGACATCATGCCGCGCAATGCGGCAGGCGGGATTCGCCGAATATCTCAACGCGCTCGGCAGCTTTGATCACGTCGTCACGATCTCTCGATGAATCCGCCGCCGACCTGCGCGCCTGCTGGCGCGAACACGGTCGGCCGCACGAGCGGATGCCGCCGGTCTCGGTCGTCACGTGGCCGGTCGATCATCTCGGAACGGCGCGGAAAATCACGTCCCCGCCCGCCTTGGGTGCGGGGCGGCGTTCGGTGTTGTGCGTGGGGACGTTCGAGCCGCGCAAAAACCATCTCGGACTGCTCGCCGCCACCGAAATGGCGTGGGCGCGCGGGGTGGATTTCGAGTTGACCCTCGTCGGCCGGACGACGGCGCAATGGGGCCAGCGGGTCGTTGATGCGTTGGAGACCGCTGCAAGCGGGCCGGTCGGCCGGTGCGCTGGCTGCGGCACGTGGACGACGCGACGTTACGGCGCGCCTACGAGGAATGCGCGTTCACGGTGTTCCCGTCGCTGGCGGAGGGCTTCGGCATCCCGATCGTGGAAAGTCTCTGGCACGGCCGGCCGTGCGTCTGCGGCGTCAACGGAGCCATCGGCGAGGCGGCGGCGGGCGGCGGGTGTCTGGCGGTCGATCAGACGGACCCGGCGGCTCTCGCGGCGGCGTTGGAAACCCTCCTGGCCGACCAGACCCTTTACCGTCGGCTGTGCGGCGAGGCGGAACGGCGGGTGTTCGGGACGTGGGAGGAACTGTCGCGGCAGCTATTGCCGATTCTCGGTGTGGAGTTGGAACGCGCCTGACGCAACGTCAGGGCCGGACGCCCGCGCGCGTGACCAACGGAACGACGTTGCACCAGGTATGATCGCCCACCTGCACGGCGCTCACGAGATGGGTCGGCTGGCCCGTGCCTTTGCGGGCCGCGTCGGCATCGGCGTTGAAAAACTCCGGCCGCTCGCGCCGGTCAACCAACGTCTCCGTGCCATCGGTCCACTGGATCGTGTGCGTGTAAGCGGTCACCGGGTTGTTCGTCTCCCAATGGACGCCATCTTTTGAGACCAATTCCGCGCCAAAACGCTCGTGGCCCGTCAGCGTGCCTTTGCCATCCTCGGCTACCAGATGGTAAAGCCCGTCCCGAAACGTGAGGTCGGGGTCTTCCAAGGGGGCTTGCGGACAGATATTTTCGGCGATGGTTTTGTAGTCCTTGTTCCAGGCGTCGGCCGAGGCGATGAACATCTGCTGCCGCCGGTTCCGGTACGCGAGCAAGACCCGGCCATCCTCCCGCACAAACGGCGCGGGATTGTTCTGGTCCTCGCCGAGCGGCAGGCAATCGTCGATGCGCGTCCACGGCCCGTCCACGGAAGGGGCCGACGCGTAACCGATCTTGCGCAACGGACTGCCCACCGCCGAGCCGATGTAGTACAAAACGAACGTGTCCCCGACCTTGACGATTTTCGGGTTGTGGCACATCTGGCCGCCCCACCACTTCCCGCCCCGCCCCTTGAGCACCACGTCTCTGAACACATAGGGCCCGACCGGATTGTCCGCCACGGCGTGCACGATCTCCGAATGTTCGCGGTATCCCTCCAACATGCCCACGCCAGTGCCACCCTTGCCGGTGCCTTCCGGCCAGCGCGACGCGAACAGGTGGAATTTGCCGTCCGCCTTGATGATGGACGCGCACCACACGTAGTAACCATCCATGCGGAAACCTGCGTTGGTCGGAGTCGGCAGAAAACGATAGGCGATCCCCGCCGTTCCGGTCACCGGCACGTCCGGGGCAGGCACCTTGACAACCTCATCCGCAGCTTGGGCAATTTGCATGACGGCTACCATCAGAAGGATCGTCAGTGTTTTCATCGTGATTGCTTCATGGTTCCGATGTTTCCGGTTCGCCGGCGGCACGGTCACTTCGGAGTGGATGTCGGCTCTGGAATGCTGACCAACTCGTCGATGAGGAAGTAGCAGTCGAATAGCTCGGGCTGCGCGCCCCCTAAGGACGGTTTGTTCTCTGGGGGACGCCTCCGTACAGAATAGATCACGAAGACAATACGGCGGTAATCGTGGCCTGTAGAAACGCCATTAATCCAGCCGAGCTTGGCTGTGACGACGAGTCGAGGGCCATCTGCGGTCCAGTGCCCCTCGAACTCGCGCCCGCTGATGCCGAGAGGACCAGACCGGAAGGAGCCATCCTTGGAAAACGTGAAGAACGACGAACCGTCGGTGATGGAAATGCCACCGAACTGTTTAATGGCTTTGAGTGGTGAAAAAGAGTCCTCTTCGGCGGTGGCGATAAGTGGAGCGGCACAAAGCAGAAATGCAAGAAGCGTCGTTTTCATATGCGCGAGCACTACCTGACGGAACCAAGCTCAGCGATAGAAGCTGGTGAAAGGGGACGTGGAAAGCAAGCAAAAGCACGCCGCCGGCCTCTGTTCGCTGGAGCGCGTGGTTAGCCCTGGCGGCGACGCAGACGCGTGCCGATCCGCGGCAAGAGAACGAACCACTGGAAGAAACCCACGAGGCCCACCGCAAGGATGTTGATGAGGTTGAGGACGAACCACGGCCAGTAGCCGGTGCCTGACCAGCCGAAGTAACGTAGTGCCGCCAGCAAGCCGCTGAAAACCACTACGACAACGAAACTCAGCGGCAACGATGCGAAGATCAGGATGCCGCCCAAAACAATGTTGGTGTCGCCAGGTCCGAACAACGAGAGCGCAGCCAAGATGGTCAAGACCACCCACGCAATGGCCAAAGTACGTTTCATAGCGGACTAACTACAACAGGAGTTACGCACCGTGAGGGTGTTCGACCATCCTTTTGATGAAGGTGGTCACGGCTTGATCGGCGAAGTGGCGTTTGAATTGATACCACGTGCTGATCTGCCCGCGTGAGCGTTGCGTTTCGAGTTTGAGGAAGGCACGGAGCGAACAGAAGACGTGGTTGTGGATGGCTCTTTTCCAGCGCACGAAGAACCTGCGCACGTGGCAGACTTCCTTGAGGGCGTGGTGGTAGCACTCGATCTTCCATTGCAGGCTGCGGACGTGCCGGAAGTGGCCAAAGGCGATCTTCATGCGCTTTTTTTTCGCGGGTCGCCCTGGGCGTAGTGCCTCGCGGTGCCGTGTTTGTCCACCGTGCGAAACACCGTCACAAAGCCGACCTTGCGCAGGTGCACGACCTTGCCTTTTTCGGGCAGGTCCAGCTCGCACACGGGCAGATACGTGTGCGCTTGCTCGCTGACGACGCGGTTCTTTTCCAAGGCGATCAAGAAACCCAGCCCCTGGTCTTTTAGGAACTTCAAGTTTTCCACGCCCGAGAACCAACTATCCGCCGTCACCGCCGCCGGGCGCAGGCCCCAGCTTAAAACCTCGGTCACCATGTCGCGGAAGTGCTCGTTCTTGGTCTTGCCCTCGGCCTTGTCCACCAGCCGGAAGTTGACCGGGCACGAGAAGCCGCGCACGTCTGTGTGCAAGAGCGTGACCAAGCAGAGTCCCTTGACGGCCCCGCCCGCCTTGCTGCTCCAGAAGTAGCCCACCAGATCGACCTTGCCTTCCTGGCTGTAGGGCTTCTCCAAGACGCTGTCGTCCACGCTGAGCGTGCCGCCTTCCAGCGCCATGAGCGGACGCGCCTCCTCGAACAAGTCCCGCGGGCTGAACTGCTCGCGGTTGAGAAAGCGGTTGGCCGCATCGTGGGCAAACTCACCCCCGCTGACCTCCGCCAAGCGCACGCAGCCCGCGCTCTGGCTCTCGGCCAGCAGAAAGGCCGTGTAGTGCTCCAGGGTGCAAAGGGCGGTCGAGGGCTTGGAGAGCGTGCGCATAAAACAACCGCCCAACCTCCCCACTTTTTACTCGTCCTCAAATGTCACGGTGCGTAACTCCTGCCAGGAGTAGACGAACAAAATTCGTAGAAGAAGAAGGCGAATGAAATTCGCCTAACACGGTTTTCGAAAGTGCCAAAACATCGCTTGCCACGCCGTGTCAAAATCGGGCTGGCCAATCAATCGTGACTGTTCGCACCTAACTCTGCAGCCGTCGCACGAGGTCACGCACCCGGTCCACTCCGCCGATCTCGTGGAAAGTCACGTCCGCATCATCCGCGGCAGCCGACGAAAACTCCACCTTACCAATCCCCAGCAACCCCGTGAAACCGCTCTTGAGCACGTTGATGCTGCGGATGTCCTGAATCCGGAGTTCGTTGGAATCGCGCACGATCCGGCCCGTTTCGGAAATCACCCGGCGATTGGTGATGCGGTAACGCCGGTTGCCTCGCGCCAGGCCGACCACCATCGCCGCGATCAGCACGGGGAGCAGCGCCACGGCGTACATCCAGGAGTGCCATTGGATGAACGTGACCCGGTCATGATAGTAATAGAGGCCGGCCGCCAGACCCGCGCCGACCAGGAAACCCAGCAACCAATATCCCAGGTAAAACCATTGCGACCGCTGACCCCTCCAAAGGATTTCCTCGGTGTGGTGAACTTCGGTTTGGGGAGGAGTCGTGTCTGACATGAGTGTTTGGCAAGTTAGACTACAATTTCACCTGCAACGGAAATTTCGGGCACAGCCTTGAGCGTTCCAATTCACCTTCCAGTCCGTAAAAACTCATCCCGTCGGTCAGGTTGCAGAACCAACACTCCAACGCTCCAGCCGCGAAATACTCCTGACGCTTTTCTTCCATCTCACGCCGAGAGTTGCTCGGGGACCGGACTTCCACGCAGATTTCGGGCGCGATGGAGCAAGCAAACTCGCTGCCATCCGCAGCATCGCGTTCGCGCGAGACCCAGACCACGTCGGCGACAGGCGTGCTCCCTTTGGAATCGATGGCGCACTCCTGAAATGTCTCCCCCCCAGGCAACAGGCGGTCCAGCAGCCTCTGGATGGCGGTCTGGTACTTGGAATGGGAGCGGCTGTGCGGGCTCAATTCGATGTTCCCCCGTCGGTTGATTTCCACCCGGTACGGCAAGTCCGCCAGGAGCGGATCGTTGCAGACTTCCTCCCAGGTACGCGGGAAACCTTTCGTCGTACGATCCATGCCGTCATCATCCCGGAATGCCCGGGCGGTGTCAACCGGGACCGACGCGGGGATGCCCTTCGCCAGCCATTTCCGCGTTCTCGGCGAAAAGCTGGGTGATGACCTCCTCAATCGGCACTTCCGCGACGCTGATGTCCTTCACCGGATAAGCCTCGAACAAACGCCGGCACACCGCCGCCACCTCGTCGCGCGGCACGCGCAGTTCCACGCTCATGTCCGTCCGCGCGATGACCTCGCCCAACCCGGCGAAGTCCCGGTTGCCGTCGCGGCCCGTAAACTCCAGCCGCAACACCTTGCCGACCGCGAATCTCGCCGTGATGTTCTCCAGCGGACCGTCGAAAATGATCTTGCCGCCGTTGATGACGATCACCCGTTTGCAGAGTTCCTCGATGTCCTGCATGTAGTGGCTCGTCAGGACGGTGACGACCCCGTGCTCGGCGTTGTACGCGCGCAAGAAATCGCGCACCTTGCGCTGGCTGACCACGTCTAGCCCGATGGTGGGTTCGTCGAGAAATAAGACTTTCGGGCTGTGCAGGAGCGCGGCGATGAGTTCCATCTTCATGCGTTCACCCAGCGAAAGCTCGCGCACCATGACGCCGAGCTTGTCGGTCACGTCGAGCAACTCGGTCAGACCGCCGACGATGGTGCGAAATTTCGTTTCGTCGATGCCGTAGATGGCGCGGTTGAGTTCGAGTGACTCACGCGCGGGTAAGTCCCACCAGAGGGCGTTCTTCTGGCCCATGAGCAGGCTGAACTGTCGCTTCATTTCGTTTTTGCGTTCGGACGGCACGAACCCGAGCACGCTCGCCCGACCCGACGAAGGGTACAGCAACCCGGCGAGCATTTTCAGGACGGTCGTTTTACCCGCGCCGTTGGGCCCGAGGAACCCGACGAACTCGCCCTCCTCGATGCGGAAGGTCACGTTGTCAGCGGCGCGGGTTTCGTCGTACTTGCGCTTGGCCAACCCTTTGATGGCTCCCCAGATGCCCTGTTCCTTGCGGTAGGTGCGGTAGATTTTGGTCAGCCCCTCGGCTTCGATGACGCTCATAGGAACAAAAAATAGTTGCAGAGAAATGTTGGCTCCGACGCTCCGCAGCCCCGGCAGGGGCATAAGAGTTTAGCCCACGGCGTGAGCCGTGGGTAAAAGTTATTTCGGCGGACGAGCCCCGGCAGGGGCGTAAGAAAATCAGCGGGATTTTCATGAAACGCGAGGCGGCTTTTCTTACGCCCCTGCCGGGGCTATCCCTTCAACGCGCCTCTCCCCACGGCTCGCGCCGTGGGCTAAACTCTGCCGCCCCTGCCGGGGCTGCGGACAGGGCAATCAATGCTGCCACCGGGGTTGATGCCACTTCTGTACGCGGCGCACGAACCAACTGTAAGCATTCAGCACCGCAATCTGCCGGAACCAGTTGAAGACGAGACCTTCGGTGGCCATGTGCGCGGCTAATACGACGCCGGGTAACTCGCGCCCCCGGTCGGGAAAGAGTCGGCGGTGCCAGTTCCACATGATCCCGCTCAACCCGAGGTCCACCGCCCAACGCGCGAGGAACAGCAGCAGGCCCGCGCGTTCCCACGCCGCCGAACCATGCAGCGCCGCCGCCAGCAGGACGGCCAGCGAGAGCGAACCCCAGACCGGCAGGATCGCGTCCACGCATTTGATCGGCAGCATCAGTCCGCCGATGAGACCCATGCGCGGGTTGCCCACCATCCGGCGGTATTCCCACAGCGTTTGCAGAAACCCCGCGAACCAACGCGTGCGCTGGTGCACGAACGTCGGCACCGTGTCCGGCGAATCCGTGTACGCCACGGCGTCCGGCACGACCTCCACGCGGTACGCACGTCCGGCGGAGCGCATCCGTTCGTGCAGCCGGTAGATGACCTCATAGTCTTCCACGAGGCTCGCGCCGCTGAACCCGCCGATCTCGCGCAACGTCCGCGCCCGGAACGCTCCGAACGCCCCCGACACCTGCAAACAAACGCCAAGGTGCGCGAGGCCGATGCGCCACATGAAGTTTTTGACGTATTCCCAGTACTGGTAGCGGACCAGCCACGGGCCGCGCGCGGCGTTGCGTACGTACACGAATCCGCCCGCCGACGCCACGAGCGGGTCGCGGAACGCGTCGGCCAGCGCCGCGAGCGCGCCCGGAGCGAGCCGGGTATCGGCGTCGAGGGTGGCGGCGACCTCGGCGTGCGTTTGCGCGAGGGCCGCGTTGAGCGCGCCGCCCTTGCCCAACTTTGGGAGGGCGAGGAGCAGGAGGCGTCCGTCCGGGCCGCCGCGCCATTCCTCGGAGGAAGCGTCGGACCGGAGAAAATAGCGTGCAATGAGCGCCTCGTTCATGCCGTCGGTCGAGCCGTCGCTGGCGATGATGACCTCCGTGACGCCATCCTGCGCGAACACGCTGTCGAGGGTGTCGAAGATGCAGGCGCGTTCGTTGTGCGCGGCGATGAGCACGGCGAGGCCGGGGCGGGGGATCGTTGACGGAACGGCGGCTGCCCGCCGCCGCGCCCGCAGGCCGAACCACGCCGCCGTCACGAGGAGCACGTTGATGCCGAGTTCGTACGAGAAATAGAGCAGCGTGGTCCAAAACAGCGCCGCCGGGTCTTTCCGCCAAAGCGCCGTCATGCTGTAGACCACCAGCAGCCCCAAACCGCCGACGATGAGGAAAAAACGCGCCGCCACTTTGCGTGAAGCGGGCATTGGTGCCGGGCGCGGGATCGGGACGGCGGCGTGAGCGGATGAACTCATGGTCGATTAGCACATCTTATCACCAACCGCTTTTTCTGAAAGCACCGACCCGAATCGTGCAGGTGCGTGGAACAGCGCGAACGACGATTGTGCAGGACCGAGACTGGACGCAACGGTGGAAATGCGAATCACTTCTCGACCGTGTCTGAGAAAGTATCTCGCAACACAAAGATGGGGGCAGATGAAGACACCGTTTTTACATTGGACAGTGCTTGGACAACGTCCGACAAAGGGTGACAGGCAAATTCAGGTTTGCGTCCGGTCATGCGCGCACGCAACTTGGCGGCATGGACGCATCCGGTCTCCCCCCCGAAAAGTCGGTCGGCTTCGTCGGCGTCGGCCGCATGGGGGCGAACATGGCGCGCCGCTTGCAGGAACGCGGTTGGGAGGTCACGGCCGTTTATGACGCGAACACCGCCGTTGCCGACGGTCTCGCCGCCGAACTCGGCGCGACCGTCAGCCGTTCGCTCGACGACGTGAGCGCCCGCGCGCGCACGATCATCACGGTGGTGTCCGACGACGCGGCGATGCGGCAGATTTTCGACGCGGGCAGCGCCCATTCGCTCGTGGCCCCGGCGGTGGCGAAGGGGCGGCTGTTCATCAACTGCGCGACCGTCTCCCCGGTGGTCCATCACGCGGTGGAATCGGTGGCGGAAGTCGTCGGGGCCGAGAGCCTGGAGGCGTGCATGGCCTCCAGCATCACGCAGGCGCGCGACGGCAGCCTTTACCTGATGTGCGGCGGCAAGGAGGAGACGTTCGAGCGGGCGCGGCCGATCCTGGAACAGCTCGGTTCCACGGTGCGATTCATCGGAGCGGCCGGCGAGGCGGCGAAGGTCAAGGCCCTCGTGAACATGGTGATGAACATCAACACCGCCGGACTGGCCGAAGGGCTCGGGCTGGGTGCGGCGTTGGGGCTGGACCTGACGATGTTAAGAGAAGTGTTCGGCGAGACCGGCGCGGCCAGCAGGGTGCTCCAAACCGACGGCGAGGACATGCAAAACCGCTCGCACGACTGTTACTTTTCCGCCGCGCACGCCGCCAAGGACAGCGGCATTGCCCTGACGCTCGGGACCCGAGCATGGTCTCGAATTGCCGTTGGCCGCCGCCGCGAAGGCGCAGTACGACAAGATGATCGCCAAGGGTCTCGGCGAACTCGACAAGAGCGGCGTCGCGGAACTGACTTTTCCCGGCCGCGGATGAAGCCTCCACGCCCGAGGCAAATCTTGCGCTGGACGGCGTTTGCGGTGGCTGGCGCGGTGGGGGCGTTCTTGTTGGCCGCCGTGGTGCTGGTGTTGTTCGGATTGCCCGATCATCTCGGTGAGGCGGAGGTCGGACTGGTGCTGGGAAACAAGGTCGAGGCGGACGGCAAGGCGTCGGCGCTGTTGCAGGCCCGGCTCGACAAGGCGTTGGCGCTGCGCCGATTGGGTTACTTCGAATGGGTGATCGTCAGCGGCGGCGTCGATCCGGCGGGCCACGACGAGGCGGCAGTGATGCGCGACTATCTGCTGGCGCACGGCATTCCGGAGGACAAAATCATCGCGGACAATCAGGGGATCAATACCTACGAGAGCGCCCGGCACACGGTGAGGATCATGCGGGAACGCAAGTGGGACGGGGTTTGCGTGGTGACGCAGTACTATCATGTGCCCAGGGCGCGGATGGCGCTGGGGCATTTTGGGGCGAACGAGGTTTCGAGCGGGTCCGCGCGCAATTACGAGTGGCGGGATTTCTACCATGTGGCGCGTGAGGTGGTCGGATATGCCTGGTACGCGTGCCGGCACTACGAGCGTCCGCCGCATGTGAAGAACCCTTCGCCGGAGCCATCGTAATCATCCGGGCAGGCCATTGCAGCGTTTTCAGTTGTTTTTCCGATCTCCAGCCCTGGCAGGGGCGCAAGAAACTAGCCCACGGCGTGAGCAGTGGGAACACCAGCTAGCGCCGCAGAGCCCCGGCAGGGGCGTAAGAAAGGACGGCGGCCTTGCAAAAACCACCACGCAGGTTTTCTTACGCCCCTGCCGGGGCTGGTCTGTTTGGCGGTCCTTTTCCCACGGCTCACGCCGTGGGCTGAAATCTTACGCCCCTGCCGGGGCTGAAAGATCGGTACAGGTAACTGAAAAACGCTTCAGCGCGGCGCTTCCACGAACAACTCGCCTGCCCGCCGGCGCGCGTGGCAGTCGCCGGGTAGATTGACCTTCGCCGGCCCGGCGTCGGCGTCTAGCAACGCGCGCACCCGTTCGATCTCCTCGTAACCTACGCCGGCCACGTGCCGGGCTTTCAACCAGGCGCGCAGGAGACGGCGCTGTTTGGCAACAGGTTGCGCGGCGAGGGTTCTTACCGGCAAGCGTTCGGGCAACGGTGCCTCGTCGGCCAGCAAACCGGCCAGCCACCTTTCCTCGGCCTGGAGAATGTCCGCCGTGTGCCAGAGGGCCGGGCGCACCTCGCGGCCCATCGCGCGTTCCAGCACCGGGATGACCTCGGCGCGCAGGCGGTTGCGGGTGGCGTGCGCCGGGTTGGCGTTGGTGGAGTCCTCGCGCCATTCGAGGCCGTGGGCTCGCATGTAGCCGTCGATCTCCGTCCGCCACACGCCCAGCAGCGGCCGGAGAATGCGCAACTCCCGGCGGCCGAACGTCCGTACACTGTCCGCCGCCATCGCGCCGAGACCCGCCGTGCCCGAGCCGCGCAGTAAGTTAAAAAGCAGCGTTTCCACCTGATCGTCAGCGTGATGGGCCAGGAAAATCGTCCGGCACCGCCGCCGTCCGGCCCGGGCGGCAAAGAACGCGTACCGGGCGCCGCGCGCGGCGGTTTCGAGCGAACATTTCGTCCGCCGCGCCAGTGCCGCCACGTCGGCCACGCCGCAGTCCACTGGCAGGTTCAGCGTGTCGGCGAGCCGCCGGACGAACCGCGCATCCTCCGCCGACGCCTCCCCGCGCAGTCCGTGGTCGAGATGGCAAACCACCAGACGCCGGTAATCCCCCTCGACCAGACCGTGCAGCAACGCCACCGAATCCCGCCCGCCGGATACGCCGACGAGATACCGTTCCCGCGCCGGATAAGGCCGCAACGCGAGCGCCAGTTTGCGCGCGAACGCCGACGGCGGTGCGGGCGGATTCATGCCGTTGGCCGGGGCGATCAGGACCGGCGAGGACCGGCCACCGCCCCCCACAGCCGACCGGCGGTTCGCCCGACCGACCGCCAGGCGTTCGGGTTGGTATATTCGACGAGGATCGAACTGGAACGCCTTTCGGGGTCGTAATTCGAGGAAACATCCCCCCAGCGATATCGCTGGCAAGCCAGCCCGAATTGCGACGCCAGCCAGTGCTCGTGGAAGGTCTTGCGCGCCAATTCGAGGGTTTCCGACCCGCCTGCCTGCGGCTCGTCGAACCGTTCCGCGTGGTGGAAAAGGTTGATCGCCGCCAGCCGCTCGTAATGAAATTGCAGCACGACGTACAGGGCAGAATCGGGCTGCGGCACGACGGGGAGCTGGTAGCGGAACGACGGATCGTGGCGCAATCTCCCCAGCGTAACCGCGCCGATGGGCAAACGCAGGAATTGCGTCCGCGTCAGGGCCGGATCGACCACCAATCCGATCTCCGGGAACGCGATGCGGCCACTTTGCGGATCGATGGTCATGCGCGGCTAGCCGATGCGTTTCGCCTTCAGATAATCCTGCAACGGCTCCGGCACGCGCAGGGTTCCGTCCGGTTCCTGGCAGCTTTCCAGCAACGCCACGAAGAGACGCGGCAGCGCCGTGCCCGAGCCGTTGAGCGTGTGGCAAAACCGGTTTTTGCCGGTGGCGGCGTCCTTGAAACGCAGGTTCATCCGCCGGGCCTGGTAATCCTCGAAGTTCGAGCAACTCGACACCTCCAGATAGGCCCGTTGCGCTGGAGCCCACACCTCGATGTCGTAGGTCTTCGCCGAGCCGAATCCGAGGTCGCCCGTACAAAGCTCGATGGTCCGGTAATGCAGGCCGAGAAGTTGGAGCACTTTCTCCGCGTCGGCGGTCAGTTTTTCGTGTTCGGCGTAGCTGGTTTCCGGCGTGGTGATCTTGACCAGTTCCACCTTGTCGAACTGATGCACGCGGATGATCCCGCGCGTTTCCCGTCCCGCCGAACCCGCCTCGCGCCGAAAACACGGCGTATACGCGCAAAACATCTTCGGCAACGCCTCGGCGGGCAGGATTTCCTCGCGGTGCAGGTTCGTGACGGGCACCTCGGCGGTCGGCGTCAGGAACATCTCGCCGCCTTCGAGGCCGTACATGTCGTCCTCGAACTTCGGGAGTTGGTTGGTGCCGATCATGCACTCGCGCTTGACGAGGAACGGCGGGCTGATCTCGGTGTAACCGTGCGACCCTTGCAGGTCGAGCAGGAAGCTGATGAGCGCCCGTTCCAGCCGCGCGCCCATGCCGGTGAAAACGACGAAGCCGCTGCCGCTGATCTTGGCGGCGCGTTCGGGATCGAAGAGACCCAGGCGCGTGCCGATCTTGAGATGGTCCTCGGGCTCGCAGCCGTCGGGGAACACCGGTTTCTCGCCCCAGGTACGGACGACGGGGTTGTCGGCGGCGTCCTTGCCGACCGGGCAGCCGGGGTGGGGGAGATTGGGGACGTTGAGCAGGAGGTTGCGCTGTTCGGCGTCGGCCGCGTCGGCTTCTCTGGTTAATAAGGCGATCTGTTCGCCGATGGCGCGGACCTGGGCCTCGGTGTCGGCGGTCGATTCGCCCTTGCCGCGCTTGGCGCCGATCTCCTTGCTCAGGCGGTTGCGCTCGGCGAGTTGGGCCTGGGCGTCGGTCTCGGCGCGTCGGCGGCGGGCGTCCACCGCGAGGATTTGCTCGACCGTGTCCGCGTCGGACCCGCCGCGCGCGGCGAGGCGAGCTTTGACGAGGTCGGGCTGTTTGCGGATCAGGTTGATGTCGAGCATGGCGGTAAGAAAAGGAACCGGCACCCTATCCCCGGTTTTCCCGCCGCTCAAGCCAGCACGAACACCCGGTCGCCCTCGACCCCCACGGGGTAGCTTTGCAGCTTGCAGGCCGGGTTGACGAGGTGCGTGCCCGTCCGCAGGTCAAATTCCCAACCGTGCCACGGGCAGCGCAGGATCGCGCCGGTCACCCGGCCGGTACAAATCGGCGCGGCGGCGTGGGGACAGATGTTCCGGTACGCGCGATACTCGCCGCCGAGGCGGAAAATGCCGATCTCCACCCCGAGAACCTGGACCAGCTTCACCACGCCTTCCTCCAACTCGCCGGTACGGGCGACCTCGGTTCTAGCCATGAGCGAGGAGGGAGCGAACGACCATGAAGGGAAGCGGTTACCGCTAGTAGCGGTGGCACGTTTCGCTCTGTCAAGGCAGTAGCCGACCGTCGGCGGGTGGCTATCCATCAGTTTTCCTTACGAAAACCTTACAACTCTCCCGTTGCCGGCCGGCCGGTTTTTGGGAAGAATGCGCGCGAGTTCACTCTGTTGGCCGCCATTTTTTCTGTCGGCCCCGTGTTCATTGAACACACTGAACCTGTCGCTGTGATTGGGCCATTCCCCAATCCCGCGCCGGGTTGAGACCTGACCACGTCCCTTGACGGATCACCCAGGTCCTGCCGGGATGCTGGACTCCATCTCGAATGTTCAACCGGCTTGTGCGTAAAATAATGAGTCTGAAGTGTATTTTTTTGTTCCTGTGTTGGTCTGCAATGCATCAGTTCTGCTAATGGTCGGCAGCCGAAAATACCGATTATCAATAATGAAAGAACTATATCAAACAAGATAATCATATTTTATCAATTTTGAGAATATTTGGGTCGAATCGGTTCCACTCACCTGTGGCCGGACAACCCGGCCCGGCGGATGCCGACGGGAATGCTGTTCGGTGCAAATCTTTGCCTGAATGCAATTTATCCTTCAAAAATCTCGCAAAATGTTGCCGCCTGTCGATTAGAATATCTACTGGATCGGCGCATCTGGCATCCAGACTGCATTAGGAAAGAAATCTCATCAACCCGGCGGTCACCAACCCTCGACCGCACCGTTTCCATGAAATTCTCTTATCCTACGACCCTCCGCCAGTGGTTGTCCGCTGCGGCCCTCCTCACACTGCCCGGTATGAACGCCCTGGCGGCACCGACGGTCGCGTTCCCGCAGCCCAACCCTTCCAACGACGAGCAGTACATGCTCGAACTCATCAACGCCGCCCGCGCCAACCCCCCGGCCGAAGGCACGCGTCTGGCGGATGCCACCGAGCCCGACATCCTCCAGAACTACACCTACTTCGCGGTCAACCCGGCGGTGCTCGTGACCCAGTTCGACTCCATCAAGGCCGAGCCGCCGCTGGCGTTCAACTCAATGCTGATGGCCTCCGCCAAGGAACAGTCGAACGACCAATCGACGAACGGTTTCCAAGGCCACAACAGCTCCAACGGCACCACTTTCGACGCCCGGATTACGGCCGAGGGGTACAACTGGAACTTTGTCGGCGAAAACGTTTATTCCTACTCGAAGAGCGCGTACTACGGTCATGTCGCGTTCAACGCGGACTGGGGCGTTCCCTCCCTCGATCATCGCGCGAACATCATGAACACGGACGCGAGCTACCCGCTCTTCCGCGAGATCGGCATCTCCTGCGTGGCCGCCGCGAACTCCAAGGTCGGCCCGATGGTCATCACGGAGGATTTCGGCACGCCTTCCGCCAGCAGCACCGCGTACATCCTCGGCGTGGTCTACAACGACGCTGACGGCAGCCATTCCTACAATTCGGGCGAGGGGTTGGGCGGCGTCACGGTGATGCCGGCCAGCGGCACCTATTTCGCCACGACCTCGGCCAGCGGCGGGTTCGTCATCCCGTTGCCCACCACGGGTTCGGGCACGATGACGGTCACGGCCTACGGCGGGGCGTTGGGCGGCGCACGCGTCAAGACCGTTGCCTGGACGGCGGGGACGAACGTGAAGGTGGACTTCACGAACAACGATCCGATCTCGGCGGCGACCAATCCCGGGGCGTTCTTCGCCGGGGCGAATTCCCTGGGCAGCGGGGTGTACTACCTGGGTTTCCCGAACGGGAACTATTTCGGCTACTACTCGTACATGAGCGATCCGAACTACATCTACCATTTCGACATGGGCTACGAGTACGTCACCAACGCTTACGACGGCAAGGGTGGCGTGTACCTGTATGACTTCAAGAGCGGCACGTTCTTCTACACGTCACCGACCTTCTCGTTCCCCTACATGTACGACTTCAGCCGCAAGAGCGTGGTGTACTATTACCCGAGCCCGAGCGATGCCGGCCATTATAACACGAACGGCGTGCGCTACTTCTACGATTGCAGCACGGGACAGACTTTTTCCAAGTAAACGCAAGCGAAAGGCACTTCCGGCCCCGGCCGGCCCGCTTCCCCGACCGGGGAGGATGGCCGGCCGGTTTGCTTGCCGGGTCGTCGTGGCCTGCCGGTAGATTTCTTGGCCGCGTCGTCTTCACGCGTGGCCGGACGCGACCGCCTGACGGGTCTCGTCGAGATGGGTGCGGACGTTGAGGTCGCCAGGAACGAGGTTCACCGCGTGCTGAAAGGCGTCCAACGCCTCGCGGTTCTTGCCCGCCCGGCGGTAACACTGCCCGAGCATGTCCCAGGCGGCGGCGTACTTCGGCTGCGCCCGCACCGCCCGCCGGCAAACGTCCGCGCCCTGCGCGGCCTTGCCGGTCACCATGTAGCAATAAGCCAGCTTCGTGTCCGCGACCGCGTCGTTCGGAGCCTTGCTGACGACCCGCTCCAGCGGCGGGATGGCGTCGGCGGTGCGGCCGGCTTCGATGTAGCTGAGGGCGAGCGCGCCCTGGATCGGCAGGGCATTCGGCGCGAGGTCGGCCGCGCGCCGGAAGTCTCCGCTGGCCTGGTCGTACTTGTGCTCGACGATCTCGTAGCGACCCAGGGCATACCACGCGACGGCGGCGCGGGGATTGACCTGCGTCGCGCGGCGCGCGGCGACGACGGCCTCGGGCAGATGGTGAAGATGGAATTCGGAAAAAGCGATTGCCAGCCACCCCGCCGTGAAGGTCGGTTCCGCGGCGACCGATTTCCGGGCGTCCGCCAAGGCTTCCTGGAAGTGCTGCTGCTGCGCCTGGATGAAGCCCAGGGACAGCCAACCAACGCCGTGCGTGGGCGCGAGCGCCACCACGACGTGAAACGCCTTGTCCGCTTCGCTGTATTGCTTTCCGAGCATCGCCAGATATCCGTGGATCAGGTGGACCCTCGGGTGCGAATCGGGATAACGCGCGGCGAGCGTGCGCGCTTCCGCGAGAGCCGCCGGGTAGTTGTGCCGCTGCATGTCGAAGACGATGCGGCGGTATTCCGGCGTGACCTCGGCGCGGTCTTCGACGGCGTCTTCGAGCGGCGATTTGCTGAACTGCGCGGGGTCGGGCAGCTTCGAGATGAGGTGATCCACCGACGAGGAGGCCGGTGCCGGGGCCGTTTGCGCGGCGTGCAACCCGGTCCCCAGCGGCAGGCAGGAGGCCGTGGCGCAAAACAATCCCGCCAGCCAGGGACGGACGGCGGCGCGGCGAAACGGATGAGGAGAGGAGGCAGGGATGTTCACGGTTTCGGGTTTACCCGAGAGTGTGGCGGGATTCAAGCCACCGTTGCCTCGGACGCGGCGCGCGGGTGGTGGTACAGTTTGCCGTCTCGGCAGCCCCGGTGGGGGCGCAAGAGAACAGCCCACGGCGTGAGCCGTGGGAAACGGGCACCCCCTTGTGTTTAGCCCCGGCAGGGGCGTAAGAGAACCCGGGCGATGATCGCCCGCAGGACGGCGTCTTTTCTTGCGCCCCTGCCGGGGCTGGTGCGTTCCCTGCCGTCCACCCACGGCTTACGCTGTGGGCTATTCTCTGCCGCCCCTGCCGGGGCTGAAGACCTGCCAAACTGTCCCATCACCGGCGCGCGGCGTGATTTGCCAAGGTGCCGCTGTTTTGTTATCGGTGGAACACGATGCGAGGCCGATCCATCCCCCGTCCGAGTTCCCCCCTGAAATGCCTTCGCCGGCTGGTCGGCGGCGCGCTGTTGTTAGTCGCCTTTGCGATCCCGGCGGCGCGGGCGGCTGAGGGGCGTTGCTGCGTGTGGAAGGTAACGGACACCGCCGGACACACGCTCTATCTGGCTGGCTCGATCCACGCCCTGCGTGCGAGCGATTATCCGTTCCCGGCAGCGTACGAACGAGCGTATGCGGCGAGTTCGATGCTGGCCTTCGAGACGGACCTGACCATTAACGGGAGGCAGTGGCAGAAGGCGATGGGATTGGCCGCGCTCTATCCGATGAACGGCAAGCTTAAGGACCACGTTGATCCTCGTACCTACGCCTACATCCTGCGCGTCATCAGCAACACGCACGGCTCGACCGAGCCCGAAAAGAAAATCGAGCATTACCGGCCGTGGGCCCTGGCCTTCATGTTGGAATCGCCCGGCGGCCTCCAGGGGATCAGCACCGGGGCCGGCGTCGAACCGTACTTCATCCAGAAAGCCAAACACGACCACAAGCCCATGACCGGCCTGGTGCCTTTCGGCGACCACATCGCTGTCTTTGGCAAGATGAACGACGCCGACAGCGAGGCCGTGCTGCTGCTGGCGTTCATCCACCTCAACACCGGGGGCAAGACGTTCGACCAGACGGTGGCGGACTGGAAGCGCGGGGATATCGACGGGATCGACAAGATCGTTGCGGATGAATACCGCGACGCGCCCTCGATCCGGACGAGGATGCTGACCGAGCGAAACGAGCGGTGGGTGCCCAAGCTGGAAGGCTACCTGCGTTCGGGCAAGACCTGCATGGCCATCGTCGGCGCGGCGCACATGGCGGGTGCTCAGGGGCTGCCGAGCCTGTTGCGCGCGAAGGGTTACCAGGTCGAGCAGCTCTAAGACAGCGGGTGAGAAGGTTCTGAACAGGCCGTTGCGGCCGGTCATTTAAGGTAGGGATGGCTCTCCGAGCCGTCCCAAGATTGGCTTGGATGATCTCCGTGCGCACGAAGCGCCTCGCCGGAAACATTTGGATTGCCTCGGAGAGGCAACAGGACCTTGTTTGGACGCCTGCGGCGAAGCTTCTCACCCTCTTTCCTAGAAAAACAGACCCATCACCATGAAATAAATACCGGCGGCACCAAACGCGAGGCTGATCCACCAGAACCATTTCCGGTTGGTCAAGACCGACACCGCCGCGATGGCGATGCAGACCTGGAACATCGTGACCGACCGGGCGAGACCCTCGTGGTGCTCGATGTGGTGGGACCGTTCGTGCTCGAAGTCGGTCGCCTTGTCCTGAATCTCTTTCTGTTCTTTCAGATAATCCGCGGCCTTCTCGACATCCTTTTCGGCGGGCTCCTTCCCGATGGCTTTGAGTAGATCGATCTTGGCGTTCAACACTCCGGATTTGATCCCCTTGGCCTGATAGAGCGCCCACTGGTCACTGGCCTGGAGCTGGCTGATGAGCGCCTCGTTAATGTGATGGCCCGCCATGAGCGACGCCACGGCCGCAAGGGCGGCGAAGATGGCCGAACTAAGCGCGACCCCGAGAATCCAACTCGCCTTGCCGCCACCCTCCCCACCGTGCCCCGTGGCATGTTCGTGGATGTGTTCCTGCGCGGCTTCGAGGGGGACTTCGGGAGCTTCCATGCCGGGGACGTTATGCACGGCTCGCGTGTCCGGCAATGCAGTTTTTACCGAGGAGCCGCCCATTGCCGGATGCTGGAATCGGATTAGGCTGAACCCAGATCACGCTCTTCCCCCGATGGAATCCCCCGCCGAACCGGCCGTCAGTCTGTTGATCCCCGCCTACAACGAGGAGCAATACCTCGCGCCGGTGCTCGCACGCGTCCACGCGAGCTTCGCTGCGGCGGGATTCGCGGATTACGAAATCGTCGTTTGCGACAATAATTCCGTGGACGCGACCGCCGAGGTCGCGCGGGCGGGCGGCGCACGGGTCGTCCACGAACCGCACAACCAGATCAGCCGCGCCCGCAACACCGCCGCCCGGGCTGCGCGGGGGCGCTGGCTCATCTTCGTGGATGCGGACACGCTCGTTTCCCCGGAACTCCTGACCGCGACCCTGCGCCGGTTCGAGGGCGGAAAGGTCTGCGCGGGCGGGGCGGCGCTGACCTTCGGCCAGAGCGCATTGAATCCCACCGCCGCGTCGCTGCTCTGGGTCTGGAACCGCGTCTCGGCGTTCGCCAAGCTCGCGGCAGGTTCCTACGTGTATTGCTACCGGCAGGCGTGGGCCGAGTGCGGCGGCTTCGACGAGGCGGTCTACGCGGGCGAGGAAATCTACTTTTCCCAAAGGCTCAAACGCTGGGCGCGGGTGCACGGGTTGCGATTCGAAATCCTGACGCAAACGCCCGTCGTCACGTCCGCGCGCAAGCTGGAATGGTACGGTCAGCGCCAGCTCTTGTGGCGTTCGCTCAAGATGTTGCGGCCGGGATCGGTCAAGCGGCGCGACAATTGCGAACTCTGGTACACGCGACCGGCGGAAAGCACGCAGAAGTAAGACGAACGGTTGGCAAAAGTAAGAGTTTCCCCGATTCGGAGAACCCTCGGGCCGACCACGGATTCGCGGGTTTCGTAAAATTTTTCACCACAAGCGTTCCGCCCGTGGAGGAGCGGCATTTCCGGGCCGCGACCCGGCCGGTTTTCGCGGAGGCTGGACCGCTTTTTGCTTTTGGCAAACAGCGGCCATGCAAAAAGCGCACTTCGACCAGTTGCTCAATACCATCCTCGATAGCCACGAAGGGATCGCGGACCTGTTTTTCGTCGTTGGCCGTCCGTTTCAGGTCGAAGCCCACGGCAAGCTCAAACCTGTGGCGGTCACACCCTCGGTGCCCGTGCTGACGCCGTTCCACGTCGAGCGCATCGTCAACCGCCTCGTCGGGCACGACCCGCGGCTGGTCAACGACCTCCTCAACACCGGTTCCTGCGACAGTTCCTACACGGTCGGCAACCGCTGCCGCCTGCGCGTCAACATCTTCCGCCAGCGCGGCAACTACGGGATCGTCATGCGAATCCTCGCCACGAAAATCCCGACGATTGACGCGCTGGGCCTGCCGACGGTCTTCGGCAAGATGACCAGCGAGAAAACCGGCCTCATCCTCGTCACGGGTGCCACCGGCTCGGGCAAAACGACGACGCTGGCGGCCCTGCTCAACGAGTTCAACGAAAAGCTGCCCGGCCACATCGTCACCCTAGAGGACCCCATCGAGTTCGTGCATCCGCACAAGACTTCGACGTTCTGCCAGCGGGAACTGGGCAACGATTTTTCCACGTTCGCCGTCGGCCTGCGCGCGGCCTTGCGGGAAGCGCCGAAGGTGATCTTCGTCGGTGAGTTGCGCGACCGCGACACGACGGAAATCGCCATCACCGCCGCCGAGACGGGCCACCTCGTCGTCAGCACGTTGCACACGATCAACGCCGGCCAGTCCATCAACCGCATCCTCGGCATGTTCGACCAGGCGGAGCAGACCCAGATGCGCCAGCGGCTCGCGGAAACGCTGCGGTTCATCGTCGCCCAACGCCTCGCGCCGAAGATCGGTGGCGGCCGGCAACTCCTCATGGAAATCATGGGCAGCAATCTGCGCACGCGCGAGGCGATCCTGCTCGGCGAGAACGAGGAGCGCAATTTCTACGACATCACCGCCGCGTCGGCGACGTATGGCTGGCAGACGTTCGACCAGTCGATCCTGGCGGCCTTCAAGGCGGATGCCATTGAGGAGGAAACCGCCATCGCCTACGCCTCGCGCAAGCCGGTCATCAGTCGCGGCGTGGACCAGCACAAGCACGCGCTCAACCAGAAGCAGGAGTTCTCCGGCCTGCGGATGACTTCCAGCGCGGCCGAGACCCCGCCGCCGATGCCCGCCGTGCCCGCCGCACCGATGCCGTCCCTGACCCTGGCCAAATAGTCGTCCTCGCGCGCCTACCAATTTTCCCATGAGTGCACCCCTTCGCATCCAGGTTCCCGCCCAGAGTCAGGTGGCCAACAACCAGGAGGACAAGATCGGCCGGGACGACCGTTCGGCGCTGGTCTGCTGCCACGAGCCGAGTTACTTGGAATATCTCACCGGCCAGCTTCGCGGCATCGGCTACAAGGTCCACCATTGCACGGGGCATCAGGCGGCGATCCAACGCCTCGGCGGCCGGGCCTACGGTCTGACGGTCCTCTTGGAAAATCTGGAAGGTTGCGCGTTGGTGGATAACGCCCTGTGGCAGCACCTTTGCTCGGTGCCCACCGACGAGCGGCGGCAGACCTATGTCGTGATGCTCTGCCAGTCGTTCAACTCGGGCGACGAGATGTTTGCCTACGCGCTCGGGCTCGATCAACTGATCAATTACCAGGACATCGGGCAATTTGCCCAACTCGTGGTCCCGGCCATCGAGGAGCACACCGAAGGCAATCGGAATTTCACGGCGGCTTTGCGGAAGGCGGCGTGAGCGGTCCGACCGCCGCGGAGCTTTCCCGCGCGCCCACGCTGCCGTACACGATTCTGTCGGGACCATGAGATCGTCCCGCTCGTCTTCGTCCGCTCCGTTGCTCACCCTGGCTGGTCTTGCGCTTGCCGGTTATACGCTGACCCGGTGGCGGCGTGACCCGCACTTTTTCGCGGACAAGGTCGCGCTCATCACCGGCGGTTCGCGTGGCCTGGGTCTGGCGCTCGCGCGGCGTCTGCGCGCGGAGGGGGCGTCGCTGGCGTTGCTCGCCCGCGACCCCGACGAACTCGAACGTGCCCGGCAGGACCTCTTTGCCATCGAAACACCCGGTGACGGCAGTGACCCCGGCGAGGTGCTCACGGTGCCTTGCGACCTGACGCGACCGGAGGATATCCCCGAGGCGGTTCACCAAGTTGTCCGGCATTTCGGCGCGTTGGACGTGGTCATCAACGACGCCGGCATCATCCAGGCGGGACCGCTGCAAAACATGACCGTCGAAGATTTCGAGCGGACGATGCAGCTCAACTTCTGGGCGGCGTTTCACGTCAACCGCGCCGCCCGGCCGCACCTGCACGGCGAACGCGGCGCGCGGATCGTCAACATCGCCTCCATCGGCGGACGCATCGCCGTGCCGCACCTCGCGCCGTACAGCGCCAGCAAGTTTGCCCTCGTCGGATATTCCAGCGCGCTCGCCACCGAGTTGGCCCGCGACGGCATCCGTGTGACGACGGTTTCGCCGGGGTTGATGCGGACGGGGTCGCACGTCAACGCGGAGTTCAAAGGGCAGCACGCGAAGGAGTTCGACTGGTTTGCCACCTCGAACAGTTTTCCGTTGGATTCGATTAGCGCCGAAAGCGCCGCGCGGCAGATCGTCGAAGCCTGCCGCCGGGGGCAAGCGGTGTTGAGTTTCCCGCTGAGTACGCGGGCGGCAGAGATCGCGCAGGCGGTTTTCCCGAACACGACGGCGCGCGTGCTCGACCTCGTGAACCGCTACGTACTGCCCGCGCCCGGCACCGGACCGGCCGCACAGCAGACGCGCACCGGCGCACGGAGCCGTTCGATGGAGGTCACGCCCGCGTGGAAAACGACGTTCGCCGACGACGCTACCACCCGGAACAACGAGGGTTAACGGCTGCCGCGCCAGCGGCGTCCAAACAGCAGGTAGGGACGCGTCTCCGACGGGTCCCAAGACTTTCTGGAAAACGCGTCGTGCGCACGCAGCCAGACCAGAAGAAATTTGGGACCCGTCGGAGACGCGTCCCTACCTGCTGAAACGACCGGCCACAGCGGCCTGACCAAAACTCTTTTTCATGGAACTGCGCCAACTCCGCTACTTCTGCGCCGTCGCGGAGGAACTCTCCTTTGCCCGCGCCGCCCGCCGGCTGTTCGTCGCCCAACCGGCGCTCAGCGTGCAGATTCGCGGCCTGGAAACCGAACTGAAGGTCCGGCTCCTGCACCGCACCACCCGTTCCGTGGAGGTCACACACACCGGGCAGACTTTCTACGCCGAGGCGCGCGCCATCCTCGACCGGGTGGACGCCGTCGGCCAGCACACGCAGGACGCCGAACGCGGCGTCATCGGCACCTTGCGCGTCGCGTTTCTCTCCAACGTCGCCACCGCCAAACTCGGCGGCCTGCTGCGGGTCTACCGCGAGCGTTTCCCGCAGGTCAACCTCGCGCTCATGGAAGCGCCCACCCACCGCCAGATCGAACTCCTGCTGCGCGGCGAGATCGACGCCGGCCTGCTGCGCGTGGCCCGTCAGCGGGTCGCCGGTGGCAAACCCGCCGCCGACACCGCCGGAGTCGAGGAATACGCCATCGGGGCGGGCTTTTCCTCCGAGGAACTCGCCAGCGTGGAAATCGCCCGGCAGCCGATGATCGTCGCCGTGCCGACCGAGAGCGCCCTGGCCAAGAAAAAGCGCGTCGCGTGGCGCGACCTCCACGGCGAGCCGATGATCGGCACCAACGACGTGCGCGAACGCTATTTCGAGCCATTCTTCTCGTGCTGCGAACGCGCGCGGGTGCGGCCCGTCGTCCATCAATACGCCCAGGACCTCGCCACGCGGCTCTGGATGGTGGCGTGCGGCTTCGGGTTCTCGCCGACGACGGCCGGTTCGCAGGAAATCTCCCGTCCCGGCCTCAGCTATCGGCCGCTGCCAGCCGACGCGCCCGAGGTGCTGACCTTCGCCGCGTGGCGTCGGACCGACAAAGCTCCGCACCTGCTCCAGTTCATCGAAACGCTCAAGGCGGCCTGACGGGCGCGACGATTGATAATGATTCATTATCAATCGGGGTGTAAAGATGTATTGGGAACGCCCGGCCTGTGGCGGGATGTTCTACGAATTCGCTGAAGCCGTCCGGAGGGGCGGTGAATCGGAGACTGCCCGGATCAATCGCTTATGTGGATCGTCAAACTCGCTCTCAGCCGGCCGTACACGTTCGTCGTCGCCTCGCTGCTGCTGGTGCTCTCCAGCGTATTCGTGATCAGCCGCACCCCGGTGGACATCTTCCCGAACATCGACATCCCCGTCGTGTCCATCGTGTTCCAGTACACGGGGATGCCCGCCTCGCAGTTCGGCGACCGCATCACGAGCCCCTTCGAGCGCGTGCTGACGACGACGGTCAATGACATCGAGCACGTCGAGAGCACCTCGCTCAACGGCATCAGCGTCACGAAGGTCTTCTTCCAGCCCAACGCCAAGCTGCCCGCCGCGCTCGCGCAGGTCACGGCCATCTGCCAGACGATCCTCAAGCAGCTCCCCACGGGCATCACGCCGCCGCTCATCATCTCCTATAACGCCAGCAGCGTGCCCATCCTCCAGCTCGGCCTGAGCAGCGAGCAACTCGGCGAACAGCAGCTCTACGACATCTCCATCAACTACGTGCGCACCGCCTTCGCCGACGTGCCCGGCGCGGCGATCCCGTATCCCTTCGGCGGCAAGCAACGCTCGATCATGATCGACTTCGACCCGGCCAAGCTCACCGCGCGCGGGCTTTCGCCGACCGACGTGGTCAACGCCCTGACCGTGCAGAACCTCGTGCTGCCCAGCGGCACCGTGAAGCTCGGCAGCCTGGAGAGCGACGTGGAGATGAACGCCAGCCCGGAGACCATCGCGCAGGTCGGCGACATCCCCATCAAGAGCGCCAGCGGGGCCATCGTCTACGTGCGCGACGTGGGCAGCGTGCGCGACGGCTTCACCCCGCAGACCAACATCGTCCACCAGGACGGCCAGCGCGGCGTGCTCCTGTCCGTCTACAAGGCGGGTGTCGCCTCCACGCTTTCCATCGTGAACACCATCCGGGAACGGATGCCGCAGCTCCTCACGACGCTGCCGCCGGAGCTGTCCATCAAGCCGCTTTTCGACCAGTCGATCTTCGTCAAGGCGTCGGTCAAGGGCGTCATCATTGAGGCTGTCATCGCCGCGTGTCTGACGGCCGCGATGATCCTGCTCTTTCTCGGCAACTGGCGGCACACGCTGGTCATCGGCATCTCGATCCCGCTGTCGATCCTGGCCTCCATTTGCACGCTGAGCGCGCTGGGCGAGACGATCAACATCATGACCCTGGGCGGCCTCGCGCTGGCGGTCGGCATCCTGGTGGACGACGCCACGGTGGAGATCGAGAACATCGACCGCAACCTGGAGATGGGGAAGGACGTGACCACGGCCATCCTCGACGGCGCGGCGCAGATCGCGGGGCCGGCGTTCGTGTCCACGCTCTGCATCTGCATCGTCTTCTTGCCGATGTTCTTCCTAGCGGGCGTGGCGCGCTACCTGTTCGTCCCGCTGGCCGAGTCGGTGGTCTTCGCCATGCTGGCTTCCTACCTCCTGTCGCGGACCATCGTGCCGACGCTGGTGCAGTACTTCCAGAGCGGGCGGGAGGGCACGGTGCACGGGCACGGCGGAGCGCCGCGTGGGTTTTTCGGACGGTTCCAGGCCGGGTTCGAGGAGCGGTTCGCGCGGTTCCGCGACTGGTACGCGGGGCGGCTGGAAGGCGCGTTGGCGATGCGCTGGATGTTCGTGCTCGGTTTCCTGGCGATCTGCCTGCTCTCGATGGGTCTGCTCCTGACGGTCGGCCAGGATTTCTTCCCGAGCGTGGACGCCGGGCAGTTCAGGTTGCACATGCGCGCCCGCACGGCCACGCGCATCGAGGAAACGGCCAACTCCGCCGATCAGGTCGAGCAGTTCATCCGCACGCAGATTCCGAAGGAAGAGGTCAGTACGATCATCGACAACATCGGCCTGCCCTACAGCGGCATCAACACGTCGTACTCCAACAACGGGACCATCGGCACGGCGGACGTGGAAATCCTCTGTGCGCTCAACCAGGAACACCACGGCCCGACGGCCAACTATGTCGCCCGGCTGCGCCAGGAGTTGCCCAAGAAATTCCCCGGGGTCGAGTTCTTTTTCCAACCGGCGGACATCGTCAGCCAGATTTTGAACTTCGGCATCAGCGCGCCCATCGACATCCAGTTCGTCGGCCGCGACGTGGAGGGCAACCTCGCCGTCGCCAAGGACGTGGCGGAGCGGATCAAGCAGGTGCCGGGCGCGGTGGATTCGCACATCTACCAACTCTTCAACCAGCCCAAGATCAACCTGAAGGTGGACCGCTCGAAGGCCAACCAGCTCGGGCTCACCGAGCGCGACGTGGCCAACAGCCTCCTGACCTCGCTCAGCAACTCCTTCCAGGTCTCGCCGTCGTTCTTCCTGAGCAGCAACCACATCGTCTACAACCTCGCCGCGTCTGCCCCGCAGTACCGCGTCGAGACGCTGGACAACCTCCTTGATTTGCCCATCACCAGCACCAACGGCGCACCCAACCAACTCCTCGTCAACCTGGCGACCCTGAGCCGCAGCACGGGGCCATCCGTGCTCACGACGTACAACCTGAAGCCGGTCGTGGACATCCTGTGCAGTGTGCAGGGGCGCGACCTCGGCGGCGTGGCCGGGGACATCAACAAGATCGTGGACGACGCGCGCAAGAAGCTGCCGCGAGGCAGCCTGATCGAAATCCGCGGGCAGGTGCAGACGATGCACGCGTCGTTCGTGGGTCTCGCGGCCGGCCTGGTCGGCGCGGTGATCCTGGTTTACCTGCTCATCGTCGTGAACTTCCAGTCGTGGACGGACCCGTTCATCATCCTGACGGGCCTGCCGGGTGCGCTGGCGGGCATTTCGTGGATGTTGTTTCTCACGGGCACGACCATCAGCGTGCCCGCGTTGATGGGCGCGATCATGTGCGTGGGCGTGGCGACCTCGAACTCCATCCTCGTCGTGACGTTTGCCCGCGAGCAGTTGGATGAACACGGCGACGCGTTCCGCGCGGCGCTGGAGGCGGGCCGGACCCGGTTGCGTCCTGTTATTATGACCGCGCTGGCGATGATGATCGGCATGGTGCCGATGAGCCTCGGGCTGGGCGAGGGCGGAGAACAAAATGCCCCGCTCGGCCGCGCGGTCATCGGTGGGCTGCTGGTTTCCACGGTGGCGACGCTGTTTTTCGTGCCGGTGATTTTCGCGCTGATCCGCAGCCGTACCACCGGGAAAAGCACCGCGCCCGTCCCTACTAACACCGGCGGCGCAACGCACCGCCCCGAACCCGCCCTGGCGCTCCCCGCCGGGCAACATTGACCGCCGCAAGCACCCCATTTTTCCGATCATGGACGTTACCAAGGACGAAGCCCGCCTCGACAATCACCCGGAAGCGATTTCCGGCCCTTCATCCAAAGAAAACCCCCCGCCGCTACCCGCCAAGCGTTCAGGCGGCGCGGGGAAATGGGTGTTGTTGTTTCTGGTCCTGGCGTCCGCGCTGGTGGCGCTGGTCCTCTGGAAACAGTCGGGCGAGCACAAGCAACTCGGCGAGACGACGCATGACCTCGCGCAAAATCGCGTCCTTGTCACCCATCCCACCGCGGGGCAGGCGGAAAACGAGATCGTCCTGCCGGGCAATCTCCAGGCCTTCAACGAGGCGTCCATCTTCGCGCGCACCAACGGCTATCTGAAGGCATGGTACGTGGACATCGGCGCGAAGGTCACCGAGGGCCAGGTGCTGGCCGAGATCGAAGCGCCCGACATCGACGCGCAGTTGCGGCAGGCGTCGGCGACGCTGGCCCAAGCGAGGTCCAACCTCGAAATTGCCAACCTCAATTTCGAGCGCCAGAAGGACCTGCTCGCCAAGAAGGTCGCCAGCCAGCAGGAGTTCGACCAGAACCGCACGAACGTCGATGCGATGAAGGCAGCCGTGCAGGCCGGCGAGGCGAACGTCCAGAACCTCACCGTACAGAAGGATTTTCAACAGCTCAAAGCGCCCTTCGCCGGGATCGTGACCAGGCGTTCCACCGACGTGGGCGCGCTGATCAGTGCCAGCAACGGGCAGGAACTCTTCCGCATCGACCGCACGGACATTTTACGGGTGTATGTGTACGTGCCCCAGGCGTACGCGGCGTTCGTGCAGGAAGGTTCGATGGCGTTCCTCGATTTCGCGGAGTTCCCGGCTGAGAAAATCCCGGGCAAGGTGGCGCACATCGCCGGTGCGATTGATCCGGCGACGCGCACGCTGGCCACCGAGATTCAGGTGGACAACAAGGACAGCCGGCTGTTCCCGGGGTCGTTCGCCAACGTGCATCTTTCACTGCCGCTGAAAAAGGCCCCTACCGTCGTCCCGGTCAACACGCTGCTGTTCCGCAAGGAGGGCTTGCAGGTAGCGGCGGTGGACGAAAACGGCGTCGTGCACCTCAAGAAAGTGACCATCGGCCAGGACTTCGGCGCGACCCTGGAAGTCACCAACGGCGTGACGAAAGACGAACGCATCGTCGTGAACCCGTCCGATTCGTTGCAGGACGGCGCGAAGGTGGAGGCGACCGAACCGCCGCCGGCCAAAAAGTGAGTTTACGGCGCGCTCCAGCGGATTTCGGTTGCTCGTGGTGTCCCCGGAGCCCCTGCCGGGGCTCCGAAGACGTTACGCGCCACCGAGAAACGCAGTAAGGCCCTGCCGCATGGCTGCCAGAGAAGGCGCGAAGCCGAACCAATGCTCGAACGAAAGCGCCCCCTGGTGCAATAACAGCGACAGGCCCCCGACCGTCATGGCACCCGCTTGCCGGGCCGCGACGACCAACGGGGTCGGCTCCCCGGACGCACGGTAGACGGTGTCGAAAACCCGCAGCCCCGCCGGGATGACGGCTGGCGGCAGCGGCGAGGAGTCCCCGCCGCGCAAACCGACGGAAGAGGCGTTGACCAGTAGATCGACGTTCGTCAACAGGTCGGCGAAATCGGTTTGCTCCCAGGGGACCACCCGCAATTCGCACGGTGGGTTGGCGAAATGTTCGCCGAGTTCCGCCGCCACCTGTCGCGCTTTCTCGAACGTGCGGTTGACGAGCACGACGCTGCGGCAGCCTTCCATTACGCATTGCGCCACCAGCGCCCGGCCCGCGCCACCGGCCGCGCCGAGGACCATGACGCGTGCGCCGCGCAATTCCATCCCGAACTCCGCCCGGACCGCGCGCACGAAGCCGGGGCCGTCGGTGTTGAACCCACGCAGCGAGCCGTCTCGCTCGACACGGACGGTATTCACCGCGCCCAGCGCGGCGGCGTGCGGTGCCACTTCGTCAAGCAAAGAAAGCGCGGCGACCTTGTGCGGGATGGTCAGATTGACCCCCACGAACCCGGCCCGCGCGACGAGTCCGAGCGCGGTGGCAAGTTCCTCCGGCCGGACGTGGACTCGGGTATAACGCGCGTCGATCCCACCGGCCGTCAGCGCGGCGTTCTGCATCGGCGGCGAGACGGAGTGGGCTACCGGATCGCCGAACACCGCCAGCCGCAACGGCGGAGCGATCCCAGCCGTCGCCGCCGGCCAATCGTGCAGGTCGGCCGCCGTGTAAACGCTACACTCGGACGGTGACACGCGATTTCTGGTAGACCGGGCCGAGGTGTTTCCGTCCGCATTCGTCACAGACGCCCGTGCTGAACTGCGCTTCCGAATGCCGCGTGATGTAGGATTCCAGTTGAATCCACTGTCCGGCGTCGTCGCGGATATCCTTGCAGAAGCCGCAGATCGGCAGCATGCCCTCCAACAGCCGCACGCGGCGGCGCATCTCGCGCGTCTGGCTGGCGACCCGCGAGGTCAGCACCGCCACCAGGCCGAGAACGATCAGGCGGGTCATGGTGTTGAACGTCAATGCCGCAAATCCCCAAGGCACGCCCCAGTGAAAATGAAAAGCCACCCGCGCCGCGCAGAGGACGACGACCATCGCCAGCGCGTGCGAGAGCTTGCCATGCCACGACACCAGCAACACCGGGATGATGAAAAAAATCGGAAACAGCAGGTACGCCGACGTGAAAAAATCGGCCGCCAACACCGTGGTCGCCAGCAGATACCATAGCCACGGACGGTTCCACGGCGGGCGCTCGAAGGCGTTGAGCGTTTCTGGCGGAGCGTCGTTTGGCGGCATGACGGGCGAGGAAGAGCCCATGATACGAACGCCACGTTACAAAAGGCGACAACAAAAACGCCTCACGCTTTCCCGGCCGCGCGCAGGCGGGCGAGCACTTTCTCTTTTCCCAGGATCGCGAGCAGGTGATAGAGGCTCGGCCCCACCGCGCGTCCGCTCGCCGCGACGCGCGCGGGATGGATGAAGGCGGCGGTTTTCACCCCGGCCTCGGCGGCGAGTGTTTTGAACGCACTCTCCAAGGTGGCGGCGTCCCAACTCTCGGACGCGACGGTTTCCAGGTGCGCGGCCAACTGGTGCAGGCGTTCGTCGGCCCCGGGTGCGCGCAGGGTTTTCGTGACCGCTTCCTCGTCGAAGGGAAAATCGTCCGTGAAAAAGTACGCGGTCCACGCGGGCAAGTCCTTGAGCAGCTTGACCTTTTCCTTCACCGACGCCAAGACGTGGTCGAGATAATCGTTGCTGAACCCGCCGATGGGCAGCCCGGCGCGTTCCATTACCGGCATACACAACGCGCGGAAGCGTTCGGGCGTCATCTCGTGGATGTACTGGCCGTTGAGCCAGAAACACTTGTCGGTGTCGAATGCGGCGTTGCGGCGGTTGATCTTGTCCAGTTCGAAGAGGGAAATGACTTCCTCCATCGGGAGCTTTTCGCGGTTGTCCTTGGGTGACCAGCCGAGCAGGCAGAGGTAGTTCGCCACCGCTTCGGGCACGTAGCCGTCGTGGATGTACTGCTGCACGCTCGCGCCCTGATCGCGCTTGCTCATCTTGCCGCCGGAGCGGTTGAGAATGAGAGGGATGTGGCCGTACTGCGGCGGGGTCGCGCCGAGCGCTTGGAAAAGCTCGATGTGCTTGGGCGTATTGGAGAGATGGTCCTCGCCGCGAATGACGTGGGTGATGCCCATCTCGATGTCGTCCACCACGTTGGCGAAATGGAAAATCCACGACTTGTCGGCGCGGCGGATCGTCATGTCCGGTTCCATGTCGCCGAGCGGATTGATGGGTTTGGAGCGGTCCACCTCCACGCGTCCGCAAACGAGGTCTTCCATGACGATGGGCTTGCGCGGCAGCTTGAAGCGCGTGGAACCCTTCTCGTCCACGTAGGCCGCGCCCGCCGCCAGCAGCGTGTTCAGGTGCTTCTCGTAGATGTCGTCGCGTTCGCTCTGGAAATACGGGCCGTGATCCCCGCCGATGCCGGGGCCCTCGTCCCAATCCAGGCCGAGCCACTTCAGCCCGTCGTAGATGACCTGCACGGCCTCGACCGTGTTGCGCGCCTTGTCGGTGTCCTCGATGCGCAGGATGAACTTGCCCCCGGTGTGCCGGGCGTAGAGCCAGTTGAAAAGCGCGGTGCGCGCCCCGCCGACGTGCAGGAAACCGGTGGGCGAGGGGGCGAAACGGACACGGACGGGAGACTGACTCATAAATAACAAACGGACGATGGGTTGGACCCGCAAGGTGGCGCAGAATCAGGCAGGCCGCAATTTCCGAAGTTGAAAGCCCTCTCCATTCGGGTGGACGTTGCGCGATGGACCTCTCCGCCCTGCTCCGCGACGAAACCCGGCGTCGCCGCGAGTTTCCCATCTGCGCGCAAAAGACGTTCCTCGCCCACGCGGCGGTCAGCCCGCTGCCGCGCGTGGCCGTGGATGCGCTCGTCGACTATGCGCACGCCGCCGCGACGGCGGGACCGGACGATTACACAATCGCTCTCCGGCAAATCCGCTCGGCGCGCGAGACGTGCGCCCGCTGCTTGCCGGGTTCAACGCCCGAGGAAATCGCGCTCCTCGGCCCCACGTCGCTCGGCCTGAGCCTGTTCGCGGGTGGCCTGGACTGGCAACCGGGTGACGAGGTCGTCTACTACGCGGACGATTATCCCGCCAACGTCTATCCGTGGACCGATCTGGCGCGGCGCGGCGTCGTTCCGCGTGCCCTGCGGCCCGAACGGCCCGGCGAGATCACGCCCGCGCTCGTGGAAAGCGCCCTGACGCCGCGCACCCGGCTCGTGGCGCTGGCTTCCGCGTATTTCGTCACCGGCTACCGCATCGACGTGGACGCCATCGGCGCGTTGCTCGGGGAGCGCGGCGTGTTGTTTTCGGTGGATGCCATCCAGACGCTGGGGGCGTTCCCGTTGTCGGTCGAACACGTCGATTTCTTGTCAGCCGACGCGCATAAATGGATGCTCGGGCCGCTCGCCAGCGGGATCGTGTACGTCAAGAAATCGCGCTTCGAGAGCCTGCGCCCGATCTTGCTCGGGGCGTCGAACATCCGCTCGCCGGATTTCATCGCCCAGGAGGAAATCCGGTTTCTCGACACCGCCGCGCGTTACGAACCCGGCGTGCTCAACCTCGGGCCGATTCTCGGGATGCAGGCGTCGCTCGAACTGCTGCTCGCCGTCGGTCTGGAAGCGGTTGCGACGAGGATTGGCGCGCTGATAAAACGTCTTTCGGAAGGACTGGGCGAACTCGGGTTCCAGACGGCCGGACCTGTGGAAGGGCGGAGCGCCTCGGGTATCCTGGCCGTGACTCATCCAAGCGCGGAAATGTCGGACTTATTCCAGAAGCTCCAGAACCATCGCGTGACCGCGTCTCTCCGGCATGACCGCCAGCGGCGGGCTTATCTGCGATGGTCGCCGCACTTTTACACGACGGAGGAGGAAATCGACCGCACGGTAGAGCTTGTGCGCGGGATGTTGGGTTGAGCTTTATCTGACGGTGCCCGCGTTCGTCCCAAGGTAGGGTTGCCTCTCCGAGGCAATCCAAATGTTTCTGGAAGGCGCTTGAACAAAAGTACGGTCATCCAATCCAAATTTGGATTGTCTCGGAGAGACAACCCTACCTTGTTTGGACGCCGCTACGCGGCGGGAAAATTATCCTTTGCTTGGCAACGCTTCATCCAGCCGCGCGACGAATATCTCACCGACATTTGCCGCGAACTCCTCGACGCCCGTTTCCCGACCACACTCCGTGGACACCGCCGTCATTTCCACGCCCGCGAGGCCGCAAGGCGTAATCGCGCGGAACGGCGCGAGCGCCTCGCCGCCCGCGACGTTGATGGCGAACCCATGCATACTCACCCAACGCCGCACGCCGACACCGATGGACGCGATCTTGCGCGCACCGACCCAGACACCGGTCAACCCTTCGCGCCGTTGACCCGCCACACCGTATGCGGCGAGCGCTTCGATGAGCGTTTCCTCCAAAAAACGCAGATAACGATGCAGGTCGCGCCCGCGCCGGCCGAGGTCGAGCACCGGATAACCCACCAGTTGCCCCGGACCGTGGTAGGTCGCCTGCCCGCCGCGGTTGGTCGTCTCGACGGGATGCGGCAGCGACCCAGGCGCGAGCAGGCTGGAACGGTCCGGCGTGCGGCCGATGGTATAAATCGGATTGTGTTCGAGGAGGAAAAGCGTGTCGGGCGTGTCTTGCGGGGCGGCGATTTTCGCCTCGACCAGCCTTTCCTGTATCTCGAACGCCTCGCGGTAGGCCCTGCGCCCGAGCCATGCGACGCGCAACGTATCGGCGGCGGTCGTCATATCCGCGCGAGCGCCGCCACCGTCCGCAACGGACTGCTCTGGGCTCGCAGATGGGTCAGGCCGATGGCCAACGCGTCGGCGGCGTCCGCCTGCGGCGTCTCGGTCAAGCCGAGCAGAGCGCGCACCATGAAGGCGACCTGGGCTTTCTCCGCGCCGCCGCGTCCGACGACCGCCTGCTTGACCTCGCGCGGGGCGTACTCGTAGATCGGCAGGCCGCGTTCGGCCGCCGCCAGGATGGCCGCGCCGCGCGCCGCGCCCATCGTGATCGCCGTCTTGTAACTCTGCACGAAGATGATGCCCTCCACCGCGCAACAATCCGGCTCGTGTTTGTGGATGATTTCGGCCAACCGGTCGTGGATCGCCACGAGACACGAACTCGGCAGCAAATCAGCCTTGTTCTTGATGGTGCCGTACTCGCACGCACGCGCCTTGAGCGGCATGCCCATCAAGACCGATGCCGCCCGGCCGTTGCTGCCGGCAGACGTGGCCGCTTCGAGCACCGCGTAACCGGTGCCGCGCAGGGAAGGATCGACGGCGAGGACACGCATGGGGCAGGAACCAAAAGTAGGAACAAGAAACCAGAAGTACAGCGAAGAAGTGGCGGTTTGCGGATTGACCTCGCCAGCAAATGTTCGTTAAACGTCTATCCAGATGATATTTAAGTGCGTCGGCGTCGCCATCCTTGCTTTTTTCATCCTGACCCACAGACTGGCGGCGGAAGAGCGGTCGGACCCACTGGCGTTATCCGCCGCCGAGAAACTCCAGTGGGACGAGTTCAAAGCGCGCGATTCGTATTGCCACCACATTCTAGCCGTCGATGCGGACGGCAACGCGCTGCTGCCCCGCGTGTCCCGCACGAAGGATGCCGACGGCACTTGGCGCTACCACGCGACCAACGTCAAGCTCGCCGGCGAAGACACCCGCGGCGCGAAGTTCGACGCCGCCACGGTCGCGGCGCTTTTCAACGGCCGGCCGGGTGGCACCGCCGACGACGAGGCCGTCCGCAACGTCCTCCACGGCCGCAAGCTGCTCTATCTCTATCTCGACGAGATGTTCCAGGCCATCGCACGCGAACGGCCCGACGAGGTGGTCGTCCACATTCACGGAGGCCTCAACAACATCAACGGAGCCATCCAGAAAACCGCGTTGATCAGCGACGACCTCGAAACCCACCGCGATCAGGGCCGGCGGATTTTCTACATCGGAATCTGCTGGAACTCCGACCTGTTCCCGACGTACCTCGAACACCTCGGCCTCATCCGCGAGGGTTTGCGCCAGCCCGGCAAAGCCTTCGTGACCGCCCCGGCGATGTTGCTCTCGGACCTCGGCGGCGCGGCGGCCCGGCTGCCGCTGAACCTCCTCAACTTCCTCTATCAGGACGCTTACACCGTGCGGCCGTCCACCTTCAAGCGCACGCAACTCGCGCAGACGCGCATCGACCAACTCCTCCACCGGCAGGCGGAGCGCGGGCCGGACCAGAGTCTGGTCGTTTCGCCCGCCGACAACGACCGGAGCGAACTCCTCCGCCGCGCCGATGCCGCCCAATGGCTGCTGACCCAGCCCGGCAAAATCGCCACGACGTTTTTCCTCGACTGGCTCGGCAGCGAACCCTGGAAAAACATGCTGCGGCGCACGCGCACGATGTTCGAGCGCGAATCGGAGTTCATCCCGGCCATCGACTTCGACACGGCCAGGGGTCTCGCACAGGAAATCTCCGCGCACGGCGGCGCACCGGTGGACGCCGACACCCTGCTCGACCAGATGAACGCGACCGGCCGGCAGGGCGCGGTGTCCTATTTTTGCGAACAGGCGCAGGGCCGGCTGCTCGGGTTGGGGAAACGGCCCGTCATCACGCTGATCGGGCATTCGATGGGCACCATCGTCTCGTGCGAGGTCCTGGAACGTTTCCACCAACTGACCCTCGACCACGTCGTGTTCATGGGAGCGGCGTGTTCGATCAGCGACTTCAAGGCGAAGGTGATTCCTTACCTCGAAGAACAAAATCTCCGGTCGAGCCTGGGCGGCGGCGCGTCGGAAGCGTTGAAGACCACCCTGGCGCGGACGTTGCGCGACCGGGGCATCGCGGCGGAAACCATCGCGGAAGTGCAGCGCCAGTGCGACCGCCAGAACGCCAGGCCGGCCGCCCCGACGAAAACGCGTTTCTACAACCTGTGTCTGCATGACGCCTCGGAGAACGGCGAGAAAAACCCCGGCGAAACCGATATCGTGCAGCGTGGCAGCCTCCTGACGTGGCTCGACGTGCTCTACCAGAAACCCGAGAGCGAAAACGACCGCACGCTGGGTCGCTGGGTCAATGCGATCCTCGCCACCGACAGCCTGCCGGGCGACGTGGTCAACCGCGTCACGATCAAAGAATTCGGCGTGGACCGGCCGTTGTCGGATTACATCCGGCTGCAAGACTACGCGTACCGGCGCAACGACGCGGCGAGCGGACAGGATTTGCAGGAACCGATGCACCACGGCGATTTCGGCCGGTTCGAGCCGGGGAAGAAAAAAGAAGCGACGGACCTCGCGTATTGGCGCGAGATTTACCGCCTCAGCGAAGGGTTGGATCGCACCGGTCCGCCCGTGGCCGCGACCGGTGCGGCGCGCGGACGCCACGGCGCGTCGAAACCGGTGCAACCGCCGGTTCCCGCCGTCGTGACGCCCGCGCGTGAATCGACGAAAGCACACGAGGCGCGAACCGGCTTTTGACGGGAAGCCGGGTTGGCCGCAATGTCTGGATTCCCATGTCCATTGCCACCCGCACCGGCGACGACGGCACCACCGGCCTGATCTACGGACAGCGTGTGCCGAAATGCCACGTCCGCGTCGAGGCCGTCGGGCGTTTCGACGAACTCAACGCCGCCCTCGGCACCGCCAAGGCCACTCCGCCGCTCGATAACGCGCTCGTCGGCACCCTGGAGGAAATCCAGCGCGAACTCGTCCTCGTCATGGGCGAATTATCGGCCGCCGACGGCGACCAGGAACGTTACGCGCAGAGCCGTTTCGGCGCGCTCGCCCCGGAGTCGCTGGAACGGCTCGACCGACAGGTGCGCGATCTGGAAAACGGCGACCCACCGTTGCGTTTCGACGGTTGGGCGACGCCGGGACGCACGCCGCCCGCCGCCGCGCTGGACGTGGCCCGCGTGACGGCCCGCCGCGCCGAGCGCCACCTCGTCGCCATGCGCGAGGCGGGGCATCCCGTGCGCGGGTTGGTGCTGCAATACGTCAACCGCGCGTCGGATTTGCTTTGGCTGCTGGCGCGCAAAGCGGAGCAGTGACGGCGACGGGAACCCGGCCGCGCCGTCGGGACCTTGCTTGGATCACTCCGTCGGGAACGGGTTGCGATCCTTGAACCACGCCTGATGCCAGTACGGGTAAGTCTTCGGCACGGCGCTGGCCGCGTCGAGTTTGACGACCTGCTCTTTGGTGAGGTTCCAGCCGACCGCGCCGAGGTTCTGGCGGAGTTGTTCCTCGTTGCGCGCGCCGATGATGACGTTCGCCACCGTGGGACGCTGGAGCAGCCAGTTCAGGGCGATCTGCGGCACGCTCTTGCCCGTTTCCTTAGCCACCTCGTCCAACGCATCGACGACCTTGTAGAGGTATTCATCCTCGACCTGCGGTCCCTGCGCGGCGGTCTTGTGCAACCGGCTTTGTTCGGGCAGCGGTTGGCCGCGACGGATTTTCCCGGTCAGACGGCCCCAGCCCAGCGGACTCCACACCACCGCGCCGACCCCTTGGTCCAGCCCGAGCGGCATCAATTCCCATTCGTATTCGCGGCCGACCAGAGAGTAGTACGCCTGATGGGCCACGAAGCGCGAGAGGTTGAATTTTTCCGCATAGGCGAGCGACTTCATCAAATGCCAGCCGGAATAGTTCGAGCAGCCGACGTAGCGGATTTTGCCCGCGCGCACGAGGTCGTCGAGCGTTGTGACCATTTCCTCCACCGGCGTCAGCGCGTCGTAACCGTGCGTCTGGAAGAGATCGATGTAATCCGTCCCCAGCCGCCGGAGCGCTTTGTCCACCGCGCGCGTCAGGTGGAAGCGCGAGGAACCCACCTCGTTCGGGCTCTCCCCGGCGGCAAAGGTCGCCTTGGTGGAAATGAGAACCTGCTCGCGTCGGCCCTTGATGGCCTGACCGAGGATTTCTTCGGCCATGCCGCCCGAGTAGATGTCGGCGGAGTCGAACATGTTCAACCCCGCTTCGAGGCAGATGTCCACCAGTCGCGTGGCCTCGGCAACATCCGTGGCACCCCAAGCCTTGAAGAACTCGCCCCCGCCGCCGAAGGTCCCTGTTCCGAGGCTGAGTACCGGCACTTTGAAGCCCGAACGGCCCAATTGTCTATATTCCATAGGAAAGAGGATTCGTCCTGCCGGGGGCGTGTGGTTCCCTGACTTGCCGCTGTCCGTCCCAGACGGTATGCTGTGCCGCGTCATGCACAAAGGCCCTCCGCTCGTCATCGCCGGACGCGAGTTCCCGTCGCGCCTGCTCGTCGGCACGGGGAAATTTTCCTCCAACGAGGCGATGCGCGATGCCCTCGAAGCCAGCGGCACGGGCCTCGTGACCGTCGCTTTGCGCCGCGCCGACCTCTCGGGCAAAAAGGACCCGTACGCGAATATCCTCGATTTCATCGACCCGGCCCGTTATCTCCTGCTGCCCAACACCAGCGGAGCCATGAACGCCGCCGAAGCGGTCCGCCTCGCGCGGCTGGCCCGCAGCGCCGGGCTGCCGAATTGGGTGAAACTCGAAATCCATCCCGACCCGCGCTACCTGCTGCCTGATCCGGTCGAGACTTTCCTCGCCGCGCGGGAACTCGTGCAGGACGGGTTCGTCGTGCTGCCGTACATCAACGCCGACCCCGTGCTGGCCAAGCGTTTGCAGGACGTGGGCGTGGCGACGGTGATGCCGCTCGGTTCGCCCATCGGCAGCAACCGCGGCATCGAGACGCGCGCGCAGATCGAGATCATCATCGAGCAGGCACGGTGCCGGTGGTCGTGGACGCGGGCCTCGGCGCGCCGAGCCAGGCGGCGGAGGCGCTGGAAATGGGCGCGGACGCGGTGCTCGTCAATACCGCCATCGCCGTGGCGCACGATCCGGCGCGGATGGCACGGGCGTTCCGCATGGCGGTGGAAGCAGGGCGCGAGGCGTACGAGATCGGGCTGGGCGCAAGGTCCGAGGCGGCGAGCGCGACGAGTCCGCTGACGGGGTTTCTCCAAAAGAACAAAACCGTCTTTTGATGACTGGAACACACCCGATGATTACGCGCATCCGTTTAACAAACTTTGGTCCGCTCGCCAAAATCGATTGGCGTGGGCTAGGTAAAATCAATCTGGTCATCGGTGGCAATAGTAGAGGAAAAACGTTCCTGCTCAAATCGCTCTACAGCGCCATGCGGACGCTGGAGGAGTACAAACGGGGAGACATTCAGCGCACGGCGGCGGAAATCTTGGTCGATAAGCTGTACTGGACATTCCAACCCGACAAAATTGGAGACCTCGTCGCCAAGGGGGCAGACGGTCATTTACAGTTTACGCTGACGTGGAAGGCAAAAGATTTCTGCTACAGCTTCGGGAAGGACACCGTCAAACAGATTTCTTCGTTAGAAAATTATGTCGAGCCGCGTGAGAGCAATTCGATCTTTCTGCCGGCCAAGGAAGTCTTGTCCTTGCACAACGTCATTCTAAAATCCCGCGAGGACGACAAAGTTTTTGGGTTCGACGACACCTATCTTGATTTGGCTCGTGCTCTTCGTCATTCACGACGCCGGGGTAAAAATTTCGTGGAATTCTCTCAGTCGCGCGAGAAGCTGGAGGAACTCTTCGAGGGAAAAATAGAATATGAGGAAGGTTCCGGACGCTGGTACTTCCGAAAGGGTAACCAGAAATTTCCGATCGGCGTCACGGCAGAAGGAATCAAGAAGATTGCGATTCTCGATCTGCTGTTGAGCAACCGATTCCTCGATCCGGAATCGATTGTTTTCATTGATGAACCGGAGTCGGCGCTGCATCCGAAAGCGATCTCGGCTCTGCTGGACATTGTGGCGATGCTGGCGGAACGCGGCATCCAGTTTTTCATGGCGAGCCATTCGTATTTTGTCGTGAAGAAGCTGCTGCTAATCGCGCAGGAGAAAAAAATCTCCATCCCGGTACTCGCTTTTGAAAGCGGGGAATGGCGTTGTGCGGACTTGAAAGACGGGATGCCAGACAATGCCATCATCAACGAATCCATTCACTTGTCGAACAGGAAGTGGAGATGGCCTTGGACTGAGTGGCATGATGACGATCACTGAATCTGGGCTGATCTTTGGTCCTTACCCGGACGAACACTGCTTCTACATCGAGCAGAGCTGTGACCTACCGGCGGGTGCAGGACCGCGTGTACATGGCGGAATTTCTGCTGCTGCGACCCCTGAAAAGCGGCCGCATCAAATTTGGGTGGTGGAAGCGAAGGCCAGTTCGCCGCGCTCCAGCGACCCCGTCAGGTTTGATCAGTTCATCGATGAAATCCGGCAGAAGTTGACCAATGGCTTGACATTGGGAGTATCCGCACTTCTAAAACGCCACGGGGCGGCGGATGTCCGAACTGTCGCCAGAATTCAAATCCTTGAATTTGTCGACGGTGGAGTTTCGGCTGGTGCTCGTCATCAAAGGTCATCAAGCCAGAATGGCTGCCCGAGTCTGCAGAATGCGTCTCAACGCAGAAATTGCACGCGGTGGTTCGGACGTGGGCGCTCGGCGGAATGGCGGTTGCCGTTTTGAACGAAGAGGGAGCCCGCAAGCATGGACTGATCCGCTGAAATGGATCGGATTTGCTACGCCTAGATGGCTTTGACAGCGAACAAAAAATGCTCTGGACGCGATGGCTCTCCTGAAAGTCAAAAACCTGAACGTCTCGTTCCCGACGCCGGACGGCGCGATCAAAGCCGTCAACGACGTGAGCTTCAACGTCGAGCGCGGCACCACCGTCGGCCTCGTCGGCGAGAGCGGCAGCGGCAAGACGACCATCGGCCGCGCGCTGCTCAAATTGACGCCCGCCACCGCGACCGTCGGCGGGCGAAGTTCTTCTTCGACGGCCAGGAAATCCTTGCGTTGCCCGAACGCCAGTTTCGTCCGTGGCGGCGGCGGATCCAGATGATTTTCCAGGACCCGTTCAACTCGCTCAACCCGCGCCACCGCGTCGAGACGATCATCGCCGAACCGCTGGAAATCCATTGCCAGGAAATGTCCCGCGCCGACCGCCGCGCGCGGGTGGGGGAATTGCTCGATCAGGTCGGACTGCCGCGCGAGGCGATGACGCGTTATCCGCATGAGTTCAGCGGCGGCCAGCGCCAGCGCATCGGCATCGCGCGGGCGTTGGCGGCGCGGCCGGAGTTCATCGTGTGCGACGAACCCGTCAGCGCGCTGGACGTGAGCGTGCAGGCGCAGATCGTCAATCTTCTGCAAGACCTCCAGGAACAGCTCGGGCTGACTTACCTGTTCATCGCGCACGACCTCGCCGTGGTCGAACACATCAGCGACGAGGTGCTCGTCATGTACCGGGGGAGCATCGTCGAGAGCGCGAGCGCGGAGGCGATCTACGCGAGTCCGCAGCACGAGTACACGACGCCGTCTGCTCGCGGCGGCGGGGGCGGAGCGTTGATGCTTCGGTCCCTCGACCGTTGCGGAAACTGACCGCGTCCGCTACAATACGCCCCGCGCGCCGTGAATCCCTACCTGCGAAAACTTTTCCGCTTCAACTGGGTGCTGCTCGCGCTCATGGTCGCGCTGTGCGTTTGCAGCGTGGTGGCGATTTACTGCGCCACGTTCATGCGCGACCCGCATTCCTACCTGTCGCAATCTCCACGCAAACAGGCCATCTGGATCGCGGTGAGCATGGTGGTTTTCATCGTGGTCAGCCTCGTGGATTACAGATGGATCAAGTGGGGCGCGCTGCCCGTCTACATCGGCGGTGTGTTCCTGCTGGTGCTCTGCAAATTCATCGGCAAAACGCACTTTGGCGCGAAAAGCTGGATCGAGTTCGGCAGCTTCAGCCTCCAGCCTTCGCAGCTCGCCATCCTCGGCGGCATCATGATCATCGGCCTGCTCCTGAGCGAATACCGCCGGATGCACCCGATGCTGAAAATTCTGCTCTGCGGCGTGATCGCCGGTCCGCCGTGCCTGCTCGTCGCCATCCAGCCGCAGCTCGGCGGCGTCATCGTGTGGATTCCCGTCATCATGGTCGATGCTCTTCGTCGGCGGCATCCCGTTGCGTTATCTCATCGCCATCCTGCTGATCGGCACGGCGGTGATGCCCGTGGCCGCGCATTGGCTCAAGCCGTTCCAATACCAGCGGCTGACGACATTCCTCGATCCCGACGCCGATCCGCTCGGCGCGGGTTGGAACGTCAACCAGTCGCTCACCGCCATCGGTTCCGGCGGTTTCAAGGGCAAGGGTTTCCGGGCGCGCGACACGCTCGTCGAGCAAAACCTCCTGCCGCCCACGGTCGCGCACACGGATTTCATTTTCTCGGTGATCGGCGAGGCGTTTGGCTTTGTCGGCGGGGCGACGCTGCTGTGCATTTTTGCGTTCACCCTCGTCACGGGGCTTTACGTGTCGTACCAGGCGAAAGATCAGTTGGGTTTGTTGATTGCCGCCGGCGTGATGACGCTGTTTTTCACGCACGTTTTCATGAATTCGAGCATGACGATCTCGCTCATGCCCATCGCCGGGCTGCCGCTGCCGATCATCAGCTACGGCGGCACGTTCGTCATGATCATCATGTTCTCGCTCGGCCTCGTGCAGAGCGTCTGGATTCATCGGCGGAACATCGTGCCGCCGCGCGCGGTCAACTTCTCCGCGCCCGACAAGAAAAGAACGCCGGCCTCGCGCGCCGTCAGCTTCGCCGCGCCAGCACGCTGAAGCTCTGCCGGAACTTGGCGATGCTGTCGGCCGGCAACACCCCGCGCCACTGCGCACCGGGATACACCACCGAGCGCCGACCGATGATCGAGCCGGGATTGAGCACCGCGTTGCAGCCGACTTCCGCGTGGTCGCCGAGCACCGCGCCGAATTTCTTCAACCCCGTGCCGATCCGCGGCACGCCCTCTGCCTCCACGAAAATCTCGCCGTGGTCGAGCTTGACGTTGGACAGGATGGCCCCCGCGCCGAGGTGGCTTTTGTAACCCAGGATCGAGTCGCCGACATAATTGAAGTGCGGCACCTGCGCGCCGTCGAACAGGAGGCAGTTCTTGAATTCGCACGAATTGCCGAGGACCGCGCCGTCGCCGACGAGGACGTTCTCGCGCACGTAGCAACCGCTGCGGACCTGGCAGTTCGCGCCGATCCACGCGGGGCCTTTGATGGTCGCGCCGTGCTCGACCACGGTGCCCTCGCCGATGAACACGTCCGGCCCGATGTAGGGTTTGCCGACGAGTTCCCCGAGCACGCCCGGCCGCAGGCTGAATTTCAGGTAGGCGGCGATCTTGTCGATGGCCTCCCAGACGTTGGCCGCGTGCTCGAAGAGGACGCGGTGCGCGGTGCGTTCGAGATCGAGAAAATCGGCCGGCGCGAAGGTCATGGACATGGGAGTGTTATACCGTTTCCGCGTATGCTGTGCAGCAAAGTTCTCCGGACAGGCCGTTGCGGCCGGTCGTAAACAAGGTAGGGATGGCTCTCCGAGCCGTCCCAAGATTGGCTTGGTTGACTGTCTTGCGCACGAAGCGCCTTGCCAGAAACATTTGGGACGGCTCGGAGAGCCATCCCTACCTTGCTGACGACCGCCTGCGGCGGAACCTCAGACCCGCGTCAATTTCTGTCCGTCCTTAGTATCCTTCACCGCCCAGCCGAGTGCGGCGATGGCGTCGCGCAGTTCGTCGCTGCGCTTCCATTCCTTCCCGGTGCGGGCCTGCGCGCGTTGGTCGAGCAGCGCCTTCACCTCGTCGGGATATTCATCCGCGCCGGCGTCGGGTTCGATGGAAAGGGTGCGGTTCACGCGGCTCCACCATTCGAGCAAGCGCCGGGCGTGCGCGGGGGCAAGCTGCCCCTTGTCGAGCGCGGAATTGCTCTCGGTGATGATCGGGAACAGCACGCCCAGCGCGCCGGAGATGTTCAGGTCTTTGTCCAAGGCTTCCTCGAACCGCTCGTGATCCGCCAGCGGGTAGGGTTCGCTCCCTGGTGTGCCGGCGGCATGATCCGACAGGCGCAACACCCAGGCGTCGATGCGTCGCAACGACTCGCGGGCGTCCGTCATGCCTTCAAAGGTGAAGTTGAGCGGCAGTCCGTAGTTGACCCGCAGCAGGGCGTAGCGGATTTCGCGTCCGGTGAACCCCTTGGCCAGCACGTCGCGCAAGGTGTAGAAATTCCCGAGCGACTTGCTCATCTTCTGGCCGTCCACCATGAGATGCTTGCAATGCATCCAGTACCGCACGAACTGCTTGCCGGTCACCGCTTCCGTCTGCGCGATCTCGGCTTCGTGGTGGGGAAAAATGTTGTCCTCGCCGCCGCAATGGATGTCGAGTTGGTCCCCGAGAAGTGCGCCCGCCATCGCGCTGCACTCGATGTGCCAGCCGGGACGGCCGCGTCCCCACGGGCTGGGCCAACCCACGTCGCCGTCGGCTTCGTCCCACGCCTTCCACAACGCGAAATCCCCGATGCTCTCCTTCTCGTATTCGTCGCTCTGGATGCGCCCGGTGGGACGGAGATTTTCGAGATCGAGATGCGCGAGGCAGCCGTAGTTCGGGAAGCGGTTGATGCGATAATAGACGCTCTTGTCCTCGGCCTGATAAGCGTAATCGCGCTCGACCAGTGTCCCGATCATCTCGACCATCCGCGCGATGTATTGAGGCGCGGTGGCCTCGGGGAAATCTCGCGCGGGCTTGATCCGCAATGTGTGCAGGTCCTCGAAAAAGGCTTTCTTGAACGGCGCGGTGAATTCGTCGAGCGCCTTGCCTTCCTTGCGGCTGTTGCGGATGGTTTTGTCATCCACGTCGGTGAGGTTCATCACCCGATCCACGAGGTAGCCGCGCGCTTCGAGATGGCGCTGGAGTAGGTCCTCGAAGATGTACGCGCGGAAATTACCGATGTGCGCGTAGCTATAAACCGTCGGGCCGCACGTGTAGAGCTTGACGGTGCGGCCGTCCGCGTCGAGCGGAGCGAACTCTTCGAGCTTGCGGGAATAGGTATTGAACAGGCGCAGTGCCATAGGGTTTGGAAGAAACTAAGTGGCAACTCGCCCGCGTCAAAGCCCGACCGCTGGCAGGGGCGGCGCGGTCTCGGGTGCGGCGTCCTCGGCGTCGCGTTCCACGCTGGCAATCGCCATCGCCGCGATGCCCTCGCCGCGCCCGAGGAAACCCATTTTCTCGTTCGTGGTGGCTTTGATGCTGATGCGTCCCGGATGCAGACGCAGGCTTTCGGCAAGTTTGAGACGCATCGTCTCAAGGTGCGGCGCGATCTTCGGCGCTTCGGCGATGAGCGTGGCATCCACGTTGACGATTTTCGCGTCGTGTCCGGCGATGATGTCCACCACCCGCGAAAGAATCTCCGTGCTGCGAATGCCGCGGATAGTCTCGTCGGTGTTCGGGAAATGGTGGCCGATGTCGCCGGCCGCCACCGTGCCGAGCAACGCGTCGGCGATGGCATGGATGAGCACGTCGGCGTCGGAGTGTCCTTCCAATCCTTTGGAATGTGGAATCTCGACGCCGCCGAGGACGAGCGGGCGGCCTTCGACTAAAGAGTGAACGTCGTAGCCGATGCCGGAGAATGTTTGTCGCGCCATGAATGATAAATCGCGTGCGGGGCCACGAACGTCCGTGACTCTCACTAACCCGCGATGCGTCGGCCGCTCTCGGAGATTTCGGCGATGCGCCCGCTCGACGCGATGATGGAATATTTCTCGGGCTTGTCGCGTCGCGGCTGCATTTCGATTTTGCCGCCGGCGTTTTCGCACAGGAGGATTCCCGCTGCCACATCCCACAGGCTGATGCCTGCCTCGATGTAACCATCGAGTCGGCCGCACGCGACATACGCGAGGTCGAGCGCGGCGCTGCCCATCATGCGGCACTTGCGCACGCGGTGGATCATCTGTTCGAGCACGGGCAGATTGCGGTCGATGGTCTCGGCGACCTTTGCCAGACCGATGGAAAGGATCGCTTCGGAGAGTTGCGCGCGCGCGCTGACCGCGATGGGCGCGCCGTTGAGCGTGGCGCTGCCGTCCGCGCTGTCGGCGGCGAAGAGTTCGTCACGCATCGGATCGTAAATAACCCCGGCAAGAATTTTCTTCTGCTGCCGCACCGCAATCGAGGTGCAGAAATGCGGGATGCCGTAGAAATAATTCACCGTGCCGTCGAGCGGATCGACGATCCACTGGAACTCGCTCGCCTGATTGCCGCCGACGCCTTCCTCACCGTAGATCGCGTGGTCGGGGAAACGCGCGAGGATCATTTGCGTGATGAGGTCCTGTGCGCGGACATCGAGTTCGAGCTTGATGTCGTGCGCGGCGAATTCGTTGACGCGGCGCTCGACAAGAAAGTGTTCTTTCAACATTGCGCCGGCGGCACGCGCGGCGGCGATAGCGGCATCCAGATACGGGGACATCATCTCGAAAATGTAGTCGGAAAACGCGCCGCGTCGTGCGCGTGTGGAGAAAAAATCAGGGGGAGAAAACAACGTTTTCTCCCCCTGAGCGGTTAATGGTTAAGGGACCGGTTTGGAAAAAACCGCAGCGAAAGAAATTACTTCTTCTTCGCGGCAGGCTTCTTCGCCGGGGCGGCTTTAGCAGCAGGCTTGGCAACGGCTTTCGCCGGGGCCTTCTTCGCCGCCATCTTCTTGGCGGGCGCCTTCTTCACCACGGTCTTCTTTGCAGGAGCTTTCTTCGTAGGCATCAATCTCAACCCCCTTTCTGCCGCAAGTTGCGGCGCTATATGTTGTATGAAGCGCATGTGCGCTCCACATGTTGTAGCAGTTAGCTAGCCATTGATGGATCGTCAACTACTATTTGAAAAAATCCGCAAATATTTTCACGAGCGCGGCCGCGAGAATGTTTTTTCGCGCACGTTCGAGCACGCGGATTTCGCCCGATGCGAACAGCAGCGTGAGTTCGTTTTCATCGCTCTCGAATCCGATGTCCGCGCGACTCACATCATTGGCGACGATGAGCGCGCAACCTTTCGCCCGCAGTTTTTCGCGCGCGTGTTCGAGCAGGTCGTTCGTCTCCGCCGCGAAGCCGACGACGACAGGCCTCGGATCGTCGTCCGCGCGCGGCACGTCGCGCAGCGAACGGAGGATATCGCGCGTGGGCACGAGTTCGAGCGTGAACGAGGAACGCGTGCCCTTTTTGATCTTGCGCGTTTCCACTTTGGCCGGTCGAAAATCCGCCACCGCTGCGCACAGCACGCACACGTCCGCCCACCGGACCCGGGAATGTACCGCCTCGTACATTTCGTCGCTCGTGGTCACGCGCACCGTCTCCGCGCCGGTGGGCGAGGAGAGCGCGACGGGACCGCTGACGAGCACGACCGCGTGTCCGGCGTCGAGCGCCGCCTGCGCGACGGCATAGCCCATCTTGCCGGAGGAGCGGTTGCTCAGGTATCGCACGGGATCGAGCGGTTCGCGCGTCGGTCCGGCGGTGACGAGGATTTTCATGGTGCTGCGCTGCCCGGCGCTTTGCGAATGGAGTGTGCCCGAAAAAGGGTCACGGCGGAAATCATATTGTCGAGACGCGGCGTCGTTTGTTCGGTTCTACAGCAGGTGACGTGCGAAGCGTGCGTTTCCTGGCATCCCGTGAACGGCAAGGTTGACGATGGCGTGCGTCGATCCACGACAGTTCCATCCTGGGCATGTATGGGTCACCCTTGGGCTGGAGCGCCGGCTGCATGAGTTGCGCGCGTCGGCGGGTGTGCTGACATTGCCGGGTGCTGACGCAACCACCAACGGCGCAAATCGGAAGTCTCGAAATTTTCTGGCCGCTGATCGAACCAATTCTCGACGGACTCGCGCCGCAGCGAATTTGCGAGGTCGGCGTGGCCGCTGGCGCGTTGACCGAACGACTGCTCGGTTGGGCGGAGCGGCGTCACTGCGCCTACGTCGGCATTGACCCCGCACCCGATGCGTCGATCAAGGAGCGCTTCGCGGCAAGCGGCGACACGCCCGGCCGTCGCCTCTTGCTGCAAACCTCACACACCGCATTGCCGGACCTCACGCTCTGCGATGTTTACTTTCTCGACGGCGACCATAATTACTTCACCGTGCAGGGCGAACTGAAGCTGATCGCCGACGCCATCCGGACGGCAGGAAAGGACGCGCGCGGTCCGATCATTTTCATGCACGATGTCGGCTGGCCGTGGGGACGCCGCGACATGTATTATCTGCCGACGACGGTCCCCGTGGACGCGAGGCAGCCGTGGTCGGAGACGCTCGGCGTCCCGTTGGACGGCGACGAATTGGTCGAGGGCGGGTTGCGCGAGACCGGGGCGCTACGCGATTGCGCTCCGGCCGGGGGGACCGCGCAACGGGGTCCTCACGGCGGCGGAAGATTTTCTCCGTGGCGAGGACGGAGCAGGATGGGAAAGCATCCTCCTGCCGGTGGCGTATGGCTTGGCTGTTCTCTACCGTCCGGCGGACCCGGCCATGCCTGCCGACTGCCGCGAGCGGCTGGAGAATTTACGGAACATGTCCGCGACCGGCGGGACATTTCTGCAAGCGTGCGAGGAAAATTTCCTCCGACTCTACCTCTACGGCGAGTTCCACCGGCACGCGGCGCTCACGTCGGTCACCTCGCATCACGCCACGTTGACGGCGTACGACGATCTTCTGGCCCACAGCCGCGCGATTGAGACCGCGTACGGCAAAATGGAAAATGCTTACGGCAAAATGGAAAAGGCTTACGACGATCTACTCGCCCACAGCCATGCGTTGGAAGACGAGTACAAAAAACTTCTGACCGCCTACGGGCAGTTGCGGGAGCACGCTGCCGCCAGCGTCCACTCACCGCAACCGCCACCGCGGCAGGATCAGTTCGAGTAAACGTACTGCTTCGTGGCGAAGTCGTAAAACACGCGCGGGGCCGTCGTGCCCTGGAAGTAGTAGTAGAAGGAACTCGCGCCGAAGTCGTACAGGTACGGGTAGAGCGTCGGCGACGTGTAGAGGAACTGCGATAGCTTGAAGTCGTACAGGTAGACGCCGCTGTCCGTGCCGGTGGAGGGGATCACGTACTCGAAGCCGAGGTCGGTGTGATACAGGTACGGGTATAACTGGTAGGTGTAATAACCGAACTCCTTGCCGTCCGCGAAGGCGAGGTACGCGAAATCACCCTTGTCCAGGACGGCCTCACCGGCGAAGAACGCGGGATGCCCGCCCGGCAGGATGTCGGCGGCAAATTGTGCGATCTGGTTATGGCCGGCGGTCGTCGGGTGAACCTGATCCCAGAAAAGGGATTGATCCACGTTGACACTCTGGCCCTGTGCGGAATTCCGCACGTCGGTGAAACCGAAGTCGCTGTAGTTCGTCACGAGGTTTTGGAACAACGAGTACACGTCGAGCTGGGTGATCGTGACGTTGATGCCCTGTGACTTCAGCGAACTGATCTCGGACGCCAGCGCGGTGCTGAGATAACCGCGGTAGTTCGAGGAAGCCTGGTTCAGGTTCGCCGAGACCGTCGCGTCGGTGTTGTATTCCGGCGTATCACCCAGGGGCGGGAGATTGGGTACGATGAAGTTCCGCGCGCCGATGACCGCAAGCCGGTTGACCAGCGCGGCGACCCGGCTGGCCGTGGCCTGGACGTTCGCGTCGGTGTAGTCGGCGAACAGGTCGTTCGCGCCACCCCAGACGATGTAGAGGGCTCCGCTGTCGGCGACCCCGTTGGCTTCGGTGATGAACTGGGTCACCTGCTGGCCCATGTTTTCGATCTGGACGCTCTGGCCGGCCGGCAGGGACACCGTGCGGTTACCGTCCAGCGTTTCGGCGTCGCCGTAGGCGTAGTCGAGGCCGCCGTCGAGGCTGTTGGTGGCCGGGGTCATGCCCAGGAACCGGCGGGTGAGTTGTTCGTGCCAGACGCCGGCGTAGGTGCCGCTGCCCGGGCTCGTGTCGCTGGAATTGGTGAACCGGTGGTCGCTGTAATTAAAGTCACCGCCGGGGTAGGAAACACCGTAGGCGTCATCGGTGACGTGGGCGAAGTTGCCAACGTCCGAGAGGCTGTCACCGAAGATGATGACTTGGGTATAGGTCCCTGCCTGCGCGGTAGCGAGGGGGGAGACAGCGGCCAGCAGCGCGACCGAAAGCGCGGCCGGACAGAAGCGGGCCAAAATAGAACGGGCGTGGAGCAGGGATGCTATCATAAGCGTAACGGATGGGGGTTATCAGGACTCGGTTTGCCCGACGCACCAAGCGCAAGGCAGCGGAATATGGCGCGGGACACGCGAAATGTCCAGTGGCTGACCCCGTAGACGAGCACCCGTTGTGCCCGACTAGTGGGGATAAGGAATCCGTTCGCCGGTGGCAGGATCGTCGAGTTGGACGCGTGCCGGGTCGTCATCCGAGAGGATCATCCAGCGGTTCGAGGAGCCGACAAACACGTACGGGAACGCCTCTGCGTTGGTGAAGAATTGACCGAGGGGTTCATGGTAAAACCAGAGGTCGTTTCCGTCCTTGGCCTGACTCGTGAAAAGCAGCGATCCGAGGAGGTGGTGCTGGATGACCGGAAATCGCTCGACGTTGAAATAGCCGAACCAGGGCGAATACAGCCAGCCACGGCTGAACACGCGGACCCGACCCCAGCGAGGGTCGTCACGCCATGCGCCCGGTTCGCGCAGCAGCACGGGCAACGGGTCCAGCACGGGCACTCCCGGATGGCGGGCTTCGCGGTAGAGGATCGTCAGTTCCGGCGGCTTCGAGGGGTCGGATGCTGTCTCTTCGAAGAGCAGGAGCAGGAACGGCCGGGTCACCCACCAGAACGACGAGGACACCAGCCCGTATTCCCACGAAGGGGGCAACCGGCCAGCCGCCAGCAGCGTTGGCGGAGGCAGGAGGTAGACGAGTCGGCCCGGCGAGCCGGCGGGGAACTGCGTGCGGACCTGATCGCGCAGGCCAACGTATTCGCGGACGTTGGGCGAGACGAGTCCGTGCCAAACGTGGTAGCGCGCCGCGCCCGCGCACACCGTCACCACCGCCAGCGACATCCCGCCGCGAAAGGTTGCCGACTTTCCGCGCAGGAACCGCTCCAACCCGCCGACGCCAAGAAACGCCACGACCAGATAAAGCACCGGCAGTGAGCGGAAGGCGGCGTTGTTCTCCCGCGCCGCGAGCAACGGGGAAATACTCAACAACAACAGGACCGCCGCCAGACCTGCGCGCCGCCGGACCGTCACCCATTGGACGCGCCCGTCCTCCCGATCCACGAACGCACCGAGACACGCTCCCACGGTCAGCGAGCCGACGGTCCATTCCCAGAAGCCCGGCTGTAGACGAGCCCAGGAGGTCACCCCGCTGCGCAGCAGATTCCCGAAGAGGCGGATTTTAGAAGGCAGGTCGGTCGCCAGGGTCAGGCGCTCCGTGTCGGCGGCGGAAACCATTCCCGACCGCAACGTCAACCAGCAGAGGGCCGCGTAAAACACGACGGCGAGCCCGCAAACCAGCCACGGACGCCACCAGCGTTTTCGGTCGGTGGTGTCAGGCGATTGCCACGCTTGCGCGAGGGTGGGAAACAACGCCAACGGTGCCGCCGCCTGCCAGACCGTGCAGGCCACGACCAACAACAGTCCTCCGGCTGCATCGCGCCGCCAATTCGTCCGACCGTTCAGCAAAATTCCTGCGAGCAAGGCCATCGTCAGCGCATAGGGAGAAAACATGGCGGCCGTCCACGCGGCGTAAACCCCGCAAGCCGGCGAGAACGCGACGACGGCCGCGACGGTGCCAGCGAACACCGGCGAATATCGCAACCCGAGGAGGGTACGAAACAAGGTCCACGCGAACAAGCCGACGCCCGCCAGCGCGAACGCCCGCAACCAGACCAGTCGAGCAACCTTGCCGTCGCAAAGACCGTAGGCGATCTCGAATCCCCAGGAGGCAACGGGCCGACCCATGCCGGTTTGCTCGTTGTGCGCGGGGTCGAAGGTTCCGACATGGACGCGGTAAAGATATTGATAGTCGTCGTTGATGCCGAAAGGGCCGCTCGTCAAAACCGACCCATACGTGAACAGCAGGAGCAGCGCCGCGCCCGCCGTCAGCGCCAACCACCGCCAATGAAGTGGGAACTTCATGCTGCGGGCTTCAGAGTTTGCGCCGGCGGAAGGCCGTCAGCCCGCTGCCGAACATCCCGTGGATCACCTTGTCCGGGTCCTGCCCGAGAATCTGGAAACAATCGTGTGCCCAGCATTGCACGACATGTTCGTGCGCGTCGATGCCTTCGCCGATGCCGAGCGTCAACGTGTAGGGTTGCGGCTTCAGGGCCGGCCAATCGAATTCGAGAACCGCGTGCCAGTCACCCGGCTCCGGCAGGTCGAATTCCCTCGGTCGCCCGTTGCCGTCGCGGAGCACGAGCGAGTTTTGCCCGCACACCTGCTGGCCGGTGCCGTCGCGCAACAGATACCCGAAAATGAGTTGGTCGCGCGGTTCGTGCACGCGCACGACGACGTGGACGACGACTTGCTCGCCGGGAGCGCGGACGGTCACGGCGCGTCCGTCGGCGTCGGTCACCGCTGCCTGAACGATGCGCAACGCCCCCTGTCCGCTGAGTTGATCGTCGGGCAGGGTGGTCCACGGAATCTCTTGCGGAGGCGCGGCGGTCGCCACGGGAGCGCGCACTCCGCTCCGCGCGCCCTCGTTGTGCAGGGATTTCAGATAACGCTCGATCCCCGGTCCGATGGGACCGTCGTAGTCCAGTTCGCCGCCGTCGAGAATGATAAGCCGCGTGCAGAGCGCCGAAAGCTGCCCGGGAGCGTGGCTGACGATGATCTTCGTACTCTCGCCTAACGGTCCACGCAGGAAATCGTAACACCGCTGCTGGAAAAAAATGTCCCCGACGGCCATCGCCTCGTCGATGATGAGAATATCCGGCCGCACGAGCACGAGCGACGCGAACGCCAGCCGCAACACCATCCCCGAGGAATATTGCCGCATCGGCCGTTCCATGAACTCACCGATCTCCGCGAACGCCTCGATCTCGGGGTAACGGGCCATCACGTCGCGTTGCGACAGGCCGAGCAGCGAGCCGTGGATGAGGACGTTCTCGCGGCCGGTGAAGTCCGGATTGAATCCGACGCCGAGTTCCAGCATGGACTGGACGTTCCCCTCCACGGTGACTTTTCCACTGGTGGGTCGGAGGACCGAGGCGATGAGCTTGAGGAGCGTACTTTTGCCGCTTCCGTTGCGTCCGATGAGGCCGACCTGTTCGCCGCGCCGGATTTCGAGCGAGACATCGCGCAAGGCCGCGACCTCCGCTGACTTCTTGTTGAATTTGCGGCCGAGCAACAACCCAAGCAGCGCGCGGCCCGCGCCCCCCATCGTGGCCTCGGTGACGCGGTAGATTTTCGAGACCCGCTCCACCCGGATCGCCACCGGCTCCGGCTCGGTGGTCATCCGGCGGTCTGGACGCGGACGGTCTCGCGCGGCGTGAGTTGGGCGAGGAAACCCTTTTTCCAGAACGCGTGCTGGAACGCATCGCGCAACCGGGACGGATGCACCAGCCGTTCCCACGGGCCGGGCAGTTGCGCGAGAGGACGCGTCGGCGTGTCGCCGCCGAACGAATCCCGCGCAGGCAACGCACCGAGGACGCGGGCTTCTTCGGGTGTCGGGCGTCGCAGGAAACGCTCCAGCGCCGCTTCGAGGTAACCGAATCCGTTGCCCGTCCAATCAAGGAGTTCGCCCGGGCGCGCGAGGGCCGCGGCGTCGCGCACGAAATCGACGGCCCGCTCGCGCATCCGGGCGATGTGCGCGCTGTGTTCGTCGCCGTGCTCCGCCGACCCGAAGACGGGTTCCATGCGTCCTTCCGCGCCCTCGCGCAACCCGACGATGGTCGGATGGGGCGCGCCGAAGAAAAGCTCGACCAATTCCACCGATTCGGAAACGAGCGCGCGGCGGCCGGGCGGCTTGTCTAGGTGAAAGAAGAAAGATGACAACCGGCAGCCGGCCTCGACGGCGGTTTGCGCGAAATGCCACGTCCCGAAATAAAGAGCGCGCAACGGGTCCGGCTGCCTCCCGGCGGTGGTCGCCTGCAAATTCAGCCACGACTGCAAGGCCCGCGCCGACGACGCCTGCCAGCCGAGATCGACCACAGCGAACGATCCCGTCTGCTCCGCGCCGAAGCCGATCTGGGCAAAATATCGTTGCAGATGCTCACGTTCGGCAGCGGCGCGCGAGAGGATCGTGTCCTTGAGCGACACGAGGAGTCTGTGCATCGCCTGATGGTCCTTGTCCGTGCGAAAGACCCCCCCGGGGGTCGTGATGATGTCATCGAGCGAAGCGAAACCGGCGCGGTGGATTTTGTCCGCGAGCGGTTCGGGATCGATCCCAAGCCGGGTCAGGAAGTGCCGGACGCGCAGGTTCGGATTGGGCGTGAGCAGGAACGGCATCGAGCTGTGGTTGAGCGCGGTCACCTGGGGCAGGTTCAACAACCGGCGCGACGCCGCCATCTCCACCGCGTCGATGTCGAGACTCGCGCGTTTCGCCAGCACTTCGCAAGCGCCGCGCAGGTAATGGCCGTCGCGGGCCAGGAAAAACAGCCGGTCGAGTTTTTCCTGGCGGGCGTGCCGCAACAACCAGTGCAAAAAGGTGAAATAAAGCGGGCCGCCGATTTCGTAGCCCAGACGCTCCCACCACTCGCGGCTGCCCGCGCCCGTTTGACGGTTCGCGGAGGCGGAAACCAGCGCCGGGGCCGTCGGCGTGCACGCCCGGCGGACGAGACCCGTACAAACGGAGGAAAGCAAATCGTCCTCCTCGAAGACCGCGCCGACGCCGTTCTCCGGGGGCTGGTCGATGAACGGCAGAGGGTCCGCCGCCGCTCCGGGGCCGACCGCGTTCCAGTGCACCGTGCGGATGCCGCGCTCGCCCGCGCGCACCACGTCGGAATGGAGATTATCGCCGACGTGGAGAACTTCCTTCGGCTCGCAGCCGAGTTCGCGCAACAGCACGTCGAACAACCCGCCGACGTGTTTGCTCGTGCCGAGTTCCGACGAAAGGAAAAGCGCGCCCTTGTCCACCGCGAAGCCCACGCGGCGCAGTTGATCGACGATGAAACCGCGCGGCAGATACATGTCGGACACGAAAACGACGCGCGTCCCGGCACGTTCGGCGGCGGTGGCCGCCGCGAGCACGGCGGGATTCGGATAGAGAAGGCCGGTCTCGGTCTCGGCTTCGAGTGCCGCGAGCGGATCGCGGTGGACGGCGGGATCGACGCCCGCCTGTTCGCAAAAATCGTCGTAAATCTCCCAGAGCGTGACCTCCTCGTGCCCGGCTGCGGCGAACTTGCGGGCGCGAGCGGCGCGCTCAGCGGTTGCGCGCAGCGTGGCGACGGGTAGTCCCGGGTCCGCGCCGATCTGCCGGCGGATCCCCGGGGCCAGCAGGTGGAAAACATCGACCGGCTTGCGGACCAGACGCAGGATCGCGGTGTCGAAAACGTCCAGCGACAACACGCGCGGCCGTGGTTGGCGGCCGTCGAAGTACGACGCGAGCGCATCCTCGCAATGCTGCGGCGGGGCCGTGTTCTTTTTTCTGATGGGGGCCTTGAGCCGGGCCGGAGCCACCGGGCGGCCCTGGTCGAGCGTCGCCTTGAGTCGGCGGTTGCGCGTGACGAACCATTGCCACTGCACGAGCCGGTTTTGCACCTTGCGTACCTCGTGGATGGCCTGTTCGGTCAGGTGACGCACGGACCACACCAGACCCTCGTTGCCGCGCAGCATCTTGGCGGTGTGCATGAGGTAACCCAATCCCATGCGCCCGGCTTGCAGATCGGCGCGCAGGTAGTGGTTGCGCAGCGCGGTGGTCTTGCGGTGGTGTTCTTCTAGCCCGTCCGTGACCGTGTTCGCGTACACCGTCCCGCCCGACCGATGACGCCAGTGGTAGTTCGCCAGCCGGCGGTCGATCACCCCGATGTCGTGGTGCACGAGAAAGCGCAGGTTGAAATCCCAGTCGCCCAGCACCGTGAACCGCTCGTCGAAATGGCCGATGCGCTCGTGGACGGCGCGCCGGTAAACGAACGAGATCGGCGCGAAAGGGTTGTCCGACCCGGCCGCGAACAGGTCGATATTCTTGATGGGCAGATAATGCTCGCGGCTATCCTCGTGGATGCCGCCCTGGTCGGTGATTTCCTCCAGGATGCGCGTGGTCTGCGTGACGACGCCCTGGACCTCGCTGGCGGGGCCTTCCGCGTCGAGAAATTCGACGCACGCGCGCAGGAAATCGGGTTCCCAGGAGTCGTCGTCGTCATGGATGACAACGAACTCTCCGGCCGCCGCTTCCAACCCGCGATTGGAAGCGTTCTGCATCCCCTGACTGACGGCGTGGTTCACGACTTCCACCCGGCCGGCGTAGCGCGCGGCGTGTTCGTTGACGAGCAGCCGGAGGACGTGCGGATTGCCGCCGTCGTTGACGATGACATGGAGCCAATCAGGAAACGTCTGGCCCAGCACCGACTGGAGGCAACGGCGGAGCAGCACCGGGCGATCCTTGGTGCGGGTAATCACCGTGACGCGGGCGCGCTGCCGGGCGGCAGGAGTGGCGGAAACAGAGGGCATGCGGCAAGCGGAAACTAGCCGCCGTCAATCGGGTTGCGCAAATGCTGATTTTCGTCGCGTGTTGGCGGCGTACTTCCATGAAGAAACGCGACGCGCGGTTTCCGCGCGGACCGCCGGCACCCGCCCGGTTCCACCTACCGGGACGGGCGTGGACAAACGACCGTTACTTTGAGATGATCTTCCCGGTATCGAAGCGGTAGAAGTACCGCACGCCGTTCGTGTTGTAATGACCGGCGTTCTTCGGGTCCGGATAGTAGTAGAGCACCGTGTGCAGGGTAAAATCATACAAATACGGGAACGGGAAAGTCGGTGACGTGTAAAAGAAGCCGTTGCTCTTGAAGTCGTACAGGTACACGCCGCTCTTGTTGTCGTTGGCATCGAAAACGTACTCGTAGCCCATGTCGAAATGGTAGACGTAGTGCGGGTCGGTCAGATAGCTGAAATACCCGAAGTAGTGGCCGCTCGGAAACGCCAGGTAGTAAACGCCATTGCTCAACGCCGTTTCGCCGGTGAAAAATTCCGGCGCTGGCTGCACGGTGATCGAGTTCACATAAACCAGGTTGTTCGCCGTCAGGTTTCCGCTGTAGTCGATGACAGGCAGATTCGTGAAGGCGGAGCCGAGGCTGCTGGAGGCATCAATCGTTTCCAGGGCGGCAATCGCATCCATGACCGCGAGTCCCTGGCTGTTGATGATCGTACCGAACACCGTGAAGCCGCCGTCCTGATCGTTCAGGCTGTTGGAGTTATCGGCCAGGTTGAAAAACCACTCGTTCGTCGCGCTGTTGGCGTCATTGGCCAACTTGGCCATCGCAATCGTGCCCCGCACGTTGGAATCCTTGTATTCGTTAACCACCGGTGGCTGCGCGGCGATCATCTGGATCGAACCATTCGTAATGTAGTAGCCGCCGCCCTGGATGATGAAACCCGGGATGGAGCGATGGAAAATGCTGTTGGTGTAATCTCCCCCGTTCACATAACTGAGGAAATTCGACACGGTGTTCGGCGCGTTGGTCGTGTCCAACTGGACATCGATATCCCCCAGCGAAGTATGGAAGCGGACCACCGTCTCGGCACCGCAGACGGCAGCGATGCCCGTGGCGGAATACAGGCAGAGGAAGGCGAGCAGTTTTTTCATAAGCATCAGGGCAACAGGACGAAGCGTTCTACGAAGGAGCGGGGATGTTTTTGGGTGAGGCCGGACGACTCGCCGGGAGCAGGGCGGTCGCGGGGAACATCTCTGTCCCGCCTCGACCGTCCGAGCGTGACGAACATGCCCTTTTTCGCCCCTGGATGCAAGTCGGCGGCGAAACGCGGGGGCGGGATGCTACTCACCCGGCCCGCCCCGTGCCGGGGGCGAAAACTTCCTGTCCGCGCATCATTCTTCCAGCCGGTATCCGAAACCGTGCACGGTGCGCAAGTGCCGCGGTTCGCCGGGTGTCGCCTCGATCTTTTGACGGAGTTTTACCATGAGCTGGTCGAGAGTGCGCGTCGTCCCGTAGTATTCCACGCCCCAGACTTCGTTGAGGATGTTTTCACGCGAAACCACGTTGCCGCGATGCTCGTGCAACACCGCGAGCACCCTGAGTTCGCGCGGCGTCAACTCGAACTCTTCCTTCCCCCGACGCCCCCGCAACGAGCGCGGATCGATCTCCACCTCGCCGAAGCGCATCACCTCGGCCACATGGCCCGCCGGGGACTCGGATGCCGGCGCGGCGCGGCGCAGCAACGCCCGGACCCGGGCCAGAAGTTCGCGCAGGCTGAACGGTTTGATGACATAATCGTCCGCGCCGAGTTCGAGCCCGACGACCTTGTCGATTTCCTGACCCTTGGCGGAGAGGATCAGGATGGGAACGCGATTTTTCGCCGCACGAATCTCGCGGCAGAGATCATACCCGCTTTTGTGTGGCAGCATCAGGTCGAGCACGATGAGGTCCGGCCGGCGTTGCCGCAGCAGCGGGAGCGCCTGCGCGCCGTCGGCGCATTCCGCGACCTCGTAGCCCTCCGTGCTCAACGCGTCGCAGAGGCCGAGGCGGATGTGGGGATCGTCTTCGACGACGAGGATGCATTTCTTCATGGTTCGGCCTGGGCGAGAGGGAGGCGGACGGTGAAATGACTGCCGCCCCCCGGGCGGGTCTGATAAACGATTTCTCCACCGTGCTCGTGGATCACCCGCCGCGCGAGCGCCAGCCCGAGGCCGGTGCCGGGAATGCCGCTGGAGAGGGAATCGTGCGCGCGATAAAAAGGCTCGAAAATCTTGCGCTCCTCGCCGTTCGGCACGCCGGGACCGCGGTCGAGTACGCTCACGCAAACCCACTCGCCCTCGACGTGGCTGCGCAAGGTGATCTTCTTTTGTTCGCCGCTGTACTTCTCGGCGTTGGAAAGCAAGTTGGTCAAGACCTGCGCGAGCGCGTCCTCGTCACCCGTGATGGGGTAGGGTGGCGGGGAGCTTTCCCACGTGGCGGCAAACCCCGCCTCCTGGAGATGAAGCTCGTGGGCTGGCCAAAGGCGGGTCAGGGCGGCGTGAAGATCGACGGGAACTTTCCGCAGCCGGCGCTCGTGGCGGTCGAGTTGCGAGAAATCCAGGACGTTGTTGATGAGACGGGTCAGACGCTCGGCTTCCACCATGATGATGCGCAGGTATTGTCCCTGGCGTTCGGGTGCGGCGCGTCCGCTGTGCATGAGTTCGGCGAACATGCGGATGGAGGTCAGCGGCGTCTTCAGTTCGTGCGAGACGTTGGAAACGAAGTCCGTTTTCTTCTGGGCGGCCACGAGTTGCCGGCGGGTGTCGCTGAAGACCACCCACCCGCCGAGCGCGATGGCCGCCAGCGCACAGGAGATGAGCAGATAGAGGTTGCGCCGCACGCGCCGGGCGGCATCCGTCAGTTGCGCGGGCGAACGCAGATATAGAGCCGCCTCCCAGTGCGGGAGCGCCTCGCCGATCTCCGAGGCCACGAACGGCTTTCGCCAGTCCTGCGGCGGGCTGTCGGCCGGGGCGATGGCCACGGGCCGGCCCTTGTCGTCGAGCAGCGCGAGGATGAACGCCGGATCGTCCCCGTCGCCTCCGTATTGCGCGGGGGCCACCTCGAAGATTCCGGCCCAGAGTGCACGCAAATCGTCGGCATGCAGCAGGCAGCCGAACACGAGGTCGCGGCCGGCCGTCGGACGCACCCAGAAGATCATGTCGAGCCGGTCCTGCACGAAACGGTTGACGACCCCCTCGCTTTCCCCGGCCGTGAACTGACGGAATTCGGCGTTGGCCCCGTAGACCTGCGATTCGACGGAGAGGTTGTTCTGTTGGGGAACGACGCTGCGCTGCTGGCTGGGGAGGCTCTTATCGAAGGAACGAGCCGATCCCTGGGTTTCCGCGTTCGACGCCGACGGGGCACCGGGCTCCTTTTTCGAGGAGTTCCTCTGCACGGAGTTTTGCGTGGAGGCGTCGAAGTTAGCGGACTGCGAGTTGCTCGTGCCGCGATTGCGCAGGGACAACTCGGGTCGATTCAACTCGTCCAGGGTCACCGCGTAGGCGGGCGCGGTCGTCTTGTTGCCCAGGAAGTCGCTGTTCTCGTGGAGAAATTGCCGGGTCCGGGTGTCGTTCGCGCCGTCGCGGACCGTGGGCGACAGGAAACGCCCCTCGTCATCGAGCGCGAAACCGATGGCCGGCTGCGACCATTGTGAATGCAGGAGCGCGGTGAAATGACCGGCGAGCGCGTGCGGGTCTTCCTGCGCGAGAAGTTGGCGCAACGCCTCGGCGAAAATCCGCCGTTGTTCGCTGACGAGCGAGCGGGCGGTGGTCGCCACGTTGTCGGTTTCGCGTTGGTAGAGTTCGGCCGTGCGGCGTTCGAGGACGATCTGCTGCTCGCGCGCGCTGCGTAGCGCCAGCCAACCCAGCAGCAGGCTTGGCAGCAGCACCGCGAGCAGGAGCACCAGAAAACTTTTCTTCATTCGTCTCGTTAACCGGGGAGAGGCCGTTCGCCCGACTCATCCGAGATCGGTTCGGATGATCGTGCCGGAGTTCGGCCGTTCTTTCCAGAAAATCCACGGACGGCCCGTCGCGCTATTTCTACACTTATCTCAAATAGTCGCGGCGCGCTTGGTCGGTGGATGGCGCTCTCCGAGCGGCATTGGTTTGCTCCACGCCGCAGGCGTCTTGAATCCAAGGCGGCTGTCGCCGCGAGTGGGACCAATGCCGCTCGGAGAGCGTCATCCACCTCTGGCATGCAGCTTACCGGTTCTGCTTGCGCTGGTACTTGTCCTGATAGTTATCCCATTGGGCGGCTTTGCGGCTGGTGTTTTGCAAATTGCCGTTTTGCATCAACTCGTCGGCGAGACTGTCGAGCTTCCGGTTTTCGGCGGCGTAACCCGGCATTTGCTGCGAGGCGGGCGCGGCACTGTTCGCCGCCGCGCGCTGGCGGAGCAATTCGGCGGCATCCTTCGCGCGGCCGGCGTCGGCGAGGCGAACCGCCGCCTCCTTGTCCAAGCGGTTTTGCAGGACGTTGAGATTTTGCGCGACCTCGTTGCGCACGCTGTCGTCCGATTGATGGGTGTCGTCGGTGAATTTCACTTCCGCCGCACTCTGGCGCGAGACTTCCTTCTTTGAAGCCGCGTCTTCGTAGTCGAGCGAAATGTCGGCGAGCGTCAGCGTGGCGGCGGTGGTTTCATCGACGATGCAGCGCAGGTGGAAAAGGCGTTGCTCCGACCCCGAGACTTCCGGCAGCGCGATCTCGACGGAATGTTCCTGGCACGCGATTTCAGGATGACCGATCATCTCGCGCAACCGCACGCCGGCCGGCACCGTGATGCGAATGCGAACGTTCCCGGCAACCCGCGCGCTGGCCGCGCCGAGTTCATCGGTCAGGATCGAGGGAAGTTTCTCCGCGTCCTTCACGTAATAATAATGCGCGTGGCTGGCCTCCGCGAGACCCGTCATCAGGTCCTCGTTGAAATCCTCCCCGAGACCGATGGTCGTGACGCTCAGCCCCTCGGCTCCCAACGCGTGACCCAACTCGGCGAGGTCGCCGGGGCGGCTGGGGCCGACGTTGGCGAGTCCGTCGGAAACCAGGATCACGCGGTTGACCCGCTCTTTATCCAGGAATCGCCGCACCTGCTGCGCGCCCATCTTCACGCCCGCGTAGAGGGCGGTGCTCCCGCGCGGACGGATACGGTTGATGCGGGCTTTCAGATCGTCGCGGTGGTCGTGCGACCCGACGCGTTCCGGCGCGAGGAACAGCTCGACTTCCTGATCGAAGATGACGAGCGAGAAGATGTCGTCCGCGTCGAGTTGGTCGAGCGCGGCGCAAGCGGCCTGACGTGCCTTCTCGATCTTGGGTCCTTCCATCGAACCGCTGCGGTCCAGCACCACCGAGATGTTCACCGGCGTGTGGCGGGACTGGTCGGGGCGTTTGGCGTTTAACTCCAGTTCGAGGACGATCTCGCGCGGACCGTGGCGGTAAATGAACTCGCGCTCCGGCGTGACGCGCAAAGTGACAGCGTCCTCGGTCGTCGTGTCGGCGGTGGCAGCATGCCCATCGGGAACAACGCAGAGAAGCGCCGCCGTGCTGAGGGCCAGGATGGTCGGAAACGAAACGGGTGGTAATTTCATGCCACTACCCTAGGCGAGGGAGCGGTGGGAGTTGTCAGAGCGGTGTCGAGACCTTGTCAAAAATTTGTGAAAGGCCGCTGCGGTGACGAACGCGCCGCGTGAATCCCTCCGAGCTAAGTCTTGGCACCGACGGTGCCGAGCATCACGGTGCCGACATTCGTATGGAACGTCTTGATGACCCAACCGTTCCACCAGTAGACAAAACTGACCACCGGGTTCCGACGGCGGGGCGGGGCGGCGACCACTACCTGGGTCGGACTCTTCCGATGGTGCCGACGCCGGCGAGTATGGTGGGCGGAGCGAAAATGCTTCGAGTTGAGCCGCGTACGCTGGGTATGGGTCCGCACGGGGGCCGGGGCGGGGGCCGGGGCATGTGGAGGAGAGGTTGATTCGGTGAGAGTATCACGCGTCAGACCGTCCTCCGGCTTGACGGGCGCAACGGTGTCCCCGTAGACAGGGACAGCCAGACAAACGGCAAGCACCAGCGAGACGGCAACGGGCAAGCGCACGGGGAGCCAAATCATAAATCTAGATATCGGAGCGTCGGTGACAGAAGGTCGTGTTTCGGTCGCTTGCAAGTGACTGGAGCCCTACGCTCTGGAACAATCCGCCGGTTGTCAACCACCAGACCGTGAATGGTGTCGGTTGGTCGGGGTGCAGGGATTTGAACCCTGGACCTCCTGGTCCCAAACCAGGCGCTCTACCAAGCTAAGCTACACCCCGAATTAGCTGCCTTGCAGCTACTTGCAAGGATAATATTCTGCCGGTTCTTTTCTTTTTGTCACCTGATTTTGTAACCTGTATGCTTCTGGGCATGGGCAAGGTTACAGAACCGAAGAGAGTATTTGAAAAGGTCGGGCCGTGCTTATACCGCTACACGGCAACGGGAACATACTACGCGCTGGTGAAAGTCAAGGGCCGTCAGGTGCGCCGCTCCCTGGAGACCGACGACCGGCCCTTGGCCAAGCGGCGGCTCACCGACTTGCAGCGCGACCTGCTGCGTGTCGACGTGGGGGCGGGGAGGCTGTCGTTAGCCGCTCTGTGCGACCGTTTCCTGGCGACCGTGGCCAACCAGTCCACGAGCACGCTGGAACAAAAGACGCAGATTGCCACGCGGATCAAAAACGAATGGCCCGGCGGCTCGAACGTCGCCATCGGCAAGGTCACCCCTTCGAGTATTTCTACTTGGCTGGCCAGTTACCGCTTCGGCGCGTCCAGCCACAACCACCATCTGCTGTTCATCCGGGCGGCGTTTCAGATGGCGGTGGACGACAAGCTGCTGGCGCACTCGCCCGCCGCCGGGCTGGTCCAGCGCAGGCGTGAAAAGCCGATCCGGCGCACGCCCACCTTCGAAGAGTTCCGCCAGATCGTCGCCGACGTGCGGGCGCAGCGCTACAATGCCGACCACGGCGACAGCGCGGACTTCATCGAGTTTCTGGGGCTGGCAGGTTTGGGCCAAGCGGAGGCCGGCTCGCTACGCTGGTGCGACGTGGATTGGCCGAACGAACAGATGATCACGTTTCGGCACAAGACCCGCCACGGGTTCGCCGTGCCGATCTACCCACATTTGCGCCCCTTGCTCGAACGACTGCGCGACGCACGGCCGGACGGAAGCCCGAGCGACGGGCTGGTTTTCAAGATCAAGGATGCCAAGAAGGCACTGGCTGGTGCGTGCCGACGACTCGACCTCCCAGGTTACAGCCAGCGGAGTTTGCGCCGCATGTTCATCACCCGGGCCATCGAACGGGGTGTCGACGTGAAGGTCATCGCCGAATGGCAAGGCCACCGGGACGGAGGCAAGCTAATCCTCGATACATACAGTCACGTCGCGCCGAAGCACTCGGCACGAATGGCGAAGTTGATGACTTCGGACGATGTTTGAAGTCGAACGAAGCGTTGTTCCCCAACGTAAAGCGATGAAGTTGTCTGAATTTGGTTGCGCTGAATGAGTGTTATATGAAGCAGTCCTCTGTGACCGGCATTTCGGGCCAGTAGCGTGAGTTGCCTTGGGGAGCGACCCCGAACCGGATCCAGCCGCACCACGCGCGCTTCGAAGAGCGGGAATTTTTTGCCCGTACGGACCCGTGGTCGAAATTGGGGCGGAAATTTAGAGATCGAACAAATCGCGTCGCGGCCCTGCTAAACGGGACTTGTTGACAAATGATCGCGGAGTATTACCTTTCAAGTTATGCCTACGCCTGCATCACTCGACTTTGGCACGCTACTTCGTGCGCGGCGCATCCGCTGTGGGCTGTCGGGGGCCGAACTGGCACGGCGTGCCCGAATGCAGCAGCCACAGTATTCGGACTATGAGAACGGCAACCGGAAGGTGGGGAGCAAAGTAGCGGAACGTTTGGCCGACGCGTTGGGCCTCAAAGATTTCGAGCGGGACGAGTTTATACACAGTGCCCTCTTAACGGGAAGGCGACCTCGCATTGGTGAGTCGTTCCAATTTTATCACCCTGCAATTTTAGAGTCCGTCGCCAATCGACTGCGACGCAAAGCGATAACTCCAACAATGATTTTTAAAGCGCTGATGCGACCGCTGTTTATGACCGGCGATGAGGCAATGCTCCGAGGAATCGAGAGACTTGCGCATGAAATGCAGGCGAAGGCACAAGAACTCCTTGAGTTCGTAAAAAAAATGCGGGACATGCCGCATTCGGACGAACCGCAACCCATCCCGACTGATTTAATGGTGACTCTGAATTCTGGGACATCCATTTTGGTGGACGTCACCGTGGCACCGGAGGAATAAGGCTGGCACTTGACTATTACCTATAAAGTAATAGTGTATTGCATCCCTTCAGCGTTCCCTCCTCTGCAAATGGCGACCGGCTTCGTTGCGATCGGAGCGGGGCGTCGGCCGAAGACCAGCAACTTGAGCAGGCCGATGCGAGCGCGCTGACACACGTCCATCACCTCCGAAGACACTTCAAGGCTCTCTTAAGGGCCGTCCACCGTTCTCAACAATCATCTCGTTTCCCGACCTGCAAGGTTCATCTCATATCATGGACTACCCCAACAAAATGACTGAAAGCCCTTATTCCAATACCAACCCAATCGAATGTGGATCTCCAAGTCGACGCGCGTACAAGATCCACGAGGTCGCTGATATATTGGGAGTCACCTCGATTTCCGTTCGACGCCTCATTGATCGCGGACTTCTCCGCCCTTGTCGAGCGCTGCGTCACGTTCTCGTACCCGCCGACGAGATCGAAAAGCTGTTGAAAAAATGACGCCCTCCTTCCTCGCTCTGACCCACAAGGAACACCCGAAAATATGCCACCAGCCATCCCGTTTGACCCGTCCGTTTTCCGCCGCTCCCAGGACTTCTGCGCCGCGACCCCGACGAAGAAGCTCCTGACCAAGATTCCCGTGCGCAAGCCGGCACCGGAATGGTTTATCCGTACCCATACCGACCCGGCTTATCGATTCCCGACGCAAGTAATCGAATTGAAGGAAGATCGGGAACTTTACCTGGTCGCCAACGTTCTCGCCGACGCTCTCGACGGTGAGGCTACGCTCCGCTCGAAACTGATCGTACCTGCGGTCAACCGCCAAGGCGCCCTCTTTCTCTGGCCGTTGGGGTTGCCGGGACCGAGCGGTCAAACGAATCCATGGCATGACTCCGCGCGGGAGGCCGCCGATTCTCGCGGTAACCCAGTGGATTCGGCTCGCCTCGAATATGTCCGCGGGCTGCTACGAGACCACCGTCGCCACCGGCACGTTCCCGGAGCCCGAATTCCCCGAGGGTCTCTCGCTGGAGCAAATGCTCGGATTGGCGTTCTCCGGCAAAATCATCAGCGACCTCGATCACCCCATTCTTCGGAAGTTGCGTGGTGAAATCTGAGTTTCTCTCTCTCCGCGACCAGTTTGACGAGGTCTGGCTGGTGGATACGGAGTATTCGCAGCCGCCCGGAGAGCGCCCCCGGCTCCACTGCCTGGTCGGGCACGAGCTCTTTTCCGGCACGACGCTCCGCTGGTGGCATCACGAAGGGGCGGGCGGGCCGCCGGCAGCACCCATCTCGGGCCATGATCGTTGCCTCTTCGTCGCGTACTACGCGTCGGCCGAGCTGGGGTGCTACCGCTCCGTCGGCTGGCCATATCCCACGCACGTCATCGATCTGTACGCCGAGTTCCGCTGTGTGACATCCGGCAGGACGCCACCGTCCGGCCACAGCCTGCTCGGCGCGCTCGTCTACTTTAAGCTTCCCGGCATTGAGAGGGTGGAGAAGGAGTCGATGCAGCAACTCGCCATCCATGGCGGGCCTTACACGGACGTCGAACAGTTCGCCCTCCTGGATTACTGCCAATCGGACGTCGAGGCCGTGGGTCGCCTGCTTTCGGCAATGTGGCCGCAGATCGACCTGCCCTGTGCGCTCCTGCGTGGCCGCTACGTAAAGGTTGTCGCGGACATGGAGTGGTGCGGGGTGCCTGTCGACGCCGCTGTCCTCGACCAACTTCGTGAGCGGTGGAGTGATTTCCAAGCCCACTTGATCGGGGTGGTCGACCGTGAGTTCAACGTCTACGAAGGCGCCCGCTTCAAGGCCGTGCGCTGGGAGGCGTGGCTCGCCGACAATCACGTTGCCTGGCCACGCCTGGCCTCCGGCGCTCTCAAGCTCGACGACGACACGTTCAAGGAGGTCGGCCGCAGCCATCCCGCCGTCGAACGGATGCGGCAACTCCGCCTTTCTCTCTCGAAGCTGCGGCTCCAGGAACTGCCGGTCGGCACGGATGGCCGCAACCGGGTTCTGCTCTCGCCGTTCGCCTCTCGCACCGGTCGAAATCAACCGAGCACCGCCAAGTTCATCTTCGGCCCGGCGGTCTGGATCCGCTCCCTGATCAAACCCGCGCCACAGATGGCGTTGGCGTACCTGGACTATGAGCAACAGGAGTTCGGCATCGCTGCCGCGCTTTCCGACGACGGGAACATGAAAGAGGCCTACGCGTCGGGCGACCCGTACCTGGAATTTGCGCGGCAAGCCGCCGCGGTCCCATCATCGGCCACCAAAGAGAGTCACCCGCGTGAACGTGAGCTCTTCAAAAGCTGTGCGCTAGGCGTCCAGTACGGAATGGGAGAGACGACCATGGCCGCGCGGCTTGGCATTTCCGCCTTCGAAGCCCGTGACCTCCTCGACCTCCACCGCCGTGTGTTCCGCCGCTACTGGCAGTGGTCGGACGCCGCGCAGGACTTCGCCATGCTCCACGGCTACCTGGAGGCCGTTTTCGGCTGGAAAGTTCATGTCGTCGGCGAAACGAATCCGCGTTCCCTGCGGAACTTCCCCCTCCAGGCGAACGGTGCCGAAATGTTGCGGCTCGCGTGCTGTCTGGCCGCCGACCGTGGCGTGTGTCTTTGCGCCCCGGTGCATGATGCCTTGCTCATCGAAGCTCCGGCCGGCGAGATCGACGGGGCGGTCGACCGGTGTGCGCAGGCCATGCGGGAGGCCAGCCGCGTCGTGCTCGAAGGGTTCGAACTCCGCGTCGAGTCCGAGACGATCCGGCACCCGGAGCGGTTCCACGACTCCAGGGGTGCGACCATGTGGCAGACCGTCACGGAATTCCTTGAGGCCGAACAGGAACAACCTGTCCTGCTCCGGGACAGGAACCTGTCCCGCGCCGGGACAGACGTCCCCTATCCTCTATGTCTATTATAAAGAGGGAGGAAGCGTTGGAGGATGTCCAGCCGGTACTGCCCTCTTTCGACATCCAGCAATTTCGGCAACCAAGCTCGAAGTTGGCCCGAGCAGTTCAACGGCGAGCCTCTCCTCCAGCCCGGATCGTGGGGGACTTCCTCAAAGGCCCGATCCCGCTAGACTGGTTAACACGGTCGGCCCAGCTCGGCGGCAAGGCCCTGCACGTCGCCCTCGCGATCTGGTTCGAACGGGGCCGCCGCAACGACGACGAGCTTCGCCTCACCACGAAGTTGCTGGAGCGCTTCGGTGTGGCACGCAAAGCAAAATACGAGGCACTCCGGCGACTCTCGGATGCCGGCTTGATCACCTTTGTGAACGCCACCACCGGGAAAAATCCATGGCTTCGGGTCGTCGGCGTTCTGAATCCAACCCCGTCGAGCTCTCAGATTTCACTCCGCTACCCCGACGAGCTCGACCACGTCGTCGGTGACCAGACAGCAACAACCAGCACTGAATGTCTTCCAAAGTTCCATGCAAACACACCCACATAATACCCGACCTGGCTCCTTCCAGATCTTCAAACCCCTTCACGAGCTCTACTCGCCGGACGATGGCGAGATATGCGAGCCGCAGCATGACGTCGGCCTCGGTAAGACACCCGTCGCCACGGATGAACTCCGTCGCCGCCGCGCCCAACTGGAGCGACGTGCCAAGCGCAACCTCCGTCCCACGGCATTTCACGAGGCCGCCCACGCCGTCGTCGCTCACCGCTTCGGCTACCACGTGGACCGCATCACCATCCACCCTGTCACCGATGTCTTCGACGCCGTCACCGGCAACGTCGCCAACCGCGTCGGCTTCACCTACCTCACGGGCCTGCCCACCGTGGAGGAACTCCCTTGGCCCGAGCGCCGGTCCGAGGCCGAGCGTTACATCATCATGAGGCTCATCGGACCATTCGCCGAGGCCTTCGCGCGCGGTCGTCGCAACCGCTGGGGCAAGTCTGACGACCTCGAGGTCGTCCTGCCGCTCATCGAACACCATGCCGAATGGTGCCAGGACCGGTACTTTGCATGGTTGAAAGAGCGCACGGAACTGACCTTCTTCGGGCCTGCCCTCACCGACATTCTGGCAGTCGCTCGGAAGTTGGTTCGCCAACGCGAGATGACCGGGACCGAGTTCGGCCAGTTCCTGCGCCGACGCACCCGTGACGAGCGGAAGCGGGCCAGCGAGATGGAAGCGTACCTCACGGCACGCGACGGGCGGTGAGAACAGTCCCACCACGATTCTCAAGATGGAATCCCGCTACTTCGAACTCGATTACCAAGGCCACCCCCTTGGCTGTTTTTACGATGAGTACGTCAACCTGACCCAATTGGCCCAAATTGCGGGTGCTTCTGTGCAAACCTTCCTTGACGCTCCAGGAACGCCCGATCGACTGGGACTTTTGGCCTTCTGTGCTCGGGACGGTGAGATCATGACCGTCCAGGTACGCGGACCAAAGCCCCCCGTCGGAGGCGAGGAAGTTCCGTCTTGCATCGGGTTTTCGGAGTTATGGGCGCATCATGCCTTTGCCTACGAATTCCTTTTTTGGCACGGAGACCGGGCGCTATGCGACTGGTTTATGGATCAAACCATAGACCTGTACTGGAGAGAATCCTTCGCCAATTTGCGGGATGCGCTTCGCCGCCGCGTCGACCTGATTCGCGATCAACTTGACCATTTCGTGCTCGATCCAAGCTATGGCCAGGTCCAAAGGAAGATCCGCGGTATCGCCGACCTCGTAATGGCCCAACTTGATGCTGAAAAGCCCTGGGAACTTGATCCAGACGGGCATGACCAATTTGGTCGAGTGACCGAAGGATCGATGAAACTCTTCACGGAGCTGGTGAGCGCCACCAGCCTTCTGATGTCCTGAAACCTGATGGCCGCGGGCGGCGCTTTCGGCGCCGACAACCTCGGAGCGCCGCCGCGGCGATCCCTCGCACCAGTGGTGAACGCTCCGGGAGTCTAATCGGCTCGTCCGAAGCCCACTTCTCTGGGACAATCCTCCTCACTCAGCGACCCCCGAGCACCGCACCGCCCCCCCTATGTACGACCCTGTCATTCAATACGTCCGACAAGCCCGCAGGCGACCACGTCTTTCGGCAAAGACGGCCGCCCGCCGCGCCGCCAACGCTCAAGCCAAGCGGCGCGCGGACCGTGCGGCACTCTACCGGCGACTGCAGAACCACGACCCACGCGACCCCCGGCCCGAACTGCTCGACGCCGCCAAGCACGACGCGCCGGTCGAGGTCCCGGCCAGCACGATGGTGCCGTCGCCCCAGTTTCTCATGTCCGAGGTGGAGATCATTGCCCCCGAGGACGTCCGCCAGTTCGCCAAGCAATGCTTGGCAGAAGACCATCGGCCGGGAACGCCGTTGCACTCCTTCTGCCCGTTCGATCCGAACCTTGACGAGCGGGCGCTTACCCTGATCGAGTACCGCACTTCGACCGACTCGGTTCCATTGGTCCACTGCCGCCGGTGTGGCTTCACTCTGACCCTGCTGGACCTTGCCGCCGACATCGGAAAGTCGCGGGATTTAACGATGCCGCTGCTTGCGCTCCTGTGGCCCGAGAAGGTTCGCAGCGGCGAGATCGACGAAGCGGTCGCCGAGGCGGTGTTCCAGCATCGCAAGCGGCGCCTCATCCTCGGTGGGGGACGCTGGGTTTTTGCGGCGCTGGTCGTGGAGGACGCCGTGCGGCCAGCCTTCGGCGATTGGGCGGCGCTTTCCGACGCGTCCCTTCGGACCTTGCTTGCCTGCCCGGAGCTGCCGCCAGACCTTAGACAGCAGATTTATCTCCTGAACATCCTGCGGAACTGGATGGGCGAGGTCGTCGCCGTCGACGTGTATGCAAAGGAAGACTACCGCCCGCTGTTCCGGCATTGGCTCGTTTCGCGACGCGACGACCCGCTCTTCGCCGTGCCCTTCTGGGGAGCGTGCTGCGATCCAACGCGGCGGCGGGACGTGGCTCATGATGCCGCCCGCGGTCACGCCCTGGAACTGGAGGCGTACCGGCAAGACCAGGAGTCCAGGCGTTCCATTTGGCTGCGGTGCGAGCCACAGGCGGTGCTCGCTACGTCCGCGCCGTTCGAAGAGATGAGGTGACCGGCGCGAACCACGGGGGCGCAACACCAAAGGCGGGCGACCGGAAGTCACGAGGTATCCGCCACCGCCCACGAGATTCGACACGATGCGCTGAGGTCGGCCGGATGCCTCTCGATTTGATGTCGCCTGTTCGAAATCAGGCGCTTACGAGGCCTCCCCGACGGTTTTCTCCTCGCATTGCCGCCCCCTCCCCGCCAGGTGGGGGTCACGAGACCCACAACTCAGAAGCACGAAACCCGTACTTACACCCCACCCATTCGCCAAAATGCCTATTTCCGCCCCGCCATCGTCTCCGAAACGCCAGAAGCGTTCCCGCGCCGGCGTTCTAAAAAGGCAAGCGAAGCGGCGAAAGAAGCGGCGGGAGAAGATCCTGGCTGCCCTGACCGACCCGTTCGCCGCCGCCATGATCGGTCTCGCCTTCGGCGGCGAGAGTGAAGCCGACACCGCTCTCATGCTGGTTCCTACCCGCCGCCTCCGCCAGCACGTCCGTCAACTCAACGGGCGCATCAGCCAGCTCTACGCTGAGTCGTCGCCGTCCCCCAAAATCGATGGTCGTCCCGCTCCCCTGCCACCGGGGGCGGACCTCGACGCGGTGGTCGACGTGGTGTCTACCAACCGTTCGCCCCGAAAATGTCACCGCGCCGCGCCCCTTTCTCACGACCCCCTGCTGCCCATGATGCCCAACCAACAGGAAACCCTCGCCTTCATCCTCCAGGGATCGCGCCAGTTTCCCCATGAAACCGGGCTCGGCCGTCGGCACCGCTGCCCGATCTGCGCCTATTCATCGGACCCCTCGGCCGACACTTGGCGCAGCCTGAGTGTGTACCCCACCGCAGCGGGCGATCTCGTATTCCGCTGCCACCGGTGTGGTTTCTGCCTGGACAGCGTCGAGTTCGTCCAGCGCACCACCTCCTCTTGGACCCTTCCACAAGCGGCCAGCTACCTGAACGATTGCGGCCTGTTTACCGCTCCGCTGCCCACCGAGCAGATCAGCGGGTACGAGCGGCTCGCCGAATTGCGTGCGCTGTTCTCGTTCGGTCGGTCCAATTTCAGAGCGCATGTGGCACGTGGGAAACCCGCGTTCCTCTTTGGCGATTGGGCGCTGTTGCCGGTTTCGCGGCTCCGAGGACTCTTTCCAGAGCTGGACCCTCGCTTTCGGCTACCGGAAGACTGCCTGGTTCGTGTCAGCCATGACGTGTTTGGCCGCTGGAGCGCGCTGCACCTCCACCAACTGCGCACGTACGACGCGCTGTACCGGTTGGAACTGCGCGACTGGGAGCCGCCGGCACCCTTGACGATCTTCCTGCCAGAGTGGGCGGACTATCTCGAACACCAGGAGTTGATCCTCTGCGCGGAGAGCGCCGTCGCCATGCGCATGGAAGAGTTCGTGAAGGGCTGGCAGCCTCCGGTGATGATTGGTCCCGCCCCCAAACGGATGCCCGTAGCGCTCATCGATCGCTGCATCGGCACGGTCCACGAGCCGACCCTGCCGTTCTCGACGGTGTGGGCGATGCCACGGGGCAGCCGCAGCGCCCGCTTCGCCCTGCCGTGGTGTGCATCGCCGCCGGGCGCAGACGGGCCGAAGGTGCTCGTTTGCCGGCTGCCAGACGACATCTCGCGCACGGAGATACCGCCGCCTTTTTGCGTCAGCCGGGCGGCGTTTTATGAGGTCGCCGCCGCCCCCGAGTGCGTGGAGGATCTGGCGTCCATGATCGTCGCCGAACGCGAGCATCAACCCCTCGCGGTGGTGATGGCGGACGTGCTCGGGCAGCCCGGGATCAAGGCCGGTACCCGGCGTCGGCTGGTGGAACTGGTCAGCCGCCGCGCCGGCCTCGCACCCGAGACGCTCGTTCCCGATGGGTTCAACCCCTGGACCGGAGGCCCGCACGCATTCAACGCGGCAGGAGTGACCTACATCGCGCGGGACGGACGGTACTGGAAGCGGGGCCGCCGCGAGAAGGAGTTCACGGCGGTGACCAATTTCGTCCTGCACCTCGTCGGCCACCACGTCGGTGCGAAGGGCAAGGTGACACACAAGGTCCGGCTCGAGATTGACGGCAAGAACGTCGCATTGACACTGTCGAGCGCGGTGCTCGGGAGTGCCAGGCGATTGCTGGCTGCGCTGATCGACGCCGCTGTTGTCGCCGGGCTCGACCGGCCGGTAGTCAGTGATTCGAAAGCCAAGCGGCTTTTGCCGGAGCTGGTCAAAGCGACGAAACCGCTTCTTCCGTTTGTCGGATTTGCACCATGCAGTCCACCGCCCCCCGCTCTCGCGAACGCAATAACGTAGGTCATGCGGGATGGAACACGCCATGCGAGATCGTACTTTTAGCGTTCAAATTACGCAGATGCAATCCGCGCAAGTTGCGTTACGAGGTCAGCGTAGTTCTTTCGGTTTAGCAATTTCTTTTCTATCTGGGCAAGTAACGGGTGCCGTCTAGCCGCTTGCTCGACAGAATCTTTGATGCGCTTGTCGCATTCGAGACTGTCGACGTAAAGAGCAAAAGAAACAATCGATCGATCATTAAGGTTGCTCGCAGCTGCCTTGGGAAAATGCTTCATTGCGCGATCCACTTCGCGCCACGTTATCCACGATGGAACCATATCTTGTCTAATTTGGTTATGTAACTGCCCCGGTGGCAGGCTCAGATAGGTTTCATGCAATTCGAGATGTTTGCGAAAGATGCCTTCGTAACCTACATCCTCCATGCGGGCGTTTTTCGGAAGTCGGGAACGTTCGATATTATTCAGGCGTAGCATGCGTTCGAAGTGATCGCCATCCATGCCAAAGATTCGCAGGCTTTCGTCGTAGGTTTTGCGCATGAATTCAGCAGAGACTTGAGCAGGATCACCCAACCGTCGGTCGCCATCTCTTCCGAGCCGTTCAGCGAGCATCTGCGTCATTACAGAAAATTGCTTCTTTGAATCGGATTCGCTCCTGAGACGGACCTTTTTCGATGCATCCCGCAACGATTGTTTTTGATCGTTCATTGGAAACTGTGCTATCGAAGCGATTTGGGCTTTGCGAATCTGTATTTCCGCTGCGAAATGAGTTCGATAGTAGTCCCACCACGGGCGGTTGGCGGCGCACAATTCTTTGCCGGTGCAAAATCCGTTGGTTATTTCAGGTCGGATGACATCAACGAGTTTCTCCGTACTGCGCGTGGGATTCTGCAAGAGCGCCATAATCTCAAAATTACGTAGCTCCATCAGCGAACCGATGTTTCCAATTTGTGTAGGTAACATCGGATAAGAAACAAACCGAATGTCGCGGATCAGAGAAACGCGGCTTTCGTAAACGTCATCATCAGCATGCTGAATTATTTCCTCCACGTGATGCCAAGTGAAGTATGGCACAACCGATCCAGAATTGAGCAAGCCAAGAAGTCGGTTTGCATCAGCGTTCACCTTCCAATCCCTTGCCAAGTTTCCCCACGTCGATGAATCCAAACAGACGAGTCGCGGAGTGAGCATTCGAGCAGCGGATTTGGTGGTGAGGATCGGAGGCAACGACAAGTATCACATATCTTACGAAGAGACAGCTAGGGAGGAGTCGCCGGCCGGATACAATCGTCCGTAATCAAGGCATCAAATTCGGGGAAGTCGCGGGGAATTCCCGGAGCTGTGACAGGTTCGGCGCGTGCGAGGCGGGCGGCGACTTCGCGGTTGAGGGCAAGGAGTTGGGCGAGGAGATCGGCGTTGGGGGAGAAGCCGTAGGCGGCGAGGACGGCGGCGTCGAGGGCGACGTGGGCGGCCTTGAGGGGGTTCGCGCCGGGGAGTTCGAGCGTGCGGTAGAGGGAGCGCAGGCCGTCTTTGATTTTGGGCAGGGTCTCGGCGCGGATGCTGCGGACCCCGCGTCCGGCGGCGGCGACCGCTTCGACGCGCCCGGCAGAAGGGGCTTGCGGCCAAGGGAAGGTGTCGAAGACGGAACTGGAAGTATAGTTAAAGTCCGACTTGAGCTTGCTGCACTTGGTTATGAACCAGAGCCAATGCGCGTGGGACTGGAGGATGCCGAAGCTGTAGTCGTCGGCGAACGCGAAGACGCGCAGCTTGTGATCGGGCCGAATTTCGTGGTCAATGAAAGCAAAAACCGGTCGCTTGGTCGTGTCTGAACAGACGATGTAGCGCGGCATCGTCGCCAGAAGGTTAATCATCTCTGGCCGGTCGAACGAATGACGCCACCAATACCGCAAGAATCCTTTGTGGTGGGTGCGTTGTTCTCCATCGCCGGATTTGCCCTGTTCGGCTTTTTCCTCGCGTGTGGGCAAGACCAATGTTTGCACGCGCTCGAACGGCTCCGCATACGTGCTTGCCTCCAGCATGGTTCGCGTCTGGAAGTCGATCACCCATTCGCTGGGCGAACCATCTCCGCTGAGCATATCACGGCCAATTAGGAACGGATGAACGACCTCACGGTTGCGCGCGTCCGCTCCGATGAGTTTTGCGGCCTCGTTCGGCTGAAGCACAAAACCCTCGTGGCCCGCGACCTGACCCGAGAAGCAAACCTGCGGGTCGTAATTGCACAACAATCGTTCGGCACCGCTCACGTCCGTCTGATCGGAAAGCGAGGATGAGATGTGCGCCGTCGTGCGGTAATTGAGTTCGTACTCCTTCGTGAGCTTCTTGCCTTTGCTTTTCCAAAGTTTCTTCTTCGCCGCCGTCGGCTCGACCTTGTACCAGAGCCGCTTCGTCTCCGGCACCAGCGCGGCGTCATGCGTCTTCGCCCAGTTCGCAATGGAAACGTGGACGTTCGCCTCGCCGCTCCACGGCTGGTTGTCCACGGCTTCCACGATGGTCCCGTCGCGCACGACGTGGTCCAGCCCGCCGACGCGCGACTGGTTGTTGCGGATGTTCTGCGTGCCGACGAAGCCCGCGCGCCCCGCCACCGGATCGTCGGCGGTGCAGGCGGGCAGGTGGTCGTGCGCGCGTCGAATCCAGTACACGCAGAAATCCGCCATGCCGGGCACCTCGGGGTACAGACGGCGAATCCGGTTCACATAGTCCGGGCCATGCTCGGGCTTGAGCCGCTTGGCCCCCAGGAAGGGCGGGTTGCCGATGATGACATCCACCGCGGGCCACGGCGTGCGGACGGCCGCGCCATCGACCCCCGTGACCAGCGCGTCGCCGGTGGTGAAGTTGTTGTCCAGGTTGTCGAGCGGCAGGGCGGCCTCGGTAATATGGAGTTCGTCGATGGCGAACTTGCGCGCGATCATCATCGTGACCTTGGCCAGTTCCACGGCGAAGGGGGTGATGTCGATGCCGTAGAAGTTCTGCGCGGAGAGAAAGGACAGGCGCATCTGCCCGGCCTGCCGCGCCTCGGTCTTGAACTCCTCCTCCATGCGCTCGTAGATGCGGGCTTCCAGCCGCTTCAACTCCCGGTAGGCGATGTAAAGGAAGTTGCCGCTGCCGCAGGCGGGATCGAGCACGCGGAAGTGGGGCAGCCGGTCCACGAGGTCGCGCAGGCGCTTGAGGGTTTTAGCGCCCTCGATCTGCTCGCGCCACGGCTCGACGATGGTCGGCGTGACGATCTTCATGATGTCCTCGGGGCTGGTGTAGTGGACGCCCCAGGCGTGGCGTTCCTCCTTTTCCAGCGAATGCTCGAAGATGACGCCGAAGATTTCCGGCTGGACCTTCGACCAGTCGAACTTCGCGCATTGGGCGAGCAGGACGATTTCGGTGTCGGTGAGTTCGAGGCGGGCGGGTTCGTGGAAAAGGCCGCCGTTGAAGTAGGGCACGCCCTTGAACCGGCCGCCGGGGGTGGTGCCCCGCGTGTTCATCTCGACAAAGAGGCCGCCGATGCAGATCGTAGGATGTGCTGGCGTTGGCGTCGTCGAGCAGGCGGGTGACGAGGTATTTCGCCAGCAGGCCGATGTCCTCCGCGAACAAAGCGACGAGCATCTGGAGGATGAAACGCTGGGCGACGGGGCGTTCGACGCCGCGTTTGACGAGCTTGTTGAAGCACTTCGCCAGACCGGCGGCGGCGTCGCGGGTGACAGCGACGTGGTCGTTGTCGAAGACGGGCTTGGGCTGGCCGGGGAAGAGGAAGGCGAGCGAGCCGAAGTGTTCGGGCAGATCGACCAGCGCGACCTTGCCGACGGGCGAGTCCATCTGCGTCTCGAAGTCGTAAACGTGGAACTCGTCGAAGTTGCACAGGACGACGTAGCGCGGGCGTCCGGGGACGAGGCGGGTCCAGTAGTCGAACGCCTGACGGTAGTGCTTGGCGAGGTTGACGCCGCGCTTCTTCATCTCGATGAGGACGACGGGCTTCCAGACGTAATCGGCGAAGCTGGTACCGCCGCCATCATCGTCTGATTTACGGATGCGACATTCGGGTTCACCGCCCACGTCGAGCGAACCGGCGTGGCCGAAGGCTTGCATCAGGTGGTCAATGAAGACCTGAGCCTGGCCTTTTTCGTCGCCGGTGATGTGCGCGCCGACCCAGGTGCGGAAGGCGGCGAGTTTCTCGGTGCGGGGATCGATCATCTTGAATGGAATTCACGATAGGACGACAACAGTCAAATGCACACCGAAACGGAGACACCCACACTCCACGCGCCGCTGATTCTTGACGGTACCGAGACCGGCGTAGACGTGGCGAGCGCCGTCGAGCTTTCACCTGATACCTAAAAAAAGAACCCGCCTGACGGCGAATCCTTTTTTCTACTGCTGCCACTCCCCCGCGCTTAGTTGCGGAAATGTGGCAGCATCTCAGTGGCGACGGTCAGCGCCCGCGCCTTGATCCGGTTGGCCTCTCCGAACCAAGTGCTGGTCAGCCGCTGGTCGGCTGACTGGCGGATCTTGCGGTGGTCCAAGTATTCCGTCACCCCGTTGTACGCGGCCCAGAGGGTTCCTTCCACTCCCCGCAGGCGATTGCCCGCCCCCTGGTCGAAGAAGTACTCAGACCACGACCGGTCCCGGGCGATGCACTCGGCCTCGCTCTCAGTGGGCAGCCGGTCCCTGGGCTCCGGGTACACGTACTGGAGGTACTTCTCCAGCCGGTTGCCGTTCATCGGTACCTGTACCATCTCGCGGAACGTGTCGGCCAACTCGTCGAACTGGTGCCTGACGATGCCCAGCATTCGCTCAGCGGCTTTGAGGCGCTGGTGGATGTCGGTGTGATGGCTGATCTTGATGCCACTCTGACCGTTGTTAATGGCGAGCGTGAGCGTGTTCTGGCAGACCACCCGCACCGGCGTGAACTTCACCTGTAGGGAGGAAGTGCCGTCGTGGCTGTTGGTCAGGAGCAGGAACTTGTCGGTGATGTCATCACCGACCACGCGGATGGAGTCGGGCAGCTTGGCCAGAATCCACACGCGCTCGCCTTTACCCAGCGCCCCGGCCGTGTGGTAAACGGCTGCCTGCTTGCCGACCACGGGGTCGAAGAAAGCGAACGCTTCGCGGTTCTGCACCGGGGTGTAGGAGCTGCCAACCACGCCGAGCACATCGAGACTGTTCTCACGGGCGACGGCGAACTTGTCGGGCACCGGCAGGCGCAGCAGGCTCTCCGGGCCATCGCTGGCGTAGAGGGGCAGCTTCTTGACCTGCCAGTCCAGGCGGGCGGCCCGGATGGCTTCCTCGGCCGTGGCGGGCTTGTCGAGGGCGGTGCCGAGGCCGTGCCAGGGCACGCCGCCGACGTACATCATGCTGGCTTCTCCGTTCTGGATCATCAGGTTGTGACTCATAGGTTGTTTGTTTTTTCTGTTGGTTGGTTGCTGGTGTTTCTGCGGGTTGGTGGTGAGTGAACACGACGAAGGGCCGGACACCTCGTTGATGGAGGCATCCGGCCCTTTCACCGCGTTCGGGTGGGTGATGGTTGATACTGACTACAGGCGGACGGTCTGCAGGGTCTTGAGCGTGTCGCGCACGCTGCGGACTTCCCGCTCGCTGACGCGGCGTTCACGCTGCACCTGACGGACGATGTCGATCAGGTTGTTGAGGCTGCTGACCGCGCCGCGCAGGTTGGCCTTGAGGCTCTCAATCTGGTCGAGCGCCTGTTCGAGGCCAGGTTTCTCCTCGGGCGAGGTACTCTCGTGAGCGACCACGGGCTGGTGCCCGCTGCCGTTGATTTGGTTGTTGGTTCCGTTCTGCATGGGTGTGATGTTCCTTTCGGTTGGTGGTTGTGAGGTTGGGTTGAGGGTGGCGGGTTGAACCGGCCGGGCGTCGGTGGACACGGCGGCTGGGGTGATGGGGGACGCCGGCACGGGGGCCGGGTTCCTGTTGATGGGCGCGGGCAGGGTGGCATCGACCCGCACGGGCATGACGATCATCTGGCGGCTGCCGCCGTCGCTGAAGCGCAGGGGCTTGAGCGGCTCCTGCACGCCGATCTGGCGCAGCCCGAAGCCGATGGCCTTGAGCAGGTACTGGCGGTTGAGGTACACCGTGGCCGGGTCACCGCCGACCGTGACACCGGGCACCTCGACTTCGGTCGCATGTTCCTGGTCTTTGTTGGAGCCGCGCAGGTAGAGCCTGCCCGACACGCAGTATAGGCCCACGGTATGGTTGGGCGTGTCGTCTCCCGGCAGCCGGGGCACGATCCGATTGATCGCCTCCGCCGCTTGGTCGTTGACTTCGATACAGCCGCTAAACTGGCGCACATCCTCGGTGATGTTGCGCCAGTTCGGGTACGTGCCTTCGATCTGCTTGGTCACGAACGTCCACCGCCGGCTTTCCAGGCGGAGATAGCCGCCCCTGTCCTTCGTCGTTGGCTGCACGGCGAGCTTCCACTGGCCGTCCTTGACGAAGCCGCTCCAAGTGAGGAAACGGTGATCGGGGACCAGCACGGACGATGGCAGGGCCAGGTGCAGACTGTTGCTGGCAAACAGGTGCCGGCCATCGGTGGCGACGGCGTAGTGGCCGGTCGGCTTGGACACGTCGAGGTACACGCCATTGAGGATGACGCGCGTCTCGTCGTGGCTGGCACAGGCCAGTGCTTCGAGCACCGTGGACCGGGCGGCTTCATCCAGACTGACCGACGAAGCGGTGATCGACGGCAGCTCGGGGAAGTCGCCAAAGGGCGGAACGGTCATGACCTGTTCAACCGCGTGGCTGGCGATGTGGTGGCGCAAGAGCAAGCTGTCCTCGGCGAGGACTTCCAGATCGAGGGTTTCGTCGGCCAGGCAGGTCTTGCCCAGCTTCTGCAACTCGGTGAACGGTACGAGGCACTTGGCCGGCTCGCCGATCTGCTGTGGGGCTTCCAGGCGCAGGGACAGGAACGTGTCAAGGTCGGTGGCGGTCAGGTGGACCCAGCCGTGACGGTCACGTTCGATATGGACGGTGCCGAGCACCGGCAGGGTGCTGTGGCGGGCGACGACTTTGGTGAGGCCGCCGATGGCCGTTTTAAGTTCGGCGACCGGCAGTTGGATGGTGAGGTTCTGTTTCATGGGATGTGGTTGTGCGTTGGTTGGGTTGTTGGGGTTGGGTGTAATGAAATAGAAAAGCGGAACGGCCGGGGCACTCCGATGAAGGGAGCGCGCCCGGCCGTTGCCGCCGTGGGTCGGTTGATGGGTGGTGTGGTGGATCAGGTCGTTCAGACCCGGAGGGTGGCCGTTGACTCGCAGCGGTACTTCAACTGGCTGACCGTGCATTCGGCGGGCTCGATGTCCTCGCGCTCGCCCAGGTAGCAGGGTTGGTACACCGCCCCGCTCTGGCGGAAGGCGTATAAATACCTGACCTCCACGACGGTTCCCGCCTTGGGGATTTCGTGGTTGGGCGGGATGGTGACGTTGCCGGCTTCCACGATCTCGCTTTTGGCATACAGCCCGAGCGAAACACTGCGCTTGCTCGGATGGACCATGGTAACCACGAAGCTGGCGCTTTCCACGAACTTGTACTTGAGCGCGTCGGCGGCTGATCCTGACGTTTTGCCCGGTGTGTAGCGGGCAGTCAGCAGTTTGAGCACGACCCCTTCCTTGAACTGCTGGCGCAGCCGGGCGTACAGGTGCGTTTTCTCCCGGGCTTGGCAGGCGGTGTACACGGGCACGATGGACGTGGTGCCATGCATCAGGACCAGCTCACGCAGGACCTCCAGCCGGCAGATGTAGGGCAGCCCCCGGTGGTCGACACCATTGTTCTCCAGCACATCGAAGACGTGCAGGGTGTCGCCCACGGCCTCACCGTCGAGCAGGAAGTCGCCGGGCAGTCTGGCAGCCTCCCTGGCGACGGTGGCTGGAACGGAGACGACGAGGCCTTTGCGGTTGATGCCATCGATGGTTTCGCCGCGCTTGCGGAGGAGCAGGCGCATGCCGTCGTGTTTCTCCTGGGCGCAGTAGAGCGGATCGACCAACAGGCGGCCGAGCGCGTACGTGTCGGTCACGGGTTCGAGCAACTGTGGGTAGATGCCGGTGGCACGCCCTTCTTGGTCGGTGTGCTGGTACGGCGTGCCGTGTTCGCCGGGCGTGTAGCCTTTCGCCAGCTTGGCGGCGACGAGCTGGTTGAAGGTCCGTAGCGCCGTGTCGTAGTCGACGGGCGCGGGCGTCTTCGTGCCGGTCTGGAGCGTGGAGCCCCGGCGGCCGAAGGCGAAGCGCACGAGGAAATGCTCGGGGCTGCCGTTCTGTTCGAGGCAGACGTGGTAAACTTTGTCGGATGATCCCTCGCGGTAATAGAGGGTGGTTTGTTTGGTTGATGTGGTGGTGGTTGCTGTTGTGGTGTGCATGGATGGGTTCCTTTTCAGCTGTAGATTGGTGTGATGGATGAGGTTGAGGATTGAGGATCGTGGGATGCAGACACGAAAAAGCCGGGCACCGTCAGCGTTGGCTGACAGGCCCGGCTCCTTTGCTGTCTCGGGTGTGGTGTCGAAGCGGCGAATGCCGCTGGATGACCCTGCTACTTTTTCTGGAGAACGATTGTGGGCTGACCTTTTTTGTAAGACTCGAGTTCGGCGTCGGTGGCGAAGCCAGCTTCCTCGGGGAAGATCACGATGACCGAGCTCAGGCGGTCCTCCCGCCAGAAGTCCTCCTTGAGCAGCCAGGTCTTCACGAATTGCGCCACCGCTTGGCGGCAGGCTTCGCGGGCGAGCGATTGGTGGTTGGGGTCTCCCGCGCGCTTCTCCAGTTCCGGGGTGAGACCGCTTTCCAGTTGCTGGAGGTTTTCGGTGGCGTTAAAGCGCAGCCAGCCCGCGTCCGAACTCTTTTCCATCCGGTCTGTATGGATGGCCGGCGGCAGACTGGGGCGTACGGCCGGAGCGAGCACGAGGCAGGTGTGATCACGCGTGGCCATGCGCCAGGAGTCCGTGAGGCGGACATGATAGCGGAAGGTCACTGGGCACCGGATCTCGGAGGTGGTCCTGCCCAAGTAGATCAGGTCCCACACGGCCCGCCGGGTGTCTTCGTGACGGAACGTTTCCTGGGTGTTGAGCACGGCGGTTTCGAGCACGTCGCCACGGGTGGGCTCGATGCTCGTGACCATCTCGGAGAACGTGTGGGAAATCGTGCCGGTCTTGAAGCGGGCGGCGATCTCGGGCGCGGCCTTGGCGATCGTGGTGACCGTATGGTCGACGGTGGTGACAACCGCGTGCGTGCCCTGGCAGGTTTTCAGGTAGGCGACCAGGCCGAGGGCGGCCAGCGCCACGCAGGCGCTGGCGATCCAGGGCACGGCGCTGCCATGCCTCTGTGGCGGATCAGGATCGGTTGGGGGTGGATTGGTTTCCATCGTGAATCAAGGTTTGGGGGCTCGCTGGCACCGGATCAGCCGAGGGGAGAGTAGTTTTTTCGTGGCTGTCATGGTGTACATGGGTGAAACGTTGGATGGGGTGAGGGCGCGCACGCGCCGACCCTCGGGCGGAGGGAAATAAAGCGGCGCTGATTACGGCGCATTGTGCCGTGTTAGTCAATGCGCGTTTCACGGCGTAATGGGGCGTGTCTGCCACGCCCCGCCACCGCCAGCCGCCCAAGCTTCCGGAGCTGGAGGTTTTCGGGGCAAATCTCCGGCGGCAGCGGACGGCGGCGTCGATGACTCAGGAACGACTGGCGGAACTGGCCGACCTCAACATCCGCACGTTGCAGAAAATCGAGGCCGGCCAGATCAACATTCTGATCACAACCGTGATGCGCCTTCAGAAGGCGTTGCAATGTCGCTGGAGCAAGCTGTTGCCGTCCGACGAGACCTGAAACGTTTCATGGACTCGCTGGACGACGACTCGTGCAATCGGAACTGCGGCCACTGGGTTATGCTGGCCAAGCGGCACACTCGTTGACGAACTCGCACGCGGCGCATTGCAACCCCGGCGAGGGGATGAAGTCGCGCCGCTCCAAGGTGTCGACGTAGGCGTCGACCACCCGCAAAAGCCGGCTTTGCTCGCGTTCGCCGCAGGTCGGCAGGGCGATGACCACCAGCCGGGGCTGCTTGAGCTTGAGCAAGTGGTGGATCTCGATGCCGGTTTCCTTTTTGCCGGTGTTCTCCCGGTACAGGAGCGAATAGGCACTGACCTGCGTGCCATGGAGCAACGCCGCCCTTTGCGGCGTGGGCGTTTGGCTGGCGGTCTTGAAGTCGATGATGCGCCCGTCCTGCACCAGGTCGAGCACGCCGACGAGCCGGGGCAGTCCGTGGGCAGACAGATCGGCTTCGACGGCGACTTCGACCGCGTCCGGTTTGGCGGTCGACCGGAGGGTCGTCTCCCGAAGGAACGTCTCGGCCAGCCGCCAGCCCACCTGCTTTTGCTCCTCTTCCTCGACCGGGCTCTCCCAGTCGACGGGTTCGTCGGCCTGCCCAGCCGTCCACGCCGCCGTGTAGGCGGCGTACATCAGGTGCGGGGAGGGCGCTTCCTGCCGCCAGCGCGCCCGGTTCCACGCGCGCAGCACGTCGTGGACAGCGACGCCCACGTGGAGGGCGGGCGTCTTCGGTTTTTGGAGCCGCTGCACATGGCGGAAGAAGAACTTGAGCCGGCAAGACTGAAAGAGCGCCAGCCGGGAGGGGCTGACGCTCTGTTGCAGCTGAGCGATGATGTCCGCCTGCGAGGGCGGTGGTGTTACCAAAGGCGGAGGGTTGTCGACGATGGCGTTCATGCGTGGGCGTGCCTCCGATAGGCGGCAGCACCGCTGCTACGTCCGTTACTGGGCTTCTTCGTTTTGCCGTGGCGTTCGAGCAGTTCTTCGATAAGGCCGCTGGCCTGTAGACGGTTGAGCGTTTTGACGGGCAGGCCGAACATCTCGCGGGCGAGGGTCTCGACCTCCTTCTTGTCCAGGCCATGCTGCTCGACCAGCTTGAGGATGAGTTCCTTCTGTTTGTCCGAGCACACCCACGGGTCGCCGGGCTCGTGGTGAACCGGGTCAGGGCCCGTTGGGGCTGGGGTGTGGCCGTTGCCGTTGCCATTGCCGTGGGGCTGGTCGGCACCGTCGCTGGCGGTGTGCAGGCCGTAGGTGTTGGCCTCGGGCAGGTAGCCGACCTGCTGGATTTCCTTGTCCACGCTCTGCTGCAGGAGCGTGTAGAGCCGGGCGCTCTCGGCTTCGATTTGGGTGAGGTCGCTCAGTTCGGTGCGGATGCTGACGACGTAGGAATGACTGCTGTAGTTTGGCAGCCCCAGCTTTTTGCTGTAGGCCGCTTCTAAGATGACTGCCATAGGTGGGTGGTTCCTTTCGGTGGTGGGTCCGAGCGCTGGGGCTCGGGGTGGGTGGTCAAAGCCGCGGAAGCCAAACGGCTCGCCGCGGCGGGGCGGTTGATCCCGCACGGCGAGACGCGACCCGGATCGTGTCACGAGCCGGGTCGATCAAGCCTGCGTGGATGTGGATGAAGGAAGAGAGCGGGCACCCGGCGGATCGACCGACGGATACGTCCCTCCCTATCGTATTATGGGCAGATCCGGCACCAAACGAACCTCTTCCAAAGGAGCGAACACTCGCTTTGCCAGATCCGTCGACGTGCGTGTCGACCCATTCCCTGCGGCGGCCGGGCGTGCGAGATGATGGCGGCTGAAAATCACGTACCCGGCGGCTGGGTCACGCCTCGGGCTGCCATGCAGAACTGAAAGATTGTAAGCTTCTTGATAATAGGTAGTTAATGGAAAGGCGACACATATTCTCAGAGGAGACGCTTCGAAATGGAGTAGCCGACTGCCAAAAAGGGGGTGTGAGCATTGGCGCTCCAGAGGGCCGGAGGAGGCAACTGCATCACAAAATCTGCAAAGGCGACAGGTGGCGACACCAAGATTGTTCCAGCGATCCGCGTTCTGCGACGATGCAGAATCGACGCGCGGTGCAAGGCGAACCAAGCCGTGCCACCGCATCCGACGCGTCCGCACGCGAAACTTACCAGACGTGGTTTTCTACGGCCGGTCTCACATGCGTCCACAACCGTAACTTCGACGCAGCTGACGCCTAGCTGAAAAACCACCATTTTTTGACGGTGCTCGCCCTGATCATAAGGAGAGGAACATCTATCCGCAAACGCCCTTCCTAGACGATCCTTAGCTTGGCCAGACTTGTTCGCCCGCGTAGTAGCCAGAGAAGCCGCCCCAGGGTGAAAACGAGGATCGCCACCGCGAGCCAAGCCCACCAATCACCCAGCCGTTCATAGAAGGTGGTCACATGAGTGGTGGGCACCTCCGCCAGCAAGGTGGCAAACGGCCCGGCGTCGCTGCGGCTCTCGGCCAAGACCCGGCCACGATCATCGCTGACGAACAGGTTGCCCTGCTTGGCTACGCGCACCACGCAGAAGCCGCCTTCTACCCCGCGCATCCGCGCGATGTGCCCGTGCCACACGCGGTCCAGGTTAAAGTCCCACGCGGGCACCAGCAGCAGACCTGTGTCCGCCTGGCCGTACTGGCGGGCCGGGCGGGTGAAGTCCAGGTCCTTGCAGATGGCTACCCCCCAGGGGGCGGGAGCTTTGGAGAGGAGCGTAAGCGCGGTGCCGGGGGTGAACCTGGACTCGAACGGTGCCGGCAGCAGGTGCTGCTTGTCGTAGCTCGCCACCGGAGCGCCGGGCGCATAGACCCGTGCCTGGTTGGACCGCGACGGTGGGGTAAGACGGATCAGACCGGCAACGACCGTCGCTCCGGTCCGGTCGGCTACCGCTTGGAAGATGGCGTCGCTGGTGCTGAGGTCCTGGTCCGCGACGACGCCGATCTTCTCCGGCAACACGATCACCTCGGCCCCTCGTGCCGCAAGCTTGGCCGCCTCGTCCGCATAAGCCTGGAGCAGGCGGGTAGTTTCACGACCAGGGTCTGTCGGGTCCACGTTGGCTGGCTCGTCAGACGCGATGAGTCCTACCTTGATCGTCGGAACGCCGGTTGGCAGGTTGAGACGCACGGTTCCAAACGCGAGGATCAAAGCGAGCGCACCCAGGCTCACCCCAAGGATGCGTCGTGCCTGTCTTGGTTCGACCCGGTGCCGATGCCAGCCGATGGCAAGTGCCGCCGGGAACAACAGCAGCAAAAAGCTCAGAGCCGATGGACCTGCGAGAGAAGCCAATTGCAGGAACGGCAGGAAGCGGAGCTGGGTGTAGGCGAGGTTGCCCGCCGTGCCGCCCGGCGTGAAGACACTCGCTGTGTACTCGCAGCAGACATAGGCAGCGGGAAACGCGAGCAGCGCGCTCCAGGGAGCGTCCCTCCGGAGCAGTGCTCGGAAAAGCAACACCGCTCCCGCAAAAACGACGGACACCGTGGTGAAAATGACCACCCAGGCGACGGAGGCACGCAGCACGGTAAAGTAATGCCACAGGGACAAACTACCAAGGAGCCAGGAAGAACCTGCGACGAGCGCCGACGCCAGCCAGGAGCGGCTACCGGCGGCAAAAAGCAGCACGGGCAGTGGAGCGAACCACATCAGCGGCCACCAGGGGTTCAAACCGTTGCCGAACCAGAGCAATAGCGAGGTGAGCGCGACCGCGCAGAGAGCTGCCGTGGCACGCCCGCGCGATGCGGGCAGATCAGGTGGTTCCATGCATTCAGGATGAAGCGGCGGCGCGAACCTGACAATCTGGAACGCACCATCCGCAAAATGTGTTCAAGCAAGTGGCACCAAGGAAGAAAGACTCGAAGGTTTGGCCAGAACGATCATGATCGAAGGTACTGCTTGTCGTTCGAGCCGCCCCACTAACGACAGGAGATATTTCGACAAATCCCGAAGCCGTCCATCACCGCCTCGCAAAAATCTTCGTTGTGAGACGCCGGGCTTAAAGTAGCCCGCCGAAGCAGAAAAGGACCGTTTTTTGACGTGAGTGACCGGCGGTCATGTTCACGGCGTGGAATGATTTTCTACGTCGGCGGCCGCCATGCACGCTTATGATCCACGTGCGTTCCTACGCTCACCTGTTAAATCCCATCGCAGAAAACTTCACCCCTGGCTTCTCACCCGAATCTTCTGCAGCAGCATGGCCTGCATCTCGGGCACGGTGCGGACCGAAGCGAGTTCCTGCTTGTCGAATTCGACGCCAAGGGCGTCTTCCAAATCCAGCACAATTTCCAGCATGGTCAGCGAGTCCACGTCCAGCGCGGGCGGGTGTTCATCTTCGGGTGGGTGATCGCCGCCGTTCTCGCTTTGTGCGGCCAACATCGCCGCGGCGTCCGCGGGCAGATAGTGGTTCAAGATTCCCGTCACGATGACGGGCAGCAGCGCCGGCGCGGGCGCGTGTTGGTATTCGAGGATCGCTGCCAAAGTCTCGGGACGCAGTCGGCGAAACCGGTGTTGGAGATCGGCGGGCCACGCGGGGGAGGAGAACTCATCCATTTGGAAAAATCGGGTGGCTGGCAGGTCGCGTCAACGTCGCCCGGCAGTGACCAGCAACCCACGCTCGGAACGCAGCAAAAATCCGACCGCGCGGGGTTTGATCGGCGGCTGGGCCGCCAATCGCAGGCGTCGGCGTTGCAGGATCGTGGTCAGCAGGAGCACGCCTTCCATGTCCGCGACGGCTTCGCCGATGCAACGCCGCGAACCGGCGCCGAAAGGAAAATAGCAGAAGCGCGGACGCGACGGACCCGTGGACGGGCTGGCCTCGGGAGCCCAGCGTTCGGGCCGGAACCGATCTGGTTCCGGCCAGAAACGCAGGTCGCGTTGCAACAGGTAGGGCAGCAGGAGTATCACCGCGCCGGCCGGGATGTCCTCGCCGCAGAGCGACAGGTCCGTGCGTGCCTCGCGCGCCACCAGGTAGATCGGTGGGTAGAGACGCAGGGATTCCTGCCAGACCTGCCGGGTGTACGTCAACCGGCCGAAGTCTTCGAAGGTGGCCGGCCCGGGCAGCCCGTCGATCTCCGCGAGGATTCTTGCCTCCGGCTTCGGGTGGGTGGCCAGCAGGTAGAATGTCCAGAGCAGAGCTTCGGCGGTGGTGTTCTGTCCGGCGAGGAGGATCGTGCGCATCTGGTCGTCCAGTTCCGCCGGACTCAAAGGGTTGCCGTCTTCCCAGCGGGCGGCCAGCAACAGGTCGAGCAGGTCCGGGTGGGCGGCCGGGGAGACCCCCGACGCTTGCCGCCTCGCCGCCAGGTCTGCCAGCACGGCCTGGAAATTGGCCCGGGCCGCCTCGTAGTTTGATCGTTCAGCCGCGGGCATGGCGTGCGCGCCAAAAAGCGACAAGATTGTCTGCGTCGCCGCGCAGAGCCGGTCCGTGGCGTCGGTGCCAGCCAGATCGACCCCGAACAACAGTCGGCCGGTGACGCGGGTGGTCAGCCAGAGCAGCGCCGGTTCGAGGTCGAAGACGGCGTCCTCCGGCCACCGGTCGCGCTCGGCCCCGCCGACCGCGACGGTCTGCGCGGCATAGTGCGGCAGGCACCGTCCGTGGAAGGCCGGCTGGACCAGCCGCCGCATCTGCCGGTGGGTTTCCCCGCCGCTCACAACCAGCCCGCCAGACAGGATCTCGGACGTCAGGGCGTTGTGAAACCACTTTCTGAATTGATGTTCGCGGCTGACGAGCACCTCGCGGACGGTCTCGGGATCATTGACCAGGTACAGCGGCTGCGGGCCGCCGGTGTCGAAGCGGATCAGGGCACGCTCCCTGCCGTGTTCCTCGACCAGGCCGGCGAAGAGGCCGAAGGGGTCGCGCCGCAGGGCGAACAGATTTTCCAACGGCAAAAGGCGGCGTGCGGGTGGGGTCATGCCATCGGAAGCGGTGATCGGCCGGCTCGTCGCAACGGCCAACCCGTGCCAAGATAAGCGCCCATGCTGCCTGATGTCACCGCCGGAATGGAAGTTCGCCCGCCCTGGCCGGACGAGATGGCGCGGGTGCGCGAGTTTCTGCCGCGTTGCGCCCCGGCGAATCCGGCGGCGTGGACGGTGGCCGTCCACGGCGCGGCCGCCCGCCTCGTCGCCGCCGCCGCGCGGGTGACGGCGGCGAACGCGCGCCGGGGCGAACTCCTGTCCTGGCGGCTCGCGGCGGAGAAATACCGCACCGCCGCCGTGCTCGCGCCGCTGTTTGCCCGGGCGCTCGCGGGCGCGGCCGGGGTCGTGCGGACGGCCGGGTTTCCCGAGGAGCAAAGCGTGGAAGCCGCGGTCCTGCGCGCGCAGGGCTTCGTGCCCGACGCCGTGCAGCAGGTCTTCGAGATGGACGCCGCCCCGTTGTTCGAACGGCTGGCGGCCCTGCGCGAGCGGTTGACGGCGCGCGGCCTGATCCCCGCCGACGCCCGCGTCGTGCGCCTGACCGACGAATGGCTACCCGCCGCCCGCCGCCTGTATGCGCAGCACGTGCCCGGCGAAGCCTTGGAGGAAGCCGGGGGCACCCTGCTCGATGCCGGACACGCCGGCTACCTCCAGGATCATTCTGACATCCTGCTGGTCGGCGATTCGCTGCGCGGCTTGCTCCTGAGCCGCCATGTCAACGGCGTCAGCCACGTCGGCGCGATCCTCGTCGCCCCGGAACTGCGCGGCGGCCACGCGTGGGCGCAGGTGGCGCTCTTCCAAGGCTCGCGGCCCCCGGGAGTCGAACAGCCGGTGAAAACGGTGCGCTTCACCGCCGACGAGCATCTGCATCCCAACAGCGTGCAGTTCGGCCGGCTCTGGCAGGGCCGTGCCATCGGACGCTGGGTGCGTTTGCGCCGGCCGGTCCCGGATACCGGGCAAAATGAGATCGGCGATTGACAGACCGGCCGCTTTTCCGATAATCCTGCGGGTCCCGTCGCGGCGTGCCCACCGAAACCCCTTTGATCCTGCCATGAAGCCATTCACTTCTTCCCATCCTTCCGCTCCCACGGCTGCCCCGCTCGCGGACAAGCTCGTCCGCTACGGCGCGGGTATCGGCGCGCTCGCTGCGGTCGCGTCCCTGCCCTCGCACTCGGCGCGCGCGGCCACGACGGTGTACAACGGCAACGGGCTGACGGGCAGCACGATCTATTTCGATCTGCCGAACACGGCCTCCTCGCCGTCCACCAGCACCTTCAGCGGTGTCGATTTCGAGCTGTACAGCACGACGGCCATTGGTGGAGGAACAAAGCCGGAAATTACTTCGGAAACGACCGGTGCCGCCATCGATACAACCAACAGCGGGCAGGGTGCCACCGTTTCCAGCAGCGATAATTTTTTAACCTCCAACACCTATCCGTTGGGGACGAATCAATACATCGGGCTGAGGGTGCCCGTCAGCTCGACGGACACCACCGATTATTATTACGGCTCCGTCCACTTCACCTACAACAGCACGGCCCAAACGGTGTCGCTGTATGAATACGGTTACAACAACACCCCCAACGCGCCGGCCACCATCGTCCCGGAGCCGAGCGCCGCGGCCTTGTTGATTGCCGGCGCGGCGGGCGTCGGAATCCTGGCGGCGCGCCGCCGGAAGGCGTCTGGAGAGGCCGGGGCGTAGGCGCGGGGCTTCCGCGCGCTCGATCCGTTGAACCCCTCTCGCACCCCTGCGGGCAAGGTCCTGCTCATCGGCTGGGACGCGGCGGACTGGAAAATCATCCAACCGCTGCTCGACAGTGGCAAGATGCCCGCGCTCGCCGGGATCGTGCACGGCGGCGTTTCGGGTCCGCTGGCGAGCTTGCAGCCGATGCTCTCGCCGATGCTCTGGACGAGCGTCGCCACCGGCCGGCGCGCCGCGGCCCACGGCGTCCACGGGTTCGAGGAGGTTGATCCTGTCTCGGGCAGCGTGCGGCCGGCCAGCAGCCTGTCGCGGCAAGTCAAGGCGGTTTGGAACATCCTCGCGCAGACCGGCCGCACCGCGCAGGTGGTCGGCTGGTTCGCCTCGCACCCCGCCGAATCGCTGCCGCACGGCGGAGTGTGCGTGAGCGACGCGTTCTTCGCTGGCTCAGGCCAGGAGCCCGTGCCCGCGCGCGCCGTGCATCCGCCGGATCTGGCGGAGACGTTCGCCGACCTGCGCGTGCGCGAGGAGGATATCGACGCCAGCGTGGTGAGCCTCTTCGTGCCGCGCTGGGAGGAAGTGGTCCGCCGCGGCGACGGGCGACTCGCCCGATTGCGCGAAACCCTCGCGCAGTGTTTTTCGACCCATGCCATGGCCACCTACCTGCTCGAACACGCGCCGGCGGCGGACTTCCTGGCGATCCATTTTCAAGCCATCGACCACGTCGGCCATCACTTCATGCCCTACCATCCGCCGCGGCTGGAGAACATCGGGGAGGAGTCCTTCGAGTGGTATCGGGGGGTGGTCGATGGCATTTACCAGCTCCAGGACCGGCTGCTGGCGCGCACCCTGGAACTCGCGGGCGAGAACGTCACCGTCCTGATCGTCTCCGACCACGGCTTCCAGTCCGGCTCCCGGCGTCCGCCGCACACGTCCATCGACGAAGAGGGCCTCACCGCCTGGCACCGGCCGTCGGGCGTGCTGGCCGCGCGCGGACCGGCGTTGCGGCCGGACGAGTTGGTGCACGGCGCGAGCCTGCTGGACATTGCGCCGACGATTCTCGCCCTGTTCGGCCTGCCTGCCGGCGCGGACATGGAAGGCCGGGTGCTGCGCGAGGCGTGGCGGGAACCGGCGTCACTGCCGGTCGTGCCGATCCCGAGTTGGGAAGCGGTGCCTGGCGCGGACGGCCGGCATCCGCCCGGCATCGCGCTCGACCCGCGGGAAAGCGCGGCGTTGCGCGAGCAGTTCCGGACGCTGGGCTACCTGCGCGACGCCCGCGGGGAGGAGCCGACGGAGGAAGCGGAGAATTGCCGCCGCCAGAACCGCTGGAACCTCGCCCGTGCCTTGTTGGACGGCGAGCGTCCCCACGACGCCCTGCCGCTGCTTGAGGACCTTTACCACGAACGACCGGAGCGCATGGATTACGGCCTGCGACTGGCACACTGCCAACTCGCCCTCGGCCTGGTGCCCGAGGCGCGCGCCACGGCCGCGGAGGCGCTCGACGGCCGCGAGGAACAACCCTTCGCCAAGCTCGTCCTGGCCAACGTCGCCCACCGTGAGCGCGACTTCGCCGGCAGCCTGGCGCTGCTGCGCGACGCCCTGGCGGTCGAACCCACCCTGCCCGGCCTCAACAACCAGCTTGGTCTGGCCCTGGTCCGCCACGGCGCGTGGGAGGAAGCGGAGGCGGCATTCCGGCGCGCGCTGGAACTCGACGGCGACAACGCCTACGCGTGCCTCGGAGTCGCCCACACGCTGCTGCGGCGGCGGCGGTACGCGGAGGCGGCCGACTGGGCGCTGGCGGCGCTCGGGCTGAAGTTTGACCTGGCGCTGGCGCACTTCACACTCGGGGGCGCGCTGGCACGGCTGGGCGAGAACGTGCGGGCGGCCTCGGCGTTCGAGGCATGTTTGCGCTTCGCGCCGGGCAACCTCGCGGCGCACCGCATCCTTTCGCGGCTCTATCGGCAGACCGGCGACACGGCCCGCGCCGGTTTCCACCGGGAGGCTTCTCTCCGCGGCGAGTCCCGGTGGGTCGCGCAGCAGCGCGAGAACGAACGACTGCGCCGCGGGAGCGCCACGCGCGACGCCGCCCGCGCGGAGGTGCGCCGTCGCCTGCGTGAAAAACCCATGCCCGGACCAAGCGCGGCGTCCACCCTGCGCCGGTCAACGATCGGCGCAGGAGCCCGCCCATCGCACTTCGTGATCGTCTCCGGACTGCCGCGTTCAGGCACGTCGCTGATGATGCAAATGCTCGCCGCGGGCGGCATGGAAGTTTTGACGGACGGTGTGCGTGTCGCCGACACGGACAACGCACGCGGATACTATGAATGGGAGGCGATCAAACGGATCGCGCCGCAAGCCGAACTCCTCGATGACGAGGCGCTTGACGGCAAAGTGGTCAAATGTATTTCCATGCTGCTGCCCAAGCTGCCGGTCAAACATCGTTACAAGGTGATCTTCATGACCCGGCCGATCCACGAGGTGGCCGCATCGCAACAGAAGATGGTGACACGCTTGGAACCGGGGGCGGCGCGCTTGAGGGGAAAAGATTTGGAGTATGCCTTGCAGTTGCACCGCGACGAGATCCGCCGCTGGCTGGTCACTGCACCGCACATAGAGGCCATTGAGATCGATTATCCCGCTCTGATGCAAAACCCGCAGCAAACCGTTGCTCGTCTGATCGATTTCTTGGGCTCCGCGCGCGTGCCGAACCTTGCTGCGATGGCTACGGAGATAAAATCTACGCTCTACCACAACCGCTGAACCCAGATATTATTCCAATTCTGAAAAACCCCCGTCGGTGACACTCGCACTCTCTTCTGAGGACAGCGGAGCGGCAAAGGACCGTTATTTGACACATCACAACCATTTTTTGGCACTCAGTGCGTGCAGCAATCGCTTTCGATCAAATCATTGCAAGAACCCCGCGTCGTTTTGACTCGGAGTTGGGCTCTACTAAAGGTCGTCATCAATCCACCAGAAATAACGTCAGACAATGCCGCTCAATGCCATTGAGGCGCTCTACCAACTGAGCTAAGACCCCGAAAGTCGCTGCGGACGTGGGTGCTACGCTCGGTCATCGATGTCTCGAAAAACCGGGGGAGTCCACCCGTTTTGCCCCCCTCACGTTCCTCGGGAGGCCGTGGGAAGGACAAGTATTAGCAAGGAATTGGCGGGATGCAAGGGAGAAAGAATGGGCGCGACAACAGCCTCCTATGTATAGCGAGGCAAGCCTCTCCGTACGCGCCGGATAGTACCCATCCCCAGCAGTACTGTCCCTACGCCTACCAACGCCCAAGTCTGCGGCTCGGGCACAACGGTGCCGGTGATCTGCAAGCTCCAATCTTCAAAGGTGCCTGTACCCACCGGTGACACGTCGGCCACAAAGAGCGTCCAGTTGCCGTTGGGGTTCTCTCCCGTAAAGCTGCCCAGCATCGCCGTGCGCGGGCTCGTGTCCAGCGAGTTGGCCGGGTTGACGTTGCGCCCGTCCGGCTGCCAGGTGCCCGTCAACGCCGCTCCGGCCGGGTTGAGCGTCAACTGGTAGCTGTGGATGTCGCCATTAGTCGCCGAGTCGGCAAAGGTCACATTAAAGCCGTTGTCCGCGTAGCCGCAGCTGCTGGAAGCTGTCCGGCCCGTACGGTTGAGCAGCACGCAAAAACCTATCCCATTGGTAAGGTAGGCATAGAAATCCCCGTTGTAGGCGCTCGGGCTGCCCGTGATGTCCAGGGTTAGCTGCAAGCTGGAGATCGAGATAATCGGAGTGGCAATCGTCTCCGTGTCCGACACCCCTACGGTGCTGTTGTCGGGGATGGCGGCGTCCGGGCTGTAGGCGAAGGTCTGCATCATCGTCTGCGCCGGGGCCAGCGACGCGCCCACACTGTAGAACACCACGATCCACAGCAGCGTCATGACCAGGCAAGAGGACTTCGTTTTCATGGGAACAAACTGGGAGGCAAAATGAATGCCGGAGAACCTCACTGGGCGGCAATCGCACGGTAGAAGCGTTGGGCGGGCTGTGGCTGGGTCGTGTCCACGTAGGTAAACAGCCCGTTGGTCGCACCGGCCGTCTGCGCCGGTCCCGCGTTGATCCAGGGGCCGCCGTCCAGATTGTCAGAATACTGCGGTTGGTACGTGTCGCCCGGAATGCCCGCGTAGACGACGGTGACGGCGGCTGCCGTCTTGGTGATGGACACCACGTTGAGGGTGTGGTCATTGGGTGAGGAAACCGTCACGTTCACGGTCCCTGTCGTCGTGCCGCCACGCCCGTCGCTGACCACATAGGTAAAGCTGTCGCTGCCCGTGAAATTGCTGGCCGGCGTGTAGGTGATCGTGCCCGCGTTGCCCGGCGCGCTCAGCGCCACCGTGCCGCCCTGCGCGCTGACCCCGTTGACCGAGGTCACTGAGAGCGTGTCGCCGTCCGCGTCGCTGGCGTAAGTCAAGAGCTTGGCCACGGACACTTGCACCGCCGTATTCTCGGTCGCGCCAAGGGTGGCTACCCCGGCCACCGGCGGCCGGTTGAGCACCAGGCTGAAGCTCTGCGTGGCGTTTGGGGTGATGCCGTTGTTGGCCGTGATCATCAGCGGGAAGCTGCCGCTGGCCCCAGCGGCAGGCATTCCGCTCAACGTGGCCGTGCCGTTGCCATTATCCGTGAAAGTCACGCCGGAGGGCAGCGTGCCGCTTTCACTCAGAGCCGCGTTGGGAGCGCCCGTGGTCGTGATCGTGAAGGTATTCGCCTTGCCGTCGGTAAAGACGACCGACGCGGCGCTGGTGATCGACGGCGCGAAGCCCGTGACCGTGATGCTCACCGTGGCCGCCGCGCTCGTGTTGGTGCCGTTGCTGACGGTGAAGGTGAAGCTGTCGGTGCCTGCGAAGTTGCTGGCCGGCGTGTAGGTGAGATTGGGCGCAGTGCCCGAGAGCAACCCATGAGTGGGTGATGCGGCGACTGTGTAGGTCAGGGTCAAGGCCGGCGTGTCGTTGTCGGTGGCAGAGAGGGTGACCCCCTTGGCCGTGTTTGCGGCTGTCGTCACGGACTGGGCCGTAGCGGTGGGGGTGCCGACCGCGACCGTCAAGGACACCGTTGCGGCGGTGCTCGTGTTCGTGCCGTTGCTGGCGGTGAAAGTAAAGCTATCGGTCCCGTGGTAGCCAGTGGATGGCGTGTAGGTCACCGCCCCCGTGCCCGCGTTAAAGCCGGAGAGCGTGCCGTGCGCGGGATTGGTGGCGATGGCGTAGGTCAAGGTCAGGGCGGGCGAATCGTCGTCGGCGGCAGCCAGGGCGAGAGCTTTGGCCGTGTCATGGGCGACGCTGACGCCGCTCTGCGCGTCCGCCGTGGGCGTACCGATGGCGACGGTCAAGGTCACGGTGGCCGCGTTGCTCGTCGCCCCGCCGCTGTTGGTGGCCGTGAAGGTAAAGCTATCGCTGCCGTGATAGCCGGTCGCAGGCGTGTAGGTGACGACGCCCGTGTTGGCGTTGAAATTGGAAAGCGTGCCATGCGCAGGATTGGTGGCGACGGCGTAGGTCAGCGTCTGGGCGGGACTGTTGGTGTCGGTGGCCGAAAGCGTCAGGGGAGTGGCCGTGTTGTGGGCCACGTTGGCCGAGCCGTTGCTGGCGTTGGGCTTACCCACGATGGTGTAGGCGTTACTAGTGTATGTCGTGCCCGTGCCCGGCCCGCCCAGCGGATAACCGTAGAGGTCGCGAATCGTGTCGTCGTCCGTCAGCTTGAGGGCGAGCGTGCCGCCTCCCGTGCCGCTGGAAACGGTCACGGTCGCCACGGCTCCGCTCGTGGAGACGTTCGTGATCGACGCGCCGCTGACACTGCCTGTCGTCACGAGGCTGAAATCGGTCGAGTCCACGCCGGTGACCGACTCGCTAAACGTCGCCGTGAAGCCCACGCTGGCACCGGAGGTCGCCGGGCTGCCGTTGGTCAGCGCAAACGCCGAAAACGTCGGTGCCGTCCCGGCGTAGTCCCAGGTGTCGTTGGTGATCGCGCTGCCATCGCCGCCGAAGAGGACCACCTCCCCCACCGCGCCCAGCGAGGCATCGTAGGCCATGCCCAGCGAAGTCCGCACCGAGGGAGCGGAAGGCGGCGTCAAATTGATCCACGTCGTGCCGTTGAATTCCCAAACGTCGTTCAGATACGCGGCCGTAGTCTGGCCGCCGAAAATGACGGTGCGCTGGCGCACCGTGTCGTAGGCCATGCCTTGAAGCGCGCGTGCGGAAGGGCTGGTGGAGGGGTTTTTGTTCACCCAATTCGTGCCGCTCCACTCCCAGGTGTCACCCAGGTAGCCGCCGGATGCCGGCTCACCGCCAAACATCAGCACCTTGCCGCCGCCTTCCGAAGCCATCTCGTGAAAGGCGCGGCCAGTTGGAATGGTCGCAGGAGATTTCTGCACCCAATCGCTGCCGCTCCACTCCCAGGTGTCAGCCTGTTGATTGGCCGTGCTGTCGCCACCGAAAAGCAAGACCGTGCCGCTACCGTCGGTAGCCATCGCCGCGCCGGAGCGCGCGGAGGGACTGTGCGCCGGGGATTTCTGGCTCCAGCTGCTGCCACTCCACTCCCAGGTGTCGCCAAGCAAACCGCTGCCGTTTTGCCCGCCAAAGAGCAGGATCTTGCCGTTGCCCTCGTCGGCCATCGCAAAGTAGTAACGAGCCGACGGGCTGGTGCCGGGCGACTGCTGGCTCCACGCCGTGCCGTTCCACTCCCAGGTGTCGTTGAGATAGGAGCCGTTGTAGCCGCCGAAGAGCAAAATCTTGCCGCCTTCGTCGGCCAGCGCGTGGCCCTCGCGGGTCGCCGGGTTGGGGGCGGCGGCGGGATACGTCACCTGCGACCAATTGCTGCCGTTCCAGGTCCAGGTGTCAACGAGGTTGCCGCCTACGTCTTCGTTGATCCCGGAGAACAACACGGTCAGTTGGTTTTGCGAATCGTAGGCGTAGCCGAAGCTGTCACGCGTGGATGGTTTGCTCGCCGGGCTTTTCTGCACCCAGTTGCTGCCGGTCCATTCCCAGGTGTCGTTCAAATCCATGTAGACCGATGCCGTGTTCTCATAGCCGCAAAAGAGCACCGGATAGCCATTCTTATCCAAGGCCAGACCGGCACCGTCGCGGGGCGGCGGCAACGTCGCCGGGCTTTTCTGCGACCACGCCTGGGCGGTGTTGTCCCATTCCCAGGTCTCGTTCACGTCATAACCGCCGCCGGTCGCGCCGGTGTCGTCCGCGCCGCCGAAAAGGAGCACCTTGCCCGTCGTGGCCTCCGCGCACATGCTGAAGCCGTCGTTCACGTGCGGGTGAGTGGATTTGTTCAGGTTGGTCCAGGAGCCGTTCGACCAGAGCCACGTGTCAAAAACAAAACCCAAGGACCCGCCATTCGTGATGTTGCCGCCATACAACAGCATCGTGCCAGTACCCACGCGCGCCATCGCGCCGGCGTTGCGGGCGGACGGCCCGGTGGTCGCCACCTGCGTCCAGTCCGAGCCATTCCACTCCCAGGTGTCGCCCAACCTCGAATTCCCGGTGGGGACATCGGCAAACCCGCCGAAGAGCAGGATTTTGCCGTTGCCTTCGTAGTCCATGTAAAACTGCTCGCGGGCTGACGGACTGTGCGCCGGGGATAGCTGCCTCCACGCGCCTGTGCTCGTGGTGAATTCCCACGTCTCGGCAACATCATTTTGGCCGACGCGGCCACCGAACATCAGCAGTTTGCCATTGCCCTCGTCCGCCATTTTCTGCCCAAAGCGCTGCGAAGGCGGCTGCCCGGCAGGGGTGTCATTGGTCCAGACGGGCTGAGTTGCCCACACGGGCAAAGCGCTGCTGAACAGGAGCAGCAAACCAAAAAGCAAACGGTACAACATGGGAATGACGGTAAGGGGGAGGGCTGAAACCGCCGCAACAAATAGTAATCAGCACGCTAGTTAGTGGCGACAGAAGCCCTGTCAGTCAAGCCCAAACGAATTTGGCGTGCCGCTGGCTACTGAGCAAAGCAGCCCCAGGGGAAGAGGACTCAATCTGGAGTCCGGCAAATGCAGCGGGCGTGGGGTCTGAGGTGCTATTGCCAATCACCGCAAAACCAGGGTGGACCACCCATTTTGCCCCCCTCACGGTTCCTCGGGAGGCCGTGGGGAGGACAGTATTAGCAGGGATTCTGGCGAGCGCATGGCAGAAAGCGACACTCAGGTCAGCGGGGCCATGAAGGACAGTATTAGCAAAGAATCGCCCAGGCCCAAGGAGGAAAGAGCGCTTTGGTTCATTCGAGTTCAGTGGACTGAGGTTGATAAAAAGCATGACCGATGGCGGGAGGTGGAGCAAAAAGGGCAACCTGAGGCGCTCCACGTTCGCTTGGTTCTCTCGCACAAGCAGCTCTTCAAAAAGGGGGGCCAATCAACCCGCGGGGTTTTTGGCTGCCAGTCCCGTACGATTGAGCACGTGAGTGTGGATCATCGTCGTATCCACGTCGAGGTGCGCCTTCACGCACATGTGACCGTAGAAAAAAAATTACGGTAACGCGGCGCCAGGTGATCTGGATGGTAACAACTGCCGCGGGCGAGCGCTGCCTTGCAGGCGGTCGAATAAAAGTTTTCGTCGTCAAAAAGCCGCTGGATTAACTCGAACCATTCCCTCACAGCTTCTGCCTGCACCGGGCGCGCGCTCTTTAGCGTCAGATCGCTCGGTAGCGGGGCGATAAACCCTCCGCTCCCGCAGACTTCAGGGAGGCCGCCCCGGTCGGACACAATCGGCGGGATTCCGTTGACGAGCGCCTCGACGGCTGCTCGTCCGGCCGGTTCCTTCCAGACCGATGGCATCAGAAGTACGCGTGCTACTTGAAAGATGTCGCGCGGCTGCGCCACTTCGGGCGAGACCATCAGGCTTTCGTGCTTCGACAGATCAAACCCGCCGCGAGTTGCCGCTGCGGTGAGCGTGTTGCTCTGCGCCCGGCCTTCGATGACGAGCATCGGCAAATCCGGCCGGCGCCGGCCGAGTTCATCTGCCAGGCGCGCAAAGAACATGACGCCTTTCGCAATCGAAGGATTGATATAGGTGATGAAGATGCGCTCCGGCTCCGGCGCAACGACTTCCTCCAGGTCGATCGGCGTTGGCAGCGCGACCCAGGGCACGCCATGCAATGCACGATACCGCTCCAGGACATATTGGCTGCAGGTGAGCACCGCGTCTACTCCGCCAACCGGCTGGAAGAAACTTCGCGGAGCCCGCAGGTGAGCCAAATTGCGTAATCCATACACGACTGCGGCACCTCGGCGCCGGGCCTTTTCTCGCAACTCTGCTTCCCACGACAACCCACCAAAGGTGAACACGATGTCCGGCGCAAATTCGGTTAGCTCGCGCTCGAAGAGTTCTTTGAACCGCGCGATGTCTAAAGAGGTCAATCGGCAAAAGGAGCCGCTGACCTCGAGCAGCGTGCAGTCCATCCCCTGATCACTGAATTGAAAGAGACGGGCACCGTCGTGGCTCCGCGTCGAAACGTCGAAGCCCGCAGTGGGCAGGAAGTCCTCCGTCCGGATCGGCGCTTCGCTCGACTCGGTCGCCGTCGTCCCAAGCGCCCGCACGGTAAAGGAAAGGCCATCGCTGCTTCCCAGGGCCAGCATGCGGCTGATCGTGCGCATCGAGCGCGCGGCCCCGCTCGATGAGTCCTGCGGCATCTGCGTGAGCAGAAGCAGGACTCGCCGGTTTGAAGACGAAGCGGCAGCCTGTGCGCCGTGGCTGCTCACCGCGCGCGGAATCTGCGACGGCGCAGCAGCAGAAGCAATCCCGCTGCCAACGGGAGCAGGAGTGCGGCCGACGGTTCGGGAACAACGCCAATCGGAGCGAGCGTCATGTCGATGGAGTAGTCGGGGATCGAGAGAATTAGCGAATCGCCCGGAGCCTCGCCGGTCCACTGAATCTCAAATGACACCGAACCAAAACCCTGTGGAGCCGCGGGATCGTACGGAGGCAGGTTGTGCGGCGAAAGAAAAGGGCTGCTGCTTAACTCTCACGTTTGTGTCACGCCCGAAGCAACCGAAAACAAACCCGTGTCGTTCGATCGGCTCTCGACCTGGTCGGGAGGCGCATCGTTGGGATCGAGATTGTTGTAAATCTCGACCGTCACGCTGCCGCCGGTGAAGGTCGCGGTGAAATTCCACGCGAGGTTCAGCGATGTCCCGGGAGTAATAGGGCCGGTCAGGTTGCTATTTAATCGGAAGCGGAACGGGCTGCCGTACCCTTGACTCTGCCATTCCGTGCCGAAGACATCAAAACCGCCCGAGAACTTCACGCCAGTCGGAGTCGTGGCATAGGCGAACGTCGTGCTGTCGGGGCGGCTGTCGGCCGCGCTTCCCGAAGCGAAATTATCGAGCGCTTGCGTGATTTGCAGAGGCGAGGGCGACTGCGCCTGTGCCTGATCCGCGACCATGGCCGAGAGCGGAAGGATGGCCAGCGTGCCCGCGCGCACGCAGTTCCGCTTGATCAGCGCCTTTGCGCGGTCGAGGTAATTAGCCTTATCCATGGACAGTCGGGGCTTATCAGCTCGTTACTTCGTGATGATCTTGCCCGTGGCAAAATCGTAGAAGTAGCGGATGCCATTCGTGTTATAATGCCCGGGATTATCAGGATCGGGATAGTAGTACAAGACGGTGCTTAAATTGAAGTCATACAGGTACGGGAAAGGGAAGGTGGGCGACGTATAGAAGAAGTCGCTGCTCTTGAAGTCGTAGAGGTACACGCCGGCCCTGCCGTCGTTCGCTTCGAAAACATACTCATAGCCCAGGTCGAAGTGATAAATGTAATTGGGGTCGTACAGGTGGGAGTAATAGCCAAAGTACTGGTTGTCGGGGAACGCCAGGTAATAAACTCCATTGCTGAGCGCCACCGCATCCCAAAAGAACCGCGGATATACTTGCAGACGAAATACTGTCCCATCGCCGGCAGTGCCGCCCATCGTGGTCGTGCCGTAGAAGGTCCCGTCGGGTGCTTGAACCAGCGGTGCCTCTGGACGGCTGCCGTCACCGAACCCGGTAAAACTGTAGAGCGTCGTCAACGTTCCCGCAGGTGTCATGACGAACACCGTCCCACTGTTGGCAGTCCCACCTTTTTCGGTCGTGCCGTAGAGGTCGCCGTCTTGCCCCACGATCATTCCCGCGTAGGGACTCTGTCCGTCACCGTTGAGACCGGTAAACTGGTGCAAGGTGGTCAGGTTGCCGTTGGTATCGATCCGGAAAACCGTCCCGTACCCGAGGCTGGTCCCGCCCGAGGTGGTGCCGTACAGGTAGCCACCGCTGACGACCAGTTGGCCGTACGGGAAGGCGCCGTCGTCGCCCGTCGCGGTGAAGTTGTGCAGCGTCGTGTAACCCGTGCCGTTGGGCGCAATCCTGAAGACGACGCCCACGTTGGCCGTCCCGCCGCCCAAGGTCGTCCCGTAGTAGTTGCCATCGGGGCCGACGGTGATGCCCGCATAGGGCCTGGAACCTTCGCCTGCGGCCGGGTTAAAGGTGTGCAGCGCCGTGACCGGTGAAGACGAGGCGGGGTTGAAGGAATAAATGGTGCCCGGTCCGTAGTTGCCCCCCGAAGTCGTGCCCACATACGTGCCGTTCTTGACGGCCGTCAGGCCGGCAAAGGGATACGACAGCGGATTGGCGTTGTCGGCGTTGAACGCATACAAGGTGGTGAACGTTCCGGTGGATGTGATCGAATAAACCGCACTGACGTCCGAAGCCGAGCCGGTATAAGTCGTGCCGTAGAAGGTTCCCGCGGTTCCCTCGATCAACTGGCCGTACGGCTCGTCTCCTTCACCGCTCGGGAGCGGTGGGAAACTGTACAAGGTGGACAGGGTTTCGCTGCCGTCGATTTTGAAGACCGTGCCATTGTCCGCGGTGCCGCCCAGCGTGGTTACGCCGTAGAAGTTGCCATCGCTGCCCAGTGTCACGCCGGTGTATGGGAAAGCGCCGTCGCTGCCCGTGCGCGTGAAGCTGTGCGACCAGGCCATCGTCGCGGTTTGCGCGCGCAGATCGGGCGCGAAAGATACTGCCGCTGCTAGCAGGAAAGCGGCGGTCGTGATGCAGCCCAACCGGACGTGGGCGGCAAAGAAAAGCGAACGTATTTTCATCAGGGTAGGATGCGGGTGCTGGTATCGGTGCTAATGGGAAAGTAAGTCACGATTGTACAGGAGAAGATCGCTCAACGGAGGACGGCCGCCGCGCCCGGCAAGAGGCGGTCGTTGCGGTTTCTTTCGCCATTGGGAGCAGCCGATGATGGCGGCGATTCCCGCGAGGACCATGCTTGCCGCGCCGGGTTCCGGGACATGGGTGTAGTCGACGTTCTCCGCCGGAGTGGCGGGCGTGCCGGGAATGCGATTCGGCCCGGTGTAGGGAACGTCGGCGGGGTCTCCCTGCGCGAGGCCTAGCGCCGCAGAGGCCAGCAGCGCCGCGGCGAAGCAGAGCAGCCGTATCTTCATGGGAATCGGGGCGTTCAAGGCGGCGAACGGGTTGCGCGGATGCCGGCTGGCAGCGCGGTTCAAATGGTCAATGCGTAAGACGGCAGCGATTCACGCCACGCTATTTGGAAAAAACTTTTCCGGCCGCTGGCCTGCTGGTACGATTGCAGGCCATCCCGTCATTGTATCTTCGCCATGAGCGACCCGACCACTCATGCCCTTACCCGGCTATTGCTTGCCTGGGGCGCGGGCGACGCTTCCGTGGCGGACGAGATCATGCCGCTCGTGTATGACGAACTGCGCCGCCTCGCTCGCGGCTATCTGCGCCGGGAACGCGGCGGCCATACCCTCCAACCGACCGCGCTCGTGCACGAGGCCTACCTGCGGCTCGTCGATGACACGCAAATCCAGTGGCAAAGCCGCGCTCATTTCTACGGCGTCGCCGCGCGGGTCATGCGCCGCGTGCTGGTCGATCACGCGCGGCAGCAAGCCGCCGCCAAGCGCGGGGGAGGGGCGGCTGCCATCCCCCTGGAGGATGCGATGGGCGTCCTGCACGAGCCGGGCGGAGGCATCGATCTCCTCGCGCTGGATGACGCGCTGACGAGTCTCGCGCAAAGTTACCCGCGCCAGAGCAAGGTCGTGGAACTCAAGTTCTTTGGCGGCATGGCTTCGCACGAGATTGGAGAGATCATGCAAATCTCCGAACGCAGCGTCGTGCGCGATTGGGAATTCGCCCGGTGCTGGCTCAAGCGTTCGCTCGACGAGGAGGAGCGTGCGCCATGACCTCTGACGAGTGCGAACGCGTCATGGAGGTGTTCGCCGAGGCGCGCGCCTGCCCGGTGGAGGAACGACCGGCTTTCCTGGCGCGGGCCTGCGCGGACAATGAGTCGCTGCGGGCGGAGGTTGAATCGCTGTTGCGTTATGACTCACTGGAGCCGGATTTTTTGCAGACGCCCGCGTTTCGATCCGGCGCGGACCTGCTCGCGGGTGCGGCGGATGAGGAATTGCGCGCCGGCAACCAATTGGGCGATTGCCGGATCATCTCCCTGCTCGGCGTGGGCGGCATGGGCGAGGTGTATCTGGCAGAAGATACAGTTTTGGGTCGCCAGGTGGCCGTCAAGCTCATCCAGCGCGGCTTCGAGGGCGGATCACGGCTGAGCCGGTTCCGGCACGAGCGGCACGTTCTTGCCGGATTGAACCATCCGCACATCGCCCGGCTCTACGGCGGCGCGGTCACGCCCGAGGGCCGCGCCTTTCTGGTGATGGAATACGTCGAGGGTGAACGGCTGGACGTGTATTGCCGCCAGCGTCAGCTCTCGGTCGCCGACCGGCTGGCGCTCTTTCGCAAGGTCTGCGCCGCCGTCGCTTACGCGCATCAAAACCTCGTCGTCCACCGCGATCTCAAGCCGGCGAACATCCGCGTCACGCCCGAAGGCGAGCCCAAGCTGCTGGACTTCGGCATTGCCAAACTGCTCCATCCCGAAGACACGCTGCCTGGCAGAGAGGCCACCATGACCCTCCACTCTGCCATGACGCCGGAGTACGCCAGCCCCGAACAGTTACGGGGCGAGCCGATCACGACCGCCAGCGACGTGTACAGCCTGGGCGTGGTCCTCTACGAGTTGCTGGCCGGCCAGCGTCCCTACGCACACCTCGCAAGCCGCCGTCCGGACGAGCTCGCCCGCGCGATCTGCGAGGAGGAACCACCGCCTCCGAGCACCGTGGCAGGCAGAACCGCGCAGAGGATCTCCGCCGCCTCGTCCGGCGAAAAAACTCCGGTCGACGGTCCTGCGTCTTCGCGATGGCGCCGGCTGCTCGTGGGCGACCTGGACAACATTGTCGGCAAGGCGCTCCGCAAGGAACCCGGCCGCCGCTATTCCAGTGTGACGGCTTTCTCCGAGGACATTCGCCGCCACTGCGCAGGGTTGCCCGTGAGCGCGCGGCGGGACACGTTCGGCTACCGTGCGGGCAAGTTCATCCGTCGTCACAAAGCAGGCGTCGCGGCGGGCGCACTGGTGGTTTTCGCTTTGGTTGTCGGTCTCACGGTGACGACCTGGCAAGCCCGGGTGGCCCTGCGGGAGCGCGACCGCGCGCACCTCGCCGAACGGCAGGCCGGACGCCTCAACGGCTTCCTCGAGCAACTGCTGGGCAGCATCGACCCGTCACATCAAGGCAAGGACGTGAAGGTCACCGAAGTGCTCGATGCCGCCGGCCGCAACCTGGACCGCGAACTGGCAGGCGAGCCCGAGGTGCTGATCCAGGCGCACCAGACACTGTCCCGCTCGTACAGCCATCTGGCATTGTTCGTGCCGGCGGAGGAGCACGCCCGCGCCGCGCTCGCCTTGGAGCGCAGCCTGCATGGGGCGGACGACCCGGCGACGGCCGAGGCCGAAGTGGACCTGGCGGCCACCTTGGGCAAGCGCTATCGATGGGCCGACGCCGAGCTTTTGCTGCACCACGCTTTGGGGGTGCTGCGTCGTCAGGCCGTGCCCAACCACGCCGCGCTGGCGAAGGCCCTGCAAGGCCTAGGTTTGGCCTCTGCGGCCAACGGGCACCGAGAAGGAGCGGATTCGCTCATCCTGGAGGCGCTCACCCATGCCCGGACGGCCTGGGGTGAAGAGAGTTCGAATTACGCCAGTGTCCTCAATGACCTGGCCGCCTTGAAAATCCTCAAGTGGGATTATGCCGCGGCGGAATCCATCTACCGCAACCTGGTCGCACTACAGGATCGGCTCGCTCCTGGCGGGGAAAATTCCGTGGTGCCGTTGATGAACCTGTGCGTCTGCCTGTTCAACGAGGAAAAGCTGGCCGAGCTCAGGCCGCTCGTGGACCGGCTGGAAAGCGATACCCGGCGATTGTTCGGAGAGAAAAGCCATTTTTTTGCGGTTGCCATTGATGGTCGCGGCCTCATGGATGCCGTGGAGGGTAATTACCAAGCAGCCATCGCGTCTTTCCGGCAAGCGCTGCCTATGCTCACCACGGTTTATGCGCCGGGTCAGACGACGGTGGTGCAATGTCGCGCCGAACTCGGCCTGTGCCTGACGCGCACCGGCCAAGCGGTCGAGGGAGAGCCGCTTCTGCGCACGGCCCTGGCAGATGGCGGTCAGGTGGATCGCCACGACTTTGGCCACACTTTCGGCAACCTGGAAAACGCTTTGGGCGAGTGCCTGCTGGCGCAAGGGCGTTACGCCGAAGCAGAGCCATTGCTACTGGCCGGCTACGACGATCTGGAGAAACGCCTGGGCGCACAACACCGCTTGACCATCGAGGCGACGAACCGACTGCACGGTTTCTACACCGCCTGGAACAAACCCGCCGAGGCCGCGCGCTACGAACCCACCACGACGGTGCAAACAGCTCCCGCCCCGTGACCCACCGGTGGATTGTCATCCCGTTGGATCGGCCCACGTTGCAAGACCGACCAAGCAAGAGCGTTTCTTTGCTCAACGGACTGGATCCACTCGCCTTGCTTACTCACTGGAACCACCTCCTTCCTCATTCGTTTGCGCCCTCGCTCCATGGTAATCATCGCTCGCCCTGTCACCACCGGTCCGACCTACGTCAAGGTCGCCAACTTCCCCGGCCCGTATCGCCATGCCCGTTCCGGTCGTTACTACGCCTGCAAGAAGCTCAACGGCATCCGCAGGGAGCGCAGCTTGGTATCTGCGACTGCAAAATCGCCGAGCACAGGATGAGATGGAAGAGATCGCGCTCGGTCAATCGATCCAGTGCTACTTGGTGATCATCAACAATGTGAGCGAGAGGCACACCTCCCACTATCAGCCTTGATGGCAAACGTTTAGTATGCAGGAGTTTCCTCCCGGAAAACCTCCGATATTTGACCCGAGGTAACTTCCTCTGGCACGAAACGGGCGTCAGCGGCGCAGAAGTGTGCCAAAAACTCGTCTCACGAATTAACGTGCCATTCCTTGGTAGTGAGTTGAGTTCGTGACACAACTCGCGTGTGGTTCTGACGGCAATTTGGGGAATGACAAGAATAGTACCCCACGGACATGGACACGAAGGTCATTAGAGGAACCTCCTGCATGGATGATCTCGCGGCCGACGACGACCGCCGCGTCGACGTGTCCCGACCTCTGTCCGAAAAAATCACGGCTTTTGGCACGCTCCACACGTGATCGGAACCGTCTCTGGTCGCCATGGCACTGCTCTGGCCAGTCCGGGCGTCAAAATTCGTCAATCCAACGGACTTCGTACGGGCAAAACGCCCGGCCGGTTGAGCACATGGGTGTAGATCATCGTGGTGGCCACGTCCCGGTGCCCGAGCAGTTCCTGCACGGTGCGGATGTCGGTGCCTGCCTCCAGCAAGTGGGTGGCAAACGAGTGTCGCAGGGTATGCGGGCTGACCGCCTTGGCTAAACCGGCTGCCAGCGCGGCCTTCTTGACCACGCGCTGGAGCGACTGCTCGTGCCAGTGGTGACGCCGCCGCAGGCCGCTGCGTGGATCGTGGGAATACTCCTTCGCCGCGAACACCCACTGCCACGGCCACTCCCGGCCCGCGTTTGGATACTTGGCCCCCAGGGCATTGGGCAGATACACCCCGGCGAGCTTCTCGGCAGTGGATGAACGCTCCGTGCCATAATCCTGCTGCCAGAGCACATGGAGCCGGTCGAGGTGGGCACGCAACGGTTCGACGGTCTTTTCTGGTAGCGAGGTCCGCCGGTCCCCGCCGCCCTTGCCTGCTCGCACCGTGACGACCCGACGCTCCACGTCGATGTCGCCGACCCGCAGGCGCAGGCATTCCATCAGCCGCAACCCCGCCCCGTAGAGCAACGCCGCCGCCAGCCACGGGGTGCCATCGAGCCGGGCCAGGAGCGCGCCGACCTCCTGCCTGTTGAGGACGATGGGCACCCGGGCCGGTCGCCTGACCCGTTCCAGCCCGTGGAGTTCGCCCAAGGGGCGCTGCAACACCTCGGCGTACAAGAAGACGAGCGCGTTGAGGGCCTGGTTATGGGTGGACGCTGCCACATGGTTGGTGGAGGCCAAATCCTGGAGGAAAGCGACGACCTCCCGTTCGGCCAGGCTGGAGGGGTGACGCTTGCCGTGGAAGACGATGAAACGACGCACCCAACCCATGTATGCTTCCTCGGTCCGTAGGCTCATGCGCTTGTAACGCAGGCGGTCGCGCAGTTGGTCGAGCAGCTTGGGAGCGGCGGGCTGGTTCATGGGCGTGATCGTTCTGGCGGGGAAGAGAGCGAAAGAAAGTCCAGTGACTCACAGAGGAGGGCGGCTTTGCTATGCGTCACAGATGCGGTGTTTACCGGCTTTTGCCGCAGAAGTGAAGCATTTTCTGGCCTTGCCAAGGGCAAGATGGGCAGCGTAAACTCCCAAAACTGAGACCTAATACAATGTTAGGTGCTCAATATGACTCGTCACCTCGTTTTCGCGGTCGCCCTGCTTCTGAATCTCTGCGGGCCTCTTCGTTTCGCCGTTGCCAACGAGACGCAGTACGCATCGCAGGACAGCGTCGATTCCACGTTCTCCTTCTACCACGGTCCCAAGCTGCGCATCCAGGCGTCAGGCACCCCGGACGACAGCGCCGGCCTTGGCGTGCTGCGGCTCAAGGAGTTCAAGGTTTTCTTGGATGGGCGGCGCATCGACGAGAAGAAGTTCGACAAGCTCATCCCCTTCCTCGGTATCAAGCTCGGCACTATTCAGGTCTCACGCGAGACCTTGGGAGACTCTCCAGAGACCGTCGATTACCTGTACATCATCACTTTCGACTACGAGGCATCTGCTTACACGAGCTTGGAGCCGTGGCCCGCCGAGAACCGCAAGCACATGCGCATCGAGTTCGACAAGACGGGCATCAAGAAGGCTACCAGCACAGGCAGCGTTCTGAAGGATGTGCTGCTGGACTGAGCGAGTGGCACGCCCCGCACCTAACCACGCGCTCCAGCGAACAGAGGCTGGCGGTAAGGCTGTTTGTGTATTCCGAGCTTGCTTTCACCAGCCTCTGTCGCTGAGCTTGAGTTCGTTAGGCCCAGCACACATCTACTTCCAATGAGCAACGAAGAACAGATTCTCGTCACGCTAGAACAGATTCTGGAGACACAGCAGCAAGCTCTTGCCGTCCAGAAACAGGCCGTCGAGAACCAGCAGCAGGCAATTACCAGCCAGCAGATCGCCATCAAGAACCAGCTTGCCACTGGCAGGATTTATCGGGTTGCCCTTTCCGTTCTCGCGGTTTTCCTCGTGATATTCGTTTACTTTCTTTCCCGTATCTGGCACTGACGCCGCCCGGCCTAACCACGCGCTCCAGCGAACAGCCCTTGCACGCTGGTTTGTTTTGTCTTGCTCCTTCCCGGGCTGTCGCTGAGCTTGAGTTCGTTAGGCGACTGCACACGTTTCCCATGAACGAGCTTCCGCATATTGAAGACCCCGATCAACTCAAGCTTGAGATGCGTCGTCTGTTCGCACTTCGCGAGTCTGGCAAGCAGCCCCGAGCACGCGGAAGCGCACTCACGCGCACTCAGCGTGCAGTCGTTCATGCGAAGACAGATGGGCGTTGCCACGTATGCGGCGAGTTTGTTGACCTCGCTTCGTTTGTCACCGACCACGTCAAGAATCACACCAGCGGAGGAGCGTGTTCAGCAGAGAACTTTCTTCCGGCTTGTCGCACCTGCAACGCTTATCGGTGGCATTACCTTCCACAAGAGCTTCAGTGGATTCTAAAGCTTGGCATCTGGGCCAAAACGCAGATAGACCGAGATACTCCCACAGGACGAACGATTGCCAGAGGATTCACTGCTCACGAGCGGCTGCGTGAAGGTCGGCGCAGGACGCCGAGAAACGCGACCTCACCAAAATCCCCTGGTGAAGCGCCATCACCCTCACCGTCGCCTAACAACGCGCTCCAGCGAACGGAGACTGGCGGGGGCGTCTCCTCCGAGTTCGACGCTTGACTTCGCCAGCCTCCGTCGCTGAGCTTGGGTCCGTTAGGCCCTGGGTCTCTCGCGTGGGGTTTCCGATGGCGAGCGTGTTCCCGTTCCTCTGCCAGCACGCCCATCCTTCGGGCCAGTCAGTTCCTCCGTTCATCCTTTCCCGGCGGCAGCGCCCTCATTCCCCCGCCGGAGTCCACGTCGGTTCTTCCGTCAGCAGCGCTCTATAGGCGCGGGCCTAACCACGCGCTCCAGCGAACAGAGGCTGGCGGCAGGCGTTTTCTCGTAGTCGAGCCTTGCGTCGCCAGCCTCTGTCGCTGAGCTTGGAGGCGTTAGTATTACTTTGTCACTTTTTTCAAGACGTGTTGAAACGGGTGTGACACCAGGGACAGCGGGCGCATGATCTCCGCACGAGAAGGGCGTGCAGACGACGGCGTGTCTGCGGCAGGCTTTCCTGGGCGGGCGCTTCTTCCCGGTTTTTTTTGCGTCGCCCTGGTGGAGGGGCGGCGGCGTTCGCTTTGTAAGAAGAGGTGCGCCAGGCAGGTCAGGGCGACGTGGTGGTGCCAGCCCGCCCACGAGCGGCCCTCGAAGTGGTCGAGCCCGAGTTCGTCCTTGAGTTCGCGGTAATCCTGCTCCACGCGCCAGCGTTCCCTGGCCAACTCGGCCAAGGCTTTGAGCGTGGGCGTTTTCGTGACGCTGCCCAAGTGGGCCAGCCAGTAGTCGGTGGGCGCTTCTTTATCCTGGGGCCACTCGATAAAGAGCCACTCGCGGGTGCGCTCCCCTGCGTGCTGGCGTTGCGTGTAGCCGTGGCTCGCCCAGATCGGCACCCGCGCAAAACGCCCCTGCATCGGGCCTCGCGTGCCCTCGCGCCAAGTGAGTTTGCGCCAGGCTCGGGGTGGCAGCTCGCGGGCGATCTGGTCCAGGCGCTTGGGGACTGGCAACAGGTCTCTGGGCTGGGGCCGACCGGCGGCGGAGGGCGGACTGCCCACCGGGGCGCTCGTCCACGCCTTGGCCTTGGGTTCGACCGCCACGCAGTAGCCCACGCCCCGCGCCCGCAGGGTCGCCCGCCAGGAGTAATCATCGCCGTAATCGCTGTCGGCTAAGACCGGGGCGGGCGGCAATCCGCGGGCGAGCGCCTCGTCCACCAGTTCCAGGGCCAGCGCGTTCTTGGAGCGGTAAGCGAGGCTCGCGGGCACGCCCGCCTTCTGGCGTCGGGCGGCGTCGCCGACCCACTCGCGTGGCAAGAACAAGCGCCAGCCCAGCGCGGCGCTGGCCGCCTGCTCCAGCGTGCCCGCCGCGTAGTGCAGGCTCACGGCCACCTGGCAGTTGGCGATCTTGCCCAGCGCCCCGCAGTACTGGGGGCCGACTCCCACCGAGTGGCGGCCCGCCTTGGGAAAGCTCGTCTCATCGATGATCCAGGCGTGCGGACGCGGCCAGAGCCGGGCGGCCTCCCGAGCCATCGCGGCAAACAGGCCCTCGCAGGCCCACGGGCTGTGGGCCACGAAGTGGTGGAGCGCCTGGCCGTTATCCGTCGCTCCGAGCCGGCCGGCCAAGGGCTGGACGCTCTTGCGCTCCCCCTCGAGCAGCAGGCCCGCCACGTAGGTGCGGGCTTGCCGCCGCTGCTTGGGACGGCCCAAACTCGGTGTCAACCGTTCCAAGAACTCTTCCAAACGGACGTCCAACGCCGTCGTGTCTGTTCCCTCCATGCAAACAACTTGCCTTCAGCCCTGCCTACAGGCAAATTCAAACTAACAAAGTATAGTTAGGCCCAGGCAACTTGTCCGTTCGGGTGCTTCGATGGCGAGCGGGTTCCCGCTCCTTCGTTGCGGGTGGTACGCTGGTTCCGACTTCGAGCCAGCACACGTTGGTACCCGCTCGGGTCGTCCCGTTGCCCCGTTCTTCCTTTCGGCCCGTCCACCGCTTCGTTCATGCCTTTCCGGCGGCAGCGCCCATCTTTCCCCCGCCGGAGTCCACGTCTGTCGTTCCGGCGGTCCAGAGGCCCTCTGTAGGCGGGGAGGCCTAACCACGCGCTCCAGCGAACAGCCACCGGCGCTCGGGTCTTCTCTGCATCCCACGCTTGACTTCGCCGTTGCCTGTCGCTGAGCTTGGAGGCGTTAGGCCCCGGAGGCATGATCCCATCCCATCCATACATGAAGCGCGTTGCTCTGCTCGTGCCGACCTTGTACTTGGCGGCTTCACTGGGCTGCTATCTTTACCATGCCTACTGGGCCAGAGAGTTCAGCCCGACGCTGGAGGTTTTTTCCCCGAGGGCCTTGGTGGTTGGCTACGCGCTCGGCATTTTCTTCCCCGTCGGTGGTCTCTTGGCTTTTTGTTGCGTCGCGGCTGCCGTGCTTTTCGTGTTTTGCAGGCTGCCTTCGTGGTTTCTCTTGCTTCCCACCCTGTTGCAGGCCGGTCTCGTGTTCTACGTCTTCGATGCTTTCCGTGTCGGCTGAGGGCCTAACCACGCGCTCCAGCGAACAGAGGCTGGCGGTACGTCTGTTTTGCTGTCATGGTCTTTCCTCGCCAGCCTCTGTCGCTGAGCTTGAGTTCGTTAGGCCACATGAAGCCGATCAAATTCGTTTAATTTTTTTGACAGAATTGCGTTCAACACATATGAAAATCGCTATCTATTTGCCTTCAATTCAACAAGAAAGTTTTCATTTTTAGCCCCATGAAATTCCGGCTCATTCTTTCTCTCCGCCCGTTTGCCCTCGCCGGGGCTGCACTACTCCTGCTCGCCGCCGGGCCGTGCCGTGCCACCGCCCAGAACCTCTACGTCTCCGAAGACGACGCCGATACTGTGAGTAAGTACAACGCCAGCACCGGCGCCGTCATCAGCAGCAGTTTTACTTATCCCGGGCTTACCCCGGAAGGCTTGGCGCTCTCCGGCAACACGCTTTACGTAGCCGGCCTCCAACAATACGAGGTGGGAGCCTTCAATGCGACCACCGGCGCGGCGGCAGCGGGCTTCACCGAAATCAGCACGGGCCTTAACAATTCCCCGTTTGACGTCTTGGTCTCCGGCGGCTCGCTCTATGTTTCCATTGCGAGCAATAGCGGAAGCACCGTCGGCACCTACAGCGCGACAACGGGCGCGCCGATCAACACCAGCTTCATCACCGGCCTGAGCACTCCGGCGGGCATGGCGCTACTCGGCACGGTCCTCTACGTTTCCAACGAGGGCACGGGCACAATCCGCACCTATGACACGCTAACGGGCACGCTGCTCAACGCCAGCTTCCTGTCGGGGTTCAAGAGAGCGGATTACCTCACGATCGCAGGCACCACGCTCTACGTCTCGGACTACACCGCCAACACTGTGCAGGCGTTCAACGCCCTGACGGGCCTCGCTCTGCCGACCTTCACGCCCATCACCGGCCTGACCACCCCCGAAGGCGTGAAGGTCTCGGGCAACACCCTCTACGTCGCCCAGTCTTCCAGCCATGAGGTGTCCGAATACAACGCGACGACGGGCGCATTGATCAACGCCGGCTTCATTACCGGTCCGAGTTATTTTTATCCCTCCGGCCTGGCGATTTCGGACGTTCCCGAGCCGTCCACTTGGGCGTTGCTGGGAGTTGGGGCGGTGGGATTTGCAACCGTGGTCGGCAGAAGGAAACATTCTCCTGTTCGCGCGCGCGGTGCCTAACCACGCGCTCCAGCGAACAGCGGCTGGCCATCACTTCTTTCCCGTACTCTACGTCTTGCGTGGCCAGCCTCTGTCGCTGAGCTTGGAGGCGTTAGGCGACTCGCGCTCATGGCCTACACTATCCTCTTCCTTGGCCTGCCAGTCATCGGTGTGCTGCTCTACTGCCAACTTCTTCGCGCCATGTCAGCGGCAGCCGTTGCCGAGCCACCCCGAGTCCCGCTCTTCTTCGTCTTCGCTGCCTACGGTGCCGTTCTCCTCTTCATCGTCTCGGAGTGCTTCCGGGTTTGGTCCGGTATGCACTCGCTCGCCGCCGTCGGTTTGTTCTTCGTGGGTGTGCCGTGGCTCGTGCAGGGTTTTCTCTGGCGGCGTACCTGGGCCATCTCCATTTACCATCGTGCCATTGTTGCTTTGAGTTTCGCCTTTCCGGTCGTGCTGGCTCTGTTGGTCGCGTTTGCTTTTGCAGTCGAGCGGTGACTACACTTCCCCGTCGCCTAACAACGCGCTCCAGCGAACGGCTCATGGCGGTCAGCCTTTTTCTGTATTCCACGTCCGTCCTCGCCATGAGCCGTCGCTGAGCTTGGGACCGTTAGGCCTTGCATTTCATCACCATCTCCGATAAGGCATTGCTTTTTCGCCACCGAATTTCATTCATTCTCATCACGATGAACGCGAGCCTGTACGCATCACTGGACATATCAGTCAATACCAACTCTCCCGGGACCGAATTTGTTTCGGGTAGTGGCAGTATTGTCCAAGCCAGTGGCTGGACCGACTTGATTCATTTTAGCTTGAGCGGAATTTCAGGTTCTGCGCAGGTCGTGCCGAGTTCGTCTGTGCTTACGCTGACCAGCATAACGAACATCAACACCAACGTTACGCCGACCCCGATATCGCTCTATTACACAATCATGCCGATCCAAGGCAGCATGAGTGCAAACGATGTGACGCCGTTTGAGCATCAACTCGCCGGGACGGCGTTCGTCACGACAGATGGCGATGCCGGAACCTACACCATCACCGGCACGGCACTGGACGCAGCCAACCAATTAGCGGTGAGCAATCCGCAGTTCAACTTCGACATTCACTACCTCGGCCAAGCGCCCGGATACGTATTCGGAGCCGGACACGGTACCGCTTCCGAGTTCGACAGTTTTACCTACGTCGTGCCGGAACCAGGGACTTGGTACATGATAGCGTTCGTTTTCGTGCTCCTTGGTTTCATCCGGCTCTGCCGACGCATACGACGCACACCCCTGGCCTAACCACGCGCTCCAGCGAACAGAGGCTGGCGGTACGTCCTTTCTGTGTGCATAGTCTGTCCTCGCCAGCCTCTGTCGCTGAGCTTGGAGGCGTTAGTATTACTTTGTCACTTTTTTCAAGACGTGTTGAAACGGGTGTGACACCAGGGACAGCGGGCGCATGATCTCCGCACGAGAAGGGCGTGCAGACGACGGCGTGTCTGCGGCAGGCTTTCCTGGGCGGGCGCTTCTTCCCGGTTTTTTTTGCGTCGCCCTGGTGGAGGGGCGGCGGCGTTCGCTTTGTAAGAAGAGGTGCGCCAGGCAGGTCAGGGCGACGTGGTGGTGCCAGCCCGCCCACGAGCGGCCCTCGAAGTGGTCGAGCCCGAGTTCGTCCTTGAGTTCGCGGTAATCCTGCTCCACGCGCCAGCGTTCCCTGGCCAACTCGGCCAAGGCTTTGAGCGTGGGCGTTTTCGTGACGCTGCCCAAGTGGGCCAGCCAGTAGTCGGTGGGCGCTTCTTTATCCTGGGGCCACTCGATAAAGAGCCACTCGCGGGTGCGCTCCCCTGCGTGCTGGCGTTGCGTGTAGCCGTGGCTCGCCCAGATCGGCACCCGCGCAAAACGCCCCTGCATCGGGCCTCGCGTGCCCTCGCGCCAAGTGAGTTTGCGCCAGGCTCGGGGTGGCAGCTCGCGGGCGATCTGGTCCAGGCGCTTGGGGACTGGCAACAGGTCTCTGGGCTGGGGCCGACCGGCGGCGGAGGGCGGACTGCCCACCGGGGCGCTCGTCCACGCCTTGGCCTTGGGTTCGACCGCCACGCAGTAGCCCACGCCCCGCGCCCGCAGGGTCGCCCGCCAGGAGTAATCATCGCCGTAATCGCTGTCGGCTAAGACCGGGGCGGGCGGCAATCCGCGGGCGAGCGCCTCGTCCACCAGTTCCAGGGCCAGCGCGTTCTTGGAGCGGTAAGCGAGGCTCGCGGGCACGCCCGCCTTCTGGCGTCGGGCGGCGTCGCCGACCCACTCGCGTGGCAAGAACAAGCGCCAGCCCAGCGCGGCGCTGGCCGCCTGCTCCAGCGTGCCCGCCGCGTAGTGCAGGCTCACGGCCACCTGGCAGTTGGCGATCTTGCCCAGCGCCCCGCAGTACTGGGGGCCGACTCCCACCGAGTGGCGGCCCGCCTTGGGAAAGCTCGTCTCATCGATGATCCAGGCGTGCGGACGCGGCCAGAGCCGGGCGGCCTCCCGAGCCATCGCGGCAAACAGGCCCTCGCAGGCCCACGGGCTGTGGGCCACGAAGTGGTGGAGCGCCTGGCCGTTATCCGTCGCTCCGAGCCGGCCGGCCAAGGGCTGGACGCTCTTGCGCTCCCCCTCGAGCAGCAGGCCCGCCACGTAGGTGCGGGCTTGCCGCCGCTGCTTGGGACGGCCCAAACTCGGTGTCAACCGTTCCAAGAACTCTTCCAAACGGACGTCCAACGCCGTCGTGTCTGTTCCCTCCATGCAAACAACTTGCCTTCAGCCCTGCCTACAGGCAAATTCAAACTAACAAAGTATAGTTAGGCGACTTTACGCTTGTGCTTGGAACGAGTTACCGACAGAATCCATTTGCGACCGCCACTGATGACCAGCGGAGAAGGACGCCCGGGAGACTGAGGCCAAACAGAACCAAACCACATATGAAAAGCCGAAAAGTAGAGCACCTCAAAGGCAGCCGCGAGCGCGAAACCATCGTGTGGGACGGCGGAAACAAAACTTACCACCGTCCGTGAAAAGAAAGGACTCTTCGGAAGCACTAGCAAGGTCGAGTCGGTCACACGCACTTCCGCCCCCAAGAAGCGGTAGCAAGCGGTGCACCCGCGTCGCCTAACAACGCGCTCCAGCGAACGGGACAGGGCGGTGGCGCTCTGTCCCGTTTCCGCGTCTGTTCTCGCCCTGTCCCGTCGCTGAGCTTGAGTCCGTTAGGCACCTGAGTCTTTCCCCCAGGTTCTCCGATGGCAGGCGCGATCCCGTTTCCGTTGCCGGTGGCACGCCCTTTTCCGAGTTCGTGCCAGCGCGCGCCGGTTCCCGCTCGGGCAGTCCCGTCACCGCGTCTTTCCTTCGGGTCAGTCGGTTTCTCCGCTCACCCCTTCCCGGCGGCAGCGCCCATCATTCCCCCGCCGGTGGGCCGTCGGTCCACGTTCCAGCCCGCTCTGTAGGCGCGGTGCCTAACAACGCGCTCCAGCGAACAGAGTCTGGCCACCGGGCGTGTTCCGAGTTCCACGCTTGACTTGGCCAGCCTCTGTCGCTGAGCTTGAGTGCGTTAGGCCCAGCAAACACATCGCAACTTTATGGACCAACTACTCGGAGCCATCTTCGCGGCCATCCTCGAACCGCTGCTTACCGTCGTGGGGGCTTTTCTGGAGGCCGTTTTCGCGGCGCTTCTCTCCGCCGTTGTCCACTTTCTCCTGAGTTGCTTGCTTTATCTGGTCGCCGTTCCGTTCTCCTGCGCGCTTTTCACGCCGGTGGTGCTCATCCGTGCGTTGTTCGGTGCGGGTCACTACTCGGACAAGGTGATGGCAGGCTACAGAGGCATCTGTGCTGGTCTTGTTCATGCCGGATGTTGGGTGTAGCCCGTGTTCTCCGCGCACCCGGCCTAACAGCAACTGTGAGGATTAAGCAGCGGTTTGGATGGTAGTTTTGAGCAGAGAGTTGAGGTGTAACAGGAGTTTTCGCATGACGGCGGTGAGAGCCACCTTAGCAGGTTTGCCCTTGGCGCGGAGGGCTTTGTAGTAGCTCTTGATGAGCGGGTTGTGCAGGGTGGCGCAGAGCGCGGCCATGTAGAGGGCCTTGCGCGCGGGTGCACGCCCTCCACGGATGTGGCGCTGGCCACGGATCGGTCTGCTGTCGACATTCATCGTGTCACCCCGGTCAGCGGCGGGATCGCCCCTGTAGCTCGTCATCGCGTCCATCGTACGGAGCGCAAGCGATTCTGTGTCGATGAAGACACGCCTTCTCGGCAACTCGGACTTGGACATCACTCCCATTGGCTTCGGCGCGTGGGCGCTTGGCGGCGGCGACTGGCAGTTCGGCTGGGGTAGCCAGGCAGACCGGGATTCGGTCGCCGCCATCCACGCCGCACTCGAATTGGGCGTCAACTGGATCGACACCGCCGCCGTCTACGGCCTCGGCCACTCGGAGGAAGTCGTGGCCCGGGCGCTGGCGGACTGGAAGGGGACGCGCCCTATCGTTTTCACCAAGTGCGGCATGGTCTGGGACGACCAGCGCAAGATCGACTATTCCCTGCGTGCCGCCTCGATCCGCCGCGAATGCGAGAACAGCCTGCGCCGGCTCAAGACCGAGGTGATCGACCTCTACCAGATCCACTGGCCCGCCGATGACATGGAGGAAACCGAGGAAGGCTGGACGACGCTGGCCTCCCTGCAAAAGGAGGGCAAGGTGCGCTGGATCGGCGCTTCCAATTTCAGCCAGCAAGAACGCGAACACGCCAAGGCCATCGCGCCGATCACGTCGCTGCAACCGCCTTACTCACTCATCAAGCGGGAGGTGGAGGGCGAGCAATTGCCGTGGTGCGAGGACAACGGCGTCGGCGTCATCGTTTATTCGCCGATGGCTTCGGGGCTGCTGACCGGGGCCATGAGCGCCGAGCGGATGGCGAAACTGCCCACCGAAGACTGGCGCAGCAAAAACGCCGAGTTCCAACCGCCGAAGCTGGCGGTAAACCTTGCCTTGGCCAAGCGACTGCGGAAGGTGGCCGAGCGTCACGGGCGCACGGCGGGCCAAGCTGCCATCGCGTGGACGTTGCGGCTGCCCGCGGTGACGGGGGCCATCGTCGGGGCGCGCAACGCAGGCCAAGTGGAAGGCGTGATGAGCGCAGGAGATTGGCGGCTGACCCCGGAGGAAATTACCGAGATCGAGGGCGACTGATCTTCGACGCGCCGGGAAGATCATTGCATGCAGCACGTTCCATGAGCACAAACGCGAACGTCCGGATTGGTACTGCTTCCTGGAGCGAGCCCGAATTCGTCAAAGCGGGGTGGTATCCCGCCGGCCTGGCAGCCGGGAAGCGTCTCCCGTTCTACGCGCACCATTTTGACATGGTGGAGCTGAATTCGTCCTTTTACGCGATGCCTGCGCCGCGTATGTGCGCCAAGTGGGTGGAAGAGACTCCCGACGATTTCCTGTTCGACGTGAAGTGCTTCCGGCTGCTGAGCCGACACGCGACGAAAGCGGACGTGCTGCCAAAGGATCTACGGGAAGCAGCGGACCTCACAGACCGGGGCAACGTGGTGCTCACGCCGTCATTTGAAGAGGAAGTCGCTGGCCGATTCCTGGAAGGGCTTGAGCCGTTGGAGCGCGCGGGCAAGCTCGGGGCGCTCCTGCTCCAGATGACACCTGGGTTTGCGCCAAAGTCGTCGGACCTGACGGCCATTGAACCGTTGTTGTGCCAGCTCCGTGGCGACGGGAAGCAACCGCGCCGGGTGGTGCTCGAATTGCGTCACCACGACTGGTTTGATGATCGGCACCGCGAGGAAACCGTCGCATTCCTTCGAGAACAGGGCGTCACGCTGGCATCGATCGACGGACCGCCGGCCGACGGGAAACATTTCACGATCATGCCCAGCGTGGACGTGATCACCGAGCCGAGACTTGCCTACCTGCGCCTACACGGCCGTGATACGAAAGCGTACCTGACGGGCAAGACCGTCGCGGACCGGTTCGATTACAACTACAGCGACCGGGAGATCGATGAGATCATGGGTCGAGCGGTCAGCCTCGGTAAGCAGGCAGACGACGTGCATGTCGTCTTCAACAACAACCGCGCCGACTACGCGCCCAAGGCAGCAGAACGGTTGCGTAAAAAGCTCGGGCAGAGTTCGGGCGTAAAGGGTACAGCGAAGTAAGTCGATTTGCTGCGAAGCTGCTACAGGCGTGCTGTCGGCACGTCTTCCAGCCGAGTCGTGTAGCAGGGCGACTTCCGCTCCCGGCGCATCTGCCATTCCTGTTTGGCTGCCGGTCCCCGCGGACGCCGCCCGCACAGTGCCGCGTCCGCCCCACAGGTTGAGCCTGTCCACGGCCTCCATCAGCCGCCGCTCTTTTTCCTCGCGCTCCGGGTCCACCGGTCGAAATAGGCTCGCCTGCTTCTCGTCGTCGGGCACGAGGTCCAGGCAGAGCACGCCGCACTTCTTGTACCGGAACCCGGGCCTGTAGATGGCGTTGAGCACGCGCAGGCATTCGCCGATCAGTTCTGGCGTGAACGAGGTCGGCACAATCAATTCGCGCCCCGCCTGCGGGCAGTACTGCGGCTCCTCGAGCTCGTGGCGGTTGGTCACCAGGAACACGCACACCGCCGATGCCGCCAACCCCTGCGCACGCAGCTTCTCCCCGGCGCGCGTGGCGTGCGATGGCGACGGCCTCGCGCAGTTCTTCCAGGCTCTCGACCGGCCGTCCGAACGACCGCGAACAGCAGATGTTCTTTCGGTCGGGCTGCACCTCTTCCAGTTCCAGACAGGACACGCCGCTCAAGTTCCATCGCCATCCGCTCGACCACCACGCCGAAGCTCTGCCGCAGGAGTGAACGTTTCGCGCGAGCCAATTCGCCCCGCGGTGTGGATGCCCAGCCGCGCCAGCCGCTTCTCCAAGCCGGCCGGCCACGCCCCAAAGGTCCGCCACCGGCCACGCCTCGATCAGCTCCTGCGCTTCAGCGCTCTCGTGGTCCAGCGCGTACACCCCGCCGTTTTTCTTCGCGTGCCGGTTTGCCAGCTTCGCCAGCACCTTCGTGGACGCCATCCCGACCCCGACCGGAATACCCGTCCATTGTCGCACCTGCGCGCGCGGATTCGACGGCCGACCGGCAGAAGCTGTTGTGCGCTGCCGTCCAGCCGCAGAAACGCTTCGTCAATACTGTAAACCTCAATGGCTGCCGCTGCATCCCCGAGCACCTGCATCACGCGGGCGACTCATGTCGCCGTACAATTCGTAGTTCGATGAAAAGACCTCGATACCCTGCTTGGCGAACTGCTCGCGCCATAGAAACGCTGGCGCGCCCATGGGGATGCCGGCGGCCTTCGCTTCCGAACTGCGGGCGATCACGCACCCGTCGTTGTTCGAGAGGACGACCACGGGTTTACCCCACAGTCGCGGCTGGAATACCGCCTCGCAGGAGCAATAGAAGCTGTTGCAATCAATCAGGGCGAACATGGCGGGGAAACTGGCGCACGCTCCCGGAGACAACGCCCCACAGCACGGCGCTCGCGGTCCTCGGTCAACTCGATGTCAGGGAAGGCCGGGTTCTCCGGTTGGAGCCACGCCCGCGTCCTGGTCTTGCGCAGCGTCTTGACGGTGAACTCCCCGTCGATCACGGCCAGCACGATGTTGCCGTCGTGCGCTTCCAGGGAGCGGTCCACGATGAGCAGGTCGCCGCTCTGGATTGGCGCGTGAATCATGCTCTGGCCTTCGGCGCGCACCATGAAGGTCGAGGGCGGGTTGCGCACCAGCAGTTCGTTGAGGTCGATCGGACGTTGCAGGTAGCCCTCGGCCGGCGAAGGAAACCCGGCCTGCACCCGTGCCTCAAAGATCGGGATCGGAATCCGCAAACGAGGAAAAGGCGCGGCGGTATAAATGGATGGACTGGCGGATGGAGCGCTCATTGGGTCGCGGGCATGAGGTCCGGCCTCTTTTCCGTAGCCGCCCGAATGTCCTCGGGGTACGGCTCTCGTTCGCGCCGGTTTACGGTTCAGTCATGAGGCGTGCGTCGGGTGCGGTCATTCGCGCCTGCGTTACTTGCGGCAGGTGCGTTATCTGCGCTTCAGCGACTCGCCGGTTTTGTCACCCGTTTTGTAACCCGACGCGGTTCAAATGGGATGAACATGAGAACACGTGAGAACAAGCGGTGCCGCGCCCGCGCCTCGGAAAACCGCGCTTTTGAGCGAGTGAGATAACGTGAGCGCAAAAGGGTAATTCTGCCCCAAACTGGTCCCAAACCAGGCGCTCTACCAAGCTAAGCTACACCCCGAACTGAACCGAGCCTGCAAAATCGAAGAGAGTATCCGAGAAACTCAGACAGTGCTTACATCGCTACACGGCAGCGGGAACATACTACGCGCTGGCAAAAGTCAAGAGGCTTCGAGCGCGTCGATCCCCAGACACGGATAAAGCCGGGGTACGGATCGAGACCGACTTCTTTTGCGTGGTGCGAGCCAAACCCGGTCGGCTGTGGCTCAAATTCTCACGCTTCTCCAAGCGAGTGGCGCGCCACCCGTTCCCTCTCATCTTCTTTTCTCTGGCAGCACAGCGGATTTTGCGCGAGACCCACTTTCAGCTCAGTTTCACGTAGGCGCCCAGACCCCTGTCGGCCGCCTTCGCGGCCGAAGCCGCTTTCTTTGTACCCGCCGAAGGGTGAGGCCGGATCGAATTGGTTGAATGTGTTCGCCCACATCACGCCGGCCTTTAGCGCGGCGCTCATTTGCAAGATGCGCGACCCCTTATCCGTCCACACGCCCGCCGATAAGACCGTACGCGGTGTTGTTCGCCTTCTCGATCGCCTCCTCCATCGTGCGGAAGGTCAGCACGCTCAACACCGGCCCGAAAATCTCCTCCCGCGCCACCCGGTGACTCGGCGTCACCCCGGTAAAGATCGACGGCGCAAACCAGAACCCCTTCTCGGGCAACCGGCACCCCGGCGGCTGGTAAAGCTGCGCGCCCTCCGCCTCGCCCGGCCGCCACCATTTCGCGGATGCGCTGCAGCTGCCCGCGCGAATTGATCGCACCCACATCCGTGTTCTTATCGAGCGGATTGCCCACGCGCAAACTCGCCAGCCGCGTCTTGAGCTTGTCGACGAAACCGCTCGGCGATGCTCTCCTGCACCAGCAGCCGGCTGCCCGCGCAACAGACGTGCCCCTGGTTGAAATAAATGCCGTTGACGACGCCTTCGACCGCCTGATCGAGCGGCGCGTCGTCGAACACGATGTTCGCGGCCTTGCCGCCGAGTTCGAGCGTCAGCCGCTTGCCGCTGCCCGCCGTCTCGCGCATGATCGCCTTGCCCACTTCCGTCGAACCCGTGAACGCCACCTTCGCCGCCAGCGGATGGCGCACCACCGCCGCGCCGACCTCGCCCGCACCGCACACGAAATTGACCACGCCAGGCGGCAATTCCGCGTCGCGCAGAATCTCGGCGAATTTCAACGCCGTGATGCTGGTCGTTTCCGCCGGCTTGAGCACCGCGCAATTCCCGCACGCCAGCGCCGGAGCCAGTTTCCACGCCAGCATCAGCATCGGGAAATTCCACGGGATCACCTGCCCGACCACGCCCAGCGGCTGCGGCCGGCGCGGGCCGGGAAACGCGTAATCCAGCTTGTCCGCCCAGCCCGCGTGATAAAAGAAATGCGCCGCCGCCATCGGCACGTCGAAGTCGCGCGATTCCTTGATCGGCTTGCCGCCGTCGAGGGTTTCGGCCACGGAAAACTCCCGCGCACGATCCTGCAACAGCCGCGCGATGCGGAAAAGATACTTGCCGCGTTCCGCGCCCGGGCATCTTGCCCCACCCGCCGTCGAACGCCGCCTTGCGCCGCCGTGAAAGCCGCGTCCACGTCGGCCGGTCCGGCGAGGGCGATTTCGGCCAGCTTTTCCTCGGTGGCGGGATTGATCGAATCGAAATACTTGCCGCTCTTTCGGCGCGACGAACTCGCCGTTGATGAAAAGTTCGTAGCGCGGCTTGATGTTCGGCTCGGCCGTTTCCGGCGCGGGATCGTAGGGCCAGAGATCGCCGAAGATCAGGGCCGGCGCGGACGACGCGGGGCGGTGGCCGTTGCCCCGGGCGGCAGCGCGGGGACGGTGGATTTTCGCGGGGAGAACGGGAGACTCAGCGGAACGTGGCACGAATCAAAACCTAACAATACCTCGCCGCGAAAGTCACGGCGTTTCCCGGCGCGGGGGACTCGCCGCATCTCCGGGGCTTGCCCAGGTCCAGCCCACGGTGAAGGATGGATGCCAGCGTCCGCCGCCTCCCCACAACGTCACCAAACCCCATGCGCTGCCAACGTCTGGCCTTCACCGGTCTGTTTGCCCTCACCCTTCTGACTTTCCAGCCTGCCTGGGGCGTCGATGACCACATGTACCCGCCGGTCCCTACAGCGAAACCGGCCATCGACATCGACGGGCGCGGATTCATCATCAACGGGCAGTGCACCTATGTCGCCTCGGGTAGCATCCACTATCCGCGCGTGCCCCACGAACTCTGGCGCGACCGTCTCCTGCGGCTCCAGCGCGCGAGCTTCAACTGCGTGCAGACCTACGCGTTCTGGAACTTACCACGAACCGCGCGAAAACGAGTTCAATTTCACGGGCGACGCGGGACATCGGCGCATTTCTGAACACGGCGCAACAACTCGGGCTGTACGCGACGGTCCGCCCCGGGCCTTACGTCTGCGCGGAATGGGATTCCGGCGGCTATCCCCTCTGGCTGCGGTTCAAGCCGCCGATGCACGTCCGCACCGATGATCCGCACTATCTGGCGGTCAACGATCATTGGTACGACAAGATTTTGCCCATCATCGCGCAGCACCAGATTCATCGCGGGCGGCAATGTCATCATGGTGCAATTGGAGAACGAGCATCCTAAAGGCTGGGGCGTGGTTCACGACCCGTATTTCGACCACCTCGAAGACAAGGCGGAGAGCCTCGGCATCGAGGTGCCGCATTTCATGAGCGGCCTGCACCACGGCGGTGGCGCCCGCCCCGAACGACCCGGATACCTCCCGCGGACGACCCCCTGGTACAGCACGGAGTTCTGGAGCCGGCTGGTTCGACCTCTACGGTCCGCTGGGAGCGCAAGCGTTTCCGGGAGATCGAAACCGACAACTGGGCCGATCATGGCGCGGCGGCGGCGCGGGCCAAAATTTCTACATGCTCCACGGCGGCAACAACTTCGACACCTGGAACGATCCGAGCGGCGCGGCCAGCTACGACTACGGCGCGGCCATCGGCCAGGCGGGCGACCTGCGGCCGATCTACTACCGGATGAAACGCGCCAACCAGGTCGCGGCGAGTTTCCCTGATATCCTGGCGGATGGGTCGGACGCCTCGGAGGAGTACAAGGACCTCGTCACCGGCGCGCAGCTCATCGGGGCGCGCCGCAGCCCGGCGGGTACGCTCGTGTTCCTGCGCTAATCCGTGGAGACGGACGCCGTCGCCACATTGAAGGACGGCAGCATCCATCACGATGGACCAATTTGAGAACCTTCGCGCTGCCCCAGGACGCCACCGTCGCGCCGGGGCTGAAGTATCGCCGAAACGCAGCGTGCGCGTCCTGGCCGTGGCGCGGGACGGGGATACGACGACCATCGTCACTTACGGGCGGCCGGGCGACAGCGGGGCGGTCGTCCTGGCTACCGAGCAGCCCTTGCGCGTCGCCGAAAAAGGCCGCGGCCTGACGGTCAACCTGGGCAATCCGCTCCATGCCGCGTGTGGCCGTCAAGTTCCCCGAGCAGTGTCGCCGGATGCCTGCGTGCTCACGGACGGTCACCGCCGCGTGCGCGTCGTCGCCCTCAATTCGGAGCAGGCGCTTTACACGTGGCTGCGTCGGCCCGAGGGACAAGCAGTCGCGTGGTCGTCGGGCCGGCAGTACGTCTCCGAGTTTCGAGGACAGGCGCAGGGGCGCCTCCCTGCTGATCGAGCGTCCGTACGGGCAACCCTCCTGCGGGCACGTCGCCGTCTACGGGGCAGGCGCCGCGCAACACCTGGCGGTCGGCGGCAAACCCCGCAGTGGACACGGTCGCCGCGCCCGGGTTCGAGGGCTGGCAAATGGCCACGGCGCGGGAAGCCTCGCCGGACTTCGACGATTCCAAATGGAAACGCTCCGACGATCCGTTGCAGATGGGCGCGGATGGCGACACCAGCGCGTTTGCCTGGTATCGCGCGAACGTGGCAGTCCCCGCCGACGGCACCGGCACGCTGCACTTCGCCGGCGAGAACAACGCGGAGCGTGTTCGTCAACGGCCAGCCGCGCCGAAAGCAATCAGCCATGCACGGCGACAAATGGCGATATCGAGGTGCCCCTCGCCGCCGGGAACAACATGCTTGCGGTGTTCACCTCCCACGCCGGACGCGAGAAGGCGTTCAACTATCTGGGCACGCTTGAACGATTACTCACCCGAAGGGATTGTTCGGTCCGGTGACGCTGGCGTTCAACGGGACCGATCTGCCCGTGAAGAACTGGCGGATGCGCGGCGGGGTGGACGCGGCGGTGTCCGCTACCCGACCGTGGACAGCCGTCGGCGAAACGAACGGCCTGCCCGCCGCGTTCCGCACCAGCTTCCGCGCGAACCGCCCGGCCGGAAACCGGCGCGCACCCCATCTACCGGCGTCACCTACGCGGGGCTCACGCGAGGCACGGTCTGGCTCAACGGGCATAACCTGGGCCGTTACCCGGAGAAGATCCGGCGTCAGCAGTTTGTATTTGCCCGAGTGCTGGCTCACCGACGGACCGAACGCGCTGACGATCTTCGACGAAACCGGGGCCGCGCCCACGCAGGTGCAGCTCATCACCGAGATGGCGGCCAGCCGGGAGATCATCCGCGTGGACAAACCCTGCGACCCGGCCACGCCGATGGTGGTCCCCGCGCAGGACAACGCCGCAGACCCCGCCCGTTAAAACAAAGGATTATCATCGATGGCGTCAGCGGGAAGGGTTGGTCGGCCCCTCATTTTTACGGCCTGCCCTTGCTGCCGCGACCTTTCCATGTTTCTCGTTTCCCGACAGCATGCCAGTGCTCGCCCATCCCATCAGAAACTCATGCACCACCTCATCCCCCTCGACGGAGTGTCCAAATGCCTCCTCGCTCTGTTCATCGGCCTCGGTGGAAGCAGCTTGGCCAGGGCCGCAGACCCGTTCCTGACAGCCGTCGGCCCGGAATTGCGCACGGCCCACGGAGCGGGTGCCCCGGTCGTGTTGCGTGGCGTCAACCTCGGCGGCTGGCTGCTCTTCGAGTCGTGGATGACCCCGCTGGATTCTTCCGGCGTGAAGGACGATTGGTCAGCCCGCGAACTCCTCACCAAGCGCTTCGGCGCGGCGACCTGCGACAACCTGATCGCTGCCTACGAGAATACATGGATCAACGAGAAAGATTTCGACCATATCGCCGCGCTCGGCATGAACGTCGTTCGCGTGCCCTTTTGGTATCGCAACTTGCAGGACGAGAACGGCGTGTGGCGGGCGGACGCGTTCCAGCGCCTGGACTGGTGCGTGGCGCAAGGGGCGAAACGCGGCATTTACACCATCCTCGATCTCCACGGGGTTCCCGGCGGCCAGACGGGTGCCGACACCACTGGCCGCATCCGCAAACCGAAGGAGACCGGCCTCGACTTCGACTTCTGGAAAAACGAGGAGGATCAGCGGCGTTCCACCGAAATCTGGACGCGCCTGGCGGCGCATTTCAAGGGCAACCCCTGGGTGGCTTCCTACGATCTGCTCAACGAACCCTACGGAGCGCCCACCCGGGAGTCGTTGTGGGCGATGTACGACCGGTTTTACAAGGCGATCCGCGCCGTCGATCCCGACCACGTGATCTCGATGGAAGGCTGCTGGGGCGGTCAGGTCAACGGCAAGTACATGGGCTGGGGATTGGAAACCCTGCCGCCACCCGGGCAGTTCGGCTGGAAGAACGTGCTCTACCAGACGCACAGCTACGAATGGGACTGGAACAACCTCGGCAAGCAGAAAGCGGCCGTCGATAGACAGGTCAAGGAATGGGAGGAGCACCGCCGGTGGGGCGTGCCCGTCTACGTGGGCGAATTCAACTGCTTCGCGCCGGAGCCCGGCTGGGCGTACGCTGCCGCCCAGTTTGCCGCGCACGGGATGAACTGGACGGTGTGGAACTACAAGGCCACCCACGGCAGCGGCAGCGACAGTTGGGGGGTCTACAACTTCCGCGCGCCGGCTCCGCCCACGCCGAACCTGCAAACGGATTCCGCGGAGACCATCCGAGAGAAGTGGTCGCGGTGGAGCACCGACACGGCCTTCGCGCTCAACCCGATGCTGCAACGCACGCTTTCCTCCCAGCCCACCCGCCCGGTCAGCAACACGGGCGGCTGGCCCGCCAGCGACGGCGGCATCCAAGCATCGTCCGCTAACAATGGGACGCGTGCACAAAACCTGAGGTGAACCGGAAGCACGACGCGGCGAACCACCGGGGGGTCAATGCCCTCTGCCTTCGACCGATTTATGAAATTGTCGGTTCCGTTGACGATCTTTCCGCACCGTTTTATCGCCCGCGCCGCCAGCGCCGCGCGCCGCCGAGCAAGCCCGCCCCGACGAGCAGCATCGCCCAGGCGGACGGCTCGGGCACCGCCCCGACGATCACCTCGCCCGCCCCGGCGATGTAATCCGGGCTGGTCAGGCTCGTGAAGATGCCCGAGGTGTAGAGCGTGCCGCCCAGGTCCAGGCTGCTGACGGTGACGACGTTGCCGTTGAGTTGGAGATAGCCCACGTCGGCCACGCCGGGGGTGCCGCCGCCATCGAGGGTCAGGCGGGCGGAGTTGTTGATGGCGTCGAGCACGCCGGTGTCCAGGGTGAGGTGCACGCAGGTGATCTGGACGCTCACGTCGCCCGTGCCGAGCGTGCCGCCGAGGGCCACCTCCAGCACACCGCCGCTGACGGTGGTGCCGCCGGTGTAGGTGTTCAGGCCCGAGAGCGTGAGCGTGCCCGTGCCCAGCTTGGTCAGCCCGCCGTCGGCGGTCGCGCCCAAGGCGCTGTCGTGAACCAGAGGCTGGCGGATGGTGACGGTGTTGCCGTTGGAATCGATGACCGCCCCGCCTGCCTGGACGTTGGCGGTGTTCAGCCCGCTGACGAAAAAAGTATTGTTCCCCGAAGCCTGCAAGGTGCCACCGTTGAAATTGAAGGTGTCGATCTGAGCACCGAGAGGGCCGTGGCGGAGGGAGGACACGCTGCCGGTCTCAAGGACGCCCCCGTTCAGGGCATAGGTTTGATTCCCGCCGCTAGCCTGGCCGCCAAATTGAAGAGTGCCCACGCTATTCGTGCCGCCATTTTGGACGAAGGTGCTGTCGGTGCCGTTGCCCAGGACCTCCTGCGCCGCCGAGAGCCCCCCCGTGCCGCCAAGCGTATAACTACCGCCGAGGTTCAGAGAGTTGCCGACTGTGTTCGTGCCGCCGCTCTGGACGAAACTACCGGCGAGGTTCTCGTTCGCCGCCGAAACCGCCCCCGTGCCGCTGAGCGTATAACTAACGCCGACGGTCAGAAGGTTGCCGACCGTGTTCGTGCCGCCGCTCTGGACGAAACTACCGGCGAGGTTCTCGTTCGCCGCCGAAACCGCCCCCGTGCCGCTGAGCGCGAACGCGCCGCCGTTGGCCACGGTGACGTTGACACCGCCGTTGCCGAGGCTGGTCCCCGTCCCGACGGCGAGGGTGCCCGCGTTGACCGTGGTCGCGCCCGCGTAGGTGTTGCCGCCGTTGAGGGTGAGCGTGCCCGCGCCGTTCTTGGTCAGGCCGCCGTCGGCGGTGACGCCGGGCGCGGCGTCGTGGAGGAGCGGCTGCGCGATGGTCACGTCGAAGCCGTTGGAGTCGATGACCGCCCCGCCCGCCTGGACGTTGGCGTTCGTCAGCCCGGTGACGAAGGTGGTGTTGCTGCCCGCAGCCTGGAGGGTGCCGCCGTTGAAGTTGAACGTGGCCGCGCCGTGGCCGCCAGCCACGGTGTCGGCGGCCAGCGTGCCCCCGGTGAGCGTGTAGATGCCGCTGCTGCCGCTGTTCGCCCCGAGGCCCAGGATGCCGCCGACCGTGTTGGTCCCGCCGGTCTGCGTGAAACTGCCGCTGCCGCCGTTGCCGATGGTTTCCCCGCTCGCCGAGAGCGCGCCCGTGCCGCCAAGCGTGTAGCTGCCGGTGGTAGTGTTGCCCACGGTCAGGAAGCTGCCGATGGCATTCGTGCCGCCGGTCTGCATGAAACTGCCGCTGCCCTGGAAGCCGACAACTTCATTGCCTGCCGAGAGCGTGCCCGTGCCGCTGAGCGTGTAGTGGCCGGTGCCGCCGGGGTTGTATCCGAGATACACGTCGACGGCGGTGTTCGTGCCAACGCTGTGGGTGACCGTGCCCGTGCCGTCGTAACCGATGTACTCGGTGTCATACACGACGCCAGAGGCCGGGATCGTGTAGCTCGGGCCGACGTACGTACCGATGAACCCGTTGGGGGCGGTGGGGTTGACGAGGAGGTCTAGCGCGGGGGCGGTGGCGGCGAGGAACGGCACCAGGCCCAGGGCGAGCAGGCCGGTGCCGAGCGCGAACGGGCAGCGGCGTGGGTACAGATTGGTTTTCATGGACGGAGTGGCGTGCGCCTCCCACAACGAGGCGGCGGTGACGGCGTGGAATGGCACCGGGGTCGTGGCACCGGGGATCGCGTCGGCGCGGCGTCTCAGCGAACGCCCGGCCGCCGGACCGAGGGACGCGGCCCTGGTCCAGCCCGGGACGTTCCGAAACGTCGTCAAGGACTTGATCGAGCGTCGTTTGTAGCGATTTCCCTAACAGGCGCAAGGCTTTTTGTGCGTCGTCGTCCGACGATTTCCCGGAAAGACGTTGCCCACCCGCCTCGTATCCTCCGCAGCCCGCGCGGGGTCCGCGTCAGGCCGTCCGGCCGGGTGGAACGCCGTAGCCGTAGCGCGGGTCAGGCCACTCGAAAAACGGCGCGATCTTCTGCCACCGGCCCTCGCTCAGGTCGCTCGGACAGCTCATGCCGCGATCCTGCCAGCATCAGCATTTATCGGCCAGACCTTTTAGCCACACAGGTTCTTAGTCCTTCTTCTTATGGTGTTCTTTTTTCTCGCCCTTTTCCTCGTCGGCCTCGTCTTTTTCGCTTTCGACCTTGTTCTCGACGACTTTGCCGGTGACTGCATCCACGCCGACCTCGGTAATCTTCTTGCTGCCGGGGGTGGTCAGATCGAATGACCAGCGCAGGCTGCCGTCCTCATTCTCCAACTCGGATTCCTTGATCGTGGCGTTCGGCACCGTTTGCATGGCAGTTTTCTCGGCGTCCGCGTAAGAGACCTTGGCCTTGGCGAGCAGTGCTGTGGCCGGAGTCTTGGTTTGCGCTTGGGCGGAGGGGGCGGAGAGCGTAGCGAAGGCTCCGCAGGTGATGAGGACTGTGAGCAGGGATGATGTTTTCATGGACGTTTTGGTTTTTGTTGGATGCCGAACACTGCGCGACAACCACGCCACGCATCAGCGGCAAGATGAAGCTAGTGACAGACCAAAGAACCGACCAATGACAGTTCGGTCATTTTGCACGGACGATTCCAGACTGTCCCGCGCGTCCGATAAAAAGCGGTGGCTTCTCCCGACCCCGACCATCGCGCGCAAATTCAATCCTTTCGTGCGGGATGATTCGTCGAGGCTGGTAGGAAAATTTTGAAAATCGAACCGTGGCCGGCCCGGCTGAACACCGTCACCCGACCTTGATGCGCTTCCACCACCGCCTTCACCAGACTCAATCCCAACCCTTGACCGGGTTCCGACCGGCTTTGGTCACCCCGGTAGAGTCGATCCCAGATTCGCGGCAGATCGTGCGCGGCGATGCCAGCGCCATCGTCCCGGACCGATAACCAGACCTCGGAAGGGGATTCTCCACTGCCGGCAGCCAAGTGAACCGTCCCGCCGTGGTCGCTGTATTTGATGGCGTTGTCGAGGAGGTTGGAAACGATTTGTTGCACGCGCAACGCATCGGCCAGGACCACCAACCCGGCGGGCACGGCACTGCAAATGGTCACGTTGCGCGCCTCGGCGACATATTCGTACAGGCCGACCGCGATGGCCACCAGAGGGGCGAGTTCGGCTACCTCCAGGTTCAGGCGCATCGTGCCATGCTCGGCTTCCGAGATGTCCATGAGAATGCGCAAAATCGCGGAGACGCGCTCGGATTCCTCCACGGCTTCTCCCAACGCTTCGCCGCGCGATTCGACCGTCGGATTTTTGTCCCGTAACGCTGTCTCGGCGGAGGAACGCCAGCGGGCGAGCGGGGTGCGCAAATCGTGGGCGACATGGTCCAGCGCCTCGCGCATTCCACGGATGAGACCCTCGTTTTTCGCCAGCATCCGGTTGAACAGCCCGTTGAGTTCGTCCAGCTCGCTTCCCCGGCCCGCCTTGATCGGGACGCGGGCGGTCATGTCTCCGGAATCGACCACGGCGCGCGTGGTGTCGATGAGCCGCCGCAGCGGACGCAGTGCCCGGGTGGTGAATCCGGCCGCCCCGGCCAGCGCGAGGATGATCACCAATCCCGTCACAGGCAGAAGAGCATGGCCGAGTCGCTCCTGGAGTTCCTGGCTGCGGTCGTCGCTCTTGGCCACCTGGAGCCATCCGCCGTCGGGCATTTGGTCGGCGTAAACTTGCCACAGGTTCTCGCCGTCGTCGGAACGAAAACGCTGCCAACCCTTCTCACGGTGCGCTAGCAACTGTTGATCGAGCCGGGGCACGAGTGCCTTTCCCACGCCGAGCGGTGGAACGATGGTGCGGGTCGAACCATCCGGCCTGGATAACCGCAGCAGCGTGGTTTCAACGTCGGCGGATTCCTCTTCTTGCTCCCGCTGAAAACGCTCCGCCCCAAGCTGCCGATACCGGGTCGAATCCAGAGTGAACTCCTGCAAAATCTCATCGCGGTCGGCGCGTGCACCGGCATCGGTGATGATCCAACGCGCGAAAAGCACCACCAGCAGAAAACTCACGAAGAAGCCGCAGGCGTACCAGACACTGATGCGCAGGCTCAACGAGCGTCCCCAGCGCTCAACCCACGCGACAAACATAGCCAATCCCCCGGATCGTATGGATGAGTTTTTGAGCGTGCTCCCGGTCGATCTTGTTTCGGAGGCGGAAGACCAGCACGTCCACCACGTTCGTGCGGGGATCGAACGTCCATCCCCAGACGTGTTCGAGAATCATGGCCTTGGTCAGAGCGCGGTCCACGTTGCCCAGAAAATATTCGAGGAGGGCGAATTCGCGCGGCTGCAGTCCGATGAGCGTCGCTCCCCGCCAGGCCCGCCGTGATAAACGGTCGAGTTGCAGGTCTGCCAGCGTCAGGCGGGTCGGCACCGTTGACCTGGAAGCCGAGGCGGTCGCGCGCCGGACCAGGGCGAATAGTCGAGCCAGGAGTTCGTCAAAGGCAAAGGGTTTGACCAGGTAGTCGTCGGCCCCGTTGCGGAAGCCGCGCACTCGGTCGTCCACCGAGTCAAGCGCGCTGAGAATGAGGACCGGGAGATCACTGCCGCGAGCGCGCAACGCGGCGAGCACGCTGGCACCGTCGATCTTCGGGAGCATGAGGTCCAGCACCAGCGCATCGAACTGCGTGAGCGCAGGTCCGGACATGGCACGCATCGCCGCCTCGCCGTCCTCCGCGAGGGTGACGGCGTGCCCCTCCTGCCTCAAATTTGTGGCAACGAAACCGGCAATCTTTGGATCGTCTTCGATGACGAGGACATGCATGGAACGGGGGCGAGCTTCTTGTCAACCAGCCTTGCGCCGTTCGTTGTTTGCAGCGTGGCGGGAGACGGTGTGGGCGAGCTTCATCTTATCGGACTGCTCCGATCCGTTCGAGCAGTTTCGCACAAGCACGCGGTGCATGTGCCGACAACATACGAAAAGACCACATCGTCAGCGCCAATGCGTGGCTCTGGCGTGCGATGATGCGACTGCTCCTTCGGAGACTCGCCTGATTAGCTCAACAACTTTTTACAACACACCCTCTGCTTTTCTGGCCAAGCGTCTATCGACCCCTCTCAAAGTCCTGCTGAAGTTCTGGTCTAAAGCGTTTTTCGTTTGGGTGTAAGGTTTCCTCAAGCCCCGGCAGGGGCGCAAGAGTTTAGCCCACGGCGCGAGCCGTGGGGAAGGATCAGCAAACGCGTCCGAGCCCCTGCCGGGGCTTTGTCCTCTGGGGAAGGACCGTTCCCACGGCTTGCGCCGTGGGCTCAACGACTACCAGGCTCAAGCCGGTAGGATGCGATGGGACTAAAAGTCCGGTGGCGGCTAGAAGCCGCTTGGAAAGCCCCCGGCCCGGGCCGGCTGGCAAGGCATCGGCGGCGACCCCTGGCCTCACGGCGGGTCGGCCACGATGCGGAACGTTCCCTCGCCATCCTCGTCCCACTTCTGCTCCTCGATGTAGCGCTTGATCGTCTTCTCATCGACCGCTCCGACCGTCGCGCAAAAGTAGCCCCGTGCCCACAGGTGCTGGCCCCAATAACGCTTCTGCAAACTCGGGAACTCCTCCTGCAGCTTGCGCGAACTCCTGCCCTTCAAGTACTGCGCCAGCTTGGCCGGCGACAACACCGGCGGCGCGCTGACGAGCAGATGCACGTGGTCGGGCGACACCGCTCCACGCACCACCGCCACCTCCCGCGCCCGGCAAATCTCGCGGATCAGGTCGCGGCAACGCACCGCCAGGTCCCCCTTGAGCACCGGCCAGCGGTACTTGGTCACCCAGATCAGGTGGTACTTGCAGTCCGAGACCGTGTGCCCACGATGGTGGTAGTTGGCCATGCAGCCGCCCACCTTAACGCGCCACCCGCCACCCTCCAAGGCAGACCGTCTAAAGACGGTGGGCTCCAACCCGGCACCTGGATACTGAACTCTGCCGCCCCTGCCGGGGCTGCGGAGGTGGTACGCACAAGCCACCGCCCCGGGGCCGCGGAGGCATTACACGCAACCGAGAAACGCTGTAGAGGCTTATTTTTTCACATATGGGTTGGCACTGGCCCGCTGATTTTTTGTCATGCGACTGGCTGACGCGGTGGACCAGCCCCACGAGCAACTCCGCCGCCGTGACTTGCGGCAGGCAGCGTCTGGCGGGACCGCGCCGCGCGATGATCTCTGTCGGCACTACGGGCAGGCAGCACCGCCTCGAAATCGAGGAAAAGCCATTTGCGCCGTCTGAAATCAACGGGTTCCGCCTCTTGGCAAACCCCGCAATCTCACAAGTCAGACAAATTCCTCAACGGCATTGACTCTAGTTTTGTTGCTTGGACCCTGCCGCTGGTGATATTTCCGCCGGCAGCGACGCTTCGAACTTCTCCCAGGGCTGTGAGTCCACTTTGAACGCGTAAGCCATTTGACAGGGACGCTTTGCTTCGTCCTGCAACTCCGCGGGCATTTCGATTGATAAGGTTTCGCCATCCTGATGCCACGGATAGATCATGATCGAAGCCGATCATGCGAATGGCCGATCCCGGCAGCGGCTTGACCAGCTTCGTCTGGAGAGTTTTACCCGGCCACTTCAAGCTAATGATATAGACCAATTTTTTGTCCTTGGAACGGGTAAACCGTAAATCTTCACCATCGTGGAATCGCAAATAGGGGCGAGTCGCATAAATACACGGTCCGTTTACCTTGAGCCAATCGCCGGCCATCTTGAGGTTTTCAACTGCGGTGGGAGAAAATCTGCCATCTTTATCAGGCCCCACCGCGACCATGAAGTTTCCTCCCTTCGCCACCGCGTCGATCAGGTTCCGCACGATCCAAGCGCCGCCTTTGTAAGCCTTCGGGTTAGGATCATAAGCAAAAGAAGTTCCAAGCGGATAAATCACGAACCAGGGCATGTCGGTATTTTGCATTCTCCCGGGACAAAACGCTCGGGAGTGAAATAATCTCCATAATTGCCAATGCCCCGGGCGCGCAGCATGACATCGGGTTGAATCTTGCGGAGCGCAAACATCGTGTCCCGCATGGCGGGCCAAACTTCTTTGCCGAGCCACATGTCCAGACAGATCATATCGATCTTGCCATAGTTTGTTAGCAACTCAGTCAGTTGTTGCCGATAGCGCGTCATCATCCGCGTCCGTTCCTCCTCGGTCGGGGCAGGGGCGTTTTTCAACACGAGACCCTTGGGATCTATCGAACTCGCACCGGGGACAGGTTTCGTCGTTACCGGGATCGGATGATCTACATAGGGCCGGAAATCCGCGTCGTACCAATCGGGATTGGAATAATAAAGATCGATGGCAAGTCCGTATCTATGACCGGCGTCGCACAATTCCTTAACGATATCCCGGTGAAAAGGGGTTTCCATGATGCTATAGGCCAAATCGCAATCTTCGATCACCGGGCCTCCAACCGCCGTCCAGTTCACCCGCTTTTTTACATGCGTCCGTGTATCGAACATGGAAAAACCCTCATGATGTTTCGCGGTGAAGGCGAACATCTTCATCCCGTCATCGCGAAACATTTTCATCCATTCATCAGCATCGAAGCCGGTGGGATTCCATGTTTTATACAATTCATTGTAGGCCTGCTTCTTCGCGTAGGACATCTTCAAAAAAGGCCACGACGTATCCGTGATGTTTAGAATCGAGTAAATCCCCCAGTGAATGCGCACTCCGTATTTCAAATCGCGAAACGCCTCGTAGGCGGCCGGCGAGGCATGCTGATAGCCGGCAACAGGAACTTCTTCGACATACTTCCGAGTTTCCTTGGCCTGAAAGTCATCCTTGGGAAGAGTAATATTCAGCGGAGCGGCGGTGGGAATATCCTGGGCGACTAACGGCCAGATTCCCGTGCAACAAAGCAACACGGGCAGGACAATACCGAAGCAGAGGGATTTTGATTTCATAAGGGGAGAAGCTAGTGTCGACTGCTAATCTCAAATGTCTGTTTCGCATCCGCGGACAGGCCCACCCAGACGATCAGCGTATAATTACCATCCGTATCAATCGTGACACCCTGCCGGAAATTCGGGCTGGCGACCTGGGGAGCGCCATTGATCTTCAGGTCTGCCAAGGATGTACGGGCAGGCCAGTTCTTAACCACAAAGCACAGGTTCCGAATCGACCGCTTCTCCGCAGCGTCAATGCGGAAGGACAGAGTTGTTCCCGCAGTAGTGAATACATAGGCGCGTTGTCCTTGATCGTACCCTTGGCTGCTCCCTCCGGCAACATCACTGACGACCGGCGCATCCAGCCATGACTGGGCCAGTCCCGTGAGCGAGGAAGCACTTTGGTTGGTGAGACCCTCCAGCAAAACCTTTTCATCATAGGGAGCGGCACCTCGTACACTGAGGCTGACGGGCCAGAAAAGATGTCCGATGGAACTATGCGATGCTCGATCAGGAAAGGATGCGTTCCGCCCTGACGAGTCGATCTGCGCCGTGGGCCAATGGTTCCAGGCGGGGGTCGTCGAGTACCAGGTGCGCTCCCCCCGGTAAATGTCGCCACCGGTGAACGTCTGAATCGTGAAGGGATCATATTGCCCGGTGAAATAGAGCTTTTCGATGATCTTCCCCTTGTAGTCCGGCTTGGGTGGCGATTCAGTCCAGTCATAATCCACCGCTTTCCCGGCCGGGTCCACCAGAGTCATGACCGGCTTTGTGCTGATCACACCTTGCGGTCGCTGACCGTCTCCCATCACAAAGATTTGCTCGTCCCACTCGTGCCAGGCTTTGGGGTCGGAAGTATAACATCGCATCCTCTTGGAAACCACTCCGTCCGGATAGATGTAGTAATACCAATCGGCAATATCGCCCCAACCGCTCTCTTCGTCATAGTACGCCCAATGGTGCTCGGGGTTGGCCAATTCATAGCGCCAGTGAACCACCACCCGGGCCGGCGTATTTTCGATCACCCGAACGTGGGAATCCAGGCACGCCTTGTCGGACATCGGCTCGCAGTCGCCCGGCGCGTTTTTCGAGAAGCCCGTTTCGCTGAATTCGTTGAAATACCACTGGTTCGACTCATTCACCATCATCGGGATGTAACTGACGCCGCGCCAGAAGACGTAATGGATCGGCAGGCTGTCAAATCCGACGACCACGTCGGCATAGGGGCCGACGCGCCATAGATCATCCCACGTTTCAAAGTAGGGCAGGTGGGTGTAGACCGCTCCGAACTGTCCATCGCCGCGCGGGATGGGAAACGCCCGCTTCTCCATGTCCGCCCCATTGATCACTTCGGGTCCGGGACAAAAACTTCGATAGGATTGCGCCACCTGGGAATCACGGAGCGCGACATCGTAGATTTTCACTTCATCCAGCAGCCCATCGAGACCGTAATCAGTTGGCTTATTATTATTGGTGCCCTCCGTTGGGGCCCGCAAGACGCCCGCTTTGCCCACGCGAATGTCCGCATTCACGGTTTGGACGCCCCCTTGTCCCACGGCCTTGGATGCAATCTCCTTTCCATCAAGGTAGAGGTGCATCATCCCGCCGACTTTGTCATAGACTCCCGCGAGATGATACCAGTGAGATAACTGCAAATGACTGGCATCGGTGTACGGCGGCTTGCCGGGGACGGTCAATTGCTGCCAGACATTGTCCACTTTTACCATGAACCCGGGATATCCATGACTATCCACCCCTAAGAAGTATCCGTCATCATCACCCTGCTGAACGATTGGCGTCCAATTCCACGGATAGGCACCCAATGCGACCCAACCTTCCAGGGTCAGGTTGCCTCCACTCAGGAGCGGCGCCTTCGCGGCCGGCAAAGACACCACGGTGTGATATCCGTCGAACTCCAGCGCGGTCCCGGAGACTCCCTTTTTCCAATACGTCCTGGCACCAGGGACGGTGATCTGTGTCTTACTGATGTCCTCTTGAGTGGTGTCTCCCCGGGACTCGTCAAATTTAAATTGCACACGCGGCTGAACAATTGGCGGTCCCCGCAGAGGTTCACCTTTCGCGGCGGTGGTTTGCCCAGTGCGCGACGGCGCCGTGCGTTTCGTCTCCGTGACGCCGCCCGCCGACAATTTGAGCGTCTCGGAGGTGTAATTCAGCGGGTCCTTCCAATCATCGATTTTGATAGTCCCTTGTTTGATCATCCGCGACACAACACCATCCGGAGTAATCGTGAACGTCTCATCGACGAAGTTATCCGGGTCCACCTTCCCGCGTGGATTCCCCTTCGTAAAAGTCGGCAGATAGCGCCAATGCACGATCACTCGCGTTGCGCTGTTCTCAATGATCTCCGCGTGCGAGTAAAGATTCACCCGGTCCGGCATCGTCGCGTCGCCATCCCCGCTGCGGGGAACGATCTGGGGCAAACTCCATTGGCCGCTGCCCGTCTTCCAATACGGGAGGTAACTGTTCCCGCGCCAGAAGACCAACTGCCCCGCGGGATTCCGAAGGCGCACGACGACATCGGCATATTCGCCCGTGCGCGAGCTGCCTTCCCAGGGTTCGTCCGCGCTTAACTTGGTGTAGTAAGCCCCGAAATCATTTTGCGCGAACCCACGGGAGGTCAGCAGACCAAATAATATCACCGAAACAAGCCGCAACATCCTGAGTCCGATGCGCCCGAGAAAATTGTATTTCATGAAGGTGCGGTGTTTATCGCAGCCAAAGGTAAAGCGCGCCGACGACCGAGATCAGGAGCAGAGACACTATCCGTGGGTCATTGAGCGCCTCGACCGGTCCTTTGAGGAAGGCGAGCGGATGATCCCAGCATACCTTGGCGACCTCGACTTCATCCATCGCCGGCGTGAGGAGGCTGGTGAGAATGTAAATGATGACACACAGCACCGCGATCATCGGACCGACCAGCATGAAAGGAACGCCTAAACCCTGGATTGGGTCAGTCAACAGTCCGGCAAAGTCTTTCTCCGCCCTGCCGCCCAGAATCGCTCTTCCGACGCCCGGCAGGTCCAGGACGAAATAAACGATGCCGATGATGGAGCCGAGATAGAGCGTTGTCATCGCCGCCTGCCGGGTCCCGCGCTTCCATAAAACCCCCAGCACGAACACCGTGGTCACCGCCGGCGCAAAAGTCATCGGAATCTTGTTGATGGCCTCGAAGATCGTGCCGAACTGATCTCCCGCGGCGGACCAGAGCATCGCAAGGACCATGATGACCCCCGTGGAGACCCGTCCGATCAGGACCGTTTTCTGATCGTCCGTCTCGGGCCGGATTCGCTTCACGATGTCCATCGAAATGAGCGTCGCGCAACTGTTCAACGCCGCCGCCATGCAACTCATCAACGCCGCCGCCATGCTCGCGGCGATCAATCCCCGCAACCCGACGGGAACCAGATAGTTCACCAGCACGGGAAGCATGGTGTTGTAGTCGGGGGTGTCCTTGCCGGCGACGTTCTCCAGATGAATAGCTCCTTTTTGCCACAGCACGTAGCCGATCACCCCCGGCAGCACCATCAGGAACACCGGCGTGATCTTCAGGAAGCCGGCGAAGAGTGCTCCGTTCTGGCCGTCAATGACGCTGTGCGCCGCCAGCACCCGCTGCACATGCGTCTGGTCGGCGCACCAGTACCAGATTCCCAAAATTGGGTAACCCAGCAACACGGCCAGCCACGAGAAGCCATTCAGATGCCCCTTGGCGTCCACGATGGGTTGCAGCATGTGCAATTGTCCGGGAAAGGCCGTGGCGCGAAAGGTGGCGATGTCATGCACCCCGACCGCCGGCAACGCCCGCAACCCGAGCACGGTCACCAGCGTGGCGCCGCCCAGCAGCAGGCAGACCTGCACGTTTTCCGTCATGACCACCGCCTTCAATCCTCCCAGCACCGTTAAATCACGGTGAAGATCGAAAGCACGATGATCGTCCAGATCATCGGTACACCCAGAAAGCTCTCGAAGACCTTGGCAGCCGCGAAAAGACTGATGCCGATGTGGATCAGCAGCGCGCCCAACAGGCCGATGAATGCCAGGAACGTGCGGGCCGCCGGGCAGTAACGCCGTTCCATGAATTGAGGAAGCGTTTTCACGCCCGATTTGATATAGAAAGGCGTGAAGATGAGCGCCAGCAGGATGAGGGTGAAACAGGCCATCCATTCGAAGTTGCCGATGACCATCCCATCGTGCGCTCCGCCGGCCGCGAGGCCGACCAGGTGGATGGTCGAGATGTTAGACGTAAACACCGCCGCACCGACGGTAAACCAGTTCAGCGAATGGCTGGCCAGAAAGTATTGCTCGGTACTTGCGTGTCTGCGGTAGCCCACCCAGATACCGAATGCGGTAATGCCGATGAGATAAACCGCGATAATCGCGGCGTCGATGGGAGATGCGTTCATGGAGGGGGGAGCAGGCGTGAGCCCGAGCTTGCAAAGTCCGAGGCGGCTCTGTGGAATGCTTCTTGAAGGAGCATCGCGGATCAAGACCAAAGAGAGAAAACTTCAACGTCTCGCTGTCGGACCGCGTCCTTATCTCCCGGGCCTGAGTCTGCCGCGCGAATGGGTTGGTGAAATGCCGCCCCAAGCGTCGCGTCGTCTCTTCCAAAGCACCTGCAACTGCCGCTCCTTCTTCTTGAACTGATCTGCCCTCATGGGCTTGACCAACGCACACACGCACCGTACCGCAGTTGTGCTGTCAGGCATTCTCTCTTCTCTCCCGCCGATGACCGGTTCCATCCACGCCTCAAAAATCGATTCGCGGGTCATGCTCGCCATTGTCTTGGCGTTCGCAGCGGGCGGCTCTGGCGGGGTTGCATGCGGCGAACGCCGACCCTGCGCCGGGAGGAGCTTCACTCTCGCCGGTGGACGCCTATAACTACGTGATCGGCACGCAGACCATCGGCGCGAGCTACCAATTCACCGCGGAATCCCGGCTGGTCGAAACGGCCAGGGCGATCCGCGAGATGGGCAGCAGCGTCATCAAATTCTCACTCTCCAACACGGCCAAGGACCCGGCCATCAGGACGCTCGCGGACATGGCCGGCCGCGACCCGGCCACGCGCGCCGTGCTGGACATGCCTTTTGCAAACTACGTGCTCTGGGCATACGCCTTCGGCAGCAAGGAAGACCCGTTCGCGGCGGATCGTCTCCCGGCGGAATACCAGCAGATGCACGATCTGACGAAGGACCTCCTGACCCGTTACCGGGGCAGCGGAAAGACCTTCTATCTCGGCAACTGGGAAGGCGATTGGCACCTGCTGCACGTCGACCCCCGGCGCGTGCCGACTGCCGAGGAGGTGCAACGCATGATCGACTGGGTGAACACCCGCCAGAAGGCGGTGGACGACGCCAAGCGTGAGGTGACCCCCTCCGGGGTCAACGTGTATTACTACCTCGAAGTCAACCGTGTGCTCGACGCGATGGACGGCAAAACCCGCGTGACCAACGCCGTGCTGCCGCACACGCCCGTGGACTACGTTTCCTATTCATCCTACGACGCGAACCGCGCCGACATCGAGACCGAGCTGCCCAAGGCGCTGGATTATATCGGGTCCAAGCTGCCCGCGAAACCGGGCGCACCGGGCCGGCGGGTGTTCATCGGCGAGTATGGGTTCGCGCAGGTGCATCATCCGGCTTCGCAACAGGACGAACTCTCGTGCCGCGTGATGCAGGCGGGATTGCGCTGGGGCTGTCCGTTCGTGCTGTACTGGGAGATGTACAACAACGAGGTCAAGGCCGGCGTTCAACAGGGTTACTGGCTCATCGACGACCGCGGCGTCAAGCAGCCGATTTACTACCGCCACGAGCGTTTTCTCGCGCGGGCGCACCAGTACGTGGCGGACTTCCTCGCGCGCGAACGCCGCGTGCCGACGCGGGAGGAGTTCGGCCAAGCTGCCGCCACGTGGCTGGTGGAAGGGAAAGTCCCCGGGCAGGCCGAGCTGTCCGGGGAGAACCGATGATGCCCGCAAATTCTCCAGACTGGCCGGGGCAGGTACGAAGCGACGAACACCCACTCCTCGTACGTCACACCGCTCGGATGAACTTTATGGTGGCTCGCCGCCCACGGTATCGGCAGCACGGTAACTGCGCCTACAAGGGCCGCAGGTTTTCGTCCGGTCCAGCCACCGCCTCAGAGCCGTCATCTAATTTTTTGGCCACCGAGAGCAGGCTGGTCTTCAGGCTGGTCCATTTTTCCTTGCCACCCGCGAAAGTGCGGACATAGTAGGGGTTGTTCAGGCGCTTGTAGAGGAACTGAACTTTGGTTGGCGTCCACGCCGGCGTTTTTGCTGCGTCAGTTGGCATCAGTTTTCACTCTTTTGCTAACCTGACCGTATAAACTGACCGTACAAAAGCCAAGCGAGGTTTAAGATTCCATCTGTAAGTACCTCAAGATGAACAGGAAGAGTGGCTGAGCTTGGTTTAAGGCACTCGACTCGAAATCGAACGTGGGGTTAAACTCACCGTGGGTTCGAATCCCACCTCTTCCGCTCCTTTTTTCCTTGGCGGCGGCGATCTTAGATGCGCGCGCCGCCGCCGATCAACGACACCCGTCGCACCGCAAACGGCATGGACGAGCGACCTTTGGAACTGTAATCCTTTCCTTCGTTTGCGACTTTGCGGACTTTGCGCGAGGCCATCAAACCGTACTGCCATGACTCGCCTGCCCATCACCAAAACCCCCAAAGTTTATGTCGGCGGAGCGTTCATCCGTTCGGAGAGCGGGCGCGTCCTGCCCATCCACGATCCCCACGACAAAACCAAACTCCTCGGCAACGTCCCGCTCTGCACCCGCAAGGACCTGCGCAACGCCGTCGAGGCCGCTGCCTCCGCCGGACCCGGTTGGGCGAAACGCACCGCCTACAACCGTGGTCAGATCATCTATCGTCTCGCCGAAATGCTCGAAGCGCGCGCGGACGAAATCGCGGCCAGCCTCACGCAGTCCGGAACGACCGCCGCCGACGCATCACGCGAAGTGACCGCCACGGTGGACCGGCTAGTGTATTACGCCGGCTGGTCGGACAAGTTCGCGCAGGTGCTCGGCAACGTTAACCCGGTGTCGGGTCCCTACTTCAATTTTACCTTGCCCGAGCCGATGGGGGTCGTCGGCGTCATCACGGAAAACGCCGCGCCGCCGTTGCTCGGATTGATCAGCCAGATCGCGCCGATCATCGTCAGCGGCAACACGGTCGTGGCCTTCGCCCCGGAAAAATCCCCGCTGCCGGCCATCCTGCTCGGCGAAATGCTGGCGGTCAGCGACCTGCCCGGCGGCGTGGTCAACCTGCTCACCGGCCGGCGGGCGGATTTAGTGCCGACGTTTGCCACGCACCAGGCCCTGCGCGCATTGGACGCAGCGGGGGTTTCCGATGCGGAACGCAGGGTGCTCGCCCTCGGTGCGGCGGATTCCGTCAAGCGTCTGAAAACCCGCGCGGCCGGCGAGGTCGATTGGTTCGCATCCGCCGCGCAGGGCGCGGAGGAAATCGCCGATTTCACCGAATACAAAACGATCTGGCATCCTATCGGCGCGTGAATGAGGCTGGCAGCCTGGAGCAGGCACACGTTCTTGCATGAAGGAGTTTGTGCTAAGATTGTTTCTCCTTGCACGTCTCTCCCTTATGAAAACGAACTTTCCCGTTGTCTCGGCGCTCGTGGGTACGCTGCTGTTCGCCTGCGGTGCCGCACGAGGCGACGAACCGAAATCGACAGTTCCCTCGGCGGAGGCGACGAAGAAGCCAGCGGGTTTCGGAGCCGCCGAGTTCCGCGGGTGGCAGCAGGGTGAACCGCCCGTCAAACTCATCCGCAAGGACGAAGGATTCTGCGCGTTGACGGGGGTGACCGGGCGTTTCGAGGGCGATGGAGAGCAGGTTCGAGTTTATATCGGGGATGACGATTACTGGTATCTCGGCGGCCAGTCCGCGCAAAAGGGCGTCGCCGCCACCTGTGTGATCGTGCGTTACCCGGAGACCCTGAAGCCTACCTACGTCGAGCCCGTGAAAATCCTGGCGGCGAGCTACAGCTTCGGTTCGCAGTACGCCGACGTGACGGCGCGGGTGCGCGAGTTGTTGAAGAGCGACGGCCCTTTTCAGGCCAACCCGTCGTGCCTGCTGGTAGACCCGCAGCCGGGCTGGAACAAAGCACTCGTCATCTTCTGCCAGATGCACGGCAAGCGGGCGATTTTCTCGGTCGGTGAAGGGGAAAATGTCAGCCGCAGTCTGATTCAGGAAAAAGCGAGGGCCGTACCGGAACCCGGCACTTCCCAAAATAAATGAGAGACGGAAATCAGCACGTCGGCCGATCCGTACCGACACTCTCCGTCCGCCGTTTGATCGATGATGTGGGTTCTGTGGACAAGGTCGGGGTCGAAGCGCGGGTGGCGGCGTTCACAACGCGCTCGATCAAAAAGAACACCAAACTCTGGGGCCTCCACACGGCGATCTCGATGGTGGACCTCACGACGCTCGAAGGACAAGACACTCCCGGCAAAATCGCCCAGCTTTGCGCCAAGGCGCTCATGCCGCATCCGCCGAATCCCGAGGTGCCGCCAGTGGCGGCGGTTTGCGTGTACCCGGCGCTGGTGGCCGAAGCGAAGCGCCACGTGTCGGGCAGTCCGGTGAAGGTCGCCAGCGTCGCCACGGCGTTCCCGAGCGGGCAGGCTCCGTTGCGCACCCGGCTGGCGGAGGTGCGGGCAGCGGTCGCCGATGGCGCGGACGAAATCGATATGGTCATCAACCGCAACGCGTTCCTCTCGGGCCGGTTGAGCGAGGTGCGCGACGAAATCGCCGCCGTGCTCGAAGCCTGCGGCGGCGACGCGCAGGACGCCGCGCGCTTGAAGGTGATTTTGGAAACCGGCGAACTCGACGGGTACGATCAGATTCGGGCCGCGAGTTTCCTGGCGATGCGCGCGGGGTTGCGCCCGGGTGATTTCATCAAGACGAGTACCGGCAAGACCAACAACAACGCCAATCTCGCCAACACCCAGGTGATGCTGGAAGCGATCCGCGATTTTTATCTTGGAGACCGGCACCGCTATCGGAATGAAGCCTGCCGGTGGGATCCGCACGGCCAAGCTGGCGCTGCATTTCCTGGTGGCGGTCAAGGAAACTCTCGGTGACGCGTGGCTGAACAACACGCGGTATCGGTTTGGGGCGAGCGCGTTGCTCAACGATCTCCTGCGGCAAATCGAAAAGGAACGGACCGGCGCTTACCAGGCAGCCTACGCGTTTTCCGAGGCGACGAGCGGGTATTAGAGGGCGTCTGAAAAGGGGTGTTTTGGTGGTCATTTTGCCGGGCGGCAAAGTCGGCGCAGCATGAGTCGGCTCATGGCTAGATAGATCAGGTTTTCTTCGGTGGCGGGCAGGAACTCGTAGTCTTTGGAAAGCCGCCGGTAGTTGCCCAGCCAGGCAAAGGTGCGTTCGACCACCCAGCGTCTTTTGAGCACGGTAAAGGCAGGCATCGGCGGCGGTTCAACGCCCTCCGGGCAACGCACCCAACGCCGGGGCGGCAGCACCACCTCCACGCTCCAGCCCAGGCGCTCTTTGATCCAGGCGACGAGCCGGCCGCGGTAACCCGCATCCGCCCACAGATGCTTGAGGTTGGCGAAGCGTGCCGCCGCCGCTTCGAGCAGGGGCATGGCCCCGTCGCGGTCGGCAATGTCGGCGGCGTGCACCTGTGCGCAAAGCACCAGTCCCGAGCTGTCTACGAGCAGGTGACGTTTGCGTCCGTTGACCTTTTTGCCGCCATCGTAGCCGTGCACCCCGCCGCGGTCCGTCGTCTTGGTACTCTGGCTGTCGATGATCGCAGCCGTCGGCTTGGCCGAGCGGCCCGCCCGGCGTCGGCAGAGGCTGCGCAGGCGACCATGCAGGCGCAGCCACACCCCGGCCAAACGCCACGCGCGGAAATAATGATAGACGGTCTTCCACGGCGGAAAATTGGTCGGCAGCAGGTGCCAGGCGCAGCCCGCGCGCACCAGGTAAAAGATGGCGTCGCAGATCAGCCGCCGTGCGTGCTTGCGCGGTCTGCCGCCGTGCTTGGCTGGCGGTAAAAGGTGCTGCATTTTACTCCATTCGTGGTCACTTAGATCGGTGGCATAAACGAGGACTTTCATCCTCTAAACTGCCTCCAAAACACCCCTTTTCAGACGCCCTCTAGAAAGCGTGTGAGCAGACCCGCCACAGGCGGTCGTCGCCAAGGTAGGGATGGCTCTCCGAGCCAGTCCCTATTTTAGATTGGATGGTTTCTGTGCGAACAAAGCGCCTGTCAGAAAATCTAGGGACTGGCTCGGAGAGCCATCCCTACCTTGGCGACGACCGGCCGCGTGAGGCGGCCTGATCTCAGGGCGTTGCCGAAGGTGCCGGAATATCCGATGGGGTCGGGACCGGGGGCGGTGTTACGGTCGGCTCAGGCACCGGCGTGGGTTCGGCGCTCGCAGCCGGTGTGGCCGCAGGCGACGGTGCCGGCGTCGGTGTCGCAGAAGGCTCCGGCGTTGGTGTCACGGTCGCAGTCGGTGTCAGGGCGGGAGTTGGCGTCCCCATTGGCAACGGCGCCACCGGTGGAAGGGGTTCTACCGTGGATGTCGGCGTCGGCGTCGGCAGCGAAGGGACCGTCGATTCCGGCGTCGCGGCTGGCATGGGCACGACCGGCGGCACCGGCTCCGATGTGCTCACGGGCGTCGGGGTCGGTGTTACTGCCAGGGACGGCGTGGGCGTCGGTTCCGGAGGTGTCGGGGCGAGTTGCAGTAGAGTTTCCGTATCCGGCCGGCTCAGCAGGAAGATTCCAGGTTTACCTTCTACCCGCGCGTAGCTCATCAATTCGGAAGTGCGCGCACCGAACGAGATTTTCCCACTGTTCGCCTTGTCGTCGGGGCCGCCCGCGAAACTCAGGGTCGCCTGTGGGTTGTCCAACGCATACGTCGGCTGCGAAGGCCCGCCGACCCAACGCACCGCGCGCAGTTTGATCAATGCATTGAGCACCGATTGCACCTTGGTTGCTTCGACTGCCGCGCCGCCCTGCGCCGCTTTCCATTCGCCCTTGTCGCCACGTGTCAACGCGAGAGCGGGCGCGCCTTTGACGGCCACTTCCACCGACGAGACCTTTTCCGGGTCCACGTGGAAAATGTCCAGTGGCTGCCACTGCAACGGGTCAGCCCACACGCTGGTCAGCGCGGCCTTCGGCACGGACACGATGAACGGTTCTTCTTCCAGCCGCGCGTAGACGTTGGCCCCTTCCTCCTTGCCGAAGTCCACCGTGGCCACGGGCTTTTCGCCCGCGTCGGAGTCGGGCCTGTTCTCGGAAGCGAACGCGGCGAACCGGACCTGGAGCGCCGGCTTGTCGAGACCGTATTTGGCGAGGTCGCCCGGGGCGGCGCTGTCAGCCACGAAATCGACGGCCTGCGCGGCGTTGAGCGCATTGACCAACTGGGTGACGCCTGCCCCGTTGGCGGGTTGGTCATTGACGGTCCAGGCCTGATCCTTGCGAACGAGGACGAAAGGCACGCCGTCACCCGGCGTGATATGCACCCGATCCACGGTGTCCGCGTTGATGCGTGCCAAGGCGTGGTCGCGCAGGTCGTTGGGCTTGAGCAGCAGGAGATTCTCCACGTTCTTCGTCACGGTGAAGATCGATTGCCGTGCGGGCTGCCGCATGTACACGCTGTCGGACGGCGCGGCGTCGGGCGAAGGGGCCGGCGAAGGCGAGGGGGCCGGTGCCGCCGGGGGGACGCCGCCGATCATCAACTCGGTGCCCTTGGCATTGTCGGCGGTGTAGAGCGTCAGCACGCCGCGCGGCTGGGCCAGGCCGTAGGTCGCGGCGTCAGCCTTGTCGTCGGCGACGAACTTGGTCACGGTCAGGTTCGTCACCTGGGAAAGGAGGTCGTTGATCTTCGCGTCGTCGCCGCGCGCGGCCAGGGGCTTGGCGATCTTCCAATGCGTGCCGTCGCGCTGGAGTTCGATTTCGACGGAAGCATTCTTGATCGTGAAGTGGGACACATCCGTGGCGGCGAGATCGACCACACGGTGGTCGCGCCAGGAGTTGATCTCCTTTTGCAGCAGTTTCTTGAGTTCGGTGGAAGTGATCTGCACCTGATCAGTGCCTTCGATGCGGACGTAGGTCTTGCCCTCGATGGCAGTGTCGTTGCCGAAGAGCAGTTCGACGGGTTTCGCATCACCTTTGCGGGTGACCAGCAGGCGGACGTGCGGGGCCTGGAGGCCGTATTCCTGCAACCTGGACTTGTCGTCCGCGCCGACCTTGAAGGTTTCGTCGGTGCTCGCGGTGTCGAGTTCGGTCATCACCTGATCGATGAGCGACTGGTCGGCACGGTCGGCGATGGGCGACTTCATGCGCCAGTGATGGTTCTCTTCCTTGGCGAGATCGATCTTGAGATCGTGGTCCGTCACGGTCAGTCCCGTGACATCGTCGCGGTCCACGACGATCAGGCGCTTGGCGTCGGAGCGGGACTCGCGGGTGCCGGGTTGTTTGTTCTCGTAGAAGTAAAAGAATGCGACGAGCACGGCGGCAACCGCCAGCAGATAGAGGGTGGGTTTCGAACTCATGGCAGGGAAGAGAAGGACGGAAAGGAACGCACGCGGGGGAGGGGACCGATCAGGACCGGCGACGCCACCACCACACCACGAAGCCCAGGAACGCGCACACGCCGGGGATGGCGAAGATAAAAATCCAGAACAACTCGCTCACCTGTTCCTCGGGGATGCTCAGGACCGTCGCCTTGACCTGCTTGGGCGGGATGCCGATGAGCGCCTCGCGTTCTCCGAGCCAATTCACGCAGTTAATGAACAGGTCGTACATCTGCTGGTCCATCGACTCCGGGTCCACGAAGCGCGCGTTGCCGAAGACGATCATGCGCGAGGCGGTGACCTGCACGCGCTGGTCGCCCACCGCTCCCTTTTCCACGGTGGCGGCGACGTAGAGCGGCGCTTGCTTGTCCTTGGCGGGATCGTTCTCAGCACCCGTGTTCTCCATGTCCTTATAATCCGTCTCGCCCCAGAAACCCTTGGCCGCGATGAGCAGCGGGCCGACCTTCAGCCCGGAAGCCGCCCCGGCCTCGGGGGTGATCGACAACGACTGCGTGCTGCCGACGAAAAGCGGCGTCAACTCGGAGAGGCGCACGGCAATCGGGGTGTCGCCGGCAAAGAGCGTGAGCGCGCTGCTGATGAGCCGTCGCACGCCGAGGGCGTTCACGACGCCGAGGATGCGGTCGTCGTCGGGTCGGACGCCGAGGCGGGTGAGGAAATTCGCCAGGTGCGGGGTGACAAAGTCGGGATTGAGCAGGACGAGCAGCCGGCCGCCCTTGTCCCAATAATCGGAGAGCAGCTTGACCTCGCGGTCGGTCAGATCGTAACGCGCGCCCATGAGCATGACCACCGTGGCGTCGGCGGGGACGGCGTCGATGTTGAGGAGGTTGAGTTCCTCGACGGTGAGGTGCTCGGACGTCGAGTTGGTCGCCGATGGGGCCGTACTGCTTGCCCTTGGCCAGGCTCGGCTCGCCGTGGCCCTGCACGTAGTAAACGGTGCTTTTCTTGCCCTCGGTGACCTCGATGAGTCCGGCAGTGATGGCCTGTTCGCCGGTGAAGGCGGTGACCTGCGGGGCCGTCCCGGTCATCTCGTTGCCGGCATCGATCTCGGCCATCTTATCCTGCGGGATGATCTTGGTGCGGCCCTCGCAATCGAGGATCACGACGTTTTCTTGTTGGGCGAGCTTGTACTTGGTCTGGAGTTCGGCGGCGCGGTTGTAGTCGCGGAATGGATCGGTGATGTCGAGCGTGACGTACTTGCTCTGCGTGTTGCGGTACTCGGCAGCGAGGTTGGCCACGTCACTCTGGAGGGGCGAACGCTCGCTGATGAGCACGATGATCTTGACTGGCTTGTCCAGGCCACGCAGGAATTGCTTCGTGCGGTCGCTCAGGGCACTGCGGTGTTCACGGCTGAAGTCGAAACGGTGAAAGTGCTTGAACGCGTAGCCGTTGATAAACAGCAGGATGATTGCTGCCAGCACGATCTGCACGAGGACGTTCGTGCCGATGGTCAGGCGGCGGCCGAAACCGGCGCGAGACGGACGCCGGGGTTTCTCGGGGACGGGCGCGGCGGTGGGGGTGGTGGGTTCGACGGGTTTTTCCGTGGCGGGTTCAGCGGCCATAACAGGGGAAAATCAACGGGTTAAAAAAAGCGGACAGGGACACGGTGAGCTTACGCCTTCCACTTGCGGTACTGGAAGACGTGGTAGGTGAGCACCTGGAGGAAGATCGTCATCGAGACGTAGAAGACGATGGCCTGGGTGTCGATGAGGCCGCGGGAATAGTTCCGCATGTGGTCGAAACTGGAGAAGTACGCCACGATGTCGCGGAAGCCCTGACTGACGTTGGGTAGGACGTAACCCAGCAACCCCGAGAAAAACACGAGCAACACCAGCACCAGGGTGATGACGGCGGCGATGATCTGGTTGCGTGTGACCACCGAGGCCAGACAGCCCAGCGACAGGTAGAACATGCCCATGAGCAGCAGCAGGAAATAACCGCCGAAATAAAGCCCGGGCGCGGGTGCCGCGGCATTCCCCGTCACGAGTTGGTAAACGACGAAATGCAGCACCGTGGGCAGCCACAACACGATGTAGAAAAGCAGCGCCCCGGCGAACTTCGAGCCTACCACCTGCCAGTCCTCGACCGGCGCGGTCATCAGCGTCTCGATGGTGCCCGATTTGAACTCTTCCGAGTAGAGCCGCATCGTGATGAACGGGATCACCGGCAGGAAGACGAACCAGAAGATGATGTTGTAAAAGAACGCCTCCGTCAGCGTGATGTCCGATGGGCCGCGGATCAACAGGGTCGTGACGAAATAGGTGTTGAAACCGGCCAATGCCATGAAGAAGCACAGCACGATGTAGGCGATGGGCGAGTAGAAGTAGGACTTCATCTCGCGTTCGAGCAGGACGAGGAATTTTCTCATGGGGAACGGACGGGGAAAAGAGGACGGTAATCTCAGGGCAACCAGCAGACGGGCAGGGACAGGAGGACCGGTTCCACAAAGGGAAAACTCGGCGTGTCCCGGTGGCGTTCACTCCGCGTGCGTGATCTCGACGAACACGTCTTCGAGCGTGGCGCGGCGGCGGGAGAGTTCGCGCAGGGTCCAGTGCCGGTCCACGGCGAGACGGTAAATTTCCGCGCGGGGGTCCGCGCCGGCATCGACTTTCAAAAGGAACCCGCGATAACCGGCGCGCTCGCTGCCCTCGGCCTTCCCGGCACGGGCGTTGCCGTTGCCATCGGTGGCGGCGTTTTCGGCGGCCATGACGGAGCCGACCGGCGGGGTGGTTTCCAGCACTACTTCCTTGATGCCAGGCACCTTCTGGAGTTCGGCGACGCCGTTGTCCGTGGCGGTATCGACTTCCAGGCGGATGTTGCCAACGGCGCGCAGGTGGCTGAGGAGGTTTTGCGGGGTGTCGCTGGCCTCGATCTTGCCCTTGTGCAGGATGATGACGCGCGAACAGGTCATCTCCACCTCGGGCAGAATGTGCGTGGAAAGCAGGATCGTGTGCCTCTTGCCGAGGTTCTTGATGAGGTCGCGCACCTGCCGGATCTGGTTGGGGTCCAGGCCGATGGTGGGTTCGTCGAGGATGAGCAGGTCGGGGTCGCCGACGAGGGCCTCGGCCAGACCGACCCGCTGGCGGTAGCCCTTGGAAAGATTGCCGACGAGCTTGCGCTGCACGTCGTTGAGGTCGGTCATTTCCTTGACCTCGCCCACGCGGGTGCGGAGTTTTTTGCCGCTGAGACCTTTCAGCGCGGCGCGGTGTTCGAGGTACTCGTTGACGCGCATGTCGGTGTAGAGCGGCACGTTCTCGGGCAGGTAGCCGAGGCGTTCGCGCACCTGGAGCGACTGGCTGAACACGTCGAAACCCGCCACGGTCGCCCGGCCGCTGGTGGCCGGCTGGAAGCAGGAAAGGATACGCATCGTGGTGCTCTTGCCCGCGCCGTTGGGCCCGAGGAAACCGACGATTTCGCCACGCTCGACCTCGAAGGAAAGGTCTTTGATGGCCGTGTAGTTGGCGTAGCGCTTGGTGAGGTTTTCGACCTTGATCATCGTCATGCGGGGGATACTTCTGACAGCACAGGGGGGCGGGACGTTGAAACAGTTTTTCGCGTTTTTCAAGACGGAACAACAACCGGCACCGTCGTGAAATGTCGCGGGTTGCGTTTGGGCGTGTCCTTGGTCTGCCGGGTAAATGCTTCGACTCCCCCCTCTGATTGTGCAAAACTTCTTTCCGTGAAAACCGCTGATCTGGTGACGATTGACTTGGACATCCTTGGTGGCACGCCCGTGTTCAAGGGCACACGCGTGCCGGTGGAGGCTCTATTTGATTACCTCGAAGATAATTATTCGCTAGAGGAGTTCCTGGAATGCTTCCCGTCCGTCTCGCGTGAGGCTGCTGGCGCGATGCTGGCACGCTCGCGGGAGACCCTGCTGGCGACTGCATGAATATCCTTTTGGATGAATGCGTCCCTTGGCCGGTCCATCGGTTGTTGGCTGGTCACCACTGCACCACGCCGCAGAGACGAGGATGGGGCGGGATCAAAAATGGAGAGTTGATCCGCCTGGCCGAAAGAGAGTTCGATCTTTTCATCACTTCTGACCGGAATCTCCGCTACCAGCAAAACCTGACCGGAAGGCAAATTGCCATCCTCGAGTTGTCCACGAACAAGTGGCGGCGGATCGAAAATGCAGCAGTCATTTTATCGAGCGAGGTCAACATGGTGGCCAAGAACGAGTTCCGGTCTTTATCCATCCCATGAATGAACCGGTGCCGTTGACGGCTGGGTCGATTCATTCCCGCGCCACAAGCGTCACGGTGCCGATCTGCTGGCGGCCCTTGCTGTTGCGCTGGGCGTAGCTGCCCGCTCCAATCGTAAAATCCACCGACGTGCCGCCCGCCACGTCGCGCAGGAGCGCCTCGATCTTCGCCGGACTGTCGATTTCGTAGACGCCGACCTTGTAAATCACCATGCCCTGACGGATGCCGGCCTCCTGGGCGGGGCTGCCGCGCTCCACGTCGGCCACGAGCACGCCCGCGGTGCCGCGCACTCCGAAGGCATCGGCGAGTTCCTGCGTCAGGGTCTGGAGCTGGAGCCCGAAAAGCCGCCGCGCGCTGGGCGAACCCACCGTGCCCGCCGGCGTCGGGCTGCGCTTGGCCGTCTGCGCGCCGTTGTCGGCGGGCAGCGCCTTGAATTCCGCCACCTTCGCCGCGACCGCGTTCGCCGGAATGGCGAAACCGAGGCCCTGCGTGGGCGTACCCTGCGAGGTGAACGAAAGTTTCACCGAGGCGATGCCGACGATCCGGCCACCAAGATCGACGAGCGGGCCGCCGCTGTTGCCCGGGTTGATGGCGGCGTCGGTCTGGATGAGATGTCGGTACGTGTTGCCCTCGACGGTGACCTCGCGTTCGTTGGCGCTGAGAATGCCCCGGCTAACGCTGGAATTGTAGCCGAGCGGATTGCCCAACACCAACACCGTCTCGCCGAGCAGGCTGGGCGAAACCTTCGTCAAATTGATGAAGGGAAACGGCTTGTCGCCGTGGTCCTTGCGTTCGACCCGGATGAGGGCGAGGTCCGCCTTCGTGTCGCCGGCGATGTAACGGGCCGGGGCGACGGTGCCGTCGGAGAAAATCACCTTGATCTTCAGGTCGGCGGCGCGTTCGACGACGTGTTCGTTGGTGACGATGCTGCCGTCCTCGTCGATGAGGAAGCCCGAGCCGAGGCTGGTGACTTTTTGCTGCAAGGGCTCGTGCGGACGGCGGTTGCTCGTCATATCATCGAAGAACTGGTTGAAGAACTGCTCGAACGGGTCCTGCTCCGTGCGGCGGAAAACGCGCTCGGTGGCGATGTTGACAACCGCCGGCATGACCTTGGCCACCGTGATGACGGTCGGCTCCGTCGCGGGGTTAAAATCCGGCGGCGGCTCCGGCGCGTGGACCTCCTGCGCACGGAGACCAGCGAGGTGGACACCGAACACCAAAAGGGCGGCGAGGACGGCAAGACGGGGAGGCAAAAAGGGCATGGTCGTCTGCAATTTAACCTATCGATGAGGTTCGCCGCAAGACCGGCGCGTGCCATGCGCCGGGGCAAGCCTAATGCAGGTAAAACCCGCCTGCTTTCCCGTCCTTGATGCTCAGGGTGGCAAGAAAGTCGTCACCCCCGTCCTTGCAGCGCACTCTCCACAGGTGCACTGCGAATCCACGTTGCTTCAATTCGCCCAGGTACTCGGAATCGTAACCTTGTTTGAGGCGGGGCGCGAGCTGCCGGCTGACTTCCTCCAGCTTCGGCTTGGTTAGTGCGGCTTTCATCGTGGCATCGCACTCCTCGATGAAACCGTCGTAATCAGCCGAGACCGTGGCCGTCATCAATTTGTCAAAAATGGCTTCCGCCGCCGGGTCAGGAGCGGCGCTTGCCGCCACGATCAGGACGGACTGGACGACGAACGCGACAAGGAGAGATTTGAAGAGTTTATGCATGAGGTTCCGGAGGAATTTATCCAGTATCAGCGACTGGCGGCGCGGAGTCGAGAACGGATTGAACGCAGGCGAGCGGCCGTTGCGGGGAGGTCGCGCCAGTCAGGCACGTAAATCGTCACCGGCACCGTGGATTTGTGACAAATGCTGTCAGAATTCTTTACACAAGTCGAGAAGCTGGCTCGCGGCGGCACTTTACCTCGGCAGTTCGTAGGCTTCACACGGATGAGCAAGCCCGCGAACGAGGTTTGGCGAATCTTGGCGTCGGAATACTTTACATTTTGGCAACCGTTTCCGCGCGCACGAATCGGCCACACGAAAACGACACAATAAATTTAAATGCTTATCTCCAATGGGAAAGCGTGGCATGATCGTCTGATCGAGCGCAGTTTCACCCAGGAGCGGCATCTTTATTGCTGCGACCGCCGCAGACACAAAGGCAATGCGCCACGCCGCTCGCTTCCGAAATCTTCTTTCCAGTATGAAAACAAAGAAAACCATTTTCGCCTCCGTACTCACGGGAATCGCGCTTGCGACCCTCGGCACCTGCCCCGTTCGAGCCGTTACCGTGATGGATCAAATCGGCACCAACGGTGCCGTCTTCACGAACCCGCAGAACACGACCCCAGGTGTTCTGAGCAACAACCGATTCGTCTCGCAACGGTTTGAAACGACGAACACGTCGTTCAACGCCGCGGTGGTGGACGATTTTCAGGTTGGGAGCGCGTTCACGCTGACAAATGTTACCGCCGCGATCCAGGGGTGGAACGGCTTCACATCTTACAGCAACATCACCGGGTACGAGGTAAACATCTATAGCTCACTCGCCGCCGCCGGCCAGAACATCAATGGCGATGTTTTCCACCTGACCCTCAGCCCGGCACAGGTCACCCTGTCGCAGTTTGCGGGAGACCTGGATACGAACAGCGCACTCGTCTCGTTGCCGATCAATGCCCTTCTGAGCAAAGGCGGCACGTACTACGTTTCCGTACTCGGGGACCTGGCCTTTTCCAATGGAGAAATCGGGGTTTACAGCAGCAACGCGGTCCTGGGAGCGGCTCCGGGCGGTTCGAATGCGTATCTGACGAACCCCGGCGGGAGCTTCAACCTGTCGCCTAATCCGCAAGGGTTGAATTCGAACGCCGCCTACCGCCTCAGCGGCACCTCCACGGTGCCTGACACCGGCACGACCGTCGTACTTTTGGGGATGGCGGTCGCCGCCTTGGCCCTGCTGCGGCGCAAGTTGCTCGCCTAGAGGCGCAGAGCTGCCGGCGGCTCCGTCCCGCGAGGACGCCTCATGCTGGCGGGCGGAAAGGTGCCGCCGCCACATTGTTCCATCGAGAGGGGACGCGACCGTCAGGGATGACGGCGCGTCCCTGCTTGTTTTTCTGGCGCGATTCAGTAGAATTGTTCTCCCTTTGTATCGCTCCCATCCACTTTCACGCCCCGTGATTGTCGAATCGCAGGTGGCCGCGCCGCCTTTCCGACCATGAGACCCTCTTCCGCTAATCCGTCGAATGCTGCCTTGATCGAAGAGTATCACGCTCGCTGGCAAAAGGACCCGGCCTCGGTCGATGAAAAGTGGGCGGCGTTCTTCGAGGGGTTCGCCCTCGGCTGCGCCACGCCGCCGCGTCGCGTCGGCCAACGGCACCGCGCCCGCCTCCAGCGGCGATGGCAAGGCGAGCGCCGCCGACCTCGACCGCCAGACGCGCGTGGATGAACTCGTCCAGTCGTACCGCACGCTCGGCCACACCCTCGCCAAGCTCGACCCGCTCGAACACCGCCACGCCCGACCAGCCGCTGCTGACGCTGGAAGCACTCGGCTTCGGGGAAGGCGACCTCGACCAGACCGTTTCGTCGCGTTACTTCATGGGCGGCAAGAGCATGCGGCTGCGCGAGATGATCGCCATCCTCCAGCGGATCTACACGGGCAAGATCGGCGCGGAGTTCATGCACATCGCCTCCACGAAGGTCCGCAACTGGGTGCGCGACCGCATGGAGGCCCGGCCCGAACTCCCCGCGCCGGAACCCGCCGCCCAACGCGGCATCCTCGGGCACCTGCTCGCGGCGGAGGCGTTCGAGCGGTTTCTGCACACGCGCTACGTCGGCCAGAAGCGGTTTTCGCTCGAAGGCGGCGAGACGCTCATGCCGCTGCTGGAAACGATCCTCGCACCGCTGCCCGGCGCTGGGCATCCAGGAAATCGTCATGGGCATGGCGCACCGCGGCCGGCTCAACGTGCTGGCCAATTTCCTGAAGAAGTCCCTCGGGATGATCTTCACCGAGTTCTCCGAGAACTACACGCCCGACCTCGACCAACGGCGACGGCGACGTGAAATACCATCTCGGCTACGAATCCACCGCGCGACCTCGGCGACGGGCGGGAGGTCGGACGTCCGGCTGGCGTCAGCAACCCGAGCCACCTGGAGTTCGTCGATCCCGTCGTGGAAGGCAAGGCGCGCGCCCGGCAGCGCATCCTGGAAGACACCGCCGAACGCAAGCTGGTGCTGCCGCTGCTCATCCACGGCGACGCGGCGTTCATCGGCCAGGGGATCGTGGCCGAAACGCTCAACATGAGCCAGCTCCCCGGCTACCGCACGGGCGGCACGGTGCACATCGTCATCAACAACCAGATCGGCTTCACCACGCTGCCCGGCGGATGCGCGTTCGTCGCTGTACTGCACGGACGTGGCGAAGATGATCGACGCGCCGGTTTTCCACGTCAACGGCGACGACCCGGAGGCGGTCTGCTTCGTCGGCGCGCTGGCGGCGGAGTTCCGGCAGGAGTTCAAGCGCGATGTCATCATCGACATGTACTGCTACCGGCGCTACGGCCACAACGAGGGCGACGAACCCAATTACACCCAGCCCGACCTCTACGCGCAGATCGCCAAGCAGCCCAGCGTGGCCACGCTCTACCGCGACAAGCTCGCCACTGAGGGCCGCGTGACGACCGAGGACGCCGCGGCGCATGCTCAAGGACTACGAGACGGCGTGCGAAACGGCGCTCGCCGAGGTGAAGGCGTCGCCGCCGGCAGCGGCGAGAAGCCGGGTTCAGCAAGAAGCCGTTCGCCGGGTCGAACGCCATTTTCCAGCCGCCGTATTCGCACGCGCCGGTGGACACCGCCATCACCCCGAGGTGCTGGAAAAGATCGCCCGCGCCGTGACGCACGTGCCGGACAGCATCCACGTCCTCGACAAGCTCAAGCGCAACCTGCTCGACCGGCGCTTGAAGGTGTTCGAGGCGGGCGGGCCGTATGACTGGTCGTTCGCGGAAACGCTGGCGTTCGGCTCGCTGCTGCTCGACGGCAAGCCCGTGCGCCTGAGCGGTCAGGACAGCCGGCGCGGCACGTTTTCGCAACGCCTGAGCGTGCTCTACGACGAGAAGACGCGCGAGCGTTACATCCCGCTCAACAACCTCGCCGAAGGGCAGGCGCGTTTTTGCGTTTACAACTCGCCCTTGAGCGAGGCGGCGGTGCTCGGGTTCGACTACGGGTACTCGCTCGATTACCCGGACATGCTCTGCCTGTGGGAGGCGCAGTTCGGCGATTTCGTGAACGGCGCGCAGACGATCATCGACCAGTTCATCGTGTCGTCGGAGTCCAAGTGGCAGCGGCCCAGCGGCATCGTGCTGCTGTTGCCGCACGGCTACGAGGGCCAGGGGCCGGAGCATTCGCAGCGGACGCGTGGAGCGTTTCCTCCAGGCGTGCGCGGAGGACAACATCCAGGTGTGCAACCTGACGACGCCCGCGCAGTATTTCCATGTGTTGCGCCGGCAGCGTTCAGATGATGCGGCCGTTCCGCAAGCCGCTGGTCATCATGACGCCCAAGAGCCTGCTGCGCTCGGAGGTGGCGGTGTCGCGCAACGAGGATTTCACCGGGGCGCGGTTCCAGGAGATCATCGAAAACGCCCGCGCCCGCCGGGGCGCAGGGCACGCGCCGCGTGATCCTTTGCACGGGCAAGGTGTATTACGACCTGCTCAAGGCGCGCGACGCCACGAAGGCCGACGACGCGGCGCTGGTGCGCGTCGAGCAGCTCTACCCGCTGCACACGGAGCGGCTGCAAGACGATGCTTCGCGCCGTACACGCACGTCGAGAAATGGGTGTGGTGCCAGGAGGAATCGCAGAACATGGGCGCGTGGAGTTTCATCGCGCCGCTGCTGGGCGAACTGCTGCCCGCCGCGCAAGCGCTTCCTGTACGCGGGCCGCAACGCCAGCGCGAGCCCGGCCGTCGGGGCGAAGACGCTGCACGACCGCGAGCAAAAGCAGCTCGTGGCCGAGGCGTTCAGTCTGTGATTAATGGCGGATCTGAGAGGCCGACTTGTAATCGAGACGGTCGAAGGCAGCGCCACACGACGTGCAGACCGGCTAGATCAGCTCGGTGCAACGCAAACGGCTGGACAGAGCATGAAAATGCCATTGGCGGGTTAGCGCTGGTTCAAAACACAGATTTTGGACGTTTGAACCAGCGTCTGTATTACGTCACTTTTGGATATGCTGAGCGTTGCGTGGTTCCACGCCTTTCACGTCACACCCAACACGTACAATTTTTGGGCCTTGGTCTTGGCTGCAGCTCAGACAGTGATCTTGTTCGCGACCGGAGTTGTGGTGGCAATCTACACTTGGGCGACCAACAAGCAGTTGGAGATTGCTAGGCAGCAATTCGAGGAAGCGAAGTTGGAGAAACGTCGCGAGGCGCAACCACTTTTCGTGGTATCTGTTGCAAGGCTCCGCAGAAATGATGAATTGGACAAGCCCCTCGAAGCGCGAGTTACTATCATCAACAAACGTGCTCCGGCTCACGGTCTTCAGATCGAGAGTTACCGGAGCATCGACTGGCGGTTTAGTGGCGGCTACCAGTACTTCGATGGCGGGGCGACAGAAACCATCACATTTTTCCGCAAGGCGATGTGGGTGGAGGACGGAGGCATGTCGCCCGATGCACCGGAAAAGTTTAACTTCAGCATCAGTTACCGCACAGTGTATGAGGCTCAGCACACGATTTCTTACACGATCAATGGGGCATACATCATGGAGCGCGGACATAGTGTTCGGGTGGAGAGCCAAAGCAACACATTCGAAGAGGTCGATTCGGTAGGCTTGAATCCCGTTCCCGATTACTCGGTCGAGCCGAGACGACACGGGACGTTTTCTCGTCGTTGGCTGCGAACCTTACCGAAGCGTTGCGGTGACTGGGTTATTAAGCGTTTTATGGCTCCTAAAAGTCGCTAATTGTCCTCGACGTTGAGCCCAGAGACGGCGACACCACACCGTGACTGCACGGACAAATGGTGCTCAGGATGACGACCACGCGATCTGTTTGCAGCTTTCAGCGTTGAGTTTTGGGGCGGGCCGTTCCATGCTTAGTGGGCACCTTTTTCCTCTATGAGCCTCGAAGTCAAAATCCCTCGCCGTCGGCGAATCCATCTCCACGGGCGTCATCGCCGCGTGGCACAAGAAAAACGGCGACGTGGTGCAGGCCAACGAGTCGCTGCTGACCCTGGAAACCGATAAAGTTTCCAGCGAGATCGTCGCCGCCGGTTCAGCGGCCGCCTGACGATCCAGGCGCAGGAGGGCGAGGAGGTGAAGATCGGCCAGGTCGTGGCGCTGATCGAGGAAGGCGTCGCCGTCTCTGCCGCTGACCCCGCAACGGCCAGTCCCGCGCCCAACAAGCCTGCGCCCGCTCCCGAGGCTCTCCCGCAGCCGACCGCCGAGGCCAAGGCGCAAAACCTCAACCCCGAGGCGAGGCAACGGCAGCGACCGAGCCGCTTTCCCCGGCCGTCCGGCGTCTGGTGGCGGAAGAGGAAGACGTTTCGCCCGCCGACATTACCGGCACCGGCAAAGGCGGGCGTCTGACCAAGGGCGACGTGCTCGGTTTCGTCGAAAACCGTCCGGCCGCCGCGCCCGCGACACCTGCCGTCGCCGCCGAGCCGCCCGCGCCCGCCGCGAAATCCCCGGCTGCCACGGACACCGCGCGCACCACGCGCAAGAAACTCACCCCCCTGCGCCGCAAGATCGCCGCGCAACTCGTCATGGCGCAACAGACCGCCGCCATCCTGACGACCTTCAACGAGTGCGACATGAGCGGCGTCATGGCCCTGCGCTCCAAGATGCAGGATGCGTTCGTCAAGAAGCACGGCGTCAAGCTGGGCTTCATGTCGTTCTTCATCAAGGCGGTCGTGGAGGCGCTCAAAGCCGTGCCCGCGCTCAACGGCCAGTTGGACGGCGACGAGTTCGTCCAGAACCATTATTACGACATCGGCGTGGCCGTCGGCACGGAGAAGGGCCTCATCGTGCCGGTGCTGCGCGACTGCGACAAAAAAGGGTTTGCCCAGTTGGAAAAGGACATTGCCGGGTACGCCGCCAAGTCGCAAGCGAAGGCAAGATCGGCATCGACGACCTGACCGGCGGCGTATTCACGATCTCCAACGGCGGCACGTACGGCTCGCTGCTCTCCACGCCGATCCTCAACCCGCCCCAGAGCGGCATCCTGGGCATGCACAACATCGTCCAGCGGCCCGTGGCGGTGAACGGCGAGGTTGTCATCCGCCCGATGATGTACCTCGCGCTAAGCTACGACCACCGCGTGGTGGACGGCAAGGAAGCCGTCACGGCGCTGGTGCGGATCAAGGATTGCGTGGAGGAGCCGAGCCGGCTGCTGCTGGAAGTATGAGCGGCGGATTCCCATCGGCGGCCGTCACCACTTCTTGTACACGAGGAACTTGCCGTTCATCGTGATCTTGACCCGGTCGCCTTTCGGATCAGGCACCTTGTCGATGTCCATCGTGAAATCGATGGCGCTCATGATGCCCGCGCCGAACTTCTCCTCCACCAGCGCCTTGATCGTCGGCCCGTAGACGTAGATGATTTCCTGGAGCCGGTATTGCAGCGGTTCCTTGGGGATCGACGGCGCGGCCTCGCCCTTGTTGCACCATTCGCCGAAGCATTGCACCGCGCCCTCGGGCAGTTCGAGCAGCGCGGCGACCTTTTCGGCCTCCGGGGCTTCCAGGGCGTTCTCGCCCAGGCAGGCGCTCGTCGTGTAAACTTCCGATAGTCCGGCGGCCTGCGCGATGGCGGTCCAGGTGAGCTTCCTGGCGGCCTTGGCGGTGAGGATGGCGTGGGTGAGTTCCTGTTTGGTCATGGCGTGGATCGGTTCCGTCGGTTGATTCCCTGTGGTTCGCCGCTTGCATCGCGGCAGACGGGGTGTCCGCGCGTGTTTGGTCGCTTTCCAAATGGGCCGTTCGGGCGTAGGTTTCCTCTCCAATCCCCATGTCGGAATTTGATCTCATTGTCATCGGCGCGGGCCCGGGTGGCTACGTCGCGGCGATCCGCGCGGCGCAGCTAGGCCTGAAGACCGCCATCATCGAAAAGGAGAAAGCTCTCGGAGGCACCTGCCTGCGCATCGGCTGCATCCCCAGCAAGGCGCTGCTCAACTCCAGCCACCATTTCCATTTCGCCAAAAAGGAAGCCGCCGGCCACGGCGTCGTCATCGGTGAGGTCAAACTCGACCTGCCCACGATGCTCAAGCGCAAGGACAAGACCGTCTCCACCCTCACGGGCGGCGTCGCGTTCCTGATGAAGAAAAACAAGATCGCTGTCTTCTCCGGCGAGGGACGCGTCACCGCGCCCGGCAAGGTCACGGTGACCGGCGCGAAAACCGAGGAACTCACCGCCAAGCACATCCTCCTGGCCACCGGCAGCGTGCCTATCGACCTGCCCTCGATGCCCGTGGACGGCAAGGTCAGCGTCACCAGCACGGAGGCGCTCGCCTTCGACGCGGTGCCGCCCCGGATGGTCGTCATCGGTGGCGGGGCCATCGGGCTCGAACTCGGCTCCGTCTGGGCGCGGCTCGGGTCGCAGGTCACGGTGGTCGAGTTTCTGCCGCGCATCGCGCCGGGCTTCGACCTCGATCTCGCCAAGGAATTGCAAAAGTCTCTGGAGAAAGAGGGCTTGAAATTCCATCTTGAAACCAAGGTCAGCGGCATTGATCTCGGCAAAGGCACGGCGATTGTCCGCGCCACGGCCAAGGACGGCACCGCGCTCGCCCTCGAAGCGGAGAAGGTTCTCGTCGCCGTGGGCCGCAAAGCCGCGTTGGGCAACGCCGTCGCCGACGAACTCGGCCTCGCGCTGGACGAACGCAAACGCGTCAAGGTGGATGCCCATTTCCAGACGAACGTCCCCGGCGTCTACGCCATCGGCGACGTGATCGCCGGTCCCATGCTCGCGCACAAGGCCGAGGAGGAAGGCGTCGCTTTTGCCGAGCGGATCGCAGGCAAGGCGGGACACGTGAATTATGACGTGATTCCGGGCGTCATCTACACGCACCCGGAGGTCGCCAGCGTCGGCATCAGCGAAGACATGGCGAAGGAAAAGGGGATGGCGGTCAAGGTCGGCAAATTTTTCTTCCGCGCCAATGGCCGCGCCCTGGCCAGCGACAGCGCGGAAGGCTTCGTCAAGCTCGTGGCCGACGCGAAGACCGACCGTCTCCTGGGAGCGCACATCATCAGCCCGGCGGCCAGCGAACTGATCCAGGAGGCCGTGTCGGTGATGGAGTTCGGCGGCAGTTCCGAGGACCTCGCACGGACGGTGCATGCGCATCCGACGCTGAGCGAAGCCGTCAAGGAAGCTGCGCTGGCCGTCGAGGGCCGCACGATCAGCGCATGATGAAGAAATCCGCCCTCCCTTTCGTCTGCGGAGGGGAAGGGGACAATCACGGCGTGACAAGGCGTTCCGGCCGGTCCGCCGTTTTGCCGAGCATCCGGTTCCGTTTCGAGAAATTGGTGAATCAAAATCCTCGTCTGCTTGTTTGCGCACTGGCGGTTTGCATGGGTGCGATGTTGTGGAATCCGGCAGCGTCCGTGCGCGCCAACGGCACCGTGCCGGGACCGGCGTTCCGGTTCGGCGCGGACACGTTCTCGTTCGCCAACGAGACCGTGTACCTTTACGCCAAAGGCTACGCCGAAAAGCGCGCGCTCAAGCCCGGTGAGAAGCCGCCGGCGTTCGTGCTGCACTGTTTCGTGATGAGCCGGGCGACGGAGCAGTTTCGTAACTTCGCACGTTTCGATCCGTCGCAGCCTCCGCCCGACGATGACACGCTCGCCCGGCTGGTACGTCGGGTCACAGGGCGCGGGGCATGGCGCAGTCCGCTGCCGCCGGAGAAACGCATCGTCATTCCTGGTTACGCCGATCTGCGTTCCCTGAGCAAAGCCCGGCCGCTGGTTGTGCAAAAGAATATCGGCATCGGCTGGACGGCGTATATCCGCGTCGGCAACTGGCGCATGTTCCCGGCGTTCCTCAATGGACCGACCCAGCAGCGCCACACCCGGGAACGCCTGGAAGGGTGCCTGGCGCGCAATGATCTCTTTATCGGCTACCTGACGACGTACCCGAGCCTGAGCGTCAACCACGCCATTGTCATTTACGGTCGCCGGCCCGCCACGGCGGCGGACACGACGGCGGGCGTGGTGCATTACCTCGTCTATGATCCGAATCATCCCGATGCTCCGCGCGACATGGTCTACGACACGCGCAAATGCGAGTTTTCGTATCAGAAGGACTGGGATTTCGTCGGCGGGAAATTGACGATTCTCCAGACGTACAGTTACTGGGGGCAATAGAGCGCAGCGCGTCCGGACGCGGGAGCGCAGCGCATCCGCAGCCGAATGCGCCGGACTCTCTTTCTTCTGTCATCCAGAGGTGAGTGAAACGAGCCGAAGGACCTCGCAAGCGTGTTACCCGCGTCCCTTCGGCCTTTGGTCGGGCGCGGAGGCGAAGAGCACCCCTGTACCCCGCGAGAGGTCCTTCGGCTCGTTTCACTCACCTCTGGATGACAGAAGTAAAAGGTCATCGCTTGCTCATTTGCCGCGCACTCCGGTTGGAAAATCGCTTTCCATCGCACGCTTTCCGGGCTGTCTTTCCGGCGTTTTCAGGGTACATTAGTCTACTCCGTGGAAACGACGCCTGCCATCCTTTTACGCCGCATCAAGCTGACCGAGAGCAGCCTGATCGTGACCTGGTTCACGGAGGCGCACGGCAAGCTCAAGACGGTCGCCAAGGGCGCACGCCGGCCGCGCAGCCCGTTCGCGGGTCGGCTGGACCTGTTTTACGCGGCGGAGATTACTTTTTCGCGCAGCCGCCAGAGTGAATTGCACGGCCTGCGTGAGGTGATGGTGAAGGATTCGCGCGAGGGTTTGCGCTTGCAGTACGCGCGCACGCAGATGGCGGCGTATTTCGTGGAACTGGTCGAGATGACGACCGAGTTCGAGCAGCCGGTGCCGGAGGTCTACGACCTGTTGCGCCGCGCGTTGGATTTTCTCGACAAGAACGATCCGACCCGCCGGGCGATGCTGCATTTCGAAAGCGAACTCAGCCGCCTGCTGGGCGTCACCGGCATGCACAACCCGGAAGCCGACCCGGCGCAGTCCATCGTGCGACTGGCAGGTCAGTTGCCTCGGGATCGCGCGCGGATTTTGAAAGACTTGCCGCACGCCGCCGCGTCGGCGGCCTGACCGACGCAACCCCGGCGGCGCTGGCGTGTTTGGCAGGCTTTCACCAAACTATTTTGTACTTAGCTCACCATCATTTGGAGATGATCTTGCCCGTGTTGAATACGTAGAAGAAGCGATAGCCATCGGTGTTGTAGCGGCCGGGGTGGTCCGGGTCCGGATAGTAATACACCACCGAGTTCAAACTGAAATCGTACAGATAAGGGAACGGGAAGGTCGGGCTCGTGTAAAAAAAGCCGCTGCTTTTGAAGTCGTAGAGGTACACGCCGCTCTTGCCGTCGGCCGCGTCGAAAACGTACTCATACCCCATGTCCTGATGATAGATGTAATGGGGATCGGTCAGGAAGCTGTAGTAGCCGAAGTAGTTGCCGTTCACGAAAGCCAAATAGTACACGCCATTACCAAGCGACGCCTCACCGTTGAAAAACGATGGATGCGGAGTAGGCGCAACAACGAGGAATGTCGGGTTGCCCAAACCGTCGTTGAAGAACCCGGTGTACTTGCCTGCCGGACTGTACTCCTCTATGGTTTCACCGCTACAAACCACGTAGAGGTTGCCAGATGTGTCAAAGCCGATGCCATAGGGTATGCTCGCGTCGCTGGCGAACTGCGAGCCGACACCGTCCGGGGTGAACTTCTCGATGGTGTCGCTGTTAGCGTTCGACGCGTAGAGGTTACCCGCCGCGTCGAAGGCCAAGGCATTGACGCCATCCAGACCGGCGTTGGCGAACACCGTGCCAACGCCCTCCGGGGTGAACTTCACAATTGTGTCGCCGCCCGCGTTTGCCGCGTAGAGGTTGCCCGCCGCGTCGAAGGCCAAGCCGACAGGGAAGCTCAAGCCAGTGCTGGCGAACACCGTGCCGACGCCGTCCGGGGTGAACTTCACAATCGTGTTGTCGCCCGAGTTTGCCGCGTAGAGGTTGCCCGCCGCGTCGAAGGCCAGACCATTAGGAGCATTCAGGCCGGCGTTGGCGAACACCGTGCTCATGCCGCTCGGGGTGAACTTCAGGATGCTGTTACCGTACTCGCTCGCCACGTAAAGGTTGCCCGCCGTGTCGAAGGCCAAGCCTGTGGGATAGCTCAAGCCAGTGCTGGCGAACACCGTGCTGGTACCGCCTGGGGTGAGTTTTACGACGGTGTTGTTGGCAGCGTCCGACACGTAGAGCGTCTGCGCGGGCGCGACGGCGGGCCGGGCGAGAAGCAGTCCGAAGGTTACAGTCCCGGTGAGGGCAAGTTGGCGGAGGCAAGAAATCATCGTTTGCATGTTGTACTGAGACAGATTGGAGGATTCGGGTGAAAAAGCGCGTCCATTGTAAACAGTTCCATGAAAGGATGCAAGCGATTTTTTCGATGTACACGGACAGACCGAAGCCACTTCGCGCATCCGGTCGCACTCGGAAAGGAAGGGATTTCGTGCATAGCTGGACGGTCAGAGTGAGCGTCAGCCAAGCGGCGAGGGCGACCAAGCCGGTGGCAGAGGCATGCATTCGTCCGCGCGCAGAATCGAAACGTCTTCTGGGAACGGCCCCTGCGCCATGGTCCGCCCCGGATTCAGACGCCCACCGCCTCCATCTCCTGCACGTGCGCCTCGTGGTCGAACTGCATGTCGTACAGCCGCCGGTACGTCCCGCCCTTCTCGTACAGGAAAGCGTGCTTGCCCTGTTCGTAAATGCGCCCGGCGTCCATCACGATGATGCTATCCGCCTTCAGGATCGTCGAGAGCCGGTGCGCGATGGCGATGACCGTCTTGCCTTTAGAAAGTGTTTCCAGCGCGGTCTGGATCATGCGCTCGCTCTCGCTATCCAGCGCGCTGGTAGCCTCGTCCAACAACAGGATCGGCGCGTTTTTCAACAACGCCCGCGCGATGGCCAAACGTTGCTGTTGCCCGCCGGAAAGCCGCGCGCCTTTGTCGCCGACGCGCGTCCGGTAACCATCGGGCAGCGTCAGGATAAAGTCGTGGATGTACGCCTGCCGGGCGGCCTCGTGAATCTCCGCTTCCTTCGCGTCGAGTCGGCCGTAACGGATGTTCTCGTAGATCGAATCGTGAAAGAGAAACGTGTCCTGCGTGACCATGCCGATGCTCTCGCGCAACGAACGTTGGGTGAGCCCGCGCACGTCCTGACCATCAATCGTCACGGTGCCGCTCGTCGGATCATAAAAACGCTGGAGCACCGCGAGCACCGTGCTTTTGCCCGCGCCACTGGCCCCGACGAGGGCCACCGTTTGTCCCCGCTCGACGCGGAGGCTGAAATGTTCCAGCGCGCGGGCGTTGGCCGCGTCATATCGGAACGACACGTCATTGAACGCCACCTCGCCCCGGCAATGGGTCAGTGTCTTCGCGTCGGGTGCGTCGAGCACGGTCGGCTGGAGATCGAGCAGGGCAAAGATGTTCGTCGTGGCCGCGCGGCACTTCTGAATTTGCATGTGCATGCGGCTGATCTGCTTGACCGGCGCATAGAGAAAAAACATCCCCATCGCCAACCCGAAAAACGCGCTCAACCCGATGCCCGTATAGTGCAGGTAAAACAGCGCCAGTCCCACGCCCATCGCTGCGACGACCTCCACCATCGGGCTGACGATTTCCATCGCCTTGCGCACGCGCAGGCCGCGACTCGAATTGCTCGTTGTTGGCCACCTCGAATTGCGCGACCTGATAGTCCTCGCGCGCGAACGATTTGATGACGCGAATGCCCGCGAACGTCTCCTGTAAGATCACCGTCATCACGCCGACCTGTTCCTCCTCACGCCGTCCGCTGCGGCGGATGCGTTTGCCGTAAACCGCCACCGGCACGATGCACGCGGGGAATAAGACCAACGACATCAGCGTGAATTTCCAGTCCAGGGTCAACAACGTGATGACTCCCGCCGACCACGCACAAAGGTTGTTTGACCAGGTCCGTGCTAATAAAAGCCAGCGCCGTCTGCGCGATGCGCGTGTCGTTGGCGACGCGGCTGATGAGGTGGCCGGACTGGTTTTGCAGGAAGAAGCCGAGCGACTGCGCGCTGATGTGCTCGAAGACTTTCTTTCGCAGGTCGCCGAGCACCCGCAGGCTCACCCACGCGGATAGGTAGTTGTTGAAGAAATCAAAAATACCCCGCAGGAGCATCATCACCGGAATCGCGGCACAAACGATTACGATACCGTAACGGCCCTCCGTCAAATGATGAAAAAGCCGCTCGACGGAATTGTTCACCGACGGGACGCCGGTCGAGTTGCCGGGACCGGTCGAGTGGTCGAGCACACTCTTGGTCAGCAACGGCAGCGACGCGTTGCAAAGCGCGAAGGCGATGCCCGCCAGTTCCCCGGCGACGAGGATCAGCTTGTAGGGGGCAACGTAACTCCCCAGCTTGCGGAAAAAATCGACTGTCTCGCGGAATGTGCCCTCGCGTGCCTCCCGGTCGTCGGGGTCCACCATCGCGTCCACGACGGCGACGGTGAGGGAGGGGTTGCGCGGATCGTCGGCGATGCTCGTGGCGGTGGCGGCCAGATCGATGTCGGCGGTCGGGGACGGTTCGGGCGGCATGAAACAAAACTCAGAGCGGCACCTGTTTTATAGCGTCGATCACCGCCTGCGTCGAGATGGCATCTGTCGGCCCGCCGGGACTGTCGGCATTGAACTCCCGCACCGTCTCATCCCCGTGCCCCGATTGCAGGACAAATGCGTCCGGGTGACGGGGCCGCCAGTGGAACGGATTGGTCGGCCCGAAAAGCGCGATCTGCGGCCGTCGAAACGCGGCGGCGAGATGCATCGGGCCGGAGTCCACCCCCACGAACAGCGCCGTGCGCGCGAGCGTGGCCGTGAGCGTCAGGAGGTCCAGCCGGCCGGCGAAATCGACGCAAAGGTCCGCGTCGGCGGCGAGCGCGGCCCGGATTTGCGCGAGGTGCTCGGCCTCGAACGCATCGCCGCTGCCACCCGTCATCACGCAACGCAGGTTGCGCTCGCGCCCGACGAAACGGATGACTTCCGCCCAGCGTTCGGGCACCCAGTATTTCTCCGCCCGCGCGCTGCCGGGGTGGACGACCACGAACGATTCGCCCTCGCCGATGCCCGCCGCGCCGAGCAATTCGCTGGCCCTGGCGATGTGCTCCGGCGGCAGCCGCAGGGCGGCGTGCAGAGTGTTTTCCTCCACCGGCGGCATCGTCACAGGCAGGCCGCCGAGATGATCGAGATAATGATCGACCGTGTGCCGGTCACGCACGGAACTCTCCACCACGGTATTGTAAACCAGCCGCCGCCAACCGCCCTTGCGCAGCGCCGGTCGGGCGATGATCCGGCGCGGCGCGTGCGAAAGCAGGGTCATTAACGCCGAACGGTCGCGGCCGGTGAAATCGACGCAGGCGTCGAACCCGCCGCGCACGAGCCGCTGCCAGAGCGCAAAATTACCGCCGCGCGTCCGGTAGACGAGCGCTTCGTCCGCGCAAAATCCCACCAGCGCGGGCAGCAACGTCGCGGCCCCTTCCGTCACAATGAGAGTGACGCGCGCGCCACTGGTTTTCAGCGCCAGCAATGCCGGCGTGGTGAGCGCCAAGTCGCCGATGCGTTTGAGCTGGAGAGCGAGGACGTTCAAGAACGGGAAATCGACATGCCATCGCCGCGTCGCTCCGGCAAGGGGATTCGTGTTTTAGGCTTGCGCGGTCCCACGCGCGGCGATTATGTGAACGGCAGCTTTCGCCCCGCCCGACCGCGTCCGGCGTCGTACCTGGGCGGAAGCGAATTTTCCCCATGCCGCTGCTGCCCAGGCGAATCTTCGTGACCGACTACCTGGGGCTGTGCAACCGGCTGGAAGCCATGACGATGGCCTTCGCTATCCAGGCGCGTCACGGACACGAAATCTGCGTGAACTGGCCGCAGCTCGACGCCCTGGAAATCGACGGCACCGTCACCCGCAGCCCCGGCGTGATGGCGAGGGTCAACCTGCTGCGATTGCACACCTGCACGCGCGAGGAATTTGAACGGCTCGGACGGTGGAGAAACATTTTCCTGCGCGGCCCGGAAGGCCCGGACGTGGTGCTCGACCCGCTGTTCTTGCCGACGGCGCGCCGGGTACGGCTGCGACCGGCGTTCGCACGGGTGGTGGACGCGGCGTTCGCGCCGTTCGGCAACCGACCCGTGGCTGGGGTACACATTCGCCGGGGTGATTTCACGCTCGCCGACGAGGACACCTACGATGTGAACGCCACCGAGTTTCCTGCCGTGCCGACGTGGTGGTACGAATGGATGATGGGCCGGATCGTCGCGCGGCAGCCGGACACCGCGTTTTTGCTGTCGTGCACGGGTGACTCGGACGAATTTCGCGTCCTGAAAAAGAACTTCGACGTGTTCGAGGCGGAGGCGACCTCGGCGTATCCGTTCCAACGCGAGGGGCACCGGGCACGCGGGCATCCGGTGGCGGATTTGTTCGCGCTGTCGCGGTGTTCGGTGCTGCTGGCGACGCCGCTTTCGACCTTTTCGCACTACGCCGCCAACGCCCTCGGCGACCCGGCGACGTGTCTGCTGCCCGCCTGGCAAATGTCGCGCCAGTCACCCGGTTTTGGGGTGGTACGCCTCCACGGCCAACGCGCGCCCGCGTGGTTCCGCGCGTGCCGCGACGGCATGGGTGCCCAACCGGGGGGTGACGCGACCTTGCCGGAGGTGCTGCCTGCGGGGGCAGCGTTTTCCGGCGCTTCGTGTTAACCTGAACCTCTATGGCCAGCCCATCCGCCCGCCGCATCCTCGTCGCCGACGACCAGGCGGCCGTCCGCGACGCCTTGCGCCTGCTGCTCAAGGGCGAGGGCTACCAGGCCACGCCGGTCGCCTCGCCCGCCGAGACGCTCGCGGCCGTGCAGAAGGAGGAATTCGACCTCGCGCTCATCGACCTCAACTACACCCGCGACACCACCAGCGGCCAGGAAGGGCTCGACCTGCTCGACCGGCTGCTCGCGCTCGAAGGCGCGCCGCCCGTCGTCGTGATGACCGCCTGGGCCACGGTGGACCTCGCCGTCGAAGCCATGCGGCGCGGCGCGCGCGACTTCATCCAGAAACCGTGGGAAAACGCCCGCGTGCTCGCCACCGTCCGCACCCAGCTCGAACTCTCCGGCATCCGCCGCCGCAACGAACGGCTCGAAGCCGAGAACGGCTTCCTGCGGCGCGACTGCGACGGGCGACATCGGCCGCGGACGCCGGGCCCGGGCGGGGATTTCGTGGCGCGTTCCGCCGCGATGCGCCCGGTGCTCGAAACGATCGCCAGCGTCGGCCCGTCGGACGCGCCCGTGCTCATCACCGGCGAGAACGGCACGGGCAAGGGCGCTGGCCGCGCGCGCTGCTGCACGCCGCCAGTTCGCGCGCGGCCAAGCCGCTCGTCAGCGTCAACATGGGCGGCCTGAGCGAGAACATCTTCGAGAGCGAGCTTTTCGGCCACGTCCAGGGCGCGTTCACCGACGCCAAGACCGACCGCGTCGGCCGCTTCGAACTGGCCGACGGCGGCACGCTTTTCCTCGACGAAATCGCCAACGTCCCGCTCGCCGCAGCAGGCCAAGCTGCTGCGGCTGCTGGAAACGGGCGAGTTCGAGCGCGTCGGCTCCTCGCGCACGCAGCACGCCGACGTGCGCCTGCTCTCCGCCACCAACGCCGACCTGCACGCGGAGGTCGCCGCGGGCCGTTTCCGGCAGGACCTGCTTTACCGGCTCAACACCGTGGAACTGCGCCTGCCGCCGCTGCGCGACCGTCCCGAGGACATCCCGGCGCTCGCCGCGCATTTCCTCGCAGAAGCACCTCGCGCGCTACCGCAAGCCGCGCCTCCAGGGGCTCGACGATGCGGCGGTCGCGCGCGCTGCTGGCCCACCCCTGGCCCGGCAACGTCCGCGAACTCGACCACGCCGATCGAGCGCGCCGTGCTCCTGGCCAGCGGGCGGACACGTCCGCGCCGCCGACCTCGGCTTGTGGCGCGGGCACGCGTCCGCGTCGGCGCGGCGGGCGGCGGCCCGGCGCTGGAGGAAATGAGCCTGGAAGAAGTGGAACAGTTTCTCATCCAGAAGGCGATGGCGCGCCACGGCGGCAAGGCCGACGCCGCCGCCGAGGCGCTGGGCTTGAGCCGCAGCGCGTTTTACCGCCGGCTCCAGCAGTATGGCCTCTGAGGAAAGCGGCGGGCGCGGAAGAATTGCCGCGTTCCTCGTCGCTGCCGGTTTCTCCCGACGCATCGTCAGCAACGGCCAAGCTCTCGCACGACCGGGCCATCCAGCTCCTGACGCTGTTCGGCGGGCCTGCCGGGCGTCGTCGGTCTGCGTGATCCTGTTGTGGGCCGGCGACTGGACGCCGAAGGTGCAGTGGACGTTTTCCGTCCTGGTCGTCGGCGTGCTGGCTGGGGTGCGTGCTGGCCGTGCGCGAACGCGTCGTCTACCCGATGCAGACGCTCACCAACCTGCTCGCCGCCCTGCGCGAGGGCGATTATTCCCTGCGCTCCCGCCGCGCCCGCCGCGACGACGCGCTCGGCGAAGTGATGCGCGAGATCAATGCCCTGGGCGAGACGCTCGTCACCCGCCGCCGCGAGGCCAGCGAAGCCACCGCCCTGCTGCGCGCCGTCATGGCCGAGATCGACGTGGCCGTGTTCACCTTCGACGACGCCCGACCGCCTGCGCCTGGTCAACCGCGCCGGCGCCGACCTGTTCGCGCGGCGACGGAAGAACGCCTCGTCGGCCGCTCGGCGGACGAACTCGGCCTCGCCGATTGCCTGGACGGCGACAACCACCGCACGCTCACCGCCGATTTCCCCGGCCGCCCGGGCGCGCGCTGGAGCCTGCACCGCAGCAGCTTCCGCGAGGGCGGCCGGCCGCACCAACTCCTCGTGCTGGCGGACGTGAGCCAGTCGTTGCGCGAGGAGGAACGCGCCGCGTGGCAACGGCTCATCCGCGTGCTCGGCCACGAGATCAACAATTCGCTCGCGCCCATCGGCTCCATCGCCGGACAGCCTGGCACCCTCCTCGCCCGGCCCGAGGAGCAACGCGCCGCCGACTGGCAGGACGACACGCGCGAGGGGCTGGGGATCATCGCCGGCGCGGGCGGAGTCGCTGGGGCGGTTCATGGGCGCGTACTCGCGGCTGGCGCGGCTGCCCGCGCCGGTGCGCCAGCCGCAGGGCCTCGGCGCCGCTCGTGCGGCGCGCGGCGGCGCTGGAAACGCGGCTGACGGTGGCGGTCAGGCGGACGGGACGAAATCGCCGCGGACATGGACGGCGACCAGATCGAGCAGGCGCTCATCAACCTGATCCGCAACGCCGCCGACGCCGCGCTGGAAACCGGCGGCGGCGTGCGCGTCGGTTGGTCGGCGGAAGAGCGACGGGACGGTGGTGATCGTCGTGGAGGACGACGGTCAGGGGCTGGGCGGGACGGCCAACCTGTTCGTGCCGTTTTTCACGACCAAACCGCAAGGCAGCGGCATCGGGCTGGTGCTCAGCCGGCAAATCGCCGAGGCGCACGGCGGCACGCTGACGCTGGAAAATCGCCCGGACGGCAGCGCGGGGCTGCCGGGCGACCCTGCGGCTGCCGGGATAGGTTTCGGGCGTCCCACATCCGGGACGACGTTGTCCCGACGACGGGATGTTCGCTGGATACTCATTAAAGGGTAATATATTTATAAAAGGCTAACTAGCAATAAGATATAAATATCCTCCGGGCGTGGCACGGGCCTTGCAAATAGGATCGGCACAACCGCAATTCCCGACGCCATGAAAAATCACGATTCATCCCATTTCACGCTGTTCCAAGATCGCAACCTGAACGGTGCTAGCTTCCCGTCCCGCCGGCCCGCCCGCTTCTCCTCCGAACCCGAAGGCGAAGGCATGGAAGTGTGCCTGCGCGGACTGCTGCTGGCCTGCCTCGTGGCCGCCATGCTGATCACCGGCGTGAACCTCGAAAACGTCGCCACCGCCCACGACCGTTTGCCCGCTTTGCCCGATGCCCACACGGCGGTGGCCTGCGTCCAACCCGCCACGGCTCCCGTCGTCAAGGCCCTGTAAAAATTGCCGTCGTTCCCACTTCCCGCCCGTCCCTGCCCGCCTCTCTCCGATGAACCTCCGCCCCACGCCTTTCCCGGCCCCGACGCCCGTCCCGGTGGGCGGCCGGGATTCACCCCGAGCGGCGGCGGCATGGACGTGAGCCGTTCGCCGCAGCATCGCCAAGCGCCGCCAGCGCCGCCGGTGGCTGCTGGCCGGGGCGGGCATTGCTGGCGCTCGCGGCGGCAGGCGTGGTTTTCTCGCGGCTGCGCCCGGCGATGCCCATCGTCGAGCGCGTCGGCGTCTGGATCGACACCGTGCGGCGCGGGCCGATGATCCGCCAGGTGCGCGGGCTGGGCACGCTCGTGCCGGAGGAAATCCGCTGGATCGCCGCCCGCACCGACGCCCGCGTCGAACGCATCGTCGTCTTCCCCGGCGCGACCGTCGAAGCCGGACACCGTGATCCTCGTGCTCAGCAACCCCGAACTGCAGCAGTCCGTCGCTCGACGCCGACGCCGCCGTCACCGCCGCCCAGGCCCAGCTCGTCAACCTGCGCGCCCAGTTGGAAGGCCAGTCGCTCGAACGCCAGAGCGCCTTCGCCAAGGCCCAGGGCGACCGCGACACCGCCATCGCGCAGGTGGAGGTCAACGAAAAACTTTCCAAACAAGGCCTCATCGCCACGGTCGAACTCAAAAAATCGCAGATCTCCGCCAAGGAACTGACGGCTTGCTGCGAGATCGAGCGGCCAGCGCGTCGATTTCACCCGTCAGTCCGTCGAGCCGCAACTCGCCGTCGCCCAGGGCGAACTCGATCAGGCGCGAAAGCCCAGGCCGCGCTGCGCCACGGCCAACTCGACGCCCTCCAGGTGCGCGCCGGCATGGCGGGCGTGCTCCAGCAGGTGCCCGTCGAGGTCGGCCAGCGCGTCACGGCCGGGCACCAACCTCGCCCGCGTCGCCGATCCCGCCCGGCTCAAGGCGCAGATCAAGATTCCGGAAACCCAGGCGCGCGACATCCAGCCGGGCCTGCCCGCCGACGTGGATACCCGCAACGGCATCGTCGCCGGCCGGGTCGTCGCGGGTCGACCCCGCCGTGCAGGCGGGCACCGTGCTGGTGGACGTGACCTTCGACGACGCTCCGCTGCCCCGCGGCGCGCGGCCCGACCTGAGCGTCGAGGGCACCGTCGAACTCGAACGCATCGACGACACGCTCGTCGTCGGCCGACCCGCCTTCGGGCAGGAGGAAAGCACCGTCAGCCTGTTCCGCCTGTCGCCCGACGGCACCGAGGCCGCGCGCGTGAAGGTGCAAGCTCGGGCGCGGCTCGCTCAGCATGGTCGAGGTCCGCGACGGCCTGCAGGCCGGCGACCAGATCATTCTCTCCGACACCACGCATACAGACAACAACGAGCGACGTCGATCCGTTGCTGGATCTAACGAACCGCCAAAAATCGATTCGCATGCAGCCATCCATGAACGCCATGCATCATCCGAACAGTCCCATCCCTGATCCATCTCGACGGGGTGAAAAAAGTGTTTCTCACCGACGAGGTGGAGACCCACGCGCTGGCCGGCATTTACCTGGACATCCAGCCGGGAGAATACGTCGCCATCGCGGGTCCGTCGCGGCTGCGGCAAGAGCACGCTCCTGTCCATCCTCGGGTTGCTCGATTCGCCCAGCGAGGGCAGCTACCTGCTCAACGGCCACCCGGTCGAGGGTCTGTCCTTCGCCGACCGCGCGCGCATCCGCAACCGCGAGATCGGTTTCATCTTCCAGAGCTTCAATCTCATCGGCGACCTGACGGTGTTCGAGAACGTCGAGCTGCCCCTGACCTACCGCGGCGACGTGACGCCGCCGAGCGCAAGCGCCGCACCAACGAAGCGCTCGAGCGCGTCGGCATGGGCCACCGCAACCGGCACCTGCCGAACCAGCTCTCCGGCGGCCAGCAACAGCGCGTCGCCGTGGCGCGGGCGCTGGCGGGCAGTCCGAGCGTGCTGCTCGCCGACGAGCCGACGGGCAACCTCGACAGCCGCAACGGCGAGGCCGTCATGGGTCTGCTCGAGCGACCTGCACGCCAGCGGCGCGACGATCGTGCATGGTCACGCACGACGAACGCTTCGCCCGCTGCGCGGACCGCACGGTGCATCTTTTCGACGGCCGCGTGGTGGACGACCAGAACACCCCGGCGGCAACCGAAGCGCCGGTGGCATTGATCGCGTGATCGCCATGCGCGAGACCGAAGACGCTTGGTTCCGGTTGGCGGGTTGGTTCGCCACGCCGGCGGGCCGTGGGATGGAACGGCGGATGCGGATGGGTGCGCCGCAGGCGTCGAAAACACCAGGTAGGGATGGCTCTCCGAGCCGTCCCAAAATTGGCTTGGATGATTTCCGTGCGCCCCAAGCGCCTCGCCGGAAACATTTGGGACGGCTCGGAGAGCCATCCCTACCTTGATTTGGAACGCCGCTGACGCGGCGAAATTCGGATTCTCCACATGACCACACTTCTCCGCGACATCCACCAGAGCCTGCGCGCACTCGTGCGCCAACCGCTTTTCACCCTCATGGCCGTGGCTTCGCTGGCACTGGGCATCGGGGTCAGCACGGTGATTTTCAGCGTCGTTTACGGGCTGTTGTTGCGCCCCCTGCCTTACCCGCACCCGGACCAGCTCGTGCATGTCGGCATGGGGAATCTTGCCTCCCCGGACGAGGGATCATTCGCAGGACTGTCGCCGACGGCGTTCAAAATCCTCCGGGACGACCCGAACTCGGGTGTGTCGGCGGTCGGCGGTTTCGGGTATGATTATGCCAACCTCACCGGCGTGCCGGTCCCGCAGCAACTGCTCGCCGGGATCGTTTCCATAGGGTATTTTCGCGTTTACAACGTCCCGCCCTTGCTGGGGCGAACTTTCACCGAGGACGACGCGCGCAGCGACGGTTCGTCCGCGGTGATCCTGAGTTACGCTCTGTGGCGCTCGCAGTTTCATTCCGACGAGGGGATCATCGGCCGGACGATTGCCGTCGGCGGCCGGCCGCTGACGGTGGTCGGGGTCATGGGCGCGAATTTCAAGGAACTCAACAGCGGCACCGATCTGTGGCTGCCGCTGTCCGACAGCAGCCCGGAAATGGCGGCAAATTCCCAACGCCGTTTCATCACCGTGGCGCGGCTCGTGGACGCAGGACCGGACGGCCGGTCAAAACTCCGCGCCTTTCTGGGCACGCTCTCGGCCCGGCTCGCGCAGGACGATCCCGTGCGTTACAAGGATTGGCGCCTGGTGTTCGACCCACTCGCGGGCAACCTCCTCATCGGTCTCGCCGCGACGAAAACGCTTTATCTCCTGCTCGGCGCGGTGGGCTGCGTGCTGCTGGTCACCTGTGCGAACGTCGCCAACCTCCAACTCGTGCGCGCCGCGTCGCGCCGCCGTGAGACGGGCGTCCGCCTTGCGCTGGGGGCCAGCCGCGCGCGGATTATGCGCCATGCGTTGACCGAGAGTCTCCTGCTGGCGGCCTTGGGCGCGGGAATGGGTGTGCTCGTGGCCGCCTGGGGAGTGGACGCCGTCGCGGCGCTGCTGCCGGACGGTTACTCGCCGTTGCAGGACGGCATCGCGCTGAGCTGGCCCGAGATGGGGTTTGCCGTCCTGGTGGCGACCCTCGCCGGGGTCCTGACGGGGATCATGCCGGCGTGGGCCGCCTCGCGCCAGGACCCGGTGGGCTCGCTGTCGGCCACCGCCGGGCGCGGCGCTTCGGAGGGACCGGGCGGGACGCGGTTGCGGGCGGCCCTGGTGATCGCCGAGATCGCGCTTGCCCTCGTGCTGCTGGCGGGAGCGGGATTGATGGGACGCTCGCTCCTGGCGTCGTTGCGCACGGATGTCGGTATGCGGCTGGACCGCACGCTGATCGTCGGCCTGTCGCTCTCGAACACCCGCTATCCCGATCCGCCGCGCCGCGCGGAATTTTATCGCCGGCTGCTTGAGAACGTCGCTGCCATCCCCGGCGTCGAGGGCACCGGGCTCACCGACACCGCGTTGTTTTCCTGGTACAACGACTTCGATTTCTCCCTGCCCGGCCAGGATGCCGCCGAGGCGTCCGCGCGCAAACAGCAAGCCATCGATGACTCGGTGAATCCGGAGACGTTCGGGACGCTCGGCATCCCGCTCCGGCGCGGCCGGCTGTTCAACGCGGGGGACCGCGAGGGCGCTCCCAAGGTGATGATCGTCAACGAGGCGTTCGTCAAAAAATTTCTCCCGCCGGGTGAAGCCGTGGGCCGGCACCTGACGACGACGGGCAACCACGCGACCGAATTCGAGATCGTCGGCGTGGTCGGCGACATCCGCCGCAACGGCCTCGGCGAAGAAGCCCCTGCGTCGGGTTATTTCTGTTATCTCCAGAGACCGAGCGCCTACGCGGTGCTGTACGTGCGTACCTCCGGGATCGATCCGCAGAGCCTGCGCAAGCCGGTCGAACAGGCCATCGTGCGGATCGACTCCGACCAGCCCATCGGCAAGGTCCAGACCCTGGAGCAGGCGGCCAGCGGCAGCGTGGCCTACTCGCGGATGTACACGGTGCTCTTCGCGGTGTTCGCCGGGCTGACGCTCGGGCTCGCGGCGCTCGGCATCTACGGCACGATTGCCTACAGCGTGGGCCTGCGCACGCGGGAGATCGGTATCCGCATGGCCCTCGGCGCGCAGCACGTGGACGTGTTGCGCCTGGTGCTCGGTCAGGGGGTGCGCCTGGTCGCGGCCGGGTTGGTACTGGGCCTGGGCACGGCGCTGGCGCTTTCCCGGTTGATGACGAGCCTGCTCTACGGCGTCAAGCCGACCGACCCGCTGACCCTCGCCGCGGTGGCGCTGCTGCTCGGGGGCGTGTCGCTGCTGGCGAGCTGGCTGCCCGCGCGCAAAGCCACGCGCATCGACCCACTCCGGGCCTTGCGCGAAGAATAAAGAATTTCGCTCCCGACCTGATCCTTCAGTTTTTCTTCCCATGCTCACCGACCTCCGTTACGCGCTGCGGACCCTCTTGCGCTCGCCGGGCTTCACGGTCATCGCCGTGATCGTGCTCGCCTTGGGCATCGGCGCGAACACCGCCGTGTTCAGCGTCATCAACGCCGTGCTGCTGCGCCCCTTGCCTTACCCGCAACCGGACCAGCTCCAACTCGTGCTCGAACGCGACAAGGACCGCCTGACCGGACCTGCCAGCCTGCCGAATTACTCCGACTGGTGCGCCGGACAGCAGAGCTTTACCGACCTGGCGTTGTCGCGGCAGGACACCTTCAACCTTTCCGACCCGGCGCACGCGCCCGAACACCTCCTTGGCGGCGTGGTCACGGCCAACTTCCTGTCGATCCTGCGGGTCCGCCCTGCGCTGGGACGTGATTTTACCGCCGCCGAGGACACCCCCGGCGGACCCAAGGCCGTGCTGCTGGGCGACGCACTCTGGCGGCGGCGTTTCGACGCGGACCCCGGTGTGGTCGGCAAGCGGGTGTTGCTCGACGGCGTGCTGCGGGAGGTCGTCGGCGTGCTGCCGCCCACGGTGCAGTATCCCAACAAAAGCGAACTCCTCGTCCCCCTGGGCGATCTGCGGCAGGACAAGACCCTGCAAAACCGCGGCAACCACGCCGGGTTCCGTGCGCTGGGCCGGCTGCGGGCGGGTGTCACTCCCGTGCAGGCGGGACAGGACATCAACCGCATCGCCGCCGAGCTGGAAAGGCGCTACCCGGACGAGAACACGGGCCGGCGCGTCGAGATCCGTTCCCTGCTCGACAACACGGTCGGCAACTATCGCCGCAACCTCTACGTGCTGCTGGCGGCGGTGGCGTGCGTGCTCCTGATTGCCTGCGCCAACGTCGCCAACCTGCAACTGACCCGCGCGACCGCGCGCCGCAAGGACCTGGCCGTGCGCGCGGCGTTGGGCGCGAGCCGGGGGCGGCTGGTGCGCCAACTCCTGACCGAGAGCGCCGTGCTGGGCGTGCTCGGCGGCGGCTTCGGCGTCCTGCTGGCGTTCTGGATGCTGGACGCGATCCTGGCGTTCAGCCCCGTTGGCTCGCCGCGTTTCCAGGCGGCGCGTCTGGACTGGGCGGCGTTGGGTTTCGCCGCGCTGGCGGCGCTGGGCAGCGGGCTGCTGGTGGGCGCGTGGCCGGCGTGGCGGGTGAGCGGTGACGCCGGGCTGGCGGCGCTGCACGAGGGCGGCACGCGGGGCGGCAGCGGCGGGCCGGGGCAAGGGCGCGCGAGGGCGGCCCTGGTGGTCGCGCAGATGGCGCTGGCGGTCGTGCTGCTGGCGGGCGCGGGTCTGCTGCTCCAGAGCTTCTGGCGGGCGCGGCAAAGCCCGCTCGGATTTCGTCCCGACCACCTGCTGGCCGTGTCGCTCTCGCTGCCCCAGACCCGCTACGACAGCGAGAAAAAACGCACGGGGTTCCTCACCCGGCTCCTGGAAACCACCCGCGCGATCCCCGGGGTGACGGACGCCGCCGTCAGCGTCGCCGCGCCGTTCAGCGACGACAACTGGGACACTTCGTTCCACATCACCGGCACGCCGCCCGCCGCACCCGGCCAGGAGCCGGAGACGACGTTGAGCATCGTCTCGCCGGGATATTTTCATGCGATGGGCATCCCGCTGCGGCGGGGCCGCGACTTCGACTCGCGCGAGAGGTTAGGTCAACCCGGGGCCGTCCTCATCGACGAGGAGTTTGCCCGGCGCTACTTCCCCGGCCAGGACCCGGTCGGCCAGCACATCGACGACGAACGCGGAGACCCGGGCCAAAACCTGCCGCCGTTGGAGATCATCGGTGTGGTTGGCCACGTGCGTAACGATGCACCGGACGAAAATTCGTTGCAGAACATGGTGCAGATGTACGGTTCCATCCGGCAACAGAGCTTCCCCTACGTGACGCTGCTGCTGCGCACGGGCGCGGACGACCCGTTGACCCTGGCCGAGCCGACGCGCCACGCGGTGCAGGCGCTCGACCCGGAGCTGCCCCTGTCCACCGTGTCCACGATGGAAGCGGACATCAGCGGCAGCCTGGCGTCGCAGCGTCAGACGACGACGCTGCTGGGCATTTTTGCGGTGCTGGCGTTAGTCCTGGCAAGTTTGGGTCTGTACGGAGTGATGGCGCTCGGCGTGGCGCAGCGCACGCGCGAACTGGGCATCCGCATGGCCCTGGGCGCGCAACGGTCGGCGGTGCTCGCGCTCGTGTTGCGCCAGGGGGCCAGGCTGGTGGTGGTCGGCCTGGGCGTCGGGCTGGTGGTCTCGCTGGTCGCGGGACAACTCCTTTCCCATGTGCTCTACGGGGTGAACGGCATCGATCCGCTCACCCTCGGCGGGGTGTGCCTGCTGTTGGCGTTGGCGGCGCTCCTGGCTTGCTGGCTGCCGGCTCATCAAGCGACCCGGCTCGACCCCATGACCGCCCTGCGGACCGAATAATTGTGTCTTTAATATGAATCACTTCCTCTCCGACCTTCGCTACGCTTGCCGTACGCTGTTCCGCTCGCCGGGTTTCACGGTCATCGCCGTGATCGTGCTCGCCCTGGGCATCGGTGCGAACACCGCCGTGTTCAGCGTCATTAACGCCGTGCTGCTGCGCCCGCTGCCTTACCCGCACCCGGAACAGCTTTGCATCGTCCGGGAGAATTTGCCCGAATTCAAGGACGCCTCCGTCAGCTATCCCGATTATCTCGATTGGCGCGCGGGGCAACGGTCGTTCACCGATCTGGCGCTGTTTCGGCGCGATATCTTCAACGTGTCTTTCAGCCCCGGCAGCGGCATGACCCCCGAACGGGTCAAGGGGTCGGCGGTTTCCGCCAATTACCTGTCCACGCTGGGCATGCACCCGGCCCTGGGTCGGGACTTCACCGAGGCCGAGGACACACCCGGTGGTCCGGCGGCAGTCCTGCTCAGCGACAATTTCTGGCGGCAGCATTTCAGCGCGGACCCGGCCGTCATCGGCCAGCGGATCATGCTCGACGGCGTGTCGTCCGAGATCATCGGAGTGCTGCCGCCGCAGATCGACTTCCCGCGCAAGTCGGCGGTCGTCGTGCCGATGCGCGACGCACGCAAAACGGACAGCTTCAACAAGCGCGGCAACCATCCCGGCCTGTCGGTGTTCGGACGGCTGCGACCCGGGGTCAGCGAGGCGCAGGGGAATCAGGACCTGGGCGCGATTTCCGCCGAGCTGACCCGCCGCTACCCCGACTCGAACACCGGTGTGACCGTCGCCATGCGCTCGCTCATGGAGTTCACCGTCGAAGACTATCGCAAGAGTCTTTTCCTGCTGCTGGGCGCGGTGGCCGGCGTCCTCCTGATCGCTTGCGCCAACGTGGCCAACCTCCAGCTCGCCAGGGCCTCGACGCGCACGAAGGAATTGGCCGTGCGCGTGGCTTTGGGGGCGAGCCGCGCGCGGCTGGTGCGCCAGCTCCTGACCGAGAGCGCCGTGCTGGGAGCGTTGGGCGGCGGGTTTGGCCTGCTGCTCGCGCTGTGGCTAGTGGATGTCATCATCTCGCTGAGTACGGCGCTGCCGCGTTTCCAGGAAGCGCGCCTGGACCCGGCCGTGCTGGCGGTCGCCGCGGTGGTGTCGGTCGGCACGGGATTGTTGGCCGGGGTTTGGCCGGCGTGGCGTTTGTCCCGGATCGACGCGATGGCGGCGGCGTTGCGCGAGAGCAGCGCGCGCGGGGCCAGCGGCGGGGTGGGGCAGGGCCGGGCGCGCGGGGCGCTGGTCGTCACTCAGGTGGCGCTGGCGGTCGTGCTGCTGACGGGCGCGGGCCTGGTTCTGCGCGGTTTCTACGACGTGCAGAACCGGCCGTTCGGCTTCCGGCCCGGCGGGCTGCTGATCGCCGGAATTTCGTTGCCCGAGACGAATTATACAGAGGACAAAACGATCCAGTTCGACCGCACGCTGCTCGCCGGCATCCGCGCGCTGCCCGACGTGGAATCCGCCGCGGTTATCCTCAACGAGCCTTTCGGTAACACCGACTGGGAGAGCAATATCCACGTGACCGGCACGCCGCCCTATCCGCCCGGCCAAGAGCCGTCCGTGCAAGTGAGTTTCGCCTCGGCGGATTATTTCAAGACCATGGGGATGCCGATCCAGCACGGACGGGATTTCGGGCCGCAGGACATCGCCGGCCAACCGCCGGTGGCGGTCATCGACGAAAACCTGGCGCGGCAATATTTCCCCAACCGCGATCCCATCGGCCAGCACCTCGACAACGAAATGACGACCGACGACAAGAACGCCCCGCCGCTCACGGTCATCGGCGTGGTGCCGCACGTGCGCCACGAGATGCCGGGGGAAAACATGGTGCTCGAAGCCATGCCGCAGATTTACATTTGCAATAACCAGTTCGGCCGGCAGAACTCGCAGTTGATCGTGCGGGCGAAAAGCGGCGACCCGTTGCGCCTGACCGATTCGTTGCGCCAGATCGTGCTCGGACTCGACCCCGAACTGCCCATGTCCGACGTGGCCACGATGGATCAACACATCGCCACAAGCCTGGCGCCGCGCCGCTTGACGATGCTGCTGCTCGGCGCGTTCGCGGTGGTGGCGCTAGGACTGGCCACGGTGGGCCTGTACGGCGTGATGGCCCTGAGCGTGACCCAGCGCACGCGCGAGCTGGGCATCCGCATGGCCCTGGGCGCGCAACGTTCGACCGTCCTGGCGCTCGTGCTGCGGCAGGGAGCCGTGCTCGTCGCGGCGGGGTTGGGTGTGGGGCTAGCGGCGGCCTTGGGGCTGGGTCGGGTGCTGGCCAGCGTGCTCGACGGGGCAGGGGCCAATGACCTGCCGATGCTCGGGGCGGTCTGCGTGCTGCTCGCGGCGGCGGCGCTGCTGGCGTGCTGGATTCCCGCGCGGCGGGCCACGAAGCTCGACCCGATGGTCGCGTTACGCGACGAATGAGGACGTGCGCCGTCGTGAAATCTATTGCGGATAGTCGATCCGGGGACGGCTTTCCTGAAGAGGACCGTCCCTTTCTTGAAAGAATGGCAGGAGCAACTCCTCCGCCGACTCATCCTCATCCCCACCGGTGGGCGCGGCCTCCGCGTCGGCGGGATGCTGGAAACCGGTGAGCAGGGTGATCCGGCCGTCGAAATCTTCCACGAGCGCCGTGCAGCTTTCCACGAAGTCGCCGCAATTATAATAACTCACCGTCCCCGGCGTCTCGTGGACCGCAGCGCTGTGGATGTGACCGCAGAGCACGCCATCGGCGGTGTCCCGCGAGGCGAGGCGGACCACGGCGTTTTCAAATTCGCCGATGAACGCCACCGCGTTTTTGACGCGGGCCTTGACGTACGCGCTCAACGACCAATGGCCCCACCCGCAGAGCTGGCGCAGGAAATTGACCGGGCGGTTGAGTTTCAGCAAAAACTGGTAACCGACATCGCCGACGTAGGCGAGCCACTTGACGTTCTGGATGACGGTGTCGAGTTCGTCCCCGTGAATGATCAGCACGCGGCGGCCGTCGGCGGTCACGTGCAGCGCGCGGCGGGCGATGGTGAGATTGCCGTATTCGCCGAAAAACCCGCGTAGGAGTTCGTCGTGGTTGCCGGGGATGTAGACGAGGCGGGTGCCCTTGCGGCCCTTGCGCAAAGCCTTCTGAATCACGTCGTTGTGCGATTGCGGCCAGTAACGGCTACGGCGCAGGCTCCACACGTCGATCAAGTCGCCGACAAGGTAGAGCGTCTCGCAATCGACCTCGCGCAAAAATCGCAGCACGGCTTCGGCGTTACACCCGCGCGTGCCGAGGTGCAGGTCGCTGATCCACGCGGTGCGGTAGCGGGTGGGGGCAGCCATCTACCATCGGTAGTAAATCCCGACGCGCGAGACTGCTAGCGGTAGAATGTGACGGTTTCGTCACGTCGTTCGATTTGGCGCGGACGCCTTCTGCTCGTCCGCAAGGAACAGCGAGGTGCACACGGCGGCGTCCAATGGCTAAGAAAAACTGGCTGCGGCGCGCCCTCCGCGTGTAGGGTGCCCCCGCCGCAAGTATGGACCCATTTACCCCCGCCGAACAACAAATCCTCGACCGATACTTCACCAACAGCGATCAGCCGGTGTTCGGGCTTGTCAACCTGCCGGAAGTCGTCAAGGGCGCGCTCTTTGCCCGCTACAGCCGTTCGCCCAAGTCGCTGCGGCGGCTGTTCCTGGACGAGTTCCACAAAGACCCCGCGCAGGGCGTCGCCGCGCTCGCCGCAACGGAGGTGGCCCCCCGCGAGGCGATGGGCCAGTCCCGCGCCGAAAAACTCTACGAGAAAGTGTTCACCGAATACGGCGACGATTCCGTGGCGCAACTCGGCGGCGCGCACCTCGCCTGCGAGGACGTGACCAACGTCCTGACCAAAATCATTGAGCGTCCGCGACTGGCTTCCTACCTCGAACAGAGCACGCGCTACATCGTGTACGATCAGCGGCGCGAGGGGGATGGGCACTGGAAATTCACCGCGCCCGCCGAGATCACGGACCCGGCGTTGCGCGCGGAGTTCTACGCGGTCATGGACGGGTTATTTACGTTCTACGCGCGGCTCGTGCGCGAACTCCATGCGCGCTACGAGGAAGTTTTCCCGCGCGACGCGAAGACCGCCCAGGCCCCGTGGCAGGCGAGCATTCGCGCCAAGGCGTGCGACGTGGCGCGCGGGCTCCTGCCGGCCGCCGTGCTCTCGAACGTGGGGGTCTACGGTTCGGGCCAGGCGTACGAAATGATGTTGCTGCGAATGTTTGCCCACCCGCTCGCGGAAGCGCGCGAATGCGCGGCGTCGATGCTCACGGAATTGCGGAAGATCATCCCCGCGTTCCTGCGCCGCGTGGATATGCCCGAACGCGGGCAACGCTGGTCGGCCTACTACGCGGACATCCACGCGCGCATGATCGGGGCCGCCGCGTCGCTGGACATCCGCACGGACCGCGAAACGCCCGACGTGGACCTCGTGGAATGGGACGCGGAAGGCGAGGAAAAAGTGCTAGCCGCCGCGCTCTTTGAATACACGGACGCGCCGAGCGCCATCCTGGAATCCACCGTGCGCGCGATGAGCGCCGATGCGAAGGAAACGCTCCTCGCCGCGTACGTGGGCGAACGCACGAACCGCCGCCACCGGCCGGGCAGGGCGTTCGAGCGCACGGATTACAAGTTCGATTGCGTGACGGACTACGGTTGTTTCCGTGATTTGCAGCGTCACCGGATGCTCACCATCGAGTGGCAGCCGCTCGGCACGTCGCTCGGCTGCAAGGTGCCCGAAGACCTCGCGCTCGTGCCAGGTTCCGCCGACGAATGGACGCGCCACATGGACCGCGCCGCTGCCCTGGCCGAACGCGTGCGGGACAAGCATGGATTACTTGTGGCGCAGTACGGGGTGCCGTTCGCTTACAAGATACGGTTCACCATGCAGATGAACGCGCGCGAGGCGATGCACCTGTTGGAATTGCGCACGCAGGAGCAGGGGCACACCGAGTACCGGCGGGTGTGCAACCGGATGTTCGAGTTGATCCGCGACCGGGCGGAACACCGGCTCCTGGCGGGCACGATGAAGTACATCGACCCGGCGGGGTACGACCTGGGCCGGCTCCACGCCGAACAGCGCACGCACGCGCGGATGAAAGCACAGGCGGGGGTGTAAAATTTCCCGTCTTCGGCAGAATCGCTTCGCACGCTTCTTGCAGCTTCTTTCGTTTGTGCGGAGGGTCTGTTCAAGCCCCGGCAGGGGCGTAAGAGAATAGCGCACGGCGTGAGCCGTGGGAAGACCAGCAAACGCCTCTGAGCCCCGGCAGGGGCGTAAGAAAAGACGCCAGCCTTGGCGAGAGGACCACCACGTGGGTTCTCTTACGCCCCTGCCGGGGCTTAAAAAACACCGTACAAGCAATTGAAATACGCGTTAGTAGGTAAACAGTTGCTTCATCCCGTACTGCCGACCGCTCGCCGCGTTGAGCGCGCGCAACACTTTCGCCTGCACGTTCGGCGTCAACCGACGGCCCTTGCACGCTCGGGCTACCATTTTGTGGGTCAGTTGTTCCGTCGAGGCCTCCACGAGGTCCGAATGCTTGAGGGCCAGTTCGGCCAAGAGGCGCGCGATGGGTTGTTCGCCGAGGTCGCGTTCGATGGGGTCGGGCATGGCGGGAGACGGAAGGTATTCGGCCAGGGCGGTAGTCAGGAGTTCGACCAGTTCCGGGTCCATGAAGCCGTAGTCATCAGGAATGTCGAGGCAGATCACGCGCTTGCCCGCGAGCGAGTCAGGGAACCGTTCCCGCAACCGCTGGAGATGCCGGCGTTCCATGCAAAAAATGAGGTCTGCCCAGCGCAGATGATCGGCGTTGACCCGCACGCGCGCGGACGGCTCGGTGCCGGCCGAACGCGCCTCGCATCCGGGACGGCGGGCAAAGAGTTTTTCGGCGGTGGGGCTGCGCCACTGGTTGCGGCTGCACACGAAGAGAAGGTGGAGGGGAGCAGTCAAAATGACGAATGACGAATGACGAATGTAAATTCTAGTAAGCGTGAGTGATGATGACCACCTTGATTCGTTTTCTGTAGTTCTCTCTTCGTCATTCGTCATTCCCCATGAAATCCCTTTCCGATTGCCGGCTTTACGGCATCCTCGACCTCGGTTACATCGCCCCGGCCAAGGCCGTGGAAACCGCCCGCCGGATGATCGCGGGCGGCGTGGACATCCTGCAAATCCGCGCCAAGGGCTTGCTGGCTCCCGACATCCTTGACCTCGCCGCGCGGGTCCGACCTTTGACGGAGGCCGCCGGCGTGCCGCTCATCATCAACGACCATCCCTGGCTCGTCCCGCGCGCGAACGCGGACGGCGCGCACATCGGCCAGGACGACGGCCCGCTTGCCGCCGCGCGCGCGAAAGCCGGGGAAGGCAAGATCGTGGGGCGCTCGACCCACAGCGTGGATCAGGCGCTCGCCGCGCGCGACGAAGGGGCGGACTACCTCGGATTCGGTCCGTTGTTCGCCACGCCGACGAAACCCGACTACGCGCCCATCGGTCTCGACGACATCGCGCGCGTGCACGCGGAAATCACGGACCGGCCGATCTTTTGCATCGGTGGCGTCAAACTGGAAAACCTCCCGCGCATCCTCGACGCCGGCGCGCGGCGGGTGGTGATCGTCTCGGGTCTGCTGCTGGCAGACGACGTGGCCGGATACGCCCGCAAGGCAGCCGCGATGCTGGCCGGGAAATGAAAGCCAAGCGTCCCGGGACGGTGTTGCGCGTGGAAGGATTGCGCGTCGTGCGCGGCAAGGACACGATTCTCGACGGAATCGACTGGCAGGTAGAGCGTGGACAACACTGGGTCATCCTCGGTGCGAACGGCTCGGGCAAAACATCGCTGCTCAGCGCGTTGACGGCGTACCTGACGCCTTCGTCGGGCACCGTGGAAGTGCTCGGCGCGGAATATGGCCGCGCGGATTGGCGCGAACTGCGCCGCCGCGTGGGACTGGTGAGTTCGTCGATCCGCCAGATGATCGGCGACGACGCGACGGCGCTGGAAATCGTCGCCAGCGGCCGGGACGCCGTGTTGAACTCATCGGGCCGCCTCAGCCCTGGCGACCGTCGGCGTGAAGAAAACGTCCTGCGTCGAGTGGAGGCCGCCGCGCTCGCGGAACGCGCGTGGGGCGTGCTCTCGCAGGGCGAACGCCAGCGGGTGCTCATCGGCCGCGCGCTGATCGCCGCGCCACCGTTAATGATCCTCGATGAACCCTGTGCCGGGTTGGACCCGGTGGCGCGGGAGCGATTCGTGCGGTTCCTGGACCGCCTCGGGCGTCGGCGCGGCGGACCCGCGCTTGTGTTGGTGACGCATCACGTAGAGGAAATCGCGCCGGTGTTCACGCACGCGTTGTTGTTGCGGAAAGGAAAGGTGCTCGCCGCCGGGGAAAAGGCAGGTTTGCTCACGACGACGCGGCTGACGGAGACCTTCGGCGCGCCGTTGCGGCTGCGGCGGGACCGGGAAGGGAACTTCCGCCTGTCCCTCGCACCGGGGTAACGGTCGATGCGCGGCGCATCTTCTCCGCTTCCTTTTCCGCCGATTTATCGTATCGGTGTGCCTCTATGCCCGTTCTCATCGTTGGCTCCATCGCGCTGGACACCGTCAAAACCCCCGTCGAGGAACACGCCGATCTGCTCGGTGGTTCGGCCTCGTACGCGGCGGTTAGCGCCAGTTTCTTCACCGCAGCGCAGCTTGTTGGCATTGTCGGGAGCGATTTTCCGCCGGCGCACGTCGAATATTTCCAGTCGCGCAAGATTGACCTGGAAGGTCTCCAGCGGGTCGAAGGCGAATCCTTCCGCTGGTCGGGCGAATACATGACCGACATGAACGTACGCGAGACGCGTTCGGTGGCGCTCAACGTGTTCGAGCATTTCACCCCACACCTGCCGGACTCCTATCGCCAGACGCCGTACCTCCTGCTAGCGAACATCGCGCCGTCGCTCCAGAGCCACGTCCTCGACCAGATGGCCCGGCCGCGCTTCGTGGTGGCCGACACGATGGACCTGTGGATCACCATCGCCAAGCCGGACCTGATGGACCTGCTGGCGCGCGTCGATTTGCTCATCCTCAACGACTCCGAGGCCAAGATGCTCACCGGCGAGACGAACCTCATCCGCGCGGCGGAAATGATCCGGGGTTACGGACCCGGATATGTGGCGATTAAGAAAGGCGAACACGGCTGCCTGTTGTTCGGTGAGTCGGCGAAGAATGAGTTCTTCTCCTGCCCGGCCTTCCCGTTGGCGAACCTATACGATCCGACCGGGGCGGGCGATTGCTTCGCGGGCGGTCTGATCGGAGAACTGGCGCGGGCGAACGAGGCGGAGATCACGTTCGACGCGCTGAAAAAGGCGGTGGTCACCGGCAGCGTGGTGGCCAGTTTCAACGTAGAGGCCTTCAGCTTGGAGCGGTTGCGGACGCTGAACAACGCGGACATTGACGCGCGTTACGAGGAGTTCCGGCGCATCAGCCGGTTCTGAGAGAGGGTGTGTGGGAAAGTTCTGAACAGGCCGTTGCGGCCGGCCGTCCTCCCACATGCTCTCTGTGGACATTCCGCCTAAAACCCGCCAACGCTCCGCAGTCGCTGCGCGGAAACGGGCTGCGCGGTGCCGAGTTCCTGCGCGAAGATCGACACGCGAAACTCCTCCAGCAGCCACCGGAAAGTTTCCCTCTGCGCGGGCGGCACGCGCGCTTCCCAGCCGGTGAACGGCACGAGGGCGGCGGCTTTTTCCGCGTCCTTGGCGGGGTTGAGCACGGCGCGTTCGGCCCGCACGGCCACCGCGCGCAGGAACCTCGGGACGTGGGCCAGTTGCGCGGGCGGGGTGCGCGCGGGGAAATCGTTTCCGGCGATACGCTCCACGTCGGCTTCCAGGCCGGCGTAACGCTTGGGCGAAGCCAGGAGCTGACGGCGTTGTGCCAGCACCTTGCCGACGTTTTCGCCGGTGCGGCGGGCGAGAAGAGGCAATTCGCGCCGCGCCTGCTCGGTCATCGTCTGGAAACGCGCCTGCGTCAGCGGGAGGACCGGTTCCAGGGTCAACACGGTTGCAACAACATGTTGGCAGGCGGATTCCTGTAGAATTTCGAGGGGTGAACGGGTTGCGCTGGTGGACGTTTTCGCGGCAGGTTTGGCGGTCCACGCATCGAGCGTCGCGCGGAAGTCGGGCGCTTTGGTCCCCGGCGCGGTGCCTGACCCGGCTTTGGCCAGGAGGCTGCCGAGTTCCTTGCGGACCCAGGCGAGGTCGCGTTCCAGCGCGCGCTCGGCCAGCCGCCGCACGCCCGCGCGCGAGGCGTTTTCGGCCTCGTCGCGCTTGCGGAAAAGCCGCACGTCCACCTCGCCCTCGCGCACGGCCAAACCCGGGAAGGCCAGCAGCGGCGCGCCACCCATTTCCTCGACCACCACGGACTCGGGCAGGTCGCCGAAGCTCCACGTTTTCGACGGCGTGCCTTTCCCAGCGACGGGCCGCGCGTTCCCAGGCGTCGGAACGCAGGTCGGCCTTTTCCAATGCCGCCTGGATCGACTGGCAGGTCGCGCCCGGCGACGAGCGGTTTGTTATCGCGGTCCACCACTTCCACGCGGGGCCGCAGATGCGCGGGCAGGCTGTCCGGCGGCCAGTCGCCGGATCGCACCTCTACCCCGTAGCGTTTGGAGAGAAACGCCGCCAGCGCCGTGAGGAAATCCGCCCGACCCGGCTCGAAGTCTTCCGCGACCTCGCGCACCTTCGGCTCCAGCGGCTCAGGGTCCGCCGCACCGCTTTCGGCAACGCGCGCAGCAGGGTCTCCGACCTGCTCCTCGCGCAGTCCCGGCACCATCCATTGCAGCTGTCCGGCGGTCGAGGCCTTCGGCAACGGGCAACGGCACGCGCACCGTCACGCCGTCGCGTTCCTCGCCCGGCGCGTAGGCGTAGCCAGCGGCAGGGCGGTGTTGCCGAGCGCGACCTGTTCCGGGAAACTGCGTCCGGTCGAACCCGAAACCGTCCGCGTCGCTGGCGCGGCAGGAGCGTCTCCTCGTCGGCGCAGAGAAAATCCGGCTCCCGCGTGATGCGCGCCCGCACCAGTCGATTGAGATCGTGCAGCGGAGGAAACCCCCTCGATGCGCGCCGCGTAGAAGCGGTAGAACGCCTCGTCGAGACTGTCCACGCGCCGGTCCCGCACGCGGGTCAGGGCAGCCTCGATGCGCTCGCGCAGCTCGCGGTTGTGCTTGAAGAAACGGTGCTCGATGTGCGCCTCGCCCGCGACGAGCGCGCCACGGATGAAGAGCTCCGTCGCCTTGGCGGGCGTCGATCTTGCCGTAGTCCACGCGGCGCCGGACGACTTCCAACCCAGAAATGAGCACGCGCTCCCACGCGAGCACGCGGCCGGACTTCTCGTTCCAGTGCGGGTCGGCGTAGCTGAACTTGCAAAGGTGCGCGCCGAGTTCGGCGACCCACTCCGGGTGCGATGCGCGCCACGCGTGCGCGCGAAAAGCTGCGAGGTCTGCACGATCTCCCCGGCGACGATCCACGGCGGCTGGCTGCGTCTTCTCGGCGCCGCCGGGCGTGCCTGTGGGCGGCTCTGCCCTTGCGGCGTTTTTCCTGGCGCGCGTAGAGGCCCGGAACCGGGAAAAATCGTCACCAGCCGGTTGCCCGATGGCGGTAGAGGTTGCGTTCCTTGCGCTGGGCGATCTGCCCGAGCAGTCCGGTCAGGACCGAGCGGTGGATTTCGCGTAAGCCACCGGATCGGAGAAATCCGTCATCAACTTGGCGGGCGGCGTGCGGTCGTCGCGGTCGCGCATCGCGTCGGCGAGTTGCCGGTGGATGTCGCGCCATTCGCGCAGCCGGGTCTGCGAGAGGTAATTGGTCTTGGCGAAACGGCGCAAGGCGTTGCGGCTGGGGTCCTCCGGGCATGGCGCGCCAGATGTTGCAGCAGCGAGAGGAAATCCGAGTCCGGTATCGGCAAACGCACGGTGCGCGGTGGCGGCGGCTTCCTTAGCGTCCTCGGGACGTTCGCGCGGGTCGGGCACGCTCAGGCCGGCCGCGATGACCAGCACCTCCGGCAGCGCGCTTTCTCTGCCGGGCCTGGAGCAGCATGCGGCCCAGCGTCGGGTCGAGCGGCAGGCGCGCCAGTTCGTGGCCGAGCGGGGTCAGCGCGTGCGCGTCGTCGAGCGCGCCGAGTTCGTGCAGCAGCGCGTAGCCCGCGCGGATCGACGGCGGCCAGCGGGGGTTCAGGAACGGGAACGTCTCGATCTCGCCGAGCCGGAACGCCTTCATGCGCAGGATGACCTCCGCGAGGTTGGCGCGCTGGATTTCCGGCTGGGTGAAGCGCGGCCGCTTCTCGAAGTCCTCCTGGTCGTAGAGCCGGATGCAAATGCCGTCCTGCACGCGGCCCGCGCGGCCGGCGCGCTGGTTGGCGCTGCTCTGGGAGACTGGCTCGACGGGCAGGCGCTTGGTGCGGGTGCGCGGGTTGTAGCGGCTGATGCGCGCGAGCCCCGTGTCGATGACGTAGCGGATGCGCGGGATCGTCAGCGAGGTTTCCGCGATGTTCGTCGCCACGATCACCCGGCGCGCCGCGCCGGGGGAAAAGATGCGCGTCTGCTCGGCGGCGGGCATCCGGCCGAAGAGACCGACGAGTTCCGTGCCGCGTCCGAGGCGGGTTTCGAGCAGGTCGCGCGTCTCGCGGATGTCGCGTTCCGTCGGCATGAAAACGAGCACGTCGCCCCATGTCGGACTCGATCAGCGCATCCTCCGTCGCGCGCACGGCGGCCTCGACGTGGGTCTCGTCCTCCAGTTCTTCCTCGCACCGACGCCGAACCGACAGGCTGGTAGCGGATTTCCACCGGGAACAGCCGCCCGGAAACCTCCACGACCGGCGCGCCGCCGAACGCCTCCGAAAACGCCGCCGTGTCGATGGTCGCCGACGTGATGACCAGCCGCAGGTCGCCGGGCGGACGGCGGTGCAGCAGATCCTTGCAGGTAGCCGAGCAGGAAGTCGATGTTGAGCGAGCGTTCGTGCGCCTCGTCGATGATTAGCGTGCCGTACGCGCGCAGCAGCGGGTCGGACTGGACCTCGGCCAGCAGGATGCCGTCGGTCATGAACTTGATGCGCGTGTCGCGGCCGGTCTGGTCATCGAAGCGGATTTTGCAACCCACCTCGCGGCCCCATGTGCACGCCGAGTTCCTCGGCCACGCGGCGCGACACGCTCAGCGCAGCCACGCGGCGCGGCTGGGTGCAGCCGATCAGGCGCGGACGGCGGTTAGGTTCGTCGGGACCGGCGGCTTCCAGGCACAGCTTGGGGAGTTGGGTCGTCTTGCCCGAACCGGTCTCGCCCGCGACGATGACGACCGGGTGCGCGCGCAGGGCAGCGAGGATTTCCCCGCGCCGGGCGCAGACCGGCAGGTCGGCGGGATAGCGGATGGGCGTGGGGATCATCGGACGGCGGAAAGGACCGGCACTTTACACCACTGTTTCGCTCCGGCAGTTGCAAACCGCTGGATTCGTCGCGTTCCCCTTGCGTCTATGAAGAAAATCAAATTTTCGCTGCTTGCCACGCTGCTTCTCGTCGGCGCTTCGCCGCTGCTCCAGGCCCAGGGGCGTGTTCTCAACGAGTACACCGCTCGCCTGAGCGAGCAGGATCACTTCAGCAGTGACGGCGTGCGCCTGACCTCGCCGGCAGCCATCATCCGGCAGGATCGGGCAAACTACTTCAAGTTTCACCGCGCGGACCCGGAGGACGAGGGCGACCGCTACTTCGACACCGCCGAGCACCGTGAGCGCCTCGAACAAATGCTCGAACGCGGGCACACCGACCGCCGCGCTTACAAGGCAATCGTGGACGGCACGCCACTGATCCATGTGACCGTCTTCCGCGAGGGCGACGGGGTCTACATCGACGTGAAGGTCATCGGGCGGTAGAGACGCCGCAGGCGTTTCAAACAAGGTAGGGATGGCTCTCCGAGCCAGTCCCTATTTTGGCTTGGATGATCCCGTGCACGCCGCGCGCCCAACCAGAAAAGTTAGGGACTAGCTCGGAGAGCCATCCCTACCTTGGGGGGCGACCGGCCGTAGCGGCCTGTTCAGAATCTCCTCACACCTTTTCTCAGAGGCGCGGCTCGATCAGGTCCTTCAACCGGATCATTCCTCGCCGGATGCGCGCTTTGACGGTGCCGAGCGGTTCGTCGAGCTTCTGGGCGATCTCGTTCTGTGTCAATCCGCCGAAGAACGCCATTTCGATGGCTTGTCGCTGTTCGTTGGAAAGCTGGAGCACGGCGTTGCGGATGATCTGGTTCTTTTCCCGCGAGCAAACGCGCTCGACCGAGTCGTCGCCGTTGTGGACCGCGCCCGCGCCGCGCTGCTCGTTGACGGCGGTTTCTTTCTCCACTTCGTCCTTGAGCCGGTGGCGGCGCTGGGCGCTACGCAGACGGTCGATGGACTTGTTGCGGGTGAGCGTCAAGGCCCAAGTTAACGGCTTGCCGCGGGTGCGGTCGTATAGCTTGGCCTTGTCCCAGATTTGCACGAACACGTCCTGGAGCACATCCTCGGCTTCCGCCGGGTCGTTCAGCACCTGATAAGCCGTGGAAAACAGAACGCCGGCGTAGCGTTCGTAAAGCTGGCGGAAGCTGGCGCGGTCACCGCGGCCGGTATTTTCCAGAAGCTCGATCTCAAGGGATTCGTCGCGGGTAACGGGTAGGCTGGCCATGCGAAAAAAATGCTTAATCCAGGCAGTCCCTTGCTATAAAAGAAAAGCCCCGCCTATAATACGCCGGGTCATCGAAACGGGATGTATCAATCCCCCAGAAATTCGTGGAAAACGTCGTTTCCAGGCGGGCCGTCTCAGGAAGGTTAGAACCACCGCGAAAAAATTTTGTTTTATCGCTTGACCCCGGAAGCGAAATTTGTTTTCATCAAAAAACGTCCATCAACCGGACGGTGTACGATTACCCGCATGCTACGAGCAGAGCGACCGCTCTGAATTGAGACGAAATATTTGAACGTCAAACAACGCCGGCTGTCTGATTCTGGGTACTCCAGAGCCAGTCAACCGGCTTTTTTTCCCTCTGGGAATCACATTTAGGCCGTCCGGTGCGCATACCCGGCACGTAGACGTAGGATTACAACATCATTCGCCGGTGCGCTGGCGAAAGCAACCGAAGACCTTCACTTTTTATCTATATGGGTGTCGAAGACAGCGATACTGGAATTAAAATCTACCTGCGCGAGATCGGTCAGATCCCGCTTCTGACTCCGCAGGACGAGATCACACTGGCGGCGCGCATCAAGAAGGGCGACAAGGAAGCCCGTTCGTTGATGATCCGCTCCAACCTGCGTCTGGTCGTCAAGATCGCGCACGATTACGCGAACTTGGGGCTTCCGCTCCTCGATTTGATTTCCGAGGGCAACATCGGTCTGATGAAGGCCGTCGAGCGTTTCGATCCCGCCAAGGGTGGCAAGCTGAGCACGTACGCGGCCTGGTGGATCAAGCAGTCGATCAAGCGTGCGCTGGCCAACCAGAGCAAGACGATCCGCCTGCCGGTCCACCTCGTGGACAAGATCAGTAAAATGCGCCGGGTTTCCCTGCAAATGAGCGAGGAACTGGGCCGCGAACCGACCGACGACGAACTGGCCGAGGAAATCGGCATCGCCTCGGGCAAGGTGTCGCAGCTCAAGACCGTGAGCATCCGCCCGGCGAGCTTGGACGCGCCGATCAGCGACGAAGATTCGACCGAGTTCGGCGAGATTGTCGGCGACGAGGACGCGTTCACGCCGTTCGAGTTGCTGCGCGACAAGAACCTGCGCGACGAGGTCGATGGACTGCTAGACGTGCTCGACGAGCGCGAGAAGAAGATCATTTTCTCGCGGTTCGGTCTGGACGGCGGCAAGCCCAAGACGCTCGAAGAGGTCGGCAAGAAATTCGGCGTGACGCGTGAGCGCATCCGCCAGTTGCAAAATATTGCCCTGAGCAAGTTGCGTCGCGCGCTCCAGAAAAAGGAGCGGCCGGTGGACGTGTTGCAGGAGGCTTAAAGCGGCTGCCGCAAAGGCAAATCCGCAACGGGGCGGCACCTGAAAAGGTGCCGCCCTTCTTTTTGTGGTTACCGCTAAGGTAGTTCGGCCCGCGTCAGGGCTTGAGGACCACTTTGACGCAACCGTCTTCCTTGTCGCGGAACTTCGCGTAAAGCTCGGGCGCCTCTTCGAGCGGCCGATTGTGCGTGATGATCTCCGAGGGGTCGATTTCACCCGTCTCAATCTTCTCCAGCAGCGGCTGGAGGTAGCGTTGCACATGCGTCTGCCCGCTTTTGAGCGTCAGTCCCTTGTTCATAAACGCACCCATCGGCACCTTGTCGAGCATGCCCACGTAGACGCCCGGCAACGAAACCGTGCCACCTTTGCGGCAAGCCATGATCGCCTGGCGCAATGCCGTGGGGCGGTCCGTGGCCAGACCAATCTTGGCTTTCACGTTGTCGTACACCGCCGACAGGCTGCCCGTACCGTGCGCTTCCGCGCCAACGGCGTCGATGCAACTGTCCGGTCCACGGCCTTTCGTCATCGCCTGGAGGGTTTCGTGCACATCTTCTTCCAGGAAGTTGATCGTCTCCGCCTTGCCCCGTTGCGCCATCGCCAGCCGTTCGGGCACGCAGTCGATGGCGATCACCCGCCCCGCGCCGAACATCCAGGCGCTGCGAATGGCGAACTGCGCGACGGGACCGCAGCCCCAGATGGCCACGGTGTCGCCCGGCTGGATTTGCGCGTTCTCCGCGCCCATGTAGCCCGTCGGGAAAATGTCCGAGAGGAAAAGCACCTTTTCGTCCGGCAGCCTCGACTCGATCTTGATGGGCCCTACATCGGCGTGAGGCACACGCAGATACTCGGCCTGCCCGCCCGCGTAGCCGCCCAGCATGTGGGAAAACCCGAGGAGACCGGCCGGCGAATGGCCCATCGCTTCCTCGGCGAGCGCGTGGTTGGGGTTGGTCGTGTCGCAGCACGAGAAAAGCGTGTGCTCGCAGAACCAGCATTTGCCACACGAAATGGTGAAGGGCACGACCACCCGGTCGCCCTTCTTGAGGCGGGTGACCGCGCTGCCGACTTCCTCGACGATACCCATCGGCTCGTGGCCCATGATGTCGCCGTCCTCCATCGTCGGCTGGTAGCCGTCGAGGAGGTGGAGGTCGCTGCCGCAGATGGCGGTGGCGGTGATTTTGATGATGGCGTCGGTCGGTTCCTGGATCGTGGGATCGGGTACCGTATCGACGCTGACGCTGCCTTTACCGTGCCAAACAACTGCTTTCATGGAGATGGGTCCTTTCGGGGAATTTGGGGTTATACAGGCCGTGAACGGGGGATCGTCTCAGGCCAGAAGACGATTGGCAGGTCAGCACGCGGCTGAGATGCACAGTTTATTCGCTTCAGTGGTCCGGTGACGGCGTACCTTTCTCGACCCCACGCCCATTTACCTGCGGTTGAACCCTCCGCTCCGGTCGGACGCTGGCTCCGTTACCGCCCCTGGCGTTTGTTCAACAACAACCGATCCAACGCGTCCAGAAGTTCGGTCACGGTGAAAGGTTTGGCAAAATAGTCGTCCGCGCCGAGCGCCAGCAGACGCGACCGGGTGTGCGCCATCGCGTCCGCGCTGAGCATCATCACCGGGATGTGGCGCGTCGCGGGATCGCTCCGCAGTTCGGTTAGCACGGCGTCCCCGAGCATGCCGGGAAGCTGTAAATCGAGGATGATAATGTCCGGCGCGTGTTCCCGTGCCAGCTTCAAACCGCCGGGGCCATCTTTGGCGATGACGAGACGCCAATGCGGGCGCAACCGATCAACGACCGTTTTGAGCACTTCCAAGTTGGAGAGGTTGTCCTCGACGTAGAGCACGGTCGCGGGCGAGAATTTTCCCGGCGCGTCCGTAGCCCCGGGCGTCGCGGTCGTCTGCGCGGGGACCGTTCCGACCGCCTCCGGGAGTTCGAGCCAGAAGGTGCTGCCGCTTTTGCCGTTGCTTTCCACGCCGAGGCTGCCGCCCATCGCCTCCAGGAGCCGCCGCGACACCACCAGTCCCAGGCCCGTGCCTTCCACCTCGCCAAGCTCTTGGCCGAGCCGCTCGAAGGGCACGAACAAACGCGCTAGGTTCGCCGGCGAGATGCCGGGACCCGTGTCCCGAATGCGGAGGCGCACCCGTCCATCGGGCCTGCCTTCGCAGCTCAACGTCACCTTTCCGCCTTCGCGGTTATATTTGATCGCGTTGGAGAGCAGGTTGAAGAGCACCTGGCGCAAACGCTGTTCATCCGCCCAGACCGCCAGCCAGGCCGGACGGGCCTTCACGGTGCAAACCACCTGACGGGCCTGCGCCAGCTTCCTGACGAAGCCCACGCACTCCCGCACGAGTTTGTCGAGTGGTACACGGGTGGGTTGGAGCACCAGTTCACCCGCCTCGACCCGCGAGAGATCGAGCACCTCGTCAATGAGGCCGAGCAGGTGCTTGCCGCCTCTCAGGATGTGCTCCACACACTGACGGTCGTCCTCCCGCGATAGACTCATCCCGAGAACCTGTCCGAACCCGAGGATGGCGTTGAGCGGCGTGCGTAACTCGTGGCTCATCCGCGAGAGAAACACGCTCTTGGCCTGGTTGGCCTTCTCGGCTTCTTCTTTCGCCAGACGAAGAGCCACCTCGGCGTGATGGCTCTCGGTCACGTCCGCCGCCGTGGTCACGCGCAGGCAGCGGCCGTCGGGCAGTCGGCCCAGGTTCGCGTGGCTGATGTTCCAGATGCGTACCTCGCCATTCGCGCACCGGACACGCCGTCCCTTGCTTTCGATGGCACCGACGTGTTCATCCACCTGTTTCAGGAACCGCCGGGCACCTTCCCGCGCTTCCCGGGTGGGATACGCCCGCGCGAGCCAATCGGCGACCGTGGAAAGTTCCTGAGCCAGATAGCCGGTTTGGTGCGTCCAGGCGTCGTTGATCTGGAGGATTTCCCCGTCGTCCGCGTGGAGCATCACCGGGAAGGGCGAATGGATGTTCGCCAGGCGAAAACGTTCCTCGCTCGCCCGCAAGGCGGCTTCGGCCTCCTTGCGCACGGTGATGTCGCGGACCACGCCGGTCATCCGGATGGGCTTGCCCGCCGCGTCGTAAACGGCCCGGCCATTGCCGAAAATCCAGCGCACGCTGCCGTCACGGCGCGGCGAGCGCATCTCGGAAATGAAATCCCGCCGCTCGGCGATGGCGGCCTGCAACTCCCGGGCCGCTCTTTCCCGGTCGTCCGGATGGACGTGCTCCAGCCACTGCTCGAAGCTGCCGCGCCTCTGTTCCCTGGGCAGGCCGTACATCTCGTTGTGTTCGGGCGACCAGAAAATCGCTCCGGTTTCCATGTTCCAGTCCCAGGTGCCCAAGCGTGCCGCATCCATCGCCAGCCGCAGGCGTTCCGTCCCGGCGACCAGGGCCTCCTCGTGGGCCTTGCGTTCGGTGATGTCCGTGGCGGTGCCAAACCACCGCACGATCACGCCGTTGGGGTCCCTGACCGCACGGGCCCGGCCGAGGAGCCAGCGGTACGCTCCATCCGAGGCCCGCTTGAGCCGGTACTCCAACTCGTAAGGTTCGCCGGACGCGACCGAAGCCGCCCACAGGACTTGCAGCCTCTCCAAATCCGCCGGATGGACAATGTCTTCCCAGCGTTCCTTGCCCGCGCTCCCCGGCGGCAGGCCGGTGAAGTCATACCACTGTTGGTTGAAGTAATCGACCTGGCCGTCCGGCCGGGTCGCCCACACGATCTGGGGCATGGCGTCGGCCAACTGGGTTAACCGCGCCTCGCTCTTGGACAGGTCGGTCTCGACCCGCTTGAGCTTGGTGATATCTACAAACGTGAGCACGACCCCTGCGATTTGATCCGCCGGGGTGTGGTATGGCTGCATGTGCGCCAGCAGCCAGGTGTCGCCCGGACCGGTGATTTCTTTTTCGCTGCTCGCCAGGTGTTCGAGCACGCGCCCGGCATCCGCCGCCATCCCCGGGTAATCCATCCCGTGGCTCAGATCGGAGAGGGGGCGTCCCATGTCCGCCGGGTTCAGGTTGAACAAACGCGCGGCGCTGGGCGTGTAGTGCTGGATGCAGAGCTGCCGGTCGAGGAAGACCGTGGCGATGTTCGTGGATGCCATCAGGCTCTGGAGATCGCCGTTGGCTGGCGCCAGCTCATCCACCTTGCTTTTCGTCTCCTGGTTGACCATCGTCAGCTCCTCGTTGATCGACTGGAATTCGTTGGTCGTCGCGCGGCCTTGGCGGAAATGCCCGGCAAGGCCGGCCGGGCTCTGGCGCGACGGACGTAAAGATGATGCTTTTTGTCCGGGACAGCAAGAAGCGCGGACGCCTCTTCGGCGGATTCGCTCATGCCCGCGAACAACGTGCCGTTCGCGCGCAGGGCGTGGTGGAACAGGTCGAACGCCCGGTGCCGGGCCTCGGGGTCGAGGTAAACGAGGAGGTTGCGGCAGGTCAGCAAGTCCACGCGTGAACGCCGGGTCTTCGAGCAGGTCGTGCAGGGCAGAGAGCACGGTCTCCCGAGGGTTCTTCGCGGCTGGCACGCGCGAACCGCCGGCCGGTTCGGCCAATCTCTAACGAGACGGCGGGTGGTTTTGCTGTGCAACCCGCCGAAAAACCGCTTCTCTTCCAGAAGGTTGCCCGATGATCCCGAATTCCCCGCCACCCATCGCTGATCCCCTGGCTGACACGACCGCTTTCCCGGTGCTCTCCGCCGCCGAACTGGAGCAATGCCTGGAGTTTGGCGTCCGCTGCTCCTTCCAGCCGGGCGAAGCCCTTTTCTCCGCCGGAGACCAGCCTTTCGATTGCTACCTCATCACGGCGGGCGAGGTCTGTATCGTGGACGTTTCCACAGACGAGCGCCATTGCGTTCTCCGCTACGGAACCGGGCATTTCACCGGGGACATCGACCTGCTGACGGGCCGTCCGGCGGTCGTGACCGGCGAGGCGGTGACCGCAGTGGACGCCATCCGCATTCCCCCGGAAAACATTCGGGAAGTGTTTGTGCGCCGGCCCGCCATCGGTGAGCGCATCTGGCGCGCGATGCAGAGCCGGCGCGAACGGCTCCTGCAAACCGAGTTCCAGGGTCTGCGCGTGTACGGCGGCAAGGATGACCACGGGACCCTGGAAACGGTGGAGTTCCTCTACCGCAACGGCGTGCCCCACCGCTGGATGGACACCGCCGAGGCGGAAAACACCGCGCGTCTGCAAGCCATCGACGCCGGGCCGTGGCGCTTCCCCGTCGTCACTTATGGCAAGAGGCTGATCTTCCAGGCACCGGGGTTGACCGAGTTGGCCGACCACATTGGACTGCGCCGCCGGTTGCCGGAAAAAACCTACGACGTGCTCGTGCTCGGCTCCGGCCCCTCGGGTCTCGGCGCGGCGGTGTACGCGGCCTCCGAAGGCTTGTCCACGCTGGTGCTCGACGGCCTCGGTCCGGGCGGGCAGGCAGGCTCCAGTTCCAGGATCGAGAACTACGCGGGCTTTCCCAACGGTGTCTCGGGCCGGGAACTCGCGCAGCTTTCCTACTTGCAAGCCCTCAAGTTCGGCGCGGAGTTCGCCGCCCCCTGTCACGTCGCCGCCCTGGAAAAGGGTGACAGTGGAGTCTATCGGGTGAGGACCACCGAGGGCGACACGGCGACCGCCAAAACCGTGATCGTCGCCACGGGTGTTTCCTATCGTCTGCTCGACGTGGAGGGCCTGGACCGCTTGCAAGGCTCCGGTGTGTACTACAACGCCACCGCAGTCGAGGCGCTGCTGTGCAAGACCTGCCCCGTGCACGTCATCGGCGCGGGCAACTCGGCGGGGCAGGCGGCGATGTTCCTCTCGCAGTACGCTCGGCAGGTCACGCTGGTCGTGCGCGGCGGCGATTTGCGCAAGAGCATGTCCAGCTATCTGTCCGAGCGGGTACTGGTCAATCCGCTCATTCGCATCCGCTACCACACGCAGGCCGTTGCCATCGAGGGCACCGGACACATCGAGGCCGTCCATCTGCGTGGCGACGACGGCAGCATCACCCGCGAGGAAACGGTCGGACTTTTCATCTTCATCGGAGCCCGGCCGCGAACGGACTTTCTCCCACCCGAGTTGGCGCGTGATGACAAGGGTTTTGCCTTCACCGGGCCGGACGTGGTCGCCGCAGGGTTTTGGCATGAAACTCGGCCACCGGAGCCGCTCGAAACGAGTCTGCCGGGAGTGTTCGCCAGCGGGGATTGCCGCAGTGGCACGACCAAGCGGGTGGCTTTTGCCATCGGCGACGGCGCGCTGGCGGTCACCTGCGTGCACAACCTGCTCGGAACCTACGCCTGACTCCTCCGCGCCCCCGGGTAAACCACGATTGCCGTCTAATTCAGGGCACAACGTTCAAACTGAAGGGGACAAAAAGCATTTTCCCGCCCACCGAAACCTGGCAATACAGCCGCAAAAAACCGTCCTTCGGCGGATAAAAGCGGAATTCAAGCGATGGCCCACCCCGGGAGGCCGGGTCAACGACTTCCGGTCCCGCCGGATGCAGGTGTACCACCGTCCGGTCGTCATCGTAAAAGCCAACCAGATGGGCGAAGGCGTTCATCACAGGCTCCAATTGCGCGAAGGGCAAACCACGCGCGTCTGTGACCTGGACACGCAACGCGGAAGGCTGCCCGGCGTGCAACGGCAGTTCATTGGATGTGCCGCAACACAATTGGAAGTGCAATCCACCGGCCTCTGCGGTAAACGTGCTTTGACGGTTTGCTAGAAACAAATCGCGTGCATTCAGTGTCGCCGCGCCGGGCAGTTCGGTCCGGATATATTCCTGCACGCCGGTTGCGGCCGGCACCACGTCCGCATAAATGCGGTAAGACGCAGTTTTTGCGGGCGTGAACGCAAACTCGTACTCGCCCGGCGTGCCGGTCGGTGTCGGATGTTCGTGGTGGTAGTCCTCCAACGCCGGGTCGATGATCAGCAAGTGAATCCGCCGGGTATGCGCCACGAGCAGGTCCGTCTCGCGCACGGGTGAACCATCCCGCGTCGCCAATCGGATCGTGACATGCGTGGGTCGTCCCGCCGTCGGCGGAACGTCGCAGACGGCCGTCAACCGCAGCGATTGCTCGCCCGGCGGCGGTGCATATACAAAACTGTATGGGATGCGCCGCGGCGTGAGTGTCATGCCGCATTTCGGGCAAACCGCCTTGGCATCCGCGCTGATGACATCGGGATGCATCGGACAGAAAAAAATGTCCGCGTTGAGGACCTGAGGATCGGTGCCGGTGGCTAACACATCGAGCGCGGCGTGCAATTTTGCCAGTGTCCTTACAACGCTCGCGCGATCCCCGGCGACGCACGCCTGCGCGAGCGAATTGACGGCCGAAGCCGCCTGGACCGTCCCGATGGCAACGGCTCTTTGCTGTGCCGTCGTCTCGGCTAATTTTGCGAGCATCCGCAACGCTGGACTGCATAACGATGCCTGATCGGGCACCTCGGCGAGACGATCCTCGTGTACGAGCCGCTCGATGTTCACCATCGCAAGACGCAGCACGTTCCAGCATTCCGACGCGGACTGTGGATTCAAGACGCTCTCGGGTACGGCGACATGCGCCAGGATCGAGGTCGGCAGCGAGACGGCTACAAGCAGGAAAACCAACCGCGCACCCGAGATCAAAGTGCGCTGGAGCCAAACCCGGCGGTGGAATATTTCCGACAGGCAAGGAGGGCGCTCAGCGGACCACGATGTCATCGTTCGTGCCCATGATCCGGTCCGGTCCGGCCGAATGAATCTCCATGTTGTCCTTGCTCAGTTGATGGAAAAAATATGGCGTGCCCCAGTCATCGATGAGTTCGCCCTTCGCGTTGAGGTTCAAACCCTCCGGTGGGCCGAGGACAGCCTGGCGAGAATTTTTTCCCATGATGGCTTCCATGATTTCGGCGTTGGTGCCGACGGGATTTTCACCGTTCAAAGTATGGTAGTCGGTAATCATCCGGCGCACCTTGAGCGCGTTGGTAGAGGCCGCTTCAGAAGGAGTTGCCGCAACGTTCGCGATTGGATTGCTCGTGGTCGCTTGCGGGACAGAGGGGCCGGACGAGCGCGGCACCGGCGAATTGTCCTGAAGACGCGAGTCTGGCGGCGATGCTGGCGGCACGCTTGTACTGGCCGTCGTTCCAGGAACGGTTGGCGCGACTGCCGGCGGCGGCGACGAACGTGAAACATCGTTGTGCGGATCGCCTGCTGAATCCGCCTGAGGCGAGGGGTAATGCGAACGCACGATGAACCACGCGGCCATTGCTGCCACCAACAAAACAAACGCGGTGGTAGTGGTTTGGCGCGGTTTCATCGAGGAAAATTCGCCCAATCAGCACCCGATGTCCAACAACCCGTAGCCGGGTAATCAACGATGTTACAAGAACCCGAGATATGGCGTTGCGAACCGTCCGAGATTCGGGAAAACCGTCGGCATGTGCGTGCTATCCACGCCGAACCATTTCGCCATCGTCGCGGCATACTGATCCACGGCGGTGGTGGGAATCCACCGACCCGTGCTGGTGTCATCCGGCCCGCCCACGGTCAACGTCGGCCACGTCCCGTAGGTGTTTTGGCCTTTCACCGCCCCGCCGACGACCATGTGATGACTGCCCCAACCGTGATCGCTGCCAAGACTGTTGCTCGGGAACGTCCGCCCGAAGTCGCTCACGGTGAACGACGTGACGCGCTGGTCGAACGCCGGATCGCCGTAGCTCGTGCCGATCTGCGTCATGGCGCTCTGGAACGCGTTGATGCTCTGGCTCAGTTCGGCGAAGAGGTTGGCCTGCGCACCGATGATCACCTTCGAGTTGTTGACGACGGTCGAGCCGGCGTTACTCGTTTGGCCTGTGTGCAGGTCGTAGCCACCGACCTGCACAAAAAAGATTTGCCGCTTCATGCCGAGGCCGGAGGAGGTCGTATTCGCGCGATAGCCGGCCTCGATGATCTTGGCGACCATTTTCAACTGTGACATGAGGCTCGACGTGAAAGTCCCGCCTCCGTTGGGCACGGTGATCGTCGTCGGGAACGCGCCCGTCCAATACGAGGACATCGGGGTGGCGTTGAGTGCGGTCGTCAGGCCGGTGCCGCTGGCGAGAGCGTGTTCGAGAGCCATCGAGTAATTGGAAGTCAGCATGTTTTGCTGGACGGCGTCGATACCGAGAATGCTGTTCAGCGTGTTCACGCGCGCCGTCTGCGCCGCGCTCGGGCCAATCGCGGAAGTCAGCGACACCACTCCGCCGCTCGACACGGAATACTGCTGTACCGTGCCACCGACCTCGAACGTATTCGATCCCGCGAGGGTGATGCACATGGAAAGCACCGAGGTGCTGCCGTTGTGCGGGTTATAGGTGTCCAGCAAATCCGCGCAACGACCGCCCCAACCCGTCGTCGGCGGCTGGTCAGGGACCGACGTTTGCCATTGCACCTGCTGATCGGCGTGAGAAAAAAGCTGCGGCGGCAGCGGGACGGAATTTGCCGTGTACTGCGCCTTCGTCACGGGATAGACCAAGGTGCCGACGTTAAAAACCGGCGCCATCTTACCGGCGTTGAAGAGCGCCTGCAATTCCGGACAGGCGGGATGGATGCCGTAGGTGTGTCCGTCGCTGGTTTGCGAGTTCAACGCGAGCGCCGTCGCGCCGCTGCCGTCCGTGTTCGGGATGGCGAGCACGGGCGTGCGAATCGTCGCGTAGTTCGCGTACTCGCCGGAGAGCGTGGGAATGAAGAGGTTGTTGGAATCATTGCCCCCGTTGAGAAAAATGCACACCAGCGCCTTGTAGTCGGTGATGCCCGATGACTGCGCCATCGCGGCATTGATGAACCGCAGGTCGCGGATCGTGTTCGTCAGCGCCGCCGTGCCGACCGCCGCGCAGACGGCCTGACGGATGAACGTACGCCGCGTGGTCGAGGAGCCCAGGCTGGAATGTTTTTCGGATCGCATAGACAGGTTTGGGTGGGTCACTGCTGAACGGCGTATTCCGGCGAGGACAGAATGGTCTGCACGATGGCGCGCACCCGGTCGCGCGCACTCGTCGTCGGCAAAGCCGGAGCCGGGGGCGGCGTGGTGGTGGTGCCCGTGGCGGTCTGCGTGGGCGGGAAGTAGGTCGTGTTGTTGACGAACGCGAGGATCGCGTTCTTCGTGTCCTGCGTGAGCACGCCGCCGGTGAGCAGGTCGCCGAATTTGTTGACGAGGGCCGTGGTATCCACGGTGGTCGTCGTCACGGCGGTGACCTTCGTGCCGCTCGTGGTCGAGACCGTGCTCACGCTGACGTACGGCGCGCCCATGTAGGCGCTGAGGTCGAGGTTGAGCGCCCCGTTCTTGAAATTGCTCAGACCGTTGACGTTACCGGAGCTGAGGATCGTCGAGTTCACCGTGTTGGTCAGCGTGATGATGTTGGAATCCGTCGTGAGCTGAAACTCCGGCGTGGTGAGGTTCGCCGCCGCCATCGCACCCGGGTACTCGTAGTTGGGGTAGAAGAAATTGAACACGGTCGGCGAATCGAGCGGCGACTGCACGGTCAACGCATTCGTGTTACCCATGTCGAACTTGCTGGACGGCAGAGCGACCTTGCCCGACCGCGCCAGCGGCGGCGCGCCAAGCGGGAAGGCAGCTATCAGGTTCTGGTTGGACTCGGCGTTGTATTTTGTCGCACAGGTCACGGTGAAATGACGCTCGTCCAACACGGTGGCGACCGTCCATTCGGAGTCCGTCAACTGTTTACCCGCCGGCCATTGCAGCCACACGCGATCACCGACGGCGACATTCGAGTTGGTCGAGGTGGCGATGGTGACCGTGCTGACGGTGGAGCCGTTCGGATTCGTGATCGTATCGTACGCGGAGATTTTCGGCAGGAGCACGGTGCCAGTAACGGCGGTCGTCGGAGCCGCTCCGGTGGTCGTGACCGTGAACGTGCTGGCGGTCGGCACGCTGGCCACGGTGTAGATGCCGTCCGTCTCGGTGCCACCCGTCGTGGTCGTGAATTTCAAGTAAATCTCACCGCCGACGGCCGGCCCCGTGGTATTGACGGTCAGGACGTTGGAGTTCGCCGGCTGGGAAAAACTGACGACCGCCAGACCGAGGGCGTTCACGCTGAAACTATTCGAGGTCGGCGCGGGGCTGCTGAGGACGTTGTAACTGCCCGTGGTCGGATTATTCGCCGGAGCGACCGCGGGCGTGCCGGTGTCGTTGACGCTGAAATCCAGCCACACGTTATCACCCGCGCTGAACGACTGCGGGCCGGCCGTGGTGACGGTGGTAACGGCCGTGCCGGACTGGCTGTAGGTGCCGCTATTGGAACTTGCCAGGAACGTACGGCCCGGGCCGGCGACCCGCAGCAAAGGCTCGCGCTGTTTGCCAAAACTCGCCGAAGCCTTTGCGACGGAGGGATTGCGCGCTTCACCGTCGAGGAGGATCGCGGTGATGACGGCCGCCATGTTGCCCCGGACGTGCGCGGCAGTGCCGTCGTCGTTGAAAACGGTCACCACGCGCTGGAGGTAGCCCGGGGAGGGGTTACTCTCGACGAGGCGCTGGATCAATTGGCGGCAAACGTACGGGCCGACGTTGGAATGATAAAAGATGTTGTCGAGCGCGCTGTCGAGATCGGCGAGGCAGAAGCTGTCGTAGGCCGCGGTCGTCGTGTCGGCTTGCGAGCCCGGCACGGCGGAAGCGGTCATGCTGTAGCCGACGGCAGGCGGCAGGACCACGTTGTCCAACAGGGTTTTGGGGCCGAGTTCATGGTAGTTCTTGACCATGACCATCGGGTTGATCCAGTCGGTCGCCGGGTAAAAATTCGTCGGCAACTGGCCGTTGGCCTGGAGCGCCTGATGCCAGGTCCAGCCGGTGAAGACCCGGGCGAAGCCGTTGGTGATCGTGCCCTGATTATAGGTGGGCACCAGATTGCCCTGCGAATCGAGGACCAGGCTGCCGTCCGGCCACAGGCGGTTCAGTCCGACCGAGAAAAGCTGTATGATCTCGCGGCCGTAGTTCTCGTTGGGATGATAGCCAGTGGTGAGGTTGCCCTTCTGGTTGCCTTGCATGTTCAGCCAGTAACCCATCGCCGGGTGAAGCGAGGCCGCCTTCAGGAGGTCGCGGAAATTCCCGAACGCCTTCGATGAAAGCAGGTCGTAGTATGATGCCAGCGTATCGGGCCGGCCGCTGAGCGTGGAATTCGTATCCGAAACCACGAGAATCTCGCTCAGTGCGAACGCCACGCGCTGACGAAGCTGCGCCGGGTCGGTGATCGCCGCGCGCCACCATGCGTTGTCCACGAAGGTGCCGGAAAGATTCGTGCTGGGAAAGAGCGACAACTGGTTTTCCACGTCGGGGTACAACTGCGTCGCGGTCATGCCCATCTGGGCGTTGATCCAGGCGGCGTAACCGTTGGCCTTGACGTACGCCACGTCCGCCGGAGCCGCCCCGTAGGCGGCCTGATTGAGGAACCGCGCCGCACCCGCGTCCGTGCCGCTGTCGTCCGTGTAACCGGGGTCCGTCACCGGGGACGGCGGGGTCTGGGAACCATTGACGAGCGTCAGGAACCCGCGGATTTCGCCGCCGGGGAAGTTGACCGTGTGCACATTGAAATACAACCGTCCCTGCGTCAGCGCGGCGACGATATCCGAGGCGGAAAACGTACCCGAGGCAACGATGTTCCAAATGTACCCACCGTCGGCCGTCTTGAGTTCGGGGTGGAACTTATCCACGTCATCGAGATCGAAGACAATGGGGCCGCTACCGCTCGGGTCGGGCGCGAGGTGGATATGGTAAGCCGTGCGCGGGGACGACAATCCACCATAGTTAAAATGCAGGATGGCCTGCGCGTTGCCGGGCTGAACGCGGAGATTGGCGGAGCCGTTGGCACTGCTGACGGAAGCCCCCTGCGGCGAGAGGTCGGTGCTGTAAAGGGTGCTGCCGTCCGAAGTGGTCACCGCCGGGTAGTCGTAAGTGCCGAGCACGTAGCCCGACAAAACCCCGCCGCCCACCGTCGCGTTGGTCCCACCTGAATTTCCCCCGGCGACAATTGGCGTGGATGCTTGTCCCGTGGAATCGAGCAGCCAGCCGACGGCGACGTTTTGCGAGGCGTTGCCAGTACCGACGTTGTGCAGCACTTCGTAATAATAACTCTGTCCCGCGACCATCGATAGCCACGGCGAACGCTGGTTCGCCTGTCCGGTGTTCCCGGCCCACGATTCGGCGGCGGTTCCGGGTGCGCCGACGACGGCACGTCGGACTTTGTTCACGGACTGGTTGTCATCGGAAACCCAGAGTTCCGCCGCGTTGTTCGCCGCCAGCCAAAAATAATAATTGCCCGTCACCGGCGCGACGAAGTAACCACGCAGACGCTCGCCCGTGTTGTCGGCGTACGTGGTGTTGTCTTCCAACGTGGTGAGCGTGGTGTCGATGGAACCCGGGGTGGTGGCGACGGGGATGTTCGACACGGCGGAACCGCTCAGCCCGGTCCAGAGTTCGCGCGTGACGCCGGTGCCACCCGCGAGAATCTGGATGGTGAGCGAGGACGCGCCGGTGCCGTACGTATTCCCCGCCGTGAGCGCCACCGTGTAGGTGCCGGCCGTGGTCGGCGTGCCGCTGATGACACCCGTCGATGGATTGAGCGTCAGGCCGGGCGGAAGGTTGCCGCCGTGCGCCGCGACGGCGTAAGTGGCAGCCGTGCCGAGCGTGCTGCTGGCCGCGACCGTGAAGCTGAAAGGCTGGTTGACGAAGCCGATGGCGGTCGCGGCTGCTGACGAGGGTAGGCGGGGCGTCCGGCGTCGTGTCGGGATACAACCGTGCCGTCGGGATGATCTGCTTGACCTGGCTGTTGCTGTACCACGACAGGGCGGCGGTGGCCGTGCCCGTCAATTGCGCGTACTCCATCTTGATGTCGTAGAGCACGCCGGCCTGGAGCGCGATGGAACCGACGCGGTCCGTGGACTGGTAAGGCCAGCCGTCGATGATGAGTTGGCCGTTGACCCACAGCTTCACGCCGTCGTCCGTCTTGGTGTCGAAGTAATACGTCTCCGAATATTGCGGCTGCACCTGTCCGACCCAGCGCACGGTGTAGTAAGTTAAGGGCATCGGGCTGCCCGGCCCGGTCGTCGTCCAGGTGAAATTGATCGACGGGTCGAGGCGCGTGATTTTGAGGTTGGCGGGCAGGAACAGGTTCGGCGAATACGTGCCCATGTTGCTCGTCGAGCTGTCCTGAAAATAATAACCCGTCAGACCGGTGCCGCTGGTGTTGCCGGCGGGCGCGATGACGACGCTGGCGCTGCTGTTGGGGCCGAGGACGTACGTGCCGCCCGCCGGGGCGTAGACGGTGGCGATGGCGCTCGTGCGCAGATTCGCATCCGGCAGCGGGGCGAGCGTCAATGTCACGACGCCGACCTTCGGAGCAAAAGTCACCGAACTCGGCATCGCCGAGTAATCGGTGTCGGCTACCGCCGTGCCCGACCAGACGAGCGGCACCGTAAGCGAGGCGAAATGCAGCGCGCCGCCGCGCGAGATCGTGATCGTGCCGAAGTCGGACGCCGCCGTGGCCGCGTCGGGCGGCTGCGTGGCCGTCGCCTTGGTGGCGGTGATGGTGATGAGATTCTCGCCCGCGAGGTCGTTGGCGAGCGTCGTGTGATCGTCGAGCGCCGCGCCGTGGGTGTGCGCGGTGGTCGGGTCCAGGCCGACGGCATCCTCGGCCCAATCGCTCAGGCCATCGCCATCGGTATCCGTGTCCTGAACCACGACCCGGTAAAACATCGCACCCGTGCCGAGCGGGGCAGTGAGCGTTTTGGCGGTGCCGTCGCCGGTGACCTGCACATTGGGGGAGAGCGCGGACCAACCTGCGGGATCGGTGAGATCGGCGGAAGACTGCACGACGTAAACCTTGCCGGCGACCGTCGGGACCGTCAGCGCGACCGTCGTGGCGGTAAACACGGACGAGGTGACCGCAAACTTCGAGGTCGGACTAAATGGATTGGTGCCGGCGGCGAGTTCCGCGCCGTTGGAGACGCCGTCGCCGTCGTCGTCGCGCGCGAGCCATGCCGGATCGCTGAGTTGGGCATCGGTAACGCCGTAGAGCATCTTCCAGACGGTGGCGTTGATCCCGTAATCGATATCCGCGCGGGCCGGAACCGTGACGGCCAGAACAGTAGCGACTGCGAAAAGCGCGAAAAGCCGACGCGAAACGGATTTCAGTTCACGATTCATAAGGGAAACGCCGGAGGTTGGACTACGTGATCAGCCTTGGTGCACGCTTTGCACCGTCGAGCTGACGGCAATGGGGAAGGGGGGAAAGCCTACAACCAAAAGGACTAGCCGCGACTACACTGTACTGGATTGAATGACAGAACAAGACATTTTGGTCACTGTGACGACCACGCCGGGGATGGTTGGGGGGAACCAAACGCCTGACACATTTTGTGCGGGCGGAATCTGCAAGGTTTCGATGAGCATAAACCTTGCCGCCAAAGGCTCGTCGTGCGTCGGCCCGCCGTAACAAAATCTTATCGCGGCAGCGGGTTACGTTGCGCGTGCAAAGGTGCGGCTCACGTCTGAGAATCCCTTTTCGCCGGAAGCCGCTGGGGAAGCATCGCCCGCACGGCGGAGCCGGAATACCGTTTCCCGATTGGGCCGAGGAGTCAGACCTTCGCGCCGCAGGCGCATCCCTCAAGGTAGGGTTGCCTCTCTGAGGCGATTTAAATGTTTCCGGCAAGGCGCTTCGTGCGCACGAAGGTCATCCAAGCCGATCTTGGATCGCCTCGGAGAGGCGACCCTACCTTGAGGGATGCGCCTGCGGCGCGGGGCCGCAACCATCTTGCAAACCGGCGCAGGATTTGACACCCGCAACAGCAACCGGAGACCGCCGCGAAACGCAAACGGGCGGACAAGGCAGATGCCCGTCCGCCCGCAAAGGATTGCTGTTCAGGAAAAGATCAGGCAACCGCAGGCGACCGCTTGCCGCGACGATTCCACACGCTCATGCCGATCAACCCTGCAAACCCGCATGCAAACATTGCGTAAGTGGAAGGTTCCGGGACGAGCCCGACAAGCACAATGCCCGTTGCATACGCGGTAACATTAGCATATGTGCCGCCATTCCCCGCGCTAACAGTGAGGTAATCAAGATCAACCGTCGAGCCAGCCGCAGGTACAACCCAACCTGTTTGCGAGGCATCGGTGACGCCCGTTTCCGCAGTGTTGGATCGAACTTGGCCGAAGGTAGTAGCGAGAGTGGGAGCCGCTGGCATACCCGCGAACGTCAAATTTGGGTAGAAACGCAACAGCAAAGGTTCACTGGCAGTCAGGGTATAACCGGAAGTGGTCAGCAAAAGATTCGTGAAGTCGTTCACTGTCAGTCCAGCAGTACCGCCATTCGAGTTCATTGCGAAGCTGGCTACCAATACATTATCCCCCGTAGCGTACGCGGTGGATGTCGGCGCTGAGAACGTCCCGCTCGGGCTAGCTAGCAACTGTAGCAGGCCGCCATTTGGCTCTACTGCGGTGCCGAGCGAATTTTGGAGCAGGCCCGCATTCACCTCGATGGAAACGGTCTGAGCACGGCAGAATGAAACCATGCCGATCAAACAAACAGCAGCAAGCAAAGTTCTTTTCATAGTAGGAGCAGGCAATCGCCGACGGAGCACGGTTTGCGGAAGAGAGGACAGACAGCAGCATCAATAATTCCGCGTGTTTTGCCAGAAACTTGTGACGGCGTTCGTCGTTGCATATTTCCTGATCGTGAAGCCAACGCCATAAGGAATCTGAGTCGCACCGTAATCGGCCGTTCCATCCGTCCCCGCTAAACGCCACCCGCCGTTGTAATAGTAGTAGGTCGCCGATGACGCCTTGTTGATGCCAAGCACCGTGTTGTCGTAAACGAGCAATGTATCTGTACGCGCGAACCCACCAGTCCCGGTGCTTGGCGAGAATGCTCCGCTGTCAATCAAGCCAAGATCATTGAGCGAGACGGCGACCGGACGCGGCAGAGCTACGGCGTTGTCCTGCGCGGTCGATGCCTGGGTGTCCAACGGCGCAACAATCCGGTTCATATAAACACCACCCGCCGGGGTGAACGTCGTGGTGGCCGAGGCATTGCGCACCGTGAAATAGGTCGATGGCGGCAAAATGGTATCGTCATACGACGCGGTCCCATCGCTGCCAGCGACGCGCCAAGCGCCATTGTAATTGTAGTAAGTTCCGCTCGACGCCAAGTTGATTCCGGCGCTTGTCAAATTCGGAAGCAAAATTTGCGTCTGCCGATTGAAGCCACCCGTGCCGGTGGAAGCAGTGTATGAAGTCCCCGCATCCGAGGCCGGAAACGCGGTGCCGAGCGTCCAATAAGGAATCAGCGTCACCGAAGTGCCGGCGGCCACTGCGCTCAGCGAATCCCCGTTCAGGTTGACCGTCAAGGTATTCGTGCCATTTGCGGTGACCGTGTAGTAGGAGCCTTCCTTCGGGCTGTGGTCGTAGGTGGCGGTGAGGCCGGTGCCGGTCGTGCCGGTGTACGCACGCGAAAGGACAGCGTCGTTATCATCGGTGACGGAAGCCACGTTATAAGCGAGGCCATTGACGATGATCTCATCGCCCGCCGTGAGACCCGAAAGACCGGCGGTCGCGGTGATGGCGTTGCTACCGTTCGTCACGGAAACCGTGCCCGACACCGTATTGATCAACGGCCCGATGATCGCGTAGTAAGTGTTGGATTGCGTGCCCTGCGCATACGCGAATTGATTCGCCGTGAAAGCGGCCGAAGACGCCACCGTGAGGGTGTTGCCAGAGACCGCGCTGATCGCCCCGCTGAAAGCCGCCGGACGCGTGAGCGGGATCGAGATGCGCGAATCCGAATTCGCCGGCAGGCTCAGGCTGGTGAATCCGACCGGGTCGGTCGCCGCCGAGGTGGAACTGTTCCCCGTGTCGCTGGTGATCGGCAGGGTAGCAGTCACCGGCCGGGTGGAAGCCCTCGGTTTTGGGGCGGTCTGGCCCGGGGAGCGAGACGCGCCGGCCAGCGAAACGGAAACCGCGCCCAACAGCGCGGCCGACGAGAAGAAAGAGGGGAATTTCATAAAATTGCGTACGCGGTAAGTCTTTATGCCTGACATTCTGAGCGAAAACAAGCCTTTTCAAAGCGGAATCCATGCCAGCAAAGGGATTTTTTGTAAGTGTTCTGTAAGGGGTTGGACCCCTGCGAAGCGTTCGGGCTCCGCGAGGGCGGAAACGGTTGCTTGCGGCGGGAAAAGCCGGACGTTTGGCCTCCTGCGATGTATCTTCCATGACCCGATCCCTCACCTCCTTGCCGCGACCGCTTTTTCAACTGGCCGCCGCCTGTTGCGTCATGAGCCGTTTGTTCGCCCAACCATCTCCCGCCGATTCCGCGCCGTCCTCGCAAAAAAAGCTGCCCCCTCGTGATTTCCACGATCTCGCGTACGTCCACGACGGGGACCCGAACCAGCGTCTCGACCTCCTCCTGCCCGCGGTGGCGAACGACGTGAACGCGCCGTCGCCGCTCGTCGTGTGGATTCACGGGGGCGGTTGGGAACAAGGTTCCTACCACCAGAACCCGGCCCGCACGATGGCGGCGCGAGGCTACGCGGTGGCGAGCATCGGCTATCGGCTCAGTTCGCAGGCGAAATACCCGGCGCAGATCGAGGATTGCAAGGCGGCCGTGCGCTGGCTGCGTGCCCACGCGGCGGACTACGGCATCGACCCCGGCCGCATCGGCGTGTGGGGCGCGTCGGCCGGCGGCCATCTCGCCGCGCTGCTGGGGACGACCGCCAAAGAGAAAACGGTTCGACGTGGGCGAAAACCTCGATCAGTCCAGTGCCGTGCGGTGCGTCATCGACAGCTTCGGCCCGGCCGACTTCCTGCATTGGGGCGACCCGCCGCTGCCGGCGTCCTATGACACGGCGAACACCGCCGTGGCCCGCCTCCTCGGCGGCAAGGTCCAGGAGCACGAGGAACTCGCCCGGCTGGCCAGCCCGGTCAGTTTCGTGGATAAGGACTCGGTGCCGTTCCTGATCCTGCACGGTGAAAGGGACCCGCTCGTACCCGTGCAGCAAAGCGTGGCCCTCGATGCGGCCCTGCGCAGAGTGGGGGTGGAAAGCACCTTGGTCATCGTCCCCGGCGGCGGCCACGGCGGGGCGGCGTTCAACGACGCGAAGTACCTGCGGCAGATGGCGGAGTTCATGGATAGGCACCTGCTCAAGCCAGCGGCGGCAGCCCGCTGAACTGGCCGACGCCGGACGTGATTGCCGGGTCGGCGGGAGGACGACGCGCGCCGAATTGCCCCTTTACCCTACGTCCGGCACAGGGTATGCATTAGGTGGGTTTCCACCCCGATGAACTCCCCCGCCGTCTCCCGCCGGTTTGCCGCCATTTGTGCGGCGGGGATCATCCTGGCGGTGCGCTGGACCGCCTGCGCGCAAGACCCTTACGCGAGCAGCACGGATTTCGCCCGTTACGCCGAACACCTGCGGAACAGCGCCGTGTTGCAAATGCAGCCGCAGACGACGGTTCCCACCAATCCGTACCCGGTGCCCGGAACGAATCTGCCGCCCGGCATGCCGTTCAACCCGGCGGTGCCGTACCAGTGGAAGACCAACATCGTCACGACGCTTTTCTGGGTGGGCGAGCCCGCCGGGACGAACAATCCGGTCAACAATGTGTCGTCCTCGTGGGACCTCGGTTGGGCGCAGAATTTCGGCGGCATGGACGATCCGAACCCCGCGAACCGGCGCGATTTCGTCCCGGTCAAGTTCAAGCCGCGACTGAACCCTTTCTACTTTGCGCTGCCCTACAACGACGTGACCAAGGGTTCGACGAAGCCCGAGTCGCGGCTCGTGATCCCGTGGTACGAAAATGCCTTCGTCGAGGAAGGCCGCAGCGTGTGCCGGGACCGATGGATCGCCATCCGCAACCCGCGCAACCAGCGCGTTTGCTACGCGCAGTGGAGCGACTGCGGCCCGTTTCGCACCGACCACTGGCAATACGTCTTCGGCGGCGACCGGCCGCGGCCGAACTTGAACCAGGGCGCGGGGCTGGACGTTTCGCCGGCCGTGCGGGATTACCTCGGACTCAACGGAATGGACACGACGGACTGGAAATTCGTCGAGTTCCACGAGATTCCGCGCGGGCCGTGGTCGCTCTACGGGGCGAACAACACTTTCGTCCAGCAGGGCCACGGCGCATCGGACCGCGTCGCCAGCGCGACCGCGACGGCACCGCTCACGGCTGGTCCGCCTCCGGCCACGACGCAAGACACGGCCGCCGGACCGCAGGTGAGCGTGCATTGAGAGGAAAGGATCGACCGCTTTGACCAAACAGGCCGTGCTCGACCTTTATTTCATCGAAGCGCGCGCGCGGCTGGTCGATCTCGCCGCGTTCCTGGACCGCGTGGAACGCGCGCCGGGGGAGGCTGACTACCGGCTGGCGGCGTTGCGCGTGGCGTTGGAGGAAATGACGCGACGCTCGGCGGGCGACTACGAGCGGGCCAAAGCGGTGCTCATGGCCCTCAGCGACCCGACGACCGAGCCGCTGGACGCGGCGACCACGAAGTCGGCGGCGGGCGCGTGGCCGGGCGTTGCGCGGTAATGGGCGGATATCGAGTCGTCCATGCGATACATCGAACCGCACGCGCATATGGTCAGTCGGACGACCGACGACTATCAGGCGATGGCCATCGCGGGCTGCCGGGCGGTGTGCGAACCGGCGTTCTGGGCGGGTTTCGACCGTGGCGGGGCGGGGGCATTCGCCGATTACTTCCGGCAACTGACGGAGTACGAGCCACGACGGGCGGCGCGTTTTGGACTGCCGCATTTCTCGCTGGCTCTGTCTCAATCCGAAGGAAAGCGAAGACCTGACGCTCGCCGACGAGGTGCTCTCGATGCTGCCAGACTTCCTGGACCGTCCCGGCGTCCTGGGTGTGGGTGAGATCGGCCTGAATAAAAACAGCCGCAACGAACTCGACCGTGCTGGAACGCCACGTCGATCTGGCTGCCCGGCGCGGGGAAATGATCCTCGTGCACACCCCGCACCTCGAAGACAAGCACAAGGGCACGCGCCTGATCGTGGACCTGCTCAAAGCCGACCGCCGCATCGACCCGGGCCGCGTGCTCATCGACCACGTCGAGGAACACACGGTCGGCTTGGTGCTCGACGCCGGGTTCTGGGGCGGCATCACCCTCTATCCCGAGAGCAAATGCACCCCGGCGCGCGCCGCCGACATGGTGGAGGTCTGGGGCGGCGAACGGCTCTGGCTGAACTGCGCATGCGATTGGGGCGTGAGCGACCCGCTGGCCGTGCCGAAGGCGGCGCTCGAACTGCGGCGGCGTGGACACGACGACGCGGCCATCGACCGGCTCATCTTTGAAAACCCGCGCCGGTTTCTGAGCCAGAACCCGAAATTCCGGGTTTCCTGAGACGGACGCGAGGGGAGCGTGCGATCTTCCCGACGAAATGCGCCTCGCCCACGGCCTGCACCTTGCCTACTGCACCAATGTCCACCGTGGCGAGACGTGGGCGGAAACTTTCGCGGCCCTGCGCATGCAGACGTTGGCGGTGCGCGACCGGGTATGTGCACCGGACGTGGAATATGGCATCGGCCTGCGTTTGAGCGACCGAGCCTCGCGCGAATTATCCGATCCCGGAACGCTGGCCCAGTTTCGGCGCTTTCTGGCAATGTCGCGATGCTATGTGTTCACGATCAACGGTTTTCCTTACGGGCCATTTCACGGAACGCCCGTGAAGGAAGCGGTGTACCGCCCGGACTGGACCGATCCCGCGCGGTTGGCGTACACATGTCGGCTGTTCGACCTGCTGGGCGCATTGCTGCCCGAGGGGGTGGACGGCAGCGTGAGCACGCTGCCGGGGTCGTTCAAGGAATTCATTTCCCCCGGGGACCACGAGAGCGCCCTGCAACGGATTTACGCGAACCTCATTCACTGCGCGGTACACGCGGCGGAGGTGAGCGGGCGCACCGGGCGCAACCTGCGTCTCGCGCTGGAACCGGAGCCGCTCGGGCTGTTCGAGAACACGGCGGAAACCGTGCGATTCCTCGAACCGCTGGTGGCATCGTTTCCGGGGCACTTCGGCGTGTGCTTCGACGCTTGTCATTTTGCGGTCGAGTTCGAGGAACCGGCGCGGGCGCTGGAGGCGTTTACGCGGGCGGGCATCCCCGTCGTGAAATTGCACATCAGCGCCGCGTTGAAGACCCGGGACGGCGTCGGTGCGCGCAAGCGGCTGCGGGCCTTTGCCGACGACGTGTACCTGCATCAGGTCGCGGTGCGGAGCGGTGCCGCGCCGCCGAAGATTTACAAGGACCTGGAGATCGCCCTCGCGTCGGAAGTTTCGCCGGGGGATGAGTGGCGGGTGCATTTCCATGTGCCGTTGCACTGTCCGGCGGACGAGGCGTTCGGAACCACGGCGGACGATCTGCCGGGCGTGTTCGATTGGCTGGCGGCCGATCCCGCGCGCTGCCCGCACCTCGAAATGGAGACCTACACCTGGGAAGTCCTGCCGCCCAATCTGCGAACTCCGGACGTGGTTGACCAACTCGTCCGCGAATACGAATGGACGCTCGGCTTGCTGCGTGAACGCGATCTCGTCTGAATGCGACCTTTCCGGTGATGACCGCTGAACCCTTCTCCCGGCGCGTCCACGGTTGGCTCGTCCTCGCGCGGGCCTCGAACCTGCCGACGGTCTGGTCCAATTGCCTCGCCGGTTGGTGGCTCGGCGGTGGCGCGCCCATCGGCGAGGCGTGGGGCCGGTTGGCCGCCCTGCTGCTCGGCGCGAGCGCGCTCTACACGGCCGGGATGTTCCTCAATGACGTGTTCGACCAGGAGTTCGATGCCCGCTACCGCCCGGTCCGTCCCATCGTGGCGGGATTGGTGAGCCGACGCGCGGCCCTCACGGCGGCGGTGGCGTTGCTGGCGGGCGGGACGGCGCTGCTTGGCTCGTTGGGCTGGAAAACGCTGCTCCTCGCGGTCGCGCTCGACGGGTTGATCGTGCTTTACGACTGGCTGCACAAACGCACGGCGGCTGGGTTGGCGTTGATGGCTGGGTGCCGGTTCCTGATGTACCCGCTGGCGTCGTCGGCATCGTTCCAACCGGCGGGAGGAATCGCTTGGGTCGAGGGATTGCTCCTGGCGGCGTACGTTTTCGGATTGAGCTGCCTCGCTCGCGGCGAACATCTCCCGGGCAGACGCCCACCGCGATGGCCATGGCTCCTGATCGCTCTGCCAGTCGTCTGCAACGCGTTGCTCGTCGCACAACTTCACGCGGCGTTCCTCGTCATGGTAGCCGTTCCGGTGCTCTGGCTGGCGCGGGTAGGCTTGGGGCAAGCGGTGCCGTTCGGCGGCAGCCGGGTGGGGGCGCTGCTGGCGGGGATCGTTCTTCTAGACCTGAGCGTGGTCGTGGCCTCGACGGCGGTTTTGCCGTGGCTGGGGTCGTTCGCCATCCTTTTCGCGCTCGCGCTGATGTTTCAACGGTTCGTGCCCGCCACCTGAGACGATCATGGGACGAACGGCGGTTCTCAACGTGGTCGGCCTGACCGGTGCCTTGCTTGACTCCGGGCATCTGCCGCGCCTGGAGGCGTTCGCACGCGCGGGAACGCGGCACGCGGTGCGCCCGGCTTTTCCTGCCGTGACGTGCACCGCGCAGGCGACGTATCTGACGGGGTTACCGCCGTCGGGCCACGGCGTCGTCGGGCAACGGCTGGTACGACCGCGCGCTGGCGGAGGTCCACTTCTGGAAACAATCCAACCGCCTCGTCGCGGGTCGGAAGCTATGGGAGGAAATGCGCGAGACGCGTCCGGGTTTCACATGCGCCAACTCCTTCTGGTGGTACAACATGTACTCGACGGTCGATTTCTCCCTCACGCCCGCGGCCGATCTACCGGGCGGACGGCGCGAAGGTCTTCGACATCGCCAGCCAGCCGGCTTCGTTGCGGCCGGAGATCAAGCGGGACCTCGGTGAGTTCCCGTTCCCGGCGTTCTGGGGACCGCGCGCGGGCATCGCGTCGTCGCGGTGGATCGCTGCCGCCGCTCGCTGGCTGGAGGAACGCCACGCGCCCGACCTCCATCTCGTTTACCTGCCGCACCTCGACTACAACCTCCAGCGGCTCGGCCCGGACGATCCGGCGATTTCGGCGGACCTGCGCGCCATCGACGAAGTGGCCGCCGATCTGATCGCGTCGCTTGAGGCAAAGGGCGTGGAGGTCGCCGTGCTGTCGGAATACGGCATCACCGCCGTGGACCGTCCCGTGTACCTCAACCGCGTGTTCCGGGAACGGGGCTGGATCGCCTGGCGCGACGAACTCGGCACGGAGGTTTTCGATGCCGGGGCGAGCCGGGCGTTCGCCGTCGCGGACCATCAGGTCGCGCACGTCTACGTCAATGACCCGGCGATCCGGCACGAGGTGCGCGCCGTCCTCGAAGACCAGCCGGGCGTGGCGGAGGTCTTGGACGCAGATGCCCAGGCGTCGCGGGGTCTGCGGCACCCGCGCAGCGGAGATTTTCTCGTCGTGGCCGACGCGCGCAGTTGGTTCGCCTATTACTATTGGTTGGACGATGCCCGTGCCCCCGATTTCGCCCGGACCATCGAAATCCACCGCAAACCCGGCTACGATCCGGCGGAGCTTTTCGTCGATCCGCGCCTGCGCTGGCCGCAACTGCGAATCGCGCAAATTTCTCCTGAAGAAAAAGCTCGGCCTGCGCGCGTTGCTCGACGTGATCCCCCTCGACGCGACGCTTGTGCGTGGTTCGCACGGCCGCGTGCCCACGGACCCCCGGGAGCACCCGGTTTTGCTCGCCCGGCGGGAACTTCCCGGGTTCAGGCGAAACCTGGAGGCGACGGAAGTCTACGGCTGGCTGCGAGCGTTTTGCGGCGGCTGACCGGCCGGGGACCGGGCCACGAACAGCACCAGCAGGCCGAGGATTCCGAGGATCGCGCCCGTCGCGCACACCCCGGACCAGCCGAACGCCACCAAGGCCCGCGACCCGAGCGCGGAACCGGTCGCGCCGCCCAGGAAATAAGTTACCATATAGATCGCGTTGAGCCGGTTGCGCAGTTCGCCGGAGAGAGCGTAGATGCGGGTCTGGTTCGAGATGTGGCTGCCCTGGACACCGGCGTCCATGACGATCACGCCGACCGCCAGCAGGAACAGCGAGTTCCCCGCGACCGCCATCAGGCCGAACGAACCGATGACCAGACCGAGCGCCGCGCCGTTGAGCGGCCCGGGTCCGACGCGGTCCGCCAACCGGCCCGCCACGACCGCCGCCGCCGCCCCCGCCGCGCCAACCAGACCGAAAAGCCCCGCCGTTTCGCTGCCGTAGTGGGCAGGCAGGGCGGCGAGGTGGAACGTAAGCGTCGTCCAGAACGCGCTGAACGCCCCCATGCCGAGCGCGCCGATGAGGGCGTGCCGGCGCAGGATGGGTTCGCGCAGCACGAGCGGCCAGAGGGAGCCGACGAGTTCGCGGTAAGGCACCTGCCGGGCGGGTCTTTGCGGAGGGAGAACGGCGGCCAGCAGACCCGCAAGTGCCAGCATCGCCGCCGCCGCGAGCCAATACACGGTGCGCCAGCCCGCGTGCGCGCCCAGGACACCGCTGAGCGTCCGGGAGAGCAGAATGCCGATGAGCAGCCCGCTCATCACGAATCCGACCGTCCGGCCGCGGCGTTCAGGACCGACGAGTCCGGCCGCGTAGGGCACGACCAGATGCGGCGTCACGCCGACCACCCCGATGGCAAATCCCGCGATCCCCATCGCCGCCGCCGTCCGGCAGAGCGCCGTCCCGGCCAGCGCCACCGAAGAAAGCAAGATGATGAGAAGAATGAGCCGTTTGCGTTCGAGGCTGTCACCCAACGGAACGATGGCCAACATGCCCACCGCGACGCCGAGTTGGGTGGCCGCCGCCGCGTTCGTGACCGCTTCGACCCCGACGCCGAACGACCTCGCCATCGCGTCGAGCAACGGCTGGCAATAATAGATGTTGGCCACGGTCGCGCCCGCCGTGAACGCCAGCAGGGTCAGGAGCCAGCGTGGAAACGGCGGGTCGGCAGCAGTCTCGGGCATCGTCTTCATCCCTTCGCACGTCCCACGCGCCCGCCAAAAGGAAAATTGGCAACGCGCCCCGGCCACCGTCGCGCCGAATCAACCGATGCACCCATGACAACGCCTCATCTGTTCAGCGAATTTCGGATCAAGGACATCACCCTGCGGAACCGCATCGGCGTCTCGCCCATGTGCCAGTATTCCTCCGACGACGGCCTGGCCAACGACTGGCACCTCGTCCATCTCGGCTCGCGGGCGGTCGGCGGCGCTGGATTGGTGATCTGCGAGGCCACCGCCGTGACGCCTGCGGGCCGGATTTCACCCGAGGACGCCGGACTGTGGAACGACGCGCAGATCGAGCCGCTCGCGCGCATCAACCGGTTCATTGGGGCGCATGGCACGGTTCCCGGCATCCAGCTCGCCCACGCGGGCCGCAAGGCCAGCACGCAACGCCCCTGGGAGGGTCACGCGCAGGTGCCCGACTCGGCCGGTGGCTGGCTCCCCGTCGGCCCGAGCGCGCTCGCATTCGATCCAGCCAACGAACGCGTGCCGCACGAGCTGACCCACGAGGAAATCGCCGGGATTGTGGATGCCTTCCGAGCGGCGGCGATCCGAGCGGAGTCAGCCGGCTACCGTTGGCTGGAAATCCACGCGGCGCACGGCTACCTCGCGCACGAGTTTTTGTCGCCGTTGTCGAACCAACGCGGCGACGAGTACGGCGGATCGTTCGACAACCGCATTCGCTTCCTGTTGGAGGTAACGCGCGCCATCAAGGCGGTGTGGCCGGAAAACCTGCCTTTGACGACGCGGATTTCCGCGACCGATTGGACCGAGGGCGGCTGGACGCCGGAGGATTCGGTCGAACTGGCGCGCCGCCTGAAAGGCGAAGGCGTAGACCTCATCGATTGTTCCAGCGGCGGCAACGTCCCGCACGCCCGCATCCCGGTCGCGCCGGATTACCAGGTGTTCCTCTCCGAAAAACTGCGCCGGGAGGCCGGTGTCCTCACCGCTGCCGTGGGGATGATCACCGAGGCGCGGCAGGCCGATGCCATCATCCGGGAAGGCCGCGCGGACCTCGTCCTGCTGGCCCGCGAACTCCTCCGCGACCCCCACTGGCCGCTGCACGCCGCCAGGGCGCTCGGCGCGGACGACGCCCTCAAAGCCTTGACCCCGCCGCAATACGCCCGGGCGTTTTGAGTTGCCGGGTTGCGGGGCGCGGGGGTCGGCGTCAGTTTACGCGCAACCTCCAACCCGTTACCTCCGCCTTATGAGCCAGATCGAAGACAAACTCCACTCTCTCGGCCACACGCTGCCGCCTCCTCCGGCCGGGGCGGGAAACTACCTGCCTTTTCGCCGGGCGGGGAACCTCCTGTTCCTGTCCGGCTCGATCTCGGTGAAGGCGACGGCACGCTGGTCACGGGCAAAGCCGGCGGCGACAAATCCACGCAGGAAGCGTACGAATCCGCCGCGGTCTGCGTGCTCAACCAGCTTGCTGTCGTGAAGTCCGCGGTCGGTTCGCTCGACGCGATCAAACAGGTCGTCATGCTCAATGGCTACGTCAATGTCACCCCGGAGTTCGTGGATGTGCCCCAGGTCATCAACGGCGCGTCCGACCTGCTGGTGGCACTCCTGGGCGACGCGGGCCGGCACGCACGGGCGGCGGTCGGTGTGGCGTCGTTGCCCAAGGGCGTGCTCACCGAGGTAGCGATGACGGTCGAGGTCGCCGACAACGACGATAACAAGAAGTAGTCTCGCGCCGCCAACGACGGCCCGCGCGGGCGGTCTGTCGGCCCGGGCGGAGAAAATTGCTGGAAATCCCGGGCGATTGCAGCATTGTCGAGTCGCGTCCGGCCCTTTTCCCAGGATGGGTGACAGAGTGGTCGATTGTGCACGCCTGGAAAGCGTGTGAACTGTAAAAGGTTCCGGGGGTTCGAATCCCCCCCCATCCGAGAGTGCCAAGCGCGCGAAAGGTGCGCCTTGCTTACCGTTTTCCCTCGGCGGCGTCGATCCCGCGTTCGTCCGCTGCAACGGGCAACAATGTGATGGACAAATAATCTGCGGTTCGCAACCCGACCACGCTGATCGGGTGTAAAATCCCACCCACTGATGGATACACGTCCCCCCGTCCCATCCTCACCGCCCGCGCCTGATCCCCGGTCCCGCCGCTGGTATCATTGGAAAAGGCTCGGGCGGAATTTTCTGGTCGTCGCTGTTCTCGTGCACGTTCTCTTCGCGCTCGGAGCGGCGTACCTCATCGTCCAGACGTTCTCCGCGCGTCAGAAAACCACCTTCGCCTCACCGGGCAGCACGAACTCCGAAAAGCATGTCCTAGAGCACAAGGTCCAGATGCAGAAGAAACAACAAACCATGAGCGCGCCAGCCGCGATGCAGCGCATCACGACCACGGCGACGAACGCGAAGGTCACGCTGCCGCCGATGCCCGTGATGTCGGCATTGTCCAATCAGCTCACCCCGACCACGATGGCCGGAATGGGCGGAAGTGGCGTCGGTCTCCAGATGGGCGGGGGAGGGGCTCAGGGAAACGGTGATTCGGCGGGAGGCGGCTTGAACCTTTTCGGGATGCAGGGCGGCAAAGGACTGAAGGGGACGTTTTACGACCTGAAGCAGACGCCGGCCAAGACGCCGACGCACGTCACGAAACTCGACGCGTTCGTCCATGAACTGAACGCGTTCCTGCTCGCAGGGTGGCAGCCAGGCTCGCTCAACAAATATTTCAAGTCGCCGACCACGCTCTACGCGAACCAGATTTTCGTACCGCGCATTTCTTCGGCCGCTGCGCCGAAGGCGTTCGGCGTCGAGAAAGACGTTGAGCCGAGATATTGGATGGCCTTGTACCGTGGGCAGGTCTCGCCTCCCGAGAGTGGGACGTACCACTTCGTCGGCGGCGGCGATAATATCCTGATCGTGCGGTTCAGCGGCAAAATCGTGCTGGATCGGTCATGGAACTACCAGAGCAAGTTCGGGATCGACGCGAGCTGGAAAGCGGTCGCCGACTACGACTACAAGTTCGGACACGTTCCCGGCGGGTTTGCGAAAGGGCAGCCGCTCGAACTCAAGGCAGGAGAATTTTACGACATGGAAGTGCTCCTCGGTGATGACGGAGGAGTCACCCATTTCAGCCTGCTCGTCGAAAAAGAAGGGGTGGAGTACATGAAGACCAGCGAGGGCCTGCCCATTCTGCCGGTCTTCCGAACCGCCAGCGAAGCGCCGCCCCCCGGGTCGCATCCGCCCTTTCAGGCGAGCGGGCCAGTGTGGAAATCGCGGGAGACGGCGACATCCTCGTTCTGATCGAGCTTCACGCCAAGTCCGCTTCGAATCCGGGCAATTGTTTGCACCACGGAGGAGCGCGGACTGCTTTTCGGTCTTGATCTTGCGTCCGGCCTCTTCATAACTGTCGGCGATTCTCCGGACTACTCCGGTGGAAGTAACCACGCCGACAGCATGCATCCACTCAGCGACCTATTTGAAAAAAACCGCGCCTGGGCCGGTCGAATCCGACAGCAGGACCCCGATTTCTTCGTCCGATTGGCCCACCAGCAGTCCCCGCGTTACCTGTGGATCGGGTGTTCGGACAGCCGCGTCCCCGCCACGGAAATCGTTGACTTGCAGCCGGGCGAGATGTTCGTGCACCGCAACATCGCCAACCTTGTCGTGCACACCGATCTGAACTGCCTGTCGGTCATGCAGTTCGCGGTGGACATCCTGAAAGTCAGCCACATCATCGTCACCGGCCATTATGGATGCAGCGGCGTCGGGGCGGCGTGGCGCGGAGAGCGCATCGGGCTGAGCGATAACTGGCTGCGGCACGTCCAGGACGTTCGGCACAAGCACGCGGAACGCCTCGCCGCCCTTCCGGACGACGCCAGAGCGGCCGACCGCTTGTGCGAGTTGAACGTGATCGAGCAGGTGCTCAACGTATGCCACACCACCATCGTGCGTGCTGCCTGGGAAGCCGGCCAGGAACTCGCCGTGCACGGTTGGATTTACGGCGTGGGCGACGGCCTGATCCGCGACCTCGGCGTCACCGCCACCGGCACTAATCAACTCGATTCCGTTTACCAATCCGCGCTGGCCGCGTTGCCGTGACAACGGGAGATCGGCGTTGAAACGCGCCGTAGCACTTGGGGCACCCCGGCGTTTGCTGTCTTATCGCTCCAGCACGGCGAGGGGAGCCGCAGCATCCGCGTTGATCGGCAGTATGTGATGGGAAGGCGTTGCCGACCAGGGCCAGCCAACGCTTCGCTCATTCGCACCTTGCTGGGAATGGGCGAGATATGCGCGATGCAGGGTTCGAACCTGCGACTTCTTGCGTGTGAAGCAAGCGCTCTACCACTGAGCTAATCGCGCTAAACTGAACGAATACAGGAGGATAGCTCCGAAATTAGCTTCACTAAAATCGCATTATAACCTGATTTGGTAACCCGGCCATCCAAACGCGATGAAAGTACCCGCACCGTCCCCCCTCTGCGAAAACGCAGTTCCAGAAGCCGGAGGTGCCGTGTCTCTATCGGTATTCATCCAACGGCGTGTATTATGCATTGCTCGAACATCAAGGCAAGCAGAAACGTGCCTCGCTGCAAACGACGGACAAGACCGCCGCCAGGCGCAAGCTCGCTGACCTCAAGCGTGACTTGAGCAAAGTGGATTCTTCGCAAGGCCGCCTGACCTTGCGCGAGTTGGCAACTCGCTACCTCTCCACGATTCGGAACCAGACGGCAGCCACGGTGTCACTGAAAAGAGGGTGATTGAATGTGCGCGGCTTTTCCTATCCGGTCAACTTGCGGTTGGTGGACAAGGCGGAAGGCGAGACCAAGAACGAGCACTTTCGAGAGCTGGTTCTGCCCGAGAAAGGCAAGACCGTGCACCTGCGCAAGATCGGCTTTATAGGCGTTTTTCGTTTGCGTGTAAGGTCCGCAAGCCCCGGCAGGGGCGGCAGAGTTCAGTATCCAGGTGCCGGGTTGGAGCCCACCGTCTTTAGACGGTCTGCCTTGGAGGGTGGCGGGTGGCGCGTTAAGGTGGGCGGCTGCATGGCCAACTACCACCATCGTGGGCACACGGTCTCGGACTGCAAGTACCACCTGATCTGGGTGACCAAGTACCGCTGGCCGGTGCTCAAGGGGGACCTGGCGGTGCGTTGCCGCGACCTGATCCGCGAGATTTGCCGGGCGCGGGAGGTGGCGGTGGTGCGTGGAGCGGTGTCGCCCGACCACGTGCATCTGCTCGTCAGCGCGCCGCCGGTGTTGTCGCCGGCCAAGCTGGCGCAGTACTTGAAGGGCAGGAGTTCGCGCAAGCTGCAGGAGGAGTTCCCGAGTTTGCAGAAGCGTTATTGGGGCCAGCACCTGTGGGCACGGGGCTACTTTTGCGCGACGGTCGGAGCGGTCGATGAGAAGACGATCAAGCGCTACATCGAGGAGCAGAAGTGGGACGAGGATGGCGAGGGAACGTTCCGCATCGTGGCCGACCCGCCGTGAGGCCAGGGGTCGCCGCCGATGCCTTGCCAGCCGGCCCGGGCCGGGGGCTTTCCAAGCGGCTTCTAGCCGCCACCGGACTTTTAGTCCCATCGCATCCTACCGGCTTGAGCCGGTAGTCGTTGAGCCCACGGCGCGAGCCGTGGGAAAGATCGCCAGCCAGGCCAGCCCCGGCAGGGGCGTAGAAAAACCCGCCCGGTGGTCCTCGCAAGGCCGCCGTGTTTTCTTACGCCCCTGCCGGGGCTGGGCCGTTTCGCGGTTGCCACCCACGGCTCACGCCGTGGGCTGAACTCTTGCGCCCCTGCCGGGGCTGAAACACCGGACAGGCAACTGAGAAACGCTTTATGACGGTGTTTCCGCACGGTGGACAAACACGGCACCGCGAGGCACTACGCCCAGAGCGACCTGCGAAAAAAAGCGCATGAAGGTCGCCTTCGGCCACTTCCGGCATGTGCGCAGCCTGCAATGGAAGATCGAGTGCTACCACCACGCCCTCAAGGAAGTCTGCCACGTGCGAAGGTTCTTCGTGCGCTGGAAAGGGGCGATTTACAACCACGTCTTCTGTAGCTTGCGCGCCTTCCTCAAGCTCGAACAACGGCGCTCGCACGGCCGGATCAGCACGTGGTATCAGTTCAAACGCCACTTTGCCGATCAGGCGCTAACCATCTTCATCCAACGCACAGTCAAACACTCCCACGGTGCGTAACTCCTGCAGGAGTTACGCACCGTGAGGGTGTTCGACCATCCTTTTGATGAAGGTGGTCACGGCTTGATCGGCGAAGTGGCGTTTGAATTGATACCACGTGCTGATCTGCCCGCGTGAGCGTTGCGTTTCGAGTTTGAGGAAGGCACGGAGCGAACAGAAGACGTGGTTGTGGATGGCTCTTTTCCAGCGCACGAAGAACCTGCGCACGTGGCAGACTTCCTTGAGGGCGTGGTGGTAGCACTCGATCTTCCATTGCAGGCTGCGGACGTGCCGGAAGTGGCCAAAGGCGATCTTCATGCGCTTTTTTTTCGCGGGTCGCCCTGGGCGTAGTGCCTCGCGGTGCCGTGTTTGTCCACCGTGCGAAACACCGTCACAAAGCCGACCTTGCGCAGGTGCACGACCTTGCCTTTTTCGGGCAGGTCCAGCTCGCACACGGGCAGATACGTGTGCGCTTGCTCGCTGACGACGCGGTTCTTTTCCAAGGCGATCAAGAAACCCAGCCCCTGGTCTTTTAGGAACTTCAAGTTTTCCACGCCCGAGAACCAACTATCCGCCGTCACCGCCGCCGGGCGCAGGCCCCAGCTTAAAACCTCGGTCACCATGTCGCGGAAGTGCTCGTTCTTGGTCTTGCCCTCGGCCTTGTCCACCAGCCGGAAGTTGACCGGGCACGAGAAGCCGCGCACGTCTGTGTGCAAGAGCGTGACCAAGCAGAGTCCCTTGACGGCCCCGCCCGCCTTGCTGCTCCAGAAGTAGCCCACCAGATCGACCTTGCCTTCCTGGCTGTAGGGCTTCTCCAAGACGCTGTCGTCCACGCTGAGCGTGCCGCCTTCCAGCGCCATGAGCGGACGCGCCTCCTCGAACAAGTCCCGCGGGCTGAACTGCTCGCGGTTGAGAAAGCGGTTGGCCGCATCGTGGGCAAACTCACCCCCGCTGACCTCCGCCAAGCGCACGCAGCCCGCGCTCTGGCTCTCGGCCAGCAGAAAGGCCGTGTAGTGCTCCAGGGTGCAAAGGGCGGTCGAGGGCTTGGAGAGCGTGCGCATAAAACAACCGCCCAACCTCCCCACTTTTTACTCGTCCTCAAATGTCACGGTGCGTAACTCCTGCTCCTGTATGAGCTAGCCAGCTTGTCGACGAGCGTGAAGTTACCAAAACCAACAATGAGCCGGATTTGAAAATGGTTTCCCAATTGATCCGACGCATTATGTAAATGGCCGTGTCCGCCCTTTGCTCAGGGACTATTACGTGACCCTCCGAACGAAAACTTAAACTTGCATCAGCACCCAAATCATTCGTTTCTTCGCATCCAATTTTTTGTGTTTACATGCTTCTGTAAACGTTTACCACGGCAGTTGGGCCGCTTTGATGAACCGCTGTCGCCGACGCATTGGCGAATGCGTCAATTTTGCGACGGGAAGCCGGTCGGAAAAGTAAGAACATGCTGTGTGCGAGGCATAAACACTAGAAATGACCCAAGATTATTGTTGACGCCAAAACCAGCGTGAGCATTAAATGGCCGCGCTTTGGCGAACTCGCGCTTCTTTCTCATTTTTACGTTCACGGTGTTCCTGGCGCTGCCGTTGGGATCGTTGTGTGCCCAGCAGTTTTCAACTCAGACGAATGCCGGTCAGATCGAGCGTTCGCGTCTGCCGGACCCAAACCTGCCCGTGGCCCCGAGCGCGCTCTCCGAAGGACAGCCTCCCGATGCCAGTAACACGACGGATTCGCTGGCTCCGGCGTCCCGTGGCGATAGCGACCTGGGCGTGCAGTCTTTGTTGCGCGCCCCCACTCGTCCCCAGCCGTGGACGATCTTCGCGGACGGCGGCTTTGTCTATACGAGCAACGTCGTGCTGACCAAACACCACACGCAAAACGATGTCCTCTACGTCGGCGAGGGTGGCGTCGGCTATGACTGGACGCTCCTGCCCGATCTGCGTCTCTCCGCCAGCGTCCGTGAGCAATATTTCGCTTACGACCGCTTCAGCGACCTCAACTTCGGCTCGCTCACCACGGCGGTCGGTGCGTCCTACACCATTCACCAGCTTGGCGACCTCGTTTTCAGCACCCAGCTCGGCTTCACACGCCTGACCCACCAAGGGATCACGGACAACGAGTTTTTCCGTAGCGGCAATCTCGAGTTCGGCGTGCAGAAGCTCATCACCATCGGACGCGCGCAGTTGCTCACCGTCGGCGGAGACATCGACCTGGGTCTCTCCGTGCCCCATGTGGCCGAACGCGAGGAGTTCGGCGCGTCGATCAGCTACGTGGTGCAAATTACCCGGCACGTTTCGGTCCAGACCGGCGCGCGCGTGGCTTATTTCCTCTACGCCGCGTCCTCGCGGCAGGATTTCAACGGATCGGGCAGCGCGGGGTTGACGTACTCCTTCACCCCCTGGTGCAGCGTGGGCGCGACGGTCTCGGGCACCTTGGATCGTTCCGACCGCGCGGTGTTCGATTACAATGTATTTGACAGCGGTGCCAGCGCGTTTTTCCGCCTGCGATTCTGATACGATCACCTTTCCCGTTGCTGTATGAAGAATTTTCACCATGCGTCATCGCCACGCCTGTCCACTCTCCGCCGGTGGTGGATCGTCGCCGGGTTTTTGACGCTGCTCGGCATCGACCCGGAACTGACTCATGCCGAAGCGTTGAAGTCCGCGCAGGTCTCGCGGGTGTTCAACGACGTGCGGCTGCTGCCGGAAAACCAGCCCGCGCGGCCCGCCGTGGTCGCCGATACGGTCACCGGCAAGGCGGCGGTCCAGACCGGCCCGGCCTCGCGCACGGAACTGACTTTTTCGGACAGGACCCTGACCCGGCTCGGGGCAGATTCTTATTTCTCCTTCGTCAACGGCACCCGCGACATGAACCTGGGCAGCGGCACGATCCTGCTCCAGGTGCCCAAGGGGGCGGGCGGCGCGACCATCCACACGGCGGGAGTAACCGCGGGCGTCACCGGCACGACGCTGATGGTCGAGTACAATCCGAAGAGTTATTCGAAGATCGTTGTCCTCGAAGGCACCGTGCGGGCTTCCCTGACCGGTCGCCTGGGCGAGAGCGTGCTCGTCCACGCCGGCGAAATCCTGATCGTTCCCGCGAAGGCGAAGACGCTGCCCGCACCGGTGAGTCTCGACCTGAAGGTCCTCTACCTTTCCAGCGGCCTGATTACCGGATTCGAGCCGCTGCCTTCACGCACCCTCATCGACCGCGAAATCAACCAACAGACGAAAAGGATCGGCGCGGGACAGTTGCAGGACGCCTCCCTGTTCATCGTCGGACGCGGTACGCAGGTCCAGGCGGGCAATCTCAGCTACGTCGCCGCAACAAACACGCGCATCACCGCGCAGCAGGGTGCCAACTCTCCCGTGCTGCTGGGAGGGGCAACGGCTTCGAACGCCGGCAAGTACGGACCATTGAACTCCATCGTCGGCAACGACCCGGCGCAGCCCGGCGTTTATCAGATCAATCCCACTACGACGATCCTTACCGACCCGTACATCACGACGAACGGCCTGCAGGACACCGGGCGCATCTACCGCGCGGGAACGAACAGCGCCGCTTCGGTGGACGGGCCCGCCGACGTTTACTTGCTCGGGGCCGCGACGAACACACCGTTCACCCCCGTGTCGAGCGCGTCTTTCGGCACGTTTTTCGGCGCGGTCGGCGACATCGCCGCGTTTCATTTCACCAGCCTGACGTTCCAGTATTCTCCGGCTGCGATCTCCACTGCAGAGGGCCCGACAAACCTCGCTTTCATTGCGGACGCGGGCATCACCGACGGCGCTCTGCCACTGCAACCTTCCGGCCCTCCCATCGTCAACCTGAACGGCTTGAACAATTTGCTCCTGGCCACCCGCCAGGGGTCAATTATTCTTAATGGGACCGTGGATTTTGATAACACCGACAACACCCCGACGACTCTCATTTTCTACGCGCAGGGCGGCTCGTTAAATTTGTCGGGGACCGATATTCAAGTCGGCGGCGGGATCAACTTGTACAGCGACACCGGCATGTTCCTGGAGAACTCCAATGTGGCGACCGGGAACATCGAGATTTTCTCCCGCGGTCCTATCTCGACCGGGTTGGACTTTTATGCCGTCAGCGCGTCGGGCCGGGTGGATATTGTCACCTCGAATGGTTCGCTGAACTTCAATGGTCAAACCATCCAGGCCGGGGGAGCGGTGAGTCTTTCCACCCTCGGTGCTGGCGACCTCATCTTGGACCACGGCGGGATTACGGCCGGCAGTGCGCTTACCCTCACGAGCGCAAGCGGCAACCTCGCTGTCAACACCGGGATGGGCCTCGTCAGTTCGAACGGCCAGGTGTTCCTCCAGAGCACGGCCGGCGCGGTGAACTTCAACGGCACTGCCACGGCGCAGGGTCAGTTGGTTTTGCAGGGGGCAGGCAACGTCGCCACCGGTACCGGCGCCAACCTCGCCTCCAACGGCGGCAACGTGTATCTCTACAGCGCGAACGGCACCGCGACCAACAACGGCACGATCACCGCCGCCGGGACCGTTTACCTCGAAGGCAATGGCGTCACGCAAAACGGCTCGGTCACGGGTACGAATGGCCTGGAGTTTTTGTCGAACGCCGACCTGACCGCGAGCGGTACGGCCACCACTCCCGCCGCCGCGACCGTGCAGGCGTTCGGCACCCTGAACGTGAATAGCGCCGCGTTGAGCGTCGATATGCTCAAGCTCCAGACCTTCGGCAACAACGGGGTGCTGCTCATCGGCGGCAGCTCCGTGTTGACGGGCAACAGCCAACTCAACCTTTTCGCCAGCGGCAGCAACGGCCGGATCGAGTTTGCGGGCAACACGACGCTCAACAGCAACGTGGCCGCCGTCCTGACGGCCGCCGTCATCCGGATCGACAACAACGTGACCGTGACGATCAACGGACCGACCGCGCTGCTTTACGCGAACACGCTCCAGTTCAGTGGTTCCAGCGGTGACAATTCGACCAGCGGGGTGTTCGGCGGCAACGGCGCGGTGCTGGCGGGTTCCTACACGAGTGGGTCCTCGGCGGCATTGGTGGCGGCGCAAGGCGGCGGCACGACTCCCGCAGCGAGCAAGCCGGGCAAGCCGGTCGCCGTCAAGCCGACGGTCCCCGCGCCGACGTACGACGGACGCTTCGGGTTGGCCGCGCTCGTGGCCGGTTCCGCGCCGAAGCCGGGAGCCGCGACGATGCGGGACAATGCTCGTCCCAGCGGAGGGTCGAAAACGGCCGTCGCACGGAACATGACTACGGTGCGTGAGCATAGCACGCTGTCCCGGACGACCGTTCTGCGCTAGAACGCGTCAGCCAACGGCGGCGGCACTTACTTCGTGATGACTTTCTTGGTGGCGAAATTGTAGAAGTAACGCGGGTTCGCCGTGTAGTGCCCGGGCTTGTTCGTGTCGGGGAAATAGTACAACACCGTTTTCAGCGTGAAGTCGTACAGGTATGGGAACGGATAACCCGGGCTGGTGTAGAAAAACGTTTTGCTGGCGAAGTCGTAGAGATAAACGCCGTTCTTGCCGTCCTGGGCATCGATCACGTATTCGAACCCCAGATCGCTGTGGTACAGATAGGGGTAGAAGTCGAGGTTGTAGTAACCGAACGGGTTGCCATTGGCGAACGCCAGATAATAGAAACCTCCCGACAGGGGAACCGCGCCGTTGAAAAACGCCGGCAGGTTGCTCGGCACGACGGGCGTGACCGGCACGGGCGTCGTGGAGACGCCGCTGAACAACCGGAAGAACGTCCCGGCACCCGCGCCGTTGGTGGTGGTGTAGTTGCCGGTCAGCAGGTAGGTGCCGTTGCCCGGCTCGGGGGTGAGGCGGCTGCTGCCCGCGCCCTGGCCATTTGGGCCAATGCTGACCTGTTGGCTGACGATGCCCGATGCCGTGAAGGTCGTGTCCACCGAGCCATTCGCGTTGAGCCGAGCGATGCCGGGCAGGGCGACGCCATTGAACGCCTGGAAACTGCCGACGAGCAACAGTTGGCCGTTGGGCAATTCCTGGGTGTTGGTGACGGCGTAGGCCGAACCGACCGCGCCGCCCGGTCCCTGCGGGCCCGTGCCGGTGTTGAAGGTCGTGTCCAGCGTGCCGTTTGCGTTGAGGCGCGCCAGTCCGTTGGCGGTCTGGCCGTTGTAGGTGGCGAAGTCGCCGTAGATGACGATGCGTCCATTCGATTGCACGAACGCGCCGCCGATGCCGCTACTGGCCGCGCCGACTTCCATGGCTTGCTCGTCTCCGAACCCAGTGTTGACCACGTCAGAAAAACCGGTGGACGGAGGGGAAGTCGGCGGTGCACTGCCGATCTGGAAACCGCTGTCCGCTGAGCCGTCGGCATTGAACCGGACCAGTCGGTAGGCTTCGGTTTTATCGTAATATTGGTAAAGGATTTTACCATCTGGCTGCACGGCCAAGGCAGTGTCATCACCCGCGTAGAACGTGGCGTTCTCCAAATTTCCCGGAGAATAGTTGTCGAAGATCGTTGTGACATCGATAGCGGGAACGAAATCAGGATCAGGCGCACCCTGCAAATTGAGGCGGTGCAGAAGATTGGCGGGATCGAGGGCGTAGGTGGTGGCGTTCACGACGAGAGACGCACCGACACCGCCTGCGCTCAGGAGGTAGCCGTTCCCCGGTTGGTAGAGGACGGCTCCGAACGCGGTCACGGAAGGTTCGGCTGTGAGCGTGGTGTCCACGGAGAGGTCCGCGTTGAGCCGCAGGTAGGTGAAGCCAGGGTCTTCAAACGGCGGGGTGGAGCCGAAGAGCAGGATTTTGTTGTCGTCGGGCTGGAGGATAAAATCGGCTCCGCCGTCGTACCCGGACAAAAAAACCGACGGCAGCGTGGCGGCGTTGAGCGAGCCGTTGGCATTGAGGATCGCCAGCCCGTCGCGCGGCTGGCCCGCGACCGTGTCGAACTGGCCGGCCGCGAGGATCGTCCCGTTGCCGCGGATGGCCACATGATAAGGAGGGGCGTCCGCCTGCGGCGTGCCGACGTTGAAAGTGGTGTCCGTCGTTCCGTCGGCGTTCAGGCGCAGCACCCCCGTCGAACTGACACCTCCCGCCACCAGAATCTGCCCGCCGGGCAGGACGCCGATGCTGTAGACAACCCCCGCCGCGCCGTCATCAGAGGTCAGCGTGGGGTTGAACGCCGTATCCGCCGAGCCGTCGGTGTTCAACCGCAGCAGTCCAAGGATTTCGTCGCTGACGAGGATCTTGCCGTCCGGTTGCAGCAGGACCGCAAATCCTTCGGAGCTTGGATGGAAGGGCGCGTTGAAGGTGTTGTCATTACTGCCGTCAGTATTTAGCCGCACCACCACCTGGTCTACGAATGAATTGCTGAGTTCATTGAAACGGCCTGCCACCACGATCTTGCCGTCCGTTTGGATCGCTGCCGCACGGGTCGGGAGAATCTGGTTATTCCCGGAGGAATTATTGCTCAACCCACTGAAGCCGGAAGGCACGAAGCTCGTGTCCAAACTCCCGTCGTTGTTCAGGCGCGCCACCGTGTTCTGGGTCGTGCCGTTAACCGACGAGAAGCCGGCCGCTATGATGATTTTTCCGTCGCTCTGCAACTGGATGGCACCGTTTTCCGCGATCCCGGGAAAATCCACCGTGCCGTCGTTTCCCAGGGTCACGTTGAAGCCGGTGTCGATGGACCCATCTGCGTTGAGCCGCAGCAGCCCGGTGTAATTGACGCCCTTGTAGTCGATTTCTCCGGAAGCGCCGGCCAGCACCTTGCCGTCCGACTGGACGGCAACCGCTCGGAAGACGGAAGCGTTCGCCGTTTCCGGCCCCGGATCAAACGTCGTGTCTACCGAGCCATCGGCGTTGAGGCGGTAGACTTGGCCGTGGTTATTGGTGTCGGAGACGAAAAATGTGCCGACGACGTACTGACCGTTTGCCATGGGGGCTACGGCGGTGATGGATTTGGCGTGCAATGCCGGGTCGACCGAAAAGCTGGCGTCAAGGCTGCCGTCGGCATTGAACCGCACGAGATTGCCCGTCGTGGTTCCGCTGATGCGGTCAAAACCGACGAAAGGGTCCAGATCCCCCGAGAAAAGGAGGAACTGGCCGCTGGGGAGGGTGACGAGCCTGGCCGCCTGCGCGTTGGCGGTGAACAGGGGGGCCTGGAAGGTGGTGTCCAGTGAAAGGGTCTGTGCCCGCACGACGCACGGCAGACCGATCACCACTGCGGCGAGCAGGATGGTTGCGCGGAGTTTTGCAGGCATCCGGGACGGGAAGCCTGACCGGGCGAAAAAAAAGGATCGGCGGGAGTTCATAATGAGGAAACCGGTGCACATCATCGCAAAACCGCTGCCACTCGTAAACACGCATTTTCTTCCCGCACGGGGATTTGCCTTATCAAAAGGCGGAACGCGGGTTATTTCGTGGTCATCAGCCGCACGGCGTCCCAATCCGCAGCCGGTGCCTGCGCGAGATATTCCCGGCAACGGGTCAGATACAACAGGATGAGCCCGTCCTCGGGCGCGGCGCGCAGGCAACTCTCCAACAGCGCGGCGGCGTCGGCGAATTGCCTTCGGCGGTAGAGCAGGATGGCATCCTCGTAGTCCGCCAGCAGGATTTCGCGCGATTCGGACGGCACCTCGGTCAGCGGACCGAGCACGGTCATGATTTCCGTCGGCTTGGCTTTGCCCCTGACCCGCACCCGGTCCACCGTCCGCAGACGGAACGTGTCACTGACCCGTTGCGCGATGCTCTCGCCCACCAGTAGATCGAGGCTATACTCCTTGGTCAACCCTTCCAGGCGCGAGGCGATGTTGACCGCGTCGCCGACCACGCTGATCTCCATCTTGCTTTTCTCGCTGCCCAGGCCGCCGACGATCACCTCGCCGAAATTGATGCCGATGCCCACCGCCAGCGTCTGCCGGGCGCTGGCTGCCCAACGGGTGTTGAGCACGCCCAGACGCTCGCGCATTTCCAACGCGGCAGCCACCGCCTGGCAGGCATCCGCGGCAGCGCCCTCCGTGCGCACACTGCCCCAGACCGCCATGACCGAATCTCCGATGAACTTGTCGAGCGTGCCCCGGTGCTTGAAGACGATGTCCACCATCTCGGTGAGATACTCGTTGAGCTGCGCGACGAAGGCGGTGGGGTCCTCCGCGCTTTCGGAGAGCGCGGTGAACCCACGAATGTCCGAGAAAAGCACCGTGACGCACCGGCGCTGGCCGCGCACGAGTTGCGTGTAGTGCTCGCGGTCGGCGAGAAGTTCACGCACGATGTCCTTGGATACGAGCCGGTCGAGCACGCCCCGAATCCGTGCTTTCTCGGCGCGTTCCACGGCGTATTCGCCGATCAGGCCGCTTAAACCCCCCGTGTTGAATACCAGCAGCGGGGTAAACGCCAGCGGCATCAGCCCGGAATGGTTGTAAAGCCATTGCAGCACGGCGACGAACGCCAGACTGATTCCCACGAACGCCCCCAGTCGGACGAGCGGCGAACGAACAGACAATCCTACCCCCCACGCCAGCAGAGCTGCCAATCCGATGAGCACGAAGTCGGTCGAAATGTCGGTGAGCCTGAGAAAATCATGGGCAAGCGCCGCGGCGAGGGCCTGGAGGTGCAACTGCGATCCGGGAACCTCGCCGTAGGGCGTCGGCTGGAAATCATGGAGGATCGGCGCGGTGGCACCCACCACAACGATCTTGTCCTTGAAGAACGAGCCGTTCTGGTAGTTGTGCTCCCAGGTCGAGTCCGAGAAAATTTCCCAAAACGGGTGCGTGGGATAATTCCACCCATCGACGGTGTAGCGGAACAGTTGCGGCTGTTCGCCTGGCGGGATGAGATCTTCGTGGCCTAGTTGGCGCAACGCACTGGCCGCCAGCGAATCGTAAACGGGATCGCCGGGCTGCGACGGCCGGTTGTTGTACGCCGCGGACGTGGTGCGGAAAAGCAACGTGCGGATGGCGCCGTCAAGGTCCGGACGGTAGGTGGTATAACCGACCCGGGGGTCGTGCTCGGCGTCCACGATCAACGTTCCCGACGGGCCTTGCCAGCTTTCACCGTTCGCCGTCTGCACGAACTGGGCTCCGACGACCACCCGCCCACGATACCGATCCAGGGCGGCGCGGAACGCCTCGTCACCCGAGCCAGGGTTAGGAAAAATCATATCAAAGACCACCACGCGTGCGCCGGCAGTCATCAAACGGTCGAGCAGCAGCGCGTAGACCTCGCGCGAGAAATTCAGCGGACCCTTTCCCTCACTCATCATCTTGAGCGCAGGAGACGCTGCGATCTCCTCGGGCCAAAGGCCGTCAAGCCTGAGCGACGCGTCGTCGATTCCGAGGAACACAAATTCCGTCCGCACGTCAGCGGGCCGTCCGTGGTGACGCAAGAAATTTCCGCACGTCAGCTCGCCGCGTCGCAGCAGTAGTTCCCAGTGATGGTAATGGTGTAACCCCCACCAAAAAAGAAGGCTTGAAAGCAACGCGGGCAAAGCCGCAGTCACCCCTAATCCACTTGGACGATGCCAACGGTGCCACCACGATGTAAGCAGAGCGAGCATGGATACCTATCGTGAGGCGGAACGCATTGCACGCCCAAGCAGAATTTCAAACCGCACCACGAATCGAAAACCAAAGAGGTCGGACAGCCGCTCAAATGCTGTAGTGACGTGTGCGAAGCCATCGCAGCACCAGACAGCGTGCAGGGCAGCTTATTTCGACGAAACATCTTTCTTTTCTTCACCGGTTGCCGTCCCGGCAGCACACGGGCAAGATGGGTCGAGGGAGTCACTTCGTAATGATCTTACCAGTGGCGAAGTTGAAGAAGTAGCGGGGGTTTGTCGTGTAATGACCTGCGCTGCCATTCTTCGGGTAGTAATAGAGCACCGCGTTCAGCGTGAAATCATACAAGTACGGGAAGGGGAAGCCCGGCGACGTGTAGAAAAACGTTTTGCTGGCAAAGTCGTATAGATAAACGCCTCCGTGTCCATCGGCAGCGTCAAACACGTATTCGTAACCGAGGTCGAAATGATAAATGTAGTTGGGATCACTCAAGAAGCTGTAGTATCCGAAATAGTCTCCGTTCGGGAACTGCAGATAGTACACCCCATTAGCGAGAGCGGCTTCGCCTATGAAAAACGCGGGACGCGTGGAAAAGTTCAAATCCAGCACTGCCGTCCCGCCGCCTCCGGAATCGGTGGCACCGATAGAAAACTGATAGCTGGTTCCTTTCGTCACGCCGATGCTGAAGCTGGCGGGAGGATCAAAGCTTTCCTGTTGTTTCGCATAATCAATTACGGTGAGGTTGCCTACGGAAGTTCCCGTGAAAGCCGCCACCACATTTCCGTAGCTCGTGAGAGCCGAATCGACGACCAGGGTCCCGTTCGCTGGCGCGGTCCAGGTCCACCAAAGCGTCTGGTAACCTGTTCCTGACGGTTCGAGAGATTCATGTGTGGCGCTAAAATCGTACCCGATGCCTGATACTGCTGGCCCGGTAAGCGTGGCGCGGTTGGCAAAGTTGTCGTTGGCGGCGGCAAGAGACCCGACCACCACCGGGGAGGTAATGTTGGTCGGAGAAAGACTAATGTTCAACTTGACCGTTCCTTCGTCCGTCGTTCCGTTGCTACCGACGGAGATCTGGTAGACCGTTCCGGCCACCGTGGGGAAAGAGATAAAATTGCTGCCGGTGTTGTCGGCGATGGTAGCTGCGACACCCGTCAACGCCCCCAGGCTTGTGCCGTTGTATACGGCGATTCGGGGATCCGATATCCCGGACCCGGCGGCATCCATCCTCACAATTCCGGCAGACGGAGCCGTCCAGGTCCACCAGACCGTTTCATAAGTGTATTCGTTGAGCGTGTTTTCACCGCCTTCGATGGTTGCTTCGACAGTCGTGGACGTTCCCGATACCGGCACTCCCGAGAGAGTGATCCGGTCAGCAAAATTATCATTCGCTGGGGGTGCCGCCCACAGATGAAGCGGTGCTGCTAACAAAAGGGCACAAGCAAAATACTTGATGTTGAACGAGTTGCCGTACGCTTTCATTGCGACTGGGATAAACAATCGGCAGATGCTCCGTCAAGGAGATTTGCAACCAATTCGGAGGTGGCTATGGATATTCCTGGGGGGATCGCCCTTTGCCGCGAGACGCGCCAGGTTGTCGCTTACTTCATCGGGGATCGCTCGGCCGAAAGTGCCCGTGCATTGCGTGAGCGCATCCCGTCAGACTGCCGCTGCCGCGCCACGCGGAGCGACTTCTGGCTGGCGTACAGCGAGGTCTTTCCCCGGCGCACCCACCGCTGCACAGGCAAGGGTGCGAGCGAGACTTGCCACGTCGAACGTTGGAACTGCACTCTGCGCCAGCGCCGGGGCCGTTTCATGCGCAAAACGCTCTTCTTCTCCAAGTGCAACCAGATGCACGAACTGGCCCTGCGCCTGTTCATCCATCATCACAACCTGTCCTTTAAGTAATCGCCACTACCCGATAATGACGTGGCGGGACGCGCGGCATTCTGTGGTCTCCCTGGCCTCGATCTTTCGCCGTAACGTGCGCTCACTCGTGCTCAGATGTGATTCCCTGGGTTGTTACTACCGCAGGGTGCCCGGCCAATGGCGGGACGCCAAGCGCGGGAACAATCGCTCAACGGTCCGAACGCCGTAAGGAGAGAGGTGAGAATTTAGTGATCCGATTTGTCTCCCGACGATACGAAATGGGGCGATTGCCGGATACATAAGGGCCAGTAAGTGCTCAGCCCGTAAACTGCACTCTGATAGTGGCTCGAATACTACTGAGTACGTAGGAGTAAAGCAAAAGATGGGCCAAAAATCGACCCAAACTAGACGTGAAGCGAGCACTCTACCACCGAGCTGATCGCTCTCTCGCACGTTTCCGGAACGAATCGGCAACCGAAACGTGCGTCCAATCCCGCGGGGCACCGCGCCGGGCGAGCGCCAAATCGTTTTTGCGTTCGCGGCGGCAAACAGAGAAACTCACACTGCCATCGGATTCCGAACTACCTTGTGCAAATGAATTGGCTTTGGGAAAGTCTCGGTCACGCCGGTCTGATGGCCTGGGAAACGTTCTGGGCGCTCGTTCTAGGGTTTGCCGTGTCGGCCGCGCTTCAGGTGTTCGTTTCCAAGGCTCAAATGGCCCGGCTCTTCGGTCGCACGAATCTGCGGTCGATGGCGATGGCCACCGGCTTTGGCGCGGCGAGCAGTTCGTGCTCGTACGCGGCGGCGGCGGGGGCGCGCAGCGCGTTCACCCGGGGGGCGGCGTTGTTGCCGGCGTTGGCTTTCATGTTTGCGTCCACCAATCTCGTCATCGAATTATGCGCCGTGCTGTGGTTGCTGATGGGCTGGCGCTTCGTGCTGGCGGAATTCATCGGCGCGTTCGTCCTCATCGGGTTGATGTGGGGATTGGCTCGGCTGTTTTTCCCGAGCGGCCTGGAGGAAGAGGCACGCAAAAACGCCGAAGCCGCGAGCAACCGCGAGGAGGGCGGCGACGGTTGCTGCCATCACGATCATGCGGAGCACGGACACGATCATAGCGCGCACGGTGCCCCGGGCAATCGTTGGCGGGGAATGGCCAGCGCCTTCGTGATGGACTGGCAGATGCTCTGGAAGGAAATCGCCATCGGCTTCCTGATCGCCGGTTTCCTGTCGGTGCTGGTGCCGCCCAACGCCTGGAAAGCGCTTTTTCTGACCGGCGGTCCCGCTTGGCTGCAATTGGTCGAAAACGCGTTCGTCGGTCCGTTGATCGCGGTGGCGAGTTTCGTGTGTTCGGTCGGGAACATCCCGTTGGCCAATTTGTTGTGGAGCGGCGGCATCAGTTTCGGGGGCGTGATTTCTTTTATCTACGCCGATTTGCTCATCGTGCCGATTGTGCTGATCTACCGGAAATATTTCGGAATGCGTGCGGCCGTCTACATTACTGCTGTGTTTTTCCTTTCGATGGCGGGTGCGGGCATCCTGGTCGATCTCCTCTTCGGCGCGTTGGGCTGGATACCGACGGGTCCTCGCCCGGAGAGTGCCATGACGGACATGCGGTTCGCGTGGAACTACACCACATGGCTGGACCTGATGGCGCTTTGCGTTGGCGGCGTGCTGGTTTGGAGACACCTCAAACCTGAAGTCAGCAGTGACCGGTCAACCGACGCGCACGGCCATGAGCCGGCGGAAAGCAGCCGTCATCACCCTCACCCGGATGCGCACTGAGCCGCCGACCCGCACGGCCGTTGCCTCGTTACCACCGGCGGCGGCCGGAGTGCGTTCTCCTCTGCCGCATCCGGCCGCGCTGGAGACACGGACGGGCGCTGTCGTCAGGAGTCCGGCGCGAAAACCGTTTTGGCTCTGGTTTCACCTGCTCAGCCTTGATGCGCCGCTCGTCGCGCTCGTGTGGCAAGACTGGTGGAGCCGATCCGTCGGAATGCCGTTGCCTGGTTCCCAGCGCATGATCCTTGGGCTGGGCGTCTGGATGATCTACCTCGCCGACCGACTGGCGGACACCGCCCGCGGCCTGCCGAACGATTCCGCGACGGCACGGCATCGGTTTGCCAGGGTCGGGCGCACTCCCTTGCTCGTTCTGACCGCTCTGTGCGGCGCGGTTCTTATGATCTTGACCCCCTGGGTTTTACGAGCCGGTCAATTCGGCGGTGGACTGGCGTTGCTCGCGGCGGCGGGAGCCTACTTCTGGCTGATCCACCGTCGCAGTTCGCAATCCTGGACGGCACGCCTGCCCAAGGAAGCGGTGGTCGGCGGGATGTTTGCGTTGGGGACCGCGTTCTTCGCGCTGTGCCGACCCTCGATCCCGGCGGGCCGGTTCGTGGCAGCGGTCGCGCTTTTTGGGGGTGTCTGTTTTTTGAACTGCGCGCTGATCACGTCCTGGGAGCGCAATGTCTGCGACCAACGCGACCCGTTCTCGCTCCTGAACGCCTTTCCCCGGTTGTCCGCGCACGGCTTGCGGTCGCTGTGTTGGTGTCTGGCCGGGATGGCGGGAGTCGCGGGGCTGGCGATGCACACGACGATTTTCCTTCCCGTGGCGTTGGGCGCTCTCGCTCTCGGAACGCTGGGCCACTGGCATCGTCGGATCGCACCCGACGCCTTGCGATCCCTGGCTGACGCGGTCTTGCTCACGCCGTGGATTTGCCGGGGCGTCCTCGCCATGATCCACTGGGCGTGCTTCCACGTTCCATCGACATGAAAACGAACCCGTCTCCGCTCCGCGCCTGCGTCCTTCGATGCCTGCTCGCAACCGCCCTGTGCGCGGCGACTTCCCTGCGTGCGCAACAGAGCACTCCGGCCGCGCCGCCCCCCGACGCCCCGGCGACCATCACTGTCCTGACGGGCGCGCGCCTCATCGACGGGACCGGCAGGCCGCCCGTGGACCAATCGTACCTCGTCATCGAACACGGACGAATCGTCGCCGTCGGGAAAATGGACGGCGATTTCAAAGCCCCGGCCGGCGCGACCGTCATCGACGTGCGGGGCCGCACGATCATTCCCGGGCTCATCAGCGCCCACAGCCATCTGGGTCTCACCAAAGGCGCTTCCGCCGCCGCGCCCGAGAACTACACCCGCGAAAACGTGGCCCAACAATTGGATCGATACGAGAGGTTACGGCGTCACGGCGGTGATGTCGCTCGGCGTCAACCGCGACCTCCTCTACACATGGCGCGACGAGCAGCGACAGGGAAAACTGCGGCGGCGCGGACATTTTCACGGCGGACCGCGGCATCGGTGTTCCCGGCGGTGTTCCGCCATTCCCGCTGCCCGCGGAACAGATTTATCGTCCGAAAAACGCCGAGGAAGCCCGCGCCGCCGTGCGCGAGACGGCCGGACGCCACCCGGACCTCGTCAAACTCTGGCTCGACGATATGTTCGGCACGCTGCCGAAGATGGAACCCGCCGTCTTCCACGCCGCCATCGACGAGGCGCACGCTGCCGCCGACGAGGCGCACCGCCACCACCTGCGGGTCGCCGCGCACATGTTTTACCTCGACGATGCCAAGGCGCTCGTCGGCGCGGGGGTGGATATCCTCGCTCACAGCGTGCGTGACAAACCCGTGGACGCCGAACTCATCGACGCCATGAAGACGCGGGGCGTCGCCTACATCCCCACACTGGCGCTGGATGAATCGCAGTTCATCTACGCCGAGCACCCCGGGTGGATGGACGAACCGGCTTTTGAACTCGGCAGCCGACCCGGGGCTCGTCGAGACGTGGCACAGCGTCGAATACATTGCGAAAACGTTGTCCAGCCCGATGACGTTCAAGAGCCGCGCGGCGTTCGCGATGGCGATTCGCAACGTGAAAACCCTCTCCGACGCCGGGATTTTGATCGCGATGGGCACCGATTCCGGCGCGATGCCGACGCGGCTCGCCGGTTGGGCGGAGCACCGTGAATTGCAGTTGATGGTCGCCGCCGGGCTGACGCCGATGCAAGCGATTGTCAGCGCCACGGCAGGCAGCGCCAAAGTCATCGGGCAGGAGGCCGAGCGCGGGACGCTCGAACCGGGCAAGCGCGCGGACTTCCTCGTGCTGGAAGCCGATCCGCTGGAGCACATCGAGAACACGGTTTTCATCGCGTCGATCTGGCACGGTGGGAAGGCCGTGGTGCCGATCACCAAGCGGCCTTGATCCGATTTGATACCCACCGGGATCGTCGTTCTCCCGACAGTGCAAGGAAGAGTCCGAAATAGGCGTTGTTTTCGGAGCCGGTTTAGGATAATGATACAGGCAACCCCCATTTCACCATGCGCATCTCCCCCTCGATCCGGTCGGCAGGTTCCAAGCGGTTCGCCACGTCGGCCTTCACGTTGATCGAGCTGCTCGTGGTCATCGCCATCATTGCTATCCTGGCCGGTCTCCTGCTGCCGGTCGCGGGGTCGGTCATGGAAAATGCGCGCAAGGTGACGGCGAAAAATACCTTGGTGCAAATCCTCGCCGCGGTGAGGAGTTTTCAGACGGACTACGGGATGTATCCGGTGTTGTCTACCTCGGTGGCCTCGAAGGACACGACGGTTGGCGGTACGGTCAACGCGAACGCGGAGTTGTTCGGTGTCCTGCGCGCGACCGATGTTGCCGCCAACTCGCCGAACACCCGGCGGACCGTTTATTTTGAAGGGAAGGACGTAAAGACCCCGGCCAAGCCGAAAGACGGATTTTTGCCGACGGGCGGCAGTACGACTGGAAACAACGGTGCCACGCTGACCGTCGGGGACCTGATTGATCCCTGGGGTAATCGTTACTTCATTTGCTACGACAGCGGTTACGACGATCAGGTGGCGAATCCTTATGGAGCATCGGGCCCGAGCCCCAACAACGACGACGGCGGCAGCACGGACGGCACGGCGCTCCGCGTCGGGGTGATTGCGTGGTCGTACGGCAAGGACGGCAAGATGGGACCCGTCAGCGGATCGGTGCCGACGATCACTTCTTACGGGGACGATGTGGTATCCTGGCAATAGGCGTTGGCTTGACGCGTTGCCGGTATGAGCGTCCCTTGTGAGGGGTAAAATCTTTGTTTTCATGCGGGTGTAGTTCAATGGTAGAACGTCAGCTTCCCAAGCTGAACACGAGGGTTCGATTCCCTTCACCCGCTCTCCTCTCAAAACGGGGAGAGTTAGAAACGAGTTAGAAAAGACATACGCTTTTCCAAGCGTGCCTGTCCCTTTCCTGCCACATCGGCGGGAGTCGTTTACCCAACAGGCGCAAGGCAGTACCGGGGGTCGAACCCAGAGCAGGCCATTTCCTGCGCGGGCCGGGAAGGGTGGGCAAGAGCGCGCCACATACGAGCAGGGAGCCGCCGGGCCCCATTCAAAGCGCCGTGCTGCCAATGAAGGCACGAGCGCACCCGGCAATCTTTCACGACGCGGCCGTCGCCCGCGTCCTAAAAGGTGGCTGACCAGGCACACGGCTGACAATCCAGTTCGCACGCACGCCCAAAGCCGTCCACCTGCGCATGCCGGGCACGCCAGCGAGCTGGACGGTACTCGGGTTGCCGTTCGGATCGACGGCAGACCAGATCAATGAGCAGTATCGCAAGCTCGCCCAAGAACGCCATCCCGACAGAGGCGGCACACCGGAGGCGATCCGCTGACGCTTGAGAAAGGATTGAGCCGCGTTCACCGGCGCGGCTCGATCCACCACCAAGTCTAACCAAATTCCGCATCGCCATGGACACCGCACACGACACTCCATTCCACCCGGCTCAAACCAACACGACCTTCCTCCTACGAGGATGGTTGCACAGAGCGTACTCCTTTGCGTCCCGTCTGGATCAGATCGGGATCGGCCTGACCCGGCTCGGGTTGGTTGTCGTGCTGTGCTGGATCGGTGGCACCAAGTTTGCCGCTTACGAGGCGGAGAGCATCGTACCTTTCGTCGCCAATAGTCCGTTGACGAGCTTTTTCTACGCTCATCCCGCGCCGGAGTACCAGCATTACGCCAACAAGGAAGGCGACCTCGTGCCAGCACATCGCCAATGGCACGAGACGAACCGCACCTACCTTTTTTCGTATGGCTTGGGCACCGTCATCATCCTGATCGGCTTGCTCATTGCGCTGCACCCTGTCCTGCCGCAGGTCGCTGCGTTGGGGAGCTTCCTGTTGATAGGGATGTCGCTGACCACACTCTCGTTTCTGGTTACCACGCCCGAGGCCTGGGTGCCCGCGCTCGGAACGGCAACGCACGGTTTCCCGTTCCTGGCGGGACCCGGCCGCTTGGTCATCAAAGATGTCATCATGCTCGGTGCATCCGTTATCACCTTGGCCGATTCGGCGAAAGCGTCGCTCCGACGGTAGGAGGCCGCTCGCCCAAAGCATCCACCACGCTTCAAACACCGCAGTTCTCCATCACCGTCCATCCACCGCAACGTCTTTATGATCTATCAATCGAATCCACACTTCACCCGGCGTCACTTCCTCGCCACAACGGGCTTCGCCGCCGCGGCGACGATGTTGGGGCGTTATCAATCCCTCGCTGAGGAGAAAGGAATCGTTCCCACCATGCGCGGCGACGCCGCCACAGCGAAACTGACGGTCCAACGTGTGCGCGACAATCTGCACGTGATCCTGGGCGCGGGCGGCAACATCATCGTCCTCACGGGACCGGATGGAAAACTCCTCGTGGAGGCGGGCCTCGGTCCCGCACGTCCCGCGCTGACGGCAGCGCTGTCTGGCATCAGCAGCGACCCGATCAATCATCTGATCAACACGCACTGGCATTTCGATCACAGCGAAGGCAATGCCTGGCTGCACGACGCTGGCGCGACCATTTACGCACAGGAGAAAACCCGGCACTACCTTTCGGCTTTCTCGCAGGTGGTGGATTGGGATTACACGTTCAAGCCTGCCTCCGAGGGTGCGCTTCCCGCCGTGGTGTTTGCCCAAAACCTCACCTTGTACGTGAACGGGTTGACCATCGCGCTGAACCGTTATGAACCGGCGCACACGGATTCGGATTCCTCTGTGCATTTTGTCGAGGCCGATGTTCTCTGCGTCGGGGACACCTGGTGGAACGGCTTCTATCCGTTCATTGATTATTCAACCGGCGGGAACATCGACGGCATGATCCGCGCGACCGCGGCCAACCTCGCCAATCCGAAGGTCAGCGACAAGACGGTGATCGTTCCGGGGCATGGCCCGGTGGGCAACAAAGCGCAGCTCGCGGAGTACCACGATATGCTGGTTGCCAGCCGCGACAACGTTGCGGCGCTCAAGAAACAAGGTCGATCCTTGCAGGAAATCGTGGCCGCCAAGCCAACCGCCGCCTACGACGCCAAGTGGGGCAACTACCTGTGGTCTCCCGAAGGTTTCACGCGTCTGGTTTACAAAGGAGTGTGAGTGGTCGGAACCATCCAAAAAGGCATCAGTCATTTCCTCTGTTGATTCAATCATGCAAACCAGCACTACCACCGACCCGATCTCATCCACGCTCCAAGATGCCGTCTCTCCAAAAAGTGCCTTCGTTCAAGAGCGGCTCAGCCCGCGCTCGATGCTGAGCGAGGGCAGTGCCCGCGACGTGGCTGCCGCCGTCAACGGGTTGCTCGCCGATACGTTCGCGCTTTACCTCAAGACCAAGAACTTCCACTGGCACATGAGCGGCCCGCACTTTCGGGATCACCATCTGCTGCTCGATGAGCAGGGTGATCAGCTTTTCGCCATGACCGATCCGATGGCCGAGCGCGTGCGCATGATCGGTCGCGGAACCTTGCGCTCAATCGGCGACATCGCTCGTACGCAGCGCGTGCTCGATAACGACGCGGATGATGTTGAGCCGCACACCATGCTGGCCGAGTTGCGCGAGGACAACCGGGAGCTGGCGTTGCGGATGCGCGAGACGCACGGCACCTGCGACGACGCGGGTGATCTCGCCACGGCGAGCCTGCTGGAAAACTGGATCGACGAAACGGAACGACGGGTCTGGTTTCTATTCGAGGCCAGCCGGTAGAGAGGACATTCAGGTGCGAACTATTCACCACCAAAACCAACCACCTGCCATCTAACCATGCGAACCTGTTGGTGTTCGACGCTGAATGGAAATGGGCGAGAAGATGGCGTGTGGGCAAGCCTGCCACGTGTTCATTCGCCGGGAGATCATCTGTGTGATCCGCCAGGTCACATCCAAAATGGCGATGCTGTTCTGCACAGACGTGAACTTGCGGGGCGGCCAAATTGCGGGTCACTTCGTGTCCTGTTGGGCCATGGAAACGGCCTTCCAAAGACGCGCATTTCACTTCGGCATGGGAGGAAAACGCGGATGGAACCACGTAGCCATCGTACACGCGCTACCTACCCTCCGATTTCATGGTGGACGCTCGGTAGATGCTTCCGATCGCTGCATCTAAAACCGAATCGAACTCGGCGTCGGACTGTTGCGCGGTGAGATCCTCAAGCAAGGCCCGGGAGAAACTTGCAATCATTCCCTGGTTTTTGCGCAGCCGCTCGTTGCCTTCGGCTCGGGAGTAGCCGCCGGAAAGGGCCAGGACCCGGACCACGGCGGGATGGTTCACGCAGTCGAGATAGAGATCGTCCTCGGTGGGGATGGAAAGTTTGAGGAAGACAGACTGCTCTTTGGGCAGGCCATCCAGCTTCTGGAGCAATAGCTTTTTCAGCAGATCCTCGGCCGCCGCTTTCTGGGCACTGTGGATGTCGACTTCCGGCTCGATGATCGGCACGAGTCCAATTGCGATGATCTGTGCCGCGACTTCGAACTGCTGGTTGACGATCTCCTGGATGCCGCTCTCGCTGGCCAGTTTGATGACCGAGCGCATCTTGGTGCCGAAGATGTTTTTTGTTTTGGCTTTGGCCAATAAATCCGGCAACTGCGGGATCGGCTTCATCATCTGGACGCCGTTCTGTTCTGGAGCCAGACCGTTGTCGATCTTTAGGAACGGCACGACCTCTTTGACCTGCCAGAGATAATCCGCGGTTGGTCGGCCTCCGATCTCCCGGTCCATGGTATTCTCGAACAAGATGGCCCCGAGGATGCGCCACCCGGTGAAACTGGGGCTGGTGATGATCCTCGTGCGCATCTGGTGCACGAGCGCGTACATGCCCTCTTCGTCGGCCCAACTGCCCTCTTTGACTCCGTAGGCAGCCAGGGCTTTTGGCGTGCTGCCTCCGCTCTGGTCCAAGGCAGCCACGAACCCGGGACTCGCCTTCATTTTGTTGCGTTGCTCGCTGCTCGTTTCGATGTCGTTCATAGGAAAAATTCCATGCCTGCCATACCATCAACTGGCTGCCGCGTCTGCTCTTTGCGTTCAAAGCTCTTTCCGTTCTGCTGCCGGGGTTTCGGCTCGTGCTCAACGACATTTCCTCTGTGCTCGGCAGGATGGTGCCAGAGTTGGCAACCTGGCCAGACCTTCGCACTGCTCTATAAGGCCGGCATCCTCCTGCCTCACTACGCAACCGCCAGTTTAAACGCCTCGCCATACAGACGATCCCGTGGCCCCCGTCTTCGTTTTATCTTCTTCTCTGCTCATGGTGTTCTTCTGCTTCCACCCCGAGCGGCTGTCGATCTACTTTATCCGGGCAATCTCAGTCAGTTGCTCCCTTACTCCTGCCACCGCTTGCCTCGTGGTACTTCCTGCGGATATCGGTAAGATTCACGGTCGGCTCTGGCAGCTTGATGCGAAGTCGGTCCATCGCCTCGACGATGATTCGTGAAATGGCGAGGTCGCGGAACCATTTTCGGTCGGAGGGGATCACGAACCAGGGTGCCTCCGCGGTGCTGCATTTGCCCAGTGCGTCCTCGTAGGCCGCCTCGTAGCTGGCCCAACACTTTCTTTCGGTGTAATCCGCCTCGCTGATTTTCCAGCGCCGTGCCGGGTCATCCAGCCGCCGGGCGAAGCGCCGGAGTTGCTCCTCCGGGCTGATGTGCAGGAAAAACTTCAAAATGTGCGTGCCGTTGGCGGCGAGACGCCGTTCGAAGTCGTTGATCTGTTCGTATCGTCTCGACCAGATCTTTTTCGGGACCAGATCGTGGACGCGCACCACGAGCACATCTTCATAGTGCGAGCGGTTGAAGATCACGACCTCGCCGCGTTTCGGCGTCTGGCGTTCGATCCGCCATAAAAAGTCGTGCGAACTTTCCTCCGCGGACGGTTGCTTGAAGCTGGCCACGCGGCAGCTTTGCGGATTCATCGAACCGATGACGTGCCGCACGACGCCATCCTTGCCTCCCGCGTCGGGAGCCTGGAGGCAGATCAGGAGCGAACGCTTTCCCTCGGCGTAAAGCCGGAACTGCAACTCTTGCAACCGCTGCTGGAGTTCAGCGGTCTTGGCCAGGGCGGACTTTTTGTTTTCACGCTCGTCGGTGAACTGCGGATCGTGCTCCTTGAGACGCACCCGGCTACCCGGTGACACGCGGAATGTTTTGCGGTAGTTCATGTGCCTTGGCTTCGAGAGTGCCTTTCGGGTCTTCCTGGTCGTCATCGTGGCTGCTGCGGACCCGGGATGCAATCGTTACCCGACCCTGGTCGAGAAGAAGCGGCGGCCGGCCGCGTGGTCGCGCCACGCGCCGGGTCAAAACAAAACCAGACGACGATGGTAGCCAGCGTCGGATCGCCCCTTCTATGGCAAACGTGGAGCGGGCGGCAGCATGCTCGAAGCCGACGCACACGCATAAACACCCCGCAGGGCCAACGGTGCTGAATGCTCTTTCAAAATGGCGCGTGCAGTTCCGAGTTGCTCGCGGGCCTGACTCTGACCACCGTCGCCACTCCGGAAGGCATCGGCGACACGATGATCGTCGGCGCTCCCATCGTGACCGGACCCTATATTCTCCTACTGTCATTTTGGACTTTGCGCTGCTTGGGTCATCCCGCCGGTTAGTCCACCCCTACGCGCTATCTGCGGTAGGGCCAGCCGGCAACAAGGCCCGGCGTCATCTGTAAGAGCAGCGCTCCGAGCTTGCCCGCGCGTTCCAACGGTTCCAGCTCTTCCAAGAATCGGCCCGCTACCTCTCCCTCCAGCGACGGCGTGAGAACGACGTTGCCCCGGTCTGTCACGTCCGCCGCATCCCTGAGACCCTTCGGCAACACGTCGGACTTCATAACGTGTCGGGAGAGCCACCGGAAGCGCTTCACGTCGCCAGGGTTTGGATGTGCAGACGCCACGCCAGGTACAGTCCGAAACACGCCAGCACCAGGCTCACGATCAACAGCGCCCCGGCCAGCCACAACAACGCAGGGTCGAAGAGAAGGAGGTGATCAGCCACCCGCGAAACTTCCGTCTGGCAGCCAGGAGTTCAAGGCAAGCTCGGTGAGCGTGAAACATATCACCGGGGCGCGGATGTGCTATCCTCTGGCCCATGCAGCGACCGCACCCGCCGAGTCCCGAGCTGCTGGAAGAGTTTCTGCTGTGGCGGACAGCGTTGGCGCAGCAGTACCCGGCCGGACCGCAGGCGTGGTTTGAGGACTGCGCGGAGCACTGGTTCCTCGCGTTGCTTGAACTGCATCCGCAAAGTCCGGTGGCGCAGTTGTTGGCGACGCCGATTACGGGTTAGGCGTGTCCATCGTGGCAGGCGACCTGCTACCTACGTGTCCCCGTGAAGACGGAAACATTGTGGCACCGGAAGGTGTGTGGGCTGCAGGTGGCCAAGAAGCTGCCGCGCGGCTCCCGGCCCGCGCGGGTGTACCTGTCGGCGGTCACCCGGCAGTTGCACGCCCTGGCGCGACAGGACCTGGCTCGTTGCGGAGCAGCCGGTCGTGCTGCCCCAATCGGCCGGCTGAGCAGGGTTACGATCCCGTGCGGGCGTTCAACGGCTCGGCGTCTCGGAAAAACCTGCGAAGGTCCCGGTTTCGCGCTGGCTAGACCTGGGTCATGCCGCCATCCACGAAGAGTTCGACGGCGTTGACGAAGGCGCTGTCTTCCGAAGCCAGAAACACCACCGCCCGGGCGATCTCGTCCGTCGTGCCCACGCGGCCGAGTGGGATCGTGGCAGCCTGCGCCTCGACGAAGCCCTGCACCTGTTCCTTGCTCAACCCAAGGCCGTCGTAGCCGGGCGTGGGCACCACGCCGGGGCTGATAACGTTGATGCGGATGCCGGAGCCTTTGAGATCGAGCGCCCAGCTTCGCGCCAGGTTGCGCACCGCCGCCTTGGTCGCGCTGTAGATGCTGAAGGCTGGCGTGCCTTTGATGCTCGTGGTCGATGCGTTGAGGATGATTGTCCCGCCCCCGCTCATGAGCGGCAGCGCCTTTTGCACGGTGAAGACCACGCCCTTCACGTTGGTGCTGAAGGTCGTGTCGAACTGCTCTTCGCTAATCTGGCCTAACGGCGCGAGCGAACCGCCGCCGGCGTTGGCGAAGACCACGTCCAGACGGCCTTTCTGTTCCTGGATGACGGCGTAGAGCCGGTCGAGGTCGGCAAGCCGGGAGCTGTCGGCCTGCACAGCCATGACGTTGCTCCCACCGATTTCTTGAATGGCCGCGTCCAAATTGGCTCGGCGGCGGCCGGTGATGAAGACGTAAGCGCCTTCGGCCACGAAACGTTTGGCGGTGGCTAGGCCGATGCCGCTGTTGCCGCCCGTGATCAGTGCGATTTTACCTGCGAGTTTATTGGATGGTGTCGGGTTCATAGTGATCGTTGGTTGGAGATGGATAGGTTAAAAGCCGAGATCGGACAGACCCGGATGGTCGTCGGGGCGGCGACCCAATGGCCAATGGTACTTTCGTTCGTGTTCCTCGATGGCTAGGTCATTGATGCTCGCGTGGCGATGTCGCATCAGCCCGTGTCCGTCGAACTCCCAGTTCTCGTTGCCGTAGGAGCGAAACCACTGGCCAGAGGCATCGCGCCACTCGTAGGCGAAGCGCACGGCGATGCGGTTGCCCGTGAAAGCCCAGATTTCCTTGATGAGGCGGTACTCCTGTTCCTTTGCCCACTTGCGAGCCAGGAATGCCACCACCTGGTCGCGCCCATGGACGAACTCGGAGCGGTTGCGCCAGATCGTGTCCACCGTGTAGGCGAGCGAGACACGCTCGGGGTCGCGGGTGTTCCAGGCGTCCTCCGCAGCACGCACCTTGACGAGGGCGGTTTCTTCGGTGAAGGGCGGCAGCGGCGGGCGTTCGCCGACGGGCGGGTGGTTCGTGTCCATGTTTAGATAGGGTGTTGGCCGAGGAAACCGTTGCAGAAATGCCTAGTCTCGGATGAACTCCAGCAGATCGGTGTTGAGGCGCTCGATGTGCGTGCTCGGCAGGGCGTGTGGCGCACCGGCGTAGACGATGAGCTTCGCGCCCGGCACGAGCTTGGTCGAGGCGAGGCCGGCGGCCCCGATGGGCACGATCTGGTCGTCGTCGCCGTGGATGATCAGCGTGGGCACGTCGAACCGTTTTAAATCCTCGGTGAAGTCGGTTTCCGAGAACGCCTTGATGCATTCGTAGGTGTTCACGTGCCCGCCCATCATGTGCGGGTCGATCAGATGATCCGCTGCGATGAAGTACGCTTTGGCGTGCCGGGCAGAGAGGATGTTGATCAATGGCACCGGCAGCGCGGCGACAAACAGCGTGCGCGCCAGCGACCAATCGCTGTGAAACGCCTGCAAATAGAAATAGACCAAGAAGCCCACGACGGCCCCCGTCCCGTAGCCGATGGCCCACTGCGAGATCAGGAAATATCCAGGCTCCCGCTCGTAGAGATAGCGGCAGTTTGGGCACCAGTCCAGTGGCGTGAACCAGTCGGCCATCCGGCGGGTGCGACGCAGCGGCAGGAAAACAGGCCGGGTGCCGCAGACCGGACACCTGAGCCAGGTAGCCCGCCAAAGGTAATTGGCAATCTGCCGCGGCACTGAAGAATGGAAACTGATAGAGGGCGTTTGATCGACTTGGTTCATTGTCGAAAGAAGGTTTGACGAGTTGTTTTGCACGGATGGTAAAATGGGATCACTCGTGGGTGGCATTAGGCGTCCATCATGACATTGCCCGCCCAACCAGACTCCGCTCCCGGCGTTCCGTGTGTTTCCACAACCTCTGTCCGCCGTTTGCAAACCCCTGACCCGGTCTGTGGCAAGAGGATCACAAAGGTCGAGCCGGCACCGGGGCCGCCGCTCAGCGCGTGGACATTTCCCCCGTGCAGTTCCACGAGGGATTTGACCAGCGCGAGTCCGATGCCCAGGCCGGGGGATTTGCTCCCGCACGGCTTCTCGCCCTGCTGGAACAGATCGAACACGCGCGGGAGCAAATCCGGCGAAATGCCCACGCCGTTGTCGCGCACCTTGATCACGATCCTCTCGTCGATGATCTCCAGACCGACGTTGATCTGCCCGCCGCGGCCGGTGTACTTGGCGGCGTTCGCCAGCAGGTTGATGATGACCTGTTGCATCCGCAGCTCGTCGGCCAGCATGAACACAGGGTCGGGCGGCAACGACACCGTCATTTCGTGCCCACGGTTGGTCAGTAGCGACTTGACTGCTTCCACGGCGGTGATGACCGTCGCGCCGAGGTCACACCACTGTTTGGAAAGTGTCGTCTTTCCGTGTGACCCTCGACCGGGTTCCATCACCCGCTCGATGACGCGCGCCAAATAACGGCTCTGGCGTTCAACGATGCCCCACAACTCGTGGTGAGTGGAACCGTCGCTCGGCGGCTCGCCAGCCGCTTGTGCCGCGAGGAGGATCGACGCGAGCGGCTCGCGCAGTTCGTGCGCGAAGATGGCCATGGATGAAGCGGCGGACTGCGTTGCTCCGTTGATTTGCATGGATATTAGATGGGTCGATTCCGATCTGCTAATCTCCCTTAGAGGTTGCGCGCATTGGCAGCGGCAAACACCGGGATCGCCTGCGGGGAAGCACTCCCCCGGAGCATGGCCCACCAGCGTCGCAAGCAGGCGCGTAACGCCTGTCGCCGGGCATGGCGCTTCACCTGCCGACGCAAGAGGCGGGCCAACCCGAGTCGGCGTTTTTGCAAGAGCGCCGCGAGCATCCCGCTTTGCGAGAGGGTGGGAAACTCCGCCGTGTCCGGGTGAAGCATCTTGTATTCGGTCAAACTGATCGTGAAAGGCATGATCGGGGCGTAGGTAGAGGTCTGTGTTCGAGGCGGGGTGAAACGGCAGTCGGGTGGACGCGGCTGGACCGGCTGGACCCGGGCGCGTTGTCCACCCGGGTCCAGCCTGCCATCCCGCGCGGTTTGTCAGCCGGGATTAACGGTGTTGGTTTCGTAGTAGGAGCGGAACTCATCATCGTGTTCGAGCATCTTGGCCATCTCCTCCTTCCCTTCCTTCGTGTTCATCAATTCACGGATCATCATGATGCGCGTGTCCCTGTTCTGGCACAGGGCGTGGACTTGGGTCGCGTGGCTCTTGATGGTCTTCGGAGCTGCGTGGGTGTTTGCGGTCGAGGCGAACATCGCGCAGGCGACGAGAGCAATTTGCAGTGTGTTTTTCATGGGATGGTAGTCGTTGTTAGTTGTGTTCTTCGAGCGGACCTGAACGTGGCTCCACGCCGTCTTAGGCGAGGCGCAACGCGGTGGTGGGAAGTTACCTCCCAAACCCCGGAACCTCCTCCACCGGAACGGCCAGTGAAAAAATGGCTCCAGCAAGAGCGGCTCATTTCTATCTCAAGCGTCCGCCGATCAAAATTTCACGAATGGTTCGTGTTTTCTCATGGCGTCGGAATACGAGGCAAACAATGACCATCCATCTCGGTCACACTTGCCGCACGGTTGATGCAGATACTGACCGATTCGCAAAGCGGCGGTCTGCAAGGATGTCGTTACAAAACCAACAAAGGACCAAACCTATCCGGCAGCGTCGTTGTGCGCCGATGGCGTGTGAACGACAGGTCAGGGCGAGGTTTTTCCCTTCGACTGCGTCACGGATGCTGACCTACCGGCGCGAGGCGTTGCATCAATGCCGCAAAGCGCGGGTCGCCACGCAGCGGATCCCAAAGTGGGTTGAGCTTGAAATCGCCGTAGGTCGGTTGATTTGGAAAATTTGTACCGGAAGGGCCAGCAACCAGCTTATCGAGTTCGGCCAGCGCGAGATCGGGTTGGTTTGTCCAGGCGTAGACGACCGCGAGACAGCAACGGTCGGCCGGCTCCACCAGTTTCTCCGCTTCCAGCGGCATCATCGCACAGGCGCGTTGCGCCTCACGCACCGCGTCTTCCTTGCGCCCCAGGCCCGCGTCGATCATCGCCAGCAGCAACAGGCTCCTCTCGTTGAAAGGGTCGATGGAGACCGTTTTTTCCATCACTGTGCGAGCTTGCGTGAACGCCGCCTGCGCGCCCGCTTCGTCGTGGCGCATCCGGGCGGCGATGGCCTCGAACCAACTCATGGGATACTTGAAGCCAGTGATATCGAGCGTCTCTTGCTTGATCGAGACCGCCAGATACCGGAGCCCCTCGGCGTCGCGGCTGAAGAGGGCGAGTAGGAGCCCCCATGGGGTCGCGCAGTTCGTGATCCGGGTCCATGTCGTCCGTGATCGCCACGAGGGCGGCACGCAGCGGTTTGACATCGGCCTGGCTCGCCAGGCTAAGAAACGCTCGCGCTGGCTGCAGGGTCGGCACGGCCTCGGGCGGCACCATGGAGAGCACGGCGGCAAACTCCCGGTCCGCCTCGTCGTAGCGACGCAGATATTCGTACGTCTCCCCCAGGTAGCCACGCATTCCCAGGTTGCGCGGGTTCAGCGCGACGGCCCTTTCCAGGGCGCGGACGGCATCGTCGCCGCGTCCCTGTTTCAAGGCGATGCGGCTGGTGATGGCTTTCCAGGCCGGCGTCGTTTGGCAAGGTGCGCCGCGCCAGTTCCGTCTCCACGCGCGCCTGCTCGTAGTCGCGGGTGATCAGGTAGTAATGGCTGGCTTGTCGCAGGTGAAGCTCGCTGCTGTCCGGTTGCAGGTTACGCGCTCGCACCAGCGCGAATTCGGCCAGGGCGCGGTGGTCCACGGCGAGATCCTGCACCGACTTCACGTCGTCGAACACGCGGGACGCGACGTAGATGGCGTCGTGATATTTGCTCAGTTTGCAATAGGCCACGGCGAAGCCCGGGTCGCGCGCCACGGCGGCGTTCAAGAAATCGATGCTCTTTTGGTCGTGCTCGCGCAGATGCCTGCCGTCACGGAAAACACTCGGGCCTTGCAGCGCCTGGAGATACAGATCATAGGCGACCGGATCGTGCGTCGGCTGCTGGTCGATGGCGGCGGACTCCTGCGCGGTGGGCACTGCGTGCAGGCGTCCCGCCAGCGCGTGGGTGATCTCGCTGAGCATGGTGAACTCCCCGGCCAGAGGGCGCTCATACCGCGCGGTCCATGGGTGCGTGGGGCGCTGCACGCCGGTGAGCCGCAGTTCGATCCGCGCCCGGTCGCCCTCCCGCCGCACACTGCCTTCGAGCAAATGATCGACGCCGAGCGCGTGGCCAATGGCGACGAGATCACGAGGCTTGCCGACCGCGTAGGACTTGACGCTGCTCGGATCGATCACCTTGAGCTGGGCGATGCGGGCCAGGTCGGCGGTGATCGCGTCCTGCATCCCCGCGGCGAAGAACGCATCCCCTTCCGCCGGGCTGAGGTTTTCCAGGGGAAGCACCGCGATGGAGTTGCTCGCAGGAGCGGAAGGCAAGTGAAGGTAGTACCACTGCGCGGCCAGCGCGACCAACGTGCAGACCACAAACGCCAGTCCTGCCAGAATCCATCGACGCCGCCGGCTGCGGCGGACCTGCCGCGAGGCTACTTCTATGGGGAAACGCTCTTGGCAAGCGCGCAAGGTATCGAGCAACTCGCGCGCGGATTGCGGGCGCGCGGCGGGATCGGCCGCCATCATGGACTTGAGCAGGGCCACGATCCTCGCTGGCACGCGCGCGGCGGCGAGTTGCGCCAACGGGATGGGATGTTCAACCTGGCGGGAATGAATTTCTTCCAGGGTGGTCCCCGTGAAAGGGATCCGCCCGCAAAGCAGATACCAGAGCGTCACCCCGAGCGAATAAATGTCCGAGCGATGATCGACACGCCGATCTTCCGCACGGGAAAACTGTTCCGGGCTGGCGAAGGCCGGCGTGCCCACAAAGCCGCCGTGCGTGTGATCGGTGCCCAGGGCGGATTCTGCGCTGACTGCCTTTGCCAAACCCCAGTCGATGACCTTGACGACCGTGGCACCACCGCCAGCGACGCTGCTCGTATTCTCGCCTTGAGGCGTGGTGAGCATGATGTTCGATGGCTTCAGGTCGCGGTGGACGACGCCGCAGGCTTCGGCGGCGGCGAGCGCGCGGGCGACCTGGATAGCGATCTCCAACGCTCAGCGCGGGCAGCATCGGCCCCTCGCGCCGGATGCACGCTTCCAGGGTCTCGCCCTCGACCAGTTCCATGACGTAGTAGCATTCGCCGTTCTGCTCGCCGTAGTGCGAGACGCGGGCCACGTTGGGGTGGTGCAGCTTGGCCGCCGCGCGCGCCTCGCGCAGAAACCGCGCGCGAGCGGCGGGATGTTCCGCCACCTTTTGATTGATGACTTTCAGCGCCACGGCCGAGTGCAGCACGCCGTCCCGTGCCCGATAAGTCGTAGCCATGGCACCCGCGCCGAGTTCGACGGCATGGCCATCCGCTCCTATCTCGATCTCGAAATGCCCGTAGCGCAACGCGCCTTTCCCGGCCAGGCCCCCGACGGAAGCAGTATCCGGTGGCGCCTCGTCCGTCGGCGAGAACGCGAAGTCCAGCAGACAGCGCAGGCATTCGCCCTTCGGGCCGCGCCGCACGAGCGGTTGGCGACAGCCGGCGCAGATCTCCACCGGTTCAGAGCCCGTGGACGACGAGGCGGCGGCCACATGGCGGCCGGGTGCCGGCCCGTCCTTGGAATCGTCGATGTTTGCCATGTGTAAACAGGGAAGATTTTGGCGGTCAATAAAATTTCAGGACGACAGCAAGCGGTGGAGATACCGCATCTCCTCGTCGATCTCCGCCGGATTGGAAACGGTGCGTGCGACCTCCGTACGCAGTTCCTCGCGGTAGCGATGCCGCAGGCGTTGGAGCCAGGTGCGCAGCGTGGAGATCGGAATGCCCAAGCGCGCGGCGACCTCTTCCTGGCTGGGCGGCACGGCCATACTGCCCACCACGAAGGGCTTGAATTCCTCGAACAGGCCCCTCTTGCCTTCAGCGACAAAGGCTTTTTCGAGGTGTTCCCAAGCCTGGCTCATCAGGGTGGCCGCCCAGTTCTGATCGAAAACGCTGTCTTCCTCGCCACTCGAAGACGCGGTCATCAGCGCCTCGGCCTCCGCGAGGTGCTCGTCCATCGAGACGACCTGCACGCCGCCACCGCGCTTGAGGCGGTTTTTATGATCGTACTCGTTGGCCAGGAAATGCTGGAGCGAGCCGAGCAAAAACGTGCGCAAGCGGCCCTTCTCGCGGCTGGCGCGGCTCAAGGTGTCGTGTTCGAGCAAATGCACGAAGAAACCTTGGGTCAGATCCTGCGCGTCGCTTGAGGCACGTCCCTGGCGGCGCAAGAACGCGTAGAGCGGCGGCCAGTATGCTTGGCAGAAGTCGGTCAGCGCGCGCTGGGCATCTTCGAGCGATTGGCTCTGGGCAGCACACAACACCACGCTCCAATGCGTGGTGTGGAAGGGTGCCCCTCCGTCCTGTAACGTGCCCGGGATCGCTTTCACACCGAGTAAGTTAGCGAAACGGGGCACGCATGGGAAGCGCGTTGGTCGTCCGCCGGTCTGGCGAGCCGGCTCGCAAGCTGGCTACCGTGCGTTTTGGAACTTTGTTGGTCACGGTGCGTAGCGCAGGAACAGCGCCTGGAGCTTATTGGTCCAGCCCGGTACCACGACCCGCCGTCCCTTCTTCATCGCCAGGTATCCCTGCCGCGCCACGTCAGCCGGACGCATCGCGTCCAGGAACGGGTGGCCGGAAGATCCTTCGTCCGTGTGACCCGCCGCCGCGCAAAAGCCGCTCAGGGTCGGACCGGGGCACAAGGTCGTCAGCGTGACACCAGTGTCTCGGAGTTCTTTGGCCAACGCTTCACCTAGGCTGAGCACATAAGCCTTTGTGGCATTGTAAACGGCGGTACCGATTCCTGGCACCAGGCCGGAGAGTGCTCCGATCAGGAGCACCCGTCCCCGACGGCGCGCGACCATCCCCGGCAGAAACGCGCGGGTCAGTTCGGTCAAGGCGACGACGTTGAGATGGAGCATCTCGGTGAGCTTTGTCGGCTCGGCCTGGAGGAAATCAGCGTAGTCCCCGAAGCCGGCGGCGTTGATGAGCACCTCAGGCGCGTCGAGGCCCAGGCGCGTCAACTCGGCGTTGAGTTCAGAGGCGGCCAGGCAGATTCCGAGATTCGCCGCGATGACCGTCGCGCGCGCGCCGTGGCTCGCCAGTTCATCCGCCAAGGTTTGCAGGAGGGCCTCGCGGCGGGCGACGAGGACGAGATCATAGCCGTCACGGGCCAGTTCGCGGGCAAGGTCGGCACCGATGCCGCTGGAAGCGCCGGTCACCAAGGCGAGCGGACGGGAGGTTGTTGCAGAGTCGTTCAGATGCATTCAAACAGGGAAGGTTGCCACGCATGGGTTGGCCCCGGCGCGGAACAGTTCACCTGTTCCTCAAGCGTTCCGGACCAGGAATCTCAAAAAAAAGCGAGCAAAGTGAAGATGTGGCTCTGGCCGCCGCACGCCACCCTGAGCCTCGGGTCGGTCAGGTTCGCGCGAAGTAGGTATCCACCATTTCCACGTCGGACATGTATGTATCGATTTGCGCGACCTTGCCATCACGGATGCACAACACGGTGGCGAGGTCCTGGTCGAACACTAACTCGCCGTTCCGTGCCATGTTGTGCAGCGAGAGTGCGGCTCCGTGGTGGCCTACGAGGAGGTTCTTGAGCGCGAAAGTCATGCCGTGGTCGCGGATAGTTTGCGCCCGCTGAATGACGGCGTCAGCGCCGCGCGCTTCTCCGGAGATAAGGCTGCTGCCCGGCAGGCTCCAAACGGCGTCTTCGTTCAAGATCGACCGCAGCAGGTCGGCGTCGCGTGCCCGCAAGCTGACCAGGAACAGTTCGGCGATTTTGCTGTTTTCGGTTTCGGTGGGCATAGGGATTTCGTCCGGTGTGGTGTGCATTGGTGGAGTCAGAAAACTTACTTGTCTGCCACTGCCGTTTTCTCGTCAGAGACCACTGGCCGCCGTCCGGCTGACCAGATCCAGAGGCATCATTCATGCGATTGACGATCCGATCCGCTTCGCTGGGGAGACCGTGCTGTTGCGCGAGTTGCGCCGGTTCACGGTAGGCGATCCAGGTGGCACCCGCCGCATCCTGCCAGACCAGTGCCTTCAAGGGCAGGTCGAGACCGACCGTCGGCGCGAGCTGCATCAATAGCGTGCCAGCGCGGGCGTTTCCGAAGATGATCAGTTCGGTCGGCGTCAACTCCAGGCCGGCTTTCGCCGCTCCGGCGGCATGATCGATCCGGGCAAACACTTCCATGCCCTGCGCACGGACCGCCGCTTCCAGACGGTCTGCGGTCTCCTGGGGACCGAAGCGGCTCGAAACTTGGATCAGGTCTTCCATCGCGTTTTCCTCGCACTGGCGATCAGCAGTCCGACTCAGGTGGTCGCGGGGGCGGCGAGAAGCACGAGTCGTGTCATGGATTTGATCGGGTAGTTGGATGCGTTGATGGGTTATTGCCTGCCCCACTCCGGTGTCGCCGTGGCGATCCTTGTCCGGGTCACCGTGTTTGGCAGCAGAGAAGCAGGGCGGCTTGTCTGTTTCTCAAGCGGCTGCAACGCGGCGTCTCAAAAAAAGATTTGGCTGCCGCACCGGCCCGCGTGGAGGCTCGCAGTGCCGGCGTGCCTTTGGGCAACGTATTCGATACGCTCCAAATTTACTTGGGCAGCCTGTCCTAGTCGTACTGGTGGGCCTGGCGTGCAAGAACGCGATCCTCATCGTGGAGTTCGCCAAGGACCAGCAGGATCGCGGAGGCAAGGACCGTTTCACGGCGGCCGTGGATACCGCGCGGCTGCGGTGACAATCGATCTCGATGACTAGTTTCGCGTTCATTCTGGGCGTCGTGCCGCTGGTGGTCGCCAGGGGTGCGGGCGCGGAGATGCGGCAGGCTCTCGGCACGGCGGTGTTTTCCGGGATGTTGGGCGTGACGCTCTTCGGCCTGTGCTGACACCGATGTTTTACGTCGTGATCAGGAAGCTCATTGAACGTACGAGTCCCGTCGCCAAAGCAACAGGGGTTATGCTCCGTGTCCTCCACGAAGCGGCCGTGGCTCGAAGCTGGGTGACCCGTCAGAAGAACGCCACGTCTCAGGGTTGACTTTTGGGCGCGAGGCGCTGGACCAGTGCTTCGAAGCGCGGGTCGGACCGCAGCGGGTCCCAGAGCGGGTTGAGCCGGAAGTCGCCCTAGGTGGGCTCCGCCGGCAGGTTCCCCGAAGCCGGCAACACCATCCACTTTTCGAGTTCGGCGAAAGCCGGGTCCGGCTGACCCAGCCAAGCGTACACCACGGCCAAATGACAGCCCACCATCGGGGCGCTACGGGGAGTAGGGGCAGTCAGCGCACAAGCGCGCTGCGCTCCAGCAATCGCCTCTCTCTGCCCAAGGGCGGCATCGACCATCGATAACAGGCTGAGCACCTTTCCATCGGTCGGGTCGGCCAGCAACGATTTCTCCAGTTCCAGACGCGCGGCAGCGAAGGCTTCCCGCGCACCCGCGTCATCCCCGCGCATCCGTGCAGCCAAGCCCTCGTACCAAGCCTTGGGGTAAGGGACGCCGAGCGTGGTGAATCGGCTCTGTCTACTTGCGGCCAGGATGCGGGAGAGCGCGTCGTCATGCTCAGACACGTAGGAACTTCACCACGGTCTCAGCGGTGACGTAGTGCTTCGGGTCGGCCAGGAAGTGAAGGCCCAACCGCCGCAGGGTGGGTGCCACGCTCAGGGCCGTGATCACCGACACCTTGTCGCGGTGCCGGCCCCAGGAAGGCAACACCGGAGTTTTACCTTTGGGTGCCCAGGTGCGGCGCACCAGCGGGTTCAAAAAGAAGCCGCTCACGTCGATGAGGACAAGGTGGGCTTTTTCTTTCCGCGCTTTTTTTGCAGGCGTGGCCAGTCCTCGTCCTTCCAGCGGGCGATGGCCGCCTCGTCGCGTTCCTTGGCGGGTTGCGCGGGCTTCTGTGGGGACTGCTCGCGCGTACGCAGCCACTCCACCAGATAATTGCTGTTGAAGTGGATATTCGGTGGACTGCTTTCGCAGGCAGGTCGGCTTCGCTGCCTGCGTGGCCCGCGAGCAACACGATGTGGAGTTTGCACATCACCGCCAAGCCCAGGAAACAGAAACCGAGCCGGTGCCGGATCAAACACCAGCAATTCGCACGTGGCCAAAACGACGATGCGGTCGCACGGGCCGTTCACTGCGCTCCACCAACCGACGGGGGGCAAGGGCTCGGCTTCGGCGCGAGGACGGCGATCAGCGCATCGAAACGCAGATCGCCGCGCAGCGATTCCCAGCCTGGGTCCAGCTTCAAGCCGCTGCAACTGACCTCCTCGCACTTACTTGAGCGTCACTTCCTGCATCTGCTTTTCGCTCAGGATCTCTCTGATCTCCAGACGCTTGACCGTCGCGTCCCGTTGTTGCTCCACCGTGCCGAGCAGTTTCTTGTCGATGGCATCGAACTTCGCCCGCAGACCGTCGTAGGCGGCGAAGTTCTTGTACTCGACTAGCAGCATCACGTCGTAATCCCCCGCCGTGGCGGCTTGGCCGACCAGGATTTTGTAACTGAGAATGATCCCTTGCTTCTTCGCTTCGTCGAGTTCGCCGACGAAGATGGTCTTGAGTTGCTTGAGATAGTCGTCTTGCAGGCCGGTCTTCGTTTTGACCGTCGTAATGTCCCAGACGCTGCCTTCGTTGTAGGGAGCATCACCTTGGGCGTGCGCCAAACTGGCGGCGGCAACAAGGAAGGTCAGCAGGAGGAGATGTCGGATGGTTTTCATAGGGATGGATGTTCGGGCGATGGGCTACACAGTACCGGTCGACGCCCCGGATGGGCGGGAGCTAGTACCGATCACAAGTCTCTCTTTTCAAACTGCTTCTATCGATAATTTTTTGGATGTCGTTTTCCGCGGCGTTGGTGGTTGATGGCGATTGGTTGTAGTCAGACGAGGATTCTGGAATGTTATCTCAACGCAGGAAGGCGGAGATCGCGTCGTGGAGACGATTACCGGACAACAGCGCGTGCGTCTGCCAGGCTGCCGCCGCCACGCTGCCGAGGCTCAACACACCCAGCAAACCGCAGAGGCTCCGCGTGACCAAACCGTGGCGGCGGGTCTCTTCGCATTCCACCAACGTGTGACGCCAGAGACTGGCCGGCATTTCGGGCGCTTGGCTGACGGTGGACTTGCGGGCGGTTTTCGCCGACGTGGTGAACGGGACCCGGCGCACGGCGGGCTCAAAGAGAATTGTCGTGTCGAAAAAGTGGCTGGCAGAGGTGTTCATGAAGGTGAAGCAGTCGAGTTCTGAGTGATTGTTTGTTGGTAAAAGCGACGTTCGCTTTCCCTGTACAAAGAAGGACTGCGGAGCCTGTTGCAGAAAATCTCGATTTCCCTTGTCCCTTGTGTGGCCGTTCTCCGGCTGCTACACTTCTCACTCGTGCAGGGAACGTCTGAATCCGCGGATGGCCAGGGTGACCGCTTCGAGGCGACGCGCTGGAGCGTGGTCCTGGCGGCCGGACAGGAGGCGGCGGCACCGGAGTCAGCCCGGACTGCCCTGGCCCAGCTTTGCGGGACTTATTGGGCACCTCTGTATGGGTTCATCCGCAGCCGCGGCTACTCCGTGCACGACGCGCAGGACCTGACCCAGGGCTTTTTCTGCCACCTCATCGAACACCAGATTTACGCGCGCACAGATCCGAACGCGGGGAAAGTTCCGCTCTTTTCTGCTGGCGTCAGTAAAACACTTTCTCAACGACGCCTACGGCCGCGCCCGCGCGCTCAAACGCGGCGGCGACTGCGAGTTCCTGCCCTTGCACGACGAGCAGGCCCAGGCCGCCGAAGCCTCGTTTTGCCGTAGCACCGCTCCCGGGATGGACACGGCTGAAGACCGTCTCTTCGAGCGGCAATGGGCGCAAACCCTGATCGACGCCACGCTCGGCGCACTGAGGGCCGAGTACGAAGCGGAAGACAAGGGCGCGCTTTACAAGAGCCTCGAAGTTTTCGTGGGGGGCAGTCCCCATCCGCTGCCCTCTTACGAAGAACTGGCCGCGCAACTGGCGATGCCGGCGGCCACGGTCCGCAGCCACGTCGGTCGGCTGCGGGCGCGCTACCGCGAGCTGCTGCGGGCCGAACTGCGGCGGACCGTGGACAGCGAGGACGCCGTGGACGAAGAACTGCGCGAACTGCTGCGCGTCCTGACGGCGGGCTGACCCGCTTTTTTTCTGTCATGGATGCGCCTTCAGAAGCGGGTGCGGTGTGCGCAAAGTGTCACACCCCGATGGGTGCGGACGGCCGCTGCCTGCCCTGCCTGTTGCGTGGCGGCCTGGTGGAGGAAACCGTCGATGATTCCGCACAGGCAGCCGCCCTGCCGGCCGCTGGCCCCGATGCCACGGTGTATGGCGACTTCGAGATCGCGCGCCGGGAGGACGGCTCGCTCTGGGAACTGGGCCGGGGGGCGATGGGCGTGACCTACCGCGCCGTGGACCGACGTGCTGCACCGCCCGGTGGCGCTGAAGGTCATCCAACTCGGCGCGACGCGGCGGGCGGCAGCGATCTGAGCGCGGCCCTGCGCGAACGTTTTCTGCGCGAGGCGCGCGCGGCGGCGGCCCTGCGTCATGCGAACATCGCGGGGGTTTTCCACTTCGGCGCCGCCGCGGAGTCCGGCCGCTGTTACTACGCGATGGAACTGGTCGAGGGCGAAACGCTCGAAGCCCGCGTGCGCCGCGACGGCCCGCTTGACGTGGCCACCGCGCTGGAAATCGCCGCGCAGGTCGCGGCGGCGCTCGTGGCCGCGGCGAACCGGGGCCTGATCCACCGCGACCTCAAGCCGGGCAACCTCATGCTGACGCGGCTGCGGAACGCTTCGGCCGCGGCTGGAGGTCAAGGTGATCGACTTCGGCCTGGCCAAGGCGGCGGCCACCGACGGACGAGATCGGACCTGACCCACGGCGGCTTCGTGGGCACGCCCGCCTTTGCCAGTCCGGAGCAGTTCGAGCGGGGGCCGGTGGACGCGCGCTCGGACCTTTATTCGCTGGGCGTCACGCTCGTGGTACGCGCTGACCGGGCGGGTGCCCTTCGCCGGGACGCACGCTGGAGGAACTGCGCGACCACCCCGCGCGCCAAGCACCTGCCGGTCGAGCAACTCACCGCCCGGAAGGTGTCCGCCCGCCGTCGTGGTCGCGCTGCTGCGCCGCGTGCTGGCGGTGGACCCGGCCGAGCGGCCCGCCTCCGCGCGGGAACTGCTCGCCGCGCTGGAAACCTGCCGCCAGCGACCCGACCGGACAGCCGCCCCGCCGGCAGGCGGCGGCCGGGCAGCTCTCGGCGATGCGGGCGACGTTGGGAATCGTCCTGGCAGGGGTGGGACTCGTCTGGTGGATGGCGCGGCCACCCCGGCACGGAGTCGCGTCGGTTCCCGCCGACGACAGCGCCGCGGCGGCCGTCTCGGAAAAATCCCTTGCGGTGCTGCCTTTCGACAATCTGAGCGACGACAAGGACAACGCCTTCTTCACCGACGGCGTGCAGGACGAAATCCTCACCGACCTGGCCAAAGTCGCCGATCTGAAGGTCATCAGCCGCACCAGTGTCATGCAGTACAAGTGGCAGCGACACGCGCAACCTGCGCGAGATCGGCCGCGCAACTCGGCGTGGCCTACGTCGTCGAGGGCAGCGTGCAGCGCGCGGGCAACCGGATCCGGTCACCGCGCAGTTGATCGACGCGCGCACCGACGCCCACCAGTGGGCCGAGCACTACGACCGCGACTTGAACGACGTGTTCGCCATCCAGAGCGAGATCGCCCAGGCCATCGCCGGGCAACTGCAGGCGGCCATCTCCCCGCAGGAGCACGCCGCCATGCTGGAACGGCCGACCGCCAACGTCGAAGCCTACACGCAATATGTGCGCGCCAAGCAGATCGTCGAACGATCCCTGGACCTGGAGGATCAGCGTACCGAACTCTTGCGCGCGGTCGATTTGCTGGACGACGCTACCCGCCGCGACCCGGCCTTCGTGGAGGCTTACTGCCTCGCCGCCCACGCCCATGACCTGCTCTATCTCTATGGTCTCGACGCGACGCCCGCGCGCCGCGCGCTGGCCGAGACAGCGGTGGACAACGCCGTGCGCCTGCGTGCCGACGCGGCCGAGGTGCATCTGGCCCGGGCGGACTTGTATTTTTCCTGCGACCGCGACTACTCGCGCGCCGGGGCCGAACTCGCGCTCGCGCGCCCCGGCTTGCCGAACAGCGCCGAGCTTTACCAGCTCAGCGCGGTGCTGAATCGGCACCTGGGCCGCTGGGACGATTCAACCCGCGAACTGGAAAAGGCCCGCGAACTCGATCCGCGTGCCACGAACGTCATCGAGCTGCTTGCCGATACCTACGTCCTGAGACGCCGGTTCGCCGATGCCGAACGACTGTACGAACCGTCGGTACGCCCCGATTTCGATCCACGTTTTTCGAGGTACATCGCGGCGACGCTCTCTTTCACCGCCACGGGCAGTACGGAGAAATTGGCCGCCGCGTTGCGCGAACTGCCTGGCTACGTCGATCCGGGTGGAGGCGTCACTCCGTCGCGCATCATCGCCGCGTTGGCCGTCGGCGATTATCCGGGGGCTTACGCCGCGCTGGCGGCCTCGCCGCTGCCGGCGTTTCAGGACGTGGACTTCAGCTTCTATTATCCTCGCACTTGGTACGAGGCACAGATCGCCCGGGCCGCGGGCGACGAGGCCCGGGCGCGAACCGCCTTCGCCGCCTGCCGCAAAGTGCTGGAGGAGCGTCCGGCCGCGCAGGCGGGAGAGCCGCGCACCCTCGCCGTCCTGGCGCAGGTCGATGCCGGGCTGGGAAACAGGGAGCTGGCACTGGCCGAGGCCCAGCGCGCGGTCGAACTCATGCCGATCTCCCGTGATGCCTACGTGGCCCGCTGGTCCTGCAAGGTCTCGCGCAGGTCGAGGTCTGGACCGGGGATCACGCCGGCGCGCTGGACGCCATCGAAACACTGGTCCGGCTGCCCGGCTATCTGACCTACGGCTACCTGCTGAAAGACCCGATGTGGGCACCGCTCCGTGGCGACGCGCGTTTCGAGGCGCTCGTGGCTTCCCTCGCGCCGAAGTAACAGGGTGGCGCGGTCGGTCTGCCTGTCGTTCTTGACCGGCGGGGTCAACAGGATCCCCGCCCGGCGGCAAACGCAATTTCGATTGCGGAAACCCCTGTGAATGAGCAGGATGTAAGGGCGATTCTCCGCGCGTCGTTTCCTTTGCTCCCGGTCCGATGCGACCGCAGAATCTCCGAGCCTGCCAAGCCCATGCCCGACCCCTTCCAGCTTATGAGCCAAAGCGGCTGCGTGCGTTGGACCGCTATCAATTGCTCGACACGCCGCCGGAACCGGAGTTCGACTATCTGACGGCTCTGGCCACCAGGCTTTTCGATATCCCCGTCGCGCTGATTACCCCGGTCGATTTGGAGCGCCGGTGGTTCAAGTTCTACCACGGCTGGGGCAACTCAAAGAAACGCCGCGCGAGGTGGCATTTTGTGCCTTCACGATTCTCGGCACCATCCGTTGATCGTCCCCGACGCCCGGCTGGACGAGCGTTTCCGGCACAATTCACTGGTCACCGGTCCGCCCTACGTCCGTTTCTACGCGGGCGCGCTCCTGACGACGCTCCAGGGCGACAACCTCGGCGACCTTTGTTTGATCGACACCGAGCCGAAGGTCTTCGAAGAAGATCAAGTTGGATTTGGCGTCATGGTGCCCGGTAATTTTCTGGCGAACCTCCTCAGCCACACCCGCATTCGCCATCAAGCTATTGAGGGTGTGCCGCGGGCTGTGAAAAGAGAGTTTGTTGCGACCCCGGCCCGCCCCACCTGCCGCCTCCAATCGTTTCTCCAGCTGGATTTCTGCTTTGACCATGATGCGCTTGAAAGTTTCGCTCAAACCGCTCTTTCCGCTGCCCGCTTTTCCGTGGATGGCGGGGAAGACGTGTGGCCCCGCCGCTTGGTCATCGGGCAGACGGAGTAGCGCCTGCCTTAATTCCGCATGGACGGGCACGGCCACACCCGCACCCCCTTTTTGTTGCTGCCAAAACAGCATGCCAGCAGTCAGATCGATCTGACTCCATCGTAGCTCGGCCAAATCCCGCTTCCGTGTGAATTTTCTTCAATGGTTCAACGGCGGCACACGGGTTCACGGGGATATATCCGAGACGCACCGCCTTGGCGTAGGGAGCGGAAAGCACCTTCGCAACGGTCTGATTTACGGTGGATGCCGAGCGACCCTCCGCGCGAAGCAGATCACGAAAAAAGCGGATGTCCGCAGGTCAGACGTCGGCCAAACCTTTCTGCGCGCGATGTCCGAGGTGGTCGAGGAACCGCTTTATCACCTGGGTGTATTTCTCGGTCGTGGCGGCCTCGCGGGCACCTTCCTTGTCAACCAGCCACTGGGTGAACCAGTCCCGCACTTTGTAGAAACGACGGCTTCTTGGCCTGCATGCTCCAGGATCGAATTAATGACCGCACGCGCCTGACTCTCCGTGAGCTTGCCAGCAGCCGCTCGCGTCGCGGCACTTTCCCACTCGACGGCCATTTTGAGTGCTCGGCCGCGCTCAGTCGTTTTGGTGCTTCGGGTGGTCCGAACTCCGTTTGAGTCACGAAAGCAGGCAACGACTGCCGCCCGCTCGGCACGACGGACTGATTTTCAACTTGTTCGCCGATGGGTGGGTCCGTAGTCTCGCCAGCAAGGTGTCAAAATTGGCCATCGAAGTACGGGGACTGCGCAAATCGTATGGGGCGAACGTCGCGGTGGACGGGATCGACCTTTCCGTGGCCGAGGGCGAGGTTTTCGGCCTCCTCGGCCCGAACGGCGCGGGCAAGACCTCCACGATTGAAATCCTGGAGGGTATCCGCGCCCGCTCGGGCGGCGAGGCGCTCGTGCTCGGTCTCGATCCCACCAGCCAATCCGCCGCGCTGAAGGACCGGATCGGCGTCTGTCTGCAAGACACCAACCTGCCTGCCAGCATCCGCGTCGGCGAGGCGATGCGGCTGTTCTCGCGGCTTTATTCGCGCGTCACCGACGCCGACAAGTTGCTCGCGCGCGTCGATCTCGGCCGACAAGAAAAACGCTTTTTACCGCACGCTCTCAGGCGGCCAGAAACAGCGTCTCGCCATCGCGCTGGCCCTCGTCAACGCTGCCGCAGCCTCGTCTTTTTCGATGAACCCACCACGCGGGTTGGACCCGCAGGTGCGCCGTGAAATCCATGCGCTCATCAACGATTTGCGGACGGAAAACTGCACCGTGCTGCTGACGACCCATTACATCGAGGAGGCCGAACGCCTCTGCGGACGCGTCGCCATCATGGACCGCGGTCGGGTGGTCGCCCAGGGCACCCCGCGCGAGATCCAGGAAAAGACTCTCGGCAAGGCGCTCGTCGAAGCCCGGTTCAACGCCGCCGCGCCCGCCGCCGAAACGGCCTTCCCGGCGGCCTTCAGCTGTCGAGCGGCGCGACGACGGGCGCGAGCTGCTCCTGCGCACCAACGAGCCGGGCGAATGCGTCGCCCAACTCGTGCGCTGGTGCGACCAGCACGGGCTGCGCCTCGAAGACATCGCCGTACGCCGCGCCAGCCTCGAAGACGCGTTCATCGCGCTGACCGGCCGCACGCTTGCCCGGAATGCTGATGCCAGCAGCCCTACCTCGCCCACACGAGAACGCCCTCCGGCTGCTGTCTCGCAACAAGACGGCGCTGTTCTTCACGTACCTGTTCCCGCTCTTCTTTTTCTTCATGTTCGCCGCGATGTTCGGCGGGCGAAGAACCCGGGCGAGATGCTGCAGGTCATCGCGATCGTGCTGACCCTTGGCGTGCTCGGCAACGGCTTTTTCGGCGCGGGCATCACGATGGTCCAGGAACGCGAGGACAACATCCTGCGCCGCTTCAAGGTCACGCCCGCCGGCGCGTTGCCCATTCTCCTCGCCGTGCTGACCTCGGGTCTCGTGGCCTACCTGCCGCTGGTGTGCACTCATCGTCGGACTGACCCGCGTCTGGCTCCACGTGCCGGTGCCGCCGCGCCTGCCTGGAGTCGTGGTCTTTTCCGCGCTGGGGCTGGTGGCGTTTCGGGGCATCGGCGTCTCCTGATCGCCTGCGTCGTGTCGCTTCAGTGCAGGAAAGCTCGGCCATCGTCAACGTCATCTACATGCCCATGCTCATGCTCAGCGGGGCGATGCTGCCGCTGCAATTCCTGCCGCCGCTGCTGCAGACGATCTCGGTTTTTCTTCCCTCCGCTTATCTGTTCAGCGGGATGCAGTCCATGCTGCTCAACGGGCAGGGACTCTGGCACAACGGCCTGGAAGCGGTCGCGCTGGTGGTCACGGCGTTTGCGACCACCTTCCTCGCGCTGAAGCTCTTTCGCTGGGACAAGGACGACATCGTCTCGCGCCGGGCGAAGTGGTGGATCGTCGCCGGGACTGGCGCCGTTTTTCGCTGTGGGGCTGGCGCAATTGGATCCGCCAGGCGCGTCTCGAAGAAGCCCGGATGCAGTCGCGCGCCGTTCGCCGCAACAGCACCTTCGTCGTGGAGAACGTGCGCGTGTTCGTCGGCGACGGCCGGGTCATCGAACACGGCCGCGTGCTCGTGCGCAGCGGGCGGATCGTCGAGGTCGGCGAGCAGGGCGGGCGAGCCGCGCCGGCGGACGCGGAGGTCATCAACGGCGCGGGCAAAACGCTGCTGCCGGGGCTGATCGACATGCACGTACATCTCGGGGCGTCGGGCCTCGGCGACTACGACATCGATGATAACGACCCCGAGGCGCATCGGCTGATGGATTACCTGTATTGCGGCGTGACGGCGGTGCGCAGCGTGGGCGATTGGCTCGACCGTTCGCTGGCGCGTCAAAGCCAAGGTGGAAAACGGCCGACTCCTCGGCGCGGAACTTTTCGCCTACGGTCCGCTGTTCACCGCCGAGGGCGGGCACGGGACGGAATATCTCAAGTACGATGCCCGACAACATGCAGGGAAGAGTGCGCGGCGAGTTTCTGCGGATTCCCAAAGACCCGGCGGACGCGCGAAAGCTCGTCGGCGACCTCAAGCTCGACGGCGTCGATGGGATCAAGGCGATCCTGCAGGGGGATTTCGGCCATATCCATTTCGTCCGGCTCGACCGGCCCATTTATGAGGCGGTCGCCCGCGCGGCGCACGCGGACGGCCTGCCGCTGGCCACCCACACGAACACGGCGCAGGACGTGGAAGACGCCATCGGCGCGCACAGCGATTCCATCGAACACGGCTCGCTGACCGACCGGCTGCCGCCCGCCGACCTGACGGCGATGCGCGACGAAAATCTCGCGTACGACCCGACGTTGTCGGTCGTGGGAGTGTTGCGCGACTGGCGGGTAACGCGATGCCGGCCTCGCCGCTCCTGGCAGCAGATCGTCCCGGCCGACAAGTTGGCAAGGCGCCCGGTCAGACAGATCCGAGCCGCCAGCCGTTCCCGACGGGCGACGGAATCTCTACGCCAACGCCGCCGCCAACCTCGTCGCCGCGTGGCAGGCCGGGCGTCGACCCTCATCGCGGGTTCCGACGCGGGCAATCCGTCCATCATGCACGGTCCGACGGTGCAGCACGAACTGGCACTCTGGGTGGAGGCGGGCATCCCGGCGACGGTGGCTTTGCAGGCGGCGACCGGGCAGGCGGCGAGGTATCTGCGCGCGGACGGCCGCATCGGACTCATCGCCGCCGGCCATCAGGCGACGTTCATCCTCGTGGAAGGCGACCCGATGGCGGACATCCATGCCCTGGAACGGGTCAGCTCGGTGATTTTTCGCGGCGAGACCGTGGACCGGGAGGCCCTGCTCGAAACGCGCAAGCAGCGTTGAGCGGGCGACGTTTCAACGCGCGTCCGGCGGCGCGATGATCCGGCGCAATCCGAAACGTTCGTAGTTTCGCGGCTGGCGCGCGGCCTTCAAAAACTCCGGATAAAAAGCGACCCACCTTGTCCAATTCCACTCCTCCCAGTTGATCTCGCGTTTCACCCACCAGGTCCGTACATGGGTCAGACGCCACCAGGCCAAGTGAAACCTCGCCTTCAACCAACGCAGAAAGGGCCAGCGGGGAGTGCGGTGTTCCCAATGGTGCCAGACGTAGGCGAGCGAACGTCCGGCGCGTTGCGCGATCAACAGCATGCTAGCCCGGTTCAGCCGGGCCACATCGAAATGGTGCTCGACCATCACATCCAGTCGCGGTTGCAAACGGTAGCCGGCCTGGAGCAGTTGGTGCGCGAACAACGCGTCGTCCTCGAAGCCCAAAGCCCCCGGTCCGAGCGCCACGTCGAATTTTTCGACCTTTTCGAGCACGCGGCGCGAGAAAGCCATGTTGGCGCCGACCATCGTCCCGGGATTTTCAGAATCCAACTGGTCGGTGCTGGCCAGCCGGGTACGAAACAACCCCTGGTTGAACCAGGGACGCTCCAGTCCGGGCGCGATCCGGACGCCCCCGGCCACCGCGTCGGCCTCGCCACGGAGGATCGGGCCGCACATTTCGGGCAGCCAATTCTCCGGTGGCTGCACGTCGTCGTCGGTGAAGAGAATGACCTCGCCGCGAGCTTCACGCAGTCCGAGGTTGCGCGCGTGGCATTGTCCCACCGCCGGCTCGCAGAGGTAGCGCACGGTCATCCGCGGCACGTCGGCGGCGTCCACGACCGCGCGCGTGCCGTCGGTGGAGCCGTTGTCCACGACGAGCAGTTCCGTCGGCGCGTCCGCCGGCACCACGCACCGCGCCAACGCGCGTAACGTCTCGCGCAGGCTGTCGGCGCGGTTGTGCGTGCAGATGATGATCGAGGCGGCGAACGGCGACATGCTCGGAAGAAGCCACTCAAATCATCAAGGGACGACGACGGTGCGGATCAAGATAACCCTCTGCCTTGGAAAAAATGGTCGGGCTGGTGGGATTCGAACCCACGGCCTCTGCGACCCGAACGCAGCGCTCTACCAAGCTGAGCCACAGCCCGAAACCAAATTGGCAGGCGAGAACGCCAACCGACCGTCACTTTGGCTTGGTTCGGCGGGATGACAAGCGATAATTATGGATTCGTCCGCCGAAAGGCTGCCACGGCCGCCAGATCGTCGGCAAAAGGTTGCCCGCCGGAGTAGGCATGCAGGCAGTCGAGCAGATGGGTCAACAGGCCGCCCGCCGCCCCGACCCCGCGCGATTGACCGTTGGAGAGAGTCGGAGTGTCACGGAAGCATTGCTCGAACGCGCCGAACTCCATCCGTGAGCCGTCGGCGGCCACCACGTCGTAAAAACCGTCGGTGAACAGGAAAAAACCTTCGCCCGGCGCAAGGTTCAAATGGCTCTCCGAAGGCGCGAGGTCCGCTTGCAGACCGAGGGGCGGACACTGGGAACGGAACGCTTCCACCTTGTCCGCGCCGGTGCGAGCCACGAGCAAGGGCGGGTGGCCCGCGCCCGCCATCGTTAATTCACCCGAATCCGGGTCAAGCGCGATGCCCATCGCCGTCAACATGGACCGGCCTTTGAAACTGGCGCGGAAATCGGTGTTCACCGTCCGCAGAATCTCGGCGGGCGAGGCGCTCAATGCCGCCGCGTGGCGGAAGAGCAGCTTCGCCAGGGCGGTCAGCAGCGCGGCGGACGCCCCGTGGCCGGTGGCATCGGCGATCCAGAAAAACAGGCGGCCGTCGGGCAGCCGCAACCAGTCATAAATGTCGCCCCCCACCTGGATCACCGGTTGGTAATGCGCGGCGAGGTCCCAGCCGGGCAGGGCAGGGAGGGATTGCGGGATGATGGTTTGCTGCGTGGCGCGGGCGGCTTCGAGGTCGCGTTCCAGGTCGGCGCGCCAGTCGGCGAGTTCCTGGTTCTGGCGTTCGAGCTGGCGGCGCAGGGCGTGGAGGCGGAGCTGGGTGTTGATGCGGGCCTGGAGGACGGCGGCGTTCACCGGCTTGGTGACGAAATCGCTCGCGCCGGCTTCCAGGCAATGGACTTCCTGTTCGTCGCCGACCATGCCCGTGAGCATGATGACGGGCAGTTGGGCGACGGCGGCGTCCGGGTGCGCCCGCAGGCGCTGGCAGACTTCCGCGCCGTTGATGCCGCCGGGCATCGCGTAGTCGAGAAGCACGAGCGCGGGCAAACGCTGGCTGATGGCCGCGAGCGCCTCGTAGCCGCCGCTGGCTTGGCGGCAGGTCAGACCGGCCGTTTCGAGGGTGCGGGCGAGGATCGTGCGGCTGAAGCGTTCGTCGTCCACCACGAGGATGTCTGCGGACGGCTCGGCTTCGCTCAAAGCACTCATAGGCAAGGGAGAAATGGAGCGGATGCGCCGGTCACGGAGGTTTTCGCTTGCCCACCCCGGCGAAGGCAGTAAAGGATTGCCAGTGACGGAGCGATGCGATAATAAAGCCAACGCCCGTCAACGCAACCCGAACCCGCCGGGAGAGTCCGTTTTTCAAATTCATTTCACTCGCTATGATGCAGCCTCGTTCCCTGTTGGTCGCCCTTGCCTGCCTCGGCCTGCTGGCCCTGTCGGCGTGCCACCCCGACAACGACAACCCCGCGCCCGTCGGCGTCCACTCCGCGACGCCCAAACCGAAGGTCACGCCGACGCCGCCGAGCGATCAGGACCTCGCCGACGCCACCCCGCCGCCGACGCCCAAGACAAAGGTCGAGGTCCCCTCCAACAACGGTCCTGGACCGACGCCCATCCCGCACGGCGATTATCCGTACGGCTCCCCGGTGCAGGGGAAACCGGGCTATGTGACGAGCCCTTACGCGCCGGACGCCGGCTACGTGGACGTGCATGGTTTTGCGCCGGGCCAGGAGGTGCGCTGCCCATACACGCAGAAGATTTTCCTCGTGCCCTGATCCGCACGCACGGGAGATCGACTCACGGGAAGCGGGGGACGCTCCGCCTGCCACCTGATGCCGTGGGATCGGTGTCCGGGGAGATGAAAGGTGCCCGGCACGCTGATTGGCCGACCGGGCGTGATGGGGATGAGCGAACTTTCGCAAAACCCCGGGGACGGCTGACCTCGAAGCAAACAGGTAAGGGATCAGGCGGATTGATTGGGCCGACGAGGCCATGAATTATTTTTAACCGGACCGTGCGTGAGAAAAGATAAATCGTCAGAGCTGCGGGTGCGGCGAGCCCCGCTCATCCATGCCGAGATCAAGGTGCCGGGTGACAAGAGCATCTCGCATCGGGCGGCGATGTTCGCGGGTCTGAGCAACGGCGTGTGCGTGCTCCACGGTTTCGGTCCAGGCGAGGATTGCCATCGGACCGTGGGCGCGATGCGCGCTCTGGGCGTGCAGATCGACCAGCCCGAAGCCGACCCGACGACGCTGATCGTCCACGGGCGTTACCGGCAGCTCAGCGCACCGAAGGGCGACGTCGATTGCGGGAATTCCGGTACGACGATGCGGCTGCTGGCGGGACTGCTCGCCGGTCAGCCTTTCCGCGCGCGGCTGACGGGCGACCCCTCGCTTGTCCAGCCGGCCGATGGGCCGGGTCATCCGGCCGCTGACCGACATGGGGGCGCGGATCACTTCCGAGGGGGCTTCGGAGAATTGCGCGCCGCTCGTCATCGAAGGCGGACCGTTGCACGGGATCAATTACCATCTGCCGATGGCCAGCGCGCAGGTGAAGGGGGCCGTGCTGCTCGCCGGTCTCTACGCCAGCGGGAAAACCACCGTGACGGAGCCCAACCAGAGCCGCGACCACACCGAGCGATTGCTGCGTTACTTCCTCGTCGATGTCGATAGTCCCGAGGAACGGTCCGCCGAGGGCGAATCCAACACGCTCACGATCAAGGGCGGACAGATGCCCGAGTCGCGTAATTTCACGGTGCCGGGCGATATTTCCAGCGCCGCCTTTTGGCTGGCCGCCGCCGCCGCGCAACCGGGCGCGCGCCTGCTCGTCAAGAACGTCGGCGTCAACCCCACTCGTACCGGCGTGCTATCCGTGCTGCTGCGCATGGGCGCGCACGTCCATGAGGTCATCGAGGACATCACCCAGATCGAACCCACCGGCACGGTCGAGGTGGAAGGAGCGAGGCTGCACGGGACGGTCATCGAGGGCCGGGAGATTCCCAACGTCATCGACGAAATTCCCATCCTGGCCGTGCTCGGCGCGCTCGCGGCGGGACAAACCGTCATCCGCAACGCCGCCGAACTGCGCGTCAAGGAGACCGACCGTCTCAAGGCGCTGGCGACCAACCTCAAGGCGATGGGTGCCGAGGTCTACGAGACCCCGGACGGCCTGACGATCACAGGTGGCCGGCCGCTGCACGGGGCGCGTTTGCAGAGCTACGGGGACCACCGCATCGCAATGGCTTTTGCGATTGCCGGACTGTTCGCCGAGGGCGAGACGGTCATCGAGGATTGCGCGTGCATCGACACGTCGTACCCCGGATTCGCGGAGACGCTGGAGTCAGATCATCACGTCTTCCACCAGTGGCCAACCGGAGACGGTGGTCATCTCGGACGCGAGCCAATTCCTGCCGGACGCGGGGACGACGGGTGCCACCACCCGCAAACGCCGCGCCCGCGTGCGGCGTGCGTCGGCGGAGGATTAGTTATTTCTCTGCCGTGGACCTTTCCCCTTCTTCCTCGCCAGCTTCCGTGGTCATCGCCATCGATGGACCGGCGGCCTCGGGAAAAAGCAGCGTCGCGCGGGCTCTGGCCAAGCGGCTCGGTTTTGCCTACGTCAACTCCGGGGCGTTGTATCGTTCGGCGACCTGGTTCGTACTGGAGGGCGGGTTGGAAGCGCGGGCGGCGCGGTGGCGGCGGCGCATGCGTTCGTCCCGGAGGTACGAGCCCGATGCATCACTATTTGAGGCGCGCATCAACGCCCACGTTTCCGCGGTGTCGAGCGTGCCGGAAGTGCGGGGTGTTCTGACCGAGCGGTTGCGTTGCTTCGCCAATGCCTCCCCGGGCGTCGTGATGGAAGGCCGCGACATCGGGTCGGCGGTGTTTCCGCAAACGCCCTACAAATTCTATATCGACGCGTCGCCGGAGGTGCGGGCACAACGGCGCGCGGTGCAGACCGGCCCTGACACCGACGACCTGCTCGCGCGGGACCGGACGGACTCCACCCGCCGCACGTCCCCGCTGATTATCGCCGAGGATGCCCACGTGATCGACAGTTCCCGTCTGACCATCGACGGCGTGGTGGGCGAGGTCATCGGCCGGCTCAAGCTCAAGGGACTCGCTGTGTGCTGAAAGGATGAAGCCAGAGGGCGGAAGAGAACGTTGGCGGTAATGTTTTGTCCGTTTCCGGGTTTCTGCCTTATCCTCATCGTTATCACCCTGCGGGCGATTTCTCCTGCTCGAATCATCCTTTCCGCCATGAGCCCGACGTATTGGTTCTTTTTGCAGTTCGCGCGGTTGGTGGCGCGCATGTGTTTCTCGCTGGAAGTCATCGGACGGGAGCACCTGCCGCGGTCGGGGGGTATCTGCTGGCGATGAACCACCAGAGCTACCTCGATCCGCCGGTGGTCGCGCTGGCCGCCGCAGCCTCGTCCCATTCATTTCCTGGCGCGCAAAACCCTGCTGCGCTGGCCGGTCCTCGGACCGATTTTTCCACGGCTCAACGTCGTGCCCGGTCGACCAGGAACGTCCCGACATGAGCGCGCTCAAAAACGTCATCCGCCTCCTGCGCGCCGGGGAGACGACCATCGTTTTCCCCGAGGGAGCGCGCACGCTGGACGGCGAATTGCAGCCCGCGCAACCGGGCATCGGACTCATCATCGCCAAAACCCTCGTGCCGGTGGTGCCGATGCGGGTCTTCGGGGCGTACGAGGCGATGCCGCGCGGTTCGTCGCGTGTGCGGATGCACCCGATCACCGTCAAGATCGCCGAACCTCTCTTTTTCACGGCCGACGATCTCAAAAACCCTTCGGGCGAGAACCGCGACGTTTATCAGCGGATCAGCGAACGCGTGATGTCAGCCATCGCGGCGATCCGGCTGCCGTGAGTCGCGTGCGGTCATGGCGTGGGGATTGCTCCCAGGGAGGCAACCCCATGAAACAGATTCGACTCAGCGGCCGGGAAGTCGCCGTGATCCGCTCCCTCGGCTTCGGCCTCGCCGTCAGCGGCACCGAACTCCTCGAAAACACCCGCATCGCCATCGATGACCTCTCCGACGTGCTCAGCGGGTTGATGGAAGTCGGTTATGTGGAGAGCACCCCCTTCGCCGAACGCACCAGTCCGGAGGCCCTGCCGACGACCGAGTACGAGGTTAACAGTGCTTACACGCACGAACTCAAGGCCGCCCTCGGCTTGCATCGGCGTTGACCGGGCGTCCGCGCGCCGCGTCCTCTGCGGCGGGCACGTGCGTATAACACCTTTGTACATGTCCGCTCCCCATCCCCCCGACGCCATCAAACTCGATCCCAAGGAACTCGCCGATCTGGCGCACCTTCGCTACTACACCGACGACAAGCCGGGTTTCACGCGCAAAAAAGCCGACGTGAAAGGCGGCTTCCATTTTTTCGACAAGGAAGGCAAGCGCATCACCGACGAGGAGGAGATCAAGCGCATCCATTCCCTCGCGATCCCACCGGCCTACACCGACGTTTGGATTTGCCCGAGCAAGAACGGTCATCTCCAGGCGACCGGCCGCGACGACAAGGGCCGCAAACAATATCGTTACCACCCGAAGTGGCGCGAGACCGCCGACGCCAACAAATACAGCCGCGTCATGGCTTTCGCGGCGGCACTGCCCGGCATTCGCAAACGCATCGACGCCGATCTCGCCCGTGCCGGTCTGCCGCGCGAAAAAGTCCTCGCCACGGTCGTCAAGCTGCTGGAAACGACCCTCATCCGCGTGGGCAACGAAGAGTACGCCCGGGACAACAAGCACTACGGCCTGACCACGATGCGCAACCGTCATGTGAAGGTCAAGGGATCGACCATCCAGTTTTCGTTCCGGGGAAAAAGCGGGGTCGATCACACCGTCGAGCTGCAAAACCCGCGTCTCGCTCGCGTCGTGAACCGTTGCCAGGAACTGCCCGGCCATGAGCTTTTCGAGTATCTCGACGAGGACGACAAACCGCACACCATTGACTCCTCCGACGTGAATGCCTATCTCCAGGAGATCAGTGGACAGCCGTTCACGGCGAAGGATTTCCGCACCTGGGCAGGCACGGTGCTGGCGGCGCTGGCCCTGCGGGAGTTCGAGACGTTCGATTCCGAAGCGGCGGCGAAGAAGAACATCGTGGCCGCCATCGAGCGCGTCGCGGAACGCCTGGGCAATACGCCGAGCGTCTGCCGGAAATGTTACGTCCATCCGGCGATCTTGGAGTCATACGTGGACGGCACGATGCTCGACGCCCTGCGCCGCCGCGCCGAGGACGAACTCACCAGCAGCCACCTCGCCGAACTCAAGCCCGAGGAAGCGGCGGTGGTCGGTCTCTTGCGCGAACGTCTGAAGGAAGAAGCGAAGGCTGCTTAAAGCGTTTTTCAGCTGCTTGTCCGGTGTTTAGCCCCGACAGGGGCGGCAGAGAATAGCCCACGGCGCAAGCCGTGGAAAAGGGCCGCCAAACAGACCAGCCCCGGCAGGGGCGTAAGAAAACACGGCGGCCTTGGCACGGACCGCCGCGCAGGCTTTCTTACGCCCCTGCCGGGGCTGCGACGTGCTGGCTGGCGTTCCCCACGGCTCACGCCGTGGGCTATCCTCTGCCGCCCCTGCCGGGGCTGAAAAACGCTGTAGAGAGCCGGCGGATCGGTCCGTCGCGACGGTTTCACGGCACGACGAACTCTTTCTTCAGGGAAACGTCTGTCTTCGCAACCGCGTCGTGCACGGTAGCCTCGACCACGTATCTCCCGGCCGGATCGTCCGGTCCGATGTTGATGTTGAGGTAACTGCGCCCGAGCGCGAGCATGCGTTCGTCCGCGGGCGCAGCCGATTGGTAACCTACGAGGTCCTTTCGTTCGTTGTAGACCGAACCGTCGGGCCGGCGCACTACGAGATCGTACGTGATGTTTGACTGACCCTTTTCGTCGCGGCTAGGACCGTAGAACACGATCACGGTAAAAACCGGCTGGCCGCGGACGGCGGTTTCGAGGGGATCGATGGACGGCGAGTCGGGTTTGCGCCAGTCCTGAAAGAAACGCTCGTCGGCGATGAGCCAGAGTTGCGCGCCAAAGTTCCCCTGCGACTTGATGTTGTCCGTGTTGGCTTTCAGGTCCCGCACGATGCGGTGCAGGTTCGGCAGGGTCGCGGCGGGCACCGGGGCGGGCGGTGGCGAGGAGGCGGGACTGGCCGGGGGAGGGGTGGCGTCGGCCGGCAGCGGCGCTTGCGCGGAGGTGGACGCCGCGCCGGCAAACAGCAGAGAAAACAGGAGCGGGGCGATCTTCATCGGCGGGAGACTTTCGCTAACCCACCTCGGGCGCGGAATTTGGCCGAGTGTCGGCGAGGCGTAACGCGGCGGCAAGCACATCCTCGCGCGGAATCGCCGCGTGGCACCGCTGCCAGAACGCCCGCTGCGGTTCGTTCCAACGCCGTGTCGTCGGCGGGCAGATGATGACCTCGGTGCGTTCGCCCAAGGCCCGCCAACGCGCCGGACCATAACGATTTTCAAAGCGGCCGAACAGCTCTACCGTGGGACAACCCACGGCCGCCGCCAGGTGCGTCGTCCCGGTGTTCCGGCTGACCAGCACGCGTGCGGACCGCAGCAGCCAACCGAGTTCCGCCAGGTTGGTTGCCCCGCTGAGATCGAGCAGGCCCGGGGTCGGGCCGAGCGAGCGGCGGATTTTGTGGACGGACGGATCGTTGACGTGGTCCGCGACGACGACGACCCGTTCAAAGCGGCCGGAGTCCAGGAATTCCCGCGCGATCCAACCGAAATTCTCGGCCGGCCAGCGAAGATCGTGCGCGAACGCGGCGGGATTCACCACGGCGTAGGGACTTCCGCCGTCCGCGTCGAAGTCTTCCCAGCCGGCGGCCGTCAGACGCACTTGCAGCGACCGCCGCCAGGATTCCGGCAGGTGCACGTCCGGTCGCAACGGCGGCGTCCCATCTCCGGCTCGCGGCACATGGAAACCGAGGGGGGAAAGCGGGTCGAAGTTGGATTCCGCCTCGTGCTTCGCGCCGGAATCCCGCTGGTCGGGGACGCGGTCGGTCAGCGTCCGGTCTATGAAAAACCCGTGCCGGTAACCGATCCGGCGCGGGATGGCAGCCAGCTTCGCGGCCTCCTGACAAAGAGCGTCGGGATGGAGTTGCACGAAGGCAGCCGCGTTCCAGCGACCAAGAGCATCGGCGAGTTGACGACGGGCGGCTCGAGAGTCCGCCGCCGCAACGTCTGGCAGGCCCACGAAACCTTCGAGTAACGGGTGTCCCTCCAGCAACGGCCGCATCACCTCGCGCGCCGCGAACACCATCCGTTGCTCGGGTCGCTGGGCGCGGATCGAGGCCAGGCACGACGTGGCGATGATCACGTCGCCCACGCGATCCGGACGGCAGAGGACGAGCGGACGGTCGGCTTCCACGGCTGCCGGGTCTAATGCGCTGCCAGACAAGCGAGGATTTCCTGGGCATATTCGCTCCAGGTCTTGAGCGGCCGGGACGTGGCCTCGTCGGTCAACTTGCGGCGCAGGGCCGGGTCGGCAGCGAGCGTCAGGATGGCCTCGGCCAGCGCGTCCGGATCGCGCACGTCGGTGACGAGGCAGCCACCGTCCGCGGCGTTCTCAGCCATGACGCCGAAGTTCGCGCACACGCACGGCCGGCCGAACCACAGGCTCTCGATCACCGGCAACCCGAACCCTTCGACCACCGATGGATAAATCGTGAAATCACACGCCGCGTAGAGGGCTTCGAGTTGTTCGTACTCGATTTGTCCATGCCAATGCAGGCCCGGAAGGCGCGCCGAAGCCTCGGAGACCGATTTTTCGATGTCCTGCGAGCCGGCGTACGCCGCCCCGACGAGATCGAGTTCCAGGCGCAGGTCCGGGCGGGCGGTGACGGCGCGTTCGTAAGCGGCCAGAAGCACGTCGTGGTTTTTGCGCGGCTCCAGCGTCGAAACGCACAGCATCCGGATCGGCCCCGAGTCAGCGCACGACGAACGGTCCGGCACCTGGCGAACCCTGGGTACGCCGACGAGATCGCACGCCAGGGGACAGACCTGGACCGGCGGCCCTTCCAGGGCTTCGGCAGCCAGAAATTTCCGCCAGCCTTTTGCCGATGCTTCCGAGATCGGCAGGACGAGGTCGGCTTTCGAAAAGGCCCGCAGGTAGCCGGTGTGCTGCGTCGGCAGCGTGGGCGGGACGTACTCGGGGTGCTCGATGGGGATGGTGTCGTAGAGGATCACCGCCAGCCGCCAGCCCCGGCGATGGACGTAGTCCACGAGTTGCGCCGCGCGTTCCTTGTACATCAATTCGGGCATCACCACCCAGGTTCCCGCCGGCGCGCGCCGGTGCAGCGGATGACGATGCACCGGGACGAACTTCCCCCGTGCTCCTGCCAGCAGCCACGAAGGCCACGCCAGCGGTTGCGACCACAGGGCCGGCGGCAACCGGTCCGGCGGGTCGCGCAAAGGTTCGGCGGCCGGTCCGATGGAAAGTTCCGGGGCGAGGGGGCGCAGCGTACGCAGGCGGGAGTTCCAGAGGACGAGTCGGACCTTTGCCTCCAGGCCCGCGAAAGCTGCCGCGAGCGAGCGTACGACCGTCTGGATGCCCGAACGGGCGGGGTTGCGTGCCGTGTCGCCGACGACGAGGAAAACAGGACTCATTCAGTGCAGTACCAAGGGGAGGCAGAAATCAGGCAAAGCCTGAATCGTCGCTCAGGACGATTTTGCTCGGGACGTTCGTGGTCAGAGACTCAAGGATGGAACACCCAGTATAGCGCAAAGGTTTCGTCCTGTCTCGTGCGCCGTGTAGCGGCAACCCCTACAAGCGGCCGTCGCCCAGACGCCGGAGGTAGTCGGCGTAGGTCGTTTTGCCGAGGCGCTGGATCAGCCCGGCGAGTCCGGCGGCGTCGATCCAGCCGTGTTCGTAGGCGATTTCCTCGATGCAGGCGATTTTCAGCCCCTGCCGGGCCTGGATCGCCTGGACGAAGTTTGCCGCCTGGAGCAGCGAGTCGTGCGTGCCGGTATCCATCCAGGCGGTGCCGCGGCCGAGGCGCTCGACATGGAGGCTGCCGCGTTCGAGATAGACGCGGTTCAGGTCCGTGATCTCCAGTTCGCCACGGGCGCTCGGGCGGAGTTGCCGGGCCAGCTCGACGACCTGGCTGTCGTAGAAATACAGCCCCGGCACGGCGTAGTCGGAGCGCGGGACCGCCGGTTTTTCCTCCAACGAGAGCACCCGCCCGGTCGCGTCGAATTCCACCACGCCATACGCCGTCGGGTCCGCCACGCGGTAGCCGAAGATCGTCGCTCCCTCCGTGCGGCAGACCGAACGCCCGAGCGCCTCGGACAGATCGTGTCCGTAAAACAGATTGTCGCCCAGGATCAGGCACGCCGGCGCACCGTCCAGAAAGTCCGCGCCGATGAGAAACGCCTGCGCCAACCCATCCGGCGAGGGTTGCACCCGGTAGCTGAGCTTAAGCCCCAACTGCGAGCCGTCGCCGAACAGCCGCTCGAACTGCGGCAGATCGTCGGGGGTGCTGATGATGAGGATTTCCCGGATGCCCGAGAGCATGAGCACGCTCAGGGGATAATAAATCATCGGCTTGTCGTAAACCGGCATGAGCTGCTTGCTGACCGTGCGCGTCAGCGGGTACAGCCTCGTGCCCGAACCACCGGCCAGGATGATGCCCTTGAAAGGAGACTGGGTCGGATGGTGCATGCGATTTAACCGTGGCCGAGGCGTTCGCGGTCGTACTTGTCGGCGGACACCCGGTCGCACCACGCGCGGTTGTCGAGATACCAGCGGATCGTTTTTTCGAGGCCGCTCTCGAAGGTTTCCGCCGGTGACCAGCCGAGTTCGGTCTGGAGTTTGGCGCTGTTGATGGCGTAGCGGCGGTCGTGGCCGGGTCGGTCGGTGACGAACGTCTTCTGCTCGCGGTAGGAACGTCCGTCCGCCCGGGGCGAGAGCCGGTCGAGCGCCGCGCAAAGGGTATCGACGATCTGGAGGTTGGTGCGCTCGTGGTTGCCGCCGACGTTGTACGTTTCCCCGGGGCGGCCGGTGGCGAGAACCCGCTCGATGGCCGCGCAATGGTCGCCGACGTAGAGCCAGTCGCGCACGTTGCCGCCGTCGCCGTAGATCGGCAACGGCTTGCCGTCGAGCGCGTTGAGGATCATCAGCGGGATGAGTTTCTCGGGGAACTGGTACGGCCCGTAGTTGTTCGAGCAGTTGGTGGTGACCACCGGCAGCCCGAACGTATGGAAATAAGCGCGCGACAAAATGGTCGCTGCCGGCCTTGCTGGCGGCGTAGGGGCTGTTGGGTGCGAAAGGCGTGGTTTCGCTGAACGCGGGGTCAGCGCATTCCGAGCGAGCCGTACACCTCATCGGTCGAAACATGGAGAAAGCGGAACGCCGCCGCACGCTCGGCGGACAGTTTTTTCCAGTGGCGCGCGCGCCGCGTCGAGCAATCGAAAGGTGCCCAGGACGTTGGTCAACAGGAACGCCTCCGGCCCGTCGATGGACCGGTCCACGTGGCTCTCGGCGGCGAAGTGGACGACCGCGTCGATCCGATGGTCCGCGAAAAGCGGCGCGAGCAGCCCGGCGTCGCAGATGTCGCCCTGCACGAACGTGTGCCGCTTGTTGCCGTCGAGGTCGGCGAGGGTCGCGGGGTTACCGGCGTAGGTGAGCTTATCGAGGTTGACGACGCGCACCGCCTCGTCGGCGGCAAGAATGTGCCGCACGAAGTTGGAGCCGATAAAACCAGCGCCGCCAGTGACGAGAAGGGTACGATCCACCGGAAAGAAACGGTTATTCCCGCACCCACTCCCGCAACGCCCTGGCGACCGCTTCGTGGACCTCGGTCATTTCGATCCCGACTCCCCGGAGCTTGCCGGTGTTGAGCACACAGTTGGAACGCGGCGTCTTGGCCGCCAAGCGCATAAACTCCTCCTCATCGGCGAAGAACTGGAAATCCTTGTCGCTGACGCCGCTCCGGCGAATGAGTTCGACGACCTCGCCCGTGGTGACCTCGCCGGGATTGGTGACGTTGTACGTGCCGAAGGGAACCCGCTTCTGCCAGCACTCGAAGGTCGCGCGGACGAATTCGTCGAGTTGCGACAGCGAGTTGACGGCTTCGAGCAGCCGCGCGTAACGCATGACCTTCGTCAGATAATTGCGCGGGCTATCAATCTCGTTGAACGGAATCCGCAGTCGCCAGACGAAGCAATTTTCCGCCCCGGCGAGCACTTCCTCGCCCAACGCCTTGGTCCCGCTGTAAAAGCTGCAATGGTTCGTGCGGAACGAAAAATTCGGCACGTCGTCCTCCCGAAAACCGCCGCCGCCCGGACGTTCGCCCGTGTAGATGCATCCGCTGGACACATGGCCCCAGGGGACGCCAGCCTTGTCGCACGCCTCGCGGATGCGGCCGGGCAGCACGACGTTGCCGAAAACGCAGGAAGCCTTGTCATTTTCACAGGCATCGACGTTTGGCTTCCCCGTGTAACCGGCCGCGTTGATGAGAAACTCCGCGCGGCTCTCCGCCAGCAAATCAGCAAGCTGGTGGGAGTCGGTGTAATCGACCTGCTTCCGCACCAGGTTGCGGAAAGGCACGCCGAGCCGCGTAAAAAGTTTCTGATAGGCGAGGCCCACGTAACCGGAGCCACCGAGGAGGATAATCATGGCAGAAAAAACAGGGCGAACGCGGAGTTGCCCGCGTCAGCCAGCCAGCAGACTCAAAGCGTAAATCCCGCTGCCGCCGCGTCCTGATGGAACATCTGCACGGTGTCCAGCGACAGATCGGCCAAGTCCATGCCGCCCATTTTGATCGCCTTGGCCAGGATGTCGTGCGGCACGGTCACGATGTGGCAGCCACACGAGGCCGCCTGGAAGATGTTGAGCACCTCGCGGACGCTGGCCCAGAGCAATTCGGCCTTCGGTTGGTTGCCCAGCAATTTCGAGGGATTCCTTCATCAGCGGGAGAGGATCGACGCCCGTGTCCGCGATGCGTCCGGCGAACACCGAGACCACCGCCGCCACATCCGGGTGGAGGGCATCGGCCACGCCTCTGACCTGATCGAGGGTCAGCAAGGCGGTGACGTTGAGCTTCACCCCCTCGGAGGCGAGTTCCTTGATGAGCGGCAGGGCCGACTCGCGCCGGGTGTTGGTGATCGGGATTTTGACGTAAACGTTCTCCTGCCAGTCGCGGATTTTTATCGCTTGGCGGCGCATGTCGTCGAACTCGTCGGAAAACACCTCGAACGAAATCGGCTTGTCCTTGACCACCTCCAGAAGCGCCTTGGCGAAGGCTTCGTAATCGACGATGCCCACCTTTTTCATCAGGGTCGGGTTCGTCGTCAGCCCCTGGATAAAGGGCTTGCGGTACAAGTCGAAAATGCCTTCGCGGTCGGCACCGTCCGCAAAGATCTTGACCGGGAGGTTCGTCAGCAGATGGGTGCTCATAGGTGAGTCGCTAGCATAAGACGCGCCGCCAGAGTGGACAAGCGCGTTTTCGCCGGTTACGGGCTGGGTTTACTCAGAGCGGCTTGCAGGATGACTGCCACCGCCTCGGCGAAACTGCCGACGGTCCAATTCGGGGTCTGACGGAGCCTCTCCGCGTACCTCCGGTCCAAAAAAATTGTCCGGCAACCCGCCGCGTGGCCGCAATCAACGTCCCGCCAACGATCCCCGACCATGAACGACTCCGTTAGCGTGATGCCGAGCGCGTCGGCGGCGTCCAGCAGCATCCCGGGCGCGGGCTTGCGGCGGGGGGCGGGGATGTTGCCGCCGGGGTCGTAGGAAACCTCGACCCGGTCGATCTCGGGGAGGGCGGCCCGCATCGTGGCGTGGATCGCCTCGACCTGTTCCCGGCTCTGCGTGCCCCGGCCCACGTCGGGTTGGTTGGTGGCGACGACCAGCAAAAAACCGGCGGCCCGGAGGCGTCGGCACCCCTCTGGCACGTCCTCGTAGATGTCGAATTCCTCCACCGTGTCCGGAGGGTAGGGGAGGCCGTCGCGCACGACGGGACGATTGATGACGCCGTCACGGTCCAGGAAGACGGCGCGGGCAGAAAAGGATGAAGGATGAAGGATGAAGGATGAAGGGGCGGAAGAGGAATTGGGAGCAGTCATATCAGAAGCCGGAGTTGCCAGACCTTTCTGCCTTTCATCCTTCATCCTTCATCCTTCATCCTTCATCCTTCATCCTTTCATTTGGTGCTCTCCCACTTGGTCTGGGCGACCTTCAGCTTGGGGTGCGAGACGAACAGGTGCCAGACCACGGCCTGGAACGCCTCGGCATGCGGCGTGGTGTTTTCCGGGTTGACCGTGGCGATGACGATGGCCACGTCGGCCACCTGCGCGGTGTACCCGCCGTCCCGACCGACGATGCCGACGACCGAACTGCCGCGTTCCTTCGCCAGTTGCAGGGCGCGCACCAGGTTGGGGCTGACATTTTTTTCCAGGTTCCCGCCGCCGACGGAGAACACCAAGAGCGCGTCCTTCGCGTTCAGACGGCTGCCCTTGAGCCATTCGGCGAACACACCCTCCCATCCCTCGTCGTTGGTGCGGGCGGTCAACTCGGAGACGTTGTCCGTGGGGGCGTAACACTCCAGCCCGGCGATCTTGCGGAAGTCGTTGACGGCGTGCGAGGCGTTGGCCGCGCTGCCGCCGACCCCGAGGATGAAGAGCCGGCCGCCGCGCTCGCGGACCTGCGCGAGCAGATCGACGGCGCGTTCGCAGAGTTCGGGGTCGATCTTGGAGACGACTTCGGCGGTCTCGCGGAGGTGTTGGATGGAGTAATTGGCACTCATGGATTGCACGTCTCAGGGTTGTAGGGTTTCATCGGAACTGAAAGGCAGTTTCCGCTCACCCAACAGCGCGTCGAGTTCCGCCAGTCCCTTCGGTGAGCCGATTTCGTAAAAGCGGTGCCGCACCTCGTAGCCCGCCAGTTGCCCGGCGCGGGAGAGGTCGCGGTAAACTTCCGCCAAGTCGAACGCTTCGTCCTTCGGATAACCCGACATCGCCTCAGCGCGCAGGATGCCCAACCCATAGTCGATGTACTGCATGTCGGGCGACAGTTCCTTTTTGTCGTAGCGGCGGATCGTCCCGTCCGCGAAGACGACGTTGCTCGTGTCCCACTGGCCTTGGTTATGAAACACGGTCATCAAACCCGGCTTGCCGCTCGCGGCGAACGCCCCGACCGCCGCCGCATAGTCCATCGGCAGATAACTGTCTCCGTAAAGCACCACGAACGCCTCGCCCAGCAGTGGCAACGCCCGCTGGATGGCCCCGCCCGTGCCCAACAGCTTGGAACCGTCGAAAGAATATTCCAACTTCATCCCGAACGCGCTGCCGTCCCCAACCTTCTGCCGGATCATGTCGCCCAGGTGCCCGACGCAGAGCACCACGCGGCGAAATCCGTGCGTGTGCAGCAAACGGAGCTGGTGCGCGAGGAACGGCTCGCCCGCGACCGTCACGAGGCTCTTGGGAATGGTCTCGGTGATCGGCCGTAGACGGGTGGCCAATCCGCCCGCCAGCAGCGCAATCGTCCAGTCGGCGAGGACTGGCGTGGGAGAAACAGGGTTCATCTGGTGTCAGGTTTCTAGGCGGCCGTGATCGCTTTCGCAGCAGGATTCCGGCCGTGACGTTGAGCGCCCGACCTCAGATGACCGTCTTCGTGCCCTCGAAGTCGAAACGGAACCGTATCTCCTTCAACCCCGCCCCACGCATGGCGTGACGCAACCGGGCCTTGTCCTGCGCGTAAAACATCAGGAACCCGCCTCCGCCCGCGCCGATGAGCTTGCCGCCGAGCGCGCCTTCGCTCATCGCCAAGTCGTACCATTCGTTGATCTGCGGATTGCTCATGCCGCCGGAACGCTCCTTCTTGCGCTGCCAATGCACGTCCATCAGCCGGGCAAATTCCTCCAGACGCCCGCCTTCGAGCGCCGCCTGACTCTGGTAACCGAGGTCTTTGACGAAATGGAGATTGTCCACCATCCCCTTGTCGGCCGCTTTGCTCTTGTCGTCCTGCTCCTTGAGGATTTTGGACGCCGAACGCGAATAACCCGTGAAAAATAGTAGGAGGTTGTCCTCCAGGTTGAAAAGGGTCTCCTCGCTGATCTTGAGCGGCCACGCCTCCACCTTGCCGTCCGGCAGGAAGCGAAAACAGGTGATCCCGCCGTAAGCGGCGATGTACTGGTCCTGCTTGCCGATGGGCTCCCCGAGTTTTTCCAGTTCGATGTAACACGCCTCTTCCGCGAGTTCGGCCGGGTGAACCAAACTTTTTTTCTTGGCGTGCAATGCCTTCAGCAACGCGGTCGTGAAACTGCCCGAGGAGCCGAGGCCCGTGCCGGCGGGGATGTCCGCCATCGAGGTCAATTCCAACGATGGCGCTTCGAGGCCAACGTGGCGCATCGCTTCCCGGATGATCGGATGCTCGATCTGATCGATGGACTGGACCCGTTCCAGCTTCGAGTATTTGATGATCAACTCCGGCACGAACGTCTCGTGCAGGGTGATATAGACGTATTTATCAATCGCCGCCGCGATGAGAAAGCCGGTGTGCTCCCGGTAATACGAGGGCAGGTCGGTGCCGCCGCCGCCCAGCGAGATGCGCAGTGGGGATCGGGTGATGATCATAGTTGGGAAGTGGACTCGGGAAGAATGGCTGGTCCGACGGCAAGTTGCGCTTCGAGTTTGGCAATGATCGCCGCATCGACGGCGGGGTCAAATTTCCGCGCGAAGAATGCCGCCGATGCCATCAGCCGGTCGTAATCGGCCATGCGGATGACGCCGCCGCCGGTGGTCAGTACGGCGCGTTTGTTGTCGTTGCAAAGCGACCCCGCGAGCGGTGAGTGGTTGAGCACGGTCTGAAAGAACGATTCGTCCGGGATGGCGCTGTGCCGGAAAAAGCGAAACAGCTCCCTGACACGGGGTTCGTGGACCAGGTAATCGCAGCAGGCGCGCGAGAGCATGAACCACTGCGAGCCCATCAGCCAACGTGTATCCCACCACGGAAAATGACGCTGGAAAAAGGGCACGCGCCGATAGCGGCCCCAGAACGGAAGTTCCAGTGCGATGGTGTTCAGGCGCGGTGGTTTGTCGGGATTGAAATTGATGGCGATGGGATCGTAGGAATACAGGTAACTGGTGTCGGGGTGCGCGTTCAGAAAATCGAGGATCGCCGACTGCGGCCGGAGCGGGAAATCCTGCCCGCTCAGATTGATCAGATGCGACCAGCCGGTAAGGGCCTGGCAGGCGTAGGCAATCCCGCGCATGGTGACCTCGATCAGGCTGCCGCCTCCCCACCAGCACCTCTGGGAAGGCAGATAGATGACGTTGGGCAGACCTTCCAGTGCTCGGGCAAGGGCGTGGCGAAAAGGCAATCCCGCGCGGCGGTCGGCGTGAATGAGATAGTGGTTGCCCGGCGCGTGGATGCTGCGTACCAGCCGGGCGGTCTGTTCGACGCCTTTGTGTGTGAGCAGCAGGTAAACCAGGGACATGCGAGGGAAGGTGATGCGAACGGACCCGGCCGGGCTGTAACGTCAATCGGTCTGTGCGGCTGAACTCAGTATTTCCACTGCGAAAATTTGATGGGATGCAGGTATAAGTCATCCGCATCCATCCGCTCCAGCAAACGGGGTAGATGGTAGTCGCAATCGCGCCCCATTTTTTCAAGCACGGCCAACTGACTGCCGTCCTCGAACCCGTCGATGGATTTCCAGGAGGTATCGCGCTGGCGCACGACGCGCGGGCAACTCAATGCCAAGGCGGTCGGCAGGGCCATTTCGACAAACACACCCATCGCCGCGAACACGGAGCACAGGCGACAGAAATTTTCCATCACCGCAGCAGGCACGACCACCAGGTCCGAGTATCCGACCAGCAGCGGGTAGGGCAAGCCGAGGAGGTGGAAACCGGGTTCGTGCCGCCGCGCACGCATTCGCGTCCAGAGATAATAAAGAACTTGCGGGATGCGTGTGACGCTGTCGATCCCTCCGCGGACCGTGTGCCAGCCGAACCGGCGGAAATGGAAACCTTTTGCCTCCAGGTTCGAGCGCGCGTCCGCAGGCGCGGGCAGCTCCTTTTGCCAGTTGACCCCATTGATGTTCGATACCGCGAGCAAACCCCGCACGAGGTGGTGCCAATGCAAAGGCACGTCCGAAGCCGCTGTCAGGTCTTTGATGTAACCGTCCCCTGGACCGAGGCCCAGATGCTCGCAGATGTTCCAGGCGGTGAGGCGGGGATTGATGACGAGGTCGTCCGCGCAAAACACGAAATGGGTAAAGTTCCCATCGCGCAGCCTGCGCCACGCCTCCATGAAAAACCCCTGGAATTGAAACGACGAATAAAACACCGGGAAAACGTCCGTCCGCGTTCCCTCGTAGAAAGGCATCAGGTAACGCACCGCGTCGAAACGCCCGGCGAAGAGTCGATCCAGCGTCGGCAGGTTCCCGTCGTAGCGGTGATTGAAGACGATCACCAGACAGACGCGCGACGCCGGGGCCGGGATTTCTTCAACGGTTGCGGGATCGCTCATAAATCGCTTCCACGATCCGCAAGGTCGTCAAGGCTTCGCGCAGGCCGGGTTCGGGCGTTCGCCGCTGGCGGATGTCCTCGTGAAAGGCTTCCATTTCCAACCGCCAGGAGTCGTCGCCGCGCGGGTACTCCCACACCGTCGTCTCGGGTGGGCCCATTTCCGGCAGCATTTTGTAATAGGCCAGCCGTTCCAGCCCGTAGCTGCCTCCCAACCCGTCGATGTGCAACTTGCCGTCGCGGCCGTAAATCTCGAACGAAAACAAATTTTTCCATTCGGTGCAGCTCGCGTGGAGCCACGCGGTCTGACCCGCCGCCGTGCGCAATGAAAGGAAGGCGTTGTCATCGACGGGCATGTCCCAAAAAGAGGTCGTCGCGTGGCCTTCGACGGTCGGGAAATCGCCCAGGAACCAGCCTGCCAGATCGATCAGATGCACTCCCTGGTCGATCAGTTCGCCGCCGCCGGAAAGCTGCGGGTCGGCGCGCCATTCGCGGTCGTAGCCGACCCGCCCGCCGTGCCCGTACCGCCCGCGAATGAACATCAGCGGACCGAGCGCCCCGGAGTCCACGATCTCCCGCGCCTTGAGCAACGCGGGATGGTAACGGTGGTTGTACCCGACCCGCACGAGCCGGTCGTGAGCGTGGGCCGCATTGGCGAGGGCGTCGAGTTCCGCGACGGTGCGCGCGGCGGGTTTTTCGACGAGCACGTCTTTCCCCGCTTGCACGGCCCGGGTGGCGATCTCACTGAGCGAACCGTTGAGCGTGGCGACGATCACCGCTTGAATGTCCGGCCGGGCTAGGAGAACGTCGAGTTGGTCGGTCGCCGGACAACCGGCGGTCCGCGCCAGGGCCTCCGCCCGCGTCAGATCGAGGTCGCAAACCATCCGCACCGCGCCGATGGGCAAGCTGGCGAGGCGCTTGCGGCCAATGAGACCGCAGCCCACGATGCCGAAGCCGGGGAAAGATTCGCTCACCATGAAAAGGGAGGGCATTCTAGCCGTGCGGGGGCCGTTGCCAAGGCCGAAGATGCCTCACGACCACGCCGCCCCCCGGTCCTCGGGGACGATGCGGCGCAGGGTATAAATGTCCGAGGCAGCCAGCTCTTCGCGGCGGGCGGCCAGCGTCGTCCAGGGGTCCCAGGGCGCGCTGAGCAACCTCCCGCTGATGCCGTCGGACTGGGCCGAGAGTAACCAGTCCGCGAGCGCCACAACCTTCGCAAAACCCGCCTGCCCCTGCGCGGCCGTGCGCTGCGCGGCGGCGTATTCCGAAGCGCCCGCCCGCTCGGGGCCGAGCGCGAGAACCTCCTCCGTCAGCCGGGTCGGCAGCGCGCCGGGAGCGACGGCGTTGATATCAACGGGCAGTTGCCGCCACTCGTGGGCGAGCGTTTCCACCAGCCGCACCACGCCGGCCTTGGCCACGCCGTACGCCGAGAAGTTCGGGCGCGGCGCGGCGGCCCCGCCGCCCGAAAAACAGAGCACTTTCGCCCGGCGCGGGGCGCGTTCCAGCGACGGGAAAAAAGCGGCGACGCTGTTGAACGCGCCTTCCAAGTTCACGCGGACGGTCTGGCTCCAGGCTTCGGGCGCGAGCGTCATCGCCGGCCCGACGGCACCCTGCACGCCCGCGCAGCAAATCAGCGCGTCCAATCCTCCCCAGTGTGCAGCGACCTCGTCGGCCGCCCCCTTGACCGCCGGCCAATCCGCCACGTCGCAGACGGAGTGCCGGAACTCGCCGTCGGGAAGGTCCTCCTGCGGACGGCGGGCGAGTCCCCAGACCGACCAACCGTTCGTGGTGAAATGCTGCGCCAACGTCCGGCCGATGCCCGAACTCGACCCGGTGATGACCAGCCGTCCAGCCGTTTTCACGCTAGTGCCGGGTCTGGTAGACCCAGACGTTTTCTTGCAACCACGTCACGGTGCGGATGATGCCCTGCTGGATCGTGAGTTTGGACGCCCAACCGGTTTTGCGCACCTTCGCGGTGTCGAGGAAGATGAACGGATTGTCGCCCACCCAGCCGCGTTCGCCGCCCGCAAAGCGCAGTTCGGGCCGCAGGCCGAGATGCTCGCTGATCCAGCCAATCGAATCCTTGACCCGGCAATATTCGGCCGTCCCGAGGTTGTAGACCTGGACGCGGTGGCGGGTGTCGCGCGCGGTGGCGGCGCGGGTGACGTGCAGCATCGCGTCGAGGCAATCCTGCACGTAGAGGTAGCTCTTGCGCTGGGTGCCGTCGCCGAGGACGTGGAGGTGGTCGGGGTGTTCGAGCAACTGCTTGTAAAAATCGAAAACGTGCCCGTGGGTGTACCGTTCCCCGAGGATCGAGACGAACCGGAAAATATACCCCTCGAAGTGGTATCCCTCGCAATACGCCTGGATCATGTTCTCGCCCGCGACCTTCGACGCCGCGTAGAGTGAGGTCTGGATCGGGAACGCCGCGTCCTCCGGCGTGGGGATCACCGCCGCCTCGCCGTAGACGCTGCCCGTCGATGAAAACCCGATGTGGCGGATGCCGTTGGCGCGCATCGCTTCGAGCACGTTGAAGGTTGCGATGGTGTTTTGTTGTAAATCCTTGCCGGGATGCTCCAAGCCGAAGCGTACGTCCGCGTTCGCGCCGAAATGAAAGACGAACTCGCACCCCGCCATCCCCGCCGTCAGCGCGGACAAGTCGAGGTTGTCGCCGCGTACGAGGTGGAACGACGGGTGCTGGCTCGCTTCCTCTAGAAACTTCTCCTGGCCGGTCGAAAAATTATCCCAACCGACGACCTCGTGGCCTTCCCCGAGCAGACGATCCGTGAGACTGCTGCCGATGAATCCGGCCGCGCCGGTAATGAAGTATTTCATGCGATGACGACCACGTCGGACGGGTCAATTGGCGGCGGCCAGTTCGCGTCCGGCCGCGATGGCTAACGACACGGCCACGTCGGAGTTCATGTGTTCCCAATGTCCCCAGCGTCCGAGCGGCTGGATGCCGTGGGATTTTGCCCAGGCTGCAACGGTGGCGACCTTCGCCGGTTTGTCGAGCGTGTTGACGGGGTAGGCGAACTCGTTGCGATGGCGAAAACCGCCCGGCTGAAGCGCGGGCGAGCGCGCGGCGTTGGTCTCGGTCCAATAGCCGCGCGAGCCGCCGCAGAAATTCGCCCGGAGCAGGATGCGGTGGAAGCTCTTCGATTCGTCGGGATCGTAGGTCCAATGCGAATCGCTCGGCAGTGTGTCGGCGCAGTAATCCACGTCGATGGGCACCTGCACGAGACCATCCACGGCGTCGCGGACTTCCGCCGGCATCGGCCCCGCCTGTTTCCAGGCGGACCACGGGATCGAATTGACGATGATGTCCGCTTGGTAGCGGCCGTTCACGATTCGCCGCGCGGGGTCCACGCTTTGCAAAGGCTCGCCGAGATGGAGCCGGTCGCCGAGTGCCTCGCCCATGCGCCGCCAGACCTCGCCGTAGCCGTGCTCCTTCGGATAGAGGAAGGTGCCGTGCGCGGGCAGCGCGCCGAACATCCGGCGTTCCAGGCAACTCTGGAGCGTCTCGCGGAACGACACGTCCGGCAGTTTATAAAGCCAGTACGTGCCGAGGGCGTTGGGGTCCATCGACCAGATTTTGCGGTTGTACGGCAGCATGTATTCCCGCGCGATGCATTCACCCAGTTTCCAAGTGATCCAGTCGGCGAAGGCCGCCGGCATCGGCTCGCCGCGCAGGCAACCAGCCTTGGCGATGGATTCCAGGAAATCCATCTGGTCCGAGATCGGAAGCTGCCAGAGGTTGCCTTCGAGGGGATGATCGATCTCCACGCCGCGAATGCGGATTTTAGAAACGCGCCGGTGCTCCTGCCACTCCTCGCGCCCCATGAACTGGAAAAGGAGTTCGAGGACCTCCTTGCGTTTGAGGTCGAGGAAATGCCCGCCGCCGATGTCGAGGGGCTTGCCGTCCACCTCCGTGCTGCGGCACAGACCGCCGGCCTCGTTTTCCTTTTCCAATACGAGGAACGACTCCTGGCCCATCTGGCGCAAGACGTGGGCGCACGCGAGTCCGGAGGGTCCGGCTCCGAGGATAAGATATTTGTAATGTTCCATGAAGCGGCTGCCGGGCGGGACGCTGCCGGACGGTAAGGAGCGGCGGGCGTTTCTGTCAACGGCCAACGCACGGCAGTGATGGGACAATTTGAGAGGTCCGCTCAAGTTCTGGCAGGGACGCGAGAGATTACAGCGTTCCTCGGCTGTGCGTGACGCCTTCGCAGCCCCGGTAGGGGCGTAAGAGTTTAGCCCACGGCGTGAGCCGTGGGAAAGCTTGTGTCCAAACGGCAAAGCCCCGGCAGGGGCGCAAGAAAACCCGCCGGGTGGTCCGCGCAAGCCGCCGTGTTTTCTTACGCCCCTGCCGGGGCTGAAACGTTTCACCGTGTTGTCCCACGGCTCACGCCGTGGGCTAATCTCTTGCGCCTCTGCCGGGGCTGAAAAGACCGTCAGACTTCCCGCCGCGCTTCTGCGTCCAATCATCACTCCGCCCGCACGGTGATAGATACAGAACATGGGTTGACTATGCCAACGGACGGCGGAGTTTATCGCGTTTCAGCCTCCCATGCCTCCGTCCGCTGCCCTCCGTCCTACCGCCGCTCCACGCACCCTGCCCTCGCCGGTGCGTTTCGTGCACAACCTCGTCCGTTACCGGCACATCATCCGGCAGTTCACCCGGCGCGAGGTGCTCGGCCGCTACCGGGGATCGTACATGGGCATCGTCTGGTCGTTTCTCAATCCGCTGCTGCTCTTGGCCATCTTCACGGTGGTCTTCAAGTTCATTTTTGCCGCGAAGTTCACCGGCAATCCGCACGAAGGTTCGTTCGATTTTGCCCTGATGCTTTTCGCCGGGCTGATCATCTACAACCTGTTCGCGGAATGCCTGAACCGGGCTCCGATGCTTATCCTGACGAACGCCAACTACGTGACCAAAACCGTGTTTCCGCTCGAAATCCTGCCGGTGACGGTCGTGCTCTCGGCAGTGCTGCACCTGCTCATCAGCTTCGTGCCGCTGTGTCTGGGGGTGGCGTTCCTGCGGGCCTGGGACCAACCGGCGAGCGTGCCGCACGGACTCCCGGCGACGATCCTGTACTGGCCGCTCCTGCTGCCGGTGATTTTTTGTTGGGCGCTCGGCCTGACCTACCTCCTGTCCGCCCTGGGCGTCTTCGTGCGTGACCTGGTCCAAGCGATGCTGGCGGTGACGACCGTGCTGATGTACGCCAGCGCCGTTTTCTACCGAATCGATCAGGTGCCCGCGCAGTACCAGGGTTTCCTGCGGTACAATCCCATCGCGTTCTTTTGCCAGCAGAGCCGCGACCTTTCCGTGCGCGGGTTTCCGATGGAGTGGCACGGATATGTCGGCATGTTGGTCGCGGGGGCGGTCTTCGCGGCGGTCGGCTACCGCGTGTTCATGGCCGCCAAGCCCGCGTTCGCCGACGTGGTCTGACGCTACTCCCGCGGGTTCCACTGCTGCTCGACGATCTGCCCGTCGCGCATCGTGAGCACCCAGTCGCACGCGCTGGCGATCGTCGGGTTGTGCGTCACGAGCAGGAGTGCCTTGTTCTCGCTACGCACGAGGTCGGTGAGGAGCGAAAAAACGCGCGTCGAGTTGGCGGTGTCGAGATTGCCGGTGGGTTCGTCGGCGAGAATCACTTCCGGGTCGTTCGCCAGGGCGCGCGCGATGGCCACGCGCTGCTGTTCGCCGCCGCTCAGATGCCGGCTCGGACGCCGGGTCTTGTCACCCAGTCCGACCGAATCGAGCAGGTGCGCGGCGCGGTCGCGCATCGTCGGTTCGTTCCACCGGCCGAGCTGGCGCATGGGGATCATCACGTTTTCCTGCGCCGTGAAATCCTGGAGCAAAAAATGAAACTGGAAGATGAACCCCAGTAACTCGTTGCGCTGGCGCGAAAGTTCGTCGTCCGGCAGTCCCGCCACCGCCCGTCCGCCGATGGAGAGGTGCCCCGCGTCGGGTTGGTCCAACAGGCCGAGGATGTACAGCAGCGAACTCTTGCCGCAGCCCGACGGCCCGACGACCGCGTGGGTGTAGCCGCGTTCCAACGCGAGCGAGACGCCGCGCAGGACGTGGACGCGCGCTTCGTCCACGCCGAGAAACCGCTCCAGGTTGTCGCATTGCAACGGCAACGGTTCGCTGCCTGCGGCGGCTTCGGTGCGATCTTCTGGATTGTCTCCGGGTCCGGCCATGTGGAAAGGAAAGCTACTGGCCCGAGCCGCGCAAAATATCCACCGGGGCGAGGTTGGCGGCGCGGCGGGCCGGGAAATAACTGGCGGTCAGCACGGCGACGAAGGCAATGATCGCCGCGTAGATGTAGTGGTGGATGTCCCAGGCCACGATGAAACGATCCGCGTACAACACGCCGCGCACCTTGATCGGGATTTGCGAGATGCCGTAGGTCAGCAGCGCGCCGAACGCCGCGCCCAACAGCGAGCCGAGCGTGGCGACGATGAACCCCTGAAACAAAAAGATGATGGTGATATCCCACCGCCGGTAGCCCATCGAACGCAAAATGGCGATCTCGCGCACCTTGTCGAGGACGGTCATGGTCAGCGTGTTGAAGATCAGCGCGCCGGCGAGCATGATGATGAGGCTCACCGTGATCGCCGCCGAAATCCGCAGCGTCGAAAATACCTGCAAATTGCCCTGTTCGCGCTCCTGCCACGAACGCGCCCGGTGGCCGAACAACCGCTCGAAATGCTCCGACAGCGCCGGGGCCCGGTCGGGGTCGCGCAGGGTCACGACGATCTGGGACACCTGCGACGGCTTCTCCAGCAAACCCTGGGCGACGCGAAGGGCGACGTAGCCGCGCCGCTCGTCGATGACGTTATTGCCGCTGCGAAAGATCGCGCTGACGGTCATCGCCTTGCGTTCGTCGTTGGTGCCCAGGAGCGTCACGTTGTCGCCGACCTTGACCTGGAGTTTGTCGGCGAGCAGCGAACCGAGCATCAGACCGGCGGGGTTCACGCGAAATTCGTTCAGGCTCCCGGCAATGATCTGGTCGCGCAGGGCGGTGGCGCGCAGGTGCAGTTCGAGGTCGATGCCCTGAAGCGTCACGACCTCGGTCTGAAAGTCCCCCCGCGCGGTCACGTTGCCCTGCACGAGCGGCGCGCAGGCGAGGACGTTCGGGAACTGCCGCGCCACGCGCATGAGTTCGGGCGCGTCCGTGATGCCGTCGTAATATTTGCGCCGCTGCTGGCCACCCATCACCGTGCCGCCCTCGGTATTATTGAAGGTCGTGTACCGATTCTGAAAACGGTCGCTGATGATGATCGCGCCGCTCGTGCCGAGGATTGTCTTGATGAAATACTGCTCGAAACCCTGCGTCTGCGCCTGGAGGACGATGTAAAACGCGACACCGAAAATCACGCCGAGGAGGCTGAAGAGCAGCGAACGCTTGCGGCTAACGGTGAACCGCAGGCCGATGTAAAGTGAGGGACCGAGGCCCGGGGAACTCACAGGTTATTTCTTCGTCTTGCCCTGGTTGGTTTTGACCGCGCGCACGCGTTCGCCCGGCTTGAACGCGTCCTGGTCGGAGACGATGACCTGATCGCCTTCGCTCACGCCGTCGAGAATCTCCATGTATTCGAGGCCCTTGAAGCCGATCTTCACCGTCCGCTGCTCGACGGTGCCGTCCTCGACGATGAGCACCTGATCGACGTTCACCGCGCGCGCCGGGACGATGATCGCATTCGGTTTTTTCCCGAGGATCACGTTCATCTCCCCGGTCAGCCCGAAGAGCAAGTTATCCGGCGGTTTGTCCAGGTACAGGATGACGGAGTAACGCGAGGTATTGACAATCGGGGCCGGCAGCACGGCGTCGAGCGTGGCGTCGAACGTCTGGTTGCCGTAGGAGTAGAGCCTCACCTCAGCTTTCATGCCGTGGCGCAGCGCGCCCACATCCTCCTCGTTCACCTCGCCCGCCACGTAGGTCGCGGGAACAGCGACGGTAAAAAGCGATTGGTTGGTGGTTACGTAAGCACCGTCGTTGTAGTTGATGAGCGTGAGGATGCCGTCGAAAGGCGCGTGGATTTCCGTGCGCCGGAGTTGTTCTTCGGCGGACTTCAGGGCTGAAGCGTACGTATCCGCCGCGTGCTCAAGATCGAGTTTTTCGGTCGAGACCGCGCTTTTCAGTCGCTCCAGTTCGTTCAACGCCGCGTCGAACTCGACCTGCGGCGTGACGTGCGGCGGCAGTTTCTTCAAGGCGTCCACCTTGTTCTGCGCGGACTGGAGGGGGCCGGCGCTGGGAGGGCCGACCTTCAGGCGCGACAGGGCCGCCTCGTAGTCGCGCTTTGCGTTCTCCAGGATGCGCTGGCCGATTTCGTCGACTACCGTGCCCAGGAGCATGTCTTTTTTCACCACTAGGCCGTTCAGGGTGACCGCCGTGCCCTTCAACTCTGGGCCGTAGTGCAGGTAGCCACTGTTCTGCGCGAACATCGCCAACTGGAAATTGGAGGTGATCGTCACCGTGCCGTAAACTGCCGACACCGCCGTCCCGCGCGAAACGACGTACACCTCGGCCGGCGGCCGGTTGATGACGTTCACGTAGAGGTAATACCCCGAAATCGTGAGGACGAAGAGGAGGATGAGCACGGCCGCCCAACGCACGAAACTGAGAATGGCGGCCTGCCGCCGGGTTTGGGCGGGGGTCGGACGAGGATTTTCGGGATTCACTGGCGGCTGGGTCGAATGGAAGAAGCGGTGGCGGGAGCGTCGGCGGTGACAAACCGCAGGTAGCGGCCGGTGATGCGGTCAAATTCGGTGCGGGCCTGCGTCAAAGCAAGCGAGGCGTCCAACATTCCCAACCGGGTGGACAACAAGCCGTTTTGCGCGTCGAGGAATTCGAGTTGCGAGTTGAGCCCTTGGGCAACTCCCGCGTTGATCGTGTTCAAGGTATTCTGGGCGATCTCGACGTTTCCGCGCAGGACGGCCAGGGTCGCCGCGCCGCCGTCCACGGTCGCACGCACGCCCGCGAGTTCACTGGGAATGTTGCGCTCCAGCCGCGCCAGACCGACCGCGAGTTCGGCCACCACGGCGTCGATGCGCCGCGACTCGCCGCGGATCGTCCCCGTGTCGATTACCGTCCAGTCCTCGCGCACGCCCGGACGGATTTCGGTGGTCTGCACCTGATCGGAGGAGCGGATGGCGTTGGGCCGGGAACTCCGCACGAAACTCTCGGGAATCAGCTCGCCCGCGAGATAAAGCTGCACGCGGGGGTAGTACCCGCCGCGCACGATCCGGGCGTCTTCCTTGTAACCCTGCACCAATGCACGCACGGACTGGATGTCCGGCCGGTGGGCGATGGCCTCCCTGCCGACCGTCCCGGCGTCGAAGGTGATGGAATTTTCTTCCAGCGCGCCACGCAGGCTGATCCGCGTCAGCGGGTCCTCGCCGCCCGGGCTCATGCCCGGCTGCCTGCCCATGAGCTGGAGGAGAGAGGCGAGCGTCGAACGGTAGGTGCCGGCGGTTTCGAGCACGAGGGGATCGAGATTCGCGCGCTGCACCTGGGCGATCAAGAGGTCCTGCCGGCCTTTGACCCCGGCGGCGACCAGCGCCTCCACGGACCGGATGTTCGCGGCGAGGATATCTTCGATCCCGCGCAACAGTTCCCCCCGCTGCTGCTCGTACAACGCCCGGGTGAACAACGTCCGCGTCTGGTACAACTCGCTGACGGCGACGGTGTAATACGTCTGCTGCGCCGCGAGGATGCCCACGTCGCCGCGCCGCCAGGAGGCCGGGATCGCCGCGTCGAAGATCGTCTGTGTGAGACTGCCCGTTCCCAGGAGGATCGCCTGCGCCTGACGGACGCTCGTGACGACCGTGGTCTGCGTCTTGCCGTCGGCCAGGCGGGTCGTGATCCGCTGCTGATTCGAGTCCTCCGCCCCCTGGTAGCCCAGGTTCGCGCCAAGCGTGAGGGTGGGCAGCGCCCTGGCGCGCAACGTCAGACGGGTGCCGGTCGCGCGCTGGACATCGAACTGCTGGGAAATGAGCGTCGGGTTGTGCGCGGCCGTCTCGCGCAGACAGTCCTCCAGCGTCAGGACTTCCGCCCGGGCGGAGGGCAGGAGCGCGAGGATCGCCGCCGCCCACACCGGGATGCGGCGGTTGAAGATTTTCGTGAGGATCACGGCGCGGATTACTTATTCGCCGCGGGCAGGGCGGTCGCGCTGCCCTCGGTCGGGCGGCCCATGCCCATCGCGCGTTCCAGGCGGGCGAGGGCGCTGTGGTAGCGCAGGCGCACGGCCAGTTCGGAAAGCCGGGCGGTCGTGAGGGAAATCCGGGTTTGCAGCACGTCGAGCTGGGTGGCCGCCGCCGTGTCGAAGCTCTGGATGCTCAGGGTGACCGATTCGTTGGCCCGCGCGATGTTTTCTCCGAGCGGTCGCAGGGTCTCGCCGGTTTCCTGCAGGTCATAGAAAGCCGACCGCACGTCGGCCTCGACCTGTTGCCGCGTCGCTTCGAGCAACGCCTCGGCCTGGCCCTGCTGCGCCTGCACGCTACGCACCCGGCCCCGCGTGGCGAAACCATCGAAAACATTCCACGATGCCTGGAGACCGACCGTGCCGCCCGAGAAGTTATCGCGCACCGAGAGCAGGCTGGGTTCGCTGTAAATGTCGTACGAGGCGAAGGCGCTGACTTGGGGGCGGGTAACGCTTTTCTCGACGATGACCTGATGCTTGAGCGCGTCGATGGCCAGCTTGCGGGAAGCGATCTCGGGCCGCATCGCCTGGGCGCGGGCGAGACACTCGGCGAGCGTCATGCGCATCGGCGGACACGACAACTCGCCCCGGATGCGGAAGGGCCGCGCCCGGGCATCGGCCGGATAGGCGACGCCGAGCAGTTGCGCGAGCGCGACGTAGGCGGTCTGGACGCTGGCCTGCGCGTCCAGCAGCAGGGGTTGTTCGTTGGCGAGGCTGACCTGGGCGCGGTTGACGTTGAGCTGCCCGACCGTCCCGGCGGCGAGATGGTCGGTCTGATCCTTGAGCTGTGCCTTGAGCAGGTCCACCGCCTGCTGGCGGATGTCGATGCTGGCCTCGGCGTAGAGGGTCTGGTAGAAGGCCAGGCGCGCGGCGAGCGTCGAGGTGTCGATCTGCGCCGCGTAGGTGTTCTGCTCGGCCTCCGCCAGGATTTTGGCGGCGGCGATGCGATTGCGTACCGCTCCGGCGGAATACAGGTTTTGCGAGAGCCGCGCGTCCCCGTAGTAATCCACCTTGCGCTGGTTGGGGTTCGTTCCGCCCGCGCTGGTGAGGCTCTGTTCCCGGTACTGGTAGTAGCCGGTCGTGGTGAGCGAGGGATAGACCCCGGACTTGGCCGTCATGATGGCCGCCTTCGTGGCGTCCACGCGTTTGGCCGCAGCCAGGACATCCGGGTTCTGCTTGCGCACCAGCGCGAGACAATCTTCCAGGGAATACACCGGCGCCCCCGCCGGTCCGCCCGCGAGACAGGCCGAAGCGGACATCAGCAGACACGCCGCCGTCACGACCAGGGAGACCCGGAAAGCCTCTTCACCATCTGACCGGACGTGGCGCGGCCGACGAGGCGTGCGGAGGAGGAAATTCATCACGAGCCCCATCGCTTGTAGGGGCGGGAGGGTCAACGGCCAAGGAAAAAATTTGCCGGTCCGGTGCGTTGGGCGGTGAGTTGACGGTTGACGCCGCGGGGGGTGACCCGTTAGATGCACGAGCGTCAGCCATGTTCAAAGTTTCCCTGTTCGCCGACCGCGCCAAGCCTGTGGCCGAGCGCTGCCGCACCGATGCCAGCACGCGGTTGCGCCTCAAGTACGGCCCGTACTACAACGTGGTCGAGCAGGCCGACGGGGTGCACATCGTCGTCAACGGCCGGAAGCTGGTGATGATGTCCAGCAACGAGTACCTCGGGTTGACGAGCCACCCCGAGGTACGCCGCGCCGCCAAGGCCGCCATCGACCGGTGGGGCACGAGTCCGTGCGGCTCGCGTCTGGCCAACGGCACGCGGGCCTACCACGTCGAGCTGGAGGACGAACTCGCCGCGTTTCTCGGCAAGGAAGCCTGCCACGTCTCGGTCGCGGGGTACATGGCGTGCATTTCGAGCATTTCCTCGCTGGCGCAGCGCAAGGACGTGCTCATCGTGGACAAGAGCATCCACGCGTCGCTGTGGGACGGCGTCCGGCTGAGCGGCGCGGAGGTGGAGCGTTTCACGCACGAGGACATGCGTTCACTCGAAACGCTGCTGGCCCAACTCGACCCCGACCAGCCGAAGATCATCGTCGTCGATGGCGTTTATTCGATGGAGGGGCACATCGCTTCCCTGCCGGAACTGGTGGCGCTGGCGGACGAATACCGCGCGTTTCTGGTCGTGGACGACTGCCACGGCTTCGGCGTGCTGGGCCGCGAGGGCCGGGGCGTGGCGGATCACTTTGGGTTGACCGAAAAGGTCGATCTCATCAGCGGCAGTTTCTCGAAATCGCTCGCCAGCACGGGCGGGTTCATCGCCGGTGATCGCGCGACGGTCGAATACCTGCGCAGCACCAGCCAGCAGATCATCTTCAGCGCGGCGATCACCCCGTCCGCTTGCGCGGCGGCGCTGGCGAGCCTGCGGGTGATGCAGCGCGAACCGGAACACCGCGAACGGCTCTGGGAAAACACCCGTTACCTCCAGGGCATCCTCCGCTCGTTGGGATTGGACTATTGGGAGAGCCCGACACCGGCCGTGCCGATTGTCATCGGCGACAAGGAAAAACTGTATTTCATCTGGAAGTCGCTCCAGGAGCAGGGGTTCTTCACAGTGATGTCGATTTCTCCGGGTGTGCCGGCGGGCAAGGACCTCATCCGCACGGCGGTCAGTGCGCTCCACACCCACGAGATGCTGGATCGCTTCGGCGATGCGCTGAAGGTGGCGACCAAAAAAGCGGGCTTCAAGCCGCGCGCGGTTGCAGCCTGAGCGTATCCCGCTCGCATGTCAGGTTCTTAATGAGCCCCGGCAGGGGCGTAAGAGAATAGCCCACGGCGTGAGCCGTGGGTTCGCTCATTCCAGAGTAGAAGAGCCCCGGTAGGGGCGTAAGAAAGAACGGCTGCCTTCCAGGACCTCCGTGCCATTCCTCTTACGCCCCTGCCGGGGCTATGACACTAAATTGGGCACTTTCCCACGGCTCACGCCGTGGGCTATTCTCTTACGCCCCTGCCGGGGCTGGACACCGGATCATTTCAAAATCGTCAGCAGTTTTTTGAACGTGTCGCCCTCCGCGCGACCGAGCATTTCCCACGCAACGGCTTCGAGCGTCGTGACCCGGGCGTGCGCAATTTCGCGGAGTTCATGCAAGGCGAGTCGGTGGTCGGTCTCCGAACGCGAACTCACCGCGTCCGCCAACAGATAAACGGCATGGTCGCGTTCCCGCAGGTCGAACACCGTCTGGCGCACGCAGACGTGGGTTTCGATCCCCGCGACGAGCAGGGTGGGCGGGAGTTCGCCGGGCGCGAAACACGCCGCCTTGGAAAACTCCAGCCGTAGACGGGCGGGGGGCGCATCCGTTCCCAACGCATTGAGGATCGGCGCGACGGTCGGGCCGAGTTTTTCCGGGGCCTGCTCGGTGTGGAAAACTGGCAGCCCGAAGAGCCGCGCCACCTTCACCGCGTCGGCAGCGCGTTTGATGGTCGCCGCCGGGTTCGTCATCACGGGGGCGAGGCGTGCCTGCACGTCGATGACGAGCAACGCGCATTTCGACGGATCGAGTCTCCAACTCATTCTTGCGCAAACATCCGCCTCCAAGCGCGCCCGGCAAACGAATCCTTTCTTAATGAACGAACTGCCGCCCTCCCACGACACGCCGCCGGAACCCACCTCGGATTCGAGCGAAAAGCCGCCCATCCGCAAAGCGCAGGAAGAATACGTGGACGACATGGCCGGTCCTTCGATGGACAAGAGCGAGTACGAACAGCGCAAGGGCCAAGGCAAACCGCCCGGCCCGACGACGCCAGCGAGGAAGCGGAGCGCCTGCCGGATCAGCGGTAGGCGAAAACCATGCCCCAGGGAATGCGTTCCTCGGGCGCTTTTTCGGCGTACACCACGACGAAATACGTGCCGGTGTGCTGGCACTGCAACTCGGCGGCGGCGTACGAGCCGTCGCTTTCCTCGTGCTGCCAGTAGTTGGTATCGACCGGGTTGCCCTCGCCGTCGTAGAGACGGACGCGGACCGTGGTCCCGGCCACCGCGCAACCCATGCAAAACCAGTAATCGTTGCCTTTGAAAAGCTGGTGGCTGATGGCCTTGGCCTTGCCCGCGATCAGTTCGCCGCCCCAGTTGTCTTCACGCAGGGTGAAGCCTTTGCCCTTGAAATACTTCTGAATTCCTTCACGGCGAGGGTGAGGCTGTCGTCCACCCCGCGTCGAACCGGCGTCGTAGATCACACGGCCCGGCGGTCGCACGGTCGGCGCGGCGGAGGCGGCGGGCTGGGTGATGGCAATCCCATCGACGAGCACCGTCTGGCGTTCGGTCGGAGGTGGGGTGGGGTCGGTGGACGGCGACGGACTCTCGGTCGCCGTCGAGCCGTCGAGTCCCGCGGCGAGGTCCGCCGGCGACGCGGCAGGGCTCGATTGTGCCGCCTCCAGAAAACTCGGGAGATCCTCCGCTGCGTGCACCGTGCGATGGCGGCGGCGCAGGGTCGGTGCCAGCGGATCGGTGGCATCACTCGGAGAGGCCGAGCCGGTCGGAGTCGGCATCTGGTAGATTACCACGGAGGGGTTTTCCGCGTGCCGGCTGATCAAGGCCCACGCGATGCCACCACCGGCGAGGACCCCGAAAAGCAGCGCCGCGAAGAGCCAGCCGAGCCGCCCCGAGGAGGTGTGCGGGCCGTTGTTCATCGGAAAAACGATCCCTGGGAACTCATAAATCTCGCCTGTCGAGATTGAACCTTCGACCGCGCGGCGTCAAGGATCGCGCTCGATTGTTTATCGCAACCGAGCCGTAGGCATCCACCGGAGCGTATCTATGGATATGAGCACTCAATCCACTCCCGACGAAAGTTCCAACACCATCAAAGACCCGGACACCTGGACGACCGGCGACGAACCGGCTACCGGCGCACAAATGTCCTATCTCAAAACGCTGATGGGCGAAGCCAAGCAAGACTTCGACGAAACCAAGGAAATCACCAAGGCCGACGCCTCGAAGATGATCGAGGAATTGCGCGCCAAGAATACGCGCGTGCAGGAAGCCGAATAATTGGTTGTCGGGACAAATCCCCCGACCGACGAATGATCGCACGGCTGACCCGGGAGCCGGGCGGCCTTTTTCGCGTTCACGCGCACCGGATGAACGGCTGCCCGGATGCGCTGTCTGAGAGAATCGGCACGCGGCGTGCTCGAATGTCGCCGTGAGCACCAAAAGGTTGAAAATGTTGCCGAAATCGGCTAACTTTTTGTCCAACGTGGTCACTTCTGCGACCACGCACCGTCTAAAATGATGAATAATTTTACTCCCAGAGCGCAGCAGGTGTTGGCCTTGGCCCGCAAGGAGGCTGACCGCTTCAATCACAATTACGTCGGCACCGAGCACCTGCTCCTCGGCCTGATCAAACTCGGCCAGGGAGTTGCCGTCAACGTGCTGCAGAAGATGGGTCTCGACATGGAGACCGTGCGCATGGAGATCGAAAAACAGGTCGGCAGCGGGCCCGAGACCAAGATGGTCGGCAACATCCCGTACACGCCGCGCGTCAAGAAAGTGCTCGCGCTGGCCGGCAAGGAGGCCAAGAGCCTCAACCATTCCTACGTCGGCACCGAGCACATCCTGCTCGGCCTGCTGCGCGAGGGCGAAGGCGTCGCCGCCCGCGTGCTCAAGAGCCTGGAAGTCGATATCGAGCGCACCCGCAACGAAATCCTCAAGGAACTCGACCCCAATTTCACCCCGCCGGAGGCAGAACAAGAAATGCCCACCGAAAACGGTAACAAGAAGGATGTGAAAACCCCGGCCCTGCGCGCCTTCGGCAGGGACCTGACCGAACTGGCCAAGAAGGGCGAACTCGACCCGGTCATCGGCCGCAAGAACGAGATCGAGCGCGTCATCCAGGTGCTCTGCCGCCGCACGAAGAACAACCCCGTGCTGCTGGGCGAGGCCGGCGTCGGCAAGACCGCCATCGCCGAAGGGCTGGCGCAGGAAATCGCCGGCGGCAACGTGCCCGAGCTGCTGCGCGACAAGAAGGTCATCACGCTCGACCTCGCGCTGATGGTCGCGGGCACGAAGTACCGCGGCCAGTTCGAGGAACGCATCAAGGCGGTGATGGACGAAATCCGCCGTTCGCGCAACGTCATCCTCTTCATCGACGAGCTGCACACCATCGTCGGCGCGGGTTCGGCCGAAGGCGCGATGGACGCGAGCAACATCATCAAGCCGGCGCTGAGCCGGGGCGAATTGCAGTGCGTCGGCGCGACGACCCTCAACGAGTACCGCAAGTACATCGAAAAGGACGCCGCGCTGGAACGCCGTTTCCAGACCGTCAAGGTCGACGCGCCGAGCATCGACGAGGCGATCCTCATCCTCAAGGGCCTGCGCCCGAAGTACGAGGCGCACCACAAGGCGAAGCTCACCGACGAGGCGCTGGAAAGCGCCGTCAAGCTGTCGGACCGCTACATCCCCAGCCGTTTCCTGCCCGACAAGGCCATCGACGTGATGGACGAGGCCGGCGCGCGCGCCCGCATCGGCGCCATGACCCGTCCGCCGGACGTGAAGGAAATCGAGAAGGAGATCGACGACATCCGCGTCGAGAAGGAAGCGGCCATCAAGGCGCAGGACTTCGAGAAGGCGGCGTCGCTGCGCGACACCGAGAAGCAGGCCAAGGACAAGCTGGAGAAAATCCTGGCCGATTGGCGCGAGCAGCGCGAGGAGAAGGAAGTGATCGTCACCGAGGACGACATCATGCACATCGTCAGCAAGTTCACCGGCGTCCCGCTCCAGCGCATGGAGCAGAAGGAAACCGCGAAGCTGCTGGCCATGGAAGGCGAACTGCGCCAGCAGGTCATCGGCCAGGACGAAGCGGTCGTGGCCATCAGCAAGGCGCTGCGCCGCAGCCGCGCGGACCTGAAAGACCCGAAGCCGTCCGATCGGTTCGTTCATCTTCCTGGGCCCGACGGGCGTCGGCAAGACGTTCCTGGCCCGCACGCTGGCGGAGTTCATGTTCGGCGACGGCGATGCGCTCATCCAGATCGACATGAGCGAGTACATGGAGAAGTTCACGGCCTCGCGCCTGATCGGTTCGCCTCCCGGCTACGTCGGTTACGAGGAAGGCGGCCAGCTCTCCGAGGCGGTGCGCCGCCGGCCGTACTCGGTCGTGCTGTTCGACGAGATCGAAAAGGCGCATCCGGACGTGATGAACCTGCTCCTCCAGATTCTGGAAGAGGGCAAGATCACGGATTCGCTCGGTCGCAAGATCGACTTCCGCAACACGATCATCATCATGACCTCGAACGTCGGGCGCGGAACTCATCAAGCGGCAGATGAGCGCTCGGGTTCGGCGTGCCGAAGGACGAGCAGGATTACGACTCGATGAAGGGCAAGATCCTGGAGGAAGCCAAGCGGGTCTTCAAGCCGGAGTTCCTCAACCGTCTGGACGACCTGATCGTCTTCCACACGCTCGACGCGGACGGACCTGCTGCGGATCGTGGACCTGGAAGTTTCCAAGGTCGTCGGCGCGCATCCGGCAACAAGGAGATCCATGTCGTGCTCAACGAGGCGGCGCACGAGTTCCTCATCGAGAAGGGCTACGACCCGACCTACGGCGCGCGTCCGATGCGCCGGGCGGTGGAGAAGTTCCTCGAAGACCCGCTCGCCGAGGAACTGCTGCGTGGCGGCATCAAGGCCGGCGACACGCTGGAAGTGTCCGCCGCCGGTGCGAAGCTCGCTTTCCACGTGGTCGAGCCGCAGGGCAGCAGCAGCGAGGCGGCGGCGGCAAGCTGATCGCAGCTAAAAACCTGAACCTTCACAACCGCCGTCCGGCCACCCGCGCCGGGCGGCGGTTTTTTCTTCGCGCCGGCCGGTGACGGCGATTACGGTGGTCGTGCCCCCGATGAGTTGGATGTTGATCTATCACCTCGCCGTCAGTGTGTTTCTGCTGGTGGTGACACTGAACATTGTCCTGAACTGGGGCGTCTTCGTCACCCCGCGACCGCGACGCTTCGACGCGCCGGACGCGCCGCTGGTTTCGGTCCTCGTGCCCGCGCGCAACGAGGCGCGGCGCATCGCGCCCTGCCTGCGTTCGCTCCTCGCGCAGGATTATCCGAACTATGAGATCGTCGTGCTCGACGACCATTCGGAGGACGACACGGCGCGCGTGGTCCTCGACCTCGGCTTGTCGCGCGAAAAAACGTCGGTTCGCCGTCTGGTCGAAGGCCGTCCGCTGCCCGCCGGTTGGGTCGGCAAGAACTGGGCGTGCCATCAACTCGCCGCCGAGGCGCGGGGCGAATATCTCTTGTACACCGACGCCGACACCGTCCATACGCCCGGGGCGCTCGGCGCGTGCGTGGGCCATGCCATCGACACGCGCGCGTCGCTCCTCTCCGCCTGGCCCCGGCAGGAAACGGGCACTTGGAGCGAAAAAGCGGTGATCCCGCTCGTGTACGTTTTGCTGCTGGGAGCGTTGCCGCACCGCGTCCTGCACCGGCTCCAGCGTTATCCGCAATACGCGCGCCGAATGTCTGCGCGCGGTCTCGCCACCCTCGGCGCGGCGAACGGGCAGTTCATCCTTTTTCACCGGGAAGCCTACGAGCGGATCGGCGGGCACGCGGCGGTGCGCGATCATCTAGTGGAGGACGTGGCGCTCGGCCGCCTCGTGGCCGCGCGCACGGCGGAGGGCATGCGCTTAGTCAACTGCGATGGCTCGCGCCTCGTGCGCTGCCGGATGTACACGTCGTTCGCCGAGGTCTGGGAAGGCTTCACCAAAAACTTGCGGGCGGCCTTCGCGGAATCGGCCGCGACGTTCTGGATGTTTGGCGTGCTGCAAGCCGTCGGGCTCGTGCTGCCGTTCGTCTGGGCATGCCTGCCGTGGGTCAGCGGGCGGTGGTGGTGGCTGCCGGTGTTGCAGGTCGGCTGGCTCTACGGGTTGCGCGCGGCGCTGGCGATGCGGTTCGGCACGTCCTGGACGGGCGTTTGGCTGCATCCGGTCGGTCAGGCGTTGTCCCTGCTCATCGGGTTGAACAGTTGGCGGTTGAGTACGCAACGCGGCGTCACCTGGAAAGGACGCACCTACCGCATGAACGATTCGGCTAACGCTGGTGAAGAGTGTAGTCGTCGAGCGTGAGGATCAACGTGTCGATCACCGCGTCAACGCTTTCCTTGAGTTTGCCTTCCTGCGCCAAGGCATCGGCGCGAGCGACGAGCGCGGTTTTGCGGTCGTGCAGCACCCCGTTGGCCATCAACTCTTCGGTGGTCCCATTCGCACCCAGCAAGGCCGGATAAGTCTTTTCTCCGAGGCGAGTGATCCACCCACCGGGTGTTGGGAAGTAACACGCCAACACATTGTCGCCCGCATCAGGTAATCCCAGATCGCGAGCGACGCCTTTCACGGCGTGACCCCGGACATTTCCAAGCGGTTCGGTGTCGTACGACCACAAGCGCACCACGATGCGGTGGCCGGTCGTACGCTCGTAGTTGGCAAGCTTGTAATTGAAGTTCTTCACCCGAAAGTCGGGCAACGACCGCGTCCCGTCGAGGAGGTAGGAGTATCCGGCCGGCGCGGCGGGATGGCGTTTGGCCAGCGTGGCCTCTTTCAACGCCTCGAACCGCGCGGCGTCTGCCCGGAACGCCTCCGCCGCCGCGCCGGTGCGTCTGATCGTGACGTGCACGATCCGGTCCCCCGGCGCGATCTGCTTGACGACCTCCATCCCGCGCACGACCTGACCGAAAACGCTGTGGAGGTAGTTCAGGCGGTTGGTTTCGGCGAGGGTGATGAAAAACTGGCTGCCGTTCGTGTCCGGTCCATCGTTGGCCATCGACATGACGCCCGCCATGTCGTGCGCCAGGCCCGGGCTGAACTCATCGGGGAACGAATAATCAGGACCGCCCTCCCCGAGCTTGTCAGGGGGCGTCGCCGGATCGGCCGAAAGGGGATCGCCGCCTTGGATGACGAAATCCTTGACCACGCGGTGAAACGTCAGTCCGTCGTAGAACGGCTGGCCCAGCGGCCGGTTCCAGAAAGGCAGCGTGCCCTCGGCGAGACCGATGAAGTTCATCACGGTCAGCGGCGCTGACTGGAAGTCGAGTTCGACCTCGATCAAGCCCTTCGAGGTTTCGATCTCGGCGTAGATGTGGCCAATGGAGTCGTTCGAGAGGGTGACGGGGCGGTCTTCGGGAAATCGGGTTTCGCCGATTCCGGGCTCTTGGGCAGAGACAAACAACGGCAAACAAAGGCCGGCGAGCAAACAGGCAAGGATTTTCATGGGGGCGGGGGAGAAGGTCAGGGAACGAGTGAGGAACGGTCTTCGATGTAAAACGCATGCAGACGGCGGACCGCATCGTCGAGGCTCGGGCGATCCACGAGCCACGTGATCCGGAAAGACGAGGTCGCCATCCCGCGAGCGTTGGTGCCCGCCTCACGCAGGCACGCGGTTCCGGCGAGGAGGTTCCGGTAGCTCGCGTTGATCCCCGCGCCGATGGCGCTGACCGCTCCGAGATCATCATAAATCGTGATCCGCTCGGACGAATGTCTGACCGCGTTGAAATCTTCGACCGTCCGACGCAAGACGGATTCGCCGTGCAGGTTCTCGCGCGAGAGCACGAGCGCCAGATGGTCATCGTTCGTTCCCGGCTCCCCGCCGGGGCTGTGCACCTGAAACTGTTTGCCGATGGCGTGGCAACGGTCCAGGAGGGCGAGCACGCGTTCGGCCAGCCCGGCGGTGCCGACCGCACTCAGGTAGAGCACGTCGCGTTCGCTGACGACCGCCGCGACGCTGCCCGGTTGGCGCGGGGCAAACCGCCGGACCACCGTGCCGTCGAGCGTGCCGCCCGCCTGCCCCGGCGGCGGCTGCGCCGTGGCACGCGCGTAGATGGCGATGCCGCGCTCCTTGGCGAACTCGACGGCCTGCGCGTTGAGCACACGTGCGCCCGCCTCGGCCATTTCCTGGGTTTCCTCGTAGTTGAGTTCGCCCAGTCGCCGCGCCCCCGGCACGACGCGCGGGTCGGCGGAATACACCCCATCCACGTCGCTGCAAATCTCGCACCATTGCGCGCCGAGCGCGGCGGCCATCGCCACCGCCGTCGTGTCGCTGCCGCCGCGGCCCAGGGTGGTGACCTCCTTCTTGTAGGAAACGCCCTGGTAGCCCGCGACCACCACGATCTTGCCGCGCGCGAGTTCGTCCTGCACGCGGAAGGGGCGGACCTCGATGATGCGCGCGTCAGAATGGCGGTCGTTGGTGATGATGCCGCTCTGGCTGCCGGTGAAGCTGATCGCGTCGCCGCCGAGTTCGCGGAGCGCGATGCACAACAGCGCCATCGAAATGCGCTCGCCGGCGGACAGGAGCATGTCCAGTTCCCGGCGCGGCGGGTTCACCGACAGGCGTTTGGCGGTGGCGAGGAGATCGTCCGTGGTGTCGCCCATCGCCGAGACGACGACGCACACGGCGTGGCCCGCCGCGTGGGTTTGCATGATCCGCCGAGCCACGGCGCGGATTTTCTCCGGCCCGGCCATGCTGCTGCCGCCGTACTTCTGCACCACGATGCCGCGCTCCCCCTGGACCGCCGCCGTGCCGTGCTCGCTCATCGACTCAGACTACGGCAGGAACGTCGAAACAGGCAACCCCCGCGAAAACATCGGGGCGGCGGGGGCGACCCTTTACATCCCGGACGTTCTCCGGTAGGTAGGCGAGGCGCTGTTTTACCTTATGGCCGATACCGACGGACCTTCCCCAGACACGAATAACCCCGGCTACAACCTGCCGCCGCAGGCAAAGCCCCTGGCTCCCGCGCCGCGCGTCAATCCGCCGAACATCAACACCGCGAAGGACGCACCCCCGGCCGGAGGGCCGCCCGGGTTCAACGATTTCCTCGAATGGATGCGCGGTCAGGTCGGGGGGGACCCCGCAGCAGGATCGTCCGCTCCACGCGGGCCTCTGCCGAAGGAAAAAAAGAAGTTTCAACGCCGGGATACCGACGCAAAAGTCGAAACGCCGACCGCCCCGGTCCCCGTCCTTGCCGGCAGGTCGGTGACAGAACCCTCCGCGCCGGAGAATCGTCGCTCCGAAGGTCCCGTCGGAGGCAGCGTCTTCCGCGAAGGACTCACCCGTCCCGGCGGAGCCGCTGACTTCGCGGGTGCGTCGGCAGCAAACGGCTTCCAGGCGCGGTAGCTGGCTCGGGGTGGCAACGCAGTTGGGCGCGCTGGCTTTGCTCGTGGGCAGCTTCGTGTTGGGACGCTTCAGTGTTTCAAAGGTCGTTGTGCCCCCCGCCGCCCCGGCCGCCCCGGAGGTCGTCAACAGCGACGGCAGAGTCACGACCAACCTGTTGTCCGACGCCAACGCCGCGCTGATCGATCAGGCGATGGCAGCCGAACAGAACCGCGATTTCAAAACGGCGGCCGACCTGCTCGGCAAGGTCAAGGCGTCGGGGGAGCACGTGCGCGGACTCACGTTTCAACTGGCCCAACTCGCGGTGTTCGAGGGAGATTACGTCAAGGCGCTGCCGCTGTTGAACGACGCCCTCGTCGAAGGCGAGAACATCGGCGAAGTCTACAACATGCGGGCGACCTTGAGCGCCGGCCGGGCAGGTCTGACCCGTGGGATCGGCATGAACGAATACGAAACTTCCACGAAGGTCGATCCGTTTGGCGCGCGGAACTTTTATTACTGGGGATCGGCTCTGCGCCGTTTGGGCAAAGAACAGGCGGCCATCGTGCGTCTCAAACAGGCCATCGACCGGTTGCGCGAGCCGGAGGAAGAAAGTCTCTATCGTCTCACGTTGCGGCTGGCACAGATCGAGGCCGGCCAGGGAAAGGAGTTCGCCGACGATCTGGCCAAACAACTCGCGCTCCCGAATCCCAGCATGGATTGGCTCATCACCGCGGCGGCCGAGGAGATGCACAACGGCCGATTCGCCGCCGCCGCCGGCTACCTCGACCGGGCGTCGGCGCGCGGTGACTCCGAGACTTTCGCGTCCCGCCTGCGTGACTATTATCTCTCGCAGTTCCGGTATGAGAAGGAACTCGCAAGGTTTTATCCCAAGGGTCCCTCCACGAAGCCCGCCACCGCGATGAACCCACCCGCGCCCGTCGATTCGCCGGCCCCGGATGCTTCCCCGTCGGCCGCGAGCGTTCCCGATGCCTCCTCGCCGCCGCCGTCGCCGTCCGCTTCGCCGGAAGCGACGCTGCTGCATTGACCCGGACCTGTCCCGCTTCCCCGATGCAAGTCGTCTCCGTTCGAGCCTTTCGTGTCGCCGCGCTCCTGGGGTTTCTCGCGGTCGCGCTCGGTGCGCTCGGTGCCCACGGGATGGAGAACGTGTTCGCGCTCCAGCCCAAGGCGCGGGAATGGTGGGAAAGGGCGGTGTTTTATCAGGCGACCCACGCGGCGGTGATGCTCCTGGCGGCCTGTCTGCGGCCTCTGCCGGAGGCGTCGTTCGGTTTGTTCGGGGCGGGCATCTTCCTCTTCAGCGGCAGTCTCTACGCGGCGGCGGCCGGCGGGCCGCACTGGCTGGTCCACGTGACCCCGTTCGGTGGCCTGTGCCTGCTTGCGGGCTGGCTCTGGCTGGCGGTGCGGCCTCCGGTCGCGGTCACCGGGCAGGAGGCCGTGCAGCCATGAGCTTGTCCGGTCAGCTCGAATCCCTGTGGGCACCGTGGCGGGTCGAGTATTTCTCGCTGGAACGGCCGCTGCCGGATTTCTTTACCGAGGCCGCGCAAACTTCCGACGATGCGGCGCATCTGGTCGTGTTGAGGCGCAAGTGCGGCTACCTCATCATGAATCGTTTCCCTTACTCAGCGGGACATCTGATGGCGGTGCCTTACCGCAAGACCGCCGATCTCGGGGAACTGACCGCCGACGAAAAACTGGAACTGCTCACGCTGGCGGAAGACGCGCAGACGCTCCTGCGCGCGGTCGTGCACGCCCAGGGCTTCAACGTGGGCCTCAACCTCGGAACTTGCGCGGGGGCCGGGGTGGCCGACCATCTCCACCTGCACATCGTGCCGCGCTGGGCGGGCGACCATAACTTCATGCCGGTGCTCGGCGCGACGCGGGTGATTCCCGAGGGTCTGCAACCGTTGTACGCGAAGCTCGTCGAAGCCCGCGACCGTCTCGGACTGCCGGGCGGCACCGGCAAATGACGCGGGACGGGTGAGGCAGTCTTTATTCCAACGTGGTCAACCCCGCCTGGAGCGCGTAGCGGGTCACGGCGACGGCGTCGTGGACGTGGAGTTTTTCCATCATGCGCGTGCGGTGTTTGTCGATGGTCTTGGCGCTGACGCCGAGCAGTCCGGCGATTTCCTTCGTGCTGTGGCCCTCCGCGATCAACTGCGCGACCTCGCGTTCCCGGCCCGTCAGGTCTTCCGGCGCGGGCTGGCGCGCGGCGCGGCCGGCGAGATACGCCACCGCCGGATCGAAATATTTCCCGCCTTCCGCCACGAGGTTGACCGCCTCCAGCACCGTGCTCCAAGGGCGGGGTTTGCCGACGAACCCGGAAGCGCCGAGTTCAAAGGCCTCCGAGATCAGAGGAGTACGCATCGACGCCGAGAAAAACAGCGTGCGCATCCGTGGCAGCTTGGATTGCAGCCGCCGGAAGACCTCCACGCCGTTGAGCCCCGGCAGGATGAGGTCGAGCAGCAAAATGTCCGGCCGCATCTGGAGGCAAACGTCCACGCCCTCCTGACCCGTGGACCCTTCGCCGACGATTTCATACCGCAGCGGCTCGCTGCGGCAGAGTTGAAACTTGAAGAGGTCGCGGATGACACTGTGATCGTCCACTAAAACCAGCCGGTGACGTGTTTGCATCGTATTAAATCGTTCCAACACTGTATCACCACGGAGCATGCCAGAGCATAGTTCAAAGCGTAGGGCAAGTTCCCCAGGGCAATTGGGGGAATTCCCCTAAGGGTGAAGCGCGCGCCGGATCGTGGTTTCTGGTTGGACTTTTGGCGCTCTCGCGGTCAAAGTCTCCCTGCAGGAACCGGGACGGACAGCGCATGTTTTCGAGGGAGACGGTACGAGGGAATTTTACCTGGCGATCTTCCGTGCGGCTGATTGCCCTGGCCCGACCGAACTTGTAAAATCCGATGCCGATACTTGCCACCTGGGTTCGTGAAAAAGACGAGCCGTTTTTCGCGCGCTGGTTCCTGGAACGCCCCGACGTGGACGTGCGCAATGCGCGTCGCGTGGGGGCGTCGGCGGACGGCGCAGGCGTGCTGCCGGCCGGCGCGGCCGGGCTGCTGCTGACGGGTGGCGCGGACATCGGCGCGGAACATCTCCGTCAGCCTATCCCCGATCCGTCGGTGATCGAGGAGGACGCGCAGCCCGAACGCGACGCCTGGGAATTTGCCGCGACGCGTGAGGCGGTGGCGCGGGGGCTTCCGGTGTTCGCAATCTGCAAGGGCGTGCAGGTGTTGAACGTCGTCCTCGGCGGAACTCTTCACCTCGACATTCCCGGCCACAACGCGCCGGCGCTGCGCCTGGGCAACCTCCAACCGGTCACCTATGGCCAGGCTGCCCCGGAGCACACGCGTTACGAACGGATCAACAGTTCACACCATCAGGCGCTCGACCGTCTCGGCGATGGGTTGGAGGTCGAGGCCTGGTCGCCCGGTGATGGCATCATCGAGCAGGTCCGCCGCCGCGATTATCCCTATTGCTTCGGCGTGCAATACCACCCGGAGCGCCACGAGCAATATGCGCCGCTGTTCCACGAGTTTTTCGACCGGCTGGACGCAAAGCCCTGAGCCGGACCCTTCCTTTTTCCGACATGAGTACCACGCTGAACGCCGACCCGGCCCGCCTCCCGACGCTCGACGCGCCACCGCTCGATTTGCTCGTGCGCGCGGGCTGCCAGATCACCTACGGGGCCAATCTTCCCGCCCCGATCATCCTCACGCTCAAGCCGCGCCAGGGGCTCGGACAACTCGTCGAGAGCGAACGGCTCAGCGTCAGCCCACGGCAGGGAATGCTGGAATACGAGGATTCGCACGGCAACATCATCCACCGGTTCAAGCTGCACAAGGGCCTCAACACCATCCGGTACGATTCCCTCATCTGGGTGCCGTCGGCGGTGGAGAACTCGGAAGGTTTCGGTCCGCCGGTGCCCATCGAGCAGTTGCCCGACAGCGTGCTGCGCTACACCCTGCCGAGCCGGTACTGCGACTCGGACAAGCTGCTCGACTTTGCCTTCGAGCACTTCGGTCAGATCGCCCACGGGGCCGAGCGCGTGCAGGCGATTTGTGATTGGGTGCACGATCACATCGAGTATCGCCAATTCAGCGGCTCGCCGAACACCTCGGCCTCGGACATCGTCGCCCAGCGTTTCGGCGTTTGCCGCGACTTCGCGCACACGGCCATCGCGCTTTGCCGCACCTTCAACCTGCCCGCGCGTTACGTGTCAGGTTACGTCTCGGATATCGCGTTCCTCGATTCGGGCACGCCGATGGATTTTCATGCGTACTTCGAGGTGTACCTGAGCAGCGGCTGGCACGTGTTCGACGCACGTTTCAACGTGCCGCGCATCGGCCGGATCAAGATCGCGCACGGTCTGGACGCCGTCGATGGCGCGTTTTCGACGATCTACGGGGCGGCGCGCTGGGAACGCTTTGACGTTTGGAGCTATCAGATCGACCCGGCCGGGGGCAACGCCTCACTCGACGCCCCCGTCGATCTTTCCAAACGGCTCTGCGGCACGGAAAAACTCATCATCCCGGACAAGGGGCCATAACCCGTGGCCTGAGCGGCATCAAAAAGCACGAGGTCCCGTCGCCCTGGTCTCAGAGGACGCGTGGGAAGCCCGCCGCAAGCGCATCGTCACCAAGGTAGGGATGGCTCTCCGAGCCAGTCCCAAATATTTCCGACGAGGCGCGTCGTGCACACGGAGATCACCCAAGCCAATCTTGGGACGGCTCGGAGAGCCATCCCTACCTTGAGACGACCGGCCGCTACGGCCTGTTCAGAACCTTCTCACCCGCTTTCTCAGAGCGCGGGCGCGAACGGCGGCCACGTGGCGGGGTCTGCCTCGTCCGTCGGCCATGCACCGGGGTCCAGTGGTCCGACTGACGACGGCGGGCGTGGGACGTTCAACAACGCGGTCACGTCCGGTCGGTTGGCGTAACTCTGGAAAGCGAAATCCTGCACGAGCAGGTGAAACACCTCGGGCATCAACACCTGCGCCGCTGCGCGCAGGTGGCCGGCGGCACTCGGATAGGCGGCCTGGCTCATGTCGCGCGCCGCCGCGAGTAACAACCAATCTCCCGCGACCGGCGTTTTGGAAAGATGGTCGGTGAGTTCGGCCTCGAACGCGGCGTCGTGACCGGTCTCCATTCTTGCCAGACGCAGCTTGAAGTTGAAAAGCTCCAGGTCGGCGGGCGAGGCCGGCCGGTCGAGCGCCTGCGTGATGGCGTCGGCACCCGCTTGCGCCTTGCCAGCCCGCCGCAACGCTTCCCCCCAACAGAACATGTATTTGGCGCTGTACGGCTCGACCCGCACGGAACGGGCGAGATACCGGGCCACATCGACGTAATCGCCTTTCCTGCCCGCGAAGCACGCGTTGACGAAATAAGCACTCGCCATCATCTCGCCGGCCGCAAGTGAATCGGCAAGATGCATGTCGGCCCCGGAAATATCGTTGTTCAGAATGGCCACCATCGCCAGCCGGTAGTCCGCGCCCGGCAAGCGTACCTGTCCGGCCGCCGCGCTTTCCCAGGTATGACGGGCGGTGTCCAGGTCGTTCGCCTTTTCGGCTTTCAGCCCCCGCTCCACGGTTTCCAGCGCGCGGTCGTTCACGCCGACGCGGACGAGTGGATCGGAGACCGCGGACTTCGTTGCGGAAGCGGCGTCCGAAGAATTGGAATGTGCCTCGTCATCGCCGGACAACGACTGACCGGCCCAGAACCCTAACAAGAGCAGGGCGAGTCCGGCGAGCTGCGCGAGCGCCCAGACGATGATGGAATGCTTCCGGTTGGACCCGGCTGCACGGGCACGCGCGTACGTGAGTCCCTCGTCCACGCGTGCCAGCCGCGGCCACGCGATGTTTTTGTTCAGCGTGGACTCGGTGCCCCGCACTTCGTGATCGAGCACGGGTTCCACCTCCGCCTCGACCGCTTCGTCATCGGCCATCCGGTGAAATCGCTTCAACTTGCGCGGCTTCGCTTCCGGCTCGGCCGTCGGCGCGCCTGCCGCCGATCCGCCGATGAGGTGGCTTTGCAGGACCTTGACGCTGTCGGCGAGGTTGGCCAGCTTCTCTTCCAACTCCGGGCGCGAATCGGCCGGGGCGGGGGAGGCGCGACGCTGGGTGCCGAACACCCGGCGTTGCATCGGGAGCTTCTCGTCCGGCGATTTGCCTTCCCCTTCAGCAGGCGGATCGGTGTTCACGGACATTCGGCGATATGTAGCGGACTCAGTATATTTTGTAAAGATACGCTCTTCGCCGCTGGCCGCTGGAAACTACCCCCGGGTATGTCTATCCTGAAAAGAAAAGTTCCGCCCGATGCGCACCGCTCGACTGTGGATTGCCCTGACCCGGCCCGATAACCTCGTGGTCGCCCTCAGCATTGCCGCGCTGACGCGGGATCGTTTCGCGTCGTGCCACCTGATCCATGAGCGGTCCGGCTGGTGGCAACACGCGGATTGGCGGGAGTTTCATTCTCTTTTTGCCGGCGTTCATCCGATGGCGAAGGTCAAACCCGTCCGCGGGCTTTTTGACGCGGGGCGCTACGTGCGCGAACTCCGCAGCCGGCAATCCGCGCTGGCGGCGCTAGGGATCGAGGGGCGCGATACGATCATCGCCCTCGGGAGCACCACCAATCTGGCCAACGCCCTAGCCTCGGCGTACCCGGGCGTCCCGAAGGTGCTTTGTCTGCCGGCAAAGTTTTATGCCGACGCCATCCGGCCGGCCGACACACCGGGCTTCCGGGCCACGACCTCCGGCTGGCTGCAAAACCATTTTCTGGAGCGGATGGCCGGGGTGGGCCGCACCGTGCACCGCAAGCACCGGCGGATGGGAGGCGACGGCGCGCGGCTGGAGCGGTTGGAAAAGGAACTCCCGGAAGTTTTCCAGGCACTCGTGCTTTTCAGCAACAGTGGTGCGGACCGTCCGTCCGGCGGTCGGCGAACGCGTGTTCGCCGCGCCGTTTCCGGGCCTGGCGGATTTCGCTCCTTTCCTGCCGACGGACAACGACGAAAACGAGCGCGAAGTGTTGCGCGATGTCGTCTTTTTCGGCACGCCTTATCTGCTCGTGCGGAACATCGATCCGCATCTGTACGCCGCGACCCTCAACGGTTGCCTCGACTATCTGCGGCGGCACTACGACGGACCGCTGCCGGTTGGTCTACCGTCCGCACCCGGCGGAAACGAGCGAGCGCCGGCTGCTTGCGGTTGCGCGGATTCATCCCGGAGGACGATCTGGAGGTCGCCGAGCTTTATTTGCTGAAGAATCGCCGCCGGGATCGCAGGCCGTGTACTCGGTGGCGTCCACGGTGTCGCGCGTGGCGTTCAACTACGGGCTGAACGGCTACGCGCTCTGGCGGTGTTTTCCGTTCGCGCCTCCGGCCGCGACGTTCTTCGAGACCCTGATGGGCGACGTGCCCGCGGAGTTCGATATCCGTTCGCTCGATGCACCGCCTGTCCCTTATGCGGGTAAGGCGGAGGAGCGACAGCCGGGAGATTTTGCCAGCGCGATCCTCGCCGCGCTCGACGCCGCGCGGGCCGCCTCGCCGGTGCCGGATGAGAAAGGATTTGCGCGGGCGCGAAGACTCTCCCGTATAAGTCCCGCCATGGGCTCGTTGCGCACGGTACAGGGAAGGGTTTCACGATGAGCGCACCACCCGCCGATCTGCTCGAAGCCGGCCTGGCCAAAATCGACGACGACCTGGCGTTCGTGATGGGATGCCTGCGCGAGGTGCTCGTGGAACTCGGCGAGGGGCAATCTGGCGCGTTTCGTGCCCTGGACGCGACGCCGGCGCGGCCACCGACGACGCGCCGGCGGCGACCGAGTTTCCCGCCCGGCTCGGGCAGGTGTACGCCACGGCGTTCCAGTTGCTCAACCTCATCGAGGAAAACGTCTCCGCGCAGGTGCGCCGCGCGCGGGAAAAGGCGGCCGGGACCGGCGTCGGAACCGGGTCTCTGGGGCGCGAACCTCCAACGCCTGCGCGCGGCGGGCTTGAGCGCGGAGGAAATCGCCGCCGGGCTGGCGCAGGTGATCGTCGAACCCGTGCTCACCGCACATCCCACCGAGGCCAAACGCCCCACGGCGCTGGAACAGCACCGGCGGCTGTTCCAACTGCTGCACGCCCGCGAAGACCCGCGCCACACGCCGCTCGAACTGGCCGACGGGCGCGAGGAAATCAAGGTGACGCTCGAACGGCTCTGGCGCACCGGCGAAATCCTGCTGCGCAAGCCCGAGGTCGCCGCCGAACGGCGCAACCTGATGTACTACTTCCGGGAAGTTTTCCCGCGCGCGCTGCCGGAACTCGACCGCCGCCTGCGCCAGGCCTGGGCGCGACGCCGGGTTCGATCCCGCGCTGCTCGGCGACGGCCGCGCGCTGCCGCGCCTGCGGTTCGGCACCTGGGTCGGCGGCGACCGCGACGGCCACCCGCTCGTCACCGCGCGAAACCACGCGCGAAACGCTGGCCGAACTGCGCGCGGGCGGCCTGCATGTCATCAGCCGCCAGCTCGACCATCTCGCCAGCCGCCTGTGCCTGTCGCACCACGTCCAGAGTCCGCCCGCGTCGTTCTCCACGCACCTGTCGCGGCTGATGGAGGAAGCGGGCGAACGCGGCCAGGCCATCCTGCACGACGCGCCCGAGGAACCCTGGAAACAATACGTGCGCCTGCTGCTGCTCAAGCTGCCGCCGACGCACGCGGCGGTCCGCGCGCGCGCACGTCGGCACCGTACGCGCGCGCGGCGAACTTGACCGCCGACCTGGAACAACTCTACGCCTCGCTGGTGGAGGTCGGCGCGCGGCGCATCGCCGAGCGCGACGTGCTGCCGGTGTTGCGCGCGGTGGATGCGTTCGGTTTTCATCTCGCCGCGCTCGACATCCGGCAAAACTCCCGCTTCCACGACAAGGCGCTCGGGCAGTTGATGACGCTCGCCGGGCATCCCGGCGACGATTTCGCCGACTGGGACGAGGAGCGGCGGCTGGCGTTCATCGAAGCGGAACTGTGCTCGTCGCGGCCGTTCGCGCACGCCGGGCGCGTCCGCCGGGCCGGAGGCGGACGCGGTGCTTGTCCTGCTATCGGCTGCTGGTCGAGCACTCGACACGCATGCGGCCCCGGCGGGTCTGGGCGCGCTGATCGTCAGCATGACGCGGCAGTTGAGCGACCTGCTGGTGGTTTATCTGCTCGCCCGCGAGGCGGGTCTGGCGCGCAAGCACGCCGGAAGGACTGGTCTGCCGCGCTGCCGGTCACGCCGCTGTTCGAGACGGCCGAGGACCTCGAACGCGCGCCGGAGATCATGCGGGCGTTCCTCGCGCATCCCGGTCACGCAGCGCAGCTTGCGCGCGCTGGCGGGCGACGGGGGCCGAGCCGGTGCAGCAGGTGATGATCGGCTACAGCGACAGCAACAAGGAAAGCGGCATCCTCGCCAGCCAATGGGCGCTGCACCGCGCGCAGATCGGCCCTGACCGAAGTCGGCGCGCGAGGCCGGGGTGCGCATCCGGTTCTTCCACGGCCGCGGCGGCACGATCAGCCGGGGGCCGGGCCGACGCACCGTTTCCTGGACGCCCTGCCCCGCGGGACGGTCAACGGCGACCTGCGGCTGACCGAACAGGGCGAGACCATCGCGCAAAAATACGCCAACGGCGGCGACCGCCAACTTCAACCTCGAACTGCTTCTCGCCGGGCACGGCGGGCACGTCGTTGCGGGCCGCCGGTCGCGCCGGCTGTTCGGCGGCTTGCTGGAAGCGTCCGTCAATCGCTTGTCGGCGGCCAGCCGCGAGGTTTACGAGGGACTCTTGAAGGAGCGGGACTTCATGGAATTCTATAGTCAGGCCACGCCCATCGACGCGCTTGAACAGAGCAGCATCGGCTCGCGGCCCTCACGCCGGACAGGTCAACGAACGCTCGCTGACCTGCGGGCGATCCCGTGGGTGTTCAGTTGGAACCAGGCGCGCTTTTACTTGCCGGGTTGGTACGGCGTCGGCAGCGCGCTCGCCCGCTTGCGCGACGAGGACGCCGCCGGGTTCGCGGAACTCAAATCGACCCTCAACGGCGGCTGGCCGTTTTTGCGCTACGTCCTGATGAACGTCGAAACCAACCTCGCCAGCGCGGACCGCGACGATCATGACGCAATACGCGGCGCTGGTGGGAAATGAGGCGGTGCGGGCGTCGTTCCTCGGCCGGATCATGGAGGAATTCGACCGCACCTGCGCGATGCTGGCAGAGTGTTTCGGACGGCAATCGATGGCGTTGCGGCCCCGTGCGGCGAAGACGCTGAATCTGCGCGCCCATGCGTTACGCGTGCTGCATCATCAGCAGATCGGATTGCTGGCACGCTGGCGCGGCTTGCAAGCCGCAGGTGACGACGAGGCCGCGAAACGGATGCGCCCGGAGTTGCTCCTGTCGATCAACGCGATTGCCAGCGGTTTGCGAACGACGGGGTGAATCCTTCTAAAGCGTTTTTCAGTTGCCTGTACGGTGTTTTAGCCCCTGCCGGGGCTAAAACTGGGAGCCGGCGAAAACAAGGAGGCGTGCAGGGGACCCGGCATCCCGAAACGCGGCAGGCGATGCGCCTGCCCTACAAACCGGAGGACACCCAAACTACATCTCGTCCGTCTCGCTCGCGCCCGGCCCCGGCTTCTTCGCGGGCTGATGCTTCGCGGGACGTGGCTTGCCCTGCGTCGGGTTGGACAAGCTTTCCTTCTGCAAACGTTTCAAACGACTGCCGAGACTCACCTTCGTCGCGGAGTTCATGCGGTCGATGTAGAGCACCCCACCCAGATGATCGACCTCGTGCTGAATCGCGCGGGCGAGCATTCCTGCAGCTTCAAATGTTACCTCGCGGCCGTCGATGAGCTGCGGTCCGCACCTTGATCGTCGGTGAACGAGGGACATCCCCGTGGATTTCCGGGAAACTCAGGCAACCCTCGCTAGCGGATTCGCGGTCGGCGGTGAGTTCCAGCTTCGGGTTGACGAGCACCATCGGCATCCAGTCCTTGATGTCCACCGGTTTGCCGTCCATGACCATCGCGCTCGGATGATCTGCCTTGCACGGGGGCCACGTCCACGACGGTGATCTGCAACGCGAGGCCGATCTGCTGCGCGGCCAGTCCGAGGCCGTGCGCGGCGTACATCGTCTCCAGCATGTCGGCGGCCAGTTGCTTGATGCGGTTGTCGAGAACCTCGATCCGCTTTCCCTTCGCCCGCAGCACGGGGTCGCCGTATTTCACGATCTCGAAACCATGAAACAAAAGTTATTCGTTGGGGCGGGTCAGCGCCGGAATATGCTCGACGCCGGCAGTTTTGAGGGCATCGAGCACCTTCATAATTTTGCCGAAGGGCGCTTCCTCGTCCGCTTTCATCGCCACGTTGCGGCCCTCGCCCTGCAACTTTTTCATCGCGTCCCCCAATTGATCCACCGAGATCGGTTTATCATCCAGGAACACGTCCCCCGTTTTGTCGATGGCGAGGAACGCCGGTTTCGTCTGGCTTGCGGCCTGTGTGCCGACTTTGGATTCGGGCAGAACGATCTGCACCTGCGGCGTCGCGGTCTTGAAAGTCGTGGTGTACACGAAGAACATCAGCACCATCGTCAGAATGTCCACCAGGGAGACAATGGTGATGACCGGCGAAACCCGGCGGCGGCGGTAGAAATGCATCGTGGAACGGCGTGGCGGTTGCAGCAGCGGGCCGGAACTCAGGCGGGGTCCGGATCAGGGTTGGTTTCCGCCCCTGGCTGCGTGACGGCGGAAGACGAAATCCGGCGCACCTGTTCCCGGTAGCTCGATTTGATGGAGAGCGGGGCGTCTTCCGCTTCGGGGATCAGGCTGGACGGCGCACCCGCCGGGCGGTTGGGACGCTGGTAGTAACACTTCGAAAGCAACTCGGCCATGAGCGATTCCATCTCCACGGCCATCACCTCGACGCGTTTCGTGAAATAGGTGTACGCGATCAAAGTAGGGATCGCGATGGCCAGACCGAAGATCGTCGTGTTCAACGCCTCGGCGATGCCCAGCGCCACCGAACCCGTCTCGGCCGCCTGTTTGCCGCTGCCGAGGCCGGAGAACACGTTCACCAAACCCGAGATGGCCCCCAGCAGTCCGAGCAACGGCGAGATGCCGACGATCAGTTCCAGCACGGAAAGCCCGCCTTCCAGGCGCATGATCTCGCGGCGCGCGGCGGTCTGCACGGCCTCGGTGTTTTCCATGCGCGAGACGCGCAGGTGGTTGAGCGCCACGCGGGTCAGGGTGGACAGGGCCGTCGGATCGTCACCCACCAGCCGCGAGAGTTGTTCGGCGCTGCCGTTGGGCTGGAAACGCTCGATCTCGTTTTCCACGATGTGCGGCAAGACGTTCTCGCGGCGCAGGGCGAATACCCGCAGGAGCACGATGGTCAGCGCCACCAGCGAGCAGATCGCCAGCGGGATCATGAACCACCCGCCCTTGGTGAAGAACTGCGTGATCGTGTCGAGGGGCGAAGCGGCGAACGTTGTCGGCCACGGGAACGGGAAAGCGTAAGAAATCATCGACGGCGTGAGGATAGCAGGTGAAAAGCCCTTACGAAAGCCCGGCCATGCGGCGGCGTCAATGCAGCGCGGCTTCCTGCGGCAGCGGCGTACGCTCGAAGGTGATGTCCATCGGCAGGCGTTTGCCGTCGAGTTCCTTTACCACATCCTCGGGCATGGCCGGCAGCCGCGCGGCCTCGACCGCCTGCAACGCGGTCGAGGCAAAGATCGGGTCGGCTTTGTTGGTCGCCACTTTCGGATCGATCACCACCCCGTCCCGGTCGATGGTGCAATGGATCAGCGTCGAGCCGTACATCGCGTCGTTGCGTGCGTCCATCGAGCGATACCAGATGAATTTGATCATGTCCGCAACCTTGCGCGTGTAACGTCCGGCCGGCGTCGCCAGCGTGTCCACCCCGCCGGGTCCGTGGTTCGGGTTGCTGCCGGTCTCGGCGCTGCGGGCCGCGCCGACGGGCGGGGTGGGGGTGCTCCTGGCCGCCGTCCGGGCGGCGGGTTTCGGCAGGGCGGGCGAGGTCGAGCGGATCGACGGGTCGAACGGGTCTTCCGGCGTCGGCGTGGGCGTCGCCATCAACTCGGCGAACTCGTCGGGACCGGCCGTTGGGGCCGGGGTCGCTTCGGGTGGCGGCGTCGCCGCGTACGGACGCGGCGTGGCGGCGGTCCGGCGAGCGGACTGGTCGGGCTTGGGCAGGTCCGGGGCGGTTTCCGGGAGCGGTGTCGGCACGGAAGTTTCGGCGGGCGCGATCAGCCCGGGTGCGGGCGGACGGGGGTCGAACCGGAAGGACGCCATCCTGCCGCCCTTTTGTGAAACTCCGGGCTGGCTGCCGTCGTTCTGATCGGCGGAAGATGCCCGCGTCGTGCGGTCGGAAAGCGCGGAATCCGCCGGCGGCGTCGAGTCGGCGTCCGGTCCGTTCGCATCCACGATGAACCGGCTCGCGGGGGTCGGGGAGGGCGTCGGCGTCGCTTCCAGCGCGGGGAGGGGAGGCGGAGTCTCGGGCGGTTCCTCCTGGACCATCTCCAGCTTCATGGGTTCGTCCGGCGGCGGCGCGGGCGGCGCGGGCGGACGCATGACGACGATCAGGGCAAAAAGCAGGAGGGCGATTCCGTGCAGCAACACCGAACCGAGAAACGCCAGCGCAACTTTTTGACGCTTGGGCCGCATCAGGGTCGCAATTTACTCCATGTTCGGTGCGGGTGGAAGGTCCGTCTTTGCGAGAGCTTGCGAGGAAGGAAGCAGGTTCCGGGCTGATTGCAGCGCGCCTTCGTGCAGCAGCGCCACCTCGTCGAAGACCGATTCGCGGGCGCACCATGCCACGTCTTCGCTGAGGCCGAGTTCGACCAGCCTGCGGCCGTTGTCGGTTGTGGGGAGCAGCGTCTCGATCTGGCCGTGGAAGCGGTCGGACAGTCCGGCCATCGCGCGGGTGGCGTCGTCCATGTTCCGGTCGAACCGTCGGGCCAACATGCCGGCGGCCAGACCATCCTCCAATGCGAAGCCGGTGCCGGTGCCGGCGCAAACCAGCAGCACCGTGCCGATGGTGGGTTCGCGCGCCTGCAACCACGCCGCCGTCGCGTCGAGATTGACGAACCCTGCCGCCAGCACCGCGTCCGCGTGCGCGCAGGCCCGCAACGCCACCGTGCCGTTCGTGGTCGTGGTGATCACGTCGCGTCCGGCGACCTTCCCGGGCGTGTACTCGCGCGGGGAATTGCCCAGGTCGAAGCCGTCGATCCGTACCCCGCCGCGTTCGCCGCCGAGCAGGGCATCCGGGAACCTGTCGCGGCGCAGGGCGAACGCTTCTTCCACCGTCAGCACGGGGAACACCCGCCGCGCGCCGTTCGCCAGGGCGGCGACCACCGTGGAGGTCGCGCGCAACACGTCAAAAACGACGCACACCGTCCCGCGCAGGTCGAGCGAGGGCAGCGTGGCGATCTCCGCGGGCGTCAGGATCGTGCGGACTTCCATCGGGGGACGGGCTGATCAATGCCCCGGCGATGGCACGGCCGCCGGGACCGGGGCGTCGAGGTTTTGCAGGATGCGTACGAGCACCTGCGCCGAGTGGTCCGCCGCCGCTTTCAGGTATTCGTTCACCTCGTTCGTGCCGGCCTGACCGCCCGCCAGATCGCTCAGGCCGCGCACGATCAGACAGGGCGTCTTGTTCGCCCAACAGACGTGCGCGATGGCGGCCGATTCCATGTCCACGCATTGCGCTTTCCAGACCTGGAACACCCACTGGCGGTACGCCGCGTTATCGCAAAAGACGGTGCCCGACACGCCGTCGCCGCCGTACGTCACTTTGGAAGCGTGGTCGCCTATCGCGAGCGGCGGCATGGCGTCGGTGGCGCGTCGGGCGGCGGAGAGCAGTTTCTCGTCGGCGGGGAACGCGGAGACCTGCTCTTCCTTGTCCATCCCCTCCCGCTTGACCGTGGCGTCGTCGGGAAAGATCATCCCGAAGTTGAGGTATTTTTGCTTGAAGAACCCAGGCAGGGCGAACTGGCCTGGTGCCGTTTCATTGATGTACACCGACTCCGCATGGTAGTGCCAACGGGCGGGGATGACCACGTCGCCGGGATGCAGGTCCGGGTCGATGCCGCCCGCGATGCCGGTGAAAAAAACGGCTGTAATGTTGAAATGATCGAGGGCGAGTTGGGTGTTCATCGCCGCGTTCACCAAGCTCTTGCCGGTCAGGAAAAAGACGAAGCACCGGCCACCGATTTGCGCGGTCTTGAACTCAATCCCGTTGAGGCGCGTGGTCTGGAGCTTTGCGCTTCCGGTCACCATCTTTGCCTCAATCGCGTCCAGTTCCGGAGGGAAGGCCGACATTACCGCGACGTACTCCGGTCCCCGCGCAGTCGGCGGAGTGGCATTCTGGGCGCGGCCAGCGGCCGGGAGGACTAACGCGACGGCGCAACAGGCGAGCAGTTTCATCGGCGAGGACAGAACACGTCAACTCGGATTGATGACGACGAGCATCCGCGTCTGACTGCGCATGACCGAAAGCAGTGCGGGTTCACCCCCGAGCAACTCTTCTGAAAGCGCGGCGTACTGCGCCGGTGTGGCCACGGCCTGCTGGTTGATTTTGTCGATGACATCGCCCGGCCGCAGCTTGTCCGCGGCGGGACTGCCCGAGTCCACCCCGGCCACGACGACTCCCTGCGTGTCGCCGGGCAAACCCAGCCGGGTAAGCGTGCCGACAGACAATTCCTCGACCTGCACGCCGTCGAGCACGCCGCCTTCCGCCCCTTTGCCGGGACGGCGCGGAACAGTCGGAACGTAGGAGAACCTCGACCCGGGCGGAGGCTGCTCGGCGATCAATGCCTTAACGAGCAGCGGTTGGCCGTTGCGCAGGAGTTCGATGGTCGCGGAGGTGTTCACGTCCTCGTCCACGCAACGCCGCAGGTCCACGATGTCAGCGATGGGTTTGTTGTTGAATTTCTGGATCAGGTCGCCCGCGCGAATGTCCGCCTTCTCCGCCGGTGAATCCGCCCGGACCCGGTCCACGAGCACCCCCTTGCGGTCCACCAACCCATGCTGCTTGGCGTTCTGGGAAGTCAGCCGCGCCTGCTCGATGCCGAGGTAGCCGTGGATGACGCGCCCGGTCGTGAGGATGCTGTCCATCGACCGCCGCACGGTGGACGAGGGAATGGCAAATCCGACGCCCTGCCAGCCGCCGGTCTCGGTGTAAATCTGCTCGTTGATGCCGATGAGTTCGCCGCGCACGTTGACGAGCGGTCCGCCGGAGTTGCCGGGGTTGATGGCGGCGTCGATCTGGAAGAGGGCATTGGTCCGCTCGCTGGCGGTCCGGTTCTTGGCGCTGATGATGCCCTGGGTGACGCTTTCCTCCAGGCCGTACGGATTGCCAATGGCCATTACGGTTTCGCCGACTTCCACCGCGTCGGAATCGCCGAAGGGAATCGGCTGGAGTTCGTCGGCGTCGATTTTGAGCACGGCGATGTCCGTGTCGGGATCGGTGCCGATCAAGATCGCCTGCTTGCGGCGACCGTCGCTGAGTTCGACCTCGATCCGATCCATCCCCTTGATGACGTGATCGTTTGTCACGATGTGGCCCTCCTTGCTGACGATGGCTCCGCTGCCCTGGGCACCTTCCGGGACGGCACCGCCCTGATGCATGCCCTGATGGAAAAAGCGGAAAAGCGGGTCGTCGTTCGGGGCGGTGCTGCGCGCGGTGCGGGTGCTGGTGATGCTGACCACCGACGGGACGACGGCCTTCGCCAGGAGCACCCGCTGGCGGCTCATGGCGGCGAGGACGTTCACGTCGGCGGCGTTGATGTACGGCGCGTCGGCGACGGTGTACTTCTCGGGGCGATGGCGCTCGCCGTCCGCCGACCCGATGATCGAGAGCAACGACCGCCGGAGATCGAATCCCTGCGGGCCGTAACGCGGGTTCTTCCAGACCCACAACGCCGCCACCGCCACGCAGAGCAGGAGCACGAAGAGCAGGAAGCTAAGGAAACGTTTCATCGACGGAAAAGCATACGATCCGATTCGGTTGTCCGGTTTTCAACTAACCTGTGCGAGCGTCATTTTCCGACTTTCGGCCAAGAATGCACGGAAACGTTGGTTTTCCTGACGGCGCAGTCCGGGGTCGGATTCAAAAAGATCGCGCGCGGCCGAACGCGCGAGCCGCATCCACTCGGCGTCGAGGAGCAGGTCGCCGAGCTTGAGCGGGGGCAGCCCGCTCTGCGCCGTGCCGAGAATGTCGCCCGCGCCGCGCAGCTTCAAATCCGCCTCCGCGATGACAAAGCCGTCCGAGCTTTCTTCCAGTGTGCGCAGCTTCGAGAGTGCGTCCTCGCCCGCGCGCGGATCGACCATGAGCAGGCAATAGCTTTTGTGTTCGCCCCGACCGACGCGCCCACGAAGCTGGTGGAGTTGCGCCAGCCCGAAGCGTTCGGCGTTTTCGATGAGCATGAGGTTGGCGTTCTTCACGTCGATGCCGACCTCGATGACGGTGGTGGAGATCAGTGCGTGGACCTCGCCGTCGCGGAACGCCCGCATCACCGCGTCTTTTTCCTCGGGCCGCATCCTGCCGTGGAGGAGTTCGCAACGAAACGGCTTGAGAGTTTCCCGCCAGTGCTCGCAGCCCTCGGTGGCGGCCTTGACGTTGAGTTTTTCGCTCTCCTCGATGAGCGGATAGACGATGTAGGCCTGCCGTCCTTCGGTGAGATGCTTGCGGATGAACTCGCCCGCCTCGCGCAGCTTGTCGTTGGGCCGCACGGCAGTGACGATCTTGCCCCGGCCGGCGGGGAGTTCGTCGAGGACCGACACGTCCAGGTCGCCGTAGACCGTGATCGCCAGCGTGCGCGGGATGGGCGTGGCGGTCATCACGAGCACGTCGGGCGCGATTTTTTGCCGTTGGGTCAACTGGGCGCGCTGGAGGACACCGAATTTGTGCTGCTCGTCGATGATGACCAACCCGAGCCGGGGAGGAGGCTCCTTCTCGTACAACAGGGCGTGCGTGCCGATGAGAATGTCCGGCTGGCGCTTGCCCGGCAGGCCGAGGGAGAGTTCGCCGCCCTCCGTGCCGCCGTTGTCCGCGTGGAAGCCGCCCGCGGCGCTCTCCTCGCGGCGGGAGTTGGTGCGCAAGGCAATCTTGAGGCCCAGCGGCTCCAGCCAGCGCGTGAACACGAGGTAATGCTGCTCCGCCAACACCTGCGTCGGTGCCATCAGCACCGCCTGGTAACCGGCCTCGACCGCCAGCAGCATCGCCGAAATGGCCACGAGCGTCTTGCCCGAGCCGACATCGCCCTGGAGCAGGCGGTTCATCGGCCGCGCCGCCGCGAGGTCGCCGCGAATCTCGCCGACGGCGCGCCACTGCGCTTTCGTGAGACCGAACGACAGCGAATCGTGCAGCCGGTCCATCAGGACGCCCGCGCCGCAGTGGGATTCGCCCGGCCGCGAAACCGTCCTGGCCCGCCGGCCAGCGATAAGCATCTGGAGCGCGAAAAACTCGCTCAGGACGAGGTGCCGGCGGGCCGCCTCCCGCGTCGTCTCGTCCTCGGGGAAATGGATCGCGCGCAAAGCCGTGCCGCGCGGCGTCGGGTCGAGCCCGGAGGGTAGCACGTCAGGCAAGGCCGCGAGGTCCACCGCCGCCAGCGTCCGGTAGATCAACCCCCGGATCACCCGCTGGCTGAGGCCCTCCGTCGTCGCGTAGACCGGCGTGATGCGCTTGAGGTGGATGAGACTTTCCTCGTCGTCCTCGTTTTCGATGATCTCGAACTCCGGATGGTCGATCACGACGCCTGCCCCCCGCGTTTTGGGCTTGCCGTAGATCACCACGCGCTGACCCGCCGCGAAGATTTTTTGCACGAAGTACGCGTTGAACCAACGCACGACGAGCAGCGAACTCAGCGCGTGCCGCTCGGGCTCCTGCAATGTCGCCTCGAACATGGTCTGCCGTCCCCGCAACCGCTTGCTGGACGTGGCCACGACGATCCCGCAGACGCACACGGGTCTGTCGCCCGCGCTCGTCGGAAAATGCTCGAACTGACGACGATCCTCGTAACGGCGCGGGTAGTGCGTGAGCAGATCGCCGACGGTCAACAGCCCCAGGCATTCGAGCGCCTTGGCCCGCACGGGACCCAGCCCGGGCAGATCGGTCACCGGCTGGGAAAGATCGAGGGAGGGACGCTCCATGCAACGGGAGTTTACCAGCATTTCCCGCGATGCGCTCGCCTGATCGACGGAAACCCGGTTGCGCGTCGGAATCCGTAGCGGCATGTTGTACAAAGTGCCGCTGCCAGCGTTTCCAACCCCGATGAAAACCGTCCTTCTGTCCCTGCTGATCGCCGCCACCGTCTTGACCGGCAGCGGCTGTATATTCATGAGCGACGAGGACCGGGACTTTTACGGGAAAGGTTGGGTGCGGCCGGCTGACCTGGACAGGCCCGCGCCGCACCACACGATCCCTGATCCCTCTCGCCCGCAGCAAACCGCCGCGGTGGCACCGGCGCAAACTTCGTCGGCGGATGCCGACCCGCAGTGGCTCGTGCCCGAGCAGGCCCCGCATTGAGCGGCGTCATTCCCCACCGCGGGCGATGCGCCGGGCGAGTTCGTCGAGGTTGAACGTCCGCCGCTCGCCGGTTTTCACGTCGCGGAAAACGAATTCATACCAGCCCGGCATCCGCTCGACGAGGTAGCGGTTTTTTCCGATCCGCAGCGGCTCGTGGTGGATCACGCGCTGGATCACTTTTTCGTAGGCCGAACGCGGCAGCGACCGGGAGTGGCGGCGGCCCCAGTCGATGTGGCGGCCGGCGTCGTCGTACGCGGCAGGGCGTTCCTCGAAGTCGAGCAGCGAGCGCGCGGTTCCCTCGAACACCTCGCGCAGATGCACGAAGGTCGCGCGAGCGGCATAACGACGGATCGACCTCGTGAAAACCTGTAACACCTCGCAGGCAAACTCGCGCAGGCTGACGCGGCGGCCGTCGGTGAGCAGCCATTCCGGCGCGTTCGGATCGACCACGAACGGGTTGCGCTCGAAGTCGTCGGCGTGCGCCCGCCAGCCTTTGCGCGAGCTGTGTTTACTGGGCCGGAAATGCGCGAGGCGTGGGAGGCCGAGCCGGGCGAAAGCGTCCGGCGTCAGGTCGGACTCCGGCAAGCGCGCGGTTGCCGCGATGACGCCCGCCAGGAAAGCCAGCGTGGCTTCGGTCAGCGCGAGGTCGGGGGTGAAATCGGCGGTGATTTCCAGACGACCCGGGCGGGGGCGCGCGCCGATGGCCGTGCTGCGGCGGTTGGCGGCGAGCAGCATCACGGGCACCGCCAGGATGGACGGCAGCAAGCGCGCGAGCCGATGCAGGCGGGGCGAGTCCTGCGCGAAGAGCGAAAAATTGTAGTGCGCGCTGAATCCTCGCAGACGCATCGACTTGCCCGTGCGCGCTTCCCACCGGTCGATCTGGCTGCGGACGAACGCGATCTGTTCCCAAAGCGAACGCACCGCGCGCGCGCAACCGCCGGGGGCGTCGAGTTCGATGAGCGCCGTCGCCACTTCGATGACGCCCGTGTCAAAATACAGCGCGCCGCCGGTCGGCAGGTGACACGAGCGCCCCACACGCGGGATGATTCGGCCCTCGTGATACCGCAGCAAACCGCCCGGCGTGCCGAACACGTCTTCCGGCCGCTGTTCCCGGCCGTCCACGACCAGCGTGAACTCGGCCTCCAACCCGACGACCGACTGGCGTGGAGCCGGCGCGGACCCTCGACCTGCGCGTGCGCTGGCGAGGGCGATGCCAGGTCTTTTGCGAGCGTGTGGATTCAAGCGGGAACGGGAGCTTCGGCGACCGGTGGAAAGGGACGCATCCTAGCCTTTGCGGCGTTCGACTTCAAATCGGTGGATGGCGCTCTCCGAGCGGCATTGGTCCCGGTTGCAGCGACAGCCGCCTGAAATGTAAGACGCCTGCGGCGTGGAGCATCACCAACGCCGCTCGGAGAGCGCCGTCCACCTCTGCTAAGGCTTCACCCTACGCCTCGTCGCACCCCGCCGGAACCACGCGCAGGAAGCCGAGATCGAGATGGAGATGATCGTCCGTTTCACCGGGTTGGTGGCCGTAGGGCAGGACGTTCACGTCCGGGAGGAGTTCGCGGGCCAGCGCGCCGTATTTTTCGATGGCTGCTTGGGTGCTGAGCCAGGTGTCGCCGACGCGGTAGAGGTCGGCCGCCGCCGCCCAGAGATGCGGACCGGCCGCCGACGAGAGACGATGCGCGGGCGAGCGGTAGCCGCCGTTGGCCGCGACGAACACCGGCCCGCCCACCCTCGCGCGGAGGTCCTCCAGCACGCGGGCGAGCAGGCTGACGGCGCACGGGACGTAGTGCGGAAATTCTTCCAGCAAACGCGGGGTCTCGCGGCTGTCCACGATGAGCAGTTCGCTCAGCCGGACGTGCGGGGTGAGGAATAATTCCTTGGCCTGCGACCAGCTCCGCACCTCGTAGAAAAAGCGCGGCAGACGGTGCTGGCGGCCCGCGCGGTCGGGAACGAGTTCGTCCGGACGCAACAGCGCGCGCACGTCTTCGGGCAGCCGCAAGCCGTCGATCACGGGCAGGTCACGCGCGGTTTGGTTCATGGGGTCGAAGGGGTGGCAGCCGCTTGCAAAAAATCGTACACGGCGGCGGAAACGGCGGCGACGGTCTTGTTGCGCGCGGAAGCGGTGCCAGCCCCGGCATACTCGGTGAGCACCACGAGAGTATACGGCGCGCGGCCCGGCAGGAAGACCATCCCGGCGTCGTGCGTGACGGTGGAAATCTCGCCCGTTTTGTGGGCGACGCGCGCCTTCGCGGCATCCGGGATGCCGGCGGGCAGCATGGCGTTGAACCGCTGCTGGAAGAGGATGTCGAACATCTTTTCCCGGCTCTCCGCGCTCAACGCGCGCGTCTCGTGCACGCGGCGGAAAAACTCCAGCAGCCCGTCGGCCGTGACGAGATTATTCAAGCCCTTGGCGAACGCCGCCTCATCCTCCACCCCGCGCACGCAACGCAACGCGTCCAGCCCGGCGGCGGCCAGACTCTCGGTGACGAACGCGACCTCCAGATGGTCGATCAGGAGATTGGTCGCCAGGTTGCTGCTGCGCACGATCATGGTCTCCGCGAGTTGCTGCAACGTCGCCGTGCGGCCGATGAGCTTGTACAACTCCGGGTCGCCGTCGCGGTCGGCCTGGAGGAAGAACGGCGAGCCGTCGGCCTGGCTGCGGAAACGGTTGCGAACGTGCAGCCGGTCCGTCAGCCGGAGACGGCCGGTTTCCGCCGCGCGAAACAGGCCGAAAAGGATCGCCAGCTTGATCGTGCTCGCCGCGTGGAACACCCGGGATGCCTGGATGCTGAACTGGAAATCCAGCGCGTAGTCGTACAGCGCCACCGCCAGGGCGGAGACCTGCGCTTGCCGGCCGATCTCGCGGATTTGTTCGAGGAAGGGGAATGTTTTGGCCGGGGCGTTGGCGGGCATGGGAACGGCGGGACCTTAGCGGAAGGCGAGCATTGCCGTAAAGGGTTCAGAGGACGATGGAGGAATTTCTGGATAGACCGCGTCAGCGGTCGGTCGTCAACAAGGTAGGGTTGCCTCTCCGAGGCAATCCAAATGTTTCCGGCGAGGCGTTCCGTGCGAACAAGAGTTATCCAAGCCAATCTTGGATTGCCTCGGAGAGGCAACCCTACCTTAAACAATGCACCTGCGGCGGGATTCCTCAGAGTTTGTGGACGCTGGTCGCGCACTCGCCCTTGAAATTGGAGCCGAGATGATAGCTCACGCGGTCGCCCACCTGCAACGCATCGAACGGCACGTCCTGGAGGTCGGCCCACGAGAAAAACAGATTTTTGGCCGAGGCCTCCGTGCTGATGAAGCCGTAGCCTTCCTTGAGCGTCTGGATCGTGCCGGAGTGTTCTGGTCCGCGGTCGGGGGCGAGGCGGGGGGTGCCGTTCGGAAGGTCGTGCAGCGTTTCCTCGGGCAGGATGCTGCTGCCGTTGGGATGATCCGTCCGGCTGACGAGGTCACGGCTGCGCCCGGCGTCATCGACGAAAAGACCGTTGATGAGCGGGTCGTCCGGGGAAGCGGTCTCGATGATGTCGTGCATCGCCAGCGGATACATCGCCTCGGCGAGCAGATCGATGGAGGTTACCGTCTGGCGCTCGACGCCCATCTCGTCGGTGTGGGTGAAATCCCAGCCGAGCACCATCACGCAGGCCCCGAGCGTGTTGAGCTTGCGCACGAGCGGCAGATAATCGCGGTCGCACGCGACCAGGACGGTCACGTCGTAGCGTTTGAGCAAGGTCAACTCGTAGGTTTCGAGCGCGAACCATACGTCCAGACCCTTTTCGGCGAGGCTCTGGTCGCGGCGGCGCACGAGCGGCAGGGAATGCGTGATGACGCCCTCCTTCATCAGCACGTCCTCGAAGAGCCGCTCGTTGAGGAGCGAATCCTTGGCCGCCGCCTCCATCGCCGCGAGCCGTCCGCGGAAATAATGCGCGTCCACGATCTGGCACCGGCGCATCCGGCTCGGATTCTTCGCGCGGGCCACGCCGGCCGTTGCCCGCCGCCGTAGCGACGGGCCGCGCCGCGCCGTTTTTTTCCGACGCTTCCGGCGCGTGCGGCGACATGTGCGCGGATGAAGCGGTGCAGCCCCGCGATGCTCAAGCGCGTGCGGCGCGGATGCGAATATTTGTAGTACGTGCTGACGTGGTTGAAATAATTGCCGTCGTAGAAGACGCCGACGGTCGTCAGGCCCGACGACGCATGCAGGGCGGGGGGGGTTCCGTTTGGCATCGGGGAAGATGGGGCCAAACGCGGCGGATTTCCACTTCTGGTGTCGCGGACGTGCGCGGAACGGCACGAAATCCCACTTGCCAATCGTTGCGTTCAAGCGATACTCTGCGGCTCGTGGCATGCACGACCAGCGGCTCACGATCACGCATCCCTAGCTCAATCGGTAGAGCACGTGACTCTTAATCACTAGGTTCTGGGTTCGAGTCCCAGGGGGTGCAGTTTCCCTTCGGTTCACCCCGCCACCTTCCGCGCCCTCCGACGCCGATCCTCCCCGCCGGCAGCGACTTGGAACCCGCCAGTTTGCGCCCCTTTTCCGCCGGGCGTATTTTTGAACCTGCCAGTCCTCGCCAGTGTCGAAACTGTCTGTTTCGCATCCGCAGAAAGACGCATGAATCCATCTGACCGATCCAACGAGTTCGATTCTCCCTACGGCGGGGCCAGCGGCGGCTCCGACGACCAGATCGCTCTCGATCTCCTCGACCGCACCATCGCGTCGCTGCCCATCGGCGACCCGATCCGCAAAGCCCTCCTGAACGTCCGCGCGCAGGTCGCCGACCAGGAGGACACCATCAACGAGGCGCGCCAGACCATCGAGAAGATGGAGGAGGTCATCAAGAAAGTGACCTGCCCGGCCAACCGCATCGGCACGTTCCTCGGCAGCCCGAACCGCGAGACCGCGCAGATCGTCGTCGGCGGCTCCGATTACTATTGCAACGTCGATCCGCGCATCTCCATCAACAAACTCAAGAAGGGCACGCGCGTGCTCGTCAACGAGGCGTACGTCGTCGTCGGCGACCTCGGGTTACGACAACTCCGGCCCGGTGGCGAAGATCACGGAGGTCATCGGCGACGACCGCCTGCGCGTCGGGCAGGACAACGGGATGCAATCGCTCGTGCTCCAGCGTTCAAGCGGCATTGCCAAGGAAACGCTCAAGGCGGGCGACGAGGTGCGCGTCGATCCGAATTACCGCATGGCGCTCGAACTCCTGCAAGCGGCCCAAGAGCGAGGACCATTATCTCGACGAGGTGCCCGAACTGCCGTGGGAAAAAGTCGGCGGCCAGCAGGAGGCGCTGCAGGCGATCAAGGACGCCATCGAGCTGCCGCTCATCCACGCGGACCTGTTCGCCAAGTTCAACCACACGCACGCCGAAGGGTTTCCTGCTCTACGGCCCGCCCGGCTGCGGCAAGACGCTCATCGGCAAGGCGACGGCTTACAACCTGACCGCGAAGCTCAAGGAGAAAACCGGCGAGAAGATGAAGGAATACTTCATGCACATCAAGGGGCCGGAAATCCTCAACATGTGGGTGGGCGAGAGCGAGCGGATGGTGCGCGAAATCTTCGCCACCGCGCGCGAGAAGCGCAAGGAAGGCTACCTGCCGTTCCTGTTCATCGACGAGGCCGAGAGCATCCTTGGCACCCGCCGCGCGTCGCGTTTTTCCAACATCCTCTCGACGCTCGTGCCGATGTTCTGCACGGAGATGGACGGCATCGATTCGCTCAACGACGTGGTCATCATCCTCGCTTCCAACCGCGCGGATCTGATCGACCCGGCGATCATCCGCCCCGGCCGCATCGACCGCAAAATCAAGGTCAACCGCCCGACCAAGGACGGCGCGCGAGAGATTTACAAAATCTATCTCGCCGAGGATTTGCCGTACGATCCGGCGCTGGTCAAGGAAGCGGGCAGCGTGCGCGCGGCGATCGACCAACTCGTCGATGGGTTGATCGACCAGCAGTTCACCCACCGCGACGAGAACCGTTTCCTTGAAGTCACGCTGCGCAGCGGGCGCAAGGAAACGCTCTACCGTGGCGACCTCATCAGCGGGGCGATCATCGCGTCCATCGTCGAGCGGGCCAAGGGCCTGGCGATCAAACGCGCCATCGCCACGACGCAGGAGGAGGGCATCAGCGCCAGCGACCTGAGCCTGTCGCTCAACGCCGAGTATTCGGAAAACGACATCTTCCCGCCCACGGACATCACCGAGGACTGGCTGAAGCTGATCGATTACGACTGCCGAAAACGTCGTCCGGGTCTCGCCCGTGCGGGCCAGTTCACGCGACGAGGAGCGCCCGAAAGGCAATCGCGCCGTCATCTAACACCGCCGACGTGCCGTCGGCGGCACCGGCCCTCATTGCGTGTCAAACAAACTCGAAGAAGGGATGAAACGCGTTTTTGGGATCGAAACGGAATACGGGATCACCGTGGACGGAGTGGATAACGTGGATGTGGTCAGCGAATCCATCGAACTGGTCCGCCGCTACACCGAGCACGGCAACCTGATGAAGTGGGATTACTCGCTCGAAGACCCGCATCAGGACGCACGCGGTTTCCGCGCGGCGGAACTGCTCCAGGACACGGACGAATCGGCGTACTTCGAGATCGACAAGAACCGGCCGCTGAGCTTCGAGGAAATCAAGAGCGACCTCGTGCTCAGCAACGGCGCGCGTTTCTACAACGACCACGCGCACCCGGAATATTCGACCCCGGAATGCACCACGCCTGCGCGAACTCGTCGCGCAGGACAAGGCGGGCGAGCGCATCCTCGCTGAATGCGCCCGGCGGCGGAACAAGAAACTCCTGCCCGACCGCGAGGTGCGCCTTTACAAGAACAACACGGATTTCATCGGCCACAGCTACGGCTGCCACGATAATTTCCTGATGAGCCGCCACGTCCCGTGGGACCGGGTGGTGAGCGGACATCCTGCCGTTTCTCGTCACGCGCCAGATTTTCGCGGGCGCGGGGAAGATGGGCGTCGAGGCCGAGAGCGTCGCCAGCCAGGCGGGGCTTTACCAGATTTCGCAACGGGCGGATTTCTTCAGCGTCATCGTGAGCATCGACACGATGAACCGCCGCCCGCTCATCAACACGCGCGACGAGCCGCACGCCGACAGCAGCAAGTTACCGGCGTTTCCACGTCATCATCGGCGACGCGAACATGAGCGAGGTCGCCACCGCGCTTGAAGATGGGCACGACCTCGCTGGTGCTGGAATTGATCGAGGCCGGCAAAGCGCCGCCGCTGGAATTCGCCCAACCCATCGAGACGACCAAGGCGATCAGCCGCGACCAGACCTATACCTGGATCATCGAATTGAAGGACGGCCGCAAGATCAGCGCCGTGGACGTGCAACGCATGTACCTCGCCGCCGCGATGGCGCATTGCGACCGCGACGATGAGGAAACCGCCTGGCTGCTCACGCGAATGGGAAAGCGTGCTCGACGACCTGGAGAAAGACGTGATGCTCTGCCGCGACCGCGTGGATTGGGTGGCGAAGAAGTTCCTGCTCAACACGCTCAAGGAAGAGGAGAATCTCGCTTGGACCGACCCGTGGCTCCAGTCCATCGACCTGGAGTATCACAACGTCTCGTTCGATCAGGGGCTGCACTACGCGCTGCTGCGCGAGGGACAGATGCGGCGGTTCGTCAGCGAGGACGACATCCGCAACGCGATCTTCACCCCGCCCGAAACGACGCGCGCGTATTTCCGCGGCCGGTCGGTGGCCAAGTTCAACAACGAGGTGTCGTCGATCCATTGGGACGAGGTGGTGTTCAACCACGCGGGCGGCACGCGGCGGGTGTCGCTGAACCAGGCGTTCAACGACAAGAAGCTCGATCGGCTCAACGACGCTGATCCGGCAGGCGAAATCGTTCCCCGAGTTCATGCGCGAGATCGGTTCGCTCGGGGCGTAGGGGCAAATCGGAGTGTTTTTCGATTGTTTGTACATTTTCAGCCCCGGCAGGGGCGGCAGAGAATAGCCCACGGCGTGAGCCGTGGGTGTATGTGCAACTGTCTGTGAGCCCCGGTAGGGGCGTAAGAAAGGAAGCCGGCCTTGCGAGGACTACCGCGCGGGTTTTCTTACGCCCCTGCCGGGGCTTTGCAGATTCTCTGAGCGGGCGAAAAACGCCGTGGCGGCTCTTCCGGCATGCGATCAGCTTCTAGGGCTGGCACATGTTGACCGCTGCCGTTCCCGTTCACACCGCCTCAGCCGTGCCAGAAGGTGCCGCCGCGCCGCTGACCCGGTCGCGGGTAGACTGGCTGGTGATCGTGCAAGTGCTGCTGTTGGTAATGCTGCCTTGCGCCTGCTACTGGCCGTCGCTCAACGGCTCATTCCTCTGGGACGACGACCTCCTGATTACCAAAAGCCCGTTGATCCAGTCCTCGGCCGGGTTGTCACAAATCTGGTTCAGCACGATCCCTTTCGATTATTTTCCGCTGACGAACACGACCTTCTGGGTCGAGTGGCGGCTGTGGGGAGCCGACCCGCTCGGTTATCACATCCTGAATTTCGCGCTGCACGTCACCTCGTCGTTCCTGCTCTGGCGGTTGCTGCGTGCCATGCAAATCCCGGGTGCCTGGTTTGGCGCGCTGTTGTTCGCCGTTCACCCGCTCAACGTCGCGTCGGTGGCCTGGATTTCCGAGCGCAAGAACGTCCTGTCGATGGTCTTTTACCTCGGCAGCCTGATCTGTTACGTGCGCTCCGAGGACCGCGCCGGGGGACTCCGCGGCCGTTACTGGGCGTCGTTGGGTTTGTTCATCCTCGCCGCGCTGAGCAAATCATCTGTCGTAATGCTGCCGTGCGTCCTGCTGCTGCTGGCCTGGGGTCGGGCGGGTAACGTGAGTTGGCGGGACTTGCGTCGGACGCTTCCATTTTTCGCGGTTTCGCTCGCGGCGGGACTGCTGACGATCTGGTTCCAATACCATCGCACGATCAACGCCGAAAACCTTGCGCACGCCAACCCGCCGCTGGTGCGTCTGCTCGTCGCGGGCCGTGCCATCGGTTTCTACCTGGGCAAAATCTTCTGGCCCCGGCCCCTGGCGATGCTCTATCCGCGTTGGGACGTTTCCACGGCGGACGCGTCGAATTACCTGTGGCCGGTGGGCGTCGTCGCGCTGCTCGCCGCCGTGTGGTGGGGACGACGGTTTTGGGGACGCGGGCCGGCGGTCGCGTTCGGATCGTTCGTGTTGGGCGTGCTGCCGGTCTCCGGGCTGCTGCACATGGCGTTTTTCAACTCCTCCAACGTCTCGGACCATCTCGTTTACGTCGCGGTCCCGGGCATTCTTGCGCTCGTCGGAGCGGGTCTGGCGCGATGGTACGGAGAGCCGAGAAATTCGAGTGTGGCGGCGCTGGTCGTCATGTGCCTCGTCGTCGGTCTGCTCTGCCTCGGTTGTTTCCAGCGCGCGGAGGATTTCAGCAGCCCCGAGCGTTTGTGGCGTTCGACCCTGGAAATCAACCCCCGCTGTTTCGCCGCGCACAACAACCTCGGACTGGTTTTCGAGGAACGCGGCCGGCGCGACCCCGGCCAGCTCATCCTGGCGGAAGGTCACTTCCGCGAGGCGCTGAAGATCGAAGACCAACTCGGTACGGCCGGCGTGAACCTCGCCAACGTCCTGCGCATGGAAGGCCGCTGGGCGCAGTCGGCCGCGCTCTACCGCCGGGTGCTCGATGCTCACCCGGAAGCCGACAGCTTCAACAACTACGGGGTGTCCCTGTTGGAGATGGGCGACAACCCGAAGGCCAGGGAAGCGTTTTATAATGCGCTGCGTCTGTCGCCCCTGATGGAAAACGCGTATTACAATCTCTACGGCATCGAGTTGTCGGAACACCACGTCCCCGAAGCCTGCGCGATGCTGCGTACCTGCCTGCGCATCAACCCGGACAGCATCCCGGCGCTCACCGCGCTGGTGATGATGAACGTCGAGCAGACGGACCAGCCGCCCCTCTCACCGCCGGCGGCCGAAGCCCTGATGGCGATGGCGGAACGCGTCTGCCAGTTGACGGACTACCACGGCGCGCAGCAACTCGTGTTGCTATCGAAGGCCACCCTCGCGGCGGGCCGGCGCAAGGAAGCGGCGGACACTGCCAGGCGGGCGCACTACGCCGCCGTGACCGATGGCCAGACCGACCTGGCCGCGACCATCGAGCAGTACCAGCAAACGATCCAACCGTGATCGGGGCGGGTCCTCATTCGGCGGCCGGGCTGCTGGCCCGCCGGACCCGTCGGGTCGGCCGGAGGACGGCGGGGCCTGGTTCCCCGAGTCCGAACGGCAGCGGATAAACCTCGCCGAGATGGAAGCTCGCCTTGTCACCCCGCAGCTTGCGCAACGTGACCTCCACGATGTCGGCCAGCGTGTGGCGGTCCAGGACGTTGGCGATGGCGTTGCGCACGTCGAGCATCAGCATCCGGAGTCCGCAATGGACTTCGTCGGGGCAGGTGCAGCGGGCGTAGGCGGTCTGGCTGACGCAGGCGATGGGAGCCAATGGACCGTCGATAAGACGCACGATCTGGCCGAAATTGATCTCCGCCATCGGTCGCGCGAGCGAGTAGCCACCGTGCTTGCCGCGCTTGGTCTCGACGATGCCGGCCTCGCGCAGTTGCACGAGGATTTGCACGAGAAACGTCGCGGGCAGTTTCTCTTTTTCGACCAGTTCGCTGATTGGCAGGAGGGGGCGGCCGAGTTCCTGCGCGATGCCGAGGTCGATCAGCGCCCGGAGCGCGTATTCACCCCGTTTAGACAGCTTCACGGGGTCAATATCGTCGCCGTGGGGTTCTTTGGCAACGCCGGCGTTGCGGGAACTCAGCGCGCGGGCAGCAGCGGCGGGATCATCGACGCAAGCTGGCCCACCTGCACGCCCGTTGCGACCACCTTGCCGCCCGTGTCCACCAGCCACAACTCGGGGATACCGCGCACGCCGTAACGGACGGCAAGCTCGTTGTCCCAGCCCTTGGCATCGTAGAATTGCGGCCACGTGATCCCCTTCTTCCTGACCGTGGCGAGAAGAGCATCCTTGTCCCGGTCGAGGGAAATGCCGACGATTTCCAACCCGGCGTCATGGAATTGCCGATAAGTATTCAGCACGGTCGGCATCTCCCGCGCGCAATCGGGGCACCAGCTCGCCCAAAATTGGATGAGCACGACTTTGCCGCGCAACGCGGCGAGGTCGATGGACGTGCCGTCGAGGGCGGGCAATCTCCAGTCGAGCGGCGCGTCCCCGAGCGCCTGCTGCGCCTGACGGCCCTGGGCGGCGGCGGCGATCTTCGGGTCGGGACTGCTGGCCATTTCGTCGCGGAGGGCGGCGGCTTTGGCGGGGTTGATCCGCTGCCACAGGTCGATGCGCCGGACCTGCATGTTCGCGGCCTTCGGGTCTTCGGGAAACCGGCGCAGGTAGTCCGCCAGCCGGGTTTCCAGCGCGGCGGCCTGCTCCGGCGAGGCGATCAGGTCGAGATGATCGAGGTGCTGCCGGATGACGGCACGCTCGGCGTCCTGTTTGATCTTCGGCGGGGCAGCCGGCGTGGCGAGGATCGTTTTGAGGACGTTCTCGTTGCGCTCGAAGATCGCGCGGCGTTCCTCGGCGTCGGCGGGGAACTGCTGGTACTTGATGGCGAGCAACTCGGCGTCCCAACGGCGGGGATCGTCGGCGTGGCTTTTGGCGAACGCAGCCGCCGCGTCGTGTAGGTCCGTCTCCAGCGGGGCGTAGAACTCGACCTCATTGACCCCCTTCGGGGCATCCGCCTTAGCCTTCTGCTGAAGCTCGGTGATGTGCTGCCACGACTCGTCGGCCGTTTCCGCTCTGGCGGGAGGCGCGGCGAACAGACCCAGCAGGAGGAGCGTGCAGGCGACTCGGCGAAAGGGAACGGGTGGGGCCATCTTTTATCCGGCGTTCAGGGTTTGGATCAGCCGGCGATACCGGGCGACCAGCAATTCCTGGTAAACATCCGCGCGTTGGTCCACAAGTTCAAGGAGCGCCGACCTGAGGGCGTCGTTGGCGAGGACCTCGCCCGAAAGCTGGTCCATCTGCACGCCGCCAGCGTGGCCATCGACGTAAAATGCCTCCGGGTCTGCGGCCCTCGCCGCCGACGCGACGCCGGCAGCGGTAATCACCTGATGAAATAGATCAGGTTCCAGCCTCCAGGCGAGCCGCAACGCCTCCAGGTAGCTCTCGGCGGAAGTCTTGTAGTGGAGCAGGTCGCCGCAGGTCCGGCCGATGACCGACACCAGCGCCGGATCGTGCGCGTCGCTGCGAAAACTCAGTTTGTACGGTCCGCAGAACGACGCCACCGCGACGTGTTCGCGCAGGGATGCTTCGAATATCATCGGTTCGGCGTTCGCCAGACGTAGCGCGAGCCCGGTCATTCGCACCCCGCGCGCTTCGAGTTCGAGGCCGAGAAACAGGTGTTCCGCCGCGCTGATCGGCGAGCCGATCTGATCGAGCGAGATTTCGATTTCACAGGGCCGCCCCCGGTTGGCGCGGGCGACGGTCTCGTACATGCGCGCACCGTGCAGGATGGCGTGGCCGAACCGTACCGCTGCGCGGCGGAGCGCGTCGATGCCGAGCCGGATGCCTTCGCCGTCGGGCAATTCGACCGTGCGGTCGAGATAGGGTTCGGCCCAATTTTCAGGAAGGTCACCGTCGGCGACCATCGTCTCAACCGTCGTGGCGAGAACGTCGGGCGGGAGTTGCCCGGCGTCGTCGCGCACATGCTCGGACAGGTCGATGGTGAAATACGTGAAGCCGGCGGCGGCGGTTTCGTCCACTTCCTGCGGCGTGCGGAGACCGTCGGCATCCGCTCCCCACGGCTGGCGAAAGCGTGCGTTGCCGACCGTACGCGCGGCGGCGGCGAGCGTTTCCTGCGGCGTGCGGCCGGCCTCGGTCATCGCGCGCGGGGTGGACTGCACGAAGAACGGCGCGAAGTCGGGATGTTCCGCCGCGACGGCAATTTGTCCGGCGGTGGCAAGGCCGAGCCGGTCGCCGAACCCGAGGGATTTCCGCACGCCGATGGCCTGCGGCCGGGGGCCGATGCCCGGACTGCCCGGCATCCCCGACCGGCGCACGCGCGGCGGGACGATGATCCGGGTGGTATAACGCACGAGAAATAACGGTTGGTGGGTCGCAAAACCCACGGGCAGCTTCTCATCCTTAAGAAATCAGCCTTGTTTTGTCAATTCGGTATCTCGCCACTTCATCGGCGCGTGCCGACGACGGTGAATCGTGCCATAGCTTTCACCATGCGCGCCCCGATCCGCAGTTTCCTGTCCGCCTGCTTCGTTTTCGTGCTCCTGTCCCACCGCGCCGGGGCAGCCGAGGAAATGCGCGCCGCCTGGGTCGCGTCGGTCGCCAACCTGAACTTTCCGTCGCGTTCCGGCATGTCTGCCGGCGCGCAGCAGGAGCAGATTCGCCAATTGGTGGATACCGCCGCGCGCTGCGGTCTCAATGCGCTCATGGTCCAAGTACGCCCGGAGAGCGACGCACTCTACGCGTCGCGGATCGAGCCCTGGAGCCGCTTCCTGACGGGCATACAGGGCGGCAACCCGGGTTACGATCCGCTGGAAACATTCATCGCGGAGGGCAAACGCCGTGGCGTGGCGATCCACGCGTGGATCAATCCTTTCCGGGCGGCTTCGATCAGTTCCACGCCCCGGACGGACTCGCACATCAGCCGACAATTGCCCGACGCGACGCACAAGGTCGGTTCCTGGCTCTGGATGGACCCGGGTGACCCGGCCGCGCGCCAGCAGATCGTGCGCGTGGTGGAGGACATCGTCAGCCGTTACGCCGTGGCGGGGGTGATCGTGGATGATTATTTTTATCCTTACCCCGGCAGCGGACTGCCGCGCGGGATGTTCCCTGATTCGGCGTACTACGCCCGTTACAAGGCGTCCGGCGGAGATAAAAACGTCGCGGAATGGCGGCGCTCGAACATCGACGAACTCATCCGCGACCTGAAGCACGCGGTGTCGTCCACCCGGTCGGGCGCGCTGTTCGGGGTCAGCCCCTTTGGCATCTATCGCCCCGGGATGCCGGAGGGCGTCAAGGCCGGCGTGGATCAGTACGCCGAACTCTACGCCGACCCCTTGAACTGGATGCGTAACGGCTGGGTGGATTACCTCTCGCCGCAACTCTATTGGCCCGACGCCGGGCCGCAGAGTTATTCGGCGCTGTTGCGTTGGTGGCGCAGCCCGGCGGTCAACCCGCGCGGGGTCCCAATTTATCCGAGCCTCGCGCTGGACCGGCTCGGGGAAGGTTACAACTGGCCCGCCAGCGAGATCGGGCATCAACTCGATCTGGAACGAACCATCGGTGCTCGTGGGACCGGCGGCGGCTTCATCCTGTTCAGCATCGGTCCGGCGGTGCGCAACCAGAAGGGGATCGACGGCGTGCTGCTTTCCCATGCCCGCTCGCTGTGATCCACGGGTAAAATCCTTGCCGACCGCGGCGGCGAGGGGTTTAGTGCGAGCATGTTTATGCCCGGCCAGAAAGTCGCCTGCGTGGACGACCACTTTCCTCTTGGGATCGAAAAGCTCTACAAGGCGCTACCCAAAAAAGACGAAATCTACACCGTGCGCGACCTCGTGCCCGGCGTCAGCCTGAACAACTCCGAGGGCGAGACGGCAGTCTACCTCGTGGAACTCGTCAACCCGTCGAACAGCCACGGCATCGAGTACGGGTTCAACGCCGAGCGGTTCGCGCCACTCAACACGGTCGAGGATGAACTCGAAGAAAGCGTGCCGGAGGAAATGTACGTGGGCGAGGAAGAATTGGTGCCGGCCTGACGCCACGAGCACATGGCGGAATACGACTTCTCGGCGGTTTCGCCGCACGAACGCTACAATCTCATCATCGGCTTGGTCGCCCCGCGGCCCATCGCGCTGGTGACGAGCCTCGACGCGTCCGGCCGGGTGAATGCCGCGCCGTACAGCGCGTTCAACTACGCCTGCGTCGATCCCGTGCTCGTGACCCTCGGCGTCGCCAACCGGCCCGGCGCAGCCGATCCCCATTCAGGAATGCCGACGCCGAAGGACACCGCGCAAAACATTCGGGCGCGGGGCGAGTTCGTCATCAACGTGGTCGATGAAAATCTGGCCGAAGCGATGAACGTCTGCGCCATCGATTTCCCGCCCGGCATCGACGAACTGGTAGAGGCGGGGCTGACGACCCTTGCTTCCTCACGCGTGAGTGTCCCGCGAATCGCGGAAGCGCCCGCGAGTCTCGAATGCCGCGAGGTGACGACCGTCGAGGTCGGCCGGTCGCGGATCATCATCGGCGAGGTGCTGTGCGCGCACGTCCGGGACGAACTGATCGACCCTGCCGGTCCCTACGTGCGCGCCGACAGGCTGCACTCCATCGGTCGGATGAACGGTGCCGGAAACTACGTGCGAACGCGCGACGCCTTTTTCAAGATGCCGCGCATCGCGTATGCGGATTGGCAAGGTCGAAGGGGCGGGAAAGACTGACCTCCCGCCGCTCCGGCGGCGTCGAAAACACCGGGTAGGGACGCGTCTCCGACGGGTCCCAATATTTTCTGGCTAAACGCATCGTTCGCGTGCAGCCAAACCGGAAACATTTGGGACCCGTCGGAGACGCGTCCCTACCTCCCGTCACGACGCCGCTGACGCGGCGGGAGGTCGCCGACCGATTACTTCTTGTCGGTGGATGCCGTTTCTTTCTCAAAGAGCGGCAGATACTCGCCGTAGCCTTCTTCCTTGAGCTTCTCCACGGGAATGAAGCGCAACGACGCCGAGTTCATGCAATAGCGCAGGCCGCCTTTATCTTGCGGGCCGTCGTCAAAGACGTGTCCAAGATGCGCATCGCTGTCCTTCGCACGGACCTCAGTACGTTCCATGCCGTAAGCACGGTCGGTCTTCTCCTTTACGTTCTCCTTGACGAGCGGCTTGGTGAAGCTCGGCCAGCCGGTGCCGCTGTCGAATTTGTCCGTTGAGCTGAACAGCGCCTTGCCGCTGATCACATCGACATAAATACCCGCGCGGTGGTTGTCCCAGTAAGCGTTGTGAAAAGCCGGCTCGGTCCCTTCTTCGCAGGTGACCCGATATTGGATCGGAGTCAGGCGCTTTTTCAGTTCTTCCTTGGAGGGGTGGCTATTATCGGTGGTGGAAACAGGTGAGTTCATCGGTGAAGCGGATGGCGACGGGGAAGTCGCCTGGTTTTTGGGTTCCTGGGCGCTGACGAGGACAACGCAGGCGATCATCAGCGCGACCGCGCCGGAGATGATCAGCCCGGTTGCCGAGTAAGGGAGCGGACGGGGTTTGGTGGTCGGATTATCCATGATCGTGAGAAGAAACTTGGTGGGACCTATTCCTCGCCCCACATTTTTTTGATGTACCCGGCCCGGCCCGAACCTACCTCGTACCGCTGAAAAGGTCCGGGCTCCTTGCGGTAATATTCCTGGTGCCCCTCTTCGGCCGGGTAAAATGCGCCGACCTTCGTGATTTCGGTGACGATGGGCTTGCTGTACTTCCCGGACTTGTCGAGCGCGGCCTTGCTGGCTTCGGCGGCCTGTTTTTCAACGTCGTCGCGGTAGAAAATGGCGGTGCGATATTGCGTGCCGTGATCGGCGAACTGCCGGTTGAGCGTCGTGGGATCGATGTTTTTCCAGAACACGTCGAGCAACTGCGCGTAGGTCACTTTCTTCGGGTCGTACTGGACCTCGATGGACTCGGCGTGGCCGGTGGTGCCGGTCGCGACCTCTTCGTATTCGGGAGCCGCGACCTTGCCGCCGGTGTATCCGACAATGGTCTTGGTGACGCCGGGCACCTTGTCAAAGGCGTATTGCATGCACCAGAAGCAGCCGCCGGCGAAATACGCGCGCTGCACGTCGACCGGGGCGGGAGAAATTGCCGGAGCGTCCTGACCGCGTACGGCGGCCACCGCGCAAGCCGCGAACACGGCCAGCAGAAGAGGAAGTTTCATAAAGGAACCTCATCCAAGATCGCCCGGAGACCGCGTTTTTGCAAATACGCCCTTCGGCCCCCGGGGGGTCGAAACCCGCCCGCTGACCCTGGTGCGTTTCTCGCTTGCATGAACGGTCCGCGCAGCCCCGGCAGGGGCGGCAGAGTTTAGCCCACGGCGTGAGCCGTGGGTAAGCGGTAATGAAGCAGGCCAGCCCCGGCAGGGGCGTAAGAAAGCCCGCGGTGAGGTTCCGGCAAGGCCGCCGTTTTTTCTTACGCCCCTGCCGGGGCTTTTCAGCATCGTGTGGTCTGACCCACGGCTCACGTCGTGGGCTGAACTCTGCCGCCCCTGCCGGGGCTAGACCACACAGAGAACGGAAAAGGGCTCAGCTCTGGTGGGCGAGGCACGCCCCGATGAAGCCCCGGAAGAGCGGGTGCGGCGCATTCGGCTTCGAGAGAAATTCCGGGTGGAACTGGCTGGCCAGGAACCACGGATGATCTTGCAACTCGATCATCTCGACGAGCGCACCGTCGGGCGACGTTCCGGCGATGACCAGGCCGTGACCGGTCATCTGCTCGCGGTAGTCGTTGTTGAATTCGTAGCGGTGGCGGTGGCGCTCCTGGATTTCCTTGCGGCCGTACACCTGCGCGGCCAGTGTGCCGGGGGTGATCGTGGTCGGCCACACTCCCAGACGCATCGAAGCGCCTTTTTCCTGCACGTGCCGCTGCTGTTCCAACAGGGAAATCACCGGATGCGGCGTCTTCAGGTCGAACTCGGTGCTATTGGCGTTCTCCAACCCGCAGGCGTTGCGGGCGAACTCGATGGTCGCCACCTGCATGCCCAGGCATAACCCGAGGTAGGGCACCTTGTTCGCGCGGGCATACCCGGCCGCCTGAATTTTGCCCTCGATGCCGCGCTCGCCGAAGCCGCCCGGGACCACGATCCCGGTCACCCCTTCGAGCACGCGCGCCACGGCGTCGCCGCCGGCTTCCAGCGCCTCGGCGTCGATGCGCAGGAGATCGATGGCGCTGTCGTGGCTGGCGGCGGCATGCGTGAGCGATTCGTAAATGCTCTTGTAGGCGTCCTGATGCTCGATGTACTTGCCGACCAGAGCGATCTTGACGCTTTTCTTCGGCTGCACCACGCGGCTGACGAATCTCCGCCAGTCGGTCATGTCGGCCGCCGGTTTGTCGAGGCCCAACAGGTCACAGACCGTCTGGTCCACGCGCTCTGCCTGGAGCATGAGCGGAGCCTCGTAGATCGTGTGTTTCACGTCCCGCATCTCCGCCACGGCGGCGGTGGGGATGTTGCAGTACATCGACAGCTTGGTACGCAAGTCGGCGTCCAGCGCGTGCTCGGTGCGGCAGATGAGCAACTGCGGCTGGAGACCGATCTCGCGCAGCTTGGCGACGCTCTGCTGGCTCGGCTTGGTCTTGAGTTCGCCGGCGGCCTTGATAAACGGCACCAGGGTGACGTGGATGACGATGGCGTTGCGCTGCCCGACTTCCAGGATGAATTGCCGGATCGCTTCGAGGAAGGGCAGGCCTTCAATGTCGCCGGTGGTGCCACCGATCTCGGTGATGAGCACGTCCGCCGGTTGCTCGCGCTCGACGAGGCGGATGCGTTCCTTGATCGCGTCGGTGACATGGGGAATCACCTGGACGGTTTTGCCGAGATAATCGCCCCGGCGCTCCCTGGCGATGACCGATTCGTAGACCTGTCCGCTCGTCAGGCTGTTGTGGCGGGTGAGCACGCTGTTGGTGAACCGCTCGTAATGGCCGAAATCCAGGTCGGTCTCCGCGCCGTCGTTGAGCACGTACACCTCCCCGTGCTGGAACGGGTTCATCGTGCCCGGATCGACGTTGAGATACGGGTCGAACTTCTGGAGCACGACCTTGAGGCCGCGGTGTTCGAGCAGGGTGCCCAGCGCGGCTGCCGCGAGGCCCTTGCCCACGCTACTGACCACGCCGCCGGTGATAAAAATGTATTTCATATAAGTGAGGGCAGCTCAACGCTCCTCGTAGCCCGTCAAAATTTGTTCCTCCACCCGCGCGGCGTCTTCCGGGGTGTCCACCCCGAGCGAGAGCTGGTCGGTCACGAGCACCCGGATGCGCGTGCCGTGTTCGAGCGCGCGGAGTTGTTCCAGACGCTCGGCGGTCTCGTAGGCGGTCGGCCGCCAACGCACGAACTTCGCCAGGAAGCGTCGCTCATATCCGTAGATACCCTGATGGCGGTGGTAGGGGACACCCGGGGCGTCCGCTGCCATGCCGAAAGGGTGGGGGATCACGCTGCGCGAAAAGTACAGCGCGCGCCCGTCCTTGGCCAGAACGACTTTGACGCAATTCGGGTTTTTGATCTCTTCGGGGTCCGTGAAAAGACTCGCCGCCGTGACCATTTCCAGCTTGCGGTCGCGCCGGAGCGCCTCGGCGAGCCGGTCGATGAGTTTCGGCGAGATCGTCGGCTCGTCGCCCTGGATGTTGATGAGATGGGTAACGCCGCGCTCCAGCCGGGCGGCCACCTGCGCGACACGGTCGGTCCCGCTCGTGTGGTGATCCGCCGTCATGGCCACCTCCGCGCCGAAACCGAAGGCCGCTTCGGCGATCCGCATGTCGTCGGTGGCGACGATCACGCGGTCGAGGCGGTTGGAGGCCTGGCAGCGTTCCCAGACGCGTTGGACGAGCGCCTTGCCCGCGATCAGGTGCAACGATTTGCCCGGGAAACGGGTGGAACCCCAGCGCGCGGGGATGATGCCAACGATTTTGCCCATTTAGTTTGTTCTCTCCAAAATCCACTCCGCCGCCGCCGTCAGGTCGGACACCACGGCATCCGGCTGGCAGTCGCGCCACTCGTCCGGTGCCTTGCCGGTCCGTACGAAGACCACCCCCGCCAGACCGGCCCGGCGTCCGGCTTCCACGTCGGCCCGGCTATCGCCGACGATGTACGACTTCCCCAAATCGAGACCGAGGTCCCTGGCGGATTCTAAAATCATGCCGGGACCGGGTTTACGCCGATCCGAGGCTCCTTCCGGACGCTCCGGGCAATGGTACGCGCCGTCGAGGTGGCCGGCGTCGCCGAGTTGCCGGACGAGTTCCGCGTGCACGCGCCGGAAATCCGCTTCGGTGAAATATCCCCGCCCGATGCCGCTCTGGTTGCTGACGAGGACGAGTCGGTAGCCGCGTGCCCGCAATCTCGCCAGCGCGGCGGGAACACCCGGGAAGACCGCGACGCGCGCCGGGTCGCCGCAATATTCCACGTCGGTCATCAGCGTGCCGTCACGGTCCAGAAAAACTGCCGGCGAAGTGGATAAACTGTTCACGGTCAAAAGAAGGATGGCTAGCCGCGCGGCAAAGGCAAGATTGCCGCCCGCCGACCATCAGGAACTCACCGGCCCCCAGGCGCGGCCGGTGGCCGGTCGAAACTCGCCAGGAGTTCCTCCGGGGTGAGCGTCGCCGTGCCGAGTTTGCCCACGACTACCCCGCTGGCATGGTTGGCGATGTCCGTCGCGCGTTCGGCGCTGGCCCCGGCGGCGAGCGCCAGCGTGAAAAGCGCGATGGCGGTGTCCCCGGCCCCGGACACGTCGAAGACCTCCTTGAAACTGGGCGTGACCGGGTACGGTGGCTGGCCGGGGCGGAAAAGCAGCATGCCGAGTTCGCCCAGGGTGATGAGCAGGAGTTCGGTGTCCCACTTCTCGAACAGCCGCTGCGCCGCCGTGAGCAGGGCGGGATCGGTCTCGGGCGGCTCGGTTACTTCCGCGCCCGGGAAACCCGCGACATGGAACGCCTCGCCGCGGTTGGGCTTGACGGCGGTTACTCCCGTCCAGCGCAGGTCGTTGCGTGGGTTCGGATCGACGGTGACGATCTTTCCCGCCCGCCGGGCGAGCGCGCCGATCTGGTCCACGAAGTCCTGCGTGAGAAATCCTTTCGCGTAATCCTCGATGACTACCGCGTCGAGGTCGGGCAGCATCGCCTCGAACTGCGCGACCGCCCTCGGATGGCAGGCGGCCTCCGGTGCGAAACGGCTCTCCCGGTCCACCCGCACGATGTGCTGTTGGCGGGCGATGATCCGCGTCTTGACGATGGTCTGGTAATCGTCGGACTGCTGAATGCCGTCGAGGCAGATTTCCCGGGCGGAGAGCAGGCCCTTGAGAATCTCGGCGTGGAGGTCGTTGCCGAGTAGCCCCATGACGGTGACGTGATCGGTGAACTCGCGCAGGTTGCGCGCGACGTTGGCGGCCCCGCCGGGGTAATAGGATTGCGCGTCCACGTCCACGACCGGCACGGGCGCTTCGGGCGAGATGCGGCTGACCTTGCCCCAGATGAACTCGTCGAGCATCAGGTCGCCGATGACCAGAATGCGCTTGGAGCGGAAGCGGTCGATCAACGCCGGGAGCGGGAGGTCGTACAACATGAAGGATGAAGGATGAGGGATGAAGGATGAAGGCAGAAAGCAGAAAATGCGGAAGGCTGGCAAGGAAAGCCAAAAACAGAGAAATTATCGCCGTCCACCTCGCTGTTTATGCCTTCATCCCTCATCCCTCATCTTTCATCCTTTCCGCCATTCCGCCTTTGGGGGGTTGACGCGTCCGCCGGGCTATGGTCATTATCCTCCGCACCTGATCCCCGCACAGGGACAACGAGACGACCGTTATGATGAACAAGCGCCCCTGGCAAATTTGCACCCTGTTGCCGCTCGCCACCGTGGTCCTCCTGGCCAGCGCGCCTGTCGGAGGCGCCGAGCCGCCGCCGCAAAAAATCGACGTTTCCAAGCTCAAATACCAGGAAAGCGACGTGGTCATCCCCAACCCGAGCGAGGTCTTCGCGGCGCTCGACAAGATGGGCAGCCCGAACTGGCGCAACGTCCTGACGCCTATCAGCAACTACAAGCCGCCGCGCCCGCCCGAGATCGCCATGCTGCTCGGGGTCGTGATCGCCAACGGTTTCGTCGCCGTCGAAGCGAAGGACAAGGAGTCGGTGGACAACATCGGCCGCAAGGTCCGCGAACTGGCGTCGGCGCTCGGCGTCGAGAAATACGTCATCGAGCATTCCAACGCCATCATCAACGCCGCCAAGGACGATAACTGGAGCACGGTGCGGACCGAACTCGACAAGGCCAAGAGCAGCGTGCGCGACGGCATGATGCACCTCAACAGCAAGGAGGAGTCGGAACTCGTCAGCATCGCGGGATGGTTGCGCGGCACCCAGGCGTTGACCTCCCTCATCATGGCGGATTACAAGCCGGAGCGGGCGGAATTGCTGCACCAGCCTGATCTTCTCTCGACTTTCGAGCACCAGTTCAGCACGATGGAGAAAGACCAGAAGAACAAGAAGGTGATGGATTTGCGCGAGGGCCTGAAGAAGGTCAAGGCGCTGATCCCCAACGGCGCAAACGATCCGATCTCCCAGAAGACAGTTGAGGAAATTAACGCCATCACCACCGAACTCGTCAAATCCATCGCGCCCGTCGCGCCCTGACCGCAAAGATTTCGTCAACCGGACAGGCATCTCAACCCGTTACGCGAACCGATTCCGTCGCCGTGAAGAATTTAACCCGACTGCTCCTCGTCGCCGCCCTCGGACTGGGATTATTCGTCCCGCCGGCCCCGGCGACCGTGGACGATGCCTTGACCTTCGCGCTGGAGGCGATGGGCAAGTACATCAAGCAGGGTTACACGCTGCGCGAGGACACCTGGGGCGGGGACCTGCCCGAGAAGGAGGCGAAGGCGATCAGCCACCAGCTTTTCAAGGGTAACGATTACTGGTTCTGCATGGGCACGGACGTGAAGGGGGCCAAGATTTCCATCCACGTCTACGACAGCGACGGCAATCTCGTCGAGGAAAGCAACAGTTGGCAGGACGAGAAGACCGACGGCGCCTACGCGGGCGCGGAGGTCAAATGCAAGCGTACCGGGACCTATTTTCTGATCGTGAAGATCGAGAAGTCGGGCGAGGAACGGACGAGTTGGGGTCTGGTCTACTCTTACAAGTAGCGTCGCGCGAGGCAGCGTATCCGATTTTTCCGTGGCGGAGGGACAACAAATCGAGGGTGGTGACGCGCCGGAATCTCCCGGCACCGGGGAAACCGCCACGGACACCCTCCAGTTTGAGAACGCTCGGGTTCTCCAGGCGCTTTGCGCCAACGACCTCGGACTGCTGAAAGTGCTGGAGGAGAAACTCGGCGTCAAAACGACGACGCGCGAGGGCTGGCTGCGCCTGGAAGGCGAACCCGCCAAAGTCGAGCAAGGCCGGCGCATTTTCGAGCAACTCAACCAGGCCCGGCAGGGCGGGGTGAACATTCGCAAACACGAGTTCATGTACGCCCTGCGCTCGGTGGCCGAGTCGGCGGGCGGCACCGCGCCCGACCTCGCGGCCCTTTCCAGCATCAAGATTCACACGTCGGCCCGCCGCAACCCCGTGGTCGCCAAGACCGCCGGGCAGTTGGAATACCTCAAGACGATTGCCGCGCACGACGTGGTGTTCGGCATCGGCCCGGCCGGTACGGGCAAGACTTTCCTGGCGATGTCGTCCGCGTTGGCAGCCCTACGCAAGGAAGAGGTGGCGCGGATCGTCCTGACGCGTCCGGCGGTCGAGGCGGGCGAGGCGCTGGGCTTCCTGCCGGGTGATTTGCAGGAAAAGATTTTTCCCTACCTGCGGCCCTTGTACGACGCGCTGCACACGCTCCTCGAACCCGAGGAACTCCAGCGGTACATGGAAAAACGCATGGTGGAGATCGCGCCGCTCGCCTACATGCGCGGACGCACGCTCGACCACGCGTTCATCGTGCTCGACGAGGCGCAGAACACGACCACCGAGCAGATGTTCATGTTCCTGACGCGCATGGGTCAGGGCTCGAAATGCGTCGTGACGGGCGACCGCACGCAGATCGACCTGCCGACGAACAAACGTTCCGGACTCGTGGAGGCCATCCAGGCGCTCAAGGATGTTCCGGGGATCGGATTTTCCTATTTCGAGGAGACCGACGTGGTACGGCACGAGCTAGTACAGAAGATCATCCGCGCCTATCGTTTCCACCGTTACGGCGAGGCTGCCGTGGGGAACGGCGACGAGCGCGGACGAAGAAAAAACGCTGGCTGAAAACCGCTTGTTAGGGCATCTTTCAACTCTGCGTCATTTATGGTAGACCCCTTGGGAGTGCTGGCGTCGCTGAAGAAAAACCAGCTCGTTAAGAAAGGTTATGCCTGCGGCAAAACCCGCCGCCGCCCGAACCGGAGTCACTTTCTGCGGTCCCTGGAAAGCAGCGACCAGGTCAAGACGCTGATCTTCCTCGGATTTCTGGTCGGACTGGCGGCCCTGATCTTTTACGGGAACAGCCACGGTCCGCACGAGGGTACGTCGCAGCAGGCCGAGCAGTTTCTTGTTCGCCCTGCTGGTATTTTTCACCGCGCTGACGCAATTGTGGATCAACCATCCGCAGACCTTCGCCAAAAACTCGCGCATCGTCCTGCTGTTCGGTACGATCCTTACGCATCTGCTGATTATGAAAACGCTGCTGGTCCTGATGGCCAGCGGCGCGATCCCGGAACGTTGCGGGAAGCTGCTTTTTCCGTATGCCTTCGCGCCCTTGATTATCTCGGCGCTCCTCGGCAAGAACCAGGGGATTTTTGCTGCCATTTTCGTCAGCCTGTGGGGATCGATCCTGTGGAGTCTCGTGGATGCCATTTTCTTGGCGATGAGCCTCATCAGCGGTTTCGTGGCCGTGTTCGTCACGCTGCAGATTCGACGGCGCGGGCAGTTCATCCGGGCGGGATTGTACGTTGGGTTGGCGACCTGGTTGCTGGCGGTCAGCTTCGGGTTGATCGAAATCGGCTGGACGAGCATGGGCCAGACGAACTGGACGAGCGTTGGCTACCAGAGTCTGGCCGCGGTCGGCAGCGGCCTTGTGACGGCGATGCTCGTCAGCGGCGCGTTGCCGGCGCTCGAACAGACCTTCCGCCTGACCACGGCCATGTCGTGGCTGGAATTGACGGACCTCAACCATCCGCTGCTCATGCGGCTGTCGATGGAGGCTCCCGGCACGTACGAGCACAGCCAGGCGGTCGCGCGGCTGGCGGAGGCCGCGGCGGAACGGATCGGCGCGAACGCCAGCATGTGCCGCACGTGCGCCTATTTTCACGACATCGGCAAGCTGGTGAAACCCGAGTATTTCACCGAGAACATGCGGACCGAGCGCAATCCGCACGACGAACTCGCGCCGACGATGAGCGCCCTGATCCTGATCGCGCACGTCAAGGAGGGCGTCGATCTCGCGCTCAAGCACAACCTCAACCAGCACATCATCGAGGTGATCCAGCAGCATCACGGCAATTCCGTGGTGCGGTATTTCTACAACCGCGCCATCCGCCAGCAGGAGGAATCGCGTGAGGAAAGCCGTCTGTCCCATGCCAACGAGGACGACGTCCCCGAGGTCCGCGTCGAAAATTTCCGCTACAGCGGCCCGCTGCCGGCGACGAAGGAAAGCGCCATCATCAGCTTGGCAGACGCCGTGGAAAGCGCCTCGCGCTGCATGGAAAAGCCGACCCCGCAGCGCATCGAGGAACTGGTCAACGAGATCGTCGATGACCGGATGGTGGACCACCAGTTGGACGAGTGCGAACTGACCTTCCACGAACTGCGCGAGGTCGTCGAGAGCTTCTGCTTCACCCTCAGCAGCATGCTCCATCGACGGATCGCGTATCCGAAGAAGACGACGACTTCCGCGAGCGGATCAGCGGTGATGACGGCGGCCGAGGTGAGCGCGCTCCGCGACCGCGAGCGGGAACGCGAACGCGTCCGCGAAGTCGTGCCCGCCACCGCGCGTGCAGTGACCTGAGCGGGTCAGCCGCGCGTCCCGGTGATGGAGGTGGTGTTGTTCAACCGGCAGCGGGCGGTTGCTGCTGCCGGTGGAGCGATTGCGCGAGGTGGCGAGGGAAGCCGCGACGGTCTGCTTGGCGTATCCAGGTCGAGCGCAGTCCGTGCTGGAACGCCTGCCGGCCGTGGAGGTTGTCATTGTCTCGGACCGCGTGATTGCCCGGGTGCACCGTCAATTTCTCGGAATCCCGGGAGCGACGGATGTTATCACGTTCCCGCACGGTGAAATCGTCGTCAGCGCCGTGACCGCCGCCCGGCAGGCCAGGCAAAACATGGAAAAGACCGACCGTGAGATTGCCCGCTACATCGTGCACGGGTTTTTGCATCTCCACGGGCACGAGGATGCCGACGCCGCCGAGGCCGCCGCCATGTGGCAGGCGCAGGAACGGGTCCTGGACGAACTCTGGCCGCCGGGAAGTTAGAGTGCTTGAATCAAATGGGCAGCCACGCGACCTTTCCGGAGCGCCAAAGGCGCGTCCTCATACGAGCCTGGGGCAACGCCCAGGAAAAACATGCGGGAGCGTCAAGCCCTGAAGGGGCGACTCATCTCGACTCGCCAGCAGAATGAATCACCCCTTCAGGGCTTGGCTCGGGAAACGTTTGGACCTGGGGCGTTGCCCCAGGCTTTTATGAGGCCGCGCCTTTGGCGCTCCAGAAATGCCGCGTAGCCACTACTCAAATGAAGATGCCCTAACGCCCCGGCATCGCTTCGTACAAATAACCTTGAAGGTACTCCGTCTCCGGCAGCGTCGGGACCACCGGATGATCGGCCGCCTGGGTGTAACGCGCGAGTTGGCGCACCGAACGCCGCGCGTCCACCGAGGCGTCGATCATCATCTCGCGGAACTCGGCCGGACTGACGTGGTGCGAACAACAAAACGTCGCCAGCAGCCCGTCGTCGGACAGCAACTTCAGCGCGCGGAGATGGATCTCCTTGTAGCCGCGCATGGCGTCGGTGAGTTGCCCTTTCGACTTCGTGAACGAAGGCGGGTCGAGGATGATGAGGTCGTAGCGCGCGCCGCGTTTTTCCTCCACCGGCAGGAGATCGAAAACGTTGGCCTCGCGCCATTCGATCCCCGGTAGATCGTTGCGTTCGGCGTTGCGCCGGGCGGCCGCCACGGCGTCCGCGCCGATCTCGACCGCCGTCACGGACGCGGCACCCGCCCGCGCGCACGCCAGCGCAAACGCCCCCTGGTTGGTGAAACAATCCAGCACGCGACGCCCCTTCGCGTAGGCCGCCACCTGCCGATAGTTGTCCACCTGATCGAGGTAAAACCCGGTCTTCTGGCCCTGGAGCGGGTTGATGGCGAACCGCAATCCGTCCATCTCGATCTCCACCTCGCGCGGGCGCTTCCCGTGCAAAATTCCGGTGACGGCCTCCATCCCCTCGGCGCGTCGTACGGGCGCGTCGTTGCGCTCGATGACCACCGCCGGTGCGAGCAACGCGACCAGCGCGGCGGTGAGCAATTCCTTTCGCTGGTCCATCGCCAGGGTCAGCGTTTGCACGACGAGGCAATCCCCGTATCGGTCAACGATCACTCCGGGCAGGCCGTCGCTCTCGCTCCAGACCAACCGGCAAAGCCGCAGGTCCACCCCGCGCCGCCGACGGTATTCGATGGCCTGGCTCACCCGGCGTTGGAAAAAATCCGCGTCGAGGTCCTGCCGCTGGCGCGAGAACCGGCGCGCGACGATCTGCGAGGCCGGGTTGTAAATCGCGCTGCCCAGCAGCCGGTCCTTGCCGTCCTTGAGCGACACCACGTCACCCGGAGCCGGGTTGCCGAACGTCTTGAGAATGTCGCTCGCGTAGACCCAATCGTGTCCGTGGAGAACGCGGGCGCGTGGTTTGATGATGAGTCCGGCCACCTTTTTGCGCTAGAACATCTCCGCCGTCGCGGGTTCCGGGTATTCGAAGACTTTGCCCTCGTAGTTGCGCACGACCACCTTTTCGCGGTCGTGGTAGAGGACGTAATTCGGGTTGACCGGCACCTTGCCGCCGCCGCCGGGCGCGTCGATGACGTACTGCGGGATCGCGTACCCGGTCGTGTGGCCCGCGCAGACCCTCGATGATCTCCAGTCCTTTCGAGACCGGCACCTGCAAGTGCGACGAGCCCTTGATCAGGTCGAGCTGGTACAGGTAATAAGGCCGCACGCGGCAGCGCAGCAGCTTGTGCACGAGCGCGTTCATCGTGTCCACGTCGTCGTTGACGCCGCGCAGCAGGACGCTCTGGTTGCCGAGCGGAATCGCCGGCGTTGGCCAGCCGTTCCAGCGCGGCCTTGACCTCGGTCGTCAACTCGCGCGGATGGTTGACGTGCACGCTCATCCACAGCGGATGATATTTTTGCAGCATCGCGCACAGTTCCGGCGTGATGCGCTGCGGCAGGAAAATCGGCACGCGCGAGCCGATCCGCAGGAACTCGATGTGCTCGATGGCGCGCAGACGGCTCGAGCATCTTTTCGAGTTTGTCGTCGGAGAACAGCAGCGGGTCGCCGCCGGAAAGCAGCACGTCGCGCACTTCGGTGTGCGTCTCCAGGTAACGGATCGCCTCCTCGAAATTCGGTGTGCAGTTCCTGCTCGCCCGCGCCGCTGACGACCCGGCTGCGCGTGCAATACCGGCAGTAGCTCGCGCAACGGTCCGTGACCAGAAACAAGCACGCGGTCCGGGATAGCGATGCACCAACCCGGGCACGGGCATGTGGCTGTCCTCGCCGCACGGGTCGGCCATCTCGAAGGGCGTCGTCAAGTGATTCCTCCAGGCGCGGGATGACCTGCCGGCGGATCGGGCAATCGGGGTTGTCGCGGTCGATGAGGTTGAAAAAGTGCGGCGTGATCGCCAGCGACAGCTTGCTGCCGGCGACGCGCACGCCGGCGCGTTCCTCGGGCGTGAGCACGAGGTGCTGCTCCAGTTGTTCCAGCGTGGTGACCCGGTTCTTGAGCTGCCATTTCCAGTCGTTCCACTGGGCGGGCGGCACGTCGGGCCAGTAGCCGGGAGCAGAGGGAGAGAAATCGGCGGTGTCGCCGAGGGCTCGCGTCCAGCACGGTGGCGGCCGCAGTCGTGAGGAGGATTGCTCGGGAAGAGCGGTGGCGTTCATCAGGATGTGATGACCTAAGCGGCCGACGGTAAGGAAGCGGATGGGGTTGTCAAACGCGCCGGGCGTGGCAGGTATTGCTTCGCATCTTCGTCTCGACCGGCGACGCTCAGCGTATCTACCTACAGATCGTATCATGCGAAACCGTCTCCCTCCGAGTCTTCTCTGCGTCCGCGCTGACCGCGTTCTCGGTCCTGGGCACCGGCGTGCCTGACGCTCTCCGCGCGCAGGAACCGGCACGCGGAACGTCCCGGAGAAAGCGCCGTCCGTCATCCCGGCGCCGCGGGCGGAGCCGGTCGTGCCCGCGTCGCCGGCCAAGAGCATCGCCCACAGCTCAACGACGCGTTCGTCAACGTGTTCGAGCGCGTGGCGCCGACCGTGGTGGTCATCGACGTGACCAAGAAGCCGTCCAGCGAGGGCGACGGCACCGACTATTCCCTGACTTTTTCTTCCGCCAGCAACAGCCCGGACGGCAGACGGCGGATACGCGCCGAGACGCACCCGGGCACCCGGCCGTTCCGAGCAGCCCGCAGAGCGAGGGGTCCGGGTTCATCATCCAGTCCGGCGGCTACATCCTGACCAACAACCACGTCGTCGCCGGCGCGGAGAAAATCAACGTCCGGCTCAAGGACGGGCGGCAGTTCACGGCGCCGGCTGATCGGCGCCGGACGAGAAGACGGACATCGCCGTCATCAAGATCGACGCCGCCGACCTGCCGGTCGCCGAACTCGCCGACAGCGACACGGTGCGCGTGGGCGAAATCGCCTGCGCCATCGGCGTGCCGTACAACCTGGACTACAGCTTCACCGACCGGCGTGGTCAGCGCCAAGGGCCGCAACAACCTCGACCTCGGCACGAGCGACAACTACGAGGATTTCATCCAGACCGACGCCTCGATCAACCCCGGCAACACCGGCGGGCCGCTCGTCAATCTCGACGGCAAGGTGATCGGCATGAACACGCTCATCAACGGGCTCAACCGCGGCCTGGGCTTCGCCATCCCGAGCAACATGCTGCGCGAGGTCGGCGACCAGATCATCGCCAAGGGGCACGTCATCCGCCCCTACATCGGCGTCAACATCGTCTCGCTCGATTCCGAGACGGCCGAGGACTTACGGCTCGTATTTCAGCGGCGTGAAAAAGGGGGTGATCGTGAATGCCATCCTGCCTGACACCCCGGCGTTCAAGAGCGACCTGCACGTCACCGACGTGATCACTGAAGTGGATGGCGTCTCCGTCGGCTCGGACCGCGAGTTGCAAAAGCAAATTCGCCTCAAGAAGATCGGGGCCAACGTGCAACTGACCGTCTTTCGCCGTGGGCGCACCATGAAGCTGACCGTCGCCACGAGCGAACTGCCCACCGAGGTGGTCCGAACCGCCCATAACAACCCCGTGGAACCGGCGGCGCGCGGCGAGGGCGAACCGCCGAAACCCGATGGGACCGCGCTCTACGGAATGCAGACCCAGACGCTGACCAAGGACGCCTCCGCCCGCATGGGCCTCACGACGCCGAACGGGATCGTGATCGTGGCGGTCGATGACGACAGCCCCGCCGCACGGGCCGGCATCCGGGTGCGGGATGTCATCACGGCGGTCGACGACGAACCGGTGAAGGACGTCACCGCGTTCCGCGAAGCCATGAAAAAGGGCGACCCGGCGCGGGGGATCGCGTGCTTCGTCGAGCGGCCGGAAGGCAAGACGTTCGCTGTGATCAAAACGAACTGAACGCGCGCGCTTTTTGCGTGCAAGATCGTGAGGCCGGGGGATAGATTGGGGGCGCTGTTCCGCCGGGGCCGACGCAACGTGGAGGAGCGTCGTCCCGCCATGAACCAGAAGTTGATCCGCGAGATCGGCCGCAGCCAGCGGCTCGATATCCTGCTCGCCCTCAAACGGCACGGCGGCATGGCGGTCAAGGAGATGGCGACCCAGTTCCGCATGAGCTACATGGGCGTCAAGCAACACTGCCTCGACCTGGAGAAGGAGGGATATCTGGACACCTGGCGGCATGCGAAGGGGAAGGGGAGGCCGGAGATGCTTTACCGGTTGACCACCCGCGCGCAGGACCTGTTTCCCGGGGTCGGCCAATCCCTCACCGTCGAGGTGCTCGAAGCCGTGCAGCAAACGTACGGCCTCGCCGCGCCGACGAAGCTGCTTTTCGGCATCTTCAACCAGCGCGCCGAATACTACCGCCGCAAAATCCAGTTCCTTGCCCTCGCGGAGCGGGCTGACTCCCTCGCGCGCTTGCGTGACGCCGAAGGCTACATGGCCGAGCTTTCGCGCACCGGGACGAACGGCGGGACCGCCCTGCTGGTCACCGAGCACCACTCGCCCATCGAGGAAATCCTGCGGCGTTACCCGATCATCGCGCGGTTGGAACGGGAATTGTACGAGCGCGTGCTCAACTGCCCGGTCCGCCGCGAGGAACATTGCGCGCCCGGCATCTACGCGTGCGATTTTCACATTGGGTAAACTCCGGCCGACATCGGGGAATCCCCGGTTTCCGCGCTCGGCGAGGCGGCTGGAACGGAATCCGCTCATATTGGTCCTGTGAATGCGCCCACCCCTGTCGGCACCCTGTTTTCCTTGATCTACGCGAGTTCCGCCGTGAACCTGTTTTCGACTGCGGACCTGGTCTCGCTCCTGGAAACGTGCCGGCGCAACAACACCGCGGCGGGCGTCACGGGCATGCTGCTCTACAAGGCGGGCAACTTCATGCAGGTGCTTGAAGGCGAGGAAGAAGCCGTGCGGCGTCTGCACGAGAAAATCCACCACGACCCCCGCCACCGCGGTTTGCTCACGCTGACCGAGCACATGATCACGGAACGTCAGTTTGGGGAATGGTCGATGGGCTTCCGCGACCTCACCGACCCGGCCTTGCGGGAAATCCCGGGCTACAACGAATTTCTCAACGTGCCGCTCGACGACACGAGTTTCGCGGCACGGCCGTCGCGTGCGCGCCGTCTCCTGACGACCTTTCGGCAAAAGATGTGAGCCTGCGCCGGACGATCAGGCCGCGTTGTTGTCCAGCCAATCGGCGAGGGCGTTGATCTCGGCGTCGATGTCGGCCTGACGGTCCTGGAGCTTCTTGAGCTTGAGCTGGAGGCGGTGCAGGTCCATCGTGGCGCGGTTGACGTGCCCGCGCATCTCGGTGTCCTGGGACCGGTTTTCCTTGAGTTGGTTTTTCAACTCGTTGAAACGCCGCTCCAACTGCTCGCGGGGCTTGTCGTCGAAATCGAAATGACGGACGGGCAGCCGGCGCGGGCGCGGGCGGAGAATCGCAAGTCGTGCATCGCGCCGGGCGTCGGCGGTGTCGGCTGGTAATCGGGAATCGTGAGCGGTGGCCGCAGTGAGAGCACGGCACGGCAAGCCCTGCGCCCTCGCGGTCCACGACGAGTTCGCCCTGGCAGTTCGGACAGTTGAAGACGATGTCGCGTTCGCCGATGACCAGGGCTGGCTTGGTGCTCGTGCCGGACTCGGCGGCGGACGGGGCCGTGTCGGGAGTTGCCATAGCGTGGAGGAACCGGAATTGTAAACGGTCCGCTGCCGTTGGGAAACCGAAAATTGCCGAGAGACGCGCGGCACACCCGCTGCGCAGCTGCGGCGTTGATCTGTCGCACCGTTACTGTGACACCTGGGACAATGAATGGTGACATTTTGGCACGCTGATGCGTCGCGGAGTTTTTGGCAAATTTTTTAAGATATTGATTGAGAACGATTTATATTAAATCCGATGGTTCGGAACGGCCTGTGCTTAAGGTATACGGCGAACCCCATTTCACACTTTATGGCAAAAATTTTAGGCATCGACCTCGGCACGACCAACTCCTGCATGGCCGTCATGGAAAACGGCGAGCCGGTGGTCCTCGAAAACTCCGAAGGCGCGCGCACGACGCCGTCCGTCGTCGCCTTCACCAAGAGCGGCGAGCGTCTCGTCGGCCAGGCGGCCAAGCGCCAGGCGGTCACCAACCCGGCCAACACCATTTTCTCCGTCAAGCGCTTCATGGGACGCAAGTTCGCCGAGGTCAAGGACGAGGAACAGCGCGTTCCCTACAAGATCGTCGACGCCAACAACGGCGACGCGGCCATCGAAGTCGACGTCAACGGCGAGAAGAAGTCGTACTCCCCGCCGGAAATCTCCGCGTTGATCCTCGCCAAGCTCAAGGCCGACGCCGAAGCCAAGCTCGGCGAGAAGATCACCCAGGCGGTCATCACCGTCCCGGCGTATTTCAACGACTCGCCAGCGCCACGCCACCAAGGACGCCGGCCGCATCGCCGGTCTCGAAGTGCTGCGCATCATCAACGAGCCGACGGCGGCCTCGCTCGCCTACGGCCTCGACAAGAAGAAGGACGAGAAGATCGCCGTGTACGACTTGGGCGGCGGCACGTTCGACATCTCCGTGCTCGAGATCGGCGACGGCGTCTTCGAAGTCAAGGCCACCAACGGCGACACCCACCTCGGCGGCGACGACTGGGACAACACGATCATCGACTGGCTCCTCAAGGAATTCAAAACGGACACCGGCATCGACCTGAGCAAGCAGCTGGACGCGATCCAGCGCATCAAGGAAGAGGCGGAAAAGGCGAAGATCGCCCTGTCGTCCTCGCAGACCTACGAAATCAACCTGCCGTTCATCACGGCGGACCAGACCGGCCCGAAGCACATCCAGAAGAAGCTCACCCGCGCCAAGCTGGAGCAGCTCACCGACGATCTCTTCGAGCGCACGATCAAGCCGGTCAAGGACTGCCTGAGCGACGCGGAAGCTCAGCGCCGACAAGATCGACGAGCTCGTGCTCGTCGGCGGCATGACCCGCATGCCGAAGATCATCGAGACCGCGCGCAAGCTCGTCAACAAGGAGCCGCACAAGGGCGTCAACCCGGATGAAGTCGTCGCCGTCGGCGCGGCCATCCAGGGCGGCGTGCTCAAGGGCGACGTGAAGGACGTGCTCCTGCTCGACGTGACGCCGCTGACGCTGGCCATCGAGACGGCCGGCGGCGTGGCCACGCCGATGATCCCGCGCAACACCACGATTCCGACGAACAAGACGCAGATCTTCTCGACCTACTGCGACAACCAGCCCGGCGTGGAAATCAAGGTCCTGCAGGGCGAGCGCCCGCTGGCCCGCGACAACAAGAACCTCGGCACGTTCCACCTCGACGGCATCCCGCCCGCGCCGCGCGGCACGCCGCAGATCGAGGTCACCTTCGACATCGACGCGAACGGCATCCTGCACGTCTCCGCCAAGGACCTCGGCACCGGCAAGGAGCAGAAGATCTCCATCACCGGTTCGAGCGGCCTGTCCAAGGACGAGGTCGAGCAAGATGAGCAAGGAAGCCGAAGCGCACGCCGACGAGGACAAGAAGGCCAAGGAAACGATCGAGACCCGCAACCAGGCCGACAACCTCGCCTACCAGCGCGAGAAGATGCTGAAGGACCTGGGCGACAAGCTCCCGGCCGACAAGAAGACCGAGATCGAGGAAGCGATCGCGGAGGTCCGCAAGGCGCTCGAAGGCACCGACGCCGACGCGATCAAGGCGCGCGCGTGAAACGCTGGAAACCCGTTTCCAGGAAGTCAGCGCCGAGCTCTACAAGCAGGCGGCGGCTTCGGCCCAGGCCGCCAGCCGGGCAGCGGCCGGAAGCAGACCGGCGGCGCGTCCGCCGGCGACGGCGGCGCCGCAAGCAGGAAGGCGATGTGGTCGACGCCGACTTCGAGATGGTCGACGAGGACAAGAAGCAGAAGTAACGGCTTCGCCCCTCGTCTGCACCCGACCCTCATCACGGTCAATCTTTCGCTCGGCGGTAACTCGCGGCGGATGGTCGAAACGACTCTCCGTCCAGCGTTGCCGCCGGGCAAAACACCCCAACAACCAGTAGAAACAACCACACGTATGGCTATCAAAATGCAACCTCTCGGTGACCGGGTGCTCGTGCAGCCCATCGAAGAGAAAGAAGAGAAAAAGGGCGGAATCATCATCCCCGACACCGCCAAGGAAAAGCCCCAGGAGGGCGAAGTCGTCGCCCTCGGCACCGGCAAGACCGACGACGAGGGCAAGAAGATCGCCTTCAAAGTCAAGGTCGGCGACCGCGTGCTCATCAGCAAATACGGCGGCACCGAAGTCAAGATCGACGGCGAGAGCTACCTGATCATGCGCGAGGACGACATCCTCGGCATCCTCGGCTAACGCCACACCTTTCAACCGCAAACTTTAACTACTCAGAACCAACTGAACTATTATGGCAGCTAAACAATTGCAGTTCGACGAACACGCCCGGCACGCACTCCTGCGCGGCGTCGAGAAACTCGCCCGCGCCGTCAAAGCCACGCTCGGACCCTCGGGCCGCAACGTCGTCCTCGACAAGAAATTCGGCTCCCCCACCGATCACCAAGGACGGCGTCACCGTCGCCAAGGAGATCGAGCTGGAAGATCCCTACGAGAACATCGGCGCCCAGCTCGTGCGCGAAGTCGCCAGCAAGACCAGCGACATCGCCGGCGACGGCACCACCACGGCGACCGTGCTCGCCGAAGCCATCTACAACGAAGGCCTGAAGAACGTCACCGCCGGGTGCGAACCCGACCTCGCTGCAGCGCGGCATCGACAAGGCCGTCGAGGCCATCGTCGGCGGAACTCGCCCGCATCTCCAAGAAGGTCAACGACCGCAAGGAAATCACGCAGGTCGCGACCGTCTCCGCCAACTGGGACACGCAACATCGGCGAGATCATCGCCGACGCGATGGACAAGGTCGGCAAGGACGGCACCATCACGGTCGAAGAAGCCAAGTCCATCGAAACCACGCTCGACGTCGTCGAGGGCATGCAGTTCGACAAGGGTTACCTCTCGCCGTACTTCGTGACCAACGCGGAGAGCATGGAAGCCATCCTCGAGAACGCCTACATCCTCATCCACGAGAAGAAGATCAGCTCCCTCAAGGACCTGCTCCCGCTGCTCGAAAAGGTGGCCAAGAGCGGCCGTCCGCTGCTCATCATCGCGGAAGAAGTCGAAGGCGAAGCCCTCGCGACGCTCGTCGTGAACAAGCTCCGTGGCACGCTCCAGGTCGCGGCCGTCAAGGCCCCGGGCTTCGGTGATCGCCGCAAGGCCATGCTGGAAGACATCGCCGTCCTCACCGGTGGCCGTTGCTTCACGCGAAGACCTCGGCATCAAGCTCGAGAACGTCACGCTCGACGACCTCGGCCGCGCCAAGCGCATCGTCATCGACAAGGAAAACACCACCATCGTCGAAGGTGAAGGCAAGTCAGGCGACATCCAGGGCCGCGTGGCCCAGATCCGCCGCCAGATCGAGGAAACCACCTCCGACTACGACCGCGAGAAGCTCCAGGAGCGCCTCGCCAAGCTGGCCGGCGGCGTGGCCGTCATCAATGTCGGCGCCGCGACCGAGACCGAGATGAAGGAAAAGAAGGCCCGCGTCGAAGACGCCCTCCACGCGACCCGTGCGGCCGTGGAAGAAGGCATCGTCCCCGGCGGCGGCGTCGCGCTGATCCGCGCCCAGAAGGCTCTCGACAACCTCAAGCTCGAAGGCGACGAGGCGATCGGCGCGCAGATCATCCGCCGCGCCATCGAAGCTCCCCTCCGCAGCTCGCCGACAACGCGGGCGGGGAAGGCGCGCTGATCGTCGCAAGAGGTCAAGAGCCGCAAGGGCAACGAAGGCTACAACGTCGCCACCGGCGAATACGTGGACCTCGTGAAGGCCGGCGTCGTTGACCCGACCAAGGTCACCCGCACCGCGCTGCAGAACGCGGCCTCCATCGCCGGCCTGCTCCTCACGACCGAAGCGGTCATCACCGAGTTGCCCGAGAAGGACAAGCCCGCGGCCTGCCGGCCACCCCGGCGGCGGCATGGGCGGCATGGGCGGCATGGACTACTAAGACACGTCCGCACGCACCAGGCGCAGTCCCGCCTGCAAAGCTGAAAACACGGCAGCCGGCCGGCCTTTCGAGGTCGTCCGGCTGTTCGCTTTTTGAAAACGCTCCCGGCCGGCAAGCAAAACTCTGGCTTCAGGCCGGGACTTTTGATAGGTTATCCCCTTCCAGCGACACCCCCTCCGCAAGTTATGGCTGTTATCACCGAAAAGGAACTCCCCCCCAATTCGCGTCCGCTTTGGCTAAAGGCAACCAGCGCCATCGAAACGCGCAATTTCGGTTACGCCATCTCCCTGATCCAGGTCATCCTCAAGGAGTCCCCCAATTTTCTGGTCGGTCGCCAGTGGCTGCGGCGCGCCGAACTGGCCACGTCGAAAAAGGGCAAGGGGTTCCTCTCCGGGTTGTCCGGTTCGTCGATCCAGGCCATGAAGTGGCAGGGTCTGATCAAAAAAGACCCGTTGGCGGCCATCCTCGCAGCGGAGGAAATCCTGGAAAAAGACCCGCACAACATGCAGGGCCAACTCGCTTTTACGCGACGCGGCGGCGGCGGCGGGCATGATCGAGACGGTGGGGTTCGCGCTGGAGACGATGCGCGACGCCGAGCCGAAGAACACCAAGATCATGCACGAACTGGCCCGGCACTATTCCGCCAGCGACCAGCCGGAGAAGGCCATCGAAGTCTACAACCAGATCAGCATCATCAACCCGGCCGACATCGAGTCCATCAAGGGCGGCAAGGACGCGGCGGCGCGGGCGTCGATGCGCACCGGCGGCTGGGACCAGATCGGCAAGGACGGCACGAGCTATCGTGACGTGCTCAAGAACAAGGAGGAGGCAGTTTCGCTCGAACAACAGGGCCGCATCGTCAAAAGCGAGGACGTGATCGAACAGCAGTTGACGGAGAATTTCGCGCGGTATAACGAAAATCCGAACAACCTCGATGTGGTCCGCAAGATCGCCAGCTTGTACGAGGAAAGGGACGATTACGAAAGCGCCATCCAATACTACCGCTGGGCGGTAGAACTGACCCAGAACGGTGACCCGGGCCTCATCCGCAAGGTCAACGACCTGACGATGAAGAACCTCGACCGGATGATCGGCGAGCGCGAAACCTGGCTGCTGGATCATCCCGCCGGTTCGACGAACGGGGAGACGGACGACGAGACCCGGGAAACGGTCAGCCGTATCCGCAGCGAACTGGAGGAGTTTCTTCGCCAGAAGGCCGAGATGCAGATTAACACGGCGCGTGCACGCGTGGAGCGCAACCCGACCGACCTGAATTTCCGCTACGAACTCGGCGAGCAACTCGTGAAGGCCAAGCAGTACACCGAGGCCATCGCGGAGTTGCAGCGCGCGCAGAACAGCCCCAACCTCGGCCAGAAAGCCAAGTACCTGCTCGGCCAGTGTTTCGAGGCCAAGAACGTTCTCCCGCTCGCGCTCAAGCAGTACGAGGATGTGCGGACCAAGCTCCAGAACATGGACGCCTTGAAGAAAGACGTGACGTACCGCCTGGGACTCGTCTACGAGCGTTCGGGCGAAAAGGAGAAATATCTCGCGTGCATGACCGAGATTTACGAGATCGATTCCTCGTTTCAGGACGTGGCCGCGCGGGTCGAGGGCGGCTACGCGATGTAGGCGGACGGCACCGACCGGACCGGCGCGGGGGGTTGCATTGGGGGGCGGGCTGAACTAAGGATGCAGGCCCGTCCGCGCATGCCGTCCGTCGATCCTACCCGTTACGTCGCCTGCCACGATTGCGACGCCCTGTTCACCGCGCCGGAGGTCCGTGAAGGCGAGCGGGTGCTTTGCCCACGCTGCGGCGCGAACCTTTTCACCCGCCGGGCGAACACCGTCCAACGCACGGCGGCGCTCGTCCTCGCGGCGGCCGTTCTCTACGTGGTTTCCAACCTGTTTCCTTTCCTGACGCTCAGTTCGGATTACCGCGAGAGCGACATGGTCCTCATCCAGAGCGTCACCGGGTTGGAACAGAGCGGCTACCCGCCCCTGGCGAGTGCCGTGGCGATCTTTATCTTCGTGTGCCCGATGCTCGTGATCGGTGGGTTGCTCTACCTCCTGCTGCCGCTGCTGGCCGGCCGTCGTCTGCCCGGTTCGACCATGCTGTGCCGGCTGGTTTTCGAGGCGCGCCAGTGGAACATGGTGGAGGTCTACCTGCTCGGCGTGCTCGTCAGCCTCCTGAAGCTCGGCAGCCTTGCCAACCTGACCTTGGGAACCTCGTTCTGGGCGTTTGTGGGCTTTATCATTTGTCTGACGGGTGCGGTTGCGACCATCGACTACCGCGAACTCTGGGAGCACCTAGATCGTGCCGAACGCTCATGAATCCGGCCATGGACATCCCGACGGCGGCCGAGCGCGGGCTCGCCCTATGCCACGCTTGCGCCAAAGTCGCGCCCGTGGACTCGCAGCGATGCCCGCGCTGCCGGGCACCGCTCCATCTGCGCAAGCCGAACGCGCTGGCCCGCACCTGGGCGCTGCTGATCAGCGCGGCCTTGCTCTACCTACCCGCGAACCTGTTGCCCGTGCTCGACGTGGAGAGCAGCGTCAAGGGCACGCAGAAAAGCACGATCATCAGCGGCGTCATCCAGTTCTGGCAGGATGGCGATTATCCCGTGGCGGTCATCATCTTCACGGCGAGCGTGCTCATCCCGATCCTGAAAATGATCGCGCTGGTCTGGCTCTGCCTGGCGGCGGGCCGCGGAGGCCACCCGGTCGGGACGACGCGTCTCTACCGGATCACGGAATTCATCGGCCGCTGGTCGATGGTGGACGTGTTCGTCGTCGCCATCCTCGTCGGGGTGGTGCAACTCGGCGCGGTGATGACGATCCGTCCCGGCGCGGGCGCGCTGGCGTTCGCCGGGGTGGTGATCCTGACGATGCTGGCGGCGATCTCCTTCGATCCGCGTCTCATCTGGGATGCCGCCGGCAAGCGCAACCCATCCTGATCCGTCGATTCCGTCCCTCCCTATGCCCGACCAAGACCCCACGCCGCCGGCAGCCCCGCCCGAACGTCCCCGGGACGCCGCCCCGCCGCCCGCGCCCGTGACCAAACGGCGCCGCCGGTTCCTCTCGCCGGTGTGGATCATCCCCCTGGTCGCCGCCGTGCTGGGGTTGTGGCTGGTCATCAAATACTACTCCGCCAAGGGACCGGAGATCACCGTGAGCTTCGAGACCGCCGAGGGCATCATCGCCGGCAAGACACCCGTACTCTGCCGCAGCGTGAACGTCGGCACCGTCGCCACGGTACGCCTCTCGCAGGACCTCAAGCAGGTCCTTGTCGTTCTCGACATGACGCACGACGCCACGCGGCTGCTGGTCACCGACACCCAGATTTGGGTCGTGCGGGCGCGCTACAGTTCCGCCGGCGTGTCGGGCCTGAACACCATCGTTTCCGGCAACTACATCGAACTCCAACCCGGCCAGAACAAGGATTCCCGCCGCGACTTCGTCGGGCTGGAAAATCCGCCCGTGACCCCTCCCGGCGTGCCCGGCCTGCACATCCGGCTCAGCGCGGACACCGCCGGCGGCCTCGGGCCCGGCGCGTCGATCATCTACAAGGGCATCGACGTGGGAAAGATCGAGACGCGCACTTTCCACCCCGAGACGGGCGACGTGGAGTTCACCGCCTTCATCAACGGCGAGTACGGTCATCTCGTGGATAAAAACACCCGGTTCTGGAACTACAGCGGCATCGACGTGAAGGTCGGCCCCGACGGCTTCAAGCTCCGCACGGGCACGCTGACGACGATCCTCGCGGGCGGCGTGACGTTCAGCGAACCGGACGCTGACCGCAGCAAGAACCAGCACCTCGCCGACAACACGATGTTCCACCTGTTCGCCAGCTTCGACGAGGCGAGCCGGACGACCGACCTGAATGCCACCCTTCCATATCTGATGCTTTTCACCGGGAGCGTGCGTGGTCTGAGCGTGGACGCGCCGGTGGAGTTCCGTGGCATCCGCGTCGGCACGGTGATGGGGATTTCCTTCAAGTACCTCCCCAACGACCCCGCGCGGCGGGTGCCGGTGCTCATCAAGATCGACCCGACGATGCTGATCAACGTCTCGGGCGACGACTACGACGCGGCGCACAGGGGCATCGCCGACAGCGTGGAGCGTGGCATGCGGGCTTCGCTCAAGACCGGCAGCCTGCTCACGGGCCAGCTTTACGTCGATCTGGATTTCCAGAAGGACGCCGCGCCCGACAAGATCGCCGAGGTCGAAGGATACGACGTGTTGCCGACCGTGCCGTCGGGGTTGGGTGAGTTGCAGGAAAAGGTCAACGCGCTGCTCGACAAGGTCCAGGCGCTGCCCCTCGAAAAGACGGTGGGCAACGCCAACGACGCGCTGGCCTCGCTCAAGGATACCCTCAAGAGTCTCAACGACCTGATCGCGCAAAAGGAAACCCAGGCCATCCCGGGCGACCTGCGCAAAGACCTCGCCGAACTCCAAAAAACGCTCGCCGGTTACAACGGCCAGTCCGCCTTCTACCAGGACCTCTCCGGCGTGTTGACGCAACTGACCGAAACCCTCCGCTCGCTCAAGTCCCTGACCAGTACCCTCGAACGCAGCCCGAACTCCATCATCTTCGGGAAACCCGGCGACGTGTCGCCACCACGGGGCAGCCGCTGAAAGCGCAGCCCCGCACGTTTGCCACGATGAAAAACACCTTTCCGCCGCTCACCCTCGCGTCTCTCGCCATCGCCCTGCTTTTGTCGGGCTGCGGCGGGACGAAAGATCAGTATTTCCGGCTGACCGCCTCGGGTCCGGCCACCACGAAAACCACCGGCCTCGCGGTCGGGATCGGGCCGTTGGTGCTGCCGACCTACGTGGACCGGGCCGAACTCGTCTTCCAGAGCGGTCCGAACCAGTTCGAGATTCCCGCCCGGGTCCTCTGGGCCGGCGCTTTGCAGGACAACTTCGGGCAGGTGCTCGCCACCGATTTGGGTCGGCATCTCAACTCCGGCAACATCGTCGCTAACCCTGCCCCGGGTGACACGCGGTTCCGGTATCGCGTCAGTGTGACGGTCCGGCAGTTCCACGCCGTCAGCGGGGAGGGGGCGATCCTCGACGCCGCGTGGCGCGTGGAGGATGCGGCGACGCGGCAGGTTCTGCGGAACGCCAGCGGCAGTTTTCATTCTCCCATTCATGGCGATGGTTATGCCGCCGTGGTCACGGCCGAGAGCGACCTGGTCGAGCAGCTCGCGGCGTCGATCAGCCATTCCCTGTGACATCGCGGCGGCCGTCGTCTGCTCCGCTCTGGGTGATAAACCCCAGCAGCTACCTGCAACCGTCCGCGCGCTCTAAATCGTAGAGTAAGAAACGTTTCCCCATTTCCATGCTCGAAAAACTTCCCCACGTCATCGGTCAGGTGCTCAAAGGAACAGGTCCCGGGTTGGACAAGACGGTTTATTTCTCCGAATCCATCGACAGCGCGCCAGAATCGATCACGGTGTCCAGCCCCGCTTTCGCGGATGGCGGGACGATCCCGAAGCATTTCACCGAGGATGGCGAAAAAATCTCGCCGCCGCTGGCCTGGAGCGGTGTGCCGCCCGATGCACGCAGCCTCGTGCTGGTTGTCGAGGACGCCGACAGCCCGACGCCCTCGCCCATCGTGCACGCGCTGGTGCTCGATTTGCCGCCGACGGACGGAGAATTGGCGGAAGGCGCGCTCAAGGGGCCGGCCGGCGAAGGGGAAACCCACGCCCTCGGGAAAAACACTTTCTTCAAAAAAGCCTATCTGCCGCCCGACCCGCCGCCGGGTGGAGGCACGCACCGCTACGTGTTTCAACTCTACGCGCTCGATCAGGTCCACGGCCTCGACGAAGGGGCGGGACGCGGCGCGGTCCGGGACGCGCTCCGGGGGCACGTGCTCGCGCGCGGCTGCATGCTGGGAACGTACGAACGCCCTTGACCCGGTTTGGGGCAAGGAGGGTTTTCCCGCCTAAATCTCGAAGCTGAGCGCCCCAGGGCGGGGGACCTGTTCCAGCACGTCCGCGAGCGTGCGGCCGTCGAACATGGCGTCCAACTGGGTCTGCACCTCCGTCATCAGGACGCGGACCGGACAGGTCCGTTCGTCCGGACAAGTGCAGCGTTCGCGCCGGGCCTCGGGTGAGGCGCAGGGCAGCGGGGTCAGGGTGCCGTCGAGGGCGCGGATAACTTCTCCCACGGTGATTTCCGACGCCGCGCGCGCGAGCCGGTAACCGCCACCGACGCCGCGTTTGCTGGCGAGCAGCCCGGCGTGTCGCAGGCTCAGGAGGATTTGTTCGAGGAACTTGACCGGGATGTTTTCCTGCCGCGAGACCTGTTCGATGCGCCAGGACCCGCCCGCCGGGCCGCTGCTCGCGCGGGCAATCGCAAACAGCGCGCGCAGGGCGTATTCGGTTTTCTTGGACAGGCGCATGATCGGTGGGTCGAGGGAAACGGGTGACCGCAGAATCACCCTTGCAAAACCGGCGCGCAACGGCGATGTTGCCGGACCCACAAAAACGGGGGCGCACTGGTTTCGACTGATGGTCGGACGCTTGGGCGGCATGCCGAGGATGATCCGTTGGCCTCGTTAATATCCGGATCAAAAAAACAAACGCGAATCGTAACGATCTCGCCCTCGCGGCTTAATTGCTCGTGAGCGTTCCTGGTTTGACGCCCGCTGGGGCCGGGAACGATGACAGCGGGCTAGCCTTTCGGTGGAGTGACCGCGCCGGGGGCGAAATAATATGACGTGGTCGCTCGGGGATGCGTACCGTGCCGGTGCCAATCGCGTTCCTTAAAACCCATCGCCGGATACGCATGTAGATGTTCAGGCAGAAGGTTGTCAGGACAGGGGTTCGACTCCCCTCGCCTCCACTCTGCTGATTCAGAGGATTGCCCGCTCGCGCTTCTGCCTTTCCTGGCAACTCTGCCGACGGCTCGGTTAGCGGATTGTGACAAAACGCGTCGATGCGCGTGGATGAGACCGGGGAGGCTTGACCACCACCCGTCTGGTGGCGTTAACGTTGCGACTCGAAGACAATCCCCTGTCCAAAAATCCCGGCGACTCTGCCGATCCCCCGTAGATGACACCTTCGCACCTCGGTCTCTCCATTCTATTGCTTCTGTTCGTCCGCACCGTTTCAGGGGAGGTGCCGGACACGCGCGGGCCGGTGCGGAACGCGGGCATGCGGGTGGTAGCGAACGCGGAGGGCGTGCAGGCTCCCGGGTACACCTGGCGGGAACCCGAGGCGCTGTTGTCGTGGACCGCGAAATGGATCGGCCTATCTTCGGGTCAAAAATCAGTGGCCAGTTGTCTCCGTCAGGTCGTGAGGCTCAGGTCCGCTCCCAGCAAGGTTACCGCCTGGATCACCGGAGGCGATTATCTTCTCTGGGTCAACGGCCACCCGGCGGCCCGTGGTCCGGCGGACGCAGGACACGATTGGGCCAAGGGCCACGCGGCGACCCACGGTCCGGCGGACGCGGGACACGATTGGTCCGACATCGCGTACATTCAGCGTCTGAGCAATCACCGTTTCTATGACGTGCGGGACCTCACTCCCCTTTTTCAGTCTGGCGCGAATGCGCTGGCGGCGGAGGTTGCCAGCGATGGCGGGTTTCAGTTCCAGGCCCGCATCGAATACCCGGACGGTTCATCGGAAGTGATCGGCACGGATCGAACGTGGCGCGGTATTCCATGCCCGTACCTCCGGCCGCACACGTCGGTACCGCTGGAGGAGCGGAATAGCCAGGTTAGACCGGTCGTTCTCTTTGATGCCGCGGCCGAACCGCCGGGCTGGCAGTTGCCGGATTTTGATGATCGTCATTGGGCTGCTTGCCAGGTGGGAAATCCCCCCAATGCGACGCTGGTAAAGAGTGAACTTCCTCCGCTGATGGAGGCCTTTTATCCAGTTTTCGACGTCAAGCCGGCATCGGGCGATGTGACCATCCCGAACGAGCCACTAACGCCGGGGCACCCGATCGTGGTAAAGGGCGACGGAGAATTTACGGTCCACTTCAGCCGGGTGATGTCGGGACGATGCGGCGTGGCGGTGGACGGTTGCGCCGGTGCGGAACTTGATCTCATCTCCAACGAGACGCAGGGAACGTCCGCGCGCCTCTACCAGCTAAAGCTGCGTGATGGGTTGCAATATTTCGAGAGCCGCGATTACTACGCGCTCGGCACCGTCCGCGTGGTGGTGCGCCATGCGGCGAGGCCCATCGAGATCCGTGAGGTCACCGCTGACTTTCTGTCCCAGCCGGTGGAGTATCGGGGATCATTCACGTGCAGCGACCCGGTTCTTAATACGCTTTGGAAAAGCGGTCGCTGGTCCACGCAGATTTGCATGATCACGCATCATCTCGATTCCCCGCAGCACCAGGAACCAATCAGCGACTATGGCGACTATGTCATTGAGGACCTCGTCAATTTCAGCACGATGGGCAACAACCCGTGGATGGCCCGGCAAGACCTGCGCAAATGGGCATGGGTAATGGAGAACGCGCACTACCACACCTTTCACACCAGTTACATGCTCTACTGGCTCCAGGCGTTGCTCAATTATTACGACTACACCGGGGACCGCACCGTGATCGATGAAGTGGCGCCCCAGGTTCACGCCCTGCTCGATCAATTCACCACCTATCTCGGCCAGAACGGGATCGTGTCCGAAGCGCCCAACTACATGTTCATGGATTGGGTCACCGTCTACGACGACAAGAATCCGAAGATCGCCTTTCGCTGCCACCATCCGCCGGCCGTCATCGGGCAGGGCTACATGACGGCCATCTTTTATCGCGCTTTGGCCGACGGCATGCGGGTCGCGGAATTGACCGGAGACCACGCACGAGTCGAAAAATATTCCCGGCTAAGAGGGCAGGTGGCGACGGCATATCCGGCCGAGCTATGGAATGAAGCGCGCGGGCAATATCGGGATGGCAAGCCCTTCGTCACCTCCGTAAAGCCGGGCAAGTGGTTGCCGGCCGACGTGCAGATGGAGAGTTTCAGCGTGCAGAACAATGCCTTCGCCGTGCTCTACGACCTCGCGCCTCCCGCGCGCCGGCAATCAATTTTGCGCGGTATGTTGAACAATCCAAACTGGGACGTGACGCCATACTTCATGCATTTTGTCTTCGATGCCTTGGCCGCCGGCGGGCTTTTTGATTCCGAAGGTGTATCGAAGATGCACGATTATGTCGTGGTTCCCGAAACGCAAACGGTACGGGAGATGAGTCCGACCAAAGGCAACTATAGTCACGGCTGGATCGCTTCGCCTACCTACCAGATGTCGAGCAAGGTCCTGGGCATCACGCCCGCGGCCCCCGGCTTCGATGCCATCAACATCCATCCGACGGTTTGCGGTCTGGCCTTCGCTCGCGGGGCCGTTCCGAGCCGCCACGGCCTCATCGGCGTCGATTGGACGCGGCAGCCGGATCGATTTTCCATCAAGCTCGACATCCCGCCGGGAACGCATGCAAACGTGAGCCTTCCTGCTGGCACCGCGCCGAATCCGCAGTTGCTTCTCGAAGGCAAGCCGATTGCGCCAGGGACGGGGGAAACAACCGGGACGGGATCGGGTGTCCACTCCATCCAGAGCGCGGCCGGATCGATCAGATTCCAACTCGATCCTGGCCGCTATCAATTCACCGTGCTCGGTTTGTAGGTCCGAACGAACCTCCTCACCCACTTTTTAAAGAGCCCGTGAGTGGGAGATGCGTTCGGCCTCCAGGTGCGCGAAGATTTCTTCCAGGTGCGCGCGGTCGCGTGTTTCGATGGTGCAGAGCACACTGACCGCGAACACATCCCCGCCCGCGAACGCACGCTCATGCACGATTTCCTTGATGCTCGCGCCGGTGTCGGCGATGAGCTTGGTCAAGCCTGCCAGCCCGCCTGGCCGGTCGCTGATGACGGCCGAGAATCGGCAGATGCGCCCGTCGGCCACGAGGCCTTTTTCGATCACGCGGCTGAGTACGGCGGGATCGATGTTGCCACCGCAGAACGGCAGCACGACGGTCTTGCCGGCGAGTTCGGGCAGTTTGCCCGCGAGACAGGCTGCGAGTCCGGCCGCGCCGGAGCCTTCGACGATGGCTTTTTCGAGTTCGACGATGCGCAGGATCGCCAGCGCGATTTCGTCCTCGCTGACGGTGACGAGGCCGTCCATGTGGTCGCGGGCGAGGGGAAAGGCGTTCGCGCCGATGTCGGGCACCGCCAGACCGTCGGCCAGCGTTGACTTGCACTGGATCGTGACGGGCGAACCGTGCGCGACCGCCGCCGCGAACTTCGCCGCGCCCTCGGGTTCCACGCCGATGACGCGCACCTCGGGCCGGAGTGTCTTGATCGCCAGGGCCACCCCGGCGAGCAGGCCCGCGCCGCCGACGGGGATGACGATGGCGTCGAGGTCGGGCACCTGTTCGATGATTTCCAGACCCATCGTGCCCTGACCGGCGATGATCTCGGGGTCGTCGTAGCCGTGGATGTAGGTGTAGCCGTTTTCCTCGGCGCGGGCGCGGGCGTAGCTTTTGGCTTCGAGGAAGGTCGCGCCGTGGAGGATGACGTTGCCACCGAGCCGCTGGCAGGTGTTGACCTTCACTAGAGGGGCGAACCGGGGCATGACCACGGTGACGGGGATGTTCAGCAAACGGCCGTGGTAGGTCAGGCCGAGCGCGTGGTTGCCCGCCGACGCCGCGATGACCCCGCGCCGGGCCTGCTCGGGGTTGAGCCGCATGAGGGCGTTGCGCGCGCCGCGTTCTTTGAAGGAGCCCGTGCGCTGGAGGTTTTCCAGCTTGCAGAAAAGCCGCATCCCGGTGACCTCCGAGAGCGGGATAGACTCCGGGCAAGGGGAATGGTACACGGCTCCGGCAATGCGTTCGCGGGCAGCCTGGATGTCGGGAAAAGTGACGGCAGAGGATGGCATGGCGTTCACGCAACAAGTTCCACCGGATTGGTCCCGTCGGAAAACGCCCGGCTCAGAGCGGCGTCGAACGTGGATAGGATCATGCCGTGCCGTCGCGCGAGTGCCACGAGGTAACGGTCGGTGACTTGGCCTGCGCCGACGATGTGCTCAGTCAATAAGGCGCGCTCGTCGCAACCCACGTCATCGGGGATGAAGCGATGCCGTTCATCCGCCACGAACTTCCTCAAAAAGCTGAAGGCTTGCTCCGGCTGAAAACCGTATCCCAGAGAGGGGTTGGAGGAAATGCGCGCAAATCCAAGCTGGACGAGCGGACAGGTGGCGAATTGCTGGACCGTGGCAAGCCAGCGTCTTGCCTGTCGATACTGATCGTGGTTTTGCCAAATAAGCGCGATCAGCACGCTGACATCCAGCAGGCGGGTCACCACGGTATTTCCGCTTCGAGGCGTCTGACCAGTTCGGTGGTGATGACCGGGCCGCCGATGCAGCGAAGCGCCGGTAGACCGTCCTCGGCAATGACGATCTCGGGCACCGGCAGGGATTTGGTTTCTTCGGCGGGCAGGATCGTCAACCGGCCCCGGCCGTTGGCGGGCAACTGCTGCGGGTCGAGCGGCTCGATCTTTCCGTCCTTGATGACAACTTCGATGGAAGTCGGGCTCATGGGAGATATTTCGCATGAGAAGCGCCCCGCAGGCAAACCTTTGTTTCGTCTGACTTCGCTTCCCGGCCACCTGCGCGAGGGGACGCGATGTGTTACGTTATCCTCCAAGAAATATGCAGCCCGTTTCCCAATCCGACATCGAGGCCAAAGGCGACGAAATCTTCGCCATCGTCGATGCCAAGAAAATCCTGCCTGACGCTCTGAACCCGGCCGTCTGGTACGGGCGAGTGATGGAATGGTCGATGGGCAACGAGGCGCTCAAGGTGCAGACGTTGCGCTTCGTGGATGTGCTGCCCGCGCTCAACTCGTCAGGCAGTGTCGTCGAGCACATGCAGGAATACTTTAAGGGTCAGGAGGTCGGCCTGGCCGGGCCGTTGCGCTTCGGACTGAATATGTCGCGGCTGACCCCGTGGCTCGTTGGGCCGACCGTCAAGAAGAGCGTCGGCAGCATGGCGCGGCAGTTCATCACGGGGCGCACCGGGGCCGAGGCGGTGACCGTGCTCAAGAAAATCCGCGCGCGCAACGTCGGCTTCACCGTGGACATTCTCGGTGAGGCGGTCGTCAGCGAACGCGAGGCGGAGGAGTATTACCACCGTTACCTCGAACTGATCGAAAGCCTCGCCGCCGAAGCGAAAAACTGGCCGCATTCCGAGCAACTCGAAGGCGGGCAGGCCGGTGCGCCGATGCCGAAGGTCAACGTCTCGGTCAAGATTTCCGCGCTGTATTCGCAAATCCATCCGGCGGACCCGGAGGGAGCTATCACGCACCTCAAGGAACGGCTCCGACCGCTGTTCCGCCGCGCGAAGGAACTCGGCGTCTTCATCAACCTCGACATGGAGAACTACGGACTCAAAAATCTGAGCCTGAGTTTGTTCGAGAGTATTCTCGATGAGCCGGAGTTCACCGACTACGACGACGCGGGCATCGTCATCCAGGCGTACCTGCGCGATTCCGCCGCCGACCTCGAACGTCTGATCTCCTGGGCCAAGGCCCGCGCGCGGCGCATCACGATCCGCCTCGTGAAAGGAGCCTATTGGGATTACGAAACCGTCATGGCCCGCCAACGCGGCTGGCCCGTGCCCGTTTACACGAAAAAGCCGCAGTCGGATGCGAATTACGAGCGCCTCACACGCCGGATGCTGGAAGCGCACGAGAACATCTACTCCGCCTTCGGCACGCACAACGTCCGCAGCATGGCGCACGCAGTGGCGTATGCGCAAAAGCTCGGCCTGGACCCGCACGCGTACGAAATCCAGATGCTGTACGGGATGGCCGAGCCGATCAAGAAGGCGCTCGTGCAACTCGGCCACCGCATCCGCGAATATTGCCCTGTCGGCGAGATGCTGCCGGGCATGGCCTACCTCGTGCGCCGCCTGCTCGAAAACACCTCCAACGAGGGCTTCCTCAAGGCTAAATTCACCACGCAAGTGGCCTCCAAGGAGCTCCTGCGCGACCCCGCCGAAATCGCCGGTGACCTCGACGCTCCGGCCGCACCCGAACTCGTCCCCGAACTCCCCGCCGACAGCCCGGACCTGTTGCCGCCCGCCCTCGCGGATGGCGGCTCGAACGGTGCGAACGGCCACGAACATCCCGCACCGACCATGAGCAAACCCTTCGCCAACGAACCGCCCGTCGATTTCACCCTCGACCAGAGCCGCCAGCAGATGCGCGACGCGCTCGCGGCCGAACGCGCGGCCTTCGGCAAGGATTACCCGCTGGCCATCGGCGGCGAAACGCCGACGAGCGGCCAGTGGATCGAATCCATCAACCCGGCCAAGCCCTCGGAAGTCATCGGACGCGTCGTCGCCGCCACGAAGGAACAGGCCGAAGCCGCCGTGCAGGCCGCCATCGCCGCCGCGCCCGGTTGGCGCGCGATGTCGGCGGACAAACGCGCCGCGATTCTCGACCGGATGGCGGCGCTGATGCGCGAGGAGCGTTACCGGCTCGCGGCACTGGAAGTTTTCGAGGTGGGCAAGCCGTGGGTGGAGGCGGACGGCGACCTCGCGGAGGCCATCGACTTCTGTGACTTCTACGCCGCCGAGATGCGGCAACTGGGACGGCCGCAGGCGACGTTCGCGGTGCCCGGTGAGAACAGCATTCAGGAATACATCCCGCGCGGCGTGGGCTTGGTCATCGCGCCGTGGAATTTTCCTTTGGCCATCCTCGCGGGCATGACCGTCGCCGCGCTCGTCACCGGCAACACCGTCGTGATGAAGCCCGCCGAACAATCCAGCATCACAGCCGCCCGCTTCATGGACCTTGCCCGGCGCGCCGGACTCCCGCCGGGCGTGCTCAACCTCCTCACCGGCCACGGCGAGGAGGTGGGTGAATTCCTCGTCAACCACCCGAAGATCGACTTCATCGCGTTCACGGGTTCCAAGGAGGTCGGCCTGAAAATCTGGGAAGCCGGCGGACGCACCGCCAAAGGCCAATCCCAACTCAAGAAAGTCGTCTGCGAGATGGGCGGCAAGAACGCGCTCATCATCGACGAGGACGCTGACCTCGACGAGGCGGTCATCGGCGCGCTGTATTCGGCGTTCGGCTACCAAGGGCAGAAGTGCTCCGCGCTCTCGCGGCTCATCGTGCTGGAAGCGTGCTACGACAAATTCCTCGCGCGGCTCGTGGAGGCTACTTCCAACCTGAAAGTGTCGAACCCCGAAGAACCAGCCACCAACGTCGGCCCGGTCGTGGATCGTGAGGCTTACGAGCGCATCAAACGCTATGTCGAGATCGGCAAGGGCGAGGCGCGGTTAGCGTATGAGGGCACCGTGCCCGAGGGCGACGGGTATTTTGTCGCGCCGACGATTTTTGCGGAAGTCTCACCGACGACGCGCGTGGCGCGGGAGGAGATTTTTGGCCCGGTGCTCGCCGTGCTCAAGGCGAAAGACCTGGACGAAGCGATCCGGTTCGCCAACGACACCGAGTTCGCGCTGACCGGCGGGTTGTACTCCCGCAGCCCGGCGAACATCGAGCGCGTCAAACGCGAACTGACCGTCGGCAACCTCTACATCAACCGCACGATCACCGGGGCCATCGTGGCGCGGCATCCGTTCGGCGGGTTCAAGATGTCCGGCGGCGGTACGAAGGCCGGCGGGCGGGACTACCTGCTCAATTTCATGTTCCCGCGCGTGGTCACCGAGAACGTCCTGCGCCGTGGTTTCGCTCCGGCCGACGACGGCGGAGGCGAGCACAAACTGGCGCAGGCGGGGGCGGGGACCGGGGCCGGGATGTCGGGGATTTGATCCCGCCGGGGGTGGTTTACGGTGCCAGATGCTGGCACACGGCACCGACTACCAAGCCGTACACGAGGTGTCCCAACAACTGCGCGAATCCCGTCATCGGACCCCGGCGCTGGTAGCGTTGGTTGGGATGGTGTTCGAGGATGGCGATGGCGACGAACAACATGATGAGCGTGCCGTGCACCGTCCCGGCGAACAACCCGTGCAACGCGGTCAGCGGGACCAGCGTGAAACGGAACCCCCAATAGTAGACGTAACCAAAAAAGATTCCGACGAGGAAGTGGATGATGAGCCCTGGCGTGAAGGCGCGTTCGCGGTCTCCGGTGATGTACGAACCCATTGCCCGCACCAGATCGACCCGCGGGAATCCCAGCCAGGCCGGCAGCAACAGTAAGAAAGACATGGCGGCGGCGCCGAGCACACCGGCGAGGAAGGGAACGAAGAGACTTTGCATCAGTTCGGGGGAAGGGCCGGACGCCACGGGTCATCACCCGCTCCGACGAATGTATCGCGCCGCGCCAGGGGTGCCGGACGCCTGAATCTTCACGTCCTCTTTCAGTCTGCGACGGGCTCGGCCGCCAAGAAAACCCGTGCCCGGCACCGGTTCTTGCTGTAATTTCGCCCTGCCCACCCGTCGCTTCCGTTCCATGCCGCCGTCCGCCCCACCGCCGTCTTCTACCGAGCCGCCCGTCGTGACGCCCGGTGGCAACAACGCGGGCTCGGCGACCGAGACCGTCACCCAGCGCGCTCTGCGGACCGCAACGCCCCTCGGCTACCGGCTGCGGCGGCGCGCCGGGGATTTCGTCAACCGCCTCCTGCGCAAGCCGCGCGGCGTTTCCGAGGGGCCGAACCTCCTGCCGCTCCTCATCCGCGTGCTCGCCTGTTTCAGCAAGCTCGACGGCAAAATCCTGGAGGATGAGATCGATTCCAGCCTCGGGTTCCTGCGGCACGATTACCCGGAGGCCGTTTACTCCGAGCTGCGCCGCCAGTTCCGGCAGGCGCTCTACGAACAGCCCGACCTCGAAGCCACCGCCGCCAAGCTCAACAACCAGCTCACCCCCGACCGCAAAATCCTCCTGGGCATCCAGCTCTGGGACCTCATCGGCCGCGCGGGCCAGCAGCAGGAACAGGTGCTGGCGTTCTACAAGTTCATGTCGGGCATCGGCATGACGGCTCAGGCCATCGACATCGTTTACCAGCTCAACGCTTCGGAGACGACCGACGGTGGCCCGTTCCAGCGCGGCAATTCGCCCCTGGAATCCCTCGTCTTCGGTTCCGATCAGGCCACCTCTGATGTGGTGTTCCGCGAACTGGCCCGCGACGACCGGCTTTTCATCTATCGCTACCACGACCTGATCCTCATCAAGAACCAGTGCGCCGTGCAGACCGTCGTCAACGGCCGGCCGCTTTCGCGCGGTTCGCTCGGGCGTATGTACGAGGGCCAGCGCGTCGTCGTGGGCGAACGCGTCCTCGCCTACCAGGAACTCATCGCCTATTTCAACGCGAAGAAGAACGTCGCCGTCCCGCAGGTTTTTCTGGCGATCAACAAGGACGACGAGGTCAGCTTCGAGCGCGCCCGCACCCGCGACAGCGTGCTGGAAATCCGTTTCGGCCTGCGCGTGCAGGTGACGGCGCTCAAGCGTGTCAACGCCAGGCTCAACGGCGTCGAACTCAAGAGCGGTACCCGCGTCGAGGCGTCGCTGGAGGACAAAATCGTCTTCCACAACGACAGCGAACTCCCCCTCATCGAACTGCGCCGCCGCGCGCGTGCTCTCGGCGGGCGTTTCCAGCTTCTCGCCAGCAAGAACGAATACCTCGTTTCCAATAATCCCAGCCGGCTCGACGCGGACGACATTCTCCTCTCCCCCGGCACGGGCGGCGACGTGCTGCTCAAGATTTCCTGCGATTACGACCAGAAGGTCGGCCAACTGGAGGTGCTCCAAGCCACGCGCGCGATCATGGTGGGCGACACCCCTGTGCGCCACACCGCGCCGCTCGCCGACGGCGACGTGATCCGCATCGACGTGGGCCAGGTGCTACGGTGCAACTTCTCCGAGCGCATCATCGAGGAGGAGCGCAACGTCATCCGCGTCCTGGAGGTACGCGACCTGCGGCACTCCTTCCGCAACGGCGAGACGGCCGTGGACAACATTTCCTTCACGGTCACGCGCGGCGAGATGGTGTGCGTCATGGGCCCGAGCGGCAGCGGCAAGAGCACGCTGCTGCGGACGGTCGCCGGGCAAAACGTCCCCGACAGCGGGGAGGTCGTCCTCAACGGCCGCACCCTCTACGACAACCTCGACGAACTGCGCGGCTACATCTCCTACATCCCGCAGGACGACGCGTTCGACGAGCAACTGACCATCGAGGAAAACCTGACGCTCGCCGCCGCGTTGCGTTCGCCGCACCTCTCCAGCCGCGAACGCGCCCGGCGCATCGACGGCAAGCTCATCGAACTCGGGCTCAACGAGCGGCGCAACTCGGTCGTCGGCAGCGCGGTCAACAAGGCGCTCAGCGGCGGGGAACGCAAGCGGCTCAACATCGGGTTGGACATGATCGGCGGGGCCGACATCTACCTGTTTGACGAACCCACCAGCGGGTTGAGCAGCAAGGACAGCGAGCACGTCATCGATATCGTCAAGGGCATGAGCCACAACAAGATCGTGCTCGTGACGATCCATCAGCCCAGCTCGAAGATTTTCCAGATGTTCAACAAGGTCGTCCTGCTCGACAAGGGCGGCCGGCTCGTGTTCTTCGGCACGCCGACGGAGGCGCTGAACTATTTCGCGCAGGCCGAAAACCTGCAACAGCATAACGTCGATATGGAAGGCTGCGCGAGCTGCGGCAGCACCCGGCCGGAATACATCTTCGACGTGCTGGAAACGCCGCTGCGCGACATGAGCGGCGACATTATCTTCGAGGAAAATGCGCGCGGCCAGCTCATCCCGGCGCGGCGGTTCTCGCCCGAGTTCTGGCGCGACAAGTACGAGAGCTACCGGCTCTTGCAGGATGTCCGTCAGGTGCCGCTCAAACGCGAGACCACCGCGCGCAGCACGGCCCCGCTCGGGCCGCACCCGGCGCGGCAGCGGTGGTGGATGGGTGTGCGCTGGCGCGACGAATGGACGCAGTTCAAGACGCTGCTGCACCGGGCGTTTTTCAGCAAGATGCGTAACCGCGTCAACGTCGTCACGACACTGATCGAGGCCCCGCTGCTCTCCGCGTTGATCGCGATGGTGCTGCGTTACAACGAAACCGGCAACTACGACTTCGCCGGGTCGTACCACATCCCGATCTACCTGTTCCTGGGCGTGACGGTAGCGATGTTCCTCGGGCTGACCAACAGCGCCGACGACATCATCCGCGACCGCGTCGTGCTCCAGCGCGAGCGCAACCTGCGCATCCGCCTGCCGTATTACATCGCGGCCAAGATGGGGACGCTGTGCCTCTTCGCGCTGGTCCAGTGCGTGTTGTTCCTGCTGATCGGCGATTACATCCTCCAGATTCGCGGGATGTTCTGGATTTACCTCTGGTACACGGCGCTGACGACGTTTTGCGGCGTCGCGTTGGGGCTGCTGATTTCCTCGCTGGTGGCCGACGCCAAGACGGCGGTGAACATCGTGCCGCTGATCCTGATCCCGCAGATCATCATGGGCGGGGCGCTCATCAAGTACGAGGACATGAACCGTAACCTCGATTTCGTCTACACGATCAAACGCTGGATCGCCAACCATCCCGGCGACGCGAACCAAGGCAGCAAGAACGAGGGCCGCAGCAAGCTCCAGGTGCCGGTGATCTGTCAGTTCATGCCGATGCGCTGGAGTTATGAGGGGCTGGTCGTCGCGCAGGCCAAACTGAATCCGCTCACGAGCCGCCAGGAACGCATCCAGGCGGCCATCCAGGCGCTCGCCGACCGGGAGGAAAGTCTCCAAGGCATCGGCCTCACCCTCACCGAAGCCGAGCGCGACCGGATGGATGGCCTGAAGGAATTACTGGCGCGGTTGTCCGGCCTGGAGGCGGGCACGGCGGCGGGGGTGGACGAGGCATTGCACCAGATCGATGCCATCGAGGAACGCCTGCCGCTGCCGGAAATCGACGTGCCCGATCACGGGACCGGCGTGCCGGCCGAGCAACTCTACGTCAACCAGAAGATCACGGACCTCGTTTCCAAGGCCGAGATGGAGCAAACGGATTATCGCAACGAGGAGCGCAAGCAGAAGGAGTTGAACGTTTTCTTCGGCGCGTACCGCTATGTTTTTCACCGCAAGGTGAGCGTACACATCGTAAACAGCGCCGTGCTGATCGGATTTTCGCTCTTGTTACTCGGGCTGTTGCACCTGAGTCTGCGCAAGGAACTGGAACGTTGATGAACTCCCGCCACGCCCACATTGAGCGCCGCACCGGTGAAACGCACATCGTTCTCGACCTGACCATTGATGGCTCCGGCCGGGCCGATGTGCAAACGGGCCTACCATTCTTCGACCACATGCTGACGCTTTTCGCGCGTCACAGCCTGGTCGATCTGACGGTCAAGGCCGAGGGCGACCTCGCCGTGGACAGCCACCACACGGTCGAGGACGTGGGCATCACGCTGGGGCAGGCGTTCGCGCGGGCGCTCGGCGACAAGCGCGGCATCGCCCGCTACGGCCACGCTTACCTGCCGATGGACGAGACCCTCGCGCGGGTCGTGGTCGATTTCAGCGGCCGGCCGTTCCTGGAGTACCGCCTTCCGGCCGCGTTGGGACCCGTGGCCGGGCTGATGAGCGGGCAGGGGTTTTCGTTGCAACTGGTGGAGGAGTTTCTGCGCGGCTTCAGCGTGCACGCGGGTTGCAATCTCCACGTCGAAATCCTCTACGGACGCGACGCGCACCATTTCGCGGAGGCGGTGTTCAAGGGGCTGGCGAAAGCCGTGGACCACGCCTGCCGGCTCGACCCGCGCGTGTCGGGCGTGCCGAGCACGAAGGGGACCCTGGTGTGAGCCGGATCGTGGCCGGGGTCGAGTTTGCGTACCGCTGGTGGGCCTACTTTTGCGGGTCGGTGCTGTTGCTGGTCGTGGTTCTGGTGTTGCTGGCCCTCTCGCGCCAGAAGGCGCGGGACCGCGAGTTCGTGCAGGCCGAACTGGTGCCGCTCGCGCAGTTCGTGACCTCGTTCCGGGAGGCGCACGGTCAACTGCCGACCGAAGAAGAGTTCAAAGAGTGGACAGCAAAAAATCGTGCGCCCGGACCGGTGGAGTATTATCCGCAGCGACCCGGTTTTGTGTCGGAATGGGGGACGCCGGGGAAAGATTTTCTGGTCGGCGCATGGCGCGGCAAATGGATGGTTTACTACCAGTCCTGGGACGGGCGGGATTTCGCCGGGGAGATGCCGTCGATCATGCACGGCCCCGCCCACGGCTGACGATGTTTTGTCAAAGCGGCGCGTCCGGGTTAGAATGACGCCGCCATGCAGGACCCACTTCTCGGCCTGATCGACTACGGCAGCGGCAACCTGCGCAGCGTCGGCAAGGCCCTCGCCAAAATCGGCGCGCGCGTCGAACTCCTCGCCACGCCCGAACGCCTCGACGTGGTGGACGCCGTCGTCCTGCCCGGGGTCGGCGCGTTCGGCGATTGCGCGAATCAACTCCACGCGCGCGGCCTGTGGGAACCGCTCGCCGGGTGGTTGCGTGCGGACCGGCCGTTCCTGGGCGTCTGCCTGGGTTACCAACTGCTTTTCGAGTCGAGCGAGGAAACGCCCGGTGTCGCGGGCTTCGGCCGGTTCGCCGGCGGGGTGCGACGGTTCCGTTCATCCAGCCTGAAAGTCCCGCAGATCGGCTGGAACTCGCTCGATTTCCGTCAGCCCGGCGCGCGACTCTGGCGCGGGTTGGACGACGGGGCGTACGTGTATTTTGTCCATTCCTACCATCCGACTCCGGCCGACCCCGGCGTGGTGGCGGCCACGACCGACTACGGCGGACCCTTCGCCGCGGCCGTCGAGCAGGGCAACACGATGGGCGTGCAATTCCACCCGGAGAAGAGTCAGGCGGCGGGTCTGGCGATGCTGCGTAACTTCGTGGACTCCGTGCGCCGGAGCTAACCCTTTTCCGGGGTGTCGAGTGCCGCCGCGTGGTGGTTTGGCGGGAGTCTTCTCGACAAAAATGCCTGCGCGTAGAATTGGAACCTCGCGCTTTTTGTGGTAATAATTCAACAAAATGGAACTCTCGGCCGTCGCCACGCTTGCCTGGTCCATGTTGCACCGGCCGGAAGTCGTCCGTGCGGGCCGGTTCCCGATCCTGGAAAAAAGCTGCGGCTACATCTACCGCTCCCCGACCGTCGCGCTGCATCAGCATGACTACGACGGGCACATCCACATCGGCGAGACCCGGTACGAGTTGCGTCCGGGCGACCTGACGCTGACCCCGGCGGAGGTGGACTCGCATTACCATCTGCCGCGCGGTGGTTATCATCTTTGCATCCACTTCCAGCATGTCGCGGACGTTCAACACGAGGAGCGCCACTCCCTCAAGCTGCCGCTGCACCTGCGTCTGGGGACGGGTTTCAGCGCCATCCGCCAGCGCATCTGGTGGATCACCGATCTGCACCGGCGCGCCGGGCACACCGACCCGCGCAAGCGCGCCCTCGCGCTGGCGGCGGCGTCGGCCGGGATGCAGGAACTGATGCTCAGCCTCGCGTTGCTGGAACCGGAGCAACTGGTCGCGGAGCCGATCTCCTCGCGCGTGGAGAAGGCGATGCTCAAGCTGATCGAACTCATCGACACCCGCCTGAAGGACGCGCTCGCCGTGCCGGCGCTGGCTGAGGAGTCGGGCCTCAGCCAGAACTATCTCGCCCGGGTCTTCCGCCGCCGGTACGGGATGGCGGTGCCCCATTTTATCCTCTTGCGGCGGGTCGAACTCGCCCGGCACTTACTGGTGACGAGCAAGGCGACGGTCAAACAGGTGGCGCACGAGGTCGGCCTGCCCGACGTGCAGCATTTTAATAAGCAGTTCCGCCGAATGGTTGGCATGAGCCCCTCGGCCTACCGCGTGACGCACGGGAAACGGACGCCGGCCGGAGGATAAAGGCGAAAGATCGGACAGGATTGTCCCCGGGCCGTTGCTTTCTGCTTTCATCCCTCCGGCCTCATCCTGCATCCTTTCCGACAATGCTTCTTCTCCCTGCGATTGATCTGATGGACGGTCAGGTGGTGCGCCTGCGCCAGGGCAAAGCCGAGGAAAAAACGGTCTATTCGGATGACCCCGCCGCCCTCGCGCGGCGCTGGCAGGACGAAGGCGGCGACTGGCTGCACCTCGTGGACCTCGACGCCGCCTTCGCCGGCCGCTCGGGCGAACGCAACCAGGCGGCGTTGCGCGCGATCCTCGACGCGGTGACGATCCCCTGCGAACTCGGTGGCGGACTGCGTGACGAGGCGACGGTGCGCGCCGCGCTCGACCTGGGCATCTCGCGCGTGGTGATCGGCACGCGCGCGGCGGAGTCCATGAGTTTCGTCGCCGGGTTGGTGAAAGCGTTCGGCTCCGAAAAGGTGATCGTTGGCATCGATGCGCGCGGCGGCGAGGTGGCCGTCAAGGGCTGGACCGAATCCGCCGGCCGCCAGGCCATCGACCTCACCCGGGAAGCCGAAGCCGCCGGGGTGGGGGGCATCATCTACACGGACATCGCCACCGACGGGATGCTCGCCGGGCCGAACTTCGCCGAACTCGATTTCCTGCTCGACCGTCTCGGCTGTCCGCTGATCGCCAGCGGCGGCGTCACCACGGCGGAGGACGTTCGCCGGCTCGCCTCCCGACCCCGGCTGCACGGGGCGATCATCGGGCGCGCGCTCTATGAGGGAACTCTTCGCTTGGCTGATTGTTCATCGTCGGCGTAGAGTGCGCACCGTATGCCGAAGTTCCTACCCTCCAACCCCGGTTTGCGTCTATTCGCCGCGTTCCTGAAAGTGTCACGTTTTCCTCTACGCAAAAACGTTTTCCGGCTGACCGCCGGCGCTTTCGCGGTGGTCCTGGCCTGTTCGTGCGAGAAAACCCCCGAGCCTCCGCCGCCCCCGCCGCCGACTCCCATCCCGACGCCGAGGCCGACTCCGACCCCGAAGCCAACGCCTACTCCGACGCCCACCCCGACGCCCACCCCAACGCCCACCCCGAAACCGACGCCGGTGAAGTTCGCGCCGGAGGGGACTTATTTCCTGTTGGAGGACATCAGCGTGCGGCTGCCGGCAGGGATTCTGGGGATCGTCGCCGGTACGCAGCTTCATCTGCTCAAGGACAACGGCGATACACTCCACGTCAGCGACGGGCACGACGAATACGACGTGAAAAGGTCGCAGGTCACCAACGAGTACGAAATCGCCCGGCAGGTCCGCAAGGCCAGCGAGGCGGCGGCAGCGGACGACGCCCGCGCCCAGGCCCAGGCGGAGGCGCTCCGGATCAAGCAGGAGCACGACGAGCTGGAATATCTGAAGCTGCATCCCCTGGCCGCGCCCACCCCGACGCCCTCACCGGGGCATCATTGAGACAGCTTCTGGCGCTCCCGCGCGGCGCGCCTCACCAGACGCCCCGCGCGATTTCTCTTCACCATGCCGGACGAGACCGCCACCTTCGAGCACTTCCAGATCGCCCGCCGGGAGGACGGCAGCCTCTTCGAACTCGGACGCGGGGCGATGGGGGTGACTTACAAGGCTTACGACACCCGGCTAGACGGTTACGTGGCCCTGAAGGTCATCAATCCCGGCTACCTCAACGATGATGTAGGGCGCGAACGCTTCCTGCGCGAAGCCCGCGCCGCGGCGCACCTCGACCATCCCAATGTAGCGGCGATCTTCCACCGCGGCGAGGAAGGCGGGACGTACTTTTATGCGATGCAGTTCATCGAGGGCGAAACGCTCGACGCCTACGTGCGGCGGCGCGGCCCGCTGCCGGTGGCGTTGGCGCTGCGGCTCGTTCTCCAGGCGGCCCAGGGACTGGCGGCGGCCAACGCGCGGGGACTGATCCACCGCGACATCAAGCCGGCCAACCTCATGCTGGTCCATCTCGACGAGAGCGGGCTGGCGGCGGGTAACGCGGGCAACCGCGACGGCGACGGCGAGGATTTGCTCGTGAAGGTGATCGACTTCGGTCTCGCCAAGGTCGTCCTGGACGACAAGGCTGGTGCCAGCCTCAGCCTGACGGGCGACGGCCCCGTCGGCACGCCGTACTACATGAGTCCGGAGCAGATCGACTCGTCCATCGGCGAGGTGGACGCGCGCTCGGACATTTATTCGCTCGGAGTGACGCTCTGGTATCTGCTGACCGGCCAGCCGCCTTTCGTAGGCACGCAGTTCCAGGTGTTCCGCCAACACATCGGCGCGCCCCCGCCGACCGCGCAACTGCCCGTCGCCGTGCCCGCCAGCGTGCGTGGCCTGCTCGACCGGATGATGGCGAAGACCCCCACCGACCGCCCCGCCAACACCCGCGAGCTGATCGGCCTCGTCCGCGAGCTTCTGCGCGGCCCACTCGTCCCGGCATCGGCGGACGAACCCGTCGCGCCGCCGGTGATCCCGGTAGCGGTGCCACCCCCGCTCGTGCCGCCGCCCTGGACCCCGCCGCCCGCCACGCCGGCGGGCCAGACCCTGGCCGACACCTCCCGGCCGCCGTCGCTTCCGCCGGCGTTTCCTGCTGGCGCGCCGGCCGCTTTCAACCGTCCGCCGGCCCTTGGCCCGCTCCCCCCGCCGGGCGTCTACGTCCCGCCGCGCAAGGCGACGTTCAGTCGTGAATGGACCATCTTCGGCGTCGTGCTGTTGGCGGCCCTGGTGCTCGGGGGCATTCCGCTCGCCCTTTACCTTTCGAGATCAGGCTCCGACCATCATCCGGGCAACGAAACCACGGCGCTGGCTTCCGCGACGCCTGAGCCGTCCGCCGGATCGATGTGGAAGTCCATCGGGACGCCTGCCGCCACCGCGATACCGACGTTCACCGTGCCGCCGCCCGCCGGTCCGAGGATTTTGACCGTGCCCGGCCAGTACACGACGGTCCAGGCAGCCATCGACGCCGCCCGGTTCGGTGAAACCGTGAAGGTCGGGCCGGGGACGTTCCACGAGAAACTCGTCTTCAAACCGGGTATCCGCCTCGTCGGCGGCGGCATGGACGTGACCACGATCAGTCTCCCGGGGAACGCCGACTGTCTGGACGCGAAAAACTGCGCGTCCGGCACGATCTCGGGTTTCACCTTCGAGCATACGGCACCGAATCCGCTCAACGACGTGGAGTACATCGTCTGGCTACACGGTTCGGCGGTGCAGATGCACGATTGTCGCATCCGGAACGCGGGCAGCTTCGGGCTTTCGTGCGAGGAGGGGGACAAATCCGTCGTGGAGGATTGCGAGATCGTCGGCGCGCACACGGTCGGCCTGCGGGCCAAAGGGGCGGGCACCCAGCCGGTCTTTCGCGGCAACCGCGTGCACGGCGGCGGCGGGACCGGCATCGTCTTCAACGACGGCGCGGCCGGCCTCGCGGAAAACAACACGAGCGAGGACAACGCGCAGTTCGGCTTCAGCGTTCTCGACAAGGGCACCGCCCCGGCGATCCTCGGCAACACCGTCCGGCGCAACAAGCTGAGCGGTTTCACCTACCAGAAAGAGGCGGGCGGCTCGGCCTCCAACAACACGGTCACGGACAACACGGAGGCCGGTTTCCGGGTCTCCGAGGCCGGGACTGCCCCGGCCTTGTCCAACAACCAGGTCAAGGGGAACGGTCTGAGCGGCTTCATCATCCTCGAAGGTGGCGGCGGGTTGCTGGACACGAACACGAGCGATGCCAACAGCGGGTCGGGAGTCGTGATCCGGAGCGCCGGGTGCGCCCCCACGCTAAAAAACAACCGGCTCACCGGCAACAAGCTCAACGGAATTTACATCGGGGACGGGGCAACGCCCACCGCCGAGTCCAATACCGTCAGCGGCAACGTGCAGAGCGGCGTTTTCGTCATCGACAAAAACACCGCGCCGACGCTGCGTGGAAATCAGGTCCGCGACAACGGTGGCGACGGGATCACCGTGCGTGGGGGAGCGGGTGGCATGTTGGACGGCAACGTCTGCGAGGGCAACCAGCAGCACGGCATCGGCGTCTACGACACCGGCACGTCTCCCACTCTCGCCGGTAACCAGACCGAGAATAACTCGAAGGAGAACCTGTTTGTCGACAAAGGGGCCACGCCAAAGAAGTCGGTGAAGTACGACGGGTTCTTCAAGTGAAGCGTTTTGCCATCGGGCGAGTTTTCCGGGAAGGCCGCGCACGCGACCGGTCGTTCCGGCCACGGATCACACAACTTCCCAGGTGATGGTGTTTCTCGTTTGGGTGGAAGGTTTGCTCAAGCCCCGGCAGGGGCGTCAGAAAATAGCCCACGGCGTAAGCCGTGGGGAAAGGACCGCTATCCAGGCTAGCCCCGGCAGGGGCGTAAGAAAACCCGCGCGGCGGTCCTCTCGCCCGGGCAACGGTCTTTTCTTACGCCCCTGCCGGGGCTCAAAGGCGTTAGCTGATCTTTCCCCACGGCTCACGCCGTGGGCTCAACGACTACCGGCTCAAGCCGGTAGGATGCGATGGGACTAAAAGTCCGGTGGCGGCTAGAAGCCGCTTGGAAAGCCCCCGGCCCGGGCCGGCTGGCAAGGCATCGGCGGCGACCCCTGGCCTCACGGCGGGTCGGCCACGATGCGGAACGTTCCCTCGCCATCCTCGTCCCACTTCTGCTCCTCGATGTAGCGCTTGATCGTCTTCTCATCGACCGCTCCGACCGTCGCGCAAAAGTAGCCCCGTGCCCACAGGTGCTGGCCCCAATAACGCTTCTGCAAACTCGGGAACTCCTCCTGCAGCTTGCGCGAACTCCTGCCCTTCAAGTACTGCGCCAGCTTGGCCGGCGACAACACCGGCGGCGCGCTGACGAGCAGATGCACGTGGTCGGGCGACACCGCTCCACGCACCACCGCCACCTCCCGCGCCCGGCAAATCTCGCGGATCAGGTCGCGGCAACGCACCGCCAGGTCCCCCTTGAGCACCGGCCAGCGGTACTTGGTCACCCAGATCAGGTGGTACTTGCAGTCCGAGACCGTGTGCCCACGATGGTGGTAGTTGGCCATGCAGCCGCCCACCTTAACGCGCCACCCGCCACCCTCCAAGGCAGACCGTCTAAAGACGGTGGGCTCCAACCCGGCACCTGGATACTGAACTCTTGCGCCCCTGCCGGGGCTGGAAAAACCGTACGAGCAACGAAATACGCTTTGGTTAAGAGATTCCGCGCCACCTGTCCGCCAAGTCACAGTTTCCACACCGTCTTTCCGGCGACGACCGTCCGCACCGCGCGGCCTTTGAGCTGCCAGCCTCCGAACGGCGTGTTGCGCGAACGCGAGGCGGATTCTTCCACGTTGACCGTCCACTCCAGGCCGGGGTCGATGAGCGTAATATCCGCCACCGCTCCGGCCGAAAGCGTCCCGCGTCCTTCCTTTAACCGCAGGAGACGGGCCGGGTTGATCGTCAGCAGTTCGATCAGCCGCGGCAAGTCAATGGCCTTTTGTTCCGTGACGAGGACGTGGTGGAATAACCCGAACTCCGTTTCCAGCCCCAGAATCCCGAACGGCGCGCGGTCGAACTCCACTTCCTTTTCGTACGCCGTGTGCGGCGCGTGGTCGCTGGCGAGAATCGTGATCGTCCCGTCGGCAATGCCACCGACCAGCGCGTCAATGTCCGCGCGCGTGCGGAGTGGCGGATTCATCTTGTAATGGGTGTCGTAGCCGCAAACGGCCTCGTCGGTCAACGCGATGTGGTGCGGGCAGACTTCGCCCGTGATCCGCACCCCGCGCGCGCGCGCCTCGCGCAAATGCCGCACGCTGCCCGCGCAACTCAGATGTTGGCAATGGATCGGCGACCCGCACAACTCCGCGAGCACGACGTTGCGCAGCACGATCAACTCCTCGCCCGCCGCCGGCCAGCCGGGCAGGCCGAGCACCGTGCTCCAATAACCTTCGTGCATGACGCCTTCGCCCACGAGGCTGTAATCCTGGCAATGGTCGAGCACCGGCAGGTCGAACATCCGCGCGTACTCGACGGCCCGGCGCATCAGGTCGTGGTTTTGCACGCAATGGCCGTCGTCCGTGATCGCCACGATGCCCGCCGCCACCATCGAGCCGACCGCCGCGAGTTCCTCTCCGGCCAGACCCTTGGTGATGGCTCCGGTCGGCAGGACGTTGATGCAAGCCTTGCGTGCGCGTTCGTTGATCCAGGTGATCGTCGCCGGGTTGTCGGCCGCCGGGCTCGTGTTGGGCATGCAGACGACCGTCGTGAACCCGCCCGCCGCCGCCGCCCGCGCGCCGGACTCGATGGTTTCCTTCGCCGACTGGCCAGGCTCGCGGAAATGGACGTGTAGGTCGATCAAACCCGGCGCGACGACCAGCCCGGCGGCGTTGATGATCTCGACCTCAGCGGACTCGCCATCCGGCGGTTTGCCATCGACCGCGATGATCCGGCCGTCGCGCACGAACACGTCGCGCAGGGCATCGATGCCGTTAGCCGGGTCGATCACGCGTCCGCCACGAATGATCGTCATTTTGGATGCGTCGTCGCTCATACCGGTTGGCCCGCGCGCCAGCTATCGCACAGATACAGCGCGGCCATGCGGACGGCGAGGCCGTTGGTGACCTGATCGAGGATAACGCTGTGGCGATGATCGTCGGCCACGTCGCTGTCGATTTCCACGCCGCGGTTGATCGGCCCCGGATGCATGATGAGGCAGTCCGGCCGCAGCTGCGCGGCGCGTTCCTTGGTCAATCCAAACATCGACGTGTACTCACCCAACCCCGGGAAATACGACCGGCGCTGGCGTTCGTGCTGGATGCGCAGGAGGTTGATGACATCCACAGATTCGAGCACCTCGTCGATGCGCCGCACGACCGAGACGCCCATGCGCTCGAACACGCGCGGCACCAGCGTGCTCGGGCCGACGAGCGTGACACGCGCACCGAGCTTGAGCAGGCCCCAGATGTTCGAGCGCGCCACGCGGGAAAAAAGGATGTCGCCCACGATGGCAACGTGCAGGCCATCGATGCGCCCGCGCCTTTCGCGGATGGTGAACAGGTCGAGCAGGGCCTGGGTGGGGTGCTCGTGCGCGCCGTCCCCGGCGTTGATGATGCTCGCGTGCAACCGCTCCGCGAGGAATTGCGGCGACCCGGCCGAACTGTGCCGCAGCACGACGAGATCGACGTTGTTGGCCTGCAAGACGAGCGCGGTGTCCTTGAGCGTCTCGCCTTTGACGAGGCTCGAACTCGTCGCCGAGATGTTCACCACGTCCGCGCTCAGACGCATCGCGGCCAACTCGAACGAGGTCCGCGTCCGGGTGCTCGGTTCGACGAAGAAATTGACCAGCGTGCGGCCCTGGAGCACCGGGACTTTCTTCACGTCCCGCGCCCCGACCTGCTTGAACTGCCGCGCCGTGTCGAGCAGGAGGGTGATCTCGGGCGCGTCCAACTCCTGGATCGTCAATAAATCCTTGCGTCGCCAGAGGGCGGGTGGAGAAGCGGGCGCGGGGTTCAAGAGCGGTGCGGGATGGAGACGATCATCCGCCGGTTTCCGCCCCTGTGTCTAGCCAGACCGCGTCGGGTTCGCCGTCGAGCGCGGCGAAGCGCACGAGGATGCGCTCGCGGGCCGAGGTGGGGAGTTCCCGGCCGACGTAATCCGGCCGGATGGGCAACTCGCGGTGGCCACGGTCCACGAGGACGGCGAGTTGGATGCGCGGGGGGCGGCCGTATTTGACGAGCGAATCCAGCGCCGCGCGCACGGTGCGGCCCGTGGAAAACACATCGTCCACGAGCACGACGGTGGACGCGTCGAGGTCGAGCGGCAGACGCGTCGCCTGCATGGAGGTCAGCCGCGAACGCAGGCGCAGATCGTCACGATACATGGCCACGTCGAGCGCGCCCTCGGCCGGGCGAATGCCGCGCAGGGTCTCGATCTCATCGGCCAGACGGCGTGCGACCTCGACCCCCCGCGTGTAGATGCCCACGAGCGCGAGTTTCGCCAAGCTATCAGCGGCGTTGCGTTCCACGATCTCCGAGGCCACCCGGCGCAGTTCGGCGGTAATCTCCGCTTCGTCCAACACGATCCGTCCGTGCGCGCGTTGCGCCGGTGGGGTAGACAGTGCGGCGGACATCAACCTTCTCTAGCGGACCTCACGCCGTTTGTCGCGCCAGGACGAACGAAAACGCACGATCCAATCCAGCAGCGCCTTCTCGAAGCCGATGTCGTGACCGGCCTTTTCGCTCTCCAGCCACTTGTGGCGCAGGATTTCCTCACGCTCGGCCAGAAACTCTTTGTAGAGAATAGAATTTGTCACAAGCTCCGCGTCCTTCGTCGCGTTTGACGGGGGTTTCTCGGGGGAAGGGGCTTTCATACCTAATTGGTCTAAAGCATAGGGCGCACCAACCTGAGCGCTTCGCTACGGCCGGACCAATGCAGTCATCTAAAGGGGACAGACGAAAAGGAACACAATATCTTTCAACGTTTCAAACAAAAAACATCATCTGGCTTTACAAACCCCGGACAAAACCTCCGTCCCGTCACCCGAGGAATCCGGCCGCACCATGCGTTTGGATGCGTCCGTGAGTCGATTTCACCCTACACCGGCAGGGTCCGGTTGACCCGTTCGGCAATGTCCGCGAATACCCGTCCGACCGCGCCCGAGGGTTCCGCCGCCATGATGGGCCGGCCGCGGTCGCCCGACTCGCGCGTGGCGATGTCGATGGGCACTTCGCCCATCAGCGGCACCTGCAAGCGGGCGGCCTCGCGGCGACCACCGCCCTCACCGAAGATGTCGTAACGCTTGCCGTCGCTCGGCGACAGGAAGTAACTCATGTTCTCGATGATGCCGAGGACGGGCACGTTGGTCTTGAGGAACATGCTCACCGCCTTGCGCGCGTCGATCAGCGCGACTTCCTGCGGCGTCGTGACGATCAACGCCCCCGACAGCGCGACCGTCTGCACGATGGTCAGTTGGATGTCACCCGTACCCGGCGGCAGGTCGAGGATGAGGTAATCCAGCTCGCCCCACGCCACGCGGCGGAGGAATTGTTGGGTGTACTTAGTGACCATCGGCCCGCGCAGGATGGCGGGCGAGTCGTCGCTGTTCAGGAGAAATGCCATCGACATGAGACGCACGCCGTGGGCCTCGACGGGGTTGATGCGCTCGTCCTCGGTGGCGGTGGCGGCTTCGCGCGTGCCGAACATCATGCCCATGCTCGGCCCATACAGGTCGCAGTCGCAGAGTCCGACGGCTGCCCCGGTACGCCGGAGTGCGATGGCCAGGTTGGCCGCCACGGTGGATTTGCCGACACCGCCCTTGCCACTGGCCACCGCGACGATGTGCTTGACGCCGTCGATGCGGTTGGGACCGGCGGCGGTCGGGGCGTTGGTCAGCGGGTTCTGGATGTCGAAACGCAGGTCGATCCGGCCGATGCCGGGCAGGGCACGCAACGCCGCCTCGGCGTCCGCCTTGATCTGCTGGGGGACGGTGGCCTGGTTGGTGGCGATGGATACGAAGACCGTCACATCCCCGCCCGCAACCTCGACGTTCTTGATGATCCCGAAGGAAACAATGTCACGGCTGAAGCCGGGATACCGCACCTGGCGGAGTCGTTCGAGAACCTGTTCGTTGGTGAAAGCAGCGGTAGACATGACGAGATGGGCGTGCAACTTGCCACGCGGGGCGCAAAAGGCAAAACGCCGGATCGGCGTCTCGGGGACGCACCCGGCTCAATCTTTCGTCGCTGCCGGAACCTTGCCGTTCGCCTGTCCGAGCCGCGAACCCCCGGTGGTGTCGATGCCGGCCGCCCGGTAGACGCCGCATTCGCCGGTCAATCCACGGTACGCCAGCCCGCCGCCCAGTCCGAGCAGGAGCAGTTGTTTGAGCGAGCGCGGCACCAGCGCCGCGATGACCATCGAGACCCCGAGCGTCAAGGACAGGAGCGCCTCGATGGGGCCGACGTTGCGCGGCGGCGCTTTGGGGATAACGGGAGCTGCCTCCGTGGTTTTGCGGCGGGAACGTGAGCGGGGGGTGGAATTACGGGCGGCGCTTCTCATCGTATTGAAATCGTGCCGGGCGGGTCGGATGGCTTCCCCATCCGTCACGAAAGCGCCGCAGGCATCCCGATTTGCTCCCGGCAACGTATTGGCAGGTGCGAAGTTGCTCACCCGCGCCGCCGAGCCTTTTTTCTTTTCCCAGTATCCTGATGACCTGCCCCGCCTCGACCCAGTTAGCGTCCGCCGTGCGCCAGAATTTCGACTTCTCCAGGCAGCCTTGCGCGTTTTTCCCGCTCGTGGACAAACCGCCCGCTCCGGGCTGCGAATTGTGCGTGGCCATCCCTGTGTGCAACGAGGAGGCGGGCATCGCCGCCGCCCTCGGCGCGCTGGCGGCGCAGGTGGATTTCGACCGCCGGCCGCTGGACCCGGCGGTCTATGAGGTCCTCGTCCTGGCGAACAACTGCACCGACCGGACGGTGGAAGCGGCGCGGGCGTTCGGCGCGGCGCATGGGCGGTTCCGCCTGCACGTCATCGAAGTGACACTGGAAACCCCGCACGCCCACGTCGGCGCGGCGCGGCGGCTGGTGATGGACGAGGCTTGCAGGCGGCTCGCCTCTCTCGGAAAACATCGCGGCGTCGTGGCTTCGACCGACGGCGACACGCAGGTGCGACCGGATTGGGTCGCGGCCACGTTGCGCGAGATCAAACGCGGGGCCGACGCCGTCGGGGGGCGGATTGAGGCCAGCGCGGCGGAAATCGCTGCCCTGGAACCGGGTGCGCGGACCTATTACCGGCGGGATCGCGCTTACCGGATGTTGCGCGCGGCGTACGAAAGCGCGCTGGACCCCGATCCTTTCAACGCCTGGCCGCGCCACCACCATTGCTTCGGGGCGAGTCTGGCGGTGACGGTGGAGACTTACCTCGCCGCCGAGGGCATCCCGGTACTGCCGTGCCTGGAAGACATGGCCTTTCACCGCGAACTCGAACGCCTCGGCGCACGTGTTCGCCAGAGCCCGGAGGTCGGCGTGCTCACGTCCTTGCGCTGTGCGGGCCGGGTGGGAGTGGGCCTCTCAGGAACCCTTTCGATCTGGACCCGCGCCGCCGCCGCCGGTGAGCCGTGGATGGTCGAGTCGCCCGCAGCCATCGAACTCGAAGCCGTCCATCGCGCGCGGGTCCGGGCTTTGTGGCACGAACCGGCCACCGCCCACCACGTCACCCATGCCGCCGCCGAATTACAGGTCGATGCCGGGTGGTTCGAGGCCGCGTGGCGCTCCTCGGGCAGCCACGGGGAGCTTTACCAGGAAGTCCGCGAACACCAGCGCCGGACCGGCGTCGGACCGGGCGCGGTCCCACGGGTGGAAGTGACCGCCGCGTCGGCGGGCCTGCGCGAGCGGCTCGCGGTGCACCGTCCGGGCCTGCGGCTGGCGTCTAGGCTCGCTCGAACAGGTCGAGCCGGTATTTTTCCTCCCGTTGCCCGGACAGATGGACCAGCGGACCCGACGCGGACGCCACCTCCAGAAACGCCTCGTGCACCTCGTCACCGCTCAACGGATAGTCGTGAACCGTCGGCGTCCAGTGGACCAGCAGGAGTTGTCCGGCCGGCGCGAGTCGGGTGACGGCCAGTTCGCGCATTTCCAGCAGATCGGGCATGGCGAGGTAATAGCCGACCTCGGAAACCACGATCAGGTCGAACGGACCTTCCGGAAACTCGCCCGGCAGGGTCCGCCGCTCGAAACGGACGTTGTCCAGCGCGGCGCAACGTTCGCGTGCCGCCCGGAGTGCCTGTTCGGAGACATCGATGGAAAGCAGTCGTCCACAACGGGGGGCGAGTTGAGCCGTCAAAACGCCGATGGAGCAACCTGCCTCGAACACCGAAGGATAGTGCGGACGCGGCAGGGCGGCGAGGGTGGCCGCGTACTTGGCGGCTTCGTACGGGCTGGAGACGAAGTTCCACGGGTCCGGGTTGGCACGGTACACGTCCTCGAAATAACCGGGCGTGAGGCTGTTCGGGGCTTGGGGGTTGGGCATGGATCAACAACGGGTTTTCGCGTCGCCCGAAGGCCACATGCCGTGCGCCGGCCGGGTGTCGTCGAGCACGTGCCGTCCGATCCGGTCGATCACCGCGTCCGGGGCGGGCTGGCGCAGGTACATCGTCAGGTCGCGCACCATCCGGCCGAAAGGATAGGGTCGCATCATCCCCCGCGCGCCGACCATCCGCTCGACCTCGCGCATGGTGTCCTGGCTGATGGCCTCGATGGCGGTGCGCGTCATGGCGGCGTAGGCCGTGATCGCGGGGGTCTCCTCCGGTGGACGTTCCCAAGCCGTCGCCGCACCTTGCAGCCACCCATTGCCTGACTCGATGGCCATCGCCATCTGCGAGGCGCGCAAACGCTGGGCGGGGTGGTCCGTGCGCCCGAGGCGTTGCAAGTAAAAACGCGCGGCGTCGTAAAGCGCCTCCGCTCCCCCGAGTTGCACGGCGGCGAACCGGATCGCGCCGCCGTTGAACCAGGGGTCACGATAATAGGCGTCCGGCGGCCCGATCAGGTCTTCCGGCCCGAGTTCGATCCCGGTGAAATCCACCGCCGCGCTGACCGTTGATTCCATGCCGACCGGCTGCCACCAGCCGTGGTCGATCTTCGGGTGAAACGCGGTCCATCGGCACCACGCACATCTGCCAACCGCCGCCGGGGAGCCGCCCTGTGACAATCGGCCGCGTGACGTGCCCCGTGCCCGAACAGAACAGCTTGCTGCCTTCCAGGCGGTAGCGCCCGTCGCCGATTTCGTGGAGCCGGATGCCGCCCGCTTCCTCGGCGTTCCAGACCCCGAAAATTCGCTGCCGCCCGTGCACGTCATCCGCCGCGCGAGCGAGTTGCGCTGGCGAACCGAACAGCGCGATGAGCACCAGGGCATTGACGTGCCCCTCGAAAATCCGTCCCGCCGGCAAGCTCCCCCGGCCGATGTGCTTGAGGAGACGCAACAGGGGCAACGCCGCGCCCGGGCCGTCGTGGAGACCCGCGCCGCCGAGTTCGCGGGGCAAGGCGCAGGCCAGCAGCCCGGCCTCGGCGATCCAGCCAAATTCGGCCACGGGAAAACCCGGTGCCGATCCCGGTGGAGCCTCGTCCGAGCGAGCGGCGTGCTCCGCGCAACGCTCCGTCACCGCAGCAGCCCGCGCGAGCAGGTCTCTGGCATCGGCGGAATCGATGGCGTGAGGTCGTGAGTGCACGGGTTTGAGAAACGGAACAAAGCCCATACGCTTCCCCCGCCGCGCACGGCTGCAAGCGATTTATGTTTTCGGGTCGTGGAACGCCGACGCCGGGCTTGCAATCGCGCCGATTTCTGGCATGTTAAACCAAGACAAAAGGTGGCTGTCAGCGCGTCTGACGTTATGCTTCCGGTGGCCGGGTGGCCGTCGATCCGTTCCGGGCGGTTAGCTCAGTGGTAGAGCGGCTCGTTTACACCGAGTTGGCCGGGGGTTCGAATCCCTCACCGCCCACAGGGAAACGGATGGAGGTCCGGCCAAGGGAACACGCGCGAAGGCTTCGCCACACGATGTCTCTTGAAAACTGATTCTATGATCAAAACTTTGCTCGCTACTACCGGCGCGGTCATCCTGGCCGCGTCCGCATTGCAGGCTGCGCCGATGGGTTCGTTCGGCGGTGTGCACGGCGCTTCGGCTGGTGCCGGAGCCAGGTCCCAGGTCCGGCCTTCGGCGAATTACTCCCATGCCTACGGCGGTTCGCACTACGGGTATCGGGGTTACCGTGGTGGCTATGGCCACCGTTACTACTTCGGCGGAGTGCCGTACTTCTATGACCCGTTTTTCTTCGGGTTCGGCTACGGTTACTACGGCGGATATTACGGTGGTCCGGTCGGCGTCGGCCCGTACGGATATGGGTATAACAACGGCGCTTATGACGGTCGGGTCGTGGATGGCCAGGACCACAACGGTGATAACAACTCGGACCCTTCCGCTTTACCTAAAGAGGTCCAGAAGCAGCTCTCGAAGCGCGGTTACTACAAAGGGAGTATCGACGGCGACTTCGGTCCTGCCAGCAAGAGCGCGCTGACCCGCTTTCAGCGTGACAACAATCTGCGTGCGACCGGCCGGGTCGATGGGGCGACGCTTAAGGCGCTCGGCTTCGAGGACCGCGACGGTTCTCCGCGGGATTGATCGTCTATCCGTTCGTGTGTCTTTTGAACGCGGTTCGCTTCCGACAGGGAGCGAGCCGCGTTTTCTTTTGCCCCGAGCGGTCAGGGCGGCGTGGGAGACATTGGCTCCACCGACGCTGGTGATGGGCTGGGCGATTCGGCCTCGTCCACAGGGGCAGCGGGGGATTCAACCGGCACGGGCGGCGGGGCAGGCGCGGGGTGTTTCGGCAGGAGCAAAAAACCTCCCACGGCAGCCACCGCCACGCAGCCGACCGCTCCCGCCGCGATGGCCAGCGGTGGGATGCGCCGTGCCGCGTTGCCAGCGTGCGAGGTTGCCGGGAGAGTGGTTTTCCCCTTTCGCGGCCGGAGGAGTTTCGTGCGGATCGTCGGGGCCATGCGCGGCGGCGCCGGCGAGTTTGCGGACGCCGTGCTCGCGGCGATCACCACGGGTTCGGCAGAGGGCACCACGGTGGCAGCAGCGGCGTACGAAACCGGCGGGTCGGAGGTAGGCTTGACCCGGAGATCGCCGCGTTCGAGGCCGCAGGCGGTGAGCAGGGCATCGAAGAACTCGCGCTCGTTGCGGAAACCCGGGTTCGCGGACAACGCCCGTTGCAGGAGATCATTACCTTCCTCGCCGAGCATCGGCAGCGGTGGCACCTCGCGCCCGTCCGCCGGGTTGCGCGGCGGCGCGGTGCCGTTGAGCGTCTCGTACAGCAGCGCCCCGAGCGCGTAAAAATAACTGCCCTCCACGAGACCACGAATGCTCGATTGCGTGTCGCGCCCCGGCTGGCGTGACGACGGGACGAGCGTGGCGGCCCCGGCCCAGGTCGGTGTCCGACCCATGTCCCGCGCGGGGGCAACCGCGTCGATCTTCAGTCCGAAGCCCGGCCACTGCGTCAGCGGACGGTCGATGATCGCACGGATTGCCCGCGCCTTGTCACCCCCGAACCCCGCCGGGAAATGGACGAGAATCTGGTGCGGGGCGAGTTCGAGCCTGTGCAGACCGTTGGCGCTGCCGTGCGCCGCGGCATCGCTGGCGTCTTCGAGCAGGCGGAGCGCCTCCGGCAGTTCCAGCCGCCCCCGGCGTCGCAGGAGATCGACGATGGTGAATCCCTCGATCCATTCGGTTGCCATGAAATGGTAACCACGGGCCTGATCCAGCGCGAACACCTCGATCAAGCGCGGATGCGGCGCGGCGCGCAGCCGCCGGAGGTCGCCCTGGAGGTGGTGGAACTCCACCCGGCCCAATCCCAGGTCGGACCGCAGGATTTTGAGTGCGACCGGCCTCTCGTTGCGGCGCGCATCCGTGGCGCGGAACACCTGCCCGGTGCTGCCCTCGCCGATCAATTCCGACAGGTAAAAACGCTCGCCAAAGCGTTCTCCCGCGGTGGGCGGGGTGCTGGTCGCAAAGGCGTCGGGCGGCTCTTCGGCCCCCGGTTCATCGTCGGTGAACTCCGCGGGTGGCACCCGCGTTGCCTCGCCTGCCTCCGGCGAGAGAGTCGTGTCGCCGTTTGTCGAAACCTCCGGCGGCGGCGTGGGTGCCGTCCCGGTCGATGGCGCGGCGGGCAATGCTTCCACGCACGCCTCGATCTCGCGCCGGAGTTGGCCGGGAGTTTGCGGACGGTCGGCGGGACTCTTTTGCAACATGCGCGCGAGCAGATCGCGGACGGGGGCGGGCAAGTGCGCGACGACCGCCCAGGGCGGCTCGCCGTTGAGGTGCTGCGAACTGATCCGCGCCAGCGGACCGGAGAACGTCGGCTGGCCGGTGAGCATGAACCAGAGCGTCACCCCGAGAGAATAAATGTCCGAGCGGGTGTCCAGGTCACGTTCCTCGATCTGCTCGGGACTGGCGTACTGGGGCGTGCCGACGAAGCCGGACAGGGTGATTTGCGCCGACGCGTCCGTGACGACCGCGCGCCGGGCGAGGCCGAAATCGATCACCTTGACGATCAGCGATTCGTCGTCGTCCTCGCGCACGACCATCAGGTTGGCCGGCTTGATGTCGCGGTGGACGAGTCCCTGCTTGGCCGCCGCGCCGAGGGCGCGGGCGACCTGCGCGGCGATGTCGAGGGCTTCGGCGGCAGGCAGCGGCCCCCGGCGGATGACGAGGTCTTCGACGGTCTCCCCATCGACGAATTCCATCGCGTAAAAATAGCTTTGCTCGTCGTTGCCCAGGTGGTAGACGCTGGCGATGTTGCGGTGTCGCAAGGCGGCGGCGGCACGGGCCTCGCGCACGAACCGCGCTCGGGTGTGCGCGTCGTTCAGATTGAGCACGCTGACGACCTTCAGGGCCACCGAGCAGCACAGGTTGTTATCGACGGCCTTGTACGTGACGGCCATCGCGCCGCGCCCCAGTTCCCAGAGCGATCCATCGTCGCGCCGGAGAATCTGGTAATGCTGGAAGGTTTCCGTTTCCATGCGCGCAACGTGGCCGGGAACGCTCCCGTTATCCCCTACGTGGCCCCGGGTGTCGATCTTCTTCCGCCGGAACAGGACCGGGCACGACGCCAAACTCCCCGGCGAGCACCTCCGACACGCGTTCCATCGGCAACCCGAGCACGTTCGTCCATGAACCTTCGTAGGACGCGATGATGCGCTCGCCGTGTTCTTGGGCCGCGTAGCCCCCGGCCTTGTCGAGCGGATCGATGAGGCGCAGGTAAGCGGCGATGTCCTCCGGCGTGAGCGGCAGGAACCGCACGCGGGTCCGCTCGACGAAGCAAACCACCCGGCCGCTGGCCGGCAAGGCGGCGCACACGCCCGAATAAACCTCGTGCCAGCGTCCCGCCAGCGAGCCGACCATCGTGGCGGCGGCGTCCAGATTGGCGGGTTTGCCCAGCGCGCGGCCGTCCAGGCAAACGAGCGTGTCGGTGCCGAGAACCACCGCACGAGGATAACGGGACCAGAGGGCGGCGCTTTTCAGTTGGGCGTTGAGGAGGACCAGTTCCCGCACCGTCAGGCGTTCGTCGGTCGATTCCTCTACCTGCGCAGGAATCACCAGCGCGGTGTACCCGGACTCGCGGAGGAGTTGACGGCGGCGGGGGGAGGCGGAAGCGAGCACGAGCGTCAGCGCGGTGTGGTCGGTCGTGGCTACATTCATCAGGTTTCGTCGTGGTCAGGTGATTCCCCCAAAAGGAACGGCGAAAACCCCGTCATTTGGCCGAAATCGTGCTGATTTACAAAAAATAACTTGGCAAATGCCCCCAGGCTCTGGCAAAGATGCCGTGATTAGCGGGCATAGCTTAGTGGTAAAGTTCCAGCCTTCCAAGCTGGCCATGCGGGTTCGATTCCCGCTGCCCGCTCTCAAATTAAGCAACCGAAACCAGCTTCAACATCAACGACGAATCCATAAAGCGATGCGAAAAATGACTTTTGCCAGCCGTGGCCTGACGTGGGCCTTCGCCGCCCTGCTGGCGGTTGGCACGGCACCTACGATCCACGCCGCGAGCGACAGCGCCGCCGCGCGCAGCAAACTCAGCTCCCAGCTTCCCGCCGGCGTGCTTCTCGCCAAGGCGAGCTGCGACCAGACCGCCGGTGCGGTCAGGGCAGCCGTCGCCAAGGATACGGAAATGGCCAGTTCCATTTTGATCTCCGGCATCCTGGCTCGCACGCCCAAGCAGGGCCACGGTGAACTGGCCTGCGAGTGCGTCGTCAAGTTGACACGCGCCGCCATCGCTTCCGACAATCAGCAGGCCAGTATGCTCGTGGAAACGGCTTCCTCGCTGCGTCCCGACTGCGCCGACGCCCTCAATAATCTGTTGGCCGCCGGTGCCACCTCGGACGTGCCCGGCCTGTTCAACACGGCGGACGACTACGCGTTCGGCGTCGGCTTCGGCCCTGGTTTCCCCGGCAGCCCCGGCTTCGTCGGCAGCCCGCCCAGCGGTGCCGTCGCCCTGCCGCCGCCCAGCCCCACGCCGGTGACCAGCGCCGCGAATAGCTAACACCTACGTCCAACATTTTTTCGCGGACGGCCCTTGCGATGATGACTCTCGTCGCAAGGGCCGTTTTGTCTTGCCGTCCCGGATCGGTTTGCTTTTCTGTTTTGAACGTTGTTTACGCGGTCCTGATCGGTCTGGCGCTGACCGTCATCGAGTTTCTGATCGGCGGCACGCGGCTGGTCTTCAGTTTGCCGGCTTACGGTCTCCTCGCGGTGGCGGAGTGCTTTCGCTGGTGCGACCTGCGGCGGCCCAAGTTGCCCGCCAACGGCTGGTGCCTGGGGGCTTCGGCGCTGTTTTTTGGTTACATCCTGGTCCGCGCGCTGACCTCGCCGGTCGCCTACCTCGCGTGGGATGACGATTCATGGTGCTGGCCGCCTGATAGTTTATCTGCTGACGGCCTGCTACTGACCGATCCCCGGCGCCGGCTGTGGCTGCTCTGGGTGCTGCTCGCGCTGGCGGTGGTCAACCTGTTCGTCGGGGCGCAGACAATTCGCGAGCGGCGACAGGGTTACATGCTCTTCGGTTCATCCGGCTCGAACCAATACGCGGGCCGGGCGAGCGGACTCTACATTTGCCCGGATCATCTGGCCGGCTACCTGGAAGTGGTCGGATGCCTGGGACTGTCCATCGCGCTCTGGAGCCGGAGCCGCGCTTGGGTCAAGCTCCTGTTCGGTTACTGTCCCTTTGCTGCCTGGCGGGGTTGATCATCACGGCGAGCCGCGGCGGTTTCCTGAGCGCGTCGGCAGGGTTGTTGGTCCTGACGGTCCTCGGGCTGCTGCGCCTGCGCCAGACGAGACCCGGGATGCTGCCGCGCGCGATCCTCGTGGTCCTGGTGCTCATCGCGGTGGCGGCGAGCGGCCTCGGCGTCGCCCTCCGCAGCAACCCGCTGCTCCAGGGTCGCGCGAAGGGTCTCTTCGACCGCAGGGACGCCCGGCCCATGCTTGTGGGCCGCGGCCGTGCAAGAATTTCCAGGTTAGCCCCGCCTTCGGCACCGGCGCGGCGACGTTTCTTTATTACGGACGGAGGTTCCGCGACGTGCGCGTGCAGAGCGATCCGATCCGTCCGCACAACGATTACCTGGAACTCTTGGCCGAATACGGCGCGGTGGGGGCAGCGGCTGTTCCTGCTGTTCCTGGGGGCGCATCTCGCGGTGGGGCTGGCGCGCGTACCGCCATCTGTCGCTGCGCGTCGACGGGGAGAGCGGGGGGCAGCAACGCGGCGGCCTGGAACATCGGCGCGCTCGTCGGCGGTGGCGTGCATCACGGTGCATTCGGTGGTGGACTTCAACCTCCACATCCCGGCGAACGCCCTGCTGATGGCTTTCGTGTTTGGCGTCTCGCCAACCCGGGGCGCGCACTCGACGGGTGGCGAACAGCATGGCGCGGCTGCGCGCCGTCGATCTGCTGCCGCGCCTGGCCCTGCCCGCGCTCGGCTTTGTGGCTGCTGGCCGAGGGAGTGCCGAAGCTGCCGGGCGAGTATTTTGCGAGCAATCCCGGGCCGCCTTGCGGGATGGCCACAAGTGGCCGCCATTAATTTCGCCCGGCAAAGTGTGGAACGCGAGGCGGACAATCCGCTGCCGTACTGCTACCTGGGCGAGGCCCGGCTGACTCATCGCGGAGCACCGGGAAACGTCGGGTGTGGCCGGGCCGACCGATCCGATCAACGCATCGTTCCGCCGCGACGCGCTCGATGCGTTCCGCCACGCGGCCGAACTCGCTCCCAACGACAGCATCGTGCTCATGCGCCTGGGAGAAATGCTGGTCCGTCTGGGCAAGATGGATGAGGCAGGTCCGATTTTCGACCGGTTGATGACCTGGGACCCCAATTCGGGCATCGCGCTGACCTACTACGGATTTTATTTACAGCGCGCCGGTCGTCCCGTCGAGGCCGAGGCCGCCTACCGGCGCGGACTTTCCCTCGACCCGAAAGCAGCGGCCAGCACGGGGTTAGATCAGATTCTCCGCGACCGTGCGGCGGCGGGCGCAGCGTCAAATTGAGACGCTTTCTCTGTAAAATGCGCGAAAAATCCCCGACTCAGGTCAATTCCCCCGACGATTATTGTTGATCCCAGGAACTTTTTTTCGATACTCTCCCGCCATTCTGCGCGCCGGAGGTTTTTTCAATGGGAACGATACTTTGGCCGCGCTGCTCAAGCCATGACTGGCATGAGACCTGCGTGGCGACTACGAATCCCGATCTTGTAACCACTTATTGATGAACAAAAAGCAAACCACCCGACTCGCTTTCTCGTTGCTGCTCCTCGCTCAAGTCTCCTGGGGGCTGCCGCTCGCCCGCGCCGGTTTCGACCTGAAGGACACGTCCGACACCAAGGGCAGCTCGGATGTGGACGAGGGCAATTTCGGCCGGAAGAAATTCACCCTCACCGGTGACGTTCGCTTCGGCTACGACGACAACCCCCTCTCGCAGCCCGATCACGTCACACTGATCAGTGCGAATGGGACCCGTACCACCGTGAGCGAAGACCAGAAGGGGAGTGGTTTCTTCAACGCGGACCTGGGCGCAGCCTACACCCTCGCAAACACGCGTTTCACGCTGACGATTTCCGGTGCGGACATTGGCGTCACCTACTACTTTGACCGTGAAGGCCGCAACTACGATATCAACGGCGGCTTGACGCTGCGTTCGACCTACAAGGTCTCGCCCCGTCTCTTTTTGGAGGTCACCTCGTTCGACACGTACGTCGCCAACGGCGATTACGGCGCGACCAACCTGACCGGCTTCAACCAGGCCCTCGGGCAAGCGGGCCGGCACCTCCGCCGATATCAACGGCGATTATTATTATACCACCGACGGCTTCGGTCTGACCTATCAGTTCAGCCCTCGCATCTCCCTGGTGACCGGCGGCAACCTCGTCGCTTTTGCGTATCAGGATCGTCCCTACACGACTGATGAGGATCGCATCGAACTCTACTTCTCGGAGGAAATCCGCTACCAGCTCCTGCCGCAGTTGACCCTGACGGGCAACTACCGCTTCGGCTACATCGATTACTTCAGCGTCAACAACGATTCCTACACCCACTTCCTGCTCGCCGGTGTGGACTACGTGTTCAACCCGCGCCTGCGCGCGACCGTGAACGCCGGTGTCGAGTTCCGCTCCTACGTGGACTCGCCCGGGGACGAAACCTCGCCGTACGCCGAGGCTACGGTCTCCTACTCGGTCTCGCGCAAGACCACCGCCAGCTTCGTGGCCCGTTACGGCATCGAAGAAGGTGATTTGAGCACCGATGCGACGAAGTCGAACACGCTCCGGCTCGGCCTCAACGTCGAGCAGCAGATCACGCCGCGCATCAGTGTCTACGGTGGATTTTACTACACGCACGCCTACTACGACACGCCGTTGCGCACCGATCCGGCGCTGCTCGTGGTTGCCCCGCAAAATTTCAGCGAGGACACCTATGACGCCTCCGTCGGGGCGCGCTACGCGATCAACCGCAACTTCGCGGTGGAGATCGGCTACACGCACACGACGGTCTCGTCGCAGATCGCCGAGCGCGAGTACGACCGCAACCGCTACTTCGGCGGGGTGCGTTTCCAGTTCTGAGGTCGATGGTCGCCGTGCCGGGCGACCTGGAAAAAGCGCGGTTTGCCCGAGAACCCAAGATTCCCGCGTTGCGCCCATCGCGCCGCGCGGGTATGATCCACGAAAATGCAAAAGCCTGACGCCCGTCAATCCGCCGCCGCTGGCGAGTCGAAGCTCCATTTCCTCGATTACTGGCGCGTGATCCGCGTGCGGTTCGGCATCGTCTTGCTGACGTTTCTGTTGGTGGTCATCACCACGGGAGTCGTGACGTATTTCCTGCCGAAAAAGTACCGGGCGCAGACGACACTGGAACTTCGTGACCCGAGGTCCGACCCGAATTTTTTCGGAAATGGCTTACGTCCGGAGTCCGGGGCTGGTCCGGACGCCTCGTACACGCAGACACAGTTCGAGATCATGCAAAGCACGAATGTGCTGTACCCGGTCATCGAACAGAACGCCCTCGAACGGACCTGGGGGGTGGACGGCCAACCGATCAGCAAGGAAGGGGCTTATTATAAGCTGCGCGGGATGCTGGGTCTCAAACCAATCCGGGGCACTGACCTCGTAGAGGTCTCTATCACCAGCATCGATCCGGCGGAAGCAGCCAAACTCGTCAACTCGGTGACGCAGTCTTATTCCGATGTCAAAACGAGCAGGGAGCAGAGCAGGACCAAGACCACCACGGACGTGGCGGAGGCAGTAACGCAGGCCAGTCGCCAAAAGGCGGACGAGCTGCTAAAAAAGCTCCAGCAAATGCGCAAGGACCAGGGGATCAACGATCCTGAGCCGGATACGCACACCCAGCAGAAGGACCCGTTCGAGGATTTGGTCAGCGCCAAGCAAGCCGAGGTTGATAAAGACAGCACCAACATTGCCGCTCTCACGAGCCAGTTGGAGCAAATCGGCCAGTTGAAGCCGAGGAATTGCAACGTGTGATCAGCACCCTGAGATCGACGAACCCACGGTGGCGAACATCTACCCGAAGTATCAGGCGGCGGTCTCGGACGAGGCGCTGCTCTTGAATTCTGGCGTCGGACCCAACCATCCCAAGATCAAATCGCTGAGGGCCTCACGCGAGGTGTATTTGAAGCAGCTTGGCGATGCATTGGCGAGCATCAAACACACGCTCTCCATCCAATTGGAGATTGCGAAGAACACGCTCGTCACGGTCAAGCAGCAACTGGAGACGTTGCGGAACCAGCAACGCGAAACGCGTGTCTCGAATGCCGACTACTACGCGCTGAAGGAAGATTATTTGAAGCAGAAAGAGATGGCGCTCAGCGAGGAAATGCAAAACAGCAAGACCAAGCAAACCAGTCTCTTGCCCCAATTTCCCACCGTCCAGTGGAACCCTGCCGAGAAGCCGACCGCGCCCTCCAGCCCAAAGGTACCGCTTAACATGGCTATCGGTGTGGCGGTTGGTCTCCTGTTAGGCGTTGGTTTGGCGTTCTTCATCGAATACCTCGACACGAGCGTCAAGACGATGGAGGACGTGGAAACGATGCTCGGCGTGCCGGTGTTGGCCATCGTCCCGAAGAACATCAAGCTCCTGCACAAACAGCCAAACGACGTGCCGGACGCCGAGGCGTACCGCATCCTGCGCACGAACATCGAATTCAACCGCAAGAGCGCCGATGCGAACACCATTTCGCTCGTGAGCGGTGGTCCCGGCGAGGGCAAATCGACGACGCTGAGCAACCTCGCATTCACCTGCGCGCAGGGCGGTTATTCCGTGCTGATCGTGGATGCGGACTTGCGCCGGCCGACCCAGCACAAGATTTTCGAGGTCAATAACAGCATCGGGTTGACCAATTACCTGACGACCAACATTGCCCTGGAAGACGTGGTCCTGCCGACCTCGGTCGAGAACCTGTCGATCATGCCCAGCGGCATCCTGCCGGCCGACGCGGTGGGGATTCTCAACTCCCAGCGTATGTCCGACATGATCGCGGAATTGAAGACCCGCTACGACATCATTTTCTTCGATTCGCCGCCGATCCTCGGCGTGAGCGACGGTGCCGTGCTGGCCAGTGAAGTGGATCAATCCATCATCATCGTGCAACATCGTCGGTTCCCGCGCGCGATGCTGCAACGCGTGAAACAGGCCATCAGCAACGTCGGCGGTACGGTCCTCGGCGTGGTACTCAACAATGTCGATCTGCGCCACGATCCGAACTACGCTTATTACACGAGTTACTACGAATACTATGCCGTGCGCAGTCCGAAGGACGCGGTAGCCACCACGACGATGAGCGCCGGCAAGGCGCGCAACGTCACGGCGGGGGCTGGCGGTAAGAGCAGTTCCAACGGGGCCGACTACTAGGCTCGCAACGACACGAACACCCACTCATCCCATGAAAAAAACGGTTATCCTCGCACTGGCGATCACGCTGTGCATGTTGGTGCGCGTGTTCGCGCAATCGGAAGCGACTCTGCGCGCGGGTGATTCGTTCGATCTGCGCATCAGCGGAGTTCCCTCCGATGATCAGGCCACGATCAGCAGCAATTACACGGTCGATGGTCAGGGCTTTTTCAATATTTCGTACCTCGGCAAAGTCAAAGTTGCCGGCAAGACCGCCAGTGAAATCCAGACCCTGGTTGAACGCAGCTACATTGAACAAGGCATCTTTACTCACCCTACGGTGAGTCTGACCATCGCGTCAGCCGCGCGTTTCGTGAACGTCGGCGGTCAGGTGAAATCTCCTGGTCGCATCCCTTACACGCCGGATATGACGTTGTTCTCGGCGATCAACGCAGCGGGAGATTTTACCGAGTTCGGCGACCAGAAAAACGTTCGCCTGATGCGTGGCAGCCATGTGGACATTGTCAATTGCAAGAAGATTCGCGCAAATCCTTCGCTGGACGTGAAGGTATTACCCGGTGACATGATCCAGGTTCCAGAGTCGCCATTCTGATAGTGAGACCGGTGACACTTCATGGCGACGGGTTGACCTGAAAGGGCCAACCCGTTTTGCTTTTCATGGGGAATGACTGCGTCCGCGCGGAAACCGCCGACTCCCATGATGGCTTTTCAAGCGATTTTCACAGCGATGTGTCAAACGGTTGAGCGGCCCTCTACAGGTGGATGGCGCTCTCCGAGCGGCATTCGTTTGCCTCCACGCCACAGGCGTCTATGGCTTTGAGGCGGCTGCGCCGCACGCGTGGACCAATGCCGCTCGGAGAGCGCCATCCACCTGTACAATAAATTTCACTTTGGCTTTGCGACACCGCTCTTGCGCGTGGCGGCTGCTTTTTTGGACGATGTGGAACGTGCGCCTGCCGGGCGTTTCGCCGCCGCTGAGCCGCCTTTTTTGCCGCCGGTCTTGGCGGGCGCATTGTTCACGGCTTTCCCCCGACCGGAACCACTTTTCTTGCCGCCGCCAGACGTTTTATTGACCGTTGCCCAGGCACGGCCTTCCGCCTCCGATTCGGGAACTCCACGTTTTTCGTAGCTTTCCTCGATGTGGTCAGCCTGTCGCTTTTGCTTGTCGGTGTACGCGGATTTATCGCCTCGTGGCATGGGAGTACTCCTCTGGTTTGGATTGTTTGGGGAACCGGATTTCTCTTTGTTCGTATGCAGCCCACCGGTGAGGTCGTAAAATTCTGAGTGGCTACGTATTCAGCGAATACTCCGACGATGCATGTCAGAAAAGAGCGGGACATAATCCGGGAGAGCGGTGGGCCATTCTGTGCGGAAAAGATCAATTCTGCTCTTCCGGCGGCGTGAGCAATGAGATATTTTCGCTGTGTGGCACCTCCTGCCACCGGCCTCCCCCGGCCTTTGTCCGTCCCCCAGACATTCATCCCATGAGCGAAAACATCTACGCCAGCAGCCAACAGAGGTATGCCGACCTCGGAGTGGACACCGAAGCTGCTCTCCGACGGCTCGCCTCCATCCCGATCTCGCTGCATTGCTGGCAGGGCGACGACGTTGGCGGCTTCGAGCGGGAGGGAGCCGAGTTGAGCGGCGGCGGGATTCAGGCCACCGGCAATTATCCCGGCAAGGCGCGTTCGCTCGCCGAACTTCGCGCCGACCTCGATCAGGTTTACGCGTTGCTGCCCGGTAAACACCGGCTCAATCTCCACGCGATCTACGGCGACTTCGGCGGGAAAAAAGTGGACCGCAACGAGATTACGCCCGCGCACTTTCAGGGGTGGATCGACTGGGCAAAGGAGCGTGGGTTGGGCCTAGATTTCAACCCGAGCTTTTTCTCGCACCCCCTCGCCGACGACGGTGCGACGCTGACGCACCTCGACCCGGCCGTGCGGCAGTTTTGGATCGAACATGGCATCGCCTGCCGCCGGATCGGCGTGGAGATGGGTCGGCAACTCGGATCGGCGACGGTGACCAACGTCTGGATTCCCGATGGGTCGAAGGACCTGCCCGTGGACCGCGTGGGACCGCGCGAACGCCTGGAGGCGGCACTCGACGCGGTCTTCGCGGAGCCGCTCGATCCCGCGCACCATCTGGACGCCGTCGAGTCGAAGCTGTTCGGCATTGCCTCAGAGGCATACGTTCCCGGGTCGTACGAATTTTACCTCGGGTATTCTATCACGCGCCGGAAGCTGATGTGTCTGGACGCGGGTCATTTCCACCCGACGGAGACGCTGGCGGACAAAATCTCGTCCGTGCTGCGGTTCGTGCCGGAGTTGCTGCTGCACGTCAGCCGCGGGGTGCGCTGGGACAGCGACCACGCCGTGTTGTTCGACGATCCCACGCGGGCCACGATGGAGGAGATCGTGCGCGGGAACTTCCTGAGCCGCACGCACATCGGCCTCGATTTTTTCGATGCCAGCATCAACCGGATCATGGCCTGGGTCATTGGCGCGCGTTCGACCTTGAAGGCCCTGCTCGTGGCCATGTTGGAGCCGACACCGACGCTGCGCGCGTTGGAGGCAGATGGCGACTACGGTTCGCGTCTGGCGCTGCTGGAAGAGTTGAAGACGCTGCCGTTCGGCGCGGTGTGGGAGGAACACTGCCGCCGTCACGATGTGCCCGGCGGCCGGGAGTGGATCAACACGGTGAAGGGTTACGAGAGCAACGTGCTGTCCGCGCGCCGTTGACCCCTTTCTGACGATGGAAGAACAACACTTCATCGCCTGCGACCTCGGGGCGGGCAGCGGGCGCGTCGTCCTGGCCACCTTGCGTGGCGGCAGGCTCACGCTCGACGATGTGCATCGTTTCACGAGTGCGCCGGTCAAGCTGCATGGCACCCTGCGCTGGGACATCATGCAGATTTTCGAGGAGTTGAAAACGGGCCTCCGCAAGATCGCCGCCTCGGGCAAGAAGGCGGCGAGCGTGAGCGTGGACTCGTGGGGAGTCGATTACGTGTTGTTTCGGGGTGAAGGTGAGACGCTCGCCCTGCCGTACCATTATCGTGACACGCGCACCGACGCGACTTACGCGGCGGCGATGAAGGAACCCGGACCTGAATTGATCTTCCGCGAAACGGGCATCCAATTCATGTCGATCAACACGGTTTACCAATTGATCGCCGAACAGGAGCAAAACCGCGCGTTGCTGGAAAGCGCCGACGGGTTCTTGAACATCGCCGATTACCTGAATTTCCTGCTCTGCGGCGTCGGCAAAGCCGAGGAAAGCATGGCGAGCACGACGCAGATTTTCGATCCGAAGACGCGTCGCTGGTCGGAAATGCTCATCGCACAGTTCGGCTTTCCGAAGCGACTGTTCCCGGAGATCGTCGCGCCGGGCACACGGCTGGGGCCATTGCTGCCGCAAATCGAGCGGGAAACCGGGGCCGGGCCGATGGAAGTGGTGGCGACGTGCTCGCACGACACCGGGGCCGCCGTCGCGGCCGTCCCGGCGGTCGGGCTGGACTGGGCGTTTCTGAGTTCCGGCACCTGGTCACTCATCGGGATCGAACTGCCCGCGCCATTGATCAACGACGAGGTGCGGGCCTCCAATTTTACCAACGAGGCCGGATTCGGTGGCACCACGCGCTTTCTCAAGAACATCAGCGGCCTGTGGCTGCTCCAGGAATCGCAGCGCGCGTGGAAGGAACAGGGTTTACAGGTCGATTACGGCGAATTGAGCGAACAGGCGGGCGAATGCGAGCCGTTCCGTTCGTTGATCGACCCGGCCGATCCCCGGTTCGGACGGCCCGACGGGATGCCGGAAAAGATCGCGGCTTTTTGCCGGGAGACGGACCAACCCGTCCCGGAGTCACCCGGTCAGTTCACGCGCTGCATCTATGAAAGCCTCGCCTTCCTCTATGCCAGCACCCTCGCCGAAGCGGAGCGTCTGACGGGCCGCCAGGTGTCACGGTTGCACGTCGTGGGCGGCGGCAGCAGCAGCGCACTGCTCAACCAACTGACCGCCGACGCGACCGGCCGCGCGGTACTCGCTGGTCCCGTCGAGGCGACGGCCGCCGGCAACTGCCTGATCCAGGCCATCGCGCTGGAACAGCTTGCTTCCATCGAGGACGCCCGGCGGGTCGTGCGCGATTCCTTCCCGATCCTCCAGTTCCAGCCCCGGCAGAGCGCCGCGTGGCAGGCGAACGCCGAACGCTTTGCTCGTCTGACTTCCAAATGAAAAGGGCAGACGAATACGCTAACGGTTACGGCGGGCGGTCGGCCCACCGTCCGAACCTGCCCGGCAGCCGGTCCAAGGCGACAGGAAAATCCGGGCACGAGGCGTTCCTGCGGTGATGAACGGCGACTCCATTTTCCCATGAAATCCTCCAGCCACATCGACAACCCGGATGTCGTCCTGATTGGCAGCGGCGTCATGTCCGCGCACCTCGGCGCGATGCTCAAACGATTGGAACCGACGCTTTCGATCCAGGTCTACGAGGTCACCGACGAACTGGCGCAGGAAAGCTCGCACGGCTGGAACAACGCGGGCACGGGCCACGCCGGTATTTGCGAGTTGAGCTACACGCCGACGCGCGAAAAAGACGGCACGGTGAACGTCAGCAAGGCGATCCAAATCTTCGAGCAGTTCGAGCACTCGAAGCAATTCTGGAGTTACGCGGTCGCCAGCGGCATGGCGGATCAGCCGAAGGAATTCATCAATCCCGTCCCGCACATCAGCTTCGTGCACGGGCAGGAGATGGTCGGTTTTTTGCGCGACCGCTACGAAGGCATGTCGGCGCACCATTTCTTCCGGGAGATGGAATACACCACCGACCGCGCAACCATCGGCGACTGGGCACCCCTGCTCGTGGAAAGCCGCGGCGACGTGCCCATCGCCGCCACCAAGATGGACGCGGGCACGGACGTGAACTTCGGCGTGGTTTCACGCAAGCTGCTGGATTGGCTAGGCAGGCAGGAAAATTGCGGCATCGCCACGGGGCACCGCGTGACCGGCCTGAAAAAAACCGGCACCGGCTGGGAGCTTCGCGTCAAGGATGCGGGCTCCGGACGGGTCCGCACCAACCGTGCGAAATTTGTGTTCGTCGGCGCTGGTGGCGGGAGTCTTTCCCTGTTGCAAAAGGCCCGCATCCCGGAGGCACGGGGACTCGGCGGCTTCCCCATCGGTGGGCAATGGCTGGTTTGCGAAAATCCGGAGATCGTCGCCAGGCACCAAGCCAAGGTTTACGGCCAGCCGCTGGAGGCTGCCCCGACGATGGCCGTGCCGCACCTCGACACCAGGATGCTCGACGGGAAAAAAACCCTGCTTTTCGGACCCTTCGCGGCGTGGACCACGAAATTTCTCCACAAGAAAGGCCGCTTCACCGACCTGCCGCTGTCGGTCAAGCCGGACAACCTTTTCACCCTGCTCAACGTCGGCGTGCACAATCTCGATCTGGTGCGATACCTCGTCCGGCAAGGGACACAAAGCATGTCCGACCGGATGGAGGTGCTCCATGTTTTCTACCCGGGGGCGAGGGCGGGGGACTGGAAGTTAATCGACGCGGGCATCCGGGTGCAGGCCATCAAAAAGACGGATGGCAAGGCGGGGATCGTGCATTATGGCACCGAGGTGATGACGAATGCCGACCGCAGCATTTCCGCGCTGCTCGGCGCTTCGCCGGGAGCTTCGGTGTGCGTGAACATCGCCCTGGAAATCGTCAAAAATTGTTTCCCCCAGCTCCTCGCATCGCCGCAAGGTGCCGCCCGGATGAAAGAGATGATCCCGGTTTACGACGAGGACATTAAACTCCCCGAGAACGCCGCCCGTTATCAGGCAGTCAGCCGGCAGGCGGACGAAGTTTTACAGTTGCGCTGAGTTTCTCGAAAGTGGACGCCGCACGGTGAGAGCCATCCACGTGTGAAGTGCCTTGCAGCGCCCTCGGAATCTCCCCGGCCGGTAGAGCGCGGAACATGATGAAAACAGGCCCGGGCGAGATCGTCGCTCAGGGGTCTGTCGGCGGCGGGGCAATCCCTCTCCAGATCGGTCCGTCCTGCTGATACACCGGTTTCTCGCCCTGTGAGTACGGTAGGGTCCCCGGTGCCAGACGGAACAAAGGCAGGATCGGATTGCCGTGCGAATCCTTCTTGTACTCGGTCGCCTCGTTGCGCACCAGCAGGAACGACAAGAACCGACCGCCCGGCCACTCACCGATGAGGATGTCAATCGGATAGGATTTTCCCGCTTCCACACTGAAGGAGCTGCCTTCGCCGCAGCCTTTGAACCAACTACCAGTCGTTGCCGGCAAACCGTCGAACGAGTAGTAGTGGCTCGGCTGGTGGCCGGACGGGAACATGCTCCCGCAGTCAAGCACGATGGAGTTGTTGAACCGCACGACCAGCACGTCGTCGGTCACACCGACGAACCGGTACGTGCCGCTGTCGGGGGCGATCACGTTCCCCTGGTAGTGCACGAGCCAGCGGCTCGGCTGGACGCGCCCCTGCAAGCCGAATGCCTTGGGTCCCTCGGAGGCATTCATCGCCGGGATGAAAATTTGCGTGGCATAGAGCGGGTTAGGACCCTTGAAATAACGTTCCGCCAGCGAGCTATCGTGCATTCCGCCCTGGACGAACTGGGTGACGGCTGCCTTGTACTCTTCGCTGGCCTCCTTCGACAGGTGGCCGGGCTTATCGTCCTTGGCGATGGGGGTCGGCTTGTTGTCCGCTGTCTGCTTGAAGTCGAAAAACGTGCCACGCAGCGCGCTGCCCTTGCCGTCGCGCAGGCCGAAGAGGCTGAGCGCGCCGCTGCCGCCGCCGTTGCCGTTGCCCCCGCCCGTGCCCAGGCCCAGGCCCATGCCGGTGCCACCCATGCCAGCCATCGACAGCGGCGTGATGTTCGAGTCCAGCTTGGGCATGGAGGGCACGACTGGCAAAGAAACCTTCGTCACGCTAGTCGTGGTGATGCGCTTGACCGGAGCGGGTGCGCTCATGGTCTGCTGCTTTTTTTGCATCTGCACTTTGTGTTCTAGGGCGCGCGTGGGGGCGTTGGTCGTCGAGGGCGGACCCACGAAGTTCTGCTTGTGCTTGGCCTGGAAGCGTTGCACCACCAGGTAGGTCGCGCCGACGCCCAGGAACATGTGGGCCAGCACGGAAATGGTGAGGAAGTTCAAGCCGAAGCGACGCCAGTGATACCAGGGTCGGCGCGCCGGGGCAGCGGGGGAAACGGGAGGCGGAACGTTACTCATGGAACGGGAAGGGGGGGCTTCCAGACAATTTGATATGCTAGCATGCGGGTTCGCCGCCACCAATCGCTAAGAATCGGTCCGCAAAATTGCTCGCGTCCCTCCGCGGGCGGTGCCATGTTCATCCGATGGCATCCGCCATTTCCCCCCTTCGGTGTCGTACGGTTCGTCGGTCCGTGGTCGCGTGTGCATGCGGCGCGGCGGCGCTCCTTTTCGTGGACTTCGTTCGCGCGCAGGACGCGGTTGGCCCGACCCCGCCGCCGCCGCTCCCCGCCGCCATTTTCAACGCCGCCGTCACGGCGTTCGACCGCGGCGATTACCAGGGCGCGCTCACGGCCATCGACTCGCTGCTCAGGCTCATCCCCGCCGACCTGACCCCGGCGGAAAAGGTCAAGATCGACGCCCTTCTGGAGCCAATCTACTTCACGCGGGGCGCGGCTCATTTCAATCTCAACGAGTATCCACAGGCGATCACCGCGCTCAAGGATTATCTCGCCCGCTACCCCAAGAACACGCGCGCCAACGAGGTCGCCTTCTCGATGGCGCAGGCGAACTTTCTCAACAAGGATTTCGCCGCCGCCGCGCAGGCTTTCGCGGCCCTGGAAAGCGTCCCGAACTACCGCCCGCAGGCCCTGCTCTCCGAGGGCCTGTCGTACAGGGAACTGAACGACGATGCGAAAGCGGTCACGGCGTTGGAAAAACTCGTGTCCGGCGGCATCAAGTCGCCGCTGGCGGCGCGGGGCGGCATGCAGTTGATCTACCTGTACGGCCGGCTGAAGCAGCCTGACAAGGCGCTGAAAATGCTCTCCGACGTGCAGGCGAACATCGATCAGTTGGAGAACGTCGTGGAGTTGAACACCGTTGCCTTCGAGCAGGGCGATTCCTATCTCCAGAACAATGCTAACAAGGAGGCGTTGATCTGCTACCGTGCCGTGCGTACCCGCGAGCAGGTCATCGCCCTGGAGCACGCGCGCATCGCCGGTTTGCAAAAGCGGCTGGAGGCCAATCAGGTTGCCGCCCGTGCCAATCCGAGGGAAGCCAGTAAATACTTTCTCGCCAACCGGCAGTTGCAAACTTCCATCGCGGAAGATCAGAAGCTCGTGGACGGTTTCGAGAAGCTGCCGACCATCTATCCCAAAGTGCTTTTCCGCATCGGCCGCGCGTTTTCCCAGATGGGCAAATCGTGGGAGGCGAACGTGGCCTTCCGGGACGCCTACGAACGCTCGGATGACGCCGACGACCGCGAATCGGCTCTGTACGCGGTCATCACGACGTTCGTCGATGTGAACCAGCCGGCGGCGGCCCGTACGATCTGCAACGATTACCTCAAGGAATACCCGGCTGGAACGAACCGGTTCACCGTCGGCTATCTGCTCGGCGCGACGGCGCTTCAGGAAAATGACCCAAAGGCGGCCGAGAGTTATTTCGGCCGGATGATCGCCGAGCAACCCGCCAGCAGCTTGCGCGAAGAGATGAGTTTCCTGCTCGCCAATGCGTTGCTCGCGCAGGGCAAGTACGATGAGGCCAAAGCCAAGTATTCCTCTTACCAGCACGATTACCCGAAGGGCACGCACTTTCAGGAGGCGGTCTACCGTGAGGACTTGGCCGTTCTGTTCGGGGGAAATTATGATGACGCGCTCAAGCGGTTGGAAGACTTCTTGAAGAAGTATCCGGCGAACGATTTCACCAGCGACGCGAAGTATCGCCGCGACGTGTGCAAGTACGCGCAGAACAGATATGAGGAGGTCATTGCGGACACCCGGGCCTGGCTCCAGGAGTACCGCGATAACCCGCAGCAGGGCGAGGTCCAGGCGTTGCTGGGCGACGCGTTGGTCGCCACGGATAAGCCCGACGAGGCGCTCGCTGCTTACCAGATTTCGTACAAAACGGCGACGACCGACGAGGTGCTCAACTATTCATTGATGGAGGCGGGCAAAATCCTGCAAAAACGCGGGGCCTGGGCGGCGGATGCCGCGATGTTCGAGGAATTCGTCCGGGAACATCCTGACCACCCGACGGTCGTGATCGCCCTGGCGCAGATCGGTCGGGCAAAGACCAAGGAGGGCAAGGTTGACGAGGCGAAGCACTTTCTTGCCGAGGCCCTGACCAAGTACATCGGCGACCGCAACCGTAATTCCGTCGAACAAATCCTCGACCAGCTCGCCATGCTGTGCGTCCGCAAAAAGCCGCGCGTGGAGGCGGCGCCCTCGCCCGGGTCTACTCCAACGGTCGTGGCCGATGCCACGCCGGCACCCGATCCCGGGGCGGAACTGGACGAACTGCTCGGGGCGTCGCTGGCGGATCGCTCACCGACCGCGCAGGCACGCATCCTCTACGCTAAGTCACAGCTCGCCAGGCTCCGCCGCCAGCCGGCCGAAGCCGACCACAACCTTGCCACCATCGCCACGACGTTCAAGCCGGCGGTGCTCAGCGCGACGATCCTCGGCGCGGTCGGCGATGCGCTGCTGGCCAAAGGAAAACTAGACGAGGCCGCGCCTTTTTACCGCGAGTTGATGGACAATTTTCCCAAGGATGACAATGTCGATTTCGCCTACGCCGGTCTGGCCGAAATCGCCTTCCAGAAGAAGAAGTACGCCAAGGCGCTGGAGCTATTCCGGGATGGAATGGACAAGATTGCCGCCAATCAGAAAACCAAGGATTTGACCGTCGGTCAGGCCAAGTCGCTGCTGGCTCTCGGTAAGCTCGAAGACGCCAAGAAAATCTTCGAGCAGGCCGCGAGCGTGAAGGAATGGCGTGGAGAGACGACCGCTTACTGTGTGTATTCGCTCGCGGAGATCGAGGCGAAACAGGGTCACTGGGATCAGGCCAATGTTTATTATCAGCGCGTGTTCGTGGCTTACCGGCGGTTCCTGCCGTGGGTGGCCAAGGCCTATCTCGGCAGTGCGAATGCGCTGGAGAAGCTCGGCAAGAAGGAGGATGCCGTCAAAGTCTATCAGGAGATGCTGGGCGACCCGAAACTGACCGATTTCGCCGAAACCACCGAAGCCCGTCACCGATTGCAGGCGCTCGGAGCGAGTTGACCGGCAGCACTTTCTCGCGCATGCAAAACTTCCTCGTCGCAACTTCGGGCAGTCACTTCCCGCGCTTCCCGCTGGTCCTCGTCTTGTTCGCTGCGCTGGGGATGGCGACGCCGGACACCCGCGCTCAAAGCATCACGATGCGTGACGGCCAGATCGTCCAGGCTCTGGCGCTACGCCGCGACGGCGAGACGGTCTTCGCGCGCATCCAGACGGAAGGCGGCAACGCGGGCGAAGTAGGTTATCCGGTCGCCAACATCGCACGGATCGAATTTCCCGATCCTCCGCAACTCAAATCCGCGGCCGATTTGCTCGACGCGGGCAAGACGGCGGACGCGGCGGTCCAACTCGGCCCCATCGTGGCCTACTATTCGCCGTTCCGCGACATCCCCGGCAACTGGTGGCTGCCGTTGGCGCAATTGCAACTGGATGCTTTCGCGCGACAGGGACGTGACCGCGAAATGGAGGCTCTCGCGGCGGAACTCATTCGTGCGAGCCCCACCAATCCCGGGTTGGTGCGCACGGTGAAAATCAAGCAGGCCGTGGCAGTGGAGCGGCGCGGTGAACACCGGGCGGCACTGGCCGCGCTCGAACCCCTTGTCAACGACAAGTCGGCCCCGCCGGACGAACTCCTGGAAGGCTGGCTGGCGGTCGGTTCGGCGCGGCTGGCGCTGCGAGATTATAAGGAGGCGCTGCTGGCGTTCCTGCATGTGCCCGTCTATTCGCCGGACCGGGCATTGCTCATGGCTCCGGCGCTGCTTGGCAGTGGCAGGGCTTACGTCGGGTTGGAGGATAGAACCCGTGCGCAGGACGCCTGGAAACAACTGCTTGCCGATTATCCCAACTCCGCGGAAGCCACGGAGGCCAAGGACCGTCTGCAAAAGCTGGAAAAGATGCCGCCCAAACCGGCTGGCAGCTAAAAGTTTGTGAGAACGGCCCGGCTTGCGGGAGCGTGGATCACGGCAGGTGAAACACCTCGCGCAAGCCAACAGAAACAGGGCTGCTGTCCGGGTGCGAGGGCATCAATTCCTTCATGTGTGCCCACCACCGTTTGCAAACGTCGGTCTCGGCGATGCTCGCCCAACGCGCCTCGTCCTCGATCTCCACGTATCCGAAAAGCTGGCGCGTTTCCGGGTGCAGGAAGATCGAGTAATTGTGCGTGCCGTGCGCCTGGAGTGTTTCTTCCAGTTCCGGCCAGATCGGACGGTGACGCGCCTCGTACTCAGTTTCGAAACCGGCGTGGACGGACATGACAAAGGCTTTGCGGATCATGGTTGGGTAGGAGTTGGGTTTATCCGCAGCCGGTGTGGTCAGCGGACCTTTGACGAGCGGCGAGCAATCATTCCCACAGGGGGACGGAAGGCTCCATGAGGGTATGGGAAGACCGGGCGAATTCTTTCCGATGGATCGTCGGGGTCCGCAACCGCTTTTCCATTCTTACGGGGAACAGACGGCCTACGAGTGTCGCGTCGCTCTGTTCGACGCGCGCACGATCCCGCCGCCGGCTGGGGTCGGAGAAATTACGAGCCTGAGACATTCTGGCGTGCGTGCAGCCGGATGATTTTGCCGTCCTTGATTGTACGGGTTCGCCGACGGACTATTTGCGTCTTTATGACCTTTTCTACCGTTGGCTTCGGATTTATCGGCACGGGGGAGATCGCCGCTTACAGCGCGGCGGCGGTTCAGCAGCATCCACGAGGCCGGTTGGTGGCCGCCCATGACTTGAATGCCGAGCGCCTGCAAGCTCTTTGCGCACGCTTTGAAATTCCCAGGTCCTACGCCACCGCGGCCGAACTGTTAGCCAACCCGGAAGTGGATGCCGTGTACATCGCCGTTCCTAATAAGTACCACGCCCCGCTGACGATTCAGGCCCTGGAAGCGGGCAAGCACGTGATCCTCGATAAACCCTTCGCCATGAACCTCGCCGAAGCGCGGCAGGTGGCGGCAACGGCCGCCCGGGTCGGGCGCGTGGTCATGTTGGGAATGAACAACCGCTTCGGCCATCCGGCGCAGGTCACCAAGGCGCTCGTGGAACGCGGTGATCTCGGTGAGATTTATCATGCCAAGGCCTTCTGGCTGCGGCGCGCAGGCATCCCGAAGCTGGGCACGTGGTTCGGGAACAAAAGCCTGGCGGGAGCCGGTTGCCTCTACGACATCGGAGTCCATGTGCTCGACCTCGCGCTTTACCTGTTGGACGACTTCGAACCGGTTACCGTGTCGGCTGCGACTTACACAAAGTTCGGAGATCGCGGCCTCGGCGGCGGGAACTGGGGGAAGTCGGACCGCGAGGCCTTGCCTTTCGACGTGGATGACTTCGCCACCGGCCTGATCCGTTTTGCGAACGGTGCCACGCTCTCGTTAGACGTGGCTTGGGCGTGTCACGCCGAACAGGACAATCGGTTCGACGTGCAACTCTACGGCACCCAGGCGGGTGCGTTGGCAATGGAAGGAAAAGTGTTCCGGCCCGACCCCGAGACGGGCGAATACGTTGTGGTCCAGGGGCCGAACCTCCCGGTCCGATACCCCCACGGCGAACGGTTTCATAATTTCATCAACCACCTGGTTGGTACCGAGGAATTATGTGTGCCTATCGAACAGGCGCTCGCGGTTCAGAAAGTTCTCGATGCGCTTTTTCAATCGGCAGCCACCGGGCAGGAAGTGCGTTTGTAGGGCGTTGGGATTTGACGGGCTGTCCACGCGGGCAGCGGAGCGGAAGGTCGTTCCGCCCGGCGAGCGCGGAGCGATCAGCAAGACAAAATTTGGATCGCCGCGGGAGAGGCGACCCTACTTTGGGGCGGCGCTGGCGGCGGGAGAGTGCCCGGCCTGTCCATAGTAGGCGTTCGCTCCGTGCTTGCGCAGGAAATGCTTGTCGATGAGCGCCTGCGAGGGCGACGTGGCCTGCGGGTTGAGTTGCAAAGTTTTCATCGCCATCTCGGCGACAATCTCCAGGGCCAGCGCGTTTTCCACCGCCTTGTGCCCGCTGCCTCCCCACACGAACGGCCCGTGACCATGCACGAGCACCGCGCAGACCCGCGCCGGATCAGGACCGGCGTTCTGGAACCGCTCGACGATCACGTTGCCGGTTTCCCATTCGTACTCGCCGCCGATCTCTTGCTCGGTCATGGGTCGGGTCACCGGCACCTCACCATAAAAATAATCCGCGTGGGTGGTGCCCAGGCAGGGAATGGCCCGGCCCGCCTGCGCGAAGGCGACCGCGTTGCGTGAATGGGTGTGCACCACCGCCCCGGTCCCGAATGCCAGGTAAAGCCGCCGGTGCGTGGGCGTATCGGAGGAACACCGCAAATTCCCCTCGACGATCTCGCCGGTCCCGATGTCCACCACGACCATGTCGGCGGCTTGCAGATGCGCGTAATCGACACCGCTGGGTTTGACCGCAAACACTCCCCGGGCAGGGTCAGCCACGCTGACGTTGCCGAAAGTCAGGTCGATCAGCCGATGGTGCGGCAACAGCAGGTTGGCCGCATGGCATTCGTCCTTGAGGTTTTGGAAGATGCTCATGAAAAGTTAGAGCCGCCCGAAACCGGGGGCGAGATGATAGTAAACCTCGTCGTTACGCAGACTTTCCTTGAAGGATCGCAGACGCGTGTCCACATCGATGACGGCCAGTTCGATCCCGGCGATTTCCGCGAAATCTTCCATGTGCTCCGTCGTCACCGCGTAACTGTAGCCGGTGTGATGCGCGCCACCCGCATGAATCCACGCCGCGCAAGCCGTCTTGAAGTCCGGACGGCACCGCCACACCGCGCGGGCCACCGGCAGCTTCGGCAGCGGTTGGGGCGGCGCGATGGCGTCCACCTCGTTGACGATCAGCCGGAAGCGGTTGCCCAGGTCGATGAGCGAAGCGTTGAGGGCAGGTCCGGCGGTGGCGTCGAAGACCAGCCGGACGGGATCGTCTTTTCCGCCGATGCCCAGCGGATGAATCTCCACCGTGGGTTTGCCCGCCGCGATGCTCGGGCAAATTTCCAGCATGTGCGCGCCGAGCACGAGATGGCCGTCAGGATGCAGATGATAGGTGTAATCCTCCATGAAAGACGTGCCGCCCGGCAGCCCGTGGGCGATGACCTTCATGGCCCGCACCAGAGCGCACGTTTTCCAATCGCCCTCGCCGCCGAAGCCGTAGCCATCGGCCATCAAACGTTGCGTGGCCAGGCCCGGAAGCTGGGTCAGTCCATGCAGGTCCTCGAAAGTATCGGTGAAACCGAGAAAATGGCCGTTCTCCAGGAAGGCGCGCAGGCCGATTTCCTGGCGCGCGTTGTAACGCAACGCGGCATGCCGCTCGCCGCCCCGGCGCAAGGCGGCAGCGACGGAATAGCTTTCTTCATACTCGGTACAAAGTTGGGTAATCGCGTCGTCGCCCACGTCGTCCATCGCTGCGACGAGATCACCGACGCCGTGGGTGTTGACCGAAAACCCGAACTTCGCCTCCGCCGCCACCTTGTCGCCCTCGGTGACGGCGACCTGGCGCATGTTATCGCCGAAGCGCACAAACCTGCCGCCCTGCCAGTCAGCCCATGCGCGGGTCACCCGCATCCAGTCGGCAACGGCTCCCTGCGTGGCCGGGTCCGACCAGTGGCCGACGACCACTTTGCGCCGCAACCGCAACCGGGTATGGAGAAACCCCGCCTCCCGGTCGCCGTGGGCCGACTGGTGCAGGTTCATAAAATCCATGTCGATGTCCGCCCACGGTAAGTCACGGCCGAACTGCGTGTGCAGGTGCAGGAATGGCTTTGCCAAGTTCGTCAGGCCGCCGATCCACATCTTGGAGGGCGAGAACGTGTGCATCCACAGGATCAGCCCGGCGCAGTTGGGCGAGGCGTTGGCTGCCAGCACGAGCGCGCGGACTTCCTCCGGCCGGGTCAGGATCGGCTGGTGGACGAGCGGCAGCGGCAAGCTGCCGGAGCCGTTGAGTTCGGCCACGATTTTTTGCGAGTTGGCGGTGACTTGCCGCAAGGCCGCTTCTCCATACAGATGCTGGCTGCCGGTCACGTACCAGATTTCGGAAGAAAGAAGGTTGTTCATTTATACGGGCAGGGGCAACTCGTCTTCGGGTCGGTCGGAGGCGCGTTCCTTGATTTCGATGAGGGTTTTCATCACGCCAGAGAGGTCGGCGGCCTTATTGACGCCGCCGAAAGCATCATGGAGTTGGCGGTATAGCGCGTAGAGTTGATCGTACACGCGCACGTTGTCCGGTTTGGGTTCGTAACGCACGCTTTTGAGCGAGGTCATGGCCGCCTGCGCGGCTTTGAAGTCGGGGTGCACGCCCGCCAGCACCGACGCCGACACCGCGCCGCCTAACGCGCACGCCTGGTTGGAACCGGCCACCTGCATCGTGCAGCCGATCACATCCGCGTAGATTTGCATGAGCAGCGCGTTCTTTTCCGCGATGCCGCCCGCGCAGACCACCCGTTCCACCGGCACACCGTACTCGCGCAGCCGCTCGATGATGGCGCGTGCGCCGAAGGCCGTCGCCTCGATGTGCGCGCGATACATCTCGGCGCGAGTGGTGTGCAGCGTCTGACCCAAAACCAGCCCGGTCAGGCGCGGATCGACGAGGATCGTGCGGTTGCCGTTGTGCCAGTCCAACGCCAGCAGGCCGCTCTGGCCGGGGCGCAACCCCTCGGACTCTTTCGTTAACTCGGCGTGCAGCGCCGCGTCGCCCCGGCAGACGCCCTCCGCCCACCATTTGAAAACATCACCCACCGCCGACTGCCCTGCCTCGACCCCATAATAACCGGGCAAGATCGCTCCCGGCACGATGCCGCAGATGCCGGGGATGTCGGCCACGGGTTTATCGGCCGCGACCACCGCGCAGTCGCACGTGCTCGTGCCGATGACCTTGACGAGCGTGCCCTCGTCCACGCCCGAGCCGATGGCACCGTAGTGCACGTCCATCTCGCCGATGGCCACCGGGATGCCCTGCGGCAAGCCCAGCTCCCGTGCCCACTGGTTGCTGAGATAACCGGCCGCCTGCGTGGCGTCGTAAGCCTTCTCGTAGAGCCGGTCGCGCAGGTCGGCCAGCTTCGGGTCGAGCATGGACAAAAATTCCTTGTCCGGCAAACCGCCCCACTCGTCGGAATACATCGCCTTGTGTCCGGCGCAGCAAACGCCGGGCACGAGTGCCCACGGTTCGTTGACCCCACTGAGGGTTGCCGGAATGTAGTCGGTCAATTCAACCCAGCTAAACGCCGCGTCGAAGACTTCGGGCGCGATCTTGAGGCAACGCCAGACCTTGCTCCAGAACCACTCGGAGGAATAGGTGTTGCCGCACTTGGCGAGGTAATGCGGACGATGCAGCGCGGCCAGTTCGGTGATGCGTGCGGCTTCGCGGTGAGCGGTGTGGTCCTTCCACAACCAGCATTGGGCGGAAAGGTTGTCCTTCCACGGGTGATGCAGCGCCAGCGGGCTGTTGTGCGCAGTCACCGGCATCGGACTGGAACCGGTCGCATCCACGCCGATGCCGACCACCGCCTCCGGCGAAAACTCTGGCGTGCTCGTCGCCGCTTGCGTGAGTGCGGCACGCACCGATCTTTCCAGCCCGAAGAGGTAGTCGCCGGGATGTTGGCGGGCGAGGTGGTGATCGCGGGGATCGAGGAGAATGCCGGCTTCACCGCTGGGATAATCCACCACGGCCGAGCCGATCTCGCGGCCGTTGGCGGTGTCCACCACCAGGGCGCGCACCGAGTTGGTGCCGTAGTCGATACCGATGCTGTAGGGCATGATGAAGGGGAAAGTTAGCTTGCGCCCCCGGGTCGTTCTTTGCAAACTTCCGATGCCGCCTCCGCGCGGCGAAAGCAACCTCTACCGCCGGGACCAACGCGTGAAAGCGTCTGTTCTTGAAGCATCGCAAGCCCGCTCGACGCCTCATGCAAATTGCTGAGGGAAAGAAACATGCGCGGTACAGGGTTCGAACCTGTGGCCCCTACCGTGTCAAGGTAATGCTCTACCACTGAGCTAACCGCGCTTTTCCACAGCGGTGGGGCGTCTGAGACACCCATGAACCACTGTTCCGGTAAATTTGCTACAACCTCTTGATACCGCCGCCGGACGATGATCCTTGCCCGATCCGAACGCAGTAAAAATGAAGTGAAACCAAATCCACCGGACGGGAGAATAAGGGGCATTTATCGGTGTGGCAACATTTTTTGGGGTGGTGGTCACCTGACCAACGCAAGCGCGACCTTCCCGGGCAAAAGCGCGGTTTGCGCAACCGCAAGAGAAAGGGCGCTCCTCACCGTCCACGGCCGCGTTCCATACCCGCTCATCGTGCGCCGCCGACGATTCCATGACATGAAAACCCTCATCGCGTTCGCCGTCCTGGCCACCGCCACCTTTGCTGCTTGCACCAACACCAACCGCCCGACCCGCTCATCCGCCGCCCGCGCAGATCGGATTCACCCCGAAGGCACCGATGTGGGCACTTCCTTTCCTGGCGTGAACCAGAGCGCGAATTCTCCAACGACTGCCACTGCGTCAAGCGACTCCCATTGAGTGAGGTATCGCCTATTTTGATGCCCACCGCCGCCAGGATGGGCCGCCGATGGATTGGTTTTAGCGCGGTGCGGCTCAGGATGCAGCTTCGCTGCCTGCCCCCATTTTGTATTCGTCCGGGTTGAGCGCGCCAGATAGACGGCCAGCCGCCGGGCTTTTTGAACGAACTTTGCTGGAATCACCACGCCTCCGGTTTCCACTCAGCCGCCAACTGCACCAGCGTTCCATGCCGATCAGTCCAGCGGCCAAACTGCAAACGGCGACGAGAAGGGAATAGTTCATCTTACCATTCCAAAAGGAATCTGGCGGCGGCCGTTGCAAGATTTCTCAGTGCATCGGTCAAGAAGGGATCATCGACGGCCTTGAAAACCGAAAGGCCGCAACGGAAAAATCCGGCGCGGCCTTTTGCGATGAGCGGCTGCTCTTTTCCGGGATACCTTTCCCGGGGAAGTTCTTCCCATCAGGCAGCAGACCGGCGGCGGAAGCGCTGCACGGTCACTAGAATCCCGATTCCAGAGGCCAACATTGCCCAGGTGCCGGGCTCTGGCACGGCGGAGGCGAAGCTGTTCGCGTTGCTGATGGTCTGGGTATTGCCGTAGCCAAGGTTGCCGGTCAGCGCAACCGTGGCCTCGTTCGAGCTATAGCCGGTCTCGGAAACCTGAATAGCGACAAATTTGAGGGTTGCCCCGGAGTTCGCGGTCAGACCTAGATCGGTGGCCGGGAAGGTTTCCGTCAGGACGGTGTTCGCTCCGACGGTGGCCACGGTGAACGTCACGCCACCCTGGCCGGCGTTGCCAATCGTTTGTCCACCGTTGAAAGCAAACGAGCCGTTGTTCACCAATTCGAAGACGTTCGCGTTGTTGATGGAGAGGTCCAGGGCAAACTGCGGACTCAGCAAGGTGCCGAAGGAGAGCGTGGAGCGGTTCGTGCCGCTATATTCCGAGACCGCCTGCCGGCCACCGTCCGCCGTGTCGGTCAGGCTTGCGGTGCTGGTCCCGATGCCGCCGCCCTTGCCGTTGTCGATGTAGATTTCGAGATCGTTGCCGCCCAGGTTGGTCTGGCCGCCGCCGAGGGTGAAGGCAAAGACGAACCCACCGCTGGCATTGTTCGTCACGCTGAGCGTGCCGCTGCCGACCGCGCCGTTGAAGCCGGTGTTACCGTTGCCGGCGTAGGTGGTGGCGTGAGCCGTGGTGGCGAGGCCGGTGAGGCATTGCAAGCCAGCCACGATCAGGAGGGAGAGGAAGGGTTTTTTCACAGGCGGGGGAGGGGGCTCGATTACGTTTCCGCAAGCGATGCTCATCAGCCTATCGACGGCAACGGGCCGGACCAAGCACAATTTCTTTAGACAGTTAAATTCTTCTGAATACCGTCAAGGGGGGAACCCTCGCAGTAACTGTTTGCGTCAGGGGAAGACGGATGTTTACAATCCGGGGTCCACGAGAACCGCGCGAACACTTTTTCGTCCATGCCGAAGCCCCGCCGCCGCCGCCGTTTTTTTGCCCTGGAAGGGCGGCTGGAGGTCGATGATACCGGCGAGGTGGGTGGAGTCTACGATTCGGAGCATCCCGGGTCGATCACGTTCGAGCCTTCGGTCGAAATGCCGGAGCCTACGTCCGGCGATGCGAACTCCGAACACGCGGGCTACGAAGAACAAGTTGGCGCTTCAACGAAGCCGGAAGACGAAACGCTCCCGCCAGCATTCCGGCTCAACCGTGCGCCGAAGCATCGTCCGTCACCCAAGCGGTTTTTCTCTTTTCCGTCGGTTTTGTTTTCGCTTGGCTGCACGGTCTGCGGGCTGTTGGCGGGTTATCTTTTGGCGAGACCGACCCAGGCACCGGCTCGCGCCGAGGCAACCGCCAACGTCCAGAAAGAGGCGAGTTCGTTAACGCGGCAGGATCAGGAAGACCTGGACGCGGCTTACTCCGCGCGCCATGCCCACCGGTACGACGACGCGAAGCGGATTTTCACCGCGCTCAAACACCGGCATCCAGGCTGGGGACCGATGGAAATCGAACTCGGACGCACTCTTTTCTACGAGGGCGATTCCTACGCTGCCAGTTCCCTGTTGAAAGTCGCTGCGGATGGAGGGGTCAGCCCGGCCGAAGCAAACTTTCTCCTCGCCTTGCTCAACAAGGCACGGAAAAATTTTCCCGCAGCCGAAGCGTGCTTCGAGAAGTCGGTGGCGATTGACCCCACCCAGCCGGAATACTATTTTTTCTGGGGCGAATGCTTGCGCGACGAAGGCAAGCTGATGGACGCAACCGCCAAGTTTCGCTCGGCTCTCCTGCGTAACCAATACGAGACGGCGACGGGTCTCTACCGTGCCAAATTGTGGCTGTGCGTCATCGAGGCGGGAGCGCAGGCGAACGATGGCGTCAGCGCGCAGATCGACCTGGCGCTGGCGGAGCCTCGTCCGACGCTGGAAGCCCTTGTCGCGGCGGCGGCCCGCGACCTCACGGCCGGGGACCTCCGCGCGGCAGCGGCGCATTTGTCCGCCGCCAGCCAGCGGGCGGACCCCATCGTGTTTCGCTACATTCTGAGCGATCCGTTTTTCGCTTCCGCGCTGGCGAAGCCGGAGTTCGCGGAATTTATCCAGTCCGCACCACCCGCGGCTGGCCCGGCGACGGAGGCCGTGGCGAGTCCGCCCGCGCCGGCCGCGACGCCCTAGCGTTGGTACAACACCAGTCCGGACTTCTGGCGCACGCTGACTTTGCCGGAAACCACGCGGCTGGACGACGCGCCGTGTTCGTCCAGGGCGACCGTCCACTGGCCTTCGGGTAGCGTGATCTCGGCGTTGACCGTGTTGTCACTGTTCAGCGCCACGCAAACGCGTTGCCAGGTTTCGCCCGGCAGCCCGGCAGCGTCGTACGTGTACACCAGCGTCTTGCCGTCCGGCGTGGCCTCGAACTTCAGTCGCGCTGCGACCTCCTCGCGCGTGCGCAGCCGGAAAACCGGGTGCGCCTTGCGCAGCGCGATGGCGTCGCGGGTGTACGTGAACAGGTCCAGGTGCTTGCGCTTGAGCGACCAGTCCACCTGGTTGACCGCATCCGGCGAATCGTACGAGTTGTTGTTGCCGCCTTTCGTGCGCGCGAACTCCTCGCCGCCGTGGAGAAACGGCACGCCCGGCGAGGTGAAGAGCGCGAGATAGCCGAGCTTGCATCGTCTCCACGAGCGTGTCGTCGGCCGCGCCGGGCATGGAAATTTTCAGCTTGTCCCACAGCACGAGGTTGTCGTGGCAGGTCATGTAGTTGATCGACTGGCCGGGCGAGGCGAACCAATGGCTGACGAGCATGGCGGACTTGAGTGCCTCGCGGTTCGCTCCATTCTGGATAAACCCGGCGTCGCGTCCGTCGGGCGAACCTTTGAGCGCGTTGCGGAAGTCGTCGTTGAATGCGCCTTCGGGCAGTTGGCAAATCGCCGGTTTGTCGCATTTTTCGCGCAAGGGGCTGCTGCCGCCGGTCCACGGTTCGCCGTAGAGGACGATGCTTGGATTGACGGCGCGCAGTTCGCGTTCGGCCTGCCGCATGGTTTCCTGGTCGAGCAGCGCCATCAGGTCGAAACGGTAGCCATCGATGCCGTAGTCCCGCGTCCAGTACTTGAGCGAATCGAGCATGAGTTTACGCGCCATTGGTGCCTCGGTGCGGAACTCGTTGCCGCAGCCCGAGCCATCCGCCAGCGAGCCGTCGGGAAGGTGCCGATAATAGTACCCTGGCACGACCGCATCGAACGGCGCGTTGGTCGCGGTGTGGTTGTAAACCACGTCCATGATGACCCCGATGCCGCGCGCGTGCAGCGCATCGACGAGCGCCTGGAGTTCGCGGACGCGGCTGTCGTCGTTCGCGTTGGTCGCATACATGCCTTCGGGCGAGAAATAGGCCGTCGGGATGTAGCCCCAGTTGTACTGGGACCGCGTCTCGTCGTTGTCGAAATCCTGCACGGGCAGCAGTTCGACGTGCGTGACGCCGAGTTCGGTCAGATGGTCGAGCGCGGTGCGGATCGGCGGCATCGCCCGCCAGGTGCGTGTTCGTTTCGGTGAAGCCGAGATACCGTCCGCGGTTCTGCACGCCCGAATCATCCGCGACCGTAAAATCGCGCACGTGCATTTCGTAGATCACCATGTCGGTCGGCGACGCGACGCGCGGTCCGGGCGCGGACGGGTGGCGGGACCGCCGTGATGCGCCCGCGCGTGCTGCCGGCCACCGCGTTGGTCGCGTAGGGATCGAGCACTTCACGCGACGCGTTCGAGCCCGGGGCCGGTCGAGAGCGTAAACGTAGAACTTCCCCTGCAGGTCTCCGTGGAGGGTGAGTTTCCACAGGCCTTTCGCCTGCGGTTGGAGGGCTTGCACGGCGCGTCCCTTGCCGCCGGTGGGTTCGTCGTAGAGCACGAGGCTGACGGAGGTGGCCGTCGGCGCGAAGAGGCGGAAGGTCGTCGATGGCGGAGTATAGATCGCCCCGAGGACGGCTTCACCGTCGTAAAACAGGTCGCGGTCGTCGAGGATTGCCGCGGGGGACGAGCGGCACCGCCGGGCCGAAGCCTTCGACCTGGATGCGGTAGCGTCCGTTGGCCGGGTCGAGCGGTTCTTTCGGCACGACCGTCAGCTTGAACGGCGTGGCCGCATCCGCGGCGGTCGCCGACTGGACGGCGTGCGCCATATTTTGCTGATCCAGGATGCTGACCCTCGCCGGGGTCGGCGGTGATCGGTAAGACTGACGACGATGGCGGCCGGTCCGTCCATCCAGGCGCTTTCCACCTTCGGAGACAGGTCCGGGCGTTTCGTGAGAACATCGTTTTTGCCGCTGACGAGCCAGACCTCGTTGCCGAGCGCCGGCGTCCAGAATTTATCGCCGCCATCCTTTTGGTCTCCAATTCCGCCCGAGGCGCGTGATGAAGCCGATCTTGTCCGACCCGCCGTAATTCGCGCGGTCGAGTTGGAAGACCGACACCGAAATCGTCCCGGCCGGACCGACGTGAGTTCGTTTTGGGCCGGGGTGTGTTTTTGATAAGCATCCCAGGTCCAAATCTCCGCGCCCTCGTAGTGGTTGTCGCGGCGATGGTAATGGACCGTGATGCGTTCTCTGGACTTGTAAGCAGCAACCGCCGGGCTCGGTGAAGCGGCCGGCGATGGGGGCGTGCTCCTTTCCAGCGTTTCCGACGATTGGTCGCAGGCGGCGAGCAGCCAAACCGACAGACCGACGACGGCAAGGCGTGCGCGGAGCGAGAAGCGAGCGGGCGGCATGGCGTTGGAACGGCGATCCTCACGCCAGTGGAGTTTCGGGAGAGGCGACGCCTTTTGGGTGGAGCCTGTGTTCCACCGCCATCTCCACGGTGCTCACGTTCGCTTCCGCCGGTTCCTGCACGAATTGCGTGAGCACCGCCGCGATCAGCAGGCTCGCACCGCCGATCATCACGACTTTCACCGGGTCGTTGCCGAAAAGGTTCTTCACCACCGGCTCGAGTGCAGAGCGAGGCGAGGATTTCCGGGATGACGATGAAGAAGTTGAAGATGCCCATGTAAACGCCCATGCGCGCCGAGGGCAGCGCACCCGAGAGAATGGCGTAAGGCATCGAAAGAATGGAGGCCCAGGCGAGGCCGACGCCGATCATCGTGCATTGCCACAAGCACGCGGTCGTGGATGAACCCGGTGGCGAGCAGGCTCAGACCGCCGGCGATCAGCGCGACGGAATGCACGAAACGGCGGTTCGTCATCCCGGCCAGCGGCGGCAAAACGAAGGCGACCAGAAAACAAACGATGGAATACCACGCGAACGTCTGCCCGCCGAACGCCGTGCCGTCGTCGAAGGCCGCCGATTTCGCGTCGATCGGTGCCGTAAATCTGCTGCGCTGTGGCGAGGCCGAAAAACATCCACATGCAGAAAAGCCCCATCCACGTGAAGAACTGCACGACCGCCAGCCGCTTCATGGTCGCCGGCATTTCCCGCAACGCACCGGAGACTTCGGGTCCGCTCAGCACAAGCGCCGATGGCCGCGCCAATCGCCAGACCGGCGAGCACATGCCAGACCGTCAGATGCTGGTCCACCAGCTGCCCACGGCAGATGCCGAGCACCGCCGCCGGCCAGGCGCAGCGATGCAAACGAATTTCACATCGACGTGAAAGTGTTTGTGTTCGCGCCGCTTGCGTCGGAACTCTTCCATGTCGGCAGGCGGATATTCGCGGGAGGTCAGCACGGTCCAGAGCACCGCCAGCAGAAACACGACCGCGCCGAGTTTGAACGCGTATTGCACGGCCAGCGGCACGCCGTTCGCCGCGTTCCCCGTCACGCCGTAGTGCTTGAAAAATCGACGGGTAGCGCATTGGCGACAGCCGCGCCGATGCCGATGAAAAAGCTCTGCATGACGAAGCCGGTGGTGCGCTGCTCCGGCCGGCAGCTTGTCCGCCACGAAAGCGCGGAACGGTTCCATCGAGACGTTGATCGACGTGTCGAGCACCCAGAGCATCGTGGCCGCCGACCCAGAGCACCGGGGCGTCCGGCATGAAAAAGAGCGCGATGCTCGAAAGCACCGCGCCGGTCAGAAAATAAGGACGCCGCCGCCCCAGCCAGTTCCACGTCCGGTCGCTCATGGAACCGATGATCGGCTGCACGAGCAACCCGGTCATGGGTCCCGCCAGCCAGAGGATCGGGATTTTCGCCGGTTCCGCGCCGAGCTTGGCGTAGATGGCGCTCATGTTCGCCAGTTGCAGGCCGAAGCCGAACTGGATTCCGAGAAATCCGAAACTCATGTTCCAGATTTGCCAGAAGCTGAGACGTGGCTTGTCCAAAGGGGGAGGGAGGGGCGGGGGACCGAAACGCGGCGACGCCAGCCTCCGCATCGCGCCCGACGCTGGCAAGGATCAAACGAGGCCGGGCGGCAATTATTTGCCCCTGTTCACCAGGAAGTTATTGAAGAAGCCGTCGGCCTTTTCACCGTTGCGGTCGAAGATGCAGAAGCTCTCGATGTTTCCCGAACCTCCGAAGTGGCGGCCGGCCAGTTTCGTGGCCTTGTTGTCGGCCAGGGTGATGATTTCGAGGTTGTAGGTGTCCGCGCCCGTGATTGTCACCGTCACGGTGATTCCCTTGTCCGTGAACGCGACGCCCGTGTCGTGCGTGGCGTCGCCATCGTAGACCTGATAGTTGTTCTGGCCCTTGAGATTGATGATCTCGAAGCGCGACCCTTTGTTGTAATCGTCCGGTGCATCCCCGGCGTTGCCGCTGCGCAGCGTCAACCCGATGGCCCCGGCACCCGGATTATCGCTGGAACCCTTCTGCTCGATGGCGGGATTGACCATCTGAAAGGTAAAACTGTCGCCGGTCTGCAAAACGCCCGCGAACGAACGGAACGCCGCGGCCGACTCGAAATCGGAACCGTTCGCGTACAGACCGAAAGCCTTGCCGCCCAAGGCAACCTGTCCCATTTCCGGGTTAGTGTCGGTTTCGGCGAGGAAATGTCCGGCGTACGAATCGCCGGTGCCGTGGTATTCCTGAAACTTCCAGTCGCCGAAGCCCGACCCGCCGCCGGACTCGTTCCAGCCGCCGCTGTACGCGCTCTGGCTGGCATCGTCCTTCGCGTTTTTCAACGGTTCCTTCGCCTGGGCCGATGCCGCGCAAAGCAGCGCCACGAGCAGGGAAAATTTGGGGGCTTTCATAGGGATCAATCGTAGGAGCGGTACAACCGATCCGCCAGTTCCCCAACGGTGGACAGTTAACCCATCTCCTGGGAGATTTCGTCACGCCATCTTGTGGTCGAGGGCAGGGGCGCGTCGGGTCTTGCCAGCGGGTCTCTCGGTCGGTCCGTGCACGTTGCGTGCCGTCGCGCCGGGGACCCAGGTGGAGTTCGTGAACGTGCATTTCTGAAACGGCGGAACCCCGACCTCGTTGCGGTGGAGTTGGCCGATGACCATGTCGATGGCCGCGTAGCCGACGCTCTCGTGGTTCTGACGCGTGCCCGCCCAATCCTGGAGGTCGGGCACGCGGTCGAGGTGCGCGAGCCCGATCTCCCGTGGGACGTGCAAATTTGCGCCCTCCAGCCAGTTTTTGATCTCGTGGTGCAGCGTGACGATGGAATCCGGCCGGTAACGCTCCACCCAGCGGAGGAACCGCTCCCGGTCCGCGGGCCGGTAGGCGAAGACCGGCAGACGATCCCGTTTCGGCAGGGTCCGCTGGGCCACGCTGAAGCCGCCCTGGAATCGGTCCTCGACGTGTGCGTCCACCTCGAAGCTGATGCAGAGACCCGGCCGCTGGTAACCGAGTTCGCGCAGGGCGAGCACCGCGTTTTTCGCGGTGGCGAACTGGTCGTTGGCCGCGCACGAGAGCGCGGGCCGCACGGGCCGCACGCCGATGACCACCGTCGCGGAACGTTCCCAGATCGGGTCGTACTCCGGCGGGATGATGCTTCGTGGAAAGGGGCCCACCACGACCAACCCCCGGATGTTGCGGGCGTCGAGGATTTGCACGAGGCGCTCCGGGTTCACCCCGGGCTTGAAAAGCGTGAACTCATCCAGGCCGTAGCCGAGCTGTCTGGCGCGTGCCCGGCAGGCGTTGAACCATTCCCGGAACGAGGCGAGGTGGTTGAGTTGCTCGGGGGTGCGCGTGGCGTAGACCAGTCCGAGCGTGCTCTGGAAAGACGAGGTTTTGCCGGAGCGCAATTGCGTGAGCAGGTGTGCCATCACGGCGTTGGGCGCGTAGCCCGCCTCGGCCGCGAGACGCTGGATGCGCAGGCGCTCGGAGAGCCGGATTCTGGGGTTGTCGCGCAACGCCAGCGAGACCGTGGCCTTGGAAACACCGGCCTGCGCGGCGAGGCTGCGGACGGTCGGGGGTTTGGCCACGGGACAATGTGCTGGCATTGGAATCCAAATCAACGGACAACTTCCCGGCGAAACCGGCGTGATGAACGGGGCGTCGGCATCTGCCCGCCGCCCGGCCGGACTTGTGCTATCGTCGGCGCATGGGCATCCTCTTTCGCTGTGATCCTGTCCGGCTGCGCCTCTGGTTCTGCCGGGTCTTCATGGCTGCGCTCTGCGCGGCCGTTGGTGGTCATGTCCACGCGCAGACCGCCACGCCCGCTGCTGAAGCCCGACAAGGTGCCGTTCGATTTCTACGAGCGCGGCCCCTACCGGCCCGACGTTCCCCGGCCCGCGACGCTGCTGGGTTACGAGCCGGGCGAGTTCCACACGACCTACGCCAACTACGAACGGTTCCTGCGCGAACTCGCCGCCCAAGACCGACCGGCTGCAGATCATGACCCTCGGCCAGACGCCCGAGCACCGTCCGCTTTACCTGCTCGCCGTTTCCACGCCCGGAAAACCTCGCCCGGCTCGACGCCATCAAGAGCGACCTCGCCCGGCTGGCCGACCCGCGCACGTGCATCGCAGGCGGACGCCGACGCCATCGCGGCGCGTTCGCCGATGGTCGTGTGGCTGAGCTATTCGATCCACGGCGACGAATCCTCGGCTTTCGAGGCCGGGATGCAGGTGCTCTACCAACTTTGACCGCCAGCGACGACCCGAAGCTCGCCGATGTGCTCAAGCAATGCGTCGTGCTCATCAACCCCGCGCAAAACCCCGACGGCCACGAGCGGTTCACCGCGTGGTACAACGCGCGAGGGCCTCGGCCGGCCCGAGGCGTTCGCCTTCGAGCACCACCAGCCCTGGGGCGATTTACGGTCGGTTCAACCATTATCTGCTTCGACCTGAACCGCGACCTGCTGCCCGGCTTCGCAGATCGAGAGCCGCGCGGCAGATGGCGGCGTTTCTGGACTGGCATCCGCAGGTCAACGCCGATCACCACGGCGAGACGAAGAATTTCTTCTTCCCGCCGCCCGCGCTGCCGGTCAACTCGGCCCTGCCGCACGACGAGACCGAGAAATGGCAGAGCCTGCTGGGCCAGGGCAACGCGGCGGCGTTCAACCGCTACCACTGGCTGTATTACAACCGCGACGTGTTCGACCTGTACTATCCCGGGTACTGGGATAGTTGGCCGAGCCTGCACGGGTCCACGGGCATGACCTTCGAGAGCGACGGCGGCGGCAAGCGCGGCTTCAACTGGAAGCGCGACGACGGCACCATCGAGACGTTGCGCGAGGCCATCGCCAAGCATTTCACCGCCAGCCTCGCCACGCTGGAAACCTCCGCCGCGCACCGCGAGGAACGGCTGAAGGATTATTACCGGTTCTTCGCCACGCGCGATCTCCGAAGGGCAAGCGGGCAAGGACGGGCTGCGGCAGGTGGTCATCTCGCCGGGCAACGATCCCGGGCCGGACCGCCGAGCTGGTGGCCAACCTGCTGCGCCAGGGCATCGAGGTGCGGTGCACCGACCGAGAAATTCACGCTGACCAACGCGCACGATTATTTGCCCGCCGCGAACCCGGCGCCCGCGCCGCGCGTCGCGCGAATTTCCGCCGGGCAGCTATGTGGTCGACCTCGCCCAGCCGCAGGGCCGCATCGCGCGCACCCTGCTCGCGCCGGACGCGCCGCTCGACGCGGCGTTCGTCAAACGCCAGTTGGAACGGCAGGCGCGCAACCTCAAGCGCGGCCGGCGCGAGCCGCTGGAAAAGCCGGAGTTTTACGACATCACGGCGTGGTGCCTGCCGCTGGCCTTCGGGGTGGAGGCGGCGTACAGCGCGGACGCGCCCGCCGGTTCGCCCGCGACGGGCAAGTTTGTACGCAGCGGCCGAGCCCGACGAGCGTGGAACGCTCTCAGCGACTCAGTCCCGGCGTCCGGCGGGAAGAAGACCGTAGACATCTTCGGCGTCCGATGCCCCGCGGCGAAGGCGGTGACCGCGTATCTCTGGACGCCGGAAACGCGAAGGCGCGTACCGGATGGCGTTTCGATTGTTGCAGGAGGGCTATCGTCTGGCCACGGCCACCGAGCCGTTGCGCGCGGGCGGCCGGGACTATCCGCGCGGCACGCTGCTGGCGCGGGTGGAGCGCAACCCCGCCAGTCTGCACGAGCGCGTCGCGGCGCTGGCGAAGGAGCTCGGCGTGGCTGTCACCACGGCGGACACCGCTTACGTGGACAAGGGCAACGTCGGGCCGGGTTCGGAGGAGGTCGTTTCGCTGCAAGGTGCCGAAGGTCGCGCTCATCGCGGGCGACGAGGCCGCGCAGACCTCCTACGCGGAGATTTCCTATCTGCTGGGCAAGGACATGGGCGTGGAGTTCGTGCCGATGAGCGTCGACGCTTTCAAGAACACGCGCATGGCGGATTTCAACGTGCTGATCCTGCCCGATGGCAGCGCCAAGCGTTATGCGGCGGCGTTCGACAAGGACGGCGTCGAAAAGCTCAAGGACTGGTGCAAGGACGGCGGCACCCTGATCTGCGTCGGCGGCGCGGCGGGGTTCGCGGCGGACAAGAAAGTCGATCTCACCGGCTCGCGGGTCGTCGGCGCGGACACTGCTCGCCAAGCAGGACGACGACACCGACGACGACAAGGACGAGGACAAAGAGAAGGCGCCGCCGGCAAACGCCCGCCGACAAGGACCAAAAACCCGAAGGCCAGAAAGCCGCGCCGTGGACAAGGCCACCGATCCCGACAAGAAAAGCGAGGCCGACCGAAGCTCCGGCGGCAACGAAGAAACCCGGCGACAAACCGGCCGACGAAGTCCGCCGACAGCCAAGACCGAAGGGGACGCAGGGCGGATTCGACCGCCGCAAAATCCCGCTGGCCGTGCCGGGCGCGATCTTCCGCGCCACCGTCAACCGCGACCATTTCCTGACGTACGGCTACGAACGCGACACGCTGCCGGTGCTGGTGGACACGGACCAGTTCCTCACGCTGACGCAAGCGCGGGGCGAACGTGCTGACCTTCCCGGCGCGCCGGATGGCAATGCCGAACCCGCCGTCGTTGCGGCTGGCGGGTTTCACCTGGCCGGACAACACGGAAAAACTCATGCGCGGCACGGCGGCGGTGGTCGAGGAACCGCTCGGCGACGGGCACGTGATCCTCACCGCCAACGGCCCGAGCTTCCGGATGCTCTGGCGCGCCTACGACCCGGCTTTGGCTCAACGGCCTGCTCTACGCGCCGGCGATCCACGGCGAGGGGGACTGACGCGGGTCTTTTCTGGCCCCTGGCCCATCCTCACGACGGCTTGCTCAAGCCGTGCACGATCTCGGCGAGACCGGCTCCCGCGCGTTGCAGCAGTTCGGCGATTTCCGCGAACTTCCGCCCGGCATCGGTGCCGGCACCGCCGTGCTGATGCGCCGCCGCGCCGGCAAGAAAACAAATCCCGGTCAGTTCCTGGCAAACGGTGTCGTGCAGCAGCCGCGCCAGCCGCTGCCTTTCCTGCTCCACCGTGGCGGGAAGCGCGGGATTTTCGCCTTTTGCAGGTCGGGAAGGGGCCATAACGCAGCGACGATGGTAGGACGCCGTCCCCCCGTCGGTCAACGCCGAACCACGCCCGCAGCACCGCTGTCCTTCAAACCTCGCTCAGGCTATCTTGCGGACGGCGGTAATCGTCGAGTTTCTGGGGCAGGCTGTCGTCGGCCATCGGCCAGTGAAACCACACGCGGAAAGTCCGGCCGTTTAGAACCGCGCCGAGGTAGCTTTCACGCAGCGCCTCCGCGCGGTCGCGCAGCCCGAAAGCCATCGTCACGAAATCCGCCACCACCGTCAGGCCAAAGCCCGACCCGGTCGAAGAAACCTCCGGCTCGAACAGCGCGGACAATCGGTCGCCGCCGCCGGTCGCCCCAGCCGCCGCCATCGAACGCAACGTCGCGGCATCCTCCTCGCTGACCTCGTTGGAAAGCACAAAGCGCAGGCAGTCGCTCCCTGTCGGCTGCGGCACCGGGAAAACCACCATTTCCATCCGCTCGTCGGCGGCGTAGCGACACGCGTTGGTGGACAGGTTGTAAAAAATGCGGTCCACGGCCGCGCTTTCCATGCAGCACTCGGTTAACGCGCCATCGTAACGGCAGTCGATTTCCATGCGGATGGGTCGCTCGCGCCACTTCGGGCCCACCACCGAATCGTGCCACTTCGAGATCATCAACTGCATGGCGTGGGCCCTGGGCTTCCGGTCGGCGTCACGCCGCTCGTCGTCCAGGCCGACGAGGGCGTTGCGCATGATCTTCAGGTGATCGCGCGTCTGGACGAAGATCGCCTTGAGCTGAACTTCCTCGCGGGGCAGGTATTCCAGCATCTGAAGGCGGCCGAGCAGCGCGCTCAAGGCCCCTCCGCGAAGATCGTGCATGGCTTTGGACAAGGCCTCGCCGGGGTTTTCGGCGTTGGAAGCCAATCCGAGTTCGCGCACCTCGTCGATGAAGCGGTCGAGGTCGTGGCGTTGCGTCCAGCGGTCGAGGGTCTCCCACTTTTGCGCGTCGTTGGTGGATTCGTCCGTGAGGCCGTTGAGCAGTTCGCCGAGCACCTGATAGAAGCGGCGCAACAGCGCGCGGTCCCGTTCGGCGAGTTGGTCGAGCGCGACGCAAAGGTTGTCGCCATCGTAGCGCACCTTCCGATGATTCGGCAGATGAGCGGGCGCGAGTGCCAGCAATTCCTCGGGGATGGCGGTGGAAGCGGACATCGGCGGCGGACGTGACTTAATCGACCAACGACGCCGGGGAGGTCTTGTTTTTTTCGGCCCGCGCTACTTCGCGCCGAGACCGAGCAACACCACCGGGATCGTCTTGAACAAAATCTTGATGTCCAGCCACAGGGACCAGTTGTCGATGTAGAGCAGGTCGAGTTTCACCCAGTCCTGGAAGCTCTTGATCTCGTTGCGCCCGCTGATCTGCCAGATGCACGTCAGCCCCGGCTGCACGGAGAGCCGGCGGCGCTGGGCGGGGGTCTCGAACTTCTCCACCTCGTAAAGCGGCAGGGGACGCGGCCCGACCAGACTCATCTCTCCGCGCAGGACGTTGAAGAGCTGGGGCAGTTCGTCGATGGAAGTCTTCCGGAGGAACCGGCCGACGCGGGTGACGCGCGGGTCGGCCTCGATTTTGAACACCGGCCCGCTCATCTGGTTGAACGCCAGGAACTCCGCCCGTCGCATCTCGGCGTCGGTGGTCATCGTGCGAAACTTGAGCATCATAAACGGCTTGCCGTGCCGGCCGCCCCGCAGTTGCCGGAAGAACACCGGGCCGGGCGAGGTCAGTCGGATGATGAGGGCCACCAGCACCAGCAGCCAGGAAACGAAAATCAGCCCCAGGATCGCCCCGGTCAGGTCGATGGCGCGTTTGCCCAGCAGCGACCAGGAAGCGTCGGGCGTCGAGCGGAAGACGAGCACGGGCCGCCCGGCCACCGACTCAATGGTCGGCCGGGCGATGGCGGTTTTCACGAAATCCGCCATCAGCCACGCCTCGACGCCCTCGGTCTCGCAGGCGCTGATGGCTTCCTGGACCGTGTGCAGGTGGCTGTGGTTGGCGGAAAAGATCACCCGGCTGATGGCGTGGCGATGCAGGGCGGTGACGAGATCGGAGAGAGGTTGTTTCTCGATGTCCACCCGCTCGATGATCTCCATCTGGAGGAGTTGTTCCGGGGTGAACGAAGCCACGAGGCTGTCCATGTCCTCGGGAATGCCCGCCAGGAGGACGGGGTCGCGCATCTCGCCTTTCTCGGCCAGCCGCCGCGCGTGGGTGAGCACGAGGCGGTCCTTGGCGAGGAGCGTCACCGCCCCCAGGAACACGAAAAGCACGAGCACCGCCCGCGAAGGCAGATCGACGTGCAGGAAAATCACGCACAGGCCCGCCAACAGCGCGAGACCGATCAGCGCCCGGGTCAACTGTCCCACCGTGCGCGCCGATTGCTTGAGCAATGGGTGTTCGTAGAAGCCTTGGAGTTCGAGCAACAGCGGCCCGAAGGGCATGATGATGACGATCATCCACAGGAAATCCTTGAAAGGCGGGATCGCCTTGTCGAGCTTGAACCATTCCGTACCGTAAAAGCGCAGAGCGTGGCTCACCCAGAACGCCCCGAGCAGCAGGAACGCGTCGATGAACTGTTGGAATTGCTGATTGATTTCTTGCTTGCGACGCAGCATCTCAGAAGGAAAGAGGAACGGGCGCGGGTGTCTATCAGCACGGGCGACGCTGGGCCCGATGAATGTGAAGGCGCGCCACTCAACCACAAAACCCGACAAAACGCCAGTCGGCGTTGTGGCCCGTGGCCGGGTCGTGGCGGCGGTGTATTCGCCTGCGACGCTGGCCGCCGCGCTGGCGTTGGGACCGCTGCCGGCCGCTCCCGACTGGCTGGAATTGCGCGGGGACCACTTCCACGCGGAGCCGGAACTCCTCCACGCGCTCGCCGCCGCGCCCCCCCGGCCGCTGCTGTTGACCGTGCGGCATCCGTCTGAAGGCGGTGCGCCGGGCGCGCCAGCGGGTGCCAAGGAACGCAGGCGCTTGTACGGATGCCTGTCTGTCTATCCAGCGGTGGTCGCGGTGGACGTGGAAGTGCGCTCGCTCCATGCGCTGTCGGCGGTCGTGCGCGCCACCCGGGAAGCGGGACGCCTGCTCGTGGCGTCCTTCCATGACTTTCGCGGCGTGCCGCCTCCGGGCCGTTTGCGTACTCTGGCGGCGCGGGCGCAAGATGCCGGCGCGGAGGTCTTCAAGCTCGCGGCGACCGTCGAGCGCCCCGATCAACTCGCGCGGCTGCTCGACTTCATGGCCTGGGGACAATCGCGTCGGATGAGGCTCGCGGTGATGGGCATGGGGTCGATGGGTCGGGTCTCGCGCCTGGCCTTGGCAGCGGCGGGGTCGATGCTCAACTACGGTTATCTGGGCGACGAAGGCCCACAGGTGCCCGGTCAATGGCCGGTGGAAACGTTGCGCGCACGGATCGAAGAATGCGCGCCCAGTAGGAAGGATGGCGGATAAAGAGCGTAGGGGAAAATCGTCCGTGCCATCGTCGTTCAAGCCCTCTGCGTTCATTCTTAATCTCCCTCCTTCATCTTTTCCGCGCTTGTCAGCGTAATGTTCTTGCGTAAAGACACGCCCCGCCACCCCATGTCCGAATCCCTCGCCATCGACCTGCCTTCCGAGGTGCCCGTCATGGTGCTGCCGGGCGCGCTGATCTTTCCCCACGCACTGCTGCCGCTCTACATTTTCGAGCCGAAATACCGCGCGATGGTGGCTCACGCGCTCGCCGGACCCCGGATGTTTTGCGTGGCCACGTTGAAGCCCGGCGTTTCCGAAGCGCGCACCGAGAAAGACTATTTTCCCGTGGCGGGCGTCGGTCTCGTACGCGCTTGCGTCGGCAAGGAAGACGGCACTTCCAACCTGATCCTCCAGGGATTGGCCCGGGTGCGCCTGACCGGTTACACGCAAACCAAACCCTTCCGCATCGCCGAAATCGAGAAAATCGAGAGCGAGGGGGCGGATTCGATCACGGCCGAGGCACTCGGGACCAAGGTGCTCGAAATCTGCCAGCGTTTCAAGGAAGCCGGCGCGCAGTTACCCGGTCAATTGGATACGTTCCTGTCGCACCTGACCGATCCCGGGATGCTCGCGGACCTGGTGGCGCACACGTTCGTCGCCGATCCGTTCGAGCGTCAAAGGTTGTTGGAAGAAGCCGATGTCACCGCGCGCCTGCGGCTGCTCATCCGTTTTTTGTCGGGGGAGACGAACTAGCTTGCTCTGCCCTCGGAGGCGTTTTCCGGGCGGACCGCCGCGCGGCATCAGGTTTCCCCCGGAACTTCCAGGTAGACCGGTGCACCGACCGCCGGTTCGGGCTGGACGACTCCCATCGCCATCTTTTCGCGCTGCGCCGCGACGGCCTCGACGACGCGCAGGTCGAACGCGGCCGGGATAAAAGTCGTCCCCCGCGAGAGGGCTTGCGCTTGCATGATTTCCTTCAGGAGCGACCGGTGCACTTCGAGGGCGGCTTCCAGATCGGAGACCCTGGCGGTCAGTTTCAGGATGATCTCTCTCGTGATGGTATCCACTCGCCGGACCGTACCGGAGGCGTGCGTGCCTGTCAGTCAGAATCCTCCGGCGCATGCGCCCGCTGTCGGGGTCTTGCGTCCGCCCGATGGGTTCATCGGCCGAACAATCGCGCGTGTTCTTCGAGCAGGTAGCGGTCCGTCATGCCGGAAAGATAATCGCACACGGTCCGGTGCAACCCGTCCGCCTCCACGCGCGCGGCGGTGGCCTGGCCGAGGCGTTCGGGCGCGTGCAGGTAGGCGGCAAATACCTCGCTCAACCGTCCGCACGCGCGCTGGTAGGGTTGCACGACCTGCGGGTGGTAATACAGGTTCTCAAAAAGGAACCGGCGCATCTCGCGCGTGGCGGCAAGCAATTCGTCGCTGTAAGCGACCAGCGGGCCGGGCTGGCGTCGGGCGTCGTCGGCGCTGGTGATGCCCGCGGCGGCGATCCGCGCGGCGCTGGTTTCCACCACGTCTTTGACCTGCCGGTCGATGAGCCGGCGGATGATCGCCGCGCAGAGTTCGCGGCCGTCCAGGCCGGGGTAACGCGCGCACACTTCGGCCTTCACCGTGCGCCAGAGCGCGAGGCCGGCGAGTTGGTCGGAGTCGATGAGGTCGGCGTCGAGGCCGTCGTCGAGATCGTGGCTGTTGTAGGTGATCTCGTCGGCGAGGTTGGCGATCTGCGCCTCCAGGGAAGGACAGGGGAACCGTTCACCGGCTGCCGCCGCCGTCGAGAGCGCGGGCGGATCGAAAAACCGTTGGTGCTTGCGGAGACCTTCGGTGACTTCAAAGGACAGGTTGAGCCCCGGAAACTCGGGGTAGCTGGATCTCGATGACCTCGACGATGCGCAGGCTCTGGGCGTTGTGATCGAAGCCGCCGTGGCCGGTCATCAGCCGGTCGAGCGTGTCCTCGCCCGGGTGGCCGAAGGGCGGATGACCGAGGTCGTGCGCGAGGGCGATGGCTTCGGCGAGGTCTTCGTTGAGACCGAGCGCGCGGGCGATGGTGCGGCTGACGCTGGCGACCTCGATGGTGTGCGTGAGCCGGGTGCGCAGGTGGTCGCCGGTGCCGTTGAGGAAAACCTGGGTTTTGTATTCGAGCCGGCGGAACGCGCGCGAATGGATGACCCGCGCGCGGTCGCGCTGGTACGCCGTGCGGTACGGGTGGGGCGGTTCCTCGTGGCGGCGGCCGGCGCTGGCGGCGGTGCGTTGGGCGTAGGGGGCGAGCTGGGTCGCTTCCTCGCGCTCCATCTGTTCGCGGGTTTTCTGCACGGGATGAATGGGCGGACGGCCTCGACCCCCGGACGGCGGCTCAGGGTTCCTCGCGGTCCGGTTGCTCGCGGCGCTGCTGGTCGCCCAGGAACCGCTCACGCAACTGCCGGCGCAAAAGCCGGTGCTGGATGCGCAACAACAACAGGTCGTAGATGGCGAGCAACGCGGCGAGGATCGTCAGCCATCCGCAGATCAGCCAGTAGACGGCGAAGCGTGCCAGATGGTGGCGGCCATCCAGCCAGTCTTCCAGGAAGGTGACGCCCGCGAAAAACATCAACATCGCGGCGATCACCACGTAGAACATCGTCTGGCGGCGCAGGTGCTGGTCCACGATCAGCCCGCGCGTGTAGGCGAGCACGAAACGGAACGGCCCCCATCCCCGGCGACGGGGTTTGCCCTCGGTCGCCGTCTCCTTCGTGGGGTCTGGCGTGGCGTCGGCGGGGTCTGGCGGGTGGCGGCTGCTGCTCATGGACAGGCAGGAGAAAAGGGGAATCTCGCATGCGGGAAGGGCGAACGACCAGACCCCGACCGCACGCGTAGGATAGCCTACACTACCCGGTTCGTCGTCACAGGGTCGAAGATGTGAGTTTTCGCGCCGTTGATCTGGAATTGCAGCCGATGGCCCGACCTCGCGCTGGTCCACCACGGCCTGCGAGCGGCAGACCACCGTATGGTTACCAGTTTGCAGATAGAAATTTGTCTCGGCACCCATCGGTTCGACGATGTCCACCACGGCCTGGAAAAAAACCTCGGCCGGTCGCGCGCGCGCCCTGGCTCAACTCGATGTCTTCCGGGCCGCACGCCCAGAATGACCTCCTTGCCGACGAAGTTCTTGAGGGCAGGTCGTTCCTTCTCGCGGTAGCGCACCTCGATGACCCCACCGGCCATTTCCTTGAAGACGATGCGGTCCTCCTTCTGGGAGAGTTTGCCCGTCGACGAAGTTCATCGGCGGACTGCCCAGGAAGCCCGCGACAAACAAATTTTTCGGTTCGTGGTAAAGCGTCAGCGGCGGCTCGTTCTGCTGGAGGTTGCCGCCTTCCATGACGGCGATGCGGCTGCCCATCGTCATGGCCTCGACCTGATCGTGGGTGACGTAGATCATCGTCGCCTGGAGGCGCTGGTGGAGCTTGATGAGTTCCGTGCGCGTCTGCACGCGCATCTTGGCGTCGAGGTTGGAGAGCGGTTCGTCGAAGAGGAAAACCTTCGGCTGGCGCACGATGGCGCGGCCGAGGGCGACGCGCTGGCGCTGGCCGCCGGAGAGCTGCTTGGGCTTGCGTTCGAGATAGGCGTCGATGCCCAGGATCGCGGCGGCCTCGCCCACGCGTTTCTTGATCTCGGCCTTGGGATATTTCCGCAGTTTCAGGCCGAACGCCATGTTGTCGTACACGCTCATGTGCGGGTAGAGCGCGTAGGACTGGAAAACCATCGCGATGTCGCGGTCCTTGGGCGGCACGTCGTTGACCTTGCGGTCGCCGATGAAGATTTCGCCCTTCGGAGATTTCCTCCAGGCCCGCGATCATGCGCAGGGTCGTGGATTTGCCGCAGCCCGAAGGGCCGACGAGCACGAGGAACTCGCGGTCGGCGACCTCGATGTTCACGTCGTTGACCGCCATGACCTCCTGGCCCTTGCTGTCGGCGTAGGTTTTGTAGATGTGCTGGAGGCTGACCTTGGCCATGAGGAACGGGGGAACACGCGCCACGAAAGCGCCGGCGGAGGGCGGCGGCCACTCTACCGTGGCGGGCGGCGGCCGGTCAACAGCAGATGGCGGCGGGCTGCTCCTACAGCGTTTTTCGTTTGTGTGGAAGGCTTGCACCAGCCCCGGCAGGGGCGTCAGAAGATAGCCCACGGCGTGAGCCGTGGGGGAAAGATCATGTTGCGCGTCAAAGCCCCGGCAGGGGCGTAAGAAAAGACGCCCGCCTTGGCGAGAGAACCACCTCGCAGGTTCTCTTACGCCCCTGCCGGGGCTGGCCTGTGTAGCCGGTCCTTTCCCACGGCTCACGCCGTGGGCTATCTTCTGACGCCCCCGCCGGGGCTGGAAACCTGACAAGCAACTGAAATACGCTTTAATCTTTGCGCCGGTATTCCCGGGTGTGCCGGTCGAAATCCCGCCCGACCGCCGCGAGCATCACGCGCAACCCTTCGGCCGAGACGCAACGCGCGGCACCGAACGTAATCGCCGTCTGTGCTTCCAGGTGGTCGGAGGTCGCCACCGTCAAATGATGGCTCGCGGCGTACTTGGCCACGAGCCGCTCGACGATGGCGTCCGCCGTTTGCCCGGCGCGGGCGTAGAAAATCTGGATGCCGTCGCGGCCTTCCTGGTCTTCGGTGACGCGCTCGCCCTGTCCGTCGAAGACCAATACCACGCGCACCCCGCTCTGGTCCTGGTAATCGGTCAGCGTACGCACCAGCGCCTCGCGCGCGGCACCCATGCGGCGGATATGGAGCGAGCGCAGTTCGGGCCACGCGAAGATGACGCTGTGACCGTCCACGAGGAGGTATTCGGCCATGAGCGGTGCACCTTCGGCGAGTGGGAGGCGCTACCGGATCAACGCCTCGCTTGCTTTCCAGAGCCGCGCGGCGATTTCCGGGTCGTAGGATAGTTCCGAGGAGCGCGTTTCCTTGGCCTTGCTGAAGTAGCGCCCGGTAATATTGGCCAGTGCCGGGTCAACCGCCAGCCGCACCACGGTCCGCGCCGACTGTGCCGAGGACAGCATGAACGGCTTTGCCAGCGTGACGACGAATCGCATCAAGCCACGGCTTTCCTGCCAGATGCCCGTCCTGACGACCCCCGGATGCAGGCAGTTCGCCGTCGCGCCCGCGCCGTCGAACTGCCGGGCCAGCTCGTAGGTGAAAAGCACGTTGGCCAGTTTCGAGATCGCGTAGGCCAGCAGGGGTTTATAACGTTTTTCGCCCTGGAGATTGTCGAAATCCAGTGTCTTCAACATCGTGTGCGCCTCGGAGGACACCGTCACCACCCGGGCCGGCGTGCTTGCCAGCAGGACATCACGTAACAACTGCGTCAGTAGAAACGGTGCGAGGTGGTTGACCGCGAAGGTTTCTTCGATGCCGTCCACCGTGAGCCGCCGCGTCGCGTTCACGCCGCCCGCATTATTGACCAGCACATCGATACGTGAATGGCGCGTCCGGATTTTTTCCGCAAGGCGGCGCACCGACGCCTGCGATGAGAAATCAGCGGCGAGGAACGTGGCCTCGCCCTCGTTGCGGCGGGCTTTGATCTCCGCCACGGTGGCCTCGCCACGGGTGGCGTTTCGGCCGACGAGCAGCACATCTGCCCCCAACGCCGCGAGGCCGAGGGCCGTTTCGCGTCCGATCCCGGACGTTGCCCCGGTCACGACGCAAAACTTCCCGCGCATGGGACCGGGCTGGACACCCGATGCGTCGGTATCGCTCATCGGCAAAAGGTCGCGGGAGTTCCGGTGTCGGTTACCTTAACCCCCACGCGCTACGTCGCGGGCACCGGGGCCTGCGATTCGGAAATCTCCGGTGCGGGCTCGGGCGTCGGGGTGGAGGCGGAAACCGTTTTCGGAGTCTTGGGCTTGGCCGGTTTCTTCGGAGCCTTGGCGGGCGCTTCGGCGGGAGCGGACTTCGCGGCGGCCTTGGAGGCAGGCGCTTTGACGGCCGCAGCCTTGGCGGCGTCCTTGCGTTGCACGTACGCCAGACGGCGCTTGCGTTTGATGACTTTATTGTATTGTTTGCCCATTGGGAAGAAACTAGGTAATCGGACGAAGACGCAGGTTCGACCGCGCCACTTCCCCCAATAACGCGAAAACTCCCGGCGGCGCAAGACGCAAGACGCGCGGAAGTTGGCAAGAGGGACGCAGCGGGACGTGACTTTGCCTTTTTTCGTGTTATCTTTCCGCCCTTTTTCGTCCCTGCGTCGATCCGGAGAGGACCCGCGTTTTGAATCACGAAGAAGCACCTGCCGGCACGCCCGGCCTACCTTATGGATAAGATCCGAAACATCGCCATCATCGCCCACGTCGATCACGGCAAGACCACGCTCGTCGATTGCCTGCTGCGCCAGTCCGGCACCTTCCGCGCCAACCAGAAAACGGACGAGCGCATGATGGACTCCATGGACCTCGAACGCGAAAAGGGCATCACCATCCGCGCCAAGAACGCCGCCTTCCAGTACAACGGCTACCACGTCAACATCGTGGACACCCCCGGCCACGCCGATTTCGGCGGCGAGGTCGAGCGCATCATGGGCATGATCGACGGCGTGCTGCTCGTCGTCGATTCGCACGACGGCCCGCAGGCGCAGACGAAGTTCGTGCTCAAGAAGGCGATGGAGCGCGGGCGCGAAGGTCATCGTGGTCATCAACAAGATCGACCGCGAGAACGCCCGCCCGCACAAGGTGCTCGACATGGTGTTCGAGCTGTTCATGGAACTCAACGCCACCGACGCGCAGCTCGATTTCCCGGTCATCTACGCCAGCGCCAAGGCCGGCTACGCGATGCAAGGAAATCCACGAGGACCGCACGGACATGACGCCGCTCTTCGACGCGATCATCAAGGAAATCCCGCCGCCCAAGGGCAGCGGCGTGAGCTATCTCCAGATGCTCGTGTCCAACCTGGACTACAGCGATTACCTGGGCCGGATCGCCTACGGGCGCATCCTCGCGGGCCGCGTCAGCGTGGGCGACACGGTGGTCGTGCGCCCACGGCGACGGCCGGCGCGAGCGCGGCAACGTCACCGCGCTTTTCGGCCATCAGGGCATGGAAAAGATCGAACTCAAGCACGCCAGCGCCGGGCGACATCATCGGCCTGTGCGGGTTCGAGGACGTGTTCATCGGCGAGACGCATCACCGACACCGAGGAGCGGCCCGCGCTGCACTTCGTGGACATCGACCCGCCGACGATCACGATGGGCATCCTCGTCAACGACGGCCCGCTGGCCGGGCGCGAGGGCAAGCTCGTCACCGCGCGCAACATCCGCGAGCGGCTCGTCCGCGAGACGCGCACGAACGTTTCGCTCGGCTTCAAGGAAACCGACACGGCCGGCTCGTTCGAGTTGAGCGCGCGCGGGGAAATGCAGATCGCCGTGCTGGTCGAGCAGATGCGCCGCGAGGGCTTCGAGGTGCTCGTTTCCCGGCCGGAGGTCATCTACAAGCGCGACGAACAGCGGCAACCTGCTGGAGCCTTACGAGATCGCTGACCGTGGACGTGCCCAACGACAACCTGGGCGACATCCTGCAATCCCTCGCCAGCCGCAAGGCGGAGATCACCAACATGGTCCACAACCCGCACTCGCGTGACTGGTGGACGCGATCATCCCCACGCGCGGCCTGATCGGCTTCGAGACGGACCTCGTCAACGTGACCAAGGGCCTGGGCATCGCCAGCCATCTCTTCAAGGAGTACGGCCCGCACAAGGGCGAAATTCCCAGCCGCGACAACGGCGTGCTGGTGGCGATGGAAGGCGGCGTGAGCACGGCCTACTCGCTGGACACGATCCAGGTGCGCGGCCGGTTGTTCATCGGCGCCGCAGGAGGAGATTTACGAGGGCATGATCATCGGCGAGAACGCCCGGCCCGACGACCTGCCGGTCAATCCGTGCAAGGCGAAAAAGCTCAACAACATGCGCAGCCAGGGCGACGGCAAGGGCATTTCGCTGGCGCCGCCGCTGGTGATGACGCTGGAGCGTTCGCTGGAGTACATCGCGCCGGACGAGTACGTGGAAGCCACGCCGAAGTCGTTGCGGATGCGGAAGAAAATCCTCGACGCCGACCTGCGCAAGCGTTCCGCGAGCACGGTGAAGACCGTCTAAGAAAGCGTGTCGGAAACCCACCGCAGGCGTTCCAAACAAGGTAGGGATGGCTCTCCGAGCCAGTCCCTATTTTGGATTGGATGATCTCCGTGCGCACGGATCGCTTCCCGGAGAAATTAGGGACTGGCTCGGAGAGCCATCCCTACCTTACAGGACGACCGGCCGCAACGGCCTGTGCAGAACCTTCTCACACCTTTTTGAAGTGGGCCATCAGCCGACGAGCCAGTCATTTTTGTCACAAATAAATCCTTGCGGCGACAAATCCTGACTCGCCCTTTTGTCGTGAAAGGATGACGATCATGCATCCCATCTCCGTGGCGCCGGCGGATAGGGATGGCAGGGATGATCGTCAAAACGGCCAAGTCGCGCAGTTGCTTTCTCCATGTTCCCAAATCGGGGGGCACGGCGCTGACGCTTTATCTGCGCAACGTGCTGGGCGACCGGCACGTCTTCCACGTCGGCGAGGGACGTTACCGGAAAGCTCCGCTGGAAGGGTTGATGAAGCGTTACCCCGTCATCACGGGGCACTTCAACGTCGGGCAAATCCCCGAGCGGCTGTTCCAGACGACGTTTTTCTTCACGTTCCTGCGTGAACCGGTGGACCGGATCATTTCCATGTACCACTTCTTCAAGGAAGGCGACATGGACAGCGACCACCGGGTCGTCATCAATGAAGAATGGTGTCTGGAGCGTGCTCTGGACAAGTGGGCGCAGCCGGGGCGTTGCTCGTCCTGGTCGAACGAGCAGACGTTCCTGTTTTCCGGCGCGACCGACGCTGACCGGCCGCCGGAGGACCTGCTGCCGCTGGCCATGCGCAACCTGGAGCGGTTTGACTTCGTCGGTCTCCACGAGCGTTTCGCCGAGGGGGTCGAATGCCTGGGCCGGTTACGGGATTGGCCGCTCCATGCCCCGGTGCCCCGTTTCAAGACCTCGCGCAAACGGCTCGCGGTCGAGGACATGGAGCCGGCGATGGTCGAACGCATCCTCGCCGCGAACCGTTGCGATGTGCAACTCTTCGAACGCGCCCGCGAACTGTGGGAGGCGGCCAAGGCCCGGGCCAGTCATCTGCCTGCTGCCGCCCCGGCATCGGTCGGCTTCCCCGGGCAGCCTGCGGCCACGGACCCCGATCCTGAAGCGACGGATTCGGCGTTGGGATCGCTGTTGTCGCGCAGCGAGACCGGCACGCGGGAGATTTCCTTCGACGGCGTGGATGCCTTCGACCTGCGCACGGGTGGGGATGCGGTGATCCAGCAGGGCAATCCGATGGAAATCCGGCTGGCCGTCTACAGCACGATGGACGCCGCTGACCTCCACGTCGGCCTGCGCATTTGCGACGAGGCGGACATGGAGGTCTACGGTGTCAGCACCCGGATGCAGGGCCGTTCCCTGACGTTGGAGGCAGAGACCATCACGACCGTGACGTTCGTTCTCGAAATGTCGCTGGCCCCGGGCGGTTATTTTTTGAGCGTCTTCCTCCAGGGCGGCGACACTCACGACGAAAAACTGTTTCACCGGGTAGATAATTCGCTGCTTCTCTGGTGCGTGGACGAGCGCGCGCCGACCTTTGCCGGCGTCACCGACCTCCACGCCAGGATGAAGGTGGCAAAGCCCGTGTTCGTCGAAAAATGCCGGTGGCGTCCTCCGCGGGCGATTCGCCACGCCATCCGGGCAAGCCGGGCAAAAATCGCGGGGTGGCGTCCCCCGAAGCTGGTCCGATACATCATCCGCACCATCAAAAAAGAGCGATGGAACGCCGTGAAAATCTTTTTGAGCGGCAAGCCGCCTCCGAAGCAGGGGGATCAACTCCCCTGAGCGTTTTCGTGTTGACAGGCTGATCCTCCCAGGCGTAGTGTTGCGGACGTTGCTCGTCTCATCGCCTTTCTGAGCAGGCCGGCATTTCGCCTTTTCGCTTCGCGCCGGCTCCTTCTTTGCTCGGGATGTTGAACACAGTGGGGCAACGCTCAGTCTCTCCCTCGGTATGGCGGGTCATAGCAAGTGGTCGAAGGTCAAGCACATTGAAGGGCCGTTGGATGCCGGACGCGGTGCTGCCTTCAGCAAACTGGTGAAGCAAATCACCGTGGCGGCACGAATTGGCGATGGCGGCCCTTCGGGGAATCCCCGACTGCGCTCGGTGGTGGAGACCGCCCGTGCGGCCAGTGTATCGGCGAGGAACATCGAGGGAACACACGACGGGAAAACCTTTTATAAAGCCCACGCGCCCGGCGGAGTGGCGATACTCAGCGAAGCCGCCACCGATCACACAAGCCGGACCGCCGCCGACCTGCGATTCACTTTGAGCAAAAACCAAGCGAGTTTCGCCGCCCGCGGCAGCGTTTTATCCATGTTTCATCAGCAGGGACGAGTCACGGTCCCACGTTCGCTCGGCGAAGACGCGCATGCTCCCGCGCGGCTCCCGGCCTGAGCGCACGCCCGAACGCCCCTTTTTTGTATCCATCGCGGCCGGACCTCCACGGCCGCTCATCCCTCCGGATCGCCGGAGACGCCGTTGATCCCCGGATCGTTATCCACGCAGATTTTCACCAACCCAGACATGACTGAAGACACCGAACAGCCACCCGCTTCCACGACGGACGGGGACATCCAGCCTGCCGAAATGCCGACGGCCGCGAAAAAATCCGCGCCTCGCCGCAAGGCCACCCGCGCCAGCAAGAGCGCGCCGGCCGTTCTGGATGGCGAATCCGGCAGGGACGGTGTCGATGGGAGCGACGAGGCAGCCCAGCCCGCGCTGAAAAAAGTCCGCCGGCCACGCAAGATTGCGCCGGTGGAAAACGAGCCGGCGACGACGCCCGCGCCGCAACCGGCCGTGCTGTCGCCCGAGGCGATGGAAAAATCGACCAGCCCGGAAGCGCACGTCGAAACGCAGATCATCGCGCCCGACGCGTTCAGGGCCATCGAAGAGAAGTCGAAACAAATTTTTCACCCGGACGGCAATGCCGGTTCGGCTCCCGCCGGTCCCGCGCTTCACCCGGCCACGCCAGCCCCCGCCGCCCCGCCTCCGACCGCCGAAGCCAGGCCCGCTCCGGCCGTTCCGGCCCCGGTCGAGCCGGAAACCGCTCCCGAGGCACCAGTCGTCGGGCTTTCCGCAGCCGGCGTTTCCTCTACGCCCGCTCCCCACCCGCAGCCGCCGGCGACGGACGGCAACCGCGCGCCGCAGCCCTTCCAAGGACGCGGTGAACAACGCTTCGATCGTCAGCAGGGGCAGCACGGCGGGCAGGGTTACGGTCGGAACGAAGGCCGGCAGGACCGGTTTGACCGCCGCGATAATCGCCACGGACAGGGACAGGGTCCAGGCCAGTCGTTCGGTGATCGTCCGCCGCAGGGCCAGGGCGGACAATTCAACCGCCACCCACAGCAGGGTGGGGGAAATCGCCCGCCACAAATGGACGGTGACCGCCCGTCTCAGGACGGGATCGACGGCGGCGTCAGCCGCGTCGACCGAGCCGCAGTTCGGCGAGGGCATCGTCGAGGTTTCGGGCAAGGGCTTCGGTTTCCTGCGCGAGGCCAAGCGCAACTTCGTCCAGACGCCCGCCGACGTGTTCGTCACCCCGGAAGTCTGCCGCAAATACAACCTGCGCGACGGCCAGTGGATCAAGGGCGAGGTGCGCCGCGTCCTCGCGCGGCCCGCAGCTTTTCCGCCTGACCGCCCTCAACGGCGAGGACCCGGAAAAGTTCACGAACCTGCCCAATTTCGACGAACTGACGACGCATCAACCCGAAGAAGCGCATCAGGCTCGAAACCGTTCCCGAGCGTTACACGACGCGCGTCATGGACCTGATGACGCCGATCGGCAAGGGCCAGCGCGGCCTGATCGTCGCCCCCCCGCGCACGGGCAAGACGACGCTGCTCCAGCACATCGCCGAGGCCGTGGTCAAGAACCATCCCGAGATGAAGCTCATCATCCTGCTGGTGGACGAGCGGCCCGAGGAAGTGACGGAAATCCGCCGCACCGTGCCGCAGGCCGAGATCATGGCCAGCTCCAACGACAGCGACCTCAAGAGCCACACGCGCATCGCGCAACTGGCGATGGAGCGTTGCAAGCGGCTCGTGGAAGCCGGGTTCGACGTGTTCATGCTGCTGGATTCGATCACGCGCATGGGCCGCGCGTTCAACAACACCTGGCCGCGGGCAGCCGCGACCGGCAGCGGCGGCATCGACTCGCGGGCGCTGGAAATCCCGCGCAAGATTTTCGCGGCGGCGCGCAACACCGAGGAAGCCGGCAGCCTGACGATCATGGCGACCGCGCTCATCGAGACGGGCAGCCGCGGCGACGAGGTGATCTTCCAGGAGTTCAAGGGCACGGGCAACATGGAACTGGTGCTCGACCGCAAGATCAGCGACCAGCGCATTTACCCGGCGGTGGATATTTTCCAGTCCGGCACGCGGCGCGAGGAGCTGCTGCTTGCAGGCGTGGGAACTGGACAAGATCAACGTCATCCGGCGCGGGTTGGCCGGGCACAAGCCGCTGGAAGCCATCGAGCGGCTGCTGAGCTTCCTGAAGAAATTCCCGACCAACGCGCAGATGCTCACGAGCCTGCCGGGTTAGGCTGGCGTGCTGTCGGGCAGGCGCTCCGATCAGGCCAAGAAGCGTCCGGTCGTCCCAAACAAGGTCCGGACGGCTCTCCGCGCCGCCCTCAGCCTTTCGACGCCTCGACGGCGAGTGCCCACATGAGGAGTCGTTGCGAATCGTTCCAGATCGACTTGTTGTCCGCCAGACATACGGCGATCACCGCGTGGCCCGCGCCATCGTCCGCGCTGGACACGAGGCAATGCCCGGCGGCATCGGTGTAGCCGGTCTTCATGCCGGTGCACAAGGGATAGCGTAGGAGGACTTTGTTCGTGTTCGTGTACTCGCGCATCTTGCCGTCGGCGTACTGGAATTGCAGATGCTGCGTGGACATGATCGGCCGCAACGTCGTGTTGTAATACGCGGCCCTGGCAATGCGCGCCAGGTCGCGCGCGGTGGAGAACTGTTCCTCGCCGGGTGCCGGCAGGCCGTTGGGATTGACGAAGTGCGTGTTGACCGCCCCGAGCGCGGCGGCACGGGCGTTCATCTTCGCGGCAAAATCGGGAATACTGCCGGCGTTGTCGCGCGCCAGGGCCCGCGCCACGTCGTTGCAACTGTGCACAAGCAAGGCGTACAGCAACGACGAACGCGCGTAGCTCTCGCCGGGTTTGAAATACAACTTCGTCGGTTCGCAGATCGTGTCGATGGGCTGGACCTCCACCTGTCCGTTCAGCCCGCCGCTTTCAGCCACAATGAGCGCGGTCATCAGCTTGGTCGTGCTCGCAATTTGCCGGCGGGTGTCCGCGTCTTTTTCAAAGAGCACCTCGCCGGTGCGCGGGTTGATGAGGATGACCGACTTGGCCGTGACCGTGGGCGTCTTGCTTGGATCAATCGGCCCGACATCGACCGGGCGCGCGTCGTCGTCGGTGGTCGTGGCCGGGACGGTCTTCTTGGGGGCCGACGATTTTTTCTTTGTGGCCGCGCGGGCGGAGTCCGGCGCGGCGAACACCAGCAGGCCGAGGCTGACGAGCAGCGCGAGCGGACGGAACGAGCGAAGTTTCACGAGGTTCTGATTTACTGGCGGAGGCGGCGCGGGGCAAGGTGGTTTTCGTATCGGGGAATCTCCGATGGGACGGGTCAGCCGGGGGTTTTGCGTCCCATCTCGCGGGCGCGTTCGGTGGCAGCGCGCACGGCTCCCATGAAGGCCGCCCGGGTGCTGGCGCGTTCGAGTATTTCCAGCGCGGCCATCGTGGTGCCGCCGGGGCTGGCGACCGCCTCGCGCAATTCCGCCGGATGCCGGCCCGTCTGGCGAACGGTTTCCGCCGCCCCGAGCACCGTTTGCGCGGCCAGGGAAGCCGCCAGCTTGCGCGGCAACCCCATCAGCACGCCGCCATCGGCCAGCGCCTCGATGACGAGGTAAACATACGCGGGTCCGCTGCCGCTCAGGCCGTTGACCGCATCGATCAGATACTCCGGTACGGCGTGCACGTCGCCAATGGCTTGGAAAACCCGCTCGACCTCCGCCGCCTGCGCGTTCGTGACGGTCGCCCCGCGCGCGTAGGCCGTCGCGCCTTTGCCGACGAGGCAAGGGGTGTTGGGCATTGCGCGGACCATCGCCGCACCCGGCCCGGCGGCGGCTTGCAGGTCGGCCAGCGTCACCCCGGCGGCCACCGACACGATGAACGGGCACTGGGCGACCGACGCGGCATGACGGCGCAGGGTCGCGCAGGCATCGACGGGCTTGACGCACAGAAAGACGATCTCGCTGTGGATGAACACCGCGTCGTTGTCGGACGTGGCCGTCCCACCGCCGGTGTCGGTCTCGAAGCGTTCGCGCGTCTCCGCCGAACGCGCGCTGCCGGTCAGTTCCACCGGGGTGCAAAGCCCCGCCGCCACCGCGCCGCGCGCAATCGCGGTCGCCATTTTTCCCGCACCGATGAAGCCGAGTCGCATGGTCGAAAGGATGAAGGGTGAAGGATAAAGGATGAAAGCAGAACAGCGCAAAACAACAGAAAGACAGATTTCCAGATGCCCTCCGGTTTCGTCCTTCATCCTTTCTGTGGTAAGCTTCGCTTATCAACATGGTTGCCTTGAATACCGTCGTTCAACCGCCTGCCAGCGCCTCTGGGTTCTCCGCCGCTGCTCCCGCACGCACCGATCTCGCCGCGGCCATCCTGCGCCTGAAAAAGGAGCGCAATGCCGTCATCCTCGCGCACAACTACCAGGTGGGCGAAATCCAGGACGTGGCCGATTATGTGGGCGATTCGTTGGGCCTGAGCTACCACGCGCAAAAGACCGACGCGGACGTGATCGTGTTTTGCGGCGTGCATTTCATGGCCGAGACCGCGAAGATCGTCAATCCGACCAAGACCGTGCTCCTGCCCGATCTTGACGCCGGCTGCTCGCTGTCCGAATCCTGCCCGCCCGAAAAGCTCGCCGCTTTCCTCGAACGAAACCGCGGAGAAAAACTACTACGTCATCGCGTACATCAACTGCTCGGCCGGCGTGAAAGCGCTCAGCGACGTGATCGTCACCAGTGGCAATGCCATCAGGATCGTCGAGGCCGCGCCGCCGGACCGCAACATCCTGTTTGTGCCCGACCAGAATCTCGGCGGCTGGGTAATGGAAAAGACCGGCCGCAAAATGGACCTCTGGCAGGGCAATTGTTACGTGCATGTCGAATTTACCCGCCAGAGTATCGAGCGCATCCACGATCAATATCCCGAGGCTCCCGTTGTCGCGCATCCGGAATGCACTTTCGCGGTGCGTCTGTTGGCCGACGAGGTGTGTTCGACGGAAAAAATGGTTTCCTATTGCCGGGACCACGACGCGAACGCGTTCATCATCGTGACCGAGGCCGGGATGCTGCACCGATTGAGAAAAGAAGTTCCGGGCAAACTGTTCATCGCCGGACCGACCGATCACTGCGCGTGCGCGGACTGCCGGTTTATGAAAATGAACACGTTGGAAAAACTCCATGATGCGTTGCTCAATCTCTCGCCCGAGATCACGATGCCGGAAGAAATCCGCGCGCGGGCCGAAAAGCCAATTTTGCGGATGTTGGAGCTGAGCCGGTGACAACAATGTTGCAGGCACCGAAAATCCTCACCGCCGATGCCCTGGCCGCGCAACGCGACCTGCTCGACGCGTCCGGTCGGACACTCGTGTTCACGAATGGCTGCTTCGACCTGTTGCACGTCGGTCATGTCCGCTACCTCCAGGCGGCGCGTGCGGAGGGCAATGCGCTGGCCATCGGACTCAACGCCGACCTGTCCGTGCGGGCGCTGAAAGGCCCGGGCCGCCCAATAAATCCCGCCGAGGAACGCGCCGAGGTGCTCGCCGCGCTTGCATGCGTGGATTACGTGACGATCTTCGACGATCCGCATGCCACCCGGTTACTCGCCCGCGTGCGTCCGCACGTCTATGTGAAAGGTGGCGACTACACCCTGGAATCGCTCAACGCGGAGGAGCGTGCGGTCCTGCTCGAAACGGGGGCGAGAATCGTGTTTGTCCCGATGGTGCCCGGCCGCTCGACCAGCCGGCTCGTGGAGGAAATGAAGCGGGCGCAAGCCTGACCTTAGATTCACCGCTTCGACGCTATGCCTTCCCCTCTCGTGATCGGTGTGCTCGGATCGGGCAAGGGTAGTAACTTCGGAGCGATTGCGGAGGCCATCGCCGCTGGAACCCTCGACGCGCGCGTGGGAGTCGTTCTGTCCGATGTTCCGGACGCGGGCATTCTGGGTCTCGCCGAAAAACACGGTGTCCCCGCGCGCTATCTTCCGCCCGGAAAGTTCAAGACGAAGCTCGAACCCGAGCGCGAGCACGAACTCGCCCGCACCTTGCAGGAACACGGCGTCGGCCTCGTCGTGCTGGCCGGTTATATGCGCCTGCTCAAAGACCCGATGGTGTCAGCCTACCCGCGGCGCATCATCAATATCCATCCCTCGCTCCTCCCGAAGTTTCCCGGACTGGCGGCATGGCAGCAGGCGTTGGACGCGGGCGAGAGCGAGACGGGTTGCACGGTCCACTACGTCGATCTCGGCATGGACACGGGGCCGATCATCGCGCGGAAAACCGTGCCCGTGCTCCCCGGCGATACCGCCCACACACTCCATGCGCGCATTCAGGAAGCGGAGCACACGCTCTATCCGCAGGTCATCGGAGAGTTCGCCCGCCGGAGCCAGGCGAACTCGTCCGATGGAACGGCGGATTGGTCGGATTTTCACGGCGTTTGGAATGGATAAAGACGTGGTGCGCGGCTAAGCTCGGCGTCCTTTCGCCACGATGTCCTTCCGCCTTTTCGACCTCAACGACGCCCAGCGTGCCGCCGTCACGCAGACCGTTGGGCCGATGCTCATCCTGGCCGGCGCGGGCACGGGCAAGACGCGGGTCATCACGGCGCGGATCGCTTACCTCGTCGCCCAAGGCGTGAGCGCGTCGAAGATTCTTGCTGTCACTTTCACTAACAAGGCCGCCACGGAAATGCGCGAGCGCGCGGTCGGATTGCTCCAGGACGACGAGGCCGCCAAAAAGCTGACGGTCTCGACGTTTCACGCGCTGTGCGTGCGTATCTTGCGCGCGGACATCGACCGGCTCGGCTGGAAATCGAATTTTTCCATCTACGACCAGGGCGATTGCCTCGGCCTGATCCGTGCGATCATCACCCGCACCGCCGCCAAGGACGAAAAGCTCGATCCGAACGCCGCGCAGGCGCTCATTTCCAAACTTAAGAACGACGCGCGCATCGCCGCCGGCGGCGTCCCGCGCGAGGACACGCTGGTCGGCGCGGTTTACCTGCGCTACCAGGCCGAACTGAAGCGCATGAACGCCGTCGATTTCGACGACCTGCTGCTGCTCGCGGTCCGCATCCTGCGCGAGCATGCGGAGGCGCGCGCGAAGTGGCGTGACCGTTTTCACTACCTCATGGTGGACGAATTCCAGGACACGAACCGCTTGCAACTCGACCTAGTTTCGCTGCTCGCGCACGGAGACCCGCCGAACGTCTGCGTCGTCGGTGACGACGACCAATCCATTTATGGGTGGCGTGGCGCGGAGGTGTCTAACATCCTGGAATTCGAGCGGCATTTTCCGAACCCGAAAATCGTCAAGCTGGAGCAAAACTACCGCTCGACGACCGCGATCCTGCACACGGCAAATTCGCTCATCAAAAACAATCCCCGCCGTCGGCCCAAGACGCTCTGGAGCGAACACGGTGCGGGCGACAAGGTACGCATCGTGCCCGCGCCGACCGAACAGGAAGAAACGGCTTACGTCATCGGCGAGATGCACCGGATGAAATCCGCAGGCGAAGCACGGTCGTGGGACGACTTCGCCATCCTCTACCGCACGAACGCGCAATCGAAGGTGTTCGAGTTGGCGATGCGCGAGGGTAACGTCCCCTACCGGATCGTCGGCGGACAGAGCATTTTCGATAAACGCGAGGTCAAGAACCTGCTGGCGTACATCGGCTGCCTGCTCAACGCCGACGACGACCAGATGCTGCTGCGAATCATCAACTTACCCCCGCGTGGGCTGGGAGACACGGTGGTCGAACGGGCGTTGGATTACTCTCGCATCCAGAAGATCAGCCTGTGGGCGGCCATCAACGACGAAGGTTTTCTGGAAACGGTGAACGCGCGGTCGCGCGCGGCGTTCCTGGCCTTCGGCGAGCTGTTCGACCGGTTCGAGTCGCGTATGCTCGAACCGCTCGCCGACCACGCCAAGGTCACGGCCGCGCTGCTGGACGAAATCGGCTTCTACGCCGAACTGCGGCGGACCTGCAAAACCGAGGGCGAGGCGACCGCGCGCGAGATCAACGTGCGTGATCTCCTGCGCGATCTGGAGCGATACCAACAGCGCCAACCCGACGGCGGGTTGCGGGGATTCATGGACCGCGTGGCGCTGGATCGTGACCGCCAGCAAAAGAAGAAGGAAGAACGCGAGGAGGCAACACCGCAGGTAACACTCATCACATTGCACGCGGCAAAGGGGCTGGAGTTTCCGTTCGTGTTTCTGGTTGGGTTGGAGGAGGGGATTGTCCCGCACGAGCGTTCGCGGGTGGAAGGAACGGTGGACGAGGAACGGCGTCTCCTCTACGTGGGGATCACCCGTGCGCGGCGACGGCTGACGATGTCTTATTGTTTGAACCGCACGAAGTACGGAAGCGCCGTGTCGTGTGCGCCGAGCACATTTTTCAAGGAGCTATCGCCTGCACACCTAGAGATGGTGAACATCACCCAGGCGCTCAACGCCCCGGCGACCGAGAGCAGCGCAAGAGACCATTTTCAGCGAATGCGCGAGGCTGCGAAAAGGCAGGCGTGACCGCAATATTCCCACGCGCCACAGGCGCATCGTCAACAAGGTAGGGATGGCTCTCCGAGCCGTCCCAAAATCGGCTTGGATGACCTCCGTGCGCATGAGGCGTCTCGCCGGAAACATTTGGGACGGCTCGGAGAGCCATCCCTACCTTGTTGACGATGCGCCTGTGGCGCTGAAACTCTCATGCCCTCACTACTCATCCGAACCGGCCCAGAACTTCTCCGCCGCCGTGGCCCACGAACGGCTCTCGACCGCACGTCGCGCCGCCTCGCCGATGCGTTCGCGCAGCGCCGGGTCGCGCGCCAGCTTTTCGATGGCAGCCGCCACGTCGTCCGCATCCAAGCCGCGCGTGATGAGCCCGGTCACCCCGTTTTCGATCAATTCCTGCGGCCCCTTCTGGTCCGATACAATCACGGGTAACCCACTCGCCTGCGCCTCGATGACAACATTGCCGAACGTGTCCGTCATGCTCGGGAAACACGAACGCATCCGCCGACGCGATACGCGCCGCGCCAGCGCCTCGCCGCTCAGGTAACCCGTGAAGATCGCGTCAGGCAGCAGTTTTTGCATCGTCTTCGTGTAAACGCCATCGCCGACGATGGCGGCGCGCACCGGCAACCCGGCTGCGCGAGCCTTGTCGTGCGCGGCGGCAAACACGTCGAGATTTTTTTCCACCGACACGCGTCCGACGTACAGCAGGATAAATTCGCCCGGCCGTGCGCCACGCTTGATCCAAAACGCCGGGTCGCGCCGCGTCGGGTGAAACAATCGTGTGTCGAGTCCGCGCGGCAAAATCTTGATCCGTTCGCCGTCGATACCGCGCTCCATCCAGTTGCGTGCGGTACTGCTCGCTGTTGACGTAGATCAGGTCGAGTTGACCGTAAAACCAATGCATGAAGCGCCACGCCAGCGATTCCATGAAATGGTCATCGGTCAGGATTTGCACGTACTGCGGAAAATCCGTGTGGTAGATGCCGACGGTACGCAGGTGCAGCATCTTGGCGGCCATCAGCGCCGTGATGCCGATGGGTCCCGGCGTCGAGATGATGATCTCCGTGAACCCCTCGCGCTGGATGTAGTCGCACATCTCCAGCATCGGCGGAAACGTCAGCTTCTGGAGTTCGTACTCGGGAATCTCGAACTCCCCGATGGGCGGGAAATTCTTGATCGGGATGCCGGCGATATCGATGTTCGTGCGCGAGGTGACGACCGTCAGATCGTGTCCGGCGGCGCGCACGGCGGCAGTCATTTTCTGGATGGTAGTGGCGACGCCGTTCACGTCTTCGAGCGTGTCGGTGAACCACGCGCGTTTCGTGTTGCGCAGCGCGGGCGGCAAATCGCCGCAGATTTCGCGGCTCATGCGGCGTAGGAAGCGGCGGTCGGGCGACTGGCTCTTGAACGCGTAGATGTACGGACTGAGCATCAGGGCAATCGGCGCGATAGCGCTGAGCGCCTGGAGTCCTTCCATCATGTTCCCGCCGGAAAGTTGGATGACGAACTTGTTGAAGAACCGGAACGCGAGCTGATTGGCAAAAAGGTTGGCGATGAGGAACGCGCGCCGCTCCGGCTCGGCGACGCCGGCGGTTTGTTGCGCGATGGCGGCCTTCACGGCGGGCTGCGAAAAATAACGCTTCAACTCCCGTCCAGAGCGACATGTTCGCGGGCCGGGCCATCTCGAAGATTTTGCCCGAGAGAACGCCTTGCGCGAGGAAGCCAAGTTTTTCCGCTGAAAGTAAATTCCGTCGGGTTCTTGCCCTTCCATGAAGCGCGCGAACATCTTTTCCAGCAGCGCGGGGGTTTCGCCGCGAGCCTTGCCGTCCTTCGCCTTCCTGACGAACCGATCCTGGGCGAAAGCGTAGGCCGTCTGGTAGAGGCCGTGCGAGAGGATCAAGCGGCGTGCCGCCGTGCCCCTCCGCTGTCGCCGCGCCCGGCGCGAACGTGCCGTCGAAAAAATCCGCCGCCGTGCGACCCGGCGGCGTCTCCGTGTACGTGTGGCCGGCGAACATGCCGCCCTTGTCGTCGCTGCCGGCGGTCAGGATTTTCTTCCACGGCTCCGGGTGGGTCGGCGCGAAGCCGTGGCGTTCGGCCATCGCGTCGAGCTTCTCGGGCGTGAGACCCGCGAGGAGGTGACGCAAGGTGACATTGAGCAGATCGTTGCGCAGTCCGTTGAGACCCTCGAACGCACGGAAGAGCAGGATCAGTTTTTCAACGTGCGCGGTGTCGAGTTTTTCGTTGAGCCGGTGCAACGGGTGGGCGACGGCATGCGGCAAATCCTGCGCGGCGAGATAACGCCTGAAGCTCGAAAACGTTGTCACGCAACCCGGAAATGTCCCGGTGCTGGGCCTCGGTCGAGATTCCAGACGAGGAGATTCACCTTGCAACGGTCGTCCGGGAAGGCCGTCGTGACTTCCTCGCTGAGAAAAACGCCCGGCAGGTCAGCGATTTCCAGGCAACCGTCGAGCGTGTTGTGGTCGGTGAGCGTGACGAGGTCCATGCCCCGCGCGCGCAATGCGGCGTGCAGGGCGCGCGGTTCCGAATAACTATCCGGGAAATCGAACCGCCGGAACAGCCAGTCGGCCGAGCGGTCACTGAAACGGGAATGCAGGTGGAGATCGACCTTCATGGGGAGGGTTTGGATGTCAGGGCGGGGAAGCTCTGGCCCGCCCACCATTGCTCGACGAACGCGTCGTAGGTCATCACGATGCGGCGGGCGGCTTCCTCGCGGGCGAAGCGGAGGATTTGTCGCCAGATGCCCGGATGCTGGTAGTCGGGAGGGTGTAATCCAAGTCGCACGAGCGGAGAGTCTTGCAAACGTCGGCGCAGGGTGGCGTTCCAGAGCAGGCTGGACGCACGCCGCCACCAGTTACGGCAACTGTAAACGAGTGACTGCGAGCGCAGGAAACCGTTCGTCGGTGCAAGGGCGCGAAAGTTTTGCACGCCGGTCAGATACGTGGTGTAAGTGAAACCTGCCTCGCGCACGGCCTCGGCGGCGGCGTCGCCAAGCAGCCACGCGGGTGCGATGAATCCGCTCGGCGACAGAGATGGATCGAGTCCCTGAAAATCGGTCTTCGCGCGGGCGAGCAGGGAGGCTGCCTCATTCTTGGGTAAGTCAAAAAATTCACCTTCGCCCGTCGTGTACACGCCCGTGACCCAACGTTGGCGCACGGTCTCGCCGGGGCGGGCGTCGCGTTGATGATAATATCCGTGGATTACCGGTTCGTGCCCTTGCTCGATGAGACCTTTCAACCAATCGCAGAAATCCGGATGATCCAGCAGGTGCCCGCGATGATGATGATCGGGGATGACAAGGAGTGAAGTTCTCGTCACGCCGACCTCGGCGAGTTCCCGCAACATGGCCGTGAACACCTCGCGCGTCTGCGGGCTCACGTCGTGCAGCGATACCACCAGCGCCTTCACGGCTTGCCTCCCGTGGCTAGCCCAACGTCGGGTTGGCCTCCCCGCCGCCGGATTTCGATCCTCCGCAGTCTGCGCCAGCCGTACAGGAACGCCGCCAGCCCCGCCGCGGTCGCGCACGCCACGGAAAACAGGTCGCCGTGGCGGGTGTAAAAGGTCAGTTCCGGCCGGGTGGGCACGTCCACCACCCCGGCGAGGATGCCTTGGCCAAAGATTGTGCCGTCGGGCATGAGCAGGGTCTGTGTGATGCGCCCGTCACGGTCCACGAAACAGGTCACCCCTGTATTGGCGCAGCGCACCAGCGGACGGCGGTTTTCCACCGTGCGAAACACGGCCTCGTCGAGTTGTTGCCGGCTGGCGGCAGTCCGCTGGAACCACGCGTCGTTGGTGACGTTGACGAGGAGTTGCGCGCCACCCAGCACGGGGCGGCGGGCCAGTTCTCCGAGCGTGTCCTCGAAGCAAATCAGCGGGGCGACGCGCAGGTCGGGGTCGGTCATCTGGAAAACTGCCGGTTCCGTGCCGAACGCGAAATCACCCGGCACCTGATCGCCGACGATCCAGGCAATGGGCGGAAATTGTTTCCGGTAGGGGACGTATTCGCCGTAAGGCACGAGATGGATTTTCCGGTAAACCTGCACATGCTTGTTGCCGGGCGTCACCATCATCGCGGCGTTGTAATCGGCCTGGGCATGGCCGTCCTCGCCGAAATCGAAGTCCAACGTGCCGAAAAGGAGATTGCACCCGCCGCGGTTGACGACGCCGAAGGTCGTTTCCATCGTTCGGCCGCGTCCGTCGTACATCCCGTAGGGCGTGGCGGCTTCGGGCCACAGGAGGAGTTGCGGCCGGGTGGCGAGCGCCGTCGTGGTGAGGTTGTCGTAGATTTTGACGATGCCGTCCGCGCGGCCGGGGTCCCATTTCTCGTTCTGGGCGATGGCGGCCTGCACGGCGGCCACCCGCAACGGCACGGCGGCCCGGGTCGGGCCATCTCGTCGTGCGAATGCCGCAGGGTCCGCACGCCGAGGACGATGAGCACCATGACCCCGGCGAGGGTGAGCGTGAAATCGAAATGCGGCCGGACCCGGTGGGCGCGCACTTCCAAGAAAAAGCGGGCGACGGTCGCCACGGCGATGACGTTGACGAACGCCGCCAGGAACGACAGGCCGCCGACGCCGGTCCACTCGGCGATTTGCAGCAGGGGCAGGTTGCCGTGCAGCGCGATGCCGAGGTCGTTCCAGCCGAACCCCGAAAACAGCCAGCCGCGCACCCATTCGAGCCCGACCCACGACGCCGCCGCAAGAAACGCAAACCACAGGTTCCAGCGCGAACGCAGTAGCGGCGAGCCGGAGGCTGGAGAAGGATTCCAGATGAACATCCCGTCGCTCTCGCCGCGTCCGCCCCGCAACGCGGAAGCCGCCGCTCCCCCTGTCACCGTCACCGGGCCGGGCCACGCCAGCGTGCCGATGAAAACGCTCCACACCGCCGGATAGCACGCCATGTAGGGACCCAGGATGAACCAGCCGGGGACCGTCACGGTCGTCAACCAGTAGAACGCGCCCCAGATGTACACCAACCCGCAAAGGTATCCCAACAAAAAGCAACGCAGCCAACGCTGTCGATACCATTGGACGAGCCACGCCCGAAACCGGCGCAGGCGCGAGCTTGGCGCGTCCTTTTTTCCCGACGAGGGCGGGTCAACCGGGAAAAACCACACCGCCGCGATCAACGGCGTCAGCGCCAGCCAGCAGAGCCACTCCTGGTTCCACGGGGCGAGGCAGAACACGAGCAATCCGCCGCTGAGGAGCGCCGCCAACCACGGCCACGCCCGCCGCCACCGGGGCCCGGCGCTGCTGGCGTTGGTGGCGGGTACGGCCCTGGGGGTAGCGTCGGCGGTGGTCATCGAATTTGCCCCGGACGATAGCGGAACGCGAGGCGTGAGACAACCCACACGAAAAGTCGTGGCGGGCACGATGCCCCGCGTGTAATGGCTGGACGGTTGCCGCTCCGGCCTTCAGGTGCGCTTTCCTCTCGCCATTACCATGTCTTCCACCCCCGCCGCCAATGGCATGAACTACGCCCCGCAGGCCAAACCCGGCCCCGTTTGCCAGAAGGGCGATTTTCTCTTCGCCGCCATCGGACTCGATCACGGCCACATCTACGGCCAATGCGACGGCCTCATCGAGGCCGGGGCCGAACTCCGCGCCGTCTACGATCCCGACCCGAAAAAGGTCGAGGCGTTTCGCCATAAGTTCCCGGAGGTCCGCGTGGCCGCGTCCGAATCCGAAATCCTCGACGACCCCGCCGTCCGGCTCGTGGCCGCCGCGGCGGTCCCCAGCGAGCGTTGCGCGCTCGGGATGCGCGTGTTCGATGCCGGGAAGGATTACTTCACCGACAAGTGTCCCTTCACGACGCTCGCACAACTCGAAATCGCCCGTGCCCGCACTGCCGCGACCGGCCGGAAATACATGGTCTATTACAGCGAGCGGCTGCACGTGGAATGCGCCGTATTCGCCGGGCAACTGATCGAGCAGGGTGCGGTCGGACGGGTGCTCCAGGTGATCGGGCTGGGACCGCACCGCATCGGCAACCCCGCCGACCGGCCGGACTGGTTCTTCAAGAAGGAAAAATACGGCGGCATCCTCTGCGACATCGCCAGCCATCAGTGCGAGCAATTCCTCTTTTACACGGGCGCGAAGGATGCTTCGGTGCAATCCGCACACGTGGCCAATTACTGCCACCCGGAATATCCCGAACTGGAGGATTTCGGCGAGGTGTCCTTTCTCGGTGACAACGGCACGTCAAACTACCAGCGCGTCGATTGGCTCACACCCAAGGGCGCGGCGGTCTGGGGCGACGGGAGGACGGTGATCCTGGGTTCCGATGGCTACATGGAACTGCGCAAATACATCAACGTGGCCACCGAGAAAACGGGTGACCACCTTTTCCTGGTCAACGGCGAGGGCGAGAAACATTTCAAGCTCTCCGGCCAGGTGGGATACCCGTTTTTTGGGCAACTGATCCTCGATTGCCTCCACCGGACCGAGAAGGCCATGATGCAGGCGCACGCCTTTAAGGCCGCCGAACTCGCCCTCCAGGCGCAAGCGGTAGCCGACAAGGCGCGAAAGTAAAAGAAAGGCGGCAGCGGACCTTCGCCCGCTGCCGCCTCACCAACTGAGAGGATAGTTTGTCGGAACAGCTTACGGCATCAACACTTTGTCGATGACGTGGATCACGCCGTTGGACTGTTTCACGTCGGCGATGGTGACCGTGGCGACATTGCCCTTGGTGTCCTTGAGGGCGATCTTGTCGCCGTCCATCATGGCAGTCAATTTCTCGCCGTTGACGGTGGTCAACTTCGCCTTGCCGCCGCCAGCCTTGATCTTCTTGGCCAGTACCTCGCCAGTCAGGTCGCCCGCGACGACGTGGTAGGTGAGAATCGCCGTCAGCTTCTTCTTGTTCTCGGGTTTGACGAGGGTATCAACCGTGCCAGCCGGCAGGGCATCAAAAGCGGCGTTGGTCGGGGCAAATACTGTGAAGGGTCCCTTGCCTTCGAGGGTCTCGACGAGACCGGCGGCCTTCACGGCGGCGACCAGCGTGGTGTGGTCGGCGGATTGGGAAGCGTTTTCGACGATGTTCTTCTCAGGGAACATTTCCTTGCCGCCCACCATCGGGTTCTCAGCGAAGGCAGTGGTAGCAGTCAGGGCGAGGCCGAGGATGGCCGAATAGAGGACTTTTTTCATGGATGGGTTTTTAGTCTGACGTGTCATTCCCAGCCGATCCGTCTTGCGCCGAGGCGAAAATTTCGCAGGAGAAGTCGTTTCTCCACGCTCTCCGCTCTCAGGGAAAACCTGATCGATAGGTGAAGGTTTATCCGTACGGGCAGGGCGGACGGATGCACCTGCGAGCGAAAAAAGATACTTTACCCGCCTGCGACGACCCGGAGGATTTCCAACCGGTCGCCGTCGGCGAGTTGCACGGTGCGCCATTCATCGCGCAGCAGAGCGGTATCGTTGTACTCCACGAGCACGCCCGGGACCGGCAACCCGAGGCCTTCGACGAACGCGATGAGTCCCGTGCCTTCCGGCAACGTACGACGCTCACCGTTGAGAACGATGGAAATCTGGACTTCCGCCATGACCTCAAACGCCTCCCGTCAGCGCCTCGTCCCAATCTTTCCACACCGGTTCCAGACCGTGCCGGGTCCGCAAAATCTCCGCGACCTCGCGCGGGCTGCGGGCATCGGCGATGTCAAACTGACCTTCCGCCTGAGCGCCCTCGGCCTGTGCGGCGTCCGTTTCGCAGCGCCGGCCGCGGACGGTGAGATGCAAGATCGTCCCGGCCCGACGCCCGTGTAGCCGCCGGGTTCGGTGTGGCTGCCGGCGCTCATGGTCGTGACGCCCGAGCGGAATCAGCGCAGTCGCGCAGGGCGGGGGCTTCGCGCGTGGAAAGCACGAGGCCGACCTGCGGGAACGTCAGCCGCAACGCGCAGAGCAACTGCACCAGTTCGCGGTCGCCGAGCGGATGGCGCGGCGCGAATCCACCCGCCGCCGGACGCAGCCGCGGCAGGCTGACCGTGACGTGCGCCTTCCAGCAATGCCGCAGCAGATAATCGACGTGCGCGGCGAGCGCCAGCGCTTCCTCGCGCCAATCGGCCAGCCCGAACAGCGCGCCCGATGCCCAGCCGCCGGAACCCGGCCGCGTACGCGCGCTCCGGGCAGTCCAGCCGCCAGTCGAAATCGCGCTTCGGCCCGGCGGTGTGCAGTTCGTCGTAAGTGGCGCGATGGTAGGTTTCCTGGTAAACGACCAGTCCCTCCGCGCCGGCCGCGACCAGCGGCCGGTACTCGTCGCGTTTCCATCGGGCCGACCTCCAGCGACACCGCCGGGCACCCCGGCTTCCTGCGCGGACGGCGCGCACGCACGCTTCCAGGTAGCCGTTGGAAACGAACTTCGGATGCTCGCCCGCGACGAGCAGCACGTTGCGGAAACCCCTCGGCGGCAAGGTGCCGCGCCTCCGCGACGACCTGCGCGACCGGCAGCGTGACGCGCAGGATCGGGATTGTCGCGCGAGAAACCGCAATATTTGCAGTTGTTGATGCACTCGTTGGAAAGATACAGCGGCGCGAACAGCCGCATCGTCCGGCCGAAGTGCTGGCGGGTCAGCGCCTGCGAACGCGCGGCCATGCGCTTCCAGTGCCGCGTCTGAGCAAGGTTCCAGCAAGTCGCTCGAACGCACGGACGGCGGGCGCTGGCGTACGTCCCGGATGCGGCGAAAATTTTTGCGAATGACATGAAAGGGCTTCTCCGCTAACAACAGGCGCGCTGAACCTTAACCTTGAAACATCCCGGCGGCATCCGAAAAAGCACCGCTTCGCGTATGACCTTTGTGCCCGCCACTCTGCTTTCGACCTTCCGGTCGCCGTTAACGATGCGCACACGGCACCGCGCCGTGCAACTGCTGCCGCGATGCGCTGGCGTCGGCGCCGAGTTCGCGGCGGCTGCCGTGCGCGCGGATCGACGCCCGATCTGCGGGCAATATCTCGCATGCCCAGCGGCGGATTATCTGCGTCAGCCGGTGTTTGCGACGCTGTACGACGATCTGACGGAGTTCGTCTGCCGCCCGGGCAAACGCCTGCGGCCGCTGCTGTTCCTGCTGGCGCGACCACGTGTTTGCCGACGGAGAGCGTGGCGGCCGTTCGGCACGTGGACGCGGACCTGCTGGCGGTCGGCGGTGAGCCTGGAATTGCTGCACGCGTTCATCCTGTCCACGACGACATCATCGACCGCGCCGAAACCCGGCGCGGCCTGCCGACGCTGCACCGCGCTCATCGAAAGCCGGCTCTCCACGTTTCAGCGACCGCGCATCGCGCCGGGCGCAATCTCGCGCTGGTGCTCGGCGACATTCTCTTTGCCCTGGCGCAAAGATGCTTGCTGGAAGCCCCGCTGCCGCCGCCGCCGAGTGGCGCGGCTCGGCGCGCTGTTGCTCGGTTGCATGGTGGAAACCGGGTTTCGGCGAGGCGGCCGATATCGTCCACGGCACGCGCGACGTGGCGAAGGTCAGCCCCGCCGAGATCGAGCAGATGTACCTGCCTGAAAACGACGTGCTACACCATCGAGTGCCCGCTGACGATGGCGGCGGTGCTGCACGGCGTCGATGCGGCCGGGCTGGAAGCGCTCGGCGCGGATCGCGCACCCGGCGGGTCTGGCGTTCCAGATTCAGAACGACCTGCAGGAGTTCGCCCGCTTCGAGGTTTCCGACGCCGAGGTGCCGGCCGACATCCTCGAAGGCAAAAAAACGCTGCTCATGCGCACCGCGTTCGATCTGCTCAACGAGACGGATCAGGGTTTGCTCCAGCTTTGCTTCAGCGGCGGCGGCGCCCACGGAAGGGACCGTTTCCAAGGCGCGTGAACTGATCACCAAAAGCGGCGCGGTGCGCCGCCTGACGCGAGCGGATGAATGAGTTGTTTCGCGCAGCCGACGACGAAATCGCGCAGTCCGCCGTTTTCACCGGCAGTACAGGCAGGACTCGCAGGGTTGATCCGACTCGTGCGCGGTGCGGCGGGCAGCGCTGGAAAAAGGTCGTGCGCAGGGCTACAGGTTGGCGAGATGATGACGCTGCATCCGCCTGTCCCGACCAGCAGGACGCAGCCATCGCCCGCGGCAGAGTCCGTGGATCGCGGTCGCCCGCCTGCCGTGGTCATCGGCAGCGGGTTCGGCGGCATCGCGGCGGCGATCCGGCTTGCAGGCGCGCGGCTATCGAGGTTTCGCTGCTCGAAATGCGCGACCAACCCGGCGGCCGGGCCTATGTCTACCGGCAGGATGGATTCACCTTCGATGCCGGGCCGACCATCGTCACCGCGCCGTTTCTGATCGACGAACTCTTCGCGCTCGGCGGCAGGCGCACGGAGGATTACGTCCGCATCGTGCCGTGTCATCCCGTTTTACCGGATCGTCTTTCACGACGGCCGCACGTTCGATTACACCGGCGACGAGGCGGAGATCATCGAGCAGATTCGCCGCTTCAACCCCGACGACGTGGAGGGCTATCAGCGTTTCGTCGGCCGCTCGCAGGCGATCTTCGACCGGGCGTTCACCGACCTGGCCGACCAGCCGTTTACCCAGCTTCTGGGACATGGTGAAAATCGCGCCCGACCTCGTGCGGCTGCAGTCGCACCAATCGGTCTACCGGCTCGTTTCCGGCTTCATCAAAGACCCGTATCTGCGGCAGGTTTTCAGCTTTCATCCGCTGCTGATCGGCGGCAACCCGTTCCAGTCCAGTTCGATCTACTCGATGATCCACTATCTGGAACGCAAATGGGGCGTGCATTTTGCGATGGGCGGCACGGGGGCGATCGTGGATGGCTTGCTGCGGCTGTTCGCCGAGATGGGCGGCAAGCTGCACCTCAACAGCCGCGCGGCCGAGATCACGACCGACGCCGAGCGGCGCGGCCAGCGGCGTGCGGCTGGAAGACGGCCGCCATTTCCCGGCGGAGGTCGTCGTTTCCAACGGCGACGTGGCGAATACCTACCGCAAGCTTGCTCCCGGCGGCGCAGCGGCGCAAATGGACGGACCGGCGGCTCGAACGGATGCGGTATTCGATGGGATTGTTCGTCGTGTATTTCGGCACGGACCGGACTTACCCGCATCTGGCTCATCACACGATCATCCTCACGCAACGCTACAAGGAACTGCTTGCACGACATCTTCAACCGCAAGCATCTCGCGGACGATTTTTCGCTTTATCTGCACGCGCCGACCCGGACCGACCCGAGTCTGGCTCCCGCCGGGCGGCGAATGTTTTTACGTGCTTTCGCCCGTGCCGAATCTCCTGGGCAAGATCGGACTGGGAACAGGTCAAGGAACGTTACGCCGACGCGATCCTCGCCTCGCTCGAACATCCGGAACTCTGCCCCGACCTGCGGCGGCACATCGTCACGCGGCGCATCATGACGCCGCTGGATTTCGAGACCGACCTGGATGCCTTTCGCGGGCAGCGCGTTCCAGTTCGAGCCGATCCTGACGCAAAGCGCGTGGTTCCGCCCGCACAACGTCAGCGAGGACGTGCAGGGGCTTTATTTCGTCGGGGCGGGTACGCACCCGGGAGCGGGTCTGCCGGGCGTGCTGTCGAGCGCGAAGCTGCTCGACCGGGTGATCCCGGCGGCGCGTTGACTGGCGATGTCCATGCGCATGACGATGCGAGCCATGTCGTCGTGCGCTGGAGGCGAGCCATGCTTATTGCCACCGAGCAAACGCAGGCGGCACGCGCGCAGTTTCTATTTCGCGTCGATCGCGCTGCCGAAGGAAAAGAAACGCGCGGCCTACGCGGTCTATGCGTTCTGCCGGTATGCGGACGACCTCGTGGACCGCGCGGCGCGCGAGCGACGAGCGTGGACGACGGCCCTGGCGCGGGTCGGCGGATGAGTTCGACCGCATGACGGCCGGTGAATTGCAACGACCCGCCGTTCGCGCCGGCGTTCGCGTGGGCGGTGCAACGCTACGGCATCGAGAAACAGCCGTTTCTCGATCTGCTCAAAGGCGTGTCGATGGACCTCGGCGCCGGTGCGGATCGCGGACTGGCCGCAACTGCGCGATTATTGTTATCATGTCGCCTCGGTGGTCGGCTTGATGATGGCGCGCATCTTCGAGCTGCGCGACGAGGCCGGGCCGCGAACGCGCCATCGAACTCGGCATCGCCATGCAACTGACGAACATCATGCGCGACGTGGGCGAGGATTACCGCATGGGACGGATCTATCTGCCCGCCGACGAGATGGCGGCGCACGGCGTCGACGCCGGACGACCTGGCTGCCCCGACAGCGTCACGCGAACCTGAGAGCGCTTGCTCCGCGCGCAGATTGCGCGGGCGCGGGAATATTACCGGCGCGCGGAAGCGGGGATTCCTCTGCTGGCCGACGACGGTTCGCAGTTCACGGTCTGGCTGATGCGCCACGTCTACGCGGGCATCCTGGACGAGATCGAACGGCTGGACTACGAGGTGCTGCATCGGCGCGCGGCGACCTCGCTGCCGCGCAAACTCGTGCTCGCCGGCGCGTGCCTGGCGCGATTATCGCCGGCACCGGCATCCGCGGACGATGATCGCCGCGCGCAAGATCCGCTCGTTCAATTTCGTGCTGCGGCGCTGGCTCGACCGGATCTTGCGGCGGCGTTTTCACAACATCTACGTCGGTCGGCGCGGAGCATCTGCGCGCGCTCGATCCCGGCGCGCCCGGTGGTCGGCTGCGTCAACCACACGAACTGGTGGGATGGATTCGTGCTCTACGTGCTTTCGCATCGGCTGTCTGCCGCACGACATCTATCTCGCCATGGAAGAGAAGAATCTGCGTCGCTACCGGTTCTTTCACCTGGATGGGCGTCTTCGGCGTCGACCTCGCCACGCGTGCTCCGGCGTTGCCGGGCTTGCGCTACGCGGTGCGGCTATTGCGCGACAGACACCGCGCAGACACGCGCGGCTGGTCTGGATTTTCGTGCAGGGGAAATTGCTGCCGGCCGGCGCGCCGTCGAGGTCAAACCGGGCGCGCTGTTCCTCGCGCGGCGGACCGGCGCGCAGTTGCTGCCGCTGGTCTTGCGCTACGAATGGCTGAGCGAATCGCGGCCCGAGCATCTTCGTGCAAGTCGGTGCGCCGCTGGAGCCGTCGGTGTCCGCAGATGAATTGGCAACCGTCCTCAATGGTCTGTTCGCAACCGTCGGCGACGCGCTCGAACCTATTGATCTGAGCTGCTTTCAGCCGCTCTACCGTTCGCGCCTGTCCATGAACAAGCGTTGGGATTGGCTGCGGCACGCGCTACGTCGAAACCGCGAAGAGTTCGACGAACACAATCGCTAAAGCGTTTCTCAGTTGCCAGTCCGGTTTTTCAGCCCCGGCAGGGGCGACAGAGATTAGCCCACGGCGTGAGCCGTGGGTGGCAACCGCGAAAGGGCCCAGCCCCGGCAGGGGCGTAAGAAAAGCCGCCTGGTGGTCCTCGCAAGGCCGCCGTGTTTTCTTACGCCCCTGCCGGGGCTGGCCTGTCTGGCGATCTTTCCCACGGCTCGCGCCGTGGGCTCAACGACTACCGGCTCAAGCCGGTAGGATGCGATGGGACTAAAAGTCCGGTGGCGGCTAGAAGCCGCTTGGAAAGCCCCCGGCCCGGGCCGGCTGGCAAGGCATCGGCGGCGACCCCTGGCCTCACGGCGGGTCGGCCACGATGCGGAACGTTCCCTCGCCATCCTCGTCCCACTTCTGCTCCTCGATGTAGCGCTTGATCGTCTTCTCATCGACCGCTCCGACCGTCGCGCAAAAGTAGCCCCGTGCCCACAGGTGCTGGCCCCAATAACGCTTCTGCAAACTCGGGAACTCCTCCTGCAGCTTGCGCGAACTCCTGCCCTTCAAGTACTGCGCCAGCTTGGCCGGCGACAACACCGGCGGCGCGCTGACGAGCAGATGCACGTGGTCGGGCGACACCGCTCCACGCACCACCGCCACCTCCCGCGCCCGGCAAATCTCGCGGATCAGGTCGCGGCAACGCACCGCCAGGTCCCCCTTGAGCACCGGCCAGCGGTACTTGGTCACCCAGATCAGGTGGTACTTGCAGTCCGAGACCGTGTGCCCACGATGGTGGTAGTTGGCCATGCAGCCGCCCACCTTAACGCGCCACCCGCCACCCTCCAAGGCAGACCGTCTAAAGACGGTGGGCTCCAACCCGGCACCTGGATACTGAACTCTGCCGCCCCTGCCGGGGCTTGAGCAGACCTTACACGCAAACGAAAAACGCTTTAAGAGGGCGTCTGAAAAGGGGTGTTTTGGAGGCAGTTTAGAGGATGAAAGTCCTCGTTTATGCCACCGATCTAAGTGACCACGAATGGAGTAAAATGCAGCACCTTTTACCGCCAGCCAAGCACGGCGGTAGACCGCGCAAGCACGCACGGCGGCTGATCTGCGACGCCATCTTTTACCTGGTGCGCGCGGGCTGCGCCTGGCACCTGCTGCCGACCAATTTTCCGCCGTGGAAGACCGTCTATCATTATTTCCGCGCGTGGCGTTTGGCCGGGGTGTGGCTGCGCCTGCATGGTCGCCTGCGCAGCCTCTGCCGACGCCGGGCGGGCCGCTCGGCCAAGCCGACGGCTGCGATCATCGACAGCCAGAGTACCAAGACGACGGACCGCGGCGGGGTGCACGGCTACGATGGCGGCAAAAAGGTCAACGGACGCAAACGTCACCTGCTCGTAGACAGCTCGGGACTGGTGCTTTGCGCACAGGTGCACGCCGCCGACATTGCCGACCGCGACGGGGCCATGCCCCTGCTCGAAGCGGCGGCGGCACGCTTCGCCAACCTCAAGCATCTGTGGGCGGATGCGGGTTACCGCGGCCGGCTCGTCGCCTGGATCAAAGAGCGCCTGGGCTGGAGCGTGGAGGTGGTGCTGCCGCCCCGGCGTTGGGTGCGTTGCCCGGAGGGCGTTGAACCGCCGCCGATGCCTGCCTTTACCGTGCTCAAAAGACGCTGGGTGGTCGAACGCACCTTTGCCTGGCTGGGCAACTACCGGCGGCTTTCCAAAGACTACGAGTTCCTGCCCGCCACCGAAGAAAACCTGATCTATCTAGCCATGAGCCGACTCATGCTGCGCCGACTTTGCCGCCCGGCAAAATGACCACCAAAACACCCCTTTTCAGACGCCCTCTAAAGAGCGAGCACGCCGCCCGACGGATCAACCAACGACCGCCGCGCGCAACACCGCGTCCAGCAAACCCGGGAAAGCCTCGGCGAGTTCGTCGCGGCAGAGCGAATTGAGATACGCCGTGCCGCGTCGGCGGCAGCGGATCACCCCCGCTTCGCGCAGGACCTTGAAGTGGCGTGAGCACGAAGATTTCGCCAACGAAATACCGATAGCCGCACACATCGTTTCGCCCTGGTCTGCCAGCGTCGAGACGATGCGCAGGCGGGTCGGATCGCTAAGGGCGAAGAGCACCGCCGGCAGGCGCAGCGGCGTCTTGGCAACGTGAGAATGAACCGGCACGGTTGACAGCATAGCACAGGGGGACGATAGAAGTGATTGTTCGTATAAATGCGAACAAACAACCTATGAAAGTTTCCACTCTTGCGGGAGACACCCTGGTCCTCCCGGTTCTGAGCGAACGCATCGACTCGCGCGAGACCGACCTGCCGACGCTCGGCGCACCCCTGGCGGACGACAGCCAGCTCCTCGACGCTTACTCGCAAACCGTCGCCGCCGTCGTCAACCGCGTCGCGCCGAGCGTGGTGAACATCCGCGTGCTCGCGGGCGAACGCGGCCAGGGCAGCGGCTCGGGCTTCGTCATCGCGCCGGACGGGTTCATCCTCACGAACAGCCACGTCGTGCGCGGCGCGCGGGAACTGGAGGTCACGCTGCACGACGCGCGCGCGCTTCCCGCGCGCGTCGTCGGCACCGATCCCGACACCGACCTCGCCGTGATCCGCGTCGACCCGGCCACCGAGCCGCTGCCGCACGTCCGGCTGGCGGACAGCGCCGGCGTCCGCGTCGGCCAGATCGCGGTCGCCATCGGCAGCCCGTACGGATTCCAGCAGACGGTCACCGCGGGCATCGTCAGCGCGCTGGGCCGCACGATGCGCGCCGACATCGGGCCGGCTGATGGACGATATCCTCCAGACCGATGCCGCGCTCAACCCCGGCAACTGCGGCGGCCCGCTCGTCAACAGCGCGGGCGAGGTCATCGGCGTGAACACGGCGGTCATCCTGCCTGCGCAGGGCATCTGCTTTGCCATCGCCAGCAACACGGCCCAATTCGTCGCCGCGTGGCTCATCAAGGAGGGGCGCATCCGGCGTTCGTCCATCGGCGTGGCCGGTCAGAACGTGCCGCTGCACCCGCGCGTCGTGCGTTTTCACCAGTTGCCCGTCGAGCGCGGCGTTCTCGATCGCCAGCGTCGAGCCGGGCAGCCCGGCGGAACGCGCGGGCTTGCGCGTGGGCGATGTGATCGTCGGCTTCAAGGGGCAGGCCGCTGGGCACCATCGACGAACTGCATAAATACCTCATCGCCAGTCGAAATCGGCGTGCCATCGCCCGTGATGGTCCTTCGCGGAACCGAGAAACATTTCGTCGTCGTGACTCCGGGTGAACTGCGTCCGCCGGCAAAAGTCCTTCCGGGCAGGCAGCGATAGCTGCCGGTCGTCAACAAGGTAGGGACGCGTCTCCGACGGGTCCCAAATGTTTTCTGGATGGGTCTCGCGCGAACGATGCGTCTCGCCGGAAAATCATGGGACCCGTCGGAGACGCGTCCCTACCTGTTGTTTTCGACGCCGCGCAACGCGGTGGCGATCACGTCCGGCGCAAATCTACGATCTCCCCGATCCCCCGGTAGCGGTCGGGATGACAGGTGCAGACGAGGATTTGTAACCCGCCGGCGGCGGCGTTGGAAAGCACGTCGAGCACGCGCGCCTGCCGCGCGGCGTCGGTGTTGACGAGCACGTCGTCGAGGATGAGCGACTGCGGGCCTCCGCCCGGCGCGGAAGCGAGTTCTTCCGCCACCGCCAAACGCAGGCAGAGGAGCAATTGTTCCTTGGCACCCTGGGAAAGATCGTCGAAAGCGACGAGTTCGTCCGGCTTGCGCCCTAGGCCACGGATGTTGAGCGATTCGTCCAGAAAAATGTGCCGCTCCCGCTCGCCGCTGACCTGGGCGAAACGCGCGCCGAGGCGTTCCTGCAACGGCGCGAGCACGGTGCGCGTGGCGGCCTGTTTGCGGCGTTCGATGAGGTCGTGCACGCAGCCGGGCCGCGCGGCTGCGGGCGCGGGCGCGTTCGGACTGGACGGTCAAGGCGGCGTGTTCCGCCAGCAGATCGGTCTCGCGGGTGTAAAGCGCCTGGGAACCGAGCCATTCGAGCCGGCCACGAATCTCGTCGCGGGCGCGGCGCTGCCGGTCGAGTTCGCCCTGGACCTGCGCGGCGGCGGCGGCGGCGCGGCGGTTGCGTTCGCCGAGGGTGGCTGCGTCCGACGGGAGTTTCTCCTGCGCTTTTTGTAGGCCGAATTTCGTCTCGGCATAAGCGAACAACGCTTTGTCCAACGCAGGCTCCAGACCGTCCGGATACCGGCCGCGCAACGCCGTGGCCTGACGCTCCAGATGCTCGGCGTCCGCACGCAGTTTGACGAGCGTGCGCGCGGTCTCCTCGCGGGCCGTCGCCGCTTCGCCGGCGGCCTCGCGCGCCTTCTTGGATTGACGACCGAGAGCCTCGCGCGTGGCGCGTCCCTGCTCGTGTTGGACGTTGGCGGTCTGTTCGGCGGCTTCGAGTTCCGCGAGGGAGGGGAGGGCGGCGTCGGCGGCGAGGGTGAGTTCGACCTCCAGGGAACGGAGCAGACGGGTCTCGGCGGCGAGACGGGTGCGCAAAGATTCGGGGCTTTCGTCGCGGTCGAGCATGGCGGCGAGAGCTTGCCGGACGGCCTCGATCTGCCCGTCGAGTTCTTTGCCGCGTGCGACGAACGCGCCAAGTTCCGCGAGGCTGGCCGCGCCGAGTTCCGAGAGCGCGGCGCGCAAGGTGGTTTCGTCTTTCTTGACTGCCTCGGACAAGCTGCGCGTTTCCGCCGCGCCGGAACGCATCCGCAGGCTGCCCCAACCGGGCAGGTCGAGCGATAGTTCATGGATGGCATGCACGACGCGCGTTTCGGTTGCCAGGAGCGACGGGAGTTCCTGCACGGTGCCGTCGTCTACCCGTACGCGGACGCCGGGCGCATCGGCAGCCGGGATGAGTTCCACGCGGAGACCGAGCGCGTCGATCTGCGCGCGGCGTTGACGGATGGACTCGTCGTGCGTCTGAAGCTGGCGCAGGCGGGCGGCCGTGACGACCGGGATTTCGGCGCGCGCACGTACGAGAGCTTCGACCTGCGCGGTCTGCGACTGGCAACGCTCCAAAGTCCGCGCGAGCCGTTCGATGCCATCGTGCAATCGCCGATGCCGGGCCAGCTTCCCGGCGCGCGTGACCGCTGCCTGGAGCCGGGCAAGTTCCGCCTCGTGGGCTTCGAGCGCACGGTCGGCTTCGGCGAGACGCGCCTGATGTTCGGTGGCCACCTGGGCCGCGCGCCCGGCGGCACTCTGAGCGGCGGCGAGTCGGCGGCGAATCTCCTCAATTTCGCGTCCCTGGCGGTCCAAAGTGTCGCGGTCGCCTTGCACGACGCGAAGCCGATCCTGCGCGGTCGTCAACTCGTGCTGCCGGCGTTGCACTTCCTCGGCGGCAACTTCGGCGCGGCGGGCGGCTTCCTGCGTCTGGTCGGCATCCTGGCGGTGTCGGATGTGCTCGGCTTCCAGACCGGGCAATTCCTCGCTCAAGCGGGCGTATTCCGCTTCGTCGGCGATGAGACGCGTGCGCTCGTCGGCGATCTTGGCGAGGGCGTTTCCGACCCGTTCGAGGGCTGCCTCGGTTTCCTGCAACATGCCGCCGGATTTCTGCTTGCCGGTGGCCGTGAAATTTTCCTGGTAAACCGACCACATCCGGCCGCGCACGTTTTCGATGAACGGGTCGATCTCCACTTTCACCAGCAAACTTTGCACGAGTTGACCGGCCGGGTTGCCGGTCCAGGCGGGCCATTCGGCGAGTTCGCCCTGCCGCATCCAGAGATACCCGAGCAAACCCCAGTGCGCGGCGTTGGTCGCGCCCCGGCCCGGATGCCGGGACTGGAGGAGGCGCGTCAGGCGGTTGTCGGCGTCGTCGCCTTCGGCCACGAGTTTCCAGTCGCCACCGGCGTACTCATGGAGGACGCTCGCCGGAGCTTGCAGGAACGTTTTTTCCACGCGGATACCGGCCCTCGTTCGTCTCGAACTCCACCGTCACGCGTGGGGCGAGGTCGGTGCCGGCAGGCTTCAGCGCGCGGATTTCGGCGTCCTTGCAGGTGTGCCGGTCGAACAACGCGCGCCCGGTTGCCCGCAGGAGGGTCGTCTTGCCGGTTTCGTTCGGGGCGGAGAGGATGTTCATCCCGGCCACGAACGGTCCCGCGACGGCCGGCGCGCCGGTGAATGGACCCAGGTTGGTGGCTTCGATCCGGTGGAGGATCATACGGCGACGGCGGCTTCGTGCAACGAGCCGAACAGGAGTTCGCGCGCGGCAAGGAAGTCGCGCGGGCCGAGCGCGGCGAGGTCCAGACGGGCGTTCGCGGCGAGGAGTTGCGCGTCGGCCAGCGTGATGGCGGCGGCGGTCGTGGGCAGATCGCCACCGGGCGGGAGTTGGCCAGTGGCGAGGAGTTCGAGTTGGCGGAGATCGCCGAGCACCTGACAGAGAATGGGATGTTCGCGTTCGAGGGCCAGCAGTTCACCGGCGGAAAGAGCGGGGTGGGTATCGTCCTGGACCTGACAATGCAGCGCGGCGCGGAAACGTTCCGCGAGCCACGCCTTCGCCTGCGAACAGGGCAGGTGGCCGGCCGATCCTTTGAGCCGCACGCGGCAAACGGCGGCGTTCATCGCGTCGCCGAGGCTGGCGGCGTGGAGTTCCAGCGCGGCGCGGGCCGATTCCCATTCGTCGAACTCGTATTCCCAGCAGCGCCAGCGCAGACCCGCCGACGGTCAGCGGTTCGACACGCGGCGGTGCGTTCGGACCATCGATCTCGACGTACGCCACGCGGCCGGCGGCGTCCTGCTCGAAGGCGTCGGGTTCCGGCGTGCCGGGCATGACGAGCCGGCCGGCATCGTAGACCTGCCAGTTGTGCCAATGGCCGATGCCGAGGTAATCCAGACCCGCGCGCGTGGCGGCGGCCGGGTCGATGGGAAAATCGTTGGGCTGGTGCTTGCCGGGGAACGCCAGCGCGCCGTGGGTCAGGCCGATCTTCACGCGGTCGGCGGGTTGTTCGCGCACGAGGTCGCGCAGGCGCAGGCTCGGGTCCACGGTGGACACTTTTTGATGCAACGGCGCCGCGAGCAGGACGTAATCGCTGCCGTCTCGTCCGTGCAGGGTGAGCGCGGCGGATTCCGCAGGATCGATGACGTTGGCCGGCAACGCGCCGTCCTGCAATTGCCGCCGGCTCCAGACCGAGCCGGGGCCGCTGGCGGGATCGTGGTTGCCCGGCAGCAGGTAAACCGGGATTTCGGGGAACGCCGCGAAAATGCGCGAGCGCCTCGTCCACGAGGGCGTCGGCGACCTGATTGTCCTCGAACAGGTCGCCCGCCACGAAGAACGCGTCGGCGGCACGGTCGCGCGCGAGGTTCAGCGCGGCGCGCAGCGTGACGAGGCGTTGCGCGCGGAGGCGCTCGGCGGTGGCACCGAACTGCGTGAAACGCGCGCCGAGTTGCCAGTCGGCGGAATGGACGAAGCGAAGCACTGGACCCACCTGATAGCGGAAACGACGGCCGATGTCATGCGTCTTTGTTGGCCGTGGCGTCGCAGGGCAGGGCGGGCCTGCCTGGAAACCTACGACTTCCGGGGCCTCGCCGGTTTCTCTCCCGTTGTCGGTTTTGCCGGCGGCGTGGTCGGCGCGCCGAAGGGGGCCTTGCCGCTCTTGCGCCAACTCGCGTTGCGCGCATCAACCTGAACGTCGGTGACGAGTTGCAACAAGCTCAGCGAGCGCGCTCCCAATGGATACTCGTCGCCGGACGCATACTGCTTCGGCGACGCGATGAAACCGTCCTCGTCCATCGTGTCGATGCACGGATTCCCAACGCACCTTTTCGCGGCCGGGCAGCGTGAAACTGATCTCCTCGTGGTGCGCGTTGAAGAGCAGCAGATACGTCCGGTCCAGGATCGGCTCGTTGTTGAAAGAACGCACGTCGATGGCGTCGCCGCTCAGCAGCATCCCCAGGCATTTCGCGTGTGCGCGTCGTTCCATTCTTCCTCGGTCATTTCTTCGCCGTTCGGGTTGAACCACATGATGTCCTTGACGTTCTGCCGCCGCGGATCTTGCGGCCCTGGAAAAACTTCGGCCGGCGGAAGATCGGGTGCTCGCGGCGCAGCGCGATCAGCTTGGCGGGTGAATTCGAAGAGTTGGCTGTCGCGCTTGTCCGTCGCTCCAGTCCAGCCACGAAATCTCGTTGTCCTGGCAGTAGGCGTTGTTGTTGCCGTTCTGGCGTGCGGCCGTATTCGTCGCCCGCGCAGAGCATCGGCACGCCCTGGGAGAGGAACATCGTCGCCAGGAAATTGCGGCGCTGGCGGCGGCGCAGGGCGTTGATTTCCTCGTCGTCCGTCGGGCCCTCGACGCCGCAATTCCAACTGCCGTTGTTGTTGTCGCCGTCGTTGTTGCCCTCGCCGTTGGCCTCGTTGTGCTTCTCGTTGTAGCTGACGAGATCGTTGAGCGTGAATCCGTCGTGCGCGGTGATGAAGTTGATGCTCGCGTACGGTCGCTTGCCGTTGGTCTGATAGAGGTCGGGGCTGCCCGTGAGGCGGTAGCCGAGTTCGCCGATGAGGCCCTCGTCGCCCTTCCAATAACGGCGGATCGCGTCGCGGTACTTGCCGTTCCACTCGGCCCAGAGCACGGGGAAATTGCCCACCTGGTAGCCGCCGTCGCCGACGTCCCACGGCTCGGCGATCAGCTTGACCTGCGAGAGAACCGGGTCCTGGTGGATCACGTCGAAGAACGCCGAAAACATGCTCACGTCGCTGCGCCTCGCGCGCCAGGGTGGACGCGAGGTCGAACCGGAAGCCGTCCACGTGCATTTCCAGCACCCAATAGCGCAGCGAATCCATGATCAGCTGCAGCACGTGCGGATGGGTGACGTTGAGCGTGTTGCCCGTGCCGGTGTAATCCATGTAAAAGCGCGGGTCCGTCGTCCACGAGCCGGTAATAGGCGCGGTTGTCGATGCCCTTGAAGGAGATCGTCGGCCCGAGATGGTTGCCCTCGGCGGTGTGGTTGTAGACCACGTCCAGGATCACCTCGATGCCGGCGGCGTGGAGGTTCTTGACCATCGTCTTGAACTCCTGCACCTGCCCGCCCTCGATCGCCGCTGCTGGAGTAGCGAGCACTCCGGCGCGAAGTACCCGATCGTGTTGTAGCCCCAGTAGTTGCCCAGCCCCTTGTCGAGCAGGATGCTGGTCTTCGACGTGCTGGTGGACGGGCAGCAGTTCGACCGCGTTGACGCCGAGGTTCTTGAGATAGTCGATGGCTGCGGTGCTGCCGACGCCCGCGTAGGTGCCGCGCAATTCCTCGGGCACGTCCGGGCAGAGCTTGGTGAACCCGGTGACGTGGACCTCGTAGATGACCAGCTCGGCGAGCGGACAGCCGGGCGGCTTGTCGTTGCCCCAGTCAAAGGCCGGGTCGATGACGACCGCCTTGGGCATGCGCGCGCCGCTGTCGCGGTCGTTGATGGCTGAAATCCTCCTCCTCCGCGCCGAGCTTGGTAGGCGAACAGGCTGTCGTCCCAATCGATCTTGCCCGCGATCGCCTTGGCGTACGGGTCGAGGAGGAGTTTCGCGCCGTTGAACCGCTGGCCGTTGGCGGGATCGTACGGGCCGTAGCACGCGGTAGCCGTAGAGCTGGCCCGGGCTGCAGGTCGGGCAGGAAGATGTGCCAGATCTGGTCGGTGTGCTCGCGCATCGGGATGCGGACCGTCTCGTGCTCGGCCTCCACGCTGTCGAAGAGGCAGAGTTCGACGCCGTGGCGTGCGCGCTGAAGAGGGCGAAATTCACGCCGTTGTCCATCCAGGTCGCGCCGAGAGGATAGGGGTAGCCGAGCCAGGTTTTCAGGGGATTCATAAGATTCGCGGGATGGAGGGCGGGGCGCGCAGGCGCTTTGTGCCTATCAATTCGTATCGTGCTGCCAAATGGGTGGGTCAAAATCGCGGAAAAACCGCGCCGGGTCGAGGGCCGTGGGTGTTCCGATGGTGAACGCGCTGGACGCGCCCCGGCGAGCGGGTAAGATGCACGCCGCCGCCCTGCATCCGTGAGCGACGTTTCACCAAAATACCTCGATGGATTTCTGGCGGCGGCCGGCGCTGTCAACGGGAACACCCGCCGGTCCGTGCCGTCGCCTGCCGCAGGCGTGGCGAATGGCCGGTCGGAATATCCGCTTGCTGACCGCCCGGACGCGGTCTGGTCGGCGGAAGAACGCATCAAGAAAGTGTTGCATCCGCTGGATGCGTTCCCGCGACTGCTGCATTGCGCGAACACCAACCAGCCTCCCGGCGCGGACGATCAGTTCCGATTTCAGTGGTTCGGGCTGTTCTACCAACAGCCGGAGCAGGATGCCTTTCTTCTGCGAATCCGTCTGCCCGGGGGACGGTTGCGTGCGTACCAACTCACCGGCCTGGCTGGCATCGCGCAGGAATGGGCCGCCGGCTTCCTGGTGTGCAATTCGCAGGGCGGACTGGACCTGCCGGGTGTGCCGGTGCGCGCCGCTACGGAGGTGTTGCGTCGCGTGGAGGAAATCGGTCTGCGTACGATGCTGACCGGCGGCGATTGCGTGCAGGCGGTGCGCGGCGGGGAACTCGATGAATCTCCGGACGGTACTGGCCGACTGTCGATTTACCCGTTGGTGTGCGCGCTGGAGCAGGCGCTCGTGCGCGACCGCCAACTGGCCGACCTGCCGGGAAGTTGCGAGGTGATCTTGCGAGCGGCCGACGAATGCCCGACAGGCCTCACGGAAAGACAATCCCGCCACGGCACGATCATTTTTCAAGAAACGCACGACGCCGGTGATGAACCGACATTTTCGCTGTCCATCACCGGGGCCGCCGCGCTGGGACTGAAGTTGCGCGCGACGCAGATCGTGCCCGCTTGCCTGGAGTTGTTGCGCAAGTGGATCGAGGGCGGCGACCGCTCCGACCGGGAACGGGCCGGGCTGGCGCAATTCTGCGCGGGGATCGGCAGCGAGGGTCTTCGATCATGGCTCGCGCAGGCGGTGGGACCCCTCGTCGAGACCTCCGCCGAACCGCCCGTGCCACCCGCCGTGGTACCCGGGCCGTTCGCCGGAGTCCAGATTCAGAACGGCCGGCTGCTGAGCGAAACGTTGACGCGGCTGGCCCGGGCGGCGCGGGACCTGGGGGCGGACGAGTTGCGGCTGGCCGCCGGGCATTTGCACGTCCCACACGCCCCGGACCGCCAAGCGGCCGAAAATATTTTGCGGGATGTTGTGAAAATATCCCTCGATTAATTCATTCTTGAGCGTTTCTCAGTTGCCAGTCCGGTTTCAGCCCCGGCAGGGGCGGCAGAGTTCAGTATCCAGGTGCCGGGTTGGAGCCCACCGTCTTTAGACGGTCTGCCTTGGAGGGTGGCGGGTGGCGCGTTAAGGTGGGCGGCTGCATGGCCAACTACCACCATCGTGGGCACACGGTCTCGGACTGCAAGTACCACCTGATCTGGGTGACCAAGTACCGCTGGCCGGTGCTCAAGGGGGACCTGGCGGTGCGTTGCCGCGACCTGATCCGCGAGATTTGCCGGGCGCGGGAGGTGGCGGTGGTGCGTGGAGCGGTGTCGCCCGACCACGTGCATCTGCTCGTCAGCGCGCCGCCGGTGTTGTCGCCGGCCAAGCTGGCGCAGTACTTGAAGGGCAGGAGTTCGCGCAAGCTGCAGGAGGAGTTCCCGAGTTTGCAGAAGCGTTATTGGGGCCAGCACCTGTGGGCACGGGGCTACTTTTGCGCGACGGTCGGAGCGGTCGATGAGAAGACGATCAAGCGCTACATCGAGGAGCAGAAGTGGGACGAGGATGGCGAGGGAACGTTCCGCATCGTGGCCGACCCGCCGTGAGGCCAGGGGTCGCCGCCGATGCCTTGCCAGCCGGCCCGGGCCGGGGGCTTTCCAAGCGGCTTCTAGCCGCCACCGGACTTTTAGTCCCATCGCATCCTACCGGCTTGAGCCGGTAGTCGTTGAGCCCACGGCGTGAGCCGTGGGTGGCAACCGCGAAAGGGCCCAGCCCCGGCAGGGGCGTAAGAAAACACGGCGGCCTGGCACGGACCACCGGACAGGTCTTCTTACGCCCCTGCCGGGGCTGGCCTGGCTGGCGATCTTTCCCACGGCTCACGCCGTGGGCTGAACTCTTGCGCCCCTGCCGGGGCTTGCGCAGACCTTACACAACGAGGCGGGCACGACCCCCAACATGATCAACGACTTGCGCCCCTGCCGGGGCTTGCGCAGACCTTACACGCAAACGAAAAACTCTTTAAGCGCCTGGCCTGCCGCCACGGGTCATTGCAGCATTTTTGCCAGTCGATTGGGAAGCGTGGGCGATTATTTCGCCGGGTGTGCGTTTTTTAACATCGTTCATCAGGGCATTTTTGTAAGGCAACGACCGGGAATTTCCCGAATCACGCCGCTTGCATCCGACGATTCGAAACGTCGCCGATTCAGGCACGTCCTTTGCTGATGGCGGAACCGCTCGGGTTGTTGACGGCAAATGGGACGCGGACCGGGGTCGGTCGGCGCGCTCACAGGGAATCAAGTCAGTGGGTAATCAATAGAATCAACAGTCATGGCTAACATCAAAACGTTCTTCAAGTCCGGGCATCCGCCCACGCTGTTCGCTTCCTTCCTCTACTTCGACTTTTGTTTTGCCGTCTGGGTGCTCAACGGCGCGATGGCTCCGTTCATCACCAAGGCTTACAACCTCACGCCGGAGCAGACGACCCTGATGGTCACATTGCCCACGATGGCGGGTGCGCTGATGCGTTTCCCGCTGGGCGTGATGTCGCAGTACATCGGACGCAAGAACGCCGCCCTGGTGGAGATGTCGTGCATCATGGTGGCGATGGGCTTCGGCTATTTCTACGTCAACTCGTACAACGGGGTCCTGGCGATGGGCGTGCTGCTGGGCATCGCCGGGGCCAGCTTCGGGGTGGCGCTGGCGCTCGGGTCGGGCTGGTTCCCGCCGGAGTCGAAGGGGCTTGCGATGGGCATCGCCGGGGCCGGCAACAGCGGCACGGCCATCGCCACGTTCTTCGCGCCGCAGCTTGCCAAGGCGTACGGCTGGCATGCCGTCTACGGCATCGCGGGGTTGTTCATGCTGGTGCCGTTCCTGGTCATGTTCATTTTCGCCAAGGAACCGCCGGACCGCGAGGGCGAGCATTCCTTCATGGACCACATCAAATGCCTGTGGCAGCCCGACGGCTGGATGTTCAACGCGGTTTACGTCATCACCTTCGGCGCTTACGTGGGCATGGGGACCTACCTGCCCACGTTTTTCCATGACCGCTTCGCCATCGAACAGTCGGAGGCGAAATATTACACGACCTGCGCGGTTCTCGCCGGGAGCGTCGTGCGCGTGCTCGGCGGCTGGCTGGCCGATAAACTCGGCGGCATCCTCGCGGTTTCGGTGATTCTGGTGGGAGTCGTCGCCGCGTTCCTGGGTGCCAGCATGGCGGTTTCGCTGTTCTCGACGGTCATCCTCCTCGTGTGCTGCTTCGTGATGGTCGGGATGGGCAACGGCGCGCTCTTCCAACTGGTGCCGCTTCGCTGGCCTGCCACGGCGGCCGTCGCCGGCAGCATGATCGGCGAAATCGGCGCTCTCGGCGGGGTGATCCTCCCGTTCCTGCTGACCTATTCCAGTACGCACTACAAGACCTATGCCTACGGGTTCGTGACCTACGCTGTCCTGGCGGCGGTGGTGCTCGTGGCGTTGCGCATCGTGCAGGGCTACTGGGTCGGCAAATGGATCGCTCCCGGCGGACGCGCTCTCGCCGGCCCATACACCGCGCCGATCCCCGGTACGTCGGCGGGGTTGCCGCTGGCCGACCCGATCTAGACATGGTTTTGTGACCGTCACCGAGCCGCCATCCCCCGCGCAGGTCAAGACCGTCTGCCCGTACTGCGGCGTCGGCTGCGGGATGGTCTTGCACGTGGCCGACGGGCGCGTCGTGCGGGTCAGCGGCGACAAGGATCATCCCGCCAACTTCGGCAGTCTTTGCACGAAGGGCAGCACCGTCCATCAGACGATCCACACCGCCGACCGGCTCGCCCACGCGCAGTGCCGCCGCCTCGACGGCTGGACCGCGCCGGGCCGGGGCGGGCCGTTCGAGCGCGTGCCGCTGGACGTGGCGCTCCAGACCGTCGCGGACCGTCTGCGCGCGACCATCGCGGCGCACGGCCCGGACTCGGTGGCGCTCTACATCTCGGGCCAGCTCTCGACCGAGACGCAGTACGTCGCCAACAAGCTGACGAAGGGCTTCCTGGGTACGAACAACATCGACAGCAATTCGCGCCTGTGCATGGCCAGCGCGGCGAGCGGCTACAACCTTTCGCTCGGGGCCGACGGACCGCCGGGGCATTACGAGGATTTTGAAAACGCGGACGGTTTCCTCGTCATCGGCGCGAACATGGCCGACTGCCATCCGATCCTGCACCAGCGACTGCGGCGGCGCGTGCGGACCGGCGGCGCGAAACTCATCGTGGCGGACCCGCGCCGCACGGCCACCGCCGCTGGCGCGACGCTGTATCTGCCGTTGCGTCCGGGCACGGACCTCGCGCTGCTCAACGGCTGGCTGCACCTGCTCGTGAAGATGGGACGCGTGGACGACGCGTTCATCGCGCAGCACACCGACGGCTGGGAAAGCATGGGTGAGGTCATCGACGCGTATCCGCCCGCGCGCGTCGCCGAACTCACCGGCCTGCCGGTGGACGACATCATCGCCGGGGCGAAGATCCTCGCGGATTGCCCGCGCTGGATGTCGCTGTGGACGATGGGCCTCAACCAGAGCGCACGCGGCACCTGGAACGTCAACGCAATCTGCAACCTGCACCTGGCCACGGGTCAGATCGGCCGACCGGGCACCGGACCTTTCTCATTGACGGGTCAGCCCAACGCGATGGGCGGCCGGGAGGTCGGCTACATGAGCGGCGGCCTGCCGGGGCAGCGTTCCGTGCGTGTCGCGCAGGACCGCGCGGCAGACCGAGGCACTGTGGAAAATCCCGCCGGGAACCATCCGCGCGCGTCCGGGGCTGCCGGCCATCGATCTGTTCCGCGCGATGGAACGCGGCGAGGTCAAGGCGGTCTGGATCATCGGCAGCAACCCGGTCGTGACGATACCCAACCGCGACCGCGTGCGGCGTGGGTTGGAACGGGCGGAATTTGTCGTCGTGCAGGACGCGTATCATCCGACGGAAACCTCGCGCTTCGCCCACGTCCTGTTGCCCGGCACGGTCTGGGCCGAGTCGGATGGGACCATGACGAACTCCAGTCGGATGGTGACGCTCGCCCCGCGCGCGGTGCCGCCACCCGTGGATGCGCGGCCGGACTGGTGGCTGGTGAGCGAGGTCGCCCGGCGGATGGGTTTCGGCGACGCGTTCCCCTACCAGCGGGCAGCGATATTTTTGACGAAATCCGCGGCAGCGTGAACCCGAAGACGGGTTATGACGTGCGCGGCATCAGCCATGCGCGGCTGGCGCGGGAGGGCGCGCTGACGTGGCCGCTGGCTCCGGCGGAAAACGCGGCTCCGGCCAAGCGGCGTTACGTGACGCCGGATGGCAACCTGCGTTTTCCCACGGAGTCGGGCCGGGCGCGGTTCTGGGCGCGTCCCTACCTGCCCAACGCCGAGATGCCGGACGCCGATTTTCCCTACGTCCTGCTGACGGGGCGCGTCGCCCACCAGTGGCATACCCGGACAAAAACGGGCAAGGTCCCGAGTCTGAACAAACTGAATCCCGGACCCTACCTGGAGATCAACCGCGACGACGCGATGGCGCTGGGAGTCAGCGAAGGCGACCCGGTGCGGATTGCGTCGCGCCGGGGGGAACTGCGGCTACCCGCGCGCCCCACCGACAGCATCCAGCCGGGGAATTGCTGGGCTCCCATGCATTGGGACGAACTGTTCGCCGCCGACGTGTCCATCAACCAGATCACCAGCGAAAACGCCTGCCCCGAATCGCATCAACCCGAGTTGAAATACTGCCCGGTGCAGTTGGAAGCCGTTCGCCCGGCGAACACGGAATCGCCGTACACCGAGACCGTGGCGAGCCGTTGAAACCGAAATCTTTTTAAACCTCCGAAGCCAGATTCATGTCCATCCCTGTCTCCCAACGTCCGGTTCCGTACATCCCGGAGAGCGCCCCTTTCAGCGAGGAACAACGCCAATGGCTCAACGGGTTTTTTGCCGGTCTTTTCTCGACCGCACCCGTGAACCCTGCGGCGATGCTCGCGCAGACCTCCGCGCCCGCCCTCGCCGCCCCGCCCGTGCCGGTGCTGATCCTTTTCGGCAGCCAGACCGGCAACGCGGAGGGGCTTGCGAAGAAAATCAAGACCACCGCCGAAAAGCAGGCCGGTTTTGCGCCGCGCCTGCTGGACATGGCAAAATACGACGCCGCCGAGTTGGGCAATGAATCGAATCTACTGATCGTCACTAGCACCTGGGGCGAGGGCGACCCGCCAGACAATGCCGCCGGATTTTTCGATAAGCTCCAGGCCGAGGACTTCCCGAAACTGGAAAATCTGCGCTACTCCGTGCTCGCTCTGGGAGACAGGAATTACGAGGATTTCTGCGGTTGCGGCCGGAAACTCGACGAACGGCTGGCCGCCCTCGGTGCGCGGAGTGTGCTGCCACGTCAGGATTGCGACACCGATTACGACACGCCCGCCAAAATCTGGATTGATGCGGTGCTGCCTATTTTGCAAAAAACGCCGGGCGCGCCAGCGGCCGACGCGGGCAAGGAAACACCTGTCCCCGCTGCCGGCCATCACGACGAGGCCAAGCATATGGACGCCGGTGCGAAGGAACTGGTTGCGTCCGGCCAGCCGGTTCGCAGCCAGCAGGTGCCGGCCTCAAACGGCAGCGGCCCGGCACCCGTCGTTTACTCGCGTACCAACCCATTCCCGGCCCGGCTCCTCGCCAGCCGCAAACTGACCCTCGACGGTTCCGACAAGGATACGCGTCACTACGAGATCGATCTGAAAGGGTCGGGCCTGGTCTACGAGGTCGGCGACGCGTTGGGATTGCTGCCCGCTAACTCGCCCGAACTGGTGCAGGAAATTCTCGATTCGCTGGGCTTCGACGGCGAGGAAGAGGTCACCAGCCACGACGGCGTGAAAAAGCCGATCCGCCTCGCACTGAACACGGATTACCAGATTCGCGCCCCGCACAAGGAATTCCTCACCGCCATCGCCCAGCGCGACGAGAGCGATGCCTTCCTGCGCGACCTGCTCGATCCGAACGTCCGCACGGAACTCGATCAATACCTGTACGGACGAGAGATCATCGACTTTTTGCTGGCATCACCCAAACTCGGGTTGACGCCGGAAGAATTCGTCAAGCTGCTGCGTAAACAACAGCCACGACTCTATTCCATCGCCTCCAGCCTGAAGGCCCATCCCGAGCAGGTGCATCTCACGGTGGATACGCTGCGCTACGACGCACATGGCCGCAAGCGCCACGGGGTTTCCTCGACGTTCCTCGCCGACCGCGTGACGGAATCCACGACCGTGCCGGTCTTCGTGCAGAGCGCCAAGCATTTCCGGTTGCCGGAGGACGGCGCGAAACCGGTCATCATGGTCGGCCCGGGCACCGGGATCGCACCGTTCCGCGCGTTCTTGCAGGAGCGCCAAGCCACCGGAACGAAAGGAGGCAATTGGCTATTTTTCGGAGCGCAAAAATCGGCGACCGATTTTTTCTACAAGGAAGAGTTGGAAGCCATGCAGAGCGGCGGTTGTCTGACGCGTCTGGACCTCGCGTTTTCGCGCGATCAGGCGGAAAAAATCTACGTCCAGACGCGCATGCGGCAAAATGCCACGGAGATGTGGCGCTGGCTGGAAGAAGGCGCGCATTTTTACGTCTGCGGCGACGCCAAGCGCATGGCCAAGGACGTGGACGACGCCTTGCACGCCATCATCCGCGAAGCGGGCGGGCGGAGCGACGACGACGCCAAGGAATACGTGGCTGCCATGAAGAAAAACAAACGTTACCAGCGCGACGTGTATTGACCTCGTGATGCCATGAGCAGCCAACCTCCACCCGATCACGCCACGATGCCTGCGCCGGGCCCTTTCACCCTGGCGCAAAAGGAATATCTGGCCGGCTTTATGACCGGCATGGCGCAGAGCGGCTTTGTTCCGTTCGTGGGTCATCAGGCCGCCGGGACGATCACGAGCCAACCCACGACCGGGCTTGTCAACCAGGCGGCTTCCACCGAACCCGAGGAACCCAACGTGTTCGGCACGCCAGTTTCCGAGCTTTCCAAACCCGAACTCTGGAAACTCGAACAGGACGGCCTCGACATCTGGGACCGTCTGCTCGCGGCGGCCGAGCACGACCAACTGCCCGACGAAAAGAACACGTATTATTTTCGTAATCACGGCATGTTCTACGTCGGCCCGGCGCAGGAATCGATGATGCTGCGCATGCGCATCCCGGCCGGTGAGCTGACCGCCACGCAGATGGACGGCCTCGCCGACATCGCGGAAGAATGGGCCGGCGGCGCGCTCGACATCACGACGCGCGCCAACCTGCAAATCCGGCAGATACCCCCACGCCACATCGTCAAGGTGCTCCTGCGCCTCCAGGAACTCGGTCTCACCAGCAAAGGCTCGGGTGTGGACAACGTGCGCAACATCACCGCCACACCCACCGCCGGTATCGACTGGGACGAACTCATCGACCCCCGGCCGCTGGCCAAGGCGATGCACCATTACATCCTCAATAACCGTGACCTGTACGGGTTGCCGCGCAAGTTCAACATCGCCTTCGACGGCGGCGGGGCGGTCAGCGCGGCGGTGGACACCAACGACGTGGGCTTCATGGCCGTGCGGGTCGGTGAGGCGGCGGCGAAAACGGCGGGCGTCGAGCCGGGTGTGTATTTCCGCCTGGAGTTGGCGGGCATCACCGGACACCAGCAGTTTGCCAAGGACGTGGGCGTGCTCGTGCGACCGCAGGATTGCGTTGCCCTGGCTGCGGCGATCTTGCGCGCCTTCAACGAAACGGGCGACCGCACCAACCGTAAGAAGGCGCGTCTCAAATACGTGATCGACCGGCTGGGTTACGACGGGTTCCTGGCGCTGGCGGAGGCCAAGCTCGACTTCAAACTCGCGCGTCTGCCGCTGGACCAATGCGAGCCCCGGCCGCGCACGATCCCGCACGGACACCTCGGCGTGTACCGGCAGCGTCAGCCCCGGCTCAACTACGTCGGCGTCGTCGTGACGGTCGGGCGGATCAGCGTCAGGCAGATGCGGCGGCTGGCGGAATTGACGCGCAACTACGGGACCGGCGAAATCCGCCTGACCGTGTGGCAAAACCTCATCATCCCTAACGTCCCGGATGGATTCGTGGAGACGCTCAAGCGCAACCTGGTCAGGATGGGGTTCCACCACGAAGCGAGCAGCGTCAGCGGTGGGTTGGTGGCCTGTACGGGCGCGACGGGTTGCAAGTGGGCGGCTGCCCACACGAAGGAACACGCGGTCGAGCTAGCCCGCTACCTGGAGTCGCGCTGTCCACTGGATTTACCGATCAATATTCACCTCACCGGGTGTCCCAATTCGTGCGCGCAGCACTACATGGGCGACATCGGGTTGCTCGGCACGCGGACCGGTCCCGACAAGGTGGAGGGCTATCACGTTTACGTCGGCGGCGGCTTCGGACAGGACCAGGGGGTCGGGCGCGAATTGTTTCGCGGTGTGTCGTTTGAAAGCCTCAAACCGACCGTGGAAAAGATGCTGCGTGGATATCTGCGCCACCGCGAGAAAAACGAGAATTTCCAGGCGTTCACCCGGCGTCACGACATGAATTCGCTGCAAACGATTTTTACCGGCGACGAGTGACGATTCGTCCGGCGGGGCGAGGCGGCTGCGTGCGTGAAACGCCGTGCGAGAGACGCTCTTGCCAAGTTCGTCCTGCGTTTGTTAGCGTCGGCGGATGCGCTTACCACCTCTCCGTCCGACGCTGCTTCTGTCAGCGATCTGCTTTCCCCTGTTGGCCGTTCCTTGCGCCCGCGCGGCGGAGGAATCGGCCACGGTAGTTCCCACGACGTGGCACCCGACGAGTTTTCTGCAGGCGGTCGGTTCGAGCCTCGTTTTTGGTTTGATCGGGATCGTGATCGCAGTGATCGGATTCAAGCTTTTCGATTTGATCACTCCGTTCAATTTGGAAAAGGAGATGTGCGAGAACAAAAACGTGGCAGTCGGCATCCTCTGCGGCGCGATTGTCCTGGGCATTTGCCACATCATCGCGGCCTCAATGAGTTAAATCCGCCTCTTTGTCGGGTTACCTATTTCCACGGTGAAAAAGTCCAGGCAGGTCGTGCTGTTGATCACGGGCTCCGTCGTGCTGGCGGCCTGCGAGCGTCAAGCGACTCCTCTGGCACCCGGCGCAAGTCCCAGCCCGACCCCGGCACCTTATTGGTCGTACCACCACTGGTTTGGGTCGAGCGGGTATTTTTCGTCGGGTTCGCATTCGTCCGGCTCGTCGTCAGGTGCGAGCACGGAGCGCGGCGGTTTCGGTTCGCACGGTTCGCATGGCGGAAGCGGAGGCGAATGAAACCGCGCATGCTGACCCGACCAACAACGATTCGCCGCGTATGGAACGCCTGACCATCGAGCCGCGCCCGGGCTGGCAGGCGAAAGTCGAGCGGCTGGGACTGCAATTCCATACGCAGGAAGACCCGTATTGGGACGAGTCGGTTTGCTATCGGTTCACCGCAGCGGAAATCGACGTGCTCGAAGCCGCGAACAACGAGTTGCAGCGTCTGTGCCTGGAAGCCGTCCAACGGGTGATCGACGCGCGTCTGTTTGCCCGTTTCCGGGTTCCGGAACCGTTCATCCCATTGATCGTTCGGTCGTGGGAGCGCGAGGACCTCTCGCTCTATGGACGCTTCGACCTGTTTTACGATGGCCACCAGCCACCGCAGATGTACGAATACAACGCCGACACGCCGACCTCGTTGCTGGAGGCAAGCGTCGTGCAGTGGGATTGGTTGCAAGAACGTTCGCCGCAGTACGATCAGTTCAATTCGATCCACGAGAAGTTGATCGCCCGCTGGAAGGAAGGCGGCATCGGTGGCAACACCGTGCATTTCGCCTGCGTGCGCGATCACCTGGAGGATTTTGCGACCACCGTGTACATGCAAGACACCGCGATGCAGGCGGGGTTGCAAACCGGAAGGCTGTATATGGATGAGATCGGCTGGAACGGCAGTCGCTTTGTCGATTTGCAAAACCGTCCTATCACCCATTTGTTCAAGCTCTATCCTTGGGAGTGGCTGATGGATGAGCGGTTCAGCCCGCACCTGATCGCCGAACCCTGTCGATTGATCGAACCGGCGTGGAAGATGTTGCTGAGTAACAAAGCGATCTTGCCGCTGCTCTGGGAGATGTATCCCGACCATCCTAATCTTCTGCCAACCTACACGAGCCCGGAACCGCTCGGTGGAAATTACGTCAAGAAACCCACGCTCGGGCGAGAAGGCGCGGGGATTACCATGATGGAATACGGGCATCGGACCGGCCAGACCCCGCCCGGCGATGGCGGGACGAACGATTATATCTATCAGGCGCTGAAAAGATTGCCGGATTTTGGAAGATACTTTCCTGTGATCGGCTCCTGGATCGCGCGTGACGAAGCCGCCGGCATCGGCATCCGGGAAAGCGAGCAACCGATCACGCAGAACACAAGCCGATTTGTGCCTCATTACTTCGTGCCGTGAAACGAGCACGTCCATTTTTCGGCCTGCTGACTGTCGGTTTCCTGATATTCATTTATCGACCCTGCACTGTACTCGCGGCAGAAGTTAGTTTCCCTGAGCAGGTACAAGCTGGCAACATCTTCACCGTCGGCGAAAAGGTTGCGCTGAAGGCAGCCATCTTGAGCGGGTCCGAAGTCCGCTGGACCATCTGCGATTTCGACGACAAGCCGATTGCCTCGGGGACCGCGCCGGTGCAAGACCACGAAATCCTGCTCGACCCGAAGGTTGTCGGCACCGGCTATTATATTCTCCACCTCGTTTCCATGCGCGGAACCGTCCCGGTGGGGGAAGGACGCACCACCCTCGCCATCGTTCCCCGGTTCGATATTGCGCGGATGGCCGACTCTCGGTACGGAGCCATGACGCACTTTGCCACCGGGATGCCACTGGACGACAGGCTGTTGTCGATCCTGGAAAAAGGGGGCGTTTCGTGGATTCGTGACGAGCAGCCCTGGGATGCACTAGAAAAAACCAGGGGGCAATATGATTTCACGCCGCGATTTACGGCGTACATGGAAGCCGCCCGGAAGCGGAACATGAATGTCCTCTTCGACGCGTCGTTCGGCAACGCGCTCTACGACACGCAACCGAACGTCAAAGTATACAAACTTGCGCCCCATACACAGGAGGGTTACACGGCCTTCGCCAACTACTGCGCGGCGGTGTTGCAAAGGTACGGTCCACAACTTCACTGCATCGAAATCTGGAACGAATACAACGGCACTTTCTGCGATGGCGTCGCCGCGCAGGACCGGCCCAGGTACTACACGGAGTTACTCAAAACTGCCTACACGAAAGTGAAAACCATCCGCCCGGATGTTACCGTGCTTGGCGGCGCGACCGTGAAAATTCCCATTCCATATCTGGAAAAACTCTTCAAGCTCGGCGCGCTGGATTCGCTCGATGCCATCGCCGTCCATCCCTATCAGACGCCGGAAACGGTGGAACGTTCCCTCGCGGACCTTATCGCACTCACCAGGCGATACAACCACGGCAAGTCGAAACCGATCTGGGCCACCGAATGTGGTTTCGCGCATGATCCCACTCCCGACCGCGCCGACGCCGCCACCCATCTCGTGCGGATGATGGTCGTAGAATCCACCTTCCCGGAAATCCAACGCGTCATCTGGTATCTCGCGCGCGATTTTCGGGAGTTCACGAACATGGGTCTCGTTCGTGCGGACAACGACCCGGCCGGTGCCTTCACGCCTACGATGCCGTACGCCGCGTATGCCAATCTGATCTATCTCTTGAACGGCGCGAGCTTCGTGCGGCGCGAACCGACCGACGACCGAACTCTCGTCTACCGTTTTGAAGCTCCTGCCCGGACCGTCTGGGCTTGCTGGTCGGAAGTCGGCACCGCCGAGATGACTTTCGCGGGGCCGATCCGTCGTTTCAGCATCGTTGGCTCGGAGTTTTCGCCCTCATCCAGTAGTGAGCCATCCACAGTCCGCTTCGGCGCGACGCCCATCTATGTCGTCGCTGACAAAGAGGCTGTCGCCGACGTGAGGGAAACTCCGCGCAACGACCGACTCATCGCCGACTCATTGCGCGATTTTTCTGATATGCAGGGGAAAAACGGGTGGAGTTACAACTTCGTAGGCAACGATAAAACCGGGTCCGCGCCGTACAATCCGGCGAAAGTCAGCCCGATGCGTTGGCTGCCTTCGCCCGGTGACTGGGCTGACGCGTGGACGGGGCCGGGAAAGTATTTCACGTTGAGCGAGGAAGGGGGCAGCGGCGGCATCATCGACGGCGGCCAGGGCTGGGCCGTGCTGCGCTGGACCAGCGACCGCGATGGGCCCGTGCGCATCATGGCCGCCCCGCGTGCGCCGACGCAAGGCGACGGGATCGGAGTGAAGGTGTTCGCCGATGGCAATGAGCTTTTCAGTCGGTTGCTGTCGATCAAAACCACAGCGGTCATTGATCTCACGCCGACAATTTCCAAGGGCACCAGACTGGATTTTGTTGTCACTCCTGGTCCCGGCACAGACGTAAACTACGACTCGGTGAATTGGAGAATTTCTATCCTGAGTCTGGCGACACATTGACCTGCATGGGCGCCTGATTGAGAGGCAACCATGATTCGATCAAATTCTTGCATCGGCAGCGGTCGGAATACCGTTCGGTGGAAAATTGCGGGGTGATTATCCCATCATAGTACGGTTAGGGAGAGGACCGAACGCTTGTCCATTCAGAGTAAATGCCAAGCTTTGACGTGATGCGTTTCATATGTACGTTCCGGATGTGGCATCTCCTCCGTGTTCAACGAAATTGTGCACTCGTCACTAAACCCTCAAAACTTGGTATTTTAATGAGGCCGGGTTCCTTTGAACCCGGATGGGGAGGCAGACCTGGCAGAAGCGAAATCGCAGTTGCACACTTCAATGAGGCCGGGTTCCTTTGAACCCGGATGGTTCCCGCCCGCGAGCGTGAAAAAACTTACCAACCGTAGCTTCAATGAGGCCGGGTTCCTTTGAACCCGGATGGGCATGGATGTGTTCGAGGACACCTACGTCGTCGCCGGCCTTCAATGAGGCCGGGTTCCTTTGAACCCGGATGGGCTTACAGGAAAAGACACACCTGCTGGACAGAGAGAGGCTTCAATGAGGCCGGGTTCCTTTGAACCCGGATGGGGGCATGGACGACGCCACGCGCGGCCTGTTCCACCAGCTCTTTCAATGAGGCCGGGTTCCTTTGAACCCGGATGGGGACTTGGCGGCGTTGGTTTGGGGAAGCAGGCGGCGGCTTCAATGAGGCCGGGTTCCTTTGAACCCGGATGGAAGACATTCATGTCCTCATCACTAGGCCAAGGGTAGCTTCAATGAGGCCGGGTTCCTTTGAACCCGGATGGCAATTCATAAGTTGTTTTTAAATGTCACTGGTGAGGCTTCAATGAGGCCGGGTTCCTTTGAACCCGGATGGACGTCGTTCAGCGGCCGCACCTCTGAAGGGTGAAACGGCTTCAATGAGGCCGGGTTCCTTTGAACCCGGATGGAAGAAGGTCACCGGCTCCTCGATGGCCACCCTCTACGGGCTTCAATGAGGCCGGGTTCTTGCCGGGCTTGACTTCGTGCCGCTTGCTTCAATGAGGCCGGGTTCCTTTGAACCCGGATGGGCCGGCACGCTGGGCAACCGGCGGCCCGCCGAGATGGCTTCAATGAGGCCGGGTTCCTTTGAACCCGGATGGACGACCAAGAAGTCTTCCAGGTCGATGGCATCGATCCTTCAATGAGGCCGGGTTCCTTTGAACCCGGATGGCTTCCTTTGAACCCGGATGCAGCCTCGAAGAAGACGTTGACGCGTTCGTCGCCTACACCTTCAATGAGGCCGGGTTCCTTTGAACCCGGATGGTCCGCAAACTCGGTGACCAGCTCGTCAAGGCCGAACCTTCAATGAGGCCGGGTTCCTTTGAACCCGGATGCATCGATCAGTACGAGCTGAAGGAAGTCCGCTGCGAACCTTCAATGAGGCCGGGTTCCTTTGAACCCGGATGGCGAGACGCGCATGGTTGTCGTACAACCCACGGGTTCTCCCTTCAATGAGGCCGGGTTCCTTTGAACCCGGATGCAACCCCTACATATAGGGATTTCGGGCGGGTTCAACCCTTCAATGAGGCCGGGTTCCTTTGAACCCGGATGGCGGCCCGCGTGACTTGGCTTTGCTGACCGATCCGCTCCTTCAATGAGGCCGGGTTCCTTTGAACCCGGATGCCTGCGTAAGAACGCCCGCCTCGACTGGAAACCTCAGCCTTCAATGAGGCCGGGTTCCTTTGAACCCGGATGTGCCGATTTTCAAACGCCGTACGATGCGCGTCATCCCGCCTTCAATGAGGCCGGGTTCCTTTGAACCCGGATGCGGCTCGTACAGCGCTCCGCCGCCAGCCCAGAATCCCACCGCCTTCAATGAGGCCGGGTTCCTTTGAACCCGGATGCCAGGAAATCAATGGCGCTCAGGGAGCGCACTTGCCTTCAATGAGGCCGGGTTCCTTTGAACCCGGATGTGACCAATCTAGCCAACCGCTTAGCTAGAGCAAGAACCTTCAATGAGGCCGGGTTCCTTTGAACCCGGATGAACGCCCGCCACTGCGCGACGAGACCGGTATCAGGGAACCTTCAATGAGGCCGGGTTCCTTTGAACCCGGATGGCGCCGGAGCTGGTCGAGCGGCGTTTTGACGAAAGGCCCTTCAATGAGGCCGGGTTCCTTTGAACCCGGATGCCACCGATTTGACGAGGAAAAAACCCTTCCCCCGGTACCTTCAATGAGGCCGGGTTCCTTTGAACCCGGATGCTCGACCGTGATCCAGATGCAGGGCGCGGAGATGCCCCTTCAATGAGGCCGGGTTCCTTTGAACCCGGATGGCTACGCTGGCGGTCAACGTTCCCGGACTTTGTGGCGCCTTCAATGAGGCCGGGTTCCTTTGAACCCGGATGACCAAGCGCCGTGTCCTTTGCGATTGGCGTAGTTGCGCCTTCAATGAGGCCGGGTTCCTTTGAACCCGGATGTCGGAGCGGCGGGTTCCTGTTACCTCTTCCGCCACAGCCTTCAATGAGGCCGGGTTCCTTTGAACCCGGATGGGCCTGCTCTCCCGGACGATCCCGCTGCCCATCAGCAGCCTTCAATGAGGCCGGGTTCCTTTGAACCCGGATGGCGGGCACGCCGATTTCGGCGACTGGCGACCTGTCTGGCCTTCAATGAGGCCGGGTTCCTTTGAACCCGGATGCATGCAGCACAGGCCACAGTGGTTGCAGATCGAACGCCTTCAATGAGGCCGGGTTCCTTTGAACCCGGATGCGGGGAACGCGGCGCGTGCGACCGCCAGCGCGGGCGGCCTTCAATGAGGCCGGGTTCCTTTGAACCCGGATGGAACGCGATGAGCTTGGCGCGGGTGACCTTCCCGAGCGCCTCGCAGGACGCCGAGGACGCGGGCTTCCAGAACACGGCGCACGTCGGCGTCACCCTGGAACGCACGGAGTTCGTCGCCGCCGGCGTCACGCTGGACAGCCGCTTTTCAATCGTCGGTGAAGAGCCGCTCGTCTTCCAGGTCGATTCCATCGAGAACGACCCCGGCCAGCCCATCGTCTATTTCAGCGGCTCGGAGGTGGAATAGCCGTGGCCAACGACCTGAACTTCGCCCCGATCCAGGAGGCGTTGCGCTGGTATGTCACGGTCCGGGTCCACCGGACGCTGCCCTACATCGTCAACAAAAAGATGAAGGACGTGGTCATCAAAACCATGTCCAACACGCCCACCGTCGGCCGTGGACAGATTTCCGCCGAGTTGCAGGAATACTATGCGACCAAGGCCCTCGTCCTGACCGGCAAACGCGCCGGACAGTTGATGAAAAAACCGAAGGCCCTCTACCGTCCGTGGCCGCTCGCCCGGGCGATCATCGCGCAGCGCATGTGGGAACACGGCATCAACCCGCACAGCCTCACCGGGCAGGCGTTCGCGGGCAAGATCGACGCGATGATCAAGAGCCGCCTCTCCAGCGGCAGCTTCGCGCTCAGCGGCTGGATTCCCGCCGCGAAACTCTTCGGCGCCGGCAGCGGCTACGGCGGGGTGGGGCAGTGGACGCAATCGGGTAGCGGCATCCTCGCCACGCCGGACAGCGCCGTCGCGCAGATCCAGAACGACGCCATCGTGAAGTGGGACGCCAACAGCCGCGGGTACCGGGAAGTCATCCAGGCCGGCCAGGACGCGCTGGACGACGTGGCGGAGGAAACCCTCGCCTTCGTGGACAGCGAACTCGAAAAGGGCTGGTTCGAGATGGCGGGCCACCTGCGTTGACACGCCCGCGTCGGCGATGCCCGCGCCGGACCTCGCCACGCTTTTCCAGTTCGAGCAACAGATCGAGACGGCCACCGTCGCCGTGCTGACCGCTGCCATGCAGGGCGTGCAAATCCTCCAGGAGCGCGACACGGCGATCCGCTCCAGTCCGTACATCGAGGTCAAGCTCCAGTTGGGCGCGGCCACCGGCCAGCGCAAGGCCCTCGTCGGCGCGCACTCGAACCCATCGCAGACGCTGCCTGACGCATTTCACGCGCAGCTCGTGCTGACGACGGTGACCAACCGCAAAAGCGCCAACAACGGCGCGCGTCACGACGAGCTGCTCGGCAAGGTCCGCGTGGCCACGTTGCTGGCCCTGGAGTCGATCAACGTCGCGCTCGCCTGGCTGACGATCCGCTCGATCAACACCGCCGGCGTGATCCCGGTAGTGATGCCCGACAGCAACCTCGACATGAGTCCCGAGGTGTTCGCCATCCAGTTCGCCATCGCGCCGGACGCGTGGCCCGTGCTGCCGGCCGCGGTCTAGCGCGTTGACACCGGCGCGGGGGTGACAGCACCGCCCCGGCCACGACGGACGGGAGTGCTTTTCACACAAGCATCCCACCTCACCTATGCCTGCTCCAGTAAACGACGGCGTGTTGGTCTTCGGCACGCAACTCATCACCATCGGCACGCTCGTCGGTCTGATCGCCGACGACATCGACCTCGACGATCCCACCGCCATCCTCACCCGCAAGGACAACGTCGGCCAGCCGGCCGCGGAAGTCCTGATGGACGAGGTCATGAACGGCACCGCCACCATCCAGATGCCGAGCGCCACCGTCGTTCTCCCGGCCAAGGGAACCTACTTCACCCTGACCGACGTAACGGGCACGGTCCTGCACTTCAAGGTCGTGAAATTCGGCCGCAAGTACGGCAACGACAAGGAAACGAAAATCCCGCTGACGTTCCGCAAGGCGTTCAACCCTCCGGCGTAACCACCCTGCCGTGAACGTCGCCGACATTCCCGGGCTCGCCGAGGCGAAAGCCTGGGAAGCGTCGGTCCGGGCCCGCGCGTTCCTCGACGTTCCGTACACGGTGTGCGGCGTCGAGGTTTTGCCGTTGACCCTCTACCGTCTCGCGTTGCTCGATGCGGCCGGCAGCGTGTTCCTCTACGGGGGCGCGGTCACGCCGGCGGCGGTCGCGCTTTTCCTGTGGATCGCCTCGCCCGATTTTCGCGCGGGTGACGACGGCGCACGCGCTCTGTTCATCGCGCGCCTGCGCACCATCGACGCGCTGGCGGACCTGGCGGAATGCTCGCGCCAGATCGGCGAGTTCCTGGAAGAGATGTTCCTGGATTCGCCGGCGGCCAGCGGCGGCGGCAAGGGCAGCACGCCCACGACCAGCCAGGAGGCCGTGTACTGCGAAATCTTCGCGGAGTCGTGCGGATGGAGCGTCGAGCAGACGATGCACACCGCGCTGCCAAAACTCTACCAGGTCCTGCGCCGCATCACCCTCCGCAAAGACCACGAGGCAAAATTTATCAACCGCCGCAGCGACAAGGTCCGCGGCGACTTCCAGCGTTCGCTCCAGGCCGCCGCGGCGGTGACCGCGCCAACCGGCCAACCTTCCTGACCCTTTTGTGAGCAATCCATCCTACATCCTCAAACTCGGCATCGACGAGGCGGACCTCGCGCGGGGCCTCAACGCCAGCGAGACCGGTTTCAAAGACGCGCAGGAAAAGGCCAAGCTCCTCTCCGCCGAGATAGCGCTCCTGGAGCAGCGCATGGCTTCCGGCAAGACCGAGGAGATGGCCGGGAAATACAAGATGCTGACCACCTCGTTGCGGGAGGCCCGCGAAGAGGCGACCGCGATGGGCAGGCAGCTCAAGGCGCTGGAGGCGATCAAACCGCCGGCGGTCGCGGCGGCCGACGACAGCGCCCGGTACGAGACGCACCTGCGCAACCTGGAGCAGGCCGAGCGCGGCCGTCGCGCGCAGCTCGCCGCCGATTCCACCCGGCTGGCCATGCCGGCGGCCTCCGGCCCGAGCGCCGCCATCACGATGGCCGAGGAAGCCGGGGGAGCGGCGGCGAGCCAATTCGCCATCAGCCGCATGGGCAAGATGGAGTTGGGCCACGTCGCCCGTTCCCTGGCTGGCAGCGCATCTGCTGGCATCCCGCTGGGTCAATCCGTGATGATGGAAGCGCCGCGCCTGCTCTCTGCGCTGGGCCCGGCGCTGGCGGGATTCCTGCCGGTGATCGCCCCCGTTGTCGCGGCCCTCGCCGGGTTCGGCATCGCACTTTCCGCTCACAACGCCAACCGCGAAGCGCGCCGCCAGCGCCGTGAGAACGACATCGTCGGCTCCGAGAGCGCGAGTTCGTCGGAGCAGTACGAGGGCGTGCTCGATGCCGACGAGGGCCAGGTCAAGAAGACCCGCGAGGCGCGCAAGAAACGGCATTTCTGGAACAAGATTCTCAACGCCGGCGTTTCCAAGCGCGACGAGATCGACGCCCAGACGCAGGCGAACACGGCCGCGTTCGGGTTGGAGGATTCTCTGCGCCAGGACGCCGACATTGAGCAGCGGGAGTTCGACGGCAGTCCGAAGGCCGCGCGCGACAAGCTGGCCAAGGAACGCGACGACAGGATTGCCGCCGCCAAGGCCAAGCACCGTGCCGACGACGAGGCGTCCGTCCACGCCCGCAACGCCCTGATCGACAAGGCAAACGCCGACTACAATCTCGGCTCGGAGAAGCAGGACCGTGCCGATGCGGATCGAAAGTCCGGCAACGATGCCTCGCGCGACATCAACACGGTCCGCTCGGAAGGCCGCAACGTCCGCGTGGAAGGTGCTTCGATCCGCGCCCGCGAAGCGCAGGAAAAGCTGGAACACGGCGCCAAGTCCGGGCCGGAGCACGACGACAACACCAACCGCGCCAAGACGGCCGCGCTGGACGCCGAGGATGCCGCGCGCACCGAGAAAAACGACGCGGCGTCAGTGGCGGCCGAGGAGAAGATTCTTCAGATCAAGCGCGAAGGTCTCAACGTGGACGTGCGCATCGCCCAGCAGCGCCTGAGCGTCGCGCAGGGCCTGCTGGACAACAGCCGCGAGAAAACCGGCGCGGCCTACGACGCGCTGAAGCTCTCGGCCGACAACGCCCGCGAGGAAGTCGCGCAGGCCAGGAAAGCCACCGCCGAGAAAAACACGCAGGCCGGGCTGGAGCAGCGGATCGCCAGCCTGCGGGGCAGTTCCGACCAGGTGCGCCAGAACACGCTGGAGCTGGAGCGCAAGGACATTGCCCGCCGGATGGCCGGTGCGGCGTTCCATCCCGACCAGATGCCCGGTCTCATCACCGAGGCAACCCGGAACGCGCAACAGCGGGCGGAGTTCGAGAAGCAGAAAAATCTTCGCTCCATCGACATTGCCGACACTGAGGACCACGCCCACACCGGACGCGGCCCCGAGGCCCAGGCCGCGCTCATGCAGCGCGAGATCGACCGCATCGGCGAGCGCCGGGACTGGAACAAAAAGGAGAACGGCAACGATGCCGGGTTCAACGCCGGTCTCGACGACAAGCTCCACGAACTCACGCAGGCCATCGAGGACCTCACGTTCGCCGAGCAGTCGCGCATGACGGCGCTCCAGAACGAACAGAAAAACATCAACCGCCGGGGTTACCAGGCAACCGGGGAAGAGAAAGATTCGGACACCGACCGCAAATACGACCGCGAGAAAAAAGAAGCCGAGCGCCGCGGAGCACCGCAGACGGAGTTGGACCAGATCGCGGCAAACCGCCGGGACGAACATACTGCCAACGCCGCCGACGAGGTGGGCATGTCGGCCGAGGACAAGCTCAAGCGGATGCGCGCCAACGACGCCCGTGACCGCGCGGTCGGGACGGCCACGTCCACCAAGGCGCGCCACGACGAGGCCACGGCCGCCAACGAAGGCGACTTCGACGAGTTTTCCGGGGCGGCCAACAAGCGACGCGTCGCCACGCACGCGATGGACTTCGCCGTCCACACGCGCAACCGCATCGACGAGATCAAGGCCGGGGCGGCCAACGCCGGCAAGGGCGACGCCAACTCGTGGAAGGGCGAGAACATCGTCACGGCGGTCAACAGCGTGGAGAAGGCCCTCGGGGGCGCTTTCAAAAACCGCTGATCGTTGACACCGGCCTTCGGGGTAACTCCCGATGGCCGTCTCGATTTCTCAACAGCCCGCCGATGTCTCCGCCAGCACCGGCGCGACGGTGCATTTCACCGTCGTGGGCGGCGGCGGCAACCCCAAACTCTTCGCCTGGGGCACGGCGGGGGGCGGCGTCCTGCCCGCCGGGGCGCTTCTCTCGTATATCCCCGCGCCCGGCGATCCGGGCAAAACGAACCTCATCGGCGGCTACGTGCCGCTGCCCGACGGCGTGCTCGTGCGCGGGTCGGCCTGCCGGCTGACGATCCCCAACGCCCAGTCGGCCGACGCCGGCGGCTACCAGTGCGAGATCGCCGTCGCCCTGGAAGGCCAGTTGCTCAGCGACGTGGCCACGCTCACCGTCCTGCCGCCCGACACCACCGGGGGCACGCCCGCGACGGGCGGCGATCCGGCCATCACTTCCCAGCCGCCCGACACCATCGTCGCGGTGGGGAGCCCCTGCACGCTGCCCATCACCGCGACCGGCACGGCACCGCTCGCCTACGCGTGGTTCCAGCACACCGCCTCGGGCGACGTGGCGCTTGCCGACGGCGCGTCCTACAGCGGCACGGCCACAGACACGCTCACCATCGCCACGGTCGGCGGGGGCGGGGTGTACCTGTGCAAGGTCACCGGCCCCAACGGCACGGCCGTCAGCCGACTCATCGTGGTCAGCGGCGTCGAGGGAGCCGCGCCCGCCGGACCCGTGCTGCCCGGCGGCATCAGCGACCCGGTCTACAGCGGCGCGGCCTCGGCGTTCGCCGCGTTTTTCGGGGGCACGTTCAACTCGGCCGGAGTCTATCCGGACGGCGATTTCAACGAGGCCCAGCCCGACGGCATGATGTGGCCGGAGTTCCCGTTCGCGGGCGAGGGCGACATCGCCACGGTTGTCTGCAAGCAGCGGTACATGCAGTTCGCGTACCGGTTCACCCCGACGGCGCTGGGCACCCCGTGCTCGTTCAACAACGCGCTGCTGCTCCTGGACGAGGACGATTTCAAGGCCGTGGGTGGCGGGGTCGTTTCGTGGGTGCGCACGTTCGCCACGCTGCCGGCCAACCGCGACACCTTCGAGAGCACGTCCTACGGGTTCCAGTTCCTGATTTCCGGCGGCGAAACCATCAAGCTCGGCGAGACGAACTTCGAGGTGACCTCGCGCGTGCGGCGCGAGTATTTCCACGTCAAGGACCGCGCGAACTGGCCCACGAAGCTGGCCCCGCGCCTGCTGCAGCTCGCCGACAAGAGTTTCTTCAAGCGCGGCGAGGGCACGCTCACGGTGGACAGCACGTACGGCGCGTTCCTGGTCAGTCCCGACGGGGAGATCCTCGCCGAGGACAGCAAGGAGCGGATGTGGCGCTATCCCTTCATGGAACGCTCCTCGCGCTACATCGCGGCACCCACGCTCGCGTTCTGGGGCGACGCCATCAACGTGCCGGTCCCGGCGTCCGCAGGCTGACCGTTTTTCTCTCCTCGCTATATGGAACAGATCAACCCGCCCAAGGCCGGCGACGACGTGCGCGACCTGTGGAAACCGGTCGCGGCGGCTGTCAAGGTCTGCAACAACCTGGCCAACGCCACGGTCAACCCGCAAGGCACGCAGAACAAGGTCACCGTCGCGGACGGGAAAATCACCATCGAGCTGAATGCCGCAGATGTCGGCGGCGGCGGGAGCGGCGGCGCGTCGAATCTCTACGTGTTCGCGGGCACGGTGAATGGCCAGGTCGCGTATTTTCTGATTTCGTGCGACGGCAAGGCCTACAGCGTGCCGCCGCCCGGGTACACGTTCGTCAATCCGCCGTAAGAGGTCCGCATGGCGAGCTACAGTACCCTGGCACTTTTCCCGCGCAGCGTCCCCCACGGCACCGGGTCCGCGATCCTGTCGCTGCCGCTCGCCACGATGCACCGCTGGTACTGGCAGGTGCGCCGCTGGCAGGCGGTGCTGACGATGGGCGCGCAAACGAGCACCACGATCTACGAAAGGGTTCTTGCCGACGAAACCGGGCTGCTCTTCGATGGCCCGCTGGCGGGGATCAGCACGGTGACTTCCGATCCCGAGACGCTCTACGGCGCGACTTTTGACGCGTTCAGCGCGAACGTTGTTTATAACCCCGGCACTGCCTCCTACCTATGGAACGCAGCGACGGGTTTTTTCACGAGCACCGCCGGAGATTCCACTTTCGAGTCGTTGGAGTTTCCGGTCCCGGCGGCTTCCGTGGGTGCCGATGCCGTCGCGGTGAACGTCCCCATCACTGTCGATGGGGTTTCGGGCAGCATCCCGGGCCGCTACTACCTCACCAAGGCCGACGGCAGTCAGGGCGGGGCATCCGACGTGCCGACGATCAGCTACGTGATTACGCCCGTGGCGTTCTGGGAATGGGACGGCACGTTCGATCCCACGACCGGCGCGAAGCTCTGATTTCCGAGCGTTCGCGTTGACACCGCGCGGGCTCTTGTGATCCAGACTTTTTATCTCGACGCCGCCACCGGCCAGCGGTTGCAGTCGCCCGACTACGCGGTCGCGGCCACCGACACGCCCACGGGCAAGCTGATGAGCACGGAGCCCGTGCGCATCCAGTACCTGAACGTCGCCGGGCAAAAAGGCACGCCGGTCGCGGCTCCTTCGAGCACGATCAAGTTCGGCCTCAAACAGGGGACGGTGGCGCTGGGAAATTATTCCGACACGACCTTCGACGTGTACACGGACGCGTTCACGGCCCCGGCTGATCCGACGCAGCCCGGCGCGTTCTACACGGCGTCGCTGACCATCGACAGTACCGCGTTGCGCGCGCTCTTCCCGGTCGCTACCAACGGCACCTCGCCCGGCACGGTCAACCTGATCGGCGAAATCCTGAGCGGGGCGGTGCCGTCGGCGACGTTCGCGTTCCAGGCGCAAAACAATCTCATCAAGGGCACCGAGTCGCCCGCCGTGGACATCCCCGGGCCGAGCGGCTACCCCACGCCGGCGGCGCTGGCGGCCTCCATCGCTGCCGCCTCGCTCGACACCAGCGCCGCCGTGCTCCAGCCGCCCGGCGTGTCGCTCGCCTACGCCCACCGGCTCGCGCTGGTCAACCCATCGCCCAGCGGCATCACCCTCGACCTGTCCGGCAAGGGCCTGACTTCCATTGCTCCTTCCGAGGTGCTGGCGTGGATCATCAGCGCGGCCAACATCGTCTACGGCAATTACGGCAACGTGCCCATCAACGTGCTGCTGAACGGCAACGCGCTGACCAACGTCGAGGCCATTCTCGACACCATCGCGGCCGGGATCAGCGGCGGCCAACTATACGGCACGAACTGGTACGGCGTGCTCAATATCGACGTGAGCGGCGGCACCAACGCCGTGCCGCCCGTCAACGTCGCTCACCAGGACGCCAGCGTGAGCCTCCAGCTACCCGAGCCGGTCCCGGACAACGCGGGGTTGGTGTATTCCGTCACGCTAAATGCCGGTTCAGCGAACACCTTTCTGTACGTCGTAAACTATGATGCGACCATTCCGCTGAGCGGTTCATCGTTTGCGTATAGCAATTATATGAATATCAGCTACACCGCCACGGTTGGAGTGCAGGACTCGCCTGCGATGGTGGATGTAGTTACCCGGATCAACACACTTTTTGGCGGCTCGCCGGTAGCTTATTTTCCCGGCCCGAGCAACCTCAATCCCGACGGCTCGTTTACCGGCGCGGACACGTCCGAGGCCGACTATCCTGTCGCGTTCGCCGGTCCGGCCATCCTCAGCAGCAGCCCGGGGGTCGTGGCATTCACAAACGCGAGCCTCGCCGCGATCCAGGCCCTTAACGGTGGCCAAGGCGAGGTCGAAACCAACTAGCTTCCCATTCCCATGAGCGATCCCGTCACCACTCCCGAACCCGCGTCCCTCTTCCGCGTGCTCTGGGACACCACGACCAAAAAGGTCAAATCGTTCGGCGAGGTGGCCGCGCGCACCCAGCGTTGGGTCAATGGCGAGGGGTGTTACTACGGCAGCCAGGCCGAGTGCGAGGCGTTTATCGACGCGCGCAAGCTGATCCTGCCGCCCGACCCCGTGCTGGTCGCGGCCAAGGCGGCCAAGCTCGCCAGCCTGTCCGCATCGCTCAAGGCCGCGTTGCTCGCTCAGTTCGCCTCCGCCCCGCTCGGGGGTCAGTGGCAGTTCGACCCGGTGCGCGCGGGCTGCGACGCGGCGCTCGAAAAGGGTGACCGCACCCGCGCGGTCCAGGGCTTGCAGGACACGCTCGACCACAACCTCGTGCCCGCCGCGTTCGCGCCGCTGGTGGACAACTGCATCGGCTGGATTCAGGCATACGAGGCGTCGTTCGCGGCCGTGGAGTCCGCCACCACCGTGGCCGCCGTCGAGGCTGTGACCGCTCCTACCGCCGCCTGACCCCTCGTTGACAGCCGCGCCGGGAGGTGACCCGCGCGCGGCTTTTTTGCCTGCTTCCGCTCCTCCTGCTGCTGCCGGGGTGCGCCACGCCCGAACCCATCGACGGGTGCCTGCTCGCCGCCGCCAACCGGCGCGAGGTCATTGAGCGCGCCCGGCCGTTCCTCCATCCGGCCATCCCGGCGCGCATCCTCCTGTTCCGCTCGGCCGACAACCGCGCCGGGCACGCCGCCCTCGTCTATCGCCTGCCGGAGGGCTTCATTTGCTACGACGACACGAGCGGCAGCCGCCCGCTGCGGTGTCCGTGGCCCGACGCCAGGACGTTCCCGCCCGCACTGACGGTCGCGCGCGTTGCGTTCCCCGGCTGGCCCGTCGGGCAGGCGTGGTGGCTGGAGAGCGCGACCGCACGTTGACACCCCGCGCGTCGCTGTGACCCTGCGCGGATTTCTCGGCTGTTTGGCGCTGTTCCCTTTCGTGCTGCTGTGCACGGGCTGCACCGCCGTCCGACCCAATCACGTCACCGTGTTTTGCGAGCGTGACGAGGCCGAAACCGACGGCCGCACGCGCCAGCGCACCACGACCGTCAAGACCGGCGTTTCCGCCACCTACGACCTGCCCCGATGACCGACCCCGCCGCTCCCACCATCACCCCACGCCTCTGGATCGCGGTGCTCGGCGTGCTCGGCACCGCCGCCGTCGGCTGCGTGTCGTTTCTCGTGGGCGTCGTCGCCTGGGGGGAATCCTCATCAGCTACGGCGGCTGGAAGACCGGCGTGGACCAGCATCTCACCACGCAGGACGCTCGCATCGTCGCCGTTGAGACCAACAGCGAAAAGCAAATCAGCGCCCTGACCACCAACACGGACAAGCAGATTCTCGCCGTCACCACGGCCTGCAAGGAGATGGTGACCAACGCCACGGAGGGTCTGCGCAAAAGCATCGAGGACATCGAGCGCGACCGCAAAGACCACATCAGCGCGGCCGACGCCTGGCGGGCCAATGAGAGCGCCACGGTGACCAAGCTCGAAACCATCGTCACCAACCAGCAACGTCAGATCGACCTGCTGAGCGACGCGAGCGCGCGCCGGCCGGCCGCACGTTGACACGGGACGACGAGGGATGAGCCCTCGCGCCTGGAATATCTTTTGGATCGCGGTCGCGGCCGTGATCGTCATCCTCTGCTGCAACGCCTGCTCCGCCGGGCCCGCGCCCGCGCACATCGCCCTGCCGACGACGGCCGCCGTCCGCGCGCCGCTCGCCACGGCGAAAACGCACGTGGACCGCTCCGTCGCCCTCGGCGTCCAGGAGCAGGCGCTCGCCACCGTCGCCACCGCGAAGGGCATCAAATCCAACAGCCAGGAAGCCGCGCAGCTTTCCACGCTCCTTTCCGCCGACGCACAGGAAAAACGCGCCGCGCAGGACCAGCTCACCGCGACGCTCTACCAGGTCGGCGAGATGGACCGGCTCCAGGCGTCCAAGCAGGCGCAGATCGACGCGCTCGCCAAACACGACGCCAGGGAAACCGGGCTGGCAAGCGCCGAGGCCGTCACCATCAAAAAGGTGGTCCACTCGCGGCTGATCTGGATCGGCCTCTTTCTGTTGTCCCTGGTCGCGGACTTTTTCTGCGGCGCTTTCATCGAAAAGGAACTGCGCTGGATCGTCGGGCTCGTCTGGAAATGGATCGCCGTCGGCTACCACCTCGGCGCGGGCGTGCTCAAGGCCGCGTTCCCGCTCTACACGTTCTGGCTGCCCGCCTGACCCATGAAAGCAAAACCTTCCCGCTGGGATTCCATCGTCCGCAACCGCCGCGGCGCGGTGTGCGCGGTGTGCGCGAGCCTGCTGTTCGTGGTCGTCGTCATGGTCGGGACCTGGTCGGTGTGCTGCGCGCTCGACGACTTCACGCTGCACCCGCTGCCCGAGGGCACGGTGCCGCTGGTCGCCGTGATCCTCGGCTGCCAGTTTTTCAAGTACCGCGACGACCGGATCGCCGAAGCCCAGAAGTCGCCGCCAGCGTCCTGACGTTGACACGTCGCGGCAGGGCATGGACCTCGCCGACTTCGATCCCGCCAGCCTCCGCTCGTTCGACCCCGCCACGGCCACCGACGCCGCGATCCGGCAGGCCCAGGAGTTTCTCGGCGTCAAGGTGGACGGCGACTTCGGCGACAAGAGCAAGGATGCGCTGAAGGTTTTTCTCTCCGATGGCCCGGCGGTCCAGCACCCCGTCCACCAGGACACGCCGCCGGCAGCGCCGGTTGCGGTCGGTGGCACGGTTGACGCGCACAGCGAGACCCTGATCGCCGAACTCCACCCGCGTGTGCAACCGCTCGCCCGGGCACTGATCCTGGCCGCGCTCGCCGTCGGCATCGTCGTGCGCATCGTCAGCGCCTATCGATCTTATGCGCAACAGACGGCTCTCTACGCGCAGGGCCGCACCGCGCCGGGCCGCAAGGTCACCAACGCGCCCGCGGGATATTCCAACCACAATTTCCGCTCGGCTTTCGACCTGGGCTGGTTCCTGCCCGACGGCCGTTACGCCGACGACCTCGAAGGCCGCGGCGTCACGACCGGGCAACTCTCGACGACCTACCACCAGCTTCGGCGCGCTGGGGAAAAGTCTCGGTCTGTTCTGGGGCGGCGATTGGAAGAGCATCGATGACGAGCCGCACTTCGAGTTGATCCCCGAGTGGGCGCACGGCATGAGCGAAGGGCAGATGCTCGCGGAATTCCGTCGGAGAACGGCGGCCGGCGAGGACCTGTTCGCCTGAGCCGCCGTTGACACCTCGTGGTGGGAAACCAAATCCTACCGCGAGACCGCAGACCATGAAGAAATAAGCACGACCACGCCGCCTGATTCGACTCCGTCACAGAAACACCAATGGCGGGAGGCTTGGGCAGGGATGCCCGAGTACGAGCACCGCAACCTCGAACCTTGGAAAAGCGTCTGGGTTCACTTTCAGAATCCCGCCGCGCTGGCCGACTTCGCCAGCACCATCGGGCAACCGCTCACGGATCGGACTCGCTACGTCCATTTCCCGCCCGTCGAGCCGCTGAAGGTCGCTCATCAGTGCTACCGCAGTAGCGACCCGCAAAACCCGGCCTATCCGGTCTACGTGATCAGCAAGGGCCGCTGGAAATCGCGTTTGACAGCCAAGGCTCTCGAAGCCCTCGGCGTGCCGTACCACATCGTTGTCGAGCCGCAGGAGTTCGAGCAGTACGCGGCCGTCATCGATCCGGCGAAGATTCTGGTCCTGCCGTTCAGCCACCTGGGCCTCGGGTCCATCCCGGCCCGGAATTGGGTCTGGGAGCACGCCATCACCACCGGCGCGCGGCGGCACTGGATTATGGACGACAACATCAAGTCGTTCTTCCGTTTCAACCGGAACAACAAAATCCGGGTGGGCGACGGCACGATCTTTCGCGCGATGGAGCAGTTCGTCGACCGGTACGATAACGTGGCCTTGGCTGGACCGAACTACTACATGTTCGCCCCGCGCAAGTGCGGGAAAATTCCGGCCTTCACCGCGAACACGCGGGTGTATTCCTGCATCCTGATCGACAACGCGCTGCCGTTCCGCTGGCGCGGCCGGTACAACGAGGACACGGACCTTTCGCTGCGTGCCCTCAAGGCGGGCATGTGCACGGTGCTCTTCAACGCTTTCCTGGCGGAGAAGATGGCGACGATGACGATGAAGGGCGGCAATACCGACGAGCTGTACAGCGGGGAGGGACGGCTGGCGATGGCGCAATCTCTACAGAGCCAGCATCCCGACGTGACGAAGATCACCCGGAAATGGGACCGCTGGCAGCACCACGTCGATTACCGGCCGTTCGCGGGCAATGCCTTGATGCTGAAACCGAAAGTGCAGATCACGAGCGGCGTTGATGATTTTGAAATGGCCGTGGTTTCGACTTCGTAGCAGATACAGTTTTCGCGGGCTTCTTCAAGTTCGCTTCTTCGGATGGCGCTTCAGACTTCTGAAGCAGCTCAAGCTGGTCCGTTACCAGCTTGCGCAACATCGTCTCTTTTTCGACGTGTGCCCTCTGAAGTTCCTCACGTGATTTCCGAAGTTGTGCGATTTCGTCGGTGAGGGCCTGCGCGGCAACCCGGACCTTCACAAGAGCAAGTCGAACGCGATTGATATGACCATCTTCGGCGATAATTTTGTCTATCTGGGCGAGTTGCTCGATGATCGTCATAGGCGTGGAGGCGTGGAGGCTGACAAGAACGAGACATTTACTCAAGCGTGATCGGCATCAGGCTTCAATTAAAGCGAGGCTCGCTTCAATCGCTGCCGCTGCACTGACCTTGTGCATTGGTATGGTGAAGCATAAAGGCGAGCAGCATCAACTCCTTTTTCGACAGTAAGTTATCAGGCCCCATGTCCATTAGAAAACGTTTCACCCCGGCGAGTGCCACTCCGCGTCCATCACCAAAGTCAAAATGCCAGTCGGCACCTGTTCCGACGAAACCGCTTTTGAGGTAACCAGCTTCAGTTAGCTTGCGCTGGAATTTCGCAAAGTCTGAGTTGGAAATATTGGATGTGTCCATCAGGTAGTAGGTGATCCAGGTTCAGGAATAATCACTTCGACACCACGCGTTTTAAGCAGTCGTTTCGCCGCACGGATGACCATCGTGCGAAACTTTGGCTCGGGGTAGGTGTTGGCGAGTCCCAGGGCCTGCGTGGTGAGATCCACTGTTTTCCCTTTGAGCGAGCGGGTGGGGATGTTGAGCGAATCGACCCAGCGCCGCGCGGCGGTTTGCGCGCGATCCCAACTCAGGGCGAGCCGGGTCTGCGATCCACGCAAAAGAAAGGGCGAAGTGGTATGTTGCGCACCGTGGTACGATTCTAAGGATGGAGACTCAGGCCACTCTGAACACCGACCTTTTGGCCAAGCTGACGCCTGCCAGAGTCGAATTTATTGAGGAACAGACGACCAGAATGTATGACTTCGTGCTGGCGTCACGAGAGATTTTGACGCGCGAGGCACACACCACGCTGCAGTGGTTTTTCGCGATTCTCATTGGCGGCTCGGGATACCTCATTTCAATCTTCGCGAAGCAATACGATGAGCATCCAATTCAGGCAGCAAAATTCTGGTGGGTGATTGCTCCACTGTTTCTCGCGGTCGTCTCAACCGCTCTTGAAGCGCGCCGACTTCTGTATAAAGGCCTGATGACCTCTGGCGTGAAGCCAAAGGGTAATTCTGCTCAAAATTTATCGACGGAGAGGATAATGGAGCTCAGGCCAATCGAAGTGCGTTATCTAGAGGCATGGCGCATTGAGGCGTACGCGAATGACGTGATTAGGCGTAACGCGGAAATCGGCAGTGCAATCAACCACGCCCGAAAATCGGTCATCCTGATCCCCGCATTCACGCTGTTGGCCATCGTGCCACTCGGTTTGATGACTTTGGAGGGCACTCCTGTTTGGCTGGCGGTAGCTACCGACCTCGTTTTACTGGTGCTTGCCGGGGTGGGCGTCTGGGCGTTCCGTAAGTCTCCCGATGCGGCGCACCGGGATTCTGAGTCCGGGTGTCCTCCGCCGGCCCCTGCGGCGGTCTGACCGGCTGTGGTGGCGGCTGGGGCGGCGGCGGTTTCGGCTTATCGCTCATTGGAATGGGTCGGCCTCGTGCATTATTCGTTGTCGCCAGATTTCTCCGAAGGCTCGGGGATAACGATTATTACGACCGGATCGCTGGGAGTAGCGTCGCTGCCTTGAACTTGCGTGCTTTCGTCCACACGCTCCGGTACTTCAAGGCGTACGTCGATGATCGGCCCGGCTGGGACTTCCACCGGTTTGGCTTCGCTTGGATCGGCTGACTCGCTCATGGGTTCGTGAAGTATGGCAACTCGCCATCCATGCAGCAATCATCTAATACAACTAAGATTTGTTGTAACTCTCGTTGTAACAACGTGTGCAAGTCGTGTGCAAGTGCTTGATTCACAGCGATTCGGTGAGGGAGGGATTCGAACCCTCGGTAGCCTTTTGGACTACGGCGCTTTAGCAAAGCGCTGCTTTCGACCACTCAGCCACCTCACCAGAATCAGATGCGCCTTGCCTGCACATGGCGCGAGGTTCCAAGCTAGCGCATAGTGGAAGCCGTGGTCAATGAAGAAACATTGACACCCCGCCGTGGTCCGGAGCTTATTCGGTTCCCCACCGACAATGTTTGCCCGACGCCTCCCTGCCACCGAACGAAATTTCATGCGGTCGTGCCGCTACACAGGCGGCTTTTTTTGCGCCCTGATCGCGCTCTTTTTCACGAGTGCATGCATCCGGTTGCCGCACCGGACCGGCAATCCTGCGGCCAATAAGCCGGGCACTGCGGACACCAGCGCGGTTTCGCCGACCCCTGCGGTCCACACGGTTTCCGGCGAACGTCTGGGGACCGTGCACGTCATCGGCACGGGCCAACGCTTCGTCCTCATCGAGACGCCGACCGCCCAGCCCGTTTCATCGCTGGTCGATGGTCAGGCGTTGATTTGCCGTGCGGCGGGCAACGTCACCGGCGCCTTGCGGGTTTCCCACGAACGTCGTCCGCCGTTCGTGGTCGCAGACGTAACGGCGGGCGAACCTCACGTCGGCGATGACGTGTTCATCGACCCGGCTCCCGGTCGCACCGTGATCCCAACGATCCCGGGCGCGCCGCCAGCATCGCCGTCCCCGGCAGCCGCGCCGGACTTCCGCGCCGAGACCCGCGCTGCCGCCCGTGCGATAATCCTTCTTCGATTCGTACACATGCTGACCGAAAACGAGGCCCGCCAACGCATCCTGGCGTGCGTCTCGCCGCTGGAAGAAGAGGCGGTTCCGCTGCTCCACGCACTCGGCCGGTACGCAGCCGGTGACCGTGCCGCGACGCATGCTCTGCCAGCTTTTGATAATTCCGCGATGGACGGTTACGCCGTGGCCGTCGATGAACATTCGGGTGCGCTGGCGGCTGGCACGCGGTTAATCGTGCACGGTGAACAGCCCGCCGGTCCTGACCGCGGTTTGCGGGTGGAACCCGGCGGCGCGGTGCGGATTTTTACCGGCGCTCCGGTGCCAATGGGCACGGGGGCGGTGGTCATGCAGGAGGATGTCGAGCGCACGGGGGACGTGATCGTTCTCAAGGAACCCGTCGCCGCCGGGGAGTTCATCCGGAGGGCGGGTGACGATCTGGCGCGGGGTCAACGTATCCTCGCCGCTGGTGACCGCCTCACGCCGGGCCGTCTCGGCTTGCTGGCATCCCAGGGTCTCGCCTCGGTCGCCGTCCGCCGCCGCCCACGCGTCGCCATCCTGGCCACGGGCGACGAGCTCCGCCCGCCCGGTCAACCCCTCGGCCCTGGCGAAATCTACGAGAGCAACGGCATCCTGCTCGCCGCGCTGGCGTCCACCTTCGGCGCGGCGGTCACGATCCTCGAACGCGCCCGCGACGCCCGCGACGACCTCGACGCCAAGCTCGCCGCCGGGCTTGGCGCGCACGATGCGCTCGTCATCGCGGGCGGCGTTTCCGTCGGCGAGCGGGATTTCGTCAAGGAACGCCTGGCCGCCGCCGGAGTGAGCCTCGATCTGTGGCGCGTTGGCGTGCGGCCGGGCAAGCCGTTCCTCTACGGCCGCGCACGAGGACGGCGGGAAGACCCATGTTTTCGGACTGCCCGGCAATCCGGTCTCGGCGTTCGTGACGTTCGTGCTTTTCGTGCGCCCGGCGTTGCTGAGGATGGCCGGGGCGGCGGACGAGGCGCTCCCGCTCACGGCCTTCCCGGCGACGGCGGCCGTCGAATTGGTCAACGACGGCGACCGGCCGCATTATCTGCGTGGAACGCTCGATGCCGCCGGACGTTTCGCGCCCGCCGGGAGGCAGGAATCGCACGCTCTTTTTGCCCTGAGCCGCAGCCGCGCTCTGGTGCGCGTCGAGCCGGGAGTCACCGTGCTGGCGGGCGCACCGGTCGAGGCGCTGCTCTGGGAGGCGGGCGGATCGTAGCGATTTGTCGAATCGGCCGCCGCCGCTTGACATCATTAGGGTAACTGATAATTAAGGCCGTTGATTATCTGCCGGTCACGCCGAATTTGAAGACGAGCCTGTCAGTCGAAACGATTTCCCGAACGCCGCCACCCTGCGTGGACACGGGCGAACTCGCCGACATCCTGCTCTATTTGCAACGCTGTTTCCTGACCAACCTGTCGTGCGAGTTGTCGCATGGGAACGTATCCTTCGCGCAATTTTTCCTGTTGGGTGGACTCAACTGCGGCGAGGCGTTGACGATGTCCGAGATCGCCGCCCGCATGCGCCACACCACCGCCGCCGCCACGGGCCTCGTGGACCGTCTGGAAACCCTCGGTTACGTCGAGCGCGCCCACGCGACCGACGACCGCCGCAAAGTGCTCGTGAACATCACGCCCCGAGGTTCCGCGCTTGTCGGCCACATCAAAGATGACATGATCCACAACCTCAACACGACCATGACCCACCTCACGCCCGCCGAACAGCGCGCGTGGTTGCAGGTCTACCGCAAGGTCCAGCGTGTTGTCCAAGCGCAGCCATCCAAGAGCAAGTCATGAAGAATCGTTGTTTCGGCGCGGCCCGTGTCGCCGCCCTCGTTTTTGCCGCCACCTTGTTGCCGTCCGCCGCGCGCAGCGGCGACACCCCGCGTCGTCCCGCGCCGACCGATGCCACTCTGGCCTCGCGCCTGAGTCACCTCACGCTCGACGACGCCATCGACATCGCCCTGCACCGCAATCCGCAAATCCTCAACCAGTTGCAGGAAATCCAGCGGCTCCAGGGTGTTTTCATCGAGGTCCGGGCAGCGGCCCTTCCCCACCTCGTTGCGACGGGGACCTTCAATCAGACCGACAGGTCGCTCTCCTCGAGCGGATCGGGGGGCGGCAGCAGTTCTTTGCTCAGTGGTACGGGTACGGGCACAACAGGTACGGGCACGATAGGTACGGTAGGTACGGGCACGGGAGGCGGGGGCGCGGGCACTGGGACCGGCACCGGGGTGACGGGAACGAACATCAATAACCTGAGCCTCGTCACCGTGAATACCGCGACGAACACGCCGGGTCAGCCCATCCCGCTCAGCGCGCTTTTCGGCAGCAGCGGCGAGACGATCAACGACAAATCCTACACGATCACGGTCGAGGTCCAGCAGACGATTTACAACGCGGCGATCCCGCCCTCGATCCGGCAGGCTCGCTTCCTGCGCGACGCCGCTTACTACGCCTTGCGCGAGACCGTGGATACGACGATCAACACCGTGAAAACCGACTTTTACACGGTGCTTTACGATCAGGCGAACATCGCCAACCAACAGGAAAACCTGCGCCTGCTCCAGAGCCAGCTCAATGACCAGCAGAACCGTTTCCAGGCCGGCACGGTGCCGCGCTTCGACGTGCTCCAGGCCAGCGTGGCGGTCGCCAACCAGCGGCCGAACGTCATCAACGCCCAGAACACCTTTAACCTGGGTTACATCGGCCTCGCGCGCGTGCTGGGTATCGAATACGGCCCGCTCCAGGAGCGCAATTCGCCGATCAAACTCATCGGCAACCTCGATTACCACCCGCAGAATTTCGATCCCGTGGCCGGAGTCGCCGCCGGCAAAGCCAACCGGGCGCTGCTCAAGCAGCAACGGCTCAACATCCTCGCTCAGGTGGAGCAAATCCGCATCGCCGCCGCCGGCTATCAGCCGACGCTGGTGGCGCAGGGAGGTTTTGAAGCGCGTAATAACTCGATCAGCGACGACCTCGGCCAGACGCTCACGGGCTGGTTCTACGGCGCGAACTTCAACTGGAACATCTTCGACGGCCTCGCCACCTACGGCCGCACGAAGCAGGCCAATGCAACGCTGCGCGAGGCGCGGATCACCTACCTCGACGATGTGAACGGCGTCGTGCAGGACATCCAGAACAACTACCTGACGCTCCAGCAGGACAAGGAGTTGATCGCCAGTCAGGTGCTCAACGTTAGCGAGGCGGAGGAAGCTGTCCGTCTCTCGCAGGCGCGGCTTTCGGCGGGCGCGGGCACGCAGCTCGACGTGCTGACCTCCCAGCAGCAATTGCTCGCCGCGCAGACGACCGAACTCCAGGCGCGTTATCAATACGCCGTGACGTTGAGCAATTACGAACACGTCACAGGCACGAGCACGGTTTACGACGAGGCGTTCGATGATCCGCTGACCTCGCGCCGCAACCCGACCGGCGCGGACCAGACCGGGTCGGCGTCCGGTGAAAAGAAATTGCCGCTCGGCGCCGTCAAGACACCGGACACCAAGGTGCGCGGTTCCGGTCGTCCGCTCCAGCGGAAGATGAACGCGGCGACCGACGATAGGAGCACTGGCAACACCGATGCCAACGGCAACGTCAACTCTAACGGCAAGCCGCGCAAACCCGTCGGCGAGCGCGACTACTTGTTGGAGAACCGTTGATCCTCGTCGCCCCGGGCATGGACACCGAGACCGCCGCTGCGTCCGTCGAGCAATTTGCGGCGTTGCGGGCGTTGCCCATGCGCCACGGATTTGTCGGCCGCGTGCCCGGCGTGGAGGTGGTGGCTGATCGCGCGGAAGTGCTGACGCGCCTGGATGAACATCATCGGGACGCGTTGCACGGACTCGACCTCGGTGACCGGGTGTTCGTCACGGCACGGCAGGTGCATGGGAATGCCGTGGCGGTCGTGGCCGCCGGGGAAACGCTGCCTGCCGGACCGGTGCCCGGGGTGGACGGACTCGTCACGGACCGTGCGGACGTGTGTCTGGGCATCTACGTCGCTGATTGCGGTCCGCTGTATCTGCTCGATCCGGTGCGCCGCGTGATTGGTCTCGTGCATTCGGGCCGCAAGGGCACGGAACTGGCCATCGCCGCCGTCGCCCTGCGCACGATGACCGAACGCTTCGGCGTCCGGCCGGAGAACGTCGTCGCGCAACTGGGCCCTTGCATCCGGCCGCCGTGGTACGAGGTGGACTTTGCCGCAGAGATCATGGCGCAATGCCGCGCGGCCGGGGTAAGGCAGGTGCATGACTGCGGGACGTGCACGGCCGCCGCACCCGAGCGATACTATTCCTACCGCCGGGAAAAGGGCCGCACGGGGCGGATGCTCGCGTTCCTGGCGCTCGCGTGAGCAAGGGGTTTCCCTGCGATGTTCCCGCGCGAATTCGATCCGACCCGGCCGGAATTGATGGACCGTCCGCAGCCGGTGACGCGGGAACTGGAGATCGACCTCGCCAACCTCGTCGGTATCAACCGGCATTTCGGCAGTCACCGCCTGATTCGCGGTTTCTTGCGGCGCTGGTTCCGAGCGGGTGAAAGCTACCGGGTGCTCGACCTCTGCACGGCGTCAGGCGACATTCCCCGCTTGATGGTGGATTGGGCGCGGGCGCATGGCGTGACGTTGCAAATCGACGCCGTTGATTACCAGGCTTCGACGGTGGAGATCGCTCGCCGCCTGAGCGTCGGTTACCCGGAGATCGTTTTCTTGGAAGGCGACGCGCTGAACGTCCCCGGCGAACCGGGGGCGTACGATTTCGTGTTTTGTTCACTGGCGCTGCACCATTTCTCCGAAGACGATGCGGTGCGCGTGTTGCAAAAGTGTCGTGAACTGGCCCGCCGTGCCGCGCTGGTGACCGACCTCGAACGCAGCCGCCTGGCCCAGGCCGGCGTGTGGCTGCTGACCGCCGTATTGTACCGCGAGCCAATGACAAAAGAGGATGCCCGCGTGTCCGTGCGGCGGGCGTTCAGCTACGGCGAGTTGCACGCGCTGGCACGGCGAGCGGGGTGGACGACGTTCCGGCAAAGCCGTTTTCCCATCGCGCGCCAAGCCATCTGGACCGAAAATCCCGCTTGAACGGTTTTGGTGCCCCGTCCCCTTTGACCTGCTTCCGAGCTTCTGGCGTTTATCTCGAATCTAGTAGTGGTACAGCATGCCTCTCTTCCTAGCCCCGGCAGGGGCGGCAGAGTTTCGCCCACGGCGTGAGCCGTGGGGGAAACCCGCAGGCATGTCCGAGCCCCGGCAGGGGCGTAAGAAAACCGACGGGCCGTCCATAGAGTGTCCCCGTTTTTTCTTACGCCCCTGCCGGGGCTGTGGCTCTTTGGGGATGGCTTGCCCCACGGCTCACGCCGTGGGCTAAACTCTGCCGCCCCTGCCGGGGCTCAAGCAGGAACCAAATTGTATCATTACCTCGAAACTTCTTGCGGCACATCGGGCGACCCATCATGCTGGGAGCAGAAAGACACGAACCGCCATGAAATCGACCCAGAAAAAACTGTGGATCAAGCCTGCCGCCAAGAACGTGATGATTTTCTTTGAGTGCACCTGCTACGCCGGGGCAGTCTAGCTTGTCGAAGAAGGAGCGGACCATCCAAATCCGGCTGCTGGGAACGGCGGCCGGGGGTGGGTTGCCGCAGTGGAATTGTGCGTGCGCGAACTGCGCCGCCGCACGGTGCGGAACGATCCCCGCGCGGACCCAATCGAGCGTGGCCATCCGGGCAGGCGATGGTCCTTGGCTCCTTGTCAATGCATCGCCCGACCTCCGGGCGCAGATCGCCTCGTTTCCCGCGTTGCACCCGGTCGAGCCGCATCGGCGCGACACGCCCGTCCGCGATGTATTGCTGACGAACGCTGATCTCGACCACGTTCTCGGGTTATTTCTGTTGCGTGAGCATCGGGAAATGTTGCGCGTTCATTGCACGGCAGCCGTGCGTGAAACCTTGTGTGAGGCGTTGCGGATGGACGCCATCCTCGGCGCATACTGCGGTGTCGAATGGCGCGAACTGCCGGAAGTCTGCGCGCCGCTTGATTTAACGAGTCCCGGAACTGCCCTCGCGTGCCAGGCGATCCCGCTCTCGGGCGAACTGCCGCGTTACTCCCGGCAGAGCGATTCGACGAATCGACAAAGTGTGGCTTTGGAGTTTACGGACGAGCATCGCGGCGTCCGGCTTCTCGTCGCCCCGGACGTGGCCGCTGTCACCCCGGAGCTAGCGCAGGCTCTCGAACGCGCGGACGCCGTGTTTTTCGACGGGACGTTCTGGTCGGACGACGAGTTACGCCGGATCGATCCCGCCGCCCGCACTGCTTCACAAATGGGTCACCTGCCCATCGCGCGCGGCAGTCTGGAAATCTTGCGAAAGCTCCGCGCACCCACGCGCGTCTACCTGCACATCAACAACACCAACCCCATCCTGGCTCCGGACTCGGCGGAACGCGCGGAAGTCGTGGGCGCGGGAATCACCATCGGCGAGGATCACATGGAGTTCGAGTTATGACCGACCACACCCCCTGGGACGCGGAAACCTTCACCGCCAGATTGCGCGCGGCCGGCGCGGGCGTTTACCACGACAAGCACCCGTTCCACGTCCTGATGAACGAAGGCAAACTTTCACGCGAGGCGGTGCGCGGCTGGACGGCGAACCGTTTCTATTATCAGCTCAACATCCCGCGCAAGGACGCCGCGATCATCGCCAATTGCCCGTTGCGCGAGGTGCGTCGGACGTGGCTGCACCGCATCATCGACCACGACGGCACGCAGGGGGCCGAAGGCGGCATCGAGGCGTGGCTGCGGCTCGGCGAAGCGTGCGGACTGCCGCGCGAGGAACTCCTAGATGAGCGCCACGTCGTGCCGGGCGTGCGCTTCGCGGTGGACGCCTACCTGCACTTCGCGCGGACCCAACCCTGGCCCGTGGCGATCTCGTCCTCGCTGACGGAACTGTTCGCGCCGGATTTGATGGCCACGCGGCTGGCGGCCTTCGAGCGTTATTACACGTGGGTGCAGCCGTGGGGCTTCGATTACTTCAGGAGCCGGCTGACCCAGGCGCGGCGTGATTCGGAGGAAGGGCTGAACCTGACGCTCGCGCATTGCAACACGCGGGAAATGCAGGAAAGTGCCGTGCGCGCGATGGGATTTAAATGCGACGTGCTCTGGACCGTTCTCGACGCCATCCATGCAAAATACGGTCATTGATTCCCGGACCCGGCCGGCGCTCGGCCGCAGGGTGCGTCTGCAAATCGACCCGGTGAGCGGTGAGCCGGTGTTGCTCTACCCGGAGGGGTTGTTGCAACTCAACGAAACCGCGCATGCCGTGCTCTCGCGTTGCGACGGCGACGCGACCGTCGAGGAAATCGTCCGGTCGCTGGCGAGTGAATACGAAGCGGACGCGGAGACGCTACGCGCCGACGTACTCGCATGCCTGGCGGAGTTCCGCGAACGGCAGTTCGTCACCGTCGCCGCATGAACGCGTACCGGCCCTACGCGCTGCTCGCCGAGCTGACGTACCGCTGCCCGTTGCACTGCCCCTATTGCTCCAACCCGACGCAATACCCACCCGGAACAGGGTTGACGACGGAGGAATGGCGGCGCGTGCTGCGCGAGGCAGCCTCGCTCGGTGTCATGCACGTCGGGTTTTCCGGCGGTGAGCCGTTGTTGTGCAAAGACCTCGTGGAACTGGTCAAGGCAGCGCGTGCGGCGGGGCTTTACACGAATCTGATTACCAGCGCGGTCGGTTTCGACGACGGCCGGGCGCGCGAGTTACGCGACGCCGGCCTGGATTCGGTGCAGATCAGTTTCCAGGCCGCTGACGCCGCGACGGCCGACGCCATCGCCGGGGCGCGAGCGCACGGATCACAAACTGGCAGCGGTGCAACGGGTGCGCGAAAACGGTCTGGCGCTGAGCGTGAACGTCGTGTTGCACCGCGCCACCATCGACCGGCTCCCGGAGATCGTGGCGTTCGCGGCCTCGCTCGGCGCGGAACGGTTGGAGCTGGCCAACGTGCAATACTACGGCTGGGGTTTTTTGAACCGCACGCGGTTGCTGCCGACGCGCGAGCAGGTTGGCGTGGCGTTCCAGGCCGCGACGGCGGCCCAGGCGGAGTACAAGGGACGCATGGAAATTTTTTACGTGCTGCCGGATTATTACGAGGCTTACCCAAAGCCGTGTATGAACGGATGGGGACGCCGGTATCTCACCGTGAACCCCACCGGCGACGTGCTGCCGTGCCCGACGGCGGCGGGCATCCCGGGGATGCGTTTTGAGAATGTGCGCGAGCGTTCGCTGGATTGGATTTGGAAAGAGTCCGCGAGCTTCAACGGTTTTCGCGGAACGGATTGGATGTCCGAGCCGTGCCGCAGTTGTCCGAGACAGGAAGTCGATTTCGGGGGCTGCCGCTGTCAGGCCGCTCTCCTGACGGGCAACGCCGCGAACACGGACCCGGTTTGCACGCTCACCCCGCACCGCGCGCTCGTGGACCGCATCCTCGCGGAAGCGGCCGGGTGCGATGGCTCGTCGAAGTGGGTGCCGAGGCAAAACCCGGTCGGGGTGGGGAGTTAGAGACGGGTGGGAAGCCCGCCGCAGGCGTCCAAACAAAGTAGGGATGGCTCTCCGAGCCGTCCCAAATGTTTCTAGAGAAGGTCCGGTGCGCGCAACAATCATCCAAACCAATCTTGGGACGGCTCGGAGAGCCATCCCTACCTTGTTTGGACTCGCGCTATTTCCCTACCAGCGACCACACACGCGGACCGAAGACCAGCACGCCCACGACAGCCGCCGCCAGCGCGGCCAGCAACACGGCGGCGGCGGCGAGGTCCTTCGCACGGCCGACGAGCGGATGGCGCTCGGGTTTCACGGCGTCGGCCAGGGTCTCGAACGCGGTGTTGACCGCCTCCGCCGCGAGGACCGAACCGATGGCGAAAACCACCAGCGCCCATTCCAGCCGGTCGATCCGCCACCACCAACCCGCCGCGCACACGGCGATGGCGAAGCCGAGGTGAATCCAGGCGTTGTGCTCCCGGCGGAACAACGCCCACGTCCCCCGGAACGCATACACGAAACTCTCGGCGCGAGCCCGCCAGGAAAACGGTTCCCGGTCCTCGGGTGGCGGGGGCGGGACGGTTTCCATGACCCGATGTTCAGGCGTGGCCCGCGAGGCGGTAGATCGTTTTCGCGGCGAAAAAAAGCATCAGCAGCCCCGTCGCACCCTGGGTGACTATGTGCCAGGCCGGCGTGGCGAAACGCGCGCCCATTTGCACCGCCGTACAGAACAGGCACGAATACGCCGCCGCCGCGACGATCACGCCGACCGCGACCGTCAACGAGGCCGCCAGTCCGAGATGTTCGCCGCCCGTCTGCGAACCGATAACCGCCAGCCAGAAGGCGATGTTCCACGGGCTGGTCAGCGCGAGGGTCAACCCCAGCAGATAGCCGCCGCGCGTGGAGTCGAAACGCCGCGCAGGCACCGCCGCGTGGGGATCGCCCGGCAGCCGGCTCGCCCGCCACGCCCGCCACGCGCCGCGTCCGAACGTCCAGGCGAGGAACAACAGGAGCGCGACGCTCAGGACGCCCAGGCCCATCCGCACTCCCGGCACGTCGATCAGCGCGCCCGCGCCGAGCGAGACCGCGACGGCCCAGCCGAAGTCACCCGTGCATGCCCCCAGGCCCAGCGACCACGCGGGCAGGAAACCGCGTTCGAGTCCGCGCCGGAGCATCTCGGCGTTGATCGGGCCCGGCGGCCACGCCACCGACCAGCCGAGAAGGAATCCTTTGAAAAGGAGCGGGGACAGCATGGGATGGACGTTCGCAGTACCACGTTTTCCGCGGCGGTGCAGCCGGAAAGCCGCCCTCCGCGCAATTCGATCTTTACCGGAACGGAACGACATGGCAATGATTGCGTCCCGCAAGCCGTCTTGCGCCACCAGCGCGGGCAGGGAAACGGGTGAATCCCCCAAGGGCATCTGATACTCACGCATCTCCAACGATGAACGAATCCATGCAGGAAGCCGCGCGCCAGGCGGCGTCGCTCTACCAACCGGAACACGAACACGACGCCTGCGGCGTCGGCTTCATCGCCGACATCAGCGGGGAACGCTCCAACCAGGTGCTGCGCTACGGCATGCCAGTCGCTTTGCAACCTCGGCCACCGCGGCGCGCTCGACGCCGACGCCAAGACCGGCGACGGCGCGGGCCTGCTCACGCAGCTTCCCTACAAGATCCTGCGCACGGAGGTCAGCCGCCTCGGCCACCATCTCTACCAGGACGGCGACCTCGGCGTCGGGCTTCGTCTTCCTGCCGCACGACAACGCCTACGCGCAGGCGCGCGCCAAGGCGATCACCGAGGAAGTGCTCGAATCGCGCGGCCTGTTCCTGTTCGGCTGGCGCGAGGTGCCCACCAACATCAACGTGCTCGGCGACAAGGCGCAGCTCACCATGCCGCGCATCGAGCAGGTGCTCGTCGGCAAGCCCTGGGGCATGAGCGCCGACGAGTACGAACGGCGGCTGTTCCTCGCCCGCAACGAGATCGAAAAGCGCGCCGCCGACGACAAGATCAAGAATTTCTACATCTCGTCGCTGTCGAGCCGGGTCATCATTTACAAGGGCCTGCTGGTTTCCGCGTCGCTGGAAAAGTTCTACCGCGACCTGTCCAACCCGGACTACGACACGGCGCTGTGCATCTTCCACCAGCGCTACAGCACGAACACGTTCCCGACGTGGCCGCTCGGGCAGCCCTTCCGCATGCTCGGGCACAACGGCGAGATCAACACCGTGCAGCGGCAACCGCAACTGGATGCGCGCCCGCGAGGCCGAGCTTTCGGCGGATTTCTGGGGCGAGGACATCGACCTGCTCAAGCCCATCATCCAGCCGGGCGGTTCGGACTCCGCCAGCCTCGACAACGCGCTCGAAGCCCTCGTGATGAGCGGGCGCGACATCCTGCACGCCATGACGATGCTCGTGCCCCCCGCGTGGCGCGGCAACAAGGGCGTGTCGCCCGAGATGGCGGCGTTTTACGAGTACCACAGCTGCTTCAACGAGCCGTGGGACGGCCCGGCGGCGCTCGTGTTCAGCGACGGCCTCACCGTCGGCGCGTGCCTGGACCGCAACGGCCTGCGCCCCGCGCGCTACAAGCTGACCGACGACGGCATTTTCTCCCTCGGCTCGGAGGTCGGCACGATCGAATTCGACGACGCGCAAGGTCATCGAAAAAGGCCGCCTCGGCCCGGGCGAGATGATCGCCGTCGATACGGTCAACGGGCAAGCTCCTGCGCGACGCCGACATCAAGGCGCGCCTCGCCGCGCAGCAAGCCCTACCGCCAGTGGCTCGACGAGAACCTCATCCGCCTCTCATCGCTCGCGTCGACCGCGACGCCGTGCCGGAGCCGGCGGACGAGCTCGACATCCTCACGCTGACCGAGCGGCAGATCGCCTTCGGCTACACCAGCGAGGAACTCGACGTCATCCTCAAGCCCATGCTCAAGGACGGCGCGGAGCCGTTCGGCTCGATGGGCGACGACACCGCGCTGGCCGTGCTCTCGCTCCAGCCCCGGCTGCTGTACACGTATTTCTGCCAGCTTTTCGCGCAGGTGACGAACCCGCCGATCGACCCGTTGCGCGAGAAGCTGGTCATGTCGCTGAACACCATCATGGGTTGGCGGCGCAACCTGTTCGGCGAGACGCCCGAGCACGCGCGGCTGATCTCGGCGGAATCGCCGATCCTGTTCGAGCACGAACTCGAAGCCCTGCGCGCCCACGATACGCCCGAGACGAAGCTGGCGACGGTCAACGCCCTGTGGCCCGCGCACGACGGCGCGGACGGCCTGGAACGGCGCCGTCGAACGCATTTGCGCGGAGGTCGAGGCGGCCGTGGACGACGGCTGCCGGCTCGTCGTGCTGAGCGACCGCGGCGTGGACCACGCGAACGTGCCCGTGCCGATGCTGCTGGCGATGGGCGCGGTGCATCACCACCTCACCCGCGTCGGCAAGCGGATGCGCGTGAGCATCATCTGCGAGACGGGCGAGGCGCGCGACGTGCACCACATGGCGTGCCTCATCGGCTACGGCGCGAGCAGCGTCGTGCCGTACCTCGCCTTCGCGACGTGCCGCGAGATCATCGAAAAGATGCCCGCCGAGGGCCGGCCCGACGTACGCGCAGGCGCTCAAGACGTACCGTTCGGCGCTGGAGAGCGGCATTGCTCAAGATCATGTCGAAAATGGGCATCTCCGTGCTCGCCAGCTATCGCGGCGCGCAGATTTTCGAGGCGGTCGGGCTGGCTTCCAAACTGGTGGAGAACTGTTTCACCGGCACGTCCACGCAGATCGAGGGCGTCGGCTTCGCGCGAGATCGCCGAGGAAAGCCTGCGGCGGCACGCGCTGGCCTACGCCGCGCCCGCCGACGGCACGGCAAAAGAAAGCCGCGCCGCGCTGCAAAACCCGGGTTACTACCGGTTCCGCCCGCAGGGCGAGGCGCACGCGGTGACGCCGCCGATGATCAAGAATTTCCACACCTTCGTGCAGACCAACAAGCCGGAGGACTACAAGAAATACGTCGACAGCGTCGCTCAACGCGCAGCCCATCGCGTTGCGCGACCTGCTGGAACTCGTCCCGCCCGCGAGCGGGCCGGTGCCGTTGGAGGAAGTCGAGCCCATCGAGGACATCCGCCGCCGGTTCACGACGGCGGGCATGTCGCTGGGCGCGCTCAGCCCGGAGGCGCACGAATGCCTCGCCATCGCCATGAACCGCATCGGCGGCAAGAGCAACAGCGGCGAGGGCGGCGAGGACCCGGCGCGTTTCCACCGCCGGCCCAACGGCGACCTGGCCAACAGCGCGATCAAGCAGATCGCCAGCGGCCGGTTCGGCGTGAACGCGACGTACCTCGCCAGCGCGAAGGAGATCGAGATCAAGATGGCGCAGGGCGCCAAGCCCGGCGAGGGCGGCCAGCTCCCCGGCCACAAGGTCAGCGTCTACATCGCCAAGCTGCGCAAGGCGACGCCGGGCGTGTCGCTCATCTCGCCGCCGCCGCACCACGACATTTATTCCATCGAGGATCTGGCGCAGTTGATCTTCGACCTCAAGCAGGTCAATCCCGCGCGCGCGGGTGTGCGTCAAGCTCGTCGCCGAGGCGGGCGTCGGCACCATCGCGGCGGGCGTGGCCAAGGCGCACGCGGACATCATCCTCATCAGCGGCCACGAGGGCGGCACGGGCGCGGCGGCGTTTTCGTCGATCAAGAACGCGGGCAGCGCGTGGGAACTCGGGCTGTCGCGAGGCGCATCAGGTGCTCATGCTCAACGGCCTGCGCAACCGCGTCACCCTGCGCACCGACGGCGGCATGCGCACCGGCATGGACATCATCTTCGGCGCGCTGCTGGGCGCGGAGGAATTCAACTTCGGCACGGCGGCGCTCATCGCCAGCGGCTGCGTGTACGTGCGCCAGTGCCATCTGAACACCTGCCCGGTGGGCGTGGCGACGCTCGACGAAAAGCTGCGCGCGAAGTTCAAGGGCAAGCCCGAGAACATCGTCAACTTCTTCAACGGCGTGGCCGGCGAGGTGCGCGAGATCATGGCGCGGCTCGGCGCGCGGACGATGAACGAACTCATCGGCCGCGTCGATCTGCTGCGCCAGCGCAAGGCCACGGACCATCCCAAGGCCAACACGCTCGACCTGCGCCGCATGCTCGCCGACGTGAGCAAGGACGACCCGACCGCCCCGCGCTTCCACACGCGCGACCGCAACGACGGGTTCATCGACCGGCCGCTGGACGACGTCATCCTCCAGGACGCCAACGAGGCCATCAACCACGGGCAGCCGCTCTCGCTCTCACTACAAGGTGCGCAACACGAACCGCTCCGTCTGCACGAAGGTCAGCGGCGAGATCGCCTACCAGCACGGCGAGGCGGGCCTGCCGGACGGGCTGCTGGAAATCAACCTCCGCGGCAGCGCGGGCCAGAGCCTGGGCGCGTTCCTGAGCCCCGGGCTGCGGCGTGGTCCTCGTCGGCGAGGCGAACGATTACGTCGGCAAGTCCATGAGCGGCGGGTCGCATCATGCTGCAAGCCGCGGCCCGAGCACAAGTTCGTCGCCGCACGAGGCGATGATCGCGGGCAACACCTGTCTCTACGGCGCGACGGGCGGGCATTTCTTCGCGCAGCGGCCGGGTGGGCGAACGGTTCGCGGTGCGCAACTCCGGCGCGACGGCGGTGGTCGAGGGCTTGGGCGACCACGGCTGCGAGTACATGACGAACGGCACGGTGGTCGTGCTGGGCCGGACGGGGCGCAACTTCGGCGCGGGCATGACCGGCGGCACGGCTTATGTGCTCGACGAAGAGAATGCATTTGCGAGCCGCATCAATCCGCAGCTTGTCCGGTTGGAACGCCTCGCCGGCGAAGCGGACGTGGTGGCGATCAAGGAACTGATCTACAAGCACCTCGAAAATACCGAGAGCGACCGCGCCCGCCAGATTCTCGCGGACTGGGGGCGGTACGAGGGCATGTTCTGGAAGGTGGTTCCCCTGCCACCGCCAGCCGCCAAGCCGACGCCCGGGACAACGCCCGCGCCGGCAAACGCGGCTGCTGTCGTCCCACCGGCAGCGGCTGAAATCATGTCCGCCGCGAAGCCGTAGTCGCGGCGGAGAGCTGTTCGACGCAGCGGCTGGATCAAGTCTTGCGTGTTGTGCAAGACCGAACGGTGTTCGATAGCCGCCCGGATGGCGTTGAAAGGAGACTTTGAACAGGCCGTTGCGGCCGGTCGTCTCCAAGGTAGGGATGGCTCTCCGAGCCAATCCCATATTTTCTGGTAAGTCTCGGTGCGCATGGAGATCATCCAGGCCAAAATAGGGACTGGCTCGGAGAGCCATCCCTACCTTGGAGACGACCGCTTGCGGCGGGCTTCGAGCACAGTACCGTTAATTTGGCGTGCCACCGGAGCCAAGCGATTCTATGTCATCCCCACCAAAGAAGAAGGCGGCTCCGACCAAAGAGCCGCCTTACCTTAACCAAGCACCTTCTGAAAAACGGATCAGGCCGTCGCTTGCTTGAGCTGATGCGCGTAGACCGTCGCACGGCGAGGAGCGGGAGCGGCAATGCCCTCGAAATGGGCGCGGATGCGGCGGAGTTGATTGACGAGGAAATGGTCGCCGATCTTCAACGCGCGGTCAAGAACGTTGAATAACGGAGACGTTGACTCGTAGTTCACCGTGATGTCCACCTCGGTCAAATTCGGCTTGATCTGGCTAAACGTCACCATGCCAACGATCTCGATATCACCACCCTGGGACTTGAAAACCACCATATCGGGGTCTTCAGTTTCCACTGCCGTCAGCGCGAAGTCTGCCCGGAATCCCAACGGGAGCAGCAAACGCCATTGTGTCATGCCGTCCGCCTTCTTGTCGGCGCGTTCCAAACCATCCAGATGGTGGCGATAGCCGCTGACATCGGCCAGTCGGCGCTTGGTCTCGTTGACCGACTGGTTCATGTGGAAAATTTTGTGCAGCATCATAGGTGTTCGCTCCGGTGTTGGGTGATAACGAACATCTATTTAGCACTGCCCATGCCTAGCCCCATTTACCTCTAGGGAAGACCACTAGGGAGTGTAATTTCCGTATCTTAAATTTACAAAACTGTACGAAATAACTACAAAAACGGCCACTTTGACACTGCGGACGACAGGTCGGACTGGTTGGGCTCAACACAGGCTAAAACAGGAATGTTCAGCCAGTCCGCCAGCACGCTCGCATTAGTGGTTCGGGCAATGGTCTGAACGTCGTCTTCATCGGCGGTCGGAGCGGCGCGGGGGCCGTCGTTGAGGATGATTCCGACACAGGAAACGCCGGCCGCGCGGACCGCGCTCGTCGTCAACGCTGTGTGGTTCAGCGCGCCCAGACGGTTGGCGGCCACGACCACGACCGGCAGACTCCACCCGGCCGCCAGGTCGCCCATCGTGTAATCCCGCAAAATCGGCACGAGCCAGCCACCGACGCCCTCGACGAGGACGGTCGCGTGCCTCGCGCACAGACGCGTGAAAACGTCCCGGATCAGGTCGAGGTCGATGCTGCGGTTTTCGATGAGCGCGGCGGTATACGGCGCGGCGGGCGCACGCAGCCAGACAGGGTTGACTTCGTTCAGCTCTAACGCGTGATCCGAAGCAGCCCGCAGCACCTCGGCGTCGTCGCGCGAACCACAGCACAGCGGCTTGAAGCCGACGGCATCCACGCCGCGTGCGCGCAGGGCACGGAGGAGCCGCGCGGTGACGTGCGTTTTACCGACCCCGGTGTCAGTGCCCGTGATAAACAGGTTCATCGGTGGCGTCCATCATTCAAAATACGTGTCCTCGTGCGCGTAAGGCGGCGCGCAACAGCACAGCATCCGCAACGGGGAAAGCGCGGTCAGCGTGTGCCACGAACCGGCCGGGATCAGGATGGCATCGCCCGGTCGGACGACGCGGGTTTCCCCGTCGAGTTCCATTTCGCCGCTGCCTTCGAGCAGGAAATAAAACTCTTCGCTCCGTCGTGGTAATGCCGCTGGGTGGACGCGCTCGCAGGCAAGGTCGCTTCGGCGAGGCTCTGCTGTTGGACGGGGGCGTTGGTCCGGTCGAGGATGCTGCGGATCGTCGAGCCGTCGCGGGTCGTGAAGGGTGTTTGCTGGTCGAGGTTCTGGACGGTCATGTGGTCGGGTTGCGGGTTCGAGGGTCTTACGTTTCGAGCGGGCGAATCGGTTCGCCGCGCCGTTTTTACGCGATTCTGGGGTTGCCGATTGAAACGGGCAATCTAGAATGGCGCGTCTTCCCAAGGCCGGCGCGACCGTTGCCGTGCTTCCCACTTCGTATGAAAGATTTTTTAGAATGTACGGCGCTCATCACTGGCGCGTCGGCCGGCATCGGACGCGAGATCGCCCTCCAGTTGGCTCCGCTGGCCGGTACGCTCGTGCTCGTCGCCCGCCGGATGGACCGCTTGCAGAGCTTGAAGGAAGAACTGCTGGCCATCAACCCCGACCTGCGCGTGGAATGCCGCCGCGTCGATCTCTCCAACGCCGAACAGGTCGAAGCACTTTGCGCCGAGTTGACCGACGACAACTTCGACCTGGATTTCCTCATCAACAACGCCGGGTTCGGAGATGTCGGGCCATTCGAGTCGAGCGAATGGCGCAAGATCGAGCGGATGCTCCAGGTCAACGCCGTGGCGCTCACCTCCCTCTGCCACCGGCTGATCCCGCTGCTGCGGCGGCACCGGCCGGGGGCGATCCTCAACGTCAGCAGCATCGCCAGCCTGCTGCCGCTGCCGAATCTCGCGGTTTACGCGGCGACGAAAGCGTACGTGAGCAGTTTTTCCGAGGGATTGCGGGCCGAACTGCGCGGCACCGGCATTAGCGTTACCCACCTTTGTCCGGGGCCGGTGGACACCGAGTTCCAGCGGGTCGCCGCCCGCGAAGGCCAGCCGGAACACCAGCACGCGCCGGATTTCGTGAAGGTGGACGTGCACGAGGTCGCGCGGGTGGCGCTGCGGGCCGTGGCGCACGACCAGGCGCGGGCGATCCCCGGGTTCTGGATGTCGATGGCCCCGTTTTTCTTTGCCCTGTTGCCGTTGTTCCTGCTGCGGTTGTTTTTTGCCTCGCGCTCCTCGCGGCCGGAACTGCGTCCGCACTACCGCACCTCCGAAGTCTCGTAACGTCCCACCGATGATCGCCAGCGTTTTATCCGATCCGGCCATTTATCCGCACCTGTTGCTGGATGCACAGTGGTATTTCCTGATCTTCGGCGTCGTCATGCTGTTCGGCGGGATCATGGGGTACGTGAAAGCGCGCAGCGTCCCGTCGCTGGTCGCGGGCGGGATCAGCGGCTTTCTTTTTATCCTGAGCGCGCTGGCGAATGCCGCGCGGGTGGTACACGTGGATGGTCGTGGACCTGATCCTGTCGCTGCTGCTGGCGGGCCGGTTCCTCCCGTCGTTGCTCCAGCGCAAGTACAACCCGGCGGGGTACGTCGTGCCGCTGGCGATCATCGGCGTGATCGTCGCGGCGGTGGTGCTCACCGCGCCGATCCACGTCTGAGCGGAGCGGCCGATGAGAGACCGCCGATGAGAGACCGCCGACGACGCGGCTGCCTGGGGCCGATCCTGCTCATCCTCCTGGGTGTCGTGCTCGGGTTGGTGACGGGGGTGCGTCTTCCCGAAACGGCCGGCTCTGGATCGCGGGGAAACTGCCCGGATCGTCGGCGGGCGGGAACGGCGAGAGCGGCACGCCCACGCCATCACCTGTTCCCACGCCGCTCGATGCGACGCCCGGGACGCCCGTGCCCGTGGCGGCGATCACACCCGCGCCGTCAGCGACGCCAACTCCGAGCGAGACCGCGCGCCCGTCGCCGGACAGCCTCGTCATCCCGCCGAAATCGCGCGACGTGGCCCGGCTCTACAACGGCATCCGCGTCCAGACCACGCTCGACATCTCGCCGGGCCGGCCGGCCAGTTTCGAGCGCGAATCGCCCGAGGACTACGCGCTCGACCTCCGCTTGCAGGTCAAGTTGCCCGCGCCGATGCACACGCTGGCCGAACTCTCGCGCCGCTCACCGCACGCTCGGCACGGCGCTGCCCAAGCTGCCCGCGTTGCTCGAAAAGGCGGAGGTCTCCAAGTTTTATTCGGCGGTCTACCAGAACAAAACCGATCTCCTGCGCCAAAACCTGACCCGGCTCGACGCGCTGCTCGGGCGGGACCTGTTTTACGACACCGACACGGTCCTCGAACTCCAGGACCCCGACTCCAAGCGCAAGGCGTTGCTCATCCAGACCGACATGGACGTGGACACCGACGGTTCCGACCCCGAACGCTGGAACGAGGTGGACGCGACCGACCCGAACTTCCAGCCGCTGACCAACTACAAGTGGCTCAAGCGGATGCCCGCCGTGGTCAGCCCGCTCGTGAAGGTGTACCAGGATCGCATCGACAAGCTGGAAGCCGAGGCGAAAACGCCCGCCGCGCGCAAAGGCACCGCCGCGTCGTTGCAGACCTTGCGCGAGGACCTCTACGGCGTGGAACATTATAGTTCGCTCATCGCGCGCAACGATCCGTACGTGGTGCTGCCATCGTTCATGGCGCGGGGCGGGGCGGGGGGATTTTCCGCCGCAGGTCGGCGACTATGTGGTGGTGGTCGCGGGCAACCGGCTCTATCCCGCGATCTTCGGCGACAAAGGGCCGAACCACCTGCTCGGGGAGGCGAGCATCCGGGTCGCGCAGGCCGTGGACCCTCGCGCGACCGCGACCGCGCAGCCCGGTGGACGATCTCAAGATCACGTACCTCGTTTTTCCGGGTACGGCGGAACAGCCTTTCGGGCCGCCGGACCTGGGACACATCCGGCAACGTTGCCAGGAATTGCTGAACGAGATCGGCGGCAACAAGGCCGAGTTGCACGAGTGGACGAGCCTCCTGCCGCCGCCGACCCCGCCGCCGACGCCCTCGCCAACCCCGACGGTATCCCCGGGATCGCCGACGCCCGGCGCATCGCCCGCGCCGACACCCGCCGCCAACGCCACGCCCGCGCCCCCCACGTCTCCGCCGTCGCCAACTCCGAAGCCAACCCTTTCGCCGGTCAAACCGTGAGCCGAGTTTCGTGCTTTCAATCCGGTGAAACCTGCTTAAATGCCTAGGATGCTTTCTTCTCAGACTCTCCCTGTCGCCGCCATCGACGCCGAGGAGTTCCTTGCCCACATCCGTACCCTGGCTTCCGACGAATACGAAGGCCGCGCGCTGGGCGGGCGGGGCGAGGAGCTTTCCGTGGGTTACATCACGGAACAGTTCAAAAAGATCGGCCTCCAGCCGGGGAACCCGGACGGGACTTACGTGCAGAAAGTGCCCATCGCCGGGATCGTCACGCAAACGAGCATGACCCTGGCCTCCGGTGGCGAGACGCGGACGTTGCGCTACCCGGACGATTTCGTCGCGTCGTCCTCGCGGCTTGTCCCGGAAATCCGCGTGGACGACTCGGAGATCGTTTTCGTCGGTTACGGGGTTGTCGCGCCGGAATACGGTTGGGATGATTACAAGGACGTGGACGTGCGCGGCAAGACGATCCTGATGCTCATCAGCGACCCGGCCGTGCCCGACCCGCACGATCCGTCGCGGCTGGACGAGAGGATGTTCAAGGGCAAGGCGATGACGTACTACGGCCGCTGGACCTACAAATACGAGATCGCCGCCAAAAAGGGGGCTGCCGCGGCGATCATCATCCACGAAACCGGACCAGCCGGCTATCCGTACACGGTGGTCCGGTCGAGCTGGGCGAAGGAAAATTTCGTCGTGGACGCGCCCGACAAAAACATGGGCGCGGTGCCGGTGCGTTCGTGGATCACGTCGGAGGCCGCGACCGTGCTGATCGTCGGCGCGGGACAGGATTTCGATGCGCTCAAGCGGGCGGCAGTGCGCCAAGATTTCCGGCCGGTGACGTTGGCAGGCGCGCGGGCAAACGTCGTGGTGAACAACACCGTGAGGTCGTTCCAGTCGAGCAACCTCCTCGGACGCCTCGACGGGGCCGATCCCGCGCTGAAGGACGAGTGGATCATCTACAGCGCCCATTGGGACCACCTCGGCCGCGTGGACGACGCGCCCAACCCACCGCGCATCTACCACGGCGCGGTTGACAACGCCTCGGGCGTGGCGGCGGTGCTGGCCCTGGCGCGGGCGTTCGTGGCCCTGGAGACGCCCGTGCCGCGCTCGATCCTGTTCATGGCCCCGACGGCGGAGGAGTCCGGCCTGCTCGGCGCGAAGTTCTACGCCGAAAACCCGCTTTATCCCCTGACGAAGACCCTGGCGAATATCAACATCGACGGCATGAACATGTGGGGCCGCACCCGCGACATCGAAAACATGGTCAGCGGGCATTCCACGCTGGACGGTCTCCTAGCCGAGGCCGCCGCCCGGCAGGGCCGCGTCGTCGTGCCCGACACCCAACCCGAGAAGGGCATGTTTTACCGCGCGGACCACTTCGAGTTCGCCAAGGAAGGCGTCCCCGCCATCTACACGTCGGCGGGCAAGGACGTGCTCGGCCAACCGGAGGGGTTCGGGAGGCAGAAGTTCGAGGAGTACGTCGCGCAGCATTACCACCAGCCTTCCGACGACCTGGACCCTGCCTGGAACCTCGAAGGGGCAGTCCAGGACACCGAATTGTTTTTCGAAATGGGTTATCGCCTCGCGGTTGGCGAGCACGACGCGCAATGGAACGAGGGGGCGGAGTTCAAGGGGCGACGCGACGCGATGTTTGCCAGCGCCGCGTCGGGCACCTAGGACCGATCAGCCATTCCCCCCCCGCGCGAGATGTCCAACGCCGCCGTAAAAAAATGCCTCGGGTTCGCCTTGCAGGTGATCGTGACGGCGGCGCTGCTGGTCTGGATTTTGCATGATCCGCGCAAGCGCGCGCAGATGGCGTCGGCCTTCCTGCACGCGGACTGGCGCTGGCTCCTGGCGGGACTGGCGGTGTACGGCGGGGTCGAGGCATTGGCGGTGATCCGCTGGAAAACGCTGCTGCACATCCAGCACTTCCGCATCGGCTGGAAACAGGCCACGGGCATCCTGTTCATCGGCGAGTTTTTCCTCACGTTCACGCCCGGACTCGTCGGCGGCGACGTGGCCCGCATCTATTACCTCGTCCGCGACCGACCGGAAAAAAAGGTCGATGCGTTCACGGCGGTGTTGATGGACCGGGTGATGGGGATGCTTTCGCTCATGCTGCTGGCCGCCACCATCCTGGGCACGCGCTACCAGTGGTTGAGCCGCGCGCCGGTCGCGGCGGGACTCGTGAAAGTGGTGGCGACGATCCTCGGACTGGGGGCGTTGGCCCTCGTGGCCTCGCTCGTCATCGCGCGCGCCGGGGTGCTCGACCGGCCGGCGGTGCCGCGATTTTTGCACGACCTGGGCAGGGCGTTCGGACAATTTTCCAAGGACTGGACGCGCACGGTGGCCGCGTTCGCCACCACGCTCTTTTCGCACCTTTGTTATTACGCGAGTTTCTGTTTCGCGGCCCGGGCGTTGAGCCGGGGAGCGTCGCCGTCGATGGGCGACGTGTTTTCCGTGATGCCGATTGAAAACACGCTCACCGCCCTGCCAGTTTCGTTCGCGGGAATCGGCCTACGCGAGTCCCTGTTTCAAAGCCTGCTGCACGACCTCGCCGGGGTTGACCCGGGAGTGGGTGCGCTCATCGGCTCGCTGGGATTTGCCACCAAGGCGCTCTGGGCGTTGCCGGGCGCGGCAGTGTTCATCGTTTACGGCCTGGCGAACCGCAAGCGCCGGGCGTTGGCCGCGCCGGGAGCCGGCCGCAGGGACGCCCGGCCAATCAGCGTGCCTCCGGCTGCCTGAACGCCTCGAACGTCGCCACCGTCGTCGCCATGTCGAACGCCCGTTGCAATACCGGGTCACGCAACGGCGGTTTGGGCGGCGGGTCCCCCCGGCGCAGGGCGGCCTGACGGTCGCGCGCGGCGTCGAACTCGGGGTTCACGCCGCTGACCAGGGCGGCCTCGTTGAACCGGGGCCGTTCTGTCTCGAAGACGAACGGCACGATGCTCTTGCCCTGACTCTGGGTGAAAATGGCCACCTTGTCCGGGTGCGGCGTTTTCACGGCGAGATCGGGTTTCACGCCGTCCGGGAAAATGCTCAGGTTGGCGGGGAGCACCACCTGGCTGACGGCGACGCGCAGCAGCGTCCCGCCGCTCAGGCGCAGGTCGGCGTATTCCACCGCCTGCCCGGCCGTCCGCTCGCCGACGACCAGCGAGCGGTCGTAGTTGCGGATGACCGCCGCGATGGTCTCCGCCGCGCCGGCGGTGTCCGCGTCGGCGGCGAGCAGGACCGTGCCGTTGAAGGCCGGATCGCCGTTGGACGTGAAGAGCCTTTCCTGGTTGTTGCTGGGTTTGCGCAGGGTAAAAAGTGGTTTGCCCTTGGGCACGAAACGCCGGATCACGTCGGCGGCCAGTTCATAGTCGCTGCTGCCGCCGGTGGCGCGCAGATCGAGGACGAGGGCGGGAAGTTTTTTGTCGCCGAAATCCTTAAGGGCCTTGTCGAGGTCGCCGAGGTGGTCGCGGGTCAGCGCGCCCAGTCGCACGTAGCCGGTGCGGTCATCGACCACCTCGGCGGCAAACGCGTCGGGCAGCGGGTCCGCGGCGGGACCGGTGGACGGCGGGCCGGGGTTTCCGCCGGGCTTGGGCAGCAGCATCGCGCCGTGGTCGAGCCGTCCGAGGAGGCCGTCGAGTGTCGCGCGGGCGACGGCGCGGTCGTCCACCTCGTCGGGCCGGACGTAGTTGGCGCGCAGCAGGTTGACGGCTTCCTGCAATTCGCCGGGATTGAGGGAGTTGACGAGCGTATCTTGCTCGTTGCCCGGCGGGGTGGGGGGTGGTGGGGTGGACTTCGTGACGCCTGGCGGTGCGGGGGTGGGGGCCGGGGTCGGCGGCGGCGGCGTGGGCGTGACCGCAGGTGGCGGCGTGGGTGCCGCCGGCGATTGGGCGGGAGCCGCCGTCGGCGGGGGCGGGGCGGCCTGTTGGGCGTTCGTGACCGGTGTCCCCACCAGCAGGCCCGCGATCAGGATGGCAGGTCGGCGAAAGCGGCGGCCGGGTTGCATGGCGCGGAGCTTAACCGACCGCGCCCCGCGCCGCAACGTCCCTTCGAAAGTAGCGTCCGTCGAAGGTGATGCGTTCGGCGGCTTCGTACGCGCGGCTGCGGGCCTCGGCGAGATCACGTCCCAGCGCGGTCACCCCGAGGACGCGTCCGCCGGCGGTGACCGTCCGCTCGCCGTCGAGGCGCGTCCCCGCATGGAAAACGAACAAATCGTCGGCTTCGGACGACACCGCTTCGAGGCCGGAGATGGGTTTGCCGGTCTCGTACGATTCCGGGTAACCCGCCGAGGCGAGGATCACGCAAACCGCCGGACGCGGGTCCCATTCCATTTCCACCGCGTCGAGCCGGCCGTCCACCGTCGCTTCCAGGATCGGCAGGAGGTCCGACCGCAAACGCGGCAGGATCACCTGCGTTTCCGGGTCGCCGAACCTGGCGTTGAACTCCAGCACGCGCGGTCCCGCCGCCGTGAGCATCAGACCTGGAAACAGCAGCCCCTGAAAACGGAGTTGCTCGGCGTGCAAACCCGCCATGAAAGGCAGCATGATTTCGCTGTGGACGCGCCGTTCGGTTTCCGCGTCGAGCGGGACCGGCGGCGGGCTGACCGAACCCATGCCGCCCGTGTTCGCGCCCTCGTTGCCCTCGCCGATGCGCTTGTAATCCTGCGCGGTCGGCAACAGGCGGTAGTTTTTGCCGTCGATGAGAGCGTGTAGAGACACTTCGCATCCCTGGAGAAATTCCTCGATGAGCACCCGTCGCCCAGCGTCGCCGAACCGCCCCCGTTCCATCATGTCGTCGATGGCCCCGGCGGCAGCGGCGGCATCCTCCGCGATGATGACCCCCTTGCCCGTGGCCAAACCGTCGGCTTTGATGACGACCGGGAAGGTAGCCCGTTCCAAAACCGCCGCGCGCGTCGGCGCTGCGCTCGAAGTGTCCGCCCCAGGCGGTCGGGATGCCGTGGCGAAGGAGAAATTCCTTCGTGTAAATCTTCGACCATTCCAGTCGTGCCGCCGCGCGCGTCGGGCCGAAAATACGCCGTCCGTCGGCCTGGAAACGGTCCACGACCCCCGCCGCGAGCGCGTCGTCCGGACCGACCACCGTGAGGTCCACCGACCGTTCGCGGGCGAAGGCCAGCAGACCATCGCACGTCGGTGATCTTGAGCGGGATGTTTTCGCCGAGCCGGGCGGTCCCGGCGTTGCCGGGCGCGCAGTAAATTTTTTTCACGGCCGGAGACCGCGAGAGTTTCCACGCGAGCGCATGTTCACGGCCGCCGCCGCCGATGATGAGGAGGTTCATAAAACAGGCCGAGTTCAGGAGGGCAGCGCATCAGTGGCAGAGCGCATCGAATGTCGTGGCCGGCGATGTTCCCAGCGATGGCTGCGTTCGATGGCGTGCGTGACGTAGTTTTTGGCGCGCTCTACCGCCGCTGACAGGTCGGGGCACCGTGCCAGGTGCGCGGCGATGGAGGCGGAATACGTGCAGCCGGTGCCGTGGGTCGAAATGCCCGCCATGAACTCCCGCGCGAAAATCCCGCGTGCCGCCGTCCGGCATGCAGAGCACATCGCAGGCCGATTTTCCTCCAAGGTGACCGCCTTTCATCACAAACGCCGTGCCGAACCGCGCGCCAATTCCGGCCGGCCGGCGCGCATGGCTTCACGTCGGGTAATGGGCGGCCTCCGAGCAGGGCGCTGGCTTCGTCGAGGTTGGGTGTCACGAGCGTGGCGAGCGGAAACAATTTTTCGCCGTATGCGGCCACGGCGTCCGGCGCGAGCAGACGATGTCCGCTCGTCGCCACCATGACTGGATCAACCACGAGCGGCGGGCGGTTGCCGACGGCGATCCCGGCGTACAGGTCGGCGACCAATTCGACGACCTCGCGCGAGTGGAGCAAGCCGGTCTTGATCGCGGCGACCGGATAATGGCACAGCGCGAGAGTTATCTGCGAACGCACGACCTCCGACTCCACCGCCTGCATGGCGGCGACGCAGCCGGGCACCTCGGCGACCACGCACGTCACGGCGGTCAAGCCGTGCACGCCGTGGGCCGTGAACGTTTTCAAATCGGCCTGGATGCCAGCGCCAGCCGAACTGTCCGACCCCGCGATGGTCAACGCGACGGGCGGAGAGAGTTCGTACGGCATCGGCGAGGAAAGGCGCGGGGAGCGAATTGACAAGAGGGTGTTCCGAGCCTTCCGTAGTTTCTGGCGCGGAGCCGCTCCGGCTCTCCGCGAATGATGAAAGCTCAACCGCCAGTCTATTTCACGGCTCCGACGCCGTTGCAAGAGCGCGAGGGACTCTGGGCGCGCGTGGACCGGGTGTCGTTCGCGCCGGATTTCGACGCGCCGCCCGACCGGCCGCACCCGTTCCTCTACACGGTGACGGTGCTCAACGAATCCGGGCAGGCCGTGACCATCAAGGCCCGCAAGTGGGTCATCAAAGACCTCGTCGCGGGCCGCTGCCACGTCGTCGAGGGCGACGGCGTGGCGGGCCGTTCCCCGAGGTTGCTTCCCGGCGAAATGTTCAGCTACGACAGCTACCACGTCGTCGCGGCCGACAGCACGGCGGAGGGCGTCATTTCTGGCGTGTGACGACTCTGGTCAGCCGTTGCTCGTGCGCGTGCCGGCTTTCAGCATGTACGTAAGCCGCTAGAAAAGAGCAGTCTACGTCTGGGAAATAGGGTGTTCACCGGCCCGCGAAAAGAAAAATATCGTGTTGCGGCGTGGATATTCTATGGCAACACTTACTCTGGAAACACGGTTTTAGCGGGCATCTCCCCAACTTTCGCCTGCCCGGACCGTTCCCATCCCCCGAAAAGTATGGATAACATTATCGCCGCGCAGGAGTTGCAGATCGAACGCAAACATTTTTACATCGAGTTCCGAGAGAACGACCGCGGACGTTTTCTGCGCATCACCGAAGAGGCCCACGGCCGCCGCAACACGATCATCGTGCCCAGCACAGGGTTGGAGGAATTCAGCGCGACTTTGAACGAGGTGCTCGACACCGTGCACAGCAGCGCGCCGGCACCGGCCGCCTGAGCCTTTTGGACAGGCCGTTGCGGCCGGTCGTCACAAGGTAGGGATGGCTCTCCGAGCCACTCCCTAATTTCTCCGGGAGGCGCTTCGTGCGCACGGAGATCATCCAAACCAAAATAGGGACTGGCTCGGAGAGCCATCCCTACCTTGTTTGGACGCGCCTGCGGCGGGCTTTCAGCGTGCGCTCTTCGAGGGTCACTTCTTGCGGGCGGTGGCCAGGACGGTCTGGAGATGCGGGCTTTGTTCCTCGCGCGAGACGACCGAGACCTCTACGGTCTCGAACCCGCCGCGTTCGATGAACTGGTGCAATTCGAGTTCGCTGAAACCCAGCCACAAGTCGGCGTAGAGTTCGCGCGCCTGCTCGAACCCGTGCGCCGAGCAGGTCGAGCACGACCAGCCGCCCGCCGGGTTTGAGAATGGCGTGCGCGCCGCGCCGATGGCCCGCGCGGGCTGGCTCGCGTGGTGCAGGGCCTGACTGAAAATCGCGAGGTCCACGCTGCCCGCCGCGATGGGCGGGGTCTGCATGTCGCCGAGACGGTATTCGAGGTTGGCGAAACCGTGGTCGCGCGCCAGGGCGGCTCCGAACTCGACCATCTTTTCCGAGTTGTCCACGGCGATGACCTGCCGGGCTCCGCGCGCGAGCAGTTGGGAAAGCGTGCCTTCGCCCGCGCCGAGGTCCGCGATGACCATCGGCGGCAGCAGATTGAGGAGCATGTGCGCCATCCCCTGCCACGACCGGCCGGGACAATAGCTGCGGCCAAATTGCCCGGCGAGACGGTTGAAATATTCCCGCGCGCTTGTCCTCGCGCTTGCGCAGCACGAGTGCGAGCGCGGTGCGGTCCGTTGCGCTCTCGGGGATTTCCTTGCGCGCTGGCCGTGACGATCTCCCGCAGCTGGGCGGTGGACGCATCGGCGGCCTCGTCGCCGGTCGCCGCCGCGAGCCCATAATAGATGTGTTTGCCCGCGCGCCGGTCGCGGACCAGCCCGGCGCGCTTGAGTTGGGCCAGATGGGTCGAAATGCGCGACTGGCCCATGTTCAGCATCTCCTGAATCTCGGCCACGGTGAGTTCGGCCTGTTCGAGCAAAAGGAGCAGCCGCAGGCGGGTCGCATCGGCCAACAGCCGCAGGGATTTGATGATCGAAGCCATGTCGTCAACGCAATATATCTAAAGTATCATGATTTGTTTATAAATATTTCTTGCGCGCCAGGAAAATCTCCGCTAAAGCTCTTTCAAGCCGGCCGTCCGGTCAACAAAATCTCCTCTCTTTAGCGCATGGCTCGCCATTACATCTTTTCCAGCGAATCCGTCACCGAAGGCCACCCCGACAAGGTGTGCGACACGATCAGCGACCGCATCCTCGACGCCTGTCTGGCGCAGGACCCCAAGAGCCGCGTGGCCTGCGAGACGCTGGCCAAGGGCAACGTCGGTCGTGCTGGCGGGCGAGATCACCACCGCTGCCAAGTTCGACTACCTCGCGGAGACCCGCGCGGCGATCCGCGAGATCGGCTACACGAACAACGACTGCATGTTCCACGCCGACACCTGCCAGATTCTCTGCGCGCTCAGCGAGCAGTCCCACGACATCGCGCAGGGCGTGGACGACGCGGCGCACGAGGGCAAGGACACCGCCGAGCAGGGCGCGGGCGACCAGGGCCTGATGTTCGGCTACGCCAGCAACGAGACGCCCGAGCTGATGCCGGCGCCGATCAAGTTCGCGCCACCGCCTGGGCCAGGAACTGGCCCGCGTTGCGCAAGAGCGAGGAACTGCCCTGGCTGCGGCCCGACGCCAAGACGCAGGTCTCCGTGGACTACGAGGACCACAAGCCCGTGCGGCGTCGACAACGTGGTCGTCTGCACCCAGCACGCGGCGGACGTGAAGCACAACGAAATCCGCGGCGTCATCATGGAGATGCTCATCAAGAAAGTGATCCCGGCGCAATGCTCGACGACAAGACGCGCTTCTTCGTCAACCCGACCGGCCGCTTCGTGGTCGGCGGTCCCGAGGGCGACAGCGGCCTGACGGGCCGCAAGATCATCGTGGACACCTACGGCGGCATGGGCCGGCACGGCGGCGGCGCGTTCTCGGGCAAGGACCCGAGCAAGGTGGACCGTTCGGCGGCGTACATGGGCCGCTACGTGGCCAAGAACGTCGTCGCGGCGGGCCTCGCGGAACGCTTGCGAGGTGCAGTTCGCCTACGCCATCGGCTTCCCTGACCCGGTCAGCATCAACGTGAACACCTTCGGCACGAGCACCGTGGACGAACCCAAGATCGAGAAGGCCGTCCGCGAGGTGTTCGACTTCAAGCCCGCCGGCATCGTCGCGCGAGCTGAACCTGCTGCGTCCCATCTACTCGAAGACGACCAACTACGGCCACTTCGGCAAGGAGGACGACCTCGACTCTCTACCTGGGAAAAGCGCGACAAGGTCGAGGCGCTCAAGGCCGCCGTCTAAGGACCCACCCGGAACCACCCAATCGACCCGTCGTTCGCAGACTCAAGCATCCAACACCAACTTATGAGCACCGCCACCATCAACGACCCCGCCATCTCCGCCGACCAGGACTTCGCCGTGCGCGATCTCGTCGCTCGCCGACTTCGGCCGCAAGGAACTCGACATCGCCGAACAGGAAATGCCCGGCCTGATGGCCATCCGCGAGAAGTACGCCAAGGACCGCCCGCTGGCCGGCGTCCGCATCACGGGCTCCCTGCACATGACCATCCAGACCGCCGTGCTCATCGAGACGCTGGTCGAACTCGGCGCGGACGTGCGCTGGGCCTCGTGCAACATTTTCTCCACCCAGGACCACGCCGCCGCCGCCATCGCGGTGGCCGGCGTGCCCGTCTTCGCCTGGAAGGGCGAGACGCTCGAAGAATACTGGGATTGCACCTGGAAGGCCATCGTCAACCCCGAAGGCAAGGGGCCGCAGATGGTCGTCGACGACGGCGGCGACGTGACGCTTTTCTCCACAAGGGCTACGAACTCGAAGAGGGCGACGACTGGGTCAACACCCCGTCCGAGCAGCCACGAGGAAGGCGTCATCAAGGACCTCCTCAAGAAGATCAACGCCGAGAACCCGTACATCTTCCACGAGATCGTCAAGGACTGGAAGGGCGTCTCCGAGGAAACGACCACCGGCGTGCATCGCCTCTACAAGCTGCACGAGCAGGGCAAGCTGCTCGTCCCGGCGTTCAACGTGAACGACACGGCCACGAAGTCGAAGTTCGACAACCTCTACGGCTGCCGCCATTCGCTGGTGGACTCGATCAACCGCGCGATGGACCTGATGATCTCGGGCAAGGTCGCGGTCGTGTGCGGCTACGGCGACGTGGGCAAGGGCAGCGCGCAGTCCCTCCGCGGCCAGGGCGCGCGGGTCATCGTCACGGAGATCGACCCCATCAACGCCCTCCAGGCGGCGATGGAAGGCTTCGAGGTCTGTCCCATCGAGGACACCCTCGGCCGCGCGGACCTGTACGTGACGACGACGGGCAACGTGGATGTCATCACCATCGAGCACATGGCCAAGATGAAGGATCAGGCCGTCGTGTGTAACATCGGCCATTTCGACAACGAGATCCAGGTGGACAAGCTGGTGAAATTCCCGGGCGTCAAGCACACGAACATCAAGCCGCAGGTGGACAAGTACCAGTTCCCGACGGGCAACGCGATCTACCTGCTGGCCGAGGGCCGGCTGGTGAATCTGGGCTGCGCCACGGGCCACCCGAGCTTCGTGATGAGCAACAGCTTCAGCAACCAGACGCTCGCGCAGCTCGACCTCTGGAAGAACCGCGACGAGTACAAGCCCGGCGTGTACATCCTGCCCAAGGAGCTCGACGAGGAAGTCGCCCGCCTGCACCTGGAGAAGATCGGCGTCAAGCTGACGACCCTCACCGCCAAGCAGGCCGAGTATCTCGGCGTGCCGGTCGAAGGGCCGTACAAGCCCGCGCACTACCGGTATTGATCCGGCGGGGGGAGCGTTCGGCTTCCCTTGTCTGCTGCCCATCGCGCCGGCGGACCTCCCAGTGGGGTGCGCCGGCGCGCTTCGTTTCACCGGGGCGCAAGGAGCTTGTCGAGGATGGGTTGCATCTGGCATATTCAACGTGTGCCAAACTCCCCCTCGACAAAAAAATCCCTGTCTGTCTTCCTGCTGGCGGCGGCGTTGTCCATCGTGCTTCATGGTGCGGTCGCCAGCGCGGCGGACGCCGGGCCGGATGCCCCGAAAAAACGGGCGGCCCTCTTTCTGGAGGAAGCTCGCAAGATTTTTACGAAGGATCAGTGGATCATCAGCCGGAAGAACGAACAGAGTTTCACGGCGGTCCACGAAGCGGCTCCGGGAGGCGCGACGGTCGCCGATGCCGCCGGTGACGCGTCGGCTCCGCTTTTCGTGCACGTTTCGATCACGTTCACTCCGCGAAGCGCCAGCAGCACGGATTGCGCGGTCCAGATCGAGGCGTATCGGCTGATCCCGCGCAAAAAGGGCGAGAAATCGCGGCTGGCCGGCCCCTTCAAAGCGGATTATCCGGAAAACACGAACTACATCCGCAAAGTCCTCGAAAAGGCCGAGGACCGTGTCGGCGAAAGGCACCCGGAGTACCGCGCCAACTAGGTGCACGGCGACGAACAGGGCGGAGATTGCCACGATTCATGGAACTGACCCCCGCCGAGACCCGCGTCCTAGGCTGCCTGATGGAAAAGGAGCGCACGACGCCCGAGAACTATCCGCTGAGCCTGAATGCGCTGGTGGGCGCGTGCAACCAGCTCACCAACCGCGAGCCGATCATGGCGTTGGGAGATCGTGAGGTGGAGGAGGCGCTGGACACCCTGCGACAAAAGAAACTGGCCACCGTCATTTTCGGGGCGGGTTCGCGGGTGCAGAAATACCGGCACATCCTCCCGGACATTTACAATTTCACCCCGCAGGAATCCGCGCTCCTGTGCGTGCTGCTTTTGCGCGGTCCGCAGACGGCGGGCGAGTTGCGCGGTCGCGCCGAGCGGATGGCTCCGTTCGCCTCGCTCACCGACGCCGAGAACGTCCTCAACGCGATGGCCGAAGGCAGCGAACCGCTCGTGCGCCTGCTCGCCGCGCGGCCGGGACAGAAGGAGCGTCGTTACGTCCAACTCCTTTCCGGCGAACCGGCCGAACCCGCCGCTGACGAACCGGGTCCGGCGCGTGCGTCCGTCGGCGTTGCGGAACCGCCGCCTCCGACGAGACTCGAAGCGGTCGAGCAAGAGGTCGCCGCCCTCTGGGGCGAGTTGGCGGAGTTGCGGGCCGGGTTCGAGGAGTTCCGCCGACGACTGGGGGAATAGACAACTTCTCGCCGCCCTTGCCAGGGGCGTGCTTTGCCGTCACCTTGCACGGCTTTGAAGAATCCGAAAAAAACGAGCCCGATCCTGCGGGTTTTCAGTTACGTGCGGAGTTACCCGGCGCTGGCCTCGGGGATGATGGCCTGCGCGGTGGTGGGCACGGTGTCCGTCGTCGTTTTCCCGTGGCTGACGGGCGGCGTGGTCGAGGAGGTCAAACGCGGCGGCCAGCCAGGCAAACTCCTGCCCCTGGCGCTGATCGCGCTGGGCACGTTTTTCGTCCAGCAGGTGCTCAACGCCGTGCGGATTTACATCAACAACGTCTTCGAGCAGCGGGTCATCTTCGACCTGCGCAGCGACCTCTACGCCCACATCCAGCGTCTCCCGCTGGACTGGTTCGACGACCGGGCGACGGGTGACCTGATGACCCGCATCCTCGAAGACGTGAACGCGGTTGAACGCGTGCTCATCGACGGGATCGAGCAGGGGGTGATCGCGGTGCTCCAGATCGTCATCGTCGTGGCGGTCCTGCTGCACTACAGCGCGTGGCTGACCCTCGTGGCGCTCTCACCGGTGCCGTTCCTGGTCGGCGGCGCGCTGGCTTACACGCTCACGGCGCACAAACGCTACAAGCAGCAGCGCGTCGCGTCGTCCGCCATGAACTCGCTCCTGCACGACAACCTGGCGGGCATCCGGCAGATCAAGACCTACGTGCGCGAGGACGAGGAACTCCGCCGCTTCAACGGCGTCAGCAACCAACTCCGCGAGGCCACGCTGGTCATCATGCGGACGTGGTCGCTCTACAATCCGTCGATGACCTTTTTCACCAACGCGGGTCTCGCGCTGGTGTTGCTCTTCGGCGGTCGGGCCGTGTTGGCGCATCAGATTGAACTCGGCGTCTTCACCACCGTCCTGCTGCTCGTCGGGTTCCTCTACGAGCCGATCCGGCAGTTGCACAGCCTCAACCAACTCGTGCAGGCCGGACGCGCGGCGGGCGGGCGGGTGTTCGAGATCATCGACACGCCGCCGGAGATGGCGGACGAGGCACGCAAACACGAGCCGGGCCGCGCGGAGGCCGCCGGGATCACCGGCGACGTGAGGTTCGTCAACGTCGGCTTCGCCTACGACGAGGAACGCCCGGTGCTCAGGAACATCAGCCTCCACGCGGTGGCGGGTCAGACGATCGCCCTCGTCGGCCCGACCGGCGCGGGCAAATCGACGCTGGTCAACCTCCTGACGCGGTTCTATGAGTTCGACAGCGGCGAGATCGAGATCGACGGCCGGCCGCTCAAGGCGATCCCGCGCAACCAACTCCGCGCCGCCGTGGGTCTGGTCACGCAGGAAAGTTTCCTTTTCAACGGCACGGTCCGCGACAACCTGCGTCTCGGCCGGCCCGACGCCACCGACGACGAACTGATGGCCGCCGCCCGCGCCGCCAACGCGCACGGCTTCATCGAACGCATGCCGGAAGGGTTAAGTACGGTCGTGGGCGAGCGCGGCGTCAAGTTGAGCGTCGGCGAGAAACAGCGCGTTTCCATCGCGCGTGCGCTCTTGAAGGACCCGCCGATCCTGATCCTCGACGAAGCCACCGCGAGCGTGGACACGCAGACCGAACGCGCCATCCAGACGGCGCTCGACGGACTCATGCGCGGGCGGACGAGTTTCGTCATCGCGCATCGGTTGAGCACCGTGCGTAACGCGGACCAGATTCTCGTGATGGAACACGGCCGCATCGTCGAGCGCGGACGCCACGAGGAACTGCTCGCCGTCGGTGGACTGTACGCGAAGTTGTGCGAGAGCAGTTTCCTCGACGGCGAGGACACCGGCGGCGCCCGGCGCGTGCCGACGCCGCCGCTCGTCCCCGTGGCGGCCGTCGTATGAACATCCGTTTTCTCGGGCCGGCCAACACGTTTTCGGAAAAAGCGGCCCTAGCCTTTGCCGACGCGCTGCCGCAGCCGGTGGTCCTGGCGTCGGCCGCTTCGCTGGAGGCGATTGCTCAGGCGGTGGCGCGAGCGACGGACGGGAGCAGTCTGGGGGTGCTGCCTTATTACAACTTCCTGGAAGGCCTGATCCAGGAAAGCCTCGACCTGATCGTGGAGTACCGCTTGCGGATCGCGGACGCCTGCCGCGTGCCGATTTCGTTCGCCATCGGAGGATGGCCCGAGGCGGAGAAGATCGTTTTTTCCCACCCCAAGGCGCTCGCGCAATGCTCGGACTTCCTGCGCCGGCATTATCCCGAGGCCGCCCTGGAAAACGTGGCCAGCACCGCCGACGCTCCCGCCGTCGTCGCCCGGCGTCGCGCGGGCTGCGCGGTGGCCAGCGAGTCCGCGCTGGAGCACGCCGGGGTGCCTGTCCTCGCGCGCGACATCGCCAACAAGCGCCACGGCAAGGCGAACTTCACCGAGTTCCTCCTCCTTGGTCACGAGGCGGCCCGGGACACCTCGCACCACGCCGAGGCGCTCATGCGCACGATGGTTGCCATCGCGCCGGATTTCGATGAACCGGGCCTGCTCGCCATCATCCTCGGGCAGGTGGCTTTTCACCGCATCAACATCGCCAAAATCCACTCCCGGCCGTTGTTCCTGGCGACGGCCGGCGACACGGAGCCGCAGATGTTTTACCTCGAACTGATGTGTCCGCTTTCGTCTCCGGCGCTGGCGCTCTGCGTGGAGTCGCTGCGGCACCGCTTCGGGCGCGTGGAATCCGTGCGCCTGCTCGGTCAGTTTCCCCGGTTGCTCCCGTGAACGATCCCGGCCGCCCCCTACTCGCGCGCGCGTGCCTCGTCGGGGTCAACGGGGCTTTCGGACGCATCCTCGCGCGCAAGCTGACCCATGCCGGGGTGGCGGTGTCCGGCACCGATCTGCCTGCCGCCGCCGACCACGCGCCGGAGGGGGCGCTGGTGGAATTCGTGCCCGGCGAAATCGGCACGCTGCTGGCGCAACGGCGCGAATGGTTTTCAGGGTTTGACCTGCTGATGTTTTGCACGCCTGAAAACGTCGTCATTGAGCACCTGCCGGCGGCGCTCGCCATCGCGGGTCCGGCGCTTTACGCGGATATCTGCTCCGTCAAAAGCCGGATCGCCGCCGTGGTCGCCGGATGCGCGCCCGTGCGTCCGACCCCGTTTTCCTACGTGAGCGTTCACCCGATGTTTGGACCGGTGGAAGATTTCACCGGGTTCAACCTGTGCACCGTGCCGATGGCGGACGGGGCGGGCGAACACCGGGCAGCTTTCATCGAAATACTCGACACCTGGAAGGCCCGTCGCATCGAACTCTCCGCCGAGGAACACGACCGGCTCACGGCCTGGGTGCAGGCGGCGTGTCACTTCGCCATCCTCGGCTACGGCGCGGCGCTGGCGGCTTCGGGGGCGTCGTGGGAATCGATGCAACGCATCTCGACGCCGACCCAGCAGCTTTTGTTGTCCCTCGTGGCGCGAATCGCTCTCTCCGACGAGGCGACCTACGGGCAAATCCAGAAGGAAAATCCCTTCGCCGCCGGGGCGCGCGCCGAGATCGCGGCGGCGTGCGGCCGGTTGGAACAACTCAGCGGGGGACAGCCCGACCCGACGTTCCAGAATTTGTTCCAACACATCGCCGGGTTTCTCTCGGTGGAGGGTGGGCACTTGAAGCAACTGTCCGACCGGTTGGTGGAACTGGTCAGGCAAGGTTGAACCGCACCTCGTGACACCGGCAGGTTCCTGGCGAACATGGCGGCTTTCTCAATGTTGCGGAACTTGCCCCCGGGCGTTGCCCCGCGCGGGTGTCCGTGTAGGTTGCCGGACGTGGAGTTTTACGCGCCCCCATGACGGAACACGGCTACCTCGCCCTCGTGCTGCACGCCCATCTGCCGTACGTCCGGCACCCGGAATACCCGGAGTTTTTGGAGGAAGATTGGCTGTACGAGGCGATCACGGAAACGTACCTGCCTCTGCTGGCGGTGTTCGACCGGCTGGCGGCCGAAAAGGTGCCCTTCGCGCTGACTCTGACGCTGACCCCGCCGCTTTGCGCGATGCTGCGCGATCCGCTCCTCGGCGAACGCTACGTGCGTTACCTCGACCGTTCGCTGGCCCTGGCCGGGAAGGAAATCGCACGCACGCGCGGGCACGGGCGGCTGGAGGAAAACGCGCATTTCTACCTGGAACGTTTGCGCGACTGCCGCCGCCAATACCTCGAACGCTGGCAGGGCGACCTCGTCGCGGCGTTCCGTGGTTTTCAGGACGCCGGTTACCTGGAGATCATCACCTGCGCGGCGACCCACGGACTGCTGCCGCTCATGGAAAACATCCCGCAGGCCGTCCGCGCGCAGATCGCCATCGCGTGCGACGATTACCGAGATTGCTTCGGCCGCGACCCGGCGGGCATCTGGCTGCCGGAATGCGCGTACGTCGCGGGCATCGACCAGGTGCTCCAGGAAGCGAACCTGCGCTGGTTCATCCTCGACGCGCACGGCCTGATGTACAGCCAGCCCCGGCCGCGCCGGGCGATCTACGCGCCGTGCTACACCCCGGCGGGTCCGGCGGCGTTCGCGCGCGACCGCGAATCCAGCCGGCAGGTCTGGAGCGCGCAGCACGGTTACCCGGGCGATCCGGCGTACCGGGATTTTTATCGGGACATCGGCTTCGAGTTGACCCCGGAGGAACTCGCCCCCGTCGCGCCGCAGAAGTTCACCGGGTTCAAGTACCACCGGATCACCGGGCGCAGCGGCGAGCAGAAAGAGCCGTACCACCGCCCGTGGGCGCTGGCGGCCGTCGATGCAAACGCGGGGCATTTCATGGACGAGCGCCGCGGACAGATCGCGAGCCTGCGCGACGTGCTCGACGTGGACCCCATCGTCGTCGCGCCGTTCGACGCGGAACTTTTCGGCCACTGGTGGTTCGAGGGGCCGGAGTTTTTGGAGATGTTCATCCGCAAGGCGGTGTACGACCAAACGACTTTCGAGTTGACCACGCCGGGCCGTTACATCAACACCCATCCACGCCAGCAGATGGTCGCGCCGTCGGCGTCGAGCTGGGGGCAGAACGGCTACTGGGAAGTGTGGCTGCACGCGAGCAACTCGTGGATTTATCCGCACCTGCAAACCGCCGCCCGCCGCATGGTCGAGGCCGCCCGCGCGGAGGTGAAAGGGACAGGTTTCCTCGAACGCGCCGCCAGGGCCGGACGCGTGCCGGACGCGGACGAAACGTTGCGCGACCGCCTGCTGCGGCAGATGGCGCGCGAACTCCTGCTCGCCCAGTCGAGCGACTGGGCGTTCCTGATGAAAACCGGCACGGCCACGCACTACGCAGCCAAACGCACGCGCGACCACATCTTGCGTTTTACGCGGCTCTACGAGCAGTGGAAGAGCGGCGCGCTGGACGCCGAATTTCTCGCCAACTGCGAATGGCGCGACGCGATTTTCCCCGATCTCGACTGGAAGTATTATGTTTGAAAGAAACTGTGTGCGCTGCGTGTTTGCGGCGGTCATTTTTTGCGTGTCACTGGCGGCTAGCCCGATGCGGGGTCAGGAAACGGCGAAGAAGGGCGGTTCCGTGCCGATCATCTTCGTCCCGCCGCCGATGGAGAACGCCGCGTACAGCGTCGGCATCTACGACGCGAAGGGTGGCAAACTCGTGCGTCGGCTCTGCGAGGCGGCGGGGCAGGACACTTTCAAGGTCGGGCTGAACGGCCTCATCACGAGTTGGGACGGCAAGGACGACGACGGCAAGCCACTCCCGCCCGGCAAGTACGCCGCGCGTGGGTACGCGGTGGGTCCGCTCAGGGTCGAGGGCGAAGCGATCCTCGGCAACGATTGGGTGGAGGACGACGGCAGCCCGCGGGTGCAGAGCGTGGAGGCGATTGCCGCGGTGGCCGAGGACGAAGGGCTGGCGGCCGTGCTCAACGTCGGCGCGGAGAAATGGGTCGTGGCGCGTTTCAAAGGCAAGGACGGCGGCCTCGCGTGGCAAAAGCCCGTCGTCCTCTCGACGAAGACGGCGGCGCCGTCCGACGCCGCGCGGTTCAGTCTCGAAGCGGCGGGCGGCACGCTGATCCTGCGCGGCTGGACGGGGGACAGCGTCGAATATCGGCTCGCCGACGGTGAGTCGCACGTGCTGACGAAGATTTCGCCGGCCTTTCGGGACGGCCGCAGCAGCCTCGGCAAAAATGAGTCGGTTTGGGTGATCGAGGACCACGTTCTTTCGGAGCGTTCCATGAGCGGCGACGTACTGCGCTCGCTCGCGCCGAAGGAGGGCGAGCCGCTACCCGTCGCGGTATCTGCATTCACAAAAAACGAGCGGCTCTATCTCCTCGAACAAAAGCCCGGTTGGCAGCGCGTGCGCGGACTCGCGTGGGTGGAGACGAAAGAGCAAAACGGCAAACCGGTCTCCACCTGGCAGACGTTCTTTGAACGCAATATCCGCACGGTCAACCCCTTGACGGGTCCCGACGAGGCGGGGGCCACGCCGACCGTCGAGGTGGCGCTCGACGAAAACCCGCTGTCGCCAGGCAAACATGAACGCGTCAGCTTCACCGGCACGTTCGACGAAAAGGGCAGCTACCTTTCCACCGCCGATGGCCTGCGCCTGCGGCAGATCAGTCAACGCACGCACCTCGTGGCAGTGAAGCTGGCCGAGGACAAAACGGGTGGCGGCCTGTCGTTTTTCCAGAATGACGGTGCGGCCTGGGACCAGTTCTCGATCCGGGGAATAAAGAAAATCGTCAACTTCGACGCGGGCGAGTTCGAGATCGACGCGGCGGGAGAGAAGCCGGTCGCTGAAAAAGCGCCCGAACCGGACCTCTGAGGCGTCAATTTTCGTTTGGCCGCGCACCGGTACGGCGGCATACTCCTGCATTGTCCGATGACCCCGAAGAACATCGTTTATTTCGACCTCGAAACGCAGCGCACCGCCAACGACGTGGGCGGCTGGGACCGCAAGCGCGACATGGGGATGAGCGTCGGCGTGACGTATTCCACGGGCACGGGCGAGTACGCAATCTTCAGCGAAAAAACCGTCGATGGCCTCGTGGACCAACTCCGCCGCGCGGACCTCGTCGTGGGCTTCAACATCCTGCATTTCGACTACGAGGTGCTGATGGGTTACACCGTGCTCGACCTGCCCAGCCAGCTCGCCACGCTCGACCTGATGCTCGACATCGAAAACAGCCTCGGGCATCGCCTCAAACTCGAATCCATCGCGCAGGCCACCCTCGGCATCGGCAAAACCGCCGAGGGTCTCGACGCCATCAAGTGGTGGCGGCAGGGGCGGTTGCTCGAAATCGCCGAATACTGCTGCTTCGACGTGAAGGTCACCAAGCTAGTCCACGAACACGGTTGCCAGAACGGCGAACTCTTTTACAACGACCGTTTCACTAACAAACAGACGGTCGCGGTGAAGTGGTGAATCCTCCCGGCTGTCCACCTCCCCCAACCATGTCCAGCGGCCCACAAATCATCAGCGGCACCGTCATCGCGGAAAAGGTTCTCGACGAACTCCAAGTCGAGATCGCCGCGCTCAAATCCATCGGCAGGACGCCCGGTCTCGCCGTGGTGCTCGTCGGCGACAATCCGGCGTCGCGCTCCTACGTCCGCGCGAAGGACCGCATGTGCCAGAAGATCGGGCTGCATTCGGTGAAGCTCGAACTGCCCGCCACCACGACGCAGGCGGAGTTGCTCGCAGTGGTGGCGGGGCTCAACCACGATCCCGCGATCCACGGCATCCTCGTCCAGTCCCCGCCTCCGAAGCACATCGACGAACAGGCGGTCATCCTCGCCATCGATCCCGCCAAGGACGTGGATGGTTTCCACCCGATCAACGTCGGCAAGCTCGCCATCGGCGATCCGAGCGGGTTCGTGCCCTGTACACCGTTGGGTTGCCAGCGGCTGCTCATTGAGGCCGGGGTCGAGACGGCGGGGGCGCACGTCGTCATGCTCGGGCGCAGCATGCTGGTGGGAAAACCCTTCGCGTTGCTGATGATGGGCAAGGGCAAGGGCGGCGATGCGACGGTGACGGTCGCGCATTCCCGCACGCGTGATCTGCGCGGGACCATGCGTTCGGCGGACGTGCTCGTCGTGGCCATCGGCAAGGCGAATTTCGTGACGGCGGAGGATGTGCGCGAGGGGGCGATCGTCATCGACGTGGGCATCAACCAGATCGACGACGCCAGCCACCCGCGCGGCTACCGGCTGGTCGGGCGACGTGGACTACCCGGGCGTCGCGCCGAAGACCGCCGCCATCACGCCCGTGCCCGGCGGAGTGGGGCCGATGACGATTGCGATGCTGATGGCGAACACGGTCAAGGCGTGTAAACTCACCGCCCGTGAAACCTAGCCGATTGCCGGTCGTGAGCGCCGTTTGCGCGTGGCTGTTCCTGTGTCTCGTCCGCGTCGCCGTCGCCGACCCTGCGGCGGACAGCATGAAAGTGACCGCCGCGCCCATCGGGCGGTTCGGTTTCGGCACCGGCAGCGGCGGGATGCTCTGGAACCCGACCATCGGCCATCTGGTCATCAACCAGATTCAGTCCGGCGGTCCGGCCGAGAAGGCGGGGCTGCGCCTCGGCGACGAAATCCTGGCGGTCGATGGCCTGACGGTGCCCGGCCGTTCCCGCGCGGAGGTTTTCCAGACGATGCGCAACAAGGACGCCGGGAAGCCCGTGACGTTCAAGGTGTCTTCCGAAAAAGGCAAAGGCCCGGCGCACGAGGTCCGGGTGGTTCCGGTGGACACCTACAAGCCGCCTCGTTAGTCGCGCGCCCCTTCTGCTGTACCGGCGGCCGCGCGTGTGCTACCCTTGCGGCCAATGCCTTTGGCCCGACCTGCCTGCGCGCCGCAATTGTTTTCCCAGCCCGTTGGCTCGACCGACCCCGAGTTTACGCGCGTTCTGCGCACCGCCGACCCCGGTCCAGCGCTGGACGGGCCGCTGACCTTTCACCCCGCAGCCAACGCCGCGTCGGTCGACTGGCTCGACGCTTGGAAGGAATGGCGGGAGACCGTGTTGACCCGGACTCTCGCACGGCTGCTGCTGCAAACCGCCGGTCTCGCCGTGCGCGGTTGCGCCCGCGAAATGCTCGCCCTCGACGCCGAACTCGACGCCACGCTCGATCCCGCCGCGCGCATGCGCAGCACGGCGGCCGGACGACGCCTGCTCGCCCGCCTGGCGTCCTCGCGCGGCGAACGCTGGCTGGGCAAGTGCCAGCAATGGGTGTCAGCGGGCGAAATGCCGGCGCATTTTCCGACGATCTACGCGGGCCAGCACGCCCTTTTTCACCTGCCTTTGCGGCTGCTGGTGCCCGCGTATGCGTATTGGGAATGGTCCGCGGCGATGGCCGCGCGGCCGTCCGCCGGTGGACCCGCGCCGGATTTTGCGGGCGAGACGGACGGGTTGTGCCGACTCGCGCAAGCCTTCCTGCCTTTACCCTATGCCGTCGAGAACCTTCCAGCCGCATCGAGCGACCGTTAGGAGCGCCACCGCCGAGCCGACCGTCGAGAAGGAGGAACTGACCGCTGAGGCGGTCGATGTGCCCTGGAACGTCGTCGTGCACAACGATCCCATCACCACCACGAGCTACGTCACGATGGTTTTCCAGAGGGTGTTCGGCTACCCGCGCGACAAATCGGAGAAGCACATGTGGGAGGTCCATCGCCGGGGCCGCTCGATCCTCTGGAGCGGCGTGCGTGAGCGGGCCGAGTTGTACGTCGAGCAGCTCCACGGCTACCAGCTCCTGTCCACCTTGGAGCGCGCGCTCTAGATGAAGGTTTTCCGTCACGACAAAGAGCCGCCGGCCGTGGTTTTCGAGAGCATCGAGCCGTTTTTCATCGACGTGCTGCGCCAGCTTCCGGGCGATGCCGACCCGGGCGACCACGCGGGTGCGCGCGCCCGGCTGTTCAGCGATCCGATGAACGGGTCCGAGGACGGCGACGAATTCCTCGACGACTGGAAGAACTTCGTCGAACCCGAAATCCGCGACCTGTTCCTCTCAGCGCGCGAGATCGTCCTGGGCGATCTGGCGGTGTTGCCGGTTTCCGATCTGCCGCCGTCCGAGCAGGGGCCGGAGCAGGGATACGGTGAATTGTTCGACCCCGTCGCGTTCGTGCCCACGGAGCATTCCCTGACGATCCCGGCCGATCACATGGAGGCTTGGCTGCGCGTGCTCAACCAGGCCCGGCTCGTCATCGCCACCCGGCGCGGGTTCGACGAAAAAGCGATGGAACGCGAACGGCCTTTCCCCCCGTTCAAAGCGCCGCACGAGCGCGACATGTTCAAGATCAACTTTTACGACGACATCCAGCAACTCCTGATGCAGGAAATGGGGTACGGATGATTGAACGTTAATGTATGATCTTGTCGCCCTCGCGTCCGGCAGGAGTCCGCGACGCGTATTGGGTCTCGATGACCGTGCTCGCCTGAGAAGCGCCGCGGGCATGGTTTTTTTCTTATGTGGATCGTCAGACTAGCCTTGCGGCGGCCGTACACCTTCGTGGTGATGGCGCTGCTGATCTTCGTGCTCGGCGGGCTGGCCATCACGACGATGTCCACGGACATTTTCCCGGAGATCAATATCCCGGTCGTCAGCGTCATCTGGACGTACACGGGCATCTCGCCCGACGACATGGAAAAGCGCGTCATCACCATCGCCGAGCGCGCCATGACCACGACGGTCAACGGCATCGAGCACATGGAAAGCCAGTCCATGAACGGCGTCGGCGTCATCAAGGTGTACTTCCAGCCCAACGTCAAGATCGAGGAGGCCGTCGCGGAGATCACCGCCATCCAGCAGACGATCCTGCGCGTGCTGCCGCCGAACATCACGCCGCCGCTCATCATCCGCTACAGCGCGAGCAGCGTGCCGGTGCTCCAACTGGCCGTTTCCAGCCAGACGCTCTCCGAGCAGGAACTCTACGACTACAACCTCAATTTCGTCCGCCAGCAGCTCGCCACCGTGCAGGGCGCGAGCGTGCCGCTGCCCTACGGCGGCAAGCCGCGGCAGATCATGGTCGATATCAACTCGGAGGCGATGTACGCCAAGGGGATTTCGCCCAACGACGTCACCAACGCGCTCAACGCGCAGAACCTCATCCTGCCCGCCGGCACGGTCAAGATCGACCAGCGCGAGTACCTCGTAAAACTCAACGGCAGCCCGGACGTGGTGAGCGGCGTTCAACGATCTGCCGATCAAGGTCGTCAACGGCGCGATCGGTGTACATGCGCGACGTGGCGCAGATTCACGACGGCTACGCGGTGCAGACGAACATCGTGCGCAAGGACGGCCAGCGCGCGACGCTGTTGAGCGTCCTCAAGAGCGGCGGCGCGAGCACGGTGGACATCGTCAAGCGGATCAAGGCGCGGCTGGCGCAGATCCGGCCGGGCTTCCCGGCGGGGTTCGACGCGGAGCAGCTTTTCGATCAATCGGTGTTCGTGACGGACGCGGTCAACGGCGTCGTCAAGGAGGCGCTCATCGCCGCGTGCCTGACGGCGGTGATGATCCTCGTTTTCCTGGGCAGTTGGCGCTCGACGCTCATCATCGCGGTGTCGATCCCGCTGTCGATCCTGGTGTCGCTGCTGCTGCTCGACGCGCTCGGGCTACACGCTCAACGTGATGACCCTCGGCGGCTTGAGCCTCGCGGTCGGCATCCTCGTGGACGACGCCACCGTCGAACTCGAAAACATCCACCGCAACCTCGGCATCGACAACAAGCCGCTGACCAAGGCGGTGCTCGACGGCGCGCAGCAGATCGCCGTGCCGGCGTTCGTGGCGACGCTGTCGATTTGCATCGTGTTCGTGTCGGTGGTCTTCCTGACGGGACCGGCGCAGTTCCTGTTCATCCCGCTGGCGCTGGCGGTGGTGTTCGCCATGATGACCAGCTATCTGCTCTCGCGGACGCTCGTGCCGGTGATGGTGCATTTCCTCCTCGTGCCCGGAGGTGGAGCTATACCGCGAGGAAGCGGCGGAGGAACACAAGGGGGCGGCCGGCAAGAACGACGATCAGAAGCCGGACGGCCCCGTCGAGCGGCAAAAGGAGTTACCTTTAAACGGCGAACGGCTGGCCGACGATCCGCCGGAGGACCGCCGCGCGCCGGAACCGCCGCGCCAGATGCAACTCGGCCATCCCGGACGGCCAAGTCGAAAAAGCCCGGTGCCAGAAACGGCGAGGCGAAGGACCGCCGCGACGACCTCAAGCGCCAGGACGACAAGGGAGGCAAGGCGGCGCACAAGGATTGGGTCTGGCGCATCCACGAGCGGTTCAACCGGCATTTCGAGAACTTCCGCTCCGGCTACGAGGGGATGCTGACGTGGGCGCTGGAGAACCGCGCGCTGACCATCGTTTTTTTCGTTGTGCCTGTTCCTGGTGTCGTTCGTGCCTCGTGCCGTTCGTCGGGCGGGATTTCTTCCCGCTGGTGGACGCCGGGCAGTTCCGCCTGCACGTCCGCACCGTGGCCGGCACGCGCATCGAGGAGGCCGAGCGCACGTTCGGCCAGGTCGAGGATTACATCCGCAGGTCGTGCCGAAGGACGACCTGCGGCTCGTCATCGACAACATCGGCCTGCCCGTCGGCGGCGTGAACCTCGCCTTCAGCGACAGCGCCACCATCGGCTCGACCGACGGCGAAATCCAGGTGTCGCTCAAGCCGGGGCACAAAACGTCGGTCTGGCGATTCTCAAGCGGCGTTGCGGCGCGAACTGCCCAGCGAAATTCCCGAGCGTCGACTTCTTCTTCCAGCCGGCCGACATCGTCAGCCAGATCCTGAATTTCGGCCTGCCCGCGCCCATCGACGTGCAGGTCACCGGGCCGCGACGCGAACGCCAATTTCAAGATCGCCCACGAACTCGCCGCCAAGATGAGCAAAATCCCGGGCGCGGTGGACGTCAACGTCCATCAGCTCATCGACGCGCCGCAGTTCAACGTGAACATGGACCGCGAGCAGGCCATCCAGCTGGGCTTGACCGCCAGCGACGTTGCGAACTCGCTGCTGATCTCGCTCTCCTCCAGCGGCCAGACGGCGCGCAACTATTGGGTGAACCCGGCCAACGGCGTCAACTACCTCGTGGCGGTGCAGACGCCGCAGTATCAGGTGAGTTCGCTCAACGATCTGAACAATACGCCCATCGTCATCTCCGGTCAGGCGCGGCAGCCGCAGTTGCTGGCGAACCTGTCCACCTTCAAGCGCGACTTCGCGCCGGTGGTCATCAACCATTACAACATCCAGCCCACCTTCGACGTTTACGCCGACGCGCAGGACCGCGACCTCGGCGGCGTGGCGGGCGACGTGAACAAGGTCATCGAGCGAGTACGCGCCGAAGCTGCCCTGGTACAAGGAAATCGTGCCCGATTGGGGCGAAAAAGCTGCTGCCGGAAGCGATGCGTTCAAGCTGCCGCCGTCCAAGCTGCCGAAAGCGACGACCATCGACCGTGCGCGGGCAGGTGGAGAGCATGAACACGGCGTTCACCAAGCTGGGCATGGGCATCGTGTTCGCCATTGCGCTGGTGTATTTCCTGATGGTCGTCAATTTCCAGAGCTGGCTCGATCCGCTGATCATCATCATGGGGTTGCCGGGAGCGTTCTCGGGCATCTTGTGGATGCTTTTTGCGACGCAGACGACCTTCAACGTGCCGAGCCTGATGGGCACGATCATGTGCATCGGCGTGGCGACGTCGAACTCGATCCTGCTGATTACCTTCGCCAACGACCAGCGCTTGGAAGACGGCGCGGAATCGCTCACGACGCCGCGCTCGTCGGCGGGCACGACGCGTCTGCGGCCCGGTGTTGATGACGGCGCTGGCGATGATCCTCGGCATGATCCCGATGAGCCTCGGCCTCGGCGAGGGCGGCGAACAGAACGCGCCGCTGGGCCGCGCGGTCATCGGCGGGCTGTTGCTGGCGACGGCGACGACGCTGTTTTTCGTGCCGGTGATGTACAGCATCCTCCGCAACAAGGACGCTGGTGCCGGTCAGCGAGGAAGACGCCGAACTGCTTGTTCGAGAAGGACGAACCCGAGTACCAGTTGGCGAAGGCTAACGAGGACGGCGACGGCAAGGAACGGGCAGGGGCAAGCGAAACCCCAGCCCGCGAACGCCGGCGGCGCGGGTAACGGCCAACATTAGTTTCCTTTCACGCACATGGCCAACGACCAGCAAGAAAACCAGCGCAACGGCTCGCCGCACACCGAAGGAGCCACCCGCGAACATCCCGGCAGCCGTCCGTCCAACGACCGGCCGCAGGGCAAGAAAGGGGGCAAGGGCAAGTTTCTGCTCATCGTGCTCGGTCTCGTCATCGTGCTGGCGATCCTCGCCGCGTTCGGCATCACCGGGGCAATCGGCAGGCACCGCGAGCGCGACAAGACCGCTCAAGCCGTGGAAGCGGGCGCGATGACCGTCCGTGTGACGAAGCCGTCGAAGTCGCCGCCGGTCTTCGACTTCAGCCTGCCCGGCAGCAGCGAGCCGCTGACCACCGCGACGCTCTACGCGCGCGTGAACGGCTACTTGAAGGCGCGCTATGTGGACATCGGCGACCAGGTGGAGGCGGGGCAACTCCTGGCCGAGATCGATGCCCCCGACCTCGACGCGCAACTCATGCCATCCCGCGCGCAACTCGAACAGACCCGCGCCGCCGCCGGGATCGCGCAAGGTGACTTTCGAGCGCGAGCAACGCCTCCTCGACCAGAAGGTCGTCAGCAAACAGGAATACGACCAGAGCCGAGGCGGCGTACGATCAGGCGGTCGCCAACGTCAAAGCCGCCGAGGCCAACGTGCAAAATCTCAGCGTGCAACAGGGTTTTGAAAAGATCACCGCGCCGTTTACCGGCGTGATGACCACGCGTTTCCTCGACGCCGGCGCGCTGATCGCCAGCGGCAGCAGACGACGGCGCCGAGCATCTTACACTGCGTCGCAGATGGACATCCTGCGCATTTTTATCTACGTGCCGCAGGCATACGTCGCCAACGTCCAGACGGGCCAGGATGTGGACGTGACGCTGCCGGAATACCCGCAGAAAGTGTTCAAGGGCAAGGTCACGCGCACGGCGGACGCGCTCGACCCGACGGCGCGCACGGAGCGGGTGGAAATCCAACTCCCGAGCGAACAGGGCCAGTTGTTGCCCGGGATGTATCTGACGGTGCGTTTCAAGGTCCAGCAAGCGGAGCCGGCGTTGATCGTACCTGCCAACACATTGGACATCCGCCGCGAAGGCCCACGGGTCGCGGTCATCGACGGCGAGCAAAAGGCGCATTACCGGGATGTGAAACTCGGACGGGATTTCGGCAACGACCATCGAGATCGTCAGCGGCCTGCAAGGCAACGAATCCCTCGTCATCAATCCGACGACCGACCTGATCGACGGGGCCAAGGTGGACGTTGCCCTAGACGACAAGAAGGGACCGTGAGGGACGGGCGCGTTCTGCCCATCAACGGCGCGCAACGGACCCGGGCCGCCCGATTGCAAGAGCATGGACGCGCTCGAAGAAGTCAAAGTAGGGTTCCTGGGTCTCGGCTGGCCCGGTGAACAACACGCCAAAGCCGTCGCCACGCTGCCGGGCGCGAGCGTCTATGCCGCGTGTGACCTGAGCGCGGAGCGGCGCGAGACGTTCGCCCCGCAGTTTTCTCCGGCGAAGGTCTACGCGCGGTACGACGACATGCTGGCGGACCCCGAGGTGGACGCGGTCGTCATTTCGCTGCCGAATTTTCTGCACGGCTCGGCCACGATGTCCGCCTTGCAGGCCGGCAAACACGTCCTTTGCGAAAAGCCGCCGACGATGAACGTCACCGAAATCGAGGCCATCCGCGCCGAGGCGAAGGCGCGGAGGCTGATCTACGCTTTCAGCCGGCAGTCGCGTTTCAACAACCGGATGCTGGCCGCCAGACGCATCGTGGAGGAGGGCTACCTCGGCCACGTGTACTTCGCCAGGGCGGAGCGGGTGCGTTCACGCGGGATTCCGGTCGGGGTGGGGGGATGGTTCACGGAAAAAAGCAAGGCGGGCGGTGGGGCGATGATCGACATCGGCGTACACGCGATTGACGCCGCGTGGTATCTCGCGGGTTGCCCCGAACCGCTGTCAGTCAGCGCGCAGGTGTCGGCGAATTTCCACGGCCAGGTCCCGGCGGACGTGACCTTCGATGTGGAGGACAGCGGGTTTGCGATGCTGCGTTTCGCGGGCGGACTGGTGATGCATCTGGAGGTCACCTGGGCCGGCAACATGACCGACGCCGTCCCAAAGAGCACCTGGGCCGGGCACGAACTGGAGAACACAACGCTCTACGGCGACAAGGCGACGCTGAGCCTGAACCCGACGGTCCTCTACACGATGCAGGAAAAGGATCGGAAGGCGACCGCCATCCAGACCGGCCCGGAGACGAACGGGTTCGACAACCAGATGAGCGACTTCCTGGGTTCCGTGCGCTCCGGCCAGCCACCGGTCAATAACGTCGATCAGGCCGTGAGCCTGATGAAGATGCTGATGGCCGTGTACGAGTCGAGCGCGACCGGGAAGGAGGTGCGATTGGACGGGCAGGAATAACGGATCGGCGTTTCGATCCGATCATCGGACAGGCTCAATCCGGCCATTGGTGGGGAGGCTGCGTCCAGGTTCCCTCCACCATCACCACCGTGGTGCCGGCGATGGCGTTGTCATGGATGAGCTGGGCCGCCTCTTTGGTTTCGAGACGCACGCATCCGTGGGAAGCGGGGTAATCCGGCACGACCGGGTAGTAGTGCAACCCGATGCCACGGTCCTCGTCGAAAAATGTGACGAACATCGCGTTGGCGTCATCGCTGAGGCAAGCGGCAAATCCTTCGACGGTGCGTTGGCCCTTGGGGGTGCATTTGGAACCGTCGCGCTGACTTTCTTCGAGAATGTCGCAGTCGTGCCCGACGACTCCGGCCCCGGGTGAACTGTGGAAAGGATCGCTTTCGAGGTCCTGGTCGTCCCCACCTTCCCAGACGAGCGTCACGGAATGGTCGGGGTCATCGAGGCTGACGTTGATGGTGGAAATATAAGTGTCCGGGAAGTTCGGATTACGCAAAGGGTGTGACATAGAAATACCTCGGAGTGTGCGTGTTGGGAAGAAATCAGCGATATCCCGCGCGAACGCGACAGGCAAGCTGAATCCGCCGGAGATGTAGCTTGCCGACCTATTTGTCCGGTTTGAAGTGTGAACCTCCACGCGGGGCCTGTGCACACCGCCTGCGCTCGGTTGCGCACCCTTTCTGCGACCGTCTCAAACCGACTGGATTTTTACAGCGCGAACCGTCAATCCAAGGCAGCCGCCTCGGTGAATCGGAGCCGTTCGCTCGCTCCTGAGCCGGCCGTTTCTTCGTCGGCTGGCACATTCAGACACACGCGCCGGGCCAAAGCCGGCGGCAAAGTTTTTCCAAAACCCTTGGCACTTTTTCCAGCGGTCATGGCGCGAACACCGCCACGCCGTTTGGACGGGGGCGTTAACGGGACCGCTTCGACGGCCACCAGGCGCGGTGCGACTTCATCCAAGGCGCGTTTGATATCCGCGCGGTCGGCGGCGCGGCCGTCCCGATTGGCGAAATAAGTTGGCTGAGCCGGCCGCCGCGCTCGACCGTGCGGGCGATGAGCGTTTGCCGGTCGGGTTCCGGCAGTGCCAGCCGGGCGTCCGTGCGTTCCACCCGGCGGCCGTCGTGCAACGCGGACGGTTTGCAGCCGCCGGCCTGCCACCGCGCCAGCTTGCGCCCGAAGCTCTTTTTGAGCGCGTCGGGCGTGCGCGCCAACCGAATACCCGACGCGTTCAACGCATCGAAAACCGTACGCTCCGCCACCTTCTGAGGGGTGCCTTCTTCGATGAGCCAGAGCAATTCATCGAACGCCTGGCACCAGATGAATTGGAGTTCCTGCGCCGTGGGGGTAGCTGGTCTGCCGACGCACGAAAGCGCGCGGCGCAGGTTCTCCAAATGGTGTCCGGCCGCCACGTAGCCGGGAGAGGTTTGCGGCCGGCGCGCCAGCTTGTCGGAAACGAACAATTCCAGCCGGGAAAAATCCTGTGCGCCGCCGTCGCGGTCAACGGTGCGATTGACGAGCCGCCGCCAGTGGCCGGCGGACACCCGATGGCCGAACACGGCCTGGTATTCCGCCAAGCCTTTCGCCTGGGCCTCGGCCGCCGGGGCGGGGGAATGGCCAGTCAGGCGGGCAAGCGAGGGAAGCAACGCGCGCTGCATCCGTTGTGCATCAACGATGCAATGCTCCGCCACGTCGCTCAATGTGACGACCGTGCCGCCGATGATTGGCCGCCACGGCGCGGGAGGGTCGGTGAGCAAATGCTCGCCGTGCCGATAGCCACGCTGCCGGGCGATGTCCGCGAGTTGATCGCGCCAGGCATCGGGAAGTTGGGCCGCGCGCCAGACGGCGGCCATCCCGCCGCGCTGGAGCCTTTCGCCGTGCGGCGCGACGCCGGCGAGAGCCGCGAGCACGCCGCGCTTGCTCCTACCGAGCGCGGAAGCGATTTCAGCCGCCGAAAACGAGGGCCGCAAATCGGGCGTGCTCACTGTTGGCCTCCTTCCGGTTCGCACAGGTCGAATTCGATGACCCATTCTTGCGGGTTGGCCGCGTCGGCGAGCAAATCCTCCGGACCATCGAAGCGACACTCCGTGGCCCGGCTGGCCAGCGTCTCACGCATCCCCGCCGGCAGCGCCGCCAGATTCCACCCGCGCGCGGGTCGGCCGGCCGCCGTCCGCACGGTTCCGCTCGGGCGCACGCCAGCCAGGCGGCGGCGCGCCGAAGCGGCCGACGATCCGAGGGCGTCCCCGATTTCCGAGGCGGTGAAGATGGCGGGCGTCGGCGTCATGGGGAAACCGGGGCCGGTGCGGTGTTGCGCGGCCGGCCGCGCCGCCGTGGTGTCAGGGGGCGCACTTCCACGCGGATATCGTTCGGTGCGACCTGGCGCACGGTGATCTGCACCCCGAGGTTGTTTTCGCCCCGGTGGGCGCGCTCGCCGTACGCGTTCACCTCGCCCCGGCTGATCTTCCGGTGGAAGTTTCCCAGCGCCGTCGCGGAAAGCTTCACCCCGAATTGCGCCAACGCCCGGCCGCTGATTTCTGCGTAGGTAAGCGTTTCACCGATCCAGGCCGTGATGCTCCGTTGCTGGTCGGCCGGCAGTTTGGCGATGGAGCCGCGCGGCGGCCGGGGTTTGCGAATCGTCATGGCAGAGATGAACCGGTGATAGAACCCCGTTGAAAACGCGCGAGGCTGCCTTGAAAACGCGTTTGCGGCCCCTTCCGCTGGGAGGGACGGCGCTCGGTCAGTTGGAAGGGCGTAAATGTCATCGCTTGCTAGCCTCCTTCGGTCAGGATATCGACCCGTGACGAAAGGGAGTCGAACGCGTCGCTATCAAAGCCCTCCCCATCCTCCCCATCCTCCCCGTCAGCGCCATCGGCACCAGGAGCACCAGGAGCACCAGGAGCACCAGGAGGGCCAGGTGGGCCGGGAGGGCCAGATGGGCCTTGCTTGATTTTCTGGAGTGCTGCGGCGGCGTCGTTTGCTGCTTGCACGAGTTGTTGGAGAGCCGCTTCGGCGTTGTCCGCGTCGCCTTTCATGCTCGACAACGCCCCGCCCGCGTCCCTTGCGCTGGTCCCGAGCGCCGTCAGACTGCTGGACGTGTCGTCGCTGCCAGCAGTCGCACCGGGCGCGCTCCCGTCCCCCGCGATACCCGGTGCGGGCGGCAGGCCGTTGGTGAGAGGTGCGATGGCCGCGCCGGCCGTGGACGGCGCACTGTTGAACCAGCCGGCGAGCGCGCTCCCGGCCGTCTGGTCACCCGGAGCGTTGACCAGACTTGCCGCCGCCGCGCTTGCCGCCGCGCCGGCGTCTGCTTCCGTCAGGCCGGCGGCGGCACTGGAGCCGGCCCCATGAAAAATATCGAAGAGCGGTTTGCCGTCCAGGTCGGTGCCGTGCACCCCGCCCGCCGGGTCGGTGTCCCGTGCGCGCCCGTCGATCCCGCCCGTCCGCCGGTGGTAATCGGCTGGCGATTCGCCCGGCCGGAAAGCCAGGGGGTTCGTGTTCGTCGGCGCGGACGCGTCCTTCTTCGCGGCGATCTGGTCCTGGAGGTTCTGGTTGCGCGTCGCCTGCTCCAGGGCTTCGGCGTAGGTGAGGTGTTGCGCCATCAAGGCGCTGATCTCGCGCTGGAGGTCGCGCTGCTTGGTCAGCGCGTCAGCCGTGGCGTTGTCGCCCCTGGCGCGGGCTTCGAGGATCGCGTTTTCTCCCTGGATGTCGCGCAATGCCGTGTCGTGCCGCTGTCTGTCGCGTGCCGCCTCGTCTGCCGCCCGCTTGGCTTCCTCCTGGTCGTGCTGCGTTTTGCGCGTGGCTTCCGCCTCGGTCTGCTTGGCCAGCCCGGCGCGTTTTTCTTCCAGGGCAATCAATTCGCCCACGATCTTGACCAGCTTGTCCTTTTCCGTGAACTCCTGCGCGGTGGCGTCCGGCAGGGCATTGACGGCATCCAACAGGCCGCTGCCTTTCGCGTCGTTCCCGTAGATTTGATCCGTGCTGAATTTGTCGCGCGTGGCCGGGGACATGGCCGCCGCCAGTTGAGCGTTTTTGGCCCCGATCTCCCGGTCGAGGTCCAGTTCGGTTGCCCCTTTGTTGAGCGTGCGGTCGATCCGCTCGTTTTCCTTGCGGATATCGTCCAGGGCTTTCGCCTTTTCGTTGAGCAGGACAATTTCTTCGGCCCGCGCACGCAAAGTCTTTTCGGTGGGATGTTCTCGGCCTTCCTCTGGACTTTTGCGCAGCTTGGCTTCCACATCTTCAACTGCTTTTTGATGCTCCTGCCGGGCGATTTCTGCTTCGTTGCCGCTCGCCTTGGCGGCGGCGAGCTTGTACGGCTCACTGGCTCGGGTCTGGAGGGTAAACATCGCGTCAATGCCCGCCTGCCGCTCCGGCCCCTCCACCGGCCCCTTGCCGAGGTTGTCCGTGAGGTGTTTCCGCACGTCCTGGATCAACAGCAGATAGCCGACCGCCCGGTCCCTGGCCTCGCCGGTGGCGTCGGAGGTTTCCTTGATGGCAAGCGTCAACTCTTTCTCCAGTGCTTTGCGCGCTTGCGTCTGCGCCTCTTCGGTTCGGGCGGCGGCGATTTCTTCGTTGAGGGCGGTGAGCCGCTGCTTGCGGTCATCCGCTTCCGCGTCGGCCTGGCCGGCCTCAACGTTGCTTCCGACCGTCTTTTGAAACGCCGACGCCGCGATGCCGCCACCGGGAATCGAGTTCAACAGCGATTCCTTCAGCGCGCCGCGCTGGTTGAGGAACGTGAGGATTTCCTTCACGCCGTCCGCGCTGCCGGCGATAGCGTTGCCCAGACCGCGCGCAGTGCCCGTCAGGCCGGTGCCCGCGCCATCGGCGCGCAATTCCTTGAGCAACTGCGACAACTCGCCGAACACCGGCTTGGCCAGTTCGCCGCTCAGTTGCTCGACGTAGTTTTTGAGCGTCTGGATGGTGGCCGTAAATGTCTCCGCCCCGGCCGCGCCAGCCTGTCTGTACGCGTCCAGCTTTTGCGTCAAAAACTCGTAGACCGTCCCCGCCTCTTGAGCCCTCTTGATGTCCGCGTCGGAAATCCCGAGTTCCCGACCCAACATTGTCCTATTGGCATTGCCCAGGAGCAAATCCGTCGTATCACGCGTCGCCTGGAATCCGCTAAGTCCCTTGGCCTGCGCCACCTGGCCAAGCAACACCGTCAAATCGATCTGCTTCTGGAGGCTGCGGACCCCGCCTTCCGTCATCGCGTTCAGGTTGATCTGGAAGCTCTCGGTGAGCGCGTGGAAGTCCAACCCGAGGGCGTTGGCCTTGGCACGCAACAGGTCGAGAGTCTGCGCGCCTTCCGAGCGCGCCTGGTCAAACGAAAGCTCGCGGTTCGCCGCCTTGAATGATCCGGCGAGGGCGATGCCGGACGTTTCCAGGCGCGCGTTGTATTCGATGCCGCGCCGGAAGGTTTCCTCGACAAATTCTTCGACGTGTCCGATCCCCTCGATGATCTTGCCCGCGAAGTCGATACCGAAACCGGTTTCGAGTTTCCCCAGAAATCCCTCCGATTCCTCGGAGAGCTTTTTCATCGATTCCTGGCTCTTGCGCAGCGACTCTTCGGCCCGGTCGAAAGGTTGCGCCATCACGCGCGCCAGTTGGCCGCGCAGCTGCTCGGTGGAACGCCCGGCGGCCTCCTCCTCGGTGATGAGCCGTTTGAGCGCCTCCTCGGTGGCCTTGAGCGCCGCCGGACTGGCCTGCTGCAACGCGCGGTCCAGCCCGCTCTGCGCGCGTTCGGCCGCCGTGGCGTGGTCGGTGATTTTCTGCGCGGCCTGTGCGGCAGCCAGAAGTGGATCGGTGGGAACCTTGGCGGACGCGGCGGCAAGATCGTCGGTCCGTTGTTTCGCTTCCGTGAGGAGCGCGGCCACCTTGGAAACCGAAACCTCCGTTTTAGCGGAGGCGGCGCTTGCCGCCTCGCTGCCGGTCGCGGCAGCCTTGGCGGTGGTCTCATGCGCCTCCGCCGTCTTGCTGACTGCGGTGGCGACGGTACCCTCGGCGGCGGTGATCTTTTCCGCCGCTTGCACGGACGCATCAGCGGCACTGGTGGCCGCCGTGCCGGTCTTTTCCACCGCCGCGACGATGGTTTCCGCCCCGCTGGCGTCTGCCACCGTGCTGATTTTTATCGTGAAGTCAGGCATGGGGAAAACGGGCGGTCAGAGCAATTTTCTGCCGTGCAGGGCCGCCTGGAACTTGAATTCCTCGTGTGCCAGCTTGCCGAGCCGTTCGTAGAGCGCCAAGCCGTCCTCCACCGGCATTTGCGCCACGTCGCCCGGCAGGGTGCGCAGTTCCGCCGCCAGGTTGAGAATCAGGTTTTCCAGGCTGGCGAGGGTTTCCTCGGAGGAACGTTGCGCCTCGTGCTGTTCACGTAGGAACTCCTGCACGGCGAGCACGTTGGCCGGATCGATCCCTTTGGCCGTGAGGTAGAGCGCCAGGACGATTTCACCGACTTGCACTTCGGTGAGTTGCGAGGTCAGCCCGGCGTGTTCGCCAAGGAGGATTTCCGCCTGCCGCACCTGCCGGTTGATCTTTTCGCGCGAGGTTTCCTTCGGTGCGTCGGCGGCCGGGTCGAGGGCGAGCACGGCTGCGAGTTGGGCCATCGACGGCGGCAGCAGGACGATTTCCTTCGACAGGGGCGGCGGCAGGATGACGCGCAAGCCAGAAGCGCGGGCGGAGCCGAAAGAGCGTTGGAGCGGCATGGCGGAAAGCGGGTTACCGGGGGGCGTTCAAGAGGCGGAAGGCGTCGGCCAACGGCATTTGCTCTACCTGGGGCGCGGCGAGAAAGAATTGCTCGCGCAGAGCAATGGCTAAGGCGTTGACCGTGGCGAGCAATTCGGCCGCCGGTTTCATCGGCCTCTGACAAATCGGGAGCAAGGGGCGATAGGCCAAGGGGACGCATTCCGCCGCCTCGAACCAAAGCATTTCCGCCAGGTCGATGGCAGTGACGGGCGAGAGCGTTTCCGCCAGCCCGTCGTGTTCCGGCCCGAGCAAAATATCTAACTCGTGGATGAGGCGGGTGATGTACGCGAGTTCCTTCTCCGCCGCCACGTCCTGCGAATAGAGCGCCAGCGCCCGTTGCGCCTGCCGGATCGTCACCGGTGCAACGGTGATTTCCGTATCGTCCGGCAGCAGCACGCGCAGGCCAGGGTCGGGCGGCGGGGCGGCGGGGAGGTTGCTTTGCGCCATCGGGTTAAAAAGTGTTTGCGTTCCCCGCGCGTAGGCTCAGGATGTCCGCCGTGCCCATTCTGCCGCCCCCCGATGCGCCCGCCGATTGGCGGCTTGCTCCCGGCGTTATCGGCGCTCCAGAGCCACTGAGCGCCGAGGAAGTCGCCCGTGCGCTTTCCGAATGCGATGCAGACTTTTTCGAGCCGGACCCGGACTGCTGAGCGCCGCTGCCGGTAGTGGGAGATTCGAGGGCTGTCATGGGGAGAGTCAGCGTGTCCCCGAGTTGTCGAGGTCTGCGCGTTCCATTGCCTCGACGATGAGCCAGCCGACCGGATCGGTGCGCATCTCGCGCGTTGCCGCCTCGAAAGTCAGTCCTTGCCCATTCATCAACTCATCCACGCGAGCGTTGTACGCAGTTCGGCGCTGGGCCGGCGTGCCGAGAGCTTGGGCAACGCTTTGCAGGAGGATTTTCTGAGCGGGAAGGACCGATGCCTTGGAGCGCAAATTGGTGAGAGTTTCCTCGAAATTGGTGGCCAGGCTGCGCTCGTAGCCGGGACGCTCGGCGGCGGTGAGCCGGCCTTCGTTGATGGCCACGTCCAACAGAGCCGCGCTGGCGACGGCGCGGTATCGGGCGGTGTCGGCCTGTGCGCGGGCGAGTTCGGCCGTCAGGGCCGCCACACGACCGGTGTCCTCCGTAGCGGCGGACTGATCGGAGTTCGTCCAGGCGTGCACATCGGGAATGCGCGGGCTGTTGACCAGGCCAACGCTGCGCAGTTCGTCCGGTACGATCTTGCACGTGCTGGTGGCTCGCTGGCGGTCGTGCAACCAAGCGGGGGAGGGGAAAATATAATAGCCTTGAGCGCGGTTTTGCTCGCCCACGTCATTCCACGCGACTTTGACGTAAAGCCCGTCCGCGCGGTCTTCCATCGCCTGCACCGCGCCGATCCGGCGCTCATCGTTCCACCGCTTCGGATCGGCGTCCGGATGGCCGATGAACACGGGCAACCCGCGCCACTGCGGGCCGCGTTTGCCGGCGGCGGCATTGAAGGCGGTCACCATTTTGCGTGCCTGGTCGCGCTGGAAAACCTGCGTGTATTTTTTCCACTTGCCGCCCTCTTCCTGCCAGTAATCGGTTTCACCGTAGGGAGAAAGCTGCAACCAGCCGTCCTCGGATGCCTGGCTGATGGCGGGAACGTCGGCGTTGAAGGCAAAGCCGGTGGCGGTGGCTGCGGCCTGCGAATTCCAGACGAGGCGGCGAGAGTGGCGGTCGAGCATGGCGCGGGGCGGGGCAAGTCAGGCGGTAGGCTCGGAAACGGTCCCGCTCTCGGCGGGTTCAACGGGCGGCGGCGTGGTTTCCGGAGCGGACGGCGGGTTGACTTCGGGCGCGGGCGAAGGGGCAATCTCAGGGGCGGGCGGCGGCAGGATCGTGGAACTCACGTCGTCCGATGCGACGATGCCCGCCTCACCGTTCGCGGCTGCTGTGCCATGTTCGGCATTGATGGCGGTCACTTCCGCCACTTCGTAGCCCATGCCGTTGGCAATAAGTGCCTTTTTGCGCTTCACAATCGCGCTGGCGCTGAGCCCGGCGGGTAGTTCATCGGTGATGAGGTCGGGATGATTGACGGGAACGTTCATGGTGCGGTGTAGGTGGTGTGTGTCGTGCAGAAAAGTGGGTTCGACGGACTGGCGGGCGATCAATTCCAGGACCGCGCAGCGGATCGCGGCTCAAGGGCGGCGGTAAAACTGTCAAAAAACCGCCGTCTTTCGCCAGCCCGCCGAAAGGTCAGGCATGGCCGGCCTCGAAGGTGAAAACGTCCTTGCCTTGCAGGATGTTTTGAAGCGTGGTGCGGAGTTGCTTGGCGGTGGTGAGTACCTCATCGGCGGCGCTGTGTTGAGTCACTGTTTGGCCGCGATGGCGAAAAGCGTTCAACGCCAGAAACGCGTCCATATTATGCTGAAAAAGATTATCCACCGTGCCGGTCGGGATTGACCGGTAGAACGGCGCGAGGGCGGCGGAAACTTCGGCCCTTAACTGGTCGAAAAGCTGCGCGCTGATTTCCTGCATCAAATCGACGGTGGTGCGCACGGCCAAGGCGGTGCTCCGGTGCCAGCGGGTGAAGTCCTTGGCCGCCTCCTCCTGGCTCTGGGCAATCAATTTAGCCTGTGTCGTGAGCGTGTTGATCGTCTCGGCAGCCTCGCGCGATTTGTCGCGGCGAGCCTTGGCGGTAGCCAATTCAGACTGCACTTTCGCCGCTTCTTTTTCCCCCCGGTCGAGTTCCTCGCCGGCCGCCTGCATCAGGATGATGCAATTGCCGAGATGGCGTTCGGCGGCGGCGATTTCTGTTCGGTCTTCCTCGTTGAGGTCTTCGATTTTCATGGATGGGGCGGCGTGGGTGTGGATGGCTGGAGGGAAAACGGATTCACCGAAAACTGATTCAAAAGCAGCCAAACCGATGGTGCAATGGGCGCGGATCGCTTCCTTGGCTGACAAGATTTCCTCCTCGCGCCACGGCGTCCTTGCCGTTTCCCGTTGATGGAGCGGGAACTGTTTCATCCCCAATACAACCGCAAAGTCAGTCCGCGGAATTCTGAGCGTTTTCCGCAAGGCCAGAAGGTTGCATCTGGACGCATTCGTCTCGTCCGAAATCGGCTTTTTTCGTCGCATGATGGCGCAAAATTACATAATAACCAGTATGAAACAAGTATTTAATGTATCCTTTCGCTCCTTCTGTGATCCTGCTAAGGCCAAAGGGTGCGCCAGCGACCCCTCCCAGATAGTGAGAAAGCGATCTGCGCGCGACTGCGGCACTGGCGGGAGAATCTTGCGTTGTCTCGCACCGCCATCGCCTCTGAGGTCGGCTTAACCGCCGAATCTTATGCGAATTACGAACTCGAACGTGCCCCTGTAAGATATGGACTGATCTACAAATTGACCCAACATTTTCCGCTTAACCCCGGCTGGTTGGCTACGGGGGATGGACCGAAAGATTTACAGGTTCACCTCCCTCCGGCGGCGGAAATTGGCAGCAGCCCGCGCGAACTTTTTAGCGCCGCATTCACCGATACGCTCGCAAAGAAAATTCAGCGGGAGACAGAAGAGTTTTTCGAGGGCTCGTTGTTAAATTTTGCCCGTGTCGTCAGCTTACCCCGCTCAATGCCGATCAATGCTCGGAGACGTGCCATCCTAAGAGAATCTGTCACCAAGCAGGTTGCGGCTTGGATCGATGAACTTCCGGACTCCGAACTCGTGGAATTCATCAATCGCGTAGTTGCGTTTGCCGACCAGCAGTTTGCACGGGCAGCTCTAAACAAGAGCCGGAAATGAGTGGCGCGTGCGTGCTATTTCCCCTGCTTTGTGCCCTTGAAATCCTTCTCTTTTGACGCCTTTTCCCACGCCGCATTATCGCGCACTGGGTCGTAGCCGTAGCTGCCGAAAAGTTCCTTCAACTGTGCGTCAGTGAGTCCGACCCGCTTGGACGCGCCTCGGAAGGCTTGGTACTCACTTTCTCCGAAAAGTGAGGCCAGTTTCGTTTCGTCCATTCGAGATGATCCGATCATCTCGAAAGCATGGTTGCTGCTGAGTGCCTGCCAGTACGCCTGCCACGCGCCGAAACACACACCTAAAACGAAGGCATCGTTGCTTTTTTGATCTTGGACGTTTTTGTCATACACCGCGCTGATCGCAGCCTCTAGATCGCGTGGGCACTTGGACGCCGTTTCCGCATCGATAGCCGCTGCATGGCCACGGAGAACTTCGCTCCGAGTCGTGACGGGCTGCACCGCCGGGGCATCCAAGTCGCCAGCACGGGCCACAGCGGCGAGTAAGCCGACCAGGGCAAGCACCGTGAGAATTCTCATAACGGCTCAGTTTAACGCCTGTTTGGGCTCTGCCAAGCCCCGAACGCGAACCGCTAACGCGCGTTTGTAAGAGAAGGGAGTTGACGCCGTTCCGGTGTCCGTGCTTTCGTGAAAGTGCTGTTGCGGGAGCAACTGCTGCCTATCTCAAAAGCCGGACTATCAACCCGGCCGGGCATCTAAACCAGAGAACGAACGTCCGCGTCTAGACGCCGCAGGGTGATACCTGCGGTGATTGGTGCTCCCGCACCTTCTAGGCGCGGACTTTTTTTGTGCCTATCGCACAGAAATAACCAGAGAAACACACTACCAAACACGAAGCCCCCGGAGGCTGGAATCTCCGAGGGCTTCAAATCGAAACGTATGAGAATGACACCTCGTGTACGTGCCGGGACACTATTGCCCAGCACCAAACCCGTCAAACACAAAACCGGAAAATCTTTCCGGGCATCCAAGCAAGCCGCGCCGGTCCCGCCGCCACCCCTTCCGAGCGCCAGCCGGCGAGCCGTTCCGCTGTCGCCCACGGAAGTGGCGTGCCTGTACATATTGCAACACGCTTCACCCTACGCGGTGACTGCGCGACTACTCCACGAGGAGTTACCGCTCTGGTCACTGCACGACGTGGCGACGGCGTTGCAGCGGTTGGCCAAGCGCGGCCGGCTGCTGATCCATGAGCCCGCCACCGACCCGGCGGATATCAAATGGAAACTCTTGCCAGACAAGTGCCCTTCCATTCCGATGGTCCCGATTCCACTCGGCGTGCTCAACGCCTGTACTCTGGAACTCGTGCGCCCGCCGCGCCCGGATGGCTGTGCCGGTGTCCAGCGGCAGGTTCCCGTGAAAGGGGGAGAACGATCCTACGCACCGCTTGGCTGTGTGATTGCGCTTCTCGTGCCCGGCGAGCCTTACGAGTTGCGCCGCGACGGGCGCACGGTGTTTCGTCACGAAGGAAGCGGCTGGCAAGACCGGCCGCGCCTGGTCGTGAGCATCCGCGCCACGTTGGCGAACGGGTGCGAAGTCGTCCACGGCTTTCCGTCGCCTCCGTCCCCGCTGGATGGCTGCCTGATCGTGCCGACGATGGACGGCCAGGCCATTGAGGTGCACTTCGATGGCAAGTTGATCCTGACCGATCCGGCAGCGTAGGCCGCGCCACTCGCAACCCCAGCAAAGCGCCAGGTGGAGCAATCCGCTTGGCGCTTTTTCGTGGGCGGTCGGCATTTGTGCCAAGCATTTTGGAAAGTGCGCGATGTAGCCACGTCGGTGTTTTCTGACCGGTTCGGCAGTCCGGCGGGTTTGAGACGAAGGGCGTCCGATTGGTTTGAGACGCTAGGCGTTCGACGGGCCGGCAAACCTGCCCCACTTCACACTTCGGGCCGGACAAATGCTTCACAGTTCACAGTTCGGACCTTTGCGACCTATTTGTCCGGTTTTGCGATGCATCCTGCACAAGTAGAAAATTCAGGTGCTCGCAGAGAGGTACTTACACCGAACTAGTTCACACTTCGGACCGCTGCACGCTTCACACTTCGGGCCGGACAAATGCGAAACCCGCCGGACAAATAGCCGGCAGGTAAACGGCCCGGAAATTCGTCGTAAGTGCCCGTTTCCCAACGTCTCGCCGCTTAACCCTGCGTCTTCCAGCCTCCTGGCGAAATTGGACAAATAGCCGGCGAAGGTAAAGAGATGGCGAAGAGGAATGCATCCGGCGGGGGTCGAACCCACAACCTTTGGCTTCGGAGGCCAACGCTCTATCCAATTGAGCTACGGGTGCGCAATCGTCGTGGCACCCTTGCCGAAACGGAACGCTATCTTAATGGTTCCCTTCCCGCACCGCAACCCCGGACTACGTTTTCGGCCGGGCAGCCGTTTCTATCCATCACCCATGTTCGTGCAAACGCCGCGACTCGTCATCAAGCTCGGCACCGGGCTGCTCACCCGGGCGCGCGGCGACCTCGCTCGACGCTGGCGCAGTTCCGGCGGCTGGCGGCGGAGATCGCCGCGCTCGTCGCAGCGTGGGCACGAGTGCCTCGTCGTCACCAGCGGCGCGGTCGGCGCGGGGATGATGGTGCTCGGGCTGCAGGAACGTTCCGGCGACACCCCGACGATCCAGGCTTGCGCGGCCATCGGGCAATCGCGGCTGATGCGGGTTTACGAAACGCATTTCGCCCGGCACGGTCTGGCCGTCGCGCAACTTCTCCTCACCCACCAGGACCTCGACAGCCGCACCCGTTACGCCAACGCGCAGAACACCCTCGACCGGCTGCTCGAACACCGGCGGCGTCGTGCCGATCATCAACGAAAACGACAGCGTGGCCGTCGAGGAACTGCGCTTCGGCGACAACGACCGGCTTTCGGCGGAAGTCGCCATCCTGGCGGGCGCGGACCTGCTGATCGTCCTGACCAGCGCCGAGGGCTTGACCCGCGACGGCACCGGGCGCGGCGAACCGATCCCCGTCGTCGAAAACGTGGACGAGGTGCTGCACCTCGCCAGCGAGCGCAAAGGGCGGCTCGTCCACCGGCGGCATGGGCGACCAAGCTCCAGGCGGTCAAACGCGCGGTGGAGGCAGGCATCCCGGCCGTCATCGCCAACGGCCGCGCGCCCGGCCTGCTGGCCGCATCGTGCGCGGCGAGGAGGTCGGCACGCGCTTCGAGGTGCCACGAGTCGGCCGGATAGTTGAACCTCATGGATCTCGCCTACGAAATCCTCGATCTCGGCCGGCGCGCCAAAGCGGGCCGCCGCGCGCACTGGCGCGTCTGCTCCGCCGAGCAGAAAGAACGCCGGTCTGCTCGCGATGGCCGACGCCCTCGGCTCGCCACCAAGAGGACATCCTCGCCGCCAACGCGCACGACGTGGACGCCGCCCGGGCCACCGGCCTTTCCGGCGCGATGATCGACCGCCTGCGGCTCGACGAAACGCGGCTCGCCGCCATGGCCGACGGCATCCGCGCCGTGGCCGCGCTTGCCCGATCCCGTCGGCGAAACGCTCCGCGCGTGGACCCGCCCCAACGGCATCGAGATCAGCAAGGTCCGCGTGCCCATCGGCGTCGTGGGCATCATCTACGAATCCCGCCCCAACGTCACCAGCGACGCCGCCGTCCTTTGCACGAAAACGGGCAACGCCGCCATCCTGCGCGGCGGCAGCGAGTCCCTCCGTTCCAACCTCGCCATCGCCGATGCCCTGCGCGACGGCGCGGCCCGGGCCGGGTCTGCCCGCCGACAGCATCCTGCTCGATCCCGCGCACGGACCGCGAGGCCGTGCGGCATCTGGCGGAGATGGATCAAGTACGTCGACTGCTCGTCCCGCGCGGCGGCCAGTCGCTCATCGAGGCGGTGGTCCAGCCACGCGCGGATGCCCGTCATCAAGCATTACCACGGCGTCTGCATCCTCTACGTGGACCGCGCCGCCGACCTGGACATGGCGGTCAGACCTCGCCATCAACGCCAAGACGCCAGCGCCCCGGCGTCTGCAACGCGGTCGAGACGCTCCTCGTCCACCGCGACATCGCCGCCGACCTTCCTGCCGCGCGCCGCCGACGCCCTCTGGGCAGCGCGGCGTCGAACTGCGCGGCGATCACGCGGTCCGCGCAGATCCTCGGCGAGCGCGTCGTCCCCGCGACCGAGGCGGATTGGACCACCGAATTCCTCGACCTGCGCCTGGCGGTCAACGTCGTCGGCGATCTGGACGAGGCCGTCGAACACATCGAGACCCACGGTTCGCACCACAGCGACGCCATCGTGACCGCCGACGCCGACTCGCGCCGAGCGGTTCCTCAACGAGGTGGATTCAGCGACGGTTTACTGGAACGCCAGCACGCGGTTCACGGACGGCGCGGAGTTCGGGTTCGGCGCGGAGATCGGCATCAGCACGGACAAACTCCACGCGCGCGGTCCGATGGCACTGGAGGAATTGACCACGTACAAATACGTCATCCGGGGCACCGGACAGGTGCGGACATAGACCTGCCGGTCTCCCCGTGGGTTATTTTCTGTCGGGAAGCGCCGGCGAATTGCGGATGCTCACCCCGGCCACGTTGTCGGCAAAGACGGCGGCGGAGACGCCGGGAGACACCTGCGGCTTGAAATTGTCGATCTCCAAATCCTGAACATCCACGAATGAAGCGGCCGGACGCAGATCGCCGTTGATGAAGTGGACGTTCACGTTTGCCAGTTCGAGTCCCTTGACGTGTCGAGCATAAACGCCGTATGCAGGCAGCGTACCGATGTGTTGGGGATCGGGGTAGCGGGTGCCGAGTTCCGGGGGATCGATGGCAGCGTCTTTCGCGGTGCCACCGCCCCGGCTGGTCAGCCGGATGTTTTCCAGCCGAATGCCTTCCAGCGGTTGTTCCGGCAATCCCCAGATTTGGATGCCGCTCGTCTTATCGACGCCATCCGCGATGACGTTGGAAATCAAAATGTTCTTGAGGCGGCTGTTGGTCGTTACGTTCGGGCCGCGGTTGCGTTTGCCCGTGGTGATGTAGATCGCGTAGTTGGCCACGTCCACCATCGTGAGGTTGCTGATGATGATGTCTTCCATGATGCCACCGTCCACCTCTTCCAGCGCGAGGCCGCGGCAGCTTCGGAAGGTGCAGTTCGACACGGTACAGTTTCGGAAGCCGCCGGTGGATTCCGTCCCGAACTTGATGCGGCCGTTTTTGCTCCTGCCCGGTTTCATGGTGCCATCGAGTACCGTGCCTTCCTCAAAACCGGAGACCTGGCAATTGACGATGGTGAGATTTTCCGTCAGGCGTGTTTCGCCCAGGGCGTAGGTGCTCTTGGGGCAGATGGCGTCGTCCTCCGGTGCGTTCACTCGGCAGTTGGAAATTGTCGTGTTTCGACAGCAATCGATGTCGATGCCGTCGCGGTTGGTGTCCATCATCACGTTGTCAACGGTCAGGTTGTCGCAGCCGGTGACGAGAATCGCGAAATGACCGCCGTGGTGCATCGTCACGTCACGGATCAGTACATGTTTGCAGAGCTTGAGAGCGACGGCTTTGTTGCCGAGCCTGGCTGGCGGGTAGGTCTTTTTTGTGTTCGGCGTCTGCCAGTGGGTATAGCCGCACATCTCGTCAAGAAGCTCGTCGTCGCGGACCAGTCCGCCTCCGTCGATCCTGCCACCACCGGTGATGGAAACGTTCGTGAGGTTTTCACCCCAGATAAGGGTGTTGTGAAAATAACAGTGACCTCCGTCCTGATAGCCGACTCCCGTGAACGGCTCGGTTTCGTCATACGCGTTCAGGTTCTGTGGTGCGCCGAGGATCACCGCGCCAACGTCGATCAGGAGGTGGATGTTGCTCTGCAGGTGAATCGAGCCGCACAGATAGGTCCCGGTCGGGACCAGGACCGCCCCACCTCCCGCCGCGGCAGCCGCTTCGATGGCCTTGTTGATCGCCGGGCTATCCAGGGTCCGGCCGTCCCCGGTCGCGCCGAAGTCCCGCACGTTGAAACCACCCTGGCTGGGCGTCGGAGCGGTGTGCAGCGTGTCCAACGGGGCCAGCAGCAGGGCGACAAAGAGGGCGATACGGGAAACCATGTGAAAGCGGTTGCGGGGGGTGCGGCGAGTCGTGAACCGGAAAGGTGGCAATAACGGTCAATCGAAACGAATCGCCGCCGAACGGCCGTGGGCGTCGAGTCCTTCGAGGTCGCTGAACGCCTGGATCGTCGTCAAGGACTGCCGGAGGCTGTTTTCGTCGAAACGAATCAGGCTCGTGCGCCGCTGGAACTGGTCCACCGTCAGCCCGGCGAACCCTTTGCCCGCTCCGCCCGTGGGCAGCGTGTGGCTCGGCCCGGCCAGGAAATCCCCGCCCGCCACCGGCGACCAGTCGCCCACGAAGATCGCTCCGGCCGTGCTGACGCGCGCGGCCACCGTTTCGGGATGTTCCGTGCAGATCGACAGGTGCTCGGGCGCGAAGGCGTTGGCGATCTCGACTGCCTGATCGATGTCGCGGACCAGACAGAGGAAGGCGTCCTGCTCCAACACCGGGCCGAGTTGGGCCTGACGGTGGAGACGGTCGAGCTGGCGCGCGACGGCGGCCTCGACGGCGAGGAGGAGGGGTTCGGAATCGGTCAGCAGACCAATGACGCTGTTCGCGCCGTGCTCGGCCTGGGCGAGGAGGTCAGCGGCGATCCATTCGGCGTTGGCATTGCCGTCGGCGAGCACGAGGATTTCGCTCGGGCCGGGGAGTTGGTCGATGGCGACGGGACCGAACACCTGGCGTTTTGCCTCGATCACGTAGGCATTGCCGGGGCCGAAGATCTTGACGACGGGCGCGATGGATTCCGTGCCGTAGGCGAGGGCAGCGATGGCCTGCGCGCCGCCGACTTTGTAGACCTCGGTGGCCCCGGCGAGGGTGAGCGCACAGAGGAGGGCGGGGGCGACGTGGCCGTTCTTATCGGCGGGGGTGGTGACGACAATCTCGGGGCAACCGGCGGCGGCGGCGAGAGTGGTGGTCATCAACGCCGTGGACACTAGCGGCGCGGTGCCCCCGGGCACATAGAGGCCGACGCGCGGGAAGGGATCGAAGCGTTCGCCGACGTAGACGCCCTGGCGGTTGTGCATGTGCCAGTCGTGGCGCAGGCTTTTCAAGGCGAAAGCGCGGATGTTCTCGTGGGCCTCGGCCATCGCGTGCTGGATACGGGCGTCGATGGCGCGAGCGGCGGCGGAGAATTCGTCAGGCGAGACGCGCAGGGGGGTAGGGGCGTCGGGCGTGTGCGCGGGGCCGCCGAAACGGGCGTTGAGGGCGCGGAGGGCGTCGTCGCCGTCGGCGCGGACTTGGGCGATGATGGCGGCGACGGTTTCGGAGACGTGCGGGGAGGGTGCGGCGCGACGGTTGAGCGAGCGAAGGGCGTCGGCGAAATCTGGGGCGTCGTGGCGGAGGAGGCTCATGGGAAAAAGAGTCCGCGTAATGGAGCCTAGTTCATGGCAAAACGCCACGCGCCTGTGCGCTTCCCTTTGCAACCGCTGTCCCTTATGTTCGGGGTATGAGCACGATCACGGCGATTTTAGAAGCGGACGCTGACGGCACGTTGCACCTGCCGCTCCCGGAGGTGTTGCGACGTGGAAAGGTGCGGGTCGTTGCCACGCTTGAATCTGCTTCCGCAGAACTGGTCTCCATTAGCGTAGGAGAAAAGACGATCCCGAAGGCAGGTAGTCTGAAAGGATTCTGGATGTCGCCGGACTTCGATGAACCCTTGGAAGATTTCAAGGAATACATGGAATGAACCTGCTGCTGGACACGCACGCGCTCATCTGGTTTCTGGAAGATGACGCGCAGTTGGGCGGGCAGGCTCGCGCGGCCATCGGCGACGCCGCCAATCAAAGCTACGTCAGCGACGCGACCGCCTGGGAAGCTGGAATCAAATCCTCCCTCCGCAAGCTGCACTTGCCTGCGCCTTACCAGGAATTGTTTCCCGGTTTGCTGGAAGCTCTGGGTTTCTACATACTGCCGATCCGGCATGAGCATTTGCATCGGATGGTGACGCTGCCATGGTACCACCGCGACCCGTTTGATCGACTTCTCATTGCACAGGCGCAGGTGGAAGGGATGACACTGGTTTCCTGTGACGCAAGCTTTCCGGCCTACGGCGTGCCGTTACTCTGGTAGGTAGATTAGGCAGTACGTTGACGTTGAGCAAGGCCCGCTTCAGATACCTTCCTCTTCGCAGATTCGCCGCACCAGTTCCACGGTCGCCGGCGGTCCACCGCGTCTAGGCAAAGGATGAACGCCCGTGCGGCGGTAGAGTTCCTTTAGGCGCGCTTCCTCGGCCTGCGCCCGGAGTTCGCGCAGAAAGTCTTCCATTTGTTTCATCTCCTCCGGCGACAAAGCGGCGGCTTCGATTTCGGCGAGCGTGCTCATGGATTGGAAAAATAGCGTGGGCGGCGGGCGTTCCCAAGTGCAACTTGGGAACGATGGGGAAGTTGCTGTTAGCTACCGTCAGGTGCGTCTTGGTCGGTGATGTGTTTGGAGAGCACCTTGCAGACGGGTGATCTGGTGGAAACACCGGTAGTTGCCTTGCCGGTGTAATGGCGATTGATGGCTTTGCCGGCATGGGGGCCTGAAACATCGAGAATCAACCGGCGACGCTTGATCCACTTGGCAGGCAAGACGTGTGGATTGTCTTCGCCCCTGGTGACATCGGGGATGGGAGCATGTGTGAACGTACCCGCGTGGTGAACAAACATGAAGGTAAGCATGAAGTGAGACCCCCCTCCGGCGATAGCCACCGCTTGGCTGTCTGGACTCCACAGAACATGCTCAGACGAAAAATCTGGGTCGTACAACTTCTCGGACAAGCCGTGCCTCTCCGAGGAAAAGATTGCCTTGTGCTGAGAAGCTTGAATCGGCAACGAACGAAACGAATTGGCACCACCGTCTGGCGTAGTTAGCACCACAGAATAATGCTTGTCGGGAGAGGAGATGACGCACTCGTCTGCCAACGCGGGGACGGAAATTAGCAATAGCAGTAGAAGTATCAACGGCTTCATAGGCGGTGTACTATGCTTGACAAGTATTCAGGGGTTGGACATGAGGCTTTACTATTTTCCTATCCCCACGCTGCTCGCGCGCTTGGCGAGGTTGCGGCGGGGCTTTTCTTTAGTGGTCGCGGTGCCGAAGTCTTTCACGTCGGAAACGTCCGTGCGGTGGGCAATCTTTTCGACGGTGCCTTTCTTGAGGTACTGCGCCTTGATGGCGGCGAGTTGTTCGTCGCGCCGGGCGTAGAGGTTTTTGCGTTTGCGCGGGGCGAGCTTTGTCAACGCGTAGGCGGTGATGAGGGGCAGGCTGATCGTGCTGTCCAGGTAGCAGACCACGCAGGCGGGCAGGTTGCCGGGGTCGATCTTGCCCCAGCTCACCGCCTCCGCCGGCGTCGCTCCGCTCAGGCCGCCGGTATCGGGGCGCGCGTCGGTGCATTGCAGGAAGTAATCGTGCCCGCGTTCCTCGATGCCCATGACCTCCTGAATCTGCGGCTCGGTCTGGAGGATGAAATTCTTCGGGCTGCCCCCGCCCAGGATGAACACGCTCGACGTGCCGCCCCGGCGCTTGGCGTCGTAGACGATGGCGGCGGACTGGTTCACGTCGCGGTTCACGTCGAAGGCGAGCTGGCTGTCGCGCAACGCCATCGCGGCGACGTTCATGCCGATGGAACTGTCGCCGGGACTGCTGGTGAAGATCGGCACGCCGTACTGGTAGGCCGCGCTCAGAACGCTTGTTTCCTTGATGCCGAGCTTCTTCTCGCGTTCGATGCACGTAGCGGCCCAGGAGGTAGTGGAACTCGTCCGTGCCCATCGTTTTCTGAAACTCCGGCCCCGGGATGACCTGTCGCACGAAGGCGTCGGTATCGAGCAGCACGTCGTAGGAAAACAGCACGTCGTAGATGCGGATCACCCCGTCGTTGCGCAGGACGATGTCGTCCACGAAGGGCGACCCGGCGAAGAGTTCCATGCCCGAGGCCGTAGTGGAGGTCGTGGTAGAGGTTCGCGCCGGTGGAAACGATCCAGTCCACGAAGCCGGCTTTCATCAGCGGGACGATGGCGGCGCGGCCGAGACCGGCGGGGGTCAGCGCGCCGGTGAGCGTCAGGCCGACGGTGCCGTCCTTGGCGAGCATCTTCTCGACGAACAAGCGGCACGCCTCGCCCAGCCGCGCGGCGTTGTACGCCTTGAAAGTCGTGTCGATCAGGTCGGCCACGCGGATGTTTTTCTTGATCGGCTCGGGCAGCAGTCGCGGGAACTGTTTGTTGAGGGTAGGCATGGACCGAGAAGGATGGAGCACGATCACGCCGGGTTGAAGACCGAAGTGCGGAAAATTTTCACCTTACTGCCACAGCGCGGAGCACGCAGGGTTGTCGGGCAAATTCCCTATCATGGCATCAGGGATTGACCTTACGGCTCCCGGAGACTTACGATCTGGCCGACAGGCATCCAACCCATCGGAGTGCGCCGATGCTCGTGTGAGGTCTCGCTTTGCAACCATAGGATTTGCGCTTATGTCTACCGCCTTACTGCAATCCTATGGAAGCCAAGACCCTTTCCGCCCCGGAGCCCGCCCCTCGTGGGCGACGAAACCCTCATGGCGCAAATTCAGGAGCGCGAACCCGAGGCGCTGGCCGCACTCTACGACCGCTACAGCGGCATCCTGAAATCGCTCATCATGGGCGTCATCCACAACGACGCCGAGGCGGACGATCTGCTCCAGGAAATCTTCATGGAGATCTGGAACCAGGCGGCGCACTACTCCGCGCAAAAGGGCAAGCCGCTGGGCTGGATCGTCACCCTGACCCGCCGCCGTTCCATCGACCGCCTGCGCAAGAAACAGGCGTACGCCCGCGCCGAGGAACGTCTCCAGAACGAAACCGAGCAGCAGCCCGAGGCCTGGGTGCACAACTCGACCGAGGACGACATCGAGGTCTCGGACACGCGCCGGCTGATCCTCGGCATCCTCAAAAATCTGCCGCCGGCGCAACGCGAGGCCATCGACCTGGCGTTTTACCACGGCATGAGCCAGCGCGAGATCGCCGCCAAGACGGGCATCCCGCTCGGCACGATCAAGACCCGGCTCGAACTGGGTCTGAAAAAAATCAGCGAAGCACTGCGGGGGATGAAAGATGAGTTCTGAAGAATTTGAGAGCAAGGCGCGCCTGTACGTCCTCGGCGCGCTGGACGACGAGGAACTGACCGAGTTCGAGGCGGAGCGCCAGCGAACTCGGCCCGGCGGCCGAGCGCATCATCCAGGAATGCGAGCGGCTCAATTCGATGTTCGCGCTTGAGCCTGCGAGCCCACGCCGCCGAAGCCTGCGACCAAGCAGCGGTTGCTGGACATGATCAACGCGGCGATGGCGGCACAGGCGAAGAAGACGCCGCAGTAGCACGGCCGTGTCAGATCAGCGAGGGAAACGAGCTGCAGCGGAACCGCGAGATTTCGTCGTCGGCCGTCGCGTTGACACCCGGCGGCGCGTCCTTATCTTTGAGCGCGGAGCATTTCGTCTCCCGTTTTTCCGTCACTCCTCTCTCTTTCCCGAGGTGACCCCCAACGAAGAATACATCCTCGAGCTTCTCCAGGACGCCTGTCTCGTCACGAAGCGACCAGGTCTTCGAAGCGCGCGAACGTGCCGCACAGGACGACAGCAGCATCGTCGCTGCGCTGATCGCGCTCGGCTATCGTCACCGAGGAGGACATCACGCGCACCGTCGCGGCGGCCTCCAACATGGAGTTCGTCGATCTCGAGCCAGATTCTCGTCAAGCCCGGAGATCATCGACCTGATCCCGCGCGACAAGGCGTACCGCTACAAGGCGGTGCCCGATCACGCTCAACGACGACGTGCTCGTCGTCGCCATCAGCGACCCGCTCAACTTCGACACGCTCGACAACCTGCGCTTCCTGCTCAAGCGCGAGATCGAGATGGTCTGCGCCACGCCGGAGCAGATCAAGCAGGCGCTCGTCAAATACTACGGCAGCGCCGAGGAGGCCGGCGACGTGCTGCTGCGGCGCGCTCGGCACGGACGACGAGATCGTCGGGCATCGACCTCGATCGCCGGCAGACCAGGACGACGGCAACTCGGGCGATTCCGCCATCATCAAGCTGGTTTCGCTGCTGCTGCTGGAAGCGTACAAGACGCGGGCCAGCGACATCCACCTCGAACCGCTGGAGAAACGTTTCCGCGTGCGGTTCCGCATCGACGGCGTGCTGCAGGAGATGCAGAACCCGCCCAAGAAGCTGCAATCGGCCATCGTCAGCCGGCTCAAGATCATGAGCGGCACCATGAGCATCGCCGAAAAGCGCCTGCCGCAGGACGGCCGCATCCAGGTCAAGATGGGCAAGAAGTCCATCGACTTGCGCGTTTCGACGATCCCGACCAACCACGGCGAGAGCGTGGTCATGCGTATTCTCGACAAGTCGAGCCTGTCGCTCGGCCTGCCGGAACTGGGTTTCCTGACGGACGACCAGGCGATATTCGAGCGGCTGATCACGCTGCCCGACGGCATCCTGCTCGTCACGGGGCCGACCGGCTCGGGCAAGACGACGACGCTTTACGCCTGCCTGAATTACATCAACCGGCCCGACCGCAAGATCATCACGGTCGAAGACCCGGTCGAGTACCAGATGGCGGGCATCAACCAGGTGCAGGTCAACGCGGACATCGGCATGACGTTCCCGGCGGCGTTGCGCTCGATGCTGCGGCAGGCGCCGAACATCATCATGATCGGCGAGATTCGCGATTTGGAGACGGCTTCCATCGCCATCAACGCGAGCCTCACGGGCCACCTCGTGTTCAGCACGCTGCACACGAACGACGCGCCCGGCGCGGTCGCGCGTCTGGTGGACATGGGCATCAAGCCGTTCCTCGTGGCCACGTCGATCCGCGCCATCATGGCCCAGCGGCTCGTGCGCAAGCTTTGCCCGCAACTGCAAGCAGCCGGCCGAACTTGACCGAGGACGAACTGCAGGCCCTGCGCATCGAAGCAAGCCAGATCGACAACGCCAACCCGATGGTCGCCGACGGGCTGCGACAACTGCCGGCACAAGGGCTACCAGGGGCGCGCATGGGCATCTTCGAGATTTTCGAGATCAACGACGAGGTGCGTTTCATGATCAACGACCGGCTCTCGACGCTGCAGCTTCGCCAGCGCGCGCGCGAACTCGGGATGCGCACCCTGCGCGAGGATGGCGTGCGCAAGGTGCTCTCCGGCATGACCACGGCGGAGGAAGTCGTCAGCGCCACGATGGGCGACGCGACTGAACGGCAGGCGGAAGGCGGAAGGTGGAAGGCAGAGACCGCTCGATGATCTCTGCCCGATTCTGCTCCGATTTCCGCTTCTGCCTTCGATTTCCTCCCTCCCATGACCCCCATCGAAGACCTGCTGCGCCTCGTGCTCGAGGAGGGCAGTTCGGACCTGCACATCACGCGCCGGCTCGCCGCCGGCGATGCGGCTCGACGGGCAGATCGTCAAGCTCGACCTGCCGGTCTGGTCGCCCGCCGACACGGAGGAACTGCGCGCGCAGCATCGCCAAGGACGAGCACATCAAGACAGCTCTACGAGAACGGCGGCGTCGATTTCGCGCTGACGTTCCGCGAGGACGCGCGTTTCCGCATCAGCTGTTTCTGCAGAAGGGGTCCATCGGCATCGTGGCGCGGCTGATCCCCAAGCGCATCCTCGACACTGGAGGAGATCGGCCTGCCGCCGGCGATGCACGAGTTGATCCACCTGCCGCGCGGGCTGATCCTCGTCACCGGGCCGACCGGCTCGGGCAAATCGACGTCGCTGGCCAGCATGATCAACGTCATCAACGAGACAAGCGCGCCTGCACATCGTCACGATCGAAGACCCCATCGAGTATTTCCACGAGCACAAGCAGGGCATCGTCAACCAGCGCGAGGTCGGCGTGGACGTGCCGACCTTCGGCGAGGCGCTCAAGCGCGTGCTGCGGCAGGACCCGGACGTGATCCTCGTCGGCGAAATGCGCGACCTGGAAACGATGGAAGCCGCCATCACGGCCGCCGAAACCGGCCACCTCGTGTTCTCCACGCTGCACACGACCGGCGCCGCCCGCACGGTGGACCGCATCATCGACGCGTTTCCCGTCCAACCAGCAGGAGCAAATCCGCATCCAGCTCGCGGGCAACCTCAAGGCCGTGCTGAGCCAGGTGCTCATCCCGCGCAAGGACGAGCGCGGGCGCGTGGCGGCGTTCGAGTTGATGATCAACACCCCGTCCATCGCCGCGCTGATCCGCGAGAACAAGACCTTCCGCATCGCCAACGACATCCACACCGGCACGAAGTTCGGCATGGTTTCGCTGGAAGCGCACATGGTCGACCTCTACCAGCGGGGGCTCATCAGCCGGTAGGAGGTGCTTGAGCCGCGCGCAGGACATGAACGTCGCCAACCAGCTCCTGCGCGAGGCCGATGAAACCGCGGCCGAAGCATCCGACTCCGGTCTCCGCCCGTTCATTCCATCTCCACCTTTCGTCCCTCCCGCCCATGACCACCGACCAGCAAATCCTCGACCTCTTCATCGATCAGGGCATCGTCCAGCGCTCCCAGGTCGAGGACATGCTCGCCGAGATCGACCAACACCGGCAAAACGCTCCTCCAGGTGATGGTCGACTACGAGATCGCCGACCGAGGAGCGGTATTACCAGACGATCGCCGATTCCATCGGCGCGGATTACGTCGACCTGGCCGACTACGAGGTGCCGGCCGAAATCCAGCGCCTGATCCCCGGCGGCACGGCGCGGCTGCACGGCGCGCTGCCCATCGGCCAGTCGGGCGACAGCATCGTCACCGCGCTGCTCGATCCGCTCGACCCGCAGGTGGTCGGACGACCTGCGGTTCGCGCTCGGGCGCGACATCCAGGTGGTCGTCGCGCCCGGCCTACCAGATCGAGGAGCGGCTGCGCCAGTACTACGGCGCGGACATGGCCAACATGGACGACGTGCTCAAGGAACTGCAGCACCGTCGGCGGCACGAGTTACGGCGAGGGCGGCCCGAACGCAGGGCGACATCGCCAACGAGGCCAACGCCGCGCCGATCATCCGTTTCGTCGACCTGATCCTCTATCAGGCGATCCAGGACCGGGCGAGCGACATCCATTTCGAGCCGTTCGAGCACGAGTTCAAAATCCGCTACCGCGTGGACGGCGCGCTCTACGAGATGGCCCCGCCGCCGCGGCACCTCGCGCTGCCGGTCATCTCGCGCGTGAAGGTCATGGCGAACCTCAACATCGCCGAGCGCCGCCTGCCGCAGGACGGCCGCATCCAGCGCAACATCGCCGACCGCGCGGTGGACCTGCGCGTCTCCACGCTGCCGACCCAGTACGGCGAGAGCGTCGTGCTGCGCGTGCTCGACCGCTCCTCGGTCAACCTCGACCTGGAGGCGCTCGAGCATGCCGCCGTACATCTTCAACTACCTGATCACAGACCATCGAGAAGCCCAACGGCATCTTCATCGTCACCGGGCCGACCGGCTCGGGCAAGACGACGACCCTCTACGCCTGCCTGCGCAAGATCAACACCGTCGACAGCAAGCTGCTCACCGCCGAAGACCCGGTGGAGTACGACATCGAGGGGCTGATCCAGGTGCCCATCAACGAGGGCATCGGGCTGACCTTCGGGCGGGTGCTGCGCGCGTTTTTGCGGCAGGACCCGGACCGCATCATGGTCGGCGAGACGCGCGACCTGGAAACGGCGCAGATCGCCATCCAGGCGTCGCTCACGGGCCACCTCGTGTTCACCACGCTGCACACCAACGACGCCGCCGGCGCCGTCACGCGTCTGATCGACATGGGCGTCGAGCCGTTCCTGATCTCGTCCAGCCTGGAAGGCGTGCTCGCGCAACGGCTCATCCGGCGGATCTGCACGAATTGCCGCACCGCCTACGAGCCGAAGGAGGAACTGCTCACGCAGATGGGCCTGTCGCCGCACGAGATCGGCGACAAGAATTTTTATTACGGCACGGGCTGCGACGCGTGCAACCACACCGGCTACAAGGGCCGCAAAGGCATTTACGAACTGCTGGAAATCACCGATCCGATCCGCGAACTGATCAACCAGCGCGCGCCGTCCATCGTCATCAAGCAGAAGGCGGTCGAACTGGGCATGGTCACGTTGCGCGAGGACGGTCTGCGCAGCATCTACGATGGCGACACGACGATCGAGGAAGTCCTCAAATACACCTGATCGCGGCTGTTCACCGTCTCCGCGCGAAACGCGCAAGATTTCTCATCGACAATTCCCGTCGACCGCCGCATAATCTAACTTAGAGCACACTACTCCCCTGGAACTATGCCGAAATTTAATTACGTCGCCCTGGATGCCCGCGGACAGGAGTCCGTCGGCCTGATCGAAGCCTCGAACACCAACGACGCCGTCGGCCAGCTGCGGCAGGCAGGGATTCTTCCCGACCAGCGTCCACGAGGAAGGCAAGGGCGGCCCGCGGCGCAAGGCGGCCAAGAAGAGCGCGGCGCGGTGGCCAAGACGCGCGTCGAAGGCTCCGGCCGTCGCCAAGAAGGCGGCGCGAACGTCGCCAACAAGGCGGTCAAGCAGAAGATCCTGATGATCTTCACCCGGCAGTTGGCGACGCTCATCGACGCCGGCCTGCCGCTGCTGCGCGGGCTGACGGTGCTCGAAAAACAGGAGCGCGACCCGGTGCTCAAGGCGACCATCGCCAAGCTCAGCGACGCGGTGCAGGGCGGCAGCACGTTCTCCGAAGGGCTGGCGCAGCACCCGAAGATTTTCAACAAGCTCTACATCAACATGGTCAAGGCCGGCGAGGTCGGCGGCGTGCTGGAACTGGTGCTCATCCGCCTGGCCGAGTTCCAGGAAAAGGCGCAGAAGGTCAAGAACAAGGTCGTGGCGGCCATGTTCTACCCGATCATCGTGCTGGTCATCGCGGTGGCGATCATGGGCTTCCTGCTCGTGTTCATCGTGCCGAAGTTCGAGCAGATTTTCAAGGACATGCTCAGCGGCAAGCCGCTGCCGGCGTTGACCGAGTTCGTCATCGACGTCAGCCGGCTGGTGAAGGATAATTTCCTGCATCATCGGCGGCGTCATCGCGGTGCTCGTCGTCGCCTACCGGCTGTTCGCCAGCACGGCGGGCGGCAAGATCACCCTCGACAAGATCAAGCTGCGGCTGCCGCTCTTCGGCGACCTGGTGCGCAAAAGCTCGATCTCGCGGTTCAGCCGCACGCTGGGCACGCTGGTCACCAGCGGCGTGCCGATCCTCCAGGCGCTCAACATCACCCGCGAGACGGCCGGCAACCATGTCGTCGGCGAGGCCATCGGCAAGGTGCACGACAGCGTCAAGGAAGGCGAATCCATCGTCCAGCCGCTGGAAGCCAGCGGCATTTTCCCGCCGATGGTCATCAGCATGATCGACGTGGGCGAGGAAACCGGACAGTTGCCCGAGATGCTCCTCAAGGTCGCGGAAGTCTACGACGACGAGGTGGATAACGCCGTGGCCGGCCTGACCTCGCTGCTGGAGCCGATCATGATCGTGTTCCTGGCGGTGGTCGTCGGCACCATCGTCATCGCGCTGTTCCTGCCGCTGATCACGATCATTCAGACGATGCAGGGCGGTTAATGGACGGCTGCGAGGGGGAGGGCGCGGTACGCCTGTGGTCATGCCTTGGCAGAAACGGTACAGATTATTCCGTGCGCTTTGTTGGAAGAAGTCGATATTGCACCTATGACTCGCTCATCCCTGCCCCCCCGGGATTCTCCGTGCGCGGCGTGCTGCCTTCACATTGATCGAATTATTGACGGTCATCGCCATCATTCTGGTGTTGGCCGGGCTGTTGCTGCACATCGCTGGCAACGCCAACACCAAAGCTTCCTTATCCAAGGCTCAAGCGGAAATTCAGGCAATGTCTTCCGCCTTGGAGCACTACTACGCGGATAACGGTACCTACCCTCGCAATTCCGACACGGATATTCTCAATGCTCAGCCCGCTTCCGGCAGTGCGCCACCGGACCCTTCGACTTATAAGAACGCGGGTTATTACCTGTATCAGGTACTGAGCGGCTACTGGCACCGAATGCGGCGGGCGCGCCGAACAAAGCTTACATGCCGTTTACACCTGGCCAGCTTTCGACCGGCAACGCGGCCCCCACTGACATCGACCTATATCATCGATCCCTTCGGAATTCCCTACGGCTATTCGACCGCGAGATTGCTGGCACAAGATAACGCCAACGCTCAAACCACCCAGACCGCGCCTGATCCCACCAAGGGCTATAATCCCACCTTCGATCTGTGGTCAACCGGCGGCTACGGTACTGGAGGGAAGGCCTACCCTGCAGGTGTCATTAACTCGAATCAGATCACTCTTTGGGTGAAGAACTGGTAGAGTCTGCCGCTTCGCATCATATAAAAGTGCTTTGTTGCGGTGGCACGAAAGCCGGCGGTCCTGAGCCTGTTTGTTTAGGTGGTAGTCATGCGGCTTTCCGGAGCGCCAAAGGCGCGGTCTCATAACAGCCTAGGGCAACGCCCTAGGAAAGAACGCAAGGAGCCGTCAAGCCCTGAAGGGGCGACTCATCTCGACTCGCCACTGGAATAAATCGCCCCTTCAGGGCTTGGCAGATGACTCCCGTCTACCTGGGGCGTTGCCCCAAGCTCTTACGAGGTCGCGCCTTCGGCGCTCTAGAAAGATCGCGCGTGACTACACCTTAAATTAAACGCGCTGACTCGTTCGACACGCGGTCCAGTCGTGGTGAAATACGGTTCGCTTATGCCCGTTACATCCTTCGGGGGATGCGGCCCGCGAATCAGTCTTCCAAACATGGATTATACCTCACTCGGAAAGACTGGTCTTCAGGTTTCGCGCATTTGTCTGGGATGCATGAGCTACGGCAACTCGAAGTGGCGTGACTGGGTGCTCGACTACGATGCCGCGCGGCCGTTCTTCAAGCAGGCGCACGAGGCAGGCATCAATTTCTTCGACACCGCCGACATGTATTCGGACGGCGCGAGCGAAGAAGTGCTCGGTCGCGCGCTCAAGGAACTGGCCGTGCCGCGCGAGCAGGTCGTCATCGCCACCAAGCTATTCAACCCGACCGGCAAGACGCCCAACGAGCGCGGCACGGCGCGCAAGCACGTCCGGCACGCGATTGAAAACACCCTGCGCCGGCTCGGAACGGATTACGTCGATCTGTACCAGATTCATCGTTTCGACCGTGGCACGCCGATCGAGGAAACCCTCGACGCGCTCGGTCAACTCGTGGACGAGGGCAAGGTGCTCTATCTCGGCGCATCCAGCATGGCGGCGTGGGAGTTCGCCCGGTTTCTCTACATGGCGGACTCCGGCGGGTTCCACCGGTTCGTCTGCATGCAGAACCACTACAACCTCGTGTACCGCGAGGAGGAACGCGAGATGATCCCGCTCTGCCGCGAGGAGGGCATCGGCCTCATCCCGTGGAGTCCGTTGGCGCGCGGCTTGCTCGCCGGCAACCGCACAAGGCCGGACGAAGGGCGAAACGACGCGCGCGAAGTCCGACGATTTCGCGCACAACATGTATTACCAGGACAGCGACTTCGCGGTGGCCGACCGGGTGGGGGAGGTCGCCGAAGGAGCTCGAGCGTCGCTCCGGCGCAGGTCGCCCTGGCCTGGATGCTCGCAAAGCCGGGCATCACCGCGCCGATCATCGGCGCGACCAAGCCGCACCACCTCGACGATGCGGTCAAGGCGCTGGACGTGAAGCTCTCGCCCGAACAGGTCAAGCGGCTCGAAGAACCGTACCGACCCCATCCGGTGCTCGGGTTTACCTGAGCGACGCGATTTCGACAAAGATCGGCTGGCGAAATCGAGCGGCCTGCGGATAGTCGCTGGATGACGCCCGCCGGTCCCCGCCATTTCGCCAGCGACAACAACGCCGGGATCTGCCCGGAGGTTCTCGCCGCGCTGGCCGAGGCCAACCAGCACCACCTCCCGGGTTACGGCGACGACCCGTGGACGCGCCGCGCGGAGGAGCTTGTTCAGCGAAGTGTTCGAGACCGATTGCGAGGTGTTTTTCGTGTTCAACGGCACGGCGGCGAACTGCCTCGCGCTGTGGAGCTTGTGCGAATCGTTCCACGGCATCATCTGCCACCGGCATTCGCACATCGAGACCGACGAATGCGGCGCGCCCGGGTTTTTCATGCACGGCGCGACGCTGCTGCCCGCCGATACGCCCGGACGGCAAGCTCGACGAGGCCGTCGTGCGCGAGGGCAGTCAGACCTGCCGCACGGATTTCCACGGCGCCGCAGCCGCGCGCGCTCAGCCTGACGCAGGCCACCGAACTCGGCACCGTTTACACGCCCGACGAACTGCGCGCGCTCTGCGGCACTGGCGCGCGAATTGAAACTCTCCGTCCACATGGACGGCGCGCGTTTCGCCAACGCCGTGGCGGGCCTCGGGCGTCGTCGCCGGCCGACCTGACCTGGCGCGCCGGCGTGGACGTGCTCAGCCTCGGCGGCACGAAAAACGGCGCGGCGTTCGGCGAGGCGGTGGTGTTCTTCGACCGCGCGCGGGCGGACAATTTCCGCCGCCGCTGCAAGCAGAGCGGCCAACTGGCCTCGAAGATGCGTTTCCTGTCCGCGCAATGGGTCGGGCTGCTGGAAAACGGCGCGTGGCTGCGGCACGCCGCGCACGCCAACGGCGTGGCCGCCTACCTGGAAGAGCAGGCTCGCCGCGCTGCCGGGCGTGCAGGTGGCTTTCCCGCGGCAGGCCAACGCGGTGTTCGCGCTGCTGCCGGCCGCGGCGGCCGACGCGGTCGCCGCGCGGGGCTGGCGGTTTTACAACGACGTCGGCCCCGGCGGCGCGGCGCGGCTGATGTGCTCGTGGGATTCGACCGAGGCGGACGTGGACGCCTTCGTCGGCGACCTCGCGGCGGCGCTGCGCTGCTGGACGGGTCGCTGCATGGTGAGCGGCGACGACACTGCAGCACGGGATTCGACGCTCGAAGACCGCCGGCATCGTCACGATGATTCAGATACCATCTTCTGATGTCCGCATCCCTCATCACCTATGCCCTGGAAGAATTCATCGCGCTCGCGCGCGCGCAGTCGCCTTTCTACCGAACGGCTCTACGCGCATCTGCCGGAGAAGCCGACGCTGGCCGACCTGCCGGTGATCGACCAGGAAGATTACTGGGAAGCGCACCACGCGCGACCGCGCGCGAAGTGCTCACCGACCCGCTGCACGACGGCTTCGTGCTCAACAGCGGCGGCACCACCGGCGCGCCGAAGTTCTCCTACTTCAACGACGAGGAATGGGACTCGGCCATGGCGCTCGACAGCCCGGGCCTTCGAAGGCGACGGGCCTGCGGGACGGCGACCGCGTGGCGAATTTGTTCGCTTCGGGCATACCTGTACGCTTCGTTCATGCTCGCCACGGAATCGCTGAAGTCGCATGCAGACGCAGGGTTTTGCAGTTGCCCATCGGTTACTTCGCGCGCGCTCGCCGGACGCCGTGCGGTTGATGCGCGCTTTCAGGTCAACGTGCTGGCGGGTTTGCCGACCCATCTGATGGGCCTGATCGATCTACATCGAGAAGGAGAAACTCGAGGACGTGCGCTCGACCGCATCCTCTACGCGGGCGAACTGTTCACGCCCGACCAACGCAGGTATTCTGCAGGCGCGTTTTCCCGGCGTGCAAATCCGTTCGCCGGGTTACGCCAGCGTGGATGGCGGGATCGATCGGCTATGCGGACGCGGGCTGCGGCCCGGGCGAGCATCGGGTCTTCGACGGCGCGACGCTCCTCGAAATCCTCGACGAGGAAACCGGCGAACCCATCGAGGAAACGGGCAGGCCGGGGCGGATCGTGTTCACGAACCTGACCGGCGGCTGATGCCGATGCTGCGCTATCCGACCGGCGACCGCGCGCAGTGGGTCGAAGCGCCGTCGGCACGCCGGACGCGCAAGTTCCTGCTGCTGGGCCGGTCGCGAGGAAGCGGCGCGGGTGGCGAGTTTCAACGTGCCGGTGGCCGAAGTCGACGGCTTGCTCGAGCCGTTCCGCGAGCGTCTGGGCATCGAGCAGTTCCAGCTGGTCGTCACGCCAGCGAAAATCTGCGCGATCAGCTGACGTTCCGGCTGGTCAGCGGCGCGCCGGGCCAGAAGAGCGCGACGCGGCGGCGCGGATCAGATCGTGCGAGACGTTCCTCAAGCGGAAGCCGCGTCCTCGGGGAAATGGTGGCGAGAGGAGTCGTGCAATCCCGTCGTGATCGAGTGGGTGGATCTGCGCCGAGCTGAACGTCAACGCGCGCACGGGCAAGACGCGGATGGTCGTCGACCGCGCGCGGTCAGGCTGAACGCCGCGAGCGCATTGCACGGCGGCAGACGCGGTCAGCGAGCGCTGCCGAAGCCTTGAGCGGCAGGCGCACCGTGAAGGTCGAACCGACGCCCACCTCGCTCTCCGCCGTGCAAGCGTGCCGCCGTGCTCCTCGACGATGCGCCTGGAAATCGCCAGACCCAGGCCCGTGCCGTTTTCCTTGGTGGAATAATACGGCTCGAAGATCATCGCCAGCCGGTCGGCGGGAATGCCCGATGCCGTTGTCGTCACGGTCAAGTTCCAGCGATGTCCTCGTCGACCGCGCCGCGCACGATGACCTTGCCCTTGCCGGCGAGGGTGGCCTGCATGGCGTTGATGATGAGGTTGTGCACGACGCGGCGCATCTGCGTCGCGTCGATCTCGACGCGCGCGTCTCGGCGCTCAGGCCGTCGAAATCGGTTTCCAGCGCCACGTCCGACATGGCCGACATCGGCTGCAGGGATTCGACCGCCTCGCCCAGGAAACCGCGCGCGCCGACGATCTCGCGGTCCTGCGGAGATGTCGTCGCGCAACTGCCGCCAGGTGTCCGCCAGCCCGCAGCAATGCTGGACGCTCTTCTTGATCATCTGGATGTAGCCGAGCGCCTCCATCCACTGGCTGCCCTCCTCCGGGCGCATCTCGTCCACCTTGGTCTGCAGCAATTCGATGCAGCAGGTCAGGATCGTGAGCGGATTGCCCAGGTCGTGGATGATCTCGTCGGAACGCTGGCCGAGCTTGGCCAGCGGGCGGGTCTCGGACAGTTCCGCCGTGAGGCTCAGGTTCAGTTCCGCCAGTTCCTTGGACACGTTGGCGCGGGCGCGCTTGGCGCGGGTGAGCGCCACGTTCTTGGCCACGGCTTCGAGCATGGCGTCGGTGTCCGGCGGCTTGGTCATGAAATCGGTCGCCTGATTGCGGAACGCCTCGCAGGCGGTCTCCAGCGTGCCGTAGCCGGTGAGCATGATGATGGAAACGTCTTCGTCGATCTGCGCGGATGTCCGACGATCCCTTCCAGCCCGGTGCGGCCGGGCATCCGGTTGTCCAGGATGATGGTGTCGACGCTGTTGGCCTTGAGCGCCGCGAGGCCCTCGGCCACCGAACTGGCCACGATCACGTCGTAGTCGTACTTGAGCAGGATGCGCAGGCTCTCGCGCGGGCCGTAATCATCGTCGATGATGAGAATTTTCGCCTTGGTCGCTGTCGGCAGCGACGGCGGGTGGCTGGATCGAGCAGGGAGGTCATAGATATTTGGAGGATTGCGCGCGTTCGGACCGTCAGGGACGTTATCAGGGACAGAAGGCGGTCTGCGTTATCGATTTCAATTCGTACCATCACTGTCTGGAGCGATTTCGTCGTGTCCTGGCACGGAACGTGGTGCGACTACTTCGGACCACCCGTTGCCGACACGCTATCGAGCACGCTTCGTACCTGATCTTGAGACACTGCGCGCTTTTTGACAATCATTATGAACTACCCAAATCGGAGTCATTTCCAGTACGACCGCATGCCCAGCCGGCGGCGGGTGGTCATCACCGGGCTGGGCGCGGTCTCGGCGGCCGGCGTCGGCGTCCCGGCGCTCTGTGGCACGCGCTGCTGGCCGGGCCGCAGCGGCATCGGTCGCGATCACCCTGTACGAGGTCGAGGGCCTGCCGTCGCGATCGGCGGCGAGGTGCACGGATTTCGATCCGGCCAAGCTATATCGAGGCTGCGTCTGCAAGCCCAAGCGGCATGGCGCGGCAGACGCAGTTTGCGGTCGTGGCCGCGCAGGAAGCGCTGGCCGACGCCGGCTGGACATCGAAGGACCTTGCGGGCCGCGCGACTGGCCGTGGTCATCGGCTCGTCGACCGGCAACGCCGAGGAAATCGCCGAGGAACTGGTCCGGATCGATGGACCGCCGGGGCCGCAGCGGATCAGCCCGGCAGCGATGCTCCGCCGATGAACATGCAGGCCGCACCGACGGCGGTGGCGGAGATGCTGGGAGCTGGCGAGTGCCGACCTCGACGAGCATCACGAACACCTGCACCTCCGGCGTCGATGCCGTCGGCATCGCCGTGCGACATGATCCGGTGCGGGCCAGGTGGACCCGATCGATCTGCCGGCGGCAGCGGACGCGCCGCTCTCGCGACGTCACCTCGACGATCATCGCCGCCGCCGGCATGTGCTCGACGCCGCAACGATGAGCCGCGAGCGCGCCAGCCGCCCGTTCGACCGCGAACGTGACAGCGGGCTGCTGGGCGAGGGCGCGGGCATCGTGATCCTGGAGCGACTCGACTCGGCGCGCGAGCGCGGGGCGCAAGATCTACGCGGAGATCGTCGGGACGTCCAGTCTGTCCGCGACCACGACCGCAGCCGGCCGACTTCCGGGCTGGAAGTCGACGATGCGCGGCGCGATGCAAAACGCCGGTTGCGAGCCGAGCGACATCGATTTCATCTCCGCCTGGGGCTGCGGCGACCCGCTGATCGACCGCTGCGAGACGGATGCCATCAAGGACGGTATTCGGCGAGCGAGCCTACGGCTCGCGGTCGGTTCGATCAAGGGTGCCATCGGCATCCCGCTGGGCGCGGCCGGGGCGTTGCAACTGGTGCGACCGCGCTCTCCCACCGCCACGACCTGCTGCCGCCGACCGTGAACTGCGAGCATGGCGACCTGGATTGCGACCTCGATTACATCAGCGAGCAGCCCCGGCGCGTGCGGCTGCGCAATTCTGCTCAACGCGCACGGCCATGAGCGGCGGCAACATCACGCTGGTGCTCGTCATCGGTCTGAGCGTGGCGGGATGAAGCGCCGCCGTCAGGATTCTTCGATCAATGCGCGAAAATCCGTGTCTTCATCACGGCGGCGCATCGCCTGCCATCTGTTGCTGGGGTTGGTGGTCTTCGTCGACCAACCCGCGGCGGCCGATCAACCGCAGCTTCCTGCTGCTGACGCATCATCCGTCGCCGGCTGGGTGGCCGGGATCGAGGTGGCCTTCATCGCCACGGCGATCCGGTGAGGATCGGCTGGTGGATCAGGTGTGCTCGGCCTGGGGGGCGCTGGCCCCGGTCGCCTTCGCGCTGCTGCGCACTTCGATCATCCACTACCGACGAGAGCTGGGGTGCCCATTTGCGCCGCATGCGTCCGTGGATCGTGCTGGCGTCCGTGTTCGTCGCTCTTCTGCCTGAGTCCCGTTTTATCTGAAATCCGTCGGCTTGCGTCTCGCTGCCGGGGGGCGGTGTCGGGAGCGTTGTGCCCAGGCCGGTGTTCGCATCCGGCGGTGTTCGTGCACTATGCGTACCTGCTGGTGTCGGCTTGCACGATTGCGTACATGATGATCCGCGACCAGTTCCGGCCCCGGGTCTCCGGGGTGCACCGGGTCGAGTTGCAGTTCATCTGGCTCTGCGCCATGACGATCTTTGCCACGACGGTCGTGAGCGTGGCGTTGCAACTGGTCCTGCACAGCGGTCGGCTGATCCGCCACGCCGCTTTTCTGCGGGTGATCGTCTTCGACGTCATCATCGCCTACGGCATCACCTCGCGCGGCATCCTGCACATTCGCGCCGTGGTGCGGCTGGCGCTGTCCTACCTGCTGCTGGCGTTGTACGCGGGCGTGATCTACGCGTCGGGCTGGTTCGCCCTGCGCTGGTTTTTCCTGTATGCGGGAGTGGACTCGCCACTGTGGCCGACGCGTGCTGCGGGCGTGATGGCGGCGATGCTGGTCAATTCGCCGAGCACGCCGTTGCGCCGCTTCGCCCAGACATATCCTGCCGTCGAACGACCTGGATTTTGAGACGCACCGTGGCCAGCGTGGGGCACCTGGTGCAATCGGTGGCGACTCTCAACGAATTGCTCGAACGACTTTTGCGCGGCGCTGCGCCAGGCGGTGGGAACCCCGAGCGTGCGCGTGCTGCTGCCGAGCGTGCGCGGCTTCTCCGAGATGTACACCCTCGGCGAATCGGGGTTAAGCCCGGTGTCGCCCGGGGGCCTCAGCCTGTCGGATGACGATATCATCGTCAACACGTTGCGGGCCGGCGCGGCGGACGTGGCGATCGAAGAACTGGTCCGGCACGCCTCGACCCCGGACGCAGCGGGCGCTGCTCGGGCGTCTGCGGGGCGCTCGAAGCGGACCTGATCGTGCCCATGCGCTACCGGGGCGAACTCAGCGGCCTGCTCGTGCTCTCGCCCCGCGTCGGTGGCCGCATCTACGGCGGGGATGGCCGCTCGACGTTGCGCCTGATCGCCGAACAACTCGGCGTCGCCATCGCCAATGCGCACCTCTACACCGAGGCGCGACCAGAGCCAGGCGTACAACCAGTTCCTCGTCGAACACCTGCCCTGCGGCGTCATCGCCACGGACCCCGCCGGCAACCTCACCGTCGTCAACCCCGAGGCGCGCCGGGTGCTGCACCTCGATGAGAGCATCGCCGCGCCAGCGAGATCGAATTGCCGGCCGACTTGGCCGATCTCATCGCTCCCGACGCTGGAGAGCGACACGACATCGCGCGCGACGAGGAGATCATCCTGCGCCCCGGCGCGCGCGACCAGGCCCACCTGCGGGTGAGCTGCCTGCCCTTTGCCAGCGAGACACAGCGACTGCTCGGCGCGGTGCTCGTCATCAACGACCACACCACGCTCGAACACCTCCAGCGGCAGGTCCGGCAGGCGGACCGCCTCGCCAGCATCGGCACGCTGGCCTCGGGCATGGCGCACGAGATCAAGAACCCGCTCACCGCGCTCAAGACCTTTACCCAACTGCTGCCCAAACGGTACAACGACGCCGAGTTCCGGCACGATTTCAGCGGGCTGGCGGGCAGCGAGATCGCGCGCATCGAGCGCATCGTCAACCAACTGCTCGCCTTCGCGCGGCCCGCGCCGCTGATGATCGAGCAGGTCAGCCTGCACGAGATCATCGACGGCGCGATGCGGCTCGTCGGCCCGCAGGCGTCGCGGCAGCAGGTCACGTGCGGAAGTCGCTCGGCGCCGACCACGATTTCATCGCCGCCGACAAGGACCGTCTCCAGCAGGTGCTCCTCAACCTGCTGCTCAACGCCCTCCAGGCCAGCGAGCGGCGGCGGCTGGATCGAGCTCGCCACCGAGATGGAACCCGGCACCCCCGAACAGGAACCGCTCGTCCGGCTCGACGTGCGCGACAACGGCAGCGGCATCGCGGCGGACATCGCTGCCGCACATTTTCGACCCGTTTTTCACGACCAAGAGCGAGGGCACCGGCCTGGGGCTGTCGGTCAGCTACAACATCGTCGCCGAGCACAAGGGCACGGCTGGAAGTGCAGAGCGAAGCCGGGCAAGGGAACGTGTTTTTCCATGTACCTGCCGGTTTGCTGACCGGCGGCCCGTCGGGAATATTACCCGGCCGAAAGTGGATCCGCGACGCACCTGTGAGTCATGCCGTCCGGGTAAGTCCTTATCTGTCGTCGCAGTTTCGTTATAATCTGTTGGAGAGACGTATCTGCATGAACCGATCCCTCGCGCCCGACCCGGCCGCTGTGCATCCTGCACTCCGACGACGCCGAGTTGCGGCACCGGCTGGCGGCGATCCTTGCACGAGCGCACCTACGTCTGCCACGCGCCGGACCAGTTGCGGCTGGAAGAACTGCTCGGCGGCACGCGAGCCGCTGCTGCTTGTTCATCGACCTGCGCGTCGAGGGCGGGCTGGAATTGCTCCCGCGCCTCGGCCGGCTGCATCCGCAGGCGGTGATCGGTGGCGCTGGGTCATCCCGGACAGCGACCCGTTCCTGGCGGCGCAGGACGCGGGCGTCTACCGGGTGGAAGACCTCGAAGCCGACCGCCAGACGTTGCGCGACATGGCCGACCGCGCGCTGGAGCGCGTCGGCTGGATGCAGGAAACCCAGATGCTGCGCGATGAACTGGCGCGCCTGCGCACGATGCAGCAGCACGCCGCGGCAGCGGCCGGCGCGGCGGCGCAGGGGCGCAACCCGCTCGAGCCTGCAGCACCTCGTCAAAGCCACGCAGCATCTCGACCGGCTGGAGGACTTGTTCGACAAGATCGTCGACGGCGTGGCGAGCGCGGCGATGGTCATCGCGCGTGGGACTTTTCTACCGGCACGAGAACGACGCGTTCTACCGCCTGCAGGCCGAGCCGCTGTTGCCTGGAAGACACGACGGCGATGGAGTTCAGCGACCGCGACCCGCTCGTGCGCTGGTTGCAGCGGCACCCGCGGCTGATCACGCGCGCCTCGCTCGATCACATCGCCGACCCGACCGAACGCGCGCTGCTGCGCCGTTCGCTCGACCTGCTCGGCGCGGAAACGTTCATCCCGCTGAACCTGCGCGGCCGGGTGTTGGGCTGGCTGTTCACGGGTCAGACGGACGGGTTGCCGTTCGACCACCACGACCACCCGGAGCTTTCGCTTCCTGAGCGAGCACGTCGTCCAGGCGCTGGAAAACACGATCAAGCATCAGCAAGTGCTCTCGCAGAAGACGCTCGGCGAAAATCTCCTCCAGATGATGCCCACGGCGGTCGTCACCGTGGATGCGGAAGGGTTCGTCACCTGGAGCAACGCCCCGGCGGAGAAGCTTTTTCCCGCGCTGGCGCGCGATCTGGACGCGCGCCAGCGCCGGGTCGGCCAACCGGCCCGCGCCGCGCGTGGCCGTGGAAGACCTGGGCAGCCGGATCGCCGGCCTGGTGCGCAATGCGCTGGCGGGCGAGCCGACGCGCGACGCCGCAATTTCTGGAAAGCCGCGCCGCCGGTGGGCGCACGCTGGCGGTGCGCACCCGGCAACTCACGCGGCGGCGGGCAATGCCTGGGCGCGGTGGCGCTGGTGGACGACCTCACCGACCAACTCGCACGCCGACGCGCAGCAGGAACAGCTCGAGCGGGCGCGGTTCTGGCGCGAACTGGCGGCGGGCGTCAGCCACGAGATCCGCAACCCGCTGGTGGCGATCAAGACGTTCACCCAACTGCTGCCGCAGCGGTACACGGACGAGAATTTCCGGCTGGAATTCCGCGAGATGGTGACGCGCGAGGTGGGCCGGCTCGACGGCATCGTCGCGCAGATCGAGGGGTTCGCGCATCCGACGGTCGGGTGTCATCGACCGGTGGATCTGCCGGCCTTGTTGCAGGAGGCGGCGGACGGCGCGCGGGCCGCGACCGAGGCGGTGGACGCGCAGATCAAGATCATCGCGGACGAGGATCTGCCCGCCTGGCGCGGCGACGCCAAGGCGCTGGTCGCAGGTGTTTCAGCATCTGTTCGTCAACAGCATCGAGGCGGCGAGCAACCGGAAAAGTGCGGGCGCAGATCAAGGTCCGCGCTCGTGCCGCGAACCGGGTCGGGCAGCGAGGTGACCGGGTTCCGGCTGGCCATCGCCGACAACGGGCCCGGCATCGCGCCGGAGCGTGGACAACGGTGTTCTCGCCGTTTTGCAGCACGAAGGCGCAGGGCCTCGGTCTGGGACTGCCCATCGCGCAACGGGTCGTGCTCGACCACGGCGGCCGGATCGACGCTGGATTCCGGGTAACACCGGGCTGTGCGTGAACATCGCCCTGCCGCTGCAGCCACCGCCGGCGGCTGGCCGGTCGTCCGACGTTTCCCCGAGGGACCAGCGCACGGCGGGCGAGCTGCCGGCGCCCGATCGCCGACCGGCGCGGAGAGCAACCTGAAGTACGAACCCCGCTACCGCATTGGCTACTAGGGGAACGCAGCGGCGGATGGCGGATCGCGTGGCGTGTCCGCGCTGGTCGCATGTCGACCGGATCTGCTCGACGGCGCTGCATCGGCGCACGCGGGCCGACAAGCCCCGCGCGCGGCTGCTCGGCATCCCTTTCGACGGCGACGCCGGGCGCGCTCGGACGCCATCACGGACGTGGCGGGAGTGGAAGTCGGCTTCACCACGCTGATTTCGGGCGAAGGCCCGCTGAAGGTCGGCGAGGGGCCGGTGCGCACGGGCGTCACGGCGATCCTGCCGCGCGGACACCACGACACGCTCGACCATCCGGTGTTCGCCGGGGTTCAGCCTCAACGGCAACGGCGAGATGACCGGCATGGCCTGGGTGGAAGAGGGCGGTTTTCTCGAAGGCCCGGTCGTGCTCACGAACACGCACAGCGTCGGCACGGCGCGGGACGCGGTCATCAAATGGCGCGTCGCGCAGGGCGCGCCGACGCGACCGGCTACTGGTGGAGCCTGCCGGTGGTGGCGGAGACCTACGACGGCTACCTCAACGACGTGAACGGTTTCCACGTCAAGGACGAGCACGTTTTCCACGCGCTCGACAGCGCCGCACCCGGCCCGGTCGCGGAGGGCAGCGTCGGCGGCGGCACGGGGATGATCTGCTACGAGTTCAAAGGCGGCACGGGCACGGCATCGCGCAAGCTCGACGCCAAGGACGGCGGCTACACGGTCGGCGTGCTCGTGCAGGCGAACTGCGGACGGCGCAAGCAACTGACCATCGCGGGCGTTCCCGTCGGCCGCGAATCAAGGCGCCGTCGGCATCTGGAGCGAGGACACGGGGTCGATCATCATCGTCGTGGCGACGGACGCGCCGCTGCTGCCGCACCAACTCAAGCGCCTCGCGCGGCGGGCGAGGCTCGGGCTCGCGCGCACCGGCAGCGTTTCGGGCAACGGCTCGGGCGACCTGTTCCTGGCGTTCTCCACCGCGAACCTCGACGCCGCCGAGACCGAAGGCATCGGCGAAGCTGGAGATGCTGCCCAACGACCGCATCGACCCGCTTTTCGAGGCGACGGTCCAGGCGACCGAGGAGGCCATCATCAACGCCATGGTCGCCGCCGAGCCGATGACCGGCCGCGACGGGCACCACGTCCCGGCGCTGCCGCACGAAGAACTGCGGCAGGTTCTCCGCAAGTACGGGCGGTTGAAAGAATAGCGGGCCTGCCTTTCTTGAGATGCGTTTCCGATTCCCGCATGCGTTGGTGTTGCTCGTCGGCGGCTCCTCCTGGCGGCGGCCCTGACCTGGGTCGTGCCGGCCGGTGAGTACGACCGCCGGGAAGACCCCGTGACGCACAAAAAGGTGGTGGTAGCGGGTACATACCATCCGGTGCCGCGGCATCCGGTGGGGCCGTTCGAGACGTTCGTGCAGATTCCCAACGGCCTGATCGACGCGGCCGACATCGTGTTCTTCGTTTTCCTGGCGGGCGGCGCGTTCGCGGTCGTGGACAAAACCGGGACGTTGCGTCAGGCGGTGGACTGGCTGGCCAACCGCTTGCAAGACCGTGGCGAGTGGATGATCCCGGTCGTTTGCACGGTTTTTGCCGTCGGCGGCGCACTGGAAAACCTCCAGGAAGAAATTCTTGCGATGGTGCCGGCGTTGTTGTTTTTGTGCCGCCGGTTGGGATTCGACCCGCTGACGGCGGTGGCGATGAGCATCGGGGCCGCATCGGTCGGATCGGCGTTCAGCCCCGTGAACCCTTTCCAGGCTGTCATCGCCCAGCAGATTGCCGGGTTGCCGAAAATCTCCGGTTGGGGTTACCGGATGGCGTTTTTGGTGCCCGCGCTCGTCGTCTGGATTTGGGGGGTGCGTCATCATGCCCGACGCGCCCGGGTCAACGCCCCCGGTGCAAACACGCAGACGGGTCAATCGCCGGAGCCCGAGGAGGTGGAACAGAGACCGACGCCCACCCTGCCGGGGGCACGGGTCGCGTTGATCCTGCAGCGGTCGGGGTCGCCTTCGCGGTCTTCATTTACGGGGTGACGCAAATGGATTGGGACATGTCGCAGGCAGGCGGCGGTCTTCTTTTTGGCGGGAGTGTTTGCGGGGATCATCGGTCGGCTCGGCTTCAACGGGACGGCCGAGGCCTTCGTGGAAGGTTTCTCGTCGATGGCGTTCGGCGCGCTGCTGATCGGGTTTGCGCGGGCGATTTACATCGTGCTGAGCGCGGGCCACGTCGTAGATACGCTGGTCGCGGCGATGTTCGCGCCGTTGGCGCACCTGCCGGTGGGCCTTTCGGCGGTCGGGATGATGGCCGTGCAGACCGTGCTGCATTTCCCGGTGCCGAGCGTGAGCGGCCAAGCGGTGCTGACCATGCCCATCCTCGTGCCGCTGGCGGACCTGCTCGGACTATCGCGGCAGGTGGTCGTGCTGGCGTACCAATACGGCGCGGGGTTGTGCGAGTTGCTGACCCCGACCAACGGCGCGCTGATGGCGATCCTCAGCGCGTCGCGGGTACGCTTTTCGGATTGGCTACGGTTCACGTGGCCGCTCTACCTCGCGCTGATCGGGCTGGGGCTGACTGCCGTGCTGCTCGGGGTGGCGCTCCATCTGCATTGAACCCATCGGAATGGAACGCGCTCGTTTCTGTGACGCGTCGAATCTCCCTACGGGGCGGGCAGATCGGCAAAGAGGCCTTGGAAGGTCAGGAGCGCCTCTCCCACGGACGCCGGACGGTCCTCGGGGCGGCGGCTGAGCAGCCGCATCACCCAGCGGCACACGGCGACGGGCAAATCCTGCCGCACCGTTTCCAGCGGGATCACCCGCGCGTCGAGGTGGCTGTTCACGATGGCATCCAACGTGTCGCCCCGGAACGGGTCCTGCCCGGTCAGCGCATAATAAAAAATGCAGCCCATCGAATAAAGCTCGCTGCGGGCGCTGACCGAGTTTTCTTGAAATTGCTCGGGAGCCATGAATTCGACGGTGCCGAGGATCGTCCCGGGCTTATCCGAAGGCGAGGGGAGGACATCGCCGAGAAAACTGGCGGTGAAACCGGCGATGCCGAAGTCCATCAGCTTGACCTGCAAATCGTTGGTCGGCCCGTGTTTGAGCATGAGATTGCCCGGCTTCAGGTCGCGGTGCAACAGCCCGGCCTGATGCGCCGCCGCCAGACCCTCCAGGGAATGATGGACTAGGATGCGAAAATCCCGCAGCGGGAACGCCCCGCGCGCGACGACTTCCTCCAACGTCTCGCCCTCGACGAGTTCCATGACGAGGAAAGGACCCGTCGCGTCCGCGCCGCAGTCGTAGACGGTCACGACGTTGGGATGTTGCACCGCGGCGAGGTGGACCGCCTCCTGCCACGCCGCTTCGTACGTATCGGTCCCCGCGTCGCCCGACAAACGCTTCAGGGCGATGCGCCGTCGCAACACGCTGTCCCAGGCGAGAAACACCTCACCGCGCCCGCCCTCGCCGAGCGAACGCTCGATCTCGTAGCGCGGACGGCTGGCATTCGGTAAGGTCTCCATCGGTTCATCCCCGCGCGGCGGACAGGCGGCGCACGCAGTCCTCGATTAGCCGGATGTGTGCCCGCACCCGGTCCGCGAGGCTGAATTCACTCGGGGTCTCGAAAGTCAGGAAGTGCGGGCAACGGTCCGGATACAGGTACAGGGCTTCCGGCTTGAACGGGACCTCGCTGGGATCGATGCGACCGGTCAGCAGACCATTTTTGAAAGGAAAATCTTCGATCCGGCGTCGCGGATCGACCGGCATGGATTTCGACGCGCAGGCGCGCAGCAGCCCCGCGCCGATGGTCCGGGACGCGCTAATTTCGTAGAGGTACACGCCCCGGCCGTCGTAGTCTTCATGTAATGCCAGCCCGAGCGCGAACTGCCGCCCGGCGATCCGGCGTTTGAGTTCCTTGATCGGGGACACGCGGCGGTCGAACATCCGATTGAGGTCGTGCCCACGCGCGGTGATTCGCCGGTTGTTGACCAGGCCCCAAGGATTGAGGCAGGGGAGGACGAAAAGTGGCAGGGCGTTCTTCGACCGCACGTGCGCCGCCAGGTGGGATTCCGCCCAAGAAACGAGCGCCTCGGTGGCGGCCGGTTCGTCGCCGTGGATTCCCGCCGAAAGGTAGAGGCCGCCGTCGCGACCCCCGCGCGTGCTCAGACAATAGATCGGGTACTCGCCGATCTGGGCGAACCGTTCTAACTTCAACCCCGCCCGGCGTGCGACGCGGCGCCAGCGCAAGATCAGCCGGTCGTAGTCGTGAACGGCCTGGGTCGTTTCCCGAAAGGTCCGGCTGCTCATGCGGCGACCGGCGTGGGGACGGCCAGCGCGCTCAGGAGTTTGGCGTGGATGCCGTCGAAGCCGCCGTTGCTGAAAACCACGATCATGTCGCCCGGGCTGCGCCAGCGTTTCACGGCGCGCTCGATGATCGCCGCCGTGCCGTCCTCGTAAAACGCCGGCTTGCCCGGTCTGCGCGGATGTCCTCGACGACCTGCTCGGGGTTGAGGCGTTCGGCTCGGGGATTTGTTCGAGCTTGGCGACGCGCGCCATCACGACGCCGTCGGCGTACTCGAACGCCGCCGCGAGTTGATCCTGGAAAACGGCGCGCCGGGTCGAATTGGAACGCGGCTCGAACAGCGCCCAGATTTTGCCTTGCTGTGCCGTGGTGCTGGCGCAGGCCGCGCAAGGTCTCGTGGATCGCCGTCGGATGGTGGCCGAAGTCGTCCACGACCTTGATGCCGTTGACCTCGCCGCGCACTTCCTGACGCCGGCGCACGCCGGTGAAACTCGCCAACCCCTGGCGGATCGCATCGGCGTGAAAGTCCGTAGAAACGCGCGGCGGCGACGGCCATGCGCGCAGTTGCGCACGTTGAACTCACCCATCAGTCGGGGTGGTGAACTCCTCGCCGAACATGCCGGAAACGCGTCGTGCCCGCCTCGTAGCGGATGTCCTCGATGCGTCCCTCGTTGGCGGGCGCGGCCGAGGCCGACGGCCATCTTTTTTGAGAACGCGCCGGCAACCACGTCCGCGCAATTCGGATCGTCGGCGTTGTAGAGGATAATGCCGTTGCCGGGCACGATGTTGACCAGCCGGCGGAAGCTCAGCTTGATCTCATCGACGTTCTTGTAGATGTCGGCGTGGTCGAACTCGATGTTGTTGATGACGAGCAACTCCGGCAGGTAGTGGACGAATTTGCTGCGCTTGTCGAAGAACGCGGTGTCGTACTCGTCGCCTTCGATGACGTAATACGGCGAGGCGTTGAACTGCGCGCCCTGGCCGAGGTTGTTGGGCAGGCCACCGATCATGTAGCCGGGCGCGAGGCCGGCGGATTGGAGAATCCACGTCACCAGCGAGGTCGTCGTGGTCTTCCCGTGCGTGCCGGAGACGACGAGGTTGTGACGCCCGCGCAGGAAGAAAAATTTGAGCACCTCGGGCAGCGAGCAATACGGCAGCTTGCGGTTGAGGACTTCCTCGACCTCCGGGATTGCCGCGGCGGATGGCGTTGCCGACGACGATGAGTTCCGCCTCGGCGGGCAAATTCTCGGGCCGGTAGCCCTTGCAGAGCGCGATGCCCTTTTCTTCGAGGAACGTGGACATCGGCGGATAAACGTCTTCGTCCGAGCCGGTGACGACGTAACCCTGATCGCGCAACGCGGCGGCGACCGCGCCCATCGCCGTGCCGCAGATGCCGAGAAAATGGAGATGCTTGAGGTTGGTGAACATGAAAGGCCCTAGGTTCTAGCGGACGACCCGTGGAAAGTCAAAGGGGCGAGCGGGCCGACTTTCCCCCGTTGATTCAAGGCCCGGTCGGGCGAGGCTCCGCAGGTTTGTCGGGCGCGCACACGTCGGCCAGGATCGCCTCCGGCGTCAGAAAACGAAACTGGTAACCGGCTTCCAAAGCCCGTGCGGGCACGGCACGGACACTGTCGAGCAGGACGTGCGACGCCTCGCCCAGCAGTGTGCGCAAGGCGAACGCCGGGGCGGGCAGCACGGCGGGCTTGTGGAGCGCGTGGCCGAGCGCCGCCGTGAAATCGGCGTTGCGGATCGGCCGGGGGCACACGGCGTTGAAAGCCCCCGCGAGGTCATCACGCTCCAGCAGGAAAACCATGAGACCGGCCACGTCCTCGACGTGCACCGGACTGGTCCACTGCCTGCCGTCGCCGAGTCGTCCTCCGAGGCCAGCGCCGAAGAGGCGGCGTTGGACCGCGAACGAACCTCCGTCCTTGCCCAGCACGACGCCGATCCGCACCCGGGCGACGCGCACCCCGGCACTCCCAGCGCTCTGTGTGGCATCCTCCCACTCGCGGCAGACATCGGCCAGGAACCCCGCGCCGGCGGGTTTGGATTCATCGAGCAGTTCCTCGCCTCCGTCCCCGTAGAAACCAACGGCGGACGCGCTCACGAGCACGCGCGGGCCTTTGCCGGGCGGCAGGGCGTTGATCCCCGCGACCAGCCGCGTGGTGGTGCCGACGCGGCTCTCGGTCACGCGCCGCTTTTTTGCCTTGGTCCACCACCCGAGAATGCTTTCACCCGCGAGATTGACGACCGCATCCAGCCCGCGCAGGTCCGGCGGGCCATCCTTGGGAAACGGGCGTGTCGAGATGCTCGCTGGCGGCCGTCCGCCGCCTTCCCGGGTGAACACCACCGCCTTGTGCCCACGCACGCGCAGGCGGCGGATGAGTTGTTTGCCGATAAATCCACTTGCTCCGGTGATGCCGACTTTCATTGGTAAAGGTCGCGCAGTTTAGCATGGTCGGGTCGTGATGGCTGCGCCCGGTTGCAAACGAGATATAAAAAAGCGTTGCCGTCCCTCCCGAATGTTCCTTTGATGACAGGTTCCGCCATGCCCGCCTCCCTCGTTCAGGACACGTCCCCGCCGTTCACCGTCGTCGCACCGCCGCGCCGCCCGATCTTGCAATGGCTGCCGTTGTGTCTCGCCGCCATCCTGTACCTCGGCGCGAGCGTGGGGCCGGCGCTCTTCGACCAGAACGAGGCGCAATATGCGGGGGCTGTGCGCGAGATGCTCAATCGGCCGGCGGACTATCTCCCGGCGACGCGTGCGCAGCTCGAACGCGGACTCTGGTACGTGCCGACCAACGACGGCGTGCCGCGCCTGCAAAAACCGCCACTCGTCTACTGGGCGCTGCTGGCGTCGATGTCGGTTTTTGGCGTGAACGAATTTGCCGCCCGGCTGCCCAACGCGCTCGCCTCGTTGGCGTGGTTCGCGGGCATTTTCCTCATCGGCCGGCGCGTCGGCGGGGTCGCGCTCGGCCGGGCGGGGGCCACGGTCCTGGCGACGATGGCGGGAACGTTCATCTTCTGCCATCTCATCGCGCCGGAGCCGTTCCTCGCCGCCACGCTGACGCTGACATTCTGGTGTTTCCTCAACGCCTGTGACGACCCAGCCCGGACCGGGCCGCGGTGGATGCTCGCGGCGTGGGTCCTCATGGCATTGGGGGTCGCCTGCAAAGGATTGCACGGCGCGATCTATCCGCTGGCGGTCGCGTCGATCCTGGCCTGGCGGTTCCCCGCGACGCGGCCGGCGTGGAAACTCCTCCTGCGGCCGGCCGGCCCGCTGCTGTTTCTAGCGTTGGTCGCCCCGTGGTACGTGGCGGTGGAAATGCGCTATCCGGGCTTCTTGCGCGACCAGTTCATCAACGAGCAGCTCGGGCACGTCTTCAACCGCCGCTACCCGGTGGACAGCAGTCCGGTGCCACCCTACGTGTTCTGGCCGGAGCACCTCGTTTTCTTCCTGCCGTGGACGTTTTTCATTCCGGCGGCTCTGGCGCTGCGGCCCTCGCCGAACGCGAACGCTTCGGGTCGCGTCGCGCGTGAGTTGCTCGTCGCTTGGTTCGTCGTGACGGCGGTATCCGTGCTGTTTTCGTCGATGCAGGATTATTATCTGATGACGGCCTGGGGGCCGGTGGCGTTGTGGCTGGCGCGTCCGTGGACTGCCGAGGGCGGCCGGTCGCTGCCAAGCTGGACCCGGATGGCACCGGGAGTGTGTCTCGCGCTGGTCGGCGCGGCGGCGTTCGGCACCGCCTTCTGGCTGCACGGACAAACCGCAGCTCCGGCCGTCGCGGCTCCGAGTGCCCTCCGCGACACGCTCGCCAGCACCGTCAGCGGAATCTCGCTCGATTCGTGGCACCGGCTGCTGCCGCTCATCTGGACGACGGGGGCCGCGTTTCTGATCGGCGGAGTCGCTTCGGTGTGGCTCGCCTCACGGGGAAGCTGGCGGTTCGTGCTGCCGGTCACGGCGGTGGCGACGATTGCCGTGCTCGGCTGCGCCGCGCGCGGGTTGATTGTGATGGAGGACCATTTTTCGCTAAAGGAATTGGCTCTCATCGCCGACCGCGATACCCGGCCGGACACGGTGATTGGCTGCGCGGGGATGCCCGCCGACAACCCGAGCATCCTCTTCTACGCCAACCGGGCAATCCACTGGGTTGGCGCGACACCCGCGATGGAGTTCGCCACCCGGCAGCTTGGCATCGGACGTTCGCTCTACCTCTCGGACGACGATTTTCTGCGGCTCTGGTCGGACCGGAGTCGGGCCGTTTACCTGATTGTCGAACAGGATTCCTTCGATCTCTGGCGCGACCGGCTCCCACCGGCCGGAGAGGCCCCGAGGCAGGAATGGCGCAGCGGCACCCGGATCATGCTTTGCAACGGCGGTGGGGTTCCGTGAACTCACGGGGCGGCTTTCACTCGCGTCCCTGGTCGAATTTCCGGTGCAGCCAGGTGTATGAAAACCGGTTGCCGGGGCAATCCGTCGGCACGGGGTTGATCTCCTTGTGCGCCTTCACGATGGACAGGCGGCGGTCCACGCGCCCGACGCGTTTGCGCAGGTAAGTGATGAGTTCGTCCAGCGCGGCGTACTGGTCGCGGGTGGGGATGTCGCGGTTGAAGTCGCCCACCAGACAGATGCCGAGCGCGATGTTGTTGAGATAATCGCTGTGGACGTGCCCGCCGTTGATCTGACGCTTCCAGCGGTCGCCGATCTCGATCTCGCCGTCGCCCGTGCTCGTGCCGTTGCCGATGACGAAATGGTACGCCAGTCCGTTGGGCATGTGACGGATGTTGCGGTGGTAATAGTCGAAGATCCTCGCGTTGCCCTGCCGCGTGCTCGCTGTTGTGGACGACGATGTACTTCCAACGGCCCGTCGCGGACGTGGGCGCGGTCGATGGCGTCGAGGACGGACGAGGTCAGGAAACGATAATCCGTCCCGCCGCCGAACAGCCCGAAGAAGTATTTCTTTCTGCGCGCCGGGGCGGGGTAATCGGTGTGTTCGTCGCTCTCGCTTCCGCCCGGTTTCTGGACGACGACGGGCGCTTGCGGTTCGGGGGTGGATGACGCGACGGGCGGCGGCGGAGTGCGCAGGGCCGGCGTCCCGGCCGGTGATGGGCGCGCGTCGGGCAGAGCCAACTGCGACGGGGAAGGCGCGGTCTGGGGTGGCGGCGCTGGCGTTGGCCGGGCGACGGGCCTCGGCGTCGCGGCGGGGGGAAGGGTCCGCATTTCCTCGCGCGCCTTGAGAAAAGCCTCCCGGCGCTTCTGGAGATCAAGCATCTGCCCCGTGCTGTCGCCCTGGGCGCGGAGCGTCGCAGTGAAGCAGGTGGCGGCGAGCAGGATCGTGGCGAACGTACGCCCGGCGCTGCCGCAGCGGATCACCGAACCGGAGGGGGGTAATAACATGGGGAACAACACAAATCAGCCCGGGATCGGAGCCGTTTCCGCGTCCGGCGGCATGGAATCATCGCCTTGTCCGGCGAGCGGATGGCCGGGGTGGGCCCAAGGTCGGGTCGGCCACTTGCGCACGAGCACGGCGTTGAGACGCCCGCCCAGAAGCAACAGCAGGCACGTCACCCACGTCCACGTCAGCAGCACGATCAGATTGGCGAGCGTCGGGTAAGTCTCCGTGTACCGCGACCCGCGTTCCTTGACGTAAAAACCGAAGACGCCCGTGGCCACCAGCCAACCCACGGAAAAAAACACCGCCCCTGGCAGCGCCTGCCAGACCGTCTGGTAAACCTCCGGCGTCAACAGGTAGAGCGCAAGAGCCAGCACGATCAGCGCGAAGGTGATGATCGGATACTTCAGAACGTCACGATGGCTTGCAGGTCGAAGCCCAGGTGGTAGGTCGATTGGATCACCAACGCGACCCGTTCGCCGAACACGATGGCGCTGACGCTGAAAAGGATCGTCACGCCAAACCAGAACAGCAGCACGAGGGCGATGATCCAGCGGTTCCACCACGAGCGTTTGGGGTCCGGGATGCCCAGGCAATGGTTGAGCGTGCGTGAGATGGTGTTGATGAGATTGATTCCGAGGTAGATCGCCAGCGGGATACCCAGCAACGCGACGCGGCTGGTCGAGCCCGTGATGACCAGCGCGACGACCTGTTGCTCGATGATGTCGCGCGATACCTCGGGCATGAAGCCTTCGAAGAGTCTCGATGATGTGGTGCAGCAGCGTCGGGTCCGTGCCGAAGAGCGACAGCGCCACCGACAACAGAAAAAGGCCGGGCGCGACCGCGAGGACGAGGAGGTCGTACGCCATCATCGCGGCCAGACCGGTCGTGTTGTCGAAGTAGGCCTCGACCAGCCAGCGGCAAACGAGACGCCAGGACCAGATGAATGTCTTCATGCGCGGGAGTGGTTGCATCAAACAGAATTGCGGATTGTCTTTCGAGTGCAAAGTTGCCCATCTTTCCTGCCATGACCAACCGCCGGAAAATTTTCGTCTGCTCGGCCGGCTTCGGCGAAGGCCATAATACCGCCGCCCGCAACCTTTGCACGGCGCTCAACGAGGTCGGCGGGGAACGCGTGGACGCAGAGTTTGTCGATATGCTCGGTCTGTGTCATCCACGCGTCTACGAATTCATGCGGCGGAGTTACGTCTCGCTGATGAACCGCGCGCCGAAGCTGTGGTCGGCGATGTACGGATTGTTCGATGCAAAAGGCTCCTCGGCTCCGGCCCTGGCGTTGCTCGCCGCCGAGCGCCGGGCATTCGAGCAAAGGTTGGCCGCCGACCGTCCGGTCGCAGTCGTGTCTACCTACCCGCTCTACGGCTATCTGCTCGACGACATCGCGCGGCGCGGCGGGCCGAAGGATTTTCTGCGCGTGACGGTGGTGACCGACTCGATTTCCATCAATTCGATCTGGCATCGTTGCGGCAGTGATTTCTATTGCGTGCCCAACGAGGAAACGGCCGAGGTGATGCGCCGGGCAGGTGTCGTGCCGGAAAAGCTGCGCGTGCTGGGCTTCCCGGTGGAGCCGCGGTTCGCCGACGCCGGCGTGTTTCCCGAACGGCCTGACCCCGGGGGAGCCGACGGTCGGCGCGTGCTCTACATGATCAATGCCGGGCGGCACGCCGCGCCGGAAACCGTCCGCCGCCTCCTTGCTCTCGACGTGGCGTTGACCGTGACGGTGGGTCGTGACGAACAAATGCAGGCGATCGTCGAACGCCTGATCGCCGAGCGCGGCCCCCGGCCGAGGCCGGTGCGGATCATCGGCTGGACGCGAGAGGTGCCCGCACTGCTGGCGAACCACCACCTACTCATCAGCAAAGCAGGCGGGGCCACGACCCAGGAAACGATTGCTGCCAAATGCCCGATGATCATCAGCCAGGTCGCGCCGGGACAGGAGGAGGGCAACGCGCAATTGCTCGTCCAAAACCGGGCGGGCCGGCTCGGCTTGACCCCGCAGGACATCGCCCGCGCCGTCGAGGAAGCGTTTGCCGATGGGGCTCATCTCTGGCGCGAATGGTCCGCCAACATCGCCCGGCTCAGCCGCCCGGACGCCGCGCGGGACAACGCGCGTTTCATTCTCGAAAATGTCTCAATACTGAGCTAGAAACTTTCAGGATAGACTGCGAAGCAGCGGGTTCTCCTACGCAGGTGGGGATGGCTCTCCGAGCCGTCCCAAATGTTTCTGGCAGAGTGCACTGTGTGCACGAAGATCATCCAAGCCAATCTTGGGACGGCTCGGAGAGCCATCCCTACCTTGTTTGAAACGCCGCCCTCCCATTCGGGTCAACTTTTCGGTGGCGGTGCCGGGGAAGTCGCGGCAGGTGGCGCGCCCTTCGCGTCCGCGATTTTCTTGGTGATGGCTGCCGCGTCCGGGTTCTTCGGGTCGAGTTCCATCGCTTTTTCCCAAGCAGCCAACTGCCTTCGCGGTGTCGTTGAGCTTCAGGTAGATGTCGCCGAGGTGTTCATAGACCACCGGGTCCTCGGGCTTGAGTTTTTCGACGGCTTGCTGAAGTTGTCCGAGCGCGTGGTCGAAGTGGTTCGTCTTGTAATAATACCAGCCGAGACTGTCGAGATACGCGCCGTTGTCGGGCTCGATCTCCATGGCCTTTTTGATGAGGTCGCCGCCTTCCTCGATGTTCTGATCGTGGTCCACCCACATGAATCCCAGGTAATTGCTCGCATTGGCGATTTGCCGTGGATTGTCCTCCATCTGGAGCGATTTCTTCAACAGCACCGATGCCCGGTCGTAGAGACCTGATTGCTCGGCGGAAACGCCGTAGTTGAAGTAAAACTGGCTGTCGAGCAGACTATCGTTGTTCGTATGGCGCGCTTCGACTTCCGCTTGTTCGAACATCGCCAACGCTTGCTGGTGCTGCTTGGCTTCTTCCAGCGAAACCGCCAGCAGGAAGGCGAACCCGGCAACATCCGGGAACCGTTTCCTGCGCCTCGTTGAGGACCGTCACCGCGCGCTCGGGCTTTTTTAACACGAGCAGCCGTTTGGCGAGGCTCTCGTAGGTCCCCGGCTCGTTCGGACTGATGAGCAGGCTCTGCTCGTAATCCTGCGCCGCCTTTTCCATCTCCCCCGCGTCCTCGTAGATTTTCGCCAGGGTCTCGTAGGCGTGCGGCTGGACCGGATTGATTTTGATCAGGTCCTCCAACGCCTCGGCTGCCTTGTCGGGCTGATTCAGTCCTAGGTAGCAGCGGGCGAGGTTTTCACGCGCCGTGTTCTGGGCCGGATCGATGTCGATGACCCGCTTATAGAGCGGGATGGCCTCGGCGAGCTGCTTGGTCGCCACGAAGAAATCGGCGATCTTGCCGATGATCTCGACCTCGTTGTTGCCGTACGACAGCGCCTTCTGGAAAATCGGCGTCGTCTTCTTGAGGTCTTCGGTGTTTCCAGATGGATCGTCCGCGAGGTAGACTTCCGCGTACAAAGCGCCGAGGCGCAGCCAGAACATCGGCTCTTTGGTGTCCGCCTTGGCGGCACGGTCCAGCAGGGCGGGAATCTTCGCGGCCTGGCCGGTCGCCTTGTACATGTCGCGCAGATACTCGTAGCAGGAAATGTTTGCCGGATCGAGTTCCAGCGCCTGCTGCGAATACTTCAGCGCGAGATCAACCTTGTTGAGGTTGTTGAAATAAATGTACGCCAGCGCAAGACACGGGCGGGCCTGCTTGGGCGCGGCCTTGATCGTGTCCTTGAGAAGATTGATCGCCCCCGGCGTGTCGCCGCGGCGCAGGTCATCCCACGCGATCTTGACGGACAACTCGACGTTGGAAGGATCGAGCGCGAGCGACTTCTGGTACTCGTCGGTGGCCTTGTCCGCGTCCGACGTTTCCTCCAGGATGATACCGTGGATGAACAGTGCGTTCGCCTCGGCCTTGCGCTCGCTATCCAGGGCGAGCAGCAGGTCCTTCGCCGGCGGCCGGTACACGTCGTCGTACACGACGGCGATTTCCGGTTTGGAGTTGGTGGGCGGAACCTCCGGCGTGTTCTCGGCCTGCGCGGGATTGCGGCGCGGGTTCTTACCCGGCGAAGGGGAAGGGGCGGGTGAAATTGCAGACGCAGTCGCTTGGAAAAGCAGTCCGACCGCACACCCGAAACTCGCCGCGAGACAAAGCGACCGCCGCTGTCCGCGAGTTGGGACCACGGGCGCTCCGAACTGTCGCCGTGCTGCGCCGGGCATCGTCACGCGCATGGCCCCGAATGTACCCGTCTAGCTCTTGTAGCGCAACCGCTTCTTGTGGCGGTTTTCCTTCATGCGCTTGCGGCGCTTGTGCTTGGAGATCTTCGCTTTTCTTCGTTTCTTCAGGGAGCCCATAAACAAACGGATGCCGGACAGGTATTTTTCCTAATAAACGACTTTGTTCAGCGGGTATTCAATGATGCCTTCGGCACCGAGTATCTTCAATTGTGGAATGATGTCGCGGACCACCTTTTCGTCGATGACCGTCTCGACCGCCACCCAATCGGGTTGTGCCAGGGGGGAGACGGTCGGTTCGCGAAGGGAGGGTAGGGCGGTGAGCAGGTTTTGCAAATCGTTTTTCGGAAAGTTCATTTTCAGCCCGACCTTGTCGCGCGCAGCCAGCGCGCCCTGTAGGAGGATCAGCAAACGGGAGAGCTTGTCCTTCTTCCAGGGATCGGACCAGGCGGCGCGGTTGGCGATCAATTGCGGGTAGGATTCCATCAACGTGGCGACCACGCGCAGGTTGTTGGCGCGCAACGACGAACCCGTCTCGGTGATGTCCACGATGGCGTCCACCAGGTCCGGGCACCTTCACCTCCGTCGCGCCCCAACTGAACTCCACAAGGGCGCTCACGCCCTGGCGTTCCAGATAGCGGCGTGTCAGACCGACCGCCTCGGTGGCGATCCGTTTGCCTTCGAGGTCCTGCACGGTGCGGAAGGGCGATCCCTCCGGCACGGCCAGCACCCAACGCGTCGGCGCGGTGCTCGCCTTGCTGAAACGCAGGTCGCCGAGCACTTCCACCGAAGAACCATTTTCCTCGATCCAGTCGCGTCCGGTTAGTCCGGCATCGAGAAAACGTTGCTCGACATAACGGCTGATTTCCTGCGCACGCAGCAGCCGCAGCGTGATCTCCGGGTCGTCGATGGTCGGCTTGTACGAACGGCTGACCCCGGAAATTTGGTAACCGGCCTTGGCAAACAATGCCAGCGTTGGCTCCTGCAAACTGCCGCTGGGCAGGCCGATACTCAGCGAGGATAAAGGGTGAGGGGTAGAAGATGAAGGCACGGAAACCGGAGGTTGCGGGTTGGAAAGGTGGATGCTAGAGACCGGAAGTAAAGCCGCTTCCGATTGATTCTTACTCGCATCCTTCATCTTCATCCTTTCCGCCCATGTCCTCGCTCGACCACGAATTGCTCGCCAAAGCCGCCACCGTCTCGCGTGGCCTGACCATTGATGCCGTCGAAGCCAGCCAGAGCGGCCACCTCGGGCTGCCGCTGGGCTGCGCGGAGATTGGAGCGGTGCTCTTCGGCCATGCGCTCAACTACTGCCCGGACCATCCCGAATGGCTCAACCGCGACCGCTTCGTCCTCTCGGCCGGGCCACGGCAGCATGTTCCTCTATAGCTGGCTGTTCCTGAGTGGTTATCCCGACATGACGCTGGACGAGATCAAGCGTTTCCGCCAGCTCGGCAGCAAAACGCCCGGCCACCCGGAGTTGACGCACGCGCCGAGCGGCGTCGAGACCACCACCGGCCCGCTCGGGCAGGGCGTCGCCAACGCCGTCGGCATGGCGCTCGCCGCCAAGATGGCCGAGGCGCGTTTCAACACGCCGGAACACGAGATTTTCGATCACCACGTCGTCGTCCTCGCGGGCGACGGCTGCATGCAGGAAGGCGTGGCGATGGAGGCGCTCGAATTTTGCGGCCACCAGAAGCTCGACAACCTGATCCTCATTTACGACTCCAACGCCGTGACGCTCGACGCGATGGCCAAGGTCTCGCAGAGCGAGAATACCGGCGAACGCCTCGATGCGATGGGCTTCGACGTGATGACCATCGACGGCAACGACATGGACGCGTTCCTTGACGCCTACGACCGCGCCAGGGAGGCGGGCAGCGGCAAGCCGCAGGCCATCATCGCCAAGACGCTCATCGGCAAGGGCATTCCTGAAGTGGCGGGCACGCAGAAGGCGCACGGCGAGGGCGGCGCGAAGTTCGGCGACGCCGCGCGCAAGGGACTCGGTCTGCCGGAGGAACATTATTACGTGTTCCCGGAGGTGACGGAGTATTTCGCCAACCTCAAGAAGACGCACGACGCCAAGTTCGACGAATGGGTCAAGAAGTTCGACGCCTGGAAAGCCGCCAACCCGAAGCTCGCCGACGAACTCGCCGTGACGAGCGCCTTCAGCCACACGCTGGCGAAGGACACCAAGCAGAAGACGCCGGAGGTCGGCGAACTTTTCGCCGTTATCCCCGAGTTCCCGGCGGACAGCAAGATCGCCACGCGCAAGGCCGGGCAGGATGTGCTCCAGCCGCTGGCGAAACAAAACCCGCTGCTCATCGGCGGCAGCGCGGACCTCTACGGGTCCACGCTCAATTACATCGGCGACCTCAAGGCGCGCGACGACGATTTCTCGCCCGCCAACCGCACCGGCCGCAACATCCCCTTCGGCATCCGCGAGCACGGGATGTGTTCGATCATGAACGGCATCGCCGCGCACGGGATGTTCCGGCCGAGCGGCGCGACGTTCCTCGTGTTCGCGGATTATTGCCGCGCGGCCATCCGGCTGGCGGCGCTGTCGCATCTGCCGGTCATCTACATTTTCACCCACGACAGCGTGGGCGTCGGCGAGGACGGCCCGACCCACCAGCCTATCGAGACGATCCCTGGCCTGCGCGTCATCCCGAACCTCGACGTGATCCGCCCCGGCGACCCCGAGGAAACCGCCGGGCCTTCGTCGCCGCCCTGGAACGCACCGACGGACCGACGCTGCTAGCCCTGAGCCGGCAGGCGGTGCCGCTGCTGACCCAGATTCCGGTGAAAGACCCGTCGCGAGGGCGTGCTCAAGGGTGGGTACGTCGCCAAGAAGGAAACCGGCAAGCTCGAATACATCCTCCTGAGCGCCGGCAGCGAACTCCAGCACGCGATGAAAGCCGCCGAAACGCTCGGCGCGGGCACGCGCGTCGTGAGCATCCCGTGCTTCGAGCGGTTCGACCGGCAGGACCAGGCGTATAAGGACGAGGTGCTGCCGAAAGTCCTGCCGCGCACGCGTCGCCATCGAGGCGAGCGTGCCCGTCACCTGGGCGGAATACGTCGGACTGGATGGTGCGACCATCGGCATCAATCGGTTCGGTCATCAGCGCGCCGGGCGGAACGGTGATGAAGGAACTCGGCATCACGGCCGAGCACGTCGTTGAGGCGGCGAAGAAGCTGAAAGTGGGTTGATTTCGCCTCCCGTGGCCAACCGGCGACCTGCTCGTTCCACCACGCCGGAAGTCTGTCCGGTGTGCGGCGAAGACGTGCCGCGCAATGCCCTCGCCTGCCCAGAATGCGGCGCGGACGAGCGGTCTGGCTGGCGTGGCGATGCGGGGACGTACGACGGGGTCGGTTTGCCGGATGAGTTCGACTACGACGAATTTGTGCGAGAGGAGTTCGGCTCTCGGGTCAAGCCGAAGGGACTTTCCGTTTTTTGGTGGGTCGCGGCGATCTTGGTCATCGTCGCTCTGTGCTTCGTCTTTCTACGCCGGGGCGGACTGTAACGGCACCATCACCCAAATGCCTTCCATCGAATTCGCTTACCTCGGTGCCGGCTTCCTCTTTTCGGAGGCGGGCCTTGCCATTTGGCGGCGGGCGTCGCGACAGAAGCAAACCGAAAACCGCGACGCCGGATCGTTGCGGCGGCTGTGGATCGTCACGTCGGTGTCGATTACCGCAGGAATGTTCCTCTCCGCCTACGGCGTGAAGCCGTCTCTGCCAATCGGGTTTCCGTGGCCACTGTGTGGCGTCGCGGTGTTTTGCGTGGGAGCCATGCTGCGTTGGTGGGCGATCTGGCACCTCGGCCGTTTTTTCACGGTGAATATCGCGGTGGCCTCGGATCATCGCATCATCGATACCGGTCCGTACCGATTCGTCCGGCATCCTTCTTACAGCGGACTCATCCTCGAACTCGCCGGACTGGGTTTGACGTTGGGCACGCTACCGTCCTTGGCCGCTGTCGTCATCGCGCCGACCTTCGCGCTCCTGCACCGCGTTCGCATCGAAGAAGCCGCGCTCCGCGCCCATTTGACGGACGCATACGCCACCTACTCGGCACGCACCAAAAAAATCGTGCCGTTCGTGTTCTAGCCGCTCGAACGCCGGTTACAAGAAACCGATCAGCGTCTCCCGCCGATGTTCACACCGGGCACTTGGCGCAACGTGTCACTGACGGTATCCGAGTTATGGAACCGGATGTCGTTTTGATCGATGACGGTCGTGGTCGGGTCGCGGTCGGACGTGTAACCCTTGCGCTGATAGGTCTTCGGCAAATGGCTGCCGGTGGGCACGCGGGTTTCCCGTCCGGAAGCTCCACCGACCGTATCGCTCTTGGCGCTCGTGGAATTGCGGCCGTCGATGGACGGCTTTTTCTTTCCAGACCGGTACGCCTTGGCGGGGGTAAAACTGTTGTCGTCATGCGCCTCGGTCGAGGTTTCGTGCTTCGGTTTCGGGTCGTCCGCACGAGCCGAATTGACACTGAAAAGCAAGGCCGCCCCGACGCCGAGGACCGCACAATTTTGAAGAATGATCGATTTCATAAACAGGTGTTTCGTTGGTTGCTGTCTTACTAGAAATATAGCATGCGACGACCCAAAAATCCGGCCGTATTTACTTCGCGCCAGCAGCCCGCATTGGCCTGTTAATTCTACACGGATGCGTGTCGCCTGTACCGGGAGACGATCCGGCCGCGCCGCTCAGAAACCCATCCCTGGCAGTCCCATTCCGCCCAGCCCGGCGGTCAGTTTGCCCATCTCGGACTCCGCCATCTTCTTGCCTTCTTCGATGGCCTGCCTCACGCCGCTGAGCACGAGGTCTTCGAGCATCTCGACGTCCTCCGGGTCCACGACTTCCTTGGAAATCTTGATGCTGACCACGTCACCGGCCCCCGTCGCCACGACCGTCACTTTGCCGCCGCCGACCGAGGCGGTGACCGTCTTTTGCGCGAGGTCGGTCTGCATCTTGGCGGCGTCGGCCTGCATCTTCTGGGCCTGCTTGAGCATTTTGTTGAAGTTCATCGTAGGAATGGTGGCGGATGGGGACTGGGAAAGGTTGATGGGTGGTCAGGCGGGACCCTGCACGGAGCGAATCTCGCCCTCAAAGATTTTGAGGGCTTTCTGGATCAGCGGATCGTTCTTGAACGTCTCCGCCGGGTCGCCGGCGACAGGCTCCGGGTTGGTCGGGGCAGGAGCCGGCTCGACGATGGGCGCGTGCTTGCCGTTCGAGCCTTCCACGAGGGGGCGCTCGCCGTTCGCCGACGGCGCAACGGGCGGGGCGTCTGCTCCCTCTCCGAGTTCCAGCTTCAGACCGACGGCTTGCCCGGCCAGCTTGCGTGAGGAGTCCTTCGAGAAATTTGCGGGTGTTCGCTTTGCTCAAGCGATTCCACGCTCATTTTCTGGTCGCTCGGGAATCGCACGCGCAACGTGTTCCCCTCCACCGCGAACGGCTGCCCCGCCTGCACCCAGGCGGTGATGAGCGGACGCTGGGAGCGGATTTCTGGGATCATGTCTCGCCAGAGCCGCGGACCGTCGAGTTCGGCGGCGGGAATGTCGGCGGAGGCGGGGGCTACTTCGCGGGTGGCCGGCGCAACGGGCACTGCAGGTTGCGGCGGTTGGAATGACCGCAGGCTTCGGCTTTTCTACGGGCGGTGGCGTGACGCCAGCCGGCTGGCCCACGGACCGCTTCAGACTTGCCCAATCCATGCTGCGTGCGGATTCGGCGACTTTCGAAGGTGCGGGGCGGGTTGCTTCCAGGCGCGGTTCGGATTGCAGATTCGGCGTCTTGCCAATGGAGGCGGGTTCCGCCTCGCGGAGGATCGGCGAGCGCGTCGATGACTTCCGTGAGCGTGGTCTGGCCGAGACTCTGGATCGCCTTGATGAGCGCGATCTCGAAATGAAGCTTCTTGTTCGGAGCCCACTTCATGCGGTTTTCGGCGGCGGCGAATCCGTCGATGAGTTCCAGCAGACGTTCCGTCGAAAGCAGCGGCGCTTGAGCCTTGAAAGCCTCGGCCTGCGCCACCGATTCTTCGGACTGCGCGCTCGTCGGGATTGACCTGGAACACGAGCAGGTTGCGCAAGTGCGCGATGAGTTCGGACAGCAGCCGCAGGAGGTCTTTGCCGCCTTCGGATTGCTCGTCGAGCACCGCGAGCGTCTCGGCGGTCTGCGCGTCCGACGACATGGCCGGCGAGGCGGCGCGACGGTTTCCGGCGCGGTGAACCCGAAAATGCCCGAGCACGTCGTCCAGCGCGATGCGTTCGCCGCAAAATGCCACGAGTTGGTCGAGCATGGATTCCGCGTCGCGCAGTCCGCCTTCCGCGCCGCGCGCGATGGCTTCGGCGGCGTCATCGGCGAGGTCGATTTTCTCGTTGCGCGGCGATCTTCTGCAGATGCGCGGCGATGAGCGGGGCGGGGATGCGCCGCAGGTCGAACCGCTGGCAGCGGCTCAGGATCGTGGGCAGCACCTTCTGCGGCTCGGTCGTGGCGAAGATGAATTTGACGTGCTCGGGCGGTTCTTCGAGCGTCTTGAGCAGGGCGTTGAACGCCGCCGAGGTCAGCATGTGGACCTCGTCGATGATGTAGATCTTGTATTGCCCGCGCGTGGGTGCGTAGCGGACGTTGTCGCGCAACTCGCGCACCTGCTCGACGCCGTTGTTGCTCGCGCCGTCGATCTCCAGCACGTCGAGGCTGATGCCCGCGGCGATTTCCCGGCACGCGTCGCAAACGCCGCACGGCTCGGTGGTCGGGGCTTTGACGCAGCAGAGCGCCTTGGCGAGAATGCGCGCGGTGGAAGTCTTGCCCGTGCCGCGCGGGCCGACGAAAAGATAGGCGTGCGCGAGCCGGTTTTGCGCGATGGCGTTTTTGAGCGTGCGGGTGATGTGCTCCTGGCCCACCACGTCGTCAAACGTCTGCGGACGGTACTTGCGCGCGAAAACCTGGTAGCTCACAAGCGGCACTGTACGACTTTTCGGCGGGCGGCGGAAACGATGTTTTCGACGTTCGGCCAGAAAAACGAAACGTCCCGGATCGCTCCGGGACGTTTGCAAAAAAAGGTGCTGCGAGGTCCGGCGTTCCCGGATTACCGGGGCCGCGTCAATAACCGCCGCGGTCGTCGCTGTAGCCGCCGCCACGGTCACCGCCGCCGCGTTCGCGGCGTTCGCTGTAGCCGCCACGGTTGCCGCCACCGCCGCCACGGTTGCCGCCACCGCCGCTGTAGCCGCCACGGCCACCGCCACCGCCACCGCCGCTGTAGCCGCCACCACCGCCCCCGCCGCCGCTGTAACCGCCACCGCCGCCGCCACCGCCGCTGTAGCCGCCGCCGCCACGGCTGCCGCCGCCGCCGCCGCCCGGACGCTCCTCGCGGGGCGCGCCTCGTTGACGGAGATCGTGCGGCCTTCGATGTTCTTGCCGTTGAGCGTGCTGATGGCCGTGGCCGCTTCCTCGTCGGTCGTCATGGTCACGAAGGCAAAGCCGCGGCTTTTGCCCGTGACCCGGTCCTGGATCAGGGCCACATCCTTGACCTGGCCGGCCTGGCCGAAGAGGTCCATCAGGTCGGTTTCGGTCGCATTGAAGGACAGATTTCCTACGTAAAGTCGATTGCCCATGAGAGTCTTGGTGAACGGAACTGAACTAATGCTGCGGTTGCTGTGTGATCTGGCCGCGGCAAGAAAAGAGCTGAGCGCGACTGTTCCTGCGTCATCAGGTTTCAAACTGTCACCAGAGCAGACTCCAACTGACAATCCACCAATCTCATCCGAGGGCTGCTTTTCTCAGCGAACACGGACGGGCGCGATGCTGTGTCAATTTTGCGCGGATTGCAAGCGGAAAAGCAAGTCGTGCGGTCGGTCGTGATGCGAGGTTGCTCTCGCCGCCTCACACCCCGATGTCCTCGTTCCAGAGTTCGCGGGCTGGTCCATCGACGAATCGCGCCATGATCTCCACGCACTCGGGCAGGTCGAGGTCGATGACCTCGATGCCGTGGCTGCGCATGAACTCGGGCGCGCCGGGAAAGTTGCGGCTCTCGCCGACGACCACCTTCTTGATGCCGAACTGCACCGCCGCGCCCGAGCACAGGTAACAGGGCATGAGCGTGGAATAGAGCGTGGCGCGGTGCAGGCTTGCTCGCGCCGACGCGGCCGGCGTTGCGCAGGCAGTCGATCTCCGCGTGCGTGATCGGGTCGCCGTCCTGCACGCGCTTGTTGTGCCCGGCGGCGACGACCTTGCCGTCGATGACCAGCGACGAACCGATGGGGATGCCGCCCTCGGCGAGTCCCTTTTTCATTTCGTCGATGGCGGCCTGCATTCCGTCGTCGAGTTCCATGTGCGGCGACCCTAGCGTTCGCGCGGACGGAGAAAAAGCGAAAAAATCTTCGCGGTTGGTTCCTTTACTCGTTGGCCGGTTTGTTCTGGAGCCGGTGGTGCTTGAACATCTCCAGCGTGCGGTCGCGCTCGGCGGAGTGGTCCACCATCGGAGGCGGGTAGCCCTTCGCCAGGGCCAGTCCCGGTGCGGGCGGGGAGTGCAGGCGTTCGGCGGGCACGTCACGCAATTCGGGAATCCACTCCTTGATGAACGCGCCGTCCTTGTCGAACCGCTCGCTCTGCGTCCACGGATTCTGGATGCGGAAGTACGGGGCGGCGTCGGCCCCGGTGCCGGCGCTCCATTGCCAGTTGCCGTTGTTGTTAGCAATCTCGCCGTCCACGAGCTTGCGCATGAAAAACGCCTCGCCCTCGCGCCAATGGAAGCGCAGGTCCTTGGTCAGGAACATCGACGTGATGATCCGCAGACGGTTGTGCATGAACCCGAGGCCGGACAACTGCCGCATCCCCGCGTCCACGATGGGAAAGCCCGTCCGGCCCTCGCACCACCGGGCGAACCCTTCCGGGTCGTCGCGTTCCCAGCGCCAAGGCAGCCCGCGCGTGCCGGGATTGAAGTCATCCCTGAGGACATCCGGGAAATAGAAAAGGATTTGCATGTAGAAATCCCGCCAGGCGACTTCCGCGAGGAACTTCTCCGCGTGCCCGCGCTCTTCCTCGGGACTCTCGTCGGCCACGGCTCGCGCCGCGTGGTAGATTTCCCGGACGGACAGCAGGCCCCAGCGGAGGTCCTGGGAATAGCGGCTGCTCGTATCGTCGCCGAGCACGTTGCGGCGCGTGGCGTAGTCATGCACGCCGCCACGCTTTGACAAAAAGCTGCGCAGGCGCTGCCGCGCGGCGTGTTCGCCGGCTTCAATGATGCGCGTCCCCTCGCTTTGCAGTCCCCAATGCGAGAGGTCCGGCAAAGGCAGGCTGGCGATTTTTGCCGGGGGGATTAATTGACGGACGCGCGGACCGACGGGCGACTTTTCCTTCTTTGACCACGCGCGCAGGTACGGCGAGTAGACCCGGTAGGAATTGCCGGTGCCCGAGAGGAGTTCGTCGCGTTCGTGGAGGGCCACGTCCTTTTCGGCGTGGAAGATCGCGCCGTGCCGCTGCGTCATCGCTTCCACGTCGCCTTCCACGGTCCGCCCGAACGGATCGGGGTCGCGGTTGCAATAGATCGCCTCGGCTTTGGTTTCGACGAGGAGTTTTTCCAGTTCGGCCACGGCGTCCCCGGCGCGGATGATGAGCCGGCCGCCGACGGTTTCGAGGTTTTTGGCGAGGGAACGCAGGCAGTCACAGAGAAACTCCTGGCGATTCGGACCCGCCCAGTGATGGCCCTTTTTCCACCGGCTGAGTATGTACACGGTGACCACGCGCCCATCGGCAGCGGCGACGGCGGCATTCAACGCCGTGTTGTCCGTCAACCGGAAGTCACGCCGGAACCAATGGATTACCGTTTTCATACTGTTCAGTTTACGCGGGAAGCGCGGGAACGGGCGCGCTTTGCCCGAATAAATCCTTGGACTTTCCGGTCCGGGGTTGTTCTGGTTTGGGCGTTCCGTGTCCGTTTCTTCTCTCGCCGCCGACCTGTCCAACGCCGCGCTCGTCCGCCGGTTGCTCGGTGTCGCCTGGACCTACCGGCGCGGCTGCCTGAAAGTCCTCTTCCTCCAACTGCTCCTGCTCGCCAGCAACCTGGGCGGCCTGGGGCTTGCCGGGATCGGCATCGATTTCATCGCCCATCGCGTCGATCCGACGCGGCCATCGCCGCACTGGCCCTGGGGACTCGTTCCGCCCGCTGCGTGGTCTCCGATGACCGTCGTGACCGTGCTCGCGGGCGGTGTGCTCGCGGTGGCGCTGCTGCGGGCGCTGCTGGATTTTACTTATCAACTCTCGCTCGCGCGGTTGGTGCAGGGCGAGATCGTGGTCGATCTGCGCGCGGCGGTTTATGACAAGCTCCAGCGGCTGAGTTTCCGCTTTTTCGATGACCACGCGAGCGGCTCGATCATCAACCGCGTGACGGGCGACGTGCAGAGCCTACGTTCGTTCGTGGACCTGGTGCTGATCCAGGTGTTTATCCTGGTATTGCAGTTCGCGCTGGCTTTCGCGTACATGGCCGCGCTGCACCTGCCGCTGACGCTGGCCTGTCTGCTGACGACCCCGCTGCTCGGGGTCGGCGCGGCGTGGTTTTCGCGGGTGGTGCGGCCGGCGTATGTCCGCAACCGCGAACTCGTGGACAAGCTCATCGGCGTGCTCAGCGAGAACGTCCAGGGCGCGCTGGTGGTCAAGGGGTTCGCGCGCGAGCGGGAGGAAATCGAGAAATTCGCCGCGGCCAACCGCGAGGTGCGCGACCAGCAACGCTGGATTTTCTGGCGGTTGAGCACGTTCATCCCGTCGCTGGGTTTCTTGAGTCAGGTCAACCTCATCGTGCTGCTGGCGTACGGCGGCGCGCTGGTGATCCGCGGCGAACTCTCGCTCGGCTCGGGGCTGGTGGTGTTCGCGGGATTGCTCCAGCAGTTCTCCAATCAGGTGCTCAAAATCTCGGACATCGCCAACAACGTGCAAACGAGCCTGACCGGCGCGCGGCGCGTCTTCGAAGTCCTCGACACGCCCGTCGAAATCACTAACGCCGCGCCGGATTGCCTCGTACGGCTGCCCCGCGCGAAAGGCGAGGTTTGCTTCGAAAACGTCCACTTTGATTACGTCAGCGAGCACAGCGTGTTGCGCGGGGTGGATTTCAAGGTCGCGCCGGGGACCTGCGTGGCCATCCTCGGACCGACCGGCTCGGGCAAGAGCGCGCTGCTGAGCCTGATCCCGCGCTTTTACGACCCGAGCGAGGGGCGGGTGCTGATCGACGGTCACGACGCGCGCTGCATCGAACTGGACGACCTGCGGCGCAACATCGGCCTCGTGTTCCAGGAGAGTTTTCTTTTTTCAAACACCGTCGCCGCAAACATCGCGTTCGGCCAGCCGGGCGCGACCCTCGCCCAGATCGAACGCGCCGCGGAACTCGCCCAGGCGCACGATTTCATCACGCACCTGCCCGACGGCTACCAGACCGTGCTCGGGGAAGGGGCGAGCAATCTTTCCGGCGGCCAGCGGCAGCGGCTGGCCATTGCCCGCGCCCTGCTGCTGGAACCCGCCATCCTTCTGCTCGACGACCCGACAGCCGCCGTCGATCCCGGCACGGAACACGAAATCCTCTCCGCGCTCGACGGCGCGATGGCTGGCCGGACGACGTTCCTCGTCGCCCACCGCGCCAGCACGCTGCGTCGCGCCGATCTCGTGATGGTGCTCGACCAAGGGCGGATCGTGGAGTTCGGCCCGCCCGCGGAGCTGCTACGGCAACCGGCGGGACATTACCGGCGCGTGGCGGAACTCCAGGTGGCCGACGCCGAGAGCCGCCGGTTGCTCGACCGGAAGTGAGTTCCTTGCCTTCCGCCGTGCCGGTCCCTATCTTGCGGGCGCTCCCCGACTCCGACCTCCGAGAATCCATGATAAAACCCTCCCTCTTCACGCTGCTCGCCGGCGGCCTGCTGCTGGCCGTCGCCGTGCCCGTCCACGCCCGGCCGGCGAGCAAACAGGCAGCCACGCCGAAACCCATCGGACCCCAGCCGTCCCGCGACGACGTGGTGCGGCTCCAGATTTTCCTCGACGAGCAGAACTTCGGCCCCGGACGCATCGACGGCGGCTACGGCGGCTTCACCAAGAAAAGCTGGCTGCGTTACCAGGAATCGCAGGGCACGACGCCGAAGGAGGAATTCGATGCGAAGACCTTCACCTCCGTCGATCCGATCTACACGACTTACACGGTGACCAAGGACGATCTCGCGGCGCTCGGCACCGTTTCCCCCTCGCTGGCCGAGCAGGCCAAGGCGAAAACCCTGCCGTACACGAGCATGCCCGAACTTATCGGCGAGCGTTATCACGTCGGAGTCGATTTCCTGAAGAAACTCAACGCGCCCAAGAACCTCGATCAGCTCAAGGAAGGCGATCAGGTCAAGGTGCCCAACGTCGTGCCCCCATTCAACCTCGCGCAGGTCTTTGCGATGCGTCAGTACAACGCCGAGCGCGAAAAGGCCGTCAAGACCAACGGCGAAAGCAAGCCGAAGGCGAACAGCAAGCCCGCGAGCACGCCATCACCGGACGGCAGCCCGACCGCACCCGCCATCCCGGAAGCGATGCCCGGTCCGACGGTTGCGGTGTCCGCGTTGCCGCCGCCAGCCTCGGCCGTGCCCTCGCCTTCGCCGACCGCCGCCCCCGTGGCGGAAACCTCGCCCAGCCCCGGGCCCGACACGGCGGCAAACCCGCCGGATAATAGACCGGTGCTCACGGCCGTACCGGCCAATTCCAGCCGCCTCGTCTGCCACGTCAACACCAAGGAAAGCTACCTAGAAATCCGCGACGGCGACCGGCTCGTGGCCTGTTTCCCGATCACGCCCGGCTCGACGGCAATCCCCACGCCCAAGGGCAACTGGAAGGTCGTGGCAAAGACGCTCTTGCCGTCGTTCCGCTGGGACAAGTCGGTGCTCCTGTACGGCAAGCGCAGCGCCAACGCCTTCGAGTTGCCGCCCGGCCCGAACAACCCAGTCGGCATCACCTGGATCGCCCTCGACCGGCCTGGCATCGGGATGCACGGCACCAGCGACCCGGATTCCATCGGGCGCTCGGCCAGCCACGGGTGCATCCGGCTGTCGAACTGGGATGCGTTCAAAGTCTATGGCATGGTGGCCAGAGGCACGCAGGTCATCATCGAATAACGCGAGGAAACACGATGTTCCAGGGGTTGCGCACGGTGGTTTACCACGTCGAGGATTTGGCGCAGGCGAAGGCGTGGTGGACCGGATTGCTCGGCCAGTCGCCTTATTTCGACGAACCCTTTTACGTGGGTTTTAACGTCGCAGGCTACGAACTCGGCCTTCACCCCGCCGGTGGTGACACCGGTGTCGTGGTCGGAGCGATCACGTATTGGGGCGTGACAGACATCGACGACGCGTACAGCAAATTGCTGGCGCGTGGCGCCTCCGAACACGCCGCCGTGCAGGATGTCGGCGACGGGATCAGGCTCGCCTCGGTCACGGACCCATCAGGTAACGTGGTCGGAATCATCGAAAACCCGCATTTCCACTTGCCGGGTTCGCTGGACCTCCAACCTGCGACCGTCATCCACCCGGCGGTCGGGGAAAGCGGCATCACCTCCTGACGATGAGCGCGGCCTGGTTGATCGATGGGCTGGTGGTCCTGGTCTATTTCGCCGTGATCCTCGGCATCGGCCTCTACATGGGCCGCCGGGAGGATAACCTGCACGACTTCGCCCTCGGCGGACGCCGGATCCCGTGGTGGGCGGTGCTGGCTTCCATCATCGCCGCCGAAACGAGCGCAGGAACGTTTTTCGGGACGCCGGGCGAAGGGTTCGAGAAGCGGAATTTCACCTATCTCCAACTGGCCATCGGCACGATCCTCGCGCGGATTGTCGTCAGCTACGTTTTCCTCAAGCCCTATTACCAATACAACGTTTATTCGATCTACGAGTACCTGACGACCCGGTTTGGGGTAAAAACGAAGAACGCGGCTTCCGCGGTGTTCATGGTGACGCGCACGCTGGCGTCGGGATCACGCATCTATGTGGCGGCGATCATTCTCGCCCTCGGTTTCGAGATGGTTCGCGGCGTGCCGACGGACGCGCAGCACAAGATTTACATCTACGTGGCGGCGAGTGTTGCCATCACTTTGCTGACGGCGATTTACACGACGCTCGGCGGCATCAAGGCGGTGGTGTGGACGGACTTTATCCAGGCGTCGATTATGATGGGCAGCGCGCTGGCGGCGGCGGCGATCCTCTTTTACTCGATCCCCAACGGCTGGGCGGGGGTGAAGGCGAGTTTGTCCACGGCCCACCCGGGCGAGTTGTTCTTCGACACCGGGCTCGACCCAGCCCGCCACGGTTGGGATCAGATCAAGGGGATGTTTGAATCCGAATACACGGTCTTCGCCATCGTCGGGGCGATGTTCCTGAACATGGCGACTTTCGGCACCGATCAGGACATGGTCCAGCGGATGTTGACCGCGCCCGACGTGCGCCGTTCGCGTCGTTCGCTGATTCTCTCCGGTCTGGCGGACATCCCCATCGCTTTCACGTTCGCCGGGATCGGAATCCTGCTTTACGCCTACTACCAGGCCACGCCGGACCCCGCCGCCCCCAAGGCGAGCAGCGAGGTGTTCGCCTACTACATCTTGCACCGGTTGCCGGTGGGGATGCGCGGACTGCTGATGGCGGGGATTTTCGCCACCGCGATGGGATCGTTGAGCACGGCGCTCAACGCACTGGCGACGAGCTTCGTGCGCGATTGGTATCAGCCCTACATCAACCGGAAGGCCAGCGAGCCCCAAACCATCCGTGCCGTGCGCTGGGCGACGGTGGTGTTCGCGGTGGTGCTCGTCACCGTGTCGTCGGGCACCGCGTATCTCGTCATCAATAATCCCCGGCTGCGGATCATCCCCATCATCCTGGGAATCTTTTGCTACACCTACGGCTCGCTGCTCGGGGTGTTCTTCACCGGGATGCTCACGAAGGGCCGTGGCAATGATCTGGGGAATCTATCGGGAATGACCGCCGGTTTCTTGACGGTCGCGGTCGTCAGCGGATTGCCGAACCGCCTGATGCAGATGTTCGCGGGCACCGATCTCTACCGACAGCCGGAATGGCTTCCGGTGATGGAGTGGCCCTGGTGGGTGATGTGCGGCTGCGTGGTGACGTTCCTGGTGGCGATCTGTTTTCGCACGCCGGCCCGGCAGATGGAAGCGATGGCGGCCTCGCCCGTGTAGCGTCGTCCCAGGAATCGCGCGAAAAGTTGTTGAATCCCCTGCGGGCCGCCTGTATGGATGCATTCCCGCCACGGCCTTGCTGCCGGTCGGGAGAGGAGTCATAGCTCAATTGGTTAGAGCGCCGCCCTGTCACGGCGGAGGTTGCGGGTTCGAGCCCCGTTGACTCCGAAATCGTTCGATGCGAACGGTTTGCATTCGATTATGTTCCTTTTGACGTTCGTCGGGGAGAAATCGCTTCCCGGAACTCGTGTTGGGACGCTTGAAGACCGCCCTGCGAGGTTCGTCAATGGGCCTTTTCTTGGCGCGCCAGATGGTAGACCGCCACCGTCTGACGAATATTTTCCGTCCAGCAAAATTTCGCGGCGCGTTCCAGAGACCTCTTCCCCAATTTAACCCGCAGGTCAGGATCGGTGTAGAAATCCAGCATCGCCTGGCACAATCCGTCTTGGTCGTCGGGTGAAAGCAACACTCCGGCGTCACCAACCACCTCGGGCAAACTGCTGGTGTTTGCGACGATGGCCGGGGTGCCGCATTGCATGGCTTCGAGGGGAGGCAATCCGAATCCCTCGTAGAGCGACAGATACAGAAACGCCAAAGCCCCGCCGTAGAGCGGGGCGAGATCGGCGTCGGGCACGTAACCTGTCGTGATGATCCGTCCCTCGGGGACATTGGTTGCGGCAAGCTCTGCCAGAAACGGCTCGAACATCCAGCCGTTGCCGCCTGTGAGCACCAGGGATAAATCATCCAGCCCGGGATGGGAGGCCAACAACTCCACGAACGAACGGACGACGTGCCGCAAATTTTTCCGTGGTTCAAAGGTACACACGCTCAACAAATACGGACCCTCGGGAATGCCGTACCTCGCCCGCACTATCGCCATGTGCGCCGAATCCCGGCAGGGTCGGAATAATTCGCGGTTCGCCGCCAAGGGGATGACGTGAACACGATCCGCCGCAAAGCCGGTGTACCCGCAAAAATCCGCTTTGGCCGACTCCGAGATCGTGATGACGTGGTCCTCCGGTCGAATCCGCCGCAGGATGTCCGCGTAATAGTCACGGTATTCCGCCGTCATAGTCTCGGGCAGAAGAAACGGGATCATGTCGTAAACCGTTTGGACGACTGCGGTTTTCGGCTGCTGGCGGACGCTGTCCGGCACCGCCGAATGAGGAGTATGGAACACCTCGGCATCATCCAGCGCGAGCCGCACCGTCCGACCAAGCAGCGAGCTTCGCGTCGCGCAACGCGGGACACGACCGTACGAACCGGTAAGCCGCCGCAGAATCCTCCGTCGCACAGAAACTGGCTAGGCAATCCGGCGCGGTTTGCAGACGGGTTGCCTGCTCCAAGACAACTCGCGGCATCCCGGTGATCTTGGCGGGGTCGTCCTTGCAAAAGCCCAGCAGAGATAAGTCGTAAAGGACTTTTGGCGGCATCAGGCGTTCCGGTGTAGCCATTCCACCGTGTGCGCCACCCCTTCGCCGAAGCAGGTTTGCGGCGTCCATCCGAGGACTTCGCCTGCCCGGCGATTATCCAGCGCGCTGCGATAGACCTCGCCGGCACGGGCGGGGAGCGTATTCGGGTTCCCTGGGACCGTCTTCTTCCGGACCCATGATGCGGTCCACCGCGCCGCGCACCGTGTCGAAGACGGTGCGGATCGCCGTCTGGTGTCCGGTGCCGATGTTGAACGTGCCGCCATCCCCGCGGGTCAGGGCGAGTTGATTGGCGCGCACCACGTCGCCGACGTAGACGTAATCGCGCGTCGAGGCTCCGTCGCCGTAGATCACGCAGGACTTGCCGCGCAACAGACGGCGCGAAAAAATGGCGATGACCCCGGCCTCTCCCTCCGAGTTTTGCCGGGGACCGTACACGTTGGCGTAACGCAGGATCACCGGGGTGAGGCCATGGATCTCGCGCCAGATGTGCAGATACGACTCGAAGGTCCATTTGGTCAGACCGTAGGGGGACAAAGGCCGTACGGCGGTGGTTTCGTCGGCGGGCAGGCGTTCGGTGTCCCCGTAGATCGCGCCGCCGGACGAGGCGAAAATAAACCGCCGGACACCGCCCCGGGCCGCCTGGAGCAGCACGTTGAGGCCGCCGAGGATATTGGTGGCGGCGTCGTGCGCGGGGTCTTCGAGGGAGTGCCGCACGTCGAGCTGCGCCGCGTAGTGGGAGACCACCTCGGGCTGAAATTGCCGGAAGGCCGCCTCCACGTCCGCAGCGTGGCTGATGTCGCCGACGAATAGGGTCGCCCCGGCGGGCAAATTGCGTTTGGAGCCAGTGCGGAAATTATCGAGGACGGCCACCTCGTGACCGTCGCGCACGTAAGCTGCGGCGACGTGCGAACCGATGAAGCCCGCGCCACCCGTGATGAGGATTCTCATGGGAGGTGCGGGGCAGGGGTGGGCGTCGGATGCATATCGAGCAGTACGCTGGCCGGGCCTTTCAGGTTACCTTGGACAAACGCCTGATTTTTGGCGGGTTGGTGGTGGTAGTCTGCCTGTAGATGCGTCCCGGACCTCCGCCCCGGCGTATCGCTCGGTACCCGGCCCATGCAAACGATCTCTGGCGACGTTCACGTCCACTTTCACTACGATGTTCATTTCACGACCGACCTGTTTGCCCCCGCGAACCTGACTTTCCGCGAGGTGGTTCTGGCCGGGAGCGACCCCGCGCGGCGGCCGGTGCGCGTGCTTTTCGTCGTGGATCAGGACGTGGAGAACAGCCGTCCGGTGTGCGCTGGCATCGCGGCTTACTTCCAGCGTCACGCCGATGCATTGTTGCTGGCCGGCGCGCCGCTCCTGCTGCCGGGAGGCGAACGCGTCAAGAACGATCCCGGCGCACGTCGAAGCGATCCGGCGGGCCGTGCAACGATACGGGCCTGGACCGTCATTCGTACCTGGCGGTAATCGGCGGCGGCGCGCTGCTGGACGTGGGCGGGTTTCGCGCGCGGCCACGGCGCACCGGGGCATCCGCCTGCTGCGCATTCCCACGACCACGCTTTCGCAGAACGATTCGGGCGTCGGCGTCAAGAACGGCATCAACGCCTTCGGCAAGAAGAACTTCACCGGGACGTTCGCCCCGGCCTGGGCGGTCATCAATGACCTGCGGTTTCTGGAGACGCTGCCCGACCGCGAATGGCGCGCGGGCATCGCCGAGGCGGTCAAGGTCGCGCTCATCAAGGACGCCGCATTTTTCGAGCAGATCGAAGACAGCGTGCCCGCCCTCGCCGCGCGCGACCTGGAGGCGATGGGCCGCATGAACCACCGTTGCGCCGAACTCCACGTCCAGCACATCTGCCAGGGCGGCGATCCGTTCGAGATGGGCAGCAGCCGTCCGCTGGATTTCGGCCACTGGTCGGCGCACAAGCTCGAACAATTGACCAATTACCGGCTGCGCCACGGGGAAGCGGTGGCCATCGGCCTCGCGCTGGACGTGACCTATTCCCATCTCCAGGGCTGGCTCGGCGCGGACGATGTCCGCCGCGTGTGCGACGTGCTGGCGGGGGTGGGTTTCTCGCTCTACGATCCCGGCCTGGAATCACCCGAGATTTTCCAGGGTCTGCGCGAGTTCCGCGAGCATCTCGGCGGCGAACTGACCATCCAGATGCTGCGGCGGATCGGCGAGGGTTTCAACGTTCACGAGATCGATGAAGACCTGATGCGGCGCGGCATCGCGCAGCTCAAGGCAATGGCGCAGACGGCGGACAGGAGGGACCGCCCGGTGGGAAACCCGCAGGGAGTCCTGGCGATGGTCTGACGCGCGAGGAGGATGCAAACGGGCGGCACCGAGCGAGCGGACGGAGGCGCGGACTCTCTGGCTGTCTTGCTGCCGCTCTTCCGTGAACTCAACGGCCTCAAGCGCATCCGTGTTGCCGGCAAGAAAGGTTCCTGGGCGGAGCGCCTGTTCCTGCGCGCCTGGGGCAGGCTGGTCGCTGGCGAGGAACCCGGGCGGGTCGCCTACGAGGAGATCGGCGGCGGCGGTGGCGGCCACGCTGCTGGCGGGGATCGACGCAGACGTTCTGGCCGCCGGGCAGGTCCCGGGCGAGGCCCGGCGGGAGATTTTACAGCGAGCCTTCGACGCGGCGGCGCGACCGCTCGGGCCAGCCTTGGCGGCGGTCTTGCGCGCCACTTTGACGGGTGAACCGATCGCAAGACCCGGCGGTGGTCTTGCCGCCCTTCGTGTCGCTGCTCGCCGCGCAACCGCGCGCCGGGGCGACCCGGCCCGGTTTTCCGCGTGTCATCCTGGAACCGGCGGAAAACCACGCCGAGCACTGCGCGATCGTCGCCGTCAACGGCGTGCTGGCGGCGGGGTCTTCGGCGCGGACCCGGCCGTGCCGTTTCTGACCGGTCTGGCCCACCATCTGCACAACGCTTATCTGCCGGACGCCGGGGACGCCGGGGATGCGCTGCTGGGCGAGCACCAGCGCCCGCTGTTGGAACATTTTCGTGCCCGGGCTCTTGCGGGAACTTCCCGGCCTTCCTGCACGAAGCCATCCGGCACGGCCTCACGACGGTCTACCGGGCCGACACGCCGGAAGCCCGCGCCTTCCAGGCCGCGGATTCCGTGGACCGCGTCCTGGAGATGGAATGGCACGCCCGAAGCGCGGCGTTCACCCTGGAAGTCGCGTTGGGGGAGATGGACATCATCCATCCCGGACCGGTGCAGGCGTTCCAACTGGAAGTCATGCGGGCGATGCGGCTCAGGTGATTTCCCGAAGAACGGCCGGCGATTCACTGCATCCGCAAGCGCGGAAGGGGCGAACTATGGTTCCCATGTTTCGCCACGCGCCATGCATCTAGACCCCTTCGTTCGATGGGGCATCGTGGGCTGCGGCTGGGTCGCGCGGGACTACGTGGCCCCGGCGATGATCGGCCCGGTCGACGCGCGTCTTGTGGCGGTTTGCGATCCTGATCCATCCGCGCGGCACGCATCACGAGCGGGGACGACGCCGAGCCTGCCCGGCACGCGGACCTGGACGACTTCCTGGCGACGCCGGGGCTGGAAGCCGTTTACGTCGCCACGCCCAATCACCTGCACCGGCCCATCGTGGAAGCGGCTGCGCGCGCGGGCAAGCACGTCCTCTGCGAAAAACCGATGGCGACTACCCTGGCGGATGCCGAGGCGATGGTCGCCGCCTGCCGTGAAAACGGGGTGCGGTACGCGACGGCTTTCGACCAGCGGTTCCAGGCCCGCCACCGCCGCCTGCGCGAACTGGTGCGGCGAGGGCCGGCTGGGAGAGATCACCGCCGTCCGGGTGCATTACGCCTGCTGGACGCCCGCCGATTGGTCGCCGCCCGCCACGGAGGGCGACGCACGACAACTGGCGGATCGACCCCGCGCGCGCCGGGGGCGGGGCGTTCATCGACCTCGCGCCGCATGGACTGGACCTCACCCAGGTCCTGCTCGGCGAGCCTCTAGTGGAAGCCAAATGCTTCCTGCAACGCCGGGTTTTCGATTATCCCGTGGACGACGGCGCGGCGCTCATCGGCCGGTTTCGCTCCGGCGCGTTGCTGTTGATGAACGTCGCCTACAACTGCCCGGACCGTTTTCCCCGCCGCACGCTGGAACTCATCGGCACCCGCGCGATGGCCATCGCCCAGGACACGATGGGACAGACCCCGGGCGGTTCCTTGCAACTGGTGGACGCGGCCTCCGGGCACGACGGAAACCGTGACGGTCCCCGCCGCCGAGGACGTTTCGCCGTTCGCGGTCGGAATCGAGGCGTTTTCGCGTTGCCTGCGCTCGGGCGAGCCGTTCCCGTATCCGCCCGAACACGATCTCCACACCATGCGTCTGCTCGCCGAAGCGACGCCGGGAATCGATCCGCTGCCCATCGCCGTGAGTTTGTCCCCTTACGTTTGTACCAACTGCGGATTCTGGCAGCGGCACTTCGCCGTGCCCTGCGACCTGCCCGGTGTGCCTGGATTTCCGGCATACCCCGGCGGAAGATGGCTTCGAGTTCTGGAACGCGGACGGAAGCAGCCCGGCAGATCACCACGACCTGGCACGAGGACGGCAACGGGGTGCTGATTTTCCGCAGCGAACCCGCCCTCGGCATCGGCCCCAACGGCTACCTGATCGCGCTGCCCGGCGGCAACCTGCTCTTTGAAAATCCCGCCGTGGTACTCCGATGCCGCGCTGGCGGAGATCGCGGCGCGCGGCGGCGTGCGCTGGCTGGCGGCGTCGCACCCGCACGCCTACGGCGGCTTGTGGCAGGTGCAGGAGCGGTTCGCGCCGGAGACGGTCGCCATCCAGCGGGAGGATTTGCCGTGGACGAACGCCTTTCGCGCCAACCATCCCTACGACGAACGCCTGGAACTCGCGCCGGGCGTCGAACTCCGCCACACCGGCGGTCATTTCGACGGGCACGCCGTCCTTTACCTGCGCGACCGGCGGATCCTGTTCGCGGGCGACATGGTCAAATTCCACCTGGCGGACGAACCCGCCGGGTATCTCCACGCACAAGGGGTTCAACCGGCGCATCCCGATGAGCCACGCGGAAATCCGCCGCTATCGGGAGGTAGTCGAGCCGCTGGATTTCGACGAGGTCTACACGACCTTCGAGCACGCCCCGAAGGGCGTCGGCACCCGGGGGGCGGTGTTGGACTCTGTTCCAGGCCCAGTTGCGCGGCGCGCCGTTCTTCGGCCCCATCCCGTTGCGCCGCAGCGGCGGAGCGGAGACCGTTCCAGCATCGACGCGCCCGAAAGCTCCGACGCGGCGGCCCTGGCGGCGTACCGCGCGGCGTACGCGCCGGCGCTGGCGGCGGGTGCCCGGTGCTTTGAATTTTCGCAAACCGCTCTGGACCGGCTCGGTCTGCCGTTGTGGACGGTCGCCTCCGTGGACGCCGACGGGGCGCTTTCGGATGGTTTCGGCTACGGCCCGACGCTGGCCGCGGCGCAGGCGAGCGCGTGGGGCGAAGCCGTGGAATGGCACCTGGCCCGCGAGTGGTTTCGCCATGCGCCGCGCGTGCGCGGGCACCTTCGCGGCTCTGCGAGCAGAGGAGGACGCCGTGTGCTCGATCCCGGTGTCGCTCTGCCTGTCCGCGGGCAGCGCTTACTCGCACGACCAGACCGTGCTGGAATGGGTGGAAGCGCGTCGCCATCCCGACGCGGGAACCCATCTTGGTACCGGTGGAGTTCGTCGCGCCGCGCTTTGCCGATCTCGGTCCCGGCTTCGACCGCGCCGGCGCGCTTGGCCGTGCCGATCACCAACGGCCTCGGCGCGGGGCTGACGTTTTCCCACGCCCTCGCGCACGGCGTCCTGGAACTGCTGCAACGCGACGGCAACAGCGTGCATTACCGCGCGCTGGACCGGGGACTGCTCGTCGACCTCGGCGAGGACTATCAGCAGGTGCGCGATCCCCGGACCCGCGCGCTCCTGCATACCCTGGACGCGGCGGGCATCGAAATCCTCGTCAAGCTGGCGGACGACAGCTTCGGACTGGCCAACCTGTACGTCGTCGGCTACGACCGCGACCCGGGCCAGGCGCCGCAGGCGATCAGCCTGAGCGCGTGCGGCGAGGCGGTGCATCCCGACCGCGAACGCGCGCTGGCCAAGGCCTTGCGCGAATTCGTGTCCGCCCGCGCCCGGAAAGCGTTCAACCACGGGCCGCTCGCGCCGGTCCGGGCGGTCGCGCCGCCGGGTTACCTGGAAGCGTTCGGCCCGGCTTCGCTCCGCAGCGAGGACGACCGCGCGCTGAGCGAAATGCAACGTTGGATGCGGCTGGACCACGCCGCTTATTTCGAGGAAATCCGCCATCCCGCTTTTCGATGTTCGCGCCCGCCTGCGTTTCGACGAACTGCCGACCGCCACCGTGCCGGATTCCGGCGCGTTGCTCGCCTTGCTGACGGAACGGCTCGCGCAGGCCGGAGCTGGAAATCTTCTACGTGGACTTCACGCCGCCCGGTTCTCCCGTCGTGGCGCTCAAGGCCATCGTGCCCGGCCTGGAAGTGGAAACGATGACCTACCAGCGCATCGGCGCGCGCAACCTGCGCCGGTTGCTCTCCCGTGGTTCGCCGCTCGTCGGCGTGGGCGATGCGTCACCGGCCGGCGGACGCGTTGCCGATCCGTCTCACGCCGGCGGCGCAGGCGACCTTCGACGGCGAACCCTGGTTCGACCCCGCTGCTCTGCGCGACGCCGTTGGACCGCTCTATCCTTTGTACCGCGAACCGGGCCGCCACGTTGTCGCCATCCTCGAAGAACGATCCCGGGCCGGACCGCTGATTTTCTTTTCATCGTCCATGCGCATCTGTTTTTTCTCCCGCCGTTATTTTCCCGCCATTTCCGGGATGAGCGTCTACGCGCAAAATCTCCTGCGCGAACTCGTCGCCCTCGGCCACGAGGTCACGATGATTTCGCAGTACCGTGGCGACGAGGCGGGCACGCGCGTCTACGGCGGCGGGCCGCCACCGCCCGTGCCCGGCGTGCGGGTCATCGGCCTGGAAGCCCTGGGCGAACAGGAGCAACCCGTGGCCAACTTCGAGCGCGACATCGAGACGATGGTGCAAACCGCCGTGGCCGAACATGCGCGCGCTCCCTTCGACCTGCTCCATGCACAGTACGGTTATCCGACCGGGTTGGCGGCGCTGGAAACATCCAAGCGTCTCGGGTTACCCAACGTTGTGTCCATCCAGGGCGGGGACGGTCATTGGGTCGGCGTGAACTGCTGCGAGACGCACCGCGAGGCCATGCGGGTGGTGCTGGATCACGCGGGGGCGTTGCTCATCGGTTCGCGCTCCTTTGCCGAGGAAGTGCATGAAAACCACGGCACGCCGCCGGAGCGTTTTACCATCGTGCCGGGGGCCGTGGACGCCACCCGTTTCCGTCCCGCGCGAGGATTGGCGAGCCGGCGAATGGATCGACCCGGCGCAGCCGGTGATCCTCTACCACGGGCGGGTGGACCGGCGGAAAGGCGCGCTGGATTTGCTGGATGCTTTCGCCACGCTGCGCCAGCGCGGGCATCCGCTGGCCCGGCGCGCGCGACTGCTCTATTCCGGCATCGGCCCGGACAGCGCTGCCGTGGCCGAGCGCGTGCAGACGCTGGGATTGGAAGACGCTTATACCAGTTTGGGTTACGTCAATTACGACGACGTGCCGGCGGTGTACCGCCGCGCCGACGTGTTCGCTTCGCCGACCTACTCCGAAGGGTTTTCCAACACGATCCTCGAAGCGATGAGCGCGGGTCTGCCCATCGTCTCGTGCCATGCGGTCGGCGTGGTGGATTGCCTGCGCGACGGCGAAAACGGCCTGCTGGTGCCAGCCGGGCGACATCCATTCTCTGGCCGACGCGTCTGGGCCGCCTGCTCGACGACGGCGCCGTTGCGCCGCCGTCTGGCGGAATGCGCGTTCGAGGAAGTGCATCGGCTGTACTCCTGGCCGGTGGTGGCGCGGCAGATCGCCGGGGTGTACGAGCACGTTCGAGGCGACCGCGCCCGACAACGACTGGACGCTGCGCGCTCCGCTGGACCCGGCCTGCCGCTACCGCGCCGCGCCGCATCTGCTCTGAAACTCTCTCGTCTGCGATGCCGACGGCACTTTTTCTCTCACCGCACCTCGACGACGTGGCCTTTTCCTGCGGCGGCACGCTGCTGCGGCTGACCGACGATCCCGATTGGCGCGTGGTGCTCTGCACGATTTTCACGGCCTCGGTGCCTGAGCCGCGAGGCTTTGCTCTGCGCTGCCAGACCGACAAGGGCATTCGCGCCGACGTAGATTACATGGCCCTGCGCCGGGCGGAAGACGAGGCTTACGCGAAGTCAGCCGGCGTGGACGAGGCGCGGCGTTGGAACTACCGGGAAGCTCCGCACCGCGGCTACGAGTCTCCGGAGGATTTATTTGCGGGTCCGCACGATGACGACACCGTCTGGCAGCCTTTGGGCGACGATCTCGGCGCGCTGGATGACGAACAGCGACCCGACCTGGTTTTCGCTCCGCAGGGTCTCGGCAACCACGTCGATCATCTGCAAACGATCCGCGCCGCGCTGGCGACCTGGCCGGTCGAGCGCGTCATGTGGTATCGTGATACACCCTACGCCATCCGGGAACCCGCGGCGCTGCCCGCCGGGTTGTTGCGGCTCGAAGACGACCTTATCCCCTGCCGGGTGCCGATGTCACCCGCCGTGCTTGCCCGCAAGATCGCCGGATGTTCGCTCTACGTCTCACAGATCGGTTTCCAATTTGGCGGGCCGGTCGGCGCTCGCGAAAAACTCACTGCTTTTCACGAGCGCGAAGTCCGGGACGCAACCCTCGCCCGTGGCATACGCCGAAACTTTCCTCGGACACCCTTGCGTTACTTCTGCCCTCCCCGGATGAACCTGTCTCTCGCTCAAGCCATCGACGCGTATCGTGCCGCCCTGCCCCCCGGCCAACTCCTGGAATTTTCGCTGACGCCGCTGGATCGGCTCGGCATCCCGGTCCAGGCGCTCACCCTTTTTCCTGCGGAGACCGTTAGCCAGCCCGGGATTGTCCTGGCCGCTGTGCGAAGGCATTGGCTACGGCGAAACGCTGGAGGCAGCCCGGGTGGGAGCCTATGGCGAACTGACCGAGGAAGTTTCTTCCAGCGCGGCGCTGACCCGCCTGCCGCGCTTGACCGGGTCCTATCGGGAAATGCTCGCACGAATGGGAGCGAGCGGTATCGTCGATCCCGTCACCCTCTGCCTCGAAGCGGGTAGTCCCTATACACCGGAAACCGTTCTGGAATGGGTGGAAGGCCGCCGCTGGTCCGACGATGAGCCGGTTCTCATTCCGGTGGAGTTCGTCGCTTGCGCCGGCATGGATGTGCCGACGCGGCCGGGCGTGAGCCGCTTGGTCACTCCGATCACCAACGGCCACGGCGCGGGCACCACCTTGGCGATGGCTCAAACCCACGGCCTGCTCGAACTTTTGCAACGCGATGGCAACAGCGTTCACTACCGTGCCCTCGCGGGAACAACGGCCATCGACCTCGGCACGATCACCGATCCTGCCGCCCGTGCGCTGTTGGATCGTTACGACGCCGCCGGGATCGAAATGATCGTCAAGGTGGCCGCGACGGATTTTGGTTTTGTGAACCTCTATGCGGTCGGCTACGACCGTTCGAGTGCCGACGGCGGCCTGCCGATCATGGCGGCGGCTTGCGGCGAGGCCGTTCACCCGGTGCCGGAAGTGGCTCTGCGCAAGGCGCTGCTGGAATTTGCCTCCTCGCGCGCCCGGCTGGCACTTTTTCACGGTCCTTTGGATGTCGTTCAGCAAGTCGTTCCGCCAGGGTATTTGGAACGGTATCGCAAGGTCGTAAATCCGGCGGAGGAAGAACCGCGCGGTTTGGCCGGGATGCAACACTGGGTCACACTCGGGTTGGATGGGATGCGTCAGGTTTTGGCCCCGGTCTTCTCGGTGAACAAAAGGGCCTCGTTCGCCGATCTGCCACGTTCTGACGAACAACCGTTCGCCTCGGATGAGACTGCCCTTTTACGCTTTGCGGTGGACCGGTTGGAACGAACCGGGATGCCGGTGCTTTACGTGGACCTTTCGCCGCCGGGAAGCGCGGTTCACGCCGTCAAGATGATCGTGCCAGGCCTGGAAGTGGAGACGATGAGTTACCGGCGGATCGGCGAGAGAAACGTACGCCGACTATTGGCGCGTCAGGCTGCGGAACCCGATTTTCCCGTCTTGGTGGGAGTCGGTGTGCCGTCGGCGGAAACCGTGCCGATTCCTCTGACGGAGCCGGTCCGGCAGCGACTCGGCGGAAACGCTTGGCTGGATCAAGCTCGAATGGCTGAACTGATGGAAAACCTCTATGTGCTTTACCGGGAGCCGAGTCGTCATGTCACGGCTTTTTCGCGTCGATGACCGGCGCGAAGAACCGAAATACTTTTTTACCGGCCTTGCAACGATTCGTAGCAACTCAGCACGTCGCGGCAGCCCACATCACCGCCGAAAACTTGCAGGGTGATTTCGCGGTGATTATTGCGATGTGAATCTCGCTTTGCGCTCGCGCGTGTCCGTGCGGCGAGCTGTTCGGCATCACCGACCGTTGTCCACTGGACCCCGTCGAGATCGTAAGCCTTCAAATCCAAGTTACCGGGGCACTCGGATAGAATCAGCGAAACCCCGGAAGCCAATGCTTCGAGCAGTGCCAAGGCAAAACCTTCGTAGCGGGATGCCAGCACGAACACATCCAGCATCCGGTAGAATCCGGGCAGGTCATCGCAGGCGTCGATCTGCAAAATTCGCGCGCGTACGTCGGGTGAAACGGTCCCGAGCAACTCGGCCACCGCAGGCATCAGTTCGCCTTTCCCGAGATGCGCGAAGTGGACGCCCGGTGTGTCCGCCAACACGGAGACCACCGCGCGGTAGAGTGTGAGCGGGTCTTTTTGCTCGCTGTAGCGCGCGACGGTTCCGATGACGCAGGCGTCAGCGGGGAGGTTGAAGCGACGACGCAACGCACGCTTTTCGGCGGCATCCACCGTAGGTCGGAATCGTTCGCAGTCTACCCCTGTCCGGGTGAATCGCTGCCGGTCGGACTTCACCCCGAGTTTTTGCCGCGCATAGTCGGCCTCGCTCCTCGACGTGTGCAGTGTGATACCCGTATGGGCAAATAATCGTTCCACCGCCAGGAAGAAACTTTTTTTCACCCCGGTCGGGCCGTACATCTGGTAATACGCGTGCGGCGTATAAACGATCCGCGCCCGCATCCCTGTCCAAACTAGCATCCGCGCTAACACCCCCGCCTTGGAACAATGCGCGTGGATCACATCCGGTTGCACCGCCCGTGCGAGGCGTCGGAGTCGCGCGAAAGCCATGACATCCACCACGCCGGGCGAATTACCGATTTGCAGGTCGAGGGTTTGCGATCCGCGGCGTGCGAGCGTTTCGACCAACGTATCTAGTTCGGGACTACCACGCACACTGGAATACGCGAGATGCACCGTCACGCCGTGCTGTTCCAGGAGAAAGTAGGCCAGTTGTTCCACGAATCGGAACGCGCCATCTCTGCCTGGCTCGATGACTAGCAGCACGGACAGCGGCCGGTTGGCGTCGGGTGGAGCAAATGACGCGCGAGAATTCATTGACCACCTGTTGACGGAGCAGCCGCAAGCATGCGCGCATAGATGTCGAGAAGCGCGTCGGTGTGGGCGGACAGACTCCAGGGATTTTGCCAATACCAGTTGTACGTGCCGCGCCCCAACCGTGCGGTGAACTCGTCATCGCGGAGTCGCGCCAGTTGTTCGACCAGCGATGCCACCGAACCGCTGCGAAAGTGCAGGCCAGCCGTACCGTGCTCCAGAAAACGGCTGGCCGCCGAACTGTCCGCGAGCACGACGGGAACACCATGCGCGGCGGCTTCGACCGTCACGAGGCCGAGCGTTTCATACCAGCGTGATGGGAACACCAGCGCGCGGGCACGCCGCATCCGGTCATCGACGCCGCGCTCGTCCAGCCAACCGGTGTATTCATGTTCGGGGTAGTCTGCCTGGAGGCGCGCGCGCATCTCACCGTCACCGACAAACACGGCTTTGACACCCGATTGCCGTGCGGCCTCCGCCAGTAATTCGGGACCCTTCTCCGGCACGATGCGGCCAACAAAAAGAAGCTCGTTGTTGTCGCGTACCGCCGCCGGCCCGAAGTCCTGGCGTTCGCACGGCGGACGCACGACTTCCAGTGATACGTGAGCGGGTAAGTAACGCCGCATTAGTGCGGCGCTGAAATCCGACACGCCGATGAACCGATCCACTCGTGCCGGGACGTGCCACCAGTGGTTTTGCGCCCACGTCCGCGCGCTGCGCCAGATTTTATGCAGTTCGCTGCGACGGTCGCAACGACAGGTCAGACACGACAACGAAAGAGGCGTTCGCTGGCACAACTCCAATCGCGGATAAACGAAGAACCCTCCGTTGGGGCAGGTGATAAAAAAATCGTGCAAGGTCACAGCCAATCTGAATCCGTGGTCAGCGGTAGCCGCGAGGACGGCGGGAGAAAGGGCCTTTGACCACTGGTGCGCGTGGACAACCGTGCGTGCCGGGTCTTTCGCCGCAAGCAGCGTTCGCAAGGCATGCAACGCCGGGACATTTTTCACGCCGCGCAGAAATGCCCGCACCCGGCGTGGGTCTTTGACGATCTCGTCCTGTTCCAGACAAACGACGGATAGATTCGGTGTGTTCGTCAGCTTCTGGTCCACTGGCCCCACGGCGCTGAAAACCGTCACCGGCACTCCGGTTTCGGCCAAGTGGCGGGCACTCTGGAGGGCCACGGCGGCGGCACCACCGTTGGAATGCGAAAAATCGCTGAGAACAACCAGTTCAAATCCTTCGGGGAGTGCCGGCATCATGGTGCGGAAGCAGCCGACGAAGCGCCATGCTTTGCAACGGTGCGCCGACCACCGGCCTGGAGGACTTCGAGACTGCTGGCGAGGCCGACCACGCGCAGACGTTCGAGGTAACGGGGAAGGTTGCGGCACCGATAGCGCCAGCGGGCGAAGCGTTTCGCGGACGACGATACCGGGGTGGCAAAGTGCCGCCGGGTGATCTCCTCCATTTGCTGGCTGAGCAGCGACACCGCGCCGGAAATTTGACCGGGACGAACACGGAAGCGCCCAACCTCCATCTGGTGATACCGAAAAGTGAACCCTTGTGTGAACGCGCGCGCCCAATAGTCAAGATCGGCGCAGACCGAGTAGCGCAGATCGTAACCCCTTAAATGGCGGACGACCGGTGCACCGAAAACCATTCCCTGTTGGCCAACCGGACTGATACCCCCTTGGAGCAAGGCCGGAAAATAACCCGGATGAGACTCGACAGTCATCCGGCCGAGAGATGCACCGCCCGCGTCGATGGTTCGTACGTCACCGTAGGCGACACTGGCGAGGTCGTTCCTGGCGTCGTGCCGGGCGAGCATCTCGGCAAATTTCGCCGTGAGCAGATCGTCGTCGTTCAGGTAAGTGTACCAATCCCACGACAGATCGTTTGCGGCAGCAAGACCCGCGTTGAGCGCGCCGTATAATCCACCTTCTCGTCCTCCATCCTCGACGACGCGTTTGGTAGGGAAACGCTGCGAGAGTTCCGCGATCTTATCCGCCGGGCAAACCAGCACGTGCTGGATCGGCCAGGGGAGTTCGTCGATGGAATGAATCGTTTCGTCGAGGTATGGGGAAGTGCCGAGAGTCGGGGTGAGGATAAGCAGCGGACGTTTCACTGAGGGAGATGATGATTGTGCAAACGCGTGGCAGCCGTGCTCGCTGAACGACGGGAAAAACCCTTGCCGGGTCAGTCGCAGCAACGGTCGTTCCAGATAACGATAGCTGACGCCACCCAAAAGCAAGACCGCGCCGATGCACAGGATGGCTGCAAAGCTTTCCGCCAAAGGATGCCGCGTCGAGTCGGGCGAAACCAATCTGGCGAGCGCGGCGATGACGAAAATATGTGACAGATAAATCGAGTACGACCAGTCTCCTATCTTGGCAAGAAAGCGTGGCATCCGCAAACCGGCGTTCTCCAGCAGGACAACGCCGTACACCAGCGCCACGGAGGGTAGTCCGTAGTCGAGCACGCGACTGCCCGCCCTCAAATTGCCGCCGCCGGGCAGAACGATTCCCACGATCCAGGCCACGGCGAATCCGGCCAGCAACCAGCCCCAGATCGGTGTCGATGCCGTTTTCGGACGAAGCGCCGCCAACCCCACCAACGCGCCGGCGATGAACTCCAGCGTCAGCAGAGCGAAGGGCAGGCGGGTTTCGGGGTAATCCAGTGCAGGCATGGATGCCAGCAAACCGTTGCCTGCCAATACCAAGGTTGCCCACGCAAGTAAACCGTACCCGAACCACCGTCCCCGCAGCCGCAGCAACCCGGCGAACACGAGATAGAAATACATCTCGTAGACCAACGACCATGCCTGACCCAGAAGTGGCCACCCATTTTGAGGCCACAGCAGAAACGAGCGCACGAGGTGCACTTGCATCCCGCTGTCGAAGCGGTGCAGCCAGGCGGGTTTCCAGAGATAGATCGCCAGCGCAGGCAGTGAATACACCCAGTAGAGCGGATAAATGCGCGTGACGCGTCGCGAGAGAAAATGAGCAACCTGCGACGCACCGGCACTAGGGAGCGGATGGGCAACCACCATGACGAATCCGCTGATGACAAAAAACAGGTCAACGCCCATGTCGCCCACCAGAAACCGACCCGGGACCGGAAACTCTCCCGCGTTGCGCGCCAAGTAGACTTGGACGTGGCGAACGACGACCAGCAAGACGGCAATCGCCCGCAACGCTTGGATATTGCTGAGTCGGTGCCGGTCCATTCCTTTCAGGTCCGCCTCCAACCGCTCTGAATGATGCGCCAGATCGACAGGGCCGCGATGAGTGGCAAGCCGGGCAGAGCGTAGTGGCCGCAGCCGAGGGCGCGCAGCAGCGAGCCGAGGGTGGTGCGGTAGCGCAGCCACGCGGTTTGCGGGGCAAGTTCGGCCTCGTAGCGGCGGGCCAGCGTCAGGTAGGGCGATATCTCCAAAAACAGACGTTCCGTAAATGCGTTTTTGGGTTTCCTTTTCGGCGAGTCGTCCAGCATTTGCCAAGCTTTCAGAGCAGACAGGTTGTGGAGGATAGGCGCGATAGGTGAGAACAGACCGCGCAGCCGCTCGCGGGTCGAATAACTGCGTCCTCGTCCGCTGCAATGAATAATGTCGCGTCCACCCCGCAAGAAATGCACCGGCACCTGCGCAAACTCCTGCGAGCCGAGCAAGGCGTTGAGTAATTCCTGGTCTCCTCGCAGATGAAGCGGCCTGTTCCAGTAAGGTTCCGCCTGTGCTGCCTGGTACTGCGGCGTCGCCATCAACTCGCACCACCGGACAAGCAACGGCCGATGCCGGGGCGTCACTCGCAACACGCACGAGTTGATAGTGGTCGGATAGATTTTGCCGACGGGAAGTCGCCACTCCGAGGTTCGGGCCAGCGTGCCGCGCGGGACCGCGAAACGCATATCCTCAGCGACGGCGAGCGTGTCCGCTGGTAGCCCATCGAAGAGGTAGGTGAAAGGGCGCGTAAACGCGAGGTCCGAGTCCAGCCAGACGACCTCCTGGCAGCCTTGATCGAGGAGCGCGAGCAAAACGTGTGGTTTGCAGTTCCAGTGGGTGGCGTCGGGCAGGCGCGCATCGGCGAGGGTGACCTGGGGGAACCCTTGCAGCCACGCGCGGAACTCCGGGCTGGGGTCAGGCCGAAAGAGGGTCAGCGGCACGTCGGGACACTGCGCGCGCAGGCTCAGCAGCGCCAGACGCAGACTGGTGTCCTCCAAACGGTCTTCGGCCATGCACAGGGTCAACATCGTCGGTCAGGCTTTGTCCTGTGAAACGGTGGTTGCGATCATCCGCTCCTCCGAACTTGGCGGGCTGGCGGTCCGTCCAGTTCCGACTGCGGTGCGAATTTTGGTAACGGCGCGCCGGAAAACGTGCTGGATCGCTTTGCGAATCGACAACGGGATGATGAGCGGCAAGCCGGGCAGAGCGTAGTGGCCGCAGCCGAGGGCGCGCAGCAGCGAGCCGAGGGTGGTGCGGTAGCGCAGCCACGCGGTTTGCGGGGCGAGGTCAGCCTCGTAGCGGCGGGCCAGCGTCAAGTAGGGCGATATCTCCAAAAACAGACGTTCGGCAGACGTGGTGGGTGGATTCGCCGCCGCCGAAAGGTCTAACGCCTCCGAAGCCTTTTGCGATGGGTTGTGCAGGATCGGCGCGATGGGCGAGAACAGACCGCGCAGCCGTTCGCGGGTCGAATAACTGCGTCCCCAACCGCTGCAATGGATGAGATCGCGTCCGCATTCCAGAAAGCGTACCGGCAAGTCGGAAAATTCCTGCGAGCCCAGCAGGGCGTTGAGCAAATCCTGGTCGCTGCGCAGATAAAACGGACGTTCGCCGACCCACTTCGTCTGGGCTTCCTGATATTGCGGCGTCGCCATCATTTCCAACCAGCGCACAAGCAGCGTCCGGTGTCGCGGGGTCACTCGCAGCACGCAGGAGTTGACGGTGGCCGGGTACGTTTTGCCAACCGGGAAATTCCATCCTTGCGTCCGCTTCAAAGTACCCTGCGGCAATGCGAAGCGCAGGTCTTCGGCCACAACGATTGTATCGGGGGACAACCCATCGAAGAGGTAGGTGAAAGGGCGCGTGAATGCCAGGTCCGAGTCCAGCCACAGGACTTCTTCTTTTCCCTCGTCGAGCAGTCTCAGGAGGGCCTGTGGTTTGCAGTTCCAGTGGGTGGCGTCGGGCAGGCGCGCATCGGCGAGGGTGACCTGGGGGAACCCTTGCAGCCACGCGCGGAACTCCGGGCTGGGGTCAGGCCGAAAGAGGGTCAGCGGCACGTCGGGACACTGCGCGCGCAGGCTCAGCAGCGCCAGACGCAGACTGGTGTCCTCCAAACGGTCTTCGGCCATGCACAGGGTCAACATCGGTAGAGCAGGGAACAAAGTGGGTTGGAGATCAGGCGAATTCTTTGCTCGCACCGGCGACGCGCGTGCGTTCGGCTGCGGGGAAGGGGGCAATGGCAAGCGTTTCCTCGTAGATGTTTTCCAACGCGCGCGTCTGCCGTAGTAAGTCGAACTCCTCCACGGTCCGCGTGCGTGCCGCCAGACTCATCCGCTGCCAACGCGCCTCGTCGTTGAATAACTCGGCGAGGTCGGCGGCCAGACCGCGCCAGTCGCGCTCATCACTCAGTAAGCCCGTCACGCCGTGCGCCACCGCCTCGGGAATACCACCGTGACGGAAGCTCACAACCGGCACGCCCATGCTCTGCGCCTCCAGGAAAACGATGCCGAAACCTTCGCTGTCACCGGAAGTCGCTTCGACGCTCGGCACGCTGAACAACCGCGCCCGCCCGAGCCAGTCACGAATCTGCTCGGGCGATTGCACCCCGAGGAAACGATAGCGCCGCAGCTTTTCCTTCGCCATCGCTTCCAACGATGGCCACAACGGTCCGTCACCGATGACCACCAGTTCGGCATCGGGCAGCGACGGTGCTGCTACCTCCATCGCGCGAATGAGGTACTCGCAGCCCTTTTTCTCGATCAGCCGCCCTACGAAGACAATGAGCGGTTCGCGTCGTGCCGAGTCGGGCGGCGGCGCGAATTTGGCGGTGTCTACCCCGATGTAATGCACCCGCGTCTGTTCGGCGGGATAACCGCGCGCGAGCATCTGCTGGCGGATAAATTCCGAGACGGCCAGGAACATCGTGCCTTCCCGTTGCAAGCTTAGTCTGCGCCGAACATGAAAGCGTCGGCCGAGCCAGCCGGATTTGTCCTCGGCACGTTCCGTCACGTCTTTGCCGTGGCATGTCACCAACAGCGGAACTTTCAGCGCGCGTGCAAGCGGCAGCGCATCCTTGCCGCCCCATTCGAAGTGGGCATGGATCAACGCGGGGCGCAAGGAACGCAGCCGCGCAATCCAACCCGGGTCCCATTGGGTCAGACGGTAGTTCGCAAGGCGTAATCGGCCGAGCGCGGAACCGTCGGAAAGTAGTCGTAGTTTTTCGGTGGGTAGGCGTGTCTCACCGACCTCTTTGAAACCTGCATAGAACGGCTCGAAGCCGCGCAACGCCTCGCTCTGCTCCCGGATGAAGGTCTCCGAATATGGCAGCAGATCGCGACGGTAGATGATGACGTTGCGTGGTTGCATCCTGATTTACCCGTGAGCGGGTTGCGCTCCCGGCGGTGTTTTCCATTTCGGTGCCAAAATTGAAACGGACACCTTCCGTCGTTGCGCGGAATATTCGTTCCACAAGAGCAACAAGAGTCCGGATGCCGTGGCAATGTACACCCGATGCACGCCCGAGAACGGCGACATCAGCAGGTTGAATAACGCGAGCAGCAGCATGAAAAGATAGAGCGCGCTGTAATGTGACCACGGTCGAAAGACGACGTAGTAAGCAAGGCTCGCCACGAGCAAAGTTCCGTAGAGAAGAAAGAACGCCCCGCCCAGAAGGCCGCCTTCGGCCAGGGCAACGAGAATTTGCGAATGGATCGCGTACGATTGCGCTTCGTCGAGCGGGGCCTCTTCGTGACCGATGCCGCCGAGGTGTTCCTCTTGCGCGGTCGCGTATCGGATCGCCAAATAGTCATTGATGACGCCGGACCGACCCAACCATGAGCCGTTGCCGATGAAAGGGTGGTCTTCGACGCCGTGCCAGGCGGCTTTCAACATGGCCTTGCGTGAGATATCGGAACGCAAGTCGTGGGAACGGTTCGCCGTCGCCGAACGATTCACGATCCAGAACAGCGCCCCCATCGCCAGTAATGCGGTCAGCGGAATGCAGACCGCACGCATCCGCAACGGCATCCGCTGCAACACGAGGAAACCAGCCAGGACGAGAAAAAGTCCGCCCATGCTGCGGAAGTTCATGGCGAAATGCAGCGCGCTCATCCCGACGGTCAAAACGAGGCCGAACCAGAATCCCACGCCCGGCAGCAACAACAAAACCGCCAACGAGACCGGCGGTCCGAAGCCGAACTTCCAGTAATCGCCGAACAGTGGTCGCATAATGAGCGGCTGTATCGCGCCGCCGACGACCTCGCCCCACAGCAGCCACAACAGAGCGCGCCCGCCGCCTTCCGCGAATAAATAGGCCAAGGTCAGCAGATCAATCGCCAGAAACACCATGCGCGCCCAGCCACGGATTTCGTCGAGCGTTCTGCTGTGCCAGATGAAATCCGACATTACATAGCCCACCAGCGCGATGCCTTGGCAGACCAGCATCCAATGCAAAAGTGGGTTACTCCACAAACGGCCTGGCAGCCGATGTTCGAGCATCACCTGGACCGCCATCCAGATGAACACGCAGAGCAACACGATCTCACCGACCGGCATCTCGCCGACCAGAGAAACCGTGTAGGGGGAGAGCAGGCCGACGAGGAAGGCGGCGAGGCGGGCGTGGGAAGGTTTCATCGGGAAAGGGCGAAACCTAGAAGCGTTGGCGCAAGCGCATAAGAAATTGCCCGACGCGGCCGCGTTCGCGGTAGCGATGATAACTGGAACGCTGCGGGAAACACGACCAGAGCTGATCCGGCGGTGCGCGCTCGATGGTACGCACCGGACGCGCGGGGACGCCTGCGACGACCGTGTTCGGTTCGACCGAGCGTACCACCACGGCTCCCGCGCCGATCACCGCGTCGTCGCCTATGGTCACCCCGGCACAGATCGTCACGCGTGTCCCGCACCAGACCCGCGAGCCGATGGTGACGGGTCGGTTGCAGGGCACGAGGTTCCAGAGTTCGTGTCCGCCGCTATTGATCGTCAGGTCGTCCGCCGCGAGGAAATCGTCGCCGATGGTGACCCACGTGTAACAGGAGATCGTCGCATTCGCGCCGATGGCGACGTGGCGGCCCAGCTTCAGGCGAAATCCATCTCGGATGATCGGACGCGGTCCAAAATTCACCGGACCTTCTACATCCACACCCATGCCGCGCAGCAACCATTCCTGGAACAGGCTGCCGGTGTTGGGTTGGTTGACCGTGGCGACCATCGATAACATCCCGTTGAGCGTTTTGCGATAAAGGTCCGTCGCTCCGATCATGTTGAGCGGGAGTGCGCGGTGGTTTCGGCGACGGAGATCGTAGGTAACCCGTGCATGGGTTCAGATGCATCGGCACCGATGGACAGAGTGCGAAAATATTTCCATACTTCCGCGGCCGAACCGAGCAGCGAAAACAGCACGGTGCCAATCACCAATCCCCACACGATCCCAGCGACGCCGAACCGTGGTGCCAGCAGGGGCATCAGCGCACCGGCGACGACCGCGGTCAGCAGAGAATAAATGGTGTTACGCTTGACCTCGGAAACCCCGGCGAGAAAGAAACCCAGCGGCTGCTGCAAGGCGACGACGACGTTCCAAACCAACAGAGCGGCGACCAGTCCCGTGGTTGGCAACGTGGCGTCGGTCCCGGTCCACAGACGGATCAGCGGTCGCGTGACGAAGGCGATGCCGATCATCGGTATCACCGCGATCCCTATCGTGGCGACCATCGAGCGGCGGAACGTTCGCGCGAGCCAGCTCCAGTCCTGCTTGGCCTTCGCGTCCGCGTAAGCCGGCCAGAGCGGCAGCAAGAAAGCGTTCTGCAACATCTGGAACACGTTGAAAATCCGCTGGACCAGATTGAAGGGCGCGATGGCGACCGCCCCGAGCAGCGTCGAGATCAGCATCGGCGGCGCACCGAAGAGCACCAACGTGCAAAGCTGCTGCACCCCGAAGAGGACGCCCAGGTTGAGCAGACCGCGCAACGCATGGCGGTCGAACCACGGACCGCGCGCACGCAACCAATCGAGCCGTACCCATTGGTAGAAAAGCAGCCCGAGACAGACCACCATGCCGGGCATCCAGGTAATCAGGACGTAGTTCTCGAACCCCAGTTGTAGATAACCGCCAAGGAAAATGGCGGTCAGACCAACGACGCTCATCACCGCCGAGTTCACGTTGTCCAGCCAGGCCTGCTGGGTGGCGTACGTGAGTCGGCGCGCCAGTCCGAGCGGGATGTTCACGCAAGCCAATATCAGGAAGAGCGTGATCGCGTGTGGAACCGCGTCGATCAGCGCGGGGTCCTGCAATTTGAACAGCGATCCCCACGGCAAACGGAGAAACACCGGCACGCCGACCGCTGCGAGCACGCTTGCGACCACGCAGAGGAATACCAGCGTCGTCATAAACAACCGCCGCGCCTTGGGATGGTTGCCCGTTCCCAACGCCTCGGTCATCTGGTTCTGAGCGCCCATTCCGATCCCGAAGTCGCTAAAACTGATCAGGTACGAAATGGAACCTAATGTCACCCAGACCCCGAACGCCTCCTTCCCGAGATAGCGCAACGCGAGCGGGACTTGCACCAATTGGCACACGATGCCCAAGCCCCGGCCGGAAAGCGACGTGACGAAAAACGCCATGATCGACCGATTGCGTCCGTGGCGAACGGAACGCTGAAAAGATCGGGTGAGTGTGGCGATGGACATGTCAGGAACGTCAGTTGAGCGCGGCGGCAAGAGGCCGGGCGCGCTTCGCATCGCGGACCACCGCGTTCAGCAGGCGCACGACCGATTCGGCGGCACGCGGCCAGCAGAGGCGTTGCTGGTATTCGTCGAAAGCACTTGCCGCCAGCGCACGGTAGCGCGCCGGGTCCGCCCAGCATTCGGCGACCCAGCGGGCATAATCCTCGCCGTTCGCAGTGAGCGCGAAAAGCTGTCCGTTGACCCCGTCGTGCACGGCGGTCGGCACACCACCGACGCTCGTGGCCAGACAAGGCAACGCGAAAGCGTTGGCCTCGCAAAACACCACGCCGAACGCCTCGGCCCGGGTCGGCACGATGAAGAAATGGCTCCGGCTGTAAAGGGCTTCGAGACGGCGGCGTTCTTCCGGCTGCGATTTACGGAGAAAGCCGACGATATCGACGCACGACGGCAGCGGTCCACGGCCGTGCGGCGGTTCGCAACCGACGACGCTCAGGCGGGCCGGGACGCCGCGCGCGTTGAGCGCCACGGTGGCATCGATGGCGATTTCCACGCCTTTGCGCTGCCAATCGACCCCGACGCACAAGAGCTGACACGTCCCTGGGTCGCGTTCGGCAATGACCCTCCCGACCTCGGTCGGCGTCAGACCGGATTCGAAATTTGCGCCGTAGGAAACTACTTTTACTTTCGCCGGGTCCGTTCCGTAGTCTTCCACGGCACTCCGCGCACCCCATTCCGACGCGTAGATGGCGAGCGCGCAACGTTCGAGCGCCGCCGCCTCGGCGGCATGGCCGGCGGCGATACTCGGCGGGGCTAGATTCGTGAAATCATCATAGAATCCGAGCATCGAGGCGAAGGTCGCGCCGGTCCAGAACACGGTCGGAACATCCACTTCGACCTCACTCAGCAAGCGGCTGCTCGGACTAAAGAGCACGTCCACCTCCACCATCGACAGCCGCTCTTCGATTTCCCGGGCATACGAACGCAAAACCGCCGGTTCCACATCGCGCAGGTAACGTTTGCCGCGCACATATTTCCAGCATGCTTGCCGGACCTTGCGCACGAGCAGCGACGGCTCTTCCAGGTCATAGATCGGTACGATCTCGCAACCCGCTTCACCGAGACTCTTGGCAAAATGATACGGAATGCCGGACCACGAACTGACCCGTCGCGGGTCCATGTACCGATTAGCCACGAAGCCAACCCGTAACTTCCGGGTTTGGCGTTCCGACGTGGTCGTCGGCACGGTCCGCTCTGGCGTGGAGATCATCCGGTTCTTCGTTTTAATTTAGGCTTTGCTCTCGACGGGACGTTTCGCGTGCCGCTCTTCTTCACGGAAGTAAGCGTCACCGTAATAATACTGCGTGTATTTCGCGCCGATGCCGGCGGGCAAGCGGTTGAGCACGAACCCGGCGGGTGTCACGTGAGCCATCGTCAACAGCCGTCCGGCCCGCCAAACGGCTTTCACCGGGGTGCTCAAGGCCCGTACGACGAGGCACACGGAGTCCACCTGGGGAGCGAGTAAAAGGCAATCGCTGACGGCGTTGATCGGAGGCGTGTCGATCACCACTTTGTCGAAAACCAGGAGCGCCTCACGCAATAGCTCGCTGAACCGCGCGCCGGTCAGGAGATTCGCCGGATTGTCCGTGCGCTTGCCCGCCGGGCAGAAGAACAGATTCGGGACCTTCGTGGGATGCACCGCTTGCGCCAGGGGCACCGTGCCCGACAGGCACTCGCTCAAGCCCGTGGCTCCCTCGTGCAGCAGCGTTTTGTCGAACGGGTAAGCGCGCCGCATGTCCGCGTTGATGAGCAAAATCTGACCGCCGCGCCCAGCAAGATTGGCGGCAAAATTCAGGGAACAGAAACTCTTGCCTTCGTCCGGCACCGCGCTGGTGAAAAGGAAGCTGCGCGCTTCCGGCGTGCGCGGAAGCGTCGCCAGCGTGGCGCAGAGGGTCCGGAAGGCTTCACGTTGCGGCATTTCCGTGGCGACGCCCGCCGCCGCCATACGATGGGGTCGGAGTTTTTTGCGTTCCGGGACGGCTGCGAGCAGCGGCAGACCAAGCGCCTGCTCGGCCTGGTCCACCGTTTGCAGAGTGTGATTGAAAAGTTCCAACACGAAAATCGCCGCCCCGCTCAGGAGCAAACCGGCGGCGACGGCGGCGGCGAGGAATTTCAGACGCGACGGTTTGGAAGGACGGCTGGGCAACACGGGCGCGCCGATCAGCCGCACGTCGTAGGACGTATCCTGCTGCATCCCGGTTTCCTTCAAACGCGCGAGCACGCTTTCGTAGAGTGCGCGGTCACCTTGCGCCTGTCGTTGGAGGCTGCCGTAGGGAATGGAAGTCGTTTCGAGGTTGAGGGCTTCGGTTTCCTGGTCATGCAGAGCCTGGGTGAGTTTGTCCTCGGCTTCTTTCGCTCCCTGGTAGGATCGTCGGACCACGTCGGCGGATTTCTTGACTTCGATCTCCAGGGCGGCGCGGAGTTTCTGCAAGTTGCTCTCGGCCTCGATGTACTTGATGTGCTTGTACATATATCGCTGCTTGATGGCGGCGAATTCCGCTTCCTTGGCGTTGATCTGTCGCCGCAGGTCGGCCACCTGCGGCGCGTTGGCGATACTTGCCAGGGCAAGGAGGTCTTCCGGTTGTGCATCGCCCATCGTGGCCAGTTTACTGATATCGGCTTCGAGGGTCAGGCGCTTACCTTTGGCGTCAGTGACCTGCTGGTTGAGGTTTTTCAGTTTCTCGACGACGATGTTCTGCTTGTCTTCCAAGGACACCGACTGGTTTTCGGCGCGGTACTTCGCCAGCGCGGCTTCGGATGTCTCCAGATTTGTACGGAGCCGTTTTTCCTCGGCGATTAAAAAGCCGTTGTTGCCCTGGCTGACCTGGAGGCTCTGTTCATTGGCCTGGAGGTTGTACTGATCGACAATCGAGCGCGCGATCTGGCATGCCCGCGTGGGGCTGGGGTCGTCTACCGATACATCGATGAGTCGGGTGCCACGGCGCAGTTCCACGGTGACCTTCGACAGCATCCGGTCGATGACCTCACTGTCGGTCAACGGGACGTTGCCCGGCTGCTTGGGCTGGAAACCTTCGCTCCCACGCAGATGGTTGACCTCCGCCACGCGCAGAAGCAGCGGACCGCTCTGGAGCACTTGCTCGAAGGTCTTGAGCACCTCCGCGGAGCGATAATCTTCTTCGCGCTGTTGGTCTTGAAAAACAACCGCGTGCTGTGCCGCCTGCTCCACCTGAACGGTCGCAATCGCCGTGTAAATCTTCTGCGCGTACAGCAGATAAGCCACGCCGCTGCCGACCGTCAGCAAGAGGCACAAGGCCACCAGCCAGAAGCGCCGCAACGCGATGTGAAGCAAACGGGTAAAGTCGAAACCACCCGCCGACGGAGAGGAATCGGCTGGGTCAGGTGCTTTGGTAAATTCCATAGGAGACCGCGCCGCAGCGCGGAGTGTGTTCAAAGAAGATCGATGTTAGCAGCCGGAAAAACCGCGGCGAGGAACAATTCACCGGCGGGAACAATCTCTAATAAGCATTAGTGCGTCGAAATAAAGTCATCAGCAAAATCTGGAACTCCATCAATAAGTTCCAGGTCTCGATGTAGAACAGGTCGCATTTGACCCGCTCGGTGAGGTCCGTGTCTCCGCGAAATCCATTGACCTGTGCCCAGCCGGTGATCCCCGGTTTGATGCTGTGGCGCGCATTATAATGCGGAATCTCTTCCTTGAAGGTGCGGATCAACTCGGGCCGTTCCGGGCGCGGACCGACGAGACTCATTTCTCCCTTGAGCACGTTCCAGAATTGCGGCACCTCGTCGATGTTCGTCGAGCGCATCAGTGAGCCGATGCGTAACCGGCGGGCGTCTTCCTTGCGCGACCAGCCAATCACGCCTTCGGCTTCCGCGTCGAGATGCATCGTGCGGATTTTGACCATCTCGAACCGCTTGCCGTCCCGACCGAGCCGCGTCTGACGGTAGAAGATCGGACCCGGCGACTCCAGGTAAACGAGCGCACCGAAAACCGCGATCAGCGGCGCACCGAGGATCAATCCCACCAGCGCGCCCACGATATCCATGCCGCGCTTGAGGAGTTGGTTCCAAAACGAGTCCAGCGGCAGACGCGAGATGCCCAACACCGGCACCCCGCCGGTCGTCTCCACATGCAATCCGGACAAAAACACCTGGAAACCGGAAGGCACGATCTGCAGATGCACCATCTCCTTTTCGCAGCAGTTCACCAGATCGAACAAGGCACCCTCGGTCGGGTTGAGGTTGGCGACCATGACGAGGTCGATGCGGAGTTCCGTCAGCAGGGACCGCAAATCGCCGTACGAACCGACGGTCTGCACATGGTCGGCGGGATCGAGGTCGTAGCCCCCACCGGGGGACGGCACGCAGCCGATGATCTGGGACGAGTGCTTGGGATCGCCATTGATGTGATCGACCAACCGCCGCGCCTGCTCGCTCCAGCCCACGAAAAGGATGCGCCGCTGGAGCAAAGCGGCAATCGGGCGAAGATAGAAAAATTGTTGTAACAACCAGTGCCAGCCGGTGAGCATCGCCAGAGTGCAGCCGCAAGCGCACAGCAGGAAAACCCGGCTGATGATGGGTTGCGCGTTCAACTCGAAGCTCAACGCGAAGTTGGCGAGGAACCACAGGCCGCAACTCGTCAGCAGGATGGCATTGACCCTCCGCAGGGGCAGTGGACGGCCCGAACTGTACAATCCGAAACGGAACAGGATCAGGATCAGCGTGGTGCCCAGGAACAGGAAGTGTCCGTGGTACTGTGTCGTGGTCATGGGCACCGTCGCGTGCCGCCCGAGAGCGCGCACCGGCGTCTCGAAGCGCATCCAGAAAGCGAGCAGCAACCCTCCGAACACGGCGAGCAGGTCGCCCGCGAATCCGAGTCCGACCATTTTCCCCGCGAATTCGCGGCTGGTGCGCACGACCTCCTCGGGCCGGCTGCGATGGAGTGGCAAATCGGAATAAAAGACGCCGCGCCCTTCGTCTTTGATAGTAGCATCCCCGGCTACGCTCATATTGTGATGTTTCCCCCTGGAGTATGGTTGCTGGTGTGTGGTTCAGACGGCGCTCGGGAACACAAAGCGGCGCGCTGATTCGTGAAGTGAGTATTTTCGGATGTGACCAGATTAAAAAATGGTTTCCCCGACCGTGATCGTGTCACCGGGCAAAATCTTGAACGGCGGCGCGTCGCGGCGCGCCATGCGTTTGGCATCGACGGTCAGCACGACTTCGCGGTCGTTGACGCGCCGCTTGATGTAGATGCGCGCGGGATTCGCCTGCTTCGTATAACCACCGGCCATGCCGAGAGCCTGGAGCACGTCGAGTTCGGCATTGTCGGGAAAATCGATCTGGCCGGGCTTGTTCACCTCGCCCAAAATCGTGAAACGGCGTTTGGAAAATTCCAGGACGGAAACGGTCACTTGCGGGTGGACAAGATAGCCGTCGTGGAGCCGGGCCTTGACGATCTCGCCGAGTTCGGCGGGCGTCTTGCGCTCTACAGGAATCGAACCGACGAGCGGAAGGTTGACCGTGCTATCCTTGGTGACGCGCACGGTCCAGTCCATGTCCTCTTCCTGGAAGACCTTGACTTCCACGAGGTCGTTCGGGCTGAGCACGTAGTTCGCGGGCGCGGTCGCGGGCGTCGTCGAATCTCCACGAACGGCCGCTTGTGCCGGGCAGAGCGCGGGGCTGGCGGCAAGAACGATCAGCAACAGGCCGCCCGCCCGAGCGCCGTTAAAAAACGAGGTTGGATTGCAGGTAGACACGGTTGCTGGTGAAGGCATAGGACGCGAGAGAGGAGTCGTTGCGCTGGTGGAGGTAGAATAACCCAAAATCGAGGTATTTCGCGGCGTGGTATCCGATGCCGCCTCGGAGCGAAAAATAATCGTCCACCCGGGAAGGCAGATTCGTCGTGCTGATGTTTTCGTAGTCACCGTGGGTGTAACTCGCGTTTGCGAGGACATAATAGCGTTGCAGGAACCGCCGGCGGAACGTCAAGCCGATGGTCGAGTTGACGTATTGCTCGCCGATGATGGATTCGGAGGCGTCCACGCGGCGGAACCCGCTCAAGCTGACGGTGGTATCGTCGTCGGGAGTCCATAAGCCTTCCAGGGCGAAGACCGGCGTGACCATTTGTCCGGAGTACCAGCCACGGTAGCGAATGTCCGCCCCCGCCTGCGCCAGGACCGAGACCTTGTCGGTGAGCTGGTACTGGAACCTGGCGAGCGGCTGGCCGAAGGTTTCGCCCGGCACCCCTTCGATCTCCAGGCGGCCGACGACCAGCCCGACGCCGAGTTTTATCTTGCTGGTCACCTGATAATCGGCGGCATTTTCCCAGGAATATTGTTGGTTGCTGGCCGCGAACGCGGGATCGGAGCGATCATAGCTGAAACGGCTCTGGAGAAATAATTTATCTCCGTAACGATATTGGAACGTCAGGGATTCCTCGTAGAGATAGCGGCGTTCGCGCTGGGCCGTATCGGAAACCGGATCGTGCACCGCGCGGAAGCCGCTCATCAGTTCCACCGAAAGCCGATCCCAGACGTACCGGGCGTCCAGGGCGGCGTCCTGATCGAAGTCATCCTCGGAAGAGTGGGTCGCAAAGAGGTTTTCGGCCGCCGAATAACTGAAGGTCAGGAACCCCGCCTGCTTTTTTACGGTATCGCCGAGCGACAGCGAGACCCCGCCCGAAAGGGTCGTGATTTCATCCCCCTCTTTCCGGGTGCCGGTCGAGATGCGGATGTTGTCGTCGTAGGCGATGCCGACCCCGAAGTAAAACGTCCACGTGCTCGACGAAAACCACTTGCTCGGTCCGAGCGGCCCGGCCTCATGCCGGTATTGCTCGATGAGGCGGTTGGTGTCCTCGGAAGTCGGCACCGCCGGGGAGACGGACGGTTTGGCGGCGGGCGTGACGGCGTCGAGTTCGTCGGTGGAGACGATCTCGTGCGATTGGGAGCCGCCGGCCTGGGTCGATGCCGGGATAGAGCGCACGAACACCTGCGCCCGGGCGGCGGGCGTGCTCAGGCACAGCACCACGCAAATCGCCAGGCAGTAGCCCCACCAAAAGCGGGTTGTATCGATGATTTTTCGTGTGTCGATAAGTCGTGGGCAAGGGCGTCCGCCATTAGCATGATCTATACCGAACCACGCAAATCGCGGATTCACACAGAGAAACCAACAACGGCGGCGTCAAGTGCTGGGCGAAATCGACCATGAATGCGCAAATATCTACAGGCGGGCGTGTCCATCGAGGTCCGGTTTACTCTGCAAAATACGTCAATGCAATCGCCGACGTTGATTTGTAAGAAACCTGGATACGAATCGGTATCCCGCCGTGGCCAAGCCGACGGTAGGAGAGGGTAGGCCGGGGCATCGTTCCCCCCACCTGACTCGAATCGATCATCCCCGTGAAGTCAGCCTTGTTTTGGTATCCCACATGCTCTAGAACTCGATCTTGCCCCGATGCGTGCACACGTCTCATGCCGGAAAGCGCCCTGATTTCCAGTCCTCTACTCAGCGAGGATCAGCTCGGGTTTCTGCACAAAAATGGGTTTGTTACAGTGCCCCGGATCACGTCGCCGGAGGAGGTCGCCGAATTCCGGGGAATCATCGCGCATCTCTTTGGCACGAAGGCCGGGCACGACCAGGGCGCGCACTTCAACTTCGCGGGCGCGGAGGAAGACCCGGACGCCCCGAACATCCCGCAAATCGTCGGTCCGCAGAATTTCGCCCGTGAACTCAAGCGCAGTGAGTTCCGCCGCAACGCCACCGAACTGGCGCGGCAAATCCTGGGGCCGCAGGCGCGGTTTCACGCGGACCACACCCTCGTCAAGCCGCCGGTCAACGGCGCGGCGACGCTGTGGCATCAGGACGAGGCGTTCAAGGGCGTGTGGTCCGATTATCGTGAAGTCAGTTTTTGGATGCCCCTGCAAGCCGTCAACGGGTTGAACGGCTGCATGGAGTTCATCCCCGGCAGTCACGAGAAGGGAATCCTGCCCCACCGGACGCCGAACGACGACGCCCGGGTGCACGCGCTGGAGTGTTTCGAGGGATTCGATCCGGCTGACGCGGTGGCCTGCCCGCTGCCGGCGGGCGGGTGCACCATTCACTTCGGCCGGACGCTGCACGGTGCCGGTCCGAACCGCTCGGACGACCCGCGTTACGCCTACGTCCTGATCTTCCACGTCCCGCCGGAGGACAACGCGGGTGGGAAAAGTTTCCCGTGGCTACAGCACAAAAACACGGCCCGGATGCAGCGGTCGAAGAACTGGCTGCGGCACGGCGGGAAGTTCGTGAACCTCTGGCGTCGGGTCCGGAACAAGGAAATTCACGATTACAAAAGGTCGTTCGTGAAGCTGAAAAAACGGCTCTTTACCTATCTCCGCCGCTGAAGATTTTTCTCCGTGCATCGGCATTGAAGTCGGTTCGCTGGAATCTTCTCAAAGGGCCGTTGCCGCCGAACTGAACCGCCGCGACGCGCGGTCCGCCGTCCCCCATCGGGTGAACCGGCGTCCGATCTGGAATACCGCCCAACCGGCAAGCAGCACGGCCAGCCACGCGAGGCGCACGAAAGGCGCCGGTTGGACGCTCGAAAGAGTCAGGCGCGCGTCGGCCTTGATCTTCTTGAAATGATAAACCTGGCCTTCGGTCGGAAAGTCTATCGACAGCGAGATGTGCCCGTCGGAACGGAGTGTCACCGTTGGAGGTTCCGCCTCGTTCGCGGGTGCGTTCGGCGGGGACTGGTCGGCTCTGGAAGGCGGAGCGTTCGGCGTGCTTGGAACGGCAGGGATCGCGCTGGGTGGCTGTGCGGATTCGCTTGCCGTCCTCACGCGTGCGGTGCTCAAGCGTTGCTCGGACTCCTCATTCGTTTCAGTTTTCTTGTTCATCCCAAGTTGGGATTGCGCGGCGGGTTTCAGGTTCGGAACAGGTGAAGCATCCTTCGCCGACAACTCAACCGTGACCGAATCGTTCAGGGCGAAGTCCCTGCCAACATTCGATTCCGGGCGCGCGGGAGCCGTGCTCATGGTCGCATTTCCTGCCGATATCTGTGTCTCAGCGAGACGGTTATCGCGCCATGCGCCCTCCGCGTTGGTCGTGACCTGACCGATTGGACTCCCGTAATTGATAAAGCCATCTCCAGACTGGCCGGGTGGGAGGATCGTTCCTCTGCGGGTGGCAAAAAGGTTCGTCTGATTCTGGTCCGCGGTCCGGTTAGCGGCATTGAGCGAATCGACCGTGCCGAGAATCATTTGCTGGCTCTGGCTGACGATGGCGTTCTGGTTGGCTACGTCTGGTTTCTTGAACAGGGCACCTCGCGCTTCCAACTCCACCTTCCCACGGTCAGCAGATTTCTCTTTCGCCTGTTGAGTCACCTGGGAAGCGAGCGATTGAAAGTTGTCCAACGCGCGTCGGCGCTCCGCGTTGCTCGCACCGGCCGAGCGGTAGGTGGCGGACAGGTCGCGCAGGTCGGAGAGCGCGCTTTCCAGTTTTTCGGTCGCCGACAGCGCCGCGACGACAGGTTCGAGGTTGCCGCCGACGTTCAACAGCCGCGCGTCGGCGGGCAGGTACACGTCCCAGAGAGTTTTCTCCACCGGCACGCCGGGCAGGCGCGGGTCTTCCAAGCGCCAGTGTCCGAAGAACTGCCCGCCCGAACCGCCCGCCGGTTCCGACACGGGCCGGCGGTAGATCAATTCCACATCGTACGACATCTCGCCCGGCCGCGTCTTGAGCGAGCGGGACGAGCAGCAGCGGGGCGGCACCTTTTTCGACGGGTCCGGCGTCCACGCGCACGCTTTCGTTGGCAACCCGCGCGCCGATCAATTCCGTGCCGGCGGGCAGTTCGACCGGCAGGAATTGCAGCCGCCGGTTTTGCAGACGGTACGTGGCGCGGTGCCATTCCTCCCCGTTCGCGCGCAAGGTAGCGGTCAACGCCGCGTAGGCTACCAGCGCCGCGCGCCCGGCGGTTTTTTCCAGACTGGTGACGCGCAGCCCGAGCGACCAGGCGCTGCCAGGAGCTGCCCGGAAGAACCGCGTGCCGGCGACGATCACCGGCGGCAGGAAGGGCACGTCCTTTTCGATGGCAGGTTCCAGTCCCTGCGGGTCGAGCGTCATCTCGCCGGAAGAAGCATTTTCCACCAGCACGAACCCGCCTGCCTTCCGACCGCCTTCGCCGGGAAGAACCAGGTCCGGCAAGGATGTGCGGTTATTGGCGTCGAGGGGAAGCTCCAGGCTGATGGTGAACACCGCTTCACGCCCCGCGTACACGGGATTCTGGAAGAGCACGCGGTAGGTTCGTCGTCCGCCGTCGGTTCCTGATATGGTGGTCTCGCGGACTTCCGGCCCGCTGACGCGCGCCTCGTTCAAGCTGTCCGGCAACGAAAACTCCAATGCATCGACGGTTCCCTGGATCATGGTCGCGTTGACGTGGGTCTCCAACGCCACCGCCCCGTCGCGCGCCGTCGCCTGGGTGACCCATTGCGCCAGCCAGCGCGCCGGTTGGCTTTCGAGTGTCATCGTTACCCCGAACTCCGCCCCGCGATAACGGAACGCCCGCTGCCGCACCAAGGGAGCCTTCACCTGAAACTCGCGCGCCGCCGTCCCCACGTTGATCTCGCTCAGTTCCGCCGCGTGCACGCCGGTGGGGAGTGTCAGGCCGACCTTGAAGGAACCGTCCGCCGCGACCACGGTCTCCCCGTCGGTCTCCGTGAACCCGACGGCGACCAGCGGCTGGAGGGTGAAACGCTCCGGTGCGCGCTCGAACTGGCGCACCAGGTAAACCACCAGCGGTATTTCCGCCTGTCCGTTCCCGGGGCGGAAACGCAACGAGAGCACATCGCCGTCGCGCCACCATTGCTGGACCGCCTCACTCACGACGGCCTGGACGGCGAATCCGGTGGGCAAGCGCAAGTCAACCGTGCCCAGCCCCTGGCTCCCCGCCGCCGGTGCCAATCGCATGGAAGCCGCCAGTTCGATCTTCTCGCGTGCGACCTGATAAAGGTAATCGACGTGCGCCAGCCGCTTTTCGACCGCGCCCCGGACGCTGTATACCACCGATGTGGTCCCGTCCCCCGCGAACGCCGCGAACACCCGGCCGCGTTCGGGTTTGGCCGTCACCACGCGCCGCGCCCCCGCCGGTGGACCGTCTGGCAAGGAAATCTCCACCACGCCTTCCGTCAACAGGCTGGCGGTTTGCTCGACGCGGGTGGCCAGCGCGGAAAGCAGCGGAAACGTGTGCCTCGCGGCGGGCAGGGGGCCCACGGGGCGGTCGGCGCTCAGGGCGAGCCGGTAGCCGTCGTGCACGGGGGCAGTGAGGGCGACCGCGAGCGTCTGGCGTTCACCGGTGGTCGTGAGGTGCCACTCCCGGATGTCCGGGGCATCGAGGCCGGTCATCGTCAGGCTCGGGTCGAGGAAAACGGTGAATCGGTCCTGCGTGTTTCCGGGAAACGAAAAGCGGATTTCCGCATCGAGGGATTCCGTGCGGGCGCTGGTCGTCAACCGTGCGTCCACGTTCGCCAGTGCCGGTTGTTGCGCGGTCGGTGCGGGGACCGGCGCATCGCGGAAGGTCAACTCCACCGTCGTGCCACCGAGGCTGGCCGTCAGGCGTCGGCCTTCGGGGATCGTTTCTTCCACGACTCCGGCGTCAGGGGCGCTTCCGTGCAGTTCCGCTCGCAGGTCCGCGCGCGGCACGAGGAGCGTCACCAGCGTCGCCGCCGTCGGCGGCACGGACCAGGAGACGTGCGTGCCCGCCCCGACGGTGAGCATGGGCAGGCGGAGGGAGATGCCAACGTGGTGGCCGCCGGGCTTGCCGATCCACAGAACGCCGTCCCCTCCGAGTGCGGCGGGTGCGCCGTCGAGAGTCACCGTGCCGACGCGGTCCAGTTCGAACCGGAGCGGCACGCCGACCCAGTCCGCACCGAACGTCTGGAGGTCGAGGGCGGCGTCGATTTCCAGGGTATCGCCGTTGAGCCGTGCGTCGTACCGCGCCGTCCCGAGCGTGTAACGCTCACCGCCGGGGGGTGGTTCGGGCGTGGGTGGACGGCGGTGGCGCTTGGCGGCGTCCCAGAGCAGGAGGAAACGCTCGTAAGGCAGGTAAAAGGTTGTCGGCGTCTGACCCGCCACCGGCCTGGTCGCGTCGTAGGGGACGATCACCATTTCCGGTGAGGACGCGGGTGCAGGCGTCGGACCGGGTGCAGCCCCCGCCGGGGCAACCCAGAACAACATCGCTCCGCACGCGAACGGGACTGCGGTGCCGAGCCGCGGACGGCGCAATAAGAAGCGCGCGAGGCACCACCCGGCCACCGCCAGCAGCCAACCGGCCAGCAGCGCGTTGCACGGCACGGTGGCCGAAGGCGCGACGATCAGCGGGAAAAAAGTCAGTGTCAGCACGGCGTACAGGGTTCGTCGCCACGGATGCTTCCAACCCGCCGCGCCAAAGAGGAAAGCGAACGCGCCGAGCGTCAGGGAAACCCAGCGCCAGCGCGCGGCCACCGCCCAGTCGGCGTAGTGGAAATCCAACGCGCCCATCGCGTCGCCATCGAATTCGTAAAGAATGCCGTTGGCCGGTAGGTCGAGCCGCAACGGGAGTAATCCGGCCACGCCCTTCGGGCTCTCGCGCCCGTCGAGCAGCGGCAGTTGCACCGTTTGCCGGGGCGCGCCAGAGGTTGCGAACAACGCTTGCACGAGTTCCATGTTTGCCTGCGTGTTCCGGATGACGAGTTTGCTGGTGGCGGCCGAGTAAACCGCACTGGAGCCGGGTGGAAACGGCACGCCGCTGCTTTCCAGGAATGACTTGGCGTCCATGCGCGTGACGAACGCCCCGCTGCCGGTCCCGGTGACATCCGTCGTGCCATTAATACCGGTCGTCGGGGACACGTCGAGAGACCCGGGTGGTATGCGGATTTCCAAGGTTCCCATGTCGCTGGTTTCCTCGGTCAAAGGCACGAGCGACACCGCGTAAGGCTCGACTTTGACCTTCAGGTTGGCCGCCTTGGCCACGTAGTCGAGCGCGGACAGGAGCGGGATGTTGCTCAAAGTCAACGTGATGCGTGTATTGCCCGTGGCCACGGCAACCGGCGGACTCTGCGAGGGCACTTCCGCGCCGGGCGGCAGACCCGGGATGCCGGTGTTCGGTGTGCTGGTGGAAGGACCTGGCAGTTTCAGGAAGATGTTGACGCCGCGCTCCTCCTCGGGCGACTGCGTGTCGAGCCGGCGTGCTTCCTGGCGCAGGAACTCGACGGCGTCGCTGAGCGTGGTCGAGCGGAACTCGATGTTGGGAATGACGATGGCCTGGAGCTTGCGCGTGATGGCCACCGTGCCCGAGGTGTCGTTGGTCTTCTCAAAATTGTGCTTGGCAGGTAGCTCCCAACCTTGAGCGGTTTGGCCGATTAAACGTCCGCGCGTTTCGGCATACCCTTGAGCGTCGCCATGTTGCTTGCGAGCGAGCTGGACCCGCTCCTCGCCGCGACGGGCGGCGTCGTTGTAGGGATCGAGGGCGAGCACCTGTTCATAACGCTTGAACGCCAGATCGAAACGGCCGGTGTCGTAGTATTGCTGTGCTTCGAGGGGGTATCTCTTAACGATTCCGACCTTGGCGATATATTTTGGCTCTATTGATGCGTTCGGGGGCGTTGAGTTGGGAACGATCTTCTTCAGAGTTGCCTGGGCATCAGAGGACCGCAGCACTTCCGCGGAGTCCATCGTCGGATTGGCGAATTGCGGCGCGTCCGGGCTTGGGGTGCCGCGTCCTTGAGGTTGCGCGAAGGTCGGATCACGCGACGCAGCCTTGTATGCCTCGTTCAAAGACCGTCCGGGACGGTAAAACCACTGTGCCACGCGACCGACCACCTGCGCGATTTTTGGGACGAGCAAGTCGCCCGGGATTGGGTGACGCGACACGGCGTCGGACGACCCGTCCGCGAACCGGTACTCAAACCCGTCGGGCACGGACAGCGTCCAGTGGCGGTGGAGGACGGGCACGCCCTCGTCGAACTTCGGTGCCACCGCCGCCCGCCAGCCCGTGCCGGTCCACGGCTGGCCGGGCGTCTCGTAGACGACGACGATCTTGCTGGCGTCCGCCGGGTTCCGACCGCCGGGCAGTTCCACCAGGACCTCGTCCGCAGCGCCTGACCCGCGCACGGGTTTGACCGGCTCGCCATCGAGCGTCAACGACCACAACGCCGCGCCCGCGGGCAGATGGAGGTTGAAGAAACCGTCCGCCACCGTGCGCGCCCGCACCGTCGCCCGGTGACGCATGACGCCGCTCGTCGAGGCTTCGGTTTCGAGGTCCAGCCAGTCCACGACGGCGACCGCCCCTCCCGCCACCGCGTGCCGCACGCCGTCGAGGTCGATTTTCATGTCCGCCGTGCCGCCGAGGAACTCGAACACGCCGATGACCCGCCGCCGTGGTTGGTAACCCGCCAGTGGGGGGGCGTGCAACGCGTCCACTTCGTTCGCGCCGGTCGCGGCGAAACCGATCTCCGTGTCGGTGTTCGCTTCCACGGCCCAAGCCCCCGACCAGTGCGCGCTCTCCAGCGGCACGACGGCCGGGAGGCGAAAATGGAATCGCTGCTTGTCGGCCTCGTCGGCGGGAGCGGGGATCGTCGCCTGCACGCCGAGCACGTAGTCGCCGCTCTGTTCGCTCTGGAAACGGATCGTCCACACGTCGTCGTCCCGTCGGCGCTCGGCGATGTGTTCCCCCGTGAACAGGAACGCGTCGGCCGATTCGCGCGGCACGCGTACCTTGACGGTCTCCACCCCGGATCGCAGGAAGCGGTAGTCGATCTGGGCGTGGATTTCCACCGCGCCGGCCAGAGGCAACGCGTAACCCGTGAACCGCGCTTCGGTCTCCGCCGCCCGGCGTTCGACCCGCAAGGCCAACCGGAAGTCGTCACGGTAAAACCACGCCACGTCACCCCGCACCGGCGTGGTGCGACCGTCGCGTCGTTCCAGGCGGTCGTCTCCGCCGGTCGTCACCAATCGGAACGCGGACGCACTCGTCAGCGCGATGTAACCGGCCAATCGCTCCGCGCCGGACACGAGCGCGGCACCGAGGAAAATATCCGTGGGCGCGCCCGGTTTCGGCGCGACGAGTTCCATCCGGGTGTCGATGACAAGTGAGGTCTTGGATAACTCGGACAGGCCGGTGGTCCAGTTCAACAGCAAGTCGTCGCTTTCCTGCCGCCACTCCGGTTCCTTGCCACCTTTTGTCGCGTGGAGCGCCAGCACGGTCTCCCCCGCCGGTAGCTTGATGCGCGCCGAGAACATTTCCCCCTCCTCGACCTGGAAGGCCAGCGTGCGCGCGATGCGGATGCCGTCGAGTTCAATGTCCGCGCGCACGTCGGCGTCCACACTGAAACGCGTCGTGGTACGCCGGGCTTCTGCTCGCAACGCCGACAGGGGAGCGGTGTGGCCGGTGACTGGCAGGTCCGCCAACGTGAAGCCAGCCACGAAGTCGGACGCGGTTTCCTCCGACCGCGAGAAGACACCGGCCGTGGCGGGGAGGACCGCCGCGCCGGGTTCAATGCGTTGGATGGTGATTCCCTGGCCGCGCTTCACGGCGAGTTCCCCGGTCATGCGATGCGCCCCGGCGGCTTCGAGCACGGGAAGATCGAGGTGGGCGGCTTGCCCCGCAGCGAACGTCACCGGCAGGCGATATTCCACGTCCAACACCGCCGCCCCATCGCTCTCGCCGTCGTGGACCAGCGTCACATGCAAACCGTCCGCGCCCAGTTCCCAACGCCCCACGGACGGTCCTTCCACGCGGCTGACGCTGTTTCCAACCGGCAACGTGAAGTGCGCCTCTCCCGACGGTCGCCCGAGCGCCGGACGCAACCGGATTTCCTGGCGGATGGTCACCCCTGATTCATCGACCGTCGCCACCACACGACCGGACTGCAACAGCGCGCCGGTTTCGGTGGACGCGGGCGGAGGCGTGCGCCAGTTCAACCGGTTCGGTTCGGCGGGCAAAGGATTTTGGGACAATGCGCGATCCGGCTTGGCAAAGTCGCGGATGGCGGTGGGATTGACCGGGGGTGGGTTGGTCGTGTGGCGGAGCACCGCCGTTGCCACGACGCCGCCCGCGTCGGCTCGGACGGCACATCCGGCGTCGCTGTCCGCGCGTGCGCCGGTCGGCAGGTGCAGGATGAACTCGCCCACGGCGGTCAGCGTTGGCAATGCAATGGAACTCCCTTCAGGTGAAGTTTTCACCGGCAGGATAAATCCCACCCGGAGCCGGTGAACCCCGCGTCCCTGTATCTCAAGGCTGGCCGGGTCGTCGGTTCTGCCGCCTATCCGCCGCAATACCACCGGGCCAGAAGAGTGCGATGCATCGTCGATCTCAGCGGTTCCCAGCGCGGTCCCTTGCAAGCCGAGTGGTAGCTCGGTCCAGGCATCGGAGAACGCTTCCACCACCAGTTGTCCTTCGACCCTTACCTGGGTTTGACCGTTTGGCCCGAGGGCGAGCCATCCCTCGAACGTCGCCTGTCGGATGACCGCCTGCACCGGCGGTGGGTTGTCGAGAGCAGGGGTTTCCGCGTCATTGAGATGGGCATCGCGCAACAGGCTGAAAAGTTGGTCACGACTCAGGGATACCGCGCGCGGATACCGCCCGAGGACAGGAGAAAGGTCTCCCGTGGGCACCCAGATTTCCCGCAGTGAAAACCCCGACTTCGTCTCGCCGCTGGCGGCAGGCGGTGGGTTGGCCGCTTCACCGTGCGCGGAGGTGGGGATTGCCGCGAACCAACAGGCGCAAGCCAGCGTCCGGCGGATGACGGGAGGAAAATTCATGCCCGGAAACCTTGCCAGCATCAAATGGAGGCGGCGGGTTCGGAAGGGGCCGTCGGAGGCGGACCCGGGGGCGGGTCTTGCCGGGGCGAGCGCATCACACGCGCACGCACCCGGGACCACAGAAAGCGGCGACCTTGCGCCAAACGATATCCCAGGCGACGCACCCAGCGGAACGCCCCCGCTGCCAGCCAGAAAAGCGCCGCCACGAACACCCCGAGGTAGATCGCCGTCCAAAATCCGCCAGCCCGTGGCGCGACCGCCCCGGCCACGATCAGCGCCCCGATGCCGATCACGAAAAAATAGGTCAGTCGCAGCCCGCGCGACGAGCCGAGCAACGCAAGCCCGCAGCCCAGCGCCGCGAAGAACGCCAGACCCTCGACGGTGTTGGCATAACCGAGCGAACGATACGAAATCTCCACGGCCGCAGGCCGGTCCAGACGGCGCAACACGATGGGCGTCCCTTCCTTCGGGGCGACGGAATCGAAGCCTCCACCGTTCGCCGGCGGCAGCGGCGGTGGTTTCTGCCAGTCAACGGACGCGACCTGCGTCTGGTCGGGACCGAGCGTCGGGATCAACGGATCGAGCAGGTCGCGCAGCCAGCTCCAACCCCAACCGGTGTAAATCTCCCGCATCGGCCCGCCCAGGTGCACGTAACGATAACCCGACGGCAGGTAGAGCGAATATTCCGTCTGCAAGGTCCGCGTATCCTCCACCTCGGGCGGCGCGACCCGCAGATGACCGAACGCACCCATGCCGCTCCTGGCCGCCGATTCGCCGGAAACCGAGTACACGAACCGCACGGAGATCGGGGCGTCGCTCGCCGCCGTCGCGGATGCGCCGGCGGTGCCGCGAGCGGGCAGGCGCACGAGCAGCGCGTTGTTGTCCGGCCGGCGGGAGGGCTGCTGCGGCTGGCCATTGACGAAGACATCGGAGAGCATTTGCCCGTGTTCGGGTAACACGACGCTCAGGAATTGCCGCCCGTTGTTGCGGACCCAGTAGATGGCCTCGGTCGTCTCCGCGCGGTCCGTCGTGATCGTCGTGTTCAGCACGGCATAGGTCACGATGGCCGTGGGCACGGGCAGGAACTCGTTTTTGGAAAATTCCAGCTTCAGCCCCGCCGGATGCGCCGCGTAACGATAGGCGAGGAAAACACTCGCCGGTTCGCCGCGTGGCGTGGAAGCGTTTTGGCCCATACTCGCACCGGGCGTGAAGTCCGGCAGTTCTGCAGGATCGATCATTTCCAAGCCCGTGGGCGTCGAGCGGGTGATTTCCAGGTTGTCGGCCTTGACGACCGCGACCGTGCCGGTCTCATGGAAAGGGCCGACCGTCTTGATTTCCGGCCAATCCACGGCCGCCGGTTTGCCGGCCGTGATGGGCGGCAGCGGACGCTCGACGTTGACCTTCAGATCATAGCGGCCGAGTTTTTTCTGCTGGAGGCGGATGTGCCAGAGCTTGCGTCCGGTCGGTTTGCCTGTGGCATCTTTTTCCTCTTCGCGCGCCTTTTCCTTGATGTCGTCGCCGCTGAACTGCAAATCGTCCGCGACTTCCGGCGGCGCGTCGAGCACGAGGTCGTCGATCCCGGCGAACTCGATCTGGTAGGACACCGTCCATTGGTAGGCGACGAGGCTTTCGCGCAACGAAACGCGGGAGGCGATTTCCGCGCTCACGCGCGATCTCCGCAGGACAAAGGTGAGTTGCGCCGGTTTGCTCGCCGCGCCGCGATAGGTGAAGCCGAGGGTAAGCGGGGTGGCGGCCGGGTCATTGGGCGCGGCGGGCAGGTGGATGTGGTCGATGCTTTCCTGGCGCAAATCTCCGGCGTCGGCGGTTTTCGGGTCGAGGCTCTGGTGGATGGCGACCGCCACCTGGCCTTCCTCGCGCGCCGCGCCGACCGGATGGGGTGCCGCGACCGTGACGGCGTCGTCCGGCTTGGCGCGGGGAACGTCGCCGCTGAGATTGAACGAGAAAGCGCCGGTCACCCGTTCCTTGAAGCGAACTTCCAACCGCTGGTATCCCGCCGCCAACGGCGCTGCCCCGGGCGCGGGCGGCACGAGCGAAAAACTCTCCACGGGACCGCCCTGCGCCTCGACGTGCGCGAGGGTCGCGGGGAGATCGACCAGCGCCGTGAAAACGCCGGCCTTGCGAACGTTGTAGTTCAACGTCGCCTTCCAGCCGAGCACGTCCGTATCGACCGTGTAAAGCGCGCGGGCTTCCACGTCGATCACGGGTTCGGCGGCCCGGACCTCGACATCGACCGCGTACGGCAGGCGCAGGAACCGGTAAGCGCCCAGGAACTCCGCGTGACCCGTCGTATCCGCGCGCGTTTCACCCGATGGCCTGGTGTCGGCGAAGCCGCGTTGGGTGACGCCCTCGCGCGGGTTCACGTTGACCGCGAGCGACGGATCGGACGAAATCGCAATCGTCCCGCTCTGTCCCTCGGCGCGGGCGATCTCGACGGTCGGCACGGTCAGCTTCGCGGGCAGATTGGCGACGGGAGCTTCGAGCGTGAGGCGCAGCTTGTACTGGTCACGCGCGGGCGTGGCGAGGTTGACGACGATGCGCTGGCGGCCGTCCGGCGCGGCGGGCGCGAGGTTCCAGTCGCGCAGGCCGGTGCCTTCGACGCCGAGCACCTGCTGGCCGGCGGGCACGAGGATTTCAAACGCCGCGACCGGTGCGCGCATCAGCCGGAAATCGACGGCCGCGACCGTGCGCAACGCGCCGGGACTGACGGTCGTCTCCAACGTGCTTTCGGCGAAGACGAGGGCGGGCAGGGTCGTTTCCGCCGCCCGCTTGCGCCAGGAGACGCTGACCTCCTGAGTGGTGCCGAAGAACGCCACCAGCCGTGTCGCGCCGCCGTCTTCCTTCGTGGTGTAGGCGGACGCGGGCGTGAGGGTGAAGTCCAGACCCGTTTCCGGGATGGTCAACTCGAACTGCGAAGCCGCCGTCCGGGGGAGCCGCAGATGGAGCGTCGCCCGGCCGGCGTCGCGCGTCACCTTGCCCAACAGCGTGAGCGCGACCGGATAGTTGCCCTTCGCCGGGAGGATCGCCTCGTAGCCATCCGCTGCGAGGTGGACGATGGGCGGGGCGGCGGTCGTGGGCGACCCGGGAACGGGTTTGACCTCCGCGATGTTGAGGTCCGCGCTGCCGAGCGGGATTTTCGACCAGCCTTCCTTGAGGGCGTCGAACTGGAGCAACGCATCGAAAATCGCCGCGTCTCCTTCCAGACGGCCGGTGTAATGAGCGCTGGCGAGGACGCCGTCCACGGGCGGCTGGTTTTTTTTGAGTTCGGCGGGCAGGTTCAGCTTGTTCCACAGATCGATGAACTCGCGGTAGGGCAGGAAAATGCCGCGGTCTTCCTTCTCGAAGACCTGTTCGAGCTTCTCGTAGGGAGTGTAGATCGTGCGTTCGACGGTCGCGGGAGTCCCGGCGGGTGTCGGGGCGGGGGACGGTTCCGTCTGCGCGTTGGCCCGGGGCGGTCGCAGGGGACCGAACGTCAACGCAACGAGCAGCAACAAGAGATGTCGGCGAAGGAGAGGGGCGTGATGCGGGTGCATGACAAGGGGGACCGGATGCGGCAGACGCAAAGGTTCGGCGTGGGGAGACGGGGCGGGAGGGAGCGCCCATCGGCATTCAAACAAATCCAAACCGGCGCGCCCACAGAAAAGAACGCGCGAGTATCGATTTTCTTAGAGCGCCTTCCGCCCGACACGCTTTTTTCGTGCCGTCGACCAATGACCGCGAGACCGCCGGTCAACGTGAAACCATCTGCCTGCCCCCCGGCGACGCCGTGGTCGCGGCCAACGGCGTACCGTTGATCCGGCGCAACTGCAACTGCCGGAACGTGACCGCGAACGGGCTGCCGTGGTGTGTATATCCACCGAGGCCCACGAGCACGCTGCCGTCGCTGACGTGGCCCTTGGCGATGCGCTGCTCGCGGAACACCACCTCGCCGTTGATGGTCAGCGTGATCTGTCCGCGCCACGATTGCAGCACGAACGCGTTATGGTCCGGCACGGTCAGCGTGCGTTTCGGGCCGTCGTACCAGTGGCAACTGATCGTGGCAATCGCGCCGTCGGGACCGTTGCGCTTGAGCCGGAAACTTTGCCAATCGTCGCTCTCCATGTCCGGATGGCCGAAAACCACGCCGGCCTGCTGTTCGCCGGGTGCGCCGGGCAGGAAATCCATCTCGCCGCGCACCTCGAAGTCCGCGCCGACCGGCGTGTCGTTCACCAGCATGAGGCCGCTGGCACCGGTTTGTCCGATGAGCGTCCCGTCCGCCGCCACCTTCCACGTCCCGAGCTTGCTCGTCCAACCGACCGGCGCGCCGCCCGGTCCGGCCGTCGGTTGGAAAGAGACCCATTTTCCGTCCGCGAGCTGGCGGTCGGTTTCGAGGGTGGCAATCCTGCCGCGCAGGTAAACGGCCGCGTGCGGTTCGCCCGCGGCGGCGGCCAGCGCGGCACGAAAACGTTCCAACGCCGCGTCGGCGCGCCCGCGTTGGACGAGGCGGTCGCCGTTCCGCGCGTCGTCGCCGCCGGGTCCGCCGTAGGCCGCGAGGCGCTCGATGTAGTTGCCGCTCGACCCATCGTCGGCGAGTTCGGCGGCCAGTTCGGGTGAGATTTGGAAATTGACCTCCTTTAGCAGTCGATAGGCGTCGGCGTACCGGCCCGTCAGTTCGGCCGCGCGGGCGTGGCAGGAATGATAGTAAATCCGCCGGCCCACCTGTGACCTTGCCTCCTCGTAGCCGGCGAACACCCGTTCGAGCGTGGCGTAGAACCGCGCGTCACCATACGTTTCCCCGGGTTCGAGTTCCTGGGCGACCTCGTTCATCTGGATCGGCACTCCGGTGTCGTAATCGGCGGTGTCGGCGCACGTTTGCCCGAAGGCGAGGACCGCCTCTTTGCTGCCGCCCCACTGCGGAAGCAGCGAGGTGACAAACCGGTCGTACGCGGGTCCGTAATCGACCTGCGCGCGGACCGCGCGGTCGAGCCAGGCGCGCGGGCCGTCCGCGCCGGTCGCGTTCTGTCCGAGGGCGACGGAGACCATCAGGGCGGCGGCTTCGGGACGCCGTGGGTTCAGTTGCCAGGAGGCCATGAGATCGGTGCGCGCCAGTGCCAGCCCCGACTCGAAATCGCGCCAGCCCGCCGCGCTGACGTTCGCCGCGTAGTCGTGGCCGCGCGCGTGCCAGGCGTCCGCGACGTGGCGTTTGCCCGAGAGCATCAGCCGCAGCCACGGCGCGACCGCACGGTCCCCGGCCTCATCGGCGATCTGGCAGCAGGCGTCGCGGTGTTCGTCGAACAAAAGACTCCCTTCCCCCTGCGAAAGACGGCCGGAAAGCACGTCCTGCTCTTGCGCCGTGAAACTGCCGTCCTGGAGGGATTGTTTGAGCCACAGCAGCCACCACTGCTTGACGGGTTTGCTTTCCCCGGTGCCGTCGCGGCGGCGGTCGCAGTCCGCGACGAGTTCGGCGGCGGCCACGAGCGCGACGCCGCGCGGATAGGATGCGTTCTGGAAACCGAGCAGCGCCCGCGTGAGCAGCGGACCCGCGACGGGCGACTGCCGGTCGGTGCGTTCCTCGACCAACCCGGAGAAGTACAGGACGAGCGGATCGTCGCAGCCGAGCTTTAGCACCGTGCGGGTCTGCGCGACGAGTTCGGTCGAGGTCACCGGATCGTCGTGCACGCCGGCCCACCACGGCAGCGTCCGCTCGATGAACGCGCGGGCGGCGGCGTTCCAGCGCGGATCGTGCTTGGCGTTGCGATCATATCCGCCGAGCATCGTGCGCCGGCCCCAGGCCAGGGTGGCGCGCCGGTCGGCTTCGGCCGTGGTCGCCTGCGGGTCGCGGGGGATCGGTTCGGTGGCCTCCGCCATCATGCCGCCAGCGCCGGCGGTCGTCCGACGGAAATTTGCCACGATCCTCTGCCAAGCACCGCCCGGGCGGAACGCCCCGTATCCGAAATAACCGAGCGGACCCAGCACGATGAGGATCACGACGAGCGCGGCGACGAGCGATCCCTTTCCTGACGGCCTGGACGCGCCGCGAGGCATGGCGGTCGGCAGGCGCGGCAGGGGCGGGGGCAATTCGATATCCGCCGGGATCGGGAGCGGCGGCGGGGTCGTGGCGGCAGGCGCGGGCGTCGCGCGGGCAGCCGGGGCTGGTTTGCGACCGCCCCACCAGGTCCGCCGTCCCTTCGGCACGGGGACAGGGAGGATTTCCGAACCGGAAGTTTTGCGGACCTTGCGCGCGAGCGGATGATTACGATGCCGCTTGTCCACCAGCAAAAACCAGAACTCCGGCTGACCCGCGACCCTCAATCCCGTGCGGATTTCCTTCGACACGAGCGACAGGGCGTGGGGAGAATTTAATTCCGTCCACCGCCACTGGAAAACGCACACCAACACATACCAGGGTTGCTCGGGATGGTGAACCACGTCCTTGCGGGCGAGCCAGACTTTCACGATCCGTGGATGCCGGGACAATTGCTCCCGGAGCGCGGTGAGCGAGGCGTCGTCCAGGGCGTGCGGTAGGAAACGGTCGCGCGGAGTCACGCGTTGCCGCTCCAGCCGGGCAGCGTCCAGCACGTCCCCGTGGCCGACCGCCAGCCGCCGGCGGGCCGCCGCCTCTTCGCCCTGCCCCGAGCGCCGCAGGTAGGCGGCCACGGCTTCCTCGCTGGACGCGGCGAGCCTGCCGTCGAGCCGGGTCGCTTCCTCAAGATGGGCGATGCCCGCCTCGTCGTCCTCGCGGAGCAGAATCTGACCCAGGACGAGCCGGCCCGTCGCGTGGTCCGGCCAGCGAACCACGAATCGCTCCACCGCCGCGCGAGCCTCGGCCGGAGTTTCGGCGATCTCGTTTTCCAGCCGGGCGCGTTCCCAGGCGACCGCCTCGGGGAGTTCGCCGGCGGGACTGACGGTTTGCTCGCGTTCCAGGGCGTACAGGCGTGTGCGGACGGCCGCCGCGCGTTCGAAGCGTTGCCGCCACGCGGGCGCGGCGTGGACGCGCCAACTCGTTTCCAGTTCGGCGACGAGGTCGTCCAGCCGCGTGCCGAGCAACGCCGTGGCGGCGGAGGGACCGTCATCCGCCTCGGGTTCGCCGCCCTCGGACCACATCGCGTCGGAATTGAGTTCGTCCAACGTGGCGGGTAGACCGAGGGAGGCGAGGCGCTCGACGGGGGCCGGGTGAGTGTCAGTCCCGTCCGTTGCCCGGCCAAGCGTGCCACGCAGCCACCGCCGCCGGTCCTCGCGCGCGGGCACGGCGCGTAAGAGCACGAACATCGACGCGAAAACCCCGTGCGGCACGTCGGCCTCGCGGCACGCGCGTTGGTTGAGCGGCTGCCAGAATTGCTCCTGCATTTGCAGGCCGCGCGTCCAGAGGTTGATGAGGGCTTCGCCCGTCGCGGGCAGGCCGGCGATCTGCGCCGCCCAGCGGTCCGCCTCAAACTCCTGCGCGCGGGCGAGCGCGTAGGTGTAGGCGTTGAAGCGCGGTGTGTACCAACGCAGGAATTTCACGACGAGCACGACCACCTTCTGCCGTTTCCGCGCGAGCCGTTGGAGGGTCTGGTCCCAGATGATCCGCAGTCGGTAGACCCAGTTGCCGAACCGTCCGTGACCGCCGCGCAGATGGCCGAACTCATGCGCCAGGACGGCTTTGAATTGCTCCGGCGTCAGCGCCGCCATGAGCGGCACCCCCAGCACGAGGAAATCGCGCGTCCAGCCGAGCCACCCGAAACGAGGCCGCTGTTGCACGGCGGCGTTGAAATCCCACGTGAGCAACACGGTGTGCGGACGTGGCGCCTGACTGGCGGCGACGACCTCGTCGATCATGGCAAAAAGTTCCGGGGCATCGTCGGGCCGCACGCGCCGGCCCGCCGGGGCGGGGATTTTCACGAACAACGAGCGCACCATCGCAAAAAGCGTGACCGTCACGCTGACGAGCAGAGCGCCGCAGAAGAGGACGACCCGGCCGTTGGGACCGCCCGTCGGGCGGAACCAGCCTTGCGCGAGGCTCAGGCCAGCGAAGATCAAAACCGCCGCGCAGAGTCCCATCAGACCGAAAATGACCGCGTACCCGAGGACCGCCAGCAACACGACCCTGATCCGGTAGGACCGGGGGTGTTCCCGAGCGTAGATGGATACGCGCTCGGCGAGATCGAAGAACTGCACGCGGGTCATGCCCGGGTAGGTAGCAAATGCCAAGCCAGCGCGGAGGGTGCTCAGGCCGTCAGGATCCGTCGCAGCGTGCGGCGAAAACCGGCCTGTGCGTGCTCGCGTTCGGCGTGACGGCCAGCCGCGACCACCCGTTTCCCGCGCACCCAGACATCGTGGACCGGACCGCCCGCGCGGCCACCAAAAATGAACCGGTCGAGGATCGCGTCGCCACGTTCCCGCGTCGAAAACTGTGCGTAATCGCACGCGAACGTGACGATGTCCGCCGGATGGCCGACCGCCAACCCGCCCGGCGGCTGGCCCAAGGCGCGCTGCCCACCCCTCAGTGCCCGGTCGAAGAGACTGCGCCCGGTCGAAGCGCCTTCGCCGGTGGCGAGGACGTTGCGTGCGCGGTTCGCCAGACGTTGCGAATATTCCAGCAGGCAAAGTTCCGCCGCCGCGTCGATGGCCACGTTGGAATCCGTGCCGATCCCGAACTGGCCTCCGTGCGTCACGAATGGTTCGGCGGCGAAAATCCCGTCGCCCAGATTCGCCTCGGTGACGGGGCACAGGCTGACGGTCGCCCCGCTCGTCGCCAGACGCGCGGCCTCGGTCGGCGTCATGTGGGTCGCATGGATCAGGCACCAGCGTTGATCGAGCGGAACGTTGGCGAGGAGCCATTCCACCGGGCGCGCTCCCGTTGCCGCCACGCAATCCTCGACTTCCTTGGTCTGTTCGGCGGCGTGGATGTGCACGGGACGATCTCCGCTGATTTCGACGAGATTTCTCAGCTCCGAAGCCGTCACCGCGCGCAAGCTGTGCGGGGCGATGCCGACGTTCGCCCCGGGCAAGGCGAGGGCCGAGCGGTCGGCGCATTCCAGCAGTTGCGCGAACTGGTCGAGCGACGTGATGAACCGGCGTTGCCCGGCCGTCGGCGGCTGTCCGCCGAAGTTCGCATGCGCGTAGAAGGATGGCAGCAGCGTGAGGTTGATCCCGGTCGTCTGCGCGGCGCTGCAAATCCGCTCGGTCAACTCGCCGGGATTTTCGTAGGGTGACCCGTTGCCGTCGTGGTGAACATAGTGAAATTCACCGACCCGCGTGAACCCGGATTCCAGCATCTCGACGTAGGCGAGCGTGGCGATGGCTTCCATGTCTTCCGGCGTGATCCGGTCCAGGAAGCGGTACATGATTTCCCGCCACGTCCAGAAGCTGTCGGCGGCAGGACCACGAACCTCCGCCAAACCGGCCATGCCGCGCTGAAAGGCGTGGCTGTGCACGTTGAGGAGACCGGGGATTCCGACCGGGTATCTTTGGTCGCCGGCCTGCGGGGCAGCGTCCCGCGCGATTTCCGTGATCGTGCCGCCGCTCGTGGAAAGTCGCACATTTTCCGCCCACCCCCCCGGCAGCAGCGCGGCCTCGAACCACAGGTGCAGAGGTGCGCCGTTACCATCCCTGCGGTTTTCACTCGCCACGTCCATGAGCCGTGCCTTTAGTATAACCTGTGTTGAAGCACGAGGCGACCCCGCGCCGTTTGTGGCGGAACGCGAGACTGGCAACCCTGCGAAGCGGGTCCCCGGGACTCGGGATCGTGGAGCACGGTGCCGTCCTGGTCGAAGACGGATGCATCGCGTACGTCGGCAGCGAGCGCGATCTCCCTGCCGCTGCGAATCTGGCCGATCCGGTGGACTGCGGAGGACGCCTCGTAACCCCGGCGCTCATCGATTGCCATACGCACGTGGTTTACGGCGGCAACCGCGCGCGGGAGTTCGAGCTGCGGCTGGGTGGGGCGGCGTACGAGCAAATCGCGCGGGCTGGCGGCGGGATCCTTTCCACCGTCCGCGAGACAAACGCCCGGAGCGAGGATCAACTCCTCTCCGAGACGCTGCCCCGGGTGGACGCGTTGCTCGCCGAAGGTGTCGGCACCCTGGAAATCAAATCCGGCTACGGTCTCAATATCCCGGCCGAAATCAGGATGTTGCGGGTGGCGCGCAAGATTGCGACGGTGAGGTCCGTGCGGGTCCGAACCACTTATCTCGCCGCGCATGCGACCCCGCCGGAGTATTCGGGCCGCAACCGCGATTATCTCGCGGAAGTCGTCCTGCCCGGCCTGGAGCAGGCGCATGCCGAGGGTCTGGTGGACGCCGTGGACGGCTTTTGCGAAGGCATCGCATTCTCGCCGACGGAGATGCGACTGGTATTCGACAAAGCGCGCTCTCTCGGGTTGCCCGTCAAGTTGCACGCCGAGCAGCGGTCGAATCTCGGCGGGGCAAAACTCGCCGCGTCGTTCGGCGCGTTGTCCGCGGACCACCTGGAGTATTTGGACGAAGACGGTGTCGCGGCGCTCGCACGCGCGGGAACGGTCGCGGTGATGCTGCCCGGAGCGTTCTACACGTTGCGCGAAACACAGCCGCCGCCCATCCAGGCGTTGCGCGACGCGGGCGTGCCCATCGCGGTCGCCACCGATTGCAATCCGGGCACCTCGCCGCTGACCTCCCTGTTGTTGGCGATGAATATGGCCGCGACGTTGTTCGGAATGACGGTGGAGGAATGTATCGCCGGCACGACCCGCGAGGCCGCCCGCGCGCTCGGGCTTCTCCCTGTCACCGGCACCTTGGAAGTCGGCAAATCGGCCGACCTGGCGCTCTGGGACGTGGAAACACCCGCCGAACTCGTGTACCGCCTCGGGTTCAACCCGCTCCATCAGCGGATTTACTGCGGAAAGGAGGATGCGGCGTGAGCTTGCTTCTACACCCAGGTTCCGTCCCGCTCTCGCTCCTCGAAACCGTCTACCGTACGGGCGCACCGGCGCGGCTTGATCCGTCCTGCGACCATGCCATCGCCGCCGCCGCGGTGGCCATCGCAAAAATCGCGGCGGACGATTTCCCGGTCTACGGGGTGAACACCGGATTCGGCAAGCTCGCCAGTATCCGCATCGACGCGGCCGATGTTGCCACGCTCCAGCGCAACCTGATCCTTTCCCATTGCTGCGGCGTCGGCGCGCCCCTGACGGAGGACATCGTCCGGCTGATCTTGACGTTGAAGTTGATCTCGCTCGGGCGCGGCGCGTCTGGAGTACGCCTGGAGGTGGTGCGACTGCTCGAAGCCATGCTCGAAAGAGGCGTGATTCCGGTCATCCCCGAAAAAGGGTCGGTGGGTGCCTCGGGCGATCTCGCGCCGCTCGCGCACATGAGCGCCGTGATGATGGGGCAGGGCGAGGCGTTCTTCGGCGGGAAACGGCTGGGCGGAGACGCCGCGTTGTCCGCCGCCGGACTGGAGCCGCTGGTGTTTGCCGCCAAGGAAGGGTTGGCTCTCATCAACGGCACGCAGGTCTCGACCGCGCTGGCGTTGGCCGGACTCTTCCGCGCGCACCGGGCGGCGCAGGCCGCGTTGGTGACAGGCGCGCTTTCGACGGACGCCGCGATGGGTTCGCCGGCTCCCTTCCGGGCCGAAATCCACGCGTTGCGCGGGCATCCCGGACAGATCGACACGGCGGCGGCGTTGCGGCGGTTGCTGGCGGGTTCGGAGATTCGTGAAAGCCACCGCAGCGGCGACACCCGCGTGCAGGACCCGTATTGCATCCGTTGCCAGTCGCAGGTGAACGGCGCTTGCCTCGATCTCCTGCGCTCGGTCGCGCGGGTGCTCGAAATCGAGGCCAACGCCGTCACCGACAATCCGCTGCTGCTCTCCGACGGTTCGGTGGTCTCGGGCGGCAACTTCCACGCGGAACCCGTCGCGCTGGCTGCCGACCAGATCGCCCTGGCGGTGTGCGAGGTCGGCTCCATCGCGCAACGGCGCATCGCCCTCCTGATGGATGCGTCGATGAGCTTCGGTTTACCGCCGTTTCTCACGCGGAAACCGGGGTTGAACTCCGGCCTGATGATCGCGGAAGTCACGTCCGCCGCGTTGATGTCGGAAAACAAGCAGATGTCGCATCCGGCTTCCGTCGATTCCACCCCGACCTCCGCCAACCAGGAAGACCACGTTTCGATGGCCTGCCACGGGGCGCGCCGTCTTCTGGCCATGACGGAAAATCTTTTCTCCATTATCGGGATCGAAGCACTCACGGCGGCGCAGGGGGTCGAGCTGCGCGCACCGCTTGCTACCAGCCCGCAGTTGCAGGGTGCCATCGCGACCATCCGCTCAGTCGTGCCCGCGCTCGCGGAGGACCGATACATGGCAACCGATCTGGAGCGAGCGACGGAGCTGGTGGCTAGCGGTGCGCTCAACGCGTCGGTCGCGGGCGGCATCCTGCCGACTTTGGAGGGAGAAAGGTGAACCCGGTGGAAATCACGCGCGGCAGGTCCCCCGTGATCCTGGGTTTCCCGCATGCGGGGACTGACGTGCCGCCCACCATCCATGAACGCCTCAACACAAATGGCCGCCTCCTCGCCGACACGGACTGGCACATTGATCGCCTCTACGATGCGCTTCTGCCCGCTGCTACCACGGTCCGCGCCACCTTTCATCGCTACGTCATCGACGCCAACCGCGACCCGGCCGGCGTCAGCCTTTATCCCGGCCAGAGTACGACGACATTGATCCCCGCTACCGATTTCGACGGCCAGCCGATCTGGGGCGAAGGCAAGGAACCGACCGACCAGGATATCGCCCTGCGAACAGACCAGTTCCACGCGCCCTACCACGCTGCGCTGGCCGGAGAGATTGAACGCATCAGATCGATTCATGGCGTGGCCGTGCTCTACGATTGCCACTCGATCCGGTCGCGCATTCCGTACCTGTTCGACGGACCGCTGCCGGATTTTAATGTCGGTACATACGACGGCCGGACCTGCTCACCCATCATTGAGGCAGCCGTCGTGGAGGCGACGCGTTCCGCGCGGGGTTATCCCTCGGTACTAAACGGCAGGTTCAAGGGCGGCTGGACCACCCGGTGCTACGGACAACCGGAACGCGACGTGCACGCGGTGCAGATGGAACTCGCGCAATCGACCTACCTCGAATCCGAAGCGCCTCCGTTCGCGTACGACCCGGCAAAGGCGGAGGCCATCCAGGAACATCTGAAAACAATTTTGGAGCGAATCGAGCAGACCGCGCTCCACCTGATAAAAACCAGCCCCTCCACATGAATTCTTCACGTCACGAACATCGGCACATCCGCGCGCCACGTGGGTCGCAGTTGAACGCCAAAAGCTGGCTGACCGAAGCGCCCCTGCGGATGTTGATGAATAATCTCGATCCCGAGGTCGCAGAAAATCCGGACGAACTGGTGGTCTACGGCGGGATCGGACGCGCCGCCCGGACCTGGGAAGATTTCGACCGGATCGTCGCCGCGCTCAAAACGCTGTCCGAGGATGAAACGCTGCTCGTCCAATCGGGCAAGCCGGTGGGAGTTTTCCGCACGCACACGGATGCTCCCCGCGTGCTGATCGCCAACTCGAATCTGGTACCACACTGGGCCACGTGGGAACACTTCAACGAACTCGACCGCAAGGGCCTCGCCATGTACGGTCAGATGACGGCCGGTTCGTGGATTTACATCGGCACCCAGGGCATCGTGCAAGGCACGTACGAGACTTTCGTCGAGGCGGGCCGCCAGCATTACGGCGACAACCTCAGAGGCCGCTGGCTTCTGACCGCCGGCCTCGGCGGGATGGGCGGGGCGCAACCACTCGCCGCCGTGATGGCCGGGGCCTGTTGTCTCGCGGTGGAATGCAACCCGGCCGGCATCGATTTCCGGCTGCGCACGCGCTACCTCGACGCGCGGGCGGATTCTCTCGACGATGCGTTGGCGATGATCGCCGGCTGGACGGCGGCGGGCGTCGCCAAATCTGTCGGACTGTTGGGCAACGCGGCCGACATCGTGCCCGAACTGGTGCGGCGCGGTGTCCGACCCGATTTTGTCACAGACCAGACCTCGGCGCACGATCCGACGAATGGATATTTGCCGAGAGGATGGACGCTCGGCGAGTGGCAGGAAAAGCGGCGCAGCGACCCGAAGGCGGTCGAACGGGCGGCCCGTGTCTCCATGCGCGAGCATGTCGAGGCGATGCTTGCATTTTGGAGGCTCGGCGTCCCGACCTTCGACTACGGCAACAACATCCGCCAGGTCGCCCGCGACGAAGGGTTGCAAGACGCTTTTGCCTTTCCCGGTTTTGTCCCCACGTATATCCGCCCGCTGTTCTGCCGGGGGGTGGGTCCTTTTCGTTGGGTGGCGCTCTCCGGCGATCCGGAAGATATCTATCGCACCGATGCCAAGGTGAAAGAATTATTGCCGGACGACAAGCATCTGCACCACTGGCTCGACTTGGCCCGCGAACGGATCGCGTTCCAGGGATTGCCAGCGCGCATCTGTTGGGTCGGTCTCAGTGACCGACACCGGCTCGGGTTGGCTTTCAACGAGATGGTTGCCAGCGGCGAATTGAAAGCCCCGGTCGTCATCGGCCGTGACCATCTTGATTCCGGGTCGGTCGCCTCACCCAACCGCGAGACGGAAGCGATGCGCGACGGTTCGGACGCGGTCTCCGACTGGCCGCTGCTCAACGCGTTGTTGAACACGGCGTCGGGCGCGACGTGGGTCTCCCTGCATCACGGCGGGGGCGTGGGGATGGGATATTCGCAACACGCTGGCATGGTGATTTGCTGCGACGGCACGCCCGACGCGGCACGGCGCATTGAGCGTGTCCTCTGGAACGATCCCGCCACCGGCGTTATGCGGCATGCGGACGCGGGATATCCGGTCGCCCTCGACTGTGCCAGGGAGCACGGGCTGCACTTGCCAGCGATTCTCGATTGATCGTCAGGAGGTGGATGGCGCTCTCCGAGCGGCATTGGTCTCCCCCACGCCGCAGGCGTCTGATTTTTCCAGGCGGCTGCGCCGCGACCGGGACCAACGCCGCTCGGAGAGCGCCGTCCACCTCTCATGCACGACGGCTGCCTTGCAGGTGAACCTGCTCTAGAGGGCGTCTGAAAAGGGGTGTTTTGGAGGCAGTTTAGAGGATGAAAGTCCTCGTTTATGCCACCGATCTAAGTGACCACGAATGGAGTAAAATGCAGCACCTTTTACCGCCAGCCAAGCACGGCGGCAGACCGCGCAAGCACGCACGGCGGCTGATCTGCGACGCCATCTTTTACCTGGTGCGCGCGGGCTGCGCCTGGCACCTGCTGCCGACCAATTTTCCGCCGTGGAAGACCGTCTATCATTATTTCCGCGCGTGGCGTTTGGCCGGGGTGTGGCTGCGCCTGCATGGTCGCCTGCGCAGCCTCTGCCGACGCCGGGCGGGCCGCTCGGCCAAGCCGACGGCTGCGATCATCGACAGCCAGAGTACCAAGACGACGGACCGCGGCGGGGTGCACGGCTACGATGGCGGCAAAAAGGTCAACGGACGCAAACGTCACCTGCTCGTAGACAGCTCGGGACTGGTGCTTTGCGCACAGGTGCACGCCGCCGACATTGCCGACCGCGACGGGGCCATGCCCCTGCTCGAAGCGGCGGCGGCACGCTTCGCCAACCTCAAGCATCTGTGGGCGGATGCGGGTTACCGCGGCCGGCTCGTCGCCTGGATCAAAGAGCGCCTGGGCTGGAGCGTGGAGGTGGTGCTGCCGCCCCGGCGTTGGGTGCGTTGCCCGGAGGGCGTTGAACCGCCGCCGATGCCTGCCTTTACCGTGCTCAAAAGACGCTGGGTGGTCGAACGCACCTTTGCCTGGCTGGGCAACTACCGGCGGCTTTCCAAAGACTACGAGTTCCTGCCCGCCACCGAAGAAAACCTGATCTATCTAGCCATGAGCCGACTCATGCTGCGCCGACTTTGCCGCCCGGCAAAATGACCACCAAAACACCCCTTTTCAGACGCCCTCTAAAGCGTTTCTCAGTTGTGTGTAGATTCAGGCGGTTCGATACCCAGCGTGTTGGAACCAGCCGCGGGCGTTGCTGGCGCTGATCCGTGCCAGACCACGGGCCAAGGCGCGCTCAAGGGCTTTGGGCGTGCGTGCGGCGACGCGGCGCAGGTAGGCTTTGAGCTTGCTCCAGGCTCCCTCGATGGGGTTGAAGTCGGAACTGTAGCGCGGCAGGAAGATCACCTCGGCCCCGCGTGCTTGGATGGCTTGGGTCATGCGGACGCTCTTGTGCGTGGACAGGTTGTCCATGAGCACCACGTCACCCGCGCGCAGGCACGGGCCGAGGGCTCTTTGGAGAAAGACGAAGAACGCGTCGCCGTCGATGGCTCCCTCCACCTCCATGCTGGTCAGGATGCCCTCGCGGCTCATGGCTCCAACCAGCGAGCGGTTGACCGGCGTGTTGCGCGGGACGCTGCGGTCCACTAGGCGCACGCCGCGTGGCGCGCGTCCGTAGCGGCGGGTCAGGTTCAGGTTGCAGCCCGTCTCGTCGAGAAAGATCAGCCGCCGGGTGCCTGTGTCTACCTGGCCGATGCGCTCGCGGAAGGCCGCGCGTTCTCCCTCGTCGGCTTCGCGGGCGAGAAACGTCTTTTTTTGCGTGGCAGCCCCAGCGCCTCGATGACCCGGTAGAGCGTGGGCACGCTCACCCGCACCCGTTCGCGGCGGCGCAGGCGCAGGCGCAGTTCCTCCAGGGCAATGTCGGGCTGGGCCGCGACGGCGGCGCGCACCGCTTCGACGGCCCGCTTGTCCAGGCGGCGAGGTGCCCCGCCACGGTGGCCGATGGGCTCAACGTGGCCCACCCGCCGACGCTGGCCCAGGAGCTTGCGCACCCAACCCAGGCTGACCGAAAAGCGGGCGGCGACCTGTTCTTGCGTTGCACCACCCGCATCCACGGCAGCCACCACCCGCCGCCGCAGGTCCAAGGAATAGGTCGCTGGCATAGTCAACCAGCCAACCTTCAAAGACCTCTACAGGCAACTGAAAAACGCTTTAATGTGCCGGCCCGTCGCCGGACTTGACCTCGGGTTTCGGCGTCTCGCCCGGTGCCGCCGTGCCGCCGCTGCCCAACAGCTTCTTCAATTCATCGCTCACCGCCTGCTCGCCATCGGGGTTCGCTCCCGTCTGGACCCAGGCGACCTTGCCGTCGGTCCCGACGATCACCGTGTGCGGGATGCCATCGACGCCGTACTGCTTGGCCACGGATTGCCCCGCGTCCATCGCCACGTCGAGCTTCCAGTTGTGGACTTCCAGGAAACGCTTCACCTGCTCGGGCGCTTCCGCTTGGTTGATCCCAACGAGTTTCACCTTCTCGGGAGGAAACTGTCCGACCGTCTCGATCAGACCCGGCAGCGAATTGATGCACGGAGCGCACCACGTCGCCCAGAAATCGAGCACCACGATGTTGCCCTTTTGGTGGCCGAGATCAAATTCGCCCCCGGTGAGCATCTTCAGTTTGAAGGTCGGCGCGTCCTTGCCCAGCATCTCGGAATTTTCACCGCCGCTTTCGGGGATCACGGGTTCCGGCGCGTAGACCATCCGCCAGCCGCTGACCGCGTGCGCCGCCGCCGTCGGCTCGGGCATGGTGTTCCGCACCGCGTATACGTCCGCCAAGGGCACCTTGCAGCGGCCGTAGATCGGGTGCGTCCCGCGCACGCCATCAGGCTCGAATTTTTCCACGATCAACCCGATCCTGCCGCCGTTCCGCAACAGCAGCCAATGCGTCGGCGAGCCGAGCGTCCCGCCGAATTCATTGGCGAGCAGCCCTTCGATCTTCGCCTGGTTGGCGGCGGTGTTGGTGATTTCAAGGCATTGGGAACTCGCCTGCCAGTCGGCCCTGGCTCCCTTCGGGAAGGGCACGTCTTTCGCCGCGAGCATGTCTGCCGCCGAACCATGCCCGACAAATGGGTCGGTTTTCAACCAATACGCTTTCCGCACGAGGTTCGTCTCCGGTTTTCCGCCGCGCGTTTCCAGCACGATCACGCCTTTATCGACGTGGTAGCGCAGGTTGAACTGTTCGCAGATGCTGTCGAGCACGTCGCCGACCGACTGGTTGTCGAAACGGAACTGCACGCGTTGCGAGTCCTGCTCCGTTGGGGTCTGAAACTTCAATTCCGGCACCGACTGCCGGATGATGCTCAACAGCGAACTGTAACCCACGTTGCTGTACCACGTTTGCAGGGCGACGTGCTTTTCCAGGAGCTTCTGGGTGGCGTCGCCCGCTTCGGCGGGGGGTGCCGCGACGGGCGGTTGCAGAGCGATCATCGCCGCGACCCGTTCGCGCGGAATGTGGAGCGTCTCCAGCCCGATGCGGAAGCCGATCTGCGTGTTGGTCAAGGCCACGATCTCCCCGCGCAGTACGTCCCCATTGGTCGCCAGCAGGGCGTGGCGCGGCGGATCGTCCTTGCGGAAACGCGGCACCATGAGCGCCTGCGCCTTCGCCTCGGCGTTGACGCTCACGAGAAAGCTGCGGCCGGTGGGCGAAGTGGCGCTGAACTTCGAAAGCGTCAGTTCCTGCGGAGCGTTTCCCCACACGCTGGAGGATTCGAGGAGCAGCCCCGCGCCCGCCCGCTTGGCCGCCGGATACCAGACGGTCTCGGTCAACGCCTCGTTGACGTAGAAGCGGACGGACTTCTCGTCGATGACGAGCCGGATTGGCACCGGTCCGTTCTGGGCGATGGTCTGGTGCTGATTGTTGAATTGACCTTCCGACGTTTCCACGCCCGAGGAAATCCGGTTGTTCGAACGCATGAGGATGTAGTTCAGCGAGCGGGCGGGATTCGTGCCCTCGCAAAAAAGCCGCAGGCGCAGGCAGGAATAATTCTCCGTGTCGAACGCGAATTTGACCTCGCCTTCCTGGGAGGCGGCCGGATGGCCGAGCACCGCGCCGGGGGTCAATTTCACCAGGCCCGGTTTTTCCCCGATCTCGGCCCGGTTTCCTTTGATGACCTGCCAGCCCGGGGTGTCGAAACCCGTGATGGACCCCTTGCCGACGGAATCGAACTGGATGGCTTGCAGTTCGCTGGTCGGCAGGGTTTTCGCCTCGATCCAGGGCGAGTCGAAATCGACCTCCTTGCGGTCCAGGTTGTGCAACACCCCGGGCAGCGCGTCCCCCATACGGGTGTAAAGAAGACTGGTCGGGGGCGGCTCTTCCGCGCCGAGGGGGAAGACGCGCGTGATTTCGCTGACGACGGTCGTGGCTGGCGTGACCGGATTTTTTCCGCCGACCGGCAGCCAGCGCGGCCCGGTGCCACCGGCGGCGGCGACGAGGTGCCCATGCAAGGTCGTACCTTGTACGACGATCTTATCGAGCGACTCTAGCGGCGGCTCGGCGGACGCGCCCGCGCGGGTGAAAAGTTGACGCAGCCCCTTGATCTTCACGATGCGCGGCAACTCGGGGACGGTGGCAAGCGCGTGGGCGGGGGAGCGGATGAAAAGCTGCTGCATGTCGTCGATCTTCACCGGCAGCGGGGCTTCGGTGAACGTGGTTTTGAGCAAAGCGCGGCCGTCCTGGAAGCCGGTGAACTCGCCGTGGAGCAGCGTGCCGTCGGCGCAGGACAGCGTGGTCTCGCGGAGGTTCGGCTGCGGCACCGCGTCCGCGAACACCACGGCGTCGATGTCCTGGAGCGGAACGTCCTGCGCCGGACTTCCCTCCGGCGAATCGATGGTCACCGCACCCGCCTCGACCGCGCTCACCGTGCCCGTCAGGAAGCGGCCGTTGTCGAGTTCGACCCGGGGGTGGTCTCCGTCGCACGCGACGGGCGGCTGGCCGTCCCATTCGCGGATGCGCAGGAAATCGAGCGTCAGGTCGTGGCCCCGGTTGGCGAGGAGAACGGCCGGTTTGCCGCCTTCACTCGCGTCCGGCACGGTCCATTCCGTCAGGAGCTTACCGCCCGAAGTGTAGACTTGGCAGCGCCGGGCCGGGCGGTCCCAGCAGACGCGCAGGGCGATGCTCCGATCTTTCTCGTCGAGCTGGCAAATCTTTTCAAACGTCTTCGAGGTGGCGAGCACCACCTCGTTGCCCCAGGTCTCGATCCGCAGACGTTTCTTCTCGCGTCCGTCGAGCACGAGTTGAAACGCCGGCTGGTCCCTGGCGTGCAGATGGAACTCCACGTCCACCCGGTCCGGCAGCGTCAGTGAATTGGAGAGCGTCCGGTGCCAGAAAGGCATCACGAGCGAGCCGCCCGGACCGGTGAGACGCACGGGCACCTTGCCGACCGTGTCGTACTGCGTCGTGTTCTCCTGATCCAGGCGCACCGCCTGCGCGGACACCCAGCCCGATTCGCCCCACGGGCCGGCGTACACGAGCCGCGTGTTCTTGAGCCGCCACGCGCCGATCACCTCCGCGCGGCGCAGGACGGCGTCGCCGTGCCGCGTGCTGTGGATGCTCACCGTCGTGTCCGTCACTCCGGTCAGATCGCCGTAGACGCGGCTGCCGTCGCGCAGCACGAAGGCGAACGGGTCCAGCGGCGTGCCGTCGGCCGGATTTTTTTCGATCCGGTGGATGGCCGTCCAGGTGAGTTCGAGCGGATCGTCGAACAGCGGCGACTTCCACACCAGGGCATCGTCCGTGGCCCCGATCAGCTCGCCGGTCACGCTCTCGCCGTTGTTCCAGTGCAGCGTCGCCGGCGGAGCGGGGTCCGGGGTGGCCTCGGGCTTCTTCTCGGCGCTGCCGCTCCGGCGGGAAGAAGCGGTCACAGGGGGATCGCCCTTGAGAATGACGATTTTCTGCGCCTTCGCCGGGGAGAACGGCAGCAGCACCGCCGCCAACGCCGCGTGCAGGATCGTGAGGCGGGATTTCATCGTTCGTAGATGGGCAGGAAGCGGTAGTTGAGCGCCAGGCCGAGCAGCGACATCCCGGTGCCGTACGCGCCGTTGCCGAACGAGCCGTCGTCGTGTTGGGCGTCGTGGAGTTCACGGACCTTGCCCGCGTTCCACTTCTGCCACGCATCGTAATCGCCCTGGAACAACGCCTGGGCCATGTAGTACCGGAAATATTCCGGATAGCTCGTCTCGGGGTGTTCGAGATTTTCCTGGAGACGTTTCAGAGCGGCCTTGTATTGATCGGTGTCCTTGGTTTTGGTGACGGCGCCGACCAGCGCGGAGATGGCGGTCAGGTTCATGGACCCGCCCATCGAGCCGAACCCGCCGGAATACGCCACGGAGCCGTCCTTGGAAGTGGAGCGGCGCATGTATTCCATCGCGGCGTTGACGGTCTCGTCGGGCACGTCGAAGCCGGCGTTGCGCGCGGCCAGCAGGCCCATCAGCACGGCACCGGTGACGGACGTATCCGCGTCGGTCGCATCCGGGGAATACCGCCAGCCGCCCCAGCGATTTTTCTTTTGCGAAGCCACGGTGCAGCGGATCGCCAGGTCGAGCGTCTTGCCGATGGTGCGGACGGGTTTGTTGCCTTCCCAGAGCAACGATTCGTCCACCGAGCCGTACGCCTCGGAGAGCGCGAGCATGCCGAAACCGTGGTGGTACATGCTGCTCGGCAGGTAACCAGTTTTTTCCTCCTGGCGCGAGATGATCGAGCGGATCGCGCGCCGGATCGTCGGGGCGTAGCGGCCGTAGTTCGGGTCTTCCCCGCTGGCGAGGAAGGCCATCAGGCAAATGCCATCCACCCCGCAGCCCTCGTTGCCGCCCTTCCAACTTCCCTCGGTGCTCTGGGCGTTGGCGAGCCACGCGAGGCCGCGCTGGTAGATGGTATCGACCTCCGGCGGAATCTGCCCGCCGTAGCGCAACGTGGGGTCCTGCGCGCGGACCGGCAGGGCGACGGCGACGATGGCCACAAGGCCCGCCGCGAGCCTGGCCCCACGTCGGCCGACGGCAGCCACGAAACGTCTCATTTCTTGGCCTCCTTGACGCGCTGCTCGTGGTATTCCTTCAGGTTCGACCAGTATTGCACGCTGTAGCGGTAGCCGTTGCTGCCCACCCAGCGATCATAGCGTTCGGGGCCGATGATCGCCTTGCAGTCCGCCTCTGGGATCGCGTGCAGGGGCAGGAACATGTAGTAGCTCGTGAGAAACCATTGCATGTTGTTGTTGGAGAACATCCGGCCGATATCCGGCCGGTAGTCACGGAGCGTTTTGCTCAAGATCGGCGCGAGGCGTTCCCATTGGTCCGGCGTCAGCACGAAATTGCGGTCGAATTCCGCGAGCAAGAACTGCGTGATCGCATCGTCGCTATACTGCGCCCGGGCATCGCGCTCGGCCTGCCAAGCGTCCTGCTGGGGCTGCGTCAGGTCGGTCTTCATGGCCTGTTTCCAAACCGCCTGTTCTTTCGGCGTCGGCTGGCCGAAATAATAGTTTCTCATGTTGCCGAGGCGCTGCTGCACGGACTCGCGGGTCGCTCCCTGAATCTGGCTGCGCACGGATTGTTCGAGGGACGAGGACCAGTTCGCCAACGCGATTTCCGCCGCGCCGTGGGCTGCTGTCCGCAAGCGGGCGGCGGTGTCGGGCGGCAACGCGGCGATCCGCGCGGCGTCCTCCGCCTGGAGGAGCATGGTCGTGTCGAGTTCCTTCCGCTCGACGGCGGATTTGGTGGAGAGATAATCGGAGACGAGTTGCTCCAGGTCTTCCGGTTCCTCGATGGCGTCCGCACCCGTCTTGGCCGGCGTGGGGGACGGCTGGACCTCCTCCTCGTCCTCGTCCGATTGGGCTTTGTCGTGGCTGGCTTCCTGCCAGTGGTTCCATTGAAGATCGTCGAGGACCGGCCGCAACTCGTCTGCCTTGGCGGCGGCGGCGGCCTTATAGAACGAACTCGGACTAAGGTTGAAGTAATCGTTGTTGTTGTCGGCCTGCGGATAAAATTCTTCCACCCCTTGCACGAGGCGCTCCATGATCGGCTCCAGCTTCGGGCGCTGGCTCGTGGTGAACGCCACTTTTTCGTCCATGATCGTGAGCATCAGCATGGCCAGGGCGTGGGTGCGCCGCTTGCGTTGGGTGCCGTGCGAGGATTCCAGCTTGGCGCGGTCGTCGGCGCTGAGCAGCTTGGCGATGCCCTGCGTCCAGACGGCCTGGTTTTCCGGCGCGTTTTCTTCCTGGGGAGCCGAGTAAAACGGCATGCCGCGCGTCAGCCGGGTGCGGGTCGTCTCGTCGTTGGCCAGGAACATCTTCCGGGCCTCCTTGCGCCAGCCGTCCATGCTGGCGTCGATGGCCTTCTTCGCCAGGGCCGTGACGGCGTCGGCCCGGTCCTTGGGCAGACCGAGCGTGTCGATGATCTCGGTGCTCCGGGTGAACATCGGACTGGAAAGCGTCGTGCGGACCTGGTCCTCCTGCCGGTCGAGCATGTCCTCGAACTCCTTGGAAACCGGCCCGAGCTTGGCGTCGCGCGATTTCTGCCACGCGGCGGCCTGCTCGGGGGTGAGCGTGTGGGCGAGGGCATCGGTCCACGCGGTCTGGTCGAGGGCGTGGGTGTAATGGACCGCTGTGTCAAATCCCGACTCGCTCCGGGACGCGGCCTCCACCACGCCGGGCTTTTCCAGTTCGCCTATGCCACGCCCGCCCGCCTTGGCGTAGGCTTTGGCGTACATTTCCACGGCTTTGGTCAGGAGGTCCGCCTGCGCGGCGTCTTCCGCGGTGACCGCCGCCGCTTCGAGCTTTTTGACCCCCTCGGCGTCGAGGCCCGTGACCTTCGCCACGTCGGCGATCTCGTCGGCCATGCGCTTGTCGAGTTCCTTGCGCCGAGCGGCGTTGACCTTGTTGAGGAAGGCCGTGCACTTCGCGGTGATTTCCGACGGGACGCCGACAGCCGGCTCGTCCCCGCGGACGGAGACCGCGACGGTGCCAACCAGCATCAACGCCAGGAGCCGGAGGCGCCTCATTGCCGCGTGCCCGGTCCTTCGAGCAGGTTGAAGTAAGCATCCAGGCCGCCCTTGAACTCCGCCGGGAACTCCTTGCCCGCGTGGCCGGTCGCCTGCCCGACCGGACGGACGGCCACGGTGCTCTGCGCGTCCGCGCCCGGGCCGATGTCGGCGAGCGCCGCTTCGGTCGCGTGTTCGGCGCGCCCGCCGCCGCCGGCCGTCGAGCCGCCGCCACCGCCGCCGTTGGGACTCTTGCGTTTGGACTGGAGGAGGAGTTCGATGGCTTCCGACTCGGCCGCGACCGTCGGCGCGCCGGTGGCCGGCTGGGCGAGGAGATCGTGAGCCTCGGCCATCACGCTGCTGACCTCCGTGAGCAGCTTCAACTCCTTGCCGAACTTCTCCGCGCCTTCCGGCAGGTCGCGGATGTCGTCCGCGGCCCCATCGACCCGCTTGCCGATGTCGGCCTGTTTGTCTCCGAGGGGCCGCGCGCCGGCCGTGTATTTGTCCGCTTCCAGGTTCGGCTTGGCCTTTTCCATCTCACGCGTCTCGTCGCGCAACTGCATCTCGTCGCGGAGCGTCTGCATGACCTTCAGGACGATCTCCGGCGGCAGGCTGTCGCTGCCCCGGCACGAGGAAGATTTACAATTGCTGGCGGCGACCATTTCTTCCGCCCAGCGGTCCAATGTGTCCGCCCAGTATTCGGAACCGATCATGCCTTCGCCGGTCAGGTTGGTGGTGATCTTGTCGCCGTCGCGTTCGAGTTCGCGCACGATCTCGGTTTTGCGCATCTCTCCGAGCACCTTCTTGAAATGCGCGTCGGACTTGCGCTGGCTGTACGCGTCGAGGTCGTTCTGGAGCGTCCGCACGATCTCGCTCTGCTCCTTGGCTTGATGGGCGATGGGCACGGCGGCCAGCGCCGTGTCGTGACCGATGCCGAACGCGTCGAGCGTCTGCGTGCTGATGTGGCTGGCCATCTGCATCTGTTGCTTGGAAGCGGCTTTGAGTCGTTTGACAAACGTGCTCGCCTCCAGGCTGCCGAGGATGTCGTTCAACTGGTCGGACACCTTGGCAAACTCCGCCAGCAGGTCGCGTTGCTGCGTGACGGCATTTTCCATCTTCTCCTGCGCGGGCGATTCCGGCGGCTTGGGGGCCTCGTCCTCGGGTTTCTTTTTGCTGGCCACCGCGTCGAGCGTGGTATTCGGCAACTTCAAGCTGCCGCCGCCGGGCGGTTTGGGCGGGGCGTTCGGATCGGGCGGCTTGGCCTCGGGCGGCTTGCTCATGCTTGCCTCGCGGTCGGTGAGGCTCGGCGCGGGCGGCTTCGGCGTCGCGTTGGGATCAATCGGCCCGGACTGCTGCGGCGAGGTCGGCGGCTGGTTGTTGCCCTGCGCGAGGTTGGTGCCGCTTTTCGAGGGCGGGGCGGCCCCGTTCTGCTCCGCGCCGGGTGGGGTCGGCTGCGCGTCGGGCCTGGACTGCGAAGGGTTGGTCGGGCTTGACTGGCCGCCGGGCGGTTTGCTACCTTGGGCGGCGTTCGCGGTCTGCTTGAGCAGGTCGGAGACGCTCGGCATCCGGTTGGCGGCGATGTCCTTGAGTGATTTGAGCATCGTCGCCCACGATTCCAGGCGTTTGGCGTCGAACTCGTCGTTCTTGGTGGCCTGCTCGACCAGACGACGACCGGAATCATTCAGGTTGTCGAGCCGGGCGGCGTTGGCGTTCTCGTTGGCGGCCTGCTGGGCGACTTTGCGGCGATTTTCGGGCCGGTCGAGTTCCTCGGGGGACAGGGCGCGCAGCTCCTTGTTCGTTTCGTGAAGCTGTTGCTCGCGCTCGTAGGTTTCCTTGGCGGCTTCCAGCCAGCGGCCGAACTGCTCGGTCACCCACATGGCGTGGTCGGTCTTGTTGAGAACCTGGAGGATAAAACTGGCCGAATAGGCGTGCGGGCGGCCGGGCAGGTAGTCGTCGGTCCAGGCGCGGAGTTCAATGGTCTGCGGGGCAACCCCCTCGCGGGTCGCGCAAAACGTCGCGCGTGCTTCGAGTTCCTTCTGTTCCGGTGCGCCGGCGGCGGCGATCTTCTCGCCCTTGATCGGCGTCTTGCCGTCGGCCTCCGTCAGGGAACCCGTCCAACTCAGTCCGGTCTGCTTGACGCCGAAGTCGTCCGACGCGTTCACGTCGAAGGTCACCACCTCCGAATCGAGCACGACCTGTTCGAGGTTATCGCGGCGCGCGACGATCTTCGGGGGCTCGTCCTCGGCGGCGTGTACTTTCAACACCAGCGGTTCGCGTGGCGTCAGGCCGTCGATATCGCGCCACGCGAACCGACGCTCCACGTCCCCGTCCACGGGGGCGAAATCCGTCACGATCTTTTCGCCGGTCACGCTTTGCGTCTTGCCGTCGAACTCCGCCGCCGCCAGCGGCCGGCTGGCCTTTGCCTCGAACGATGCCTGCGAGCCTTTCAACACCGACACCGACCCGCTGCGCACGGCGATGCTGGGCTCGGTCTTGTACTGGAGATAGGCTGGCAGTTTGAGCCGGACGGTCACTTCTTCCAACTCCGGCCGGGGACGCGGCTGCACGTTCACCGTCTTGCGCACGTCGCCCAACCAGACCGCCAGCGGCGCGTCCTCCTTTTGCGGCGAAAACGCCAACGGGTATGCGTTGTCCGCCTGCGGCGCGTGCACCCACGGTTGCCCGCGCGATCCGCCCGTACCCATCGGCGGGTGACCAGACGGTCGTCGATGCCAGCCGCACCGGCAGATTGAACGGTTCGGCATACGGGACCACCAGCCGGTTCGGCAGCGCCTCGACCTGCGCGAACGTGTAGCGCTCGGTGTTCCCCATCGGCTGGAACCAGCGCACCAAGGCGTTGCGCGCCGCCGCGTTGACCGCGACGAACGCCGCCACCGCCACCGCCACCGCCGCCGCCGCCGCCCAGGCCCAACGCCGGTGGCGCGCCTGCGGCACCGCGTGGGTGAAATCCTTGTCCTTCACGGCGTCCGCCGCCTGCTCCATCGCCGCGCGCACGAGCCGCTCGCTGCGCCCGGCCGCGGGTTGGTCGTGCCGGGCCAGTTCCACGATGCTCAGCAGTTGGTCACCCAACCGCGGGAAAGTCCGCCGCAGCAGCCGCGCGGCATCTTCCAGGCGACGCTGGCGCCAGACCCACCGGTGCCATTTCAACGGCACCCCAAGTCCGAGCACCGCGCCGCCCGCGCAGAGCAGCATCAAACGCAGCCAGCCCGGCGTCTCGCAAACGCGGTCCAGCGCGAAGACCAACAGGTACGACAGCACGATGCCGAAGATCGCGGCGAGGACCGCCTCGGCAAGCTTGACGATCCAGACGCGCCGCCGGAAGTCGGCGAGCTTCGTTTCGAGCACGGGCGGGAGTGACTGGTCCATAGTTGGGCGAGGTTGAGGCTAGAAAGTTCCCGCGAGCTTGCGGCCAATCCAGAACGCACCGAGCAGGAAAATCAGCGTGCCGGCCCAGGCCGGATGCGCCCAGAGCTGGATGCGCCGTTCCTGCGGTTCAGGCTGGGGGAGGGCGGCGGCGGCGGCGATGATCGTGGCCGGGTCCGTGCTCTCGATGAACCGTCCGCGGGTCAGTTGCGTGATTTCCTTGAGCACGTCGAATTTCGCGGCGTCGCCGAGTTTCTCCCGCGCCGTGCCCTGCACCGAAACGGTGGTGTCGAGGAACGTGCCCGCATTCGCGCAGGTCAGCCGGACGTGGTGTTCGCCCGGCTCCAGCGGCATGAACACGCCCGTAAACAATCCCCACGCCTCCGCGCCGGCCGGGGCGAGACGCACGCTGGCCGTTTTCCCCGAGGGCGCGGTGATCTGCGCGATGACGACCCCGTCGTGCATCGGTTCGCCGGTCTGGCTCATCACGTTGGCGTTGAGCGTGAGCACGGCCCCCGTCCGCGGGCGGTCCGGTGAATAGAACAGGCGCATCTTGTCTCCTTGGGACATGTTTCGCTGGTAGGCCATCCACCGTACCACCTGACCCCAAAAACGGTAGTGATATCTATCCTCGACGCCTTTGCGCCAGCGCCAGGCCGCGTCTGTACCCATGAACAGGATTTTGCCCGCCCCGTAGGTTTTGGTGACGATGAGCGGGATCCGCCCGTAGCGGTTGGTCTCTGTGCCGTGGGTGGCGAGGATTTCCGTCCCGGCCTTTGCCCGGGTGGCGGGGGCGTACCATTGGAATCCCGGCAGCGTCCGCCAGACCCGCGCGCTGGCCTCGTCGGTGTCCTCCAGCTTCGTGAGCAGGCTGTGCACGCCGGCCTCGGTCAACGCGAAGTTTCCGGGGATCGACGTGCCGAACCCGCGCGGCTGCGACGCGTCCCAGACGACTGGCTGCAGGTCGGACAAAGGGCGTGGATTCCAGCGTTGACTCGAAGCCGCGCAGCCCCGGCAGAAAAACCAGCCCCGCCGCCTGGTCGCGCACGAGCTTTTGCAACGCGCCGCACTGCTCGGTGGTGAGTTGTCCCGGCGCGACGCCCACGTCGCCGAGGAACACCACGTCGTACTTGGCGAGCGCGTCATCCCTGGGAAACGCGGGCAGGTAACCACGCCCCGCGCCGACCGCGCCCACGTCGGGCTGGAAAAGCAGGCAGTTGACCTCCACGCCGGGGTCGCGTTCCAGCGCGTTGCGTAGATAGCGGAACTCCCAGCGCGGGAACGAGTCGATCACCAGCACCCGGAGCTGTTCCTTGCGGACGGACAGGGTCGCTTCCATCGAGTTGTTGTCCAGGAACCGTTCGCCACCCGTGCGCGGGACGGTGAGCTTGAGTTTGAGTTCGCCCGGCCGGTCGGGGCGCATCGAGATCACGTCCTGCAAGCGGCTCATCGCCGGGATCACGACATCCTTGGTGATGATCTCGCCGTTGGACGTGCGGAGTTCCAGGGTCGCGGCCTCGTCGCGCGGCAGCGAGCTTTCGATGGTGAAGGGCACGCGCAGCGGTTTGCCCGCGACGGCGAACGTCGGCACGTCGAAGCTCGTCACCGCCACGTCGGGCAGGCGCGTTTCGGAACCCAGCGGCACCGCGAACACGGGCACGTCGCGCATCCGCAAACGCATCGCGGCCTGGGCGGGCGGGTCGCCGGCGTTCCAGTCGCCGTCGCTGAGCAGGACGATGGCGTTCAGGTGCGGGTATTTCTCGGCGGTGCGCGCGAGCGCCTCGTTGAGGTCGGTCGCTTCCTGCGGCGGCGTCTGGGTGGACGAAAACGGCTCGACGACCACGTCCATGCGTTGCGCGATTTCCTTCCACGCGGCGAGGTCGGTCAGCGGACGGGCCGTTTCCGCGCGGGAACGCGGCTCGTCGCCGGGATGCGCGGGGTCGATGATGTCCCGCGTGTCCATCGAATGGGAATCATCGACGAGGATCGTCAGCGTCGGCTTGAAATCCGGCTTGAACACCTCGCGCCATTCGGGCTGGAAGAGGGTCACCGCGATAAAGACCGCGATCAACAATCGGAGCGCCTCCAGCAGACCGGTGACACGACGGAAACCGCTGCGTTGCCACGCGAGCAAGCCGAGCACCGCGACGGCGAGGACAAAGACGACCGCCACCGCCAGAGCGAGCGGAGTGTGCGTCCAGACGAGGCTCTGGCTAGAGGGAGGGTGGTTCATGCGGTCCGTTCAACGAAGCGTGCGAGCGGTGCTCCCGCCTCAGGCGTCGTCGCAGGGTAGGGATGGCTCTCCGAGCCAGTCCCTATTTTGGCTGGGATGACCTCCGTGGGCACGAGCGTTATCCAGAAAAATTAGGGACTGGCTCGGAGAGCCATCCCTACCCTGCGACAACCGGCCGCGTTGCGGCCTATTCGGAAAATTTTTCACACGTTTATTTAAAGGGTGGTTGCAGCGGTCGCCGCCGTGGCAAACGGCCGCGTCGCGCGGGTGGCCGCCGGCAATTCGCGCCGCCCCGGCAGGCAGAGCAACGCCTCGCCGAGGATCGCCACGGCCACGATGATGAGAAACGTGCGCCACACCTCGTTGGTCAGGCTGCGGCTGTCTTCGAGCGTGTCGGTGAGCACCTGGTAATCGAGTCCGGCAAACAATTCACCCAGTTGCGCGGTCGTGAGGACCTGCGGCACATCCTCGCTGGACGGATGGTTGAGCGCGACTAGTCTCTCGCCCGACGCGAACACGCCCGCGTGCAGCGGCAGGTCCTCGGCAAAGCTGTTGACCGCGTGCGCGTCCACCGGCTGCCACTGTTCGGGGTTGGGGCCGAGCGCGCCGGGTCCGGCCGCCCGGGCCTGTGCCCGGCCGAGCGTCAGTGCGCCCTGGCCCAGCGCACGGTGCATCAGCGCGAACATCACCACGCCGTCGCGCGCCAGACTCGACGTGCCCGGCAGCGTCCCGAGGAAATACACCGCGCCACCACCCTGTCCCGGCGCGGCACGCATCAGCAGCGGCTGCCGGCCCACGACCCGCGCGAGCGGCACGCCGTCGCCGTTGAACGTGCAGCGCCGCGAGATTTCCAACGCGCCGACCGGCAGCGCCGAGCCGTCGCGGAGGTTGGCGAACAGGTCGGCGTCGTTGCGCCACCACTCCACGGTTTCGGGTTGGTTGGTCGAAGCGGTTTCCCACTGACCCCAGCGCAGTCCGAATAACTCGGTGTCATCCGGATTGTCCGGCGGCAGGAAGATGAGCGCGCGCCCGTTGGCGGCGTGTTCGTGCAATTGTTTGGCGAGCACGTCGTCCGCCTTGGGCAGGGGCGCCTGCCAGACGATGAGCGCGGTGTCGGCCCAAGGGATTTCCGCTGCCCGGCGCACGGGTAGCGTGGTCGCGGCGTATTTGCGCGAGGGGTCGGCGGCGGCATTGAGCGCGGCGGCGAGCGGGTCCGACACGGCGGGGTCGTCCGACACGATCACGCTGCGCAGCACCGCCGGTTCGTCGAACACGAAATAGCTGGCGTTGTTCGCCGCCCAGGAGTCGTTGGGCAACTCCACCCGGCCCCAGCCGCGTTTCACCGATTTATCGATGGGGAGCGCGTAGCCTTGCATGGCGAAACGGTTATCTTTGAGAGTGACTTTCACCGTCGTCGCCGCGCCGTTGACGACGAAGCGCAACGGCACTTCGACCGGTGGCGCGTCGTCCCCGGACCGGGTCACCTGCAAATCCAGGAGCAGCTCGGCCTTGTCGGCGGTTTCGCGGCGTTCGACCCGGTTGACGACCACGGCGAGGTCGTCGCGCGCCGGTTGCGGGTAACAGAGCAGGTGGAAACGGATGCCCTGCGCCGCGCCGAACGCCTTCCGCAGCGGTTCCCAACGCCCGCCGGAGGCGTCCCAATCGCTCGCCTGCAAGTCGCTGAGCAACCACACATCCGTGCGCCCGGTTTTGTTGGTGGTGACATAGTCGAGTGCGTCTTGCAGTAACCCAGGAATGTCCGCCCGGGTGTCGGTCGCGGCCGTCTGCGGCAGGTCCAGCAGGGCGGCGGCTTTCGGAAGGGCGAGCGGCTTGCCGAATGCACTGTCAATCAGCACGAGCCGCGAGCGGGTGCCGACGGCGTCTGTGATCGCCTTGGAAAGATTCCGCAGCCCGGCGGCCCGCTTGCTGACTCCGGTCTGGGTATTTTGTTGTTCCATACTTGCCGAACGGTCCAGCAGGATGAGCACGGTGTCGGGCGCGCCGCCCGTCAGACCGAGCCAACCGCCGGCCAGCGGACGGGTCACGACGAGGATGAGAGCCATCACCGCCAACACGCGCAGGGTGAGGATCAGGATTTGCCGCAAGCGCGACAGCCCCTTGTTCATCCGTTGCGCGGCGAGCAGGAACATCATCGCTGCCCAACGCACCTGCCGGCGGCGGTAGAGATGAATCAGGTGGACCACGACCGGCAGAGCCGCCAGCGGCAAACCGTAGAGGAGCCAGGGGGCAAGGAAAGTCATCGGGAGGCGCGTTTCGGAAACCGTCCCAACAAGAAACGCACGAGCACCTCGTCGTAGGCTTCGTGCAGCTTGACCCGATGATAATCCGCTCCCGTGGTGCGGATTACCTCGTCGAGGTCCGCGAGGTATTTCTTGACGGCGGCGCGGTAGTTGCGCGCGATGAGCGACGGATCGGCCAGGATCGCCTCGCCGCCTTCCATGTCCACGAACCGCGCGGGACGGTCGAAATCGAAGTCGAGTTCCTGCTGGTCGAGCAGGTGGAAGATCGCCACGTCGTGCTTGCGGAAGCGCAGGTGCTGGATGGCGGTTTTGAGTCCGTTGGGCTGGACGAAGAGATCGGAAAACACGACGACGAGCGCCCGCTGACGAATTTGCTCGGCGGCGTCGTGGAGCGATTGAAGAAGCGTCGTGCCACCGGCGGCCCTGATGCCGTCGAGCTGGTCCAGCACGACCCCGAGGTGCGCCGCGCCGCGCTTGGCGGGGACGTTGACGGGCTTTTCCGCGAGCGTCCACAGGCCGACGCCGTCGCCCTGCTGCGCGGCGAGATAACCGAGGGTGCCGCCGAGGCGTTTGGCGTAATCGAGCCGCGTTTGCTTGCCCGTTTGTCCGTAGCCCATCGACCCGCTCGTGTCGAAGAGCAGGCACAGGCGCAGGTTGGTGTCGGCCTCGAATTCTTTGATGTAGAAACGGTCGCTGCGTCCCCACGTGCGCCAATCGAGCCGGCGCGTGTCGTCACCGGGGACGTATTTCCGATATTGGGCGAATTCGAGAGATGACCCACGCACGGGGCTGCGGTGGTTGCCAGAAACGCTGCCCAGCATGGCCTGCCGCGCGTGCAGCGGCAGCGCGAGGAGGCGCGCCAAGACAGCGGAATCTAAGAATGCGCGAGGGTTTGCCATGTCAGGGTAAAAATCTGGAACCGTTTAATCGCGTTGGGATTACTTGTCGCCCGGTGCAAGATTAGGCAATTTGATAAAGCCGGGACGCTCTTCAATCGGTGGAAAAAGGAATACGCGGAACAGAGTCATGACTGGTGGGTGCGTCGATGCGACCGCTGTTCTCAGGGCTTGTCCGTCTTCTTCCGATTTTACAGAGCCACCGATCCACAAACTGCCGCCCGCGCCGGTGAAAGCCTCGACTTTTACTTTCTCGAACCGTGCATCCGACTGTATCTGCGGACGGATGAAATTGGCGTGCCTTTGGGCGGCGAGGAGGTTTCGGTGCTGTGATCCAAGAGGACCGAACCACGTCACGGCGATGGCAATTAAACCAAGGAGCAGGATTACCACGATCCTGGGCAGACCCGCGCGCTTCGCAGCGGGTTGTGACGATGGCACATCGGGCAATGTGTCAGTCATCGGTTTCATCAAACTCACGCCGCCTTTGCCAACTCCTCCACGAGCCGCTTCGCTACGTCGCGGCTGCTCACGCCCTCGCTTTCGGCGGTGAAGGTCGTCATCACACGGTGCCTCAACACCGGGTCGGCCACTTCCATCACGTCTTCCATGCGGACCACGTAGCTGCCGCGCAACGCCGCGCGCGTTTTTGCCCCCAAGATGAGGTATTGCACCGCACGCGGTCCCGCGCCCCAACTCACCAGCGGTTTGAGCCAACCGGGGGCCTCACCCGCGTTCGGGCGGGTGCGACGGACGAGGTCCACCGCCAGTTCGTAAAGATGGTCCGGCACCGGCACCCGGCGCACGAGGTCCTGGAAGGCCAGGACTTTTTCGGCGTCGAGGATGTGATCCAACCGCGGCAGGGTCATGCCGGTGGTGTTGCGCGCGATGGCGATTTCTTCCGCGCGCGAGGGATAATCCACCCCGATCATGAACATGAACCGGTCCAACTGCGCCTCAGGCAACGGATACGTGCCCTCTTGTTCGATGGGGTTCTGCGTGGCGAGCACGAAGAACGGGGCGTCGAGGGTGTAGGTGCGCCCGGCGACGGTGACGCGGTGTTCCTGCATTGCCTCCAGCATCGCGGCCTGGGTCTTGGAAGGCGCGCGGTTGATCTCGTCGGCGAGCACGATGTTGGCGAACACCGGACCCTTCGCAAACTGGAACTCGCGTTTGCCGCCGGGCAGTTCCTGCAAGATGTCCGTGCCGGTGATGTCCATCGGCATCAGGTCGGGCGTGAACTGGATGCGGCTGAAGCTCAGGGACATCGTTTCCGCCAGCCGCGAGATGAGCAGCGTTTTCGCCAAACCCGGCACGCCCATGAGCAACGCGTGTCCACGCGCGAAGAGACAGATCGCCAGTTGTTCGATGACGTGGTCTTGGCCGACGATGATCTTTTTGAGTTCGGCGGTCAGCTTGCCGTAGACGGAGCGAAGTTCATCGATGGCATCGACATCATCAGCGGGCAGGGTGGAGGAAGCCGGACGGTCGGACATAGAAAAGAGGAAAGGGGGCGGGAAAGCGGCGGATCAAGGGTGGGTCGGCGTCTTTAGTCAACCGGGCAGTGGGGCGCGTTCAATCACGGCCTACCCGTCCATCCCGGCCCGACGGCGAACGTGATACCAAAACGCCAGCGGGCGGTCAAACTTATCCGGTTGGTCGAGCAGCCGCTGTCGTCGGGAAGATTTTCCGACACGATCTGACACGCACGACGACCACGCCGGGTCCGGCAGCGCAGCGAACTCTGATACCGCCGTGTGGCGGTGAATTTCTCAGGGCCGCTGCTTGACGATCTCGACGTACTTCGCTTCGAGCTTGGTGTAACGCTCTTCGAGGGCCTCGTGATTGCGGCGTTCCTCGAACAGCGTGCTTTCCAGTTCGCGGATGCGCTGCTGGAGACTGCTGCGGATGCCCGTACGCACCGGTCCGTCGGCACCGGCTTCGAGTTCTTCGGGTTCCTCCGGAGGGATCGTCAATGTCGGCAGATCGCGGACGACCGCCGCCGTGCCGTCGCGGGCATTGATGAGTTGGGTGTCCGCGTTGATCTCTCCCAGGTTGAGAAACTCCTGGAGTGCGCCCAGGGTCGTCGGGCCGTAGAGTTGATCGGGGGTCAGTTCGATGAGCCAGTCCATGCCGAGTTCGGGCACCATCGGGGCCTTGAACCACGTCTGCTGGTCGGTGGAAATCTTGTCCAGCGGCGAAATCTGCGCGCTGGTGGCCCAGGAGTTGAGCTGCTGGAAGTTAATCGGGCCGAAAACCTCGTTGTTCTCGGCTTTCAGCAGGTAAAGAGCGGAAGCAGTGTGGTCGATCATTGGGGGGAGGACGAAGGACTGCGGACGGAGCGCGGTGGCTCACGTTATTGTACAGAGAAGGAATGTTTTCGGCAACGGTTGTTTTGCGATGCCGGAAGCGGATGAAAATCTTGCGTTACGGGCGGAAGAAAAGTACACTTGATGGCAACTATGCCAGAGCGCACCCAAAAACCACCGACCCCGGCCCCTTGGGAGCCGAAAGGCGGCGACAGCGACGGTCCGAAGTCTCCTGATGTGTCCAAGCCCGACACGAATGACTTGCTCAAACGCATGAAGAAGGTCGATCCCAATCAGTCCAAGCGCTACCGCCAGCGCACCGGGCAGTAATGAATTTCCTTCCAGGCCTGCCCGCGTCGGCGGAGAGCCACGACCCGGGCGACTTTGCCGCGCTGCTCCAGTCGCGTGGTTTGTACCCGCGAGCTGCCATGCCCACGGCCGGGTTACCTGCCGGACATGGTGCCGCCGCCATTCCCACGCAGACACAGGCGACGACCATCCTCGCGTTCAAATTCGCCGAGGGCGTGCTCGTCGCGGGCGACCGCCGCGCCACGGCGGGCAACATCGTCGTCTACGACCGCGCCGACAAGGTGCTGGAGATCGACCGCCATTCCGTCATGGCCATCGCGGGCGTCCCGGCGACGGCCTGGGAAATGGCGCGCGTGCTGGAGCATTCGTTCCAATACTACCGCCGCACCCAACTCCAGGAAATGAGCACGAGCGGTAAGGTCCGCGCGCTCTCCAAGTTGCTGCGCGATAACTTCGGCCTCGTCATGCAGGGCGTGGGTGTGGTGGTGCCGTTGTTCGCCACTTACGACTTCACCGGGCCGGAGCCGGGCAGCAAGCTGTACTTTTACGACGTGATGGGTGCGAACTTCGAGGTGGCCGAATACGCGGCTACCGGGTCCGGTTCGCCGGCTGTTCGCGGCGTGCTGTACTACGAGAACACCTGGGGCCGCAAGCCGCTGAGCGAGTACAGCCTGGAGGAGGCCCTCAACCTGACCCTGCGTGCGCTCGACACCGCGGCGGAAGCCGACACCGCCACGGGTGGGGTGGACCGCAACGGGCGCATCTTTCCCATCGTCAAGATCATCGCTAAGGACGGCATCCGCACCATCACCGACGACACCCTGCGCGGTCTTTTCAACGCCGGACGCCATCCGTCCGCGCAACCGCTTTCCGCCGGCGTCCCCATCGGCTGACTCCGGGGCAAGCCGCAACTCCCGTCCGCATGATTGAGGAACCTTTCCGTTTCGTCGAGGCCATCGCCAACCGGCGCGAGTACATCGAGAATCAGATCGCCACCGGCAGCCCCATCGTGGCGCTGAATTTCGCCGGTGGCGTCCTGCTGTTCACGCTGGGTCGTGAGAGGCAAAAAATCTTCGAGATTTACGACCGCATTGCGATGGGGGCCATCGGGCATCCCGGTGACATCGAACGCCTGCGGATGACGGCCATCGAACTCGCCAGCACGGAAGGATTCACGCGGTCTTCGAGCGACGTGTCGTTGCGACGGATGGCGAATTATTCGATCAGCCCGGCGCTCAAAGCGGCGTTTGAACAAATCTATGGAGCGCCTTATCTGGCGCGCGTGTTGTTCGTCGAACTCGGCTCCGACGCGAAGCAGAACACGTTCATGCGGATCGACTACGACGGGTCCATCCAATCGAACGGGACGCCGTTCTCCAAGTCGCGCCAGGAATACGCGGCGTTGAGCGGGACGCGCAGTTCGGCCGAGCAAATGGAGAAGCTGTTGGCCCGCGATTACAAGACCGGCCTCGACCTGAATGCCGCCCTGCGTCTCGCCCTCGACGCGTGGACGGCGGGTTTCCTGGTGTTCGAGACCGACAAGCAGCCGGATGAACTACCCGACGAAAACACGCTGGGCCGAACGCGCCGCGAACAACTCGAAGCCGCCACGGTGGAAGCCGCCGTGCTGGAAGTAAAGGCGGGATCGAACGTTGCCTTTCGCACCTTGACCGAGGCCGAACTCGAACCGCTCTTGAAGGGCAATGGCTGAGGACGGCGAGCCGCCCGCGCCGCCCGAAGACCGCTTGCCCACCGGGGCGGCGAACGAACCACTGCTTCTGTCGCCGGCTGAGAACGCGGCCCCCGAGGCACCCGCGCCATCGCGCGAAGCCGCGCGCGTTCGTCGACGTTTCGATCCGCCGCCGGGATCGACCGCACCTCCTGCTAGTGCCGTCTGGCATCGGCATTGGTACGGCGTGGGCGGATTGGTCGTTTTCGCGTTGTGCATCCACGCGCTGGTAGGCGGCCCGTGGCCTTCGTGGCATTGGGCCTCATCGTCCGAGCCGCTGTCCCCGCTCGGACCGGTGGTGGTCGTCATCGACCCCGGACACGGCGGCGGCGACTCCGGCGCGGTCTCGCAAGGGGTGGTCGAAAAAGACCTCAACCTCGACGTGGGCCGCCGGATCGCGCAATGCCTCACCGCGCGGGGCGTCAAGGTACGGTTGACCCGCGAGGACGATCACTTCATCTCGCTGGAGGAAAGGGTGCGAACGGGCAACGCCCAGCCGGGTGCGGTCTTCGTGAGCATCCATTTCAACGACGCCTCGGGCGACGGCCGCGTGGCCATGAACCGCGCCAGCGGGATCGAGACGTTTTATTCCGCGAACAAAGCGATGTCGGCGTCCGCCGGCGGCTGGATGTGGGCGTCGCTGTTCGGGGCGGGTGCGAAGGCCGATCCGGTGGCGGCGCGCGACGTGGAACTCTGGTCGGCCCGGGAAGGCGAGTCGTTGGCGCAGTCGATCCAGGGTGCGCTCGTGGCGACCACGGCGGCGACTGACCGCGGGATCAAGGAACGCTCGCTCTACGTCACCCGGCGAGTGCGCGGCCCGTCGGTGCTCGTGGAAGGCGGCTTCGTGAGCCACCCGGCGGAGGCGAAGCGCCTCGGCGACCCGGCTTACCGCCAGAAACTTGCCGACGCCATCGCCGATGGTATCGTCAAATACCTCGACGGGGCGTCCCGGCAACCGTTGCCCGCAGCGGTGGCGGCAGCCTCGCTGGGCGCTTGAATACCACCCGGCGCCAGCGCGTCTAGTCGATATCGGTGAAAACCTTTCCCTCCATGAAAACTTTTCGCGCTTGCCTCGCGGCAGGCTTTCTCGTCCTCGGTGTTGCTGGCAGCGTGCGAGCGGATGACAGCCTGCGGCATTACCAGCAGGCTCTCCGCGACCAGGGTTTTTATTACGGGCCGATCAACGGCACGGCCGGTGACGAGACGACCCAGGCACTCCGGCGTTATCAGATTCGCAATGGCCTCGCCGTGAGCGGACAACTCGACGACGACACCCGCCGATCCATCGACCGCGCGGCGGCCGAGTCGGCGCAAGCGACCCCGGGTCCGCTCGTCACGCCCCCGGCGGCAACACCGCCTCCGGCGCGCCAGTCCGTGCCCGCGCCCACGCCGCGCCCGGTGTCCCGCCAGGACAATCCGGCGGACAGCCGCGATCCGCGCCCCGCTCCCCCGGAAGACCAGCCGGACGGGCGCAACCGCATCGCGCCTTCCGCGCCGTTGACGAATTACTTCGGGGGCACGCCGTTTGAATTCGCGCCACCCCCGGTGCAAGCGGACACGATTTCCCGTGCGCAAAAATTACTGACCCACACGGGCTTTTATGACGGCGAGATCGATGGCCGACCCAACCATGAACTGGCCGAGGCCCTCTCGAATTTTCAGGAGGTCAACCGGCTGCGGCGCTCCGGTCGCCTGGACACCAATACCCTCGCGGCTTTGCGGCTGCTGCCGGACCGGCGCAACGAGCCCCCGCGCCGGAACAACCCGGACGATGATCGGCGGGACGGCCGACAGGTTTACGACGGCCGCATCGTCCACTGACCCGTCAGAAGGTCACCTTTTCCAGTTCCAGGTTGACCGACCCCACGAAGACTTCCGTCTCGATCTTCAACAAAAGTCGGTCGGCATCGTCGGAAATCCACGCCCGCGCACTCTTGAAGCTTTTGTGGGCTTCGAGTTCGCCGAGCTTGTTGATTTTTTGCAGCGCGAGCGAACACATCACGGCCGGATATTCGCCCGCCCGGATTTTGACCCGTTCGTGGTCCAGCACCTTGATCGTCACGAGGTACGGGGTGTTGGACGCCATCACGGGAAAGGTCTTCTCGTCGCCGTCGGCGAGGGGCAGGCTGCGGAGATAAAGCAGCGCGCTGTGCATGTCGAACATGCCGGGATACGGGAAATGTCGCGGCACAGCCTTCGCGGGATCGACGGTGGCGGCGGTCGGATCGGCGTTGGTCCGCACCGCCTCGCGCGGCGTGAAATCCACCTTGGTGTACGTGTGCTTGCCCGACGCCTCCTGACGCTGCTCGAACCTCACCGGTCGCAACGTGCGCCGATCCGCCACGCACGTCCCGGTGGCGTCCAGTTTGTAGAGCAGGCGAGCGCCGCCGGTCGAAGCCGCCTTGATGGCGGTGTGGATGTCCGCGCCGCCGACGGGCGAAAAGCATTTTGCCTCGACCTGGCCGGCTTCAACGTCCGACCACGTAATGAGGTAGTTCGCCGTGAACGAACGCGGCGGCGGGAACGACCCGGCCGGTCCGGCGTTTACCCGACTCATCCAAGCGGGCGGGGGGACCGCCGACGCGTCGGCCGCGCCATCGGCTAGCGGTGCCGGCGTCGCATGCGGGGACGCGGAAACCGGGAGCACGGCCAGCACGAGCGCAACGATCAGCAACGGAAACACCCGGGAAGTATCCGGGCCAAAAACCAAAAGTCCAGCGACGGACGCTGCCCGGACCGGATTTGCGGGGACCGGACGTTTACCTCCTGGCGTTCAGCGGGTTCTCGTCAAGGTTGCCGTGACCCACACCCAGCCCATGCTGACCACGGCGACCGCGTTCCAGCCCAACAAGAAAAACCGCATTTCCGCCGGTCGGTACAACCGACCGCGCCACAACACCGCCGCGTCGAGCGCAAACCATCCCGCGCTCGCCGCGAAGAAGGCGGCAATCAACCAGTCGTGGAAACTCACGTAAACCAGCGTGCCCTCGGCCGCGAGCAGCACGCAGACGAGTATTTTTGCGCGGACCACCCCGATGAGCACCGCCGTGGTACGCCGTCCCGAGAGCCGGTCGGGCTCCACGTCCATGATCTGGCCGAAAAGGTGCGCGTGCATGGCGAACAGCGTGCCAAAAATAAACGTTTGCCACGGAAGCTGCGGCACGTCGTTGAGCCAGCTACTGAGCACGAACACCAGGAGGTAGCCCGCCTGGTTGAGTAACTCGAACGGCGGCCTTCCCTTCAAGCCGGGCGGAGGCCAGTTGTAGACCATCGTGGCGAATACCAGCGCGGCGAGCCACGCGAGCGCCTTCGGACCGAACAGCCACACGAACGCCACGGCAAAGGGCAACTCGACGAGGGCGATCCGCCACGGCAACGCGGCGAGCTGGGCATCGTCCGGCCGCGCCCCGAACAGAAACGTGCCCTTGCGCGGATTGAAGCGATCCGTCTCGGCGTCAACGAGGTCGTTCCAGCCGTAGATCAGCAATCCCAGCGGAAAGGTCACGTAAAACAGCCCGAGCCAGAACGTCCATTGGCCGAACACGTGGCGCTGTCCGAGCGGCAGCAGGTAAAACCACATGCTCGTCGTCCAGAAGCCTGGACGCGCCACCTTGACCAGAAAGAGCGCCCCGTGGTGCCATCCGCCGACGGCGGACCCGGCCGCAAGCTGGCGGGGGTCCACGGCGGCGGCTGACGACATGGGGCCATCCTAACCACCGCGACCGGCGCGAGGCGACAAAGTTTTCGGCCTACCGGTGCGACGGTCACGCCATCGCGGGAGCGACCCGTGTCGTTGCTACGCTTTCGCCAGAGCCTTCCGCACCGCCGGCAAGCTGCGCCCGCGCTGCCGAGCTTCGTGTTCTTGTGCGCGATGAACTTCGCGTACTCGTCCATGAACGTCTTGCCCGGCGGGCGGAAATCGAACTCGCCCGGATGGTCGCGGAAAAACTCGCGGTGCACGCGCGTCCAGACGAGCCGGCCGTCGGTGTCGATGTTGATCTTGGTCACGCCGAGCTTGGCGGCGGGCAGGTATTCGTTTTCGTCCACGCCGCGCGCGCTGGGGTCGAGCGTGCCGCCGGCCGCGTTGATGCGCCGGACCTCCTCCTGCGGCACGCTGCTGCTGCCGTGCATGACGATGGGCGTGCCGGGGATTTTCTCCTGGATGGCCTTGATCACGTCGAAATGCAGGCTCTGCTGGCCCTTGAACTTGTAAGCGCCGTGGCTCGTGCCGATGGCCGCGGCGAGCGCGTCGCAGCCGGTCTGGTGCACGAACTCGACGGCCTCGGTCGGGTTGGTCAGGCTGGCGTGGCCCTCGTCCACCTTGATGTCTTCCTCCACGCCGCCGAGCATGCCGAGTTCGGCCTCGACGCTGATCCCCTTGGCGTGCGCGCGGTCGACGACGCGCCTGGTGATGGCGACGTTTTCCTCGAACGGTTCGTGGCTGGCGTCGATCATCACCGACGAATAAAAGCCGCTGTCGATGCAGTCGTAGCAGGTTTCCTCGTCGCCGTGGTCGAGATGCACGGCGAAGATCGCGTCGGGGAAAATCTCGTCGGCCGTGCGGATGATGGCTTCGAGCATCCGCTTGTCCGCGTATTTGCGCGCGCCCTTGGAAAGCTGGATGATGAACGGCGCCTGGCTGTCCAGGCAGCCCCGGAACAGGCCCATGGTTTGTTCGAGGTTATTGATGTTGTACGCGCCGATGGCGTATTTGCCGTAGGCGAGCTTGTAGAGCTGGGCGGTGGTGACGATCATAAATAAAGCGATGATGCCGGAAGGATTTTCGATTTTCCACGCCAACGTATCCGTTGCAAGCTCGATGGCGAGAGACAAAAAACCGGTATGAACGAAGCCCAACGGCTTGAACTCCAGCAGCTCCGCGACGAGCAGAAAGCACTGGCCGAGCAGCTTGGCGCGGCTTGAAATGCGGCTGCGTTCCCTGGAAGCCGGAGCAGCCGCAGAAGCGGCGACACCGCCCGTCGCCGCCCGCGATGTGCCGCTGCCGCCGCCGATGCCTCGCGCCGATGGTTCCGCCGCCCTTGCCGCCGGAAGCGCTTGCGTTTCAACGGAGCTGCCGCCCACCGAACTTCCGCCGCCATTGGTCGGAGGCACCCGCCGCCGCACCGAGAGAGTCGCTGGAAGTTCGCATCGGCACGACCTGGCTGGTGCGGGCCGGCGTCGTGGTGCTGCTGACCGGTCTGCGTTTTTATCGGCAGCTATCTTTACAACCACGTCGTCCCGCACCTCGGCTCCGGCGGCGAAGGTCGGCCTGATGTACCTGGGAGCCGGAGCGCTCGCCGGGGCAGGTGCGTGGCTGGAACGCAGCAAGGAAGCAGCGCGCTCGGCGCGGATGCTGCAACTTCGCGCGCGTCGTCCTGGCGGGCGGACTGGCGGCGGTGTACTACGTCACCTACGCGGCGCATTGGAACCCGAACCTGCGCGTGTTCCGCAGCGCGCTACTCGACGGGGCGCTGCTGCATCGGGTGGACGGCGTTCATGGTCTGGCTGTCCGACCGGCGCGGGTCGGAGGTGCTCGCCACGTTCGCGGTCCTGCTGGCGTACTACGCCTCGGCGGTCAACGAGATCGCCGTTTTCACGCTGTTTTCCAACCTGATGCTGACGGTCGCCGCCGTCTATCCTGCTGCGTCGGCACCTGTGGCGGGTGTTCCCGTACGCGAGCCTGCTGGCGACGTTCGGCAGCTATGGATTCTGGCGATACTATCACGCGGTCCAACCCTGGACCGATCCTGGGCAAGCCGGGGAGCCTGCCGACCGTTTTTGGATCGAGGGGACGTTCCTCTTAATCTACTGGCTCCTGTTCACCTGGTCTGTGTTCGTGCCGGGCGCGGCGAACTGGACGCCGCGTCGGCGCGCCGGGTTTGCGACTCTCAATAACGGCGCGTTTTTCGTGCTGACGACATGGATTTTGCACGGCCCGTATCCGGGGGCATTTTGGATGTGGTCGCTCGGGTTCGGCACGCTGCTTTGCGCGCTGTCCGAAGGGTGCCGGTGGGCACGGCCCCGCGTGGATTCCGAGACGGAGGGATCGTATTTTCTCCAGGGCGTCGTGCTGGTGACGCTCGGATTTTTTGCCTACCTCAATGGCTGGCAACTCGGCCTCGTGTTGGGCGCGCAGAGCGTCGTGTTGCTCGGCCGTGCGCGGTGGCGCGAGGAACGTTTGCCGCTGTGGGTGTCGATGGCCTCGGCGGTCGCCGCGTTCCTGGTGGCGGTAAACCGGCTGGGAGATTGGCAGTCGGCGGTGGCGTGGCCGTCGGCCGCCGGGGTGGGAGCGCTGCTCGTTTTCAACGCGTGGTGGAGCCAGGATCGGCTGGATAGGTCGATTCCCGCGCCGACAGCCAACCTGCCCGCCAAGCCGGGCTTCCAGGAAACACTCGTCGTCGCGCCCGCGTTTTTTTCCGGGCTGGGACTTGTGGTGTGGCTCTGGCTCATCGAGCGAACGCTCGCGCACGGTGTCGCCCTCGTGCCTGTGCTAGCGGCGGCGGCGGTGGTGCTGACGGCCTCGGTGTACCTCCTGCGGGTGCGGACCATTCCTTTCTACGCGCAGGCGTTTTTGCTGGCGGCGTATCTCCATCGTTTCTCGGACGACGCGCTGGCCGACGCGCACAACGCCGGGACGCCGGCCTGGAGCATGGGAGTACTCTTTTTTGTGACGCTCCTGCTCGGCCACTGGTGGCAGCGCGGTTGGCCGTGGACCGACGAACGGTCACGCCCTCCGCAACGCGCCAATGATCTCTTCGCCGGATTCGACGCTGTCCTGGCGGTCCTCTTGCTTTACGATTGGCTCCGGCCGGCTGCCGACGGCGAACCTTCCGTGAGCCTGTGGGTGGCGGAGAACGCCGTCCTTTCCCTTGTGTTGCTCGTCTACGGTCTGTGGACACGCTACCGATGGTTGGCCGCGGCCGGGCAGGGGTTGTTGCTCGTGAGTATCGCCGGATGCGTGCTGCGTGTGTGGGCGTTACACCGACCCGTCGAGTACGGAGGCGAGATGGCGCTGACCCTCATCCCCTTGGCGGTGTTGCTGGCGACAATATTTTTGGGGCGGCGAGCCTCTGCCGGGATGTCGGTCGGCGCGTGGCTCGCTGGTTACGAGGCGGCGGCGACGCTGTTTTTCCTGGGTTGGGTTTGTCGGTACATCCCGGCCGAGATGCGGTTCACGGCTTTGAGCGTGGCGGGCGCGGGCGTCGCGGTCTGGGCGTTGGGGCGGCGGGAACCGCGTTGGCTCTGGTGGAGTGGTGTTCTCGCCATCGCCGGAGTGACCACACTGGCGTTTCTTGACCACAGAGACCGTGCAGCCTTCATCCACCTCCTGGGCATTGCGGCGATTGCCGGTCAACAACGGTTCGCGCGCTATTGGGTGCAGCGAGAACCTGACGCCGCCATCGCGGCACCGTCGCGCTGGCAAGGGGCATCCATCACGGTCGCGGCCCTCTGTGCCTGGGCGGTCCTCACCGCGCGGATGACGCTTTCGTTCGAGGGTGCGTTCACGCTGGCGGCATCGTGGTCGTTCTTCGCCGCACTCCTCTTCGTCGCCGGTTTGACGTTACACGAAAAAGTCTACCGCTGGCTCGGACTCGCGATTCTCGTTTGCACGCTCGGGCGCATCGCATTGCTCGATATCTGGCAGCTCGATAGTCTGGGGCGGGCGGTGAGCGCGCTTTGCTTGGGGGCCGTTTTGCTGGGGATCGGCTATCTTTATAACCGCTTCCACGCCAAGTGGCACGGTTTGTTCTGATGAAAGCTGCAACACGGATTTCTCGGCGGTGTGTCAGTAATGAGTTCGCATCGCTAAGAAAATATTTGCAAGTTTGGTAAAAAATTTCTTGCCATTCTTTCGACTTCAGACACAATGACCGAGTTTTACATACCACCGGGGGTTATCAATCAATGAAATCTAAACTAGCTTTTGGCAGCGCGTTCGCAGTGCTTTGCGGGTTGGCTTTACCGCCGGTCTGTCAGGTGGCCGTGGCCGCTGAGAACACGGTCGCGGAACAGGGTGGCAACCAGTTGCCCGCCAGTCTCGCTCGCGCAAGCCTCGGGACGAAGATTCAGGTCCACGGGGCTGGCAGCAAGGCCGACGCGCGCCTGCTCATCGGCGACGACGCGGCGCGCGATTTCAATCTGGTCGCTGGCACGACGAGCTTCGTCCTGAGCCTCTCCAAGATCGAAATGCTCAGCCATTTCTCCTTCACCAACAATGGTGCCGAGGGGAAAGTGACCGTTTCGGTGTCCTCCACGAAGCTGGCGGACGATGCCCCCGGCTGGCGCAAGGTCGGCGGCGAGGAAAACTTTGACGGCCGTCGGACGGTCGATTGTAATTTCGGCAGCGCCGAAGGCCGTTACGTGAAGATCGATTTCGAGACCCGCACGGCCGGAAAGATTGCCGGGTTCGGTCTCTTCGCGGCCCCGGTGACCGCCAGCAAGAATGCGGCGGTGAACTACGTCACGACGCCCACGCGTTCTGAAGTCGCCACCCAGAGCCAGGACCGCAACTCGTTTTACGACTACGCGAGTCTGTCGATGGGAGCCAAGGTCGTCGCCGTCTCGCATGCCGACAGCCTCGCCGACGCCCAATACATGATCGACGGCAACGATTCGACCTCGTTCACCTTCGATCCGGCCGACCCGAACCCGACGGCGGTCATCGACCTCGGCACCCTCCGCAAGATCGAACGAGTTTCCTGCGCTTTCGAGGCACCCGCCGGCCAGATGGATTTCTACCTCGTTGACAACGCGTATTCCAAGGACGACGCGCAGCCCGTCAGCCTGAACTACGTCACGCCCCCGGGCGTCCAGCCTGTCGCCAACGCCGAGACGCTCAACTACAACGGCGAGCAGATTATGGCGACCCACAAGCCGGTCGGTTCGATTGAAACCACGGGTGAAAGCGGCGTCAAGCGGGTCTCGGTCAACCTTGTCGGTCTCCAGGGTCGGTTCCTCATCGCGGCGTTTCATCGTTCCGGCGGCGCGCATCGCACGGGCGATTTCAAGGACACGGACTTCAAGGACTTCAAGGACAAGAACGTGGCCATCGCCGACAATCCGGTGAAGGTCGAAGGCATCAGTGCTTTCGGTGAACCTCCCGGCTCGCAGTCGGTGCCGCTCCTGCCGCCCGCGACGGCGATTGCGCGTCAGCCGATCAGCCCCTAGCGCGCGAAAAGTTTCGCGCGAGGCGGTTGTCCCCAAGTACGCCGCTTTGCGGGTTGGGCGAGGGATCGAATCCCCGTGCCGTCGGCGCGCGTACAAACAAAGTAGGGATGGCTCTCCGAGCCGTCCCAAGATTGGCTTGGACAATCTCCGTGCGCACGGTGCGCTTTCAAAAGAAATAGTGAACGGCTCGGAAAGCCGTCAGGACCTTACGACAACTGGCCGCCACAGCCTGCCCGGACCTCTGTCCCATCGAGCTAACGAGATGCCGTGCTGTAGCTTGGCGTTTTCCGTGGGCGGGCCTATTCGTCTCCACGTGACCGTCGGGCGGCCTTGACCCCAGCGCGATGGCGCTTGGATTGCAGCATGCGGCGCTTGACCGCCCGTGGCCGGGGCGCGTTCTGACGGCGGAGTTTTTCTCTGGCATCCACCTGTGCGCGACGTTCCTGTTCGCGGGCGCGTTCGATGGCGTCGAGCAGACGCACGCGGGCCAACTCGCGGTTGGCCGACTGCGAGCGCGAATCCTGCACGGTGACGGCCAGATTGCTGGGACGGTGGCGCAACGTCACCGCCGTCGAGACCTTATTGACGTGCTGTCCGCCGGGACCGCCCGAGCGGGCGAAGGATTCGTCGAAATCGGCAAGCTCCAATCCCAGCCGGATCACCCGTGCATGGAAGTCTTCCGGCATGACGAGAGGACGCTGCGCGGGCGAGATTTCAGACCGGACTCGTCGTACGCAGCAAGGCCGTGCCGGGAGCCGACGGACGGACCTCTGCCGCCGTCAGGCATGCGGGGATCAAGAAAAACTCACCGGGCTTGAACGTCAGCCCCGCGCATTCTACCTCTCCTTCCAGGCAGGTGAAAATCGCAAACCGGCCGCCGCTGTTTTCCAGGGCGGGGCGGGGGGCATCGAGCGCCCATTTTTCTACCCGAAAGAGCGGGCAATCCACCAGCGGCCCGCCCGCGCCGAAGACCGCCGGCTGCGGCGAGGGGCGCACGTCGCCGAAGTCCGTGGACTGGAGCGATTGGTCGATGTGCAGCGTGCGGGGCTTGCCATCGAGGCCGAGGCGGTTCCAATCGAAAACGCGGTAGGTCGTATCGCTGTTCTGCTGGATTTCCACGATCAGGCAGCCCGCGCCGATGGCGTGAATGCGTCCGCTAGGGATGAAAAGCGCGTCGCCCGTGTCCACGGCGAGCCGCTGGACGAGGTCGGCGGCGCGGCCTTCGTGGAGGGCTTCCTCGAAATGTGCGCGGTCAGTGGGTTCGGCCAAACCAGCGTAGAGTTCCGCGCCGGCCTCCGCATGGGCGAGATACCACATCTCGGTCTTGGGTTCGCCGCCGAGTTCGGCCGCGACGGCGGCGGGCGGATGGACCTGGAGGGAGAGTTTCTCCTGCGCATCGAGGATCTTGACGAGCAGCGGGAAACGATCCGGCCCACTGCCGTTTTCCTGACCGAAGACGGCCGGGCGGTGGTGCGTCCACAGTTCGTGCAGGGTCAAACCGCGCAGGGGGCCGTCGTGCACGACGCTCTGGGCTTCCTCGCGGTCAACGATCTCCCAGGATTCGCCGATGCGCGCGCCGGGCGGCAATTTTTTGTGGTAGAGCTGTTCGAGTCTTCGGCCGCCCCAGACGCGTTCCATGAAGAGCGGTTCAAAGACGAGCGGTTGCGCGAGCGTGGGCGTGGCTGGACTGATCATGGTCGGAAGAAAACCAGCCGAAAGATTCGCCCGGGCGCGGCAAGTGGCAAGTGGGGAGTTGCGGCTCCGGCCACATCGGAATGCCGCGAAGCGTCACTTGCCACCCGCCGCCCGCCACCTATCTTGCCTGCCGACGTTCCATGAACCAGTCTTCGAGCACCCGGCCGGTGGCCATCGGCATTGATTTCGGAGGCACTAGCATCAAGCTCGGTCTCGTCGCGGCGGGCGGATTGACCCAGCGTGGGGAGAGCCTGCCCACGCTCGCCTACCACCGTGCCGGGGACCTCCTAGCCGCCCTGTTCGGTGCCATCGACGGCCTGCGCGCGCAAAACCCCGACGTGGTCGCGGTCGGCGCGGGACTGCCGGGGATCGTGGACAGTCGTAACGGCATCGTACACCATCTCACCAACGTCCCAGGTTGGGTGAACGTCCCCCTGCGCGAAATGCTGGCCTCGCACACCGGCTTGCCGACGGTCATCGAAAATGACGCCAACGCGATGGCTTACGCCGAATGGAAGTTCGGTGCGGGCCGGCGGCACGCCAATGTCGTTTGCCTGACGCTGGGCACGGGGGTCGGTGCCGGGCTGATCCTCAACGGCCAACTTTTTCGGGGCAGCCACATGGGCGCGGGCGAGGTCGGCAACATGAGCATCGATTTCCGCGGCGTGCCTGGGCCTTACGGTAATTTCGGGGCGTTGGAGAGCTATGTCGGCAACGGCCCCATCGGAGCCCGTGCCGCCGCGCGTTACGAAGAGGCCGGGCAACCCCGTCCCGCGACCGACTGCACCCCGCACCGGCTGGCCGAAGCGTCGGCCCACGGCGATCCCGTTGCCCGGGAAATTTGGGAGGAAACCGGCGTCATGCTCGGCGCGGCGCTTGCGGACGTGGTCTGGCTGCTCAACCCCGACGCCATCGTGCTCGGCGGCGGCGTGGCGCAGGCGGGCGAATTGATCTTCGCTCCCATCCGGCGGACGATCCGCGAACGCACCAGCCCGGTCTTCTACGAGAAACTCGAAATCCTCCCCGCCGAACTCGGCAGCGACGCGGGCATCATCGGCTGCGGCGCGCTGGCGGTCAATGCGTTGCCCCTTCCCGCGCCGTCCACGACCTGATCTCCATGAATCTCCCCGTGCATATTTCCTGGGCCGTCTTGCACACCGTCGCGGCCATCCCGTTTGGCACGGAGGCGTCGATCTACGGGTTTGCCGTCGTGATCGGTTACCTGCTCGGATCGATCCCGTCCGGCTACTTCGTCGGGCGCCGCTACGGCATCGACATCCGCGAGCACGGCAGCCGCAACATCGGCGCGACCAACGTCGTGCGCGTGCTCGGCAAGAAACCGGGTTATCTCGTCTTCGCTTGCGACATGCTCAAGGGCGTGCTCGCCGTCGCGTTGACGCTCCCCATCGCGCAAGCCCTGATCGCGCCGGCCGTCGATCACGGCGCGAATCTCGCCAGGATCATCGACGTGAACGCCGTCAGTTCGCCGCAAGCATATTTTGCTGATCTGCGCGGCGCGGCGACGCCGGCCGGGATCGTGGCGGCGATTGCGTGCATCCTCGGACACAACTTCCCGGTGTGGCTGCGTTTCCGTGGCGGCAAGGGCGTGGCGACCACTGTAGGCGTGTTGTTGGGGCTGATGCCGGTGTCGCTCCTCATCTCGGCGGTGGTGTGGGTCGCGGTGTTCTACAGTCTGCGGTACGTCTCGCTGGCGTCGTTGCTGGCGGCGGCGGTGCTGCCGGTGTCGGTGTGGTTTTTCAAGGTGCGGCAGGGCGGTGACTGGCTGCTGTTCTATTTTTCACTGTTCGCTGCCGTCCTGATTTTTTGGCGGCACCGCAGTAACATCGTCCGACTCCTCAACGGCACCGAGGCGCGTTTCGTCCCAAGCCCGAACCCCGCGCAGCCCCTGCCTTGAACATCGTTCATGCCGGCCCCCTTTCGTAAAATCGCCGTGCTGGGAGCCGGTAGTTGGGGCACCGCGCTCGCGGTCTGGCTGGCGGCGCGCGGGGAGGCGGTCACGCTCTGGGGACACGACCCGGCGCACATCCGCTGCCTGCGCGAGACCGGCACCAACGACAAATATCTCCCCGGAATCGCGCTGCCATCGTCCGTGGTGCCGGTCAATGACCTCGATGCCGTCCGCGACGCCGACCTCGCGGTGTTCGTCACGCCGTCGCGCACCCTGCGCGAGGTGGCTAGCCAAGTCCGCGAGCGGGCGCGCCTCGCGCCGGACGCCACCCTGCTTTCTTGCACCAAAGGCATCGAATACGGCACCGGCGCGCGCATGAGCGAAATCCTCGCCGAATGCCTGCCCGGCCACGCGGTCGCCGTGCTTTCCGGACCGAGCCACGCCGAGGAAGTTGCCCGGCAAAGCCCGACGGCTGTTGTCATCGGCAGCGGTCAACCGGAAACCGCCGTCCGGCTCCAGTCCGTTTTCAACGCCGACGCCCTGCGCGCTTACACGAGCGACGACATCGCCGGGATCGAACTCGGTGGGGCGTTAAAAAACATCTTCGCCATCGCCGCCGGGGTCAGCGACGGCCTCGGTCTCGGTGACAACGCCAAAGCGGCACTCGTCACCCGTTCCCTTGCCGAACTCGTGCGCCTCGGTGTGCGGCTGGGCGGTCGGCGGGAAACATTCCAGGGTCTCAGCGGCATCGGCGACCTGATGGTGACCTGTTTCAGCCGTCATAGCCGCAACCGCAAGGTCGGCGAACGCCTCGGCAGAGGCGAAACCTTGGAAGCGATCACGGCTTCCATGAGCATGGTGGCCGAGGGCGTGCCCACCGCCCGTAGCGCGCACGCACGGGCACGCGAACTCGGAGTCAAAACTCCCGTGCTCGACCAGGTCCACGCGATGCTCTACGAAAAACGCTCTCCGGCCGAAGCGTTGCGCGGATTGTTCCTGCGCGAGCCGAGGCCGGAGAGCGAATGATTTTCTGATCCGGCGAGCGGCAAACTCGCCGTCGGTTACTGCAATTGGTAGACGAATTCCGTCTCGTGCGAGGAATTGGGCGGTCCCTTCCAATTCATCTTGACGTAACCCTGCGTGCTGTTGTCGAGAATCGCGCTTCCCGCCGACTTCACGATGACCACGCTGGAAACACTGCCAGATGCATCGGTTGTGAAACGCACGGTGGTTGACCCGGTGACATGAGACATGCGTGCCTGGGCGGGGTAGGGCGGATGCGGGGTCTTCCAACCCTGGCCGACCTTCAAGCCGCCAGGAGTCCCGGTCGTCTTCGTGCCGGCCGGGTTACCACCGACCACACCTTCGACTGCAACGGGACCATGCTTCGCGTTCGGCGGGGCCGGGGCGGTCTTGGGCGCGGGCTTCGGCTTGACGGCGGGCTTCGGCGTATCCGGCGGTGGCGTCTGCTCCGGGTCCGCCATGTCAGGGTCTTCCGTAGGCGGCGGCGTGTCGTCCGGCGGCGGCGTATCCTCGGGCGGAGGCGTGGGCTGGTCCTCGGGCGGCGGCGTGTCGGCCACGACGAGTTCGCGCACGTCGGGATCGCCCAGCTTGTCGGCGAGGTCGAGTTCGACGGGCGGTTCCTTCACATCCCAGCTCGTGTCACGCTGGAAAATTGCGCCCACGCCGACAACGGCACCGTGAACCGCCAGTGAGAGCAGAAACACCAAAATAAAACGCCCGCGCCGGGGCGGACGCCGCATGAATAAGGATTCGGGCATATAGGAATGGGTCCTCCTGCGAGATGTGGTGCTGGTTACTTGATCTGGTAGACAAATTCGGTGGTCCGGCCAGCGTTCGGCGGGCCGTGCCAATTCATCCGAACGTAGTTCTCCGTCGCGCTGTCGAGTGCGAGATTACCCGTAGACTTGACGATAACGACGTTGGAAACCTGGCCGGACGCATCGGTAGTGATCCGCACGGTCGTCGCGCCAGTGACGCCAGCACCGCGCGCGGCGAGCAACGCGCGTGGATACGGGGGGTGAGGCATGACCCAGGCACCAGCGACATTCGCCGCTCCTCCGCCCGGAGCCCCGGGAGTTCCGCCGCCAGACGGTCCGAGGCCAGCGTGCGAAAGGGTCTGCGTGGCCGTGGAACGAACCGCCGTTACCTGCCGGGAGGTCGGCACCCGGTGGGGCGTCGGTGCCGGTGTCGATGTTTCCAGGAAGTCGGGACTGTTCGTCGGCTCAGGTGGCGAAGGGTCCGGTTTCTCAACGATCTCGGGCGTCGCGGTAAGCTCGGCCGGTTCGGCCGGCGTACTATACGTAAGGCCTGGAGGCATTTGTCCCGGCGTGTCGAAAAGATAGTCCACGATGACCGTGTGATCCTCAGGCTCCGGTGCCGTCCAAAGGGACGCAATCCCGACGATCCCGCCGTGCGCCAGCAGGGACGCGCCGAGCATCAGAGCAATTCGGCCACGCTTGGGGGCTGACGTTGTGAACAAGGATTCCATGTCGATTGTTCCTCCTGGTTGATGCTGCCTCAGTCTTCCGTGCCCGAGAGCTTCCTCAGGGATTGGCCGGCGCTGTCGGCGTCGAACCCGACGGGGTAAACGCATGCCCCTTCTTCACCGCGAACGATACTTTCTTCACGCCCAACGACCGCAATTGGTCGAGCACCATGATGAGCATGTTGTAGGAGATATCCTTGTCGGCATTGATGAACACTTTCAAGTTATCCGCTCCCTGCTGGGCGAAGAACGGTTGCAGCTTCAACGGGATTTGCTCCAACGGGATGGGGTCGTGCTCCTTGTCGAAGTAGTAATTGCCATGCGCGTCGATGCCGACAGTATGGAAATCCTGTTTCGTCACGTTCTCGCCTTTGTGGGCATCCGGCAGGTCGGTCTGCACCGCCTGGAGCTTGATCATGCTCATGCTGATCAGCATGAAGCTAGCGAGCAGGAAGAACATGATGTCGATCAGCGGAATGATCTCGATTCGGGCCTTTTTATGCGGGCCACCGCCTCCACCTGAACTCATGGTTATGCGTCCTTTCCGGGGTTCGAGTTTCGCTGCTATTGATTGACCGGCGGTGCGCCTGCGGGGGCCGACCCCACGGGCACCTGCGAGTGTGAAGGCGCGGTCGGATCGAAACTGTGGTCCTTCTTGACCGCGAACGACACCTTCGTCAGACCCATCGCGCGGACCTGATCCAACGCATCGATGAGCCGGTCGTACTTAGCATCCTTATCGACGTTGATGAACACCTTGAGATCAAGAAGCCGCTTTTCGTAAAGCGGCTTGAGCCTGGCCGGGATTTCCTCCGGCTTGATCGGGATCATGTTCTTGTCTTCCTGGAAATAGAAATTCCCCGCCTTATCGATGCCAATCGTCGCAAAATCCGGATGTTCCGGCGGCTTCGGGGCACTGTTCTTCCCGGGCAGGTTATTCGGAATCGCCTGGAGCCGGATCATGCTCATGCTCACCAGCATGAAACTGGCAAGCAGGAAGAACATGATGTCAATCAGCGGGATGATCTCGATTCGGGCCTTTTTATGCGGTGTGCTCGAGCTCAGGTGCATTCGTGGCCTCCCGGTTCAGGTTTTGCAGCATCACTTCGAGGTTCGTGGAAGCGGTCTCCAACTCGAACTTGAGCCGTTCCACCTTCGAGGTGAACCAGTTGTAGGGAATGAGCGTCGCCATCGCGATGGCCAGACCGCACGACGTGGCGATGAGCGCCTCGCCGATGCCGGAGCTAACGGCGTCCACTTCGAGGCCGTTCTGACCGACCGCCTCGAAGGCGGCCATGATGCCCGTCACCGTGCCGAGCAGTCCGAGCAGCGGGGCCAGGGTGATGATCGTATCCATGATCATCAGGAAGCGGCTCGCACGCTGGATTTCCAGACCCGAAGCGACCTGGAGGGCACTCTGCATGGTAGTATGGTGATGGTTCAAACCGTGCCAGATGGTGCGCAGGCGCGGGTCCTGCGAGGTACGAGCCAATTCGGACGCTTCCTTGAGGTCGCCGTTTTCGATGTAGCCGAACGCTTTTTCGAGCTTGGAACTTTCGCGCAGGGCTTTCTGCCGGAACCACCAGAACAAACGTTCCAGGACGACGGTCACGGCCACGATGGACACCAGGAGGATCGGCCACATGATCGGACCGCCCTTCAGAAATTTGTCGATGACAAAATTGTGGTGCGTGGTTTTCGCAAGACTTTCGGCGATCATATACGCGGTCATAAGCTCAGGAATTCATGGAGTGGAGTCGTACGGGTTGAGGTGGCGGGTTGCCCTCAGCAAATCTCCTGCCATCGTGGTCTCCACAGCAGCCAAAGTGGCTTTCCTCCCTGGCTTCTGCGGCACGGACAGGTATTCTCTCCGGATCGCCAACTGCTTCCCCGCCAGTGAACCTTCGCTCGAAAACGACCTTCCAACGGCAGGATATGGCTTTCCCGGTGCTTTTTGCAACCATGCAATTATCGGATTGCACTGGCAAGGGACGCGTGTCGAAATTCAGCCAAAACCATCTTTTTTCAATGCGCAAAAAAAGCCAACCTTGTGAAAGATGACCTTTCCGCGTCCGACGGCGCGCTGGAGTCACCCGCCGAGGTTCAAAAAATGTTTGGCCGGGTGGCCGCGCGTTACGACCTGGCGAACGCCGTCCTGAGCGGTGGCCTGGACTATTTTTGGCGGCGGCGCGCGGCGCGGATCGTCCGTGGCTGGCAGCCCCGGCGCTTGCTCGATCTGGCGACGGGCAGCGGCGTGCTGGCGGTCTCGCTGTCCCGGGCCTGTCCGTCGATGACGGTGGTCGGCGCGGATTTCAGCCTGCCGATGCTCCAGCGCGCACAGGCCGCGGGAAGGGTGCAACGGCTGGCGGTGGCCGATGCGATGCGGCTGCCGTTCGGTGACGGGGTGTTCGACGCGGTGACGGTGGGCTTCGGTCTGCGCAACATGCCGTCCTACCGGGGCGCGCTGGAGGAGACCCGCCGGGTCCTGCGGCCGGGCGGTCATCTGCTGATCCTGGATTTTTCCGTACCGCAGGGTTGGTGGCGCGGGGCGTACCGATTTTACCTGCACCGTTGCCTGCCACGCATCGCCAGGATCGTGTCCGGCGAACGGGGAGCATACGAATACCTCGCGGAATCCATCGAGCGTTTCCCACGTGGGGAAACGATGCGTGCGCTGCTGGCCGACAGCGGCTTCGAGGCGGCGAGCGCGCAAGAACTGACTGGCGGCATCGTGTCGCTCTACACGGGGACGGTGCCGGCGGCGGCGGCTACTCCATCCAGTTGAGGAAATTGTAATTCGCCGCGATCAGCAGCGTCACGACCGCCCCGAGCAAAATCGCCGGGAGGGCCGCCGCGACGATGACCGCCGCGACGACGACCGAGCGCGGCAACGCCGGTTGGGTTCCGCCTCTGGTCGGCAGCGACGAGGTGGCGGGGCTGGATTCGTTCTGGTAATCGGAGTGGTCTTTGGCGGCGGCGGCCGGGGCCGGTTTGGACGGGGTCGAGGTAGGCTCCATGACGAAACAGAGCTATAAGCCGGAACGTCGCCCGCGCGCAACCCGGAACTTCGTCCGACGGCCGACAGGAAAGCCCCTCGGACTCGCCTTTATCCCGAACGCGCGCTACGCTGGGCCGCATGTTCGGAGTCCGCTTCATCAAGGTCCAGCCGACCACATACCTGTTGCAGTACAAAAACGGCAAGCTCAAGCGCCAGGGGCTAGGACTGGCGTTTTATTATTACGCACCGACGACCAGCCTTGTCGCCGTGCCGGTGGCCAGCAACGACGCGCCGTTCATGTTTTCGGAAACCACCGCCGACTTCCAGGAAATCAGCCTCCAGGGGCAGGTGACCTACCGGGTGGTCGATCCCGCGAAGGTGTCCGCGCTGCTCAATTTCACCCTCGATCCGAGCGGCAACCGCCACGTCTCGGACGATCCCGAGAAATTGCCCGAACGCGTGGTCAACCTCGTGCGAGTGCTTGCCCGCAAGCAGATCGAAATGCTGCCGATGCGCCAGGCTCTCCGTGCTTCCGACCGCATCGTCACCAACCTGCGCGCCGACCTCGCCGCCTCGCCCGAAATCGTCGCGCTCGGCCTGGAGATCATCGGCCTGTCCATCCTGGCCATCAAACCCACGCCCGACAGCGCCCGCGCCCTGGAAGCCGGCGCGCGGGAATCCCTCCTCAAGGAAGCGGACGAGGCCCTCTACGCCCGCCGCAACGCCTCCATCGAACAGGAACGCGCCATCAAGGAAAACGAACTCGCCACCGAACTCGCCGTCGAACTCAAAAAACGCCAGATCCGCGACGCGGAGATCGACACCGAACGCAGCGTGCTCGAAAAACGCAACGTCCTGCGCGCCGCTGAACTCGAATCGCGCATCACCCTCGAAGGCCGCAACAAGGACCTCGTCGCCGTCGCCAGCGAAAACCAGCGCGCCGAGGCCGACGCGCGCGCCTACGGGGTGGCCGCGATGATGAAGGCCCTCGCCGGGACAGACAAGGGGACGATCCAGGCGCTTGCCAGCATCGGCATGAAGCCCGATCAACTCATCGCCGTCGCCTTCCGCGAAATGGCCGAGCGCGCCGACAAGATCGGCCAGCTCAATCTTTCGCCCGACCTCCTGCGCGAACTGATGGCCCAGGACGGCACCGTCCACCGGACGCCGCCGCCGATCCCCGCCGCCACCGCCCGCAAGTAGCCGAACGTCCTCCGTGCAGCGGCTCACCGAAAAGAAGATCATCGTCGTCACCCGCGAAGCGCGGTTGAAAGGACTGCGGCGGCGTTTCAACACCGAGCGGCAGGCGAAGTTTTACGTCGAGCACCTCGGCGGCGACTTCACCGATTACAAAAAAGAGCAGGACACCTACCAAGCCGCCATCGAGGAAACCGACGCCGCGCTGCGTCCGTTGGGATTGGTGCAGTTCATCGACCGGGCGTTTTTACCCAACTTCGTTTTCGGGCCGGAAGACACGGTGATCGTGCTCGGCCAGGATGGACTCGTCGCCAACACCCTCAAGTACACCGGCCAGCTCCCCGTGGTCGGCGTCAACCCGGACCCGGGGCGTTTCGACGGTGTGCTGCTCCCGTTTCTCGTGCGCGACCTGCTGAAGATCATACCCGAGACGCTGGCGGGCCGCCGTGCGGTCAAACAGGTCACGATGGCCAAGGCTTCGCTCAACGACGGACGCACGCTCTACGCGGTGAACGATTTTTTCGTCGGGCCGCGTTCGCACGTGTCCGCGCGCTACGTGATTCAACACGGCCAGCGGCAGGAAACGCACAGTTCCAGCGGGGTGATCGTCTCGACCGGGCTGGGCTCCACGGGCTGGCTCAAAAGCCTGCTCACCGGCGCGGACGCCATCAGCGCCACGATCCACGGCGACACTGGCAAAGCTGCAGCGGAAAAGCCGCCCCTCCCGCCGATGGGTTGGGACGCGGACTACCTATATTTCACCGTGCGCGAGCCGTTCCCGAGCCGCACGACGGCGGCCACGCTGGTTTTCGGGGCGGTGACGAGCCGCGAGCCGTTGCGCCTGTTGTCGCAGATGGCGGAGAACGGCGTGATCTTCAGCGATGGGATCGAAGCCGATTTTCTGGAATTCAACTCCGGGGCCGAGGCGCGGATCGCAGTCGCGGAACGCAAGGGGCGGCTGGTTTCGTAGCAAAACAGCACTATCCTGGCAGCGATCACCATGAATATTCCCCGAAGTTTCTCCCTCCTATGCTGTTTGTTGGCTTGTGCGATGCCGACGCGAGCGGCCGAGCCCATCGTCGAGCTTCCACGGGTCCCGGCCGTCCTCGCGGTCCCAGCAAATCAGGAACCTGCACTCGTGCTCACGGCGAAAGGGGTGCAAGTCTACGAATGCCGCGCGTTGGCCGGCGAGCCGGGCAAGTTCGAGTGGGCGTTCAAGGCCCCGGAAGCCGAACTCTTCGACGCTCAGGGGCACAAAGTCGGCCGCCACTACGCGGGGCCGACCTGGGAATTAACCGACAGCGGCAAGGTGGTCGGGAAATTAAAAGCCAAAGCCGACGCGCCGGACGGCAAGGGTGTCCCGTGGCTGTTGCTCGACGTGGCCTCGCACGAAGGCACCGGCGTCATGGCGAAAGTGCAGAGCATCCAGCGCGTCGGCACCGTCGGAGGGAAAACACCGGTGGAAGCCGCCGATCAAACCAAAGCAGGCCAGGAACGCCGGGTGGAATACAGCGCAACCTACGTGTTCTACGCGGTCGAACCCTAGCGGGGGTCAGGTGTCCAATCCGAACGGGCCAATTGCCATGCCATTCGTTTCCCGGAGACGCACGCGGCTCCAAATCTTCGGAGTCGTCGTCCTGTTGGTGGGCCTGAGCGTCGGTGGTTTCATCTACTGGCACGGCTTCCGCGACGAATCGCAAGACGACGACGTGCTCCGCGCGCAGGATCAATCGAAGGCTTATGATCTGGCGATGCAGCGCAACGTCGGCCCTGTCGGTCTGCTGATGGATCGCTGGTCGGACAAACTCGCCCAACTCGGACAGCCGAAACCGTTGGGCATCGCCATCGTGGTGATTTCCGGGCTGACTGCGGGCGGGTTCTTCCTGGCGGCTTCGCGGCGATCCGACTGAAGCGGCTGAAAATCAAGCGCGCCGCGTCGGCGAAAGACAGCACGATTCTGTCACGCAACTATCCTTTGCGTTGAATAGGCATAGGGTGTTCGGTCAATGGGTAAACCGTTCCCGTTCTATGAACTTTCGTGCCTTCCTGTCTTTACGAGCATCACTGCTGGTCGCCGCTGTTCTCCCGCTCCAGGTTCCCGCCGCGCGGGCGCAAACGGCCACCGTCACGACGCTCGCCCGTCTCGGAGGTGACCTGAATGGGTATCACCCAATGGCACCCGTCCTCGCTGGGGGTGACGGGAACTTTTACGGGACCACGGAGGCAGGCGGTCCGGGGAACTACGGCACCGTTTACAAGCTCGCGCCCGACGGCACGTTGACCACGCTCTATCTGTTCACCAACGGTAGCGACGGGGCGAATCCGAACACCGCGCTGGTCGCGGGTGGCGACGGTAATTTCTACGGGGTCACGACGGGCACCAACACCGCGAGTCCGGGCACGATCTTCCGCGTCACCCCGGCTGGAGCGTTGACAACCATCCATCGCTGTTTTCCGTCAAGCCGGACGGGACGTTCACGACGCTCCACGTTTTCGGCTCGAATCCGAATGATGGACACGCTCCCGCCGCGCAGTTAATCCAAGGCAGCGACGGCAACCTCTACAGCACGACGGAGTACGGTGGCACGGATGATTGCGGCACGATTTTCCAGGTGAGCGTGCCCACACTGCACCCGGCTTTTTTCAACGGCGAAGCGGCGCTGGCCAACGGCGTCTACTATCTGGCGTTTCCGACCGGCGACTATTTCGGGTACTACAGCTTTTTGAGCGACCCGCATTACATTTACCATTTCGATCTCGGCTACGAATACGTCTTCGATGCGGATGATGGAAATAGCGGCGTGTACCTGTATGATTTCAAGAGCAACGATTTCTTTTATACCTCGCCGGTGTTTCCTTTTCCATACTTGTATGATTTCAGCTTGAACTCGGTGCTCTACTACTACCCTGACCCGAAGAACTTCGAGCATTACAACACGAACGGCTTCCGGTTTTTCTACGCCTTCGTCACAGGCCAGATCATCACCAAGTAATGCGGTCGGGCACGAGAAGGCGAAGGATCAAGCTCCCATCTTTGCTCCTTGGCATCTTGCTGGTTGCACGGTGGGTGTCACCCGCTCGCGGCATGACTGCCGACGACTGGGTGGAATGGGACCGCGCAAGCGATCACGTCGTCTCCGCCGCGCACGACACCGGAGCCGCCTGTCCGAAAGCCCGGCAGCTCACCAACGGCGATATTTTGCTCGCCTATCATCACGGCGAAAGCTACGGCAATTGCGGCAGTCGCGTGACGGTGCGCCGGAGCCGCGACGGCGGAGCCACCTGGGACCGGACTCAGGAGGTAGAAGGTCCGGAGCGCGGTTTCTGGGGCTTCAGTAATCCCGATCTCATCGAACTCGGCCACGGCCGCGTGATGCTCGTGAGCGCCGCGCGCGGGAAAGCCGATCCCGACAGCCGCAACGGATTCCTCGACGAATGCCGACGCAGCGGTTTGCGGGTGCGTTTCAGCGACAACGACGGCGCGACGTGGGGGCCGCCCCGGATGATCGCGGCGGGCCGGGGCCGGGTGTGGGAACCCGCCATCGCGCGCCTGCCCGGCGGGGAGTTGCAGATTTTCTACGCCATCGAATCGCCCGCCTTGATGGTGGGCGGATCGACGCAGTGTATCGAGTTCATCCGCTCGGTGGACGGTGGCCAAAAGTGGAGCGAGCCCGAACTGATCTCGCGTGAATCCGGCTGCCGCAACGGCGTGCCCAACGTGCTCGCCCTCGGCAACGGACACGTGCTCTGCGCGCAGGAAGTCGTCGGCATGGCGACCTCACCGTGGATCATTGACACACTCGGCGGGCAGGTGAAAGAATACCATCTCGCGCAAAATGAGTACGAGTTTGGCGGCGCGCCTTTTCTGATCCGAACGGGGGACGGTAGCACGTTGCTGGCGTTTCACTCGCAGTGCCGACAGTCGCCGTACCTCAAAGGATTTTCCGGTGCGTGGCTGTTTTCCGACATCTTCGTGCAACGCGGCGACGCGGAAGGGAAGAATTTCGGACCGGCCACTTGTCCGTGGCCGACGGTCAACGAATTGAGCGGCGCGTTTTTCCCGTCCCTGCTGGTGACAAGGGACGGCACGCTCGTGGCGATGGCATCGTTCATCAAAGCGCATCCCGACCGGACCAGCACGACGGTCGTGCGCTGGATCAGAGGCCGGATGCTGCCGCCGGCCGCTACTTCCCCACGTAGCTGACCCGCCAGATGATGTTGCCCGGCGTCCTCGCTGAAGAGCAGGCTGCCGTCCTTGGCCACCGTCACGCCGACCGGGCGGCCCCAGACGTTGCCGTCCGGGTTGACGAAGCCGGTCACGAAATCCTCGTAGTCGCCCCGCGCTTTGCCGGTTTCCTTGTCGATGGGCACGCGCACGATCTTGTAGCCGGTGCGCTTGGCGCGGTTCCAACTGCCGTGGAACGCCGCGAACGCATCGCCCTTTGTATTCCGCCGGGAACTGGCTGCCGGTGTAGAACGTCAGGTTGAGCGACGCCGAATGGCTTTGCACCGGCACGTCGGGCTTGAGCACTTTGTCGGCGAGTTCGGGATGCATGCCGACCTTGCGCGGGTCCTGGTGGTTGCCCATGTAGAACCACGGCCAGCCGTAAAAACCGCCGGGCATGACGTGGGTGACGTAATCCGGCACGAGGTCGTCGCCCAGGCCGTCGCGTTCGTTGGTGCTGACCCACACCTCGTCCGTGCCGGGGCGGATGGCGATGCCCACCGGGTTGCGGATGCCGTAGCCGAAAATCTTCTGGTCGGTGCCGTCCGGGTTCATTTCCCAGACCAGCGCGCGCTCGCGTTCGACGGGTTTGTTGCCCTCGTCGTCGTTGGAACCGCTGCCGACCGTGACGTAGAGCTTCTTGCCGTCCGGCGAGAACACGAGCGCGCGGGTGGTGTGCCCCCCGCCGCCGACGATGTGGGCGGGCAGTTTTTCCGCCGGGCCGGTGGCCTTGAGGTCGCCGTTCTTGTAGGGGAAGCGCACGACGCCGTCCGTGTTGGCGGCGTAGAGATACTGCGGATCGGGGCCGGGCGGGTAAAAGGCGAGGCCGAAAGGTTTGTTCAGGCCGTCGGTCGGCGAAAAGTTCCTTCATGTCGGGCGTGTGGTCGCCGTTGGACGTCGCGCAGGACGAGGATTTTGCTGGCCCCGGTTTCCGCCGACGAAAATGTCGCCGTTGGGGGCGGTGAGCAGGTAGCGGGGATTTTGCAGGCCGGTGGCGTATTCCTCGATCTTGAAGCCGGCGGGCACCTGGAGCTTGGCATCGTCGGGGCGGTGCACGAGCCTGGGGCCGTTGACGGAAGAACTCGTGGCGTAGGGCGGGGGAAGTTCGTTCAGATCGACGCGGTGTTTGGTGCCGGGGGCGTCGTGGGTCCAGTCGCCCGCCATCTTGGCGAGTTCGGCCGGCGCCTGGCCCTCGCGCTTGGCCACGGCCTCGTCCTGGGCGTGCAGGGACGGGCAGAACGTGCCGGCGAGGAGGGCCATGAACAGACCGAGACGGCGGGCGGAAGCGGAGGGAGGATCGATGGGTTGCATGGCGTCACGTCTTGTTCGCGGCAGCCGTAACGAGCGCGCGTCTCGCGAAACAATCTTCCGCGTGCCGCGCCCGGGGATACAGCCTGCCGGGAAAGGAAGGCACGATTCCGTGCGACAGCACGTTCGCCAACCCCTATTTTTCCATGACTACTCTCCTGCGTCGGATCGCCGCAGTCTTCTTCGTCAGCCTCGTTTTATTCGCTGCCCTTTCGCGCCCGCGCCGCCGGGGATCGAACCCATCTCCATCTCGGCCAACGACCAGATGAAGTTCGACACGACGGATATCAACGGGAAGGTCGGCCAGAAACTCACCATCGTGCTGACCAACGACGGCTCGCTGCCCAAAGCCGCGATGGCGCACAACATCGTCATCCTCAAGCCCGGCACGGACGTGGCGGCGTTCATCGCGTCGGCCAGCGCCAGCGCGCGGGCGGCGGCCGGTTATCTCCCCGACGACGCCCAAGCCAGCCAGATGATCGTGCACACCAAGCTCCTCGGTCCCGGCGAGGAGGACACGATCTCGTTCACGCCGGCGTACGGCGGGCGTGTACGAGTACGTTTGCACTTTCCCGGGTCACACGGCGGCGGGGATGCGCGGGAAGATCATCGTGCAATGATCCCGGCCCGTGCGGCGGCGCTAAAAAGGCTCGACGTAATCGCTTGGTCCCGTGTACGTTTTACCTTGTGAGCCTGTCAAGCCCCACCACTTCGTCGTCTCAACATCTTTTTGCCATCCTGCCGCGATTGCTCGCCGCGGCGCTCCTGTTTTCCGGCCTTTGTCCGGTCGCCGCACAGACGGCCGGCACGTTGAAAAACGGCTACAATCCCCCGGCAATTCCCAACGACGGTTCGCTGGTTTCGACCGCGCAAGCCGACGGCAAGATCATCGTCGGCTCGTCATCTGCGCTGGTTCGCCTGAACACGGATGGCAGTGTGGATGCGGGGTTCAGCGCGCCGGCAGGTCTAGGCAGGATCGTTTCCCTGGCGTCCGGCCCGAACCTGAAAACCGTGGTGATCACCACCGCCCCTGCCAGTAGTGATGCGTATAACGATTTCTATCTTCTGCGCTTGCAAGCGAACGGGGCGGCCGATCCGGTTTTCACACCCGTGACGCTCCACGGAACGTCAGATCCTTCGGAACTCTCCACGTTTACTCTGGCGGTCCAGCTGGATGAAAAAGTGCTCGTGGCAGGCGAATTATCCGTACTGATCCCGCCCGACGACTACACCTTTGCCATCCGCATCGTGCGCTACAACTCGAATGGCAGTCTGGACACCACCTTCAGCGATCCCTTTTCATCAAATTCCAGCGTGATTTACAACGCGCTGGTGCCGCTGGCGAACGGCAAAATCCTGGTCGCTGGTTGTTTCGTGATCGCTTATCACATGGTTTATTATCAGGATGGGCTGATCGCGCTGCTCAATGCCGACGGCACCGTGGCTGAGAGCTACGTCTCGACCTCGGGCGATGTCTCGGGCATGTATGCGCCGACCCTTCTGCCTGACGGCGGGATCGTCTACCTGGCGGATTTTTCGCCGACGACAATCACGGGCCCTTCGGGTCCGCTGGGCGGCGTGCCGCGGCGTTTGAACGCCGACTTCACGCCGGACACGAGCTTCGCGCCGCAGTTTGCGACCGGTGCGAGTTTCACGTTGCTCGTGGTGCAATCCAACGGCAAGCTGGTCATCGGCGGCTACACTGCCTCGGGCGACGGCACCTCGCAAAGCACCAGCGCGTCCGGCGTGCTTCGACTCAATGCCGATGGGTCGATGGACGTCAGCTTCAATCCCGGCGCGGGCGCGAACGAAGGCGGCGCGGTGAACAGTACGTACGTCGTGCCGGACGGCAGCATCGTCGTCGGCGGGTTCTCAACTTTCGACGGTCAACCGCGCAACGGGATCGCGGCGTTATATGGCGATGGTGGTCTCAGTGAACCGTTTTTCAACGGGGAATTCACCCTTTCTGACGGATTTTACTATCTTGCCCTCCCGGATGGGAACCCGTTCGGATTTTACGCCTTCCTGGACGATCCTCATTACCTCTACCATGTCGATCTGGGATTCGAGTACGTCATCGAAGCCTCGGATAGTCAGAACGGCTTGTACCTCTACGACTTCGAGAGCAACGGCTTTTTCTACACCTCGTCATCCTTTCCGTTCCCGTACCTGTACGACTTCACGCTCAACACGGTGCTCTACTATTACCCGGATCCGAACCCGAACCACGTCGGGCGCTACAACACGGATGGAGTTCGTTACTTCTACGACTTCGCCACGGGTCAGATCATCACGAAATGACCGTGGCGAAGGCAGACGAACCGGCTCATTTGACCAGCCCCAGCGACGCCAACCCGAACGTGTACTCGAAGGCCACCTCGTGCATGCGGTCGTAGCGGCCGGAGGCCCCGCCGTGACCGGCGTCGAGGTTGATCTTGATGAGCAACGGATTGTGGTCGGTCTTGAGCGTGCGTAGCTTTGCCGCGTACTTCGCCGGTTCCCAGTAAGGCACCTGGCTGTCGTTGAGCGAGGTCAGGATCAGGATGTCAGGATAGTTCGCCGCGTGGAGGTTGTCGTAGGGACTGTAGCTCTTGATGTAATTGTACTCCGACTCGATGTTCGGATTGCCCCACTCGATGTACTCGCTCGTCGTCAACGGCAGGGTCGGGTCGCTCATCGTATTGAGCACATCCACGAACGGCACGGCCAGCACCGCCACCTTGCACAGGTCGGGCCGCAGGTTGAGCGTCGCGCCGATCAGGAGGCCGCCCGCGCTGCCGCCTTCGATCACGAGGCGGTCGTGCGCCGTATATTTGTTGTCCGCCAGATAATCCGCGCACGCGATGAAATCGGTGAACGTGTTTTTCTTGGTCATCATCCGGCCGCCCTCGTGCCATGCCTCGCCGAGTTCGCCGCCGCCGCGGATGTGCGCGATGGCGTAGATCACCCCGCGCTCCAGCAGCGAGATGCGCGCGGACGAGAACGTCGGGTCTTCCGAGATGCCGTATGACCCGTAACCGTACAACCAGCACGGGGCCGCGCCGTCGAGTGCCACGTCCTTGCGCCGGATCACGTCCAGCGGGATCGGCGTGCCGTCGGCCGCTTTCACCTGCACGCGTTCGACCGTGTACCGCGAGGCGTCGTAACCGCCGAGCACTTCGGTGCGCTTGAGGAGTTTCTGTTCTCCCGTGGCGAAGTTGTATTCAAAAATGCTCAGCGGCGTGACGGGCGACTGGTAGTTGAAACGGAAAACGTCCGCATCAAACTCCGCGTTGTGGTCCGCGCCCGCGTCGTACGCGGCTTCCGGCAACGGGATCGTTTCGATTTTCTTCGTGGCGAAGTGGTACACCCGGAAACGCGGCAGTGCCTCGGCGCGTTCGCCGATGACGGCGTATTCCTTGAACGGCTGGAACTCCTCGATCTTGACCCCGGGATGGGCCGGGATGATTTCCGTCCATTGCGCCACCTCGGGCGACGCCACCGGGGCCGTCACGACGCGGAACTCCTTCGCGCCGTCGTTCGTGCGAATATAGAACAGGTCCTCGCGGTGCTCGGGGTAGTATTCGATCTCATTGCGGCGCGGAACGATGAGTTTCGGCGCGGTCGTCGGGTGGTCGGCGACCACGTAACTAAACTCCGTCGTGCGCTTGCTGGCCGAGCCGATGAAAACCATCGCGCCGTCGAGCGAACGCTCGGCGCTCACGTCGAACAGTTCGTCCTTATCCTCGTAGACCAGCGTCGGGGCTTTCTCACCCAGTGTGTAACGAAACACCTTGTCGGAACGCTTGGTTTCCGGGTCTTCGGTAACGACGAAAAGCGTCTTGTTGTCGGCGGCCCAGGTGATGCCGGCGACCTTGCCGATGGGCGTCTTGATTTCCTTGCCAGTGGCGAGGTTCTTCAGGTGAAAATCATAGTCCCGGTGGCCGTTCACGTCCGTGGAATAGGCCAGCATGGTGTTGTCGTCGCTGTAGTCGAAATCACCCAGCGCCATGAACTTTTGTCCCTCGGCGAGTTTGTTCAAGTCGAGGACGATTTCTTCCGGCGCGTCCACGCTGCCTTTCTTGCGGCAGAGGATGGGATATTGTTTGCCTTCCTCGGTGCGGGCGTAGAGCCAGTAACCCCGTTGCGGGTAAGGCGCGGTCACGTCGGTCTGTTTGATGCGGTTGAGCAGCTCGTTATAGAGCTTGTCCTCGAAAGCCTTGAACGGGGCCATCACCGCAGCGGTGTAAGTGTTCTCGGCGTTGAGGTGGTCGATGACGGCAGGGTTGGTCTTTTCGCGCAGCCAGAAGTACGGGTCCTGGATTTTATCGCCGTGCAGACCAACGATTTTCGGCTTGCGCTCGGTGACGGGCGGCTTGGCGGCGTCGGGGTTGAGAACGAGCGGATTCGTGCCGGTGGCGGGATCGGGCGTCGGAACGTCGATGGCGGGGAGGGAGGTGGTCATCAGGAAAGGCAACAGAACGGCGGCGAGACGCGGCAGGCTTGGATGCATAAACGTGCCGGGACTCTAAGCCGGGAATCCGCCGCCGGCAAAATGAACGCTGGCAGCCACGGCAACTCATCCGCCTTTTTCCTCTCCGTGTTTCCCCATGCCGCGAGCGTCTGTGTTATATGTCCCGTCTGCATGAAGACGGCCCGCGATTGGAAGACCTTTTACGCCGACGAACGCGAACGCCTCGGCGCGGCGGGGTTGCGCGCGTGCCTGGAGCGCGCCGACGCCCTCGGTTTACCCGCCCGGCTGCACGGTGCCGACGCGGTGGTTTTCCCGCACACGCGCTTGGAAACTTCCGGCGAACTCGCTGCCGCTGCCGCCTTGGCCGCGGTGCGTTCCGGCTGCGACACCGTGCTGGCTCTGGGCGTGCTCCACGGCGCACGGGTGAAGGACGGCGCGCTCGTGCGCGACGCGCGGGGCGGCGGCGAACGGGCGCGGGCGGATTTGCGGCGGGTCCACGGCCGCGGCGTGCCGGGCGACCGCAGGCATTGGGAAGAAGAATTTTCGCTCGACGGCTTCAGCGCGCTGCTCGGTGCCGCCGCCGACCGGGAAGGCCGCCGGCCGTTGCGGATCGTGCGCCGGTTTCCGTTTCTGACGGGCGAGAACCCCGCCGATCTCCCCGGCATCGATGAACTCCTGACCCTCCGCGCCGCGCCGGGAGGGGCGTTCCTGGTGGCGACGGCGGACCCGATGCATCATGGCGTCGGCTACGAGACCCCGGCCGCCGCTCTCCGCGCGCGTGGCGAATCGGCCACGGCCGAATGGGCGCTGGCGTGCGTGCGGGACGGATTCCGGCGGCTCGCGGCGCGCGATTTCGGCGGCTTCCTGCGGGACGCGGAGGCCGTGAAATCGGATTTCCGCGATCCCGGACCTGTGCTGGTCCATTTACTCGGAGACGATCTGCGTGCAAACGTCCATGACCTGCGCCTGGTCGATTACTCCGACGTGCTGGCCGCGCCCGCGCCGACGTGGGTGGCCGGTGCGCTCGCCACGTTCGTTTCCTGCCCATGAAAACCTCCTTTCTCCTCGCCGCGTGTTGCGGTTGGCTCGCCGCCACGCTGCCGGTCGGCGCGCAAAGCGCCGCAGCCCCGACACCGAATACAGCCTACCCCGACTCGCCGGCGCGGGCGAATCCGCGCGCGGGCACGACCAAACGCGCGGCGAGCACCGACGACGGCAAGCGCGGTCCGCGCGGCCCGCTCGACTGGGAGCGCACGGTGACGCTTTCGCCCGATGGCAGGTTGTTCGTGACCCTCAACCTGGACGGGCGGATGCGCGTCTGGGAAACCGTCAGCGGCCGGTCCGAGGTCGAATTGCCCGCCGGGGTGATCACGGTGGTGTTTTCTCCTGACAGCCGTCTGGTTGCGGTCCGTTTCGTGAATCCGGCGGGTGGTAGCGGAGGTCGTTCCTGGCAGGTGTTCAACGCCGCCGACGGCAAATCAGCCGGTCAACCGCTCACGAATCCCGACGCGGATGAGGACGGCGCGGAAACGGTGATTTTCTCACCCGACGGCAAGCGGCTGGCGGGTTTCACGGGGACGGGCGCAAACGTCCGCGTGGTCCAGTGGGACGTTGCTGGGGGCAAGCCGCCGGCGATCCAGCCCGTCAAGGAACTCTCCAGCGGGGGCGTGCTGGCGTTTTCGCCGGACGGCAAGACCTTGGCGGCCGTCGGCGTGGGCAACGGGATCGTGTTGTTGAACGGGGCGGATTTAAAACTGTTGAGGACGATTTCGTTCGACCAGAAGACACTCGGGACGGCGGTGTTTTCGCCCGATGGCAAGCTGTTAGCGGTCGGGGGCGAGGAGCCGCGGATCGTCAGAGGCCAGCAGAGTGGCTACCCCGTCGCCGCCCTGTACGAAGCGGCGACCGGCAAGCTCGCGGCGGATTTGAAGGTGGCCCCCAACGCCGGTGTACGCGTGCGGCAGATCGTTTTCGCCGACGGAGGACGCGCAGTGGTCACGGCGACCTACGAGAACGCGCAAGCGTGGTCCACGACTGATGGTCGTCTGCAAGCGAACCTGCCCGGCGGCGGCTTTCCCCTGGCGGTTTCGCCCGACGGCAAGACGCTGGCGGGTTCGGAATATCCCGACCTGCGGTGCTGGAACACGACGGCGTGGCGGCTGGACATGAAGATCGCCAACGCGAAGGCGGGATACGGTCTGGGCACCGGTCCGCTGGGATACGTCCCACTGGCATTCATCCCGGACGGCAGCGGCATCGTGACCCTGCGTGGCAACAGCGCGGCGGCGTGGGAAATGCCGACGGGCAGACCAGTGATTGAGCGCGATGCCACGCAGTTTCGCGTGGTGTATTGAAGCGTGTTTCAGTTGCTTGTACGGGTTTCTTAGCCCCGGCAGGGGCGTCAGAGAATAGCCCACGGCGTGAGCCGTGGGAGAACCAGCAAACGCCTCGGAGCCCCGGCAGGGGCGCAAGAAAAGACGGCAGCCTTGGCGAGAGGACCACCTCGCGGGTTTACTTGCTTCTCCCCTCGTGCCAGAACATCGACGGACGGCGCAGGGCACGGTTTTCGGTTGGTAACGGCATTGGACCGACGTATGCTGCTCATCCACTTTTGCCGATTTATGTCCGAACACGCCGACGAAAAGAACGCCGCTGAAGACCCTGCTGCCGCCGGAGGACCGCGCCACGCGGAGGGCAAGCCGATGACGGAGTTGGAGCGCATCCGCCACTCCGCCGCGCACGTTCTGGCGACGGCGATCCTGCGCATCTGGCCGGAGGCGCAATTCGCGGCCGGTCCGCCGGTGGAAAACGGGTTTTACTACGACGTGGAACTTTCGCATCGGATCACGCCGGAAGATTTCCCGCGCATCGAAGCGGAGATGAAGAAGGAGACCAAGGCGAACAACGTGTTCCAGCGCGTGGAAGTGTCGCGCGACGAAGCGGTGGCGTTGGCCGAAAAGGGGGCGCTGGCGAGCCTGGGCGAGCGTCCGGGGAGTGCGAGCAAGTTCAAACTCGATATCGTCCAAAACATCCCGGCCGATGAGAAAATCACGCTCTACCGCAACGGTGATTTCACCGATCTCTGTGCTGGCCCGCATGTGGGTCGGACCGGGAATGTCGGGGCGTTCAAGCTGACGCACGTTGCCAGCGCGTACTACAAAGGCGACGAGAAAAACCCGCAGCTTCAGCGCATTTACGGCACGGCCTTCAAGAACAAGACCCAGATGGACGAGTATTTCGCCATGCTCGAGGAGTCGAAGAAGCACGACCACCGCAAGCTGGGCAAGGAGTTGGAGCTATTCACGTTCGACGAGGATGTCGGCCCCGGCCTACCGCTCTGGCTGCCGCGCGGCACGGCGATCATCGAGGAGCTAGAGAAGCTGGCGAAGGAGACGGAGTTTGCTGCCGGTTACGAGCGCGTGCGGACGCCGCACTTAGCGCGAGAGAATATGTATCTCACGAGTGGGCACATTCCAATGTACGAGGATTCGATGTTTCCGCCGATGATCTTTCAAGAGAATCAACGCGGTAGTTATGCATCGTCGGTTAACGATGCAATGAGAGATATAGGCGACTTCCAATTAATAGACGAAATACGAAGGCATTTACCTAATGTGAGTGAATGGCCTGTATTGGGTGGTTCTATTAGCGGTGAGACGGTCGGCCAGTACATTGACGAAAAATTGGAACTGCTACCGACTACTCTGAAAGAGAGAATCAAACAGCACAATCGTTCCAATCTAAGAATAAGTATTTACGATACTCGCAAACCGTTGTACGAAAGGTATTACCTCAAGGCAATGAACTGTCCGCACCATCATAAACTCTTTGGAGCGGTGCCTCGCAGCTACCGCGATTTGCCCTTGCGCTTTGCCGAATACGGCACCTGCTACCGTTACGAGCAATCCGGTGAACTCCAGGGTCTCATGCGCGTGCGCGCCATGCAGATGAATGACGCCCACATCTACTGCACCGAGGCGCAGTTTGAGAGCGAGTTCAACGCGGTCAATCAGATGTACTTGAACTACTTCAAGCTTTTCGGCTTGGGGAAATACCAGATGCGCTTCTCCACACATGACCCCGTCAAACTCGGCGAGAAGTTCGTGGATAACCCTGAATTGTGGAAGAAAACGGAGGACATGGTACGTGATGTTCTCATCAAAAGCGGCATCCCCTATGTTGAGGTGCCCAACGAGGCCGCCTTCTACGGCCCGAAGATCGACGTGCAGGTGTGGAGCGCCATCGGTAAAGAATTTACCATCGCCACGAATCAGGTAGATTTTTGTGTACCCGCTCGCTTCGGCCTCAAGTACAAAACCCGCGACAACACCGACGAAGTCCCGCTTTGCATCCATCGTGCGCCGCTCGGCACGCACGAGCGTTTCATCGGCTTCCTGATCGAGCACTATGCGGGCAACTTCCCGCTCTGGCTCTCCCCGGAGCAGGTCCGCGTCCTACCAATCGGCGACGACGCTCCGCTGGTCGAATACGCGCAAGGCGTGGTCAAGGAATTGCGCGCCCAGGGCATCCGCGCCACCCTCGACGCCGGGACCGACCCCATCAAGGCCAAGATCGCCAACGCGGAACAGATGAAGGTCCACACGATGCTCGTCATCGGCAACCGTGACCTGGAAGCGGGCAACGTCAGCGTCCGCGTCCACGGGCAAGGCAACCTCGGCGCGAAACCTCGCGGCGAAGTAGTTGCCGACTTGCTCACGTCGGTCAAAGAACGGCGGCCGTAGCAGTAACGGGGGCGCGTTGCGTTTTCTCCGCGCGCAACTGCCCGCACCCGGCCGCCACGTCGATGCCGCGGCGTTGGCGGATCGTGCATGGGTAGCTCGCGTCCTGCAGGATCGCTTGGAACACATCGGCTTCCTCCTGCCCGGCTGGTGTTCCGCCAAAACCTCCGGTCGGATTGAGCGGGATGAGGTTGACGTGCGCGTCAATCCCCCGCAGCAACGCCGTCAACCGCCGCGCGGTGTCTGGCGAATCGTTCACGCCAGCCACCAGCGTCCATTCAAAAAAGATGCGCCGGCCGGTTGTCGCGCCGTACGTCCGACACGCGTCGATCAACTCCGCCAGCGGCCAGCGCCGACTGACCGGCACGAGCGCGGCACGTTCCGCCTCGCTCGCACCATGCAGGCTGACGGCGAGATTATACGGCCGGCCCTCCTTCGCCAACCGCAAGATGCCCGGCACCACGCCGACGGTGCTGATGCTGATCCTTCCCGGCCCGATGTTCAGCCCGCGATGGTCGGTGATGGTTTCGAGCGCCGCCATGACGTTCTCATAGTTGTGGAGCGGTTCGCCCATGCCCATGAGCACGAGGTTACGCACACCCGGCTGATCTTCGGCGCGCAGCACCCGCTGGACATGCAACACTTGTGCAACGATCTCTCCGGCGCGCAGATGGCGCACAAAACCCATCTGCCCCGTCGCGCAAAACACGCAGCCCATCGCGCAACCGGCCTGGGTGCTCAGGCAGGCGGTGTGCCGCTCGGTGTACGCCATGAGCACCGTTTCGACTTCCTGCCCGTCGCCGAGCCGCAGGAGATATTTGCGCGTGAGTCCATCGGTGCTCGGGATTCCGCCGACCATCTCCGGCGCATCCAGTGAATAACGCCCTTCCACCCTAGCCTCGCCAAAAACGTTGGCGCGCAACCACCGGGCCAGGGGTGGCAAAAAGTCGTCCGGCAAACGGTCTCGCGTAAAAACCGGGATCAATTCCCGGTGTAACGCCCGCCACAGCCTGCGCGCGTGGGAATAATGCAGCCCGTCGCGGACGAAGACTTCTTCTAGCTGCGGATAGGTGAGATCGTGGAGGCTCGTCACAGTCGGATAAGGAGACTGTACCGCAGAGACACGCGAGACCCAAATCCAGCAGCCGGTTGCGGTCGCGCCCGCGCAAGCGATGTTCTTCCATGCCCCCCGAAGCCCGTTTTCTGATGTGCCCGCCTGACTTCTATCAGGTCGATTACGTGATCAACGTCTGGATGGAAGGCAACGTTGACCGCTCCTCCCAGCAGCGCGCCGCCGAACAATGGCGCGGCCTCGAAACCGCCCTGCGCGCGCATGTGCCGACGTCGAACTGGTAACCCGCCGCACCAGGGCTGGCCCGACATGGTTTTCACCGCCAATGCCGGCCTCGTGCTGGGCGAACAAGGTCGTCCTGAGCCGTTTTTTCCACCCCGAGCGGCAGGGCGAGGAACCCTTCTTCAAAGCGTGGTTCGAGCGTGCCGGGTTCACCGTCCACGAACTGCCCGAGGACCTGCCTTTCGAGGGAGCGGGCGACGCGCTGCTCGACCGCGAGGGCCGCTGGCTCTGGGCCGGCTACGGGCCGCGCTCCGAACTCGACTCCCACCCGCTGCTGGCCCAGTGGCTCGGACATCGAGGTGCTCTCGCTGCGACTCATCGACAAACGCTTCTACCATCTCGACACCTGCTTCTGCCCGCTGGCGGGCGGTTACCTGCTCTATTACCCGGATGCGTTCGACGCGTACTCGAACCGTCTCATCGAGATGCGCGTGCCCGCCGCCCGCCGCATCGCCGTGGCCGAGCCGGACGCGGTGAACTTCGTCTGCAACGCGGTCAACGTCGGGCGAACGCTGATCGTCAACAAGGCCAGCGAGGAGCTGCGCGCACGCCTGGCGGCGGCCGGGTTCGAGTTGATCGAAACGCCGCTGACCGAATTCATGAAAGCGGGCGGCGCGGCGAAATGCCTGACGTTGCGCCTCGACGAAGCCGGAGCGCGCGGACGCCCGCGCCGCTAGCCACCGTCGAAAGCCGCGAAATCACGCTGGAGGGTCACTTGCTGGATTCCGGGTTGCTCGACCGCGCGCTGGATCTCGATTGTGGAAGGCGCGGGCAGCTTCCAGATTCTGGAATTCAACCTCGGCAAGCAGCGCCAGAGCATTTCCAGCGCGCGGCTGAAGGTTTCCGCGCCTTCGGCGGACGCGCTGGACCGGATCATGGGCCAACTCATCGTCCTCGGCGCGGGACAGACCGGCAGCCGGGCGAGAACGACGCGCGGCTGGAGCCCGTGACCCAGGTCGGGGTCGCGCCGGCGGATTTCTCCGTGACGACGATCTATCCCACGGAAGTTCGGTGCGCCGGCGCGTGGCGTGCGCGTGGAAGATCAGCGCATGGACGGCGTGATCGTCGTGGGACGGCGACGCGCCGCGCGACTGCCGGCTCATCCGCGATCTGCGGGTCGGCGAACAGGTCGTCGTCGGCGTGGACGGCATCCGCATGCATCCGCAAAACGGAATCGCGCGACAGCAGCCTCGCCGAGGCCGGCGCGGGCGGCGCCGAGGAATTCGGCTTCATGGGCGCGGGCGTGTCCAGCGAGCGCAAGGTGGAACTCGTCGTCGAGCAGATCGCGTGGGAACTGCGCCGCATCCGCGACCAGGGCGGCAAGGTCGTGGTCGTGGCGGGTCCGGTGGTGATCCACACGGGCGGCGGCGAACATCTGGCGCGGCTGATCCGCGAGCATTACGTCCACGTCCTGCTCGGCGGCAACGCCATCGCCGTGCACGACATGGAGCAAAACATGCTCGGCACGTCGCTGGGCATGGACATGAAGCGCGGCGTCGTCCGTGCACGGCGGGCACCGGCACCATCTGAAAGTCATCAACACCGTGCGCGGCCACGGCGGCATCGCGCAGACCGTGGCGGCGGGCGACCTGCGGAGCGGCGTCATGTACGAGTGCGTGCGCCAACGGCGTGCCGTTCTCGCTGTCCGGTTCCATCCGCGACGACGGCCCGCTGCCCGATACGATCATGGACCTGATCCGGGCGCAGGAAGATTACGCGCGGCTCATCAAGGGCGCGGACATGATCCTGATGCTTTCGAGCATGCTGCACTCCATCGGCGTCGGGAACATGACCCCCGCCGGGGTCAAGCTCGTGTGCGTGGACATCAACCCGGCGGTCGTCACGAAGCTGGCGGATCGGGGTTCGGTCGAGTCGGTGGGCGTGGTGACGGACGTGGGTCTGTTCCTGAGTCTGCTCGTGGCGCAACTCGACAAGCTCAACAGCACCTACGGCGCGCTCGCGGCAGCCTGACTTCACACGCGCCGCAGGCGCATCGTTCCAAGGTAGGGATGGCTCTCCGAGCCAGTCCCTATGGTTTCCGGAAAACGCGTCGTGCGCACGAAGATCAACCAAGCCAATTTTGGGACGGCTCGGAGAGCCATCCCTACCTTGGGGACGATAACCGCTGGCGCGGTTGAAACATCACTCGAAACGCAATGCCTCAATCGGGTCGAGCGACGCCGCCCGCCACGCCGGGTACATGCCGAAGCCGATCCCGATGGCGGAACACACCAATAGCCCCGCCACGGCCCACCCCCACGGGAAAATGATTTCCGCCTTGAGCGCGGCGGCCAGGGCGTTCCCCCCGGCGACGCCGAGCAAAATGCCGACCGCACCACCCAGTTCTGACAGGAAGACAGCTTCGACGAGAAACTGCCGCAGGATATCGCGCTTCTTCGCGCCGATGGATTTCCGCACGCCGATTTCCTTGGTCCGCTCGGTGACGCTCACCAGCATGATATTCATAATGCCCACACCGGCCGCCAGCAGCGCGACCGAACTGATGACAAACGCCCCCGCGCGCACGGCGTTCGCCACCGAGGCAAACGCGGCGACGAGCGAATCATTCGTGAAAATCTCGAAGTCGTTTTCCGTCCCCGGCGGAAGCTGCCGCGCGATCCGCATGGCACCGACGGCAGTGTTGAACGTGCGCTGGTAAGACTGCTGACTCGTCGCTTGCGTGGCGACGTTCACGGTGCGGTTGGCGTGGCCGAAATCCTCGAAAAAACGGGTGATCGGCGTGAGGACGTAGGCGTCGTTGCTGCCGCCCAGGCCGCTGCCTTTTTCTTCGAGGACGCCAATGACCGTGTAATTCTTCTCGTTGATCTTGATGAGCTTGCCGATGGGGTCTTCGACGGGGAAAATGCGCTTGCGAATATCGCTGCCGATGATGCACACGCTGCGCGCGAGGTCCACGTCGCTCTCGTTGAAATTACGCCCTTCCTCGATGGTGAAACTGTTGGAACCGATGAAGTTCTCGTTGGTGCCCACGATGCTGATGTTGGGATTCGTGCGAAGCTTCCCATAGGTCACGCGTTTGCCGCCGTCGAAGACTTTCAGGCTGATCGCCGCCGAAGTGTCCGCCATCAGGCGCTTGTAAACCATCGCCTCCTCGTACGTGATGTTTCGGCGGTTGCCGTATTTTGCCGCCGCCTGCGGACCGCCGCCACCGATCACGGGGTACTTCGCAAACTGAAAAAAGTTCGACCCGAGGAAGCTCAGGCCCGTCTCCACGGAGCTTTGCAGCGCCCCGGTCGCGGTCATGACGCTGATGACCGAGAAAACGCCGATGGTGATCCCGAGCATCGTCAGGCCGGAACGCAGTTTGTTCGCGCCGAGCGCCGTGAACGCCAGCCGGAGAACCTCGATGAATGGCATAAATTATTCGTAGCGCAGGGCCGTCACCGGATCGAGCCGCGAGGCCGACCACGCCGGGGCGAACCCGGACACCACACCCGTGACCACCGAAATCACCAGACCCGTCAGCATCAGGCCAACCGAAAAGTCGATGGGAAAAGACGGAAACGCTGCCACCACGCCGGTGAAAAGCACGTACGAGAGCAGCAGGCCCGCGAACCCTCCCAGCAGGCAGATGGCCACCGCTTCGATGAGGAATTGCAGCAGGATGGTCCGCCGCCGCGCGCCCAGAGCCTTGCGCGTCCCGATCTCGCGCGTGCGTTCGCGCACGCTGACGAAGGTGATGTTCATGATCCCGATGGCCCCGACAAAGAGCGCCAACCCGGTGATGAACAACCCCGCCACGGCGATGCCGGTCTTGATCGGGTCGAGCGCCTGCTTGAAGGCATCCTGCGTGTTGATGGCGAAATCATCCTCCTGGTCGGGCAACAGCGAGCGCACGCGGCGCATGTCGCCGATCAGCTCCGCCTTGGCTTCTTCCGTGTGTTGCTTGTCGCGCATTTTCACGCGCAGCTCGAACTCACTGCCCTTCTTGGCGAAGAATTTTTTGAAGGCCGGCAGCGGGATGGCGATCTGGTTGTCAAAAGAGAACAGACCTAGAAAAGAGCCTTGCTTGGCGAAGATGCCGACGACCCGGAATTTATTGCCGCCCAAGGTGACGAACTGATCCAGCGCGGAGCGTTCCGGAAAAAGAGCATCCGCCACGTCGCAACCGAGGACGCAGACATTGCGCGCGCCGCGGCTCTCCGTCGCATTGAAGAAACGTCCGTCCCGCAGGTCCACCGAAGCGATCTGGGTGTATTCGTCGGTGGTGCCGAGAGTGTACACCGCACTCACCTGGTAGTCACCGCGCACCACGTTGCGGAAGGTAACGGCCGTCGGCACCGCCTTGACGAGGTATGAGTGGGCGGTCCCGTCGATGATCGTCTGGAGCGTGTCGGAGTATTCGCTTTTGATGTCCTTCCGGTTGCGAAACTCCCAATCGTCGCGGTCCGTGGCCCAAGGGTGTTGGCCCACGTAGAGGATGTCGTCGCCGAGCAGGGCCATCGAGCGGGTGAAGCCGGTGTCGATGCCGGCGATGGCCGTGCCCATCAGCGTCACTGCCACGATGCCGATGATGACGCCCAGCGCCGTGAGAAAACTGCGCGTGCGGTTCGCCGCGATCTGCGCGTACGCGATCTTGAAACTCTCGACGAACTCGAAGCGCAGGCGATTCATGTCCGGGTCGGAGTGTCGCTCTCGATCAAGCCGTCGCGTAACCGCACGATCCGGCGCGCGTGCTCGGCGATGTCGGGTTCGTGTGTGACGACGATGATCGTGTTGCCCTGCGCGTAGAGGTCTTCCATGAGGGCCATGATCTCGTTGCCCGTCTTGCTGTCGAGGTTGCCCGTCGGCTCGTCGGCGAGGATGATGGAGGGATCGTTGACGAGCGCGCGGGCTATGGCGACGCGCTGACGCTGACCGCCGGAAAGCTCGTTAGGCCGGTGATGCATCCGGTTGCCGAGGCCGACGTTTTCCAGCGCGCGGTGCGCCTTTTCGCGGCGTTTGTCGCCGGGCAGGCCGGCGTAGATCAGAGGTAGTTCGACGTTGCTCAGGCTGGTGGAACGCGGCAGGAGGTTGAACGTCTGGAAGACGAAACCGATCTCCTTGTTGCGGATGGTGGCGAGTTCGTTGTCGTCCATGCTGGCGACGTTCTTGCCGTTGAACTCGTACTTACCCTCGGTCGGGGTATCCAGGCAACCAAGCATGTTCATCATCGTGGATTTGCCGCTGCCGCTCGGACCCATGATGGCGAGATACTCGTTGCGGCGAATCTTCAGGCTGACCCCGCGCAGGGCATGGATCGTCTCGCTGCCCATTTCGTAAACCTTGGTCACGTCCTCGATCTCAATGACGAGCGGGCCGGGCGGACGCACGGAGCGGTCGCGCGCAGGCAGGACGGCGGGGTCTTGGTCGGACATGCGTGGAAGAGGTTGGGCGGACTATTGGCCGGCACCTTCGAGGATGATCTTCGCGCCGTTCTTGAGCAGACGGCTGACGGCGCGATAGGGACCGCTGACGATCTCCTCGCCGGGTTGGACGCCGCTTTTGATTTCCAGCGAGGAGTTGTCCGCGATGCCGGTGTCCACGACCCGCATTTGTACCGTGTCGTCCTTGCCCTTGACGAAGACCACACGCTGCAACTTGTTGTGTTCCGATTTTTCCTTGTTGGAAAGCGCCTTGGTCTTATCGAGTTCCACCGAATTGCTCGTGTCCGCCTGCGCGGCCTGTTTGGCCTGTTTCTTTTTGTCGGCTTCCTCGGGGCTGAGCGTCTCGGAAGGATTGCGCGTGGTCACGGCCTGGATCGGCACGGCGACCACGTCGTGCACGGTGGCGGTCTCGATGTCGGCGGTCGCGCTCATGCCCGGACGCAACCGCGCCCCCTCCGCCTTGATGCGGATGCGGACCTCGAAGTTCGTGACCTCCTCCTGGGTGTTGGCGGAATTGGTGACGGCGGTGTTGGCGATCTGGTAGACCGTTCCACGGAACAGCCGGCCGGGGTAGGCGTCGATGGCGATGCTTGCCTCGTCGTTGAGCTTCACGTTGACCACGTCATTTTCGTTGACGTTGACGCGGGCTTCCATGCTGCCGAGGTCGGCGACGCGCATGACCTCCGTGCCGGCGAACTGCCCGGTCGCCACTACGCGTTCACCCTGTTTGACGCTGAGCAAACTGATGATCCCGTCGATGGGCGAATAGATGGATGTTTTGTCCAACAAATCGCGGGATTGACTGAGCAGACTCTCGGCCTGCGCGATCTGCGCGAGGCTGGCGCTGTAGGTCGCGGCGGTGACTTCGGCGTTGGTCCTGTACGTGGACATGTCACTGTCGTTGATGACCTTGCGGCTGTAAAGGTCGGTGTAGCGCTTGAGGTCGTCCTGCGCCTTCACGAGTTGCGCGTGATTTTGCAGGCTCATGGCCTTGGCGGCAGTGATGGCGGCTTCCTGCTGGGCGACCTGGGCCTTGTAGTTGTCCGGCTTGATGCGGATGAGGAGATCGCCTTTCTTGACGACCTGCCCGTCCTCGACCGGCAAGGCGATGATCTCACCCGCCACTTCCGGCGAAATCTTCACCTCGTTTTCCGGTTGGACCTTGCCGGTGGCGGAGACGAGCTGGATGATCGTCTTGCGGGTGGCGGCATCGAGCGAGACGGCAATCGGTTTCTCCTGTTTGCTCTTGTAGTAGCCGCGAACGGCCAGTGCGATGAGCACGACGAACGCGAGCAGGAAATAGAGCCGTTTGCGAGACTTGCGTTTGCCTTTGACGGCGGGCGGAGGCGTGAACATGGAACAGATGGAGATGGGCGGGAGGCGATCAACCTCGGCCGTTTAAGTGGAATGGAGCTTAGAGCGTGGACGGTGGAAGGGCGTTCATTTTGCTGGCCCTCGCCGATGCTGGCAAGCTTTAGCAAAGCGAATGCCAGGAGAAAATGATTATTCATAAGTTGTTTCCTTTCAACAACTTATAGTATACTTTGCTTCGCGCTAAGATGCGACGTGGCGGCCGGTGTTGGCGCTTTCAGCCAATCACAGGCGAAAAACACCGCGCGAGACAAATCTCCGAACGTGACGGCGCTGGCACGGTCGGCGTCCCGCTGGCCACCCGGCTATTTCTGCAATTCGCCCGCCCAATGCATCGCCTTGCCGAAGAACGGATTATCGACTTCCTTGGTTCGCTGCACCCAAGGCGCGGTGTTGGGCAGGTCGCTCTTCATCACGTAGTAACCGTCCACGCCTCTGACCATCGGCACGACGCTGTCACTGAGTTTTTCAAACCGCTGGCGCATCGTGTCCAAGGCGATGGCATCGGCCACGGCGACGGCTGGCTGGAGCAACGGCGGGGCGGGGGCCTTCGGATCGGCCGGGGTCAGGTGGGTGACCATTTGCCCGGCGGCTTTCTTGGCGGTCTTGGCGTCGTCGGCGGCAAGCGCGACGCGGATTTGCTCGTAGTCGTCGAGCGCAAGACGGTCCGCGTCGGACAGCGACCCCGCCGAACGTTTGCTGCCGCCGCAGCCGCTCAGCACGGAGGCAGTCAACAAAAAGCCAACGGCAAAACTGGTTCGCGGGAGGGTAATAATGGCGCGAGGCTTCATCCCGGCACGCTAGCGAAGATTTGCCCAACGCAAAAGGCAAAACGAGAAACCGGCCGCAGACCCAGCGCAACACGCACCGGCAAGCGCGGGGTTATCCGTGACTTGCTCAGCGTCGGCAGTAAGTGTATTTTCACTTGTCGATGACCAAGCTCGACATCCCCCGCAAGACCGTCTACCGGTTGTCCCTGTACCAGCGTGGTCTCCAGTTGCTCGAAAGCAACCAGATCGAAACGGTGTCGTCCGCCGCGCTGGCAAAGGCCTCCGGCGTCAAGCCCACCCAGCTCCGCAAGGACCTGACGTACTTTGGGCAGTTCGGCACGCGGGGCCTCGGCTACGATGTTTCCGCGTTGAGCAAAAAGCTCGACGAGGTCCTCGGCACGACACGCCTCCAGCCCGTGTTGCTGGCCGGAGCGGGCAACCTCGGCACCGCCCTGCTCGGGTACTACGATGGTTTCGCCAAGGAGGGGTTCGAGATCGTCGTCGCGCTCGACGTGGACACCCACCGCAAGCACGTCGGCGCTACTAAAGTGAAGGTGCGGCCGTTCTCCGAAACGGAGAACGTCGTGCAGGAGCACCAGATCAAGATGGCAATCCTCGCGGTGCCCGCCACGGTGGCGCAGGAGGTCGTCAATCGCCTCGTAGCCGCCGGGGTCCAGGCCATCCTGAACTTTGCCCCGATCATTCTCCAGGTGCCGGCGAACGTCGTGGTCAATAACGTCGATCTGGCGATTGAACTGGAGAACCTGAGCTATTTCATCCGATGACGGTGGCGGACGAACGCCTCGTTCGCATTCCCGCGCCTGACTTCGACCTGGACGCGACGCTCGGCTGCGGACAGGTTTTCCACTGGCGGCGGGCGGGTGCGGGCTACGCGGGGGCCATCGGCGAAACCCCGGTTTACGTCGAGCGTCGCCGCGAGGAAATCCTCGTCACGGCGGGCTGCGAAGCGTTGGTAGAGAGATATTTCGCACTCGATCACCCGCTCGCCGAAATCTACGCCAGCTTCCCTGACGATCCGGCCATGCGGGAGGCGTTGGAGGTGTGCAGTGGTCTGCGGATCATCCGTCAGCCTCTCTGGGAATGTCTGGCGACGTTCATCACGTCGGCGCTCAAGCAGGTCGGCCACATCGCGCAAATTTCCCACTGTTTGCGCGAGCGATTCGGGCGGCAGGTGGGCCGGGCGGGAACGGGTGGCATCTTTGCGTACCCCGACGCGGCACGGATCGCGGCGCTGGAAGAGGCGGACCTGCGGGCGTGCGGACTCGGATTTCGGGCGCGCAGCCTGTTGGAAACCGCCCGCGAGTTGGTCGCCCATGCCTCGGAGCACGGCGCGGATCGGTTGGAAGAACTGCGCGGTTTGGACCGACCGGCGGCCCTGGCGGCCCTCTGCAAGTTTCGAGGGGTCGGGACCAAAGTGGCAAATTGCGTCCTGCTTTTCGGGTACGGTCATCTCGACGCCTTCCCCATCGACGTGTGGATCGAACGCGTCTTGCGAGAGAGGTACTTCGCCGACCGGCCGGACACCCCGGCCGGACGGTTGCAGGAGTTCGCGGATACGTATTTCGGGCGGTACGGCGGCTATGCGCAACAATATTTCTTTCACCAAGCGCGCACGACCGGCCGACGCAAACCACCTGCGGCGGTGGCGGCGGCCGTGAAAGCCGAACAGGCAGCGCCGACCCGCCGGGTACGAGGCGTGCCGCGCCGGGCTGCGCTGCAATCGCGCGATCAGTGAAAAAAGCAGTTCCCGGCGGAGCGACGAGTCGTTAAAGTCTCGGGCTCAACGCGGTTTGATCCGGTTTATGGGGGAACAATTTTTTCGGCTCAGGGAGAACGGGACGAACGCCCGACGCGAGGTGGTAGCAGGTCTGACGACCTTCGCGGCGATGGCGTACATCCTCGCCGTCAACCCCGCCATTCTGTCGGTGACGGGCATGGATAAAGGGGCGCTCATCACCGCCACCGCGCTGGCGGCGGCGCTCACCACGGCGGCGATGGCCTTGGCCACCAATTATCCCGTGGCGCTCGCGCCGGGCATGGGGCTCAACGCGTTTTTCGCATTCACCATGTGCGGGGCGCTCAAGGTTCCCTGGCGGGCAGCGTTGGGACTGGTTTTCTGGGAAGGGGTTATTTTTCTGCTTCTGACGCTTACGGGGGTACGGCAAAAAATCGTCGAGGCCATCCCCGCGAGCCTGAAAACGGCCATCGGTTGCGGAATCGGGCTTTTCATCGCGTTCATCGGCTTGCAGAACGGCGGGGTGATCGTGTCGCATCCCGAAACGCTCGTGACGCTGGGCGACCTGGCCCGGCCCGGTCCGGCGCTGGTGCTCGGCGGCATCGCGTTGACGGCCGTGCTCATCGTGCGGCGGGTGCCCGGGGCGATCATTCTGTCCGTGCTGGTGCTCGCGCTGGCGGGATTACTTCTGCCCGGGCCGGTGGCGGCCGACGGCACGGTGACGACGCTGACCGTCGCGCCAAAAGGCGTGCTTTCCGCGCCGGCCTCGCTGGTGCCGACGTTCCTCCAGCTCGACTTCACCTATCTCTTCCTGCACTTCGTCCCATCGCTGCCGCTGCTGCTGACCCTGCTTTTCGTGGACCTGTTCGATAACATGGGCACCCTCCTGGCGGTCTGCAAACGCGCCGGCCTCCTCGATGCCCAAGGCAATTTGCCGCGCCTCGGCCGGGCGCTGGCCGCCGACGCGGGCGCGGCGATGGTCGGGGCTTGCCTGGGGACTTCCACCACGACGAGTTACATCGAAAGCGCCGCCGGCGTCGAGGAAGGCGGGCGCACGGGACTGACCGGACTGGTGGTAGCGGCGTGCTTCGTGGTGGCGATGTTTTTCTACCCGGTCATCCTGGCGATTCCGAAGTTCGCCACGGCTCCGGCGCTGGTGATCGTCGGCGTCCTGATGATGCAGAACGTCCTGGAGATCGACTTCAAGGATTTTGCGGTGGCCGTCCCCTCGGTGCTGACGCTGCTGGTCATGCCGTTGAGTTTCAGCATCAGCGAAGGGATCGCGGTCGGGTTTGTGTTTTACGCGATTCTCATGCTGGCGGCGGGCCGGGGCCGACAGGTGACGCCGGTGGCGTACGGCTTGGCGGCCCTGTTCCTGTTGCACTTTTTCTTTCGTCCGACGTGACTGCGGGGCCGATCTCTATATACAAGCGGAAGCGCGCTACCCACTCGACGGCCTCCCGGAATGCATGAGCAACTAGTCACCCTCTGTTTCATCGTCCACGAGGGGCGTGTGCTGCTGATGCGTAAGAAACGGGGCATCGGCGCGGGCAAGATCAATGCGCCCGGCGGAAAGGTGGACCCCGGCGAGACGCCGTTGGCAGCGGCCATCCGGGAGACCGAGGAGGAAATCTGCGTGACCCCGCTCGAACCGGCGCTGCGTGGGCAGCTATGGTTTCACTTTGCGGACGGGCCGACCTTGCGGTGTCTGATCTATTTGACCGCGCATTTCTCCGGGGCACCGAGAGAAACGGCGGAAGCGATACCGCAGTGGTATCCGACGGATGCGCTGCCCTACGACGAGATGTGGGAGGATGATCGGCGGTGGCTGCCGCTGTTGCTCGCCGGCAAACGGTTCGAAGGAACCGTGCAGGTGAACGGCGAGCACGTAACCTCGGAGAACATTGGCGTTATCGATAATGAAATATTTATCTCATTTTAGACATTTCATAATTGAGAAAATTTAGGTCGAGATAGGCTGCCTTCTTTGTGGGAAAGGAAATTTTTCACCGATTATTGGGGTTTTTACCTGGGTAGAGGTCTTTTACGGGGCTTGTTGGATTCGGAGCGCACGCTGGCTGCTAAGTAAAGACTTAGCAACCAACCAAGCTTTCCGATCCATGAAAAAACTCGCTCTTCTCACCGCCCTGATGGTCTCGTTCTCAGGTTTGACGCATGCGCAAGTTCAGCGTGTCGCCAATAACAATCGCCCGGCCGGCAACCTCACCCAGGAGGTGATCGGCGAACTCAACCGGGTTCGCACGAACCCGCAAGCGTACGCCATCTACCTGTCGGAACATCGCTCGCTCTACACGGCCGAAGGTTACCTCAAGCAGCCCGGCAAACCGTTGCTGCGCACCCACGAGGGCGTCGCCGCTCTCGACGAAGCGATCCGCGAACTCAGCCACGCCCGCCCGCAACCCCCGCTCAGCGCCTCGGACCTGCTCGTCGGCTCCGCCCGCCTGCTCGTGGACGATCAGTCCCAGAGCGGCCAGACCGGCCACGGCAGCTATCCTTTTGACCGCATGGCCCGCGCCGGCGTGGTGAACGGTGCCCGTGGTGAAGATGTCGCCTATGGCGCGCACACGGCCGAGCAGATCGTTTATAACCTCGTGGTGGACGACGGCGTGCGCGACCGTGGCCATCGCCGGAACATCATGCAGACGATGTTCAATCAGGCGGGCGTGAGTGTCGGCAGCCACCCGGTCTACGGCACGATGTGCGTCATCGATTTCGCCGGCGGTTTCTGAGATTGCCCGCCGGAAGTTTCCCCTCTGGACGTGCCCGCCGAGCGCGGGCTCGTTCTGTCAGAGCAGGTCCGTCCGTCCCGTCCGTAGGACACGCCGATTAGCGCAGCTCGCCGGAAGCCGGAAAGAGCGAGGATCGGAAAGCCATTGCGCTTTCTGGTTCCGACACTGCGCCAATCGGTGAGTCCTGCGGACCTTTCTTTTCCGGGTTCGCGGAACGCCCGGCCGGTGGATCAGAGTTTCCAGCGCCCGGCTTGATTCGACTCGCGGACAGGTTCCGGGCGAAGGTCGGCCACGGCGACGGCCGCCCGGTCCGCACCGGCCGGCGCGAGGTCGATCCGCACGGACATCCTTTCCTGCCATGCGACCTCCCGGTGGGCCGTCGCACCACACGCGTAGACGAACACCCGTCCGAGGCCCTCGATCAACGCCGCGCTCTCGGTTACGCGGACACCCGGCGAGCCTTTGTTGTCGGTCAGGCTCAGGTCCGTTCCCGCCGAGGTGAAAAGCCCGTCTGCCGACGCGATGCCGCCGTGGCAGCGGTGCAGGGGGACAATGACGCGTGCGTCACCCGATGGCACCACGTACAGCGACCCGTCGAGCGTCCAGCGGTAAACCGCCTTACTGCCCCAGGTCGCGTGGGGATTGTGGTAAAACGTCAACTCGGCGTCGAGCACCTCGAAACGAGGCAATTCATTCAACGGAGCCAGCAGCTTGACGAGTTCGAGCCGCCCCGCCGAGCGGATCGCACCGTCCGACGTGTCGAACCACGGCACCTCGAAGGAGGGTTGTCCGCCCGAGAGCCTGATCACGAACGGCGCACGCTCCGTCTCGACGTGCAGCGCCACGACCTGGACGGGCCGGCCCCGGACACCCCGTCCGGCCGGGACGTTGTAAGCCGTGATGCGCGGAGCCAGGCCGTCGAAATACCGCGTGACGCCCGTCAGCCACGCGTCCAGACCGGAGGCGTCCGCACCGGTCGGTTTGCCGTTCCGCACGCCGACGAGCCAGAGCAGACTCTGACCGCGCGCGGTGTTCGCGTGAGCGGCCAGCCGACGCGCCGCCGCCAGCGGTGGACCCGGCCAGGACGCGAAACACGCCGACGGTCCACCCATCGTGTGGATCGACGCGGGTCCGGCGGCGGCTCCTTCGAGGAACCGCAGCGTCCGGTATTCCAGTTCGCTCGGCGTCTTCATCGCAACGAGGGTGCTGCCAGATCAACGCCGAAAAAGTCGCGCGCGTTCGCCGTCGGCTGTGCTAGAGGTACGGCGGGGCGGGGGGAGAATGTCATGATGAAGACCGATGATTTGTGGGCCGGGCCGGGTGCCAGACGCTCCGTTGCAGACAGATCACTAGCATAAATTTCGCCAATGGACGTTGCCATCCTCGGAGCTTCGGGCGATTGCGGGCGGGCCATCGCCGGCCAACTCGTGGCCTCGCGGCTGCTTTCCACCACAGAGCGCCTCCAGCTCGTCGGCCGGCGCGACGGGGCCTCCGCCAGCGTCCTGCACGGACTTATGTCCGACATCACCGACGCGTATGCGGAGCAGGTGCCGTACATCGACGTGGCATTGACGCCCGAGGAAATCGTCGCCGATCTGTGGGTGGTAAGCGCCGGGGCGACGGTGCCGCCGCACCTGGGGAAGGGCAACATCTCGCGCGGCGGTCTCGCCGCCGCCAACGCGCCGGTTTTCCGTGCTTACGCCGAAGCCCTCGCCCGGTACGGTCAGGGGACCGAAATCGTCATCGTCGTCAGCAACCCGGTGGAACTCGGCGTGGCGTACTTCGCGGAAGCCATCGGACGGGAGCGGGTCATCGGGATCGGTGCCTACTCCGACACGTTGCGCTTTCGCCGCGAGATCGCCGCCGCCATCGGCGTGCGCCGACAGCGGGTGAGTGGTTTCATGCTCGGCGAACACGGCGACGGGCAGGTGCCCGTCTGGAGCAGCGTGCAGGTGCACGGGATGGCCGCCTCGGAGCGGGATAACACGGTCGAACGCCTGCGGCAGGGGATCGCCTCGGAGGATTTCGCCGCCGTTTGCGCGAGCGAGCGGCGCGAGATCACGACGCTGTTGCAAGCGGGCCGGGTTGCGGAAGCCTTCACGCGGGTGGATACCCTCCCGCCCGACGTGCGCGTGATCGTCAAGCCTTACGTCACCCATCTTTCTGGCAGCAAGACGGTGCTGGCCACGGCGAACGTCACGGTGGACCTGCTGAGCACCCTTTACGACGGCCGGGAGGTGCTTGTCGCCGGACAAGCGATGCTGGCAAAAGGCGATTTTCACGGGTTGGAAGGCCCGCTCGGCGTGCCGGTGGTGGCAGGACCGGGCGGAATCTCGCGGGTGGTGGAAATCCCGTTGACCGACGCCGAGCACGCGCAGCTTGCGACGATTTCGCGCCGGCTCCATCTCCAGGTGCAAACCTGGATGCATGAGGCCACCGCCGTCACCGTTTGAAATTCCTTTTCTCAAAGTCATGGATTGTCCTCCCGCCTCGGGCAGCTACGCGTTCGTCCTGAAACTCACCGACCAACCGGGCGGCATGGAGATCATCGCGGCGACCTTCGCACACCGGGGGGTGTCGCTGGCGTGTTCGCTCGGCAACGACGGCGCGCTCGACCCGGAGGGACGCGCCACGGTGATCGTGACGTTTTGCGCGACCCCTGCGAAAAAGGAGATCATCCGCCGCGCCCTCGGCCGGCTTTCGCGCGTGCGCTCACTGGTGGAATACCCGATTGCGTCGCCGCAATTGCGCAAGACCGCCGTGTTTCGCGTCAGGGGCGAGGTCTCGCCCGACAGCGGCAGGCCCGGCCGGCTGGAACAGATCGCGCGGCACGAAGCATCCGGCGAGACCACGTACCTCCTCGTGGACCGGCCGGATGTCGTGGACGCCTTTTTGGAAACGGTCCGTGGCGAGGGACGTTTGCGCGACGCGACGACGACGGTGATCGGTCTCTGACGCCACCGCAAAAGCGAGTGTCAATCCACCGCTTCGCCGACGTGCGGGGCGACGGGTGCCAACCGCAGCTCGGCAGCTTGCTTCATCACATTCGCACTGCGCATCAACGCTTCGCCGACGAGGATTGCATCCACGCCGCACGCACGGACCCGCCGGCTATCCTCGGCCGTCCGCAGCCCGCTCTCGCTGACGAGCAGCACGCCGGGCGGAACCTGTTCGCTGAGAAGCTCCGTGGTGGCAAGGTCCACGCGAAACGTGGCCAGGTCGCGGTTGTTGATCCCGATGATCGTCGCGTCCGTGGCCAGGGCGCGGTCCATTTCCTCCAGCGTGTGGACTTCCACCAGAGCGTCCAACTGACAGTTCGCGGCGACTTCGAGTAGACGCTCCAGTTCTTCCTGCGTGAGCGCGGCGACGATCAGCAGGATCGCGTCGGCGCCCGCCGCGGCAGCCTCGTAAATTTGGACATCTTCCAGCACGAAATCCTTGCGGAGCACCGGCAGCCGGACGGCCTCGCGCACTGCGACGAGATGGTCGAGATAGCCCTGGAAAAAGCGTTCGTCGGTCAGCACCGAAATCGCGTTGGCCCCGGCGGCCTCGTAGCGGCGCGCGATCTCGACGGGCTCGAAGGTCTCGGCGATGACGCCCACGGAGGGCGATGCGCGTTTGACCTCGGCGATCAGGGACAAGGTCCGTCCCTCGCCGCCGGCCAGAGCGCCCGCGAAGGACCGGAAGTCGTTGCGGAGCAGCGCGGCCTCGCGCAGTTCGGCGCGGCGGGCGCGCACGGGTGCGAGGGTTTTGCGTTTGTGGTCGAGGATTTCGGTCAGGCGGTTCATGCCACGGAGGTTCCGCACCGTAGAGCGGACGGGCGAAGAGTCAAAACGTTCGCGCGGGCAAAAAGAATCCGCTTGCGTCGGGCGGCCGGGTCTGTTAACCGTGAAACTCGCATCGCATGCGGGTGTAGCTCAGTGGTAGAGCACTTCCTTGCCAAGGAAGACGTCGCGAGTTCGAGTCTCGTCACCCGCTCTCCTTCCCCTTTCGGGAAGCCTGTCCATGTTCGGCGAACGGCCCCGGGCCGGAGCCTGCCGGGTATTTCTTGGAAAATTCCGCGCGCGGTTTCCGCGATTGGCGCGTCTAGGCTCCAACCGCACCGATGGATTCCCCGCCCGCAGACGACCTCGCCATCATCCGGAACGCGCTTGCGGGTGGGCCGCGTGAGTTCGAACCGCTGGTCCGCGCATACGGCCTGCGGGTCTACGCGGTGACGTTCTCCGTACTAGGAAGCCGTGCCGAGGCCGAAGATGCCGCCCAGGATACATTCGTCAAGGCCTACAAGAAACTCCGCGAACTCCACGCGCCGGAGAGTTTCTCGGCGTGGCTGCTGTCCATCGCGAGGCGTCAGGCGCTCGATCATTTGCGCCGACGGCGCTTCGTCCCGCTGTCCGCCGAAGCCGAGAGCCGTCTGGCCGACGATCCCGCGCATGCGCCCGACGAGCAACTCGACGCGGCCGAAAACCACGCGCGCATCCGCGCCGTTCTCGCCACTTTGCCCGAACGCCATCGCCTCGCCCTGACGTTGCGCTACCTCGAAGGGCACGATTGCCGCACGGTCGAAAACGCCATGTCGCTGAGCAACGGCGCGCTGCGGGGCATCCTCGGACGGGCGCTCACGGCCATGCGTGACGGCCTGCGCCTGCGTCCGCAGGAAATCTGAAGTTTTGACCATCAACCGATCCATGACTATGCCCGCATTCATCCACGAACATCCCGAGGAATGGCTGGCAACCGCGCTGGCGGACGGTCTGTCGCCGGAAGAAAGCCGCGTGCTCGCCGAGCATCTCGCGGGTTGCGAACGCTGCCGCGACTTGCAGGCGGACCTTGCTGCACTCGACGAAACGCTCCTGCGCAACTTCCCGGCGGCCGTTGGACCTTCCGGTGGGTTCGAGACGCGTCTGGTGGCAGGTTTTCGGCGGCGTCACGGAAAGAGTGAACGGCTGGCGAAGTTCCGCGCGATGCTGGGCTGGCTGGTGCGGCAGCGCGGGGCACAATTTGCGGGCGTAGTGGCGGCGTTGCTGGGGTTGGTGGGGCTCGGACAACTGCTGACCAGCGCGAGACCGCGAGCCTCGTACGTTGCGAACGACGCGCGGATCATCGACGGGGCGATTGATCCGTCCGCCATCGAAAACAACATGGTCGGCGACAAGGCGGTGTCGATTGAGGGACTTGAGAAAGATTTCAAGCCGCAAGCGCGTCTGGTGGGCCAGGCAACGCCTCTCGAAAAACGCGGTGCGTCCCCGAACGGCCAGGCGGAGAGCAATAAATCACTCGAATCGACCGGGGGAAATCTGAAGTCCTTGGGCACGTTTGCAACTGGCAAACCTGCCCTCGGAGACATTTCTCTAGGAACCGATGCGGTCACGTTCGCCGGTACCGGTGCGCTGGACCGGGAGAAGCGTGATTTCGATTACCGCGCCCCATCGCTGACACTCAACGGCGGGAATACTTACACCGGAGCCACCACCGTCACTGCAGGAACCCTCAGCATCAATGGCGTGCTCGACAACAAAAGCAAAATGGCGGTCGACACCCGGAATCAGGATGCAAGTACGAAGGGAAGCTCCGACGGATTCATCAACTACGGCTGGCCGATCCAGCCCGTCAGCCAAAATGTCGCCGGTGAGGTCGCAGCCCCCGCCGCACCGTCTGCCGCCACTCCCGCGCCGCCGGACGTGCGCAAACTCATCCGCAACGCCCGCGCCGAACTCGAAGTCGCCAGCTTCGATGCCGCCGTGGACGCCGTCACCGCCGCCGCAACGCGGGACGGCGGATTCCTCGACACGCGCAACTCCGCGCGCGGCGGCAACGGCAAGGTCAGCGGCACGCTCGTGGCGAAGGTACTGCCCGAAAACCTCGACCGTTTCCTCGCCGGGCTGCGCGCGTTGGGCGATCTCAAAAACCAGACGATCCAGACCGAGGATGTCACCAAGGATTACTTCGACACCGACGCCCGGCTGCGCAACTCCCGGCGCATGGAGGATCGGCTCCTCAAAATGCTCGACGAGGTCAAGGGCAAGATGGCCGAAGTGCTCCAGGTCGAGAAGGAACTCGCCCGCGTGCGCGCCGACATCGAGACGATGCAGGGTCAGTTGAAACTCTACGACGCGCAGGTACGTTACGCGACTGTCGTGCTAACCGTCCGCGAGAAAAACCTCGACCAGCCCGCCGCGTTTCTGTTGCGCGAGACGGCCACGCTCGCCCTGCTCGCCTCCGATGTGGAACGCACCGCCGCCGAAGCCCGGCGCATCACCGACGCCGCCCACGCGCAGGTGCTCCGTTCCGAACTCTCACGCGATCCTTCCGGTCAGTGGCGGGCGACCTTGCGGCTGCTCGTCGGCACCGACGCGGCGACCGAGGTGATTGCCCAGGTCAAAACGCTCGGGCGGGTGGAGAACTACCATCTTCAGGACGAGCGGATCGCACAGAACGGCGCGTCCTCGAACGAGGCGGGGACAGATGTCGCCAAGGTCGAGCGCGCGCCAGTGACGCTCGACATCACGATCAGCCACGACGAGCAGATTAGCCGGCAGGTCGGTTTCACGCTGGTGGCGGCTGACGTGGAGGGGGTTTTTGAAAAAGCCCGCGCTTCGGCGGTCGCGGCGGGGGGCGAGGTCGTGAACGCCAACGTGGCGCACGCGCAAAACGGACACACGAGCGCGACGTTGGGCGTGCGGGTCCCGGGGAATGCGGAGGCCGGATTGACCGCCGCCTGGAAATCACTCGGTCGCGCGGGCAACGTGGAGACCCGCCGGGTGGAGTCCGGTTCGGCGGGCGCGGGTCCGGTCCTGATCTCGCTGAACGTGGAGGACAGCGAACCGGCCGTCCAGCAAACGTCCCTGCGCATCCAGACGAACGACGTGGAACGACGTGCGGACGAGATCAAGCGCGACGCCGCCGCCGGGCATGTCGAGGTGGAAGCGTCGAGCTTCGCCAGCGAGGGCAACGGCCGCCAGCGCGCCGGGCTGAAGTTTCGCCTGCCCATGAGTGGGTATCCGGCGTTTGTCGAACGCCTGCGCGGGCTGGGCGTGGTGAAGGAATTCGTCGTCCAGCGGGAGGATCGCCCGGAAGCGGCGCGGGACGAAGGCAACGCCGGCGCACCCGTCGTGATCGACCTGACGTTGTACAGCGAAGGGTCGGTCATCGGGACGGAATCCGGACTTGGCGCGACGTTGCGCCGGACGTTCGGACAGGGGGCTGGCGCTTTGACGTGGAGCATCCAGATGATCGGTGTTGCCGTGGCGTTCCTCGCACCGTGGATCGCGGTCCTGGCGGTCGCGGTCTGGGCGATCCGACGCTACCGGCGGGCCGTGCGCTCGCGCGACGGGAAAGCATCCTGAGCCCGCGTTATTTCACCAGCCGCAGGATCAGCGGATAACGATAAGCACGTCCTTCGTAAGCCGCCATCGCCGCGATGATGACCAGAATAACGTTCGCCAGCCACAACGCGATGAGCATCAGGATGCCGATCCCGATGAAACAAAGCGGGACGCAAATGACCGCGTAGATCGTCACGGCGATCTGCGCGTTGACCGACTCCTTCCCCTGGTCGTTGACGAATGCCGACGTGTCGCGCTTTATCATCCAGACGATCAGGGGCGCGATGATGTGGGCGAACGGAAACAAGTGCCCGGCGAACGCCGCGAGGTGCGCGGCCATCGCCATCGTTCGCTCCTCGCTGGTGGGCAGGATAGGAGCGTTAAGAGAAGGATTTTCCATCGGTGACACAATTCAGGGTTGGAGTAAAAATTCGACGGCCTTTTCCAGTTGCTTATCCTGACCCTTGGCGACCGATCCGTAATCGTTGGCCACCTGGATGTCCGGTTTGATGTCGGCGTGCTCCATGAACGCGCCGGTCTTATCCCGGAAGCCGACCTCCGGGATGCCGAAGTACGAGCGTCGGGTCCTGCTGCGTTCCCACCACACGGCCGTGCCTGTCCCGGGCACGGGCATCCCGATGAGCTTGCCGATGCCAAGCGCGCGATACGTCCACGGGAAAAGGTGGGCGTCGGAATAATTGCTCTCGCCGATCAGGACCACCGAGCGTTTGTCCCACTTGTTCGAGGGTTCCTCACCGACCACCCGGCCGCGCGGGACGAACTGCAGATATTCGTGGCCCGCTGAGCAACGTGGCCAGTTCGTCGTGGAGATTGCCGCCGCCGTTGAAACGCGTATCGACCACGATGCGCCTGCTTGCCGCTGTTCCGGCCGAGAATCTCGGAGAACGTCTCGCGGTAGCTCGCGTCGTTCATGCCGCGCACGTGCACGTAGCCGATCCGCCCGCCGGAGAGTTTGTCCGTCAGCTCGCGCCGCGACTTCACCCAGCGTTCGTACAGCAGTTCCTCCTCTTCGTGGATGGAAATCGGCTTTACCGTCTCGTCGAACCGGGCGTTCTTGGCCGGATCGAACACCGATAGCAGCACCGGCCGGCCCGCCTTGCGGTTGAGCAGCGGGCACCAGTCCGCGCCGGCGCCGATGACAGCGCCGTCGATCTTCTCGATGATCATGCCGGGAGTGATCTTCGACTTGGCGACGTTCAGCGGGCCCTTCTCGATGATCTCGTCCACCTTCAAGCCCGGCCCACCGTAATGCCTGATCGATGAAAATGCCCAACGCCGCGGTGTCGTCGCCGCCGAGATGGCGCGGCGCGTAACCGGCAGCCGGTGTGCGATGCGTTGAGTTCGCCCAGCATCTCGCTGAGCATCTCGGCGAAGTCGTAGTTATTATTGATGAACGGCAGGAACTTCGCGTAGATCGCCTTGTAGTCATCCCAGTTCACGCCGTGCATGTCGGCGATATAGAACTTCTCCTTCGTCTGCCGCCAGGCATGCTCGAAGATGTAAGCGCGCTCGGCGGCGCGGTTGAGGTTCATCTCGGCCGAGAAATTCACCGGCTTCGAGTTTGGCGTCGCTCAGGGTAACCTTGTTGATCTGGCCTCCGGCCAGCACGAAGGCCGTCTTGCCTTCCTTGTCGATGAAGAGGTCGGTCGTGCGTCCCGCGTCGACCCTTCGGGTAAGCTGCACAGCCGCTTGGTTTCCTTTTCGCGCAGCTTGTTCTGCCACAACTCGTAGCCGTCGTCCGCCTTGATGAGGTAGATGAGTTGTTCGCCGTCGGGCGTCAGCGCCGCTTCCTCGATCTCGACTCGAATTGATCGTCAGCCGTGCCGACGCGGTCCTCGAGGTTGTTGAAGTCGATCTCGACCGGTTCCTTCTTCTTATCGTCTTCTTTCTTCTTGGCCTCGTCCTTGTCTTTGTCGTCGGGTTTCTTGTCCGCGTCGTCGGGCTTCTTGTCTTTATCCTTCTCTTTCTTGGCATCGTCTTCGGCCTTTTTGACGATTTCGAGTTCCGCCTTGCTCAGATTGAAACGGTCAAAAGCCTTCTGCGTGAAAAACAGCGCATACACGTCCCCTTGCGAAATCGCCCCGCCGCCGGTGCCGTGCAATCCCTCACGGTCGCTGAACCAGATCATCGCCTTGCCGTCCGGCGACCAGCAAGGATGATTATCCTCGTAGCCGCTGTTGGTCAGATTGGTGAGTTGCTGCTTGCCCTCCGCGTCGACCAGGCCCGCCTCGCTGGACCAACGGTTCGGGTCCATGAACTGCACGACGAACCACTTGCCGTCGGGTGACCAATCGAACCATTGGTCGCCGTCCTCGTAGGAGTAATTCTTGTCGCCGGCGAGGATGAGGCGCGTTTGCTTCGACTCCAGGTTGAGCACACTCAAAGCGGTGCGATTTTCCAGGTAGGCGACTTCCTTGCCGTCGGGCGAATAGCGCGGCTGGAAATTCTCCTGGCCGTTTTCGAGGATCGGCTTCACGTCCACCACGGTCGAGTTATAGAAATATGGCTCGTCCTCCTTACTTCGGGTCAATGGACGCTTCGTAGAGGTTCCACGACTTATCGGTCTCGCCGGCGAACACCAGCTGCCGTCCGTCCGGGCTGAAGCTGACGCCACGCTCCTGGCCGGGGTGTTGGTGATGCGCTTGGTGATCGCCGTACTCGGTCGAAGCGACGAAGACCTCGCCGCGTGCGACGAACGCGATTTCCTTGCCGTCCGGATTCAGCGCGATCTCGGTCGCGCCTTCGCTCATGGTCGACGACTTCGGTCAAACGGCGAGGCGTCGCCGTACGCCGGATGGAAATTGCGAGCTTTGTGCGGCTCGGATGCGCCCGACGGCAATACGTAGATTTCGCCGTCGTAGCCGAAGCACAGGTCGCCATTGTCGGCGATGCTCAGGAAGCGCACCGGGATTTTTGTCGAAATGCGTGACCTGCTGCGGCGTCGGCGTCACCTTCCAACGCCAGCTTCCAGACGTTGAAAGAGCCGCTCTGCTCGCTCAGATAGAACACGCTTTCTCGTCGGGCGACCAGACCGGGTCACGGTCCTCGCCGACGAAAGTCGGTCAGCTGGCGGTGGGTGCCGCGCGCTCACGTCGTACAGCCAGATGTCGTGCGAGACGCTGGCCTTTTCGTGTTTGCGCCAGAGGTTTTCGTAGCCCTTCAAGTCCTCGTAGACGATGCGTGTTGCCGGCGCGGTTGTAGCGGCGCGGCGAGGGCGGGGGTGGTGAGGATTTGCTCGGGCGCGTGGCCGGGTTCGATGGAGACGCGGTAGAGTTCCGGCATGACGCGGCTCGGGGAACTGCACGTTGGACGATGTATCCTGCCGGTGCGCGCTGAACAGCACGCTTTTGCCATCGGGCGTGAAACCGGTCGGAATCTCGTCGGCCGAATGGGTGGTCAACCGCGCGGGCGCGCCGCCGACGGCGGGGATCAGGAAGACGATCGAAATTGCCGTAAGCGTCGGAGGCGTAGGCGATCGACTTGCCGTCGGGCGACCAGACCGGCTGGAAATCGTGAGCCGGTCCGGTGGTCAGCGGCAACGCCGTGCCGCCCGTGGACGCACGGTGAACAGATGCCCGCGGAAGGCGAAGACGACCGTCTTGCCGTCCGGCGAGATGGCCGGGTAACGCATCCAGAGCGGCGTCTCCGCCGCTGGCGTCGGGGTCTGCGCGGGCACGCGCACGGCGACGAGGAAAAGCAGGACGGCAAGAGGGCGCAAAAAGCGCATGGGCTTCATCGGGTAGTTGCCGCCCGGTGGCAGCCGTGTTCACTCCGCCCGAGTCGCGGGGTTGTCAATCGGCCTTGCGCGGTCGGGTGAGCACGTCCGGAACACTCCGGCGAAACGTTTCCACCATGATCGTTTAAACTTAAACTTCCTATGATTACCGCAGCCAAAGACCTCACCAAAGAAGCCCCTGCCAGTCCGGCCGACCGCGTCGGTGGATACGTGATCCTCGCGCGTTTGGCTGACAAAGCCCGCGCCAACTTTCTCGGTGGCAACATCAGCGATTATCATACCGATTGTCCTCTCGACCACATGCTGCTCGACTGGAAGGGCGTCCCCTACGCCGACATCAAGAGAGAAATCATCGGCGGGGCCGACAATGAGGCGCTCGCAAAGTATCTCGATGCGCACGGCACGAAGAAAACCCCTGAAGAGATCGACGCGTGGTCCGATTCGATGGACGAAGTGAGCCCCTACAACAATCCTGAAAAGAAGGATTGGTTTGTTGGCGAGTGCGCCAAGATGGACTTGGACCCTTCCACCACGACGCTCTTCGAGTGGCTCGAAGCTCAGGACGCCGAAATCGGCGCGTAACCAGTACGCACCGTCGCGTCTCGTCACGAGCCTCACCCCGACTCCGGTCGGTGGTGGGGCTGTTTTGTTGATCTCAGGTGACGGGCCGCCCTCCGCGTTTCCGTCACGGCTGACAAGCGGGCATCCGCATGAAATACTAGCGCACCACCATCGTGCTTTCCCCCGACGCCCAGCCCCTCCTCGACGCCGACGCGCGGCGGACCTTCACCGAATCGCTCGACGAAAATTTCTGCGTCTCGGCCGGCGCGGGCGTCGGCAAGACCACGGCCATCACCCGCCGCATCGCCAACCTCGCGCTGCGCCGGCACGGCGAGCGCAACGTCCTCTCGCAGCTCGTCGTCGTCACCTACGGCAAACTCGCCGCGGAGGAACTGCGCATCCGCACGCGCGACCTCGTGCTGCAGCAACTCGACAAGAGCGCGCACGGCCGGCAGACGCTCCTGGCCGACCTGCGCGGCGCGTTTTTCGGCACGATCCACAGTTTTTGCCTCAAGCTCATCCGCGAGCAGGGCCGTTTCCTCGGGCTGCCGGAAACGGTCGATCTGCTGGAAGACCGCGAGAGCCGGCCGCTCTGGGAACGGTTTTGCGAGAGCGACGCAGTGGACGCCCTCGGCCTGCCCGCCGGACCTGCTCGAGCGCGTGAGCCGGCACCTGACGTTCGACCAACTCCTCGACCTCGCCCGCGACGCTCGGCCCGGAGGTGACGGAAACGTCCGGCGGTTTTCGATCCCGACGACGACCCGCCCGCGCTGAATTTCACCGCCGCGCTCGACGACGACGGCGGACGCTCGAAGGACAAGACGCGCGAGCACCAGCGCAACCTGCGACACGTGGATCAGCGGAGTTCGAGGGCGGCGCGCCGTTCTCGAACTGCCGGAATATTCGGGCGGCAGCAAGACGTTTCTCGCCGCGGTGGCCGCGGCGATCGGAGCCCTACGCGCGCTGGCTCAACGAGGCGGCGGCTGCGCTGGCGGTGCGGATCGCGCGCGCGTTCCGCGACTTCCGGCTGGAGAAGGGGCTGATGACCTACCGCGACCAGATTTTCTGGTGCCGCCGGCTGGTGGAAGACCCGGCGGTGCTCGCGCCGGCTGCGCGCAGCGCGGATACCGCGTCATCCTCGACGAGGCGCAGGACACCGACGCGGAGATGTTCGCCATCCTCACCGAGATCGCGCGGCCCGTGGACGCGCCGCCCGGGACGTGGCCCGGGCGAGACCGGACGCGCCGGGGCCGGAGCCGGGGCGGTTTTCGTTCGTCGGCGACGACCAGCAGGCGATCTACGGCGAGCGCGCCGACCTGGCGATTTACCGGCGCTACATCGACGCATTCAAGGCGGGCCGCGGCGGCCGGCACCTGGAATTTTCCGTGACGATGCGCTGCCCGCAGCGCGGTCATCGACGCGGTCAACGGCGTCTTCGCCGGCGGGCGCCTGCCGCAGGCGTTCGTGACGTTCCGCGCGCTCGACCCGCGCCCGGACTGCCCCGACGGCGCGGCGTGGCGGCTGGACCTCGCGCCGGTGGCAGGGCGGCGACGGCAAGCCGTCGCTGGACGCGCGGCTCGCGCGCGAATGCGAGCAGATCGCCGATTTCGTGGCGGCGCGCGGCCTGCGCGGGACTGGGCATCGCGCGCTGGTCGGAAGTGGCGGTGATCTGCCCGCGCGTCGGCTGGCTGGAAACGTGCGCGCAGTTTTTGCCGAACGCGGCTTGCCCGGCTGCCTGCTCTCGCAGAAAGCGCATCGCCCGCGAACACGCCCGGCACAGTTGGCCGGCGGCGTTGCTGCACGTGCTGGTCCATCCGTGGGACCGTTTCGAGTTGATCGGCGTGCTGCGGGAAATTTTCGCGGTGTCGGACGTGGACATGGCCCGGCTGCACCGGCGCCAGGGCGCGGAGATTCGCCGGGCCTGAGCTTCTGGCCGCTCGCGCCCGGCGAAGCGCAGGCGGCGACATGCCCTCGCCGCGCCTGCGGCACGCGCTGGAACTGCTGCACGAACTCCGCGCGGCCTTCCCCATCGACACGCCGGGCCAGGGCGGCGCATCCGCGCACGGCCTGAGCGCCGGCGAAGGCGCGGGACGCTGAGCCGCTACGTCGATCTGGTGCTGGAGAAAACGGCGCTGGCGGCGCGGCTGGAAGCCATCGGCGAGCCGTCCGGCGACGCTCGAACATCTGCGCGCCCGGGCGTTGCGGGCCGAGTGCGACACGTCACCCTGCGCGCCTGGGTGCGCTCGCTGGTGGACGCGCTGGAAGACCCCGCGCCGACCTCCGACGAGGCCGCGGACGCCGTGCAGTTCCTGACGTGCCTGAAGGCGAAGGGTCTGGAATGGCCCGTGGTGATCCCGCTGGGCATGGGGCAGCGGATCGGCGAGCGGACGCGAGAAGTATCCCGCGCGTGGAACGCGCAGGACGGGCGCACGGAGATTCATTTCAGCAGGTCACGGTCGATCCGGCGAAAGCCGCGGCGAACGCCGGACGCGTTGCGCCGAGGAGTTCCAGCGGATGCTCTACGTCACGCTGACGCGCGCCAAGCGGCTGCTCGTGCCGGACAGCAGCGCGACTCTACAACGGACCGGCCGCCGAATTTCCTCGCGCTCGCCCGCTGGGACGAACTGGACCTGCCGGCGCTGTTCGACGCCCGCCCCGGCCCGACGCGGCCGGGACCGCGCCCGCTCCGACCGTCACCGGCGATGACGACCCGGGACCGCGGATTTCCGCGGAAGACGAGCGGCGTCTCGCACGGGCGGAGAAGATTTCTCGGCAAGCCATCCCGCGGCGCGTGCTGCCTTCCGGGCTGGTGCATTCGCCGGATCGGAACCGCGCCGCGCCGGACCAGCGGCGGATTCGCACGCCGCGCCGACGGCGAGGACGACCGCCGCCTCGCCGCCGAGGATGCCGGCCTGCTCGACGGCGACGGCGACGAGCCGCTCGCCGGCATCGGCGGCATCGACTACGGCAACTGGTGGCACGCCGACGCTCCAGCGTTACCCCTGGAACGCGCCCGGCGGCGATGCCGAGCGCGAGCGAATACCTGCACGAGCAGCGGGCGCGGATCGCCGCGTCGGTGGCGTGGACCGCCCGCGCGGCCGGAGGAATTGGCGCGCTTGACGCGCCAGCGCGGCGCACGCGGAATTTCTCGCAGCAGGGCGAGGTTTTCCTGGCGGAAATGCCGTTTTCCCATCCCCGGCAGCGCGGACGAGTGGATCGAGGGCATCATGGACCTCGTGATCGTGACGCGAGGCGGCGGGGAAGCTATGGATCGTCGATTGGAAAACCGACCGCCGGCGGCCCTCCGACCCGAACGACGCCGCGTTCCTGCGGCGGCTGGCCGAGAAATACGGGCCGCAACTGCGCGCCTACGCGGAGGTGTTCGCGCGGGGTTTCGGGCGGCCGGTCAGCCGGCTGCTGCTGTACTCCACCGGCGCTGCGGCGAGACCGTGCGGATCGACGCTGCTGACCGAATCAGTGCGAGCCTCGACGCTCGCCCGGTAGAACTCGATCGATCCGGCCCGACGACGACCCGGACCGCGGCGCACGCGAGCGTTTTCGATGAGCACCAGTTCGGTGCCCTTCGGACGGCGCAGATAATACGCGTTGTCGAACGCCTGCCGGATCAGGTGCAGCCCCAGCCCGCCGGGCCGCACCACTTCCAGTGCGCGCCCGTTGAGCTTGCAGGCGTCCAGCGGGCAGCCGTAATCGCGCAAGCGGCAGCGCAACGCGGTCGCCGCGCGTTCCAGCGTCAGGCGGATGAGTTGATCCTCCGCGTTGCCGTAGGCGTAGCGGATGATGTTCGTGCAGGCCTCGTCGATGCCCAGCACCATCAGTTCCATCGAGCGACTCGCCGCACCCCTGCCGGACGAGAAACTGCCGCACGAAGCGGCGCACCAGGGACAGGTTCCCGGTGTGGCTGGAAAACTCAATCGCGCGGTTCATCGGGCGGGCGGCGGCAGAGGCGGAGCGGCAGGAGCGGGTTCATGCACGGAATCCGAATGCCAGCAGCGTCAGGTCATCCTGCGGTGGGAGCGTCGCCGCGGTGAGCGGCTTCGCCGTCCGACAAGTGTTGCCACAATTTGCTGCGGGCTGGCAAATGCTTTTTCAAGCATGGCCGCGTGCCCCGTCCCCACCCAGCAGCGACGACTTCTGCGACCGGCCGCGGCTGTCGGTCAGCCCGTCCGTGTAGAACACGAGCCAGTCGCCGGTCTCCAGCGGCAGAAAGCTCGACCGGTAGGCCGCCGCAGGCAGCATGCGCCAGCGGCGGACCGGCGGCCACCGTCGTTTCCTCGACTTCCGCGCGTCCGCCGCCCGCGGACGAGCCACGGCGGGCAATGCCCCGCGCTGCCGATCTCGACCGTGCCGGCAGCGACGGCACGATCCGGCCCAGCGCCGCCGTGACGAACAACCCCCGCAACGACCGGCGGCAAAGCATCTGGTTCCAGCGCGTCAGCGCCTCCGCCGGGTCCGAGGCCGGGCACGATGATCAGGCGCAACATGCTCAGCGATTGCGCCATGAGCAGCGCCGCCGGGACGCCCTTGCCGGCCACGTCGCCGATCACGAAATACACCTCGTCCGGCCCGACCTCGAACACGTCGTAAAAATCGCCGCCGACGTCGAGCGCGGGCCGGTAGCTGCGCGGCGAACGCGAGGTCCGCCGCGACGGGCAGGCTCGGCCGGCAGAAAGCTTTGCTGGATTTCGGTGGCGATGGTCAACTCCTGCTCGAACCGCACCCGGCGGCGTTGCTCTTCGAGGAAGCGCAGCTTTTCGATGGCCGTGGCGGCGAGGTTGGCGAACGCTTCGAGCGCCTCCTGATCGGCGGGATCGAAACTCGGCCGGTCCTTCGCCCATCGCGTTGACGCACCTGCAGCACGCCGATGGGCTTGCCCGCGGCGGCAGAGCGGCACGCAGAGGATCGAGCGGGTGCGCTAGCCGGTCTTGCGGTCCACGCCGCGGATAAAAACGCGGGTCCGCGTAGGCGTCCGGCACGAGCGCGCTTTCGCCATGCTCGAACACCCAACCCGCGATGGACCCGGGCGCGGCACCGGCAGGTGCGCGGTGAGCACCTCGCCCGTGGCCGAGCGGGCGACGACGAGTTCGCAGTTGGTCGGTGCGTTCGTTGAGCAGGATCAGCGCGCTGCCCTCCGCGCGCATCACGCGGCGGGCGACTTCCATGATCTCGGTCAGCAGTTCGTTGTAATCGGTGATCGCGTTGATCAGCGTGCTGACCTCGACCAGCCCCTTGTACAGGGCGAGCAACTCCTCGGCCGGTCTGCAGTCGCGGGGTTCCGATGGCGTTTCCCGCGGCCCGGAAATTAGTGGCGAAACGGACGTTACAACTTCTGACGCGGGCATGGGAACAATCACCAGTGTTTTTCGTTATACTACTAATAGACAGTTTGCAAGACAAACACCGCTGCTGGCGGCATATGGGTGGACAGACAACCGGAGGCCGGATAAGACTTATCCGTGGCGCAAAGCATGCCCATTCGCAACGTTCTGTTTATGACAAAGTCCTCGCTGTCGCTGTTCATTGCCGGTCTGCTCGGTTTCCCGGTCGGATTCTGTCAGGCCGCCGACCCCGGCAGCGCGACAGCTTACACGGCGCTACGTTCGATGGGCAAATCCCTCGGCGATGATGCCTTGACCCGGGTGGTCGAGGTCACGGGGCGCGGAGGGACCCCGCAGCCGACGACTTGGCGTATCGTTATCTCCGAAGGCTCTAGGGGCACGCGAGAAGTCAAGGTCGCGGGCGCACAGATCGTCTCGCAAAAGGCGTCGATCCAGACTACGTCGCTCAAGCCGATTCGTTTGGAAGACCTGAACCTTGATTCGAGCGGTGCGTTTGACGCGGCGAACACGCAGGCACGCAAGGCTCGCGTGCCCTTCACTTCGCTGAACTACGATCTGCGCGTCAGCGACACGAGCAACAAGCCGGTCTGGGACCTCGAACTGGTTAACGATGCTGGCACCCATGTCGGCGGCGTGCGTCTCGCGGCGCACGACGGAAAACTCCTTTCGGTCAACGGACTCGGCGCGAGCCAACCCAGCCCGGTGCGCCCATTGGTTTCAGCGAACGCCGACCATGATTCTGTCCAGCCGACGCGGGTCGTCCCCTCGCGGAACACCACGACCACCACGACCTACACCACCGTCCGAACGAACCCGCCGCCATCGCGCAATCCAGAGGACGACGGACGCGGCACCTCCACCCAACAAACCGACGAAGGCGGCTTTTTCTCGCGCGCGGGACGGACCCTCGACCATACGACGGACGCGGTGAGCGACACCGTCACCCGCACGGGACACGCGGTGGACCGCACGATGCGTCGCACCGGGGCAAAGTTGCAGCGATTTTTTACTGGCCAGAGCGATCAGGACCAGCGGAGTTCCGGGCCGGATTGAGGAGGGGCGGTCGGCCCGGCGACTTTCTGCTTGCGGCGGCGAGGCAAGCGCTTCACATTTCGGCTGCCTGGTTGTGCGGGGAAACCGTTCCGTGTGCCGCCAGAAATCAGATGCCGGCGTGGCGAAATTGGCAGACGCGCTAGACTCAAAATCTTGTTCCCGAAAGGGAGTGTCGGTTCGACCCCGACCGCCGGTAACCTCTTGCCCGGGTTCATTTCCTCGCGGTGACGTGCGCCGTGCCGTTTGGGCATCCACCGTGCCAGCGTCTTGGCGAGTTCATCCTGGCGGACTGGTTTGCACAAGGAAGTCGTCCATGCCTGACGACAGGCATTTTTCCCGGTCGCCCGCCGGACGTGCTTGCCGTGAGGGCGATCAAGGTTTGTCGGCGCTTGCCGAGCTGGGTCTCGTGCTGACGGATGGTGAGCGCCGCCTGACAGCCGTCCATCACGGGCATGTGCATGTCCAACAGCACCACGTCGTAGGTCGTGGCATCCAATGCCGCCAGTGCCTCCAGGCCGTTCTCGACCACGTCGGCGCGGTAACCGAGGTTGCTGAGTTGGCGCAGGGCGAGCTTGCGGTTGATCGCATTGTCCTCCGCGAGCAGCACGCGAACGCTTTGCGACTCAACCGGTTTCGGCGGGCGCGCCGCCTCCAGGGCGGGGGCGTGCGAACGCGCGGCGAGGCGGGGATCGGTCCGCTCGCTCATCACCTGCGCCAAAGTGTTGAGCAGCGTGTGGTATTTCAATGGCTTGGTGACCGACGCCCGGATGCCGACCTGTGAGCACGCGTGGCGATCGCTTTCCACCCCGAGCGAGGTGACCAGGATCAGGCGGGCGGATGCGAGGAGCGGTTGGTTGGTGATCGCCCAGGCCAGCGTGAATCCGTCGATGGACCCGAGGTTCAGGTCGAGCAACGCCACGTCGTAGGGCTGCCCCTGCGCCTACTTTCTCCTGCATCAGCGTGAGGGTATGTGCGGCATCCTCGGCCGTATCCGCAACCATTTCCCAGGCTGTCAGGCGCTGTTGCAAAAGCGCGCGCAGGGTCGCGTTGTCATCGACAATGAGCACGCGCGTTCCCCGCAACCCTTCCAATGAAGGATTCTCACGGTCGAGCGCGTCGTCGGAACCCTGGCCGAGGGCGAATCTCGCGGTGAACCAGAACGTCGAGCCTTTTCCAGGGGTACTCGTCCACGTCGATCTCGCCGCCCATCAATTCGACGAGTTGACGCGAGATCGTCAGTCCCAGACCAGTCCCGCCGAAATGGCGCGCGGTGGAGTCGTCCGCCTGACTGAACGCATGGAAGAGCCGTTCGCACGCCGCGGGACTAATGCCGACGCCGGTGTCCTGCACGGAAAACCGCAGGGTGGCAAACCGTTCGTCCACCCGCTCGGACCGGACCCGCAGGACGATCTCCCCGCTCTTTGTGAACTTGATCGCGTTGCCCAACAGATTAAGGAGCACCTGCCGCACGCGCGCCGGGTCGCCGATGAGTTGGGTCGGCGTGCCAGGCTCGATGTAGACGATCAGTTCCAAGTGTTTTTGGAGGGCGCGGCCCGCCAGCACGTCGGCGGTGCTTTCCACGAGTTGGCGCAGGTCGAGTTCGATGGCCTCCAGCGACATCTTGCCGGCTTCCATCTTCGAGAAATCGAGGATGTCGTTGATGATGGCCAGCAGCGAGTCGCCGCTGGTGCGGATGGTATCGAGCAGTTCGTGCTGTTCCTCGTTGAGACCCGGTCGCTTCGAGCAGGTCCGTCGCGCCCAGGACGCCGTTCATCGGGGTGCGGAGTTCGTGGCTGACGTTGGCAACGAATTCGCCCCGGCCGCGCACCGCGTTGAGGGCAGCATCCCGCGCCGCCGTGATCCGGCGCTCCCCTTCCATCCGGTCGCTGATGTCACGCGCGGTAAGGGTGTAAAATTTCGATTCCGCCTCCGCCCCTTCCGACAATCGCAGTTCCAGTGGGAACGACCCATTCCCGGCGCGGAGGCCGGTCGATTCCATCCGACCGTTTGCGGGGAAGGCGGCACGCCACTCTGTCGGGGTGCTGTCGCCACCAGTGTGCACGAGGGTCTTGATCGAACGTCCGATCAAGGTGTCGGCCGGGCAGGCCCAGAGCCGTTCCGCTTCGGCGTTGGCGCTGAGGATCGTGTTGTCCGCGTCCAATGTGATAATCGCTTCGCCGACCGTATTGAGCACGGCGTCGGCGCGTCGGAGCCGCGCGATCTGCATGCGGTTCTCATGCAGGAGAGTGCTGACCGACGGGCGGAAAATGGATCGCAGTTCCATCGCTAGTGTCACCAACAGCAAGAGCACCAGACCGCTGGAAGCAATCATTGCCGCATATCGTCCCTGAGATTCGATTCTCGTGAAAAGAACGGCGAACAGCGCGAGCGCCAGCATGCCGCTGAGGATCAGAGCCAAAAGATATTTGGCCGTCAAACGATGGACGTATCTTTCCAAATCGTTTTCCCGCGGCGACTTGCTGAGAAATTCTCTCATTCCGATAGTTGGGCCAAGAACTTGCTTTATACCCTCTTGCAGCAAGTTGAGCGCCTGATGGTCCGGCCCGTGGCCGCCTTCATGCTTAAACAAGCGGTCGGACCATGCCAACGGTCCGGCGGCACCGCAGACGTTCCGACATTTTCCAAACCAAAGTTAATCGAGAGACTCCACGATCCCTACGCCATCGCGTGTTTCATTTATGAGCAATTCTGAAAACGGACAAAAGAGCGGTTTTCTCCGCCGGCTTTTCCAACGCGACGAACGCGCCGCCACGCTGCCGTCGCGCAACGAGTCGGGTGAGATCGTGATGAGTCAGTCGCCGGAGGAGTCCACCCCGGGCAAGCGTTTGCCCAAATCGAAGAGTGTCCTCGTCATCGCGGCGGCGGACCCCCTGGTGAAGCGATGGAAAAAGGAGTTGGAGACCGCGGGTTACGGCGTGGAGTGCGTCGAAAACGGAATGAAAGGACTCGATATCCTTTACGGGTTCTCTTTCGATGCCCTGCTCATCGATGACGGGCCCGAGATCAACGGGATGGATCTTGCTCCAGCAAATCCGCGGCCAGGACGAATTGAAGGGGCTTTTCATCGGCGTGTTCGTCCGCGACAAGGCGGGCCGTGTGAACCAGGAAATGGCCGCGCTCGACGCCGGGGCCAACCGCGTTTTCCAGCGCGCCGAGGTCAAGAACGAGGAAATCCTCACCGCGCTCAAGACCGCCCTTTTCCCGCGCGTCTCTCCGCGCAGCCCCGCGCCAAACAGGCCGCGCCCGCCTCGCCCCTCGACAAGAACACCCTCATTGCTGCCGGCACTTCCGCCGCACCGGCCCCGACGGCGGACGATGCTCCCGCGTCGGACGCTCCTACGACCACCGTGGCGCCCGCGCGCACGGTTCCGTTCGGGGCAGGGCAATCTTCCAGTCCCCGCCGCGTCCACGGTGACTCCGGTGAACAAAAAAATCCTCATCATCGACGCCGACGAGTCCGTGGCGGGCATCTACCGCTCGCAGATCGAGGCGGCCGGCTACGAGGTGGAGGTCGCGCTCGACGGCGAGACCGGGTTCCACGACCTCTACACGCATCAACCCGGACGCGCTGCTGCTCGACCTGCTGCTGCCGGGCGGTCTGTCGGGATCGGAAATCCTCAAGAAGACGCGCGCGCAGAAGAAGTTCGAGAAAATCCCGATCCTCGTCTTCACGAACATCTACACGCGCGACGTGGAGGAGGAAGCCAAGGCGGCCGGGGTGCTGCGCCTGTTCAACAAGGCGGCGGCCACGCCGCGCGACGTGGTCGACGCGCTCAACGAAATTTTCCTGCCCAGCGGCGCCGTGCTTCGGCGGGCGACGCCGCAGCAAGCCGTCAAGTTCGACCTGCCGCCGCTGGCGCGTTGCGGCGGGATCGAGCGCCCCGCTGGCCGACGCGCGCGGGGCGGCACCGGCCCGGCCCGCCGCCGACGACGGCGACTTCCAGGCGGAAATCCGCGAATCGCTGCTCCAAGGCGCGCCGGATTTCGTCAAATCGCTGCGCGGGTTGCTCCAGGTGCTCCTGCGCAGCCAGGGCGACCCCGCAGGCGCAGGCCGTCCAGTTGCTCGAACTTTACACGCGCGTCCATTCGCTGACGGCCAACGCGGCCATCGCCGGATTCCCGAAGGTCGCGCGCCTCGCCGGGGCGCTGGAGGCGATGCTGCGCGAGTTCCAGGCCAAGCCCGAGGGGCTCAACCCCTCGACCAAGCGCACGCTCACGCAGGCGGTGGATTTCCTGGCGATGCTCTTCACCGGCGCGGCCACCCACGAGAGCGGCAAGCCGCTCAACGAGCAAATCCTCGTCGTGGACGACGAAATCATCAGCCGCCGCGTCATCGGGCATTCGCTGGAAAAAGCGGGTCTGAAATCCACCGCCGTCAGCCACCCCGACGAGGCTCTCAAGCTGCTCCAGGAACAGCCCTTCGACCTCGTGTTCCTCGACGTGGAAATGCCCGGCATGAACGGCTTCGAGCTTTGCAAGAAGTCTGCGCGCCATGCCGCTGCACGCCAAGACGCCGGTGATCTTCGTCACGGCGCTCAGCGGTTTCGAGAGCCGCGCCAAATCGAGCCTCAGCGGCGGCGACGACTTCATCGGCAAGCCGTTCTCCTACATCGAACTGGCGGTGAAGGGGCTGATCTACGTGCTGCGCGGCACGCATCGGCGAGGCCGGCATGACGAACGCCGCCGGCGTGCCGATAGCGCGGCCGGTCGCGGCGAATGCCCGCTGCGGGAGTGACCGACGGTCAGCTCGCCGGTTCCGCCCGCTCATGATCGCGCCCCCGCTGCCGCACGAGCGAAGCGGAGCGGCTGGCTGCGCTGCGCAGCCTGCACATCCTCGACACGCCGCCGGAGGAGCGTTTCGACCGGATCACGCGGCTGGCGACCGAGTTGTTCTGCGTGCCGATCTCGTTCATCGGCGCTGGTGGACGAGGACCGCGTCTGGCTACAAGTCGCGGCAGGGTCTGGACAGCGCCGAGATTGCCCGCGCGAACTCGTTCTGCGCGCACGCGATCTCTCGACCCGAGAAACAGATGCTCGTGGTCAACGACGCCACGTCGCGACGAGCGCTTCCACGACAATCCGCTGCGTCACCGGCGACGATGGACCTCCGCTTTTACGCCGGCCAGCCGCTGCTCTCGCCGGAAGGTCTACGCGCTGGGGACGTTTTGCATCGCGGACCGCGTGGGACACACGCTTCAGCGACCAGCAGCGTGCCGCCCTGCGCGACCTCGCCAAGATGGCCGAGGCCGAACTGACCACCGCCGAACTCAACCAGGCGCTCGGCACCGTCTGCGCGCGGCGGAGGAAAACTACCGCGGCATCTTCGAGAACGTCGCCGAGGGCATTTTCCAGGTGGATTGCGAAGGCCGTTACCTGAACGCCAACCCTGCGGCAGCACGAGCTCTACGGCTACGACTCGGCGGACGATTTCATGGAGGACCGTGCAGCGATTTCGGCCGCGCCCAGCAGGTGCATCCCGACCGGCGCGACGACATGCTCCAACCAGCTGCGCACCGCACGGCCGCGTGACCGATTTCGAGAGCGAAATCTACCGCCGCGACGGCACCACCGCCTGGATCTGCGAGAGCATCCACGCCGTGCGCGACGGGGACGGGAATTGCCAATACTACGAGGGCACCGTGCACGACATCACCTCGCAGAAGTACGCCGCCGCCGCCCAGGCGCAGGCGCGCGACGAGGCGCTGCGGACCGCGCAGGTCAAGAGCGATTTCCTGTCGATGATGAGCCACGAGATTCGCACGCCCATGCACGGGATCATCGGCATGACGGGGCTGCTGCTGAACACCGAGTTGAAGCCCGAGCAGGAAGAACTGGTGCGGCTGATCGCCTCCTGCGGCGACAACCTGCTGAGCCTCATCAACAACGCGCTGGATTTCTCCAAGATCGAGGCGGGCTGCCTGGAACTGGACAACCAGCCCTTCGCCCTGCGGCCCTGCCTGAAGGAGGTCATCGACCTGCTTTCGGTGCAGGCGGCGGGCAAAGGGCGTGACGCTGGCCTGCGAGGTCGATCCGCGCATCCCGGAAGTGCTCGTGAGCGACGTGACGCGCGTGCGGCAGATTCTTTTCAACCTGATCTCCAACTCGATGAAGTTCACGCCCGCCGGCGGGCGCGTGGATGTGGTCGTCACCGGCCACCAGCTCAGCGAAACAGTGGAGAACCACGGCCACGTCGGGCGCGATTGATCCGTGGATGTTCCATTTCACCGTGCGCGACACGGGGGAGGGGATCCCCGAGGAGAAACTGCACCGGCTCTTCCGGGCCGTTCAGCCAGGTGGACGCCTCCACCAGCCGCAAGCACGGCGGCACGGGGTTGGGGCTGGCGATCTGCCACCGGCTCTGCGAGATGCTCGGCGGCGCGATCTGGCTGGAGAGCGAGCCGGGGATGGGGTCGAACTTCGAGTTCACGATCAAGGCGGCGGCGGTGCCGAATGCCATCGATCTTAAAAGCGCGGACGAAGCCGCCTGCGCCGGTCGCGTTGCACGAAGGTGAGACCGGCGAACGGCACGAACGGTGCCAGACCTCATGCGGCCACGAACGGCCAGGCGCACGACGGCGCGGCCGTCTCGACCGCACCCGCCAACGGCGGCGAACCACTGCCCGCTGCGCATCCTGATCGCCGAGGACAACATGGTCAACCAGCGCGTGGCATTGGGCTTGCTCAAACAACTCGGCTACACGGCGACCTCGACCAACAACGGCCTGGAAGCCGTCGATGCGCTGGAGGCGGCCGAATACGACGTGGTGCTCATGGACATTCAAATGCCCGAAATGGACGGCCTGGAAGCCACCCGCGAAATCCGCCGCCGCTGGCCCGACGGCCCGCGCCGACCCTACATCATCGCCATGACCGCCAACGCCATGACCGGCGACCGCGAGAAATGCCTGGAAGCAGGCATGGACGAATACATCAGTAAACCCGTCAAAGCCAACCGCTTGAAAACCGCACTAGAACAATGCTGCGAACTGCGCGCCGCCGTGGCCGCCGTCGTTTCCTATCCCATGAGCACCAACGGATCAATCGTACCCCGCCGTCGAGCACGCCGTGCTCAACCGCGACAGTCTCGAAGCCCTCAAAAGCCTGCAATCCGAAGGCGACGACGGATTCCTGAAGGAGATGATCGAATTGTTCCTCGCCGACACCCCCGCGCGGTTCGCCGAGATGGACGCGGCGCTCGCGGACGGCCAACAGCAGGATTTCGTCCGGGCGGTCCACAGCATCAAGGGAGCGAGCGCCAACTTCGGCGCGGACGACCTGCACAATCTGTGCGCGGAGGTCGAGCAGATGGGCCGCGCGGGCAAAATGACTGAGACGGCCGCGCAGGTGCAGGCGATCCACGAAGAGTTTGACCGCGTTCGCGCGGCGTTGCTCGCCGAGGTCGCCTGAGGACTATCCGCCGGCGGCCTTCCCGCTGAGCATCGTCTTCGCCAGCGCCATGGCCGATTCGCTCTGCCCGCCGAGCATCCGCGCGATCTCGCGCACGCGCGCCTTCGTCTTGACCTCGCTCAGGCGGGAATAGGTCCGCTCTTCGGTGAATTCCTTGGTGACGACGTAATGCGCGCCGGCCGCCGCGGCGACCTGCGGCAGGTGCGTGATGCACGAGCACCTGATGCCGTGTCGCCCAGCGAGCGCATCTTGGCCGCGACCGCATGCGCGATCTCGCCGCCGACGTTGGCGTCGATCTCGTCGAACACCAGCAGCGGCACGGCGTCCTGATCGGCCAGCGCGCTTTTGACCGCCAGCATCACGCGGCTGATCTCGCCGCTCGAAGCGATGGAACGCAGCGGCTTCGGCGGCTCGCCCGGGTTCGGCGCGAAAAGGAACTCGACCGTTTCCAGCCCGCTCGAACGCGGCGCGAAAACGAACTCGATGGTTTCCAGTCCCGTCGCGCCGGGCGCGTCGAGTTGCAGGAGGTGGATCTCGAACTCGCTTTTCTTGAAACCGAGGTCGCGCAACTGGTCGCGCACCGCGCCGGAAAGCTGCGGGGCGGCCTTCAACCGCAACGCGCTCAGTTGCCGTCCGACTTCGCAGCAATTCCGCCTGCGCGGCGTCGATCTCGGCCTGGAGCCGGCTCCAGTTCCGCGCCGCGATGCTCGATCTTTTGCAACCGCGCGGCCGCTCTGCTCGCCGAACGCGATCACCTGCTCGATCGTCGCGCCGTACTTGCGCTTGAGCGATTGGAGCAGAGTGCACGCGCTCCTCCATCTCGGCGAGTTGCGTCGGGGTCGAGGTCGAGCTTTTCGGCGTAGGCGACGAGCGAGCGCGCCAGTTCTTCCAGTTCGACGACCGCCGACGTGTGCGACTCGGTCATCGACGCGGCGGCGGGGTCGATTTTTTCCAGTTCGCGCAGCAGCCGGGCCGTTTCGGCGAGCCGCTGAGGATCGACGGCTCGCTCTCGGTAAGTTCCTGCGCGACGCCGGTGGCCAGTTCGATGAGCCGGCGGCTGTTGGCGGCGCAGCGAATAGCGGGCCTGGAGTTCGTCCTCCTCGTCCGCGCGCAGGTCGGCGGCCTGGATTTCGCGTGACCTGATGGCGCAGCAGTTCGAGTTCGCGTTCGAGCGCGGCCTCGTTGGAGGCGAGGCTGGCGTGTTCCTCGCGCAACCGGCCCAGCCGGCTCCAGAGTTCCTCGTATTCGCTGCCGGGTGGCTTCGGCGCGGCTGAAGGCGTCGAGCAGATCGAGTTGGCGTTCGGCGCTCAGGAGCGATTGGTGATCGTGCGGGCCGTGCAGGTCCACGAGCAGGTCGCCGAGTTGCTTGAGCACGGCGAGCGTGGTCGGCGAGCCGTTGACGAACTGCCGGTTGCCGCCCGCCTGGGTGAAGGTGCGCTTGACGATGAGCTGCGCCGTCCACGCAGCCTTCCAGGCCGTGCTCTTCGAGTTCGCGCGTCGAGCGCGCCGCAATCGTGCACGTCGAAGGCACGCTTCCACCGTGCAGGCGTCCGCGCCGGTGCGGATGAGGCTTTTTTCGGCGCGCTCGCCGAGCAGGAGCTTGAGCGCGCCGAGGATGACGGACTTGCCCGCGCCGGTTTCGCCGGTGACGGCGACGAAGCCCGGGCGCCAGCTGCCAGTCGAGTTCCTCGACCAGAGCCAGGTTTTTGATGCGCAGCGAGGAGAGCGTTGCCAGCACGGGGCGAGAGTGTAAGCTGCCGGGCGGATTTTCTCAACCGCGGCAGAACGTGCAGATTTCTCGCATTGAGCGGCACATCGCAGCACCCTCGCCATGGCCGATTTCCGAGTGACCTTTCTCGGCACCGGCACCAGCCAGGGCGTGCCGATGATCGGCTGCGACTGCCCGGTCTGCGCGTCGACCGACCCGCGCGACAACCGCACCCGCTCGTCGCTCTACATCAAGACGCCGGAAGCGGCCTTCGCCGTGGACACCGGCCCGGATTTCCGCGCCCAGTGCCTGCGCGAACGCGTGCGCCGGCTCGACGCGGTCGTCTACACGCACGCGCACACCGACCACATCATGGGGTTCGACGACCTGCGGCGGTTTTGCGACCTGCATGCCGGACCACACGATGCCGATCTACGCCTCGCCCGAAACGATGGCCGACATCCAGCGGGTGTTCCGTTTCGCCTTCGACGGCACCGCGCGATTCCCCGGCTACATCCACCCCGAGCCGCATCTGGTGGACGGGCCGTTTCGCATCGGCGAGACGGAGATCACGCCGCTGCCGGTGCCGCACGGGCGCATCAGGTCAACGGCTACCTGTTCGCGCGCGGCGGCCGGAAGCTCTTTGCCTACCTGAGCGATTGCAAGGCGGTGCCGGGCCGGTGCGCGCGAAATATCGCCGGAGTGGAGGTGCTCTCGCTCGACGCCCTGCGCCACCGGCCGCACCCGACGCACATGAGTCTGGACGAGGCGTTGGAAGTCGCCGCGGCGCGTCCGCGCCGCGCGCACGTAGCTGACCCACCTTGCCATGACCTCGGCCATGCGGAGACGGAGAAAACGTCTGCCCGACGGCGTGCACGTCGCCTACGACGGGCTGAAGATCACGTTATGAGCTTGGCCTGGGACGACTTACGAGCGAAGCATGGCGCTACCGCCGAGGCGACGTGGCGAAGGCGTCTGGCGACACGGCCTGGTCGCTCGCCGGCGTCGTTTGCTGGTGGTGATAGCCGCTGCCTGCCGCAGGGCGATGTCACCCGCGCACGGGCCAAGGCGCGGGCGACGACGACCCGGCGAGCGCTGGCGGTGGTCGTCTACAACGAGAACGATCCGCTTTCGCGCGACTCTGGCGGACTTTTACGCGGGCAAACGCGGCATCCCGACGCGAGCGGGTGGTCGCCTTGAGTGCTCCGACCGACGAGGAAATCAGCCGCGAAGAATACGACGAACCATCGCCGGGCCGCTGCGGCGCGGTGTTCGACGAGCGCGGCTGGTGGACCCGCACGCCGGACCAACCGGCCGAGGAGCCGTCCAGCATCGTCACGAGCAACCGCATCCGTTTTCTGGTGCTCATGCGCGGGCATCCCTTTGCGCATCCGGCAGACCGCCAGCTACGCCGGCGACTCCTGCAACGAACCTTCCCCGTTCAGGGACGCGAACGGCGCCAGCGTGGACTCCGAACTCGCCGTGCTCGGAATCTTCACCCGCGGCATCTCCGGCTTCCTGCCCAATCCCTATTTCCGCTCGTACAGCCGCTTCCCGACCGCCCGCCGTCCGCCGGGCATGATGCTCGCGGGCCGGCTCGACGCGCCGACCGGCTTCCATCGTCAAACGCATGATCGACGATTCGCTCGCCGTCGAGAAAACCGGACTCTGGGGACGCTGCTATCTGGACGGGCGGGGGATGGCGCCCGGCTCCGGGTCCGCTCGCGGAGGGCGACGCGTGGATTGCCAAGCTCAACGATGAGATCATGCCCGTACTTCCTGCCCACGGTCTACGACAACCAGCCGGCGATGTTTTCGACGGAGTTTCCGATGACCGAAGCGGCGATGTATTTCGGCTGGTACTCCGAACAGCCGGCAGGGCCGTTCACGCGGGATGGTTTCCGCTTTCAGCGCCGGGGCGGTGGCCTGCCACATCCATTCGTTCAGCGCGACGAGCGTGCGCGACCCGTTCAAGTGGTGGGTCGGGCCGTTGCTCGACAAGGGCGCGGACGCGGTGCTGGGCAATGTCTACGAGCCTTACCTGGCGTTGACGTACGCATCTCGACATCTTCGCCGAGCGTCTGCTCGACGGGTTCACGCTGGCGGAAAGCGCCTACGCGGCGCAACGCCGGCCTTTCGTGGATGAACACCGTCGTGGGCGACCCGCTCTACCGGCCGGCGCTCGCCTGGCAAAGCGCGGATTCTGACCTCGACGACAACCTGGAATCTGGAGATCAGTCATCCATCGCGGCCGACGGGCGGGCGTACCGGCAAGGCGCGAAGAAATGGCGCGCCGAGGGACCGGCCGCGGGCGCGGCGGCGTTGAAGAAAAGCGCCGAGCGTTTGCACAGCGGGCGCGTGTACGAGGGGCTCGGTTTGCTCGAAGCCACGCACGGCGACGCCGGAAACGCGGCGGACGCATTCGGGCGGGCCGCGCGCTTCTACAAGGACCCCGCCGACAAGGTGCGCGTCGCGTACGCGGAGGTGCGTTGTCTGGCGGGAGCTGGCCGGAAAAGGGATGCGGCGGCGGTGCTGGCCGCCACGCGCGACCAGTATGCAGCCGAGCCTGCCGCCGGAGTGCTCGATGAATTAAAGCCGCTCGTCGCCCCGTAAAAGCCGCTTGTCGCCCCGTAGCGGCGGCGAACAGGGCGGGCTTGACCCGGCACGGGGCCAGGGCGTACAAGGTCGCGTGACGCCCGGCACCGGGTCGTCCGCCGATGGAACTCGCCCATCGTTACGATGCCTTGCTGACCGCGCCGGAGGGAACCCTGCGGGAGGCACCCGCGGACGGGTTTGCGGACAACCGCAGCGAACTCGAACTCCAGGCGCACTGGTTCGCGGGGGATTTTGGTGCGAGTTTTCTGACGGCCACCAACGGCGAACGCGTGGAGATGGTGCAATTCGGCGTCTGGAACCGGGAGGCCGGACCGGATTTCACTGACGCGGCCGTGCGTTTCCCGGATCGGGACGGTGCACCCGTGCTGCGCGGGGCCATCGAACTCGACACCAGTGCCGAGGACTGGGAACGCCACGGGCACGGCGCGAACCCCGCGTTCGACGGCGTCGTGCTGCACCTGTATCTGCGGCAGGGGTTGCGACAGCCGTTCACCCGTACCTCGCAACACCGGCAGGTCGCGCAGGTCCAGCTCGATTACCGCCAGATCGAGCAGCGTCCGGCACCGATGCCGTTGCCGCTGGCGCGTGCGGGCCGCTGTCTGGCACCGTTGAAGTTGCTCGACCGTGAGCAGGTCCGCACGCTGCTGTCGGCGGCGGCGCAGTATCGGCTCGAAATCAAGAACCGGCGCTGGCAGCGTCTGGCCGCCGTGCGCGGGTATGACCAGGCGCTTTTTCAATCGTTGGCCATCACGCTCGGCTACAAGGAAAACAAGCTCCCCTTCGCGTTGCTCGCGCAACGGCTGACGCTCAAGACCCTCCGGGCCGAACCGGACGCAGCGACGGCGCTCCTCCTCGGCGCGGGTGGATTTTTGCAGGCGTCGGATTCCGGCAGTGACAAGGATGCCAAGGCGACCCGTGCATACTTGCGCGAATGTTGGGAGCATTGGTGGCCGCGCCGCGGCGAGATGGACCGGATGATCCTGCCCGCCGCCGCGTGGAAGCTCGCCGGCCTGCGTCCCGCCAACCATCCGCAGCGCCGCCTGGCCGCGCTCGCCGAACTCGCCCGTCGCTGGCCGGAAGTCCGCGCGTTGATCGACGGGGAGGCCACGGATTTCGCGCGGCAGGTCATCCGTTTCCTGACCAGTTTGACCGACGGGTACTGGAACCACCACTACACCCTCGTCTCGTCGCGGACCGACCGGCCGCTCGCCCTCATCGGCGAAGCACGGGCCACCGAGATGCTCGCCAACGTCTTTTTCCCTCTCGCCATCGCCCACCGCGCCGAACGCTGGACCCAATACGAAAAGCTCGCCGCCGCCACGAGCAACCGGCGAGTCGAAACCGTCGTCGCCCGGTTGTTCGGTGATCTTCCCGACGGCGCGCCCTGGACCAAAACCGCCGTGCACCAGCAGGGACTGCTGCAAATCTACGAGGACTTTTGCCTGCGCGACGACACGGACTGCGAGCAATGCACTTTTCCCGAACGCGTGAAGCGTTTCGAGTTCCAGCGCGCCTGACGGACGGCGGCAACGGAGAATCCCTTTGACACCCGGCAGGCGGCGGGTACATGCCACGATGCAATCGACTCCGCGCCGGGTTTTCATGGTGGTTGCCAGCCTCGCGCTGGTGAGCGGTGGCTTGACCACGCTCGGTGCGCAGACTCCGTCCGCGCCGATCACGGTTGAAGTCGATGCCACCGACACCGCGCGAAAAATCATCCATTCGCACCTGACGATTCCGGTGAAGCCGGGTCCCCTGACGTTGTTCTACCCGAAGTGGCTGCCCGGTGAACATGCGCCGACCGGACCGATCAACAGCCTCGTGAACCTGCGTTTCAGCGCGGACGGCAAAGTCCTGCCCTGGCAGCGCGATCCGGTCGATCTCTACGCCGTCCGCTGTGACATCCCCGAAGGCGCGAGGAACCTGGACGTGACGCTCGACGACGTGATCCCCACCGGCACCGGCGGCTACTCCAGCGGCACTTCGGCTTCGGCGCAACTGACGATCCTCAGTTGGAATCAACTCCTGCTCTACCCGGCCGGGACGCCGTCGGATGATCTGACCTTCAAGGCGGGCATGAAACTGCCCGCCGGATGGAAGTTCGGCACCGGCCTCGTCGTGACCAAAATGGAGGGTGAGCACACGGCTTTTGACCCGGTGAGTTTGTCCACGCTCGTCGATTCGCCGGTGGTCGCCGGGGCTTTTTACCGCAACATCCCGCTGACCGCGCCCGGTGTGCAGCCGTCCAACCAGATTGACCTCGTGGCCGACAGTGCCGCTGCCTTGGCGTTGCCCGACGAAGAGATCGCCCGCTACAAGTCGCTTGTTGCCGAGGCTTCCACGCTCTACGGCGGCACGCATTACCTGCACTATCATTTCCTCGTGGCGCTGAGCGAACACATCTTCCATTCGGGCATCGAGCATCACGAATCCAGCCTCAACACGCTGCCTGAAAGAACGTTCATCGACAAGGAATCGCGCCTGTCCGAGAGCGACCTTCTGCCGCACGAGTTCACCCATTCCTGGAACGGCAAATATCGCCGCCCGGCCAGCCTGACGACGCCGGATTTCCAGGTCCCGATGCAGGACGATCTCCTCTGGGTCTACGAGGGACTTACCGAATACGCCGGCAGCTTCGTGCTGACGGCGCGCACCGGCTTGAAGGACGCCGAATGGAGCCACGACTGGCTGGCTTCCACGGCCGCGCAAATGGACCATCGCGCCGGCCGCCAATGGCGCAATCTTCAGGACACCGCCACGGCGGCCTCCCTGCTCTACGATTCGCCGACAGAATGGGCGAGCCTCCGGCGCGGCGTGGATTTCTACCGCGAGGGCGTGTTGCTCTGGCTAGAGGTCGATACGATGATCCGTCAGCAGACCGGCGGCGTGAAATCCCTCGACGATTTCACCCATGCGTTCCACGGCGGAGTGACCCCGCCGGGGGTCGTGACGTATACGTTCGACGATGTGGTCAACGGCTTGAAGGCCGTGGCCCCGTACGATTGGCGCGCGTTTTTGCGGGAACGGCTGGATGCTTTCACGACGCGCGCCCCGCTGCACGGCATCGAAAACTCCGGCTGGGACTTGGTTTATAGTGCGGAACCCAACAAAGAGGACGCTCAGTTGGAAGAAGACCGCAAGTTCACCGATGTCCGGTATTCGCTGGGTTTCACGGTAGCGGAAGACGGCACGATCCTCGACGTGATGGGTGGCAGCGTGGCCGAGAAGGCCGGGATTGGCCCCAGCATGAAACTTGTCGCCGTGAACGGCCGCGCGTGGACCGGCAAGCTCCTCAAGCAGGCGCTTGTCGAGGCCAAAGCGTCCGGTTCAACCGCGCTGGAGTTGTTGATCCAAAACGACGACTTCTACAAAGTATGCCGCCTGGATTTCCACGACGGCCCACGCTACCCGCACCTCCGTCGAAACACGCAACGGGCCGATCTGCTCGAACTGATCTGCAAACCGCACGCGGCAGGGAGATAGCGGGGCGCGGCAGGTCAGTTCGTCGCGGTGCGCGCCGGGTTGTAACCGCCGCGCAACAAAGCGTCGTGCAGGGCAGGAACGTGCGTCTTGCGGGCGTCGAAAGTCACGGTGACGATGCCACTTGCCGGGACGCCGTGCGCATCCTGCACGCCGTCGATTTTTTTGAGGATATCGACGACCTTTTGCACGGAATCCTGAGCGGTCAGGCCGTCCATCACCAGATGGGCGGTTTCGATGGAGGCTTCTTCGGTCGGGCGGAGATCGTGCGGGTCGCTGGGGTCGAGTGGCATAGGAGGAGGGTTGATCTCTCAAGTACGCACCGCCAGCGAACTCCGGCCGTTTTTACCGGCGCGGACCCGGTTCGACGGTGCGATTTTCCTTGGCGGAGACGTGCGGGCATGGTCTATCCTCGCGCCGAACCACCATTTCGAGATGCCACCGACCAACGCGGAACTCACCCGTCTCCAAGAGGATAAGCAGCGGCAGGCTTACTGGCGAAAATGGGGGCCGTACCTCAGCGAACGCCAGTGGGGCACCGTGCGCGAGGACTACAGCGCGACGGGGGAGGCGTGGGACTACTTTCCGCACGATCACGCCCGTTCCCGGGTGTATCGCTGGGGCGAGGACGGCATCATGGGGATTTCCGACAATCACCAGCGGCTGTGTTTCGCGCTGGCCCTCTGGAACGAGCGCGATCCGATCCTCAAAGAACGCATGTTCGGCCTGGCGGGCGGCGAGGGGAACCACGGCGAGGACGTGAAGGAATATTATTTCTACCTCGATTCGACGCCGTCCCATTCCTATCTGTCCGGACTGTACAAGTATCCGCAGGCCGCCTTCCCGTATCAGGAGTTGATCGAGGAGAACCGTCGGCGTGGGTTGCAACTGCCGGAGTACGAACTACTCGACACCGGCATCTTCGACGAAGACCGATACTTCGACGTTTTCATCGAATATGCCAAAGCGGCACCGGATGACATTTGCATCCGCATCAAGGCGATCAACCGCGGACCGGACCCCGCGCCGCTCCACCTCCTGCCGACGCTCTGGTTTCGCAACACCTGGGACTTCGGCGACACCGCTCCGAAGCCGACGCTAAAGGTCGTCTCAGCCGCCGACTTCCCGTACGAGACCACCATCCGCGCCGAACACCCCACCTTGGGCAATTTGCTGCTGGTGACCAATGCCACCGAGGCGCTTTTCACCGAGAACGAGACCAACGTCGAGCGCATTTTCGGGTCCGCGAACTCCGCGCCGTATCAAAAAGACGGTATCGGCCGTTACGTGGTCGATGGGGAACAAGGTGCCGTTAATCCGGCGGGCACCGGCACGAAGGCCGCCCTGCATTACGTTCACACGCTGGCACCCGGCGAGACCTACGAGGTCAAGTTGCGGCTGACCTCTGCCTCGCTCCCGCAGCCGTCGGACAACGGTTGGCTGAACGCTGATTTCGACGCGGTGTTCGCCGCTCGCAAACAGGAGGCGGACGATTTTTACAGCACGCTCGCGCCCGACGCGCTGGACCCTGATCTCGCCAGTGTCCAGCGCCAGGCTTTCGCGGGAATGCTCTGGAACAAACAGTTCTACCATTACGTTGTGGAACGCTGGCTCGACGGTGACCCCGGCCAGCCGCCCCCGCCGTCCTCGCGCCTGACCGGACGCAACCACGATTGGCGGCACCTTTTCAACGACGACATCCTCAGTCTGCCGGACACGTGGGAGTTTCCGTGGTTTGCGTCCTGGGACCTCGCGTTTCACTGCCTGCCGCTTGCCCTGGTGGACTCGGAGTACGCCAAGCGCCAGCTCATGCTCCTGACGCGCGAGTGGTATATGCACCCCAACGGCCAGCTCCCGGCCTACGAGTGGGCGTTCGGTGACGTGAATCCGCCGGTCCATGCGTGGGGGGCGTGGCGGGTGTACACCATCGAGCGGAAGGCGCGCGGCGGCGCGGCCGACTCGGGCGACCGGAAATTCCTGGAACGCGTTTTCCAGAAGCTGTTGCTCAACTTCACCTGGTGGGTCAACCGCAAGGACGAGCAGGGTCGCAATATCTTCCAGGGCGGCTTCCTCGGGCTGGATAACATCGGCGTTTTCGACCGCAGCCAGCCGCTGCCGACCGGCGGTTACCTGGAGCAGTCCGACGGCACGAGCTGGATGGCCATGTACGCGCTCAACCTGCTCAAAATCGCGCTCGAACTGGCTCAGTACAATTCCGTGTACGAAGACATCGCCAGCAAGTTCTTCGAGCACTTCCTGTCCATCGCCAACGCGATGACGGCGGAGGGCGGTGACCGGACCTCGCTCTGGGACGAGGAGGATGGGTTGTTCTACGACCATATCCACCTGCCGAGCGGCGGGGAGGTGCCGCTGAAGATTCACTCGATGGTTAGCCTGATCCCGCTGTTCGCGGTCGAGGTCATCGAGACCGAACTCTTGGAAAAGCTGCCGGGCTTCCGTCGGCGTTTCCAGTGGTTCATGGACAATCGGCCGAATCTGACCGGGAGCGTCAGCGGACACTGCCAGGAAGAACGCGGCGGCAAGTTGATGCTGTCCATCGTGGATGAGCATCGGTTGCGGCGCATCCTGCGAAGATTGCTGGACGAGAACGAGTTCCTCGGCCCGTACGGCATCCGGTCGGTGTCGAAATACCACGAGGCCAACCCGTATGTGTTCCAGGCGGACGGCATGACGCGAACCGTGGATTACAATCCTGGAGAGTCGCGGACCGGGTTATTTGGCGGCAATTCCAACTGGCGCGGCCCCGTGTGGATGCCGGTCAACTACCTCCTGATCGAGAGCCTGCAAAAATTTCATTACTACCTGGGCGACGAATACAAGGTCGAGTGTCCGACCGGTTCGGGCCAGTTTATGACGCTGTGGGAAGTCGCCGCGGAAATCTCGTGTCGGCTCGTCGGCATTTTCCGGCGCGACCCGGACAGCGGCCGGCGCGCGGTGTTCGGTCCCTACGAGAAGTTCCAGACCGATCCCGGCTGGAACCCTTACCCGTTTTTTCACGAATATTTCCATGCGGACGAGGGCCGGGGCTGCGGCGCGAGCCATCAGACCGGCTGGACCGGCCTCATCGCCAAATTGCTCCAGCAAACCGGCGAATACGGCGTGCTCGACGGCGATGGACGGGCCTGAAAATGCGTTGACGTTCGCGCGGTGCGCCCGTAATGAGCGGCGCGCATTCCCATGAACCGTTCCATTCGTCGCTTCTTCATTTTCGCCGCCGGGCCTCTGCTTGCCAGCCTGTTCCTGGCGGGCTGCGAATCGACGGTGCCGCGCGTGATGTCGCCGGGAAGTTTTTCCACGGTCGTCATCGATGCCGGTCACGGCGGCAAGGACCCCGGCGAGCGTCCGCGCGGCGGCTTGCCGGAAAAGGATTTCGCCCTCGACACGGCGAAACGGCTCGCGCCGCTTTTGCGCGAAGCCGGGTTGCACACGGTGCTGACGCGCTCGGACGACACGTTCGTGGAATTGGACGACCGGGTGGCCATCGCCGACCGCTACGGTCCAGACGCCATCCTGGTGAGCATCCATTACAACGCCTCCGGCAGCAGCACGCCGCGCGGGATCGAGACGTATTTCTGGCGCAGCGACAGCTACGGACTGGCCACGCGCGTGCAGCGTAACATTCTCAGCGAAACCGAAATGCCCAACCACGGCGTCATCCGCCGCGTTCTCCGGCTCACTCACAATCCGAAGGAACCGTCGATCCTCTGCGAGTGCGGCTACCTGACCAACCCCTCGGACTACGCTCAGGCGACCTCCTCGATCCTACCGCCAAAAGCTCGCGGAAGGCATCGCCGACGGCATCGTCGAACAGCACGAGAAAGGCGACATCGACCTGGGCAGTCTCCCGCCCGTGCGGTCGTTCGCGCCCGTCCGGCACGCCTACCGGCGGCATCACGTCATCGCCAAGCACCATACCACGGGGAAGAATTCGTCGAAGAAGACGGCGACGAAGAAAAAACACAAAAAGTCCTAACGCTCGGCGATGCCGTGCGCCGGTACGTCCTCCGGCCGCGCGACGATGATGCCGGCGTCGTCGCTCTTATCGGCGAGGTACGACGAGAGTTCGTCGTCGAGCACCACCCGGCGGTAACGCGACGACGCGTGCATGAAACGCAGGACGCCGTTCGCGTCGCGGTACGCCAATCCAACGTGCGAGGTGTAGCCGGCGGTGTCCCGGCTGGTGATAGCGATGATGTCGCCGTTGCGCAGGTACGGTTCGGCGGCGGCCACGCGGTTCTTTGGGACGTGATAGACCGGCAGGTCGGAGACCCGCTCCTGGATTTGCGCCATCTCGGGCAGGAGTGACGGGTTGCTGCGCAGGTAGCGGTAGTGCTTCCACATCGTCGTCATTTCGTGAATGTCCCGATGCTCCATGCGCTCCGCGCCCGGCAGACGCGCGGTAATGTTGGTGACCAGTCCGCGTTTCTCGTTGTCGGCGAACAACTCCTCCAGGAAATGGATGCGCGAGAGGTACTCGCCGGTGCACTGACCGTGACGGTAACGGTCGAGTTCGATCATGTGCAACAGGTCGGCGCGGAGAGTACGGGCCATCTTTGGCGCGCAGCATTCGCGCGAACCCGAGAGAAATTTCGAAGAACGTCCAGCAATCGACGCCTTTGAGGTTTGCCGACGGTGCCTCGATGCGGTCGTCGATCTCCAGCGTGAATCCCTTGTACGGCGTGCCCATGAGCGCCGCGCCCACGCGGACGACCCGGTCGCCGACCGGGCAGGGCGCGCCAGTTCTCACGTTGCGCCTGCGCCACCAGGCGGTCGAATGTCGCCCGCCCCTTGAAGACGGTGTTCATCGGCAATTCGCCACCCGCTCGCGCCGGCACGGCGAGGGCAAAAAAACGCGAGGGGAAGAACGCAAAGGGACACGGACCGGGAACGTGCAAAAAAGAGGAAAGTGGACATGAGCGTCGTGAAAAACCAGAGTGAGGGGCCGGGATTAAATCTTTAGCCAAGCGAGCCAAACGACGGAAAATCGAGAGAAATTTGCGTGCCGAACGCCGCAAAACACGCGCGCGGACGAACAAGTCGCACAAAAAATGCGCTTGAACCTCAAATAAAGGATTGTTTCCCGGCGTGGCTTCGTTTTTAATCCACTGGCTTATGGCAACTACTAAAAAACCGACCGCAAATCCGAGCCGAAGAAAACCAACGCCGCTTTTCTCAAGCCGGTCACCCCAGACGAAAAACTTGCAGCCGTGGTGGGCACTACACCGCTGCCCCGCACGGAACTGACCAGCAAACTGTGGGCCTACATCAAGGAACACAAGCTCCAGGACCCGAAAAAAAAGACCATCATCATCGCCGACGCCACGCTCAAGGCGGTTTTCGACGGCAAGGGGACAGTCACCATGTTCGAGATGAACAAGCTGGTGAACGGCCACCTCAAGAAGTAAGGCTTGGCGGCCGGGAAGGAGTTTCCTTTCCACTGTTGCCGAAAGAGCCGGCGGTTGCCGTCGGGGCATCGAGGGGGAGTTGAACCCACTCGTCCCGGCGGCACGCCGCGCTTTTTTGTGCAGTCATAAGGACTGGTCCCCTTGCGCTCGCGGACCTCGAAATTAAGGTGAGACATGGAAGTTGCCGATGCCAGGTGCGAGGCCGCCCATCCGCCGGGATCGCGTGACTTGCGGGCGCGCAGCAGCCGTCGAGTCGGGTCCGACCTGCTGGGAATGCTGGTCCTGACGGCTATCTCGCTCGTGGTGGGTTGTCTGGTCAACGTGCTGCGGACGCGACCGTTGCCGTGGGTCTACCAAAGCCGCGCCGAGGCGATGGAATCGGCGCTGAACCGGGTCGCCGACACCCAGCCGCCCGTTGCCTCGACAGACGCGGGAGAGCCCACGCACGAGGTCCGGCTCGACGAGTTTCAGAGTTTCGTCGCGGAGCATAAGGGAATCGTCCTCGACGCAGGGGCCGCCTCCTTCTACCGTGAAGCACATGTTCCTGGGGCGTTGAATCTGCCACGGGAGAGCTTCGCGGATGCCTACCCCGCCCTGCGCCCGACGCTCGAACCGTCCAAAGACAAACCGATTGCGATCTATTGTTCAGGCGCGGATTGTCCCGACAGCCAGCTTCTCAGCGACACGCTGGCCAAACTCGGCTACCGGCGCTTGCTGATTTACACGTCGGGCTGGGAGGAATGGTCACAGACGGGACTGCCGCAGGAAGGCACCTCCCCGCACCCATGAATCGCGCGCGCTGGACCGGGGGCCAGACCGCTCTCTGGCTGCTGCGAGTGACGATCTCGGGCATTTTCATTTATGCTGGCGCGGTCAAAATGCGTGACCCGCACGCCTTCGCCGAGAGTGTCGCCTCGTTCCGTCTGCTGCCGCCAATTTTGATCAGCCCGGCAGCCCTGACTTTACCTCCGCTAGAGATTCTCGCGGGAATCGCTGCGTTGGCAGGGACGAAATCTGCGGCGCGCCGGTGCGTTTTGTCTGCTGGCCCTCCTGATCGTTTTTTTGGCGGCCTTGGCGTCGGCACAGGCTCGCGGGTTGACGGTGGATTGCGGTTGCTTTGGCGCGGACAAATTCGATGTGCTTTCACCATCGAAAAATCTGTGGATCGCGCATGGCACGCGACGTGGCGTTGGCCGTGGCCGCGTGGGTTTTGTACGCTGACTCCCGCCGTACCAATGGCTGACGCAAAGAAAATGCCCCGGCAACGACGGACGCTGCCGGGGCACTCGCGGGGAAGAACCCGTGGATCGATGGACGCCGATCAGTTGCGACGAGCCGGTGCCGGCTTGCCGGTAAACTGACGGGCGGGCGAAGCAGGAGCCGACGCGCCGTGGTGGTCGGAGCGCCAGTCGCGGTACGCCTTCAGCGCATCCATCAGCGCCAGATCCTCCACGCTGGTCGGACCGTTGACCTCCTTCTTGGGCATCCAGTCGGTCTCGTACCAGTGAACCTGCTGCGGGCTGAGTTCCGAGAGCATCAGACCACGGTTCTTGCCGAAGTGGATGCGGGTCTCGCGGAAGTCCACGTTCGCTTCCCGGCTCGGGACAGCGTCGCCACTTCCTCGATCTCGAACACGTCGTGCGGCCTCGATCACCGGGGCCGCGTCGCGACCGGCGGCTTCGGAGCGGCCGACGGTGCCGGAGCAGTCGCGGCGACCGGCGCGACCGGCGTTGCCGCCGCGATGTTCGCGCGTGATGTCCTCCAGGTCCTGCGTGAAGATGTCGCTCGCGGCGGTCGCCGTCAGCACGGCATCCACCAGCGCGCGCTTCTTGGCCATCTTGAGCACGGTGTTGTAGTGGTCGGCCGGGTTGTCGTTTTCGACCTTCTCGCCGCCCTTGGCGATCATCCAGCCCTTGCCGTCCACCTTCTTGACCGCTGAAACCCTTGCCGCCGATCAGTTCCTGCGCCTTCGCGGGGTCCTCGCCGCGCAATGTCCCAATAGGCGCGCGGCACGGGCTTGTCGGTCGGCTCGGCGGCACCCTGCCGGAACGGTACTTGCCTTCCATCGTCGAGCAGATGCCCACGCCCTGGCCGATGAACGCCTCCGGTCAGAATGCTGACGACAACGTGCACTGCACGCGGTATTCGCGGTGCCGCGCCATCGAGGTTCCGCTCGTCCACACTCGTAGGTCGGCGCGAGGCGGAAAGTCAGGCAGAGCTTTTCCGCGCCGGGCTTGAGCAGCGTCGGCTTGTCGCCGCAGCCCGGGATGCGGCCGTAGTGCTCGCCGTCCTTCATGGCGGCGCCCATGATTTGCTGAATCAAGGCGACCTGTCCAAGCACCTGCTGGACGGTCATCGCGGACGCCGCAGGGTCGACCGCCAGCGTGACGTGCTTGTCATCGCGGAGGGGGGTGGACGACGTGGTGTTTTTCATTGAAAACAAGATAGGTCGATCTACCCGTAAATATCAACAGAATTCACCATTTTTTCACATAGTTATTAACCACTGTGTATGAGCGAATTTATGACTGATAATTTTGCTGTTGTTCACAAGTTATGATTTTTGGCTTTTAAAGCTTGGAATTTTCCTCCAAATCCTTGATGACCGTGCACAGGTAAACCGGCTCAGGGTGCAGGCGGCGGTATTTGGTGATTTCCATCCGGTTGAGCACGCGGAAGCCGTAGCGTTGGAACATCTTCTCGCCCCGCCGGTTGGCGAAGCTGACCATCTGGCCGTACACCCGCTTTTCGCCGTTGTCGGTGAGGTATTGGAGGTAGGCGTCGATCAGCAGCGCGCGTGCCCGAGATGCTGCGGGCGTCGGGCAGCAGGTTGATGTGGAAATGGGCGGTCCGGCGCGGGGCGGCCGGCACCTCGCGCCAGCCGTTGCGGAAAATCCAGTGAATGAACCGCCGGCTGGCGGCGTTGTAGCGCGGGTAGCGCGCACACGCATGCGCGCCGAACAGGCGGAAGTTTTGGAGGAAATTGTGGAACTGGTTGCGCAACGGCAAGCGGCAGCCCAGCAGGTAGCCGCGCACCTCGCCGCCGATCTCCATGACGAAGGCCGATTCCGGCTCCTGCTCCAGGTAATAATTCGTCAGAAAGTCCGCGAACAGTTCCCGGTCCTCGAACACCGGGTCGATGGGCTGGCCGAGGAAACCGGTCTGGCAGCAAAGCCAGCGCACGGTCTCGCGGTCAGCGGGACGGTAATTGCGGATGATGCACGGTGGCGGCGGTACAGTCGCCGGAAGGGTTCTTTGCTCGGAGTAAAATCGACGATGGTTCCTGCCTCAGCAGTGGACGGGGCGTGCGCGATGCCGTGCCGGTGTTCAGCTCAATCCGCGGTGAAATCCGGCGATCACCTCGCGGTAAATGCCGAAAAGCCGGTCGAAAACGCGCCGCCAGTTGTAGCGTTCGGCGACGATGCCGCTGCTGCGGGCACCGATGGTCGCGCAAGTCCTCGCGGCTCATGCGCTCGATGGCGTCGGCGAGCGATTCCGGGCCGGTTCTCGGCCGCCCAGATACCCGAGGTCGCTGAAAACGATGCGGTCCATGTAGCTGCCGCGAATGCCGACCACCGGCGTCCCGCACGCCTGGCTTTCCAGCGTGACCAGGCCGAAGGTCTCCTGCACGCCGGGATGCACGAACAGGTCCGCCGCCCGGTAGAGCCGCGCCAGTTCGCTCGGGTCGCTGCAATACGGCTGCCAGGTGACCGCGCCCGTTTTCTTCTGCGAGGGCCTTGACCAGCCGGCGCTGCTGGCCGTCGCCGACGACCAGCAGATGGAACCGCCCCGGGCAGCGGCGGCAGAGCCGGTGGAACGCGGCGAAAAGCGTCTGCGTGTTCTTTTCCGGCGACAGTCGGCCGACGTAGAGCAGCAGCGTCACGCCCGGCGGCAGCTTGAGTTCGGCGCGGGCGGAATCCTCGGGACCGTCGCCGGGATGGAAGATGGCGGGATCGACGCCGAGATCGACGGTGGCCACGTTGTGCACGCCCCAGTCCGCCAGCACCGCGCCCAGCGGCGCGCACGGCACGAGCGTACGCGCGAACCGGCTGTAAAGCGCGCGCACGTAGCGCCGCGCGATGTCCATGACCATCGCGCGTCGCCGTCTCGGCCGAAAAACTTGCTGCCGTGCTGCGGAAATACGCCTCGGGAAAGTGCGAATGGTAAAATCCGACCACCGGGATGCCCAGCGCCGCGCCGGAAGCCAGCGCCTTCCAGGCGATCTGGTAGGGGTCGCCCGATTCGATGATGTCGGGCTGCTCGTCTTCGAGGATGCGTTCGACCGCGCCCAGATTGATCAGCGCCCGGTAGCGCGAGGTGCGCGAGACGAGCGGCGAACGGATCGTGTAAACCCGCGTCGGGCCGTCGTCGCGCATGCGCCGTCTCGCTCGCCCGGGATGATCGAGGACGTGCCGGTCGTCCGTGTGGGCGCGGAGATAAGCGGTTTTCTCGGCGAGGTAACGCTTCACCCCGCCGCTGACGGGCGAATAAAACTGGGTCAGGTCGCAGATTTTCAAGCGGCGGCCACCAGCGTCCGGGCGGCGGCTCCGAGGCCAGGTCCGCGGTAAGCCCCGGTTCCTCGGCGTGCTCGGTCAGGTAACGCTCGGCGTCGAGCGCCGCCGCGCAACCGTCGCCCGGCCGCCCAGATCGCCTGCCGGTACACATTGTCCGAAACGTCGCCCGCCGCGAAGACCCCGGGGACGGCCGTGGCCGTGCCGCGCGTCTTGAGCAGATAGCCCTCGGCGTCGAGCGGCAGTTTGCCCGCGAACGGCTTCGTGTTCGGCTCGTGCCCGATGGCGACGAACACGCACCGGACGGCCAGTTCGCTCTCGCCGCCGTCGGCGAGGTTTTCGCAGCGCGCACGGCGCGCATCTCGCCCTCGGCGTCGGTCAGGTACTCGGCGACCGGCCGAGTTCCAGACCGGCTCGATCTTCGGATGCTCCAGCACGCGGGCGGTCATGATCTTGGAGGCGCGCAACGTGTCGCGGCGGTGGATCGAGGTACACCTTGGAGGCGAAACGGGTCAGAAACAAGCGCTTCCTCCGCCGCCGAGTCACCGCCGCCGACGACGCACACCGGCACGTTGCGGTAAAACGCGCCGTCGCAGGTGGCGCACGAGGTCAGGCCGTGGCCGATGAGCTGTCGTCTCGTTGGCCAGTCCCAGCCAGCGCGCCGCCGCTCCGCTGGCGACGATGAGCGTGCGGGTGTCCAGCGTTTCGTCGTCGTCGAGTTGGAGGGAGATGAAACCGTCCTTCGGCTCGAAGCCGGTCAGTTCCGCGTATTGAAAACGCGCGCCGAAGCCCTCGGCCTGCGCCTTCATGCGCATGATGAGTTCGGGGCCGTCGATGCCCTCGGGGAAGCCGGGAAAATTCTCCACCAGCGTGGTGGTCGAAAGCTGGCCGCCGGGCTGGCGGCCTTCGAGGACGAGGGGGTGCAGGCTGCCGCGTGCCGCGTACATGGCGGCCGTCAGCCCGGCGCAGCCGGTGCCGACGATCACGAGTTTTTCCATGACGATAATAAAGCCCATATCCCCCGTCCTCGGCAACTCCTGCGTGCCTCGTTCCGAGCGTTTTCCACCGCAAAAGCAAGGATTTTCCGCCGTGGCCATGCATCGTCGGCGGAGAGGTTTGCGGTGTGGTTGTCGTTGTTTCTGGCCGGCGAATGCTGTTTTTCTGCGCGGGCGCGTTTGGTGAGCGTATCTGCTCTTCCCATGTTTACCGGCCTCATCGAAGAAACTGGCCGCGTCATGTGGCTGCGGCGCAGCAGCCAGAGCGGCCTGCAAATCCAGATTGCCGCCCCCGGCATCGGCCGTGCCGTCGCATCGCGGCGACAGCGTCGCGGTCAACGGCTGCTGCCTGACGGTGGCCGCGCACCGGGGCGAACTGATCACCTTCGACCTCCTGCAGGAAACGCTCGACCGCACGAACCTCCACAAGCTGCGGCCCGGCACGCCGGTCAATCTGGAGCGCGCCCTGGCGGCCGACGGGCGGCTGGGCGGCCACTTCGTGCAGGGGCACATCGATTGCACGGCGGCCATCACCGGCATGGAGAAAAAGGGCGACGACTACCGGCTGGATGTCGACGCTGCCGGAGGAATTCGCCCACCTCGTCGTGTTGAAAGGCTCGATTCGCATCAACGGCATCAGCCTGACGGTGGCCGGCATCCAGACCGACAGCCTGACGGTGTGGATCATCCCGCACACCCGCGAGCAGACCAATCTCAGCGCCGCGCAGGTGGGCGATCTGGTCAACCTGGAGTTCGACGTCCTGGCCAAATACGTCGAGCGCATGGTCGGCCGCACCCAGACGCCTCCGACGCACTTCACAGACCGCGATTTGTCCTGAAAATAGCGGTCGGTAGCGAGGCGGGGCGGATCGCACGGGGAGCATGGGCGTTTTGCGGTCTGATTTTAACCGTTAATCGTTCGGAAGGAGCAGATTATAAACGTTTTTCTCCCGGGGCTTGTCAGTTTGCCGGGGCGCTTATAGAGCTGGGCTTCCGCGCAGGTTTTTCACGCCGCGAACCACCGTCCGTCATGGCCAGATCAAAGCGTAAAATTGCTCATCCCAAGGCAGCCTTGCAACGTCTGCTGCCCTTTAACCACGAGGGGCAGTTATTTCGACCTCAAGGCGATTTTCAACCGGATTAACGCGCAATACTTTCGGCGCAGGCCGTTGCGCGGCTACACCATCGACCTGGGGCCGCCGCCGCAAGCTCGCCCCGAAGGAATATTTCGTCTTTGGCACGATCCAGGAGGAAGACCGCATCATCCGCATCCATCCGCGGCTGGACGCGTCGTTCGTGCCGCACCTGGTTCCTCGAATACGTGATCTACCACGAGATGCTGCATTCGGTGGTGCCCGACGAATTCGGTCCCACCGGCCGGCGCAAGGTCCATACCGAGGATGTTCAACCAGCGCGAACGGGAGTTTTATCCATTACCGGCGCGCCCGCCGCTGGGAGGAAGAAAACCTCGCCCGGTTCCTGCGCTGATCGTGTCCGGGCGAGCCTTGGTCCGTCTTCATGGATGTTCCTTCACCCCGGCTCGACTGGGTCCGACGTTTGCAGGCTCTGGCGCAGACGGGGCTGACCTACGCCCGCGATCCTTACGATCTCGAACGCTACGTGGCCATCCGTCAGCTCGCGGCGGAAATGGCGGCCGGGGCGGGGGGAAAGGCCGAGGCGGCGGAGTTTGCAGCGGCTTTCGAGCGCGAGACCGGTTACGCGACCCCCAAGATCGACGTGCGGGGTGTGGTTTTCGATGCCGGAGGTCGGATTTTACTCGTGCGTGAACGCTCGGACGGCAAGTGGACGCTCCCCGGCGGTTGGGCGGAGGTCGGCATCTCACCGGCCGACAACGTGACGCGCGAGATTTTCGAGGAAGCGGGCTTCCTGTCCAAAGCCACGCGCCTCCTGGCCGTTTACGACCGCAACAAGCACGGGCATCCGCCGATGCTGTTCCACGTCTACAAAATGTTTTTTCTGTGTGAAATCACCGGCGGCGCGGCGGCGGAGGGCACCACGGAAACCGACGGTGTCGCTTTTTTTGCCCAAGGCGAATATCCGTCGCTTTCCACGGGCCGGGTGACGGCGGCGCAACTCGACCGTTTTTTCGAGCACGGTCGGCTGCCGGAATTGCCGACGGACTTCGATTAGACGGGCCAGATGCAGCCTCCGACGAAGATCAGACAGGCGTTCGTGCTGGCGGCGGGCCTCGGCACGCGCCTGCGGCCCTTGACCGAACACCTTCCGAAACCGCTGATTCCCATCGGTCTCAAACCGCTGATCACCTTCGCGTTCGATCATCTCATCGCCGATCTGGGGGTGGAGGAATTCATCGTCAATACGCACCATTGCGCCGGTGCGTACGCGGACGCTTTCCCCACGGGGGAGTATCGGGGGAGGCCGTTGCGGTTCCGCCACGAGCCGGTGCTGCTCGACAGCGCCGGCGGCATCAAAAATATCGCCGGACTCGTGCGGCCGGACGCAGGCCCGTTGATGGTGTACAACGGCGACATCCTGACGGACCTGCCGTTGGCCCCGGTGCTGGCGCGGCACCTCACATCCGGCAACGAGGTTACCCTCGTCCTGCGTTCCGGTGACGGGCCAAAGCACATCGCCTGGAACCCGGAGAGCGGCCGGGTACTGGATATCCGCAACCGGCTGGGGACGGGGCTGCCAGCAGAATACGCGTTAAGCTGCGGCTACATGATCGAGCCGGCGTTTTTCGAGCGGATTCCAGCGGGCGAGCCGGTCTCGGTCATCCCGATTTTCGTGGACATGATCCGGCGCGGCGAAAAGATCGGCGGCGCGCTCGCCGACGACGGTCAGTGGCGCGACCTCGGCACCCGCGAGGAATATCTCTGGGCGCACCGCGAACTCCACGCGCAAGGACCCGACGGAGCATTCCCCCGCTACGGCGCGCCGGAAGCCGGTTGGCGTCAATGGGTCCATCTGTCCGCCCGCATCGACGCCGGGGCCGAACTGCGCGGCGCGTGCGTCTTGGGCGCAGGCGCAAGGGTGGGGGAGGGGACGGTGCTCGAAGACACGATTTTGTGGCCCGATGCAAAAATCGCTTCCCGCGCCCGTCTGAAAGACTGTATTGTCCGCACTTCCCAAACCGCTGGCGGCACGTCTGAAAACCTCGTTTTCTAGTGTTTCGCTTCTCACCCGCCGTCCCTTTTTCCTTCCTTGTTTTCCCAAGATTCGCTCATCCGGCAAACCCGCGTCCGGTTCGCCACGCCGTCCGACGACACCGTTGACATCGTCCCCATCGAAAAAGGTGGATCGGAGCGCAAGTTTTACCGCGTCCGGCTGGACCAGCGGTCGCTGATCCTGGTCAAGTACAATGACCAGCGCGAGGAGAACCGCCATTACGTCCGCATCGCGGAGGTTTTCGATGCGCTGGGGGTGCGCGCACCGAAGATTTATTTCCACGACGAGTCGGAAGGCTCTGATCTGGATGGAGGACCTCGGCGAGCGCGACCTGTGGAGCTACCGCGACGAACCCTGGGAAATCCGCCGTCCCTACTACCAGTCGGCCCTGGAAGAGGTCTGGCGTCTGCACGACCGGGGATGGGATGGGCTGGCGCGGTTTCCGTTCACGTTGCAAATCGAGTTCAACGCGGCGCTGTACCGATGGGAGCAGAAGTATTTTTTTGAGAACTGCATCGGACGCTACTTCGAGGACCTTCACGACCCGGCGAAGGTCGCCCGTCTCGCGGCGTCGCCCGTGTGGGACGCCATCGCCGAAAAGCTCGCGGCCTGGCCCCGCGTGCTGGTGCACCGGGATTTCCAATCGCAAAACATCCTCATCCACGAGGAACACGCGCACCTCATCGATTTCCAGGGGCTGCGCCCGGGCTTGGCGCACTACGATCTCGCTTCGCTGTTGTACGATCCCTACGTGCGGTTGACGGGGGGAGAACGCGGTGAACTGGTGGATTTTTATCTCGCGCTCGGCCACCGGTCCGACCTCGGGGAAACGCGCGCGGCTTTCGACGAAGTCTACCGGCTTTGCGCCTTGCAACGGTTGATGCAGGCGCTCGGCGCTTACGGATACCTCGGCCTCGTCAAAGGCCGGGACCAATTCCTCGGCCACGTCGCACCAGCGTTGGCGTCGCTGCGCGAAGTGGCGGCTGACGTGCCGCACCTCGAAGAATTCCGCGCGATGCTGACAGGACTTCCCGCCTGAGTCGCCGGCTCAGCCGCCGAGGCCCTTGATCGTGGCGATGAGTTTGTCGAGTTCGACCGGTTTGCCGAGGTGCGCCTTGTAGCCGGCGGCGAGGCTGCGCTCGATGTCTTCGTCGGTGTTGTAGCCGCTCAAGATGATGGCACCCCGGCGCGGTGGGTTGGCCGCCAGACGAGCCAGCAAATCGAGGCCGCTGCCGTCGGGCAGGTTCATGTCGCACACCAGGACATCGAACGGGTCCAAATGACACAACACCTCAGCGGCGGCAAGGCTCGCGGCTGACTGCACTTTGTACCCGCGGCGGCCGAGGAGAATGGTCAGCGAGCGGTTCGTGTCCTCGTGATCGTCCACCAGCAAAACACTCACCGCCGGGGTGGCGGAGCCAGCGGCATCGCCCGCCGGAGGCAAAGCGTGAACATGCAGACGCTCCGGACTCCAACTGCTGGGCTCAGAGGGATCGGACGCCTGGAAAGGCTCGGAAAAGTGCTGGCGGGGCAACATGACGGAATGTGACGCCTGGGACCGGGCGTCGGTGGGCAAACGGTGGTCGCTAACCCATCGGTCCAAAAGCAAAACGCGGATGCCACACCCGGCTGGAAACGGTGCCTCTTGCAGAGGGATGATTTCGCTGTCGAGATTCCACCCGGTTGGATTAGGCTATACAAACCATCTGGCGTCAGATACTGACCTGCCTGCTTCCGATGAGCGGTGCGCGGCGAGGTCAGAGTCGTTTTCCGTTTTTCTTACAAAGCTTCATTTATGGTTCTGTACAGTGATTGGGCCGCGATTGTGCCGATGGCCAATGAATCTGAGGAGTTCGACGAGTTCATCGCGGTTCTCAAGATGATGCTGGACCGGATCGGCAACGGAAAATTTTACTTCGTCATCGACAAGGCGACCAAGGACAACACCCTGGAACTCAGTCAGAAGCTTTCGGAGTCGGACGCACGCTTCGTGACCGTCTGGGCACCCGAGAACCGCAACGTGGTGGATGCCTATCTCAAGGGCCTGCGCGTAGCCTACGAGGCGGGCCATGACCTCATCATCGAGATGGACGCCGGTCTGAGCCATGACCCGCGGGCCATCCCGATGTTCCTGAGGGTACTCAACGAGGGGAACGAATGCGCGTTCGGCAGCCGTTTCACCAACGGCGGCTCGATGGGGACCTCGCCGCTAAACCGGCGGATGCTCTCGCGCGTGGGCACGCTGCTGAGCAACTGGCTGCTCGGGACCAGCATGTTTGACATGACCAGCGGCTTCCAGGGTTTCCACCGGGAGATCGTCAAGCGGATCATTGATTACCCGTTCTTGTCGAAGGCGCATTTTTACCAGACGGAGATGCGCTATCTGCTGCGCAAGCATCGGTACGCCGAGATTCCGATTCATTACACCGCGCCTTCCAAGAGCGTGTCGCAAAAGGCGATCAAAAACTCGCTGAGCACCTTGCTCTACTACTTTCGCAAACGTCTCACCTTCCATCCCGTGAGCCTGTAGGCAGGGAGTGGACGAAGTCCATCGGCGGCGGTGCGTCTGGACAGAGCGGAGACCGCGCTCAAAATGCTTCCGCGATGACGTTGCCGTAGTGCTGTTCGGCCGCGGAGATCGGTATCGTGCCGGACCAGGCACAAATCCCCTGGGCGACGCGGTCCGCCACCCGCATCCGGTTGCTGCGCGAACGCAGGTCTCTTAAATGCTCGCAAAGTTCGGCGAGGCGCTCGACATAAGTGGCCGGCCGGTGCTGTTCGAGGAGGATTTCACGTCCGCGCCTGCCTTTGTCACGATAAGAATCCGGCCGCGCCAGAAAACCGCGCAAATGGCTCTGGATGTCCTCCCGTTCGTGGCCGGGCCGCACGAAGCAGACCGCGTCCTCCGGCAGCGAGGCATACCCGTCGATTTGCGTCACGAGACTCGGCAGGGCGTGGTTCCAAATCCGGAGTTGGCTGGCCGATGCCTCGCCCATCGTGGGGTAACGCAGGTTGACGGCCAAATCGCATCCGGCAAGCCCCGCGTCGAGGGCTTCCTCGGCGACGTAGCCGTGAAAAATGACCTGTTCCCGCAAACCGAGCGCCGCCACGTCTCGCTTCACGTCGTCCTCGTACCGTTGCAAGAGCGTGCCGAAGAGGTGTACCTCGAAACGCTCGCGTTCCTCCATCGCCGCCAGCGCGTGGAAAAACTCGACGACGCGACGGTTCACGTTCAGATAACCGAAGATCGCCACCCGCACCGGACGTGACGGCGAAGGTGCCTCTTCCGGAGTCGTTCGCTGGCTGCTCGAAGGATGCGCGTCGTAGGGGAGCGCGTTCAAGACGGCGGGCAGGCCGGTTTCCCGTTCGATGGCGTCCAGCGTCGGCTGCGTGTGGACGACCACGGCGAGAGCGTTCCGCACGCCCCAGGCCGTCATCGGGAACTGCTCGGCCATGAAGTCGATGGAAAGACGTTGTTGCCAGTACAGTTTGCCCGCCTCGACGCCCGGAGCGCCGTAATATTCTTCCATGTAGGCGAGGTATTGTTTCTGGTCGTGGAGCCGCTCCCGGTAAATGCCCTCGAAAAAATGGTGCAGTTTGAGGTCGTGCAGGATCACGATGCCCGGCTTGTGCTGACAGAGAAACCAGGTGTTCGCAAAGAAATCAGGATGGTTGCCCAGATTGTAGATGGGTACATCGACCCCGTTGAGCGCGACCAGCAATTCGCTCGGGATGTGTCCGAGGGGCCCGGGATAAAACCGGTCCGCCGCCGGTTCGTGAAATCCGGCCGGCCGCTCGGCAAGAAAGCGCGCGTCGAAGCGGCGTCCCAACTCGCCCTCCAGCCGTTCGGTGTTCTTGGCGATCTCCGAGTGCTCGGGCACCCGGGGTGAAAACCACGCGATTTTTGTCATTCAAGCCAACAGTTTTTCCACGACCGTTTCCCAGGTGATTTCCTTGCGCAGATAGTCTTCCCGTCCTGTCCGGCCGAACGCCACCGCACGGGCGCGGTTGGTGTAAAGGCGCGTCATGGCCTCGGCCAAGGCGGCGGCATCCGGCTCGGTGACGTAGCCGCTGTGGCCGTCGCGGATGAACTCCAGCGGACCCCCCGAGTCCGTGCAGGTGAGCACCGGCTTCGAGGAAAGCATGGCCTCCAAGGTGATGTAGCCATAATCCTCGTCCACGGGCGGGTACACCACGCCCAGGCAGTGCGCGTAGAGTTGCAGCTTTTCCTTTTCGCTCACCCGGCCGTGGAGTTTGACCCGGCGTTGAAGCCCGGACTCCTCGATCTCACGCAGGATTTTGGCGTAGTAGGCGTCGTCCTCGCTCACGCCGCAGATTACGAGCCGGGCGTCGCCCCCGCATCAGCGCGATCGCCTGGATGGCGAGGAGTTGCCGTTTCGAGGCGTTGATGCGGCTCGGGAAAAAGAAGTACGGCTCCGCTTCCTCGCAGTAAAACGCGTCCGGGGTGCTCGGCGGGTGGTAGAGCGGGGTGGAATCCAGTCCGCAGTACCGCTTGAGCCGACGGGAGACGTTTTCGGAATTGGTGAAAACCGCCTTTGCCTCCGGGATCAGGCGCGTGTCGGCGAGGCCGGATGGCGTCGCGCACCTCGCGTCCGTTGCCGTAGTAGACCATGTCACTCAACGGATGGTCCCACTGTTCGTACGCCTGCCGGTGCTGGTGCAAAATCCAGAGGACCTTGGCCGGGTGCGGGATGAGGTAGGCGGGAAATTTCAGCCCGATGACGCGGTCGATCTGGCGGCCGTTGGACTCGGTCAGATCGAGCAACCGACAGGCCAGCATCGCGTCGAGCATCCGATCGGGCGGGTACCACTTGAAAGGGATCGCGACGATCTCCGCGACGTGTCCGGCCTGACGCAGGGCTTCGAGCAAATTATGGGCGTGGACCTCGGCACCCCCGTGGACAAAGGGGACCTGCGTGGTGGCGATGATGATATGCATGGGGTCGCCTCGGGACGGAGACGGCGCGAACTTCAATCGCCTTCGACTTCCTCTGCGGGAACGGGTTGGCTGCCAATTTCGTCGAAACGTTTCTCGACCTTGGCGAACTGCTTCTCGACCGCTTGCATCCATTCCGTCTGGCGCTGGATATGCAGGTGGAGCTGCGCGTTCTCGGCCATGAGCAGGCGGGTGAGCTCGCGGAGACGGTCCAGCGCGGCCAGCACGATTTCGTTGTAGCCGCCCTGGTTCCGGTAGACGGGGCGGAGCAGCTTAGGCACACTCTTACTCACGGTGGTCTTGCCGCGAGCGCGGTCAACCATGTGGTTGATGTGGGCCAGGAGGTATTCGCACGAAAACTCCCCCGACTGGCTCGCGGCGAACACGGGCGCGGGCGGCAGCGCGAGCGCGTCGCCGGTGTTCGCCGACGGCGGGGCGGAGGGCGGAAAAGCGATGTTTTCGTGACGGCGGGCTTCCCGGCGGATGCGTTGGGTCAGTTCACCGGGTTCTACTTGGGACTTCATCGTCGGGTGGGCCTTCGTTTTTTCGCGGCGGCGCGGGCGGCGCGTGGCGTGAATGGCGACGCGGACCATAACCCGCAGTCCGCAGGGTGCTCAACGCATTTTAGACCGGCTTGGACCGGACCCCTTGCCACCCCGGCAGGTGCGTCGGGCCGCGCGATGGATTTGTCCTTGCCCTACAGCAGGTTCGCTGTTGTAAGTACAGCCGGCAAATGAGCGAGAATGACGCGGCTTTCCGGTATGGGAATTTCGAGGTGCTGGCCCGGCCGGACGGCGCGGCCGAACTCCTCGGCGGCGGCTCCTTCGGCAAAACCTACAAGGCCCGGCACGTCTTTCTCGACCAGATCGTCGCGTTAAAAGTCATCAGCGAGAAGTTCGCCGAGGACAAGAACGCCAAGGAACGCTTCCTGCGCGAGGCCCGCGTCGTCCACGGTCTGCGCCACCCCAACATCGCGCAGGTCATCGACTTCGGCGAGGCCAACAACACGCTGTACTACGCGATGGAGTACTGCGAGGGCGGCAGCTTGGAGGAACTCGTCAAGCGCACCGGGCCATTGGACCCCGCGACCGTCCTCCTCCTGGCCCAGCAGCTCGCGGAAGCGTTGGAATGCTCGCACCGCCGGGGGTTCATCCACCGTGACGTGAAGCCGGCCAACGTCATGCTCGCGGATAAAAGCGACGCGCTCGTGCTCAAGCTGGTCGATTTCGGCTTGGTCAAGCCGTTGGTCCAAGATAACGAACGGATGGCCTCGCTCACCCTGGACGGGCAGAATTTCTTCACCCCTCTTTTCGCCAGCCCGGAGCAGGTGATGGAAGAAGAACTGGACGCGCGTAGCGACCTGTTTTCGCTGGGCATGACCCTGTGGTTTTTGCTCAAAGGTGCGTCCCCGGAGACCGGTTCGACCGCCGTCATCATGGCCAAGCGCCTGAGCGTGGATTCCTACGACGCGCAGTTGCCCGCAGCCCTGCCCGCCAAGCTGGCCTTCGTCCTGCAAAAACTGCTGGAAAAGGACAAGGCGAACCGTTTTGCGAGTGCGACCGATGTCCTCAGCGCGATCCTGTCCGACGACCCGGTGCCGATGGTGCAAATCCCGGCGAACCAAGCGGCGATCACGGCCCCGGAGGACACTGGGGAATCCGACCCCGGCGCGACGCTGGCGTTCGAGGCGTCTCCCCCGTCGAACCGGCTGGCCGACAAATATCAGATGGTTGAAAAGGCCGGGCGGAGTTCGCTCGGCAACACCTACCGTGCGGTCAGGGTGGCCGACAATCTGCCGTTGTCCGTGACGGTGCTGGACGATGTGCTCCGCGAGGACCCGGAGCGCATGGAGAAGCTGCGCCAGGCCGTCGCTCAGGTGGTCCCGGCTGTGCACGAGTCGATCAGCCAGGTCTACGGACTGGAAGAGTTCGATGACGCCGAGGTGCTCGTGCGCGAGTGGAGCGGCGGGGTCAGCCTCCAGAGCATCGTCAAAAGCCGCGGGTCGATCCCTTTCGCCGAGGCCGTGCTTCCGTTACGCCTGATCGCCGCCGGGGTGGACTTCGCCACGGCCGCCGGCTTGAGTGGAATCCGGTTGGCACCGGACGAGATTTACCTCCAGCCCGCCGACGGCAGCGCGGAATTTCCGGACAGCGCGGCCCTGTTGACGACCAACCTGCGGCAATGGCCGCCGTTCCGGGTCCGGTTGACGCCGATCCTGCTGGAGGACGAGGCTGCCCAGGATATCTCGATGACGCTCAGCGCGCAGTCCATCGGCAGTCCGCGCGTGGAGTTCGGCAGCCTGCTCTACCGGCTGGTGGCGGGGATGCAGGTCAAGTTCGCCGCGCGGGTCAACCGTGGCTCGTACATCCGTACGTCCGGACTCTCGGAGGAGGGGAACTGGATTTTGAGCGGCTGCATCGTCGATGAGGGGGGGGCCGGCGAGGGGTGTGTCGGCGTCGTCCACGCCTTGCAACGCGCCGAGGGCATCAGCGAGGGCGATTCGCCATCGGCCACCACTTTGCGGCAGCCCGGTGCGACGACCGGGTCGTCCTTCAAGACCAGTAGCGCGACCCGGTCAAAAGCGACCGGGAGTGCTGGTGCCACGCAGTCGAAACCGGCGGCCAGTCCCGGCGCGACGCAATCACGGCTGGCGAGGCCGCCCGGCGCGACGCAATCGCCCAAGCCGCTGCCGCCGCCGGTGACCGCCACGCAGAGCACCAAGGTGAAAACCACGCCGTCGCGCCTGCCTGATCCCCCGGTCGCGCCGCCGCCGCCACCGCCGGCGTTTGCCCCGCCGGTTCCCCAAACGGCCGCAGTTCCACCGGCGGTTCCAGCCGCCCTGCCGGTGACTCCTCCGCCACCGCCCTACGTGGCGGATTATCGCGGCACCCCGCCGCCGTCAAAACCCTTCCCGCTGGTGCCGGTCCTGGTGGGATTGGCGGTGGCTGCCGTCGTGCTCGGAGCCGTCGCATTTTTCCTGCGTCCCAAACCCGCGAACGACGACCACGACAAGATTGCTCTGCAATCGCCGTCGCCCGCGCCGACCGTGGCGGTCTCGACCCCGACGCCGAGGGCAACTCCGACCGCCACCCCGGTGGCGACCCCGACGCCCAGACGCGCGACGCCGACACCAGTGCCGCCGACGTTTGTGGTGCGCAACGGTTCACGGCTGGCGGGTGCCAGCTACGAGATCGGCGGCCAGCCGGTCAGGCCGGAGCACCGTGGCAGCGATTTCGTGTTTCCGCTGGACGGTTCCGGTGGTGCGCCGGGTGACCTGATCGTCAAAGTGCCCGGCTACAAAGCGGTGCGGCTCACTGTCGCCGTCGGCGGCATCACGGATGTGCCCGCCGTGATGGACCGCGAAACTGCTCCCGTCTACGTCGCCTTCAAGTCGCGCGAGCCCGACTATTCGTTCATCGCGTTTTCGTTTGGCAACGCCCTGCCGGGTGAAAACGTGAAAGCGGCGAGTGACCAGACGTATTCGCTCAAGAATATCTCGTCGCCCGCGAAACTCGAACTCCCCACCGGCACCTACGAATATACCCTTTACGGGGCCGGCCAACAGCAGGACACGCAGATCGCTCCCTTGAAAGGGACGGTGACGGCGAGACCCGGTGGCCGGGTCGAGGTGGCGGTGCCGCCGACCTTCGTCGGACATTTCCGTGGGGAGTTCGACGACGACAAAAACCATGTGCACGTCGTCCGCACCATCGTTTTCAAGGCCGGTCTGAACGAGGGGCACGTTGACGAGCAGTACATCGTCAACGGTAAACTCAGTGCTACTTCGGTCGATAATGTACCGCTGGCCGAAATCCGCCTCGACGCGGACGGCGTCCTGCACGCCCACATCCGGTACGCCGGTCATCGGAATCCGGCCGCGCATACGTACGACGAGGTTTTCGAATTACGGCACACGGCCGCGGGCGGACTGGTGATGACCGGGGGCCGCGAAATGATGCCCAACGATCCGGTGATGCGCTCCGAACTGGAGAAAAAACTCAAGGATCAGCCGCCGATGCAGAGCAACCGTCCCGGCGAGACGGAAATGCGACCCGTTGATTGACCGGCTTTTGCCGTGGAAATTAGTCGTCGGCGCGCAATGTCGTGTTTTCGCAATTTTTTGTTTGACCGAACCAGGGAAATCCTGCAAACAGCCCTTATTCAACGGATTGCTGCCCTATTTAAGTATGGTTTGCGACCGTTCGTACGAAATCCCTTTACCCATGCGAAACCCATCCAAGCGTTCCCCCGAGTCCACTTCATCCCCAGAACCTTCGCTCCAAGTTTAGCGTTTCCGCGTTTTTGCTGGCGGGTGCGATCTCGCTCACCGGCCTTTTTGCCGCACATGAGGCGTCCGCGCTCAGTGGCACGCTGAGCGCCGCCGGTACGACCACGACACCCCGCGATTCGTCCGGCGCATCGGGTGGCGCGACCCTCATCCGCACCGCGGCGAGCGCGAGCGCGTCCGAAGCCCCGGCCACCTCGCAGGTCACCGGGCCGAACGAATCGTCTTCTCCCTCCACGCCGCCCACGCGCACGTCGGGCAGTACCCGACGCCGCGCCCAGACGGAAGAGACTGGCAGTCGTCACCGGAACGCCGGTACGAGCACCGTCAAGACCTCGCACCAGGGCAGCAAGGCGACCGTCGAGAGCAAGGACAACAAGGTGGTCGCTCCCGTTCCGACCGCGCCCGACCGGGTGCATTTCTTGTTGTCGGGCGGTTTTCGAGTCCCGGTACATCTACCACGGCCTGGACATCATCGCGTTCAACTCCAAGTTCTTCACGGCGCGGACGACTCCCGGTGCTGGGGGCGGTTACCGCTTGCTCTTCACGCCGGATACCGGCCTGCCTTTTTACGAGAAGACCAACAGCAGTTCGGCCATCACCTACGAAAATGCGGACGTGGCTTTCAAGGGAGCGCACCTGGGCGTCGGTTACGTTCGCGCCGTCAGCGCCACGTACCCGTTTTTCCAGGGGTCGAACAATCCGGCCGTGGCCAACACCGATCCTCTCAATGACCTGACCAAGAACGACGCGATCACCGGCAACCATCGCCGCTTCTATCAGGAAGTGGATGTGAACTTGGATTACACCGCGAGCATCGTCGCCAACATCCTCGACGGCACCGTCGGGTACAATTCGTACTTCTTCCCATACCACGACTTCAAGGGTGCGGGCTACCAGGGCGAGGCGTTCGTGCGTCTGGCTTACAAGCAGTTGAAGTACGTGGTGCCGAGCGCCACTTACTACCATTATGTGTCGAGCTACAGCGACAACAGCGCGGCGGGTAATCTCGAACGGCAATTACATGGAATTCCGCATCGACGGTGCGGTCCCGGTGTACACCAACAGCATGTTTGCCGTGGCGCTCGCGCCTTACATCGCCGCCGGCTACAACATCGATTACCTGAAGTACGGCGACAACAACGTCGGCGGCTGGAACGACCTGGAGATGGGTCTCAAGGTGCCGACCACCATCGGCAAGCACTTTACGATCACGCCGTACGGCAACTACGGCCTGGACCTTTCCAGCAACAACCAACCCATCAACAACCTCTCCGGCAACGGGTACGGCGAGCGTACCCATTTCTGGGGTGGTGTGACGGTCGCCTGACAGCTTCTATACATTTGCCAGACGGCACCGCGCGCTCCCTGACCGCGTGCGGTGCCGCTCCGCCGTCCTTCGTATCCCGAATCCCTCCCGCGGTCCCCGGCGTCGCGCCATCCTGACGGTCACCACCGCCGATTTGCGTGTCGCCGACCGGCCGGACCGCCGCCCCAACCAGAAACGCCCCAATGCATACCCGTTCCCGTAAATTCAGCTTCCTCACCGCGGCGGTCGCGGTCTCGCTCCCACTGCTGGCCCTGCCCGTGCAGCGGTCACTGGCCCAGGACGAGAAGCCCAATACCCAGAAGCACACCGGCAACGAGCCGCCGCCCTTCGATCCCAAGGCGGCGGTCGATGGCGGTCTCGGGATGCCGACGCCTTACGATAAATTCATCGCGCTCGATCAGGCCCTCGGCAAAACCGCGGTCAACTGGAAGCAGTATTTCGCCAAAACGAAGGTGGACGTGGACGTGGACGAGATCACCGAAACCAAGGTGGCGATGCCGACGCTCCTCGGGTTCCGCATCTCCGACGGCGTGATGGCCATCAAGGCTCACGACGCCGAATTGCTCAACAAATGCGCGTCCGACATTGAGGCGATGGCTAAAAAGCTCGGCGTCGGGGACGGCGAACTGGCCCGCGCCAAGAAAATCCGTTCCTCGGCCAACGCCGGCGAGTGGCTCAAGGTGTTCATGGAACTCGGCTTCCTCCAGCAGGACATTATGAAGACGCTCGACCGCAGCGAGAACAAGACCCAAGGCACGCTCGTCATCGTGTCCGGCTGGCTGCAAGGCGCGCGCTACGTCACCAGCGTGGTGAAGGATAATTATTCGCCGACGACCTCCAACTTCCTGCGCGAACCGATGCTCGTCGATGCGCTGATCGCCAAGTTGAAGACGCTGCCCGACGACACCAAAAACTCGCCGGTCGTGGAGAAAATGCTCTCTTCGCTCGCCGAGATCAAAGGCATCGTCGATATCAAAATGGACGGCTCGATCCCGGCCGACAAGGTTGACCGGATGAGAGCCCTGGCGACTGAAGTCGTGACGGCCGCGCTGGCCGCCTCGAAAAAATAACAAACTCCGCTTTCACCACCGTTCCCGCGATATGAAAAAGCCCTCTCTCAAAGCGTTTATCCCGCTCCTGGCCGCCGCGTTGCTGGGCTTTGCCCTGCCCGCCGCCAAGGCGGACCCCGCCAAGGCCGAAGACGATGCCTACCGCATGGCCGTGACCTACGCCGCGCGCGGCTTCCTCATGGCACCGACCAACAACAGCGGCGTCGGTGGCAGCGGCTACACCGTGCGCTTCCTCGTGCCCGTCAGCAAAGGCGTCGATTACGTGTTCCTCTGCGGCATGGACATGATGGTCGAACGCTCGGGCATCTATGTTTACGACGAGGTCGGCGACCTCATCCTCGACGACCGCCGCGGTTTGAAGCGCGCGGGCGTGATGTTCCGCTCCAGCTACAACGGCACCGTGCAGGTCTACGTGAACATCGCCCGTGCGAACGGCATGGGGGCCTACTCGGTGCTCGTCGGCCGCCGCGGCGAGGAAAAGCACACCGAGAGCACCGAGAATACCTCGGGCTAGTCCAACCACCGTGCTGACGTACCATCGGAAGTCTAAGACTTCCGGCGGTCTTACCTTCTCCACCCAAAAAGAAAAAACTACCTACCCATGAAAAAACTGATCCTCCTGGTGGCTGTCGCCGCCTCGTTCTCCCTCGCTGCTTGCAGTGATGACAAACCAGCGGTGGTGCATGAGACCCGCGTGGTGCACGTGCATCATTCGTCCGATCAGGTCAACGTGCCGCAAAACAACAGCCCGGATAATTTCGAGGCCGTCGAGCGGCCCGCGCACTACTAACGGGGTGCGTTCGATCCGCTGCGGACGGCGTGGTTTGCAATCCGCACGGACGGAACTATTTTTCCCGTGTTGCCTATGCGTTCCTCCAGCTTCGGGTTTTGTGGAAAAATCTCCGGTTGTGTCGCCGTGTCCGCGGCGGTGATCCTGTTTTCCGGGTGCTCGGAAGACCCTGGTTTGCAGGAGCGCCTGAACCGCCTGCAAGCGGAGATGCAAGAAAAGGATCGCCAGCTCCAGGAAACGCAATCCGCGCTGGAGAAAACGAAGTCCGAGCTGAAGTCCGCCCGCGCGTCGGGTTCCAGCAAAGCAGCGGCCACAACGACGCCGTCGGCCACCCCGAACGCCGCGCCGCAGTTTCTTCCCAGGGAGCAGGTGGAGGAGAGTTACGTTGCAGCGAGCAAGGCAATGCAAAAGCGGGTGGCCAGCGAACTCCGGAATTACTCGGTCGAAAACTGCACGCAATTCCCCGTGGCCATGCCGTCGGACGAGTACCCGTACCATTCCAAGATCGCACTCTCGATCCGGTCCGACAGCGGCCACGCTTATCACCTTGAATTCCCGGTCAGTGCGGACGCCACCGGCAAATGGACGTTTCCCAGTTCGGTGGACATTGCCGGCGCGCTTGCCGACAACCGCCAGCAAGACCAGACCTCCGGTGCGACCGCGAGCAATCCGACACCCGCCCCGGCCAGTTCGCCGAAGGTCGCGCAGAATAATGGCACATCTTCAACGACCACCCGTGCCCCCACGCCGAGCAATTCGCAACTTATGCCAGGACAGACAGCCACGGAAACGCGGGTGATCGATGGGGGTGGAGCCGCCCGACGAACAGCAATCGACCCACGCAGCCGCCGTCCCAGGTCAGCAACGTTCCCGCCGGACTGCAACCGACGCCCGGGCGCGAGGCCCGAACCGCCCACGCCGCCGCAAAACAAGGCACCGACGCAGACGATGCAGTCGGACAAGGACGTTACGATTCACTGGTAGCCGTCGCCACGGCCCGGCCGGGTGAACTTCCCAGCGCGCCGGCCACGACGCAGACGAGACCGCAGAGTGGCAGCACGAACGCGCCGGCCTGGAGCGAACTGTGGGCAACCAGTTGCCGGGCCATCTGGGCGAGTTCGCCGCCGTCGGTGCTCATCACGTCGTGAAGCGCCTGATACAGGTCAATCGCCGTCGCCGCGAGCAGTCCGCAGAGTACTCCCCGCCGCCAACAGGACGGTCCGGAAACAGCGCGCCGCACTGAAAACGACCACGAGCGAACCCACCGCCATGCACGCGTAGACCCGCGTGTGGTTGTAGTCGAAGCATCCGACCGGACCCAGTCCCGCCAGGGTGGCGAGCGGAAGCCACATCCCGCCGATGGCTCCCGCGCCGCCGACGACACCGAGCGCAGAAGCCACGATGACCCGCTGCGATCTTTCCGTGCGGGCCGGGATACCAGCGTCATTCATAACGGCACGCCTTTTGTAATCATCGTACGCGGTGGCGACGGCTCACGTGCCCGTTTGCTTCGAGCGCAGGCCGAGCAGGATCACTAGGTAGCAGACCACCGCCCAAGCGGCGAGCGTCAGCAGGGACAACTGCGCCGGCAGCAGAAAGCGGAACACCGTGCCCTTGTTGTAACGCACATCGTAGCGGGTGGTCGTGGTGTCCCGGTATTCGATCCGGAAATCGCTGCCCCCGTTCTCGACGCGCGTGGCATCCTGCTTGTGCTCGCCCACCCGGTCCTGGTAGACGATCATGTTTTGCCAGGAATTGTTGAAGAGCGACATCTTGTCGTACTCCTGCCAACGCTTCTGGCCGTCCTGCTGCCACTCCACCTTGTCCTTGGAGCCGTCCGCCGTCAGGAACAGCGGCACCTTGGTGCGGTTGGTCATGCCGGGGTCGCCTGTCCGTAAATGTTGGAGACGTCCATGATCCGCTGCGCCGAAAAACTCGGGACGAGGTGGCTGAACCGGAACACCGACGATCGACATGTCCGGGCACCGTCACCACGAAGCCGCCGAAGAGGATTTGCGGGATCAAGATCAGCGGCACCCACATCACCGCCTGGGTGTTGCTGCGCACGAGCGCGGAGATCGTCAGCCCGAGCGCCACGCCCACGAACGCCACGCCCAGCACGCTCAGCGCCTTGAGTCCCAGGCTCGTCACCGTCACGCCGATCAGGCTCAGGCCCGGCAGCACCACGGGCTTGCGGTCCCGTCCCCGAGCGGCGTGCCGTCCTCGATCTTCGTCACGGTCTTGGCCGCCGGAATCCAGGTATGTTGTCCTTGAGGTAGAAGAAGTTGGCGAACAGGCCGGCCGGACGGATCGTCGACCGGGCCTCGGCTTGGTGGGCTCGGCCGGTTCGGCGGGGTGATGACGGCGGGTTTCCCGGCCGCGCCGGGGCTCGCGTGCCGACCGACCTCGAAGTCGCCCGCGTCCGGTCTCCGCCAGCGCGGCGTTGCCGCCGCCCAGACGCTCGACGAGCCGCGTGGCGAATCACGTCCTGGTCGAACGGGACGGGATGCAGGAAATGCGCGGTGATGAAGATCGTCAGGAACAGGATGATCGCCTGCACGCCGGTGAGCAGCGACAGGAAGACGAGCTTGCTCTGGAGATACACGTTGAGTCCCAGGCCGTACACACGCTCGCGCCGGAAGATCGGATCTCGCTGACGATCTGCTGCGCGCCGTTGCTCGTGCCGAACCACAGCGTCGCCACCACGCACAGGAACATGCGCAGCCCGGCGTTCTCGGCCACCCAGCCGATCATCACCGCCGATGGCCAGGGGCTGGGCGAAGAGGAAGCGCAGGTTGAGCACGTCGGCCAGCAGGATGCGCCACTGGCGGCCGAAGCAGGATGCCCAGCGTCGTCAGGTACGTCGACCCTGCCGCGCGGCGGGCGGGGCGTTGTTGTCCGCCGTCTCGCTCGGGCAGCACCGGGCAATTCCGAGGCCGCCTTGTCGCGGCAGTAGGGCGAGGCGAGGTATTCCGCCTCCCACTCCTCGGCGGGCTTCGGGGATCGGTCATGAGCGTGTACACGTTCGCCAGCGGGAACTTGTCGAAGAGTCCGGCCGTGTCCCCGCCCACCGTGTCCTGCATGAGGAAAACTGGCGGGCCTCGTCGGCCTTGCCCGCGAAGATCAGCCGTCCCTTCTGGATGAAGATGCACGCGGTCGAAGAGATACGCCTTCTGGAGGACGTGCGTCGTGCAGATGACCGTCATGTTGGTCAGTCTGCAGCGTCTGGAGCAGCGCCATCAGCTCCGCCTCCTTGGCGGGGTCGAGGCCGGAGGAAGGCTCGTCGAGGATAAAGCACCGAAGGCAGCGCCAGCAGCTCGATGGCCACGCTGACGCGCTTGCGCTGGCCGCCGGACATGCGCGAGATGCGCTTGCCTTGTGCTCCCGGCAGCGACAGGCGGCCCGATCGTCGCGCTCCACCAGCGCGTCGATCTGCGCGCGGCGGCAGCTTGAGCCGCAACCGCGCGCTGTAGGTGATGGCCTGCCGTGACCGTCAGCTCCATGTGAACGATGTCATCCTGCGGCACGAAGCCCACGCCGGCGGCGTTGACGCTGCTCGCGGCTCGGTGAGCGGGCATGCCGCCGATGAGCACCTCGCCGGACGCTGGCGGGGTTGATGCCGCAGAGCGCGTTGAGCAACGTGCGATTTGCCCTGGCCCGAGCCGCCGAGGATGCCGATGAACTCGCCGCGCGCTGAATCTCCATGTTGATGTCCTGGAGAATGCGGAAGGGCTCGCCGTCCTTTTGCACCTCCACGTCCACGAGATGGTGCGCGGATCGACACGTGCCGAGGTCGGCCTGGTCCATGCGCGGATGATCGAGTGGCCGGTGAACTCGAAGAAATAATCGCCGATGCGGAAGCGGTCGCCGTAGACGAGCAGTTCGCGGCTGAAGAACTTGCCGTTGAGTTCGGTGCCAGCGCGGCTCTTATCGACGATGAAGAAGTTCGGACCTTCCTTTTCGATGAGGGCGTGGACCTTGGAAATCGCCGAATCTTCAGGGTCGAGTTCCAGGCGATACGTCCCGTCGGATTCGACATTTTCGCCGCGCCCGAGGACGACGGGCACGTTTTCCAGCGAGAATTCCGACACGACGCCGCCACGGCAGACCGGCGCGTCGGGTTCCCGGTAAAATTGGAGCGTTGCCCCGGGCAACTCGACGGTGTCGAGGTTATTGAGAGCGATGGAAGCGCCGGGTGCGAGTTGGCGGCTGTTGATGGTGAGTTCCGCCTGCGGAACGGTCGCCCGGCTGAGCATCCAGGTCACGCGTTGCTGGTTCCAGACGATGACGGCATGCTCGGGGAGCAGATTGGCGTCGTGGCTCCGCAATGGGATCGAGACCTCTGCGGAGGTGCCCAGGACGATGCGCTCCTTGGGGAGTTCGGCCGAGCGTTGGCCTTCGTCATCGTTGATGATCAGCGTCGATTTCATGTCCGGGGGCGAGAGCAGGCGCTTTGTACTCTACGCGTGCCAGTTGGGCAAGCGCAATACAGGCGCGGGATAAGCCGGTCACGCACGGAAGCAAACTCCGTGTGAGACACTCCGCCGTCCTGGACCCGCCCTCCCGCTTTGACCCGGGTCAGCGTTGCTCGAACGGGTCCGCCACCTCCGACGACACAACCATCGCAAACGACGGCACCTCGCCGTCCGCGCATCGGACGGTGCCGGTCGATTCGAGACCAAGTTCCCGGTAAGCGTTTTCCAGTGCGATGGGGTCGCCTTTCAATTCGGGGAACAACGCCGCCAGACGCTTCTTGATCCATTCCTTGGCGAGCCGCCGGTCGATGGCGTGCAACGGCCTCTCGGGGCGTTGCGGCAGCAGGATGCGTTTGAAAAGATGGCGCAGGCTCATGGAAGGTCGCGGTGGTCCGTACCGGCGCGGAACGATGATCCATCATGCACTGGATTGCGAATTTTATCGTGATTCCCCGCAGCGACGGACGGCACGACCGGGGTCAGCCGCCTGCCGGCCTCTTCGGACAACGCGGTCCGCAGCATGTCGATCAGTTGCGACGGGGCAAACGGTTTTTCGATGAAGCCGTCGAGTTCCACGCCGACGAACTGCCTGGCCACGTCCTCCTGCGTGTAACCGGAGCACAGGATGACGGGCACATCGGGCCGGGCCAACTTGATCTGGCGGAAAACTTCCTCGCCGCTGAGCTTCGGCATCGTGAGGTCCAGCACAACGGCGTCGATTTCCTGGCAGTGCTCGGTGAATTGCTCGATCCCATCCTCGCCGTCCACCGCCTGCAACACGGCGGCGCCTTCGCTCTGGAGCGCATCGGCCATCAGGGTTCGGAGGCTCTCCTCGTCGTCAACGACGAGCACGGTCGTCCCGCCCAACCGCACGGGCTGCACGCCGTCCATGCACTGTTCCGCTGGTCAGCGCCGTGCGGGCGTCGGCTCGCCGGAAACAGCAGGGTGAAAACCGTCCCTTCGCCGAGTTGGCTGAAGATGCGGATGCCGCCCCGATGTCGCCGGACGATCCCCCGGAGGGCCGCCAGCCCGAGGCCGCGTCCGGTGAACTTCGTGGTGAAAAACGGGTCGAAAATCTTCGACAGCGTTTCCGGGCTCATGCCGGTCCCGGTATCCGCGACCTCCAGCCGAACATACTCGCCCGGTTCGAGGTCCTGCTCGGCGAACAGTTCTTCGGTGTTCGAGCGTCGAGGATTTCGATGCCGGTATTGATGACGACCTCGCCTCGCCCGTGATCGCCGATGGCCTCGGCGGCGTTGGTCAGGAGATTCAGGACCACCTGGCGAATCTGCGACGCGTCGGCTTCCATGAGCGGCAGCGCGGGGTCGAGATGGTACACGACGCGCACGTTCTTGGTCGTGGACACCGTCAGGAGTTCGGTCATCTCGGTGATGACGGCGTTGAGATCGACCTCGGCCACCGTGAATTGCCCGCGACCGGAATAGGCGAGCATTTGCCGGGTCAACTCGGCGAGCCTGCGCGTGGTGCGTTCGATTTTCTCCAGGTTCTTGCGGCCCGGCGCGGCGTCGCCCTTGATCCACGGTGCGAGCATTTCGGCGTTGCCGAGGATCGTGGTGAGCAGGTTGTTGAAATCGTGCGCGATGCCGCCCGCGAGCACGCCGAGGCTTTCGAGCTTCTGGCTCTGCCGGAGGGCCTCCTCCGCCTGGACGCGCGCGGAAATATCGACGACGACGCCCCGCCGCCCGGTCGCGCGGCCTTCCCGGCCGATGACCGCGATGATCTCGCGCACCCACAGCACGCGCCCCTGGGCGTCGATCATGCGGTATTCCGCCGGGTACGTCTGGCCGGGGCGCTGCGCCTGACGCGAGATTTCCATCGCGCGGGTGCGGTCGTCGGGATGGACGTGATCGAACCACCTCGCCGGGACGGACATCCATTCCGTAATGTCGATGCCCAGCAGCTTGCGCGCATAATCGTTGACGAACGTGAAACGCCCCGTCGCCATGTCGCTCTCCCAGATCACCGCATCGATGCCGTTGACCATCTCGCTGAGATGCCGGCGGGTCGCGTCCACATCGGCGGCGAGGCGTTCGGTCTCGCGGAAGGACTCGGTAAGATGCGCCTGACGCTGGGCCAGCAGGAAATTGGCGACGGCGATGACCAGGGACGCGAGCAGGCCGATGCCCAGGATGCGTTGCGGCTGTGCCGTGCGCAGGGTCGAGAGCAGCAACGGCGTCGGCCAGAGCCGCACCTTCCAGGCAAGGTCCGCCACGGGAACGTGCTGCTCATCGACGAGCGCCGTCGGCACCGACTGCTCGGCGGAGTCGATGGGAAAGGATCGATAGGCGATGCGGCCCGTGCGGTCGGCGATTTCCACGTTCCAGTCGAGCGAATCGCGTCCGAACAGATCGCGCAGACTGTCGGCGAGCCGGAGCGTGCCGATGACTGCCCCCGCCGTGCCGTCGTCGCGGATGACCGGGACGATCACCGTAAAAGCCGGTTGGCCGCCGGGCAGCTCGAAGCAGCCGGTGGCTGTCGGCTCGTGTGACGCGAGCGCCTTGGTGAAGGCCGGTAAACCCGCGACGCCCACCGGGGCGTGTCCGGTGGCGGGGAATTGCTGACGGAACTCGCCGTGCTCGTCGGTCACGGCGATGACCTCATAGCCGGGCACTTCTGCCTCCAGGCGTCGGACGAAAAGCGGCAGGTCGGCCCGCGTTTCCCGGGCGGGCGTGGATAGCACGAAGTTGCCGACATTCCGGAGGGCGTCGATCCGCGTCCTCACGAAGCCCTGGAACTGCAACAGCACGTTGTCCTCCTGCCGGTACGTCTCTGCTTCCAGCAATAATCGTTCGGACGTGCGACTCTCGAAGAACAGGTATCCGGTCACGACGAGCACCGGGATCGTGGCAGCAGCCGCCCGGAAAAATGGCGGTGACCTTCGCCAGATACTTCGGATCGAAGGCCAGAGAACCATTTCAGGCAGAGAGCGTTGTTTAGCGTCGGGCGGTGAGGGTCTCGGCGGGATGCCTTCGCACAATCGATACTTCCATGCGAGAAGTGAGTTTCGTTCTCAAAGGTGCTTGTCAAACCGACGGAACACGCTTTAATATACCACGCTCCGCCTGCCTGTGAAAGCCGCGTTCACATTGCTGGAAACTTTGGTCGTCTTCACGGTGGTTGCCGTTCTCGTCGCAATCGCGATCCCGGCTACCACGCGTGTCAGTCAATATTCCGCGCGCATGAAGGCCATCGCCAACATGCGTCAGATCGGCGTCGCGGCGATGTTGTACGCGAGCGATCACAACCAGCAATTGCCCGGACACGTTTCTGAAGCGGGTCTCCTGCCGCTCGACGCCGGTGGAACCTGGCCTCAGCTTTTCTGCCAATATCTGAGTCCGACGAATCCACGGGTTTTTCTCGATCCGAGCGACAAGCAAACCGCCCAACTCCCGCCGGATGCGGTGCTCTCGCAATCGGTCAACAACACGGGCTACATTTACAACGGGTTCGATGATCTCGGTGCCAACAACGGACAGCCCGTGAGCATGGTGCCTCTCAACCGTCTCCAAGCGCCTTCGCAGGTGATCCTGCTGGCACCGAAAACCCAGGGGGCGACGGAGTTCTACGCGGACCTGCTCCTTGCCCCGCTGTCCGATCTCCTTTCCCAGTTCAATCCCTCGGTGTACGACGGCGGTGCGAATTATCTGTTCGCGGACGGCAGCGTGCGTTTCCTCAAGCAGTCCGAATACTCCAATAATTTCTGGCTGGTCGATAAGTCGCTCCAGTTGCCGACGCTGCCGCTTCCGCCGTTCACGAACTCCCGGACCGTCGTAGCTGTAAATGCGTCCTCCCGTTTCAACCGTTGCCCGGGTCTGCCAGTGGGCGTCAACCGGCCGTGAGGTGCACGAGTGCCAATAAGGCGTTCAACAGCAACAGGGTGAGGATCGGTCGCGAGCGTGAAGGCCGGCGGACGCGCAGGCTGTGGTCGGAGGGCAGGACTAGCGCGAGCGCGAAGCTCAGAACGAACCAGGCGGCGTAATTCTGTAGGGGCGGCCAGCCGTAAGGCGGATTTTGCGCTTGTGCCGGATACCACAGCCAGTAATGGCGAATCTTCCAGGCGACCGGTTCGAGGTTGAGATCGGTGAGCAGTGCCGTCAACGCGATGCCGAGGGCGATCTCCATGCGACCGGCCTGCGGACGCAGCCAGAGAATGACGTTGCGTCCGCAGAGCACCACCACGAGCCACGCCAGCGGGATCGCCATCGGGACCGCCCCGCCGAGGCGCGGGCCGAAGTTGTCCGTGTATTCGTAGGGTCCGAACGGAAATCCTGTTCGCGTGCCGACCCACTCGAAAGCCGCCGAGGCGGCCAGGATGATCGCCGCCTGCCGGCGTGCGGTGGGCAATCCCTCGCTGGCGACGGCGTGCAGGTACACGGTGATGGCGGCCAGGAGCATCCAGATCGCGTCGGAAACGTGCAACAACCCCGCCGCGAGGTTGCCGAGGCCGAAAGGATCGAGCCATCGGTGCACCTGTGCCCCGGTGACGCCCAACGGCATGACCACGAAGCCGACGGCCGTCCAGATCAAAAACAGGAGCCACGCCCAGTCGAACGCATCACGCGGGAACGCACGCGGTCGGAGTCCGGGGGGGAGGGAAGGGAAGCCAATGTCGTTTCTTGTAAGCGCCTGCGACCGGGCGGCAATCTCAGGGTTGCACAAGAAGGTGATTCGTTCCAAAAGAACCGGGACGCTTCCAGCGATGAAAAAGAGGCTTCTCCTGATCCTGGCACTTTGCTTCCTGCCTCTCGGCGGCGGGGCGTGGACCCCCGCGACGAAACCTGCGAAGGGCGACCATACCGCCAAAGCGTCCCCGTCGCCGGAACCGAAGAAGACCGCCACCCCGGCGCTGAAGCCCGGTGAATGGGTGCCCTTCGTCGATCCCGAGAACCAGATTTTCCCTTCGTTGCTGCTGGCCAGCGCCACGTTGAAGGAACCGTTGCGCGACAGCGACCCGACCGAAAAACACGACGGCAAATCGCGTCCCGCCGCCAAACCTCCCGCCGCGCCGCCCGCCGCGCCACCGCCGCCCGACATCCTCGGCGACCAGAATGGCCTCGTCGGGGTGACGATAGCCAGTCCCGCCGACGGAGCCCGCGTGCGCGTCGAAATCCGTGAAAACGCGCTCATGCAGGCGAGCGTTCTGGAGGTCGACCTGCCCGAAAAGGGCAAGGAGTATCACCTGCTGCCACGGATCGATTACAAATTCGAGGCGCTCAACCGCGTCCGCCAGAGCATCCCGATGAACGTCGCGTTCACCGTGCAGGCGGACGAGAAAAACCTCGGCCAGCGTTTCCTGACGGCGCGCGTGCATCCGATCAACGACTGCCCTTACGCCTACCAGAATCCCGATGACGAGAAGGATTACGTGGACATCGCGTGGATGTTCGCCGCGTACGTCAACGAGGACCATCCGGCGATCCCGGGTCTGCTCAAGGAGGCGCAGGAGACGAAAGTCATCGACGGATTCGACGCTTACCAGAGCCACGATCCCGGCCGGTGCTCCTCCAGGTGTTCGCGGTGTGGGAGGCGTTGCGCCAGCATCACATCAAATACAGCGACATCGGCACGACCACGACCGAGAGCGAGTCGCTCTACAGCCTGCACGTCCGTTTCATCGAGGAAGCGCTGGCGGAGTCACATGCCAATTGTGTCGATGCCAGCGTGATGCTGGCATCGGTGTTGCGCCGCATGGGCATCGACACGTTCCTAGTGCTGGAGCCGGGCCACATGTTCCTCGGGCATTTACCTCGATGACGCCGGTAAACAATCCGCCTGCCTGGAAACCACCATGCTCGGCGATGCCGATCCGGCGAAGTGCAGTGAAAACCGGGCTCTGGCGAAAGCCGCCAGCCGGGAGACGCGCCAGCTCAAAGGATGGCGGTGCTTCAACGACGCGTTGGATTCCGCGACGAAGGAATTCAAGAAACACCGCAGCCGATTTCGAGAAGGAAAATGATCCCGAATACGAGATCGTGGACATCACCGCCGCGCGACGCGAAGGGCATCGCTCCGATAGGATACGTGCAGACGGAGCGGTCAAATTAACGGCCGCGCGCGAGTCGTCGCATGATTTTGTCGGCCACCATCTGCCCGCTCAGGCAGACCAGCGGCAAGCCCACCGCCGGGGTGGGTCGAGCCGCCGACGAAATAGAAATCCTTGCACGCCCGGCGGCTGGAGCGTCGGACGCTGGAACGCCGCGCGAACCCCGTGGCTGGCGAACCCGTACAGGCTCCCGGCGTGGCCAGATAGCGCGTCTGGAAATCGGCCGGCGTGAAATGCCGCCGCACCCGGATGGCGTCGCGCAACCCGTCGAACCCGAAACGCGTTTCGAGCCGTTCGATGATCCGGTCGCCGTATTCCTGCGCGATCGCGGGCCATTCCACGCGGCCTTGCTCGCGGTCAGGGCAGGGGCGTTGACGAGCACGAACCAGTTTTCGCAACCCGCCGGCGCGCGGCCGGGATCGGCCTTCGAGTGGACCGCGACGTAGATCGTCGGCTCGTCGGCGGGTTGGCGTTCGTCGAACAGCTGCCGGAACTCGCGCGGGTAGTCGTCCGAGAAGAAAATGTTGTGGTGGGAGAGTTGCGGGTACTTGCGCCGACGCCGAGATAGAGGATGAACGCCGAAAGATGGCGTGAGTCGGTCGAGGTGCGTCCTGCGGCAACTGTCCCGCCTGCGCCGGTGTTCGGACAGAAAACGCGGGTAGGCGGTGAGCACGTCCTGGTTGCAGACCACCGTGTCGAAACCGCCCGGTGCGTCTCGGCGCACCGTTCGCAGGTGGAACCCGGCGATGCCGACCGAGCGCCTGCGACCTCGCATCCGGTGACGGAATTCGCACGCCGAGTTCGCGGCAGATTTGTTCCAGCGCGCGGGCGATCTTGTACAACCCGCCTTTGACGTACCAGCCGCCGAACTTCGCCTCGACGTAAGGAATGATGTTGAACGCGGCGGGCGTCGCGGTACGGCGACGAGCCGTTGTAAGTGGCGAACCGGTCGAAAAGCTGGACGAGGTGCGGGTCGTGCCCGAAAAATCGGCGCACGACCTGCGTCCATCGTCCGGAACGAAGCAATCTTGGGCAGGTGGCGCAGCTTGGGCAGGTTTCGCCAGCGCAACTGCCGCCACCATTCGTCCAGCGGATGGTGCAGGAAGGCGTCCGCGCTCAGGTCGTACAGCCCGCGCGCGTACCCAGAAACCGCGCCACGTCCGGCCGCTGCCAGAACGCGGCGTCCTCGTCGATGACCGTGCCGTCCGTCCAGCGGTAACGGCAGGTGACGGGCAGCGGCACCAGCGTCAGATCATCCGCCAGCCGCCGGCCGAGCTTTCGCCAGAGTCGCTCGAAGACGTACGGCATCGTCAGCAGGCTCGGACCCATGTCCCAGGTGTAGCCGTCTTCCTCCAGCCAGTTGAGCTTGCCGCCGACGCGCTCGTTTTTCTCGAACACCGTGACGCGCCAGCCCGGCCTTTGCGAGCAGCGCGGCGCAGGTCAGCCCGCCCACGCCCGCGCCGATGACCGCGACGCGGCGTTTCATACGGGGCACGGCACGGCCGCCGCGCGTTCGCGGATGCGTCGCGATGGCCCAGCGGGCGTGTTCGGCGATGAGTTCCTCTTCCATGCGCGGCGGCGCGTTCCAGCGCGGGCAGATCGTCCGCGCGTGCCGACGTTGCCCAACGCCACGCAGACGTTGCGCAGCAGGCCGCGCCGTTTCGTGCGCTTGATCGGGCGAACCCCTGAACGCCGCGCTGAAATCCTCCTGGCGTCATCGCCAGAAAATCGCGCAACGGCATCCCCGCCGTGGCGGGCCGCGCCTGGAACGCCGCCTCGCGGCTCGCCTGCGCGAAGCGGTTCCACGGGCAGGCGTCGAGGCAATCGTCGCAGCCGTAGATGCGGTCGCCGAGCAGCGGACGCAGTTCGAGCGGGATCGGCCCCTTGTGCTCGATGGTCAGGTAGGAGATGCACAGGCGCGCGTCGAGATGGTACGGCCGGTCGCGGCGGATCGCGCCGGTCGGGCAGGCGTCCAGACAGCGCGTGCAGCTGCCGCAACGCGGCCGGATCGGCGCGTCGGGTTCGAGGTCGAGGGTGGTGAGCAGTTCGGCCAGGAAGAACCAGGTGCCGAGTTCCGGGTGGAGGAGCATCGTGCTCTTGCCGTGCCAGCCCGCGCCGGCTTCGGCGGCGAAATCGCGCTCCAGCACCGGGCCGGTATCGACGTAGTACCGCTGCCGGCCGCCGTGCGTCTGCAGAAAGGCGTCCAGCGCGCGCAGCTTGCCTTCGATCAGGTCGTGGTAATCGTCGCCCCAGGCGTAGCGGGCGATGCGTCCGGCGGCGGCCGCTCCGGCGCCGCGGTGCGCGGCCCCTGCCAGTAATTCAGCGCCAGCACGACCACCGACCGCGCGCCCGGCAGCACCGTCTGCGGATCGACCCGCTTCGCCTTGCTGCGCTCCAGCCAGGGCGACATTTCCCCGGCCATGCCGTCGTCGAGCCACGCAGAGAACTCTCCGCCGTGCGGCGGCGGCCCGCAACGGGCCACCCGGCACAGCGAGAAACCCAGCGCGCGGGCGCTGTTCGACGCAAGGCGCGGATTTGCACGGCACCGACCGGGTCGCGACGCTCCACTGGTCCGTGACCGGGTCGCTGTCCGCCGCGAAAAACCGCCCGCGCCCTGGCCAGCACCGCTTCGGCCACCTCGGCATGGCGCAGCGCCGGACGTGTCCACGCGTCAGATGCGCGCACGCCGCGTAGAGCGGCCGGCGCCGCGCGAGCAATCCACGCAAGGTCGCGCGCGGGTCCGCCGTTTGGAGCAGCGGGCGGTGGCTGGTTGCGCGACACCCGCTCGAAGAGCACGTCCTCGCTCGGCGGTCAGAAACACGACGCACGCCCAGCGCGCGCAGCAGCGCGCGGTTTTCCGGCCGCGTCACGATGCCGCCGCCCGTGGCGACGATCAGCCGACGGCTCCCGCGCAAGCGAGCGCAGCGCCTCGGTTTCCAGCCGGCGAAAACCCTCCTCGCCGTGCCGTGGCGAAAATTTCGGGGATGGGCATCCCCGCGCGTTCTGGACGACGAGACGATCCGTGTCCACCCAGCGCCGCCGTCCGAGCCGGGCAAGTTCACGCGCGACGGAGCTTTTCCCCGCACCCATCGGACCGATGAGCACGATGCAGTCGCCGCGACCGGGCCGGAGTCGCCTTCCGACCTGCCATTCACGGCGGAGACGCCGGCCTGCGGCGGAAGGTTACGACGCGACCCGGACGACGTTGCGCGCCTTGGAGCCCTTCTCGTCGGTGTAGAGTTCATATTCGACTTGATCGCCTTCCTGCAACGTCTTAAAGCCTTCGATCTGGATCGCCGAGAAGTGGACGAAGATATCCCCTCCCACGCTCGGGTCCACGATGAAGCCGAACCCTTTCTTTTCATTGAACCACTTTACGGTGCCTTTGGCCATAGCGAGATTTTCGTTTTGCATATGCGGTAGTGACTGCTTTTACGGTGAGCGCAGCGCGTCAGATGCGTGTCGCGCGGACGGCGAACACAATTTTTTGGCGATTTTTCCGAAGGCGTTCGATCGGTTCTATGCCGAAACATCCCGGTCAGCCTCCCGCGTGGCCCTGGTCGCACCGACGCGGCCGGGATTACGTGCTCTGCGTCCGGCGGCGCGAGATGTTGGACCGTTTCGATGTTCTGGTTGGAAACGCGATTGCAGCGGTTGACGGTCAGCTGCCGTTGCACGAGAACGGATCGCGTGCCGTCATCGTCGCCTCGGCGGATGCCGCGTCTGCCTGCGGCGCTGGCGGCAGCAACGGTCACGGCCCGGTCGATCCGGGTGCCGGCGCCGGCGTCCGCGCACGACGGGACGCGCTGCCGTTGGTGATCCGACGACGGCGAGAATCTGCCCGGTCCGGCCGCGGACGACGAGGCGTTCGCCACGATGGCCATCGGCGAGGCGGGTGCGAGGAACGCCGCTCTGTTCGTGGTATGCGATCGCGCGCGTTGACGGACGCGCGGTTGCGGGCGGAGTGGCTCGAGTTCCGCGCAGCGGCAGACCGAACGCCGTGCTGCGGCACGCACCGTTGGACGCGCTGTGAATACCCTGCGACGCGACATGGACACGCTCCTGCTCGACGCCGCCGCGCCCGAAGCCATCGAACGCGCCGCCGCTGCTCCTGGCCGGCGGGCGAATTGGTGGCGCTGCCGACGGAAACCGTTTACGGGCTGGCGGCGGATGCCGCGACGTCCGGACGCGCTCGCCGCGATCTTCCAGGCCAAGGACCGGCCGTTGTTCGACCCGCTGATCGTCCATCTGCCGCGACCGTGGCTGGCTCGAGCGTCTCGACCGTCCCGGCAGGCATGGACAGATGGCTCTGTTGCAACGTCTGGCGGAACGCTTCTGGCCGGGTCCGCTGACGGTCGTGCTGCCGCGCCGCGCCGAGGCCGTGCCCGATCTCGTGACCGCGGGCGGACCGCTCGTGGCCGTCCGCATGAGCGCGCACCCGGTGTTTCGCGCGGTGATCGAAGCGTTTCGGCCGACCGCTGGCCGCGCCGAGCGCCAACCGTTTCGGGCGCATCAGCCCGACGACCGGCGCGCACGTCTTCACGGAACTGGCCGGGCGCATCCCGCTGATCTTCGAGGCGGGCCCGACCGCGCATGGTCTGGAATCCACAGTTGTCGTACGCCGCTCGCGGCGGCGAACGCCTGCGACATGCTTGCGTCACGGACCGATCACCGCGGAAATGCTCGGTGAAATTCGCGGAAGTGGAAGGTTCTGACTCGACGCAAGTTACGGAACGGTCCGCCGCCCCGGGTCAAACGGCAGGCCACTACGCGCCCCGCACGCCGTTGAAGCTGATCCGAGCTTGGGAAGGTGGGATTTACGGCGATCCGGCGGCGGAGCGGCGGGATGGGTTTCTAGGTTTCCGCGCGGACCGGCCGCCGGGCCGGAACACCTTCGCCGCTGTCGAGTACCTCAGTGACAACGGCGACCTGCGCGAAGCCGCCACGCGGCTCTTTGCCTCGCTCCGGCGGCTGGACGAGGCGGGGTTGGAACGCATTCTTGCCGAACCGGTGCCGGAAGAAGGGCTTGGACGCGCGATCATGGATCGGTTGCGCCGGGCGGCGGCCGGTTCGGGACTGGCGTGATTTCGCACGCATCCGGTGTTTCCGCAGGCGGCGTAAACTCTTGCAAGACGCCTGCCAAATCCAAAGCACCCGCCAAGAAAAAGCCGAGTTCCAAGAAGGAAAGCAGCAACCAGTGCTGGCCTGGCTACGAACACGTCCCGGGCAAACAGCCCGGTTCGAAGGGCAGTTGCAAGAAAAAGGGAAGCTGATTCGGATCGGAGGCGGCAACCGCCGGGATTGCGCCGGGCGGGATGTTCTGACACCTTCCCCGCGTGCCTGCCTCGCCCAGCCGCGCAATGACTGCGCCTCCATCTCCGACCCCAGCGCCCGCAGACCCTGGCCGGAGCAGCACGAAGGCGGCCGGCATCGTCGGACTGGCGGTCATGTGCAGCCGCGTGCTCGGCCTGGCGCGAGACCAGATTTTCGCCGGCATCTTCGGCGCGGGCGCGGGCACGGACGCGTTTCATCATGGCCTTCCGTGCGCCGAATCTCCTGCGCGACCTTTTTGCGGAAGGCGCGCTCTCCACGGCGTTCATCACGACGTTTTCCAAGAAAATCCAGTTGGAAGGCGACCAGGCCGCGTGGCGCTTGGCCAACAAGATGGGCACGCTCACGCTGGTGTTCATGAGCGGGGTCACGCTCCTGGGCATCGTGCTTTCGCCGGACCGTTGATCGACGTGCTCGCCGGCGGATTCCACGACACGCCGGGCAAATTCGAGCTGACCGTCCCGCTGACGCGGATCATGTATCCGTTCATCCTGCTGGTGTCGCTGGCCGCGCTGGCGATGGGCATGCTCAACGCCAAAAACATCTTCGGCGCGCCCGCCATGGCGTCGAGTTTCTTCAATCTCGGCTCCATCGTCGGCGGGGTGACCCTGGCGTGGTGGCTGGACCCGCACTTCGCCCCGGAACACATCGACCGTGCGCTCGTGGGCATGGCGTTCGGCACGCTGCTGGGCGGGTTTCTGCAATTCGCCGTGCAACTGCCGCCGCTGCTGAAGGTCGGCTACCGGTTCCAGCCCGATTTCCGGTGGCGCGACGAGGGCGTGCGCACAGATCCTGCGCCTGATGGGGCCGGCGGTCATCGCAGCGAGCGCGGTGCAGATCAACGTGCTGGTCAACTCCGCTTTCGCCAGCCACCAGGGCAACGGCGCGGTGGCCTGGCTGAACAACGTCGTTCCGCCTGATGCAGCTTGCCGCTGGGCGTTTTCGGCGTGGCCATCGCCACCGTGACGCTGCCGCTCGTCAGCAAAAGCGCGGCGATGGGCGACACAGGCGGAGTTCCGCACGCACTCTGGCCAAGGCGTTGCGGCTGGCGTTTCTTCCTGACGATCCCGTCCGCTGTCGGCCTGATCTGCCTGGGCGAGCCGATCATCTCGCTGCTCTACCAACACGGGCGCTTCACAGTCCGCGACGCCCACCAGCACGGCGGCGCGCGTTGCAGTTTTACGCCGTCGGGCTGGCGGCGTACTCGGGGATCAAGGTGCTGGCCCCGGCGTTTTACGCGCTGGATGCCCGGACGACGCCGATGACGGTCAGCTTTATCGCCATCGGCATCAATATCGTGCTCAACGTCGTGTTCACCTACGCGCTCGGGTGGGGGCACCGAGGGACTTGCCATGTCCACGAGCCTGACGGCCGTCGTCAATTTCGCGCTTCTTTATTTCCTGATGCGCCGGCGCATCGGCGCATTTGGAAAGCCGGCGATGCTCGTCGTCATGTTCGCCAAGCTGGCGGTCGCCGGCGCGACGCTGGCGGCGGACGTGCCTCCTCGGCGCAATGGCTGCTCCTGGACGGGTTCGACCACTTCCGGCTGATCGACAAGTCTTCGGCCTGTTCACCGTCATCGGGGTGGCGGCCGGCGGCGTTCTTCGCGGTGTGTTATTTCCTGCGCTTCGAGGAAATGCAGGAGGCCGTCGGGATCGTCACGCGCAAGCTCCGCCGCCGCGCGGCCCGGCCCGCGCCGACGCTGATACCTTGCCGAGGGGCAGCCCCTTGCGTAGGTTTCGCAATGTTTACTCCCCCCGCCATCTACGCGGACCCGGCTTTCGACATGGCCTGCGAGCAGTTCCGCCTGATCGCCGATTACCTCAACATCGACCGCAACGACCGCGACCGCCTCCTGCTGCCCAAACGCGCCGTCACGGTCGCCCTGCCCATCCACCGCGACGACGGCACGACGACCGTTTTCACCGGCTACCGCGTCCAGCACCACCTGACGATGGGGCCGACCAAGGGCGGCACGCGCTTCGCCCCGAGCGTGAACCTGGGCGAGATCGCCGCGCTCTCGATCTGGATGAGTTGGAAGTGCGCGCTCGCCGGGCTGCCTTACGGCGGCGCGAAGGGCGGCATCACGGTCAACCCGCGCGACCTTTCGCACCGTGAACTGGAGGCGCTCAGCCGCCGCTACATGCAGGAGATGATCCCCTTCGTCGGTCCGCACACCGACATCATGGGGCCGGACATGGGCACGAACGAGCAGATCATGGCGTGGTTCATGGACACCTACAGCGTCCACGTCGGGCCACACGGTCAACGAGATCGTGACGGGCAAGCCGGTGTTTCTGGGCGGTTCGGCCGGCCGGCGGGAATCGACGGGCCGCGGCGTGGCGTTCCTCGTCGAGCGGGCGCTGGACTCGCTCAAAATCGAGCCGGGTGGCTGCACGGCCATCGTTCAGGGATATCGGCAACGTGGGTTCGCGTCGCGGCCGAAGCCCTTTATTATAAAGTCGGGCGTGAAGATCGTCGGCCTTTCGGATGCCTACGCGGCCTTTTACGATCCGAAGGGGATCGACCTGAAAGCCGATCGGCGGCGCACCTGCGCCACCATCCCGATCTGAGCGGATTCAAGGGCGCGGACCGCATCGACCCGGAGGAAATGCTCGTCCAACCCTGCGACATCCTGATTCCCGGCCGCCGTGGACCGGGTCATCAACGGCGGCAACGCCGGGCAGTTGCACTGCCGCATCCTGGCCGAAGCCGCCAACGGCCCGACGACGCCGGAGGCCGACGTGATCCTCGACCAGCGCTGGGACGAGATCCTGGTGATCCCGGATATCCTCTGCAACGCGGGCGGGCGTGATCGTCAGTTATTTCGAGTGGGTGCAGGACCTCCAGAATTTCTTCTGGAACGAGACCGAGATTGCCGACAAGCTGTTCCGCATCATGGACTCGGCGTTCGCGGCCGTGTTCAAGCGCGCGCGGGCGGAGAAGATTCCGACGCGGCGGGCGGCGCTGGCCATCGCGGTCGAGCGGGTGCTCAAGGCCAAGCAGACGCGCGGGTTGTTCCCCTGAGCCACTGCCAGACGCCCGCTCAATAAATCGACTTCTCTTCCTCCCGGCGGCGGGGGTTGTCAGGGGCGAGGAAGTCCGGGTTATCCGAAAGCCGGTAAAGCGAGCGGCGGCAAAACCCGATGGCCCACGGCGTCATCTTGTCGAACCACTGCGAGGCGCGCACGTACGCAATCGCGCTGGAGCAGAAACGGGCGCTCGCCAGGATCGCCAGGGCACCGGCCGTCCAACCGACGACGGCCGATGTCGTAGCAGCCAGGTCGGCTGGAAACTCCAGGGCCACGATCCACGCCGCCAGCAGGATGCCGCCGCTCCACCAGAGCATCCACCGCAGCCGTGTGCGCCCCAGCGTCCAGTAGAAACGCTCGGGCGGCACCGGGGCGCGGTGGCGGGACATGCCGGTGAGTTCCAGGTAAGGCACGAGGCGAAGATAATCGGCCCACGCGAGCAGCGGAATCGCCGCCGAGGCGACCAAGATGGTCGGGAACGCCGGCAGGGCGGTCACGTATTCCCAGACCGCCCCGAGCATCAGCCCGAAGACGCCGCAGAGAAAGAGGAGTTCAAACATGGGAGGAAGGCGGCGGGCCGCATGGGGTTGACAGCCGACGCGCCGCCGGGAACTTCCACTTTCATACCCCGGAACGCGGCGGTTGGCAATGCGGCGGTGAGGCGGTACGCTGTGTTTCTCATGTCCACCCGCCCCGATGATGAGGCTGCCGTCCGATACGAGTGCCAGCGTTGCACGAACTGCTGCCGCTGGCCCGGCTTCGTGAAATTGGACGACGCGGATATCGCGGCCATCGCTGCCTACCTGGGTCTTTCGGAGCACGACTTCATCCAGCGATACACGCGCTTGCGTCCCCGGCGGGACGGACTCGCTTTGGTCGATAAACCGAACGGCGAATGCATCTTCCTCGACGGCCGCGACTGCGCGGTCCAGCCCGTCAAACCCGGACAGTGCCTGGGCTTCCCGAACACCTGGAACTTCCCGGGTTGGCGCAACGTCTGCGAGGCCATTCCCGTTCCCGCGTTGACGTGAGACCCGTGAACGGTCAACCCGGTGTCAGCACGATCTTGCCGAATTGATCGGACTTCTCCATCGCGTGTAGCGCGTCGTTGCCATCCGCGAGGGGGAAGGTGTGGCTGGTCAACGGCACGATCTTTTTCTCCGCGACGAATCCCACCATTGCGGCAAAATCCTCCGGGCTGCCCATCGTCGTGCCCAGGATGGAAAGCTGCTTCCAAAACACGCGACGCATCGGAAACTTCGGCGGATCGCCTGCCGTCGCGCCGAAGAACGCAATGCGCCCGCCCGGCGCGGCGAGTTCGATGAGCTGGTTGAAGCCCTCTCCGCCTGCGCTGTCGATGGTCACGTCGAAACCGCCGCCTGACCGTTCTTTCAAGGCGTCGGACCACTTGTCGGTCTTGTAATTGACACCGCCCGCCGCCCCGAGTGCGACCGCCTGCGCGATCTTTGCATCCGAGCCGCTGGTCACGAACACCTTGGCCCCCGCTGCCACGGCGTATTGCAGCGCGAAAAGGGCCGCGCCACCTCCGACGCCCGTGATGAGGGCGCGCTCGCCGCCGCGCAATCCGCAACGGGAGAAAAGCGCCCGGTATGCCGTCACTCCCGCCAGCGGCAGCGCGGCGGCTTGCGTGACGCTCAGATGGGCTGGCTTGTCGATGACCTGACTCGCGGGAACCCGCACCCGTTCGGCAAACGTACCGTCATCGGGCAGGCCGAGGATGCGAAACTCGTTCGACTGCACGTCCTGGCGGTCCCTCCAGTCCATGCCCGGGTTGATGATGACCTCGCGCCCCCGCCAGACGTTGTCCACGCCCTCGCCGCAACTCTCGACCGTCCCGCAGCCGTCCGCGCCGAGGATGATCGGGAACTTCAGGCCGGCGTACTGCCCCTTCTGAATCCACAGGTCGCGGTGGTTCAACGCTGCCGCTCCGATCTTTACGATCACCTCGCCCGGCCCGGCTGCGGGGTCGGCGACTTCCTTGAGTTGCAAGGGCTGGTTGATTCCTTCGAGAACGAGGGCTTTCATGCGGTCAACCTAAGGGCCGCTTTGCTGATGGCAAGGTGCGCAGTGGACACGCGCTGTCTCACGGTGGAAAGTGCCGGTGCGAATGAAAGTTGTGCGAACCGTGACCGCCATGTCACGGCTGGCCGCGTCCTGGAACCAACGCGTGGTCCTCGTGCCGACGATGGGTGCGCTGCATGCCGGACACCTCGCGCTGGTCGATCACGCCCGGCGCTTGGCGGGCCGTGACGGGACGGTCGTGGTGAGCATCTTCGTCAATCCGTTGCAGTTCGGGCCGAAAGAAGATTTGGCCCGCTACCCGAGGCCCTTGCGGCGCGACCTCGCCCTTTGCCGGGGCCGGGGGGTGGACATCGTGTTTCATCCGGCGGTCGAGGGAATGTACACGCCGGGACGATCCGTGACGGTGGACGAGTCGCTGCTGACCACCGGACTCTGCGGACGCTCCCGCCCGGGGCACTTCTCGGGGGTTTGCACGGTCGTTGCCAAGCTCTTCAATCTCGTGCGGCCGGCCGCCGCCGTTTTCGGGCAAAAGGATTTCCAACAGTTCGCCATCATCCGCCGGATGGTGCGCGACCTGAATTTCCCGGTGGAGATCATTGGCTCCGAAACCGTCCGGGAGCCCGACGGATTGGCGCTGAGTTCGCGCAACGTTTTCCTCACGCCCGACGAACGCGCACAGGCCCCGGTTCTCCGTCGCGCGCTGCTCCTGGCGGGAAAACGCTTCCGCAACGGCGAACGCCACGCTGATGCCCTCCTCACGGTGATCGAAAAAGAACTCGCCACCGCAACGCACGCGCGGGTGGACTACGCCGAGATCGTGGACGCGGATGACCTCCAGCCGCTCACCCGGATCGAACGGCCCGCGCTGCTGGCGGTGGCCGTCTTCTTTGGCCGCACGCGGCTGATCGATAATCTCGTCGTTTTCCCATGAAAAACTTTGATTTCGTCGTTATCGGCAGCGGCGTTGCCGGGCTCAGTTTCGCGTTGAAAGCTGCCGTGCACGGACAGGTTGCCATCGTCACCAAACGCGCCCCGGCCGATTCCAACACCGCGTGGGCGCAGGGCGGGGTGGCCTGCGTGTGGAGTCGGGAAGATACGTTCGAGCTTCACGTCCAGGACACCCTCGAAGCGGGCGCGGGGTTGTGCGACGAGACGGCCGTGCGCGCCATCGTGGGCGACGGACCCGCGCGCATCCGGGAACTCATCGGCCTCGGGGTCCATTTCGACGAGCGCGAGGCTCCTACCGACGGCGGCTTGGCCGAACTCGACCTCACCCGCGAGGGCGGTCATTCCAAACGTCGCGTGCTCCACTCGCGCGACACCACCGGCCGCGAGATCGAGGAAACGCTCCTGCGCGCCGTCAACGCCAACCCGAACATCCTCGTGCTGGACCACCACATGGCGGTTGACCTCATCACGAGCGCCAAGCTCGGGTTTTCGTCCGAGAATCGTTGCCTCGGTGTCTACGTGCTCAACGAGGACACCGGCGAGGTCGAAACCTTCCGCACGCTGCGTCTTATCCTCGCCACGGGCGGCTGCGGCAAGGTCTACCTCTACACGACCAACCCCAGCGTGGCCACCGGCGACGGTGTGGCGATGGCCTGGCGCGCGGGTGCCCTGGTGACGAACATGGAATTCATCCAGTTTCACCCGACGTGCCTGTTCCACCCGGAGGCACGGTCGTTCCTCGTCACGGAGGCCGTGCGTGGGGAGGGCGGCATCCTCAAGAACGGTCGTGGAGAGGCGTTCATGGACCGATATCATCCGCTCGCGTCGCTGGCTCCGCGCGACATCGTAGCGCGCGCCATCGACGCCGAGATGAAACGGTCGGGTGAGAAGTGCGTCTACCTCGATATCACCCACCAGCCAGCGGAGTTCGTGCGGGAGCGTTTCCCGAACATCTACGAGACCTGCCTGCGCTACGGCATCGACATCACCCGGCAGCCGATCCCCGTGGTGCCGGCGGCCCACTACCAATGCGGCGGCGTGCGCACTGACCTGGACGGCGCGACGAACATTGCCGGTCTCTACGCCATCGGCGAGGTGGCTTGCACGGGCCTGCACGGCGCGAACCGTCTGGCGAGCAACTCGCTGCTGGAGGGGCTTGTCCTCGCACACCGAGCCTGCGAGGCGTGCCTGCGCCGGGAACCGTTCAAGGGCCGTTTTTTCCAGAGTTACGACGTGCCCGAATGGACGAGCGGTAACGTGCAAAACATCGACGAACTGGTCGTCGTCTACCACAATTGGGACGAAATCCGGCGGCTGATGTGGGATTACGTCGGCATCGTCCGGACGGACAAGCGTCTCCAGCGGGCCGCCGCCCGTCTGCGCAACCTCCAGGCCGAGGTGCAGGAATTTTACTGGAACTTCAAGGTCACCACCGACCTTCTCGAATTGCGTAATCTCGTGACGGCGGCGGCGCTCATCGTGGACAGCGCGCTCAGCCGGCGCGAGAGCCGCGGCCTGCATTACACGCTCGACTATCCGGAAATGGACGACGTCCATTGCCACCGGGATACGATCCTGCGGCGGTATTAACCTGCGCCACGCCAGCGGCTTGGAATAATGACTCACAGACGGCATATTTTCTTTGGACGAAAGATGGCCTCTAAGAAGCTGTCCGCTCGCCGCTTAGCCGGGCAAAAACCGCTTGCCAAAACCCGGGTCCCAGCCTACTAGCAGCCCCGTGAAAACCTTGCCAGTCTTCCCCTCGCTGCGCCGGTTCGGGCTCGTCGCGCTGAGTGTCTCGTCCACGCTGACGCTCACCGCGAGCCTCTACGCGCAAAGTGCCGGTTCGCTCGACTTCGAGCGCCGTGCCCGTTTGCTGCGCGCCGATGCTTTGAGCGCCGTCGAGCCGAAGGTCTCCGTCCCGACGACCGGCCTCCAGACGCGTAGCGCCGGCCCGTCGCTGTTCGCCAATACCCGCTATCCCTGGAAGGAAAATATCGTGACCACGGTGTTCTGGATCGGCGAGCGGCCGACGGCGCGCAATCCCGTACCCAACCACGCCAGCAGTTGGGACGATCATTGGGCTGCCAATTACGGCGGGTACGATGATCCCGACGTGACCCAGCGGCGCAATTTCGCTCCCGTCGCCTTCGTGCCGCACCAGAATCCTTTCTATGTCGCGCTGCCGTACAACGACGTGACGCGCGGCACCACCAAGCCCGAGGCGAAGGTGCTCATCCCGTGGTTCCGGCAGGCGTTCGTGCAGGAAGGGCACACGGTCTGCAAGGATCGCTGGATCGCCATCGCCCGCGGCAACCGCGTGGCCTACGCGCAGTGGGAGGACTGCGGCCCGTTCCGCACGGATCATTACCAGTACGTTTTCGGCGCGGAGAGGCCCCGGCCGAACTTGAACAGGGCGCGGGCCTCGACGTTTCACCTGCCGTCCGCGATTACGTCGGGATGTCGAGCGGCACGGACGTTTGCTCGTGGCGATTCGTGGACGTGAGCGAGGTGCCGTCTGGCCCCTGGCAGTTATACGGGGACAACAATCCGTTCGCCAATGGTGCCCAACGCCGGGCGCAGGCGAGCGGCAGCGCGCTCTTTGCCCATTGAAACGAAGCGGCGGGCCCCGCGTGCCTGTTGCCAGGTGCGACGCCCGCCGGTGGATCGACGGTAAGCCGAGTTCTGTCGGCACCGGGCTTTCCTCACGGGCGGCCCGATGCCGTGACGATCATTTATCTAGGGGCCGCCGGTTGCCCGGCGACCGCTCCCCGCCGCGTGAACGGCAGGGTGCGACCAAATACCCGGAGGCTGCCCCGATCCGTGGCCGGACCGGAGCAGGGCAGGCAACCCGCCTCCTGTTCTGTCTTGCACCACATGGGGTTTTTCGTGCCCCGGCGTTTGCACGCGCGGGCGGTGAGCTTTTACCTCGCCTTTTCACCCTTACCCGTCCCGTCACCGGGCCAGGCGGTTTATTTTCTGTGACACTTTCCGTCGCCGCAGGCTTGCGCCGGACGGCTCCCGCGTGTTCTACGCGGCATGTTGCCTTGCGGTGTTCGGACTTTCCTCTGGCGGGACAAGGAACCGTACGAGCTTCCCCGGCCGCCAGCGATCATCTGTCGATCCGGCGGCGACCTTAGCCCAAGGCACTGACCCGCGCAATCCTACCAGTGAACCGTGAGCGCGGACGCCGCGAAGACCGCGATCATCGTCACATCGATCACCGCCTTGCCGATCATCCCCGCGGTCGTGCCCAGCAGCGTGCCCCAACCGGAGCGCATCGCCGGTTGCAACGAGCGTCCGGCAAAAAACATTTCGCCACACAGCGCACCGACGACCGGGCCGATGAACAGCCCGAGCGGAAAGAAAAACAACGCGCCCACGAAACCGCCGATCATCCCGCCGAACGCTCCCCAGCGCGTCGCGCCGAACTTCCGCGCCCCCATCGCGCCCGCCGTGAAATCCACGATGTGCGCCAGCACGCAAAGCGCGGCCAGCACTCCGAGCGTCCACCAACCGACGGAGTGTCCAGCCTTGATCGTAAAATGGTGCAGCACCGCGCCCGCGAGGATGAGCAAGCTATCGGGAATCACCGGGTAGATCGCCCCGAACAACCCCACGGCCATCAGCGCCACCGTCACGGTCCACCACACGGATTCCATCTCAGGGGGATGATAGCGCGGTTTGGCGGCCGGTTCAGGAGATTTTCAGATGAGGACCGACGCGCCCTATGGTTTCGTCGTGGCCGCGCCGGGCGCTTTCAGGTACAGAGCCTGGTTGCCGATGTCGATCATCGCATTGTTGCGCGCGAGAATGTCGCCTCCCAACAGACCACCGAGCGGCACGGCGGCATCGGGGCTCATACTCATCGACGATTGCAAGCCGGCCTCGGATACCAGATGCACGCCGGTAGCCGTGTAGCTGCCGATGGTCAGGGAGTCGGTCATAATGAGTTGCATCTCCCGGGAGCGGGTCGCCACCACGCCGCCCTTCATCGGGAGGTCCGCCACCGGGATTTGGGAGGCCCGGACGACGCGTTCGTCCAGGACCGTGAACGGTGAACCGGTGTCCACGAAGACGCGGAACCTTTTGCGGCCCAACGTGCATTCGACAGAAAAATCGCCGTGCGAGGCCGTCATCGGAATCCGTGTCCAGCCGGCGGCAACGAGTGCGCGGCCAGGGTCGGTCTTGCGTTTGGGATCGGTGTTGAGGTACAGGACCAGACGCCCCACATCGACGACGGCATTGAAGCGTCGCAGGATGTCCTCGCCGAGGTAGCCGTCGTACTGCGTGTCCGGTTTCGGGTCGTAAAGCAGCTTCGGATCGTACAAATAGCGTTGTGGGACGATGACCATCGGGAGGGAGCCCAGGTTGGCATTGCCGATGTGAAAGTCGCGGGCGTAACCCACCGGCACGCGGGTGCCGTTGAAACTGGAAGTTTTCGGCACGCCGGAGGGCAGTTGCCGGCCGGGGCCCGGGAGCAGCGACGAATATTTGCCCTGGCTCAGGAACGTCCCGCCCGCGCCGGTGTCCAACACGAGCAAACCTTTGGTCCCCTCGATGGTTGCGGCCAGGCGGAGGCGGTTCATGTTGCCGCGGCCCAGCGGCACGATTTCGTACCCCGCCAGTTGCGCGGATAACATCGAGGGGAGCAGGACAGCACCCGCGATGGAAGCTATCAACCGGGTGGTCCAACGTCGGGGGAGATTCATCGGTGGAAATTTACCCGGCAAAGAATGCGTTCCGGCGCGGCGTTGTCAATTCTTCGCTGCTCGCAGGCGATGTTCGGATCGTCGCGCCATCGGGAAACGAGCCTCGGGTCGAGGTTGCAGCCGCCCGGATGTTTCGATAGATTTCACCCTCCACCGATTCCTGTCGTCGCTTCCTATGCAACCTCCCTTTCCCACCTTGCAGACGTTTGAACCTTTCGCCGGACGGACCGGGTATTTCCACAGCCTGCCCGCGCTGGAAGCGGCGGGCGTCGGGCCGATCTCGCGCCTGCCGCACAGCATCCGCATCGTGCTGGAGTCCGTCCTGCGCAACTGCGACGGCAAGAAGGTCAACGAACAGGACGTGCGCAACCTCGCCAACTGGAACGCCAAAAAGCCGATCAACGAGGAAATCCCCTTCGTCGTCGCGCGCATCGTCTTGCAGGATTTCACCGGCGTGCCGCTGCTGGTGGACCTCGCGGCGATGCGCGCGGCCGTGTCGCGGCTCGGCGGCGACCCGAAGATCATCGAGCCGCTCGTGCCGGTCGATCTCGTGGTCGACCATTCGGTGCAGGTGGATTTCGCCGGGTCGGCGCTGGCGCTCAAGCTGAACATGGACATGGAGTTCACGCGCAACCGCGAGCGTTACCAGTTTCTCAAGTGGGGCCAGCAGGCGTTCAAGACGTTCGGCGTCGTGCCGCCGGGCATCGGCATCGTCCATCAGGTCAACCTCGAATATCTCGCCAAGGGCGTGCTCTGCAGCCACGAGGGCGGACGGCGGACGCGCTCTATTACCCCGACTCGCTCGTGGGCACCGATTCGCACACCACGATGATCAACGGCCTCGGCATCGTCGGCTGGGGCGTGGGCGGCATCGAGGCGGAGGCCGGGATGCTCGGCCAGCCCGTGTATTTCCTGACGCCGGAAGTGGTCGGCGTGCACCTGACCGGCGCGTTGCGCGAGGGCGTGACGGCGACCGATCTGGCGCTGCACATCACGCAGATGCTCCGCGCGCGCGAAGGTCGTCGGCAAGTTCGTCGAGTTCTACGGCGAGGGCGCGGCCAGCGCTGCCGCTGACCGACCGCGCGACCGTCGCCAACATGGCCCCGGAATACGGCGCGACGATGGGCTTCTTTCCCGTGGACGCCGAGAGCGTCAACTACCTGCGCGCCACCGGCCGCACGGACGAACAATGCGCGGCGTTCGAGGCGTATTTCCGCGCGCAAAAGATGTTCGGCATGCCGAACAAGGGCGAGATCGACTACAGCGTGGACCTCGAACTCGACCTCGCAGACGTGCAGCCCAGCGTCGCCGGTCCGCGCCGTCCGCAGGACCGCCTCAACCTGCCCGACCTCGGGCGAAGCGTTCCGCCAGCTCATGGGCCAGCCCGCCAGCGAAGGCGGTTACGGCAAGAGCGCCGACGGGCTGCGGCGAACGTTTCCCCGTCCATCTCGAAGCCGACGCCAAGCCACCGACCCCGGCGGCCGTGTCCGCCAGCAACCCGCACGCCGCGACCGACACGGGCGCGGGCATGGTCGCCGACGGCGGCAAGCAGCTCGGCGAAACGGTCGGCCACTCCGAGATGATCACCAACCGGCCGACGGCCACGCCCGGTCGACTTGCTCGAAGAAGCGCACGAGCCGGAGTTCCACGACGGCGACACCCGCATCGGCCACGGCAGCGTGCTCATCGCCGTCGATCACCAGTTGCACGAACACGTCCAACCCGAGCGTCATGCTCGGCGCCGGGTCTGCTGGCGAAGAAGGCGGTCGAGCGCGGCTTGCACGTCGATCCGGCCGTGAAGACTTCGCTCGCGCCCGGCTCGCGCGTCGTGACGGATTACCTGGACAAAAGCGGGTTGCAGCCCTACCTCGACCAACTCGGTTTCCAGATCGTCGGCTACGGCTGCACGACGTGCATCGGCAACTCCGGCCCGCTGCATCCGAAGATCGAGGAAGCCATCACCGAGCACGATCTCATCGCGGCGTCGGTGCTGAGCGGCAACCGCAATTTCGAGGCGCGCGTGCATCAGAACATCAAGGCGAATTTCCTGATGTCGCCGCCGCTGGTCGTGGCGTTCGCGCTGGCCGGCCGGGTGGACCTGGACCTGTCCAAGCGACCCCATCGGCAAGGACCGCGACGGGCAGCGACGTGTACCTGCGCGACATCTGGCCGACTCTGCACGAAGTCCGGCAGGCGATGGCCATCGCGCTCAAGCCGGAAGTTTTCCGCCAGCTTGTACGCGGACTTCGCCGAGCAGAACCCGAAGTGGAACGAAATCCCCTCGACGCGTGGGCGGCACTTACGCCTGGGACGAGGCGAGCGACTACATCCAGGAACCGCCGTTCTTCCTGGATTTCTCCATGGAGCCGGGACACATCGCCGAGATCAAGGGCGCGCGGCCGCTGGGCATTTTCGGCGATTCGGTGACGACCGACCACATCTCGCCGGCGGGTGCGATCAAGGCCAGTTCACCGGCGGGTCAGTACCTGATCGCGCGCGGCGTGGAGCCGAAGGATTTCAATTCCTACGGCAGCCGCCGCGGCAACGACCGCGTGATGACGCGCGGCACGTTTGCCAACGTGCGGATCAAGAACCTGATGGTCCCCGGCGTCGAGGGCGGCGTGACGAAACATTATCCCGACGGCAACACGATGCCGATCTACAACGCGAGCGTCAGTTACCAGCACGACGGCGTGCCGCTGATGATTTTCGCCGGTCAGGAATACGGCACGGGTTCCAGCCGCGATTGGGCGGCGAAGGGCACGCGGCTGCTCGGTGTGAAGGCGGTGGTCGCGGTGAGTTTCGAGCGCATCCACCGTTCCAATCTCGTCGGCATGGGCGTGCTGCCGCTGCAGTTCCTCGAAGGAACGACCGCGCAGACGCTCGGGCTGGACGGTTCGGAGACGTTCGACCTGCTCGGGCTGAGCGGACGAGACGTATCCGGGTCAGATGCTCACGCTGGTGATCCATCGTGCGGACGGCCGCAGCGAGGAAGTGCCGTCTGCGCTCGCGCATCGATACGGCCATCGAGGTCGATTACTACCGGCACGGCGGGATTTTGCCGTTCGTGCTGCGGGAGTTGATGGCTTAGTCGTTGTAGGGCAGGCGCACCGCCTGCCGCGTTACGGGACGCTGATAGTCTCTTGCACGCTTCCCCCCTTCGTCTGTTCCCGATCCACGCGTCATCACGCGGCAGGCGGTGCGCCTGCCCTACAAAACGGGTCACCATAGCCTTCGTCCGGAGAAAATCAGGAAGCCGAAGCACACGGCCTGGAACGTGCACGCGACGCCGGCGATTTGCCACGCGAGCGATCGCCCCACAGCCGCGCGGGTGCGTCGGGTTTGGGTCGGTTCCAGCGCACGAACAGATCGTGCCCCGTGATGAGGCACGCGTGGTAAACGCCATAGACGAGGTAGTGCGTCGCCGTGCCGTGCCAGAATCCCATCACGCCGAACGTCAGAAAGTTGGCCAGGTACGCGGCGTGTGTTTGCTGCGAAACCATTTCTTCTTTGATCGCGAGCAGCAGGAACCGCATGTAAATGTAATCGCGAAACCAGAACGACAGGGAGATGTGCCAGCGCGTCCAGAATTCCTTGATGTTGCGCGAGATAAACGGGAGATTGAAATTTTCCGGCACGCGGTAGCCGAGCAGATAAGCGAACCCCATGGCGAACGCGCTGTAACCCGCGAAGTCGAAAAACAAATAAAAACTGTAGGCGTACATGTAGGACAACGTGTGTCCCAAGGTCGGGGTATCCGGCACCTGCGTCATCCAGTGGAGACTGATGAGGTAGGCAAAGACAAATTTGTACAGGAAGCCCGTGAAGATCCGATGCACGCCGGCATCCAGGTCCTGCCAGAACGTCGGCCGGGTATCCGGCTTGCCCCATTCGGTCGAAAACCGCCGGTAGCGGTCGATGGGCCCCGAAGAAACCGTCGGAAAAAACAGCAGGAAGGCGAGGAATTTACCCGGGGTCAGCGAAACGATCAACCCGTCGTGGATGCCGATGAGCACGTCCACCGCTCGAAGCGTCGCATAGGACAACCCGAGGAACTCGACCAGCCCCGCCGCGCCGATCGTCCCACCGGACATGGCGGCCGACCCGGCGACGGGCGCGTTCACCGGCAGGAATTTCGCCACGAGCAGCGGCGTGATGGCAAGAAAAACCGCGAGCCATCCGGGCCAACGCGCCTTGGTGCGTCGGCAGCAAAACAAGAGCGCGGCGGCGAGCGCGTATTGACCGATGGCAAAGGCGCTCAACACCCAGATTTGCCGCAACGCGGGCGGTGTCTTCTCGAACCCGCCCGAGTACTGGACCACCAGCATCAGCGCGGTCGCGGCGAGCGTCCACGTCTGCCGGAGCCAGGCGGGAATCCGCGGCAGTAGTCCGCGCGCGACGGTGATCGGCAGTAGGACGTAAAGACCCGCGAGGCCGAAATAGAGGAAATCTGCGTACGGCGTCACGACGGGGGATTCCCGCCGTTGGCGGCGATCTCGACGAGGCGCCGCCGGTCGGCCTTGCCGTTGGTGGTCAACGGCAGGAACGGCCGCAGGTAGATTTTGCGCGGCAGCATGTAAACGGGCAGGCGCTCGGCGAGTTCGGCGCGGTAATGATCCGTGGCGGCGGTCGTTTCCACCGGCGAGTCCGGACAGGAGCCGTCCGGCACGACGAAGGCCACCAGAAACTGGACCGCGCCGGCCTTGGTCACTGGCACCACGGCGCACTCGCGCACATCCGCGAACGCAAGGAAATTTTCCTCGATGTCCGCCAGTTCGATCCGGTAGCCGTGCACTTTCACCTGGCTGTCCTGTCGTCCCTCGAAGTACAACCAACCATCGCGCCGCAACCCGCAATCGCCGGTGCGGTAAGCGCGGTGCCCGCCGTGCCGGAAAAACGCTTTCTCCGTGAGGTCGGGGCGGCCGAGGTAACCCGGGCTGACATTCGGCCCGGCGATGATGATCTCCCCGCGCTCCCCGTCCGGCGGAGTGGAGCCATCATCGTGTTGCAAAAATACCTCCGTGCCGGGCATCGCGCACCCGATGGGCAGCGCACCGCCCTGGGCGAGAATCTCTCGCGTGATGAGGATCGATGTCGCGGCAACCGTCGCTTCGGTCGGACCGTAAGTGTTCCAGACCTCCGCTGGCGGGAAGCGATCCATCAGCCGACCGGCGGTTTCGGGCAGGAGAGGTTCGCCGCAGAAGAGAAAACGGCGCAGTGCCGGCAGGCGTTCGGCGGCAAAGGTACGTTCGGCGAGGCAGAGTTGTGCGAACGACGGTGTGGATACCCATACGCTCGGGTTCGCCTCCGTGAGCGACCGGAACAGGCTCTTGAAATCCGCCACCTCGCGCCGCGTGATGCTGTAAAGCGTGCCGCCGGTCGTCAGACTGAGGTAGAGGTCCATCACCGACAAATCGAACGAGAACGGGGCTTGGTTGAGAAACGTTTCCGCCCCTTCCCGTAGCGTTTGTTCGCCGAGCATCCAGTCCAGGAACGCATCCAGACATCCGACCGTGATGACGACTCCTTTCGGTTCGCCGGTGCTCCCCGATGTGAAGATCGTGTACACCGTGGTCTCGGGCTGCAAGGCCACAAAGCCTCCGTCGCTCGGCGGCAACCCGGCGATGAATTCAGGCGTCAGCGTCAGCGTCGCGCCGGAGATGCGCTCGACTTCGTGCACCCGATGCGGCGGCAGGCTGTCGTCCACCGGAATGTACGGGTGCCCGCTGCCCAGCGCGCCGATGAAACCAGCGACCATCTCCGGCTCTTTGTGGCCCAGTACTATGACAGGGGAGGCATCGTCCGGCAGCGTTGCTCGCAGATGAGCCATGACAGCCCGGGCGCGAGTCAGGAGTTCACGGTAGGTCAACGACAAGGTCGCGGTCCGCCCCGGTGATGCCGCCCGGTGAGCGATGCGGTCCGGGAAACGTTCTTCCCACCGTTGCAATCGCTCGAACAATTGCGAAAACGTCCGCACCATTGGTCAGAACCCCTGGTAAACAAACGGCGCGGTCACGAAGTCGCCGCGTCCGTAGATCAGCAGCAGCGCCACGATGATGGCCAGATAATAGAGGAAGCACAAGGTCCCGTGCGTCCGTGGTCCGCCCGGCAGACAAAAATACGATTCCAGCGAATGCACCGCCGGTTTTTTCACGGTGGGCGAGGGGGGCGGCACGCTCATCGGGTGCTGGTGCGGCGTTCGATGTCGGCGACGATTTTGGTGGGCGTCGCCCATTCCTCGCGCTCGAACTCGGCGGGCGAAATGTCGATGCCGAACTCCTCCGATAGCCGTGCAATCAGCGTGACGATCCCGAGCGAGTCCAGCAGACCGGTGTCGAACAACGACAGGTCCGGCTCTGAACGCACGCGCTCGCTCTCGGTGACTTCGGCAAGGATGTCGATGGTTTTATCCGCCGTGGTACTCATGGGAAAATAATGACCTTCCTCTGGGCCGAAGACAAGTGCTGGCTGCACCACGGTCCGGGGTGCGGCGATTTTTCTGGCGGCGACAGCATTCGTCCGGCAGCACAGCGCGCTCGGGCAGATTCCTTAACCTGGGAAGATGCAGGCGACTGCGGCACGTTACCTCACTGAATCATCTTTTCCAACATCGGGTCGGGCGTCGCACCGAGCGAGGTCGCGATCTTGTAGTGCATCTGTGCCTGTTCCTTCGCGGGCGGTTGGTTCGTCGCGTAGATGACCGCGATGTTGAAATGGGCATCCGCGTAGTTCGGATTGATCGTGATGGCCTTCTGAATCTCTTGCAGCGCCGCCTCCGGCCAACCCTTCTGGCTGGAAGTGATGCCGAGATAATTGTGCGCCGTCGCATTTTTCGGATCGAGCTGGATGGCCTGCGTCAGGTAGGTCAACGCGTCGTCATAACGATGCATGCGGTAGTACACGATCCCGAGCGTCGCAAGGCAAAAGGCGTCCTTCGGAGTGACGGCAAGCGCCTTCTTCAGCACGACTTCCGCGCTCTTGAGCTTGTCCTGCCGGAAGAGAACGACGCCCTGGTTGGAGAGCAGGTAAGGATTTTTCGGGTCACGCGACAACAATTTGTCGTAAACGCGCTCGGCATCCGTGTACTTCCCGCGGGCAAAGGATTCCTGCGCCTCGTGTGCCATCGGCAGCAGTTCGTCGCTGACGAGCGGCTGGCTGCTGGTCACTACCTTGGGCATGCCCGCACTCCGATTGGACGCCCCCCGGGTCTGATGGTCATCGGGCACGGGATCGGGCGGGGTGCTGCGGTTGGCAGCGATAGAATCAACCGCGGGAGCCGGACTCTCCGCAGGCGGCGTGTCATTGGGCTGCCGGTTGGCTCCGACCTGCGTGATCGTCACCGCCATCGACGTGGACGCATCGGCATCCTGCGGGTCCTTGAAAAGCGCACGTTCCTCGTCGGTGAGCTGCGTCGTGGGGCGACCGAGTTCCTCGATTTGCGTGTTGAGCGTGGCGCTTTGTACGTCGAGCCGCGCCAATTCATCGGTCAGGAGTTTCCGAGCCGCCGCCTGCCGGGACTGGACCTTCAGCTCCCGCAGAACGATGCCGCGCAGCAGTTCGTTCTCTTTTGTCATGCGCGCGAAATCCTCGCCCGTCATGCCCTTGGCCTTCATCTCATCGAGTTTTTTCGCGCCATCGTCGAGTTGCTGGCGAAGTTCGGTGATCGTCGTGGCCGAACGGTCGTTCTGGTCGCGGCTGCTGGCGAGTTGGTCGCGGAGCCCGGTCAACTCCTGCTGCATGCCGGCGAGTTCTTCTTTCTTCTTGACCGACTCTTCGGTGAGACTGGCGATGCGCGTTTCGGCGTCGGTCAATTTCTGGGTCAGGGCCGCGTTTTGCCCCTGGAGTTCCTCGATTTTGAGAGCGCCCACGCGGGCTGCTTCGGCCTGCACCGCCGCATCGTCGCGTTCCTTGGTCAGCGCGGCGATCCGCTTTTCGTCGTCGGCCAGGCGTGTGTCCACTTGCTCCCGGGTCCGGCCGGCGGCGTCCGTGTTGTTTTGTACGCGGGCGAGCTGTTTTTTGAGGTCCGCCACCTGATCGCGCAGTTCCTTGCGCGTCTGGATCGCCTCGGGGGTTTTGACGGAAAGGTCCTTCAACCGCTCCTCGGCCTTTGTCAGTTGTCCCTGGAGTCGGTCGCGGTCGGTCGTGGTCTGGTCAAATTTCTTCTGCGCGGCCTGGGCCTCGGCACGCGCCGTCTTCAACTGCGCCTCCATGTCGTCGCGTGCCTTGGTGAGTTCCTGCTTCTCCTTCTCGGCGGCGGCGGCGGCCTGCTCCTTCTCTTTCTGCGCGGCGGCAGCCTGCTCCTTTTCCTTCTGGGTGGCGGCGGCGGTCGTTTGCTGCTTCTCTTTTTGGGCCGCGGTGGCAGCGTCGTCCTTCTCCTTCTTCGCGGCGGCAAGCACCTCCTTCTTGTCCTTTTGCGCAACCGAGAGCGAATCGACCGCGGATTTCAGTTCTTTCTGCGTCTTGGCGAGCTTCGTCTTGAGATCGGTGATGGTCTTGTCGAGCGCCGAAGTATCCGCGATGGGGGCGGGTTGGATGAACGTACTCCCGACCGGTCCCTGGTTGTCGGGAGCGGGCAAGTCATCTCCGTCGTTCGATACGCCGGGGCGAACCGCCATTCCCGGCGCGGGCGTGGCGGCTTGCAGCGAACCTTTTTCTTCCAGTCGGCGGATGGTCTCGGTCGTGTTGCGCAGGCGGTAGCGGACGATCAGCGACTGCCAGTTGGGATTCGTCTGGATGAGTTGTTCGAGCAGGCTGGCGGCAAAACGATATTTGGCCAGGGCGGGACTGCGTTTTCCTTCCGCTTCCAGTCTCTCGGCCTGTTGGACGGAGGTGTATGCCTTGAGGAAAACCTCGGAAGGGTCACTGATGTTCACGCTATCCTGCTGCATCGCGCGTGGGTCCACGGTTTGCGCCGTTGCCACCGCACCGAGCGGCAGCAGGACCGCGACACCCGCCAAAGCACAAGCGCCGGCCCGAGGATACCGTAGAAACTTCGGAGAAAACCGTCGTGACGCCATCGCGTCGCGCAAGAAACGGGGGATGTTCATGACAGGAAACAAATAGACTGCCGGGAAGGGGAACCACCGGCGGGCGGATCGGAGACACCGCCGGAGGAAGGAAAGCTATACCATACGGCCGGTCGGTTGACAGTCCAAAGTGTGTGTCCTACACTACAGAGCGAAGATTGTCTCTTGGGAGATTTCTCATCGTCCTGCGTGCAAAGCGTCCTGGATAGCCCTGTTCTCGTCCTCAACCGGCTGTGGCAAGCCGTCAATATTTGCAGCGCGCGTCGCGCGTTCAACCTCCTCTACGAGGGACACGCCCACGTCGTGGCAGCCGACGACGGCGAGCGCAATTTTCTGACGCACGACTTCCAGAGTTGGCGTGATCTGTCGGAGCGTTCACCCGAACCGGTGATGATCCACGGCGTATCTCTGAAAATACGGGTGCCGCGCATCATCGTGCTGATGCTTTTCGACCGTCTGCCAAAGAAAGAGGTCAAATTTACCCGTCATAATATTTTCGAGCGGGACCATAATACGTGCCAATACTGCGGGAAGGTTTTCGACCGCAACGATCTGAATCTGGACCATGTCCTCCCGCGTGATAAAGGTGGCCTGATGACGTGGGAAAACGTTGTCTGCTCGTGTATCCGCTGTAATACCCGCAAAGGCAACAAGCTGCCGCACGAGGTCAACATGGCGCTCATTCGCAAACCCAAACGGCCGAAATGGCGGCCGTTCATCCACCTGACTTGGGGTGGACCGCACGACGAGAGTTGGAAACACTTCGTCGATGTCGCCTACTGGAACGTGGAACTGGGCGACTGACCGTGCGTCCACGTTAACCGGACGACTGATTCGGCCCGATTCAGTGACTGCCGAGGAGCGTTGACGGCTCCACGTGTGGCGCGCCGACGCTCGCGCCGACCGCTTTGGACAATCCCCCTCTTAACAACGGTAAAGGGTAAACTCCAAGCACGAAGATCGCCACGACCAACGCAATGATCGTCGCCCTGGTCACGAGGCTAACCGGAATCGCCGTGGCCGGTTCCTGTCCAGTGGCGGCAGATTGGAAATACATCGCGCGCACCACCCGGAGATAGTAGTAAAACCCGCAACCGACCGTCACGACTCCGATGATGGCGAGAAGGTACTGCTTTTGTGCCAGCGCCACGGTGAACACGAGCAACTTGCCGAGGAAACCGGCGGTGAAAGGCAAACCCGCCAGAGAGGCCATCGAAACCAACATGGCGAAAGCGAGGAACGGCGAGCGCTTCGCCAAGCCGTTGAAATCCGCGATATCGTCACCGGCCGAATGGTTCGCAACCACGATCATCACCATGAACGCCAACAACGTCATCGGGAGGTAAGCCGCCAGATAAACCGAGATCGCCTCTCCGGGAAGCACGCCGTTGGAAGCCCCCGCAGACGGACTGATCGTGGCGGCGCTGGCCACCGCAATCAGGAGATATCCGGCGTGCGCGATGCTCGAATAGGCGAGCAAACGCTTGAGGTTGTTCTGCGGCAGAGCGGCGAGGTTGCCGTAAATCAGGGTGGCGGCGGCAAGCACGACGAGCAGGGTGCCCATCTTGCCAGCGATGGCCTGCGCGCTGAAAAACGTCTCCAGGACCCGCATGAAGACGACAAAGCCCGCCGCCTTCGAACCCACCGAAAGGAACGCCGCCACCGGCGTCGGCGCGCCTTGGTAAACGTCGGGCACCCAGATTTGGAACGGCACCGCCGCGATCTTTGAACCCGAGCGCAATCGTCAGTAAAAAAAACGCGAACATCACCGGCGCGATGCTCGCCGTCGTGCCTGCCGGATACATTTTTGCCAAAGCTAGTGAAACTGCGGCGAGGTTCGTCTGTCCCGTGATCCCAAAAATCCAGGTGATGCCGTAAACGAAAAAGCCGGTCGAAAGCGCGCCGAGAATCAAATATTTCACGCCCGCTTCCAGCGAGGCGGCGTTGCGCCGGGTGTAACTGACGAGCACGTAGAAGGAGATCGTGACGAGTTCGAGCGAGACGAAGATCATCACGAAATCCACTGCCGAGGCCATCCACATCAGCCCGGCACAAGTCAGGACGGGCAGGGCCAGGAACTCTCCGAGACCACCGTTTTCATTCGCCCCGGGGGTGAACTTTCGCACGACCCCGAGGTAATCCACCGACATGACCAGGACGATGGCCGTCGTCAGGAGGGCGAATCGCTTGAAGAACAGCGCCGGGGCATCCAGGCTGTAGAACGACTGGTACGAGGCTTGCAGATCGGTGTTGGAAAACGTTTCCGTGACCGGACTCGCGGCAAAACTCGCCGCCAAGACGACCAGCAAGCCCGCGATGCCCATCCACGCCAAGTAGCGTTTATCCCCGCTGATGAACATCTCGCAAAGCAGCAGCAGAAGACCCAGCCCGAGGACCGCGGCTTCCAGGATGTACGGAGGCAGATGCATAAAAAATGTGAACAACGCGTCAGCCGCCGCCGTGGAAGACTCAGCCGCGAGAAACAGACCCGTCAGCAGGCAAGGAAGTGGCCGGCGGTTGAGGCTGCGCAACCGTCGAGGAATGGTCGCCCGTTTCGATGGGCAGTAGATAGTTAATCGAGGGCTTCACCGTTTCGAGCAAAAGGTCCGGCCGGAATCCGACCACGACCAGACCGACGATCAACAGCGCCAGTGCCGCCCGCCGCCCGCCGACGAGATCGGCAAATGCACCCATCGGCGCAGCCGGGATGTTCTCCTCCGAAACCCGTGCTTCGCCGAGGAATACCCGCCGGAACGCCCGCAGCATGTACACGGCGGACATCACCACGCCCCACAGCGCGATGACCGTGACAATCTGGTGGCGGTCGAAAATCTTGATGAGGCTGTCGTCCGCGCCTTTTGCCAAATGTGCTTCCGCCGAAAACGCACCGAAGAACACCATGACCTCCGACGCGAAATTCGCAAACCCAGGCAGACCGATCGACGCGAACAAGCCAAGTCCGAAGGCCAGCGCGAGATAGGGCATTGACCGCGCGAGTCCGCCGAGTTCGTCCATGCGCAAGGTCCCGGTACGGGTGCGTAATTCACCCGCCACCGCGAAAAGCAGGGCGATGGAAAGTCCGTGCGCGAACATCAGGGTCGCCGCTCCGGACAGGCCGATGATGTTCAGGCTGGAGATACCCAGAAAGATGTAACCCATGTGCATCACGCTCGAATAACCCAACATGAGGTCGAGGCGTTTTTGCGCGATGGTCACCAACCCGACATAGAGGATATTCCCCGCCAGCAGGACCAAGAGAAGGTTCATCCAGTGGTGCATTCCTTCCGGCAGGAGCGGCACCGCGATGCGGATCAGACCGTAGAGGCCAAACTTCTTGAGGACCCCGGCATGCAGCATGGTGGCGGGCGTCGGCGCGGCGGCGTAAGCGGAAGGTGCCCACGTGTGGAAGGGGAACAGGGAAATCAGCGTCCCGAAACCGATCAGCACCAACGGGAACACCCAATTTTGGGTCGAGACGCTGAGCGGATGATCGAGCGTGGCCAGCTTCGTGAGGTCGAACGTACGGTCCGCCGCCGGCAGGTTCACATACAATCCGAGCAATCCGAGCAGCAAAACGAAGCTGCCCACCGCGAGATAGATTGTGATCTTCCACGCGGCTGCGACCCGATCTTCGCCGTGCCCCCAGATGCCGATAAGCAGGAACGTCGGGATCAGCGCCAATTCGTGGAACGCGTAAAAAAAGAACAGGTCGAACGAAACGAAAGCCCCGATGCACACCCGCCGAGATGAACAACAGGCAGGCATAGAAACCGTTCTCGCCAGGGTCGTGCTCCATCTTCGGCGCAACCCACACGGCGCTCAACGTGACGATGCTAGTGAGCAGCACCATCATCAAGCTCAAGCCGTCCAGACCGACGAGAAATTTCAGGTCCAGCGCCGGGACCACCTCGAAACATCGTGTAGTGAAACGGCAGGCTGTAAGTTGCGCCCAAGCAACAGGGCCACGATCGAGATTGATCCACGCCGCCAGCGATTGACGTGCGGCGCGCCGGCGCGCCGAACAGCACCGCCACCGCGGCCACCAGCGGCACCAGCAACACCAGTGGCATCAGGCTCTCGCTGATCGGTCATCATGGCGTTTCGTGGGGCATAGAAAAAGGGCTTTCCGCAACCGGACTCAGGACACGATGGCCAGATAAACCAGCACGAGCACGCCGAGTCCGAAAAAGAACGCGTACGCCTGCAAATTGCCCACCTGAAGGAACCGCAGCACGAATCCCGTCCCCCATGTCGCACCGCTCAGGCCGCGCACGCCGAGGCCGTCGATGATCCAGCGGTCGAACCACGCGCGAGACCGTGGCCAGCGTGTCCTGCGTGCCGCCGCACCAGGGCCGCATAAAATTCGTCGAAGTAAAACTTCTGGCGCAGCACGGTCGACGTGCATCGGATCGCTCGTCCGGCCACGGTACAGCAGGAACCCGCACACGCAGTCCGAGCAGAAACGCAGCGACCGCAAGGTACGGCACGAGTGCCAGTAGAAAACCGCCTGCAGGGTGTTCGATGCTCGGCCGCCGGTTCCGCCTGGTGCAGCACCGGACCCGCGACGAAACCGATACCCGGCGAAGACCGCCGGCACCGCGAGGATCGCCAACGGCCAGGACATGACCGCCGGCACCTCGTGCGCGTGCGCGACGACCTTGGATTTGGCCTGGTTGAGGAACACGACGATGAACAGCCGCGCCATGTAAAACGCCGTCAGGAACGCCGTGAACAACCCCAGCAAGCAGATGATCGGCTGCTTCTGCCGCCATCGCCGACGAGGATCGCGTCCTTGCTGAAAAATCCGCTGAAGAACGGACATCCCATCAACGCCAGCGTGCCGATGAGAAACGTCCAGAACGTGATCGGCATCTTCGTCGCGCAGTCCGCCCATTTTCCAGATGTTCTGCTCGTGGTGCAGCGCGTGGATGACCGCGCCCGCGCCGAGGAAAAGCAACGCCTTGAAAAAGGCGTGCGTGAACAGGTGGAACATCGCCGCATCCCCCGCCGAGCAGCCGACGGCGCAGATCATGTAACCGAGCTGCGAAAGCGTCGAATACGCCAGGATGCGCTTGATGTCGCTCTGCTGGGTAGCCATCAGCGCGGCCAACACCGCCGTGATGATCCCGATCCAGGCGATGACCTCGCACGCCTCCGGCACGAGGACGAGCAGGAACGTGATCCGCACCAGCAGATACACGCCCGCCGCCACCATCGTCGCCGCGTGGATCAGCGCGGAAACCGGCGTGGGGCCTTCCATCGCGTCCGGCAGCCAGACGTGCAGCGGCACCTGCGCCGATTTGCCCATCGGCCCGCAGAAAACGAAGCAGCGTGGCCACCGTCAGGTATGGCAAGGCCGAGCTTAAACCATTGGGCGACACGTCCCGACGCCGAGTCGCAGTGCCGACTGCGATCTCACGCGAAATCCACCTGACCCGGTGATACCGCCAGAGCATCAAGATGCCGATCATGAATCCGAAGTCGCCGATGCGGTTGACCAGGAACGCCTTGTTCGCCGCGTTCGGCCGCCGCCGGGCGTTCGTACCAGTGGCCGATGAGCAGATAGCTGCTCACGCCGACGAGTTCCCAGAAGATGAACATCATCACGAAATTGTCGGCCAGACGATGCCGAGCATCGAGAACATGAACAGCGACAGCCCGCCGAAATACCGCGCCATGTCGCGGTCCTCGTGCATGTAGCCGAGGGAATAGACGTGGACGAGCAGACCCACGAATGTCACGACGATGAGCATCGTCCGGCTCAGCGGCATCGATGGTCAGCACCGAAGTTGATCTGCAGCGTACGGGCTGAAATCGATCCAGGCAAAATGCGGTATGGTCGGCGGCGCCGCCAGCACAGCAGCGCACAGCTGCCAACGAACGCCACCGCCACCGCCGCCACGCGACAGATAGGCGCTCAGTTCCGCGCCCCGCGCGTGACGAGCAGGATCAGCAGCGCCGCCACCAGCGGGCTGAAGAGGACGAGCCAGGGAAAGAAATGCATGGGACCGGAGGACTTGGAAAAACTGCCGTGAGCGCCGGTTAGAATTGCAGCTTGTTGATGTCGTTGACCTGCATGGTCTGCTTCGCGCGGTAGAGCGCCACGATGATCGCCAGTCCCACCGCCACCTCCGCCGCCGCGACCGTGATGATGAAAAACACGAGCACCTGCGCGTTGTAGTTCGGCGTGCCGGCGGGCGTCAGGTTGAAGCGCGAAAACGCCACGAGCGACAGGTTGGCGGCGTTGAGCATCAACTCCAGGCACATGAAAATGATGATGATGTTGCGCCGCAGCATCACCCCGGCGAAGCCGATGGCAGAACAGCAGGCCGCTGACGAGCAGATAATCGTTGAGCGTGACCACGGGGAAAGAAAGATTATTCCAGTTCGCGTTTGCTCAGGACGACGACGCCGACCGTCGCCACGAGCACGAGCACGCCGACGATCTGGAACGGAGATTGTAGCTGGTGAACAGCATGTGTCCCACGCTCTGCACGTCGTTGACCGGGCCGGACAAAGCCGGCGCGGTGACGTTTGCCCGCGGGAAGTTGTTGAGCACGTGCACGAGCTGCCCCACGAAAAGCAGGGCGATCAGCATGCCGCCGGCGATCGTCGACTGGATTCGCCTTCTGTCGCTGGCCCGCGCGCAGGTCCAGCAGCATGATGATGAAGAGGAACAGCACCATGACCGCCCCCGCGTAGACGAGAATCTGGATGATGCCGATAAAGAACGCGTCCAGCGAAACGAAGAGCACCGCCAGCGCGATGAAGGTGACCACGAGGCTCAGCGCGCTCGACACCGGGTTGGGCTGCGCGATCGACCGAGACGCCGAAAATCAGCATCACGACGGCGAAAGTCCAAAAAAGCAGCGGACTCATGGGGAGCGGGAGGATTACAACACGTCGGTCCTGGTGGAAAGGGCGCAGCTTACTTCTTGTCGTTCCACTTGTGGACCAGTCCCGGTCTTGAGGCCGCCGAGTCTCGTAGAAGCTTGTCCTTGTCGTGGACCATTTCCTCGCGGGTCACCCCGGTGATGGCGTATTGTTTTTGCAGGAAGATGGCCGGCTCCGGGCAGACCTCTTCGCACAATCCGCAGTAGATGCAGCGGATCATGTCGATGTCGAACGCTTGCGGGAATTTCTCGACCTTGCGGAACTTGTCGCCCTCCGCGATTTCGCCCGGCTTGATCTTGATGGCGCGCGGCGGGCAGATGAACTCGCAAAGCTGGCAGGCGACGCAACGCTCGCGGCCGTGTTCGTCCTCCACCAGCGCGGGCGCGCCGCGATAGTACGCCGGCAGATGGCTGTCCCACTTTTCCTCGGGGTACTGCATTGAAGCGACCTTCGTCTTGCCGGTGAGCATCCGCACGAAGTGCCGCAAGGTGGTGGCAAGACCGCTGAAGATCGCCGGGACGTACAGCTTTTCTTTCAGCGTCAGTGGGCGGCGTGGAATCGGTGATTGCCATAAGATTGGAGTAAAGGATGCAGAGCGCTAACTCATTGCGGCGCGCAAGCCACGATGATCGCGGTGAGAAGAATGTTCACCAGCGCGACCTCGAAGAAGAAGACCCAGCCGAGTCGCATCAGTTGATCGTAGCGGAAGCGCGGCAGCGTCCAGCGCATCCAGATAAAGAACAGCAGCAGCAGCGAAACCTTGGCGAAAAAACAGGCGATGTTTACCAATCCCCAGAACACCCCGAACAGGCCCGGCGCCGCTGCCGTCCGGGATGAAAGGGACGTGCCAGCCGCCGAGGAAAAGCGTCACGATCAACGAGCAGCCCGTGATCATCGCCGCGTATTCGCCGAGGAAGAACAGCGCGAACTTCATCGACGAATATTCCGTGTGGTAGCCGGCGACGAGTTCCGTCTCGGCTTCGGGCAGGTCGAACGGCAGCCGGTTCGTCTCCGCGAAGATGGAGACCGTGAAGATGAAGAACGAAATCATCATCGGAATCCACAGAAAGACCTGCCGCCAGTTCACGAAGTCGCCAAATCCGATGCGCCTGCCCGAACAAGCCCGGCAGCAAAGTCGCGCAGGTTCGTGAAAGGCAGGATCGTCCAGCCGTGGGCGATCTGGTACTCGACGATCTTGGGCAGGTTCAATTCGCCCATGACGAGAAACAGCGGGATGACCGACAGCCCGAGCGACAACTCGTAGGAAATCATCTGCGAGGTCGAACGCACGCCGCCCAGGAACGGGTATTTGGAATTCGATGACCACCCGGCGAGGACGATGCCGTACACGCCGAGCGACGCCACGGCAAAAACGAACAGCACGCCGATGTTGACGTTGGCGATCACCATCGGCACGACCCAGCAGCGAGCTGCCGAAGGGCACAACGGCGATGGTCAGCATCGCCGGCACCATCGCCAGACACGGCGCGAGCCAGTAGTAAAATTTGTTGACGTGCGCGGGAGTGAAATCCTCCTTCAACAGGAACTTCATCGCGTCCGCGATGGGTTGGCCCAACCCGCCAGAGCGAGCAACTGGAAATCCTTCTTGAACCCGAGCAGGGTCAGCGGAAAGCCGGTGCGGTTCGGCCCGATGCGATCCTGGATCAGCGCGCTGACGCGCCGTTCGGCGTAAACCGTGTACGAAACCAGCGGCAGGATCACCACGAAGATGACGCCGAGGATCTTGGCAAGCGAGATAATGGTGAACTTCCAGTCCATGAAACGAATGGGTGACTCGAAGGCTTGGCAGGCAGGTGACGGCTAGCTGGGAGTGGGCAGCGCGCCGGTGCTTTCTCGTCCGACGCGACTGGCACGTCTTTCTGTTCCTACTTCGTGAATGACCTGCACGCCGAGGTCGCCGATCTTGCTCAGGCTCAGCCCGGCGAGCGCGGGCAGTTCGCCGGCCATCGCCTTGAAAACGTCTTCGATCATGTAGAGGCCGTTGCTGCCGCTGAGCGCCAGGATGAGGTCGCGCAGGATTTCCCAGTCGTCGCGCGCGTCGTCCGGGCGGCGTGATGGCGCGGTTGAGGCGCTGCAGGCGGCCCTTGACGTTGATCATCGACCCGCGTTTTTCGGCGAACCCGCGCCGGGCAAAACCACCGTCGCGGCGGCCGTCGTCGCGTTGGGCAGGATGCTCGTAGCGACGAGGCACGGGCAGGTCTTCGAGCGCCTGGGCGGTGCGCGCCGTGCTCGGCGAGCGTCCTCGCCGAGGCAAATCAGCGCGTGGATCGGTGGCGCGTTGATGCCGTCGATGATCGCTTTCAGCTTCGCGCCCGGCTCGTCTGCGGCGACGCGCAGCAGTTTCGCGCCGGCGGTGTTCGGGTTGCGGTCGGCGCTGAGGAGGATGTCGTCGCCCTCGCCGGTGCGCGGAACGACGTCGAGCAGCGCGCACTTGAGCGCGTCAGCCAGCCGGCGCGTGAGGTAGAGTTCCTCGTTGGTCATGCGCGCGCTGGCGATGATGGCGATTTCTTCGCCCTTGAACTCGCGCAACTGCGCCGCCGCGCGGCCGATAGCCGTGCTTCCACTCGGCCGACCGGCAACGAGCCGTCCGCCTGCCGCACCTGCGGAGCAGTGAGCCGGCGGGCGTCGTGCAGGTAATGGAAATTCAGCCGGCCGTAATCGCACATCCAGGCCGAATTCACGTCGTTGTTCTCGCGCGGGGTCTGGCGGTAAACCACGTCCTCGCGGCTGCCGATCGACGGTGTTGCAACCCGTCCCGCAACTCGTGCAGATGCTCTTCGTTTCCTTGAGGAACCAGACGCGCATCTTGAAGCGGAAATCCTTGGAGGTCAGCGCGCCGACCGGGCAGATGTCCACGGTGTTGAGCGTGTAATTGTTGTCGAACGGCCGCTCCGGGTGGGCGGTCAGCGTCGTGTAGCTGCCGCGATCCACGAAACCCGAGCGCGTCGTCCTTGGCGATCTCCTTGCGTGAACCGGATGCAGCGCGAGCACAGGATGCAGCGTTCGTCGTCCAGCACGATGCGCGGCCCGAGATCGACGTGCTTGGGCTTGTGGACCTTCTCTTCGAGAAAGCGCGACTGTCGTTGCCGTACTCGACGCTGAATTCCTGCAACCGGCATTCGCCCGCCTGGTCGCAGATGGGGCAGTCGAGCGGATGGTTGATGAGCAGAAACTCCATCACGCCCTTGCGGCATTCCTGCGCCATCGGCGAATCCGTGCGGATGCCCATGCCCTCGGCAATGTCCTGCGCGCAAGAAATCTGCGGGCGGGGAATCCAGTTGATGACGGGCTTGCCGTCGGCCCGAGCTCGGGTTTGCGGTCCGCGCCCATCTTGGGCATGCCCATTTCGATCAGGCACATGCGGCAATTGCCCGGCGAGGAAAGCTTCGGGTGATAGCAATAACGCGGCACGTACCTGCCCGCCTGCGTGCAAGCCTCGATGACCCGCGTGCCCTTGGGAAACTGGTGCCAGACGCCGTCCACCTGCACGTTCAGCATTTGAACGGGCGGGGGAGCGGTGGTCGTGGTGGGATTGCTCATAAAGATCGGGATTGACCGGCGCATTGGCGTCAGTGTCGCGACCCGGGATTCGAACCGTCGAGACGCGGATCAACCAAATCCATGTCTCCAGGAGCGACCTGCAGCCGTTCGACGCGCCCAAAACACACTGCGTCGAGCTGCATCGGATCGGACCAACGTATCGGCAGACTGCTAATCGCAGTTTCTCAACGGGTACTATGCGAGTCCAGCCTTGATGTCTGCAGTGCAATAGCTCGCCGGTCGCATGTGCAACCGGTCGCCGACGCATCACGGCGCGTTCGCCAGACGGTGAGATGGCCAGCTGCGTTGGCGATTCAGATTTCTGACTCGCCGCTGCTGCGTGACATTCCGCCGGTTCGGTCTGACGCCTCCGCCGTGCCTGCGCGACCTCGTGGCCATGACGAGCACGGCCGGCCTTCTGCAGTGCGACGCCGTCGGACACCTCGCGCGGGGTGACGTTCTTCTGCGCCTTGGCGTCGAACTCGTCCTTGAACTTGGCCACGAAACTCTGCGTCGGCCACGCGCACGCCTCGCCGAAGGCGCAGATCGTCTTGCCCGCGATGTTGTCGGCCACGCTCTTGAGCACGGCCGGGTCCTGCTTCGCGCCCTCGCCGCTGACCATGCGCCGGGTGATCTTCTTCATCCACAGCGAACCCTCGCGGCAGGGCGTGCATTGGCCGCAGCTTTCGTGCGCGTAGAATTCGTTGATGTTCGCGAGCGTCTCGACCATGTCGCGCGAGTCGTCCATGACGATGACGCCGCCCGACCCCGCCATCGAGCCGACCGCCGCCAGCGTGTCGAAATCCATCGGGATATCGTCGAGGGTGATTTCCTTGTCCACCATCGCGCCGTCCGGGCCCTTTTCCTTGATCTTGAACTTCTCGTCCGCGCGCAGCACCTTCGCGCTGCTGCCGCCGGGAATGACCGCCTTGAGCTTGCGGCCTTCCTTCATGCCGCCGCAGAGGTCGTTGATGACTTCGCCCATCGTGACGCTGACCGAGTTCGACCTCGAAATAACCGGGCTTCTGCACGTCGCCGCTGACGCAGAGGATGCGCGTGCCGGTGTTGTTCGGCCTGCCGATCTTGGCGTACTCCGCGCCGCCCATGCGCGATGATGTGCTTCACGTGGCAGAGCGTTTCCACGTTGTTGACGATGGTCGGGCACTGGTACAGGCCGAGCACGGCCGGGAAATACGGCGGCTTGATGCGCGGGTAAGGCGCGCTTGCCTTCGAGCGATTCGATCAGGCCCGTTTCCTCGCCGCAGATGTACGCGCCCGCGCCGCGATGGACGTAGATTTCGCAGTCGAAGCCCGATGCCCTGGATGTTCTTGCCCAGGAATCCGCGTTCGCGCGCGCTTCGGCGAGGGCGCGTTCGAGGATCTTCGCGCCTTCGGGAAACTCGCCCGCGGATATAGATGTAAGCCAGCTTCGCGTTGACCGCGTAGCAGGAGATGATCATCCCCTCGATCAGCTGGTGCGGGTCCTGGTGGATGATGTAGCGGTCCTTGAACGTGCCCGGCTCGGATTCGTCGGCGTTGCAAATCAGGTAGATCGGCTTCGGGCTGTCCTGCTTGATGAAGCCCCACTTCACGCCGCAGGGAAACCCGCGCCGCCGCGTCCGCGCAAGCCGCTGGCCTTGACCTCGTTGACGATGTCCGCCTGCGACATCGTCAGCGCCTTCTTCAACTCCTCGTAGCCGCCGTCACTCGAGATACGTGTCGATGTCCGGCTTCCAGCCGGGACGGTCCACGTTTTTGAAGATCATCCGCCGTTCGCGCGGATGGGGTTGTTTGATGCAGCGAAACCATGGGTACGGAGTTAGGTCCGCTACGCGTATTTCTGCAGGATTTCCGCGGCCGATTCCTTGTTCACGTTCTCGTAGAAATCGTCGTTGACCATGCAGACCGGCGCGGTGCCGCAACTGGCGAGGCATTCGACGAACTCGATGGTGAACTTGCCGTCCTCGCCGACGGTGAACGGCGTGCCGTGCCCGGCGTGCTCGGGGCGCTTGATCTTCGCCATCTCGCACAGGTCGTTCAGCAACTGGTACGAACCCGCCATCGCGCAGGACAGCGTGCGGCAGACCCGGATGTGGTGCTTGCCGGGCGGTGCCGCGCGGAACATCGGGTAAAACGTCACCAGTTCCAGCACGTTGATCGGCTGGAGTTCGAGCTTGGCCGCGACCCAGTCGGCGGCCTCCGGGCTGACGTAGCCGAAATGCTCCTGCAACAAGATGCAGCAGCGGCAACGCGGCGCTGCGCTTGGACACCGGGTAATGGGTGATGACCTCGTCGATCTTCTGTTCCAGTTCGGCGGGAATTTCCATCGCGCGGCAGTTGGCTGGCGGTGTGGCGGACAGACGGCTACTGCGACTTCGTGGTGGTCGTGGTGGTGGTCGTCTGGCCGTCGCTGGTCGTGGTGGTGGAAGTGGTCGCGCCGACCGTGCTGTTGAACTCTTCGACCTCGTCGTTCTTGTAAGTGACGGAAAGCGATTCCTTGCCTTCGACGTAGGTGACGGTCTGCTTCTTGAAGATCACGAAGTCCTTCACGTCGCCGGATCGGTCGGCTGGCCGAACAGCGCCACGACCTGCGATGCGCGTCATGCCCTTTCTGCATCTTGGCGATGTTGGCGGGCGTCAGCTTGGTGTTGAGGTTCTCGGTGATCTTCGGCGTTGCCCTGCTTGTCGCAGGCGGTGATGCCGAGAGTGACGGCGCCGGCGAGAGCAGCGCAGCCGAGCGAGGGAAAGGAGACGGGTTTTCATGATTGATAGCGACGGGGAAGGATGCGGGTGGATCGGATCAGCGGTCGCATTCGCCCATGACGAAATCCATGCTGCCGAGGATGGCCGACCACGTCGCTCATCATGTGGCCGGGCAGGATCGTCGGGCAGGATGCTCAGGTTGACGAAGGACGGGGCGCGGATCTTGAGCCGGTGCGGCACGCCGCCGCCCCGGCTGTTGATGTAGAAGCCGAGTTCGCCCTTCGGGTTTTCCGCGCCGAAATACACCTCGCCGGGCGGCGCGTCGATGCCTTCGGTCACCAGGATGAAATGGTGGATGAGTTCCTCCATCTTCATCAGCACGGCCTGCTTGGGCGGCAGGATGTTCTTGCCGTCCACGACGTTGATCGGGCCGTCGGGCAGGTTGTCGAGCGCCTGTTCGAGGATGCGCACGCTCTGGCGCATTTCCTCCAGGCGCACGAGGTAGCGGTCGTAGCAATCGCCCACCGTGCCGATGGGCACGTCGAAATCGTAGTTCTGGTAGTCGAGATACGGATGCTTCTTGCGCAGGTCGTGATCGACGCCCGAGCCGCGCAGGTTCGGCCCCGACAGAGCCGAAGGCGATGGCCTGTTCCTTCGTGATGACGCCCGACGTCGCGCGTGCGGTCCACGAAGATGCGGTTGCGCGTGAGCAGGCCGTCGATCTCGTTGAGCGACCGGGATCGACTTCCTTGAGAAACTGCCGCAACTGCGCGCACGAACGTCTCCGGCAGGTCGCGGATCTGCCCGCCGATGCGCGTGTAGCTCGTGGTGAACCGCGCGCCGGTCAGTTGCTCGGTCAGGTTGTAAATCTTCTCGCGCTCGGTGAACGTGTACAGGAACACGGTCATCGCGCCCGTATCCATGGCGAACGCCCCCAGGCCGAGCAAATGCGCGGAGATGCGCGCCATCTCGCAGCAGATCACGCGCAGCGCCTTGCCGCGCGGCGGCAGTTCCCAGCCCATGAGCTTTTCCACGGCCAGCGCGTAGGCGACGTTGTTGGCCAGCGGCGCGAGGTAATCCAGCCGGTCCGTGTAAGGCACGAACTGGTTGTACTGCATGTTTTCGGCGATCTTCTCGTCGCCGCGATGCAGGTAGCCGACGTCGGGCGTGGCCTTGGTGATGATCTCGCCGTCGAGTTCGAGCACGAGGCGCAGCACGCCGTGGGTCGCCGGGTGCGACGGACCCATGTTGAGGATCATCTTCTCGCCGATCATGTCGCTCGGTCGTCTCGCGCAGACTGCCGAGCGAGGCCTGGGCGCGGGCGAGCGTGTCGGGCGCTTCGATTTCTTGGGTGCGCAGGGCCATGAGCAAGCGGAGAAGCGGAAGCCGGAGCGAATGGTCGGCGAGGGGCCGGCCCTCCACAAGTAATTTCTGCCCCGGCAGGGGCGCAAGCGCTATTTGTGAAATATTTCACAAGCTCGCCTTGCCCGGCGGCTCCGATGCCGGAAGATCGTATTCGTGCACAGCGCACCTCGTCCGGAGCATCCGTATCTATGAGCACCGCCACCACGGAACCAGCCCGCCGCCCAGCCGCTGCCCAGCCTGACAGCCCGCCTCGCACCGACGCCCGTCGAGCCGGCCGCGCTCCGGCCGCCCGCGCGTCGTCGTCATCGGCGGCGGCTTCGGCGGGCTGGAAGCCGTCAAGGAGCTCAAGGGCGAGGAGGTGGACGTGACGCTCATCGACCGCAGCAACCACCACCTCTTCCAGCCGCTGCTCTATCAGGTGGCCACGGCCGGCCTCACGCCCGCCAACATCGCCCGGCCGTTGCGCGAAATCTTCCGCCACCAGAAAAACGTCGAGGTCATCCTCTCGGAGGTGCAGCGCATCGACGTGGAGGCGCAGCAAGGTCATCACCGAGGACCTGGTGCTGCCCTACGATTTTCTGATCGTCGCGACCGGCGCGCGCCACAGCTACTTCGGCCACGACGAATGGGAAAAGATTCGCGCCCGGCCTGAAGAACCTCGCCGACGCCGTGGAAATCCGCAAGCGGATGCTCGTCGCCTTCGAGATCGCCGAAAAAGCCGTCGACCAGGCCGAGCGCGACGCGGCCATGACGTTCGTCATCGTCGGCGGCGGCCCGACGGGCGTGGAGATGGCCGGGGCCATCAGCGAGATCGCCCGGCACACGATGACGCGCGATTTCCGGCGCATCAACTCCGCCAAGCGCCAAGGTCATCATCATCGAGGGCGCGCCGCGCATCCTCGGCGGCGTATCCCGCCGGACCTCGTCCGCCAGCGGCAAGAAGCAGCTCGAAGAAATCGGCGTCGAGGTCCACGAGGGGCTGGCAGGTCACGAACGTCACGGCCGGAGGGCGTGGAGGTCAAAGGCGGGCAGTTCATCCCGGCGCGCACGGTGATCTGGGCGGCGGGCAACGCGGCGTCGCCGCTGGGCAAGACGCTCGGCGTGCCGGTGGACAAGGCGGGCCGGGTGGTCGTCAACGAAGACCTGACCATCCCGGGCCACCCCGAGGTGCAGGTCATCGGCGACATGGCGAATTTCTCGCACCAGACCGGCAAGCCGCTGCCCGGCGTCAGCCCCACGGCGATGCAGGAGGGCCGGCACGCGGCGCAGCAACATCCTGGAAACGCTCGCGGGCGGCAAGCCGATGAAGTTCCATTACTGGGACAAGGGCAGTCTGGCGACCATCGGGCGCAACAAGGCGGTGGCGGACCTGAATTTCGGATCCGCTTCGGCGGGTTCCTCGCCTGGGTGATGTGGGCGGGGATCCACATCTTTTATCTCGTGGGTTTCCGCAACCGGTTCGCGGTGATGGGCGAATGGGCTTGGAACTACGTCACGTTCTACCGGGGTTCGCGGCTGATCACCGGCACGCAGGATGGCCAGGACGCGTTGCATCACTCCCGAGCCGGGCGCGGAGCCGATGGCTCCGGCGGATGCGGTGAACACGGCGCAGGGAGCATCCAAGCCTTGAATTCATCCGGCGCGCGACGCCGGACGTTCCTTGAAGGGAATCGATGCGCTGTTTCTATTCGCCGGGATATTTCTTAGCGTTGCCGGAGGGGCATCCGTTCCCGATGGTCAAGTTTCCGATGGCCTTCGACATGTTCGTGAACAGGGGGGTGATCGTGGCGGCGGACGTGGAGGAAGTCGAACCCGTGGCGCGCGAACACCTCGAACGGGTGCACGATCCGGCCTACCTGGACCGCCTTTCGCGCGGCGACCTGACCCCCAAGGAAACGACGATTCTCGGCCTGCCGCCGTCGCCGGAGCTTTTCGCGCGGTCTGCCCGCGAGGTGGAAGGCACGCGCCGGGCGGTCCGCGCCGCTCTGGCCGACGGCGTCGCGGCGAATCTCGCCGGCGGCACCCACCACGCGTTCGCGGACCGGGGGGAGGGGTTTTGCCTGCTCAATGACGTGGCCGTCGCCGTCCGCGATCTCCAGACCGACCGGCCCGACCTGCGGATCATGGTCGTGGACACCGACGCGCACCAAGGCAACGGCACGAATGACCTCCTGGGCGCTGATCCTCACGTTTTCACCTATTCGATCCATGTCGCGGCGAACTACCCGAGCCGCAAGGTCCCCGGTTCGCTCGACGTGGGGCTGGAGAGGTTCGTCTCCGGTGCGGTGTTTCTGGATGCGTTGCGTCAATCGTTGCCGCCGGCCGCGGAATCGTTCCGGCCGGACCTGGTCGTCTGGATTTCCGGCGCGGACCCGCACCAGAACGACCGCTTCGGCCAGATGCAGCTCACCTTGAAAGACATGTCGGAGCGCGACGCCTTCGTGCTGGGACTGTTCGTTCCCCGGGGCATCCCCGTTGCCGTGCTCTACGGCGGCGGGTACAACCGCGAACTGGCGAACACCGCCCGCCTGCACCGTAATTCCGTCGAGACGGCTGCACGGTTGGCGAACGAACGCACGATGCTGACCGCCGCCCGGCGTTGAAGAACCGTAGGGAAGAATGAAGTCGTCCACCCACGTCCTGCCGCGATACCGCATCGCCGTCGTGGGGGCCGGTGCGGTGGGTGGTTTCTACGGTGCGAAACTCGCGTACTTCGGACGCGAAGTGCATTTTCTGATTCGCTCGGAGGAGGAACGCGTGGCGGTGAAGCGTTTCGGGCTGCGGGTCAAAAGCCGCGAGGGAAATTTCCGCGTGGCAAAAACCCTGGTCCACGCCTCCACTGACACCATCGGGCCGTGCGACCTCGTGTTGATCGCCGTCAAGGCGACGGCGAACGATGCGCTCCCGGCGTTGCTCGCTCCACTGTTGCGGCCGGGGACGGTGTTGCTGACTCTCCAAAACGGGTTGGGCAACGAAGAATTCCTGGCCGCGCGCTACGGGGTGGAGCGCGTGCTGGGAGGTTTGTGTTTCGTTTGCCTCAACAAGACGGCTCCGGGGATTATCGAGCACCTCGGCTACGGGGCCGTCACGCTCGGCGAACACCACGGGTTCCCCCTGCCGCGTACCCACGACATCGCGTGGGAGTTCAAGCGTTGCGGGATCAATGCCCGGGTGGTGGCCGACCTCGCGGAGGCGCGCTGGCGCAAGCTGGTCTGGAACATCCCTTTCAACGGCATGACCGTGCTGGCGACAGCCCAGCGCAAAATCGGCGAGCCACCCGTTTCCACGGCCGACCTGCTCGCCGACGACGCGCTGGCGTACCTCACCCGCCGGCTGGCCGACGAGGTGATCGCCGCCGCGCAAAAACTCGGGTACGTGATCCCGTCGGATTTTGCGGATGGGCAGTTCAAGCGCACCGCCGAGATGGGTCGTTACCTGCCGAGCACGGTGCTCGATTTCGTGGCGGGCCGGCCGTTGGAACTGGAAGCGATCTGGGGCGAACCGTACCGGCGGGCGTTCAACGCGGGAGCCGAGGTCGGCCGGCTGGAAACACTCTACCACCTGCTGCGCAGCCTGACGCGTTGAACGCGGACCCGCTTCAGCAAAATTCCCGCTGCTGCTGGAGCGCCGTGCCCAGCCGCTGCAAATATTCCACGCGCGGGATGTCCATGGCTCCGAACGTCTTGAGGTGCGGCGTCGTCCACTGGATGTCCAGCAGCGAATAGCCGCGGACGCGCAGCCATTCGACCAGCGCGCACGAGCGCGACCTTCGAGGCGTCGGTCGCCGTGTGAAACATCGATTCGCCGAAAAACGCGCCGCGCAGCGCCACGCCGTACAACCCGCCGACCAGTTCGTCGTCCAGCCAGCACTCGACGCTGTGCGCATAGCCGAGCAGGTGCAGGTCGCGGTAGCTGCGGATGATCTCCTCGCTGATCCAGGTCTCCGAACGGCGGGCGCACGCGCGGATCACCGCCTCGAACGCCGAGTTCATCCGGATGTCGAACGGGTTTTTCTTCAGCGGCGCGCTTCAAGCCGTGCGGGATGTGAAAGCCCTCCGACTCCAGCGGGATGATGCCGCGCGGGTCAGGCGAAAACCAGCCGATCTCGCCGTCCTCCAGCGCCATCGGGAACAATCCGCGCCGGTAGCCCTCCAGTAAAAGAGGAGCGGATAAGTTGATGGAACGATGACGCGACAAGGTGATGCCGATGGACCGGCCGGGGAAAATACCGCAAGATGGCCCCAGCGCGCAACTGCACGAACCTCGCGCCCGCCACGAAAGCAGGATCAGGACGTTGGCTCCGCGATCTCGTCGGACTCCGGATCAAGCGGCGCTTCCGGGATCGCCTCGCCTCGCTGACGGCGGATAAACTCCTCCGCCAGTCGCCGGTAGGCTTTCGCCGCGACGCCGCCGGGCTCGTATTCGAGGATCGTCTTGCCGAAGCTCGGCGCTTCGCGCCAGCCGCACCGTGCGCGGGATCGTCGTCTGGTAGGTCATGGCGTCGAAATGCTTCCGGACCTCGCTGACGACCTGCTGGCTCAGAGTTGGTGCGGGCGCTCGTACATCGTCATGACGATGCCGCCGATGGTGAGGTTGGCGTTGCGCCGACCTCGCGGATTTGCTCGACCAGACCGACGATCTTGGAGAGCCCCTCCAGCGCGAAATATTCGCACTGGATGGGGACGAGCAGTTCGTCGGCGGCGGCGAGCGCGTTGGTCATCAGGATGCCCAGCGACGGCGGGCAGTCCATGACCATGAAGTCGAACGGCGCATCCTCCACGAGCGGACGCATGACCTCGCGCAGCCGGCCGAGGTGGTTGTCCATGCGCGCGACCTCGACTTCCGCCCCGGCGAGGTCGAGGTCGGCCGGGATGATGAACAGATTGTCCAAGCCGGGTGGGGAGGACCTGATCGGCCATGTCGGCCTCGCCGACGAGCGCGCGGTACAGGCTCAGGCCCTCGACGCCCTCGAAGCCCGAGCGCGCTGGTGGCGTTGGCCTGCGGATCGAGGTCGATCAGCAGCACGCGCCAGCCCAGCGCAGCGAGGCACGCCGAAAGGTTGACCGCCGTGGTGGTTTTACCCACCCCGCCTTTCTGATTGGCGATGGCGATGAGCTTCATGTGCATGGGTGGCGTTGCCGGGACGCGTAGACGTAGAGCAAAGTTTGGTCCGCGAACGCCAGCGTTGACACGTTTTTTCTTGTTCCGCCACGCCATGCAGCCTTCCCGATACCCGTTGCCGGCCACCGCGCCCGTCCCGTTGACCGAAAAACTCCTCATCGCCGCCGGCGGCTGGGAGGTGATCCGCCACGCCCGGGGCTTGCGCGAGGCGGGACGGGTGAGCGGCGCGACGTGGTCGCCGCCGTTGTTGCAGGGCAGCGTGCAGCGAAGGGGACCGGGAATACCGCGCTGGTCTCAAGATCCTAGACCGCGACCAATATCGAAAACCTTTGCACCTGCCGCCCGTCGCGCGAATACGGGACGATCTGCGCGCACTCGCTGGCGGTCGGGCTTGGCGATCCTGGCCGGGCATGAATCCGCCCGCGCCGGTTGCCGCCCCGGCCAGACCCGGAGCGCCGGCAGAACCGCTCCGCCGTCGCGTTGCCGTTCCAGGCCGACCCCGCCGCCGCGGCGCGGCTGCACGTCGTCCTCGCGCCGGACCTCGCCGCCGCCTGGGCAAAGGGCCAACTCCTCGTCGGCCTGGAACTCTCCACCAATGGCAACCGCGGCGATGTTCGGCGCGCCCGGCAGCCCGCGCACGCTGCTGCCCGAAGATCTCCGCGTCGTGGAGCGCGTCGCCGCTGCGACGAACGCCGTGCCCGGCGGCATGTCGTTCGTGGACCGCGCCGGCTTCCTCGCGCTGCTCGAAGCCCTCGCCGATCATCCGCGCGTCACGCTCGGCCGTGCCGGCGCAGCTGACGGTGGACGCCACCCCGCTCCGCCCGCCGTTGCGCGCCACCTTCAACGCCGACGACGCGCTCGAACTCGCGCGTCCAATGGCCCGACGGCAGCCGCGCGCTCGTCGCCGGCGGACGCGCCTGGCTGCTCAGCCCGGCGCGAGCCAGATCGACGCTCCAGCCCGTCTCCCCCGGTCTGCCCGCCGCCTACCAGGCGCTCTTCGAGGAAAAATCCCGCCGCTTGCCCGCGCGACCAGGCCGCCGCGTTCCTGAGCGCCGAATGGCCGCGGCTGGAACCCTTCTTCGACCTGCGCGCCGACCCGTTCCCGGCCGCCGCTTCCGCCGCCGCCTCCACCGCCGCTCCCGCCGCACCCTCGCGGGCGTCGAACCCGGCCAGCCCGCCGTTCGCCCTGTCCATCGAAGGCTCGCTCAACCAACTCGGCGCGCGGCTGCAGGCGACCTACCCGAACGGCCGCACCGTCTCCATCGGCGTCGACCCGCGACCGCGAGGCCTTCACCTACGTGCCGCCCGCCGCCGCTCCCGGCGTCCGCCACACGCGCAACGTCCCCGCCGAACGCGCCGCGCTCGCCCGCCTCACCGACTGGGGTTTCGCCGGACCCGACGCCACCGGCCACTATTTCCTGCGCGGCGAGGATGCCATCCTGCGTTTCTTCGCCCTGGGCCTGCCCGCGCTGCAAAGGACCCCGGCTGGAACGTCACGGTCGGCGCGCGGTTCACGAACGTCGCCAAGCAGATCGAGGTCATCACCCCGGAGATCGCCGTGCGCGGCTCGGGCGAGGATTGGTTCGAGATGGAGATCTCGCTCACACGGCAGCAGCGGCGAGCGCTATCCCCGCCGGCCGAAATCCAGCGCCTGCTCCAGATGGGCACCGGCACCGCCCGCCTGTCGCAACGGCAAGCTCGCCGTCCTGCCCGCCGACATGCTCAACGACTTCCAGGAAGTCCTGCGCGACTGCGACCCCTCCCAGCCGCGCCCCGGCGTCTACCGGCTGCAGCGTCCCAGGGCGCTACCTCGAAGCACCCTCGAACAATGGGACGTCGCCGCCGCGCCGTCGTGGGAACGACTACCGCGAACGCCAGGGAAGTTCCAGCGCGCCGCCGAACCCGCTTCCCGCCGGCCTCGCCGCCGCGCTCCGCCCCTACCAGCGCGACGGCGTCCGCTGGCTGCACCTCCTCGCCGCCAACGCGCTGGGCGGCATCCTCGCCGACGAGATGGGCCTCGGCAAAACCCTGCAAGCCCTGGCCTATCTTTCCGCCATGCGGACTCGGACGCGGCTCGGCGCGGAACGGCGAGGACGGAGCCAGTCGTGCCGACAATGCGACTCCGCCCGCCTCCGCCGTCGAGTCGCTTCCCTCGCTCGTCGTCTGCCCGACCTCGCTCGTGGACAACTGGCGGCGCGAAGCCGCCAAGTTCACCCCCGGACCTCCGCACCCTCGCCATCGACGGCCCCGACCGCGCCGCCGCTCTTCGCGCAGATCGCCGCCGCCGACCTCGTCGTCACGTGCTACGCCCTGCTGCGGCGCGACCTGGAAAAATACCGCGCACACCGAGTTCGCCGCCGTCATCCTCGACGAGGCCCACCACATCAAGAACCCCGACAGCCAGGTCGCCCAGGCCGCCTGCGCGCTCCGCAGCCGGCACCGTTTCGTGCTGACCGGCACGCCCATGGAAAACAGCGTGCGCGACCTGTGGTCGATCATGCATTTCGCGCTGCCCGGCTACCTCGGCACGCGCCAGGATTTCCGCGAACGCTACGAACTCCCGCTTCAGCCGCCCCGGCGACCCCGCCGCCGACGCCGTGCGCGAACGCCTCACCCGCCGCCTGCGCCCGGTGCTCCTGCGCCGCCGCAAAAAGGACGTGGCCACCGAACTCCCCGACGCGCATCGAGCAAACCGCCTTCTGCGACCTCACCCCCGCGCAAGCCGAGGTCTACCGCGCGCCTCCTCGAACAAAGCCGCCTCAAGCTCGACACCGCCCGCCGCGACAAAAACAAAGGCGCGGGCCGGATGCTCGTCCTGACCGCGCTGCTGCGCCTGCGCCAGGCCTGTTGCGACCTGCGCCTGCTGGGGATCGGAACTCGGAACTCGGAACTCGGAACGGCAGACGCAGATTCGGACGAACCCGACGATGACGGAGCGTTGGAAGCCTCTCGTTCCGGCTCCGCCAGTTCCGAGTTCCGCGTTCCGCGTTCCCACTTTTCCGCCAAGCTCGCCCTGCTCGACGAACTCCTCGACGAAATCCGCGAGGGCGGCCACCGCGTCCTGATCTTCAGCCAGTTCGTCTCGATGCTGAAAATCCTCTCCGCGCACCTCGAAGCCGCCAAGACCCCCTTCTGCTACCTCGACGGCTCGACCAAGCCGCGCGACCGCGCCGCGCAGGTCGAACGTTTCCAGACCGACGAAACGCATGACGGCCTTCCTCATCAGCGTGAAGGCGGGCGGCGTCGGCCTGAACCTCACCGGCGCCGACACGGTGATCCACTTCGACCCGTGGTGGAACCCGGCCGTCGAAGCGCAGGCGACCGACCGCGCGCACCGCATCGGCCAGACGCGCGTGGTCACGGCCTACCGCCTGATCGCGCGCGGCACGGTGGAGGAAAAAATCTTCGCCCTGCAAAACCGCAAAAGCGAACTGACCGCCTCGCCTCGTCGAGCGCGAAAAAGACGAGCCGCTGCTGGAAACCCTCTCCTTCGAGGAGATCGAGAGCCTCCTGGAATAATCCAGATCACCGTCAGGCAAGGCCGAGTCTGCGCAGCAAGGCTTCGAGTGTCAGGCCGTGATGCCTCATGACCTCGCCGAGGATGCCGCGCAGCGTGCCCACGCGCAACGGATCGTGCCAGGGAATTGTCAGACGATGCTCGCCGCCGGTCTGCGTGATCAGTCGTCGGTGCGAACCGACCTGCCGGACGCATTCGTAGCCGAACTCCCTCCGCAACGCTTTCTCCAGATCGGCGGCGGAAAGGTCGCGCGGCAGTTTCATGTCAGCGCGATCAATTCGTCCACGACCCGGTGCAGGCGGATGACGGGCGGAGCCTTGCCTTCGTCGAAGTGGCAAAGGACCGCTTCGCGCACGTTGACGCGCAATTCCTCCAGCGTGTCCGCCTCGGTGAAGACCGCGTGTCCGAGCGCGCGGGCGGTCCAGCCGCCATCGCTTTCGTCTTCGGTCACCTGGAAGATGATTTCGCTCATGGGCGGAGTTTAACGCGACGGACGAGGCGCGCCAAGCCCGTTTCGCCTTGGCCCCATCCCGAATTCTAGGGCATCGAGCAACTGGAAGTTGGCGTCCGCGCTTGTGGGATACGTCCGTCTGGATATCACTGCATGGAAAAGCGTCTCAGTTCGACGGTCGGGATACCGTTACCGGGAAGAATCCCAACTGGCGTAGATCTAATGTCCGTCATTGCACGGCAGACATCACGAGGGTCAAAAGTTTGCCTCGATAAGCCTATGCAAATACCGAAGAGATCGGAGCCACCTAGACCGGGATGAAATCGTCCATGTCACCGAAGCAAGATGGATCGAGAGCCGGGAGCGCGAACTAAAGAAAGCCAAGAAGCAGATGTTCCTGCAGAGCTTGTAGAAAAGGAGGCTTGAGGTGACAGGCATCATTTCAGTTCGCGAGAGACTGGTTTTGTGGAACAGCTTTTTCGCTGGCGCGGGGGCGGTTTTGCCCTTAAATCAGCCAATGAGCCAAACCACTTCCCCCTCCGCCCAGCCCGGCGACGCCAAATACGCCGAGCGGCAGGACCCCATCATCCGCATCGACGTGCCGGCGGGTCCATTTATTGCGCGCTGTTTCCCGACGCCGCGCCCAAGCACGTCGAGCGCATCCTCATGCTCGCGGAGGAAGGTTTCTACAACGGCATCCGCTTCCACCGCATCGTGCCGGATTTCGTCGCGCAGATCGGCGACCCCAAGAGCAAGGACGGCGTGGACGGCCCCGGCGTCGGCAGCGGCGGGTCGAAGTACGGCAACCTGCCGCTGGAGGTCAACCGCGCCTACAAGAACGAGCGCGGCAGCCTGGCGATGGCGCGCACGAACGATCCGCACTCGGCCAACAGCCAGTTTTACATCGTGCTGCAAAACGCGCCGCACCTCGACATGCAGTACACCGTGTTCGGCAAGGTGCTCGACGACGGCATGACCGTCGTGGACAAGATCAAGCGTCGGCGACGCGATGACCATGTTCATCGTCAAGAAATAGCGCGTCGACCGGGCGCGCCCATGACGACACGCACCGCCGCCGCGTTCGAGGGATCGAAAATCCTCATCCTGGATTTCGGCTCGCAGTACACGCAGGTCATCGCCCGGCGCGTGCGGGAGTGCTCGGTGTACTCGCAGATCGTGCGCTACGACACGCCGGCGGCCGAACTGGCGCGGATGGGCGCGAAGGGGATCATCCTTTCCGGCGGCCCGGCGAGCGTGTACGCGGAGAACGCGCCGCAGCCGGACCCGGCGTTGTTCGACCTCGGGCTGCCGGTGCTGGGGATTTGCTACGGGTTGCAACTGATGTTCTTCCACCTCGGCGGCAAGGTGGAAGCCAGCAAGAAGCGCGAGTACGGCGCGGGCGTCGCTGCAGGTCGAGGCGGCGGATTGCCCGCTGTTCGCGGGGCTGCCCGAGAAGCTCGACGTCTGGAACAGCCACGGCGACAAGGTGAACACCCTGCCGCCCGGCTTCCGCACGGTGGCGCGCACGGAGAACTCGGATTTCGCGGCGGTCGAGGACGCGGAGCGGCGGTTGTACGGGTTGCAGTTCCACCCGGAGGTCGCGCACACGCCGCGCGGCAAGGACATCATCCAGAATTTCGTCTACGGCGTCTGCGGCTGCGAGCGGGATTGGACGATGGGGTCGTTCATCGAGCAGACGTGCGCGGAAATCCGCGCGAAGGTCGGGCACGGAGCGCGTGATCCTCGGGCTTGAGCGGCGGGGTGGATTCGTCGGTCGCGGCGATGCTGCTGCATCAGGCCATCGGCGACCAGTTGACGTGCATCTTCGTCAACAACGGCCTGCTGCGCGAGAACGAGGCCGAGGCGGTGCAGCGGCTTTTCGGCGACAATTTCCACATCCAGCTCAAGACGGTCGATGCCTCGGAGCGGTTCCTGACGAAGCTCGCGGGCGTGACCGACCCCGAACAGAAGCGCAAGATCATCGGCAACGAGTTCGTGCGGGTGTTCGAGGAAGCGGCCGCGGAATTGCGGACGGGCAGGACGGCGGCGAGCACAAGTTCCTCGCGCAGGGCACGCTTTACCCGGACGTGATCGAAAGCGTGTCGATCTCCGGCAACCCGGCGGCGCTCATCAAGAGCCACCACAACGTCGGCGGCCTGCCGGAAGACATGAAGTTCGAGTTGATCGAACCGCTGCGGCAGCTTTTCAAGGACGAGGTGCGGCAGGTCGGCGCGCAACTCGGCTTGCCGAAGGAGGTGACGCACCGGCAGCCGTTCCCGGGACCGGGGCTGGCGGTGCGCATCCTCGGCGAGGTGACGCCCGAACGCCTGCGCATCCTGCGCGACGCGGACACCGTCGTCGTCAACGAGATGAAGGCGCACGACTGGTACTACCGCGTCTGGCAGTCGTTCGCGGTGCTGCTGCCGGTGCGGTCGGTCGGCGTGATGGGCGACGAGCGCACCTACGAGAACACCGTGGCCCTGCGCATCGTCGAAAGCCAGGACGGCATGACGGCCGACTGGGTGCGGCTGCCCTACGAATTGCTCGGCGCGCATTTCCAGCCGGATCTGCAACGAGGTCAAGGGCGTCAACCGCGTGTGCTACGACATTTCCAGCAAGCCGCCGAGCACCATCGAGTGGGAATGACCCGGCGGCGTCGCCGCCCGCCGGATAGCGTTCTTGCCTTATGCCGGCCGGTAATGGCCGCGAATCCAGACGTAGCGATGGCCGTTCCAGCGCCAATGGCCGCGCACCCAGACCACGGCGTAGCGTGGGCGAGGCGGCAGGACTTCCTCGACGACGGGCGGGGGCGGCGGGCGCGGTTCGTCGATGACGACCGGCGGAGGCGGCGGCGCGGTGCGCGATGATCACGGCACGGACGACGCGGCGGCAGGTGGCGGGCGGTTCGTCTGCGCAGCCCGCGAGCGAGACACCCGCCGGCGAGGGCGAGACCATTTCAACATGGAGGATTGTCATTCCGCTTTGATGAACCTGCTGCAAACGGTGGAAGTTGCGGTGTCCGATTCGTCACGACTTCAGCATTTTTCCCGATGCGCCGCGCCATCTATCCCGGCAGTTTCGATCCCGTCACCAACGGCCATCTCGACGTGATCGAGCGCGCCGCCAAGCTCTTCGACGAGGTGATCGTCGCCGTGGCGGTCAACAGCCAGAAGCAGCCGCTTTTCACCATCGACGAACGGCTCGCGCTGCTGCGCGAGACCACCGCCGCGCACGGCGGACGGGTGCGGCTCGTGCGGCTGGACGGCCTGCTGGTGGATTACGCCCGGCAGGCCGGGGCGGCGGCGATCATCCGCGGGCTGCGCGCGGTGTCGGACTTCGAGTTCGAGTTCCAGATGGCGCTGATGAACCGCAAGCTCGAAAGCGCCGTGGAAACCATCTTCCTCATGCCGAAGGAGGATTACACGTACCTGAGTTCGCGCATCATCAAGGAAATCGCGCGGCTCGGTGGCGAGGTGAGCAGTTTCGTGCCAGATTGCGTGGCCGCCGCGCTGCGCGGAAAATTCCCGCCGCCGCCGCGCCGCCGCCATGAAAATCCACCTGCGACAGATTCCCGACGACGGGCTGCACCTCGAAGGCGAGGAATCAGCCGACATCCTCGACTTGCCGACCGAGGACCACGTCCGGCCGCTCGGGCCGGTGCGGTATTCGCTCGACGTCGGCATGAACGCCGACGGCCTCTGGGCGACGGGCGAGCTGTGCCTGGACCTGGAACTGCAGTGCGTGCGCTGCCTGGAACCGTTCGTCTATCCGCTGCACGTCAACGACGTCGCGCTTGCAGATGGAACGTGCCCGCGACCGAAACCGTGGACTTGACGCCGGAGCTAAGGGAAGATATTCTCCTCGCCTTGCCTGCCTACCCGCACTGCGATTGGTCGGGCGAGCGAGTTTGTCCCGGCGGTGGAAGCGCAGGAGGAGGCTGCCGCGCTTGGAGACAAGCGCGGACGCAGCGATCCCCGGTCGCCTTCCGCCTGGGCCACGCTCGACCAACTCAAAACGCCGTCGAACTAGCCTGAATTTTTAGCCGAATCGCCGAAAGGAACGTTGTCTTATGGGAGTTCCCAAACGCAAAACCTCGAAGATGCGCCTGCGCACCCGCCGCGCCGCCAACCGCTGGCACGCGCCGCAACTCGGCCGCTGCCCGCAATGCAGCAGCCGCGTGCTCCCGCACATCGCCTGCCCGTCCTGCGGCTACTACAAGGGCCGGCAGGTGCTGACCATCGAGGCCTGACGCGCCGCGTCGGCGGTATCGCGGGCAGGGTGGAGGCGCTGGGCGATCCGGAGCGGCCGCGGCGCGCGTGCGGGCGGCGTTTTCCGGCGTCGCGATTCGTTCCGATCCGCTCTGAACCGATGAGGGTTGCGCTTGATGCGATGGGCGGGGACTTCGCCCCGCGCAACATCGTCGAGGGGGCGGTGCTCGCGCTGGAGGCCTACCCGCACCTCACCAAGCTGTTCCTCGTCGGCGACCGGACGGCGGTCGCAGAGCGAACTGCAGCGGCTCGGCTTGCGTCGATCCGCGCGTGGAGATCGTCCACGCCAGCCAGGTCGTCGAGCATGGGCGACGAGGCGCGTCGCCTCCGTGCGCAAGAAGAAGGATTCGTCGATCAGCCGCGCGGTCGATCTCGTCAAGAAGGGCAAGGCCGACGCGGTCGTCAGCGCCGGGCACACCGGGCGCGGCCGTGGCGGCCAGCACGATCAAGCTGCGCACTGCTGCCGGGCATCGACCGCGCGGGCATCGCCACGACCATCCCGACGGAGAGCAACCTGTTCGTGCTCATCGACGCCGGGGCCAACCCGGACGCCAAGCCGATCCACCTGCTCCAGTACGCGATCATGGGCTCGGTGTATTCGCGCCATGTCCTCGGCTACAAGAATCCGACGCATCGGGCTGATGAGCATCGGCACCGAGGACAACAAGGGCAGCGAGTCGACGAAGGAAGTTTTCAAGATGCTCAAGGCCAGCGGGCTGAATTTCCGCGGCAACGTCGAGGGCCACGACCTGTTCGAGAACCCGGTGGAAGTCGTGCTCTGCGAGGGATTTGTCGGCAACGTCGTGCTCAAGAGCTGCGAGGCGCTGGCGCACGCGATCTTCTCCTGGCTCAAGCACGAGTTGAAGAAGAATCCGGTGCGCATGGCCGGGGCGATGCTGGCGCGAGGGCGCGTTCAAGGCCATCCGCAAGAAGACAACGCGGACGAATACGGCGGCAGCCTGCTGCTGGGCGTCGATGGCATCTGCATCATCGCGCACGGCTCCAGTTCGCCGCTGGCCATCAAGAACGCGATCCGCGTTGCGCTGGAGAGCATTGACCAGCAGGTCAATCCGCACATCGTCGAAGAGATCAAGAATTACTATGCCAAGCGCTCCCAGCGCCCAGCTCGCCGCACCCCGGCCGCCTGATCCGACGACGGCGGCGCTGGCCGGCGGCGGTCGTCGGTGCTCGGCACGGGCAGCTATTTGCCCGAGCGGGTGATGACCAACGCGGACATGGAGAAGATCGTCGAGACCTCCGACGAGTGGATCACCTCGCGCACCGGCATCAGGGAGCGCCGCATCGCCGCGGAGGGCGAGCACACCAGCGACCTCGGCGCCGCCGCCGCGCGTGCCGCGCTTGGAGCAGGCGGGCATCGACGCCGGCGGAAGTGGACCTGATCCTCGTGGCCACCGCTTCGCCCGACATGTTTTTCCCGGCGACGGCCTGCCTCGTGCAGACGCCAGCTCGGCGCGCGCAAGGCGGCCTGCATGGACATCTCGGCGGCGTGCTCGGGGTTCCTCTACGCGATGGAGATGGCCCGGCACATGATCGCCGGCCGGCGCGATCCGATACGCGCTGATCATCGGCGCGGAAAAGCTCAGCGCGATGGTGGATTGGACGGACCGCAACACCTGCGTGCTCTTCGGCGACGGCGCCGGGCGCGGTGGTGCTCGGACGCCGACCGGACGGACCGGACGGGCGCGGGCATCCTGACCACGCTTCATGGGCAGCGACGGCGAGTACGCGCAACATCCTCGGCGTGCCCGGCGGCGGCACGCGCTGCCCGATCACCAGGGACAACATCGATCAGCGGCTCAACACGATCAAGATGCTGGGCAAGGAGACGTTCAAGCAGGCGGTCAGCGCCATGACCAGCGCCAGCATGGAAGTGCTCGAACGCACGGGGCTGTCCGATCAACGACATCGCCTGCATCATCCCGCACCAGGCGAACTTCCGCATCATCGACGCCATCGCCGACCGGCTGAAGGTGCCGAAGGACCGCTTCTTCCTCAACCTCGACCGTATACGGCAACACGGGCGCGGCGGCGGTGGCCATCGCGCTGGACGAAGCGCACCGCGCGGGCCGCATTCAGGCCGGGCGACAAGGTACTGCTGGTCGTGTTCGGCAGCGGCCTGACGTGGGCCAGCGCGATCATCGAGTGGTAAGATGCGGCGGCGGTACAAGCTGCCGCTACAAATTTCTTATGGCTGACGACAAACCCGCAGTCACGGAGGACGACATCACGCCGCTGTTCCCGGCCTGGCACAAGCGCTTCGGGCATTCGGACGCTCACCATCGGTTGTTCATCGCGCTCGGCGGTGGCGCGCCGTCGTCTTTGTGGCCGTGCCGTGGCACTGGCATTGGGCGACGCGCGCGCTCGTGACCTGGGACGCGTACAGCGCTCAGTGCTGTTGCTGATGACCTGGTACGGCATCCTGAGTGCCGACCCGAGCGAGGTCGGCGCGCGAACGCCTGCATCCAGGATTCGAGCCGCACGGCGATTTTCGTTTTCGTGGTCGTGGCGGCGTGCGCGAGCGTCTTCGCGGTGGCGGCGGAATTGGGCACGGCCAAGGGGCTGGACACGGCGCACCTTGGCCGGGCACGTCCTGTTTTCCCTCCTGACGATTGTTCGCTTCCTGGGTCGCTGGTGCACACGGTCTTCACGCTGCGGTATGCGCACGTCTATTACGACACCGGACGAAGCGACAAGGCGCACGGCGGCCTGAATTTTCCCGACGAAGACAAGCCCGACTACCTCGACTTCGCCTACTTTTCGTTCGTCATCGGCATGACCAGCCAGTCTCCGACGTGTCGATCAGCTTCGCGGCGGCTGCGGCGGCTGGCGCTCGTGCACGGGCTGATCTCCTTCGTCTTCAATCTGGCCATCCTCGGGCTGAGCATCAACATCATTTCCGGGCTGTTCTCGTGATGCTGATCGATACGCACGCGCACCTCGATTACGAGGATTTCGCGGCAGATTTCGACGCCGTGCTCGCAGCGGGCGCGCGCGGCGGGGGTGGAGCGGATCATCACCATCGGCACTTCGGTGGAAAGCAGCCGGCGGGCGGTGGAGCTCGCCGGGCAGCATCCGATGGTTTACGCGGTCGTCGGCGTGCATCCGACCACGGTGGACGAGGCGGCGGCCGGCGACCATGCGGCGCTTGCGTGAGACTCGCGGCCAGCCCCCGCGTCGCCGCCATCGGCGAAACCGGGCTGGATTATCACCGTCTGCCGGACGGACCCGGCGGAAGCCGCCGACGTCAAGGCCCGCAGGCGGAAGTCTTCCGCCAGCAACTCGACCTCGCGGCCGATCTCGGGTTGAACGTGGTCATCCACCAGCGGGACGCCTGGGACGATACGCTTGGCGATCCTCGCGCGATTACACCGGGCGGTTGCGCGGGGTGTTCCATTGTTTCGGCGGCACGCCCGCGCAGGCGGCCGAGGTGCTGGCGCTCGGGCACCTCGTTTCGTTCACGGGAATCGTGACGTTCAAGAACGGCGCGGCCGTGCGGGAAACGGCAGCGTCGGTGCCGGCTGACCGGTTCATGGTCGAGACGGATTGCCCATATCTCGCGCCGGTGCCGTTTCGGGGCAAGCGTTGCGAACCGGCGCATACGCGCGAGACCGCCGCCGCCGTCGCGCAGGCGCGCGGCGAGACGCTGGAAACCCTGGCCGCGCAAACGACGGCCAACGCGGAACGCTTTTTCCGTTTTGGTCCTGCGGCGGACGGAAAGTAACGCTGCCGACGGTTCGTGTCTCAGGCTTGCGGCAGCGCGCCGGGACCGGCTCCGACGGATTCACTCTCCCGTCGTTGCCTCCACGCCAGCCAGGCCCAGAAGCCGGCGCAGACGACGAGCATCGTCGGGAGGATCAGCAGCGCCTTTCGCAACCCCGCGGGGTCCGTCGCGGGCGCGAGATGGTCCGCCAGCCAGCCCGACGATTCCCGGACTCCAGAAATCGCCGAGAATGTGGATGACGAAGATCGAGACCGCCATCGCGCTGGCGCGCAGTTCCACGGGCACACTTTCGAGGATCAGCGTGCTCATCGGGCCGGTCGGCAGGAACAGCAAAAACATCGCCGCGGTCAGGCAAAGCATCGCGCCCGTGGTGGAACCCACCAGGAACGCGGCGAACGCCACCGGGACTGCCAGCACGGCCGAGAGCGTCAGCACCAACGAGTACGCCCCCGGGTAGCGCCGCCGCCACGGGTGCCGATTGCCCCTCCGACGAGCGTGCCCACGAGGCCGGTGCCGACGAGAATGTACCCGAAGTCGGTGTCGGCCGCGTGGACTTCCATGCCGTGCGTGCCGTGGAGAAATTTCGCGGTCCACGCCGGGAACGCGCCCAGCGCGAAGGTATAAGCCGTGTAGCCCAGGATGATGAGGACGTAGTTCGGGATGGTGAACAGGCGGAACACGTCGCGCAACTGCGGTTTCCCGGCGGACGGTTCTCCCTCCGTCCCGCCGGACTCCAGGCCGTCCGCCTCGCCTCGCGCCGGTTCGCGCAGCGTCAGCAGCAGCAGCGCGAGCAGCAGCCCCGGCGCGCCCGCCCACAGGAACCCGTCCCGCCAGGTGCCGTGCTTGATGGCGAGACCACCCGCGATGAAACCCAGCGCCGAACCCACCGGGATGGCGACGTAGAAAATCGTCAGCGCGTTGTTGCGGCGGCTCGGGGGAAACAGGTCCGAAAGCCACGCCGGCGCGAGCGTCGCGTAGCTCGCCTCACCGAGGCCGACCAACAACCGGCAGGCGACCAGCGTCGTGTACGTATGGCAAAAGCCGCTCAGGATCGTGCCGACGCTCCAGAAAAAGATGCCGAACGCGATGAGCCACTTGCGCGGCGAGCGGTCTCCCAGATAGCCGAAAAAAGGCGCGGTCAGGAAGTACCCGACCATGAACGCGGACGGCAGCCAGCCGATCAACGTGTTACTCAGGTTCAAGTCATCCTGGATTTTGGGCAAGCACCGCCGTCAGAACGTACCGGTCCAGATAGTTGAACAGGTTCAACCCGGTCAGAAAAGCGAGGCCGAGCAACGCTCCCTTCACGGCCCGGGGGGTTGGCACACCCGGCCGGTTTGAATCGGCCGCGTACGGGTGCGGATGAGGGCTGGATTCGTTCGCCATAGGGTAGGGCAACTACTGTCCACAATGGAACGGCCGGTTGCCCAGCCCAAAAACTAGGTTTCCTTGCGCCCGGCCGCATCCAACCGACCGATGCGTCGCAGGTCGGGCCAGATCAAAGCGGTGGCGATGACCACCAGAATCGTGCCGATGCCGCCCGACGCCACCGCGAAGACCGGTCCGAGGAAGTGCGCGACCGTCCCCGACTCCACCTCGCCGAACTCGTTCGAGGCACCGATGAACAAACTGTTGATCGCGGAAACACGCCCCCGCATGTCGTCGGGCGTGAGGACCTGCACCAGCGTGTGCCGGACGACCACGCTGACGTTATCCATCGCGCCGCAGAGGACCAGCATCGCCAGCGACAGCCAGAACGGACGACAGACCGAAAACGAGCGTCGCCGCGCCGAACCCGCCCACGGCCAGCAGCAGCGCGCGTCCGGCGAAGCGCATCGGCGGACGATGGGCCAGCAGGAGGGCCATGCTCGTCGAGCCAATCGGGAGGGCGGCCTTGCAGCCAGCCGAGACCGCTCGGGCCGACGTGCAGGATGTCGCTCGCGTACACCGGCAGGAGCGCCGTTGCTCCGCCGAGCAGCACGGCGAAGAGGTCGAGCGTGATCGTGCCAAGAATGACCGGCGTGCCGAACACGAAACGCAAGCCGACCCCGAGGTTCGCCAGGGTCATGCGTTGCGGCTTGACGACTTCGGGCCGCGCCCGTACCAGGGCGGTGAGCACACAGCAGACGATGCCCGCCGCCACGTTGAACGCGTACACGGACGCCGCGCCGTGCGTGGCGGCGATGACGAATCCGCCAGCCGCCGGACCCAGGGCGGCGGAAAGCTGGTAGCTGCCGCTGCTCCACGTCACGGCATCGGCGAGCAACGGCCGCGGCACGAGTTGCGGGAGGAACGCTCCGCTGGCGGGCCAGAGAAACGACCGCGCCACGCCGCTGACGAACAGGAACCCGTACGTCCACGCCACCGGGGCCTGCGACCACGAGACGTACGTCAACCCGGCGCAACTGAGCGCCGTCAGCGCCTGCATCCACACGATGATGTTGCGCCGGGAACGCTGGTCGGCGACGTGCCCGGCCGGCAACGTCAACAACAGCAGCGGCCCGATCTGCGTCAGTCCGACGAAACCGAGCGCGAGCGCGGAGTGCGTGCGCTCGAAGAGTTCCCACCCCATGGCCGTCCCGAGCATCTGCTGCGCGAACGACGCCACGAAACGCGCCACCAGATACAGTCGCAGGTCGCGGAGGCGCAGCACGGCATACCGGTCTGGCCGGTGGCGCAGGGTCTTGGATGCCGGGATCAGGCGCGGACATGCGGGAATGCGCAACGGTCCGCCAGCCACAAGGATCGTCAACCGCCGTCCGCAGATCGTGGGATAACGTTTGCAGAGGTTGCCGGGCAGGTGAAACTTCGGCGCGATGTCCAAGCGTTTATTCCTCCCGTTGCTGCTTCTCATCCGGATGGCGATCCCGGTTTCGGCCGCCGATGCGCCGGACCTCGCCCCGGTGAAACGCTGGCTCGCCCGGCAGGAGGACCTCCGCACGCTCCAGGCGGATTTCACGCAGACGCGCAGCTACAAGAACCTGCGCGATCCGATGGCCGCGCTGGGTCACCTCTGGTACAGCGCGCCGGGTGCGTTTCGTTGGGAGATCGGCGACCCGGCCAAAACCGTGGTGTTGCGCAAGGGCGAAAATTACTACGTCATCAGCCCCGCCAAAAAACATGCCGAGCATACGCCGACCGCCGCGCTGAGCCAACCGGCCAACGCGCGCCGGATGCCCATGATGGATTTCCCGTTCGCAAAAAATTTCGAGGATTTCACGCGCCGGTTCGAGGTGTTGTCCGTCACCATCACCGGCAGCCACTGCCACCTGGAAGTGCTCCCGCGCGACGCGCAGGCAAAGAGCGCGCTGTCCGCCATCCGCATCGACTTCGACACCGAGACCGGGCATCTCTCGCCTTCGAGTTCGTCACGCGCGACGGCTCATCGATGCGCAACGAATTTTCCAACGTCCGGATCAACCAGAAGATCGACGCGCATCAGTTCGACTACGATTTCACGGGTTACGAGGTGATTGATGCAAAGTAGCCGCCGCACGTTGCTCGTCCGGATCGCCATCGCCGCCGGACTGCTGGTCTTCGTCGTGGCTGGTCTGTCGCGCATCAGCTTCAACGTCGATATCCTCAAGCTCCTGCCTGTCCACCTGCGGCAGGTGCAGGGCTTGTCGCTGCTGCTCAAGGAATTCGTCGCGGACAACGAACTCATCATCACGGTCGAGGCCCCCACGGCGGAAGCGGCAGAGAGCAACGCCGACGCCATCGCCGCACAACTCGTCGGCACGCCGGGACTCGTCAAGCGGGCCTGCGCCCGGCCGCCGTGGGAAAAAGACCCGGCTCAGCTCTCGGAACTCCTCGCTTTTCTCGCGCTCAACCAGCCGCCCGAAAAAGTCCGCGCGTTGGTGGACCGGCTGTCGGCCGAGCAATGCCCCCCGGACCCTGCACGACACGCTCGACAGGCTCTCTGAATCGGTGGCGCCGCAGGAGATCGGCCTCCTGAGCTACGATCCCTACGACATCAGTGGGTCGGCGGTCGGGCTCGCTCATGGGCGGCGGTGAGCAGAATCAAGTTCGCGTCCGCGGACGGCACGTTCCACGTCGTCTTCGTCGAGGCTCCGAGGTCGTTTGCGAATTACAACGAGACCATCGCCTGGGTGGACGCCATCAAGCGCGCCACGTCGCACTGGCAGGGACGGGCGGTTGCCATCTGGGATACACGGGCTAGCCGGCCATCGTGGCTTCGATTGCCGGCAGCATGCAGAGCGACATGCAATCGTCGGCGGTCGTCACGCTGCGTCATCATCGCGTTCATCTTCTGGTTTTGTTACCGGCGGTTCCGGCCGTTATCGGCATTGCAGGGGATGCTCGTCCTGGTCTTCGGCCTGACGCTGGCGATTGCCGGGCTGTTCTTCAGCCAGTTGACGGTGATCGGTGTCGGCAGTTCGGCGATCATGATCGGTCTGAGCGTGGATTACGGGTATTTCATTTACCAACGCGCGCAGCATTTCCACGGGACCTTGCGGGAACTACAAAGCCAGTGTCTGCGCTACATCGTCTGGACGGCGGGCACGACCGGAGCCGCGTTTTTCGCGCTCAACGTCAGCAGCCTGCCGGGCCTGTCGCAACTAGGCAATCTCGTGGGCGTGGGCGTCGTGGTGGGGGCGGTCGTGATGTTGACGGTTTACGCCCCGCTGGTCCTGCGTCGGCAGCAACGGGAAGGGGAGATGCCGCCGTCGTTCGTCGAGCGCACGGTGCTTTCGGCGCGTTTCCACCGCCTCGGAGCGTGGCTGACCGTCGGGGTCATGGCCGTCCTGCTCGGCGGGTTGGCGTGGAAGGGGTTACCGGGTAGCGATTTTTCGGAGAGGCCGCTGCGTCCCCGGCACAGCGACGCGTACGATGCGCTGGACCACATGGCCGCGCGGCTCAGCGATCAGGTGGACCCGCTGAATTTGTTGGTGGAGGGCGACAGCGTGGACGCCGTGCTGACCCGCTTGCGCGCCGCCGAGACCCAACTTGCCGCCGCGCAGGCGCACGGCGACGTGCTCAATTTTCGGTCGGCTCTACCACTCTGGCCGGATACCACCCGACCAACGGGCAAACCTTCCCTTGCTCGTGGCATCTAGCCAAACAAGCGCCGCGTTTGCGACAGGCCGTGAGCGACGCCGGATTCAAGGACGACGCGTTCACCCTCACGGACAACCTGCTCAGGCAGTGGGCCGCGTGGTCCGCGCAAACGCCGCCGATCCGGCCGCAGAACGACGCCAGCCGCTGGCTGTTGCAGCGCGTCGCGCACGAGGACAAGGGCCACTGGTACGCGATGGGGTTCGTCCAGCCGACGCCGGACCACGAAGTGGCGCTATCGAACGAAATCGGCGGCGACGGCGTTTACCTGACAGGCTGGAAACTGCTAAGCCTGGAACTGCGAGGCGCGATCCCGCGCGAGTTCGAGCGCGCTATCATCGGCATCGCGGTGGTCGTGCTGGGCCTGCTGGCGTTCGCGTTCCGCGACGTGCGTTCGACGGGGTTGTTTGTCGCGGCGACCGCTGCTCGTGTTGGTGTGTCTGCTGGGCGCGATGTCGCTGCTCGGACTGACGTGGAATTTCTTCAATCTCGCAGCCCTCCTGCTGCTGCTGGGCACCGGGACGGACTACAGCATCCTGTTGCTGCTCGCGTTGCGGCGCAATGGCGGCGACGTGCCCGCCGCGCGACGGGAACTGTTCGTCGTGATCTGCCTCTGTGCGTGTTCGGCGTCGGCGGGGTTCGGCTCGATCAGTTGGGCCAACCACCTCGGGCTGGCAAGCCTGGGTCAGACCTGTGCGCTCGGTCTCTTGCTCGACGCAGCCGTTTCCGTTTTCCTGATCCCGCCCGCGTGGGCATGGCTGCACCGCGCGAAAATTGCGCAACCGGCCTCGGCTTAGCGGACCGCCATCGTCGAGGCTTCCTTGCCCCAGACGGCCCGGCTGGAAAATACCTTCAACGCGGCGCGCCCATAGAGCGAACTGCGTCGTCGCTCCGCACGCCATGCACGCGACCTGCGTGTCGAAATGCAGTTGGATCGCGCCGGCAGAACTCGTGCGGATATTTGCGGCTGTATTCGGTGCCCTTGTGGTACATCGCAAAGATTCTCCCGCTGTAATAGTGGGAGATCATCTCCATCCACGCCTTGAGCTGACGGCGCATCTGCCGCGCGATACGCCGCGCAGGTCATCGAGATGTTCGCTGAGCAGTTCCGCCGAATGCAGCGCCAGCCACAATCCGGGCGAAAGCATCGGGTCCACGAACCCGAACGCGTCGCCCGTCATCACCCAGCCGGGACCGAAGCCGCGCGAGGAAACCAATTGATAATTGGTGTACGTCGCCACCTCCGAGACCCGGCGGCGGGTCGGGCCGGCGGCGGCGAGCACGGGGTCGCGCGCGATGGCGTTTTCCAGCCGTTCCTCGGGCGTCGAACCGAGGCGCGCCGCGTCGTCCTTGTTCATCACGACGCCGACCGACAAACGGCCGGGCAGCGGAATGCGCCAGTTCCACCCCGTCTCCAGCCAGCCGATGATGACCTGTCCGCGCGGCTCGTTTTCCTCGAACCCCTCGAAATGGGCGAAGTGCGCCACGTCGCTGCGCGGGCCGGCTTCGGACGGGATTTCCAGCGTGCGCGCGAACAGCCGGTTGCGGCCGGTCGAATCCACGAGCAGATCGGGCTGCCGACCCTCGAGCCACGGCGCTTGCGCGAGGGTTTCGTCGCGCCAGGCGCAAGCCGTTCGCGCCGTCACGTTCGAGCTTCGCCCGGGTGCTGCACGCGTCGCGCGCCGAGTTCGGTGGCGCGCTGCGTCGAGGATTTCGTCGAAGGCCGGGCGCGGGACGTTGTAGGCGTACGTCGGCAGTCCGCAACGCTCGAACGTTGCTGGAAGTTGAAGTTCACGCGTTCGCTGGCCCGGCATCGTGAACGAAACGCCCGGCTTGTGCAGGCCGATGGCGGCGACGCGTTCCTCCAGTGCCGAGCCGCCGCAGCACGGGAACGACGGCCGGCACGAGCGATTCGCCCACGATCAGAGTCGGGCCGCTTGCCGTCCTCGAAGACCGTGACGTCCATGCCCTGCATCGCCAGCAAGCGAGGCCAGCGTCAGCCCGGAGGGGCCGCCGCCGATGATCGCCGACCGTTTTGACTCGTTTTTTCATCGTTTGATCTTGCCGCTGGCGGTGCGCGCGATCGCGCTCCACCATCTGGAACGCCACCGGCACCTTATAACTTGCCAGCGCCTGCCGGCAATGGGTGGCCAGTTCCGAGACTTGCGGCGGCTGCGCCGGATCGCGCGGCTCGATTTCCGCCACCGGCACCGCGCCGAACCGCGCGTTCTCCCTGCCGATACGTCCGCGCGGCGGCCACGCCGGGCACCTCGCAGAGCACCGCCTCGATTTCCTCGGGGAAGCATTTCAGTCCGCCGACGTTGATGACCGAATGGCTGCGGCCGAGCAGGAAAACGTCGCCGTCCGCGTCGATCGCGCGCGAGGTCGCCCGTGCGGAACCAGCCGTCCTCCAGCACGGTCCTGCGCGCCGCCGCCACGGCCGCAGGTAAGCGTCGAACATGCCGGGACCGCGCAGGTAAAGTTCGCCGCCGCGCGCGAACCTCCGCCTGATAATCCGGCAGCGGCCGGCCGACCGACCCGGGTTTCTCGCGGGCGGACGCGCAGGTTGAGCAACGGCAGGCCGACCTCGATGATCCCGAGACCCTGCGAGAGCGGCACGCCGTAGCGCGCGTCGAATGCCTGCGCGGTCCTCAGCGGCAGGGCGGCGGCGACGGAAACGGCCAGCCGCAGCGTCGGCCACGGCCGGCCTGAACGCCTCCGCCGCCAGCAGCGCGTGGTGGAACGGCGCGCCGTAGAGCACCGTCCCGCCGTGCCGGCGCGCGGCCGCGAGCACGTCCTCGGCGAGGTGGGAATTGACGATCAGCGTCGTCGCGCCCGCGCGCAGATAGAGCATGATCGACACGGCGAAATGGTGCGCCATCGGCAAAATCCACACGATGCGGTCCGCCGGGCCGATCCGCAGGCCGCGATTTGCGGCCGTGATCCGTTGCCAGCAGGCTCTCGTGCGAGATGACCACGCCCTTGCTCGTGCCGGTCGTGCCGCGAACTGAACCGGATGAACGCCGGGTTGAGCGCGGCGAGCGGCGCTCTCGTCGAACCCGAGCTCCGCCGCCATCGGCACCTCGCGCAGGTGCCCGCCGCATCGACGATGGCGCCGACGCCGGTTTCGCGGATGATGCGCTCGCGCTCGGGTGGGGCGAGTTCGCTGGCCAGCGGCACGAGGCACTTGCCCGTTCGCACGATGGCGAGCGCGAGGACGACGTGCGCGATGCCGTTGGGACAATCCAGCGCCACGCGCGCGGCCGGTGACGCCGCGATGGGTGCGGCGGCGGCCTCGGCGCGCTCGATCAACTGCTCCGTAGGTGATTTCCTCGTCGCCGCAGATCAGCGCCACCGCGTGCCGGTCGGCGTCGCGGAAAATGTCCTCGACGATGTTCATCGCGGCGATGCGTGTCGCGCGCGGCACGGACGGCGGCGGCATCGACGCCAATCTGACGAGCTTTCAGCGCGGCGGCAAGTCCCGCCGCTTCGCCCGTGGCCAGACAGGTGCCGATCACGCGCAAGGACGCCTGCGCCTCGTGGCTGCACGAGAGGCAGCGGCCCGCCACGAACAAGCGCGTCGTCGTCCCGGGCCCGCAAGCTGCGCAAGCGGCACGCCGCAGGGGTGTCGCCGGTCGGGAAAGCGCAGTTTCGGGCCCTTGCGTGTTCTCGCGCAGTTCCATCGGCCAAGCGGAGTAGGCGACGGCGTCGTCGAAACTGCGCTCCCGTCTCGATGTCGGCGGTTTCGAGGCGGTAACGGCCCGACGATCCGGCGGCTTTCCCGGACGCCCGCCCGGCTCGGCCACGCCGCGACGTAGCACCTCCGCGATGACCCTCGGCTTCCTCACGCAGGAAGGCGATCAGACGCTCCGCCAAGCTCCCGGCCCTCGGTTTCCAGGCGCGTCAGGCAGGCCGGGTCCAGCGGATCGAAATCCGGCCCGCCCGACAGATCGATGGTCACGAACGCCTCGCCCGGCTGCGGACTTGCCCGGAAATGCGCCCCAAGCGCGCTCGCGGGCAGTTGACCGGCGCGCACCGCCTGGACGATCCGCTGTGCCAGCCGCAGACGCGCGTCGTCATCGAGCGAGGCCGGCTCGACCCCGCCGAGCGCGAAGATGAACGCCGGGCGTTGCAGGTGCGCGCTGCGTTTCGATCTCGGAAGGCGCGCCGCGCAGGGTAGCCAGCACGGCGTCGCCGGTGGCGTCCACCCACGCCGCAGCCTGGATCTGTCTGAAACGTTCCCCGGCAGGCGATCGTCAGGCTGTCGGCGTCGGCCCCGACGATTTCCGTGTGCAGGATGCACCGTCAGTCCCGGCCGTCTCGCGCACCAGCCGGTCCGCCAGTCGCGCGAACGCCGCCGGACGGTGGAGCAACACGTCCACCCGGCCCATGCGCAGCGGTCCGTTGCGCGCCGCCCGTCGCGCAGAGCCGCCGCGCAAACTCCGCCGCAAACCCTTCGTTGGCCAGCACCGCCGGGGCTCCCTTTTCCGTCGGCAGGCGGTACAGACCGCAGATCGAATGCACCAGCGCCGCCGTCGCCATCCCGCCGAGCGAGCCGTGCCGTTCGACCAGCAACGTGCGCGCGCCGAGACGCGCCGACGCAACCGCCGCCGCCAGCCCGGCGCTGCCGCCGCCTGCCACGACACACGTCGAACGTCATCGGTCATGGCGGATAGTTCGCCGAGCAGATCGTCGCGCAGTTGCGCGACCATCAACGCGCGTTCCTCGTCGGTCGAGCGCGCCGTCCCGCCAGGAGAGGGTGACGTTGAGCCGTTCGCCGTGCTCCCCGAAGAAAATGCCCGTGCCCGGCGGAGTCCCGAGGCAGGGCAGATGGTAGGCGTTGGTCACGTCGCGCACCGGCGAAAGTTGTCAGTCTCGGGCGCGAATGAGCCCGTGTACGAATGTAAGCAGGTACACAGTTCGCCTTTGAACTGCGCCCGGATGATCCCCATGAAAAGCCAGGCTCGGCAGTGGTCGCATCAGGTCGAGCACGACGTCGAAGGACTCCGCCACCTTCGCGCGCACCATCGCGGCAAATTGCGCCTTCATGGCTGCGGCCGTTTCCGCGACCGTGGCGAGATGTTCCCGGCGTGGATTGAAAAACAGGGCGGCGACGTGGTTGTGAAACAGCGGCCCCTTCGCGCCGCGCTTGCGGGTCTGCGTCGGCACGCTGATGCCGTAGCCCGCGCGGTCGTTGCCCGCGATGGCGAAATACCCGGTCGTGCGCCCGTGCCACGCAGGCCACGTAAAACGTGAACGGAAACAGGCCGCCGCCCAACTGCTCCGACGCGGGATCGGATCGCGGCGGATTCGGCCGCCTCGAACGTCAACATCTCGTAAAATGCGCGTTGCCCGGCCGCGGCTTCGGTCCACCCAGGGATGGCACGCCCGTTTCCTGCAGGCCCGTCTGGTGGTCCATCGCCGGTTTCGTTCGGCGGAATTTCGCCAACCACGAGAGCCGTGGGCGGGGGCGGCGCGTCTGGCGGTTTCTTCGGGCAGGTCGATCCCGTCGCAAAGCCGGGCCAGTTCGGCGCAGAACAGTTCCGCTCCCTTCCCGTCGAAGAGCAGATGCGACCACGTCACGAGCAGCCAGAAACGCCCGTCCCGCCGCGCGACGACGTCCACGCGGGCATTGAATTCCATGCCGTCGACCACGAGCGGTTCGTTGGAAAGCCACTGGACGAGTTTCCAGACATCGGCCGTCGGCGTCGCGTCGGCAAAGCGGTGAACCGGCAGCGATCTCGCCCTCCCGCCACCAGCCAAACGGCAGTCCGGACTCCGGCGGGGTGGCGGGCACGGCCCAGTAAGGCAGCCGCGTTCGCCAATGGCGACGGGCCTGGCGGCGAGGAGCGGGAACTTCGCCACGGCCCGGCGCAGCCCGTCGCGCAACCTCACGGGATCGGGCGGGCGGTCGAGTTCGATCACCGACTGGCTGACGTGCCCGCCCTGGTGCGTGCGGCGCATGAAATCGTCCAGCGCCAGCACGAAGCTGTCGGCGACCAGAAACGGCACGCGCGCGATGGTTTTCGAGGTCGTGGCGGCCGGCATCGCACCCAAGAAAAGGCGGCTAGGCGGTTGCTCCGCTCTGGGCGCGGATGAGGTGGGCAAGCTGTCGGGCGGTGGAGAAATTCTCGCGCGTCAGCGAACTTTCGGGCAGGGACACGCCATATTCCTCCTCGATGAGGATAAGCAGTTGCATGATCGCCATGGAGTCCAGGCCCAACGTGTACAGGTCCGAGCCGGCGTCCATCGGGACGGTCGTTTCGAGCAGGCGCTCGCGCAACAGCGACGACGAGCTGTTGTTCGAGCGTTTCCTGCGGTGGGAGAGGATGCACCGGCATGGATCGGCGCGAGGCTAGACCACGGCGGCGAGCGGCGTCAAGGGGTGGAAAATCGATTTGAGCGGCACGGGACAAGAAGTTATAAATGCTCGCATGACCCTGGAACAGCCGATTCCGCCCGCCGCTTCTCCTGTCACCGACGGTCGTCCTGGAGCCGGGGTTTACGATGTGGCGATCATCGGCGGCGCGCTGTCCGGCGCGGCGACGGCCGTCCTCCTTCTGCAGAAAAATCCGGCCTTGCGCGTGCTGATCGTCGAACGCTCCGCCGCCTTCGAGCGCCGGGTAGGGGAATCGACCATCGAGATCAGCACCTATTTTCTCATCCGAGTCAACTCGGATTGGCGGAACACCTCAACGAGCACCATTACGTCAAACAGGGACTGCGGTTCTGGTTCTCGAACGAGCAGGCGGAAAAGTTCGACGACTGCACGCGAACTCGGCGGCCGGTTCCTGACCCGCGTCCCTGCCTTCATGGTGGACCGTGCCGTGCTCGACGAAGAAGTGCTCCGCCGCGCCTGCGCGCTCGGGGCTGAAGTCCGCCGTCCCGCGCAAATGGTGCGCACCGAACTCGCCGCCGGCGGCCAGCAGCACGTCACAATCCGCGATGCGGATGGGCACGAAAGCGTCGTCCGCGCCCGCTGGGCGGTGGATGCCTCGGGCGTCCGTGCGCTGCTCGCCCGGCAGGAAGGCTGGCACCGGCAGAACGAAGACCATCCCACCGCCGCCGTGTGGTCGCGCTGGTCCGGCGTCAAGAATCTCGACGGCCCGGAGATGCGCGCCAAGTTCCCCGAATGGGCAGGCGAAGATTTACGGGATGCGCCACACGGCGACCAACCACGCTGATGGGCGACGGCTGGTGGTGCGTGGTTCATTCCGCTGCAAGGGCGGCGATGTCAGCGTCGGGCTGGTCTACGATCAGCGGTACGTCACGCTGCCGCCTGGTCCGAGCACCGGCGAACGGCTGCGCGCCTTCCTGACCGAACGCAGTCCGTTCGCGCGCGAGGTCTTGGAAGACGCGCGGTGGCAGGAGGACGACATGCACTTCCGCAAGAACCTGCCGTACTACAGCACGACCTTCGCGGGCGATGGGTTTGCCCTCGTGGGCGATGCCGCCGGGTTCATCGACCCGTTCTACAGCCCCGGCATGGACTGGATCGCGTACACCGCGAACGCCGCGGCCGACGTGATCCTCGCCGAGCGGGCGGGGGAGGCAGACGTTGCCCAGCGTCTGGAACGCCACAACCGCGACTACGTGCGCGCTTACCGGCGGTGGTTCGAGGCGATCTATCAGAACAAGTACGAGTACATGGGCGATTTCGAGTTGTATCGCATCGCCTTCCTTTTCGACCTCGGGCTCTACTACATTTTTGTCGCGTCGCAGCCTTTCCGGTTCGGTGCGAAGACCCTGGTGCGGCCGATCTATTCGCTCCCGCCTTCGACCCCGTTTTTTTACTTCATGCGCTTCTACAACCGGCGCATGGCCGCGATGGGCCGGGTGCGCCGTGCGCGCGGAGTGTACGGACGGCGAAATGCCGGGCGCAATTATCTCTTCGGCGGATTCACTTTCAGCATGAAGAGCGCGTGGCCTCTGGTCGGTGCCTTCCGGAGTTGGCTCTGGCTGGAGTTGACGGAAGGCTGGCGGAGCTGGGGAAAAACGACGCCCGTTCCCGTTGGCAAGCGGACAAAAACGCCGCACGGCCAAGCTGCTGTCGCCGCAGGCAGGCCAACCGTTCCGGCCACTTGAGCCAAGGCGCGCCCGACAGGTCAGAACGTCCTGTCGGCGAGCTTCATCCATTCGCCACGAAACAGACCGCCCGCTCGTGACGCAAAGGTCACGAGCGGGCGGCGTGAACAAATCGGGCGATTTTACTCAGGCGGTCACCGGCTGGTTTTGCGCGGCGACGTTGATGCGGGCGGCGAGAGCGTTGAGCTTGGCATCGGCCGCAATTTCCTCGTCCAAGCTGCTTTGCAGGAGAGTGACCGCCTCCGTGTGGCCGAGGTGCTCGGCGTACGTGCGGGCGCTGCCATACCCGGCGATTTCGTAGTGTTCGGCGTGCTGTGCTTCCATGATGAGGCCCGCGTCCTTGACCGCGTCGGTGGCTTCCTCGCCGATCCACTCGCTGCCTTCGGAGATGATCCCCTTCATGCCGTTGCAAGTGTAGCCAGTGAGGGAGGCCCCGAGCTTGTCCGCAATCGTTTGCAGACGCGTGATCTGGTTTTCGGTTTCGCGCAGGTGGGTTTCAAACGCGAGCCGCAGGTCGGGCGATTTCGAGGCGGCGGCCATCTTGGGCAGTGCCTTGGTGAGTTGATTTTCCGCGCTGTAGAGGTCTTTGAGCAGGTGAACGTAGAGGTCCTGCAAGGTGTTGAATTGTTCGCCGAGGCCGAAGAGAGACATAAATTAGATGATAAGTGGTTTGATGGCTGGGTTTGTGACTTCTGAATCGCCCGACAACCTGCCGTGCGGCCGGGTCGACTTCGAGCGGACCGCTTTTCACATCACGGCCGCCAGCGTCGCCGGGACGGCCCGGATGATCTCCGCCGCGAACCGTTCCATTTCCTCTGCCTGCGGACTGCATTGCAACAGCAGCAGATTGACGCCGGCGGCCTCAAATTCCTCGATCCGCTCCGACACATGCGCTGCCGTGCCGACCAACCCCGGGCGCAAGCCGCGGTTCGACACGGAATATTCCTCGATGGTCATGCGCTGTTCGAGTTGCGTGCCGCTGAGCCATTGCTGGTAGTTGGCAAACCCGGCCGCCGATGCCCGTACATCGGTGATCCGAGCCAGTTCGGCCCGCGCTTCTCTCTCGGTGTCGCGAACGACGGTGTAAGCGGCGACCCCGTACTGCATCGGCGGCAGCCCGAAGCGTTCCCGGCGCTCGCGCATATCGGCGATTTTTCGCCGCGACACGCTCGGGCGGATCGCCGTGCATCACGTAGGCGTCGCAACGTTGCGCGATGAGATTCTTGGCGGCGTCGCTCTCGCCACCGGCGTACAGAAAGGGCCGCGGCTTGGTCAGCGGTTTCGGTTGCAGAACGGTGTTTTCGACCCGGTAGTAATTGCCCGCGTAGGAAAAACGATCTTGCTTCCAGAGGCCGTCAACAACCTCCAGCCACTCGGCCGTGCGCGCGTAGCGGTCCTCGTGCTGCTCGAAATGCACGCCGTACTGCCGCGCCTCGTCGGCCCACCAGGAAGAGACGACGTTGAGCGACAATCGGCCCGGCGTCCCGCAGATGTGGTCGATGTTTGCCGCCTGCTTGGCCAGCAACGCGGGGGAATGGAACGTCGGCCGGACGGCCACCATCAATTCGAGTCGTTCGGTGACCGCCGCCAGGGCTGCCGCCGTGCTCCAGGCGTCCAGCGCGGGGGCATCGATGCCCTTGATGTCGTTGAGATTGAGTTCGGCGACGAGGGTCAGGTCGTAGCCGATTTGCTCGCTACGGCAGGCGAGTCGGCGGACGTAATCCCACGAGGCCGTCCATGCCCTCGTCCGCCACGTTGCGCAGCCAACCGCCGAAAATGGGGAGCCAGTATCCGTAGCGCATCGTTCTTTGCGTTGGGGCCGCGACGATCAGGAAAACGCGGCCGATCTCGGATTCCAGGAAATCGACCAGCCGCGCGTGCGGATCGAACCCGATGACGCGCGGCGCGTCCGCCACGAAATTCGACAGCGCGTTGATGTCGTAATAGACGCGCTGGCCGTCGCGGTCGTCGATCATGGACTCGATGCCGCCCACGTCGATGTCGGCAGCCTGCGCGATGCGCTCGCAGGCGCCGATCACTTCCGGCGACGGCGTGACGGCCTCCACGCGCAAACCGCGCCTGGGCGCATCGACCGGACAGGCGCTCGTGGCCGTGCGGGCGAGGTCCGCGCCGTCCTTCGTCTGGCAGGCGTCGGCCGGGCAGAGGTCGAAAGAACCGGCGTCGGGAAAAACGTTGATGGCGTAGAGATACTTGCCGCCGAGCGTTTCGACGCGGGTGATGTGGCCGTCGCGGGCGGGGATGTATTCCTGCACCAGCGCCACGTCGTCGAGGCCCAGTTCGATGTGGTCGGCGTCGGCGGCGGCTTGCGAGGTCCTCGAGCGAATCGAAGCGCACGATGCCCGCGCCGCTGCCGCCGACGTTGGCTTTGACGACTACGGGGAAACGCAGCCCGCGCGCGGCGGCCGGGGCATCGGCTGCCGCGGTGGATGACGCGCGAGCGCGGGCGCGGGCAACCCGAGATCGGCCAGAAGCGTGAGTTGCAGCGCCTTGGAAACCTCGTAGGTGAACGCTTTGGACGCCGTTGATGACGCGGCGTGCCGACCCGTTCCAGGTGCGACAGGAGGTTGAGCGTGTGCAAGATCGCGCTGCCGCCGCCGCGCAGGTACGCCGATGGGCTCATGCGGTTGAAAAACACGGCCGAACGGGCGCGTCGATTCAGCCGGATCGTAGATAGAAGGTTCGCGGGCGTCGATCCGACGGTAGGAGATCCCGCGCCGGTCCAGTTCGGCGAAAAGCGGCCGGAACCAATCGGGGTGCTCGTGGTAGATGGCGAGAGAAGGCGATTCAGAAGTCATGAGGCGTCTACAGGCATTCGTTTCTGGGACGGAGGCCAGCCGTCAGAAGGCGTAGCGGATCGGGCAATACGGCAGGTAGCGCGCGGCGAGATGGCGGAACTCCTCGACGCAGCCGCCCCTTGTACCCGTGACGGTAGCGCACGTTTTCGCCGCCGGTGTTGCTGATCTTGGTTTCTTGCAAATCGGGCCGCCAGAGCGCGTCCTCGGCCTTGGGATGCCAACGCAAATTCACATCGTGGAGTTGAGCGTTGTGGGTCAGGAAAATCAGCTCGCAGGCCAGTTGTGCTTTCGCTCCGGCGTCGAGCACGTCGTCGATCCGCTCGAACAAGGCCCGGTAATCGTCCTGCCACCCCTCGTACACGATGACCGGTGAAAAGTTCAGATGCACCTCGTAGCCAGCAGCCACGAAATCGTTGACGGCGGCGATGCGGTCCTCGATGCGCGAGGTGCGGATGTCTACGAGCGCACTCATCCGCGGCGGCATCAGCGAAAACCGCAGCCGGGACTTGCGTTGCGGATCGTAATCGAGCAGCGCCCGGTTGACGAACTTCGTGGCGAAGGTCGCCTTGGCATTGGGCACCAGCCGGAACATCGACACGAGGTCGCGCAGGTTATCCGACAACAGCGCGTCGGCGGAACAATCTCCATTTTCGCCGATCTCGTAGACCCAGAGATGTGGATCGACCTGGCTCGCTTCCGTCCGCCGACGCGGCATCTGCCCGGCGTGCCGTGCGATGGCACGCATAATCGCCTCGATGTTGACGAAGGTCGTGATCGGGTTGGCGAATCCCTTGCGCCGGGGCACGTAGCAGTAGGCGCACGCCATCGCGCAGCCGTTGGCGATGCCCGGCGCGACAAAGTCGGATGAGCGACCATTCTCCCGAAACGGGAAAGACTTCCGCACGCCGAGCACGAGGACGGTGCGTTTGATCTGCACCCACGAATCCGCGCTGCCCTCGTTGCCGTGCAAGCCGGGAATCTGCCAGTGGCCACGCACCTCGCGCCGTTCGGCGGCGGGGAACCGGTCGAGGATTTCCCGGCCTCGGGCGAAGTTTTCGACGCCGGGTTCCAGATAGATGAGTCCGACATCAAGGAGCTGGCGCGCGGACGCGGAGGCCGCGATCTGCCCGACCGTGGGCGGCGGAACGGACAACGGCAGCGCGAGTTGACCATCTTGTAGCGACATCAAGATAGATACGTTCGCCGCGTCCTGAGCGACGCCGAAAACGCCTCGAAACCGCGACGACTCAAGGACTGTCCGGGGTGGGAGTTCCTCCCGCCGTGGGGGGAAGCGACGCGGCGTCGTCCAGGTGCAAGCGCGCGGTCTGCCGGGCGACGATTTCGTCGAAAGCCCTGGTTTGATCCGGACGCAGGATGCCGCGAATTCGGGCCACCGCCCGGCGATAAATATCGAGGACACGGGGCGTCGCCTCGCGGCGGACTTCCCACATTTCGCCGTGCGCCGAATGCAGGACAGCGCCGATCTGCTCCCGCTGCGACGCGTCGCTGTGGAGTTCGTTGGCCAACCGCCGCGCGAGCCGGTCGGTGGCGAGGTCGCTCCCGCTCTTCGTCAACAAACTCTCGGCACGGTGACGGACCACACGGATCGTCACCGCCGCCCCGGCGACTATTCCCAGCGCGAACACCAGGCAGACGCCGAGGATGGCAAAAAGTTTGCGGACGCCGGGACGCATGGATCAAATCGGGGCCAGCCATTCGACGGCCATCCATTGGGCAAGATCATCGTCATCGCCCGGAAGAGGCTGGGCGGTCGTGACGAGCGACTGGCCCTCGTCCGACGACGCAACATCCGGCCGCACCGTCCACAGGGCACATCCCAGTGTCAGCACCGCAAAACACGGCAGCAGTCGCCAGCACCAGATCGTCAGTTCCCGCCATCCCGCCGACTCGGCACGCTCGGCGGCCAGACGCGCGAGCAGCCGGGTCTCGAAACCGTACTCGGCCCGCGAGGTGTCCGGCCGTTCGGCGCGGGACGCGGCAAGGAAGGCGTCGAGCCAGTCGTTTTTCGGGGTGGGATCGTTTGGGGATGGAGGCGTTTTCATGGGAAGTTCACCCCCTGCTGTTCGAGGGTCGTTTTCAAAGCGGAGCGCGCGCGATAGGCACGTGTACGGACGTTCGTTTCGCTCCAACCCGTCAACCCGGCAATCTCCCGCACGGGGATATCTTCGAGTTCTAGCAGCGTGATGACAAGCCGGTCGTCGGCCGGAAGCATCGCCATCGCGCGAGCGAGGATTTCCCGTGCTTCCTGCGCGCTCCGGTCGTGCCCGGTGGTCCGGTCCTCTATCGCATGGATCGTGAGATCGAGCGAAACGTTCGTCTCACGCTCGCGGCGAGTGCTGCGCAGAAGATCATAGCACTTCCGCACTGCAAGTCTGCCGAGCCAGTGGCCGAACGGTGCCTCGTGGCGAAACTCGGAGAGTTTTCGATAGGCCTGCACAAAGATTTCTTGGCAGAGGTCTTCGCGCTCGTGCGCGTCGCGGGCGAACCGCGTTGCCATCCCGAAAATTCGGCTCTTGTGTCGTCGGACCAGTTCGCCGAACGCCCCGTCGTCACCGCCGAGACTTGCCTTGACGAGCGCCGCGTCAACCGCTGAATCGTCCGCGTCGCGGTCTGGCTCGCCAGTGCCATGCATCCCTTCCGGAATAATCCCTGGTGCCTGGAAAAGCCATCCGCCGCCAAGAATCGGCGGGCGGGCGGCAATGACGGCGGTCATCGTTGACAAACCGGGGAGGGGCAGTTTTATGACTGAGCGATCCAATCGCTGACGAGGTCCACGACTTTGAGCACACGCGTCTCGGCGTTCGCCTCCATCTGGTCGATCTCCTTCGATTGATCCGGCGTGGCCACCGCGCGCAGATCGTGAAAGAGATAGGCTTTCTGCACGGCGACTTCCGCCTCGACGGCCGCGACCCGCGCGGACCCGGCACGGACCGCCGCCTCGTCCACGCTCGAAGCTTCGAGCGTTTTACGCAACGCGAACCGCTCCTTGATCAATTGATCGACGAGCGGCTTGAGGGCCGCCTGATGGTTGCGAAGCACGCCGAGCGCGGCAAGTTTCTGGTCATCGGTCACATGCAGGCGCGCCGCGACCCGGCGCATGATGAGTCCGACCATCGGCCGGCGGAGAGTCGGCGTCGTCCCCGATAGAAGGTCGTCGGCCGCACGCTGTTGGGCACGCAGGACCGGGATTGCGACCGCACCGAGGAGAAGCACGCCCGCGCCCGCTGCAAGGAAGAAGGATTTGAGTTTCATGTGACAGGTGAAGACGCTGGCCATCGCTCGAAGGTGACAGCCCGGCGGCGTTTTTCGCAAAGATTTCCCCGGACCGCCAACGGCAGATTCCCGTTGCGGATTTCCTCTCATCCGCGATGATTTCCCAGCATGCCGAACCGTGCCGTTTCACGCCTGGTGCTCTCGGAATATTCCGAGGATGCCGTCATCGACGCCGCCCGGCAGGCACGCTCGGAACTCAACGCGGAAGTAAGCTGCGGCGTCGTTTTTTTCTCGCCGGACTACGTGGAGTTTTTGGAGGACTTCCTTGAACTGCTGCGGGTCTACGGCCGGATTCCGCTCCTGGTGGGATGCTCCGGATCGGGACTCATCGGGACCGGGAAGGAAGCCGAGGATCGGTCGGGGTTTTCCCTCCTGCTGCTGAGTCTGCCGCGTACGAAGATCAAGGCGTTCGAGTTCACCCAGGCCCAGGTGGAGGAATCCAGCGGCCCCGGTTACTGGCACACGGAAAGCGGGGTGGGCGCGGATGGGGCCGATGTCTGGATCACGATTGCGAACCCGTTGCGACTCGACGCCGACCGCTGGATCGCCGCCTGGAACCAGGCATACCCCGGCGTGCCCGCCATCGGTGGTCTGGCCGGCGGGGACCCGGACAACATCGTCGTTTGCCACGACGGACGCGCGATTCACGGTGACGGCATCGCGCTGGCGTTGAGCGGCGGTGTCGGTTTGCGGACGATTGTCAGCCAGGGTTGCCGTCCCATCGGCGAACCGCTGACCATCACCGGCGCGAAACAAAATCTCCTCCTCAGCCTCGGGTCGAAGCCGGCTTACGGCGTGCTCAACACCGTTTTCAACGGTCTGACCAAGCAGGAGAAAGATCGCGCCCGCAACAACCTCTTCGCCGGGCTGGCGATGAGCGAATACCTGGACGACTACAAGCGGGGCGACTTCCTGATCCGCAACATCCTGGGGGCAGACCCCGAGGCGGGTGCCGTGGCGATTGGCGGCCCCGTGCGGGTGGGCCAGACGCTTCAGTATCAATTGCGCGACCGCGACAGCGCCGACGAAGACCTGCGCGAACTCTGCCATTCCGCCGAGGACGAGGGCGTGCGTCCGTTCGCCTCGCTGCTGTTCGCGTGCAACGGCCGCGGGCGGGGGCTGTTCAACATCCCCGACCACGATGCCGGGGTGGTGGCGGACATCTTCGGGTCGCACCCAAGCGTCGGATTTTTTTGCAGTGGCGAGATCGGTCCGGTGGGCAAACAGAACCACCTGCACGGGTACACGGCTTCGTTGCTGCTGCTCTGCGAACGGTGACGCCGGGCGTGCGTGCATCCGGCGGGTGTTCCAGGACGTTTAGCAATGAAACGGCGTGCGCAAGTCGCCGACGTTGACCGTCTTTGGAAAACGTTCCCGCGTAAATCAACCCACCTCTGACGCCCTATGCCTACCAAGCCCGGAAATCCCCCGAAGAAGAAAATCCTCAAGGACCCGAAGGGCGGGCTGACCGCCGCCGGGCGCGCGCATTTCAAAGAAGCTGAAGGTGCGAACCTCAAACCCGGCGTCAAAGGGGCGGCGGACACGCCCGAGAAAATGAAGCGCAAAGGGTCATTTCTGCGGCGGCACTTCGCCAATCCGGAACCGGGTCCGATGAAGGACGAAAAGAGGAAACCTACCCGCCGTGCTCTCTCCGCACGAGCGTGGGGTGAGCCGGTGCCGTCCACTAGCGCCGAAGTGAAGAAACTGGCGAAGAAGGGAACGGAACTTCTGGAGAAATATCACGAAGCCACCGACAAGAAACCGGCGGCTACGAAAAAATCGCCGACGAAGAAAGCTCCGGCGAAAAAAGCCGGGACAAAAGCTTCAACGAAAAAACAGCAACCCTGACCCTCTCGACAATGGCGAATCCAAAGGCGAAACCCGAGAAGTCCCCCAAGCCGAAAACCGAGGGCAAGGAGGCCGCTTACACAAAGCCGGACCTGCGCGAGAAGTTGAAGCAAAAGATCATGGCAGGCGACAAGGGTGGCCAGCCGGGCCAATGGAGCGCCCGCAAGGCGCAATTACTCGCCGCCGAATACAAGAAAGAAGGTGGTGGCTACAAGAAAGGCGGCCCGGCAGAGGGCCAGAAGCATCTGAAAGCCTGGACCGAGGAAAAGTGGAAGACGGCCGACGGCAAGCCAGCCGCGCGCGGCAAGACCACGTCGCGTTATCTTCCCGAGAAAGCCTGGGACAAATTATCGCCCGCCGAAAAGAAAGCGACTGACGAAAAGAAGAAAAAGGGTTCGCGCACCGGCAAATAGTTTATCGCCAACACCGAGCCAGCAAAGAAAGCGCGCAAGTCTGCTGCGAAATCTTGAGACATTGATCGGAGAGTGTCGGGACGGCCGCTCCTTTTCGCGCGACAGCCCGACGCACGACGCCTAAGTTAGGTGTCTATGCCACCGGTTGATTCGGAAAACATTGTCGCCACGCCGCTCCCGCGTCCCGGCCGCCGGCTCTGGCGCGTCAGCTTGGCGGCGGTCCTGCTTGTTCTCCTCCTCGGCGCAGGCACCGCTGGCGCTCTCTACGAGTTCGGTAAACGGCAGGTGCCGCCTTCAGGCGGGTGCTACTTCGTGCGGCGGGTCGAGCTTCCGGTCGCGCTGTATCTTCAAGGCGACCCGCAATGGGGTCACGATCAGCTCGGGAACTCGGTGCACACGCTCGGACAGGTAGGATGCGCAATGACTTCGGCGGCGATGGTGATGAAATTCTACGGGATCGACACCGACCCCGGCAGGCTGAACGTCTTTCTGCGGGAGAACGGCGGTTATGACGAAGAGAACGACCTCCGCTGGGAAGGCCCGATGGCGCTCGCGCCGGATCGCGTTCGCCACGTTTACGAAGACCTGCCGTCGTACTACCTGATGGATTCCAACCTCCTGCGCGGCAATCCGGTCATCGTGCGGCTGCGGTTGCCGAGTGGCATCACGCATTTTGTCGTCGTGATGGGGAAAGAGGGCTTTGACTATCTCATCCGCGACCCGTCCGCCGCCGGTTTGCGCAAGGGGGTGTATCCGCTCAAGGAAATCGGCAGCAACATCGAGGCGTTGCGTTTCTACGAAAAGCTAGCGCCCGAGAACAGCTAGAACGACGCGAGATCGCACGAGTCTGCTGCCGCGTTAGCGGCGTCGTAACAGCGGGTAGGGACGGCTCTCCGAGCGGTCCCAAATATTTTCTGGCCAGCGCGTCGTGTGCATGACGGTCATCTGAGCCAATCTTGGGACTGCTCGGAGAGCCGTCCCTACCCATTGCCAGCAACGACCGGCCGCCTGCGCGGCCTCCCTGAAAGCCTGCCAAACTGCAAAACGTCCTAGTATTCGCGCTGGAGGAGGTGATCGGCGAGCGCGCGCAACGCGTCCCCCGCGCGGCCAAACGGGTGCAGGGCGGCGTGCGCGTTCGCCGTCAACTGCCGGGCCTTCTGACGGGCACCGTCGAGCCCGAGGACGGACGGGTAAGTCGCCTTCTGCGCGGTGAGGTCTTTGCCCGCGCTCTTGCCGAGCTTCTCGCTGGTCTGCGTCACGTCGAGGATATCGTCGATCACCTGGAAAGCGAGACCGGTCGCGTCACCGAAATCCGTGAGCGCCCGCAGGCGTGGCGGCGTGGCGTTCGCACTCATCGCGCCGAAGCGGATGGCCGTCGTCAGGAGGGCCGCCGTTTTGCATTCGTGGATATAGCGGAGCTGGCTTTCGTTCACCTGTTTGCCCTCGCTCTCCAGATCGGCCACCTGACCGGCGATGAGCCGGAGGCTGCCGGCGGTGACCGCCAGTTCCTGCAACAACGCGCGCGTGCCGTAGCGCGGCCAACCGTTGGCGCGTCCGACCAGTTCAAAAGCAAAGGTCAGCAACGCATCGCCCGCCAGCACCGCCATCCCGTCGCCGAAGACCTTGTGACAGGTCGGCTGGCCGCGGCGGAAGTCGTCGTTGTCCATGCTCGGCAGGTCGTCATGGATCAGCGAATAGGTGTGGATGCACTCCACCGCGCAGGCGAGGGGCAGAGCTTCCTCGCCGTCGCCGCCGCATGCCTCCGCCGCCGCGAGGCAGAGGATCGGCCGCAACCGCTTGGCCCCACCGGCGAACATGCTGTAACGCATGGCCTTGTGGATCGTGGCAGGTTTCCGGGCCGCCGGCGGAAGTGCGTCTTGCAACGCGCGGTCCACCCGCCGCCGCTGGGCGGTCAGGTATCGCGGAAAGTCAAATTTGCCCGCGTGCGTGCTCGCTTGGGGTAGGGGAAACAACTGCCATCCGGGTGGGTACGTCGAAAATTCGATGCGCAGGGTGTCCGCGTGCGGCCGGGAAGGCAAGAAAAAGCTGCTTCTCTACAGGAGTTCCGCGATCTGGACCGCGTTGAGGGCCGCGCCTTTGAGCAGTTGGTCGCCCGCCACCCAGAAGGCCAGGCCGTTGTCGAGGGCGCAATCCAGCCGCAGTCGGCCGACCTCGCAATCGTCGCGTCCGGCGCAATCCAGCGGCATCGGATAACGGCTCCGCGCCGGGTCATCGACAACTTTCAGCCCCGGTGCCATGTCGAGTGCATGGCGTGCCTCGTCAAGCGTGACCGTCCGCTCAAACTCCGCGCTCACCGCCACGGAATGCGCCCGGTACACCGGGACACGCACGCAGGTCACCGACGCGCGAAAACCCTGCAAATGCAGGATGCGGCGACCCTCCTGCTGCATCTTCATCTCTTCCTTGGTGTAGCCGTCTTCCAAGAACGAATCGACCTGGGGCAGCACATTAAACGCGATCTGGTGCGGATAGACCTCCGCTTTGACTTCGTGGCTCGCAGAAACGGCCGCCACCTGCGCGCGCAATTCTTCGATGGCGCGAGCTCCCGTCCCCGACACCGCTTGATAGCTGGAAGCGAACACCCGCCGCACGCCGAACGCCCGGTGCAAGGGCGCGAGGGCCATCAACGTGACGGCCGTCGTGCAGTTGGGATTGGCGATGATGCCCCGGTGGCCGGCGGCATCCGCCCCGTTGATTTCCGGGATCACGAGCGGGACGTTTTCGTCCATGCGATAGGCGGACGAATTATCCACCACGACCGCCCCCGCTTCCACCGCCACGGGGGCATACTGCCGCGCGACCGAAGCACCGGCGCTGAACAGCGCGAGATCGATCCCCGCGAATGAACCCTCGTCCAACCGCTCGATGGGAAGTTGTTCGCCCTGAAACATGGCACTCTTGCCAACGGAACGCTCGGACCCGAGCAAACGCAGGGAAGTCACGGGAAAATGGCGGCGCGTGAGCACGTCGAGCAATTCCTGACCGACGGCCCCGCTCGCACCGACGATGGCAACGCGGAAGGACTTTTTTTGCATGGCAGGGGAGGACGAGCTTATGCTTTCCTGCCCCCGATGCAAACTCCCGCCGCAGAAATCTCGTTGCGCGTGTCTATCACCCGCCAGGAAATGGAGATACTGGACGCGTCCGGGAACGTGTTGCGCCGCTACCCGGTTTCGACTTCGCGGTTCGGTCTGGGCAGCGAGCCGGGGAGTCTTCGCACCCCGCTGGGTCGGTTCCATGTGGCGGAAAAATTCGGCGACGGCGCGGAACCGGGCGCGGTGTTCAAAAATCGGTTGCCGACTGGCGAAAACGGCCTCGGCGCGACGGACGACGACCTCGTGCTCACGCGTATCCTCTGGCTGGGCGGCGACGAGGAGCACAACGCAAACACGCGCGACCGTTACATCTATATTCATGGCACCAACCACGAGGACGCCATCGGGCAGCCTGCCAGCCACGGATGCGTTCGCATGCGCAATGCCGATGTCGCCGAACTCTACGAAGTGGCGGCATGCGGCACCGCGGTAACAATCACAGAAGCGTAAACCCGGCCGTGACAAAGCCAGACAAAAATTCTTGGCGAATCCTGTTGCCAAGGTGCTCGCCATCAGCCAAGAGTCTGCTGCGATGGCGACCAGCCTGAGAACGGAGGTGAAGAAAGAATAATATGAAAATCATCAAGTCCCTGGCCCTCGTGGCCTTCGCGGTGGCCGCCACGATCGGTTTCAGCGCGTGCGAAACGAAAGGCACGGCGAGCACGACCGGCGCTTCGCGTCTCGACCACCACCAGCACCAAATAACTTTCCGCGCGGCACCGCGATATCCGGCCCTCCAAAGGCCGCCCTGCGTTTTTGCCGCTGGCGAAAGAGAACCTCAACCGGGGTCGGGCTGTTCCCAGTGAACCGTCCGACCTCTTTTTTTGTGCGCCCCTCTCAACGGGCCACCGCCGTCGCGGCCCGCGTCGGCCGTCGGCTGACGTGACGGCTGCCCGGCGGCGAGAAAACGCCACGGCAAATCCGCCGCGCGCGAGATGCCGATGCGCACATCCGCCACCAGCGCGGGTGCCGCCACGTCCGCCGGTCGCGCGTGGAACGCCCGCTCGGGATTCGCGCACAGGTCTCGACCCGTGGAACGTCGCCGGAATTGCGAGCGCCTGCGTGAGTTTGCCGGGACCGGAACACAGTTTCGTCGGGTCTTCCAGCGAGCGGCGCTCCTGCATGAGCGGCACGCCGCGACGGGGTTCGAGGGCGCGGATCAACACGAAGCCGTCGCCCTCCGGTCCTTTGATGAGCACGTTCAGCAGCCAATGAACGCCGTAGTTCAAGTAAACGTAAGCCGTCCCGGCCGGATGGGTATCCACGAACTTCTGCGCCCCGCGACGCAGAAAAGGTGTGGCAGGCCTCGTCGCCAATCGCCGTGTAAGCCTCGGTTTCGACGATGATCCCGCTGCAATGGTCCCAGACGAGTTCGCAGCCGATCAGTTCCGCCGCGCAGGCGAGGGGATGTCGCGTGAAAAATTCTTTGCCGAGCATGGGGATGATCGCGAGCAAGGTAAAATCAGCCGACCGCAAAGCAACCGGCGACGCCGCGTCCGTCGTTTCGCCTACATGCGCTGCTCCCTATGATTGCATCGTCGTCGGCGCGGGCCACAACGGGCTGATCTGCGCCTGTTACCTGGCGAAAGCCGGCCGGAAGGTGCTCGTGCTCGAACGCCGGCCCGGTCGTCGGCGGAGCGGTTTGCACGGAGGAAATCGTGCCGGGTTACCGCTTCGACGTGGGCAGTTCGGCGCACATCATGTTTCGCAGCACGCCGATCATGGAGGAACTCGGGCTGGCGGCGCACGGGCTGGAATACATCGAGATGGACCCGTGGGCGTTTTACCCGGTGCCGGGGAAAGCGGATGGGCATCAGCTTTCACCGCGACCTGGAAAAAACGTGCGCAAGCATCGCCCAGGTCTCCCCCCGCGACGCCGATCGCGTACCGGGACTTTCATCCACCGTTTCCGCGAGTTGAACGAGGGGGTGTTCGAGACCTTCATGCAGCCGCCGAAGCCGGGATCGATTTTCGGCACGATCTTCAGGCGCAACCTGTTCAACGCCGGTTCGCGCAAGGTGTGGAGTTCGCTGGACACGACCCGGCAATTGATGACGAGTTACGGACGGCTGATCGACGAGACGTTCGAGTCCGAGGAGATGCGCACAGCCCTCTACTGGCTCGCGGCGCAGTCGGGTCCGCCGCCGGACGAGATCGCCACCGGCGACCTCGTGGGCTGGCAGGCAATGATCCACAAGCACGGCGCGTGGCGCGCGAAGGGCGGTTCTGGTGCGCTGACGCAGGCGCTCGCACGATGCCTGAGCGTCGATGGGCGGTGAGGTGTTGACCGATCAGCGCGGTTACACAAATCTCACGCGGGTCGGGGCAGGGAACGCTTCGAGGTGCGAACCGGCGGAGAGCAGGCGTATGCCGCGCGCACGGTGGCGGCGGCGTGCCATGTGCAAACGACCTTCCGGCTGCTCGATCCGGCGCTTGTGCCGCCCGAGTTGCAGCGGACCGCGTGGACCATCTGCGGGTCGGCAACGGTTTCGGGATGATCGTCCGACACGCCGTCCAGCGAACTGCCCCGCTACGAAGGTCAACCGTGCGATGAACGCGGCGTTTCACCGTGCCACGGTTCGTTGCAACTGCTGTGTCCGACCCGCGATTATCTGCGAAAAGCGTACCTCGACTACCAGCGTGGTGAACCCCCGCAAAAACCGGCGGTCCTGGCGATGACGTTCTCGGCGCTCGACCCGACCCTCGCTCCGCCGGGAAAACATGTGCTGTTTACGTGGGCGCAGTACCACCCGTACGCGCTGTCCAACGGCGAAGACTGGGACGGCATCGCCGAGCGCGAGGCCGACAAAATCTACGACGTGGTCTGCGATTACGCGCCGAACATGCGCGGCGCACTGATTGACCGTTACATCCAGACGCCGCTGGAAATCGAGCGGAAGCTAGGATTACTCAGGGCGAACGTGATGCATCTGGAAATGAGTCTGGACCAGATGTTTTTCTTCCGGCCGCTCCCGGAACTTTCGACTTACCGCACCCATCTGCCCGGCTTATATCTCACCGGCGCAAGCACGCATCCGGGCGGCGGGGTTTTCGGTGCGAGCGGCCGGAACACCGCGAAGGTCATCCAAGGCGATCTGCGCCGAAAGAAAATCTGAGCGGCCGGGACCAGGTTCAGCTTTGCGGGTCCGCCTTGATTCTCTCCTCAATGGCAGCAAGCGCGGCGTCGTCCACGCCGACTCCGGACCAGCCGATCTTGAAGTTGCTGGAGTAGTACACCGTCCGGCTCACGCCACCGACCTGATAGACCTTTTCGAAGTCAGGATCGGCGGTGAAGACGACGGGAAATTTGATGTCGTGCTTTTTCGCCTCGGCGGCGATGGCGGCGGCGTCGGTCGAGTCGATGACCTGCGCGAAGAAGCCGAAATTCTTGTGCTTATCCTGCAACGCCTGGAGTTTGGCTGCATCGTTCCAAAAAGCTTCGTCCTGCAGCTTCCCGTAGACGGCCACCGTCGCCGGTCGGCTGCTGAAAGCGCACATCTGGCAATATTCTTCGCCGGTGGCGGTGTTGTGGACCTCGGAGGGCAGGACGTTCGCGCCCGGTTGGAGGCCGGCCTGTGCAACGGCGGCAAGTGCGAGCCAGACGGCAAACGCGGTCAACGGGAGTGAGAGGTATTTCATCGGAAAGACAATGTATTCAGCGCGGCGTGAGGTGCAAATTCTCCTCGGCGGAAGCGGGCTTTTGCAAACCTTTCAAAGCTCCGGCATAGCCGGTCAGTTCCATGTAACCCGTGCCGTCGATGGCCTTGCCCACACGCTGGCCGGTCGCGCGGATCGCCCCTTCCCAATAGCTGATCGGCGGCAGCACGAGTTCCTGGTCGTCCAGGGCCGGTTCCAGGGTGAACTCCAGTTGCAGGCGCGGGATGCTCGCTTTCCAGGCCAGCGGGTAGGTCGCGTCCGTCTGCTGGCTTTGCCAGGTTTTGGTCGGATTCTAATCGAAAATCCGCGCGGTCGAGATGCGTGGTTTGCCCGGCGGCATCGACGAACGTGCCAGCGGATACGGGGTCCACGCTGCCATCCCGCCGACGCATCGCGTAAAGCATCAGTTCCGTCCGGTCGTCGAACTGAAAGCAAAACCAATCCCAGCCGACCTGATCGCTGGCCAACTGGTTGCTGGCCCATTCATGGTCGAACCAGCTTTCGCCCTTCACCTTCAACGCTGTCGCGTTTTCGCCGAGAGCCAGGGTCCCGCTCGTTTCTAGCCGGGTGAACGAATAATAATGGGACGCGTTGCCCAGGCCGGCCGCCTTCTGGCTGACGCCTTCCGCCCCGTGTACCACCGGCGGCTTGATGGGCTGGAGACCGCAGATCGATGGACATCGGGGTAGGGAAGGCGGACCGCGCGGTGATCCGCCAGGAACCGTCCGCCTGGGGCAGCAGTTGCCAGTCGTCCAGCCAGGCCAGGGGTTCGTTGCCGACGACGCGGTTTCCAAACCCGGCGTCGCCGAACGCGCCGCGAGTGATGTGCTGCGTGAAGTGGAAGCGTTGCCCGTCGAGTTCGGACACCGCGAAATGCGCGAACTTGAAATCGCCCTGGACGAAGCGCGAACGCGGCTGGCCTACCGCGAACATCGTCGCCAGACGCTTCGGCGGCAGCGTCCCCTGGCGGAAAAAGGTCAACTCGTAACCGTAGGACTTGCCGCGCTCGTCGCGGAGATTGCCCGTGAAATACCACCATTCCGTTTTGTAATCGGCGTGGACGGCGTGGTCCTCGGGGAATCGGTACGCCCAGCCGGGCAGGGCGAGACTCCAATCCGTTGGACCGGCGGGTTTCTCTTGCGCCCGTGACGCTGGATCAAAGCTCAGGGCGGCAAAAATACTCGCCGCTAAGACCAGCCATCTACGCGTGACAGCATCAAATGTGAAAAACATGGGTCAGAAAGTTAACGCTGTTTATTCCGTGCGGATGGCGGAAGCGATGGCAACCCGGCCTGCCCGCAGAGCTGGCAGCCAGCCAGCAACCAACGCCGCGAACAGAATCCAGGCCGGGGTCGAGAGCACCGCGAGCCAAGGGACGGAAAACTGGATCGTCCAGCCGAAAAAAGCCTTGTTGATGACGTAGGTCAGTACCAGCGAGAGCACCAACCCCGCCACGACGCCGAGCAGGCTCGCCAACGTGCCGATCAACGCGCTTTCCACGAGGACGATCCCTTGCACCTGCGAACGTGATGCGCCCAGCGCCCGCAGGATGCCGATCTCCTTTTCGCGTTCCGTGATCAGCGTGGTGAGCGTCAGAAAAATACCGATGACCGCGACCACGACCGCGATGCCACGCAGAACGCTCGTGATGCGAAACGTTTGACCAAAAATCTCGAAGACCTTCTCGCGGATGGCGCGGTTGGAAAAGATCAGGAACTCCCCCTGGTGATTGAACTTTTGGCGGATCAGATCGGCGGTGGCGTCGAGATCGACGCCGTTTCGCAGGTAGATCGCCGCCGACATGACCCGGTCGTCGTGCCAATGGCGCAGAAAGTTTTGCCGGCTGATGGCGACGATGCCGGCGTCGCGTGAATAATCGTAATAAATCCCGGCGATGGCGAACTCGACCGTGCCGCCGGGCGTGGGGATCGGCAGACGGTCGCCTGCTGCGACGTGATAGCGGTGCGCGAACGGCTCGCTGACGAGCACCGTGTTCGGCTCGTAGAAGGCCGCCAGCTTTTCCGCGGAGTGTCCGCCGACGAAGGCGAGACGGTTCTGGTTGTCCCCCTCCACGACGGCCATCGAAACCCGGTCGCCGCGGACGTTGATGCCGATCTCGCGCACGGTGTCCACCGTGCGGACGGACGGCTCTCGACGCAGAGCGGCCAGAACGTCCGGCGGGAAAAACGCGCCGTTGCCGAGCGTCTCGTTGGCGGTCGGGCGTCATGAAAATGTCGGCGACGATGGCGCGGTCGATCCAGATTTCGACCGTGCTGGCGAAACGCATGAATCATCACGGAAATGCCGACGGTCATCGCGACGGCGGCCATCAAGCGCGGCGACGATCACCGCGGTGCGATGGAGGCTGCGGTGGAGATTTTGGGAGGCGAGGCGCAGGAGGGTGTCTGGATGCAAGGGCGGAGGCACGCGCGGCCGGTCGGGACGCTGCAGGTGCCGTGTCGTCGCGCCTCGGCCCGTCGTCGGCGCGTTGCATGACACGTCGGATGATCGCCGACACGCCGCCGATCAACGCCGGAGCGGTGAGCGCAAAGCCCAGCAAAACGAAAAACGCGCTGCCGAAGCCGAGCCACGGCGGTCCGCTGGTCAGCGACAGCGACCGAACACGCCAACGCCACGCAGCAGGCGTGACTACTCCGGCCAACAGCCAGCGCGAGGCGTGCAGGCGGCTACGTTCCCGGGTCAGTCCCAGCCCGAGGCTCAGCGCCGCCACCGGATCGGCCATCGCCCCCTCGCGCGCCGGCAGCCACGCGGCGGCAAGCACCGAGCCGAGGCCGAAGAAAAACGCGCTGCCCACGAGCAGCGGCGTCAGAAAATACCGATCCACGCTCACGAGCAGATAAAGCGTGCTGATGACCCGCGCGATCTCGCGGCCGAGGAGAAACCGGGCAAGCAAACGCCCGCCGAAGATGCCCAGCACAACGCCGAACACACCGAAAAGGACCGCCTCGCCGAGGAACAGCGCACTGCACCTCCACCCGCGTCGCGCCCATCGCGCGGAGGATGCCCGTTTCCACGCGCCGGCGGACCACGCTCGCGGCAATCGTGTTGTAGATGAGAAACATCCCCACCAGCAGCGAAATGAGCGAGAGCGCGCTGAGGTTCAGCTCGAAACCGGCGAGCATCCGCTCGACCTGCCCGCTGCGCTGGCCCGGCGGGCAGATCGTCACGTCCGGCGGCACGAGCTCGGAGAGCGTGGCGGCCATCGCCTCGGCTTCGCGGGGTTTATCGAGCAGCAGTTGGATGCTGGAAAGCTTGCCCTGTTTGCCGAAAAGCTCCTGCGCCCAACCGATGTCCAGCGCGGCCACGCGCGAATTCCCTCGTCCCGCGGCGGTGTCCGTCAGGCGCATCAGGAAGCGCACGGTCATCGTTTCCTCTCGGCCGTTGACTTGCAGACGGATCGGGCTGCCCACCTTCAGGCCGTGCTGCCGGGCGAACTCGTCGGTGATCGCCAGCGCGCGCGGATCGCCGAGCCAACTGTCCAGGTCCAGATCGAGCACGTCGGAGGCGGACTGTCCGCCGATGGCGAACGTGGCGAACGGCAGGTTGGTGAACACGTCCACGCCGAGGATTTGAAGGTAATCGCCGGGGAAGTCCGGCAAGGTGGCGTAGCCCTCGACCAACGGCGTGGCTGCCTTGACCCCCGGCGCGTGCGCCAGTTTGGGCAAGACGGTCTCGTCGAACCTGCCGCTCGGCGAGCGCACCTCCAGATTCGCCTTGCCCGCGACGAGGTCGATGCTGGCGGCAAACGATTGGTTCGCGCTGTGGTTGGCGATCTGGATCGCCAGATAAACGGACACCCCCAGCGCAACGCTGCAGGATATTTAATCCCGCGAGCAGCGGGTGGCGGCGCGTGTAGCGCACCACATGCCAGAGAAAGAGGCGCGCGAACTGCCTCGTCATACCACAACGTAGTCTGGAAAAATGGCAGCGTTGACAAACTTAACGTAGTTCCGTGATGTACGAACGCTTGTGCGGCAGCCGGGCTGCATATCCACCCTTTGCCAGCGGACGGGTGAATAGCTATTCTCTCTGCGATGCCTGCTTCCCCCGCCGTTGCTTCTCCATCCGCCGCCGCCCTGCCGCCAGCGGACGATTGGCGCACGTCGGACCAGGACGAGATCAACCGCCGCCGGCTCCGCGCGCGGGAGGAATCGCCACGGATCGTCAACCGCGACGAACGCTTCCCAGTCTTCTCGAATTTCGACGTGCATTCGCCGAGCGGGGTGACGTACGCCGTGGAAATCGAGGATCTCGTCACGCGGCAATTCAGTTGCGAATGCGTGGATTTTCGCGTCAATGGACTGGGCACCTGCAAACACGTCGAAGCGGTGCTCGACCACCTGGAGCGTGACCGGCCGATGGATTACGCCGCAGCCCGTGCCGGTGGCTCGCCGCGCATCGACCTCGTGCCTGACCGCCCGGCGCAGACCTTGCAGCGTGGAACGCGGGCTGGAGCGGCTGCCGCGGACTCTGCGCCGGCTCTTCGACCGCGATGGCCGGCTCGCCGCCGGTTACCTGCCCGAGATGGCGCTCGAACTCTGGAAGGCCGCGCCGCAGCCCGAATTGCGCGTCTCCCAGGAAGTCGGCATGTGGCTGGAATGCCGCCGCCGCGAGGCCGAGGCGCTCGCCCTGCGCCGAACCTACGAGCACAACGTCCACGCCGGCGTCTGGCCGGCGCAGGAAACGCTCCTGCCACTGTTCCCCTACCAGCGGGAGGGGATGCTGCACCTCGTCTGCGCCGAGCGCGCGCTGCTGGCCGACGAGATGGGTCTCGGCAAGACGATCCAGGCCGTCGCCGCGTGCGCGTTGCTGCGCCGGCTCGGGCGCGTGCGAGCGGGTGCTGGTCGTCACGCCCGCTTCGTTGCAAGGCGAGTGGGAGGAACAGATCCGTCGCTTCACGCGCCTGCCGTTGCAGACGCTGGAGGGCAGCCGCGTCGAGCGGCTCGCGGCCTACGAGCGTGGCACCGCGCCGTTTTTCACCGTGGTCAATTACGATGCGATGCTCACCGACTCGCTGGAGGTCAACGAGCGGCTCCGGCCGGAGGTCGTCATCCTCGACGAGGCGCAGCGCATCAAGAATTGGAACACGAAGACCGCGATGGCCGTCAAACGCCTGCGCAGCCGCTATGCCTGGGTGCTGACCGGCACGCCGCATGGAAAACCGCATCGACGAGTTGTATTCCCTCGTCAGCTTCCTCGATCCCGTCGATTTTCGGTCCGCTGTTCCGCTTCAACCGCGAGTTTTACGAGTTCGACGAGCGCGGCCGTCCGCGCGGCTACCGCAACCTCGAGACACTGCGCGAGCGCATCCGCCCGCTGCTCCTGCGCCGCCGCAAGGCCGACGTGGAAACCGAACTGCCCAACCGCGTCGAACGCACCTTCCTCGTGCCGTTGAGCGACAGCCAGCGTGCGGCCTACCAGGCCCACGAGGCGGTCGTCACCCGCCTGCTCGCCGCCAACCGCCGCCGTCCGCTCGCCGAACCGCAGCGCGAACGGCTCATGCGCGAGCTGAACATGCTGCGGATGATCTGCGACAGCCCCTACATCCTCAACGCCAGCGACCGCGCCTGCCCGAAGCTGGACGAACTCTCCCGCATCCTCGCCGAGTGCATGGCCAACCCGCAGGTGAAAGTGCTCGTCTTCAGCGAATGGGAGCGCATGCTCGAACTCGTCGGCGACCTCTGCCGCAAGCTGCGCATCGATTTCGCCACGCACAGCGGCAGCCTCACGGCTGCCCAGCGTCGGCAGGAAATCGGCCGTTTCCGCGAGGAACCCGGCTGCCGGGTGCTTTTGAGCACGGACACCGGCGGCGTCGGACTCAATTTGCAACACGCGAGCGTCGTCATCAATTGCGACCAGCCGTGGAATCCCGCGCGGCTGGAACAACGCATCGCCCGCGCGTGGCGCAAGGACCAGACCCACGCCGTCACCGTTCTCAACCTCGTCAGCGAGCGCACCATCGAGCAGCGGATGCTCGCCACCCTTGCCAACAAACAGGCGCTCAGCGAAGGCGTGCTCGACCAGCGCGGCGACCTCGGAGCGCATCAAAATGGTGGGCGGGCGCGAGAATTTCATGCAGCGGCTGGAGATGCTGCTGCCCTCGCCCGACCTCCGGCCCGCCGAAGTCCGCCGGATCGCAAAACCGCGCACGGCGACGCCGCCAGTCTCCACGGTCCGGACCGGACTGGACCATGCCAATGCGCGCCATGTGCCGTCGGACCGCCCACGCGACTTCTGCCGGAGGGCGGCCGAGTTGCTCGAACGGCGCGTTGGTGTCCTGCGAGGAACGTTTCCCGTCGCGCGGCGATGCGTCGGTGTTGCTGATGGTCGTCGAGAGCGACGCGGACCGCTGGCGGGAGAACTCCGTCCGCTGGAACGCGCAGTTTTTCACGGAAACGTCCGACGGCGAGCCACCGCCCGCCGTGCGCCTGGAGGTCGTGGACCGCGCCACGGCCGAACTGCTGCGGCGGCTGGCGGAGCCGGGCGTGGTCAGTCCGTCGCTACGCGCCAGCCGGGTGCTCTTTCCCTCCGCCGATTCGGCGCGAGCACGCTCCGCTCAGTCCCCAGGAACAAAACCGTGCCCGGCAGGCTCGTGACCAGCACGCACGCAGGCTGAAGATGGCGCGGGTGCTGGCGGCCGAAGAGATGACTCGAAGAAGCGCGCGCCGCCGTCATCGTCGGCCATCCATGAGTTGGGCCGCGCGCTGGCCATCGAGCACCGCCTGCCCGAGCCGTCCAACGCCCTCGGCGCGGTCGCTCCGCCGCTGGACGCCTTCTGGCCGGGCGGCGAAGGCCGTGCTTGGCACGCTGCGCGGCTTCCTGGCGGACGAGAACGCGCGCCGTGCAGCCGGCCATCGCCGCGCTCGGCCAACCCGAACGAAACCGGTGCGCGGCAGGCGAAGGATTTCTTCGCCGGGATCAAAGCCAAGCTGGCGACCATCAGCGATTGATCGGCCACTATCGGAGCGGCTCTACGCTGCCCTTGACTGCCGCCTGCTGCACGGCGGCCTGGATTTTCTCGCATGATCGTCGGGTCCGTGATGCGCTCGCCTTCCTCGTCGGTCACATAAAAACTGTCGATGGCCGCGCCTTTCTCGGTGGCGATGCGCGAGAGGACGACGTTGACCCCGCAACTTGCCCAGGGCGCGCAGCAGGTCGTACAGCAGGCCGAGCCGGTCCGGCGTCTGCACTTCCAGCAGGGTGTAGAGGTTCGTCGCCTCGTTGGTGATGACCGTGCGGGTGGGAAAATCGACGCTCCTGCATGCGGCGGGCGGCAGCCGCCGCCGGCGGCGCGCCTTCTGGAGCAACGGCGCGAAATCGAACGGCTCCGGCGGAGCGCCTGCCGCAGGACGCTCTTCGACGGCGGCGAAATCGCGCGGTTCCATCGCCGCACGTTGCGAGGGATCGCAGACCCGGAAAATGTCCAACGCGATGTTGTCGGCGCGCGTGAAGATGTCGGCGCTCAGGATGTTCAGGCCTGACGGCGGCGAAAGATCCCGCGATCTTGGCAAACAATCCCTTGCGCTCCCAGGTGCAAACCCAGCATTCGGTGTGGCCGCGTTCGGGCTGCGGTTTCCAGCGGATCGCGGGCGCGAGCGCCGCTCGAGGGCTGTCGTGTTCTTGCCGGTAGGCGAGAAACTGCCGGATCAGGCGCAGATGCTCGGCGATGGCGGCGGCGTCGAACGTCTCGAAATAGCGCTCGGGCATCCAGTGAAAATGCGCGTCGATCTCCTCGGCGTAACTTGGCGTCCAACGCGGCGGTGACGGCCTCGCGCTGGCTCTCGCGCTGCTGGCGCTCGGCGATGATATCCCGCCTCGCCGTCGGCGAGGTATCTGGCGGTGGCGCGGTAGAGCTGCCAGACGAGCGATTCCTTCCAGTCGCTCCACGCGTCGTCGCTCGTGCCTTGGCCGTCGGCGAGCGTCAGGAGCATCAGCGCGTCGAGGTTGGCGCGGTCCTTCACGATGCCGGCGAATTCCACGATCGTCGCCGGGTCGTCCAGGTTGCGCCGCTGGGCGGTGGACGACAGCGTCATGTGATGGTCGACCAGCAGGATCAGCGAACGCCGCCGTTCGGAGGATAGCTGCAGCCGGGCCGCGACCTTTTGCGCGAACAGCGCGCTCGCCTCCGCGTGATGGCGCGCGCTCGTCGCCTTGCCGGTATCGTGCAGCAGCAGCGCGAGATACAGCACGAACGGATCGGCGAGATTCTCGAAGAGCTGCCGGTAATCGGCGAATTTCGTGTTCGTCGGGTTCGAGCAGGGCGTCGAGTTTTTCGATGCAAACGAGCGTGTGTTCGTCCGCCGAGTACCGATGGAAAAACTCGTGCTGCACCAGGCACGTCAACTCGCCGAACTCCGGCAGGTAAGCCCCGAGCAGGTCCACCTCGTGCATCGCGCGCAGGATGCGGCCGACCTTGCCCGCGCCGGGAGAGGATGGCGATGAACGTCTCCCGCGCCGCCCGCGCGTACTGGAACGTGCGGTTCACCAGCCGCAGGCGGCGGCGGATGAGTTGCTGCACCTCGGAACTGAGCCGCAGGTCGCGCGTCTGCGCGTGCTCGAAGACGCGCAGCAGCCGGAACGGGTCCTGGTTGAACACGTCGCGTGTCTCCGGATAGATCATCCCGTCCTGGCTGAGGAAACCGTCGAAATGCTCGATGCGGACCGCGCCTGCCGCTGACCGAACAGCCGCAGCAACCCGGTGGCCGGGCTTGTCCGGCGGTGATCCGGCCCGTCCTGGATCAGCCGCTGGAACAGCGTTCTCGGTGATCAGCGACATCGCGCGGGCGTGGTGGTAATAATCCCGCATGAACGCCTCGCTGCGGCGCAACGTGGTTTTCTGCGGGTAGCGGAAGCGGTCGGCGATCTGACCCTGGAAATTGAGCGTGAGCGCGTCGGCGGAACGCCGGGCGAGGTAATGCAGGTCCGTGCGGACGCGCAGCAGGAAATCGTAGGCGCGTTCCAGCGTGCGCCGTTCGCTCTCGTTGATGATCCGCTGTTCGCGAACAGCTCGGCGAGATTGCACGCCCGTTCCAGGAAATACAGGCTCCAGAGCAGGTTATGGTAATCGCGCAGGCCGCCGGGGCTGGACTTGATGTTCGGCTCCTGCAAGAAAACGGTCGGACCGTACTTGAGGTGGCGGACGCGCTGGTCTTCCTGACGCCAGGCGAGATAGTCGCGCTTCCTGCCCGCGTGACGCAGGCGTCCTCGAAGCGTTGCTGGAACTCGACGAACAACGCGCGGCGGCCCGGCGAGGAAACGCGCTTCGAGCGAGCGCCGTCTTGCGAGATGTTGTCCTCGTTGGCGTGGTCGCAGGCCTCGCGGATGGAGCGCGTGGCGTGGCCGACCTTGAAACCGATGTCCCACAGCACGTAGAGCACCTGCTTGATGAGTTCGTTGATCTGCGGCGGGCACTTCCTCCGGCCGAAGTCGTGCAGGAACAGGATGTCCACGTCGCTGTGCGGATTCAGTTCGCCGCGGCCGTAACCGCCGATGGCCAGCATGCGTCAGCGCGGGCGCGTCCGTGTCGGCGGGGATGGCAAGCGGCGGCACGCGTCGGCGAAGAGCTGGCGCAGGAACACGTCGAGCAGTCCGCACGCGCCGCCGGCAAATTTCCCGGCCGCCGCCGCCGGCCTGGTGGGCGAGCCGCAGGCGGTGGTTCTCGATCTTGAGGAATTTGCGGTACTGCGGCAGCCGTTCGGCCAGTTGGCCGATGGGGTGCGACATGCGCGGGGCAAGCTCGCGCTCGGCGTGGGCGAGGATCTTTTCGAGGTGCGGCATGAAGAAACCCTGTGACTACCGTCCGGCGGCAGGCATGTCCTTCGCCGAATGCAGCGGCTTCCGTGCCCACGTGCCCGATACAAACTCAACGGTGCTCATCTTTCTCAAACGGCGATCCCGTAACGCTTCATCTTGTTGTAAAGCGTCGGGCGGTGGATGCCGAGAATCTTGGCGGCCTTGAGTTTGTTGCCGTGGGTCTGCGCCAGTGCCTGGAGAATGGCCTGACGCTCGCGGTCGTCGAGGTTCAGGCTGCCGTCGAGGTCAATTCCCGCCACCGCGCCGGTCCCGCCGCCGGTCGGCGCGGTGGCGCTGGCGGAGGAAAATACGGTGAGCTGATCGCGCAGCATCGGCGGCAACAGCAGTTCCGGGGCAGGCTTTCCTCGGTGATGATGTTTTCCTTGGCCAGGACGACGGCGTATTCGATCGTGTTTTGCAACTGGCGGACGTTGCCGGGCCACGTGAAATCGCGCAGCCGCGCCAGCGCGTCGCCCGTGATCTGCGGCTCGGGCCGGCCCATCTGCTGGGCGTAACGTTTGACGAAGAGGGCCACCAGCGGCGCGATGTCTTCCCGGCGGTCGCGCAGGGGAGGAATTTCGATCTGGAAGGTGTTGATCCGGTAATACAGGTCAGGCCGCAGCACGCCCTCGCGCAGGGCGCGGGTGATCTGCTGGTTGGTGGCGGCGACCAAGCGGAAATCCGCCTTGAGCGTCTTGGTGCTGCCCAACGGGCGAAACTCCCTCTCCTGGAGAACCCGCAGGAAGCGTGTCTGGAGAGTCGCGGGCATTTCTGCGATCTCGTCGAGGAACAGCGTGCCCCCACCGGCGGCGGCGATCATGCCCGAGAAATCGTTGACCGCGCCGGTGAACGCGCCCTTCACGTAGCCGAAGAGTTCGCCCTCGATCAGATGCTGCGGCAACGCGGCGCAGTTGAGCTTGACCAGCGGTCCGGCCGCACGACGGCTGCGGGTGTGAATGAGGTTGGCCACGACCTCCTTGCCGACGCCGCTCTCGCCGGTGACGAGGACGTTCGCTTCCGAAGGCGCGATCTGGGTAATAAATTCCTCGATCTCGACCATGCGGCGGTTCTTGAACACCGGGGCGTGCCGCGCCTCGGCTTTGCTCAGGAGCGCCTTGAGTTCTTTGGTCTGCGCGCGCAGGCTCGCCGTTTCGCGCACGAGTTCCTGCTGTTCAAAGGCGCGCTGCATGAGCGAAAGCAGTTCTTCCGGAGCGTATGGTTTGCCGATGAAATGAAACGCACCTAGCTTGATGGATTCGATGGCGTTGCTCAGCGAGTCCTGACCCGGTGAGCACGATGATCCGGCAGTTGGGGCGACGCTTGCTTGACCTTCGTGAGCACTTCCAGGCCGCTGGCGTCCGGCAGGCCGATGTCGAGCAGGATCAGGTCCGGACCTTCCGGCGTCCGCATGGCCATTTCCAGGCCGAGCGCCGCCGTGCGGGCGGCTTCCACGCGGTAGTGATGGCGCGTGAGCAGGGCATCGAGCGTCATCAAGATCGGACGTTCGTCGTCGATGATGAGCACCTTTTTGGCTGCGCCGTTGGTCATGGCTTCTAAAGAATGAATGCCGATTCGGTGTGGAATCACTCGGCAGCAGTGGATTCCAATGGCATGACCACGGTCGTCACCAGACATTGGTCCGACTCCGTATAGGCAAAGTGCAGCGTCCCTTTTTGTATCGTGATGATGCGCCACGCGCGGAACGCTCCGAGACCGTAACCGTCGCGCCGCGACGAACTCAGCGGGCTGCGTCCCCATTCATCCGGTGAATCCGACGGAGCGACGGCCAGATGTTCGTGGATGGCAAACGTCAAACCGTCCGGCCCGACCGTCGCGTGGACCCGGACGGTGGATTTGCTTGCCGCATAGAGCAGCGCGTTATCGAGCAGTTCGAGCAAAGCGACCATCGTTAATTCCGGGTCGATCACTAGCGATCCCGCGCCGACGGCGATCTCCCACTGCAACCGCGCCGATGCGTCAGGATACTGACGGTCGAAGCGTTCCCGCAGGTCTTCCAAAAAGTCGCTGGCCAGGTAGGCAAACAGGTGAGGCGTGGGAGCACCGGTCGAAAGCCGCACGGCCTGGAGTTGACGGGTCACTTCCGCGACGGTGCCACGCATCCGTTTGACCTCGGCCTTTGCGATGGGGTCATCCGAAGTCTCGCCGAGGAGAGTCAGTTGCAATTCCAGGGCGTTCAACCCGTTACGGAGATCGTGCGTAAATAGACCCATGAACCGCTCAACCCGGGACCAGGGCACGTTGATCTCCGTAGTCGGTACGGAAGAAAGGACGGGGCTGGCAGCCATCGGATGGTGAGGTGGACGGCCTGTCTGCCGCTGATACAAAGACACCGCGAACCGTCATCTGTTCTAAAAAACCTTCGGCAATGTGTAAAGAAAGTTTACAGCGCGGGCCACTCCCGTGGCACGATTTCGTGCGTTGCCACGGCGAGAAAGCCGCGCCCATCGACTTTCATCTGGCGCTTCGGAGAGGCCGCGCGGCCCGCTCCGGCCGGGATCGTGCTATTTCGTCTGCCGGTAGCGACGGATCAACGCGTTGGTCGAACTGTCGTGCGCCAATTTCGGCTCGGTCTGGTCTTCCAGTTCCGGGATGATGTTTTGGGCCAATACCTTGCCCAATTCCACGCCCCACTGGTCGAAGGAGTCGATGTCCCAGATGACGCCCTGCGTAAAGACGCTGTGCTCGTAGAGCGCCACCAGTTTGCCCAGGGTCTCGGGCGTGAGCCGCTCGGCGAAGATCACGTTCGAGGGCCGGTTGCCTTCAAAGACCCGGTGCGGGATGAGTTTGTCCTTGGTGCCTTCGGCTTTGACCTGTTCGGCCGTTTTACCGAAAGCGAGCGCCTCCGCTTGCGCCAGCACATTGGCGATGAGGATGTCATGGTGGCGGCCCAGCGGCGTGAGCGCGTGCGTAAACGCGATGAAATCACACGGGATCAGGCGCGTGCCCTGGTGGATCAACTGGTAAAATGAATGTTGGCCGTTGGTGCCCGGCTCACCCCAGTAGATCGGCCCCGTCTGATATTCGACGTGTTTGCCGTCGAGCGTGACGTGCTTGCCGTTGCTCTCCATCGTCAACTGCTGGAGGTAAGCCGGAAATCGTTTGAGGTATTGTTCGTACGGCAAAACCGCCACGGTCTGCGCGCCGAAAAAGTCGTTGTACCAGAGCGACAACAGGCCCATCAACACCGGCAGATTGCTCTCGAAGGGCGCGGTGCGGAAATGCTCGTCCATCTGGTGGAACCCGTCGAGCATGGCGCGGAAACCGTCGGGGCCGATGGCCAGCATCGTGGATAGACCGATGGCCGAGTCCATCGAGTAGCGTCCGCCCACCCAGTCGCTGAACTCGAACATGTTGGCCGCGTCGATGCCGAAGGCCTTGACCTTCTCCGCGTTCGTGGACACCGCCACGAAATGCTTGGCGATGGCGGCTTGGTCACCGCCCAGGCCGGCGAGGAGCCAGTCACGCGCGCTGCCCGCGTTAGTCATGGTTTCCAGGGTGGTGAAAGTTTTGGAAGAAACGATGAAGAGTGTCTCCGCCGGGTCCAGATCGAGGCTGGCCTCCACGAAGTCGATGCCGTCCACGTTGGAGACGAAGCGGAAGGTCAGGTCGCGCTGGCTGTAGTGGCGCAGGGCCTCGTAGGCCATCACGGGCCCGAGGTCCGAGCCGCCGATGCCCACGTTGACGACATTCCTGATCCGCTTGCCGGTGAAACCTTTCCAGTCGCCGCCGCGCACGCGGTCGCAAAACGCCGCCATCTTATCGAGGACCGCGTGCACCCCGGGCACGACGTTTTTGCCGTCCACGAGGATCGTTGCATCCCTCGGCGCGCGCAGGGCGACGTGCAGGACAGCGCGGTCCTCGGTGATGTTGATCTTCTCACCGCTGAACATGGCCTCGATCCGCCCGCCGAGATCGCAATCCCGGGCGAGTTGGAGGAGGAGTTTCAACGTCTCGTCGGTGACCCGATTTTTCGAATAATCCAGGTACAGGCCCGCCGCCTCGATGGAAAAACGCTCGCCGCGCTGTGGGTCTTCGGCGAACAGGTCGCGCAGGTGCCGCCCCTGAATCTCCTCGTAGTGGGCGGAGAGCTTCTGCCAGGCGGGCTGTCGGGTGAGCGGGGTCGTGTTCATCGCCTCTACTTCGTTTGGGCGGATGAATTCAGGCGTGTCATACGCCCTTCGCTCAGTACTGCTTGCGCATGTTGCTCGGCAGGATGCTCAGTTCGTTGCGATATTTCGCCACGGTGCGCCGGGCGATGGGGATGCCGCGTTCGCTCAGGATGGAGACGATGTCCTTGTCGCTGAGCGGGTTGGTGGCGCTCTCGCTCTTGATCAGGTCGAGGATGGCTTCCTTGACGCTCGTGTTGCTCATCGACTCGCCGCTGGCCGTCTGGTAGCCCGGCGTGAAAAAATACCGCATCTCGAACACTCCCTGCGGCGTCGAGATGTACTTGCCGGAGATCGCCCGGCTGACCGTGGTCTCATGGACTCCGACCGCCTCGGCGATCTGCACCATCGTCATCGGCCGCAGGAACGCCGTGCCGTTGTCGAGGAACTCTTCCTGGCGGCTGACGATCTGGTTGGCGATGTTGGAAATCGTCTGCTGGCGTTGGTGGATGCTCTTGATGAGGAACTTGCCGCTGCGGATTTTTTCCCGGATGTAGTCTTTCACGTCGCCGCCGCTGCCATCCTGCGCCATCAGGTCCTTGTAAGTGTTGGAAATACGCAGGTGGGGAATTTGCTCGCCGTTGAGCATCACCATGTACTTTTCGCCGATCTTTTCCACGCTCACGTCGGGCAGGACGTAGTTGTTCGGGTCGGGAGCGAAGATGGCACCCGGCTTCGGGTCGAGCGTGGCGATGGAATAAGCCGCCTGCTGGATTTGATCCACGCGTCACGCCGAGCCGACGCGCGATCTCCGGGAAGCGCCGCTTGCCGAGTTCGTCGAGATGCTTGCTGATGATCTGATACTCCAGCGTGTTCTCCTTGCCGAGTTGGCGGAGTTGCAATCAGGAGGCAATCCCGCAGATCGACCGCACCGACCCCGGCCGGATGGAAACTCTGGATCACGTCAAGAATGCGACGCAAATCAGCCGACCGCCACGCCGGTGTTGGCGTTCATCTCCTCGGGCGTCGTCTGGAGAAAGCCGTTGTCGTCGATGTTGCCGATGATCGAGTTCGGCCAGACGGTGGTCGCTGGGGCTGAGTTCCGCGCCGTTGATCTGGCCGATGAGATGCTGCTGGAGGGTTTCCTGGTTGGCGATGGAATCGAAGAAAAACTGGCGGCGCTCCTCGTCATCGTCGCTGCGGCTGTTGTAGCCGCTGCTCTGCGCCATGTATTCGCGCCACTCCTCGTCGAGCTTGGCGAGCTGGTCGAATTCCTCCTTGAAGTCGTCGTTCTGCTGGGTCTGCTCCTCGGCCGTAGGGGTCTCGGGAAGCTCCTCTTCCAACACCGGGTTGGTCTGCAATTCCTGCTGCACGATGTTGCGCAGTTCGAGCATCGGCGCCTGCAGGATCACCAGGCTTTGCTGCAACTGCGGTGCCAGCACCTGCTGCATCGACAGGTTCTGGGTTTGTTGCATTCCGGGGCCAGCCATAGTGCTCAAAATGGAGACATGTTCTTCAGACGGCAAGCAAAAATACAAAAAATCTGATTTTTGGAACGTTTTTTGCTGCTAAACGGGGAATCCGCCTGCAAATCCTATGATTCGGACTCTTCATTTCCCGCCGTTCTTCCCGCGTCGCGCTCCTGCCGCTGCTCACGGTTGCCGCCCTGAGCGTGAGTTGGTTGTGCGTGCCGGAGGGCCGGATCGCAAGCGCCCGCCGCCGTCACTACGAGTAACGCCGCTCTCAACGCCGTGCTCGCCAAGCTCAAGACCCAACAGGATGAACTTGCGGCCAACCAGACAAAAATCGAAGCCCAAACCGCGCACTGAAGGAAGAACTTCGTCAGGCCAAAATTTACAGCGGACGGGGCGGAAGCCGCCGCTGAGTTCCATCCCCTCCGAAATCCGGTTCCGATTGAATCAATCCCGATGAAATTTCTCCATTTTTCTCCGTTCGTCGTCGCGGCAGTCCTGGCCTTGCTCCTGCCTGCCTCGCGGATCGAGTCGCAGGTCGTCGCCGCCGGCCGACCCGCTGGCGGCGATCCAGGCACTTCAGACCGCGAATGACGACCTGCTCAAGCGACAGGACAGCGACGCTCAAGGACCTGTCCGACATGACCGACACCGCGCGCGAGGTCCGTATCTTCAGCCAAGCGGGGCTGATCCTCGCGCCGTCCGCCGGGGACTCACGCACCGATGGCTTCGGTCAGCGCATCGGCGATCTTGTCGGCCTGCCGCTCGATCAACGCCTGCGTCGCGTCCCTCGATCAGCAGACGGACCTTCGGCTCGGTGCCCGAGTAACGCAGCAGCACGCGCCCCTTGCCGGCGAGCGTTCTTTCCGTTTCGCGCACGAGTTGACCGACCTGGGTCAACTCTTCGAGCGGCGGCTTGCGCGCAACCTTCAGGTTGCGTTGCGCCTGCGGGTATTTGGACAAGGCACTGCTTGAGTTCGCTCAGCGGTTTGCCCGTGTCCATCATGATCCGCAGAATCTGCAACGCGGTGATGATCCCGTCGCCGGTCGTCGTGTAGTCGCGGAAAATCATGTGGCCGCTTTGCTCGCCGCCGACGTTGAGGCCGGCCTTGACCATCTCCTCGATGACGTACCGGTCGCCGACCTGCGTGCGAACGACCTTGCCGCCCGGCTTCCTCGACGGCCTCGTCCAGCCCGTAATTGCTCATCACCGTGGCGGCGAGCGTGTTGTTGGCGAGCCGGCCCTGGCGCAGGAACTCCCGCGCGGCGATGGCCATGACCTCGTCGCCGTCCACGAGTTCGCCTTTCTCGTCGCAGAGCAGGACGCGGTCGGCGTCGCCGTCGTGGGTGATGCCGATCTGCGCGCCGGTCTGGCGGACGAGAAGCTGGATTTCCTCCGGGAAGCGTGCTGCCGCAATCGCGGTTGATGTTCGTGCCGTCCGGGGTGTTGTGGAAGGTGAGCACGTCCGCGCCGAGTTCGCGCAGGATCCACGGGCGTCGATTTGTAGGCCGCGCCGTTGGCCACATCGACGGCGATGCGCAGCTTGTCGAGCGTCAGCTTGCGCGGGAAACTCGCCTTGGCGAATTCGACGTAGCGGCCCAGGGCATCGTCGATGCGTTGCGCGCGGCCGATCTTGCCGGCCGTCGGCCGGATGTTTTCGATCTCGCCGCTGAAAACGAGGTCTTCGATCTGCCGCTCGATCCCGTCGTCCAGCTTGTAGCCGTCGTGGCGGAAAAACTTGATCCCGTTGTCCTCGTAGGAGTTATGCGAAGCGGTCAGCACGATCCCGGCGTCGCAGCGCAGCGAACGGGTGATGTACGCCACGCCGGGCGTCGGCAGGGGGCCGAGTTGGAGCACGTCCACGCCCAGGGACATCAGTCCGGCCGCGAGCGCGTCTTCGAGCATGTAGCCGCTCTGGCGGGTGTCCTTGCCCAAGGCGATGGTCGGGCCGAGGATTGGCCCGACCCTGCCCGCGTCCGGACTGCGTGATGACGTGGGCGGCGGCGCGGCCCAGCTTGAGCGCGGTCTCCGCGGTGACCGGTTCGACGTTGGCCATGCCGCGCACGCCATCGGTGCCGAAGATGCGCTTGCGAGCCGGGCGATCAGAGGGAGGGGAGGGGCTGCTCATAAATTCGTGACGACCCCGGCCGGATGCCGGGAGGCCCAGTGTTGGCGAGGGCAGGGGCGGAATCAAGTCTGATTCCCGCCGCCCTGTGGAGGCACGAAATGCGGCGGCGGTGGCGGTACGGGGAAGGGGGAAGGCAGCAGCGGCGAATAGTTGATGCTGTGCCGGATGAACAGCCACAGGAGCGTGGCCAGCGCGAGGGACATCAGCTTCGCGCGCCATTCGTGGGTGAGGACGGAGTGCCAGCGTTTCATGAGACGCAGAGGATCAAGCGGCATCGAGGTCGTCGGCCTCCGTCGCCGGGAGTGTGGCAACGGCCGGGGAGGGTCCGCTGACGTTTTCAAACAGGAGTGCCTGACCGAGCAGCCGGCGCAGTTCCGCGCGGGTCAGGCCGCGCCGGATGCTCCGTCCGTTGCACAGGGAAACACTGCCCGTTTCCTCGCTGACCACGAGCGCCAGGGCATCCGTTTCCTCGCTCAGGCCCAGCCCGGCGCGGTGGCGCAGTCCGAAGGAACGGTCCAGGCTTTCACGCTGGCTGACGGGGAAGATACACGCGGCGGCCACGACCCGGCTGTCGCGCAGGATCACGCCGCCGTCGTGCAAGGCGGTTTTCGGGTGAAAAATCGTGAGCAGCAACTCGCTGGAAAACGCCGCGTCGAGGTCCACGCCGGTTTCCGCGTAGTTGCGCAGGCCGATGTCGCGTTCGATGGCGAGCAGCGCGCCGAAATGCCTGTCCGGCCAGTTCGAACACGCAATCGCAGAGCCGGTCGAGCGTCTGGTTGTCCTTTTTCCCGCCCGCGAAGAACGACCGGCTGCCGAGTTCCGCGAAGACGCGTCGCAACTCCGGCTGGAACATGACGACAAGCGCGACGGCGAGGAAGATCGAATACCGGCCGATGAGCCAGCGGATGACGACCAGATTCAGCGCCTCGCTGAGGACCGTCAGCGACACCAGGAACAGGATCAGCCCGGTCAGCACGCGGGCGGCCCGGGTGCCACGGAAATAGATGTAAATGTAGTAAATGCCCGCCGCGAGGAAGGCGATTTCCACCAGCGAATTCCAATGGGCGAGCGCGTTGCGCTGCTGCTCGATAAACTGGAGGAATGTCTCCCACATCGTCGTATCAGATTAGCATTTCGTGAAAGGAATGTTTACCGCACCCCGGTCTTCAACCGTCGTCGAGTAGGGCTTCGACGGTCTGCAGCGCCAATAAATTCGGACGAACCTCATGCACGCGCAAGACGCGGGCCCCGCGCTCACGCAAAATCGCGGTCATCGCCACCGTGGGCCAGAGCCGGTCGGGAACCGTCTCGGCCGCGGTGATCTTCGCCAGGAAAGACTTGCGCGAAACGCCGAGGACGAGCGGCCGATCATCGACCGCCAAGGTGGAAAGTTCGCGCAGCAGGCTCAGGTTGTGAGCCACCGTCTTGCCGAACCCGATCCCCGGATCGAACGCCACGCGTTCGGACGGGATGCCCGCAGCAACGGCCGCCGCCAGACGCTCGGCGAAGAAAGTCCGCACCTCGTCGGCCACGTCCGCGTACACGGGATGCTTTTGCATCGTGCGGGGTTCGCCCTGCATGTGCATGAGGATGACGCCCGCGCCATATTCCGCCAACACAGCCGCCGTGGCCGGATCGCCGCGCAGGGCGGTGACATCGTTGATGATCGCCGCGCCGCGTTCGAGGCTGGCGCGGGCGACGGTGGCCTTGGAAGTATCGATGGAAACCAGACAATCCGGCCTGCGCGCGAGGATGGCCTCCAACACCGGCACGACGCGCCGGATTTCCTCCTCGGCCGAGACGGGCGCGGCACCCGGCCGGGTGGATTCGCCGCCGATATCGATGATCGCCGCCCCCTCGTCGAGCATCGTGAGGGCCTGCTCAACGGCCGGTCCGGGGTCAAAAAAGTTGCCGCCGTCCGAAAACGAGTCCGGCGTGACGTTGAGTACGCCCATCACGACCCCGCGTTTGGAAAGGTCGAGCGTGCGTCCGCCGCCGAGGTGCCAGATCATCCCGAGACCGTGGCGCGGCCGGTCGAGATTGCAAACGCCTCGCGCGGCAGGAAGCGCATGCTACAGTCAGTCGCACATGCGCGCGTTGCGGACCGTCCTGATCACGCTATGCCTCGCATTGGCCGTCACGCCCGGCCGGGCCTGGGACGGACCCGACCAGCCGCAGGCCGCCGCTCTCGACCTGTCGAACCAAGTATCGCAACTCGCCGAGGAAAACAAAAGGCTGCGTGCTGACGCGGACTTCGCGCGTCGGCGCATGGCGCTGCTGGAAAAGGAGGCCGAGCGTCTGCGCCAAGTGGTCAAAGCCCGGCAGGACGCCGACGATCTGGCGGCCAATCACGTCAAGCGACAGGAAATCGAGCGTGATGTCGAGCGCCTGCGGGGCTTGCGGTTCCTGCGTCCGGTAGACTACCGCGAGATCCCCCGGGTCGAATTACCCGCCATCCTGCGCCAGAAACTGGCGCAGCAGGTGCCCGACCAGGAGTTTGAGAGTGCGGGCATCGCGCTCGCCGCTCTCGGGGTGCTGCCCGCGAATATCGACCTGAAGAAAACCTACCTGGCGCTCCTCGGCGAACAGATCGGCGCGTTCTATGACCAACACGAAAAACAGCTTTTCACCTTTTCCGGCCAGCCGCTCTCCGCCCCACAAAACCGCGTCATCATGGCGCACGAGTTGACGCACGCTCTGGAGGACCAGCATTTCGACCTTTCGCGCCTGCCGATTGAGGCGAAAGGCAACGACGACCGCGTCCTCGCCGCCACGGCGCTCGTCGAGGGGGACGCCACGCTCCTGATGAACCGCTACATGGTCGGTGACCTGTCGGCCGCGTCCATCCGCGACGCGCTCGCCAGCACCCTGACCACCGATGTGCGCCAACTCGCGTCCGCCCCGCGCTACCTGCGTGAAACCCTGTTGTTTCCGTACCTGCGCGGACAGGAGTTCTGCGACGCGCTTTACGCTCGCGGCGGCTGGGACGCGTTGGCGGAAGCGTTCAAGCACCCGCCCGCGTCCTCCTCGCAAATCCTCCACCCGGAGCTTTACTTCTCCGATCCCCGCGAGGAACCGATTGAAATCAAGTTTCCCGACCTCGAAATCGCGGGGCAGAAGCCGGTCGAGGACAATGTGCTCGGTGAGTTCGGCGCGCGGCAGTTGTTTCTGGCGTGGCTGCACGACGAACCGCGCTCCAGTGATGCCGCCGCCGGTTGGCGAGGCGACCGCTACGTCGTCTACCAGCAGGGCAACGGCAGCAGCTACGTCTGGCAGATCGCCTGCCGCGATGAGAAATCCGCCAGGGCCTTTTATCAGGCTCTGAAGGCATTCACGGCCGCGCGCTATCACTTGGCGGACCTGCAAGAGGGGCACCCGATGATGGACGAAACGACCTACGGCAAGCCCGCGAATAGGACTGTCTCCGAGACAGTGCTCTACATCGCGGCGCATCCCGGCGCACGGAGAGTCGAATGCGCGTGGACGAAAAACCACGAACTGCTGGTCATCGACGCGCAGGACGACCACTGGTGGCATGCGCTCAGCGAGCGTTTCGCGGCGAAGTTCTGGGATGCCGATGAAAAGTAGCTGCCGGGTCATCTATGCCGGACGCGTGCAGGGCGTCGGCTTCCGATACACCGTAAAGCAGATCGCCACGGGATTCGACGTGACTGGTTGGGTGCGAAATCTCGCCGACGGAACGGTCGAGGTGAGAGCAGCAGGGGAGGGGACGGAAGTGGAAGCTTTTGTGGCGGCAATTGGCGTGAGCCATCTCACCGGTTACATCAAGGATGCCCGGCGGACCGACCTGGACCCGGCAGAGCCGACGGGCGCGGCATTCGAGATTCGTCACTGAAAGTCCTGCCGCTCCGGCCCGGATGGCCAAAATCTCTGGTGATGGCGTGCTGATCTTGTGCAATGTAGTAAACTATTCGCCCGCTCCCCTGCGATGAGTACCCCTGCCATTGCCATTCGCAATCTCTCGAAAGTCTTTCCGATCCCGTTCAAGCGTGAACGCGTGATAGCGGTGCGCGACCTGTCGCTCGAAGTGGCTCCGGGCCAAGTCTACGGGCTCCTAGGCCCGAACGGTTCCGGCAAAAGTACGACGATGAAAATTGTCCTTGGCCTGATCTCTCCGACCACGGGGAAAACGGAGATTTTCGGTCGAGACAGTCAGGAGGTGGAGAGTCACGAGGAGGTTGGATTTTTACCGGAAAACCCGTATTTTTATAAGTATTTGACTGGAGTGGAGACACTTCGGTTTTATGGAAAATTGTGCGGACTGTCCGGATCCGCCCTCCGTGACAAAGCCGACGAACTCCTGAAGCTCGTGGGCTTGGAGAACGCACGCGACCGGCGGTTGGGAGGGTATTCGAAGGGAATGCTCCAACGGGTCGGCCTCGCGCAAGCACTGATTCAGGAACCGCGTTTGCTCGTGTTGGACGAGCCAACCGCCGGCGTCGATCCGCAGGGGTCGGCCGAGATTCGGGACCTGATCGTCAGCTTCAAGGAGCGCGGCATCACTGTCCTGCTGTGTTCGCATCTGCTTGGCCAAGTCCAGGAAATTTGTGACCGCATCGGTATCCTGGCGCGCGGGGTCCTCGTGCGAGAGGGGAAGCTCTATGATCTCATCTCGATTGAAGACCAGACGGAAGTCATCTTCCGGGATGCGCCGCCCGAATTGTTGGCGGAAATCCAGGCGATTGTCCGCAAATCCTATCCACGAACGAGCCTCGTGGAGACCCGCAAGCCGCAGACGACCCTGGAACGATACTTCCTTGAGGTCACCGCCGGTGCGGAGCATCACGACCATTGAGTCATTTTCCGTTTTCCGTTTCGTTTATGCCCCCCACCGAAGAACTGATGCCCGTGGCCTCTGCCCCCCGTCCACGGATGGTCCGACACCGTTTTTTCTCGCCCGCGCGGGTGTGGGCGCTCGCCACGAACACCTTGACCGAACTCATCCGGCAGAAAGTGTTCTATTTCCTGCTGATCTTTGCGCTGCTGCAAATTGGCTCTTCGCTCCTATTCGTCCGGTTCACCTTTCAAGGACAATTCCAGATGCTCAAGGATACTTCGCTCGGTGCGATGTCCATTTTTACGAGCATGCTGGCGATCCTCGCCACGGCAAACCTCATTCCCAAGGATGTGGAAGACCGCACCTTGTACACGATCCTGGCAAAACCGGTGCCGCGTTTCGAATACCTGACCGGCAAGCTTCTCGGGGTATTGCTGCTTTTGCTTGTCAGTATCTTGTTGATGGGTGTCATGTTCGCCCTGGTGCTCTGGTGGCGCACGCACGAGGTCGCTGGTGAGGTCCTGGCCAGCGGCGAATCGAGGGAAGTGATCAACCAGAATCTCAGCGATCTCTATGCGACCTCGTTCGATCCCGCGTTGTGGGTCGGCGGTCTCGTTATCTACACCAAAGCCGCCTTGCTGGCGTCGCTGACGCTGTTCGTCTCCACGTTCGCGTCGTCGTCGATTTTCACGATCATGGTGTCGGTGGCGGTGTTCTTCATCGGCCAATTGCAAGGCACGGCGCGGGATTATTGGCAGGGTACGGGGACGTTGACGCCGAACAGCTTTTTGGACCTCGCTCTTTTCAAGCCGGTGGTGCTCATTTTCCCGGATTTACAGGCTTTTAACCTCGTCGAGGAGATCATCGCTGGCACGCACCTCGCTCCCTGGCTGGTTGCGAAAACCATCGGACTCGGGGTGAACTACGTGTTTGTCTATCTGTTCGCCGGGTACTTCATGTTTGCCAAGCGCGAAATCTAGAGGAGATGGATGCCCTGACCCCGTCAAACCGTCTCGTGGCTTTCGCCCGTCGCTACGCCGTCGGGGTAGTTCTGATCCTTGTTTTTGGGATCGTGAGGCTGCCGTTTGAGCGTGGTCTGGCGCGTGAGCGGGTGGCGAATTCGGTCAACCCCGTTCCGCTCGACCTGAGTCTGCGCGAGCGGGTCAGCCAGAACGAATTCATCGCAGCGATGGGTGGATTTCGTTCGCTCGTGGCCGACCTGCTCTGGATTGAGGTGATGACCGATTGGGAACGAGTGGAATACGGAAAAATGAACGTGAAATTCGGGACGGTGACAACGCTCGTTCCGCATAACGTCATGTTCTGGGATATGGCGGGCTGGCACATGGCTTACAACGCGAGCGTCGCGGTCATGGATGACCCCAAGGAGCCGAAGATCGCCATTCGAAAGAAGCGGCAGCGCGAGTATTTCCTGCTGGGCAAGGACTATATCGAGCACGGCATCGCCAATAATCCGCAGTCGGCCACGCTGTACCACATGCTCGGCGAGATTGAGCAGCGCAAGTTCGGAGACCACCTCGCGGCCTCCATCGCCTATGACAAGGCTGCCGCGTGCCCGCACGCGCTCACCTACGAGAAGCGTGATGCGGTCTACGAACTGGCGAAGGTGCCCGGCCGCGAACGCGAGGCTTGGCAACGGCTTCGCGCTCTTTATGATATGGGGCCGCAGGAACGTCTCCCGACCCTCGAAAAAGACCTCCGGGAACTCGAAGAGAAACTTCACCTCCCGCAGGAACAAAGGATTTACAAAACTCCCCAGAGCCCTTTGTATTAAAAAACACCATGCGTTTTGCGATCTTCGGCGACATCCATGCGAACCTTGAAGCTCTGGAGGCGGTTCTTGCCGATGCGCGCGCGAACGGTTGTACCCTCTTCGTCTGCCTGGGCGACATCGTCGGCTACAATGCGAATCCCCACGAATGCCTTGAAATCGTCCGCGGACTGGAATGCCCCGTGGTGAAGGGCAACCACGACGAGCAGGCAGCCATCTCCGAGTCGCTGGACGGCTTCAACCCGCTGGCCGAGGAGGCGCTCAACTGGACGCGCGAGCATCTTACGGGCGAGGACAAGCAGTACCTGAATGATTTACGGCTGGTACGGCAGGTGCGCGATTTCACCATCGTGCACGCCACGCTCGATACACCACACAAGTGGGGCTACGTCTTCAACCAGCTCGATGCCAGCGCAAGTTTCAGCTACCAACACACGAGCGTGTGCTTTTTCGGCCATACCCACGCTCCCCGGGCGTACATCCGCGATGGTCCGGTGATGAGCATCCCACTCGACAAGCTCAAGTTCGAGATGGGTAAGAAATATTTCATCAATATCGGCAGCGTCGGGCAGCCCCGGGACGGCGATTGGCGCGCGTCGTACGTGATCTATCACACCGATAAAAATTTCATCGAGTTGCGGCGTTTGGAGTACGACATCCACTCCGCGCAAAAGAAAATCCTTGCCGCAGGCTTGCCAAAGCGGCTGGCGGACCGGCTGGCGATTGGAAAATAGGCGCTTGGAGACCGAGGCCCCCCGGTCGCTGCTCGTGCTCAAGCCGAGTTCGTTCGGCGACATCGTGCACACGCTGCCGGCGGTTGCCCGGCTGAAGGCGGCGTGGCCCAAGTGCCGGATTTCCTGGCTCGCCAACACGGAATGGATGCCACTCCTCAACGGCAATCCAGACTTGGCTGAGGTGATCGAATTTCCCAGGCAGAAGTTCCGGGGATGGAGCGGAGCATGGAAGGCGGTAAGGTGGCTGCGGACGGAGATCGTCGGTCGGAGGCCTGACCTCGCCCTGGATTTTCAAGGGTTGCTGCGCTCGGCGGTTATCGGCCGCACCAGTGGGGCACGGATGCTGATGGGGCTGAGCGATGCCAGAGAAGGGGCACGCTGGCTCTATCACCGGTCAGTCGTTCCGCCTGCCCAACCTGTCCATGCGGTCGAGCGATACCTCGCGCTGGCTCAGGCGACGCTGATTACCAAGACCCCAAGCAACGTTCCTGACGCGCCAGACGACATTTCTTTTCCACTGCCGAGTGGTCAACCGTTTGAAAACGGCTTCGACATTGGGGAAGACTTTGTACTAGTTCATCCGTTTGCCCGAGGAAAATACAAGTCGCTCCAAGAAAACGACATAAATCAATTATTACGGAGGATACGTACGAGGCGAATCTTGCTGGTTGGCCGTGGAAATTACGTGATTCCCAGCGGCTTGGATCGTTGTGTTAACCTTCTGAACCTGACAACGCTTTCCCAACTCATCTGGCTGATGCGCCGGGCCGCCTTCGTCGTCAGTGTGGACAGTGGACCCGCGCATCTGGCAGCCGCGCTCGGCCGACCGATGGTCGCCATTCACGCGTGGAGTGATCCGCGTAAGGTCGGTCCTTATCGTCCCGATGCATGGGTGTGGAAGAACGGCACATTGACCCAGGTGTGCAATCTCGCCACGATGAAGGCGGAATTCTATCAACCGCGGCCACTCCTTTTGCAGCCGACGGACCTGGATGCCATCGCCCGGCTGGCTACTTCACCTTCAGATTTTTCCGCATGAACGTCGGTACGTCGAGGTCCTCGCCGTCCACAATGGTCGGCTCGCTCTTGTCGAACCGACCGCGCACCGTGTTCTCGGTAATGCTGACTTCCGCCCCGGTCCGACCGCTTCCGGCGGCGGCCGGAACCATAACCGGGGTGGGAGCTGACTCCACACCTGCTGGCTTCGCGCTGGCGGCGGGGGCTGTCGGGACAGGCACCGGATTCGACGGCGTGCGGACGAGCGGCGGATAGGTCGGCCCGGTTGCCATCTTTTGTTGTTCCGTGGGCACCCCGGCCCCGGCACGACCGCCGAGAGAACTGATCAGCGTCACGCCGAGCCGTCCGTCTGAGTTTCGGATCGACCGCCGCGCCGAAGAGAAGCTGGGTTCGCTCGCCGATGTGTTCGGAGAGGTCTTCCATGACATTTTGTACCTCCGCGAGGGTCAGGTCCGGCCCACCGACGATGTTGACTAAGATATTCGCCGCCTCGCCGAGGAGCGAACCACGGTCCATGAGCGGGTTGCGAAGCGCCTGAGCCAACGCATCGCTGCCACGCGTGCGAACCGCTGGCTTCGCCATACCCGAACAAACAGCGGGAATCGTGGCTGCGCAGGGCGCTGAGCAGGTCGTCAAAACCGAGATGAATCAAGCCCTCGCCGGTTCACGAGATCGACGACCGCCCGCACGCTCTGCCCGATGATCTGGTCCGCGCCGGCGAACGCTTCGTGGATGCCCGCCTCCGGCAGGATCAGTTCGCCCATGCGGTCGTTCTCGAAACACATCACCGCGTCCGCATATTGCTGGATGGCACGCAGGGCTTCCTGCGCCTGCTGCCCGCGCCGACGACCTTCAAAGGAAAACGGCAGCGTCGCGCAAACGAGCACGAGCGAATTTTGCTCTCGCGCCATCTTCACGATCATCGGTGCGGCCCCCGAACCGGTGCCGCCGCCCAGGCCCGTGCACACGATGACCAGTGGTACGCCCTCAACCGCCGCGCGGATTTCTTCCACGGCTTCCTCCGCTGCCGAGAAGCCCAATTCCGGGTCGCCGCCCGCACCCAGGCCGCGCGTGACCTGGCGTCCGAGTTGGATTTTCTGCGTGGCCACCGAGCCTGCCAGCGCCTGCACGTCCGTGTTGCAGGCAACGAGGTCCACGTTGATGGAACCTTCCATGACGAGCCGGTCCAAGGCGTTCGATCCGGCTCCTCCGACGCCGATCACCTTGATGCGAAAAGCCGTGTCTGAAGCGTACGGGGCATGAGTGCGGTGGCTGGTCATCTCATTCATAGGTGAAGAAGCAAGAAGCGTATTTCAACGAAGAAAATGGGGCAATACTTCGACGCGATCAGCGGCTGCGTCGTCGGCCACCAAACACGGACTTGAAACGTGACCACAGCGTCGGCTCCGGCTGTTCCATCTGGCTGAAATGCGCGTACTTGATGAGTCCGAGCGCGGTGGAAAGCTGCGGGTTGGCGAGTGCCGAGGTGATGCCTTGCAGAGGCGGCGGCTGCGCGGGCTGGACGGGCAGCCCGAGCACTTCTTCCGCGAGATGGTTGATGCCGTGCATCAGGCTGCACCCGCCGGTCAACACCGCGCCCGCGCCGAGGTAGCGCAGGTAGGGTTCCGCTTCCAACTGGCGCTTGAGCAGATCGAACGCCTCGCGCAACCGGAAGTGAATGATGCTGTTGAGCGTCTCACGCTCGATCTCGCGCCCGGCGAAACCGGGCTCGGGCGGGAGATAGATCGTTTCGCCCGGCAGACAGTTGCCCAGAACGGCGCTGCCTTCGTCCACCTTCAGGCGTTCGGCGCGACCGAGCGGAATCCGCAGCCCCAGGCTGATGTCGTTCGTCAGTGATCGCCGCCGATGGCGAGGACGCCGCTCTGTTTGATCGCGCCATCGACGTACACCAGATAATCGAGCGTGCCGCCGCCCATGTCGATGACGAGCACGCCGAGGTTCTTCTGGTTCTGGCTGACGACGACCTGCGCGCTCGCCAGTGAATTGAGCACCACGTCCTGGACTTCCAGCGGTACGTCCTTCACGCAGCGGATCGTGTTTTGAATCCGGGTGCGGATGCCATGGACGATGTGATAATCCGCTTCGAGCTTGTTGCCGAGCATCCCGACAGGCGTCAGCACGCCGTCCTGGCCGTCAACATAGTAATGCTGGATAATCGCGTGGAGGAACGCGTTTTGCGCGGGGATGTTCACCTCCCGCGCATTGCGTTTCACCTCTTCGAGATCATCGTCGTCGATCTCCTCGCGGTCCTTCCGGCAGAGTCGACCGACGCCGCGGTTGTTGAAACTGCAATGTGGCCGCCGGTGATCGCCGACATAAGCGCGACGGATGCTCACGTCGCTTTTCTGCTCGGCATCGGCGAGGGCGTCGCGCACGCTTTTGTGGACACTTTCCAAATGCACGATCTCGCCCTTGCGGACGCCGAGGGAGGGTGATTGACCGACGCCGAGCACCTTCAGTGAACCGTCGGCACGAACCTCCGCGACGGCGACGCAAACCTTCGACGTGCCGATCTCCAGGCCGACGACAATGTTGTCTTTACTCATGTGGGTTGATCGACACCGATGCGTCGCGTCCGCCGGACGATGGGGGCGGGGGAGGCGTACTACTGAATCCCCGCTGGCGTGACGCGGGTGGCAGGCTTCAAAAACGGCTGGGGCGTGTGATCCTTGTGCGGAGTTGCGGAGGTCGGCGTGTCGGACTTGTGTTTTTTGTCGTTGCTACCGCTTTTTTTATCTTTGTCCGCAGATTTATCCTTACTTGGGACGGCGGTCATTTTCGCTGGCGACGACGAAGGCGCTGTGCTGGCCGCGATGGCAGGACTGTCCGCCGGTTTGTCGGTCGCGGTGGCATCGACCATGTAAGTCACCGGTACGTTTTTCTGCACCAGTAGATTGATGGTTTGGATTTTCTGGTTGTGCTGGTCGGTGTATTGCAAATACGTGTCGAGCCGTTTGAGCTGGCGATCCATTTCTTCCAGGGCGAAGAGAGCCTGCGTGCCGTTGCGGTCCGTCACCTGCAGACCGTAGTGCTTGGCAAGGTCGATTTCCTGAATCTGGAAACGCGCAGCCACGAGTGAATCCTGATGGGCTCGGAGCAAGTCGAGCGCGGCCTTGATCTCCTCGCCTTCGGTTTGCGTGCCCTCGGTCAGCGTCGCGCCGACGTAGTGACGGATGATCGGCAGGTAACGATCCTGCGGCGAGAGCTTGCGCGGTTTGAGGAGCACGCCGCTCGCATCGATCAAAAGCGAGTCCTTCGACGCCACGACTTCATCTCGGGGATCGACGCCGCGCGCGGTGGACAGCCACGCGACCGGCTTGCGCTCGCTGATCTGCACGGTGATCCGATTCGGCAACTGCCGGCTGACCTGCACGCTCTCGACTTCCGGAATGCTCTCGATGCGTGTTTTGGCGCGATCCAGATTCACGAAAAAAATGTTGCTGCCTTTGTGCAGGTCGGCCGTCTGGAGCACCCGGTCGGAGTCAAGGATGCCGTCGGTCTCCACATCGAGTTCAGAGACGTTGTAATCCGGATTTTTCAGGATGACCCAGGAGATAGTCTTGCGCACGCCGAAGTACAGGCCGGTGCCGAGCGCGGCGACAATGAGGAATTTCGTCAGCCATCCAAGAATCCGGCGCTGCCGCTGCCGACCGAAGTGGCTCGAACGTACCGTCACGTCCAGCACGTGCTGGTAGCGGCGTTGCGCGCTGCTGGTCCGGCGGGCGTTTTTCTTACGCGAACCGCTGGTACGGATTTCAATGGCCATAAAGGTGAGTCGGCGGCGAGGGCGGCTTTCGCAAAAGATTTGCGAGGGGCTGGTCCAATCTTCGGGTCTGTCCCGCAACGAATGGTGGAATCGTGCCGTCGATGCCGCTGCATGGAGTGTGCGGACGATTGGTCCTACAGTCAATCACTCACTCTATTTTTCTCACAGGAAACCGACAAAAATATTCGGTGTTAAGCCGATGTTAGTCGCAGAGCGTTTTCCGGAGAAATGGATGTGTAAATGGCGCATCCCGATGAAAACGTTTCACAAACTGTCCTAGCTCCGTGGATACTCGGCCGGCACGATTAATCTTCACCAACGATCTGCACTTCCGTTTCCATACGGACGCCGCGTTTCTCCCGCGCCGTCTTTCGATCATTTCGATCAGCGCGAGCACCTCTGCGCGGAAGCCCCGCCGTCGTTGACGATGAAGTTGCCATGCACCTCCGAAACGCGCGCCGCGCCGACGTGGGTATTTTTTAGTCCAAGTTCCTGCACAAGTTTTCCGGCGGGAGCATTCCTTGGACGGGATTTTTGAAGATGCAGCCCGCGCTCGCCGCGATGGGCTGGCTTGTCTTGCGCTTGCTCGGACGATAGCATCGAGCAATGCCGTGGATCTTCTCCGGCCTGCTGCTTGACCCTTGGAAAGTCAGCCGCCGAGCGCGAAGCTGTTTTTCAGCGACGGGCACGTCACGATAATGAACTTCCAATTCCGGCGGGGTCTTCTCGGTGATGTCGCCGTCCGCATCTACCATACTGACGCGTACCACTTGATCGAAAGTCTCGACGCCCATGGCACCCGCGTTCATCCGCAGGCTGCCACCGACCGCGCCAGGAATTCCCTCCATCCACTCGAAACCGCCGATGCCTGCCTTGCCGCCGCGCCGCTAACCCGTTTCAGACCCGACACCCACGCCGGCAGTGATTTCGCATCGCGCGCGCATTCACCTCCAGTCTTCGCGAAATCTCCGCCGATCGGATGGATGACCAGACCCGTCGATGCCACCGTCGCGAACGAGCAGATTGGAGCCGCGTCCCATGACAAAGACCGCCAGGTTCTGTTCGCGGGCGAACACGACAATTTCGCGCGAACGCCACCTCGGTGGTCGGCTCCGCCCAAAATCGGGCGGGGCCGCCCACGCGCAACGTCGTGTGCTTGGAAAGCGGCTCGTACAACCGCGCAACGTCCTTCGACACCGAGCATGGCTTCCAATGTTTCGAGAACGATCAAATCGTCAGCTAGCCGGGCACCGGCCTCGTGGATGTTGCCCGCGCCGAGGCTCAACACGAGATCGCCGGGCTTCGACGTCGCACCCATCCGGCTGGCCAACCGCTTGAAGTCCGGTTCGTAAAACGCCGAAGTCATGACCCTCGCGCTGCATGGCGTCCACGATCAGCTGGCCGCTGACGCCCGGGATCGGCAGTCTCGCTCGCGGCATAAATCTCCGTAACCACCACAAATCAGCCTGCCGAAACGCCCGGCCAAACTGTCGCACAGGCCTGCGTGCGGATGTAGCGGTGCGGCTGGAAAACGACCATCACGCGGCCGGCGTGCCCCGCCGCGCGCGGTCTCCAGTGTCGCGCGAATCTCACTGGGATGATGACCGTAATCGTCAACCACGGCGTAGTCGTTCGCTACGGTGCTTGAACTCGAAACGCCGGCGCGCTCCGCGAAAACGATTCGAGCGCCTGCGCGACCGTCGGGAAATCCACGCCGAGTTCGCACGCGAGCGCGATCACGCTCGTGGCATTGCTGACGTTGTGGCGTCCGGGGACGTTCAAGCGTCGCCGCGCCGAGGAACTCGCCGTGCTGATAGACTTCAAAATTGGACTGAAAATTTTGCGCGCGCGGCATTGTCAAAACGGTAATCCGCCCGGCAACTCGCGCCAAATGATATCGTCCTCGGTTCGCCTTCGCAGAGACGCGTGGCGTTCACGTCGTCGATGCAATAAAAATTTTGCCGCGCGTTCGGTCGAGCAGACGGCGGAACACCACTTCGATGGCGGCAAGGTCGGCGTAGTAATCGAGGTGTTCCTCCTCGATGTTCAGGATGATCGTGTGCTCAGGCTGAAACAGCGCGACGGTGCCGTCGCTCTCGTCGCCCTCCGCCACGAAATATTCGCCGGCCGTGTCCCAATGGGCGTTGGTACCCAGGATCGGAATTTCCGCCCCGACGTAATGACTCGGCTGCAAGTCCCGCCGCGCGCAGGACATGAGCCGCCATCGAACTGGTGGTCGTCTTTCCATGCATTCCCGCGACGATGATGCCGCGCCGTACCGTCATCATCGTGGCGAGCGCCTCCGCGCGGCGGACGAGAGATTTCCCCAGACGCAACGCCTCGTCGAATGCCGGATTGCCCGCTTTGACCGCCGACGAATAAATTACGACGTCCGCATCGTGGACGTGCCGCGCCGCGTGCGGGCAACTGAATTTCAGTCCGAGACTCTGGAGCCGTCGCACCTCGGCGGTATCCACCTTGTCCGACCCGCTCACACCGTGGCCGAGCGCAGAGCAGTAACGCAGCCAGACCGCTCATGCCCGAACCCGCGACACCGATCAGGTGGACACGCTTCGGCGGTCCGCTGGTCAGAGCGATGCACGGCGTCGGGAGCGTTCACGGTCGGCATTGTTGCTCGAGGGTTTCGACGAGGAGCGCGGCGGCATCCGGCGGCGCGAGACGGCGCGCCGCCTCCGCCATGGCAGAGAGTTTGGGCGGGCTTGCGGAGAATTTCCAGCACGATCTTGGCGAGATAGTCGCCGGTGGTCTCGCGCTCCTTGAGCATGATACGGCGGCGCTCGCCTCGCGCGAAAATCTGCGCGTTGAAAGTCTGGTGGTCCTCGGCGGCGAAAGGGTAGGGGATCAGCAGGCTGGGCAAGCCGAAATAGGCGAGTTCGCTCAGGCTCGCGGCACCCGAACGCGCCACCACAAAATCCGCCGCCGAATACGCTTCCTGCATCCGGTGATGAAAAGCGGCGACATAGGCGCTGACTCCCGCCGACTCGTACGCCGCCCGCATTGCCGCCTCGTCGTCGCGGCCGGTGAAGTGGATGATCTGCAGAGTCGTCCTTCCATTCGGGCAGCAGCGCGCATGATCGGCCTCATTGATCCCATGCGCACCCTGGCTGCCTCCCATGATGAGCAGCGTTTTCTTTTCCGCTCCCTCTGCAAACCGAAAAGCTGCCTGCGCCTGCGCCGGTCCAGATGTTCGCGCAACCCGGCGCGGATCGGCGTGCCGGTCACTTCGGTGCGAGCCTTGCGGGAAATATTTCGCGCATTCCGCGAACCCGAGGAGCACGACTTCGCCAGATCGCGCGTTGAGCCGGTTGGCCTTGCCGGGAATGGCGTTGGATTCGTGAATGAACGTCGGCACTCCCATCAACCGTCCCGCGAACATCGGGGCGGTCGAAGTAAACCCACCCATGCCGAGCACGGCATCTGGCCGGAACTCCCGGTAGTAAGTGGCGGCAGCGCGCCACGCTCACGCGCGAACCACGGGCAAACCCGAGCATCGCCGGAGAAAATAGACCGCGGCAGCCCGATGGAAGGCAGTTTTTCGAAGCGGAACATCCGACATGATCACGCACCGCCAGCGCATCGATCTCCTTCTCGGAGATGAAGATGAGCGACGGGTGGCCACGCTGACGGCAACACCTCCGCCACCGCCAGCCCGGGGAACAGATGACCGCCTGTGCCGCCGCATGCGATGACCACGTTCATATGCAGATCCGAGCGCCGACTTTGCGAAGCCGGCCGTCGCTGCGAAATGCAACCGCCGATCCCGGACGGAGAGCCGACGCGGTTCAAATCCGGGGCGTCGCCCGGGCCTGCAGAGCCGACGGCTGAGTGACCGGGCTGGTCTCGGCACCAGCTGGCCGCCCTGCCGGTAGATGTTCAGCAAAACCCCGATGAACAGCAGACACAAGACAAAGGTTCGATCCGCCGGAACTGATGAATGGCAGCGGCATTCCTTTGTTGGGCAGCAGCGCGGTCGTCATGCCGATGTTCACGCACGCCTGCAGCGCGATGTTTATCACCAGCCCAAAGCCCAGGAGCATCCCGAAACGGTCGCGTGACTGGAGCGCGATGACGATGCCGCTCAGGGTCAGAGCAAGGAAAGCCAAAACGACGAGCAGCGTGGCGCGCAGGCCGAGTTCCTCGCCGATGATCGGGAAAATGAAATCCGTGTGCGCGTAGGGCAGATACAGCATTTTTTCGACGCTCTCACCTAACCCGCGCCCGAACAATCCCCCGGAGCCGAATGCCTTCAATCCCTCTCACTGCTGATAGCCCGAGCATCTTTGTGTGCTTCCAGGTCCATGAACGCCACGAGGCGGGCCATCCGCTCGCTGATGTGCATGGCCATGTAGAGAACTCCTCCAAAACCGGCCAGCGCCGCGCCTGACATGTAGAGCGCGTTGCCACCGGCCAGAAACATCATGCCGATGGCGGTCGCTCCGATGAGCAGAGTCGTTCCGAGATCGTGCTCTTTCAATACCAGTGCCATCGGGATGCTGACCAGCACCAACGGCAGGATAAAACCGTGGAGAAAACTGGAGCTTTTCGCTTCAAATTTTGTGAACCACCAAGCCAGCGCGACAATAGAGGCAAATTTACTAAATTCGCTGGGTTGGAAAACCGCTGGGCCAAGATGAATCCATCGTGGAGAACCATTGATCTTCATGCCGATATGCGGCACGAAGCAGAGCGCCAGCAACACAATGGCGAGGCCAAACATTGGCAGCCAAACTTTCGACCAGACACGGTAGTTCACGAACGTTGCCACGACACATACGACGAACCCGACGCAGAAGTACACCGACTGGCGTTTGATGTAGTAGTAGGCATCGTTGTGACCGTCGTGCACGTACGCGCTGGTGCTGTAAAGCATCACGATGCCAAGGCATGACAGGGCAGCGACGCAAACGGCCAGAATGAACGCGCTATTTTTGCTCATGCACGAAACAGATATTAGCTGAGCTTCACAAGTCCTACCGCCCTTTGCTACGGCTGACTCCAGGCACATGCAACGTCTGGCCGATCTTTAGCTTTTTTGGGTTGTCGATCCCGTTCAATTTGATCAAGACGGAAGCATCGACTTTGAACTTCTCAGCGATGCTGTAAAGCGAATCGCCTTTCTGGACGACGTAGGTTTTGCCGGAATCTGCTGGCAGGTGGCTGTTCTTATCACCTGCCGCTACACTGGTCGAGGGGGGTGTACTTGCAGCGTTTGGATGACCGCCGGCAATACGCGCGGCTGCGTCGTTCGCTGCATTGGGCGTTGCGCCAGCGGTGATCGGATCGTTCGAAACGCGTGTAAGGTTGTCGCCGGAGTGTATGGAATGCGTGTTCGCCAGTGTCCCGCCGGTGTCAGGAGCAGCGTGGTCAGGATCGTGGCCTTCTACCTTCGTCGGTACGAGGTCGGAATCTTCCGCCTCCACCGCACCGTTCGCCGGACTGCTCGAAGCATGGGTCTGCCCACGTTCCTTGATGAGGCTGAACGCCAGGATACCGCCCACCGCGACCACGTGCAGCAGCAACATGACGAGAATCGCACGCGATAGACGCATGTTCGGTTCCGCCTCAGCGACGGTGGATGCGCCCGCTTCGGGATTACGTGCACGGGGAACGCGACGGGTGGCGGTCCGCAGCTTGACCCGGGGAGTTTGCGGTACGGCAGACATAAATAGAAAGGATGTTAGGAAGAAATCAGTGGACGATGGAAACAGGATTTACACGTTGGAGCGCAGTGCGTTGACGAGTGCACGGAACTGACTGCCACGGTCGGCGTAACTCTTGAACATGTCGAAAGAACTCGTCCCGGGCGAGAAAAGGACCACTTCACCGGGCCGCGCAAGCGACCACGCCACATGGACGGCTTCCTGCAAACTCTCAACCCGCTCGCAGGGGACATGCTCGTGCCAGGCCGCAGCGATTCGTTCCGCCATTTCGCCGATCAACACGACCCAGCGGGCTTTCTCGCCAACCATGCTGGCGAGCGTATCGAACTCGAAGCCTTTGTCCTTGCCGCCTGCGATCAGGATGACCGGGGCCGTTTCCGATGCCAAAGCCTTTGCCAGCGCATCGAGGTTCGTTGCCTTGCTGTCGTTAATGTAAGTGACCCCGTCGAGTTCACGTACCAGTTCACAGCGGTGGGGCTGTGGACGGTAGTCTCGTAAGGCCGGCCCCATCTGTGCAGGAGTCAGACCGCGCGCCAGTCCGACACCCAGGGCGGCCATCAAGTTCTCGGTGTTGTGAGTGCCCCTTAGATGGGTCTCTCGCGGGTCAAGCAGCGGCTCGTCCTTGTAATGGATTACCTCGTCACGCAGATGCAGGTCCGCGCCGATCTCGTACGCACTAAACGTGATCCGCCTGGCTGCTAACGCAGGGAGCGTATCTCGAAAATTCACGACTGCCCAATCGTCCGCTTTCTGATTTTCAAAAATCCGGAGTTTGGCGGCGCGATACTCCTCCGGACCATCGTAACGGTCGAGATGATCGGGTGTGAGGTTCAACCAAACGCTGATTGCCGGACGGAATTTCTGGATGCGCTCGAGTTGGAACGAACTCACTTCCAACGTGATGACATCCAGCGAATGACCTTCGTTGACGATTTCGCTGTATGGCTTGCCGATGTTTCCTCCTGCTTCCGTCCGCGTGCCGGCGCTCGTCAGCATCGCGGCGACAAGCTCGGTGGTCGTCGTTTTCCCATTCGTGCCCGTAATCCCGATGACCGGGGTGGACGAACTTTGGTAGGCCAGTTCGATTTCCGCGATAATCGGGATACCGCGATGCAAAAGATTCTGGACCAATGCACATTTCGGGTCGATACCGGGGCTGAGAACGGCGAGGTCATAGAGAGCTTCCGCTTCCTCCGCGCGCTTGCCGCTTAGGAATTGAAGTCCCATGCCGCCAAGTTTTTGGAGTTTGGCGGCGTCAAATGATTCGGCCTCCGCGCTGTCGAGCACCGTCACCTGCGCGCCGAGACCAAACAACAAAATCGCGGCTGCTTCCCCGCTGCGCCCTAACCCGAGGACGGCAACATTTTTACCTTTGTAGTTCTTCATGACGCGCGATGTGAGGGCAGCAGGTTCGGTGACAGGTTATTAGCGCAACTTCAAGGTAGCTAATCCGACAATGGCAAAAATAATCGAAATGATCCAGAACCGGACAACTACGGTGGTTTCCTTCCAGCCGATCAATTCGAAGTGATGATGCAACGGCGACATCGCGAATACCCGTTTGCCAGTCAGCTTGAAACTGGCAACCTGAATAATGACCGACAGCGCCTCCATCACGAACACACCGCCGACGATCACGAGGAGAAGCTCTTGTTTACAGCAGATTGCAATGATCGCTATAAATCCACCAATGGCTAGTGAACCCGTGTCGCCCATGAACACCTGGGCGGGGTGCGCATTGAACCAAAGAAATCCCAAGCCGGCTCCAGCGAGCGCTGAGCAAAGTACCGTCAGTTCACCGCTGCCCGGCGTAAAAGGAATGTCCAAGTACCGCGTGACGAGAGGATTACTGGCGGCAAAGGTGAGAGCCGCATACGCTCCAGCCACTGTCACCGTACATCCCGCTGCCAAACCGTCGAGTCCGTCGGTGAGGTTGACGGCGTTTGAACATCCAACGATCACAAACCCATAGAATAAAAACGCGATCAGTCCAAAAGCGTATAACCCCATGTTGGGGAACAGCGCCTTTTTTAAAAATGGAACGTACAAGTCCGTGCTGAACATCGCGTTGCGCTGGTTGCCGAGAAACACTGCCACAACAATCGCCGCCAGGACGAATTGCGCGGCCAGCTTCATGCGGCTGCTGATCCCCTTCGAGTTTTTCTTTGCTACTTTCTGGTAGTCGTCCGCGAACCCGAGCGCGCCCAGATAAACGATGGAAAAGAGTGCGAGCCACACCGATGGGTTTGTGGGGCGCGCCCAAAGTAGTGCGGAAATTACCACGCTACCAATGATCAGTACGCCACCCATTGTCGGTGTGCCCTTTTTGCGGCCGTGCGTTTCGTAGAGTTGGTTCACTTCTTCACGCGTCCGCACTGGCTGGCCAAACTTCAACGAGATCAACTTGCGGATCACGCGCTTACCAAAAAGAATCGACAACAAGAACGCGGTGAACGCCGCCGCGATTCCACGGAACGTCGAATACTCGAACACGCGCAGCGGTCCGAAATTCTGGCTCAACTTGGAGAGGTAGAACATCATCGGACAGTCGTTAGTGCGGAAGTATTTTCATCGGCATCAGCAGATGTTTTTGAGAGCAGGCTCGCGAGCGTCGTCAAAACACGTTCCATCCCGGCCGACCGGCTGCCTTTTACGAGAATGAGATCATTCTCACGACTGAATTCAGCGAGCCAACGCGCGGCTTGTTCGGTATCCGCAGCGAAGATCGTCTCGGCCGCGCCGGCCATCCGTGCGGACGAACCGATCACTCGCGCCTCTTCACCGACGGTAACAATGCAATCGATGCCTTTCGCAGCGGCGAGTTCGCCAACCTCGCGATACCCATTCTCGGCAGCGTCACCTAGCTCACCCATCTTTCCCAAGACAGCAATTCGACGCCCACGAACCGATAATGAGGCAAGCGTTTCCAGCGCCGCACTCATAGAGTCTGGATTTGCGTTGTAACTATCATCCAGAATCCAGCGACCATGCAGCGACTTTTTTTCCAACCGGCCTTCCGTGAGTTTCACGTCACCAAGGGCGGCGGCGCATTCCGACAACGGAATGCCAAGCACTATTCCCGCTGCAACGGCGAGGAGCGCGTTGACAATCATGTGCCGTCCCGTTACCGGCACGTAAGCGTCGCTTTGCTCGGCGTCGGTGACAATCGTAAACCGACTGCCGTGAAGTTCCTGGACAATTCCTTTGACGCGCAACGTTGCGTTTTCTGCGTCAACGGTCATCACACGCGCCGAAGTCCGGCGCGCGATGGATGGCGTGAACTCGTCGGCACCGTTCAAGATCACCGTTCCATCCGGTCCGATTGCTTCGGCCAACATGCCTTTTTCCTGCGCGATGGCCTCACGACTTCCCATGAACTCCAGATGCGCGCGTCCGATGTTCGTGATGATCGCAACATCCGGCGACGCCATGCGTGCGAGTGGCTCGATTTCTCCCGGATGGTTCATCCCCATCTCTAAAACGGCGACTTCGTGACTACGGTCGGCGCACAAAAGCATCCTCGGCAGGCCGATGTGATTATTTAAATTGCCCTCCGTTTTCAGTACTCGAAAACGGCGTGACAAAACGGCGGCAGTGAAATCTTTCGTGCTCGTTTTGCCATTGCTGCCGGTGATACCGACGACCTTCAACGGGAGGGACCGCCGGTAACAGGTGGCGATGCGTTGGTATGCAGTGAGCGTGTCGTCCACCTCGACCAACGCGAAATCCGGCGGGAGGTTGCGGGCCACGAATGATCGATTGACGAAGGCACCTATAGCCCTTGCCGAAGCGGCGGCATGAACATGGTCATGGCCATCGAAATTTTCGCCTTTCAGCGCGAGAAACATCTCTCTGCCATGCAGCGTCCGCGTGTCGGTCGAAATCGCCGGGACAGGGCGCGCTTCGTTACCTCGGAGCAGTCGCCCGCCGGCAAAGTCCACCACTTCTTGTAATGTCAATGTTTCCATGTGGACGCCACGTCGATCCGCTGCCGGCTTTTGCACCACAACTCGTTCAGCCATGACGAACGTCTCCGCATTGTGATTGTCGCCTGGCGGAGATAATGAGCAGAGTCAGCGATTTGACCCGGATGCGAAACCTGCACATCGTTGCTGACACAGATCGTTTTTTCCGGCTGGTTTGGCATGGCAGGGAGAAATAAATCAAGCGAGATCAACCGGTCGTGCGTCGATGGCAGCCTTCGCTACTTGCACGTCATCGAAGGGCACGGTCGTTCGCGCGAATTGCTGGTAATTTTCATGGCCCTTGCCCGCGATGAGGATGATGTCTCGTGGCTGCGCCAACGCCACCGCGCGTTCAATGGCTTGACGCCGGTCAATGACCACCTCGTAATTTTTGCCCTGAAATCCTTTTTCGATGTCGGCTACAATATTCATCGGTTCCTCGCTACGAGGATTATCGGACGTGATGATGACAAAATCGCCGCCCTGCTCGGCGACGCGACCCATGAGTGGACGTTTCGCCCGGTCGCGATCACCGCCACAACCGAAAACTACGATCAACCGGTGGGGATTGAGCTCGCGCAACGTTTTGATGACGTTGCTCAATGCATCGTCGGTGTGAGCATAATCGACGTACACCTGGTAATTCCGCTTGGCGGGGACGAGTTGCACCCGCCCGGGTACAGAGGGTGCCGTGGCCAGAGAGAGCACCGCGGCGCGCAGTTGGACACCCATCGCCGAGGCAGCGGCGAGAGCAGCAAGTGAGTTATAAATGTTGAAGCGGCCGATCAACGGTAATCGTACGAGGTAACTGCGTTCTTGCGCGTCGAGCTGATAGGAGGTGCCGGCGGGTTCGGTTTTGAAGTTACTAGCGCGGAAGTCCGCGCGGTTACCGACCCCATAAGTAATCAGCCGGATTCCTTTCGGAAGGCGCGTGCATAATTCCGCCCCATAGCGGTCGTCGATGTTCACTACCGCGATGGCGCGTTTCTTCGCCTGTTGAGGCAGTATCTCGGTGAACAGCCGCGCTTTCGCATCGAAATAGGCTTGGATGCTGCGATGAAAATCGAGGTGGTCCTGGGTCAGGTTTGTGAACACCGCCACGTCAAACTCCACCCCGGCTACCCGATCTTGGGCGAGGGCGTGCGAGGATACCTCCATGACCGCCGCTTTGCAGCCGGCGTCTCGCATTTGTCCGAGAAGTGCCTGCAAGTCCAGCGATTGCGGCGTCGTGTGAATGCTAGGCAGGATTTCGTCACCGATCTCGTATCGGACAGTCCCGATCAATCCGCACCGGAGCATCGCGCGTTCGCAGAGATGCTTGAGCAGATAGGTCGTCGTCGTTTTCCCGTTGGTGCCTGTCACCCCACACAGTCGGAGCTTCAGCGAAGGCTGATGGTAGAAAGCACCCGCCAGCAGCGGCATTGCCGCCTTCGTGCTGGTCACTTCAATATTGGCAACGCCTTCTGCGACCAGGCCGACTTCGTGTTCGACGACGATCCCCGCCGCGCCTCGGGCAATCGCCTGCCCGACATAGTCATGGCCGTCCACCTGCTCGCCTTGCAGCGCCACGAAAAGCGCGCCCGGCTTCGCTTGCCGGGAATCGTAGCAGATCGACGTGATCTCCACGTCGGTCGGTCCAGTGACCGCCCGCGCTGTCATTCTCGAAAGAAGGGCTTTCAGTTGCATAGCCGTGCGTGACGAGGTTAGTCGTGCTCGTTCTGCACCACGATTCCTTTCGGATTCGTACTGGTCGGGGTGATGGGCATCGTCGGCTCAATGTTCAAATAGCGCATGGCCTGTGCCGCGATGGATGAAAATACCGGTGCGGCCACCAGTCCGCCGAAATTCTCGTTCGGTTTCGTGTTGGCGTTGTCGAGCATTACCATGCCCACGAGTTCGGGGTTGTTGGTCGGCAAAAAGCCCACGAACGACACAACGTATTTCCCCGTCATGTAACCACCCGCAGGCGAAACTTTCTGGGCCGTGCCGGTCTTTCCGCCGACGCCGTATCCAGCGACGGCCGCACCCTTGGCCGTTCCCCGTGGGCTAACCACGTCTTCAAGCGCGGAGATGAGTTCTTTCACCGTTTCCGGATTGACTGCCTGACGGACCATCACCGGCGGGAACTCGGCGATGGGCACGTCTTTGTCGTCCGTGATGGAATGCACGATTTGTGGCATCATCAATTTGCCGCCGTTGGCAATGGTACCCATCGCCATCACCATCTGGAGGGGGGTGACACAAACACCCTGGCCCATCGGGATACGCGTGATCGAAATTTTGGTCCAGTTGCGGGTCGGGGCGACACGGCCGTTGATTTCGCCCGGCAGATCGATTCCGGTGCGCTCGCCGAAGCCGTAGAGCTTGATGTAATCATAAAGCCGGTTTTCGCCGAGTTGCAGGGCGAGTTTCGCTGCGCCGATGTTGCTGGAATGCACCAACACATCGTGCACGGTGCATTCGCCGATGGGGTGCGCGTCGTGCAGGAGTTTGCCCGCGTACTCCCACCGGCCGTTCTCGCAATAAACCGTCGTGTCGGGCCGAACCAACCGCTCATTCAGCACACCGGAAAGCGTGACGATCTTGAACGTCGAACCAGGCTCGACCATGTCGATGATCGCGCGGTTTTTCATCTGCTCGGGTTCCGCCGCGAGGCGCGCGTTCAGATCGAAGTACGGACGACTGGCCATCGCCACGATCTCACCCGTTTTCGGCCGCATGAGGATCGCCGTGGCGGTTTCCGGCGAATATTTCTTCACGGCGGCGTCCAGTTCCTTTTCGACGATGTTCTGGAGACCGATGTCAATGGTCAGGTTGACGTTATACCCGTCCTGCGCCTGTTGTTCCAAACCACGCAACTGCACGAGTTCCTGGCCTGCCCGATTGCGGGTAATGTATCGATATCCAGAATGGCCTTCCAGATAGCGGTTCATGCTTTTTTCGACGCCTTGAATGCCTGCGCCGTTGAAATCCGTGAACCCCACGACATGGCAGAGCAACGATCCATCCGGGTATACCCGCGTGGAATCAGGTTCGAAGTAGATGCCGCCGAGCTTTTGTTCTTCTGCTTGCTTTTTCAGGTCATCGGCCGTTTGGACCGGCACCTGATGCTTCACGACGAGATAGCGCCGGCTCGGCGTCAACTTCTTAATCAGGTCGGCAGCGGGTAGTCCCAACGTCTTCGACAATAAACCGGCCACCTGGTCACGGGTATCCGGCTTGACGTGACTGCCGTCAACAACCACCCGTCGCAACGGCATGTCGCTGGCGAGAATTTCCCCGTGAATGTCGCGGATCGAACCACGCTTGGCCGGCATGACCTGCTTGAGAACCTGCGTCCTGTTCGCAAGGTCCGTGAACGCCTCTCTGCGGTTGATCTGAAGATAGACCAGACGACCCGAGAACACGGTAAACACGGCCGCCAACGCGCCGCAAACCAACAATGCCCGCACTTGCGCCGTGCGTGTCATAAAGGAGGGAAGGTGAACGGGATTGAGCGTCTGGGTGGCATACGCGCGTAATTCGTGCCAAACCGTTCGTGATTGTCAGCAGCTTACCGATCAAACGGTTCGCGCATTCGATTCACCGCCGTGAGCCGCTTTCACGGGAGACGGTTTGAAACTGGTTGCCGGAACTCGCGTCGTTCGCAGTCCAACGATTCAAGTCCTGCGTGTGTACGTGGGCCAGCGCATGTTCGCTGATCGGCACCATTTTTAGAAAACCATCTTCGAGGCGGTGTTGAATCGTGGTGAACGAAGTCAACTTGGACACGCGATCTTCGAGGACGTTATTCTGCGAGATCAGGTCGCGGAGTTCCTGTTCCATGTGGGTGCGCTGGGTGCCCAGGACGTAAAGTTGATTCTTCAAATAGAGGTAGCTGAGCCCCGCTACGCCCAGGAAGACGGTGATAACGACCCAGCGCAGCAACGCCGCATACTGGAGACAATTGTTTTGACGCTTGGTGTTCGGGTTCATGAGAGTTTACACACACGGATGGCGGGCGCGGACTGACCGCCGGATCATCGTGGAGGAGTGTAGATAGTGGATGCGGGTTTACTACGGCGAGGAAATTCTCTCCAGCACGCGGAGTTTCGCGCTGCGAGACCGCGGATTGGCTGCCAGCTCGGCCGGCGAGGGGCTGATCGCGCGTCGCGTGAGGTCACGATAGGCATACCGGGGGTTCGGCCGTGGGGCCGGCCATTCGGGGCGGTCAAGGGTGGGTTTGCTGGTTTCGCGGCAAAAGTTTTTGACGATGCGATCTTCCAGAGAATGAAAGGTGATGACCGCCAGGCGACCACCGGAGTGGAGTCGTTCGGTCGCGACTTCGAGTCCCGCCGTGACCGCGCCCAGTTCGTCGTTGACCGCGATGCGGAGGGCCTGGAACACCCGTGTGGCCGGATTTTTTGGCCCGCGTTTGGGGATGACCGTTTCCACGACCTTCACCAGGGCGAGCGTGTCCTCGATGGGATGTTCGCGGCGCGCTTTCACGATGGCCGCCGCCACCCGCGCGGCAGCCGGTTCCTCGCCGTAAAGACGGAAAATACGTGTCAGCTCGACCTCACTGGAGCCATTGACCATGTCGGCAGCGCGAACCGGGGCGTTCTGGTTCATTCGCATATCCAGCGGCCCGGACTTCTGGAAGCTGAAGCCACGGTCGGCTGCGTCGAGCTGCCGTGACGAAACTCCGAGATCAAGTAAAACGCCGTCCACTTTCGAGATGTTGAGTGAATCTAAAATCTGCGCCAGGTCGCGGAAATTTGCCCGCACCAGCCTGACACTGTCGGCATCGTATACTACCAGATGTTGTATGCAATAACCAATTGCACCGGCATCCTGGTCCAACCCAATGATTTTGGCCCCTTTTTGCAAAATAGCCTTCGCGTGCCCCCCGCCGCCCAATGTTCCGTCGACGATGGTTCGGCCCGGAGCAGGGGCGAGCGCCCACAAAACCTCGTCCACCATGACGGGTCGATGGTAGTCCCAGGGGCTCTTTGTTTCCTGCCCGTGAAGGGAATTGGATTCATTCGCGTTCATACCCATTATATATAGGGCATCACACACGCAGCCGACCCATTTGGCCGGATGCGCCGTGTCCCGACGTTCGCGAACGCAGAAACGCAAGGGTTGCGGCAAGCCAGATGAATTCGTGGACGGCGGCGATCTCGGCACGCGTCGGCCGCGAGGACCGGATTGTGGGCAAAAGGCGTGAAACCGTCGCGTCGTCCCGATAATTTACGAAACACGAGCGTTTCGAAAAACTGGAGCCGGCTTGCAATGCGCGGACGCTGCAAACGTGCGCAGTTGCCTCGCCGGCCCGACCGCGATTGCCTCCGACGGGTAGCTTAGATGGAGCGAGCGGTGTGGCGTTCATCGCGGGGATCAAAGCCCAATCAGGCTGGCGACCTGCTGGAAGGTGCTGGTTTCGTTGGTGCGAGTGCGTTCCCAACGCGCCGGGTTCCAGACTTCAAAGCGGTCATAGGTGCCCACAAGCACGAGGTCCGTCTCCAGGCCCGCCTGTCGGCAGAACTCGTCGGGAAGTAGCAACCGACCCTGACGATCAACGACACAGTGTTGCGCTTGTGAAAAGAAGTGGCGCGCAAACCTTCGCCGGTCCGGGGCGGGAATCCTGGGATCGCTGTTGATGGTGTCGTAGACTTTTTGGAACTCCGACGGCGGTAGCGCGTAGAGGAATCCTCCGTCGGGAGAGGGCATGACGTAGAACTGCTCCTCCGCGCCGCCACCCTGTCGCCAGCGCGCGGGGATGGTGACGCGATGCTTGTTGTCCATAGCATGGCGGAACGTGCCGGCATAGGCGTGCTGGTTGGAGTGTTCATCAGGCATCGTTCTGGATTCTCCCACAACGTCCCACTTCGTCCCACCTTGTAACTGCCAAAATGCCTGATCGTCAACGGAATACTGTCAAAAACTTTCTCAACAGCGTTGTCTGCAAACGATCAAAGCGTAAAAAATATCGTGTAAGGCACTCTAATATAGTAATTTATCATAATTTTTTCTCATCGATTTCGGCACCAGGATTTTTCCATTGGGCATGACCTCGCAGTCCCTCCGGGGAGAGCGCGTCGAGGGTGGTGGCACCAAGCCAAAGGCAAATTCAAGGGCTTGTAGCCCAGTTAAATGCCCGCATCCGTCACTCACGTTCGCAAACGATGACAGCATATGGCGTCATTGAAATTTCAGAACACTAAATATTTATCAGTGATATCTAACAGTGAAACTATTTGTACTGTGTAATCCATGCGAAGCACATGCACGCCCGTTCACTAAAGTTCGTGCGTACATACATTTCCCCGTACCTGATGGTAGATGGCCGAAGCGTAGACACTTCGGCTGCCCGAACTCGTGCGGCAGCACGTTTCGGTTTGATTTGTAGGGAGTCGTCTCCTAATGCTCATTCATCCACACCCTCTTCGCTTTGAGCATCACGCCGCCCGCCGCCAGACTGCTCGGTGCCATGATCGAACGAGTGGTCATGACGACACCTGCGCACGACATCCATACGCATCTGTACGCCCCGGCTTTCGGCGGGTTGCTGCGTTGGGGAATCGATGAACTGCTCACCTACCACTCGCTCGTCGCCGAAGGCTTCCGCCATTGGGACCTGCCGTACGATAAATTCTGGGAACTTGATTCCGCCACGCAGGCCGACCTGATCTGGACGACGCTTTTCCTGCGCCGTTCACCCTTGTCGGAGGCTTGCCGGGGGGTGTTGACCGCGTTGCAGGCGTTGGGCGCGGGCGGCGAGACACGCGACCTGTCGGAGATTCGCCGATGGTACGCGACGCATCATGTGGACGGACTTTTGCTGCGGGTGATGGACCTCGCAGGCGTGCGGACGATCTGCATGAACAACTTGCCGTTCGACGACCTTGAACGCGCCGTGTGGGACCGTGGCGTGACGCAGGATCGGCGCTTTACGACCGCATTGCGCATCGACGCTCTGCTGCACGACTGGCCGTCCGCCGCCCGCCGTCTGGAAGGGTGGGGATACCGGGTGAACGGCGGTTTGACGGCCGCGACATTCTCCGAGGTGCGGCGGTTCCTGGCGGATTGGTCCCGCCGCATCCATCCGCTTTACCTCGTGGCCGCCATGCCGCCGGACTTCAGTTATCCAGCCGACACCACACCGGGCCAGATCATCGACGAAGCCGTGCTGCCGCACTGCGCGGAGCACAACCAACCGCTCGCATTGATCCCCGGGGTCCGGCGCGCGGTCAACCCGGCCTTGCAGCGGGCCGGCGACACCGCGGAACATGCCGACCTGACCGCGTACGAACGCATGATCGGCGCGAATCCCCGGCACAAGTTTCTGCTCACGGCTCACGCGCGCGAGAATCACTACGAACTTTGCGTGCTGGCACGCAAGTTTCGCAACCTCCATGTGTTCGGATGTTCCTGGTTCGCCGGGGTGCCATCCCTGTTAGAGGAAACCACGCGCCTGCGCGTCGAGTTGCTCGGCCTGAGCATGACGCCCCATCATTCCAATGCGCGAGTGCTCGAACAGTTGATCTTTCGCTGGAGCCACGCCCGGCAGGTGATCGCCGAAGTGTTGAAAAGTAAGTACCTCGCGCTGGCCGCGTCGGGCTGGACGGTGACCGAAGCGGAAGTCACCCGCGATGTCGAAGCGCTCTTCGGTGGAGCGTTCGAGTCATTTCTGAAACGCAGCTTGTGAGGACGCCCGCTGATATTCCTCCTGCAAGCCGGCGGGGATATGGCATCATGGCGTCATCCACCCATCCGGAAAGCCATGACACAGGAACCCTATCTCCAGGAATTGTTCGCCGAGCGCATCGGCGGCAACCGTTTCGGCAAAGACACGGCCATCTATAAATTCGAGAAGATCAAGCGCGCCAAACGGGCGGCGCAGGCGGCCAACCCCGGCGCGGAACTCTTCGACCTCGGCGTCGGCGAGCCCGACGAAATGGCATTCCCGGCCGTGGTTGACACGCTCGCCGCCGAAGCGCGTCAGCCGGGGAATCGCGGTTACTCGGACAACGGAGGCGAACCGCTCAAGCAGGCCGCCGCCCGTTACCTGCGAACCATCTGCGGAGTCGAAGTCGATCCCGGGTCGCAGGTCATCCACTCCATCGGCAGCAAACCGGCGCTGGCGATGCTGGCGGCGGCACTCATCAATCCGGGCGACATGGCGTTGCTGACGGTGCCCGGTTACCCGGTGTTCGGCACGCACACGCGTTATTACGGCGGGCAGGTCTATAACCTCCCCTTGATCCCGGAAAACCGTTTCTTACCCGACCTCGACACGATCCCGGCCGACGTGATCGACCGCGCGAAGGTGCTCGTGCTCAACTATCCGAACAACCCGACCGGCGCGAGCGCCACGCCTGAATTCTTTGTGAAGGTCGTCGATTTCGCGCAAAAGCACCGCCTGGCCGTGATCCACGACTTCGCCTACGCCGCGCTGGTGTTCGACGGAAAACCGCTGAGCTTTCTCGCCACTCCCGGGGCGATGGAGATCGGCGTCGAACTCCATTCCACGAGCAAAAACTTCAACATGACGGGTTGGCGCTGCGGGTTCGTGGCCGGCAACGAGCGGCTCGTGAAGGCTTACGGCGCGGTCAAGGACAACACGGATTCGGGGCAATTCATGGCGATCCAGAACGCGAGCGCTTACGCGTTCGACCATCCCGAGATCACCGCCGAGATCGCCGCGAAATATTCCCGGCGGATGGATTTGCTCGTGCCGATGCTGCGCCGTCTCGGTTTCGCGGCGGAAAAACCTCGCGGCAGTTTTTTCCTCTACGTCGCCGCGCCGAAATCCGCGCGGGCCGCGGATGGCCGCGAGGTGGTGTTCGATTCCGCCGAGGCGTGCGCGCAATGGATGATTACCGAGCATCTCGTGTCCACGGTGCCCTGGGATGACGCGGGGCCTTACCTGAGGTTCAGCGTCACGTTCCAGGCACCGGGCGGCGAGGTGCAGGAACGTCGCGTCGTGGAGGAACTCGAACGCCGGCTGTCGCGTTACACCTATCTCTGGTGATCCGAGCGGTTTAAATCTATGGCTCACACCCCGCTCGCCGACGAACCCTTGCCGGAGGACACGCAGCCGGTGGTCACCGGGCCGCAGCGGCGGGCGTGTCTGCTCGTCAATCCTGCCTCGGGTGCGGGTCAGCCGCGCGACTATCAGGCGGAGGTTGCCGCGGTCTGGGCGGCCTTGCGGGCGGCGGGAATCTGGGCGGAAATCATCGAGACCAAACCGGACGAACCGCCGGGCGACGTGGCGCGGAGGGCGGCGGAGGCGGGGTATTCGCTCGTGATCGCCTGCGGAGGCGACGGCACGGTCGGCGCGACGGCCAAGGGCCTCGTCGGCACGAACTGCCCGCTAGGCATCCTGCCGATGGGGACATACAACAATTTCGCGCGGGGGCTGCGCTTGCCCGAAGACCTCGGCGCGGCGTGCCGCGTTCTCGCCCGTGGGAACGTGCGCCGGGTGGATGTCGGTGTCGCCAACGACGAACACTACTTCCTGGAGGCGGCGGGGGTGGGGATCGATGCGGAGTTGTTCCCTCTTGGAGAAGAGATCAAATCGGGCAACTGGCGGCGGTTGTGGCAATGCGTGAAACTGGCTTACCAGGCGGAGCCGGCGAGGATTCACTTCGAACTCGACCTGCCCTTATCCGACGCCTACCGGGACGGCTCGCCGGTGGCGAACCAGGCGAAGACGGAGCAGCCTTATGCCACCGACCAGCGGCGCACGCTGGACTTTTCCGCGTTCATGCTGATCGTTGCGAACGGACGCTACTACGGCAGCGGCTTCACGGTCGCTCCGAACGCCGTGCTGGATGACGGACTGTTCAACATCCGGGTTTTCCGCAACTTCAGCAAACGCGAATTGTTGAAGCACTTCTGGTCGATCAGCCGCCGCCGCTACGCTTACAGCCCGAAGATCGACACGTTCACCGCCAGCGAGATCAACATCACGGCTGGCACCGATCTGCCGTTCCATGTGGACGGCTACCAGGTCGGCCGACTGCCCTTGCGGCTGCGCGCGTTGCGGCGGGCGCTGAAAGTGGTGGCGTGAAGCGGGAGTTTCTAAGTCCCGTAGACGCCTTTTTCGCCGTAGCTCCCATAGTACCGGCCGGAATAGTAGTAATAGGTGCCCAACCCCGACGGGAGGAAGTTCAACACCACCCCGGCCGGTTGGCAATTGATGTCCCCGAGGGCCTTCAGAGCACGGGCGAAAGTTTTGCGTGGGGTCTTGAACGAACGCAGGACGAGACACGTCACGTCCACGTGCGGCGCAATGAGAAGGGAATCGCTGACGGCCAGGGCCGGCGCGGTATCGATGACGACCCGGTCGTAGGTCAGCAAGGCTTCCTTGAGGATTTCGCGCATCAGGGGATTGGCGAGAACTTCCGCCGGATTCGCCACTCGGCCGCCCGCGCTCAAGATCGAAAGGTCGGGGACTTCCGTGGCGATCACCGCATCCGCGAACTCGACCTTCCCCGTCAGAACCTCGGTCAGGCCCGGACGGCGGTTCTCGTTGAAGAAGACCCGTGAGACCATCGGCCGCCGCAGGTCGGCGTCGATCAGCAAAGTCTTGAATCCTTGCTGGCTGAGCGTCGCGGCGAAGTTCGTGCTGCAAAATGTCTTGCCCTCGGCCGGTTGGGCACTGGTGAACAGAAAACTCCGGCGCTCCCCGGTGTGAGAACCCATTGCCAGGGAGGTGCGCAGTGAGCGGAAACCTTCGGCGACCACGCTTTCGCGTTCGGTCACCACGTCGATGATGCGAGCCTTTCCGCGCGCTTTCCTCGGAATGGCACTGACGACCGGCAACCCGGCAATCTCCTCGGCCTGATCGACGGTCTTGACCGAGCGATCCAGGAAGTGCAAACCCAGCGCGACGCCGAGACCCGCTAGCAATCCACCGAGGATGCCGACGAGATAAACTTTGACCGCGCTCGCTTGCAGCGCGGACGCACCGACCGCACGCTCGTGCACGCGCACCTGGGAATCGGTCATTCCCTTGGTCACGTCGATTTCAGCCAGACGCGTCACGATGTTGTTGTACATCACGGTGTTGGTTTCCAGGGTGCGTTTGAGGTCGTTGTATTCGACGGACTTCCCCGTGGTGGAGATCAACTCGCTTTGCTGGGCATCTTTCGACTGCTTGAGTTCGTCGTATTGAGCTTGGAACCGGTCGCGTTCGCTGCGCAGGAGCGACACCACATCCTGAAGTAACTGGGCGCGGCTACGGCGCAACCCATCGATCTGCGTCTGAGCGGCGATGTAGATGGGGTGTTTGGCGCGGTAGGTTTGCTTGAGCAGGGTAAACTGGCGTTCGGCGTCTGCGAGAGCCTGGTTGGTCTCGGCGACTTTCGGCTGTGAGGCGACGCTGGGCAGACGCAGCAGCGCGTCAACATCATTTGGCGTAGCGCCGGCTGCCTTCAGGTCCCCGTCGAGTTGAACAATCCTGTTTTCAAGTTCATTGAGATTTTTGGTGATTTCGGTGACCTTCGCTTGCGTGCTCTGCTCGGAGTTTTCCAGCGTCGGCGTCCGTTCACGCTCCCGAAAGGCCTGCATCGCTTCCTCCGATTTTTTGACTTCCTTGCGAAGGGTGGCTTCCTTGTCGAGCAGGAACTGGTTGGCGGCGCTATTGACTTCGATCCGCCGGTCAATCCCATAACGCAGGTATTCGTCAGCGTACGTATTCGCCAACTCGACCGCCAGCGAGCTGTTGGCCTGGGTGACGATGATGTCGATGAGTCTGGTGCGTGGCCGGTAACTGGCGGTGACCGACGCGGCGAGGTACGCAGCCGCTGCATCAGAGGTGAATTCGCCATGCGGTTTTTCCGCCAAGCCCGCGAGGAAACGCGGATCGTTTTGCAGATTCATCCGTGCCGCCACCCGTTGCGCGAACTGGTAGCCGCGGATCAGGTCCACCACGGTGTTGATCATATCCAGGCTGAGGATTTGCCCCTCGCGCAAGCCCGGAACCTTGTCGAGTATGCGCTCTTGCTCCTGCTCGATGAACAGTACCGACCGGGCCTGAAACTGCTGGCGCTGGCGGGTCATGTAGGCGGTCGCCGCTACCCCGCCGATCACAACACACAGGATCAGAATCCAAAGCCGCTCACGGACGGCATGGAAACACGCCTGCCAGTCGATCCCGTCATGTGCCGCGGTGAGATCGTCGTTGGCCTGCAATGCCGAGTCGGGGTCCATGATGGTTGCTGCCGGGGGCGATGAGAGTTGGATGGCCTGCGGGACAGGGACGCTGGCCGGATTCGGCCCGCGTCGGGGAAAAACTTACGCGGCAGGCTCCGGGCACGATACCACGGTCGGCTTCCCGTGCACGCTCACAGCCAGGTCTCTCCCACGGAAACGACATCACCCGGCAGCAATTCAAACTGCCTGCCGTCCTTGGTCGTGAACTTCTTGGTGTTGACCTTGAACGTCTGTTCCGTCCCGTGATTGTTACGCTTGATGATCACCGCGCCGCGGTCGGCGATCCGCGTGAACCCGCCCGCCATGCCAATCGCTTCCATGAGGCCGAGATGCTCGCCACCGGGCATCACGTAGGTGTTCGGCGTCACCACCTGCCCGAGGATCGTGAACTTCCGCTGCGCGTAGGCGGCGACATTGAGATAGACCTGCGGCTCGACAAGGTAGTCCGCGTTGTAACGCTTGCGGATCAATTCCCGTGCGTCGCGCAAAGTCAGACCGCCTATCTTCAATTCACCGATCAGGGGGAACTGCACGGAGCCATCGTTGGCGATCCTGGCCTGGGTCGTGAGGTCCGGCTGATGGAAAACGGTCATTTCCACCACGTCAGCCGTTGTCAAAATGTAGTCACCACTGGCCGCCGCCGTGGACGAGGAAGTGGTCGGCGCGGCAGGGGGTGCCGCAGGTGTGGAAGCGTCGGCAACGGGCGCGGAGGTAGCGGCCGGGGAAGGGCGCGTCGCCGGAGCACGGGGGGGCGGCGGTGGGATCGGGTTCTGGGCGGCGGCACCGACCACTGGGCCGAGGATAAGCACCACCAAAAGAGCGAGAAAAAGCCGGTTCTTGTTCATCCGAGGGGGATAGGCAAGTCTGGACAGAACCCTCAGAAAGTCAACCGAAAACTGACCGAGGCGCGGGACTGCAAGCCTTTCTGGTTGGTCACCGCTCCGGCCTGCCCGGTGTAGCCGCGGTAATAGGACTGGAATGCCAGGTACGAGTTGATTTCCCACAGCAGGGAAACACCCCCGAAACTGTACGGATTGTTGCTGTACGGTTGTTGTCCAGCCGTGACCCTGCCGTAACCCTCTGATTGCTCGATTCCAGAGTTTAGCGCGAGGTCAACGCGGCCGAACACGCGCTGCTGGAGCGACACCAGGACACCACGCGTGAGAAGGTTTTGGTCTGCCTCGTACGTCGAAAAATTGCTCGACTGGTAGACCGACAGGCTCGCCGAGGTCGTGAGGCGGAATTGCCAGTTGACCTGGAAATCGAGGCTCGGGGCCACGTCCACCCCCTCGTAGCCGAAGCGCAGCATGGCCGTGGTCTTCGGTGTTGGCACGTATTGCAGGGTGATGCGATAGATCGGATGCGGCCCGCTACGCGCCCGCCCGAGCACGGACGAATCATTCTGCACCCCGTAGCCGGCACCGGCACTGAGGCTCAACTTGCCCGACGGGAAGTAGTCGGCGGAAAAAAGTGCCTGGTAATAATAACGGTCCGCGGTGTTGCTGCCCACGACGCCGTCGCCGGTCTGGAGTTGCTGGCCGGCGGCGATTTCGAGCCGACCGCGGGTTTTCGGCGAGTAGGCGTATTCGATGTAAACGGTGGCGGTATCATTGATCGTATCCGTGGCAGCGACGCCACCGCCAGCGTAGCTGGTATATCCACCGCCGGCAGTCACGCCGAGGCGGGTAAAGGTCGTCAGCACATAGCTCGCCGCCGCCGTCTCGCCGAGCGTGATCAGGCTGCGTTGCGTACCGCTCTCGATGTCGTTGCCGTTGCCCTGGGAAAAAGTCGTGCTGGAAGTGAGAGCCGACCTCACCCCATCGAGTTGCAGGTCGAGGCCTGCGGTTTGTGAAAAAATACCGCCTCCATGAGCGGCGGCGATGTACGACCGGTCGAGGTAATAAACGTAACCCGCCGAGTACCGGGCGGAAACCGTCGCGGGCCCGAGCTGGTTATTGTAGAAAAACGCGATGCCCGGCGCGGCAAAGGCACTGTTGTCCGAACCTGATGGGCGGTTGTTCGTGAGCACCTGCTCGTCTGAATACTCCCAACCCACGGCGAGGTTGGCCCGGGTCTGAAGCGGGCCGTTGCGCAGGACATCGACGAACGACTTGCGGAAGGCGCTGAGCAGGCCGGCCTGCTCGTCGGGGGTGGTCAGCGTCGCGGTGACGCCGTTATCCTGCGGGCGGTCCACCTGGTAGTCTGCCCAACGCGAGCGGAACTCGTTGTCGCGCACGGTATTGGCATTCTGGGCATCCATCGGTGCAGCGCCCCCGAGGATGAGCCAGATGCCGATGACCACCGCGAATCGTCTCCGCGCCGGATGAGGGTTGGCTGGCTTTCGACGGGGGAGGACGATCATGGTGGCAAGTCAGACAGCGCGCCGGGTGATCGGCCGGGGCGGCGAAGGGGGTATCGAGCGCTGCCGCTGGTGTAGCTGAAGTCGTGCTCGGATGCCAGACGAAACCCTCACGGACGCCGAAGAGACCCGAGCCTCCCTGAGTTCGTGGCAACGGTTGCAGGGAGAGCGCCAACTGTGGTATGCCGAGGGACATCATGCCCGAGAAACAACCGGTTTCCGAAGACGGTTCACCACGCAGACCGACGCGGCCGGCTCCGGACCAGCCACGGTCCGCCATGATCGCGTTCGCGCTCCTGCTGGGAGGGGCGGCGGCGGCAATGTTTCTCGTTGGACGCGCGGAGCAAGGAAATCTGGGCGTGTTCCTCTTGTGCGCCGGGGTGGCGATGATCGGTTGTCCGCCGCTTGTGAAGGTCAATCCGTGGATCGCGGGACTGGCCGCCCTGTTCTTGTTGTGCAGCGGACTGGCATTGCTGCCGGCGCGGCTTTTCCATGTTCCCGTTTGGCGGCAGGCGTTCATGGCCGCGCCGGACTTGCCGTTGCCAGAGACGGTCAGCGCGGCACCGGAACAAACGCTTTTCTGGCTGGGGGTATTAATCGTGACGGTCCTCATTGGGCTGTTCGCGCTGACACAACCGGTGTATTCCAAGGGATTGTCCAGTTTCGCGTTGGCGGGGGCCGGAGTTTGCGGTGCGTACGCCGCCCTGAGCATCCTCGCCAGACTTCCAGGTTCGCCGCACCTGCTTTCCGACGGGGCCACGTTCGGGTTTTTCCCCAACCGCAACCATACGGCGACGCTGCTCGTGACCGGCAGCGTGTTGTCGGTCGGCCTCCTTGGAACCGCCTTCCGGCAGCGTCAGCGATGGGCGATCAACGTCGCCGTGGCCGCGCTGACGTTGTGCGTGGCCGGGTTGCTTTTCTTTTCCGAATCGCGGGGAGGAGTCGTTTTTTTGCTGGTGGGCGTGGTCGGCTGGGTGGCGGGCCTGGGCCGGTACCGTGACCGCGCGTTGCTCATCACCATCGCGTTGGTGGTGATGGTCGGCGCAGGTCTGTTCTTAACCCTGAAAATGGGCGCGCGAGACCGGCTATTGGATTCCATGCACGTGGGCACGGGGAGATCAACGGCGGAAGCAGCACCGACCGGGGAGACTGCGGGCCGACCACCATTGGGGGCTGAGATCGCGGCAGACGACCGTTTGCGAATCTATCGGGACACGATAGACATGATCCGCGATGTCCCGTTTACCGGAACAGGATTGGGGACTTTTTCGTTAGTGTTCGCACCCTATCGACAGGCTTCCGCTAACTACAACCGGGTTCTTCACCCCGAAAGCGACTGGCTGATGGTCCCCGCGGAAACCGGGCTGCCTGCAGGGATTTGCCTCGTCGGTTTGCTTGCCTTGGTCCTGCGCAGTTGGAAACGCTCGCGCGAGCATCCTTACTGGCCGTTGCGCTGGGGTTTGATGTCGGCGGCGGGGGTGGCCGCCCTCCACGGGTGGGTGGACGTTCCAATGCACCGCGCGGCGCTGGGCTGGTGGGTGCTGGTGCTGGCGGGGCTGGCGTTGCAGCCGGGCCGGGGCCACGAAGCGGAGCGGGTGGGCGCGAACCGCAGGGTGGCGCGGGGCGTCTTCGTACTGGGTGGGGTCCTGGCGTTGCTGCTTGGAGCGCAACTCGTACGCGCCGAGTGGTTCGGAGGACCCGCCCTGCCTCCCTATTTTGCGAAAAGAGCGCAGGAAGAAATCGGCCGCACTTTCACAAACGGCGACCTGGCAGGTGCCACCGACCAGTGTCAACGAGCGATCCGGGTGACACCGCTGGCCTCGCCGCTGTATTATCAACTCGGTCTGTTGCTGGTCCGTGAAGAGGACACTGACGAGCAGATCGACCGGGCGTTTCGCTGCGAACGGGTGCTCGCCCCCTGGTCGCCCAACATCCCGAGCCTGCAAGCTGCCATGTGGATGCCGATTGATTCCGTGCGCTCCGCCGCTCTTTTCAAAGAGGCGTTGGAAAGGCAGGAACGGTTGTGGCAAATCTCCAACCGCGAGCCACGACCGTTGATTTTCTGGAAAGGCGTCGTCGAACAGACGAACAGTTTTCCCCCCGTACAAAACGGGTTGTGGGAAGTGTGCGCGGGGCGGGACCCGGAGTTCGCGTTGACGTGGCTGGAGGCCGCCGACGCGCGCAACGTGAAGGTGCGGCTGCCGCAGTGGGCGGCGGACGAGTCTCTCCTTTCGCAACTCACCGCCGAACAGCGCCGACGGTTGCTGCTGGTCTGGAAGACGAAAGGGGATCCTGAGGCCCTGCAAACTTTCCTGGCATCTCACGGCGCGGCGTGGGTGGAGTGAAACCCGACCCGGTCGTCTCTCGCTCGCCAGGAAGCTCGATGCAAAAAAGGGCTGGAACCCGCAGGCTCCAACCCCTCAAAATGTCTCTCGATTTCGATCAGGCGAACCGCGCCTTGCGCGCGCGGCGCACCGCGAACACCAAGCCACCAGCGCCCAGGCCCATGAGGGCGTAGGTCGAGGGCTCGGGGACAGTTTCCAGAACGTTATCGAAGTAAATCGCGTTGATCCCGGCACCCGTGAGCGCGACGTTGTTCGTCCCGGCGGCGAGCCCGTTCGTGGCAAGAGCAGTGTCCGTTTTGTCAGCCAGCGTCCACCCGACCTGGTATCCAGCGATTGCACCGACCGCGGCTGCGGAATACGTGGCGTTCGAGACCAACGTGGCCACCCCGCCGGTCAACGACCCATCGACCGTGCTTTCCTGCTGGACCGTCGCGCTGAAAGTACCGGCAGCCACGTTGACACTGATCGTCAGTTTATAACGATAGTTCGATCCCAAGGGAAGCGCAGCCATGCCGGAAGCGCCGTTGGCTGCACCCGCCGTGTAAGTGACATTGTCAACGAGGAGGTTATTGACGTTAACGCCACCCGGCACGAAGCCGATGCTGATCAAGGCAATACCCGCGGTATTTCGCAACGTGAACGCGAAACTATCCTGGTTGGGATAAGAAGCGTTGGGGTTAGTGATGGCGAAGTCCGTGCTGAACGTCACTGCGGCACTCCCGGCGGTGCTCGGCAGCGGCTCGTTGAGAGTGACCGTTCCAGCGGTACCGACGGCCCCCGGAGCGACCGCGTGCCCAAACGCACCACCCAGGAAAGCGGTGTTATTGCCGGCCCCGCCTCCGGCCTCGAAAAAGCTGATGTCACCAACGTAGTCGGACTGGCCGATGGTTCCGGTGTGAAAGGACGTCACCCCGCCGACGGTTGTCGAATACTGGTATTTTCCGCCGGTGTCCTCGTCGTTGGTCGTGAAACCGTCGTTGTCACTCAAGGTTTGTCCGGCGTCGAGACCGTTGAAGTTCTCGCTATAAACAGGGTACTGGTTCTGCGCGGAGGCTGCCGACGCCAAGGAGATCGCCACGAGGGCGACCAGCGAGGACGTTACAACCTTGAAGGGCCTATACAGGGGAGAAAAATACATGGGTGGTGAGTTGATGAATGGGGGTTCAAAGAGATCCAAAAAGCCTGTCGTCGGCAGATCAGTTGGCGCTTTGGATGGGCATCCCGGGCAAGTTCACGGGGGCGGGGGAGAGATCGGCAACGGCCGCGGTTTGGCGGACGCGCTCTGGGCGAGCACGATGAATCCGATCATCGTCAGGATCGTGAAAATCAGGAATTTTTGCATGGTAATGGGCGGGATTAGGGGAGGTCAATTCGGGTGAAATCGAACTGATGCGCGGCCTCTTGTAGCGGACTGCATCACAACGGTCAATAACTATTTACGAACATTTCCCGACAATTGTCGACGGGCGGGAGGGGCTGTCGCGTCTCTGGATTGGTCCCCAACCGTCGCAGCCTTTGGAGTCTACAGTGGAGTCTGGCTCGGTGCAAAGCTGCGTCCGAAGCACTCGTCTCGCGCCGCGCCGCGCGGGACTGCCCGGAGCGGTCGGCGTTACTCTGCTTGTCGCGCTTGGCGGCGACTTTGTTCATGATAGGATAGGAAACGTCGTTCCGCTCCCCGCCGTTGGCCTCTGGTCACCCCTTCCGGCTTTTGCAAACCGCCCTTCCGCTCTCAGCGCCTCCCGCCAGATGGCATTTGTGGCGTGAAACGGTGGCGTGGCCGTGGGTCCAGGCAGGCGGTGCCTTGTTGTTCACCTGGCTCTGCTTGTGGAATAAGCTGCGCATTGACTGGTCGATCAACGAGCAGTACGAGTATGGTTGGTTCGTCCCGCCGCTCACGGGAGCGTTACTGGCGCTTCGGTGGAAAGACCGGCCGGACCCGCGACCGGTCATGCGCCCTGTTGCCATGCTGCTCGTGGCGACAGTCCTGATCGGGTTCCTTTTGCTTCTGCCGATCCGTCTGATCGAGGGACCCAATCCGGACTGGCGCGCCGTTTATTGGCTGCACGCCGCCGTGCTGGTCGGAGTTTCGGTTGCGCTGGCCGCCCGGAGCGGGGGCTGGCCGTGGGTTCGGCATTTTGCGTTCCCGATCTTTTTCCTGTTCATCGCCATTCCCTGGCCGAGCGGGCCGGAGCAAGCAGTCATCCAGTCGCTGATGCGCGGGGTGGCAGCCGTCGCGTCGGAATGCATGGCGGTCCTGGGGGTCCCGGCGGTCGCCCAGGGCAACGTCATCAGCGTGCGCGGGCAACTGGTGGGCGTCAACGAGGCGTGCAGCGGCATCCGGTCGCTGCAAACGACGTTAATGGCCAGCTTGTTCCTCGGAGAACTCTCCCGTTTCGGCATTCCTCGACGTTTGGCGCTCCTCGTCGGCGGCATCGTCGTGGCGATGGCGGCAAACGTCTTCCGCAGCAGTCTGCTCGTTTGGATCGCGGCCCGCCACGGCGTCGCGGCACTCGAACGCTACCACGATGCGACGGGCATCACCGTGCTCATCATCGTCTTCGGTGCGCTGCTCGCGCTCAACGCTTTGTTGGGACGCCGCCGTTCCGGTCCGACGACTGCGGAGCCTCCGCCGGCCGAGGTCGCACCACCCACGCTGCCTCCGCGCTGGATCGTGTTCACGGTGATCGTTTGGCTCGGCGTGGTGGAGGTCGGCAACCTCTGGTGGTACAGCGCGCCGGGAACGCAGGACCTGATCAAACTGCCCCGCTGGAGCGTGGCACCGCCGTTCGACGCACCGGACTTCCAGACCGTGCCAATCGATGAGCGCACGGCCCGAATGTTACGTTACGACCACGGCATGTCGGTACGGTGGAACCGGCTGCCCGCCGGCGGTGAACGCGACGATTGCACGCTGTTTTTCTTTCGCTGGGACCCTGGCCACGCGTCCAGCCTCCAGGCGGATCTGCATCAGCCGCACATCTGTCTGACGGCGAGCGGACTCACCCAAACGGCCGATTGGGGAATTCAACCGCTGGCGCTTCCCGATGGACTGACCCTGCCGGTGCGCCGTTACGAGTTCGCATTTCATGGTCGGCCGCTTTACGTGTTTTTCGTGGTCTGGCAGGACGGCATCAGCAGCCGGGTGGGGGAAACCGACGAGCCGGGCTCGCGCTCGGCGCGGCTGCGTGCGGTCCTCGAACGCCGTCCCATCGTTGGCCGCCAGACGTTGGAGTTCCTCGTGACGGGACCGGCGAGCGCCGATGAAGCGAACACGCTTTTCACGCGAGAACTCGCATCGCTGATCCGTCGGGGATCGTGAATTTCCTCGACGGGACGGTTGCGTGCGGAAGGGAATGGCACTCGGGCCTTTCCAGGCCGGGGATAAAAGGGTACGGTAGTTGCGTATTCCCCCCCGGATGCCTGCTTCCCAACCGATCCTCCCGTTGGCCGACGACATCGATTCCCACGAAGCCCTGCTCGTGCGGGAAGCGACGGGTGCGCGGCGGCGGCGGCGGAAGTGGTGGCTGGCGGCGCTGGGAATACTGGCGGCGACCGTCGCAGGAATTTGCGGAGCGCGTCCCGCCTTGCATCTCGCCAAAGAATGGCAGGCGCGTCGGCTCGCACTCGAAGCGGTCAGGCTGATCGAGGAGGGCAATCTGGACACCGCGCACACCAAGGTCCAGGACGCGCTCGCCATCTGGCAGTTGGAACCGGAGGCGATGCATGCGGCGGCCCTCCTTCTCACGCGGATGGGTGTTTACCGCCAGGCGTTACCGTACTGGAAACAGCTTGAAACCATCCGGCCGCTGACTCCGACTGACCTGCGCGATTATGCCAACACCGAGATCAACCTGGGCGACAATGAGAGTGCCGAGGCCCTGTTGCGACGCGTCTGGCCCGCCGGGGAACCGGGAACCGGCCAGGATTGGATGCTGGGAATGCAAATCGCCCTTCACCGCAGGCAAAATGCGGAGGCGGTGGCGCTGGCGAGGCGGTTGGTAGACGACGCGCGGACCCCGCCGCGCGAACAACTCGCCGCGGCGAGTGTCCTTTTATCGACCACCGGGAGCAGTCCCGAGGACCTTGCGCTTGCCTGGAAAACCGTCGCGTCGGTTGCCCGCGATCCAAAGACACCCGAGTCGCTTGCCGCCCTGATTCTCCTTGCCCAGCAACGGGCCAGCCCCTCCGCCAATCAACCTACGGAGGAGGTGGCACCGCCGCTGTCCGATCTGATGGCGCTGATCGACGCGCACCCCGCGGCAAGAACGCAGCATCATCTCTTTGTTGTCGATCTGCGCATCGCGCGGGAGCCGGAGAAACGCGCCGAACTGATCCAGTCCGCCGTGGACCGTTTTGGGGGTGCCAAGGACACGACCGAGCTGGCGGTGTTGGCCGGGTGGCTCTATGCGAAAGAGGAATACGACAAGGTTCTCGTGGTTCTCCCCCCGGCGCGGGCGGCAAGCGACCGGGCACTCTATTTGCAGTACCTCGATGCATTGGCTGCTTTGAAGCATTGGACGGAAATCCGCGAGTCGGTGCTGGCGCGCAAATTTCCGCTCGACCCGATGCTTGCGCAGATGTTCCTGGCGCGCTGTGCCGCTCAGCTCGGAGAGACCGAGGTCCGGGACGCCCGCTGGCAGGCCGCGCTGGATGCCGCCGGCACCGACCCGGCCAAATTGCTGGCCTTGGGCCAATACGCCGCGAAGAACGGAGCGACCACCGTTGCCGTCAGTGCGCTGCGGGCGGCCATCCACGCGGCCCCCGACGAACGCGCCCCTTACGAGGAATTGATCCAGATGTTAGAATCGACGGGGAATACGGCCGAACTACGCGAAACAGTGAAAGCCATGCTCGTCCGGTGGCCGGCTGATCCCGCCATTCGCAACGACGCCGTGTACCTGGACGCGCTCTTGAACGAAAACCTGCCCGCCGCACGGAGCGCCGCCCGCGAACTCGTGCAGGCCGAGCCCACGAGCCTGGCGCATCATGTCACCTTGGCGCTCGTCGAGTTGCGCCTACACAACGCGCTGGCGGCGCTGGATGCCTTCAGCGGAGTCGATTTCGGACAGGTGGGAACGCTTCAGCCGCGCCTGGGAGCGGTGTACGCCGCCGTCCTGTGGGAAACGAACTTCAACCGGGAATCGAAAGCGGTCTGCAAGAGAGTCTCGGTCGAACGCTTGCTTCCCGAAGAGAGAGAGTTGATTCGTCCCGTCGAAACGGACGCCAGCCCACGATGAAAACGCCCATCGAGTGGTCCCTTCCGTCGGCGGCAACCGTCGCGCGGGAGCATTCGTGTGACGAGAGCCTTTATGCGATGGACAATTTGATCTTGTCGGAGTTCGTCGTTTGGGGTCTAATCCCCATCGGGGGATTTCATGGCGAAGGGATGCACGCCACTCGACTCCGATGAGCGTTGCCTACCCATCCGAACCACGGAGGTTGATTCCGCTGTTGTCGGCGAAAGCGGCGGCGCAGTCGCCCGCGGGCCGGCGTGACGGTTCGGCCTGGCACCTTCTGATTGCCGTTCTCGACGTGATGGCATGGGCGGCTTGTTTCGGCGCGGTGTTTCTGTGGCGGGCGGGCAGTTTCCAGATGGAATCGGCCTCCCGACTCGTCGTGCTCGGGCTCTGGCCGCTGGCTGCGATTCTGCTGACGCTTTTCATCGTCGGTGGATACGACCGCCGGACGGACATGCTCAGTCTGACCTACATGAGTGAGCATCTCATCGGCATGGGAGCGGCACTCATCGCGGCCTCGTTGTTGGTTTACTGCTTCGCCAGCTATGACTTTCCCGTCAAACCGGGTCGCGGCACCCTGTTGCTCGCTTTCGTCGCGTTCACCCCTGTTTCGCTCGTTTACCGCCGCGCGATTGGGGTCCGGTTGCGCGCGGACATGGCCAGACAGCACTTCTTGGTGCTCGGAAGCGGCCGATCCGTGCAAAACTTTTTTGCAACCTACAAGCGGTCGACCAATCGCCAGACGTTGCGGTTCATCGACATCGAACAACTCTCCCCTGACGCCACGCTCAAAAGCAGGGAGGACGACGTTCTCGCCGAACTTCAGACCATCTCGCCTTTTGTCGAGGGCATTGTCATTACCTTGCCGCTCGGTGAGTTTGGCGAACGGTTGCGGGACCGGCTGGTACGCATCCATTTCCAGCAGACGCCGGTGTACACGCTCGACACGTTCTACGAGACCTACTGGCGGCGGATTCCGGTGCTGGCGCTCAATCCTTCGTGGCCTTTGCAGTTAGGTTTTCAACTTGCCCGCAGTTCGCCGTACCAGCATTTCAAGCGGCTCTGCGATGTGGTCGGAGCGGCGGCGGGGCTGATCCTGCTCAGTCCGTTGCTCGCCTTGATCGCGCTGCTGACTTTGTGGGACAGCGGACGGCCGATCATCTTCCGGCAGGAGCGCGTCGGCCGAGGCTCGGAACCTTTCACTATCTACAAGTTCCGGTCCATGAAAAACCGCGTGGTCAACGACGCGGATGATCTTTACGCACGCACCAACGACGTGCGTATCACGCGGGTGGGGAAGTGGCTGCGCAAGCTGCGTCTCGACGAGTTGCCCCAGCTCTGGAACGTCCTGCGTGGCGACATGAGCCTGATCGGGCCGCGTGCCGAGTGGGTCCGCTGCGCGGAAATCTACGAGAACAAGATTCCCAGCTACCATTTCCGCCACCTCGTCAAGCCGGGCATCACCGGGTGGGCACAGGTGAACTATTCGTATGGTGAAAATGAGGAAGATGCTCTCCAGAAGCTCAAGTACGACCTTTACTACATCCGGCGTTATTCGTTGCGGCTCGACGCGATGATCGTCCTCAAGACCTTGCACATCATCTTCTGGGGCAAGGGCCAGTGACCTCTTTATCCGTGCGGCGGCCGTAACGAAGCAGCCGGCGCGAACGGCGGGAAGCGTACCCCGCCTCACGATTTTGCGTTGTGCATGGGCCGGACGCTTATAACGTTCGCAGCCTATGAAAATCGTTGTCGCGTATTCCGGCGGCCTGGACACGTCGGTCATTCTCAGTTGGCTCAAGGAAACGTATCAGGCCGAGATGATCGCCTTTTGCGCCGATGTCGGCCAGGCGGAGGAACTCCACGGACTGGAAGAAAAGGCGCTCGCCACAGGGGCGACCCGCTGCCAGGTGGACGATCTGCGCGAGGAGTTCGCGCGGGATTTCATCTTCCCGATGATCCAGGCGGGCGCGCTTTACGAGGGACAATATTTTCTCGGCACGAGCATCGCCCGGCCGCTCATTGCCAAGCGCATGATCGAGATCGCGCAGACCGACGGCGCGAAGGCCGTGGCGCACGGCGCGACCGGCAAAGGCAATGACCAGGTGCGCTTCGAGTTGACCGCCGCCGCGCTGGCCCCGGAGATCGAGGTGATCGCCCCGTGGCGACAGGAGCGGTTTCGCCAGGAATTTCCCGGGCGCGCGGAGATGATCGCCTTCGCCGAGAAACACCACATCCCCGTGGCGGCAAGCGCGAAAAAGTCGTATTCGATGGATCGCAACCTCCTGCACATCTCCTTCGAGAGCGGGATTCTGGAAGACCCGTGGTTCGACGCCAGCGCGCCGGAGTCCCGCGACATGTACAAATTGAGCGTGTCGCCGGAGGACGCGCCGGATCGGGCGGAATATCTCAAACTGCGTTTCGAGGCGGGCAATTGCGTGGGCGTGCAGAAAGATGGCGAGAGCGATTTTGCGGCGATGGGACCGCTGGAGGTCATGGAGACGCTCAACCGCCTCGGCGGCAAGCACGGCATCGGGCGCGTGGACATGGTGGAAAACCGTTTCGTCGGGATGAAAAGCCGCGGCGTCTACGAAACGCCCGGCGGAGCGATCCTGCATTTCGCGCACCGCCAGATGGAGTCGCTGACGATGGACCGCGAGGTCATGCACCTGCGCGATTCGCTGATCCCCAAATACAGCACGCTCGTTTACAACGGCTTCTGGTTCGCGCCGGAACGCCTCGCGCTCCAGGCGCTCGTGACGGAAAGCCAGAAAAACGTCACCGGCGACGTGCGGGTCAAGCTTTACAAGGGCAACATCATCGCCGCCGGCCGCCGCAGCCCGGTGAGCCTGTACAATCCCCACATCGCCACGATGGAAGCCGACCCGACGCAGGCTTACAACCAGTCGGACGCGACCGGTTTCATCGCGCTCAACGCCCTGCGTTTGAAAGTCGAAGCGCGAGTCCGCAACGAGAGCAGCGCCACGCTGTCCTGACCGGCGTTCAGTAACGGGGAACGGCCGGATCGACCTCGCGCGACCAGCGGTCGATCCCGCCAGCCATGCTGCGCGCGTTGGTGTAGCCGAGCGCGCGCAACTGCCCGACGGCGTGGAGCGACCGCATCCCGTGATGGCAATACACGATGATTTCTGTGGACTTGTCGGGCAACTTGGCGGCAGCGTCTGCGGGGACCGTCGCCAGCGGGATCAACTCCGCGTCCGGAAGCCGGCAATACGCGAACTCGTCCGGGTCACGTACATCGATCAATCGCGGCCGGTCGGTTCCCCCGGCGGCAAGGCGCTCGCGTACGTCCTGAACACTGATTTCCGAAGGGGGCAATTCTGACGGCACCATCGGGGAATGCGTGTCGGGGGATCAATCCTTGGAGATCGTCACCGGCGTGCCGACGGGCGTGTTGTTGAAGAAATTCTCCGCCATGAATCCGGGCATCCGGATGCAGCCGTGGCTGGCGGGCACGCCGGGCAAATACCCCTGGTGCATCCCGACGCCGCCGCTCACGCGCAGGAAAAACGGCATCGACGCACCCAGGAACACGCTGCCCGGGGGCCGCGGGTCCTTGCCGTTCTCGACGTTGTCCTTGATGACGACCGTCTGGTCGTTCGCGTCCACGTAATCGCCGTAAAGGCTGGAGCGGTGGTCCTTGTCCTTCTGCTGAACCTTGAAGCTGCCCGGCGGGGTGTCGTGGCCTTCGCGGCCGGTGGAAACCTGCGACACGCCCACGAGCTGGTCACCCTTGAAATAATAGGCGCGCTGTTCGCCCAGGTGGACCTCGATGCGCGGGGCTCCCGGGACGCCGTCGCCGTCCCAGTACGACACCGAATCGTTCGCCTGGGTATGCTGGTTGTAATTGGTGGCGACGCGGCTGCCGTTCAGGCCGTGCATGTACTCCGTGTTGCCACCGAGCCGGGCGTCGTCGTCGCCGCAGCCGGCCAGGGCGCAGACGACCAGCGGCAGCAGCAGGAGACGCAGAGACTTGGAAATGAGCATAGAGAGAGGCGGCGCGAGACCGGAAAAATTCGTGGTACTAATACTTCTCAGCCCTGCCGAGTCAACTCCCCAATTGCCCTGTCCGGCCCCTTCTGCTATGGGTGTCAGGCTTCCCGCGACCTATTCCCGTCATGCCGACCTACGATTACTTTTGTACCAAGTGCGAACAGAATTTTGAAGCCACCCAGTCCATGAAGGACCCGCACTTCGAGGTTTGTCCGCAGGCCCTTTGCCGGCTGGCCGAATGGGGGCATGGCCCGGTGAAACGCCAGCTTGGCACCGGGGCCGGATTGATCTTCAAAGGCAGCGGTTTTTACATCACCGACTACCGCAGCGACAAGTACAAGGAAGCGGCCAAGAAGGACGTGCCAGCGTCTGGCGGCGAGGGTGCGAAACCTGCTGAATCCAGCAAGCCGGGCACGCCTCCGTCATCGCCGGCACCGGCCGCCAAGCCCGAAGCGCCGAAGACCGGCACGACTCCTCCGAAAACGGGTGGCGCGGCTTGAGATTAGCCTTGGTCACTTAGCGATTTTTCATTCATGGCTACCACCACGCTGGTCTGCAAGCAGTGCAACTTCGAGAACGAGCCAGAGCGCGTTTATTGCCACAACTGTGGGGCCAAACTCGACCGCAGCCTCCTGCCGCCCGAGGCGACCAAGCGCGCCGACCCGGTCGTGGTCCAGGAACGCGTGCGCAAATTGGTCAGTCCGCGGCGCGGAGCGAGTACCCGCTGGTTCAGGAACCTCGTTCTCAGCGCCGCCGCCGCCGCGTTCCTCGCGCTGTTGCTCGTGATGGCCGAACCGCCGGACGACATCCCGGCGGAGGTCAGCAAGGACGCCCTGATGAGCGCACCGACCATCAAGGACGACATGGAAGGACTGGTGGCGCAGCAGGCAGCCGGGCACCTGGTTTACAGCGAGGACCAGGTCAACGCCTACCTTCAATCGACTATTCACAGCAAGCCGAACGGCGCGACGGGTTTCACACCACTCAAGTTCGAGCGGTCGTACGTGCGTTTCGACGAGGGCGTGGTCCGGATTACCTATGTGCAATCCGTTTTCGGATTCCCGCTTTACGCGACTACCGTTGACACGGTGGCCATCCAGAATGGTCAACTGGTCGCGCAGCCGGTCGCGGGCAGCTTCGGGCGGGTCAAGATCGCGCCGAAACTCATGCCGTACTTCGGAAGGGTCTTCGGTCCGCTCTGGAAGGTACTCGACCGCGAGAAAAATCTGGTCGGCAAGCTGGATGCCGTGACCTTCCGCAAAAAAGCGGTCGAGCTGGTCAGCCGGCCGGGCAGCCGCTAGACGCGTCCCGAGCGACCGATCCATGCGCGCTTTCTCCATCCTGCGCCGGTGGATCGTCCTCGGCCTGCTCCTCGCCGCCGGATTGTCGGCAGGCGCGCGTCGGGCCAACGCGTTGGACACCCTCCCGCACAGCTTCAGCCACTCCAGGCAGTTCGTGGTGTACGCGCGCGATCCGTCGTTGCGCGGAGCGGTCGGGGTCCTGGCGGAAGATACCAAGACCGGGTTGTTGTCCGCCCTGGGTTTGCGTGACGAATGGCAGATTCCCATCGTGATCGACCTGCGTGCCCCGGAGGGCAGCTCTCCCGACTCCCGGCAAGCGGTCCGCTGGTCGCTCGGGCAGACCGGCTCCGGTTTGAAGATCGAACTCGACCTGCTCATCGGCGAGGTCAGCCGCGGCACCCGCATCCGCGACGAGCTCGTGCGCGGCATTTTGCTGGAAATCGCCTACCGCGACCACGACCGTCTGCCGGCCGGCCGAAGCTACACCCCCCCGCCGCCCTGGCTCGTCACCGGATTATCGGCTTACCTGGAAAACCTCGAAGACGGCGTCTCGGCCAGCATGTTCTCGGCTCTGCTGCCCACGACCCAGGCGTTGTCCATCACGGAGTTTCTGAGCCGCGAACCGGCCACGATGGATTCGACCTCGCGCGCCGTGTACCGCGCTTACGCCTACAACCTCGTGTGCCTGCTCCTGCGCGAGATGGACGGCGGCCGGGCGGGGCTTGTCACGTTCGTCCGCGCCCTGCCGGACATGACCTACGAGGACGCCCGCGGCGCGGCGGCGCTGGGACGCCAATTTCCCGAACTGGCCTCTCCGGACAGTCTGGACAAGTGGTGGACGCTCGGCCTCGCGCGCCTCTCCGAGAGCGACCGCTACCAGATATTCTCCGTGCGTGAGACCGACCAGCGTCTGCAAGCGGCGCTCACCTTCAACGTCGCCGCCGACGCGAAAAAGAAACAGGCTGCCAAAACGTACACCTTGTCGGACTTCCGCGAGTTTGCCTCGCTCAAGCGTAGCAGAGCAGCCCTCGAAGGTCCCCGCGTGGCGCTGGCAACCCTGAGTGGCCAGGCAAACCCGTTGTACCGGGAGATCGTCGCTGACTACGCGCATCTGGTGTCCGCCCTGATCCGCGGCCGGACGGCCGGCGTGGACGAAAAACTCCGGCTGCTCGCCAGCCAACGCCAGGACATGCTCAAATACCGCGACGAGGTGTCCGACTACATGAACTGGTACGAGGCCACCCAAGCGGCGACGCAGAGCGGTTCCTTCGAGGATTACTTTCACACGGTCCGCCAACTGGATGCCCATCAATCCGTCCACCGGCCGGACCCGATTTCCGTGTATCTCGATGCTCTGGGGACGGAGTTGCGCTAGGCGGCGGTCCGACGCTCAGGGTGCGGGCGAGGCCGTCCCCGCTTTTTGTTTCATTTGTTCGGCCTGGCGGCTCAAGGTCGCCTTCATCGATGCGAAAAGCGGATCGCGGATCAGATCGAGATAGGCCTGGGCCTGATCGGGCTTGCCCAGGTGCAAGCTCACCCTCGCCAGGTGACCGTTGGCGAAATCAGGGGCGGATGCGTTGAGCGCCCGCACATGGAGCCAAGCAGCGAGGCCCTCCGCCCAGTCGGGATTTGGCAGACCGTAGAACGTCTCGGCGTACGCCCGGGCAAATTCCGCGTTGTCCGCCGCCAGTTCGCTCGCGCGCCGGAACTGGGTCAGCGCCTCGCGCAGAACGGCTGCCTCGTCGGGCAGGGCGGGGGAGCCGACCAGTTCGTGTCGAAACAAATAAAGGACGCTTGCCAACTCGAAATGGTAACGGGCGACCCCGGGACGCGCGTCCACGGCCCGTTGAAACTCCTCGCGCGCCTCGCGGGTGCGGCCGTCCCGCAGCCGCGCGGAGCCCAGCGCGCTGTCCGTTTCGGCGTCGGCCGGGTCCAACGCCTGGGCCGCCTGCCATTCCTTCACGGCCGTCACCGTGTCGCCGGTCAGCCAGAAATGGTCGCCGGCGGCCTTGCGCACGGCCGCCCGGTCCGGGTATTTCGCGCTCAACTGGCGGTAGAGGATGGCCAGACGCCGTTCGGTCTCCGCAGCCGCGTCGGGTTTTTGCCCCGTGAGAGACATGGCCGTGGCCTCCGAAAGCCGCACGGCGTCGAGTTCGCGCTGCCAGTCCGTCGGCCTGGGCGGCGCGGCCGATCCCGCCGGGGGCGCGAGGGTTGCGATGATCGCCAGCGCCAGGAAGCGACGAAACTTCGCAAGCCGCCGGGGGCCACTCGTTTGACAGGGACAATGGGCGGCGGTATTCATCTTCGCGCCAAAGAGCTTCCCTGCCCCGGGACGTTCTTTCAAGGGTCTGCCATGTTCTCTTTGACACTCCGCGAACAATTTCTGGTAGCCGGGGTCCTCTGCGCCCTGGTGACGGGCGCGGCGATCAAACACTGGCGGGACGACAGGCGGGCGGCTGTTCCCGTCGCCGTCGCACCGGTGGGTGCCGGCGATGCCCGCGGCTTGACCGTTCGCTAAACCCATGAACGCCTTCGACCCATTTTCCGCCAAGGTGGACGCCATCATCGCCCGCGACGGGCGGTTCGACCGCGAAGCGTACCTTTTCGTGCGCGACGCGCTGGAGTTTACCACCCGTCAATGCAAGAAAAAGCCCACCGACCCCTACGTGGAACAGCACGTCAGCGGGCAGCAACTCCTCGAAGGCGTCCGGCGGTATGCGCTCGAACAGTACGGCCCGATGGTGCCGACCGTCTTCGAGCATTGGCGCGTCCGCTCGTGCGAGGACATCGGCGCGATTGTTTTCAATCTCATCGAGGTCCGGGAGTTCGGTAAAGCGGACACCGATACGCTGGAGGATTTCCGGGGCGGGTTCGATTTCGAAGAAGCCTTTGTAAAGCCGTTCCGCCCAGCCGCACCGAAAGCGCCGGGACCGGCCGACGTGCGCCGGACGGCCTCCCGCCCCGCCGCGCGAGCATTCTTGAAGGCTGGGTGGGTATCTACGCCCGTCAGAGCATCAGTTTAACCGCCCGTGTCCGCTGTTTCTGATCCCATGATTTCGCTTCTCCCCGCAAGTCCGCCTTTGATCGGCCGGCCGCCGCCATCCAGTTCCCGCGCGTGACGGCGCGTCAAGCATGTCCTGCCCAACGGTCTGACGCTGCTCGTGCAGGAGGATCACAGCGCGCCGGTCGCCAGTGTGCAGGCCTGGGTGGGCACGGGCAGCATCCACGAGGGCGCTGGCTCGGCGCGGGGATGTCCCACCTGCTCGAACACATGCTCTTCAAGGGCACGGAGACCCGTTCGACCAACGCCATCGCGCAGGCGGTTCAGGACGAGGGCGGCTACATCAACGCCTACACGTCCTTCGACCGGACGGTTTATTGGATCGACGTGCCGAGGGCCGGGGCGGCCACCGCCATCGAACTGCTCGCCGACGCCTGCATGAATTCGACCCTGCCGGCCGATGAGTTCGTCAAGGAACAGGAGGTCATCCGACGCGAGTTTGCCATGGTTGCCGACGATCCGGACCGGGTAAACAGCCAGCAGCTTTTTGCCGACGGCCTACCGCGAGCACCCCTACAGCCATCCGGTCATCGGTCATCTGGACCTCTTCAACCAGCTCACGCGCGACGACGTGATGGCCTACTACAAGGCGCGCTACGTGCCCAACAACCTGACGTTCGTCGTGGTCGGCGACGTGGACGCTACCGAGGTCGTGCGGCAACTGGAGACGCTTTTCGCCCCGCACCCGCGCCGTGCGCTGCCCGCCGGTCTATCTGCCCGCCGAACCGCCGCAGCTCGGCCGGCGCGAGTCGCGACCGGGAGTTCCCCACCGAGCTGTCGCGCGCTGCTCGCCTCGTGGCACATCCCGTGCATCACCCACCCCGACGTGCCCGCGCTCGACGTGCTGGCGACGGCGCTGGGCGAGGGGCGTTCAGTTCGCGGCTCTACCGGCAGGTGCGCGAGGAGAAGCGGCTCGCGCATTTCATCTCGGCGTTTTCCTATGTGCCCGCGCAGCCGGGGCTTTTCGGCGTGGATGCCACCACCGATCCCGACAAACGTGACGCTGCCGACGCGGCGGCGCTGGAGATCATCGCCGAAATCCAGCGCGACGGCATCACCGCGCCGGAACTGGACAAGGCCAAGCGCGTCATCCTCAGCAACCAACTCGGCGCGCTGGTGACGATGCGCGGGCAGGCCAGCGACCTCGGCTCGAACTGGCTGCTGACGGGCAATCTCGATTTCTCGCGCGATTATCTCGATGCCATCCAGCAGGTGACGGCCGACGACATCGCGCGGGTGGCCCGGCGTTATCTGCACGACGACTAATTGCACCGTCGCCAGCCTCGACCCGCAGGGCACACGCGAGCAAACAGGCGAAGGAGTGCGTTCAACTGCACAGCGCCGGGGAAATCCAGAAGTTTGAGCTGTCCAACGGCTTGCGGCTGCTCGTGCGCGAAGACGCGCGGTTGCCGCTGGTGTACCTCGACGCCGTTTTCCGCGGCGGTCTGCTCGTGGAAAACCCGGCTGACAATGGCCTGACCAAGCTGTTCGCACGCGTGCTCCTCAAGGGCACCGAGCGCCGGACGGCGGCGCAGCTCGCGGAGGAGATCGAGGCCGTCGGCGGCAGCATCGGCAGCGACGGCGGGAACAACAGCTTCAGCGTATCGATGGAAGTGATGCAGCCCGATCTGGGGCTGGGCCTGGATATCCTCGCCGACGTGCTGCTCCACGCCACGCTCCCTGCCGACTCCGTCGAACGCGAAAAGGCCGTCCAGTCCGCCGCGATCAAGGCCGAGGACGAGCACATGACCTGCACTGGCGCGCAACCGCTTGCGCGCGGAGATTTTTGGTTCGCATCCCTACGCGTTGCGATCTTCGGGGTCGCTCGAATCGGTGGCCAAGCTCGACCGTGCCCAGTTGGCGGCGTTCCGCGACCGGTACGTCGTGGCGAAGAATGGTGTTCTGGCTGTGTTCGGCAACGTCGATGCCGCCGAGGTCCGCGCGCAGGTTGAACAGCTTTTCGAGTCGATGCCGACGGGCGCGATGGCGTTGGCCACTCCCCCGCAGCCCGACGCGCTGGCGGAATCACGGGTCATCGAGCATTACGAGGACAAGGAGCAGGCGGTCCTCATGGTCGGTTACCCGGGCGCCAGCATCGACAGTCAGGACCGCCACGCGCTGGAGCTGATCGACGAGGCGAGCAGTGACCTGGGCTCGCGTTTCTTCATCCGCATCCGCGAGGAACTCGGGCTGGCCTATTTCGTCGGCTCCTCGCAGATGGTCGGCCTCGCACGGGGATTGTTCACGTTCTACGTCGGCACCGATCCGCGCAAAGTCGATGAGGTACGCGCGGCGTTCGGCGAGGAGATCGCGCTCCTGGCTGCCAACGGGCTTACGGAAATCGAGCTGACGCGCGCGAAAAAGAAACTTCTCGGCAAGCAAGCCATTGCTTACCAGAGCAATGCTACTCTCGCCTACACGGCCGCGCTCGACGAACTCTACGGCCTCGGCTTCCTCCATTACCGGGAGATGGCGGCCGACCTGGAGAAAATCACCCTCGAAGAGGTGCGTGCCGTGGCCAACCGGTACTTTTTGGACCGGCCGGCGATCACCGTCATTGTCCGACCCGAAAATCCGCCGCCGGTCGCCGAACTGACCCGGGTCGAAGACTAAAAGCTCGTTCTTGTCTCCCACGCCGAACCGGCGTTTATTCACCTATGGCCGAAGTGCAAAGTTCCACGCGGGCCGGCGAGAGCGCGGCACGTTTCATCGAGTTCGTCATGATGCAGGCGCAAAACGCCTCGCTGTTCCTCGGGTTGATGCCCAATCCGCATACCAACCAGCCGGAGGTTAACCTGGACCTGGCGCGCATGTTCATCGACCAACTGGCGATGATCCAGGAAAAAACGCGCGGCAACCTGTCCACCGAGGAGGCAAATGTCTTACGCAACGCCCTGACCAACCTCCAGATGGCGTTCTACGAAGTGGCTCAGGGGAGCGGAGATAAATCGGCTGTTGCAGACGAACCGCCTTCATCCGCAGCACCGGCGGCCACCCCGGACGCTCCACAACCCGCCGCCGAAGCCCCCACGGATGCCGGCGGAGAGAGCAAAAAGCGGTTTAGCAAAAGCTACGGCGGCTAGGATGGGCAGTTTGCCATTGCCTTGAACACCGGACTCCAGTCTACGCCGGGCGCGCACAACCTCTCGGCGTTGGTCTACGGTGACCGTGCCCGTCCTTCCCCGGCCGGGTCGCAGCCGCCCTTGCTGTTTTTCTTGGGGCCGTGCGTCATCGAGTCCGAAGATTTTCTTTGGAGCACCGGACGGCGCATCAAGGAAATCTGCGTGGCGGCAGGCGCGGAATTTGTCTTCAAGGCGTCCTATGACAAGGCGAACCGGACCTCCGGGAAATCGTTCCGTGGGATGCCTGCGCGCGAGGGTTGCGCACTGCTCGCCGCTGTCGGGCGTGAACTCGGCGTCGCGGTGACCACCGACGTGCATTCTCCCGACGAGGCGGAGGTTGCGGCCGAGTTCATCGATGTGCTCCAGATTCCCGCGTTCCTGTGCCGACAAACCGACCTCATCCACGCCGCCGCCGCGACGGGGCGGGTCGTCAACGTCAAGAAGGGGCAGTTTCTCTCGCCGTGGGACGTGCGGCCCATCGCCGACAAGCTCAGGGCGGCGGGAAGCGAACGTTTCTTCTTCACCGAGCGTGGCGTGACCTTCGGCTACCAGAATCTCGTGGCCGACATGCGTTCGCTCTACTGGATGCGGGAAGCGGGGTATCCGGTGGTTTTCGACGCGACGCACTCCGTCCAGAGACCCGGTGGGGGAGGCGACCACACTTCCGGCGACGGCGCACTCGCTCCGGTCCTGGCACGCGCGGCGGTGGCGACGGGTTGTGACGGCGTCTTCATGGAAGTGCACGAAAACCCGGCGGAGGCCCTGTCGGACGGCCCGAACCAAATTCCGCTTCGACAACTCGGGGGCATTGCTCGCTACATTGCAACAAATCCATGAAGCCGCGCACGCGTAGAATCCTGGCGGGCATTCTGGCTTGCGCGTGGACCCTGGCACTGTCGCCGCATGGTGATCGGGCATCCGGCGCGTCCGCGGCGGACAGCCCCTCGCCTTCACCCGCAGGCAAGGGTGAAGCCAAGAAGAAGAAAAACCGCGATGGCGGTCCTGCCACGCCGACTCCGGCGGCTGACAAAGGCAACGGCACGATTCCCCTGCCGCTGCCGGTCGGCAAGCCGGGCGTCAACGTCAAGATTCCCGACATGGACGCGACCGGCAAATTGCTTTCCTTGCTCATGGCGCAGAAAGCCACCCGCCTCGACGATGACCGCGTGAAGCTGGAGGGGATGCACATGGACTTCAACAAGCCGGACGGCAAACAGGATTTTCACATCGTCATGCCCGCTTCGATCCTCGATCTGAAAACCCACATTATTTCCAGCGACGATCCCGTGACTATCCGCACGCAGGAGTTTGAATTGACCGGTGAGAAAATGGAGTTTAACACGTTAGAGCGCGAGGGCAGGCTGCTCGGCAATGTCCGGATGGTCATCCACAACCTCAAGCAGTTGGCGGAGCCGAAGGAATCAGGCGAGGAAACCAAATGAACAAGTCCGTCTCGATTCTTTCAGCCATCCGCCTGTGCGGAGGCTTTTGCGTGAGTATGCTGGTGTTACAGGTCGGTGGGTTTGCCCAACAGCCGCAGTCTTCGCGGCAACCGGACAAGGCGGTCCCGGCCCTCACGCCGGTGGCGAACCAGGAGCCCGCCGCCAACGTCGAAGCGCCTGCCGACGAGAACAAACCCGAGGACGTTGACCAGCCAACCAACGACACGGAAATCCTCGCCTCGCAGGGAGCCACGTTCGCGGCGAAGACCCGGATCGCCGTCTTCAGCGGCGACGTGCGGGTCAAGGACCCCCGTTTCACGATTGCCTGCGCCACTCTGACGGTGTACCTCGCCAAAGGTGCCGTGCCAGGAGCATCTTCGACTCCGCCGCCCGTCGAGACCCCCACGAAACCGGGCGACGCCAGGCCCGGGGAGTCCGCTCGCGGGAACGGGATCGACCGCGCCGTGGCTGAAGGGCACGTCATCATCATCCAAAAGCACGCCCCCGCGAAACCCGGCGAGGAGGAGAAGGTTTCCATCGGCCGGGCCGACATCGCGGAATTCGACAACAAGACCGGCGACACGACTTTGCGCGGCATGCCGAGGGTCGAGCAAAACGGCAACTCCATCAGGCGCTCTCGCGCGCGACGGTGATGATCTTGGGAAGCGACAATAGCTTGAAGACCATCGGTCCGAGCAAGACGACCTTCGTGGCGCGCGGCAAGGACAATTTGCCGGGCAACACCCCGGCCGCCAAAGCGGACAGCAGCCCGCTTACCGGCACCCGCACGCATTAGCTGACACCGTTTCCATGAGTCGTTCTCCCGATCTGCTGCTTGCCGAAGCGCCCGCCGCCGCTCGCGCAGAGGTGTCGGCACAAACGTCGAACACGCCGGACGACGCCGCGACGCCCATCATGCAGACGCGTGGGCTCGTGAAGATTTACAACAAGCGCACGGTCGTCAATCAGGTGGACATCAACGTGCGCCGGGGCGAAATCGTCGGGCCTGCTCGGTCCCAACGGCGCGGGCAAGACGACGAGCTTTTACATGATCGTCGGCCTCGTGCCGCCGAACGCCGGGCACCATCATTTTCAACGGCGTGGACGTGACCCGTTACCCGATGTACCGCCGCGCACGCCTGGGCATGGGATACCTGCCGCAGGAAGAATCCATTTTCCGCAAGCTGACCGTCGAGCAAAACCTCCTCGCCATCCTCGAAACGCTGCCGCTCAACCGCAAGGCGCGCCGGGCCCGTTGCGAGGAACTGCTGGAGCAGTTCGGCATCACGCACGTCGCGCGCAACCTCGCGCTGACCCTGAGCGGCGGCGAGAAACGGCGTCTGACCATCGCGCGCTCGCTCATCACCAATCCGAACCTGCTGATGCTCGACGAGCCTTTCAGCGGCGTCGATCCCATCGCGGTCGCCGAAGTGCAGCAGATCATCGTGTCCCTGCGCGACACGGCAAACCTGGGCATCATCATCACCGACCACAGCGTCCGCGAAACGCTGTCCATCGTGGACCGGGCGTACCTGATGTACGACGGCAAGGTCGTCCGCGACGGCACCAAGGATTTCCTGATCAACGATCCCGTCAGCCGACAGCTCTATCTGGGCGAAAGGTTTTCGATGTGAGCGCGCGAATCAGGAAAGTGAACCGCTTCCTTCCCCCGAAGCTCAACCACCACCCAACCGAGAGAGCCAGAACAAGACCGCCATGCAAATCGCCAACGTCGAACCCGCATGTCACCGTCACCGGCCGTCATCTTGCCATCACGGCCGCCATCAACGACTACGCGCAGAAGAAGATCGAGAGCCTGCACCTGGATTATCCGAAGATCATCGAGGCGCACGTCATCCTGGAAGTCGATAAATACCGGCACCGCGCGGAGGTCGTGCTGGTCTGCGCCAACCACATCACCATCGAGGCCAGCGAGGAAAGCACCGACCTGTACGCCTCGATGGATCAGGTCATCGGCAAGGTGGCCCGGCAGATGCGCAAGTATAAGACGCGCCTCCTGCAAGCACAGCACCGGCCCCACCGCAACGAGACCGTCCGCTACCTCGAAGAGCAGGTCTACGACGCGCAGTCGTTCGACGATCTGGACGAGAAGACGATCACGGCCAGGGGCTACCACGAAGCCCCGCCCGAGCCCGAGGTGATCCAGACCGAAAAATATCCCGTCAAGCCGATGTTCGTGGACGAAGCCGTGCTCCAGATGGACATGTCCGCGCGGCAGTTTCTCGTCTTCCTCAACGCGAAAACCGAAAAGGTGAACGTGCTGTACCGGCGCAAAAAGGGCGATTTCGGTCTGATCCAGCCGAGCTTTCCACTGATCGGCCGGTTTCCTGCTGTACGCACGGGTCGCTGCTATCCCTCGTGAAACCACCCGCCGATACGCACCCGCCGGGGACGCTCGCTGCAGAAGGCAAGCGGCCGACGATCACCGTCGGGCAGTTTTTCCGTGACCACGCCGCGAGTCTGCAAATGCAGCTGGTCGGTCCCGAGCGCGGTTTCGACCGCAAAATCCTGGAACCGACCATCAACCGGCCCGGACTCGCGCTGTCGGGATTCTTCCAGTATTTCGCCGCCAAGCGCGTGCAGGTGATCGGCAGCGCGGAGATGTCTTATCTCAAAAGCCTGCCGCGCGGGGAGGCGGCCAGCCGGTTCCGCGCGCTCTGCAGCCGGCGGATTCCGTGCATCGTGTTCTCGCGCAACGCCGTCATCCCGCGCGCCTTGTGTGCCGAGGCGGAACGCGCGGGCATCGCGGTCTTCCGCACGCCGCTGGTGACGATGAATTTCGTCAACGCGGCGACGATCATGCTGGAATTCGACTTCTCGCCCTCGCGCACCGAACACGGCAGCATGGTCGATATCCTGGGCATCGGCACGCTGATCCGCGGGGCCAGCGGCGTCGGCAAGAGCGAGTGCGTCCTGGGTCTGATCGAACGCGGCTACAGCCTGGTGGCCGACGACGTGACGCGCTTCCGGGCCATCGAGCGGCGCGAACTCATGGCGACGGCACCCAGCCTGACGCGCTACCACATGGAGGTGCGCGGCCTGGGGGTCATCAACGTCGCGGCGATTTTCGGCATCGGCAGCATCCGGACGGAAAAACGGCTGGACTTTGTAGTGACATTAAAAGACTGGCAGGATATGGAGGAAGTCGATAGAGTGGGCCTCGAACAGGAGACCTATCGGATCTTGAACATCGAAGTCCCCCACGTCACGATCCCCGTCCGGCCGGGCCGCGACATGGCGCGTCTGGTCGAGGTGGCGGCGCTGGACCAGAAGCTCAAGAGCCACGGCCAGCACAGTTCGATGGAATTCAACCAGCGTCTCGTGAACCTGATGCACCGCAAGCACGCCCTATGAGTCTATCTCGGTCGCACCACCTCCGGCGGCGACGCCGACACTTCTCGTGACCAGAAGTGCTGCAAGGACCTGGTCATCCTGAACAAACTCGGGATGCACGCCCGGCCTTCCGCGCGTTTCGTGAAGATTTCCAACCGCTACAAGGCGGAAATCCTGGTCGAGAAGGACGGGGAGCAGGTCAACGGCAAGAGCATCATGGGGCTGATGATGCTGGCGGCCGGCCAGGGTTCCAAGCTGCGGGTGACCGCCGAGGGGCCCGACGCGCAGCAGGCCATCGACGATCTCGAACAGTTGGTGCAGACCCGTTTCGACGAGGAATGAACGGGACGGCTTCCGGGCACGGATTCCCGCCGATGAACGGCGAGACGGGTTCGTCACTGCCGGAGAAGCGTTTCCAGGGTCTGGGAGTGTCGCCGGGTCTGGCGCGCGGGCAGGTTTTTATCCATCGTCCCGAACAGGACGCCACCCCGGATTACACGATCCGCGAGGAGGACGTGCCGGCGGAGATCGCGCGTTTCGAGTCGGCGCTGCTGCTCACGCGCACGCAAATCCTCGACATGCAGGCGAAGCTCGCCGACGCCATCGGCGTCGAAGGACGCGAGCATTTTCGACGCGCACCTGCTCGTGGTCGAGGATCGGACGCTCATCGACGAGGTCCTGCGCACCCTCCAGCGTGACCGGCGCAACATCGAGGCCGTGTTCGAGCAGGTGGCCAACCGTTACGCCAGTCTGCTCGAACAGATGGACGACCCGTATCTGCGCGAACGTTGCCTGGACGTACACGATGTCACCCGCCGCGTCGTGATGAACCTCGCCGGCAGGCAGGCGCTCGCGCTGTCGGAGATCGATTATCCGCACATCCTGCTTTCCCACAACCTGACGCCTTCGGACACCGCGATGCTCAACCGCCAGTTCGTGCTAGGCATTCGGCACGGACGTGGGCAGCCGCACGTCGCACACGGCCATCATGGCGCGTTCGCTGAACATCCCTGCCATCGTCGGCCTGCACGATGTGAGCCGCGCGCTTGGAACCGGGCTGCGACGTGTTGCTCGACGGTTACCACGGCCTGCTCGTGCTCAATCCCAGCGCGCAGACCCTGCGCGAATACGAAGACCTGGAGCGCCGCAAGCAGCGGGTCGAAGCCGGACTGATCGATCTGCGCGAGACCGCTTCGACGACGCGCGACGGCCATCACCTCATTCTCTCTGCCAACATCGAGTTGCCCGAGGACATCCCGATGGTGAAAACCAGCGGCGCGGAAGGCGTGGGCCTGTACCGGACGGAATTTTTCTACCTGAACAAGGCCCGCCTGCCCGACGAGGAGGAACAATACGAAAATTACCGCCGGGTGGCGAGCGAGATGCTGCCGCACCCGATCATCATCCGCACGCTCGACCTCGGCGGAGACAAGTCCATCGGCAACCTGCACCTGCCGACGGAACTAAACCCGTTCCTGGGTTGCCGCGCCATCCGCTTTTGCTTGAAGCACACGGATATCTTCAAGGTGCAGTTGCGCGCGATCCTGCGGGCGAGCGCGCTGGGCAACGTGAAGCTGATGTACCCGCTGTCAGCGGTCTGGAAGAGGTGCGTCAGGCCAACGGTCTGCTCGAAGAGTGCAAGGCCGAACTGCGCGAGGAAGGCCGTGCGTTCAACGAGGAAATGGACGTCGGCATCATGATCGAAGTGCCGAGCGCGGCGTTGTGCGCGTGGGAACTGGCGCGCGAGGTCAGTTTTTTCAGCATCGGCACGAACGACCTGATCCAATATTGCATTGCGGTGGATCGGGTGAACGAACGGATCGCGCATCTCTACGAACCGACGCACCCGGCTATCTTGCGGCTCATCAAGATGGTGGTGGAAGCCGCGCACGCGGCGGACATCTGGGCGGGGGTGTGCGGCGAGATGGCCAGCGAGGTCACACTGACACCGCTGCTGCTGGGATTGGGCGTGGATGAACTCAGTGCCGGCGCGGCGTTGGTGCCCCGGGTCAAACGCGCGGTGCAGAGCCTGGAGATGGACGTGTGCCGGGCGTTGGCCGCGAACGCGCTGAAGATGGATACGCCCGGTGCGATCCTGGCGGAGTGCGAAGAGGTGGCGCGCCGATTTTATCCCGATCTTCTCGGGTGATCGTCCTGACGATGATTTTCGGAGTAAATCAACCATGCCCGTATATCCGCCGGTCTCCTGGTCGCGCATGAGCGCTGCGGTTGAAGCTGTCCGCCGCCGACTCCTGCGTGCGTCAGCGGCGTTGGACGCGGCGGACGTGCCGTATGCCGTCGTGGGCGGCAACGCCGTGGCAGCGTGGGTTTCGCGCGTTGACGAGACGGCCGCGCGCAACACCCGTGACGTGGACTTGCTTCTGCGCCGCACCGATCTGCCTGCCGCGACGGCTGCGTTGGAAGCCGCCGGTTTCAAGCATCCCCGGGTGGCCTCATTGGGGCAGGCGAGCGCGATGGACATTTTTCTCGATGGCCCGGAGAGCCGGGTAGGCGACGCCGTGCATGTTGTCTTCGCCGGAGAGCGCACCCGACCCGACCAGCCGGAGCCGAATGCGGAAATCGAGGAGGGCGAGGACGCCGGTGACTTTCGCCTCGTCACCTTGGAGGCATTGGTGCGTATGAAGCTCTCGTCCTTCCGCGACAAAGACCGGGTGCATCTGCGCGATTTGCTTGGTGCCGGGCTGATCGACGCCGGATGGTTGCCGAGGTTTTCGGAAAGTCTGCGTCAGCGTCTAAACGAAATCTTGGCTTACCCGGAAGACTGACTATCAGCGAGTGGAAAAAGATGCTTGACCCGTTTTTCACGCCAAGCGCGATCTTAGCCGAGTACGACTTGGCTAGAAGTCGCTTGAAAAACGAACGGCGTGATACCGGGTCCGATTTTTAATTCAATACCCATTTGGGTAAGGAGTGTAATAGTTCCGCTTGTAATGATGTAAGTAATAGTAGGGGCTATTCTCATAGGAGTAATAGCCACTTTGAATAGCAGCACGGTCCAATGCGCTGGCTGGCGCTGATTCTTCGTCGAGCGCGTTATGCTTGGCACCGACAGGGGCGACCGGTCGGATGCTCGCCACGTTGCGGGCGTGGTCGATCTCGATTTGCTTCTGTTCTTTCTGATATTCCTTGAACGCAGCTTCCTGCGCGATCATTACCTGCCGCTGACTGTCTTGATCGCGTCGCCGGACCAAGTCCGCAACGTCGATGTCATTAGTCAACTGCGAAGGGTCGACGACAACTTCGTACTTACCGTCGGTCACCGTCAACTTTTCGTTTGCCTCATCGGCTTTGACAAAATGCACTAAACTGCCCGGTTCAAAACCCATCACCCCTTGAGGGGTCGGTGCGGACACGTATTCTATCAAGAAGAAGGTTCCTGGTGTCGAGAGCCGATGCATTCTTTGAGTCGGTTCGGGACGGGGTGGTGGCGTCGCAGTTGAAACAGGGTTCGGTGTGACGTAAATAACCTGTTGGGAAGGTGGATCACGATGATCCAAAACTTTGAATATGACGAAGCCGCACGCGAGTGCGAGCAGCATGAGGATTGTATCTCTCATTTTCAGTGCGACGATGTGGTTTGTGGAAGAGTGTACGCGTTCGGGATATCCGGCGCTCGGCTGACTTGGCGGCCTCCGTTGGTCGGTCTCGCATCTCTGTCCAGTGGGTTGGCCGGGGTGGATGCCGCCGTATGGATGGTTCTAGCTCGCTGCCTACTCGCTAATGCCTCAGCTCTGGCGGCTTCGGCCTGCACACGCTTTTCCGCCGCCATTTGCTGGTCCCGTGCAGTCAGCGCCTGCTGGGCTGCGGAAGCCTGCATTGTGCTGTCCGTACTGCCTAAACGAGCTGCCAAGTCGATGTCCCGGGTCAGTAACGCCTCGTCGACCTGCGCTTGCAACTGCCCGTCGCTGACCCAACGCTTGTCAACTTCGCTTTGCTTTCCACTGACCGCCCTTACCTGCTGCCCGGGAGTCCAGCCAATCACCCCGTGATCGGTGTGCACCCCGTAATAATCAAGGAGAAAATACGTTCCTTCCGGCGACAACCGAGGACCGCTGGGCGTATTGACGGGCGTTTGTTCAATTACGATGACCTGTGCCTTTTGATGTTGCGCGTTCCAATAGCGGTATCCGCCGTAGCTAGCGATCACAACCATGATGAACGCAATCAAATTTTTCATAAACTTGTTCTCAAATTAACTGATTCGATTTCAACACAAAATCCGAACCGTCGTCAATCACCAATCAACTCTGCCGCGAGGCACTTTCGTTGCCAGAGGCACTCGTTCCTAATCCGGAAATTGGTTCGCCGAGTGCGGCTGCTGCTCATCCCTCATCAGGGGTAGGGAAACATGATTGCGCGCCGTGTCACCCCTCAATCTCAAACCCACCCTCTTCCATCTTCTTGAGCACGTCGCTCATATCGTCCACCTCGTCCCAGACTTCTTGGCTAACGAACACCGCTGATTTCTGCTGGATGGCCAGCGCGATGCTGTCGCTGGGGCGCGCGTCGATTTCGATGATCTTGCGCTGCTGGAGTTCGTTCTCCGCGCTGATGATGAGCCGGGCAAAATAGGTGGCGTTTTTCAACTCGTTGATGATGACACGCTCAACCTTCGCGCCGAGGGCCATCATGATGTTCGCCATCAGGTCGTGGGTCAGCGGGCGCTCCTTGGGCGTCTCACGCATGAACATCGTGATCGCGGCCCCGACATGCTGATCGACGTAGATGATGAACACCTTCTCCTTGTTGCCCAGGAACACCGCACACCCTTCCTTCGTGGGCAGGACGGCGCGCACCTGGACCTGCACGACGGTTTTGTTCATCCCTTCGATCCTAACGATTCGCGGTCGAAAGACAAGTCCGTCACCGCCATAGTCCACAATCTGCTGAAAATCAGCTTTTTGTGTCGATGATGAAACTCTGGATCGCTTCCCGGATCGACACGGCCACCTGCGCGTGCGGCGTCACGAATTTGGGCTGAAACCACGGGAAAAGTCCGATCAGATCGTGGATGACGAGGATTTGTCCGTCGCAGCCTTTTCCCGAACCGATCCCAATCGTCGGAATCTCAAGGGCGGCGGTGAGCCGGGCGGCAGTTTCGTGCGCGACGATCTCCACCACGACCGCGAACGCCCCGGCGTCCTGCACCGCGCGGGCGTCCTCCAGCAATGCGTCCGCCTCCGACGGGTTGCGGCCTTTGATTTTGTAACCGCCTTCTTCGCGGACCGACTGCGGCAGCATACCGATGTGCCCCATGAAAGGGATGCCCGCCGCCACGATGGCGTCGATTTGCCCACGCATGGCGACGCCGCCTTCCAGTTTCACGGCGTGGGCACCGGCAGCGACGAGACGACGCGCGTTGGCCACGGCTTCTTCGGGCGTGCGATAACTCCGGGCCGGGAGGTCACTCACCAGCAACGCGCGGTTGACTCCGCGCGCGACGGCGCGGGTGTGGTGGATCATGTCGTCCATCGTCACCGGCACGGTATCCGGGTAGCCGAGTACGACCATGCCCAACGAATCGCCGACGAGCACCACGTCCACGCCGCTCTCGTCGAGCAGACGGGCGACGGGATAGTCGTACGCGGTCAACGCACTGATCCGTCGGCCCTCGCGTTTGGCGCGTCGGAGATCGTCGGGCGTCACGCCAGCACTTTCGGACAGTTTCTCACCAGCACGATGCATAGAGCGTCACTTCCGATGGAGGGTTCAACGCGCGCAGCAATTCCGCCACCGGGCGGGTCTCGCCGGGCAACACCAGGTCGGCGCGGATCGCCGCCAGCGGCGCGAGCACGAACCCGCGTTGCGCGAGCCGGGGGTGGGGGAGGGTCAGGCTGGCGAGTTCAAAGCGCATCCGGCCTGCGTAGAGGATGTCGAGGTCGATGGTCCGGGGAGCGTTGCGCGGGTGGCGGGTGGGACGGCCAAGTGCGTTCTCGATGCTTTGCAGCCGCAGCAGCAGCTTTGTCGGCGAGAAAGGCATCGAGCAACGAATCTCGATCACCGTATTCAAAAAAGAACCGACGCCGGGCGCGCAATCCACGGGTTCGGTCTCGTACACCGGTGCGCTCAGGCAAACAGCCGCCGGTCCGTGGGTTGCCTGCGGGAGCATCATGATACGGGCGCGTGCCTCTTTGAGATTGGCCAAGCGGTTGCCCTGGTTCGAGCCGAGCGCGATCCCCACCGGGACCGATTCGTCGGACGCCGCCGCGACCTTCAACGGATGAAGTAGCCGCACACTTTCCACTGGCCGTCGCTGTCAATCAGGGTGGTCAGAGTCTCGATGGCTACCGCCTTTTTCTCGAACGCGGCGTCGTAGTGGATCACCACGTACTGTCCGTCCGGCGCACCGGGCATCGTCGTCGTGAACTTGGTGTCCTTCACCCGGCGCGAGAGGAGCTTTCCCATCGGCCCACGACCGGCGGTCACCAGTTTGACCCATTGTTCCTTGGTGACCAGTTTTTGGAAGATGCCGGCGGTCGTCTGATAGGCAGGCTCGTAGCGTCCGTCGTCCACCAACGCCAGCCAGATGTCGGCGGCGGCCTTGGCGGCGGTTTCCCCACCGCTTTGAATGGCGGGAGTCGGCGATGCGGCCGTTTGACCCTGCGCACGACAGACCAGCAGCGTGGCGAGCAACAGGCAAACGGAGATGGACACAAAGCGTTTCATGGCACGAAAGGGGATCGTCGCGGCTTGAGGATTTTACGGACTGTCGGCCGGTGCCGTACGCAAACCTAACACATCCTCCATGTCGTACAACGCCGGTGAACGCCCGACCACCCAGGCAGCGGCACGCAAGGCACCCGTGGCGAACGTTTCGCGGCTGGAAGCACGGTGCACGAGTTCGAGCCGTTCGCCCACGTCCGCGAAAAGAACGGTGTGCTCGCCCACCACGTCGCCGCCACGGACGGAGTGCACACCGATCTCGCCGGGCGGCCGTGCGCCGACGAGGCCCTCGCGGCCATGGCGAGCGTCGGTGGCATAATCCATCCCACGCGCTTCGGCCAGGATTTCGGCCAACCGGCGGGCCGTGCCGCTGGGGGCATCCTTTTTCAGGCGGTGGTGCACCTCGATGACCTCCAGATCGAACGCCGGCCCCAGGATGCGGGCCGCCTGGCGGGTCAGCCAGAAAAGCGTGTTGACCCCGACACTGAAGTTCGCCGCGAACACCACGGGGACCTCAGTCCCGGCAACCTCGGCGATGGCCGCCCTTTCCCCGGCGGAATGTCCGGTCGTACCGAGCACCAGTCCGCTTGCGGGCCGACCGACACGCGTCGAGCACGGCGGCGGTCGTAGCCGGACTGCTGAAGTCGATGACGGCGTCGCAATCCTTCACCACCGCAAGGTCGTCGTTCCGGCCGACTCGCGCGGCGATCTCGTAGCTCTCCGGTTCGCCGCGCGACGCAGGTTTCGATGGCTTGTCCCATCCGGCCAGCCGCGCCAACGAGAGCGATCCGCAACGGAACTCCGGCGGGCGTGCTCATCCGCCGATCAGCTTCAGCGAAACCAGGGTGCGACGAAGTTGCGCGAGGTTGGCGTCGTCCATCTCGCAAAGCGGGAGACGCACGTCCGGACGCAGCCAGTTGCCGACCAGCGACAGCGCGGTTTTCACGGGCACCGGGTTCGGCTCGATGAACAGGTCTTTGAACAACGGATAGAGTTGTTCGTGCAGACCACGCGCGATGTCGGTCTTGCCGTGCGTGAACGCCCGCACCAGCCGCACGACCTCGGCCGGGATGAGATTCGACGCCACGCTGATGACCCCGACCGCGCCCGCCGCGAGGAACGGCAGCGTCAACGCGTCGTCACCCGAGAGGATCGAAAATTCTGCCGGCAACGCCGCGCGCAGTTGGCTGACGCGGTCCACGCTGCCGCCAGCCTCCTTGATGCCGACGATATTCTTGCAAGCGGCGGCGAGCCGCCGGGTGGTTTCCACGCCGATCTCGATCCCGCAGCGGCCGGGGATGCTATACAGGATCACGGGGAGCCGGGTGGCTTCCGCAATCGTGCCGAAATGCCGGTACAGACCTTCCTGCGAAGGCTTGTTATAATACGGCGCAACCAGCAGCACGGCATCCGCGCCGGCCGCTTGCGCCTCGCGGGTCATGGCAACAGCTTCTCGCGTGCAATTGGAACCCGTGCCGGCGATCACCTTGCACCGGCCGCGCGCCGCATCGACGGCCTGATGAATGATGCGAACGTGTTCTTCGTGGTCGAGAGTCGGTGATTCGCCGGTGGTGCCGGCGGGGACGATCCCGTCGATCTCCGCCTCGATCTGTCGTTCAACGAGCTGAGCGAACGCGTCGGCGTCGATCCGGTCGTTCCGAAAAGGGGTGATGAGGGCCGTGTAAGTACCGGTGAATGGCATGGCGGATTGGCGGTGAACAGTTTACAACGCGATCTCACCGCTAAAAACGAAATCCGCGGGTCCACCCAGCGTGACGCCGCGAAACTCGAACGGCCCGAGGCGCTCGAACCCGATGCGCAGCACGTCGCCGGAGCGCACCCGCACCGCGACCGACCCGGTCCCGAGGAGATTGTTCATCTCGGCGTGCACGAGCGCGCTGGCGGTCGCACCCGTGCCGCAGGCGAGCGTCTCGCCCTCGACGCCGCGCTCGTAGGTGCGCAGGATGATCTCGCTCATGCTGTAGGGTTCAATGAAATTGGCGTTCGTCCCCTTCGGCGCGAACTTCCGATGGTAACGAATGGCCCGCCCGACCTGATGGACATCGACGGCTTCGACGCTATCCACCGGCACGACGACATGGGGCACGCCGGTATTGAGAAAGTACGTCTGCGTAAGCATGGCACCGTCGTCCAAGGTGAGTTCGCCAAGGTCCGCGCCCCCGGTCGGCTGGCTCATTTCCAAGTGGACGAGTTCGCCGTCGAAGCGCGCACGGATCAGGCCGGCTCCGGTCTCGAAAGTCATGCCGTCGCGGGTTCCGGCTTTGCTGCCGAGGTGGTCCGTCAGACGCGCCGCGTAACGGGCGAAGCAGCGTGCCCCGTTCCCGCACATGTCGGCTTCGCCGCCGTCCGCGTTGAAGTACCGCATGCGAAATTCCGCCCCGGTGTCGGCGGCGGGCGTCTCGACCAATAGAACCCCATCCGCGCCGACCCCGCGGTGCCGGTCGCAAAGCCGGGCGATGGCAGGACCGTCGAGCGCGAGTCCTCCGGAACGGTTGTCGAGCAGGACGAAGTCGTTGCCCGCGCCGTTCATCTTGGTGAAGGAAAGCTTTTGCATACAAAAATGCGCCCGGCAAAACGCGGCGTCAGCGGGCACCTAATTTGTTCGCATCCCGTCGTCCTGTCTAAGAATCTTTTTTGACGGCCGCGACCATCGGCGCGACGAAGGCCGCGATCCGCGCCGCCAGATCAACGCAATCCCCATATTCACCGATCTTGCGTACAATGGCGCTGCCGACCACGACGGCATCGACGGTTCGTGATGCTTCGCGCGCCTGCTCCGGTGTCGAGATACCGAACCCGACGACGACCGGGAGAGCCGTCACCGCACGGATGGCCGCCACCCGCTCGTCGAGCGACGTTGCGACGCTCTCCCGTTCGCCGGTCACCCCCTCGCGCGACACGAAATAGACGAATCCTTCCGCTGCGGTGGCAATGAGGGCGAGCCGGTCGGACGGAGTGTTCGGCGCGACCAGACGGATCATCCTGAGACCTGCGGGACGGCGCTGGAGTTCCGCGTTGCGGCCGGCCTCGTCCGGTGGCAGGTCCAAGATCAGGAGGCCGTCCACCCCGGCGGCCTCGCACTCGGTGAGGAAACGCTCGAAGCCGTAGGCATAGGCCGGGTTCAGGTACGTGTAGAGCACGACCGGAACCTCCAAGCCCCGTGCGCGCATGGTGCGCACGCCGTCGAAGACGGTCGCCACGCCGGTGCCCGAGGCCAGCGCACGGCTCGCGGCGGCCTGGTTGACGACACCGTCGGCGAGGGGATCGGAAAACGGCACGCCGAGTTCGAGGAGATCGACCTTGGCTCGCTGGAGCGCCAGGGCGATCTCGACCGTTTGTCCTGGTCGGGATCGCCGCTGGCGATGTAGGTAATGAAACCTTTTTCTCCGGCGGAACGGAGCCGGGCGAAGGTTTGGTCGATACGGTTGGAACTGGCTGGGGCAGGGGACATGGCGAAAGCGGTGGAAGTTCAGTCAGGACGCGGTTCGGCGAGTTTGCAACGAAGAAAGGGAACCCGACGGTCGGGCGACGCGGTGGGACGGGGGACACGTTTTTACAAAAAATGGGTTTTCACGGCGCAACGGAACCCGTACGCTTCCCCGCCGTATGATTCCATCCTCCGTTTTCTCCCTCCGTCCGCCGATGCGTGGTATCCGCATCGCTGCGACCGCACGGATTTTTCCCTCTCTGCTGGCTGCGGCGGCGCTGACCCTGCCGGCCGCGCAGTCTGTTCTCGCGCAGGCCCCGGGCACTGTTGACACCCAGTTTGCCCCGACCCCCGTCGCCGCGACGGTCTACTCGCTGTTGTTCGCGAACTACGGCACCAACGACCCCAGGAATTTTATTCTTGCCGCAGGCGACGGTTCCTTCGACGAGAACCTCCAGCCCAGTGGGTATATAAAGGGAAATTTTGTCCAGCCGACCTTTGGAGCCGCCGAACGCGTTATTTTCACGGCGGTGCCTGAGCAGGTCGTCAGCCCCGGGTCCCCGGTGCCCGAAATCCTGCTCGGCGGAATCTTCGGCCAATCGGCGAGCCAGATTGCGGCTTCCACCCCGGCCCAGAACATCACCCGCATCCAGCCGGACGGCACACAGGACTCTAGCTTCGTCGCGGGCGTGAACGGCGGAGCCAACGGCTTCGTGACTTCGATTTTACCACTCGGCAACGGTGAGATCGTCGTCGGCGGGCAATTCACCACGTTCAACCTCCAGAACAGGTTGCGCATCGTACGTCTGCTCCACGACGGTTCCATCGACTCGAGCTTCAACAACAGTTCGCAGATCGACGATGACGTGCTCGCGCTCGCGGAAGGGATCAAGCCGTTTGCTAGCCAACCCGGCGGCGCTTTGACACCTGACGGCACCGTCTTGGTCGGAGGCCTGTTCAACCACGTCGGCGGGTTACCCATCACCAAGCTGGCCCGCCTCAATGCCGACGGCAGCGTGGACGCCAGCTTCCATCCTGTCATCGACGAGCGGGTCAACGCCATCGTCGTCCAGCCCTCCGGCAAAATCATCATCGGCGGGCAATTCACGACCGTCAACGGCCACCCGGCATCGCGCATCGCGCGGTTGAACCGGGACGGTTCGCTCGACACGACCTTCACCACGTCCGTGTCTGGCCTTCCGGCTGGGGAGCCCAACCCGGTGGCGGTCTATTTCCTGCGACAGTTGTCGTCGCAAGGTGGCTTTCAGCTCTACGTCGGGGGCAATTTCACCCAGATCAACGGGCTGACGCGCCGCTACCTCGGGCTCATCGATCCGAACGGCAAGGTCCAGTCTTTCGACCCCGGCACCACGATCTACGACAAGGTCCAGAGTATTTTCGTCCAGCCGAATGGTCGCGTGCTGGTCGGTGAGACGCTGGGACCGAAGATCGGAAAAACCTATCAACCGACTTTTATCCGTCTTTTTGGCGGCACGAAGACCAACTAAAAATCGGGTTCCGCCTGCTTCTCGACCGCCTCTCCACCCCATATGTGGTGGGAGGCGGTTTTTTGTTTGCCAAATGAGGTGGTTTTTCGCGTTGCCGTCACGGGTCGCGGCTGGACATCACCGGCCGAAAAACGTATCGTCCGGTTGTCATGCCTGACGCTCCTGCTGCTCCCGCTCCCGCCGCCGATTCCTTCGTTCACCTCCATCTGCACACGCAGTATTCGCTGCTCGATGGCGCGGTCCGCATCAAGGACCTGATGAAGAAGGCCGTCGGCTACGGGATGCCGGCGGTGGCGATGACCGACCATGGCAACATGTTCGGTGCCATCGAGTTCTATCAGGCGGCGCAAGAAGGCAGGGATCAAGCCGATCATCGGCTGCGAGGTGTATCTCGCGCCGGGTTCGATGCGCGACAAGAAAGGCGGCGTCCGCCAAGGACGCGGCCAGCCATTTCACCCTGCTGGCGAAGGATGCCACGGGCTACCAGAATCTCGTCAAGCTGGTCACGGCCGCTTATCTCGACGGCTATTATTACAAGCCGCGCATCGACAAGGAATTGCTTGCCCAGCATTCCGCCGGACTGATCGCCCTGAGCGGCTGTCTTGAAGGGCGAGATCAACGGCTATCTCATGGCCGACCAGATCGCCAAGGCGCGCGAGTCGATGGCGAGCTTTCCGCGACATTTTCGCGCCGGGGGATTTCTACGTCGAACTGCACGACCACGGCATGGAGGTGCAGCACAAATGCAACCGCGGCCTGATCGCACTGGCGCGGGAGTTCGACCTGCCGCTGGTCGCCGCCAACGACGTGCATTTCCTCGAACGCGCCCACCACGAGGCGCACGACGTGATGATCTGCATCGGCACCGGCGCGATGGTCTACGACGAGAAGCGGATGCGCTACACGCCGGAGCTTTATTTCAAGTCGCCGCAGGAGATGCGCGCGCTGTTCGCGGAGGTGCCCGAGGCGATTCGACAACACGCTGCGCGTCGCGGAAAAATGCGATCTGAAAATCGATTTCAGCACTTCCAAATATCCCGCCTACCACCCGCCGGAGGGCAAGACGCCGCGAGCAATACCTGCGCGAATTTGCGAGGCCGGGCTTGCGGCAGCGTTACGGCGAGCGCGCGGAGTCCGACCCGGAGCTGGTCCGGCGCATGGAGTACGAACTGAGCGTGATGGAAAAAGCCGGGTTCACCAGCTACTTCCTCATCGTCTGGGACTTCATCGCTTACGCACGCTCGAAGGGCATTCCCGTCGGGCCGGGCCGCGGTCGGCGGCCGGTTCGCTGGTCGCGTACATCCTCGGCATCACGGACATCGATCCGCTGCGCTTCGGCCTGATCTTCGAGCGGTTCCTCAACCCGGAGCGCGTCAGCCCGCCGGACATCGACATCGACTTCTGCATGGAGCGGCGCGGCGAGGTCATCGAATACGTGCGGCAGAAATACGGCCACGCGCGCGGTCAGCCAGATCGTGACGTTCGGCACGCTGTCGTCCAAGGCCGTGCTCAAGGACGTGTGCCGCGTGCTGGGCATGAGCTACGGCGACGGCGACCGGCTTTCCAAGATGATCCCCATCGAGGCGGCCAAGCCGCTGCCGCTGCTCCTGGCGGCGGAGAAGAATCCCGACCTGAAGAAGGCCATCGAGACCGAGAACGCGACGCGGCAGGTGTGGGATTATGCGCTGATCCTGGAAGGGCTGACGCGCGGCACGGGCGTTCACGCGGCGGGCGTCGTCATCGGCGACCGCGACCTCGACGAGTACATCCCGCTGGCGCGCGACAAGGAAGAACAGGTCATCACCCAGTATTCGGGCGGCCCGCTCAACGATCTCGGCCTGCTGAAGATGGACTTCCTGGGGCTGAAGACGCTGACGGTCATCGAGGACGCGCTCGAACCTCATCCACCTGCGCGAGCCGGACTTCGATCTGGAGGCGATCGTCGTTCGACGACCCGAAGACCGTCGCCATGCTCAACCGCGGCGAGACGGTCGGCGTGTTCCAGTTGGAAAGCGGCGGCATGACGAGCGTGTGCAAGCAGTTCGACATCCAGGGCATCGACGACATTGCTGGCCATCATGTCGCTCTACCGGCCGGGTCCGATGGACCTGATCCCCGACTACATCCGCCGCAAGAAAGGGCTGACCAAGATCAAGTACGAGCACCCGCTGCTCAAGGAGGTTTGCGCCGACACCTACGGCATCATGATCTACCAGGAGCAGGTGCAGCGCGCGGCCAACGTGCTCGCCGGATACACGCTCGGCCAGGCCGATTTGCTGCGCCGCGCGATGGGCAAGAAGGACAAGGAAAAGATGGCGAAGGAGCGCGTCAACTTCATCAAGGGTTGCGCGGAGGTGAACGGCATCGACGAGAAGAAGGCGAACGACGATTTTCGATTTGCTCGAAAAATTTGCCGGCTACGGTTTCAACAAGAGCCACAGCGCGGCCTATGCGCTGATCACCTGGCGCACCGCTTTCTTGAAGGCGAACTATCCGGTGGAGTTCATGTCGGCGCTGCTGAGCAACGCGGTCAACGACACGGACAAAATCTCGCATTTTCGTGGCGGAGTGCCAGCGGATGACAATCCCGATCTGCCCGCCGGACGTGAACCACAGCCAGCTGAAATTCGCGCCGGAAAACGACGGCGTCGCCGAGGCCCGCTTGCGACACGGGCGCGCAGATTCCGAGCAGGCGCGACGGCATGCACGCGGTGCCGGGTCGCTGCCGGCATCCGCTTCGGTCTGGCGGCGATCAAGAACGTCGGCGAGGGGGCGATGGCGTCGGCGTCATCGAGGACGCGCAACGAACGAGGCCGTTACGCGTCGATGGAAGATTTCTGCGCCGGCTCGACAGCCGCGCGGTGAACAAGAAAATCCTCGAAAGCCTGGTCCGCTGCGGCGCGTTCGATTTCACCGGGCGCGACCGCGCGGAGATGTTCGCGCAGATCGACTCCGTCATGGCCAGCGCCGCGAGCGCGCACCGTGACCGCGCGAGCGGACAGGCTTCGATGTTCGACGATCTGGCTCGCGCCGTCCGGCGAGACGCCGGCCAGCGGGCGTTCACGCTCCTGGACGCCGTGGACCAAGGCGGAAAAGCTGGCGTCCGAGAAAGAACTGCTCGGCTTTTATGTTACCGGGCATCCGCTCAACCCTACCGCACATCCTCAAAGGCGGAAAGTACACGCCGATCACGAACTCAGCACGTTGGAGAACAGGACGAACTTTCACGCCGCCGGATCGCTGACCGAGGTCAGCCGCAAGTTCACGAAAAAGGACGGCAAACCCTTTGCGATCATCATCCTGGAAGACCTCAGCGGCAGCGTGGAAGCGATGGTGTGGAACGACGTGTTCAACAAATGCAGCAAACTCCTGGAACCGGGGCAGCTCGTCGTCGATCAGCGGGCGGGTTGACCACCGGGACGAGGAAATGCGGTCGTCGTCAACGAGGTCACGCCGCTGAAAATGCCGAAGCGGCCAGGCGACCGACCGGGCCGTTGCGGTGCGTTTCGAGATGGAGACGTTGCGGCCCGACGAACTCGGGCGAGTTGCGCGACATCCTGGCGGCGTCGCCGGGCGATTGTCCGGTGGAACTGGAGTTTCGGCGCGCCGATGGCCAGCGGCTGCTGATGCAGGCCGGACCGTCGCACCGGGTGACGCTCACACCGCGAGTTGGAAGCGCGGTTGGCTCGGCGCCTCGTCGCGCGCGTGAAATCAACGGAGATCGGCCGTAGTCCGAGCACGGCCGATCCTGCCAGGAACTGGGATCGTCGCTTACCTCCTGCAAGCGGAGTGCCCGGAAACATCTCTACCGTTGCGACGAGCCGGTCAACGGCGCAGGTAATACGCCGCCATCGCCTTGGCGAGGTCGAACACGCTGCGTCCGGCGAGGGGATGCACGATTCCGCGTCCGGATGGCCGGCCGCTTGCGCGAGCCGCGCCGGCGATCCTTTTCCTCGCGCAGCTGCTCGGCTTTGACCTCGTGCCGCGTCTTGCCGTGCTGCCGGGCTTCGAGTTCCTCCACCAGCAAACGCCGGGCGATGAAACGGTTGATGCCCTGGCTGCGTTCGCGCTGGCAGCGCACCCGGATGCCCGTGGGGCGGTGCAGCAGGTTGACGCCGCGTCAGCGTCTTGTTGGTCTTCTGGCCGCCGGGGCCGACGCCTTGAAATAACTTTCTTCGATTTCTCCTTCCGCGAGCCGGAGCTGACGCATCCGCTCGTTTAAGTCCGCCTGTTTCTGATCCGAGACGGGGAATCTCAGCATAGGTTTGCGCGAACCGCCGATGGGCGTGGCGCTATAATAGGGGTAAAGGTTGATGTTGAAAACCATTAGGATGGCTACCGTCCACAACATACCGGAAAGCCGGGCGGCTGACAAGCATTTCCTGCGCGCAAATCGCAACAAATTTGTGACACGCCGAACGACTTGATACGGCGCGATTTGTCGTCTGCCAGCAAACGAACTATCTTCTCGCCGCACTCATTACATTTGCATGAACGCCGATTTGAAAGTCGGAGACCCCGCACCGCCCTTTGAAGCCCTTGCCCTGGGAGGCGCTTACGGCACCGGCCAGACCGTGCGCCTGGCGGATTTCGCCGGCAAGCATCTCGTCCTGTATTTTTACCCGAAGGACGACACGCCCGGCTGCACGGCGCAGGCCTGCGGCGTGCGCGACCGCTGGCCGGATTTTCAGGACGCGGACGCCGTGGTTTTCGGCGTGAGCACGGACTCGCTCGAAAGCCACCGCGCTTTCATCGACAAGTACGGCCTGCCGTTCCCGCTGCTCAGCGACGAAGACGGCAAGATCGTGCGCGACTACGGCGTGTGGGTGGAAAAGAACCTGGACGGCAAAAAGTCGATGGGCACGGAGCGTTCCACGTTCGTGATCGGACCGCGACGGCCGCATCGAGGCGATCTTCCGCCGCGTCAAGCCCGACGAGCACGCCGAGCAGGTGCTGGAGCCTTGACGCAAGTGACGTGACAGCGCGCACTGAACGGTCATGGAAACGAAAACATCGTTTCTGCAACTCTTCGAGAAACTGGAGGGCTTCGTCGGCAAGCTGCCCGGCGTCCCTGCAAAAACCGATCCTGCAGGAAATCACCCCGTTGAAGGACCTGTTTCTGCGGCAGCGTGCGCCGCGCCTCGTGCTGACCGGCGATCCGGCGGCAGGTTCGGCCGGGCTTGTTCAACGCGATCTTCGCCGCGCCGGTCGCGCCGTTCGCGCAGGACAGCAGCGGCGGACGCAACACCGCCCGCAGTCGGGCTGGCAGGATTTTTCGCACGCGGGCCGCGGCGTGCTGCGGTTGCTCGATGCCCGGCTGCCGTCGGCGTCCGGCGATCTGCCGGAGGCCGTGCGCAGGCCGCGCTGACCACCGAACCGCCGGACCTTTTCCTGTTCCTGCGCCGTTCGCCCGGCGCGTCGGTTGCCGACGACGCGTCGCGCCGATCTCGACCGCCTCGAACGCCTGCTCGACCTCACCGAACGCGCCCACCAGACTCGTCCGTGCGTGCTGGGCATCGTCGTCGATTCCGAACGAAGACGAGACACCGCGTCGAGCGAGATGGAGGCCGCCCGCGCGCGGCTCCAGACCGCGCTGGCCGCCCGCCCGAAGATCGCGCGGCACCTGGCGCCGGCGATCGACGTGGCGACGTTCATGCGGTTCCGGCTCGACGGCACGTTCGACCCCGAGAGCGACCGCCGCCGGCACATCGCCGAGATTGGTCCATGTGCTCGTCGCCGAACTGCCCAACGAGGCCCGGCTGGAAATGGCGCGGCTCTCCGGCGCGCGGGAGGCGCAGGCCAAGATCGCGCAAACCCTCATCAAATCCTTCGGCGCCGTCAGCGGCGCGCTCGGCGCGCAGCCGATCCCGCTGGCCGACCTGCCGTTCCTGCTCGACTTTCCAGCTCGCGATGGTGGCCGGTATCATCTACATCAGCGGACGCGAACTCAGTCTGAAACTGGCCACCGAGTTCCTCGGCACGATGGGGATCAACGTCGGCTTCGGGCTGGCGCTTGCGCGAGGGTGCGCGGGCCGCGGTCCGGGCCGCCGCCAAGTTGCTCCTGCCCGGCGTGGGCAACGCGATCAGCGGATTCGTCGCGGCCAGCGGCACGTACGCCATCGGGCGCGCGGCGTCGGCGTATTACATCGAGGGGGTAGGAACTCGCCGAGGCGCGTGCGTCTGTTGAAGCGTTCGCAGCGTCCGGATCAAGGGATTTTCCATCTGCTTGACCGCCGCAAGAAGTCGCCCCGGGCCGGCCGAACGCGAGGGCAAATGATCCGCGTGAAGCTCTCCGCCATCCGCGCCGCGCTGGCGAACTGCACCTCACCCCGTCGAAGACGCTCGGCCAGAATTTCCTGCACGACCAGAACCTCGCGCGCTGGATCGTCGCGCAACTCGACGCCGGTCCGGGCGATGAACTGGTCGAGATCGGCCCCGGCCTGGGCGCGCTCACCGGTGCGGCGCTGGAAACCGGCGCGCGCCTGACCGCTGCTCGAAAAGGATGGCCGGCTGGCGGATTTCCTGCGCGCGCCGCTTCGCGGGGCAGGAACGGCTGCAGCGTCGTGCACGGCGACGCCTTGGAATTTCGACGTGCGCGCCCTGTGGCCACGGCGGCCGGTGAAGGTCTTCGGCAACCTGCCGTACTACGTTTCGACGCCGCTGCTGTTTCATTTCACCTCGCCGGCGTGCTCCCGTGGAGCGGGCGGTTTTCCTGCTCCAGCGCGAATTGGCGGAACGGCTCGCGGCGCCGGGCCGGGAACGAAGGATTACGGCCTCGTCGAGCGTCGTCATCGGGTCGGCGGTGGCGGGTGAAGCTGCTGCGAATGCTGCCGGCCAGCGTGTTTCTGCCGGAGCCGAAGGTGGACTCCGCGCTGATCTCGCTGACCCTTGCGCGAACCGGGCGAACTGCCGGCCTGCGACGCGCCGACCTTCGAGCGGATCGTCCGCGCAGGTTTTTCGCAACGCCGCAAGCAACTGCGCAAGCTGCTGCGCGACTCGGGCCGGAGTCGGTTCCGATCATTGTCCAATTGGGCGGAGATCACGCAGCCGACTCGGCGTGCCGGAAACGGTGCGCGGCGAGGAACTGGGCCTGCGCCAGTGGATCGCCCTGGCCAACGTCTTCAGCCCCGTGGAACCCGCCGCCGCGCAAAACGCGCAGGCCGAACTCTTCGACGTGGTGGACGAGCACGACCGGGTGATCGGCGTCGAGCCGCGCGGCGTGGTCCATGCGACCGGCCTGCGGCACCGGGCGGTCCACTCTTCGTGTTCAACGGGCGAGGGGAATTGTTTCTCCAGAAACGTTCGCCGTGGAAGGACAAGCACCCCGGCAAATGGGATTCCAGCGCGGCCGGCCATCTCGGACAGCGGCGAGGATTACATGGCCGCCGCCCGGCGGGAACTGACGCGAGGAACTCGGCGTTGACCCCGACGCGTCGCCATCGGCTGCGCGGAGAATCGGTGCGCTGTCCGCCGAGCGAGATGACCGGCTGGGAATTCATCCGGATTTTCCGGCGTCGAGCACGACGGGCCGTTCCGCTGGCCCGCCGGCGGAGATCGAGTGGGGCGGCTTTTTCCCGTGGAAGTGATGCGAGCGACTGGATCGCGGCGCACCCCGAGGATTTCGCGCCCGGTTTCTGGAATGCTGGCGGGTCTGGCGAGCGACGGCTCCGGCGGAAAAACCGCTTGACCCCGGCGGACCGGTAGCACTTTGGCCGCTCGCCAATTTCCCCGAAGTCACCCTTTTATGTCGAAAGTCTGCACGATCACCGGCGCGCACGTCACGCGCGGCCATGTTATTCACCGCCGCGGTCTGGCCAAGAAAAAGGGCGGCATCGGCCAGCACGTCACGGCGAATACGAAGCGCACGTTCACGCCGAACCTGAAGGTGCGCCGCATCTGGGTGCCGGAACTGAGCAAGTTCGTCAAGGTCAAGCTGACTGCCCGCGCGCTGAAGACCGTCGCCAAGAACGGCGCGTTCAACACGCTCAAAAAAGCGGGCGTGGTCTGATTTCGTCGCGCTGCTCGCAGCGGTGAGAAAAAATTGCGCGTCCACGGCTTCGTCGGGCGCGGCGTCCTGCTTTTTAGGTTCTCCAGGATTGGCCGTGCCAGCAGGGCAACGGCACACGGTCCTCAACCCTATCCTCGTGGATTAGAGAAGGAGAATCCAGTCATCATGGCCTACAGCGTCCAGAGCAAGAAATCCGGCAAAACCTATTACCTCCACTCGCGCGACCAATCCTGAAGGGCGGGCACGTCCAGACCATCTATTTTTTCGCGGCGCAGGCCGAAGGACGGCGCGATGAACGACGTGCCGCAAGGGTATCAGGTCGCCGAGAACGTCAAGACCGGGTCTGCCGCTTCTCAAGAAAGGCTGAACGCAGGCGCGGCGGGAAAAGAGTCGGCGCGCGTCGTGCGTGAACGAGACCCTTGGCAAAAGGGTCTCATTCGCTATTGTAACGGCACCATTTTCCCATGCCGGACCCGACCACCACCCCTCACAAAATCATCCCCGTCAGCATCCTGACCGGGTTCCTCGGCGCGGGCAAGACGACGCTGCTCAACCACATCCTGCGCGGGCAGAGCCAAGTACAAGTTTGCCGTCATCGTCAACGAGATCGGCAAGATCGGCATCGACGGCCACCTCGTCGAAAACCAGAAGGACGAGATCGTCGAAATGAGCAACGGCTGCGTGTGCTGCACCGTGCGCAAAGACCTCGTGCAGGGCATCCAGCGGCTGCTCAAGAAGGGCGGATTCGACTACATCCTCATCGAGACGACCGGGCATCGCCGATCCGGGCCCGGTCGCGCAGACGTTCGTGAACATCCCGGCGCTGCAGCGTTTCGTGCAGCTCGACGCCATCATCACGGTGGTGGACGCCGAACAAATTCTCAAGCAACTGGACGAGACCGAGGTCGCGACCGACCAGATCGCGATGGCCGACTTCGTCCTGCTGAACAAGACCGATCTCGTGGACGAGGCGCAACTCGGCAGCGTCGGCGAGAAGATCCGCGCGGTGAACCCGCACACGCGCATCCTGCGCACCCAGCAGAGCGAGGTGCCGCTGGACGAGTTGCTCGACATCCACGCCTTCGACGTGGACCGGAAGCTGGAGGTGGACGCGGATTTTCTCAACGAGATGAAGGCAGGGCGAGCACCACCACGACATCGTCAGCCATTCGTTTGCGTTCGAGCAGCCGTTCGACATCGCAGAAGTTTCGAAAAATTCGTGCAGCGGCTCAGCGACGAAGGAAAAAGTGTATCGCTCCAAGGGGTTTGTGTCGTTGAAGGGCCAGGACCGCCGCGCGATTTTCCACGGCGTGAACAACCGCTTCCACATCTTCTGGGACCGGCCTTGGCGCCGGACGAAACGCGCGGCAGCCAGTTGGTGTTCATCGGCAAAGAAGCTGGACTCGACCGCCATCGAGCGCGGCCTGCGGGCGTGCCTGGCTTGAGCAGAGTGCCGGAATCGGTCGAGTCTCGACGTTCAACGTTCTTCAAGCATTTTCGGAATAACATCGGTTAGCGCCTTGTAACGAACGATTTCCGGCGGCATGCTTCGGAGCTGTTCAAGCACGGATTCGGCAATCGCCTCGTTTTGTCTCATGTCGGACCAAGCGAAACTCGAGATGCGGATGCCAAAGGCTATCGCACCCGTTTCCGGCAGTTTGAGCAGGTGCTGGTCTTCCACGCGGACGTAAATTCGATCCGGTGTGCTGGTGGAATCGAGTAGAGGAATCGATTCCGTGGGATGCTGATTTCTACGGCACGATGCACTCAGTCCCCAGTTTGCTCGCCGCCAGCCTTCGCCCACGGGCAGGCGCGAGAAAAACGTGGCGATCTTGCTGCCGAGTTCGTCGTTGAGGCCGGGGACAACGTCGTGAATCCAAGATAACGGGCGCTGGGCTTTGCCTTCGAGGGACCAGCGCGAGGGGGCGCAGACGTTTGCCCAAACCAGTGACCAGTCGGGTGGTTGAACGATCAAAAGATCAGGCTCCAGCGCGAGACCCAAGCGCCAATTGTAAACTTGCCACCCGGCCTCTTCGTCCGTGACGGACTCCTCACCCGGCAAATCCAGCAAGCGTGCAAATTCGACGGCTCCCCGATACCCCTCGCGTGTGACGACCGTGTAGCGGTGGTCGTTCCGGCGGAAAATAGTTTGCTTTTCACGGCGGATTGCCGGTCCGGAAGCGGTTGCCGCGTAGAATCCCCGTGCGTCCGCGCGACGCAAGCCCATCTTGTGACGATGACGGCCGCCCTGCGCGAACAGTGCGGAGAGCAGGTCCCAGTCGGGCGGATCGGCCGACTCTCGATGGTCAGACGATTCCATCATCGGCGACGCGCGCGGGAACGATGACGGCGTCCTTCATCCCGTGCAGCAGTTTTTTGTCCGCCGGGCAGACCGTGGCGAGCACCCCTTTCAACTGAGCCTTGCCGCCATCCAGGAAATAATACGGGCAAAGCCGCACCCGCCCGCGCATGGTGACGATCTCCCCATCGCGCGGATGCAGATAGGGTTGATCGACCAGACGGCCTTTGTGGAAACGTTGCAGCAGCATCGGATTCGAGGGAAAACGGGCCAGAGCGCGGTCGATGGCCTGCCGCCACTCGGCGTGAGGCAAATCTTGCGCCAGATCGACCCCCCGACTACCCCAGGCCAGTTCGGAATAGCCGCTGATCTTCAGGATGAGTTCGCGTTGTTTCTGGCTGAACCCGGCCAACTCGCGCCAGTCGTTGATCTCAAGCCCGGCGATGACAGCCTGGTGGGGCAGGGGAGCAGGATCGAGAATCCAGGTGTAGGGAATGACCTTTTGCAGCTTGAGCCAGTGCCGCTCGCCTAACTCTCTGCGCCAAAATGCCTGGAGCGGTCGTGTCCAGAACAGCGCGAACCACATCTTCTCCTCCATGTAGGGTTTGAAGGGTGGAGTGACGTGGACGGATCCTTCCCGCGCACGTTCCATCAGCCACGGGGCGACGGGCAGGTTCGGCAGGTCGAAATGCTCGAAAAAGCGATAGATGCCCAGTGGTCGTCCCGCCTCGCGTGCCGCCTCGAAATCCGACCGGAGAGGTTTGGCGGCGGTGCCGACGACCCGCCACGCCGCGGCAAGTCCCTGCGAGCCAGAGGTCGGTCGTTTGTTCAACTGCTCGGCCAACCATTCCATCTCGGGCCGGTAGGTGCTGGCCTCCTCGCTGACGACGATGTCGCCGCCCGGGAAGATAGAGGCGAAACCGTCGAGCATCCCGCTGGTCCCTCCGATCACGTCGTCGCCGAGGGACGCGTAGGTCGCGTTCAACCATGCCGTCAGACCGATGCCGCCGGGCACGCTGTCGAGTTCGGCGATGGTGAAACCACGCTCGGTCGGGATGATGTCCGGACGGATCACCCGCGCGATCTCGTCGCGGAAGATGCGTTCGCGGCTGAGCGCGATCAACTCGGGCGGTTTGCCTCGGTCGAGATATTCGGCTACCCACGTCGGTTGCTTGCCCTTGACGCTGAGGCGGTAAAGGAGATTGCAGGCGCGTTGGAAAAGGTGCAGCCGATAGCCGAGCTTCTCCAATTCCTCAACGAAACCCGGCGACAGCGAAAAGCTTCTCGGGGAAAGCAGCCATTCCTTTTCCGCAAAGAGGCCTTCGGCCGGGAAGGCGTCCCGGATCACCCCGACGCGCCGTTGGTCATCGCTCGTCTGCGAAAGATTGGTCATGCCGCCTGAGTCAACGGAATCGCAGGAAAAAGAGCAAATACATGCCACCCGAAATCAGCAGGCAGCATCAACATGCGACAGAAAGCCCCGTGTGCAACCGCTACGCGTACGCAGCGTTGTCTCACGCGAGGAGCTTCAACGCCATCCGCACCAGGTCCTCGGCCGCCGGCGTCGGAGGTCCAGACCGGTGGATTTGTTTGACGGCCTTGTGTGCATCAACCTGCTTGTATCCGAGGGAAATCAGGGCCAGCACCGCGTCGCTGATAGCCACCTCGTCCGGGGTCGGTGCATGCGAACTGCTCGCAGCTTCCCAGGTGGCCGCGACGCCCAGTTTGTCGCGGAGTTCGAGCACGATCCGCTCGGCCGTCTTTTTGCCGACACCGCTGATCTTGGAAAGCGACGCGATGTCGTTGGTCACCACCGCGTTTTTGAAGGTGGGTACGCTCATCCCGCTGAGCACCGCCAGCGCCATCTTCGGACCGATCCCGCTGACGTTGTTAACGAGCAACCGGAAAAGGTCTCGCTCGGGCACCGACATGAAACCGAAGAGGATATGAGCGTCCTCACGCACTTGCAGGTGCGTCAGAACCTTGACGGGCGCTCCTACCAACGGCAGTCGGTCGTAGCTCGACAGGGGGATAATTACCTGGTAACCCACCCCGTTCACGTCCACCACGATCTGGGTGGGAAGCGACTCGCTGAGAACGCCTTGCAAAAAAGTAATCACGACGACAAAAACCAGGCAAAAGGCATTCCTCGCAGAAAAGAACCGGAGCTATTCCTCCAGTTCTTCCGCTTTGCGTGAGAGACGGTTCGAGAGAATGAAAAAGCTCGGCACCCATAGCCCGATGAAAATGCCCGCGCGTTCGCCGCCCGCCGGATCGGCGCTTTTGCGGGAGAACCAGGCGATGATCGACAGAAGGATCGAAACGAAGCCAAGGATGAGACTGAGGTCCGAGATGAGATACAGATGGCCTTTGGTGATTTTGTAGTCGTCGAGTTCCATGCTTTGAAGGTTTCCCTCCGTATCGTCGCAAGCGAAACCGGCGGTTGGATGAAAACGGTGGCGCATTGACAGACCTCCGCTCCGCTGCTGAGTTGTGGGCGGTGCGCGACGACCCGAGCCGTCGCATCGTCCTATGAAAAAAATTCTGCCTCTGCTCTTCGTCCTGTTCACCCTCGGAGTCGGTGGGGCGGCGGTTTACCTGATCCAGAAGCCGTCGAATGGCAATGGGTCCACGGCTGCGGTAGCCTATCTCCCCGCGGACACGATCCTGCTGCTGGCGATCCCCGACCTCAATAAGGCCTGCGCCGATTGGAAGACGACCGACCTCTACAAAATTTGGTCGGAGCCTGACGTGCAATCGTTTCTGGCGAAGCCGCTCTCGAAGCTGCCGCCGCACGCCGAACTCGATGACGCGCTCTCGAAAGCTGACAAACTTGGATTGACGAATTTGTTCGTCGCGGTGACCGCGCTCGATGAGACCACCAATGAGCCGCGCATCGTGGCCGGTTTCCAGTTCAAAGGCACGAGCGCGGACGTGGACCAGCTCCTGGCCGTGCCGAAGGCGGAACTTCGCCGGCAGCACCCGGCGTCGAAGGCGGACCTGATCAATTACGAGGGCCATGCCATCGAGACAGTCAGCCTCGACGAACACTCGTCGCTGGCCTCCGTGTATTTCGGCGATTGGTATCTGGTTTCGAATGACCTCGATGCCCTGAAAGCCACCCTTGACCGCGCGGAGCATCGCGGTCCCGCCGCCAGTCAGCCGACGCTCGACAAAGACGCCGATTACGCCGCCGTGCTGGCGAAGCTGCCAGCCGGGCGTTCCACCCTGATTTTCGGGCGCACGAAACCCTTTTTGACGAAGATTTTCGATCTTGCCGAGGCCAGTGGTCAGGCGGTGGATGCCAAGCAGCGCGCGGAGGCGGAGAAGGTCAAGGCAGTCGGCGCATCCACGGGGTTCGAGAACGGGAAGATTCGTGACACGATCTATCTCTACGCGCCGGGGATTAGCCTAGACTTGGCGAAGTTGCAACTCGACTCGCTGCCCCTGACGACCTCCGACACGGTGTTCTACGCGGCGAGCGTGCTCAACATCCCGAAGAAGTTGGATTTGCCTGACGGCGGAAGGCCAAATCCCAATTTCTCGACGCCCGGTCTCGCCGCCCTGATTGGCCTGAACGAATTGGGCGCGAAGTTCGAGGAACACCACATCTCACTGGAAACCTTCCACGCCGCGTTCGGCAACGAGGCCAGCCTGCACATCGACTGGCCGGCGGGCCAGGCACAGCCGACTCTGATCGCCGCCCTCGATGTCCGGGACCCGGCCGCCGCCGGCAAATTTGTGGACAATTTCACCGCTGCGCTGTCTTCGCAGGCAGGCTGGGAAACCTCCGAGGCTGGGGGGCTGACTTTTCACTCGATGAATGTGCCGAACGTCGCCAGCCTTTCGCCGACCCTGACGGTGACGCCCAGGCATTTGTTGTTCGGCTTGAACACGCCGGAAGTTCAGGAAGCTGCCACCCGCGAAAAGACGCCCGCGACGAATTTCACGGCAAGCGAAGCCTACAAGGCGGCCAGCAGTGAAGTGGAAAAGCCGAACACGTCGTACGCTTACCTCGATAGCAGGGCGTTTTTCGAGCGTTTCTACGGGACGCTCAAACCGTACGCGGTGACCGCCGCATTCTTGCTTCCGCAGGTAAACGAGTACGTCGATCTGGGCAAGTTGCCGGAGTCGGATGCCATCGCCAAACATCTTTCGCCGACCGTGCTTTCACAATCCTACAGTGCTGACGGTTGCCTCCTGGAGTCGGTCGGTTCGTTTACTTTCGGGCAGGCGTCGGCGGTGATCGTGGGTGGTGCCATGAGTGCTGCGGCATCTTACATGCACAAACCGGGTGCCGATGAGGCTTCGGTCAATCCGCCCGTCGCCGTGCCACTGGCAACTCCGTAATTCACTGCGGGAGAACATGTTCTCGCACGGGGTCGGCCGGCTTCCAAAAATTAACCTTCGCATCCTTGCCCGTGTGGTATAGTATCGTCCCACTATGGCCATGACTAAGAAAAACGCCTTCTCCCGTCGCCTGCCCGATCTCGTCACCGAGGAGTTGGTGGCTGTTCTCACCTCGAAGAACTCTTATGAGTTCAAGGAACTATTCGACTTGGTGCACGCGAATCTCCGTGCCCGGAACGCCGCGAGCGGCGGGGAGGAAATGCTGCGTCTGCGCGCGTACGAGAAGCTTCAGACGCTCGTTTCGCGGGGCATGGTCAAAAAAACCGGGAAGAAGTACAAGGGTCTGGAGTCGTTAGCCAATGCCTTGCCGACGATCCCGCCGCCCGCCCCGGTTGTTGCAGCTACCAGCGCCGCCGAAGCGGTGCCTCTGGCGAGCTAATCTCTTTTTTTAACTAACCTGATTTTCCAAGCCGGGGTGGTGCGCCGCCCCGGCTTCATTTTTATGATCCGCGAATATTTGCCCATCCTCCTCCAGGCCATCGTGGCGATTGGTTTCGCCGCCGTGTCGCTCATCGTGAGTGTCCTGCTCGGCAAGGTCGGCAAGCGCACGAAGGTCAAGGATACCGCCTACGAATGCGGCATGCTGCCGGAAGGCAACTCCCAGCCACGTTTCAGCGTGAAGTTTTACCTCGTGGCGATGCTGTTCATCCTTTTCGACATCGAGATCGTGTTCATGTACCCGTGGGCGGTGGTGTACTCGGACATGATCAAGACGAGTTTGACGGTGCTCTGGAGCATGCTGAGCTTCGTGGCAATCCTCACCGTCGGCTACATCTACGCGCTCAAGAAAGGCGTTCTGAACTGGAAACGGTGACCATTTGCCACCGACGGAGTGGCGAGTTGCCGACAGCTTGGGGGGACCGGTTCGCATGGTGCACCACATCGTTCTCTGCAAACTGAACGACGGCCTCGGTGACGCGCAGGTGGAATGGATCATTCGCCAGTCACGCATCCGGCTCCTCAAGATCGGCGAAGTCCGTGCCATCAAGTGCGGAAAGCACATCGAGACCGGCAACGGCTGGGGCTTCTTCTACGCGGCCGACTATGAATCGATGGACAAAATGGCGCTCGGCCACGCGGACCCGGTTTACCGGAAGTTCGTGTCGGAGGTCATCGCTCCGTATGTCCGCGAACAACTCGCCCTGAGCTACGAGTTGGAGCCTGGCAAGGATACGAGATATTCCTGAAGCCGCCCGGCGAGGAAATCGATTTCTGCGTCGGAAATAGCAAACGGCGGCGTGAAGGACAAGACGTTGCCAGCCGGTCCGCCGCCGAGAAGCAGGAGGCCGTCGTGTAGTGCCGTTTTGATGATCCTGCCGGTCAAGGTGGCGGCGGGCGAGCCGTCGGTGTTGATGAGTTCGAGCCCGAGCATCAGACCCGCGCCACGCACATCGCCGACGTGGGGCGAACGCAACGCCCGGAGCGCCGTCTTGAGCTTGCGGCCAGAGGTGTTCACCACTTGAGCGGTTTCCGGCTGGGTGTGCTCGGCCAATGATGCGAGCGCCATCGCGCAGCCGACCGGGTGTCCGAGATACGTGCTCGTGTGCAGCGCCTCGCCGGTGGATTCCGGCCAGGCGTCCATCACCTCGCGCCGACCCACGCACGCGGACAGGGGGAAGCCACCCGTCAGCGCCTTGCCGAGACAAATCAGGTCGGGTACGACGCCGGCGTGGTCGCAGGCGAAAAGCGCCCCTGTCCGGTTGAAGCCGGTATAAATCTCGTCCGCGACGAGCAGGATTTTATATTCGTCGCACAGATGGCGGAGCAATCGCAGGAAGTCGAGCGGTGGAAACACGTCGCCGCCCCGGCCTTGGGCGGGTTCGACCAGGATACAGCCGATAGGGCGGGTCTTGATGACCTGCCGCATCTGCGTGTCCAGCTTTTCGAGGCACGCGGATGAACAATTGGGAAAAGCGCCGCCTTCCAGACGATAAGCCGCGCTCTCGCCGAACGGGCAGCGGTAGCATGAGGGGTACGGCAGCACGGCGGCAAAATCCCGGAGATGACTGCGAAAAGGTTCGCGGAACACCGGCAGACCGCTGACGCCCAGTGCGCCGTAGCCCAGCCCGTGATAAGCCCCCGTGAAAGCGATGACACCGGCCTTGCCGCTGTGGAGCAACGACGTTTTCAAGGCCGCTTCAACCGCTTCGAAGCCCGCGCTGGTCAGAATGGTTTTACCCGGTTGCCCGAGCCAGCGGCCAAACGTCACCGCACCGAGTTCCTCGCAGAGGCGCACCTTCAGCTCTGTCGGATGCACGTCGCCCATTCCGTGGATCAGCCGGGCCGACTGTTCGACCATCGCCACCTGTACCGGCGGCGCATTGTGGCCGAGGCCGGCGACGGCGAACGCGGCTGTGAAATCCAGGTAACGATTGCCGTCGGCGTCCCAGACGTTGGTGCCTTCCGCACGTTCCCAGAAAACGGGGAACTCGCGGTCCACGTAGGTCACGTTGCGCGACTCGACGGTGCGTAACCGCCGGGCCAGTTCGCGCGAACGCGGGCCGGGAACCTCGGTGACGAGGGCGGGCAGCATCGCCGGTTTACTGCGTCAGCCGCCCGTACAGGGCGACGTATTGCGCGGCGGTGCGTGCCCAAGTGAACTTCCCCGCGTGCACCATCGCCCGCTGGCGGAGCGATTCCCACGAGTCGGTTGATTTCAGCAGGGCGGGCGCGCGGTGCGCGAGCACATCGAAAAGCGCCTCGCGCGTGGCGTGGTAAAACACGAGCCCGTACCCGCTTTCCAACCCTGGTTGATGGTCTTCGGCGATCTGTTTGAGGCCCGGTCTGGCGAGCGAGATGGGGAGCGTGCCGTATTTCAACCCGCGCAGCAAAACCTCCGTTGCATGGAGGTCGTGTCCGAGGTGGAGCTGGAAATCGGCACCGGCGACCACCAAATGTTTCAGGCGTTCGTCCGGTTCCGGCACGAGGGCGAGCTTCGCGGGGTGCTTGCGGGCGGCCGTTTTGAGCGCGATGGTTGCCGGCAAGCTCGCGGCGGTACTCCCTAGCACCACGAAGCGCACGTCCCCCGCGAGAATTTGGTCGATTTGCTCTGACAAGAACGTGAGCAGCGCCTTGTCCGAACTCCCCGCAAGATCGAGCAAATAGACCGGGCCAGCCGGGCTTTTTGCCAGCCCCAGTTGAGTAAGCAGGGCATTGCGGCTCGCCAGTTTGCCCGCCAGGTTCGACGGCTGGTAGCGGCGTGGGATAAAAGCGTCTTTGGCGGGATTCCACGTCTGCTCGTCGAGACCGCCAGGAATGCCGTGGAGCTTGCTGGCGTTTTCCCGCAGCACGGCGTCGAGTCCGCCGCCGTGTTCTGGCGTTTGCAGGGCGTAGCATTCAAGGTCACCGTCCGCGACGATGGCGGGCGCGGCGACGATGCCGCTTTTGAGGAAGTTCAAGCGTCCGTAGAACTCGACCCCCGTGGGCTTGAAGTGTTCCCAGCCAAGGTTGAGCAGGCCGAAATCTTCGATGGGAAAATTTCCCTGCGCCGCCGGGTCGGTGACGGACAAAACGCTGGCGAAGGGCAGGTGCTGCGTCTTCAGGAAAAGGGGAGCCAGCGCACCGGGCCAATCCTGAATCTGGAGGACATCGGGCGCTGGATTCAGACGGCGGGCGAGTTCGACCAGCAGTTTGGAGAACAACACGGCAGCGGGGGCATCCATGTGCGCCGCTCCGGGGGCGGCTTCGCCGAGGCGGCCAAACGTCCCGTCGTGACGGAACAGAAACATCTGGAGACCTTCCGACGTGCGGGCTTCGGAGACCTGCACGGTCAGGCGCTCGTGACCGAGGGAAACGCTGATGTGTACGCCCGTGGGCTTGATCTTCAGCGCGCCGGAGCTTTCGAAGGACGGGAGCAGTGGACCCGCGAGACTGACCTCGTGCCCGGCACGTTGGAAGGCCAGCGGCAAACTGGACACGGCCCCGGCCTGCTGGCGCGCATCGGCGGAGAACAGCGGCGTCAGGTCACTCGTAGCGACGAGAATCTTCATGGGCGGGAATCTAGGAGAACGTCCGGCGGATGAAAAGAAGGAAGAAAACCCGGCGGTCGGAGCGGCCGGGCGTGATCGGAATCGTCGTGTTCAGCAGACGCGCGTGCCGCGAACGTACGTCGCGGCGATCTCCAGGGCGGGCGAGATCAGGAGGAGATCGGCCTGGAGACCGACAGCCAAACGCCCGCGAAAGTGTTCCTGGCGCAAGGCGCGGGCGGGGCTCGACGCGGCCATCCGCACCGCCTGTTCCAGCGGCAGGCCGACGCGATGGACGAGGCAACGCACGCCTTCGATCATCGTGGAAGTGCTGCCCGCGAGCGTCGTGCCGTCGGCCGTCATGCCCACACCGCCGCGTACGACGCAGTCGGTGCCGGCGAAACGGTAGAGACTCCCGTCGGGCAAACCCGCGCCGGGGCTTGCATCGGTAATGAGGCAAACGGCGTCCGGCCCCTTCGCGCGGAAAAGCATCCGCATCAGGGTCGGTGAGACGTGCCAGCCGTCAGCGATCAACTCGCAACGGATTTCGGGCTGGGCGAGGGCGTATTCCAACAAACCCGCCACACGGAACGGCCCCCGCCTGCGGGCGCTGGACATCGCGTTGAAAACATGGGTGACCTGCGACATCCCGCAGGCATGGGCCGCGGCTGCTTCCTCGTCCCAGGCGTCGCTGTGGCCGCCGCTTGCGATGATGCCGCGTTCGCACAGCCGTTCGATGAGACTCAGAGCGCCGGGCAATTCCGGAGCCAGCGTCATTTCAGTGATGAGATCGGCGAACTCCAGCAACCGGCGGATTTCCTCCTCGGCCGGGGGGCGGATCAGCTCGGGGCGGTGCGCGCCGGCCTTGCTCGGCGCAAAATACGGTCCTTCGAGGTGGATGCCCAACAGCGTCGCGCCGTCAGGAACCGCTGATTCGCGCGCAAGTCGCCGCCGCGCTGCTTCCAGAACCCGCAGGGTTTCCTCCGGCGTCGCCACGGTGGTCGTGAGCGCGGCGGCCGTCGTCCCGCCGCGCGCGTGGAAGCGCAGGATCGCGCCGAACGCCTCCTCGTTCGCTTCCATCGTGTTGCGGTGCATCGCCCCGTGGACGTGCAGGTCCACGAACCCGGGCGAAAGGTATGCTCCCTCGCCGTCGATAATCTCGTCGTCCGGCGACGGCGTCAACGTCTCGCCGTCCGCTGCAATCGCTTCGATCCATTCACCGCGTGTTCGCAGGCTGCCGCCGGGAACGAGCCGGTCGGGCAGGATCAACGTGACGTTTCGGAAAAGCATCCCACGTCCGGGCAAACACGCTCGACCGCGCTACCAAGCGAATTCACTGATCTTCCCGTGACGGTCCAGCCAGAGTGAAGTCTGCTCCATCGTCAAATCGTCGATGGACGTGACGAGTTCGCCCGCCACGACCGCCGGATCGAGTTCCGCGTCGGCTGCCGCCCATGTCGGTACGCACCCAGCCCGGGGTGACGGCGACGATGCAAATCCCCTGTTCCTTGAATTCGGCCGCCATGATCGCGCGTGAACATGTTCAGCGCGGCCTTCGACGCCGGCGTAGGCATAGTAATGGCTTCTCCGGCGGCTTGCGGGAAAGCGAGCCGATCGCCCGAGGAAACGTTGACCACGCGCGGCTGCTTGCTCTTTCGCAACAGCGGCAGGAAGGCGCGGGTCGTCCGCAGAGGACCGAGGGCGTTGGTCTCGAAAGCGTCGCGCACCTGCGCCAGTTCGAGGGTTTCCAGGCCCTCCTGGGCGCGACCGGGCGCGACCCCGGCGTTGTTGATGAGGACGTCGAGCCGCGGGAAATGTTCCTGCGGCGTGTTCCGCCGCCGCCGCGACCGAGCGGCCGAGGTTCACGTCGATCCGGACGAGCAGCAGGTCGTCGCGGTAGGTTTCCTTCAACGCGTGCAGTTCAGCCGCCTTGGCCGGATGGCGGCAGGTCGCGGCCACGCGGTCGCCGCGTTCGAGGTACGCGCGGGTGAGCGCGAGGCCGATCCCGCGGTTCGCGCCGGTGATGAGGATGATTGAGCTGCTTGGACATGGGCACGGGGGTGGTGCCCTTTTATAACACCCGGAAGCGCCGTCACCTGCAAAGCCGAAAAAGAAAAATCTTCATGGCCGTGCCGTGCGCCGCTCAGGGAGTCGTTGGCGCATCGTTCGTGGACGGCTGCTTCGCGGGGATGCTGAGGCACCCGCGGCCGACCGCGTGCAGATAAGCGCGCGCGCTGGCCTCGATGACATCCGTGCTCGCGCCCTTGCCGGTGATGAGCTTGCCGTCGCCGAAATCCACCTTCAGCGTGACCTCGCCCAACGCGTCCTTGCCGCCCGTGACGGCCTGGACGTGGTACTCCGCGAGGTGCCCCTGCCGGCCGAGGATGCGGTCGATGGCCTTCATCGCCGCGTCCACCGCGCCGTTGCCCGGTGCGGAATCCTGCATGATTTCCGCTTCCTCGGCCGGAGCCCCGCCGTCGGTCGCCGGCGTTGCGGCGCAGGCGCACGGTGGCGGTCGGCACGGTGGTCGTGCCGCTGGTGACGTGGAAATAATCCAGTTCGTAGGTCTCCGGCGCGCCGAGCGAGACTGTCCTCGATCAGCGCGGCCAGATCGTCGTCGTAGACGAATTTCTTCCGGTCGCCGATCTCCTTGAACCGCCGGAAAACGTGGTCGATCTCCGTCCTCGGTCAGGGTGTGGCCGAGGTGTTCGAGCCGTTTGACCATCGCGTGCCGGCCGCTGTGTTTGGTCAGCGGCAATTCGGTCTCGCCCCAGCCGACATCGTGCGGGTCCATGATCTCGTAGGTCTCGCGCTTTTTCAGGATGCCGTCCTGATGGATGCCGCTGCTGTGGGCGAAAGCGTTCTCGCCGACGATGGCCTTCGAGCGCGGCACGAGCAGGCCGCTCATGCGGCTGATGAGCCGGGAGCTTTTGACGATCTCGCGCGTGTTCATGCCGTCGTGACGTTGCCGAACACCTCCGGCCGCGTGCGCAACGCCATGACGACCTCCTCCAACGCCGCGTTGCCCGCGCGCTCGCCGATGCCGTTGATCGTGCCTTCCACCTGCCGCGCGCCCGCGCGCACGGCGGCGAGCGAATTGGCGACGGCCAGGCCGAGGTCGTTGTGGCAATGCACGCTGATGACGGCGTCGTGGATGTTTTTGACGTTGTCGAAGAGGTAGCGGATCAACTCGGCGAACTGGTCCGGCACGGCGTAGCCGACGGTGTCCGGGATGTTGATGGTCGTCGCGCCCGGCCTCGATGGCGGCCTGGGTGATCTGGGCGAGGAACTCCGGTTCCGTGCGCGAGGCGTCCTCGGGGCTGAACTCCACGTCGCGCGTCAGCGTGCGCGCGTGCTCGCACGCCTTCGACGGCGAGGCGCAGGATTTCGCTCTGCGCCTTCTTGAGCTTGTGTTCGAGGTGGAGTTTCGAGGTCGCCAGGAAGACGTGGATGCGCCCGCGTTCGCCGGCGGGTGCCACGGCGGCGCCGGCGGCGTCGATGTCGCTCGGGCACGCAGCGGGCCAGGCCGGCGATGATCGGGCCGCGACCTCGGTGGCGATCTGGCTGGACGGCGTGGAAATCGCCGTCGCTGATGACCGGGAAACCGGCCTCGATGACATCGACGTTGAGGCGGGCGAGTTGGCGGGCGACCTCCATTTTTTCGCGGAGGTTCATGGACGCGCCGGGGCATTGTTCGCCGTCGCGCAGGGTGGTGTCGAAGATGATGACTTTGTCGGACATGGGATAGAATAGGAAGATGTGGTACGAAGGTGGAAAGCAGAACGCCGGCCGGAACGTCGGCAGCCGGCAGTGGAAATGGCCTGCGTCCGATGGGCAGGCCAGCCAGTGATAGGGCTGTAGGGAGAGGAAGGGTTAGCGGGGAGCCAACCCTAGCGGCAATAGCAGCGCGCACGGGCGCAATCAGGCCAAGAGCCGTTAGCGCAGATGCGTATCCATCGCCATCACGCTGACAGCCTTAGCGGCCGGTTAGGCAAAAGCGCAACCACGAAAAATTGGCCGTCACGTTGCCAGGAATAGCGTCGGGGGCTGTATATCTCGCGCACAGCGATGTCCCCCTCGCGCTGGCAGCTTCCCGCCGCCCGACCCGGCCTTGCCACGGTGGCGCGTGCGCTGGAGCGGCGAACTCGGACGTGCCGCCCTTCCTGGCCGGTCTGCTCGCCCGGCGCGGGTTTCGCACGGCGTGCCGCGGCCCACGATTTTCTTCATCCCGAAGCTCAACCTGCTGTCGGACCCGTTCGCGCTGCCGAACATGCCCGCCGCCATCGACCGCATCCTGCGCGCGCTGGACAGCGGCGAGCGGATCGTGCTCTACGGCGACTACGACGTGGACGGCGTCACCTCGCTGACGATCCTCTCCGGGCTGCTGCACGCCTACGGGGCGAACGTGGAGTGTTTCCTGCCGATGCGGATCGAGGAAGGCTACGGGCTGAGCGCGGAAGGCGTGGCGCGTTGCGTGCAGACCTTGCGACCCGCAGCTTCTCATCGCGGTGGACTGCGGCACGGCCAGCGTGCGGGAGATCGCGTTCGCTCCAGATCGCGGGCGTGGACGTGATCGTGTTCGACCACCACGAACCGCAGGCGGAACTGCCCGACGTGCGCCGCGCTGGTCAACGCCGAAGCTGGGCGACACCTATCATTACCTTTGCACCGCCGGATTGGTGTTCAAAGTGTGCCACGCGCTGCTCAAGCGCCGGCCCCTGCCGGGTTTCGACCTGCAAGGAATCGCTCGACCTCGTCGCGCTCGGCACGGTGGCCGACCTCGTGCCGCTGGTGGAGGAAAACCGCATCCTCGTGCGGCGCGGCGCGCTGGAACTGGCGCGCTCGCGGCGTCCGGGCGTCCGCGCGTTGATGGAGGTTTCCGGCGTGAAATGCCCCCGTGCGTCCCGTCGGATATCGGTTTCCGGCTCGGCCCGCGCCTGAACGCCGCCGGGCGCCTCGGGCACGGCGCAGGCCGCGCTTGAACTGCTGACCACGCACGGACGAAGCCCGCGCGCGCGACCCTGGCCGCCGCGCTCGACGCAGCAAAACCGCGAACGTCAGACCGTCGAGCAGCGCACGCTCCTCGAAGCGCAGACGCAGCTTGCGGCGCGCTGTGCGACGGGTCGGTCCGCTCCGGCACGCGGCCATCGTCGTCGGCGCGCGGGGCTGGCATCCGGGGGTGCTGGGGATCGTGGCATCGCGCCTGATGCGTTCCCACCACCGGCCGACGCTGGTCATCGGTTTCGACGAACACGGCGCTGGGCAAAGGCAGCGGACGCAGCATCGAGGGGCTTGTCGCTGGTCGGCGCGCTCGGGCGAGTGCGCCGCCTTGCTCGACAAGTTCGGCGGACACGAAATGGCGGCGGGCCTGACCGTTGCAGGAAGCGCGCTTTCGCGCAATTTCCAGGCGCGATTTCTGCCGGGTCGCCGTTCGTTGCTCAGCGACGAACAACTCCTGCCGCGCCTGCGTCTCGACGCCGAAGTCGCGCTGGCGGAACTCGACGCCGATTTCCTATCGCTGCCACGAGACGCTGCAGCCTTTCGGCATGGGCAACCCGCAGCCGATGTTCCTGGCGCGCCGGGTCGCTCCGGCGGCGGAGCCGCGCGTGCTCAAGGAAAAACATCTCAAGTTCATGCTGCGGCAGCACGCCGATCGGGCAGGAGCCGATACGGCCTCGCTACGCCGGCCATCTTTTTCAGCGGCGCGTCCACGATCTGCCGCCGCCCGCCGTGGGACGTGGCGTTTCAGGTCGAGGCGAACGAATATCGGGGCGAAACCCAGTTGCAGGTGCAGATTCAGGCGCTGCGGGCGGCCGAAACGCTCCACTGTCTGAGAAAACGCCGTTGCAAAAGCGGCGAGGTGCGATATTATTGGCCCCTTCCGCAAATATCTCCTTATGGCAAAGACTTCCTGGATCGAACGTGACAAGCGCAAGCGCGCGACGGTGGCCAAATACGCCGCCCTGCGCGCCGAGCTGAAGGCGAAGAAAGATTACGCCGGCCTGAGCGCAGCTTCCCCGCGACGCCAGCCCGACCCGCACCGTCAACCGCTGCCAGATGAGCGGTCGCCGCCGCGCCTTCATCCGCCGCTTCAAGCTCTCGCGTATCGCTTTCCGCGAACTGGCGTCCAACGGGATGATCCCGGGCGTCACGAAGTCGAGTTGGTAACTGCCGACGCCTGCCCACCGCCCGCCGCCATGCCGATCTACGAATACGAGGTCGAGGGCGGCGAGTGCAACCTGTGCGGCGGTCGTTTCGAGTTGCGCCGGCCGGTGGATCGGCCGGAATGCGCGGATTGTCCGGTTTGCCGGCGTCCGGTGCGCAGGTCATCTCGCAGACCAGCACGCCGAAAATGCTCAAGCCGCTTTCGGTCAGCGACGCCAAAAAGGCGGGCTTCACCGTCCTCGAACGCCGCGATAAAGGCGTGTACGAGAAACAATAGGGAAATCTGCAAGCGGCTGACCCGTGGGAACGGTGCACGCCAATAGACGGAACGAGGGCCGGGCGATTCTCAAGTCTGAATCCCGGCCACCATGAACATTACCTTCCTTTTTGGGAACGCTCCGTGGCTGGCCGGAGGCTGTTCTGGCCGCCGACACGGAGCTGGCCCGGACCTGGGATTCGTCCGGGCCTGATGCTGCTCAAGCTCCTGGGCATCCTGGTGCTCGTGCTGCTCAACGGCTTCTTCGTCGCCAGCGAGTTCTCGCTGGTCAAAGTGCGCGGCAGCCAGTTGGACGCGCTGATCGAGGAGGGCGACGTCCGGGCGGCGGCGGCACGCCGGGTGGTGGACCGGCTCGACGCCTATCTTTCGGCGACGCAACTCGGCGTGACGCTCGCCAGCCTCGCGCTCGGCTGGGTGGGAGAACCGTTCCTTGTCGCAGATTCTGGAGCCGTTTTTCGTGCTGGTGGGTGTCCAGTCGCCGCTCGTCATCTCGACGCGTCTCGGTGGCCATCGGGTTCGTGGCGATCACCTTCCTGCACATCATTTTCGGCGAACTGGCGCCGAAATATGTGGCCATCGGCAACCCCGTGCCCGTGGCGATGAAGCTGCGTCGGACCGTTGCGCGGGTTTTACGTGCTCTTCAAGCCGGCGATCTGGTGCCTGAACCGTTCGTCCAATTTCATCCTGCGCAAAGTGTTCCACATCGATCCCGTGGGCGGCCAGGAACTCGCCCACAGCGAGGAGGAACTGCGGGTCATCCTCAGCGACAGCGAGAAATCCCAGGAGGTCACGCCGCTCGGCAAGGAACTGCTCATCAACGCGCTCGACCTGCGCCGCCGCGTGGTGCGCGACATCATGACGCCGCGCGGCGAGGTGGTTTACCTCGACATCGACGAGCCGTTCGAGGACAATCTCGGCAAGGCGCAGGTGTCGCGGCACACGCGTTTCCCGCTCTGCAAGGGCGTACCTGGACAACCCCATCGGGCTTGTTGCACATCAAGGACCTGCTCGGCGCTGGTGCGCGAGGAACACCCCGACCTGCTCGAGCATCAAACGCGAGCTGCTCATCGTGCCCGAGATGATGCCGCTGGAGCGGCTGCTGACCACGTTTCTTGCGCAAGCACGCGCATCTGGGCATCGTGGTGGACGAGTTCGGCGGGACGATGGGCATCGTGACCCTCGACAACGTGCTCGCGGAGATCGTCGGCGACATCCACGACGAGTTCGACGCCGAGCAGTCCGAGTTCAAGCGCTTGAACCCGGACGAGTTCGAGGTCGAAGGGCGTGCTGGGCCTCTACGAACTCAACGACCTGACCGAACTGGACCTGTCCAACGCGGAAGTCAGCACCGTCGGCGGCTACGTCACCCATCTGCTCGGCCACCTGCCCGCGCCAAGGCGAGCAAGTCACGCGTGGGCGATTACCTCGTGACGGTGACCAAGACGGACGGACGGCGCATCGGCCAGTTGCATTTCAAGCGCTTCACCCGCCGAGACGGATCGAGGACGTCGCGGTCGGCGGCAAGTATCGAGTGCCTCCAGCACTGACCGTAGCGAGTAACCGTTTCGCACAAAGGCGGGTTGGCAGCGAATCTGCTTCGCAAGGGAGTATGCCTGTCACCGGTGATATCGCCGAACTCCCTCTGCCCGACCTGCTGGACATGATGCGGCATCGTTCCGGCAAGCTCCAGCTGCTGCAAACCCAGCAGATCAGCGAAATGCAGCTGCATTTCACGCCGGGTTATCTGTGCGGCTTCATGGTGGACAAGCACATCATCAACTCGGAGTCGCAGGTGGTGGACAAGCTCGTCAGCGTGACGGCCAATCCGGTGGGCCATTTCGTGTTCACCCCCGCGCACGCCAGTTCGCTGATGGGCAGCGTGCGCATCCAGGTGGACCGGCTGGCGTTGATCATCGTCAGCCAGGTGGATGAGATCAGCGTCAACCGTCAGCAGCTCTCGCCGCCGCACCGGATTTTCCGGTTGCAGACAGTCGGAGAACGGCGTGGATTTCGAGGAAGCGCAGTCTGGCGGAGTTTTTCCATAGTTCGGTCAATCTGCTCAAGTGCGGGATCAGCGCCGAAAAACTGGCCAGCATCGAGCGAATCAGCACCGAACAGGTGCAGCTCTATCTCTACAAGCTGAGCATCCTCGGCCTGGTGGCGCCCGGCGCGCCGGGACGACCTCTGGGCGCAACTCGATACCGTGCTCCAGAGCAAGAGCACGCCGTTGCGACTCACCGACGACCAGCCGCGCGCGAGCGGCGGGGCGCGGAGAACGCTCCGGGTCTCGGCCGCTTGGAAGCCGAATCGTTCCACTCGCGGTGATGACGCGACCAACGACCAGCGGCAGGTTTCCCACCTGCTCGAACTCGCGGCCGAGGAAGCCGCCAAGAAAAAACAGCGCACAGCCGGCAACTGACGGCGGTGGCGGCCACGCTCAGGCTATATTCTTAGGGTCTTGCCGCCGCGACCTTGCGCGCACGACCCGGACGACGGCGGCGGCATAGAGCAAGAGGCTGATTCCCGACACCCACTCGCCAGCCAGGAACGCGGTCGGGCGGTATTCGAGCAGCAGGCGATGATGGCCAGCCGCCAGCGGGATGGCGCGCACGCAATGGTCGGCCGGCATCACGTGGTAAGCGGTCTGCCCGCTCCCCTCGCCAGACGGCAGCAGCGAGCGCGCTTTCCAGCCATCGGAATACGTATCGGTCACGACGAGAACCTGCGGATCGGGCAGATCGGCCTCAATGGTCAGCGAATCCGTGGTTCTCGCGGTCACGACGACCTTGCCAGCGGCCGGACGCGCGGCCGGACGCGGGTCCGGTGCGTTTTCGAGGATCACCGTCGCGCGCGGGTCAAACGGCGGGTCCATCGCCTGGAGAACCGCGTCACCTGCCGCGACCACCCGCACCTGCGGAACGAGCATGACCTGCGGTGCCACGAGCGCCGGATCGAAGCTGCGGAACAGGATTTTATGGTCCTCCCCTTCCTCGAAGCCGAAGACGTAACGGCAACGCAAAAGGGTGGCATAAATATCCGGATACCAATGGAAACGGAGGTCCTGCGTCGCATCCTCGGGACGGATGTGCTGCGTCCGCATGAAAAGCTCCGCGTAACGATGGCTCACGCCGGGATCGTACCCCCAGAGATCGTTCTCGCCGGTGGTCATCCCGGTGTTTTGATCTTCGAGGTCGAGCAACCGGCCGTCGCCGATGGGATGACTTAAGAGATATTCGGCAACCACCAACCGCCGAAACGGCGCGTATTGGAAAGTCACCAGCGTGGGCAGCGCGAAGTTCAGTAATTCCGCCAGTGCGATGACCGGCACCGCGAACAGCGCGGATCGCCAACGGCGGCCAACGAAAAAAGCGACGGCGAGAACGAGGCAGCTCGCCGCCGCCACCCATAATGCCGTGCCCGCGAACTTCGCCGCCGCCTGCGTGTACGGAGGATCGAAATACTCCGTGACCGTGTTGAGGGATTCGCCCGAATACCTGGTGAAACTCAGCCAATCCTCCCAGGGCTGCGGATGCGTGGCGGCACCTTCGTGCGCCGACCATTTCGCCCAGAAGCCCGCACCGGTCAAAAAGAAAGCGCCACCGAGCAGGCTCGCTCCCAAAACGTACGAGTCGATCCCTCGGCGCAACATCGCGTCGAGGCCGATGGCCGACAGCATCACCACGTACAGCATCGCGGGATAGATAAACTTCGACCAGCCACGGAACTTGTTGAAGCCCGGCGCGTAATGGTACAGCGGCTCGAAGAGGGGCGTGTAGCGGCCGAGCGCGATCACGAAAAGCGCCACCGCGATGCCCGCGCAGGTCCAGACCTCGCGCCCGCGCACCCGGCACACGGCGTAGAGGGCGAGCACGAACCCGCTGATGCCGAAGAACGGGCACATTTCCCAGAACAGATGCCGGCCCCAATAAGGGTTGGTCGATCATGTCGCCGAAGAATCCCGGCGCGATGAAGGTGAGCAGATTCTCCGGCGGGAACGAAAAGCTTCCGGCGAAACCGATGGTGATGCCCTTGCTGCGCAGCGATTCGCCGCCCGCGTGGATGCCCTCGAAAAGCTGCACGGCGCTCAGCGCCACGCCGGCGACGCGGGATCACCGCCAGCCCGGCCGCCATCCGCCACGCGTTGCGGGTCGCTCCACAGCTTTGCCACGGCAGTACATGGCGCAGGCGACCGCCCGTGTAGAAAACGTATTGCGGATGACCTGCGAGGATTTGCATCGCCAGCGCCCCGCCGCCGAGCAGCAGCCAGGGGAGCGTCCGGCGGGAAAACCAGCCGTCGATGGCGAGCAGGATGAGCGGTCCCCAGACCATCGTGCAAAGGTTCGGCAGGTGCCCGGCGAAGATGTGCGGGAAATACGGTCCGCCGAACATGAACAGCACCCCAGCGAGGACCGCAGGCGACGACGTGCAGGCCACGGTGGCGGACCCAGAAGTACATGAACCAGCCGGCGAGAAAAACGTGCAGCGCGATCCCGATGTTGACGGCGCGTCGCCAGCGGCAGGCAGAGATAGAGCCAGTTCGGCGGGTAGAGCAGCGCCGACTGGAACCCGCCGAAGTATTGGCGTGCCGCCGTAGATGTGCGGATTCCACAGCGGCAGATGACCCGTTCGCCAGTTTTCGAAGCCGAAGGGCGCCAGTGGATGAACTGTTTCTGGAGGTCGGTCGCCCCGTCCCCGAGCACCTGGTCGTCCGGGCCGAACGAGGCTCCGGCCAAAAACGGCGAGCGTGAGTCCCAGGAAAAAAACCGTCACGGCCCCCGTCACCCGCCCCGGCTGCTCGAACCACCGCCGCCAGTTCGCCCACGTTGCACCGAATCGCGTGGCCACCGGCGGCGCAGCGGCCGTTTCCTCCGTGTTCATCCCGGGAGCGCCATTGCGCTCACCGCCGGACGAGCGCGGCGCCGGTACGTCTCGCACGCGGCGGCGAACACCTGCTCGACGGTGATCTGCTGCATGCAGACGTTGTTGCGGCAGGGTGACTGGCGGTTGTTGTAGGCGTTGACGCACGGGCTGCACGCCACGCCGGCGCAGAGCGCGACGTTGCGCGGCGTGCGCGCGGCAAAGAGACGCGGCGTCTCCGGGCCGAAAAGCGTGACGACGTGCGCGGGCGTCAACGAGGCGAAATGCGCCGGCCCGCTGTCGTTGGTGATGAGCAGCTCTGCCAACGTGTAGAGCACGAGAAGCTGACGCAGGCTCGTCTTGCCCGCGAGCGAAAAGCAGCGCTCGGAACCCACCTGGGCGACGAGCAGTTCGGCGGCGGCGGCCTCGCCGGGTGCGCCGGTGAAAACGACGCAGACATCGGGGAACTCGGCGAGCAGGCGGCGGGCAAGTGCGACGTAGCGTTCGGGAGCCCAGCGGCGCAACGGCAGCAGGTCGCTGGCGTTCGCGTTGAGCAGGATCAACGGCGCGCCGACCCCGCGCCCGCCCGAGGCGTGGCGGATGATCTCGCGCACGGCTTCCACCTCGTCCTCACGCGGTCGGAAGGCGCTGTCACCCGAGTCTGTATCGGGCGGCTGGACGCCGAAGGTCGGCAATTGCCCTCGGGTCGGCCTGGAGGGATTCGACCATCAACGCGAAAATCTGGCTCGTGTGCAGGTACGGATTATAGAGCAGCCGATGGGTCATCAGGTCACCCCGGTACGGGCCTTCGCCGAAGAACGTCTGGAAACCCACGCGCCGGTGCGCGCCGGTCAGGAACGTGAACGCTGCGGACGAGCGCGCAAAAAACTCCAGGTCCACCGCCGCGTCGAACTTCACCGCGCGGATGCGCCGAAGGATTTCCAGAGCGCTGGAAACGAGCGTGCGAAAGCCGCCCGCGTTGATGGCGAACACGTTTTCGGGCGGGATCAGGTCGAGCAGGTCGAGGATGAAACGGTTCTCCGCGAACACGACGAAGAACACGTTCTCGCGTCCGACCATTTCGACCGCGCGCCGGATGGCGGCGTGAGCGAGCACGGTCGAGCCCTCTCGGCGAGCTTGACGAACAGGATTTTCCCCTTCGGCGGTCCCTCCGGCGGACGGGACCGGCCGAACACCTTCCGTGCGAGCGTCAGGAGGAAGCACGCCGGCACGCCCACCCAGACGGTCGATCTTCTGCAGCTTGGTGGTGGGCAGCGTGCCCGAAGGGTTCATACGAGGGACGGGGAGAGGGACTTAGAGAATGGTCTCGACGAAGCGTTGCGGATCGAACGGCTCGAAGTCGTCGATCGCTTCTCCCGTGCCGATGAAACGCGTCGGGATGCCGAGTTCGTTCTGGATGGCCACCAGGACGCCGCCCTTGCCGCTGCCGTCGAGCTTCGTGACGATCAGACCCGTCAGCCCGACCGCCGCGTGGAACTCGCGCGCCTGTGATACGGCGTTCGATCCCGTGGTGGCGTCGACGACCAGCAGCCGCTCGTGCGGCGCCTCGGGATCGTGCTTGGCGAGGATGCGGTTGATCTTGCCGAGTTCGTCCATGAGGTTTTCCCGGTTGTGCAAGCGCCCGGCGGTGTCGCAGATCAGGAACTCGACGTTCTTTTTCTCGGCGGCCGTGTAAGCGTCGTAACACAGCGCGGCCGGGTCGCCGTTGTACTGGCCGCGGATCATTTCGACGCCGATGCGCTCGCTCCAGACGCCGAGTTGCTCGATGGCCGCCGCGCGGAACGTGTCCGCCGCCGCGAGCATGACGCCGTAGCGGTTGCGCTTGAAATAGTTCGCCAGCTTCGCGGTGGAGGTCGTCTTGCCGGTGCCGTTGACGCCGACGATCAGGATCGCCTTCGGCCGGTTGGGCAGCGGCCGGATCGGCGGGCTGGCCGGCGGCAGCAGGCGCTGGATGGCCGCGCGGGTCACGTCCACCACGTCCTCGGCGGTCGCGTTTCTCCGCCTGCGTCCGGAGCGTCGGCCATGATTTGCTGGGTCAGCGGCACGCCGAGGTCGGCGCGGATGAGCGTTTCCTCCAGTTCATCCCAGTCGACCGGACGGCCGGTGAACTTTTGGAGGAGAGATTTGAAAAAGCCGATAGCCACCTGGGTGCACTCCTTAAATCCTAAGCACGCGCAAAGCTCAAGCGCGAAAACATCTCATGCGCCGTGTTGGCGGCTGCCGCCGTCATGGCCGTTGCGATTCACCGGTCGCAGTGCGCAGGGGCCGGGTGAGGTCGAGCTTCACGCGGTCGAGGATGCCGTTGACGAACCGGCTGCTTTCCTCGGTGCCGAAGCGTTTGGCAATCTCGATGGCCTCGTTGATCGATACGACCGGCGGGATGTCGTGGCGGTGGAGCATCTCGTAGATCGCCAGACGCAGGATGTTCCGGTCCACGACGGCGAGGCGGCCCAGCTCGTAGTTTTCGGCGTAGCGCGAAATCCGTTCGTCGGTCTCGCCCTGGTGGCGGAGCACCCCTTCCACCAGGTTCAGCGCGAAATCGCGGATCGGCTTGCTCGCCGGGCGCAGTTCCCAGAACTCCGCGGCGGTCGCGATCCCCGCGCCCTGGTTGAGGTCGCAGTAGACGAGAAATTGCACGGCCGCCTCGCGGCCCTCACGACGTTTGCCCATGGCTCGAACGAAACAGCGGATTATTCGCGGAGCTGCGCGAGCAGGTTCGACATGCTGACGGCCGCCCGCGCGGCCTCGGTGCCGCGGTTGAATTTGGCGTCGATGCAGCGCACCTTCGCCTGGTCCTCGTCCTTGCAGGTGAGCACCTGATGAATCACCGGCAGGCGGTGGTCGAGCGCGATCTGCTGGAGAGCATCGGTCACGGTGCGCGAGAGGAGTTCGGCGTGGTCGGTTTCTCCCTGGAGGATGACGCCGAGGGCGATGATCACATCGATCTCGTTGTCCGGCCGGGCGGCGAGTTCCTGCACGACGATCGGGATTTCGAAAGCCCCCGGCACTTGGTGGAGGATCAGCCGCGCGTTGGGGACCACGCGCATCAACTCGACGGCGGTGTGGTCCACCAGCCCCTGGACGTACTCGGGGTTGTACTGGCTGGCGACCAGCGCAAACGTGCGCCGGGCACCGCCGAGCACCCGCGGACCGCCAACTCTGAGCTTTAACATCGCGCCTACTGTTGACGATGTGCGCGCCGCGCCGCAAGGCGCTCGACGGCGAAATTCTCGTGACCGCGACCCGGGAGTCACAGCAAGTGCCCCAGTTTGAGCTTCTTGGTGTGGAGGTACTTCTCGTTGTGCGGATTGGCCTCGGTGCGAATCGGAATCTGCTCGACCATCTCCAGGCCGTAGCCTTCGAGGCCCACGACCTTGCGGGGGTTGTTCGTCATGAAGCGGAATTTCCGCACGCCGACATCGAGGAGGATTTGCGCGCCCAGACCGTAATCGCGCAGGTCGGGCGCGAACCCGAGTTTTTCATTTGCCTCCACGGTATCGAGTCCTTCCTCCTGGAGCTTGTACGCATGGATTTTCGCCGCCAGGCCGATCCCGCGCCCTTCCTGGCGCAGGTACACGAGCACGCCCGCGCCGTCATCCTCGATCTGTTGCAGGGCCGCCTGGAGCTGGCCGCCGCAGTCGCAGCGGCGCGAACCGAAAACGTCACCGGTCAGGCACTCGCTGTGGACGCGCACCGGCACCGGGACATCGGGATCGATGCGTCCTTTGACTAGCGCGAGGTGATGCTTGTCGTCCAGCTTGTTGCGGTACAGGTAAAGCTGGAAGTCGCCGTAGTCGGTCGGCAAGCTGGATGACCTCCACCCGCTCGACGAGTTTCTCACGCTGACGGCGGTAAGCGATCAACGCGTCGATGGTGCAAAATTTCAGTCCGTGCTGTTCCTTGAAGCGAAGGAGTTCGGGCACGCGGGCCATCGTGCCGTCGTCGTTGACGATTTCCGCGAGGACACCCGCTGGCCGCAGCCCCGCGAGCCGTGCGAGATCGACGGCGGCTTCCGTGTGACCCGCCCGGCGCAACACACCACCTTCGCGGTAGCGCAACGGGAACACGTGGCCCGGCCGCGCGAGGTCACGTGGCGACGTGCCAGGTTCCGCCAGGAGTCGGATGGTCCGCGCGCGGTCGGCCGCCGAAATCCCGGTGGTCACTCCCTGGGCGGCATCCACGCTGATTGTGTAGGCCGTGCGCATCCGCTCGGTGTTGGCGGCCAGCGGAGTCATGAGTGGCAGTTCCAAACGGTCGAGTTCCGGGCCTTCCATCGGCACGCAGATCACCCCGCTGGTGTGTTTCACCATGAACGCCACGCTTTCCGCCGTGGCTTTCTCGGCGGCGAAGATGAGGTCGCCTTCGTTCTCGCGGCCGGCGTCGTCGGTCACGATAACCGGTTTACCGGCGCGCACGTCGGCGAGCACGGCATCGATGGGATCAAACTGGCTGGCGTCGGCGGCGGCTTCCATATTCGGGGCGTTGTAGCACCGCAAGTTCGCTCAACAACCCGCTTTTGCCAAGTTGGGCGGCAGGGACGCCGGCCCGGCGGTCAGCGCAGGACGACGGGTGTCTCGACGACGTGGCCGTCGGATAACACGACGTGATAAAGATCGAACTGGCCGATGGTGACGACCTTCGGCGGCCCGCCCGGAGAAAAAACCGGATCGAACGCTGACTCCCGCTGTCCGCGGAACCGGACCAGCCAGCGTTCGCCCGAGGCGGGTGGGGAGTTCGCCGGACGACCCGGCTGGTCGAGCCAATCGCGCGGATCGATGAACCGGTCGGGCACCAGACCCGGGTCCGACACGCGTTCGCGCTGGTTGTCCGCAGCCCGCAAAACGTAGCGAACGTGGGCATCTTCCAGGTAGAACTCCGCACCGGGCCAATGATGGTCCGCATCGACTTCCCGCGCGCCGTGTTCGCGGAGGAAGCGGCAGACTTCGCGCAAGCTGGAATTCGGTCCCGACCGCGACTCGATCAACGGCGGCAGCACGGCCACGCCGACCAGCATTATCACCGCGACGGCAATGCCTGGCAAAAGAAACAGCGCGGTCGGTTGCGCGCCGGGTTCGCCGCAGACCGCGCGGGCCATCAGCAGCATCGCCCAGGGGGCGAGCACGACCGTATAGGTCGGCAGCTTCGAGTTGACCATCGAAAACAGCAGAAGCCCGACGACCACAATCCAGCCTTCGACGCCGATCCGTCGATGCCAGCCCGCGAAACGCGAACCCGCAGGCCGCCGCCAGATTTTCCAGGCCGCGACAGGCCACCAGGGCAACCACGCACCTAGGCTAAAGGGCAAGTAGAAGAGCCGGGAGGCGCGCCGGCCGTCCACGTGACCGGCGACGCGATCCACCAGTTCGCGCCGGAAGAAAAATTGCGATAATTCCGGGTAGCGGTGCAGCATCGACAGATACCACGGCGATCCGAGGGCGATGATCGCCGGCAGCAGCACCCACACACGTAGCGCCCGCCGCCCGGCGGTGTCGCCGTTCACATAGGTTCCGACCAGGACGCCTGCCAGCGGGATGAGCGAAGGCGTCGCCTTGGTCCACCACGCCAGCGTCCAGCACGCGAGCGACACCAGCCAAAAACTCCAGGCACCCTGGCGGTGACGGCATTCGAGCCAGGCCGCCACGGCCAGCGTGCACCAGCCTGTCATCAGCATGTCCGGCGACAGGAGACGGCCGATAACCCAAAACTGCAAGCTGGTGCCACACATCAAAACCGACCACCACGCGACGCGCGGGCCGTACAGGCAGATCGCCGCCCACGCGAGCCCGGCCAGCGCCAGGGCCGCGCCCAGACAGGGCGCGATGCGCGCCGCCCATTCGTTGAAGCCGAACACGCGGAAAGCCAGCGCGGTGGTCCAGTAGACCAGCGGCGGTTTGTCGTAGTGGCCGAAACCCGATTCACGCGGCTCCCACCAGTCGCCACCCGGCCGGGCCATCGCCATCGACACGTTGGCGTAGCGCCCTTCGTCGGGTTCGTTGAGGCCGCGCGAGCCCAGGCAAAACACGAACAGCAAACACAGCCCCGCTGCGAGCACCCACCAGTCACGGCGGCGTGGAAACGCCGCGTCCCTCACGGCGACAGGTTCGCTCGGTGCGTCCAGTGCGGTCACATTCATTCCGTGCTTCCGGGTAGGTGCGGGGGCTGCCACCGACCCACCCGGCGAGCGTAGGTTCCGGCCTCAATCCGTGCAAAATAAAACGGTGGCGGTGCCGACGCGTCAATCCCGTAAATCCTTTTCTCCCGTGCGATTCCCTCCCGCCAGGAAGGCGGCGGCACGTTCGCCGCTGGTCATCGCGGATTGAATGCTGCACGCCGTGGTTTGTCCGCCGACGAGCCAGACGTTCGGCAAATGAGTCGGCGCTGGCGGGGCGGGGAAGCCACGAAGAAAACCGGCCGGCTGTCGCCGCTGTCCGTAGGGAACATGCACGAGCGCCACACCGACGAGTTTCCCCGCCGCCACGGAATAACACTCCGCGATCTCCCGTGCCGCCTGCTCGACGAGCGTGCGTTCGTCGAGACCATGTCGGTCGAGGATCGTCGCCGCGAGCAGATGTTTTCCTGGCGGAGCATACTCCGGGGCGACGTTCGTGAGCTGGACGAAATGGCGCACGAGCCTAGAGCGTCCGGCGGGCAGCACGAGCATCGGACGTTCGTACACGGACACCTCCGAGACGAAATAAATCACGGTCGTTCCCAAGGCGGGCGGACCGGCGAGGCGCGGGTGTTCGAGGAGACGAGCGGTGGCCGGGGCTTCGGTGGCGAGCACCAGTTGCTCGCAGGGAATCCGGTCGCCCGCCACGGTGCGAACGGCGTCCGCCCTGTCACCCAGCCGTTCAATACATTCGACCCGACAACCGAGGCGCAACGTCCCCGGAGGCAGGGCGGAGGCGAGTTGCCGGGGGATTGCGCCGATCCCCGTCGCAGGCAGCAACGCCCGCCCCGTGACAAATTTCTTCAGGTAATACCGGAGGAGCGCCGCGCTGGTCCCGAGCTTGTTGTCGAGAAAGACGCCACCGAAAAACGGGCGGAAGAACCGTTCGATGGTCGCCGTCGTAAATCCGCGACGCCAGAGGTAGTGCGCGGCGCTGACATCCCGCTCCGAGGCGGCTTCGCCCAGCAGCCAGTCATCGGGCGTGGCGAGCACTTCCGCCGCGAGTCCCACGAGTCGAGCCTTGTCGGCGACCGGGAACATCGTGCCGGTGGCGCTCGCGGGCGCATCCGCCGGATGGCGCAAGGGATGGGCAATCGTCCACGACTCCGCGCCGTCGTGCAGGATCGCGCCGCTGTCGAAGTAACGCGGCTCCAGTGCCGCGATGTCGAGGTGCCGACGCGCGGCCGGGTAGCTGTCGAGCAAGACTTGGAACCCGCGGTCGAGCACGAACCCATCGGCGGTTCGCCGCGAACGCACCCGGCCTCCGGATTCGTCCTCCGCTTCGAGCAAGAGAACGTCGCGGACGCCGCGCCGGGCGAGTTCCTTCGCGCAGACCAACCCGGCGAGACCGGCTCCGACGATGACGATCATGGCTGCACGGCGTTGCTGCCAATCGTAGGACCGACTTTAGGCCCAGGTGATGAGCCGCAACTCGTGTTCCTGCGTGAGGTTGGGATGCGTGGGGACCACCCGGACGCTCAGGCCGAAGGCACCGCTCTCGGTGCTTGGGATCTCGCCCTTGTAGAGGAAAATGCCCGATTTATCGACTTTCTCGGAGCGGGTCAGCTCCAGGATCGTGGGCTGGCTGATCGAGTTCTCGCGGTTCTCGCCGTAGTACACCTGCACCTTCACTTCGGCCGGCGCGGTTGGTCCGAGATGCACCTTCGCCTCGACACCTAGCTGGTCGCCGACCTGGATATTCGTCCGGTCGGCGTGGTCGAGTTGGACCTCGTCGATGCGAATCTGCGGCCAATCGCGGCGCATCTTGTTTTTCCACTCGCTCAATTCGACGGCTTGCTTGCCGGTGTCGGCGTTGAGGACGTGGTACGCCTTCGCCGCCGGCTCGTACAGCCGTTCGTGGTACTCCTTGACCATGCGGTGAGTATTATAAACGGGCGTGACGCTCAGGATCGACTCCCGCATCAGCCGCAGCCACGCGATGGGCAGCTTGCCGTCGGGCTTCGCGTAGTAGAGCGGGACAATCTGGGTTTCCAGGGTGTGAAACAGGCTCTCGATATCCACCTCGTTCTGGAAATCGACGCTGCCTTCGATGATTTCCGCGCCGATGGGCCAGCCGTTCTTGCCGTTGTAACCCTCGCACCACCAGCCGTCGAGGACGCTCAGGTTCAGCCCGCCGCTGGGTGGCAGCTTCATGCCGCTCGTGCCGCTGGCCTCCAACGGGCGGAGCGGGTTATTCAGCCACAGGTCCACGCCCTGGTAAAGCCGCCGGCCGACGTGCGCGTCGTAGTCTTCGAGGAACACGACCCGGTTCGCCAGTTGCGGGTCGCGCGTGAATTTGTAAACCTCCTGGATGACCTTCTTGCCGCCGTCGTCCTTGGGGTGCGCCTTGCCAGCGAACACGAACTGCACGGGCCGCTCGGCGTCGTTGAGCAGCTTCAGGAGCCGCTCTGGTTGCCCGAACAGCAGCGCGCCGCGCTTGTACGTCGCAAAACGCCGCGCGAAGCCGATGGTCAGGATTTCCGGGTTGAGGATGTTGTTCACCTGCCGCAGCGCCGCCGGCGAATCCCCGAGCCGTTCGCGCTGTATCCGCAGCCGCTCCCGCGCAAAATCGACGAGCCGGGCCTTGAGCTTCTGGTGCGTGTCCCACAACACCTCGTCCGGGATGCGGTTGACGCGCAGCCAGTAGTCCACGTTCGTCAGGTTCTCCTCCCAGTCGGCACCGAGATACTTCGTGTACAGGTCCATGAACTCGGGCGCGGCCCAGGTCTTGGTGTGGATGCCGTTCGTGATGCTCGTGATCGGCACCTCGTTCTCCGGCACGCCCGCCCACACGTCCTTCCACAGCCCCTTGGACACCTCCCCGTGCAGCTTGCTGACGCCGTTGGCGTGCCGGCTGGAGCGCAGCGCCAGGATCGTCATGGAGAACGTGTTCTCCTTGTTGATCGTCGCCTGTCCGAGCGAGAGGAAATACTCGAAATCGATGCCCACCTGCGCCGGGTAATCGCCGAAGTACGAGCCCATCAGCTCGTGCGGGAACGCGTCGTTGCCCGCCGGCACCGGCGTGTGCGTGGTGAAGATGCTCGCCGCCGCGACGATCTGGAGCGCCGAGCGGAAGTCGAGCTTGTGCGCCCGCACGAAATGCCGCACCCGTTCCAACCCGAGGAACGCCGCGTGCCCCTCGTTCATGTGGTAGACGGCGGGCTTGAGGCCGAGGGCCGCCAGCGCGCGGGGCCCCCCCATGCCGAGCACGATTTCCTGGCGGATGCGCATTTCCAGGTCGCCGCCGTAGAGTTGCGCGGTGATGGCGCGGTCCTCGGGGTTGTTCTCGGGGATGTCGGTGTCGAGCAGGTACAGCTTGATCCGGCCGACGGCGAGTTTCCAGACCTTGGCGAACACCTGCCGGCCGGGCAGTTCGACGGCGATTTTAAGCGGGTCGGTGCTGCCGTCGGCGTGGATTTCCTGCACGGGCAGGTTGTAGAAATTCTGGTTGAGCTGGACGGCTTCCTGCAAGCCGTCGCGGTTGATCTGCTGCTTGAAATAGCCGTGCCGGTAGAGCAGGCCGACCGCGCAGAAGTTCAGGTCCAGGTCGCTGGCGCTCTTGCAATGGTCGCCCGAGAGGATGCCGAGGCCGCCGGAATAATTCGGCACCGACTCGTGGAACCCGAACTCCGCCGAAAAGTAGGCGATCAGGTCGTTCCCCTTGCCGCCGGGCGTGCCCTTCGCGCCGGGACGCTGCCGGCCGTAGGTGTCCTGCCGGGCCATGTACGCCTTGAACTGCGCGTGGACGCTTTTGAGCGCCCGCAGGAAACTCTCGTCCGTCGCCAACTCCTCCAGCCGGGCCTGCCGAGCGAGTTGGAGGACGCGGAGCGGATTGTGGTTGGTGCGGGTCCAGAGTTCGGCGTCGAGTTCGCGGAACAGGCGGCGGGCGGCGGGCTCCCAACTCCACCAGAGATTGTAGACGATCTCGCGCAACGGTTCGAGGGCGGGCGGCAGCTTGGGGACGATGTTGAAGGTCTGGATCGATGCGTACATGGCGAGAAGGTTCGAGAGGCAGGGACTTTAGCGGGCGGGGACGGTCTGACAAGTGTGCAGGTTGGCTCGGCAGCGGGACAGTTTACTTCTGCCAACCAATCGCTTGCTTGTCGGGTGCCGTTTTTGTTACCGAATTGCAACGGCATTGTTAATTTCTGACGCAAGCTGGAAACACGCTGGTTTCCCGGGAACGCCGACGGTAAATTCTCGGCCATGCACTCCCCGGCCAAAACGACAGCGCCTGCCATCGCAAGGCGGTCAAGCAGCAGGCATCTGGTGATCACCGCGGCATCCGCTCTCGGCCTCACTGTCCTCCTTTCCGCTGCCCTTCCCGCGCAGGACCTTTTCGTGGCGAACTACGGCAACAGCACCATCGAAAGGATCACCCCGGACGGCACGGGCACGACCTTCGCCGGCGCCGGGGTGAGCGCGCCCAACGCTTTGGCGTTCGACGCGGCGGGCAACCTCTTCGTGGCCAACGGTTACAGTCAAAACATCGTCGAGCGTGCCCCGAACGGCGTATTGACGACGTTCGCCGGAGGTCTGGGTATTCCCAGCGCCCTGGCCTTCGACGCGGCGGGCAACCTCTTCGTGGCCGATGGGCTCAACGACGTGATCGAAAAGTTCGCCCCGGACGGGACGGCCTCCGTGTTTGCCAGTGGTTTGAATCTCCCCACCGGGCTGGCCTTCGACACGGCGGGCAACCTCTTCGTGGCCAATCAGGGGAGTCACAGCATCGAGAAATTCACCCCGGATGGAGTCGGGACAGTGTTCGCCGACGAGGAGACGAGTTTTCCCGCGGACCTGGCCTTCGACGCGGCGGGCAACCTGTACGTGACCGACGGGCGGCACGGCGGAATCGAGAGGTTCACGCCCGGCGGCGTGGGCACGGTGTTCGCCGACACCGACGGTTACCCCGCCGGGTCCCTGGCCTTTGACGCGGCGGGCAACCTCTACACGGGGATTGCCGGCGAGCACAAGATTGAGAAGTACACGCCGGACGGCGTGGGCACTCCGTTCGTGAACACCGGGATAGACGGGACGGGATCCCTGGCCTTCGACGCGGCGGGCAACCTATACGTGACCGACGGGAGCAACACAATCAGCAGATTCACCCCCAACGGCCAGGCGACCCCGATCACTGGCCCGGGCCTGAGCTACCCCAGCGGCGTGGCGTTCGACGCGGCCGGCAACCTCTACACGGTGAACTACAACGACACGACCGACAACACCATCGAGAAGTTCACTCCCGACGGCGTGGGCACAATCTTCGCCAACATCGGAAAAGATTACGGCGCGACCGCGTTGGCCTTTGACGCGGTGGGCAACCTTTTCCTGTCGGGAACCGCAAGCAACACCGTCGAGAAGTACGCCCCGGATGGCGCGCACACGACCTTCGCCAGCGGGCTCGACGGCCCCACCGGGCTGGCGTTCGACGCGGCGGGCAACCTGTACGTGGCCAACCAGAACAGTGGGACCATCGAGAAGTACGCCCCCGATGGCGCGGGCACGGTGTTCGCCGAGACCGGGATCGGTTTTCCCCAGGGTCTGGCGTTCGACGCGGCAGGCAATCTCTATGTGGCGGAACCGAGCTATGGCTTCGTTGAGGAATTCACGCCCGGCGGCGTGAGCATGACATCTCTCTATCCCGGCGGGGACTCCCCCCAAGGTTTGGTCTTCGACACGGCGGGCAACCTCTACGTGACCAATCAGGGCAGCAGCACCATTGAAAAAATCACCCCCGACGGCGTGGGCACGACCTTTGCCAGTGCAGGGCTCAACGGGCCGGTCATGCTAGCCTTCGCGCCCGCGCCTTCCGCGTTCTTCAACGGCGGAATCTCTGTCGGCAACGGTGTATCCTATCTGAGTTTTTCCAACGGTAATTATTTCGGCTATTACACCTATCTGGAGAACCCGCATTACCTGTATCACTACGACTTAGGCTACGAATATGTCTTCGACGCGGCCGATGGGAAAAGCGGGATGTATCTCTACGATTTCGCGAGCGACACGTTTTTCTACACCAGCCCGGGTTTTCCGTTTCCGTATCTGTACGATTTCAGCTTGAACACCGTCCTCTACTATTATCCCGACCCGGACCACGCGGGGCGCTACAACACTGGCGGAGCGCGTTACTTCTACGATTTTGCCGACGGCAAGATCATCACCAAGTAGTTGTCGCCGGGCGCTCTTGCGGGCGGGGAGCGTTACGCCGATGCTGGGAACTGTATGAAGCGCGTTCTCCTGTCCCTGCTCCTGCCGCTGATTCTGCTCGGGATGTGCGCGGCTTCCCTCCGCGCGCAGAACACCGTGGCGGCGGACGCGGGCGCGAATCCGTACAACGCGCTCGTCTTGCAGGCGATCCGCACGATGCCGACGCTGGGGGGATATTCGGCCAATCACCAGGCGTCGGTGAACCTCGGCCACGCCGTGGGGCTCGCCGGACCCTCCGGGATGCAAATCGAGGCCGGGCGGGCATGTCCGAGCTATTGCTCCGGGGCGACGTACCTCGTTTTCTTGAAGACCGTCAACGCGCTGGTCGCGCGCGGCGACCTCCCGCCAGACGCCCGGATGTTCGCGACGCTGCTCATCAACGGGCAGCGGGACGGGGAAGGGGTCTGGGGACGCTGGAATGCCAACGGTCCGGGGACGGCGCGGTTGTTTTACCAGTTGGGGCTGGGGGTGAACTTCACCGATTTCGCGAAGGCGCAGCCGGGGGATTTCATGAAGGTCTTCTGGAACGATCAGGTCGGCCGGCGCGAGCACGGGCATTCGGTGATCTTTCTCGGGGAGGAAACGGTGAACGGAGTGCCGAGCGTGCATTTCTGGTCGAGCAACGTCGGCATGGGCTACGGCGACAAGTACGTGGCGCGTTCCCGGATCAAGGCGGCGATCTTTTCGCGGTTGACGACCCCGCGTGCATTGGAGCGGGCCCCGGCGCTGACGCCGAAGGTCGATCCGTACCTTGCCAGTCTGACGGCGGTGGATTCCAGCATGGCCGAGGCCGCGCGCAACTGCGGGATGTGAACGCGGCGGCGGCGTTGCGCGAACGCATCCGGGAGGCGGGCGGGTCGGTGCCGTTCGAGGAGTTCATGCGGTTCGCGCTGTACGACCCGGAGCACGGGTACTACTCCCGGCGTGTGCGGACGGTCGGGCGCGAGGGCGATTTCTCCACGTCGGCTACCCTGCATTCCACTCTGGCCGATGCCGTCGCAGCCTGGGCTTCCCATCATCGGACCGACGGGACGGCGGTTGACGGGTGGTGGCACCTCATCGAGCTCGGCGGCGGGAGCGGCGAGTTGGCGGCACGCATCCTCGACCGGATCGGTTGGTGGGGCCGCCGGAGATTGCGCTACGGTCTGGTGGAGGTTTCCACCGGGTTGCGAACCGCTCAGCAAACGCGCCTCACGCGGTGGGCGGGGAAGGTTTCGTGGCACGATTCGTTGGCCGACGCTCTCGTAATGGCCGGCGGCGTGGCGCTCATTTTTTCCAACGAGTTCGTGGATGCGTTTCCGTGTGCGCGATGGGCGTTTGACGACGGGGCAGGCTGGCGGGAAATCCGGGTCGCCTGGCCGGACGAAGCGGATCGTCCCGACGAAATCCTTGGCGCGACGGTCGCGGCTGAAGAGCAGGCTGTTGCCTCCGTGGCAGCCTTGGGATCGACCGCAAAACCAGCGCACGGCCAACAGGCGGAGGTTTTCGGATCGTACCGGCGGTGGCAACGCGAACAGCTCGCCCCGTGGAAGCAAGGCCGCCTCCTGACCATCGACTACGGCGACGAGTTGCCGGGTCTGTATCACCGCCGGCCGGCGGGCACGCTGCGCGCCTATTGCCGGCAGATGCGTTTTACAGGCCGCGAGGTTTACGCGCGGATCGGTCAACAGGACCTGACGGCGGACGTGAATTTCACCGATCTGCAACGCTGGGGCAGCCCGCTCGGACTCGTCACCTCCTCGTACGGCACCCAGGCGGATTTTCTGCGTCGTTGGCTTTCGCCGGGCGCTTTGCGTCAGGCCGGCCGCGATGCCCGCGTCGCATATCTGCTCGATCCCGAGGGTCCCGGTGGAGCGTTCAAGGTCCTCGAACAAACGCGAGGCCCAGCGCTTTGAATCTAGAGCAGTTTAACTTGTCTTGTAGCCGCTTTCCGAAGCCCCAGCAGGGGCGGCAGAGTTTAGCCCACGGCGCGAGCCGTGGGACCTCGCCCTCCCCTGGAGCACAGCCCCGGCAGGGGCGTAAGAAAACCGGCACGACCGTCCTTGCAACGCCCGCGTGTTTACTTACGCCCCTGCCGGGGCTGGACAGATAGAACGTCCTTTTCCCACGGCTCACGCCGTGGGCTAAACTATTACGCCCCTGCCGGGGCTCACGAGGCAGCTATAAGACGAGTTAAATTACTTTAGACGGGAGCGTACGGATCGTACGGTTCCGCAGACGCCGCGGCGACGGTCTCCAATCCCAGCGCCGCCCGGCTGTCCTGGCATCGCCGGAAGCCCAGCAGCGGCTTGTCGTTCGCAGGGACGTTTTTCTCGAAGCAGATGAACTTGAAAGCCATCCCCATCGTCGAAGGGTGCATCAGGGCCTTGAAGCTGCGGATGAAGCGCAGGAGTTCCGGGGTCAGTTCCCGGGTAGAGCGTTCGATGGCCAGCAGTTCGTTTTCCCCCAGGCCAACGAGGAAATGATGCTGGTCGCAATAACCAACAAGGTGCAGCCCGCTCATCTCGGCGCGCTCGGCGAGCGTCGTGAAATCGACGTGGGCCGTCAGGTCGCATTCGCCGACCATCACGAGCGGATCGTCCCCACGCTGGTGCTCGGAGTACGTCGCCAGCGTGCCAGCCGTGCGTTCTGGCGAATAGTACACGTCGCGCGGATAACCGTAGTCCACGGTGAGAACGTAGCCCTGCCCGAGGACCTTCGACACGTCTTCGATCCAACGGGGAGCGGCCAGATTGATCTCGGTGCGGTATTCGCGCGTGGTCCCGCCCATTTCCGGCGGCGGCATCCGGTCGAGGGCCGCGCGCAGCAGGGAGTTTGACGGCGGTCCGTAGACGAAACGAAAACCCTCTTTGCTCACGTCCACGAAATTCTCCCGCCACGGGCCGCCGGCCGAGGTGACAAGATGGACGGGAAACGCATCCAGCAATTCGTTGGAGAAATGCACGCCGCAGAGCGATCCCATCTCGAACTGATCGAGTCCCTGGCTCCAGCGCACCTTGTTGCGCGGCCACACGCTGAGCATCGCCTGCTGCTCGGCCTGTAGTTTGGGGTTCGGTTCGATGATCCAGTATTTCAGGCAAGCGTGCAGGTCCGGGGAAAACCGTTTCGTCCACGACAGCACGTCAGCGGCGAACTGCGCGTCATGGGCGCCTTCCTCCAGGATCGTGAAGCTCACGGGCTTGTTCATCCGCACCCACATTTCCTCGAACTGCTTGGCGATCAACTCCCCAAAAATCTTGCCGACGCTCACGCTCGTGTAGAAATCGCCCTGCCGACCGATCCGCGCCCGGCCCGCGCCGTAGTACCCGAGTTTCGGGTGGTAGAGCGCCTGTTGCATGAACCATTTGAAGGTCACCGGACCGTGGGCCGCAATCTGTTGGCGGATGTATTCCAACAGTTCACGATTGCCGGGGGAAGCCTCCATACAAAACGAATACCGAGCGCAGCGGGAACTTACGGACTTCTCGCTTTCCGGCAACCGGCATCCTAGTCCGGCGGGCGAAAAAGTTTTGGATTGCTTCGGGGGGCATTTCGTGGAGATTCCCCGGCACGCGCTTGCTCGGCGCGACTCCCCCGGCGCGTCGTCATGCGGAATTCCTACAAGTACCAGCCTTCCTTCTACCGCCGCCACTGGTTCATCGGGTCCCTGATCGTTCTGGTCATCGCCGCGGCGGTGGCGGGTGGGCTGGCCTACGCGTTTCACCTGCACCTGATGGCGAAGGCGGCCGAGCTGGACATGACGGCGCTCGACAAGATGGAGAACGCCAGCACCATTTTCGACCGCTCGGGCGCGACCTTCGGCTACATCTACGAGGAAAAGCGCGAACGGGTGGGGCTGGCCCAGATCGCGGTCGATCTCCAGCACGCGGTCGTGTCGGCGGAGGATAATCGTTTCTACACGCACAACGGCAGTGACATGCGCGGCATCCTGCGCGCCGCGTTCCAGAATCTCCGCGGCAGCCGCATCCGCCAGGGCGGCAGCACGATCACCCAGCAGCTCGCCCGCAACACGTTCCCGCTGGGCGGACGGACGTTTTCGCGCAAAATCCTGGAAATCTACGTCGCCCACCGCATTGAGACGGCGCTGACCAAGGATCAGATCATGGAGTATTACCTCAACCGCATCTACCTCGGGAGCGGGCTGTACGGGGTGGAGGCGGCGGCGAAGGGGTACTTTGGAAAGCACGCGCGGGAATTGTCGCTGGGCGAAGCGGCGACGCTGGCGGGGTTAATCAATAGTCCGAACAACAAGTCGCCCTGGCACGACAAGCACGCGGCGAAAACGGCCCGCGACACCGTGCTCTCGCGGATGCTCGACGAGCAGTACATCACCCGCGAACAGTACCAGGCGGCCGTCGAGGAGGACCTCGCGGTCAAGCCACGCGTGCTCGCCAGCAGCGACAGTTACGCGCTCGAAGCGGTGCGCCAGCAGGTCATCGCGCAGGTCGGCCTGGACCGGGCCGTCAGCGAGGGGTTGAAAATCTACACGACCATCGACGCGCGCGTCCAGCAGCAAGCTGAGGAAGCCCTCCGGGCGCAACTCGACGAGGTCGAGCGCAATCCGGCCTTCCAGAATCACCAGACGTACGCGCAATATTCGGCGCAGTTCCAGGATGAGGTGAAACGCCTCGCGCAAACGCCGGCCAGCGACGCCGACGCGCAGCAGCCGGGCATTCACAGCGTTGTGGCGAATCCTGACTATCTCCAGGGGGCGCTGATCGCCATCAACAACGCCGATGGCGGCGTGATCGCCCTCGTCGGCGGACGGGACTTCAAGCACAGCGAGTTCAACCGCGCCATGCACCCCCACGCCCGCCGGCCGGCGGGCACCGCGTTCACGCCTTTCGTCTACGCGGCGGCGTACCAGAAAGGCATTTTCCCGGGCCGCCTGTTTCTCGATCAGGTGCTCGACAACCGGCAAGTGATGGTCGGCGGGCAAAACGGGATTCTTGGTGAATGGGGCGTCGAACGCGCGGGCAACCGCTACGACGGACCGATCCCGGCAGGTCTGGCGCTGATCGAAGGCAAAAATGCCGCGACAGTACGCGTCGGCAACGAGACCGGTCTGGATAATGTGCTGGCGCTCGCCAAGCGTGCCGGGATCAGTTCCCCTTTGCGTGAGTTCCCGGCGACGTTTCTGGGCAGCAGCGAGGTGAACTTGTCCGAGTTGGCTCTCGGCTACACCGGCTTCCCCAACGGCGGCTGGCGGCCGGCCGCGCCTTACATCCTGAGCGAGATCAAGGATGCCGATGGGTCCGTCCTTTACCACGCCACGCCGGGACCACGGGTGCGGATCGTGGACGTGGGTCCGGCCTATCAGGTCCACAACGAACTCGCGCAGGTGCTCAAAACCGGCATCGGCACGACGGCCACCAGCCGCTACGGCCTCAAACCGATGGCGGCCGGCGGCAAACCCGGCACGGCCTACAACTTCACCGACGCCCTGTTTGCGGGTTACAACAGCGAGGTCACCTGTGCAGTCTGGACCGGTTTTGATAAACCGAGCACGATCTACCGGGGCGCTTTCGGCAGCCAGGTGGCGCTACCGGTCTGGGTGAAGGTGATGAACGCGGCGGCGCAAGTCATGCCACCGAAGGACATCCCGGTCCCCGGCATTCTGAAGAAGGTGGAGATTTGTACCGCCTCCGGCGATCTGGCGACCGACCGCTGCTACGACGTGACCGACGGCGAACGTCACCGGACGACGTTTGTGACCTACGCGACGAGGGAAGAGATGCCGCAACGTTTCTGCCCGGTGCACGGGGGAGGGCGGTCGTCCATTGGCGAGTTTGCCAATTCGCGCATTGGTCAGCCGAACAGCATCCCCGTAAGCAGGCCTTCGACGGACCCGAATGCGCCAAAGGTCATGCGTCCTTTGCCTGTGAATAATCTAGAGAACGTGAAGCCGGTACAGATCAAAGCGCCGACCGTTCTCGACGCCGGCGACCATGATCCATACGACGCGGTGCGACCCGTGGTCAACGACGGAGGGAACCACCAACCGCCCAATGACGCAAACACGGCGCAGAATAAATCTCCCGAGGTAAACGCCCCGACTCCGGTCCCTGAAAAGCGAGTGCTGCCAGCGACGGCGGTGACTCCCGGCGAACAGGATGCCACGTCGCTGCCGACGGTGAAAATCGATCCTCCGCAGCCGTTGGAGTTCAATTGATCCGGCTGGGCAGGAAGGGGGTGCCTTACGTTGCGCGCGAACGACGGCCGCACCGTTCAGCCCTCGATGGTGTTGATCTCGACCGGTTCGACTTTGACGCCGATTTCTTCAAGCCAGGTAATGGCGCGTTCGATCTCAGTGCTCTGACCTTCGATTTCAATCGACACCAATCCGATTTCCTCGTTGATGCTCGCCTGGCGAATATTTGTGATCACGTCGAATTTTTTGCCGAGTTCGTAGACCACCGGCTGCGTGACGAGGCGCGGCTGGAACATCAACCAGAGTCGGGTTTTCATCGCACGTAGTCGTGAATCAGAGGGCGCGGTTGGCAACTATTCGTACGTCGCCGTCGCTTTCCCATCTTTGTATTCGAGGGTGACCTTCGCAACTTCGAGCAGGTTGATGCTCTGCCAGATGTAATCCTTGCCGCTCTTGTCGGCCACCTTCAGGTCCCATATTTTTCCCTTCGTGGAACGGCTGAACTTGATGTCCACATGATCGCCGTTCGCGAGCACGTCCTTGCCGAGGATGTCCTCCTGCCATTCTTCGGCGCTGTGCGGCGAGACAAAGACCGAGTGAATATCAAATCCGGTTTTGTTCACCAATGTAAAATCCTGGTCTCCCGCCCGGGCGAGTGAAACGGCCGCCACCAACAAGAGGAACAGTAATGCGAGGAACTTTTTCATGGTCGGAAACCTTGCGCAAAGAATCGAAGGTCGAGCGGTGAACGGTTCCGGCGTTTGCCGATCCCGCCCACTTTTCGGCAGATCGGAACAGCCCTAGCCGCCGGCGATGGCGGGGACGATGCTCAGTTCGTCGCCTTCACGCACGGCGGTCGCCTGCTCATCGAGAAATCGGATGTCCTCGTCGTTGAGGTAGACGTTGACGAAACGGCGGACGTTGCCCTGCTCGTCGCAGATGCGTTCCTTGAAGCCGGGGAAGTTCGTATCGAGGGAATGGAGCAGCTCGCCGACGGTCGCGCCGTCCGCCTGGACGACTTCCTGTTCGCCGGTCAGTTTGCGGAGCGGGGTGGGGATGCGGATGTTGGTGGCCATAACGGTTGGTTCTGTGGGATCGGAAACGGCGCGGATCAGGCAACGGCCGCAGCGTTGGTTTCGCGGGTAATCAGTTCGTCGAACTCGCGCAGGCTCGGCTTGATGAGTAGGGGACTGCCGCATTGGCCCGCCACGGCTTCCGCTGTTTTGAGGCCGTGCCCGGTGATGCAGAGAACGGTGGTTTCATCCGGCGCGATTTTCCCGCTTTCGATGAGTTTCTTGGCGCACGCGACGGTCACGCCGCCGGCGGTCTCGGCAAAAATGCCTTCGCATTCGGCGAGCAGGCGGATGCCCTCGCTGATCTCTTCGTCCGTCGCGTCTTCGGCGCTGCCAGCAGTTTCGCGCATCGTGTGAACCGCATAATACCCGTCGGCGGGTGTGCCGATGGCCAGCGATTTTGCCAGCGTCTGCGGCTTGGCGACCGGCTTGAAGAGATCGGACCCTTTTTTCATCGCTTCCGAGATCGGCGAACAACCGGTGGCCTGCGCGCCGTGAACGCTGTACGTCGCTCGCGTCGATCGAGTCCGAGCGTCATCAGTTCCTTGTAAGCCTTGTGAATCTTCGTCAGCAGCGACCCGCTCGCCATCGGCACGACCGTGTGCCGCGGGGCGCGCCAGCCGAGTTGCTCGGCGATTTCGAAGCCCATCGTCTTGGAACCTTCGGCGTAGTAGGGGCGCAAGTTCACGTTGACGAAGCCCCAGCCGTACTTGCCCGCGATCTCGGAACAAAGGCGATTGACCTGATCGTACGCGCCGTGAATGCCGATGACCGTCGTGCCGTAAACGAGGGAGCCGAGCACCTTGCCGCTTTCCAGGTCCGCCGGGATGAGCACGTAGCTTTTCAATCCCGCCGAGGCGGCGTTGGCGGCGACGGAGTTGGCGAGATTGCCCGTCGAGGCGCACGCGACGGTTTCCAAACCGAGTTCGCGCGCCCGGCTCAACGCCACGGAGACCACGCGGTCCTTGAACGACAGGGTGGGGTAGTTGACGGTGTCGTTCTTGATGTACAACTCGCGCAATCCCAGCCTCCGCGCGAGGCGGTCCGCGCGCACCAGCGGCGTGAAGCCGACCTGTGTGCCGACGGTCGGTTCGCCGTCAATGGGCAGCAATTCGCGGTAACGCCACATGGTCTGGGGCCGCGCCGCGATCCGCTCGCGGGTCAGCACGCGGCCGATGGCCTCGTAGTCGTAGGCGGCTTCCAACGGTCCGAAGTCGAATTCGCAAATGTGGATCGCCTGTTTGGGATAAGAACGGCCGCACTCGCGACAGCGCAGGTTCGTGAAGAAGTGGTTGCGGTCTTTGTCCATGATATTCCGTGTTTACGCACCAGCCAGGTAGCGAACGACACCGGACAAACGACCGCCACGTCCCAACCTGGGGAAAGCGTGGAAAGACGATGCACCAGTTCTGCTGCCAGTCTCCATCCATGACAAACCGGAGCCAGCAACCGAACCACGCCGTCTCTCTCATCTTTCCGCGTGTCGGCAATCGCTTGCCCACACGAGGCTGGATTTAGCACCTGGGCCTGCCGGAACTTGCGCCTTGGACGCAGGGTTACAGCAGCGGTTGCCGTGGCATCGTCGGGCCAGTCCCTCCGCCACTCTGGATAAGAGCTTGATGGATGTTTAACGCGGCGAACAGCCTGCGTCAACCTCATTCACCGACCGGTTGCCCGCCTCGCTGGCGTGTGAGCACCGCCTTGGCGGCCAGGATCGCGGAGGCAACGGGCGTCGTGGCCAGAGGTAGCAACTCGGAATCTTCACGGCTGTGCCCTCCCGAGATGGCGTTCTTTTGACCGAATGCGAGCGAGTGTTGCTGCCCCGCAAGATATTCCACGGCCGGCTCCAAGGTGGGAACGTGTTCGACCGTCCACTGCGCCACGTTGCTGCCATCAGGATAAATGACTCCGGCCTGTGTCGTCTCGGCCCGCAAACCTTCGGCGACGCCCATCAAAAGAAGCGTGCCGAGGCCGAGCCCCTGACCGGCCTCGATTTGCGCGGTGGTAGGCGAACCCAACACCGGCGTGGCACCCGTCCGTACGTCGATGAGTTGGCCGCTGGCACCCGCAAAATCCGGGCGGTCGAGCAGCACGGCGTCGCAACGCATCCGCAGCTTCAGCGGACCGTGCGCGGTCTGGAGATCGACCCGGAACGTGCGTTCGAGACACAACCAGCGAGCGCCACCGTGCACATCGTCCGGGCCGGGACGTTGCGCGGTCTCGGCGAGGGTTTCCAGACAGCGCCGCGCTGCCCATTCCGCCCGGCTCAGCGTGCTCCGCCACCAGAACGGCAGTTCCGCCGTGCTCCCGGAATCGCCTTTCCCGCCGAGAGTCTGCTGCAAGACGGTTTCGGCACCGGCCCGCGCACGTGCCAACCCGCCGCCGAGCGCCCTTTGCCAATCGTCGGCAGTCATGCGGCGAGGCTCCTGCGAAACATTCAGAGCGACGCGCAGCCAGTGGTGCACGAGCCGGCCCACCACCCAGTTCTCACGTCGATTGAGACTACCGCCCTCATCGCGCCACGGTTCCGCGCCGAAAATTTGCTGGAGCGCAAACGTCGCCGGCCGGTTCCAGGCGGTCTCCAGGTCGCGGCCCGACCAGGCATCGGTCCACGGAAGCTCATCCGGCGCGGTGAGCGTGGAAAAGTTGAGGAAATATGCGTCGAACTCCGCCGCCGGGTCGCGCCGCCGCGCGTAGATTTCCCGCAGGTGGGTCATGTCACGGGCCGCCAGCGGGGTGGCGTGATGCCGGGTGCGGCGTACCGCGTGCCGCCAGCGGTCGAGCAGGGTTTCGCCTTCCCCCGGAGCCTGTCCGCTCTCGACCAGACAGCGGAGCGCCCATTCGTTGGCGTAGAGTTCCTTCGACGGCTCGGCCGGGTCGCGCGCCACCCCGGCAAACGCCAGCGGACCCGTGCAATTTTCGAGGATTTCGAGGAAGCGGAAATGTTCGAGTTGCGCCCGGTCGGCCGCCGTCAGCAGATACCCGCGGTCGGGTGCCCGTCCCGTTTCCCCGGCCACGCTCGCACGCCGGGCGTTGAGCCGGGCGCGGGCTCCGTCGTCGAGGAATGGGTTCTCGCCCGGATAGATGGGCCACGCGCCTTCGTTGGAATCCAGAAACAACGCACCGCCCCACGTCTGGCCCATCGCGCCTTCCAACGAAGTGACGACCACGCGCGCGAAACGATTCATCCCCTCGGCCGCCCGGCGCGGAGGCACTCCGGCCAGGATGCCGCTCAAAAACTGAAAAAACGCGGCCGGCGGCACTTCCTCGGCGATGGGTAGTTCGGCCAGTTGCGACCAGAGCGGTTCGAGGACTTCGGTGGTCAGAGCAAGCCCGTTGAGACCCTGCTCCCAACGCCGGAGGATGTCGCGCCAGGGCAACTTTTCGGGCCAGGCACCGAGATGGTCGATCAACTCACGCACCGACCGTGCGACCGGCGCACGAGCGAGGCCCGGCGTGGCGGCGAGCACCCGTGCGCTGTGGTGCTGGGCGTCCGCGAACGCTCCGTGCAAGGCGCGCCGGACTTCCACCGGGTCCAGCGGAAACACGCGGGAAAGGACGTTGGACTCCGTGTCTGTGTCTTCACGCACGGCGGCGTGTTCGTTGAGAAGCTCGATCAACGCGAGCAGCGCCTGGATATCCGCTTCGCCCTGGTGGTAGGCGATCAGCGCGCGCTGAATCTGGATGGAAAGCGACGGCTCCGGCTGTTCACCCACTTCGTCCTCGACCGCGATTCCGGCGGCGGCCAGTGCCTTGACGACACCGACCGACGAAACGTCGCGCGCCGGACAAAGCAACACGAGACGCTGTCCACCGTCGGCAGCGTTGCGCCCGGACCTGCCGGCCGGACGCGCCGTCAGCCAGCGCGCCACGAAGTCGCAGGCCAGCGTCGCCATGTCACCCGTGTCGTGCCCGGCCAGCAGTTCCGGCGCTCCGGGCGTCGCGGTGTCTGGACCACCGGAGAGATCGGTGCCTTCAAGGCGGCTGGCCAGCGCGGCTTGCGCCGAGACAAAGGTGCTCGGGTCGCAGGGCTCGAAGGAAACTTCGAGCGAGTCTTCCAGCGCGTCCAACCAATGCTGCTGAACGGCTTCCGAAGTCCCTCGTGGAAAAGGCGTGTAGATTTCAGCCTGGGTGGCGATTTTAGCAGCGGCGACGAGGAGATCGAACGTCGGCCACGCCGCCGCGTCCCAACCGAAAACACACACCGCCAGCGGTGCGGCTTTCGCCGGTCGCGCGTGCGCCAACGCTCGAACGAGTTTCTGATCGACGTGTGGCACCCATGACCCGGTCGCACGCAGCAGCGGCAGCCAGCCCTGGAGCGCGGCGGGCAACAGTTCCGCAAACAGTTCCGGCCCATCGTCCAACCAGCGCGCGGCGGCGTAATCGTCCAACGCCGCGAGACACGCGCCGGGATGACGGGCGGCAGCGGCAAGCTCCGGATGGATATTTTCGTGCGTGAGCGCGTGGAGCCGCAGGAGGAGTTCGAGCGCGTGGCGGCCGATGGCTGGCGGCGTGATTCCTTGACGCCGGCAAAGCTCGCGCCGCAACGCACCCGCATCGAGAAATTGCACCCCGAAGAGGCTGATTCCCTCGCATAACAATCGACGCTTGATCCAGTTCGCCTGACCGTCGCTCGTGGTGACCATCCACGCCTGCCCGCCGCCGAGGACGAACCCGGATGCCGCGCGACACCAATCGGCCACGCCATCCGTCCAGGCGTCTTCCAGCAGGTGGTAGGCGCGGAGCGAGATCACGGATGGAAGATCGAATCAGTCAGACGGCAAGGGCACTACAAACCCGCCATGAACTCGAAAACCGCGTCGTTGAAACCCGGCAACGCCTCGTGTCCGAAGTCCGGATAGATCATGACCCGCTTCTTGGCGGAAATCTTGTTGTAGGCCGCGAACTGCGTGGACGGCGGGCAGACCCGGTCCATCAGGCCCGTGCCCATCAACACCTCGCCACGAATCCGCTTGGCGATGTGTTGTACGTCGATGTAGCCGAGCCGGGTGAAAATGTCGGTCTCGCGTTCATGCCGGGGATCGAACTGCCGAAAATAATATTTCAGCTCTTCGTACGCGGCTTCCGCGAGGTCCATTTCCCAGACGCGCTGATAATCACACAAAAATGGGAAGGTGGGAGCGGCTCTTTTGATCAGGGCCGGAGAAAGTGCGGCGCAGGCGAGGGTGAGCCCGCCGCCCTGGCTGCCGCCCATCGCGCCGATCCGCTCGGCATCGACTTCCGGGAATCCGGCGATGATCTTCGCAAGCATCGCGGTGTCCAGGAACATCTGTCGGAACGCCAGCCTGCGTGGGTCCGGATCGTCGAGTCCGCGAATGATGTGGCCTCGCATCGTCGTTCCCAGGACGCCGCCGAGGTCCTGGCTCGGACCACCCTGGCCGCGGCAGTTCATGGCTGCCACCGAGTAGCCGAGGCCGTTGACGTAGGACAGTTTATCGTGCCATTCGCCGACGTTGCCGGTGTAGCCGTGGAACTGAAGGACCGCCGGGTGTTTGCCCACGCCGCCTTTCGGGCGGAGGTATTTCGTGTGGACCCGGACTCCGCCGACGCCGGTGAAGTAAAGGTCGAAGCATTCGGCCTGAGGGCATTGAAAAATAGCGGGCCGCAGTTCAACGGCCGGGTCGGTGGCCTCCATCTCCTGCAGGCTGGCGTCCCAGAAGGCGTCGAGGTCAGCCGGACAGGGATTGCAACCGGCGTAGGTGTGGAGTTCGGGGAGTGGTTTGTCGACGAGAGGCATGAGGGCGAGGCAACGTGGTCCGACGATGGAAGCAATTGCATGCGCTGGCGTCAGCAGCAAACAATGCTCACGAGAAATCGACTTGAGCCACGGCGCAAAGCGTGAGAGTCTCGCGTCACCCTTTTCCGGCGGGGTAGCCAAGTGGTAAGGCCGAGGTCTGCAAAACCTCTATCCGCGGGTTCGATTCCCGCCTCCGCCTCTCCTCTAAATGGGGGCCGTAGCACAAAACGTAGTGAACCACGTGGGCTGCACTACTCGGGAGCGCCACATGCGCACCATCATCGTACGGGTGTGCGGTGATTACCCCCGCATCACCATCCGTGTCGCCGGCCTGTTCTGCGGGGCTGGCGGCAGCAGCACGGGCGGGTTAACCGGCGTGATACGGCCGGTGGAAGCGATGTAAACGAACTGTTATCGGTCAGGAACACAATGGCACATATGTTCATCCGGTGGAGTTGCTTGGGATTCAAATGCTCGACCGCAAATAGTGTCAGTTTAGTTGTCCCCACATTTCATCGTATCCGGAGCGGGCGACGCTCGCACACCCAACGCGCGTGGTCGTTGGTGAACATCTTGGCGTGCTTTGCTGTGTTGAGCGTAGGCGCGGTACGTCCGATGCCGGGCAAGGAGCCTTCCTGGCAACTCGTTAAAATCGACGGTCGGGACTACCTGCCTCTGGACAACATCGCCCGTTTTTACCAGCTACAGGGCAGCACGCAGATGGTGGATCGCCAGATCACGCTCGGGGATAGCCGGGCGCGTCTCGCACTCGGTGGTAATCCCCGCGAAGTGTACGTCAACGGGGTCAAGCAGTGGCTTTCGTTTCCCGTGCTCATCCAGAACGATCAGGTGATGATTTCCCGCTTTGATCTGGCAAAAACCATCGAGCCCGCTCTGCGGCCGAGCATGATTGCCAACCTTTCACCGTTCCATACCGTGATCATCGACGCCGGGCACGGTGGCAAGGACCGGGGAGCTAGCAGCCGCGTGGGCCTCGAAAAGGAGTACACGCTCGATGTCTGCCGCAACCTGAAGAAGGCACTCGAAGCGATGGGCCTCCATGTCGTCGTGACCCGCGACGGAGACCAGTTCTTACCGCTGGAGGAGCGTGCTGACCTCGCTAACAACATCAACGGCGCAATCTTTGTAAGCTTGCATTTCAACTCCGCGAGCGATGGCGGGAGGGCCAACGGGTTCGAGGTGTATGCTATGACCCCGCAGGGTGCCGCGTCCACTGCCGATACCTCGCCATCACTGGAGCAGTTTGAAGAAGTGCCGGGTAACGAGTTCGACAACGCGAGTCTCGCCCTGGCGACCTGCGTGCAACACTCGATCCTCGGGCACATCCCGCAGGTTGACCGTGGGGTGCGGCGGGCGCGTTTCGCGGTCCTCCGGCTGACGCGCGCACCGGCCATCCTCGTCGAAGGCGGCTTTCTGACGAACGACCAGGAAAGCCGCAGCATCAATGATCCCGCATGGCGCGAACGCCTCGCCGAAGCCATTGCTCAAGGGGTGGAAAGTTTTCGGGAAGTGGCGGTCTTTGGTAAACCGCCGAAGCTGTTGGCGGATTATCGCAGCGAACAACTCCCGATGCTCGGCACGATTGTCAATCCCGCCGGCCTCACCATGAGGTCGGCGGCCGGCCCGGACGCGCTCCGACAGGTGGCGGCCTCCAGGGCGACGCCGGTTCGTTCCGGCGGCGGTTTCCCTTCGGTGAACTGATCGCCGTGAGGAACGCCGTCTGGACGGCGGAAGTGCAATGGCGTATAGCAAGGCGCGCCCCCACTCGCACGCTTTTGCCTGCCTCTATGATCGCCGCCAAAGATTCCATCGGTCCGCGCAGCACCGACCAACTCCCCAACAGCCGCAAAATCTACACGGGCGGCAAAATCCATCCCGATCTCCGGGTGCCGGCCCGCGAGATCAGCCTCGCTCCTACTAACGGAGTGGACGGCAGCGTCCGGCAGAACGAGGCCGTCCGTGTTTACGACACCAGTGGTCCGTGGGGCGACCCGGCCATCCCTTGCGACGTGCGCACGGGCTTGCCCGCGTTGCGGACGCCCTGGATCGTGGCGCGCGGCGACGTGCAAGGTTACACCGGCCGCGCGGTGTTGCCGCAGGACAACGGCTATCTCAGCCGGGGCCATGAAGAACTCGCCATTGGTCGGGTGGAAGATTCTCGCCATCGTTTGGAGACGTACCCCGGCCTGATGCGTCAGACCCTCCGTGCCAGCCAGGGGCATCCGGTGACCCAGTTATGGTATGCGCGCCAGGGAATCATCACCCCGGAGATGGAGTTCATCGCCATCCGCGAGAACCTCGGCCGCGAGGCGGCGTACGGCGCGACCGAGAACAAGACCGGCGCACGCAACGTGCCGAACCAGCAACACCCCGGCCAGTCGTTCGGCGCGGCGATCTCGCCGTTCATCACGCCCGAGTTCGTTCGCCAGGAAGTCGCTTGCGGTCGGGCGATCATCCCGGCCAACATCAACCACCCGGAACTGGAACCGATGATCATCGGCCGCAATTTCCTGGTGAAGATTAACGCCAACATCGGCAACTCCGCAGTGGCCAGTTCCATTGAGGAGGAGGTCGAGAAGATGCGTTGGGCGACGAAATGGGGCGCGGATACCGTGATGGACCTCTCGACGGGCAAAAATATCCACGCCACGCGTGAATGGATTTTGCGCAACAGCCCGGTGCCCATCGGCACGGTGCCGATCTACCAGGCGTTGGAAAAAGTGAACGGGCGCGCCGAAGACCTGACCTGGGAAGTTTTCCGCGACACGCTCATCGAACAGGCCGAGCAGGGCGTCGATTATTTCACGATCCACGCGGGCGTTTTGCTCCGCTACATCCCGCTGACGGCGCGGCGGGCGACGGGCATCGTCTCGCGCGGCGGCTCGATCCTGGCGAAGTGGTGTCTTGCCCACCACCAGGAGAATTTCCTCTACACGCACTGGGACGATATTTGTGAGATCATGGCGGCCTACGACGTGAGCTTTTCGATTGGTGACGGCCTGCGGCCCGGTTCCATCGCGGATGCGAACGACGAGGCGCAGTTCGGCGAGTTGGAAACGCAGGGTCTACTCACCAAGCGCGCGTGGGAACTCGGCGTCCAGGTGATGAACGAGGGACCGGGCCACGTGCCCATGCACCTCATCAAGGAGAACATGGACAAGCAATTGGAATGGTGTCACGAAGCGCCTTTCTACACGCTCGGACCGTTGACCACCGACATCGCGCCCGGCTACGACCACATCACCAGCGCCATCGGCGCGGCCATGATCGGCTGGTTCGGTTGCGCGATGCTCTGCTACGTCACACCGAAAGAGCACCTCGGACTGCCCGACCGCGACGACGTGAAAGCGGGCGTGATCACGTACAAGATCGCCGCGCACGCCGCCGACCTGGCGAAAGGCCATCCCGGCGCGCAACACCGCGATAACGCCGTGAGCAAAGCGCGGTTCGAGTTCCGTTGGGAAGATCAGTTCAACCTGAGCCTGGACCCGGACACGGCGCGGGAATTCCACGACGAAACCCTGCCGCAGGAAGGCGCCAAAACCGCGCATTTTTGCTCGATGTGCGGCCCGCATTTTTGCTCGATGAAGATCACCGAGGACGTGCGGCGCTACGCGGCAGAGAAAGGGATGACCGACACCGACGCGCTCCAGGCCGGAATGGCGGAGAAATCCGAGGAGTTCCTCGAAGGCGGAGCGAAGGTGTACGTTCCCGCCGGCGACGATGGCAGCGCGGTGTCCGCCGGGCCAACCTGAAGCGGATTCAGTCTTCGACGGCGTGCGCGCGGAGTTCTTCCAGAGTGACGAACTCCACTGCGGACGAGTGGGTGGCAGCGAGATCGACCAGTGGCGCGTTGCCGCTCTCCAGTGCCTCCTGCCAACGGGTCACGCACAGGCACCATTTGTCGCCCGGCCGAAGCCCCGGGAAATCCCATTCGGGGCGTGGAGTGATCAGGTCGTTGCCGCGCTCGCGCGAAAATTCCAGGAACTCCGCCGTCATCACCGCACAAACCGTATGCAGACCGGTATCGCCCGGGCCGGTGCGGCAGTAGCCGTCACGGTAGTATCCGGTGAGAGGATCGCGGCAGCAGCAGCGGAGGTCACCGCCGAGGACGTTGGTAGGCATAAGACCGGGGAGCGTAGCATCTACCGGGTCGGCGGGCCACCGTGGTGCGCCGTGTAAGCGATCTGGTCCGCTTCGTCGGCCAGAAGGGCGTCCATTGCGGCGATGAGAGGCGCAGCTTTCGCCAAGCCTGAAAACAGGGCTTTATCGCCGGTGGCATTTTCGAGCAGGAACGTCGGCCGCGCCGTCGCGCCAAGTGCATGAAACTCCCCGGTCGCGGCTCGCGCGCGGGCTTCGATCTCCGGCGATTTTGCGTGCTCCAGCAGCTTCGTTCCATCGAGAACATCCGGGGCCGTGGCGGCGGCCACGGACGCACAAACGTCCCAATCACTGATCCGCCGTCCCTCACGCAAAGCGGCGTGAGCCAAGGCGAGTCGCACGCGGTCATCGGTCACGCCGAAATCCCTGGCGGCCTCCGCCGTCAGATTCGGAGCCAGATACTCCTGCAACGAGGGATCAAACCAGCCTGAGTTCAGCATGAATGGCGAGGCTACCAAGGTGCCGCTGCGCCGGTAAAACCAGTTGCACTGACTCCGTGAGACCGGAAGGCCCGAGGCATCCATCAAGGCGATTTTCCAGACGAATTCCGCCCGGCCGGCATATCGCTCCCGCAGGTCCGCCCACGCCGGCTCGGCCCAATAACACCAGGACGACGCGACTTCGAGGTAATAGGTGACCTTCATGGAACGACGCGTGCGCTCATCAGGACTGCAAGCCGAGCTTGTCGAGTTTGGGAGTGATGACGTACGCGCAATAAGAGTTCCGCGTCTTGTTCGAGTTGTAATAATCCTGGTGGTAGTTCTCCGCCGGGTAGAACGTCGCCACGGGGACAATCTCCGTGATGATCGGACTGCTAAAACTTTTTGCCGCTGCCTGCTTGCTCAACTCGGCGACCGTCCGCTGCTGGTCATTTGCATAAAAAATGGCGGACCGATACTGGGTGCCCACGTCATTGCCCTGGCGATTGGGCGTGGTCGGATCGTGTATCTTCCAAAAGGTTTCCAGAATCTGTTCGAGCGAGACCTTCTTTGGGTCGAAGACGACACGCGTGATCTCGGCATGGCCGGTGTCGCCTTCGCAGATTTGTTCGTACGTGGGATCGACGGTCGCGCCTCCCATGTATCCGCTCGTCACGCTGAGCACACCGGGAATCTGCTGATAAACCGCCTCGGTGCACCAGAAGCAACCGGCGGCGAGATCGATGATTTCCGCGCCGGCCGGGGCCGCCGGCACGACGGCAGGAGATTTGGGCTGATTGGTGATGTTCATGGCTGCCGGCAACTTACCCCGCATCCGTGATCCGGCAAGCCGCCACTGACAGCCTGCTTGACCCCACAAATGGACAGCGGACGACCGCCCTACCCTAAATATTGGGCTTTTCGCACGAATCTGCCCGAAGAAAACCGTTGTCTTGAGGCTCTCGAAATGGTATTTTGCCTCTCAATAACTTCACCGCCGTGCGCGCGGTCCGTTAAATCTTTGTCATGCAAGATACTGATCCCTCCGCCGAAGTAGATTTCCGACTCGATCCCAACCAGGAATACAATGCCGCCCAGATCGACAAACTCGAAGGTCTGGCGGGGGTGCGTCAGCGCCCGGGGATGTACATTGGGCCAACGGACGAGCGCGGCTTGCATCACTGCGTGTTCGAGGTCCTGGATAACTCCATCGACGAGCACCTCGCCGGTTTCTGCACGAAGATTGACGTGACCATCCATGTCGATGGTTCCTGCTCCATCCGCGACAATGGCCGTGGCATCCCGGTGGACATGAGCAAGTTCGGCATCCCGGCCATCGAATTGGTCCTGACCAACCTCCACGCGGGCGGTAAATTCGGGCAGGGGGCTTATAAATATTCCGGCGGTCTGCACGGTGTCGGTGCGAAGTGCGTCAACGCCCTCTCCGACTGGTTCAAGGCCGAGGTGTACCGCAACGCGAAGATTTACCACATGGCGTTCGAGCGCGGCGTCACCACCCAGCAGTTGACGGTGGTCGGTGAACTGCCCAGCGACAAGATCACCGGGACGCTCATCACCTTCTTGCCGGACCCGACGATCTTTACGATCACGACGGATTTCAAGTTTGACCGGCTCTCGGGGCGGCTGCGCGAGTTGGCGTTCCTGAACCCGGGCTTGGAGATCAATCTGACCGACGAACGCGAAGATTCGGTTCGCGCGCAGAGTTTTCTGTACAAAGACGGGATCAAGGAATTCGTCCACCAACTCGGCGAGAACAAGGCGATCATCCACCCGAAACCGGTGGTTCTCTACGGTCGCCGGAAGGTGAAGTTCAAGACGAAGGACCAGGAAGAAGTCGAGGATGACATGCACGTGGACTGCGTGATGCAGTACAACGATAGCTATACCGATCAGTTGTTGTTTTTCACGAATGCCATCCCCAATCCCGATGGCGGCACGCACTCGGTTGGTTTTCGTACGGCTCTGACGCGCGCGATCAACACCTACGCCAAGACGAACAACCTCCTGAAGGAGAAAGACCCGGTCATCACCGGCGACGACGTGCGCGAAGGTCTGGTCAGCGTGCTGGCGATCAAACACCCGAACCCCGGCTTTGAATCGCAAACGAAAGTGCGGCTCGTCACGCCGGAGGTCGAAGGCATCGTTTCGTCCATCGTTTACGAGGGGCTGATGCTTCATTTCGAGCAGAACCCGGCGGTGGCGAAGCGGATCGTCGACAAGGGCCTCACGGCGGCCAGCGCGCGCGAAGCGGCCCGCAAAGCGCGGGAAACCGTCCGCAAGACCGCCCTCGGCGGCGGCGGCTTGCCGGGCAAACTGGCGGATTGTTCCGAACGCGACCCGGAATCCACCGAACTCTTCATCGTCGAGGGTGACTCGGCCGGCGGCAGCGCCAAACAGGGCCGCGACCGTCGCACGCAGGCGATTCTTCCCATCCGTGGCAAGCTCATCAACGTGGAAAAGGCGCGCCTGGACAAGGTGCTGGCCAACAACGAAATCCGTACGATGATCACCGCCATCGGCACGGGCATCGGCGACGGCGAACAGGAGGGTTCGTTCAACCTGGAAAAATTGCGCTACGGCCGGATCATCATCATGACCGACGCCGACGTGGACGGGTCGCACATTCGCACGTTGCTGCTGACTTTTTTCTACCGGCAAATGTCCAAGCTGGTGCGCGGCGGCCACATCTACGTGGCCCAACCGCCGCTCTACCAGATCAAACGCCGCAAGCGCGAGGAATACGTTGACGACGACATCCAGTTGAACCGGATTCTCATCAGCCTCGGCACCGAGGACATGCGGCTACGCAACCTCGCGGACGGCCACGAATTCACGACCGAGCAACTCAAGGACATTCTCGATCTGCTCGAAAAACTCGACAAATTCGCCACCGCCATCCGGCGGCACGGGGGCGACTTCGAGCACTATCTCGCCCGGCGCACGGCCGATGGCGGCAAGCTGCCTGCCTATCTCGTCAAGGTGCGCGAGGGGAATCAGGAGGCGGTCCAATATTTCGCGGACGAAGCGGCGGTACGCGCGTTCTCCACGGAAAATCACGATCTGAATCTGTTCGGTGAACCGGCCCCCGAGGTTCCGCCCGTGCAAACGCCAGAGCACGATGGCGCGGACGCTCCGATGAACGGCCACGGGACGCCGCCTGCTCCCCGTCCGTCCGGTGGCTCGGCTCTGCGTCGGCGCGCGAGGCTGGTCGAACTCTACGAGTCCGCTTCCATCCAGCGCCTGATCGATGATCTCGCCCGCAAAGGTCTCAAGATCGAACATTATGCGGCGCAGGACGAGCCGCTTTTTGAACTCGTGGAAGGGGAGCGTGGCGTCACGCACCCGGTGTTTTCGGTGAGCGAAATTCTGGAGAAGGTGAAGGAAAACGGCCGGCGAGGGGTCCAGATCAAACGTTTCAAGGGCTTGGGAGAAATGAACGCCAAGGAGTTGTACGAAACGACGATGGACCCGCAGAAACGCAAGCTGCTGCGCGTCGAGCTGAACGAGGACAATGCGATCAAGGCTGACGAGATGTTCACGATCCTCATGGGCGACGTGGTCGAGCCGCGCCGGCAGTTCATCGAAGACAACGCGTTAAACGTGCGGAACCTCGACGTTTAGCCCGCAGGGTAAAGGCGCACCTGTCGGATGCGCCGACGGACGATCACTGGTTGACCAGTCATGGATTCTCCGACGACGGAAACGAATGGACCGGTCCTGCTCGCAGCCGGGATCGTCGAAGCGAAACCGGTCGTGGGCATGATCCATCTGGGTGCGCTCCCGGGCACTCCGCGTCACGGGCAATCCGTACGGGACATCGTCGAAACCGCGCAAGAGGAAGCGCGGCTCTACCGTGACGCAGGCGTGCATTGTCTGATGATCGAGAACATGCACGACGTGCCGTATACCCGTGGCGGGGTCGGACCCGAAATCGTGGCAGCGATGACGATGGCCGCGCAGGCCGTCCGCTCGGAGGTGGACCTGCCCATCGGATTGCAGATTCTCGCCGCCGCTGACCTCGAAGCACTCGCCGTCGCCCACGCCGCCGGGCTGGACTTCATCCGCACGGAATGTTTCGCGTTCGCGCACATCGCCGACGAGGGCATCATGGAATCTAACGCCGCCAAGTTGCTGCGTTATCGTCGTGCCATCGGTGCGACGGGGGTGCAGGTGTGGGCCGACATCAAGAAAAAGCATTCGTCTCACGCCTGGACGGCCGACCTCTCGCTGGGTGACATCGCGGAGGCGGCGGAGTTCATGGGTGCCGACGCCATCATCGTCACCGGTGCGAGCACGGGGCGTCCGCCGACCCCGGCGGACGTGGAGGAAGCCAGGGCGTGTTGCCAGCTACCGGTGTTCGTGGGTTCCGGTGTCACCCTCGAAAATGCCGTCGATTTTCTGGCGGTGTCGGATGGATTGATCGTCGGTTCGTATTTCAAACGTGACGGTTCCTGGAACAACGGCGTCGATCCCGAACGGGTGCGAGCGTTCATGGCCGAGACCGCGCGTTTGCAGTCCGACCCTACCGTGGGTGAAAACGGATCGGGCGCGCTTTCGGTAACCGGATCGCAGGTTCAGGCTTCAGCCCAACGTCTGGTCCTGCCGCCCTTTCCGCAGCAGCCGCGCCAGTAACCCGCCGTAGCGTTCGCGTGACGCTTGCTGGTGGACCGCGCGTTCCAGTGCACGGCGCTGTCCGACGATGACCACGAGTTTCCGACCGCGCGTGACGCCGGTATAGATCAGGTTGCGCTGGAGCAGGAGGTGTTGGCTCGTCGCAAGCGGGATGACGACGACGGGAAACTCGGAGCCTTGCGATTTATGGATCGTGATCGCATAGGCGGGCGCGAGTTCGTCCACTTCGCCGAACGCGTATGAGACGGCGCGGTTTTCGTAGCGGACGACGAGTTCGCTCTCTTCCACATCGATGCGCTCGACGAAGCCGAGGTCGCCGTTGAACACTTCCTTGTCGTAGTTGTTTTGCGTTTGGATCACCTTGTCTCGCAGCCGGAACTGCCAGCCGAACTTCTCGGCCTTGGGTTCGTTTTCACGCGGCGGATTCAGGGTCTGTTGAAGATGTTGGTTCAATTGCCGCGCCCCCACGGCACCACGGTTGGTGGGACAGAGAATCTGGATGTCGCGCAAGGGATCGAATCCCCACTTGCGCGGAATCCGCACGGCGGCGAGGTCCGCGAGCGTGGCGGCGATGCGCTCGGGTTCCTCGCGTTCGATGAAAAAGAAGTCTGCGGGGGAGTCGCCCGCCGGTGGCCGCAGATCGGGGATTTCGCCCGCGTTGATGCGATGGGCGTTGAGAATGATCTGGCTTTCCGCGGCCTGACGGAAAATCTCCGTGAGTCTCGCGGTCGGCACGATCTTGCTATCGATCAGGTTGCGCAGCACGAGGCCGGGACCGACCGAAGGGAGCTGGTCAACGTCGCCGACGAGCAGTAATCCGGCGGCCGGTGGCAGCGCCCGCAACAGCGCGTGCATGAGCGGCAGATCGACCATCGAGCACTCGTCCACCACGAGCAGGTCACCGCTCAGAGGTTGCTTCTCGTCGTGCTGAAACCCTCCGCCGCCGGCTCCGTAACCGAGTAACCGGTGGATCGTGCGCGCCTCTTGTCCGGTGGCTTCCGCGAGACGTTGTGCCGCGCGTCCGGTCGGCGCGCAGAGCAGGCAGCGCAATCGCTTGGCGCGAACGATGGCGAGCAGCGCATCGAGCAGCGTGGTTTTCCCCACGCCCGGGCCGCCCGTGATGATAAACACGCGCGAACGCAACGCCTCGCCCAACGCCTCGCGCTGGGTGGGGGAGAGGCTGCGGTTCTTCGTGGACTCGTACCAGTCCACCGCGCGCTCCAGGTCGATCTCGGGGTAGGGGGAAGGTTGCGCGGCCAGATGCGCGATCCGCCGCGCCACGCCTTCCTCCGCTCCGAGCATGCCGGGGAGATAGACGAGGTTCTGCCCGGCGATTTCCTCCTGTTCCAGTTCGTCGTCGGCCAAGGCGCGGGCCAGGGCACTGGTCACGATGGATTCGTCCACTTCCAGCATGGACGCCGCGTGCGGGACCAATACTTCAGCGGGTAACGCACAGTGCCCGTCGCCCGTTGCCTCGAACAAAGTGTGCCGGAGACCCGCCGCCGCGCGTTGCGCCGAATCCGCCGCGACGCCGAGTTGCCGCGCGATGTGATCGGCGGTCTTGAAACCGATCCCGTGAATGTCGCGGGCGAGCTGATAGGGGTTGGCACGGACCTTCTCGATGGCCTGGTCGCCGTAGGTCTTGTAAATGCGCACCGCGCGGCTCGTGCTCGCCCCGTGCGCGTGGAGGAAAACCATGATTTCGCGCACGATTTTCTGTTCTGCCCAGGCGGCCTTGATCCGGCGGCGGCGCTCGGGACCGACCTTATCGACTTCTTCGAGTCGGGCGCTGTGCGCGTCGATGATGTCGAACACTCCCTCGCCGAACTTCGCCACGAGCTTTTTCGCCAGCACCGGGCCGATTCCTTTAATCATGCCGCTGCCGAGATACTTTTCGATGCCTTCGCGGGAGTTCGGCTGGCTGGCTTCGAGGCTGTCCGCGCGGAACTGAAGTCCGTGCTGCGGGTCGCGCACCCAGTCGCCGTTGGCCGTGAGCCATTCGCCGCCGTTCACGGCCGGCAGCGAACCCAGCACGGTGACGAGATCACGCTGTCCGCGCACCTTCACGCGCAGCACGGCAAAACCGTTCTGCTCGTTGAAAAACGTGACCCGTTCAACCAGACCTTCGATGCGTTCCATGCGGAGGGAAAACCCGACGTTCCCATGTTACAATCGTTCATGGAAGCTTCCAGCACGCCGCCCGCCGGTCTCCTGCCCGAACGCCTCGCGCGACAGATCGGGTTCCTGATGGAGATCGACAAGGTGAAAACCGTGCTGCGGCGCAACCGCGTCGTGTCCGACCCGGCGCGGCGCGAGAACGACGCCGAGCACATGTACCATTTCGCCGTCATGGCCATGACCCTCGCCGAATACGCGAACGAACCGATCAATCTGTTGCGCGTCCTGCAGATGGTCCTCGTGCACGATCTGGTCGAGATCGACGCAGGCGACACGTTCGTCTATGACCTCGCGGCTCAGGCTGGCAAACGCGAACGGGAGGAAGCCGCGGCGGATCGCATCTTCGGCCTGCTGCCTGACGATCAGCGGCGCGAGGTCCGCGAGGCCTGGGAAGAGTTCGAGGCCGAGGAGACGCCGGAAGCGCGTTTTGCCGCCGCCATCGACCGTCTGCAACCGCTGCTTTGCAACTACCACACGCAGGGAGGCGCGTGGAAGGAGCACGGGGTGCGGCGAGATCAGGTCTTCGCGCGCAACTCAAAGATCGCGCGCGGTTCCGACACACTTTGGACCGCCGTCAGCCGTCTGCTCGAAGACGCGGCTGCCAAGGGCTACATGGCGCAGGATCATGCCGGCTCCGAGTCCACCTCGTAGGCGGGCCGTCGCGGCGCGTCGTGGATATCGGGATGGCGCGCGCGGGGCTCGCGGTCCTTCACGGTGGCGCTCGACGGTGATGTGACGAACGGCCCGCCTTCCAGCGGCGCAATGTTGGAAAACGCCACGTCCGGCATGTCGCTGGGTTTGCCCTCCAGCGGAAAATCTTTCCGCAACGGATAGAACGGGTAGCCTTCCCACATCAGGATGCGGCGGAGGTCGGGATGGCCTGCGAAACGGATGCCCATCATGTCGTAGATTTCGCGTTCGTGCCAGTCGGCCGTGGGCCAGAGGTGGCTCACCGTCGGGGCGGCTTCGATGTCGTCCTCGCTGACGGCAGTCTTGAGCCGCAGATGCAGGCCGCTCGCCATCGAGTAAAGCTCGTAGACCAACTCGAAGCGGGGTTCGTCGCCGAAGTTGTCCACACTGCTGATGTCGGTCAGATAGTCGAACCCGAGCACGTCCTTGCAATACGCGGCGATCTCCGCCACACGGGCGACGGGCATGGTGAACGATAACTCCCCGCGAAACTCGGTCTTCCTGGACAAATCCGAACCAAATTTTCCTTCGAGGTTGGTAGCGAGATCGGCGAGCGTCATAAAATTCAGGCGAACCGTCCCGGAATCAGCGCAACGAAGCGATCAGTTCGCGCTTCTGTTCGACGAACGAATGCTCGCCCTGGATTTTACGTTGCAGGCGCATGAGACCTTCGAGCAACGCCTCGGGCCGTGGGGGGCACCCGGAAATATAAACGTCCACCGGGATGATCCGATCCACGCCTTGCAACACAGCGTACGAGCGGTACATCCCGCCGCTGGAAGCGCACGCACCCATCGCGATGACCCACTTCGGCTCGGGCATCTGTTCGTAGATGCGGCGAACAGCGAGGGCCATCTTGTAGGTGACCGTGCCGGCCACGATCATCACATCGCTCTGACGCGGCGAAAACCGCATCACCTCCGCCCCGAAACGCGAGATGTCGAAGCGCGAACTCGCCGCCGCCATCAATTCGATGGCACAGCACGCCAATCCCATCGGCATGGGCCAGAGCGAGTTCTTGCGCATCCAGTTCATCGCGGCGTCCATCGTGGTGAAAATCACGTTGCCCTCGACTTTCGAGTCGTAGCTGACGGGCTGGACGGCAGGTTGTAGGGTGGCCATGCGCGAAATATACTGTCCCTCCGTTCCATCTCAAGTCCGATCATGCCCGCAGACCGTTCTCCGCTCATCCTGGCCGTCGATATCGGCACCTCCTCGGTGCGCGCGGCGCTGTTCGACCTCGATGCCCAACGGCTGCGGGGCACGCTGTCGCAGCACGCGCATGCGGTGAGCCATTCCGATGACGGCGCGGCGGAATTGGACGCGGCCGTGGTCGAACGCGGCCTCCTCGGCTGTCTGCAATCGACCCTGTCGCACGTCGGGCAACGCCCTATCCTGGCGGTCGGGGTGACGAGCTTCTGGCACGGTCTCCTGGGAACCGACGCGCACGGCAAACCGGTGACACCGATCTACACCTGGGCTGATTCGCGCTGCCGGCCGGACGCGTCGCGGTTGCGCGGCGAAATTTCCGAGGAAAGCTACCACGCGACGAACCGGTTGCATGCTGCGCGCGTCGTTTTGGCCCGCGAAACTGCGCTGGCTGGCACGCACGCGCGGACGTGCCGTCCGGCGTGTGACGGCCTGGCAATCCCCGGCGGACTGGCTGCGGGGCCGTTTTTGCGACGGAGGTTCGGAAACGACCGCGCCCGGCATGGCGACGGGGACGGGTTTTTTCAACCCGCGCACGATGGCATGGGACGGTCCTCTGTTGGGCCGGTGCGGTCTGGAGCCGGGGCAACTGCCCGTCATCAGTGAAAACGCGGTCCGGGTGAATCGCACGTTCGCACGGCGTTTTCCGGCGCTGGCCGACGTGCCCTGGTGGCCGGCCATCGGGGACGGCGCGGCGAGCAACCTCGGTTCCGGTGCGACGCAACCGGGCCGCGCGGCGATCAACGTCGGCACGAGCGCGGCCTTCCGCGTGATGCAGGAAGGTCCCGACGCGCACAGCCCGCTCGGCCTGTTCTGCTACCGCGTGGATGCCCGGCGCTACGTGGTCGGTGGAGCGGTCAGCAACGCGGGCAACCTGCGCGCCTGGTGCAAACGCGAATTGAAACTGCCAGCGAGCGAAGCAGCTATCGACCGGGCGCTGACGGCGCGACCGGGACCGTTGAGCAGCCTCGTCACCCTGCCTTTCTGGTCGGCGGAACGCGCCCCGAGCTGGCGAGAAAACCTCGCTGGCGTCGTGGAGGGACTCAATCAGAATACGACCGCCCTCGACCTGCTCCAGGCGACCACGGAAGCGGTTTTCCATCGGTTGGCGCTCATCGCTGATCTGAGCCTCGTGGGGGCAAGCCGCCCGGAGATCATCGTCTCCGGCGGCATCCTGAAATCGCCCGGCCTGCTGCAAAGACTCGCGGATGTGCTCGACCGGCCGGTCCGTCCCAGCCTGGAGCCTGAAGCGACTTTGCGAGGCGCGGCGATCTACGCGCTGGAAAAAATGGGGCGCAATTCGCCGGTCCATTCCGAGATGCGCTGGTTGGCGGGCCGGGCCGTCCGTCCGCGCCCAAAGTACGCGGCGCAATTTGCCCGGGAACGCGAGCGGCAGCGAACGCTTGAAGCGTTGTTTTCAACCGCCGCTGACAACACCCGACAATAAATTGCCGTGCATTGCTGGATGCTCCTGATAATTTCGGCGCTCAATGAACACTCGGCGGAGTCGTGCTACGTGCGACAGGGCAGCGTTTACGCTCATTGAGTTACTGGTGGTCATCGCCATCGTCGCCGTGCTGGCGGCGATCTTGCTGCCGGTCCTTTCGAAGGCGAAACAACAGGGAAACGTCGTCGCAACCTTGAGCAATATGAAGCAGATGGGAGCGGCGATGCTTCTCTACGCTGGCGACAATAACTTTCTCCTGCCCAATCGGGTGCAGAACGCCAGCAACCCTGGGGCTACACCGGACAAGTGGCCCACCGCGCTCAAGCCTTACATCCAGGACACCCGCGTCTATTCCTCCCCGATCCCCGACGCGCAAGGCAAGTCGTACAAGGTGACCGATCCGACGCAGTATTTCAATAATAGCGCCAACTATACGAGTTACATCTACAACGGCATGAACGACATCGGAGCTTTTACAGATCCGACGGTTGCGCCCCGGCTCAATGTGATCAGCATCCCCAGCGAGACGATCCTTTTGGGAATTCCCTATCCGCAGAAGCTGCAATTCTACATGGATTTCGTTGAGGGCGGTGGCAACAATAATGATATCCTCAATAAAGCGGCGTTCCCGAATGGGTCCGTTTATGTCTTCTGCGACGGGTCATCCCGCATCCTCGTCAACAACCAGGACTCGACCACTTATCAGAAGCAGCGTCCTCCGAATTCGGGCACCTACACCGACTGGCTCTGGCTGATGGACAAGACCAATACCGGCGTGATCCAATAGCGGGGATCGGCAAAACGCACGGCGTTTTGGAGACGCAGGAGAGCATCCATGCCGACGTTCGCTCAAAGAGCGTTTGAGCGCCCGGCATCCATCGGGGTCATTTCCGATACACACGGGCTGCTACGGCCGGAGGCGGTTGCCGCGTTGGGCTGGGTGGATGGGATCATCCATGCCGGAGACGTGGGCAAGGAGCAAATTCTCACACGACTTGGCGAGTTGGGACCTGTCACGGCAGTGCGGGGGAACATTGACCGTGCCGCGTGGGCCAACCGTCTGCCACCGACGGCCACGATCAAGGTCGGGAACCTCCTGATTCATGTTGTTCACGACGTGCACGACCTCGATTTCGATCCTCGGGCCGCATCGATCCGGATGGTCATCAGCGGGCACTCACACCGACCGTCGATCCGCGAGGATCATGGCGTGCTCTATCTGAACCCCGGCAGCGCGGGGCCGCGTCGATTCAAGCTGCCAGTCAGCATCGCTCGCGTGGAAATCGATGCGGCCGGCAAGCTCGTGGCGCGGTTGATCGAGCTTGCTGTCTGATCCGCGAAGCGAGATTCATCCACGCAACGTTGCCCGCCCGCAAGCCGACTCGACTTTGTCTCCCGTCGGTCCCGGGTTGCTCAAAAGAGATACTGTTCCGGCAGGCCAAAGGCATTTTCTACCAAGGTGCAGTGCGGGATTCCATCCGGTCCCATGAGAACCTCGACGATGTCGAAGCGGATCGGGATTTCGGGCCGGTGGAGCATCCGCAGCCACGCCAACGCGCCCTGGATGATGAGCCGTTCCTTGTCCGCATCCACCGCGTCGGCGGGGCGGCCGTAAGCGAGGCTGGAACGCGTCTTGACCTCGACGAAAACGAGCGTCTCCCCGTGACGGCAGACGAGATCGATCTCACCCTTCCGGTCGCGCGGGCGGAACCGGCGGTAGAGCACCTTGTAGCCCGACCGTCGCAGGAACCTGGCGGCTTCCTTTTCGCCGACCCAGCCCAGCCGATGCCGCGGATCCATAGGCCGCGAAGGCCAGATGCGGTTCCGCCACCGGGCGAAACGAGTAGCGATGGATCGGACAGGGGCCATCGCGGGCCAGGATAGCAAGGTGTTGGCACGTCGGATAGCCTTTGTGCCGGGAAAATCCGTAGGCGGGGAATTGCGCGTCGAACGCCTCCATCATCCGGTCACGGGTCACCTTGGCGATCACGCTCGCCGCCGCGATGCTCAGGCTGATGCTGTCGCCATCGACGATGGCCGTGTGCGGGATCGGGAATGGATGCACGGGCAACCCGTCGATCAACGCATGATCGGGCTGGCAAGCAAGACCCAGCACGGCCCGGCGCATCGCCTCGTGCGTGGCCCGCAGGATATTGAGCCGGTCCACGTCGCCAGCGTCGAGCGCCGCGCACGACCAGAGGATGTCCGGTGCCGTCGTCAGCTCGCGGTAGATCGCCTGACGCCGGCGCGGCGTCAGCTTTTTCGAATCGTGCAGGTGCCGATGCTCGAGGCCCTCGGGCAAAACGACGGCTGCCGCGACCACCGGGCCGGCCAGCGGCCCTCGCCCGGCCTCGTCGATCCCGGCAATGACCCGCGCGCCTCCCGACTTCCGCAGCCGGGTCTCGTGTTCCAGATGCGGCCGGTCCGGCCGGATGGGGGACTCGGCGGGCGGCATCGGTGGAACCGGGCGGGGTTACTTCGCCTCGCGCACCGCCATCGCCTGCTTGCCCTTGCGGCCTCGCAGGTAGTTGAGCTTGGCCCGGCGGGCCGTACCTTGCTTTTCGACCTCGATCTTGGCGATGCGGGGCGAATGGATCGGGAAAACGCGCTCGACGCCCTCGCCGTAGGAAATCCGGCGGACGGTGAAATTTTCGTTGATGCCGGTGCCCTTGCGGCCGATGACGATGCCGGTAAAGAGCTGGATGCGCTCTTTGTCACCTTCGATGACCTTCGTGTGCACCCGCACGCTGTCGCCGACCTTGAAGGCAGGCACGTCCGACTTCTTCTGTTCGTTTTCGATGACGGTGAGAATATTCATAACAATGGCGGGTAGCCCCTGGGGGCGGAAGGGGCGTTCTATCGTATGACCGCGTCCAAAAGGCAAACGAATTTTGTTCCCCGTGGCGGCTTTGCGTCGGGCGCGCACGCATGAGCGCATCGGCACCGCTCCGCAAAGTCCTCCCGACGCTGGTGGTCCGCCGGGCCGATCCGGGCGGCCTGGAGGATCAGGAGCACGAACCGACCGAGCGCCCGCTCGACCTTGCGCTGATCCGTCGGCTGTTCTCGTATGTGCGTCCATACAAACGGCAACTCTGGTTCCTGCTGGCAGCGGTGGTCGTCCGCGCGGTGCAACTGCCTGCGGGGGCACTCGTGATAGGACTAGTCATCAAGGGGCCGATCACCCGCGGCGACTTCCGGGGCGCGTCAATCGGCGCGCTGTGGTTCGGCCTGCTCGCGCTTTGGACGGCGATCACCTTTCATTTCCGCATCCGACTGGTGCTCGACCTGGGCGAGGCGGTCATTCACGACCTCCGCCGGGACGTGTTCGTCCATCTCCAGCGGATGACGATGGGTTTCCATCACCGCACGAAACTCGGCCGCATCATCAGCCGGATGACCTCCGACATCGAGGCGGTCAGGGTGGGTGTGCAGGACGTTCTTTTCGTGAGCCTCGTCCAGGTAGGGCAAATGATTTTCGGGGGTCTGGTGATGCTTTATACAGACGCCGTGCTGTTTTGCGCCGTGCTGGCCATCGCGCCGATCATCTGGGCGATCAACCGGCACTTCCGCGCACGCCTGAGCCGCGCTTACCGCGCACAACAGGAAAGCTTCAGTCGGATTACCGCAACCCTGGCCGAATCGGTGAACGGCATCCGGGTCACCCAGGGATTCGCGCGGCAGGAGGTCAACGCCGGATTGTTCCGCGACTTGGTGGCGGACCACTTCCAGATTGGCCTGGGCGCGGCACGCCTGGCGGCGATGTTCCTGCCGCTGCTGGAACTCAACAGCCAGTTTTTCATCGCGGCGCTGCTGCTGCTGGGCGGTTACCGCGCCTTGAATCCCGCGATTGGCACCCCGGTAGGCGACCTGATCCAATTTTTCTTCATGGCCGGACTTTTCATCCAGCCGGTCCAGATCATCGGGATGCAGTACAACCAGGCGCTCACGGCGATGGCCGGCGCGGAACGGGTGTTCCAGCTCCTCGACCGGCCGCCGGATTGGGAAGATGAGCCCGACGCCCGGCCGCTGCCGGAACGAACGGCCGGCCGTGTGGAACTGCGTGACATCGGCTTCGCTTACGATCCGGGCAAGCCGGTGCTCAGCGGGATCAGTTTCACCGCGGAACCCGGCCAGACCGTCGCGCTCGTCGGCCACACCGGCAGCGGCAAAAGTTCCATCATCAATCTGGTGACCAAGTTCTACCTGCCGGGAGAAGGCCAGCTCTTCATCGACGGACGGGAAATCCGCGCCATCACCACGGAGAGTCTGCACCGGCAGATGGCCATCGTCAGCCAGAAGAATTTCCTCTTCGACACCACGGTCGCCGAGAACATCCGGTTCAGTCGTCCGGAGGCCACCGACAAAGAGGTCTTGGCCGTCTGCGCGCATCTCGATTGCCTGGACCTCTTCGAGCAGCTTCCCCGAGGGCTCCAGACCAGCGTGGGCGAGGCCGGTGGCGGCTTGAGCGGCGGCCAGCGTCAACTCGTCTGTTTCGCGCGGGCGCTCTTGGCCGATCCGCGCATCCTCATCCTCGACGAGGCGACGAGCGCCATCGATGCCCTCACCGAACAACGCCTCCAGGCGGCGCTCGCGCGGTTGGTAGCGGGGCGGACGAGCTTCGTGATCGCGCACCGGCTTTCCACGATCCGGCACGCGGACCTCGTGCTCGTGTTGGACGCCGGACGGATCGTTGAGCGAGGTAACCACGAAACGCTTTTACAACAGGGCGGTGTCTACGCGGGGCTGTACCGCGATTTCACGCGGGACACGGTGGCGTGAATCCTTCCGGAGGGTTAAATTGCCGATGGCTCCAACAGGTCATTCCACCCCCCATGAACATCCCTGCTCTTCGCGCCGTGTGCCTCGCGGGCATCCTCACCTCTGTTTTCGTATCGGCCGTGCCGTCTGGCGCGAAGGGGCAAAGCGCCTCCCAATTTTACACCGAGGCCGTCCAGAACTACGGGGCCGGGGATGTCGCCGGTGCCAAACAAAAACTTCGTCTTGCCCTGGAGATCGACCCGAACTTCCGGCCTGCCGCGTCGCTCCTCACCAAGATCGCCAGCAACGAAAAACAAGCCGGCGCGCAGACCCTGGGAGTTTCGGCGCAAATGCTCTCGCAGGTTGTCGTGCCCGTGGACTTCAAGGATACGAGCCTGCAAACGGCGATTGAAATCCTGCGTCAGCGTATCTCGGAAAAGTCCGCCGGCAAAGTAGAGGTCAATTTCGTGCTCCGGTTGCCGCCCGATCTCGCCAACAAACGCATCTCGCTGCATCTCGACCGCGTCCCGGCGACCGAGGTGATGCGCTACATGGGAAGTCTGGCGGGCGTGGAGTTCAAGGTGGAGCAATACGCTGTCATGGTGGTTCCGGCAGGTGCGCCGCCGTCCGCCGCGTCGCCGACGCCGACCCCGTGACGCTCGTTCGGCCGTACAGGACGCGCATTAGATACAACCCATCGGCCGGGGCGGCGAACGACGTTTTGCTCCTGCCAGCCAGAAGATCGTCGAGCCATGCCAACGGAGCACGGCCTTGGGCGCAACGCACCATCGAACCCGTCAGCAAACGCACCATCTTGTAGAGGAAGCCATCGCCCTCGAAATCGAGTGTCCAAAGCGGCCCGCGATGCCGAAGCTGGATCTGTCGGATCGTCCGCTCGGTGCTGGTTTCCGGCCGGCCACGACTGGCGGCGAAAGCGGCGAAGTCGTGTTTTCCCACAATCCGGGCGGCCGCCTGTCGCAAGACGGATTCGTCCAAGGGATTGGGAAAGTGCCACGCGCGCCCGATCTCGAATGGGTCGAGCACGGTTGCGTTCCAGATACGGTAACGATAGATTTTTCCGCGCGCGGAAAACCGGGCGTGAAATGTTTCCGGGACGAAACGCGCCTGCTGCACGCGGATGACCGGCGGAAGGTTCGCGTTCAGCGCGGCACGCGATTGGCCGGCATCGTGCTTCCAGGAAGCGGGGACATCGGCGTGGGCGACCTGCCCGCGCGCGTGTACCCCGGCGTCCGTGCGACCGGAGCCGTGCACGATGATCCGCCCGCCGCCGCAGAGCTTGGCAAAAGCGGATTCAAGGCGGTCCTGAACGGTGTCGTGATGGGCCTGGCTCTGCCAACCTTGAAACGGGCGGCCGTCGTACGCGACGATCATTTTCAGCCGACGCGTCCCTGGCGCGGTGCTCACCCCACATCCTCCGGCGCTGGCGGCGGGTCGCGCAATGCCTCCGCGTCGAGGTAGGTTTGCAGGATCATCTGCGCGGCGGCCTGGTCGATGACCGAGCGGCTATTTTTCACGTTCCTGCCGCTGGCGTGCAGGGCTTTCTGCGCGGCGACGGTGGTCAACCGCTCATCTTGGAGGCGAATTTCGCAGCCGGTGGCGACGCGGAGCCGTTCGGCGAACGCCCGCGCCTTCGCCGACGCGGGCCCCTCGGTGCCGTTCATGTTGCGCGGCAGGCCGACGACGATGACGCCGATCTTCTCGACGACGGCGAGTTCGGCCACCCGTGCCACAACGGCTTTTTCGCCCTTGGGACCGACCCGGATCGTCTCACGCGGATGGGCGAGCATCCCGAGCGAATCGGCCACGGCGACGCCGATCCGCACCTCTCCCAGATCGATTCCCATCGCGCGCGGACGTGTTTGCATCGGCTTTGAGCGATTACTGCAACTCAGCGGAGACCTTCGAGGTCAATTGCTTGATGCGCTCCGCCTCGTGGCGGCTGCAAATCAGCGTCGCGTCGTGCGTCTGGACCACGATCAGATCGCTGACGCCCAACAAAGTAATCGCGCCGGGCCGGTCGCTGAAAACGATGTTTTCGCGCGCGTCCAGCGTGGTCAAGGGACAGTTAGCCGCATTTTCGTGCTCGTCTTTGGGTAGATAACCTGCGACCGCGAGCCAACTTCCCACGTCGTCCCAATCGAAACCGGCCTCCAGCACCAACACCCGGGCGGCATTTTCCATGATGGCATAGTCGATGGAGATTTTCGGCAGGTGCGGGAATTTCTCATCCAATGTCGCCGTGAAATCTTTCGCCCCACGCACCTGCGAGACAAAATCCGCCAGTGCGGGAATTTGACCGCTCAGCTCGCGCAAAACGGCAGGCAGGGTCCAAGCGAACATGCCCGCGTTCCAACGGTAATCGCCCTGGTCGAAAAAGACCTGTGCGAGTTCCGGGGCGGGTTTTTCGCGGAAACGGCGCACGTTGCAGACCGGCGGGGTGCCTTCCGGCATGTCGCGTAGCTCCACGGGCTCGCCGACCTCGATGTAACCGAAACCGGGGCAGGCCCACGTCGGCTTGATGCCGATGGTCACGAGCGAGCCGGTTTGTTCGGCGGCGGTCGCGGCGGCGGCAAGATCGCGCTGGAAGCCCGCCGTGTCGCGGATCACGTGGTCGGCCGGCAGCACGATCATCGTGGCACCGGGGTCGCGCCGCGCCACCCACCCGACCGCGAGGGCGATAGCGGCGGCGGTGTCGCGCTTGGCGGGTTCGGCAACGATGTTTTCCTGCGGCAGATGAGGCAGCAGTTCCCGCACGGCCGCTTCCTGATCGCGGTTGGTCAGGATAAGGATTTGCTCGGGCGGGACGAAGCCGTCGAGCCGGGCGAGGGTGTCTTCGAGCAGCGTCTGGTCCGAGAGGAGTTTGAGGAGTTGCTTGGGCTTGGCGCGGCGGCTCAGCGGCCAGAAACGTTCGCCGCTGCCGCCGGCAAGCACGAGGACGAAGCGAGGGATCGACATGGGCATGGATAATGCAGTAAGAGAGAAAAGCTCGAAAAGAAACGGCCGCGTGGAAGATGAATCACGCCGCCCACACTTTTCGAGATGTATTTTTCACCCCCTGAGAATATACTTTCGTCAGCAGAAACAACCCTATGAGTTCCGTCTCCTCGAAGACACTAGACAGCTACCCGGCCCTCGGCCTGCTGGCGGTGACGCGCGCCGCCCTCGGCTGCGGCATCGGCATGATGGTGGCCAACAAGTTCCAGCGTACCTCGACCCGGCAGACGACGGCCATCGCGTTGCTCTCGGTCGGCGTGCTCGGCAGCCTGCCGTGGCTGGTGCAGTCCGTCCTGCACGTCGTGAACCGGCCGGAGTCCGCGCGCGGGATGCGGCGGCGGCTGGACTCGATCCGCGAGAATGTCGGCTTCGAGACGGGCGCGGAGATGTTCTGAGCTAGCCGAGGTCGCCGGGACAGGCGGACGCATGACTTACTGGCAGTTCCATCTGGCGTTTAACCTGCCCGCCTTCGTGCTGTTGTTGTGGCTGGCGCGCCGCCGGATGCGGGCAATGCACTGGAAATGGATCGCGGCGTTGTGCGGGATCGTCTTGTTGACGACGGCTCCCTGGGACAACTGGGCGGTCCACCAGCGTATCTGGGATTTCGATTGGCAGCGGGTGACGCCGGTTGTCGTTCCGTTCGGGGGCGTCACCTGGCGTCTGCCGATGGAGGAATACGCGTTTTTCGTCGTCGAAACGGTGATGGTCGCCTTGCTGACGTTGCTCTTCCTGCCGGTTCCGTCGCGGGCCGCCGATCCCGACAGCCGAGCATGAAGTGGCACTACTTCGTCCATCTCACCGCGTGGGTCATACCGTTGATTGCGCTGCAATGGGCCATCGGCTGGAAGATATTTAGCCGGAACTTGCGCGCGGTGTTCGTCCCCGCTGCCGTGGGCGCCACGTTTTTCAGCCTCATCGATCAGGCCGCGGTCCACGCTGGAATCTGGTTTTTTGATCCCCGGCAAATTCTCGGTTTCTACGTCGGCCTGCTGCCGGTCGAGGAAGTGTTATTTTTCGTCCTGACCTGCCTGCTCGTCACACAGAGCCTGATCCTGTTGCTGCCGCGAGGCTACCGGCACGAGTAGGAGCGGAAGCCGCGTTCTCCTATTTCTCCTGCTGGCTCTGTTCGTACAACATCCGCCAATGGGCCAGGCGTTCGGCCACGCGTTTCTCATGGCCGCGGTCACTCGGCTCGTAATAACGCCGCCCTTCCGGCAGGTACGCCTGTGGCACGTAGGCGTTCTCGTGATCGTGGCTGTATTCGTAGTCCCGACCGTGGCCGAGGCGTTTCGCCCCCTGGTAGCCGGTGCCGCGTAGGTGCAAAGGCACGGGCAACGTGATCCCCTCGCGCACCTCTTCGGCGGCCTTCTCGACTGCCATGTAGGCGCGGTTGCTCTTCGGTGCGGTGGCGATGTAGACCGTGGCGTGGGCCAACGGGATGCGCGCCTCGGGCATGCCGACGAGTTCGGCCGACTGTTGGGCGGCGACCGCGACCAGCAGCGCCTGAGGATCAGCCATCCCCACATCTTCAGAGGCGCAAATGACGATCCGCCGCGCGATGAACCGGATGTCCTCCCCGGCATAAAGCATCTTGGCGAGCCAGTAGACGGCGGCATCCGGGTCGGAGCCGCGCATGCTCTTGATGAAGGCGCTGATCGTGTCGTAGTGACCTTCGCCGGTCGGGTCATAGACGACCGCCTTGCGCTGGATGCTCTCCTCGGCGACCTCGCGCGTGAACTGAACCGTGCCGCTGGCGTCAGGGGGCGTCGTCAGAACGCCGACCTCCAGCGCGTTCAAGCATTTGCGCGCGTCGCCGTCGCTGATCGTCGCCAGATGCTGCGCGGCGTCCTCGTGGAGTTGGACGGTATGCCCGCCGATGCCCCGCTCTTTGTCGGCCAGCGCACCGTGCATCAGGCGGACGAGGTGAACCGGGGTGAGGGGTTCAAGTTGGAACACCTGCGAACGGCTGACGAGCGGACCGTTGACCGCAAAGAAAGGGTTTTCGGTCGTCGCGCCGAGCAGGCGAACGGTGCCGCGTTCGACATCGGGCAAGAGGGCGTCCTGCTGGGCGCGGTTGAACCGATGGATTTCGTCGATGAAGAGAATCGTCCGTGCGTTCGGGTTGAGGCGCAGACGGTTGTCGGCGGCGGCGATCACGCGGCGGATGTCGCTGACGGTGCTCTCGACCCCGCTCAACCGCTCGAACTTCGCCCGCGTGGCCCTGGCGACGACCTCCGCCAGGCTGGTCTTGCCCGTTCCCGGCGGGCCGTGGAAAATGGCGGAATACAGGCGGTCCGCTTCGATGGCGCGACGGAGAAGTTTGCCGGGGCCGAGGAGATGCTCCTGGCCGACGTACTCGTCGAGGGTTCGGGGCCGCATGCGCGTGGAAAGCGGCGCTTGCGGATCGACGGCGGGTTCGCCGCTGGAGACCGGGGGAGCAAAGAGGTCGTGCGTTTCCACGATGAAGTCAGATTGGACGTTAACCGGAATCGCCCCCGGCATCAACGCCGCGCGATGGACGTGGCCGCCGGACGCAAGGCAATCGGATCGACCCCGGCCTCCCGATACGCGCGCAAGCTGTGCGCGCCCGATCTTTTCGCCAGGCGTTGGCCCGAAGCATCCTTTACCAACGGGCAGTGGAAAAAACCGGGTGGTTGCAGGCCCAGTGCGCGATACAGCAAAAGCTGCTGCGCCGTCGAAACGAGCAAGTCCTCGCCGCGCACCACTTCCGTGATGTTCATCGCCGCGTCGTCTGCCACCACGGCCAATTGATAGGCTGGCAAGCCATCCCTCCGCCAGACGATAAAATCCCCGAAGTCGGCACCTCCATGAAACTTTTGGTGCCCGGTGCCACCATCCTCGAAACCGACGGCTTCGCCATTCGAAGTCCGAAAGCGCCAGTTCGCGGCCGTTGGTTTTTCCAGATCGAGAGGCTGCGGCGTCGCCGGGCGACAAGTACCCGGGTAGATCGCTTCACGTTCGCCCTCATGCGGTGCCCCGAGAGCCAGTTCCACGTCTTTGCGTGTGCAGGTGCAAGGGTAAATGGCACCGGCCGCAGCCAACTGCCGCCACGCCCGGGTGTAAACCGTTGTCCGCTCGCTCTGACGATAGGGGGCAAACATCCCATCAGCGTCCGGGCCTTCCTGCCAATTCAAACCATACCAGCGCATGTCCTCGATCAGAGCGTCCGCATACGTCGCTTTGCATCGCTCCCGGTCCAGGTCTTCAATCCGCAAAACAAGCACGCCGCCCCGCGCCCGGCAACGCTCCTGCGCGGTCCAGAATGTCGCCGCGTGCCCCAGGTGCAGGTAGCCGGTCGGGGAGGGAGCCAAGCGCCCGCGGTAGGTCGAAGCCGCCTGCACGGCCGACGAATTATTCGGCGGGAAGGACAAACGCAATTTCGCGGCTGCCGGTTTTGCTCACCCCCGCGCCGTACTCGTGACGCACCCAGCCTTTCAGATCGTCCTCGCTGCCACGGCCGCTGAACATCACGACACCGTCCACCTTCACCACGGCCACCGTCACCACGGGGTCGTTGCTCCAGTCAGAAATGTTGAACACGTACCGCCCCGCTCCATCAAAGGGCACCGTCACGTGCCACGGATGGTCGGCCGTCACTTTGTGCGAGCCCTCGGAATCGTCGTCGCGGCTGGCCAGCTTGGTCACGGTCGCGGTGCTCGGCAGCTTGAAGCTCAGTTCCGCGCTACCGACTTGTAGCTTCTCGCCGCGCGGAGCCCGCCCGAAGTACGCCTGCACCGAACCCCGGGAAACCGCCAGTTCGATCTCGACGACATGCTGGCCGGGGCGCCGGTCCACCACGGGGGTCGGTTGGACGGTCGTAACCGTGGTCTGCGTCTGCTCAGTCGTTGGTTGGCCCGGTGCGGTCGTCGTCACGGTCGTGGTGGTCGTCGTCGAAGCGTTCGGGTCTTGCGCGCGAACGTTGGCAGACACGCCAAGGGACAAAAAGGCGACCATCGCCGCAGATATGAAGGGGAAAGCACGAAGTTTCATCATGGAGGAATCGTGCCGCGGGGCGTCGGCGATTGGCCGAAGGCGGATTTTCCCGGTCCACGCGGCCTCAATGCTCGCTGGTTTGCACCGGCCTGACCGTCGCGTACGCGCGGAAAGTCTTGTCCTCGTCGCCGTACTGACAATGGATCGTCAACGTGGCGAAGACCACCTGGTCGGTCTGGGCGGGTGTGATATCGAGCCGGTATTTGCGCCCTTTTACCAGCGTTTGCAACGCCACTTTGATGCCGGCGTTGGACGATTGCACGGCGATGTCGTTCATCGGCGTGTCCTGGAGCAGTTCGAGCGTGATCTGCTTGACTTTGGTTTCTTCGCCGTGTTTCCAGGCGACGAAGGGCGGGGTGATCCGCAGAATCTCGGGAATCTGCACCGCGAGCGTGAGCATGGTCGGTTGGTCGCGGTCGGTGCTGGACACGGAAATCGTCTTGGTCTGCAAACCGACGTGGCTGCCGACCGTGTAGCGCGCGATGATGTCGCCGCTCGCCCCTGGCTCGTAGTGGCGCTGTTCGAGTTCTGCGGTGGTGCACCCGCAACTGCTCTCGATCTGCCGGATGTCCACGGCCGTCTTGCCGGCGTTGGTGAAGTGAAATTTTGCCTCCAACACGGTCGTCCGGGCGTCCGCTTTCAGTTCAATCACTTTTTTGGTCCAGGCAAGTTCTGCGGACACTCGTCCGCTCGTCCAAAGGGACATGCAAAAGGCGAACCCCAACACGAGACGCACTCTCGGACAGTGGAAAAAGGGATGGTTCGTCATAGGATCGACGTATCCGATCCTACACCCTCAAGATGGGAAACGCAGCCCCCGATACGCTCGCTACCGAAAGTTTTTCCGATTCCCATGCACTCCGATGAACCTTCACAAAACCCTGCGCGCTCTGGCCGCCGTTGCGACCCTGGCGCTCACTCCCAATATCCTCATGGCTCAATCCGCTCTCGAAAAAGGTCAGGCTTACCTGCAGGCAAACAGCAAAAAGGAGGGCGTGCACACGACTGCCTCCGGTCTCCAATATAAAGTGTTGCAAGAGGGGACCGGCAAGAGTCCGAAGGCCACCGACACGGTTCTGGTCCATTACCGGGGCACCTCGCTCGACGGCAAGGAGTTCGATAGTTCCTACAAGCGCAACGAGCCCATCGAGTTCCCGCTCAACGGCGTGATTCCCGGCTGGACCGAGGGCGTGCAACTGATGAAAGAGGGGGCGAAATACCAGTTCGTAATCCCCTCGAAGCTGGCTTACGGCCAACGTGGAACTCCAGGCGGACCTATCGGGCCCGACGAGACTTTGATTTTCGAGGTGGAACTGCTCAAAGTTCGCTGATCGGTCCAGTGGCATGATTTCGGTGAGGGCGCGGAGGTGATCTTCGCGCCCTTTCTCATTCATGCCCCTTGCTTTCGCCGGCCTGCTGTAGCAATCCGCGTTCGGATTCCGTGAAGGGTCGAACGAGCAGTTTTGCGGGTGCCACAAGTTTGTCTGCGGCCTGTGCGCGCCGGGCCGCCTTTTGTCCCGGCGCTGGCGGCTCGATCATCAGGAGTTCACCTGCCGCGTTGAACGCGAAGGCCGCTTCCTCGTCCGACCTGGAAAAGTTTTCGGGTTGGGCTTGAACTTCATGGTCCTGGGAAGTCGTCCTGCTGGTCTTGACGTGCGAAAATGCCGCGACCCCCGTGCGTCGGTTAACAAAAGCAATGGTGAGCGGCGCGTCGTCGGCAGGAACCTTGCTCGCTAACGCCACCGCGGGCAACCCCTTCGCGTCAACGCGCAGCAAGTATTGCCTTAAATCGGATTTGGGAGGTTGCATCACCGCCGGCAATTCCCGCTTGTCCGCCAGGAACACCACGTACGGTGGCCGCATCATTCCGGCCTGCGAGGATGTCGCGGAAAGGATCAGGCCGTCGTCCGACACGAGCACACCACCAACGAAATCGCCGGACCCCGAGCGGACGCGCACCATTGACCGGGCAACCGGCTCGTCGGACGCGACAGGCCTCTCGGACTTCGCAAATGCGGTCACGCTGGCGGCGCTCGGCAAGACGGCCGGGGCAGCCGCCCGTGTCACGACGGATGTGGCCTCGAAAGCGGAAGATGATCCCGCTGATCTGGCGCGGGATTCCGGTGCCGCCGCGTTGCCGGTTTCCTGCTCGATTTTCATCGCCGGTGCGTCGTTGATATCGGCCTCCGTCCGCGCCAGTTGCGGACCTGCGGGAGCCTCGGCGGTCGGTTTGTCTAAGGCGAGTGCCGGCGGTGAGTTCGACGGAATCGCCGCATCACTTCCAGCGAACGATCTGTCCTTGGAGGGCGGCTCGGTGGAGACGGGCGCGGGAACGTAGTTCGCGTTACCCGACGGTGCGGACGCTACCGTGTGTTCCTCGGGGTGCCGCGGTCTCCGGAGCGTCAGAAAAACGAGTGACGCTGCGAGTGTCAGCACCGCAGCCGCCTTTAAACCAGTGATGGCCGCTCGCGGCCAACCGCGCCGCCGGTTATCTCGGAACTCGACGACGTTCGACAGCGGCGCGTCCGCATGGTGCGTGGACAGATAGAGCGCGTGTTCGCGGGCGTACGCGGTTTCGAGGGCGAGGGCGAGCGTCCGCGTCTGCTCGACTTCGGCGCGGGCCTCCGTGGATTCGCTCAAAATCTTTTCGACAGCCTGCCGGTCACTTGCCCCGGCCTCGCCGAGCGCGTAGGCGGTCAACCGCGGATCATCCGGATCGAAGGGTGGGGTGCTCATGGGTTCGCGGGATCAGGGTGACTTGTCGCAGCAAATGGATGGGTGGGTTCAATGTAATCCCCCGCCAGTTTTGCATGTTGTTCGCGGAGAGCCTTGAGCCCGCGGTGAATGAGGAAGCCCACGTTGCTGACCGAAAGCCTCGTAATCTCGCTGATCTCCTGGTAACTGAGCCCGTTCTGAAACTTGAGTTGAATGACCTCCTGCTGGCGGGCGGGTAACTTTTCGAGCAGCCGCAGCACGAATCCGGCGGCTTCCTTGCGCGCAAGTTGTTCGGCGGGACCGGGCTGTGTGCTCGGGATCGCTTCCGCCGCGTTCTGGTCGAGGTAGCTCATGCGGTGTTCCTTGCGGCAGATATCCAAGGCGCGGTGACGGCAGACCGTGAACAGCCAGCGCGCCGCCGCGTTGCCTTCTTCGAGGGTGTCCCGGGTTGGCCCGCGTTCCTGCAAGCGCAGGAACGTGTCCTGCACCACGTCACGGGCGCGGTCCGGGCATCCGACGATCCGCCCGGCATACTGGAGCAGCGGCAACTCGAAGCGTCTCACGAGGGCTTGCAGCCACGCGTGGGGATCGCTGTCGGGGGCAGCAGGCTTGAGGGCGGTCATCCGGGCGCTTCAAAAGGATCAACGGCCGGCGGGCGGAGTTTCTTAGAAAGAATTTTCTACCCGGTGCGTTTGCATTTACATTGGCAGACCGCCACCCCGGCGTTTTTTGCCTCCGATGTCCGCCTCGCTCGCCGCACCCGTTGCCGCTCCGGCCGTTGCTTCTCTAAAGCCGTCGGGCCTGACGGTCAACGAAATCTACGAATCCATCCAGGGCGAAAGCACCTGGGCAGGATGGCGTTGCGTGTTCGTGCGGCTGGCTTTTTGCGACTTGCGCTGCACCTACTGCGACACCACCTACGCTTTCTACAAGGGCGAGAAGCGGACCCTCAACGAGGTGCGCGACGCGGTCCTGGCGTACGATTGCCCGCTCGTGGAGATCACCGGGGGCGAACCCCTCCTGCAAAAGAACGTCCTGCCGCTCATGGCCTCGTTGTGTGACCTCGGCAAAACGGTGCTCATCGAAACCAGCGGCGCGCACGACATCTCCGTCATCGACGACCGGGTGCATCGCATCATGGACCTCAAGACACCCGGCAGCGGTGAGTGCGCCCGCAATCTCCTGTCAAATATCGGGCACCTCGCGCGGCGGGACGAGGTGAAGTTCGTGATCGGCTCGCGGGAGGACTACGAATGGTCCCGCGCGATGGTGCGTGAGCACGATCTGACGGCGCGATGCGGTGCCGTGCTGTTCTCCACGATCTTCGGGCGCATCGCGCCGGTGGAGATCGTCAACTGGATGGTAGCCGACAAACTGCCGGTGCGTTTCCAGCTCCAGATGCACAAGTTCATCTGGGACCCGGCGGCGAAGGGCGTTTGAACCGGACGCCGTTTTCTGCTTTTGTTGTTCCTCTTTGACAATGCGTGTCCGCCTGACCAAAGATTTTCAGTTCGAAGCGGCCCAGACCCTGCCGAAAGTGCCGGCCGACCACAAGTGCGGCCGGTTGCACGGGCATAGCTTCAAGGTCGAAATCAGCGTCGAGGGCGAGGTGAACCCCGAAACGGGCTGGGTCTACGATCATGCCGAAATCAGTCGGGCGATGAAGCCGCTCGTGGCCGATCTCGACCACGCTTATCTCAACGAGATTCCCGGCCTGGAAAATCCGACCATCGAAAACATGGCCGGCTGGTTCTGGGAAAAACTGGTGCACCGATGCCCCGGCCTCTGCGAAATCGTCATCCACGAAACTCCCACCGCCCGCTGCGTCTATCGCGGCGAATAGGAACGGGAACGGCACGGTGGCGATTTGAAGTTTGACATCCGCGTCGCCCGGCAGTTTAGAACAGACAAACCCATGCATCACATTCCTTCGACGCGACGTTTCGACTTTTCTCTCGTACTGCGCGCGGCGCTACTGTTGGCCGCCGTGGGCATTTTCGCGGCCTGCGACCGGCACAGCGCCGAAGAAGTACCGGAAAACTACGGTCACGGCTCCAGCCACGAGCGGCTCAGTCCCGACCATCAGATCGATAGCACTTACCACTCGAAAAATTTTTCGGACACGGCTGGAACCAAGGGCGAGCCATCAGAAGAAGCCCACTCCACGCCGGCTGCCTCGCCGTCACCGACGCCGGGCAACCATTTTTACTAATCGTTTTTTCAGGCGCACGAAGGGATCGGTGCGGCGGTGTGCCATGCCGGGTTCGGAAGTCGTCGGTGAGAGGACGCACCGACATCGATCCGCCACGCAGGGCGACTTCTCTTTAGCGGTAGTCGCCCTGATCCGCTTCATGCTCACGCAGATACAACTCCGTGATTTCCGTTGTTTCGAGCGGCTGGAGGTCGAATTGGTGCCGGGAACGCAGTTCTTCGTGGGCGATAACGCCCAGGGGAAGACGAGCATCCTGGAGGCGGTTTGCGTGTTGCTGCGACTGGCCTCGCCGCGTTCGGCCTCACTCGCGCCGCTCGTGCGCGAAGGCTCGCGGGGTTTCTCCGTGCAAGGAACTTTCGATCAACGTCGGATGCAGTTCTTCCTGGGAGCCGAGCGCCGCAAACTCGTGCTCGATGACGTGGAGCAGCCGGGCACGGCGGAATATCTCCGGCTAGCCAAGCTGGTCTATTTCAGCAACACCGACCTGGAACTCGTGCGCGGCTCCGGCGACGGCCGGCGGCGCTTCCTGGATTTCCTAGGCAGCCAGATCGAGCCGCTGTACCGGGCGAACCTGCGCGCCTACGAGCGGGCGCTACGATCTCGCAACCGGCTGTTGAAAACCGTTCCGTCGCGTCGTCGTGAGATCGAGGCTTACGACGCGCCGCTGCTCGAAACCGGCTCGTTGCTGACTCAACTGCGAGCAAATCTGGTCGCGGAACTGCAACCCTGGATCGCCCAGGCGCAACTCAGCATCCGCGCGATCACGGCCGGCAGGGCAGGGGAGGAACTCGTGCTCGAATACCAACCCGGCAGCGGGGAGGATTTTGCGTCGGCTCTGCAGGCGTCACGCGACGAGGAGATGCGTTTGCGGCAGACGCTGGCCGGTCCGCACCGCGACGATTTGCGCCTGCTGCTGGGTGGGCGTTCCGCCGCAGTCTACGGCTCCGAGGGGCAGCAACGCACGCTGGCTCTTTCGCTGAAAATGGCTCAGGCCGGGTTGCTGGAGGCGATCTGGAAGAAGCCGCCGCTCCTGCTGCTCGACGACATTTTCGGCGAACTCGACCCCGGTCGGCGCAATGCGCTGCTGGCCACGCTGCCAACGGGTTCGCAACGCCTCGTGGCCACGACGCATCTCGGCTGGCTGGACGACGCGCCGGACGGACCGATCTGGCGGCTGACGGATCGCGCCATCGAACCGACCGCACCGCACTGAAATAATACGGATTGCCACTTGCCAGCGCCGGGCGATTGCGCCACATATTCCTTCCTTTCCGAAGGAGGCTGGGTAGCTCAGTCGGTAGAGCAGAGGACTGAAAATCCTCGTGTCGGGGGTTCGATTCCCTCCCCAGCCACCTCTTTTTCGTCCGGCGAACCGGACCTTTCCCGTGCCGCCCTGGCTTGAGAGCTTTCTGACCGCGTTCATCCCACTTTTCGTGGCTCTGGACCCGGCTGGGCTCGTGCCGATCTATCTCGGGATGGCTCAAGGAGTGCCCAAGGAACGTCGGAACACGGTGGCCAACGAAGCCGCCATCACCGCGCTGCTGATCGCTGTCGGCTTTCTATTCCTCGGCAATTTTATTTTCCGGTCGCTCGGCATCACGGAGAACGACTTTCGTATTGCCGGCGGGCTGATTCTCTTCGGCTTGGCCGCCCAGGACATCCTGGCCCATGACCGGCGCGACGCGGACGCGCGGACGGATTTCGGCGTCGTACCGCTAGGCATGCCGATCATTGCCGGCCCCGCGATGCTGACCACCATCCTGACCCTCGTCGGTTCGACGGGGTGGGTGATGACGCTTGTCGCACTCCTGGTCAACCTGCTGCTCGTCGTCGTGGCCCTGCGTACCGCCGTGTTGTTCGAGCGGTTGCTGGGACTGCGCGCGATGCGGGCGATTTCCAAGATCGTCGCGCTCCTGCTCGCGGCTATCGCCGTCAACCTCGTCCGCCGCGGGTTGGTCCATTCCTGAATCGGCAACGCTTTTTCCCGGAAGTCTCCTTGCAAACGCGCCGTCCTGACGCGTTGCCGATAATGCTTGCTTTCGGGCACGCAGTTAGCTTCTAAGTTGTCGCATCATGGGACTTATCAATTTTATCAAGGGTCAGGTCATCGACGTGATCGAGTGGATCGACGATTCACGCGACACCTTGGCCATCCGGTTCGCCGAGGCCAGCAACCATGAAATCAAAAACGGCGCGCAACTGATCGTGCGCGAGTCGCAGGTGGCGCAGTTCGTCCTGGAAGGCGAATACGGAGACTCCTTCGGTCCCGGGCACCACACACTCACGACCAACAATATTCCGATCCTCACGTCGCTCAAAAGCTGGAAGTACGGCTTCAACTCGCCTTTCAAGGCGGACGTTTATTTCATCACGACGCGTCTTTTCACAGGCAATCGCTGGGGGACGGCAAACCCGATCATGATGCGCGACGCGGACTTCGGCATCGTGCGGACGCGCGCCTACGGAACGTACGATTTTCACGTTACCGACCCGAAAACTTTCCTCAAGGAAGTCGTCGGCACGACCGAGGTGTTCCGCCTGGAAGAGTTCGCGGACACCATGCGCTCGCGCATCGTGAGCATTTTCAGCGAAGCGGTGGCCAAAGCCAAGGTGCCGGTGCTCGATCTCGCCATGCGCTACAGCGAGCTTGGCGAGGCGCTCCTGCCGATCATCAACCCGTTCGTGCAAAGCAAGTACGGGCTGGCGATCACGACGTTCATCGTCGAAAACGTGTCCGTCCCACCCGAGGTGGAGCAAGCCATCGACAAGCGTTCGAGCATGGCGGCGGTCGGCAACTTGAACGATTACGTAAAGTTCCAGATGGCTAACGGCATGGAACTCGGGACCACCGGCGTTGCGGGCCTGGCCACGGAAGCGGCCATCGGCGTCGGCATCGCCCGCGAGATCGGCCAGATTCCCGCGCAGACCCCGCCGCCGATTCCCAACTCCCAATCCCTCGCGGTGCCGCCGCCGATTCCCGTCGCGGCGGCTCCGTGACGCCCCCGCCCGCCGCCAGTGATGCAGGCGCTGTTCCGGCGCTCGCGCTGTTGAGTCCCGCGCAAGCCGCCGAACTGCTCGGCGTCAGCGAGGCGGACGTGCTCGCGAGCCTCGAAGCCGGCGATCTGAAAGGGAAAAAGATCGGCTCCGTTTACCGCATTCCGCGCAAGGCCATCGATGATTTCTTGAATGGCTGAGCCGCCTCCCATCCCCCCATCTTTCAGCGGTGGTCCGCCACCGATTCCCGCGAGCACGCCACCGCCAATCCCTGGCAGCGGCGCGTCGCCTGCCCCGGACGGCTTTCCTGCCCCGGACCTGACGGCGGAGAAAAAGTTCGCTTGTCCGCTGTGCGGGGGAGAGGCGAGGTGGAATCCGTCCAAACAGGCGCTCGTCTGCATTTACTGCGGCACGGCCTCGCCCGCGCAGATCGACCACGCCACCGGCACCATCGAGGAACACGATCTCGTCGCGGCCTTGCGCGATGTGCCGGACGACCAGCGCGGCTGGATGACGGCGACGCACACGGTGCGCTGCCAGAGTTGCCAGGCGATCACGGTGTTCCCGTCGGGTGTCGCCGCGCAGAAATGCGCCTTTTGCGGGTCGTCGGCGCTCGCGAATTACGACGAGATGCGCGCGCCGATCCGGCCGGAAAGCCTGATGGCGTTTCGTCTCGGCGAGCCGCAGGTCCGCGACGCGGCGCACGCGTGGTACAAGACACGGTGGTTCGCGCCCAATCTGCTCAAGAAAGCCGCGCTCACCGATACCGTGCACGGGTTTTACCTTCCTTACTGGACGTTCGACGCGCAAGCGGTATGTCCCTGGACGGCGGAGGCGGGTTACCATTATTACGAAACGGAGTATTACACGGACTCCGACGGCAAGGAGCGTACCCGCGAGGTTCAACGCACCCGCTGGGAACCGGCCGCGGGGACGGTCGAGCATTTTTTCAACGACGAACTCGTGGCGGCCTCCAAAGGGGTGCCGGCGGACCTGGTGAAACGGATTGAACCCTTCCCGACGGTTGAACAGCTCGTGCCGTATGACGCGAGTTATCTGTCGGGCTGGGTGGTCGAGCAGTACCAGATCGATCTGAAAGACGCGTCGGACCGCGCGGAACGTGCCATGAACGACGCCTTGCAGAAGTTATGCTCCCAGCAGGTGCCCGGCGACACGCAGCGGGGTCTTGCCATCTACCCGTCCTACTCGCAACGGACGTTCAAACACATCCTGCTGCCGGTATGGATTTTGTCGTACAACTACGTCGGCAAACCCTACCAGATGCTCGTCAACGGCTACACCGGCACGGTGGCCGGACACTATCCGAAGAGTTGGGTGAAGATCACGCTGCTCGTGCTGGCAATCTTGATCGTCATCGCCATCATCGCGGTGATCGCGCACCACCGGCATTGACGGTCGCGGTAGCGCCCAACACCTGGAAAATACCCCGCATCGGGATCGCCAGCCAGTCGGGGCGGTTGTTCATCTCGTAGCCGACCTCGTAAACCGCCTTTTCGAGCAGGAACGCCTGTAACAGGTTCTCGAATCCATCGGCGTCGGCGGGAGCCAGGCGCGCCGGCGCGGTGACCTGCACGTACGCGCGCAGGAAGCTCCCCGCGACATAATTGTACCAGGCATCCGCCCACGATTGCAGCAGCGGCGCGTCTTCGGGCAGCGAGGCCACCGTTGCAGCAACGCGCTCGAAACGGCGTAGTGGAACGACCGCAGCATCCCGGCCACGTCGGCGAGCGGCGAGCGTTTCAATCGGCGCTCGCCCAACGAACGCGCCGGTTCACCCTCGAAATCGATGATGGAAAAATCCTTTCCGGTGAAAAGCACCTGCCCGAGATGGTAGTCGCCGTGAATCCTGATTTTCACCGCGTCGATCCGTCCCCGCAACACCTGCGAGGTGATGGCGGCGAGTTCTTTTTGTGATTCGAGCAACCGCATGGCGTCCGGCTGCAAGGTCTCGGGCAGCGACGGCAGTTTCCGCCGCAAACCAACGAAGACCTTGCGCGTCAGGGTGCCGATGGATTGCTCCAACGAACGTTGGTACAGCATCGTGAACGGTTCCGGGGCCATGCCGGGAAGCGCGTGCGCCGCTTTGCCGGAAAGCGCCAGGTGCAGCTCGCCCGTCCGTTGACCGAGGAGTTCGGCGCGACTCGGATAGATGCCGCCGATGATCTCCTGCACGTTTTGCGGTGCAACGAGGATGTCGTTCTCAAGGAGCCGTGTCGAGGTGGCCGGGGCGATTTCTCCGGGGGTGTGCCGTGCCGCGAGCACCCGCTCGAAAAAACGCGAGGCTGCGTCGAGCGTGAGCGTCCAGGCGTCGCCTTCGCTGGCGACCCAATTTTGCATTAGTGCCAGCACCTCGGTGGGTTTCTTGCGGTCCGCGGGACGGAACTCGATCTGGCCCGCGTACGGCGGGACGTTCGCAAATCCCGCCTGTTCGGTCAGAAAGCGGGTCAGTTCGATGTCCGGGTTCTCGCCCTCCTCGACCTTGCGGTAGAGTTTCAGGAAATATTCGTTTTTGTAGACGATGGACGTGTTGCTCTGCTCGACTCCGAGCGCCCGGCAGGTCACATCGTCTCCCAGGGCCAGCAGAGCCGCCTTGGCCGATCCGGCGGGGACGCCGACCAGTTCGCCGCGCGCTCCGTCCTGAAGATGTTTCTGCCCGGAAACCAGGCTCAAGAGATCGCGCTGAAAACCCTCGTCGGCGCTCGCATCGCAGAGCGCGCCACCGTCGGACAACCCCGCGATGCAACTCGTCGGAGCCGCCGAGCGCCGGGACTTCACCGCTTCGGCCGGCAGGATTTGCAATGGCAGCGCGTAGGTTTCGGGCAGCCCTTCGGTGTAACTCACATCCAACCACAAAAGCCGGGAAGCGTGCGGATCGGCGCTCGCGGGGACGACCCGGCGCATCTCGACCCGCTGGACCGTGCGGGCCTTCGAGCGGAACCAGCGGCAGGTTGGCAGATAGGCGGGCAAAATCTTCCCCTGCAAACGCGCGCGGACGTTCGTCGTCAGCAGGTCGTCGTAACTCGCCACGCCTTCGAGCAACGGCAGCGTGCGCTCGCCGCTCTCGATGGCGACGCTCTGCGCGGTGGGTTCGAGCAGCAGCCAGAAATGTCCGTGCGGACCGACCGTGAGGGTGTACGGCATGTCCTCGCGGATTTTCGGAAATGCGTTCTGGCTGAAAATCTCCTTGGGCCGCATTCCGGCGAAGGCATGGAGGTCCAACTCCACAGCCTGCGCGAACCGCGAGAGGTTGACGATCACGAGGATGATTTCCTGCTCGGATCGACGCAGGAAGGTCAGGACCTTCGTGTTGTCGGAGGTCAGGAACTCCATCGTCCCGCTGCCGAACGCCTGGAAACGCCGACGCGTCGCCGTGACCCGGCGCATCCAGTTGAGCAGCGACGAGAGGTTCTGCTCCTGGTTTTCGACGTTGATCGATTCGTAGTGGTACTCCGGGTCGATGATGATCGGGAAGTAGAGCTGCTGCGGATTGGCACGCGAGAAACCCGCGTTGCGGTCTGCGCTCCACTGCATGGGCGTGCGGACGCCGTTGCGGTCGCCGAGGTAGATGTTGTCGCCCATGCCGATCTCGTCGCCGTAATAGATGATCGGCGTGCCGGGGAGCGAAAAGAGGAGAATATTGATCAACTCGATCTTGCGGCGGTTGTTGCCGAGCAGAGGAGCGAGGCGGCGGCGGATGCCGAGGTTGATGCGAGCGCGTTGGTCAGCGGCGTACATGCGGTACATGTAATCGCGCTCCTCGTCGGTGACCATCTCCAGGGTCAGTTCGTCGTGGTTGCGCAGGAAAATGGCCCACTGGCAGTTCGCCGGGATGGCCGGGGTCTGCTCCATGATGTCCACGACCGGGTAACGATCTTCCATTTGCAGCGCCATGAAGAGGCGCGGCATCACCGGGAAATGGAACGCCATGTGGCAACTGTCACCGTCCCCGAAGTACGCCACCACGTCCTCGGGCCACTGGCAGGCCTCCGCGAGCAGCATGGCGTCGGGGAACTTGCCCTCCACGTGGGCGCGCAGTTCCTTGAGGAACGCGTGGGTCTCGGGCAGGTTTTCGCAGTTGGTTCCCTCGCGCTCGAAGAGGTACGGGATCGCGTCGAGGCGGAGTCCGTCCACGCCCATTTCGAGCCAGAAGTCGAACACCTCGAAGACAGCTTCCCTGACAGCCGGATTGTCGAAGTTCAGGTCCGGCTGGTGATGGAAGAAGCGGTGCCAATAGTACGCGTTTGCCACCGGGTCCCACGACCAGTTGGAAGGCTCGAAATCCTTGAAGATGATGCGCGCGTCCCGGTATTTGTCGGGCGTGTCGCTCCAGACGTAGAAGTCGCGTTCGGGCGAACCGGGCGCGGCGCGGCGGGCGCGCTGGAACCAGGGATTCTGGTCGCTGGAATGGTTGATGACCAGCTCGGTGATCACCCGCAAACCGCGGGCGTGCGCTTCCTTGAGGAACAACCGAAAATCATCCAGCGTGCCGTAGCTGGCATTCACGCCGTAGTAGTCGGCGATGTCGTACCCGTCGTCACGCAAGGGACTGGGATAAAAGGGCAGGATCCAGACTGCGGTAATCCCGAGGCTTTGCAGGTAATCGAGCTTGCTGATCAGTCCGCCGAAATCACCGATACCGTCTCCGTTGCTGTCCGCGAACGCCTTGACGTGCGCCTGATAAATGATCGCGTCTTTGTACCAGAGAGGGGACGACATAGGAGAAGGGGAGGTGGGTGAGGACAAAAAGATACGACGCTGCCGTTCCCGACGCGCGCACCGGCGAGGATTTCACCGATCCGAGGCATCAAGTAGTTTCAGGAAACCGCGTCTCTGGCGGTGTGCCGCCCTAATCTCCGCCCGGTAGGGAGCGAAATCCTCGCCACGGCCGAGCCGGGCGAGCAGCGCGCGGATTTTGTCGAGCAACTCGATGGCTTCGCGGTAAGCGCCGGGGCCGGCGGCGATGGTGGGTTCCAGCCTCGCCTGATAAACGCTGAGCGCATCGGCCGGATGTTTTTTTTCGCGGCGCGCCGCAAGTTGCAGCCAGAGATCGACGCGGCAGCCGCCCGCGAGGGCTTCGCGCCAGGCGCTCTCGTAGCGATGCTCCTCCAGCATGATCTCGACGACCAAGCTGTGGTCGGGAAGGTGCGACCGGCCGTGCTGACTGGCAGCAGCCGTGTCCAGGGCGATGCGCTCCCGCAAGTGCGCGAGGGCGCGTTCTCTCCACGCCGGCCATTGGTCGGACGCCACGGATTGGAAATGCTCGTGCAAACGCCGGTATCCGGCCTCGTCGGCAGCACGCAGGAAGTCGCGCCAGATCAGGTCGCGTGCCTCCTCGGCCCTGCCGGCACGCTCGTAAGCCAGGACGAGAAAGTCGCGCAGGCCGGCGGCATCCGCCTCCGCCGCGAAAGCGCGCAGACCCTCCTCGGCGCGGAGGATCGCGCGTTCCTGCTGTCCGTGGGCGGCGTGCAGCTCCGCGAGCGACAGGTAGTCGTGCGCGCTCGTCAAATCGCGTTCCTTGACGGCAATGAGCGCGGACACGTCGCCTTCCGATTCGGCGACCCGCTCCATGAGCGTCTGCAACTGGAAGCGCCGGTGATCGATGGAACGGTGCCGGTCAGCCGGGGGTGGAGCGGCCGGTAACGCTGACCATTCCTCGAACAACCGCTGACGCCACGCCCGGACCCCCGGTTCTCCGAGCACGTCCGCGTAGGATTTGACGGCGTTGTTGAACACGCCCAACCCGCCTTCGATCTCGTATTGGAGCAAACGTCCGGCTAACTGCTCCACGTCGGGTCGGGCTGCGCGGCAAGCGTCCAGATGGAAACGTTGCAAGTCGTCGTACACGGCGTTCAACGACCCGTCGCTGCCGTCGATCATGTCGCTGACTTTATCGAGCGCCACCAAGGCGTATTCCGACAACTCGACCACCGCCGCGGCATAGCCGTCGCGCAAGAGACCACGCAACGGCGAAATCGCTTCCTGGACTCCCAGGACGTAGTCGGGCATCGCGTCGTAATCGACGTAATCGGCCGTTTCGATGGCCTCTCGCAGCAAGCGGCAATAGGCGTCGAAATCCGGCGTGACCTCGGAGCGCGCAGCGGTCCGTGGGGACGTTCCACGGGAAACACCGGCCGTTTCCAACAACAGCCGACGGCGCAGGATATCGTCGTAGTCCGTCGCCTCCAGCACGAGCCGAATCAGGCTTTCGCGGGCGAGGGTCTGTAGATGGCTAGCGAGTTTTTCGCGGGTCTGGGCGGAGTCGGCAGACCGCCCAGCGTGGGGAGAGGGCGGTTCGGCGGCATCGACGGGAGCACCGCCACCGGGTGTTTTAAGCCAGGCCAGCCCGACCGCCACGCAGTGCTTGCAAAAAAAGTCGTCCTGACCCGCCGGACAACCGCACGAGAACTGAAACTCCCCGCGGCTTTTCCAAAGTTTCACCCGGTACGAGCGCGCGTCCTGGACGCGGCCGGTCACCCGGTCTGCGGACGCCTGGAGCTGATGCACGCGTCCTTCGGCGAAATAGGTTTCGCCCTGCGTGAACGGCTTGCTTCCAGCCAACCGCAGCAGCAAAGGGATATCCAGAAGTCCATCAGAGGTGTGCGACATGGGAAGAGACGAGCCTCTACTTAATGGATAGGTCGCGCCGCTTCAACCTTGATCCCTCGTGCGCTTCAAGGCGCGGCGAAGAGGCAGGAAAGTTGCTCCCCGGTTTGCTGTTGTCCATGTCCCGCCCGCGCCTCCTTGCCTTGCTCGTCGTTGCGTTCGCCGCGACGTGGTGGCTCCTTGCCGCCGGCAGGTGGTCTCATCCCGCGCCCGGGATCGCCGCGCCGGAGTTTCCGCAACAGCTCCCGGCCAGCCAGTCCGAGGGGCCGTGGATCGTGGCGGGCGAATACCGGCTCAGCGCGCTCGCCGATTACCGCATCCATGCCCGGGTGCTCGGGGTGGAGAAGTACCGGTTCGACACCGGCGCGAAGATCGCCCCGGTGGACCTCGCGCTGGGCTGGGGCAAAATGTCGGACTGGGCGGTCTACCACAAGTTGAACATTTCACAGCGAGGGCGATATTATCTGTACGAGTGGGGACCGGAAGGACCACCAATCCCGGCGGGCGAGATCATCACCCACAGCGCGAACAACCACATCATCCCGGCCGACGAGGAGGTGGCGAACACCTTGGCCCACGTGCGCGTCGATGATGTCATCTGGATGGAAGGCCAACTGGTCGAGGTGCGCGGTCCCGGCGGTTTTGTCTGGCGCAGTTCGCTCACCCGCGAGGACACGGGCGGCGGGGCCTGCGAACTCTTCCGGGTCAGCCGCCTGATCGTCGAGCCTCCGCCCGCGTCCCCGCCGCCCGAGGGTTGACGCCACCCCCCCTGCCGGGCATAGTGCCGGGCCGCCGATGTCCGACCCGAATCTCACCCGCAATTTCTGCATCATTGCGCACATCGACCACGGGAAGACCACCCTTTCCGACCGGCTTTTGCAGGTGACGGGGACCGTCGCCGACCGCGACGCGCAGGACCAACACCTCGACTCCATGGACCTGGAGCGCGAACGCGGCATCACCATCAAGATGCATCCCGTTGCGATGCAGTACCGGGCCAAGAACGGTAACCTTTACAAGCTGAACCTCCTCGACACGCCCGGGCACGTCGATTTTGCATATGAGGTGAGCCGCAGTCTGGCGGCTTGCGAGGGGGCGCTGGTCATTGTTGATGCCGCGCAAGGCGTGGAAGCGCAGACGGTGGCGACCGTCCACCTGGCGAACAAGCAGGGGCTGACGATTGTACCCGTCATCAACAAGATCGATTTGCCCAACTCGGACATCCCGTCGGTGAAGCGGCAGTTGGAGGAGATCCTTTCGATTCCCGCCGAGGAGGCGATCCTGGCTAGCGCCAAAGCCGGCATCGGCATCGAGGACATCCTCGAAGCGGTGATCGCGCGCATTCCGCCGCCCAAGCAATGGGACGACGAGAAGGTGCGCGCGCTGGTGTTCGACTCGACCTTCGATTCGTACCGGGGCGTGGTGACGTACGTGCGCGTGATGAGCGGCAAGCTCAAGGTGGGCGATGGCGTCAAGCTGATGAGCAACAACCGGCCTTACGACGTGAAGGAGGTCGGGGTTTTCACGCCCAAGATGAAGGCGATGCCGGAACTCGGGCCGGGGGACACGGGGTACGTCATCGCCAACATCAAGGCGTCGGCCGAGATCAAGATCGGTGATACGCTGACGGGCACGCGCTTCCCGGCGACGGAGCCCCTCGCCGGGTTCCAGGAAATCCGCCCGATGGTGTTCAGCGGGATTTATCCGATCAACACGGCGGACTTCGAGGCGCTCAAGGCGGCGGTGGCCAAGCTGCAGTTGAATGATTCGTCGTTCGACTTCCAGGCGGAAAGTTCGGTGGCGCTGGGGTTCGGGTTCCGGTGCGGATTCCTGGGGCTGCTGCACATGGAGATCATCCTGGAGCGGTTGCGGCGCGAGTACGACATGGACATCATCGCCACGTATCCGTCGGTGATCTACGAGGTCGAGAAAACCAACGGCGAGGTCTTGCAGGTGGACAACCCGGAGTTCTTACCCGACCCGAGCGTGATCCTGGAAATTCGCGAGCCCATCGTGAAGTGCTTCATCATGATCCCCAACGAGTACATCTCGCCCATGATGCAACTCATCATGGACAAGCGGGGCATCGTCGATCACACCGAGACCCTCGACGCGCGCCGGGTGATGCTGAGCACCGTGTTGCCCCTGAGCGAAATCCTGGTGGATTTCAACGACAAGATCAAGAGCATCACGCGCGGGTACGGTTCGATGGACTACGAGCACGTCGGGCATCGCGCGGACAAATTGGTCAAGCTCGACATCCTGGTGAACAACGAGCCGGTGGACGCGTTTTCGTCCATCGTCCACCGCGACAAGGCCGAAGGGCGGGGGAGACAACTCGCCGCGAAGTTGAAAGAAGTCATCCCGACGCAGCTTTATCAGGTGGCGATCCAGGCGGCCATCGGCGGCAAGATCATCGCCCGCGAAAGCGTGAGCGCCTCGCGCAAAGACGTGACGGCCAAGTGTTACGGCGGCGACATCTCGCGCAAAAGGAAATTGCTCGAAAAGCAAAAGGAAGGCAAAAAGCGGATGAAAAGTATCGGCAAGGTGAACATTCCGCAGGAAGCTTTCATCGAAGTTCTCAAGGCCGGGTAGTCGCCCTTTCCCGTCCTCCAACAACTCGAAAGCCATGCTGTCCACCTACTTTCGTCGCGACGACCTCAAGGAAGCCGAACTGATCGCCCGCAACGCGCGCCGACAACTCCACCGGCGGCGCGATCTGCTCACCGAGGAGCAGTGCAGCGATTTTTCTTCCCAAATTGACGAACTGGAATCCACGGTTCGCAACGGCAACGGGGCGGACCGCAAGCAGGTCGAGGAGATGGTTGATCGGCTGGACAAGAACTTCAGCAAGGTCCAGGCCGCCCCTATCGACGCCGGCTGGCGGGAAAATTGCGAGGTCATTCTCGTCGCCCTCGTCCTCGCCATCGGCATCCGGGCTTATTTTCTCCAGCCGTTCAAGATTCCGACCGGCTCGATGGAACCGACCCTCAACGGCATCATCGCCCATGACGTGAAGCCGCAGGACAAGCTGCCCGGGATGTTCACGCGCGTGTTCGAGTACCTCTGGCTGGGCCGCACCTACGCGGATGCCGTCTCGGTGCAGGACGATACGATCAAGGGATTGGTGCCGGTCAAACACTGGCTGCTGTTCAACTACACCCGCATCGTGTGCGCCAGTGGGCACTCGTACGACGTTTACATCCCGAGGGAGAAAATGACTCTCGGTCGGGCCGACTCCTTCGATATTTACCCCGGCCGTCCGCTCAAGGCCGGAGAAGCCATCGTCCACGGCTACGTGGACACCGGCGACCAGGTTTTCGTCGACAAGTTCACGTACAACTTCCGATTGCCGCGCCGGGAGGATGTGTTCGTCTTCAGCACGGCCGGGATCACCGGCACGCATCGGCCCGACATGGACGCGAACGTCAAGTCCGAATATTACATCAAGCGCCTCGCCGGTTTGCCGCACGATGTGTTGCGCGTGGACCATCCCCGTCTGTTCATCAACGGCGAGCCCGCGCAGGGGAAATATTTCGACCGGGTGGTGGCCGCCAAGGATGGTTACAACGGTTACACGAACGACATCGGCGTCTACCTCCGCTCGCCCAAGGAATCGTTCACGGTTCCGGCGGACAATTACTTTGCGATGGGTGACAACAGCGCGAACAGCTCCGACAGTCGCGCCTGGGGCACGGTGCCCGCGCGCAACGTCGTCGGGCGAGGGCTCTTCGTGTATTACCCGTTTACGTGGCACTGGGGTCCGATCCACTGACCCGGGCGGATGCTCTTGGCAGGTGATCGGACCCTCCAATTCCAGCGGATATGGATGCCGATCTGCGTCGCGTGATTCTGCTGGGGGCCGGTGCGGTGGCGGGCTACGCCGTCGTCATGGCGGTCAACCCCGCGCGGCCGAGTTTGCGCGACGGTTTGCGCTGCATGCTGCGTTACAAGCAAATCTGGGCGTTGCCCGTGGTGTTTAGCTTGTGCTACAGCGCGTTCACCGCGTCGATGCGCTGGTACGAGGGCACGGTCCTCCAGGACGGCCGCACGGTGATCGTGCCGTGGGGCGGATGGCAGCCGCCCGCCTGGCATGACGTGTTCGCGCGCAGTTGGCTGCCGACGGTCGAAGGCGCGGCGGCGATCTTCAATTATATCGTGACGCCGTTCCCGCTTTCGGTATTCGTGGCGCTGTGTTTTCTCGTGAACTGGCGCGGCTACCAGGGGGTGGTCTGCCGTGGGTTGCAAAAACGCTTTGGCCGCTCGTGGGGGGTGGCGATCCATGCGTTGCTCGTGACCGCTGCCATCGCGGCGGCTTGCAAGCCGATCCTCTTTGTCGGTCTGACGAGCTTGAACGTCTACGTCGGCGGCCCGGACCTCCTGCGCTGGGGGATGGTCATCAATTCCATCGGATTTCTCTTCGAATACCTGCTCGGGGTTGGGGTGCAGGTCTATCTGATTCTGCTCTGCTTCGTGTGGGTGCGGGGAATCACCTTCGACTTCGACCGGGTCCGCCGGTTCGCGTTGCGCCGGTTCGTGTACGTGGGGCGTTGGGCGGTGATCGTGCTGGCCATCAGCACGGCCGGGATCAATCTGCCTCTGATCATCAATTTCTTTCAACCCTCGGACCAGCGGGAATCGCCCGCGTGGATCGAACGCACGGTGCAAGGCACGCATTGGCTGCTTGCCGTGGTCCTGCTGGCGTTTTGCTCCCTGCAAATCCTCCTGGTCTTTCACAACGAGACCCTGCGCGCGGCGTGCCTCGATCATTTCCGTCTCTTGCGGCGCTACGGGCTGCACGTCGGCTGGCTGTTCGTCGTTTCGCTGATGCACTTTTTCGTGTTGGTGGTCACAAACGCTTTCCTCTCCCAGGCGCTCGGTCAATGGACCTGGCCGGCGGTCGTATGGGGTCTGGTCGTGTATCCGGTGCTGTGGCGCAGTCTCGCAGGTTGGCTGCTGGCGAGTTGGGTGTGCCTGTTCAAGCGTTGCGAGTCCGGCCGGGCGGATGCCGAAGAACTGGTGCGGTTCTGAACATGGCGCTACATTTTCCCGGCAGACCTGAGTTTCATCCATGATCTTGCCCGGATAAAGAGGACCAGCGGGTGTGCTACAGAAGAGCACAACCGATATGGCAACAACGCAAAGCAAGTTCGGCAGGAGATTCGATGAGGAGTTCAAGCGCGAGGTGGTAGCCCTGGCCAGTCGGCCCGGGGCGAGCGACACGCAGGTGGCGCGTGATCTGGGCGTGAGCCCTTACAGCGTGGGACGCTGGAAGAAGCTCTACGGCTCCGCATCGGTAGCCGCCTCTACCCCTAGCGTCAGCGTGCAGGAACTGGAGCGGCGCATCCGCTCGCTGGAACGCGAGAACGCGGACCTGCGCGAGCAGCGAACCATCCTAAAAAAAGCGGTCGCCATCTTCTCCGAACCCCCGCGATGAAGATCGGCGTGATCAGAGCCTTGACGGGGCAACATCCGGTGCGAAAACTCTGCCGCACCCTTGGCGTGGCGCGCAGTGCTTACTACGCCGCGCAGAAGAAGGACACGCGACCGCGCGCCAGGGAGAACGTGCGCCTGGAGGGGAAGGCCCGCGAGCTTTTCGAGGCGAGCGGGCGCACCTACGGCAGCCCACGGCTGGTGGTAGCACTGCGGCGGGCGGGCGAGTCGTGTGGGCGACACCGGGTGGCGCGGCTCATGGCCCGGGCGGGGCTGCGTGCCCGGCAAAAAAGACGGTTTCGTCCTCGGACGACGGACAGCCGGCATCTTTGTCCCATCGCCCCCAACCACCTGGCCGAGCGAGCGCAGCCACCCGCCCGGCCCGGCGAGGTGTGGCAGGCGGACATCACCTATGTCGCTACCAAGGAGGGTTGGCTTTACGTGGCGGGCGTGCTCGACGCTTGCAGCCGCCGGATCATCGGCTGGGCGGCGGACGAGGCGATGCCCACCGCGCTCGTCGCCCGCGCCTTCGAGCGGGCCATCGCGGCGCAGCGGCCCTCGCCTGGGTTGCTCCACCACTCGGACCGCGGCAGCCAGTACGCCAGCGATGCCTACCGCGAGTTGCTGCGCCAGCATGGCGTCATTGCGAGCATGAGCCGGGCGGGCAACTGCTACGACAACGCCAAGATGGAGAGCTTCTGGGCGACGTTGAAAACTGAACTCATCGACGGGCGGGTGTACGCCACCCGTGCGGAGGCCAAGAGTGCGATCTTCCACTACATCGAGGTCTTCTACAACCGGGCGCGGCTCCACGGCGCGCTCGGTTTTTACTCGCCCGTGGACTTCGAGCGCAACCTGAACTAAAACAACAAAAACCCGGCACTCCGCCTGGTCCTCAAAACCGGGACAAGATCACCATGAGTACGCGCGGTTCCCTCCCAGCAGCTTCAGCTTCCGAAGCGGTGGCCTGGCATCCGGCGCGGGCGCAGTCCGCCGATTTTTCCGCGAAATCGAATCTGGCGCTGGCGTTTCTATGTCTGTCCCGTGAGAAGCGGCACGATATGAACGTGTTCTACACGTTCTGCCGCCTCGTCGATGACATCGCGGACTCGGACACGCTGCCGCCGGAAGAGAAGGCTGACTTGCTCAACGCGTGGCGCACCGTGCTGACGCTTCCCAACGCAGGGCCGACGGGCCTGCTGGTGGACGAATTGCATGGGTTGATGGCCAAGTATCCTATCCCGGCCGAACACCTGCTGGAGATCATCGCCGGTGTCGAGATGGACGTGGGCGGCAGGCGGTACGATACCTTTGAACAACTGCGCATTTACTGCCACCGCGTGGCCAGCGTGGTCGGTCTGGTCAGCATCGAAATCTTCGGTTACAAGGACCCGTCATGCTGCCGTTACGCGGTAGATCTGGGAATGGCCCTCCAATTGACGAACATCATCCGGGACGTGGGCGTCGATCTCGACAACGGCGGCCGGGTCTATCTGCCGACCGAAGATTTGGAGCGATTCGGGTACACGGCCGCCGACCTTCGCGCACAGGCGAACGACCAGCGGTTCCAAGCGTTGATGAGGTTCGAGACCAAGCGCGCCGAGGAATTTTACGCGTCGGCGTTGCGGCAACTCGCGCCTTGCGACCGACGCGCGATGACGGCGGCGGAGATCATGCGTGAGATTTATTGGAAATTGCTCAAGGACATCCGCAACGACCGTTTCGATGTTTTCCGCAAGCGCTACCGGTTAAGCAAGGCCCGCAAGCTGTGGACGTTGCTCGTGACGACGCTCCGGACGCGTTGGGCGTGACGCGTTTCCTTCCTTTGCACGGGCGAAGAGCGGTCACTCGGGTCGGTTTGACGCCCGGGCGCTTCGAGCGGAAATTGGCCCATGCTCAAACAGACTTTGTTTTCATCGGCAGTCGGTTTGCTCTTGTCCTCAACGCTGGCGTTGACCTCGTGTGATTCGCCCACCGGTCTCGGGGCGGCTTCTGGCGCCGCCGCCGGTGCCTTGATCGGCGGCGTGGCTACCAACCGCGTCGGGGGTGCCGTGGCCGGTTCCGCCATCGGCGCGTTGACCGGCGCACTGATCGGCAGCGCGGTCGAACACGACGGCGCGGAGGCTTACGGCCCGGCCCCGCGCGGCGGGTATCCCGAGGCGAAGCGAACCGACCGACGCGGCATCGTGCTGAGTCCGTACTCCCCGTACCACGAGATCGACGTGACCGAGATTCCGCACGGCGCGCTCGTCCGCGACCCCAGTTGCGACCGGCTGTTCGTGAATCCGTGATTGGATGTTACTTGCTCGTCATCGCATCGGCAGCCCGCAGTAGCGCATCGACACGAGCCTTCGTCCCCGCGTCCATTCTCACCAGTTCAGGCCAAGTGCGGGGATAACCTTCGCCCGGTAGCTTGCGTGTGGCGTCGAAGCCCATGTGGCTGCCGATGTTCGGCACGGTCGGCGCGTGGTCGAGCGAATCGCACGGGCTCTTGATGAATGTGCTGTCGCGTTGAGGGTCGGTGTTCGCACAGAGCCGGAAAAGGACTTCACTCGTGTCCCGCACGTCGCAATCTTCGTCCACGACCACGATGTACTTGCTGAACATCATCTGACCCATGCCCCAGAGGCCGTGCATGATCTTGTAGGCCTGGAAGGGGTATTGTTTGCGGATGCTGACGAATACGAGATTATGGAAAACGCCTTCGGGCGGCAGCGAGAGGTCCACGATCTCTGGGAAATTCATCCGGAACACCGGCAGGAACACCCGCACGCTCGCGTCCCCCATGTAGTAATCCTCCATCGGCGGGATGCCGACGATGGTGGCCGGGTACACCGCGTCCTTGCGATGGGTGATTGCCGTCAGATGGAACACCGGGTAGTCGTCCACGGGCGTGTAGAACCCGGTGTGATCGCCGAACGGGCCTTCCGGGCGGGTCTCGCCGGGCTGGACATAACCTTCGAGGACGAAATCCACGTCGGCGGGCACCTCCAGGTCCACCGTCTCGCAACGGACGAGTTCTACCGACTTCTTGCGCGCGAACCCGGCAAATAAGATTTCGTCCAGCCCGTCGGGTAGCGGCGCGGTGGCGGCAAAGGTGTACGCCGGATCGCCACCGAGACACACCGCGACCGGCATGCGCTCGCCACGTTCGTAGTACCGTTTCCCGTGGCGCGCGCCGACCTTGTGTATCTGCCAATGCATCCCGGTCGTCTGGCCGTCGTACATCTGCATCCGATACATGCCGAGGTTACGCTCACCCGTGTCGGGGTCGCAGGTGTAGACGTTCGGTAGCGTGATGAACCGGCCGCCGTCCTGCGGCCAGCATTTGAGGATCGGCAGGTCAGCGAGCGAAAGACCGTTGGCCAACTCACCGTCGAAGCGCGTGACCACCTCTTTGCACGGGCCGTCCTTGACGCGTTTTGGCCGGGCGTGCAGGAGATCAACACCCTGTTTGAGTAGTCCCCAACCTTCGCGCAGGTTCGTCGGCGGCTTGGCCTTGAGAATGAGCTGCATCTGGTGCGCGAGATCGTCGATGGACGAAATCCCGAGCGCCATCGCCATCCGGCGCTCCGAACCCATCGTGTTGATCGCCAACGGGAAGCGGGACACCTTCCCGTCGATGGTCGGTTGCTCGAAAAGCAACGCCTTGCCGCCCCCGGGCGACTTCATCTCGCGGTCGGCGACCTCGGTGATTTCCAGTTCCGTGGCCACGGGCGCGGTGACGCGGCGCAGTTCACCCGCTTCATCCAAGACATCCAGAAAGGCAGCAAAGGAGCGGTAGGCCAAGATTGGAAGCTACATCCACGTGGCGGCCCGGTCAACGCGGGCGGCGTCAGCGTGGGCGCGTGAACTGACCTTGCGAGACCCGGCAACGCTCCACTTTGCCATCCAGAAACTCTGCCTCCCTGACCGTGGCATCCGCGATCTGGAGGTGCGGTTGGTAGAGCAATTCCCCCTCGTTGCCGATCCCGCCGAAGCCGAAGCCCGCGTTCGCGGCGAGCGGTACCGTCATCCCGAAAACGCTGTTGCCCACCGACCACTGATCGAACGAACCCATCGGTGCCTTGACCGTGAGCTGCCGACGGTAGAACCAACTTTCCGCTGCATTCTTGCCACTGCCGGTCATGCGCTTTTCGTCCGGGGTGCCCCACGCGATGTAAACCGCGTCGGCGCTCATTCCGGGATGCACCTCGCCGAACAGAACGAGCCGCTGGTCGGCGGCGGATAGTTTGCCGAATACCGCAGGGTGGTCGTGCGCACGGGTCAGCGGCGTTTCGCAGCCGCCTAGCAACAGCATGGCCGTGACGCCCAGGAGAGAAAAAAAACTCGTAACGTCATGTGGTCAATCTTGTTGGGCAGAGTAGAAAGTTGTGTGCCAACTTGTCAACGGTCAATCGGGTGGTGTACTTCGCGCGAGCCCGCACCAGCGGCGGCGGTTGGCTTCCCGACCGAAATCCCTGTGATGACGACCGTGCTCCTTGAATACGGAAGCGGTGGGCGTACAGTCCCGGTGTGCAAGATTTGCATGGGCACCTCATCAGTTATCTCCGCGTGTCGATCACGGATCGCTGCAACGAACGCTGTCTGTACTGCATGCCGCAGGAACTCCAGGAATGGCTCCCGCGCAATGAGATTTTAACCTACGAGGAACTCGCCCGGATCGTCCGTGTTTCGACCTCGCTCGGCGTCAGCAAACTGCGCGTCACGGGAGGAGAACCGCTGACGCGGAGCAACGTCCTGCGATTTTTCGACCTGCTCGCGGAGATTCCCGGCATCCGTGACCTCGGCGTATCGACGAACGGTTCTCTGCTCGCCAGATCGGTGCCGGACCAGGCGGGCCGCAACATGGCCGAGTGTCTGCGCAAGCGAGGCGTGCGGACGGTCAACGTTTCCCTCGATACCCTGGACCGCGCCGCCTACGCACGGACCACCGGGCGGGATTTTCTGCCGCAAACGCTGGCCGGCATCGACGCGGCCCGCGCGGCGGGGTTCGGGCCGGATGAGATCAAGCTCAACTGCGTGTTAATGCGCGGACCCAACGAGGAACAACTCATCCCCTTGATCGAGTACGCGGCCCGAAAAAATGTGCTGCTGCGTTTCATCGAGTTGATGCCTGTCAGTTCAACCGATGTGTTGACCGAAGCAAATTTCCTCCCGGTGGCCGAGGCCAAACGGCGGATCGAGCGGCACTTCGGCACGTTGTATCCCGCACCCGAGTTCCGCACGAACGGTCCCGCGACGTATTACCAGTTGCCGGATTCGGCCCAGAGGATCGGTTTCATCGGGGCGATGACCAACCTGCACTTCTGCGAAAACTGCAACAAATTGCGCCTGACCTGCGAGGGGAAGCTGCGTCCGTGTCTCGGTTCGTTTCTGGAATTCGATATCCGCGAACCGCTCCGGGCCGGTGCCAGCGACGAGGAACTACGGCAGGTTTTCTTCGACGTGGTCGCCCGTAAGCCGAAGCAGCACGACTTCCGCGAAAACTACCAGCCAAATCGCAAGATGGTCGCTATCGGCGGCTGATGGGTCGGACTTCCTTCGCGTTTCATGGACCGAATCCACGTTTATCAACCCGGCCCCGGCGGTCTCACTCATCTCGGCGCGGATGGGTCCGCCCGGATGGTCGATGTTTCGGGGAAGCCCGAAGAACTCCGCGTGGCGGCGGCTAGCGGCAAAATCGAGCTTCAGCCGACGACGTTGGCGCTGATCGAGCGCAATGAAATTGCCAAGGGCAACGTGCTGGCTACCGCCCGGATCGCCGGCATCCAGGCCGCTAAACGAACGAGCGAACTGATCCCGCTTTGCCACACGCTCATGCTCCAGCACGTGGACGTGGATTTCGAGACCTGCGTGGACGGTGTGGCGATCCGATGCGAGGTTCGCACGATTGGGCGCACCGGTGCCGAAATGGAAGCACTGACCGGCGTTACCGTCGCCGCCCTAACGATTTACGACATGTGCAAGGCGGTGGACAAGCAGATGCGGATCGGCTCGGTGACGCTCGACCACAAAACAAAACAACCGGTGCTGTAACGTGGCGGGGAACATCACGGTTGGCATCATCACGGTTTCGGATCGGGCGGCAGCGGGAGAATACATCGACTTGGGCGGACCGGCCTTGCGGGCGGAGGCCGTCAGATTTGGTTGGGCCGTCGCGGCGGAGGCCGTGGTCCCGGACGACGTGGGGCGCATCCAGGAAACGGTCCGGGCCTTCGCGGCGCAGGGCTGCGGATTGATCCTGACCACCGGCGGCACCGGGATCGCGCCGCGGGACGTGACGCCCGAGGCGATTCGTGGCCTCATGCGCGTCGAATTGCCCGGCTTTGGCGAAGCGATGCGTGCGGGTTCGATGCGGACGACGCCAAACGCCATTCTATCCCGCGCCCTGGCGGCCGTCGTGGACGGCGCTCTGGTCATCGCCCTGCCCGGGAAGCCCGCAGGCGCGGTGGAATGCCTGGGTTATGTGGCGGGCGCGGTGGAACACGGCGTCAAGCTTGCCGCGCGTCTGCCGACCTCGTGCTGATTCCGAGTGGACGCCAGCCGGATTCGGCGTTAAGGAACCCGCTTCTATGGATATGATCGCATTTGTGCCCCAAGCATTGTCGCCCTTCCTGATCTTGGGTGAGGGTGAACCCACGCCGACGCCAGCCGCCGGCCTGCACGAATACACGCAACTGGCGCTCCATCATCCGTTTACCTGGGGACTCGTGGTGGGGTTGATCCTGGTCGTTTTGACCTGGTTGTCCGGCCTGGCGAAGAGCCGGGAAGCCCGCCGGGAAGTCAAACGCCTGCGCGAGCATCTCCACACCCAGATGGACATCACCTCGCGCGGCAACAGCGCCATGCGCTCGGAACTGGACACGCTGAAACAGCAGAACGAAAATCTGCGCGTTGCCATCAAGGATTGGCAGACCAAGCCCGGCCGCAACGAGATGCGAATGCTCGCCGTCTACGACCGCGCCATCCGGATTCTCAACCAGAATGCGCCGGGATTTTCGCCGGTGTGGGAGCGCGCGGTCAAGGAAAGCGAGGAGGAACTCGTGTCTTCCGAGTCCGGGATGAGCGCCATGCTCCGCCGCGCCTTCCGTCCCTTTGCCGCGCTCGGCAACGGAACGCCCACCAAACCGGCGGACAAAACCGCCACGCCTGCCTACGAGGAAACCACGCCGGGTCCGAGTTCGCCGGAATAGGCGCTCCGAAACGAGTCCGTCAGCGAGCCGGCGAGGGGAGACCTTCGGCACCCGTTTCCAGTGGGTTTGGCGGTTTTTCCGCCCGGGCGCGGCGCGACTCCAGTTCAGCTTCCGTTTCACCGATGAGACTGAACGAGGCACCCATCGCGCGAATATCCGCCACGGTAAGCCCGGAAGGGATGAAGATGATCCCGTCGCTGATCGGTTTATCGACCTTCAACGTGGCTGTCAGCCTGCCGCTGACAGAGGCGACGATCACCTGTCCGATCTTTTGTGCACTGAGGGCTTCGAGGGTTGCGGAGCCGTGCCGGTCGAGCTGGAGGACAACCGAGTAAGAGCCGTCCGAGGCGCGGTAGGGGTAAAAGCCGGCCACGTCCCGCTCGCTGATGGACGCGATTTTCTCGATGACGATCTCGCGTGGCGGATTGCCGACCTTCACCTTGGCGGTAAAGCTCGGATCAAACACGTAAACCTGCGCGTAAAAACGAATGGCGATGGATGGGTCGCGCTTTTTGTGTCCCGAGCCGAGCGCGACGGAGACTCCTATCGTCAAAAGGATGGCGACCAGCAAAAACGAGCGTGGTAAACCAGCGGAAGGGAGAGGGGGGCGTCGCATTCCCTTTGATACAAGGGGACCGATAGAATTTGCAACTTCGCAGGCAATCTTTTAAGTCAATCTCTCGATGAACCGCCGTTATCCCTCATTTGTCGTGTCCGTGCTCGCCGCCAGCCTGCTGGCCAGCGTGTCCGGATGCTCGCACTTGCCATTCCACCGCCACAAGGAAGATGCCGCCGACTCCCAGGCAGCGGTGCAGCATTTGAAGACCAACGCCCAGGGCCTGTCGGTCGAACTCAAATCCTCGCCTGATCCGGTCAAGTTGGGCGAAGTCCGTCAGTTGGAAGTCACGGTGATCCTGCGCAACACCTCCAAACAGCCCGTGCACCTGAATTTCCCCACCGGCCAGACCATCGAGATTCTCTTGCGAGAGCCGAACAGCGGGAAAATCCTCACGAAGTGGAGCGCCGACCGGATTTTCAACACGGAAAGCCGCTACCTGCTCATCAATCCGCAGGAACGTCTGGAATTCAACGAGCCGATCCCGACGCGTGACCTCCAGACTGGCAAGCCGTACACGCTGGAAGCGTTTTTCGTGGGTTACGAAAAGGACCTCCGCGCAACCAAGGCCATCGTTCCGCAGTCCTGAACGCCCGCCCGAACGCGTTGTCCGTCCCGTCATGCGGCTGTTCAGCGATTACCACATGCATCCGCAGGGGCATCGGGTGCAGCCGTACACCCAGGCGCTGCTCCAGCCGTGGGCCGACGCGGCGCGTTCGAAAGGGCTGACGGACATCGCCTTCACGGACCATGACCGTTACCACGAGGGAGTCGATTTCGAGGCCGTCGATGAGCTTCGCAAGGCCAATCCAGACCTGCACGTCCGGGCCGGGATCGAACTCGACAACGACCCGGTGACAGGACGCGCCGGACGCGAATGGGTACAGCGGCACTGGGACCGGCTCGATTTCGTCCTGGGCTCCGTGCATTATCTGAACGCCGACCAGATGTTCGACAGCGCGGGTCAGGAGCATCAGTTCGATGGGCGTGAGATCGACGCGATCTACGAGGAATACTTTCGTCGCGTGCGGGAGATGGCGGGCACCGGATTGGTGGATTGCCTCTCACACCTCGACCTGATCAAAATCCACGGGTTCCGCTCGGTTTCGCCGGCGGCCGAACTGGCGCGGGAGACACTCCGGTTCATCAAGGAACGTGACCTCGCCATCGAGCTATCGACCGCCGGGTGGCGCAAACCGGTGGGCGAACAATATCCCGCGCGGGAAATCATCCTCCTGGCAAAAGACATCGGCATCCCGTTCACGGTCGCTTCGGACGCGCATTCCTGGGCGCAGCAGGCGGAGAATTACGCGCGGCTGTCCAGCCTGATGAGCGAATGCGGCATCACGGAGGTCTGCGTTTATGAGCGTCATCACCGCCGCTCGGTGGCGCTCGTCTGAGCGGCGTTGTCAAACCGGCCGGCGCATCTTACGGTGTCGGCAAACGATGCAGGCGAAGGAAAAAATTGCGGTGGTCGGTGCGAGTGGTTACGCCGGCGAGGAATTGCTTGAGCGCCTCCTCACCCATCCCGGGGTGGAAATCGTCTGCCTCACCTCGCGGCAGCACGCTGGTCAACGCTTGTATGACGTGTATCCGCGGTTTCGCCGCCCGTCCCGCGATGGCGCGGAGCGGACGGAACCCATTTTTGTCGCGCCGGATGCCGACACGATCATCCGGACCGGGGCGCGTTTTGCTTTTTTGGCCCTGCCGCATGGGCTCGCGAGCGAATTCGCCGTTCCGCTGCTGGACGCCGGGCTGCGGGTGATCGATCTGAGCGCGGACTTCCGTCTGCGGGACGCGGCTGTCTACCAGGACTTCTACGAACACGAGCACCCGGCCCCGGAGTGGCTCGCCAGAGGCGGTGTACGGCCTGCCGGAACTCCCCGGCCGCCGCGCGGACATCGCCGCCGCGCAACTCGTGGCGGCTCCCGGTTGCTATCCGACGAGCATCCTGGTGCCGTTGGTCCCTCTTTTGCGCGCGGGATTGCTCGACCCCACGCAAATCCTGGTCAGCAGCATGAGCGGCGTCAGCGGCGCCGGGCGCAAGGCCGACGTGAACCTCCTCTTTGCCGAGTGCAACGAGAACGCCAAGCCCTACGGAGCGCCGCGGCACCGGCACCTTTCCGAGATCGAGCAGGAACTTTCCCTCGCCGCCGGCAGTGCCGTTGACGATCAGTTTTTGCCCGCACCTCGTGCCGCTCACGCGCGGGATCGTCACGACGATTTTCACCACGCCCCGGCCCGGCGCGAGCCCCCGTGACGCTGGGCGGTTGTTGGCAGGCGGCCTACGGCGGGGAGCCGTTCGTGCGCCTGCTGGCGGCCGGCGCTTTCCCGCAGGCCCGGGACGTGGCACGCACCAATTTCATCGACCTCGCCTGGCGGCACGATCCGACGGACCGGCCGCTGGCTGCTCTTCAGCGCCGAAGACAACGTCGTCAAAGGAGCCGCCGGTCAGGCGATCCAATGCTTCAACCTGATGGCGGGCTGGCCGGAAGACTACTGCTCTGTAGTCGGTTGCGCGGAGGCGGATTGCACCCCGACCAGCGGTTCACGGCTGATTTTCGAGAAAAATCGTCTCGCGCCTCCGTCAGGGATAGCCGCTACTTTTCCCGCCGGGTCAAGATGTTTGGCTCGCCGTTTTTTCCATCGCCACGCTTCCGTTCGATGCCCGCAGACGAATCTTTCCATGCCGTAAACGGCGGAGTGACCGCCGCATCCGGGTTCCTGGCGGGGGCGGCCTGCTGCGGCATCAAGCGCGAAAACAACAAACGGCCGGACCTCGCGCTGGTCTGCTCCGAAGTGCCGTCGGCTGCCGCGGCGGTGTTCACCACCAACAAGATCAAGGCCGCGCCGGTCAAAGTGAGCGCGGCCCATCTGCGCACGCGGACCTGCGCGCGGTGGTGCTCAACAGCGGCAACGCCAACGCCTGCACCGGTCTCCCCGGCATCGAGCACGCCAAGCAGATGGCGCGCGCGGTGGGCTGGAACCTGGGTCTGCGCGAGCGGCAGGTGCTCGTGTGCTCGACCGGGCGCATCGGCGTGCCGCTGCCCATCGAACGCATCGAGGCCGGCATCGCACAGGCCGCGACCGCCTTGCACGCGGCGAACAGCAAGGCGGCGGCGCGGGCCATCATGACCTCGGACACGTTTCCGAAGGAATACGCCGTGAAGGAGACCCTGCCGGACGGCCGGACGTTCACGGTCGGCGGCATGGCCAAGGGCGCGGGGATGATCAACCCGAACATGGCCACGATGCTCTGCGTGCTGACCACGGACGCGCCGTTGGAAAAGAAAGACCTCCAGCGGGCGCTGGCGGTCGCGGTCGAGCAAAGTTTCAACCGCATCACGGTCGACGGCGACATGAGCACCAACGACACCGTGATCCTGCTGGCCAACGGCCATGCCTTCAGCGCCGCGCTGGCCATCGGCAGCGACGGATTTGGCGTGTTTCCAGAGCGCGCTCAACCACGTCGCGCTGCAACTCGCGCGGATGATCGTCGAGGACGGCGAGGGGGTCAGCCGGTTCGTGGAGGTTAACGTCAGCGGCGCGGCGACGTTTCAGGACGCGCGCAAGGCGGCCGAGGCCGTGGCGAACTCGTCGCTGGTCAAATGCGCCTGGTACGGCGGCGATCCGAACTGGGGCCGCATCATCGATGCCCTCGGCTACAGCACGGCGGCGATCCGCGAGGAGATGATCGACATCTATTACAACGGCCTGATCGCCGTCAAAGCAGGCGTGGCCAGCAAAACCCCGCCTGCCAAACTGCGGGAAATCGTGCGGGAGCCGCAGTTTCACCGTCCACATCCATCTCGGACTCGGGACGGCGGAATATGTGGTGTACACGACCGATCTGACGCCCGAATACGTGCGGCTCAACAAGGGCGAGTAAAACGCCCGCGCGAGGCACCGATTTGCGGCAGATGACGCTTGCTTCGGACGGATTTTTCATCTCCATTCACGTCCTGTTCCGGGCCGCGTCGATGTGGCCCACATGCCGCACGCGAGATGAGCCACGAAACGGAAACCTGCACGGCCGAAATCCTCCTCGATGCGCTGCCCTTCATCCAGCAGTTCCGCGACAAGACGTTTGTCATCAAGTACGGCGGCAGCGCGATGGAGGACGAACACCTCGTCGAACGGACCCTGCACGATGTCGTGTTTCTCGAAGCCGTCGGCATCAACCCCGTCATCGTCCACGGCGGCGGCAAGGCGATCACCACCCGGATGCGCGAGGCCGGGATCAAGGCCCATTTCGTCAACGGCCTGCGTGTCACCGACGCCGCGTCGATGGCTATCGTTGAAGACACCCTGGATCAGGTCATCAACCCGATGATCGTCGGGAAAATCAACGAGTTCGGCGGCAGGGCGCAGGGGATGTCGGGCCGCAGCGTCATCCGCGCACGCGAAAGCTCCCTCGCAGCCAATGGCGAGAAGGGCAGCGGACCGACCTCGGCTTCGTCGGCGAGGTGAGCGAGCGTCGACCTCACGGCGGTGCGCGCCGCGATCGGGCAGGGGATCGTGCCGGTCATCTCGCCGCTGGGTTTGGACGCCGCCGGCACCGCGCTGAACATCAACGCTGACGTGGCCGCCGGGGCCATTGCCGCCGAACTCCGCGCGGCGAAGCTCATCTACATCAGCGACGTGCGCGGCATCATGCGTAACCCGGCGCGAGGTGGATTCATTGATTCCATCGGTCAACCGCGACCTGATCGGCAGGCTCATCAAGGACGAGATCATCGAAGGCGGCATGATCCCGAAGGTCGAAAGCGCGGCCGACGCTCTGGGCAAAGGGGTGGGCAAGGTCCATCTCATCGACGGGCGCGTGGCGCATTCGCTGTTGCTGGAGATTTTCACCGATTCCGGCATCGGGACCGAGATCGTCCCCTGACGACGCGCCGCAGCATCAGCGGTCGCCGCGTTCCAGCGGATAGCTCAGTCCGATGGCGGCACGCCATTGGTCGAGCGTCTGCATGTTTCCCAACGAATCCGCCCAACCCATCGCCGGTGACTGCCGAGCGCCGAGATGCGCCGCCACATGGTCCGCCTCCATCGTGTACAGGTAAGCCTTGGCCGAATCGACCGTTTCCAGCACGATTTCTTCCGGTTCCGCTTGGCCATGCCGTTGGAGAACGATTTTGCTCGCGCCGCCGTCGCGTGACGGAGCCCACGGCGTGGGAACGAAGATGTGCCCCTCGTCGCCGTAGACGCGCACCACGTTTTCCTGCGTCACGCGCACGCCGGCGGCGAGTTGCGCGACGATATCGCCCGGGAACGTCGCGACGGCGGCGGTGTAATCGTCCACCCCCGTCTCGCCAAGGTGGCCGACAGCCGCGAACTTCAGTGGATCGGCAAAGGGCGCGCCGGTCGCGGCACCCGCAATCAGGCGCGACATGGAAACGGGATAACAGCCGACATCGAGGATGCCGCCGCCGCCGAGTTCCGGGTCGAGAAGACGCGATTTCGGGTCGGGTGCCGCGCGGAAGCTGAACGTCGCCTGGATCACGCGCACCGCCCCGATGGCCCCGTCCCGGATCAATTCCACGATCCGCCGGGTTTGCGGGTGGCAGCGGTACATGAACGCCTCCATCAGGAAAACGTCGTGGCGTCGTGCCGCTGCCACCACCGCCATCGCCTCCGCATGGTTCATGGCGAGTGGCTTTTCGCAGAGGATGTGTTTGCCCGCTTCCGCGCACCGGACCGCCCATTCGGCGTGCCCCGGGTGCGGGTTGCAGATATAAACCGCCTGAACTGCCGGGTCTGCCAGTAACGCTTCATAGGTCGAGTGACACGACACCGGCGGAAGGCCGAATACCTGCCCGAATCGCCGCGCGCTGTCCTCCGAGCGGCTGCCGACCGCCACGAGCTTGCCGGTGGTGGAGTGGGTGAGTCCCTGGGCGAAGGCTCGCGCGATGTTGCCGGTGGCGAGAATGCCCCATTGCAGGAGGGATGCCATAAGAAGAGGGGAACGTGAACCGAACTGCTACCATTGCGACGAACGCCCCGGATTGACAAGCGTGCAGCCGACATCGCGCGCCGGGACGGCCGATTTATCGCTTGCGACGGCGCGCAGGAATAGAGAACTTCCGTGTTTCCCGTGCCGCCTCGGCTTGTTGCCCGCGCGCTGCCTCCCCATGATGAAAGCTCTATTTCTGACCAACGAATATCCGCCGCATACCTACGGAGGGGCGGGTGTGCATGTCGAATATCTCAGCCGGGAACTGGCGAAGCTGATCGACGTGGAGGTCCGTGCGTTCTCCGATCAACACCTGGATGCGGAGACATCTGAAAGTTCGCGGGTTCCCGAAGAGCACGGATGACTACACCTGCCCGAAACCCCTGCGTCCGGCGTTTGCAGCAGTCAGCCGATGCGTGGATTTCAACACGACGAACATCGACGCCGACGTGGTGCATTGCCACACGTGGTACAGCCAATTCGGCGGGGTCATGGCGAAGCTCAACTACGGCGTGCCGCTCGTGGTCACGGTGCATTCGCTCGAACCGTTGCGTCCCTGGAAGCGCGAACAACTCGGCGGCGGCTACGATTTCACCTGCTGGATCGAGAAAACCGCGATGGAAATGGCCGACGCCGTCGTGGCGGTCTCGCAGGAAACCAAAGCCGACGTGCTGCGGCTTTTCGACGTGGATGAAAAGCGCGTCCACATCATCTACAACGGCATCGACCCTGACGAGTACCGCGTGGCCGACACCTCCGACGCGGTCCTGACCGCGCACGGGATCGACCCGGCGAAACCGTTTGTGCTCTTCGTCGGACGCATCGCGCGGCAGAAGGGAATCATTCATCTCGTCAACGCGATCAAATACCTCGAACCCGGCATGCAGGTCGTGTTGTGCGCGGGTGCGCCCGACACCCCGGAAATCGCCGCCGAAATGCAGGCCGCCGTCGCTGTCGCCAAACGCGAACACGGCGGGGTGGTCTGGATCGAAAAAATGCTCGATAAACAGAGCGTCATCAGCCTTTACGGGAAGGCCGCAGTGTTCTGTTGCCCGTCGATCTACGAGCCGTTCGGCATCATCAACCTCGAAGCGATGGCGTGCGAAACCGCCGTGGTCGCCAGCGCGGTCGGCGGGATCAAAGAGGTCGTCGTCCACGGCGAGACCGGTTTTCTCGTGCCGCTGGAACAAATGCAGGAAAGTCCGTTCGAGCCGGTGAACCCTGACCGATTCGCGCGCGATCTGGCCGCCCGGATCAATGAACTGATGCGTCAACCCGAACTCCGCGCCCGTTTTGCCAAGGCGGGCCGGGAGCGGGCCGCCGCAAAGTTCAGTTGGGCGTCGATTGCCGACCAGACGCGCCGGCTCTACGAGTCTTTGACTCCGAGGCATTCGTAAGCGACGGCTTTCGCGCGCGGGCCGCGTTTTCGGTACGGCGCGAGCCATCTTCAATTTCATCTCACCGCACCGTGTTTGTTGACCACGTTCGTATTTTCGCAAAAGCCGGTGACGGCGGGGCCGGTTCGTCCAGCTTCCGCCGCGAATCGTTCGTCCCTCGCGGCGGACCGGACGGCGGTGACGGTGGGAACGGTGGCAGCGTCATCCTGAAAGCCGACCCGCATACCGACAGCCTCGTCTCGCTCTTCTATGATCCGCACATTCGCGCGCGGGATGGCGGTCGCGGTAAAAACAAAAAGATGTATGGCAAGACAGCACCCGCCAGGACGGTGCTGGTGCCGATTGGCACGATGATCTTCCGGCTGCCGCCCGGTGCGACGATCTCCACGCGCTCCCCGGAAGACACGGACGACGAAAACGCATCGGCACGGGGGACTGTCCCGGCCTCGAACACAGACGAACTCGATCTGATCGCCGATCTGGCACAGTCCGGCCAGGAATTCGTCCTCTGCCGTGGCGGCGACGGAGGACGGGGCAACGTTCATTTCAAAAGCTCGCGCAACCAGGCTCCGACGCGCGCTGACCCGGGGTATCCGGGCGAGGAAGGGTATTTCTATCTTGAACTGCGCAAGATCGCCGATTCGGGCCTGGTGGGCTATCCCAATGCTGGAAAATCGACGCTTCTGGGAAAACTTTCGGCCGCCAAGCCGAAGGTCGCGGCCTACCCGTTCACTACTCTGACGCCGATGGTTGGCGTCATGGAGTTTCCTGGGACTTTTGAGCGGGCCACGCTGGCCGATATCCCCGGTTTGATCGAAGGCGCACACCGCAACGTCGGGTTGGGGCACGAGTTTCTCCGTCACATCATGCGGTGCCGTCTGCTGCTCTTCGTGCTCGACATGGCCGGTAGCGAGGGGCGTCATCCATTGGACGATCTGGCTAACCTGCGGCGCGAACTTTCGCTCTACAACTCCCAGCTCTCGGAGCGTCCGTGGATGATCGTCGCCAACAAAATGGACTTGCCCGCGGCGGATGAAAACCTCCGGTTGCTGCGCGAACGCTACCCGAAAATTGCGACTGCGGCGATCAGTGCCGAGCAAGGTGCCGGGATCGACGACCTCCGGTTGCTGCTCCGAGAACGTTTGGTGGACAACCCCACAAATGCGTAGGCTATCGATAGGCTGTCGCTCGTCGCGCTTGCAGTCATTCAGGTCGTCGCCATGTCGGAGTCGCCGTGAGCGACGGGATCATCAAGCCGTTCAGGAGGCATTCGATCATCATCTCGGTGAGCGCTTGGACAGGACGCCAACTGACCGCCGGATGTTTGGCTCTGACCTGATGGAGCGACACGACCCCGTGCAAGCCGGCCCACAGTGTCTGTGTGATCAACGGCACATCGCGGTACTCGGGTTTAAAAACTCCAGCGGCGAGCGCCTTGAACACTGCCGCCTGGAGGAAATCATGCGGATCAGGTTCGTCTTTCCTATTACCGCCAGCCTCCTCAGCGGGACTGTCGTTCCCGGGTGACGCTGACCCTATATCGCCTTTGTTTTTTGCTGACCTCCGAGCGGGCGGTTTTGCACTGGTCGCAGTGATGAACATTGCACGGTATTGACCAGGATACTGGAGACCGAAGTCCACGTATCCGGCCGCCACCTTTTTCAGCCGGGCAAGAGGGTCGGTCAGGCGGTCCGCCTGCACTAGGCTACGGCTGAACGCCGCAAAGTCGGCGGCGCACAACTCGCGCACCAGCGCGTCCTTGTTGCGAAAGTGGAGGTAGATCGTCGTCGCAGAATATTCGATCCGTTCTGCAACGCGTCTGAGTGTCAAACCTTCGCCTTCTCCCATCAGGAAAAGCTCGCGCGCGGCGTCAATGATCCGCAGTCGCGTCTCCCTGCGCTCTCTTGCGCGGCGATTAGCGTTGTTTTTCATAACAACATTAATATATCTTTTTACGTTAGAAAAGTAAACGTTGTTAATTCATTTAACGTTTGTCTGTGGTCTGGTAGACGAAAATTCCCAGCATCTTTAGAGTATGGCGCTTACCGCTAAGCGATGGGAGAATCGTGACTGTGACGCCTGCGCCAAGACGCACGAAGACCCGACTGGACCTTCTCCTCGTGGATCGCGGCTTGTTCGACTCGCGCGAGAAAGCGCAACGTGCGGTGCTTGCTGGCGCCGTGCACGTTGCCGGCCAAGTCGTTGATAAACCTGGCACAAAGGTTCCCGACGATTGCTTGCTGGAGACAAAAGCCAAGGAGCGTTACGTCAGCCGTGGAGGCACCAAACTCGAACGAGCACTGGCGCACTTCCAGATCGATCCCACCGGGACGGTCTGCCTCGACATCGGCGCTTCGACGGGCGGGTTCACCGACTGTCTGCTTCAGCATGGGGCCAGCCGGGTTTACGCCTACGACGTTGGCCACAGCCAGCTCGACTGGAAAATCCGCAGCGATCCGCGCGTGGTCGTCCGCGAAAAAATCAACGCCCGTTACCTTCAGCCGGGCGATCTCCCGGAGCCGGTTTCCTTGTGCGTAGTCGACGTGTCGTTCATCTCCCTCACGCTCATTCTGCCGCCGGCCGCAGGCGTGCTCGCCGCTGGCCGCATGGCGGGACCGACCACGATCATCGCTTTGATTAAACCGCAATTTGAACTCGAACGCTCGGCCGTCGGCCGCGGCGGCATCGTGCGGGACGCCGAATCGCATCTTCGCGCCGTGGAAAAGATTCGCCTCTTCGTCGAAAACGCGCTGCCCGGTTGGCGCTGGACGGGCGTCGTGGACTCGCCGATTCTAGGCACGGAAGGCAATAAAGAATTCTTGGCATGTCTGCAAAACTGATCGGCTTGGTCGGACACCCCAAAAAACGGGGCACGGCTGCATTGACCAAGACGCTACGCGAGGAATTCGCCCGCGAGGGGTTTGCAATGCGGGTGGACATCGCCACGGCCGAGTTGCTCGGCGACGCGCGCAACGGGTGCACGGTGGCCGACCTCGGCCGTGACTGCGAGCAGATCATCGTGCTCGGCGGCGATGGCACCATCCTGAGCACGGTCCACGCTCTGGGCGAAAATCTGCGCCCGATTTTCGGGATCAATCTGGGTACGCTGGGTTTCCTGACCTGCCTGCCGTCGTCGGAATACCGTCAGGCCGTCCGCACCATCGTTCACTGCGAGTATTTGCTGAGCAAACGTTCGATGCTCGACGTGACCGTGGTCAGGGATGGCGCGATCATCGACCGGCACCAAGGTTTGAACGATGCCGTCATCAGTCGTGGTGCCCTGTCGCGCCTGATCCGCCTGGAGACCCGCGTCGACGGCGCGCTGCTGACGGAGTACAACGCGGACGGCTTGATCGTTGCGACTCCCACGGGTTCCACGGCCTACTCCCTTTCCGCCGGCGGCCCGCTGCTGACGCCGGATTCGAGCGTGTTCGCCATCACGCCGATCTGCCCGCATACCTTGACCAACCGCTCGGTCATCATCGGCGATCAGGCCCTAGTCGAGGTGCGGCTGTGCGACGCGCGCGACGAAATTTTCCTGACAGTGGACGGTCAGCGCGCGGTTCCGATGAAAGCATGCGATTCCGTCCGCATCCGGCGCTCGAAGGAGACCCTCTCACTGGCGATGCTGCCGGACCTGCCGTTCTTTGAACTGGCCCGGCGGAAGCTGCGCTGGAGCGGCAGCAGCCTCTAAGAAACGTCTGCCGCGCGCGGAACACGCTGCCCCGTCAATGCGCCAGGATGCTCTGGTGCACGCACACGTCCGGGTGCTCGGCGTCCATCGTTTCGAACGAAATCTGTCCCGCGCTTTCACGCACCACGAGGGTCACCCGTGGGGTGACGATGTGTTTGGTTTTCCGGCCACGGCGAGCCTGCCGCAACCATTCCGCGACCTCCCTGGCAGTTGGCGTCGAGCAGGTCACGCCGACCGACGACGCCTCGCTCAACGCTTCGAGAGCAGCGGCTTCGAGCAGCTTGGGCCACAACTTGCGAAAAAGCTCGGGAGAAGCGTACACATCGGCGCTGTTGATGCGCCCGTTGATGGCCATGACAAATCCGGCCGCGTCCGGCTGCACCGCCAGCAAATTGTGGAAGGCATGCACGTAGCCGTCCAACCGGCGGCGGACCGCCTCATTTTCCATCGTCAGCGGCAGACTGGTCGGCGAGGTCGCGGAACGAACGTCCGACCCCACCGACCGGCTCAACTTGATCTGCGCCGCATCGACGGAGGTCCAGACCGCCGTCTGACTCGCTGCCTCGCGGATGGAGAGCTTCAGTTCGCGCGTCGCCGCGACGCAGGGCGCGGATTTGAAAGCTGTTAGTAGATTCCTCGCCGTCACGCCGGTTCCAACGCCCGCGCTCGACGCAAAACGTCCGCACCCGCATGCGCCGGGGGCGTCGGCTGCCGTGCGGAACGATAAAATCCAGCCCCAGCGCACGGTCCTGCCAGCCGCCCTTCACCACGTCGCCCGCCTGCACGTAGAGGTCGGCGTGAGTCAGGTTCTCGATTTCCAGTTCGCCGACCCGTCCAGTCTCGTGGAGCCGCGCGCAGCCGGCCTGCAACGCCTCGTCCAAAGTGATGAACGTCTGCTTCGAGGCCGACGTCCGAAGGGCTCAGAAGATAAATGGCGAGGTTGCGGTGCGCATATGCCTCCGAAATGTTCGGCGTACGACGGAAATGGAATAATTTCATGGCTTCAGGTTCTGTGTTGCGACCAACCTATCAGCCAGGGTATGACAAACATTGTCATACGCCCAAAAATAATTTGAATATTTTTCATGAAAAGCCCTAACAGCCACTCTCGACCGCCGTTGGCGAGGATGATGCAAATTCATGAGGAGTTGCAGGCGGGCGATCCCACCAACTGCAAACGTCTCGCCGGCTTGCTGAGCGTGTCGCCGCGCACCGTGCAGCGCGACATCGACTTCATGCGCGACCAGCTCGGCCTGCCCATCGAGTACGAGGCGGAAAACCACGTCTTCCGCTACACGCGGGAGGTGGTGCAGTTCCCCACGATGAAAATCTCCGAGGGTGAACTGGTGGCGCTCTCCGTGGCGCGGCAGGCGTTGACCCAGTACCGGGGAACACCGTTCGAGAAGCCATTGCGTGACGCCTTTGAAAAGTTGACGGCGGGCTTACGCGACCAAATCCAATTCGCCTGGGGCAGCAATCTGAGTGAATCGATCAGCTTCCGGGCCGGCGGTCAGGGCGTGGGTGATCTGAGCATCTTCGAGATTGCGAGCGAAGCCGTCCTGCGACATGAGGAACTGGTTTTTGCCTACCAGAAACTCGCAAGTGACAAGCAGGAAGAACGTTGCGTGCAACCGCTCCACCTGGCCTGCGTCGATAACCAATGGTACCTCTTCGGGTTTGATTTGAATCGCTCAGGCAGCGTGCGAACGTTCGCGCTGACCCGCATGAGCCATTTGCGCAACACGGGGCGGACGTTCGTGAGGCCGAAGCATTTCTCCCTCGACGAGCATCTCGCAGACAGCTTCGGCGTGTTTTCATCCCCGGAACCCATCGGCGTGCGCCTGCGGTTCGACGCATTCGCCGGCCGATTGATCAACGAACGAACCTGGCACGCTTCCCAGACCATCGAAACGCGTCCGGACGGAGGGCTTGACCTGACCATGTACGTCGGCATCTCGCCCGAGGTGGAGCGTTGGATCCTCGGCTGGGGCGACCACGTCGAAGTCATGGAGCCACCGCTCTTGCGCGCAAGCATCGCGCGGACGGCGGCGCGAGTTTGCGAGTCCTATAGACCGACGACCACCGGATAACGCCACCTGCTAACGCAGGGATGACTGGCAGTTTCGTAAGTGTGCGTGATAATAATAACACTCCCTGAATTGCGATGATCCATCCTTCCCCCGAGGACGAAGCTTTTCAAGAACCGCCCGTCGCGGAGGTTGATCCGGAGGCGGCACCGCGTGCCCTGCGACGCTATTTCGCGGTGCACAACCGTCAGGCCCTGCTGTTGGCGTTGCTTTCGCTCGTCGCGTCGGCGTTGCTGTGGGCGATCACCTATGCGTTCGTCTTTTGGTTCGCGTTGGTAGCAGCGACCTTGTCGCGGAGTTTCAACCCGGACACTCTCCTGCAGGTGACGGATCGGGAACTGCTCACTGCGCATTTTCCGCTGTGGTTCGCGGGCGGCTCGGGGGTGGCGTTGATCGCCGCCGGGATCGTCCGGAAGCGGGTTCGCATCGCCAGACTGCGCGAGGCGCGCCTCTATCTGCTCTGGGTGGTCGTCGAACTGTTCATGGCGATCCCGAACGTCACGTTCTCGGTCTGGGGCAACCTTTCGGCGATCACGCGCCTGCGTCGTCAGGAAGCCGCACAGGCCTGGAAAATCCTCCAACGCATCCACTCCGAGGGAGGACGGCTCAACGTAGCGAACCTGCGGCAGGAAATTGATGATGAGAAAACACTCCGCCGGGTGATGTTCGGCCTCCAGCTTGTGGGGCTGATCAGCCTGCGCGAGAGGGAGGAAGGCTGGTTTCTCTACCTGCAAAACCGCGATGCCTTCGCCGCGTTGCTCTCGTCCGCGCAGGGAGCAAATTGATCGTTAGGCCGCGATCAGGGCGCGAGGGCTTTGCGGATGAGGACGGCGGTCTGCTCACCCCGCGCGTTGAGGTCGAGCAGTTTGCCTTCGCGGTCGAGTACCCACACCGTCGGCAGCGCATTGATCCCGAGCGAGCGGATGAGTTCGCCTTTCCATCCGCGGCCATCGCAGTCGATGGGCCAGCGGAGATTTGCGGCCTCGACGGTCGAGGCTAACGCCTTGCGATCTTCGTCGAGGCTGATCGTCAGGAAATCGACCGGCCGGCCGGCGAACTCATTTGCCGTGCGCTGTAACGCCGCCAGCTCGTGCAGCGACGGCATGGACCACGACGCCCAGAAAAGAAGCACGACGACCCGGCCGCGATGAGAGGCGAGATCAATCGGCGCACCGCCCTGCCACGGTTGCAGACGCAACGTGAGAGGGTGATTGAGCATGGCGATGCGCCGAAGATCGTCAGCGATGCGCTCCCGGAGCGCCGGATCGTTCGCGCGGGTCGCCGCTTCTTCGAGCAGGGTTTTCTTCTGGGCAGGTTCCTCGTCGTAGAGGTTGGCGAGTTCGGTCAAGAGGCCGGCCATTCTCCGGTCGCCGGGGTAATCCACATCGAAGCGGCGGACCGTTTTGAGCAAACCATCGCGTTCGGACGCATCCGAGTGTGTGGATAGATCCTGCATTGCTTGCGATACGCGTGCGAAGGCGGCGTCTGCCCGTATCGGCGCGGGTGTCGCCGGGTTTGTCTCGATCTCGGCGAGGATTTTAGCCGCCTCGGAGTTGAGGGAAGGTTTGCCCAGAAAACGCCCCCTAGCCGCCAGCACGGCTGCCAACCGGATGCGGGCGCTATATTGGCGGGGGTCGTCCGGGAAAGACCTTACAAACTCGCGTAAGGCGCTTTCCTGTTTTTCGAGGTGTGCCCGCGCCGCCGCCGTGGCCTCATCCCGGTTTTGTGGCCGAGCGCCAGGGCCAGCCGCTTGTTCCAAGATTACCTGCCAGGCACGGTCGGCTGCGGAAGTGTCCTGCGCCGCCCGCGATGTCGTGTCGAAAGTGCCGAAAGCAAGCACCAGCGCCGCCAACGCAGTAATTCCCTGCCGACAAACCCGTTTACCAAAACGAAGGTGGAAACCGAACATTGGGGGCGACGTTTCGGGAGACGAGCGGACAAAAAACAAGCCGCTCCCAATCAAGGGAACGGCTCGGCAAAGAGTGGGACCCGATTTCAGGCGACAGGCGTGGTGTCCGTCTTCGGTTCCTGCATGGCCCGGAGTTGGCTTTGGAGTAATTCGACCTGTTTCCGCAGTGCTTCCGGGGACTGATCCACGGACGCGGTTTCCTGGACGGGGGCCGTGTAAGGCAGCGACTGTGTGGGAACCGCCGCCGGGGGCACCGGCGCGTGCGCCTGCCGGTTATCAGCGGCACGGGCCTGCGGGTCCTGCTGGCCGGAACGCAACTCATGCTCGAAATCGTCGCGCGCCTTCTTGAACTCGTTGAGACTCTGGCCCAGGCCCCGCGCGAGTTCCGGCAACTTCTTCGCCCCGAAAAGCAGGAGCAGAACTATCAGGATGACGAGACCATCCATTCCCATCAAGTTGCCAAATGCTGCCAGGGGAGTGATCATATCATTGAATAAGCCCGAAACGCCGGATTGCAAAATGTTAATCGGCCCGGCGGCAGTCCGCGCGTCTCTATTTTGTGTCGGTGGCGTTGCGTGGAGCCTAGCTGTTCGGAAGGAGACCCGGGTCGGGCAGACCCCATTCCTGCCATTTACGCAGGTATTCCTCACGCGGCAGCAAGACGTATTGCGGGTGGTCCGCCGCGCGCAACCAGCGGATCAACTTTGCCAATTCGCCCTCTGCCATCGTCGTGCAACCGCTGGTGGGACGGTCTTCGCCGCGGCGGATGTGGAAAAAGATCGCGCTGCCTGCTCCGGCTTGGGGTGGATCCGAATTGTGCCGGATTTCAACGAGCCACCGGTACGCGAAATCGCCGTGGCGCATCTTCATTTTCTCGAACCAGTCCGGCGGGTGCGCCGGGTCGGGGATGGTGACGAATTTGTTGTAGTTCGGCAGCTTCGGATCGTCCACCCACGCATCCGCGGTGGTCACCTGGTGAAACGGGTATTCCGATCCGGCGGGCAATGCCGGGTCGTAGGTATAAATCTTGCCGATGTTGAACACCCCCGCCGGCGCTCGCCCGTCGCGTTCCACCTTGTGGTTACCCGGTTCGGCCGTGCCCTCGACGCCGCGCCCCCAGGCCAGTCCCTGTTTGCCGAACAGAACCGGAATTGGTCCGAGTGACGGCTTCCACGGGCCACCGGGCGCACGTTCGAAGCATTGCAAACGGCCATGCATCGAGTTCCAATCCGGCGCGATGCCGACGACCAATTGACGGACCTCAGGCTCCAAGGCAGCCGCGCGACGCGTTCCCACGGCGAGCAGAAGAATCGAAACGAAGCCAAGGACGGGATATTTCATCACGGCAGTTGCTCAGGAGAAGTTCAAAACACTCCGCACGGCGTTGGCGCGTTCCGCGTGCAGTTCATCACTGATCACCGGCACAAAACCGATGTCGTCCGGGTGGCTGGGCAAGTTGATCCACGAACGGCACCCGCCGAAGGACGGGCGGTCCGCCAACAGCCAGGGACGTTCCAGGCGGAACACCCGGCCGAAAGCGCATTGCAAGCCCGCTTGCCCTTCGTAATCGAAACGCGCGCGCGCCACTTCGTCGCGCCAGACGTGAAGCGGTTTAAGCCGTTCGACGGTAGCCCACTGATCGACCCACACCGCGAACTCCAGCTTGAAAGAATAACGGATTTCGACCATGCCCGACGGTGGGTCGGGTTCGAGGGCGAGACCGGCGAGTTCCTCCAGCCTGACCATTTTCAGTTGCTGATGGAACTGGGTGGGGAACAGGAAAAACTCCTCGTGCTTGAAGCGAAACCCCTCGCGGCCTTCGGCGATGCCGCCTTTGCGGAGGATGATGCTCTGGCGTCCATGACCGAGGGCGGCGCAGATCAACGCCCAATCCTTGAACCCCGTGGTGATGGCGCTTGCGACGGATGACGAAAGAGATAGGGCGGGGCTGGTCATCACCTTGGACCAGATAGCTTAAACTGGTCCCCGAGGCAAAGGTTGCCACGGGCGCGAGCACCAGCCGTGGCAAAATCGTTACCGACAACGTGGTTTTCCAATTTGCCATTTCAGACCCTAAAACTACTGTGGGGGTCTCGTGCCGTACCATTTCGACCTGCATTGCCACTCGTATTTCAGCGCCGACGGAGTTGCCAGTCCCGAGTCGCTCATCGCCGCCGCGCAAGAGCAAGGGGCTGCACGGTTTTGCGATGACCGACCACAACACCTGCGAGGCAGTGGATTACATGATCGAGCGGGCCTCATGCGGGCGGACGGGCTGCCGGTGGACGGTTTTCTCATCATTCCGGGCGTCGAGGTCACGACCGACGACGGGCATCTGCTCTGCCTCGGCGCGACGCTGCCGAACCTCAAGGGCCGGCCGGCGGCCGAGGTGGTGCGAGCGCATCCACGAAGCGGGCGGGCTCGCCGTGCCGCCGCATCCGTACGATATTTTCCGCGCGGGCATCCGCCGGGCGGTGCTGGACACGCTGCACATCGACGCGCTCGAAGTCTTCAACGCCGCCACCACGCTGCACCGTTACAACAAGAAGGCGTTCAAGTACGCGCAGGAGCGGAACCTGCCGATGACGTCTTCCAGCGACGCTCACCACGAGGACTGCCATCGGCGCGGCGTACACGATCCTGGACACCGACGGATTTCACGGTGCGCGGCGTTCTTCAGCAGATCGTCCGTCCCAACCAGCTCAACCAGACCTATCTCAAGGCCAAAGACAAGTTCCGCAAGACCTGGAACAACTGGCTGCGGCTTGACGCGCAAGCGCCCGAAGCTCGAACGTCGAAGTCTTAGCGCGCGCTCAGGACGCCAGCCGGCGATGCGCACGGCGCGGATTTTATCGAGCTTCAGCACGCCGCCGCTGGCAAAATCAGGCTGGGCCTTGGCGTCGGACACCTTTTCGCCGCGCCACTGGACGCTGCCGCCCTCGACGAGCCGCCGGGCGTCGCCGCGCGACTTCGTCATGGAGAACGCCTGCGCGTAGGCGTGACCGACCACCGAAACGATGTCCGCGCCGTGCTCGACGAGGGCGATGGTCGGCAACTCCGCGTTCTCCGTGTCGCGCTTGCTGAAGCGCTGCTCGAAATCGTCGCGCGCCGCCTGCGCCTCTGCCTCCGAGTGATAACGCGCGACCAGCCGCGCGGCCAGGTTCTTCTTCGCCTCCATCGGGTGCACTGCCGGCGGGAAGTCCTCGCCGAGCAGCAGCCGGTAATAACGCGCCATCAGCTCGTCGGAGATGCTCATCGTCTTGCCGAACATCTCCGCCGGCGCATCGGTGACGCCGATGTAATTGCCCAGGCTCTTGCTCATCTTCTGCACGCCGTCGAGACCTTCGAGGATCGGCATGCACCATGACGACCTGCGGCGGCAGGCCTTCCTCCTTTTGCAAGTCGCGGCCGACGAGGATGTTGAAAAGCTGGTCGGTGCCGCCGATTTCCACGTCGGCCTGCACCATGACCGAATCCCAGCCCTGGAGCAGCGGGTATTGCAACTCGTGCAGGCTGACGGGCGCCCCGCCGTGGAAGCGCGTGCTTGAAATCCTCGCGCTGCAGCATCTGCTGGAGCGTCACGCGGCTGTTGAGCCGGATGACCTGCTCGTAGTGCATCATCTCGAACCATTCGCCGTTGAACACGATCTGCGTCCGGGCGGGGTCGAGCACCTTGAACGCCTGCCGCCGGTAGGTTTCGGCGTTGGCCATGACGGCTTCGTGCGTCAGCTGCGGCCGGGTGACCGAGCGGCCGCTGGGGTCGCCGATCATCGCGGTGAAATCGCCGATGATGAGGATGCCCTGATGGCCGAGGTCCTGGAACTGCCGCAGCTTCTCGAAAACGACCGTGTGGCCGAGATGGATGTCGGGCGCGGTCGGGTCAACGCCGAGTTTGACGCGCAACGGCCGGCCGGAGCCGCAGTTTTTCGAGCAGTTCGGCCTCGCTGATGATCTGCGCGGTGCCGCGGCAGAGCAGGGCGAGGGCTTCTTCCGGGGAGCGGTTGGCCTCGACGGGTGAGGGGGAGACGGACTGCCATTGCAGTAGCGGACAGGGGAGGGGCGACGGGCAGAAGGCGGTCGGCCAGCTTATTTGTTCTTGTTCAGGATTTCGCGCACCTGATCGATGGTCAGGTTTTTCTGCCTGCGAAGTTCGTCGATGGTATCCTGCCGTTTGCCGGGCACGAGGAAGGGTTTCGTCGAACTGACGTAATCCCGACGTCGATAGACTTGTTGGCGGCGCGATCTTCGCGCACGGCGAACGGTGTTCGTGGCAAAGGTGCGGTCCGTCTGCGGGAAGCGCCTGACGATCCGACGGCGGCTCGCGCGTCTCACGGCGTACTTGTCCGTGCGGAAACTGCCACGGCCATCGTCGAAAGTCGCGTGCATGGAACGCGCCGTCGCCCACTTCGGAGTGTTGCCGACCGGCCGCCGAAGGCAAAGGAGCGCACGGACGCCTGCCGGTTCGCCGACGTTCGCAGTCGGTGGCAAACGTCTTGTCCGGCCGGGCTGTAATGCCAGGCTGTCCGGTCGGGATGGTCGAGGCGGTCGAGGACGATTTCCTGCCTGCCTGCTCTGCGCGTGGACGCACACGGCGAGCGTGAGCCGATCGCCAGCGACAACAGAACGGCGAGCGACCCAGAAACGCAGCGCGGAACGTGCGGACACGGGCGGGGGACATGACGTGAGCGGCAGATTCGCAGGAATGCGCCGGCCGCTGTAAAGCGGTTTATCGACTGCCGGCGCGAACTGCGGCCGCTGCGCTCAACTAGCGCAGATCAATTCCGCCACCAGCGCCTTCTCTTCCTTCAATTCGTCGTCGGTGGCGTCGATGCGCGCGCGGCTGAACTCGTTGACGGGCAAGCCGGGCACGATCTGCCAGGATTTGCCGTCCTCCGTGCGGATCGGGAACGAGGTGATCAGCCCCGCTTCCACGCCGTACTGCATCGCCGGGTGAGCAGACCGCCACGCTGTTCCAATCGCCGGCCGGCGTCGGGGTAACCAGCGAACGCACCGTGTCCACGACCGCGTTGGCGGCGGACGCGGCCGAAGACAGCCCGCGCGCCTTGATGATCGCCGCGCCGCGCTGCTGCACGGTGGCGATGAACGGGCCTTCGAGCCATGCCTGATCCGTGATGACCTCCGTCGCGGGACGGCCGCTGATCCTGGCGTTGTAAAAATCCGGGTACTGCGTGGCGGAGTGGTTGCCCCAGATGGCCACGTTGGTTACATCCGTCACGGGGACGCCGGCCTTGTGCGCGAGTTGCGCCTTGGCGCGGTTTTCGTCGAGCCGGGTCATGGCGAACCAGCGGTCCGCCGGCACGTCCTGCGCGTTGTTCATCGCGATGAGGCAATTCGTGTTGCAGGGGTTGCCGACGACCAGCATGCGCACGTCGGCCGCCGCGTTCGCGGCGATGGCCTGCCCCTGGCCGGTGAAAATCTTGCCGTTGATGCCGAGCAGGTCCTTGCGTTCCATGCCCGCCTTGCGCGGCACGCTGCCGACGAGCAGCGCCCAGTTCACGCCGCGGAAACCTTCCGCCAGGTCGGCGGTGGGAATCGATCCTCGTGCAGAAGCGGGAACGCGCAATCGTCGAGTTCCATCGCCACGCCTTCCAGCACAGGCAGCGCCGGGGCGATCTCGATCAGGTGCAGCACCACCGGCTGGTCGGGGCCGAACATCGCACCCGAGGCGATGCGGAACAGCAGCGAATAACCGATCTGGCCGGCGGCGCCGGTGACGGCAACGTGGAGAGGGGTTTTCATGGCAAAACGCCACGTTATGCCAAATCGCCGCGCCGTCCAAGTGATTCGGGACCTCCCCGGCCCGGAAGACGGTCAGGACGACCGGGGCGCGGTCGGTCGAAACCGTTTCACCGCCTCGGCGAAAGCCGCGAGCCCGCTGCCGGCACCCTCCGGCGCCGCGTAACGGGAGGCGACGTAAAGATCGGTGACACGCCGGATGTCCGCCGCTTGTCCCGGCAGCGCCCGTCCGGCGCGGCGTCGCGTAGTCGAGTGGTCCTTCGTTCTCCTGCCGCACAACCCCGGCGGTTTTTGCCAGCCGGCGGCAGAATCGATGATACAGACGCGCCACCGGATCGACCGGTGCGGCCCCGCCCCAATCCCGAAAGCGCATCCCTATCACGCCAACCGCAAGCAGCGTGAACGCCGTGGCCAGCGTCAGCACCGTGCCCCCGAGGAGATCGAGATCGCCGAGGTTGAAACGTTGCAGCAGATTGAGTTGCTGTTCCTGGTCGAAGCCGAGCACGAGGAGGTTCCACTGCTGGTCGAGACTGTCCCAAGCCAGAAGGGCATTGTGCACGAGCCAGCGCAACGCGTTGGGAGCGTTCATCCGACGCAGACGGTCCAAGCGCGACTCGCCCCCGAGAGAGTCGTCCGACGACAGCGCGGCGAACCCTTGCGCGCCGTAGCTGACACGGTCGGGCGCGACGATGGCCGTCGGGTCCTCGCGCTGCCAGCCACGGCCTTCGAGCCAGACCTCGGACCAGGCGTGCGCGTCGGACTGACGGACGGTGTAATATTTCCCCCAGGTGTTCATTTCGCCGCCCTGGTAGCCGACGACGATGCGCGAGGGCACCCCGGCGGCGCGCATCAGCGATGTGAACGCCGCGGCGTAATGTTCGCAGAACCCTTGCCGCGAACGGAAGAGGAAATAATCGAGCGCGTGGTCCGGCGGCAACGGTCCGGGGTCAGCGTGTAGCTGAAACCCCCGTCGCGCAGGTAAGCCAGCGCCGCCTGGATCACGTCTTCGTCCGAGCCGCCGGCATGACGCCAACTATGGGCCAGCGCCTGCGCCTGCTCTCCCATGTCAGTCGGAACTTTCGTGTAAAAGCGCCGGCGATCCGGGCGTGAGTTGTTGCGCGGGGTCAGCCGCGAGATCGGAGGTGACCGTGTAGATGGTTTTCGAGTACACCGGGGCGTCGCTCCGCAGCGAATCGCTGGCGTTCAACTGCGCGTGAAAACTGGACCCGGTCTTGATCTCGACGGGATGGTCCAAGGCAAAGAGCCACCTCTCGCCGTGCGGCATGATGGTGATCCGCTGCTCGACCCGGTCGGACACCGTCCCGGGTAAGGTTTGCCTCGGTGGCAGAGGCTTTTGTTCGGTCGCGCGCCACGACATGCTCGAATCGCTGATTTCCAGCACGAGCGCCCGCCAGTAGAGTTGATTCTGCGGGAGGGATGCGCCGCCGTTCACCTGCGCGCGGAAAGCCGGTTCGTCGGACTGCACCAGCGAGCCGAACGTGCCGGGCTGGAGGTGGTCGCTCATCCCGGTGAGGCCCACGTTCGGGTTGGTCAGCCGCAGCAGGAAGGTGCCCTGCACGCGCGGGAAAATGATGAACATCAGGACGACCAGAGGCAGGGCTTGCAGGACCATGCCGAGGCCGAGCCGGACCGAGGGCCACAGCGAGCGCCCGTTCGCCCCGCTGTGGCATCGGATGAGCGACAGGATGTTGACGGACAGGGCAACGGCTACAAATGCGAACAGTGCCAGCGACTGATTGTAGAAGAACGCGCTGAGCGTCATGAAAAAGCCCAGGAGCGAGACCACAGTGAAGTCGCGCGGCGGAACGCAGTTCCAGGATTTTGAGCGACATTAAGGCGACCAGGAACGCCAGCATGCTCCCGGCATCGATGTGCCCGTTGTAAGCGAGGACGATGCCGGACGCCATCGGCAGGAAGACCGCCAGCCGCACGAGCAACGAGGGCAGCGCCTTCTGCCTGCGCTCGGCCAGCAGACGCCAGCCCGCGCAGAGAACGAACGTCAGGAGCGTCCACTTCGGCACCTGGCCGATCAGGGCCGCCATCGTGGCCGCGAGGCTGCCCAGCAGCCAGGGCAACGCGAGTCGGAACGCCTGCGCCGGGGCGGTGGGCTTCGGCTGCACCCCCGCGCGGCGGGTGGTCTGGCGTGGCAGGAGTGTCGGCATGTTCGCACCCACAAACGGTTTCAGGTGTCGGCCATCCCTTCGCCCCGGCGATGGGGATCGTAAAGCGCGAGCGCGCCCAGGCAGCGGTGAAAATGAGTGGTGCCACGCGCCGGTTCCGCCTCGAACCCCGGCAGCCGCAAGCCGTACGCCAGCCCGTCGCGGTCGGCGTCTACGATCCAGCGGCTCAACTGACGCAGGCGGGCCTCGTCGTCCTTGAGCGACAGCGTGTTCTCGTACTCGAACCACACCCGCCGGCTGCCCGCGCCGGAGAATTTTTTGACCAGCAGGCCCTGGCCGCGTGCCACCGCCCGCCAGTCGATGTGGCGCTGGCTCTCGCCGATCTGGTAGGGGCGGACGCCCGCGTAATCGTCTCCGCCCGCCCCGACGCCGGCGGGAACGTCCGTGGTCAGGGCAGGGCCTTCGGGCAGCGGCAGCGTGCCTTCGGGCTCGGGGAACACCAGATACGAATTGTCGGCCGCCTCGTACCGCCACGAGCGCCAGAAGCCCATCGGGTAGACCGTCGTGAATGCCAGCCGCCCCAGCCGATGACGGCCGCGTTTGGCCGTCGGCAGGAACATCTCCAGGTGCTCGGTGGCGTTCGCCCCCAGCGAGGCGATCCGCACGTGCGCGTCCTCCTTGAAAACGTGGCCGTTCGGAGCGAGCGCCAGGGCGACGCGCGGACGGCGCGAGAGATTGCTCGCCTCGACGGCGATCCGGGCGTTTTCCCCTCGAACACCGGCTCGATCCGACCGACCCGTAACCGCAGGTCTGACCAGGGCGAAATGCGCGTGGAGCGCGCTGACCATCACCAGGCTGCCCAGGAAAAACATCAGCAGGTACGCCGCGCTGTTGCGCTGGCTGACTGCCGCGTACCACATCGCGGCGAGCACCGCCAGCAGCACCGCCCAACTGCGCGTGGGCAAGATATAGATGCTGCCCGGCGTCACGATCCGGTTTCTAGCCCACGGGTACGGTTTCCAGCAGGTGCCGCGCCAGTTCCCGGCCCGCCGAGTTGCCCAGGAGCCGACGCCCGCTTCGAGCCGGTGCGCCATCACCGGGCACGGCGACAGCCTGGATGTCTTCGGGCAACACCATGTCGCGGCCCTGCATCAGCGCGGACGCCTGCGCGGCGTGCAGCAAGGATAAGCCCGCGCGGGGCGACAGCCCGGTGGCGTGTTGCCGCCGGCTGGCTTCGAGCAAATCCTGCAGGTAATCCAGCAGCGCGGGCGAAGCGTGGATGCCGCTGCACCTGCTCCTGGATTTCGCTTGAGTTCCTCGCCGCTCAACACCTCCGGCAGGACCGCCAGCAGGTCGCGGCGGCTCTGGCCGGTGAGCATCTCGCGCTCGCTGGCCCGGTTGGGAAAGCCGAGTTCCAGGCGCATCAGGAAACGGTCGAGCTGGCTCTCGGGCAACGGGAAGGTGCCGATCTGCTGCCGCGGGATTCTGCGTGGCGATGACGAAAAACGGCTGCGGCAGCGCGCGGCGTCACGCCGTCCGCGGACACCTGGTATTCCTCCATCGCTTCGAGCAGCGCGCTCTGGGTCTTGGGCGTGGCGCGGTTGACCTCGTCGATCAGCACCACCGGCGCGAAGATCGGCCCGGGATGAAAAACGAACCGGCTGTGTTCCCGGTCGAAGATCGAGTTGCCGATGATGTCCGCCGGCAGCAGATCGCTGGTGAACTGGATGCGTCGGAAGGGCAGTCCGAGCGAGCGCGCCAGCGCCTGCGAGAGCGTCGTTTTGCCGACGCCGGGTACGTCCTCGATCAGAAGATGGCCCCGGGCGAGCAGGCACACGACGGCGAGCCGGATGGTCTCCTCCTTGCCGACGATGACCTCGCCGAGTTGGGCGACGAGCTGCGTGATGCGGTTGGTCACGGGCGGCGAAGCGGTTGCGGTGGCCCCGTTGGCACGGGAGTGGGTGGCCGTCACAGTGGCACAGGATTCGATGTCCGTCCTCACGATATGGGCGGAAACCGTGAGCAGTTCGCGTTCCCGCCGGGAGTGTCGGAGCGAGCGGATCAAAGCGGAGGCGTGGCGCGTCCGGACCGCTCCGAGCATCGTCGCGGAATGCTGCGCGTGCGTTCCGCGGTGCGCGGGATCGCCGTGGAGCGTTTCCAAAGTGACGTGCATCCGCTGGCTCCAGTTCGAGTTGGCCGAAGTGCCGGGAACGTTGAATCGCTCGTCGCGCGCCAGCAGGTCGGTGATCATGCAAACCGCGATCCAACTGTTCGAGCGGAAAAGCGCCTCCAGCAGCTGTCCGTGGACCCGTTCGCTGAACGCGCCGTGGCGGTCCTCGTGCGGAAATCCCGGCGAAATTGCGCGAGCTTGGCGAGTTCGTGCCGCTCGTGTCGGCGGGGCTGCTGCCAGCGGTTCCACAAGGCGCAGCAACGGTTCGTGGTCGTGCGTGCCGTACGTCGCCAGGGAAAGCCGCGCGTAGTCGCCGCCCGGCAAGAGACCGCCCGTGCGTGGGTCAGGTTCCCAGATGGGAATCTTGAACCCGGCGATGCCCAGCGCCGTGAGGTTGGGACGCACGTAGTCGGGCACGGTGCCGAGGTCCTCGCCGATCAGGCGCGTGTCGCCGGCCGCATCGAGCACCATGCGCAGCAGAGTTCCTCGCCGCTGGCGCAGTTGGCCTCGGCGTTCCTCCCAGGTGTCGTCGCCGCTGCGGCTTGAATCGCGGCAGCCGTCCGCCGGTCCGCGCCTGCGCCTCGTCGGCCGAGAGCGGCAGGAACTCCGCGTTGCGCTCGGGCCGCCAGGGGAAACTGTAAATGCGGTAGAAGCCGAGGATGTGGTCGATGCGGAAAACATGGAAGATGTCGCGCACCCCGCCGACCCGCTGCCGCCACCACGCATAGTCGTCCTCGGCGCATCGCGGCCCAGTCGTAAACGGGGATACCCCAGTTTTGGCCCCATTTCTGGGTGAACGGATCATCCTTGAAATACGGTTCCGGCGGCGCGCCGCCCGACCAGCCCTGCTCGAAAAGCTCCGGGTTGCCGAAAAAATCCGCGCTGTAATAACTGACCCCCAGCGGAATGTCGCCCATCAACGCCACGCCGCGTTCGCCGGCGTACTTCTTGAGCGCTTCCCACTGCCCGTAGGCGATCCATTGCACGTAGGCAAAAAAGGCTTTCGTTTTTGCGAAAGCGTCCGCGCTCGGCAGGCGGCAGCGTTTGTTCCCACGCGCGCGGCCGACACGGCGGTTTGTTGCTCGGCCGGCCAGCGGTCCCAGCATTCGGTGCCGCCGTTCTCGATCCATCAACGCGCGGAACAGCGTGTAGTTCTCCAGCCACGCGGCGTTTCTGCGGCGAAAGTCCTGGAATGCTGCGCCAGCGGTCGTCGCTGCCGGTCGGCCGTGCTCGCTCGAACCGCTCGGAACGCACGGCGCAGCAGTTCGCAGCTTGAGCGGTTTGACCCGGTCGTATTGCACCGGACCGTCCGCATGGCGAGCTCAGTCGCCGTTCGCCGAGGCGGATCCTGGTAATCCTGCCTCGGTCAGATCGTCCAGCACGCCGGGATTCAGTTCCAGGGTGGTCGGATCGAGCGCCATCGAGCTGATGGCGTTGTACGGGCTGTTGTCGCCGCCGGTTTCGTTGATCGGCAGCAGCTGCACCAGCGCGAAGCCGGCTTCCGCCGCCCAGTCGATGAACCGCCGCAGCGTGCCCGGTGTCGCCGATGCCCGGGTCGTGCTCGGAGCGCAGGGCGAAGACGGGGATCAACACGCCCGCGATCCGTTGATCCGGGGACAGGCTCGGGGAGGCAGGCATGAGAGGCAGCGAAACAAAGCCGCAAAGCGGCGGGCGTGCAACCTCTGCGGCTCAACATCCGTCTTTTTAAAAACCGCCCCGACCCGCTCAGCGGCGCACTTCGGGCACGGCGTTACGCATCGTTTCCACACAATGCGGGCAGATGCCGTGGGTAAAATCCGTGCCGGTCTGCACATGGAGGTATTCCTCGATGTTGTGCCAGTAGTCCTCGTCGTCGCGCACGCGCTTGCACCACGCGCAGATGGGGATCAATTCCTTGAGTTGGCGGACGTGGTCGAGCGTCTCGCGCAGCTTGACGACCTGCCGGGCGAGGGTGCGCTCCAGGTGCACCATCCGCTCGCCGACCCGCAGACGGGCGCGCAGCTCCGTCAGGTCGCAGGGTTTGACGACGTAATCGTCCGCGCCCGCTTCCAGGCCGGCGGCCACCTCGTCTTTTTTGCGCCTTGGCGGTCAGCAAAATCAGGTAGGTGTAGGGCCGGTCGGTCTGCTGCCGCACATACGCGCAAACCTCGACGCCTTCCATACCGGGCATGATCCAATCCACCAGGGCGATCGCCGGCGCATCCTCGGCACCGAGCACGGCAGCCGCTTCGAGGCCGTCACGGGCCTCGACGACCTGATAGCCCCAAACGGTCAGGTAGTGTGCCAGGATGCGGCGCGAATGTTCCTCGTCCTCGGCCAGCAGAATGCGTTTGGTCTCGGTCGACATGGTGATGGCGCAACGCGTCGGATGCGGCGCGGTTAGCTATCGTCAGCCATCGATGTTTGGTGCAACTGCTTTTAGCCGTTTTTCCACGGACGCTCTCGGGCGGCGGCGGCATGATTGTAGCTAGCAGATGCTTTGCCATGTCCGGCCCCATCGAACGCAAACTCGCCGCCGGCTTCATCTCGGCAACCTTGCTCGCCCTGATCCTCGGCTACGGTTTCTACCAGCAGGTAAAGAGTTTTTTGGAGAGTGATCGTTGGGTCGAGCACACCCACACGGTCCTGGACCAGATCAAGTCGATCAACACCACGGTCACGCAGGCCGAGACGGCGCAACGGGGCTTCTGCATCACGGGCGACGCTTACTTCCTGCAGCCGTTCCAGGCCAACTCGAAACAACTGCCCGGACCAGATCGACCAGCTCGGCACGCTCGTCGGCGACAACCCCTCGCAGACGCCGCGCGTGGCGGCTCTGCGGACCGCCGTGGCTGGCAAGCTCGATGCCGCCAACGAATACATCGCCCTGCGCCAGAAGCTAGGTGTCGCCTCGCTTGGCCCGCAGTATTACAACAAGAAGGGGCGCATTGCGATGGAGGCTGTCACCAAGCTCATCGACGCGATGACGGCGGAGGAGACGCGGTTGATGCAGGAGCGTGCCGACCGGCGGAACACCAGTTTCCACACGGCCCTCTACGTGTCGGCGGGGCTCACGGCCTTGCTCGCCCTGTTGCTCGGGTTCGTCCACCTGCTCATCTTCCGCGAACTGCGCGCCCGCCGCCGCATCGAGAACGAACTCGCCGGCGCGCGCGACGCCGCGCTGGGTTCGTCACGGACCAAGAGCGAGTTCCTGGCCAACATGAGCCACGAAATCCGCACGCCGATGAACGGCATCATCGGCATGTCGCGGCCTGCTGATCGACACCAAGCTCAACGTCGAGCAGCGCGAGTTCGCCCTGACCGTGCAGACCTGCGCGGACTCGCTGCTGACCATCATCAACGACATCCTCGATTTCTCCAAGATCGAAGCGGGCAAGCTGACGTTCGAGATGCTCGACTTCGACATCCGCCAGACGGTCGAAAGCACCATCGAAATCCTCGCCGAACGCGCCCAGAGCAAGGGGCTGGAACTGGTCAGCCTCGTGCACGCCGAGCGTGCCGCTCGGACCTCTGCGGCGACGCGGGGCGGCTGCGGCAGGTGCTTGCTCAACCTGCTTTCCAACGCGATCAAGTTCACCGAAAAAGGCGAGGTGGCGCTCTACGTGCGCGCGGAGAACGTGACCGGCGACCGATGCGACCCTGCTCTTCGAGATCGTGGACACCGGCATCGGGCTCACGGAAGAAGCGCAGGCGCGCATTTTCCAGCCGTTCGCCCAGGCGGACGGCTCGACCACCCGCAAATACGGCGGCACGGGCCTGGGCCTGGCCATCTCGCGCGGGCTGGTCGAGCGGATGAACGGCCAGATCGGCGTGCAAGAGCGAACTGGGCGCAGGCTCGACTTTCTGGTTCACCGCGCAGTTCCAGAAACAGGCCGACCCGCCGGCGCGCCCGCACCGGCGCGGTCGCCGGACGATCTGCGCGTGCTCGTCGTCGATGACAACGAAGGCTGCCGCGCAGCGCTCTCGGCGCGATGCTCGACCGCGTGGAACATCAAGCACGCGGACGGCCGCCAGCGGCCGGGACGCGCTCCAGGCGATGCGGGCCGCGCGCGCGGCGCGGCGACGCCGTTCCAGGTGGCGCTGCTCGACATGCAGATGCCCGGCATGAGCGGATTCGCGCTGACCGAGGAAATCAAGGCCGACGCGGTCGCTCGCCGCGACGCAGATCATCATCATGCACACGGTCGGCCGCCGGGGCAGCTCGGCCTCCTGGGCCGAGGCGGGCATCAGCGGGTACGTGACCAAGCCGGTCAAGCAGTCGGCGTTGTTACGACGCCATCATGGACGCGGTCGCTCCGCAGGCCGAGCCGCGCCTGGGCGTCAACGCCCCGCGCCAGCAGACGTTCAAGACGACCACCGAACTGAGCCGGTTGATGATGCGCCCGGTGCCGCGCCGCGGCTTGTCGAGTTGCCGCGTGCTGGTCGCCGAGGACAACATGGTCAACCAGAAAGTGGCGCTGCGGCAGTTGCTCAACCTCGGTTTCCGCGCCGACGCGGTGGCCAACGGCAGCGAGGTGCATCGACGCGCTGTCGCGCATCCCGTACCGGCTCGTGTTCATGGACTGCCAGATGCCCGAGATGGACGGCTACGAGGCGACGCGAGCTCATCCGCGGCCGGGCCGGCAGCGCGGCAAAGGTCACCATCATCGCCATGACCGCCAACGCGCTCGAAGGCGACCGCGAGACGTGCCTGGCCGCCGGCATGGACGATTACCTGAGCAAGCCCGTCAAGCAGGAGGAACTCGAACGGGTGCTCCGCCGCTGGCTGCCCACCGAAGCGTTCCCCTCTCCGCCTGTGGAGAGCCGTTAGAGGCCCGCGAGTCAGCGGTGGCGGCAGGGGATTCGGGGCATCCAGCCGCCGGCGAGGCGTGCGTAGTGAGGCTGTACAATAACAACCTCTCTCATCCTCGCGTCTTATGGCCAACGAATCTGAAAAACACGGCGCACGCTCAAGACCTATGTCAACGACATGCTCGCCCTCCAGAAGCACATCCTCGAAGCGGTCGAACGCCAGTACGCAGGACGAGCACGTCAAGCAGGACGCCAAGACGTTCGACCTCATCGGCAAACTCAAAAGCACGCTGACCCATCAGGTCGACGGACCTGGAAGGCGCAGGTCGCGCGGCTGGGCAGCGAGGTCATGGCGACCGCCAAAGCAGGCCATGTCTTCGACTCCTCGGCATGTCGCCGGGCTTTACGACAAAATCCGCAAGGACCCGGTTTCGCGGATGCTGCGCGACGATTACACCGCGCTCAACATGTCGTCCGTCAGCTACACGCATGCTTCACACGACCGGGCTGGCGTACAAGGACAGGGCGGTCGCGTCGATCGCGCTCAAGCATCTGCAAGAGCTGACGCCGCTGATCATTCATCTCAACGAGATCATGCCGCACGTCGTGGTGAAGGAGTTGCACGGACGAAGGGCCGGGGATCGATCACCACCGTCGCCGAGACCGCGATCGCCAATACGCAGCACGCCTGGAAGCCGCTGAGCGGCATCCGTCGAGCGCCGCGCCGCGGAGCTAGGAAAACGCTCCCGGTCGTGCTCGCTGGATCACGTCCAGAAATTGCGGCAGGTAGCGTTCCGCCTTCACTTCGCCGACCCCGCGGATCCGCCGCCCGGCTTCCATGCGTCGGGTTTGAGCCGCGCGAAGCATTTGAGCGTTTCGTCGGGGAAAATCTGGTAGCGGGGAACATTGCCGAGCGCGCGCGCGATCTCGTCCCGCTTTCCCTTCAGCGCGCGGAGGAGTTCGCCGTCCTCCACGGATTCATCGCCGTCATCGTCAGCAAAGATGAGTTTCGCGTCGCCGCGCCGGCTTTTCGGGCGTCGCGTGCTGACGCTCGGCACTGCCGGAAGTCTCCGGCCAGGATAGCTCACATGGCGTCCGCCCCCGCATGACCTGCTCGCCGGCGGCGGTGAGAGTCATCGTCTGGTACTCCTTGCCGCTGAACCCGACCTGCCGGTTTTGCACGATCAGCCCGGCGGCTTGCAGTTCGCGGAATAGTTCGTTGAGGTAGCTCACGCCTGCGTCGCGCAACAGCCCGTACGTGGAAACTGGTCGAGCCGCGCGTCGAGCACCTCGCGCGTTCGGCTGCCGAGCAGCGCCTGCACGATCCGTGCCCTTGCCGAACCGCCCTTGCCAGCCGTCGGCGGTGCGATTGCTCATGCGCGCCACGCCGCTGAGCGCCTTGCGCACGATGAGCATTTCTTCCTCGGTGCCCTGCGCGCCGGCCGTAGCGCGCGTGGTCGGCGCAAATGTCGCAGTTGCCGCAACGCTCAGGCTCCTGTTCGCCGAAGTAGCGCAGCAGCGTCTGCTGCCGGCACGCGCGCGCGTAGACGAACTCCACCATCGTCTTGAGCTTGGAACGGTCGCGCCGCTCCTTTTCCGCCAGCGCATCCCAGTCGAGTTGCAGTTCGTGCGGGCTTGACGTTCGGGTGCGTGATCCGCGTGCCGCGCGTGCGCTGGCCGGGCAGATCGAAGCGGTCGATGTAATCGGCGCGGTGCAGGATGCTCAACGCGGCGCTGACCGCCATGTCGTTGTTCGCGGCGCCCTCCGTCGTCAGCCGTTCGGCGATGGTCGCGGATCGGCATCGACGACCTCGCCCTGAGCGTCGGCGGCATTGCGCAAGACGCCGATAAATTTCCTGGATCACCGGCGCGGCTCGGATTGCTGCCTTCGATGAAGAAATCCTGCACGCGCGTGTCGGCGTAGTTGAAGTACAACTCGCAGACCGACGGCTCGCCGTCGCGGCCCGCGCGGCCCGCTTCCTGATAGTACGCCTCCAGGCTGCCGGGCACCTCGAAGTGCGCGACGAACCGGATGTCCGAGCGGTCGATGCCCATGCCGAAGGCGTTGGTGGCCACCGCCACATCGTACTTCCGGCTGATGAATTGATCCTGCGCGAGATCGCGTTCGGCGTCGCTCAGCCCGCCGTGGTAGGCGATGGCCTTGATGCCCCGACGCCAGGAGTGTCGCATGGACGGCTTCCACCCGCTTGCGCGTGGCGCAGTAGATGATGCCCGTCTTTTGTTCGTCGATGAGCGTTTTGAGCCGGTCGTACTTGGCGGCTTCGCGTTCGACCTGATGCACGCTCAGACGCAGGTTCGGCCGGGCGAACCCGGCGACGAATTCCCGCGGCTCCTGCAATCCGAGTTGGGCGAGGATGTCCCGGCGCACCTCCGGCGTGGCCGTGGCGGTGAAGGCGGCGACCTGCGGACGGCCGAGCTTTTCGAGCACCTCGCCCAGGCGGAAGTAATCCGGCCGGAAATCGTGGCCCCATTGCGAGATGCAGTGTGCCTCGTCGATGGCGAAGAGCGAAATCGTCGCCCGGCCCGAGCGCATCCAGGAACGACCGGCTGCGAAACCGCTCCGGGGCGATGTAAACGAGCTTGTACTCGCCGGCAGCCAGACGGCGGATGCGCGCCTGCTGTTCCGCCAGCGAAAGCGAGCTGTTGATCAGCGTCGCCGGCGATGCCGCGGCGCTCCAGCGCGTCCACCTGATCCTTCATCAGCGCGATCAGCGGGCTGACGACGACCGTCACCCCATCCAGCATCAGCGCCGGGAGCTGGTAGCAGAGCGATTTGCCGCCGCCCGTGGGCATGACCACCAGGGCGTCGTTGCCCGCGAGGATCGTCGTGATGACCTCCTCCTGCGCGTCGAGAAACTCGCGGAAGCCGAAGTATTTTTCGAGGAGCTGGTGGGGATCGGAAGGCATCGCGGTGGCTCTTTGAAGATACACCAACCGGAGCGCGAGAGGAAATGCCGATGCCGCCTTTCTTGACATCCTCCGCGCCCCACCGGAAAGACGACCTTCCCCGATGGTCGCCGCGTTCATTGCCGCCGTTTTCTTCGCGCTTTCGGCGGTGTTCGCGCACCGCACGACGCGGCTGGTCGGGGTTTTCGCCGCGAATTTTGCCCGCATCCTGATCGCCACGTTGGTACTGGGGGTGCTGGGCGGCCATCTACGGGAGCGGGCTGCGGGGGGCGGCGCTGCCCATTTTTATCGTCAGCGGGGTGGTGGGCTTCGGCATGGGCGACCTCGCGCTGTTCGCCGCCTACCCCCGGCTCGGTTCGCGCCTGACCTCGCTCATGGTGCAATGCCTTGCCGCGCCGTTCGCCGCCGTCATCGAATGGCTCTGGCTCGGCACCCGCCCGGGTAGCGCGGCGTTGATCTGCGGCGCGGTGATCCTCGTGGGCGTCGGCATGGCGGTCGCACCGGAGACGACCCGCCGACCAGGCACCGCTGGCTACGCCGGGCCGGACCCGGCTCACCGCGCCGTCGGTCTGGTCTTCGGAGTGCTCGCCGCTCTCGGCCAGGCGGGGGCGCGGTGATCAGCCGCAAGGCGTTCGCCGTGGCGCACGCGGCAGGGCAGGAGATCGACGGGTTCACCGCCGCGTACCAGCGCGTGCTCGGCGGCATCATCGTCATCGGCGCGGCGTACGGGATTTCGCGGCGGAGTCCGGCGCTGGCGCGAGGGAGAACCGGCCCCGAACTGGCACCGCGCATGGCCGTGGATGGTTGCCAACGCTCTCGTCGGCGCGACGGTCGGCGTCAGCTTCCTGCAATGCGCGCTGGCTACCACCCCGAGCGCGGTGGTCCTGCCCATCGTGGCGCTGACCCCGCTGATCGTGGTGCCGTTCGCCTATTTCCTTGAAAACGAGCGACCCAGCGCGCGGTCGCTGGTGGGCGGCGCGCTGGCCGTCGCGGCGGCGGCGGTGCTGGCGCAAGGTACGTCAGCCGTGAGGAATTATTTCCAGCGCCATTCCGGCCGGAGATTGACATCCTTCACGCTGACGCCGTCCAGGCCGGCAGACCGCAGCAGGTAAAGCACGCCTTCGGGGCTTTCCATCGTCTCGCGCAGCGCGCGGGCGAAGAGTTCGATGTATTCCTTGTAGGATTCGAGCGCCAGTTTGCCGCTCGTGACGTAGCCCGCCAGGGAGTCGTCGTGATGGTCGATTAGGTCGGAAAGCGCCTTCTTGATGGCGGCGCGCATCTCCGGGTCCACGACCACTTTGAACGGACTGGCCGAGGGGTTGATGGCGGGGGACTCGATTTGTCCGACCGCTCCGACCGGCATCAGAGCGTGCTTGCTTTCATTTTCCATAAACAGGGGCAGCTTATACCACCGCTCTGGCGATGCGTCCAGAGTCACGGCGCGCGTAGGTGAACCGCGCGAAAAAGAAATTTCGCGTGGCTCTGGGGCGGTGGTACGCTCCGCGCATGTTCGCCGTCGCTGCCGTCCGTTTCCGCTTGCCGCGACGGGCGTTTCTGCGGGTGACAATGGCAGTCCTGGCGGCTACAGCGTTCGCGGGATGCGGCGGCAAAAAGCCCGATCAACTCGTCGTGGGGATCGAATTGGCCTCGCCGCCTTTCGATATGACCGACGAACGAAACCAGCCCACGGGCATTGACGTGGAACTCGCGCAGGCGTTGGCGGACTCGCTCCACAAGGAACTCGTGGTCCGCAACACGGCGTTCGTCGGCCTGATCCCGGCACTGCAAACCGGCAAAATCGACCTCATCCTCTCATCGATGACGATCACCGCCCAACGCGCGGAAAACATCGACTTCTCCGACCCATACGTGCACATGGGCATCTGTCTGCTGGTCAACGCCGGGTCGGACGTGCGAAAATCCGACGACCTCAACCGGCCGGAGCGCAAGATCGTGGTTCGCAACGGCACCACCGGGTTCTTCTACGCGCAGGAACATTTGCCGAAGGCGCAGCTTCTCCAGGTCTCGGAGGCTGGTGCCTGCGTGCTGGAGGTGGTGCAGGGCAAGGCCGACGCGTTCATTTACGACCAGTTCTCGGTGTTCCAGTACCAACGCCAAAATTCTCGCAGCACGCGCGCCGTGCTCGATCCGCTGCGCAAGGAGGATTGGGGAATCGGCATCCGCAAGGGCAACGTCGAACTGCTCCGACAGGTCAACGCGTTCCTCCGTGAATTCAGGGAACGCCACGGACTCGAAACGATTGCCGCCAAGTATCTCGAAGCGGACCCCGAGGCATTCAAGGAAATGGGAAATCCCTTCTCGTTCGAGCGATGATTTCCGATTCCACGAAACGCTTTTCGAGCCGGGTGGAGAACTACATCCGGTTTCGCCCGGGGTATCCGCCCGGCGTGCTGGACGTATTGCGGGACGAATGCCACCTGACGCCAGCTTCCGTCGTGGCGGACATCGGCTCAGGGACCGGCATCTTCAGCGAGGTCCTGCTCAAAAATGGCAACGCGGTTTACGGCGTCGAACCCAACGAAGAGATGCGGCGCGCGGCCGAACGGCTCCTGGCCGGTTATCCGCGTTTCACCAGCGTGAAAGGCACGGCGGAAGCGACGACGCTGGCCGGACAATGCGTCGATCTCATCACGGCCGCGCAGGCTTTTCACTGGTTCGACCGACCGCGCACGCGCGCGGAGTTTCGGCGCATCTTGAAGCCGGACGGTCGGGTGGCATTGATCTGGAACGACCGCCAGTTGGGCACGACGCCATTCCTACGCGACTATGAAGAATTGCTGCGGGAATACGGCACCGATTACCTAGCTGTCCGGCACAAAGACCTCGACCTCGCACAGGTTCGTGAATTCATCGGCAGCGACGAGGTGAACCAGACCACGCTGGAGAGCAGCCAATCTTTCGACTCCGAAGGCATCGAGGGCCGTCTGCTTTCTTCCTCGTACGCCCCGGAGGCGGGTCACCCGGGGCACGGGCCGATGCTCGTCGCCCTGCGCGAGATTTTCGACCGGCACCAGCAAGACGGAAAAGCGGAGATTCGCTACGACACGCGGATTTTCACCGCCCGGCTACCCGAACGGTGAAAAAGGAGCGTCACTCGACGGCCAGGCGGTCTAGGAACTGACGTACTCCGCCGAGTAGCTATCGAACTTGGCGGTGGAACCCTTGGGCGGCGTGGTCTTCGTGTCGTAAACGGTGTCGTTGACGAGTTCTTTCTTTTCCGTGTCGTACACCATGCAACTCGACGCACCCTTGCTGTCCTTGTTGCGGCTGGTTTTGACCGCGATGTAACGAACTTTTTTGCGTTTCAATTCGGACTGGTGGGCGGCGTAAGCCCGTCGCGCGTTGGCCTCCGCGACCTGCTTTTGGCGTTCATCCGCCTGATGTTTTGCGATGGCGTAAGTGATGACGCCCGTCAGCAACCCGACCCCCGCGCCGAGCGCTGCCGCCTCGCCGGTGTGCAGACCCGCCGCCGCCCCGATGGCACCGGCGATGGCCCCCGCGCTGGCCCCGACCGCCGCGCCGCTTTCTCCTGGTGTCATGCCCTCGCAGCCCGTGAAGAGAATGGCGGTGGAAACGGACAAAGCCGTCAATCTGAGAGTATTGGAGTTCATACCGGCGGAGGTTATCTGTCTCACAAACGGCTGACAAGTCGGAAGTTAGCCCGCACGTCCGGTCAAACGGTATTCCGCCGCAAAGAACAACGGTTCGCCGACCAAAAAAGTCGTTGTTTGCCGCTGATCTGGCCTGCGACGCACAAATATGCCGTTGCCCGACGCGATTTGACGCTGTTTAATCAAGATTCGGGCAAACGACCGTTTCCGTCTCAACCAATGGCTGCCACCATCCGTGTCATCCCCGCGCAGGTAGACGCCTTCGAGGTGCCGATCCTCTATACCGCCACTATCGGGCGCACGCCGGAGAACACCGTTTGCCTCAAATTCAGTCCGACCGTCAGCCGTCAGCACGCGATCATCCGCTGCCACAACGGCTACGAGTACCAGCTCATGGACCTGGGCAGTCGCAACGGTACATACGTCAACGACCAGCGCGTCGTGATGCCCGTGACCCTCCAAAACGGCGCGCGCATCCGGATCGCCAACAACGACCTGGTTTTCGAGCAAAGCTTCGAGTCAGAGGGCGGCGAGGAAGCGGCTGCCACCCTGGCCGGCCACTCGGAAACGTCGATGCAGACGCTCCACAACGCCGCGATCCTAGTCTGCGACATTCGTGGTTTCACCAGCCAATCGGAAGTTTTGCCGGCCTCGTCGCTCGCGCAAGTGCTTGGCCAGTGGTTCCGCGAGGCCGGCAACGCCGTCCAGAAGAAGGGGGGCGTTATCGACAAGTTTATCGGCGACGCCGTGCTGGCCTACTGGCAGGAAACCGCCGGCCCGCAGGACGCCTGCGAGCGTGCGTACCATTGCGCCCGCCAGTTGCTCGACCTCGCGGCACGGACGAAGTGGCCGGAATCCGGCAAACAGTTCGTGGTCGGCATCGCCATGCATTTCGGCCGCGTGGCGTTTGGCAACATCGGTTTGGTGGCACAACGCGATGCGACGATCATCGGCAACGCTGTCAACACCGCCTTCCGGCTGGAAACCGTCATGAAGGAACTCAACCAGACGCTCCTCGTTAGCGCCGAATTGGTCGAAGCATTGGTCTCCGAGGACCGCGCGATGTTCACCGACCTCGGCGAGAAGTCTCTCAAGGGTAAAAACGAGACCGTGCGGGTCTACGGTTACAAGGGTTGAAGCGGCGAAGCGACCCGCTCAGGCGTTCGATGCAAGCGTGCCGGCGTCCTGCTTGGAGCGGTCATCCGGATGGTAGCGCGCCGCACAGAGACAACCTCCGAACACCACGATCATTCCGCACAGGTAGGTCCACAGCATCAGCGCAATCACGCCGCCGAACGCACCGTAGACCGCGTTGAAATCGGTGATCCGGGTCGAGTAGACCACAAAGAGTTGCTGGGCAATTTGTAGCAACAGGGTGACGAGCAGCGCCGGCAGCCAGACGCCCTTGAAAGTCACGCCGGTCGCACGGCGCGGTGCGAGCTTGTAGAACAGCACGAAGCCGTAAAAAAGCACTGCAGCCGACACGACGTAGCCCAATCCGGTGAACAGCAAAGGAACCCAGACGCGGCTGAACGTGAGATAGCCTTGTGCCGTTTTGAGGACCAGCGGGAAGACGTTGCCGAGAAAAAGTGCGCTTACGAGGACTCCGAGCATGGTCAGATTTCTCAATGGCAATTTCCACCAGTTCAATGGCTGCTCGCGAAAGGCCTGGTTGACCGAACTGACGAGCGACTGGAAAAACCCGAGCGAACTCCACAGCACACCGACCAGCGCTACGAATCCGATCTTCCCGCGCGCCTGCAACACCCCGTGCAAGGTCGAACTAAGAAGGTCACGCGCCTGTCCGCCAAGCGGCACATTGGCGACGATATATTGATACGCCTTGGCCTGCGCCGCCTCCTCGCCGATGAACCGGGCAGCAAAGTCGGTGGTGAGCGTCACGAGCAGCACCGCAAGCGGCACGAGTGCGAAGAACGCGTAGTACGAGAACGACGCGGCCCACACGGTCCCGTTAATGTCCGAGAAAAGGCTGCCGGCAGTTTTTAACCACTGCCAGACGGCGCGGAATGAAGCCAGGTAACGCTGGCTGCGGGGCAGTGTCTCGATCTTCGCGGCGCTGCCCATCGGGGGCGGATCGAGTTCCCGTTCGTCAGGCATGGTTCACAGCATGAGAAGCATTCGGCCCACGGTGCAAAAGCCGTCGTCAGTGTCCGCTCAAAGCCCTTTCTCGACCTTCTGTTCCTGCGGACGCTCGACGTGTCCGCCGAAGCCCTTGCGCATGGCAGACAGCATTTTCTCGGCGAACGTGTGCTCTTGCCGGGACCGGAAACGCGTGTACAACGCGGTCGAGAGCACTTCGGCCGGGACGCCTTCTTCCAAGGCTGCCTGGATCGTCCAACGGCCTTCGCCGGAATCTTCCACGAAGCCACTGTATTCTTTCAACTGGGGACTGCTGATGAGGGCGCTGGCGGTCAGATCCAGCAGCCAGGAGGAGACCACGCTGCCTCGCCGCCATAACTCGGCGATTTCGGGCAGATCGAGATCGTAGCTCAGGCCGGCTTTCAATTCCTGGTTGTTCGCCCCGCGCATGATGTCGAAACCCTCGGCATACGCCTGCATCAAGCCGTACTCGATGCCGTTGTGGACCATCTTCACGAAGTGGCCGGAACCAGGACCACCGCAGTAGAGATATCCTTTTTCGGCCGTGCCCTTGATTCGGCCGCGGCCCGGGGTGCGCGGGATGTCGCCGATCCCGGGCGCGAGCGTGGCGAAGATCGGTTCCACCCGCTTGGCTGCTTCCGCGTCACCGCCGACCATGAGGCAGTAGCCGCGTTCGACGCCCCAGATGCCGCCGCTCGTGCCGCAATCAAGGTAAGTGATCCCCTTGTGCCTTCAAGAATTCAGCGCGGCGCACGTCGTCCTTGTAGAAGGAGTTGCCGCCGTCGATGATCGTGTCGCCAGCGGACAGCAACTTGGAGAGTTCGACGACACTGTCCTCGGTCGGCTGACCGGCCGGCACCATGACCCAGATCGCGCGCGGGGCAGCGAGCTTGCGCGACCATGTCCGCGAGAGACGAGCGCACCCGTCGCGCCTTCTTTGTCCAACGCCGCGACATTGTCCGGGTTGTGGTCGAACACGACGCACTGGTGTTGATTCTTGAGAAGACGGCGCACCATGTTGGCACCCATCCGGCCGAGGCCGATCATTCCGAGTTGCATTGATTTAAAACGGTGAGAGGTGGAGGTTGTAACGCTAAGGGTGTTCGCGCATCCACCCTCGCGTGCGTGCGTGCCGGTCGGCGAACATGAGGTGAAACTGCAGCCGGCCGAAAGTTTCGCCGAACCATTTCCCGAGCCAACCGCCAGGAAAAAGGTATTCCACGTCGTCCGTCATCAACGTGTGCGTGTCATCGACCACACGAAACCCGTGGTGATGCCGGAAGAACGCAAACGGGCTTTTGAGCGCCTCGTCCACGAGCAGTTCAGGCGTCCGCACCTCCCGCCAGACGCCCTGCCACCTCATTGGCAGCAAGCCAAAAAAGCGGATGACGATCTGAAAATCGGCGCCTTGGCGCGGCACGGAGTCGCCATGCTCGACGGTTACCTTCTGCCAGCCGCGGCGAGATTTTCGTGATGTTATGAGGGTCGCCGTGAAAGGCGAAAACCTTCTCAATCGGCGCATCCAGCACCACGGTTCGCCGGAACCGGCACGGCGAAGGCATGGCGATAATTTAACGTCAGGGCAGGGGCTCGGACGAAACCCCTGGATCATGAGCTGACGTTGCCGGCTGCGCACTCAATTCAGGCTCGTCCGAAAGTCCCGCATCCTCGCTCTGCGTTTCCGGCACGCTCGCGGCCGACGCTGGTTGCTCAACTGGTTCCGCGACCGCGGGATCATCCGGCGTCGATGGCTCCTCGACCTGCGTCGCACTCGCCGCCGGGGAAGGCGCAGAATTTGCAGGCGTCGGCACCGATCTCTTCGATCGACTTTCTCGGCCTTCGATCTCGCCGGTGCGTGCTGATTCCTCTTTCGTCTTCGGTGGCAGCGGCAGATCGAAAGTCCCGTTGTGAAATTCGATGATGTGCCCAGCCTGGACTAGAAACCGCAAATCGGCGGCCAATGCCCCCTTTGCTTTCGCGGCGGTGTCATCGCGGGGCAACCGGCGCTTGATCGGTGGGTAACGCGGTATTCGAAGCACCGGCTTCAGCAGGTTCCGTGGCGACTGCCTGCACTTCACCTGCCGCCGCGACCGGAGTGGCGGGCCGGATTTTTCACGGACTTGGCCAGAGTGTGCTCGGCGATGACCTTGCGGGTGCAGAGCGGAAATTTCCCGATGACATCGAGGATGGCCGCCACGTTTTCCGACACGGCACTGCCGCGCCGCGACAAACGGCATCGGACGCGCGAGCGAAACGTAGACCACGCGCTTGCGATGCTTGAAGATGTGCAGCCCGGCGTTTTGCAATCCCTGGCGCAGGAGTTGCACGAACTGCGCCGGATAGCGCAATCTCGCGTTTCGTGCGCCTGCCGGATCGCCTGCATCATGGCCGCGTTCGGGCAGATTGCGCGCGACGGACCCGTGCACGCTTGAACGGACGTGCCCGGTCGCACCAGACCGTCGAAATAATGCTGGCGGAAATGCGCCCGCGCCTCGGCGACCGTCTGGCAGGACGGTCGGCGGCTCACCCTCGCGTCGTGACGATCGTCGTGGCCGTGCGCGCTTCCTCCTTCCAGCGTTCGACCAGCGCGGGATCGCTGACCACCTCGATGTTGCGCCGGTAATCCTCGAACGACATCCGGCGGCTGAACCGGCTCTCGTACAATCGGCGCGCAGGGCCGGTTGGTAGCCGTGATAGTTCGTCGGGCCGAGCAGCGTGCCGCTGAGCGTTCGCGCGCCACGTTGGTAAAATTGCCCTTCGAGCGGCTCCTTCTGCATCGGTTTGCTCGATGTAATACTGTCCTTCGAGCGCGTCGAAGGCGATCCGCTCGAGCACCGCGCGGTCCAGTGTCACCGGGCCGTCCTCGCCGAGTTGGTAGAGCGTCGTCCCGCTGGGACGCGGCCGGCACGAGCGTGAACTGCACCCAGTGGCGCGCCGGTTCCTGCAAGAACATGCGCGCCAGACCCGAAAAGCGGGTACGCCAGGTGGGTCGAGCGAATCTGCTTGATGATGCTCGCCAGGCAGTGTTCATCCGGCAAAAATTCCACCCGCACCGGCGCGGGAGCCGCCGCGGCGTGCCGGGCGGCGCTCGTCGCGCCGTGGCCGTGCTCCGCCCGGGCGGCTGCGCGCCGGCGGCCCGCCGCGGCGTGCCGCCGGCGACCGGCGACGCCCGCCGTCGCGGCGACGGTCCCCGCCACCGCCGCCACCGCGAGAGTCCGCGGCCGAACGTGCCCGGCCCGGCCGCGGGCCACGCGACGGACCGCGGCGCGAATCGTATCGTCGCGTCGGCTCCGTCGTGACGTGGCGTATTGCTTGGAGGGTGCGGCGGGCCCTCGTCCCGCAGCCAGTCGGGCACCAGGCGCAGTTCATCCAGATTGATAGGCGGAGGATCAGCTTCGTTCATAGAAAGCAGCGGCGGTCGGGATGAGCGGGGAAAGACGAGAAACGCCGCGCAGCCTGCGACGCCGGGAGACACAGGAGAGTGCGAGCTGACCGGCGCATCATCCCACGCGGCGTACCCGGTGCGCAAGCGGCGCGCGCCGTCGACGAGGAAACACGCGGAAGGTTGCAAAATTTATTTAGTTGCGAAATAGGAGGCGCGCTCATTACAGAAGCAGCATTGCCGTTCACCACCGCGCCTCCGTTACCGCCACCCCAAGCGCATCATCCGTTTATGTCAGACAAATCCGTTGAGGAAAAAGTCAAGGAAATCATCGTCGAGCAACTCGGCGTCACGCCCGAACAGGTGACCCCGCAAGCTTCGTTCATCGAAGACCTGGGCGCGGACTCGCTCGACACCGTCGAACTGGTCATGGCCTTCGAGGAGGAATTCGGCGTGGAAGTGCCCGACGAGGACGCCGAAAAGCTCCTGACCGTCGGCGACGTGATCAAGTACATCGAGAACAAGGCGCCCGGCAAATAGTCGCCGCCCGTCGTGCGGCGTCGGCCGTGCATCGGCGCAGTGCCGTCCGGCCTGCCCGCAGGCCGGTCGTGCTCGCGCGCGAAGTTTGCGTTGGCGGTCAGCGCAGTTTCTCCGCTACGTTCGGCGCCCATGTTCACCGCCGACGATTTTCAGTACGCCCTGGAAAACACCCGGCTGCTGCTCGGCCCGCGCCGGCAGATCGAGACGTTCGGCAACACGCGGTTCCGGTTCCATCTGTTGACCGAGTCGATGGACCGGGTCAACGAGGTGCGCATCCGCGACGGCACCATCCACGCCGAGCGTCCGCTGCTGCTGACGCCCGAGCATCACGCGCGGCTGTTGCTGGAAAATTTCGGCGAGAAGGCCGCGCGAGTTCGCCGAGTGGCTGCGCCAGCCCGGGCGGCCCGCTGGCGACGGTGCTCAAGTACGGGTTCCAGTTCCGGCGTTCCGAGGTCAGCGAGCGCGTGGTCCACGATTCCTTCGAGGCGGTCAGCGAACGCATCCGCGCGGAGGTCGAGGCCTCCCAGGACGACGAACCGCTCAGCGCGGTGCTCCAGGGGATCGACGACGCCTGGGAGGTCTGCCTGCTGAAGTTCACGATGGACCTCGTGCAAGGCTCCAGCGCCGGCAATCTCGGCGACCTGCGCCGGCGCGGGTTGCTGTGAAATCGCCGCGTTCTGTTATCGGCCGTCGCACGCCTGCGCCATGATCAAGCTGCTCAAGGCTCTGGTCATCCTGGGCTTGGTCGGCAGCCATCGTCGGCGGCGGGGCAGGGGCGTATTATTTCCTCGTCGAGCGCCCGAAGCAGCGGGACGCGCAGGAACTCGCCGCCGCCGCGCCCGGCGGGCCAGCCGACGCCCGACCCGACCACGCCGGAATTCGAGAAGAGCCGAGGCGCTCAAGCCGCAACGCAGCATATCGCGGAGGCGCACGCGGCGCTCGGAAGCCTTTCTGACGCGTTATCCCGACAGCTCCCACCGCGACGAGGCCGAAACCCTGCTCGGCGACATCAACTACTCGGAACTGCTCTCCGCCGAGCCGGGTCCGGGCAAGATGGAATACATCGTCCAGCGCGGCGACGTGCTCGACCGCGTCGCCCACAAAACCAAGAGCGACCCGGAACTGATCTTCCAGGCCAACGGACTCGACCGCATCATGCTGCGCATCGGTCAGAAACTGCGAGATCCCGCAGGTGGATTTTTCCATCGAGGTCCACCTGAACACGAAGAAAGCTCGTGCTGCTCAACCACGGGCAAGTTCTTCAAGTCGTACGCCATCCAGGACGCCCGGCCGCTGCCGAAGAAAGTGCCGGAAATCCACACCAAGGTGCAGGAAAAACTTGCCACCAACGACGGCCGCCGGGTGCCTTCGGCACCAAGGACTACGTCAGCAGCCTGCGTTCGCTGACGCTTGCCGGGCAGCCGGCGTACACGATCTACGCCGAGCCGGAGCAGACCCCGGACAAGCCGCCGAGCAACGGCGGCATCGGCCTGGTCCGATCGCGACGCGGAGGAACTGCACACCCTGGTCAGCGTCGGCACGCCGGTGACGATCACGCGCCGATTGAATTTTTCTGCCAGCCAACGAGCCGCGTCTCGAAGCTGACACGTGCGTTTGCATTTTCGCCCGACCACGCTTCCTGTTTGTCTCCGCCCCGCCATGAACGTCACCCCCCTGGATTTCGAGAAGCCGATCCTCGAACTCGACGAAGAAGCTCGACGACCTCAAGCGCCATCTGCGCGGGCAGGACATCGACTCCGACCCCGAAGTGCGCCGCATCGCCGCGCACATCGACAAGACCAAACACCAGGTTTACGCCAACCTCAACTCCTGGCAACGTGTGCAGATCGCCCGACATCCGCAACGGCCCTACGCCCTGGATTACCTGCGGCTGTGCTTCTCGCGATTTCATCGAACTGCACGGCGACCGGGTCTTCGGCGACGACCGCGCGCTGCATCGGCGGCCTGGCCACGCATCGGCGGCATGCGTTGCGTCGTGGTCGCGCACCAGAAGGGGCGCGACACGAAGGAAAACATCCAGCGCAATTTCGGCTGCGCCCATCCCGAGGGTTACCGCAAGGCGCTGCGGATCATGCGGATGGGGGAGAAATTCGGCCTGCCGGTGGTGTCGCTCATCGACACGCCCGGCGCGTATCCCGGCATCGGCGCGGAGGAACGGCACGTCGCCGAGGCCATCGCGGTGAACCTGCGCGAGATGATGGTGCTGCGGACGCCGAGCGTCGCGGTGGTCATCGGCGAAGGCGGGTCGGGCGGCGCGCTGGGCATCGGGGTCGCCGACCGCGTCCTGATGCTGGAAAACGCGTGGTATTCGGTCATCAGCCCGGAAGGGGCCGCCGCGATCCTCTGGAAAAATCGCGCAGCCAGCGGCAGGCCGCGACCGAAGCGTTGAAGGTCGGCGCGCGCGAACTGAAAAGTTCGAGTCTGATCGACGAGGTGATCGCCGAACCGGAAGGCGGCGCGCAGTATGACCACGCAGCGACGGCCGGCAAATCTGCGGAGCGGCCGTCTCGCGAGCATCTGCGCGAGCATTGTGCGCGATCCCGCTCAAGCAACTCCTGCCCGCGCGCTACCGGAAATTCCGGCAGTTCGGCGCGTTCAACGAGGAAAAACGCTGCACGTTTCCGGAGTGGATCGTCAGCGTCGCGCTACTGCTTGTTGTCCCAGTTGCCCTTGTCGTCCGCCGTGTCGGCGATGCGGTCCTTGCCCTTGGAATAAATGTCGTACCCCTGCGGGTTGTGCTTGCCCGGGCAGACGTAAACGTAATCGTCCTGCCACGGGTCTTTGGGCAAGCTGCTCCATCAGCTGATACCACGCTGTCGGCTTGGGGTCGGACTCTGCGGCATCGTCACCAGCGCCTGCAAACCCTGCTCGGTCGTGGGCAGATAGCCGTTGAGGTCTTCGTAGGTCTGCAACGCCTGAGTCGAAGCGACTTGAAATCCGCCGCCGATCTTGGTGTCCTGCCCGATGGCAGATTTGCGGCCGAGGAAATAGAAACCCGTGCTCAGCAGCAGAGCGATGATCGCCACCACGAGCATGATCTCCAGCAGGGTGAAAGCGCGTCGGCGCGTGAAACTACGGCGTTTCATAGGGGGACGGGGGCAGGGGGAGAGAGGATGTAGTCGAGCTTTTCCCAGTTGTACTTGAGCTGGATTGCCACCGAGCGGATCGCCACGGTCTTGAACCTTTCGACAGTGCGAGGGTCAGATTGTTCAATCCGGCCGCCAGCGCTTCGCCCGGGATGACCTTCTGCGCGTGAACCCAGCCCGTGTAGCGGAACCCCATGTGCGCCTCACCCTCCCGCGTCTCCCCACGATAACCGGGGTCGGACGAGTCCGGCAGGTGAACTCCGAGGCGCCCGGCTGGCGTCTGGTTCACGCGTCACGGCTCGGCGGGGCACCCAACGTCGCACCAAGAACCTCGTAGCTGACGACGGCCACCAGGGGCCGGCGCTCCAACTCGAACTCGAACGTGGCGCCGGGGCATCCACGGTTTTGAGCACGACGGCTTTCTCGCCCTGCAAGCCTGCCGTCACGACGCCGTACAGGTAGGTGTCCTCGCGTTGCGTGCGCGCGGCCGAGAGGATTTGCCGAAAGGCTCCCGGACGGTGTCGGTCGGAGGGAAAATCCGCTGGCTGCAGCACTTCGCGTTTTTGCCAGCCAGGTCAGAAAGACGCCGCGCACCTGGGAACCATCGCCCGGGGCTCGATCTCCAGGTAATCGGCCCCATCCATCGGCACGACCAGCGTTTCGGAAGACGGCAGGCCGAGGCCCTGGCCCAGAGGGGCGGACCGCATCAGTTCGTTGCCGAGTTCGTTCCACACGGAAACGTGGGCCGGCCGTCCCCCGCCTCGTCGTCGAAAAACACCCGCACCTGGAAGTCATTTACGCCGGCCACCGGGCGGTGGAGACGGATGCGGAAAACCGATTCGCTGCTCGTCGGGAACGGTCTGCTCCGACGGCGGTCGTCGCGGCGAGTTTTCACGGAAACCGTCTCCACGGCAGCCGGACTCTTGGTTTTCGCCGGGATGAACTCGAACGCCTCGACCCAGGTCGGCGTGGTCTGCGGATCGGCCTCGGGAGCCGCCGGGCGGAGATCAGATCCACGCGCTGAGCGGGCGTGGGTTGGGAGCGGAGTTCCTGCGCTTCCGACGAGCGCGATGCCAGCGGCCCGTTCAACGCGGCCAAAACGGCGAGGAACACGAGGCAGTTCAACGCAGGGGTACGGGACAAAAGCGATAGCATGGGCGGACACACGGGAATTGGCGCGATCATAGCCGGACACGCCGCAGCCCACAAGCGAACAAAGCCCCGTGCCAGATGGTTCACATGTTCATGTGAGGCTGGCAGCCTGCTGCGTGACGCTGAACACCGCGCTGATGATGCTGAAAACCACCGCGCCGACGACGCATCGCGATCATCACGATGATGATCGGCGGGATGATCGCCGTGGCGATCTTGATGCGCTGGTCCAGTTCGCGCTCGTACACGTCGGCCACCATCTGCATCGTCTCGGCGAAACGGCCGGACTGTTCGCCGACCGCCATCATGTCCAGGTAGAGCTCCGGGAAGACCTGCTCTGCCGCGTCAGCGCGCTCGACAGGCTGGAACCGTCGACCAGGGCCGCGCGCGCGTGTTCTGCCATGCGCGCCTTAGGTACGTGTTGCCCGACATGTCCTCCAGCAGTTCCATCGTGCGCAGCAGCGTGACGCCGTTTTGCAGCAGCGTGCCCATCGTGCGGGCGAACTGCGCGTAAAAACTGTAGCTGCAGCACCGCCCCGAAGCCGGGAACGCCCAGGCGCATCCGGTCCCACGCCAGCCGCCCGGCGGGCGAACGGGTCAGCGCTTGAACAACGCGAATCCGGCCAATCCCGCCGGCCACCGCCAGCCACCAATATTGGACGAACAGCATCGTTCGCCGCCGATCAGCATCCGGGTCGGCAGCGGCAGCGTCCCGCCGTTGGTGTTGGCGAAAAACGCCGTTGAGCTGCGGCACCATCACCGTGATGAAAATGATGATCAGCCCGATGCCCGCCAGCACGAGAAACGCGGGATAGATGAGCGCCTGCTGCACGCGGTCGCGCAGCTGTTTCATGGTGCGTGAGGTGCTTGACGAGCCGCGTCGAGGATGTCCGTCAGCGCGCCGCTGGCCTCGCCGGCCATCACGAGGTTGATGTACAGCGGCGAGAAAATTCGCGGATAATCCCGCAACGCCTGCGAAAAGCTGCGCCCGTCGATGAGCGACTGGTGCAGCGCCGGAGGTCAACTGCTGCAAGCGCGGGCTGCTTGAGTCGCTTCACCAGGATGCCGAGCGCCTCGTCGAGCGTCATGCCGGCCGAGAGCAGATAAGCGAGTTGCTCGGTGAAAAACAGCCGCTGACCGTGCGAGAGCCTCACGCTGTCGGCTGCCGCCGGCGCAACGGCCGGACGGGCGGCCGGCGCGGGCGGCTGCCAGCCTCGCCGTCGACGCGGCGCGACGTTGCATCGACCGGTGGCTTCGCGCTGCCGTTCACGCGGGACGCAGGCGGCTTCGTGTCGCCGCCAGCCGCCTCGATCCTGATCGGTACGCAACGTTTCTGCTCGATGGCCTGGATCGCCGCCGCGCGGTCGCCGGCTTCGACTGGCCCCTCGACGAGTTGTCCCTGGGCGTCGCGGGCACGGTAAGAGAAGCGGGGCATGGCCAGGAGGATATGGAGAACGTTCTAAGAAAGCACAGACTCCCGCTTCGGGACAGCGGGTCCGGACGCGTCCACGCCGGCCGTCGGCGCGTTGCGCTGCGAAGCGAGAGAATTGACTTGCGATTCCGCCGGTTCAAGTTGATCTTGCCAGTCCGTTTTCCGGTGCCCTTGTCCCTCCCCATGTTTTTTTCCTACGTATGGCCAACATCGTTCTCGTGGGCGCGCAGTGGGGCGACGAAGGCAAGGGCAAGATCATCGACGTGCTCACCGGCCGGTCGCATATCGTGGTCCGCAGCCAGGGCGGCAACAACGCCGGGCATACCATCGTCCACGGCGACAAAAGCTACGTCCTGCACCTCATCCCCTCGGGCATCCTGCGGCCCGGGCAAGGTTTGCGTGATCGGCAACGGCGTCGTGATCGATCCCGTCGCGCTCGTCGGGCGAGATCGAGGGCCTGCGCGCGCAGGGCATCACCGGTGGACGAAAAACCTGCTCATCAGCGATTGCGCGCACCTGGTCCTGCCCTACCACCGCGCTGCATCGACGAGACGCCGCGAGCAACTCAAGGGCAACCAGAAGACTCGGCACCACCAAGCGCGGCATCGGCCCCGCCTACGGCGACAAGGCCGCGCGGACGGGCCTGCGCATGGTCGACCTGATGCAGCCGGACGTGTTTTCCGCCAAGCTGCAAGGCGCGGGTGCGCGAGGCCAACCAGATTCTGCGAACCTTCGGCGCCAAGCCGCTCAGCTTCAAGCAGGTCGAAGCCGACTACCTGGCAAGCCGGCGGAAGTCTGCGGCCGTTCGTCACGAACACGGTCGTTTATCTGCACAACGCCCTCGCGGCGAAGAAGAAAATCCTCTTCGAGGGCGCGCAGGGCACGTTCCTCGATCTCGACCACGGCACCTATCCCTACGTCACGTCCTCCAACACCACCGCCGGCGGCGCCTGCACGGGCTCCGGGCGTCCCGCCGCACCGCGTGGACGAGGTGATGGGCGTGATGAAAGCCTACACGACCCGCGTGGGCGAGGGGCCGTTCCCCAGCGAGGACGCGGAGATCACCGACATGCTCCACGGCATGGGCCGCGAGTTCGGCGCGACGACCGGGCCGCGCCCGGCGCTGCGGCTGGTTCGACGCCGTGGCCACGCATTTCGCCACGATGGTCAACGGCATCGACTTGCTCGCCGTCACCAACCTCGACGGGCTCGACACGGTCGACACGCATCAAGATTTGCGCCGGCTACCGCCTCGACGGCGAGACGGTCGACGTGCCGCCGTCCGACCACGAGGCTTTTGCGCGCTGCGAGCCGGTCTACGAGGAAATGCCCGGCTGGCTGACAATCCGATCGCACAACGTCCGCCGCTTCGACGACCTGCCCCTGGCGGCCCGCCGTTACCTGCAAACGATCTGCGCGCTGACCGGCGCGAAGCTTGTCCATCGTCAGCGTCGGCCCGCAGCGCAGCCAGACGATCCAGGTCTGACGATCCGTTCGGTGTGCCGCGCCGGTCGTCCGTCCTCCATGAAGCCGCGCCCTGCGCACCATCCCCCGGCACGTCGCCATCATCCTCGATGGCAATGGGCGCTGGGCCAAGCAGCGCGGCCTGGCGCGCATCTTCGGCCACGAGGAGGGCGCGCAACGCCGTGCGCCAGAGCGTCGAGGGCTGCGGCGAACTCGGCGTCGAATTCCTGACGCTCTACGCCTTCTCGCAGGAAAACTGGCAGCGTCCGAAGATCGGAAGTCAGCGCCCTGATGACCTTCTGCAGAAATTTCTGAAGGACACCACGCCGGAACTGATGGAGCGCAACGTGCGCCTCCAGGCCATCGGCCGCATCGACCGAGCTGCCCGCCGCGTGCCAGCGGCCAGCTCGCACGCCTCCATCGAACAGACCGCCGCCAACACCGGGCCTGACGCTCGATCCTGGCGCTCAGCTACAGCGGCGCGCACGGAGATGATCGACGCCATCAAGAGCATCGTGCGCGAGGTCGAGCGCGGGCAGCATCGACGAGGCCATGATCGACCCCGAACTCTTCAGCCGGCACCTCTACACGCGCTGCTTATCCCGACCCGGACCTGCTCATCCGCACCTCCGGCGAGATGCGGCTTGTCCAACTTCCTGCTCTGGCAGCTGAGCTACACCGAAATCTATTTCACCCAGACGCTCTGGCCCGACTTCCGCAAGGAAGATTTGCTTGAAGCGGTGCACGATTACAGTAATCGTCAGCGCAGATATGGCTCCCTGTAGGAAGGGTTCCTCGCCAGCTCGCTGCCTGCAGCCGCATGCAAACCATTGTCATCGTTGATCCGGAGGTCGATTTTCTGGAGTGGGCCGCCCACCAGCTGGAGACGCCGACCACGCGCGTGCTCACGGCCACCCGCGACGGACGAAGCGTACAAGCTCTATTTCGCGCGAGGACGCCGACCTGCTCATCACCGACACCCACCTCCAGCCCTACAGCGGGCTGGAATTGCTCGCCCAGGTCCGCCAGAAGGACCCGAACGCGATGGTCGTGCTCACCAGCGCCTTCGGCACGACCCAGTCCGTCATCGAGTCGATGAAGCTGGGCGCGTACGATTTCATCCGCAAGGAGTCGCTGCCGTTCAATCTGAAGGTCGTCGTCGATGCCGCGCTCAAGGCGCAGAGCGGAGATGCGCGCGGCGACGGCCTTCAAGCCGCAGCTCACGGTCGACCAGCACCAGGACAGCATCGTCGGCCAGTCCGAGGCGATGCAGCAGGTCTTCAAGATGGTCGGCCGCGTGGCGCACAGCGAGGCCCCGGTGATGATCACGGGCGAGAGCGGTTCGGGCAAGGAACTCGTCGCGCGGGCGATCCATCATTACAGCCGGCGCAGCGACAAGTTCTTCGTCGCGATCAACTGCGCGGCGATCCCGGAGACGCTGCTGGAGAGCGAGCTTTTCGGGCACGAGAAGGGTTCGTTTCACCGGCGCGGTCACCCAGCGCATCGGCCGCTTCGAGCAGAGCAACGGCGGCACGCTGTTCCTCGACGAGATCGGCGAGATGCCGCTGCCGGTGCAGAGCAAGATCCTGCGCGTGCTTCAGGAAGGCGAGTTTTCCCGGCTGGGCGGCAACCTGACCCTGCACACCGACGTGCGGATCGTCGCCGCCACGAACAAAAACCTGGAGCAGGAAGTCGCAAGAAAGCGCTTCCGCGAGGACCTGTTTTACCGGCTGAACGTCGTGCGCGTGCACCTGCCGCCGCTGCGGCAGCGCGTCGAGGACGTGCGGCTGCTGTGCGAATATTTCCTGGCGAAGATTTCCTCGCAAAAACACCTGCCGCGCCTGCGTCTGTCCGAGGAAGCGTTGAAGGTGATGGAGGGTTACCCCTGGCCGGGCAACGTGCGCGAACTGGAAAACACGCTCCAGCGCGCTTCGGTGCTCGCCACGACCGACGTGCTGCTGCCCAAGGACATTCCGCTCGGCATGGTCGGCGTGGCAGCGGCGGCTGCTCGCCGGAAATCGACGCAGCTCGCCGCGGAAGCAGTTGCAGCGCGTGCAGCCGGCGGCGGAACGCGCGCGCTCGCCGACGGAAGCGCCATCCGGCGCTCAGCACGCAGGCGGCCATCGAATCTGCTCTTCCAGGCGGCCGGGCAGGACAACAGCCTGCATCTGCTGCCGTGGCTGGAGCGGGAATTCACCATCGCCGCGATGAAGCTGACGCGCGGCAACCAGTTGAAGGCGGCCAAGATTCTCGGCGTCACCCGCGCCACGCTGCGCAAGCGGATCGAACGTTTCGGCATCACGCGCGAGTTGAACATCCAGTGACCCGCGCCTCGCGGGCCAGTGCGGAAGACGGACGTGGAGCTTTCACTCCAAATCGCGCGTCCAGTCGCGCCGCTTCGAGCGAACCGCCCTTGCACGAGGGCTTCGTAACGCCGCCACTGTCCATGAACGACCTGGATCGACTCTATTCGACACCGCGCTGGAAGCGTTGTCGAAGCGCCACGACCTCGGCGCGCATTCCTGCAGCGCAGACGTCCGCTGGTCTTCGCGCACGTGGCCGAACCCGCCCGGCCATTCCTCGTGGCCGCACTGGCGCACCATTGCGCGCGGAAAAGCGGACAACTTCTGGGTCGTCTGCGAAACCGAGCGCGCCCAGGAACGTTTCGCGGCCGAACTATCCACCTGGCTGCCTGACGTGCTGGTGTTTCCGCATCTGGAGATCGCGGCCGTCGAGGGGGCGTTGCCCGACCCGGAGGTATCCGCGGAACGACTCGGCGTGCTCCAACGCCTGACCGACGGATCGAGCCGGAACAATCGTGGTCATCAACGAAACAGTCGCTCGACGAGAAGGTGGCCGCGCCCCGGACGCTCGCGCAAGGCGACCCTCAGCCTCGGGCGTAGGTGAGCGCGCGGACCGTGACGGCTTGGTGCGTTCGCTGACGGCAGCGGGCTATGAAAACGTGCCGCAGGTGGCCGAACGGGGCCAGTACGCCGTCCGGGGCGGGATCATGGACGTTTATTCGTGGCAACAGGCGCTGCCCGTCCGCCTGGAATGGTTCGACGACGAGATCGAGTCGATCCGCGAGTTCGATCTCGACCGAGCAGACCTCCGTCCGTTCCCTCGAACGCTGTCCGCTGCTGCTGAAAGTGCCCGAAGCCGAAACCGTCGCTTTGCGCGATTACTTGCGGAAGAAGGACCTGATCGTTTCCGTCGATGTGGAGGAGATTGATTGCCACATCCGACTGACCGGAGCCGGGAGTGGCCTCGACGCCGATCGCGGTGGAAAGTTTCGAGGACGCGTTTTTCCCCTCGCCCTTTGCATCGTCCGGCGACGCAGCTTGGAAACGCCTGCGTTGCGCGATGCGTTCGCGCGTCAGGTCCGGGAACAGCTGCATCGCTGGGACGCCGAGGGATACCGCGTCGTCATCAATTTAAAGAAGAGATTCCGAAGCTCCTCTGGTGCAAGAAGATTATTCGCGGATTTTACGCAAAACTTCGGAACGTCATGTTTCTGCGTTCGAGCGTCAGTGAACTCGGCTTTGTCTATCCCGGCCGGCGGGCTGGCGGTGATCTTTGCGGCGGAGATTCTTGGGTCACGGCACGCGTGCCGAACGCAGCGCCGGCCGCCTTGTCCGGCCGGTCGCGCCGCGGCCTGCCGATCAGCCGCACGCAGATCGATTTCACGGAACTGACCGAGGGCGATCTCGTCGTCCATCTGGAACACGGGCTGGCGCGTTACCAGGGCTTGCAAACCCGACGCGCTGACCATGCTCGACCACGCTGCGATGGCGAAGCGTCCACCGAGGAAGTGATGGTCGCTGGAATTCGCGGAGGGAGCCAAGCTCTACGTGCCGCTGGAGCAGGCGTTTCTCGTCTCGCGCTACGTCGGGCTCGGCAAACGTGGGGCGGCGCTCAGCCACCTCGGCGACGGCAAATGGAGTTCCACCAAAAAAGCGGCGGAAAAGTCGATCTACGACTACGCCGCCAAGCTGCTGAAGATCCAGGCGGTGCGCGAGACGCACGCCGGCATCGCCGTTCGGACCCGACGGCCACGTGGCAGAAGGAATTCGAGGAAGCGTTCCCCTACAAGGAAACCGCCGACCAGTTCCGCGCGATCAACGAGACGAAGGCCGACATGGAATCCGCCCGGCCGATGGACCGGCTGATCTGCGGCGACGTGGGCTTCGGCAAAACGGAGGTGGCCATCCGCGCGGCGTTCAAGGCGGCGGCATGAGCGGCAGGCAGGTGGCGATGATGGTGCCGACCACCGTGCTCGCGCAGCAGCATTACGAGAATTTCCGCGCGCGCATGGCGCACTTTTCCCGTCGTCGTCGAGCTGCTCAGCCGTTACCGCACGCGCCGCCGAGCAGACCCGCGTGGCCGCGGGGCTTGCGCGACGGCAGCGTGGACATCGTCATCGGCACGCACCGGCTGATTTCCAAGGACGTCGCAGTTCAAGAACCTCGGCCTGCTGGTCGTGGACGAGGAGCAACGCTTCGGCGTCCGGCACAAGGAGCGCATCAAGGAGCGTTTTCCCAACGTCGATGTGCTGACGCTTTCCGCGACGCCGATCCCGCGCACGCTTTACCTGGCGCTGACCGGCGCGCGCGATCTGTCCACCCTGGAAACGCCGCCGCCGAACCGTTACCCGGTCGAAACCGTCATCTGCGCCTACGACGAGCGGATCATCCGCACGGCCATCGACCGCGAACTCGGACCGCCAGGGGCAGGTGTATTTCCTGCACAACCGCGTCGAGGACATCGAGAAGGTCCGCGCCCGCATCGCAGCACCTCTGCCCGCGCGGCGAGGGTCGATCTCGGCCACGGGCAGATGGAGGAGGGCGAACTCGAAGACGTGATGCACCGCTTCGTCAGCGGCGAAACCGACGTGCTCGTGGCCACGACCATCATCGAGAGCGGCCTCGACATCCCCAACGCGAACACGATCATCATCGACCGCGCCGACCGCTTCGGACTGGCCGACCTGTACCAGCTTCGCGGCCGGGTCGGGCGGGGCGAGCACAAGGCGTACGCTTACCTGATGCTGCCGCGCGACCTGATGACCGTGGGCGAGGCGCGCAAGCGCATCAACGCCATCAAGCAGTACTCGTCGCTCGGCGCGGGGTTCAAGATCGCCCTGCGCGACCTGGAAATCCGCGGCGCCGGCAACATTCTCGGCCTGGCGCAGAGCGGCCATCTGACCGCGGTGGGCTTCGATCTGTACTGCCAGCTGCTCCGGCAGGCGGTGTCGAAACTGCGCGGCGAAAAGGTGCGGCCCCGTGTCGGAAACGATGCTCCGGCTGGATTTCGTCGCCGACGAGCGAGGCGGAATACGTCGGAGCCTCCGCCACGGCCGACGCGGAGGAAGCGGTGTCCAGTCCCTTCCCGAACGAGGTATTGCCGCCCGTGTCGACCCACGTGGCCTGCCTTTCTCGCCAGCGGATTACATCGAGGAACCCCGGCTGCGCATCCAGGCCTACCGGCAACTCGCCGAGGTCACGCGACGTGACGAGGTCGAAGCACTCCGAAACCACCTGGCGGGACCGGTTCGGCCCGTTGCCGCCGGCGGCGGAAAACCTTCTCGACGTACACCCGCTTGAAGCTGCTGGCGGCCAGCCGCACAGGCTACAGCAGGTCGAGGTCCGCGGGGAAAAAGTGATGCTGACGCGCGGCGGCGAACTCGTGCTCGTCGGCGGCAAGTTCCCCCGCTTGACTTCGCCGGAACCGCCCTCTAAGATGCGCGAACTTTCCGATTTGCTCGAGAATTGTGAGCCATCGATCCCGTTCATCCGCAATTGATTACCTCTCAAAGCCCTCGTTGACCGCGCCATGAAAAGAAGTCGCCTGCTTCCGACCCTCGCCGTTTGCCTGCTCGTCGGTGCCTCCGCTCTCGTGTCGCCGCTGACGCCCGTTCTCGGCAGCCGCGCCCGACGTGGTGGACGGCGTCGCGGCGCTGGTCAATGACGATGTCATCACGTTTTCCCAGGTGCGCGAACTCGTCGGCCCCGCGCGAGCGGTCGCTGCGCAGCCAGTACAACGGGCAGGAATTGATCGACAAGGTGCGCGAGGCGCGTCAGGGTGCCCTCCAGGACCTGATCGACCGGCAACTGATCATCCAGGAGTTCAAGAAAAAGGATTTCTCGATCCCGCAACACTTCATCGACGACCGCGTCGACGAGATCATCCGCGAGGAGTTCGGCGGCGACCGCCAGGCTTTCATCCGCACCTTGCAGGCGCAGGGCTACACGATGACGAAGTTCCGGGACGCCGAGCGCGACAAGATCATCGTGCAGGCGATGCGCTTCCAGAACGTCAAGAGCAGCATTTCATCGTCTCGCCGATCAAGATCGACTCCCTCTACACCACCAGCAAGCCGGATTCACGACGCCCGAGCAAATCCACCTGTGGATGATCGCCGTGAACAAAGGGCACGCCCGCCGCCGGGCGAGAGCGACCCGCAGAAGCGCGTGGCGCAGGAAATCCGCGACAAGCTGGCGAAGGGAGCAAAATTCGAACAGCTCGCCCAGCTTTACAGCAACGACAGCAGCCGCCAGACCGGCGGCGACTGGGGATGATCGACCGCAAGACGCTCAACGAATACCTGACCAATGCCGCGTTCCGCTGGACGTGAACAAGATCAGCCCGGTGATCGAGCAGGGGCAGGCCTATTACATCCTGAAGGTGACCGAGAAGAAGGCATCCTACACGAAGCCGCTGGCCGACGTGCGCCCCGACCTCGAAAAGAAAATTTTTTCCGACGAACGCGAGCGAATGCAGGACCAGTGGTGGCCGGCCTGCGCAAGAAGGCTTTCATCAAGATCTTCTGACCCGCGCTCCCTCGGGCGGACAGTGTCAGGCTTCGTCCCGATGTTCCTCGCGTCGGGACGCGGTCATCCGGTCGTGATCGGCCTCGTCGATCCCCTCGTTGTAGAGTTGCTCGCCGATGGTTTGCTCATCCCCGGACATCGCGGCATTGGTCGCCGGGGCGACCGCCCCGCCGCTCTCGCCGATCACGTCATCCTCGGCGATCATGTCCGCGGCCGGTCCGGCATCGTCGTTGGGCACGTTCGGGTCCACCATGCCACTGAGTTCCTCCAGCGCCTGCTGCCGGAAGTCATCGACGGACTCGTCACGCGACAAGCCTGCAATCGACGCCAATTCGCGGGCGCGCTGCTCGACCATTTCGGCATCCGGCTGACCCATGCCGGCGTCGTGGTCGATGATCCTGCCTTTTGCGAGGGGGGCTGGTCGGGAAGTTGCATGAAGACTAAATCGTTTGAATCGCCGATGGTGAGCGTCTGACAGCGTCGCTGCCGAGATGCAGAACAGAGTTCATCGCGCGGTTGCAGAGACGGGTGTTCTGCGATAAGAGGTCGCAGGAGCGACCAGATATTTCCGGCCAGTCGTTGCCGTAGCGACGCGACTATTTATGCCCAAGCCTGATCCACTCCAATCGAAGCGGATTTCCGAGGGGGCTTCCAACCCTGAGCACCCGGCTGGAAAGATGAAAGCGCCCTTCGAGATCGACGCCGTCATGGACAGGATTCGTGAAGGCGTGCGCGCTTTTCGGAAAGCCGCCTTGTTCGAGTTGGCAGAAGACGGTTTTGGTTCTCCCTTCGAGCAGTTGCTCGCCTGCATCATCTCGATCCGCACCCGCGACGAGGACACCGTGCCGATCTCGCAGCCGGCTTTTCTCGCGCGCCCGCACGCCGGACGCAAGTGGCCGCGCTGACCGTCGCGGAAATCGACTCGCTGATCGCCGCCATCGACGTTCCACGAGGCCAAAGCACCGCAGATCCACGAGATCGCGCGGCGAACCGTGGCGGAGTACGGCGGGGAATTGCCCTGCGACCTGGAAAGTCTTCTGAGCTTTCGCGGCGTCGGCATCAAGTGCGCCAACCTCGTCCTCGGAATCGCCTGCGGCCAGCCGCGCGTCGGCGTGGATATCCACGTGCACCGCATCACTAATCGCTGGGGCTACGTCGCCACGACCACGCCCGAGAAAACGACGGTCGCACTGGAAGCGATGCTGCCGCAACGCTATTGGGTGGAGATCAACGCGTTGCTGGTTCCCTTCGGCAAGCACGTATGCACCGGCAACGCTCCGCGCTGCTCGCACTTGCCCCGTGCTGGCGATGTGCCAGCAGGTCGGCGTGACCAGCCATCGTTGAGCGCCCGCTCGTTTCGATGAACGCGGCAGCCACGTCGTTGAGCAAAAAGGCCGTGATCGGCCTGACGCTCGGCGACGCTGCCGGCATCGGACCGGAGGTTGTCGCGGCGGCGCTTGCTTCGGGGCTGCTCGACGATGCTTCGAGTATCGGGTGGTCGGACCTCGTCCGGAGAGCGTTGTGCCCGGACAACCGACCGCCGCGAGCGCACGCGCCGCGTGGCAGGGACTTGAAGACGCAGCCAAGGGCGCACTCAACGGTGATCTTGCAGCGGTCGTCACTGCTCCCGTCTGCAAGGCCAGCCTGTACGCGGTCGGGTTCCGCTATCCGGGGCAAACCGAGTTTTTCGCGGACCGTTGCGGGAGCAGCAACTTCGCCATGCTGCTGACGGGCGGTTCGCTCACGGTGGCGCTTGCTCAGCACGCACCTTCCCCTTGCCGAAGCCGTCAAGCAGCATCAACCGCGCGGAAATCGTCCGTGTAGGGAGGCTGCTCGCCGATTTCCTCGCATTACGGCTCGGGCGAGCGCCGCGGATCGCGGTCGCGGGCCTGAATCCGCATGCGGGCGAGGAAGGCAGTTTAGGGCGCGAGGAAATCGATCACATCGAACCGGCCGTTCGCGAACTCGCCGGCTCGGCGGATTTGGGCGAGGCACAATTCACCGGGCCGATTTCGCCGGACACCGTATTCTATCAGGCGGCGGCCGGTCGCTGGGATGGCGTGTTGTGTATGTACCATGACCAGGGTTTGATCCCGCTGAAACTCCACGCGTTCGACGACTGGCGTGAACGTCACACTCGGCCTGCCGATCATTCGCACCAGTCCGGATCATGGGACCGCGTTTGATTTGGCGGGCAGAAACCGTGCTAATGCCGGTAGCATGATTGCCGCGATCCGCCTGGCGAGCGAACTGGTTCACAAAAATGGAGTGAAGAGGTTTTCACTGTAAAGAACAGTGTATTTGCATGACACTTTGAACAAGTACGCGAAAATTTTCGGCGTCGGCTTGCAAAATACTCTCGTCTATCGCTGGAATTTCGTGCTGCGAGCGTTCTTCGACATCGTGCCGTTGGTCGGCACGGTGTTCCTGTGGCGGGCGCTGTTCAAATCGCGCTCACAGCCAATCGGCGGTTATGAATTTGGATCGATGGTGTATTACTTCCTCTTGACGATCCTTGCCTCCAACCTCATCACGCCGACCGATGACGAATGGCAGATCGCGGCGGACATCCGTGACGGGCAAATCAATGCGCTTCTCGCCAAGCCGGTCGATTATCTCGGCTATCGAATCAGCCTTTTTCTCGGTTACCGGCTCTGTTATACCTTCTTCACGCTGCCAATCGTTTTTCTACTTTTTGCGTGTTTTCGTAGTTATATTACTCTCCCAGAGCATTATCTGACATGGATATTTGCTCTCTTTTCACTTTGCATGGCGGCTTTGCTCCAATTCTTCCTGGCCTATGCTGTCGCGATGCTCGCGTTCTGGATTCTGGAAATTTCGACGGTGGTCTTTATCATTTTTTCGTTCGAGTATTTCCTGAGCGGCCACCTCTTTCCGCTGGACCTGCTGCCGGAATGGCTGCGCGACGTTCTCGTTTGGCTTCCTTTCACCTACGAACTTTATTTCCCGGTCGCGATCTTCCAAGAGAAGATCACGGTGACCTGGTCTCCAAAGGACTGATGATCCAGGCCGGTTGGGTGATTGCAGCCTGGGCGTTGGGTCGAGTGATGTGGTCGCGCGGCCTGAAACGTTTTCAAGCCGTCGGCGGATGATCGACGCCGCAATTCACATCGATGAAGCGTTACTGGCAAATATACCGTCTCTTGCTGCGCAACTCGCTGATCCGCGAATTGTCCTTCAAAGCCAACTTTTTGTTCTGGCTCGTCACGGAGCTGCTCTGGTTTTTCGGCCAGATCGTTTTCGTGGACGTTCTCTTTCTCTACACCGACCGCATCGGAGATTGGACGAAGTGGGAGGTCGTCCTATTGATCGGCACGCACCAGATCATCAGCCAAATTTTCCAGGCTGTGTTTTACGTCAATCTTGCCAATCTGCCCGAACTCGTCCGCACCGGCCGGCTGGACCTCATGTTGCTTCTGCCCATCGACGCGCAGTTTGCCGTCTCGACGCGGCAGTTCGGGCTCGACAACTTAATCAACGCCGGCGTCGGCGTCGCGTTCGTGACGTTTTCACTCGGCAAACTGGGCGTCGTCCCCAGTGTCTTGCAGGTCGCCTGTTTCTGCGTGGCGGTGGTGCTGGGAGCGGCGATTCATTACGCGATCATGTTCGCCCTGGCGACGTTGAGCTTCTGGATTGTCCGCGCGCAGGGCCTGATCTACGGGTACTTTAACTTCCTGAACATTTCACGTTATCCCGACCAGGTATTTTCTGGCATCTTCAAGTTGATATTCACCTGGCTGATTCCGGTCATCCTCGTGGCGAACGCACCCGCGCGGATTCTGGCACGGGCCTCGCAACGGCCGCTTGGCCCCATGCTCCAACTCCTTTTTGCCTGCGCCCTGGCCCTCGTTTTAAGTCGCCTGTTTTGGGTTTGGGCGTTGCGGCGATATTCCAGCGCCAGTTCGTGAAAAAACGCAGTTTGTACCTTGCGCGTTCGGACAAATGCCAGTAATTACTCCCCCTTTCCCAAACCAGAAGTCGGCTTCTCCCTCCAAATTTCGTCCTTTTCCGCAGCCTTATGCCCAAGTCTAAACCCGCATCGAAAGCGAAAATGGCACCCGACGCCGAGCCAGCCGCCGAGCCACCGCAAAATGGCTCGGATGTAGCCACGGCGGCGAAGGATAGCCCGGTGCAAGCCGCCAGCGCGCAAGATTTGACCGCTTCGGTTTCGAATTACCTGCTCCGTGGCCAGCAAAAGAACGAGGACGAGGCCGACGCCAAACTCTCGCCCTTCCTGCGCAAACAGAAGAAGCGGCTCCTGGCGTTGCGCGATGCGATGCTCGATTCCATGAACGGCGTGGCGCAGGACAACCTCCGCGCCCGGGCCGAGGGCAACGAAGCCAGCGCATTCGGCATGCATCAGGCCGACGCCGGCAGCGATGCCTACGACCGCGATTTCGCCCTGAACCTCCTTTCCCAGGAACAGGACGCGCTCTACGAGATCGACGAGGCGCTCAAGCGCATCGAACTCGGCACCTACGGCACCTGCGAGATGTCCGGCAAGCCGATCAACCACGAGCGGCTCGAAGCAATTCCATTCACCCGATTCACCGTCGAATGCCAGTCGCAGATCGAACGCCAAAACAAGGCACAACGCGTCCGCCAGTCCGTCACATCCCTGTTCGGCTTGACCGACGACGAAAAAGAAGACAGCGAAGAAGAAGAATTCACGCCCGACAATAAGGAATAATTAGCAGCCGAAAGGCTCGATCCCTATGGCACGAGACATCATCACCCTGGAATGCACCGAAGCGAAGGCGGAAGGAAAACCGGCATCGCGCTACGTGTCCACGCGCAACAAAAAAAGCCCGAACACCCCGGGCCGCCTGGAGAAGAAGAAGTACAACCCGTTTCTGAAGCGCCACACCCTGCACCGCGAAACCCGATAAGACATGCAACCTAAAACTCCTCAGCGCCGTTCCAATTTCCGCCGTGCCAACCGCATCATGCCGCGGCGGCGGGTGGACATCGCCCCCGAAGCCATCGATTACAAGAATCCCGATCTGCTGCGGAAATTCGTGACCGAGAGCGGCAAGATTCTCCCGCGTCGCGTTACCGGCATGTCTGCGTTCCTGCACCGCAAGATCACGCGCGAAATCAAGCGCAGCCGGTCAGTTCTGCTGATGAAGTGACCGTGGCCGCTCCGGGCGGGTATGGCCTGCTCAAGCGGTGTCTGCCAGCACTTTTGACGGATCGGGGTATATTACTCCGGTCCGTCTTCTTTTTTTATCCATGCAGTTCAGTGAATCCTCGGTCGAAGACCTCCAGGATATACAAAGCGAGGCCGATCATCGGCGCATCACCATCGATCAGGTGGGGATTAAGGGTTTGCGCTTGCCGGTCCGCGTCCGGACGAAAACCGGTGGGTTACAGTCCTCAGTGGCCACAGTCACGCTAACGGTGGAATTGCCGGCGCGTCACAAAGGCACCCACATGAGTCGGTTCGTGGAGTCACTGCACGAGGTTGATCGTCCGCTCGATTCAGAGGGCCTGAGAGCACTGTTGCGCGACCTGCGCCTCCGCCTGAAAGCGTCGCATGCGCACGCAATATGTGCTTTCCCGTTTTTTACTGAAAAACTCGCGCCGGTCACTAAGGCAAAGGGGCTTATGGATTACAACGTTACCCTGGAAGGTGGCGGCGCGGAGGGTGATGATCAAATCATCACGAGGGTCTCTGTCCCCGTGACAACGCTGTGCCCCTGTTCCAAGGCAATCAGCGTCCACGGTGCGCATAATCAGCGTGGGGAAGTCACATTTTCGGTGCGTTCAGAACGAAATCTCTGGATCGAGGACCTCATTGTCATGGCGGAAAGTTCCGCGAGCAGCGAACTCTACAGTTTGCTCAAGCGACCGGACGAAAAGGCCGTGACGGAACGGGCGTTTCTGAACCCGGTTTTCGTCGAAGACCTTGTCAGAAATCTGGCGTTGCAGGCCGATGCTCACCCCGACATCCTCTGGTATCGGATCGAAGCCGAAAACTTCGAGTCCATTCATAATCACAACGCCTACGCCGTCATCGAGCGTCGGTTGGACCGCCAAAAGACGACCGAAAACGGTTAGCCGGGTGGCCAGGCGAGCGGCCTGCCGCCAAGCAGATGCATGTGCAGATGGGGAACACTCTCGCCGGCATCAGCACCATGGTTGACCACCAATCGGTAGCCCGAATCGTAGATTCCGAGCTTGCGGGCGATTGCCGCGGAGGCGACCAGAAGCCTGCCTAGCAATGCGGCCTCTTCTGCGTCGGCCTCGCCGATTCGCGCCACGACCTTCTTCGGGATGATGAGGACATGGACGGGTGCTTGCGGGTGCACGTCGTGAATGGCGATCATCTCTTTGTCTTCGTGAACGATCTTCGCGGGGATTTCGCGGCGGATGATCTTTTCAAAGAGTGTCATGGAAGTCACCGGATCGTGCACTGCGTTTTCCATTGTCCCGCCAGCTCCTGTATGCGTTCGCGGACGAACGCCACGATCCGCACGCACATCAGCGGCTGGCTCCCCCATGAGGACGAGACATTCTCTTCGAGGAGTCGTCGTACGCAGGGTTGAAGATCGTTGAATTGAAAATGCTGCACTTTGGCGGCGTGCATGCCTTCAATCCTCGCGGCGAGGAGCTTGAAGAACCCGGCCTCCTTTTTAGTGCCAGCCGTCTGGAGGCAATCGACGAGCGACACGCATTGAAAGGGGTTCACCGCCCGGAAGCGGACGGCGATTTCGTCGTAGCCGATGTCGCGGAGCGTCGCGCGGACCACTTTTTCCAGGCTCGGCAGTTCAATGGTATTGCGAAGATAATCCTGTCGCAAATACTGACAAACGGCCGTACTGAATTCATCGAGAAGCCACCAACCTTCGTAGCCAGCCTTCCGTGCCGCCTGGTCCAGTGCAGCCTTCAGCCATTCACTATCGAAGGCGACCGCTACCCCTTGGGGATTTTGAATGAGCGGAAGACCGTACTTCAAAGCAACCATCTAGAGATAATCAGTTTGTGTAGATTCTTACACGAATCTAGGTAAAAAGTTCTTGCTGCGAACCATCCGGTTTTGGCTTGTGCTCCAAAGCCTTGATCTCGTCGATGAACTCGCCGATGTCCTGGAAATGGCGGTAAACGGAGGCGTACCGCACGTACGCCACATCGTCGATCAGATGAAGCTTGGCCATCACTTTGGCTCCAATCTCGCGGGAGTGAACCTCGCGGCCGTACTTGGTCTCCAGTTCCTGAACGATTTCCTCCACAGCGCGGTCAAGGTCCGCCAGCTTGACGGGGCGCTTCTCGCACGCTTTCACGATCCCCGTATTGAGCTTGCTGCGATCAAAAGCCTCGTGACGGCCGTCACGCTTGATGACGAGCAAATCTGCCCGCTCGATCTGCTCGTACGTCGTAAATCGGTACTCGCAATTCAAGCAGACACGGCGGCGGCGAATGCCGGAGCAATGGTTGACCGGCCGGGAATCGATGACTCGATCCTCAATACTTTTGCATTTGGGACAGCGCATCGATCCAGGACGACTCTGCCCTAGACCTAACACAAGATGTAGTGGTGTCAATCACCTAGCGCACCACCGGGCGACTTTTGCCTGTCGGAACGTGCCGCACGGGCGCAATCTTTGCGCCAAATGTGTCCGCCCGCAGCTATTTTGACCGTGCAGCGGGCTTCGCGCTACCCGCTTTGGCACGCCCGGTCCCACTCTTGCCTTCGCGGGGCTTGCGGGGCTCGAATTCAAAACCCACCTTGCCGAGTTTTTCCAGCTTCAGGTAAGCCGAGAAGGGGCGACCTTTCTTGGAGATGAATCTCGGCAGCAGATCGGTCTTGCCGGTTTCGAGCATTTTCACCACCTGATCGGGTGGAATCTCGCGCTGGAGAATGACCTTCTTCATGCGAAACGTGCAGCCTTTTTCAGCCGCGACAGCACGGTCGCAAACGTAGTCCGCCTCCGTGCTGTAGACCTGACCCTTTTTACAAACGGTGCAGGCGTGCAGCGGTGTCAACGCGGAGAAATCATGGTCCGTGGCAACGGCCGCCGGAAAGTCGAATTCCGGCCTGCCCTCGGCTCCAAGTTTGACGGCTGCGTTAAACGGTCGCCCTTCCTTGCTGCGGAAACCCTCCAACGGTCCGACGCGACCATCCGTTAGCAGTGTCTTCATTTCGTCCGGATCGAACTGTCGGCCGGCCATCGATTTCCACAGTACGTAATCGCACGAGGAACACTTGTAGACGCGATACTCTTCTTTCAACGGCCGGGTGCCGCACTTGGGACAAGGCACGTCCAGTTCGCCGAAATCACCATCGACGGTGTCGCCCTGGAAGTTCTTGGCCTTGCTGACGATATCCTCCGTCAAAAGGCGAATCTGCGCCATGAAATCCCGGCGCTGGAAGCCGCCTTGCTCCATCGATTTGAGCTTGGCTTCCCATTCGCCGGTCATTTCAGGCGAGCAAAGCGCCTGGACACCGATGCCGTTCAGCAAAGAAATCAGCGAAATCCCTTTCGCCGTCGCATGCAACTCGCGGCCTTGGCGCGCGATGTAGGCGTCCAGGATCAAGCCTTCGATGATCGAGGCGCGCGTGGCCGGTGTACCCAATCCCTTGGCGCTCATGGCGGCGCGCAATTCCTCGTCGTCGATCAGTTTGCCGGCACCCTCCATCGTTGCCAGCAGCGTGGCCTCGTTGTAGCGCGCGGGCGGCCGGGTCTGGCTCTCGCGCACCTCGACCTCGTCCGCACGCGCGGGTTCACCCTGGATGATCGCCACCAGATCGGGGCTGGCGGAGTCGCCGACGATGGCTTCACGACCGTAGACAGCCATCCAGCCCGGGTCCTTGATCACGCGACCATCGGTTTTGAACACCTCGCCCTCCACGCGGGTAAGCCGGGTCGTCACCTCGAATTGCGCGGGCGGGTAAAACACCGCGATGAAGCGCCGTGCCACAAGGTCGAACACCTTCTGCTGCGCTTCGTCCAGTCCCTTGGGCTCAGCTCCGGTCGGGATGATGGCGTTGTGATCGGAAACCTTGGTGTTGTCGAAAACCTTCTTCGTGGGCTTCACCCAGCCGTTGGCGAGCGCCTTGTCGGCGTGCTCGGCGAGACTCGGATCAGCGAAGCTGCCCATCGTCGCTTTCACGGTCGCCAGATAATCCTCGGGCAGGTATCGGCTGTCGGTACGCGGGTAGGTCAGAACCTTGAGCTTCTCGTAAAGCTGTTGAGCGAGTTGCAGCGTCCGCCGGGCGCTGAAGCCGAAATCGTCCGTTGGCATCGCGCTGGAGGCTGGTTAGATCGAACAGCAGGGGCGCGGCTTGGCTGGCAGGCTTTTTTTCCTCGGTGACGACGCCGACTTTACCGAGACACTTGTCGCGGATGGCATCCGCCTTTTCACGTTCCCAGAGGCGTTCGGCGCGCGCGTCCTCATCCGCCCCTTTGCGGAAATTTTCGTCGATCCAACGCCCGGCGTAGCTGCCGGCCTTCACCTCGAATTCGCCGAACACCTCGAAATACGTGCGCGGCTTGAACGCCCGGATTTTCTTCTCCCGCTCGACCAGGATCGCCAGCGTGGGCGTCTGCACCCGGCCGACCGGCGTGAGTTGGAAGCCGCCCGCCTTGGAATTGAAGGCCGTCATCGCCCGCGTGGCGTTGATCCCCACGAGCCAGTCGCTTTCCGCCCGGCAGAACGCCGCCTTTGCCAGCGGGATCATCTCCTCGTCGGAACGCAGCCGCCCGAAGGCCGTGCCGGATGGCGTCCGGCGTCATGGATTGCAGCCAGAGACGGCGCATCGGCTTTTTGACGCCGGCGAGCTTGACCAGCAGCCGGAAGATCAGTTCGCCCTCGCGGCCGGCGTCGCAGGCGTTGATGATTTCGGTGACGTCCGCGCGCTTCATCAGGCGCTTGAGCATCTTGAAGCGGTCCTCGTTCTTCTCGATGGGCTTGAGGTCGAACTCCTCGGGAATGACCGGCAGGGCGGCGAACGTCCATTTGCCGCGCTTTTTGTCCATGTCGCTCGGCAGCGCCAGCTCCACGAGGTGACCGATGGCCGAGGAAATGACGTACTGATCGTTCTCGAACGACGTCGTCCTTGCGCTCGAAGCGGCCCAGCGCCCGGGCGAGATCAGCGGCGACGCTGGGTTTTTCGGCGATGACGAGAGCTTTGGACATGGAACGGCGGGGCTTTTCAGCCGAATCGGACGTAATGTTTGCCCGGCAGTTGCTTGATCAGCTTCTTCAATTCGAGAGCGAACAAGGTAGAAGAGACCACCGGGGTTGGCAAACCGCATTTGGCGAATGATCCGGTCGATGGGGGTCTCGTCCTGTTCGACCGCTTCGAGTACCGCAGCCTCCTGCGGGCGGAGCGAAAGGGCTGCCGCGCCGGGCAGACGGCGGCGGCAGGATCGTCGGGGCTGGGGAGGGCGGCCGGGCTCGCCGTTCGGTCGGTGCTACCGAGCGGGAACAGATCCGGGGAGCGAATCGACAGTTCCTCCAGGATGTCCTCGCAGTCCATGACCAGCTTCGCACCTTGCTGGATCAGACGGTTCGTTCCTTGCGAACTGGGTCGGTCGATCGGGCCCGGGCACGGCGAAAACCGTGCGGCCCTGCTCCAGCGCCTGACCCGCGCTGATGAGCGCGCCGCTGTTGAGACCCGCCTCGACCACCAGCAGCCCCAGGCTGCAGCCGCTGATGATGCGGTTGCGCATGGGGAAGGTTTGCCGGTCGGGCGCGACGCGCCATCGGAAACTCGGAGATCACCGCGCCGGACCCGTCGGCGATGCGCTCGGCGAGGCCGTAGTTCTCCGGCGGATAAATTTGGCTCAAGCCGCAGCCGAGCACCGCGACGGTACGGCCCTTCGCGGCGAGCGCCCCCTGGTGGGCGGCGGTGTCGATGCCGCGGGCGAGGCCGCTGAACACCGTCAATCCCGCGTACGCAAGTTGCGAAGAGAGTTTTTTGGCGGTTTCGACGCCGTAGAACGTCGTGCGGCGCGAGCCGACCACGCCGATGCCCCGGCCGTCGCGGACCGTGAGTTCGCCCCAGACGTAAAGGACGATGGGCGGATCGTGGATCGTGCGCAGGGCGGGCGGATAATGCTCGGATTGCGGGGTCAGGACAGAGACGCCCGCGTCCTTCGCGCGAGCGAGTTCCGCCGTGAGGTCGACCTCGCTCTCCCAGGCCGCGACTCCCCGCGCGATCTCCGGCCCGATGCCCTCGACCCCGGCCAGGCGGTCCACAGGCGCACGCAGGATGGCTTGCGGCTCACCGAACACGTCCAGCAGCCGACGCAGCCGCACCGGACCCATCCGGGGATCATGTTGATGATGATGCAGGCTTCGGTGTAGGTCACGGGGAGAAGCCCCGGCACGCTGGCGGGGTGGGGCGGCAGCACTTGTACCGGCTGCGATAGGTCGGCTCAAGCACAACCGCGACCCGGTTTAGGGCTCCTCGTAAAGACGCGCCACGGTACGGCGCAGGTCACTGGCCATGACTTGTCCGGGCAGGGAAAGCACCGCGTCCCCGATCTCCCTGACAAGCACGAAACGCACCGTGTCCGCCTCGAATTTCTTGTCGTGGCGGAGACTTTCCATCACCGCATCGATGCCGATCTCGGGAGGCAGCCGCGTGGGCAACCCAAACCGCCGCAACAACTCGACCAAACGACGGAAATCCTCCTCCGAGAAACCGGCGAACTCCATCGAAAGCCGACCCGCCGCGACCATCCCGACGGCAATGGCCTCGCCATGCAGCCACCGTCCGTACCCGGCCGCCTGTTCGGCGGCGTGTCCGATGGTGTGACCGAAATTCAGCAGCGCCCGCACGCCCGCGCGCTCGAACTCATCGTCCGCTACGATGCCCGCCTTGATCTCCAAATTACGCCGGACGATCCCCGGCATCCTGTCCGCCGCGCCGCCGCGCTCGAAAGTCAGGAGTTCATCGAACAACGCACGGTCACGGATGACCGCGTGCTTGATGATCTCCGCAAACCCCTCGTTGAACTCCCGCGACGGCAGGGAATCGAGGGTGTCCAGGTCGGCGATGACCAGGGACGGCGGATAGAAGGTTCCGATCAGATTTTTTCCTGCTCGCGTGTTCACACCGGTCTTCCCGCCAATGGCACTGTCTACCTGTGCGATGACCGTGGTCGGAATCTGTATGAAGGGAACTCCCCGGTAGTAAATGGATGCGACGAAGCCAGCCAGATCGCCGACGACGCCGCCGCCGAGCGCCACCACAAATCCGTGACGGTCGAGCCGCGCGTCGATCATCCCTTCCGCGACGCGGGCCACCTCCGTCATGGATTTCGACGTTTCGCCGGCCGGGACCGCGATCAGGGAAACCTCGTAACCCGTTGCGCGGAGTGAGGTGAGGACAGGTTCAGCGTAGAGCGCAGCGACCCGTTCGTCGCTGATGACCACGCACCGGCCCCCGTGTTTTGCGAAGGGCAGGGCGGCGACGATCTCGCCGCTCGCGCGCAGGAGCTGCCTTCCGAGATGAACCTCGTAGGTGTGCGAGCGCGACGTAACGAGCAGTTTGGCGAGCGACATGGGATTCATAGGATAATGCCCGCCGCGCCCGCCACCTCAAAGCACACGGGTCATCCCCTTGCCGCCCGTGAGCCCGCCGGGCAACTCGAAGCACAGGCAACGGTTGGCGTATTCGACGTGGATCGTGGCGGCCTCGTTCGTGAGGCTGGCGACGCTCAGGCGCATGCCTTCGGGCCGGCGGTCCTGGCAAAGCACCACGCAGGGACGATTAACGGCGACACGACCGCCATCGGGGATCGTGATAACCCCCGGTTCCCAGAAAACGATGCCCGCCAACCGCAGGGATTGGTGGCATACCGCCTGGAGCGTGGGCGTGTTGGACAGGATTTTTATCTGACCGATCTCGTGATCGACCGCCGCGCGCGCGTCGGCGCTGCCTGCCGGAAGCACGGTGTAAGCGTACCCTTCATCACCGCCCGGCTGCACGCCATGATCGACCCAGACGGAGAATACATCGTGGGTCTGCGACTCGTCGAGACCCGTCCCGCTGGCCGACCAACCACCCGTTTGCGCTGCGAGACGCGCTCGCACCGGCATCGGCCCGGGAAAATGGTACGTGATGCCGTCGTGTTCGAGACGGTTGGCGGCGCTCAGGTCGTAGGATTTGCCCGGCGCGAGGGAATGCGTTTCTCCGCCCTTGGCGTATGCGGTGACCGGTCCACGCAGCGAACATTGGTTGATCGAGGTGAACACCGGTGAATCCGCATCGTCACAGCCGATCCCGCTGCCCAGGCAAACGAAACTTTCGTCAAAATAAAACCAGGCTTTCCGAGCACGAAGACCATCACGGTCCAGGTCCATGACCGCCACCCCATAATCGCCGTCACTGACGCCGCCGATAAGGTTCCCCCCGTCGTGACGGCATGCGGTGCGCCGGTCCAGCAATCCGGGCGATTGCAACGCCGTGGTGCCCGGCAGCCGCCGCCAGTCCCAGACGGGGAACACGTCGCGGTATTCGCCTCCGTCGCGCAGGATGTACGTCAGCCCGTCCGCGAGATGATGTGACTGCTTGCCCTCGTCGTTGCAGCACTCCGCGGCAACCGTGCGGCGGGAAGACATCCGCACGGAGGTATAAAATGCCGGCCTCTGGTGGACCGCAAAATCCGAGCGCCAATAATGGCGGTGGCCGTGCAGCGGTAGTCCGGCCGCGCCGCGCAGACGCCGGGCAAACGCCGCCATCTCAGCGCGGCGGGGCGTGATCCCACCTTCGGCGAGTTGCTCGACCACGGCGGTAAACTCGCGCAGATCGGCGGGACCGCGCGCCGCCTCGCGGTCGAGGGCCCCGTAGTCGAAAACGCCGTGGCGGATCATCCATTGCTGACCATCGAGGAGAAAAGACGTAAAAACGCGCAGGCATTCGGGCGAGGCTTGCCACGGCGTACCTTGCGTGAGCAGGAGAAACAACGCCACGTTCTCGGCGAACGCACGACCGTATCCGCCCGAGTGAAACAGCGCGCCGTGCTGATGAAAACTCATGTCCGCCTGCAACCCTTCCTCACCTACCTGCGCGACGCGAACCTCGGCATACACGCGTTCGCACGCTTCCTGGCACAACGAGGGGATGCTTTCGATGCAGCCGCGCAGGAGCACGTTGAACGCAATCCCGAGGAGGTTTGCGCCCGTCCAATCCATCCAGGCACGACCATCCCAATGCGACCAGTGCGCGCGGGCAAGGATTTCAACGACCTTGCCCCGAGCGCCGACGGAGAGACCGCCTTCGTAAAGAAACGCGGTCGAGCCGACCAGCCGCGGCACCCCGATCTGGTTGTGCCACCAATTCCCGCTTTGAAAATCCCGGGCGAGCCAGAAGTCCAGCGCACGGGTGAGGGCACCGTCGAGTTCGCCACTGCAAAAATGCCGCGTGCGGGCCAAATTCAGAGTGCGTTCGAGATGGCGGCTCGCCTGCCACGCGGAACGCGCCGTCCCGGTGTAATCGATGTCGGACCAGGAGCCATCCTCGCCCACGCTATCCGCCACGAGACGCGCCGCTGCGAGGTCCGCATCGGTCGGCGTCGGCCGCAGGAGCGAGGCGTGCAAGCGCTGCCTGATGGTGTCGAGAATCACGCCCGTCATGGCACGACGCGGTCGCCGGGTCGGCTCGCGTCAGTTCGGATCGTGCCGCCTCGAACGGGTTTTCGCATCAGATGGAACTTTTTCTTTTAGCGCGGGAATGCTTCAATGCAACCCTTCCTGTCATGGCCCTGCTCATCAAAAATGGCGAGATCATCACCGCCAGCCAGCGTTACGTCGCGGATATTTTCTGCGAAGATGAGACCATCACGCGGATCGACCGCGATCTGAGCGCGCCGCCCGGCGCGGAGGTCATCGACGCGTCGGGAAAGTACGTTTTCCCGGGTTTCATCGATCCCCACACGCACGTCTACCTGCCGTTCATGGGGACGTTTGCCAGGGACAATTACGAGAGCGCCAGCCGCGCCGCGCTGATCGGGGGGACGACGACGCTGTTCGACATGTGCTGCCCCGCGCGCGATACCGACCCGGCGGAAGGTTTCCGCGTCTGGACCGAGCAAAGCGCCGGAAAATCGGCCTGTGATTACTCGTTCCACATGGGGGTGACCCGCTTCGATGAGGCGTCGGCCGGACAGTTGCGTGAAATCGTGAAACAGGGCGTGGCTTCCTTCAAAATCTTCCTGGCCTACAAAGGCGCGTTCGGCATCGATGACGCGGAGCTGTACCGGACGCTGTCGCTGGCGCGCGAACTCGGCGTGATCGTCGCCGCGCACTGCGAGAACGAGACGCTCGTGGCCGAGCGCCAGCGCGAACTGTTGGCGGCGGGAGTCCGTGGACCGGCCGCGCATCACGAAAGCCGGCCGCCAATCGTCGAGGCCGAGGGCGTGCACCATCTGCTGACGTTTGCCCAACTCACCGGCGCGCACGTCTACATCGTGCACCTGAGTTGCGAGGAGGCTCTGCACCACGCGCTGGCGGCGCGCGCGCGCGGCGTGAACGTCCGCGTGGAAACGCTCATCCAGTATCTCCTGCTCGACCGGACGGACGCCGAACGCTCGGACTTAGAGGGGGCAAAGTACGTGATGTCGCCGCCGTTGCGGGACCGTCGCCACCAGGCGGTGCTCTGGGATGGTTTGCGCGGCGGGCTCATCGATACCGTGGCCACCGACCACGCGCCCTTCGACTTCCAGACCCAGAAAACGCTCGGACGCGATGATTTCACCAAAATACCGAACGGCATCCCCGCGCTGGAAGATCGCGTCAACCTGCTGTTCACCCACGGCGTCAAGAAAGGGCGGCTAGACCTCCACACGTTCGTCGATGTGGCGAGCACGCGCGCGGCGAAGATTTTCGGTTTGTTTCCACGCAAAGGCACGATCCAGCCGGGTGCCGACGCCGACCTCGTCGTCTACGACCCGGACTTTCGCGGCACGATCACGGCCGCCAGCCAGGCGATGAATCTCGACTACAGCGCCTTCGAGGGCTGGACCATCGAGGGACGGCCCAGTGTCGTCACCCTGCGCGGCGAGGTCGCCGTGCGTGACGGGAAGTTCGTTGGCACGGCGGGGCGGGGGAAGTTCCTCACACGTCAACCGGGATACTTTTGATGCCGCTGATCCCGACGCTCTTGGCAGCGTCCGCGTCCACCCTTCGCCTCGGGAAATGTCGTTTCCGACCGCTGGCGATTGCCACGGTCTGGTTTCTCATTGCCGCCAACCTTCGCGCCGGGACCAGGGATTTGCCCACGGCACCGAATTGGTCCCTGAAGAACCTCGACGGCAAGACCGTCCGACTGTCCGATTTCCGGGGCAAGGTCGTGGTCCTCGATTTCTGGACGACCTGGTGCCCTCCCTGCCGCCAGGAGATACCGGGACTCATCGAACTCCAGAAAAAATACGGCACGAATGGCCTCGTCGTCATCGGCGTTTCCCTGGATGAAGAGCCGCGCATGGTCAAACCTGTCGTGCAGAACCTGAAGGTGACCTACCCCGTCGTGTTCGGGACGCCTGTCGTCGCGGAATCCTACGGTGGCGTGGCGGTGGTGCCATCCACGTTTGTAATTAACAGAGAAGGAAAGATCACCGTCTTGCACGAAGGTTTCGTCGAGATGGCGACGATTGAAACAGAGATCAAGCCGTTGCTGTGAGGAAGGTTCGGCCTGCTTCAGGACGACCGCTATTCACAAGTTATTCACAACCTCTGAGCATCATGCAAAGCTGTTGCTAGTTTTACTTGTTCAATACTTTGCGTATTGATCCGCCTGTGCCAAACAACCCGGTTATGCGCCCTTTCACGATCAATGTGAACAGCAAAATGCCCTCCCTGCCATCGTCGATCCGAGGCAGGGAGGGCAAATGCGGATTTCGGTCGGTGAATCGAGAGGTTATTCCACGTTCTCTTCCTCGACGGTGAAGAACCGGATGCCGCCATTATGGCTCCACGCCTTGACCAGGGTCTGGTTACTGGCCGGATGAGCAGTGAGGTCCACCGCGTCCTGGGCCGCTTTGACGGGATGGTGGTTGATTTCCACGATCACGTCGCCTTCCCTCAGACCGGCCTCGTACGCAGCGGTGTTTTGGGGCACCACCGTGATAACCGCACCGCGAACGTTTTCGGGGACATTCAACTGCCGGCGCGCACTGCCATCGAGATCGACAACCGCGACCCCATCGAGGGCCTCGTGACCCTTGGTATTGTTCGAATCGGGACGATTGCCTTTGGCATATTCCTGCCCCGGCTGGTTATTGACGGTGACTTCCAGGTCTTTCTTCTGCCGGTCACGGATCACTTGGACCCCCACCTTCGTGCCGGGGGCGGTCTGGGCGACCTGGAGCTTGAATTGCGCCGAGTCTCGGACCGACTGGCCGTTGTACATTTGCACCACGTCACCACTCTTGATGCCTCCCTTGTCGGCCGGGCTGCCCGAGGTAACATCCGCCACCAGCGCGCCGGTGACCTTATCGAGCCCGAATTGCTCGGCGAGCGCAGGCGTGAGTACCGGCTGGAGAGTGACCCCGAGGAAGCCGCGCTCGACGTGCCCGGATTTCACGAGACTGGTCATCACCCACTGGCAGAGGTTGGAGGGGATAGCGAAGCCGATGCCCTGGTTGCCGCCCGTGCGGCTCAGAATAGCGGTGTTGATCCCCACGAGACGGCCTTCGACATCGACGAGCGCCCCACCGCTGTTGCCGGGGTTGATCGCCGCGTCGGTCTGGATGAAATCCTCGTCCGTGGCGTTGCCGGTGACGCGGTCCTTGCCACTGACGATCCCCTGGGTCACGCTCTGGGTGATGCCGAAGGGATTGCCCACGGCGAGCACGATGTCGCCGACGGCGAGTTCGTTGCTGTCGGCGAAGGTCATCGCCGGGAGGTCGTTCGCCTTGATCTTAATGACGGCCACGTCGGTCTTCTCATCCTCGCCGATGAGTTTGGCGGTGAACTCCCGCCCGTCAGCGAGAGCCACGCGGATATCGGTCGCGCCGTTGATCACGTGCCGATTGGTCAGGATATAACCGTCGGTGGATACGATGACTCCCGAGCCAACGCCGTGCTGGCGCGGCGTGAAGGAATCTTCGGTCCCCGGAGCGCCGCGACGCTTTTGCTGACCGAAAAACCGCTGGAAGAGGTCCGATTCGTCGTCGGCTTGCTGGTTGCCCACGCCCTTTGAAGTGACGAAAACCTCGACGACACTGGGAGCAACTTTCTGCACAATTGGCGCGAAACTGCCTGCCTGAGCCCGCCCACGGTCTACGGGCGCGTGCTCGGTTTTGAGTTCCGGTGGGGCAGCGGCGTCGGTCGGTTTGGGCGATGGGGACGGGTCCGTCAGTGCGAAGGTGGAACCGACGGCGACGGCCGCCGCGCCGAGGATTGCCGCCGAGAAAGCGACGGGCTTGAACAGCGATGTTTTGGTCGAAGGTGAATGGCTAAGCATGGCAGTGAGATTAATTCCCGCGTGTGACACCAACCTTTCCGAAGGCTTACAAAAATGTAAGGAACCCCTTCCGGGCGTTGCGTCAAGTGCATGCCAAGGAAGGGACTCGAACCCTTACCCCTCGCGGGACCAGATCCTAAGTCTGGCGCGTCTACCAATTTCGCCACCTTGGCTGGCGGATTTTTGTTACGATGCGAGTGTATTCGGCCGACGGGCGGGAACGACACGCAAAGCAGGGAGAAACCCTTCGGAACTTCCTGCCGGTCGTGATCGGCCGCAAGCGCAAAATCCCGGCAGCGTTCCCGTTTTACCTGGGGCTTACGGGACGAACGCTTGGACTGCGTGCTGCAGAGTTCCGCTGCCGACGAGATTCCAAACTTGCACGAGCGAGTACACGGCCGCAGGGATCGTCACGGCGATCAAGCCGAGCAGCATGCCCTGAGTTACCCGGTCCTCTGCGGGAACGAGTGGCAAGGTTTGGGTGGGCTGCACCGAAGACGGGCGAACCGGACGGTGCAACTTCAGCACGGTGGACGGTCGTACGATGAGACGGACAGGCGACCCGGGAAAGAGGCGCGGCGAGAACGAAATTGAGTTGGTCATAAATTTTTGGATGAACCAACTTCCTCCACGGGCGTGAAAAGAGAATTACTTTGTATTTCTTGCAGTGATAGGCAAAGATTATCACGTCGATCAACCCGCAATGGAACTTCGCCACGTCAGATACTTCGTGGCGGCAGCCGAGGAACTCAGTTTCCGCCGCGCCGCCGAACGCCTCCACGTTTCGCAGCCCGCGCTGAGCGTCCAGATTCATCATTTGGAGGAAGAACTCGGTGCCATCCTGCTCGACCGCGACCGCCATCACGTCGCGTTGACGGCGGCGGGCAAGGTGTTTTTGGATCATGGCCGCCGGTTGCTGCGCGCGGCGGACGAGGGGGCGCGGGCCGCCATCCGCGCCGCTCGCGGAGAAACCGGCCGGCTCGCCATCGGTTTCATCGCGCAACTTTCCTACGAATGGCTGCCGACGGTTCTGCGCTCCTTTCGCCGACACCACGCCGACGTAGAGATCAGCCTGATCGAACTGACACCCACCCGGCAAATCGAGGAGTTGCTGGACCGCAGGCTCGACCTGGGCATCATCGGCCTCGGGTTGCCGGAGCCGCACGACGATTTGCACGTCGCCGTGATGAGCGAGGATCGTCTGGTGGTCGCGCTGCCCCACGACCACCGGTTGGCCAGCCGGCGCAGCCTCGCGCTGCACGAACTCTCGAAGGAGGGATTCATCTTCACGGCACGGCAGGATGCGCCCGCGTTCAGTCCCTGGCTGCTTGCGCTGTGCCGGCAGGCGAACTTCGAACCCGAGATCGCGCTCGAAACCGACCGCTCGCCGTCGGCCCTCAACTACGTGGCCGCCGGGTTCGGCGTCGCAATCTTCCCTGCTCAGATCGGCCGGCTCGCCATGCCGGGGGTGCGTTTCGTCACGCTCGACAAATCGACGCCGCTCTACCAGCTTTGCGCCGCGTGGCGAAAGGACAACCGTTCGCCGGCCCTGGAGCGTTTTCTCGGCACGGCGCGAAACGCCGTTCGCACCGTGAAGCGTTGACCCTGGCGTCCTCCGGTAAGGCCGCCCTCCTGTCTATGACATCCGCAAAAACTCTCACAGGCGGCTTTTCAATTGGTTTCCGCCGTGTCCGCAGTGAGTGGCAGAAAAATCCTGCGATCCTCGCTCGTTGGGCGGTCGAAAACCGCTTCGGCTTCGTCGATGTCGGCAAAAACGATGCCGCGGCCGACCTTGCCGCTCTCTCCCAGAGCGGACTCCGGCCCGGATCAGTCGATCTGCTGGCAGGGAGCGACTACGACATGATGATCGCGCCGGACTCGGCTTCCCGCCGGGAAATCATCGCCGCGACGGGTGCCCATATCGAGACGAGTGCGGGGGCCGGCGCAACGATCTTTTTTACGGTCACCATCCCGGTGGACAAAGCGTTGCCACGGAAGCAAAATTTCGAGTACCTCGTCGAAAGTTTCGCCGCTCTGATCCCCACGTTGGAGCGCACGGGCTCGCACGTCGCCATCGAAGGGTGGCCGGGACCGGGCGCGGTGTGCTGCACGCCGGAAACGTACCGCGCCTTTTTCCGGGAAATCGGCTCGGACCGATTCGGCGTGAACTACGATCCTTCCCACCTGCGGAGGATGGGCATCGATCCGTTGCGTTTTTTGAAAGAATTCGCCGACCGGGTCTACCATGTCCACGCCAAGGATACCGCGATCTCCAGCGAGGATTTGTATGAGTTCGGGCACGAGCAACCGGCCACGTTTGCGCAGGCGCACGGGTGGGGAGGAACAGCCTGGCGCTACACGCTCCCGGGGCACGGTCAGACGGACTGGACCGGGATATTTCGCCTGCTCAAGGACACGGGTTATTCCGGACTAGTGAGCATCGAACTGGAAGATGAAAACTTCAACGGCACCGAGGCGGGCGAGCGGCGCGGGTTGATCGAATCCCGCGACTTCCTCGAAGGCTCTTGACCGCGTCTCAGCGGGGAAATTCGATCTCGACCACCAAACCGCCGTCCGGTTGGTTAGCGGCCCGGACGCTGCCGCCGTGTGCTTCGACCGCCTGTTGCGTGATGGCGAGTCCCAGGCCCGTGCCGCCGGACAACCGGTCGCGGGCCTCCGAAACGCGGTAGAAGGGACGGAAAAGGTTTGCCAGCGCCGCCGCCGGGACGCCAGGACCATGATCCCGCACCCGGATCACCGCTCGGGCCGATGCGCCGGGGGCCGTGGCGGCGGGAAGGGTGTCCAATTCGATGACCACCTCGGAATCCTGCGCCGTGTAACGCACGGCGTTGCGGACCACGTTCTCGACCGCGCTGTGCAAGAGGTGGCGCACCCCCGAAACTTCCACCGGTCCGGTCGCCCGGACCGTGACATGGCAGCGGCGTTCGCTCGCCTCGAACTCCGCGTCCGCAGCAACCCCGGTGACCAATGCCAGCAGTTCCACGGGCTCTGGCGGCTCCATCGGCTCGTGAATCTCCAACTCCGAAATCAGGAGGAGTTGGCGAATGAGTTCGTTCAGCCGGCCGGCCTCCGTCTGGATGCGGTCGAGTTCGGTGTGAGCACCGGCGTCCGTTTTGCGGAAGGCAAGACTCAAGGCGACGTTGAGACGGGTGAGCGGTGTGCCGAGTTCGTGCGAGATGTCGGCGATGAGCCGCTTTTGCGCGATGAGAAGGTCCTGGATGCGCGTGGCCATCTCGTTGAAATCGTTGGCCAGCACGCTGAATTCATCCTGTCGGCGGGCGAGACTGCCGGTGGCACTGACACGGGCACCGAGATCGCCCTCGGCCAATTTTCGCGTTGCCGCCTGGAGCTGATGCAGCGGCGAAACGACGGACCGTGCGAGCCAGTAACAGACGAGCGCCGACGTGATGACGGCCGCCGCCAGCTCGAACGACACCTGGGGCGTCGTGGGCAGCAACAGGCTCGAACGCGGCATGCTCAGCAGGAACACGTACTGGCGTTCTTCCCCCGAGCCGCCACGGACCGCGTGCGCCATGTAGAGCCGCCCGATGTGACGCTCCAGTTGCAAGTCCTGGCTGGCGGCGGCGCGGGCGATCAATTCCTGCGGGTCTGTCCTCGGCGAGCGGCCAGCAAGCTCGCGGCCCGTTTTTGCATCGAAGAGATAGACGTTCTCAAAATGCGCTCGTGACGGCAATCCGTTCGCTTCCGGCCCCTGCGGCAGACCGGTCAGATAGTCGTGCAACGCGGCCGGCCCGGAGTGCTCGAAGACCGCCACGCTCTCGCCCGCCAGGCGGTCGATCATTTGCAGCGGCACGAACTGCGAACGCGGAAAAAATTGGTCGGGATCGGTGAAATACACCGTCGCCGCCACCGCACCGGCAAGCAGGAGAGCCGCGAGCCAGAACCAGAGAAAAATGCGCCAGAACAGGCTGCGCATGGGTGCAACCTTGTGACGCAACGCCACAGCGGGCGAATGGACGGCCTCGGTTTCCCGCGCCGGCGGCGTGGACTCACGCGGAAGTGTGGCTGCGGCTGTAGGCATAAAGATAACCGACCCCGCGAATGGCCTTGATGCGCTCGTCGCCGTCGCTCGCGGGTCCGAGCTTGCGGCGGACGGCGCTGATCAGATTGTCGATACCCCGGTCGGCGCTGGCAAACTCGCGTTCGAGCACAGCGCGGAATAATTCCTCGCGTGAGACCACCCGTCCCGCCGCCGCGAGCAGCACCCGCAGCAAGTCGAACTCGGCCGTGGTCAGGTCAATGGATTCTCCGTTGCGGCGCACCTGCCGTTTGCCGGCGTCGAGCAGCAGGTCGTCCACCGTGACGAACTCCATGCCGCGTCCCGAATTGGCCGGACGCACCCGCCGCAGGATCGAGCGGACGCGGGCAACGAGTTCGCGCGGGTCGAAGGGTTTCGGCAGATAATCGTCCGCGCCGATCTCCAATCCCATGACGCGATCCGCCGTGGAACGTCGGGCCGTCAGCATGATGACGGGCACCTGCGAGTGCCGGCGCACGCGCCGCAATACCTCCAGGCCGCCGAGACCGGGCAGCATGATGTCGAGGATCACCAGCGCATAGCCGCCTGCCAGGATGCGTTCGACGCCGGTCTCGCCATCATGCACTGCCTCCAGCTCAAACCCTTCGGGCTGAAGGTATTCGGCGAGCAGTTCGGTCAGACCGGCATCGTCGTCAACGGCCAGGATGCGCTCCATAGAAAACGAAAGTTAGCAGACGGGGACCACGCGTGATGTCGAGTTTTGTCGGATCACCGGAGCAAAAGAAGACAGCATGTGACGCGATTTTGCACGTCGGAAGTTGTCTGTTGATCGTCGGGGATGTCCGGATGCCGGCCGGCCCGCGCCTGGGACCTGCTACGACAAGTTGACACAGCCGCTAACCCCGATGCCCCTGAACAGGGCGGCCGGCACGAATGAATGACACTTCCTCCGAGGTGTCCCACGAATGAATTTCTCCACATGAGCAAACGATTTTGGATCATCACCCTGCTGGTCATCCTCGGCCTGGGCGGGTGGTATTATGTGCAGCATCGGCAGGCCGCGGCCGGCGGCGCGGCGAACGCGGGAGCAGGTGGCCGGCAGGGCGGCGGTGCCGGCGGCCATCGCGGCGGCGGGGCGGACCCGAACATGCCGGTTCCCGTCGTCGCGGGGAAGGTCGAGGAAAAGAACGTGCCCGATCTACCTCGACGGACTGGGCACGGTGCAGGCCTACAACACGGTGACCGTCAAGGCGCGCGTGGACGGGCAACTCGACAAGGTGGCGTTCACCGAAGGCCAGGACGTGAAGGCGGGCGACCTGCTCGCGCAGATCGATCCCGCGGCCCTATCAGGCGCTCGCTCGACCAGGCCATCGCCAAAAAGGCGCAGGACGAGGCGCAGCTCGCCAACGCGCGGCTCGTGCTCAAGCGCGACGAGGACCTGATCGACAAAAAAGTGCTCGACCAGCAGAGCTACGACACCCAGCGGTTCATGGTCGATCAGATGGTCGCCACGGTGCAGGCCGATCAGGCCGCCATCGACAACGCCCGCACGCAGCTCGATTACACGCACATCACCGCGCCGCTCGCCGGCCGGGTGGGGGTGCGGCAGGTGGACCAGGGAAACCTCATCCACGCCACCGACGCCGGCGGGCTGGTCGTCATCACGCAACTGCGTCCGATCTCGGTCGTCTTCACCCTGCCCGAGCAGAACTTCCAGATGATCCGCGACCATTATCCGGCTGGGCGATGCGCAAAGCCACGATGAAGGTGCTCGCCGTCGGGCGCGACAACGCCGGCCAACTGGGCGACGGGACCCTGGCGGTCATCGACAACCACATCGACCAGACGACCGGCACGATCAAGCTGAAGGCCACCTTCCAGAACGACGACCTGCGGCTCTGGCCGGGTGAGTTCGTCAACGCCCGGCTGCTGCTGACGACCCGCAAAACGGGCTCGTCGGTGCCCGCCAGCGTGGTCCAGCGCGGGCCGCAGGGTTCATACGCGTTCGTCATCAAGGCCGATCAGACCGTGGAAGTGCGACCGGTCAAGGTCGCGCAAACCGAGGACGGCCTCGCGCTCATCGACGACGGCCTCAAGGCAGGCGAACGTGGTGGTGGATGGCCAGTACAAGCTCCAGGCTGGCTCGAAGGTCACCGTCAGCAACGCGGACGGCCCGAAGAAAGACGGCGACCAGGCACCGCACCGCGGCAAGCTGGGCGACGGGAAAAGCAAAGGCAGCCCCACGTCCTGCGGCGTCTCCGGCCGTTGCCGCCAGCCGTTGAAGGGCGCTGCCCGCTCGTCCCATGAACATCTCCGAGCCATTCATCCGCCGGCCCATCGCCACTTCGCTGCTGATGGCGGCGGTGATCCTGCTCGGGTCTGCTGGGCTACGAAGCTGCTGCCGATCTCGGCGCTGCCGGCGGTCGATTTCCCGACGATCCAGGTGTTCGCGCAGCTTCCCGGCGCCAGCCCGGACGTGATGGCGTCCTCCGTCACGACCCCGCTGGAACGGCAGTTCGGGCAGATTCCCGGGCTTGGCGTCGATGAACTCGACCAGTTCCTTCGGCAACGCGACGATCACGCTCCAGTTCGTGCTGGACCGCGAGATCGACGCCGCCGCCGAGGACGTGCAGGCCGCCATCAACGCCGCCGACGGCGTGCTGCCCACCAACCTGCCCAACCCGCCGACCTACAACAAGGTCAACCCGGCCGACACGCCGATCCTTTCGCTGGCGATCACCTCGGACAGCCTGCCGCTGGACAAGGTCAACGATTTCGCCGACACCGTGCTCGCGCAGAAGCTCAGCCAGGTCAGCGGCGTCGGGCTGGTTTCCATCCAGGGCAACCAGAAGCCGGCGGTGCGCGTGCGCGATCAACCCGGCGGCGGTGGCTTCGCTCGGCCTGAGCCTGGAAGACGTGCGGACCGCGCTCGGCCAGGCGAACGTCAACGCGCCCGAAGGGCAGCTTCGACGGCACGCGCCAGTCGATGACCATCGGCTCGAACGACCAGATTTTTCGCGCCGCCGCCTACCGGCCGATCATCGTCGCCTACCGCAACGGCGCGCCGGTGCGCCTGAGCGACATCGGCACCGTCATCGACAGCGTGGAAAACGACCAGCTGGCCGCCTGGGTGGCCGACGGCACGCACCGGCTACCGCCCGGCCGTGCTGCTCGACATCCAGCGCCAGCCGGGCGCGAACATCATCGAGACGGTGGACCGCATCAAAGCGCTGCTGCCGCAGTTGACGGCGACGATCCCGCCGTCGGTCAAGGTCACCGTGCTCACCGACCGCACCGAGACGATCCGCGCCTCGGTGGAGGACGTGCAGTTCACGCTGCTCCTGACCGTCGTGCTCGTGGTCATGGTGATCTTCGTGTTCCTGCGCAAGCTCTGGGCGACGGTCATCCCCAGCGTGGCGCTGCCGCTTTCCATCATCGGCACGTTCGGGCTGATGAAGCTGTGCGGGGTTCAGCCTGGATAACCTTTCCCTGATGGCGCTGACGATCTCCACCGGCTTCGTCGTGGACGACGCCATCGTGATGATCGAGAACATCGTGCGCTTCATCGAGGCGGGCGACCCGCCGCTGGAGGCGGCGCTCAAGGGCGCGCGGCAGATCGGGTTCACGGTGGTGTCGCTGAGCGTGTCGCTGATCGCGGTGTTCATCCCGCTGCTGTTCATGACGGGCATCGTGGGCCGGCTGTTCCGCGAGTTCGCCATCACGCTGAGCGCGGCGGTGGTCGTGTCGGCGCGTCATCTCGCTGACGCTGACGCCCGATGATGTGCGCGAACCTGCTCAAGCCCGAAAAGAAGGAGGACGCCACCGGCAAGGACAAGCAACGGCACAACTGGTTTTACCGCGTGACGGAGAAGTTCTTCGACGGGATGCTCGCGTTCTACGAGCACGGCCTGAAGTGGGTGCTCAAGCACCAGTTCTTCACGCTGATGGTCGCCGTCGGCCACGCTGGTCGGGACGATCTGGCTTTACGTGATCATTCCCAAGGGCCTGCTGCCGCAGCAGGACACCGGCGTCATCATCGGCGTGACGGATGCCGCGCAGAACATCTCCTTCCAGGCGATGCTGCGACCGGCAGCGCACGGTGGCGGACATCGTGCGCCGCGACCCGGACGTGCAGTCGGTGGCGTCGTTCGTCGGGGCGGGGTCGGTCAACGCGACGATCAACACCGGCCGGCTGACCATCGTGCTCAAGCCGCGCAAGGACCGGCAGAGCCAACGCGGAGGAGATCATCGCCCGGCTGCGCGACGAAGACGGCGAACATCGCAGGGCATCTCGCTCTTCATGCAGGCGGTGCAGGACCTCCAGCTCGACAGCCGCGTCAGCCGCACGCAGTACCAGTACGTCCTCCAGGACGCCGACGCCGGCCGAACTCGGCCTGTGGACGCAGCAAGCTGCTCGACCAACTGCGCGCCCTGCCCGAATTGACCGACGTGGCCAGCGACCAGCAGGCGAACGGCCTGCAACTCACCGTCGCAGGTGGACCGCGACAAGGCGTCGCGCTTCAACGTGCTGACGCAGGCCGTGGACGACACGCTCTACGACGCGTTCGGCCAGCGGCAGGTCTCGGTGATCTACACGCAGTTGAACCAGTACCGCGTCATCCTCGAAGTCGAACCCGGCTTCCGCGACCACGCCCGACGCGCTCGACAAGATTTACGTCAAATCGACCACCGGCCAGCTCGTGCCGCTGAGCGCGATTGCCAAGATCACGACCACGACCGCGCCGTTGTCCATTCCGCACCAGGGGCAGTTTCCGTCGTCGACGCTCTCCTTCAACCTGAAGCCCGGCAGCTTCCTCAGCCAGGCGGTCGCCGCCATCCAGCAAGCGCAGGACGCAAATCGGCATGCCGGACACCATCGTGACGGCGTTCACCGGCAGCGCGGCGGAGTTCCGCTCGTCGCTGGCCAGCGAGCCTTACCTGATCCTGGCCGCGCTGGTGGTCATCTACATCGTGCTGGGCGTCCTTTACGAGAGCTACATCCACCCGATCACGATCCTTTCCACGCTGCCTTCGGCGGGCGTCGGCGCGTTGCTCGCCCTGCTCGTTTGCGGGATGGACCTTTCGCTGGTGGCGCTCATCGGCATCATCCTGCTCATCGGCATCGTGAAGAAGAACGCCATCATGATGATCGACTTTGCCCTGGAAGCGGAGCGCGACGAGGGCATGTCGCCGGAGGAATCGATCTACAAGGCGTGCCTGCTGCGTTTCCGGCCGATCATGATGACCACGGCCGCCGCGCTGCTCGGCGCGCTTGCCGCTGGCGCTGGAAAACGGCACCGGCTCCGAACTGCGCCGTCCGCTGGGCGTGTCCATCGTCGGCGGGCTTGCTGCTCTCGCAGGTTCTGACGCTCTACACGACGCCGGTCATCTACCTGTACATGGACCGCCTCGGCCAACTGGGTCTGTCCGCGCGGCACACAACCGCCGGAACCGTCCCGCCGCTGCACGCCGGGACGCGCGCGCCTGACGCCGGTCCCGCGGCAGGTGCCGCCTGCACCCGAACGCTCGCCGTTGCTCGATGAGCATCTCGGAGCCATTCATCCGCCGGCCGGTCGGCACGTCGCTGCTGGCGCTCGGGCTTGTTGCTGCTCGGGATCGTCGCGTACCAGTTCCTGCCCATCGCGCCGCTGCCGCAGATCGATTTCCCGACGATCCAGGTCAGGCGTCCCTGCCGGGCGTCGATCCCGGAAACGGCCGCCACCTCGCTCGCCGCGCCGCTGGAACGCCGGTTCGGCGCAGATCGCGGGCGTGTCGGAAATCACTTCGAGCAGCACGCTCGGCGGCTGCGTCGGTGACGATCCAGTTCGACCTCGATCGCGCGACATCAACGGCGCGGCGCGCGACGTGCAGGCCGCCATCAACGCCGCCGGCGGCGAACTGCCGCTCGACCTGCCCAACCCGCCGACGTACCGCAAGGTCAACCCGGCGGACTCGCCGGTCATGATCCTGGCGATGACCTCCGACACGGTGCCGCTGTCGGAGGTCTACAACCTCGCCGACCAGGTGCTCGGCCAGCGCCTCAGCCAGATCGAGGGCGTCAGCCAGGTCAGCATCGGCGGCGGCGCGAAATCGGCGGTGCGCGTGCAGGTCAACCCCGCCGCGCTCGCCTCGATGGGCATGAGCATGGAGGACATCCGCACCGTGCATTTCGCAGGTCAACGTGGATTCGCCCAAGGGCAGCCTGATCGCAACGACCGCGAGAGCTTCGTCATCGCCAGCAACGACCAGCTTTATCGAGGCCAAGGACTACCGGCCGCTGATCGTCGCGCAGCACAACGGCGTGCCCGGTGCCAGCTCGGCTCCATCGCCAACGTCATCGACGCGCAGGAAAACGACCAGCAGGCCGGCTGGTGCGGCAGCAAGCGCGCCGTGCTGCTGATCATCCGCAAGCAGGCCGCGGCGAACGTCATCGACATCGCCGACCAGATTCGCGCGCATGTTGCCGCAACTTGCAGCGCTGGCTGCCGCCGGCGGTGCAACTGTCGCAGTCATCAGCGACCGCACGCAGACCATCCGCGCGTCGGTCAACGACGTGCAGTTCACCCTGCTGCATCAGCATCGCGCTGGTCATCATGGTGATGTTCCTGTTCCTGCGGCGGTTCTGGCCGACGTTCATCGCGGGGGTGACGGTGCCGCTCTCGCTCGCGGGAACGTTCGGCGTCATGTACCTGCTGCGGGTACAGCCTGGACAATCTCTCGCTGATGGCGCTGACGGTCTCGGTGGGCTTCGTGGTGGACGACGCCATCGTCGTCATCGAAAACATCGTGCGATTCATCGAAGACGGGCGACTCGCCGCTGGAAGCGGCGCTCAAGGGCGCGCGGCAGATCGGGTTCACGGTGGTTTCCATCAGCCTGTCGCTGATCGCCGTGTTCATCCCCATCCTGTTCATGGGCGGGTTGATCGGGCGGTTGTTCCACGAGTTCGCCGTGACGCTGAGTGTCGCCATCCTGGTCTCGGCGGTGGTGTCGCTGACGCTGACGCCGATGCTCTGCGGGCAATTTCTGCAGGCCGGAGAATCCCGACCGGCAGCGCGGGTGGTTTTACGAGACGATGGAGCGGTTTCTTCGACGGGATGCTCCGCGGCTACGAGCACGGTCTGAAGTGGGTGCTGCGCCACCAGCGGTTCATGCTCGCTGGTGACGGTGGCGACGCTTGTGGCCACCGTTGGCTGTATGTTCCGCGTGCTGCCGAAGGGCTTTTTCCCGCAGCAGGACACGGGCTTGATGATGGGCTTCATCGAAGGCGGCGCAGGACATTTCCTTCGCCGCGATGGTCGAAAAAGCACCAGCAGGTGGCCGCCATCGTGGCGGCGGACCCGGCGGTGGCGACGGCTCGGCGGCGTTCGTCGGGCGGGAGGCGCGCGATCAACAACGGCCTCATGTTCATCTCCCTCAAGCCGAAGAGCCGAGCGCAAGCTCAGCGCCGACGAGGTGATCGGCCGGCTGCGGCCCGAAGCTGGCGAAGATCCCCGGCATCAGTCTCTTTCTGCAAGCCTCGCAGGACCTCCGCGTCGGGGGCCGTACGGGCAAGGTCACAGTACCAGTACACGCTGGAATCCGCCGACCTGAACGATCTGCGCCACTGGACGCCGCTGCTCCTCGAACAAGCTCAAGAAGGTACCAGAATCTCGCAGGACGTGAACACCGACCAGCAGATGCAGCGGCCTGCAGGAGAACGTCGTCATCGACCGCGACGCCGCTGCCCGGCTCGGCATCCAGCCGCAGGCGGTGGACGACACGCTTTACAGTGCGTTCGGCCAGCGGCAGGTGTCGGTCATCTACACCCAGCAAAACCAATACCGCGTCGTCCTGGAAGCCGACCCGCGCTTTCAGCAAGATGCCGTCTCGCTGGACAAGATTTACGTCAGTTCGTCGACGGGCAAGCAGGTGCCGCTGAGCACGATTGCGCATTTCGAGATCGACGAACACGTCGCTCTCGGTCAATCACCAGGGGCAATTTCCGGCCGCCACTCTGACGTTCAACCTCGCGCCCGGCGTCGCGCTCGGGCAGGCGACGGTGCTCATCGACCGCGCGACGACGGAACTGGGCATGCCGTCGACCATCCACGGCAGTTTCCAGGGGACGGCGAAGGTTTTCAAGGACACGCTGTCCACGCTGCCGTGGCTCATCCTGACGGCGCTGCGTGGCCGTTTACATCGTGCTCGGCGTGCTTTACGAGAGCCTCATTCATCCGATCACGATCCTGTCCACGCTGCCCTCGGCGGGGTTGGGGGCGTTGCTGGCGCTGCTGGGCGTTCGGGATGGACCTGTCGCTGGTGTCGTTCATCGGCATCATCCTGCTCATCGGCATCGTCAAAAAGAACGCCATCATGATGATCGACTTCGCCCTGGAAGCCGAACGCAACGAGGGCATGTCTTCGGAGGACGCCGATCTACCAGGCGTGCCTCACGCGTTTCCGGCCGATCATGATGACCACGATGGCGGCGATGTTCGGCGCGGTGCCGCTGGCGATTGGCATGGGCACCGGATCGGAATTGCGCCAGCCGCTCGGCGTGGCCATTGTCGGCGGGCTGATTCGTCTCGCAGGCGCTGACGCTGTTCACGACGCCGGTGGTCTACCTGTTCTTTGAGAATCTACGGCTCCGGTTCGGGAGGCACCGCGATGTGCCGAGAAAGTCGGTACCGGAGTTGACCCACGCATAGCCCGCCACCTCCGGTCACGAACGATCCTTGTCATCGTCGTCATTCTCGCCGCTGCTCTTCGGAAATGTGATGACCTGTTCGCGTTCAAGCGCCTCGACCTGGGGCAACATGTCGGCCGGAATGGCCTTGCGCTGGTCGGGCGTGTCGATGGGGCCGTCAAAAGATTTTTTGCCGTCCGCGCCCCGGATCGTCAGGGTGCGTTTGCCGTGTGAGGAGCGAATTTCGATACGGCCTGTCGAATCACGCAACAGAATCTGCGCGTCATCGTAATCCAGCCGACTGCCGCTGGCGCGGGCGGTGCGTTCGCGGACGGTCTCCATCGCGCGCTTGACCCGTTCGTTGGCGCGCTGAGTGGCAGCATCGATCTCGGCACGGCTGCGGTCGAAGGATTCCCGGATGCGGTCCGCGAGTTCGGGGTTGGATAAGTCGTCGAGATCGAGATGGAAGCCGCTATCAAACCCGTCAGACGCCCCGTCGTGCCGCTGCCGTGGGCCGTGCCCGGCCGGGTGTTCTTCCGTGTGCGGCGGGCGTTTCTGGAGCTTCGCGGTGAGTTTGATTTCCTGCCCCTTGCGCAAGACCAGAAGCGCGACTTCCTGCCCGGCGGAGAAACTGCGGACGAGCACGGAAAGCTGCTCCTCACTGGTAAGAATTTGGTCGTTGAGCATCTTGAGGATGTCGTGCGTCTTCACTCCGGCCGCCTCGGCCGCGCTGCCTGGAACGACGTATTCAACGAGCAAACCAAACCCATCTGGCAGGTTGAGCTGATCGCTCAGCGCGGACGGAACTTCCGTCGTCTCCACGCCGAGAAAAACGCCTGATTGGTTCCTGCCGGTGGGCCGTGGGGGCGGCGGGACGTCCGGCGGGGCCGGTGGCGCGGGTGCCGTCGGCACGGTGACCGGCGGAGGAGTAGCAGTGTTCTGAGCGATCCCTCGGAGCGGCACCGCGCTGCATGCGACGGTGAGGAACAACAAGACGTTTTTCATCATGGCAGGAGTATTTAGGAGGTTAGTTGGACGGATGGACATTTGGCTGCGAAGTAGTTCCGTTTCCGCTGTTTATTGGGCTTGAACCGGGACGAGCACGACATCCTCACGGGGATACGAAACCTCCCAGTTGGCGCCGGTCGCGGGATTGCGCCACTGCACGAGGTCGGCGGATCGATAACGGACGCGGTGGACCGGTTCCTGCCCGGCGTCGAGCACCACGCCCTCGTCGAGCGCTTCGTAGAGGACATTGCTCGCTTTGGTAGATTTCAGGTTCGCAAGAAAACCTTGCGTCGCGGGTTCGGCGGGCTCGACGGACGAATGGCCGGTCAGAGGGGAGGGGGAGCGCGTCACCTCGGCGGGGCGCATGACGATAATGACCAATGCCGCGGTGAGAGCCGGCGAGAGGGCTCCCCACCAGACGGCCGCGAAAGCACGGTTGAACCCGAGCCATTGCCACCATGTCGTCGCGTTGCGTTCGCTTCGATGGTGATCGAGAAACGCGCCGATCTGGTCCTCCAGTTGTCGGCTGGTGGCGCGAGGCCGCAGACCGCGCAGCTCGTTTTCCAAGTCGGTAAACTCGTCATTCATAGCAGATGGGCCGGATCATTTTTCTCAAGGCGGTGATGGCATAACGGTAACGTGACGCCGCGGTATTAGGTGAGAGGCCAAGGGCATCGGCAATCTGTGCGAAAGTCAGTTCGCCCCAGATTTTGAGCACCAAAACCTCGCGTTGCTCAGCCGGGAGTTGGCGCAGGGTCGCCTCGACGGTGATTGCGTCGCTGCCGTCCGCGGACGTGAACAGAGAAATCTCCGGTGGTGCATCATCCGTGGACGAAATCTGTTCGTCTGACGCGAGGGACTCGCGGCGTTTGCGGCGTGTCTCGCGCCGGATGTGGTCCAAGGCTGCGTTGCGAACCGATGCAAACAACAATCCGGCGTGTCGTTCGTCTGGCGTTCGATGTTTGCGCCAGAAGCGGACGAAAGCCTCCTGCACCGCGTCCTCGGCGTCGGCGATATCCGGGAGCCATTGTCGCGCGAAAAGGACCAGGCGGGGTCCAAAGGTGGCGAAATAGGCTCGCCAGTCCTGGCTGCAATTGTCCGGATCGTTTGTCATCTCATCGGGATTTGGGCCGTTGAAGTACAAACGCCGCGGCGGGGTGCGATTGTCTAATCATTCAGTCTTTCAGGAACCAATCAGCCAACAAAATCTAATATTACATTTATTGTATGATGTTATAAGACTCAAGTTTAAGTGTGCCCTTTTCGGAGGATGCACCCGTTCCGAACGTACGTTGCATCAAATCATCTCCGCGTGACGGTAAATGCTGTCATGAAAGCTGTCAGCGATGCGTCGCAATGGCTTGGCTGCGACACGTGGTGTGAACAGCCTCGTGCTCAAGATTCGGCGCAGCACTGATTGGGACTGTACACACGCCGGGAATCCCCCGGTCCCTCCGCCTCACGTTCTACCGCTGGGCAGCCCCCTTGTATTCCGGGCCGAAATGACCGATGCTGGTCCACTTTTTATGTTCAACTGGATTCTCAAACAAATCCTTGGTTCGAAGAATCAGCGCGAGTTGAAGCGTCTGATGCCCATCGTGCGCCGGATCAACGAATTGGACGAGCAGTTCAAGTCGCTCTCGGACGACGATTTGCGTGCGAAAACGCGCGGTTGGAAAGAACGACTCGCTCCGGTCGAAGAACCGGCGGAACGCGAGGCGATCCTCACCGAAATCCTTCCGGAAGCCTTTGCGGTCGTCAAAAATGGTGCCCGCCGGATGTGCGGCAAATCATGGACGGTTTGCGATCAGGACGTGACCTGGAACATGATCCATTTCGATGTGCAGTTGATCGGCGGCATGGTGCTCCACTCCGGCCGCATCGCGGAAATGGCCACCGGCGAGGGCAAAACGCTCGTTGCCACCCTGCCCCTCTACCTCAACGCCCTCACTGGTCGCGGCGCGCACCTCGTCACCGTCAACGATTACCTCGCCCGGCGCGACGCCGAGTGGATGGGTGAATTATTCCGTTTTCTCGGCCTGACCTGCGGCTGCATCCAGCACGACCAGTCCCCGGACGTGCGCCGCGCGCAGTATGCTTGCGATATCACCTACGGCATCAACAGCGAACTTGGCTTCGATTACCTGCGCGACAACGGCATGGCGACCAGCCGTGAGCAGCAGGTCCAGCGCGGTTATATTTATGCCATCGTGGACGAGGTGGATTCCATTTTGATCGACGAGGCGCGTACGCCGCTCATCATCGCGGGGCCAGCCACGGTTTCCACGCATCAGTACGACAAGTTCAAACCGGGCATCGAACAACTCGTCCGCAAACAAAACATGCTTTGCAGCCGGTTGGTCAACGAGGCCAAATCCCTGCTCGATGACGGCAAGAGCGAGGAGGCCGGCGTCATCCTCTACAAGGTTAAACTGGGCCAGCCGCGCAACAAATCGCTGCTGCGATTGCTCGAAGACCCCGTCAATCGCAAGGCGCTCGACAAGGCCGAGTTATCCTTTCATGCGGATACGCGCAAAGACGAACTTTTCTCTCTGAAGGAGGAGTTATTTTTTACCATCGACGAGCGGGCGCAAGAGGCAGACCTGTCCGAACAAGGCCGCGACTTCCTGAATCCGGACGAGCCCGAAGCCTTTGTTTTGCCGGACCTGATGACGGCGTTCGCGGAGATCGACATCCGCACCGACATCGACGATGCCGCCAAAGAACAGGCCAAGTCGCGGTTGCAGGCCCAGTGCGACCACCAAGCGGAGCGCATCCATAATATCTCCCAATTGCTGCGCGCGTACTGCCTCTACGAGCGCGATGTCGAGTACGTGGTCGAGGAAAACAAGGTCGTCATCGTCGACCAGAGCACCGGCCGCAAGATGCCGGGCCGGCGCTGGAGCGACGGACTCCATCAAGCGGTCGAGGCAAAGGAGGGCGTCCAGATCGACCGGGAGACGCAGACCCTGGCAACGATCACGATCCAGAACTATTTCCGGCTGTACCAGAAGCTCTCGGGCATGACGGGCACGGCGGAAACCGAGGCCAACGAGTTCCACGACATTTACAAGCTCGATGTCATCGTCATCCCGACCAACCGCGGCATCCAGCGCAAGGACTCGAACGACCGCATCTACAAGACTCGCCGCGAGAAGTACAACGCGGTCATCGCCGAGATCAAGGAGTGCCACGGTCGCGGCCAACCGGTGCTCGTCGGTACGGCGAGCGTGGAATCGTCCGAGTTGCTCAGCCGGATGCTCAAGCGCGAGAAAATCCCGCACAGCGTTCTCAACGCGAAATACCACCGCCAGGAGGCCGAAATCATCCAGCGCGCCGGGCAGCGTGATGCCGTGACAATCGCCACCAACATGGCGGGACGCGGCACGGACATCAAACTCGGCGAAGGCGTCAGTGATGTCGGCGGCCTCATGGTTCTCGGCACCGAGCGTCATTCGGCCCGCCGCATCGACCGCCAGTTGCGCGGCCGTTGCGCCCGTCAGGGTGATCCGGGGGCGTCGCGCTTCTACGTGAGTTTCGAGGATGATCTGATGCGTAATTTCGGCGCGTCCGACCGCATGACGAAGATCATGGAGACGTTCGGGCTCGAAGACGGCCAGGAGTTGGAACATCCCCTCCTCAACCGCAGCGTGGAAAACGCCCAGAAGCGCGTCGAACAGCGCGACTACATGAGCCGCAAGCACACGTTGGAGTACGACGACGTGATGAACAAGCAGCGGGAGGTCGTCTACGGTTATCGGAACGAGATCATCGACACCGATAACCCCCGGCAGCTCATCGACGAGGTCATCCAGGAGGCGATCCCCGCGAAGGTGAACGAATACGTCAAGGAAGGCGGCGACGAGGAACCCAATTACGCGGGCCTGCTCGCCTGGGTAAACATGACTTTCCCGTTGGGCCTTTCGGCGGAAAAAGCGGCGTTCGAGAAAAAAACGCCGGCGGAGATCGGCCAGTTTCTCGTGCAACGCATCACCGAGGCGTACACGAGCAAGTGCAGCCACGAAGACCCCGAGGCGGTCAAGGGGTTGGAGCGTTACATCGGGCTCAACGCCGTGGACCGCTTGTGGCAGGAGCATCTCTTTGCGATGGACGGACTCCGTGAGGGCATTCAACTCCAGCGCATCGGCCAAAAGGACCCGCTCGTGGAATACAAAAACGAGGCCTACTCCATGTTCGTCGATTTCATGTCGAGCCTGAAACTGGAGATTTTGCATAACCTGTTCCGCAGTACGTCGAACCTGCAGGCGTTCGAGAAATTCCTCGCCAGCCTCCCGCAGACGCTTTTGCACGACGTGCTTGGCGGACCGGACCAGAACTCCCGCCCCGCCCCGGCCGAGCCCGGCGTTGACCGACTACGTCCGGCACCGAACGCGGCGGTTCCGGTCGCCGAGGAAGCCCCTCCCCGACTGGAGCTTCCCGCCAAACGCGAACTACCGAAGGTCGGGCGCAATGATCCGTGCCCGTGCGGCAGCGGCAAGAAGTTCAAGAATTGTTGCGGCCACTGACCGCGCACGTCGAGTCAGGCGCAGCGCGTCCGAACATGGTATCGAGCCGCCATCGGTCAAGGCATTCTTCCGTCGTCAAGTCAACACGATTGCGTCTTGCCTAAACTTGCGGAACGTCCATATTGCTCGGCAGATTGGGCGTTCCAATGGGTTTACGTCGGACGGTTCTTCCTCATCACTGGGTAGTGTTTTTAGCGGTCACCACAGCTTCGGTTGTCGCGGCCCGCTTTCTCACGCACTCGCTCGTTGGAAGACTGTTCCGCATGCTGATGCCACGCCGCGGTGTCGTACCGCTGCCCCGGCAGGAGCTTTTGTCCACGGACCCCGATCGATCCCGGCAAAGTATTCTTCCGCCCACAGCCTCCTGTCCAGCGCCTCGCGAGTGTCGCACTCCTCTGGAAGCGCCGGGTCCGAAGATCGGTGCGCCCTCACCGGCGCGCTTTGCCGGCCACCCAACGTTCAGACATCCTACATTTGACTCCAAGCATGAAATCCTATCAATCTTCCCAATCGGCTCAAGGCTCACGCCGCGGCTCCAGAAACCGCTCGGAAGGGCGGTCCGGCCGGTACTCGGGAGAACGCCGCTCCGGCGGCACGCGCGCACCTGCACCGTCCTTTTGGCAGAAGATTCTTTCCTTCTTCACCGGGTCCAAGAAACCGGTGGCCTCGCGGCAACCGAGCGAGACTGCCGAGCCATCGTCCTCTGACGATTCCGGCGGCTCGCGCTCCAAGCCATCGTCCGCAGCCCCAAACCGTACTGTTCGCAAACCCGAGGCCGTGGACGTGACCAGCCCGCGGTTGTACGTGGGCAATCTTTCTTTCGACGCCACGGAAAGCGATCTATCCGAACTGTTCAGCGGCGTGGGCCAGGTGGTGACCGCCGAGGTCGTCAGCCACAAGCAGACGCAGCGTTCCAAGGGTTTCGCGTTCGTGCAGATGCAAACCATCGATGAAGCGAAACGCGCGGTCAGCGAACTCCACGACAAGGATTTCATGGGCCGTAAGCTCGTGGTGAGCGGAGCCAAGAACACCGATCAGCATGACAGCCGTAGCGAACCCCGGTTCGCCGCCTGATCCGATCCGGTAATCCCGACAAATCACCTTGGCCCGGTTTCATCCAGTGGATGTGCCGGGCCTTTTTGTTTGTGCGCGAGCCGTTTTTCATCGTTGGACCCACGGCCGTCGGCAAAACGGAGATCGCCGTGGAGGCGGCGGCCCTTTGCGGAGCCGAGATCGTCAGCGCCGACGCCTTTCAGGTGTACGCCGGGCTGGCGCGGCTAACCGCGAAACCTTCGGCGCATGACCTCGCGTGCGTCCGTCATCACCTGATTGGGCATGTGCCACGGCACGAGACCTACAGCGTGGCGCGATACCATCAGGAAGCGTCTGCCTGCCTGCACGAGGTGTCGAGCCGAGGACGCCCCGTGATCGTCGTTGGAGGCAGTGGGCTCTACGTCAAAGCCCTGACGCATGGGCTGTCTCCCCTCCCCCCCGCGCAAGGGGAACTGCGGGCGGAACTGGAACGGACTGACCTGCCGGAGCTGGTTGCCGAACTCCAACGGCTCGATCCGACGGCAGCACGGCAGGTTGACACGCTCAACAAACGGCGGGTCGTGCGGGCCGTCGAGGTGTGCATGCTGACGGGCGGACGTTTTTCCGACCACCAGACCGCGTGGCAGACAGCGCGTCCGCCGGTGCGGGGAGTCTTTCTTTTCCGCGAAAAGTCCGATCTTCTGGAAAGAATCAACCGCCGGACGAGCAAATTGCTGGATGAAGAGGCGTTAGAAGAGGCGCGCACTGCATTGCGCGCCCCCATTTCGGCGACGGCCGCCCGGATCATTGGCCTGCAGGAAATCAGCTCCTTCTTGGCAGGAGAACTTACGCATGCGAAGTGCCTGGAGCGGGTGCAAATCGCCACACGCCGCTACGCAAAACGGCAAATGACGTGGTTTCGAGGGGAGACATTCGACGAGGTGGTTAACCTCTCCGGCGGCATGGACGCTCACGCCTGCGCCCGGAGGATCGCGCAAAAGATCGGCACCGCACGGGAAAGCGAATTTTCTGTCGGAGACAATCCGGCGGAAACGTGACACGATGCTTTGCATGATCCCCTTCTCTTCAAAGATCGGTCCTGTCTTCCAGCGCGTGTGTGCAATTGCCGCCGTGGCAGTTCTTCTTTGCCTGCTGCCGTCGTACGGTTTCGGTCAACGCGCGACGCCCGCCGCCGCTGCGGCACAGACCCCCGCCTCCACGTCCAGGCCGGACGCACTCTGGCGCTGCGAATTGCCCGGGGGCGTGTACCTCGTGGCGCTGCGGAGCATCGTGTCGATCAGCAGTCACGAATACGTCGTGGACGGGTTGGCGCGCGTGACGGAAGTCAACGTCGCAACCGCCAGCACCGTTGAAGCGAGGTTCTATTTTCTGGAGCCGTTAAACCCCACGTCTTCGACGGGCCCCGGAGCGACGTTGGAAGCACTTCAGCAGCGGGTCCAAGACCTGTCCGCTTCCCATCCTGAGGTCGAGGCGGTGTGGCAGAAGGTCGTCAAAAACTACCCGACGACCACCCATGCCCACACGGTGGAGTACCGGTTGAATTCCAAGGGAGACTTACAGAACCTCTATTCGAGCCTCGAACAATCGTGGACCACGGGCAAGGGCGTGAACTACAAGATCGAATAACCGAAAGTTCGGCGGGCGTTCTCTAAAGCGTTTCTCAGTTGCCTGTCCGGTGTTTCAGCCCCGGCAGGGGCGCAAGAGTTCAGCCCACGGCTCACGCCGTGGGCTCAACGACTACCGGCTCAAGCCGGTAGGATGCGATGGGACTAAAAGTCCGGTGGCGGCTAGAAGCCGCTTGGAAAGCCCCCGGCCCGGGCCGGCTGGCAAGGCATCGGCGGCGACCCCTGGCCTCACGGCGGGTCGGCCACGATGCGGAACGTTCCCTCGCCATCCTCGTCCCACTTCTGCTCCTCGATGTAGCGCTTGATCGTCTTCTCATCGACCGCTCCGACCGTCGCGCAAAAGTAGCCCCGTGCCCACAGGTGCTGGCCCCAATAACGCTTCTGCAAACTCGGGAACTCCTCCTGCAGCTTGCGCGAACTCCTGCCCTTCAAGTACTGCGCCAGCTTGGCCGGCGACAACACCGGCGGCGCGCTGACGAGCAGATGCACGTGGTCGGGCGACACCGCTCCACGCACCACCGCCACCTCCCGCGCCCGGCAAATCTCGCGGATCAGGTCGCGGCAACGCACCGCCAGGTCCCCCTTGAGCACCGGCCAGCGGTACTTGGTCACCCAGATCAGGTGGTACTTGCAGTCCGAGACCGTGTGCCCACGATGGTGGTAGTTGGCCATGCAGCCGCCCACCTTAACGCGCCACCCGCCACCCTCCAAGGCAGACCGTCTAAAGACGGTGGGCTCCAACCCGGCACCTGGATACTGAACTCTGCCGCCCCTGCCGGGGCTTGAGCAGACCTTACACGCAAACGAAAAACGCTTTAATGGGGCTTCAGGAGATCGAGCAAACTGCTGGCGGTGTCGATAACGGCACCGGTCCCTTCCTTCGCCTTTTGCACCACGGCCTGTTCCGCCGAAGTCGTCAATCGGCCGGTGAGGTCTTCGTGTGGATTGTTCACCGGGCCGGTGAGATGCATCGTCGTCCACGCGTACCCGTCATGTGACGGCAGGTCGAACACCGCCGCGCCCACCTGACTGACCCAGCGGACCGACGAAATCGCCACGCCGACCCGGAAAAAACCGTCGATCTGCTGCGCCCGCACGGTGAAATCGCCTTCCACCCGCAGCAGCCCGTCGGATTCGATGACGATGTTGCGAACCTTGAGCAAATCCGGCGTCCAGGTGAAATCAACGCTGCCTTTCTGCACGACCGCCTGCCGGTAACGCGCGCTGGATGAGAAAAGCGCCAATTCGTTCAATACGGGCAAGGCTTCCAGCCTGCCCTCGCGCAATTCGATGTGGCCGGTGCTCTGCCAACTTTTCGCGTCCTCCGGCGAACCGGTGACCCGGATGTTCCCGGTGGCCGCGCCGTGCAACCGACCCCGCCAATCAGGTGGCAAAAACGGCTCGACCGGCACGGCGTCGAGATTGAGGTCGAGGTTGAGTTCCTTGTTTCCGGTGAGGGTTTGTTTGCCGGAGAGTTCGAGCTTGCCGCCGGCCTTCGGACGACCGCTTGCCTGCGTGATGAAGATCGCGTCTTCCGTCGATTTCAGCGTGAAGTCCTCCATTGCGACCACAGGAAGATTGTCTTGCGAGAGCGTCCCGCCATGACCCTGGACCTCCCAGGTGTTCACGTTCCCGAGCATCCGCGCGAAGAGGCGGGCGTTTTCCAGTTGGCCCGTCCCGCCGGGCTGATCGTTCGTCCACTTGAGCGAAAAATCGGAAACGTGTACCTCACCGATCTCCACGCGGTTTGGCAGAAGGGACGCCAGGAAACCGCGGTCCGCACCGGGGGCAGAAACCTGGTCCGGGGTCGGTTGGGAAGGCGCGGTTTTGCTAGCGGTGTTCGTGCCCAAAGCCGCGGAGATGCGCTCGACATCGAGGGCCTCGATGCGCCAGACGCGACGCCACAGGGCACCGAGATCGAACGCGGCACGGATTTGATCGGCGTTGAAAGCAGTGAGCGGTCCGCCGGGGCTGCCGCGTACGTCGATGCCGGCGGTGTACAACTCGCTGTTTTCCCAGTGCAGCGGTTCGATGTGTGCCTCGGCTTGAAGGGCGGCGGAAGTTTTCCGGTCGAGAAAACGGCGGAAATCGTCGCTGCGCAGGAATCGATCCAGCCACCAGCGTACCCCGACCAGCGCGAGCAAAAGACAGACGAGCGCGACCGGCACACCGAAAATGATCCAGCGCAGACCGCGAGACGGCCCCTTCTTGCGCGGGCGCGCGGTGGTGCGAACTTCGGCAACAGGGGGGACCGTGGGTTCCATCGGGTCAGATTAGCACGGAACGCCGCCCGTCGCGGGAACGAACCTGATTTTTTTCGTTGACAGTCCCGGGTGGGCCGGGTGGATGTACAAGGAGATGCTGTCGCTGGAAACCATCGCCCTCGAAACCAGCGAGGGAGAGCATTCGCGTCGCCTGCTGGACGGCGTGAACCTGCGGATGGGCCGGGGCGAACTGATCGCGATTGTTGGCCCCTCGGGTTGTGGGAAATCCACGTTGCTCAAAGTCATCGCCGGCTTGTCCGAGCCTACGGAAGGAACAGTCCGCTGGGACGGGCGCGACCTGGCCACGGAAGGCGATTTCGCGCCGACCGACCTCGGGTACGTGCCGCAGTTCAGCCTCGCCTACGACAGCCTGACGGTGCGGGAAAGCGTGGATTACGCCGCGCGTCTGCGCGTGGCCGGGGTTGCCGACGAAGAGCGGGACGAACGCATCGACACGCTCCTGGCCACGACGGGGCTGGAAGCGCTGGCGGACCGGCGCGTGCGGGTCCTGAGCGGTGGCCAGCGCCGGCGACTCGGCCTGGCCATCGAGATGGTTTCGTCCCCTTCCCTGCTGCTTTGCGACGAGGTCACCAGCGGTCTCGATCCGGGGTCGGCACAGGAGATCGTCTCGCTGCTCCACGCCCTCGCCCGGGCCGACGGCGGCAAACGCCGCGTGGTGGTGAACGTCACCCATAGCCTCATCGGCATGGACCTGTACGACCGGGTGATCGTCCTCTGCGAAGGCCGACTGGCGTACCAGGGATCGCCCGCCCATCTCGCGCATTATTTCCGCGCGGCTGACGCCGATGCCGTTTACAGCCGGTTGGCGGAACGTACCGGGGAAGAGTGGGACGCGTCCTGGCGCAAGCACGGCGAATTTTTCGACGATCAACCCTCCGTGGACGACGCCCCTGACCCCGAGGTTGACGACGCACCATCCGAAGACGCCCCGTCCGCCGCCGAGGAAGTCGTCACGCCAGACCTGTTGACGCAATTCTTCGTGCTCTTTGGCCGGCGAATCCGCCTGTTCCTGCGTGAGCGCAGTCAGTTGGCGCTGCAAGCGGCTCTCATCTTGGGGTTTCCCTGTCTGGTGGTCGTCTTCGCGCTCAAGGGGCTGCCCCGCATCCACAACCTTTCCCTCGAAAACGATTTGTCCGTCGTGGAGCAACTCCGAGAGTCGGCCGGTTACCTCGCGCAGGCGTTCGACGTGGGTGGACTGGTGTCGGGACTGTTGCTGTTCCAGATCATCCTACTGGCACTCATGGGCTCCAACAACGGCGCGCTGGAAATCGCGGGCGAGCGCCTGCTCTTCGAGCGCGAAAAGCTCGCGGGACTTTCGCCGGTCAGTTACCTCGCTTCCAAGGCAGTGTTCCTCGGCCTGCTCATCACGGCGCAATCGGTGTGGATGGTTCTTTTTGTCCATGCGGTGTGCGGCTTCCCCGGCGATCTCCTCGGACAGGTGACGCTGATGTGGCTGGCCGATGGCGCGTTGACGGCCGTGTGTCTGGCGTTTTCGAGTTTTGCGAGCAGCCCGTCGCAGGCTTCGCTCATTTCCATTTACTTCGTCGGTTTCCAATTGCCGCTCTCCGGCGCGGTGCTCGCGCTGCCGGACGCGTTGGCGAAACTGACACGTCCGTTCATCGCCGCCTACTGGAGCTGGGCGGGATCGATCCTCACCCTGCGCGACACGCGTTTCTACGACCTGATCCTGCATATCACCAAGACCGAACTGGCCGCTCTCCCCGTGTGCTACTGGGTGCTTTTCGCCCATGTGGTCATCGGGATGTTTCTTGCTTATCTGGGTTGCCGTCGCGCCGTTTGGGATTGACAGTCACGTCTCCACCCAGCTTACCCCCCTTTGTATGGCGCGCCGCGCTAGCTCGAAAATCCGTCCCCTCTGGGTCGCCTGCATCCTCGGCGCGCTGGTCCTTGCCATCGTCGTCGGCATCGTCCTGCAAAACCAGGGCGGCGACCCGTTTCGCACCGTCCCGGAGTTGAACCTGGGCGATTACCTCGCCAACGCCAACAGCCTGCAAGGCAACACCTACAAGGTCAAAGGCGTGATCGCCCAATCGCTCGGGTATTCGCACGGCCGGGGGCGGCTGTTTTCGGTGGAGGTCAACTCCTCCGGCGGCGAGGGAGTTTTGCCGGTTCTCGTCCCGCCGGAATTGAGCTATCTTAACCTCCAGAAAGGCCAGCATTACACGCTGCTTTTGGAGGTCGGCGACACCGGGCTCCTGCTGGCGCGCAAGATGCAGAAGGGCTAATCTCTTTCTTCCCCTCTATGAAACGTCTCTCCTTCCCGCTGGCTGCGGTGATATGCGTGGCCATCGTTACTACAGTGCAAGCGCAAGTCCCCGACGCTCCATCGTCGAACCCCGCCCCGGCACCCGCGCCGGCCGCCCCTCCGTCCACCGCCCCGGCCCCGGGTGCGGGAAGCAACCCCGCCGCGCCGCCCGCCAACAACTTCCTCGGCAAGGACGTGCCGTTCCTCGATCCGTCGGCCGAAATGTTGAGCTGGGACGGCAAACATTGGAACGTTAATAACAACCGGATTTTCAGCGCGCGTTTCGAGAAGTATCTCAACGCCGAAGCCGAGACGAAAGATGCCGACGTACGCTATCGTGCCATCGTCAAGGCGATCATCGACAAGCTCTCGCCCTACCACATCTCGCCCGGTTCGCTGGACGAGGCTTTTCGCATGCTGCCGCAGGCGTCGAGTTTCGAGGCCGATGCCAACCTGAGCGACGCTTTGGCGGCGAGCGTCTACAGCGTCTGGCAGGCGAGGCGTGAGGACACGCGCCTGGTGCAGGCGAACGATGCGTTGGAACAGGAGCGGCGGGCCGTGCAGTGGAACGCGCAGATGAGCATGGGCGGCACCATCCTGGACCCCATCGGACCCAAGGCTTCGGGTGCCGAACAAGCCCAGTGGGCCAAGAATCAGGAGATGAAGCGGACCACAGAGATGCAGCCGTACGTCACGCGGCTCGCGGAAATCAAGGCGCTGACCTCGGCCAACCGGGCGAAGCAGGAATTGAGCGTCCTGCAGACCAAGATCGAGTTCCAGGCGCTGATCGTGCAGTTCTTTTTTCAGCGGCGGTTTCAGCACGTGCTGATGGCTACCCAGTTCTACCGGGCGATCTTTGGCGAAGGCGATACGACGCTGAAAGTTGGCAAGGACACGGAGCGACTGTTTTCGTCCACCACCGGGATGCCGCCCACGGTCAGCGTGCTCGATTCGCTGGCGCGCGAGGCGATGCGGGATTCGCGCGAGGGCGTGGAGGCATACAAATTCCTCCTGGGCAAGAACGAACTGGAGAGCGCGACCAAGCGGTTGTCGGAAGCGTTTGTCGTCGGGGAGTTTATGCCGGAACTACGTACGTTGGCGCGCGATGACAAGCGGCAGGCGCTCGCGTTCACGCAGAAGGGCAACCAGTTGCTCTCCTCTCTGGAGGTGAAAGACTACACCCTCGCCGCCAAGCTGGTACAAGACCTCGAACAAACGGCGAAGGACTTCGATAATTCCAAGCCGATGGCGGCCATCGAAACCGCGAAAACCGTGTCGGCCATGCATCTCGCCAAGGCCAAGAATGCCGCCGTGAACGGTGACCGCACGACCCTGGAGAACGAACTCAAGGCAGCCACGGAAATCTGGCCGCGTAACCCGGCTTTGAGCGAACTGAGCACGAGCATTTTTTCGCAGGCGGATGTACAACAAAAGGCGCTCATCGACTTTGACCAGTTGTTGAGCCAGCGGAACTACCGGCAAATTTTTGACGATCAATTCCGGTACATCGCCGCAACCGCGACATCACCCGAGCGCCAGGAACAACTCAAAAAAGTGCTGACCGACATGCAAACGGTCGAGGCGGCCCTGATGCGCAGCAGCGAGATCGCCAAACGGGGTGATTTCGACGGGGCGTGGGAAACGGTCGAACACGCGTCCAAGACCTTCCCGGACGACTCGAAGCTCAACCAGGCACGGGCGAACCTGACCACGGAGGCAGCGGAATTCGTGCACACGATCCGCACGGCCGAACAGTTGGAAGAGAAGCAGCAGTATGGATCGAGTCTCGCGTGGTATCTGAAGGCGCAGAAGATTTACCCGCCGAGCGAATACGCCGGCACGGCCATTGATCGCTTAGCCAAGCAGATGCTCGCCGATAGATAACAAGTAGTGTTGCTCAAGAAGAACAAAGATTGGCAAATCCGCTTGCCGAACGAGGCAATCCACGCATAGTTAGGCGCGTCAGTAAAACGGGCTGTGGCTCAGCTTGGTAGAGCGCTTGAATGGGGTTCAAGAGGTCGCTGGTTCGAATCCAGTCAGCCCGAGTTGTCTAAGTCGTGCCCTCTGAGGCAACTGTGAAAGATATCCGGTGGGATTAGGCATTCCGGTCACTGGCTGGTGACGGATTGGTGACCAAAAATGCTGCCACTATTTCGGAGGCGGTTCGGCGAACAAAAACTGAGAGGCTAAGATCATTTGTCCCTTTATCATTCTGGCCGAATCGATTCTGAGCCAAATCTGCGCTCGTACCACGCCGTCTTTTAGCAGTTGTTGTCGCAGAGCTTCTCCGTCGCGTTTCTCAGCGTAGCACAGGCGCGAACCGGTCTTGTCCGTCAAGCGAAAAGCATAATGCGTGGTTTGCACGTTCGCATATCCGGCGAGGTAGACTTTTGCACGGTTCGTCTAGCCCGGTGCCGTTGCTTTGAAGGTGCGGCATCGGGCGTTTTCTGTCCCGTCGCCGGGAAACTGCACGAGCGCCGCCCTTTGGCTGGAATCTCACACGTTGGTCACGGCAGAACGCCGTCTATTGTCGGCTCATTTGCACCGTCAGATATGGCTTACGATCACTACATTCCGGCCTCCTATCCGGCTTCGTTTTCGGCACGAATTGAAGCGCGTAGGAGAGACAGCATTCTCGCCGTTGGAAACGTCACGAACGGCAAATCGTGGAGCGCGAAGGCTGAAAAGCACGCCGGTCAAAACGACCTTTACTCCATGCGGGACCATGGATGGAAGTCCATCGACCCCATGTGGGCTTTCTACGAGCCAAAGCTCGTGGATGCGATTGAATCTCTGATTGACGGAACCGCTGACGCGTTGACGTGGGCGAGTGTACTGGTCCCTTTTGCTGCCGCAATGCTCGTCAGAGGCCCAGAATTTGAAACGCGATTCACGGGTCGCGAACATATTGCGGAACTCCTCAGAAAACTGGCACCGCCGGGAAACACGAACGGCGCGCGTGTCATGGAACTTCAAAGGCTTTACAGCCCCATAATGTCGGCGCGCTGGCGGATTTGGCGAATAACGGGTGTAGAGCCCCTCATTACCAATGACGTTGGATATATTGCAACGGCCTTTACTGGGGATGGCGAGTATGGAATTGCCATACCTTTGAACCAGAGATCTGTCCTCATTTTGGTTCCCCGACGCGCAAACCTCATCGCGACGGCGGTTGATGACCGCTGGATGCCGAATATTCAGCGCGAGGAAATCCCGCCCGCGATGACAACCGGATTTAACTTGGCGGCGACACCGCAAGCGCGACGCTTCATTTATGGGGCAAGTGAGGATCACGTCAGGGAGTTGCTAGCCGAAGTTGGGCCGCGAACGGAAATGCCTCCTATCCCAGAACCGTGGATGCTCGGATTTCTTACCGGAAGGGAGGCTGCTGTTCACGAATTTAATCTTCACAGGCTGTTGGGCGCATTGCGAACGCGACCGAGTGAAGGCAGTTACGAATTTCCCTTCGATGTGGAAGCAATTAAACAATCGGGGATTGGGGCGATTATGATGCCGATGAATCTGCCTGATTTTCAGCCGTCGTTGTTCCGCATCGCCGACGCAATCTTTTTGAGATTTTATGACGGCCACGCAGCCTTGGACAAATGGTTTAAACGCTACCCCACAGGGTACCCGGAGGCGCACAAACAGACCGGGAATTGAGACGTCTGGTTTGCTTCCTTCAGCTACGACCACGAGACACCTGACGCAGCGGCTACGCTGAAGTTCACGCTCTCGGCTCATGCGGTGAGCAAATCGTCGGTCATCGTCGCTCAACCACGCGTTATCCGGGAAAAAAGCGACTGCGAGGTCGCCAGTTTGCGCCTGCGGCTAGAGGAACGGACGCCCGGTCCCACGGCTAGCCGATCACCCAGCGGAACCGTCCAAGAGGTCCGGCCGACGTTCGTGCGTGAGGTTCCGGCCCTGTTCCTGACGCCAGCGCAGGATTTCCGCGTGGTTGCCCGAAAGCAGGACCGCAGGCACCGCGTGTTCACGGTAGACGGGCGGCCGGGTATATTGCGGGCCTTCCAACAGGCCGCCGCTGGCCGCACTAAACGTATCCTGCACGGCGGATTGGTGATGACCGAGCACGCCGGGCATCAGCCGCACCATCGCATCGACCACCACGACCGCAGCGATGGCACCGTTCGTGAGCACGTAGTCACCGATGGAAAATTCGTCGTCCGCGATGAAATCACCCACGCGAGCATCGACCCCTTCGTAGTGCCCGCAGACAAAAATGAGATGGCCGCAACGGGACAATTCCTCCGCGACCGTTTGCCGGAAAACCCGTCCCTGCGGGCTCATCAGGACCACCCGCGTCTCCGGCCGTCGGAGGGCATCGACCGCCTCGAACATCGGCTCCGGCTTCATCACCATCCCCTGCCCGCCCCCGTACGGCACGTCGTCGGTGGTGCGGTGCTTATCCCGCGCCCAATCGCGCAGGTTGTGGACGCGCACGGAGGCCAAACCAGCTTCCTGGGCGCGTTTCATCATGCTGGCGGAAAACGCCCCTTCACAGAGCGTGGGGAACAGCGTCAGAATGTCGATCTCCAGCATGTTTCCGTCTATTCGCCAAGTGGCAGCACCCAGGTCACGGCTCCGGCCGCGATTATTCCGCCGAACTTTCCTCGATCTCGAAACTGATCCGGCCGCCCTGGCGGGAGACCGTGCTGGCGAGCAGATTACGGATCGCGTTGATCGTGTGCCCTTGCTTGCCGATCACCTTGCCCACCTCCGAAGGAGGCAGCGTCAGCAGAAAATGTTTGGCGTCGCCCTGCTCGTTGACGCGCAACACGCATTCATCCGGGTGGTCGACCAACTGGCCGACCACAAATTCCAGGAACTCTTTCATGCCGGAGATTCCTGGATCGGATGATCTTCCCGGATAACCTCGGTCGATCAGGCGGCGCTTTCGGCCAGCAGACCGGAGTGGCGCGCTTTTTTGATGATGCTGCGCACCGTGTCCGAGGGACGCGCGCCGCATTTGACCCAATAATCGGCGCGGGCGAGGTCGATCGTCGAATTATCGCCCGTCTGCTTCGGGTCGTAGTTGCCGATGATCTCGATGAACTTGCCGTCACGCGGGCTGCGTTTGTCGGCCACGACCACCTTGTAGTACGGGTGGTTCAAACTGCCTTCTCTCCTCAAACGAATTGCCACTGCCATAAATCTTTTCTTTCCTCGGTTGCGGTTGGACGGGTTACTTAGCACAGTTTCAAGCCGTGCGATAGGGAAAAAGCGTGCTTTCAGCGGTAACCGGCCGCCGGCGGGCATCCCCGGCATGCCGCCGCCCATGCGGCCGAGCATCTTCTTCATCTTGCCCATGTTTTTCATCATTTTGCGCATCTGCTGGAAACGCTGGAGCAGGTCGTTGACCTCGGTGACGCTGGTGCCGCTGCCGGCGGCGATCCGCCGGCGGCGGCGCGCGTCGAGCAGGTCGGGTTTGCGGCGTTCTTGAAGCGTCATCGAGAGCACGATGGCCTCGGCGCGCTTCATCTCCTTGCCGTCGGTGGGCAGGTCCTTGATGTTGCCCATGCCCGGCATCATGGCGAAAAGATTTTCCAGCGGCCCGAGCTTTTTGATGAAGCGCATCTGCGGGAGGAAATCCTCGAAGTTGAAGCTGGCGGTGCGCAGCTTTTCCTCCATGCGCCGGGCTTCCTCCTCGTCGATGGCCTCGGCGGCCTTTTCGACCAGCCCGACGATGTCGCCCATCCCGAGGATGCGGCCGGCAAGACGCTCGGGATAGAACGGCTCGAACTGATCGAGCTTCTCGCCGACGCCCGCGAACTTGATCGGCCGGTGCGTGACCTCGCGCATCGAAAGCGCCGCGCCGCCGCGCGCGTCGCCGTCGAGCTTTGTCAGCACGAGCCCGGTGATCCCGAGCGCCTCGTTGAAGTGCGTGGCGACGCTGACGGCCTGCTGGCCGGTGGCGGCGTCCGCGACGAGGAGGACTTCCTGCGGCTGGAGCAAGTCGCGCAGCCGCTTGAGTTCCTGCACGAGCGGTTCGTCGATTTCCTGGCGGCCGGCGGTGTCGTAAATCTGCACGTTCGCGCCGGGCTGTTCCGCGGCCCAGGCCGCCGCCTCGCGGCCGACCTTGACGAGGTCGGTCTCGCCCGGCTGCGGGCCGGAACACCGGCACGCCGACCTGCGCCGGCGAGCGTCGCCAGTTGCTCGATGGCGGCCGGCCGATGCAAGTCGCACGCGATCAGCACCGGGCTGCGGCCCTGTTTCTTGAGCAGTTTGGCCAGCTTGGCGGAACTGACGTCGTTTTGCCCGCGCCGTTGAGGCCGACCATCATGATCCGCGCCGGCTTGTCCAGATTGAGCGGTGCAGCGTCGCCGCCGAGCAGGGTGGTCAGTTCGTCGTGGAAGATTTTGACGATCTGCTGGCCGGGCGTGATGCTGCGCAACACTTCCTGGCCGAGCGCCTTTTCCTTGACGCGCGCGATGAACGTCTTCGCGACCTGGAAATGCACGTCGGCCTCCAGCAGCGCGAGACGCACCTGACGCATCGCGTCGTTGACGTTGGTCTCGCTGATCGCGCCCGTGGCCGCGCAGGTCCTTGAAGATGTCCTGGAGCTTGTCGCCGAGTTGGGAAAACATGGTCGGAGGGTTCAGGGCTTGGCCGGAGGCTTCAGCGCGGCGGCGCGGCAGTCGCCTTCGAGGGTCGAACTTGAATGATCCCAGCGGGTTTCCGCCCGCTTGCCGCCGACGTTCGCGTTGAGGATCACGCGTGTAATCTCTTGTCCCGCAACGTCTGCGTCACCTGGTAGCTGACCGTCTTGGTGGCCGCGTCGTACTTCGCCGGCACCTGCCCGATGCCGCTCGACGCGCATCTCGACGCTCTTGGGGTCAATGTCGCCCATCGTCGCCAGGTTGGCTTTGATGAGCGGCTTCGGGTTCGTGATCGTCTCGCCCTCCATCGGCTGGGTCATCATCGAGGTCGCAGCCATCTGCGCCAGGCCGACGGCGCGGCCGACGGCGCCGCCGCGCGCCGCCGCCGACTGCATCGTCAGCGCGTCCTGGAAGATCTTCGGGTTGGTCTGCTCGACCGCGTAACGGCCGAGGATGTCGAAGGGCGGCGCGCTGTGGCTGATCCGCTGGCCATAGACGCGTGAACGCCGCCTCGTAACCGGCTTCCTTCACCAGCTCGCGCACCTTCGGCGATAGTTGCCGATAGGGATAGGCGAGGCAGTTGACCTTGATGCCGAGTTGCTTTTCGAGCATCTGCTTGGATTCCACGATCTCCTTGCGCATGCCAGCCGTCCATGCCCGAGCGTCTGCATGTCCGTTCTGGATCAGCTCGAAGTTGTGCTTGTCGACGAGCGGATGGTCGTTCGGGTTGCGCAGGTTGGCGTGGGAATAGGTGTGCGATTCGATGTCCACGCCCGGCGTCGCGCATCTCGGCCGAGTTGATCCCACGAGATCGATTTGCCGCCCGAGTTGATGTAATTGATGTAAACGAACATCGTGAACGGGTAGCCGAACTTCTTCAGGATCGGCCAAGCCGTGTCGTAGCCGGAGACGTAGCCGTCGTCGATGGTGATGACGCCGCACTTGGGCGGGATGTCCTTGTCGCCGCGCCGCCACGCGAGGAAGTCCTGCATGGGGATCACGGCGAACCCGGCGTCCTTGATCTGCTGCATCTCCTTCTCGAACTCCTGCGGGCGTGATCGCCAGTTCGATCCTTCGGGCGCGGCTTCTCTTCCAGACGGTGGTAGCAGAGCACCATCACGGCCGCGTTCTTGTTGATCGCCGGGGCCGACGTGGCCGCGCCGGCGTGGCGGACGCGGCGGCGCCGCAGCGCTCGTCCGGTCGGCCACCGGCGAGCCGGACTGGCGCCTGGCGCGGCGCTGCGGCGGCAGCCGGGCGCCGGGCTGCGCCGGCTTTCTTGGCGACCAGCGCCTTGATCTTGCTGCACCCGTCGAGTGCCGACAGCACGCGCGAGCGCCAGACAGCAGCGCACAGAGCAACGATGCGCGGAAATGCGAATGATTTCATCGGAAGAAGGAGAAAGACTGAGCCGGACGTCGGCCGGCACGCGTGCCGTCCCTGTCCGAAGCGCCCGCTGCGACGAATCGGCAAAGGCAGGCCCAACGATGGTCGCTCGCACTGCGTCGCGTGTCAAGCGTCGGCGACGCGCGAAAATCCAGCGTGCACTGCGCGCCTCAGAGCAAGCCCGAGCCGCCGGAACGTGTCGTCCACGTGCCGCAGATGCGGTTCCAGCGAGCAAAGACGGTCGATCTCCTCGCCGGTGAGCACGGCGGCGATCGTCCGGCTCCGCGCGCAGGTTTTCGGCGAGCGGCATGTCGCCGCGCCACGTCTTCATGGCGGCGCGCTGGACGGCCTCGTAGGCGGTCTTGCGCTCCAGGCCGCGCCGGGTCAGTTCCAGCAGGATCGTCTGGCTGTGGTAGAGGCCCTTCGTCAGCTCGAGGTTGCGCTGCATGTGCTCGGGATAGACGACCAGCCCCGCCACCAGGTCGCGCAGCTTGACCAGCATGTAATCGAGCAGCGTGCAGGAATCCGGCAGGATGATGCGCTCGACGCTGGAATGGCTGATGTCGCGCTCGTGCCAGAGCGCCACGTTTTCCAAGCGCCGCGACGGCGTTGCCGCGCAGCACGCGCGCCAGCCCGCTCAGCCGTTCGCCGGTGATCGGATTGCGCTTGTGCGGCATGGCGCGAACTGCCTTTCTGGCCCTCGCCGAAAAATTCCTCCACTTCCAGCACCTCGGTCCGCTGCAGATGGCGGAACTCGGTCGCCCAGCGGTCGATGCTCGATGCGATCAGCGCCAGCGTCGTGGAAAACTCCGCGTGCCGGTCGCGCTGGATGACCTGCGTGCTCAGGATCGGCCGCTTTCAGCCCGAGCCGTTCGCAGACCTGCTCCTCCACCCGCGGGTCGAGGTGCGCGTGGGTGCCGACCGCGCCGCTGAGCTTGCCGACCGCGCACGCGCTCGCGGGTTTGCGCGCAGCCGTTCCTCGCGCGCGGCCGAATTCGTCGTACATCAGCGCGAGCTTCAGCCCGAAGGTGATCGGCTCCGCGTGGATGCCGTGGCTGCGGCCGATCATCGGCACGTCCTTGAACGCGCGCGCCCGGTCGGCGACGGCTTCGCGCAGCGCCGCCAGATCCTCCAGCAGGAGATCGCACGACGCCGTCATCTGCACGGCCAGCGTGGTGTCGAGGATGTCCGAGGAGGTCAGGCCCTGATGAATCCAGCGCGCCGCCGGGCCGACGTAGGAGGCGACGTTTTCCAGGAACGCGATGACATCGTGCTGCGTCCGCTTTTCGATCTCGTCGATCTCGTCGATGGAAAACCGCGCCTTCGCGCGGATGGTCTCGGCGTCCTCTTGCGGGATGGACCCGAGCTCCGCCAGTGCCTCGCAGGCGAGAACTTCGATTTCCAGCCAGATCGAGAACTTGCGCTCCTCGGACCAGAGGGCGCGCATTTGGGGACGGGAATAACGGCTGAATCATCGAGCCGGCAAGCGAAAACGCCGCGCCCTGAAAATGCAAACGCCAGTTGAGCCGTCCGTGAGGCGATGCCAACTGGCGTCGGAGAAGGACGGAAAAGTGATCGCTTAACGCGACGACGTGCGCGCGGGACAGGTGGCCGTTGGTCTGAACGAGCACCCGGCCGCTGGCGAGCAGATCGACGACGGCGGCGACCGTTTCGCGGTTGTTCTTCGCGCACGAGCTGACGGTCATGATGAGGTCGCCGAGGTTCATGGTCTGGCGATGGAATTTGCGGTCTTGCTTTTTCATGGAAAATCTAAAGTTGCGTAATTGGTCGGACAGGAATTTTGGTTGGCCGTTCAATAGCAATCACAATGCCAAGGAACGAATCTCGTGCCACACCGAGGGAACGAATCCCTGAAACAAGTGTGCGAACTTTGACTGCTGGTGTCGGGATTGAGACAAAAGTGTCAATCCCCTGACACTAATCCGCGACGATCTGACACTTTTTATGGAAGCGTCGTATCCCGGTCCCGCGCGGTGAGCCTCAAAACCAGGAGATACAGCACGGCAAGCAGGGCCGCTCCGACGACGACCCAGATGGAGTGACTCTTGATGAAATGCTCCCAGGCTTCGGGATTCTGGTTAAAAAGGTCTGGCTCGACTTTGTGGGCGAGATATCCCAGGTAGGCGAGCACGCTGCACCAGACGGCGGCCCCGAGCGTTGTCATCAGTGAAAAAGTCGCAAAGTTCATCCGCACGATCCCGGCGGGAATGGAGATGAGATGGCGGATCACCGGCAACAGCCGTGCGAAAAAGATTCCCCGGCCTCGTAGCGCGCCAGCCAAACCTCTGCTCGTGCGATCTTGTCCTCGCCCAGGAAGAAAAAACGCCCGTAACGCGCGAGTAACGGCCGCCCGATCCACAGTGACACCCAGTACGACAGCGGCCGAACCGATGTAGGAGCCGACGGTCCCGGCGAGGATCACGCCCGCAAAACTCATATTTCCCTGCGCGGCGAGAAACGCAGCCGGCGGAATGACGATCTCGCTCGGCACCGGGATGATCGAGCTTTCCATCGCCATCAGAGCGATGATCGCCCAATAACCGCCGTCGCGGACCCAACCGTACCAGACTTCGACGAGATGATGCAACATGAGAGTTGAAGGAATGAGGCAGCAGTCGACGTCGGACCAGTTCGCGGCCGAAACCTGACGCCAAGCGCACGCAGGGTTAGCAGCGAACCGCGCCACAGGCAACCCCGCCGGAGAAAATTGTCGCTCGCCAGCCAACGCGGAAACCGCCAATCCTTGTCCCCCTTCCCCAGCGATGTCGATCTACCGGCGCGTCCTGCTTTACTACCGGCCGTTCTGTCGGGCCGACGCTGCTTGCGCTGGCGATTTCGCTGGCCACCATCGGCCTGAACCTGCTCAAGCCGTTGCCGTTCAAGGTCATCGTCGACGAGGTGCTGCCGCGGCGCGGCACACGGGTTGTTATGCGGGCTGGCACGCCTCGCCACCGATCCAGGTGCTCGCGCTGTGCGCGTTTCTTGTGCTGGTCACGCTGCTTTCGGGACTTCTGGGACTGTGGAGCAATTTTGTTTTCGTCCGGGTCGGCCTGCAGGCGTTGCTGAAGCTGCGCACCGACCTTTTCGCCTACCTCCAGGCCCTGCCGCTGAAGTTCCACGACGCCCGGCGCTCCAGCGATTCGTCGTTCCGCGTCGCCTACGACTCGCAGAGCATCCAGACGATCTACAACCGGGGCTTCACCAACATCTTCAGCTCGGTGGTCACCCTGCTGGCGATTTTTCTCATCATGCTGCGGCTGGACGGTCCCCTGACGGTCCTGTCCGTGGCCATCGTGCCGGCGGTGGTCTGGGCCATCCACCACTTTTCCACCCGCATCCGGCAGCAGTCCACCTCCATCCAGGAAAAGGAAAGCGCCGTGCTGACCCTGGCGCAGGAGGGTCTCAGTTCCATCAAGGTCGTCCATGCCTTCGGCGGAGAGCAGGCCGCGGTCGACCAATTCCGGTCGCAGGCCGCGCGAAAGCCTGGCGGCCAACCTGCGGCTGACCATGACCAACGTGAAAAGCGCGCTGGTCATCAACACCCTGATGGCGCTCGGCACCGCCGGCATGATCTACCTCGGCACGCTGCACGTGCTCGAGCGGCCGGCTTTCGCTGGGCAACCTGACGGTGTTCATCAGCTATCTGGCCATGCTCTACGCGCCCATCGAAGCGCTGACCCAGACCGCCTGGGCGCTGGAAGGGGCTGCCGCCGGGGCGCAACGGTGCTTCGAGGTGCTCGATCACGCCGATGACGTGCGGGACGCGCCCGACGCGGCGGTGCTCACCGGCACGCGCGGGGCGATCCGTTTCGAGAACGTCGATTTCGGCTACGATCCGGCGCAGCCGATCCTGCAGCGGCATCGATCTCGACGTTCAGCCGGGCCAGCGCGTCGCCTTCGTCGGCGGCACCGGGGCGGGCAAGAGCACGCTGCTATCGCTCGTGCCGCGATTCTACGATCCGACGGCGGGCCGCGTCCTGCTCGACGGGCGCGACCTGCGAGACGGTCACCAAGAAATCGCTCCGCGCGCAGATCAGCCTCGTGCTGCAGGACACGCTGCTTTTTTCCACCACGATCCGCGAGAACATCGCCTACGGACGGCCGGACGCGACGGAAGCGGAGATCATCGAGGCCGCCGAGCGCGCACAGGCCGACGAGTTCATCCGCCAGCTTGCCGCAGGGTTACGACAGCCCGGTCGGCGAGCGCGGCGGCCACCTGAGCGTCGGCCAGCGCCAGCGCATCGGCATCGCCCGCGCGTTTCTGAAAAATTCGCCGATCCTCCTGCTCGACGAACCGACCAGCGCGCTCGATCCCGCCACCGAACGCGCCATCATGGACACGCTGGAAGAACTCATGCGCGGCCGGACGACCCTCATCATCACGCACCGGCTCACCACGGTGCATCATCTCGACCAGATCGTGGTCTTGGAGAAGGCCGCATCGTGCGAAATCGGGACGGGCGACGAGCTGCTCGCGCGGCCGGTGGAAGTTATGCCAGACTCTTCCATGCTGGTCGATATGACACGCAGACGAAGATCACTCGTTCGCAGTTCGTCAGCATCGATTTTTTCTGCATGAAGCGTAAAAAAATTGCCGTGCTCGGCTTCATGGCCAATTGCCCGATTGCGGGCGTGGTCTGGCAGCACATCCATTACATCGTCGGCCTGCAACGCCTCGGACACGAGGTCTATTACATCGAGGACACTTCGCGCATCCCGTACGACCCGGTGCAGCAGACGCCGACCGAGGATTATTCCTATGCCGCCGGCATCCTGGCACGGCTGGCCGCCGAGTTCGGTTTCGAGGGCCGGTGGGCTTTCTGCCCGCGCTACAAATCGCCGCAGGAAACGGCCGGGCTTTGCCGCGGCTTTTCTCAACGCTCTCTACGCGGAGGCCGACGCGCTGCTCAACATCTGCGGTTCGCACGAACTCAACGACGATCTGCTGCGCAGCGAACGCATCATCTACGTCGAAAGCGACCCGGCCGTCGAGCAGATCAAAGTGGACCAGGGCGATGCCGCCACGACCGAGTTTCTCGCGCGGCATTGCGCGCGGTTCACGTTTGGCGAGAGCGTCGGGCAGCGCGGAATTTCCGGTGCCGCTGCACGGCCTGGACCTGGCTGCCGACGCGGCAGCCGGTGGTCACGCGATTTCTGGCAAGGCCCCGCCGTCGCCTCCGGCGCGCGGCGCGCGGTTTACGTCGATTGCCAACCTGGCCACGGGCGGCAAAAAAGACATCGTCTGGCGCGGCGAAAACTATCTGTGGAGCAAGCTGCCGGAATTCGAAAAATACCGTCTGCGCACCGACCCGTTGCGGAGAGGACTTCGAGCTGGCGACGCATTTCAAGGACCCCGCGCTCGGGGACAGTTTTCGTGCGGCCGGATGGCGGATCGTGACACCGGATGAGATCAGCGTCGATTACCGCCGGTACGTCGATTACGTCCGTGGCTCCAAGGGCGAATTTACCGTGGCCAAGGATCAATATGTGCGGCTGAACACGGGCTGGTTCAGTGACCGCAGCGCCTGTTATCTCGCGGCGGGCCGGCCGGTCATCACCCAGCAGACCGGTTTTACCCGGTTCTACGGCGGTGCAGAGGGGCTGTTCGCGTTCGAGAACGATGGAGGACATCGTCGAGGCCGCCGCGACGATCAACGCGGACTACGAGCGGCATTGCCGCGCGGCGGCGGACATCGCGCGGCGAGTTTTTCGAGGCCGAAACCGTGCTTCGCTCGCTGCTGGAACGAATCGGAATCTGAGAGCCGCCGCGCTCACGTCGGCAAAAAAGCACGCACCGGGCAACACGCATGTACGGTCCCGATTTCTTCCCGTGAGATTTCTTCCCGTGAATATCCTGCTGCACACCATCGCACTCGAACCGGCCCGTTGGACGCCGCAACGCATTTCGCGGCCGCTGTCGGAAATCCTGCCCACCATCGCCGGGGCAGGATTTTATAAGCTGGAAGTTTTCGAGCCTCACCTGGCGCTTTTGCCCGATGAAGCTGTGATGGTCCCGCTTTTTCAGCGGCTGCACCTGGTTCCGATGGTCCTCAGCTCGTACCTCGACCTTTCGCCGCACGCGAACGCGGACGGTTCGTTTCGCATGCAAGCGGACGACCTCCTCGCACGGGTGGACCGGTTCGGGTTTAGCAAGGTCCGTCTTTTCCCCGGCCGCAGCCCTTCACCCGAGCAGACCGCCACGACCGTTCGACAGATCGGGGCGCGGTTGCGAGACCTCGCGGGGGAGCGTCCAGACGTGCAATTTCTGCTGGAGACGTGCGATCATTCGCTGGCGGATGACCCTGCCTGCGCGGTGGTGCTCGTGGAGGCCAGTGGCGCACCAAACGTCGGGTTGCTCTGGCAGCCGACGGTCTTCGAGCCGGAGGCAGCCCGGGCGCAGTGGGAAATCCAGAAACCGTACGTCCGCCACATCCATCTGCAAAACCGCACGGCCGACGGCAAACTCTGCCGGCTGGAGTCCGGCGTCATCCCCTGGGGTGAGTTTTTGGCGTCGGTGGGGTTTGAGGTGGATGTGACTCTCGAATTCGTGCCGAGCGGGCTGTGTCCGGTGGATTCGTTTGACCTGACCACGAGCGTGCAGGAAGCGGTGGAGGAATTCAATTTTGTCGTCAAACTAGAGAGTCGACGCGCAGGATAGAGAAATCTGGCGGCTGCGGAAATTATTTGTCAGGAACGGAGCGGTCCGTTCCAACCGGGCAAAATTCCTCATTTTTCACTGAGGTATACACCCTAAACGGTTTTCGAGGGGTCGCGCCGGGGTTAGGTGGGTGCCTGCCTCGACCGGGCATTGGCATGCAAGCTGTTAACACTCTGCTATCACCCGTGCGCCGAGCCTTCCCTTGCAAAACCTTCGCGCCGTTCCGAACGTAGACATGGAGCAGAAAATCCTTCTGATCGATGACAGCGCGATTTTGCGGCGAATCGCCACGAACGTGCTCACCGCGCGGGCGGGGTGCGGCGGGGTGGTCACCGCTACCCGCGCGACGGAAGGGTTTGCGCGGGCCTGTGGGTCGGATGTCGGCCTGATCCTCGTGGACTACCAACTCGCAGGCTATCCACAGGGCGACCTGTGCCGTCGATTGTTGGACGAACCCCGGACCAGCCGGGTGCCGGTCGTGATGCTCCTGGGTCGCGGCATGGCTCCGCCCGCGTCTGGCACATTGCCGGGTAATATTGTCGATTTTCTAGTCAAACCTTTCACCCCGGACCAACTCGTGAGCACGGTTAAAGCCGTGTTCGACGCGGCAAAATCCAGAGCGCCAGTCCGGCGGGTCCGGGAGCAGGGCGACACGCCGGGTCCGACGAACAAGCCGCCGCTGCTTGACCGCCACGAAACGGTGGCAGCCGTGCCCGTCGCAACATTGTCTCAACGCGAAACGGCCCGGGTCCCTCCCGTGCGCGCAACGTTGACGACCAGATCGAGTGTCACGACGCTCGTGCCGCGCGGTGCGGACAGCCACCGCCCCAATGAACTTGCGCGACTCCACGCGGCTTTGCAGAACGCGGTGTCGCTCAAACGAACCGGTGTTTTCTCCATTCGCACGGGCGACGCGCCAGCAACCGAACTCTACGTCGAGAACGGACAGATCGTCGTGGTAGCGACGCTGGAGGCAGCCCGGTACAGCCAAGACGTGGATGGAGTCGTGCCGCCGAAAGTCAGCCCGGCCATCCTCGAAAGTGCCGTGGCGGAACAGGCGCAAACCGGCGTGCCGTTTATTCTGACGCTAGGGTCGCGCGGCTTGCTCTCGAAGACGACCGCCGTCACGCTTTTGCACCGGTTCGGCCAGCAGCACTTCTCGCGGCTGTGGACGGTCCGTCCTGAGTTGCTCACCTTCGAATTCGTTGCCTTGGATGCGCTGCCCGGCTTCGCCCTGCGCCTGGAGCCTCGCCGGGAGTCTTTGGACGAATGGCTGCTCGGTGCGCTGCGCTACCTGCAAGCGAAGGATATCGCGGTGTTCGCGCGACACGAGGGCTTTGCCGGCACGGCCACGTTCAGGAAAAACGGGGTGGAATCCATGCGGGCACTCGGTCTGTGCGAGCAAGAGTTGGAATTCGGACAACAGGTCGAAGGCCGTCGTGATTTGGCTACCATCGCCAAAGCGATGGGCATCACGGCGGAACATGCCTTTCTATTGTTGTTCCGCTTCCGCTGTCTGGAGATCATGGAATACCGTCCGACCGCTTCGGCGTTTGTCGTCACTCCGCGCACGAGCGTGCGGCGTGTCCTGCCGTTGCAGCGTTAGAGCCGGTCGGTCCAGGCCGTCGCTGCATACTTGGCGGATGCCAGCGTGAGTGCCTGCGAAATCTCGTCGGCCGTGAGCGTTTTTTCCTCGTAGACGTCGGCCAGGACAGCGGGCAGCGCGCGCCACAGATCGGTCTTCCAGGCGAGATCGTCGAGACCGATCCGCACGCTCCCCTGATGCAGCAGGCCGACGCGATTGCGACGTTGCGCTCCGCCGGCGACCTTGTGTCCCTTAGCAAGCAGATCGTGCAACACCGGGCGCTCGAAACACGCGTTGGCGTGCGATGCGGCAGGCGGAGTTGCGTCGAGGTCAATGTGGGATGCGATAGACGCACCGCCTTGTCGCAAAGCGTGTGCCACACCGGCATGAATGCGCCGGTAGGATTCGGTGGAGCGAAGGTTCGCAAATCCGCAGGAACGGGGCACGCACAGGGAGTACGTCAGATCGTCGCCATGCTCGACGATCCCCCCGCCGGTCCAACGTCGGACGATTTTTCGACCGAGCGCGACGCGACGGGCCGAGCTGGATGGTTCAAAATAGCCGAAGGACACCGTCGGCTCCGCCCAGACGTAGAGCCTCAAGAGCGGCACGCTCGCCGTCGAGTGGAGCAGCACCTCGTCGAGCGCCATGTTAACCGCCCCGGATCGCGGCGTCAGGTCACGGACCACTTGAAGGCGCTCGAAGCACGGCGCGGGGGAACCCATGCGATCAGGCCGGGCCCGACATTTCCCGCGCGATCTGTTCGGCGGCGGTGCGGGGGTCGGGCCGGGCGGTGATAGGACGCCCGATCACGAGATAATCTGCCCCGGCTTCGACCGCTTGACGCGGGGTCATCACCCGGCGCTGGTCATCCGCCGGAGCCGTGCCGTCAGCGGGCCGCACCCCGGGAACGACAATCGTCAAATCCGGGTCGAACCGCGCCCGGAGTGCGCCGATTTCCTGCGGACTCGCCACCACGCCGCGGAGTCCGGCCGCGACACCGAGGGACGCCAGCCGGACGACCTGATCCGCGACTCCGGGAAGGACGCCGGTCTCGCGCAAGGTGCCCTCGTCGCTGCTGGTCAGCACGCTGACGCCGAGCAACGAAAGCTTACCCCGGACTTCCCCCGCCGCCGCGCGCAGCATCGCCCCTCCCCCCGACAGATGGACGGTCAGGAAATCCAGGTCCAGCGCAACGGCCGAGCGCACTGCCCCCGCCACCGTGTTCGGGATGTCGTGCAGCTTCAAGTCCAGGAAAATGCGCGCGCCCGGAGCGGCTGCCCTGATTTTCTCGACGATACCCGGTCCGCAACGGGTGAAAAGCTCCAGGCCGACTTTGTAGAAAGAGATGACGCCATCGAGTTGGGCGACTAGCCGCAACGCCGCCGCTTCATCGGGAACGTCTAGCGGGAGAATGATTTTGTCTTTCGCCGGGCGTGGAGTTGTCACAGTGTGCGCGGTGCTTCCTGCCTATGAAATGGCTTGCCCCCGCTAAAATCAACCTTTCTTTGCGCGTCCTCGGCCGACGTGAGGACGGTTTTCACGAGATCGAGTCCCTCATGGTGCCGCTGTCGCTGGCGGACGAGATCGAGGTCGAACTGAATCCGGATACTGCACCCGCGTCGGCCGCACCAGTCGAACTGGTGTGCAGCGAGCCTTCGTTGCCCACCGGCTCCGATAATCTCGCCTACCGCGCGGCCGAGATTTTCCGCCGCGAAATCGCGCCGGACCTGCCTTCCGTACGAATCAACCTGACCAAGCGCGTCCCACACGGCGCGGGTCTCGGCGGCGGCAGCAGCGACGCCGCAGCCGTCCTCCTCGCGCTCGATGCCATGTCCGGCTCGCGCCAGTCACGCGACCAGCTCGCCGCGCTCGCCGCCGCGCTCGGTTCAGACGTGCCGTTTTTCGTCTACCAAAGCGCCGCGGTCTGCCGGGGGCGCGGCGAGATCGTCGAGCCCGTGGCGTTTGGCGAGTGCCTCCCGCTCCTCCTGCTGAAGCCCCCCTTCCCCGTTCCGACACCCTGGGCCTACCAACGATGGCGTGACTCGCACGAACTGCCCGGCGTTCGTTACGATGCACAGGTGTTTCCGTGGGGCGAGTTGGTGAACGACCTGGAGCAGCCGGTTTTCGAGAAATACTTTCTGTTAGCTGAACTGAAGATGTGGCTCCTCGCGCAACCCGAGGTGGCTGGCGCTCTGCTCTCGGGCTCCGGTTCCACGGTCCTGGCAGTGTTGCACGCTTTCGGCGCAAGCGGCGAGTCACTGGCGGCGCGGGCAGTCAAAAGTTTCGGCGAACTCTGGACGCTCGCCTGCGAAACCGCGCCGGTACAAGCGCCCGGTGACCGAGGCGCGTATCAATGAGCATGATCGCAAAAACGGCTTTCCGCTGCTTGATCCTCGTGTCGGCCGCGCTCGTCGCTCCCTTTTTCTTGTCGGCCTGCACGGGGACGGACCCGGCAGGCAATCCCACCATTGCCACTGCCCCACCTGGGCCGGGCGTGGATTCCGCCGGGCCGACGGTGCCGGGCAACGTCGTGCCGACCATCGGCGGTGGCGCGGGGAACGGCGGCGGGGTTTCGGGCGGTGGCGCGGGCGTTGGGAGCGGACACTAACCGCCCTCTCAGATCGGCCGCTGGCTCTTGGCAGCCCGGTCGGCCCATGTTAGACTTTAGGCGACCGCGAGCATGGAGGGGTGGCGGAGTGGTCTAACGCGTCGGTCTTGAAAACCGAAGATCCGCAAGGATCCGTGGGTTCGAATCCCACCTCCTCCGGTCGCATCAAGACGCGACCGCCGGATCGCACCGGTAACGGCGGGGTTGACCGGAAAATCCCGCCAATTTGCGCCAGTAAGCGAGCGTCTGCACCCGTTGGGTCTCGTTCCAGGTCGTCGTTTGACCGAGCGTCCGCCAGGGAGCTTTGAGCCGTTCGAGAAACAGAAGAATTGCAGCCCGCCGGACCTGAGAGCCCACGGCGGCATCGTCTCCGTTCCAGTGGTAATCGACGTACGCGGCCGATTGCCCCATCCGTGAAGCCATCTTCAGGAGCGTGCGGCGGGTCAGCCGGGAGAGATCGAAGTGATGCTCCACGCTGACACCGAACGCGGTTTGAATGCGAAACCCGGCGGCCAGGAGTCGCAGCGCGAACAGGCTTTCCTCGCAAAATCCGAGCGCGCCGGCACCCAGTTCCGGATCGAACTCCCCGAGGGCATCGGCCACTTTGCGACTGAAAGCCATGTTCGCTCCGACGAGACCCCTCGGGTCGTTGGGGTCCATCTCTTCGGTAGACGCCAACCAGCCGCGCCGGGATCGAAACGGTTCTTGCGAAAGCCGCGCCTCGTAGTCCGCCGGGAAATGTACGCCGCCCGCCACCGCGTCCGCTTTCCCCGACAAGATCGGCTGGCACATGCCCGCAATCCAGCCCGCTGGCACCCGCACGTCGTCGTCGGTGAACAGGATCACGTCCGAAGCCGTCGCTCGCAACCCGGCGTTTCGGGCACGCGACAAACCCGGGCTCGATTCGAACACCCGACGCACGGGCGCTCCGTGAAAAACCGCCTCTTCGACGACCTGCCGGGTGTGGTCGGTCGAGCCGTTATCGACCACGACGAGTTCCACTGCGAGGTCCGAAGGTCGATCACAACCTTGCAGCGACTTCAGCGTGTGCCGGAGACTGTTCGCGCGGTCGCGGGTGCAGATGATGATGGAAACCGATGCAGGCATGACACGCGGTAGGGTTTGCCTCGATCAAAGTTCCTCGAAGATTGGTTCCAACGTTTCCCATTCCGTTGGCCGCAAATCTTTTTCCCAGCCGTTCGGCACACGAAAAAAACGTGCGGGTGCAAGCACACGTTTCGCTGGGTGCGTCCCCAGCCACGCCGCCCACCAGCTAAACGTGCTGTTTCCCACGATGAAATGTCGGCAATGTTTCATCGTGATCAGGTCGTGCACCGCCGAGCGTGTGAGTTTTCCACTGACGATCTCGATGGCGGGAAGATTTGGCAAATGTTCCTCGCACCAGCCCGGATCGTCGCTGAAAATGTAGAACTTGGCGTTCGGGAAACGCGCCCCGAAGCGTGCCAACGCCTCGGCGTAGTACGGGGCTGCCAACGCGCCGTGCGTGGTCGCATAGAGGGATTTGTCCGTCACGTCCCCGCGGCGGACATGCACTGCCACGGATTCCTCGTCCGGCACGCGCCGCACAAAATCGAGCAACCGTACCGGCAAAGGGTCGCGCGGCTCCAATTCTTCGAGCAACTGGGGTCGGATTTCGCGGAAATATTTTTCGGACTGCCAAAAGCCGTCCAACCGGCAGTTCCCCTTGAGCGAAGAGACCGCATCATCGTAACCTTCTTGGGAATCCTTGAGCGTCGTGATCCACCGGCTGGCGAGGCGGTTTAGCGAAGATTTCCAACCGGGAGCTTGTTCGCCGGCGTCCAGTACGTCTGCCAGGCGGTCCGGCAACATCCGGGCGCGAATGCGGAAGCTGGTGATCTCCAGGTCGCGGGTGGCGTTGTAGGCGAATCGCATTTTATCGAGCAGCAAACTCGTGTTCAACCTCTCAGCCAAGGCCCGCCCTGTAGCGTACTGGAAGAGCTGGTTACCCAAGCCATGCTCAAGGACCGAAATCACCATGACCGAGATTCAGAAGGTGGTAACGCCTAAGGGCGCGCCACCAGCGACTTCGCTTTACTCAACACCCTGCGGGCGAGACGTTCGCCACGGATCATCCAGGTCTGGAGGCCGGTCGAACGGATCACGTCGTGATCTTTGTCCAACGCGAGGATTTTCGGCTCGAATGGGTAAGAACTGCCTTCGGGAAAGCAGTAACTCGGCGAGAGCACGACCTCCGCCGGATGGTCGTAGATATAACGGTTAAAGTGGCTCTCGTCGTGCCAGATGGCGACCAGACCCTGCGCGTTGTCCGCCTCGATGGCCGCGTTGCGATCCGCCGCCATCGCGAGCACGGCTTTCGTGGTGCCGCCAAAAAAGGCTGTCTGCGCGTAGACGGTGCCCGCACCGTTGGCAATGAAAGCGGTCGAGGCCGGGTTGCGTTCATATGGAAACGCTTCCGCTGGTTTATCGAAGTAGCCCGAGTGCTGTGTCGCCACCAGTTCGCCGAGGATTTCCCGGCCAATCGGCGCAACCACCCGCATGTCCGCGTCGCACATGAAAACGTAGTCGAACTCCGACAATTCCTTCTGGTACTGGCAAAAATACTGATACTTCCGCATGGCGACACCGGGCCAAGGATGATGCTCGATGAAGAGCGTCCGCGCTGGGACCTTCGCCGGCAGATCGGTGAGAACGATTGGCTCGACCTCGCAGTCCGTCAGGAACCGGCCATCAAACGACGCGAGGAGCGGCGCGATCAACGCGGTATACCGCTGCGTGGCAGGGATGAGGACGGCGACACGGGGCTTCATGGGGTTCGGCGTGACAAGCGCGTGGTTCGTTAGAAGTGCATTTCCACCGTGTCGGCCAGACGCATCAGGCCGTGGGCGCGATTCTCCACGCCGTAGGGCCACATGCCGCCCGGCAGGACCGCGGGCGCGACCTCAAAATCGCGTATCCGTTCCGCGCCGAGATACGTCACCGCATCGTAGGGTCGGAAAGCGAACACCGAGAGCGAATATCGCCCCGGCATTAGCCGGACGTGGTCCATGCGGCAACGGAGGGTCACGGTTTTACCAGCCTCCAGATCGAACGGGAGCAGCCCTTCTTCCGGAGAGCACATGGAGGCGACGTGCACCTCGTTGGCATCTCGCAGGTGGACCACGATGGCGAGGTGATCGAGCGCCTGCTTGGCTTTGATCCGGAGATGGATATCCGCCGGGACATCGAAGACGACGGTATTCGCGTTTTCCACTTCGGCCTGGGAGAGCCTGACCTCGTCGAGTTGCAGGTAAGGGGATTCGGCGGAGCAAGCGGCAAAGGTGGAGGCGGACCCGAGGTATTCCGCCACGGCCGCCGGTGCGGGCGAATGCTGCACGAAGCGACCGCCGCGCAGCACAATCGCCGTTTTGCAGAGCGCGCGGATGGCGCTCATGTTGTGGCTGACGAAGAGAACGGTGCGTCCCTGGCTGCTCACGTCCTGCATCTTGCCGAGGCATTTGGCCTGAAATTCCGCGTCCCCGACCGCGAGCACCTCATCGACGATGAGGATTTCGGTTTCGAGGTGCGCCGCGACCGCAAAGGCGAGGCGTACGTACATCCCGCTGCTGTAGCGTTTGACCGGGGTATCCAGGAACTTCTCCACCCCGGCAAAATCGACGATGGCGTCGAACTGCCTCCGGATTTCCCCCTTGGTCATGCCGAGGATGGCTCCGTTGAGGTAAATATTCTCGCGCCCGGTGAGTTCCGGGTGAAAACCCGTGCCGACTTCCAACAGTGAGCCTACCCGGCCGTAGAGATCGATCACGCCAGAGGTGGGCTCGGTGATGCGGCTAAGTACCTTCAAAAGCGAACTCTTGCCCGCGCCGTTGCGCCCGATGATGCCCACGACCTCGCCTTTTTGGATGTCGAAGGACACGTCCTGCAACGCCCAAAAGGTCTCGCTGGCGGGGCGTTGCATGGGATGACGTATCCGCCGCAGCACCGTTTCCGCCAAGGTGTTCGGACGGTCATTTTCATGGTGGATCGTGTAGGCCTTCGACAGACCGCGCACGGAGATGGCCACGTCCCTAGATGACATCAGCAAATCTCCTCTCCATTCGCTTGAAAGCGTACAACCCGACCGTCAGCAAGACGAAGGCGACGACGCCCGAAATGACCAGTCCCCTCTCTTCCGAAAATGGCAGGCCCAGCAAGCCGGAACGAATCGCTTCGAGGGGTGGTGTGAGAGGGTTGAGCGAATAGACCCACTGCAGTCGCACCGGCACCGCTGAAACCGAGTACGCCACCGGGCTCGCATAGAGGAGAATGTTTAACAGCACCGGCAGGATGTAAGCGACATCCCGGTAGGAGACCATGAGGGCGGCAGCCCAAAGCCCCACGCCGGTCGCCAATCCAGCCAGGATTGCCAGAGAGACCGGGAAGAGCAGCAGCGTCCGCGACGGTATCAGACGGTAAATCAGCAATAGGACCGCCATCATCGCCAGACTGACCGCGAGATCGACCACGCATGAGCCGAGTCCGGAAAGCGGCAGCACCAATCGCGGAAAAAACACTTTCGAGATCAACTGCGCGTTTCCCACGAGGCAACTGCTGACCTTGGTGAGCACGTTGCTGAAGAAGGTCCATCCCAACAGCCCTGCAAATGAGAACACGAGATACGGCGTTCCGCCGCTGGGCAGCCCCGCCACCGCCCCGAAGACGAAGGAGAACACGCCGGCTGCGAGCAAAGGCTGCAAAACCACCCAGATGACGCCGAGCGCCGTCTGCTTGTAGCGGATTTTGAGGTCGCGGCCGGCGAGAGTCAGGAGGAGATCGCGGAAGCTCCAGATTTCGCGCAAGTTGAGCGCGGTCCAGCCACGCGAGGGCCGGATGGTCAAATGCGGACGTGGCCGGTCGGCCGGGGGGGCACTCACCGGGATCGTGGGATTGACCAGCGTTTCGTTCACAAGATCGGCAAGAGGTTGGCGGGCAAAAGCATTGCTCGGTACGGCGGATACTGCAATGTCAATGCCGCCCGCGTCTGATCCAGCTAGCAGACGGCGTTCCATGCTAGCGCACGCCGAGCGTGACACTGACGGAACGCAAAAAGGTTTCCGCCGGGCAATATCCTGCCGCAACGGAAACCTTTTAAGAACCGGGAAGATCGTCGCTGCCTACGACTGCGAAATATGCCGGGCAATCCCCGCGATGGCCGCCGCGCCTAGCGCCTTCACGAGCGTCGGGTGCGCGGAGTAAAACGACATCGCCTGGTGGAACACGTCCGGGTTATTCGCCTGCGTGTGCGCAGCCAATTTGCCGACATCGTCCGCGCTGGCGCTCTGCGGATCGTTTTGGACGGACGGGCTGATTCCGAGTTGCGACAGCAGGCCGCCAAGAGCCCCGGCACCGCCGAGACCGCCCATCAGCGTCTGCATCAAATTGCCGCGCTGCTCCGGGTTCATCTGAGCTGCGGAGTTAGTGACACTCTGCTGCACCTGTCCGCCGCCGAGGCTCGCCAATGCCGGCCCGATGGCTGCTCCGAGCTGGCTCTGGGGGACGCTGTTAGCGATCTGGTCGTAGTGAGCACCCGCTTGCTGGTCGCTGAGGTTGCCGCCCATCGCATTGCTGAGGACGCCGCTGAGTTGATCGAGAAGAGACATGATTTCGTTGGTGTGTTAGGGGTTGAGATGACTCATCCGGCGTTGCCCGAAAAGGGACAGGTCGCCGGATGAGTCGAGTTTTTTGGGGGTCAGCGATGCTCTGAATCAGAACATCTTCTTCGCGCGTTTGACCACCGGATCGACGTATTTGTTAACATCGACATCCGAAGCCTGTTGGTAAGCTCTGCTCACACCCTTGCGCGCCGACGCGTAGTTGCTGGCAAAAAATTTGACGACTGGCCAGAGAAACGGGAGTACCGCAGCCTGATAATCGTAATCACGCACCTTCTGGACCGCCTTCGGGATCGGAACCTCGATGGTTTCGCGGCTCGGGCGGTCAAACGCGCGGACAAGCAGACCTAACCCAAAGCCGACGCCAAGCGCGGTAAGAATCGCCGGAAACGGATTCTCGCGGACATAAACCTCGGTGGTTTGCATCGCCCCGGTCCAGCTTTCTGCCGCGCTGCTGCCGATGGCGCGGCTTTTCTCGCCGATGCTCGACCCGAAGTCACTCATCGTCTGCCCCGCGCTGCGCGCCGCAGGCTTCTGGGCCGCGAGTTCATCGCGGAGCCCACGGACCGAATTATGAGTCGCAAGCACCTCCTGAAACTGCCGTTGAACGATTTCCTTCAACGTGTCCGAAAGATTGGAGTTCGCCGCCTTCCGGTATTCGGCGACGGCGCTGTCCTCACCGCGTTCGCATTCGGCAAGAATCGCGTGGTTGTCGTTGCCCGTCAGCGCGGTTTTGAGGTTGATCCAACCGCGATGGAGGCTCGCGACGACCGTGCTCGTATCCGAAGGACCGGGCTGGCCGAGGGCAATCACCTCGTTTTGGAGTTCACCGGCAAACTTGGAGCGTTGCAGCGAGCAGGAAAAAAGAAATCCCTTGAGATACCTCATCGTCCGCGATGCCCTCGGCCGCCAGACGAAAGCCTTCCTGCCCATCCTTGCACGTTTCGATCAGTTTGTTCAGGGTCGAAATGGAATCGGAGAGAGAGTTGCTCATACTTGCCGGCTGATTCGCAGTTGGTTGGACGATTGCGTCCCCCGAAAAATCCCGTCCGCGCGTTTTGCTCACCGAACGGCTCCGACGCACCCGCGCTTCCCGCGCTACGGTGCGTATTTCCGTTTGTACTTGTCGTAGAGGCGAGTCTGTCGGTTCGACAGGTCCACCGGCCGGCCATCGATGTAAGCCGCCTCGACCTGCGTCATAATTTCCAGAGGGTCGCCGGTGGTCACGATCAGGGTCGCATCTTTCCCGACTTCCAATGATCCCAATCGGTCACCCACCCCGAGAATCTGCGCCGGATAAAGGGTCACCGCTTTGAGTGCCTCGTCGCGCGGGAGTCCGTGCGCGGCTGCCTGGGCCGCCTGATAAGGAAGGTTGCGATCATGCGCCGCCTCGAAGTCCGACCCGTCGTTGGCGACGCAAAAGCGCACTCCTGCCGCCTGGAGTTTGCCGGGATTGGCAAAGGCGGTGTCGTACGCTTCCCACCGCCGGAGCGGCAACGCATTGACGGGACTGACGATCACCGGCACGTCGTGTTGCTTCAAGAGATCGGTCACCCGCCAAGCATCCTGTCCGCCGACGATGACCAGCTTCAAATGTTCCGTGGCCGTCCAGCGAACGGCGGCTTCGATCTGGCGGATGTCGTTCGCGTGTACGAACACGGGCATCTGTTCTCTCAGCACCGGCAATAGCGCCGCGAGCCGCACGTCCTCATGCGCGGGGCCGCCGGACTCGGCCGCTTTTCGGTAGGCTCGCGCGGACTCGAAGGTTTCCTGCAAGTGCCGCAACCGGGCGTCGATCCCCTTTTGCTGTTCTTCCGGCGTCTGCGGATAGCGCGGGTCCTGCTCGATCCTGAGTTCCGGCCAAAAGACGTGTAGCCCGACGCCGGCCTTCACGGTCATGTTCTCCCAGGTCCATCCATCGAGATGGATGAGCGTGGACACCCCTGAGATGAGTCCGTCGGCCGTTTTCGGGACGGCGAGCGCGGTCAGGATGCCGTTGGCACGCGCCACGGGCAGGAGTTCGCTGTCCGGGTTGATGGCGACCTGCGCGCGGACGTTCGGGTTCACCGCCCCGGCCTCGACCACGTCGGTGCTGCCGCGGACCGATTGCACCTCGGTCAATCCCAGCACGGTGTGCGCTGAGATCAGACCCGGGTAGATGTGCTTGCCCGTCACATCGACGACTTTTGTCCCCTCGGGCAGGTGCAAGTCGCGTCCCACGCCCGTGATTTTCCCGTTCTCGAAGAGGATTTCACCCCCCGGAATTTCCGCCCCGCTCACGGGATGGATCGTGGCACCCCGGAGAAGGATCGGCTGCGGCTGCGGCGGCGCGGGCAGCTCGTCGCTGGCGCGAACACCGGTAACGAGAGAAAAAGCAGCCGCCAACACGGCAACGGAGATGTTTCGCCCGATCATCATGGGAAGCGCGCTCAAAATCCGGCGTTGGAGCAGTTGTGACGATCCTGCCCGTTCTGGTAGAGGCCCTGGTGTTCGAGCGCGTGATGGATCGCGCGGTGCAAGAGCAGGATCGCAAATTCACTCGTGCTCCTGGCGTCTGACGCGTCCGGTTTTTTCGCGTCCGCGTCATCCTTCCCGTCCTCGTCGTTCGTCATCGCCTTGCGGCGTTCGGACAAGGCCCTCTGGATCAACGCCTCGCGCAGGGCAGCCGTTTCCTTGCGCGCCTGCTGGTCGTGGGCGTAATCGAAATAACAGCGGCCATCGATCCACGTCTGCTCGGCGCGGGTGTACGTCGAAAGCGGATGGCCGTTCCACAATACAAAATCGGCGTCCTTCCCGGGTTCGAGAGAGCCCGTCTGCCGATCCAACCGCAACTGCCGGGCAGGGTTGATCGTAACCAGCGCCAACGCCGCCTCCTCGCTGAGGCCGCCGTACTTGACGGCCTTGGCCGCTTCGGTGTTGAGCCGGCGGGCGAGTTCGTTGCTGTCTGAGTTGAACGAGGTCACGATGCCGGCTTTGTCGAGCATCGCGCCGTTCTGCGGGATGGCGTCGATGGCTTCGACCTTATAGGCCCACCAGTCGCTGAAGGTCGAGACTCCCGCCCCCAGTTTGGCGATCTCCTCCATGATCTTGTACGCTTCGAGCCCGTGGTGAAACGCTGCCACGGTGAGATTCATTTTCTCCGCCAGACGGACGAACATCAGCATCTCATCCTGCCGGTAGGAATGGATGTGGATGATCCGCTGCCGGTTGAGGATTTCGACCGCCGCTTCCATCCGCAGGTCGCGCCGGGGCGGCATCGCGGTCCCCGGCTCCTGCTTACGGTATACTTCCCAGGATTTTTCGTAGTCGCGTGCCGCCAGGAACGTATCACGCAAAATCTCCTCCACGCCCATCCGCGTCTGTGGGTAGCGGCTCGTGTAACGGTCCCCCCAGTTGCTCTGTTTGACGTTCTCGCCGAGGGCGAATTTCACGCCCGGCGTCGCACCGGTCAGTTTCAATTCCTCCGGCAGCGAGCCCCACCGCAGCTTGATGACCTGATCCTGTCCGCCGACCGTGTCCGCCGAACCGTGGAGGATGTGCGCCGCCGTGACCCCTCCCGCCAGTTCGCGGTAAAGCCCGATGTCGGTGGCGTCTAGTACATCACCGATACGAACCTCGCACGTCACGGAGGAGGTCGCTTCGTTCACCCCACGGCTGATCGCCGTGTGCGAATGGCAGTCGATCAACCCCGGCGTGACGTGCATGCCGGTCGCATCGATGATTTTTGCCCCCGCCGGCGCGAGCAGTCCGTGGCCGATCTCCTTGACCTTCCCGTCTTCGACGAGCAGGTCCGCATTTTCCAACCGGCCGGCCGGCCCTTCGGTCCAGACCGTCGCGTTCTGGACGAGGAGTGTTTCGGGTCGCGGCGGTTCGTCCGCACGCCGCCCGAACGCGCCTGCCGGGTACGCGGCGGGGATGGCAACGAGCTTCCCGGGCATCGACTTACCATCCTTGTCGGCTTTCGGCGCGGGCGCATCGGTGGCGGTGCGTTTTGCACTCCAGCGAAACGACGCACCGTCGGCCAATTGCCCGGTGCCATCGAGCGTGGCCGGTTCGCCCCCGCTCAACATCCCAGTCAGGCGCACGACGCCCGCGTCGTCACCGGCGCCGAAACTCTTGGCGGGGGCGAGGACGACGATCCCCTCCCCTCTGATCGAAACCGCAAAACTTTCCCCGCCCCCGTCCGTCGCCTTCGGCTTTTCGGGATCGTCCCCTTCGATTTTCAGCGTGCCCGGTCCTTTGACGGAGGCGTCCGCATAGGTGACCGCATACGTGCCGCGAAAATCCTTTTCCCGCCCCTTGTCGGTGTCGAATTCCTCGCCGTTGATCCAGGCCGCGAACACGGTCGCGTGCCCGTCGGTGAACAGGTTGCCGCTGGCCACGATCAGGTTTGCGACCTTGCCCTTTTCGAGCGTGCCGTAGCGGTTTTCGATCCCGAGCAGTTTGGCGGGAGCGGTCGTCAAGGACGCCAGAGCATCGTCGGCACCCAGGCCCCGTTGAACCGCCGCACGCAGGCGTGGCCAGAACGTTTTTTCCGGCTTGTCGAGTCCATCGGTGGTCAGCGCGAACGGCACGCCTGCCTTCGCAAGCACGCCGGGATTGGCGGGAGCTTCCTGCCAGTGTTCGAGTTCCTCCAGGCTGACATCCAACGCTTTTTCCGGCGTCTCCACGTCCGGCGTTTCGGGAAACACGAGCGGCAGGATGATGGTCGCGCCCGATTTCTTTAACGGATCGATCATGCGGTATTCGTAACCACTGCCTCGCAACACCGGCCGCAGTTTGAACTCCTCCGCGATCCGCAACGCCCGCAGCAGGTCGAGTTCGTCTTCGGCTCCAAAGACAATCGAAACCCGTCCGGAAACCACCCCGCCTAGCGCACCGAGGGCCTCGTTGGCCTCGGACCGTTCGCCCGCGCCCGGATGGTCACGGTAAAACTGCCGCGCCTGCCGATACCACTGCGCGTCGAGCAGCGTCTGACGAATGAGCGCGATGCAACCCATCAGCGAATCCGGATATTGCACCTGCCCATCCTCCCGATTTTCGTCGAAAGCCACATGCTGGAGCGACGCGCCGGGCACGAGGCTGCGGTTCGCGTCCTTGCCGGCGAGGTCCGCCAGCGCGCTGCTGCCGCGAAAGATGCCGCGCCCCGGTACCACGAGCGCATTCGTGAATCCCATCGCACGCCATTTCTCCGCCTGTTTTTCGTCGGTTTCGAGTAGCCGCGCGGCATCATGCTGCGGGGTAACGAGCGGGTTCCACGAGCCTGCCCCGGAAGGATTTCCGGATTCCTTCTCGACTTGAACGCCGGGATGACCGGGTTTTTCGGGCCGGAGCGGGCGCGGCCGGTCCTTGGCGGCGAGACCATAGCGCGAATAGGCATCGATGAAGCCCGCGTAGACCGTTTTTCCGGCGAGGTCCCACACCCGGGCGTCGGCGGGCGGTTGCACGTCGCTCCCTATCTCGGCGATCAGCCCGTCACGAACGACAAGGCAGCCGTGCTCAATGACCTTTCCGGGTGCAACTACCAACCGCGCATTGATCAGGGCGTGGACGCGCGGTGGATTATTATGCAAGCCCTCGGTGGGAGCCGTGGGAATCTGTGCTTGTGACAATCCGACGGACCATCCCGCCAACAGGAGGAGCGCAACGAGGTTGGCTCGGAGGGATGGGGCGTTCAAGGCTCGCTATTTTGCAGATGCACGCCACGTTGACAAGAAAATGCCGACCGACCCCGATGTGATCTTTTTCGATGCCGCCGACACGTTGATTTATCTGCCGAAATCCGTCGGTGAACACTATCGAGAAGTGTCTCTGCGGTTCGGCGTCGCACCTGATGCGTCGGCACTGGACAGGGCGTTCCGAGCGGCGTGGAAGGCGGCCCCGGAACGAACGACCACGGACGGCCCGCGACCGGAGGACGACAAAGGCTGGTGGCGCGGCCTCGTGGGGAGCGTCTTCGAGGCCGTGCTGACTCCCGCCGAACTCGAGCAGTTCGACCTGCATGCTTATTTTGAAGAAGTTTACGCCCACTTCGCGGAGCCGGGCGTGTGGGCGGCGTACGCGGATGTACACGACTCGCTGTCGCTGCTCCGCGAAGAAAGGTATCGCCTGGGGGTGATCTCGAACTTCGACGGCAGGCTGCGCAAGGTGCTGCACGACTTGGCGCTCGCGCCGTTCTTCGAACATGTCATCATTTCCAGCGAGGTCGGAGCGGACAAGCCGGATCAGCGGATTTTTGCCAAAGCGTTGGAGCTTTTCGGCGTCACGCCCGACCGCGCTTGGCATGTCGGCGACGACCCGCAAAAGGATGGAGACGCAGCGGCAGCAGGGCTGCGAGTGTTCCGGCTCGAAAGACCCCGGCACACCTTGCGCGACGTTCTGATGTCCATCCGCCAAGCGCCGCGCTCTTGAAAAAAGGGAACTTGCGCGAACGGCGCTTTGGAAGTAACTCAGTCCTTCCCACGCGGGCTGATAGCTCAATGGTTAGAGCACTCGCCTTTTAAGCGATTGGTTCTGGGTTCAAGTCCCAGTCGGCCCACCATCTTTCGCGGCACCCGCGTTGCCCAGTTCCTCCGATTTTGGGATCGTGTGACGCTTTTCGATGAAGTGCGCCACGACGCAACAGAGGATCGCCCACACGCTGCCCACGCACCAGCCCGCAAGTACGTCCGTGGGATAGTGCACGCCCAGGAATACGCGGCTGAATCCGACCAGTCCGATGAGCACGACGGCGACGGCCAGGAAATAGATTTTCGTTCGCCAATCCGGCACCGCGCGGGCCAGCAGCGCCGCCAGCGTCAGATAAGCGACCGACGACAGCATGGAATGCCCGCTCGGAAAACTGGCCGTGGAAATGTCGGTCAGATGCGGCACCACGTCCGGCCGCGGCCGGTGGAACATTTCCTTGAGAAACAGGCCGAGGATCGTCCCGCTGAAGACCGACCCCAACACGAACAACAGCAGTCCAAACCGCCGCTGGAGAACGAGGTAGCCGGACACCACCGCCGTCACCATCCCGATGCCGACCGGGCCACCGAAGGCCGTCAGGTCCCGCGCGACCTGCAATCCCCACGACGGACCGATTGGCACCGCCAGGTTGCCGGGCTGACGGAGGGCAAGGAGGATGCGTTCGTCAAACTTGGCCGGGTCCCCCTCGATCACTTCGGCGGCCATCGCGCCGAAAGCCCACAGGGCCGCCACCACGACGAAGATTGCCAGGAGAATGCCGACTTCCAAGCGACCCGCGCGCTGTCCCCACCACAGCCAGCGGACAGAGAAATTTTCCTGGGGAGAAGCGGCGGGTTCCATTTGAGTGAGGATGCGAAACGATCTATGCGAGGGCAGGCGAAACTTCGCCCGCGGCGAGTTGGATGTCTTTCGCCTCGGGACCGAAATACGCCAGCGCCGCCACCGCCAGGGCACCGCACCCCACGAACGCGGCCAGCGCCACGGCGTAGGCGTGCGACGGTATTCCCGTTCGACTCGGCCAGCCAAGTCTGGATGATCGGGGTGGAAGCCGCGAGGAGATTGCCGACCTGGTACGCCAACCCTGGAAAGGTCCCGCGCACCGCCGCCGGGGATAGTTCGTTGAGGTGCGCGGGCACGACGCCCCACGCGCCTTGCACCGCGAACTGCATGAAAAACGCCGCCACCGCGATGGCGACCGGCGTCGTGCAAAAGGCCCACGCCGGGATCATCGGCAGCGCCAGCAGCGACGCGGTGATGATCGCCCGCCGACGGCCCAGCCGTTGCGACCACGCGCCGAACAGGATGCCGCCCGTCAGCGCGCCGAGGTTATAGACGATGGCGATGTTCCCGACGGTCTGCTCGTCGATACCGCGTTGTTTTTCGAGGAACTTGCTCGGATAGAGGTCCTGCGTGCCGTGGCTGAAGGCGTTGAAAGCCGCCATCATCACGGTCAGGTAGACAAAAAGTTTCCAATTCTCGCGCACGGCTGTCCACATGGCGCGCGTCGGTCGTGCCCAACCCGATGCGCCGACCGTTGTTGCCGTCCCTGCTCCCACGCCGGCGATTCCTCGACCGAACTGCGGATGTACAACGCCAGCAACGCCGGCACCGATCCCACGAAAAACATCCACCGCCACCCACCCCACGGGAACACGCACTTGTACACGACCGCCGCCAACAGATAACCCACGGGATACCCTTCCTGCAGAATGCCGGACAGGACGCCCCGCGTCCGGGCAGGAACCGTTTCCATGACCAGCGACGCGCCGACCCCCCACTCCCCGCCCATGCCGAAGCCGAAGAGCGCGCGCAATACCAGCAGCCAGCCGAGCGTCGGCGCGAAGCCGCTGAGCAATTCCATCAACGAGAAAAACGCGACGTTGAACATCAGCGTCGGGCGTCGGCCGTAGCGGTCCGCCAGATAGCCGAAGACGAGCGCGCCCAGCGGGCGCATGGCCAGGGTCAGAAAAATCGCCGTCGAGATCGAGTACGGCGATTTGGGAAGACTCTCTTCGACCCGGTGCAGCATCATGACCAGGATGAAGAAATCGAACGCGTCGAGCGTCCAGCCCAGGTAACTGGCCACGAGGGCGTTGCGTTGCGTACGGCGTCAGCGCGCGCAATGTTTCCCAGACCCCGGGCTCCCGATCCGATTGCCTGACAGAGGGCACCGTCATCGGCGGGAGGATCTCTTGCGTTTCGTGCGCGGCGACTTCCTCGAGGTGCCGTTCCTCGGCGTCGATCACGCGACAGGAAGATTTTCTCCAGCGCTCCGCCCGCCTCCTGGTTCTGGCGGCGCAGTTCGTCCACCGTGCCCAGCGCGACGAGCCGGCCGTGGTTGATGATGCCGATGCGGTCCGCCATCTCCTCCGCCACGGAGAGCGTGTGCGTGGAAAGGAAGATCGTGCAACCCGCCCGGCTGCGCGCCTTGAACTCGTCCTTGACGATGCGCGCGTGCATCGGGTCGAGACCGACCATCGGCTCGTCGATGATGAACACCTTCGGGTCATGCAGCAACCCGGCCGAAATTGCGACGCGCTGGCGGGTGCCGTGGCTGAGGTTTTCGATCAGTTCGTTGTGATAACTCGGTCAGGTGGAACTGCTCGAACAACTCGCCCGTCCGCAGGACGATGTCCGTGCGGTTCATCTCGTAAAGCTCGCCGACGAACATCAGAAACTCCCGCGGCGTCAGCTTGTCGTACAGAAACGGAAAATCCGGCACGTAGCTGATGAGCCGCTTGGCGGCGTTCGGGTCCTTCTGGATGTCGTACCCCGCCACGGTCGCCCGCCCGGAACTCGGACGCAGCAAGCCGGTGAGCATCTTGATCGTGGTCGTTTTGCCGGCGGCGTTGGGACCGAGGAACGCGAAGAACTCCCCCTGGGCAATGTCGAGGTCCAGGCCGTCGACCGCGCGCAACGAGCCGAAGTTTTTGCTGAGTGCCTGGGCCTGGATCATGGGTGACGTTGTCGGCGGAGGTCAGGGGGCGAGCGTCTCGTCGTAGAGATCATAGCCCAGGAAGGTTTTCACCGCGAGAATCTGGCCGAGTTGGTTGACGTGGACGGCGGTGTCCATCCCCTCGCCCTGGTGGATCGTCACCACAAAGCTCTCGATGTCCTCGTCGTTGACATGCAGGACGCCACGGTGGGCGGTCAGGGTCGTCGCGGAAGCCAGCGGCCCCAGGTGCGAGAAACTACGCGCATCGATCCCGTAGGCACGGAGATCGAGTTTATCCAAAATTTCCTCGGGCGTGCCATTCCCTTCGCGTAGCGTCTGGGTGCCTTGCGCGACCTCGATAGTGCCACTGATTTTCCGTCGGACTGCCCGTCGAGGTGCAAGCGTCACGCCCGGCGTGCTCTGCTTGGGCTCGTGCAAGCTGAGGGACAGGTCCACGCCGGCGGATTTGCTCGTGGTCGTCCAGTTCCAGGCGCCATGAAAGATGACGCGCTGGCCGGGCAGTCCCGGCAAGGTCAGCAGGAAATTGCCGCTGAGAATCACCAGGTTGCCCGGGCCGTCTTGCCATCCGGCGACACGGAGAGGTGTTTGGGTTGGAGGTGGAAGCTGCCGTCCAGCCGTCGTTTCTGGGAGTACAAGCATCAGGTCCGACGGTTGCTCGTGCCGAAAAATCAGGTGTCCGACGTAATCCGACGGGCACAGGCAGACGGCTTCCACGGTCGGGAAAGAGTTCCGTGCGGACCAGCAAGCGTCCCCATCAGCAGCCAGAACACGACGATGCCGGCGGCGAAGACGCGGTAGAACACAGCCGCACACTAGAGCAAACTACGCGCCCGGGGGCAAACGTTGCGCGCGCATCCGGCCAAATCCGGCTGCCCGCGCGTTAGTTGTCGATACAGGCACCGCGCCGCGCCATCGCATGGAGGATGAAAGCTGTGACCCGTGGATCGCCTCCGGTTCCCCGCTGCGCCCGTGAAAGTCGAACATAAAATCATAGCCGCCTTCGTCCTGGCATTCCTGGCCATCGTATTCTTCGGCGTCGTCATCTTCCACGAGGCGCCGGACTGCACGGCGATTTCAACCGCTGGGTCGTGCACACTTATCGACGTGCTCGATCAGATCGCGGGCGTTTCCAGCAGCGTTGACGAGATCGAGAGCGGCGCGCGCGGCTATCTGCTGACCGGCAAGAAAGACTATCTCGAACCCTACCAGAACGGCATCGATAACGTCGGCGCACGGCTGGAGGAGTTGCGTCGTCTCACCGCCGACAACCCCCTCCAGCAAGGACACATCGAACGCGTCCAAACGCTCGTCAACCGGGCGATTTCCTACCTCCACGACAAGGTCGAGCTACGCCAGAAAGCCGGGGTCGAGACGGTCGCTCCCACGGTCGGCACGGAACCGAAGGAGAACGTCGATCAAATCCGTTTCGCCACCGGCGAGATGAAGCGGGTGGAGACCGAACTGCTCAAGCACCGGACGATGGAATCCGAAGCGAGCGCACAGAAAACGCTGACGAGTTTCGTGATTTTCCTGGCGCTGACGATGGTGACGCTCGGGGCGTTTTTTTTCTTCATTTGGCACGATCTCGCCAACCGCCGGCGCGCGGAAGAGGCGTTGCGGGAAAGCGACGCGAAGTTTCGCAGTGTGCTCAACGGCGCGCCCGACGCGATGGTAATCACGGACCCGGCGGGGGCCATCCAGATGGTCAACTCGCAAGCGGCGACGCTCTTCGGCTATTCCGCGCGATGATTTCACCGGACGCATGTTGAGTCAGCTTCTCGTGCAGCGCGACGACCCCGATGAGGCGTCGTCCGATCCGGCGGAACGGCGCAGCGACGGCGCTTACGTGCAGTTCAAGGCGCTCGCGGCGAAATACGACGGCGTTCGCAAGGACGGTGCCTTTTTCCCGTGGAAATGAGCCGCAGCCCGTTGGAGGTGGGCGGGCAGCAGTTGGTCATTTCGGCCATCCGCGACCGCACCGAGCAGCAGCGGGCCGAGGAGGCCCTCGGTAAATACTCGCTCGACCTTGCCCGGTCCAACGCCGAACTGGAACGCTTCGCCTACGTGGCCTCGCACGATCTGCAGGAACCGTTGCGGATGGTCAGCAGCTACACCCAACTGCTGTCCCGGCGCTACAAGGGCAAGCTGGACGCCAACGCCGACGAGTTCATCGCCTATGCCGTGGACGGGGCCAGCCGGATGCAGAAGCTCATCAACGACCTGCTGGCCCTTTCGCGCGTGGGCACGCAGGCCCGGCCGAGCGAGCCGGTCGATACCGGCGAGGTCCTGCGTCGGGTGCTTTCGGACATGAAGGCCACGATTGAGGCGGCGGAGGCTGCGATCGTCACGCCCGAGGAGATGCCGACCGTCCTCGCCGACGGCACCCAGATCGGCCAGCTTTTCCAGAACCTGATCGGCAACGCGCTCAAGTTCCACGGCACCGAACCGCCACGGGTGGAGCATCACCGTTGGACGCGACGAGGAAAACTTCTGGCGGTTCTCCTTCCAGGACAATGGCATCGGCATCGAGCCGCAATATTTCGAACGCATCTTCGTGATCTTTCAACGCCTGCATAGCAAGGAGAGCTACCCGGCACCGGCATCGGCCTGGCGATCTGCAAGAAGATCGTCGAACGCCACGGCGGCCGGCTCTGGGTGGAAAGCCTGCCCGGATCAAGGCGCGAATTTCCTCTTCACTCTACCCGCCATCCCCATGATAGAACATTTCCACGAGAATCCGCGATTTCCCGCCATGCGGCCCATCGAAATTTTGTTGGTTGAGGATAATCCGGGCGACGTACGCCTGACCCAGGAAGCACTCGGAGAGGCGAAGGTGCGTAACAATCTGGCCGTGGCACGCGACGGCGTGGAAGCACTGAGCTACCTACGGCGGGAAGCTCCTTTCGAAGATGCCGTTCGTCCCGACCTCGTTCTGCTCGACCTCAATCTGCCTCGCAAGGATGGCCGCGAAGTGCTGGCCGAGATCAAGGCCGATCCGGCGTTGCGTCGGTTGCCGGTCGTCGTGCTGACCACCTCGTCCGCCGAAAAGGATGTGCTCGAGAGCTATAACCTTCACGCGAATTGTTACATCACCAAACCGGTGGACCTGGATCAGTTCGTGGGGATCGTTGCTTCCATCGAGGATTTCTGGCTGACCATCGTCAAGCTGCCGACCTGAGACTCCGGCGAGACCCCGCCGGCCGACCGCCTGATTGGACGTGGCATCGGATCGGCTACATATTTCCGGCCGACCGCAGTGTTCGCTGTATGCCTGCCAGTTCTTCCATCCGTGTACTCCTCGTGGAGGACAACTCCGGCGACGCGCGTCTCGTCCGCGAGCATCTGACGGACGTACACGGGGGACAGGAGTTTACAGTGGAAGCAGTGCCGACGTTGGCAGCCGCCCTTGCGGCGCTCGCCGCGTCGCGGCCTGACATCATCCTGCTCGATCTGAGCTTGCCGGACAGCTTCGGCCTGGAAACCCTCGAACGATGGCAGCGTGCCGCCCCGGACAGACCGGTCATCGTGCTCACCGGTTCGGACGACGAAGCGTTGGCCGTCGCCGCCGTGCGCGAGGGCGCGCAGGATTATCTGGTCAAAGGCCGGATCGATGGCGACCTGCTCGCCCAGGCCATCCGCTACGCCATCGAACGCAAGCGGGTGCAGGAAGACCTGCGACTGGTCAACGATGAACTGGAACGCCGCGTCGAGGCGCGCACCGCCGAGTTGCGCGACAGCAACCTCCGTCTCCAGAACGAGATCGCGGAGCGCACTCTCGCCCAGCAGCAGGCGGCGGAGTTGCTTTTGCGCGAACAGGAGAGCCGGCGGATGGTCGAGAGCGCCAACCGCAGCAAAGACGAGTTCCTGGCGATCCTCTCGCACGAACTGCGCACGCCGCTCAACGCGATTCTCGGCTGGTCGGAAATCCTGCGGTCCGGCGAACCGGACCACGCCGAGGTGCGCGAAGGCATCGAGGTCATCGAGCGCAACGCCCGTTCACAGGCTCGCCTCGTCGAAGACGTGCTGGAAGTCTCGCGCATCGTCTGCGGCAAGGTGCGCTTGCAACTCGGACCGGTCGATCTGTCGGGTGTGATCGATGCCGCCCTGACCAGCGCCCGGCCTGCCGCGGCAGCCAAGAGCGTTTCGCTTCGCAGGATCGTGGACGCCATGCCCGTGCCGATCCAGGGCGACGCCGACCGGCTGCAACAGGTCGTGTGGAACCTGCTTTCCAACGCGATCAAATTCACGCCCGGCGGCGGGGTCGTGACCGTTCACGCCTCGCAGGATCACACGCATTCGGTCATCGAAATCAGCGATACCGGCGTCGGGATCAAAGCCGATTTTTTGCCGTTCGTTTTTGATCGGTTCCGGCAGTTCGACGGTTCGAGCACGCGTTCGCACGGCGGGCTGGGTCTCGGTTTATCGATCACCCGGCATCTGGTCGAGATGCACCGCGGGCACATCTCCGCCCACAGCGGCGGCGACGGACAGGGTGCCGCGTTCACCGTCTTGCTGCCGTTGGATGCAAGCGGCGGATTTTCATCGGAAACCGATACGTCAGACGTTCGGAGCGGTCGAATCGAACGCGGCGCGGTGCCCGAACTGCCGTCGCTGGAGAGTTGCAAAGTGTTGGTGGTGGACGATGAGCCGGATTCGCGCCGGGTGGTCGTGCGCCTGCTCAGCCGGGCGCAAGCGCAGGTGCGCGAAGCGGACTCGGTGGCCACGGCGCTCGATGTGCTCGGAGAACTGGAACGCCGACGTGTTGATCAGCGACATTGCCATGCCCGGCGAAGATGGCTACAGTTTACTCAGGCGGCTGCGGGCGTCATCCGAGGACAGCCTGCGCGAGTTGCCGGCGCTTGCGCTCGACGGCGTTTGTACGCCCGGAAGATCAGGCCCAGGCACTGGCCGCCGGTTTCCAGATGCATCTGCCGAAGCCGTTCGAGCCCGGTGCGCTCCTGCACGCCGTCGCGTCGCTTGCCGCGAGTCTGGACGGTGCGGCCGTCACCACGCACTGATCCCGCCCGGCCGCCGAGGAATCGACCTCCGGGTTGTACCATTCTTCAGACGCCATCCGCTGACGGCTGGCTGCCTCGCAAGGACTCGAACCTTGACAAAGTGATTCAGAGTCACTTGTGCTACCATTACACCACGAGGCATCGTAGAGGGCCGCAAATATGGCGGCTGCCGAGTGGTTGGCAACTTTTTTCTTTGGCCATGCAGTTGGCCAGCCGCCTCCGAGAAAGGGCGAATTCTTTGCAAATTTCCTGTTGACGCCCCGCGCGGAACGACCCATTATCAGTCCATCGGTTTTTGGTTCCGGTAAGGCTGTTCCGCGAGGCAAGACCAACCGGTCTTTCGATTTCGCTGTTCGTCTTATCAAATGAACAAGGCTGGTCTGATCGATTTTGTCCAAAGGGGGCTGGGTCGTCAAACGAGTCGTGTTGCAGCGGACCGCGCAGTTTCCCTCGTCATCGAAGGAATCAAGGCGGGTTTGAGGCAAGATAAAACCGTGCAACTCGTTGGATTTGGAACTTTCAAGGTCGTCGAGAGGAAAAGCCCGCGTCGCCACGCATCCAAAGACTCATCTACCGCTCACGATTCGCCAGCGCCGCACCGTCAAACTGGCCATCGGTGGTGATCTCCATAGCCGAAGCGTGACAATCGGCGACGACGTAGCCATCGGCCACTTCAACCTTGTCCGCAACGTGAAGCGGCTGTCCATCGGGTCGGGGACGATCATCGCCAATTTCAATTCCATTTTTGGCTCCATGTACGGGCCGGAGTTTCCGGGCGACGTGAGTATCGGAGCCGGCGTCTCCTTCATGAGCCATCACTTCGTAGACGCGACCGGAAGCGTCCTTATCGGTGACCGGGCCGTGATCGAGGCCGGGACACGCACTTTTGGAGTCATGAGATGCAGCAATCGGACGGCGTTTCCCGGCTTGCGGCCACGCGGGTGGAAGTCGGCGCGGACGCGTACGTGGGCGCGCGGGCGATGCTGCTTGGGTGCCGCGTCCCGCCAGGCGCGGTGGTGGGCGCGGGCAGCGTGGTCACAAAAGATTTCGCGCCGGAAGCGGCCCGCCTGCTGATCGCGGGCAACCCGGCCCGGCATCCGCAAGCGCTACCCGCTGGACACAGTGAACCAGGCGGACAGAGTGGAAACACCCGCTGGCGACAACGGAAGTGGGGCATTGTGAAACTGCACATCATTGTCCCCGCGCTGCCGCCGCAGTTGGATGGCATCGGCGATTATACCGCCGCGCTGGCCGCGCAGATTGTCTCCCAATCGAAATGCGCTGTCACCATCCTGACCGGAACGGAGTTTACGCCTGCGCCGATTGCCGGGGCGCGTATCGTGCCGACGTTTTGTTTTGCGCAACCGGCAAGCGTGGCGGGTATTCGGGAACAGGCGCTTGTGGAATCGCCCGGATTTGCTGCTGCTGCAATACAACCCGTTCGCGTATGGCAGGCGGGGCCGGAACTTGCATCTGCCCCGCGTCCTGCGCGATGTAAAGCGGGAACTGCCCGAAACGCGGCTGGCGGTGATGTTCCATGAAGTGTTTGTGCCCATCGTAAGCTGGAAATTTGCCGTAATGACGACGTGGCAGCGGTGGCAGTTGTGGAAGTTGGGACAAACGGCGGACGCGCTGTTTTTCTCGGTGCAGCCCTGGACGCGGCAGTTTCAGCGCTGGTTTCCCAACAAGCCGATCCACCACCTGCCCGTCGGCTCCAATATTGCGCGGGTTTCCCTGTCCCGCGCCCACGCCCGCGAACGGCTTGGATTTAACGAAGCGGATTTCGTCGTAGGCTTGTTCGGCACGGCGCATATTTCACGGATGCTGCCTCTGATCGACACGACGCTGCGCGGGCTGGGGCGGGCGGGGCATCAAGTCACCCTGCTTTACATGGGGCCGTGGGGACAGTGGCGCGCACACGGCACCAGTGTGCCGCTCGTGACGGCGGGGTTCCTGCCGGGTGAGGAAGTTTCGCGCCGGTTCGCCGCTATGGATATGTATCTGGCGGCGTTTCTGGACGGCGTTTCTACCCGGCGCAGTTCGCTGATGACGGCCATGCAGCATGGCATTGCGACGGTCGGCAATCGGGGCGTCTGGAGCGACCGCTTCTGCTGCGGGAGGACGAGCGCGCTGGTCCTGGCCGATGTCCGGGACGAGCGGGGGTTTGAGCAGCAGGCGCTGCGGCTGGCGGGCGACGCCCCGCTGCGGGCGCGGCTGGGCGCGGAAGCGGCGCAACTGTTTGCGCGGGAGTTCGCGCGGGAGGCGATTGCCGACCGCCTGCTGAACGCGCTGGAAGCGTGGGAGCGAGGAGACTTTGGTGTCCCTGAAACATCTGCTGGACAAGCCTGAATATCTGTTTCGACCCGGCCAGGCGCTGCGGCGCGTGTGGCAGGCCCGCGCCCTGCCCGCCGACGACTGCGCCGAAACCCGGCTGCCGTGGGGCTACCGCCTGCGCTACCATCCCCGCGACGTGATCGGCAGCCCGCATCTGGCGCAAGGGCGTGTACGACCTGACCGTCAGCGAAGCCATCTGGCGGCTCTTGGACCCGGGCGCGTACGCCGTGGACGTGGGGGCCAACATCGGCCACATGACCAGCGTTATGGCCGCCCGCGTGGGCGTGACGGGCCGGGTCCTGGCCTGGAGGCCGCACCCCGACATTTACGACGAACTGGCGGCGAATGTGGGCGCGTGGGAGGCCGAGGGCGGCGGGGCGCAGGTCACGGCGCGGCAGGTCGCCTTTTCCGACCGGTCCGGCACGGCCACGCTGTGACCAGGAAGAGTTCGCCTCGAACCGGGGAACGGCAAGCCTGGCCCTCCATGCGCCCGGCTTACACGGTAAGGGAGGGGCGGCAGCGTCCAGCCCGACGTCCGAGCCCCTGGCCCGCAAAGCCCTGCTCGTCGCCATGGCCCGCCTGGACGAAGCCACCGACCCCCTGCGGCCCATTGACCTGCTGAAAATCGACGTGGAGGGCCACGAGGCTCGCCGTGCTGGAAGGCAGCGCGCGTCGACTGGAACAGGGCGACATCCGCGACATCATCTTTGAAGAGCACGCCGCCTATCCTACCCCCGTCACCGCGTTCCTGGAGCGGCACGGGTATCGTTTGTTTTTGATTGGCAAGCGCCTGTGGGGGCCGCTCCTGGGCGACGCAGGCGGTCCGGCGGTTCACAACCCGTTCGACCCGCCGAGTACCTGGCGACCCGCGACCCGGAGCGCGCCCGCGCCCGACTGCGGCCCGCGCTGTGGGCCGTCCTGAAAACCCGGAGCCTGAAAGCGCCCATGCGCGCGCGGGTGAACGCGGCATGACGGCGGCGGAATTCCCTCCCTGATGAATGCGCCGACGAACGCGCCGGGAAGCGCCAACCGCCCCCTGAAAGCGCTGCTGGTATCGCCGGTGGCGAGATTGGCGGCGGCGAACAGGTCTTGCTCAGCCTGCTCAAGCATCTGCCCGCGTGTGGGGTGGAACCCACGCTGGCCTGCCTGCGTCCCGGCCCCCTGGTGGAGCGGGCGCGGCAGCAGGGCGCGCGCGCGTACGCGTTTCGCGAACACCGGATGCGCGACATACATCGGTTGCTGCAGGGCGTCTGGTGGCTGCGCGGCCTCATCGTCCGGGAGCAGGCCGACGTGGTACACAGCAACCTGACGGCGCACCGGTATGGCAGTCCGCCGCGCGCCTGAGCCGCGTACCGGAACTCTGGCACATCCATGACTATCCTTACACCACAGACGCCGCGCTGCGCCTTCAACTGCGGCAGGCGGGGGATTTTACGCTATTTACCACAGACAGGGTGCAGAGCGGCTTTGAGCGCCTTCACGAGCGTCCTCACGCGGTCGTCGCGCCCGTCTGCGCGGAACCCGACGCGCTGCGCGCCTATCCTCCCTGTCCCGGCGTACGCGCGCGGTACGGTGTGGGCGCGGGACCGCTGTTTCTGACCGTAGCGCGCCTGCAGGAACACAAGGGGCATCGGGCATCTGCTCGAAGCCGTTCCCCAAGTAGCAGAGCGGCATCCCAACACGCAGTTCGCGCTCGTGGGCAAAGCCAGCGACGCCGCGCAGGAGCGGTATCTGGGCGAACTGCGGGCGCGCTGCCACGCGCTTGGCATTGCGGGGCGCGTCCATTTCACGGGATACGTGCCGGATGGGGACCTGGTGGCTTTGTACCGGGAAGCCGCCGCGCTTGTGCATCCCGCAACCAAGGAAGGCTTTGGCCTGACCCTCCTGGATGCGATGGCGCTGGGAACGCCCGTGATCGCGGCCCGCGCCGACGGTCCTGCCGCGCTGCTCCGGCACGAGGCGACCGGCCTGCTGGTTCCGGTCGCCGACTCGCTCGCACTCACGCAGGCGATGCTGCGCCTCCTCGACGACGACGTTCTGGCGCAGCGACTGCGGACGCAGGGACAGGCCGAAGCGGACCGCCGCACTGCGGCGCAGATGGCCGCGCAGACCGCGCAAATTTATCGGCAATTGGCGTGGGTCGGAGCAACAAGATAGCATGTAAAATGGCTGCCGCCGTCGTTTTAGACAGTGGCAGCCGGAGAAAGGTTCTTTTTGGACGCAAGCAATACCCGGCCCCCAGGCCCCACGCCCCAGAGTGGACGCGCGCGCGGCCTGCCCACGCCCGGACGGGCCGGGACAGTGCCGCGTAAGCGACGACGCAAGCAGAGAAAGGCGTTCGCGCCGCCCTCTCCCCGCGCGCAGCAGGCGCAGACATGGGCCTTGCGCCTGCTGCTGGGGCTGGTGGCGTTCGCCTGCGGGCCGCTCGTACTGTGGAGCGCGCCGGGACAGCGGGCGCTCCCCGCGTTGGGCATCGTCGGCATTCTATTTATGCTGCTTCAGCGCTCGCCCGGCGCGGGCGTTACGCTGACCCTGGTGTTTTTGTCCCTGCTGGGCGGCGTACGGCGCTGGATCATTCCCGCGCTGGGCTGGACGTCCACCGATCCCCTGCTGCTGGTCGGCCCGATCATCGTGATGGGCCATCTGCTGAACCTCCTGCTCACGCGCCGCCTTCCCTGCGATACCCGCCTGGCCCGCACCCTTCTGTGGCTGCTCACGCTGATGTTTTTGCAGGTATTCAACCCGTTACAGGGTGGCATCGGGGTTGGTTTGGCCGGGATGCTGTTCACCATCGTCCCGGTTCTATGGTACTATTACGGACGCACTCTGGGCAGTGAGGCCACGCTACGCCGGCTGCTGATGGGCGCGGTTGTGGTGGCCCTGCTGGCCGCCCTGTACGGTCTGCACCAGACCTACTTCGGGCTGCTGCCGTCCGAAAAACAGTGGGTGGAACTCAACAAGGCCAATTACAACGCGCTGTATATTTCCGAGAGCGCGATCCGCGCGTTCTCTTTTTTCACCTCAGCGCAGGAGTACGTACAGTTTCTCAGCGTGGGCGTGGTCGTGCTGTGGGCCGCGTTCCTGCGCGGCGCGCGCCACGCGCTCCTGCCGATTCCCCTGCTTGCCATAATGATCTTTCTTTCCAGCATACGCGGCGCGGTCGTGATGACCCTCCTGACGTGCGTGGTGCTGTGGACGATTCAGGGCCGGACAGTGGCCGCGTGGGCGCCGCGCCTGGCCCTGGCGGTCGCGCTGGCAACGGGCGGCTTGTTCTGGAGCCTGCAGAAAGTGCAGCAAAACACGTATACCGAGCAGACACAGGCGCTCGTGGACCATCAGCTCAGCGGCCTGCTCAAGCCCACCGAGCAGAAGACCTCGACCGCCTCCACGCATTTTGGCATGCTGGGCAGTGGCATTGTGGAGGGGTTTCGCGTCCCCGTGGGGCATGGGTTGGGGTACACGACGATTGCCTCCGGCAAGTTTTCCGACACGGGAAAACAGGGCAGCACGGAATGGGACGTGAGCGACAAGCTTTACCGCGCTTGGCTTCGCGGGCGGTCTGATTTACATGACGGCGATGGCCTTGATTTTGACAGGCGCAATACGGTGGTGGCGTACGGCCCAGAGCCTGACCGCCCTGGCGAGCGTGGGCATTCTGGTTGTCAACATCGGCCACTGGCTGCATGGCGGCTCTTACGCGACTACCATGCTGACCTGGTTTGTGATCGGCGGCATGGATCGATTCCAGAAAACGGCGCGACGAATGGGGACGCAGATCGAAGCCGATGCCTCAGTGTCTTCCACGCCTTCTCCTCCCTCTCGGAACGCGGTACAGACAGCAAAGGATGTTGCGGCAAGCCAGCAGGCGAGCGCCGTTGGGACGCGCCCGACCGGACGGCGGACGCGCGGCGCTCTGCGCCTCCGAACGACCCCGCGCGACAAGGAGTAAGACCATGAGGCTGGCGATTGTGACCCGCCGTGTGCTGCGCGGCGAGGGGCAGGCGCGGGTAAACTATGAAATCGCGTACCGAGCGGCCTGCCAGGGTTGGCAGGTGACGCTGGTCACCAGCGAACTGGCGCCCGAACTGCAGGCGCACCCCAACGTTTCCTGGAAGCAGGTACGCTGGTTGAACAAATACTCCGCCCTGGTGGGCGTGTGGAACTTTGCCCGAGACAGCGGGCGATGGCTCCGAGCGCATCAGAGCGCGTACGACGTGGTGCAGGCCGATGGGTTTGCCGCCTGCGCGCCAAGCGACGTCAACGTCGTTCACTTCGTCCACGATGCCTGGCTGCGCTCCCCCGTTCATGCGTACCGCCTTCGTCCGGGCCTCTACGGGGCTTACCAGTGGCTGTTCACGGTTCTCAATGCGCGTTGGGAGAAACAGGCTTTTCGCCAGGCGGGAACGATTGTAGCGGTGTCGGAACGGGTACGGCAGGAACTGCATCAGATCGGTGTACCGGACGAGCAGGTGCAAGTGATCGTCAACGGAGTGGACCTGCAGGAGTTCAGACCGGGAGTGGCAAACCGCGCGACCTGGGACTGCCGCTCCATGCGCCTCTGGGGCTTTTCGCGGGCGACCTGCGCCTGATGCGCAAAAATCTGGACACGGTCTTGAGAGCCATGAGGGATGTCCCCGCCTTGCACCTGGCGGTGTGCGGAGCGGTGCAGGGCAGTCCTTACCCCGCTCTGGCCGCAAAACTGGGCGTCAGCGACCGCGTCCATTTTCTAGGTTTTCGGCGCGACATGCCCGACCTGATGCGTGCCGCCGACATGTTCGTGTTTCCCTCGCGCTATGAAGCCTGCTCCCTCGTGGTGCTGGAAGCGCTGGCCTCCGGGCTGCCCGTCCTCACGGCCGTAACAGCGGGGGGAGCCGAAGTGCTGACCCCTACGTGCGGCCATGTGCTGTCCGACCCCGACGACGCAAAGGCGCTGGCGCAAACGCTTGGGGCGTGGGTTGACGACCCGCAGCGGCGACAGCAGATGGGACAGGCGGCGCGTCAAGTGGCGGAGCAGCACAGTTGGGCGCGCATGGGAGACGCCTACTTGCGGTTGTACGCCGAGAGCGCGAAGGCGCGCGTTCTCGATCAGAGGCCTATGGGAATGGGAACACCGGTACCTGTCGAAACCGGAACGCAGCCGGGAAGCGGTGTCGAGAACGGCGAGCGCGCAGGGCAAATCCGCTGAGAACCAGGCGCGAGGCGCTTCCAGCGTGATACACCTTTCCGGTGCAATGTTTCGCAATACGGCACTCCTATTATGGTTAATTTTATAGTTCAGCGATCCTTTCTAATGGACAAATCAGATAAACATGGCACAGTCGCCGGGCCGTAAACGACCCGTCTGGGAGGCTTCGCCAACCGTCCTGCGGACGGAAAGAGTATCAAGTTTATCTGGTTTGTCCATAAGTGCCATGCCTCGGCTTTTGCCTTGCCTGCTCGTCTGACGAGAACAAGGGATATCTCTGCCCCTCGGAGCATTCCCCGGTCTACGCTGGTACAACCTTCCCTATCGCTCCTTCCGATTCCAAAACAGCGAGTCGAAAAACAACATTCCTATCGGGAACAACATCGCTTTTGGGAGCGCCGCTTTTGTTGTTTCCGCAGTCTTCTTTGTTGTTTGTTGTGCGTTCCTGCGAAATCGCAGAATGAATTCCTTGATTTCGCAGTATCCTTCCTGCGAAATCACAGGAACGCCGCCTGAGAGAGCATATCAAAAAAGGAAGACAAGAGAACTGCCGGGTAAACGCAGGCAGTTCTCTTGTCTTACCGTTTATAGAGTTTGAAGGTGTCGTGTAATTCGGCGGGTACATTACATGACCTGTTCAAGCACATACTGACTTCCGTGTGGTCAAACTGTAACATATCAGCGCTGATAAAAATGTAGACATTTGCACCTAGTTCTTTCTGCGCTTGTATCTGTAATGAAGGAGGCCCTCCTTTGATTATGGGAGCAAGTGACAGCGTATGTGCAACCTTGTTTAAAGGACGTTTCCTGGGCTGCTTTAAGGAAGAAAAGGCATATACAGTGCTTCTTCTTTCATTCCTTCATTTCTTTCATCATTTGAAGAAACGCTGTCTTGGGGATCACAGAAGTTCCTGCGAAAGGGCCGTCTCTCGTTGACGAGGCATCGTGAAGTTCATTTATGCAGCACTTCCTTCATGAGGTGGATTTGTTATCCTGGCCTTCAAAGTCTGAAGGCCAGGACGGAGAGCGCGCCGCGACCTGCTTCATCATGAGCCTGTAGATTGCCCAAGGTGCAGGTATTCCCCAATAAGCCCATCGGGTGGGGAGTGGAAAAAAGGCTAAAACCCGGGCGAAGCAGCCAAACGGACTTTGGGGCTGCTACACCTTCTGTATCAGTGGGTATCTGAGACGATACTAAAGACGGCGTACCATGCATCAGTTTTGCAAGCGCTCTAAGCCCGAAATCAAGCCCGAAACCTCTGAGAGCGTGTAGAAAAAGTGGTATATCCTCGCTTAGCCGGGGGTGAAAACCCCCGTCTAGGAGGCGGCTCCGCCACCAACCGTCCTGCTGGACGGGAGCGGGTTGCGCTTGCGGCGCACTTTTTCTACACGCTCTTAACGTCCGATAATATCATGGTAAAGCCTGGTGTCAAGTTTGGGAAAGTATTTGTCGAAAATACCCCTTTACACTTGACTCCTCTCACGTACCTCTGCTATCATTCAACCTGATTGTACGAAACCACATCAGGAGGTTGTACATTGTGTACGAAACATTCTACGGCCTGAGTGAGATTCCCTTTTCCACTTCTCCCAGTCCCCGCTTTGCCTACCCCAGCGCGGAGAACAAAGTGGCGATGGCGAAGATGCGCTACGCCGCCGATCAGAAATTAGGTTTGGCCGTTCTCACGGGCCCCATTGGCAGCGGCAAAACCACGACGGCGCACCAGCTCCTGGAGATTGGTCCACGGATGCGAGCAAGAAACTGGCGTTTCTGCCGTCCGCGCCGGAAGTGACGCGCGCTGCCTTTCTGCGCAGCGTCCTCTCGGCCTTCGATGTGGAGCCAACCCGCAACGAAAACGACAACCGGCGCTTCCTGCAGGCCTTTCTCGTGGAGCAATTCCGCGAGGGTAAACATCCCCTGCTCCTCATTGACGAGGGACAGGGCGTCAGTTCGCGCAACATCGACACCATTGCCGATCTGACCAACTTCCAGACTTCGGAAGAGAAGCTGATCACGGTCATCCTGTTCGCCCAGGACAATCTGCCCAACAAGCTGGAGCGCAAGGAAGCGTTCCGCAGCCGTATCGCCCTATACGGCAACCTCGACCCACTCACGTTCGAGGACACCTGCGAGATGATCGCGCACCGCCTGCGGGTAGCGGGCGGTAAGGACCTGTCCTCCTACTTCGAGGTCCCGGCCCTGCACACCATCTACAACACTTCCAAAGGCGTGCCGCGCGATGTGTGCGTACTATGCAATACCGTCTTCATTGAGGGTTTCGTGCGCAGCCAGCGCCTCCTCACCTGCGAGCTGGTGCAAAAGACAGTTGCCGAGATGAAGCGCATCAAGAAGTGGCCCATCCAGGGCGTGGACACTCCCCTCTCCGCAAGCGAGGCCGGAGCCGTCCTTACTCACGACAGGCCCGCGGCGCGTCCGGGCCCGAAAAGCGAAAAAGTCCACGGAGAAAGCAGACGAGAAAGCAGGTGATGCATGACAAACAACCCCCTCATGGACTTGCGGCGTCTCGACGAGGAGAAGCGCCGCAAAAACGTGTCAGATACCGATCCCGCGCAAGATCCTGCGCTAGAAACGAACGTTACAACGTTACAAGGTTACAACGTTACAAGCGACGAACGCAGTATGCAAGAAACGTTGAACTCTTCGCAGCAAGAAAAGCGCGTTGCAACTAAGGCCCGCGGGCGGCGGGCGAAGACGTTTAGGAAACAGCAAGACGCTTTCCCCTGCAAGCGCGGACGGGAGAGAAACGCTGCCGTCCGTTTCTGACGTGCGCGAGGAACGCCTGACAGCGGCCATGCAGCTGGCGCAAGAGGATGAGCCGGGGGTGGTTACTATCCGCATCTCCCCGCGTCTCAACGCCTATATTGACCGCTATGTGCAGCGCGTCAACCAGATCGATCCCAAGCGGCGCTATCGCAAACAGGATGCGGTGGCTGAGGCGTTCGCTGCCTTTTATGCCGATCATCCTATGCCCCCGTCCCCCAGGAGTGAAGACGACCTGTGAAACCGGATTTTTAGAGGTTGTTGCCTGTAACCTTGTATACAGCATGGAATGCAGCGAATGGTGATTGCCAGCAAGTAGGGAACTAACTAAGAAAGCAAGTAACGTTACAAGATTACAACTTTCAGAAGCCCATCAGAGTGATGACCTACCAGGAGAGAGCATGGATGCAGAGGAGCCAGCCGACCGACCCGCCGCAGCGCGCCTACTCGTCAGTCCCTACTACAACGAGGCTAAGAACGAGATCACGCGTCCTGACCGTCAGGTGGTTTCGTCCCGGTACTTCGTAGAGAATTGGATGCCGCGCCTGGGGGAAACCGCCACCTGCGTCGTCTTGTACCTGCGCAGCCTGGCGGGCGACCTGCGAGCGGGCGAGGTGAGTGTGGAAGTGGACCAGAAGGCCATTGCGGGCGCGGTCGGCTGCTCCGTGCGGACATTGCAGCGCGTGTTCGCCGACAACGCCCTCCTTGGCCGCTTTGTGCGCAAGGAGGAGCGCTTCGAGCGTGACGCCGCCGGGCATGTGCGCCAGACCGAAAGCCTCTACTTCGTCGCCCTCGACGACCCGCTGGTTCCCGAAGACGAGCCGCGCCTGGCAGAAATACTCGGACGACGGCTTGTAGAAAAGCCCACTGGCAAGCGTATCATGGACGCTCCCGGTGTTGTACGTCAAAATGACGCACAACACCCCGTAGTACGACAAAATGACGCACAACACCGGGAAGACCTTGTGCGACAAAATGACGCACTACGCAATCCTCCCTTGTACAACAAATTGTCGCAGCATATACGCTGCGACAATTTGTGGCACTATGTTTCTGAAACAGAAACTATAGAATTCAGAAACGTTTCTAAATTCCCGCCGAACGGCGGAGCGGAGGGAAACGAAGGAAGGTCTTACAGACTTAAAGGAGCGGGCGCAACGCCTGGCTGCCAAGCACGGGGAAACGACAGCCCCCCCTCCCTCCCTGTGCGCATAGAAGCGCCCCTCCTTCCCGAAGCCGTCTCATCCTCGCCAAGTATAGACGCCGCGTGGCGGGCGGAAAGCGAGGCCCTGGCGCGCCACTCCGCCCAGACCCTCGACGACGAACGTTCCCTGGGATTTCACATCAAAGTCTGGAACCATGCGCGCAAGAGTGACCGCCGCCACGGTCGCGAAGAGGCATTGACGCAGGGCGTCTTTGCCATTCTGCGCACCCTGGAACAGCGCCGCCGCGAGACGGGCCAGCCGCAGGGCCGGGCGTGGACACGGCGCGTCCGCAAATGGTTCGCCGATCAGGGACAGCCATTACTCACGCAAGACGAGCAAACGGAATGGGCCGACCTACACAATGCTTGGAAGGGTCCTCCCGAAATAGGAGAGTGACGGCCTGTAATCGGCGGCAGTCTACGAGGGATTTATCTGATCATCAGGCATTTTATCGGACGTTGCGTTTGCTGCTCCCCCCGATGCCGCACCAGATCACAGTAGGTCGGTTCTCTCTCCCTCCCCAAGCACTTCCGACCCCTCTGCTCCGCCGCTATCAACGTAGTTCCCGTCCCCAAGAAGGGGTCGAACCCGGCTCCTCTCTCGCTATCGAAGTTCTGCATCAGCCACCGGGGCAGGGGCAGGGGCACGTGGCGACGTGCAGGCGAAAGAAGGGGTTGCGCTTTTGCAGACTGCCCCGTTACACGTTGTCAGAGGTTCCCCGGAAGTTGGCCGTGAAGAGCGTACGCCGCGTCTTGCTTTTGCTTTCTTGCCTTTGCTTCTCTGCGCTGTCAGGAACACCAGCAGTTCGCAGCGGCTGTTGAGGACGCTGCGGGCTATAGCAGGGGCGGCGTGTCCCTTGTCCCACACGGCGACGTCTATGACCTGTTCGCGGAAGCGGTGCAGCCATTCCAGGAGGGCTGCCTTGTTGCCGGAGAGCATCTGCACGTTCATAACCGCCATGTCCGAAGCCGCAAGCGCGTTGTGGGTAACAGCAGTAAGCAGATACAGGCACTCCTCGCGCGTACGCCAGTCGTGTCCTACGTACTTGCTGCTGCCCAACTAATCGGAAGCGTCTGCGAAAATATTATCCAGAGCTGAAGTGGGACTGAGAAAACGCGCCCGCCTCGGAGCGCCCTTTTCGCCGGCAGGAAAGAGGAGGCAGGAAGGTGAACCTACTTCCGGGAAGGGACGCTGCACGCTCCCCAAGGGGACGTTGCGGGGGACATTGGCTTGTGCGACAACAAGCGGTTCCACACGCTCCTTATCCCAATCGCCGTTTTGCGGCGTAACCTGGTTCCGCCTTTTCGCCGCGTCTTCCTCCCCCATCTCGGGGCCGGAGGACGCGGACATAGCCTGCTTTTACGCAAGGACACGCCCATGACTGCCCTGCACACCCTTTCCGCCGACACCCTCGCCCTCCTGCGCGACGCCGACCAGGCCCTCTTCGCCCTGTCCGGTGACAGCCACTACCCGCTCTACCATCTCCTGCGCGTCACCTGCCAGAAACTCACCCGCGCGGACTCCTTCTACATCGGCTTCTTCTGCCCCGGCGAGGCGGCCATGGTGTTCCCCTACAGTTACGACGGCGAGGAGTACGAACGCCCCGGAAAAGGCTCCCTACGCCCCCGACGGCATCACCGCCTGGATCCTGGAACACCAGCAGCCCTACTGGTCGGCCCAGGATAGCGGACGGCTCCTGCACCGGGGCCGCAACTTCGGCGACACCGCCCGCCGCTCGGCGGAAACCATAGTCGTGCCCCTCCTGCGCCCGGCAGGGCTGCGCAGCGAACGGGTGATGGGACTGCTGGGCGTGCTTTCCTACGAGGCCAGCCGCTACGAGGAGGAGACCCTTGTGGCCCTCCAGTGGCTGGCGGGCAGTGTGGCGACCCTCCTGCACCGCGAGCAGGAGGACGCCGCCCGCCGCGCGGAACTGGGCAGCCTCTCTGCCTCCTTCGCCTCCCCTCCTGCCTCCCCTGCCGCGCTACTGGGCGAAGTCAGCGCCGTGCTGCAAGGGGTTCGCCGCCAGGCCGACGCGATGCGGAACCTGCTGCCGGAGGGAGACGAGGCGCTGACGACAGCCCTGGACGCGCTGTGCCGGGCGTGCGAGCAGGGACAGACGGATGTGACCGAGCGGCTCCTCTCCACCTTCCTCAGCGGGCGCGACCCGCTCGCGTTCCTCACGGAGGCCGAGCATCGCGTGCTGCCGTACCTGATGGCGGGGCGTAAGGATCGGGAGATCGCCCTCGCGCTGTGCGTGTCGCCGCATACGGTAAAGTCGCACTGCCGCAGCATCCTGCGCAAGTTCGGTGTCACGGGCCGCGCCGCCGTTGCCGAGATCGCCCGTCCGTTCCTCACAGCCTCTTCCCCGGACTGACCGCCGCCTCTTTGCAATGCCCTTGACACTGGCCTGCCCTGACCGACGCGTGGGACCCTCTGGTTTGCCATTCTCCCTCTTTTGGGCGACGAACGCCCGTTCCAATCTCCCCCCTAAAATCCCCCTTTGGTTTTGACAACCCCGTCTCGGCCTGTGCCGGTCCGGGCGTCTCCGCCTCCAGACCTGTCGCGGTGCAGGCATCGAGCACGGCCAGGAAGTTGGCGTGATCGGCTTCCAGGCGGTGCAGCCAGGCTCCCTGCTCGGCCCCCAGCAGGCAAGGCGCGGCCTCCTCCGCCAGCCGCAGGAAGTAGTCCGCGTGGCGGCCTGCCAGGACGCGCCGCTCCGCCTCCCCCAGCTGTTCCGCGCCGAACTGGCGCAGCGTCGCCAGGAGCGTGAAGCGCCTGTCGCCCTGGGCCTCTCCCGCATCCGCGCGTTCCACTTCCACAAGCGAGGCGTCCAGCAGGCGCACCAGCCCGGCCGTCACCTCCGCGCTTTCCGCAATTTCCGCGTCCTCCGCCGTTTGCCCCGTGTCCGCGTTTCTCCCGCCGCACACCACTTCGGCGGCCTCAAGCGTCCACCCGCCCCGGAAGACGGACAAGCGGTTGAAAAGCCAGGCTGCCTCCGCGTCCAGCAGGGCGTAACTCCACTCAAGGGCCGCCTGCAAGGTCGCGTACGGCGCACCGCCTGCTCCCGCTGGTTCCGTTGCTCCTGACAAACGAGAAGACGGCCCGGCTTTGCGGCGAGGCGAGGGTTCGCGCAGCAGACGGCGGATCTCCTTGGCCATGCGCGCGGGCGTGTGGGTACGCACCCACTCGGCCACGAGGACGAGGGCCAGCGGCAGGCCGTCCAGGAGCCGACACAGCCGTCCCACGTCCCCGCCGTTCTGCCGCGTCAGCGCAAAGTCGGGATCCGCGCGCCGGGCGCGCTCCGCAAACAGCCGCACACTGGGATTGGCCCGCAGCTCCTCCCACGAGGCCGTCTCCGTGGGAAAGGGAAGGGGTGTTACCCGAAACTCCGCTTCTACCGCCTCCTCCGGGCCCGGTGGCAGGCGCTCACGGGACGTGACCAGGCAGGTCAGGGTCGGTACGCGCCGCAGCAGGGCGCGCACCATGTCGGCTCCCCCCCGGCCTTCTGAGAGCAGGTGCTCCAGGTTGTCCAAAACGAGCAGGCACGGGGCTGCGGACAGAACGCGCACGGCTTCCTCGAAAGCGTCTGGTCCCGGGCAGGCCGCGCCGAGGCTGCGCAGGATGGCATGGAGAATTCTGTCGCCGTGGGTCAGGTCCTGCAGCCGCACCAGGCATACGGACGGTCCAAACGTCTCGCGCACACCCTGCATGACTTCCAGGGCCAGCGCGGTCTTGCCCGCGCCGGGTGGCCCGGTCAGGACGACGAGGGGCGGCAGGGCGGCGAGCTGGCGCGTCAGGTCGGCCAGAGCCTGCTCGCGCCCGAAGAGCGGCGGACGGGGACGTCCGAGGTGCTGTGCCAAGCCCGCTTGCTGTGCCTGTTTGCGCAGGTCCAGGGCCGCCGGGGAGGGGGCCACGTGCCATCCCTCCAGACGAGTGGCAAGCGCCGCGTACTCCACAATGCCCTTGACAACGGTGCAGGGCCAAGAGTTTCGTTCCTTGCTGGGCGCATCGCTGGCCTGTGACGTGGCCGAAATGCGTGGCTATGCAACTGGCCTGCAACAAGATCAAGCCGCGGTGGAAGCGGGATTGTCTTTGTATTGGAGTAACGGACCGGTGGAAGGCAGCGTCAACCGCCTCAATTTTGTGAAGCGGCGAGGCTACGGACGCGCCGACTTTGATCTGCTCCGCAAGAGAGTTCTCCAGCCGACGTGATCGAAGGCAAGCGAGCAGTCTTCACCGAACTTGGCGATGAACCATTTTTCAAACGCTCTTGACACTGCCGGCAAAAGAGGGGATGGCGCCATCCCCTCTTTCCTCCAGATTCCTCCTTTCCAGCCAGATGTCTCTGTGCTGTCCTCGCCTGTGCGGCAAACCCTTGCAGGCGTGTTTGCATCGGCCTTTCCCGTTCTGCCCTTCTCCGGCCCTACTCGCCGCGCCGCAGCAATTCCTCTGTGACCTCGTCAAAATAGTCGAGCCAGGTGTCCCGAACCGCCAATTCGCCGATTTCGGTTTGCAGCAGCGTGAGACCGCGTACTCCCTGCGCCGCGATCTGCATCCGCTGCGTGTCCTGTCCCGCCTCCACGCGGTTCAGCAGACCATACACCCGCAGTGGCGGCGCTTCCGCTCCCCGCAATTCCCCAGCCCGCCACCCAACCATCCAAGCGGCATCCAGGCTGCTCTCCATGGGAGACGGACGGTTTGCAAGTGGGATCACCACGTCCGTCCCCAGACGCAGAGCCAGGTCGAGCCAGTACCCTGACGAGGACGGCGTGTCAATCACGATGTACTGAAACCCCCTCAGAGCGGCGGCCACCTGTTCGGCGTGGGGTTGAGCAACCTGCGTTTCGTCGATGGGTTTGAGCATGTCCCACCCCGACATCAACAACTCGAACGTGGCAAGACGGCGCGCAGCAATTTGCAGCAGATGAGCCGGTTCCAGGCGTCCGGTCAGGGCGTCGTGCAGGGAAGCGGACGGACGCGATAAACGGTTCTGGCGAGTGAGGCTGGCATTGGGGGTCGCATCGATGAGCAGGGTTCGACCTCGTTCTGCCAGGCAGGTCGCAAGAGCCAGGCTGACAAACGTTTTGCCCACATCCGCCACAGGGTTGGCCACGGCAAACACCCGCTCGACACTGGCAACAGACAGGATGCCCAGGGCGGAGACGAGTGGCACGACACTGCCCCCACTCTGTGCCTGGCTGTGTAGCGATGATGGCAATAAGTGCGTTGTTGAGGAGGCGCGGCGCGATGCGGACGTTTCGGGCATGGCGGCTTCCGGATCCGCCCCGGTGGCCCCAACCGTTTCGCTCTCCGCCTCTGGCGTGCTTTCGCCTGCCCTTGCCATGAGGGAAGACCCTGGCAGCAAACGCCGCACATGTTCCAGGCTGCGCGCGATGTCGTCCAACTGCCGCTGCACCTGATTGAGGTGCCTCTGCGTGTTCACAAGCGCCTGCGTCGCCTGTGCCTCGGCTACGCGCGTCTCTCCCTCTGCGCCTTCGGCAGCTTCATCGAGGGCGGGCAGGGACGCGACAGGACGGGGCGCATAGCCCATGAGATGGCGTCCCTCATCCGCGTTCGCCTCCAGCGCATCGGCCAATTTGTCGATCAGTTCCGCCGGTGGTACGCGCGGACGGCCACTGGTGGAATGGCGGGCGGCGGTCTCCAGAGCACTGATGTGGGATTTTGTGCAATTTACTATTGCTCCCAACTGCTTCTGCCGCATTTTCTTGCGCGCACGGGCGATGAACAGCCACTCCCCGAATTTTTCTGGTTCCATTGTTCGTCATTTTCCTTTCTTGTCAGGGTATCGGCGCTGTTGCCGACTTGAGCGGTAGAGCGGGTCGATACCGATCTGTACGGCAGGCGTCAGACTGTATTCGTTCGGGCGTAACTCATCCCTGAACCCACTGCGGCTCCGCCCTCGAAGATCAGTTGTTTGCACCGTCCTTCGAGGTTTCAGTCATTGCCGAAGCGTGTGAAAGCAGTAGACAAGTGAATAAGTTCTGCGCCGAGGATGATACTCCAGTGATTCCCGATCTGGTAAGGGCACCAGAGCGAATAAGCGAATAATTCTCCAGTTTTTTCAACTTCTTTGCCGAGGGCTGTGCTGGAACACCTAAATGTGACATCGGGAGCAAGAAGTTTTCACTTGAAAACTCCTTTTATTTCCACTTGAAAACAAAAAACTCCTCCTTGTGTGAGAAAATCGGCCACTACACACCAGGACGGACGCACCTATGCCACGTGGCAGCCCACGCATGACAACGACGGATAACCGGAAGAACGCGGTGGGCGAACGTGTGCGCCGCCGACGGGTAGAGTTGAAACTGACGCGTGATGTCTTAACGGCCAGGCTTGCCGCCGTGACGGAAGGTCGCTGGAATCCATCCATGCAGGAGGTGCTGCATATCGAAGCGGGAACACGCCTGGTCACAGACCTGGAGGTGCTGGCGCTTGGACAGGCGTTATCCGTGGATGCCTGCTGGCTCCTGTTGGGCAGGTAGCAGCAAAATGTCCTATCGCCATCACTTCCAGGTCTGTAACAGGATATCATGACATTATTCCGCAAAGGTCGTGGCGAGCCACTCCCCGGCGCTCGGCAGCAATGTGCGCAGCGGGCCGCGCCGCAGGGGAACGGGTGGCAGCGGCGTGTCCAGTCCGACCAGATGCAGTTCCATGCGTCCACCCCGTTCCATCGTGTGAACGACCACGCGGGCAAAGATCGTCTTGAGCAGCCTATTGCGGGACAGGGTGTCCAGATCGTCCCATTGCTGCAGTTGCTGGAGGCTGTCGCTGGTCTGCTGGAGCTGCCGTGCCAGACACGCCTGCCGCCGGTCCTGCGCCATCTGCTCGCGCAGACACTGCATTTCCTGTCGCATCCCATCGAGTTCCCTGCGGGGCGTCTCCAGCAGGCTTTTGAGGATGGTGTCCACCATATCGGCGTAGTGGGGAGAAGCACTCGCTACTCCCGTCTTGTCCGCCCGCTCACATGCCTCTGCGCGCTGCGCCTCCTCCTCCTGCGCCAACTCCGCTTCCGCCGCTTGGAGCCGCGCCTCCAGCAGATCCTGCTGCGCCTGCAGGTACTCGTACGTGCTCTTGCCTGCGATGCGAAACGCGCCCGTGAGAACGCGGGGATTGTCGCGCACAATCTCCTCGAAGAAGCCTTCCAGCACACTGGCGCGGATGCAAATGTGGGGTTCCTGTCGCTGCACAACGGGACAGTCGTAGTAGTCGTGGCGCACTCCCGTGCGCTTGCCCGCCCGGTACTCGTAGACATAGCGACGACGTAGTTTACGTCCGCACCCGCAGTAGGCGATGTGCGTCAGGAGATGAATGGCCCAGCGTTTCTCGTCATGGACGGCGGATTGCGCGTCCATCTGCTTGCGCCGTCCTTTTCGTCCCGCCTGCAAGGTGTCATAGGTGGTCTGATCTACAATGACTGGCAAAGTGTGCCAGGTCAGTCCGAAATGGTGCTGCAGGCCCAGAATGGCGTCGGTGGTCAGCAGCGTCTCGATCTGGTTTTTGGTAAGCCATTTGCCCTTCACCTGATGCCCCTCCGCCTGCAGCGTTTTGCAGATGTTTGGGGTGCCCATGCCACTCAGACTTAGGTGGATAATGTGCTGCGCGATCTCTACATACTCCGGGATGAGAATGGCCCTCCCGTTGTCTGCCTTGCGGGTGTACCAGGGCAGGATGCCCTGCGGTTTGCCCTGGCGCAAACCCTGCACCTTGCCCCGCCAGGTGTTGGAACTGATGTCGCGCAGACGGGATTCGTGCACGGCTCCGAGCAGGTGGGTAATGGCGCGGTTCATGGGCTCACTGACGTCGAGGTCCGCGACGGCGTGGGTCAGGCCGAGCAGTTCGATCTCCTGGCTCTGTAGCATCTCCAGGAACAGGATGAACAGATCCGCATCCCGGCACAGGCGGCTCTCATCGCTCGTGCTGACGGTGTGCAGATGCCCGGCTCTGCCGTCGTCCCACAACTGGCTGAACCCGCGTCGATAGTGGGCGCGCTGCGAGGGCCGTCCCCGCCGGCGACGTTCCGCGCCCGGCGCGTCATTGTCCTCCTCGACCTCCTCGCTCCCGCCGCGTCGTATCTTGGCCACGCGCCGCTCCATAAACGCTTTGCAGGAAGCGAGTTCCTCCGTTGTGTATTGCTGGATGGAGACCGGATCAAGCAGAATGGACAGGAAATTGCGCTTGTAACGCTGCGCTTTCTTTTCGTACATGCGCCGGATGAGGGCAGGGTCGTTGTTGGGATGATCGCCGGAAATGGAGGCGTCGCTGTAGATCTTGAACGCCTGGCCGCGACTGATGTAGTGGCGAATACCGCGTTCGATCTGCTCGGCCTCCGAGTTACCCTCCCCGCGATGTTTGCTGACGCCGTCTTCGCCGGTGTTTTCGCTCTGACTGCGCTGCTTGATGTCGGAGACGCGGGCGTAGTGTGCGGCCCACTTGTCGTCAACGAGGGACAGGGACACGACGCTGCCATCGTCGAGCGTGACCTGGGTGATGAGCGGGGTGACGCATAGAGTGCTGTCGTTGGTTTCTGCGGCGCGCTTGGGGTCGAAGCGCAGACACATCTGGACAATGTCGTGGATGGTGGGGGAAGTGGAGAAAGTGGGGGTGGATGTCAATTGGGAGCTCCTGAATTGCGTCCAAGAGGGCGCGGTGTGTGATATTTGCTATTTACATTATTGCACAAGGGCAATAATGTAAATAGCAAATACAGGTTCATGGATAGTGGCGGACAGACGCCCCTTCGTTGGAGTAGATGAGAGCCGCGCGTCAAGCCATGTCATCTACTCTAACGAAGGGGCGTCTGTCCTACTGACAGGGAGAAGCGAAGGCGAGGAGGAGCGGCATGGAAGGGGGCGGAACAGCGCCTGCAAACATTCTTGCCGCATTGGTTTGGGCAATGGGGAGTATAGGGGTGTGAAAGGGAATTGGGGATGCGCGCTCGCTTCTCTCGGCCTGGTTTGGTGCGGATTGGCGGAATTTCTGTACCTGATCGGGGCGGGAGCGAGTGGAGGCGAAGCGCGGTGTTTCAAATGTCCCTGCCACTACCAACGCCGCCGCAGTCCAGGCCGGCTGGAGCCTGCGGACGGCATCCTTCCTGAAACCGGTATGAAGGCGCACCCAACCTGTTGCGCCCCTGCCACTCCTCATTAGAAAGACCTTGACACCCATGTTTCCAGCAAAACCCCCGTTGTTTCCCCGCGCCGTAAAAACGCGTTTTCTCTGACCCTCCCGCAGATGCAGGAACGCACTCGCGCCACGATTGCCAGCCTGGCGGACATGCCAGACGAGGCGGTCATCGCGACCGCTCACAACGCCTCCCACATGGCGAATTGCGCCTTTGTCATTCGCGGAGCCTGCGCCCACGAGTTGATTAGCCGCCAGCCAAAACTCACAGGCGGGCGCGGCAAGAGGGACACCGAAGGCGTCGGGCGCAAAGCGTACCTGGCGCGCCTGGCCGAACTGTTCGGCATCGAGCCACGCACCCTGCGCGACGACCTGCGCATCTACAAGGAGTTTTTTGCTCGTGAAGCGGGTGAAAACGGAGAAAACGGCGAGAGCGACAAGAGCGGCGAGGAGCAGGCCGACAACACTCTGGAGACGGCCCTCACCTGCTACACAGGATTGGGGCGGGAGCATTTTCGCGCTGCCCTAACCTCTCCTGATCCTCAGCAGACCATCCAGGTGGCAGTCGCGCAGGCACAGCAGGGGGACTGTTCCGTTCAGGCGTTGCGGGCCAGCATACAGGCGGACAAGGAGGCATCTCGTCCGTCCGAAGGGCTGGTGTTCGAGCCGAGCGTAGAAGCGCCGCTCTCCTCCTGTGTGGAAACTGCCCCCATGCAGCAGACAAAGGACAGCCCTGCGCCCGACCTGTCCAATGACAGTGCCCCGCCCGACCTCTGGCGTGAGGCATTGGGCGAGGAGGCAGCCGATGCCTTGTCAGCGCTCGTCACGCAGCACAATGCCGATAAGCCCGACGACCAGATCGACGAAACGGGCTATCTGCGCCAGCGCATCCTGTCAGCGGCACGGGGCAAGAAGCGCCGTCCTGTGCAGAAGACGACCGCAAACCTGTTCCTGCCGCCGTTGCCGCTGACGTACGAGGCCTCGGAGGTCGCCTAGTCCGATCCCTCCTGGTCCATTCATCCGATTAGGGTGGAGCGAAAAAGCTCCCACTCGCTGTCGCCACCGGTGCACGGGAGCCACCGACAGGGGGCGCCATGCGTCGAGATGCAGGCAGATGGGCTGTGTCTTCCCGCCTGTCTTGTCCTCTCCCACGGTGGATGGGGGTTCAAATTTCACGCGGCATGGAATTTAAACCCTCGCGGATTACGTTAGCAGCGCGTTCTTTGCCTGTCGCCAGTGTCTCACAAGACCCCTCCTGGCGCAGGCGGCGCGCCTGGGTCACCACGTCGGCCTCCGCTTGCGTCCACGCTGGAGTTCCCTGCCTGTAGGCTGGATTATAGGTGCGCGCCACGGGAGCGAGCAACAGACCGGCTGGATCCTGCGGCGCAAACTCGGCGTTGGCGGCGAGTATCTCCTTTTCAATCGCTAACGCCGCCTCGATTTCGACCTGATGGTCCAGCACCGTCTTGCTGATTAGTGCCTCTGCCTTCCCTGGCACTCTCGGCGGAACTGTGCCCTGGTCCTGCGGAGCAATATGGCATAGAAGTGACGCCCGGCTCTCGCATGGCTGAGGACGCGCGTGGCCCGCGCCCTCCCTCCCGGTGGGCTAACACCGTTGCGGGCGCGTCTTGCAGGGACGGCGCTTTCGCGGGAGTTTTCTCCTCTAAAGCCTTCCCGCCGCTCCGAGGACAGGATCTCCTGCGCTGGCAAATTATCACCTTTATAAATGGCTATAAGGGGGCTGTCCCATTCTCCCTGTTGAAGAGAACCTCGTTGAATAGCATCCTGCGTCCGGCTTTTGGGGCAGAGGGCACGCAGGGTATTCATCAGCGCCTTGTTGACTTCGACGGCGCTCTCACAGGCGATGGCATCCCGGTACAGGTGTAGGAACTCGTCGGGCAGGTACTCCGGCAGAGTGCGCCATTCGACATTACCCGCCGTCTTCCGGGCCACCTTATCATCGGTGTGCTGCCACGCGGCGATCTGCTCACGCAGTTTCGCGCGCGTCATCCGTACCCCTTGCGCCTCCTGAGACGTTTTACATCTGGCGGCCGTTTCGGCTTGCAGATACTGTGCCAGCATTTCGTCCTGAACTGAGGGAGGCAGCGGGCAAACCGCTTCCAGAAACCACCAGGGCGCGACCTGACGAAAATAATCGCGGTCGCCTTCAAACGCTTTGCAGACGCTTCCCCAGTTGCCGATCTTGCGCCGGTTGCCCTCGCCGATGGCGGCATCCAGCCTTTGCAGTTTCTGCCCGTGCTCCAGCGTCAGCCGGTTGTAAGCGTCGCCCATCCAGTAGCGCATCGCCTCCTTGATCCTGGCCTCTTCGCTGTGGAGGATTTGCAGCACCTGCAGCACATTGGTATCGTCTGCGGTCGGGATCAACTGCAGTTGCTTGGGCTGAAACTTCCCCAGGTCTTGACAGCGCCGGTTGAGTGTGCTGATCAGCGCCTTGACCGGGTTGGTAACTACGGCTCGCAGATGATCGTCTACCAGACCTCGCAGTGTTGCTAGGGAGTTTCCGGCCGCCAGGTAGTCGTCTAAACCGACTTTGGTTTCACCATCGTCAGGCAGATAGCAGAAGCGGGTGTTGGCGCCACGAGAACGCAGCACACCGGCCAGGCGGCCCAGAGCGCCATGAACGCTCTCCTTGGTCATCGCATCGCTGTCGTAACAGATCACCACCGCGCGCCCCTGCAATGGAAGGAGGTCGAAATCCGCCAGGGGCTGTTTGTCATGCACAAACATCCACACACCGGGCAGCGATACGCAGCACAGGCCCGCGCTGACGGCGGCATCCGCTTTCTTGCACCCCTCGGTGATCCATAACTCGGTAGCCGTGTGCAGCACCTGTTGGCGCACACTCTCAGGAATATCCAGACCGTACTTCCCCGGCTTTCCGGGCGGCGTTTCGTACTTGGCTCCGCCTTCGCGTTTACGATCCGGTCGGTACTGAGCAAACCGGTCTCCGGCGGCGTTGCCATAGTGCATTAGCAGACCGGGGACATTGGCCGCCTGGGTATGGCTGAAGCCGAGCGCCCGCAGCCGCTTGGGATTGGTCACGCTCTCATAGCGTTGGGGAAGAAGCAGAGAGGGCGCAATGGCGCTCTCGGCGAGCATCTTGCGATGCGCGGGGAACAGGTGCGAGGCAGTCGCAGTGTGGCAGGCTTCCTCCGCGCGGTGTGGTTCTTCTGAATAGTAGGCGGCCATCAAGTTTCTCCTTTAGCGTTCAGGCGGAAAATCGAAAAACTTGAAGATGCCCTTCCGCTTGTGCGAACCGTCACGCAGTAAGGAACCCGAAGACGGTCTACAAACCAGGAAGGGAGGACGCGTGCTGAATGACGTCACGGGACATAGCCGGACGTTCGAACAGCGTGCCAGGAGAGGCAAAAATGCCTCCTGGGCAACTTGCGTGTATCTTCCTGTACTTACTCTGCTCCCAGAAACCCCTTCGGAAGTTTTCAGGCGTGATTTATAAGCAATTCTAATGATCTGTGGGGTTTAGAGGGGTGTCTGGTTAGGACACAAAAATGCCTGTCGGGGACTAATGTTTAGTCCCCGACAGGCATTTTTGCGAACTGCTGGCAGGTAGAAGGAAGCGGCAGCGGTGGTAGATCTTTACCGTCTACGTTACCCTATGTGTTCAGAGAGAATGTTCTTGAATGCAGAAGGCAACAGAGAGGGCTTCGGCTTTCTCAGAACGGAGGATGTCGACATCCCTCGTTTGCACACTTTCTTAAACGACGGCAACGAGCGATTGCTGCTAAAAAATGCTTACGTTAGTGCGAAACGAAGGACCTGTAACATATTCAACTGCACCTTTCAAGCGTTACGCTCTGAATTCGACACCACCGACTCGCATAGCTCCTTATACAGATATTTCAGAAGATGACAAAAGGGTGACGGCACGGATTGTCGGGAGGCAGGTCGAGGCCATCGAGCAGGAGTTGGTTATTGGCATAGTAGTTGACGCCGAGGATATCCAAACCGCCCTTGACAAGTATCTGTGCGACTGCGGCATGAATTGGCTCCGGTGTCCGACCGTCAGGCAACAGCCTCGCCTTACGCCGTTACTGCTGAGTACAACTTCAAAATGGCGCAGTCCCGCTTCGGTAAGCAATGCTATTGCAGGCGCAATAGTGGCATAAAAAGGAACGTCCCAGAGGCATGCTGCGAGTACCTCGATACCAAGCCCCTCTGTCGCAGGTGGTAGAAAGAAACGACGCATTCGACTGAGAACCTTTCGCCCACTTAAAACGATCTATCAGCGGTTGCAGAAAGTACATTCTGATGGGTTCTCATTAAGGAATCCAGCGGAGTGAAAAGTGTTCCTAAAAATCGTGGGGGTAAGTTCCCGCGCATATGAGGAGGAAGAGAAGTGGGAGAGATCGTTATCGCCGGTTTGACGGTGCTGGTAATGAGCAGCTTGTGTTTGCAGGGGGTGCTGGCACTTACCCGAAATCAGGGTTGATGATAAAGTCGAGGAAATAAACGAAGCAGCCTCCGTCCGCAGTGATAACACAGACGGAATCTGCTTCTTCTTTATAGTTTCGCAGAACACAAAGTTCTGCCTTGTTGCGCGTTTCAGGTACCGAGGTCAGGAGATAGGCAGATGATGTACTATAATGACCCCAGGAATTCGGACAGCGGTTTAAGGTGGTGGGTGTGTCAGAATAGAACCCAGGAGAACCCATCATGTCCACTCTTCGCAAACGCTATTCTGCCGAATTCAAAGCCAAACTGGCTTTGGAAGTGATCAAAGGCAATCGCACTCTGGCCGAGATCGCCAGTGACGCCCAAGTGCATCCCAATCTGCTGATGCAGTGGAAGAAACAACTTCTGGAGAGCCTGCCCACCGTGTTTGCCGATAAGCGCGTCAAAGACAACCACGAACAGGAAGAAAAGGAAGCCCAACTCTACCAGCAGATCGGCCAACTCAAGGTTGAACTCGACTGGCTCAAAAAAAAATCAGGTCGCCTCGCGTGAGAGTTTGCGGCAGCGCGTGGAGCGTGCTCATCCACAGATCAGTATTGCCCGCCAATGTGACCTGCTGGGTCTGTCGCGTTCGGGGTATTACTATCAGCCCACCGGCGAGAGTGCTCTGAACCTGGAACTGATGCGCCGCATTGATGCAGAGTATACCAAGCATCCTTTCTTTGGGTATCGCAAGATGGTTCATGTCTTACGCCAAGCCGAGTACCTTGTCAATAAGAAGCGCATTGCCCGCCTGATGCAGGCCATGGGATTGCAGGCGATGGTTCCCGGCCCCAATACGAGCCGTCCGCACCCCGAGGATCTGGTGTATCCCTATCGGCTGCGGGGTGTCAAGATTGAGCGCGTCAATCAGGTGTGGAGTTGCGATATCACCTATATTCCGATGCCCAAGGGCTTTATGTACCTGTTCGCCATCATCGATTGGTACAGTCGCTTCGTCCTGGCCTGGCAACTTTCGAACACGCTCGACACCGCCTTCTGTTTAGAAGGATTGGAACAGGCGCTTGGCCGCGGCAAACCGGCTATTTTTAACAGCGATCAGGGCAGTCAGTTTACCAGTCAAGAGTTTAGCGGTCGCTTGCTTACTGCCGACATCACCATCAGCATGGACGGGCGAGGGCGAGCACTGGACAACATCTTCGTTGAACGCTTGTGGCGCACGGTCAAGTATGAAGACGTGTACCCAAATAAATATGAGACACCAAAGGAAGTGTTTGGCGGGTTGAGCGACTACTTCCCGTTCTACAATTGGCAGCGCCCGCACCGGAGAGCACCAAAAAGTCGGGGGTATGACAGGAGGATAACGCCTGCTCGGTAGGGAACAGAGAGCGGAGACAAGTTCGCACAGTTGAGTAACTGCGCACTTTTTCAGTCCAACTCGTAATCCGCCGAGATAAGCCCCATGTCCGACACCGACCCAAAATCGTCCCAGGTGCGTGGTCAAATCCCAAAAGCGCACTCTTCGTCTGCGGCTCCCGATCTGGTCGAGGCTATCGAACAGACCGTTCGGCTGTGGCGCAAGCACCATGTGAATTACGACCAGAGCAAATATGTCGTCGAGCAGGTGCGCAAATCGCTGCAACTCACCGCTCCCAAAACACGCCGCCGCACCGTTGAACGCCTCGATAGGAGCGAAGTCGAAAAACTCATTGAGGCCGGCTACCAGCGTGCCAGCAAGTACGGCCTGCTCATCAAGACGCTCTTCTATACCGGAACCCGGGTGGATGAGTTTCTCCATATCCGGACCGAAGACCTCTTCCTCAACGAGAGCCCGCCCCAGATCCACATTATCCAGGCCAAGCGCCAGTCCACCCGCTATGTTCCCCTGCTTCCCAGTCTCGCCCAAGAACTGCGAACCCATCTGAACGGACGCGACACGGGCTATTTGTTCGAGAGCAACCGCCATACCTGCTACTCCGCCCGTGCCGTTCAAGACATCGTCAAAGAATCGGCTCTCTCCGCGGGCATCCACAAACACGTCTATCCCCATTTGCTGCGCCATTCCATCGCCACGATCCTGCTGCAATCGGGGGAAGTGCCTCTCGATCAGGTGCAGAAGTTCCTGGGACATCTGCAAATCGGCACGACCCAGATCTACGCGCAAACCAGTCTGCACGCCCTCGGCGAGAACTATTTGCGGGCATTGGGAACTGCGGGAGAGCGGAAATAAGGCATATGGACAAGACCAAGACGAAAGCGGACGCCAAACCAACGCCAAAAGCTAGCGATACGGTCAAGGTATATCAACTCAAGATCACTCTGCGCTATATCACGCCCCTCATCTGGCGGCGTGTTCTGGTCAAAAGCGACACGACCATCGCGCAGATGCACTCCATCGTGCAGATTGTCATGGGCTGGGAGGATCTGCATCTGCACCTCTTCCATATTCATGGCAAGGACTACGGCATTTATCGGACTGGGGGCATCTTGTTCGCCGACAATCCGCATCAAGTCCGCCTCCGTGATTTCAAACTGCGCAAGAGTGAGCGCTTCGTCTATGAATACGATATGGGCGATTGGTGGCTGCATGACATCCGGCTGGAACAGGTCTTGCCGCTTGAACCCACAAAGCAATATCCCATCTGTATCGAGGGAGACGGCGACTGCCCTCCAGAAGACTGTGGCGGACCGAGCGGGTTTATGGAACTCCTGCGGGAGCGCTCCTCCTGGTCCACGCTAATGCAGTTAAAAGAAGACATGGCTCTCATCGCCCAGCGCTTGCTCGACTTCTCTCATGGTGGTCCGCGCCCAAACTACGAAGACGACGAGTTCATGGAAGCCATGGAGCGCCTGGAGGCACGAGAAGAGGACGCTCCCATCGAGTTCAATCGCCGTGAGGTTAATGTCGCGCTGAGAAAGATAGCAAAGGAAACGCCATGCACTTCCGCATCCAAATAGTCGCCGTCACGGACGAAGGAGAAGAACAGACACACGAAATTGCAGATATGGTGCGCTCCGGGGCCCAGGATGGAAACGCTGGGCCTGACGCTTGCGGAGAGCAAACAGGTTCTGCAGGATCTGCAACAGGTCATCGTGCAACAGCAGGTGGATGCCTATCTGGAGCAGCAGCGTCCCTGTCCGCACTGTCAGAAACGGCGACAAATCAAGGATAGTGAACCCGCCCCGTTCCGAACGCTCTTCGGCACAATGACAGTTGCGAACCCGCGCTGGCATTGCTGTGCCTGCCAGAAGCAAAAGACAAAGACCTTCCGCCCTTTAACGGCTCTGCTCCCGGAGCGCACCAGTCCCGAACTGCTCTACCTGGAAACCAAGTGGGCGTCTCTGGTTTCCTACGGCGTCACCTCTCAACTGCTCCACGAAGTGCTGCCTGTTGACCACAAGCATAGCGCCAAAACGGTTCGCAATCATCTGCTGCGTCTGTCGCAGCGCAGCGAGCAGGCGATGGGAGCGGAGAAGGCGATGTTTGTGGAAGGGTGCCAGGCGGAGCGGGACCGTTTGCCCATTCCCGACGGCCCGCTCTCGGTGGGCATTGACGGCGGCATTGTGCGTGCCCGGCGCGGCGCCCTGGGGGAGAAAACGTCCAATCTCTTTGAAGTGATTGCCGGCAAGAGCATCCTCTCCTTCCGGCGCGACGATCCCGAAGACGCCCCGCCGTCGAGCAAATGCTTCGCTCTGGTGCAGGGAGTGGACAAGAAGCCCAAGCGCCGTCTCTTCGACTTGCTGCAATCGCAGGGGATGCAGGCCAACCAACAAGTGACCTTCTTCTCCGATGGCGGCGACAACGTGCGGCGTTTGCCCCATTATCTGCATCCCGCTTCCGAGCATATTCTCGACTGGTTCCACCTCACTATGCGCCTCACCGTTCTGCAGCAATGCGCCAAGGGGCTGAAACCACCCACGCTACCGAAACAGGACGAGGGATCTGCGGAAAAGGAAGAAGAGAGTATTGAGCGCCGCCTGGAAAGCGTCAAGCACTACCTCTGGCATGGCAACAGCGCGAGCGCGTTGGACCGTCTGGGGGATATCGAAGTCGATCTTGATAACTGGGGTTGCGATGAAGAAGGGAAGAAAATCCCACGGCCCGACAGCGAGGCCGCCACACGGATGCTCAAGTATGTACGCGAACTCGATACTTACATCGCCAATAACGCCAGTTTCATCGTCAACTATGGAGAACGGTACCGAAACGGAGAACGGATCAGCACCGGATTCGTCAGAGTCCACGATTAACCAGGTGGTGAGCAAGCGAATGGTCAAGAAGCAGCAGATGCAGTGGACGCCGCGTGGCGCGCACCTTCTTCTGCAAGTGCGTACTCAGGTTCTCAACGAGGACTGGGAGGACACGTTCCGCAAATGGTATCCGAACTTCCGGCCTGAGGAAGTATCAGCCCCACCAATGTTAATGGCGGCCTGATACCCCCGACTTTTTGGTGCTCTCCAAAAGGGGTGTTTTCATGTCAATAAACCTATCCTGAAAATCCCGTTGTTTACGCCTTCGGGTAGGCGTGAGTGACCTGCGGAGGTCGTCGGTTCCTACGGCCTCGGGAACGGTATTCTAGCGGTTCGTGTGCTTCCGCAAGGCGTCTTCAGGCGACTTGTTCCACCGTCTTGGGGTTGAGCGTAACGTCATAACCGAGTTGGCTCAAGCGGCTGAGTAAGTTCTGCACCGTTTTGGCCGGTTGGCGCACGTGAAGTAGTTGCCGCCGAGTTCCCCGATAATCCTGGTCGCGCTTGAGCATGTAGTAGACGCTTTGCAAAATAGAATGCGCCACTGCCACAATCGCCCGCTTCTTGCCCCGGCGCCCGCCAGACGGTGGTACAAGGCGGACAGGTACGTGTCTTTAACCCGTGCGGCCCCATGAGCCGCCTCAATGAGGGCACGCTTGAGGCTGTGGTTGCCCTGCCGCGTTCGGCTGGAGAGCGTCTTGCCCCCGCTCTGACAGTTGCCGGGAGCCACGCCCGCCCACGCGCACAGATGGCCTACCGTGGGAAAGGGCGTCATGTCGGTGCCGACCTCGGCCATGATCTGCTGTGCCGTCGCCACTCCCACGCCGGGAATGGTGTCGAGGTGAGCGACGGCGCTTCAAAAGGGAGGCACCTGCTTCTCGATCTCGGCATCAAAGCGAGCCACCGTCTCGTCCAGACCGTCTATCTGCATGAGCAGTTCGCCCACGATAAACTGCTGCGTGGCCTTAAAGCGCCCTTCCAAGGCGCGTTCTAAATCCGCCTTCTTGCTGCGCAGACGGCCCTTGCCAGGTCAGCAATCTCGGCAGTATCGGTCTGCCCGTCCAGGAGCGCCGAGAGCATCAAGCGCGCCGACACGCCCTGCACATCCGTGAGTACGCTGGTGAGTTTGATGTTGGCCGCTTCAAGGGTCTTGTGCAGGCGGTTGACCAGGTTGGTACGCTCGCGTACCATTGCCGACGCGCCCGCGTCAACTCGCGCAGTTCCCGTTGTCCCTGCGGTGGAATGAAGAGGCCGAGAGCAGGCCATGCATCATTAGTTTGCACAGCCACTCCGCATCGTTCATGTCGGTCTTGCGTCCAGGCACATGCTTGACATGATGGGCGTTGACGACGAGCAAGGTGAACTGGTCTTCCAAGATGTTGTACACAGGCTTCCAGTATTCGCCCGTGCTTTCCATCGCTATATGCGTCAGGCCGCGCTCCTGGAGCCAGTCGGCCAGAGCCAGCAGGTCGCGGGTCATGGTGCCGAAGGTGTGGCGTTCAAACACGTCCTCGCCTTTGGCATCCTGACCGGCAGATGGAGGCGGCTACCACCGTCTTCTTATGAACGTCCAATCCGGCGCTGTGCGGGTACATCGTTTGCATGGTTGTTTCTCCTGCACCAGCGGACATGGACACCCGAAGATAGAAATCTATCCTGCGTGCTTCCCGCAAGCGGGAGCGACATACAAAGGTGCGGAGGGTGTCGCCGGTCTGTCTGTTCTTCAGGCTCGTAGCACCAGTAAAAGAACGACCTCTGGGTCCGCCGTGCAAGAACAATCTACCCGATTTTCATGCTCTCAGGTGCGCGTAGCGCATGTAGTCTGTTCGGAAAATGGAGGAGAGATGGACTTGCAGAAAGTGCCGTCTCCTGCCTTGCTTATGATCTGGTGAAGGTAGCCGGGTCAATGTAGTTGATCTTAATGAGCAATCCATCCGGTGTTGCCACCTGCAACTGCGCTCCGAAGGCTTCATCCGCCGCGCCGCGAACGATTTTCACTCCCGCTGCTTCTAGCCGCGTTTGCAGAGCGTCGAGCGGTTCCTCGGCCTCAAAACTCAGTTCAACCAATCCTTCCTGCTGCTCAGGATTAGGCGGATGCGCCAGAAGGCCAATCTCGGCCCCGCCAAGCGCGATTTGCGCCCAATCACTGTCGCGGCTTTGCGTAAGCAGTGTGCCGCCAAGCGCCTCGTAGAAGCGGATCGAGGCGGGCATGTTTTCTACATGCACCATCGGTTGCAGTTTCAGAGCGGAAGCGGTGTTGTTCATGGTGTGTTCCTCCGTTGGGGATGCTTGCAGATAGGCAGCAAGGATTTTGGCGACGAGATCAGACAGGGAAAGTTGCTCATCGAGGGCGCGGTATTTGGCGGCGGCGATGAGTTCGGGTTCCAGGTAGATGTTGAACTGCTTCTTGGGTGTCATCATACTACTAGTCTACTAGCATACTAGCATAATGTCAAGGAGAGTGCACAAATTCCTCCAAAATAGCCCCTTCTTTCCTTCCACACCATGTGTACTCGTTGAAACGTCCGTTTCAGTGGAGTACACTCTTTCTTCCACGCAGGCGAGCGTCAAGGCGATAAGCGTATGAACAAGGTGCTCATCATTACCGGTCTCTCCTTTGCAGGAAAAACAACGCTCGGAAATGCCATCGCAGCCCGCTTCGGCTATGAGCAAGTAGATGTGGATGTGACGAAAGTGCAGTTGTACGGCCCCCATGTTAAGGATACAGAGTTATCACGCTCGGACTGGGATCGAAAATCTACGCCGAAACCGATCATGCCATTGTGCACCATTTGCAGGCGGGAAAAACCGTCGTGGACGCTTCCAGAAATTTTGCCGAAAGGGGAGAGGCAGCACATAAGGGAACTTGTCGCCCCTCTCGGCATAGAGGTGGTGACGATCTACGTGGATACGCCCGAAGCGATTGCCCGTCAACGGCTGCTTGAAAACAGGCAAACCAAAATCCGGGTGGACTACCCGGACGCAGTTCAACGCTCTTGTGCACGGCATGGAACCCCCAGGCGAAGAGGAAGGGGTTATCGTTTTCCATTATGACGACGACATAGAGACGTGGATGACCAACCTACGCCACGCGGAAAGGCTAACGACATGATTTCAGATGAGGATTTGTATCTCCAAGCCAAGGCCGTCCTCAATCCACGCCGACTTTCACCCAGCACCGAAGCGGGCAGCGTCGCCAGCGCGCTGGTTACCGATGCAGGCAATGTCTACACGGGAGTATGCATTATCACAGGTTCCGGCATGGGCTTCTGTGCGGAGCATAGCGCCATCGCCGCGATGGTGACGCAAGGCGAGAACCGAATTGTTACCATCGTGGCCGTGCATTATGATGGCGAGTATTTTGCGCATGCGGCAGGCTGCCGGGAGTTCATCTCCCAGATGCATCCTGATAATGCTACAACGCGCGTCCTCTTCAGCGGTAGGCGCAGTGCAACCATCGCCGAACTTCTGCCTGAGCATTAGGCCGCAAAACGCCATTGAGCCGAATTGACATCGGGGCGGCTCGCTTCATATCTCCCACAATTCCTGTACAGAAGCCGCGTTCGCCCTCGACATATCTTTCCATTGCACAATAAAGGCGTCGGTCCTCTGCGTGTTGTGACCTTTCGGAACGAGCGACTGATAAGAAAGGAACAACGGATGCACAAGCAAAAGGGCCTGAAAAAGCATCAAAAGGCGGTGTACAAAGTAGGCGAGCGCCATACCAGCCGCGAGGAAATCGCCGAAATGCTTGTCTTATCGCACAGTGAGGAAGTAGAAGACCGCCTGTGCGCGGCGGAGCATCTTTGCCCTTGCCATGTCCGTACGCGTATCCCTGCCGTATGGGAAGCGCTGTTTCGCTTGATGGAAGATGCGGATAAGCGCGTACGGCAGCAAGCCTGGCACACCATTGAGGACGGCGGCAAGCCGAACACATCGGAAGCGATTGCGACGCTGGAACGCCTTTGTGCAAGCGAAACCGATCCGAAAGTACGGCGTTTCGCCGAGTTGACAATGGACAAGGTACTCGGTTCGCGCCACCAGCAGGAAATGCCGGCACTGAAAGTGGCACATCTGCGCCCACCTAAGCAGCGGGGCAAATGCGATTTTTGCGGCGCAACGAATGTGTTTGTTTGTCTGGATTTGCAGACCATGATCCCAGACGGGGATTTGCCGCGCCTTGCTTTGATCTGCGAAGCGTGCGAGAAAACAATGTAGATTGCCGTTATGGATAGGCTCGCCCATAGAGCCTCAAGGTACTTAGGAACGCAGTACGCTCTCTTTTGCTTCTGTTGGATTTGAGGATACGTTTTGCTGCCGAGTAAGGTGTAACTTGTCTTGTAACGCTTGAAATGTGCCGTTGAATATGTTACAGTCGCTCCTTCCCTTTGCGTTCCAGCCTTGTGAGCCAGTGTCCATGCGGATGCGAAAACCTCTGCAGGAAGCCGTCTAAGAAGGGGGAGACGGCGTCTGTGTGGAAGGCGTCTCTGTAGAAGAGGCGTGCTTGCGGCGCTTGGTGGCACTGATCTTGGCCCTGGTCTCGGCGCTCACCACCATTCCTTTAGGTCTGCCCCCACGACGCGCATTTTCCGTGCTGCCTGGGTCTTGCGCGCCGAGCGGCGACTGCCCAAGAGGCGGAAGGCACGGCTAAGCAGTTCGTTATCACGGCTGCGGAGTGGTTGGGGAGTGCTGTTGCTTAGCCCTTCGGTGTCGCTGCTGCTTAGCCCCTCAGTGTCGCTGTCTTCTGGCATAGTGACCTGAGTATAACAGGCCGGGCGCTCTCCGCCAAGCCTCCACACCTGCCTTTGCTCCCTGTCTCCTGTGATCTCTGCCTGCTGCCTCCTCATTGCTCCTCGGAACGCTTCGGCACGGGGTACGATGTCTCCTGCGCAGAGGGGCAGACGCGTGTTCCCAAAACGGCTCACCGCCGCCACAACAGGGAAGTCGGGCAACATCGTCCGAGGTCTTGCGGTCTGAGTTCGGGCGCTTTGTTGTCGGGTGACTTTGTACCCTCTTGACAATACCCAACGGTTTGCTAAGATAGAGGCAGAGAGTATCTCTTCAAGAGTTAATCCGCCTATAACACGCCTGCATGTCCCTTCTTTCCCGTTCTACTCCTCCTGCTCCTTCCGTTTCTCCTGCTCCTTCCGTTTCTACTCCTCCTTCCATTCCTGCGTCTCCTGCCGCTCCCGTTTCGTCCCCGCCTGACTTCGCCATGTTTACTCCCGCTGGCAACCAAGCCGTCGCCTGCCTGCTCGCCGAGATGGCCAAGCAGATGCAGCGGTGGAAGATTTCCGAAGCCTCTCTGCTGCACCCCTTCCGTATTCGTTGCGCGTCTCTGGGGCTGCAACACCCGGAGGTCTACGACACCGCCATGCGCGACGAACTCTGGCCCTGCCTTCTGGCGATGGGGTTCTCGGAGGCATTTATCCACGCGGCGCTTGTCTATGCGCCTCCTGCCGAACTCCTCTTCGGCCTGTCCTCTCCCGCCGCTGCACCAGCCCGGAGAGACCCTCGCGCAGATGCAGGAGCGACTGCGCTCCCTCCCGTCCCAAGACGAGGAGACGGCAGCACAGGCGGCGGAAAGTGGCGACTGGAATCCTGTGCCGGTGACACCGCGCCTCTGGACACCTCCTGTTCCCTGCCTTCCTCCCCAGCGCGGAGGATGAGGAGGGCAGCCATGTTGGAAGAGGCAGGACAATCTCTGCGGGGGATTGTCCTGCCTAGGGGCTTGGTTCGCGCAGGCACACTCCTGCAAAGCCAGAGGAGAGATGAAAAGCGCCGTCCGGGAACATACCGGACGGCGCAAAGAAGCCGCGTGGTTCTGGGGGCAGCGGTCCGGAGTCCTGAGAGCCAGAACTCAGCGGAGGAAGAAAGAGAGGTTGCAGAGAGCGATACCTTCCACGAGGCGGGTTTCCTTCGTTCCCTTGCCCTCGCGGTCGGTGGTGCGCAAGGGCGTTCCTTCAAAGAGGTACTCCCGTGCCTTGCTGAACGCCTCGGAGTAGTCGGGAGTGGTGCGGGTGCTGGAACCGCTGTCCCAGGCGAACTCCATCACGGTAAAGGCGATGGCCCTCCCGCTGCCGGGTAGCACACCTGCGGCTCGCCGAGTTCGTCACCGGCAAGGGTGGCCTTGAGCGCGTAGCCCAGACAGCCCGCAAAGCGGCGTACCTCGTCGTCGGTGAGCGCCCGGTCGCACAGGGCGCGTATCTGCGTGAAGGGGATGGTCAGAGCGCCTTTTGCCCGCATGTTGCGCCAGGGTGTCTCGCGTTCAAGCGTGACAGCGTACAGCAGCAGCGTCTTGAGGTTGGCAGGGCCGGGATCGGCCTTGTAAACGCGCACGGCAGTGTCGAATTCCAGATGTCCCATCGTCGTCTTCGTTCCTCCTTGTCAAGGGTGTGGCGGCAGTGTGTCCGCGCAGTGGGGACGCGCGTTTCTCGCAGGGGAGAAGCGCGTCTCTGCCATCCAAGCACAGAGGGAAAGGACGTGCAACTTTTGCAGCAGAGACGGGCAGATTTTGCATCCGAATAGCAATCGGGGAGGAGAAACCGGCTCGCCTTAGCGCTTCACATTACAGGGCGAGAGAGCCCTCTGTTGCCCCTCTTGCCGGGAAGCAACAGAGGGAACTTGTACAAAGGGAGGCGGATGCGTTACACTATACTGCTGACAGGAAGTCGGGAGTACCGCGCCTCTTTTATAGATGGCGGCGCTTGACAAGGAGACTGCCAGGCGTTACCCTGACAGAGACCCCTATGAAGAGGGAATAGATCGCTAAGGGATCCCGAAGGAGGAACATGAAGATGACCATTACCGTCAACCTGCCCGCGCCCATAGAAGCCAGGGTGCAGGCGGAAGCAGCCCGCCAGCAGAAGACACCGGCGACCATTGTGGCCGAGTTAGTGGCCAGGCGCTGCCACCGGAGGAAGAAAGCAGCAAGCGCGAACGCTCCCTCGCCCTGCTGCGTTCCGTTGCCGACATCGGGGAGGAAGCCGAGCAGCAGGAGACGTTCTCCTACCTGCAAACCGCCATTGACGAAGATCGCCTTTCCGACCGAAAGCGCTTCGCATGAGCGCCACGAACCCCGTTGTCGTGCTTGACACCGGGCCGCTGGGCTTGGTGTCCAACCCGAAGGCATCGAGGACAACGACGCCTGCCGCCAATGGCTGGATAACCTGGTGGCGCAGGGAAGGCGCATCGTGGTTCCTGAGGTCGTCGACTACGAGGTTAGGCGCGAACTGCTGCGAGCGGGCAAGACCAACGGCATTGTGCGTCTGAACACGATACAGGCCGCGCTGGAATACGTGCCGATCACCACGTCCGCCATGCTCCTGGCCGCCGACCTGTGGGCGCAGGCACGGCAGCAGGGGCAGCCCACCGCCGACATTCATGCCCTCGACGGCGATGTGATCCTCTGCGCACAGGCGCTCACCCTCGGAGTTCCCGCCAACGAGATCGTGGTCGCCACCCTCAACGTGGGCCATCTCGCCCGCTTTCTCACCGCCGAAACACTGGCAGGAGATTGCCTGAGCGGACAGCAGTCCATCGCACACAAGTTAATTCCCCACTCCTACCCGGCACACCCTGTGTCGGGCTTTTTATGCTTCCCCGGTGTCGAGAGTGCGCCAACATCCAGCCTTCTCAACTATCCGCCATTCTGCTTCCCTGCGCATCCGTACCCAGGAACAGCCACATCGGAGTGCATTCCAGCGCGTGGGCGAGAGCCAGCATCTCCAAGTCGGACACGAGGCGCGTTCCAGTCTCGATGCGGTAGTCTCCATGCGGTCGGCGTTCCAACCCCCTTGTGTCGCAAGAGCCAGGCGGGCGCACAGCGCATCCTGGGTGAGTTTGAGTTCCCTGCGCCGTAGGCGCACCCGTCCTGCCACCTGGTTCACTTTGCCTTCTGCGGTTCGCAACCGGGGAGCGCCACGCGCCATAATGAGGCCACCTCTGCTTGGGAAGTGGCCCATTATCGCAGAGAACGCGACGCGAAACGCACGTACATACGTGCAAGCAGAGGTATAATACACGTACATACGTGTATATGTGGCTCCAGCCTTCTGCAATGATCGATGGAGACAGGCAACAGAGGAGGGGGATAAGGACGCGCAGGTGGCAGCAGTCAGAAATGCACAGTCCGGCCTAACAGCAAAGGCGGCTAGAAGCGGGAACAACGCCGAAGGAGAGAGGGCTGAAAGGAAGGGACAGAGACGCGCTTGCTAGGATGGCTCCTTCCGATCCGAAGCCGGAACGGTTGTGTCGCCCATCAGCAGCCAGCACGCGCTGCATTGCAGCACTTCGGCCAGCACCACCACTTCCATGTCCGACACAAGGCGCGCGCCGTTCTCAATGCGCGAGAGGTCTTGCCAGCCCGGGACTCCATGCAACCTCCGTCAGAATGGCAAGGCGGGCGCAGAGTTGATCCTGTGTCAGATTCCGAGTTCCTGGCGGCGCTGCTGCACACGCGGGCCGATCCGGTTGAGTTTGTCGTCCTGCGTGCGCAGGCGGGGAGAGCCACGAGGCATGGAGCCGTGTCCTTCAAGTCGCCGTCAAGGAAGTGGCTCCCATTATCGCAAAGTTCTTCCTCTTACTTATCCGTAAGTAAGGATATAGCGGGTATCCTTAAGAAAGAATGTGCGGGAGAGGCAACAACTGGGGCGTTGCGCAAGAACTAGATACGCTGCTTCTTCGCGTGGAGCAGGAGGATTGCTTCGGAGGAGTATCGAGACCCCAAGATGGGATAGGCACAAGGACGGGCGGGCAAGAGGGTTGCTCAAAGCGATTGGACACAAAAGTCGGAAAGGAGCCGCAGATGATTGGAGCCGTAGAAGCGAGGGGAGAGCAGGAGGATGGAGATCGTTCCTCTGCAAGACGCTCAGATTGAGCCCTTGTTGCGGCTCTTCGAGGAGATGGCTCAGGAGGAGGGCTGGCAGCCGGGAGAGCAGTTGCGGGCATCGCAGGACACTTCCCATTACTTCGCCGTGTATGCGGGAAATGTGCTGGCGGGCGGGATGCAACTGGCGTTGCCCAAGGAAGATCAGCCCTTTGCCTTCCAGTCCGTCTGGCCCGATGTGCGCCTGGACGCGGCGGAGCAAACCGCCCATGTCGCCGTTCTTGCCATCCATCCTGCCTTTCGCGGGCATCGGCGCTTGTTCTGGCCCCTGTGCGTGGAACTGTGGCGCTGCTGTGTGCTGCATGGCGTGACGCACATCGTGATCGAGGCCACGCCTTCCATGCTCGCCCGCTACCGTCGCATCGGCTTCGATCTCGACATCGTGGGCGACCTGCGCCTGCACTGGGGCGAGGAGTGCTACCTGTGCCAGGCGCAGGTGCAGGCAGTAGCGGGTTCGATGCTGATGCGGTCGCTGCGCTCGCCCATGTACCGCGCCCTTGTCAGCCAGGCCATGCGCACGGCACGGGAGAAGCGGTTGCGGAGCAGGCAGGTGACCTGCCATACTGAGAGCGGGAACTCTCTTCCGCATCCGTGGCCGCCTCCGTTTTTTTTCTCGTCTTTCTCCGGCCCTTTCTGTCGCCTTCCTCTGCCGCTGCTTTTCCCTACTTCTCCTCTCCTTACCATTACTGCCCCATGTCCCTGCTTGTCGCCTCGGCCCTATCTGCTGTGTCTCGCCTTCCTCTTCTGCGGCGGGGTGTACGTGTACTCCCGCAATCCCTTCGCCCGCCTCAACGCCTGCTTCGCTCTGCTCGCCCTCACCCTCCTGCTGTGGGTCGGTACGCTCTTCGTCTACACCGCGCAGGGCGAAGGAGCAGGATTGCTGTGGCTGGGACGCGCCAACTTCGCGGCGGCAGCATTGGCCGCTCCTGCCGCGTACGCCTTCGTGCTGGCACTTGCGAAGCAGCCCCTTGCCCCGGCAGGCGTGGATCGGAAGCGAAACCCTGCTGCTGTTCCTGGTGGCGTTATTTACCGGCGCGGTAGACCACGCCGAGACGATCCAGGCGGGACAGCACATCAGCGCGGACGGCCCGCTCTTTCCCCTGTACCTGCTGCACATCCTCTTCTTTACCACGCTCGCCCTCCTTGTCGCGCTGCGCCCGGCGCGTCCTCTGCCGCCTCTCACGCGCACACAGTTGCGGCTGGTAGGCATGGGTATACTGGCGACCGTGCTGGTGGGCTTTGTCACGGATGCCGCTCTGCCCTACTGGTATCACGACTTCCGCTACATCCATGTGGGCACGCTCTCCACCATCGCCTTCCTGGGAACGGTCGCGTATGCCGCTGTCAACTATCATCTGTTCAACGTGCGCGTCCTCCTCAAGGCCACCTTCGTCTACGCCATCCTCATCGCCTTCGCTCTTGAACTCTACCAACTCGCCGTGCAAGCGCTCACCCGTCTGCTGCCCCTGGGCGACCCTTTGGGCGGCACGTTGCCGCCGCCACTCTCGCGCTCATCCTCCATGCCGTGACACAGCAGCCCCTGCGTGGGTGGCTCGAACGTCTGGCAGACCGGCTCCTCAACATGCCACACCCTGGACACCATCCTTCACACAAAGAACGGCACTCGCCAGGCAGTACAAGGCGGAAGACCTGCCCGCAGGCAAAGGCAGACGGGCGCTTTGATCCTGCCTGCTTCCGG
>CAVYBS010000007.1:0-1854026 GCA_963766845.1 uncultured bacterium | reverse complement strand
GGATTGTGCCAGGAAGGGGAGAGACGGCACCTCTGGGCCACGGGCATGGCGTTGGCCGGCATGATCCTGACCAAGGAAACGTACATCATCCACCTCGGCTGCCTGCTCATCGCGTCGGCGTGCGTGTTCCTCGCGGAACTCCTCCAGCCCTCCCGGCGTCCGCTCCTGGTGCCGGAAGGGGTCGAATCGCCGCCGACCGCGGGGGGGGCGTGGGTCACGCTGCCGGAGCCTACGCTATTGCCGGGGCAGATCGCGCGGCCGTTCGCCCCGCAACGCTGGACCCCGCTCGACCTGCTGGCGGTGGCGGGCACGGCCCTGGCGCTGATTCTCTTTTTCTACTCGGGCAATTTCCTCCACTGGCAGGGCGTGGAAGGACTCGTCACGGCGTATTCGGACACCCGCTGGGGCAAGAAGGCCGACGACGGCGAGGGGCATGCGAAGCCGTTCATGTACTGGTGCCAGCTCCTGTTGCGCAACGAGCCGTGGGCGCTGCTGGGGGTATTCGCGGCCGTGGTGTACACGGTGCCGGCGCTGCCGCGCGGGTGGCGTCGGCCGCGGTGCGCGGCGGTGGCGGTGGCGGCGCTCGGCGTGGCGGGCATCGTGGCTGCGAACGCTTGGAACCCGGTGTTGGGCAACGCGGCCAACCTGCCGCCGCTGCTCCGTGCCGACCACGCGTGGTGGTGGGCGGCGGGCGGCCTGATCGCGGCGGCCGGGATCGCCTGCGTGGCGTTGCCCGCGCCGGGCGAAGGGCTGCTGCGGTTGTACGGCGGGCTGGCCGTGGCGGCCTGCCTGGGAATCCTGTTTTTGCCGAGGGTGCATCCCGAGCCGGCCCTGTTCACGGTCGCCTTCCTGGGCCTCGCGGCGGCGGCGGCTTCGCTGGCGTTGCCCGCGCCGGGCGACTGGCGGGTGCGCTGGCTGGCGATCTACGGCATCGGGACGCTGCTGGCCTACAGCATCATCCGCTACAAGACGCCGTGGTGCATCATCTCGCTGCTGTGGCCGTTCTTTTTCACCGCCGGGGCGGCGCTCTCCGAGCTGGCCGTCGTGGGGCTGGCGACCGGCCGGGAGGTGGCGATGCTTCTGGGCGCGTCGGCGTCGGCGTGGTCGGCGGGTTTCGCCCTCGATCTGAACTACCGCCGGCCCACCGACGACAGCCTCGACTATGTCTACGTGCAGAGTTTCAACGATGTCTGGACGGTGACGAACTACCTGCTCGACGAGGCGCGGGCGGACCCGACCTTCTTGCAACAGGACGGCGTGATCCTCTGCGACAGCACGTACCCGCTGCCGTGGCTGCTGGGCGATTTCGCACACATCGGGTATTACAGCGGCAACAACGCGCCCCCCTCGACGGACGGCTACCGGGTGGATTTCCTGCTCGTTGCCGACAAGCGGGTGGACGAAGTGGAATCCAAGCTCAACGCCGACTACTACAAGCAGCCCATCCGCCTGCGCCCCGCGTTGGAAGGCTTGCAACTTTACCTCCGCGCGTCGCGCTTCGCCCACCTGATGTCCGGCGAACGCGAGCCGGAATTCCATCCCGTGCCGACCGCCCCGGCGGTCCCGGCCACCGCCGATCCGGCCGCGACGACGCCCATGCCGCCAGCCAGCGCGCCGTCCGCCACCGCCGAGGGAGAGGACACAGCCAGCGGGGCGGAAAGCCAGAGGAAATGAGCCGGGCCGCTGCTCCAACTTCCTGCCCTCTCGCGCCCGCATGGACCCCGCCACCGCGCTGCTTGAAGACCGCATCATTCCGTGGCACTACGCAGGACGCCATGAGCCGCCGTCTCGACCTCTACGCAAAGAACCAGCGGCGCATCCGCTCCTTGCAGCCGAAGGTCTCCTCCGAAGAGGCGCACGCGCAGGCGCGTCAGGCGCTGGCGAAGGCGGGACAACCACCGCACCAGCCGCCGAATTCGACCGACAGGGAGTCCAACTCCTCCGTTGGGCGCGAAAAAACCGGCGGCTCATCGACCGGCGGCTCGAAGACCGGCTCGTGAGCATCGGCGGCGTCGAGCACGAGGTCTTCCTCGACGACGACACCGGCCGCTGGATCAAGATGACCATGCCCGGCAAGGGCGGCAAGGAACTCCACGCCCGCGAGGAACAGCCCGGCGTGCGCCCGACGCTCATCACCGAGGACGCGCTGCCCGCCGCGTACCTGCGCCGGCTCGTCCTGGCCAACCGGCTGCTGGGGGACGATTTCTGGCTGCACGGCGTCATCGACCACCCGGCCGGGCCGCGCATGGTCGTTTCGCAAAAGCACCTTCGCGGCGAACCCGCCAGCCCCGAGGACATCGCGCGGCATTTCCTGACGGCCGGGTTTGTCCAGATCAACGCCAAGACCTTCTATGACGCGTGCGAAAACCTCCTCGTCTCCGACGCCCACACGGCGAACGTTTTCCGCACGACCGAGGGCGTCGTGCCCTTCGACGTGTGCGTGCAGCAGCCGCAGGGCGCGCTCTTCCACGCCGTCAAACCGGCCCCGACGCTGAGTTTCGACGACTGGGACGAGGAACAGCCGACGCTCACTTTTTGAAGGCAGAAGGCAGAAGGCAAAAGGTAGAAGTCAGAAGGGACATCAGGGTTCCGGTCGTCCCTTTCCGAAGGTAATCAATCGAATCTGTTTCCGCTTCTCCTTCTGCCTTCTGCCTTCTACCTTCTGCCTTCTGCCTTCCGCATGATCCCCTTCCTCGCCGCCGTCCTGACTTTCGTAGCCGCCGCCATCGCGTCCGCCTTCGCCGTTCTCTTACCCTTCGGCGGGCGGGGGCTCAACGCCCCGATTGCCGCCGGGTCACTGGCGGTCGGCCTGCTGGCGGGAATCGCCGCGTTCTTCCACACCCGGCGGCTGCCCGCGAATACCCCCCGCCACGCGACGGGCTACGGTGCCCGACCGATCTCGCCGTGGGGCTGGGCGGTGTTCGCGGCGTTCGCGCTGTTCGCCCTGCGCTCTTTTTGCTGGCTCGTGTACGAGGACGCCGCGCACGACGGATTCCCCGCGCAGGTGGTGATCGGCAACGTCAACAACCTCGGCGACATCAGCCTGCACATGCTCTACGCCCGCGATTTCGCCAACGGCGTGCACTGGTGGCCCGACCATCCGCAGGCCGCCGGTTACCCGATGCGGTATTACCCCGGCATCGACCTGTTCCAGGCGCTGCTGCTCTCGCTCGGGGCCAACGACTTCCATGCCCTCGTCTGGGTCGGGCTGGCCGGCTCGCTGCTCGCCCTGCTGGCGCTCTACCGTTGGGGCGGCCCCTTCACGGTGGCGGGGTTTCTCTTCGCTGGCGGGTTGGCGGGCTTCAAGTATCTGAAGACCGGGGTGCTGATCGATTTCCAGGCGCCCCTGGCATGGAAAAGTCTGCCGCTAGCCATCTTCGTCACGCAACGGCCGTTCCTCTTCGCGCTGCCGGCGGGTCTGCTGCTGATGACCCATTGGCGAGAAAAATTCTTCGCCGACCCCCCGCCGTCTGCGGACGATCCCGCCGTCGTCCCCTGGCACCGCCGGGGTCTGCTGCCTTTTTGGGTCGAATGCCTGCTCTACGCCCTCATGCCGGCCTTCCATGTGTTCGCCTTCATGTTCCTGTCGGCGCTGCTGGGCTGGTGGTTCGTGGCGTACTTCGTGCGGGCGCGGATGCGCTGGCACCTGCTGGCGCTGGTGGGGGTGGCGCTCCTGCCCGCGACCGGGTTGATCGACCTGATGACCGGCGGTTTCAGCGCCAGCTCGAACATCACCTACCAGCTCGGCTGGATGCAGCACGAGGAGCCGTTCCTGACGTTCTGGCTGGCGAACTTCGGCCTGTTCGCCCTGCTGGCTCCGGCGCTGTGGGGACTCTGCGCGTGGACGGCCGGTCGCAAGCTCCTGTCCTGGGTGGACAGGGCCGACGGAGCGAACCACCGCCGCCCGCCCGCCCCCGACCGCGACACCGAAGCGGCGGTGGCGTTCGTGCTGCCGGCGGGGCTGACGTTCCTGGCGGCGTGCGTGTGGCTGTTCGCGCCGTGGGAATGGGACAACACCAAGATAATGATCTGGGGTTACCTGGCTGCCCTGCCGTTCATCTGGGAACGGCTCGTGCGGCCCTGGCCGGTGGCCGTGCGGGTGGCGGCGTGCACGCTGCTGTTTTTCTCGGGCGCGGTGACGCTGGCCGGCGGCCTGGGCAAGCCCGACCCTCACTGGAGTCTGGTCGAAACCGCCGAACTCAACAGCGTGCGCGAGACCGTGCGCGGCCTGCCGGCCGAGGCGCGGTTCGCGGCGCTGCCGGAATATAATCACCCGCTGGTGTACTGCGGGCGCAAGCTGGGGATCGGTTACGCCGGACACGTGCGCAGCCAGGGGATCGATTCCGTGCCGTTGCGCCGCGATCTCGACATGGTCCTGCGCGGCGATCCGGGTTGGGAAAAGGCGGCCAAACGGCTCGACGTGCGCTACGTGTTCTGGGGGCCGCGCGAGGAAAAACGCTACCCGACCTCGACCCTGCCCTGGGCCAATCCGGACGAACCCGTGGCCAAGGGCGACTACGGCACGGTGTACGAGATCAAACCCGGCCACGGCGGCAAGGGGCAATGAACCGGCGGCTGGGTGCCTCGTCGATTTTTCTGAAGCGCAGGCTTGCCGTCTTTTCGCAAAGACCCCAAAATCCTGCGTTTACAAAGGAGACCTATGGATAACCCACCGCCACCACCGCCGCCTGTTCCTCCCGGCCAGCCGTATCCTAACCAGCCGTATCCCGGACAACCGTACCCTGGCCAGCCGTATCCCGGTCAACCGCCGCAAAAAGGTTGGTTCGGCCGCAACTGGCTGTGGTTCCTCCCGGTCGGATGCCTGTCGTTGCTGGCGCTCATCGCGTTGTTCGTCGGCGGGATCGTCTTTTTCGTCTTTGGCGTGCTCAAATCCAGCGATGTCTACAAAACGGCCGTCGCGCAGGCCAAGGCGAACCCACGGGTCACCGCTGCGCTGGGCACCCCGATCAGCGAGGGGACGGTGCTTTCCGGCAGCATCAACACCAGCGGCGACACGGGGAACGCCAACCTGAACATCCCCATCTCGGGCCCGAAGGGCAAAGGCACGATCTTCGTGACCGCGTCCAAATCCGGCGGCATCTGGTACTATTCCAAGATGAACGTGCACGTGGACGGCACCGGAGAAGAGATCGATATCAACGAGCCTTCCCCGTGACGGCGTGAGCGTCTCTGAGCGGGACGCTTTCTCAAGGCAGCGCAATCGGCGCGGCGAGACACTGCGCGGGGATGCCGAACGCGTTCACCAGCGCCACCGCGCGCGGGGCGACCTGCGCGCACAGGGCCTCGACCTTTTCCGGCAGCGTTTTCGACTCCGCAGGCGTCAGCAGGCCGTTCTCCAGGAACCAACCACGCTGTTCCTCCAGCAGAGTCAGCGCGAACAATTCGTGCAGCGCACCCAGCACCTCACCCAAAGCTGTATCTTCGTGTCGCACGCGCGCGACGACCGCGCCGAACTGCTCCAGCACCACGCGTTCGACGTGCGCCTGCGCCAGCCGGAACAACCGCATCTGCTGACGCGCCGCCGCCGCCTGCGCGTCCACGCCTTCCCCGGCGAGCCGCGCGAGTTCGCCCTGGATGTCCGCGAGCATGGCGCGCTCGCGTTCCACGAAGAGCGGCAGATAAACGTCCCCGGCGTGATCCTCGTCGCTTGCCCCGTCGCGGGTCACGGCGTCGTGGTCCGTGCCGCTGGCCTTCGCGGTGACGGCGAGCAGGTTGCGCCCGATCCAGAGCATGAGCACGGTGTTGTCGCCCTCGAACGTCGTGAAGATATCCGTGTCGGCCTTCAGCGCAGGTAGTCGGTTCGCGCTGATGTAACCCTCGCCACCGCACGTTTCGCGGCAGGTTTGCAGGGTGCGCGTGGTGTTCCAGGTCGCCCAGGCCTTCAACCCCGCCGCCAGGATTTCGACCTCGCGCGTGCCCGCCGGGTCATGGCCGTCCTGCGTTTCCACGCGTCGGCGCACGAGATATTTGTGGGCGAAGTCCACCGCGTACGCGTTGGCTAGGAGCGGCATGAGCCGCCGTTGGTGCGTGGGGTATTGCAGCAGCGGCGTCTCGCCCTCGACGCCCGGCGTGCGGAACTGCCGCCGCCGCTCGGCGTAACGCACCGCGATGGCAAGCCCGCTCTTGGCCGCGCTGATCGCCGCCACGGCGATGCCGATCCGGCCGCCGACCAGCGCGCTGATGATCGCAAAAAATCGCGCGCTCGCGCTTTTGATGGGACTCACGTACGTGCCGTCCGGCGCGACGCCGCCGAAGCGGTCCAGCAGCGCGTCGCGGTCCACGCGCACGTCGTCGAACCACACCCGACCGTTGTCCACGCCGTTCTCACCCATCTTCGGGCCGTTGTCCTCGATGCGGACGCCGGGCAGAACGTTCCCCTGTGCATCGCGCAACGGCACGACGAGCGCATGGACGCCGTGCCGCGTGCCGTCGGCGGTTTCGAGTTGCGCGAAGACGGTGGCGGCGCGTCCGTCGCGCACGAGGTTGCCGATGTAGTTTTTGCCGGCGGAGAAGCCGGGGCTGCTGATGACGAATTGCCCGGACGCGGGTTCGTAGCGGGCGACGGTTTCGAGTTCGCGGGCGTTCGAGCCGTGGCCGATCTCGGTGAGCGCGAAGCAGCCGGGCAGCGCGAACGAACCGATGTCGCGCAGGTAGCGGCGGTGGTGTTCCTCGCGCCCGAGTAGGAGGATGCTGCCCGCCCACAGGCCGAACTGCACGGTGAACTTGATCGTCAGGCTGATGTCGTGGAACGCGACCGTCTCGAACGCCGCCGTGAACGCCGCGTAATCCCCCCGGCCGCCGTGTTCCGCCGGGAGCGGGAGCGCGCCGATGCCCTCGGCGGCGAGTTCGCGGCACCATCCGCTCGCCGCCTCGCGCTGGGCGTCGATGGAAGCATCCGGCGGCAGGTAGCGGAAGGACGGGCGGGAAAGGATTTCGCGCACGCGTCGGCGGATGGGGGCCTGGTCGCCGTCGAGGACGCGCTGGAGCGTGGCGGGGTCGAACGCCGGAAGCGGGACGGGGGAGGATCGACGGGGGGAAGGCGTCATGCGGGCAGCTTCCGTCGGGTTGGAGAAAGGTTCAAATGCCCGCGTGCGAAACGGACTTTTCTTCTTGCAGGCCGCGTACGCACACGTCGTAATTTGCGGGTGATGGCCCGCGCTCCCGACCGTGAAGACCTCGTGCGGGAACACCAGATTTTCTGGATGCTGGTCAAGGGCTGCCGGGACCATCCTGTCGGGCGGGTGTATCTGGCGATCCAGGCGGCCATCGCCTACGGGGCCGAACGGGTGGACGTGGGCTGGCTCATGGGCGAGATGATGGCGCAGGGCAGGAAAACGATGGGTCCGGACTGCGACAGCATCGGAGCCGGCGGCCTGGCTTATTTCCACTGGCTCTACGAGGTCGAACTGGTCGAGGCAGGAGATACGGATTATCACGAATACCGGTTCCGACGCCGTTCCGACGGGAAAACGGTGGTGGCCCGCCTCAAGACAGGTGCCGATCCGCGGAGTCTGCATTTCCAGCAGGCGTACGACCGCGAACGACGCAAGCTGGAGGGAAAACGCGCAAAATTTCTCGTCGCGTATCGCGGGCAAATGGCGGGCGAGAGGTGAGCGCGACTCCCGCCGCGCCAACGACGAATATGCCGCATCTAAAGCGTTTTTCGTTTGCGTGTAAGGTCTGCTCAAGCCCCGGCAGGGGCGCAAGAGTTCAGCCCACGGCGTGAGCCGTGGGAAAGATCGCCAGCCAGGCCAGCCCCGGCAGGGGCGTAAGAAAACACGGCGGCCTTGCGAGAACCACCGGGCGGCTTTTCTTACGCCCCTGCCGGGGCTGGGCCGTTGCGCGGTTGCCACCCACGGCTCACGCCGTGGGCTCAACGACTACCGGCTCAAGCCGGTAGGATGCGATGGGACTAAAAGTCCGGTGGCGGCTAGAAGCCGCTTGGAAAGCCCCCGGCCCGGGCCGGCTGGCAAGGCATCGGCGGCGACCCCTGGCCTCACGGCGGGTCGGCCACGATGCGGAACGTTCCCTCGCCATCCTCGTCCCACTTCTGCTCCTCAATGTAGCGCTTGATCGTCTTCTCATCGACCGCTCCGACCGTCGCGCAAAAGTAGCCCCGTGCCCACAGGTGCTGGCCCCAATAACGCTTCTGCAAACTCGGGAACTCCTCCTGCAGCTTGCGCGAACTCCTGCCCTTCAAGTACTGCGCCAGCTTGGCCGGCGACAACACCGGCGGCGCGCTGACGAGCAGATGCACGTGGTCGGGCGACACCGCTCCACGCACCACCGCCACCTCCCGCGCCCGGCAAATCTCGCGGATCAGGTCGCGGCAACGCACCGCCAGGTCCCCCTTGAGCACCGGCCAGCGGTACTTGGTCACCCAGATCAGGTGGTACTTGCAGTCCGAGACCGTGTGCCCACGATGGTGGTAGTTGGCCATGCAGCCGCCCACCTTAACGCGCCACCCGCCACCCTCCAAGGCAGACCGTCTAAAGACGGTGGGCTCCAACCCGGCACCTGGATACTGAAAAACCGGACACCCAATTGAGAAACGCTTTAGAGGCGTCCGGGCACGGCGCAAATCCTCACGTCCGCATGCCTATCAGCAACAACTCCATGTTGCTCTTGGTCGCGTTGATATTTTGCAGCAGCACCTCCATGCCTTCGAGCGGCGGCAACTGGCCGAGGTTCTTGCGGAGCAACTGCACGCGCGCCAGTTCGTCGGGGTGAAAAAGGAGTTCCTCGCGCCGCGTGCCGCTCTTGAGGATGTGAATCGCCGGGTAGACGCGTTTCTCCACCAACTCGCGGTCGAGATGGAGTTCCATGTTGCCCGTGCCTTTGAATTCCTCGAAAATCACCTCGTCCGCCCGGCTGCCGGTGTCCACCAGGGCGGTGGCGAGGATCGTCAGGCTGCCACCCTCCTCGGTGTTGCGCGCACTGGAGAAAAACTTCTTCGGTTTGATCAGTGCCTTGGTATCCAAGCCGCCGCTCATCAAGCGGCCCTTGCCGCCGGTCAGGTTGTTGTAACCGCGCGCCAGCCGCGTGATGGAATCCAGCAGGATCACGACGTGCCCGCCCAATTCCACGATCCGCTTGGCGCGTTCCGCGACCAGTTCCGCCACCGCGACGTGCCGCGCGGAGGGTTCGTCAAAGGTCGAACTGAAAATCTCCGCGTCCACCGCGTTGCGGAAGTCCGTCACCTCTTCCGGCCGTTCGTCCACGAGCAGCAGGATCAGATGAATTTCCGGGTAGGCTGCCCGGACCGCCTTGGCGATGTGCTTGAGCAGGATCGTTTTGCCCGCGCGCGGCGGGGCGAGGATCAACCCGCGCTGGCCGCGTCCGAGCGTGGCGACGAGGTCGATGGCCCGCACCGTCGGCGTGTGGTAATACTGACTTTCCAGGATGATGCGCTCGTTCGGAAACATCGGCGTCAGCGCGTCGAACGGCTTCGGCGAGGTCCAACGTTCGACCGGGATGCCCTCGATGGCGGTGACCTTGTCGAGCGCCATGTATTTTTCCTTGTCGCGTCCGGCCCGCACGATGCCGCGCACACGGTGTCCCGCGGCCAGCGTGTGCTGGCGGATGAGCGGCGCGGGGACGTAAATGTCCTCCGGGCACGCCTGGAAATTGCACGCCGGCCAGCGCAGGAAGCCGAACGGATCGTTGCCCGTTTCGAGCACCCCCTCCGCCACGGCGGGGATGCCCCGCGCAAGGCTCGCCCGCATGATCTCGCACACGAGGGCGTGACGCGGGCGCGGCGGCTGGTTGCGCACGCCCAGCACCGAGGCCAGCGCGTGAAGTTCCTCCAGCGGAACGCGCTGGAGTTCGTTGAGGTCCACCTGCGCGGGCAAGGGAACGGCGGCAGGGGAAGCTTCCGCGACGCTGGGCGCGGCAGGGGCGGGTGAGTCGAGGCTCATGGGCGGGGCCGCACCGATTCCATATCGGCGGCGGTCGTCATTGGGATAAAGCTTGGAAGTAGCGGGCACACCGCTCGGCCTGTGCGTACAGGCAGTTTTCGGGACCATCGTTCCAGATGAGATGGTCACACCGGCGGATTTTGTCGGACAATTCCCACTGGCTGGCAATGATGCGGCGCGCGGTCGTTTCAGGCAGGCGGCGTTGGCCGGTCAGCCGCGACATTTGCGTCGTCAGACTGCAACCGACCACGATGGCATGATCGAAAAATGCTTCCGCGCCGGTCTCATACAAAAGCGGAATTTCAACTAACAATGGCGCGTCCGGCGTCTTTTGCAACCCTTCTTCCAACCACCCGCGCCACGCCGAGCGCACTCGCGGGTGCAAGATCGCCTCCAGGGCGCGACGCGGCGCGGGGTCTGCCGTGAAAACGATCTCGCGCAACGCCCCACGCTCGGGTCGGCCACTTGCGTCGAACACCTCCGCGCCAAACGCCGCGCGTACTTCCGCCGCCACCGCCGGGTCTTCGGCGAGCAGACGGCGCGCGCAAACGTCCGCGTCGAAGGTTTCCGCGTGCAGCAATCCCGCGAACGCTCGGGTGAACGTGGATTTACCGGAGCCGATGCCTCCGGTGATGGCGATGGTAGGCATGGGACGGAAAGGATGAAGGATGAAGGGCAGAGGACAGAGAAGGGAGATGCGAGGCAGATTTCTCTCTGCCTTTCATCCTTCATCCTTCATCCTTCATCCTTTCTGTCCGCCGGACGCAAAAAAAGCGCCTTCTATTACGAAGGCGCTTTCTTTTGAACGGATAAAACCCGCGACGGACTTCTACTTCTTGTAGTAGTTCGGCAGCGGGCCGGGGGGCTGCACGTAGGTGTCCGGACCGGTGAGCGGTGCCACGTCCTCTTCGTCTTCGGTCGTGCTGAGCAACGGCTGGCCGCTCGGGTCGATCAGGCGAGCCGTCACGAAGATGATCAGGTTGCGCTTGATGTTCTGGTCGATCTTGCTGCGGAAGAGCCGGCCGACCAGCGGGAGATCACCGAGCAAGGGCACCTTGTCGTTGATCTTCTGGATGTCCTCGCGCACCAATCCGCCGAGCACCACCGTCGAACCGTCGTAGACGCTCACGCTGGTGGACACCTTGCGCACGCTGAACACCGGCTGGTTGATCGTGTTCTGCGTCAGCACGTTGGTCGTCGAGATGCCCAGGGCGTTCGTCGAGACGGTCTGGATCGGGCTGCCGTAGTTGATGAACCCATCGAAGTCCACCACCTGCGGCTGGAGCGTCAGATCGATGGTGAAGTTGTCCGGGCCGATGACCGGATCGACTTCCAGCGTCACGCCGGTGTTGCGCTTCTCGAAGGCCGTCGGCGTCGTCGGAGTCACCGGGAAGCTGCCGCTGCTGCTGCTGCTGACCCCGCCGGTCGGCGAGATGACGGTCGTGCCCGAGTTGTTGTTGCCAAAGGTCTGCGGAATCTGCGGCGGCTGGAACTGCGTCGGGTAGATGAACTCGCGGATGATCTCGATGGTCGCCTTCTGGCCGCTCTTGGCCGTCACGCGTGGGGCGCTGAGCAGGTCAACGCCCTTTTGCTGGTTGAGCGCGTGGATGACGACCTGGAACTGCGGATCGGTGAACACGCCCGCGACGCTGAAGATGCTCGGGGCCACCGCCGCCGCGCCGGTGCCCAGCAGCAGTGCATCGACCGCGTTGGCCGAGATGCCGTAGGTGCCGGAGCGCAGGCCGGAGGTCACCGGGTTCGAGCCAATCGGAGAGCCGTTGGGGTTGCTGAACGGGAAGTTCGACGTGCCGTTCGCGCTGGTGGTAGGCACGCCGTCGCCGGTGGTGCCGCCGCCCGCGAACACCCGCTGGCCTTCATTGCCCTGGCTGCCACTGCCAATGTTAAACTGACCCAGCGTCCAGTCGAAGCCCAGTTCCTTGAGGTTGTTCTGCGTGATCTCGATGAACTTGCTCTCGATCTCCACCTGCTTGGGGATGACGATGGAGTCAGACACGATGGCCTGCACCAGGTCGATGTTGGTCTGGGTGTTGCGCACGACCAGCTTGCTGGTCGCGGCCGAGTAAAACGCGCTGGCCCCGGGCGGGAACTGCACGCCGTTGCTTTCCAGGAACGTCTTGGCATCCACGCGCGTCGTCAGCGCGCCGCTGCCGGTGCCGGTGACATCCGTCGTGCCGCTGCCGGTGGCGGTCGCCGAGGTCGCCGACTGGCCGAGCGCGCTGCTCACGCCGCCGGACGAGGTGGTGCCGATGAAACTGGGCGGGACGCGGACTTCCAGCGTGATCATGTCGCCGGTTTCCTCGGTCAGGGGCACGATGGATACCGCGTAAGGCTCGACCTTGATCTTCAGGTTGGCCGCCTTGGCCACGTAGTCGAGCGCGGCCAGGAGCGGGATGCGGCTCAGGGTCAGCGAAATCCGCGTGTTGGTCGTCGGCGCGCCGGCGAGCGGCAGGGACGCGGACGGGGCAGCCCCGGTCGTCTCCGCGCCGGGCGGCAGACCCGGGATACCGGCTTCGGGCGTGGTCGGCACGCTGGTGCGCGTGCTGCCCGACGCCAGCTTCAGGAAAATGTTGACCCCGCGCTCCTCCTCGGGCGACTGCGTGTCGAGCCGGCGCGCTTCCTGGCGCAGGAATTCGACGGCGTCGCTGAGCGTGGTCGAGCGAAACTCGATGTTGGGAATGACGATGGCCTGGAGCTTGCGCGTGATGGCCACCGTGCCCGAGGTGTCATTGACGTGCTGGTAGTTGCGGCGCGGGTCGGCGTCGAGGTTGGCGCGGCGCACGGGCAACTCCCAACCGGCGGCGGTCTGCTGAATCAACCGGCCGCGGGTTTCCTGGTAGCCGGTGGTCTCGGAATGCTTGGTCTTGGCGAGGTCCACGCGCTCTTCACCGCGGCGGGCGGCGTCGTTGTATGGATCGAGGGCGAGGACCTGCTCGTAACGCTTGAAGGCGAGATCGAAACGGCCCGTGTCGTAGTATTGCCCTCCCTCGCTGAGATACTTTTTGACCAACTGGACCTTGGCGATGTGCTTGGGGGTGACCGTCTGGTTGTAATATTCCGGGTCTTCCAGATGTTGGAGCAAATCGAGGGAGGGCTCGTAGTTCGGATCGTACTCCGGACGGAGGGTCACCTTGGCGACGGCTTCCGCGTCCGGGTAGCGTCCCTCGACGATGCGCAGTTCCGCCAGTTTGATCGAGGCATCAAAGAATTTCTTCATGGCCGCGCGACGCCGGTCGCCGGTCGCGGGCGCGTCGGGCAGCGAATCGGTCGCGGTGCGGTAGAATCGGACCGCGTCCTCGTAATCCTCGCGGAGCATCGCGGCATCGCCTTGACGCAGGTTGTCATCGGCCGACATGGCCAGATTCCTGCGGCGCGCGATCTCCGTCTCGGCCGTCGTCTGGAGATCGCCTGACGATTGGAGGGTACGGGTCGTGCGGGTCGTACGCGTCGTTTGCGCGTGGAGAGAGGGGGCCAGGCAGGGCAGCAGGGCGCCGGCGGCGGCAACCCGGAGGTAAGACGGAAACGGGCGGGAACGGGTCATAAAGGAGGATGAACGCAAGACTCTGAGGACGCAGACGGGGGGATTTGCCGGGACGGGCCCGTCGAGGACAGCCAAGACGCACGCGGGTTGCTCCCGGCAGCAACGTGTGTAGCGCAGACGCCGTGGCGGCGTCCATCGTAAAAAACAATTTTTTTCGGCCCGGTACGGCCTGTCGCAAGCGAACGCCGATTTCCGTCGGGCAAAGTGAAGGCTCCGGCTTCGCTTCAAAGCGGGTTTTCGCATCGCGGCGGAGCACCCGCCCGCGGTCCGCAAGCGCCACAGGTCCAGCGATCAGCGAAGTCCTGAAAGCCGCACCTTCCGCGTCCGCCCCCCAAAGAAATCGTGTGAGAAGGTTCCGAACAGGCCGTTGCGGCCGGTCGTCCAAACAAGGTAGGGATGGCTCTCCGAGCCAGTCCCTATTTTGGCTTGGAAGACCAATGTGCGCACGAAACGCCTTGCCGGAAAAAATAGGGACTGGCTCGGAGAGCCATCCCTACCTTGTTTGGACACGCCTGCGGCGGATTTCCCACGCGCCCTCTATGGACGCGCTCCGGGTTGGGTTACCGGCTGCGTGTGGAGATGCAATTCCCTGTTCTCGTCGACCTTGATGACCTTCACGTCCGTGTCGCTGAGTTCGACCACCTTGTATTTGACGTTGTTCTCGGGGGCGAGGGTAAATTCGCCGTCGCGCTGGACGGCAAATTCCTTCAGACCCATCCAAGTGTAGTTGAGCACCGCGAAGGTGGTCGGCGAGTCCACGTCCTCGCCTTTGGGCAGGACCACCTGCTGACCGCTGTCGATGTTGGTCAGAGTTAGCTCCGAAACATCCTTCTTGAAACCCTGCGTGGTGTCGAACTTCGGCTCGAATTTCGTCAGCTTGAACTTGAACTTGCCCAGCGCCACGGTTCCGCCCAATTTTGCGGTCTGGGTGGGAATCTCGTCGTTGTCGGTGTTGTTGATGAAAAACGTCTCACCGTTCTTCGCCTCGAAGCGCAGGTGGAAAGGCACGTGCACGAACCGCTTGAGGTAGAGCTTCGTGTAGTACGGCGGATGGGAATCCTTGTTGTCGGGATCGGTCTTCGCCTCCCATTCCTCCAGGGTGTTGAACCCGTCGCCGTCGGTGTCCTGTTCGAGCACGTTGGTGGCGAGCAGGTCCTGTTTATGGTCGGTCAGCCAGTCGTTGGGGATGGGGGGATGGAGGGTGATCGAGCCGTCCAGCGGCACGGCCACCCCGTTGTTGTCGATGATCGGGGTCGATCTGAACAACGGCAGGAGCAACTTCTTCTCGCCGACCGCGCGTGGCTGCCACGTCTGGGGAGCGGTCATTTGCTTTTGCTTTTCGGCAATGCCCTTCTCGTCCAACGCGACGCCTAGCCCCGGTTTCTTGGGCACCTGATCCGAAAGGCTCTTGAAAACCTCGCTGTAGCCACGGGCATTGTTGATGAGCAGGCCCGCGCAGATGAGCAGCACCAGGGCGAACACCGCGAGCAGGAAACGGTCGTAGTTCTGTTTGATCCAGGTCATGGGGAGGACAATTTGGAGGCTGGAGGTTGGGGAGAGAAATGGAAACGAGGCTCAGAGCGGCGGGGGCGAGACCCTGACGATCTCGATCCGCATCGTCACATTCAAGCCTTCCAGCCCGACGATGTAGCGCAGGCTGGGCTTTTCGGCCGGAGCGGCGGCAGTGGTGTCCGGCGCGCCGGGGACCGGGGCGGGAGTCGGAGCGGACGGTTCAACAAGGGCGGACGCTGCCTTCTTGGGTCCGGCATCCGCGTCGTTTTTGATCTGCACGGCGCGCACGAGGAACAGCCGCTTGGAGGTGACGAGTTCATCCAGCGCCTCCCGGAACGAACTCGGCTGGCACTTGAAGGCCACCGTCACCGGCACCCGGGAAACGGAATCGGCGGCTGCGGAGGCAGCCGGTTTGGCTCCGGAGGTGCGGCTGGCCGGAGCGGGTGCCGCCACCGGATTGCCACCGGTTTCCTGTGGCAAGGGGGCGCGCTTGATGGCGCTCAGGACCGTGACGCGTTTGTTGATGAGGACCATCAGCAGGTCCTGGATCGCGTCGAGTTCGCGCGAGAGCACCGGGGCCGCCGCCGCCTCGGGCGGAGCGCCGCGGTACTGTTCAAAGCCCATGTAGAAGTCCTTGGGAAGCTCCACCCGGGCCGTCGCCGCCGCCTGCGAGACCTCATCAACCACGCGCCGTAGCTTGTCCTGAAAGTCGATTGGCTTGAAATCCGCCTTCTCGGGGGGCGGTTCGTAGGCGGCGAGCCGCGTTTGCAGGTCGGTCACGGAGGCGGCGGCTTTTTTGCGCAGATTTTCGAGGTCGCGCTCGCCGGCCGGCGCGGGGTAGGGTTCCAGGCCGTCGAGGCGCTGGATTTCCTTGACCGCCGCTTCGTAGTCCTGCGATACCTGGTCATACGTGCCCATCTGCGTGACCAGCAGATAGATGAGCACCCCCGCGCCGACGACGACGAAGGCGAGGAAGCCGCTCAGGAATTTGTTTTTGCGAATCCAGTCCATGTTTTGGAAAATCGGCGGGTGAGGGGAACGGCGGGGCGCTTTACGGGGCAGGCAAAGGCTCCGTGAGCGGGAGCTGGATTTCGTACTCGAACGCCCACGCCTCGGCCGTCTGCGGGGTACGGTTCTTGATGACGCTGGTGGGGTTCGCCTTGTCGATGTTGAACAGGCCCGACTTGATCAGGTTGTTGGCAAAGGTGGTGACGATCACGTCCGCCTGCGGGTTCTCGAAGTAGAGGCCCTTGATGTGCAGCCCGTCGATGACCGGGCTCTTGCTGGCCGGCGGAGCCTTGCCGCCCGTCGGGGCGGGTGCGCCGCCCGCACCCGGGGCGAGGAGGGGCCGGGCCGGATCGGCGACGTTCACCGGCTTGCCGCCCGAGGTCGCTTCGAGCTGGGTGATCCAGACGTACTTCTCGGGCAGCGCCTCGTTGAGCGCGCTGAGGGTGCGCGTCCAGAACTGCCGGTCGTCCACCGTCTGGAGCAGGGGGGCGAGGTTCTCCTTGCTCTTGGTAATTTCTGCCTTGATCGCGTTGTCGCGCTTCTCGTAGTTGCCCATGCTGGCAGCCTTCTGGTGGAGTGCGCCGAGGACATTGCTCTGGATCGTGGTGGCTTGCAGGAAATACAGCCACCAGCCCAGCAAGGTCAGCAACAGACAGATGCCCGCGGCCACGAAATACGGCCGGCGCGCGGCGACCTTTTGCGCCTGGATGACGCTGGTCGGCCGCAGGTTCAACTCCATCGGGCAGGTGTTGACGCTGCGCAGCCCCAGGCCGACCAACTCGCCGAGCAGGTGGGCGTTGCGGACGACTTCCTCCATCGGGACATTGCTCGTGACCGTCACGTTCTTGAGCGGATTGAAATACTCGATGGGAAGCTGGAACTTCTCCGCGAAGAACTCCCGCAGGTAAGGCAGGTTCGCCGTGCCGCCGCACAGGTAGATGCGTTGCGGGGCGGTGCCGGCCTGCTGGGCGCGGTAAAAATTGATCGAACGGCTGATCTCCGCGTGCAGCCGCGTCATGGCGTTGCGGATGATCTTGGCCTGCTTGGCGATGTCGGCGTTCTTGTCGTCGGCGTAGGCCCCGCCGAGCGAGACGTAGCCGTCCTTTTTCTTGCGCTCCTCGGCGGCGGAAAAACTCTCCTGGAATTCCTTGGCGAGATTGGCCGTGATGGTGTTGCCGCCGATGTTGATCGAGCGCGAAAACACCTTGCCCGGTTCGATGAAGACGAGGTTCGTGGTCCGCGCGCCCAGGTCGATGAGCAGCGTGCAGCCGGGCAGGTCGCTGTAGTTGTAGCGGAACGCGTTGTAGAGCGCCATCGGCGCGGCATCGACGATCTGCGTGCGGAAGCCGTTGCCCTCGCTGGTGGCGTTCAGTTCGTCGAGCAGGTCGCTCTTGATGGCCACGAGCACGACCTCCACCTGGCCTTCCTTGCCGCTGCCCACGAGCTGGTAATCCCAGATGACTTCCTCGATGGGGAAGGGGACGTTCTGCTGCGCCTCGAACCCGATGATCTGGTCGATCTTGTCCTCGGCGACGGTGGGCAGCTTGACGAAGCGCGCGAAGATGTTCTGGCCGCTGATGGCGTAGTTGATCGGCGCGTTCCGGAGCTTGAGCGCGTCCTTCATCTCGGCGATGGCCAGCCGGGTCTGCGGCAGGCGGGCGGCCTCGGCGCTGGGATCGCTGAGGATTTCGGTCAGCTTGTAGGCGTTGAGCGCGAGTCCGCCGTTTTCGGCGCGCTGGAATTCGGCGAGCCCGACGGTTTGCGTGCCGAGATTCAGACTGAGGATGCGGGCGGGGGCGGCCATGAGGGGAAGAAAAGGATGAAGGATGAGCCGAGTCGGCGAGACATCACCCTGCAAGGGTGATAACGATGAAGGATGAAGGCGGAAAGCAGAAAGAGAGAGGCGGAGGTCAATTTCTTTCCTCTGCCTTCATCCTTCATCCTTTCTGCTCAGCGTCCCAGGGGCTTGACCGTCTCGTAACGATCCCACCAGAGGTTGGCAAACGGCGTCTGGGACTTGCTGAGCACGAAATTGGGGATTTGCTGCGCCTGGGCGAAGAAATTGGCCCCGCCCTCTTTTGGAACTTCATCGCCAGCGGGGCGGCCACGCCGGGACGCTGGATGAGCACCTGGGCGTTTTGCAGGGCGTTCGTGGTGACCGGCGCGCCTTTCAGCATGGTCGTGAGCGTGCGCGGGGCGATGTACATCACCGTGAAGAGGCTCTGGCCGGTCGGGACATCCTGCAAGGTCTGATCGCCGACCAACAGCTTGCCGGCGATGGCCACGTTATAATGAAAGGCGACCTCCGCCGCCGGGGCCGACGAGGAAAACTCCACCTCGATCTCCATCCAGGTGCCCAGCGTGTAACGCTTGGCCTGGGTCTCGCCGCCGACCGTCGTGAACTCCGGCGTCTTGGGGAAGGCAATGTTGATGCTCTTGACGACAAAGGTGCCGTTGGTCGCGCCCGGCCCGCTGCCGGTGAGCAGGCTGCTCGAATTTTGCGCGCGTGACGGGGCGGGGGCGAGGAGCAGGCCAGCGAAGGCCAGACAGGCGAGGAGGGACGTTTTCATGGGGAGGGAACGGCTGGGAACTCCCCGACGACGGACGATTGCGGGCCGCAGACATCCACCGCAGGGAGGCGTCCGGGAGAAGCGAAGCGCGCCGCCGGGACCAGGAAAATTATCATGGGCGGGTGGCTTGTCGATGCGAAATCATCCGACCTCGCCCCGGAAATATTCGATGGTCTTGCGGATGCCCTCGTCGAAGTCCACCTTCGGCTCCCAGCCGAGGACCGTCCGGGCGCGGGTAATATCGGGCTGACGCACCTTCGGGTCATCCACGGGCAGCGGCTTGTAGTCGAGTTGAGACTTCGTGCCGGTGATGCGGATGATCTCCTCGCCGAACTCCTTGATGGTCATCTCGCGCGGGTTGCCGATGTTGACCGGCTCGTGAAAGTCGGACTGGCTGAGCTTGAAAATCCCGTCGATCAGATCGCTCACGTAGCAGAACGAACGCGTCTGCGCGCCGTCGCCGAAGATCGTCAACGGCTGGCCGGTGAGCGCCTGCCCGATGAATGCCGGCACCACCCGGCCGTCGCGCAGACGCATGCGCGGACCGTAGGTGTTGAAGATGCGCACGATCTTCGTGTCGAGCCCGTGGTAGCGGTGGTAGGCCATCGTGATGGCCTCGGCGAAACGCTTGGCCTCGTCGTACACGCCGCGCGGCCCGATGGGGTTGACGTTGCCCCAGTAGTCTTCCTTTTGTGGATGCACGAGCGGGTCGCCGTAGCATTCGCTGGTGGAAGCGAGCAGGAAGGTCGCGCCCTTGTCCTTGGCCAGCCCGAGGGCGTTGTGGGTGCCGAGCGCGCCGACCTTGAGCGTGGGGATCGGCAGCTCCAGGTAATCGATGGGGCTGGCGGGCGAGGCGAAATGGAAGATGTAGTCCACCTCGCCCGGCACGAAGATGTATTCGGAGACGTTGGCGCGGATGAACCGGTAGCGTTCGTCGCCCGCGAGGTGCTCGATGTTTTTGGTGTTGCCGGTGATGAGGTTGTCCACGCCGATGACCTTGTGGCCTTCCTTGAGCAGTCGGTCGGTGAGGTGCGAACCGAGGAAACCCGCCCCGCCGGTGACGACGGTGGTCGGGGTCTTGGAACGGGTCTTTTTGGCGGTGGCGGCGGGAGATGGGTCGGCGGGCGCGCTGGGCATGGCTGGCTTCTATGTAGTGAGAGAGCACGATTGTGGCAAGCGGCAAGTCAGCCCCCTAGGGCTTTGGCGCGAGAGAGGCCACCAGCGCCTCGAAACCCGCGTCGCCGCGCAGCGGGTCCCAGTACGGCTCCAGGCGCAGCAGGCCGTAATCCGGGGCGCACGGCAGGCGGATGATCGCCGCCAGATGCTCGACGGCCTGCCCCTTCATGCCGAGGTTTGCGTAGATGATGACGAGGTTCGTCTGAAACTGGACGCCGGTGATCGCGTCGTGCTCCACGGGTAGCATCGCGGCGGCGCGTTCTCCCTCGTCGATGGCTTCGGACCGGCGGCCGAGCATCGCGTCGATCACGCCGAGGGTGCTGAGTTGGCTGGCGTTGCCGGGCGCATCGGCCAGCTTCCGCGCGATCTGCACCCGCGCCTGCTCGAAGGCGGCCCGCGCGCCGTCCGCATCGTGGCGTAGATTGGCGACCATCCCCACGGCGAAGGCGTGAGGGTAGGTGCGGCTTCCGCTTTCCAGGACGGAGGTATCGGGATTGGCCGCCAGGGCGCGCGCGCCGAGATCGGGGTCCCGGCCGCACAACGCCAGTTCCATGGCGTCTTCGGCGACGGTGGCGGCGGTTTCCTGGCTCTCGTCCAGCATGGGGGGGACCACTGCGTAAGCCGGGCCCAGGTCGGCGCTCCGGCGCAGGGGCACCCTCACGCGTGCCGCGCGCAGATCGGGGTCGTGGGGAGTGAGCGCGAGCAGGGCGTCCAGCAGCCGCGCGTCGTCGGCGTAGCGGTGCTGATAGTCGTAGTTGATCTCAAGTTGTTCGAGTAGATAGATGCCTCGGGGGTTGAGAGACATCCCTTTTTCGTAGTCGCGCGTCGAATCCTCCCAACGTCCGCGACGGCGCACGATGGAGCCGCGAAACAGATAGATCTCGTAGTTGTTGGGCAGGGTGCGGACGGCCAGATCCAACTCACGCAACGCCCCGTCCAGGTCCCGGCGGCCGTGGTAGAGATGTACGGCCCGGGCCAGATGCACTTCCCCGGCGTCCGGCCGCAGGGCCGCCGCTTTTTCGATGGCGGCCTCGGCCAGCGACAGGCGGGCCGGGGTCTGGTCGATGCCGTCCCAGTAGATGTCGTCGTGCGCACGGGCCAGCAGGCAAAAAGCGGCGAGAAACCTGGGGTCGCGGGCCACCGCCTCGTCGAGCAGGCGCACCGTATCCGGCAGGTTTTTCTCGCTGCTGTTGGCGTAACCCGTCTGGTCGAAGAGTTCCTTGGCGCGCAGGTACAAATCGTAAGCGGCCAGGTCGGCGGTGGGCCGCTCCTGGATGGCCGCCGCCTCGCGCGGGGAAAGCTGCGCGCGGAGCTGGTCGGTGATGGTCTGGGCGATGTCGCTCTGGATGGCGAACACGTCGGCCAGGTCGCGGTCGTATCTTTCCGCCCAGGTCTGGGTGTCCGTGCGGGCGTCGATGAGTTTCGCGCGCACGCGCACCTTCCCGCCGCCGCGCTCGACGCTGCCTTCGAGGACGTAGGCGACGCCGAGTTGCGTGGCGATCTCGCGCAGGCTGTGCGGAGCCGCGCCCTTGTACTGCATGACGCTGGTGCGGCTGATGACCTTCAGGTCGGCGACCTTGGCCAGATCGGTGAGGATTTCGTCCTGCACGCCATCGGCGAAGAACGCATTGTCCTTGTCGGCCGAGAGGTTTTCAAACGGCAGCACGGCGACGGACTTCTCCGGGGCGGCGGTGACCGTCGGCGGCACGGTGGTGGTCGAGGATTGGACGGCGGCGATGGGCCGGGGCAGGGGACGCAGGAGAAAGAACGCCGACACCAGCGCGACGGGCAGCAGGGCAGCCAATCCCCAAGCCATTCTTCCCCGCGAGGCGCGCGGCAGCAACGGCTTGCCGGCCACGCGGCGGTCGTAGCCCCAACCCGCCAGCAGCGCCGCGCCGAAACCCAGCGCGAGCAGGATCATCAACGCGCGCAACACCCACGGCGGCGCGGCGAAACCGGGCAGCACGATGGCCGCCACCTGGAGAACGATCCACGCGCCCACGGCGTAGCCCAGCGCCACGCGGTAAATGCGGTGCTCCCTGAGACCGACCAGAAACGCGTTCACCGGGCGCGGCGGCGCGGGTTCCGCTACGCTCGGATTCTCGTCGGGCACCACTCTTTGATAGGAGCCGGGGTCCGGGTTGGCAAGACGCGCTTTGCGACCGGGGGGTTGGGGCGGCGCGTTCCGTGCCCAAACGGACGCGCCGCCCCGGGTTTCCGCGCTTGCGCTCCTTTAATGCGCAAACGCGGCGACCGCATCGTGGAGCCGGTCATCGCTCATCAGCGCGCACACACGCCACGCGGCGTAACCGATGCTGCCGACACTCAGGAGGGCCGTGACCGCGCAGGCCGCCCGCACGCACAGGCAATGGGTCCGGCTCTCGTCGTCCTCGGCGAGCGTGCAGCGCCAGAGGCTCCGCGGGGTCCGGGGCGTTTGGACGGGGACGGTTTTTGTACGGCGGCGGGCTTTCAGGACAGGTGCCGTCGGCGACAGGTAGACGCCCGGATGGGTCAGGATGGCGCTGTCGAAGGCACTGTCGATCACGGTGAACATGGTGGGTTTGGTGTGGAGTGGAGTCTCGATCTATTACTGAGCAAGCGATGACCGCTTTCCCTGTACAACGGGAGCCGGAGGGCCCTGTTGCAGAAAATCCGCGCGGAGATTTGCGTCTTGCCTTCCGCCGGTCGTGCCGGTACACCGGCACGGTGCAGGTTTTGCGCGAGTCCAAGGACGAACAGCCCGACCGTTTCGAGTCCACTCACTGGAGTGTGGTGCTCGCCGCCGGACGCGGCGACGACGCCCCGGCGCAGGCCCGCGCCGCTCTGTCCCGGCTCTGCCAGACGTACTGGACGCCGCTGTACGAGTTCGCGCGCAGCCGGGGGCACTCGCAACACGACGCGGAAGACCTCACGCAGGGGTTTTTCGTCTACCTGATCGACCGCCAGATTCACGCCCGCACGGGTCCCGAAAAGGGCAAGTTCCGCTCGTTCCTGCTGGCGTCGTTGAAAAATTACCTCGCCGACGCCTACGACCGCGAAAACGCCCGCAAACGCGGCGGCGGCTGCGAGTTCCTGCCCCTGCACGAGGAACAGGCGGCGGCCGAGGCGACGCACGCCGGCGGCGGGTCCGATGCGGACCGGTTGTTCGAGCGGCAATGGGCGGAGGCCCTCCTGCGGACGGCGTTCGACCGGGTGGCCAACGAATTTTCCGCCGAGGGCAAGGGCGCGCTCTTCGGCGCATTGAAAGGTTTCCTGCGCGGAGGCGCGGAACCGCCGCCGGGTTACGACGAGCTTGCCGCCCGGCTGGCGATGCCCGCGCCGACGGTGCGCAGCCACGTCAACCGGCTGCGGACCCGCTACCGGGCCGCCCTGCGCGCCGAACTCCGCCGCACGGTGGGCAGCGACGACGAGGTGGACGAGGAGTTGCGCGAACTCCTGCGCGTGCTAACCGCGCACTGACGAACCGCCGGGCCGCATCGATCTCATGGCAGCGACACCGGAGCCGGGAAAAGCGGTCTGTTCGACGTGCCACGAGCCGTTGAGCGAGGACGGCGACTGCCTCGCCTGCCTGTTGCGCGGCGGGATGGAGCACACGGTCGAGGAGGAAGCGCCGCCCGCGCCGGTGTTCGGCGACTTCGAGGTCACGCGCCGCCCGGACGGCTCGCTCTGGGAACTGGGCCGTGGGGCGATGGGCGTGACGTACCGCGCGCTGGACCGGGTGCTGCACCGCCACGTGGCGCTGAAGGTCATCAAATCCTCCCCCGGCACCGACGGCGGCAAGGCCGTGCGCGAACGCTTCCTGCGCGAGGCGCGCGCCGCCGCTTCCCTGCATCACCCGAACGTCGCCGACATCTTCCAATTCGGTGTTTCCAACGAGGCCGAGAGCTGTTTTTACGCGATGGAACTGGTCGAGGGCGAAACGCTCGAAGCCCGCGTCCGGCGCGATGGCCCCCTCTCCGTCGGCACTGCCCTGGAGATCGCCACGCAGGTGGCGGCGGCACTCGTGGCGGCGGCGGCCAAGGGCCTCATCCACCGCGACCTGAAGCCGAGCAACCTCCTGCTGACCACCGACGAACTGGAGGTCAAGGTCGTGGATTTCGGCCTGGCCAAGGCGGTTTCGCCGCCCACCGAGCAGGCCGACCTCACGCGCGGCGGCTTCGTCGGGACGCCGGCGTTCGCCAGCCCGGAACAGTTCGGCCGCGGGTCGGTGGACGCGCGCGCGGACCTGTATTCCCTGGGCGTGACGCTGTGGTACGCCCTCACCGCGCGTGCGCCGTTCGCCGGTCGGACGCTCGAAGAACTCCGCGACCATCCCTCGCGGGCGGACCTGCCCATCGAGCAACTCACCGAGCGGCGCGTCCCGGCCCCGGTGGTCGCCTTGCTGCGCGCCGTGCTGGCGGTCGATCCCGCCCGGCGTCCGGCGACCGCGCGCGAACTGCTCGACGGGCTGGAAACCTGCCGCCGCCGGCTCGGGCTCGGCCGCGTCGGCAAGCTCTCCCTTCTGGACGAAACTCGGTCGGACCGCGCCGCGCGGCGTTTTGGCGTTCCCCTGCTGCTCGCGGGCGTGCTCGCGCTGGCCGCCGCCCTGGGGGCGTGGTGGTGGTACGCGCAGGCGGCGAACCGCGGGATGGACCCCGATGCGGGTTCCGTTGAAAAATCCATCGCCGTGCTGCCCTTCGAGAACCTCGGCGACGCGGACAAAGGGTATTTCGCTGCGGGCATCCAGGACGAAATCCTCACCGACCTGGCCAAGATCGCCGACCTGAAAGTCATCAGTCACACCTCCGTGATCGCCTTCGTCTCGGGCCACACCGGCGACGTGCAGGAGATCGGCCGGGGGCTGGGCGTCACCCACCTGCTCGAAGGCCACGTCCAGCGCGTCGGCGATCATGTGCGCGTGTCGGCCACGCTCATCGACGTGCGCAAAAAAGGCGCGGTGGTCTGGGCCGAGCATTACGACAACGATCTGGCGGACATCTTCCGCATCCAGAGCGAGATCGCCGAACGCATCGCGGCCAACCTGCGCGCGAAACTTTCGTCCGCCGAGAAAGTCGCCATCGACACCCGCCCCACGGCCAACCTCGACGCGTACGATCTCTATCTGCAAGCCAAGGAACTGGTCGCCACCTACCCGCAGACGGCCGACTGGCGCGAGACGCTGCTCAAGGCCGTGCGCCTGCTCGACGAGGCCACCTCGCTCGACAATAAATTCGCGCTGGCCCATTGCCTGTCCGCGAAGGCCCACAGTTTCCTCTACCACACGGGCCTGGACCCCACGCCGGTGCATCTCGTCTTGCAAAAACATGCCGCCGACACGGCCTTGCGCCTGCAACCCGATCTCGGGGAGGCGCACCTCGCCCGCGCCCTCTGGCTCTACCGGGGCACGCACGACTACGCCCAAGCGCGCACCGAACTGGCGGCGGCCAGCGCGGTCTTACCCAACAACTCGGAAGTCCTGCGGCTGCTGAGTCTCATTGACCGGCGCGAAGGCCGCTGGCAGGACGCCCGTGCCAACCAGGAAAAAGCCACGTCGGTCGATCCGTCCAACTACGACAATATCACCGAGCAACTCGTGCTCCTGGACCGGATGCGGCTCTATCAGGAAGAGATTCGCACGGCCGACGCCGGCATCGTCAGCCTGCCTTCGTCGGCGGACTATTTCCGGTTGATGAAAGCGCAGATTTTCCTCGAAATGGGCCGGACCAAGCTCGCCCGCGCGACCCTCGCCCTGCTGCCGTCCGGGTACGATCCGAACGGCACGACGACCTACACCCGCATCTACACGGCGCTCTACGACGGCCGGCCGGACGAAGCGGCGAAGGTACTCGCGGCGTTCACCGGCAACAACTACCCCGGGGCTACCGGCGGGATGACCTCCACCGCGTGGCTGAAGGTGTTCGTCGCGCGGGCCGCCGGCGACGGGGAACGCGCGCGCCAGGCGCTCGCGGAAGCCCGCGACAACGCCACGGCCAGCGTCGCGCAACACCCGGACGATCCCGCCGCGCTCGCGCTGCTGGGATTGGCGGACGCGGGGCTGGGGCACAAGGAGGAAGCGTTGCGCGAGGGCCAGCGCGCGGTCGAGATGCTCCCAATTTCCGCCGACGCGATGGACGGCCCGCCGCTCGTCGGCCTCCTGGCGCTGATTTGCGCCTGGGTCGGGGAACCGGATGCCGCCATGAAACATCTGATTTTTCTCAAGGACAAGTTCGGGGGACCCGACTACGGGCAACTGCGGTACGATCCCGTCTGGAGCGCCCTGCGCGAACGCCAGGATTTCCAGGCGATGCTCACCGAGATGGAACCCCGGCCGCAACCCTGACGCGGCCCGCCCGGATGTGATCTGGCCGAAATGGGGTCGTTTAAATGCTTGCGCTTGAGCGGCGAATCCGCATAAGTTCGCCGTTGTCAGCGATTTGAGGTAAGGAAACGATGAAAACGAAAGAATCTTTTTGCCGGGCGCGCGTCGTGGTGGTCGCGGGAGCGTTGCTGACCACCGTTTTTGCCAGCGGTTGTATCACCCACCCGCCCGGGAAGCCGGCGCAGCAGACGGATACCTCCAAGGAAACCAAAAAACCGCGGCATCAGAAAAGCGCGATCACCCATCCACCCGGGGGAAGCCGCGATCATTCCAAGGAAGGTCCGCTGGAGACATCGCCCGCACCTATCACCCATCCGGGTGGGTAGCAGAGCGCGCGGGCACCCGGCGTCCTCCTTCCGCGACCCGTTACGGGGTCAAGGCTGCGGGGCGTCGGCGGGCGTGGCGGTCGGACGGTCGAACTTGAACGGTGTGAGCTGGTCGTTGAAGCGCACTTCGATGGGCATCCAGGCGTCACCGCTTTTGTAGAAGAAAAACTCCCAGATCAGCGGGTATTTTTCCGATCGGAAAATGTACACGAAGCGCACCAGCGAGGGACCGAAGGTTTTTTCCTCCACGAGGTCGAATCCCACCGGCCGGCCGTAGAGGCGCATCCCGTTTTCCAGTTGGTTTCTGAGCGTGTAGGCGGCACCCGACTGTTTTTCGGTGATGACCGAGCCGGACAGCAGTCCGTCGAAGGCCTTGCTGGTGTCGCCGCCGATAATCGTGGAGAAAAGCGTCTCGGCTTTCGTGCGTGCCGTGGTGGTTTCGGCCGGAGGCGCGGCCTGCGTCGCGGTCCACGCCGCAAAAACCAATGTAACGATGAACACGGTGGAGCGGGAGAGACTCATGTTGTTCAATCAGTAATATAAAGACCCAAATCCAACGCGGACACACTCAGACCCTGAGCGAACCGCGGAATCCCCTGACGCGGTAATAACAGGGCGCACTGTTCTGGTACACGAAGACACGGCCATAGCGAAGGTCCGCAAAGAGTGCGCCGCCGAGTTTTCTAATCTCGGGCGGCGTCTTCACCCAACTCGAACTGTTCTCGTCGAAACTTCCGAGCTTTTGCAGCTCCAGATATTGTTCCTCCGTCAAAAGCTCGATGCCCATCATGGCTGCCAGACCGACCGCGTCATTGTCCGGCTTGTGTTCTTTCCGGGAGTCCAACGCCTCCCGGTCGTAACAAACACTCCTGCGGCCGGCAGGGCTTTCCGCCGAGCAATCGAAGAAAACGTATTCGCCCGTCTCCTTGTCGTAAGCGACGACATCCGGCTCGCCGCCGGATTCTTCCATTTCGTTGACCGACCATCGTTTTTTGGCGTCGGCCTCCAGTTTTGCCTGCACTTCGGCCCACACGATCCCGGGGTGACGGTGCATGTTCTTCTCGAAGCGGGTTTTCAGCGTTTTGAGGAGTTCCACGCTTCGCTCCGGCGAGAGCGTTCCGAGTTTTACACGCTTGTTCATGGGATGGATTTGCGCGCCGGGCGGAGAAAACTTCAATCCTCGTACGCCTCCATCGGCACGCAGGAACAGACCAGGTTGCGGTCGCCGTAGACGCTGTCGATGCGGCCGACGGCAGGCCAGAACTTGTGCTCGCGCAACCACCGCGCCGGGTACGCCGCCAGCGAACGCGGGTACGCGTGCGGCCATTCGTCGGCCGTGACCGTTTGCGCGGTGTGCGGCGCGCCTTTGAGCACGTTGTCCTTGCGGTCGGCCTCGCCGTTGACGATGGCCTTGAATCTCGCCGTGGATGGCGATCATCGCGTCGCAGAAACGGTCCAGTTCCTCCTTGGATTCGCTCTCGGTCGGCTCGACCATCATCGTGCCCGCCACCGGCCACGACACCGTCGGCGCGTGGAACCCGTAATCCATCAGGCGCTTGGCCACGTCCTCGACCTTCACGTCCGGCGGTCTTTTCAAAGCGCCGCAGGTCCAGGATGCATTCGTGGGCCACGAGCCCATCGTTGCCACGGTAGAGCACCGGGAAATGCGGCTCCAGTTGCTTGGCGATGTAGTTGGCGTTGAGGATGGCCAGTTTCGTCGCGTCGGCCAGGCCGTCGCGGCCCATCATGGCGATGTAGAGCCACGAGATCACGAGGATGCTCGCGCTGCCCAGCGGCGCGGCCGACACCGGCCCGATGCCGGGCAGCTCGTAGGCATCCCGTTGCGGATGCCCCGGCAGGAATGGCGCGAGGTGCGGTTGCCGCGCAGATCGGACCCACGCCCGGGCCGCCGCCGCCGTGCGGGATGCAGAAGGTCTTGTGCAGATTGAGGTGCACCACGTCCGCGCCGATGTCGCCGGGACGGCAGAGGCCGACCTGCGCGTTCATGTTCGCGCCGTCCATGTAGACCTGCCCGCCGCTGGCGTGGATCACCCGGCAGATTTCCGTGATCGTGTCCTCGAACACGCCGTGCGTGGACGGGATAGGTGATCATCAACGCCGCGAGCTGGTCCTTGTTGGCTTCCGCGCGGGCGCGCAGGTCGGCCATGTCGATGTTGCCCTGGTTGTCGCACTTCACCGGGACGACCTGATAGCCGGCCATCACGGCGCTGGCCGGGTTGGTGCCGTGCGCGCTCGTCGGGATCAGGCAAACGTCGCGGTGCCCCTGGCCGCGCGCTTCCTGGTAACCGCGGATGCTCAGCAAACCGGCGTATTCGCCCTGCGACCCGGCGTTGGGCTGGAGGCTGACGGCGGGCAGGCCCGTGATCTCGCCGAGCCATTTTTCCAGGTCGTGCGCGAGCATGCGGTAACCCTCCGCCTGCGCGGCGGGCGCGAACGGATGCATCCGGCCGAACTCGGGCCACGTCACGGGGAACATCTCGCTCGTGGCGTTGAGTTTCATCGTGCAGCTTCCGAGCGGGATCATGCTCGTGGTCAGCGACAGGTCCTTCGACTCCAGGCGGCGCAGGTAGCGCAGCATTTCGGTCTCGGTGTGGTAGCGATTGAAGACCGGGTGCGTGAGGAAATCGCCCGTCGCGCGCGAGCGGCGTCGGGAATCGGCTCAGTCCGCCGCGAACGCCTGCGGGCTCGAACCCGGCGCGTCTGCCCGCCGTGGAAGATCGTCCACAGGTCCTGCAGGTCGATGAGGTCCACGGTTTCGTCGAGCGAGACGCCGACCGTATCGGCGCTCGACCGGCGCAGGTTGATCCCCTTCGCTTCCGCCGCCGCGTGGATCGCCGCCGCGCTGCCCGCGCCGACGCGCACCGTGAGCGTGTCGAAGAACGCTTCCGGGCCGACTTCCAGCCCGAGCTTCTGCAACCCCGCCGCCAGCGTGCCGGTCAACCGGTGGACGCGCCGCGCGATGGCGCTGCAGGCCCTCCGGCCCGTGGTAGACGGCGTACATCGACGCGATGACGGCCAGTAAGCACCTGCGCCGTGCAGATGTTGCTCGTGGCCTTGTCGCGGCGGATGTGTTGTTCGCGCGTCTGGAGGCTCAGGCGGTAGGCGGGCTTGCCGCTGCTGTCCTTGGAAACGCCCACGAGGCGGCCGGGCATCAGGCGCTTGAATTCGTCCTTCACCGCGAAGTACGCCGCGTGCGGCCCGCCGTAACCCAGCGGCACGCCGAAACGCTGCGTGCTGCCGACGGCCACGTCCGCGCCCAATTCGCCCGGCGGCTTGAGCAGGCACAAGCGCGAGCGGGATCGGCGGCGGCCACGACCAGCGCCCCGGCGGCGTGGACCTTCTCCGCGAACGCGCGCGTAGTCGAACATCGCCCCGTCCGTCGCCGGATACTGGACCAGCGCGCCGAAGAATTTACCTTCCCCGATCTCTGCCGTGGCATGGTCGCCGACGACGACCTCGATGCCCAGCGGCCGGGCGCGCGTCTGGACGACGGCAATCGTCTGCGGGTGGCATTTTTCCGACACGAAGAACGTCTTCCCTTGCCCTGCCCGCCCGCGCGCGGCGTGGCAGGTGTCCATGGCCTCGGCGGCGGCGGTGCCCTCGTCGAGCAGGGAGGCGTTGGAGATGTCCATCCCGGTGAGGTCGCAGACCATCGTCTGGAAATTGATGAGCGCCTCCAGCCGGCCCTGGGCGATCTCGGCCTGGTAAGGCGTGTAGGCGGTGTACCAGCCGGGGTTTTCGAGGATGTTGCGCTGGATGACGCCGGGCGTCAGCGTGTCGTAGTAGCCCTGGCCGATGTAGGAACGGAAAACGTGGTTGCGCGCGGCGATGAAGCGCAGTTCGCGAAAGCGCCTCGCTCTCGCTGAGCGCCAGCGGGACCGCCAGCGGACGGTGCAGGCGGATGTTGGCGGGCACGGCGGCGTCGATGAGGGCGTCGAGCGTGGGATAACCGACGAGGTCGAGCATTTTGGCGATCTCCTCGGCGGACGCGCCGAGGTGGCGGCGCGCGAAGGTGTCCAGGGGCCGCAGGGGGTTGGCGGCGTCCACGGGCACGGCAGGAGCAGGCGAAGAGGAAACGGGCGGGAGGACCGTGGCGGGGGCGGCGGCGAGGTCGAGTTCGGGCGGCATGGGGGAGTTTACCAAAGAAATGGGCCGTGTGAAAGCGGCGGGATGTGCGGGGGATGAGAAACAGGGGGACGAAAGGCGTCGGCCGGACGTCGGCCGCCTTCGCTTCGACGCTTCCGCATGATTTTTTTGGTACGAGGCGTGCTTTTCTTTTCCGCCGAGCCGTGATCCATGACTGATTTGCTGCCAGCCGAGGCCGAAACCGCCGCCCCGTCCGCTTCCGCCGCCTTTTACCGGAGGATCGCGGCGATGGCCGTGCGTCTGCTCGACGTGCCTGCCGCCGTGGTGCTGACCTGCGATTCCGGAGGGTGGCAGCCGGCCGCGCCGCCCGAGGGAGGGACGGCGGCCGAGGCGCTCGTCACCGAGGCGTTGCGCTACGGTCATCTGTTCAACACGGCCCGCGAGGGCCTGCTCGTGGTGCCTGACCTCGACGACGACCCGCGCCTGCCCGGCCAGGCCCGTCCCGTCCCCGCCGACAACGTTGAGACGCATCTGCGCTTCCTGGCCGCCGTGTTTTTCCACGACCTGCCCAGCGCCTACCACGGCAAGCCGGTCTTTACCCGCTGCCTTTGCCTGCTCGATTCCCGTCCGCGCCAACTGCGGGCCGAGGATCGGTCCCTCCTGGGCGAACTCGCCGCTCTCGCCGGGAATGACACCGCGCCCGCCGCGCCCGCCGCGCCCGCCACGCCCGCCGCGCCCGCCGGATCGGCCATCCCCACCCGTCGCACCGTCGTCCTGCCGCCGCTGGCTTCCGCCGCGCCCGCCCCGCCGATCCGCCTGACGACCCACGCCCCCACCGGCGAGCGCACCGCCGACCTGACCGTCATCGACCGCGACCTCTCCACCGCGCCGCCCGACGATTCCCGCCCCGCCCTCGAAGCCCGCGTGCGCGAATTGACCCGCCTCAACGACGGCCTGCGCGCCGAACTCGAAGGCCGCCACGACGGCGAGCTTTCGCGCGCCCGTTTGGAACAACTCGTCGAGGCCAGCCCGGATTTCGTCGCGCTGGCCAGCCTCGACGGCAAGGTTTACCACCTCAACCAGTCCGGCCGCCGCCTCGTGGGCCTCGACGACCTGGAAGACGCCCGGCGAACCCGCCTCATCGAGTACCTCATCCGCGAGGACCGCTCGTTTTTCCTGGGCACGGTGGTGCCGACGCTCATGCGCACCGGGCGCTGGGTGGGGGATTCGAGTTTTCGCAATTTCAAGACCGGCGCGTCCATCCCCGTCAACTGGAACCTGTTCCTGCTGCGCGACCCGGCCAGCGGCGAGCCCTCGGGCATGGCGACCTTCGCCCGCGACACCACCGAACGCCAGAAAGCCGAGGCGGCCCTGCGCGAGAGCGAGGGACGTTTCCGCCACCTCGTCGAGCAGGCGGGCGAGGCGATTTTCGTCTACGACCTCACCGGGCGGCTCATCGACGTGAACCAGGAGGCCTGCGACAGCCTGGGTTACCCGCGCTCGCAGTTGCTGACGATGTCCACCCGCGACATCGACCCCGATCCCGAGAGCGAGAAAACCGCCGACCGCTGGAAAAACATGGTTCCCGGCGTGGCGGTCACGCTGGAAGGCACGCTCCGCCGCCAGGACGGCACGACCTTCCCGACCGAGGCGCGCGTGGCGGTCTTCCGCAGCGAGGGCCAGAAGCTCGTCCTCGCCCTGGTGCGAGACATCACCGAGCGCAAGCGCGCCCAGGAAACGCTCGAAGCCCGCGTGCGCGAACGCACCGCCGAACTCGGCCGCGCCAACGACGACCTGCGCGGCAGCGAAAAACGCTTTGCCAGCATGACGGCCAACGTGCCGGGCATGGTCTACCAACTCCTGCTGCACGCCGACGGCACGGCGAACTTCCCGTACGTCAGCGGCGGCTGCCGGGAATTGTTCAAGCTGGAGCCCGCGCAGATGGAGGCTGACGCGTGCACGCTGCTGGACCTGATCCACCCCGACGACATCGGCCATTTCCTGAGCACGCTCGATGATTCCAAGAACACCGGCGACGCGTGGGCGTGGGAGGGGCGCTACGCCGTGCCGGCGGGCAGCGGCGAGATCCGCTGGCTCCAGGGCGCGGCACGGCCCGAACGGCGCGACGGCGGCGACACTCTCTGGGACGGCCTGCTGCTCGACATCACCACGCGCAAGCGCGCCGAACAGGAAATCCAGGACCGCGCCCGGCAGGCGGCCGTCGTCGCCGAACTCGGCCAGAGCGCCCTGGCGAGCCACGATTATTTGAAGCTCACCCAGGCGGCCTGCGAGGCGGTGGCACGCACGCTCGGCGTGGAGATCAGCGTGGTGAAGGAACTGTCGCCCGACGGCCAGCAGGCGGTCGCGCGGGCCGGCGTCGGCTTTCCCGGCGAATTGCTGGGCCGGGGGGGTCCCGTGAAGGCGGATTCGCTCACCGGCCTGACCCTGGCGGCAGGCGGCCCGCTGGTGATCGAGGACATGCGACTGGAAAAACGCTGCGATCCCGGCGAGGCGTTGGCGCAGGGGGTGGTCAGCACGTTGAGCGTCACCATCAAGGGGCGTGAACGGCCGCTGGGGACCTTCGGCGTCGGTTGCAAGCAGGTGCGGCCGTTCTCGGTCACGGACGTGGATTTCCTCCAGGCCGTGGCCAACGTGCTGGCCACCGCGATGGACCGCGCCCGCGACGAACAGGCGCTCCGCCAGAGCCAGGCGCGCAACTCCGCCATCCTCGACACGGCGCTCGACAGCATCATCACCATCGACCACGAGGACCGTATCGTGGATTTCAACAAGGCCACGGAACAAACCTTCGGCTACGAACGCGCCGCGCTCATCGGCCGGCCGTTTCGCACCCTGGTGCCCGATTCGCCCGACACCGACGCCAAGACCCTGCACGAGCGCATCGAAATCCCCGCCCGCCACGCGGACGGCTCGGCCATGCTCGCCGAACTGGCCGTCACGCGCATCCCGGTCGAGGGGCTGTCGCTGTTCACCGCGTACATCCGCGACATTTCCGCCCGCAAACGCGCCGAGGCCGCCATCCATCAGGCGCGCGAGGAAGCCGAACGCGCCAACAACGCCAAGAGCGAGTTTCTCTCGCGCATGAGCCACGAATTGAGGACGCCCCTCAACGCCATCCTCGGCTTCGGGCAGCTTTTGCAGATGCAGCAACTCGCCCCCGCGCAGCAGGAACGCATCGGCCACATCGTCAACGCCGGCCGCCATCTTTTGAGCCTCATCAACGAGGTGCTCGACATCGCGCGCATCGAGGCGGGGCGCGTGGAACTCTCCCTGGAACCGGTGCGCGTGTCGGAGGTCGTCGGAGAAACGCTCGACCTCATCCGCCCGCTGGCCGCCGAGCGCGGGGTCAGCCTCCACTCGGGCAGTTGCGACCATCCGCTGCACGGCGCTTACGTCCTGGCCGATCGCCAGCGGCTCAAGCAGGTGATGCTCAATTTCCTCTCCAACGCCGTGAAGTACAACAAGCCCGGCGGCGACGTGCGCGTCGAGTGCAGCGAATGCGAGGGCGCGCGGCTGTGCATCCGCGTGGCGGACACGGGCGTGGGGATCGCCCCCGAGAACCTGTCGCGGTTGTTCGTGGCGTTCGACCGGCTGGGCGCGGAGCAGTCGGAGGTCCAGGGCACGGGCCTGGGGCTGGCGCTGTCCAAGAGCCTGGTGGAAGCGATGAACGGCGTGGTCAGCGTCGAGAGCAAGCCGGGCGAGGGGACGGCGTTCACCGTCGCGCTGCCCCGCGCGGAGAGCCAGCTCGAACTCGCCGCCCGCCACCGGCGCGACAAGACCGTGGTGGCGCTGACCGACGGCGGCAGTCCCGCCGGGCCGTTCGGGGCCTCCTCGCGCGTGCATCGCGTGCTCTACATCGAAGACAACCTTTCCAATCTCACGCTCATCGAGCACCTCCTGGCCGACCGCGCCGACATTCAACTGATGACCGCGATGCAGGGCCGGCTCGGGCTGGACCTCGCCCGGCAGCACCATCCCGACCTCGTGCTGCTCGACCTCCACCTGCCCGACCTGCCCGGCTGGGACGTGCTCGCCGCGCTCCAGGCCGACGATGCGACGAAGGACATCCCCGTCGTGGCCGTCAGCGCCGACGCCACCCCGCGCCAGACCGAGCGCCTGCTCAAACTCGGCGCGCGAGCCTACCTGACCAAACCCCTCGACGTGGACCGCTTCCTCAAGATGCTCAGCCAGATGCTCGAACCCGAGGCCGTTGCGAAATGAAGATTTCCCCGACTCCGCGGCATCGATCCTGCGATGCAAACGGTCGGACCTGAAATTTGTATGAACCAGGAAAATTTGCGGCGCATGCGCATTCTGATCGTGGACGACGAGCCGGTGAACGTCGCCCTGCTCGAAGACATGCTCGGATTCTCGGAGTTCACGAACTTCGTCAGCACGACCGACCCCCGGCAGGTGCTCCGACTCTGCCGCGAGCACCGGCCGGACCTGCTCCTGCTCGATCTGAACATGCCTTTCGTGGACGGCTTCGCGGTGATGCGCCAGCTTGCCGACGAGTATCCGGCGGCGGATTGCGTGCCGATCCTCGTCCTGACCGCCGACATCTCCGTGGAAACCAAACGCCGCGCGTTGTCGGCGGGGGCGACGGATTTTTTGACGAAGCCTTTCGACCCGGTGGAGGTGATCCTGCGCATCAACAACCTCCTGCGCACCCGGCGTCAGCACGTCCTCCTGTCCGACCAGACGGCGCTTCTCGAAGAAGCCGTGCGCGAGCGCACGAGCGAACTCCAGGACACCCTCGTCCGCCTGCAAGACGCGCAGGGCCGCATGGTCCAGCAGGAACGGTTGAGCGCCCTGGGATCGATGACCGCCGGGATCGCGCACGATTTCAACAACGTCCTGTCCCTGATCCTGGGCTACAGCGAGATGCTGCGACGCAGTCTCGCAAAACCCGGTGGCGGGGCCGCGGCCGACGTACTGCTGGGCACCGTCATCACGGCGGCGCAGGACGCGGCGCGGATGTTCGGGCGGCTGCGGGAGTTTTACCGGCCCGCCGACCAGGGGCAGGCGCGCAAGATGGTCGATCTGAATTTGCTCGTCGAGCAGGCGGCGGAACTCACCCGGCCGAAATGGCACGGGCAGGCGCTCGGTCAGGGCGCGACGATCCGGCTGCGGACGGAACTTTGCCCCGGCCTGCCGTCGATCATGGCCGACGCGGCGGAGTTGCGCGAGATGTTGACGAACCTGATCTTCAACGCGGTCGATGCGCTGCCCCAAGGCGGAGAGATCACCCTGCGCACACGCTCGGAAGGCAGCGAGGTGGCCCTGGAGGTCAGCGACACGGGCACCGGCATGGACGAGGAAACGCGCCGGCGCTGCCTGGAGCCATTCTTTACGACCAAGGGTCAGAAGGGCACGGGCCTGGGTCTGGCGATGGTCTACGGCACGATGCAGCGCCACGGCGGGCGCATCGACCTGCAGAGCACCCCGGGCAAAGGGACGACTTTTCTTTTCTATCTCCCCGTGGAAGCCAAGATTCCCGAGGCCGCCGTGTTGCCAACGGCGGATGTTCACCATTCACTGAGCATCCTGACGGTGGACGATCAGCCCGTGCTCTGCGAGATCATCGCCGAACACCTCACGGAAGACTGGCACACGGTCGAAACGGCGGCGGACGGACGCGAGGCGTTGGAGATGTTCCGCGCGAAGGCGGTGGACCATCCGTACGACCTGGTTATCACCGACAAAGCCATGCCGCACATGAACGGCGAGCAACTGGCGGCTGCGATCAAGGCCATGTCCCCGGACACGCGGGTAATCCTGCTGACCGGCTACGGCGCGACGGGCGACGGGAGCCTGCTGCCGGCGAACATCGACATGGTCGTGGACAAGCCGGTCACGCGGCAGGCGTTGCGGGAAGCCGTGGCGCGCGTGATGGCCGACGACCACGCCGGGATGCCGCTGGCCGAAGCCCTGGCGGTGCACTGAGAATCCCTCTGGACAGGCCGCCACGCGGCCGGTCGTCCACAAGGTAGGGATGGCTCTCCGAGCCGTCCCAAAAATCGGTTTGGATGATCTCGAAGCGAACCACAGCCCTCCGGAAACATTTGGGACGGCTCGGAGAGCCATCCCTACCTTGTGGGGACGAGCACCGCTAGCGCGGTGCGAAACGACTCCTACGCTTGGGACGGAGCCGCCTGCTGCCAAACGGTGATCGCCTGACTCACCTCCGCCGGCAACGCGCCGACCCATTCCGTCGGCAGCGTGAAGGAGTTCGGCGCGTCCTTGAGGAGATAATTGACGCTGCCGCCGTTCAATCCCCGGAAATTCTCGCGGGGGATCACCGTCGTGTCGAACTGGCTGCGGCAAACCAGTGCCTCGGGCGTCAGGAAAATGCCGTGGCGCGTCCGTTCGCCCGCCGCCTGCCGACGGATCAACGCCCGGCCTTCGCCCACCGAGGAAAGCATCAGCCACGCGCCGAACGCGAACACCGCCCCGGCCGCGAACTCCTTGAAGTTAATGAACTCCTGATACTTGGGATCGACGTGTCGCAAGTAAAGAAACTCGAAGCTCGAAAAAATCAGCGCCACGGCCACCAGACCCAGGACCGCCGCAATCAGGACCCGGCGCAGCAGCGTGCTCGCAGTGTAGTGTTGCTCGAAGAAGGCGACCCCGGGCGGCAGCGGCCGGGTTTCCTCCAGAAGTCCGCGCACGGATTCCGGTAGCTTCTCCGGAACGCTCGTTACAATCGTGTCCATCCCGAAAGGAATGAACGGAAACCCCTGGGACGCAAGGAAAAATCTATCCGTCACCGAGAGACGAGCAAATAGAAAAAATCACGCCGCCTCACCAACCAGATCAGTACGCGGCAACCGCGCCGTGATGCGCTCCGGGTCCAGATAAATTAGCCCCCGCGTGTGCCGGGCATCGCGCGCCAGCCAGCAACCGCCGCCCGCTCCTTCGACCAGCCGCGCCGGGGCGATGTGGCCCTCTGTCGTGCGGTAGAGCACCACGTCGCCAGGCACCGCGTCGTGCTTGCGGATGGCGGCGGGCAGGACGATCACGCGGTCCAACGGATGTTCTTCCGGTTCAACAAAAGGAAGGCTCTTCAAGTGCATGTAGCAAATGTAGTAAATCTTCCGAATGTAGCAAATGAAATATTTTTGCGTGAAATTCCCTCGCTCTGCGGCTACCTTCGCGGAAATGAAAGACGAGGGCAGCATCTACGACCCATTTTCGTTCCGTCCGCCGCAGGACCTCGCACCCGGTTTGAACGGCCTGTGCGACCAGCTCGGCTACCGCAAAGCGCAGGCGCTCGGGGCTTGCCTGGAGGCGGTCTTGGAGATGATCGACGCCGACGAACCGGCCGTGCCGCGCCTCGTGACGATGGTGCGTACCTTGCGCCAGCAGCGCGCGACGTTGCGTGATAAACCGCGGCCGTTCGCGCGCGGGGCGTCCGGCGACGGCGGCACGGGCGCGGAGATCGTGCCGTTCCCGACGGCCGCGACGGCGCGGGTGATGGTGCCGCTCTTCGGCTCGATTGCGGCGGGGCATCCGGGCGGATCGTCGGCGGCGCAACCGGCGGAGTACGTCCCGGTCCCGCCCGAGCACGCGCGCGGTGGCAGCGAGGGGAAATTCGCGTTGAAGGTGGCGGGCGATTCGATGAACCGCAGCAAAGAGGGTATTCAGGATGGCGACGTGGTGCTCATGGCCGATCCCGAGACCCGGCAACCGGCGCACGGCGACATCGTGGCGGCTTTGGTGGACGGCGAGACGTGCCTGAAGCGTTTTTACAGCCGCAAACCGGGCAAAACCTATTTGCAGAGCGAGAGCGACAACCCGGCCTTCGGCAAAATCCGTCCCGCGCGCGAACTGGTGATCCAAGGGGTATTTTTAAGCAAGCTCTGAGGAAGCGGATGGGAAACCCCGCCACAGGCGGTTCCCCTCAAGGTAGGGATGGCTCTCCGAGCCGTCCCAAGATTGGCTTGGATGATCTCTGTGCGAGCAACGCGTCCCGCCGGAAACATTGGGACGGCTCGGAGAGCCATCCCTACCTTGAGGGGACCGACCGGCCGCGACGGCCTGTTCAGAACCTTCCCACGCACCTTCTGAGGAAAGGATGATGCCGCAAAGGCGTCGCCCGAACGCCTTTTCTGCTTTCACCCTTCATCCTTCATCCTTCATCCTTTCCGCATGCGGGTAGTCTACCTCGTCATGCACTACCCGTCGGCGACGCAGACGTTCATCGAGCGGGAGATGTTCGCGCTGGCGGGGCAGGGGGTGAGGATCGAGGTGCGCCCGATCTGGGACTTTCGTGCATCGGCCCGTGCTCCCGCTGATCTGCCGCCGGGAATGACCATCGTGCGTCCCGGCCGCCCCTGGCGCGTGCTGGCCTCGATGCTCACCGGCACCGCGCGCGAATTGATCCGGCAGCCCACGCTCCTCTTTCGCGGGGGGCGGCTCCTGCTCGGAAACCGGCCCCGCCACGCCGAGGGCTGGTTTATGACGATCTGGGGTACGCTGACGGCCCTGGCGCTGGCGGCGGGGTTCCGGCGGGAGGAAACCCCGGATGTTTTCCACGGCACCTGGGCCACCGCTCCCGCCACCGCCGCCGCCGTCCTGGGCGAACTTTGCGGCCGGCCGTTCAGCTTCGGCGCGCACGCCTACGACATCCATCGGCACGGCGGCGACCCGCTGCTCGCACCGAAGCTGCGCGCCGCCCGGTTCGTCCACACGACCACCCAGGCCAACGTCGATCATCTGGGCGCGCGTTTCCCCGGACGGCGCGCGCCCATCGTGCTGGCCCGGCGGGGGCTGGCCGGCGAGACGTTCCGCCGCGCGGGCGAGATTGCGTCGCAACGGCCCGCGAAGACGCTGGGAGCAGAATTCCATCTCTTGTCCGTCGGGCGGCTGGTGGAAAAGAAGGGGCACGTCCACCAACTCGCCGCCTGCGCCGAACTCGCCCGGCGCGGCCGGCGGTTCCGGTTGCGGATCATCGGCGGAGGCCCGCTGCAACCGGCCTTGGAAGCGTGGATCGCCGCCGCTGGTCTAGGTGCCAGTGTCACGTTGGACGGCGAATGCCCACCCGCCGAGGTCTGGGCTGCCTACGCGTGGGCGGATGCGTTCTGGCACACGGGGATCGTCGATGCGCAAGGCGACCGCGACGGCCTGCCCAACGTGATCCCCGAGGCGATGGCCTGCAGGTTGCCGGTGATTTCCAGCACGGCCGGCGGGGCGGGCGAGGCGGTACACGACGGCTCGACCGGCCTGATCGTTGCCGACCCATCGAACGCGGCGACGCTAGCGGACGCCGTGGAACGGCTGGCGGACGACGGCACATTGCGCGCCCGGCTCGGCGCGGCCGGTCGGGCGTGGGTGGAGGAAAACTTCCTCGCCGAGGTCAACACCCGCCGGTTGGCGGAGGCGTTCGCCGGCCTCCGATGACGGGTCCACCCTCGAAATAGGCAAGTTCTGTTTTCGACGCCGCTGCCGCAGCAGAAGTTTCACGTCATATGGACGCTTGAACCTTCTCCGTACGGATGGCGCAACGGATTGGCATCCCGCGCCTGCTGTTGGATTTTCTCCAGGCAGTCGGGACACGTCTCATGCACCGAATGCGTCCCTGCATGCTCTTGCAGGAACATCTCGATGGGCTGCCAGTCTTCCTTGTCGCCGCGCGTCTGCTTGCACACCGGGCAGATGCGAACCGGCATGCCCGCCTCCGGGAGTTGTCCGATCTGCTCCAGCGCATCGCGCAACATCTCGATGTGCTCGGCCAGCCGGCGTTCCAGGCCGACGACCCGCTGGCCCACCGTCAGGCGGGCGCGCAGTTCATCGACGTTGTACGGCTTGACCACGAAATCGTCCGCGCCCGCTTCCAACCCGGCGGCGGCGTCGCTCTCGCCGGTGACGAGGATGATGTACGTGTAGGGATGCCGCCCGGTCCGGCCACGGATGCGGCGGCAGATCTCGACCCCTTCCAGGCCAGGCATCTTCCAATCGATGAGGGCCAGCGCCGGGCCGTTGTCGCTTTCGAGCAGACGGACCGCCTCCATGCCGTCCTGGCAGGCGACCACGTGGAAACCCCAACTTTTCAGGTAATGGGCAAGCAATTGGCGCGGGCGCTCGTCGTCGTCGGCAATCAGGATGCGGTTCAGATCGAAGGACATGGGCAAGGGACGGAGGATCGCAAGGAAAGTAAGCTGGAGCCGCCCCCTTCACCCGGATAGGTGGCGGGGAACGGACCCATCGCTCCGCCGCAGGGGGGTTCCTTCCGCAATCAATCGCGGACGGTCCGGCTTCTGGTCTTGATACGCTGGCGGAATCCGCCGCAGACGCGTTCCACCAAAAAACATCCGCCCGGCCGCGTTGCTGCGACCGGGCGGAAACATCAAATCCGGTAATTTATCTCAGCGCCGACCGCCGCCGACACCACCGGCGTGTCCGCCGCCGATGCCGCCCGCGTGTCCACCGCCAAAGCCCTGCGCACCCCCACCACGCGGAGCGCCCGCGCCGCGCACGGCGCTGAAACGTCCGACGTTCCCACCGTGGTAGCCACCGCCGTAGAAATGGTGTCCACCGTAGTACCGTCGGTGATTATAACCGCCGCCCACGATGACCGTGTCTCCGTAATAGGGGCCGTACCCACCGTAGTAAGGACCGTCGTACGCGCCGTAACCCGCATACCCGACGCCCGCGCCGTACACGGGACCCGCCCGGGACCGTCCACGCACCCGCCCAGGAACATCGCCACCGCCGCCACGCCGCCGAGGGCAGCCATTCGCATCAATTTCGTCATAAAATTTTCTTTCGTTTACTTGGGGTTTTTACCGTCGAAACAGGGTCGGCCGTCCTCAGTGACCGATGTGGAAATCCGCCCGTTTCTCGAAGTCCTCCTTCTCCGCCGGCGTCAACTCGCTGTAGAGCACGCGGATCGTGTAACCGCCGACCAGACGGCCGTCCTCGACGTAGGACCAGTCGGTGACCTCGTCGGGATTGACGGAGACGCGCGCACCGATCTTGAGGTCCGTGATGAACTGCGGCCGGTTGTCCACGACCCGGTGAAGCGGTTGCCGGTGAACTTCACGTCGGCCAGCCAGATGTGTTCGGCCTTGCCGTCCTTGATGAAGAGTTTTTTGACCTGAAAATCGCGCTGGTTGGCCGCCGGGTGTTGGAGGGCAGTGATGAACCGGCCCACATGCTTGCGGGCCCGGACGGTGGCGCGGTCCATCTGCTGGTCGTTTTCATCGACGTTGTACATCACGGGTTCGCCCGAGGTGCGGGTGGCGACGCGGCCGATGGCGTGGATGCTCTCGTCGTCTTCGTCGTTACCGTTGGACATGCATCCGGCGGCCAGGAAAACGACGGGCAAAAGCAGGAGGGGCTTGAGGAATGGTTTCACGATGAGACTAATTCGTCCACGCTCCCCGACGCGGACCTGTTGCAGAAAGGATGAAGAATGAGGGCGGAAGTCAGCTTTCTGGTTCTGCCTTCAGCCTTCATCCTTTCCGAAGAGCTCCCTCTCCACCATCAGGCAAAGCGTGTGATAAACGGGCAGATGGAGTTCCTGAATTTTGTGCGTTTCCTCGGCGGGCACCTTCAGGCGGATGTCGCACAAGGCGTCCATGCGCGCGGGACGGCTGCCGGTGAAGCCGACCGTCGTCAACCCGAAGGCCCGCGCCACCGTCAACGCCCGCACCACGTTGCCGGAATTGCCGCTCGTGCTCAGCCCGATGAGAACGTCGCCCGGCCGGCCGTAAACGTAGACCTGCTGGGCAAAGATCATCTGGCGGCCGGTGTCGTTGTCGATGGCACTGGCCAGGGCCGGGTGGCCGGTCAGGGAAATGGCCGCCACGCCGCGCTGGAGTTTTTCGGCGAGTTCGTGGCGTTCCTCCTCGCTGCCACCCTCGCCGCCGTAGAGTCGTCCGGCGTGCTCGGGAGGGATCGCGCGACGCAGGACGAAGCCCTTGGCCAGTTCACCGACGATGTGTTCGCTGTCCGAGGCGCTGCCCCCGTTGCCGCACACGAGCACCTTGCCCCCGGCGCGGTGGCACGCGCAGACCGCCTCGGCCGCGCGGATCATCTCGCCGGAGAGCGGTTCCAGGGTCGGGCAGCGCAGGAGCACCTCGTCGATGTGCCGCAGGGTGTCGGGACGCAACGCAACGCCGGGATTCATGGCGAAAAGATGCGCCCACAACCCGCAACTCACAACTCGCAACCCTTCACGCCCTCGCCAGCCGGCGCTCGGTCCACAAAAAACCCGCGCCGAGCAGGAACGCGCCGAACCACCAGCCTGCCGGGATCGGCGTCGGCCCCGTCGGGTGGGCAGGCGCGGGCGCGACGGACCCGGCCGCCGACCGGGCGGCGAAACGCTCCGTGGCCGCCCGCCGGCGTTCCGCGGCCAGCGCGGCCCAACTCCCCGCCGGGTGAACGTAAAAATCCAGCCGCGCCCCGCTCGATTCCACCCGGTGCCACCCGGCGGCGCGCGGCCAGAACGTCGCCCGCCAGCGGCCCGGTTCGCCGGGGTCCGACGCCGGGGCGAGCGCGACCGGGGCCGCCCCGGATTCGTCGGTCACGCGGATCGTCCCCGGCGGCGGGCCGGTCCAGTCCAGTTCCAGCGGCTGATCGACAAACGCTGGCCCCGCCTCGCCGTCCGCCAGCGTCCAGCGCCCGGCCCCTTCCTGCCGCCGGGCCGTCTGCGCGAACAGCCACGACCAGTACCCCGCGAATGCCCCCGGTTCGTTCGCCCGCTGCCAGCGGCCGGTCTCGCGCACGAGCGTGAGCGCCAGGGTCCCGCGTCCGAACGCCGCCGTCCCTGCCAGCGCGCGCCCCTGGTCGTCGCGTACCGCGCCGTTTTGTCCCGGCCGGGCCACGATCTCGAAGGGAGCCGTCGGCAGGGGTATCTCCGCCGGCCGTGCGAGACCCGGCCACAGGATACGCGCGACGTGTTCCGTGCCGCTGGCAGCGTCGGCGATGTCGGTCGCCCCTTCGAGCAAACCCAGTTGCCAGGGGAAAAGCCACGCGCGGTCCGGTGCCACGGCCGCCGGCGGCAACACGGCGTCGTCGGCCAGGACCAGCACGCCGAGGCCGGTCCCGGCGACGGCGGCGCGGAGGATTTCGCGTTCCGGCGCGGGTAGCGAGGCGAGCGCGCGGCCGTCGGCCAGCACGAGGTCGAACCCCGCCAGCAGCGGGGCGTCGAGCGCGTTGAACTCCACCGGCGCGGACCCGTCGGCGGCGAAGAACCGGTAGCGGTCCTGCCCCAGCCGGACGCGGGCGCGCAGGACACCCCCGGCCTCCTCGTACCAGCGCCGCAACGCCGCGACATCGAACTGCGGCGCGCTCTCCAGCACCAGCACGCGCGGCAGCGACGGCGCGCGGACCTCGACGCCGAGGGTTTCGCCGACGCTCCCGTTCAGGTGGAACCGCCAGAGAGACCTGCCGGCGGCCGTGGGCGACGGGGCGCGGATCGTGAAACCGGCCTCACCGTTCGCGTCCGCCGGGGCGGTGGAAGCCTCGGTGGCCGCGCCGTCCGGGCCTTCGAGCGACACCGCTGCGGTCTTGCCGATTGGCAAACCGGCCACGCGACCCTCAACGACCAGCGTTTCGCCCAGGGGCAGCACGCGCGGGCAGCGCAACGACCGGACCGACGGCGCTTGCCCAACCGCGCCCGGACCCGGGGTGAATTCCACGTTCCATCCCGCCAGCGACGGCAGATCGGCCGGGTCCAACCCGTCGCCCAAAATGCGCAACCGACCCACTTCAGGAAAACGCCGCCGCAGTGTCGCCACGTCCGGCAGGAATGTCACCCCGGCGTCAGCGGGGACGTTCGCCCCCGGCAGCGCGAACTGGTAACGCCGCTCGACCTCGTTTGGCGCAGGGAACGCAGTTGCCGCGTCGGTCCAAAGTGCCGCGGTTGCTTGTCCGTTGGGTGTTGACTCGCTGCTGACACTCCAGGCCGGGCGCAACGCCCACAATGCCAGCGCCACCACCGCCAGGAAGGTTGCCCCGAGCCGCAAGAGACGCCGCCGGTCGTCCGGCCGTCGCCATTCCGCGACGAGCAACGCCACAACGGCGAACAGCGCGAAGATGGCGACCGTCCACGCAACCAAATGACCGACGAGAAAGGTCATCGGCGGGCCTCCTCCAAACAAGGTAGGGATGGCTCTCCGAGCCGTCCCAAAATTGGTTTGAATAACCCATGTACGCACGAGGCGTCTTGCCAAAAACATTTGGGACGGCTCGGAGAGCCATCCCTACCTTGGGGACGACCGGCTGCTGCGCGGCCTGCCCGGAATGCTTCCATCACGGTTGAGCCTCCGTACGATCCATTGGTTGCAATGCCCGGAAATACGACCCAGCCAAAGACGGGTCAGGTTCCGTCGCGCGGTCGGGCAGCGGTCGGGCCGGGGGCAAAAGCCGCAGCAACGCCCGCCGCAAAACCGCAAATTCCTCCGGGTCATCCCCCGCGCGACCGTTCTCCGCCACGAGCCGCCGCAACACCTGCAAACCCGGCAGGAACACCTCCGGCTGCCGCGTGGCCGCCGCCGTGAAAGCCGGCTCGACCCGCCGGAGGGTCACGAGCATCTCCGCGCTGATCGCCGCCTTCGACACCGACGGTAGCGCCCCGCACGCCTCGCGCACCGCCCGCACGGCGGGATCACCGGGCGGGAGCGCGTCCGTCACCGACCCGTGCGCGGGTACATCGCTCGCATCGCCCGCCAGCCGCCGCTCGTTCACCTTGATCGGCGCGGGCTCGAACCCCACGTGCTGCACGTACGCCCGCGCGCTTTGCTGGAGGTCTTTCAAGATTTCCAACGCGCGATGTTCCGGTGCCAGCGCCTCGTCGGGACGCGCCGTGCGCAGGTATTTCTCCGCGTCCCACATCGCCGACAACGCATCCTTCATCGTGCCCTTGGTACCGCCGTCGAAGTACGTCGATTTATCCTGCGAATCGTGCTGATCGACGAACGGCGCGACCACTTCCCCGGCGGGCAACGGTTTGTCGGGATGGTCCGGCCGCGCGCCGGCCTCGCGTTGTTCGTCGGTGCCGCCCTCGCGGTCCTGTTCTTCGTGCTCCTGGAGGAAACGCTGCGTGATGCTCGCCGCCGCGCGCGGCCCGGCCGATTGTTCGGGCGCGGTGCGTCGGAGCGGGTCAAGCGAAACCTCCGTGTGGTCACCCGCGCTGCTTTCCATTTCCTCACCCAGAAACTGTCCGTAGCGCAGCCGCAAAAGCTGCTGGTCGATGCCGAGGCTGTTGGCGCGTTCGCGGAACTCCTTGTCCGGGAGCGTCGGCCGGTCAGCGATGAGCTTTTCCGTGTCGATGATGATCTGGCGTTCGCTGCGAAAATACTGCGGCACGAGGTTGACCCCGGACACTCCCTTGCCGGTCGTGACGACCTTTTCCTGCGGACCGCGCAACGTGACGAAACGCGTCTCCGAACGCGTGCGGTTGCCGGTGGGCTGGTGGTTGTCGTAAACCTGGACAAAAAAGTAGAACTCGTCGCCCGGTTCCAGGCCGAGCGCGCCGAGATCGAGCGTGCGGGTGAACCGCCGCGTCACCCCGTCCGGCAGGACGGTATCGGTGTCGAAGGCCAGCGGCAGTTCGCGGAATTTCACGGCCTCGCCCGAACCCTTGGCCACGGTGGCGATGATGCGGATGTCGGCAATCGCGTAATCGTCGGACGCCTGCACCTCCACATCCACGCGCGGCGGGGGGGCGGGCGGAACGGCCGGGGCGACTTCCGTGCGCGCCTGCGCGGGCTGGACGATCCGCACGACGGGCGGCCGGTCCGGGATGACTTTCAGCGCGAAGAGTTCCGGCGGATTCCACGCCATGCCGTCGGGCAACGTCGCCGCGAGGTGATACAATCCTGCATCGGTGACCCGGCGCGCGCCGGATAGTTGCACCCCCGCGCCCGCCGGCCGCGCGTCCAGCGCGAGCGTGCCTGTCGGACCTTCGCCGAAGACCAGCCGTGCCTCACGGATGGGTCGGTCGAGCGTCAGGGTCCAGGCGACGGTCGCGCCTTCCTCCACTTCGGCGTTGAGTCCTTCCACCCGGCGCGGCGGTCGCGCCGTGTACGCGGGCGGCGTGATGAGCAGCCCGCCGCCGGTCATGCGCGGCCCGGCCGTCGCGGCGGGCGGCGGCATCGTCGCGCGCGACGCGGCCAGCGATTGCTCGGCCGTTTGCCCGTGGTCCCCTCCCGCCGGGTAGACGTGCATCCACAGGGTTGCCACGCCGAGAATGCACATCGCAGCCAGCCAGAAAATCGTCGCATCCAGAAAACGTCGCGGCGGCATCCCGAACCCACCGAGCACCCGCCGCCCAGAAGTTTGCGTCGCTACCGACGAAGCGACCCGGTGGAGCTGCATGCGCTCCAGCAGGGTCAGACGTTCGGAGGATTTCAGGAACAGCGCACCGCTCTCCTCCATTTCCGGGTAAGTCCGGTTGAGATGCCCGGCGATGCGCGCGGCGTCGATGCGCCAGGGCCGGCTGACCGCCAGCCGCAACGCCAGCACCACCGCCAACGCCCCCACGCACCAGGCCCATCCGAGGGTCGGTCGCACCAGCACCGGCACTGCCACCAGACACGCCGCGCCGGCGGCGAAGAACAATTCGCGTCCGTAGACCGTCCGCCGCCAGCGGCGCGCGAGCGCGTGGAGAGTGTCGCGGTTCATCGGGAAGCGGCGACAGGTTCGGTTCGCGGGGCGGCGGCCCTTTGTGTTGAAGAACGACGGGGCAGCAAGCTCAGGACCCGCTCGACCGCGAAGAGCAACGCCGCGAGGGTCCAAAACAACCAGCGCAGTTCCGTGGAAGGCTGGTCGGCGGGTGCCAACATGGGGATCGACGCGGCGGGTGTTTCCGATGGGAGACCCTGTGACGGGTCAGCCAGCCGGCGGTCGTGGATCGGGTCGGCGGGCGACGGCGCGGCGGCTCCCGGGAACAGCAGCGCGCGGGTCCAAGCCGGCAGCGCGGTCGTGCGCGGCAGGTCGGTCCAGGCGGGATCGAAACGGGTGAACAGCTCCCAACGCTCTCCGGCCGTTGGATGCGAGTAGGTCAACAACGGGTCACCCCGTCCGTCGCGCCACCACGCCACGCCGGCCGGGCTTTGCGGAAGGAAGACCGCGCGTCGCCAGAGCCGCACGCCGTCAGCCGCGTCCCCGGACGGCGCGACGATCCAATCGTCCGCCGCCGTTGTTTCACCACTGGCATAACTCACGATCCGCCCCTCGCGCGCGGCGAATCCTTCCGGCATCGGCCGCGCGCTCAGCCAGAACGTCCAGTCGGTCGTCGCGGCGTTCTCCGCGTCCGGGGTGATCTCGCGGTTCTGGAGGTTCACGGCGCGTCCTTCGGCACCCGCCGCCGCGCGCACGGCGGCCTCGACGTACCGGGCATCGGCGACGTGTTCGGCGTCGCGCAGGATCAGGACGCTCAGGGCCGGAGGCGGCACGTCCACCGTCCACCGGTCGGTGGCGTGCGCGGGATCGTTCTCGCGGGACAGGATGTGCGTGGAGCCGGGTGCGGCGTCGCCCGGATCGGTCTGCCAGCGTTCATCCTCGTGCGTCGGGAACACGAGCGGTTCACCCAACGCACCGACGGTGTACGTCGTTGAGCGGGCGTCGCTGCGGCCCGCGACGAGGCGTTTCTCCAATGCCGACGGGACCCAGACATGGGCTACCCCGTCCGTCACGTCCGGCGTTTGGACCCATTCGACCCGACAATGGGACAGCGCCGGGCGGGTTCCGCGCAAGGCCGCCAGTCTCGCCGGTGAGAAGACCTCCAACGTCGAGCCGGGGGGCAGTTCGGCGTCGGCCTCGCGCAAGAGGGACCAGAGATCGGGCGCGATGGCGTGGCCGGGATCGGCGGCGGGCGAGGACTCGTCGGCGACGACGGGGAAGCCCGGCACGAGGCGGCGGAGTTCGTCGCCGTTCGCCCGCGCCGCGCGCCAACGCCCGAGCGAATCGCCCGCCAGCGCCGCCGTCGGATCGAGGAGCGCCCACCGGCGCGGACCGGCGGGCGGCGAGACGGTCCAGCGCGGTTCCGCCAAAAGCAACGCCAACGCCGCGAGCAGACCCAGACGTGTACCGAGCAGGAGGAGTTCGCGCCAGCGCAGGTTGCGCAACGGGTGGCGCGGGGCGTTTTCGAGAAATCGCAGACTCCCCAGCCGCACCGTGCGCGGCGGCGGACGCCGGAGATGGATCGCCAGCGGCAGCGCCAACGCCGCGAGCGTCCACAGGGCGGCGGGATGGAGCAGGTGCAGCATCGTTATTTTTGCCTTTGCTTGAGGTACGCGCGCAAGACCTTGCCCGGCGGCTCGTCGAGCCAGAAACGCAGGGCATCGAAACGGCCGCCGCCCGCCCAATCGCGTTGCCACGCGCGCAAACGTTGCTCGTAACCGTCCACCCAGGCCGCGCGGGCGGCGTCCGCGTCCGTCTCGAAGGCCGCGCCCGTTTCCCAATCCTCGAACCGCACCAACCCATGAAAGGGGAACTCCGATTCGTCGCGGCCGACGACCTGGAATAATAGTAGTTCGTGGCCCCGCGCACGCAATGGCGCGAGCGCGGCACGGATTTCGTCGTTCTGTTCGTGGCCGTCGGTGAGCACGACGATGATCTCGCGCGCGGTCCCGCTCCCGCGCGGGGTGCCCGCGGCGAAGGCGGCGTGCAACGCGCGGCGGGCGTCGGCGGGCCAGGGGCCGGCGGCTTGCAGATTTCCCAGCGTCCGGAGAATGCGTTCGGTCGGTTGGCGCTGTTGGCCGGGTGGGACGGAAACGATCCCTCCCCCGCCGATGGCGTGCAGGCCGACCTGGTCGCCTTGCGCCGCCGCGAGCAGCGTCAACGCGGCGGCGAGCACGCGGGCGAGGTCGAACTTGGTCAGGGCCGGGTTGGACGCGTCGGCGTGGCGCATGGACGCCGTGGCGTCGAGGATCAGGCGCACGTTGATGGCGGTCTCGACCTCGCTCTCGCGCACGAAATACCGGTAGGAACGCGCGTAGAGCTTCCAGTCGATGCGGCGTGGTTCATCGCCGGGTTGGTAGGCGCGGTATTGGGCGAACTCGTGTCCCCTACCCGGCTGCCGGCTGGCGTGGAGGCCGGGCAGGATGCCCGCGACCAGTTCGCGCGCGGCGAGCGTCAGGCCGCGCGTGGCGGCGAGGAGTTTTGGGTCGAGGACGGTGGCGGGCATGGGGAGTCTTTCGGCCGGGCGTGCGGCATTTTAACACAGAGACACGGAGACACGGAGACCGGAAGGAGAAAGAGAAGAAGTTAAGGGAAGACGGCGGGAGCCTGGAAGTCTGGGGGTTCTTTAGGAGCGATAAATCCGTTCATCACGCGGACAATGCCTTCTTTCAGCACGGGTACGTGGAAATTGATGATCAGGCCGACCTTCAAATTGCAAAGGCGGAGATAGGTCAGGAGTTGCGGCTTGTCCGTGCGCGACAGGGATTCTTTGACCTTCAAATCAACGATGACCCGGCCATCGACGAGCAGGTCCAGACGCAGGTCGGTCTTTAGATGAACTCCCTTGTAGTCAAGGGTCACAGACTGCTGTCTTTTGAAAGGAATTTGTCGCAGGTGCAATTCGTGGCACAGAGCCTCTTCGTACACCACTTCGAGCAAGCCCGGCCCGAGCAGTCGATGGACCTCAATCGCGGACCCGATGATCTCACTGGTCAGCTCGTTCTCGTGCATGGAACTTCGATTTCTTCTCCCCCCTTTCCGCCCTCCTCTGGTCTCCGTGTCTCCGTGTCTCTGTGTTATAAGTCCCGCGTGCCCCTACGACAGGCGTCCCTTCGGTTCGGGCACGAGCCTGAAGAGTTCCGCTCGCCACGTCGTCGGTGGTGATGTTCTCGCTCTCGGCCTCGAAGTTGAGCAAGATCCGGTGGCGCAACACCGGGCGCGGCCAGCGCGCGCAAATCCTCCGGCGTCACCGCGAAGCGGCCCGCCAGCAGCGCGCGCGCTTTCGCGGCCAGAATCAGCGACTGACCCGCGCGTGGGCCTGCTCCCCAGCGCACCCACTTCGCGATGTACGGCAGCGACTTGTCCCGCGTCGCGCGCACCAGCCGGCCGACGTATTGCAGCATCTCCTCGCTGATCGCCACCTCGCGCGCCAGACGCTTGCAGATGCCGCAATCTCGTCGGCGTTCATCACCGGCGCGACCGTCGCCGCTCGCTTTGCCGGTGGTCTGCGCGAGCATCGTGAACTCGTCGGCCTCGTCGGGATAACCGATCTGTCACGTACAACAGGAAACGGTCGAGCTGCGCCTCGGGCAGCGGATACGTGCCGGCCTGCTCGATGGGATTTTGCGTCGCCAGCACGAAAAACGGGTCGCTCCAGGTCGTACGTCTTGCCGCCGTAGGTCACGCTGCCTTCCTGCATCGCTTCGAGCAGCGCGCTCTGCGTCTTGGGCGGCGTGCGGTTGATCTCGTCGGCCAGGACGATCTGGCCGAACAGCGGCCCCTTGTTGAACTGGAAAAACCGCTTGCCCGTCGCGTGATCCTCCTCCAGCACCTCCGTGCCGATGATGTCGCTGGGCATCAGGTCGGGCGTGAACTGGATGCGGTGAGAACACAGGTCCACCGCCTGCGCGAGCGTGCGGATGAGCAGCGTCTTCCCCAGGCCCGGCAACCCTTCGAGCAGACAATGGCCGCCCGCGAGAAACGCGGTCAGCAATTCCTCGACCACCGTCTGCTGGCCGATGATGACCTTGCCGATCTCCTGGCGCAGGCGCGGGAGCTTTTCGAGCAGCGCGCGGACGCCGGTCTTCGGTCGAAAGTATTCGTCATGTGCCCTTTGCTTTCCCTCCAAATCGCCCCGGCGTCCCGCTCAGGCCGCAGTCATCGCGTGAACGACGATGTTCACGCCGAATTTCGTGTTGTCCTCGGCCAGGAAACGCTTGTTGCGAAAATCGTAGTCCCATTCGCAGCCGTAATCCTTGTTGCTGTAGAGCACGGCCAGCCGGCCGTCGATCTCGATGCCGCGCAGGTAATCGTGCACGAGGTCGTCGCCCCAGCCGTTGAGTTCGAAACTCGTCGTCGGCGGGCCTTTGTCGAACGGGAAAAACGCGCGGTAGAGCGGATGGTCGTTGGGGATTTTCTTGAGCGCGTCGGGGCCGAAGATCGCCGCCCATCTGCGCCTCGAACGACTTTTGGCGAACAACCCGTCGATGTCGTGGTTGCAATCGTCGGCGAACACGAACCCGCCGCGCCGCACGTACGCCTCGAAGTTCTCGCGTTCGCGGTCGGTGAACTGCACGAGCCTGTGGCCGCTCAGATAGACGAACGGCGCGTCGAGCACTTCCTTGCTGCCCAGCGGCACGACAGCCTCGCGCGGGTCGACCTGGATCGTCGTGTAGGCGACGAGCGAGTCGAGCAGATTCGACGGCATGCGCTGGTCCACCACGTCCCAGTCGCCGGACTCGTATTGCAGACGGTGGAAGACGAAATCGGCGAGGGCCATGCGTAGAGGTAATCAGGTGCGCCCGGGGCGTGCGCCCCATCGTCCGCGTCGCTGATAAGTCCATGTAGGTCTGGATGATCGTACGCGGTCAGTCCAGCCCCGCGCGGCCTTGAGTTCGGCGACTTCGGCGGAACACTCGTCCCGCAAGCCGCGTTTACGCAGGAAAGCGTTCCAGGCCCGCACCTGCTCCCCGTTGAGCGGGAGACGGCCCGCGAAGGTCGCGTCGAAGATTTCCTCGTCCGTACCACCCTGGAGGGTACGGGCGGTCAGCGCGTCGAAATCCACGCCCCAGAAACGGCAGAGGCGCGCGTCGAAGGTGTCGTCCCGGTTGAAACCCAGGTTATAATCCGAGCGGCAACTGGCCGAGCGGCGTGCAAGCGAATCTTGTCGAGCTGCCGCGCGAAGAAAACGACGCCGCGCGTCTCGACTTGCGCGGAGCGCGGCGGAAAGGTGGCAGAGAGGGCGGACATAAGACGTTTCCGGGTTACACCGCGTCCGACAGGCTGGAGAACGTGAAGTCGCGCACCACCATCGGCGGGACCAGGCAGCCGTTCGCGCGCACCGGTTTGCCGAGCGCCTCGATGTTGTTGAGCATGATGACCGGGCTTTCGTTGAAGCGGAAATTCTTGATCGCGTACTTGATCTCGCCGTCCTCGACGTAAAACGTGCCGTCGCGCGTCAGCCCGGTGTAGAGCACCGTCTGCGGGTCGACCTCGCGGATGTACCACATGCGCGTGACCAGCACGCCGCGCTTCACGCTTTTGACGAGTTCGTCCAGGCTCGCCGTGCCGCCGTCCATGATGACGCCCGGCGCGCCCTCGAACGCCGCCCACGGCGCGCTGCCCACGGAAACCCGTGGCCGATCGCCGGCACCGCCTTGTCTTCGGGGACGCCCTTCTTCTCCGCCCAATAGCGCGAGTAGGACGAGGTTTGCCACGACGCCGTCCTTGATCCAATCCACGCGCTTGCGCGGGCGGCCGTCGCCGGCCCACGGCTGTGCCGGGAACCTCCGCGTTCATCGGATCGGAATACAGGTGGACGCGCTCGTCCACGAGCTTCTCGCCCAGGCGGCGTGCCGCCGCCGGCCTTGGTCAGGAACGAGCGGCCCTCGTCGGCCAGGCGCGCATCCATCTGGCTGACCATGTGGCTGATGAGGTCCACGCTGGCGGCCGGTTCCAGAATCACGGTGTATTTGCCCGGCTCGATGGCGCGGGTCTCGCGCGAGCGGAGCGCCTTCTGCGATGGCGATCTCGCTGATCGCGCCGGTGTCCATCTTGGCGGCGTCGTTGAAATCAGCCACGCCGTAGCCGCTGCCCTTGCCGTCCTCGGTGCGGACCGTCACGGAAAAATCGCAGCCCGTGATCCCGCTGGTAGCCGTTGAGGCCACGGGTGTTGGCCGATCGCCGTGAAGCCGGCGTCGTGCTCGAGAAACCCGGCGGCGACGAGCTTTTGCTCCTTGCAGATGTCGATGCTCGCCGCGGCGGCCTTGGCGCGGCACTCGGGATCGATCTTGGCGGTGGACTCGAAATACCCCTTCGGGTTCTCATACTTCTGCGGACCCAGGAACGGGACATACTCCGGATTTTCCGGCGCGAGCCGGGCGAGTTCCTCCGCGCGGCGCACGACTTTTTCGAGCGAGGCGTCGTCGAATTCGTTGATGGTCGCCGTGCCCGATTTCTTGCCGAAGCTGGATTGCACGACGAGGCCGAGGTTGTCCGTCGCCGCCGCTGGTGGAGACGGCGTTGCGCGCGAAGCGCAGGTTGCCCGAGTGGCTGCCGGTGAGCGTGGCCTCGCATTCGTCGGCCTTGGAGTAGCCGAGCACTTTTTTGAGGATGGCCTGGGCGTCGGATTCGCTGAGTTGAGCCATAGAAGAAAGATGAAAGATGAAGTGTGAAGGATGAAGTTTCCGTTCAGATTTTGCGCGCGGTGTTGATGACGTTCACCTTGTTGAAACGCGCCGTGGAAGAACCGTGCGAGACGGCGCTGATCTGGCTCGGGCTGGCCCTTGCCGTCGAAGAACGATCCGCCCAGCGCGTAGTCGATGCTCGTCGCAGACCGCCACGCACGAGTTCCAAAATTCCTGCGTGTTCGACTGGTAGGCCACGTCGCGCAGCATCCCGTCGATCTTGCCGTCCTTGATCTCGTAGAAAAGCTGGCCGCCGAACTGGAAATTATACCGCTGCTGGTCGATGGAGAACGACCCGTCGCCGACGATGTAAATGCCGCGCTCGACGCCCTTGATCATCTCCGCGGCGGCAGCTTCGGGTCCTTGCCGGGCTGGAGCGAGACGTTGGGCATGCGCTGGAACTGCACGTCGTTCCAACTGTCCGAGTAACAGCAGCCGTCGCTGTACTTCTGGCCGACGATGTGCGCCTGGTCGCGGATCTTCTGGTAGTTGACGAGGATGCCGTCCTTGATGAGGTCCCACTTGCCTGCAGGGCACGCCCTCGTCGTCGTAACCGACCGCGCCGAGGCTGCCGGGCTGGGTCTTGTCGGCGACGATGTTCACGTGCGGGCTGCCGTACTTGAAATTGCCGCTCTTCCACTTGTCGAGCGTGGCGAAGCTGGTGCCCGCGTAGTTGGCCTCGTAGCCGAGCACGCGGTCGAGTTCCGTGGCGTGGCCGATGGATTCGTGGATCGTCAGCCACAGGTGCGACGGATCGAGCACGAGATCGTACTGGCCGGCCTCGACCGACTTGGCGGCGACCTTTTCGCTTGCGCCTGCTGGGCGGCGAACGCCGGCGTCCTCGACCATGTCGTAGCTCTGCGTGTAGCGCGTGGCGATGCCGGGCAGCACGCGCTTGCCCTCGGCGCGGCCGGCGAGATATTCGTAGCCGCGTCCGCAGGGGCGCTCAGCGCGTTGCGGGTCTGGAACTTGCCCGACTTGGGGTCGATGACGGTGACGCTGAACGCCGGCCAGATGCGGTGCACGTCCTGGTCGATGTAGCTGCCGTCGGTGCTGGCGAAATATTTCTGCTCGTTGACCAGGAACAGGTTGGAGTTGATGAAGTTCGCCCCGTTCTTGGTGGCGGCGGCGTTGGCGGCCATGAGCAGGTCCGACCTTTTCGGTCAGCGGCACCTCGAAGGCGTTGCGTTCGATGGGCGTGCGCCAGCTGACCTCGCCCAGACCCTTTTGTGGGGCGAGTTCCACGGGATGCTCCTGGATTTTCGCGGCGGCGTTGGCCTTGGCGATGGCGACGGCTTCCTCCGCGGCGCGCGCGATGGATTCGGGCGTGAGCTGGTCGGTGGCGGAGAAGCCCCAGCAGCCGTCGGCGATGACGCGCACGCCCGCGCCGTAGCTCTCGGTGTTGACGATGTTCTCGACCTTGTCCTCGCGCGTGATGATGAACTGGTTGAGGTAACGGCCGATGCGCACGTCGGCGTAGGTCGCGCCCTTTTTGGTGGCGGCGTTGAGCGCGGCGTCGGCGAGTTTCTTCTTCTCGGCGGCGGGAGCGGGGGCGGTTTCGCCGAAGGCGGCGACGGGTTGGCCCCAGACGGGGACGAAGAGCGATCCGGCGGCGAGGCCGGTGTACTTGAGGAACTTGCGTCGATTCATTTGGTAGAGAAACCCTCCTGGCCCGCGCGGCGGATTGGGACCGCTCCGGTAAGCCGAATCTAGGACGAGTTGCGAGCCTGTCCAACAAAAGGTTCGTCGGGAAAAGCAACGCGTGCCGTCCTCCAAACGACGTTAAAATAAAAGTGCCGCCGTTCGTCCCATTCGTGGAACGAACGAATCCCGAAAATGGAATGCAGTCGAAGAATGATGAAATTCTAGCAAATCACAAGTATCACAGAGGAAACGACTTATATTTTTGTATAGATTTGGCATGGCCCCTGCGAAGGGATGGAGTTTTTGTCGTCCTCATCAGGTTTCGTGCTCGAAAAAAATCAGGGATTTTTTCAACCTTCCACCCATTCCGCATGGAAGTGAGCGCATTCTTCCTTGATGCGCGCCACGATCTCCTCGCGGCGGTCGGCGGCCCAGTCGGGAAACACTTCCTTCCAGCGTTCCGCGCCGGGCAGGTAAAAGGTGAACGGCTTGCCGTAGCGCGTCGGCGGGTCGATGTAGATTTTGAAACTCTCGCCCTGCTCGCTGTAGGTCAGCCATTTCCAGCCGATCTCGATGCGTGGTTCATTGTCGGTTTCCCAGTCGAACATCGCTATTCCTCGCCGTCATAGTAATCGAGATTTTCCGAGCGCAAAATGCGGCGTTCGGGCGAACGCACGATATATTTGCCGCTGTCGGGATAGTGGCACGATTCGCCGACGGGATTGTCGGCGATGACGTAGATGATCAGGTCGGCATCGCCGTTGTTAAAAAGCTGGTGCGGTTCGCCGGGCTTGAAGACAAACGCGTCGCCCGCTTCCACGTCGGTCGTGCCGTCCTGGTGCCGCACCTGCCCGCGACCGGAGATGACGTGATAAAACTCCCACTGCGCGCTGTGCGAGTGATACACGTACGGGGATTTGCCCGGCGGCACGCGCAGGATTTCCACGTCGAAGGGATGCCGCCGGAGAAGGTCAGTCGAAGTGGGGTCACGTCCGAGGGCCTCGGAGACTTCCTTGCCGAAGCCGGCGTATTTGCCCTTGGGCGAGGTGAAGGGGATTTCTTCGAGGTGGTTGGTGTTGATTTTACGCATGACAATTACAAGTCTTCGGGCTTGAGGCCGGTCTGCTTGCCGATACGTGAGAGCATCCGATGGCCGATTTCAGCGCCATCGTGGAAGGAGAACACGTGGTCGGGCCAGCCAACGCGTGAGAGAACTTTATGCGACCCGCCCCGCTCGCGCTTGATGCTCCAGCCGATCCGAAGCAGCGCCGCCAACACGCGGCGCGCCTTGGCCGAGCCCCACGCCGCGCTCATGCCGCCACGGAAAAGACCTGCTCGATCTCCGGCGAAGCCTCACCATGCTCCAAACGGTCGGCAAGCACCCGCAACGCGAGAGCTTCAACGTGAGCAATGGCTTCCTGTCGAGTGTCGCCATACGCAAGAGCGCCTGAAATCTGCACGATTTCCGCGATCCACCGCCCGTCCGTTTCCTGTTCGGTTTCGACGCTGAAAATCATGTCAATTGATGATGCCGCAATCTTTAAGGAATGGCAAGAACGGGGATCAGTTCATTCAATCACCATTCTCATAATGGTAATGCTCTTGGCTAGCCGAACTGAATCGCTGGATGAATGCGGCGTCGCGCTGGTCGTCGCGCTTGGGTTTGAAATAGCCCTTGCTAACTGCCCAATCGAAAATGCCGACATTGAGCGGATAAGCGGTGAGCGTGCCACCAGGCCTGTTTTGCCGAATCCAAGTCTCGGCAGCCTCGCGCTGGGTGAACACGCCGGATGGAAATTGCGCTTTCACGCCGACGAAAACCCAGACGACATTCATGGCGGGCGCAATGAATCAATCCGTCACCGCCCCACGCGACGCCGGGCTGACGACCCGCGCGTACTTCGCCAGCACGCCGCGCGTGTAGCGCGGCGCGGGCTGTCGCCACTCCGCCAGACGCGCGGCGATTTCCTCGTCGGGCACGTCGAGGTCGATGCGGCGCTGCCCGGCGTCGATGGTGATCGTGTCGCCGTCGCGCACGATCGCCAGCGGCCCGCCCTCGAACGCTTCCGGCGTGATGTGCCCGACCACGAACCCGTGGCTGCCGCCGGAAAACCGCCCGTCGGTGATGAGCGCCACCTCCTTGCCCAGGCCGCGGCCCATGATGGCCGAGGTCGGCGAGAGCATCTCGCGCATGCCCGGCCCGCCGCGCGGTCCCTCGTAGCGGATGACGATCACGTCGCCCGCCGACGATCGTGCCGTCGAGGATGCGCGCCAGCGCGCGTCTCCTCGGACTCGAACACGCGCGCCGTGCCCGGTGAAGCGCAGCCCTTCCTTGCCGGTGATCTTGGCCACCGCGCCGGTCGGCGGCGAGGTTGCCGTAGAGGATGACCAGATGGCTGTCGGGCTTGATCGGATTGTCGAACGGACGGATCACCGTCTGCCCGGCGGGATACGGCGGCACGTCGGCGAGGTTTTCCGCCAGCGGTCTTGCCGGTGACGGTCAGGCAATCGCCGTGGAGCAGGCCGCGGTCGAGCAGCATTTTCATCAGCGGCAGCAGGCCGCCGATGGCGACGAGTTCGGCCATGACGTGCTTGCCGCTCGGCTTGAGGTCGGCGAGCACGGGCACGTGCTTGCCGATCGCGGGTGAAATCGTCGATCTCCAGCGGCACCTCCGCGGCGTGCGCCATGGCGAGCAGGTGCAGCACGGCGTTGGTCGAGCCGCCGAGCGCGATGACGACCGTGATGGCGTTTTCAAACGCCTTCGCGCGTCATGATGTCGCGCGGCCGGATGCTTGCGCGCGATGAGATCGAGCACGGCGGCCCCGGCGCGGCGGCAGTCGTCGTTTCTTGTCGCCGCGAGATGGCGGTCTGCGCGCTGGAATTGGGCAGGCTCATGCCGAGCGCCTCGATGGCGCAGGCCATGGTGTTGGCGGTGTACATGCCGCCGCACGAACCGGGGCCGGGAATGGCGCACGCTCGATGTCGGCCGAGTTCGCTCGTCGTCGATCTTGCCCGCCGCGTGCTGGCCGACGGCCTCGAACACGCAGACGATGTCGAGGTTCTTGCCGCGCAGGCAGCCGGGCAGGATCGTGCCGCCGTAGACGAACACGGCCGGGCGGTTGAGCCGCGCGAGCGCGATCAGGCAGCCGGGCATGTTCTTGTCGCAGCCGCCGATGGCCACCAGGCCGTCGAAGCCCTCGCAGCCCGCGACGGTTTCGATGGAATCGGCGATGACCTCGCGCGAGACGAGCGAATATTTCATGCCCTCGGTGCCCATGGAGATGCCGTCGGAAATGGTGATGGTGTTGAAGATGACCGCCTTGCCCCCGGCGGCGTCGGCCCCGGCGGCGGCGTGGCGGGCGAGGTCGTCGATGTGGATGTTGCAGGGCGTGACCTGGCTCCAGGTGGAGGCGATGCCGATCTGCGGACTTCGCGAAATCCGTCGCGTTCGAAGCCGACGGCGTGGAGCATGGCGCGGCTGGCGGCGCGTTCGGGGCCGTCGAGCATCGGACCGGAAAACGCGCGGTGGGCGGGGGAAGGGGAGGGGACGGAGGGAGTCATGGAAAACAGAAGTGGACACACGAACGCGGGTCGAGTGAAAAAGAGCCTCGCGCAAAGTCCGCCCAGCCGCAAAGGAGAAGCGACGGAGGCAAAATTTTAGCCGCAAAAGGCGCAGAAAGCGCAAAAAAGGGGAGGGGAAGAAAGAGATAGGGCAACCTGCGCGGTTGACCGTTCTTCTCTCCTTTTTGCGTTTTCTGCGCCTTTTGCGGCCATTTCTTCTTCTCTACAAAAAAGGACCCCCGGATAGTCGTGCGTCATTGCCCGACCACCCGGAGGCTGTTGTTTCACCTCAACACCGACCGTACTGCCGGCCGGAATTTTTCCTCAACGCGTCGCGTCGGAAAATTTGCCTTTCACACGATCCCAGGCATCTCGCGTGGCGGACTTCGCCTTGTCCCATTCCAGGCGCGAGGGACCACGGTTCTGCGCGTAGTCGTGTTCGAGATCGCCTTCGACATCCTTGTAATCGCGTCCGGACGCCGCGTGACGGCTGAACCCTTCGTAGCCGGTGCGGTAGGCAGGTGCGTAGTCCGTGTAATCGTAATCTTTTTCGTGGTAGGAAGCGTCACGGTAGTTGGACTCCCAGAACGCGTTTTCCTCGGTGGGATTGATCGACTCGGCGATCCCCTTGCCAGCGTACCCGCCACCGATCGCGCCGACCACGCCGCCGATCACCGCGCCCAACGGCGCACCGATGGGGCCGCCAATCGCCGCGCCGATGGCCGCACCAGCCGCGCCGGCCGCCAACGCACCCGTGCCGGTGCCCACTGGATGTGAACCCGGCTCGCCGGTGATCGGATCGGGATTTGTGTGCGAACCTGCCGCCGTCGTGGCGGAAGCGGTGTCGAATGATTCGCCCGTCGCATCGGCCGCCACCGGCGTCGCGGTGCCCGTGGAGCCGTACAGGTTCGTCGTGCCGAAGCTGCCGGGAGCGGCGGCGGAAGAAGAAATCGTGGAGGTCGAAGATGAATCGCCGGGCATCAGACTGTCCAACGCGCCGCGCACCGCGCTACCGGCGGAGGTCACGCCGCTCGAAGTTCCTGTGGGATGAGTCTGGTCTTCCCTGGTGCCAGCCGTCTCCGTGCGAACCGTCCGGCGCAGGCGACTGACCCCGGACATGTCTCCGGTGACGCCGCTCGTCGGCGCGCCGAAATTCGAGCTGCCTTCGTCCGCACCGCTGGCGCTGGCACGCGAAGAGGCACCGGCGGCTTCGGGGAGTTTGTCGAGATTGGTGTCGGCGGAAGTCGTCCCACCCACGCGGTCGAGACCGTAGTAACGGTAGATGTTTTCCTCTTCCTCCTCGGAAATCTCCGCGTCGGCGGACATGGAAGGCGCTTCCTTCACGAAGAGGCTGGTGTACGGCAGCCGGACGACGTTCAGGCTTTCGTCGAGTTCGGCTTTTTCGGCGGGAACGACGTGATTCTGGCCGAATAACCAGCCGGTTTTCACCCCGAGGAACTCCACCGCGCCGGTCGCCGGGTCGGACCACAGGCTGTGCAGCGTCCCGACGCTGTCGCCATCCTGGTCGATGACCTTGTAGTCGATCATCTGTTCGAGGGAATCACCCGTGATTTCTTTGAGCGTTTTCATGGCAGTTCCGTTTTTCCGTTTTGCTGTTGCGAGGGGATGGAGCGACACACCCCGGTCGATGCGATCAGGTGGCTCCTCACACTGACTCGTACCTCATCCGGTGAACGGACGTATGCCGTTCCAGAGGGTCGCGCGCCCGGCTGCGAGACGCTCTAATTCCGCAACGGCTTGCCCGTCTTGAGCATGTGCCGGATGCGCTCGTGCGTGCCCGGCTGCGCGCAAAGTCTCGATGAACACCTCGCGCTCCAGTTCCAGCAACACGCGTTCCGGACACCCGCCCCGCCGGCACGCCGGGGCCGCCGCCGGTGAGGATGCGCGCCAGTTCGCCCGGCCAGTTGCACGTCGTAATCGCGTCCATTCGCCCGGTCGCGCGCTACGCCGTTCGCCTCGTCCATCAGCCGCTCGTAACCCGTCGCGCGCCGAGCACGTCGATCTCGCGCGGCGCCGGCGGTCGGTAACCCGCCGCCGCCAGCGCCGAGCAGCGCGTCCTTCGCGTCGCCGAGCAGGCGGCGGCGGTTCATCGTGATGCCGTCGCGCGGCGCGCAGAAATCCCAGGCGCCGCGCCTCCAGCGCCGAGCCGGTCACGTCTGCCCCGACGTGATCAGCTCGAACACCCGCCCCACCGCCAGGAACGCGTCCTCGCCCGGCGCGAGCCGGGCGTTGGCGCGCGCGAGCATTTCCGTCGTCCCGCCCGCCGAGGGCATCAGGCCGACCTTCAATTCCACCAGCCCGGTCGTGAGTTCCGCGTCCGCCTGCACGGCGTCGCTGTAGAGCATCGATCTCGCAGCCGCCGCCCAGCGTCATGTTGAACGGCGCGGCCACCACCGGGAACGGCGCGGCGCGCAGGCTGGTCGTCATGCGCTGGAAACTGCTCGATCATCGCCTCGATGGCCGCGCGGTTGCCCGCTTCCGCGTCGCGCAGCAGCGCGCCGAGGTCCGCCCCGGCCGAGAACCACCGGCCCTGGTTGCCGATCACCAGCCCCAGGAACCCGCGCGGCACGATTTCGCACGCCGCCGCCACCGCCGCGAACGCGTCCGCGCCGAGCGCGTTGGCCTTGCTGTGGAATTCCAGCAGCAGCACGCCGTCGCCCAGGTCCACGAGGCTCGCGCCCTCGCGCCGGCTGACGACGCGCGCCGGCCGCGTCGCGCTTGAGGTCGCTTAAGACGATCAGGCCCGTCCGCGCCGCGGCTTCGCGGCACGCCGGGCGGGTAGAACGGCTGCCGTCGCAGCGCGTGTCGCGCCAGCACCGGCGGCACGGGCAGGCCGCGTCCAGCGATGGCGTCGGCGACGCGCTTCAGCCCCGAGCGCGTCGATGCAGCTTGAACGGCCCCATCTCCCAGCCGAAACCCCATTCCAGCGCGTGGTCGATGTCCTGCGCCGTGTTGGCGACGATCCCGTGTTTCTCCGCGGCGAAGCGCAGCATTTCGTAGAGCGTGCGCCGGGTGAACTCCCCCGCCGGCGTATCCAGCGCCAGCAGCGCGCGGATGCGTTCGGCGGCGGTTGGCAGCTTGCGGATCGATCCGAGTTCGGGCAGCGGTCTCGCGCGGCGGCGGGCGCTCGGCGTAGTCCATCGTGCGCGGGTCGAGGGTCAGGATCGTCGTCGTGCCGTCGGCGTTCTTGCGGCGCTGGTAGTAGCCGCCGCCGGTCTTCTCGCCCTTGCGGCCCGCGTTCGAGCAGGCGCGCCATAGCGGCGGGCAGCCGGAAATCGTCGGCCGTGGCGGCGGAGAGGTCCTTGGAAATGAGCGCCGAGCACGTCGAGGCCCACGGTGTCGGCGAGGCGCATGGTGCCGCTTTTCGGCCGACCCGAGCAGCGGGCCGGTGAGCGCGTCCACCACGTCGGCGGGCAGGCCCATTTCCTCGGCCACGCGCGCGGTCTGCAGCAGCGAATAGATGCCGATGCGGTTGCCGATGAAGCCGGGCACGTCGTTGGCGAGCACGATGCCCTTGCCCAGCACGCGGTCGCCGAACGCGCGCACGGCTTCGAGCACGTCCGGGGCGGTGTCGGCGGTGGGGATGAGTTCCAGCAGGTAGAGATAGCGCGGCGGATTGTAGAAATGCGCGCCCAGGAAGCGGCGGCGGAACCGGTCGCTGCGGCCCCGGCTCTGCACGGCCATGGGGATGCCGCTGGAGTTGCTGCTGAAGATGCGCGTCGCGGCCGGGCGTGCGCGCTCGACGGCGGCCCAGAGCGCTTGCTTGGCCTCGGGTTTTTCGATGATGGCCTCGATGATCCAGTCGCACTCGGCGAGGCGGGACAGGTGATCGGCGGTGTTGCCGAGGGTGAGCAGCGCGCTGGTGCGTTGCCGGGTCCATGAACGGCGGGCGGACGGGCACGCAGGGCGCGTTCGAGGCCGGCCTGGACGACGGCGTCGCGGCTGGCGGTGGCCGCCGTCGCCGTCGGTGGCGGGCAGGTCGAGCAGGAGGGTGGGGATGCCGGCGTTGGTGAGGTGGGCGGCGATGGCCGCGCCCATGGTGCCCGCGCCGATGACGGCGGCGCGGCGGATAGCGGGCGGCGGGGGAAAAAGGGCGGGGGACGGCATGGACCGGGAACCTCGCGCCGGGGGCCGGGAAACTCAAGGCAGGGTTGTGAGCGCGAGGGGCACGTCTGCCGTGGGGTCGAGTGTTATTTTAACACAGAGACACGGAGACACGGAGACCGGAGGAGGCCAGAAAGAAAGAGGGTTTAACAAAAGAGGAGCTATCCCCTTCTCCTGCCTTTTGCCTTCCTCCTCCGGTCTCCGTGTCTCCGTGTCTCTGTGTTGAATTCACGGCTTCGGCGCAAGGGACGCCACCACCGCCTCGAAGCCCGGATCGCCGCGCAACTCGTCCCATCCCGGGTCGAGCTTGAGATCGCCGTATGAGAAGGTGTGTGGCACCCGCGCGAGGGCGGTGAGTTGCTCGACGGCCGCCGCCTTCTCGCCGGTCCAAGCGTAGATTTGCGCCAGGTTCACGGCGATGCCCGGGCCGAGGATGGCGTCCTTGCCGACGGGCAGCAACTCGCAGGCGCAACGGCCCTCGCGGATCGCGTCTTCCTTGTGCCCGAGCGCGGCGTCGATGAGGCCCAGGTAACACACGGGCACCGCCGCTTCCGGCTGCGCCGCCACCGTCCTGGCCACCTCCTCCCGCGCGGCGGTGAACGCGGTCTGCGCGCGGGCGGCGTCGCCTTCGCAGCGCGCGAACAACCCTTCGTAATAGGCGCGCGGAACGACCAGGCCGCCGGAAACGGCAGATGCCCGCGGGCGGCAGGTGGGCGAGCGCGCGGGCGGCGGCGGCTGGGGTGCGTTCGAACAACGCGAGGGCTCGGCGTATCCAGGTCGGAGACGAGGGTCGGGTTCTCGGCCAGCAACGCGGCGAGAGTCGTCTGGTAGGGCCGGAGGTCCGCCCGCGCTTCGAGCGGCACTTCCGCCAGGAGCTGCCGGGTCAACGGGTCGCCGGGTTTGACGGCCAGCGCGCGCTGCAAGGTGCGCTCGCCGTCGCCGTACCGGCGCATCTGCAAATAGCTGCTGCTGAGTTGTTGGAGCAGGTAGAAGTTGCGCGGGTCGAGCGCGAGCGCCCCCTCCATCTGGCGCACCGATTCCTCCCACTGGCCCTGCCGGCGCAGGATGTAGCCGTTCAACTCGGCGATGCGGGCCTCGTTGGGCAGGGTGCGCCGCGCCAGCGCCAACTCGGCGGTGGCACGGGGGTAATCGCGGCGCTGGTAATGATAGTCGGCGAGCGCCAGATGGGTTTCGCCCGCGTCGGGGGCCAGGCGCACCGCCCCTTGCACAGCGGCGTTGAACTGCTCCAGGCGCGCGGGCGTGTGGTCCGTCCGGTACAGGCTGCCGTGCGTGCGCGCCAGCAGGCACCACGCGCGCAGGAACTTCGGGTCGCGCGCGAGCGCCTGCTCGACCAGACCGATGACCTCCGGCATCCTCTCCGCGCCCTGCACGGCGCTGCCGTAGCGGTCAAAGAGGTCCCGGGCGCGCAGGTACAGGTCGTAGGCGGCCAGATCGGTGGTCGGCGGCGCGTCGATGGCGCTTTTTTCCTGCGGCGAAAGCCGCGCCTGGAGTTGCCCGGCGATGGCCAGGGCGATCTCGCTCTGGATGGCGAACACGTCGTCGAGCGAGCCGGTCAGTAGTTCTCGGCCCACTGCTGGGTGTTCGTGCGCGCGTCGATGAGCTGCGCACGTCGACGCGCACCTGGTTGCCCCCGCGCCGCACGCTGCCGGTCAGCACGTGGGCCACGCCGAGTTGGGCGGCGATAGCGTGCAGGTCGCGCGGCGCGGCACCCTTGTACTGCGCGACCGAAGCGCGAGCGATGACCTTCAGGTCGGCCACCTTGGCCAGGTCGGTCAGCATCTCGTCCTGCACGCCGTCGGTGAAAAACGCGTTGTCCTTGTCGTCGCTGAGGTTTTCGAAGGGCAGCACCGCGACGGATTTTTCCGCGACGGGCAGCGCGGGAGCGGCGGGCACGGCCTCAGACGCGGCAACGGGGGCGGCCGGCGGGGCGGGGGATTCCTGACGATTACGCCCGAGCCAATTCCAGGCGGCCAACGCCAGGGCCGCAGCGAGGACCAACGCCCCCGCCCCGACCAGCCAGCCGCGGCGGACGGGCTGCGCGCCACCCGCCGTCGGCACGCCCACCCCACGCCCGGCCCCACCGAACCGCGCCGGCGGCGCGGGGTTGCCCGTCGCTTCGGCGTACAGGTTGAACAGGCTCACGACGACCCCGTGCTTGACCTCGCAGTCGCCCAGTTCGTGCAGGAACGGCTGCCAGTGGCGCGACGTGGCCAGATCGTCGGCCACCCGCCGGGAAACGAGGATGTGCCCGGCGTCGCCGCAGTCCATCACGCGCTGGGCGATGTTGATGCCCGCCCCGGCGATGTTCGCGCGCCCGTTGACATCCTCGACGTGCTGCACCGGGCCGCTGTGGATGCCCATGCGCAGGGGCAGGCTCGGCTGCGCGCGCAGGGCCTGGCTGAGCTGGAGAGCACATTCCACCGGCGCTTCCATCGAGGACGTGAACACCAGCGCCATGCCGTCGCCCGTGGGCAGGCGGATGAGGCTGCCGGTGCCCTCGGCCGCGCGCACGGCCCCGGTGTTGAGCACGAGGTGGTTCAACTCGTGCAGCGCCTCGCGCTGTTCGTCGATCAGGAGCTTCGAGTAACCGACGATGTCCATGAAGAGCACGTGGGCGATCTCCAGACGCGGGTCGGTTTTTTCTTCGTCGGACATCGTGAAAGCGAGCACGACGGTAGCGAACCGTCCGGGAGAAAGAAAGCCGCAAAACCGCCACGCAGGCCGCGTGCGCGCCGGGCGGCTACACCTTGCGCTGGGGCGTCGGACGCAAGTAAAACAGCGTGAAAATGCCCGTGCAGATCACCAGCGAGCCGATCCATTTCAAAAGCCAGCCCGGATCGCGCAGAATCTGCACGGTGCTCTGGTTGTGGTTCTGCGGACTCCACGACGCCTGCGACATTTTGTAGGTCAGCCCGCTGAACGTGTTCCACCAATTGCCGGGAAAGTTGAAGGGACTGTTCATCGAACAACTCCCGGTCCCCGTCGCGCCTTCCACGTCGGTCACGCGCAGGGTGCTCTTGAAGCTCGCCGGATTGTCCGTGCCCTCGTTGAACACCACCTCGAAATCCTCCAGTTGCAGGCCGATGGGCAGCCCCTCGACGCGGAAATCGTACGAGAGCTTCGTCGGACGCGGCGCGGTCGGCAGCGTGAACTCCCAGCCGCTGGGTGCCCATTGCTCGATGACCGCGCCGCCCCGGGTCAGGCGCACGCGCACGCCTTCCGCGCGGTTGCCCGCTCGGCGGGGCCGCCGCCCCCGCTGCCGACGAGGTTCGGGTCGCCGGAGGTCGCCGCCCGGTCGTCGGTGGTGGCCGGAGGGGCGTCCTGGGTGGGTCGGAATTCCATGTGCGCCACGGCGGCGGGCAGGGTTTGCACGGCTTCGAGCTGCCAGTCGGCCCAGCCGGTGTTGATGGGCTGGCCGGGCAGGAGCGTGCCGCGAATCGGCTCGGACACGGCGCTGGACTTGAGGATGAACGTCAGAGTCCCGGCCGCGTCGCAGTACACGGTGGCCTGGTTGTCCGCCGCCGTGCCGATGTTCGGGGCCGCGCCAGTCGGCGATTTGGGCGCGTCGTCCGGGGCGGCGGCCAGCGTACCGTGGACCCGCACGAACACGGCGGGGTTGCGCGGCTGGTCGGAGGCGCTCGTGGGTTGGTTGTCCTGGCCGATGACGAAATCGGGCCAGTAATGATCGACCGTCGCGCTCAGCCCGGAGCCGCCGAGGTCCTCGTCCTTGCCGGGTGCCGTGGTGGGGTCGAACTCCCACGTCGCCCCCTGCCAGTCGAGGAACACCCGTGGTTTGCCGTCGTCCGCCACCTTCAGCCGGACCTTGGCCCCGGACGCCTTGCCGCCGGGCAGGGGCTGGGCGATCTGGGCGTCGGGTTTGAGCGCGAAGGCGAAGATGCCTTCGTCCACCGTGTCGCCGGTCGGCGCGGGACCGGCCTTGGGAACGCTCTCCACCGCCGGGGCCGTGCCGCCGAGCACGCGCACGGCCGCCAATCCGAGGTCGAGCGCCCCGTGGTCGGCGTCGCCCACGAGCAGCCATTGGTCCATCGTCTGCTTGAGCCGTTTGGAAACCAGCCGCACGCGCACCGCCGGTTGACCCACGCCGGGGGGGACGTTGCGGTCGGCCGGCACCGGCTTTGGCTCGAACGACGCCTCCAGCGCCGGGGCATAATCCACCAGCGCGAGGTCCCAGCCCCCGGCCGTCTGCCCCAGCCGCCACGGGTGCGCCGGAGTCGGGTGCCGGGTGATGATCTCCACCGGGTACTGGCGGACCTCGCCGCGGCCGTCGTTGCCGTCCTCGACGCGCAGGACGCGTTCGTCGGCGACGTTGAGCTGGTTGTCCGGCGGCTGGCCTTTGAAGAGGGTCATCGTGCCCTCGATGCCCCAGTGGCGGCCGATCATCGCGCCAAGGAGCAGCACGATGATGCCCAGGTGCGTGAGCAGGAACCCGGTGTGGTGGCGTTTCCAAGGCCAGCGCGAGAGCGCCGAGCAGGTGAGGTTCAAGCACAGGATGACCAGCCAGAGGTTGAACCACCAGGCGTTGTAAATGTAGGCGCGGGCGACGCGGGCGTCGAAGCTGGTTTCGTAGAGGGTGCCCGCGATGCTGGCGACGATCAGCACGCTGATGAGCACCACCGCCAGCTTGACCGAACTGAAGAAACGGAACACCGGCTGGCGCATCCAGGCCGGTTTGCCAGGGCGCGGGGCGGGGAGGGGAGACGACGGAACAGCGAGGGTCTTCTCGGGGGGTGCGATTTCCGAAGTGGACGGGGCCGACATGGATTGAACGGGAGCGAGCGAGAGAAAGGTGCCGCCCAAGGTAACTCTCCGCCGCCGGATGTAAACCGCCCGGCGAAAAGCGGCAATGGTATCATTTGCCGTCTCGCAAGCCCCGGCAGGGATCACCATTGAGCGCGCACACGGTTCGGCCGAGGTGGTACAACTTGCCGTTTCGGAAGCCCCGGCAGGGGCGTAAGAGAATAGCCCACGGCGTGAGCCGTGGGAAAGGGTCGCCCAACAGGCCAGCCCCGGCAGGGGCGTAAGAAAACTGGGACGATGATCGTCTACGGGCCGGGCGTCTTTTCTTACGCCCCTGCCGGGGCTGGTGCGTCTAACGTCGTCCACCCACGGCTCACGCCGTGGGCTATTCTCTGCCGCCCCTGCCGGGGCTGAAGATTTGCCAAACTGTCCCATTACCCGAAAAGCGCGCTTGCCTCGCGCGGAGACTTTTCGGTATACCGGGCGAGGCGCGGCGGCCTGTTCGCCGTACGCCCCGAACTATTTACTGATTGCTCCCGCTCAACTATGGCCGACAAAACGATCCGCATCCCCGAAAGCATTCCTGGTCCCTGGTACGTCGATGACACCTGTACGCCCTGCCACGTTTGTCTGGACGAGGCCGGGCCGCAGTCGGGTTTTTCGCTGCTCAAGTACACCGACGACGAGAGCAAGGTGATCTTCGTCAAACAACCCGTCAGCGCCGACGAACTCGACTCCGCCCAGCGCGCCCTGGAAATCTGCCCGACCAACGCCATCGGCAGCGACGGGGAGTAGGCGGGAAAATCTCACATTCCACGTCCCTCCTTTTATGTCTGCTGACGCTACCTTGCTCTCCGAAGTCCCGCTTTTCCAACTCCTCGACGACGAGGAGCGCGCCACCCTGGCCGCTCATCTCGACGTGGTGACGTTCCCCAGCGGACACGTCGTTTTTAACTACGGCGAGCCGGGCGATGCCATGTACATCGTCCGCGCGGGCAAGGCGGAAATGTCGTTCAAAAACGACACCGGCGAAAAGATCGCGCTGGAGATTTGCGAACGCGGCGCTTTCTTCGGAGAACTCTCCTTCCTCGACGGCGGCACCCGCAGCGCCACCGCCACCGTGACCGAGAATCTGGAAGCCCTGGTGATGGACCGCGGCGACCTGGAGCTTTTCCTCAAGCGGCACCCGCATGCCGCCGTCGATCTGCTCACGGCCCTCGGACGGCGATTGCGGAAAACCTCCGAAATCCTGCGCCACACCGCCACGCGCAACGTCAACGAGGAAGCCGAGGACAAACGCACGGTCGTGCAAAAGACGGCCGACTGGATCGCGGAGTTCAGCGGCAGCATCCCGTTTCTGCTGCTCCACGCGGTGCTGTTCGGAGTTTGGATCGTGTGGAACGTGTACGCGCCGGAGCATCTGCGGTTCGATCCGTACCCATTTAACTTCCTGACGATGTGCGTGTCGCTGGAAGCGATTTTCCTGTCGGTGTTCGTGCTCCTGAGCCAGAACCGGCAGACCGCCAAGGATCGCGTGCGCTCGGACATCGAATACGACGTGAACCTGCGCGCGGAACTGGAGATCGCGCAGCTCCACGAAAAGATCGACCAGCTTTCCTCCGCGGTGCTCACGCAGTTCAGCCGCCTCGGCGGCAGCGGCGGCAGCACCCCGGCGACGATGAGCGGCGCGCGGCTGCACGATGCGACGCCCGCGCCCGGCCCGCACGGCTACGAGGCGCACACGGAAGACGGGGTTTGAACGGTTCCCGACGCGTCGGTGGCGTTTCAACCCAAGGTAGGGATGCCTCTCCGAGGCAGTCCCAAAATCGGCTTGGATCACCGCGCCTGTGGTCAGGCGTTCATCAGAAAAAATTAGGGACTGCCTCGGAGAGGCATCCCTACCTTATTACGACCGGCTGCCGAGCCGGCGCGTATAGAGCATACCACCCGTGCTCCCGAAATCCCTTTTCCTCGCGCTGTTCGTTGCCTCCCTCGCGGCCTCATCCTCCCGCGCGCAGCCGGTGGCCGACAGCACCTTGCGAAACATCGCCTACGGCCGGGCCAGTGGCCACGACCTGAAACTCGACCTCTACCTGCCGTCCTCGACCCTGCCCGGGGAAAAGGGTTCGCCGGTGGTCCTCTACTTTCACGGCGGCGGCTGGCGGGTCGGCAGCAAGGCGGACGGCGAGCGATACGCCGGGATGTTCACCACGAACGGGATCGCTTTCGCCAGCGTCAACTACCGGCTTAGCGCCGAGGCGATCTGGCCGGCGCAAATCTTCGACGCAAAAACGGCCGTGCGCTGGGTGCGCGCCAACGCCCGCCGTTACGGTCTCGACCCGGCGCGGATCGGCGGGTTCGGGGAGTCCGCCGGAGGCCATCTCGTGGCGCTGCTCGGCACGACGGAGGGGGTCAAGGCGTTGGAGGACCGGACGGAGGGCAACCCGAAGGAATCCAGCCGCGTGGAGGCGGTGTGCGATGTTTCCGGGCCGGTGGACATGAACATTTCGACGAACAGCCCGATTGGCAAGCTCGCGGTCCTCGGGGAGTTCGGCGGTTCCGCGCAGGAAAAACCCGATCTCGTGCGTCAGGCCGACCCGTCGCGCTACGTCAAGGGCGGCGAGCCACCCTTCCTCATTATCCAGGGTTCCAAGGATGGGTTGGTAGTGACCGCCCACGCGCTCAAACTGCAAGCGGCTCTCAAGGCCCACGGAGACAGCGTCGCGCTCGACCTCGTGCCCGACGGCAAGCACGTCCCGATGAAGGGCGAAGAGCAGCGGAACGAGGTCGTGGCGTTCTTCAAGAAACATCTCGGCTAGGAGGCATCTCGTCATGACCGTCCATCCGCTCGACGCGCAAGACCCGCTCGCGCCGTTCCGCGCGCGGTTTTACCTGCCGCCCGGTGCGCCGATCTATCTGGATGGCAATTCGCTCGGACTGCTCTCGGTCGATGCCGAGGCGAGCGTGCGGCGCGTGCTCGACGAATGGAAAACCCTCGCCATCGGCGGCTGGCTCGACGCGGCCCCGCCGTGGTTCACGCTGGCCGAACGCCTCGCCGCACGCGTGGGCCGGTTGGTCGGCGCGGAGGAGGGCGAGGTGGCCGTCACCAATTCCACCTCGGTCAACCTCCACCAACTCCTCGCCACGCTCTACCAACCCGGCGGACCGCGCACGAAGATCGTGGCGTTCGGCGGCGAGTTTCCCTCCGATCTCTACGCCCTCAAGAGCCACCTGCGGTTGCGCGGACTCGACCCGGCCGCGCACCTCGTCCTCGTGCCCGCCTTGCCGGACGGCCTGATCGACCTCGATGCGCTCGGACGCGCGCTGGACGATCCCGCCGTGCAGATGGCGGTGCTGCCCGCGGTGGTTTACACGACGGGCGAACTCCTGAACGTGCGCGCGGCGACGAATTGGGCGCACGCGCAGGGGGTTTGCGTCGGCTTCGACCTGTCGCATTCGGTGGGCGTCGTGCCGCACCGGCTCTCGCACGACGACGTGGATTTCGCGTTCTGGTGCCATTACAAATACCTCAACGCCGGGCCGGGCGCGGTCGGCGGGTTGTATTTGAACAATCGCTACGCCGGACTCGCGCCCGGGTTAGCCGGTTGGTGGGGCGCGAACAAGGCGACGATGTTCGACATGCGCGGCGACATGGACCCGGCGGGCGGCGCGGCCGGCTTGCAGGTCGGCACCCCGTCCATCCTCGGGTTGGCCGCGCTCGAAGGGGCGCTCGATCTTACCGAAGAGGCCGGCCTGGAACGCCTCCGCGAGAAATCGCTCGAACTGACCGAATGGCTCATGGAACTGGTCGAGTCGTACGGGTTGCCCTCGCAGGGGTTTCGTTTCGCCAACCCGCGCGAGGGCAACCGGCGCGGCGGGCACGTCTCGCTGGTGCACCCGGAAGCGGCGCGGCTGTGCCGGGCGTTGAAGGACGCGGGCGTCGTCACCGATTTCCGGCCGCCGAACATCGTGCGGCTCGCGCCGGTGCCGCTTTATAATTCGTTCGCGGATTGCGAGACGGCCATCGCGCGTCTGGCCGGGATCATGGCGGAGCGGACGTACGAAAATTACCCGGTCGAACGCGCCCTGGTGCCTTGATTTAAGGTAGGGATGGCTCTCCGAGCCGTCCCAAATGTTTCTGGCAAAACGCTTCGTACGCACGGAGACCATCCAAGCCAAATTTGGGACGGCTCGGAGAGCCATCCCTACCTTGTTGACGACCGGCCGCTTTCGCGGCCTGTTCGGAGTCACACGCATGCCCACCTTCCACGATATCACCCGCCCGCTGCACAACGCCTTGCCCCCGTGGCCGGGCGACACGGCTTTCGACTACCGGCTGACGTGGCGCATGGACGCCGGTTCGTCGGTTAACGTCGGGGCCGTCACGATGAGCACGCACAACGGCACGCACGCCGACGCGCCGTTCCACTTTTTGCCCGACGGCACGCGCATCGACGCGCTCGACCCGGGGGTCTACGTCGGCCCGGCGGTCGTCGCGGATGTCACCGGCGCGGGTTGGGTCATCGGACGCGACGATCTCGCCGACGCCGCAAGGCATCTCGGACGGGACGACGTGACCCGTCTGCTGCTCAAGACCGGCGCGTGGCCCGACGGCACGCCGTTCCCCGCGCGCATCCCGCTCCTCGCGCCGGACGTGCCCGCGTGGCTCGGCGAACGCGGCGTGCGCCTGCTGGGATTGGACGTTCCCTCGGTGGACGCCATCGACAGCAGCGATTTGCCGATCCACCACGCGCTGGCGACGGCCGGGGTGCATATCCTCGAATCGCTCGACCTGTCGGCGGTGCCGGCGGGGGTTTACGAATTGATCGCGCTGCCGTTGCGGATCGCCGGAGGCGACGCGGCTCCCGTGCGGGCGGTGTTAAGAGCGGCCTGAGGGCGTTTTCTGGCATCCGGTCTGCTCTGACCGGGAAGGATGCCCTACGATGTTTTCGGCTTTCTGCTGGCCGATATCATTTTCCTCATCTCGTTCGTCATCCTCGTGGTGAGAGGATTCATGACCCGCGTGGCCTGGGGGTTCATCGTGCTGCTGGCACCCTTTGGCATCGTGGCTTTCTCCATCAAGCACTGGAGCGAGGTCGGCAAATATTTCATCCTCTACCTGGTCAGCTTTGCGGCCTGCGTCGCGCTGGTCTTCATGTCGCCCACGATGATCGCTTTGTACGTGCGCTCCAGGCCGGTGACCGCGAGCCTGTTCAAGGCCGTCAATCCGTCGGCTTACGAGGAATCCCAGAAGCTGCCCATCGCCAACCACGGCCAGCCCCAAGCCTCCCCGACCCCGCGCGAGGTCCGCGATCTCGCGGAGAACGAGGCCCCGCTCTCCGCCACGCCGCCGCCCGACCCCAACTCGACCCCGCGCGGGGAGTACGTCAAACACGCGAGGGCGTTGAACATCCTCTACCAGCAACTCAACGCCGAACGCCCCAAACTCAAGCCCGGGTCACCCGCCGTGGCCGCGTTCAACGCGAAGGCCGCCCACTACCAGCAGGGTCTCGCGTCGCTCGACGAGGAAAAGAAGCGCCTCGACGCGCTCGACCACGCGAGCAACCTCAACGCCGAGGCCGCCGCCGCCCTGGGCAGCCTGCAAACCTCCGCCAACACCGGGGACTACGAGGCGTTCGCGGCCACGTTGAAAAAATCTCTGTCCGACCATCGCCAGACGCCGGTGTTCCCGCAGATCGTGGCGTTCGCACGCGTGACCCTGCAACAGACCACCCCCGAGAAGGTGGCCGCCGCCCTCCAGAACAAAGCCGGGGGCGCGGCGCGCGCGGAGTTCGACAAAACCACCCGGCAGGTCCAGGGCATCGTCAACCAGACGCCGCCGATTGTCGTGCCGCCGCCGGGCAGCACGGAGGTATACAAATACGGTTACCATCCGGGCGCGAGCAAACCGGACTACAACAACGACAATCTCATCGGCACGCGAGAGATTTGGAAGGGCGAGTACGCGTACATCGACGGGGTGCCGGGCGTCTTTTACCGTTCGGCCGATTGCGAGTTCAATCCGCAGACGAAGTATTTTTATCTCAGCCGGACGGTGCCCAAGAAGCGACTGAGCGACGCCGAATACAAGGAACTGACCCGCCTCTACCATTTGCTCGGCCAGCAGGAAAAAGCGATGGCCGACGCACCGCCGCCCGCCGAGGAAGCCAAGCAGGTCTCCAGCGAACTCGACGATCTCAGAAAGCAACTCGGCGGCTACGCCATGAAGTGACGGCGCGACGCCGGGTGTGGGGTTGGGGAATTGACTCGCCGCCGCGACGTGTCCATGCTGGAGGGATGAGTGTGACCCTGGATGTCTTGCCGGAAGAAGAACGGCGGCTGCTGACCTCGGAGGAATTCGACGCGTTGCCGGACGATGACGACGTGGAACGCTGGATCATCAATGGCCGGCTCTACGAACGCCCCATGACCCGACGCAGCTTTCCCCACAGCAGAACCGAGGCAAACATTGCCTATTGCCTGAAGCGTTGGCTGGACCAGCAGCCCACCCCACCGGGTCTGGTACTCAGCGGAGAAGCGGGATTTCGCCTGCGGCGTGAACCGACGACCAACGTCGGCATTGACGTGGCCTACGTCACGACAGAGCAGATGGCTGCCACATCACCAAACGCGTCGGTGATCGAAGGTCCGCCGATGCTCGCCGTGGAAATCATGTCGCCCTCCGACACTTTCGGAGACACGGCGAGCAAGATCGAGGCGTATCTCCAAGCGGGGGTATCACTGGTGTGGAGGGCGGAGCCAGCCCTGAAGTTTCTCACTGTCTTCCGTCTGGATGCTCCGCCGAAATCGTTCAGCCTCGGCGACGATCTCACCGCCGAGCCGCACCTGCCCGGCTTCCGGGTCGCGGTGTCGGAGATTTTCGCCTGAAGAAAACCGTGCGCTTTTCCTCCCTTCGTTCCCTCGCTCGACTGGCGTTGTTCCTGGCGTTCACCCCGGGAGCCGCCGCGCAGGACACGCCGGCGGGGGCTGCCGTGTCGTTCGAGATGCATGCGGTCGCCGACCGTCCGGGGCCGCACACCCGCGTGTTTCTCGGCGTGCAAACAGGCGCGGACGGCAAGCCGGAGAACACCCTGCTCGTGGACCCGCCGCTCCTCGACAGCAAGGCGATCCGGTTCGTTTCGGTCGATTACGACGCGGAGGACCGTCCGACGATCCTGATCAATCTGACCGAAAGCGGAGCCAGGAAGTTCGAGCAAATCACCAGGGACATGATCGGCAAGCAGCTCGGCCTCGTGATCGGCGGCCAGCTCTATTCCATGCCGCGGATCATGGAAACCATCCACGGTGGCAAGATCGCCATCAGCGGCAGCTTCACCGCCAGACAGGCCGCCAACCTCGCCGAGCGCCTCAACGCCTCGCTCCCGGCCAAGACGGCGGGGCGTTAGGCCGCCGCGTTTATCACGGCAAGGACTCCGTGATGGCCGCCAGCATCGCGCCGACGGTTTCCTCGGTCTCGTCGCCCATGTTGGACAGGCGGAACGTCTTGCCCTTGAGCTTACCGTAACCTCCGTCGAACACCAGACCGTGCGCCTTCTTCACGCGCCCGAGCCACGCGGCCACGTCGATGTTTTTGTTGTTCGCCACGCACGTCAGCGTCTTCGAGCGATAACCTTCCGGCGCGAAAAACTCGAATCCCTGCGCCCTGACCCATTCGTGGACCATGCCGTTCGTGCGCGCGTGCCGCGCGTGGCGCTGCTCGATGCCTTCCTCGAAAATGTCGTCGAGCTTCGATTGCAGCGCGTAGATGTGCCCGATGCTCGGCGTGCTCGGCGTCATGTCGCCTTCCTGGTTTTTCTTGAACTCCAGGAAATCGAAATAATACCCTCGATCCTGCGCCTGCGCCGCGCGCTCGAACGCCCGCTGCGAACACGCGAACACCGCCAGCCCCGGCGGCAACGCGAGCGCCTTCTGGCTGCCCGTCAGGAGCACGTCGATGCCGAGTTCGTCCATCGGGATGGGCACCGCCGAAAACGACGACACCGTGTCCACGACCGAGACGACTTCCGGGTAACGCCGCAGCACGGCGGCGAGATCAGGAAGGGGGTTCATCACGCCGGTGGAGGTCTCGTTGTGGATGATCGTCACGGCGTCGTACAGGCCGGTGGCGAGTTTTTCGTCGAGCAGCTCGGGCGTGATGGGCTGGCCCCATTCGACCTGGAGACCGTCGGCCGGTTTACCGCAGCGTTTGCTCACGTCGAGCCACTTGTCGGAGAACGCGCCGCACATGCAATTCAGGACGCGCTTCTGGACGAGGTTGCGGATCGCTCCCTCCATGACGCCCCACGCCGACGACGTGGACAAAAACACCGGCTGCCGCGTGCCAAATAATGTCTGCAACCGGGGCTGCATCCCCGCGTAGAGCGCCTTGAAGTCGCTCCCGCGGTGGCCGATCATCGGCCGGCTGAAGGCGGCGAGGGTCTTCGGCGAAACTTCCACCGGGCCGGGGATGAATAGCTTGGTGTGCGGGGTCATGTCGGGACGGTAAAAGTACGGACCGCCGACCGGAAGTAAAGCGAGGCTTGCGCTCAATCTCCGCCGCCCGCCGCCGCTTCACCCAGCGCCTCGTCCAATTCGCTGAGGATGATCGGCTTGAGCAAATGCCGCCGGAACCCGGCCGCCCGGCTCCTGGCGGCGTTGTCCTCCCCGGTCCGCCCCGTGATGGCAATGGCGTAGAGCGGGTGAAAAAGCCGGACGCTGCGCATCAATTCCCAGCCGTCGCCATCGGGCAGGCCGATGTCGCAGATGAGCGCGTCGTAACGGATCGTCGCCAGCCGCTGGATCGCATGCGCCATGTCGAAAGCCGCCGACACCTGATGCCCGCAGGATTCCAGGTAGAGGAAGAGAAACTTGTGCTCCTCGGGATCGTCTTCCACCAGGAAAACCCGGAGCGGACTGACCGTCATACGGTGTGCCGGTACGTTCATGGGTCGCTGATCTGCTTGGAAGCCGCCGATGGCAGGGTTGGTCCCGCCTGCCGATGCCGCGCTCAAAGCGGCTTGTCCGCGTAACGCGAAAAGCGGTTCGAGAGGATGAAGAAAGTCGGTGCCCACAGCCCGACGAAGATGCCGAACCGCTCGGCGTGCGCCTGCGTGTCGATCCCCGTGCCCCGGGTGTAAAACCAGATGGCGATGGAGGCGATGATCGAAAGGAAGCCCAGTGCGAAGCAGAGATGACTGAGCAGTTGGAGTTGATTCGGTTTCATACGGGTTCGTTGTGCATTCGGCAAACGGAAGCGGCGGAAGCCCTTGTGATCCAGCCACGTCCAGCCATTGCTAATTACGACATGCAAAGGCACATGGACGCAAGCATCGCCGGCGTCATTTTTTCGTGACGGCGGGGGCCCCGGGAGTGAGCCCACGAGACCGAGCGACCATCGGAACGCGTAGCGGCAGGTCGTCTCGGTAATAGGATAACCCTGTTTCTCAGGTCAGATGAGGGATTGCCCCCCGCGTCGCAGGCGCATCGTCCCCAAGGTAGGGATGGCTCTCCGAGCCGTCCTAAAGCGTTTTTCGTTTGCGTGTAAGGTCTGCTCAAGCCCCTGCCGGGGCTGGAAAACCGGACAGGCAACTGAGAAACGCTTTAAATGTTTCCGGCGAGACGCTGCGTGCGCACGGAGATCATCCAAGCCAATCTTGGGACGGCTCGGAGAGCCATCCCTACCTTAAATCGATGCCGCTGGCGCGGTGGTAAGACGCGCCCTACGACCCGCCCGGTCCTCCCCACACGAAATGCTCCAGCCGCCGACGGTTCAGCAGATTCTCGAACTCGCTTTTCATCGGGCCGTTGGCGGCGGCGATTTTCTCATAAACCGCGATGGCCGCCTCCCACTGCGAACGCTTCTCCAGCAACAACGCCGCGTCGCGCCCCGCCCGGTAGAACCACGTCCATTCCGGCGGCGGGGTGGCGGCCGGCGCGGACCCCGGCGGTTCGGGGGCGTTGAGCGCGTCGTCGTAAGCGGCTAACGCGGCGTCCACGTCGCCGAGTTTTTCCAGCGCCTCGCCCTTGAGCGTGAGCGCCTGCCGCCGCCACGGCAACGACGCGCCGGGCATCCCCGCCAGCTGGTCAAACGCTCCCGCCGCGTCACGCAGCAGGCCCCTGGCCTCGCCGGGAGTCGCCCCCGTCGCCAGCGAAAGCAGCGTCTGACCCCGGCCGCACCACGCCGCGCAACGCGCTTCCAGGTCCTCGTCCTTCCCCTCCTGCGTGTTCGCCGTGGCCGCCAGCACGCCGTCGTACACGGTCAGCGCGTCGCGGCTCTGGCCCAGGCGGTTTTTCACGTCCGCCTGTTGGAGCTGCGCCCGCAGCCGGAAGGGTCCGTTGTGCCGCGCGGCCAGCCCGAAGAGCGTCACCGCCTTGTCGAGTCCCGCCGCGCTCGCGCTCAGTTCCGCCGACATGCCCGCGAGGTACAGGGCGGGTTCGGCCAGCACGGAGTCCGGCGCGTTCTCGGCGAGCAGTTCGAGCTGCGTCTGGGCGTTAGGATAATCCTCGCGCTGGAAATACATCTCGCCCAGCTTCATGCGGGCCTCGGCGGCCAGCGGGGAGTCAGGATGGTCGGCGAGGAATTTTTTCGCCAGCGCGATGGCGTGGTCCGCGTCATGCGAGGGGCCGGGAGCGTCCGCCACCCAGACCGCGAGGTAGGCAGCGCGGTCGCGTTCGGCGGCGGTGGCGGGCGGCGGGGCGGCGGGAGCGTCGTTGGCGACGGACCGGAGTTCGGGCGCGGCGAGTTCGCGCAACACCGCCGACAAGGCCGGGCGCGGTCGCTCGAAGGCGAGTTCGGCCAGGGCGAGGCGGGCCTCGGCGGCGCGGGGGTTATCGGGATTCGCGCGTAGAAATTCCCGCAGGCACGACGCCGCGCGCCGACGGCCCGCGAGGTCGGCGGCCGGCGTCTGCCCGGCGCGGGCAAGCCCTTCCTCCAGCGAAAATTCCGCGTTGAGCCGGCTGTCGGGGAAACGCGCGGCGAACTCTTTTTCCGCCGCCGCGAACCGGTCCACGTCGGTGGCGCGCAGCCAGCCCAGCACCGCGTTGAACGCCGCCGCCTCCGCCTGCCGCCCCGCGCCCAGCCGGTCGGCCACGGCCTCGAAGCGCCGCGCCGCGCCCGGCCCGTCGTTTTGCGCGAGGCAGACCTCGGCTTCGAGCACGTCGATCTCCGTGCGCCAGGACGCGGCGACCGCCGGTGCGCCGTTTTTGTCCGTGCCGTCCCCGTCGAGACCGGCCGCCACCACGGGCAAAGCCGTCACGAGGGGCCGGGCCACGTCCAGCGCGAGATGCGCGGCGTTCGGGCGGCGCTGCCGCAGACGCAAGGCCGCCAGGTCGAGCAGCGCGCGGACCCGCAGGGGACTCCGGGGAAATTCCTCGCCGAAATCGGCGAAGATTTTCTCGGCGGTTTCGTGGTGTCCGGCCCGTTCTTCCAACCGACCCAAGGCCAGCCGGGCCATCGCCTGACGGCCGGGTTCGGTGGCGTCGGCCGACCAGCGGCGCGGCACCGACAGGTCCGGCGCGCGGTCCTGCGTGTAGAGCGATTCCAGCCAGGCGAAACTCTGCGCGAGGAACGGGTTGGCGGGGTAACGGTCGAGCAGGTTTTCGAGTACGTCTTGGGCATTGTCGAGGTTGTGCTGGTCGAGGCACGCCTGCGTCCAGCCCCAGTAGCAATCGACGAGGAGGCGTTCGCTCAGGCCCTCGGGTCCGGCCAGCGCGCCGGTGAACGCCTGCGCGGCTTGGGCGGGCTGCCCTTGCGCCAACCGCAGGCGGCCGAGCAGGCAAGCGCGTTGTTTGCCGAGCGAAAGCCGGCGTCCCGGGCCGGGACCGGCATCGGTCAACACGGAAGCGGCTTCTTTGACGTGGCCGGTGTCCAGGGCGATTTCCGCGAAGCGCAGGCGGGCGGATTCGCCGAGTTGGGGATCATCGCGCAGGTCGCGGAAAATCGCGGCGGACTCGTCGGCGCGGTTGAGGGCGAGGAGAGATTCCGCCCGGCCGAAGCGCGCGGGAGGTTGCGGCCCGGCGGCGGTGTAACTTTCCAGGGCATCGGACCAACGGCCGAGCGCCGCCTGCGCCTGACCGCGCCAGAACATCGTGCCGGCGTCCGGGGTGGGGAATTCGCGTGCGAGCAGGGCGAGCGCGGCGGGCGCATCCGGCACGGCGAGCAACGCGCGGGCGAGGGTGAGCACGGCGTCCTTCCGGGCCTCGGGCGCGGGGTCCGTTTGCAGAAAGGTCTTCAGCTTGTAGACCGCCACGCGCGGGAGTCCTTCGCCGAGGGCGCGGAGGGCCTGGTCGGGGAGGAAAATAGACTCTCCCTGCGCTTGGAGAATGACCGGAAGCCTTAGCCACAAAAAGGCACAAAAAACACAAAAAAGGGGGGAGAGGAAAGAGCCTTTAACCCATTTTTGTGCTTTTTGTGCCTTTTTGTGGCTAAGACTCTGTCTGTGACGCTGGTTCATAGTTTCCCCGCAAGAAAATGCCCCGTGAAACTGCCCGCCAGCCGGGCGATCTGCTCGGGCGTGCCCGCGCCGAGAATCTTCCCGCCGCCCGCGCCACCTTCGGGGCCGAGATCGATGATCCAGTCCGCGCACTTGATGACCTCCAGGTTGTGCTCGATGACGATGAGCGTGTTGCCCGCGTCGCGCAGTTTGAAGAGCACTTCCAACAGCTTGGCTATGTCGGCGAAGTGCAACCCGGTGGTGGGTTCATCGAAAAGATAGACCGTGCGGCCGGTGGATTTTTTCGCCAATTCGGTGGCCAGCTTGACGCGTTGCGCCTCGCCGCCGCTGAGCGTGTCCGCACCCTGACCCAACCTCAGGTAACCCAGCCCCACGTCCTCCATCGCAATGAGCCGGTCGGACACGGCGGGCACTGCGCGGAAAAAACGGCTTGCCTCCTCGATGGTCATCGCCAGCACGTCGGCGATGTTCTTGCCCTTAAAGGTCACTTCGAGGGTCTCGCGGTTGTAGCGTTTGCCCTCGCAGACCTCGCACGTCACGCTCACGTCGGGCAAAAATTGCATCTCGATTTTCATCACGCCGTCACCCTCGCAATGCTCGCACCGGCCGCCCTTGACGTTGAAGGAAAACCGGCCCGCGTCGTACCCCCGGATGCGCGCGGCGGGGAGCTGGGAAAAAATCTCGCGGATCGGGCCGAACGCCCCCGTGTACGTCGCCGGGTTGGATCGCGGGCTGCGGCCAATCGGCGATTGGTCGATGGTGATGGCGTGATCGATCTGCTCGGTGCCTTCGATGCGCTCGTGTTTGCCGGGCGCATCCTTGGCGCGATAAAGCTGCCGGGCTAGCGCGCGCCGGAGGATGTCGTCAACCAGCGTGCTCTTGCCCGAACCGCTCACGCCGGTCACACACGTCAGGCAGCCGAGCGGGAACGCGGCATTGACGTTTTGCAGATTGTTCTCGGTCGCACCGAGAATCTCGATCCAGCCCGAACCGTCGAACGCCTCGTCGCCCTCCGCCGCCCGCGCCGGGATGTTGTGCGGCACGGCGGTGCGGGAACGTTTCGGCGGGGGAAAGAGCGGCTGGTGGCGGCGGCGCGGCACGGGGATCGTCAACCGGCCGGTGAGGTATTGCGCGGTGGGCGAACCCTCCACGCGCATGATTTCCTCCAGGGTGCCCTGCGCGACGAGCCGCCCGCCGCGCGGACCCGCGCCGGGGCCGATGTCGATGATGTGGTCGGCGGCGCGGATCGTGTCCTCGTCGTGCTCGACGACGATCACGCTGTTGCCCAGATCGCGCAGGCGGCGCAGGGTGGCGATGAGGCGGTCGTTGTCGCGCTGGTGTAGCCCGATGCTGGGTTCGTCGAGCACGTAGAGCACGCCCGCGAGTCCCGAGCCGATCTGCGCGGCGAGGCGGATGCGCTGGCTTTCGCCGCCGGAAAGTGTGCCGCTCTCGCGGTCGAGGTTGAGATAATCCAGGCCGACTTCCACGAGGAACCCCAACCGCACGGAGACCTCGCGCACGATCTCGGCGGCGATCTGGCGCTGGGTCGCGGTGAGTTCCAGCCGGGTGATCGTCCGGTGCGCCTCGCCGATGGTCAGGCGGTAGAACTCGCGGATGTTGAACTGCCGGGTCGTGTCGCCGTCCGAGACGCCGAGCGTCACGGCAAGAATTTCCGGCCGCAGGCGCGCGCCGTGGCAGGCCGGGCAGGGGTGCGGACTCATGAACGCCTTCAGCCGGTGCTTGGTCAGTTCGCTCTGCGTCGTGTCAAGCAGGTGCTGGAGCTGGTGGACCAACCCTTCAAAGGGTTTCCCTGCGGCCACCGTGTCGGCCTCGGCTTTTTCCTTGCGCTTGACCTTGGTTTTTTCCTGGTCCTTGACGGGGCGGAGTTCGACGGTTTCGTCACCCGTGCCCTCGAAGAGCGCGCGACGAAATTTCTCTGGTAAGTCGGCGAAGGGCTTGTCCACCGACGCGCCGTAGTGCGCGGCCAGCGCGCGCAGCACGGTCTGGTAATACACGCGCATCCGCTTGCCCACGCCGCGATGCCACGGGGAAACGGCTCCTTCGGCCAGAGTCTTTTGTGGGTCGGGCACCATCAACTCCGGGTCGAGCACCTGGAGCACGCCCAACCCATGACAGACCGGGCACGCGCCGAGATGGCTGTTGAAGGAAAAATGCTTGGCCGTGAGCGCCGACAGCGTAAAACCCGTCTCCGGGTCGCGGTAATCGGTGGAATACGCCTTTTCCGCGTAGTCCTCGCCACCGCCGGGCGCGTGCAGCACGATGAGCTGGCTCTTGCCCCAGCGCAGGGCCGTTTCCACGGAATCCGCCAGCCGCGCGCGGATGCCTTCGCGCAACACGAGCCGGTCCACGACGGCGTCGATGGAATGTTCCTTCGTCTTGGCGGGCCGCACGGGTTCGGGGCCGTCGAGTTCGACGATCTTGCCGTCCAGCCGCACGCGCACGAAGCCCTCGCGCCGGGCTTTTTCCAGCACGTCGCGGAACTCCCCGACCTGTCCCCGGACCAGCGGGGCGAGCAGGATCAGCCGCGAGCCGGGTTCCAGCGCGAGAATCTGGTCCACGATGGCCTGCGGGGTCTGGCGGCGCAACGGGCGGCCCGTAGTGGGGTCGTGCGGCTGGCCGACCGACGCATAGAGGAGCCGCAGGTAATCGTAAATCTCGGTCGTCGTGGCGATGGTCGAGCGCGGGTTGCCGGCCCCGGCGCGTTGTTCGAGCGCGATGGCGGGCGACAGGCCCTCGATGAAATCCACGTCGGGTTTTTCGAGCTGGTCGAGGAACTGCCGCGCATAGGCCGACAGGCTTTCCACGTACCGCCGCCGGCCCTCCGCGTAGAGGGTGTCGAAGGCTAGCGAACTCTTGCCCGAACCGCTCGGCCCGGTGACGACGACGAGCTGGCCGCGGGGGAGCGTCAGACTGAGGTTTTGCAGATTGTGCTGGCGCGCCCCGCCGATTCTGATAGTCTGCTGGGTCATCGAATTTTGCCGGGAGGCACCGGAATTGCTGAGTATCCGGGATGTCCAGCAAAGCACACCGCGACCGCCAAAGCCAATGAATTCGTCCTCCACGCCCGAGGCTCCCACGGCTCCGACCGGTTCCTCGCAGCCGCCCGCAGGCGACGATACGACCGTCACCCGGGCGGAGCTTTTGGAGCTGCACAACAAGTTCCGCGCGGTCAAGCACAGCGCCTGCAACGCCCTGGCGGTCATCATGGCGCTCTCCGAGATGGCCGAGCGCAACCCGACCTACATGGAAAAGCTGACCAAGACGGTGCTTTCCAAGAGTCCGCAGATGGTCAGTGAACTACGGACGTTCGACGACGAGTTTCGCGCGCTTTTTAAGGGCCTGCCGGAATAGCGCAAGCCGCCGGAGGCTGACCGATCTGCCAGGCACTTTTGCTGCTCTAGCAGAGGGATGATCCGAGCAAAGCAATGTTTTTCTGCGGCGGTTGCCATTGCCTTGGCAGGCCTCGCCGTCGCGTTGCACATGGTTTACATCTGGCCCAAGGGACTTGCCGAGGTTAGCAAATCCGAACGTGACCTGCTCGTCCTCGAACTTTGCTTGGAGTCGTGTCTGGTCTTTTTTGTGATTCTCCGGCGTGTTTCCACCTTTCTGGCGGTACGTTTGGGGGCCATCCCTCCAGGCCAGGAGTTAATTCACGATACTCACGGCAATATACGGATGACCGAAATCCTTGCCTCCGTGATCGTTATTCTCTTCCGCGGAGTTTTCCGGGCCAGCCAGGTGCTACCGCTTGGGACGACGCATTGCTGGTAGCGTTAGCCGTGCTTACGCTAGCGTACAACATTTACGAAGGCGCCAAACGTCCGAGCACCTCTGACAGCATCCGGCCGAACGCATGACCCCTCACGCGTTTTTTCGTACGATCACGCGCAGGGTGAAGAATTTTTTCACGATCCAGTCCTCGAGGCTACCGGGTGCGAGATCGAATTCCCGGAGGTTCGCCCTGCCGCCGAAGAGCCAGCGCAGGTCGGACTTGCGGACCCGGTGCACAGCGTCCCGGTCGCGCACGAACGGCAGGTGAAACACCGCCGGGTCCGCGAAGACCGTGAACCGCGATGCCTCGTGCCCGCACGCCGCCGCCAGATCGTTCCCCGCTAGTCGCAACGTTTGCCAGAGCTTGGCGACCAGCGGCAGGTGGTCCCAGCAGGGCGGGAAATACAGCGGGAAATCGTAGCGCGGGCATTGGATGATAAGGTGCCCACCCGGCGAGAGCAGACTCCAGAGCCGTTCGTTGAACTCGCGCGGCCGGCAGAGGTGTTCGTAGACGTAGGAATGGAAAATGAGGTCCCAGGAGCCTTCCAGCCGGTCGATGTTGCCGGTGATGACCTCGTCGGAGGACGCGCGCAGGTGGGCCACGTTGGCCGTCGTGATGTCCTGCGAGGTGAGGCGGACCTTCCCGCGCGCCCCTTGCGCCAGCAGGTATTTGCCGAACCCGGAGCGGCCCGCGCCGATTTCCAGCACGCGGCAGGGATGTGCCGTTCCCGCCCGCGCCAGCCGCAGAACCTCGCCCCAGAGCACGGGATATTCCGGCGGGTCGTTGAAGGCGTCGTAGCCGGTGAAGGTGTTATAAAACTCGACGAGGCGCGTTTCGAGTTGCGCGATGGCCGGGGCCTGGTCTTCGTGGATTAACTCCATGCGACTCCCGAGCAAAGCAGGGCGGGTGCCGGGCGGCAATTTTGTTTGCGTGCAGGGTCATCCCGCCGAAGGCGCTCGTAAACAAGGTAGGGATGTCTCTCCGAGCCGTTCCCTATTTTTTCTGGAAAGCGCTTGGTTCGCACGGAGATCATCCAAACCAATCTTGGGACGGCTCGGAGAGCCATCCCTACCTTGGTTGGACGCCTGCGGCGGAGCGTCTCACACGGTTTTCTCAGAGCAGCTCCATCTGCTCATCCAACTCCCGTGGCGCTTCGCCGGGCTTGGCCATGTGCCGCACGAGACTGGGCAATTCGATGTCGATGCCCAGCAACTTCCCCAGACGCTGGCAGGTCATTGGCGAAAACCCTTCGTAGTGGTTGTTGACCATCACGTAGATGCGCCGGGTGTCGCCGAGGTGTTTCTTGATCCGGTCCGCCCAGAACTCCATCCCGCCCTGCCGCTCCCACAACAAGCTGCCGTAACGGAACTGCCGCTCGCCGTCGGGCCGGAATTTCGTTTCGAGGTCGCCCATCAGACGCACGTACAGGAAATCGGCCGTCAGCGGCAGGAAGCCGAACGCCCCCTCGTTTTGCGCCTCCAGGGCGGTGAGGTCGTTCCACGCGCAGGAGACGCCGTGTTCGGTCAGGAGCTTGGCGATGCGCGGCGCGTGCCAGTCCGGGTGCCGGAACTCCACCGCGAAGGAAATCTTTCCCGCCGGCAGCAGATCGAGGAACTCCGCCAGCGCGTCCTCGTCGTGCGCCGGCCGGAAACCGGGCGAAAATTGGATGAGCACCGCGCCGAGTTTTTCGCCCATCGGCCGCAGACTGTTCAGGAAGGCGTCGAGTTCGCGCCGGCAGTTCCGCAAGCGCGCCTCGTGCGTGATGAGCCGGGGCATCTTGGCGGTGAAAACGAAGTCGTCCGGCGTGCGTTCGGCCCAGGCGGCGACCACGTCGGGCCGGGGGATGTGGTAAAACGTCGAGTCGATCTCGACCGCCGGCAGGTAGCGCGCGTAGTAGGCGAGTTCCTGGTTGGAGGCGAGGCTGGCGGGGTAGAACACGTCGCGCCAGTCCTCGAAGTTCCACGCGCAGGTGCCCAGCTTGATTTTATCGGCGAGGTCGGCGGGCATGGTGGGGAAGGGATAAAGGCAGAAGGCAGAAGGCAGAAGGCAGAAGGCAGAAGTTCGGAGGGCGGAGGATCGAAGGTCAGGTTTCTGATTCTGACTTCTGACTTCTGCCTTTCCCCTTAGCTTGACCTCCCGGTATTTTTCGTTAGCCTGCCATTCCCTGCCATGAAGAAAATTACTTTGTTCGTTGCGGTGCTTGTGCTCGGATGCATGGCCTATCCCCACCGCAGCCCCGCTCCGTTGGTGATCAAGCCCGGCGAGGATGCCAACTACGTATCGCCCGGCGGCGAGGAAATTCCCAACCAGAAGGACGCCCAGGCGCAGTTCGACGCCGCCCTCGAAGCCGAGAAACGCGGCAAAATCAGCGCGGCCATCACCGGTTACAAGAAAACCGTGCGCCGGTTTCCCAAGTCCACGGTGGCCGCCGCGGCGCAGTACAAGGTCGGCTACCTGTTGGAAAAGCAGCAAAACCTGGGGGCTGCCTCCGACGCCTACGAACGGATGATCCTCAACTATCCGCACAGCACCGACTTCAACGCGGCGCTGGAGGCCGAATACCGCATCGGCACGCTGTATCTCGATGGCTTGCGCCAGCATCTCCTCGGGATCCTCTCCTGCCCCAGCGCCAGAGAGCGGTGGCGGTCTTCACGGTCATCACCCGCAACGCGCCCTTCAGCCGGTTCGCCCCGATGGCGCAGTTCGGCATCGGCCAGTCGTTTTCGTACGCCAGCGACCAGAAGGCGGCCATCAATGCCTATCAGGAGGTCGTGGACAAATACCCGACCGACCCCATCGCCGCAGACGCGCTCTACCAGATCGGTTTCGCGTACCTGACACTCATGCGTGAGGGTTCTTACGACAAGAGTGTTGCCCAGAACGCGCGGGAGTCGTTCGAGGATTTCCTCGCTTCTTATCCCAACCATGAAAAAGCCGCCCAGGCCAAGGAGAACCTCGCCTCGCTCGGCAGCGTGCAAACGGGCGGCTCGCTCAAGATTGCCGATTATTACTTCAAGCAGAAGCAGTTCCGCGCGGCGGTCGTGTACTACAACGACGTGATCCGCCAGCAGCCCAACTCGCCCGACAGCCAGAAGGCGAAAACCCGGCTCGACACGATCCGCTCAAAGTTCGGGGAGAAATATTTCACTGACAAAGCGCCCGCGACCGCGGCGAACGGCAACGGCGCGGTCAACCCCAAGGTCAGCAACGGCGACGGGCGGCTCCCGGCGCAGTACGAGACCGCCAAGCGCCCCGACTACGCAGGCCCGCCGGTCAGCGTGCCGATGCCTCCGCCCGCGCCCGCGACGGCCGCGAGCACGGGGGGCGCGCCGCCGACGCGTGTCAATCCCTCGGGTGCGAACACCGCGTTGCCCGATGCGCCTCCCGGCTCCCAGCCGACGCCCGCGCCGCACGGTGAGCCGAAGCCGCCGTCCGTGCCGGAAGGCGAACAGCCCTCGCTGCCGTCGCAGTAGGCAAATGCAAAATGCAAAATGCAAAATGCAAAAGTCAGAATGATGGAGAGCCGAGACGCGGTTTGAGGAAGCTGTCTCCCTTTTCCGTCTTTCTGCATTTTGCATTTTGCATTTTGCTGTCCGGTTGCGCCGGCTACCATCTCGGCGAGGCCAAGCCGGCCTACATGAAGAACGTCCACACGCTCTTCATCCCGGTGTTTCGTAACAACACGTTGCTGCCACAGGTGGAGGGATTGGTCACGGACACGGTAGCGCGGCAGTTCCAGCAGGACGGCACGTACACGTTGAGCACGCGCGATGCGGCGGATGCCGTGCTCAACTGCACGATTGAGCGGGTCACGCGCACGCCCGAACGCTCCGTGACGGGCAACGTCTTGCTGACGAGCGAATTCGACCTGAGCCTGGTGGTGAGTTTCCAATTGATCGACAGCAAAACAGGGAAGGTCTTGGATTCGGGACAGGCCAACGGCACGACGAGTTTTTTCGTGGGCAACGATGTCACGCAGGACGAGCGGCAGGCGTTGCCGCTGGCCGCCGAGCAGTTGGCCGTGCGACTGGTCAGCACGGTGGCGGAAGGCTTCTGAACGGAAATGCAGAAGGCAGAAGGCAGAAGGCAGAAGTCCAGAGGCAGAAAGCCTGAGCAGTCCCTTCTGACTTCCATTTTTCTGACTTCTGACTTCTGATTTCTGCATCTTCCTCTGTGCTTTCCCTCGTCGGCACTCCCATCGGCAATCTCGGGGACATCACCCTGCGCGCGCTCGAAACCTTGCGCGCGGCGGACGTGATCGCCTGCTGAGGACACGCGGCATTCCCTGCGCCTGCTCGAACGCTACGAAATTCGCAAACCGCTCATTTCCTTCCACGAACACAACGAGGCGCGGCGCACGCAGGAACTGCTGGTGCGGCTGCGCGAGGGCGCGCAGGTGGCGCTCATCACCGACGCCGGGTTGCCGTCCGTGTCCGATCCGGGCGCGCGGCTGGTGCGGGCGTGCGTGGAAGCCGGGTTGCCCTACACGGTGATTCCGGGGCCGTCGGCGGTGTTGACGGCGCTGGTGGGTTCAGGACTGTCGGCGGAGAGTTTTTATTACGGCGGTTTCTTGCCTCCGAAAAGCGGCGGGCGCGAGCGCGATCTGCTGCGCGCGCTGGAGCGGGCGGAAACGAGCATTTTTTTCGAGTCGCCGCACCGGCTGGAACGCACGCTGGAAGTGCTTGCCCGCCACGCGCCGGAGCGGCCGGTTTGCGTCGCGCGGGAGTTGACCAAGCAGTTCGAGGAATTCCGCCGGGGAATGGCCGCGGAGTTGCTGGAGCATTACCGTGCCCACCCGCCCAAGGGTGAAATCACTCTGGTGATCGCGGGCACGGACGAGCGAGCAAAATAACCGCGTGGCGCGACCCGTTCCGCGCGAAAATTTTTCAACCCAGCAACGCCGCGCCCCCTCCAGCGGCAAGCCCCACGACCAACCAGGGCGGACAGCGCCAGAACACCAGCAGCCCGTACGCCGTCAGGGCAATGATCAGATCGTCCGGCCCATGCACGGCACTCGTCCACACGGGTTGGTACAGGGCTGCCAGCAGCACACCGACCACCGCCGCGTTTGCACCCTTCAAGGCAGCCTGCGCGCCGGTGCGTTGGCGCAAGACCTCCCAGAACGGCAGCGCGCCCACGATCAAAAGCGCGGAGGGCAGGAAAATGGCCGTCAGGCAGAGCAGGCCCCCGGTCCAGCCGTGCAGCAGCGGCGGACGCAACGCCGCTCCCAGGTAACCCACGAAGGTAAAGAGCGGTCCGGGCAACGCTTGCGCCGCCCCGTAACCGGCGAGGAACCGGTCCGCTGAAATCCAGCCCTTCTCCACCGTCTCCGCTTGCAGCAGCGGCAGCACGACGTGGCCGCCGCCGAAGACGAGCGAACCTGCCCGGAAAAATCCTCCGAACTCCCGCAGCCCGGGAACTTCGGAGAAGGCGGGCAAAACAAACAGCAGGACCACGAACACCACCAGTGAACCGACCCCCAGCGGACGGCTGTGCAACCGGACAGGTCCCCCGGAAGGGGTTTCCGCGCCTTCCGGATTCGCTTCTCCTAGCGGGAGCGATCCTGGTTCCCGGAAGAACGTCCAGCCCGTGAGCGCACCAACCGCAATGACGATGATCTGCCCCAGGGCCGCGGGCCACGCCAGGACCGCGATGGCCGCCACGAACGCCAGGGTGATCCGCGCACGGTCGGGGCAGAGCCTGGCCGCCATCGTCCACACGGCCTGCGCCACCACGGCCACGGCGGCCAGTTTGAGTCCACGCAGCCAGCCGGCGTGGCTCACGTCGCTCAACCCGCCGACCCCATAGGCAAAGCCGACCATCAGAACCGCCGAGGGCAGCGTGAAACCCAAAAACGCCGCCAGCAACCCCGGCAGCCCGGCCCGACCCAGACCCAGCGCCATACCAACCTGGCTGCTGGCGGGGCCGGGCAGGAACTGGCAAAGCGCCACCAGATCGGCGTAGGCACGTTCCTCCAGCCAGCGGCGGCGCACGACGAACTCCGCGTGGAAGAACCCGAGGTGCGCGACCGGTCCGCCGAACGAGGTCAGCCCGAGCCGCAAGAACGCCCGGAACACCTCGAAAAAACTGCCTGGCGCGGCCTTGCTCATGGCGTCCGCCGCGAGCGCGTTCTTGGTGATTTCCCTTCCTCCTCGATCAGCTCGTGAAAAAGCTCGCGCAGCTTATCCTTCGCTTGCGCCAGCGCCTCTCTGCCTTCCCTGGTCGCGGTGTAGGGCCGGTACGTGCGCCGGCCTTCCCGGTGGAGCGCGCCGGCGCACAGGTAGCCGCGCAATTCCATCCCGCGCAGCATGGGGTAGAGCGTGCCGGGGCTGAGTCGGTAGCCGTGGCGGGCGAGTTCCTCGATGATCCAGAAGCCCACCAGGGGAGCTTTGGCGGCGTGATGGAGGATGTGCAGGCGCACGAAGCCCCCGAGCAGTTCCTGGTGGTGGGAGGTCGCGGATGGACGACGGGCGGAAGGCATGGATCGTGACGCTATCGAAAATCGTAGTCGATTACCAAATTGTAATGAGCTTGCCTGTTTCGTAAACCGAAGTTTTCACGTATCGTAAGGGTCATGTCAGGCATTGGAAAGCGAATGCGCAACCCGCATCCGTGAGTATACCGATGCCCCATTCGATTTACTGAACCCGCCACTCATGCCCAAAACCCTCAAAGACCTCAGCGTTCAGGAAGTCCTCGCGCTCGCCATACAAGCCGAGGAGGAAGACGGACGCGTCTACGCCGATCTAGCCCGGCGCGTCGGCGGCGATTTCCCCGACACGGCCAAGTCCCTGCTGGCCATGCACGACGAGGAGGATGGCCACCGGCACCGCCTCATCAGCCTGTACCGCGAACGCTTCGGCGAGCACATTCCGCTCATCCGCCGGCAGGACGTGAAAGGATTTATCAGCCGCAAACCGCTCTGGATTCAGTCCAACCTGAGCGTGCCCATGATCCGTCGGGAAGTGGAGACGATGGAGGACGAGGCTCGCAGCTTTTACCGCGCCGCGATTGCCCAGACCAGCGACGCCGGCGTGCGCCAGTTGCTCGGAGACCTGGCGGCGGAAGAGACCAAGCATTACGACCTCGCCGAGTCGATGGACGAACAGCAGAAAAACTCCGGCGCGCGGGAAAAGGAGGACGAATCCGCGCGGCGGCGTTTCGTGCTGCAAATCGTCCAGCCGGGACTGGCCGGGCTGATGGACGGCAGCGTTTCGACGCTGGCCCCCGTGTTCGCGGCGGCGTTCGCCTCGCACAACAGTTGGACGGCGTTCCTGGTGGGCATGGCGGCGAGCATCGGCGCGGGCATCAGCATGGGTTTCGCCGAAGCCCTGTCGGACGACGGCGTGCTCAGCGGCCGGGGCCATCCGTGGACGCGCGGGCTGGTCTGCGGGCTGATGACCACGGCGGGCGGCATCGGGCACACGCTGCCGTTTCTGATCGCCAATTTCTATTATGCCATGTACGTGGCCGTCGCGGTCGTCGCCGTGGAACTGGCCGTGATCGCCTGGATTCGGCACCGTTACATGGACACGCCGCTACTATCCGCGACCTTTCAGGTGGTCGTCGGCGGCGTGCTCGTTTTCATCGTCGGCATCCTCATCGGCTCGGCTTGAAGCGGGGTACGAACGTCCGAGAGATCGAGACCGACTGTGATGAATTCACTCCACCGTCACGCTCTTGGCGAGGTTGCGCGGCTTGTCCACGTCGCGGCCCAGATGCACCGCCGTGTGGTAGGCGAGCAGTTGCAGCGGGACCACCGTCAGCAGCGGCGACAGGTAGTCCGGGCAGCGCGGGATGTAGATGATGTCGTCCGCGATCTTCGCCAGGTCCTTGCGGCCCTTCCGTGGCGATGGCGATCACCGGGCCGCGCCGCGCCTTGACCTGCTCGATGCTGTTGATGTTGCTGTCGAACATCGCGTCGTCGGGCGCGATGAAAATGCTCGGCATGTCCGGCTCGACCAGCGCGATGAACCCATGCTTGAGTTCCGCGCTCGGATGGCCCTCGCGACTGGATGTAGGTGATCTCCTTCATCTTGAGCGCGCCTTCGAGCGCGATCGGGATAGTTGTACTGCCGGCCCATGAACAGCATCCCCTTCGCGCCCGCGTACTTCGCGGCGATTTCGCGGATGTGGTCGCTCTGTTCGAGCACGCGCTCGATCTGCGTCGGGGATCGCCTGGAGTTCCTTGATGATCTTGCAGCCCGTCGCTGCTGGACAGGTGCCGGATGCGCCCGAGCAGCAGCGCGAGCAGGGTGAACACCGCCAGTTGCGAGGTGAACGATTTCGTCGCCGCCACGCCGATCTCCGGTCCGGCGTGCATGTAGACGCCCGCGCCGCATTCGCGCGCGATCGTGCTGGCCACGTTGTTGCAGATGCCCAGCGTGCGGTGGCCCTTGCGCAGGCTCTCGCGCACGGCCGCCAGCGTGTCGATGGTCTCGCCGCTCTGGCTGACGGCAAGGACCAGCGTGTCCTTGTCCATCGGCATGTTGCGGTAGCGGAACTCGCTGGCGAACTCCACCTCGCAGGGCAGGTGCGCGAGCGACTCGATGAGGTATTCGCCGACCAACCCGGCGTGGTACGCCGTGCCGCAGCCGGTGATGATGACGCGGTCGATCTCGCGCAGTTCCTGCGGGGTCATGTTCAGGCCGCCCAGGCGCGCGCTGGCGTCCTCCATGCGAAAGCCGTCCGCGCAGGGCGTCGCGCACGGCGTGGGGCTGCTCGAAGATTTCCTTGAGCATGTAGTGCGGGTAATCGCCCAGCTTCACGTCGTCGCTGGTGAAATCGACCTTCGTCACCTCGTAGCTGCCCGCGATGCCGCCTTCGAGCGTGCTGATCTCGAAGCAGTCGCGCTCCAGCACGGCCACGTCGTAATCCTTCAGGTAAATCGCCTCCTGCGTGTGCGCGATGATGGCCTGCGGGTCGCTGGCGAGGAAATTTTCGCCCTTGCCCAGCCCGACCGCCAGCGGGCTGCCGCGCCGCGCGCCGATGAGCACGTCGGGCACGTCGAGATGCAGCAGCGCGATGCCGTAGGTGCCGATGACCTGCTTGAGCGCCGGCGCGCGCCGCCTCGAGCAGACGCGCCTTGGAATGCGCGCCGCCCGCCTCGTCGTAAAGCTTGCCGATGAGATGGGCCAGGATTTCGGTGTCCGTCTGCGAGCGGAACTTGTGCCCGGCCTCGACGAGGCGGCGCGCGGAGGACCTGGTAGTTTTCGATGACGCCGTTGTGGACGAGCGCCAGGCGGCCGGACTGGTCGAAGTGCGGGTGGGCGTTCTCGTCGGTGGGCCGGCCGTGGGTGGCCCAGCGGGTGTGGCTGATGCCGACGCTGCCCGGCGGCGGCGTTTTCCTTGAGCAGATCCGCGAGCGCCTGGATGCGGCCGGCGCACTTGCGGGTCTCGAGGTGGCCGCCGTCGATGGTGGTCAGCCCGGCGGAGTCGTAGCCGCGGTATTCCAGCCGCCGCAGGCCGTCGAGGAGGATGGGGGCGGCGGTGGCTTTGCCGATGTAACCGACGATTCCGCACATAAGTGCGCTGATCGTAGGGCGTACGGGCGGCGAAAGCAAGGCGGCGGTGCAACCGGAAGACCGCCCCTCACAGCCCGCGCGTGACCAGATCGCGCAACAGTCCGTCGAGGCGTTCGTCGAGATCGGGGGGCAGCGTTTCGCCCTCGAAATCCTTCGGCACGTACAGGAAACGCGGCACGATCCAGCAGCGGAAGTCGAGCATCAGCGAATTGGCGAAGGGCATGACCGCCATGTACGAGCCGCCCCCGCCGGCCGAGAGCATGAAGCCGACGGTCTTGTTGCCGAGCGCGTCCTCGCCCATGAGTTCGATGAAGTTTTTCGCCAGCGAGTTCACGTCGTAATTGTAAACCGGCACGGCGAAGAGGATGTGGGTGGCGGCGGTGGTCAACTCGCTGAGTTTGGCGACGTTGGGATCGCTCCAGCCGGCGGCCGAACCGGCGAAGGGCAGGGGATGGTCGCGCAGGTCGAGCAGCGTGGCGGACGTGCCGGCAGCCGTCAGCTTGCGCAAGGCGATGCGCGCGAGGCGTTGAGAACGCGATTTGCCGCTCAGGCTGGCGGCGACGATGAGAACGGACATGGCGGAAAGGATGAAGGAGAAAAGCAGAAAAGACAAACGGAGGAACCGCAGAGTTTCCCGCCGCCCGTTGCCTCTTTGCTTTTTCCGCCTTCATCCTTCATCGTTATCGCCCTGCGGGCGATGTCTCGCGGACCCGGCTCATCCTTCATCCTTTTTTCTCCCCGTGCGCCTGCTCGACCGCTACATGCTGCGGAATTTTTTGATGCCTTTCGTCTATTCCTGCCTGGGTTTCACCGCCATCTGGCTCGTCTTCGAACTCGGCCCCAAGGCGAATGACTTCATCAGCGGCGGCGCTTCGCTGGGGTATGTTTTCCTTTTTCAACTCGGACAACTGCCGTCGGTCGCCATCCTCATCCTGCCCATCGCGCTGCTGCTGGCGCTGTTGTACTGCCTGGGCCGCATGTCTCAATCCAACGAAATCCTGAGCATGCTCAGCGCGGGCGTCAGCCTCGTCCGCGTCCTCGTGCCGATCTTCGTCGTGGGCCTCGCCGTCACCGCCCTGAGCACGTATCTGAATTATGCCCTTGCCCCACAGGCCGATGCCCGCCGCGAGCGTGCCGAGGCCGAACTCGCAGCCGGCAGCCGTCTCCAACGGCTCAACACCACCGCCGGCTACCTCTTTCCCAACCGCACGGACAACCGCATCTGGTTCGTCGAAAAACTGCCCTCCGATACCTCCCTGCCGCTCTCCGGGGTGCGGGTCGAACAGATCACGCCGACCGGCATCACCAAATATTATGCGAAGACCGCCACCTACGATGAACCGACCCGCTCCTGGCAGTTTCACGACGGCCGCACCGTGCATTCCAATCTCGACGGCAGCGGCACATTGCCCGACGGTGGGTTTGACGTGACCTACCCGCCGCTCCTGACGATCACCGGCTGGAGCGAGACCCCCTGGCGCATCGCTAGCGCGGTTCTGCAACCTGATAAACTCTCCGTGCCCGAACTGCGCCAATACCTCGACATCAACGGGGATTTCACCAACGTGCAACTCGCGCCCTTCCGCGCGTACCTTGCCCACCATTGGGCCGAGCCGTGGAACTGCATGGTCGTGGTGCTTCTCGCGTCGGCGCTGGGAGTGGTGCATCAGCGGCGCAACGCGCTGGCGGGAGTGGCGACGGCGATTATCTTGTTCGCGCTGATTTTCTTCTTCAGCAACCTGTGCCTGACGTTGGGCAAAGGCGCGCGGCTGCCAGCGTTCTGGGCGGTGTGGACGACGAACATCGTGTTCGGCACCGTCGGGCTGCTACTGCTGCGCCAGCGCGCGCTGGACCGGGACAAATTGTTTTAATGACGAATGACGAATGACGAAGGCAGAAAACAAAGTGCGAGAGACAAGTAATTAGAAAGTAGAGCATCGAAAAGGCCTGGTTCTGTCATTCGTCATTCGTCATTCGTCATTTCCCATGCTCCAAGAATGGACCATCCAGGCCCGCACGGACCGTTGCGACGTGACCGGGCAGCCGTTTGCCGACGGCGAGTTTTTCTACACGCTGCTCTACCGGGACCGGGACGACGCGCTCTCCCGCCGTGACGTGTCGGCGGAAGGCTGGCGGCGATTGAAAGCCGACAGGACCGCAGCGCGCCCGTTTTCGTTCTGGCGGTCGAAATTCGCCCCGCCGCCGCCGCGCGAACCCGAGGCGCTGCCCAAGGCGGACGCCGAGACGCGCCTGCGCCGTTTCCTCGCCGAGAATCGTCCCGAGCACGCTCGCGCCATCTATATTCTTGCCCTCATGCTGGAGCGTAAACGCGTCCTGCGACCCACCGACACCCGGCAGGACGAGGCGAGCGGGCAGCGTCTGCTTTTCTACGAACACGCCGCGACCGGGGAAACTTTCGTGGTTGCCGATCCCGGGCTGCGGCTCGACCAATTGGAGGAAGTCCAGCGCGAGGTCGGCGAGTTGTTGAAAAACGCCGGGGCCGCCCCCGTCTTGACCACCTGACAACGAGTCGTTGCCGGGTTAAGTTAGCAGCTTCGTGACGCTCGCGCCGAACAATGCCGCTGACGGTTTTCCACTCTTCCTCGCCCCGATGGCGGGGGTGACGGATTTCGTTTTCCGCCAACTCTGCAAGGAGCAGGGCGCGGACGTGCTCACGACCGAATTTGTCTCCGCCGACGGCATCCTGCACCGCAACGAACGCACGCAGGAATACATTGCTTTCGACCCTGCGCTGGAGCGTCCGCTGGGCGTGCAACTCTTCGGCGGCGAACCCGAACGGCTCGCCGAAGCGGCGCGGGCAGTCATCGACTGGGTGCGGCCGGATTTCATCGACTTGAACTTTGGCTGCCCGGTCAATAAGGTGGTCAGCAAAAACGGCGGCAGTTCACTGCTGCGGGATTGCCCGTTACTGGAAAAGGTCGCGCTCGCCGTGGTCAAGGCTGCTGCCGGTCAGGTCCCCGTGACGGCGAAAATCCGTATCGGCTGGGACGAGAAGAGTATCAATGCCCCGCGCGTGGCGCGTTTGCTCGCGGACAGCGGCATCCAGCGGCTCGCAGTGCACGGCCGCACGAAGGCGCAGGGATATTCCGGCGAGGCAAACTGGGACGTGATCGCGGAGGTCGCGGCCTCCGTGCAAATCCCGGTAATTGGTAACGGCGACATTGCCAGCGCGCACGACGTGAAATGCCGACGCGACACGACCGGCGTGGCGGGCGTGATGATTGGCCGCGCGGCGATGACGACCCCGTGGATTTTTTCGCAGACAAAGGCGTATCTGGCGACCGGCGTGGTGCCACCCGCGCCAGGGTTGGAGGAACGTTGGGAGATGATCCTGCGGCATTGTCGGCTGGCGGTGGCGCGCCGTCGGCAAGGCGGCGAACGCGCGGCGATGAGTTCGATGCGCGCCCGCCTGATGGCCTACACGCGTGGCATGGAGGGCGGGCGAAACCTGCGCGGCCAGTTGTCACATGTCAGTTCACTCATGGAGATGGAAGACATCGCCACGCGGCACTTGCACGAGTGCGAGGCAACGCCCGAGGAACACGTAAAAGGCCCGCAGGCAAAGATCGTGCCTGTTTGAGCTTACGCTTCAACAGGAATGAATCGCGGTTTTCTGGTCGTATTGATCCTGGCTTCGTGCGCAGGCGGATGATAAGAAGTCCGCTTCGGACTTTTTCCGAATACCCGCGAACTGTTTCATCCGAAGGTTTCTGATCTTGCACTTGAATCCCGTGAGCGCCGCACAACAGTATTTTAGCCCACTTTACAGCGTCACTGAGTCTGGTCCGTCAAGGCCGTTTCACGCCTTTGACCCGGAAATCGACCACCGCGAAACGCCCACGCCAATGCTGTAAAAAATCGATGAGTCATTTCCGCATTTTCGACAGAGAATTTTTCCGTGCCAACCAGTGCCTGGTGTTGGCCTGCCTGATCTGGCTGGCGACGGTGATCGTTATCTCCCTGCGCGCGTCGGGCCACCCCTGTGCTTTCAGCGAATATCGGGAAGCTGGAACGTTATGGCTCGAACAGAAGCCGGTTTATGGCGTCCTGGACACTCCGTTCCTTTATAGCCCGCTGGCCGCCGCCGTCTACAGCTTCTTCGCCCTCATTCCGCAACAGTTCGCCACCTGCCTCGGCCGCTTCATCGAAGGCATCGCGCTGGGGTTTGCCCTTTTCGCTGGCGGACGCGTTTTATGCAAGTTCAACGCCAACGAACTCGCCGCCTCGCTGTTGCTCGTCCTGCCCCTCTGCATCCGTAATCTCAACAGCGGTCAAGCCAATCTTCTCGTGCTGACGCTGAGCATTTTGGCCTTCGCGGCGGCCGAACGCGCGAGGTGGGTCACCTGCGCCGTGTGCATCGCCGTGATGAGTTACTGGAAGGTTTATCCATTGGCGATTGGCCTTGTGCTGACGGTGCTCCACCCGCGCCAATTGAGTTGGCGACTGGCATTGGCTCTGGCGGGATTGTTCGTTCTCTCGCTCGGGCTGCAGCGACCGCAATACGTCTGGAACGAATACGGCGAATGGCTCCGCTATCTCTCCAGCGTCCAGCAGGATCATTTTACCGAATACACCAGCAAGTGGCGCGATGCTTACCTGTTGGCACGCCTTGCTGGTACGCATCCCAGCGCGGCTGCCTGGAATTATTTCCAGATGGGGGCGGGCGGTCTGGTGGCGCTCGTCTCCTGGTGGGTCAGCCGGCAACCGAGCCTCCGCTCTCAATCGGCATCGACGGTTCTGGCACTCTGTTTCGTTTGGACCTTGCTTTTTGGTCCCGGCATCGAAGCCGCAACTTATGTGCTGCTTTCCTTCCCTGTAGTTTGCCTCGCAATCGCCGCATGGCGTGAGCAAGCGTTGGGGCTTTGCGGAGTCTTGGGCATGGTTTACCTCGTTTTATTCATTTACGCCTTTGCCCTGGTCTCCTTGCCCCGGACGCAGCAAATCGCGCTCGTGCACATGGGCCAGCCCTGCGCCGCATTGGTTTTCTGCGCGGGATTGCTCTGGTGGCTTGCGCGTCGTATCGTGTCGGAGCGGCCCGTCTACTGCGCCGACAGTTTCTTACCGGAGACACGGTGAAGCCGCAGAGTTGCAATGATCTCGAAGCTCGATCACAAGGTCCGCAACGCCTGCCAGTCTTCAGAAAAGCAGCCCCATCTCCGGAGCGTCGGACAAATACCAGGCCTGCGCAAAGCCCTGTGGCACGGTTCCAGGCGATTTTTCCCATCATCCATCTTTGCTTCACTTGAACACCAGTAATACCGACTCCACCATCGCCGTCTACCTCGACCTGGAGAACATCGTGCTCGGTGCGCGCGATGCCAACTACCCCAAGTTTGACGTTCAGAACATCGTCGAACGCCTGTTGCTCAAGGGAAACATCGTCGTCAAAAAAGCCTATTGCGATTTCGGGCGGTACGACGATTTCAAACGCGGGTTGCATGAAGCCGCCTTTGAACTCATCGATATCCCGCACGTCCGGCAATCGGGCAAGAACTCGGCGGACATCCGCATGGTGGTCGATGCACTGGACCTCTGTTACACGAAAGGGCACGTCGATACGTTTGCCATCGTCAGCGGAGACTCGGATTTCTCGCCCCTGGTTAGCAAGCTGCGCGAGAACGACAAGACCGTCATCGGCGTCGGCGTGAAGAACTCTACTTCCGACCTGTTCATCAACAACTGCGACGAGTTCATCTACTACGACGATCTCGTGCGCGCGTCCGCTCGGAAGGCTCCACGTCGCGCGACGCCGCCCGCACCGGCCGCCAACGTGCAAACCCCGCCTGCGCCTGCCGGCGGCACCAACCGGGGACCGTCACCCGAGAAAGCGTTCGCTGACCTTCTCGAAACCGTGGAAGCTCTCAGTGAGGAGCGCGGCGACAAGACGATCTGGGGTTCGATGGTCAAGACCACGCTCAAACGACGGCACCCGGGATTCAACGAGCGCGCGTACGGCTTCCGCTCGTTCAACGATATGCTGCTCGAAGGTCAGAAGCGCGGGTTGTTCACGGTGACCGCCGGCGAACAGGCCGGCAGTTATGCGGTCGGGCTGACGGAATGATCCGGAATTTTAGCCACAAAAAGCACAAAGATCACAAAAGGAAAAAAGTAAAAAGAGGAACAGATCAACTTCTCCCGCTTTCCTTTTTTTGTGATTCTTGTGCCTTTTGTGGCTAATCCATCCCAGCGGCTGCCAGACGCTTCGTTCCCAGTTTTTCGCGCACCGCAGGCTCCAGGACTTCGCGGATGCGACGCTGACCTTCCTGCCCGTAAATCCACACCCGGTAACGCCCGGCGATTTCCTTCGCTTCCGGTTCGCCGAAGGCACGCGTCACAGCCTGTTCGTCTAATCGGTCGGTCAGGACATACTGATAAGTCGGCCAGGAAAACTTCCCGTTGGCATCCCGTTCGTAGTAACCGAACGCGTTGTTATCCCAGAAATACGGTCCGCCGTCCGCGCGAATCTGTCGCAGCTCGACGCCGGCATGCGAAAGCGCCGTGACATCTTTGGCATTCCAGTATTGGGCCAAGCCGTATTTTAATCCCCGCCGTTGCAGGACAGTATCCAGCGCGGCCACCTCATCGGGATAAGGAAACGCGAGCGTCTCGTGACGCAACCCACCGATGGCACACCCGAGGCAGACCAGAAAAATCGTCGTCGCGCCGATCAGACCCGAACGGCGGGTCTCGTTCCATCTGGCGGCTATTTCTATTGTCAGCAGGAAACCCGGTAGAACGAGCCAGTTGAACAGGTAGCGCACGTTGTTCACGTCCTTCCAACCGCACGACAGGATGGGCAACGGCAGCATGATGAATAAACTCGCCACACAAAACACCCGGTAGAAGTCCAGCACTCCGCCGTGTACCCCGTGCTCGGGTGAGTCAACGGGAACAGTTTGCGGTGTTGCACGCAGCGAGCGAAACAGCGTTATCGTGGCAGCCAGCAGGAGGAGCGCGAAACCCCAGTTGTCTTGCAAAAGCGGCGGCAGGTCGGAAACAAACTGGCCGAGCGTGTGCCACTGGTTGACCGGCGTGGGAGCGACGCGAATGATCCGGCTGAAGTAAAACCATCCGGCCATCCGGCAGAGTGGCTTGAAGAGTTGCGCGCAGAGCAACGCTGCCGCGCCGCAAACTCCTTGCCACCGCAGCCAGCGCACGAATCCCGCATGCCGCCGCCGGCCAAAAAAAAGTGCGACGCTGGCGGGTAACAAGACCTGAAAAAGAAACAGGCTGTCAGACAACAACCCGACGAACCCCAGGCAAAACAGCGCCACTGGCAAACGCCCGACGTTTCCGCGTCGCAGGCCCACGCCGAGCGTCCACAGATAGGCGAAGCCGAGCAGTAACACGCCTCCGTGGCAAGTTGGCGCGCCGATCCACCACAGACACCGCGCGTGGCCCGGCAACACGCGCAACGCCAGGAGCACGTTGCCGAATGCCAGGCTGGCGACGAACGCCGGTCCGGTGCGGCCGACGACGCTTTTCACACAAAAGCCGGCGAGGATGAACATCGCCGGATAAAAGATCAGCGTGAACAACGCGTAGGCGAGACCCGTGCGTCCGAACGCGACCATCAATCCACCGAGCACCAGATGATCGGGCACGAAATATGGAGACGCAGACAGAGTCCAACCCGATATCGGGTAATGACCGCTCAGCAGGTCCGTGCAAAAGAAATACGGCGTGAGGAAATCGCTGTTGAGATAGTGCGCCAGACCGTAGGCGCTCAGGTCCAGTGAGGCAACACCGATGGCCGCCAGTCCCAGCAAGCACACCGCCGTGATGATCCAGGCGGAGAGAGAAGGGGTCCGGTCGGGGATCGATGCTGGCGGCATGACGACGGACAAACTGGATTGGAAGGGACTTTGGAGAAAGGAAAAAACTTGAGCAGGCCGCAGCGCGGCCCGTCATCCCCAAGGTCCTGTTGCCTCTCCGAGGCAATCCAAGATTGGCTTGGATGTTCTCCGTGCGCACGATGCACCTCGCCGGAAACATTTGGATTGCCTCGGTGAGGCAACAGGACCTTGGACGCGCCTGCGGCGGAGGTTATACCGATGCTACCGGACGCCCTTTGCGCACGTTGACCGCCGAACCTTCCACCAGGAACGCCGACGACGCCTTGCCCGTCAAGAACGGTACGAACCCCGCGCCGTACAACCCTTGCACGTCGCAATCAAACCGGTACTCGCGCGCCCGGCGCACGCGCCAACGCGGATGTTCCACCTGATATTCCAGCGTCCGGCCGTCGCGCTGCCGGTTGTATCCCCAATAATGCTCGGTGATGAATTCCTCTTCCGATCCGGCGGCGATTTCCTGCCAGTCGCCTTCGTCACCCGCCACGGACAGAGATTGCCAGCGCCCATTGTGCCGCCAGTCATACTGTGCGTGCGTGTTTTCCACCTTGTGCCGCATCGGGCAGGTGAGGTAAGGCTCGTTGTAAATCAGGTTGGCCATCGTGGCGATGATCCAGCGCGGCACGATTTCGCGGATGAACACCGTCCCTCGCCGCCAGCCTTCCGCGCCGCCCATTTGCCGACGCACGTAGAAGCGCAGATTGACCTCCTCGAAATTCGTGTGAAATGGAAAGCGGAACCCGAACACGCGCGTCTGCAAAAACAGGAAACCCACCATGCTGACGTACGTGCGACCCTCGAAAGTATCCAGTTCCGTTCCCGTCGGTACGAGCGGCAGCAGCACGGCCGGGTCCACCTCGTAGTTGACCATCGCCAGTTGCCGCCATTCCGCCGAGAGGAAGACGGGAGCGGGTGTTTGGAGGTGCATCCGCGCGTTACCCGAGTGCCCCCTCGACCATCTCCAACGCCCGCAAATAAGCTCCGTGCCCGCCGCCGTGCACGAGTTCCGCGCTGACCAGCGCCGCCGTGTCCTCGGGTCCGACCGGGAGCAATTGACGTTGCTCACCCCGGCTGCCGCAGTGCGCGCACGTGTTGTAGAAATCCGAACCCGCCTCGCGGTTGACCGTGAAGTCGCCACCGTCCTGGTCCGCGCGCAGGCTCACGCTCCGGATGCCCTCGCCTTCGGTGCCGCCGGCGTCCAGTTTCACTGTCACCGTCCGGCCGTTCTCCGCCCGGAAGCTCAGCGTGTCGCCGGTTGCCGGCCCCTCCGCGCGCTGCCAGCCGAGTTGCGCCGCCAGCCACCCGGCGAGCAGCAGAGCACGCGTGCGCACCCCCGCGCCGGGCGCATGCGAGATTTCCACGGAAGCCAGCGCCCCGAGAGAATCGAGCGCATCGGGCGCGTCGAAAAACTGCGCGATGGCGAAACGCAATCCAGCCAGCCGGGTCCAGTTTAAATCCGCCAACGCTTCGGGTTCCAGGTCCGACGCCGCGCTGATGCGCCGCAGGATGGCGAATTGGTCAGTCGGTTGCGGCCAGTCCGCGCTGTCGAAAATCAGGCGGTCAACCCACTGCATGAGTTGTTCGCCGGGGTTGGCGAACTCCCCCTGTCGCCAGAAATACAACGGCAGGTCGCTATCCAGATGGCCGAGGATGATATTGGGCGTCAATCCCTGTTGGCGTGCCTCGCCAGTGAGTTCAAAGGCGATCTGTTCGCTGCAACGCTGCTTGGCTCCTTTTTTGTCGATCTGGCAATGGGCATTGACCCAGGCGCGGACATGGTTGCCGGGAAGGTGGGGCTTGGCGGCGATGATGATGGCGCGGATGGCGTGCTGGCGGGCGATTTTTTCCACGAGCGCGGTGTTGGCGCGGATGGAGCTTTCGCCCGAGTGGTAGATGACGAGGTTCAGGCGCGAGGCGCGCGTGGCCATCTGGTCGCTTTGCTGCCAGAGTTTTTTGAGTTCGCGCTGGATTTTACCGACCTCGACGGAAAGGCCGGGGCCGAAAAATTCGCTTTGCTGCGTGGTGGTGTCTTCGGCGGTGGCGGGCATAAGAGTAAATCTCGTTTTGGAGCCTGTAGTTAGATTGCGGCTCAAAGTCCGAGCCACGCGCGAACACCCACTTCAATCGGCGCGAGTTGTGCGGCTGTGAGGGTCCCGAGTCGGCGAAGCGCGTGGTTAGAGGGGATGGTCGTAACGCTTTGCACCGCGAAAGCACCTTCCCGCAAAAACGGAACCGGGACAACAATCTCAAAAGGTGAGCCACGGAGCGACGTGGTGTGAGAAACAATAGTGACGATTGCCCGATCAACGTCGCCGTAGGGCACGTTGAGGACGACGGCAGGACGAGTTTTCTGGATCATGCCGAGATCGACGAGCCAAACCTCACCTCGCCTGGGCATCTTCCTCCTCGTCGAGCATGGCAAACATCCGGGCGGCGGACGCCGTCAGTTCTTCGTCGGAAATGTCGCCATAATCGAGTTGGGCGGCTCGATGCACGATCAGGGCGCTAAATTCCCGCTGATCGTCCGGCGGGAGTTGATCAAACGCCTCAAGAAGCTGTGCGGCGGCTGTGCTCATGGGAGACGTTAGTGATTTCTTGTTTGTAGAGCAAGAGTGAGGCGGTCTGGTCGTTTTGCTGCCAGAGTTTTTTGAGTTCGCGCTGGATTTTACCGACCTCGACGGAAATGCCGGGGCCGAAAAATTCGCTTTGCTGGATGGAGGTTTCAACCATAAAGATAAAGCGTAAAACGCGCTGGAAAAGGCTCAGATCAGCGTACCGGGCCCGAGCAATCTCACTCCTTCACAGATGCTGCGGTAACCGTCTACTATCTTCGCACCATAAGTGCCGGGACCAAAAATTGCCCATACTAGGACCACAGGGGTAAAAACGATGCACGAGAGCGGAAAAGCGAGCAAGTATGCCAAAAGCCATAGCAGTATCTGGCCAAGCAAAGCGAGGAATGGCTCCAGTACCATAGCCGCCAAAGGCAATAGGATTTCGAGGACAGCATCCATACTGAGGCTGAATCAAATTTAATTTGCAGGGACCATCTTCCTCTTTTTCTCTTCCGACTCTCGCTGCTCCGTTTATTCGGCTAAAACCGCCGCCACTTGCGCCCGTCGCGTTCGATGAGTTCCTCCGCCGCCTTCGGCCCCCACGAGCCCGCAGGGTATTCGTATAACTCCGGCGCTTTGCCGTCCTCCGCGTGCCACGCGCCCTCGATGGCGTCCACGAATTGCCACGCCTGCTCGACCTCGTCGCGCCGGGCAAACAACGTCGGGTCGCCGCTCATCGCGTCGAGCAACAGTCGCTCGTACGCCTCCGGGCTCGCCTTGCCGAAGCTCGCCCCGTACTGGAAATCCATCTTCACCGGCTCTACCCGCAACGCCGCGCCGGGCAGCTTGCTCTGCATCCGCAGCGATACCCCTTCATCGGGTTGGATGCGGATCACGAGCACGTTGGAACCCGCCTCGCCGGTCTGCTGGTTGAAGAGTACGCTCGGCGCGTTCTTAAACTGCACCGCGATTTCGGCCGCACTTTTCGGCAACCGCTTGCCCACGCGCACGTAGATCGGCACGCCCGACCAACGCCAGTTGTCGATGAACGCCCGCATCGCCACGAACGTGTCGATTTTGGAGTCGGGTTTGACGTTCTGTTCCTGCCGGTACGCCGGCACGTTTTCACCGTTGATCGCCCCGGCGGCGTATTGGCCGCGCACGACGTTCTTCGCCACGTCCTCGGCGTCCTTGAACGGTCGCAGTGAACGCAGCACCTTCACCTTCTCGTCGCGCACGCTGTCCGCGCCGAGGTCGGTCGGCGGTTCCATACACACGAGGGTCAGGAGCTGGATGAGATGGTTTTGCACCATGTCGCGCAACGCCCCGCTCGTCTCGTAGTAACCCGCGCGCCCTTCGACGCCGAGCGTTTCGGCCGCCGTGATCTCGATGTGGTCGATATAGCGGCCGTTCCAGATTGGTTCCCAGATCGCGTTGGCGAAGCGCAGCACCATGATATTTTGTGCCGTTTCTTTCCCCAGGAAATGGTCGATGCGATACGTGTTCGACTCGTGGAACGCGCTGCCGACGACCTCGTTGAGATGGCGGGCGCTCGGCAGGTCCGTGCCGAAGGGTTTTTCCACCACGACACGCGAGTACCCGCCGTCCACGCCGGGTTGGTTGAGGCCGCTGCTCTTCAACCGCGAGATGATCGGCTCGAACTGCTCCGGGCCCGCCGCGAGGTAGAACATCCGCCGTCCGCCGAGACTGTTGTCCTTGTCGAGTTTATCGATGCGATCTTTGAGCGATTTGTAGCCGTCGTCGTTGTCGAAGTCGCTGCGGTGGTAAAACAGGTTTTGCGCGAAGTGGTCCCAGAGTTCCTGCTGGACGGGCTGGCGGGAATATTTCTTCGTCGCCTCCTCCATTTCCTTGCGGAAATCGTCGTCGCTCTTGTCGCGCCGGGCGAAGCCGATGACGGCCATGCCAGGCGGCAGGTCACCGTCGGCGGCGAGGTTGTAGAGAGCCGGGATGAGTTTGCGGTGGGTCAGATCACCCGTGGCCCCAAAGATGACCAGCGCGCAGGGCTTGGCCTGCGGACGGCTGGAAAGCCCCTCGCGCAACGGGTTGGTCGCGGTTTGCATAAGAGAGCAATGGAGCCAATTCGGCGGCGGGCGCAAGCGCGATGCTGCGACGGTGCCAACACAAGAAACGAACGCCGCCCGGTCGGATCAATGCGCCGCCGCCGCCGCGCCGGGCTGCGGCTTCTTGCAAAACCACACGATGACCGCGCCGACCAGCAGGCTGATGCCCACGATCAGGAACGCGTCGTTGAACGCCATGATGTTCGCCTCGCGCCGCACGGTGCGCTTGACCACCCCATAAGCCTGGTTCATCGCCGTCGTCGGGTCGAATCCCCTGGCCACGAACTGCGCCTGGATCGACTGGAACCGACCCTGCGCGGCCAGGCTGAAGGCCGTCACGCTCTCGCCGATGCGCTCGTCGTGGAATTGCTCCCGGCGCGTGACCACGGTCGAGAGGATGGCGATGCCCACCGAACCGCCGAGGTTGCGGAACATGTTGAAGATCGCCGAGCCGTCGCCCGCGTCCTTGCGCGCCAGCGTCGCCATGGCCAACCCGGTGATGGGCACGATGGTAAACGGCTGCCCGAGCGCGCGCACGACGTTGGCCCAGATGAACTGGTCCTTGGCGTAATCCGCGTCCATGAACGCGTTCATAAAACAACTCGCCGCGAAGAGCAGACGAGCCGAAGAAAACGAGGAACCGGATGTCGAACTTCTTCATCAACAACGGCAGCACCGGAAAAATGAGCAACTGCGGCAGTCCCACCCAGATCAGGGTCTCACCGATGAGCAGCGGGCTGTAGCCCTGCACCTCGCCGAGGTAGAGCGGGATCAGGTACACGCTGCCGTAGAGGCCCATGCCCAGCACGAACGCCACCACGGTGGACAGACCCGAGGTTGCGGCTGAGCAACAGGCGCAGGTTGACCACCGGATGCTTGCCGAAGATTTCGATGAGGACAAAGGCAGGCACGAAGATCGCCGCGAGGACGCCGCAGGTGCGGATGAAGTCGTTGCCGAACCAATCCTTGCGCTGGCCTTCCTCCAGCATCGCCACCAGCGCGCCCAGGCCGATGGCCATGCACGCGATGCCCCACCAATCGCCGTTGCGCAGTTCGTCGAGCCGCGTCTTTTCCTTCGGGATCGTGGCGTACACCGTGGCGAACATGAGGATGCCGGGGATGAAGTTGATGTAGAAATTCCATTCCCACCCGAGGCGGTCGGTCAGCAGCCCGCCGACGTATGGCCCGACGGCCGGGGCGAGCGTGGCGGTCAACCCGAACATGGCCTGGCCGACGGGCTGCAGATTCTTGGGCATGTAGGTGATGATGACCGTCAGCGCCGTGGGGATGAAGACGCCGCCGGTGAACCCCTGGCCGGCGCGGAAAATGATCATCTCGCCGAGGTTGGTCGAGATGCCGCACAGCGCCGAGAACGTCAGGAACAGCACGATGTTGACCAGCAGGTAGTAGCGGATCGAGAAAATCTCGGAGAACCAGGCCGTCAGCGGGATCGTGATGATCTCGCCGATGAGGTAGCTGGTGGAAATCCACGAGCCTTCGTCGGCGGTGGCGGAGATGCCGCCGGAGATGTCCTGGAGCGACGAGTTGGTGATCTGGATGTCCAGCATCGCCATGAACGCGCCGAGCATCGTGCCCGCGACGGCGATCCACTTTTTCGCGTCCATCTTTTGGGAGTCTTCGGCCATAAGGGAGAGAAAGAGCCGTCACCGCTTCCAGACCGCCGCCGAGCGCTTTGATGAGTTGGACGGTGGCTTGCATGCGCTGGCCGAGCACTTGCGCGGCGATGCGCTGGTTGTTGAAAAGCGTGCGTTCGGCGTCCGTGATATCGAGGTACGTCGACTGCTCCCTGGCGATACGACTGGTTCGCCAGTTCGAGCGTGCGTTGCGACGCTTCCACCGCGCGGTTCTGCGCCTCGGATTGGATGGCGAGTGTGCGCAGGTCGACCAGGGCGTTTTCCACTTCCTGGAACGCCACGAGCACCTGCTGGCGGTAGCGCGCCAACTGCTGGTCGTACCGCGCGCGGGTCGCTTCGAGGTTGGCCGTGTTGCGCCCGCCCTCGAAGATCGGCATCGTCACGCTCGGACCGATCTGCCAGAAGCGGCTGCCGGGGCTGATCACGTCCATGATCGTCGCGCTCTCGAACCCCGCCGCGCCCGTGATGTTGATCCGGGGAAAGAACGCCGCCACCGCCACGCCGATGCGCGCGTTGGCCGCGGCGAGTTCGCGCTCGGCCTCGGCCACGTCGGGCCGGCGTTCCAGCAGGTGCCGAGGGCAGCCCGGCGGGAACCCGCGGCGGGGTCGTGTGCAGTTCGTGACGGCGCAAATGGAAGACGCTCGCGGGCTGGCCGACGAGCGTGGCCAGGGCGTTTTCCATCTCGGCGCGGGCGCGTTGCGCGGCGGCCAGATCGGCCTCGTTGCCGGCGAGTTCGGCGCGTTCGCGCTGCACGTCGAGTTCGCCGGTGAGTCCGGCCTGGAGCCGCTCCTGCGCGATGGTCAGCGCCTCGCGCCGGGCTTTGATCGTGCCCTCGATGACGGCGACTTCCGAGTCGGCCGCGCGCAGGTTGAAATACATCACCGCGACGTTGGCGGTCACGCTCAGGTTGACGTTCACCGCGTCGGCCTCCGCCGCCTGCCGCTCCGCGCGGGCGGCCTCGTAGTTGCGGCGCACGCGGCCGAAGAGGTCCAGCTCCCAGTTCAATTCCACCGGCTCGCGGAACAGGCTGAAAGTACGTGTGAGCGGCTGCTGGTGTGAGGTCGCAGCGGACCACTGGTCGTGCCGCCGCGCCGCCGCCGATGGCCTCCGGGCAGTTGACGAGAGCCGGCCCGCGCTGGTAGGGCTCGTTGTTGGAGGTGCGCTGGCGGTTGTAGGTGCCGTCGAAGTCCGCGTGCGGATAGAAATCGGACGCCGCCACGCGGGCCTGCGCGCGGCTTTCCGCCAAGCGCGCCAACGACAGGCGCAGGTCCTGGTTGCCGCTGGCGGCGACGCCTTCGAGCCAGTCCAGGTCCTTGTCCTGGAAAATTTCCCACCACGGGCCGCGCGGGTTTTTATCGTCGGGCTCGGCGAGCTTCCATTGGCTGTCCACGCCCGGCGTTCTTGTACTTGGCAGGGTCGGGCGTGTCCGGCTTCGGCGGGCCGTGGTAATCGGGGCCGACGGCCTTGCAGCCGGTGAGAACCAGGGCGGCGAGCGCGAGGCGGACGGCGTTCTCCGCACGGCGTCGGTTCCACGCACGGCGCAGGACTCTGGACACCCGCGCGAAAGACAGCGGCATGCTCATTTCTTTTTCTTCTCGTTCGCGCCCTTGGGAGCGGCGGGATCGCCGTGGACGACGTTTTCACCCTGGTTGCTGGCGGTGGTCAGGTCGATGACGGGCACGACCGACAGCCCGGCCACGACGAGGTCCTCGTAACCCTTCATGCTGTCGGCGTCGAAGGTCAGTTTGACGGGCACGCGCTGGACGATCTTGGTGAAATTGCCCGTCGCGTTGTCCGGCGGCAGGAGCGAGTAAGTCGCGCCCGAACCGGCCTGGAGGCTGTCCACGTAACCCATGAACGTATGGTTGGGAAACGCGTCGATGGGCAGCTTGCAACGCATCCCGACGCGGACGTTTTCCAATTGCGTTTCCTTCAGGTTGGCGAGCACCCAGACGAAGTCTTCCGTGACGGCCATGATCGCCTGCCCGGCGGAAAGCCGCTGGCCCACCTCGACCGTCCGGCGCGAGATGCGGCCGTCGCACGGCGCGAGCACCCAGCAGTAGGAAAGCTGGAGCTTGGCGTCGTCCACGTTGGCCTGGGCGGTGCCCACCTGAGCCTCGCGCGACCTTTAACTCGGCCTCGCGGCTCTCGGCCATCGCGCGGGCGGCGCTGGCGCTGGCCTCGGCGGCCTGGACGTTGGCCGTGGCGGCATTGAAGGCGGCTTTCTGCGCTTCGAGCGTGCTCTTGTTGGTGTCCACGTCCGCCTTGGCGACGGCGCGCAGGTCCTTGCTGTAGAGGCTGCTGGCGCGGCCGTAGTTGATGCCCGCCACCTCGTAGCCTGCCCCGGCCTGGGTCTCCTGCGCGCGCGCTTGCGCCACGCCGGCCTCGGCCTGCTGGACGCTGGCCCGGGCCTGGGTAATGGCGGCCTGCGCCTGGATCACCTGCGCTTGCGCCTGTTTCAGGCTCGCGTCGGCGCGTTCCAGCGCCACGTCGTAATCGCGCGTGTCGAGCTTGATGAGCAGGTCGCCGGTCTTGACCCGCTGGTTATCGTCCACCCACAATTCGATCACCTGCCCGGTGACGCGCGGACTCATCTGGTGGACGTGCGCGGTCGTGTAGGCGTCGTCGGTGGAAACGTGCTTTTTGGCGTAGTTCCACCACAACAGCCCGGCGATGACCAGCAGGGCCAGCACCACCACGACGATGATGACCGCCAGCGGCGACGGGTGGAACCCTTTCTTTTTCTCCTTTTCCGTCCCCGTCCTTCTTGTCTTTGTCGCCGCCCTCTTTTTTCTCCTTGTCGCCGCCTTCTTTTTGATCGCCGCCGCCCTCTTTTTTTTCCTTGTTGGCGTCCTTGAAGCCGTCCCGGTAGCCGGCCTTGTAAGGTTCGATTTCCCCTTCCTGCGGCGGGGGCGGCTTGCTTGCACCCAGATGCTCCTTCGGCGGGGACGGCTCGCCGGGCTGGTTTTCGCTGGTGTCGCTCATGAGTATATCGAAAGTTCCTCTCTGGCAGCCATTCGCCTCCCGTCAGTGGGAAGCGTGAACGTTAAACGATTGTCCGCCCTTGTCCAATTCGTCCGGCAGCCTTCGCCGGACGTCAATGATTCCCTATTGTGACACCGCGCCCTCGTCCGACGGCAGGCCCCAATCGATGAGCGGGCTTTGCGCCTGGAGCCGGTAATCGCCCTCGCCCGGTTCCATGAATTGCGGGTCTTCCCAGAGCGAACCCGCCTCCGGTCGCGCGGTGGCATTCGGCCCGGCGTGGTTGACCAGAAAAGACCGCCAGCCCGCCAGCGGCATTTTCACGCGGGCACCCTTGTGCTCGTACACCGCGAACACCGCTTCGGATGCCGGATTCCAAAAGCAGTTTTCGTCCGAATCCAACGTGGCGAAATAGAACATGAAATCGCTCTTGCCCGTGCGGTCGGACACCGGCAAATCGCAGAGGGCCTGCCCGGCGTCCGCGCCCCAGAACACGTTGTGCCGGTAGATGTGGCGTTCGGCGCGCAGGGTGGTCTTCGCGCCGGTCTCGAAGTCGGTGCCGTCGGTGCGTTCGGCCACGTCGCGCAGGCCGAGTTGCGGCATGAAATTGCCGGCGATGACGTTGTTTTCCAGCGTCACGTCGGGCGACGCCTCCACCGATACGCCGGCGGGTTGGGATGCCTCCGGCTTGCTGTCAGCGAGGGTTTTGTTGCCCGATACGAAACAGCCGCGTACGACGCTGGGGCCGGGACAATTTTCGATGAGCAGGCCGCTGAAAAGATTGTCGCGCAGGACGGCATCCTCGACGAGCAGGTCCGTGCAGTCGCCGGTCCACCACAGACCGCGTGACTCGTTGCCGACGGCGCGGTGTCGTCGCCAGGTCGAGCCGTGGATGCCTCGCACCCTGACGCCCGCCGGCTCCTGAGGGTCAAAAGTTCCCTGCCATTCGCCCCGGAAGTTATTGAACGAGGTCTCGCAATCCTCCGCCAGCAGGTTCTTCAAATCCTTGACATCCAAGCCGACACGGCCGTTGTGAATCAACCGGACCCTTCTCAGGGTAATGCCGGCGGTCCACGGGGCCGACGAGGCTCCGCCGATTGCCAATCCCGTGCTAGCGTTCCACTGACTGAGTACATCCTCGACGAGCACGTTCGAGCAGGCGAAGAACGCAAGGCCCTCCGGGAACGCCGAGCCGGCCAGGTACGACTCGGTGGGATCGGCGGCATGTTGGAAGACCAAGCCCCGCACGACGATATTGCGCACCCCGGTGAATCCCATCGCAAAGGCGCGCACGCCGACCGCGAACACCCGCGCCTCCCCGGCCTCCGCGTCGTCCGCGTCGGCGGGCGGCAGCACGCGCACGGTCGCCGCGCCGGGGTTCTTGCGGTCCGCGCTCGGCACGATGCAGAAACTCCCCGGGACAAGCGCCGGGGGAGCGTCCACCTGGCGCAAGGCGGAGCCATTGAGGAACAGAAGATCCGCCCGGCGTCCAGCAACGGTCTCGCGTTCCGCTGTCCCTCGCCCGCGAGGCGCGGGAGCCGTCGTTTTACCTGACGGCCACGGATGGACCAGCACGTGGCCGTCGGTCTTCCATGTCGCGGACTCCCAGCCAGCGGTGTCAGCGGCGTCGATGATTGTCTGATCACGTTCGGCAGCCTCAATGACGAGTGGGGCATCCGTGTCGGGGGCGCTCAGGGGCCGGCCCACAACGACCGCCTCGCGGTAAGTGCCGGGAGCGATGATGATCTTCGCGCCGATGCCGGCTTCTTTATCGCGCATGGCGGCATCGACGGCGCGTTTGATCGTGAGGAACGGGGAATCCTGCGTGCCGTGCTTGTCGTCGTCGGCGGCGTCGGCCCCGGCGGGATCGACGTAGTAGATTTTGACGACCTTGGACTCGTCAATTTTCGCGCCGGTGGCGGCCGGGGGTTCGGCGGCGGGGGCGGTGGCGACGCCCAACAGGAAAGACAGGCCGACAGCCAGCCGCGTGGCGGCCTGTCCGAGATACGAATGGCGCGGCAGGTCCATCATGGGTCATTCGCTCAGGCCAGCGCGCTCCGATACCCATTCGGGTCGATCTCCACGTCCCGGTAGCCGACCGCCAGCAGACCGTCGCGCAACCGCTCCGCCTCCTGTGCGTCCAGTCGTCCGGCCATTTCCGCCGGGGCGATCTGCACGCGTGCGCGCGGCAACGGTCCCGCGCCGTCGAGATGGTGCCGCACCCGAAAAACCCGGAACCCCAGCGCGCGCACGAACGCCTCGCCCGCTTCGATCATCCCCAGCGCCTCCGGCGTGACCGGCGTGCCGTGCGGGATGCGCGAACTCAGGCACGGCTGCGCGGGCGCGTCGGCCGTCGGCAGGCCGAGCTGGCGCGAAAGCTCGCGGATTTCCGACTTGGTCAAACCGGCTTCCTTGAGCGGGGCGACGACGGCAAATTCCTTCGCCGCCTGCACGCCGGGCCGAACCTGTCGGGCGTCGTCGGCGTTCTCCCCGTAGGCGATGGCGGCGAACCCGCGTTCCCGCGCCATGTGGTCCAGACGTTGGAAAAGCTCCGCCTTGCAAAAATAACAACGGTTGAGCGGGTTGCTGGCGTAATCGGCGTTGGCGAGTTCGTCGGTGCGAACCACCTCGACGGGCGCGCCGATGGTCTTCGCCAAGGCCAGGGCATCCGCGAGCGCCTGTCGGGGCAGGCTGGGACTGTCGGCGATGACGCCGGTCGCCTGCGTGCCCAACGTCAGACGCGCGGCGGCGAGCAGGTAGGCGCTGTCCACCCCGCCCGAATACGCGATGAGCAACGGGGCGTGCTGGTGGAGGATGGCGGCGAGGAGATCGACTTTCACGGGGATCGGAAAGGAATCGGAAATTTAGCCGCAAAAAGCGCAAAAAGCACAAAAGGCCAGATAATTTTTTCTTCCGTCTTTCCCCCTTTTGCGTCTTTTGCGCCTTTTGCGGCTAAAAATTCTTCAGAGCTGGAGCCGTCGGAAAAGCTCGTCCAGCGGCAACTGCAAGCCGATGTAAAATTCGCCGAAATCCGCGTATTCGGCGCTCACCGCGTCGAACCGCATCTCGTAGACGATGCCCTTCACATCGAAAGTGTCGTGGGCGAAGAGCGTCACGCCCCATTCGGAATCGTCCAGTCCGGTCGAGCCGGTGATGAGCTGCCGGATTTTGCCGGCCCATTGGCGGCCGATGCGCGCATGGCCGAGCATGAGTTCCTTGCGTTCGGCGTGGCCCAGCCGATACCAGTTTTGCTGCGAGCCGCGGCGTTTGCCCATGCTGTAGAAACAGATCACCGGCCGGTTGCCGAGTTTGGGGTAGAGACGGTCCTTGCCGTATTTGTCCATGCGCGTGCGGAACTCTTCCAGCGCCGCGTCGTGTTCGGGCGTGCCGGCGGTGAGACCCTTTTCCTTTTCGAGCGTTTCGGCGGCGTAATCGGCCTCGCTGGTCGTGTACTCGCTGCGTTCGGTCATGGACAGATAGCTGTACACGGGCGTCAGCACGTCGGGACCGAGCGAGAGGCTCAGGCGCTTTTCAAACCCGTTGGCGGTCTGCAAGTCGGGCGTCAGGAGCATGAAACCCAGGTCGGCCTTGGGCGTGACGACGCTGAAGGCGAGCAGTTGCGTACTCTCGGCGGCGCGGATTTCCTGGACGAGTTCGGTCAGGTTCGTCTTGGCCGCGCGCTGGTCGTCGGGGGAAAGGAGCTGCCACTGGCCGTATTCGACGCGGTAAAAAAGGTGCAGGACGTGCCAACCCTCGGCTGGCAGCACGGGATCAAAGGCGCGGTCGCTCATGGACCACTAGCTTAAGGCAAAATGCAAAATGCAAAATGCATTTTGCATTTACGTCCGCTCCGCCCGGTGGGCATCGAGTTTCAAAGCGAAATGATGCGACACGATGTCCATCCCCTTGCGCAGATAAAACCGGTGCGCACCGAAACGCTGCACCCCCGAGTCGAGGGTCAGCGACAGACAGCCCGCCTCGCGGGCGCGTGCCACCAACCAATCGAACAGCCGCCCACCGTGCCCCTGCGACCGATCCGCCTCGCGGCTGACGAGGTCGTCCACGTAGAGGATTTTACCCGCGAACAGGTTCTCGAAAATCCGATAGCCCGCCACCGCGCGCACCTCGCCGGCCGCTTCGACAAACGCGAGCCGGTAACCGTCCGCCCGTTGACGCTCCACCTGCGCGACGAACGCCGCCTCGTCCGCGAGGTGCGGGCGTAGTTCACGCATCACCGCATGACAACGGGCGACCGCGACCGGGTCCACCGCCAACGAGATCGTCCCGCGCGACATCGGTTTTTTCCCGCTCAGGGCGTGGCGGCAGGCGCGGCATCCTCGGGCGCTGGTGAGGCCAGCGGCGGAGGGGTGTCGTTGGGCCCCAGGGGCGGGGTGAACGTCATCGTCTTGCTGAACGGCTTGTCGGTCCCGTCCTTGGGGTCGATGCGCCAGTGGACGAAGGCATAGCGCAACGCCGCGTTGTCCAGGGTGTTCGATCCGCTGCTCCTGGCGAGGTTGATCGTGTCCACGCGTCCCTCCGGGGTCCAGGTCACCCCGATGGTGCAGGTGCCCTGCGCCTTGAGCGCCAGCGCGGCCTGCGGATACGGCGCATCCGGGATACCGACCGGGGCCGCGAGGCGTTCCTGCGCCAGTTCACTTTGTTCCTTCGGATCGAGGTGGAACTCGAATTCCTTGTTCACGGTGCCCGACACCGGCTTGCCGTCGAGCATCGCCGGCTGAAAGGTCCACTTCCTCAAGTCGTATTCGAGCACCATCGCGTCGAGCATCACGCTGCCCGAACTCCGGTCCACGACGGCGTTGGTGACCTGCCCCGTGTCATCGATGGAGAACTTCACGCGCACGACTCCCTCGATGCGGTTGAGAAGCGCCTGTTCGGGGTAGCGGACAGGCCGAGACGCGAGCAATTTCGGCGGCTGGAAACGGTCGTCCCTTGGCGAGGCGGTCGGTTCGGCGCGGACCGAGGCGGTCGCCCCGGGCGAGGCTTCCGGGGTGGGTGCGGAGGCCGGACTGGCGGTCGGTTCGGCCGGATGACGCAGCAGCAGCGCCGCCCCGGCTCCGAGAGCGAGGATGAGCAGAAGCAGGGCGGGGAGGAGCCATCGGCGCGACGGCGGACGGGCGGGGTCTTGGTTGGCAGGGACGGGCATAGGATGGAAGCTCGCAGGAGGATTAAGCATCCTGGCCCGATGAGCAAGGGCTCAGACCACGCTCTTTCGCATCGCGGCGGATCGCTCCGCCAAAACGACCGGCGGCTTTTCATAGGCGCGGCGTTGACGACGGACGCGAATCAGTTGTCGTTGCCGGTTTTTCCAAAGATTCCCGGCGCTAAAATCCCATGAAAAAAACCCTCGTTCCATCCACTATTTTCACGCGCGCTCTCTGGCTTTCCGCCAGCGTGGGTTGCGCCCTGGCGCTGTCCCCCGTGGCGGTCCGTGCCCAGGACAGCGACACCAAAAAAGCCGAGGCTTCCCAGCCGCAACCCACCGATCCGGTGGAGTCCAAGAAAGGCGAACTCAACCAGGCCAACCCCGGCGGCACCAAAAAGCTGACCTCCACGGAAGTTGCTTTCGTCAAGGAAGCCGGCGCGGGCAACGCGGCGGAAGTCAAGATGGCGGAACTCGCCCTCAAGAACGCCGAGAGCCAGGACGTGAAGGACTTCGCGCAAATGATGATCAAGGATCATTCGCAAGCCAACGACGATCTCGCCGTGGTCGCGCGCAACCACAATATCACCTTCCCGCCCGACGCTCCCGAAAAGGAAAAGGAACTGGGCAAGAAAATGCTCGACGTGAAAGGCGCGGCCTTTGACAAGGCGTACGTCATGCACGCTGTCAAAGATCACACCAAGGACGTGGCCGAGTACAAGAAAGCCGGCAAGGAAGTGAAGGACGAAAAGCTCGTCGAGTACGTCGGCAAGACCACGCCGATCATCGAAGAGCACCTCAAGGCCGCCAAGGAACTTGAAGCCAAAATGATGAAGAAAAGCTAGGATAGATTGACTGGAGAGCTAGCCGTGTAAGCTCGGAGGACGGCGCTCTCCGAGCGGCGTTGGTCCCGGGTCGCGGCGCAGCCGCCTGAAAGATGAGACGCCTGCGGCGTGAGGCAAAGCAACGCCGCTCGGAGAGCGCCGTCCACCTCCGAGCCCTACGCCTTCGTGCGTGCGGCGAGATTAGCCACCACCGCCACCAACTCCGCCGGTTCCACGGGCTTGGGTACGTGCATCTGGAACCCCGCCCGCAACGCCTTCGTGCGGTCCTCCACGCGCGCGTACGCCGTCAACGCCGCCGCAGGCGTCTGGCCGCCTTCCTCGGGCGGCAGCGCACGCACCTTGGCGATGAACGTGTAACCGTCCGTGCCGGGCATCTCCACGTCGCTGAGCAATACGTCGGGCCGTCAGCCGCCGCACCGCCTCCAACGCTTCCGCCGGCCGTGCCACCACCGTCACCGTGGCCCGGCAATGGGTCAGCACCGTTTCCAGCAGCTTGCGCGCGTCCGCGTCGTCGTCCACCGCCACGACCCGGACGCCTTCGAGTTCCTCCGCGGCTGGAAGCCGGCCGCCGGCGCTCGTCGGCGGGGGCGACCGTCGGGTGCGCGCGCTCCGGCGTCCCGCGCGCGGCGTGCAGGATGATGATCGGCAGCGCCACGACGAACGTCGCGCCCCTGCCCTCGCCGTCGCTGTGCGCGGCGATCGTGCCGCCGTGCAGTTCCACGAGATGCCGCGTGATGCCCAGTCCCAGCCCCAGCCCCGAATGCTGCGCGCGTGCTGGAGCTATCCGCCTGCGTGAAACGCTCGAAAACGTGCGGCAAAAACTCCGGCGCGATGCCCATGCCCGTGTCGCTGACGATCAGTTCGACCTGCGAATTGACCCGCGCCAGGCGCACCTGCACCTGGCCGCCCTTGGGCGTGAATTTCACCGCGTTGGACACGCAGGTTCCACACGACCTGCTGCAGCCGGTCGGCGTCGCCCGAGACCGGACCCGCGCCGCGGGTCGAGCACGCATCTCCACGCGCATCGCCGTTGCCTCGGCGGCCGGGCATGCGCGGCGCGCACCGCCGCGCGCACGACGTCGGGCAGATCGACCGTGCGCAGGTCCAGGCGCAGCTTGCCCGAGATGATGCGCGAAACGTCCAGCAGGTCCTCGATGAGGCTGCGATTGCGACGAGGGCGTTGCGCTCGATGACGCCGACCGCTTCTCGGCCATCTCCGGCGTCCATCCCGTCGCCGCCCAGCAGCCGCGCCCAGCCCAGGATGGCGTTGAGCGGCGTGCGCAGTTCGTGGGAAACGATGGCGATGAACTCGTCCTTCGCGCGGCTGGCCGCCTCGGCGGTCTCGCGCGCGGCCTGCGCCTCGCGCAGGAGCTGCGTCGCGTTCGGCGTCGGCGGTGCGCTGGCGGATGGCCAGGGCCATGGTGTTGGCCACCAGGGCCAGGGCGCTGAAGCGTGCGCTCGGAGAGTTTTTCGCGCGAGAACATGGCCAGCACGCCGTGGAGTTCCCCGCCGACGAGCAGCGGATAACCCGCGAAGGCGACCATGCGCTCGCGGCCGCGCCCATTCCTGGTCACCCACGCGCGGGTCGCCGACGACCTGGTTGGTCAGGTGCGGCACTTTCTCGGAGGCGATCAGGCCGATCTTGAACTTGCCCACGGCACGCGGCTGTGCGGACCGTCGAGGTGGGTGTAGATGCCGGCGCTGGCGGGGAGTTCGAGCGTCTGGGTGCGGGCGTTGTAGCGTCCAGATGCGCGCGAAGGCCGCGCCGGCGTGGGCGACGAGCGCCTCCACGCAGCCCTGGAGCAACTCGTGGAGCGTGCCGGGACGGGCGAGGACGCGGCCGATCTCGCCCTCCAGCCGCTTGAGCCGGGCGAGTTCTTCCAGTGGCGCGGCGGCGAGATTTTCCAACGGTTGCGGGAATCCGGCGAGCGCGGAAGCGAGGCGGGCCTGCTGGCGGCGGTTGCGGCCGCCGACGACGCTCACGACGACTCCTTCGAGCAAGAAGATGCCGACCGAGATGTACTGGGCCGTCGTGTGCGCGAAGGGCGAGTAACGCGGCGTGTAAAAATAAAGGATCAACACCGCAGCCGATGATCCCGTGGCGAGCAGGCACGGACCCATGCCCCCGTACCAGCCGCTGAACAACACGGCGGCGAAAAACACCAGGTACTGCGGCCGGTCCTGCCCGAGGGCCGGTTCGAACGCCAGCTTCGCCGCGACGGCCAACGCCACCGACGCCACCGCCACAGCGTACCGGGCGAGCGAGCGGGGGAATTGCATGGAGACGGGGCGGCGAAGCGGGCGCATCCTAACCCATTCATCCCGCGACGGCAATCAGCCGACGGTGATGACCTCCAGCCCCACGGTGCTCGTGAGCGCCACCGTCTCGTTGCACTCCACGCCGATCCGCCAGCGTTTCTCATCGATCCGGCACAGGTACGCGGCATAACGCCCGCCGGTCTTCGCGGGTGCCGTGAACGTCTTCAGGTTGCTGAAGTCGTTGCGCGACAGCCGGTCGGCGGCGCAAAAGAGCAGCACCTGACCGCCGCGCGAATTGCTCCCCGCGGTCGCGTCGGGGTCGAAGAGCGTTCCGAAAACCTGCACCTGCTCCACCGCGAACTCCCCCGCGAGATTTTCTGGCGACAGGGTCGCGGCGGCGCACCCGCCCCCGGCGTGGCGTGCAAGGAACACCTGGCCGCGCCGCGACCACGCAGATGCGCCGTACGCGATCCGGGAAGCGCGCAGGGGTTGCGCGTCGAGTTCGTCCAGCACTTCCATGTCCGGGTCGGCCTCCCACGTTTTGCTGACGCGCACGGCTCCGGCGACAAAAAGCGTCACCGTGCGCCGCAGCCGCGCGCGGTCGAGAGCGCCGCGCAGGAACGCGATCTTGGCCTGTTGCCAACCGGCCCCCAGGCAGCCTTCGTCCTCATCGACTTCCACGGTGAGGCCGCGGTTGGCGATGCGTTGCGTGACGAGTTGGTGCGGAGGATTCCGCAACGCCGGGAAATCCGCCTCCAGCGTGCGCGACTCCTCCACCGAATTGTCCAGGGAAAGGAGGCCGTCGGTGTAGCCGTAGAGCGCGTACTCGACGAACTGCCCGCGGTTGGCCGGCACGTCGGGGGCGATGAAGCGTCGGACGGCGTCGGGCGGGGCCGCGCCCGGGTCCTGCCAGCGGACGGCGAATTCGCTCAGCCGCGCGTGCGGCTCCCCGCCGTCGAACTGCGCGGGGTCGAACGCGGCGACCCGGTGATGGGTAAACGCGTCGTCGGCGCACTGCACGTCAAACGCCTCGCGCGCGGGCACGCCCACGGAAGCGAGAATATCGGCGGCCAGATCGGCCTGGGTGGTGACGGACGGTTTCATCAGAACGGGTCTTCGGGCGGGACGATGAACCGTGGGTCGCGGTCGCGCATCGCCTGGTTTTCGGCGGCGCTGAGGGCGAGCCGCTCGGCGAGGGTGGGGTGGGTGCCCGCGTCGATCATCGCCGTCCGGCGCGCGAGAATGGAGGCGGCGTCGATCCCGGCGGGCAGCCCACGGAAAATGGGGGCGGCGGGCGGCGGGAGTTGGTACGGTCGGTGGTGGTTCATGCGTGGGTCGGTAGAGAGGACGCTCCGGGATAATTTGGACTTGGAAAAGACGGCAGAAACTGCCATCCTGAACAAGATTGAACATCGGCTGAACAAGTCGGCAAGTGAAAACTGAACAAAACTTAACAAATTTTAACAGTCGCATCGAGCATCTGCACGCCGTCACGGGCTGGAACTACGGGACGGTGGCTGCCGCCCTGGAGGTGTCCCGCACGATGCTGCACTACTACCGCAAGGGCATCCATCCACCCGACGCCGGCATCCTCTTGCGCCTGACTCGCGCCGAGGAACAGGCCGGCATCAAGCCGCCGCTCTCCCGCGATTATCCGCTGCCGGTAGACGCCAGTGCCGACCACGGCGAGCGCGACCGCCAGCTCCAATGGTTGCGCGGGCTGCTCGACCAGCAACGCGAGACCGTCGATGCCGCCCAGCGTCACCTGCGCCAGATCGAGGACTGGATCGCCGAAGCCGAAACGCACCGCGTTCCGGTGGCGAACCACGGCGCCGAAGTGCCGCGCCCGACGCCCGTCCGGCGCAAGGAAAAACGAGCGCGGCTGAGGGTGTCGGCGGCGGTGGACCTGTTGCGCGACATCGACACGGTCAGCTTACCCATCTTCGGGCATCTGCCCGCCGGCTGGCCGCAAACCCGCGAAGGGGTCGCCGCGCAACGGCCCGTGCGCGCGGTGCCGGTGAAAAAAGGGCGTTTCCCGGAAGGGGCGTTCGGTCTGGAGGTCCGTGGCGAGAGCATGAACGCCGCGACGCCCCGGCCGATCCTCGACGGCGACATCGTGGTGCTCCTGCCGCCCGAGCAGCGCGAGCCGCGCCACGGCGACATCGTCGCGGCGCTCGTCGATGGCGAGACGTGCCTGAAGCGCCTCGTCCACAAGGGCCGTCCGGCGCATCTGCGGAGCGAGTCGAGCAATCCGATCTACAAGGAAATCTATCCCGCGCACGACCTGGTCATCCAGGGCGTGCTGGTGGGGAAGCTCTAACGCGCGAACAGCGCGTCCAGTTCAACGCGTAAGGTCGGCAACGCTCCGAGAACGAGCGTTGTTCCGCTTGTGTAGATTCGGCGTTGCGCATAAGCGCCATCACGCGGCTCCGTAAAAACCTCGATTACTCGTTCCTGTACGAGCACCAACCAGCACTCGGACACACCGGCTTCCGCGTACAATCCGACTTTGGCACGGTCCAGTTCGACGGTGGTGTCAGCGACTTCGACTGTAAGCAGAGCGGTGTGCGGATGGGCATTTTCAAAGTCGGCCATCGTCCCTTTTACCACGCTGACATCAGGCTCTGGCTCGGAATCGACCAAGGTGATCGGATCGTGCTGGAAGACCAATAATCCATCCGTCGCTGCGGACGAAAGCAGGCGAAACAGACGGTGCTGTAAATAGCAGTGCATCGGCGTCTTGATCACCTTTTCAATTACAATGCCGCGGACCAACTCCGTACGCCTCCCATTCGCATTGTACTCAGGCATGCGATGGTATTCCTCAAGGCTAACCCGCGAAATCATACGGCGTACCGACGGCAATTCGAGGAAGTCGACCATTTCTTCAAAGTAGGGTCCACACTCCCGGCGGCAAGATTTGCATTCGCCCCCGGCGTCCCGCATAGTTCCCTCTGACATGGCCGCGAACCTTGCGAAGATCGATCCCGCCCTGCACGTCGATAAAAAACCCGATTGGATCAAGGTACGGCTGCCTTCCAACCCGGTTTTCTTTTCCACGAAGGCGCTCGTGGCCGACCTGAAGCTGCACACCGTCTGCGAGAGCGCCCAGTGCCCCAACCGCTGGGAATGCTGGAGCCAGGGCACGGCCACCTTCATGATCGCCGGGGAACGCTGCACGCGCGCCTGCGGATTTTGCGCGGTGTCCACGGCGAAACCGTTCCCGCTGGAAATCGACGAACCCCAGCGCGTGGCCGAGGCCGTCCGGCGGCTCAAGCTCAAGCACGTCGTCATCACGGCCGTGGCGCGCGACGACCTGCGCGATGGCGGCGCGGACCACTTCGCGCAAACCATCCGCGCCGTGCGCGCGGTCGATCCGGCGATCATCATCGAGGTGCTCGTCCCTGATTTCCACGCGCAGGGCGATTGCTTGAAGGTCGTGCTCGACGCGCAGCCCGAGATTTTCAATCACAACCTGGAAACCGTCGAGCGCCTGACCCCGTTGGTGCGTTCCCGCGCGAAGTACGCCACGTCGCTCGAAGTCCTGCGCCGAGCCAAGGAAATCTGGCCGCAGGTCGTGACCAAGAGCGGCGTCATGCTCGGCCTGGGCGAGACGGAGAACGAACTCTTCCAGGCGATGGACGACCTCCGTGCCGCCAACGTCCAGGTGCTCACGCTCGGGCAATATTTGCGCCCGACGCCGCAGCATCTGCCGGTGGTGGCGTACATCCCGCCGGAGACGTTTGCCCTTTACGGCGACATCGCGCGCAACAAGGGTTTCGAGTATGTGGCCAGCGGGCCGCTGGTGCGTTCGAGCTACCACGCGAGCGACTTCCATCCGGTGCCGTTGCGCGGGGGGTAGAAGGGAAGTGTTCCTTCGCGTCACTCCCATGAACGAGGGCGAAACGGTCCCGACTCGTGCAGAGATCGACGTGTATGGCAGCCTCGACGGGAGGTCTGCCTGCGAGCATTTCCTCGGCAAGTCGCTCGAAGAGGCGGAAGGTCTTTTCCGCGAGAATACTCTTTACTACCAAGAGGACTTGATGTGGATGGGCCCGACCGCGTTTCGCTTCTACGTCCGGGCTGCTGTTGCTTATGTCCAGAGCGAGCACGCTACCGGCGACTCCGATAGCATCAGCAGCCTTGGCGGCACTCTTTCCTTCTGGTGCGAGCATTCTCCAGCCGAATTGATCCCGTGCGCCCGCTTCCTGGCCGACTTCTGCGGTCGCGTTCTTGGGCAATTTGACCGCTCCGACGCCGACTCGAAGATTGATGCCGGTTTGCGCGAGCAGTATGAACGACTCGCCGAGAGTCTTACTCGCCTCGCTGCCTAGACTCCCGCCTTTCGCATTTTGCCGTTTGTTTCTCCGCGCGAACCCGGCATGATGCGCGCTTCCGCTCCCTTTCTCCGCCGTGGAAGACCTATCCCATCTCGACCCCGACACCGAGTACCGCTACGCCCGCATCGGCGCGCTGATCCCGGCGTACCGCGAGGAACGGTTCATCGGCGAGGTGGTCCGGCGCACGCTCGCGCAGGTCGCGGAAGTCATCGTGGTCGATGACGGTTCGCCCGACGGCACGGCCGACGCCGCGCGCGGGGCAGGCGCAGAGGTCATTTCCTACGAGCAAAACCAGGGCAAGGGCATGGCCATCCAGACCGGTTTGCGCGCCATGCTCAAAAAGGGGTCGAATACGTCATCCTGCTCGACGCCGACGGGCAGCATCTGCCCGAGGAAATCCCGCGCTTCCTGGAGACCGTCACGCGCGAGGGTTCCAAGTTACTCGTGGGCAACCGGATGCACGACACGAAGGACATGCCGCTCGTGCGCCGTTGGACGAACCGGTTCATGTCCTGGCAAATCAGCCTGCTTTGCGGCCAGCCGGTGATGGACACCCAATGCGGCTTTCGCATGATCCACCGCGACCTGCTGCCGCGGTTGTTGGCGGGTGACCGGGCGGGGCGCTTCGACTACGAAACGGAGATGATCATCCTGAGCAGTTGGCGCGGCGAACGCATCAGCGCGGTGCCGATCAGCACGGTGTACGGGGAGGAGACCAGCCACATTAGCCCGGTGCGCGACGGATGGCGCTTTCTCAAGCTGATGGCGCGGTACTGGAACAAAAAATTTCGCAAAAAAAGCAAGTATTCGCGGGCGCGGGGGGAAGACTGAAGAAGATTCTCGCGCCGGGCGTCGTTCTTCCGGTACAAGCTGGAGAAAACGTTGCCATCACGGGCCGAAACTGTTTAATAGAGTGCGCGCCGCGTCACCGACCCGGCGATGGGAAACGGCGGCGGGCTCCTCCCCAGTCCATCGTTTTCCACTCTCACCACTCATCCTCCCATTATGAAGCTCCTGTTTCCGACCCTTTGTCTCGCCCTCGCGGCGAACTTCCTGTCCCCCACCTCATCCGTCCAGGCGCAGTCCGGCATCCCCCTGAAGACCTTTAACCTCAAGGCCGGCAAGCTGCTGCTCGACCCCACCCGGCCGCGGCTCTACGCCACGCTGCCAGCAGACAACAGCATCGCCGTGATCGACACCGGCACCAACACGGTCACGACCACCTTCTTCATCGGCTCGAATCCGGTCGACCTCGCCATCTCGCAGGACGGCACGCGTCTCTATGTGGCCAACAAGGGATCGACTTCCGCCGCCATCGGCGTGGTCAACCTGGAAACGCTGACCACCCTGACGAGCCTGCCCGCTCCCTTCGCCCCGTCTGCAGTCGCCGCCGGTCTGGATAACCGACTCTACGTGTTGTCCTCCACCTTCAGCACAAACGGCATCGCGCAGATCGACGCCACCACCGGCGTTTCGCAGGCGACGTTCGGTCCCCGGCCACGTACGCGGGGGGCTTCCTCCAGATCGAGCCCGGATCGCGGCACGCTCTTCGGCGATTCCGGTAGTTCCCCGTCACGCTGGCATCGTTTGATGTCTCCACCGCCACGCCCGGTGCCACGAACAAAGCCAATTTTAACAGCACCGGCTTCCAACGGCGAATGTTTGACGATCAGCCACAACGGACAATTTTTCGTGTTCCCCAACGGCGGGGGGACGGCAGCGGCTACACGACCTCGCTGATCCCTACCGACAATCTCGACGGCGTGATCGGTTCCTTCGACACCGGCGCTTACCCTGGACCGGCGATTTTCAGCGCCGACGACAGCCTGCTGTACGAGGTGCAGGTTGACGGCGGTCTCAACGGACAGAGCGCGTTCAAGATTTTCAGCACGACGACCTTTACGCAGTTCGACTCCTTCGTGGACCCGACCCGAACTCGACCAATGGTTACGGATCGAACGTCACCTCGCTGGCGGTCACCGAGCCGAACGGCTATCTCTACGTCGCCGAGGCCGCGGGCAGCGGCACCGCGACCAGCACCTCGGCGACCTGGAACTGATCAGCACGCGTCGCGCGCCGTTCTTCGGCGGCTCGGTGGCGCTGACGAATGGCTTTTATTACCTCAAGTTCGCCGACGGCGTGCCCTTTGGCTACTACAACTTCAATTTCTCACCCTATCTCTACCACAATGATCTCGGCTTCGAGTACCCCTTCGACGCGGCCGACGGCCAGGGCGGCATCTACCTGTACGACTTCAAGAGCAAAACGTTCTTCTACACCAGCAGCAATCTGTTCCCGTACCTGTACGATTTCACGCTGAACTCGTTCCTGTACTACTACCCGGACCCGAACAACCCGGATCATTACAATACGAACGGCGTGCGCTACTTCTACGACTTCGCCACGAAGAAGATCATCTCGAAGTAACCCGTCCTACGTCCCGAAGAACCGATCTCCCGCGTCGCCGAGGCCGGGGACGATGTAGCCGCGTTCGTTGAGCTTTCTCGTCCACGGCGGCGGTGAACACCGGCACGTCGGGATGCGTCGCGTGGAAATGCGCGATGCCTTCCGGGCAACTCACCAGACACAGGAACCGGATGTGTTGCGCGCCGGAGACCTTGAGCGCCGAGACCGCCGCCGACGCGCTGTGGCCGGTGGCCAGCATCGGGTCGAGGAGGATCACCGCCGCGTCCGCGATGCCCGGTGGCACCTTCGCGTAGTAGCGCACGGGCTGGAGCGTGCGTTCGTCGCGGTAGAACCCGAGGTGAGCGACCTGCGCGTCGGGCACGAGTTCAAACAGCCCTTCCAACAACCCCAGGCCCGCCCGCAGGATCGGCGCGAGGACGACGTGCCGTTGCAACTGCCGCGCCGCGCACGGCGCGAGCGGGGTCTGCACGACGGTCTCGACGGTGGGCAGGTCCGCCGTGGCCTGGAAAAACATCAGCGCTGCCGTCTCGCGTAGGGCACGGCGGAAATCGGGCACGGTGGTAGACTGGTCGCGCAGACGGCCGAGTTTTACCTGCACCAGCGGATGATCGATGACGGTGAGCATGAGAGAGGCGGATTGGAGTCCGCTTTCAGATAATCCATCCGTGCGATTTGATACAGCCTTCTTCTCGGGTAAGGGTGCGCGGCGGCCGAACCCCCGCGTTTCTCAATCATGCCCTTCGATGCCCTGTTCGTCCGCCACGCCGAGAGTGAAGCCAACGTCGGCGGCGTCGCCGATCATCCCGCCAACTACGCCCTCACCGAAGCCGGCCGCCAACAGGCCCGCACCCTCGCGGCGGCCACCGTGGCGTTGCCGGCCGTCATCGTGTACTCGCCATTTTTGCGCGCGCGCCAGACCGCCGCGCCGATGATCAAGCGTTTCCCCGCCGTGGAAAGCCTCATGCTGCCGATCCAAGAGTTTACCTATCTGCGGCCGGACGCGTGGAAGGACTCCACCACCAAGCAGCGGCGTCCGGCCGTGGACGAATATTGGAAAAAAGCCGACCCCCGTTTTTGCGACGGCGAGGGGGCGGAATCCTTCGGCGGTTTCCTCGGCCGCGTCGAGGCGACGCTGGCGTGGTTGAACGCACGCAACACCGCGCCGGTGTTTTTGATTTGCCACGAACTTTTCATCCGGGCGGTCATGTGGCGTTGTCTGGCCCCGTCGCTCGAAGTCGCGGTGGACACGATGGCGGCGTTCCGCGCGTGGCAACTCGCCGCGCCGCTGCCGCACGTGTCGATGACCCGGATCGTCTGCAACGCGGCGGGGGAAACCATTGTTTCGACGCCGTTTCTGTTCAAGTCGGCGTGCGCCGTTTAGCATCGCCGCCGGATTCCGTTTGAAGAAATGGCTGGATCGACCCGGCGCGGGCAATTTCACGGCCGAAAGCGGTGCTCATAAAGCGGGCATTGGGAACGAGCCCCACCCGCCCCAGATCGAGACCGGTCCGCGTCCCAGCAGGTTCCGATGGTCGGGTCGTTGTGGTGCAAACCATCGGTGTGCCAGACGCAGGCGTGATGCAACCGCGTGAAGTCTTCGTCGGAAAGGAGAAACGCACCCTCACCCCGCAGCGAGGCTGCGAAGTCCGCGCCGCGCGCACCATGCCCGTCGTCACTGCCGTCGTCTTCGCGGCGGCTGTCGTGAAAAAGCGCGAAGAGTCGCACCACGGTGAGGTTGGCGCCCGTTCGTTCGGCGAGCACCGAACCGTTCCGCTCGACGCGCTTCCAGTGGGCAGGACCATGCAAACCGTGGGCCGCCACCAATGACTGCGCGACAACACGCCGCCAGAGTGAGTCGAAATTGATTTCGTTCATCCTTTCAGAAACAACCGATGCTGGTAACGCCGCTGCTGCGCCGCCGACAACGGCGGGAACACCGGCAACTGGCCGGCGCTTGTTTCCACGCATCGGCGCGAGGCGGCCTGGAGCGCCTGCCAGCGATCCCACGGATATTCCGGCGCGACGGCGATATGCGACAACAGACTGCGCCATTCGGTCAGGGCGCGTTCGAGATCGCCCGCGCGCAGGGAATCATTGAGCAGCCGGTGGCGATTGCCGGGATGTTGCGCCAACTCCGCGACGACCGCCGACGCACCGTCACCGTAGTCCGGCGGCACACCCATCTCCAGATAACCGGGGTAATCCGCCCGCCCGTACACCCGCTGGCACAAATTGCCCAACCGTCCGCCGTACGGGTTGTCGCCTTCGGGCGTGAAACGATGCCCGGCCCGCAGGTTGGCGAGGTCGTAGATCAGGTCGTCGATGGGATAATCCGGTTGCTCCAGCGCCGCGGCGACCGCGAGACCTTCGCCGTGGTTGAAAAAACCGAAGATCACCCCGCGCCGGGTCGGTGTGCCGTCGGGTTCGATGAGGCCGAGCCTGCGCCACGCGAGGGCGGGGGTCACCGACTTGCTGTCGTGCTCGCAAACGGGCAATTGCGGGCACCCCTGGCAGCACGCGGGATAGTTGCGGCGCTCGGTCGGCGCATGCAGCGCGCGGCCGGTGGAGTCGCGCCGGGCGGGAAACGTGAGCGAGGAGAAATCCGCCTGCGCGATCAGGACGCCGCCGCGCTCGACCAGCCGCCACAGCGTCCCGCCGCCGCTCAACGCGGGCACCGTCGGCAGGACCCGTTCCTCGAACACCGTGCGTCCGAGCCGGCCGCCGACCGGGAAATTGCGTCCGCGCCAATCGTCCGAGAGTGCTTCGAGCGCGGCGCGCATGCCTTTGACAAAACGTACTTCACTGGCGCTCAGGGTCACGGCGAGGGGAAGCTCGCGCCCGTAGCGCCAGCCGCCGGGGGCATGGTCGGTTTCGGGTCGTTGGAGCTTGCAAAGATTGCCCCGGCCGATGGCGCGCATGAACTCGGCGTCGTGGAGTGCCGGCTTGCAGGGCACGCGCTCCGCCTGCCGCGTGATGGCGGTTTCGTGGGCAATCGCGTCCGTCGCCGAGCCATTGGACCCAACGTCCCGTAACGCGGCAGGCGGAGCGCCTGCCCTACAAATCCACAACTCCGCCAGCGGGACCTGGACCTCTTCGCCGCATGGCTCCCAGTCGCCGCCCGAAGCGAAAATTTCCACGCTTAGGGGTTGGGCGAGCCGGGCGCGTTCGGCGTCCACCCACAACCCGCACGGACGCGGACCGTCGGCGACCGAGCGTTCCACGCCCAACGGCACTTCCTGCACGCTGAACAGCCGCTGGCAGAGCGCGGCGGCGGCGGCGAGCGGCGGTTCGTGGCGTTCGCGCGCGGCTTCCATCACGGAGAGCAGGCTCGGCCAATCGATCTGGGTGGCCCTGCGCAGGGTCTTCGGACGCGCGTCCTCCAGACGCGGACGACCGGGCGCGACCAACACAAACCCACTGTCGTCCAACCCCCGTCGCCCCGCGCGTCCGAACATCTGGAGCAGTTCTTCAGGCAACAGGTGCCGCTCGAAATGGCGCACGGAGTATTTGGTGTCGGTCACGAGCACCGAACGCATCGAGAAATTGACCCCGGCGGCCAGTCCCGTCGTGGCGACAACCGCGCGGAGCTGACCCGTTTTTGCCAGAGGTTCGATCAACCCCGCGCGCGCCCCGTAGCTCAGGCCGCTGTGATGATAGGCGATGCGGCGGCGCAGGAGCTTGCTGAGTTTTTCACCGGCGAGCGCGGCCTGTTCGGGCGAAAGCACGAGTGGGTCATCGACGGGTAAGGCCGCGGCGAGGTCGCGCGCGAGTTCTTCGGCGGCAGCGCGGCGCGGCGCAAACACCAGGATGGGTCCCAGGTCGGCCAGCAGCGCCTTGGCGAGCAGGCGCGGCCAGTAGCCGTAGGAGCGCGCGTCGAGCTGGTAGGGCAGGGCGTCGAGCACGCTTTCTTCCAGCGGCACGGGGCGTTCCTGGTGGACGATGAGTTCGGCGTCGCGCCCGAGACGCCGCAGCCACGCGGCCACGTCGGCGGGGTTGCCCACACTGCCGCTCAGGAGCAGGAGTTGCGTGCCGGGCGGGGCGAGGGCGAGGGCGAGTTCGTAGTTGGCACCCCGGTGCGGGTCACCGAGCATCTGGTATTCGTCGATGACGAGCAGACGCGGCCCGCGCCGGTGCAACAACCGGCCGCGCTGGGTCTCCAGCGTGGCGACGATCACGCGCGCGTCGGGACGCAAGTTTATGTCACCCGTGCAAATGCCCACGTCCCAACCGGCGGCGCGCCATTCGGCGTATTTGTCGTTGGCCAGCGCGCGGGTGGGCACCGTGAAAACGGCCTGGCCCTTGAGCGTGGGATAGAGCAGCTCGAAAACGTACGTCTTGCCCGCGCCGGTGGGGGCGTGAACGACCACGTCCTGCCCGGCGCGCAAAGCACCGACGGCCTGTTGCTGCCACAGGTCGGGGATGCGGAGGCTGGCTTCGAGGGTTTTCAGGGGACCCGGCGGCGGAGGATTTTCTCCCGCTCACGCCGGGCAATTTACCGTGTGGCCGGTGGAGATACAAGACGGAGAGCTGCGCCTGCATAACGCCTTGCCTGTTTTATGCTTGCGTTTGTTCAGGTCGGTGGCCACGCTTGGCTCCGATCATTTGATTGCACCGATTTACCAAACCCAAAAATTTTGCCCGCTACCATGAAAATTTTTCGCCGCTCCCCATCCGCCGTCGTGCTCGCTTGCGCTCTTGCGTGCGCGCCCATGCTGCCGTCGCGTGCCGCTGCCGCTGACGATGCACAGGCGACGATGACGACCGCGATGGGGACGTTCATCGCGCAGAGCCTGCTGATGACCTACGTGAGCATCGGCACCACCGCCGATGCCTACACGAAGAAAGCCTATACGCCCGCAGAAGCCACCAACGTGCTCGACACCTGTCAGCGCACGATGAAGGTGGCGCAGGATGCGCTCAAAAAACTCGTGGACACGGGCGCGGTGTCAAGCGCATCGGATGTGAAATACGTGACCGATTCGATCTCGGCGTTCGATTCGCTGACCGAGGAAGCCGCAGATGTCAAAGCCTGCCTGCAGAACATGAACCAGACGAACGTCAAACGCTTCACGGCCAAGAAGGACGAAGCCTGGAAGAAGATCACGACGTTGATCGAGTAGGCGGCCGTCGTGGGTCAGGCCAGTTTGCGGGCCGCCGAGGTGGCCCGGTCGCCCGTGTTGGGCGTGCCGGTCGGTTCGATGAGGAGGAGATGCACCTCTTCCCGCGCGACGGGCCGATGCTCGACGCCCTTGGGTACGATGAACATCTCGCCCGGCCCGAGCGTCACGACGCGGTCGCGCAATTGCAGGTCGAGGGTGCCTTTGAGTACGAGAAAGAAGTCGTCCGTGTCGTCGTGTTTGTGCCAGACGAACTCGCCCTGCACCTTCACGACCATCACGTCGTGGCCGTTGAACAGCGCGACCGTGCGCGGCGACCAGTGTTCGGAGAACGTGGCGAGCTTTTCGGCGAGATTGATCGGGCTATTCATCATCGGGTAGCAGCCCGCGCTGCAGGCGCATCGTCATAAGGTAGGGTTGCCTCTCCGAGGCAATCCGAATGTTTCCGGCGAGACGCTTCGTGCGCACGGAGACCATCCAAGCCAATCTTGGATTGCCTCGGAGAGGCAACCCTACCTTATTATGACCGGCCGCTTTTGGCGGCCTTGGTCCCCACGACGTTCTTCAACCTTGCGTCTTCACCGCCAGCTTCGTGTGGTGCGTCTGCTCGATCATGTCTTCGAGGATGTTGAGCGACTCCGTCTTGATCGGGTCGATGACATCGGCCTTGGCCGTGCTGCCATCGTCGTCGTCCAGATCATCCGAAGCCGTGTCCTCGGCGGCGGCGTCGCCGGCATCCGCCTTGGCCTGGGCGGTCTTCTCCTTGTCCTTTTTGACCGGGAGCATCGCCAGCTTCGCCTTGTCCACGTCGCTCAACGGCAGCGCGTACGTCGGCGGCGATACCTGATGCCGCGCCACTCGCTCGGCCTTGATGTCTTCCGCCCGCTTTTTGTCGCTGTCGCGTTCGGCGCGGCGCTCTCCTTCGTTGAGGGAAAGCGCGTTGCTCTTGGTGCGCGCGTCCATCTTATCGATGTCCTGTTGCAGATAGCGGAACTCCGGCTCGCCTTTTACCCGCGAGGCCGACTTCGTACGCAGGTCGCCCAGGTCGAACCACGGGCCGGGCCACTTTTCGTAGTCGGCGGGCTTCACCTCATCGAACGGCAGCGGATATTTCAACGCGTCCTCGCCAACTTCCAGATGCGCGTAACGCGAGGGCAGCACCACGTCGCTCTCGACACCCTTCAATTGCGTGCTCTGCCCCGAGGGACGGTAGAACTTCTGGATCGTCAACTTGAGCGCCCCGGCGTCGGCCACCTTGAACCCGAACGGCGACATGTAACGCCCCAGTTCCAGCAGCGTCTGCACCGTGCCTTTGCCGAAAGTGCTCTTGTCGCCGACGATCACCGCGCGCTGGTAATCCTGCAACGCCCCGGCGAAAATCTCGCTCGCCGACGCGCTGATGTGGCTGGTCAGCACAACCATCGGGCCGCTGTACAGGATCGACGGGTCCTTGTCGCTCTGCACCGTGATCTGCTTGTTGTAATCCTTCGCCTGCACGACCGGCCCCTTCTTGATGAACAGGCCCGTCAGGTTAATCGCTTCTTCCAGCGAACCACCCCCGTTGCGGCGGATGTCCATCACGAGTCCGGTGATGCCTTCCTTGTTGAGCCGGGTCAGGAGCGCGGCCACGTCCTTCGTGGTGCTCTTGCGCTTGGCACCCGTGGCGCGGGAACCGTCCATGTCAGCGTAAAAACCGGGCAGCGTGATCCAGCCCAACTTCTCGACCGTGCCGTCGTCGCGCTTGTGTTCGATGATCTCCGCGCGGGCTTCCTGGTCGGTCAGCTTGACCTCATCGCGCGTAATGCTGATGACCTTGCGCTTGGAATTATCGCTCGTGCCCGCCGGGACGACTTGCAAGCGCACCACGGTGCCCTTCTTGCCGCGGATCATTTCCACGACCTTGTCGAGCTTCATGTCCACCACGTCCACGAACGGCTCGTTGCCCTGGGCGACGGCGGCGATCTTGTCGTCCACCTTCAACTCACCCTGGCTGGCCGCCGGACCGCCGGCGATGAGTTCGACGATCTTGGAATACTCGTCTTCCTTGCGCAGGATGGCCCCGATGCCGATGAGCGACAGGCGCATGTTGATGGAAAAATTCTCCATCTCGCTCGGGCTCATGTACTCGCTGTGCGGATCGTAGCATTGCGCGAGCGCGTTGAGGAAAAACTTCGCCACGTCGTCCTTGGTCTGCTCGTGGAGCGAACGCAGCAGCCGGTCGTAACGCTTGGCGACCATCTGCTCGGGCGTTTCCTTGGGCTTGTCCTCGGCGACGGTCTTCGGCGCGCTGTCCGGCGCGGGCGGCGTGATCGTCGCGGAATCGGGAGCTTTCGCGGGCTTTTTGTCCACCGGCGTCGTCTCGGCGAGATGCTCGGTGAGGATTTCGTTCTCGATCCGGTCGTGCCAGAGGCGGTCGGCGTCGGCCTCATCCTTGGGCCAGGGGGCTTTCTGACGGCTGATCTCGATGGTGCCGTGGCCGTCGAAGTCGAATTTCTCGGTTTCGAGCAGTTTTTTGATCTTGCTGACGCGGGCTTCGACGCGCTTGAGGTACAGATCGTAGATGACCTGCGCGGGCTTCAGGTCGCCGAGCCAGATGGCATCGTCGAGTTCGTGGTCGTACTTCTTCTCGAACCCGTCGATGTCGCTCTGGGTGAAGAACAGCCGGTTGAAGTCGTACGTTTCGATGTACGTGTGCAACAGGCGGTCGGACATGCTGTCGTCGAGCGAATGGCGCGTGTAATGGAGTTGTTCGAGCGCCTTGGCCTCGGAAACGGCGATCTGGCCGGGTTCGGGCTCGGCCGCGCGGCAGGCGGTCAGCGGGCCGGTGAGCAGGAGCGAACAGCCGACGGCCAGGGAAAGCGGGAGTTTGGTCATGTGAGAGAACGGAGAGCGGGAAGCGAATGTAGCGGGTTCCGTGCGAGCCGGCATCTAATTTGTTCTACGCTCAGACAGCGGACCCGGGCGCGGTGTTCGATTCTCATTCGTCGCGGGATCACTTGTCCGCTTATCAATGATGAACGCCAACCAAAACGCCCCCTTCGAGAAGTACACCGGCGGCTATTTCCAGACGAACGCCTACGCGCTGCCCACGTCCGCCGACGGGGAGGAGGGCAAACTGCTGATCGACGCGCCCGAGGGCTGCGCGGGGTGGCTGCGTCGCAACGGCTGGCGGGTGGACGCGCTCCTGTTGACGCACGCGCACATCGACCACATCCAGGACGCCGCCGAAATCGCCAGGGAACACGGTTGCCCGATCTATCACCACCCGGACGGCATCCCGCTGCTGGAGGACCGGATGGCGTACCGGCGGTTCGGGCTGAGCATCGATTTCGAGCCGGTGCTGGGCGGCGTGCACATCGACGAGACCGAACACGCGGAGTTCGCGGGCGTGGGGTTCAAAATCCTGCTGGTGCCGGGCCATTGTCCGGGTAGCCTGTGTTTTTACGATGTGCCCGGCCGGCGGCTCTACGGTGGCGACGTGCTTTTCGCCGGTTCCATCGGCCGGACGGACCTGCCCGGCGGCGACCACGAACTGCTGCTGCGCGGCATCCACGAAAAAATCCTGACGCTGCCCGACGACGTGACGATCCTACCCGGCCACGGGCCAGAGACGACGGTGAACCGGGAACGCGTGAGCAATCCGTATCTCGGGTAGGCGCACAGCGCACCGAGGTGGATGGCGGGACCGGAAAGCGCCGCACCGTTTCATCCTTGACTGGATTCTCGGCCAAGTGTTTTAATGTTGAAGCGTTACCTTCATCTTGCTACCCATATCCCGCATGGACCAACCACTCCTTTCCGCCGACGCCACACTCGCCGCCCTCCACTGGCGCTACGCGACCAAGAAATTCGACCCCTCGAAAAAACTCTCCGCCGACGAATGGGCGAAGTTCGAGCAGGCCCTCGTACTTGCCCCCTCCTCGTACGGGTTGCAGCCGTATAAGTTCATCGTCGTCAGCGATCCCGACTTGCGCGAGAAACTCAGACCCGCCGCCTACGGTCAGGCGCAGATCACCGATTGCTCGCACCTCGTCGTTTTCGCCGCACGCACGGATGTCACCGACGCCGACGTGGACCATTACCTCGAACGCATCAGCCAGGTGCGCGGCACGGACGTGGAGCACCTCAAGGGCGGTTACGGCAAGGTCATCAGAGGCGACGTGGTCCACGGACCGCGCCATGCGGTCATCAAGGAATGGTGCGCGCGGCAGGCCTACATCGCCCTGGGCCAACTGATGGTCTTCGCCGCGCTCAGCAGCGTGGACATTTGCCCGATGGAAGGCTTCGACACGGACAAGTTCGACGAAATTCTCGGGCTGACCGCGCAGGGTTATCGCGCGGTCGTGCTCGCGCCGGTGGGCCATCGCGCGGCCGACGACGGCGCGGCGGGTCTTCCGAAAGTGCGCTTCCCCGTCGAAGAACTTCTCGACCACCGCTAGGGGATTCCGGCAGAGTGGCATCGGAGCCTCTTGAAATCGCTGATGTCCATCCGCCGCCGTTGTTTACCGATTCTCGCCGTGCTGGCGGCGGGGGCGTTGCACGCGCAGACCCCGGACGCCACGCCGGCCGGGACACCGCCCCCGCCCGCCCAACCGTCCCGCGCGACGCTGGAAACCGAGCTGGCGATGTACTCGCCACTCGAATCGCCGTGGGCGGACCTCAAAGCCAACCACGCGTCCGAGACGCACCTGTTCAACCTGATGCGGGCGGAGGTGCGCCTGTGGGCGTTGCCGGGCCAGATCGCCGCCCAGGACGGCGCGGCCCGTGAGAACGCCGAGGAAATCTCGCGCATCATTCACGCGCAGATTCTCGCCGAGGCAGCCGAGGCGCTGCCGCTCCTTGAGAAAACGCCGAACAAACCATTCGCGCTGCTGCTCGTGCACCAGTTGGAGGCTTACCCGTACGAGTGGCAGGAGGAGGGTTCGGAGGAACTGCTGCCGGGCCTCCGCAAGTTGATCGACCCTTCGACGGACAAGCCCGCGCCGAGGACGGTTGTCCGCAGGAGGCGGCGCCGGAGCAACAGCGACGATGGCGAACGGTTTGTTCCCACCGCGCCGGCGGTTCCCAAATCGGCGCTTCCCAACGGCACTCCCGGCCGTCCGTAGATTCAGTTCCCGGCCACCAAATTGCGCACCCGCTCGACCACGCGCGCCGTGCCGTCGAAACTCCCCGCCGCCGCGATGGCCGCGCGGTAACGCGTCCAACTCGCGCTCGAACGCCTCGAACATCGCCTTGCCCGGCCGCGGGTCGGTCGAGAAATCCCCGTAGCCCAGCGCGCGGACGTGCCACGCGTTGATGAACTGCTCGAACAACCGCGCGATGGGAAAACACAGCACCGGCTTGCCGAAGTGCAGCGCCTCGCAGATGAGGTTGTGCCCGCCGTTGACCACCGCGTACGCGCAGCCGGCGAGGTCTTCGAGGATCGCGCGGTCGTCGTAGGGTTTGAACAGGAGGTTGCCCGCGCCGGTGCTCGCGTTCGGTGCCGTAGCCGTAGACGATCACGGGCCGCGTTCAGCTGCGCGCAGCGGTTCGAGCAGCGGGCGGAACGTCGCGCTGGTCTGGTAAACGAGGACGTGCTCGCCCGCGCGCGGGTTGGACAGCGCGTGACCGCCGGGCGCAACACGGGCGGCAGGAGTTCGTCCACGTCGCCGCGCCCGCGCCGACGGCGGCGCAGCGGCGGATGGAAAAAGCTGACGATGAGATGGTGGCGCGTGAAATCGAACAGGAGGTAATCGTTGAGCATCGCCAGCGTCCAGCTCAGGCGCTCGCCCGGCGGGCACCGGGTAGCGGCACGCCTTGAGGACGTGCGAATGGTCGAGCGAGACGCACGCGCAGCCCGGCGCGGCGGCACGCGAGGGGCAGGAAAAATTCGCGGTCGCAGATGGCGAGGTCGGGCTGGAAATCGTCGATGACGCGGCGCGAGTCCGCCGAGGACGCGCGGGGTGTCGACCAGCCGTCCGGCGATCTGGCCGATCACGCGCGACACGGACACCTTGCCCTTTTGATGGACGGTGCGCAGCACGGGCACCTCGAGCACGTGCCAGCCGCGTCCCGCTGCGCCCAGCGCCTCGGGCACGCGCCCGCCGCCGACGAAAAGAAACTCGTGCTCGGGCATGAGCCGTTCGACGATGGCCTGCGTGCGCATGACGTGGCCGTAGGTGTTGCCCATCACGCCGTAGAGGATTCGTGCCATGCAGAAAGCGGAGGGCTGAAATGGTAGTGGTACAATCTGGCTCCTGCTTGAGCCCTGGCAGGGGCAGCAGAGTTTAGCCCACGGCGTGAGCCGTGGGAGCATGCCATCACCAAAGAGCCACAGCCCCGGCAGAGGCGTAAGAAAAACAGGGACATTTTATGGATGGCCCGGTCGGTTTTCTTACGCCCCTGCCGGGGCTATAGCGTTGGGGTGCGATGTTCCCACGGCTCACGCCGTGGGCTAAACTCTGCCGCCCCTGCCGGGGCTAGGAAGAGAGGCATGCTGTACCACTACTGGAATTTCTGCCCTCTGCCTTTTTTGATTTCTGCTTTCATCTTATCCATCCCGCCGATGTCCCGCTACCGCCGTCTGCAATCTTCGTCGCCGTGGCGCTGCTGCGTTGCGTGATGCGTCGTCGGTATGGGCGGCAGCGTTGACGCCGCGGCAGCGAGATTTTTCCGTTCGCGTCGTGGTTTCTGTTCTCGCTGGTGCCCGGCCATCGAGCGAATACGACCTGATCCTGCGCGCCACGGACGGCAAACCCCTCGACCCGCCGCCGTCCCTTCAGCCAGGCGGCACGGCTCGTGCACGCGTCCGCATTCCATCGTGACCCACCAACTCATCCAGCAACTCGGCGACGCCGAGCAAAACCACGACGCCGCCACGCAGCCGCGCGCTTGCGGCGGCAGATCGAGGCGCATTTCGACGCCGTCGCGTCATGCATTACGACCTCGTGCGCGTGACGTACCGGCCCGTCGAACGCTGGCAAACCGGCCGCGTGCAGCGAACCGAGTCCTTGCGTTCCTTCGGCACCGGGCGAACCCTGAGAAAGCGTGTCGTGAGCATCCCGCCGCAGGCGTCGTTCAACAAGGTGGGTTGCCTCTCCGAGGCAATCCGACTTGTGACGACCGGCAGCCTGTCGGCTGCCTTGCTGGGAATCTCCCCGCACATGTTTCAGACGCCATTGCCAACACCGCCCCTATCTTCACGTCGTTGCGCCGCTGTCGCCGGTTCCTCGCCGTGTCGCCGTCCCTGGCCGCCGCGCCCGGCAGCGTTTTCCGCGAACAGGCCCGCCGTTTCACGCTCGCGCAGACGCTCGTCCGCGCGTTCTACGCGTTTCTGCTCTATCTCGCCGTCACGCAGTTCGACGGAGCTTGCCGGTCTCGCTCGAACGCGCGACCTTCGCGCCCCTCTGGCCCGTCGCCTGGCTGCCGGCACCGCGACCCGACAGCGGCGGTCCGCGGGCTGTTCTTCTTTTTACCTCGGCCACGAACATCCTCGGCGCGTTCGCGCTGCCCGGCTGGCGCACCGCCCGCGCGCTGGCGTTCCTGGGCCTGCTCGAATACGTCGCGCTCAAAAATTCCTACGGCAAGATCGGCCACAGCCTGCACCTGCCGCTGCTCGTCGCGCGGCTGCTCATCCTCCTGCCGCGCGGCTGGCACCGCCCCGCGCCCGCGGACGAACCGCCGCCTTGCGCCAGAGCACGCTGCTCGTCTTCTGGCTGGCGGGGCCGGCCGTGCTGATGAGCTACACCATGAGCGGCGTCGGCAAACTCGGCGGCGCGCTCTGCCAGCTCGTCCGCCTGCAGCCCAACGCCTTTGCCCCCGGCGGGCTGGGCGCGCTCATCGCCCAGCGGCTGCTCCAGACCGCATTCCACCAGCCTGCTCGGCGCCTGGATCATCCATCACCCGTTGCTGACGTGGCCCGCCATGCCCGTCGCCATCTACCTGGAACTTTTTTCGCTCGTGGTCGCGTTCCGGCCCGCGCTCGCGCGGCCGTGGGCGGCGCTGCTCATCGTTTTTCACGTGGGCACGTTACTTCACGATGACCATCACCTTTCCGCAGAGTTGCTTCCTGCTGGCGCTTTTCTTTTTTCGCTCGCCCTTCGAGCCGGACAAGCGTATCCTGGAAAACGCTGGTTTTCGGTGTACCCTTGGCGGGCGACGCGTTCCAGTTGTTAAAGACCGCCCGACGCCACACAGGCGAAGTAAGGACAAAGTAGACCTGGACCAGAGCGCCAACCCGGATTTCTGAGAGAGATGATTTCCCAGCAGGCAGGCGAAACGGGGCACGCAATGGCGGGGTTAAGACCATCCTCATCCTCCGTCCGGCGTTCCATGGCATCGTGCGCACCCTCATCCTGACCTCCAGCACCGGCGGCGGCCACAACATGCGCGCCAGTTCCTTCGTGCACTGGACGCGCGAAGCTGTACGGCCACCGCCGCCGCCAACGACATCCAGATTCACAAGTGCCTGGAAAACACGCACGGCGCTGTACCGTTTCGGCGTCGGGCCTGTACAACCGCATCCAGCGGCACGCGCCCTGGGCGCACCACGTTTACTTCAATTTCCTGGAGGTCGCCGGGCTGCACTACTCGCGCCAGCGGCTGCTGGGCGTGGACCGCTTCCAGGCGATCCTCGACCACGTCCGCCCGCAGGTGATCCTGAGCACGCACGGCTCGCTCAACCACGGATTCTTCGACCTCGCGCGCGAGCACCTGGGCCGCGGAAAACGTGCGTTGCGTGACGTACTGCGGCGAACTCTTCGGCAAGTACGGGTTCAGCCGCCACTGGGTGAACCCGGACGCGGATCTGTTCATCGGCGCGGTGCCCGAGACGTGCGCGATGGCGCGCAAGCTCGGCATGCCCGCCGAACGCACGGCTGGTGGGCGGTTTCCTGCTCAACCCGAGCTTTTACCGCCCGCCGCTCACCGCCGGAGGAACGCGCCACGCTGCTGCGGGGCCTCGGGCTGGACCCGGAGCGGTTCACGCTGCTGCTGTCCACCGGCGAGCACGGGGCGAACAACCATCTGGCGTTTCTGGAAGCCTCCGCGCACCGGCAAGCCGCGCAAGGATTTGCAGATCATCGCGCTGTGCGGACGCGACCCGCGCGCGCTGGAACGCGTGCGCGACGTGGGCGCGCTCGACACCCCGCGTTCCCGGTGCTGGCGCTGCCGCATTCGCACATGATGCACCTGCTCATGCAGGCGTCGTCGGCCATCGTGGCGCGGCCGGGCACGGGCACGACGAGCGAGGCGATCATCAGCGGTTGCCCGATCATTTTCAACAACCTGGGCGGGTTCATGCCGCAGGAGTGGATCACGCTGCGTTACGCCCAGCGGCACGGGTTCGCGGCGCAGATTCATCGTCGCGGAGCAACCTGCCGAGCGATCCTGGCGCGTTGGGCGGCGCGAGCCGGACGAGTACGAGACCGCGCGCCGGCGCATGATCGACTGCCGGCCGGCGCAGCGCATCCGACCGACGTGGTGCGGATGGACTGCGCCGCCATCTCGCCGCCGACCTGCCGCCCTCGTCTCCCGTTGCGCACGCGGGCGGTCCGCGGAACGAACAAGCGCGAGGCGGCCAACCGCCGCGGCCGATGGCGACGAACCGGGGTGGTTCGCTGCCCACTCTGTCAGGCCGGTTTTTCCTCTGTGCGTCCGACGGTCCGTTCCCCATGTCCAGGCTTTCGCTTGCGCGTCTGCATTTGCATGCGGTGCTGCCCGCGCTGGAGGATTTGACGAAACTATCGCCGGAAGCCCGCGCGCTGGCGAAAGGGTGGGATTTTTCGTTGCGCCTGCTCCTGGGCGGCCGGGACGGGGCGGTGGCCACGCTGGTTTCGCCCGGCGACGGCAGCCTGACGGTCCATCCGCACGCCGACGTGCCCGCGCGGCTGACGCTGCGGTTTCTCTCGGCGACACAGCTCAACCGGACTTTTTTCGAACCGTCGCGCGCTGCCGCCGGTGCCGACCGCCGGATTCTGGAACGTCGGCCGGGTGGGACCATTCACGAAACTGGCAAAACAGCTCGACGCCGCCCTGCAACCCGCACCCGGCGCATTGGAAAACGAGGCTTTCCGCGAAACGCACGTGCGGCTGCTTTTTCGTGTGCTGCTGGGGGCGATCCCGGTGCTGGCGGAGGGCGATTTGGTCGCGCGCCACACGCTTTCGCACACGCCGGACGGCACGGCGGAAATCCGCGCCCCGTCGCTGGGTCTGGTCGGTTGGGCACGGTGGGCACGCGGCCGGATGACGGGCGGCCCCGGACCCGCGCCGGGTGGCGCGCCGGACGTGGTGATTACTTTCACGGACCGCGCGACGGCGGACGCGGCGCTGCTGGGCGGGCTGGATGCCAACGCCGCCGTCGGTCGCGGCAAGGTGGACGTGCGCGGCCTCGTGCCGCTGGCGGACGGCCTGAGCGTGGCGATGGACCGGGTCGAGTACTATCTGAAACCGGCCGGCACCGTGTCCGAAGCGCCGTCGATGGCATTCAGTGGCGCGGCGGGCTGAAAGCCTATGCTTGCCTGTTCGTCATGCTGCATTCATCATACATGCGTGTCCGAACCTTCTTTGAAAATCATCGTCGAGAAACATTCCGACGTGTATATCGCCTATCCGCTTGGATTAGCTCGCGGCGTAATCGTTGGACAAGGCGACAGCTACGAAGAGGCCATGACAGATGTGCGCTCGGCTATCGCTTTCCACTCGGAAACCTTCGGGGTGAACTCGCTTGGTTTGTCAGATGAGGGGGCCGTTATTGAAGCGTTTGTCGCTGAAACCGTAATGCCAGTATAGCAATGAGGCGAGCTTCTGTGAGTCGTAGTGGCAGATGCTGATCAAATTTCTTTCGACGCATCGCATTTTTTGCTTGCCTGCTATTCCGCTGGCCGTAATTCGCCGCGCATGGCCAAATTTCCCATCGATGCGCCCTTGGACCGTGTTCTCCGCACTTTAGAACATCTAGGTTTCGTTCTTGTGCGCCGTGGCAATCACCTTTCCCTTTCCCGCGAGCAATCTGACGGAACGAAAACGCCTTTGACCTTGCCTGGACACCGCACCATCAAGGGATCGACCTTGCGCGCTGTTCTCACACAGAGCGGCATAGCTAGGGACGAGTCCCTTCGGGCTTACAAGCACGCATAATCTGCGACGACTAGCTGCTATTTCTTCTTTGAAGGACCTTTCTCTACCATGTCCCGCTCCTTCTCCCGTTCTCTAGCCCTGTTTGAGCGTGCCGCGCGCGTCATCCCCGGCGGCATCTACGGACACACGAATCCCGCCGCAACGCTACCGATGGCTTCGCCGTACTACGCAGTCAGCGGCGACGGCTGCCGCTACCAGGACGCCGACGGCAACGAGTACATCGACTACCTCTGCGGCTACGGCCCGCTCGTCCTCGGCTACAAACACCCGGAAGTCGAGGCCGCCGCCAACGCCCAACGCCAGAAGGGCGATTGCTTCAACCACCCATCGCCCCTCATGGTGGACCTCGCGGAACGCCTCGTCTCCCTGGTCGATTTCGCGTCGTGGGCCGTGTTCGGCAAGAACGGCTCGGACATGACCACTTGGTGCCTTCAGGTCGCGCGCGAACATACCGGCCGCAAGAAAATCCTCATGGTCCACGGCGCTTATCACGGCAGCCATGCGTGGTGCACGCCGGGCCACGGCGGCTTGATCGAGGAAGACTACGCGCACATCCACGGTTTCGCGTGGAACGACCTGGAAGGCTTCGAGCGTCTCCTCAAAACGCATCGCGGACAGGTTGCCGGGGTGATCCTGACGCCGTTCCACCACCCGGCGTTCGGTGACAGCGCGATGCCCGCGCCGGGATTTCTCAAAGGGGTGGAAACCGCCTGCCGTCGCGAGGGCGCGGTGCTCATCCTCGACGACGTGCGCTGTGGCTTCCGGTTGCATGTCGGCGGCTCGCATCGGGTGTTCGGCTTCGAGCCGGACCTGATCTGTTTTTCCAAGGCGCTGGCCAACGGCCACCCGCTCTCCGCCGCGCTCGGCAGGCAGGAACTCCAGCGCGCGGCCGGAAAAGTTTTCCTCACCGGCAGCTTCTGGAACAACGCCGTGCCGATGGCCGCCTCGCTCGCCTGCCTGGACGTGATCGAACGCGACAACGTGCCCGCGCTCCTCGCAAAAACCGGCGCTACCCTGCGCGAAGGCCTGGAGCGTCTCGCCGCCAAGCACGGCCTGCCCATTCGCTACACCGGCGCGGACGCGATGCCGTTCCTATCGTTCGCGCAGGAACGCAACTTCTACCGCAGCCAGACGTTTTGCCGGGAAGCGGTCAAGCGCGGCGTGTTCTTTCATCCGCATCACAACTGGTTTCTGTCCGCCGCGCACACGGCGGCGGACATCGAGGAAACCCTGGCGGCGGCGGACGCGGCTTTCGAGGTCGTGCAGGCGGATTTTTCCGACGCGCGCGGCCCGGCGTGAGGCCGCCCGGACGAGCGAAGCTTTCTGACAAATAAAGGTTGTTGCGCCGGGGTTGCGCCCTTATCCGTACGGCGTTGGTCGCCGGTCAAACCCTACATCCCTTATCCCATGAAAATCCTCTCCCGTTTTTCCACCCTTTCGCGCGTTTTTGCCATGACGGCCGTCTGCGTGCTGCTCGCTTCCTGCGGCCCCAAGGTCAAAGGCACCTACGCTGATCCCAGCGGCGCGATGTCCTTCAATTTCGACGGCAGCAACGTCACCGCCACGATGGCGGGCCAAACTTCCCCGGCCGTGCCTTACACCGTGGACGGCAACAAGGTGAAGATGAAGAACGCCGGTGGGACCGACGACGAATTCACCATCGAAAGCGACGGCTCGCTCTCCGGTCCTGGCGGCATGAAGTTGATCAAGAAGTAACTGGGCCGCGTTCCAAGCGCGTCTCACCGAACGAGCCTTCCACGGTTGCCATGATTCATGCCCGACGCATGACGGCCCGGCTGGAAGGCTCGTTTTGCGTTTTTCTCATCGGCATGCGTATCAACCGCCCGTGGAAACTCCACCGGTGGTTACCCATCGCGCGCGACATGCCGCGCATGCTCGCCGAGTTGCAGCGCCAGCCCGAACTCGGGCTGCTCGGCGGTGAAATGTGGTTCGGCCGGACGACCCTGATGCTGCAATACTGGCGGTCGTTCGAGGCGCTGACCGAATACGCCCGCCGCCCGGACCTCGCGCATCTGCCCGCGTGGCAGCGGTTCCGCCGGCACTTCGGCGACAGCGGGGACGTGGGCATTTATCACGAGACCTACCGCGTCAGCGACGGCTATTACGAGGTGATCTACCACAACATGCCGGCGTTCGGGCTGGGCAAGGTAGGGAAGCTGGAGGAGATCGGTGGCAAACATCAGACAGCCGTCAGCAGGATGGGGGAGTAGCCCACCGTTGTTCCACATGGAACAACCGATCTGCTATAACCCGCAGTTTTTCCGCACCGTCCAGAGCATCAATCGGCGCGGCAAAAAACGGTACGCCAGCGGACCGCCGACGGCCTGCCAGACATTACCCACCGTCCGCATCGCTCGCCGCGCGGCGGTCGCTTCGTCGGTCACGAGTCGGCAAATCATCCGCGCCACGGCCTCCGGCGGCGGCGCTCCCGCCATGCTCCGGTCGCTCGCCTCCAACGATCCCCGGATCGCACCCGCCACCGGGTCGGCCGGATCGTCCATTTTTTGCCAATAACGCATCGCGCGGTTGAACCCCGTATTGATGTCGGCGGGCTGCACATCGACGAAGCGCAGGCGGTGTTCCCGCGGACGCGTCGGGGCGCTTTCCTCCATCTGGAGGGCCGCCGTGAAGACGCTTAGCGCCGCCTTCGCCGCGCTATACGCCGCCCCAAAAGGCAGGGGCAGCCGCGCCGCCAGCGACGTGACGTTCACCACCAGGCCGCCCGGTTGCATGCGCAGGCTCGGCACCGCCAGCCGGATGATGGCCATCGGCCCCAGCGCGAGCGCGTGGAATTGGGAAAGGATTTCCTCCGGTGGAATTTCTGCCCCTGGACCGAACCACCCGCCGCCAGCGTTGTTGATGATCGCGTCGAACCGACCGCCCGCTTCGGCCAACGCACCCCGGAAGGCGGCTTCCACCGATGCAGGCTGATCGAAATCCAGCGCCACCGGATGAAATCTCGGCAGATCGTTCGGCAAGCGTTTTACATCGCGCGACGTTCCCCACACTTCGCAACCTGCCGCCGCGAGCGCCCGCGCCGTTGCCAGACCGATCCCGGCGCTGGCACCAGTGAGGAAGATGCGTTTTGGCACGGTGGAAGATTGCATGGGGAACGGAAGCTGGATCGCCTCACGTTTCCCACTTTTTTAACACCGTCGCCACGTTCGTCCCGCCGAACCCGCTGGAGTTATTCATGACGATCTTCGGCGCGAGGTCCACCGGCTGCGTGATGACCGGCACCCCTTCGCACATCGGGTCCAATTCCGTGATGTGCGCCGACACCGGCACGAAACCTTCCCGCAAATTCACGCAGCAAAACGCCGCCTCCATCGCCCCGGCCAGCGACAGGCCGTGGCCGGTCAGACTCTTGGTGGAACTGACCAGGGGCCGTTCCCCCTCGGGAAACACGCTCTTGATGGCGTTGATTTCCGAAACATCGCCGAACGGCGTCGAGGTCGCGTGCGCGTTGATGTACTCGATCTGCCCGGGCTGCATTTTTGCGTCGCCCAGCGCCATCGTCATCGCCCGCGAGAGTCCGTCGCCGCCGGGTTCGGGCGCGAGCACGTTGTAACCGTCCGACGCCTGCCCCCAGCCGAGCACTTCGGCATAGATATTTTCCTCCACGCCGCGTGCGAGCGCGTGTTCGAGTTCCTCGACGACGAGCACCGCCGCCCCGCCCGTCCCCACGAAGCCATCGCGCTTTTTGTCGAACGCGCACGGCGACTTCGCCGGGTCGGTCTGCACGCTCAACGCCCGCACGGTTGCAAACGGCAGGATGGAAAACTTGTTGCAGTCCTCCGCCCCGACGACGAACACCGTTTTCTGCTGTCCGGTGCGGATGAGGTCCACCGCCAGCCCGAGCGCGTGCGACGACGACGAACACGCGCTCGAAAGCCCGAGACTCGCGCCCTTGATCCGGAACGCCGGCACGAGGTTGATGTAGAGCGAACCGGGAATGGAATTGATGATGGCCATCGGCTGGCAGCGCATGACACCGCGTTTGACGATGGTGTCCAGGTTGGCGTACGCCATCCACATCGAGCCGCCACTCGCGCACATGAGCCCGGTGGCGGGATCGGACACCTGCGCGGGCGCGAGTTTCGCGTCGTCGATGGCCTGGCGCATGGCGAAGTACGCGTACAGCGCGTTGGGCGTCATGGGCCGCAGGATTTCGCGCGAGATTTTGTAATGCGGCGGATAGGTCCAGTCCTCGAACTCGGTCGTGGGAAAAGTGAACTCCTTCACGGTCCCGGCCAGCTTGACGGGAATCGCCGGATCGTCCGCGAACTCGGAGAAAAGTTCGACGCCGGTTCGGGTCTCGCGCAGGCTGCGACTGACTTCCGCGCGACTGTTGCCGATGCTGGTGATGAACCCCAGCCCGGTGATGACCACGCGCTTCATGGGCAGACACCCCGGCGGGCGAACAAGGCACGGCACGCGGACAAGGACAGCTTCTTCATGCGAGCGGGCAATCTCCGCCAACCCACCGTCCGCCGCCACCCCGATTTATCGGTGTCGGCGGCTCAATTTGGAGGGCGTTCGCTACAGCGACGGGTCCACCGAGGAATTCGCCGTCGGAGCAGCCGCCCCGACCGTCGCGCCGGGCATCAGATCGGCCAGCGTGCGCGGACTCGCCGTGTCCGCCGCGCCGTTCACGGAGTTCTCGCGTTCGTCCAGGTGCTCGACCACTTCCTCACCGAACGCCAGCACGAGGTGTTCGATCTTCGCCAGACGTTCGCCGCGCAGGGTTGCCCCGCCACGAAACACCGCCAGCGGCGCACGCAGGCGCACAAGCGTGGCCTCCATCTCGATGAGGTCGCCGGGCCGGGCACGCCGGTAGACGTGCGCCTCTTCCATCGACGCGAAAAGCACCTCGTTGGATTGCAGTTCCGTGTGGAGTTGCTCCGGGGCGCAGTCGAGCACCCACAGACACGCCGCCTGCCCGATGGCTTCGAAAAGGATGGCCGCAGGCATGATCGGGTTATCCTTGAAATGACCTTCCAAAAAATACTCGTCGCCGCGCACCAGATACCGTGCTCGCACGGTGTCGCCTTCAATCACCGCCTCGTCGAGGAAAAAGAAAGGAAGCTGTTGCGGCAGCCGGGAAAGAATCTCGGTCCGGCTGTAACGCCGCGTCTTGGCGACAGGCTCGGCCTTCCCACCACTGCCGGCGGAAATCTTGCGCACGATGAACGTTTTGACCTCGCCCAAGGTGCGGATGTCGCGCAATTCTTCGTTTTCGACGGAAATACCGACGGTCTCCTCAATGGTCAGGACGATCTCCAGAAGGGTGAGCGAATCGATCCCCAAATCCTCGATGAGCCGTGTGTCGTCGCTGGCGTCGGACAGGCTACGGGTATTCTCTGGCGGCAGATGCCGTTCGATGATGCCATACACCACGGTTGGCAGTACGCTCAGGTCGCCGGTGGCACGGAAGCGGATGGCGGCTTCGACCGTTTCCGGGCTGCAACGCTTCAAGGCGGTCCTGATGTTCTGGAAGTCTTGCTCAGTCGGTTCTGACATGCGGCGATGGATTTACAAGATGGAAAATCGGTCTTGGTTAGTAACGAGCAACGACGAAAATTGGAAACCTTTTCTTCTGGGGACGGCACACCATGATACTCTTTGTACGCGCTGCGGAGTGCAATCGTTCCAGAAATTTTGTGATGCTTTTGTAAGCACAAAGTACACGATACGACAATCCCTTTGATGAGTCCCGTTCACCCGCTGGTGATGGTTACCCACGAATACCTGCCGTTCAAGGGCGGAGCGGCGGTCTACGTGCGGGAGGTTGCCGTAGCGGCGCGGGCCTTGGGCATCGAGTTGGAAGTATGGACGGCAAATCGTCGCCAGGAAAACGCTGGCGCATCATCAGACAATTCATTCGGTATTACCACTGAATCGTTTGACGACCCGCCGGTGGTCCGGTTCCCGTCCAGCGGCCGCCTGACCCCGCGCGGTTTGTGGTCGCTCGCGCGGGGTTGGTGGCGGCGGCGCGAGTCGCTCCGGCAACGTTCGATTCTCGTGATGAGCGTGGGGGCGCAGATGATCTTTTTCTGGTTCGATCTGCTGGGGGTGGTTTCGGCGCGGCGGACCCTCGTGGTTTTCTATGGTTCGGAGGTATTGCGGTTCGCGCGGAGTCCGGTGTGGCGATGGCTGGCACGGAGATATTACGCCCGGGCGGGAGGGTTCGGAGCTTGTTCACGGTACACGGCGGCCGTGGTGCGGGAGAGCGGTCTGCTGCCGGATGGAGCGGAAGTCATCGTCGCGTTGTGCGCGCTGCCGGTGGCCTTCGCCAACCAGCCGACGGGGCCTGATGCAACCGAGCGGGACGATGGAATCTGGCGCGTGTTGACGGTGGCAAGGCTGCATCCGCGCAAAGGGCAGCGGGAGGTCGCGCAAGCTCTGGCGCTGTTGCCTGCTGCTTTGCGCGAACGGGTGATCTACCAAACCGTCGGCGTCGGCGAGGAATCGTACCGCGCCGAAATCGAAGCGGCCTGCCGTGCGGGCGGGGTGCGGTGCGAGTTTCTTGGGGGCTTGGACGACCGGGCGCTCGCCGAGGTGTACGCACGCTGCACGGTCTACGCGCAGGCGAGTCGGACGCTGGCTCGGAGCGTGGAAGGGTTCGGCATCTCTTTTCTCGAAGCGGCGTTCTTCGGGAAACCGGCGGTGGCGTTCCGTTCCGGCGGGGTGGTGGAAGCGGTGGTCGATGGGCAAACGGCGCTCCTGGTATCCGAAGGGGACCTCGCAGGGTTGGCGTCGGCCATCGAGCGGCTGCTGGAGGATGCGGCGTTGCGCGGGCGGATGGGCGAGGCTGGCCGGCAATATGTCAAGAGTCTGCGCTGGGAGGATGCGGCGCGGTTGTTATGCGATGCAGCCGCGAGGCTGCCGCTGGTCCAAGCAAGGTAGGGATGGCTCTCCGAGCCAGTCCCAAAATTGGCTTGGATGACCCTTGTGCGCACGGTGCGCCTCGCCAGAAACATTTGGGACGGCTCGGAGAGCCACCCCTACCTTGTTGACGACCGCTCCATCCACACTGCCAGCAAAGCAATATCCGCCGGCGTCACCCCGCTAATCCGACTTGCCTGACCGAGATTGGCCGGGGCGATGTGGGCGAGTTTCTGCCGGGCTTCGGTCCGCAGGCCGCTGATCGAAGCGTAGTCGATCCCCGGCGGGATCAACTTGCTCTCCAGGCCGCGGGCGCGTTCGACGCCGACCTCCTGCCGCCGGATGTAACCCTCGTAACGCAGGTCGGTCTCCACCTGTTCCCAAATTTCGGAGGAGAACTCCACGTCCCGCCGCAACTCCGCTGGCAACACGCGCCAATCGTTCTCCGGCCGGCGCAGCCAGCCATCGAGACGCAGGCCATCGTGCTTCGCGGAGCCCGCCCAAGCGCGTGCGGATTCCAGTCGCGCGAGTTTCTCACGATGCCGCACCCACATCGCGTCGTCGATCAGGCCGAGGTCCCGCGCGCGGCCAGTCAGGCGGACATCCGCGTTGTCCGCGCGCAGGAGCAGGCGGTGTTCGGCCCGGCTCGTGAACATCCGGTAAGGCTCGTTGGTCCCCTTGGTGACGAGATCGTCGATGAGGACGCCGATGTACGCTTCCGCTCGTCCGAGCACGAACGGCCCGCCACCGAGAACCTTTTGCGCCGCGTTGATCCCCGCCACGATCCCCTGGGCCGCCGCTTCCTCGTAGCCGCTCGTGCCGTTGATCTGCCCGGCGAAGAACAGGTTTTCGACGCGCTTGGTTTCGAGCGTCGGACGGAGCTGCGTCGGCGGGCAATAGTCGTATTCCACCGCGTACCCCGGCCGGATGATTTCCGCGTTTTTGAGACCGGGCACCGTCCGCACGAACGCGAGCTGCACCTCGAACGGCAAGCTCGTGGAAATGCCGTTCACGTAATATTCCCGCGTGTGCCGCCCCTCCGGTTCGAGAAAAAGCTGGTGGCTCGCCTTCTCCGCGAACTTGACCACCTTGTCCTCAATCGACGGGCAATAGCGTGGCCCGACACCCTCGATGCGACCGGAATACATCGGCGACCGGTCGAGGTTGTCGCGGATGATGGCGTGTGTGCGCTCGTTGGTGTGCGTGGTCCAGCAGGGGAGTTGTTCCACGTGGAACACGCCGTCGCGCCACCCGTTGAGGGTGAAAAGATCATTCGGCCCGCGCTCCGCCAGACGCTCCGGCCAAAACGAAAACGCCGGGGGTGGGTCGTCGCCCGGGTGGAGTTCGCAGCGTGCAAAATCGATGGAACGCCCGTTGAGTCGGCAGGGCGTGCCTGTTTTGAAACGGCCGATCTCGAAGCCGAGTTCGCGCAAACTGTCGCTGAGCGAACTGGCCGGATCGCCCATCCGGCCACCGGCCTGGTTTTGCTGGCCGACGTGCAGCAGGCCGCGCATGAACGTGCCCGTCGTCACCACCACCGTCCGTGCTCGCAGCCGCACGCCGAGATGCGTTTCGACGCCCTCCGCACGGTCGCCGGTAGCGTTGAGGACGAGCCGAGCAGCGTTGCCTTGGTGCAGGTCAAGCCGTTCCTGTGACTCGCACACCGCCTTGAGCCGGAACTGATACGCCTTCTTATCACACTGCGAACGCGGCCCGCGTACACTCGGCCCCTTGGAAGCGTTGAGCATCCGGCACTGGATGGCGGTGGCGTCGGTGTTGATACCCATGATGCCGCCCAGCGCGTCGATCTCGCGGACCATGTGCCCCTTAGCCAATCCACCAACCGCCGGGTTGCACGACATCTGCCCGATGGAATCGAGATTTTGCGTGAGCATCGCCGTCTCGCAACCCGCCCGTGCCGCCGCCAATGCCGCCTCGATCCCGGCGTGACCCGCGCCGATGACGAGCACGTCGTAAGTCTTGGGAAAGGTGAACATGATGTTCGGGGATGCGCGCTGTGACAAAGATTTTCCAATTTTTCGGAGCCGCGACGGTGAACGTCCGTACGAAGAAAGTGTCTTGGAAAACGTGGCATTTATTCGCACGGAACGGGGAGTCGCGCCAGTGGCGAGCGTGGCGCGTCGCGTACGACACCAGGGGTCACGCACGGTCCACAGCCTCCCGCTGCCGTGATTGCAACGATGAAAAAGGGCAACGCCGACGATGAGGGTGCGGGGATCGTGGCGGCCGACGCTCCCGAAGCTTCGCCTTACAAGTCGGCGGTGGAGGAACTCGACGCCTTGCGGAAGACGCTGCGGCTGGCGTGCCAGCACTATGCGAAGCGGATCGACATGGAGATCATCCGCCTGCGCGAGCGGGTGGCCGGGGTGGGGGCACAGCGGATGGCAGCCGACAACGAAAAACAGGTGGCAGGTCGGCGCGGGGCAAAGAACGCCGGGTCGGGACCAACCTACCTCTACGACCTGCGCGACATGACCACGCTGCTGCGGACGCTGGAGGTCAAGCCTGTGGCTGGCCGGCGCAAAGACCTAAAGAAGATCGAGTCACTCGTGGATGAACTGCGCTTGCTGGTCGAACGATGGGAGTGACCGCCGCGATCTTCGCCCCCCCGGCTGGCAAAGAGCGTGCGGGAGGCCCGCCGCAGGCGTCGTCCCGCAGGTAGGGATGGCTCTCCGAGCCAGTCCCAAATTTGGCTTGGACGACCTCCGTGCGTACGGTGCGCCTCCCCGGAAATAATAGGGAGTGGCTCGAAGAGCCATCCCTACCTTGGGGGACGACCGGCCGCATCGGCCTGCTCGGAGCCGTCTGGAGATGCTTGCGAAAGTGAATCCGCACCTCTACCGGATTCCCTCGCGCCCGATGCCACCGACGATTTCTTGCCCTTGATCCTCCGGCGAAATACCGGACAATGACAAGTCTATGTTTCCCGCGCTTTTGCTGATCCCGCTCGTTGCCCTGTTCCGCGTTTTTCTGGCGTGGCAGCCGACTGTCTCGGAGTGGACCCTCGGCCTCAGCCCATTGGCGGCGGTGGCCCTTTGCGCGGGGGCTTTCCTGCCTCGCCGCTTGGCGCTGGTCGTGCCGCTGGGCATCCTGCTTCTCTCTGACCTCGTGATCGACCTGCACTATGGAGCGAACTTCTTCGCGGCCTCGTTGCTCGCTCGCTACGCGCTGCTTGCGCTGATCGGCGTTGGCGGCATGGCGCTCCGCCGCGCGTCCTGGGGGAGGTCGGCCGTGGCCGTATTGGGTGCGACGTTCGCAGGCTCGGTATTCTTTTACGTGGCTAGCAACGCGCTCACCTGGGTCGGCTCCCCCGAGTATCCGCAGACGCTCGCCGGGTTGTGGCAGGCGTTGACCCTCGGCCTGCCCGGCTATCCGCCGTCGTACGTTTTTTTCCGAAACGAACTTGTCAGTGACGCGCTCTATTCTATCGTGTTCCTCGCTTGCGTCCGCCTGACGCGGCCCACGCGGGAGGCCGAGCTTGCCCCGCTGAAGGCCGTTGCCGGGTCGGATCGACTTCTCTCCGGTGCGAGGCAGCAGGGCTAGCGGCGTTTCCTCTTTGGCTGTTTGGGGAACGAACAAAGCCTTGGCTGCGCCGCCGGAGTCGGGGAGCGCACCGTTCTTTGCCCGTTCACAACCCATCGCACGCCGCGCCGTTGACCGGGTTTCCGTCCGCGTGGCCGAAGACGAACCACCTATGCACAAGAGTTCTGTAGCAGAACAGGAGCTTGGGATGCTTTCCCAGATGCTTCTCATCCGGCGTTTCGAGGAACGCGCCGCCCAACAATACCAACGCGGGGATCGCATCGGCGGTTTTTGCCATCTCTACATCGGCCAGGAAGCGGTGGTCGCTGGTTCCGTGGCGGCCACGCGGCCCGACGATTACCTCATCACAGCGTACCGCGACCACGGTCACGCGTTGGCGCGCGGCACGAGCGCGGATTCATGCATGGCCGAGCTTTTCGGCAAGGCGACGGGCTGCTCGAAGGGCCTTGGCGGCTCGATGCATTATTTCGACAAGGAACGCTTCATGATGGGCGGCCATGCCATCATCGGCCAGCATCTTCCGCTGGCCACCGGTTTCGCGTTCGCCAGCAAATATCGCAACGAGGACCGCGTGACGCTCTGCTACATGGGCGATGGGGCCATCAACATCGGAGCGTTCCACGAGGCACTGAATATGGCCGGACTTTACAAACTGCCGGTCATCTTCATCTGCGAGAACAATTTCTTTTCGATGGGCACGCACGCCCACCGTTCCAATCCGCTCAAGGAGATCGTCAATCGCGGCAAGGGTTACGACATGCCCAGCGTGGTCATCGATGGCATGGATGCGCGCTCGGTGCGCGACGGCCTCAAGCCCATCGTGGAAACGGTCCGCGCGACGCCGCAGCCGTACTGGGTGGAAATCCGCACCTACCGTTATCGCGGGCACTCGATGAGCGATCCCGGCCTCTACCGGACCAAGGAAGAACTCGACAAATACAAGGACCTCGACCCTATCGCCAAGCTCGCCAAGCAACTCACCGACGAGGGCACGCTGACGCAGGAAAGGTACGATGCGATGGACGCCGAGGCCAAGGACATCGCGACGGCCAGCGTGAAGTTCGCCGAGGAAAGCCCCGAGCCGCCGCTGGAGGCGTTGTACGACTATACGTTCGTGAATACCGAAAACGGAGTTCCGGTGTAGTTCGATTGATGGTGCTGGCCGACGCTGACTCAATTCCATGGCTGCATATTGCTTACCTATGCTTCCCTCTTCTGTGGGGGGTAGGCTTTGCACTGATGCGTCGTTGGCAGGCGCGGCGATTTCGTCGAAAGCTCGCAAGGCCTCTTGCGCTCGAAGAGGTGAAAGTCAGCGTGACCAAGGTCGGCGTGATGTGCGATTACTCGATCCGTGGCTATGTTCGCCTTCATTGGAAGGCATTGACCGGGGTAATTGTGCAAACCACCGATCCTGGGTCTCGCGTTGCAGGTGCGACGCAGAGGTTTTGGCTCTTGTATGCGGGACCGCTCGATACCGACCAATATTTTGCCATTCCGTGGGGATGCGACGGCGAAAACAAGCTTTCAGAGCGTTTGCAAGAACTGCCGGCCTTCAATCGCGAGCAATTTGACGAAGCCAGATTCTGCTTCGACGAACAAAGATTTTGCTGTTGGCTCCGCCACCCGACTCCGATTACGCCATGAGAGAAATCACCTACCGCCAAGCCGTCAACGAAGCCCTCATTGAGGAAATGGAGCGCGACCCGAACGTGTTCCTCATGGGCGAAGAAGTCGCCGAGTACAACGGCGCTTACAAAATTAGCCAAGGGCTGCTGGAAAAGTTCGGCCCCAAACGCGTGATCGACACGCCCATCGCCGAAGCCGGATTCGCCGGGCTGGGCGTCGGCGCGGCGATGACCGGGCTGCGGCCGATCATCGAGTTTATGACGTTCTCGTTCTCACTGGTGGCGTTCGATCAGATCGTGAACAACGCGCCGAACATGCTCACCATGTCCGGTGGGCAGTTCACGGTGCCCATCGTGTTCCGCGGCCCCAACGGCCCCGCCCACCAGCTCGGTGCAACGCACTCCCACGCCACCGAATGCTGGTATGCCAACGTCCCTGGCCTGAAGGTCGTCATGCCTGCCACCGCGCGGGACGCCAAGGGTCTCCTCAAGACCGCCATCCGCGACGACAATCCCGTGCTCGTCCTGGAGAGCGAACTCCTCTACAGCACCAAAGGCCCGGTCGATGACCTGGGCGAAGAAGTGCTCGTTCCCTTCGGTAAGGCCGCCATCCACCGCGAAGGCAGCGACGTGACGATCCTCTGCTACGCGCAAACGGTCCGCATGGCGATGGCGGCGGCGGAAACCCTCCAGGCCAAGGGCGTCAACGCCGAAGTTGTCGATCTGCGGTCCATCAAGCCGCTGGACCTGGAAACGATTTTGAACTCCGTCAGCAAGACGCATCGTGTTGTTGTGGCCGAACAGAACCGGCCGTTTTGCGGGATCGGCTCGGAACTCTGCTTTCAAATCCAGAAGCACGTTTTCGACGAACTCGACGCCCCGGTCGCCCGTGTGACGCAGGAAGAAGTCCCCATGCCTTACAACGAGGCGTTGGAGGAAGCTGTCCTACCGAGCGCGGACAAGATCGTCAATGCCGTTCTGGAAGTGTGCCCGGTCTAGCCGCGCTCAATTCTCTGCTCGGAATGACAGTGTTCCACGTGGAACATTCCGTGAAGCTTGTTTCGCTGGCGATGTTGGCTTATTCCGGGAGAGTGGACTCCACTGCTCGGACGCCGTCAGTCGGAGGAAAATCTCCGTTGAACCTGTCCGTGAACACGGCTAACTCAAACTTGCCGCGTCCAAATACACCCGTCCGAACACTCTCCTTCTTCTATGGCTGAAATCACCATGCCCAAACTGAGCGACACCATGACCGAAGGCACGCTTGTCGCCTGGAAAAAGAAGGCTGGCGACAAAGTGTCGTCCGGCGACGTGATCGCCGAGGTCGAAACCGACAAGGCAACGATGGAAATGGAGTCGTTCGAGGATGGCGTCCTGGCGGAGATTTACATCCAAGAAGGCCAAAAAGTGGCCGTTGGCGAAAAGATCGCGCGCGTCCAGGGCAAAGGCGAGACTGCCTCCACGCCTGTCGCCGCCAACGGCAAAACCGCTGACAAACAACCGGTACCGGTAGCCGAGAAAGCCGCCGCCCAGGTTGGCAGCAACCTCGCACCGGCGACGGCGAGCGGAGCGCAAGCGACCGAAATCCCCGCCATCGCTGCCACTGCTCAAGCACAGGTCGGTCGGGTCAAGGCGTCCCCGCTTGCCAAAAAAGTGGCCGCTTCGCAGAACGTCGATCTATCAGGTTTGACGGGCACCGGCCCCGGCGGACGGATCATCCAGCGCGATGTGCTGGCAGCGGCACCAAGTTCAGGAACCCAGGCCACCGTCAGTCCAGAGCCTGCCGCCGCCACACCGAAGGCTTCGGTTGCCGCCACGCCAACACTAGCCGCCGCCCCGGTGACAAAGCCCGGTCTACCGCAAAAGGAAACGCGGGTCGCGCTTTCCGGGATGCGCAAAACCATCGCCGACCGCCTGCTGCAGAGCAAAACGACGATTCCCCATTTTTACCTGCACATTGAGGTGGACGCCGAGCCGATGGCCAAGCTGCGGGCGCAGGTCAACGCCGCTGGCGAGAAGGAAGGAATCAAGATCAGCGTGAACGATTTCATCCTCAAAGCCGTCGCCAAGGCGTTGACCCTGCGTGCCGAAGGTCAACGCCTCTTTTGCGGGCGATTCCGTGGTCGAATTTAGCAGTGTCAATCTCGCCGTCGCCGTCGCGGTGGAGGATGGTCTCATCACGCCGGTGGTACGCAACGCCGAATCCAAATCCCTCACGGAGATCAGTTTGGAAGTGAAAGACCTCGCCGTGCGCGCCCGTTCCAAGAAATTGAAGCCCGAGGAATATCAGGGCGGGACTTTTACAGTGTCAAACCTTGGTTCGTACGGCATCGACCGCTTCGACGCCATCATCAACCCGCCGCAGGCAGCCATCTTGTCGGTGGGCGGCATCATCAAAAAGCCGGTCGTCAATAAAGCGGGTGAGATCGTCGCCGGCCAGCGGATCGACCTGGGGTTGAGTTGCGACCATCGGGTGGTGGACGGAGCCTTGGGCGCGCAATACCTCGCCGAACTGCGGCGCTTGCTGGAGTCGCCGCTGCTGCTCCTGATGTGATCCGGATCGGGTGGGCCAGGACGGCTTGAACCTTCGCCCCGCCGGCCTATTGTTTGCCTCCGCAGCATTTCTATCGTCATGAACTACGATCTCATCGTCATCGGTGGCGGCCCGGCGGGTTACGTCGGGGCCATCCGCGCCGCGCAGTTGGGTAAAAAGGTCGCCGTCGTCGAACGCGACCGCGCGGGCGGCACCTGCCTGAACTGGGGCTGCATCCCCACCAAGAGCCTGTTGCGCAACGCCGAGCTTTACCACACGCTTAGCCACCGGGCGGCGGAGTTCGGGTTCAAGTTCGACAATCTCGCCTTCGATTGGTCGAAGATCATCGGCCGTTCGCGCGGGGTGTCCGACAAGATGGCCAAGGGCATCGAGTTCCTGTTCAAGAAAAACAAGATCGATTACCTGCGCGGCGACGGGACGTTCAAGGACGCGAAAACGGTCGTGGTCAAGGCCGCCGACGGCAAGGAAGAGACGCACACGGCGGACAAAATCCTGCTCGCCACCGGCACGGCGACGCGGGCGTTGCCCGACCTGCCCTTCAACGGGTCAACGGTCATCGGCAGCCGCGCCGCCATGACGCTCGAAACCCAGCCCAGGCGCCTGGCGATCATGGGGGCGGGAGCCATCGGGGTAGAGTTCGCATATTTCTACAGTGCGTTCGGCACCCAGGTGACGCTCATCGAAATGCTGCCGCGCATCTTGCCGGTGGAGGACGAGGAAGTCAGCACGCTGCTGCAAAAGAGTTTCACGAAATCGGGCATCAAGGTGCTCACCGGCACGAAGGTTGAGAAAACCGAGGTGACCCTGTCCGGAGTCAGGATTACGGCGAAGAACGAAAAGGGCGCGGCCGAGACGGTCGAGGCCGACGTGTTGCTGGTGGCCATCGGCGTGATGCCCGTGCTGCCGAGCGGGCTGGAGTTCAAACGCGACGCGCGCGGCTACGTTCAGACCGACGACAATTACCAGACGAACGTCCCCAACGTCTACGCGGCGGGCGACATCATCGGGCCGCCCTGGCTGGCGCACGTGGCGAGTTGGGAAGCCATCCAGTGCATCGAGGGGTTATACCACGGCAAGAAGCCGCGGAAGGTCACGGTGTTCCCGGGCTGCACGTACTGCCAGCCGCAGGTCGCCAGCGTCGGTCTGACGGAACGCGCTGCCAAGGACAAGGGCATCAAGTACAAGGTGGGCAAGTTCCCGTTCCTGGCCAGCGGCAAGGCGCAGGCGGTGGGCGAGGGGGACGGGTTCGTCAAAATCCTCTTCGGCGAAGAACACGGTGAGGTCTTGGGCGCGCACATCATCGGCCCGGAGGCGACGGAGTTGATCGCGGAGCTAGGATTGGCGATGACCCTGGAAGCCACGGCCGAGGAGATCGAGGCCACGATCCACGCGCACCCGACGCTGGCCGAAGCGATCCACGAAGCGACGGGCGCGGTGTACGGGATGGCGATTCATATTTGAGTGCTAATCTCCGCCCCTTTTCGATGGCAGCCGGGCGGCCTCCGTCGAAAAAATGCGGCTAGACACGAGTCGGTATGCGGATTGCTTTACCTGCTCTGGAAAATGTTCGATTTGCCTATTGACTCTCTGCGGCGATTGACAACAATGCTCACTGTTATTTGCAGGAAATACGTGATACAGTAGACTATTCCTATGACGCACGAAGACAAGAAGTGGTAGCCAAACGCACCACGTAAACCCAGAGCCTAGCCGGTCGCAAGATCGCTAGGCTCTGTTCGTTACGGGGTAGTCTCCGGCGAATCACCGGACCAAAGCGTTTCCCAGTTCGTTCGTGGCGGACGGCCCACGAGACCGACCAAATCGGGATCCTTGACCTCCCCGCGCTCGTCCGGCACCAGGATGGTCCAGACCTTCAGGTCGTTCCAGGCTTTGGTCGCATGATCCTCGGCTAACTCCGGCCGGTTTTGCGCCGCGGCCTCCTTGGACAAGAAGTTTCGGTAGCAGGCGCGATTGAAAAGCAGTGCGCCATAATCGGCTTTCTCATCGGGTCGCAGATCGGTCGTGCTCCGGCTTTCGATTGCCTTCGTGAGTGCTGCGACGGCTCCCGCATAATCGCCCTGCTCACGGTGCAGACGGCCGAGCAGGACGTTGAAAGTACGGTGGCAGAGCACACGATCCTGCAACTTTTGGAACCGGACGATCACCTCGCTGCGTTCCTGGTACTGCTTCCGCTCGGTTTCCGGGTCTTTCGCTGGCTCCCGGGACAAGATCGCCGCCGCGTGGCTGATGACGGAGGCGTATTCCACCACATTATAGAAAAGCGGCTGCGTGATTTCAGCGTCCAAGTCGTCCAGGCGCGCTCGTAGGCCCTCCGTGCCTTTTTTGACCGCTTCGTCGATCTGCCTGGTCATCCCTTGTTCCACCTGCTGCAGCTTTGACTCCAGCTCAGATTTCCCTTTGGTGATTTCGACATCGGTCTTCTGCCGAAACTCCGTGGCGAGGTCGCTTTTCGCCTTCTCTAGGTCTTCTCCAATTTTCTTCGTGTACTCCGCGCGAATATCGTTTTTGACGGTGGCAACGTCCCGACGGTTGTGAATGGTGATCGCCACCCCGAACAACGCCACGAGTCCGGCGAGGACCGTGGCGAGGGTCGTGCAAAGGTTCTGTAGAAACAACTCGAACTGATTGGCGCGTTCCGCGAGCACCTTCTCGTAATCCAGCAGTCGATCCGGGGGAACGGCGGGCGTTGGCGCGACGGGGAGGAGAGCGGGCGTGGGCGTCCCGGCCAGCGGCGACGGGGTCGGTGTATCGATGGCGGGCGGCGGCGAGGTCGCACCCGGTGTGGCGCTGGTTGTCGGCGCCGCGCCGGAGGCCGGTGGGGTGGCACGCGGCGGTGGACTGGGCGAGGCGGCGAGAAGACCCGCCGTGGCCATCTGCCACAGGCAGACGCACACCACGATGCTGCCAAAAGTTCTGCGGGACATCACGCGATGATGACAAACCCATTCCTCCCCGTCCAGTGCGGTCTCTGCCACCGCCGTCAGCCGCAATCGTTTGCTCCCGACCACGCTTGGGCGAAGGTTGGACGAACCTTTCGCCGGGCGCGGCAGTTGCTCCAAATTTTATCTTCAACCGCTTGCCATGCAATGGTTCCATTCTCTTGTTCTTGGCTCTGCCGTCGCGTTTGCGCCGCTGATCCACGCCCAAGCCGCCACCCCCGCCACCGTCACCCTCGACACCTCCGCCGCCGGTCGGCAGCAGGTCATCGACGGTTTCGGGACCTGCCTGTCGGGCACGGAGGGGCAGCAGCCGTGGTGGCAATCACTCTACTTCGATGACCTGCGCTGCACGCTCCTGCGCGTGGACCTGACCCCGCAGTTCGTCTCGCCGTACGCGGATTTTTCGTACAACTCGCCCTGGTTCCACAACCACCCGCCGCTGCCCGGCCCGGACAACAACAACGTCCGCACTTACACGTCCGCCACCGACTACACCCGCGCGCTGAACTTCACCAGCAACGGCCAGAACGTCAGTCAGCAGGCGGCCATCGCCGTCATGGGACCGGACATCGACAAAAACGCCGCCTACTTTAACTTCGACGCCGATGGTCTCAAAACCGCGGGCACCGTGGCCCAACTCGGGCAGGCGAAACGCCCGGCGCTCGGCGATTTCAAGCTGTTCGGCTCGCTCTGGTCGCCCGCGCCGTGGGTCAAAGTTTCGTCGGGTAACACGATCTCGGGTCAGAGCGGCGTCCTGCCCGCCAACGGCACTGCGTGGCCGTTCATCTGGGCGGGGAATTTCGCCGGCGGCAAGCTCGACGTTTCCGACACGCTGCTGCCGGTCTTCGACGATTCCTCGCAGGGCGGCACGGGACCGACCAGCGCGCTCACGCAGTTCGCCCGTTGCACGGTCGCTTACCTGCGCGGGTTCCAGAACCATTACGGCGTGAAGTTCTACGCGGTCAGCGTGCAGAACGAACTCAACTTCGAGGAATTCTACAATAGCGCGACTTACCCGCTCTCGTCACAGTACATCGCGGCGCTCAAACGCCTGCGCGCCGAACTCGACAAATATCCCGACCTCGCGGCCATCCAGATCGAAGGCCCCGAAGACCTTCTGGGCAGCGACGCCTACGCGCTCTGGCAGTACGGTTCGGGCGCGACGGCGGTGCACAAAAACCTCCAGTACCTCCAGAACGTCGCTGCCGATCCGCAGGCCGCCGCGGCGCTGGCGTTTTGTTCGGTCCACGGGTATGCCGCCGACGGCGTGACCAGCGCGGGCGCGAGCCCGACGAGCTGGGGCTGGTGGGTCAACGGCTGGACGACCAGCCCGGCGGCGGGTATCCCGGGAAACGTGAAGGGTTTCGCCGGTTACGGCAAGAAATCGTGGATGACCGAGACCAGCGGCGAAAACCCGGCGTGGCTGTACCCGGCGAGCGGTTACCCGAACGGGGGTGCCTTCAGCATCGCCCTCAAACTCCACCAGGCACTCACGGCCGGTCGGCAGAGCGGCTGGGCGTACTGGCAGATGACCAGCGGCGGCGCGGTCGGCAACGAGACGCTCACCGACGCGACGGCGCTGGCGGGTTCACCCAAATTTGTCGCGGCGCGGCATTTCTTCGCGTGCGTCCGACCGGGTGCGGTGCGTGTGAATACGACCGTCAGCGAACCCGGCAACACGGCCGCGCCGCTGTTGGCCAGCGCGTACGTGCACGACGGGGATTATTCGTTGACCCTCGTGCTGGTCAACCCATCGTCGGGTCCGGTGACGGCGACGATTCCACTGCCCGCCGAACCGCGCGGACTGTCGTCGTTCCAGGCGTATGTTTCGAGCGACGGTAGTTTCTGGCAAAGCTCCCGACTGGCCGTGGCGGACGGCACGGCGACGGTGACGGTCCCCGGCTACGGCGTCGTGACCCTCTACGGGGTCGGCCTCAACGCCAACGCGTCCAGCGCGGTCGGCACACCGGCGGCGAGCGTGGATGCCGGCGGGCATTTGCGGATGGTGTTCAACCGCGACAGCAGCCGGGGCGAGCTTTCGTATGTCGTGGAAGCCTGCGACGATCTGGCGGCGGCGGCGAACTGGTCGCCCGTGGCCACGAGCAACGGCGGGGCGGCGTTCGTGGCGCTCGGCGGGGCGGTGGTCAGCGAAGCGGGCGACGGCGATGTCAAGACGGTAACGTTGCAGGACGCGCCGCCTGTGCCGCCCGCCACGCGGCATTTCCTGCGCGTGCGGGTGTCTGATTAACCAAGCCACACCGCTTTTAAACGCCGAATGCGATTTTCCGCGCCTCAGGCGCGCGTCCAAACAAGGTAGGGATGGCTCTCCGAGCCGTCCCAAATGTTTCTGGATAACACCTCGCGCACGGGGATTATCCAAGCCAATCTTGGGACGGCTCGGAGAGCCATCCCTACCTTGTTGACGATGCGCCTGCGCCGCAGGGGTTTGATCTCTCGCCTAATCTGAGATGTGATGACAGCTTAGGGCTGCCGGTGCTCGCGCAGTTCCTTGCGGCGTTTGTCCTCCTCGTCACCGACCGCTTTCATAAACGCCCGGAACCGCTCCACCGGCACTTCCAGCAGATCGGCACGCTGGGCGGCCGTCGGCTGGAAATCGCTGTCCGGCAGCGTGGGCGATATCCGGTTCTGGTCCACGAGATACACGCTGTGATCAGAGCCGTGTTTGCGCTCGAAGCGCACGCATTGCTCCGTGTCCGGCCGGATAAATAAACGCGTGTAGTTCGCCGATGAGACCTTGCCGCTATCGTCGGGCGGGTCCACGTCCACCACCCGGCAGGTCACCCCGCCGACCGACTGGTTGCCGAGGTCCTTCAATCCCGTCAGGTAGAACCCCACCCAAAAAAGGGTTTCCGGCACTGGCATACGCAGGGAGGCCAGCGGTTTGCGGTCGGCGGCGGTGGCCGGGGTCGCTTCCACCTTTTCCAGAATCGGGGCGAGACGCGACGCGGGCGACGCCCAGGTCGTCTGTCCCTGCCGGCAGATCGTGATCGTCGTGCCGAGTGCCGGATATTGGAAGAGCACCTTGTCGGCCGGCGCGGTGAGCATCCGCACGACGAACGTGCTGCCCTGGAGTTCCGGCGGGTGGACGTTGGACTCGGCCAGGCGCAGGCGCAGCGTCCAGGCGTGGTTCGGCCCGTCGGCGGTGTGCGCGAAAAGGCTGACCACCGGCTCGATGGCCTTGCGCAGGAGCGCCCGCGCGGACAACTCGGCACCGGGCGCGGGCGCATCGGCGGCGTGGACTCGGATGGTCGTCGTCACCAGTCCGAATAGCAGCAGCGAACGGAAGAGGCGTTTCATCGTGGGGTCGATTGGCGGGAAGCCGGGCGCGAGGACGTGTCCGCCTTGGTTGATACCGGAATGGCGGCGGGATTGGATGCTTCACGTTGGCCCGACGCGCAAATTTCCCGTCGTTACCGCCGTGCGGGCAAACGGGCGATGCGCGCGGCGATATCGGCCATGACCTCGTGGTCGCGCACCATCCACGGATGGAACGGGCAGCACACCCGGCGGGATGCGGCGCGGTCAAAGGGCCAGCGGGTGTTCGTCGCGGGGATCACGACGAGATCGAAAGGCGTCCAGTAGGCGCGCACGGGGATGCCGGCCAGCACACCGACCCGAGCGTCGAGCGCATGCAGGAACGCGCTGCCGGGAGCAAATTCCCGGACGCCGCGCCGGGGCGAGAGCGCCGCCCAAAGCGTGCCACGATGCGCCGTGCAGATGAAGAACATCGCCCTCGTCCGCCGCCGTCCGCCGAGATTTTCCACGTAATCGCGGCTGACCAGTCCGCCGTTGCTGAAACACACGAACACCACCGGCGCGTCGTGGCCGAAGCGCGCGTCCACCGCCGCGGCGAGCTGGAGCGCCTGCGCGTGGACGCCGAACCGGAAGTCGTTCGGTCGAAATGACGGCGCGAAACAGCGGCAACCCTGTTTTTCGAGGATCGCCACCATCGGATCGAAAATCGCCCCGGTGTCCCAGAAACCGTGGACGAGCACGACGTTCGGGCCGCGCGACGGCGGCAGTGGAGCGGCCGGAAGTTGGCCGGCGCAGGTTAGAACGCACGCGATGGCGCATCCCCGCAATGTGGAACGAACGAGAGTTAACGTCATCGCAACAGGGTCAACACGACCGCTTCGGCCCATCCTCCCGGCTTTGGGAATAACTCGTCAACAACCTTGTTTTTCGGAGGAGGTAAAATCCACGCCGTTTGTGAACACATTCCCAAGTTATTTTTATTGCTGAAATCAATAAAACCGGGGTAATATTCGGGTGTCGTTTATGGCTGCCGAACTCGCCCCTCCGTCAAAGCGCAACCGGACCCGCAGTCCGTCGTACCCGTACCTCGATCTCCAGAGCGCCTTGGAGAAAGCGGCGGTGCTCTGGCACGCCGAGGGCCGGCACCCGGCGTCGATCAGCGTGATCATGCAGCATTGGGGCTACAAGGAGGAGAGCAGCACGGGGTATTCGTGCGTGGCGGCGCTCAAGAAATTCGGCCTCGTGGACCACGAAGGCATGGGCGAGACGCGCCAGATGAAGCTCTCCGGCCTCGCCCTGCGCATCCTGCTCGACGACGATCCGCAATCGGCCGAACGCCGCGCGGCGTTGCGCGAGGCGGCGTTGGGGCCGCGCATTCACGCCGAACTCTGGGAACGCTACGGTATCGACCTGCCCTCGGACCAGTCGCTCAAGCGTTTCCTCGTCCTGGAACGCAGCTTCAACGAGGCCTCGGTCAATGAACTGCTCGCCGAGTACAAACAAACGATGGCTTTCGCCGGTCTCGCGGCCCGTGGTGGCAGCGTGGCGGCGGCCAGCAACGGGGAATCCGTCCCCCGGCTCCCGGCCATCCCCGTGGCGGCGGCCTTGCCGGTGCCGGTGGTTCCCCCGCCGACGGTGCCGACCGCATCCGCTCCCGCCCGCCCCGAGCGGACCGTTGCGCTGGGCGAAGCGCACCACGCACGGACCCTGCCACCCCGCGCCGTGGGACCACCGCCAGCCGTCGCCGTGCCCCAGCGTGACCTCTTCGGCGAGCGCGATGCCGCCGCTTATGCCGACGACGAGCATTTCGCGGAGGAAGCGCAACCGCCCCGGCGGCCCCCTGCGTCTCCCGTCCCGCCGGGGAAGGAAAACGGCAACCCCTGGTCCATGCCGCGCCGGGAATTGCCCGTGCCGTTGGACAATGGCCTCGTCGCCAGCGTGCCCTATCCGATGACCGAAGAAGACTTCGCGTTGCTCATCGACACGCTCCAGCTCTGGAAGAAGCGCCTCGTGCAGCCGTCGCTGCGTTAAATCCAAGCCACGGGCCGCCCTCGCGGTCGGTCGTTGCGGAAGTGAGGACCGCAGGCTGGGCCGTTCCGACCGCTCCAGGAGAGGTTGTCCATCCTCCGAGTCTGTTGTCTTGAAGTCATCCGCCGACGTGTTCAGGAGTCGATCCTATTTCGGCAGGCTTTCATGGTCCTGAAGCCAATGTGGCGATGTGGAGATTGGTTGGGAAACCCCGCTGGTAGTCTGCCCATCGGGCTCAAGGGCAACTTGTGCACAATCTCTGAGGATTGAGTTTTTCTATCGAAAGAAGTTCTCTCAATCATAAGGATGTGAATAACTTGTTTAGTTCGTGTTCCACTGCGACAAATGCGGTGTTCCACAAAAAATAAAGCGTGGGAACAAGTTTTGTGTTTTATCGATCAACATCAGTAAAATAACCAATAAAATCGTTTTATTGACATGCGGGTATATTTATTGACCGGTTATACGCGCAATTGTTCTCGGTCAAACGGCATTTAATGCGCCCGGTTTTGGTGGACCGTCCAGACCCGCATCTTACGGGGATTTTATGGCATCTAAGCACCGGCGCGTGCACGATCTCGTCGCTGTGAGTAAAACGAGGTGCTTTGTCGCTGAAGAGGCGGTGTTCGCTCCACAAAATGCCCTGTGAACAACTTCGGCTGCCACGCAAAATGGGCCGGCAGGACCACACGGCAAAACGGCCGGAGCCACCGCGCTGACGTTCTCAGGAATCTGCTGGCAGGAACGGCGAACCGGTCTCCTCCGTGACACTCCCGGCAGCCGCGACCTCTACCGGCGCGGGACTCGGTTGCACGCCAGCGGACTCCGCCGCCTCTTCCTTCCAACGTTCCAGGCGCAACGCGTCGATGGCTGCCGTGCTCTCGGCCTGCTGCTTGCTGGCGCCCTCGCCCTGGCCGAGCGTCAATCCGTTCCAGACCACGCTACGCCGTGAAACTCCGGGCGTGGTCCGGCCCGGTCTGGCGACAGATCATGTAGGTCGGGTTGCGCGGGGCGGCGAGATCGGAAGTCGCGCGGCGGCAGCGCCTGGAGCGATTTCCTGCAAACGGCCCTTGGGATTGACCTCCATGGGCGGCTGGTGGTGGACGTTTGCCAACTGCTCCCGCGCCTGCGCCATCACGAATGACCGCACCGCACCCAGGCCGCCGTCCAGATACATCGCGCCCACGAGCGCCTCGAACGCATCGGCCAGGGTGGACGTGCGCTGCCGGCCGCCGTTGCTCTCGTCGCCGCGGCCCATCATCAGATGCTCGCCGAGCTGGAAGCGCCGCGCGTACACGCGCCAGCGTTTCGCCCGAAACGAGCCGGGCGCGCAGCTTGGTCATCTGGCCCTCGCTCGCGTCGCCGAACCGGCGGAAAAGGTGCTCGCTGAAAAGGAGCTGGAGGACGGCGTCGCCCAGGTATTCGAGCCGCTGGTTGTCGAAATGCACCTGCTGCGTCTCGTGCCCGAGGCTGGGGTGCGTGAGCGCCTCGGCCAGAAGGAGCGAGTTGCGGAACTTGTAACCGATCTGTTCTTCGAGCGGGTGCACGGGAAGGTGAGGACGAGGTGGCAGGACGAGCGCGTCGCCTTCCCGCATTCGCAGCGCCTCGGAGTTAGCCCTGAGTTCGGGCACGAAGAGGCCGTCGCGCCGGACGAGTTCGCCGTCGAAGAAAATCTCGCCCCCGCCCCACTCCGGACGCTGGATGCTGACCATGTCCCAATGGACCTGGCTCTTGTTGCCGTTGTCGGCGTCCTCGTACGCCTGGCCGGGCGTGAAATGGAAGCTGCCGCTGATCTTTTCGTCGAAGAGGATGTCACGCATCGGGTTGAGAATGTGCGGGTTAAACGCCAGCGAGAACTCCCCGATGTAACGCGCGCCGTCGTCGGAGTCGAGGATCTCATTGAGCCGATCCTCCGGGTTGCCGGTGGCCCTGACGACCTTGCCGTCCTCGAACTCCAGCCGGATGCCGTCGAAATTGACGCCCTGATAGATCGTCGGCGCGTTGAAGGACACATGCCCCTGCACGCTGTCCCGCACCGGGCACGTGAACACCTCGCCGTCCGGGATGTTGTGCGAACCGCCGCAGGTCACGGTGCCGATGTTCTTCACGCTGAAACGCAGGTCGGTGCCCGGCCCCTTGATCTCGACGAGGTCCGTGCGGTCGAGCCGGTCCTTGAGCGCGGCCATGCCGGGTGCCATCCTGGAGTAATCGAGCGTGCAAACGCGGAAATAAAAATCCTCGAACGCCTCCGTGCTCATGCCCGCGAGTTGGGCCATCGCCGCCGTCGGCCAGCGCAGGACGCACCATTTGGTCTTCTTGACGCGGTGGTCGATGACCGGACGCATCGTCTTCATGGCGAGGGTCATGCGGTCGCCGGGCACGTCGCTCAGTTCGGTGATGTTGTGGCTGCCGCGAATGGCGATGTAGGCCTGCATCCGTTCCATGCGGGCGAGTTCGAGTTCGGCCATGAGGTCGTACTGCTCCTGCTGGGCGGCGGAGAGGAGTTCGCGCGTCACCTGGGCCTGATGGAGCTGGACGTACGGAAAAGCGCCGGCCGCACGGGCCGCGCGCACGAGGGCGACGGTCATCTCGGGCGGGGTGTCGAACAAGTCCAGGAGGACGTTTTCGCCCGGCTGGAGTTTGGTCGAGAAACGGGTCAGGAGGCTGGCGAGTTGGGCGTAACGTGGGTCAGGCATGGCGGCAGGGAAATTCGGGACTTATTCACCGGGCAAAAACCCGAATCGCTTGGCGGATGTGGACAAGGTGTGAAAAAGCCGGGTCCGGCGGGCACAACGTAGCGCACAAGCGGGCGAAGAAAAGCGGCGGATTTCCCGGGCGGGGCGTTTGCCGGCGGAGGGGATTTGCCGCATCGTCGGGGGAGCGTGAACCTCGACGGATATACGATCAGCGACGACCCCGCCCGGCTCGACCTCGACGCGGTGCATCGTTACCTGAGCGTCGAAAGCTATTGGGCGAAGGGCATCCCGCGCGAGGTCGTGACGCGTTCGGTGGCGGGTTCGCTGTGCTTCGGTATCTATCTAGAGAACGGCGAGCGTGGCTGGGCGGGGGAGCAGGTCGGTTTCGCGCGGGTCATCACGGACCGGGCGACGTTCGCGTGGCTGGCGGATGTGTTCGTGCTGCCGGCGCACCGGGGGCGGGGGTTGTCGAAACGTCTGCTGGAAACGATCCTCGCCTATCCCGAACTCCGGGATCTGCGCCGCTTCATGCTGGCGACGGCCGACGCGCACGGGTTGTATCGGCAGTTCGGCTGGAAGGAACCCGCCAGGCCGCAGAGCCTCATGGAACGCCGCCGGGCGAACGCCTACCAGCCGGTCGCCTGAAACCAGGAGACTTTTAGCCGAAGAGTTCTTCCACGGGCGACGACCAGCCCGGCAATACGTCGGTCGTCAGCGCATCCCCGGCGGAAAGCGTCCGTACGGTTTCACCCCCCAGGACCGGCAGATGGATTTCCACCTGCCGGCGGTCGGGCAGCACGAACCAGAGTTCCCGTACGCCCGCCCGGAAATACACGCCGCGCTTTTTTTCCCGGTCGAGCCGCAGCGTGGACGGGGAAAGAACTTCCACGACGAGGTCCGGCGCGCCGGTCGCGCCCTGGTCGGTCAGGATACCCTCCCGCTCCCGGCTGACAAAATACACGTCTGGCTCGAAGACGTTGCCCTCGTCCAGTTTCACATCGGAAGGGGCGACGTAAACCTCGCCAATACCGGGGAAGGCACGCAAATGCGTCTCAATGGAAAACGCCAACTTAAAAACGATCTTCTGATGCAAACGGGCGGGCGAGGCCATGAAAAAAAGTTCTCCCTCGACGAGCTGGAAGTACGGTGGCCCTTCCGGCAACGCGGCGAACTCGTCCGCAGTCATGCGCTGGTACGTGGTCGGCAGGTACATGGCAACAGGATAGTGGAAAACGGAATTCCCTGGCAAATTTGTTTTTCCGTTGGCCTCGTCCCGCCCGGTCGCAGCGATCAGTTTGCGAAATAATGTTCCTGGTCGAGGTCCGCCAAGAGACCGGGTTGGGTCGGTTTCCACCCGAGACGCTCCCGGGTCAGGGTACTGGAAGCGGCGAGGCTCATGGCGAAGAAAAAGGCCATCCAGCCGAAATGGCTTTTGGCCTCCTCGGCGGAGATCGATTTGACCGGCAGGTGCAGACGGCGGCCGATGACCTCCGCGATGTCGCGGGTGGGCACGCCCTCGTCGGCCACGCCGTGGTAGCGCGTGCCGGCCGAGCCTTTTTCCAACGCCAGTCGGTAGAGCCGCGCGGCGTCGAGCCGGTGGACGCCGGGCCAGCGGTTGGTTCCTTCTCCGATGTAGGCGGAGACGCCTTTCTCGCGGGCGACACCGATAATCATCGGCACGAAGCCGTGGTCGCCCTCGCCATGCACCGACGGCGACAGCCGCACGATCCCCGCGCGCACCCCACGCGTGGCCAATCCGAGCGTCAATCCCTCGGCCGCAGCGCGGGGCGTCGAGTCGGGCGCGGTTGCGTCCTCTTCCGTGGCGGGGCGGCCCGGCGAAAGGCCAGCCAGCCCGGACGTGTTGAGGAACGGACGGTCGGACCCGGCCAATGCCGCGCCGATGGTCTCGATGGCGACGCGGTCAACCTCGCAGGACCGCGCGAAATTCGAGAAGTCGTGGATGAAGCCGCAATGGATCGTGCCGTCCGTGGCTTCGGCCCCGGCGCGCAGGCGGTCGAGGTCTTCGAGGGTGCCGTGGTGCGGCTCGGCCCCGGCGGCGGTGAGCGCCTCGGCCCCCTTTTCCGAACGGGTGAGGCCGAGCACCTGATGGCCGGCGTTGAGGAGTTCTTGGGTGACGGCGGAGCCGACGAATCCGGTCGCACCGGTCAGGAATACACGCATATTGAGAGAGAAGTTTTCTGTGGTTGGACTAACGCAGCGACCATGCGTCCGAAATCGAACCGCGAAAAGTAGTGACGTTATACCGGGATGGCGACTAACAGGATGAGCGCGTTGGACAACCCCCTGGGAACCTACCTGAAGGACCGCCGCGCGAAGCTCGACCCGGCGGCGTTCGGCTTTTCCTCGACTCGGCGGCGCACCCCCGGACTGCGGCGCGAGGAAGTGGCGCAACGCGCGCACGTCAGCGCGACCTGGTACACCTGGCTCGAACAGGGCCGGGGCGGCGCACCCTCCGCCGACGTGCTCGACCGGCTCGCGCGCGCGCTGGCGCTCAAGGAAGTCGAGCGCGAACACCTTTTCCTGCTGGCCCAGGGCCGCCCGCCCGAGGTCCGTCCACCCGTGCGGTCGGCGAGCGTCTCGCCCCGGTTGCAGCGGGTGCTCGATCTGCTGGAAACCAGCCCGGCGCTGGTGAAAAACGCCGAGTGGGACATCGTGGCCTGGAACGAGGCGGCGGCGGCGGTATTGATCGATTACGAGACGCTCCGGCCCGAGGAACGCAACATCCTGCGGCTGATCTTCTGCCACCCCCGACTCCGGGCCACCCTGCCGGATTGGGAACACGCCGCGCGGTTTGTGGTGGCGTCGTTCCGCGCGGAAATCACCCGGACGGGTACGTGCCGGCGGGCGCAGGGCATGGTCGAGGAGTTGAGCCGCACGAGTCCGGAGTTCGCGGCGATGTGGCTGGACCACGACGTGCGGACCTACGGCGAGGGCACGAAATTCGTCCAGCCCGTGCACGGCGGACCCATCGCGCTGGAGTATTCGTCCTTTGCCGTCGATGGCCAACCCGGTTTGGGGATGGTGATCTATACTCCCGCGACTCTCGCGGACGCGGAACGGGTTCGGGCGTTGATCGCGCGCCGGAGGAAAACTGCCCAGCGCACCACCTTGCAAGCCCATTGAGGCGCGCATCGGGCGGCTGTCGCCGCGAATGGGACCAATGCCGCTCGGAGAGCGCCATCCACCTGCGATTCACGTGCGATTAACCCTTCGCCTTGCCGCGCGCCTGGAAGAGCACGTCCACGACGTTGCGGACGTGCTGCTCGTCGGTGACGCCTTCCTCCAGTTCCTCGGGGAGCGGCACGGCGGCGCGAAAGCGTTCGGCCAGACGCGCGAAGAGTTCGCTGCGCGGGCGGGGTTCCAATTTTTCACGCCGCAGCAACGCCTGGAGCGCCAGGCCCGCCTCCGCCGGAGGGATGCGCTGGCGCAGCCGGGCGGCGAGCACGGGATGGTCGCGCAGGGTGTTGTATTTGCCGCTGGCGATCTGCGCGAGGTCGGGCGTCGCGGGGCGTTCGGAACGCACGACCACCGTGTCGGCCGCGAGGTCGCCGAGGCGCTGCGCGCGCCGCGTGGCGAGGCACGCGATGCCGCCGACGAGGTAGAGCCACGGCAGGATGTCCACGGCGCGCAGGAGGTTGCGGATGATGACCTGCCGCACGTCGAGCCGCAGGCCGCCAGCGTCCATCACGCGCAGGCGCAGCGCGCGCTTGCCCGGCGTCTGCCCGCGCCAGAAGCACTCGAAAATGATCCCGTAGAAAATCGGTACGGCGAACATCAGCACGACCGACAACCCGCCCGCCGCGTCCGGCGCGAGAAACAAAAACAGCCCGATCACCCGATTGACCACCAGGATGATGATCAGGGTAAAGACGAGGTCGATGAGCCACGCCAGGAACCGCGTCGCCGGCCCGGCCAGCGGCAGCGAGAACACGACGCCTTCCGGCAGCCGGATGTCGAGCGTATGACGGCGGGAGGAAGTCATGGCGGGCAACGGGCAAAAAGCGAGGGCGGAAATCGAAGATGAAGAATAGGAAACAGCGACTACAATGTAAACCGATCATCCGTTTTCGTTTTTCTGTAGCCTTTAATTTCACCTCCCATGTTTTACAAAATCTCCTCGTCGGTCAGCCGTTGGCTGGGTCTCGCGGTCGGTGTGGCGGCGGTGTGTGCGCCGCTCGTCGGGCGGGCGGGTGAACCTCCCGGCGGCGGGGGTTGGGAGGAAATCGACCACAAAGGTAGCCTTACCATCTATTCCCGCGACCGGCCCGGCACGTCCATCAAGGAAACCCGCGCCGTCGGCACCATCGACGCGCCGAACTGGGTCATCAAGAACGTGCTCGACGACGTGGAAAATTACCCCTCGTTCATGCCCTACATCGTCGAGAGCAAGCTGCTCTTCCGCAACGCGGCCAAGCACACGCTGACCGTTTACACGCGCATGACCCCGCCGCTCATCGACCCGCGCGATTACACGTTGCTCGTCCACGACGACTCGCACAAGGCCGACGACGGCACGATCATCTACGGCAGCCATTGGAACCCCGCCAACGAGCGCGGGCCGGCGGAAAAATCCGGCACCGTGCGCGTGGGCGTCAACGAGGGCTCGTGGGTGCTCGAACCCATCGACAACGGCGAGCACACCCGCGGGACGTACACGCTTTTCACCGACGGCGGCGGAGGCATCCCGGCGTTCGTTTTTAACCAGCTCAGCAAGCGGCGGCTCAACGAGTTGTTCGAGGTGCTGAACAAGCAGTCGAAGGAAGCGAAGTATCACCAGGCCAAGCCGGCGACGCCGTAGGCACCTTGCCAGACGCCGCCTGGTGCCCGACACTCGGCGCGTCGTGCTCCGCTTCCTTTCCGCCGCGTTCCAAAAAATTCCGCGCAAGGCCCGGCCGGTCTTTCTGACGACGGTCTACGGGCTTTGCGGCGGAGGGGCCGCCGTGGCGTTCGAGGTGGGGATCGCGCGCTTTTACGACCACACGTTTCTCGCCCTGGCCAAGCAACCGGCGGCGGTGTTCCTGTCGGTGACGTTCGCGCTGATCGTCGTCACTTCGCTGATCGCCGGTTTCCTGCTGGCCCGCTTTTGCCCGGAAGCGGCGGGCAGCGGCATCCCCCAGCTCAAGCTCGCGTTTTGGAAGGACTTCGGGTTACGTGCCCGCGCGGGTGGTGTGGGTAAAATTCGTCGCGGGCATCCTGACGGTCGGCGGCGGCGCGAGCCTCGGACGCGAGGGACCCACCGTGCAACTGGCCGGCGGCGCTTCCTCGCAACTCGCCGGTGCGCTCGGCGTCGCCAAGAATGGCCGCCGTCTAGCCGCCGCCGCCGGGGCCGCCGCCGGGTTGGCCGCGGCGTTCAACGCGCCGCTGGCGGCGATCACGTTCGTACTGGAAGAGATCGTCGAGGACCTCAACAGCCGCCTGCTGGGCAGCATCCTCTACGCGGCGGTGCTCGGCGCGATGACCGTCAACCTGCTGGTGAGCAGCCGGCCGGCGTTCGACCTGCCGGAGATTCACCTGCCGACGTGGCGCGGCTACCTGCTCACTCCGCTGGCGGCGGCCTTGGCGGCGTTGGTGGGCGTCGTGTTCCAGAAGGGCGCGCTGGGTTTGCGGGAATCGTTCCGGCGTCAACCCACGATGGGAAGCAATCCCCGGGTGGCTGCGTCCGACCCTCGGCGGGATCATCACGTGGGCCATCGGCGTGGCGATCTTCCTGCCCTCGGGCCACCTGGGCATCTTCAGCCTCGGCTACGCGGACCTCAACCACGGCCTCAACAACGAACTCCCCTGGCGGCTGGCCGCGCTGCTGCTGGCGGGCAAACTTGTCGCCACGGTCGCGGGCTACGGCACGGGCGGGTGCGGCGGCATCTTCGCGCCGAACCTATTTCTGGGCGCGATGTGCGGGGTCGGCGCTGTCGGGGCTCGGCGCGCGGCGGGCGTGCACCTGAGCGGCGACGACCACGTGCTCCTGACCGTCGTGGCGATGAGCGCGTGCCTGGGGGCGGTGGTGCGCGCGCCGCTGACCTCGATCCTGATCGTCTTCGAGATGACGCACGAGTTCGCGCTGGTGCCGGCGCTGCTGGTGGGCGCGTTGATCAGCCAGGCAGTCAGCCGCGTCGCTGCTGCACCACAATTTCTACGAGCAGGTGCTTCTTCGACGACGGCCACACGATGCGCACCTTCATGCCGCCGCGCGACCTGCGGAGTTGGCGGCAATATCCGGTCTCGGCCATCGCCAACTACCACCCGGTGATCCTCACCCCGGAGGACCTCGTGCCGGACAGGCTGGCGGCGGCGCTCGCGGCCAACCCGCATTACGAACGCTTCCCCGTGGCCGGGTCGGTGGACATCCCCGGGTCGGAAACGGCCGATCCGACCGTGGCGTCGTCGGCCCCGCCGCCGGGCTTGCTGGTGCGTACGGAGGCGGAGGCAGCGCAGGCGGCGGGCCGGCCGGTCGTGGTCCATCCCGCGCCGACGTGTCTGCGCGAACAACCCATCGGCGAAGCGCAGACGCTGCTCATCGAATCGCCCCACGGCATGGTGCTCGTGCTCGACGCACCGGCCGGCAAGGTCGTCGGGTTATTGACGCTGCACGATCTGTTGCGCGCGCAGGATTCGCTGGCGAAGGACGAGGGCTGAAAAGGCGACCGCCGCGCGCATCAGAGGTGGATGGCGCTCTCCGAGCGGCATTGGTTCATTTCACGCCGCAGGCGTCTATACTTTCAGGCGGCTAGCGCCGCGAGTGGGACCAATGCCGCTCGGAGAGCGCCATCCACCTGCGCTGGGCTGTCGTCAGGACTTCGGCTTGGGCTTGGGCTTGATGCCGAACAGCTTTTGCAAGAAACTCGGCGTCGGGGTCGGGGCCGCGTGACCGCTGCGATGCGAACGGGTGCCGTGACCCGCGCTCGACTGGTTCTTGGCCGGGGTGCTGGCCGGGCCGTTGTCCGCTGTGTCGTGCTCGTCGGCCACCGCCGGTGAAGACGCCGGGGCAGGCGAGGCCAGGGCTTCCGGCGCGCTCGCCGGGCTGCCGTCGAGGGCGGCCAGATCGTCCGACCGGGACGGCGCGAGCGGCGGTGGTGCTTTGTCGTCCGTGGACTTCGGTGTCGGTTCGGCTGCCGGCGGGCTTGGGACAGGGGTGGCGAGCGCGGCGAGTGGTTGGTTCGGTGAGACGGCCGGTGGTTCGGTGGCGCTGACAGATGGAACCGGCGCGGGTTGGATGGATACCGGAGCCTGGACAATTTTGGGTGCGGGAGGCGTCGCCGGGTGCGCCGCGTTCGCCGTTGCCGACGAGCCGTGCCAATAAACGAGACCGCCCACGCACAGCGCGACGGCCACGATTCCCAGCAGCGGAAACTTCCACTGGATTAGCCTCTGCCCGACGGAAACGTCGCCCGTCGCGCGGGGAGGCTGGCCGACGATCTTGCCGACCAGCCGCGACACCGGGAGCGCGGCGTCATCGACCACCGTTTCTCTGGAACTCGCGTCGGCCTTCGCCAACGCCGGCCGCGCGGGGCTCCGTTCGGCGTCGGCGAGGTCAGCGCCGTCCGCCGACACGAAATCCTTGCCGGTCACGCAACGCAGGCACGACTCGATGGCGACGCGCAGTTCGGTCGCGGTCTGGTAGCGTTGCAGGCGGTTTTTGTCCAGCATGCGCTCCAACAGGCCGCGCACGGCGTCGCCGCATTCGCCCAGTTGCCACCACGGGGGCGGCGCGTGGAGATGCTGGGTAATGACCTGCGTCATCTTGCCCGCGAACGGCGGCTGCCCGGTGAGCAAAATCCACAGGGTCACGCCCAACGAATAAATATCCGAGCGCACGTCGAGGTCCTTTTCCTCCAACTGCTCCGGACTGGCGAAAAGCGGCGTGCCGACGAACCCGGTGGCGGTCAACTGCGGGTGCGAATCGTCCCCGGCGTAGGAGCGCGCGAGGCCGAAATCGATCATCTTGACGAGCAGACGGTCCTCGCCCTCGTCGTCCTGGTGCAGGACCATGAGGTTGGCGGGCTTGATGTCGCGGTGGATCAATCCCTGGCGCGACGCCGCTGCCAGCGCGCGGGCCACCTGGAGGCCGATGTGCAGCACGGTGGCCAGGGGCAGCGGCCCGACGCGTTCGACGAGGCTTTCAAGGGTCTCGCCGTCGATGAACTCCATCGAGTAAAAGAAGCCCTGCGGGTCGATCCCCAGATGGTACACAGCGGCGATGTTCGGGTGGCGCACCCGCGCGGCGATGCGGGCCTCGCGGATGAAGCGTTGGCCGGCGGTCTCGCTGTGGAGGTATTGGGCGCTGATGACCTTCAGGGCGACGTGGCAGCGCAGATTGGTGTCGAAGGCCTTGTAGGTGACGCCCATCGCGCCCCGGCCCAGTTCCCACAACGAACCGTCCTCGCGGCGGAGGACCTGATAGTGCTGGAAGGTCTCCCCCTCGCTGGCAAAGGGGCGCGCGCCCTCCGCGTCGGCCGGTCCGGGCAGTGGGTTGTCGAGCGAAAGGGAGGTCTGGGTGGCAGGGGTCACGTTCACGCTGGAGTGAACGAGAACGAAGCAGGATGTATTCCCGTCGGTCCGCCCGCTACTCGCGCACGTCGCCGCCGGCCAGGGACAGAAAAAACGTCAGGCAGATGAGTTCCGCCGTGCCGAAAACGATCTTGAGCCAGTACGGCAGCACGGGCTCGTGGTACTGCGAAAAAAACGCCTCGACGATGCCCGCCCACACGAGCATCACCGCCACGCCGCCGATGAGCGTGACGAGGTCCGCCCGGATCGCCGTGAGACGCTGGCGCAACGGCACGCGCCGGCCCCAGCCGATGATCGCTCCGCCCAGGACCAGCCCGGCCTGTCCGGCCAGCAGGATCGCGGGGAACTCGATGGAACCGTGCGGCAGCAGCCAGCCCGCGAGGAACACCCCCTGGCCGTCATGGATGTAGTCGAAGCAAATCGCCCCCGTGGTCACGCCGTTGTAAAACAGGACGATCACCGTGCCGACGCCCCACGTCAGCCCGAGCGCGAGCGCCTTGATGGAAACGCCGATGTTGTTGGCCATCAGATAACCGGAAAACGACGCCTTGTGGCCGGCGAGGTGTTCGCCCCGGTCCTCGTTTTCCTCGGCGACGCGTTCGGAAGGCGTCATCCGGTCGTGGCCATAGAGCATCGTGGCGGTGCGCGCCTCCCGGTCGATGGCCACCGCGAACGCCCCGAAGCCCATGCCCAGCAGCGTGATGGCCACGGTCAGCCAAAACGCCGCGAGATGGCGACGGAAGGTGCGCGGGAACGTCCCCGCCAGCCACCGCCAGGGCGAACGCCAGTCGAAAGCCCGCCCGCGGCCGGTCTGCGAATGAATCTCGGCGTACGCGCGGGCCACGAGCGCGCCGAGGGTGCGGCGCAGATCGCGTTCGGAGGAGAACGTGTCCAGGCGCGCGAGATCGCCGGCGGCGCGCTGGTAGAGGTAATGCAGGCGTTCGGCCGCCGCGAGGTCGAGGCCGCCGTCGCGCGAACCGTGTTGGTCGAGGGCGTCGAGGCGGGTTTCGAGTTCGTCCCAATAGCCGCGTTCGGCGGACACGAAGCGTTCGAGGTCAATAATCACGGCGGAAACGATTGATAAGGCAAAAAGCAGCAGGAGAGAAGCCGCAAAACGCCGGTTCTCCACGGATCGATCCCATTTACGAACGGACGGCCCACATCCTCTTGGCCCTTCGCGTTCGTACTCTCATGCATCCATGAAAAAACTCTCCTTCCTCTCGGCGCTCGGTGCGCTGGCGCTCCTGTTGCCCCTGTCGGCTGCCACCACCGGCGATTCGATCTTCGATCTGCCGCTCAAGGACATCGACGGCAAGGAGACCTCGCTCAAGCCGTTCAAAGGCGAGGTGATGCTCATCGTCAACGTGGCCTCCAAATGCGGCAACACCCCGCAGTATGCGTCGCTGGAAAAGGATTACGAGAAGTACAAGGACCAGGGGTTCGTGGTGGTGGGATTCCCGTGCAACCAATTCAAGAGCCAGGAACCGGGCACGAACAAGGAGATCAAGGAATTTTGCACGCAGACCTACGGGGTGTTGTTCCCGATGTTCGACAAGCTGGAGGTCAATGGCCCGAGCCGCAGCCCGCTCTACACCCAACTGGCCGGGCCGGATTCGCCGTTCCCCGGTGACATCAAGTGGAACTTCACCAAGTTCCTCGTCGGCCGCGACGGCAACATCCTCGCCCGCTTCGAGCCCAAGCAGAAGCCGGACGACGCCGAGGTGACCAAGGCCATCGAGGCGGCGCTGGCGGTCAAGTAAAGCCAACGGCGGGCCGCCGGTTTTCCGGTGTTGTGGGTATACCGTCTCGCAGACGAGCCAAGGGATCAGGTCCCCGCGCCGTAGGCGCATCGTCCAAGGTAGGGTTGCCTCTCCGAGGCAATCCAAATGTTTCCGGCGAGGCGCACCGTATGCGCGGAGATCATCCCAGCCAATCTTGGATTGCCTCGGAGAGGCAACCCTACCTTGTTTGGACGCCGCAGGCGCGGGCAGGAGGCCTTCGTGCCACGGCAGCCCGCGTCAAGGCGACGGCGCTGCACCCGTAGCGGGACTGACGGGATGCTCCTGGAAAAAGCGGACGATCAGGGCAGGTTCCGCCGCGTCCATCCCGTGGCCGCCGTCATACAAATAGGTCACCAGAGGGGTCTGACCCTTGGACGGATAGAGCGTCCCGACATCCTGCCACGATTCGCCGGGGCCATCGCAGCCGTTAATCCGGGTCAGGGCGGCGATCATCATTTTTTGCCACTCGAACTTGACCAGCGGGTCCGCGCGGCCGGCACTGAGCAGGACGGGCTTCGGCGTGAGTTGCTGCACGTACGCCGCCGCGCCGGAACAGGGGGCCATCGCCGCGAACACTTGCGGCCTCGCCAGCCAGAGCAGATAGGTAAAACCGCCGCCGTTGGAATGCCCCGTAGCATAGATGCGTTTGGGGTCTATTGGATGATCCTTTTCCAGGCGCGCGAGCAGAGCGTCGAAGAAATGCAGATCGCGGTCCCTCTGATCGCCGACCGTTTTCTGCCAGCCGGATTTCAGGCCCTCCGGGTCGGTGAGCTTGCCGGGGGTGTTCAAGCCCTGCGGATAAACGGAAATGGCCTCCGGCCACAGACGGTCCACCTTGAAGGTGTTCAAGGCGTTGCGCGAACTGCCCCCGTGCCCGTGAAAGACAAACACCAGGGGCAGGTTGCCGTGAGCCGCGCCCGGCGGGACGTGCACGAGGGCGGTGCGGGTCGCGCCGTCCACAGTGAGTTCCAGCGTTTGTGGTTCATCGACAGGCGCGGCGGACGCGAGCGCCGTCCAACCTGCCAGACAGAAAATCAGGACCGCGCGAGAAATACTCATGCACGGATGAACCGGGCCACGGGGAAATGGTTACGCGATTTCTTCTAAATAGCACGCGTCCGCCGAACATCTCCTTTCCCCATGAACGATCCCCACGATCTCGACCGCTTCGTCCGCGCGCAGGAGAACAACTACGAAACCGCGCTCCGGGAAATCACCGGCGGGCGCAAGCGCAGCCATTGGATGTGGTACATTTTTCCGCAGATCGACGGCCTGGGCTTCAGCGAAATGGCACGGCACTACGCCATCAAGAACGCCGACGAAGCCCGCGCGTACCTCGCCCATCCGGTATTGGGTGAGAGATTGCGGGCCTGCGCGCAGGCGGCGGTGGATTGCGGGGAGCGTTCCGCGACGGAGATTTTCGGCACGCCCGACGACCTGAAGCTGCGTTCGTCGGCGACGTTGTTCGCTGCCGTCTCGCCGCCGGGCTCCGTCTTCCAACGTCTGCTCGACCGGTTTTTTCCCGGCGGACCGGATCAGGCGACGTTGCGGCTGCTCACAAAATCTGCCGCCGCTTGACGTTCATGTACTGCGTGACGAGTTGCTCGGTCATACGGGCGGGGTCGAGCATCGCCACGCGGACGCCCGCACGGCGCAGGAGGAGTTCGCGCTCGCGCAGTTTCTGCCACTGGAGATGGCCGCCGAGACGCTGGTAGACATCCTCCGCCGTCGTCACCGCCGCCCCGCCGTCCGCGTCCGCAAAGAGCGGGGCCACCCCCGCCGGCCGCAGGCTGCCCACGATCACGACGTGCTGGCGGCTGACGCGTTCCACCGCGCGCGTGAACGCTTCCGCCTGCAAGGGATCGTCGAGGGAGGTCAAAAACACCAGCAGCGCGCGCCGCCGCAACCGCAGGCGCAGGAACGTGCTCAACTCGTCGAAATCCGGGCTGACCGGGGCCGGTTCCAACGCGTAGATCGCCTCGCGGCAGGCGTCGAAGTGCGCCGCGCCGTTTTTCGCGCGCAAAAACCGCTGCACCCCGGCGGCGAACGTCGCCAGCCCGAACAGATCGCCCTGCCGTTCCGCCGCCAGACATAACATCAGTGCCGACGACACGTAACGCTCCAGCACCGTCGGCACCGTCTCGGTCCGCACCGCCGTCAGCACCCCGGCTTCCGGGTTTTCGCCGTCGCCGGCCACCGGCTTGCCCTCGGCGGCCCGGCCGCTCAGGCGCGAGGCGTCGATGACGACGTAGACCTCCTGCGTGCGTTCGACCTGGAACACCTTGCTCACCGGTTTCTGGCGGCGGGCGGTCGCCTTCCAACTGATGTCCTCGATGCTGTCGCCAGCCATGTAGTCGCGCAGTTTTTCGAAATCCCGCCCGCGCCCGACCTGCCGTTGCGCGTGGCTGCCGAGGCCGCTGCGCGTCAGGAACACCGCCGCCGCCCGCCGCTCGGCGCGCAGGTCCGGGTACACGCGCAGTTCGCAGCCCGCCGCCTGCGAACGCCGCACGCTCCACAGCCCCAGCGGCGAGTCTTCTCTATAATAGATGCGTTCCAGCCGGAAGTTGCCCCGCCGCCGTCCCGTGCACGGCCAGGTGAAGAGCGTGCGCGCCACGCCGGGGGCGAGATGGGCGTCGAGTTCCTCGTCGGGCGTGCGGATTTCCTCCGGCAGCGCCAGCCCGAGACGCAGCGTCCGCGCGGGCGCACCGGGCCGCGTGTGTAACGCGATGAAACCCACGCTGCCCTCCCGGCCCTTGGACAGCCGCACGACCTCCGGAAATTGGAACGCCAGCCCCACGCCCGTGCGCCGCAGTCCCAGCCAGGCGTCGATGGCCGCGACGATCCCCGTGGCCAACGCCACCATCACCACCGCCGGGACCAGCACGGGCCGCAGTCCGCCCGCTATCGCCAAGGGGGTGAGCAGTCCGCCCACCAGGAGCAGCAAGGGAACGCGCGGGATGAGCATCGACCCCCCAAGAATGCCCGATGCCGACGGCGCGGTGAAGGGAAAAGTTCGTCCGCGCAGCGGGACGAGGCCCGTCCCCCACGAAGTTGGCACAGGAAAGATGTTCCCCGCTTTCGGGGGAGATAAGTATTATATAAGCTCCTTGAATAGAAACGGATATATCGAAAAGTTAAGCACGCCGAGGGCAGAAAGACCCCGGCCGGGACAGGCAGGACGAGAAAGTTTAAAATTAAACGTTGTCAACGCGGAGGCACCTTGATATCCGTTGGGCGAATTAAGGCGGACAGCCGGCACGAGCCTTCGGGCAGCGCACGGCCAGAACGAGGGATGCACATGCCAGCCGGAGAGAAATTTCTCCGGGCGGTGAGTTTGTCTTCTCAGCTACTGCCACCACTTCTGAGTTGTTGCTGAACGAAAGACACTATGGATCAAGGAAAACGTAAACTCGCCACCGCGCTACTCGCTGCGGCCTCTCTCACCGCCCTGGCGGCCCCCGCGCACGCTGTCACCTACGTCGAGCCGGCGAGCGATGCCGGCCAGACGCTTGCCACCGCCGCCGATACCACCGGGTCCGGGACGGTCGGCCTCGGGTTGAGTAAGATTACAGGCTCCTTCAACGGCGAGGGGGACGCGGACCTGTACAAGGTTACCATTTCATCCCTGTCGCAGTTCTCGGCCACGACGGTGAACGCCTACACCGACGCGGGTGGTCAGGACACGGAACTGACGCTTTTCACCTCGACGGGAGTCGCGGTCGCGCTCAACGACGACGCCGCCGGCGGTCTGACCACCGACTCGACGTTGCCAGCGGGTAACGCGTTGTACGCGACCCTCGCGGCGGGCACCTACTACCTTGGCGTGGCCCAGTCGGGCAACGAGGCGGTGAACTCGGCCAATCAGTTGCTCTTTAAAGGGTTGAGCCAGTCGGGTGACACCACGACGGTCCGCGGGCCGGCGAGCGGCGTCAATCCGACGACGTTGTTAAACTTCAATGCCGCGAACGTCGGCAACGGCGGGGGCGCTGGCCAGTACGAGGTGGATTTCGGCATCGTGACGGTGCCCGAGCCTTCGACCTGGGCCATGCTGGGTCTCGGTGCCGTCACCGCCGCTTTCGCCTTCCTTCGCCGCCGTCGTCAACAGGCCGCCTGATCCCACTTCCGTTACCCCACTCCACGGACCTGTCCCTTCGTCGGCGGTCCTCCTCCTTTTCGCAAACTCCGATCTTTCCATGACTACCACTTCATCCTATCTCACCCGTCTGCGCCGCCGTCTGCGGCTGGCGGCTGCTTCCGCGCCGACCATCGTCGGCATCGCCCTGCTGGCCGGCACGACCGTCCACGCCAAGCCCGTGCCGGAAAATCTCGGCAACGGCCTGGGCAAGCTCGTCCAGAGCAACCTCGCCGTGACCTCGGCCAAGAAGACCGGCACCGAACTCTCCGGGGCCGTCACCGTCAACGGCAAGACCTACACCGACGCGATCACCGCCGACATCGCCGACAAGGCGATCAGCGACGCCAAGAGCGGTCGCGTGATGGTGCGGATCACTCTCAATGGCAAGGTCGATGTCGCAACCCTGGGCACGACTCTGGCTCATTCGATCACCTCTCTGACCGTCACGTGCGGTTGATACCAAGTATCGCGGCGTCGGCATCATGAACGCCTACGTCGATGTGGCGGACGTGCCTGTTTTGGCGCAGAGTCGCGGCGTTGCGGCGGTCATCCTTGAATTGAAACCCCGCCACAATCAGGCCTTCACCGCTCCGATGCAGGTGCCCGGTGTGGTCGGGACCGGCACGGGCGTCAATCCCTCCGCCACCGTTGGCGAGGTGATGACCAAGCTGGGCACGGACTTCGACCAGGGCGTCACGCAGCATCGCGTGGACCAGATCAACCAGTTCTACAATCCGTCCGCCGCTCTGGATTATGAAGGCACGGGCATGACGATCGCCTGTATCTCCAACAGCTTCGCCGCGCACACCGCCAAGCCGGCGAGCACGGATGTGACCAACTTCGACCTGCCTGGTGCGGCGACCAACCCGGTCAACACCCAGCCGGTGTTCGTGCTCCTGGACGATCTTTCCAGCACCCCAGTGACGACGAGGGGCGCGGCATGTGCCAGATCGCCTACAAGATGGCGCCGCGGGCGCGCATCGGGTTCGGCACCGCCGACACCGGCGAGGTCGGTTTCGCCAACGTCATCCGCGGTCTCGCGGGGGTCAACAGCAGCGACTTCCCGAACGCTTCGACCAACGGTTTCAAGGCCGACACGGAGTGCGACGACGTGGGTTACTTCGACGAGCCGTTCTTCCAGGACGGCATCATCGGCATGGGCGTGGCCGACGCCAGCGCGAATGGCACCTGCTATTTTTCCAGCGCCGCCAACGACATCGGCACCAACGGGTATGACTCCGCAGTTGCGCTTTGTCGCCAATGGCACCGGCCTGACCGCCGCGGCCGGCAACACCGCGCTCGCGGGCACGAACATCAACCTGGCCAACGTGCCGGCCAACCTCTACGCGGGTGGCTTCCACAACTTCAACCCGGCCCCCGGGAAGTTGGACGTGGCGCAGACCGTGAACGACCCTTCGACGACCACGACGGACACGGTCCTCCAGTGGAACGAGCCGTACGACCAGACTGCGCAGCCGACCGGCGAGACGCTGATCTGGACGCAGAACGGTAACTACACGTCGTCTTCCGACAACGCCTACACGTACACCATTACCCCGTCGCTGACGGCTGGGACGATCTACGAATTGGACGAGGTCGCCAACGGCGACGGCTTCGACGGTGCGATCACCATCGTGGACCCGAACGGTAACACCATCGTTCCCCGGCAGGATAACGCGGTGGACGAGGTGGTGCGCTTCCAGGCACCGGTCACGGGCACGGGTTACACCGTGATCGTCGGCCACTACAGCACGACGATGGGCGCCTTCACCCTGAATCTCTACAGCACGACCGGCTACCCGCGGCAACACCGTCCAGACGCAGATCAGCCTGCTGGTGTTCGACAGCAATGGCAACTATCTGCCGGGCAGTTCGCTGACGCAGAACGCGCTGGTGACCGACGAGCCGATCCAGTTGGGCCTGACCCCCGCTCCCGCCACCGGCACCGCCGACTCGCCGAGCACCACGCAGGTCCAATACGTCATCGCCCGTGCGAACGTGCCCACCGGGCCCGAACGTGGCGACCGAAGTGCGCTACCTCATCCCCGGCAACGGGGCTGGCGGCCTCGGGCCGGCGGAGTATTTCACGTACACCACCGTCACCACGGGCGGTCATGCGATGGAAAGCTCCTGCAACGGCTGCGCGGCCTACAGCGTGTTCCGTCCGAGCCTGCCGGAGTACTTCTCCTCGCCCGGACCGGTGACGATCTATTACGACAAGATGAACAACAAGCTGGCCACGCCGGAAGTCCGTTTGCAGCCCCGCATCGGCACGGCGGACGCGGCCAACGTTTCGTCGAACATGAACGGCTACTTCGCCGGCGATTCGAGCAGCGATCCGGACACGAACGGCAACTTCTCGGGCACCAGCGCGGCGGGTCCGCACGCGGCGGCCATCGCCGCCCTGGTTCTCCAGGCGCACGGTGGAAAGGGCAGCGTCACTCCGGCGCAGATGACCAGCCTGCTGGAGCGCAGCACGTTCCCGCATGATCTCGATCCGAACTTCGCCAGCGGCACCGCCAAGGTGTCCACCGGCGGCAAGGTGACGGTCACGATCAGCAGCGACAACTCCTCGAACACGAGCACGGGCCTGAACGACAACAACGCGTTCACGATCACCTACGTGGGCGGCAGCAGCGTCACCAGCTTCGTGTTCAATCCGGGCGGCACCGCCGGCACGGCGGGCAACGTGAGCGGTGGCAACAACGGCGTGACGTACAGCCCGACCAGTTCGACGACCGTGGGCGGCACGGCCACCTACTTCGAGAACAGCATGCCGGGGACGTGCTTCCGCACCGTCTCCAAGGGCTTCACGCTCGGCAACACCACGGTCACGGGTGCCACGGCGGTGTTCAGCAACCCGTCCAGCACGGTGGTCACCGAAAATTACACGATGACCATCACCATCCCCAGCGGCCAGCTCGGGGGCGGCAACATCCTGCGCTTCGGCGTCGGACGGGGTCCGGCGCGCTCCTCCTCGACCGGGAACACCGGCGTGGTGGTGAACTCGGTGGCGTCTTCCGCCTACAACGTCGCCGACATCTTCGGCGGCGGGGTGACCATCCCGGAAGGCACGGTGCAGGTCAACGGCATGTCCTTCAGCGGGACCACCGCGGACGGCGGCACGTTCACCGGCTTCATCCGGAACAACATCGGCGCGGGTTACTCACCGCTGGATGGCTATGGGTTCGTAAACGCCCAGACCGCCGTCTCCCAGGTGGTGCAGTAAGCCACGGCTGTAATCGGTCCTTACAAGAGGGCGCTGCTCGCAAGGGCAGCGCCCTTTTTGTTCTCGTCGGGTGGTCGCATGTGTGGCACCAACCGACGCCCGCGAGTGTCTACCTCGGCACAGCCACCTTTTCGAGCACCTGGCCGATGACTTCCGCCAGCGTCAGACCCTCGATCTCGAACTCCGGCCGCAGAACCAGCCGATGCTCCAGCACGGGCTGGGCCAGGGCGCGCACGTCGTCGGGCGTCACGAAATCGCGTCCGTCGAGCGCCGCCGCCGCCCGGCTCGCCAGCAGCAGGGCCTGCGTCGCGCGCGGGCCGGCGCCGACGAGCACGCTCTCCTGCGCCCGGGTGCCGCGCACCAGATCCACCACGTACGCCGACCAGTTCCTCGCGCACCACCACGTCGCTCAGATTCGGCGCGCAGGGCCGACGAGCGCCTCGGCGGTGACGACCGGCCGCACCGCGCCGTTGGCCAGCACGGCCTCCGGCGCGTCGTGGGCGCGAGAGCGTCTTTCGCGCGAGCGAGTACTCGTCGTCCCGCTCCGGGTAGGGCATGACGATCTTGAAGAGAAAACGGTCGCGCTGCGCTTCGGGCAGCGGATAGGTCCCCTCGCTCTCGACCGGGTTCTGCGTGGCGAACACCGTGAAATTCGGCGAGAGCGCGTGCGTCTCGCGGTCGATGGTGACGGCGCGTTCCTGCATCGCCTGGAGCAGCGCGCTCTGGGTCTTGGCGGGCGCGCGGTTGATCTCGTCGGCGAGCAGAAACGTCGTGAAGATCGGCCCCTTGACCAGCAGTGAACGCGTTGCGCTGGAGGTCGAAGACATTCGTGCCGGTGATGTCGGCGGGCATCAGGTCGGGCGTGAACTGGATGCGGTCGAAGTCCGTGCCGAGCACGTGGGCGAGCGTGCGGACGAGCAGCGTCTTGGCGACGCCGGGCACGCCTTCGATGAGCGCGTGCTGGCCGGTGAAGACCGCGATGAGCGCCTTATCGACGACCTCCTGCTGGCCGATGATGACCTTGCCGACTTCCGCGCGGGCGGCGGCCAGCAGGCTCTTGAGTTGGTCGAGACTCTCCATTGGGAGGAAAGGATGACGGATGAAGGTTGAAGGTTGAAAGCAGAAAGGCAGATTCCCTTCATCCTTTCTGTCTGGCTGCCGCGCACATCGCCCGGTACACCGCGGCGACTGGGGAACGTTTTCGCGCTGTCTGCGAGGTTTCCTGGGCGAGCACGGCGCGCACGCGTTCGAGGGACCGGGCCGTCAGCGGGACGCCGGCGTTTTTCCCGGTGTCCCCGGCTCCGCGCGCCCCGGCCGCACCCGTTTCCCATTGCGCGAGGCAGACGGCGGGCAGGTCACGCGGACGCACGCTGCGGCGCAGGAGGTTAAGGTAGCCGCTGCCCGCCGATTGGCCCAGCACCGTGTTTTCCCCGACCGGACCGCCGGTTGCCGGGTCCGCGCGCACCGGCACGAGGCTGACGAGGTTGCGCCAGACGAAAAGCGCGACCAGCACCGCGATGGCGGCCAGCGCCCCCTGGAGCCGGTAACGGCGCGCGAGGGTCATCAGACCCGGTTCCTCGCGGATGTCCAGGTGGCTCTCGTCGAAGATCACCCGCCGGCCATTGCCGACCAGCGCCGCGAGCACCGCCGGGCTGGGATCGTTGCGCAACCCCTCGTTGCTCAGGAAATAACTGTCCCCGACGAGGATCAGTTCGCCGCCGGCGCTCCCGAAGGGCCGGGCGACCATCACCGGCCGGCCGCGCCGGTTGTACAGCGGGTGCCACCGGGCCGCCCGCGCGAAGAAGGTGTCCGTCCGGAAATCCAACGCCGAGTGCCACGGCACCGCCTCTTTATCGACCGCGAACGCCGCGTCGGGGCCGCCGCGCACGGTAAGCGCCGGATCGGGCGTCGCGTATTCCACCGCGTCGGCCGGCGGCACCGGTGAACTGGCGGGCACCGGGATATCGTGCGTGTCGTCGGTGTGGCCAGAGCGGGATTTCGCCTGCTGGCGGCGGAAGTCGATACCCCAACGCAGGATCAGGTCGGGCGACCGGCTTTTCTCGGCGAACCGCCTCGCGGTCGGACCGTCGCGGCCCTTGACCTTGAAGGGTTCCTCATGGTTGGCCCGAGCACCGGAGAGGGTTTCGAGGGTCGGCGTCGTGGTGGTCGGTTGAAAGGTGATGACCACGCGACCGCCGCGCTGCATGATGGCCTCCAGACGCTCGACGGACTCGGGCTGGAGTAAAAACGGCCATTCGCGCGCGTCCACGCCGAGATCGAAGCAGGTGAACGTCTTTTCGCCGTTGTCATAATCGGCGGGCCGGAGCGGTTCGGTGCCCAGAGCGGACAGCGGACGCAGGCTGCGCTCCGTGCGCAGGCCGGGCAGCTCTTCGAGGCTGGCGAAAAACGCCTTGGCTCCCAGCGGATCGCTGCGCAACGTCGAGTAAGGCGGGTACACGTCGCCCACGTCGAAGCGCAGTTCGAACAGATGCAGCACTCCCGCGACGAACACCATCAGCAAGGCGGCGAGGGTCACGATTGCCCAAGGCACCCGCCGACGCGGGAGGCGCGGCGCAGCGACGGGAGATTCGGCTGGGGGTGTCGCGGATGGCATCAGGGAAAGGAAACGCGGGGCGGATCATGTCGGCAATGCGCCAGCGACGGGAGAGGGCAGTTCGGCGGCGAGGCGGGCGCGGTCGTGCTGGAAGTCCGCGAGGAGATCGTCGTCGGCGGGGTGGGAACCGTACCAGACGCGCTCGAAACGCCCGACGAGCCGCCCGAAAACCTCCTGCAAACCGGCGCGGTCGCGGGCACGGCGGCGCAGTTCGCCCTGGTAGTCGCGGTTGGACTTGTGGCGAGCGATGCCGAGCAGGCCGTGCCCGCCGAGACTGGAAAGGGCCGAGAGATAGAACGCGCGCAGTGCCAGACGGCGTTCCCCGCGTTCGAGCAGGCGGCGGGCGAGGGCGAGCCATTCGTCTTCGGGAAGTTGGTCGGCGAGCACGGATTCGTCGGCCAGGTCGGGCAGCGCCACCGAGGCGGCCGGCGCGGCTTTGCCGGCGAGTTCGCGTGCGGCGCGGCGGGCACGCCAACCACGGAAAAGCAGGACCACCACCATCGCCGCGCACAAGGCGAGCAGCATGTAGAGCAGCGTGCGGAGAGCGATGCCCGCGAACGTCGGCCCGCCGTGGTCGCCGACGGAAGGGTCCTCGGCCGGTGTCTCGTCGCTGCGGCCGAACCAGCGACGCAGGATGCCGAGCCATTCGTTGATCTTTTTGCCGATGGCCTTGAGGTACTGCGCGATCACACCGGGCCCCTCGTCCTTCACCTCCGGCGCGACGGGAGCACGGGGGTTGCGCCAAGTGAACTCCCGGCGCTTGAGCACGTCGCGGACCGAGCGGTTCACGGCGTCGGGCGAGACGTTCGCGTCACTCCTGGGCGCGGCGGCGGGCGTCGGCGCGGCCGGGGCAGCCGCCGGTCCGTGGACGGGGAAAACGGCGAGCAGCACGGCGACCAGCACCGGGCGGCAGGGGCAGGGGATGAGCCGGTTGTTTCTGGGGTTCATCCGGCGGCTTTCATCCCTTCCGTCACGGACGGCAAGGCGCTCAATTCGCTCAGGAGGTCCTCGCCGGAGGTCTCCGCGTCCGCGTAAAAGCAGCGCAGCGCGTAGAACGTCTTGGCTAACGGGTCGAGCGCGAGGTACACCAGCGATACGCTGACGGCGAGAAATGTCGAGTTGAACAGCGCCAGTCCGCCGCTGCGCGTGAAGGCGTTTTCCTCGCCCGTGAACATCTTCACCAGGACCGGCACGGTGAACATCGTAGCCATCAGCGCCAGCCAGGCGAAAAACCCGAGTCCGCTGAGCAGGCTGAGCGCCCGGTGGTTCTGCCCGGACCGCGCCAGACAATGTTTCCAAGCGCGCGCGGCGGGCGAACGGTCCGACGGCCGGCCGTCGCCGCAGACCGTCAGGTTCTGGTAAAACGCGTAGGCCCAGCCCATCGGGAAAACGATGGTCGAGGCCAGCGACAGCACGAAGAGGCCCGTCGGCTGCCACGTCGCCTGCACGAGCGCCACGCGCGCCAGCCGCCCGGGCGTCCAGCGTTCCGCCGGGCGTCCGGCGAACTGCGCGCGCAGCCGGGCGGCGAACACCGTGTGCCCCGTCTTCATGGCGACGAACAGCAGGGCCAGACCCAGGGCGAGCGCCGTCCCGCGTTCGGCGGCGTCGGCGCTGCGGCTCATGTCGGCCCAGAAGTACAGCAGCGCCAGGATGAACGGCAGGGTGGCCGCATAATAAATCCCCAGCGTGGCCGCCGGGGCGGTGCGCAAACGATGCGCGGCCTCGTCGAGCAGCGAGAGCGCGGACAAGCGCGGGTCGGGCGCGCTCGGGGCCTTGGGCATGACCCGGCGCGGGGCGTCCTTGGCCGGTGCGGTGGAAGTCATTCGTCAGTTTCTCCGAAGATGGATTGCTTCCAAAAAGTACCCTCGTGGAAATTCTCGGGCAGGGACACGAGCCATTGCGCGACGAGGTGAAAGAAAAACCACGCCGCCGCCACGCCCGCGCCCACCTGCGCCGCGCGCCACGCTCCGGCCAGCGTCGCGCGCAACGCCTGCCGGGTCCGTCCGCCGCCCGGCCGCAAGCGGCGTTCCCCGGCGGCGAGTTGCGTGCGCAGGCAGGCGGCGCAGACCATGCGCCCGGCGTGTTCCGTGACGCATTCGCGGCAATAGAACCGCGCGCACGACGGGCAGCGCGCAGCGGCCTCGCGTTCGGCGTGGTTCCAGCAACGCTGGCGCGTCAGCGGCGCGGAAAGGGGTGGGGCGGCGGTGGGCATGGCGTTACCTCTGGCCCGTTTGCGCGCGGTCCACCTGGAGCGCGGCTTCCTCGGGCTGCAACGCGCCCTGCACGGCCTGCGTGCTCACGATGATCGCCTCCAACGCCCGGCGCGCGGGGCGCATCCGACTGAGCGAGGTCAGGGGCTGCGGGCCGAGGGCGGTCGTCAGGACGGTGCGGCAGGTGGCTCCGCGCGCGATGTTGACGAGCAGCAGGATCAGGAAGGGAGCCGCGATGCACCCGCCGACGATGAGGCGTGTCTCGGCCCGGCTGTCCGCCGCCCAGGCGAACAGGAGGTCCAGCGCGAGCAGGGTCCCCAGCACGCCGTTGTACACCACCCCCCGCACCGTGCGCCGGATTTGGAGGGCCTGGATGTCGGCGAAGGCAAAACGCTGGATTTGCTGCGTGTAGCTCTGCACGGTTTCCTGGACGAGCTGGCCGTCGTCCATCCACAGCCGGGCGCTGGCCGTCGCACGCGAGAGACGGAACGACGGCGAACGTCCGGGCAAACGGCGCAAACGTTGCGGCGGCGGGGTGGCGGGAGACTCGGGCGGCATGGCGTCGGTTTCAGCGCCCCCTCGAATGCGGTTGCAGAAAGAAATACAGGAGGACGGACCAGCCCGCGATCTCCAGGAGAGCCAGCACGCCCGCTACGATCAGGCGCGCGCGGGTGCGCGGCACGGGGCTGCGCGCGGGCTCGTTCCAATAGCGGATCACCATGAACAGGGCGATGGGCGCGGTGATGATGCTGCCCCATCCGATGATCGCGGGACCCGCCGCGGCCAGGGTCAGGGCCACCTGGTCGTGGAGCGTGCGCTGACCGCTGGAACGCAGGCTTTTGCCCGACTGCCGGGCGGCATCCACGCACGCCGGGCAGACGTGCCGGCCGTCGATCTCCAGGTCGCACAGCGCGCACAGGAAACGCCCGCAGTCCTCGCACGGCACAACGGCCTTTTTGTGGGCATGGTAGAAGCACCCGGCGTCCTCCTGCGAGGTGAGCGCCTCGGACTGCCGGCCGCGCGCGGCGGGCCGCAAAAACGCCGGGAACACCTGCACGATGAGCGAGGCATGGCAGGCCGGGCACGCCACGGGGGTCAGCGTATTGACGACCGCCCCGGGCAGCGGCGTCTGGCATTTGTCGCAACGCAAGAGCGCCATATCCGTCCCGGACTATTCCTTGAAGACCACGCGGGTGTCGGCCATGTAATCATGCAGCGCGCGTTTCTGACTGTCGAACCCCGCAATGATGAAACCGATGGTCAAAGTGAAGTAGTTCACGACCTTGGCGAAGAAACGGCCCAGGGCGCGGGCGTAGGTCACCCGCGAGCCGTCCGACCGCACGACGCGCAGGCCGCAGATCAACTTGCCAGGCGTGCCGCCGAAGCGGCCGGTGAAAAAGACATCGTACACGGCCTGGATGGTGAAGCTCACCGCCTGATAGATCAGTTGCGGCGCGATGCCGTTCCTCGGGTTGTAAACGAGCGCGGCCGGGTACAGGCGGGCCGCCGCGAAACTCAGGATGAGCGACACCGGCAGCATGATGAGCCCGTCAAGAAACACCGCGCCGAAGCGAATCCAGAACCCGCCGTAGCGCGCGGGCATGACGCCGTACGCGCCGACCGCCGGAGACATCCCCTGGCGGATTTTCTGGATGAGCAGGGGCTTGCAGGCCGCGCAGACGTTGAAACCCTCCAGCCGGATGACCTCGTCCGCCGGGAAGACACGTCCACACTGGGAACACTGCGCCTGGTAGACCCCGCCGAAGGCCGCCGGCGAGGACGGGTTGGCCGTGGGATCGCCCGCCGCCCCGGGCGGTGGCGCCAACGGGATGGCGCGCGCCTGGGCAAACGGCATCCAGTCGGGCATGCCGCTGTGCCAGACGAGGGTGGTCTCGACGACCGTGCCGTCGCTGACCAGCCGTGCGAACTCTTCATCATTTGCCGGGCCGGCCCGCTGACCCTGGTACGCGTAGAACCAATTCATAGTAGGAAAGCGAGCGGGAAGAGTGCCGGGAACGGGAAAAAAATGCAACGGGCGAGTTGCGGAAATGGATGCCGGGTGAGCGCCGCGAACGGGCAAGTTCTTCCGCCCCAGCGGGGTAGGGGTGCATCAAACGGAGACGATAACCACCGGCCGATTTCCATCGTTCATCCGCCGTCCCCGCCGTCACTTGCGCCGGGCGATCTTCTGACGCGCGTTTTCCAACGCCCGCCGCTCCTCGTCGGTCAGGCTGCCGAGGCCGTGCCGCGAAATCTTTTCGAGGATCGGGTCGATGCGCGTGCTGATGTACTCCCGTGAAGACATCCGCCGCTCGACTTCCGTGAACCGCGGCACGACCAGCTTGCCCGCCGCCGCCGCCAGCGGGGCCGCGAACACCGGCTCCTCGAACGCCTCCTCGTCCGCCTGCAAAGCCGCCGCTGCCCAGGCCGCCTCCTCCTCGGGCGAATTCCGTGCGCGCCGGCCGAAGCCCAGTTGGCGCATGTACACGCAGGCCACCACACCCGCCGCCAACGCGCGCGCCGCCACCAGTTCCACCCGCAGCATGGGCCGGTCCAGCAGGGCAACGGCCGCCTCGGCCGCCACCACGGTGCCGGCCGCCAGGAGCACCGCCGCCAGCGCCCCGTGCTTGAGCCGCAGCCAGCCCGCGCCGCCCGTCGCCAGCGACAACGGCGGCACCACGTCGGTCTCGGGTGTCGCGCACGCCAGCGCCACGAACACCGCCAGCACGCCCGCCCCGGGTCCCGTCACCGGCAAATCGGCCGCGCCGTGCAGGTAGCCCACCGCCGTCTGCGCGATGCCTCCCGCCACCCCGCCCGTCAGGAACAGGGCGACGAGGTGCCGCCGTCCGACGACCGCTTCCAGATGCCGCCCGGCCAGCAGGAGCACCGGCAACTCAACCAGCAGCAGCCACGTCACGCTGCCGGGAAGGAAAAGATGTGTGAGCGGTTCCCACAGGCGGCCCTCGTAAAGACCGCTGATGGTCAATCCCGCCCATTCGCGCAGGGCGAGTTCCGTGCCCTCGCCCGGCAGACGGGCGGCGTACCACATTCCCAATCCCGCGAGGCTCGCCGCCAGCAGGCAAGCCGTGGCCGAAGGCAGGGTCGGGCGTCGTCCGCGACGGTCCGACCGCCAGGGGGAGGTACGCCAGGGAATTTGCATGGAGGCGCGGCGGTGTTGAGAGTGTTGAGGTATTGTTTAGATACAGGATTCGTCCTGCTTTGTCGAATCTTCCTGGATACCAATTTTCTCCCGCCAACAGTGACAGAAAGCCAGTTTCGCGCCATTGTTTGGGGTCGGGAGCACCTGCCATGAATTTTGAGGAAAATCCCGTCCTGTTCGGCGCTGACCCGACCGCGCGCATCGTCTCCGTGGAACTCGCCGGCGAGAACGAGATTCACGTCTACCGCCGCCCGGCCGACGGCGCAGCCGACGCGCGCTCGAGACGCGCCAGTTTCCAGCCGTTCCTGTGGCTGGCGGGCGAGCAGGAGGGCATCGAGAGCGAACCGCTCGCCGGCGGGCTGACTTACGACCAGCTCGTGCGCTGCGCGGGCTGGGGGGACTTCAAGCGGCGTGCGCAACGCACCTGCGCGACCGCTCGGGCGTGCGGCATTTCGCGCTGACCGACCCCGTCCAGCAATACCTCACCGCCAGCGGGCCGGACGCTGTTCAAGGGGATGGATTTCGCCGAACTGCGCCGGATGCAGATCGACATCGAGACGTTTTGCACGCGAGGGCTACGAGTTCCCCAACGCCGAGCGCGCGGGCGACCACCTCATGGCCATCGCCGTCAGCGACCACACCGGCTGGGAGGAATTGATCCTCGTCGAGCGCGCCGACCCGGCCAAGAGCGAGAAAGCCGCGCTCGAACGGCTCAACGCCCTCATCCGCGAACGCGACCCGGACGTGTTCGAGGGGCACAACATTTTCAAGTTCGACCTGCCCTACCTCGCCGCGCGCGCGAAGCGGCACAAGGTCAAGCTCGCCTGGGGCCGCGACGGCACGCTGCTGACCTCGCGCCCCTCGCGCGTGCAGATCGCCGAGAAGACGATCAACTACCCCAAGTTCGAGGTGCGCGGGCGGCACATCATCGACACGTTCATCCTGCTCCAGCTCTACGACATCGGCACGCGGGAGCTGGAGAGCTTCGGGTTGAAGGACGCCGCGCGGCATTTCGGCATCGTGGCGGCGGCGCGGGCGGCGACCCGAACGGCGGCGCCCGAGCGCACCTACCTCGAAGGCAAGGGCATCCAGGGAGCGTTACCTGCACGATCTCGAAGCGTTCAAGCGCTACGCGCTGCGAAGACGTGCGCGAGACGCGCGCGCTGGCGGATCTGCTGAGCCGCTCGTACTTCATCCATGGCGCAGATTTTCCCGTACAACTACCAGGAAGTCATCGTGCGCGGGCAGGCGACGCGGATCAACTCGCTGTTCCTGCGCGAATACTACCATCGTCGGCATTCGCTGCCCGACCTGCCCGAAGACGCGCGACGTTCGAGGGCGGCTACACGGACATCTTCGTGACCGGCGTGGAGCGCGACGTGTGGCACTGCGACGTGGCGTCGCTGTACCCGTCGGTGATGCTGCAACTACGACATTTTCCCGGCGAACGACAAGCTCGGCATTTTCCACGGGCTGCTGGCGGACCTGCGGAAATTCCGGCTGGCGGCGAAGGCGGAGATGCGCGCCGCCACGCCGCGTTCGCGCGAGTACGCGCCGCTCAACGCGCTGCAAAACGTGTTCAAGGTGATGATCAATGCCTTCTACGGCTACCTCGGTTTTTCGCAGGGGCATTTCGCGGATTACGACGCGGCGGCGCGGTGACGGAAACCGGCCGCGACCTGCTCAAGAAGATGGTCGCGTGGCTGCAACGAACACGGCGCGAAGGTCATCGAGATCGACACGGACGGCATTTACTTCGTGCCGCCGCGAGCGCGCGACGACGAACATGCTCCAGACCGGGTTGGGCGAGGTGCTGCCGCCGGGCATCGACATCGAGTTCGACGCGAAGTACCAGGCGATGTTTTCCTACAAGGCGAAGAACTACGCGCTGCTCGACGAGGACGGCCGGCTGATCCTGAAAGGCGGCGCGTTGAAGTCGCGCGGGCTGGAGCGTTTCCAGCGGCAATATCTGGAGCGGATGATCCGCCTGTTGCTGGAAGGCAAACCCGAGGAAGTAGCGGCGTTGCGCGACGGAGTTTCGAGCGGCGATCCGCGAGCGCCGCTGGGACATCGACATGCTGGCCAAGAGCGGACACGCTTGCAGGATTCGCTCGGCCAGTATTCCAAGAAGATCGAGGGCAGCGCGCGCAACCGTTCCGCGCCGTACGAGCTGGCGCTGCGCAGCACAGCGCAACTACCAGCCCGGCGACCAGATTCGCTATTACATCACCGGCACGAAGAAGAAAGTCAGCTCCTACGAAAACGCGAAGCTAGCCAGCGAATGGCGCGCGGACGCCCGCGACGAAAACGTGGAATACTACGTCGGCGAAGCTGGACGAACTGGCGAAGAAGTACGAGGAGTTTATCCCGAAGGACGACGGCAAAGTCCACAAGCAGGGGCAGGGGGAACTGTTTTAGTTAAAAGCTAATATATTTCTCTTGTTTGGCTTGCCGCTTCTAAAAGTTGACGATAGGTTCAGACCGACTGAACAGCACACAATCCTCTGATATAACTACAGGAGTTACGCACCGTGAGGGTGTTCGACCATCCTTTTGATGAAGGTGGTCACGGCTTGATCGGCGAAGTGGCGTTTGAATTGATACCACGTGCTGATCTGCCCGCGTGAGCGTTGCGTTTCGAGTTTGAGGAAGGCACGGAGCGAACAGAAGACGTGGTTGTGGATGGCTCTTTTCCAGCGCACGAAGAACCTGCGCACGTGGCAGACTTCCTTGAGGGCGTGGTGGTAGCACTCGATCTTCCATTGCAGGCTGCGGACGTGCCGGAAGTGGCCAAAGGCGATCTTCATGCGCTTTTTTTTCGCGGGTCGCCCTGGGCGTAGTGCCTCGCGGTGCCGTGTTTGTCCACCGTGCGAAACACCGTCACAAAGCCGACCTTGCGCAGGTGCACGACCTTGCCTTTTTCGGGCAGGTCCAGCTCGCACACGGGCAGATACGTGTGCGCTTGCTCGCTGACGACGCGGTTCTTTTCCAAGGCGATCAAGAAACCCAGCCCCTGGTCTTTTAGGAACTTCAAGTTTTCCACGCCCGAGAACCAACTATCCGCCGTCACCGCCGCCGGGCGCAGGCCCCAGCTTAAAACCTCGGTCACCATGTCGCGGAAGTGCTCGTTCTTGGTCTTGCCCTCGGCCTTGTCCACCAGCCGGAAGTTGACCGGGCACGAGAAGCCGCGCACGTCTGTGTGCAAGAGCGTGACCAAGCAGAGTCCCTTGACGGCCCCGCCCGCCTTGCTGCTCCAGAAGTAGCCCACCAGATCGACCTTGCCTTCCTGGCTGTAGGGCTTCTCCAAGACGCTGTCGTCCACGCTGAGCGTGCCGCCTTCCAGCGCCATGAGCGGACGCGCCTCCTCGAACAAGTCCCGCGGGCTGAACTGCTCGCGGTTGAGAAAGCGGTTGGCCGCATCGTGGGCAAACTCACCCCCGCTGACCTCCGCCAAGCGCACGCAGCCCGCGCTCTGGCTCTCGGCCAGCAGAAAGGCCGTGTAGTGCTCCAGGGTGCAAAGGGCGGTCGAGGGCTTGGAGAGCGTGCGCATAAAACAACCGCCCAACCTCCCCACTTTTTACTCGTCCTCAAATGTCACGGTGCGTAACTCCTGTAACTATTAGACCATGCCGACCCTCGAAAAGTGCTTTGTCATAATGCCGTTTTCTGAAACCGTGCATGGTAATGGCATTGTGACAACTAAAGTAGAATGGGATCATATATACGAAAAATGGATTAAGCGGGCAGTAAATTCTTTCAAGAAGACACGTCTTCATTGTAAGCGCTCTCCAGCACTGCCAGGCAATTTTGTGCGTGGAATTATAGCAGACCTTTCTGATGCTTATTTAGTGATTGCAGATATTACGGGGAGTAAGCCAAACGTATTTTATGAGCTTGGAATTCGGCATTCTTTGAGAACGGGCACCATTGCGATAACTCAAGATATCAAGGCTGTTCCTTCCGATTTGAAAAACTATTATACGTTTGAGTATACTTATTCCAGCAAATCGCACGAGTACGAGTCATCTTATGCCCAATTCGAGGCCGAATTGCACGAAAAAATAGATGCTTTCGGTAAAGGGGAAATATTAAGTGACAGTCCTGTAAGCGATTTTTTAGGCATGCGCGCAGAGGTGCTCCAAAGATCGGTAGAACAGGAAAAAATAGAAATGATGCGACTATTGGATGAATGTGGAAGAGCTTTCGAAGAAAATTTCAATGTTTGCGAGTTTCTTTTTGAATCAGTGGTTAAGCAAAAAGAGATTCCACTTAGCAGATTTCCCGTGATAGATATACTGGCGGCAGATGTGCTTTTTTCGAAGATAATTACTAGTTCTTCAAAACACTTCACCGAGGAAATTAATGCTGATTTGAGAAAAATTGTCACCCAACATAGACAGCTATTTTTAATGGTGAAACAAGATTGGGAAACGTTTTTTACTAATCCGTCCGAAGAAGGAATTCAACGCTTATTGGGAGTTCTCGATCATGTTGTAAATAAACAGAAAAAGGCATACGAAAAAGCATGGCCGATCATAGTTAGAAGTTTAGAGGAAGCCGGCGTCGTTTTTGTTGTGAAAGCCGGGCGCAAGAAAAAGACATTCAAAATGCCTCATAAGCCTTAGTTTCAATCTTCAACCTCGAGAAAGGGGACAGGCATCTTTTCTTTTGTCAGTTCCGACGGTATCGATGGCCAGCTTGGTCCTCTGCCAACCTTTGGAGCGTGTCAGGCAGTGGCTCAGGCGTTCCGGTGATTCGCGGCAGTGCGCCACCCAGCGAAGGGTGATGTAGGCGTGCTTCTCGTAACATTCGCGGGTCAGATGGTCGGCCCTCGCTGTCCAAATACAGAGACCCGACTTCCTCCGGCGGCAGTGCCGCCACCAGATCGCGCGGGGCTTCCACGCTCTCACGCCAGCGGGTTTTCATCGCTACGAAGTCGAATCGGTCCGTACCTAGCACCGTCAGAAAATCCTCCGGCCGCAGACGGTTGAAGCGGTTGGCTTGTTCCAGGATCAGCGAGGGAGTCAAACCGGGGTCTTTTCCCGCCGCCGCCCACGCCAGCAAGCCGAGCGAGGCATAGCTCTCATCCAGATAGAGCGTGTCCACGAAGTCGCGTACCTCCCACCGACCGGCGAGCGCCAGCACTTTGTTGGTGGCGAGGTCCGCCAGATGCAACCGCCAGCCGAACTCCGCGTCCGGTTGCACGGGGAAGAATCGGAAGGCGCTGTCCCGCGTCCACTCCAATCGCAGGCTTTGCCCGTCACGACTGACCACCGCCCGCTGAAAGCCGGGTCGGTTAACCAGCCATTCGATGCCGAATCCCATCCGCGTCAGGAGGTCGGTATCCCCGGCGGCGGCCACGGCGACGCTTTCTTCGGCGTCATGGAAAATGTCCACGTCGTCCGAGTAGCGCGGCGAGTCCGGCGCGGCGTTGATGACGCTGCCCCCAGCTACAAAACTCTCTGGGCTCCGGCGTTGCGCCAGCAAGCGCAGGACGGCGCGCTGAAACTCGGTCAGGGGCATAAGACAACCTTACAACCGGGCGGCCAAGCGCATTCCTTCCCGTCCGCCGTGCGTCCGCAGACCTTGGAGGAGAGTCTCGCGCGGTAGTTTCAGCAGCGCCACGTCCTTGTGCACCCACCAGAAGCAACGGGTGCGAAACTTTTCCAGTTCCTTGCGGAGATCGTCGGTGGAGGCAGGCATCGGGAAAACGTGCTCGGGTAGATATCTACCCACCCAGAAGCCGGTTCGCATCTAAAATGTGCGCGCGTTGCGCGGAGGCCGAGGGGCTGAAATTTTTATTCGCGGGTGCGACTGAAGTCGTTAAACTGGATACCAGACCGTTCGGTGCGATTCCCCCTGCCGCTGTGAAAACCGGCTTCATCGACAAACTCATCTCCCGCCTCGGCCGCGTCGGGCCGGAGGAGGCGCGGCGGCACCTCTTGCGCGTCGTGAGGGAAAAAGGTTTTCTCGAAACGATCTTCAACGCCATCCAGGAAGGCATCGTCGTCACCGACCCGCGCGGGCGCATCGTTTACCTCAACGGCGCGGCCACCGAATTCTTCGGACTCGACGCGCAAAACCTCCCTCGGCAAACCCCTCGCCGAACAGGTTCGCGGCCTCGACTGGCCCGCGCTCACCGGCGGCGATGACCTCGTCAGCCGCGACATGGAGGTTTTCTATCCCGCGCACCGTTTCCTGAACCTCTACGTCGTGCCGCTGCGGCTGGTGGACGTGGATTCGGCGGAGACGGGGCAAGACCCGGAGTCGGGTCACGTTGGCCACGCCATGATCGTGCGCGACATCACCGAGGACCGCCGTTCCACGCAGACCACCATCGAGAGCGAACGTCTCTACGCCCTGACCATGCTCGCCGCCGGCGTCGCGCACGAGATCGGCAACCCGCTCAATTCGCTGACGATCCATCTCCAACTCATGGAGCGCAAACTGCGCAAACTCCCGCCCGACCAGCGCGGCGACCTCGACGAATGCGTGCGCGTCGCGCAGGACGAAATCCGCCGGCTGGATTTCATCGTCAGCCATTTTTGCGCGCGATCCGGCCCGGCGCGGTGCGAAACCCAGCCCGGCCGACGTCAACGCCGTGCTCGCGGAAAGCGTGTCGCTTCCTCAACGCCGAAATCGCCGACCGCGACATCCTCGTCGAACTCGAACTCGACAAGAACCTGCCCGCCGCTGGAGTTGGACCGCGACCAGATGAAGCAGGCGTTTTACAACGTCATCCGCAACAGTTTCCAGGCGATGAAAACGCGGCGGCATCCTGCGCGTCGACGACGACGCTGGAACCCGATTATGTGGCGGTGACCTTCACGGACACCGGCGGCGGCATCGCGCCCGGAGAACATGGGCAAGGTGTTCGATCCGTATTTCACCACGAAGAGCAGCGGCAGCGGCCTGGGGTTGCTCATCGTGCGGCGGATCGTGCGCGAGCACGGCGGCGAGATCGAGTTGCGCAACGACACCGGCCGCGGGTCTGACGGTGGTCATCCGCCTGCCGCACGGCGACCGGCGGGCGAGGATGCTGGGGTTCGGGGGAGAAGAATGAATGCAAAATGCAAAATGCAAAATGCAAAAGGTCAGAGCGGAAATGTTTGCCGCATCCGCTAATCCCATGAAAAATCGACCGTTCCTCTCAGCGCCTTTCCTCCGCCGTCTGAACTTTTGCATTTTGCATTTTGCATTTTGCATTTTCCTTTTCGCTGCGTGCAGCCGCGCTCCGCAGACGGCCACGGAGTTGTTCGACAAGATGCCGCGGCGTTACGGCGGCGAACTGCACGTGCAGGGTGAGACCACCACGCGCACGCTCAACGTCGAGTTGCTCGACCTGAAAGTGCGCGACGACCACCGGCTGGAGTTCAACCGCATCGCGTACGAAGTCTCCGGCGGCGACGAGGGCGCGCACAAAGGGGAGGCACCCGTCAAAGGGACGATCTCCGCGCCCGGCGGCGAGATCGTCATCGAAGATTTCGGCGGCGAGGGAGGCGGCGACGTGCTCAAGAACGGGTCATTCCAGGGCAAGCTCGGCGGTAACCTGAAAACGGTCGATGCGAAATGGAAAACGGGCTTCGATCAGGCGGTGCATTTCGAGGGCAAGGCGGCACGGTAGAGCGCGCACGACGTTGGCCCCAAAGAAAAGGGCACAGGCTTGCGTGCCTGCCCCCGTTTCACGGAAGGACGGTCGGTTTTTCCCAGGTTGCTACATCGTGGCGGGCGGGTACGTGCCGGGTGCATAGCCACCCGCGCCGGCGTTCCCCCGGCCCCACGTAGCGCGAACTGCCGAAACCGAGGATCAGGAAGAAAATCGGACTCAGTAAGACGAGCCCCAGGCCAAAGCCCACGCCCTGCCCGAAGCTCTTGGCCAGGTCGATCATCACGATGATGAGGATGATGAAGTTGACGAAAGGAATCAACAGCAGGATGAACCACCACAAAGGCCGCCCGGCGATTTCGAGCAGGACGATGATATTGTAGATCGGGATGAGGCTGGCCCAGCCCGGTTTGCCGGCCTTGGTGAAGACCTTCCAGATGGCGATGACCGCGATCAGACCGATCACCAGTCCGATGAGGCCGCCCATCATCGCGTATTGCTTCATCTGCGCGATCTGTTCGGGCGTCGCCTGCTGGCCGTTGATCGTCATCGAAGACGTGAACACCGGCGAGGAGTCGGGCGTCGGGGTGGCGTCGGGCGTGTCTGCCTGGGCCAGCAGGGAGGGCAGGTGGAGGAAAAAGTTAGGCAAATTCATGGGCAACAATGGATCGTTTACTACGGGTGATTTGGGGTGAACGCTGAGATGTACGGGAAATTCTTACGAAAACGCGAGACATTTTTTGTGGTCGAGCGTCTTTGAAACCCTCCTGGCTGGTCAGAACGCGGAAGGAGGGTGAAAGCGCGCGAATCGGTGGTAGGAATGACAGATCGCCGATGAATGTCCTGTTCACTTTGCCCGCCAACGTCAGGATGCAGCCCTGGGAAGGCGCGTTCCTGGACGAAATCCGGGCGCATTTCCAAGCGCATCCGGGGATTTCCTATCAACTGGTGAATGAACCGGCGGCGGCGGAGATCATCGTATTGCTGGAATCCAACCAATTCCGCAGCCAGCACGACATCGCGTCGGTCGAACAAGAGCCGCACGTCCGCGATTTTCCGGACAAGGTCTTCACGATCAACTACGAGGATCATCCGGCGGGTTTCCTGCCGGGGTTGTACGCGGCGCTGTCGGCGAAACGTTATGACCCCCTCCGGCACGCGGCGTGGTGCTACCTTTTTCCGCCTAACCCGGAAGTGTACCGCGCCGCGCCGGTCGATCCGGCCGAGGAGGACGCGTTGTTATTTTCCTTTCGCGGCGCGCCTTCGCACGAGTGCCGGGAACGGTTGTTTGCATTGAAGCTGCCGCCGGGCATGCGTGCGCGGGTGACGCGGATCGACCGTTGGTACGACCACACGGCGGACGAACAGACGGACTACGTCACGGAAATCCTGCGCAGCCGTTTCGTGCTGTGTCCGCGCGGGCTGGCCCCGGCCTCGCACCGACTTTTTGAAGTGATGGCCCTGGGCCGCTGCCCGGTCATCATCGGCGACGACTGGGTGCCGCCGGAAGCGGTCGATTGGGAGCGTTGCGCGATCCGGGTCGCCGAGCGGGACATTGATGGGTTGCCCACGCTTCTGACGCGGCGCGAAGGGGACGCGGCGGAACTCGGGCGGCAGGCGCGAGAGGCGTGGGAGCGGTTTTTTTCGCCGGGGAATCGGTTCGAGGCAGCGCTCGACGCCATCGTGCGGTTGCGCGACCGGCGGCCGGCGGGTTACGACGAACGCGCCTGCCAGAAACGGTGGCGTTCGCACCACTTCTACCGGATCAACGAATGGGCACTCGACCAGCGGCTCGCGCGTGCGGCGGGCAAGATGTGGCGGCGGTTGATGGCGCGTTCACGCGGATAGCAGCCGGTAGGTGTCGTCGGCGTGCACCTGGAGTTGGTGGGTGCGATACCACGCGTGCGCCGCGTCCGCCACCGTGTCGAAGGGAGCGTCGCCGCCTGACCCTTCGATGTAGTGTACCCCCGCGCGCAGACCGTCCAGCGCGCCGACGTTGCCGGAGAATGTCACCGGCGTCATCCGGTGCGCGCAGTACGCGGCGAACGTCCCCGACTTACCCAGGTATGGGGCAGGATAACTGAAATAACCTGCCAGTGACTGCGAGAACAACGCGCTCGCTTCCGCCGCCGGCAACACGCCGGTTTCGCGCACGTCCAACCCGCCGCCGAGACAGACCCCGCCGGGGATCGGCGCGCCGACATCGACGACACGCCCGATCTCGTGCCGCGCGCAGAACGCCGCCAGCGCGGCGGCGTGCGTGTACACGGCTTCGCGGACGTGGCGGCTGCCGAAGACGATGAGCTGGCGTTCGCGCGCGGCGGATGGCGACGGGTCGGTGGGTTCGCCCATGTTCGAGAACACGGGAGCGATGGTCGCGGGCAGGTTTTCCTTGTGGCCGAGGGTGCTGTAGAGTTCGCGGCGGGAGATCGTCGTGGTGATGCGCCGGGCATCGGCCGCGCGTGCGAGCCGGGCTGCTAGCCGGCGTTGGAACGGGTGGGTCCAAAATGCGCTCGACCACGGTGGACCGGAGGCGTACACCTCGTGGAAGAAAAGGAGCAGCCGGGCGGACGAACCGGCGGAGCGTTTCCACTTTTCGACGGCATCGACCAGCCAGAACGGGCAGCCGCGGTTCGCGTAGCCGTAGGGAACGTAGTGCAGCAGGACCACGGCCGGTCCGTCGAGCAAATCGCGCAGGGCAGCAGTCGAACGTGCGCGGACGACGGCGGCGGAAAATGGCGCGACGGCGGCGGGGGAATTCCAGCCAGGATCGCCGCCGACGATGAACCGCGTGCCGACCCCGTGGCGGGCGAGGAGTTCGCGGGCGAGCAGCGTCGCGTAGTCGCCGACGCCGCTGACGGCGGGCGGGAGGGTGGGGACGATCTGGACGAGGTCCATGCGGCACTTTAACACAGAGACACAGAGGCACGGAGACCAGAGGAGAAGAATTCAAAGGGAAGAAGGAGCGGGTGGGCGATGATCGAGCCGCGTTGCTTTATTCTTCGCCACTTTTCCTCCTCTGGTCTCCGTGCCTCTGTGTCTCTGTGTTAAAGTGCCGCTTCACCTACGCTTGGGCCTTGCATCGCGCAAACGTCGTCCCCATGCTCGCGCATCATGGCTTTGCACCTGTCACGGCGGCAGTACGCCGAAATGTTCGGACCGACCGACGGGCGACCGCGTGCGGCTGGCCGACACGGAACTTTTCATCGAGGTCGAGCGCGATCTCATCGCGGAGGGCGGCGGCTACGGCAACGAGGTGAAATTCGGCGGCGGCAAGGTCATCCGCGACGGCATGGGCCAGTCCTCCCTCGCGCTCGACGCCGAATCGCTCGACCTCGTGTTGACCAACGCGCTGATCCTCGACGCCGTGCAAGGGCGTCATCAAGGCGGACATCGGGATCAAGCACGGCCGCATCGCCGCCATCGGCCACGCGGGCAACCCGCTCGTGCAAAGCGGCATCACGCCCGGCATGACCATCGGCGCGGCCACGGAAGTCATCGCGGCGGAGGGCTGCATCGTCACGGCGGGCGGCATCGACGGGCACATTCATTTCATCTGCCCGCAGCAGATCGAGCACGCGCTCGCCTGCGGCATCACGACCATGATCGGCGGCGGCACCGGCCCGGCCACGGGCACCAACGCCACCACCTGCACGCCGGGCATCTGGAACCTCCACCGCATGCTCGAAGCCGCCGACGAATACCCGATGAACCTCGGCTTCCTCGGCAAGGGCAATTGCTCCACGCCCGAGCCGTTGCGCGAACAAATCCTCGCCGGCGCGATGGGCCTCAAGCTCCACGAGGACTGGGGCACGACGCCCGCCGCCATCGACTGCTGCCTCGGCGTGGCCGACGAACTGGACGTCCAGGTCGCCATCCACACCGACACGCTCAACGAGAGCGGTTTCGTGGAGGAAACCCTCGCGCGCGTTCAAGGGCCGCACGATCCACACCTTTCACAGCGAGGGCGCGGGCGGCGGGCACGCGCCGGACATCATCCGCGTCTGCGGCGAGGAAAACGTGCTGCCCGTCTTCGACGAACCCGACGCGGCCCTTCACGGTCAACACCATCGACGAGCATCTGGACATGCTCATGGTCTGCCACCATCTCGACAGCAAGATTCCCGAGGACGTGGCGTTCGCCGAATCGCGCATCCGCCCGGAAACCATCGCCGCCGAGGACCGGCTGCACGACCTGGGGGCGTTTTCCATGATGAGCAGCGACAGCCAGGCGATGGGCCGGGTGGGCGAGGTCGTGTTGCGGACGTGGCAGACGGCGCACAAGATGAAGGTGCAATTCGGCGCGCTCGCCTTGCCCGACGGTGTGTCGGCGCACGGGCAGGCGGATAATTTCCGCGCGCTGCGCTACGTGGCGAAATACACGATCAACCCGGCGATCGCCAACGGCGTCGCGCACGAGGTCGGCAGCATCGAGGTCGGCAAGCTGGCGGACCTCGTGGTGTACAAACCGGCGTTCTTCGGCGTCAAACCCGAGTTTGTATTAAAGGGCGGGATGATCGCGTGCGCGAACATGGGCGACCCGAACGCGAGCATCCCCACGCCGCAGCCGACGTTCTACCGGCCGCAGTTCGCGGCGCACGGCCGGGCGAAGTACGCGACGAGCGTGACGTTCGTGAGCGGCGCGTCGCTGGCGGCGGGGCTGCCCGGCAAAGTGACGCTGCGCAAACGCCTCGTCGCAGCGTCGAACACGCGCAAAATCGGCAAGAAGGACATGCTCTGGAACGACGCGACGCCACGGATGGACGTTGACCCGGAAACGTACACGGTCAAGGCCGACGGCGTGGTGCTGACATGCGAACCGGCGAGCGTGCTGCCGATGGCGCAGCGGTATTTTTTGTTTTGAGCAACGCGGAACAAAAAGGGGAACTCACCCGAGCGTGGCTGGCAATGAATTTGCTTCTGCTCAGGGGATATGTCTTCCGATCGCTTGCGATCCGCTCTCTATCACTCGGTCCCAAAACCCGCGACGAGGCCGCCTCCCCTCTGGCAGGTCGCGGCCGGTCTGGAGCCAGCGGTTGTCCGGGCGGAGCCGGAGGCCCGGCCGCCGCAGACTTCCGCCGTGCTGGCCGGGTGGATTTGCGTGGGCATCGGGCTGCTCACGGCGTGGTTTTTCCCGTTGGCGCACGGGTTCTTCAGCATTGCCATCCTCCTGTCGGTCGTGGCGATGGCGACGCATCAGGTGCGCGCGGGCCTCATGCTGCTCGGCGGTGCGCTGGCCAGCATGGTTTTTTGCGTGGTCCTGATGATCTTCTGCGTATCGGCGGTGGTCGCGGGCGCGTTGCATGACGCCGGGACACGGTCGCAGACCGGACCAGCTTCCTGGCCGCCTATCGTGCGGTCCCCGGCCGCGAGCAGACTGGGCAGCCCCGTCGTCAACCCGAGCGTTCGCCCGCCGGTCGCTCTGACGTACACCGCCCCTTCGCGCGTGGTGGTTTCCGCCCCCGCGCTTCCGGTGACCCGGTTGCCAACGCCCTCCGCGCCTGTGCTGACGCCGATGGACTATGCCGCGCGAGACCGGCAGATCGGTGATCTACAGCGGCGTATTGACCAGATCGACGAGACGATCCGCCGGGTGCGCGCCGACCCACATTGGTACGGGATCATCAAAAACTCCACCGCCACGTCCCGGCAGCAGTCATCCGACGCTTATCTCGATCAATTGGACAAACAGCGCAACGACCTGCGCCGTCAGAAATGGGCGCTGGAAGGGCGCTGAATCAGCGGGGCAGCGCGACGGGACCGCGCAGTTCATCCAGCCACTCCGCCGAACTTCGTCCCGACAGCTCCCGCTTCAAGCAACCCAATACGACCTCCTGCCTCTGGCGGTCTACGACCTTCCGCAGCCGGATGCCGTCCTTGGAGGCGACGAAATCCACCTGCGCTCCGGGTTTGATCCCGAACTGGTCGCGCAAAGCCTTCGGGATGGTTACCTGGCCTTTGGTGGTCACGAGGGCTTTCATTCTTCCAAAGTAAGAACTTCCGGTAAGAAATTCAAGCGCGGCCGTCCGCCTACCCCGACCGCGCCACCAACTCATCCGCGAGGCTCGCGTAGGCGGCGGCCTTGAGCTTGGCGACCTGCTTCTGGTCGCTGGATTCACGCACCACGCCCGCGCTCAGCGCCGTGTCCTCGCTGCTCTTGCCCGTGTAGGCGGACCAGTGGCCCGTCGCCACGTCGATGAGCACCGCATGCAGGCTGATCCGCATGCGCTGGGTTTCGTCGGGCACGAAGCTGCCGGCAATCGGCACCCAGGAAACCGTCTTCGTCACCTGATCCGCCCGCGCGGACTCCAACCGGCCCCAGTAACAGAGGATGTGCTGGAAACCGCCCTGCGCCGCCGCCAACCGCAGCGACCTGGAATACGCCGCGCGTTCGGTGTCGCCCGGCGGCAGCCCGGAGAAGGGTTGGACATGGTAGTGCGCCCCGAGGGCCGCGAGCATGTCGGTGTCGGGGTTCGCCGCGCCGGACTGCACAACAACGAGGCCGGTGCCCGGCGAGGCGTGGACGGCGTGACTGCTGTGCAGGGCCTTCTGGATGTCCGCTTCTGTCACCGGCCCGCCGGTCGTCGATGCGCCGACCACGTCGGCTTCCGACAGTTCGCCCCGGTAGGCGTAGCTGGAGGAAGACCCGCGTTCGTAGCTGTTGCGGTGATAGCCGGAATCCGAGATCGAACGATCCTCGCAGCCCGTGAGGAGCCACGACGCGCAAAGCAACAGACCGGCGGCGGAAGCGGAGCGGATTTTCATGGATGGAAGGAGGGCGGTTCCGGTAGGATGACCGGCGGAGGGACACATCCGTCCGGGACGTGCCATGCGGATACGCGGGTAAGTTTTACCAGAAATTTCGGGCTAATCGCAACGGCATATTTGGGCACGCTTCATGGAAATCATTTACCGCGAACTGAGCGGCGGCGGTCATCGCCACCCGGATCATCACGACCACGCAGAAGAACGTCACGCGCTGCCGCCGGTCGCGGTGCGCGCGGACCGGCGGACGCTTGCCAAGACGCGTTGGCGCGCGCAGGCGGAGGACGGCACGGAGTTCGGCTTCGACCTGGCGCGGCCGTTGCGGCACGGTGTGGCGGTGTTCGAGAACGAACGGGCGTGCTACGTCATCGAGCAACGCCCGGAGCCGCTGTTGCGCGTGGCGGTGGCCGATCCGACGGAAGCGGCGCGGCTGGGCTGGATGATCGGCAACCTGCATTTCCCCGCGCAGGTGCGCGACGGCGGCATCTACGTGGAAGCCGACCCGGCCGTGCGTCAGATGCTCGAACGCGAGGAGATTACTTTCGAGGAAACCGAGGGAGTTTTTCAGCCGCTGCACGCCGGCGGCGCGCACCACCATCATTGATGACGGCTTGGCTGCCCGCGCTGTTGCAGACGGCAGACTCGCTGTTCCCAACGGGGGCTTACGCACACTCGGGCGGGTTGGAGACGCTCGCCGCCCTCGGTGTCGTGAACGATGCACGGACCCTGGCGGCGTTTTTGCGTGAGCGCGTCGTGCCGATGCTGGGAAACTACGAGTTGCCCTACCTCGGGTTTGCCGTGCAAGCGGCCCACGACGGCGATCTCGCGGCGCTGGCGGCGCTGGACCGGGAATACGGCGCGGGCAAACTGCCGCGCGAGGCGCGCGAGGCCAGCGTGCAGATCGGCACCCAACGGTTACGGATGCTCACCCGCGTGCAGACGCCCACGGTCGCAGGCGGCGTGAGCGCGTCCTCGTTCGCGGCGGCCGTGGCGCGCGGCGAAGCGGACGGACACGCGGCGATTGTCTGCGGGTTGCAGGCGCACCGGCAGGGCGCGCCCGTCGAGGCGGCGATGACCGCGTATTTCTATGGCAGCCTTTCCGGTTATTGCAGCGCGGCACTCAAACTCATCCGCATCGGACAGGAAGGTTGTCAGGGCGTGTTGAGCGAGGCGTTGGCGCTGACGGGGCCAACGGTCGCCCATGCCCTGACGGTGACGCGCGAGGACGCAGGCTGGTGCGACCCCGCGCTGGAAATCGCCGCGGCGCGACACGAACGGGCGTTCGCGCGGCTATTCATCTCCTGATTACTTCGAGATGATCTGCCCGGTGGCGAAGTTATAGAAGTAACGCACACCGTTCGTGTTGTAGTGCCCCGCGTTGCTTGGGTCGGGATAGTAGTACAACACCGTGTTCAAATTGAAGTCGTACAGGTACGGGAACGGGAAGGTCGGGCTCGTGTAAAAGTAGTCGCTGCTTTTGAAGTCGTAGAAGTAAATGCCCGACTTGCCGTCGGCGGCATCGAAGAGGTATTCGTAGCCCAGATCGAAATGGTAGATGTAGAGCGGATTGCTCAGGTACGAGTAATAGCCGAAGTAATTGCCGTTGGGGAACGCCAAATAGTACACGCCGTTGCTCAAGGTAATTTGGCCGTTGAAGAAAGGGGGATGGTCGGCCGCGAGCGAGTAGCCGAGGTCGCGCATGATGCCGGCTTCGGCCGTGCTGTAAGTGCGCGTCATCGTCACGCCCATCATCCCGCTGGCGGCTTCGACGTTGGCCGCCATGAGGTAGTAATGGGTCGCCTGGGTGTTATCATCCACATGGCTGCCGCTGCTGCCCGGCTGGTAAGGATTCGGCGAAAAAATGGGCACCGCACTGCCATTGAATCCGCTCTTGGCATTCGACCCGCTGAAGTATTCGCCGGTCGGGCTCGGCGTGGCCTGGAGGGTATTGTTACCGCCGGTCAGCACGGACACCTTGCTCTGGTCGAAGACGAAGGTGCTCGGGTTGATGACCGGATTGCCGGAGGCATCGGTCAGAAAAGAATCGAAGGTCGAATAAAGACCCGGCGTGGTGGCAGGAGCCGGGTCGATGTTAGACGAAAACCCGAAGGCATGGGTCAGCTCGTGGATCATCGTGGCCTTGAAGTCGATCTTACCGGCGGCGATGGGAGAGTTCGCGTCGTACTGGAAGCTGGCTCCGAGGTTGACGTTGACCGAGCCGTCGTCCTCGTTGCCGTTGAGATCGTTGGCCCCGTTGCTGATGACCTTGGCCTGGACCACGGTGGGAAAAAAGCCGGCCGATCCATTGGGGCTGATGGTGGGGCTGCCCGCGCTGGCCAGCGTCGAGCTGTTCGGGTCGTTGGTGCTCGAAACCGTCATCACGACCGTCGCCGTGTTGGCGTAGTAACTGCCCATCGTCTGCCCGGCACCGATCAAAGCCGCCTTGTATTCCGGGTGGCTGGGATCGTTGAACCCGGTGCCCGCGGCGTCGGTGAAATTGAAGGTGAAAGTGACGGCCGCACCGGCCGACAGAATGCCCGACAGGGAAAACGCGGCGAGCAGCGACGCGCGTTTGGCCGTGTGTCTGAAAGAGTGAAACAGGGAGGGGGATACCATGCGCCGATGTTGGCGCTGCCGCAGCTTGCAAAGCAAGACAATTGTCGCCCCGGCGCGACGCGGCCGGTCGTTAACAAGGTAGGGATGGCTCTCCGAGCCAGTCCCTATTTTGGCTTGGATGGTCTCCGTGCGCACGGAGCGCATTGCCGGAAACATTTGGGACGGCTCGGAGAGCCATCCCTACCTTGTTAACGACCGCCTACGGCGGGGAGATTTAAACCCGTCCCGACCCCACCGGCAGCGGCGCGCCGTTGTCGCTGCCCCCACCCAACGCCGGGCCACTCCCGCCGCGCGTGACTTCCTGCCGCAGCCGGGCTTTTTCGCCCTTTGAGAACCACAGCACGATGGGCGACGCGATGAACACCGACGAATACGTCCCCACCAGCACGCCGATCAGGATCGCCAGCGCGAAATCGTTGAGCACCGGCCCGCCGCCGATGTAGCAGCGCCAGCACCGTCACCAGCGTCATGCCGCCGGTGAGCATCGTGCGGCCGAGCGTTTCGTTGATGCTCGCGTTCATGATCTCGCGCACGCTGCCCTTGCGCCCCTCGCGCAGGCCGCTGCGAATCCGGTCGTACACGACGATGGTGTCGTTGATCGAATAACCCGCAATCGTCAGCACCGCGCCGACCATCACCAGCGAAAGCTCCTTCCCCAGCAGCGCGAACACGCCGATGGTGATGATCACGTCGTGCAGCAGCGCCACGATGGCCCCCACCGCGAACGAGAACTCGAACCGCAGCGACACGTAGATCAGAATCGCCCAGCACGCCCAGGCCCAGCGCGAACAGCGATTTGATGCGCCAGTTGCTTGCCCACCAGCGCGCCGACCTTGTCGTACTGGCCCAGCCGCGACGCCCGCGTCGGGGAACGCCTTCATGCACTCGCTGCTGAATCTTCGTGCCCGTGCCGATCGGGGCTGCGGATCGTCAGCAACTGCTGGCCGCTTGCTCCTCGCTGTTCTGGATCGTCGCTTCCTGCTGGCCGATGGCTTGCAGAGCGTCTCGCGCACCTGCGCCCGCGTTCAGAGCGCTGCGTGGACGTGAGCACGGTCAGGTCGCCGCCCTTGAAGTCGATGCCGAAATTCTTCTCCCCGCGCACCGCGAACGCCGCCATGCTCAGCCACGATCACCACGATGCGAGCCGATGACGCACAGCCGCGCCTTGCCCATGAAATCGAAGTTCGGGTTCTCGAAGAAGTGCATCATGTGGATGCGCTCCAGCCCGAAGCGTTCCGTCGCCCAGGCGAAGCCGTTGCGCGTGACGACCAGCGCCGAGAACAGCGACGCGATGATGCCCAGCGTCAGCGTCACCGCGAAGCCCTTCACCGGCCCGGCGGCGTAGATGAAGAGGATCACGCTGGTGATCAGCGTGGTCACGTTGGCGTCGAAGATCGACGAGAACGCCTTGCTGTACGCGCCCTCGATGGCGGGCCGCAGCGCCTTGCCGGCGGCGAGTTCCTCGCGCAGCCGCTCGTAGATGAGCACGTTGGCGTCGATGGCCAGGCCGATGGTCAGGATGATGCCCGCGATGCCCGGCAGGGTCAGCACGAAGTTCGAAGCTCGCCATCAGGCCGAAGAGCAGGATGATGTTGACGAGCAGCGCGAGGTTCGCCAGCAGACCCGCGAACCGGTAGTACAACAGCACGAACGCGAACGTCAGCAGCACGCCGACGATGCCGCTGATCACGCCGCGCCAGATGGAATCGCTCGCCCAGCGTCGCCGAGACGCTGCGCTCCTGCTCGATCCTGCACCGGCGTGGCGAGCGGGTTTTCCAGCGCGCTGGAGAGCGCTGCGCGCGCTCGGTCGGTGAAGTTGCCGCTGATCCGCGCGTTGCCGCCGTAGATGCGCGCTCGCGCAGCACGGGCGCGCTGATAGACCTTGCCGTCGAGCAGGATGGCCAGGCGCTCGCCGACGTGCGCGGCCGTCAGGTCGCCGAACTGCTTCGCGCCCATGGAATCGAAACGCAGGTTGACCACCCAGCCCTCGGTCTCGTAGACCGGCGTTGGCGGCAGTGACGTGTTCGCCGCCCATGTCGGCCTTGTTCTTGACGAGGTATTTCGTCGCTTGACTTGCTTGGGCGCGGGCGTCGCCTTCTTGTCGCCGGCGGGCGGCTGGGCGACGGCATTCGTCGGTTTCGTCGTCTTCGCCGTGACGATCTCGTAGCCCGGCGGGACGATGGCCTGGCCCGCCTCGATCTGCGGAGATGATGGCCGGCTGCTGCGGATCGACGAGTCTGAATTCCAGCTTGGCCACGCGTCTGGAGGGTGTCGCGCGCCTCGTTGATCTTCTGCGGCGTCCAGGCCGGGAATCTGGACGAGGATCGGATCCTGCGCCGACGCGGCGTGATGGACGGTTCGCCGACGCCGAACTTGTCCACGCGCGAGCGGATGACTTCCACGGCGGTTTCCTGCGCCTGCGGGCTGATGGTGGCGTCCGGGTTCTCCTTGACGAGGCGGATGAGGAATTCCGTGCCGCCCTTGAGGTCGAGGCCGAGGTGAATCTTGTCCGTCGGCGGATAAACCGAAGCGAGCGCACAGGCGACGAGCAGCGACGATGAGCGTCAGGCCGAGGCGCGTTTGCGGGCGGCCGATTTCGGTGGCGAAATACCAGCCGAAAAGAGCGAGGACGACAAGGCCGAGGATAAAAACGATTTCAGGGCGCACGGGAGGAGAAGGAGATAAAGGATGAGAAAGACGGGAGACGAGGAGCCGGAAAAGGCGATCATCCTTTTTGCACTGACGTCGGTGCCTACTATCGCTGCTGCTTGGGCTTGGCGACACTGACGATGGCGGAACGGTCCACCTCGATTTTGACGTTCTCGGCGAACTTGACCAGGACCGTCTTGGACCCGGCCTCGCGGGCGTTGGAAACGATGCCGTGCAACCCGCCGGTGGTGACGACCTCGTCGCCCGAGCGAACGGAGGAAATGAGCGCCGCCTGCTCCTTGGCGCGCTTCTGCTGCGGGCGCATGAAGATGAAGTAGAAAATCACCCCGAACAGCAGGTAGAACGGGAGGTAAGTGGCAAACGGCGGCTGGCCCTGGCCGGCCGCGGGCGAACCGGCGGGGGCAGCGGTGGCAGCCTGGGCGAGCAGTGACGAAAATTGGACGGCAAAAGCAAACATGACGTTGAACGGGGACTCTGGTGCGTTGGGACGGAAGGTCAAGTATGAGGGAAAACCCGGTGGGAGTCCAACCGTTTTTCGGGGCTGGGCTACAGGTGTGCGACACGGTGTTCTTAAAACGCCGTCGGCACTTTAACACAGAGACACAGAGGCACGGAGACCAGAGGAGAAAAGCAAAAAGCAGGAAGCAGAAGGCAAAATGAACTCTCTGCATCCTTCCGCACCTTCCCTTTCTGGCCTCCTCTGGTCTCCGTGTCTCTGTGTCTCCGTGTTAAAATACCGTCAGACCCCACGACGGGGCTTCATCGCTCAACGAACCACCTTGGCGGTCAAGTAACGCAGGAGTCCCGGCTGCCAGCGCAAAACCTCCAACGCCCATGACGCCAGCCCCGGGTGCCGCCCCGCCGCGCGCGCGAGCCGGTTGACCCACAAGCGGCCCCGGTACATCGCCGCGTGCGCCTGCGCGTACGTTCGCGCGGCGCACGGCGCACGGGTCGCATCCCGCGCGGCGGCGACGATGGACCCGGCTGCCAGCTCACCCGAGCGCAACGCATAATAAATCCCCTCACCCGTGAACGGCTCGACCACCCGCGCGGCGTCGCCGACCAGGTACACGCCGCCGGCCCGTGAGACCGCGTCCGGTGCGGGCGCGCGGTCCAGCGGCGCAATCGTGCGCCACGGGTGGTCGTCGGACAGGGAAAACTCGGCGTGCGCCCAGCGTTTGAGGCGTTCCAGGGCGCGGGCCGGGGCGGCGAGGGAGATGTTCAACTCCTCGTGACCCACCGGGCACAGGCCGCCGTAGCCGTCGGCGAACCAGCGCATCTGCACCCGCGCACCGAAACCCGGCGGGCAGGGGACGTGCGTCTGCAAGCCGATGCGCGCGTGCGGATCGCGTCCCGTTCCCACGCGGCCGGACAGCATGCCCGCCAGCCGTGCCGTGACGGAGTTGCGGCCGTCGGCGGCCACGAGGAACCGGGCGGCGAGCGTCTCCGGCGGGCGACCGCCGCCGGTGGCATCGGTGATCGTCGCCTCGCTGCCGTCCAGTTCCGAAAGCGCCCATCCCTGCCGCACTTCCGCGCCGAGCGCGGCGGCGTGGTCGAGCAACAACGCGTCGAGGTCGCGGCGCTTGACGGCGATTTCCCCGCGCGCCGGATCGTCGGGCAACGGCAAGCGGATCGTCTGGCCGCGCAGGCCGACGAACTCCACCGCGCGCAGGGCGACGTGCGGCAGGGCGCGCACGGCCCCTTCGATCCCCAGGCGCGCGAACACCGGCCAGCAATCGGGATTCAGGCAGTCGCCGCACACCTTGTCGCGCGGGAAGATCGCCCGTTCGACCACGACCGTCCGCAACCCCGCCCGCGCGCAAAACGCCGCGCACGCCGCCCCCGCCGGACCGCCGCCGACGATCAGGACATCGGGGCGCGGGGTGGGTGCGGCGGATGGCGGCATGGAAAGAGGGGGAGGGAAATTCCGGCGCGGCGGGCCGCCTGCGCCCGGAAGTTGCTTTGGGAGTCTTACGCCCGCAACCGTCCGCCGGATTTCCGACCATGAAACAAGCTCTCCTCGCCGTGGCCATCATCGGCCTGTTGGCCCGCGTCTATTTTATCTACTACGGCATGCCTTTCCAGAAGGCGGCGCAGACCTTGAAGTCGCAGCAGGGCATCGCGGAAATCCGCCGCAACATGCAGGGTTCGGCCGCGGAAGCCGGCGAGTCGGTGCCGGGTCAGAAGAACGCGGCCCAGAGCCGTCCGACGGCGACCCCCACCGCGAGCGCCGCCGCCGCCGCCAACGCCGAACGGCAGGAGATCGAGGGTTCGATCAAGGCGCTGCATCTGACGACGATCATGCCGGGCCAGCCGGGAATCGTGATCATCGACAAGCAGGAATACAACGAGGGCGAATCGCTGCCGTTGCCCAAGGGACGCAAGGCCAAGATCGTCGCCGTGCAGGACGACGGCGTGCAGTTGACCTGCAACGGCATGGCGTTCCACCTCGACGCGCCCGCAGAGCCTGATCTGGCGGCATTGCGCAAGAAGAAGTGAGGTCTGGGCAGGCCGTGTCGCAGAGGTCTTTCTCTCGCCCGAAAAGCGGTGTCCCTGGTTCAGAAAAGCCGCTTCCCGGCGGCGCATGCGGCGATGAGTTTTACCAAACGCCTCTGCTGCGTCGCTTTCTGTTTGGCGCTCACGATCTGCCAGATCGCCGTTCTCCGATAAGAGGGCGGCTGCGCGTCGAAAAACGCCCGCGCCGCCGGGTCCGCCCGCAAGGTTGCCAGATACGAGGCGGGTAATTCCGCCGGGGGATTTTCGTAGGCGTAGATACCTGACCTGTTTTCTTTCCTCGCCGCGAACGCCACCAGCCCGGCGGCCTGCATCCGGCCTTCCGCCTGGAGAACGGCCACGCGGCCGATGTTCACCGCGCTCCAGATGCTGCCCTTTTTTCGCGGGGTGAAGCGGGTCGTGTAGGACACGTCGTCCACCCGGCGGCGCACCCCGTCGATCCAGCCGAAACACAGCGCCTCGTCCACGGATTGCGGCCACGTGAGGCTCGGCGGACCGGAGCCGGCCTTGCGAAAAACGACGAGTAGCTCGCGTTCGGCGGCGTGGTGCCGGACGAGCCAGGCGCGCATTTCGGCCGGGGTGGCGAAGAAGACGGGTTCCATAAATGGCACGGCGCGACTCTCATCCCACCGTGAGGAGCATGTCCAACAATTCCGTCCGCACTCGCGCGAGCGTCCGGCGCAACACCGCGCCGTCGCGGGCGAGCACCTTGACCGTCCATCCGGCCGCGCCGCCGAGGCCGCTGACGCCGATCCACAACGGCCCGTCCCGTTCACCGTCCCCCTGCAAATCGTGGAGACGTTGCCAGCCGGGGTGCGCGGCGTCGATCCCCTCCGCCACCAGGAACACCGTGCCGTAAAACGGTGCGTCCGTTCCCAGCGCCGTCCCGGCGTCCCGCCAACCCGCGACGCTCGCGGGATGGACGGCGGGTTGCATCCGCCAGCGTTCGCGCACGACCGGGCGGCCGTCGTAAACGATGTCCGTCGCCCAACGCAACGCATCGAAGGCCCACGCCTCGCCCATCGCCACCCGGCCGGGGGCCAATCCCTCGCAAAACAACAGCCGCCCGCCGCGAGCGATTTCCACGCGCGTCGTCTGCCGGCAACGGCTGCCCGCGTGCGGGATGAACAGTTCCGGCCACACTTCCAGCCAGCCGCCTGTCGCCACCGCGAAAACCTGCGCCATCACCGCTTCGTCGGCCGTTTCGATCCCACCGCGCGCCGCCTGGTGCACACGCGTCGCGCTCGGACCGATCAAACGCAGGCGTGCCCCCGCGCCGACGCGCACCCGCCAGTCCACGGCATCCCCGGCAAATAACCCCGCCGTGGCATTGACGGCATGGACGGTCAGCACGCGAGCGTCCGCGTTCCAGTGCCCCTTGCCGACGTGCATCGGCGCGCGGTGGGATTGTTCGCCGAGGAACGAGCGGCCCGTTACCGGGTCGGTCCGGGCGGTCAGATGCAGGTGGCCGGTCATCCGGGGAAGAATGGCACGGGCACAACGTCGGGCGAGACACGCTCAGATGGCAGCAAGTCACTTAATGCCTATCCGAACCATCTCTGCGCAGCCCCGGCAGGGGCGTGAGCCCCGGGGAAAGTTGCCTCCGCCCGGAGCCCCGGCAGGGGCGTAAGAACCCTCGCGGGTGTGATTCGGATCGGCACTTGGCACCAGCACGACGCTATACCGCATGGTCCGGGGGCTCGCCGTCTTCGGATGTATAGATGTCCTCCACCGGATCGGCGAGGAAGGCAAAGGCATCGTTCGCAGCGACCGCGCGCAGCCAGGCTTCCTCGGAGTCAGGTTCGGTTTGCGCCGGGGCGGGCAGCAGCGTCACCATGAGCGGCGTGTGGGCAGGCAGGTCAAACGGTTCGTCGAGCACGATATGCTCCCCGTCGAAATGGGCTTGGAGAGTGACCGTCGGCATGAAAGGTTTCTACCTCGGGAACGCACCTGCGGCAAGCACACTCAGGATGTCTCACCGGATCATCGAAGTCCAAACAGATACTCCCGCCGCAGCCAGCCGATCACGTCGTCCAGCCCCCGGCCGCTCTTGAGGTCGCAAAAAAGGAACGGCCGTCCCTCGCCGCGCATGAGTTTCGCGTCGCGCGCCATCACCTCCAGGTCCGCGCCGACATGCGGGGCCAGCTCGATCTTGTTGATGACCAGCAGGTCGCTGTAGCGGATCGCCGGGCCGCCCTTGCGCGGGATCTTGTCGCCCTGCGCCACGTCGATCACGTAGATGAACGCGTCCGCCAGTTCGGGCGAGAACGTCGCCGAGAGGTTGTCGCCGCCGCTCTCGATGAGGATCACTTGCAGACGGTCCGCGCCGTGGCGGCGTTCGAGTTCGGCCACCGCGCCCATGTTCATCGACGTGTCGTCGCGGATGGCGGTGTGCGGGCAGCCGCCGGTTTCCACGCCGATGACGCGGTCGGCGGCAAGGGCGTCCTGGCGCAGGAGGAATTCGCTGTCCTCGCGCGTGTAGATGTCGTTGGTGATGACCGCGAGCGAGAACTCGTCGCGGAGCCGTTCGCACAGCCGCCAGACGAGCATCGTCTTGCCCGAACCGACCGGCCCGCCGATGCCCACGCGCACGGGGCGCTTGGCGGTGGCCGTGGCGACGGCGGAGGCAGGGGAGAAACTCATCGCGGCAAAGGCTGGTTACAGGAAGGTAGTCGCGCCGATGATCGCCAGTCCCGCGAAAAGCGCCATCAGATGCAGCGCACCGATGGCGAAAACCTTGGCGGCGGTGGCCCACCGGCTCTGGCCGTACATCCGCCGGAGCGCCCGGTACAAATAATAGGGCGGTGCCAGCAAGCAAAGGCCGACGAGGAAACCGGGAATCTCGAACAGGGCGGCATTGACCTTGTTCGCCATGCCGTCCAACAGCGAATACACCACCCAGAACATCAGCAAAAACGTGTGGTAGTGAAGCGAGAATACCAGATAGGTAAAATAATACCCGCCGTGCCGCCCGTAGGCCCAGCGCATCAGCAGCGCGAAGATCGGCAGCATCGCCAGCGTCACCCAGGAGAGCTTTTGCTGAATGTTGCTGGTCATTTGTTGGCTGAACGCATTGGCCCCGCCCGCCGCCTCGATCTTCTTTTGCAGGTCGGCACCGAGGGTTTCCATTTTCTGGTCCAGCTTTTTGGCCGCCTCCGCGTCCATCCCGGGAGAGTCGTTGCGACCGGGTTTGTACGTGTCCCGGAACACCTGGCCCAACGTCGGCTCGGCGGGCGTCGGCGGGATCGTGGCCGTCGGTCCGGGGGTCGGGGAAACGGCGGGGGGCGTCGCGGGCGAGGCTGCCGCGGCCTTCGTGTCGTCCTCGTCATCGTCCTTGTCGTCAGTGCCCAGATTGACGGACACTCCCGGCTTGCGGTTGGCCCCCTTGTCGAGCCGGACGCGAGCGCCCGCCGTGTGATGGGTGTACTGGATCAGCGTCAGGCAAATCGCGCTGGTGAAGAGAAACAACCGCAACGGATGGACGTAACGCACGCGCCGGCCCGCCATGAACTCCTGGGTGAGAAAACCCGGGTTTTTGAGCAGCGGCGCGACCGTCCGCAGGTATTTGTTGTCCCAGCAAAAGGCACTGTCGAAAAAGTCGGCCACGAAACGCCACACCGAACGATGGTAGTCGGCCACGTGCTGACCGCATTGCGCGCAAAACGGCCCGGTCAACGGCGTCAGGCAGTTGGCGCATTTCGGGACATCGTCGGCTGGCGGCAGCGGGGGCGGCGCGGGTACTTCCATGACCGCCAGCGGCGGCGTGGACGCCGGAACGCGCGTGCTCTTTCCCTCATCGACCTCGGTTGGCACGGCGCGGAGAGTAACGCGCGGGGAGTTGCGTGTCGAGGGGCAAGAGTTGGCTGTTGACCTGCGGCGGAGGTCCGTCTAGGTTTCCGACCCCGCCGCCATCCAACCTTTCAATTTTACCGCCGCTTTATGCCAGAAGTCATTGTCCGCAAAGGAGAACCCGTTGATCGTGCGCTCAAGCGCCTCAAAAACAAGCTCGATAGCGAGGGGATCATGGACGAGGTCCGCCGCCTGCGTGCCTTCGAGACACCCACCCAGAAAGCCAAGCGCAAGGCCAAGGCCAACGCCAAACGCGGCAAGGTGAAGTTCCGCTTCAACGCCAACGCCTTGCGCGGTGGCGCGGCGGCCGGCGACCAGCCTGCGGGTGCTCCAGGAGCAGCCGCGCCTGCGGCAGCGTAAATCTAAGGTAGGGATGGCTCTCCGAGCCAGTCCCTAGATTTGCTTGGATAAGCGTGTCTATAAGCGCACGTCCTCTCCAGAAACAATGGGGACTGGCTCGGAGAGCCATCCCTACCTTGCGACGACGGCAGCCTTGCGGCTGCCGGTTTGCTTTATCGCCCCATGAGTATCGAAACTACCTCCGACAGCGCCGAGGAACACCGTCTCCTGGCCGCCCGCCGCCAGAAACTCGACGCCCTGCGCGCGACGGGCGCGGACCCGTTCGGCACGCGGTTCGACACCGACGGCAGCGTCGGGCAGGTCCGGGAACGGTTCGCGGAAGGCACGATTTTCCGCGCCGCCGGTCGGGTGACCGCCCACCGCGACATGGGCAAATCCCATTTTCTCGACCTGAGCGACCTGACCGGGCGCATCCAGATTTATCTCAACACCAAGAACTTCACACCCGAGCAGGCGGCAGTGTTCGCGCAGTTGGACCTGGGCGATTTTCTGGGCGTGGAAGGCGAGGGTTTCGTCACGAAGACGGGCGAGCCGACGTTGCGCGTGAGCCGGTTCGTGCCGTTGTCCAAGGCGTTGCGCCCGCTGCCCGACAAGTACCACGGGCTGGTCGATGTCGAGGCCCGGCACCGGCAGCGTTATCTCGATTTGCTGGCAAACGAAAAGTCGCGCGCGACGTTCCAACTGCGCTCCAGGGTGCTGCGCGGCATCCGGGAGTTTTTCCACGAACGCGGCTTCCTGGAGGTCGAGACCCCCATGATGCAGCCAGTCGCGGGAGGCGCGGCGGCGGAGCCTTTCAAGACGCACCACAACGCGCTGGGCATCGACCTATTCCTGCGCATCGCGCCGGAGCTTTACCTCAAGCGGCTGCTCGTCGGTGGATTTCCGAAGGTCTTTGAACTCAACCGCAACTTCCGCAACGAGGGGCTTTCGCGCCGGCACAACCCGGAGTTCACGATGCTGGAAGCCTATTGGGCGTACGCGGACGTGGAGTTGATGGCCAACCTGATGGAAGACCTGATTTGCTCCCTGGCCGAAGGGCGGGAAAACATCGAATTGAAGGACGCCGAAGGCAACGTCACGAGACAGGTGAGCTTCGCGCGGCCGTGGCGGCGGGCGCGTTACCGCGATCTGATCGAGGGCGTTGAGCCGGGCTGGTTTTCGCTCACGCCCGAGCAACGCTGGGAACGCGCGGACAACCGGGGGCACACACCGCAGTTGGGAATGGCGGATCACGAGGTGACGCAACTGGTTTTCGAGAAGATGATCGAGGCGCAGACCTTCGACCCGCTCTTCGTCACGCATTTGCCCAAGGAACTCGTCCCGCTGGCCAAGCAGAACGCCGAGGACCCGTCACTGGTGGATGTGTTCGAACTGGTCATCAACGGGATGGAATTCGCGCCGGGCTACACCGAATTAAACGACCCCGACGTGCAGCGCGAACGCCTCCTCGCCCAGAGCGGTGGCGAGCAAATGAGCCTCGACGAGGATTTCTTGTTGGCGTTGGAACACGGCATGCCCCCGGCGGGTGGGATCGGTCTGGGGATCGACCGGCTGATGATGTTGCTCAGTGGCTCGGACAGCATCCGCGACGTGATCCTCTTCCCTCACTTAAGGCAGAAGTAAGAAGGCAGAAGGCAGAAGGGGAAAAGAGTCTGGACTTCAGCCTCTGCGGTCTCCTACTTCTGCCTTCTGCCTTCTGCCTTTTCTCCGTCCGAAGGACGAAAGAAGGGCGGGGTCCCGCGGCAATGCTGTGCCCAACAGCGTGCCGCGGCGGCGCGGGTTGCGGAGATGGAGAATCCCCGGCGGTTTGCGCCCGACCCCGCCCTTGCTACGTCCTTCGCCGGCGGGGCGCGAAGGAAAGGATTGAGAGAATGGGCAGGATGCACCCCACCGCGCTATCAGCCAAATGGCGTAGGACGACCGGTGTGCAAATTGCTGCGAGGCAACGGTTCCTAGTAACGAAACGTCGCACCCGGAGTGATACGGTCAAGACTCTCTTTTCGGGGAACGCCGCCGGAGCCGGGCGGGGGGCGCTGTCGGAGCAATTGTTCCACGTGGAGCAAATTGTTCCATGCTTCTCCAACCGCGAGGGGTGCATCGTTAGCGCGGCAACCTGTTTCTGGCGAAACGACCGCGTGCGTGTCATGGTCGTTCCAGAATGACCGGACGGCTGGCGTCCCTGCCAACCGACCCGGCCGCACCGTACTTTGATGCCCACCACCACGACTCTGCCTGGACCGCCCGCGACCGGACTCGTGGCCGACAGCGCCGCTACCGCACCGCGCCTGCCCTTCAGCTTGTTCCTGGGTCTGCGTTATCTGCGACCGCGCCGGACGTTTGTGTCCATCATCACTCTCATCGCCGTGCTCGGCGTGGCCCTGGGCGTGGCGATGCCCATCATCGTCATCTCGGTGATGACCGGCTACGACGCCGAACTCCACGAACGCGTGCTCGGCTTCGAGCCGCACCTGACGGTCGTCAAGAAAGAGGGCCTGATCGAAGACTGGCGGACGGTGCGCCAGCAACTCCTGCACACTCCCGGCGTGACGGCCGCCGCACCTTTTATGATGGGGCCCGTGCTGGCCGAACACGACAACAAGCGCATTTCCCCCAAAATCCGCGGCGTCGATCCTCAACTGGAAGCGACGGTGATCGACATCCCCTCGTTGATGAAGGACCCGGACTGCGGCACGTTCGACCTCGACGGTGACAAGGCGGTCGTCGGCATCGATCTGGCGAAAATCCTCAACCTGAAGGTCGGCGACACCCTGACGCTCTATTCGCCCAAAAACCTGGAGGCGCTCGCCGACCGGCTCAACGAACTCAAAGGCCGGCAGGCGACCGAGCAGGAAATCACCGATTTACGCAGCCTCGTGGCACCCACCGAGGTGGAGGTCACGGGCATCTTCGACTCGGGGCGTTACCAGTACGACTCGGATATCCTGTTTGTCCCGCTGCATCTCGGGCAGGAACTCTACGAACTCGGCGGCACCGTGCATGGCGTGTCGGCCAAGACGACCGACCCCTACCATGCCGACCGGACCCAGGACGAGGCCGCCAAGCTGCTCGGCAAGGGGCTGGAAGTGAAAACGTGGATCGATCTGAACGCGCAATTTTTTAACGCCGTGCGCACGGAACGCTCGACGATGTGGGTGATCCTGCTCGTGGTGTTCGTCGTGGCGTTCTTTTGCGTGATGAACACGCTCATCACGGTCACGGTGCAAAAAACCCGCGAGATCGGCATCATGCGGGCGGTCGGGGCGACGGAGGGGCAGGTGGTGCGGGTGTTCATGTACCAGGGGATGGTGGTCGGCGTGCTCGGCACGCTCTGCGGCCTCGGGATCGGGCTGGGTTTCCTGCGGCTGCTCAACCCGTTCAAGCACTGGATGGCGAAGCATTTCAACGTCGAGTTGTTTCCACATCAGGTGTACGGGTTCCAGGCGATCCCGTACCTGTCGCAGCCGCTGGATTTGACACTGATCTGCGTGGGAGCGTTTCTGACGTGTTCGCTGGCGGCGTTGATCCCGGCGTATCTGGCGGCGGGGCGCGATCCGGTGAAGGCGTTGAGGTCGGAGTGAGGCGCTCAGAGTTGCGCCCCCGCCATTACGTCCGTGGGCTTCAGGTCCAGCGCGAACGGCTCCAGCGCCATTGGCTCGTCGTGGTCGAGAAATTCCGTGCACACCCGGAAAAACTCGTCCGGCGCGCTGACCCGCCGGATGTCGTGCAGGAAACGACCCGTCGCTTCCACGCCGACGCCGAGGAAATTCATGTAACGCTTCATCTTTTGCACCCGCGACGCGCCGGGCACGTCGGGCGACTGGATGGCGGCCTCGTAGAGTGCGTGCACGTAGTCGAGCACGTCACGCCCACGCGGACGGGTGAGCGGTTCGCCGCGCTCGTGCTGGCGGATTTGCTCGAACAACCACGGGTTGCGGATCGCCCCGCGGCCGATCATCAGCCCGCGCGCGCCCGTCTGCGCCAATACGTCGGCGGCCTTGGCGGCGGAGTACACGTTGCCGTTGGCCAAGACAGGGCAGGGTAAACTGTCCACGGCGCGTTTGATGAAGTCGTAGTGCACCTCGCTGCGGTAGCCCTCGGCCACCGTGCGGCCGTGCACGGTGAGCAGGTCGATCCGGTGCCGGGCGAAGATCGGCAGGAGTTGCTCGAAGACTGCGGTGTCACCGAAACCCAGGCGCGTCTTGACGGTGAAAGGAATATCCAGCGCGTCGCGCAATGCCCCGAGGATCGCGTCCACGCGGGCCGGTTCGCGCAGGAGCCCGCCGCCCGCGCACTTGCGGTAAACGACCGGCGCGGGACAGCCGAGATTGAGGTCCACGGCGGCGACAGGGTGTTGCGCGAGTTCCTTCGCCGTGCGGACGAGGTGCGGGATGTCGTTGCCGATCATCTGCGCGATGGCCGGCCGGCCGGTGGGATTTTGCGTGATGGAGGCGAGGATGTGCTTGTCGAGCCGCGAGGTCGCGTAAACACGGAAATATTCGGTGTAATACAAGTCCGCGCCGCCGTAACGCGTCATCAACCGCCAGAATGGCAGGTCCGTGACCTCCTGCATCGGAGCCAGCGCCAGGATCGGGCCGGGTTGGCGCAGAAGGGCAGGGAAGTCAGGGACGGTCACGGAACGCAAACGTCTACTCTAGCGCACTGCCGCCGGTCGTCCAAACAGGGTAGGGATGGCTCTCCGAGCCGTCCCAAGATCAGGTTGGATGACCAATGTGCGCACGACTCGCCTTGCCAGAAACATTTGGGACTGGCTCGGAGAGCCATCCCTACCCTGTTTGGACGCCTCAGCCCTCCGACAAGATCGCCTCCGCCGCCGCGCGCCCGGAACAATACGCCCCCTCGACTTTGGAACCCATGAACGTATCACCCGCGAAATACAACGGCGGTCGTCCGCCGGCCTCGCCGTACCCGCCGTTGCGCAGGAACGCATCGTGTTCCAGGCCATGCGGCACGCTCGAATAACGCCACCGGTGCACCTGCCGTTCGGGCAGGCGCGTGATCCAGTCGCCGACGATTTCCCCGGCGCGGGCCACGATCCGGTCGGCGGCCTCTTCCAGGTCGCGGTCCTGCCACACGCGCGAGAACGGCCCGCTGCCGTGCAACACGAACACCCGTTTCCCGTCCATCATCGACGCCGGGTCGCGCCTGTCCGAATCCGCGCCGATCCACGTGATCGTTTCGTCGCGCAACTGTACCCCCTGCCACTCCGGGGCCGGCGCTTCGCCGCGCAAGAGGACCGCCAGTGCCGGGGCGGTTTCGACCGCGCGCAGCTTCGATAGGACGAAAGGGTCGAGCGCGTCTTTCGTTCCCGGATGCTCCGACGATTCCAAGAGCGCGAGCGCCTGCGGGACCGGCAGGGCCAAGAGCAGACGCCGGCCCTCCGACGCGCCGCCGTCCTCGGTGCGCGCGAGCCAGCGGTCGCCGACCCATTCCAGGGCCACGACGCGCGTGCCCGTCCGTACGCTGTCCTTTGCGAGTCCGGCGGCGAGGTCCTTGCCCAGCGCGCTCATGCCCGCGCGGCAGGCGTGGCGCGGATGTCCCTGTTCCTTGTCGGCGTCGGGCGGCAAGAGCCCGGCGGCGGGTTCCCACTGGTGGAAACCCTTGGCCCACTCGAAGCAGACGCCGCGTGCTTTCCAATCGGCCACCTGCGCACGAAACGCGTCCGAACGGGCCGTGAAAAACTGCGCGCCGTGATCGACCGGCACCCCGTCCCAACGCCGGGTGGCCGCGCGTCCGCTCACGCCCCGACTTTTGTCGAGGACGAGGACGCGGTGGCCGGCCGCCTGGAGGTCACGGGCGGCTTTGAGTCCGGCGAGTCCCGCCCCGAGGATGAGCACGTCATGGATCATGGGTGGAATGCTCTACGCGCGGGAATGCCACGTCGGACGCGTAAGGAGCGCGGCTCGTTTTTAGCGCCAACGGGTTTCGTCCGGGATCACCGCCTGCCAGCAGCGCGCGGTCAGTTCGGCGAGCAGGAGTTCCATCGAACGCACGTTGACCGCCGCGCCGTCCGGCCCGCGCCGGCCTTCGTGCAACAGGATGATCGCGCCCGGCCGCAAGCCGTCCAGCACCCGCGTGACCACCGCCTCGGGGTTCACCGCGTGACGGTCCACCCCGTCGAACCCGCGCGCCGACCAGCCGACGAGGCGCATCCCCCGCCGCGCCGCCGCCTGATGCACGAATGGGTTGACGTGCCCGACCGGCGCGCGGAAAAGTCGCGGTTCGTGCCCGGTGATCTCGCGCAAAACGTCGCGGCACCCGCCGAGTTCGCGGGCCAGGCGCGCCGGGCCGAGGCACCAGAACGTCGCCTGCGGATGGTTGAGCGTGTGGTTGCCGACGCCGTGACCGCGCCGGGCGATTTCCCGCACCAGTGCCGGGTGCGCCCCCGCGCGGTCGCCGCGCAGGAAAAAGGTCGCCCGCGCGGCGTGGGCGTCGAGCAGGTCGAGCAGCCGGGGCGTGTCGTGCGGGTCGGGGCCGTCGTCAATCGTGAGCCAGACCTCGTGGCCTGACGGTTCGAAACGCGTGACGACCGGACCGAAGATCGTGTTGTTGGGCCGTAGCGTCGCGTAGGCGAGCGCGCCGTGGGCCAAGGCGCACCCGCCGAGCGTGCACAACCCGGCGGCGGGTGAGTGCGACCACGCCAGCGGAACCGCCGCCGGCACGGCCAGCCCCAGCGCGGGCAACAGGAAGCGGTTGGCAGTCTGGAGGGCGCTCACGGGGGGAGTTCCGGTCAGGCAACCGGCAGGTTGACGGTCCCAACCAAGGTAGGGATGGCTCTCCAAGCCAGTCCCTAATTTTCGGGAAGGCGCTTGGTGCGCGCGGAAATCATCCAAGCCAAAATAGGGACTGGCTCGGAGAGCCATCCCTACCTTACAAGACGACCGGCCGCGTGGCGGCCTGTTACTCCTAGCGGCTCCGCCGCAGATCGGCAAGCGTGTAGGAAACGAGGTTCGGCATGGCCAGCGCATTGAGCGGATTGCCCGCCGTCTCGCGGTTCCCGAGGCTGCTGCCGCTTCCCATCACCGGGATGCTCATCACCGGATAGTCGAAGTGCCGCCTGCCGTCCGCCGCGACGACGTTATCCAGACACACCTCGTAATGTTCGTTGACCAGCCGCCCGACGACGTTGCCGGGCAGGGTCCAGGCAAGGGTGTTGTTGCCCGCGCTCGTCCCGGTCCCGTCGGTGCGCGATTGGCAGCCGAGCGGTTCGACGGCCACCGCGAGGGGCACGCCGTTTTTGAGCACACGCACGGTCGCACGCGAGAAATCGGCGTTGGGATAGGAGAACGACCACCGCGCGTAGACCAACGGCGCGGGCACGTACCCGGCGGGCGGCCACGCCACGGACGGACGCACGCCCGGCAGCGTCGCGGGACCCTCGCCGCGCACCCACGTCGCGTTGGTGCCCGGATGGCTGCCGACTTCGGGCGGGACGATGCCGAGGCCCGTCTGGGAAGTGCCGGCGTACAACAGCCAGCGGCGGTGGCCCACGAAAGCGTTGGCCGGACCGTCGTCGGCGATGTAGCGGTCAATCGCCGCCGGGCCCTCGTCGTTGCGCGTGTCCAGGGCGAGGTTGGAATGGGCGGCGGCCTCGGCGGCGGCGGGCGTGTAAAAACGCCACGAGGGCGACGGATGGTGGGAGACGTTGACCTGCGCGGCCATCATCAGAGCGGTCTGCTGGCACTTGGCACTGGCGGCGGGATCGAGCAGGACGTTGCCCGGCAGGCCGCTCATGGCCCGGAAGTAGTTGATCCGGCGTAGCGTGGCAGTCTGGTACGCGGCACTGACGGTGCCGGGCGAACCGACGGCGACGCTGCCCGTCCACGCGGGCACGACCCCTTCCGAAGTGAGATAATAGTCGCGGTACAATGCGAGGACGGCGTCGCGGTCCGCTGCGTTGACGGCCGGGACGGGGGCCTGCTGGCCGTGGGCGGAAGGCAGGCCGCCGGGAAGGAGGAGCACGGCCGACAAGACTGTCGCAACGAAAGCGAAGAGCGGAGATCGGGAAGCGCGCGGTTTCTTGATGCGCGGGGATGTATCAGGGCCATGAACGGACCAAAAGAAAAAATGAAAAGAAAGGATGAGACTACCGGGGGTCACCCGCGCAAGTCGTTGCGGGGTTAGAATTAGCGAAAATGGTGACGATTCCGTCACCTGGCGGGTACAGACATCCGACCCCGGAGGCCGGCGCGATGTTGATGATGCAGAGGCGATCAGCGACCCCGAGCGGGCGCTGACCGGTCAGTTCGCTGGCTAGCGGCCACCCGTCACACGGGGAGACCGCCCGCACGCCTCCGTGACAGGCACACCACTCCCACGAGCGATGGCCTCGCAACGGAAAATTCGGCGCGAGGCATCGCACAGCGACTTATGACAGCACTTACTTCCAAAACTGCAGACAACATCCACGACCTGCTCGATTCCAACGTTCTCGACCAGGCGGGCAACGAAATCGGCACCCTCCATTCTTTCTGGGCCGACAGCAGCACCGGAAAGCTGGAGTTCATCGGCGTCAAGACCGGCTGGCTTTTCGGGCACAACCACGTCATCCCTGTGGACCGGGTGGAGTTCGATGAAGCGGCGCGGGCGGTCCGGGTGCCGTACGACGCGGAGTTCATCAAGGGGGCGTTGAGCATCGACGCGGACGCGGAGATCACCGACGCGGAGGAAACGGAAATTTATCGTTATTACAACGTCCATGCCGGGGGCGCTCCCGCCACGACGGCCACCCAGGCAACGAACACCGGCGCGGCCGGGTACGCGGCGGGCACGACGACCGCGACGACCGCGACGGCGAAGACCGCCACGGACAAGGACACCATCGAGGTGCCGTTGACCGAGGAGCAGGTCCGCGTGGGCAAGCGCACGGTGGAAGCCGGGCAGGTGCGCCTGCGCAAGATCGTTCGCACGGAGATCGTCAACCAGCCGGTGGAAGTCCGCCGCGAGGACGTGGTGATCGAGCGCGTGTCGGCGGACGCGGTGCATTCCGGCGCGGCGAACACCGACTTCAAGGAAGAGGTCATCGACGTGCCGCTGACCCGCGAGGAAGTCGTGGTGCAGAAGGACGCGAAGGTCACCGGCGCGGTGCGCCTGCACAAGACCGCCGAAGCCGAAACGCAGAACGTCAGCGAGACGGTGCGCAAGGAAGACGTGGAAGTGCTCCGCGACGGCAAGACCGTGACGGAAACCGACACGGTGCGTAAGTAACGCATAGCGAAGACCGTGGGTGGATGGCGCTCGGCGAGGGCCATCCACCTGTTTTCACTTGCGCGCGCCGGGCGGCACGGTCGAATCTCCCGCGACCCCGCCCGCCGCCCTCCTTGGAAATCCACCATTCATCCAGCGCGCTCGCCGACCTCGGGCCGGCGTACCTGGCCATCGGCGTTTTCGACGGCGTGCACCTCGGCCACCGCGCCGTCATCGGCCGCGCCGTCGATGATGCCCGCCGCGAACCGGGCTCGGCGGCGGTCGTCGTCACCTTCGATCCGCACCCGTTGCGCGTCCTGCGGCCAGAAGCCGCGCCCCGGCTGCTGACCTCCACGCGCCACAAGTTCCAGTTCTTCGCCGAACTCGGCGCGACCCATTGCCTGGCGCTGCCCTTCGACGCAGAGTTCGCGGCGACCGCCCCGGAGACGTTCATCACGACGCTCGCGGAAGTCGGCGCGGCCGTTGCGCGAGATTTGCGTGGGCTTCAACTGGACGTTCGGGCGCGCGGGGGCGGGCAACCTCGACCTGCTCACGCGCCTGGGCGAACGCCACGGTTTCGCGGTGGTCGGGCTGCCGTCGGTCGTGGTGGATGGGCAGACGGTCAGCTCGACGCTCATCCGGCAGGCGGTGGAAACGGGCGACCTCGCGCGGGCGGCGCGCTTTTTGGGACGGGATTTCACGATCCTGGGAACGGTCGTCGCGGGGCGGCAGTTGGGGCGGCAGTTGGGCTTCCCGACCGCGAACCTCGCCGCGCACAACGAACAGTTCCCGCCGAACGGCGTCTACGCGGTGGAAGCCGCCTGGCGCGGGGGGAGGTATCCCGGCGTGGTGAACCTCGGCTATCGCCCGACCGTCGCCGAACCGGGCGGCGAGCGGCTGCTGGAGCTGCACCTGTTCGACTTCGACGCAGGACATCTACGGCGAGGACGTGGAGGTGCGGTTCCGGGCGTTCCTGCGGCCGGAGCGGAAGTTTGCGGGGGTGGAAGAGTTGCGCGCGCAGATCGCCCTCGACGCGGAACAGGCGCGGGCTTTGTGGGAAAGATAACGGATGATGCCAGAGGGCGATGGCACGGGTGCCGTGGGGTGGGAGTGTTGTTTTAACACAGAGGACACAGAGAACCACAGAGACCGGAAGAGAAGACAAGGAAGAAGGAGCAGGCCTATCAAGCCGGTGTTTCTTCCCCCTTTTCCTTCCGGCCTCCTCCGGTCTCCGTGTCCTCTGTGTCCTCTGTGTTAAAACAACATTTGCCCTATGATAGGCGCGCCACCCGCCTGCAACTCGCCCCACGGCCGGGCGGATCACCGCTCACACCGCCACGTCGGCCGGCTGATCGTGTTCCAATAGGGAAAAATGGCCGGATTCGAGCAGCAACTGGACCGTCTTGAAGAACTTCAGTTCGCAGTACGGCAGCCGCTGGCAAAGCTCTTCCAACGACATCACCGAGCTGTAGCACGTCTGCCAGATCGCCTCCGCCACGGGCCGTAGCGTGTCCTGTTCGGAGTCGGGCCACTCGAGATTGAGCTTTTCGCGGCGCAGCAGCCGGGTGGGGTCGGGCACCTCATCGAGCAGTTGCTTGAACTCGTCCCGGTATTGCAGCGCCGTGATGAGCAGGTCGGTCGGGTTGCGCCGGATCGGCATTTCGTCGTGCGCCTGGAAATCCTCCGGGGCCACGATGGAAAAGGAAAACGTCCCGCTGAGCTTTTCGTGCAGGAAGAGCTGCCAGAACGCTTCCTCGCCCGCCAGGTGGTAATACCGGCCGTACTTCGTCTGCCCGTCCTCGAAAAAGAAGGTGGCGATGGTTTCCTTCGCCTCATCGACGACCGACAACTCGCCCGTTTGCGCGGAGTTGAGGATCGTCTGGTAGATCGTCACCATGTCGAAGTTCATCAGGTTGCCGCTGAGTTCCAGACAGTTGCTCTGCACGAAGGCCAGGTCGGTGATCTTCGTCATCTGACTGGCGATCTGCTGGCTCATGTAATAGAAAAAAGCCGGCACCCGGCGGATCAACTCCGGGAAATCCTTCTTTTTGAAACGCTGGATGCTGACCTGTTCGCAGGAACGAATCGTATTTTTGCGCGCGACGCCGCTCAGGGTCTCGGTTTCGCCGAACATGTCGCCGCGCGACAGATAGCTGACGGGGGTGTTCGCGGCGTGGCCAGGCGACTCGTGGACGACCTCCAGGGTGCCGCGGTTGATGATGTAGATGGCGTCGCTTTCCTCGCCGCTCTGGCAAACGGTGACAGCGTCTTCCAGGTGGAGGGTTTGCGACAACTCGCCGATGGCCTTCAGTTCGATGGGCCGCAGGGAGGTGATGAAACTGAAAAAGTCGCTCTTGGACATGCGCAGGCGTTCCGGCGCGCGAGATGGCTCGCACGCGGGTCGCGTGGATGAGAAAAAGCAGGAAGCAGTCCAGACGGGAAGCGAGAAGCCATATCGGCAGACGGATTTTTCGCGGACGCGAAATGGCTGCGACCGGGAGGGTTGGCCGGATCGGCACGTTTGAAAGCACCCGCTGAAGGCGGTCGTCATAAGGTAGGGTTGCCTCTCCGAGGCAATCCAAATGTTTCTGGCGAGGCGCACCGCGCGCCTGGAGATCAGCCAAGCCCATCTTGGATTGCCTCGGAGAGGCAACCCTACCTTATGACGACCGGCCGCAACGGCCTGCAATCTACGTGCTGGTCAACGTCCGACGCCAGAGCTAGGATGGCGGCGTGAGTTCGCGCGACCTGCTGACGGACAAGCCGGTGAACATCGGGCAGGTTTTGCGGGCGGCGGCGGTGTTCAATTTCTCCCGGCACCCGAACCGGGAAAGTTTCATGGATGCAGGCAACATCAGTCAGGAGGCGGAAGAATTTTTCGATCTGCTGGAAGCGCGCCGGGTGTCCTTTTTGCTGGTGGGCGGTCTGGCGATGCTCGCACACGTCCGGGGGCGCAACACCGAGGACGTGGACCTGATCATCTCCGTTCCGGAACGGCGGCGGCTGGAACCGGAGGTTGCGGTCACGGAAGCCGGCGGTCCGGGGCAGCCTTTTGCCGTCGGACGTTACAAGCAGCTCCGCATCGATTACCTGGATGCGGCCGAACCGTTCTTCAAGCTCGTAGCCGAGCGGCACGGCGAGCAACGGCGCTTCGATTTCCTGGCTGGCGGGCGTCCGCTGGCCTGCGCCACGGCGGAGGGTTTGATGTTGCTCAAGCTTTACGCGTTGCCACACGTGACCCGACAGGGAGACTGGGATCGAGTCGATGCCTACGAAACGGATATCCTCAACCTCTGGATGACGCGTCCAGACCTCGACCCGGGCACCCTGCTGAAAGTATTGCGCCCCTTCGTGTGGGAGGGTGGATTGTACTCGCTGGAGCACGAGGTCCTGCCGGACATTGCCCGGCGCAAGGCCCGGCGGGAGCGCCGCATGGACGGCGAACCGGGTGGAACTGCCTCATGACAACGCCCGCGCCAGCCCGGTGAGCGTCCGGCCGAGGTCCATGATCTGTTCGGATCGGTGGCGGGCGGTGACCGTCAGCCGCAGCCGCGCCGTGCCCTTGGCGACGGTCGGATAACGGATCGCCGGGGCGAAATACCCCTTCTTCGCCAGACTCGCGGAAAAATCCACCGCGTCCGCCTCGTGGCCGACGATCCACGGAAAAATGGCGCTGCCGCCCGGCCTGGCGGGGAGTTTAATGCCGTCGGCCGCCGCAGGGGAGGGGGGGAGCTGCGTGGCGAGGAGCCGGATGTTCTGCCAGAGCGCCAGCCGGCGGCGTTCGCCCTCGTCGGTTTCGAGGAAATCCACCGCCGCCTCGGCCGCCGCCGCCAGCGCCGGGGGTTGCGCGGTCGAATAGATGAAACTCCGCGCCCGGTTGACGAGCAGGTCGATCAGGCTGCGCCGCCCGCAGATGTAACCGCCGCTGACGCCCAGCGCCTTGCTCAGCGTGCCCATCAGGATGTCCACCCGCGCGGCGACGCCAAGTTCGTGCGCCAATCCCCGCCCGTGCCGGCCGACCACCCCCACCGCGTGAGCCTCGTCCACCAGGAGCATCGCGTCGTGCCGCGCTTTCAATTCCACGATCTCCCCCAGCGGGGCGCGGTCGCCGTCCATGCTGAACACCGATTCCGTGACCACGACAACGCGCGCATCGGGGTGTTCGCGCCGAGCCCACTGGAGATGATCTTCCAGTTTGGCGAGCGTGTTGTGCGGGTAAACGCGCAGGATCGCCCCGCTGGCCCGGGCGGCGTCCACGAGGCTGGCGTGGCAGAGTTTATCGAGAATGAGAACGTCGTGACGGTCCACCAGCGCGCCGATGGCCCCCCAGGCCGCAGCGAACCCGCTGGAAAACGTCAGCGCGGCGTCCACGCCTTTGAACCGCGCGAGTTTTTCCTCCAGCGAGGTGTGCGCCGGTCGGGTGCCGCTGACCAGCCGGGAAGCGCCCGCGCCGACCCCCCAACGGTCGATGGCCGCCTTGGCGGCGTCGCGCAAAATCGGATCGTCGGCGAGGCCGAGATAATCGTTGGACGCGAAATTGATCAGCCGGTTCTTGGACGCCATCTCGACGGTGCCGTCGGGCGAGGCGTTCATCTCGCGCAACCGCCGGTGCAAGGAGCGGGAACGCAGCGTGGCGAGTTCGCCCTGGAAAGGATCGTCCATTGGTCCGGAGAAAAAAGGCGGCGACAGGGAAGATACCATCACTTCCCCGTTTCGCTCCGACCTTCATCGTCTCGCCGGCGGCCGGACGGGTCCACGCTTGACTTTCGCGGGTCGGATCGCTCTTCTTCCCACCGGAACGACCCGGTCACCGGGGCAAGAACATGGAACCGAGCAACTTCCCGCCGCCCGTCCCGCCCGCTTATCCACCGCCCGCCGGGCCGACGGCATACGCCCAGACCAGCCCGTATCCGTCCGCCGCGCCCTTGCCGGCGATGCCGCCGCTCTGGAACCCGCAGGCGGCGGCCGGGTGGAGCCTGTTGTTCACCCCCGCATTCGGCGCGTGGCTGCACGCCTCCAACTGGCGCACGCTGGGCGATCCGGCCAAGGCGCGCTCGAATATGATCTGGGTGTGGGCGACGTTGGCAATGCTCGTCGGCGTGGCGCTCCTCGTTTTCGCCGATCCGAACGGCTCGTTGAGCGGTTCCACGCGCTACATCGGCCTGGCGTGGCTGCTGGCGTGGAATTTCGCCACGGCGCAGGGACAGATCAAGTACGTGAAGAACACCCTTGGTGGGAATTACGTCAAAAAAGGGTGGGGCCGTCCGCTGTTGATTGGCTTCGGGCTGTTGGCGGTGTACATCGTGGCGATCATGGGTGTGGCCGTGGTATGGGCCATGTCCAGCCCGCAGGCGATGGCCGACACGGTCCGGCCGCTGATCCTCGAAAACTGGCACAAGAAAGCCGGCTTGGAGGACGCGACGGTCGAGAGCCTGACGCTCGACCACCGGGACGGCAACCTCTACACCGGCTCCCTGGAAGCAACCATTCACGGCAAGCACGAGCACCTGCCGTTGCAGGTGACCAGGGATGGCTCGACGATCCAGTGGGAGTTCAAGTAAGGGGGAAGGGCAGCCGGAACGGCGGCGATCTCCGACCGGGACGATAAATGGGGGAATCGCCTGATTTTCCGCCGTCGCCGGCCGAGGCAAAATGGGTTGGTACGGTTGTTGCACACCGAATCCATCCATTTCCTTAACCCCTCTCAGCATGTTGTCGAAACTCCGCCCCATCGCGCTGGCTACCCTCCTTTTGCCGTCCGCCCTTTGTCTTTTGCCGTGTGCGGCTCCCGCCGCCGGGCTGTACCAGGATGGAGCGGGCGGGCGGGCGAAGGCGATGGGCGGCGCGGGTGCCGCGGCGGCCGATGACCCGCTCAGCGCGCTCTTCGATAATCCCGCCGCGCTTGGCAGCATCGACCGTGCGACCCTCCAGATCGACGCCGACGGGGCGTACGAGCAAGGCACCTTCCATAACCGCGCCAACGGCCACGCCACCGGCAGCGCCGCCGGGGCCATCGGCGAGTTCGCCGCGAGCGTGCCGCTCGGGCCGGTGCGGCTGGCCATCGGTTTCAACCCGGACATGTCGGTGCGGTCGCGCTGGCATTATGAGGATGCCCCCGGCGGCGCGGACGGCGCGACCTCGTACGGATTCAACCTCAACCAATCCGAAATCCTGCTTTTTCGCACAGCGGCGGGCCTCGGCTGGCAGGTCACGCCCACGTTTTCGGTCGGAGCGAACGTCGGCCTCCTCTACAACGAGAACCAGCTCCAGACGCCCTACGTTTTCCAGAAACAGCCGACGCTGCGCACGGTGAAAACCCTGCTCGATCTCCAGACGGACGGCTTCGGCGTGAACGGTCAATTCGGGCTGCGCTGGCAGCCGGTGCGTGCGGTGACGCTCGACCTCTCGTACACGACCCCGTCGCGGGTCGAGACCCACGGCAAGGCCAGCGGCAACGCGGGCGTGCAGTTGGCCAACCTCGGGCTGGGCGCGGCGCGGCCGGACTTCGAGTACAGCGCGCAGGTCATCAACACGTTTCCGGGTACGCTCAGCGCCGGGTTGAACTGGCAGGCGCGGCCGGGTTTGACGCTCGTCGGGCAGTTTGACTGGATTCACTGGAGCGGGGCGTTCACCTCGCTGCCGGTGCGCCTGACGAGCGGCACCGACGCCGACCTGAACGGACTCGTCGGTTCCTCGCGGCTCGACGACGACATCCCGTTGCGCTGGAGCGACCAGTACGTGGGGCGGTTCGGCGTGGAACAGGCGTTCGGCGAACACTGGACGGTGCGGATCGGTTACGCCTACGGCAACAACCCGGTGCCCGACGGCACCCTCACCCCGCTGACGGCGGCGATCACCGAGCATCTGTTGACGGCGGGCGCGGGTTACAAGGTGGGCCGCTGGCGCTTCGACGCGGCGTACCAATGGCAGGTGCCCGCCACGGCCCGGGTGAACCGCAGCGACCTGGCGGCGGGGGAGTATTCCAACAGCGTGACGAGCGTGACCATCCAGTGGGTGGGCCTGTCGGCGCGGCTGGAGTATTGAAGCGTATTTCAGTCGTTTGTGCGGTTCCTTTGGAGCCCCGGCAGGGGCGTAAGAATTTAGTATCCAGGTGCCGGGTTGGAGCCCACCGTCTTTAGACGGTCTGCCTTGGAGGGTGGCGGGTGGCGCGTTAAGGTGGGCGGCTGCATGGCCAACTACCACCATCGTGGGCACACGGTCTCGGACTGCAAGTACCACCTGATCTGGGTGACCAAGTACCGCTGGCCGGTGCTCAAGGGGGACCTGGCGGTGCGTTGCCGCGACCTGATCCGCGAGATTTGCCGGGCGCGGGAGGTGGCGGTGGTGCGTGGAGCGGTGTCGCCCGACCACGTGCATCTGCTCGTCAGCGCGCCGCCGGTGTTGTCGCCGGCCAAGCTGGCGCAGTACTTGAAGGGCAGGAGTTCGCGCAAGCTGCAGGAGGAGTTCCCGAGTTTGCAGAAGCGTTATTGGGGCCAGCACCTGTGGGCACGGGGCTACTTTTGCGCGACGGTCGGAGCGGTCGATGAGAAGACGATCAAGCGCTACATCGAGGAGCAGAAGTGGGACGAGGATGGCGAGGGAACGTTCCGCATCGTGGCCGACCCGCCGTGAGGCCAGGGGTCGCCGCCGATGCCTTGCCAGCCGGCCCGGGCCGGGGGCTTTCCAAGCGGCTTCTAGCCGCCACCGGACTTTTAGTCCCATCGCATCCTACCGGCTTGAGCCGGTAGTCGTTGAGCCCACGGCGTCAGCCGTGGGGAAGATCAGCAAATGCCTCGAAGCCCCGGCAGGGGCGTAAGAAAAGACGGCGGCCTTCGAGGGGACCACCGCGCGGGTTTCCTTACGCCCCTGCCGGGGCTGGCCCGTAAGGCATGCTTTCCCCACGGCTCACGCCGTGGGCTAAATTCTTACGCCCCTACCGGGGCTTGAGCACACTTTCCGCAAACGAAAACGCCGTAGGGTTTTTGCGTGGGGTCAAGTTCTCCGTTCAGGCGCTCTCGTCGATCACCCTCCAGCCCTTCGCGGCCTTACCGACCTTTAACAGGGTCGGACAGCGGCCTTTCTTGAACCCGCGAAACAGCTCCCGGTTGTCGCGCTCCTGCAAGGGGATGTCGGTTACGTCCTCGCGCGAGCAATCGAGCACCTTCGCGTGTCCCTTGTACACTCTCGGACGGCCGATCACCCGCGTCCACCCTCCCGCGTCGTCCGGCGGCGGGTCGCGGCGTTCGAGCACCAGGAAACTGTAGGGAACCGCGCGCAGATCGATCCCGGCCCGGCGCGCGAAAGCCGTCCATTGCCCGTCGGCCAGCCGTTCCGGCGGGGTGGCGGCGAAATGATGGCACCAATGCGGCGTGTTGTGCGCGTTCAGCATCCCGCAACGCGCCCGGTGCGTGCACGGCGCGACCGCGTCGAAGCCGCTGGCGAGGAGTTCCTCGCGGAAATCGATCAGGCCACGGCTATCGTCGTAGGTGCCGGGTTCCACCCACAATACCGCCCCGGCCCGCGCGAGCAGCGTTCGCAGGACCTCGCGGCCGGCGAGGTCGAGTTCGTTGAGGACGTGGCTGACCAGCAGCGTCGTGAAAGGAAATTTCGCCGCGTCCGGCACCGGCTCCACCGCCAACGCGGGAAACGCCTCGCGCGCCGCCCCCACGGCGAACGCCACCGCCAGCGGCGAGCGGTCGTGCAAGCCGAGCGTCCCGAAACCTTCCGCGCCGAAACCTTCCACCACCCGGCGCGCGGCGATCCCGCTGCCGCACCCCCAGTCGAGCACGGGACCAGCGGGCGGCTGCCAGCCGCGCAACTTCAACTCGCGCACCACTGCGTCCCATTTCCAGCCGATGCGTTGGGCGTAAGTAAAGTCGTAGTTGGCCAGGTCCGACCACGAATCCCAATAAACGGCATCGGTTTTGCCGCCCTCCAGGAAGCGTTGGCGCAGACGGTCGAGGCATTGCCAGTCGAGCGTTTCCCACGATAGGACGGGACGCGAGGGGTGGCCGGTTGGGAGAGACATCAAAGCCAGCGTCGTCCACTTCCCCGATTCAGCCAAATGCCACGATGCCGGTTGTCGGATTCCTGCGTTTGCACGATGTTGCCCGCCCCATGAGCCCCAAGAAGGACAAACCCGCCGCCAAAACCTCGTCACCGGCCGATCTGCTCATCTCGTCGGCGCGGGACCGGGCGACCTGGGACTCGTCACCCTGCGCGCGAAGGAAGTGCATCGAGGCGGCGCGAGGTCGTCGTTTACGATTACCTCTGCAACCCGGAAATGCTCGCCTGGGCTGCCGCCGGACGCGGAGATCATCTACGCGGGCAAGAAAGCCGGGGCGCACACCCTGCGACAGGAGGAGATCAACGCGCTGCTCGTCGAGAAAACCCGCGCGGGCAAGAAGCGTCGTGCGCCTGAAGGGCGGCGACCCGTTCGTGTTCGGACGCGGCGGCGAGGAAGCGCTGGCGCTCGCGCAGGCGGGCGTGGCGTTCGAGATCGTGCCGGGCGTGTCCTCGGCCATCGCGGGACCGGCGTACGCGGGCATCCCCGTCACGCAGCGCGGGCACGTCTCGCAACTGACCGATCTTCACCGGCCACGAGGACCCGGAAAAGGGCGGCAGCGCCGTCGATTTCGCCCAACTCGCCAAGGCCCCCGGCACCAAGGTCATGCTCATGGGCGTCGAACGGCTGGAATCCATCACCCGCCAACTGCTCGACGCCGGGGCGGACGCCGCCGCTGCCCGTCGCGCTGATCCGCTGGGCCACCACCGCCGCGCCAGCAAACCCTCACCGGCACGCTCGCCGACATCGCCGCGACGCGCCGCCGACGGCGGGTTCGAGGCGCCCGGCCGTCGCGGTGTTCGGCGAGGTCGTGCGGCTGCGCGAGGAGTTGAACTGGTTCGAGAGCCGCCCGCTGTTCGGCAAGCGCATCGTCGTCACGCGCACCCGCAAGCAGGCCGGGGCGCTCAGCGGCAGGCTGCGCGCGCTCGGGGCGGACGTGCATCGAAATCCCCACCATCCGCATCGAGCCGCCCACGCAGTTGCGCGAGTTCGCCGAACTGGTCAAGGACGCCCACACCTACGACTGGATCGTCTTCACCAGCCCCAACGGCGTGGACGCGTTCTTTCGACTGGTTCTACCGGCTGTTCCAGGACGCGCGCGACATCGGCGGCGCGCGCATCGCCGCCGTCGGCCCGGCCACGGCGGCGCGGGTGCGGGAGTTCCATCTCAAAGTGGACGTGCAGCCCGAGACCGCCGTGGCCGAGGCGCTCGTGGAGGCGCTCCAGGAGGAGGGCAGCGTGGAAAACCTCAATATCCTCCTCGTCCGCCCGGAAGTCGACGCGCGAGGTCGTCGCCCGGGAACTGACCAAGCTCGGGGCCATCGTGGACGAGGCCATCGCCTACCGCACCGTGCCCGAAACGGGCGACGACGACGGCCAGCCCGAGCGTCAGGCGGCGCTGGAGCGTTTCCGGCGCGAGGGCGCGGACATGGTCACGTTCGCCAGTTCGGCTCGGCGTGGAAAATTTCCTCGCCCTGAAGCTGCCCCTGCCGAAGGGCGTGCGGGTCGCCAGCCTGGGGCCGGTCACTTCGCAGCGCTTCGCGCGGCCGGGCTGGACGGTGGACGTGGAAGTCGCCGTCGGCGCCGGACCTCGACGCGCTTCGCCGCAGGCGATCGTTAGGGTGCATTCTATTCGCAGCAGAAAGCAGCGGTGAGGAAATCACCCGCACAGAGAAAAATCCGGCGGGCGTGGCCTGAAAGTCGCTATTCAGGGAAACCGCCATGCCGGACGAGCGCTCCCAGATCGACAACTTCGACTTTCGACGGGGGAAATGAAAGCCCTCGCCAACCAGGCGGACGCGCAAAACGCGTCGGCCGCCGGCACCGCGCGCGATCGACCGCAACGAGTTGACTCCTGGCCATCGGCCAGTTGATCCGCCCGCTGGCCACAGGAACTGGAGGCCCTCAAGCGCGCCAGACGCCGAGCAGAGCGTGATGCTCACCGCGCTGGGCAAGATCATCAACGCCCAGCGCCGCCTCCACCCGCCGGCGTCGTGGAAGACGCATCGTCCTCGAGCGAGATGCAGCGGCTCGGCTCGGTCGAAAGCGCCAACCAAAGCTTTTCGACGCCCTGCACGCCGAACTCAAAGGCTACAAGGACAATTTCCTCTTCGACGCGCTCCAGAAGCCGTTCATCCGCGACCTCGTCTCGCTGTTCGACGACCTCTCGGCCAGTGCACGACGCAGACCGTCAGCGCCGCCTGGCGGAACCACGGCCGAAACGGCGGCCAGGACGCCGACGACACGGCATTCCTGCAGACTCCTCGCCGGCAACGCCGAAAACCAGATCCACCACATGATCGAGGTGTTCCTGCGCATGGACGTGACCCTTTCCCGGACCCGCGCCGGCGCGCCCGTCGACAAGAAAGACGCACCGCATCGTGTCCTTCGAGCCGGCCGCCAGCCCCGGACGACGACGGCCTCGTCGCCCGCTCGATCAAGCCCGGCTTCTTCTGGCGCGAACGCACGATCCGCCCCGAGGACATCGTCGCCCGCCGCTGGACCGCCGCCGCGCCACGCCCGCCGACTCCGCCGCCGCCGACGCCGAGACGGTGCTCATCCCGCCGAGACGCTGCCTGCCCATCCATCCTGACAGCCGTCCTAACGCATCCCGCCCCGCACGTCCGCTCCACCCGCCCGGTCCGATCACCGCAACCACCGGTATTCCCATGACGACCACCCGCAAAGCCGTCGGCATCGACCTGGGCACGACCTTTTCGGCCATCGCCCACATCGACGCCTACGGCAAACCGCAGATCATCCCCAATTCCGAGAGCGAGCGCATCACGCCCTCGGTCATCCTCTTCGACGGCTCCAACGCCGTCGTGGGCACCTACGCCAAGCAGAACTCCGTCGCCGAGCCGGAGAAGATCGTCGATTTCGTCAAGCGCGAGATGGGCAAGAGCAAGGACGAGTTCCACCGGGAGTTCGCCGACAAGATTTTCTCCGCCGAGGAACTCAGCGCGCTGATCCTCAAGAAGCTCAAGAACGACGCCGAGAAATATCTCGGGCAGCGAGGTCAGCGACGCCGATCATCACGGTGCCCGCGTACTTCAACGACAGCGAGCGCACGGCGACGATCCACGCCGGGCAGCTCGCGGGATTCAACGTGCTCCAGATCATCAACGAGCCGACCGCCGCCGCGCTGGCCTACGGCCTGGACAAGCTCGACACCAACCAGACCGTGTTCGTCTTCGACCTGGGCGGCGGCACGTTCGACGTGACGATCATGCGCATCGAGAACCAGCACATCAAGATGCTGGCCACCAACGGCGACCACCGCCTCGGCGGCAAGGATTGGGACGACATCATCGTCAACCTCGTCGCGGAGGAGTTCGACCGGCTGCACGGCGAAAACCCGCTGCTCGACCTCCAGAGCTACCAGGAACTCCAGAGCCGCGCGCTGGCGGCGAAAATCCAGCTTTCCAGCCGCCCGCGCACGACGCTCGTGCACTGCACAACGGCAAGAGCATCAAGATCGAGCTGACCCGCGACGACTTCGAGAAAATCTGCGCGCACCTCGTCGAGAAGACGCAAGACGATCTGCGAGATCGTCATGCAGGAAGCGCACATGAACTGGTCGGACATCGACAAGATCCTGCTCGTCGGCGGCATGACGCGCATGCCGATGATCCGCGAGATGATCCAGGAAATCAGCGGCGTGCCGCTGGCCGAGCACGTCAGCCCCGACGAGGCCGTGGCCGTGGGCGCGGCGATCCAGGGCATGCTGTCCATCCTCGCCGAAGAGGACAAGACCGGCGAGAAGACCGTGCCCAAGGAAACGCGCGAACAATTTTCCAACCGCGAGGGCGGCCTGATCCAGGTGACGAACATCACCTCGCACTCGCTCGGGCGTCGTGCTCTGGAACGAGGACTCGCTGGAGGAATACGTGTTCCCGATGATCAAGAAAATGACGGCCGTGCCGGCGGAGTTCAAGAACAACTTCGGCACGGCGCAGGCGAACATGGCGAAGGTGGTCGTGCGCGTGGTCGAGGGCGAGAGCACGCGTGCCGAGCGAATGCACGCCGCTGGGGTTGTGCGCGGTCGATCTGCCGCCGTTTCTGCCCAAGGGCTCGCCGGTGGAGCTGACCTACCGCTACAACGCCAACCAGGTGCTCGAAGTCATCGTCGACGCGTTCGGCAAGACAGAGCCGCGTGACGATCCAGCGCAACACGGGCCTCTCGGAGGAAGAGATGGCCAGCGCGACGGCGAACCTGTCCCTGATCAAAGTCGAATAGGACCGCGAGATAAAGGCAGAAGGCAGAAGGCAGAAGGCAGAAGGACAGAAGCACCGGATTGTATCCGTCTCGCTCTCTGCGCATTGCTCTGCTTCCGCACTTCTGCCTTCCGCCTTCTGCCTTCTGCCTTTCCCCATGCTTCCCTCGCCGCTGCCCGATGATCCCCGCAAGTGGGACGGTTGGAACCGCTACAGTTCGCGACGAATTTCTACGAGCGGCTCGGCCTGTCGTTCGAGTCGCAGCCCGACCAACGAGCAGATCGAGGAACACACGCCGCCAGCTCCTGGTCTGGTGGCAGAAGAAGCTGCCGCTCAAAAACCAGCCCAGCAATCCGCTCGCGCAACTGCTGCGCGGCGGCATGGACGTGGCCCCGCGCTACCTCGCGCGAGGCGCGCGCCGAACTGCTCAACCCCGAGCAGCGCGCCGCAGATCGACGCCGTCCTGCACGACCGCCAGCGCGTCCGGCGCGCTGGCGGAGTTCCAGAAGTTCGTGGATTTCGCGCTGAGCGACAAGGTGCTCACCGCCGGAGGAGCGAGGCCAACCTGCTCAAGCTCGGCCAGCGCCCTCGGCCTGAGCGGCGAGGACATCGCCGGCACCATCGAGGCAGGCCTGCAAGGCGCACCGGTTCGCGACGCGAGGCCGACCTGCCGCCCGCCGCCGCCCCCGCCACCCGCGCCCGCCGCGCCGCCGCCGGCCGCGACGATCGCCCGCCGCCACGGTGCCCGGCCTCGCCGCGCATCACGACCGACGCCGATAAGCCGCGCGCACCCGGCGCGTGCGCGCCAGCACGCCCGCGGACGATTTCCGGCGCATGCTGCAGCTTTCCGGGCTGGACGAGGAATCCATGAGCGACGACCGGCGCGACACCTTCATCGACATGGCCGAAAACCTGGGCCTCGACCCCGGCGACGCCGAGGACATGGTGGACGAATACCTCGAAGCCATCGCCGAACGGCACGCTCACGCTGTCGCCGCGCGGCGGCGCGGACGCCCCGCCGGTCATCACGCCCCGGCCCGGCAAGGTCGGTGCCGCCGTCGCGCCGGCCACCGCGAACGTCGCCTTCACGAAGGTGGCCGAAACCCGAGGGCATCCGCCTGTCGCCCGGCGGCGCGGCCAAGTCCGGCACGGTCGTGTCCACCGCCGCCCGGCCGGTGATGCAGCTCATCGATCCGGCAGGAGGAGCGGCGGCGGTTACCCGGATTTCCTGACCTCGCTGGGCACGACAGATGCTGTTCATCCCGTCGGCGACGTTCACGATGGGCAACGCCGCCCCCGGCGCGCCCGCCAACGAGCAGCCGACGACCCGCGTGACGCTCAGCCGTTTCTACCTGTCGCGGTTCCCGATCACCAACGCGCGAGTACGAGAAATTCGACCCCGCGCACGCTTCCCGGCGCGGCGCGTGGGCGGACGACCACCATCCGGTGATCTACGTCAGCAACCTGGACGCGACGAAATTCTGCCAGTGGCTGAGCACGCGCGAGCGCAAGCGTTACCGGCTGCCCACCGAGGCGGAGTGGGAATACGCCGCCAAAGGCGACGACGGGCCGCACGTATCCCTGGGGCGAGGCGACCGGCACGCGGCACGCTGGCCAACTTCGCCGACGCGAACACGACGTTCGCGTGGCGCGACGCGGACGGTGAACGACGGTTACGCGGAAACGTCCCCCGTGGGGGCGTACCCGGCGGGGACGAGTCCGTTCGGCATCGAGGACTTGGCGGGCAACGTGTGGGAATGGTGCCTGGACTATTACGACGCCTACAAGGGCGGCGAACGGACGAATCCCGCGCGTGGCCAAGGCACGGCGGCCAGCGGGTGTACCGGGGGGGCAGTTGGAAGTCGCGCTTCGCCAGTCTCAAGACGACGGCGCGGGGATTCAACCTGCCGACGTATGCGAGCAACGACGTGGGCTTCCGCATCGTGTGCGAGTGCGATTGAGCGGGCGGAGGCTTACGCGCGCCGACGCCAGATTTTCGGGTCTCATGAGGAGTGGAAGATCGAAAGAACGATCACGTTGTCGTCCTCGGGCAGATAAAGCACCGAGTACGGAAACCGCCTCAACACGCCCTGCCGAATCTGTTTGTGGACGACCGGAAAAATCTCGGGATGGCGACGGATGATCTGCACACAGGCATCCACGCATCGCATGAACTCGGAGCCAGCCCTTGTTCACGTTCCTCGTACCAGTCGTACGCCTCTTGCAATTCGAGCTCCGCCGCCGCCCGAAAGATAATCCCCGCCATCAGCACGCTCCCGAGATACGCTTTTTCACCTCTTCCCAAGGCGAGCCATCCTCGGGATGCTGACGGTGATCTTCTAGCCGACGGTCCAACTCTTCGCGTTGCGCCTGCGTGAGCGATAGGGGTTGCGTGCGTGCGGCGATACTATCCCAGATGTCTTCAACGAGTTGGATTTTCTCGGCGACGCTGAGTTCTAACACGTCCGCGAGTGAAACCTTGCTCATGGCATCAACGTTAACAGTAGACCCTTGGGACGACAAGATTGAACTGGCAGGTGGGGCAGACTAACGCCTCCGAGCTCAGCGACAAAGGCTGGCCAGGTCAAGCGTCATGGTTCGACAAAGCCCGACGGCCGGCTTCTGTTCGCTGGAGCGCGTTTGTATGAGGATGGCGGTGGAAAAGGGTACGAGCTGCTACCGATCGGAGGCTGCAAGCTGCCATGGAAGAGGCGATGGAACGTGTACAGAATTGTAGAGGTAGTACAGGTAGTACGGATACGCGAAGCTGGCTCGCTCGCCTGTCGTGGGATTTACGATGTGCCCGTAGACAACCGGAACGGCTTCGTCGCCGGTGATCTCCTCATGCACGCTATCGATGGTAGCTGGGTAGCCCTGAGGCAGCTTTGCGTAAAGAGGCCCGGGTGCCCAAGCTGCGTGCGGCTCCGCCAGGCCGTAGCGAGCGTATCCCAACGTCTTGACGCCGCCGGAGCTAAACAATGAACTATGTACGCCCACCAAATACAATGGACGGGTCAGAGTGACGGCATGACCGATGTACGGGCGGTACTCCTTGTGATCGGACACACTGTAGGAGAGCACACACCCGGCACAACACAGCATCAGCAGAGGGAGAAATTTGGATAGGAGCTTCATGCCCACAACTCTGCGAGCGAGCATCTGCAAACAAAAATCGAAAAACTTGCAGTCGGCATCAATGAAACAGACACCAGAGCGATGGGTCTAACAGGTATCAGACAGCCCAAAGACGTGAAATAAAACGGCACCGAAAGGTCGAAAAGCCGAAACCTTTACCTCCCCTCCCACGCCTCCAGAAACGTGTTCACCAGCACCGGCAATTCCTGGCTGTAGCCGCCTTCCAGGATCGCCCCGACCGGCCACGGGGCCTGGCGGCACCATTCGCCCAGCGCGGCGAACTCCCTCGGTCGCAGCCGCAGGTCCGTGAGCGGGTCGCCCGCGTAGGCGTCGAACCCCGCGCTGACCAGGATCAGGTCCGGCCTGAACGCCAGCACGTCCGCCCAGCTTTCTTCCAGGGCGGCGAGGTGTTCCTCGGCCGGCGTGCCGGGGGCGACGGGATAGTTCCACACGTTGTCGAAAGTCTCCGTCGCCCGTGCCCGGATAACCGGGAAATTGATGCACGCTGACGTAGAGCATCCCTTCCTTCCCGCGCAGGATCTCCTCCGTGCCGTTGCCGTGGTGGGCGTCGAAATCCCACACCGCCACGCGCCCGACCCCGAGCGCCGCCTGCGCGTGCAGGGCGGCGACGGCCACGGAGTTCAGGTAGCAAAAGCCCATGATCGCATCCGCGCGTGGCGTGGTGGCCCGGCGGACGCAGCAGCGAAAACGCCTTCTCGCCCTCCCAGGCGCGTTCGGCGACGCTCATGGCCGCCCCCGCCGCGCGCCGGGCGTGGTCGTCGATGCCGGGCAGGGCGGCGGTGTCGGGGTCGAACATCCCGCCCGGCGGCGTTTCCGCGCAGCCGCGCGAGGTACGCCGGGGTAGTGCGCGCGCAGGATGGCCTCGTCCGTCGGCCGGCAGCGTTTCGACGGGCCGCTCGGGCAGCCAGCCGGGGTGGCGTTCGCGCAGGAGTTCGGCGGTGCGCAGGACGCGGAACGGCGCGTCGGGGTGGCCCGGGCGCGGCATACTCGGCGCAGGCGGGGTCATGGTGAATATACATGGCGTTTCGGTGGCGAACGGCGACAAAAGATGGCAAATCCGGCGGGTTTCCGCACGGCGGGCCGGGCGGTGTTAACTTCTCATCCTCAATCGTCTGGAGCGCTTCGGCAAGGCGGGTCAACAGCGGCCCATTTCGTGCAACCGATTCCCGCCAAAAGCCTTTTGGCTACGCCCATCGGCCCGAGATTGTCCCGTCCGCCCGGCGTGGCCGGACCGAAGGGAGAACATTGACAGGCGGAGCCCGGCTGTTACCATGTGGCGCAATTCGACGACACCTGCTTTACGCTTTAACACTTCCCTTAACAATCCTTGACGGCTCGAGTCTACCACGCGACTAAAACCGTTCGCGGATCGTCTTCGACATCGAAGCGCCTTACCCATCATGAGATTTCCGCTCGCCCTGACCGCCAAGATCGCCAAGTACATCATCGGCCAAAAAGCTCCGCGGGACCAAGAAATTCGCCACCGTCCTCCAACTGGAGCCGCTGCACACCTGCAACCTCACCTGCACCGGCTGCGGACGCATCCGCGAGTATTCCACCTCGCTCAAGGACGTGATGCCCCTGGAAGACTGCCTCGGCGCGGCCACCGAATGCGGCGCGCCGATGGTGTCCATCTGCGGCGGCGAACCGCTCATCTACCCGCAGATCGAGGCGCTTTCCACCGGGCTGCTCAACGACCAGAGCGCGTCGTTTACCTCTGCACGAACGCCATGTTCATGCGCCGCAAGATGCGCGCGCTACCTGGCCCGGGAGTTCGCCCGCACGCCCGCAGCCGTCGAAGCCGACCATCGCGCGAGCTGCAGTCGCCGAGGGGCTGATGACCGAAAAGGAAGCCGCCGAGGTCCGCAAGGGTCCGAAGGACGCCGACCGCGCCCGGTGATGGCCCCGCATCCGTTCTTCTTCTGGAACGTCCATCTCGACGGCCTGGAATACACGCACGACCTCATCGTCGAGCGCGAGGGCGTCTTCAAGGAGGCGATCCTGGCCATGCAGATGGCCAAGGTCGCTCGGCTACCAGGTCTGCCACGAACACGACGATCTACAAGGAAACCGACATGACCGAGATCGAGGGCATGCTCGATTTCCTGAGCGGACTTCGGCGTGGACGGCCACACGATCAGCCCCGGCTACGAGTACGACGCCGCCAAGGCCGACATGATCAAGCGCCTCAACCTCCAGCCGGAGGACTTCTTCCTGACCCGCGAGGGCACGCGCGAAAAGTTCAAGGACCTGATGCGAGTGGAGCGACCGTTACCCGATCCTCGGCACGCCGATCTACCACGAGTTCCTCGCAGGCAAGCGCGAGCTGGAATGCTCCGCCTGGGCCATCCCCACGCGCAACATCGCCGGCTGGCGGGGGCCGTGCTACTTCATGGCGGGCGCGGGGCATTTCCCGACGTACGAGGAGATGCTCAGGAACGTCGATTGGAGCAAGTTCGGCGTGGAACCAGGACACCGGCAAGGCGCGCGACCCGCGTTGCGACAACTGCATGACCCAGTGCGGCTTCGAGCCGAGCGGCGCGCTGAGCTCAACGCCGCGCTGGACGACACTTGGAAAAACTTCGCTACAACTTCGGCCCCCGCCCCAAGCCCACCGGCAAGGGCGCGGAGGTCCACGCGTACAACGGCGTCACCGCCGGCCGGGGCCACCTCACCGGCGCGCAGGTCAAGAAGAACAGTCGCCGCTCGCCGAGGCGGATGTCATGCCGGAACCCGCCGCCTATCGCGGCGTATAGCGCGGAGATCGCGGCAGCGCCGCCCGCGCGAGAGCTTGGCCCGGCCGGCGGCGGGAAAGTATGTTGATCAGACGAGTTCCACACCAACGAATCCACCAACCAATAACCATGCGGGAACCCGCCACGAGCGCGTTGTCCCGCCCCCTGGCCGCTCTTTCTTTAACGATCCAGAATGGCTAAAATCATCCGTCTTCCCAAGGCCCACGGCAGCCTCGCCGTCAACCGTCCGCACCTACCGAGGTGGACGACGAGGAACTGCAGACGCACCGTCCGCCGCGCGCAGGAAAATCTCCTGCGCCTGCAGTCGCCGGACGGCTACTGGGCGGGCGAATTGATCGTCGATAGCACGCTCTGCTCCGACTACGTGCTCTACATGCACTGGCGCGGGCAAGGTGGACCCCGTGTTGCAGGAAAAATGCGTCCGGCACATCCGCAAACGCCAGCTTCCCGACGGCGGCTGGAACATCTACCACGGCGGCCCGAGCGAGATCAACGCGTGCGTGAAGGCGTACTTCGCGCTGAAGCTCGCCGGCCACAGCCCGCAGGCCCCGTGGATGTGCGAGGCGCGCGCGACCATCCTGCGCCTGGGCGGCATCCCGCGCTGCAACACGTTCTCCAAGCTGTATCTCGCGCTGATGGGCGTGTACCCGTGGAAGTATCTGCCCACCATCCCGGCGGAGATGATCCTGTTGCCCGACTGGGCTGTATTTCAACATCTACCAGATGTCGAGCTGGACGCGGGCGATGCTGATCCCGCTGGCGATCATCAACCATTTCAAGCCCACGCGCACCCCGCCGGAGGACAAGCAGCTCCACGAGTTGTATCCCTGCGGCACTGGAGGGCGGCGGATTTCTCGCTGCCGCGCAGCGGACCGGTTCTTCACGTGGCGCAACTTCTTCCTGCGTTGCGACGCCGCGCTCAAGTGGATCGACGGCCTGGGCTGGCGGCCGTTGCGCGCCCGCGCGCTCGAGAGGCGCGAGGCGTGGATGGTCGAGCGCATGGGCGAGGGTTCAGCGACGGACTCGCGGCGATTTTCCCGGCGATGCTCAACGCGCTGATCGCCCTGGAAGCGCTCGGCTACGAGGAGGACGCACCCCGTTTTCCAGAAGGCGCAGAAGGATTTCGAAGACCTGTTCGTCGATGATCCGAACGATTTCCGCATCGCAGCCGTGCTTCTCGCCGGTGTGGGACACGGCGATCAACGCCATCGCGCTGGCCGAGAGCGGCCTGGACCCGGCGCACCCGGCGCTGCGCAAGGCGGGCGACCTGGCTTTACTCCAAGGAAGTGCGGATGCGCGGCGATTGGATCAAGCAGAACCCGTAGCACGAGGCGAGCGGCTGGGCGTTCGAGTTCAACAACGTTTATTATCCCGACACGGACGACACGGCGATGGTGCTCATGGCGCTGCGGCTGTCGCGCCCGGAAGACCCGGCCGAGGCGCACGAGGCGTTCCGCCGCGCGCTGGACTGGCAGATGAGTTTCCAGTGCCGCGACGGCGGCTGGGCGGCGTTCGACAAGGACGTGATGAAAGGCTGGCTGGAGGACATGCCCTTCGCCGACCACAACGCGATGCTCGACCCCTCGTGCTCCGACCTGACCGGCCGCACGCTCGAACTGCTCGGCTACCTCGGCTGGGACAAGCGCGACCGCCGCGTGGCCGCGCGGCATCACCCACCTCAAGAAGACCCAGTGCGACGATGGCTCGTGGTACGGGCGCTGGGGGGTCAATTACATCTACGGCACGTGGCAGGTGTTGCGCGGCCTGAAGGCCATCGACTACGACATGACCGAGAACTGGGTGCGCCGCGGCCGCGATTGGCTCGCGTCGCTGCCAGAACGAGGACGGCGGCTGGGGCGAAAGCTGCAACACCTACGACGACCCGACTGCTCAAGGGCAAGGGCCCGAGCACGGCCAGCCAGACCGCGTGGGCGTTGATGGGCCTCGTGCGCGTGCGGCGACCTGGACTCGCGCCAGCGTGCAGCGCGGGCTGCAATATCTCATCGACACCCAGAACGCCGACGGTTCGTGGACCGAGGACGAGATCACCGGCACGGGGTTCCCGAAGGTGTTTCTATCTGAAGTACGACATGTACCGGAACAATTTCCCGCTGCTCGCGCTGGCGACGTACGCGAACGCGCGGGCGGGATTTTCCGGCCGACGCAGCACATGCAGTTGAAGGCGGATTCGCGGCGAGCGTGTATACCCGACTGCTCGAAGCCTCGCCCCGCAGTTGCGGGAGGTGTTCAACGGGGTGTTCAACCCGACCGGCACCCGGGCATCCTGACCGCCCGCGAAGATTCCGGCTGGCCGGAAGTTGCGGAGACCGCGAAAGCTCCTAGGTTATTGGTTGCCATGCCCTACGAACTGCCTCCTCTGCCCTTATCGCCAACAGACGCGCTCGAACCCCACATCGACGCGGCAGACGATGGAGATCCATCACGACAAGCATCATCACGGCGTACGTGACCAATCTGAACAAGGCGCTGGAAGAACACCCCGACCTGTCGACCAAGCCGGTGGAAGAACTCATCGCCGACCTCAACGCCGTGCCCGAGGCGGCGCGCACGGCGGTCCGCAACAACGGCGGCGGCCACGCGAACCATTCGTTCTTCTGGAAGATCATGACGGCCGGACGGCGGCGGCGAGCCGACGGGTGAATTGGCCGATGCGATCAAGGAAGCGTTCGGCGGTTTCGACGCGCTCAAGGAAAAGATCAACGCGGCCGGGCGCGGCGCGTTTCGGCAGCGGCTGGTCGTGGCTGGTCGTGAGCAAGGACAGAAGCTGGAAGTGATCTCCACCGCCAACCAGGACAGCCCGATATGGAAGGCTCACACGCCGGTGCTCGGCGTGGACGTGTGGGAGCACGCATACTATCTGAAGTACCAGAACAAGCGGCCTGATTACTTGAAGGCGTGGTGGAACACGGTCAACTGGGCGGCAGTGAACGAGAACTACGCCAAGGCCAAGGGCTAAGTTTTTCGGGCTGCCCCTGCTTCTCGCTAAGGCGCAAAGTTTTAGCCGCAAAAAGCGCAGAAAGCGCAAAAGGGGAAAAACCTCCCGGACTGCGAGGCTGATTGTTTGCTGTTTTTTGCGTCTTTTGCGCTTTTTGCGGCTAAATTCTGCTTCGGTGAACGCTAAGCGTTTTTCAGTTGCTTGTCCGGTTTTTCAGCCCCGGCAGGGGCGCAAGAGTTCAGTATCCAGGTGCCGGGTTGGAGCCCACCGTCTTTAGACGGTCTGCCTTGGAGGGTGGCGGGTGGCGCGTTAAGGTGGGCGGCTGCATGGCCAACTACCACCATCGTGGGCACACGGTCTCGGACTGCAAGTACCACCTGATCTGGGTGACCAAGTACCGCTGGCCGGTGCTCAAGGGGGACCTGGCGGTGCGTTGCCGCGACCTGATCCGCGAGATTTGCCGGGCGCGGGAGGTGGCGGTGGTGCGTGGAGCGGTGTCGCCCGACCACGTGCATCTGCTCGTCAGCGCGCCGCCGGTGTTGTCGCCGGCCAAGCTGGCGCAGTACTTGAAGGGCAGGAGTTCGCGCAAGCTGCAGGAGGAGTTCCCGAGTTTGCAGAAGCGTTATTGGGGCCAGCACCTGTGGGCACGGGGCTACTTTTGCGCGACGGTCGGAGCGGTCGATGAGAAGACGATCAAGCGCTACATCGAGGAGCAGAAGTGGGACGAGGATGGCGAGGGAACGTTCCGCATCGTGGCCGACCCGCCGTGAGGCCAGGGGTCGCCGCCGATGCCTTGCCAGCCGGCCCGGGCCGGGGGCTTTCCAAGCGGCTTCTAGCCGCCACCGGACTTTTAGTCCCATCGCATCCTACCGGCTTGAGCCGGTAGTCGTTGAGCCCACGGCGTGAGCCGTGGGAACGGTCCTTCCCCAGAGGACAAAGCCCCGGCAGGGGCGTAAGAGAACCCGCGGGGTGGTCCTCGCCAGGCGGCCGTCTTTTCTTACGCCCTTGCCGGGGCTCTGACACGCTTGCTGATCTTTCCCCACGGCTCGCGCCGTGGGCTGAACTCTTGCGCCCCTGCCCGGGCTTGAGGAGACCTTACATCCAAACGAAAAACGCTTTAATCCCAGAGATGGTGCGTGGAAAAGTCCATCCACCAGCGGGTCTGCGCGGGATCGTCGAGCAGCAGGCTGGCGAAGGCCACGAGCATCTTGATCCGGTCTCGCGGCGTTGGCAGGGTCTTCACGAAATTGGTCGCCGGCAGCGGGTCACCGGCTTCGGCCTGGGCGAGGGCCAGCCGGGCGTGCGTTTTTTTCCTGACGTAAGTGTTCGGAATCTCCTTGGCCGTGCCGAAGGCCGCCGGGAAATCTCCTGCCCGTGCCCGCGCCAGGGTAAGCGCGGCCATCGCCTGATCCCGGCGGTAATCCTCTTCGATGGTGGTCACGGTGCGCGCCGCGCCGTCCGGATCGCCCGTCTGCGCTTGCACCTCGGCGATGCATCCGAGCACCCAGCCTTTCTTGTCGTACTGGCCTTCGCTCGCGGCCAGCAGCGCACCGGCCGTGTCGCCGCCACGGGCGCGGGCGACGTGCACCTTGTTCTGCGCCCGCAGACGGATTTTGGCGTCCTCGATGGCCGCCAGCGTCCGCGTCGCTCCGTCCACATCACCCGCCTGCGCCTGTGCCTCGGCGATGTGCGAGAGGGCGGATTCCCGGTAGCGCCGCGCTTCTTTTTGTTGCAGGCGGTTCGGGGAATTCACGTCGATGGCCGAGACCGTGTGCAACGCGCCGGCCACGTCGCCGGCTTTCGCCTGCGCCTCGGCGATCTCGGACCACGCACCGGCCCTCGGATCGAACGCCTGGAACCCCGTCGAACGGATTTCCGCGACCATGCGCAAGGCACCGTTCACATCGCCGGTTTCCGACATCGCCCGGGCCATCCGGCAGACCGCGTCGCCCTTTTCCTGGCAGGACGCCACCGTGCGCTGGGCTCCCGCCAGATCGCCGTCGCGTACCTGCGTTTCCGCGATGATGCCCAACGCAAAATCCTTGAAGCCGCCCCCGGTCTCCGTGGCGGCGCGCAACGCCCCCGGTCCGTCCCCGGCACGCGCCAGCACGCGGATGAGCGGTTCGAGTAGCTGAAAATCGTCCACCGCGCGGAAACCGATGCCTTCCACCTCGCGCAGGGCCGCGTCCGTGAACGAACGGGCCAACGCCCGGCGTTGCTGGCGGAGGGCGGCGCGTGCGGACGCGGCGGAAGTGGTGGGCGGCTCCGGGGCGACGAACACCGCCGGCACCGCCGGCTTGGCGGCCGGTCGCGGCGCGGTGGAATCGTTCGGATTGGCCGGCAGCACCGGCCCCTTGGGCGGGAGGTCCATCAGCCCGCGCACGGAATCGATCAACTGGGCGAGACACTCCTTCGTCGGCGGGGTCAGCGCGTCGAGCCAGTGCGGCAAGGCGAGGAAGTAATCCAGGTCGTCGCTGACGGCGACCTTCTCGATGCGGAAGTTGACGATGTGCGCGTGCGCGCGGGTGGCGAAATCGATCTCGCGCAACACGTGGACGGAGCTGTTGGAATGCGCCGAGAAGACGAGCACCATCACGCGGCAGCGTTCGATGGCACGCTTGATCTCGCCGGGGAAAAACTGGCCCGGCCGCACGTCGCGCGGGGCGATCCAGCAGGACATCCCCGCCTCCTCCAGCGCGGCGCACACGATGTCGGCCGTCGCCTTGTCCTCCGACGAATGGGAAATGAAAATTTCGTGGGCCATCGGCGGGTAGGAAGGGGCTGGCTTCCAACGATAAACCGGCCTGCGGTGGAAAAACAAGCCCGGGCCGACGTTCCGGAGGTGACCTGAAGTTTTAGACGCCTGCGGCGTAAATCAGACCAATGCCGCTCGGAGAGCGCCATCCACCTCTGGATCACTCACCTCTAATCACCCCACCTCCGAACTATTCCAGCGCGTTGTTGGATACCTTTTGCGGCTTGGGTACGGCGGCGCGGAAAGGATCGACGTTTTTGTCCGGCACGTGCACCAGCAGCGACGCATCGTTGCCCGGTGCCGGGGAAGCCAGCGACGTGTTCCCCACGCCGGGCGACTTGACCGCCGGCATCGTCAATTGCGTCAGCAACGCCGCAGGCGAATTGTTGTGCCCCGACACCGCCAGCGCCGCCGCCGCGGCGCGGTTGTCGTCGTTGGTCGGCACGATCTCCGGCGCGGGCGACTGGACTGCCGGCGGCACAACTTCCGCCGGACCCGGAGTGGACGCGACCGGCACCAACGCCGGCTTCAGCGACCCATCGGACGCCGTTTCGGCTTTGCGGCCCTCGCCCTGCGCCTGGGCGGCCTGGCGTTCTGCCAACGTGCCGAGGTTGCCTCCGAGCCGCTTGTAATTGACGTACAGGTAGAAGGAAAACACCGCCACGGTCAGCGCGGCGATGCCTGCCGCCATCATCACGAATTGGCGCACGCTGCCCTTGCGGCGTTTGCGCCATTGGCGGGTCGGCGCGCGGTATTCTCCGACCGGCACCTCGCTCAGGTATTGATAGTCGTCGAGCCCGAACGTGCTCGCGTCCGCGAACGCCTCCATGTACGGGCCGCACGTCCACGTGGAGGAATTTCCCGTAGCCGACCAGAAAGCCCCGCGCGTAGGCGAGGTTGGCAAAATTCGAGTAATCGTCGCTTTCGAGGTCGGCCAATCTGCGAGGCGCGAATCTTCGTCGCGCGGGCCGCGTCCTCAAGGCTCAAATGGCGCATGCATGCGCGCGCGCCGGAGTTTTGTGCCTGCCGTCTCGACCATATAACCGTTGCCCGTGGAATAGTGCAGTATCAGTGAATTCCCCGAGTGTTGTAACTCAAACGGGTCCGGAGACCAGCGGAAACTTGTCTTTTTTCACGAAGTTTATCCGCCACCGTTCACAAGCTATCCAGATCGACGAGGATTTCGCGGCCCTTCGCCCCGTTTTCCGGGCCGACGATGCCGCGCTTCTCCAGGATATCGACGACGCGCGCCGCCCGCGTGTAACCCAGCCGCAGCCGGCGCTGGAGCATGGACGTGCTCGCTTTCTTCTCCTGGCGCATGATTTCGATGCATTTTTCCACGAGTTCCTCGTCCTCGTCGCTGACGTCATCCTCTTCGTCGCCCGCCCGCTGCCTTCGAGCTTGTCGGCGATGGCCGCCTCGAAGGTCGGCTCGCGCCTGCTCGCCGGCGAACTCGACGAGCCGGTGGATCTCCTCGTCGGTGACGAGCACGCCCTGCGCGCGGGTCAGCCGCGAGGTGCCCGGCGGCAGGTAGAGCATGTCGCCCTGGCCGATGAGGCGTTCCGCGCCGTTTTCGTCGAGGATGATGCGGCTGTCCAGCCCGCTGGCGACCTGGAAGGCGATGCGCGAGGGGATGTTGGCCTTGATGACGCCCGTGATGACGTCGGCGCGCGGCGTCTGCGTGGCGACGATCATGTGGATGCCCGCCGCGCGGGCCATCTGGGTGATGCGCGCGATGGCGCTTTCCACGTCGGCCGGGGCGGTCTGCATGAGGTCGGCCAGCTCGTCCACGATGACGACGATGTAGGGCATCCGGTCGGGGATGATGAGATCGTCGTCGCGGATGTTGCGCGCGGCGCGGGCCGGGCGTGGGTGGAGATCGGCGGGCGTCGAGTGTCGCCGTCCTCGTCGTCGATCGCCGTCGCCGATGATGGAATCCAGCTTGAACCTCGGCCGGTCGGCGTCTCGAGCGCCGCGGTCGCCGGCGTCGATCCGGTCGGCGCGCCGACGGCGGCGGCGAGCGACGGCCCTTGGCTTCGGCCTCGGCGTCGAGTTCGGCCTGGGTCTTGGGCTTGGGCCGGGCGTTGAAGCTGGTGATGTTGCGCACGCCGGTCTTGGCGAACATCTTGTAGCGCTTCTCCATCTCGTCGATGACCCAGCGCAGGGCGAGGAGCACCTTTTTCGGGTCGGTGACGACGGGCACGACGAGGTGCGGCAGCTTGTTGTAAACCTGCATCTCGACCACCTTCGGGTCGATCATCACGAAGCGCAGCTGCTCGGGCGTGAACCGGTACAGGATGCTGGAAATGATGGAGTTGATGCAGACGCTCTTGCCCGAGCCGGTCGCGCCGGCGACGAGGCAATGCGGCATGGCGGCGAGGTCGGCGATGATCGTCTTGCCGTAAACGTCCTTGCCCAGCGCGATGGGGATCTTCGCCTTGGTCTCGGCCCAGTCCTCGCCTTCGAGCAGTTCGCGCAACGTGACCTTGACCTTCTTGCTGTTGGCGATCTCGATGCCGACGGTGTCCTTGCCGGGGATGGGGGCGAGGATGTTGATGCGCTCGGCGCGGGTGGCGCGGGCGATGTCGCGTTCCAGGCTGACGATCTTGTCCACGCGCACGCCCTTGGCCGGGTAAACCTCGTAGCGCGTGATGGTCGGCCCCTTGGTGATGTCGCCCTTGCTGACGCGGATGCCGAATTGCTCCAGCGTCTCGATGATCTGCGTTCTGCACGCGCTGGAGTTCGGCGGGGTCGGCGACCGGGCGGCCCTGGGTGTCGGCGGTGTCGAGGAGGTCGAGTTCGGGCAGTTGGTAATTGGCGAAGCGCACGTCGCCGCCGTCGGCGTTCGCGCCGCCGAGCGCGCCGGCGGGTCGCCGGTCTTGCGGCCTTGGCGGCCGCGTTGCGGGCGAAGAGTTCGGCGAGGCTGGGTTTCTTCTTGGGCGGCTGCGGCGACGGGATTGGGGACGGAGTTGTCCGTGATCTTGGGCGGCGGGCAGGCCGGCGAATTCGTCCGGCTCGGCGGCACGGCGGCGCGAGCGCCGCGGCGCGGACTGGCGCGTCGGCGTCGTCCTCGTCCGTCCGGATCGGGCGGCGGCACGGCGACGCCCTGCTTGCGGAGCTGTTTTTCGATGCGGCGCTGTTCCTTGAGCGAGGCGGCGCGCGGTCCATTTCCAGGCGTTCCTGCTGCGGTGGCGCGGGCGAGGCGGGCGGCGGCGCGGCGTTCGCGCCAGACGGCGACGGCGCGGCGCAGGCCGTCGATGGCGCGGCGCAAGTTGCGTGACCGGGTGCAGGCCGGTCATCAGGATGAGCGTGCAGAGGTAGGCGAGGAACAGGAAGATCGCCGCGCCCGCCGGGCCGAGCAGCAGGCGGAACAGTCCCGCGTGGCCGCGTCGTCGCCGACCAGCCACGCGCCGACGAGGCCGCCGGGGCCGTGGGCGTTGAAATCGCGCGTTCCAACCGTGCAGGAACCAGGGCTGGAGCTGCGCCAGGCACGCGCCGCAGAGCACGAACAGCGACCATCCAGCCCAGCCGCCGCATCGCAGGCGCAGGCCGGGCAAGAAGAGTTTCGCCCCGCCGAAGCCGAGCAGCAGCGCGGCCACGAGGAACGACGCCGCGCCGAAGAAAAAGAAGTGCAGCCCCGCGATGACCGCGCCGACGGGGCCGATGAAGTTCTGCGCCGGGGAGTTGGGCGTGGCGTACTGGCTGAAGGGCACCCAGTGCGGCAGGTCGCGGGGCACGTAGGAAATCAGCGCGAGGTAGAGCAGCATCCCGTGCCGAGCATGAGCAGGGCGGGGATGTCGCTCCAGGCGGAGGCGGCGGGAGGAGGTTTGGCGACGGGCCGGGCCATGGGTGGTCGTGTCTTGGGCATGGTAGCGGGAAACGGGGAAACCGAAAGCCCAATCACAGCAAAAGGCGGGCGCGTCTTTGCACCGGAAAGGCGGAATTTTAACACGGGAGACGACGGAGGACACGGAGACCGAGAGGAGAAAGGCAAAAAAAGGATTTTGTCTGCCCACTTCCTCCCTTTTGCGTCTCCTTCGGTCTCCGTGTCCTCCGTGTCTCGCGTGTTAAATTCCGCGATCCCTTGCCAAACACGAGCCGCGATCACCCGCAGGCCGTGGAGCGTCAGGTCCGGGTCCACGGCATCGAAAAGCCCCCACCCAGCCCCGCCAGGAAACGCGCATCCCCGCCGGTCGCCACGACGCGCGCGCGCCGCCGAGTTCCTCGCGCAAGCCCTGGAGAATCTCCCGCACCAAACCCCGGTAACCGATCAACGCCCCCGCGCGGATCGCCGCCACCGTCGAACGCCCGATGGCCTGCGGGGCCGCGCCCGCGAACCGCACCGGCGGCAACTGCGCCGCGCGCGCGGCAGGTAACCGCGACACACCGCCCAGCCCGGCGCGATGCCCCGCCGAGGAAGCGCCCGCGTCGCGTCGAGCGCGTTGAACGTCGCCGCCGTGCCGAAATCCACGACGATCAACGGCCCCGGCCCGTGCAGGGCGAGCGCGCCGGCCATGTTGGCGAGGCGGTCCGCGCCGAGCGTTTTCCGTCCGGGGTAGCCGCGCAGGTCCACGCCCGTGTCCGTGCGCGCATTGATGGATAACGCTCCCGGCAGCAACCCGGTCAAAACACGCGCCGCGTCCGGCACGACCGACGAAATAATCGACGTGCCCATACCGCCAGCAGTCGAGTGTTTTCGCCAACTCATCCGCTCCACCTGGCGCGAGTAATGCGGCCGTGGGCAAGCGGCGGGTCCGGCCGAGCAAACGCTCTCGCCGGCCAGCCGCAGCTTGGCCGCCGTGTTGCCGATGTCGATGAGCAGGAAATCCGCCGTGGTCATGCCAGAATTCCGCACCAACGCGTCAAAATAATTTGTCGAACGCTTGGTGCGTCCCAATCCAGAGCCAGGTAATCGTCTCGCCTTCGCGGTGCGCGACGGCACGGTAGCCGTCACCGAAGCGCACCGACCAGAGTGGGTAGGCGCTATTGAGCTTCTTGAAACGCACGCCCGGATGATCAGGATTTTGAAGGAACAGGCGGAACGTTTGGCGAGCCTGCGCGCGGGTTCCCGTGGGCAACGCGTGGTACAGCTTCCAGAATGCCTCGTTGCCCCGTGAGATCACAACCGGGATTCGTCGAACGGCACCGGTGGATGTTCGGCGACGGACCGGTTCGCCCATTCCATGAACCGCTTCATCTTTTCGGGCTGGCTGCAAAGCCGGTCCCACTCCGCCTCGTCAGCCTCGATACGGCGAGCGTCTTCCTGATGCCGGAGAAATAGCGCGTAGCTCAACACGGCCCGCTGACTCTCCGAGGGCAGCGTGCGCACGGCGTCGAGCAGGGCAGTTTGTGTGTCCGCTTCCATCACCGGTGGCATATACGCCGACAGCATACTTTCGCCGTCCGGTTTTGTCGAGCATCGGAGCGCACGGCGTTCTTACAAGGAAAGCCCGATCCGCAAAAACGTCCCCGTCCGCTTGCGGCCTGCCGCCGCCAAAGCGTATGCTCGCCGTCCCGCCCGATGACGCCCGACTCCGACCTCCGACTCGCCCGGCGTCCGCGCCGCCTGCGCGCCACGGCCGCCCTGCGCGAGATGGTCCGCGAAACGACCCTGCGCGCCGCCGACCTGATCCTGCCGCTGTTCGTCAGCGAGAAGATCGCCTCGCGCCAGCCCGTCGCCAGCATGCCCGGCGTTGTCGCAACTCACCGTCGCCGAAGCCGTCGCCGAAGCCCGCGCCGCGCGCGACGCTCGGCGTGCGCGCCGTGCTGCTTTTCGGCATCCCCGCGCACAAGGACGAACACGGCCAGCGGCGCCTACGCGGACGACGGCGTCGTGCAGCAGGCCGTCCGCGCGCTGAAGGCGGCCGACCCGGAACTGGTCGTCATCACCGACGTGTGCCTGTGCGAATACATGAGCCACGGGCATTGCGGCGTCACCGAGCGCGGCGCACGACGGGCATTTCCACGTGCTCAACGACGCCAGCGTGGCGCTGCTCGCGCGCACGGCGGTTTCCCACGCGGCGGCCGGGCGCGGACATCGTCGCGCCCAGCGACATGATGGACGGCCGCGTGCGCGCCATCCGCGCGGCGCTCGACGCGCGCGGGTTCCAGGACACGCCGATCATGAGCTACGCGTCGAAGTTCGCCAGCGCGTTCTACGGGCCGTTCCGCGACGCGGCCGAGGGCGCGCCGCAATTCGGCGACCGGCGCACCTACCAGATGGACCCCGGCAACGCGCGCGAGGCCCTGCGCGAGGCGGCCGCCGACGTGGAGGAATCCGCCGACATGCTCATCGTCAAGCCGGGCCTGCCGTACCTGGACATCCTCTGGCGGGTGAAGGAGGCGTTCGGCCTGCCGACGGCGGTTTACAACGTCAGCGGCGAGTACGCGATGGTCAAAGCCGCGGCCGAAAACGGCTGGCTCGACGAGCGCGCGGCGGTCATGGAAATGATGACGAGCTTCAAGCGCGCGGGCGCGGACCTGATCATCACCTACTGGGCGCGCGAGGTCGCCGGCGTGGCTGCGCGAATGAAACGATGCCGAACGAGCTCGCCGAAACCGACGCGCCGCCGCCGAGCCGCGTCGAGGCCGCCGCCGAGGAAGCGCTCACGGCCGCGTGCGAAGAGGCCGGCGCAACGTCCGACGAACTGCCGCCGCCGTTGGCTACGCCGCCGCGCCGGGGCGAAACGGCCGCGCATCTGCTGCTCAAGCGCCTGGCCCTCTTCTGGGCGCAGAAACAGGGTTACCATTCGTGCGCGTACGAGGTCAGCCTGCCCAACTGCCGCTACCGCGCCGACCTCGCCGCGTACATGCCCAGCAAGGGCAGAATCAAGGTCCGCGCGCACGATCCCGCCGATGCCCGCGTTGACGCATCGCGTCATGGTTTGCCACACGCTTGGCAGCACGGCGATCTTCGAGTGCAAGCAGGCGCGCTCGGATTTCTTGAAGGACTCGCGCTCCGCCCGCGAGACGCTGGCCGAACTCAAAGACCTGCACGCCCGCCGCGTCGAACTCGAACGCGCGCTGCGGGTGCATTACCCGTCGTTGCGCGTGAGTGATTCGCTGTTCCAGGATTACCAGAGCCACGACTTCGGCGAGCTGGAGCACGAGAGCTACAAGAAAGTGCCTCGCGCGGATCGCGCTGCTGCAAAAGCGGCTTTTCAACCAGACGAAGTTCGACACGCTGGTGCGCTACCGTTGCGGCAACCTGTTCTACGTCGTGGCGGAGGACGGCATTTTCCAGCCGCACGAAATCCCGCTGGGCTGGGGGCTGCTGGTGCGCCGCGCCGACCGGCTGGAACTGCGCGAAAAACCGGTCTGGCAGGACCTCGAAGACCACGAACGGCTCGCGCTGCTGCACAAGATCGCGGCCAGCGGCACGCGCGCGCTGAACCGCGAGGCGGGCATTTCCTTCGAGCAAATCTGGGAAGCGCGGCGGCTGGGTTAGGATTCTGGACAGGCCGTTGCGGCCGGTCGTCCATTCAGGTAGGGATGAGGGTCCGAGGCAGTCCCTATTTTTCTGCATGCATGTAGAGTTAGGCAGCATTCTCCAATCCAAAATTAGGGATTGCCTCGGAGAGGCATCCCTACCTTGTTGACGACGCCTGCGGCGGGAATATCCGATGAACTCCACCCCTGACGCCGTCGTGGTCGGCTCTGGTCCGAACGGCTTGGCCGCCGCTATTACCCTCGCGCGGGCCGGTCGCAGCGTCCGCGTGCTCGAAGCCCAACCTACTCTCGGCGGCGGCGCACGCTCGGGCGAACTGACCCTGCCCGGTTTTGTCCACGACCTCGGCTCCGCCATCCATCCGCTCGCGGTCGGCTCGCCCTTTTTCCAGACCCTGCCGCTGGCACGCCACGGGCTGACGTGGATACAACCCGAAATCGCCGTGGCGCATCCTTTCGACGACGGCACCGCGGCGGCGCTTTACCCCTCGTTGGACCAGACCTGCGAGGCGTTGGGCGAAGACGGCCGCGCGTACCGCAAACTCCTGTCGCCGCTGGTCAAACGCTGGCAGGCGTTGTCCGCCGAATTCCTCCAGCCGCTGCTGCACTTCCCGCGGCATCCGTTCCTGCTAGCGGGCTTCGGGCTGGCGGCGGTGCAACCGGCGACTTTCCTGGCGAAACGGCTGTTCCGGGGCGAACCCGCGCGCGGGTTGTTCTCCGGACTGGCGGCGCATTCGTTCCTGCCTTTGGAAACGCCCGGCACATCGGCCTTCGCCCTGGTGCTCGGCGCGGCCGGCCACGCGGTCGGCTGGCCTTTACCCCGGGGCGGGTCGCAACGCATCAGCGACGCGCTCGCGGGCGTCCTGCGCGAACTCGGCGGCGAGATCGAAACGAACTATCCGGTGGCCGACCTGCGCGAGCTTCCCTCCGCCCGCGCGACCCTGCTCGACCTGAGCGTGTGGCGGGCGGCGGCGGTGGCCGGTGCGCGGTTGCCGGCGTCGTACCGGCGGCGGCTGGAACGCTTCCCGCACGGGCCGGGGGTTTTCAAGGTCGATTACGCGCTCGACGGACCGATCCCGTGGACGGCCGACGAATGCCGGCGCGCGGGCACGGTACATCTCGGCGGCAGTCTGGACGAGGTGGCCGCCAGCGAACGTGACACCACGCAGGGTAAGCTGTCCGCGCGTCCCTTCGTGCTGCTGGCGCAACAGAGCCTTTTCGATCCCACCCGCGCGCCGGCGGGTAAACACACGGTCTGGGCGTATTGTCACGTTCCGCTCGGTTGCAAGGAAGACCGCACGGCCGCCATCGAGGCGCAGATCGAGCGGTTCGCGCCGGGCTTCGGTGGAAAAATCCTGGCGCGCCGTTCCAGCGCGCCCTCGCAGCTCGAAACGATCAACGCCAACCTCGTCGGCGGCGACATCAGTGGTGGCAGTAGTGACCTCTGGCACCTGCTGGCGCGTCCGACCTTGAGCACGAATCCCTACCGGATGCGCGGCGACGGTCTGTACCTTTGTTCTTCGTCCACCCCACCCGGCGGCGGGGTGCACGGCATGTGCGGCCACCTCGCGGCGCGCGCGGCGTTGGCGCGGGAATGGAGATAGCGCAAAAAGGCAACCGCTCCGGAGGGGTATCCCTGCCGAGCGGAGGATTTTGCATTGCCGCCGGGGAGGGCGTCCGGTTACGCTGCCGTTCTCCATGAACGACTTCGACCGTCCGCCCGGTGAACCGCCGCCGTTTGCTCCCGCCCGACCGGTCCGGCAGGCGGCGCTGGCGTTTATTTTTGTCACGGTCATGCTCGACATCTTGGCGCTGGGCATCATCGTGCCGGTGCTCACGCCGCTGATCCTGAGCATGGTGGGCGGCAGCGAGAAAACGACAGCATGGTACATTTTTGTATTTGGCACGAGCTGGGCCGGGATGCAGTTCATCGCCGGGCCGCTGCTCGGCGCGCTGTCCGACCGGTTCGGGCGGCGGCCGGTGGTGCTGTTGTCCAATTTTGGGTTGGGCCTGGATTACATCGTGATGGCGCTCGCGCCGACGCCGGCGTGGCTGTTCCTGGGCCGGATCGTTTCGGGTTTCACCGCGGGCAGCATCCCGACGGCCTACGCGTACATCGCCGACGTGACGCCGCCCGAGAAACGCGCGCAGAGCTTCGGCACGGTCGGCGCGGCCTTCGGGCTGGGTTTCGTGATCGGACCCGCGCTCGGCGGCGCGCTCGGTCAGGTGGACGTGCGGCTGCCGTTCTGGGTGTCGGCGGGCCTGAGCCTGGCCAACGCCTGTTACGGGTTGTTCGTGTTGCCGGAGTCGCTGCCCCTCGAACGGCGCGCCGCGTTCTCCTGGCGGCGGGCCAACCCGGTGGCGGCGCTGGGTTTCCTGCGTTCCCACCACGAACTGTTCGGACTGGCGGCGGTGATGTGGCTGTTTTATCTCGCGCACGAGGTTTTCCCGAGCGTGTACGTGCTCTACGCCGATAGCCGCCTCCGGCTGAGCAACCTGGAGGTCGGCCTGCTGCTGGGCAGCGCGGGAGTGTGCTCGGCGCTGGTGCAAACCGTCCTCATCAAACGGGTCCTCGCGCGGATCGGCGAGCGCCGCACGATCCTGGCGGGAACGCTCTGCGGAGCGGCGGGGTTTGCCATCTACGGGTTGGCGACCCGGGCGTGGGTATTCTGGCTGGCGGTGCCGCTGGCGTCGTTGTGGGGGTTGGCCAGTCCGCCGACGCAGGCGATCATGTCGCGGCGGGTGGGTCCGACCGAACAGGGCCGTCTCCAGGGCGCGGTCGGTTCGTTGCGCGGGGTGACGGGAATGATCGGGCCGGGACTATTCGCGGCGACATTCACGGCTTTCACGGCGACAGGCTGGGTGGCCCGGCGCGGGGTGAACGTCCCCGGCGCGCCGTTTCTGTTGTCGTCGGTGCTGGTGCTTGTGGGCTTGGTCGTGGCGTGGGTCGTCACCCGGCCGCGACCCGAGGATGCCGTCGCCCCGGCGGCGGTGGTGGTGCCCTGCGCGGTGGAGAACGCGCCGGCGGGGTTCACGTCGGAGGTTTCGTGAATGCAGCCGACGCCGGTTCCCGTATTCAACGGCCGACTACCGGGTGACGCTAGAATTCCTCGCGTGGCTTCTGACCGAGTGGAAAGCGGAGTTTGTCCCCTGCGGCGCCAGCGGCATCCAAATAAGGTAGGGTTGCCTCTCCGAGGCAATCCTGTTGTTTCTGGAAGGTCCGGATAGCAGGCGCGGTTATTCGGTCAAAATTTGGATTGCCTCGGAGAGGCAACCCTACCTTGTGACGACCGCTTCGCGGCTTGCCCGGAGTCCTTCAATAACTGATCCGCATCGGCATCAGCACGTACAGGAAGCTCGTCTTGATCTTGATGACGCCCGGGCTCATCTCGTCGATCAGATCCAGGTACACCGTGTCGTCCGTCAGCTTCGCGCAGCGGAGCCATCAGAAACTCCGGGTTGAACGCGATGGTGAAATCCTTGCCGCCGTACTTGACCGGCAACGATTCCTTGGCCTCGCCGATCTCGGGGCTGTTGGCGGCGATGTCGATGTTGTTCTTCGTGAAGATCAGCTTGATGCGAATTGCTCTTCTCGCTGGTCAGCAGCGACACGCGGCGCACGGCGTTCAGGAACGTCTCGCGTTCCATTTCGATGCGCTCCTTGGCCTCGTTGGGAATGACCTGCCGGTAATTCGGATAGTTGCCCTCGATCAGCTTGGAAACGAGCAGCGTGCCGTTGAGTTCAAAGGCCACCTGGTTCTCGCCGAGGCGGATCTCGATGTCGCCCTCGTCCTTGAGCAGGCGCTGGAGTTCGTTGATGGCCTTGGCCGGGATGATGACGCTGGCTTCCTGGCCGGCGGCGATTTCCACGTCGAGGTCCACCATCGCCAGACGGCGGCCGTCGGTGGCCACGAGCGTCAGCTTGCCTTCCTTGAACGAACACAGGATACCGTTGAGCACGTAGCGCGTCTCGTCGGTGGAAATCGCGTAACTGGTCTTCTTGAGCGCATCGCGCAGTTCGGCCTGGCTGCAGCGTGTAGGTCTTCGCGCCCTCGAACTTCGGCAGCGGCGGGAATTCCTCTTCCGGCAGCCCGAGGATTTTGAAGAAGCTCTGGCCGCGAGTGGATGCAGGCGACGTTCTTGCCGTCGCTCTCGAACTGCACGTCGCTGCTGGGCAACTCGCGGATGATGGTGAACAGCCGCCGCGCGGGCAGGGTGGTCGCGCCGGCTTCCTCGATCTCCGCTTCCACGTTGCAACGCACGCCCACGTCGAGGTCGGTCGTGGTCATGTTGATGCCCTTGCCGTTGGTTTGCAGCAGCACGTTGGAAAGGATCGGGCAGCGTCGTGCGGGTGCTGACCACGCTCTGGACCTGCTGCAGGCCTTCGAGGAGCTTTTCTTTGCTGAGATGGAATTTCATACGGGGACGGGGAAAATGGTCGGGCAAGCCGCCCGGGTTGGATTTGTCTAGAATGCGACAGTTTCTTACTCTAGCAGAAAGATGGCGGCAGGTGTCAAGAAATAGAAGCGATGCCACAACATATTGAGGTGGAAGCGGTTCAAACCCTATCCCTGCCGATGATGCCGACCGACCCGGCGGGAGGATGCGAGGCAGCTTGCGTTCCCGCTGGCGTCCCCGACAGAACCGGTGTTTCTTGGTGACCCGTTCCCGCCGTCACCATGTCTCCCTCGCCCGTTGCCCGCCACGTCCGTGACATCCCCCGCTCGGGCATCCGCGACTTTTTCGAGGTCGTGCAGAGCATGAGCGGCGTCATCAGCCTGGGGATCGGCGAACCGGATTTCGTGACGCCCTGGCACATCCGCGAGGCGGCGGTTTACTCGTTGGAACGCGGCCACACCGGCTACACGTCCAACCTCGGCCTGCCCAAGCTGCGCGAGGCCATCGCGGGCTACGTCGCCAAGCACTTCGGCATCGCGTACGACGGCGCAGACGGAAGTGCTCGTGTCGGTAGGCGTCAGCGAGGCGCTCGACCTGGCGTTGCGCGCGTTGCTCGATCCGGGCGACGAGGTGATCTACCATGAACCCTGCTATGTATCGTACAGCCCGAGCATCGCGCTGGCCCACGGGGTGCCGGTGGCGGTGCCAGACGCACGCCGCCGACGGGTTCGCGTTGCGCGCCGAGACGGTCGCCGCCGCGCATCACGCCGCGTTCCAAGGTGCTGATGCTCAATTTCCCGACGAACCCCACCGGCGCGACCATGCCCCGGGCGGAACTGGAAGGCATCGCGGCGCTCTGCCAGCGGCACAACCTGATCGTGCTCACCGACGAGATTTACAGCGAACTGACCTACGACGGCGGCGAGCACACGCTCCATCGCCGCGCTGCCGGGCATGCAGGAACGCACGATATTCCTGCACGGGTTTTCCAAGGCGTTCGCCATGACGGGATTTCGCATCGGCTACGCGTGCGCGCCCGTCGGCGTTGATCGAGGCGATGATGAAGATTCACCAGTACGGCATCCTGTGCGCGTCGATCACGAGCCAGGAGGCGGCCATCGAGGCGTTGCGGCACGGCGAACCCGACGTAGTGCACGATGCGGCGCGAGTACGAGGCGCGGCGCAACTTCATCGTGGGCGCGTTCAACGACCTGGGCCTGCCGTGCCACCGGCCGCGCGGGAGCCTTCTACGTGTTCCCGGACATCCGGCCGAGCGGGTTGACGAGCCGGGAGTTTTCGCTGCGGCTCTTGCAGGAAAAGAAGGTCGCGGTCGTGCCGGGCACGGCGTTCGGCGCGGGTGGCGAGGGTTTCGTGCGTTGTGCGTATGCGACGAGCCTGCCGAAGATCAAGACGGCGCTTGGACTGGTGGGGGAGTTTTTGAGGGAACTCTGATGAGCCAATTCAGTTTTGAAACGGTTACCGGTGGGGCACGCTACTTCGATTTATCCTCCTGAATCTCGATGATACACGGTGAATGGAAGTTGATGGAAGAAACCGCTTTGTACACCATTGGCGTGCTGCCCAGAGCAGCCGGCATCTTTGGCACGGGCATCTCTGATAAAAACAGTCCGTTGAAGCTCGGAAGCTGCTCGTGATTCCATAGTCTGCTGTTGAATTTTGCTCGGCGATGGCGCTCCGGATAAAATTTCGCGTTCGCTTGTGCGTTGTCCGGGGTCCGATCCGGCCGCAAACCGAAGAGCAAATGTAGCTCCATGCAGCCAGTGGCGTTTTGCTCCAAGATCGCCTTTCCCCGGGCAACAACCGAGGCCAGGTCGGCCACTATTTCTGGCAGCGCAAAGGGATTTGATTGATAAAGGAAGTACGATCCCTTGTCGGTTTTCAGGGTAACCAACAAACTCGTCGGCTCCTTTTCGTTTGCCGCGGTCAAGGTTCCCCACTCAATGCTTGCCAGCGTTTCTTCACGGACTTGGGTGGGCAGTTCGCCCGCAAAGAGGATAGACGGACACAACACAAACGCGAACATCAGACAAAGGCGCGGCAAAGCCTTCTCAGAGGCCCACCGAGAAGCTGACGAACTTGGCTGCCTGCCTCTCACACGTTCGATGGCAGCTTGTACGCGCCGACGATGCCGCTATTGGGCGGCAGAAGCTGGCGGGTCAATGCCCGGTCAATGGAAAACTGCCCCCCGCCGCAGTACAACAACGCCAGCGCGATCCCGCCGAGCGTCAGCGGGTATTCAAACCCGTTGTTGGACGCCAGAAAGCCGTTCTGCCCGTGCACCAGCGCGATGGCCATCGCCATCACTCCCAACAACAGCAGCGCCGCCAGCCTCGTGCAAAAACCCAGCAGCATCCCCGCTGCCCCGACGACTTCCGCCGCGATCCCCACCACCGCCAGCGAATACGGCAGGTTCATGCCGCCCGGGTCGGTCCATTTCGCCAGTTGGGCGTTCCATCCCGGCCCACCGAACCACCCGAGCGTTTTCTGGGTGCCGTGAACGAAAAATACCGTCGTCAACACCAGCCGCAACACCGTCGGCGCGAAACTATTGATCGTGGCAAGAAGACGGTAAACCGGGTACATGGCTCGACGGGCGACCGACGGAGCCAAGAGGATGCCGGATGCAGCGCAAAAGGGAAGGGCAAAATTGTTTCGCCGCCACCCCCACAGACTCGCCTTTCACCGCTGACCGGTCCCACGCCGCCAGGGCGTCCGAATTGTTTCTGCCGAACAGCGCGTCCGCCGGGCAGACATCTACGGGCACCCCGGGGGCGTGGGACCAAGAGAAAGGATGAAGGATGAAAAGGCGGAGGTGGGAGACTCCCTGTCCTATTTTTTCTTCGCCGCGCCCGCGCCCGGGAGCGATGGGACGACGTTCAGGTCGTGGCCTTTGTGTTCAAGCACCACCATGCCGTCGGAAATCTTCCTGACCGTCACGAACTCCTGCGTGCCGGGCACCGGCACCCGCTCGCCGACCCCCTTGGTCTGGCCGTTGATGACCGCCAGCGGCGGGTAATCCACCGAGATCGACGTGACCGTGAACTGTTCGGCCTTCACGTCCACCACGGGGGCCACCACCGCCGTCGTGGCAACGACCGCCGTCGGCACCCAGCCGATGGGCCAGAACGGATTGCGGCTATCGACCGGCGGCGGGGTGAACGACGAGGCGTTCTTCAGGACGTACTCCTTGCCGGAGTTCCGGCCCGGAGTGGCGGCAGGGGCTTGCGCCCCGGCGCGTCCGGCGGCGAACATCGCGCAAAACGCCGCGGCGGCGTAGGTGGGAAGGTGGCGTCGGATCATTTGAGCAGGGAGAGGAGGTTCATCGCGACGCGTTGTTTTTCGGGCGCATCGGCCTGGGCGGAGATTTGCAAGCGCGTGATTTCCAGCAGCTTTTCCTCGTTTTCCAGGCCGGCGAGGGTGATGCCCAGCGCCGACACGCCGACCTGCGGGATGTCGAGCGACCAATTGGCGTTGCGGAAGTCGTGCATCACGGGATCGGGGGCCGTGTCGATGCCGTTGGTGCGCGTCGTGATGCCCTTGATGTTGTGCCGGGCGAAGAACGCCGTCATGCGCGGCGGGAACCACGCGATGGGCGCGCCGTCGGGGATCAGGTCGTTGACCTGGGCGAGCGTTTCCTGGGCCGCTCGCGCCTGCTCCTCCACGTTGCCGCTGCGTTTGACGGTGCCCTGGGCCGTGGCGATCTCCTTGTCGAGGTTCTCGATGGCGGAGGCGTTGTCGGGATCGGCCTTGTTGAGGCCGGCGATCAGGAAGGTGAAATAGCAGTAGATCAACCCGATCATCATCAGCGAGCTGAGGGCGATCTTCTGAATCTGGTCCTTGGTGAGCTTTTTCATAAGGGCGGAGGCGGGAGGCGGGATGGCAGAAAGGTCTCGTGATGATGCTCGGTGGGTCGCGGTCTTCGTGCCGTCCTCTCACGTCTCATCTCGTTCAATGCTGTCTGGGGCGGCGTTCCGGCGCGGGGGTTGCTTCGGGGATGGCGTGGGGTTTGTTGAACGTGGCCTCGATGGTGAAGCGCGCCGTCGGCATCGGCCGGCCCTTGACGTTGACCGTCGAGGTCGTGTCGTCCAGGCCGCGGAAAACACTCGTCGCGCCCGGGTACGATTTGGCCAGCCGGTCGTTGAGCAAGGTGCGGAACTGGTCGGCGGCGATCCGCGGCACCTCGCCGGCGACGATGCCTTCCAGCAGAACGGTGATCTTGTCGGCCTTCGGATCGTTGTTGCCCGTCAGATTGACGATCTGGACGTTGGGCGGCACGGTCTTGAGCAGGACGTCGAGCACAGGAGCCCAGTAGAAGCGGTTTTCGATGCGCTTGCTGACCGCCGCGGCCTCCGTCAATTGGGCGCTGAGTTCGGTCTCGCGGGTGGCCGCAGCCTTGGCTTTCGGTTCTTCCTTGGCCCAGTCCGCCTGCTTGGCGCGCAGGTCGCCGCGCACGCTGCTGGTGTGCGCGTAGCGGTAGGCGTAGTAGAGAAAGAAGAGCATCGCCACCGCCCCGAGGGCGTAGAAGCCCAATTTGAGCGGGTCGCGCTTGCGTTGCTGGAGGAGGAACTGCTCCTCGTGCAGGAGGTTGATCGTCAGAGGCATGGGAAGAAAAGGATGAAGGATGAAGGATGAAGGATGAAGGCGGAGGAAGAGGTGGAAGGATTCAGCGATTCAGATTTTCTGGGTTCTGCTTTCATCCTTCATCCTTCATCCTTCATCCTTTCTGCATCAGACCATTGCGACGGCCGGCGCGGCGTTGGCGTTGGCTCGGTCGGTCGGGACGCCGAGGGAAGCGGCCGGGGCGGGGGCTTCCACGACGGCCGCAGCCGAGGACGTGGGCAGCAGCACGTCGAGCGCGGCTCCGGCGGCAATGTTCAGGTGCGTGCGCTCGGTGTCGAAAACCGCCGCCTGCGCCTTGGGCAGGTCGATGCTGCACGTCTGGAACGGGTCCCAGGTGTCGCAGGCGATTTCCAGTTCGTCGCTGAGGATTTGCAGCGGCATGAGCGCGCGCACCAGCCCGCCGGAGAAATACACGCGGCTGATGGGCTCCTCGCGCTGACCCTCGAAAAATCCGATGGACGAACGCAGTTCGCGCGCCAGGAGGGTCAGCGAGGCGCGGCCCGCCTCGACCATGCCGGGGTCGTTCTGTTCGATGAGCATCATCGCCGATTCGCGGTCAATGCCGCCCTGGGCCACGATGGCGTTGAGGAAATGGTCGCCGCCGTAGTCGATGACGCGCACGAGCACGAGTTCGCGTTTCGCGCCGACGATGACGCGCGTCTCGGTCCGGCCGATGTCCACGAGCACGAACGCCTCCCGCGTGAACACGTCGGCGTGCGAGAACTCGAACGCATTGTAATTGCACAGGGGCGCGAGCTGGAGCCGGTCGAGGCCGACGCGGTTCTTGCTGAACGCCTCGCTCACGCGCGTGACCTCCTCACGCGGCAATCCGCCGACGACGTAGCGCGACGTGGGCCGCCCGCTCGCCGCGACAGGCGCGTGGCCCGGGGCGGAGGCGATCTGGTCGCAGTCCAGGACGTAGTTGCGGCAGTCCTGGTTGAGCAGCGTCAGGCCGTTGAGACGCAGGGCGTCGCGCAGTAAGTAAGTGGGCGTGGTGGGCTGTTCGATGATGCGCAGGAGGGTGTCCGGGCTGGAAACGGCAGCCACGCAGGCCTTGCCCGTAGCTCCGAGATCGCGCAGGAGCAGCTTGAGGTGATGGGACAAAATATCGGCGGTCAGCGGGCCGTCGCCCATGCCGACGGCGCGAGTGGCAAAACCGCCGACGGAGACGCGGTTATTGCCCTTGCGCTGGAGGTGGACGGCTTTGAGCGCGTGTTGCCCGAGGTCGATCCCGACGACGGAACTTGGTGCTTTCGGCATACATAGCGTCTAAGCAAAAAGCGTGACCGCCAGAGTAAAAATGGTGAAAAAGATGTGAAAAACTTTTCGGAGGAGTGTTCCGGCGCGTGGGAACAGGGGTGTGTCGTCCCTTCCTACATCGCGCCATCCTTACCACCCACCGACCCACGTCCCACCGGTCAGGCGCTCCTGACGAAAAGCTCCTTTTGCTCGCTGATCCACACAAACATCTCCAGGTCCTGCCCGGCCTTGAGGACCAGTTCCACCGGGTCGTCCTGCAGCACGCTCGTGGCGATGCCCACCAGGAAAATCCGCAAAATCTCCATCGGCAGCCACTTGCGTTCTTCTTTCGTCAGGGGCAACGGCGCGGCCTCGTCATAGTGATCGACCCACATCCGGGCGTTGTCCCATTTCAGGTCGCCCCAGCCGCGCAGCCGCTGGCCGTGGACGTTTCGCAGGTGACTGACCACGTTTTGCAAGGCGTAGGCGATGTCGAAAATGCGTTCGCGCTCCTGCACGAAATCAAAATCCACGACCGCCGCGATCTGGTCGGCGCGGTAGAGCACGTTCCAAAAATGAAAGTCACCGTGCACCGTCATCCAGGGCAGGCTGCCGATGATGCGCGGATAGTCCCGCAGCATCGGTTCGAGCACCTCGCGCGCCCGGCGGATGATCTCGATGGCCTCCTGCGTGCGGGCGTCGGGCCGGGCGGAGAGGTTGCCGAGCATCGCCTCGCCCTCGTCGAGCAGGGTCCAGGTCTGTTCGGGGGAAACGTCGTTACGCATCTCGGGCGGCACGGGCGTCTTGCCCACGGCGGCCTGCCCGAGGATGCGGTGGAGATCGCCCAGGGCCGTGGCGGCGGCGTTCATGCGCCGCCAGTCGCGGTGCACCCCGGGATCGTGAGCGACGAACCCGTGAATCTCCACGATGCGCTCGCCCCAGGTCGTCCAGGAACGGCCATCGCTGGCACGCATCACCGGCGCGGACGGAAACCCGTGCGAACCCAGGTAATCGATGATGTAATGGAGGTATTCCACCCGCGCGCCGTACTCCTCGCCGTGCCGGGCGCGCAGCAGGAAGGTGCCACGGCCGGTGCGGAACGGATCGGTGGTGTTGCACTGGGTCGTCAGGGGCTTGTCCATCTGGATGACGCGCCCCAGGTCGAACGCGTCCGCCATCTTTTGGAGCTGCGCGAGCGTCAACTCCATGAACGTATCGCCCCGCCGGTATTTCTCGGGGTTGAACTTCAGCGTGCGCTGAAATTTCTCGACGGATTGCGCGCTCATGGGAACACCGGTCGTTTCTGCCTCCCCTTGTCCGACAGCCGACACAGGTTTGCCACCAGCATAGCAACTATCGGTCCCGGAGTATCCGCCGGGGGTAGCGCGTCTGCGGGATCAGGTAATAAAAAAGGCGCGTGGCACGTCAGGCCCGGCATTACAATCTCGACAACGCCGCCGAAGTTGTAAATCATGCCCCCATGAGAATCATCTTTTGCTCGCTCGCGGCCGTAGCCCTGCTCACGCCAGGATGGACCGCTTCCGCCCAAACTCCCACTCCCGCTTCCACGCCTGCGGCGGCAGCGGCCCCCACGCCGAGTCCATCGCCGTCCAAGCGCCAGCGGCGCAAGGACAAGGCGGCTGAAGCGACCGCGACGCCCTCCGCTTCGCCCGCCCCCGCCGTCACGGCCACGCCGAGTCCGTCGCCGTCCAAGCGCCAGCGGCGCAAGGACGCCGCGACCGCGACGCCGACGCCCTCCGCCTCGCCGCAAACTTCCGCCGCCGCGCCTTCGCCTTCCGTCGCGCCGAAGAAACCTACCCACGCGCAAAACCGCACCGCCGAAGAAGAGAGGATCGAGCACGCCACGCCCGCGCCGGGCGGTGGGGCGGGCCTCGTGTGGGTCAATACGAAAACCCACGTCTACCATCAGCCCGACTCCCGTTACTACGGCAAGACCAAGGAAGGCAAGTACATGAGCGAGGCCGATGCCAAGACGGCGGGTGCCCACGCTGCGCCCGGCAAGGATTGACCCTCGCCCTTTCGAGGGTGCGTGTGAGAAGGGGCTGAACAGGCCGTTGCGGCCGGTCGTCCGTCAAGGTAGGGATGGCTCTCCGAGCCGTCCCAAGATTGGCTTGGACGACCGTTGCGTGCACCGGACTTTTTCCAGAAACATTTGGGACGGCTCGGAGAGCCATCCCTACCTCATTGACGACCGCCTGCGGCGGGTTCTCGTATTCGCCGCTCAGGGTTTCAGCCACACACTCTGGTACGGGTGGAAGTCGAGCAGATTATCGTCCCAGCCCTGCACGCTCGGCGCGATGAGATACGGATTGGTATAAAAATAGAGCGGGATCACCGGGGCGGCGTCGAGCAGGATCGTCTCGGCCTCGTCGAAATCCCGGTTGCGCGCGGCGGGGTCGGTGTCCTGGTGTGACCGGGCGAGGAGGCGGTCATAATCCGCGCTGGCGAAACCCGTGTTGTTGTTCAACCCGTTCGCCAGGAAATTTTCCAGGAACGCCAGCGGGTCAAGGTAGGACGCAATCCACCCGGCGCGCGCCATCGTGTAGTTCATCGCGCGGCGGTCGGTGAGGTACACCTTCCATTCCTCGTTACGCAGGTTCACGGTGACGCCCAACTCCTTTTTCCACATCTGCTGGACAGCTTCGGCGATCTGCTTGTGCACCTCCGACGTGTTGAACAACAGGTCCACGGGTGCCAGTCCCGCGCCCCCCGGGTGGCCCGCCTCGGCGAGGAGTTTGCGCGCCCCGTCCGGATCGTAGGGCACGGGCTTGGAACACACGTAGCCGCTCATGCCCGGCGGCACGTAACTGCTCGCCGCAGGCTGACCCGCGCGCGTCACGTTTTTGACGATGGAGTCGCGGTCCACGGTCATCGACAGCGCGCGGCGCACCCGCACGTCGTCCAGCGGGGCTCTGGTGATGTTGAGCATGAAATAATAGCTGCCCAGATACGGCGGGATGCGCAGCAGTTCGGGGTGTTCGCGGCGGTACACGTCGATCTTGGCGGGCGGGATGTTGCTGGGATAAGTCTTGTGAAGCTGCCCCGCGCGAAAGGCCCGCTCCTCGGCGTCGTTGTTGTCGTACGGATAGAAACGAATCTCGTTGAGACGCGTGTGCGCCGCGTCCCAGTATTGGGGGTTTTTCGTCACGACGACGGACTGGTTGACTGTCCAAGCCGCCAGCACGAAAGGTCCGTTACCCACAAATGAATCGGGCAAGGTCCAACGCTGGTTGGCGCGGTCGTCGGCCGCCCCGGTTTTCTCGATGGCGGGCAGGTAGATGGGATACCACGTGCGGCCAGCGACGAGATTGAGGAAGTACGGTGCGGGATGCTCCAGGTCGAGGCGCAGGGTGTGGTCGTCGAGCGCGTGGACGCCGACCTCGCCGAAGTCGGTCAGGCCGCCGTTGGGGTCATTGTATTTTTGAGCGTTTTTGAGCACCCATAGGAAATAGGAAAACTCCGCCGCGAGCCTGGGGGTGAGCGTGCGCTTGTAGCTGTTGACGAAATCCTGCGCGGTCAGCGGCGTGCCGTTGCTCCATCGCGCCTCGGGCCGCAGGTGAAACGTGTAGGAAAGGCCGTCGGGTGAGGTGTCCCACGATTGGGCCACCCCGGGGACCGGATGGAGGTCCTTGCCGTCGAAATCGACGAGCGGTTCGTAGAGGGCGCGCACGATGTTGGACTCGGGGATGCCGATGCAGATTTCGGGGTCGAGTTCGCGCGGCTCGGAGCCGTTGCCGAGGTGGAGGATGCCGTCGCGGTTGCCTTGTTCGACCGGGGTGAGCGTGGGCTGGCGGGAGCAGGCGGCGAGAAGGGCCATCGACACGAACAGGAGAAATCGGCGCATGGCGGAAAGGATGAAGGATGAAGGATGAAGGATGAAAGCAGAAAAACAGCAGCAACATTCTCTCTTCGCCTCGCTTTTTTCTGCTTTCCGTTCTCCGGCTTCATCCTTCATCCTTCATCCCTCATCCTTTCCGCCATGCGCATCCTCATCCTCTTCGCCCACCCGGCGTTTCACCGCTCCCGCGTGCATCGGGCGTTGGCGGACGCCGTGCGCGGACTGGACGGCGTGACGTTCCGCGACCTGTACGAGGAATACTACGACTTCCAGCTCGACGTGGAACACGAGCAGCGGCTCCTCGCGGCGCACGACCTCATCGTCTTCCAACACCCGCTCTATTGGTACAGCTCGCCCGCGCTGCTCAAGGAATGGCAGGACCTCGTGCTCGAATACGGTTTCGCCTACGGTGAACACGGGACGGCCTTGCAGGGCAAACGCTTCCTGAGCGTGCTCAGCGCGGGCGGGCCGCAGGATGCTTACACGAAAGAGGGTTACAACCGCTTCACACTGCGCGAGTTGCTGACGCCCTTTGAACAAACCGCGCGGCTCTGCGGCATGGAATACCTGCCGCCCTTCGTCGTGCACAACGCGCGTGCCTTGGCGGACGACGAGATCGACCGGCACGCGGCGGAGTACCGGCGGCGGCTAGAGACGTTGCGCGATGGTGCCGCAGTCGTGGCTACACCGGAGGAACCCTTGCGATGAGCGGCGGACTTTTTCAGGTCTTTATTTACCTGCTGGCGGCGGTGGTGTCGGTGCCAGTCGCCAAACGCCTCGGCCTCGGCTCGGTGCTCGGCTACCTGTTGGCGGGCGCGGCCATCGGACCATCGGCGTTCGGACTGGTCGGCGAGGGCGGCGGGACGGACCACGTCATGCACGTCGCAGAGTTCGGCGTGGTGATCCTGCTTTTCCTCATCGGCCTGGAACTGCGCCCGGCGCGGTTGTGGGAGCTGCGCCGACCGGTCCTCGGCATGGGCGGGCTCCAAGTCGTCGGGACGGCCGGGGCGGTGATGCTCGGGGCGATGGCGCTGGGCCTGGGCTGGCGCGTGGGATTGGCGGTAGGATTGATCCTGGCGATGTCGTCCACGGCCATCGTACTGCAATCGCTCGGCGAAAAGGGCCTCCTCAAGACGCGCGGCGGCGAGGCGTGTTTCGCGGTGCTGCTCTTCCAGGACCTCGCGGTGATCCCGATCCTGACCGTGCTGCCGCTGCTTTCCCCATCGGGCCAGGCCGCGCCTGACCCGGACGAGGGCATGGCGGGCCGTTGGCTGGATACCTTGCCGGGTTGGGAGCGCGGCCTGCTGGTGGTGGCGGCGGTGGCGGCCATCGTCGTGGCCGGGCGGTACGCGTTGCGGCCGGTGTTCCGCTACATCGCGGGCACGGGACTGCGGGAAATGTTCACGGCGACCGCGCTGGGGCTGGTCGTGGGCATCGCGCTGCTGATGCAGTCGGTCGGCATCTCGGCGGCGCTGGGCACGTTCATCGCGGGCGTCGTGCTCTCGGAAAGCGAATACCGGCACCAGCTCGAAGCCGACATCGAACCCTTCAAGGGGTTGCTGCTCGGGCTGTTCTTCATCTCGGTGGGCGCGGGGATCGATTTTCCGTTCGTGCTGCATCATCCGGGCGCGACGCTGGCGCTGGTCGCGGGTTTGCTGGCGGTGAAGTTCGCCGTGCTCTTCGGCGTCGGGCGGCTCTTCGGGCTGCGGCCGACGCATGATTTCCTGTTCGCCTTCGCGCTGGCACAGGGCGGGGAGTTCGCATTCGTGCTGCTGTCCGTCTGCGTCAACGCCAAGGTCCTGAGCGAGGCGGCCGACAACCTCTTGACGGCGGCGATTGCCCTGAGCATGGCCGCGACGCCGCTGCTGCTGGTGATCAACGACCGCATCGCGCGCAGGGTCCGCGAGCGCGAGGCGGCGGCCCTGGCGGCGGAGGCGGGGGTCCGGTCCGGCCGCACGACCGGGTGGACAAAAGCGACCAGGGCGGCGTCATCATCGCGGGATTCGGGCGTTTCGGCAGTGTCATCGGCCGGCTCCTGGCCGCCAACGGCGTGACGACGACCGTGCTCGAAAACGACGCCGATTGGGTGGACACGATGCGCGAGTTCGGCGTCAAGACGTACTACGGCGACGCGACGCGCGAGGACCTGTTGCGCAGCGCGGGCGTCGAGAAGGCGAAGCTGTTCATCATCGCCATCGAGGACAAGGAGAAGTCCCTGGCGCTGGTCGATCTGTTGCGCGCGGAGTTCCCGCACGTGCGGATTTTGGCGCGGGCGCGGGATCGCATCCACGCCTACGAGTTGATCCGCCACGGGTTGGAACCCGGGCAGGTGTACCGCGACACGCTGGGCACCTCGCTGGACCTGAGCGTGGATGCCCTGCGCGCGATGGGCATGCGGGGCGCGCAGGCGTTGCGGGTGGTCAAGGTCTTCCGCGAACGCGATCTGGAGGGCGTGGCCGAGTTGGCGAAGGTGTACGACGGGGACCGGAAGGTGTTTATCTCGACGGCCCGGCGGCACATCCAGAATCTGGCGAACCTGTTCAAGGCTGATGCGGCCGGGGAGCGCGGCCACCACGGCATCGACCGCGCATGGGAGGGGCCGCCGCGCGTTGACGAGGAGGTTCACGACGACGGAATCTCGGACCGCAGATGAGAAACTGCCCCGGACAAACAGCAGTCGAAATCCGGCGCGGAAGTTTTGCACCACGGCTTGCGGCGTGATAGGTTTTTGCCGTATGAGTCTTCAAGAGCTTGAGCACGCCGTTCAAACTCTGCCCGCACCCGAGTTCCAGGAGTTTTCGGCCTGGTTCGACGAGTGGCGCGCTGACCAGTGGGATCGTCAGATCGAACGGGATGCCTTGGCGGGCAAACTCGATCACCTGGCCGAAGCGGCCCTGGCCGAGTTTCGCGCTGGCCAGTTCACCCGGCTGCCGTGACCCATTTCGCCGCCGCTTCCTTTTGGCAGCACTATCGTGCGCTGCCTCCAGAGTTGCGACGACTGGCGGCTAAAAACTATCGACTGCTGCGCCGCGATCCGCGCCACGGTTCCTTGCAACTCAAACGAGTGGGCCGGTACTGGTCGGCACGCGTGGGGCTGGACTACCGGGCGCTAGCAGTGCCGGCCGAGGGCGGGCTGCTGTGGTTTTGGGTAGGTCCGCACGCTGCCTACGAGCGGATCGTGACAAGTTGACGATCAAGGCGTCTGCTGTGTGATTTTGCTGGAGCTTAAGCCGGTCGAGATTACCCGTTTCCAAACGCCCGCTTCCAGGCTATGTTGCCGACCTTTTGTCCCCATGAAAAAAGTCGGCATGATCTCCCTCGGTTGCGCGAAGAATCTCGTCGATGCCGAGATCATGCTCGGCAGCGTGCGCGCGCAAGGCATGGAAATCACCGCGTCCGCCGAGGACGCCGATGTGCTCATCGTCAACACCTGCGCGTTCATCGACTCGGCCAAGGAAGAATCCATCGAGGCCATCCTCCAGGCGCACGAGGCGCGCGGCCTGCGCCGCCGTCCCGGCCAGAAGCTCATCGTCAGCGGCTGCATGGCGCAGCGGTTTTCCACCGAACTGAGCCGGCGAGATGCGCGAGGTCGATGCGTTCATGGGCCTGGATCAGGTCGCGCAGGCGGGCGAGATCGTCCAGCAGCGTGCTCGCACGCGGCGGCGCGGACCTGCCGGCCGCCGTGCCGACGCGCGCGGACCGCCGCCGCTCGTCGATCGAAACGCTCGAACCGCTCAACCTCGTCACGCGCGGCTCGCGTTACATCCCCGACTACGACACGCCGCGCTTCCGCCTGACGCCCGCGCACTCGGCGTACGTCAAGATCGCCGAGGGCTGCAACCACCCGTGCAGTTTTTGCGTGATCCCGCAGATGCGCGGGCGGCACCGTTCGCGTACCATCGAGAGCGTCGTGCGCGAGGTCCGCGCGCTGGTCGCCGAAGGGGTGAGGGAGATCAACCTCATCAGCCAGGACACGACGTATTACGGCATGGACCTCTGGCAGCAAAAGGCCGGGCCGCGCCAGCCGGTGGATTCGCACGCGCGGCGTGACCCTGAGCCGCCTGCTGGACGAACTCGGCGCGATCGAGGGCGACTTCTGGGTTCGGCTGCTCTACACGCACCCGGCGCATTGGAGCGACGAACTCATCGCCGCCATCGCGCGCAACGAAAAAGTCGCGCGCTACGTGGACATGCCGCTCCAGCACATCCACCCGGCGATGCTCGACCTCATGCGCCGCGAAACCTCGCGCGAGCACATCGAAGACCTGATCGTGCGCCTGCGCGCGGGCATTCCGGGGCTGGCGTTGCGGACGACGTTCATCACGGGTTTCCCCGGCGAGACGGAGGAACATTTCGAGAGCCTGCTGGAGTTCATCGGACGGGTGAAGTTCGAGCGGCTGGGCGTGTTCAGCTATTCGCAGGAGGAAGGTTCAGCCGCGCGGCGAAGATGGACGGGCAGATTCCCGCCGCCGTCAAACGCCGCCGCCACGCCCGCGCGATGAAACTGCAACAACGCATCGCCGGGGAAATTAGCGCGCGGCAGGTCGGCCGCCGGCTGCGCGTGTTGACCGACGCGCCGCTGGTCGCGCGCACGCAGGCCGACGCGCCGGAAGTCGATGGCCGCGTGCTGCTCGACGCGCCCGCGCCGGTGGGCGAGTTCGTGGAGGTAGAAGTCACCGGCACACAAGTTTATGACCTGGTCGCGCGGCGCACGCGGCTCAGCGAAAATTCGCCTGTACCATTCCCAACCGTCGGCTGAACTCCGCCGCGCCTTTCGCGTCGAGGTGCAAAGCGTCGCCGAAGCCATTGTCTGCCACCCAGTCCGACGCGTCGAAAAAATCCACGCCCGCCGCCCGCGCCTGCGCGCGCATCTCTCCGACGTACGCGCTCCATTCCGGCCGGGAGTAGAAACGGCTCCGGTGCGTCCCACGCATCGGCATCTCGACGATCACGAACCGCATCCCGTGCGCGTGTGCCCATGCGATCATGTCTGCCACCGGTCGGCTGAACGGCGCGTGCCCATCGGCCGCCGCGCGGCAATCCCGCGTGAAATCCTCGTCATGTTGCGCTTCGAGCAGACCGAAATCCGCCGTGCGTCCGAAGCGGTTGGTTTCCGCCGCCGGTCCCATGCCAATCCCGCCCAACGTGCGCCGCAGCCGCTCGACGCGCGCCCACAAAGTCCCCCGGTCCACCACCAACGGCAGGCGGGAAACGAGCCGGATGCGCCACGCGGTCCACGGATCGCCGGGGGCAAGCAGGCGGATGGCGGTTTCGCGGTCGAGATAGTGGTCGAGGGTGCGGTTGCCGGAGAGTTCGGAAAAATTGGTCGGAATCGGGTCGGTGAGTTGCGTGTCGTAGAACCCGTAAAATACCCGCCGCGCGCCAAGGCGCGACGCATGGCGCAAAAGGAGGTCGTGCTCCAGCGGGCTGCTGCCACCAAGCGCGATGTTGAATCCCTTTCGCCCGCCACCCGCCGCCTGCTGGTAGGCTGGCAGGTCGAGACCAGCGGCCATGAGCGAATTGCCCGCGAAGAGGTCATCAACGGGTGGCGCGGCGGTGCTGATCTCGCGGATGAGCGTCCGCGACGGATCGTGGCGCAGGTAGAGGCTGCCGGCCACGTTGAGCGCGACGAGACCCAACGCGAAGACCACGATTTGCCCGAAGAAAAAACGGCGTCCCATGAGCGTCAGAAATCGATGTAGATAAACTTCGACGACTGGCCGCAGAAAAGCAGGATCACGCCTGCCAACAGCGTCCACAGGAGGCCCCAAGCCAGCGATTGCAAGGACCACGGCAGACCCGCCGGCGGATGATCGTGGCTGCCGCTGAGGTACTCGGCGGCGTGTTTGGTCCAAGCGAGGAATTTCATGGTCAATCGAGGGTTAGCCCAACAGCAGGCGACGGTAGAAGAGCGCGGCGGTCGGCAGGTCCATCGCAAAGAACGCCCAGCCGAGGTTGACGGCCGCGTACGTCAGCGCCCAACCGCACATCCGTCGCGGCCACGAGGGATGGACCGTTTCCGGGGCCAGCGCCTGGGCGTTCGTCTGCGCGAGCGGCGCGTCGGCGGCGAGCGGACGGCGGCCGGACCACAGACGCTGGACGATCAAAAGAGTCCCGTGCCAAGCGCCCCAGACGATGAAATTCGCCCCCGCCCCGTGCCACACCCCGCTGGCGAGCATCACGATCATCACGTTGCGGCACACGAAGGCCACGCTGCCGCGCGAACCGCCCACCGGGATGAACACATAGTCCACCAGCCAGCGGTAGAGCGAGATGTGCCAGTGTTTCCAAAACTCGGCGATGTTCGTGCGGAAATACGGCCAGTCGAAGTTCTCCGGGATTTTCAAGCCGAACAGCCGCCCCGACCCGATGGCGATGTCCGAATACGCGGAGAAATCGAAGTAGATTTTCCAGCCGTACGCAAATAGCCACAGCAGCAGCACGCCGCGGCCCGAAGCGCGGGTGATGTCGGCGGCGTTGAGATGGTCGGTGACGCTGGTGAGCAGGTCGGCCAGGGCGAATTTCTTGGCGAGGCCAAAGAGGATGCGCGTGAGGCCGCGGTTCCAGTCGGTGACCCAATCGCGGCTCGGCTGGCGCAGACACGGGGCAAAATCCTGGAACCGCTTGATCGGCCCCGCCACCATCGTCGGGAAAAAGAAGATGAACGCGAGGTATTCGCCCAGCGTGCCGCGTTCGACCCGGCCCTTGTAGCGGTCCACGGCGTAGTGGATGAACTCGAAGGTAAAAAACGAAATGCCCAGCGGCAGGAACGCGCCGTGCCACGCGAGCGGGTTGGCGCTGGAAAACGGCGCGGCCACCAGTCCGGTGAGGAAGTTCCAATACTTGAAAACGGCCAGCGCGCACAGACTGACCGCCACCCCGGCAAGACACCAACGCGACCCCTGGTGATAGAGCCGGCTGATGAACGCTTCCCAGACAAACAGCCCCAGACACGCCGCGCCGAACACCCCGCCCGGCAACCCCAGCGAAAAGAACACGAAAAACGCCGCGCCCGATCCCACGCACACCCACGGCCGCACCGCCGGCGAGGCCAGCCGGAACCACACCGCCGCCGGCAGCAGGAACCAGAAAAAGTATGCCAGGGTATTGAAGATCATGCGCGGCCGGCCGGCAGCGATCAAAGCAGGGGGCGCGCCGGATGGGCAAGCGCGTTGTCAGAATGCAGGCGGGAGGGACCACCGCCGCAGCCTCTACCGAAAAAAATAGGCAGGCCATTCGGCTCGACCCACGGCAGCGCGCCATCGACAGCCAAAGCGCGAAAACGGCTCGGCCGGCGTGTGGAAGTGATTTTCGACGTCGCAGGCGCGGCGGGAAGTCAGCGCAGTATCAATCCTGAGTATCAACTTCGCGCACCGCTCAGTGCGCCACGGGCTCACCGACGGCTGCCGGACGGTGTATGCGGCGGCTGGCTTGCAGGGAGGTTTGCAAATACCACCCCGCGCCGATGGCGGCGGCCAACAGGGCAAAAAGCATGCACACGCTCAACAACCGGATCATCTGACGCTGGGCATCTCCCTGTCCAGAGAGACGTTGTGCGCGGCGCAGGGTCGCCTCGGTGTGCAACACCTTGAGCATGTCCTCCGGGTCGTGCAACGCGGCAACCTTCCTCTCGACGGCTGTTGCCTGCGGGGCACGGGCGGCTGGGCGACGCGTCGGCACCAGCACGGCCACCGCGGGCCGGGTCCGGGGTTTCGGCGCGGCGGGCAGCAGACGTTTCTCGCGCCGGGGCGCGGCAATCGTCGGGGTTTCGGGGAGGGCGAAAGCGGCGGCGGTGTTTTCCAGCGGCATGGCGGTCTTTGTTACAGCATTTTTCTCGCCACACGCGGGTCGAGTCCGTGGCAATCCGACCGGAGCGGCAGCCGTTCGGGGTTTCCGCCCCGTTCTTGCTTTTGTAATGGACCCCGCCTCCGCCCCTTCCCGCGCCGCTCCCGGTGCTTCCAACCGCTCGCTGCTGGCCTACGCGGGACCGTTTTTCCTGTTCGTGCTGTTCATCGGCCTGGCCGGGCTCCTGCGGTCCAGCGCGCCCACGGCCGACACCCCGCTCTGGCGCGCCGCGCCGGAACTCTGGGTGTACCCGCTCCAGACGCTCGTTTGCGCGGGGATGCTCCTCTATTTTCGCCGCGATTACCCGCCCGCGCGGCTGCCCACCTCACTGGCGATTTTCGGCGTGGTCGTGGGTCTGATCGTCTTTGCGATCTGGGTGTCGCCGCAGGCGATTTTTCATGCCGCGCCGCGCACGGAGGGCGGGTTCGACCCGACGCGGCTGCTGGGCGGCGGCAACCCGGTTTCCGACGGTGGCGGAGCGTTGTACTGGGTGTCGGTGACGCTGCGTTTCGTGCGGCTGGTGGCGGTCGTGCCGATTTTGGAAGAAATTTTCTGGCGTGGGTTCCTGCTACGTTATCTGGTGCGCGAGGATTTCTTGTCCGTGCCTTTCGGAACGTGGACGCCGTTGTCCTTCGGCGTGGTGACGGTCGGTTTCATGCTGGAACATTCCCGGCCCGACTGGCCGGCGGCTCTGGTCACGGGGTTGCTCTACAACCTCGTGGCCGTCCGCACGCGCAGCCTGCCGGCGTGCGTGGCAGCCCATGCCGTGACCAACGCGCTGCTCGGCGGCTACGTGATGTACACCCACCAATGGGGATTCTGGTGAAGCGCGGCGCGATAGCTGCTTTGGAGGGGGTCAGTCCCTTTTATGCAACACGGTTTTCTCCAAAAGGTTGTCCTGTGCATGATCATCGGAGCGGTGGCAGCCGGGTTCGTCGAGTTTTACAAAACTTTCATCGAAGGCGCTGACCAGGCGCTCAACGGCAAACACAAGGTCGTGCACATCGCCACGCCCAACCCCAATCCCGGCGGACACTGAGGAAAAGGATGAAGTCCGTGGCGGTCGTCGGCGCATCTACCGACCGGCGTAAGTTCGGCAACAAGGGCGTGCGCGCCTTCGTGCGGGCGGGCTGGCGGGTGTTCCCGGTGAACCCGAACGAACCCACCGTCGAGGCATTGCCCACCGTAGGGTCGGTCGCGGATCTCGCCGAACCGCTCGATGTGGTGAGCCTGTACGTCCCGGCGAAGGTCGGCGTGAAACTGCTGCCCGCCATCGCGGCGAAGCGGCCCGCCGAACTCTGGATCAATCCCGGCGCGGAGAGCGATGAACTCCTCGCGGAAGCGACCCGGCTGGGGCTGCGCGCCGTCGAGACGTGCTCGATCATTCGCGTGGGCTACCGTCCGGCGGATTTCCCGGCCTGACCGCCGCCGCGCAGCGGGATCAACGCACTAGCTCCACCTCCACCACGACCGGATCGCCCGGGCCGCTGACGCCGAGCTTCTCGCCGGGCCGGATCGGCAGGAGCGCGCCGATGAAACGCTTGTGCACCTTCAGTTTGCCTTTTTTGTTGCGGACGGCGTCGAGGACGGTGACGCGCGTCACCAACTCGATCTGCGCGCTGCGGCGGATCGGCGACAACCGCGCCAGAAACTCCGGGAACGCCGGCCGGTTGTCCTCGGCGCGCTGCGAATCCGTCCGCACCCGGAGTTCGCCGCCGCCCACGCGCACCGGCGGCGAGGTCACGCCCGCCAGCGGCTTGTTGTCGGCGGCGCGACGCACGGTCCAGACCGCCCGATAGGTCTGACCGCTCGTTGGACCCTTCGCGTCCGGGTGAGCGCACCCGGCGGCCAGCAGCAGGACGGGCACGAGGCAAAGGATGGTGGCGCGCATAGTGGGAGAGACGAGGGTCATTTATCCAGCACGCCGACGTTCAGGACCGGATAACCATCGCGGTTCTCGCCGCGCAGGTTGTCGCTGAAAGACACCCGCACATGGGGCGTCCCGTGGAGGATGGCTTCGAGAGCCGCAGGGGTATCGGGAATGAGCTTGAGACGGGCTTTGTAGAGCAGTTCGCGGTGCGCGCGATCATCGAAGTAAGCGCACGGTTCGTCGTCCGCGTCGCGCCCGTCCTTGTGGCCCGAATAATAATTAGCGCGATCCTGAAGAATGATGGCATTGACGGCATCGCGGACCCCGCCGGCATAAGAAATATCGTTGGCCAAGTGCTTCGGCGGATGGCCGGGCTGGAAATGGTCCGCCTCGGAAAGCCGCGTGTCGTAGGTCCAGAATTCCTTCACGGTGAAACGCCGGTCGATGGCGCGGGCGGGTTTGCTGGCGCGCACGATGCGCAACTGGCGAATGATGAGTTTTCTCTCCGAATCCGACTTCCCCTGCGGCTCCGTCTCGATGCCGAACGTCTGCTGCGCCTCGACGGTGTCCGTCGGGGCGTCGTAGCTCAGGAACTTCACGTTGATGGTTTCGAGCGTGCGATGGGCGAACGCCTTCGCGTAGCTGGTCCAGGCGCTTTTAAAATCCTTGGCGGATACCGACCGGCCCTCATCCTCCAGCGGGAACGCGTAGAATTTGGCGAGCTTGGCGGCGTCGTCCTGCTGCTGGACGGCGAGTTCGTCCTTGATGAACGCCGTCAGGTCGGCGCCGAGCGCGGGCGGCACGGGGTCGGCGGGCGTCGGCGTGGGCGTCGGGAGCGTGGACGGGGACAGCGGCTGGAGCGTGCTGCCGTCGTCCTGCGCGGGCAGCTTGGCGGGCAGCGGGAGCAGACCAAGCAGAAGCAGCCAGACGCGGACGTTTGCGATCAAACTGACGAACTTCTTCATGGCAGTGGCAGCAGGTATTTGTCGATGAAGGCTTGCGGAGCAATCGGCTGCGGCCGGTAGCCCGATCCGATCAGCGCAGCGAAGTGCCGGTCCTCCGTGAGGATAAAATCCGCATTCGCCGCGATTGCACAATCCACGAATTTGTTGTCCTCCGGATCGGCAGTGATGACTTGGAAGCGAAAACTGGATTCCATTTGGATTGGGCCGCCGCCCAGTTTGATGAGGACATCCAAAAAACGGGTGGCTTTGTTCCAATATGGCCGTCCGAAGAGCCGGGTCGCCATCTCTTCCCACTCCAGCAAAATTTCGTTGGAACACACCAGTTCCGGGTAGCCGTCAAGAAACGCACTGCGAAGAACCGTGAAGGGTGTGCCAGCGTTGAACAATCGCAACAGAACGTTGGTATCCAGACAAACCCTCACCGGTACGGGTGTTTTGCCCGGTGTTCGGCGATGGCGGCTTGGATGCTTTCTTCCGTGATCCGTCCGTCACGCCACGCCTCGTCAAACTCCGCGCCAAGTTCGGCGGCGAGTCGTTCGGCTTCCAGTTTCAAGAGTGTGCGCTCGACAGCGGTGAGTTGTTCGCCTTCCAGCAAGTCGATCTGCGCATGCAGCGCGGCTTTGCGCTCCGTGACAGTTTGCTGGGAAGCCTGCACCATATCGTTCCATTCTGCTGCCGAACCCGCCGCTTGGCAAGGTTTCCTCACTGCCCGCCGATGGCTTTCAGCGCGCGGTCGATCTGCTCGAAAAACGCGCGTTCGATCTCCTCCTTGTTGCGCCGGCCGAAGGGCAGCTTTCGCCAACCCTCGCGCCGCGAAGCCGCGAAATCCACGCACACGCTCCGCGCCTCGCGTGACCATTCGTGCGTGTAGCCCTTCATCCCGCTCTCCGCCGGCGCGCCGAGCCGGATGGCGTCGCGCCGCGCGTGCGCCCGGTTGACCAGGGCCGCGTAGAGCAACAACGCCCGGTCCAGCAGCACGAACACGAAATCCACATTGCGGCAGGACGCCTGGAGTTGCTGGCCGCCCAGCTTGCCGCGCGGCGCGAGCCACGCGGGCAGCTTGCTCGCACCCGGCAGGTCGAACGTCACCTCGCCCAGCCGCTTGCCGCCGAAAAACGCGCCCGCGCCGCCGATCAGGCCGCCGATGGTCGTGCCCGCGAAAAGCGTGTGCCCGCCCGCCAGCGCGTCGATGGCCAGCCCTGCCGTCGCCCCGGCCGCCGTCGCCGCCCAGACGAGCTGGTCGCGCGTCAGTCCGAGCGTTTGCCAGGTCGCCTCGTGGAAAAGACCCACGTCGAGTCCGTCGAGAGCTTCCAGCGCGACGGGATGCGAATAAATGTCGCGCAGCCGCTCGTGCGCGCGGCGTTCGATGAGGGCGACGTTTTTCTGGTATTCCGCGCCCAGCCGGACCTTGATGCCGGGCACCTCGGCCTCGTGCTTGTAGTTGGCTTTTTCGACGTAACCCAGACAGTCGCCCGTCATGCGCACAATCGCTGTGGCGGCGTCGAGCCGGCGCTGGACCCAGCGTTGCTCGAAGGCGGCGATGGCCGTCTCGAAACCGGCTTTCCACTCCGGGCGGCTGTCGATCTGCTGGAGCGCGCGCAAGAGGTCCAGCCGGTCGTGCTGCGTGGCGCGGTGGGCGTTGAAACGGCGCTTGAGGTTGAAAAACTTGCCCAGTTCCGTCTCCCACGCGGCGGTGTAATCGTCGTCGGCGTCCTTGTGGTTGATGAGCGCCATGCGCGGGCGGCCCGAGAGCCAGAGCATTTCCATCTCGGCGCGGTAGTTCTGGCCGATGGGCGAGGAGCCGTCCACGACGTAGAGAATCCCGGCGTTTTCTTCGGCGATGGGCCGGAAGAGTTCGCACTCGTTGGCGAAATTCGGGTCGCGCGCGTGCGTTGCCCTAAAGAGGGTCAGGAGGTCCGTGCCGGGCGGCAGGTTTTTGGACTGTTCGCGGAACCAGGCCAGCGCGCGGACGGAGTTCTGGAACCCGGGCGTGTCGTAAAGCCGCAAGACCTCGCGCCCGTCGATCTTGATGGGGAACGCCTCGCAGTGGACCGTGGCACCCGGCGTCGGGTCGGGCGTGACGTGCGGGTCCTCGCTGAGGGTGGCGACGACGGAGGTTTTTCCTTCGTTGACGACGCCGAGCACGGCGAAACTGGGGACGGGCGGGGTGGTCATCGGCGGCGAGCGCGGCCAGGATCAGATATCCTCGCCCACCGCTTGCCGGACCGCAGGCATGAGGTCGTTCAACTCCTCAATGCGCATCATCCGAATATCACGCACCGAAGCAGCGAACCACGGCAGGCTGCGGGTGCAGTCCATCACTGCCAGCACGCAGGTGACAGCATTCACCTGCTCGCCGCCGAAATAAACGCTGCCCTGCTGCCAGGAAAAACCGTGCCGTTCCAAAACACGCCGGATGTCCGCGTAGGCGTTGTTCCAGGACGGGGTCGGGTACGAACGCGCAAGCGTGTCGGTGTCCATGTCGAAAGCTACGGCATACATGCGTTGAGAAGAGGCGGGCGGGATAAGCGCACCGCTTCGTGCGGGCAGTGCGACGGAACGGGCGATGGCAGGACGGCTCGGTGGAGCGATCTCCGGCAGGGTGAGAGCTGGCATATTTGCGAATCGGTTTATCCTACCTTGCCGGACCGTAATTCTTCGGCGCGTCGCAACACTTCCTGCAAATATCCGGGGTCCCAATCCGTCCCCTTGGGTTCAGGGATACTTTCCCAAGGCTTCAAACCAAGCGTTGCGCGGTCTCTCGGCGGCAGAGCCAAGGCTTCTGCGGTCAACTGGTCGATGGACATGGCGGCAGCGTAGCGATTTTCGCCCCGGCCGTCAATCTCACGGCAGGGCCAGGAATGCATCCCCGCGCGTCTGCACTGCCTTGACCCACAGGTCCCGGTCCGTCGGGCGCACGGGCTTGAACGTCCCGTCCGGCGCGGGCTTGCCGACGAGCACGAGCGTCACGAGACGTTGCGGGCCGACGGTGGCGCGCAGTTGGTCGAGCGAGAGCCGGCTGGCGATCATCGGCGGGGTCCACGACGCCAGCAGCGCGAACACCTCCGCGTCCGGCGCGGCGGCGGCCTGTCCGCCCAGCGTGGCGAACGCACGTTTTTCCTCCTCGTCATCGGCGGTGTTCGCCTCGAAGACGGACACCGGCCGCTGGTCCCCGTTGGCGGAGGATCGTCCCACGGCGGCGGCGGCGGCGGGACCCTCGAATGGGTAGCCGGTCAGGTTCAGCACGAGGACCGGGTCCGCGACGTGCCGCGATCCGGAAGGTGGCTGGCGGGGCGGGGGAGTTTCGGGTACAACTGGGAAGGCGACACCGGCGGTCCTCGCCGGAGCTGCGGTCGCGGGCGTCGCGCCGTAAGTCTGCACGGTGGGCGTCAGCAGCCGGCCCAGGGTCTGCGCGGAACGGCCGTCGTTGAACGTGAGCCGGTCGAGCGTCGAACGCTGCGCCCGGGCGGCCAACGCCAGCAGCAATACCCGCGGCAACAGACCGTAAACGATCACCACGCCGAAAAGGAACTGGCTCCACGACTTGAGGCTTTCCGAGTCGAGCCGGCCGCTGTCGCGCTTGCGGTTCTGGCTGCCCATGACTTGCGCGGCATTCGGATAACCCGGCTGGACCAGCCAGGACCACGGCGCGGCGATGACCTCCGTCGCCCGCGACACCTGCACGGCGTCCAGCCACGTCGATTCCCAGCCGAAGTCCAGGTCATGGAGCAAATGCCGCGCCGTCATCGCTCCGAGTACTCCGGCGTTGAAGCTGATGGCGAACACCTGCGTCAGGCTCACCAGACTCCAGACCAGCACCCCGCGATAGAGCGTGTGCCGCGCGCGCAGCACCCCGAAGAGCGCCTCGGCGTTCTGCCGCCGTGCCCCCGCGATCCGCACGCGGTTGCGCTTCCAGATCGCCCCGGCCAGGCCCACCGCCGCTCGCAGGCAAAAGCGCGCCAGCGACGGGATCTTCACGTCGGGGAACCACCACCGCGCCCCCAGCACCGCGAACGCACCCGCCAGGATGAGCACCTGCGCCAGGGCGAACTCCACGAAGAACACGAACGCATTGATCGGCTCCGCGCCCGCCGAGTACGCCAGCGCCGCCGTCGCTGCCGTCCAGCCGATGAGCAGCGCCACCACCGCCAGCGTCGCCGCCACCGCGCCGCGCACCTGCGCGAACGCCTCACCGGGCAGGAGCGTCTCGTCTCCGTCCGGCCCGTCCTGCAACCCGCGCCGCCGCGCGGCGGTCCAGCCCCGGAGGATCCGCCGCCGGTCGTGCTTTGTCACCGGTTCGCTCGCCGGGGCCATCGGCAGCGTCGGCGCGATGTTTTCTAGGTACAGCTTGCGGTCGCGCGCGTGCAGGTCGGCGGGCTGGCGTTCGTCGGCGTCGAGGAAGAACTCGTAGTCGATCAGGTCGGCCAGTTGCCAGGATGGACGGTCTTTGGCCATGCGTTGCAGCGGCGAAACTAACGGCACGGCGGAGCTTTCCCAAGCGCCTTTTATTTCAGCCGACAAACACTTCCGTTGTTGACAATATATACTGTTACTATATGGATGGAAGAATGAACGACTCCCCCGTCCCACCCGTGTCACCGGCCGCCGCGCGTGCCCGCGTCGAAATCGTGTTCGTCCTGGACACGACCGGTTCGATGGGCGGCCTGATCGAAGGCGCGAAGGCCAAAATCTGGGCCATCGCCAACGCCATCAGCGCACGCGATCCCGCGCCGGAAGTGAAATTTGGCCTTGTCGCCTACCGCGACCGTTGCGACGACTACGTGGTCAAGCACTACGGCCTGACCGACGACACGGACCTGACCTTCCGGCACTTGAGCGCCTTCCGGGCGGCGGGCGGCGGCGACATGCCCGAGGATGTCAACGCGGGTCTGCTCGAAGCCGTGGACGCTATCCAGTGGAGCACCGGCGAACAGGTGTTAAAAATCATCTTTCTCGTCGGCGACGCCCCGCCGCACATGGATTACCCGGACCAGGAGCAGTACCCGGAGATTTGCGCCCGCGCGGTCAAGAAAGGGATCGTCATCAACACAATCCAGTGCGGCGGCGAACGCTCCACCGTGCGTCCGTGGAAGGAAATCGCCCAGATGGGTCTCGGCGAATACGCTGCTATCCTCCAAGACGGCGGTGTGCAGGTGCGCGCCACGCCCTACGATGAGGAAATGGCCGCCGTCAGCCTCGAACTCGGCGGCACGGCCGTTCCCTACGGCAGCGACGCGGCGCACACGTCCGTGCGTGAAAAACTGGCGTCGAGCAGCGCGGCCCCGGCGTCGTCCACGGCCGACCGGCTCGCGTATTCGACCCGACACAAAAAAGTGGTGTTCGGCGACGACGAACTCCTCGCCGCTCTTGACGAAGGCAAGCTGCGGCTGGAGGAAATCAACCCCAGGCTCCTGCCCGCCGAGTTGCGCGACCTCGCGCCCGTCGATCTGCGCAACGCCCTGGAACGTCGCCGCGCCGAGCGCAACCGGCTCCTCGCCCGCGCCGATGCTCTCCGCCGCCAGCGCGATGAATACCTCGAAGAGCAGCACCGCAAGGTCACCGTCGCCACCCCGCCGCCGATCCCGGGCGCTGCCGTGCCATCCGCCGCGCCGGCCCCGGCGAGCTTCGACAGCGAGGTGCGCGATGCCATCCGTGAACAGGCCCGGCGCAAGGGCATCGACCTGTGAGCGCGTCCGAACGTCCCGCGTCCAACCCGGGCGCGAGTTACACGTCCCTACGCGAGATCAAGGCGTCGGGCGGACGCTGGGGGTTAGACGAATTTGTCGAGGTGGTTAACAGCCTCATCGAACGTTACCTGCCCGCGAGCCGCAGTTACAACGTCAAGCTGAGCGACGTGTTCAACCCGCGGCTGGTGCGGTACTACGCGACGTTCGGACTCATCTCGCCGCCGGAACGCGAAGGCAAGGAGGCCCGATACCATTATGGGCATCTTTTGCAGGCGCTCGTCATCCGGCGGCTGCTTTTCGAGGGCTACACGGCCCCGGCGCTGCTCAAGATGCTGGCGGGTAAAACCGAGGCCGATTACGAGGCGATGCTCGCGGGTGGCGTGTCCACGGCGGCGGCAGCGGTTCCGCGCGAGGAGGTAGACGGGCACATCGCCGCAGCCGGACCGCCCGAACATTTGCGGTTCGTGCGCGATCTGATGGCCGCCACCCCGCCGCCGCCAGCGTCACCGCCGCGTGTGCCCACCGTGCCCGCCGTGCCGCCGGCGATCTCGGGTGCCGCGCCTCCGCCGGTTCCCCGCCCGGAAACGGTCCTGTGGCGGCGGGTCGAAGTCGCGCCCGGGTTTGAACTGCACGTCCGCGCCGATTTTGTCGTGCCCGACACGCGCGCCAAACGCGAATCCCTCCTGCTGGCAGTGCTGGAAGGCTTGCAACCGCGGGTTCTTTAGAGGGCGCGCAACATCTCGCGCGTGCCCGCCGGACCCGTGACCTCGAAAGTCACCGCACCCGCATTCGGGGCAACCGACAGATCGAAGCGGAGAAAATTGCAGCAGTCCTGTTCCTGTTCGATGACGCGGGCCAACTCGGCCAGCAAACCGGCGCGGGGTTCAAAACGCAGGCGCAACCCGTTGGGCAGGTCGGTGACTTCCTGCGCGCGTTTGAGTAACCCTGGGATGAGTTCCTGACGACGCTTCTGGAGTTGTTCGGGCGTGAGGCTACAGGAAACTTCCGCAGGAGACGGGGTACTCATGGCAGGAGACGATTGTGCGAGAGCGCACATCGGCAAGAGAAAAAGCGTAACGCTGAGAACGAGTGCTGGCCAACTATTCATCAGAGGATGGCGGTTCTGATCGACGCAAGCTAGCTCACGAAACCTTTATCTTGAAGCAATACACGAATCGGCAGGGACGTTTCGCTTCGTCTTTCATGGTCGCGGGGAGATGGAGCACCAATCCTTGCTTCTCATCGTAATCCCATTGGATCGGTTGATCGTACCCGAGCAGGGTAATCGTCGAGCCTTCCGACGGGCGCACCGAACTTATTTTCAGTTCTTCGTCCGGCCACCGCATACTCAAGACGTAAACCGTCTTTTGATCCTTGCTGCGGGTGAACCGGATTGCCTCGCCTTCTTTCCATAAGTCACCGTCGCGCGGGCGCGTGGCGTAGATGGCCTCCCCGTTGACCTTGAGCCACTCGCCGGCGTCGTGCAGGTCGGCCAGCGCCTGGGGATGAAATTTTCCATTGCCGTCAGGGCCGATTCCCACCATGAAATTGCCGCCCTTCGCCACGATGTCCGCCAACATCTTCACGATCCACCCGCCTCCCTTATACTTGGTGGGGTCAGCCTCGTAGGAAAAGGAACTCGCCAGCGGAAAGATTTCGAACCAGGGCATCTCGGTCGCTTCCTTGCCGCCGGGCGTGAAGCGTTCGGGAGTATAGTAGTCGCCATAGTTGCCGATCCCGCGGGCGCGCAACATCACGTCGGGCTGGAGCTTTCGCAGGCTCAAGATCGTGTCGCGCGTCTGCGGCCACACTTTCTTCCCCAGCCACATGTCGAGACACAGCATGTCGATCTTGCCGTAGTGCGTGAGCAGTTCCGTGAGCTGCTGACGGTAGCGAGCCATCATCCGGGTTTCTTCTTCGGGCGTGGGATCGGGAGCCACGAAGGCGACGGCGTTGCGACGTTCGGCCACGGAGGCACGGCCGTAGAGTTCGGGCTGCCGCGTGGCGGCGGCGGTGGTCACGGGATCGTAGCCGTAGGGACGGAAATCCGCGTCGTACCAATCGGGGTTCGAGAAATAAAGATCGATCTTGATCCCACGCTTGCGCGCCGCGTCGCAAAGCTCCTTCACCACATCACGCTTGAAGGGGGTTTCCATGATGCTGTAGGCCAGGTCACAATCCTCCAGTGTCGGCCCTCCGGGCGCGGTCCAGTTCACCCGCTGATGCACGCGGGTCTTGGTGTCGAACATGGAAAAACCTTCGTGATGCTTGGCGGTGAACGCGAACATCTTGAGCCCATCCTCGGCGAAGGCCGTCATCCAGTCGTCGGCGTTGAAGCCCGCCGGGTTCCAGGTTTTGTAAAGGTCCTGGTAGGCCTGCTTGGCCGCGAAAGTCATGGGTAGAAATGGCCAGGACTCGCCAGGTTTGCCGGGGATGGAATAAATGCCCCAATGGATGCGCACGCCGTACTTAAGATCGTGGAATGCCTCGAAGGCTTGCGGGGAGGCGTGCTGATACCCTTCAACGGGTTGGTCTTCCACGTAACCGGCGACGGCCTTGATCTGGCTGTCAGTGGCCGGAACGCGCAAGCCAAGGTCCGGGGCTGCCACGAGCAGCGGAGGGCAGGTCAGGAGAGCGATAGCCGCCGCGCAAAGAAGGCGAAGGTGATGGCAAAGAAAACCGGGAGAGGTTCCGAATGCCGCTGCGATCATTGTGCATAAGGAATCACGATGCTCTTGAAAGGCTGCTTCCAAGGGTGATGTTCGTTCTCGAAAATGGTTTTGCACGGTGGGGGGAGCGTAGCCGCCTGACGGACTCAGGCTCAACGATAGAGGCTGGCGAAGAAGGATGTGAAATGCAAGAAAAAGCCAGCCGCCAGCCGCTGTTCGCTGGGGCGCGTTGTATGAGGCGATGGAGGTAGATTGCTGGTGCCGTGCGCGATCTTGCCCCGGTTTTGTGGTTCTTCCACACAAAGTGCGGAAGAACCTCTTTTTCGGGACAAGATCACATCTCATCCAGCGCACTCCACCAGCCACTGCGCCAAGGCGGCACACGCATCCTTTTGGGTCGGCCAGGTGCGCGTGTTCAAAACAGGAGCCGCATCCGGTGATTGGAGATACAACGCTTCAATCCAGTCAGCAACGGCCTGAGCCTGATTGGGCGCAAACACCCCGGCTTGGCCTCGCTGCCGCAGCCGTGCGGCAATCGCACCGTCGAGTGGACCGATGAAAAGCACAGGGCGCGGCAATCGTTCCAGCAGCGCCAGTTTGCTGGGCCAGAGCAGTCCCCGTGTTTCGGGTCGCTGCGTGGCGACGAGCAAATGTGAATCCAGCAGCGCCGACAGCAGATTCGCCTCGGGAACGTATCCCTTCCACTCGCAGAGACGTAAGCCCAGCTTTTCCGCGTATTTCATGGCGGGGGCACGCGCCGCGCCGTCCCCTTGGAAGAGGAGGGAGATCGGCAGGCCGCGTGCTTCGAGTTGCGCCTGCGCTTCGAGCAGCGTGCGCCATTCGTGCGCCCGTCCGAGGTTACCCGAGTACAGCCACGTCCATGAGGCGGACTGTTTCACTCCGCTCGGCGCGACGGCCTCGACCTGCTGTTCGACCGCCGGGGCGAGCCAGGGTTCCATTGTGCGCACCTCCCGGCGGCAGAAAGGCTGCAAGCGGGCGTGCATATCCTCGTCGAGCGCCACCAACAGCGCCGCCCGGCGGTACGCCCGGCGCATGGCTGTTCGCACGATCCAAGCAACCGGACTGCCCGGCCGGAGCTCGCCCAAAGCCAGCGCCAGCTCGGGGTAAAGGTCCATCGCCCAATGCGCCAACGGCGCGCGGTGCCGCCAGGCGAGCAACGCCCCGACCACAGGCAAGCCCGGCGGGGAGGACAACGCCAGCACGACATCCGGCCTGCCGCCGCGCGGACTCCAGCCCGCGCGCAGGATCGTCCAGGACGCCCGCAATTCCCGCCGCAACCGCCCGCCGCTGGCGGGACGCCCTTCGTAGCTTTGCCCTTGCGAAACGATCTCCACCGAGTGTCCGCCGGCTCGCAGTCCCCCGGCCAGTTCGCCCAGCAGACGCGCGGTGGGCGCGGGGTCGGGCGGGCCGTATTGGTTGAGGAAGAGAAAGCGCATGGGCTCCCGGTCCAGTCGTCATCCGTCGCGTCGAAGCTCCCGGGCAACCTCGGCGGGATTGCCGCGCACCAGCGCGTTTGCCGGGACGTTCCGATTGACCACGCTGCCCGCTGCCACCACCGCGCCAGCGCCGATCTCCACCCCCGGCGCGATGAACGCCGCCGCCGCGATCCAGCTCCCCGTCCGCACGATAATCGGCCGGACCACGAGCTTGAAATCCTCCCGCCGGTAATCATGGCTGCCCGTGCAAAGGTACGCCCGCTGGCTGATGCACACGTTGTTTTCGATGACGACCTCCGCCAGGCTCAGGATGCCCACGTCCTCGCCGATCCAGACATGGTCGCCCACGGTCAGCCGCCACGGGAAGGAAACGTTGACGCCGCCGCGCACGACCACCCCCCGGCCCACCCGCGCGCCGAACGCCCGCAGGATTGCCACCCGCAGGGCGGACGGCCAGGGCAGGAACGACTGGAAGAACCGGCCGCGCGCGAGCAGCCAGAGCGCTTCCTTCCAGGCGGGCGCGCCGCGAGAGAAGTCGGAGTTATCGTAGCGACTCAGGTCCATGCGGGAGGGGCGGAGGGCAAAGGATGAGGGATAAAGGATGCGAAAGACAAGCGCGTTGACTTCGCGTGCCGCGTGCCCTTTGCTTGAATTCCGACCGCACGCCATGAGTCAAGCCCCCGCCCAGCATGGATAAGGATGTCGTCATCCGCGTTGAGAACCTAAGCAAAAAGTATGTGCTCGGGCGCAATCAGTCACGGGGACGTTATACGGCTTTGCGCGACGTACTGGCCGAGAAGTTCGCGGCCCCGTGGCGGGCGTTGCGTGGTGGCCGCGATCAAGGTGGCCAACCCGCGGACATCGACGAATTCTGGGCACTGCGGGATGTCAGCCTCCAAGTGGGGCGCGGCGAAGTCGTCGGCATCATCGGGCGAAACGGCGCGGGCAAGAGCACGTTGCTCAAGGTGCTCAGCCGCATCACCGAACCGACCGCCGGTCGTATCTCGCTCAAAGGCCGGGTCGCCAGTCTGCTAGAGGTGGGCACGGGCTTCCACCCGGAGCTGACCGGCCGCGAGAACATCTTTCTCAACGGCGCGATCCTCGGCATGCACCGTGCGGAGATCAAAGCGAAGTTCGACGAGATCGTCGCCTTCGCGGAGGTGGAAAAATTCCTGGACACGCCGGTCAAGCGTTACAGCAGCGGCATGTACGTGCGGCTGGCGTTTGCGGTGGCCGCCCATCTGGAGCCCGAAATCCTCATCGTCGATGAAGTGCTCGCCGTCGGCGATATGGCGTTTCAGAAAAAATGCCTGGGAAAGATGCAGGACGTAGCCAAAGGCCAGGGCCGGACGGTGCTCTTCGTCTCTCACAATATGGGGGCGGTCACGCAATTATGCAGCCGCTGTTTGTTGCTGACGCACGGCAGCGCGCGGGAGTACCCGACGACGGAGGAAAGCATTGCCGCGTATCTCAGCACCCAAGGGAGCCGTACCACGCCTGAGATGCTTGCGCGGATGCACCGGTATCTCGACGGCGTGCAAATCCTTGCTGAATCTCCTTCCGCGGAAGTAAAAGCCCGGGCAGGGGCGACAGACATCTTTTTCGGCGAACCGTTGCGAGTTCTGGTCAAGCTCCGCGCGCTGCCATCGGATATTCCCATCGGCGTCAACATCAGCATCAAGAACGCGGAGGGTCATTTGATATGCCTTTTCTCCACGAATCCGCACGATGGGGTTGCCCTGCCGTCGCGCAACGAACTGAGTGTGATCTTCCAGATGGATTTTTGCTGCCTCGCACCGGGTGAATACCTCGTGGACGTGGCGGTGACGGAGCCTGCCATCCGTATCATCGAAGAAGCGACCGGCCTCGCCTCGTTCACCGTCCACGGTCGTGCCATCGGAGGACACTGGGCTTATGACTCGCGCTTCGGCGTGGCTTTTCCAAAGCATGAATGGAAAATCGCCGACTCCTGAAGCCCTCACGGGCAGTGCCGCCGGGGCAGCCCGGTGGGTCCAAAAGGTTCTGAATCTGTTCGGCCTGGGCGCGCTCCACCCACGCAGTCTCGCCAACAGGATGCTGGCTCGCGTCATCTCGGGAAGGACGGTGCTCGCGGGGCCTTTCGCCGGCATGAAATACGTCCACTCGAGCGTGGGCAGCGTCCTGCTGGCCAAACTGCTGGGAACCTATGAACTCGAGTTGCAGCCCATCATCGAAGGCATCTGCCGACAACCGGCTTCGCTGCTGGTCGACGTTGGAGCGGCCGAAGGTTACTACGCCGTGGGGCTGACCCGACGTTGTCCAACGCTGCGGTGCATTGCGTTCGAGGCTCAAGCCGACGGGCGCACCCTGCTAAAAGAGATGGCCGAAGCGAACGGTGCGACCCCGAGGATCGAAGTCAACGGATTTTGCACGAGGGAGCTACTCGCCGACGCTCTCCACGCGCCCGAGAAGACGTTATTGATCATGGACGTGGAAGGAGCCGAGAAAGAGTTGCTCGATCCGGTGGCGCTGCCGGCTCTGGCCCATTGCACGATCCTCGTCGAACTGCATCCGCAGTTTCATCCGGACATCGCCGAGGTCATCGCGGCGCGTTTCGCTGCTTCGCACCAGCAGCGGATCATTCACGCTCAGTCGCGAACCGTCGATGAACTGCCTTTCGGAGCGGTGGCGCGTCGGCTCCTTGGGCGCTGGCTGATCCTCGCAACGACGGAATACCGGCCGGTGCGCATGTCGTGGTTGTGGATGCAGCCGCACCTTGAGCAATCGCCGCACGGCCTGGCTGCAACCGACCGTACCCAATCGCCGCCGTGAGCCTTTCCCTGAAAGATCGCGCCTTGATCGTTGGGCGAAGGCTCAAAAATTCGCTGGCTTTCCGTTCCGGCTCGCTCTATCGCGGCGCTTTGCGCCTGCTGCCGCCTCCGCGCGTGCCGGAGAAACCGGCGCTGGAGTTGCCGTTGTTGACGGCTTGCGGACGCAAACATCTGCCCATGCTGGAGCAGGCTCTGTATTCGGTGGCGATTCGCTGGTCGCGCCTGCCAGCCGTGACGGTCGTGTCGGACGGCACGGTCGAATTGGCTGAGATCGGGCGGAGGCTGCGTTGGTGGCCAGCCGGATTGGAGGTCAAGGCGTGGCAGGCTTCCGCCGAACACCACCGCGCAAGAGGCCGTTCGGCGTTGGTGCGTTACGCCGGGAAGGATGGTTTTGGCCGCAAGCTCTCCGTGATCCTCGCCGAAGCCGAATCGCGCCGCATGTTCTGGTGCGACTGCGATATTCTCTTCTACTCCGATTTCACCAGATTCTTGAACGTCGATCTACCCGCCGCGCCTTTTTTCCTCGCGTCCGAAGACTGGGTTTATGGATACGACTCTAATCTGACCGCGAATTTGCAGGCCTATCTGTTGCAAAGTCCGCCGGTGAACACGGGACTGGCGATTTTCGAGGGCAACCTCTACGATGACTGCGAACTGGAGCCGCTGATCGAGCAGGCCAGCGTCAAATGCAACGTTTTCACCGAACAGACCATCCTCGCGCAAGCCGTCACCCGCAGGGGCAGGATCGAATGGGGGTTGGAAGTGAGTCGCATTTTCAGCAGCGACCAGTTCACGTTGTCGCCCACGTTCTGCGGCAAACAGTGGCCGGCGCGCCACTACATCACCCCTATCCGCCACCTTTTCTGGCGCGACGCCCTGGCGTTGCGCCTCGGCGTTCGTTAAAACAGTAGGTCGAGAGATGCAACCATCCAGTCGTGCTGTCCTGACTCTTGCCGTTGGCAAGCCAATCTATGTGGAGATGGCAGCCAATCTGGCGCGCTCGTTTCGCTGGTGGCACCGCGACAGTGACATCCGATTTTTTCTCGCCACCGACCGACCCGACTTCGTGCCTGCCGACCTCGATGACATCGGCATCGTGAAGCTGCAGCCCGGCGAACTCGGACACGGTTTCTCGCCCAAACTCCATCTCGACCGTCTCGCCCCCGCCGACGAAACCCTGTTCCTCGACGCGGACTGCCTGTGCGTGGCCGACCTGGCACCAGTCTTCGAGAAATTCCGCGGCTGCGAGGTTTCCGTGGTCGGCCGCGAGGAGGTGGACGGCGAGTTGTTCGGCGACATCGCCGCGCGCTGCCGCGCGGTCGGCACGTCGTGGGTGCCGCGTTTCTGCGGCGGACTCTACTACGTGAAAAAAGGGCCCGTCAGCGAAAAAGTTTTTCGCAAGGCGCGGGAACTGGAGGGACATTACGACGAGATGGGCATCGTTCGCCTGCGCGGTGTGCCCAACGAGGAACCGCTCATCGGTTTGGGAATGGCGTTGTGCGGACAACACCCGATCACCGAGGATGGTTCGATCAAGGCGGAACCCATGTTTTTCTCCGGCCCGGTGGAAATCGACGTTTTTGCCGGTCGCGCTCGTCTCTTTAACTACCCGGCCAATTCGAAACCCTACCCGGAATGGCAGATTCCCGCGATGGCTTATCCTGCAGTGGTTCATTTCAACGCATCGTTTGCCGATAAACCGCCGTACACCACCGAGGCGCTCCGGCTGAAAAAGGTAATGCGCCACCGCTGGCCGTTGCGCATCGCCACCATTTATGCCGCTGTCAAATGCACCTTCCCCTTCTGGATTACCGAACAGTTGAAGACCGCGCTGCGACCAATGTTCCGCGTCCTGTTCGGTGCGCGGGCTGTGAAGCTGTCAAACCGCCTGTGACAGGATTATTTCCGAATGAACCTGCGCGCTCTGCTTCGCAACTGTTCTGCGGCGATAGCCTTCAGCCGGGGACAATTGGCCGGACCGGGGCACGAAAAGCCGGAGTCATTTGGCGTCTGTGCCGGGCGCTGGCTCGTCGCGAATCATCGACCATCCAACCATGAACGACCTGCTTGCTGACCAGCCGTGCACAAAATTGTCTTCTCCCATCGTCATCGTGGATGTAGGTGCGCGCGGTGGGATCCATGAAAGGTGGAAGGGGTTGCCTGTTCGTTTCGTGGGATTCGAGCCTGATCCATCAGAGTGTAAAAAACTCAATAATCCACCAAACGAAATCTACCTTCCGTATGCGCTCTGGTCCGAACCTGCGCAGAAGTCGATTCATCTCGTGGAGTCCCCGCATGGAGCGTCGCTGTTCGAACATAATTATGAATTTATTAACAATTTTGTGCAGCGTCGCTTTTACCAGCCGAAAGGAACGGCGTCCTTCGACGTCACTCCCATCGACTCTGCGCTCTCTGTGCTGGAGAACACCGAAGTAGATGTCTTGAAAATCGACACCGAGGGTGCCGAGGGCGAAATTCTGAAAGGCGCGGGGCACACCTTGCAACAAGCTCTGGTTGTCGAATTGGAAGTCTGGTTCAACCCGGTCCTGAAAGGTGCGCCGTTTTTCGCTGACATCGACCCGGTGATGCGAGCGGCTGGCTTTCAGCTTTTTGATCTGGCAAAATCGAATTTCTTCCAACGGGCGGCACGTTGGCCGAAAGGACAACTAGTCGCGGCGGACGCGCTGTATTTCAAGGTTGGAGAGTCGATGGACCGTGAGAGGCTGGACCGCTTTTTGTCGATCGTACTCGCCTACGGTTACTATGACTACGCCCTTTCCATCGTGGACGAAGCAAGCAACCTTTCCCCGGAGGAAAAAGAAACGTGCGTGGCCAGGATTGAATGTGCGGGGAAGAGAATTCGATTTCGGGGTCAGGCTAGGTTAGCGAGGTTTTTCGGCCGCCTCGCGAGACGACTTGCCACCGTCGAAAAAGATCATCTGGGAAATGACTAGCGGAACAATTGGTCGGTCTGCTGATACACGAGCCAAGAATCTTGTCAGGTTGGGAGCTCATGAATCCTTTGAACATCTTCTACGCGGAACCGGATTTGGACCGCTGGCTGCCTTTCGACCGTTATCCGCGCCGGGTGATTCGCCAGTTGATGCGCGGTCCCGCCAAAATCGGCGGCCAAAAGCTGGTTTTCATCAATCTCTGTAAGGGGTTGGATCTCCTCGGAATCCCGTACCGCGTGAACGAATACCGTCACGCCTGCGCCCACCCCCAGGAGACGGTCGGCATCATCGGCAAACCCGTGGTGCTCGATAAAATGAATTGGCGAAACCCGATCCTTTTCGGCGCGTCGGTATCTTCCCATCCGGCGGACGATCCTGACCTGCTCAAGCGCCGTCCCGTCAAAAAAATCCTCGTCCCGGGCGAGTGGATGCGGCAGATGTGGGAGCCGTATTTCGGCTCTTGCGTGGAGGCCTGGCCGGTGGGGATCGACACCGCTCTCTGGACACCGGACACCGGCCTGCCCACCGGGGATCGCCGCGAGTTCCTGCTGTACGACAAGATCCGCTGGGACCACGACCGGCAGGAGGCCAATCTCATCGGCCCAGTGCGCGACGCGCTGGAAAAACGCGGGCTGCCGGTGTCAGAAATCCGCTATGGTTTCTATCGGGAGGAGGACTTCCGCGCCCGCCTCGACCGCTGCCGCGCGCTGGTTTTTCTCTGCGAGCACGAGACGCAGGGATTGGCGTACCAGCAGGCGCTGGCCTGCGGAGTGCCGATCCTCGCGTGGGACGACGGGGGCTTCTGGCGCGACCCGGCGTTTTATCCCGAGCGCGTGCGTTTCGGACCCGTCAGTTCGGTGCCGTACTGGGATGCGCGTTGCGGGGTGAAATTTCGCGGCACGGAAGAACTCGACGCCCGGCTCGACGAATTCCTCAGCAAGCTCGACTGCCACGCGTTTGCGCCGAGGGATTACATTCTCGAAAATCTGACCTTGGAGCAATGCGCGCGCGCCTACGTGGAGTTCTACCGGCAGGTTAAGGCCGAGGCATCCCGATGACCATCCGTTCCCTGTCTACCGAACCCCGTCCGGCTGGCGGGGTTGTCATGTCGCATCCCGGGACCGGGGTTTTCGTGCAGCAGACGGGCCAGGCGTTGTACGAGGCGGGGATGCTGCGGCGTTTCCTGACCACGCTGGTGGACCGGCCCGACAATTCTTGGCGGCGCTGGCTGGCACGCAGTACATGGTTGGACCAGATGCTGCGCCGCCGTGACATCAGCGGTTTTCCCCGGTCATTAGCGAGGGGATATCCCGAGCGGGAATTGCTGCGGTTGCTTGTCTGTCGGCTTGACCGCGGCGGCGTCTGGACGGACCGCCTCTGGGATTGGGCCGAGCAGGGCTTCGACGAGTGGGTCGGCCGGTGCGGACTGGAGGATGCGCAGGCGGTGTACGCCTTCGAACACGCTGCCCTGCGCACTTTCGAGGCGGCACGAGCGAGGGGAATGCGCTGTATCTACGACGTGCCCGCACCCGAGCACGGGTTCGCCCAACGAGTGCTAAATGAGGAAATCGCCGCGCGCCCCGAACTTGATAGCCCCTACCAGCGGCACGCGCGTCGACAACATGCCCAGCGAACGGAGCGGCGGAGGATGGAATGGCAGGCGGCCGACCTGATCGTCGTCAATTCGGAATTCACGAAATCGACCTACGCCGCAGCGGGGCTGGACGTGTCGAGAGTGCGCGTTGTCGCACCCGGCGCGCCGCTGGTCGTATCCCGTGATGATGGGGAAAGACCCACCCGTGGAGCGTTGCGCTTCTTGTTCGTTGGTTCGGTCGCGCTTCATAAGGGCGTGCATCATCTGCTGGAAGCGTGGAAGCGGTTGCGCGTGCCACCGGACGAGGCGATTCTGGAGATCGTCGGTAGGCTGGCTCTGCCGCCCGCTGCGTGCCGTGATTGCCCGGAGACGGTGCGCTTTACAGGTTGGCGGCGGCCGGAGGAGGTGTTCGCGCGTTACCGGCAGTCGGACACACTGGTTTTCCCGACGCTGTGCGACGGGTTCGGGATGGTGGTTACAGAAGCATTCAGCCAGGGATTGCCGGTGATCACCACCCCACGTGCAGGAGCCGCCGGACTGGTGCGCGAAAAGGTCAACGGCCTCGTGGTGCCTGCGGCCGATCCCGAGGCGTTGGCCGGCGCGCTGGACTGGTGCTTGACACACCGTACGGAACTGGCAGAGATGAAGGCACACGCCAGGGAGACTGCCGCTGGCTGGCAATGGAGCGATTATCGCCGCCGGCTGACGAAGGTTCTGCTCGCCGCTTTGCCTGCCGCAAAGCCCGTCGCCAGTTTTGCCGATGCCCACTGATATGGCTATCGAGACGAAAATTCCTGCCCTGTTCGTTTCCCATCAGAACGCGCTGGAGCCGGTGGCGGGGGGCATTCAGATTTTCACGCGTGAGCATCTCGCCGTGATGGCTGCGGCCGGGTTCGATCTCACGGTTCTGTCCTACAACACGGACCGCCGCTGGCAGACCCGCCTGCGCCGCCTCCTGCGCCGTCGCCCCTACGCCAATCTGCTGCCGCCGACCTTGGCGGATGAGATTGTCGCCGCGTGCCGGCGCGCGGATTGCCGGCATGTGTTCCTCAATCTGGAGGAGACCGCCGAGGTCGCCGTGGAGCTGAAGCAAAGACTGGGTGACGATGTCCTGGTCGTCCTTCTATCGGCAGGCCTCAATAGCGTGGATGAGCTGCATTCCCTCCGCGGCAAGGGCACCGAGGCGGTCACGGCGGGTGAGTTCGCATTCCTAGGACAGCAGTTCCTCACGGAAATGCGGCACCGATGCTCACTCGACCTCGTGCTTTGTCTGGCCCCATTCGAAGTGGAGATCGAGCGCTGGCTCGGCGCGCGGAAAGTGGATTGGCTGCCGCGCACGATCCCGGTCAACCCGCTCCCGTGGCATCCTGCCGGTCAACGGCTGGGCTGCGTGAGCACGCTTCACCATTATCCGAACATGGAAGGGTTAATTTTATTTCTCGACGCTTTCAGTCGCATCGCCCCCCCGCCAGCACGTTTCCGGTTGGTCGGCGGGCCGCGTGCCAAAGGTGAAGCCCTGGCAAGGAGTTACCCTTGTATGGATTACGTGGGACCGTTGGACGACGCAGCCTTGGCAGTCGAAGCCGCGACGTGGAACTGCTTCGTACACCCTCTGTTCTATTACGCACGGGGGTGCAGTACGAAGCTGGCTGTTGCGCTCGGCTGGCATCTACCGGTGGCCACAACTCATGCGGGCGCGCGCGGCTACGCATGGCGGGAAGGCGATCTCCTTCTCACCAACAATCCAGACGGTCTCGCTGCACTGGCCTGTCGGTATTTCGATCTGAAGGTGGCCGACGCCGCGCGGGAGCAGGTCAAGATGGCGGTCCGTTCCTCGCCGACCCTTCGAGACGTAGCCGAAAAACTGCGCACCATCCTGGACATCTGCCTTGTTTGATCTCACGAGCATTCGCATATTGTCCTTTGACCACAAAATTCTGGACGCGGTGACAAACAGGCCGCTAGAACCGGTGCGCTTCAACTTTGTTTTCCATGCCGCCCAGCGCGTCGCCACGATCAGATAAGTCTGCCAATGCTCACCGGATTCCTTCGCTTGATGGATTGCGGGCGGTCTCCATCGTGATGGTCATCACGGCCCATTTCGCCATGGCTTATGGCCGGCACGCTCGCCCCGGCAGCATGATGGCATCCGTGGTAGGTTTCCTTAATCTAGGGCCGTTGGGTGTGACCGTGTTTTTTGTCATCTCAGGCTATCTGATTACACACCTGCTGTTAATTGAGATGGCCCGTACAGGTACGATAAATTTGGCTCGATTTTATTTTCGACGCACTCTGAGGATTTTCCCACCGCTATATGTGCTCTTGGCAGTCCTCTTTGTGTGTGGTGCAACCGGCATTGCGAGTGTTACCATCGGAGATTTATGGCCGGCAGCGACATACGTATCAGATTACGTGAGCACCGGATGGTTTACACGTCATACATGGTCGTTGGCAGTAGAGGAGCAATTCTATCTCCTCTGGCCGCTATGCCTGCGTTTTGGAAGTATTCGCAATGGCAAGTTGCTTTGTCTTGCAGTCATGTGTCTCGCGCCCGCGACCCGTTTTTGGGCTGCAAAGAACTCGCCTCACGTTGCCCGATTCTTCTGCTTCCATGAGGTGGCCGATTCTCTCGCCACGGGATGCTTTCTAGCCATTCTTAGAGCGCAGGGCAGTCAGCTTTATGCGAAATTATTATCCTACCGTTTTGAACTGCCGGTGATCGCTCTCGTCTTCGCACTGGCAATTTGGCCAAGCCATCCTTCTGTCTGTCCTGTCGGGTTTTACTCGACGGTTTGTATCAGTGCGATCAACGTGGGCATCGGCATCATTCTTGTATGCGTCGTCCATCGAACCGATGGCTGGTTATCGTGGATTCTGAATACCCCTACGTTGGTTGCCGTGGGGGTACTCAGTTATTCTCTTTACCTTTGGCAGCAATGTTTCACCGGCCTTGATGATGTTGCCAATGGTTGGCGCACAGTCATCAACTTGGTGCTCATTGGTGCGGCGGCTGCGCTTTCATATTGGTTTGTAGAGAGGCCGAGCTTGCGTTTGAAAGCAAGATGGGAATGTCACTTGTTCGGCGGCGAAGACGTGGAAAGTTTCCGTGTGAAATCACTTTGCGCACAGATGAACGATCGGACCTGATGCTCAAAGTACCATGCACATCGTTCTCATTATGGACCCGTTCATACGGGTGCCGCCGCAGCATTACGGTGGTATCGAACGAGTCATCGCCGACATTGCCGATATTTATGTCAAGGCGGGACATGAGGTCACGCTCATTGCCGCGCCTGGATCGGTCTCGCCGGACCGGTTGATCCCTTTTGGGAAAGAGGGTGTGCAATCGCGGATGGCCAGCGTCCGGCATTGGTGGGTGGCGACGCGGATTCTCAGGAAAGAAGTGCTGCAGGCCGACGTGATCCACAATTTCGGCCGGCTAGCCTATCTTCTGGGCTTAGGCCGCGTGGACTGTGCGAAGGTGCAAACATATATGCGCCCCGTCCGGGCTGCCAACATCCGTAGCTTTCTGCGACTGCGGCCCAGACGGATGCTATTCACTGCCGTGAGCAATTTCATCACCCGCGGCGGCCGGGTTGGAGGCGGGGACTGGCAAACCATTTACAACTGTGCGCGCATCGACCAATACCTCTACTGCCCTGACGTGGACCCAACAAGCGCGCCGCTGGTTTTCCTTGGTCGGATCGAACGTTGCAAGGGATTGCACTCAGCGATTCGCGTTGCCGGCTTGGCCGGACGTAAACTCATCGTGGCGGGCAACCTTTCCGCGCTGCCGCATGAGAAAGCGTACTTCGACCAGGAGATTGCCCCGTTGATCGACGGAGAGAAAATCGTCTTCGTCGGCACGGTGGACAACGACCAGAAGAATCGGCTCCTTGGCTCGGCTGCAGCGATGCTTCTACCCATCGAATGGGATGAACCTTTTCCGGTCGTGCTACCTGAGGCGCTGCTGTGCGGTGCACCGGTGATAGCATTCCGACGTGGTGGCGTGCCTGAGGGCATTACCGAGGGCAAGACAGGCTTCGTTTGCGATACCGTCGAGGAGATGGCGGCGTGCGTGCAGCGACTGCCCGAATTATCGCGAATCGCTTGCCGGCAGGAAGCCGAAGCGCGCTTTTCCGCGACCCTGATTGCGGAGAGTTATCTCGAAAATTATGATCGTCTGCGACATAAAGTTACGTAGCAAGACACGTCATCACGCAGCGGATTTTCTTCTGACATGACGACGAATTCTCCCCCCGGACCCAACCTCGCCGCCGACCGGTTGCACCTCGGCTGCGGACTCACCGCCCCGCCGGACTGGCTGAACGTGGACGGCTCTTTCCAGGCGGTTTTCGCGCGCTGGCCGCGCCTAAAACAATTCCTTGTCGATTTCGGGATCTATCCGCGTTCGCAGGCGGCGATCGCATGGCCTGCCAACATCCTGCGGTCTCGACCTGCGCCGTCCGCTGCCGTTCCCGGAAGGATGCTTCACCGCTGTTTACACATCCCACACTCTGGAGCACCTGCATCGCGCGGAGGCCCTGGCGCTCGCACGCGAGTGCCGCCGGGTCCTACGGCCGGACGGGGTGTTGCGAGTGGTCGTGCCGGACCTCGCCGCCATCGTCGGCCGCTACCTCGCGCGCCGCGACGCGCCGGGTGCGGATGGCAACGGGGGCGACCACCTGATGGAAGAAATGCTCGTCCACCCCGCCGCTCCCAGGACCGGAGCACTGGGCACTTACCACCGTTTGCTCGGGTTCCACCAGCACAAATGGATGTACGATGCCGGGAGCATGTCGGCGCTGCTGCGCGAGGCCGGTTTCGGCGACGTGACGCCGCGCCCGTCCATGGAAGGCGCGATGCCGTTCCTCGCGGAGGTCGAGAGCGCCAGCCGGGTCGAGAACGGCGCGGGGGTGGCCGTCGAGGGGCGCAAATAAAACGATGAACACGCTCCCGCTCCCTTTTTTGCTGCGGCTGGTGCAACCGTACGACTGGCCCAACAAGCTCGGCATCTGCGAACGGCTCTTCGGCCGTTCGCTGGCCCGGCGCGGCGTCGGCTGGGTGCAAACCGGCGGGGGCATCCCGTGGAAGCTCGACCTCGCCAATGTGACCCTCCGTTGGATCGTCTACGGCAAATACGAGGGCGCGGGCTTCCTCAACTGGGCGCGCCGCTTCCTGCCGCGTGACGGCGTGGTGGTGGATTCCGGGGCGAACATCGGGCAGATGCTCCTCTATCTCGCGCAATACGTGCCGGCGGGGAAGGTACTGGCGTTCGAGCCGGGCGCGCACCAGGCGGACTGGCTGGAGGAGTGCCTACAGGCGCACCCGGCGCTGCCCGTCGAACTGCTGCGCACGGGGCTGGGTGACGTTTCGCGCGCGGCGTTCCTGGAAGTCCGCGGCCCGGCCGACCGCCACGGGAGTTGGAACGCGGTGTCCGACACCGGCGGCGAACCCATCGAACTCGTGCGGCTGGACGACGTGCTCTCCGCCCGCGGGATCGAGCGGCTGCACCTGTGGAAACTGGACGTGGAAGGCTTCGAATCTCCGCCCTGCGCGGCGCGGGCGAATACTTGACACAACGCCGCATCGACGCCCTGTTCGTGGAACTGACTGGCGAAAACGGCCTGCGCACCCGTGCGTTCCTCGAAGACCACGGGTACGCGTGTCACCTGTTCACGGCGAACGGCAAACTGGTCCCGGCCAAGACGCTGCCGGAGGATGCCAACGGCCTGTTCCTGCCCGCCGCGTAAAACAACGAAACCGCGTGGCCCGCCGGGTACTGATCGTCAGTCCGCACTTTCCGCCGGTCAACGCGCCGGACCACCAGCGCGTGCGGATGTCGCTGCCGTATTTCGAGGAATTCGGCTGGCGGCCCACCGTCCTGGCCGTGCGCGCGGATTGCGTCGAGGGCGCGACGCTCGACCCGTTGCTCGACCGGACCGTGCCCGCCGGGACGGAGGTGATCCGCGTGGGCGCGCTGCCCGTGCGCTGGACGCGCCGGTTGGCGGGCTGGGGGGATTGGCGCTGGCGCGCGTGGCCGTTTCTGTGGCGCGCGGGCAGCCGGACGCTGGCACGGGAGCGTTTCGACCTCGTGTATTTCTCCACGACGATGTTCGCCGCCATGGCCTCGGGCCGCGCTGGCGGCGGCGGTTCGGGGTGCCGTACGTGCTCGATTTCCAGGACCCTTGGATGAGCGATTATTACGACCGGCCCGGCGCGCCGCCCCCGCCGGGCGGCCGGCTCAAGCACGGGTTAGCGAGTGGCTGGCACGGAGGCTGGAGCCGCGCGCGGTCCGGCGGGCGGTGAGCGACGTCATCGCGGTGTCGCCCGCCTACGTGGAAACCTCTGCGCGGCGTTACCGGCGGTGGCTGGGGCCGGATCGGTTCACCGTGCTGCCCTTCGGCGCGCCGGAGCGGGATTTCGAGCTCGCTGCCGGGCCTGGATGTGCGCCAGACGGTGTTCGACCCGGGCGACGGCCGGCGGCATTGGGTCTACGTCGGCGTGGAGGGGGAGACATGGCAGCCTGCCCTGCGCCTGTTGTTCACGGGCGCTGGCGGCGGCGCGCGCGCGCGATCCGCGAGCGTGGGCGGCAGGTGCGGATGCATTTCGTCGGCACGAGCTACGCGCCGGCCGGACCGGGCGGAAAAGACGCATCGAACCCTGGCGCAGGCCTGCGGCGTGGGCGACCTCGTCGAAGAACGCACCGGCCGCGTGCCGTACTTCGAGGCTCTCCAGATCCTGCGCCAGAGCGACGCGATCCTGGTCATCGGCTCGGACGCACCCGCTTACAGCGCGTCGAAACTCTACCCTTGTTTGCTCGCCCGCCGACCTCTGCTGGCGGTGCTGCACGCGGACAGTCCGGCGGTGGAAATCTTGCGTGGGGCCGGGGTGGAGCGAATCCTGACCTTCCGCCCGGAGCGTAGCGCGGACCCGGGGGCGGTCCGGGAGGCGGGTGAGTTTCTGGAAGGATACCTGTCCCCGGCAAACGACCATGCGATCCAGCCTGCCGGCCTGCACGATTTTCTTGCCGCGCACGGCGCGCGGGAAGTGGCGCGACAACAGTGCGAGGTCTTTGACCGCGTGGTGTCGGCAACCCGTTGATCGGGCGACCCGGCGGGCACCGTCAGCGTTTCTCGAATACCACTCTTGGCGTTTGCCTGATTCCTGCTAATATACGCCTCCGCATGGAAGCCGCCACTTCCACCCCCCCGCTGCCCAGGATTGTCCGCGTCAAGAAGGGCGCACGCGCCTCAACGCCCAAACCGCGTTTCGGCAACCTGCTCTACATCTTCTGGACGACGGCCGGCGGTATCGGTGTCGATGCGCTGTACGAAATACTCCACGAAGCGCCAGACCATCGAGAGCGTCGTCAGCGCACTGTTCATCATCGTCAGCGCATTGCTGCCGCTTTATTATTGGGCCACGGGGAGGGCGCAAGGGCTGCCATTGTTCCCCATCTACTCGCTCACGTTCGTCTGGACGTTCGCGCTGCCGCTGCTGGGCAACCATCCGATCATTGTCCAGTTCGCGCCGGAAGAGCAGTTTTATGCCTCCGTCACCGTGACCCTCTTTCTGCTCGTGGGCGGCGTCATCTGGTATCTGCTCTCCAAACGATCCCCCCCGTGGCGCACGCGCTGTCTGGCCACCCGGACGACGCTGGGCGACGGATTGTTTCTCGCGCTGGTCCTGTTCGGATTAGCCTTCGCCGTGACGACCACGGCTGGCTGGCTCCAGCTCGATCCCGGCCTCTATGCCATCGCTCGCGCCGTGGCGCTGGCTTTCGAGGCGCTGGGCAGCTTCGTGCTCAGCTATCGGATGGGCGCGGGACGGCTTTCCTGGGCGATGAAGGTCAGCTTTGTTGTCTCGGTCGTGCTTTTGTTCATCGCCACACTGCCGGGGCTGCTACTCGTCAACGCGATGTCGATCTTCGCCGTGGTGATCCTCGGTTACACGCTGGCCTCGACCCGGTTTCCCTGGCGGTCCGCGGCGGTGACGCTCCTGCTGTTCGCGTTCCTGCATGGCGGCAAGGCGGAAATGCGCGTGCGGCATTGGACGGAAAGCGACCTCGCGCCGGTCCGGCCCTGGGAATATCCCGCGTTCATCGGCGAATGGCTCGACACCTCGTGGGAGCAATTGTTCCATGCCAATCCGCAGGAGGAGGAGCGCCAGACACTCCTGCAACGCGCCAGCCTCATGCAACTGCTGCTCTACGTTCAGCACGCCACGCCCTCCGACGTGCCTTACTTGTACGGTGCGACCTATGCAGTCATCCCGGGACTGTTCGTGCCACGCATCTTTTACCCCGACAAACCGCGCAGCCACGAGGGCACCTACCTGCTCAACATCCATTATGGGTTCCAGACGCGCGAGGACACGGAAACCACGACCATCGGCTTCGGGCTGCTCAACGAATCGTACGCCAACTTCGGCCTGCTCGGTGTCGGGATGCTGGCCGTGATTACCGGGTTGGTCTACGGCTGGGTCACGCGTATGGCGCGCGGGGTGCCCGTGCTCTCCTACCGCGCGCTTTTCGCCATTCTGGTGACGAGCTATTCCTTCCAATCGGAGTTTTCGGCGAGCGTGTACATGGCGGCGCTGTTCCAATCGACCGTCGCGCTGACCGGCTTCGCATTGGTTTTCATGGAGCCCCGGCGGGTGGACCCCCTGCGCGACACGCTCCTGCCTTGAACGGGCGACGATGAAGGCGCGCCGACTGGCCATCGTCACCAGCCATCCCATCCAATACTACGCGCCGTGGTTTCGGCACCTGGCGGCGCGCGAGGGACTGGAGATCAGGGTGTTCTACCTGTGGGACTTTGGTGTGCGCGCGCAGGTCGATCCCGGTTTCGGCCATGCCGTGCGCTGGGACGTGCCGCTGCTCGACGGCTACGCGCATGAGTTTGTCCCCAACACGAGTGACCACCCCGGCACGGAGCGTTTCTCCGGTTTGCGCAACCCCACTCTGGCCGCCCGCCTGAAGGCATTCGCGCCCGATGCCGCGCTGCTGCTGTGCTACCGCTACGACAGCACGATGCGCCTGATCTTCACCCCGCGCGCGGGGCGTCCTTACCCGCTGCTCTTCCGCGGAGATTCGCACCGTTTGTTCGTCCCGCCGCAGCCGGCCTGGAAACGTTGGGGGCGGCGCGCGGCCATCTCGCTCGTCTTCCGGCGGTTTGCCGCCGTGCTCTACGTCGGACAGGCGAACAGGGAATATTTCCGCCTGCACGGCGTCCCGCCCGAGCGGTTGTTTTTCGCGCCGCATTGCGTGGACAACGACCGTTTCCAGGCCGATCCCGAACGCGTGCGGCGTGCGGCGCGCGAATGGCGGCGCTCGCTCGGCGTTCCCGAGGAAAATGCTCTCGTGCTCTTCGCCGGGAAATTCGAGGACAAGAAGCGTCCGCTCGATTTGCTGGCGGCGTTCCGGCACGCCGGCCTGCCGGGCGTGTCGCTGTTGTTCGTCGGTGCGGGAGGGCTGGAGGAGACTCTGCGCGCCAGCGCCCGCGACGTGCCGGGCGTCTTCTTCGCGCCGTTCCAAAATCAGTCGTTCATGCCGCGCGCCTACGCGGCGGCGGACCTGTTCGTATTGCCCAGTTACGGGCCAGAAGAGACCTGGGGACTGGCGGTCAACGAGGCGATGTGCATGGGCAAGGCCGTGATCGTGAGCACGCACGTCGGCTGCGGCCCCGATCTGGTCCGGCCCGGCGAGAACGGATTCGTTTTTACGGCGGGCGACGTGGACGCTCTCGCGGGCGCGCTGGGAGATGCCCTCGTCGGGAACATGGCCGGAGGATTGTGGGCGGCAGGTGAGAGAAGTCGTGCGCTGGTGGCAGCTTATTGTTATGCTTCCGCCACGGATGGGTTGTGCCAGGCGCTGGCCTCCCTGAAATCGACGCGGCCGTAAGCTCGTCGCGGCTCCCGTCCCCTTGTCCGCATCCGCAGTACTTCGATGCCACCACCCGATCCCCCCTGTCCTCCGAAAGCTCCGCCCTGCGCGAAGAAGACCGCCATCCATGTTTGGATGCCCGGCTTCGGCGAAAACAAAGGCGGCATCCAGGCGTTTTCACGCGCGTTCGTCTTTGCGCTGGCCGGTCACATGGACGAAGGCAAGCTGACCATTTACATCAAGAACGACCGCCATCGCCTGGCGGGTTTGCGCGTGGCTTACCACGTTTTCGGGCGCATCCCCGAGGGGCCGCTGCGGACCTTCTTGTTTATGGGCGCGATGTTGCTGGGCGCACTCTGGCGGCGGCCTGATCTCATCATCGTCGGCCACGCGAACTTCAGCTTGTTAGCCGCGTGGATCAACCGTCTGCTCGGTATCCCGTTCTGGGTCATCGCCCACGGCATCGAGGTCTGGGGCGAACCCGGCCGCCGACAGGCAAAAAACCTCGCGCGCGCGCGCCGCATCCTGGCCGTCAGCGACTTTACCCGTAATCGACTGATCCGGGAGCAGGGGTTGGACCCCGCCAAGATCGTGCTCCTGCCCAACAGCTTCGATCCCGACCGTTTCCAGCCTGCGCCGAAGGACCTTTCCCTGCTTGCCGACCTCCGGGCTCGACCCTGGCCAGCGCATTATCCTGACCATCTGCCGCCTCGCCGAGGCCGAGCGCTACAAGGGCTATGATCAAATCCTCGAGGCCATGCCGGCCATTCTGCGCGCCATTCCCGACGCCCATTATCTCCTGGCCGGGGGGGGGCGGGACGTGGATCGTGTGCGTCGCCTGATCGCCAGCCTGGGCCTGGAGCGGCATGTGACCCTGGCAGGACTGGTGCCAGACGAGAAAATCGTGGCGTATTACAACCTCTGCGATGTGTTTGCCATGCCCAGCAAGCGTGAGGGCTTTGGCATTGTCTACCTGGAGGCGCTGGCGTGCGGCAAGCCCGTGCTCGCGGGAAACCAGGACGGCTCACGCGAGGCGCTTTGTAATGGTAAACTTGGCGTGCTCATCAATCCGGACGCTACAGAAGAAATTGCAAATTCCCTAGTTGCGATCTTGACCAAAACGCATCCGCACCCTTTGATCCACCAACCCCAGGAACTCCGACGTCAGGTGATTGCCGCCTACGGTCCACAGCGTTTCAATGAGGCCGTGGGACGGTATTTCCGCGGTCTCGACTCTCTCTCTTGACCCGGCGAAAAAGCGACGCGCGCGTTCTCCTCCCCCATTCAACCATGTGCGGCATCGCCGGATTCTTCTTTCGTGATCCCCCCGGGCCGGAGCGGGACTGTTGCCGCGCGTTGAGCGCGATGCGCGCTTCGCTGCACCACCGCGGGCCGGATGATTCCGGGCTGTACGTGGCGCCGGATGATCGTTGCGGGCTGACGGCGGCGCGGCTGGCGATCCTGGACCTGAGCGCGGCGGGCCACCAGCCGATGCGTTCGGGCGACGGGCGTCACGTGATCGTTTTCAACGGAGAGATTTACAACTTCCGAACTCTGCGCGCCGAACTGGAAGCGAAGGGCGAGACGTTCCAATCCGGCAGCGACACGGAAGTGGTGCTGCGGCTCTATCAGCGCGAGGGACGGGAGGGAGTCCGGCGCCTGCGCGGGATGTTTGCCTTTGCCATCCTCGACGAAAGCACGGGCGAGGGCTTCCTCGCGCGCGACCCGCTGGGGATCAAGCCGCTGTACGTGTACCACGATGCCAGCAGAGGCGAGCTGGTGTTCGCCTCGGAGTTGCGCACGTTGCTCCGGTCCGGCTGGGTCCCGCGGCGGATCGACCCGCAGGGACTCTATGGTTACTTCGCCACGGGCTCGGTGCCCGAACCGCGCACGATGATCGAAAACGTGCGCTGCTGGCCGGCGGGGCATTCGCTGAGTTGGAAGGAAGGGAAAATCGAGACGGACCGATTCTGGACCTGGGAGTTTCCGCCGGAGGATGTCGCGGACGAGAAGGCCACGGTCGCCACGGTGCGCGAGGCGCTGCTGGACAGCGTGGACTGCCACTTCGAGAGCGATGTGCCGGTGTCCATTTTTCTGAGCGGAGGCATCGACTCGACGGTCCTGCTTGCGCTCGCACGCGCACGGGGGCACAGGCATCTGCACACATATTCCATCGGGTTTGATGATTCGCATCTGGACGAAAGCGTGCCCGCCCGGCGCACGGCCGAGCACTTTGGGGCCGAACACGCCGAATGGCGTCTGGACGCCGGGACCGGACGCGAATTGTTCCATGAATTCCTGCCCGCGCTCGACCAGCCGAGCGTGGACGGGTTTAACACGTATGTGGTGTCGCGGTTCGCGCATGAGCGCGGGGAGAAAGTGGTGCTCTCCGGCCTCGGCGGGGACGAGTTGTTTGGCGGATACCCGAGTTTCCAGCGCATCCCGCAGATGCTGGCGTGGGGGCGTCGCCTGCGCTGGCTCGGCCCCGTGCGAACCGCGTTCGCGCGCTGGATGGATCGGCACGGCAGTACCTCCGCACGGCAGCGGCTGGGCGCGTATCTCGAAGGTCCGCCAACTCTGCAACGCGCCTACGGCGGTTTTCGCGGCATCTTCACCCCGCGCGAGGCGGCGCGGCTGGCGGCGCAATATTCGGGCCTGCCGCCGGAATCGTTCCGCGAGGAGGCGGAGATGCCGGACGCGCGGCATTTTCCCACGGTGATGGATGCGGTCAGCGTGCTGGAGACCGAACGCTACATGCGTAATCAGCTTTTGCGTGACAGCGACGTGATGAGCATGGCGAACAGCCTCGAACTGCGCGTGCCCTTCGTGGACCAGCGACTGGTGGAAACGGTCAGCCGCATCCCAGCGCGCTGGCGGCTGGCGGCGGGCAAAAAGATTTTGCGCGCGGCGGTGCCGGAGATACCAGAATGGGTCACACAGCAACCCAAGCGTGGGTTCACATTTCCTTTCGAAGTCTGGGCGACGGGGCCGTGGACGGATTTGCTCCAGCGGATGGACAAAATTGACGGCGTGCAGCCCCGGACCTGGTACCAGAAGTGGAGCGTCGTGGTGTTCGAGCATTGGTGGAAACAGGTGCTGGGATAAGGTCGATGCCCGGCGGACGATCACGCGCATCCACGCCGGGCTGGCTCCTTGCTCCAAGCTGCTCTAGAAAGCGCGCATGCACGTCCTCCACGTGATCCCGTCGCTGGCCCTGCGGGACGGCGGACCGAGCGTGGCCCTGCCCCTGATGGCCCGCGCGCTGGTAGGGGTGGGTTGCCGGGTGACCATCGCAACCACCGCGGCGGCCGGTGCCGCCGAGGTCCCTCCAAGCACGATACCCGGCCAGGGTGTCCCTCGCCCCGAGGCGACTTATCATTTTTTCTCCCGCCAGACGAGCTTCTACAAGTTCTCCTGGCCGCTGACCCGCTGGCTGAACGAACACGCGCGTGAGTTCGACGTGATCCACATCCACGCGCTATTTTCCTACAGCAGCGTCGCGGCGGCGCGGGCGGCGCGGGCAGCGCGCGTGCCGTACGTCGTGCGACCGCTCGGGGTGCTCAATCGCTGGGGCATGGAAAACCGGCGGCGATGGATCAAGGGCCTCTCGTTGCGCTTCGTGGAGATGCCGATTCTGCGTGGCGCGGCGGCAATTCACTACACGAGCAAGGCCGAACAGTGCGAGGCCGCCGAGGCGGAGGTCGGCATCGACGCATTGCCGTCGGCGGTAATTCCCCTCGGGATTGAGACCACCGCATATGCCAGACTGCCGGGCCGAGAGGCATTTTGCGCGCGCTTCCCGCAGGCGGCGGGACGCGAGGTGGTGTTATTTCTTTCCCGCGTGGACGAAAAAAAAGGATTGGACCTACTGCTGGCGGCGTTTGCACGGGTGCGCTCGCAGCATCCGGAAGCTCTCCTGGTCATCGCCGGAGACGGCGACACGGCCTACCTTGCATCGCTGCGCGCGCGTGCAGGGGACCTGGGCATAGCCGGGGACGTGCTCTGGACCGGTTTCCTCGCCGGGGCGGATAAGCTGGCGGCACTGGCAGCAGCAACGGTGTTCGCCCTGCCGTCGTACTCGGAAAACTTCGGCGTCGCCGCCGCCGAGGCGCTGGCGGCGGGAGTGCCGAGCGTGTTGTCCGAGCGGGTGGCAATCGCGCCGGAGGCGAACGCGGCCGGCGCGGCGGTGGTTGTTCCGTGCGAGGCTGGGGCTCTGGCCGGAGCATTGGCGCGTCTGTTGGCCGAGCCGGAAACCCGCGCCCGCCTGAGCGACCGCGCGCGGCTGGCGGCAGAGCGTTATTCCCTGAATGCCGCCGGAACCCGACTGGCCGAACTTTATCGAAGCATCGCCTCCACCCGGATATGATTGCCATCACGCCGCTGATCCTCACGTTCAACGAACGGGAAAACATCGGTCGTACGCTGACCGCGCTGCTCTGGGCACCGGAGGTCGTGCTCATCGATAGCTTCAGCACCGACACCACGCTGGACATTGCCGCCGCGACCCATCCGTGCGTGCGCGTGGTGCAGCGGCGCTTCGACAGTTTCGCCGCGCAATGCAACTTCGGGTTGGAGCAGATCCGCACACCGTGGGTGCTGTCGCTAGACGCGGATTATGAGCTAGAGGCAACGCTGTGCGCGGAAATCTCGGCCCTGGAGCCCGGGCCGGAGGTGGCGGGCTACCGGGCGGACTTCCAATATTGTGTGTGGGGGCATGCACTGCGTAGCACGCTTTACCCACCGCGCACGATTCTTTATCGCCGCGACGCTGCGACGTACGGAAACGATGGTCACGGCCACCGCGTGCGCGTGAATGGCGGAGCCGTTCTGCCACTGCGGGGCCGCGTGCGCCACGACGACCGCAAACCGCTCTCCCGCTGGCTGCTGTCGCAGGATCGCTACATGCTCATCGAAGCCCCGCATCTGCTGGCCGCGCCAGTGTGGACACTCTCCCGCCCCGACCGTCTCCGCCGTCAGGCGCTGCTGGCTCCAGCCATCATGTTCCTGTACCTGATGTTCGGACGCCGGCTGATTTTGGACGGCTGGCCCGGTTGGTACTATTCATTTCAACGGACGTTAGCTGAAATGCTGCTCGCCTTGCGGATCATCACCGAGCGCGAACAGTTGGAACCACCCCCATGATGGTCCTTTGTCCTGAAACAAAAATAGAGTATCCGGGCACCGAACCTTCCGCCATCCCTGGCCGTCAACGATGGCCTTTCGTACCCTTGACCGGGTTCTTCGCCTTTTTCTGAGTGGGCAACGGCGCGGGTGCGTTCGGCCGCTGCCGCCGGGCTTTTGTCGGCTTGGCGGCTGGCGTGCCTTTCCTGGCGGACGGTTTCTGGCGGATGGCGGTGGACGGACTGGATTTAGGCTGCTTGGCGGCAACCTTGCCGGGCTTCGCCTGTTTCTGGCTCGATGCGGCCCGCCTCACGCGGGGCTTGGAGCCTGACGCGGACGCTCGTGCTTTCACGGGTTCGGCGGGTGCCAGTTCGATGCCGAAGACTGCCGCCAGGTCGCTCCCGTCCAGCGTCGGTGCATCGCCGGGGGCAGCCAGGTCCGCCGCCAGGTTCCGCGCGGACTCGGAGAACAATTCCAGATGGTCTACCCCGCGCAGGGTAAACAAAAGTTCCGGGCTCTGGTCCAGCCGGGCGCCGACCCCGTAGAGCACGGCGGCGAGATGCTTGCACAGGTCCGCGTAGTCGGGGCAGGAACAATCGAGCTCGATCTCGGCGGGTTTGGGGAACAAGCCTCCGTCCTTGCGCGTGATGATCTCCATCACCGGCCCGGAGAGCTTGCCACGCAACAGGTCGATGAGCGAACCCACCTTCCCGGCGCATTGGTCCTTGAGTTGACGCCACGCCGCTTTGTCCAAAGGCTCGATCCTGATCTTGATGTCGTAAAGTTCCGTGCCGCTGACCAGCGCCGTCACGCCGCCGCGCTGGATTTGCAGATCGAGCACCGCGCCATTGCGCACGTAGCTGCGTCCGCGCGGCAGCCGGGAGGCATACGATCCGTAGCTTTCCAGGTTCTGGCACCAGGACTTGCCCCAAAAAGTATTGGCGATGCCGCGTCCCGTCAGTCGCACGGGCGAAAGCCGGCGGCCCTTCTTTTCGAGCTTGAGGACGAGGGCGTCCGCGCGCCGACGTTTCTCCTCGACGCTCACGTAATCTCCGAATTGTCCCCACCCCCAGCCCATCTCGGTAAAAAACAACAGGTGCTACTTCCTTCGTGTGATCAATCCTGCAAGGCGCTCTTGAAATCAAGCGCCACGAAACGCAGCAACTCCTCGTCGGGCATCCCGGTCAGCAACGCCGCCCCGGCGTCCTCCTCCCCGCCGCCGAGCAGGTCCGCCGCCAGCCCTTTCTTCTCCTCGATCAGCGCGTTGATCTTTTCCTCCACCGTGCCCCGGCAGACGAACTTGTGCACGAGCACGTTGCGCTTCTGCCCGATGCGAAAGGCCCGGTCGGTCGCCTGGTTTTCCACCGCCGGGTTCCACCAGCGGTCGAAGTGGATGACGTGCGAGGCCGCCGTCAGGTTCAACCCCGTGCCGCCCGCCTTGAGCGAAAGGACGAAGAACGGCGGGCCGCCCTCGCCCTGGAACCGTTCCACCAGCTTCTGCCGCTCCTTGACCGGCGTGGAGCCGTGCAGCACCAGCCCCGCGCGGCCAAACACGCCGCCCAGGCAATCGGCCAGCGGCCCGGTCATCTCGCGGAACTGCGTGAAGACGAGCAGCCGTTCCTGCCGGTCGGCGATCTCCTCGCTCAACTCGCGCAGCCGGGCAAACTTGCCGCTTTCCGCCGGATCGAACACGCCGTCGCCCAGCCACTGCGAGGGATGGTTGCAGATTTGCTTGAAGCGCATCAGGAACGCCAGCACCAGCCCGCGCCGCTCGATGCCGGTCTCGTCCACGGCGTCGAGCTCGCTGGCCCAGTTCGCGCACGGATTGCTCGTACAGCGCCGCCTGCGTCTTGGTCAGGGCGCACCACGCCGTGACTTCCGTTTTGTCGGGCAGATCGGCGATGATCCGCTTGTCCGTCTTGAGCCGACGCAGGATGTAGGGGCCGGTCAGTTCGCGCAGCGGGGCGAAATGCCGCTGCTCGTCGCCGTTCAGCTTCTTGACCCATCGGCCAAATTCGGTCGCGCCGCCGAGTAGACCCGGGTTGATGAAATCGAAGAGGCTCCACAGGTCGCCCAGGCGGTTTTCGACCGGCGTGCCCGTCAGCGCGACGCGGCCCCGGGCGCGGAGAGCCTTCACCGCCCGCGTCTGCCGCGCGGCGGGATTCTTGATGGCCTGCGCCTCGTCGATGATCACCAGCCGCCAGTCGCCCGCTTGCAGCCACGGGAGGCGCGACAGCAGCGCGTAGGTCGTCACCACGAGGTCCCGGCCGCGCACGAGTGCGGCGGCAGCGGCGCCTTTGAGTTGCTGCGCCGGAGTCTCGGAGGGATGGGCGAAGAACACTTCCAGCGACGGCGCGAACCGTCCGAGTTCCGCCTTCCAGTTCGCCAGCAGCGAGGCCGGGGCCACCAGCAGTGAGGGCGGCCGTTCCGTCCCTGACTTCTTCGGCGATTTTTCCGAGAAGGCGTTTCCCTCCCGCTTGAGTTGGAGCAAGAGCGCGATGGTCTGAATGGTTTTGCCCAGCCCCATGTCGTCGGCCAGGCACGCGCCCAGCCCGAGCCGTGTCAGGAAGTGCAGCCAGCGCACGCCGTCGCTCTGGTAGGGCCGCAGCCTGGCCTGGAGGTCACGCTCGGGATCGAAGCCCGCCAACGAAGCCGGGTCGCGCATGGCGGCGAGCGTGTCCCGCAGCCAGGTTCCTGCGACGACCTGCGCCCAATCCCGGGTCTCCGCCGACGCGCCGGCGGCGTCCTCTTTCCCACCCTCGCTACCCGCGCCGGCGAGCAGGCGCATCCCTTCGAGGAACGACACGCCGTCGCCGTGGCTCCTTTCCACCCTGCGCCAATGGTCCAAAACTTCCTGGAGCCGCGCGGGATCGACCTCCACCCATTTACCGCGCAACAACGCTAACCCGGCTTTGGCCTGCATGATCGTTTTCCATTCCGCCCGGGTGAGCGTTTCGCCGTCCAGGGACATCTCGACCGAGAAATCCATCAGGCTGTCCAGTCCGAGGTTCGCGCCGCCGGGCTGCTGGCCGATCCTGACTTGCACCTGCGGACGCGCGGGCTGGCCGCGTTTCCACCAGTCGGGCAGGCGCACGAGCAGCCCGCTTTCCTCCAGGGCCGGGGCTTCCTTGAGAAAACGGTGCGCCTCGGCGGGCGTCCAGGCGAGGGGCTGGAAGAGGCGGCGGCTTTCGAGCAGTTCCCGCGCGAGGCTGCTGCGTTCCACCGCGCGTTGCACGGGCGCGAGCAGTCCGTCGAGCGCGGCCTGATTCCTGGCCCCGGCGTATTCCTGCAACGCGCGGGCCAGCGGCAGGTGCTGGGGCCTGCCCTGGGCCGAAACCCCGTGCGTGTAGGTGGCCAGGAAAGCGAAGGGCCGTTGCTCGTCGCGCCTGTTCTCGGCGAGGTGCAGCGTCACCCGCCCGACCGTGTGCCACTGCGGATGATGCGCCCGGAGCCACGCGGCCACCCCGCTGTCGGCGGTGTCCCGGGTCACACGCTCGCCGAGTTCCCGCCAGAGCGTGCCCAGCAGGTCCGCGCTCAGAAACTCGCCGCCGCGCATCGGCGGAGCCTGGAGAATCCGGGTGGCCAGTTCCGCCGCGTCCACATCCAGAGGCGCTGCCGCCGCTTCTCCCGCGCCCGATTGACAAAGCCGTTGCAAATAGCTCCGAGCGAAATCCCGCCAGTACGCCACGGAGGGCGAGAGCGTCCGGCCGGACGTTTCGGCCTCCAGCAGCAGTAGCAGCCCCTCCGCGTTGGAGGCCGCGAAAGCCTTCTCGATGCGCCCGGCCCAGCGGTCCTCGTGGCCGGACGCGTCACCGTCGGATGAAGCCCGTTCAACGAACAAGCGGCCGGCAGGCGAAAGGGCGATTTCCAGGCTCATGCGGCGGGGCCGAAGAGTTTCTTCCTCTGCCGCCGGATTCACGTCACCGGCCAGAAATGCATCTGCGCGCGGATGGCGGCAAACGCCTCGTCGAGCGTCAACCCGTGGTAGAGTTCCCACCACTGGTCCGTGTGCCGCATGTATGCCAGATCGAAGGTGCCGCCCGCCACGTGCCGCAGCCGCGTGAACGGAGCCTCGAAAGTCGGCGAAAGCGCGTCGGGGCCCGGGCAGGCGTAAATCGAAGTGAAATAGTAGAACCCGCGGTGCCAGCGTCCCACGATGTCGATCACGTAGTTGAACTGCGCCTCCTGCGGACGCGGCCGGACGTGCCGGGGTTTGAACACGGTGTCGATCAACTCGCGGGCACGGTTTTCCACGTCCTGTCGCATCGGGTCTCCGGGTGTAATCGTCGATGGTGCCCAGACCCGGACGGCCTTGGGCTTCGGCCTGGATTTGCGAGTCTTCGAGCGGCGTGGCGGCATGGAAGGGTTTTCAGTTTGGCGCGCCGCAGGTTTCTACCAAATATCCGTTGGCAATGCACTCGCATTTCCGTGGAAAGAGCAGCCATCCGTCAGCTTGGACAAACGCTCTCCCGGTGCCTCGTCCAAACTGACCGTTGCCAGCAGCGCGGAGATGCTGTGAATATTGGCGGCCAGAGCGGGCACGGCAACGGAGTGCCGTGGCTACAGCGAGAGCGTGACGAGCAATAGAAAATCGCTTTAGGCGTCAGAGATTTTGGCCATAGGCAAGGAACTGGCGGTACTCACGCAAGATCGAGCCCAGCGCGGCAGTGGCCGCGGCGACCTGCGCGGTCCCTGCAAAGGTTTGCGGCGTCTCGAAAATGATCTCGAAGGGCAGCGGCTTGAGTTCCACCGGGTTGCTCAGCACGCCTTCGTAGCATTGTGAGATCAGCCCATCGTGCGCCGGGAATCCATCGATGATCCCGCCGGACGCCAGGGGCAGAAACTGCGCCGCCGCCGCCAGGGCGGGTTTGGTGAGCGCCTCGGTCAAAGTCGCCCCGCGTACGAAGGCGTAAATACCCTCGGTCGTGTCGTCGCTGTGCAGAGCCACCAGGCCCGCGAACTGGTGGACGCCGAGTTCACGCTCCAGGAAGTACACTTCCGGCTGCGTGCTGCCGTGCCAGAACTCCCGGTTGAGGTCGAACCCGGCGCGGGAGCAGCGGGTGTTGTCCTCGAAACCGCTCGGGTTGCACACCGGGTAGGCATAGATTTCGTAGCCTTGCGCCAGGTGCGGCTCGTGGGCGAGCTGGAGCAGGAAGTCACGCAACGCCACGGCCCCTTCGGGTTCATCGCCGTGGATGGCCGCGAAAATACCGAGCCGGATCGTGCTCCCGCCGCTCGGCGGACCCTGAAAGACGAAGCGTGGCAGTTGGTAGCGGCAAGTTCCGTGGTGGAACTCGCCCACCGGCGAGTAGCGCAGGCGCGACTTTGCCTGGCTGGCATGTTCGACCAACGGAGCCAGCAGGCGGTCCACCGCGTTGTCTCTGTCGGGGGACATCTCGACGGCGGGAAGCATGGTTTTTGGTCCTTTGCATTCGCCGCCGAACAGCCGGGGCAGAGGCTCAACGGTCGTCAGAGGTTGCGGGATGCTGCTGCCAAAAGGCTGGTAGACGGAGCGCACGTCGGCAAATGGGTTGGGAGATGGAAGGGGTCGGTTTGCTCGGGATGGGCGACAAAGTAGCACCCCCCAGAGGCGTTTATGGTGTTCATTATTTTCCGCCGACTTCGTGCCGGGCTTCTTCGGCCAGCGCCGTGGAGAGATAACGCTCGCCGGTCGAGCAGCCGATGGTGACGATCAACTTGCCCTTGTTCTCGGGACGTTTGGCCACCTCGATGGCGGCGAACACGTTGGCCCCGGTGCTGATGCCCGCCAGGATGCCTTCTTCCTTGGCCAGGCGGCGAGCCATGATGATGGCCTCGTCGTTGGTCACGGTGATCACGTCGTCCACGATGTCGAGATGCAGGTTGCCCGGGATGAAGCCCGCGCCGGTGCCCTGGATTTTGTGCGGCCCGGGCTTGAGCGGCTCGCCGTGGCGCGTCTGGGTGATGACCGGCGAATCCTTCGGCTCGACCGCGATGGCCTGGAAGGAAGGCTTGCGCAACTTGATGACTTCCGACACGCCGGTGATGGTGCCTCCCGTGCCGACGGCGGAAACCAGGATGTCCACTCTGCCGTCCGTGTCCGCCCAGATTTCCTCGGCGGTGGTTCTCCGATGCACTTCCGGGTTGGCCGCATTGCTGAACTGTTGGGGAACCCAGCCGTCGGGGATTTCTTTGGCGAGCAATTCCGCCTTGGCGATGGCTCCCTTCATCCCCTCGGCGGCAGGGGTGAGCACCAGTTTTGCGCCGAGCATGCCAGCAGCGTGCGACGTTCCAGGCTCATGCTCTCGGGCATGGTCAGGATCAATGGGTAGCCCTTGGCCGCCGCGACGAAAGCGAGCGCAATGCCGGTGTTGCCGCTCGTCGGCTCCACGATGGTCGTCTTTGGAGTAAGGCGGCCGTCCCTCTCGGCCGCTTGGATCATGGCGGCGCCGATGCGGTCCTTGACGCTGCCCAGGGGATTAAAGAATTCGGCCTTGAGGGCGATGGTCGCCTCCAAACCTGCGGTGACGCGGTTGAGCTTGATGAGCGGCGTGCGGCCGATGGTGCCGAGGATGTCGGGGTGCAGAGAGGGCGTGGTCATATCATGGATCAATCAGGGCGCGCGGGGCGTACTCGACGCGTTTGGAAAGTTTTAGCTTGAGCTTGGAGGTTTTTACTTTACTGATTTAGTAAAGATTTGACGCCACCCTAGTATGCCCCTGGAGATTCGCAAAGAAATTTTGTCGCGGCCCGTTCCCAACCTCTCGGCGCGTCGGCAACCTCCGGAATTTTGGACCATGAAAATGCACCGCATCAATCCGATCATCGTGGCGGTGCTGGCTCTCGCGCTGGCACTGGCGGCAAGCCATGCGTTCGCGGCCGACCAGCCGAAGACCGTGCGGATCGGCTACCAGAAAAGCGGGGCTTTTCTCCTGGTCAAACAGGATGGCTCTTTGGAAAAGAAGCTCGCGCCGCTCGGTTACGGCGTGGAGTGGCGGGAGTTTCCCAGCGGACCGCCGATTGTGGAGGCGCTCAACGCCGGCGCGCTCGACGTCGCGCACTCCGGTGATGCTCCACTGATCTTCGCGCAGTCGGCGGGTGTCCCGTTCGTCTATTTCGGCGTCAGCGCGGTCAGCCCGGAAAGCAGCGGGATCGTGGTGCCGAAGGATTCGCCGCTCAAAACGCTGGCGGAACTCAAAGGCAAAAAGGTGGCGTTCGCCAAGGGTTCGAGCGCGCATTACCTCGTGGCGCTCGCGCTCGAAAAGGCGGGACTGACCTTTGCCGACATCAAGCCGGTTTATCTCCAGCCGCCCGACGCCCGCGCGGCGCTCCAGTCGGGCGCAGTGGATGCCTGGGCGATCTGGGACCCGTTCCTGGCCGCCGCCGAGATCGACGCGCAGGCGCGCTCGCTCACCGCGGGCCTGAAGCTCTCGCCGCACCGGGAGTTTTATTTCGGCCGGCGCGAGTTCGTGGAGGGAAACCCGGCGCTGGTGTCCGCGCTGCTCGACGTGCTGCAAGTCTCGGGCAAGCAGGCGATGGATGATCCGAAGGCGACGGCTGCTTTCCTCGCACCCAAGCTCGGGTTGAGCCTGGCGGTGATGGAGCGCAGCGAAGGGCGCAAGCAGCGTTACGGCGGCGAACCGCTCAGCGGCCAGGCCATCGCCGATCAGCAGGCGGTCGCCGACACCTTTTTCAAGCTGGGCCTCATTCCCAAGGCGATCCGCGTCGAGGACCTGGTGTACCACCCGGCCAGGTAGCGGTCCGCGAAGCCTCGCTCCCTCATGAAACTTTTCTGGTTCATCCCGACGCACGGCGACGGCCGCTATCTCGGCACGACGACCGGCGGGCGCGTGCTCGATTTCGACTACCTCAAGCAGGTCGCCGGGGCCATCGACACGCTCGGATTCGAGGGCGCGCTGCTGCCCACCGGGCGAAGCTGCGAGGATGCCTGGGTCACGGCATCGGCGCTCATCGGGGCGACGCGGCGCATGAAGTTCCTCGTGGCCGTGCGACCCGGATTGGTGTCGCCCAGCCTCGCCGCCCGCATGACGGCCACCTTCGACCGGCTCTCGGGCGGGCGCGTGCTCATCAACGTCGTCACGGGCGGCGATCCGGTGGAACTGGCGGGCGACGGCATCTTCCAGGAGCATGACACGCGCTACGAGGTCACCGACGAGTTCCTGCACATCTGGCGGCGGCTGCTGGCGAGCCCGGACGCGGTGGATTTCGACGGCAAGCACCTGCGCGTCAAAGGGGCCAAAACCATTTTCGCGCCGCTGCAAAAACCTTACCCACCGTTGTATTTTGGCGGATCGTCCTCCGCCGGGATCGAGGTGGCCGCGCGGCACGTCGATCATTACCTGACCTGGGGCGAGCCGCCGGCCGCCGTGGCCGAAAAGATTGCCGCCGCGCGCCGAGCCGCCAGCAACCAGGGGCGGCGGCTGCGTTTCGGCATCCGCCTGCACGTGATCGTGCGCGAGACGGAAGAGGAAGCCTGGCAGGCCGCCGACCGTCTGATCGCGCCACGTCACCGATGACACGGTGGCCGCTGCTCAGACCATGCTCGCGCGGCATGACAGCGCCGGACAACAGCGGATGCTCGGGTTGCAAAGAAACGGCAACGGCAAGGCCGACCGCAGCCGCGCCGACGCTGGAAATCAGCCCCAATTTGTGGGCGGGCGTCGGCTTGGTGCGCGGCGGCGCGGGCACGGCGCTCGTGGGCAGCGCGGACACCGTGGCGGCGCGGATGAAGGAATACGCCGAGGTCGGCATCGAGACGTTCATCCTCTCGGGCTATCCCCATCTGGAAGAAGCCTACCGCGTGGCCGAACTGCTCTTTCCCGCGCTTGCCGCTCTCCCACGACGACCGCCGACAACGGCGCGACGTCCGCGGCCGACCCACGCCGGGGAAGTGATGGCCAACGAACTGGTGCCCGCCGCGCGCACGGAATCGGCGCGCGCCGTCACGCCGCTCCCGAACCGCGTGCGCCTGCCCCTGCGCCGACGCTTGCCGCGCCGATGAACTTTCCTCGTTACCTGGGCAGGCATCTGCTCCCGTGGATCGTGCCGTTGCTGCTGGTTGCCGGTTGGCAATGGGCGGTGACGACCGGGCATCGTTTCCAGTCAGAAGATGCCCGCTCCCTCCGCCGTCCTCGCGGCGGGCTGGCGGTTGACGCGCAGCCACGAACTGCCCGCTCCACCTCTGGGAAAGCACCAAGCGCGCACTGCTCGGATTGGCCATCGGCGGCAGCCTCGGGCTGGCGCTCGGCTTTCTCAATGGCTTGTCATCCTGGGCCAACCGGCTCCTCGATTCCTCGGTCCAGATGGTGCGCAACGTGCCGCACCTGGCGCTCATCCCGCTGGCGATCCTGTGGTTCGGCATCGGGGAAGAAGCCAAGCAATTCCTCATCGTGCTCGGCGTGCTTTTTCCGCTCTACATCAACACGGTCCACGGCATCCGCTCGGTCGATCCGAAGCTGATCGAGATGGGCCGCGTGTACGGCCTGGGCCGCTGGGGATTGTTCCGGCACGTCGTGCTGCCGGGTGCGCTGCCTTCGATCCTGGTGGGGCTGCGTTACGCCCTGGGCGTGATGTGGCTGACCCTCATCGTGGCCGAGACCATCGCCAGCGACGACGGCATCGGCTTTATGACCATGAACGCGCGCGACTTCATGCAGACCGACGTGGTCCTGCTCGGCATCGTGCTCTACGCGCTGCTGGGCAAACTCGCCGACACGCTCGCGCGCCTGCTCGAACGCTCCCTGCTGCGCTGGAACCCGGTCGTACCGCGCCGCCTGATCTCTTTTCGCCATGAACGCTCTCCTTGCCGAACCGCCGATGGTCGCTTTCTGCCGCGCCGACGCCGCCGGCCGTGGCGCGGACGCCGCTTTTGCGGGCGCGCAATCTTTCCAAACAATTTGACGGGCGGACGGTTCTCGCCGGGATCGATCTCGATCTGGGGCCGGGAGAAATCGTCGCCATCGTCGGGCGCAGCGGCTGCGGCAAAACCACGCTGCTGCGCGTGCTGGCCGGCCTGGAGCGAGTCTCGGGGGGAACCTCGCTCTGGCCGGCCAGCACCTGACGGGTTTGAACCGCGCCGCGCGCCTGATGTTCCAGGACGCCTGCCTGCTGCCGTGGAAGACGGTGCTCCAGAATGTCGTCCTCGCCGCGCCGGAGCCTGACCGGCTTGCGCGTCGCCAGGCAAGCCCTCTCCAGGGTTGGTCTGCTGGATCGCGCGGACGAGTGGCCCGCGACGCTCAGCGGCGGCCAGCGTCAGCGCGTCGCCCTGGCCCGTGCGCTGGCCAGCAACGCGCCGCTGCTCTTCCTGGACGAACCGCTCGGCGCGCTCGATGCGCTGACGCGTCTGGAGATGCAGGCGCTCATCGAAGACGTTCTGGCTGGAGAAACGCTTCGGCGGGTTGCTCATCACCCACGATGTCGAGGAAGCCGTCGCGCTGGCGGACCGCGTGCTGGTCATGGAGGACGGGCCGCTTCACGCTCGATTTCTCCGTGGACCTGCCGCGTCCGCGCGTGCGGGGCGACCAGCGACTTCCTCGCGCTCAAGGAACGGGCGCTCGCCCACCTGCTCACCCGCCGGACCGTTTGAACAATCGACTGCAAAGCTCATGGCAAACGAAGACACCGCAGCCTTTGAACCCGTCTTACGATGTGGCCATCATCGGAGCCGGCTTCAGCGGCAGCTCTGACGGCCATCCATCTGCTGACCGCGTCTCGAGATCAGGGCACGCCGCCTGTCAGCGTCGCGCTGCTCGAAAGAGAGCTTTCCGCCTTCGGACGCGGCGTCGCTTACAGCACGCCCTGCACGCGGCATCTGCTCAATGTGCCCGCCGGGAAGATGGGCGCGTTTCCCGGATCGGCTGGATGACTTCCTGCGCTGGTTGGAGGCTCACCCGGAGGCGACCTCGGAACTTGGCTTGACGGAGATAAACGCCGGGACGTTCGTGCCGCGCGTGCTCTACGGAAAGTACGTCGCGTCCCTGTTGGATGCGGCCGCCACTAGTGCGGACGGACGGCTGCGCCGCATCGCCGGTGAAGCGGTGGACATCGTTCCCACCGGGACGGGCGGTGACAGTCCGTTGCGGATCGAACTCGCGGACGGTCGCCGTCTGCGGGCCGGTCGCGTGGTGCTCGCGCTCGGCACATTTCCGCCGGGCGATCCACGACTGCGCGACGCCCGCTTCCATCGCAGCCCGCGCTACCTGTATTCGCCTTGGTCCGCCGAAACCCACGAGCGGTTGGCCGCGCCCGGTGATGCGCTCATCCTCGGTTCCGGCCTGACGGGGCTGGACCTGCTGCTGACACTCCAGAACCGCAAGCGCGAAGGGACCCTCCATGTGCTGTCCCGTCACGGATTGTTTCCCCAACCGCACCGCGCAGGGTTGGCTCCTTGGCCTGCGTTCCTGCGAACGGGCGAATTGCCCACCACCGCGCGCGCAATGCTGCGAACCGTGCCGCGTCGCAGATCGAATTGGCCGAGGCGCAGGGAACCGACTGGCGAGCCGTGATCGACGCGTTGCGGCCTTTCACGCAGGAATTCTGGCAGGGACTGAGGCGGGTGGAACGCAGCCGCTTCCTGCGGCACCTGCGCGCGCGGTGGGAGCCGCACCGCCACCGGGCGGCCCCCGAGGTGCTGGCGGTCAAGGAGGAACTGGAACGCTCCGGCCAGTTGGTCTGCCACCGGGGCCGGATCGAACGCATTGCCGAGGTCGATGGCGGCAGCGCCTTAGAGGTGGTTTTCCAGCCGCACGGCAAGCACGGAGAGCGCGAAACCTTGCGCGTCAGTTACGTCGTCAATTGTACCGGGCCGGAGTGTAATTACCACCGCCTGGGTGATCCGCTGGTGGCCAACCTTTTCGCCCGGGGGCTGGCCCGCCCGGATGCCCTGATGCTCGGGTTGGATGTCGCCGCCGACGGGGCGCTCCTTGACGTGAACGGCACCGTCAGCCGTCGTCTCTTTACGCTGGGCAGCCCACAAAAGGGTAGGCTCATGGAAACGACCGCCGTGCCGGAACTGCGCGTCCAGGCGCGCGATCTCGCCGCACGGCTTTGCCGTCAAGAGCCGGACCGCTTGCCACTTGAGACGCTGGCAACCGCATCGTTCGCGGGCCTGCCCGAGCACGTCTTCGCCTTCGAGATTTAACCGCCTTGCTCTTTTCTCCATGCCCGCCACCGCCCAACGTCTGCATCGGTTCACGGAGTCGGTCATCCGCGAGATGACCCGCGTCGCGCGCCAGCACGGCGCGATCAACCTCTCGCAAGGTTTTCCCGACTTCGATCCGCCCGAGGCGCTGCTCGCCGCCGGCGCGCGCGAGATGGCCAAGGGCGATCACCACCAATACGCCATCACCTGGGGCGCGCCGGCGTTCCGGCAGGCGCTGGCCGAAAAGCAGTCCCGCTCATGGGCCTGGAGATCGACCCGGACGCCCACCTCGTCGCCACCTGCGGCGGCACGGAGGCGATGCTCGTCGCCATCATGACCGTCTGCAATCCGGGCGACGCGGTCATCATTTTCTCGCCCTTCTACGAGAACTACGGCGCGGACACGATCCTCTCCGGCGCCCGACCCATTTATGTGCCGCTGCACCCGCCGGGCTTCGGCTTCGACCGCGACGAACTGCGCCGTGCGTTCGCACAAAAACCGCGCGCCATCGTGATCTGCAATCCGTCCAATCCCTGCGGCAAGGTGTTCACGGAAGAAGAACTGATCTTCATCGGCGAACTGGCCCGCGAACACGACGCTTTCCTCATCACCGACGAAGTGTACGAGCACATCGTCTATGCGCCGCATCGGCACGTCTACACCGCCGCGCTGCCGGACCTGTGGGAGCGCACGCTGACCGTCGGCTCGCTCTCGAAGACCTACGCGATCACCGGCTGGCGGCTGGGCTACGTCCTCGCGCCCGGCGCCGATCATCGCGCAGGCGCGCAAGGTGCACGATTTCCTGACCGTCGGCGCGCCGCACCCGCTTGCAGGAAGCGGCCGTCACGGCGCTGCGCTTCCCGCCGCAATATTACGAAAGCCTCACCGCCGCGTACACCCGGCGGCGGGACGTGTTCCTCGACTACCTGCGGCGCGCGGGCCTGAAGTTCACCGAGCCGGAAGGCGCGTACTACGTGCTGGTGGACATCAGCGATTTCGGCCACGCGGACGACACGGCATTCTGCCACTGGCTGGCCAAGGAGATCGGCGTGGCGGCGGTGCCGGGCTCCAGCTTTTTCGCGGAGCCGGTGCATCACCTCATCCGCTTTCATTACGCCAAGAAGGAAGAAACCCTCCACGCCGCCGGCGAACGCCTGCTGCGCTTGCGCTCAAAAGGCTTGACAGCCCGCCGCCGTAACCTCTTTTGAGATCATGCAACCTCTCGGTTTTATCCATGCCCCGACCAACCTCGGGCTCAGCCGCTATCCGGACGGCCGTGAGCGTCAGCCGGACAAGCTGCCGCAGGCTCTCGCCCGGCGCGGTCTGCTCGAATCCATCGGCGCAACGGAAGTGGCGGCATTGACCCGTTTGCCCTACCCGGACGACGAGCAACTGGGCGGAAAAGACTCGCAACGCGGCCGTGGTGCGTGAGTTTACGCTCACTCTGGCAGACGCCATCTCCGAGGCGCGGGAGGAAGGATTCACCCCGTTCGTCTGCGGCGGGCGATTGTTCGGTGGTGCTCGGCTGCGGCCTGGCGCTCGCACGCGCTGGCCGCTATGCCCTGGTGTTCCTCGACGCGCACCACGACTACGATCATCCCGGCAACGCGGAGGCTCTCAACGTGGCGGGTGCGGATCTGGCCATCGTCACCGGGAGCGGCGCCGACCTTCTTACCAACATCGAGAGCCGCCGCCCTTACTTTCGTCGGCAGGACGTGGTCCTCTTCGGCTTCCGTTCCGAGGAAGACGGGGAGCGCCGCAAGCTGCGACGAACTGCAAAGCGCCGGCATCGGGGTCGTCACGCTTGGAAGACGGGCGCACCCTGGGCATGGAATGGGTAGGGCGCGCTCTGGCCGACTCGTACGAAAAACAACCGGCGCTCGACGGCTTCTGGATTCACCTGGATGCCGACGTGCTGGACCCGTCGATCATGCCGGCGGTGGATTGCCCGGAGCCGGGCGGCCTCACGGCGGAGGAACTGACGACGCTGCTGGCACGGCTGGTGCGCTCGCCGCGTTTCGCGGGCATGGATGTGACCATCCTCGATCCCGATCTCGACCCGGACGGCAGTTCCCAGCGCGTCCTGATCGAACATTCTAGCCAAGGCGCTTGCCACTGCCCGATGAGCCAATCCTTACCATGAGCAACCGCTGGCTGAACATCTTCGCCGTTGGTCTGGTCGTCGGCTGCCGCGCTTTGTTGGCCTACGGCAATTACGACCGCGATCAAAGCCCGCGGCTGCTCAACGTCTCCTACGACCCGACGCGTGAGCTTTACGCGGAACTCAATCCGAAGTTCTCGTCCTACCGGGCCCCACGGGCCATCCGCTCCAGATCGAGCAATCGCACGGCGGTTCCTCCAAGCAGGCGCGGGCAGTCAGCGAGGGATCTTGGCCGCCGACGTGGTGACCCTGGCGCTGCCCTCGGACATCGAAGGGTTGGTCAGGAAGCGGATTGATCGCCAAGGATTGGCGGCAGCGTTTGCCGCACGACGCGCAGCCCTACTCGTCCACCGTCGTCTTCGTCGTCCGCAAGACCAATCCCAAACACATCAAGGATTGGCCCGACCTCGATCGCATCCGGGGGTGACCGTCATCACGCCCGATCCGAAGACTTCGGGCAACGGGAAATTGAGCGTGCTGGCGGCCTGGGGCTCGGTCATCTCACGCGGCGGCAGCGAGGACGAAGCGCGCGCGTTTCTGCGACAGCTCTACGACAGCACGCGTCCGGGTTGGGGCAGGGCGCGCGCGACGCCACCACGACTTTCGCGCTGGCGAAGGAAGGCGACGTTCACCTGACCTGGGAGAACGAGGCGATCCGCGAGGCGCAGCAGTCCGGCGGCGAGTCTGGAAGTGGTTTATCCGCCCGTGAGCATCCGCGCGGAGCCCAGCGTCGCCTGGGTCGATGCCAACGTGGCCAAGCATGGGTCAGCCGCCGCCGCCAAGGCTTACCTCGAATACCTGTTCACCGACGAGGCGCAGGAACTCCTCGCCAAAGACGGCTACCGGCCAAGCAACGAAGCCATCCTGCGCCGGCACCGCGACCGGCTGCCGGACATCCAGCTTTTCCCGGTCACGCTCATCGCCAAGGACTGGGATGATGCCCAGACCAAATTCTTCGGCGACAACGGCATCTTCAGCCTGATCCGCCCGGCCAAAATTCCATGAACGTCCCTGCCTCTAGAAAGCCACTCCCGCTACACGGGCGAAGTGCTGCGCCGCGACCTGGTGGCGGGTGCCACGGTCGCCGCCATCGCCATTCCGCAGGCGATGGCGTATGCGCTCATCGCGGGCGTCGATCCGCGTTTCGGCCTCTACTCGGCCATCGTGGTGACGATCATCGCCTCGATCTTCGGCTCGTCCTCGCATCTTATCAACGGACCGACCAACGCCATCTCGCTCGTCGTGTTCGCCGCCCTGACGCCCTTCGACGCGGCGGCCGACGCCTACCAGGCGATGTTCCTGCTGGCGGTCATCGTCGGCACGATCCAAATCCTCATCGCTGTGTTTCGCCTGGGAGACCTGACGCGCTACGTTTCCGAGTCGGTGATCCTCGGCTTCATGGCGGGCGCGGGCGTGCTGGTCGCTGTGGGTCAGGTGGGGAACTTCCTGGGCGCGGCCAAGAAAGGCAGCGGCGACCAGTCGCCGCTGGTACAGCTTTGGGAAACGCTGACCAAGGGCGGACCGTTCAACCTCCACGCGATCGGGCTCGGCGCAGGGAACGATCGTGGCGGTGCTGCTGCTGCGCCGGATCATCAACAGGTACCGGCTGCCGCAGATGGACATGCTCCTGGCGCTTCTCGCCGCCGCCGGTCTGGCGGCGGCTCTCGGATGGTCGATCCCGGCGGCGGACGGCAAATCGCTCGTGGCCGTGGTGGGCAAAGTGCCCGCGGCGCTGCCGACCTTCCACATCGCGCAAATCCACTGGGCCTGGGTCTCGAAGCTGCTGGGCAGCGCCGTGGCGATTTCCTTTCTCGGGTTGCTGGAAGCGTTGGCGGTCGCCAAATCCATCGCCACCTACACCCGGCAGCCGCTCGACTACAACCGGCAGTGTCTCGCCGAAGGCATCTCCAATCTGGTCGGCGGCTTTTTCCAGAGCTTGCCCGGCTCCGGCTCGCTGACGCGCTCCTCCATCAACTACCAGTCCGGCGCGATCACGCGGATGTCGGGCATCTATTCCGGGGTGATCGTGGCGGTGGTGGTGCTGCTTTTCGGACCGTACGCGCGCTTCATCCCGAAGGCCGCGCTGGCGGGCCTGCTCTTCATCACCGCCGCGCGGCTGATCGACTGGAAGCGGCTCGGCTACGCGCTGCGCGCCTCGCGCTTCGACGCCGGGCTGGTGCTGGTGACCGCCTTGGCGGCGATCTTCATCAGCGTCGATGAATCGATCCTCATCGGCGTGGGGCTTGTCCATCCTGATGTTCGTCCCGCGCGCGTCACGGCTCTCCGTGCGCGAACTGGTGGTGACGCCCGAGCGGGTGGTGCGCGAGCGCCAGCCCGGAGACGAACGTGCGGACGCCGTGTTGATCTACGACCTGGAAGGCGAGTTGTTCTTTGGAGCCGCGCCCGAACTGGAAAAAGCGTTGGAAAACCTCCGGCAAGAAGCCGCGCGCGCGGAGGCCGCGTTCCTCGTGCTGCGGCTGCGGCGCACGCGCAATCCGGACGTGGTCGCGGTCGAACACCTCGAACATTTCCTGCGGGAAGCGGATCGCCAGGGTCTGACGGTGCTCCTGGCGGGTGTCCGCGACGACCTGGCGAAGATCCTGCGCAACCTGCGCTTCGAGGATTGGCTGCCGGATGATCGCATCTATCCGGAAGAAGACCGGCAGTACTCGGCTACCCTGCGCGCGGTGCGCCATGCCTATCAACTCCTTCACCAGAAGAGTCCGGTGGATGCGGCGAAAATCCTGCTGGATCGTGAGGCCATGTACTACCTGGTGCCGTGAAGAATTTCATCCTGCCCGGGTAATGGCGATATGCCGGCACTGCTCTCTGTTGTGGCGAGAACGTGGAGAATCTGCGGATGGTTTGAGTGTGGCATCCCCGGCAGGGGCGACAGAACAGAGGGCCGCCTCCAAGGATAGGTTGGAGGGTTTTCTTGCGGCCTGCCGGGGCTGAAGACTTCGCAGGCAACTGAAAAACGCTGTAACCCGGCTTCGGCGGCACTCCGCCGTGCGTGAACCGCGGATTTGACCGATTGGCATGATCTCCGATCCTCCCTGATGTCCGCGTCCTCCCGCTTGCCCGCCGCGTTCCAGCTTCCCGCCCGTCGGATCGTGATCCTGGCGACGCCAACCGCCCAGTCGCTCGAAGTAGCTGGACCCGTGGAGGTTTTCTCCTGCGTGGCCGGGAAACTACGCGAGGCGGGACGCGAGCGGCTCGCCGGTTACCGGGTGGAGGTCGTCTCCGCCGTGGAAGATTTGCACATCAAAAGTCCGGCTGGCGTGACCTTGCTCGCGCAACGCAGCTTCCGGGACGTGGACTACGAGATCGACACTTTGCTGATCGCCGGGGGCATGGAAATCTGGTCGGGCGCGGGGCATCCCGACCTGCTGCGCTGGATCGGCGAACGCAGCAGAATGGCGCGGCGCTACGGGTCCGTTTGCACGGGGGCTTTCGTGCTCGCCCAGGCCGGTTTGCTCGACGGCAAACGAGCCACGACGCATTGGTATTTCTGCCAGCAACTCCAGACGCAATTCCCGAAGGTTCTGGTAGACCCCGAGCCTATTTTCATTCGTGACGACCGGCTTTTCACGTCGGCGGGTGTGGCGTCGGGTCTCGATCTGGCGCTGGCGATGGTCGAGGATGATTTCGGCCAGGACACGGCGTTGCGCGTGGCTAGGGCACTCGTGCTTTTCCTGCGCCGTTCCGCCGGGCAGAATCAATTCAGCACCGCGCTCGCCTTCCAGGGTGCGACGCGCGTCCCGCTGCGCGAGTTGCCCATTTATGTACTGGAACATCTGAAGGAGCCGCTGACCGTGCCGGACCTCGCCCGGCGGGTCGCCATGAGCGTGCGCAACTTTTCCCGCGTGTTCCGAGAGGAATACGGTTCCCCGCCGGCGGTGTTCGTCGAGCGGCTGCGCATCGACACGGCCAGGCGGCTGGTGGAAGAAAGCGTGCGCGGTTTCGCGGAAATCGCGGCGGAGTGCGGCCTGGGCAGTGCCGAGACGTTGCGCCGGATTTTCGTGCGGGAGTTCGGCCGGACGCCGCCGCAACTCCGCAGCCAGGTCCAATCTCCACGGTGATCACGGCAAGATGGCCGAAACTGTGGCGGTTTTGGCCTTGGTGGGAAACGGGGCTCGGTTACTTTCTCCAAGCATTATGGATGCAAACGTTTCGGACCCGTCGCGGCACAACAAGCAGCTCGTCATCACGCACTTCGATGATTTCGTGAACAAAAAAGGCCTCGCCGCCATCGACCGCAACATGGCCGAGGATTTCCTCGACCACGATGGCCCCGGCGGCAAACGGGTCGGCCGCGCTGAAGACCGCGCGATGATGGCGGCCATGCATGCGCTTATGCCCGACCTGAAGGTCGAGGTCAAAGACGCCGTGGCCGAAGGCGACAAGGTCGTCGTGCGCAACCTCTGGACCGGCACCGATACAAAAACGGGCCAGCGCATGGAGTTTCACGGCTTCGTCCTGTGGCGCATCGCCGACGGCAAGATCGTCGAACGCTGGGCCACCGTCACGCCGCTGCACGAACTGGCCGCGCGGGCATTGGAGTGGTGACGCTCCGCCATCCTCTCGACCCGCCGCCGCAAAATTCTACCAATCGCCTTTTCCTTTTATTCTATGATCCTCGCCACTGGCCCGACCGGCAATATCGGTTCCCTGCTCATCCCGCAACTGCTCCAACGCCGGGCCAGTGTCCGCGCGCTGGTGCGTGACCCCAACAAGGAGAAAGCGAAGCTCGACACGCTGCGTGCGCGAGGCGTCGAGATCGCGTGCGGAGACCTTTCCCAACCCGACACCCTGCCGGCGGCGCTGCAAGGGGTGGAGAGCGTTTTCCTGCTCGCGCCGGTCAGCCAGGAAACGGCGGTCTGGAAAGGCAACATGATCAAGGCGGCACGAACGGCGGGCGTGCGGCACATCGTCAACCTCTCGGTTGTCGCGGCTGCCGCCGACGCCCCTTTCTCCCTGGGCCGGTGGCACTGGCAGGCGGAGCAGCAATTGGAAGGTTCCGGCGTCGCCTGGACCCATCTGCGGCCCACGGACCTCGCGCGCTACGCCACACAGGGATTCCTCGCCACGGCCCGCGAGCAGGGGGCTTTTTATTCGACGGTCGGCACGGGCCGCGTGGCCATGGTGGACGAGGCGGACGTGGCCGCCGTCGCCGCCGAGGCGCTCACGAAGCCGGCCGCACACACCGGCAAAACCTACGCGCTCACCGGCCCGGCGGCGTACACTTACCCGGAATTGGCCGAGCAGCTTTCCGCCGCGCTGGGCAAGCCCGTGCACTACGTCAACATCACCCCGGCGCAAGCGAAGGAAACGATGCTCAAGCTGGGCATCCCCGAATGGATCGCCGACTTCGTCAACGACCTGCGCGAGACCGAGAGCAAGGACCTCGTCAGCGCGGTGTCGCCGGATGTCGAACGGGTGACGGGGCATCGCGCCACTTCTTATGCCGAGACGTTGAAAGCGATGCTGGAGCATTTTCATTAAAGCTGAAGCCGTCCCCCGGCTTGTAGTCACGGCGCTCCGTCACCGTGTCCGCGCAAGTGTACAGAAAAAAGGGGGTGGCCGCCGGATGGAGGTCAAAGATCGGTTCGAGCGGAGGCGGCGAGGGCATCACGCACGAGCGGCGCGACCCGCGTGCCGAGCAATTCAATGGCGCTGAGCATCCGCTCGTGCGGCAGCGCGGCCACGGTCATCTGCATGTTCAGCCGGTCGATGCCGCCCAACGCTTCGTGGACGCGCAGGATTTTCTCCGCGACGGTCTCCGGGTCGCCGATGAATAGCGCGCCGGTGGGGCCGCGCAACGCGTCGAACTGCGCGCGCGTGGTCGGCGGCCAGCCGCGCTCCCGGCCAATGGTCGTGAAGGTGTGGGCGTAGCCGGGATAGAACGTGTCGGCAGCCTCGTCCGTCGTGTCGGCCACGAAGCCGGGGCAGTGCAATCCGACCTGCAATCGCTCGGGCGGATGACCCGCGCGCAAGCCGGTCTGGCGGTAGAGGTCGATGAGCGGGCGGAAACGGTGCGGCTCGCCGCCGATGATGGCCACCATGAGCGGCAGCCCCAACCGGCCGGCGCGGACGAACGACTCCGGGGTGCCGCCCACGCCGACCCAGACCGGCAGCGGGTCTTGCAGCGGGCGGGGGTAGACGCCCTGGCCGGTGAGCGCGGGCCGGTGTTTGCCCGACCAGCGCACGTGCGTTGCTTCTCTCAATCGCAGCAGCAGGTCGAGCTTTTCGGTGAAGAGCGTGTCGTAGTCCTGCAACGCCAACCCGAAGAGCGGGTAGGCTTCCGTGAAGGAGCCACGTCCGGCGACGATGTCCGCGCGGCCGTTGGAAAGCAGGTCGAGCGTGGCGAATTCCTGGAAAACGCGCACGGGGTCGGCCGCGCTGAGCACCGTGACGGCGCTGGAAAGCCGGATGCGCTTGGTGCGGGCGGCAGCGGCGGCGAGGATGATCGTCGGGGCGGAGTCCAGGAACTCGGGCCGGTGGTGTTCGCCCACGCCGAACACGTCCACGCCGACCTCGTCGGCCAGCGCGATCTCCTCCAGCAGGTTGCCCAGTCGCCGGGCCGGGGTGATGGTGAGACCCGTCCGAGGGTCCGAGATAACGGCGGCGAAACTGTCGATGCCTATTTGCATGGGATGGGTAGATTATTCGGTGGAATGGCCGTGGTGATTCGCCGCGTCGTCCGCCACGCGCGGGGCGGGGGGACGGTCCTCGGGTGGGTGATCCAACCGATCTCGGGCGGCGTCGCGCACTTCGGCGCGCAGGTGGGGTAGCGACTGCGGATGCTCGCGGCGCAGGAAATCCATCATGGCGCGGCGGACGGCGGCGCGCAGGTCGAAGAGCTGGTCGGGATCGTCCGCGCTGACGGTCAGGCGCAATTGCAGGCTGCGCTCTTGCACCTCGAACAGCACAAATCCTTTCGAGTGCCGGTTCCAGCGCGGGTCGGCGGTGAGGACGCGCTCGAACTCCGCTTCGATCACGTCCAGCGGGGCGAGCAGGTCCACGTGCAGGAACACCGTGCCGACGAGCGCCGGGCTGGTGCGCGTCCAGTTCAGGAACGGTTTTTCCAGGAAGTAAGAGATCGGCAGCACCAGCCGCCGCAGGTCCCACAGGCGCACGACGACATAGGTCAGCGTGATTTCCTCGATCTGGCCGTATTCGCCCTCAACGGTGACCACGTCCTCCAGCAGGATCGGCTGGGTGACCGCGATCTGAAAGCCCGCCACCAGATTGGCCAGCGAACGCTGGGCCGCCACGCCCGCGATGACACCCAGCACCCCCGCCGAGGCCAGCAGGCTGGTGCCAAGCTGACGCACGGGCTGGAAAAAGAGCAGCATGCTCGCCAGCGTGACGAAGCCGGTGACGACCAGCGCCATGCGCCGCAGGACGGCCACCTGGGTGTAGAGGGTGCGCGCCCGCAGGCTCGTGGCGTAGTTCAGGTTCACCTGCCCGACCGTGGCGCGGTCGGCCGCGAGGTTGACCAGGCGGATCAGCACGTAACCCAGGGCACCCACCAGGACGAGGTTGACCAGCCGCCTCGCTCCTGCCTCGCCGGTCGCGCCCAGTCCGAGCAGCGGCACGATGGCGTAAGCCGCACCGAGCGGCAGGCCGATTTGCAAGCTCTCGCCGCCCACCACGGCGAGGATGCGTTCCCAGTGCGTCGCGTCGGCCGCCGCATCCATGCGCAGCCGGCGGTTGGCGAGATAGAGCAGCCGGCCGGCGAAGGACAGCCCGCAGAGCAGCGAAACGATCATCACGAAACGCTCGCGCCATAAGGGGAGGTCCGACCGGTGGAGCACGCTGGAGCCCGGCCCGAGCGATCCCGCCAAGACGATGTACAACCCGCACAAACCGAGCCAGACCATCAGGCGCGGGACGAAAGCCAGCCACAAGACCCCGAGTGGACGCCGCCACCCGCGCGCATCGTCCGGCGACTGCCCGCGAACGACGACCAGCGTCCAATACAAAATCCCTTCCACCGTCACCGCTATCGCCATCGCCGACACCCACAGGCTGAGGTTTGAACTAGCAAAAATCGCCGAAGTCATGGGTTGCATTGCCGCCCGCCACCTTTCTCCTCCCGGATGCGGCCCGCAACCGGAGACGTGACCAAAGCGAAGCGGCGGCTTTCAACCGACGAGCTTCCTGTCGTGCCTGGGCCGCGCTCCGCGTCGGGGCGGGCCGCTCGAAGAACAGAGCGGTCTTCCCCATTGCCCCGCGCTCAAATCGCTCGGATAGCTCATGCAGGCCACTTGCCCGCATCAACCCACGGCGATCATCTTCTTGATCACACAGGTTCTCAAAGAAAAAATGAGTCAACGTGTGTCCAGCCCGCAACCAACGTGGCTATTGTGCCAAAATGCTCGCGTGAACACAGCGGTCTTCTTGCGCGGCGTCGAGGGTCTCGAACATGATCTGCCGGGCCGTCTCGCGGGTTTGCAGGGTCACCCGCTCGGTGATGGGCCGCCGGCTGGTCTTCGCCCGGCTTCCCCGGCGACCAGGCGCGGCCAGCCAGGTGGCGATCCCGGCGCGGTCGAGCAATTTTTCCTCTCCCTTTTCGCCTGGCTGGAAGCGTTCGCCGAGCGCCTCCACGGCGGCGGCCCGTAATCCCTTGGACCAGAGTTTTCGGAAAAGCACCGGGGTGCCGTAAACCTCCGCGCCACTGGGCTTCCCGTTGACCAGAAACACGAAACCCACGGCCCCGGGATGCGCTTGCGGCAGGTCGCTCAGCGCGACCGTGTAATCCTCCACCCGGCGGCGGAGCGCCCCGTCTTCCATCGAGAGTTGCAGGCTCGACGGGCTGGCGGCGGCCGTCACCTTCGAGCCCACGCTCGCGGCCAGTTTGCTCTGCACGGCGGCCACTTCCTCCCACACATCCGCTTGCGACTGTTCCTTCCGGATGACGCGCTTGAGTTTGGAAGAAGACAGGGTTTCCTCCGAACTGGAGAACTTCGCGGCGGATTCGCCCCTGCGTTCACTCCAACGGCCCTGCTCGACGCAGAACGCTGGCACGCGCATGCGCCCGGTGCGTGCGGGCACGATGAAGTCGGCCCCAAGCGTGCGGTCCTGCCGTCCGCCTTTGACCATGTCACCGGCTTGCAGGAACAGGTCGAGGTCGGCGAGGTTTTCGATCTCCAACTGGCCGACGTGGCCGGTCTCATAGAGTTGGGCGCGGCCGTCCGCAAGGCATTCGCCAAGCACCAGGAATTCCCGGGCCGGGGAGGTTGCAACGGACTTGCCGCTTCCTTCGGGTGGCCCGAACAGACAAACGGCGAGATTGGCGAAGACGGCGGGATCGTGCAGGAGCGGATAGGTCGTGGGCATGGGATGGTATTTCGCAGGTTCCGAGCGGGTGCGGGGACCAGGGTTTTGGTCCTTGTCCACGCTGATCCTTCCGGTATAAAGGGTGCCCGGGGACAATGGCTGTCCCTGGTGCAACAAAAATGGAAAAAACACGTTCGCGTTCTGGTCGAAGGCCCGCGATGGCGCTGCCGGTACGGTTGCCGGCCGGCCGCACGGCAGCCCGGCTTTCCCGTCCCCCGCTGGCGCGGATGCTCCGCATCCACGAGCGCCTTCGTGCCGGGGACCGGCTGACCAACTGCCGGGAGTTGGCCCGCGAATTGGAGGTGTCCTACAAGACGGTGCAGCGCGACATCGACTTCATGCGCGACCAGTTGGAATTGCCCATCGACTACGACGCGGCCAGCCGGGGATTTTTCTACTCCCGGCCCGTGGTGCAGTTTCCCAGCGTCCAAATCTCCGAAGGCGAACTGGTGGCACTCTTCGTCGCCCGGCGTGCTCTGGAACAGTACCGGGGCACGGCCTTCGTGAAACCTCTGCGTGCCGCCTTCGAGAAACTGACTGCCGCCCTGCCGGAGCAGATTGGCTTCGGCTGGGAAGAGCTGGATGGTGCCTTGTCGTTTCGGGTGGGGACGGTTGGGCGCGGCACGGCGGACGTGGAGGTATTCAAGACCGTCAGCCAAGCGGTGCTGCGCCGGGAGGAGCTCGAATTCGACTACCGCAAGCCGACGGGAGCGCGGACGGAGAGGCGAAGGGTGCAGGGGCTGCATCTGGGTTGCTTCGACAACCAGTGGTATCTCATCGGGCAGGACCTGGTGCGGCGGGCCACCCGTACTTTCGTGCTCGGACGGATGTCGGCGGTCCGAAACATGAAAAAGTGCTTCACCCCGCCTTCGTCCTTCAACCTGGAACGTCTGCTGGCGGGTAGCTTCGGGGTGTTCAGCGGGCTGCCGACCGAGCAGGTGCGTCTACGCTTCAGCGCGCTGGTGGCAGAATTCGTGCGCGAACGCGAATGGCATCCATCGCAAAAGCTGGTGGAATGTGCCGCTGGCGAAATCGAACTCCGACTGGAAATCGGTTTGTCTCCTGAAGTTCATCGTTGGATTCTCGGCTGGGGTGACGACGTGGAGGTGCTCGCTCCCATCGCATTAAGAAAGACAGTGCTGGCCCGCGCCTCAAGGATTCTTCAACGAGCTGAAAAACATGGCAAAGAGTAGCGATGATTCAGCTCTGCGTGGTCGAAGTGCGGCGCGTAGTACGTCAACCGTTGCCCCGGGGGGCAGACTCCCGGGATACCAACCGGCCCCGGCGAACTCCAAGAAGCGGTCCCTACTCGGATATTGGCCGCGACGGCTTTGCTCTTGCTGGTTGTATCGTGCCGGTTCACCACGCTGACCCGGGCTAAAGGTCGCCGGACTTTTTCCATTCCTCAAAAACTTTCCGATGGCGACGAGATGGCCGATAGGAAAAGCATCCCATGACGAAACTCACCCCCTTTCTTCTTTTGGCCGGACTGCTGCTCTGCCAGCCGCTCCGGGCCGCCGATCCATGCCCTCCAACTCCATCCGGCAGCCACCGCCTCCCGGCTCGAAACCATCGACATCGAGAGCGGCCAGCGCACCGTGGTCCTCCAGACTTCCGAGCACATCGAAGCGCCGAACTGGTCGCACGACGGGCTGAGCCTCGTCGTGAACAAAGGCGGATCGCTTTACCGTATCCCCGTCAAGGGCGGGGAACTCCAACGCATCGACACGGGCTTTGCCGTGAAGTGCAACAACGATCACGGCATCTCCCCGGACGGCACCTTGCTGGCCATCAGCGACAGCACCCGTCCCGGCGGTTCCCAGGTTTACACGCTGCCCATCACCGGCGGCGAACCCCGGCCAGATCACCCAGTCAGGCGCGGGATCGTCCTACTGGCACGGCTGGTCGCCGGATGGCCGCACGCTCGCCTTCGTCGGCGAGCGCAACGGGGATTTCGACATCTACGCCATCCCGGTGACCGGCGGCAAGGAGGTGCGTCTGACCACCTCTCCGGGCAAGGACGACGGGCCGGACTACTCCGCGGACGGCCGCCACATCTACTACAACTCCTACCAGACCGGCCGCATGCAAATCTGGCGCATCGACGCCGACGGAGCGAACCCCACGCAACTCACCTTCGACGCCTGCTCGAACTGGTTTCCGCACCCCTCCCCGGATGGCAAATGGATCGTTTACCTTTCGTATGCCGAGGACCAGAAGGACGCGCATCCGCCGGGCAAGGACGTGATGCTCCAGCTCATGCCGGTCGAAGGCGGCAAGTCCCGCGTCCTGGCGAGGTTCACGGGCGGCCAGGGCACGATCAATGTGCCTTCGTGGTCGCCGGACAGCCGGCGCTTCGCCTTCGTGAGCTACCCGGCGGTGCCGCAGGCAGTGAACGCCGCCCCCAAGGTTCCCCTTGATTCACCGGTACGTCCATCCGGTGTTCTCGGGGCTGCCGCAATACGCCAAATTCCCGCGACGACCGGCGATAGCATCGCCTGGCATTTCCACGCCGCCTATTCGTCCTTGTCGCCAGCCGGATTCGCCGCAGAGTTCCTGCACCGATTGCCGTTTGCCACGCCGCTCCCCCGCGTTGTTCATGAAACCCTTCGCTGCCTCCTTGCTGGTTGTCTCCGTCCTTGCCGCGCTGATCTCCCGGCGCCCGGTGCGCGGATGACCCCATGCACCGCGTCCTGTTTTTCTCCCGCTCCCAGGGATTCGAGCATTCCGTCATCAAGGAAAAGGACGGCCAGCCCAGCCATGTCCAGACGGTCCTGACCCAGCTCGCGCCCGCGAACCACGTCGAGTTCACCTTCAGCAAGGACGGCGGGCATTTTCACGCCGGAAAACCTCGCCAAGTACGACGCCTTCTTCTTCTACACCACGGGCGACCTGACCCAGGCCGGCGGCGATCACAACCCGCCCATGACCCCCGAGCAGAAAGACGGCCCTGCTCGATGCGATCAGAAACGGCAAGGGTTTCATCGGCGTTCACAGCGCGAGCGACACTTTCCATAGCCACGGCGACAGCGTGGACCCGTACATCGCCATGCTCGGCGCGGAGTTCATCAGCCACGGCGCGCAGCAGACCTCCCGACTCACCTGCACGGACCCCCGCTTTCCCGGCCTGGGCGAGAGCGTCAAAGGTCTCGAAATGGTGGAGGAATGGTATTCGCTCAAAAACTTCGCGCCCGACCTGCACGTCATCTTCGCCCAGCAAACCGCCGGGATGAAAGGCTGGCAGTACCAGCGCGGCAGCTACCCGGAAACCTTTGCGCATCTCTACGGCAAGGGCCGGGTGTTCTACTCCACCCTGGCGCACCGGGAGGACAGTTGGCTCAAGCCCGAGGTGCAGGCCGTCGTCCTGAGCGGACTGCATTGGGTGGTCGGCGACACCGAGGCCGACCTGACGCCCAACCTCGCGCAGACCTGCCCGGAGGCGAACACCCTGCCCGTCCAACCGCCGCCCGCGCCGAAACCTTCCGCCGCCGCGCCGGAGCCGCCGAACAACACGCTCACCGACGCGGAAAAAGCGGCGGGCTGGAAGCTGCTCTTCAACGGGACGGATTTCGCCGGGTGGCACAACTTCAAGCAGGAAGGCGTCCGCCCGGGATGGCAGGTACAGGATGGAGCGATGGTTTGCGCCGACCCGCATGCCGCCGGCGATCTGGTCACGACGCAGGCGTACGCCTCGTTCGAGTTGGAACTCGACTACAACATCGCGCCAGGAGGCAACAGCGGGATCATGTACCACGTCACCGACGACGGCCCGCACATGTGGTCAACCGGCCCCGAGTTTCAGTTGCTCGACAACGAAAAGGGAGCCGACCCGCAGCGTTGCGGCTGGCTCTACGGCCTGTACCAGCCGCCGCATCGACCCGGCCACGGGCAAGCCTCTGGACGCGACCAAGCCAGCCGGACAATGGAACCATGTGCGTCTGCTCATCAGTCGGGCCAAATGCGAGCATGACATCAACGGCCAGAAGTATCTCGAATACGTGCTTGGGCAGCGACGACTTCAAAGCCCGCGTGGCGAAGAGCAAGTTCGGCAAGATGCCCGGTTTTGCCACTGCCACGACCGGGTGGATCGGCCTGCAGGGCGACCACGGTTCCGTTTCCTTCCGCAACCTCAAAATCCGTCCGCTGCCGGACGACCAATAATCCCCGTACTGTTCCTATGTCGAGATCGAGACTCCCCGGACGCGGCCTTTTACTTCCTCGCTTCGCCGCCTTGTGCGCTCTCATGCTCCTGACGACGCCCGGCCGCGCGCAGGACGGCAAGGAATTCGTCGCCGCTGCCAAACCGGAAGCGTCCATCGATCTGGGCACGGCGGAAGGCGTCAAGCTGGTCGCGGGCGAGTGGCGCTACAGTGACACGAAGATCATCGAGGTGGATTTCAAAGCGCCGGACAAGACGCCGAACAAGACCTACGACTACACGCCCCATGCCGGCGCGGCGGATTTCGACGATTCGAAATGGGAGGTGCTCGACCCGGCCACACTGAAAAAACCGCGCTCGACCGGCAAGCTGTGCTTCAACTGGTATCGCATCAACGTGACGATCCCGGAGCGGATCGGCGAGTTCACGACGACCGGCGCGACCGTCGCGTTCGAGGTGACGATTGATGACTACGCCGAGGTGTGGGTGGACGGCAAGCTGCCGCGCAGCGTCGGGCCAGGCGGGAGGCTCGGTGGTGAAGGGGTTCAACGCCGCCAACCGGCTGATCGTCGCCAAGAACGTGGTGCCCGGGCCAGCACATCGAGCTGGCGGTCTTCGGGATCAACGGACCGCTGAGCGCCGCGCCGGACAATTACATCTTCATGCGCACCAGTCCGCGCCTGGACTTCTTCAAGGGATTCTGAGCCTGTTGCAGAGACCCGTGATCCGTTGAGGAGCGCGGTGGCCGGAGACGATGCCGACCACGGAAAATCCCCGCTCGTCGCGGTCGGGCAAGATGTGCGCGACGTGGAGCAGTCCTCCCACCTCGCAATGGGGTGATGACTATTTCATCTGCTCTTTGAACGCGCGCAGAGTTTCGGGAGCTAAATTCCTGGCGGTGTTAGACCGGAAATCTTGAAGCAAATTGCGGATCGGCAAGGCAACGTGGCGGGCAGGGAGATGACGAGGCCGTCTGTGGTTCGAGACCAGCGGATTTTTTCCGGGCTGCCAAGAAGCGTGATCGCAGCGGGTTCCCGGGTGACGAGCGGAGACGCGCTACCCAAGGCGTGAATCACGACCTGCCCGGTCGGCACTCCGAGCGCGATGGCATAGAGGTCATCCCCTTTTCGCGTGAAGCGAACGTCCTCAGGCGTGTATTTTACATTCCGGCTGAAAGCATCGCGGTGAAAAGGAGTGGGGCCTTCGCCATACACGGTCCAGGGTCGGGTGCCGAAAATCGCCTCGCCGTTGACCTTCATCCAGTCTGCCATCTCGCGCAGGAAAACCACCATCTCCGGCGCGAGGCTGCCATCCGGGAGCAGGGTGACGTTGAGCAAGAGGTTGCCGTTCTTGCTCACGATGTCGGTCAGGCCGCAAATGACCTCGGTGCTCGAGAGATAATGATCGTTGGGAACCCAGAACCACTCGCCCGTCGAGGCATCGGTCTGCCACGCGAAGGGCTGGATGTCGGCCATCATCCTGCCTTCCAGGTCCTGCACGCAGGTCCCGTCAATAAAATCCGTTTTGTTGTAGTTCTTCTTGCAGCAATAAACCGCCTCCTGCTTTCCGCCGTGCTGTGCCGCGCTGACATTGTAGAGCTGGGCCACGAGATTGCGGCCAGCTTCCCCGAACGGCAAGCCGCCGTCGCTGTAGAGCAGGTCGGGCTTGTAGCGGGTCACCAGGTCGTCCATGCGCGCATACCATTCCTGTGCCCAGCGGGGATCGTTGCTGTACCACCCCGTGTCACCCGGCCTGGCGGGCAACTGGTATAAATCCCAATACGCCGGGTTGGCTCCGTCGTAGGGAACGCCCGCCAGCGGTCCGGTTTTGTCGGACCCATGCGCGGTCTGCATGAAGGTAAAACTATGCCCCAGATGCTCGGAAACGCCGAAAGGCAGACCCTGCTTCCTGGCCGCCGCTTGCCAGACGCCCACCATGTCCTTGTGGGGACCGATGTTCACGGAGTTCCACTTATGATATTTGGAATCCCAGTTGTCGAAGTTGTCGTGATGGACCGCCTGGGCGACAAAGTAGTGCGCGCCCGCCGCCTTGTAGAGTTCCATCAAACGGTCGGGTTCCCATTTCTCGGCCTTCCAGAGCGGCAGAATATCCTTGTAGCCGAACTTGGACGGGTGTCCGTATCTCGTGACGTGATCCGCGTTGGCCGTGAAGCGGCCTCTCTTCGTGTTCTGCCGATACATTTCACTCGCATACCAGTCACCGTCGCCCGGCACGGCCTGGGGACCCCAATGCGCCCAGATGCCGAACTTGCCATCGAGAAACCACTGGGGACTTTGAAACTGCTTGAGAGATTCCGGCGTCCCCTTGAAGGGACCAGCCGCCAGGGGAAGGTCCTCCATCCTCGGAATCGGGATCGCATGGGTTTCAGGAGGATATTCGATCTGAGCGGAGATCAACGCACTTGAACAAATCAGTAGCGGAAGTGACAGGAGGAACTGGCTTGATGCCCTTAATCGGGGGAATGTCATAGGTGGGTGTATCAGGGTCACCGCATTAAATAGATACTGCGGAAAGTATTTGCGAAATCGCGGTTGTACCTCAATCGCCTTTGCCCGTCATCAGGATTCCAATAATCCTGATCTGAACCAAATGCAAAGTGTCGTCAGGAATTGAGCAAGTAACATAGGGTCAAGATTTGACTTAAATTCCGGAGACAGATCGATCAAGCATAAACATTTCGTGGCTGACGAACTGGGGGGCAGCGGTGCGCGTCGAGAGGAGGTGCATGAATCCAATCGGATCGCGGGGAAGGGAGCGGCTTCAGCGTCGAAGCGACGCTTTCGCCGAGTCGGCCAGGGTGACAACGGCTGCGCCGAGCATGATGGCGTCTTTGATGACCAATCGGCCGGGTCCCGCCAGGAACGGGAAGCCGTGTGCGGCAGTCCCGAGCGCGGGCACCCACGCCTCAGGAGTGGTGACGAGAAACGAGAGCGTGGTCAGCGACATGCCCACCAGCAACAGGCTTCCCAGCGCGGCGGCCTGCGGCAGAACCGGATGGAGGGCGATGAGCAGACCAATCAGGATGATGACGGTGCCGAGGGCATATGAAAAGGAATAGGTGCGGTTGGTCTCGTGCCATTGGCGATGCGCCGGCACGAGTTCGCCTTCCTTGTTGGCGTAGTGCTGGTATTCGGGCGCGGGATGAGCGTAGAAGAAGCTCATCAGCGGACTGTTGGCGACGAAAGGCACGATGCTTTCCGCCTCGTAAGCGGCGAACTTGGTGCCGCCGATCCAGCACAATACGACGACCAACCCAAATCGCGTCAACGCGATCCCGACTCTATCCAAATGCGCCGCGAAAGAGTACGCTGCCAGCAGCCGTTGCTTTGGAACGTTAGCAGCGATGTTCGTTTGATCGATGCCCAGTTTAGTGCCAAGTGTCGTGTTCATAAAGATAGAAGGTTTCGATTGGATTCCGTCGCGGATCGACCATGTTAGAGAACGCGGCCTGACTATTTCTCAAGCGTCGGAAGATCGGCGTCTCAAAAAACGGACGGAAGTTTTCAATGGTATTTTTAGGAACTATTTTACCGATCCTTTGTCGAGGATGAAGACACGATTGCGGATACAACCCCGTGTCTCAAGCCCGTCGAAATCCTCAGACCCGCAAACGCTACCCCGATGGACCGCAACCCCGCAATGGGTTCCCTCGCCTTGCGGTCTCTCCCACGGATCGCATGAAGAACTTTTTCTATCCAAAATTTGGGTCACTCCTCCATCGACGAGGGGTTCGACGGCGTTGAAAAAAGAGCTGCCCGGGCCTCCAATTCCTCAATCCGTTTGCGTAACGGCGCAGCGATGGCGATTTCGATTTCCTCCTCCGTATAGCGTGGGGTAATGTGTTGCGGACAATTCCAATCGAAGGAGACGACCTCGATGACGAACACGCGCTCGGCTTTACCAAGTTCCCTTTGTTCCCCAATTGCCTTTGCTGCCAGTCCCGGTTCGGCGCGGGCATCCAGCACGCGGGCGTATCCCATGACCTTGAGCCGGGTGCGGTTCGGATAGTCCATCAGGAACAACGCAACACGGCCATCCCCGCCGGCGAGATTGCCCGTCGAAAGAAGCTGGCCGTTGCCGCGCAGGTCGGCGAAGGCCAGGGTCTGTGGATCAAGCACACGCAAAAAACCCTTCGGTCCGCCGCGGTGCTGAACGTAGGGCCAGCCAGTCTCGCTGACCGTGGCCAGATAGAAGCTGTCGCGTTCCGCGATGAAATCCATCTCATCGGAACCAAGCGGCGTCGAAGCGACGGATGGGTCGGGAGGAAGACGATGCGAGCGACCGTAGTATTGATTTTGCGCTGCCCGGACCGCGGGCGTGACGCTCAGTTCCAAGTATTTGCGGGCCATAAGGATCAATCTCTCACGAATTTTGGCGCATTCCGTTTTAAAATAAGTCGGCCGTCCGCTCAATCATGGCGGCGACCCCGTCCTGACGTTTGATGAAGCTGAGTAAATCCGCGTTGAGCCGATCCTTGAGCATGGAAGGCAGGCCGTGCGGCGCGTCGGCATAGATTTTGAGAACCGACCCTTTCACGAGTGGAGAAGCCAAACGCGCCGAGGCGTCGATGGGGACAATCCGTTCGTCGTCACCGTGGATGAGGAGGGTGGGCACATCGAACTTCCTGAGGTCTTCCGTGTGGTCTGTTTCGGGAAAGACTTCGATGCAATCGAACGCTCCTTTGAATCCGGCCATCATTTCCTGGAGCCAGAAGAAATCGCGCAAACCCTGCGACATCATGGTTAGGGTCGGCTTGCGTCCAGGGATAGATGATGCGGCTGTTTACAGGTTCTGTTTCGCCAGGAAGTCGCGGATTAACGCCGCGATGGTCGCACCGTCTTCTTCGAGGGCGAAGTGACCGGTGTCGAGCAGGTGGAACTCGACATTTTTCAGGTCCCGGCGGTAGGGGTAGGCACCTTCGGCTGGGAAGATGAGGTCATTCTTGCCCCACACAATCAGCGTGGGCGGCTGGTATTGGCGGAAGTATTCCTGCCATTGCGGGTAGTGCGACGGATTCGAGCCATAGTCATAGAATAACGCCAGTTGAATGTCCTTGTTGCCGGGACGGTCCATCAGAGTTTGATCGATCAGCCAGTTATCGGGATCGATTGCTTCGACCTGCCGCACGCCGTTGGTGTATTGCCAGCGGGTGGCGTCCGTGACGAGCAGCTTGCGTAACGCCTCTCCGTTGGCGTCGGAGCGGTCGTTCCAATACGCTCGGAAAGGCTTCCAGAAGTCGCGCAGTCCTTCCTCGTAGGCGTTGCCGTTTTGGACGATCAGGGATTGCACGCGTTCGGGATGCCGCACCGCGATGCGGAAGCCGACCGGCGCGCCGTAGTCCATCACGTAGAGGCTGTAGTGCTGGACGCCGAGTTGCTGGATCAACCCGTCCACCACGTCGGCGAGATGGTCGAAAGTGTACTGGAAATCGGTCACGCCTGGCGCCGAGCTTTGGCCGTAGCCCGGGTAGTCGGGCGCGATCACGTGATACTTGTCGGACAATGCGGGGATGAGGTTGCGGAACATGTGCGAAGAAGTCGGGAAGCCGTGCAGCAGCACCAGCGTCGGGGCGTTCGCGGGACCGGCCTCGCGGTAGAAAATGTCCAAGCCCTCAACTTTGGCGGTCTTGTACAAGGTAGGGTAATTCGCGAGAGTTGTGTCCGCCGGTTTGTCAGCGGCTTGCAGTGGAAGGATCGCAACGGCGGTGCCGAGCAGGGCGAGCGCGGCGCGTCCCGCCAAGTGTTGAAGGACCTGGAAGCGTGGAATGATCGTGACCGGTTTGTTCGGTTTCATGTGTGTGAGAGTGGTTGGCGTGCTCATTGGCTGCTTGGTTTGTGATGTTAGTACCTCGTTCGTTTTCACAGTCGATCCGGTCATCGCAGAGTAATCTGGTGGACCGGGATCGATCACATTGAGAAGCATCTTGATTTCTCCGTCTGGCTTTGCGCCGGGGCGAACTGAATGGCTCATTTCATTCTCAAGTGTTCGCGGCGTGAAAGCTCAAAAAAAGTCGGAACTTCTTGCCGGATATCACTCGCTGAAGGACCGTGTTCTAGTGTCTCGTTCAACCATTTCGCTTGACGCTGGCGGACGCCGGACCGTCCGCATGGGAAACTGTGGGACGGAGACTTGCCCACCGGCGTCCCAACCAGGCGTACACGGCTTGCCGCCGGACCTGCCGCTTGGCTTCCCGGCGCGCGAGGCGGGCGACCTTGCAGCGGCGCTTTTCCAGAAGTGCCGCCAGCAGCCCGCGCTGCGAGAGAGTCGGGAACTCCGCGGTGTCCGGGTGAAACATTCTGTATTCGGCCAGACTGATCGTGAAAGGCATGGTCGGGTCAGGTGGCGGAGTGTTTGCGCGAGTGAAGGCGAGCCCCGCCGCCGTAGCGCAACCCCTTCCGCCGGAATGTCCGGCGTGAGGATGGCTTAGCGAAAGCGGCTCATCTCTTTCTCCGGTATTTACCGGCCCGAATTTCACGGACAGCTCGTTTTTTATTTCAAGGGTCCAACTCCCGGGGCGTGGCGGGACAAACAAAGCGCCCCTCGTCTGATGACCACCGTCACGGAGACGGGTCCGTCGGCGCGAGACGCTGCGTGATGGCGGCAAAGCGTGGGTCGGCCCGCAGGGGTTCCCACAGCGGATTCAACTTCAAATCACCGTAGGTCGGCTGTTTGGGCATATTGTCGCCGGCGGGATGGGCGACGAGATCGTCCAGTTCCGCCAGCGCGAGGTCCGCCTGACCGGTCCAGGCGTAAACGACGGCGAGGCAGCAGCGGTTCGAGGGCGCGTTGAAAAGCACCATGTCCTTCGGCGTCGTCGCGCAGGCGCGCCTCGCCTCGCGCACGGCGTCTTCCTTGCGGCCCAGGCCCGCGTCGATCATCGCCAGCAGCAGCAGGTTGCGTTCGTCCTGCGGATCGGCCTCGACCGTTTTCGCCACCCGCACCCGGGCGGCGGCAAAGGCGGTCTGGGCCGCCGTCTCGTCCTTGCGCATCCGCGCCGCCAGGGCCTCGAACCACGCCTTGGGGTAAGCAAAATTAGCCAGCGCAATGTCTTCCGTCGGATAGGCCAGCAGCGCGCGCCGGACCTCGTCAGGGTCGTTTTCCAACACCGACAAGATCAGCCAGTAGTAACTCCGCAGGAGACCGCTGGGTTCCTCCTCGTCGCGCAACTCTTGCAGCGCGATCCGCAACGGCCCCAGGTCCGCCCGGCCCTCGATGTCCCCCATCGCACGCAACATGGGGATTTCGGGATTGCTACCGCTGGGCGATAGCGCCGTCATGGTCACCAACGCGCGGTCCTGGTTCACATAGTCACGCAGGTAGCCATAGGTGGTCGATAGTTCGAGGAAGCCGCCGGGTTGCCGGGGTTCGAGCGCGACCACCTTCTCGTAGGCGCGCAGGGCTTCGTCCCAGCGGCCTTCCACCCGGGCGACCATGCCGGCGTACCGCTCGACGAGCGGATGGTTGGGCAGGGTGCGGCGGGCGAGGTCCAGTTCGATTCGCGCCTGCTCGGAGTTCCGCAGGGAACTGATCAGATGCTTGGCCGTCGCCAGATGCACCAGGCCGGAGTCCGGTTGCAAACGTTGCGCCTGCAACAGGGCGGCCTCGGCCAGGGAGCGGTGGTCCACCGCGCGCTCCTCCGGCGTGGCATCCTGGACGTAGTGGGCGTAGTCGTCGTGCAGCCCCGCCAGCACGCAGTAGGCGGCCACGAAGTTCGGGTCGAGCTTGACCGCCTCGTTCAACAGGTCAAAGCGCCTCTGCAATAATTGTTTCAAGGAGTCCGGGGTGAACCCGATCTGGACGCCTTCCTTGGCGCGGAGGAGCAGGTCGTAGGCAGCGAGGTTGCGGGTGGGTGCCCGGTTGATGGCGGTCGCCTCGGCGGCGGATGGTGTCGCGCCCAGGCGGTCCGCCACTTCGGCGGTGACCTCGCTCTCCACGGCGAAGGTCTCCGCCCGCGACCGGTCGAAATCCTTCGTCCACACCGGCCTGGCGGTCCGGGCATCCACGAGCGCGACGTGGAGGCGGATGCGCTCGCCGTCGCGCTGCACGCTGCCTTCGACCAGATGGTTGGCCCCCAGCGCCGCGCCGATGGCGGGCAGGTCCCGCTTGCCGGGCAGGTAAGCTCTCACGCTGTCCTGACCGATGACCTTGAGGCGGCTGACCTGGGCGAGGCCGGCGGCGATCTCCCGCTGGATGCTCGCGCCGAAGAACGCTCCATCGGGATCGCGGCTGGTGTTCTCGAAGGGCAGCACGGCCACCGACAGCTCCGATGGGAGATGTGCCGGTTTGAAATGGCGCCAGGTCGTCCCTACCGTAAACGCCACAGCCACCAGAAGCAGCAACAACATCAACATGAACCGGCGGTCGCGTACGAAGCGGGTCTGCGTCGGCGTGTCAGCCGCGGGAAAATATTGCTGGCAGGCGCGCAATCGGTCGAGCAACTCGCGCGCGGATTGCGGGCGCGCGGCGGGATCGGCCGCCATCATGGACTTGAGCAGGGTCACAATTCGCGTCGGCACGCGCGCGGCGGTAAGTTGCGCCAACGGGATGGGATGTTCGACCTGGCGGGCACGGATTTCCTCCAGCGTGGTCCCCGAGAAGGGGGTCCGCCCGCAAAGCAGATACCAGAGTGTCACCCCGAGCGAATAAATGTCCGAGCGATGATCGACGCGCCGGTCTTCCGCGCGGGAAAACTGTTCCGGGCTGGCGAAGGCCGGTGTGCCGACAAAGCCGCCGTGCGTGTGGTCGGTGCCCAAGGCTGATTCGGCAGTCACCGCTTTCGCTAGGCCCCAATCGATGACCTTGACGACGGTGGAGGCACCGCCGCCCGTCTTCTCACCCTGCGGGGTGGTGAGCATGATGTTCGACGGCTTCAGGTCACGGTGAACGACGCCGCAGGCTTCCGCCGCCGCCAGGGCGCGGGCCACCTGCACGCCGATTTCCAGCGCCAGCGCGGGCGGGAGCGGCCCCTCGCGCCGCACCCGCGCTTCGAGGGTTTCGCCATCGACCAGTTCCATCACGTAGTAGCATTCGCCGTTCTGCTCGCCGTAGTGCGAGACGCTGGCGACGTTGGGGTGATGCAGCTTGGCCGCCGCGCGTGCCTCGCGCAGGAAGCGCGCCCGCGCGGTGGGGTGCTCCGCGACCTTCTGGTCGATGACCTTCAGCGCCACGGCCGAGTGCAGCACGCTGTCCGTCGCCCGGTAGGTGGTAGCCATCGCGCCCGCGCCGAGTTCGACGGGTTGCCCGTCCGCGCCGACGGCGATGTCGAAGTGCCCGTAGCGCCACATGGTTTTTCCGGGCGGTTTCGCGCCGGAAGAAGGCCCGGCAGGCGACTCTTCATCCTCCGGCGAAAACGCGAAATCCAGCAGACAGCGCAGACATTCACCCTTCGGACCCCGCCGGAGGAGCGGCAGGCCGCAGCCGGCGCAGGTGCCGGTTGACCCCGGGCCTGCCGACGACCCGGCGGCCACGGGTTGTCCCCGTGGTGGCGCGTCCTCAAAATCGTCGGTGTCAGCCATGCCTTGACGGTGGATATTCCTGATGATCTGAAATCACGCTGCCAGCAGCCGATGGAGATAGCGCATCTCCTCGTCGATTTCAGCCGGATCAGACACGGTGCGCGATACTTCCAGACGCAACTCTTCACGGTAACGCCCCCGCAGGCGTTGCAGCCAGGTGCGTAAGGTGGAGATCGGCACCCCGAGCCGTGCGGCGGTCTGTTCCTGGCTGGGTGCCACGGTCATCCCACCGACCACGAAAGGCTTCAGCTCCTCGAATAAATCCGCCTTGCCCTCGGCGCGAAAAGCCTGCTCAAGATGCTCCCAGGCCTGACTCATCAGGGTGGCCGCCCAGTTCTGATCGAAGACGCTGTCTTCCTCGCCACTCGAAGACGCGGTCATCAGCGCCTCGGCCTCCGCGAGATGTTCGTCCATCGAGACGACCTGCACGCCGCCGCCGCGCTTGAGTCGGGTTTTGTGGTCGTATTCGTTGGCCAGGAAATGCTGGAGGGAACCGAGCAGGAAAGTACGCAGCCGTCCCTTCTCGCGGCTGGCGCGGCTGAGGGTGTCCTTTTCGAGCAGGTGGGCGAAGAAGCCTTGCGTCAAATCCTGCGCGTCGCTCGGGGAACTCCCGCGCCGCCGCAAAAAGGCGTAGAGCGGCGGCCAGTACGCCTGGCAAAAATCGGTCAGCGCCCGCTGCGCGTCTTCGAGGGACTGGCTCTGGGCGGCCAGCAGAACCACACTCCAATGCGTCGTGTGAAAAGGCGCGCCGCCCTCTTGCAGCGTACCCGGGATCGCTTTCACATCTCGCATGTTATCGGGAAGTTACGCGCCTGACAAAGGTTTTGAACCACGGCACCGAAGACCTGGAGTTCGCGTCGCCGTTTTGCCGTCCGGCCGCAGCGTCCCTCAGAGCATCTCAGGGCGGAGGAAACGGCGGAGGAAAATCGCTTTCAGCTTGTTGCCCACGCCGGGCACCACGAACCGGCGGCCTTTTTTCATCGCCAGATAACCCTGGCGCGCCACGTCGGCCGACCTCATCCGGTTCCAGGAGGGACCGCAGCCATTCCCTTTGCCCGGGTGACCCGCAGCCACGCCGAAGCCGCTCGATGTCGGGCCGGGACACAGGGTCGTCAGGGTAACGCCGCTGTCCCGGAGTTCCTTCGCCAAGGCTTCGCCCAGGCTGAGCACATACGCCTTGGTGGCATGGTAGACGGCGCTGCCGGCGGCCGGCACGAGACCGGAGAGCGCGCCGACCAGGAGAACCCGCCCCCGGCGGCGCGCCACCATCCCGGGCAGAACGACGCGGGTCAGGTCGGTCAATGCGACGACGTTGAGATGGAGCATCTCGGTCAGCTTCGTCGGCTCGGCCTGCAAAAAGTCGGCGTAGTCGCCGAAGCCGGCGGCGTTGACGAGCACGTCGGGTTCGCCGACCCCGAGGCGGGTCAACTCGGCCTGGAGACGCGAGGCGGCGAGGCAGGAACCGAGGTTCATCGCCACCACGGTGGCGCGCGCGCCGTAGATGGATAATTCGGTGGCGAGGGTTTGCAGGACGGCATCCCGGCGGGCCACCAGTACGAGGTCGTGACCGTCACGGGCCAGTTCGCGGGCGAGGTCAGCGCCGATCCCGCTGGAAGCGCCCGTGACCAGGGCCAGGGGACGGGAGGTTTTCGCGGAAGCGTTCAAATGCATTCGGATAGAGAATTCTCGTTTCGCGTGGCCCGGCTCGAACGCGCGGAGACTCATCCTCTTCTCAATTTTTCCGCGTTCGGAATCTCAAAAACTTTGCGCCGCCCGATTCCCACGGCGCAAATTTGGTAAAAACGAAGTCGTGCCCCCTTGGCGTGGGCGTCGTCGCCCGCCACGGCCGGGTTCCCGGTCGCCGGCATTCCGATCCGTGCGCTTCGGGCTTGTTCTGCTTTTGCCCCGCCCGTAAAATTTACCCGCCTGCCGCCGGTCCCTTTCCACTCCTGTCACCCCTTCACCGCCCCTTGTCTCCTCTTCAAACCTACCTGACCGCGCTCCACTTCGTGCGTTCCACCGGCGCGGGCGTGGCGGAAACTTCCCATTATCCCGCGCTGGCCGCCCTGCTCGACGCGGTCGGCGCGTCCCTCCAGCCGGCGGTGCGTTGCGTGGGCCAGTTGGCGAACCTGCTCGGCGCGGGTTCGCCGGACTTCGGTCTCTACGCGGGGAACCAGTTCCCCCGCCGCGCGGACCTCGCCGCCAAACCTCCCGCCGGCGAGAAACCCGCGCGCGGCGTGGTGGAAGCCAAGGGCACCGCCGCCGATGTGCTCGCCATCGCCGCAAGCCCGCAGGTCGCCAAGTACCTCGCCGAATACGGCCTCGTGCTGGTCACGAACTACCGCGACTTCCTGCTCGTCTCGCGCGGCCCCGGCGGCGTCGCGGTCCCCGGGGAACGCTACACGCTCGCGGACAGCGACCCCGCCTTCTGGACCGCGCTCGGCCGCAACCCCGCCGCGCTCGCCGCGCGGCACGAGATCGGCCTGGGCGAATTCCTGCGCCGCGCCCTGCTGCACGAGGCCCCGCTCACCCGCCCGCAGGACGTGGCGTTTTTCCTGGCCAGCTACGCGCGCCACGCCCTGCGCCTGCTCGACGAACAGGCCGACCTGCCCGCGCTGAAGACCGTCCGCACCGCCCTGGAGGAAGCTCTCGGTGTGCGTTTCGAGGGTGAGAAGGGCGAGCATTTCTTTCGCTCGACGCTCGTGCAGACGCTTTTTTACGGGGTGTTCAGCGCGTGGGTGCTCTGGAGCCGGGAACAGGGGCCGCCCCCGATCATTCCCGGTGTGCCCGGCCCGCGCTTTGACTGGAAACTCGCCGCGTGGAGCCTGCGCGTGCCGATCCTGCGCACGCTCTTCGTGCAGATCACCAACCCCGGCCAACTCCAGCCCCTCGGCCTCGACCGCCTGCTTGACTGGACCAGCGCCGCGCTCAACCGCGTGGACCGCGCCGGCTTCTTCGCCGCCTTCGATGCCGCCGGGGCTGACGCCGTGCAGTATTTCTACGAACCCTTCCTCGCCGCGTTCGATCCCGAGCTGCGCCGCCAGCTCGGCGTCTGGTACACCCCGCGCGAGATCGTCCGCTACCAAGTCGCCCGCGTCGATCATTTGCTCAAGACGGAGTTGGGCCTGCCCGACGGCCTCGCCGACCCGAGCGTGTATGTGCTCGATCCTTGCTGCGGCACCGGCGCGTACCTCGTGGAAACCCTCCGCCGGGTCGAGGAAAACCTGCGCGCCCGGGGCGACGCCGACGCGCTGCTCGCCAGCGACCTGAAGACCGCCGCGCGCACCCGGCTCTTTGGCTTCGAGTTGATCCCCGCGCCCTTCGTCGTCGCGCACCTGCAAATCGGCCTGAAACTGGCGCAGGCGGGCGCGCCGTTGCTGGGCGACGAACGCGCCGCCGTCTTCCTGACCAACGCGCTCACCGGCTGGGAGCCGCTCTCCGCCGAACGCGCCCCGCTGCTTTTCCCGGAACTGGACGCCGAGCGCACCGCCGCCGAGGAGGTCAAGCGCGCGAAGCCGATCCTCGTCATCCTGGGCAACCCGCCCTACAACGGGTTTGCCGGGATCGCCCCGGACGAGGCGGAGGAACGCAGCGAGGAACGTGACCTTTCCACGGCCTACCGCACGCCGCGCCCCGGCCTGCCCGCGCCGCAGGGGCAGGGGTTGAACGACCTGTACGTGCGTTTCTTCCGCATGGCGGAACGGCGCATCGCCTACGGCCAGCCGGGCCGGGGGATCGTCAGTTTCATCTCGAATTATTCGTGGCTGGACGGTCTCTCCCACACGGTCATGCGGGCGCGGTATCTGGAAGCGTTCGACGAGGTGTGGATCGACAATCTTCACGGCGACCGCATCATCAGCGAAGTCGCGCCAGATGGAAAGGCGAGCAATACGATCTTTGCTACTGGCAGCGATGCACCGGGAATCAAAGTGGGTACTGCGATTGCCACGTTGATCCGCCGCGACGGTGAGGCAGTCCCAACGAGGATTGCCAGTTTACGCTACCGGGACTTTAACGAATCTAATCCAGCAGAACGGCGAGCTGCACTATCTGCCAGCGTTGAACCTTTTGACTCTGAGTCCTATCAAACCCTGACGCCACTTCCGGCACTTGGAATTCCTTTCAAACCACGTTTGGTTTCCGATGCTTATCTTGCTTGGACTAAACTGGCCGATCTGATTCCGAATGCCTTTTCTGGCGTAAAGACGGCGCGTGATGCTGATCTCGTTTCAATTGACGAGGCCAAGTTGCGTCAGCGCATTAGCCAATACTTCGATCCATTAATCAGCCACGAGGACGCCGTCAAAATCGTACCCGAGTTGATGGGCAACGATGCTCGGTTTGATGCTCGCAATACCCGCGATGTTCTTCGCCAGAGAGGTGCCGATGCAGGCGAGTTTTTGCGTTACCACTACCGTCCGCTTGATGCCCGCTGGCTCTATTGGGATCCGGACACGAAGTTACTGGACGAAAAGCGCGCCGACTTCCGGGCGCAAGTATTTCCAAGCAATTCCTTCCTGGTGCTCGCGCAACGCACCCGCAAAGGTTTCGAGCCGCCAATTGTTTCCCGGCAGATCGTCTCCTATCACGTCATTGAAAGCGTCTCCATCTGCTTTCCCTTACTGATTCGTGACACCGCCATTCTCGGCGGCACTCCCGGCGAACCGCGCCCCAACCTTTCGCCTGCCGCTCTCAAATACCTCGCCGGGTTGGACGTTCCCGCCGATAGCCTCTTCTTCCACGCCGTCGCCACCCTCCACGCCCCGGACTACCGCACGGAAAACGCGGGCGCACTCCGGCAGGATTGGCCCCGCATCCCGTTGCCCGCCGACAAAGAAATCCTCCTCGCTTCCACCGCACTGGGCCGCCGCGTCGCCGCGTTGCTCGACCCGGAAACCCCCGTCCCCGGCGTCACCACCGGCACCGTCGAACTCCACCTGCGCCGCATCGCCGCGTTGACCCGCGCGGACGATCCGCACGGCGCGCTGGACCCCGCGACCGACCTCGCCGTCACCGCCGGTTGGGGCCACTTCGGTCAGGGCGGCGCGGTCATGCCCGGACGCGGCCACGTTGCCCCGTTCAACGACCTGGACAGCGGCGGGTTGGACGAGGACCTCGACGGCACCCCGCTGCGGACCGGACCGGATTATTATCGTATCCATCTCAACGCCCGCGCCTGCTGGGATTTCGTGCCGCGCGCCGTGTGGGAATACACCCTCGGCGGTTATCCGGTGCTCAAGAAATGGCTCTCCTACCGCGAGGAGTCCGTCCTGGGCCGCGCGTTGCGTCCCGAGGAAGCCCGGGAATTCACCGCTATCGCCCGGCGCATCGCCGCCCTCTTGCGCCTCGGCCCCGACCTCGACGCCGCCTACCGGGCCGCCGCCGTCCCTGCACGCTGACGGGCAGACCCAGCCGGGCATCACACCGCGCGATCCGGTTTTATCCGACGGTCGTGCTGCTGGCCATCCGCCGGTGGACCTCCGCATATTTCTCCTCGGAGAGCGTCTCGCGTTTGGCCAATGACACCACGACGGCCACCGCGAACGACAGCGGGATCGTCACCAGCCCCGGATTGCGCAACGAGAAGATCGCCTCGGGATGGCCGAGCACGTCCTTCCACACCGCCGGCGACAGCACGATCAGCCCGACGGCCGAGACTACCCCCGTCCACATGCTCGCCACCGCGCCCGCCGTCGTCAGCCGCCGCCAGAAGATCGATAAAATCAGCGCGGGGAAATTCGCGCTCGCCGCAATCGCAAACGCCAGGCCCACCATGTCGGCGGCGTTGGCCGTGCGAAACGCCAGCCCCAGACCCACCGCCGCCACGCCGAAAAACAACGACGCGTAACGCGCCACGGCGAGTTGTTCGCGCTCGGGCGCCTGTCCGCCGCGCACCACGTTGACCCAGAGATCGTGCGAGAGCGCGCTGGCCCCGGAGAGGGTCAGCCCGGCGACCACGGCCAGGATCGTCGCAAACGCCACCGCCGCGATGAACCCGAGCATGGGTTCCCCGCCGATGACCCCCGCCAGCATGGGTGCCGCCATGTTGTAGGACGCGTCGGTGGTTTTGATGGCGTCCTGCCCGACGAGCACCATCGCGCCGAAGCCCAGGATAAAGGTCAGCAGGTAGAAAAACGCGATGAGACCCGTCGCGTAGAAGGCGCTTTTGCGCGCCTGCGCCTGGTCGGGCACCGTGTAAAAACGCATCAGGATGTGCGGCAGCCCGGCGGTGCCGATCATCAGCGAGAGGCCCAGCGAGAGGGCGTCGAAGGGATTGGAAACCAGCGGACCGGGTGGCGAGCACCTTGTCGCCGTACTGGCTGGCGGCGGCGGCGAAGAGCGAGGCCGGGTTGAACCCGTAGCGCGAGAGCACCATGAGCGCCATCAACAGCGCGCCGCCGAGCAGCAGGCCCGCCTTGATGATCTGCACCCACGTCGTGGCGATCATGCCGCCGAAGAGCACGTAGATCATCATCACCGCGCCGACGATGACGATGGCGTATTCGTACCGCAGCCCGCTCGCGCCGAAGAGGAGCTGGATGAGCTTGCCCGCGCCGACCATCTGCGCGGTGAGATAAAACAGGATCACCGCCATCGTGCTCGCCGCCGCCGCGACGCGCACCGGCTTCTGGCTCAGGCGGTAGGCGACCACGTCCGCGAAGGTGTATTTGCCGATGGCCCGCAGGCTGCCCGCGAGCAGGAACAGAACCAGCGGCCAGCCGACGAGAAAGCCGGTCGAATACATCAGTCCGTCGAACCCGCTTTTGGCCACCAGCCCGGCGATGCCCAGGAAACTGGCGGCGCTCATAAAATCGCCCGCCAGCGCGAAGCCGTTTTGCCAGCCGGTGATGTTGCCGCCGGCGGCGTAATAATCCGACGCGCTCTTCGTGCGCCGCGCTGCCCAGTAGGTGATGCCCAGGGTCAGGCTGATGAACACGAAGAAGAAGAGGATCGCGGTACGGCCGATGTGGCCGAGGTCGCCTTTGACGGTTTCGACCGTCGCGCCGAGCAGGAAGGGCAGGGGGGTGCACGGGCAGGGATCACAGGCCCCCCTTCCGGTTGGAAACCAACACGTAGATCAGGGTCAGCACCCAGGCCGAGATGATGACCAGGGCACCGAGCAGGATGCCCCAACTGATCCCCGGCACGATCTGCGTGCCGAGCAGCGGTTTGTCGTAGGCCACCAGCAGGACGAAGCCGAAATAGATCACGACCATGATGCCGGACAAGGCGAAGGGCAGCGTCGGGCGGACCCGGCGCGCGGGGACGGAGTGGGAGGGAGGAACCATAAGGGCGGCAATTGTGAGGAGAGAACCGGCCGCGGGAGAAGCAAAAAAACGGGGAGATCGTTGGCGGACGAAACGCGGTCGGTGACAAATTCGTCACAAAAAACCCGTGGCCCGGCTTCCGCAACCGTCTTGAATGTCCGCCGTGTTCGTCAACCCGGGATTCCCAGCCAGCTTTCTTCATGTGGCCACGCTTCACCGCGTTGCTCGGGGAAATGCTGACCGCGAAATCCGGTATATCGGAAAAGAGATATCGGGAGGTGAATTCCCTTTCTCGCTCCACCCTCGTCTGTTATAAAAACGCCCGCCGTCGAAAAAAACCGCTTGCCAGAGTTTCTCATGTTGACTAAACCAGTCAACTTAATCGATTCACCTCGAACCTAACCAAACCCCGAATCATCCCAACCCTATGAAACGACTGCTTCGCAAACCGATAAAGACCGTCAGTACGCTGCTGCTCGGCGGAGCCCTGCTGTCCACCGCCGCGCACGCGGCCGATCCCTACGACAAGAGCCTGGAGCAACGCGTCGAAGCCCTCGAACGCGAACTCAACACGATGTCCAACGACTCCAAGGGCAAGGACGTGACGACCACCGACGTGCCCACGTTCGTGCGCGCTTCCAAGAACGTCCAGGAACTCGTCTTCAGCGGTGAACTGCGCTTCCGCAACGAGCTGAGCACCACGTCGAACCAGACCCCCGGCGGCAACACCGAGACCCCGGCCGACGCGAACCGCTTCCGCTTCCGCCTGTTCGCCGACTACAAGCTCAACGACAATTTCTTCGCCGGTGCGGCCGTCCAGACGGCCCTGGCGTCCGACAGCGGCAACACGACGATTCTCGGAAGGCTTCGACAACTACTCGCTGTACCTGTGGCGCTTCTTCATCGGCTGGCACTCGAAGGATGATTCCCTCAAGTTCATCCTCGGCAAGCAGCCCAATCCTTTCTACCAGGAAACGGAATTGCTCTGGGACGCGGACATCAGCCCGGTCGGCATCACCGAGCAGGTCAAGTTCGACCTCGGCCCGCAATTCTCGCTCACGTTGATCGGCGGCCAGTTCGCCTTCAACGACAACCCCGAGAACGCGTTCTACGACGGCAATGGCACCACCACGGGTCCGAGGGTCGCCGGCGGTGACAACAACACGGACGCCTACCTGGCCTACCAGCAGATCGTCGGCACCTTCAAGGTGACCAACGACATCACGGTCACGGCCGCTCCCGGCTTCCTGTTCTACCCCGGCCACGGCGGCACGGGCGCGGCGGCCACCTCGACCACCGTCAACGGCGTCACGACGATCAGCACCGGGCCGAACAGCCCGAGTTCGGGCGCTGCCGGCGCGGGCCGCGGCGCGGGCAACGGCACGGGCCAGAACGGCAACGTGCTCACGAATTCCGCCCCGTTCAATTCGGCTAATTCGTCCCGCAACCTGTCCATCGGCACATTGGACGGAGACGTGAAGCTCGGTCTCGGCAGCAAGCTGAAACTCAAGGTGTACGGCCAGGCGGCGTACAACTTCAAGGGCGGTGCGCGCGATGCGCAGGAGTATGCTCCTCTCGCCACGACGGCCGCAGCGTCCAAATACATTGCCAGCATGGACAGCACCACCGACAAGCTGGCGTTCTCCACGGGCTTCACCATCGGCTCGGACTACCAGATCAAGAAGAATGGCGACTACGTGTTCCTCGCGGAGTACCGGCAGGTCGGTCTGGGCTCGGTGGACCCGAACCTCAACGACTCCGACTGGAACTTCAGCCGCCTGGGCTTCCGGGGCATCAAGATCGCGGGCAGCTACGGCTTCTATTCGTGGCTGATCGGCACCGTGACCTACTACGGTGCGAACAACCTCGGCAGTGAGAAGAACCTGAACATCGGCGTGGGCAACTACAACACCAGCCACATCGTCCAGTTCGACCTGACGGCGAAGTTCTAAGCGAACGACCGGCGACCAGTCCTTACAGCAAACCCCGCGCTGCCGATGCAGTGCGGGGTTTTGCTTTTTCGGACGGCCTGTTTTTTCTCTCTGGCGGGACGCGGCGTTTGTGGCGTCGTCCCGGGAAGGTGTTCCTCAAAGCGAATCCAGGAAACTCTCTGCCGAGGCACGGGTCGCCGCCCGGTCGGATTCGCTGCGGGCTTCCCACGTCTGGATCGTGCGGCTCACCCGTGGGTTGTCGCGCAACTGGTCGGCGTGGCGGGCGTGGAAGTCCCAGTAGAGCGCGTTGAATGGACAGGCGTCCGGCCCCGTTTTTTTCAGCGGCAAATAACGGCAGCCCTCGCAGTAGTTGCTCATTTTATGGATGTAGCCGCCCCCCGCCGCGTAGGGCTTGGTGGCGACGTAACCGCCGTCCGCGTAGAGGATGACGCCCAGGGCGTTGGGCACCATCACCCAGTCGTAGGCGTCCACGGTCATCTCCAGATACCAGCGCAACGCCGCTTGCGGATCGATGCCCGCGATGAGGAAGAAGTTGCCCACGACCATGAGGCGCTGGATGTGGTGCAGCCAGCCGAGGTCGAGGGCCTGGCGGATCGCCTGGCGCAGGCAGTTGAGGTCCGTCTCGCCCGTGTAGAACCAGCCGGGCAGCGGGCGGGTGGCCTGGAGGTGGTTGACTTCCTTATAACCCGGCATCGCGTGCCAATAGGCTCCGTTGATGAACTCGCGCCAGCCGATGACCTGCCGCACGAAGCCCTCGACCGAGTGGATCGGCGCACGCCCCGCCTCGTAGGCGGCCACGGCGCGCTCGACGCACTCGCGCGGGGTGAGCAGGCCGAGGTTGAGCAAAGGCGAGAGCACCGAGTGGTAGATGACGGGGTGGTCCTGCGCCAGCACGTCCTCGAACGGGCCGAAATGCTCCAGCCGCTCCGTGACAAATTTGTCCAGCCAGCGCAAGGCCCCGGCGCGGTCCACGGGGAACCAGAAGTCGCGCGCGCGGCCGGGATGATCGGGAAAATGTTGCTCGACCAGCGCGATCACCTCGCGCGTGATCTCGTCGGGCGTCTCGCGGACGGGCACGGCGGGCTGGGCGAGGCCGCTGGCGGCGTATTGTTTGTAGGTCAGGCGGTTGAGCGGATCGAAGTTCCACTCGCCGCCAGCGGGCTTCGCGGCACGCCCCGGCGCGGGCTTCTCCATCAGCCAGCCGGTCTGGCGGCGCATCCGGCGGTAGTGGTCTTCCATGACGAGGTGCCGACGGTCACCGGCCCAGGCGGCGAAATCCTCGCGCGAAAGCAGGAACTGGCGGGTCGGCACTGCGCGGACGGGCACACCCAGTTGCCGCGCGAACTTCGGCAGCGCGGCGGTCATCATGTAGTCGTTGGGCGCGGCGAGCACGATCTCGTCCGGGTGGTATTGCTCGACGTGGCGGCGCAGGCCGGTGAGAAAGTCCGGCGTGTCCTCCAGGCAGTGATGGTCCACGCGCCAACCCGCCGCCCGCAGGTCGCGCGCGAAATGGCGCATCCCGGCGTACACGAGCACGAGCTTTTGCTGGTGGTAGCGCACGACCTCCCCGCGCGCCTTGCTCTCGATGATGAGCACCACGCTGTTGGCGGGGTCCGCCTTGGCGAGCGCGGCGTTGTCGGGCGAGACCTGGTCGGCGAGAATCCAGAGGGTTTGCATGGGCGGAAGTGGCCGCGCGCGAGGGCAGGCGGATGATTCGTGTTACGCGCGCGGCACCGGGGGCGATGCTATTTTATCCGGTGGAACCCGGGCAGGAAGAAAAGACGCGTCTGCTGGCGGAATACCGACATCTGGTGCGCGTGGAACTCCCGGCGGCGGCCCGGGAAGGGGGCTGGGTGTTGCGGAGGGACCACTGCTTCGCCCGCGTCATCCTGGACGCCTTGTGCGGGGACTGTTGGTACGCGCATTTCTCGCGCGGACGGGGACGCTCGGCGGAGAGCCAACTGGACGTGGCCCAACTCACCGGGGCTTTGCGGATCGGACGGGGCATGTTGACGGACGGCGCGGCGGAGGTGGCGCGGCTGAACGCGCAGAGTTTGCGCTGGCGCAAGAAAGGTTAGGGCGGGTCAATCCCTGCCTTCGGGAGAAAGGAGCATCCCCCGGGCGGGTCGGCGGCGTTCCTCTTGCACTTGCCATGAGCGCCGAAGAGGAAACCGTCACCGCCAATCAGCCCACCCGTTTCCCGCACACCCGCGCCGAGGCCCTGCGCGCCTGGGAGGAGTTCCGCCCGCGCGTCGCGCAGTACGCCGACGCGCGCAACGGCGTGCGGGCCGGCCACCGTGCCGTGTCGAGGCTCTCGCCGGCCATTCGCCGTCGGCTGGTCACCGAGTACGAGTTGATCGCCTCCACGTTGGAGGGGCAACCCTTCTGGCGGGTGGAGAAATTCGTGCAGGAGATGATGTGGCGGCGCTACTGGAAGAGCTGGCTCGAACTGCGCCCGGCCGTGTGGAGCGACTACCAGACGGACGCGGCGCGTTTGCGGGCCGAGATGCGTGGTTACCAAGCCCGCCGGGTGCAGGAAGTCGAAGCGGGCCGCAGCGGGGTGGAGATCATGGATTATTTCGCCGACGAGTTGCGCGACACCGGCTACCTGCACAACCACGCCCGGATGTGGTTTGCCGGTTGGTGGATTCATACGGAAAAGCTGCCGTGGCAACTCGGAGCCGACTTCTTCTACCGCCACCTGCTCGACGCCGACCCGGCGGCCAACACGCTTTCCTGGCGTTGGGTGGCAGGTTTGCAGACCGTGGGCAAAACCTACCTGACGCGCCGCTCCAATCTGGAGAAGTACGTGGAGCCTGCCCTGCTCGCGGCGCATGCAGGCGGCTTGGACAAATTGGAGGACAAGCTCGCGCACCCGGTCCGCGTGGAGGATGCCGCCACCTACCGCGCCGAGGTCCCGGAGGATGCCGACGACACCACGCTACCCGACGATCTGCCCGCGCGCACGGGCTTGTGGGTACACGCCGACGATCTCAATCCGGAGTCGGCCGCACCGCTGGCCGGTCAGTCTTTCCAAAGCATCTTCGCCGGGCTGGACACCGACGTTTTGCAAGCCGAGGGCCTGAGCCCACAACGACAGGAACACCTGCGCGCCGGGTTGGCCGATGCCGCCGCCCGCGCGGGTGAGCACTTCCAGGCTCCCGTGCACCGGCAAGACGACGCACCGTTGCCCGCGGCCCTGGCAGCCTGGGCGAAGGCGCAAAAGTTACAGGCCGTGGTGGCACTGCGGCCGGCTGTGGGACCGCTGCATACACTGAGCGCCGTCGTGCGAGAGCGGTTGGCGGCGGAGAACGTGGCGTTGCACCTCGTCTGGCGACCGGAAGACGCGCGCACGCTGCCCCTGGCGCAGGCGGGTTACTTTGCCTTCTGGCAAGGGGCGCGTGAACAACTGCTCGGTCACGAAGCAAAGCCGGCCGCCGTTCCTGCAAAAAAGCTTCATCGCAAGGGCAAGGGCAAACGCGAGGGTGATAACGGCAAAAAGACCGGAGATCGAAATGGCTTGCCCGGCCATGCCCTCGGTAGCGTGCGGAACGGCGATGAGCATTGCCACGCACAGGGCCATTGAGCCGACCGCGCTCCAGGTTTGCCGTCTAGAGGGCGTCTGAAAAGGGGTGTTTTGGAGGCAGTTTAGAGGATGAAAGTCCTCGTTTATGCCACCGATCTAAGTGACCACGAATGGAGTAAAATGCAGCACCTTTTACCGCCAGCCAAGCACGGCGGCAGACCGCGCAAGCACGCACGGCGGCTGATCTGCGACGCCATCTTTTACCTGGTGCGCGCGGGCTGCGCCTGGCACCTGCTGCCGACCAATTTTCCGCCGTGGAAGACCGTCTATCATTATTTCCGCGCGTGGCGTTTGGCCGGGGTGTGGCTGCGCCTGCATGGTCGCCTGCGCAGCCTCTGCCGACGCCGGGCGGGCCGCTCGGCCAAGCCGACGGCTGCGATCATCGACAGCCAGAGTACCAAGACGACGGACCGCGGCGGGGTGCACGGCTACGATGGCGGCAAAAAGGTCAACGGACGCAAACGTCACCTGCTCGTAGACAGCTCGGGACTGGTGCTTTGCGCACAGGTGCACGCCGCCGACATTGCCGACCGCGACGGGGCCATGCCCCTGCTCGAAGCGGCGGCGGCACGCTTCGCCAACCTCAAGCATCTGTGGGCGGATGCGGGTTACCGCGGCCGGCTCGTCGCCTGGATCAAAGAGCGCCTGGGCTGGAGCGTGGAGGTGGTGCTGCCGCCCCGGCGTTGGGTGCGTTGCCCGGAGGGCGTTGAACCGCCGCCGATGCCTGCCTTTACCGTGCTCAAAAGACGCTGGGTGGTCGAACGCACCTTTGCCTGGCTGGGCAACTACCGGCGGCTTTCCAAAGACTACGAGTTCCTGCCCGCCACCGAAGAAAACCTGATCTATCTAGCCATGAGCCGACTCATGCTGCGCCGACTTTGCCGCCCGGCAAAATGACCACCAAAACACCCCTTTTCAGACACCCTCTAAAGCAGCAGTATGGGGCTACCATCGGCATGCCAATGTCTGCAATTGCGGCATTCTGTATTGTGACATTGCTCAGAGCAACCAGTGGCCCCATCGAATTCGAGGCACTTGGCTTCAAGTTTCGCGGGGCATCGGGACCTATCGTTATGTGGTTCGTCTGTTTTCTCTCGATGATATTCGCCATGTGGCTACTCTGGCAGAAACAACCGGCCTAACAACGCGCTCCAGCGAACGGCTCATGGCGGTCGGCGTTTTCTCCGAGTTCCACGTCCACCCACGCCATGAGCCGTCGCTGAGCTTGGAGGCGTTAGGCCACCATGCAAATCCACCGCACACCGATGACTGTCGCGTTTGCTCTGCTCCGCATCGTCGCCATTTACTTTGGCTGGTATTTTGCCTCAGTCACACCGATGCAGATCAGCTACGGCAATCCCAGCGGTTCGCGGATAGCCTTTTATGTTCATCCTTGGCAGCAGGCACTTTTCGGCCCTGTCGAGCGGTTCGACCGCTGGTTGTTTCCAGCGCGTTGGCACTATAACCAGTTGCAGCAGACGGACACCCCGCCACGATGACGCCCCGGCCTAACCACGCGCTCCAGCGAACAGAGGCTGGCGGTGGGGTCGGTTCCGAGTATCATGTCCTCTCGCGCCAGCCTCTGTCGATGAGCTTGGAGGCGTTAGGCGACTTTACGCTTGTGCTTGGAACGAGTTACCGACAGAATCCATTTGCGACCGCCACTGATGACCAGCGGAGAAGGACGCCCGGGAGACTGAGGCCAAACAGAACCAAACCACATATGAAAAGCCGAAAAGTAGAGCACCTCAAAGGCAGCCGCGAGCGCGAAACCATCGTGTGGGACGGCGGAAACAAAACTTACCACCGTCCGTGAAAAGAAAGGACTCTTCGGAAGCACTAGCAAGGTCGAGTCGGTCACACGCACTTCCGCCCCCAAGAAGCGGTAGCAAGCGGTGCACCCGCGTCGCCTAACAACGCGCTCCAGCGAACGGGACAGGGCGGTGGCGCTCTGTCCCGTTTCCGCGTCTGTTCTCGCCCTGTCCCGTCGCTGAGCTTGAGTCCGTCAGGCCACCAGAACCATGCGCGTGACTTGCCAGATCATCTGCTACGTCGTCACCCTGCTCGCTTTGCTGTTTCTAGGGTCGTTGTTCGACACGGCTTTCCGGCAGACCGGCTTTCATGCCGCACATTTGCTGGGCGGCAAGCCTCTGCCGAGGATCACCGAGTTCCTCATCTCCCATCACCATCTACCGGGCTACATCGTTCTCTTTCCTTGGCTGGCGTTTGTTGGCGCGCCGCTGTTCTCTTCTCCTGCCACGCGCGACTTCTGGGAGCCGTCCGGCTTCTTTTTGCGCTTCGCCGCGTTTCTTGCGACAGAGGCGTTCATCCTTCTCCTGTTTGTTTTCGCCATCGCGCTGCCCTTCATCCCGTACTACGGCGTGATGGAGGACTCTCGCGAGAGCACCAGCGAGTTCACAGTCCGGCTCGCTTTCTGGGGCGCGGTTTGTCTTGTCGTCGTGGCTGCCATCGTCCGGTTCTACCGCTATCGACGCCGCCCGGCCTAACCACCCGCTCCAGCGAACAGGCACCGGCGTTCCGGTCTTTTCCGAGAGGCACGCTTGACTTCGCCGGCACCTGTCGCTGAGCTTGAGTTCGTTAGGCCCCAGAGCATCCATGCCCGTCCCGTTCCAGCATTTCTGGCGCACCGTCATCCTTGCAGTCACAACGCTGTGGGTCGCTCTGATTGCGCTCTATGCCTTTTACGTCTTCGTTTATCCGACCGTCCCGAACTACGGACCGGAGCTTGGACCCACGGCTTCGTTCGAGATTGCGTGTGTTTTCTACTCGCTTTATTACCTCGGATTTTTCCTTTTCATTGTTGTTCCCATTGCCTGCATCTTCCGGTTCTTCTCGTCCAGAGACCACATCACCCCGCCAGAGGCCTAACAACGCGCTCCAGCGAACAGAGGCTGGCAGTCCGTCCCTTTATTCCATGTCTTACGCGGCTAGCCTCTGCCATTGAACTTGGGTTCGTCAGACTCGCAGCATCCCCCTCGACCTCTCCCATGCCAGATCGACCCGCACCGGAAATCGAGCGCCTGCGCGCGACGTACGCGGCCTTCAACGCGCGGGACATCGACGCTGCCCTTGCCAACATGACTGCCGATGTGGCTTGGCCGCGTGCGTTCAAAGGCGGTTTTGTCCAGGGCCTTCAAGCCGTCCGCGTCTACTGGACCGAACAATGGAGCGAGATCGATCCACACGTGGAGCCGGTGGCTTTTCACCCGGAGGATGCCGGGCGAATCCTGGTCGAGGTGCATCAGGTCGTGCGCGATCTCGGTGGAACCGTGTTGGCTGACGAACACGTGGGTCATCGTTTCACGATGGAACACGGCCTGATCCAAAGCATGGAAGTCTGTCCGCCCCCAACGTCCGGCCACCGTCACTAGACTTCTCAGGTTGGGGGAGGGATCAGGCTCCCCCCCGCGCCGCGGGCGCGGAGGCTTTCACGTCACCCGAGAAGCGATGTAGGCCCTGCTACTGGTTCCCCGCCGGTGTCGTCGTCGTCTTCCTGGTCGTGCGCCTGGTGGTCGTCACTGTCCGCTTGTCCGCCGGGGCAGGCGTCGGCACGGGCTGGCGCACCGGTCCCGGGATCAGGCTCAACGTGCTGTCCAGATACTGGCTCACATCCTTCTGCGTCGGGAACGCCTGCGCCGGTAGATCGGTCCGGTTCACCTGATCGACTGTCAATTCGTCCAGCTTGTCCGTGCCCTCGACGATGTACGGCGTCAGGAAAATGAGCAGTTCCGTCCGGTGGTCGGTCTTGGTCGTGCGCTTGAACGCATTCCCCACAAAGGGGATATCGCCGAGCAGCGGCACTTTGTTCACCGTGGAACTCGTCTCCTTTTGCATCAACCCGCCAATGACCACCGTCGTCTGGTCGGGTGTCACCACCACCGTTTCCGCCGAGGTCTTGTTGATGACCGGCGCGGCGAAGTTCGACGACAGGTTCACCGTCTGCGTGGACAACGAACTGATCTCGGGCGACACGATCATTTCCACGGTTTTGTTGACCGTGATGAACGGCGTCACGCGCAGGATGATGCCTACGTCCTGATAGCTCACGCTCTGAATCTGCTGACCCGTGTCGGTGATCTGGTTGCTCGTGGGAATGGGCACTTCCTGGCCGACCACGATGACCGCCTGCTGGTTGTTGCGCGCCAGGATCGATGGACGCGAGAGTACGCTGACCTTGCCCTTCAACGCCAGGGCGTAGAGGTTCGCGGTGGCGTTCTGGGTGTTCAGCTTGAAGAACGCGCCGGTGGTCTGGCCGGCGAGGCCGAAGTTCGTGCCCGGCCCGGCGTATCCGGAACTGGTCGGGATTTGGGCCCCGGTGGTGGTCGTGGTCGTGGACGTGGCACCATTGGCGGTGGTCGTGGAAATGGTCGTCGAGGGCGTGGCGCCCGGCGCGACGCCGGTGATGGCCTGCAAGGCGGACGTGCCCAATTGGGTGAGCGAGGGCTGGCCGACGTTGAACGCGTAACCACCCTCCACGCCGAAGTCCAGGTTGTTGTCGAGCGTCACCTGGGCAAAGAGCACCTTGATGAGCACCTGCGGCTTGGGCCGGTCGAGGTTCTTGATGACGTGGGTGATCTCCGCCTGCGTGTCGTCGTCGGCGACGATGATGAGCGAACGGCTCTCGGGATCGATTTGGATGAGGGCGTCGCCGAGTTGGGTGGCATTGCGATACTGGCGGGTGGAGCTGGCGCTGTTGGAGTTGGAATTGCCGCCGGTGCTGCGGTTGGCGTTGTTCGCGGTGTTGCCCGTGGTGGTCGTGGGCCGCGTGGTGGTGCCGGTCTGGGCGGAAGCGGACAAAATGCAAAATGCAAAATGCAAAATGCAAAACGCCGGAAGGCGGATGGATCGTCTGACGAGGATATTCATTCGATTCTTCCGAACTCGGCGAGCGATGTTAGTTCTGTACTTTTGCATTTTGCATTTATCTGCCGCTCGTCCCGGAGCGGCTGCCGCTGGTGTTGAGCGAGTTCGTGATGTCCGAGCTGGCGCCGTTCTGCGAGCGGGTCGCCAGCGCACTGGTGGACGGCTGGGTCGCGGTGCTGCTGCTGCTGTTGTTCGCCGAGCTGTACATGCCGCGCAGGATGGTGGCGACGTTGTCCGGGTCGGCGTGGCTGAGCGTGTAGACGGTGACATGCTGCTTCTTGGACTTGTCGGCGTCGAGCCGGCCGATGGTGACCCCGATCTGGGCCATCGTGTCGTGCGAGGCGCTGATGAGGATGGAATTCGTCCGCGCGTCGGCCACCGCGACCACGCGTGACTGGAGCAGCGAACGCTCGCTGCGGCCCGCCGTGGCACCCTGGCCCTGCTGGTTGCCGCCGCGGTTTTGCTGGTTGCCGCCGCGGTTGTTGTTATTACTGCCCGTCTGCGTCGTGCCCGTGTCGGCGTAGAGCGAGGTCAGGACCGCGGCCAGTTCGGTGGCGTCGGCGTGGAGGAGCCGGAAAATCTGCGTCTCGGTGATGTCGCTCGTGCTGGTGTCGAGTTCGCCGATGACCTCGGCGACCTCGCTCATCACCTCATCCGGCGCAGCGATGATGACCGAGTTACTCGTTTCGTCCGCCACCGCGACCACGCGTGCCGCCGCCTGCCGCGCCTCGCTCTGCGGGGAACTATTGTTGTTGCCTCCCCCGCCGCCCTGCTGAAAAAACCGTTGGAACTGCGGCGGCAGGTTGCCGAACTGATTGTTGTTTTTATTGGCGTTTTGCGACGGGGCGAAGAGCTGCGTGATCACGTCGGCCAAGCCCTTGGCGTCGGAGAAGCGCAGGGTGAACACCTTGATCGTCGAGATGCCCGAGATCGACGTGTCCAGCGCGTGGATGATCTCGGCCATGCGGTGGATGTTCGTCTGCGTGTCGGTCAGGATGATGGCGTTCGAGCTATCGTTGGAGGAAATGGTCGCGTTGTTGGAGAGCAGCGGACGCAGGTTGTCCACGAGCTTACCCACTTCTGCATAACGCACGGGGATGATCTGCGTGACGATGTTGTCCTTGCGCGGAATGTCCTTGGGTTCCTGGCCGACGAAGACCTGCACGTTGCCGTTCTTCGGGGCGTCCTGGAGGGCGACGATTTTCAGGATGCGTCCGTTGCGCACGACGGCGTAGCCCTTGTCCGTGAGGATGGAGCTGAGCAGGTCCACGGCCTCGTCGATGCTCACGGGCTGCTGGCTGACGACGTTGACGGTCCCCGTGACCGGAGTTTCCTGCGTGATGATGAAACCGGCGGCGGCGCTCAGGTAATTGAGCACGTCGGCGAGCGAGGCGTTCTGGAAGTTCAGCCGGATCGTGGCACCCGGCGCGGCGGGCGTGGGAGAGGGCAGGGACGCGGCGTTGTTGTTATTGCTGCTGCCGGGGGTCGCGGGCGGCGTGCCGACGTTGGGCGCGGCGGGGTTGCGCTGCGGCAACCGGCGCTGGTTGCGTCCGGGCGCGGCGGACGGGGCGGGTGTCACGTTCGAGGGCGTCGGCTGGGCCTGGGAAGGTTGTTGGGCACGCGGGTCGAGCGGCGGCGGCGTGGTGTCGATGGCCATCTGCATGAGGTCGATGGGTGGGAGGGGCAGCGGGGCGTCGTTAGGCGGGCCGTCCTCAGGTCCCTGGGCGTGGGCGGCCGGCAGGAGCAGCAGTCCGGTCAGGACGGCGAGCAGCAGTGGCAGTAACGACGGCGACGGTGAGAGGGAATTGGGGTATGCGTTCATTTTTCTTCCTGGCGGCGGCGTTCTTCCAGGCGACGCCGGATTTCATCCTGTTTACTCGAAGACTGGGCCCCGGGGGAAGCCGTGGGATTGCCATTCGGCGGCGCTCCCGTGGCGGACGCCGATCCGGTGGACGGCGCGGACGCGAAGGTGTCCGGCGCGGGGGCCGATTCCGGGGCCGAACCGCCGTCGAATGGCACGGTCTGGCCGACGGCCACCTGGATTTTCCGGCCGGCGCGTTCGATCTCGATGCTCGCTGGCGTGATCTGCGTGATCTCCGCCCCGGCGATGCGGTCGCGCACGGAGAGCACCCGGTTGAAATCAGCGCGCGAACCCGAGAAAAACGCCAGCGAACGGTCGGGCTGGAGCAGCGTGCCGGTGAGCGCGACGAAATCCACGCGCGCGGGCGGCGGCGGCGTCGCGGGCGGCGGTGTCTCGCTGGAAGCCACGCGCGGCGGGTGGCGGTCGGGATCGAAGACGTTGCGCGTGTGAAAGAGCCGGAACGCGTCGTAACCCGAACGTGTACCGGGCTTCGGCGATCCCGACGGGGCGGGCGACGCCGAGGACGCTGCCGCGCGCAAGGGTTTCGCCACGTCTGGGCTTCCGCCGGTGAACGCAGCGACCAGCGCCACGACCGACCCGAGAATGGCCAACCCGGTGAGGATTTTCGTGCGCGGGTTCATCGGGCGCTCCTCCCGCCGCTGCTATTGTTGCCGTTGCCCGCGTCCGCCGTCAGCCGTGCAAAGCTGAAGCGTGCGGTCAGCGTGAGTTGATGGCCCGTCGCGTCGCGCGTGGCGAGTTCGCATTCCTCCAGGTTGACGGGGATGGCGTCGGTCTCCAACTCGTAGAGGAAACGTCCGAGGGTCTTCTGGTCGCCGGTGGCTGTGACGCGGCATTCGTTCTCGTCGTAGCCGAGGTCTTCGTGCTCCTGCCACTGCGGATTGAAGCTCGACAGGCCGATGCCGCTGGCGAGTTTCCAGCGGTTGACGGCGTTGAGGATGTCGCCGCCGGCCGTGGAATTATCGTCGGACAGATTGGCGCGCTGCATGTCGTCCCAGCGTCCACGGATGATCTTCTCGCGGTCGAGGAGTTTGCGGCCGTTGTCCACCTTTTTCTGGAGCGCGGTGATGCGTTCGCCCTGCTCGCCCCAGGCGTGGAAAGCCGGTTCGATGACGAAGCTGTCGAGCACGAAAAGCCCGACCGCCGCGCCGGCGACGATCTTCAGCAGCGTGGCCCGGGGAATCTCTTTCCAACTCGGCATAGGGTTAGTGCGCGCCCCCCCACTGGCAGGTGAAAGTGAATTGGATCGGGTTTTCGCCGCGTTGGTTTTTGAGCGTCACGCCGGTGACACCCGGTTTTTTCCGCAGGCGCTCGGTCAGGTCGATGAGGGCCCTGGGCGTGCGCGCGAAACCCGTGCAGACGATGGCACCGGCGGCGTTGATCTGGATGCTCTTGGCCCACACCTCGCCACCCTCGGGGAACGCGTCGAAGAGTCCTTCGAGCGCCTGGACGGTGACCGGGTTCGGCTCGAACCACGGCCGGAAACGGCGGATTTTTTGCTGGAGTCCGTCGAGTTCGGCGACGTTGTCGCGCATGCCTTCCCACTGCGAGGTGAGATGGCCCTCGTATTCCGACCGGACGAAAAATGCGAGCGTCGGCAGCAAAACGATGCACGCCGCCATCGCCCCGACCCGGCGGTAAAATTGCGTGTTGTACCGCGTGTAAAGCGCCTCCACGCGATGCGGGCTGGAACACGACGAACTCGAACGGCACGAACTCGCGCCGCAACCGCAACGCCGCCGCGTTCTCAGCGGTGAGATTGCCCGCGTCGCGCGTGGGAGACCCTGTGATGGGTTCATCCTCCAGCGTCTCGATGCCCATGCGCCAGAGGTTGTCGCCGATCTCGCGCCGCAACCGCGCGGCGGCGTCCGGCACCCCGCCGAACCGCGCGAGATGCACGCCCTGGCTGACCGCCTGCGGCAGCCGGCCGAGCGTGATCCGCAGGTCGCGCGCGAACGCCACCGGATCGAACGCCGCCGCATCCACCGCGAGCGGGGATGACCCTTCGTCGGGTTTCTCGGAGTCCGCCGCCGGTCCGGGCAGGGAACGCAGCGCCGCGACGCCGCCGCCGGCCGTGACGACCACGTCCGTGTGGCCGGGTGAAGCGAGGAAGTGCAACGTCGGCGCGGGATCCCCGCTGTCGGCCGTGAGGGCGTCGCCCAATGCCAGCGAGACTGACACGGCGCGGCGGCCGGCGGCGGCGAGCATCGTTTCCACGGCTTCCAGCCGGCGCGAGGGCAGCGCGGCGAGCGTGGCGCGGCGCGTGCCGTCGGGCAGCGTGTAGGGCGAATGTCCGAGGCGCAATTCGTTCAGCGCGACGGGGAACTCTCGTTCCGCGCGCAGGTCGAGGTAGCCGCGCAGGTCGTCCGGCGCGACGGCCGGCAGTTCGGTGGAAGCCACCAGCGCCCAGGCGGGCGGCACGCACACCGCGCAGCGTTTTTCGCGGATGCCCGCCGCCTCCAGGGCTGCGGCGAGGATGACGCCCGTCTTCTCCGGATGCCTGAACACGTCGTCCGCGCTGATCGCCACGGGCGGCGCAGGAAAAACGTCGCGGCCAGTGTCATTCAGATGCAGGCGCACGACGCTGATGGCGATGCGGTCCGCCTCCAGAGTCAACGCCAGGGCGGAACGCGGCTGGAGACGTTTTTTCAAACGCGCCACGTCGGGTTTGCCGAAGCGCAATCGATCCAGCGGCAGCTTGCCGCGCAGATTTTCGACGAACGGGGGAAGCGCCATCATTGCGTGACCCCTCCCTGGGTATTTGTCTGCTGGTTTTGGAGGTTCGTGCGTTCGTCGCGGCCGAGCGCCCAGCCCAGATAGGAAAGGTCGCGCCGGTAGACGACCTGCGGCGTACCCGTGCTTGTATCGATGACGAAACGGGTGCGCCGGTAGCCGCGCCCGAAGCGGCCCACGGCGGCCACGTCGGCGCTGACCTGATAGGAACGGGTGGTCAGCCAGGGGCCGGCGGCGCGGCAGTTGGCCGTGCCGAGGACGGTCACGACCCAGCTCAGGTCGGACTGGTCCGGCGACGTGCCCCGCGCCGCGCGGGTGCTGACGAGCGCGGCGGCGGCGGCGTCGCCGATCCCGGGCACGCACGCCAGGACGGTCTGGCTGGCGGTGTTGACGTTGATGAGCCCGCTCGTGTACGGACCGCCGGTGCTGTTGGCGAGATAAGGCGCGATCTTGTCAAAATCGCCCACGCTCAGGCCGCTCCGCGCGTAGAACTCCAGGACGCTCCCGACCCAATCGGGGGCTGAGGACGAGGGGCCGGGCTGCTGGACGGGCGGGAGAGGGTTCGTCCTCAGAGCCGTGCGGATCGCGCCGACGATGTTCGTGCCCTGACCGCCGCCCAACACGTTATTGAGCAGCGTCCGGACCGCGCCGGGGTTGTTGATCGAGGTGCGGCTGGTGCCGTCGCTCATCGTGTTCGTCTCACGGCTGTAGACAGTGCAATATTCGAGCAACCCGGCGGTGAATTGCCCGTTGCCGGAACTGCCCGCCGTGTTGGATTCCTCGGGGTCGAGAACGTGGTTGAGGTTCACGTCGTCGCCGTAGAGGAGCGTGTTGTCCGTGCCGCCGATGACGAGGCCGAGTTCATCGACCGATTCCATGAACCCTTGCTTGACCGGGCCGGAGGTGATCGAACTGCCCGCAGTGCCGGAGGTCGTGCCGCCGCTGCCGGGCACGGTCCGCCAGGCGACGATGGCCTGCGCGAGATCGTCGGTCATGTTGGGCAGCAGGCGGATCATGCCGAAGGTGGCGCGGTTGAGGTTGAGCTTGGAAGCCTCGTCCACCAGGCCAAAGGTGGGTTGGTCGCTGCTGTTGGCGGTGGTCGCGCCGGTGGTGCCGCCGTCGGGCGTTTCGCCGATGAACCAGAACTGCCCGTCGCCCACCGGCACCGCCGCGCTCTGGTACGTCGTCGGGTCAGGCACGTCGCCGGGGTTGGTGACGTTGGCCATGAGCGACTCGGCGTATTGCACCGCGCCGAGGGTAGCGGCGTTGGCCTGGCGGCCGGCGAATTCGTTGTCCGCGCCCCGGTACGCCATGAGCATGGAATGTCCCAACACGAGCGCGAGGCTCACCAGCCCGAGGCAAACGACGAGGACGACGACGAGCACGGAAGCGCGGCGGCTGGATAAGATCGTGGTCGCGGAGTTCAAGGGGGGAAAATGGTTCGCCTTCATTGTCCCGCATTGCTGGACGCGGCGGGCGTCGCGGCGACGAAGGGCTGCGTGGTCCAGGGCACGAGAATCTCCAACGGTGGGGGCAGGGGGCCGTTCGGGGTGGCGGGCGCTTGCTGAATATCAATGCGGACCGCATCCGGCAAGCTCGTTTGTCCGGAGATGACCTGCGTGCCGGCGGACGAACTCGTGCCCGTGCTGGTCGTCGCCACGTTGGCGGCGGGGCTGATCCTCTCGATCAGGTCCGAGAATTGCCAGCTCGTCTGCCAGTTCGCGCCATCGTAGAACGACACCTGGAACGACTGCACGCCCGCCAACACCGCCGTTTCGTTCGGCGTGTTGGTGGCGTTCGCCCCGTTCGTCGTCGGCGTGGAGGAAGTCAGGCCGCTCGCATCGAGCAGATCGCGCGTGACGGCACGCATCAGGACCCCGCTGCCGTTCTGGTCGGCGGCGTTGGGATCATGCGCGATGTAATATTCCACCTGCTGCACGTCGCCGTAGAGGCCGGTGCTGGCGTCGTTGCGGCCGGTGGTGGTCGTGAACCGCAGGTAACCGGGGATGTTGCTGGCGTCGGGGTGCGATGCCCCGGCGGTGTTGGCCGACCCATTGTCGGGGCTGGCGCTGTCGCCCTGGAGCACGGAGGCGAGCAGACCGCCGGAGAGGAGCGCGTTGCCGAGGTCGCCACGGATGATTTTCTCCGCCCGCAGCCGCCCGCGTGAATCCCGGATGCGTTGGACGGCATTGTCGCGGATATGCACGGCCTGATGGAAAATCCCGTACACCGCGCCCAGGATCAGCGACGCGGCGAGCGCAGCGAGCAAGATTTCGATCAACGTGAAGCCGCCGCGCGTTTTCATTGGGTGGTGGTCGAGGTGCTGCTCGTCGCGGCTGCGGCGTTGACGAGCGTCGTCAAACGCACGCTGTGTTCGCTACCCTGCACGGGGTAAAATACCTCGACGGATAGTTCGTTGAGACTGCTGGTGCCGGTAGTCCCGGTGGCCGTGTTGTTCGTGCTCGGTGTGCTCGTCGCGCTCGTCGTGCCGGTGCCTGTTGTGCTCGTACCCGTCACGCCGCCACCCGCCCAGGCCGTCGTGGTCATCTGCCAATGGTAGAGCGGGAAATCCGGGCCGAAGTCGCCGTTGCTCTGCGCGGCACCTTGCCAGGCGTTATCCAAGAGCATTTCGTTGAGCTTGTTTTCGGCGAGGTTGCCCGCGAAAGACCCGCGTTCGGCGACCTCGGAGGTGCGGCTGGCCAGCCCGAGCGCGCCGACGATGGCCGGCACCGCGATGGCCAGGAAGAGCAGCGAGGCGAGGATTTCGACGAGCGTGAAGCCGCCCGGGCGTGCGCGCGTGGTCGTCGGATTCATCGGTTGCCCTTCACGATCTCGTAACCGTACGCGTCGGAGGTTTGCGAAACGGCGAGCGATTCGCCCGCGCGGTCCACGATGCGCACGCTCGGCAGGCTGCCGGGATCGAGCGTGCCGTCCGGCGCGAACTCCGCCACGATGACCCCGCCGTGGGTTCCGCTCGCGGGGGCGCTACCGGTGGTTTGTCCCTGCGCCGCCGTGCCGGTGGGCTGGACGGATGACACCATGCCCTGCCCGACCGGGTCGAAATGGGCGTCGTCCTGCAACGGGTATTCACGCGCGCGGGCGTTTTCACCGCCTGACCCGTAGCCGGGCTTGGTGTCCACGCCGCAACGGCCGCCGTCCACGTCGATCCACATCACCATCGGGATGCCCTGCGAGACAGCCTCGTCGCGCGCATATTCGGTGAGTGCGAGCAGGCGGTCGGCCTGCCCGTCGAGGTTGTGCCCGCGCATCGAGCGCGCCAGCGACGGCACGGCGATGGCGGCGAGCGTTACCAGCAACGCCATGACGATCACCAACTCGATCAACGTGAACGCGCGGTCCCGCAAATTATTTGCTGCCCCAGTTGGTGATGTCATCGTCGGTGCCGGCGCGACCGTCGGGACCGGCGCAGGTCAGGTCGAAACCGCTGGCGTTGTGCTTGCCGGGATAGTCGTAGGTGTACGGGTTGCCCCACGGATCGAGCGGGATGCGTTCGAGGTACGGGCCTTTCCAGTTTGTCGCTCCGTTGGGTTGGTTGACCAGATCGTTGAGGTTGCCCCCTTTCGGGTAATAGCCGTTGTCCACCTCAAAGGAATCCAGCGCGGTCTTGAACGATTGGATTTGCGACGCCGCGGCCGTGACCTTGGCCTGTTGGCTGCGGCCGGCCATCTTCGGGATGACGATGGCCGCCAGCGTGGCCAGGATCACGAGGACGAGCAGCATTTCGACGAGCGTGAAACCGCCGGAGCGGCGGAAGGATGGACGATGGGGTTTCATGTGTGGGTGTTATTTGATCTGATCTTGAATGGCGAAAATCGGGATGACCATGCCGATGAAGATGACGCCGATGACCGCGGCGATGGCGAAAAGCATGAGCGGTTCGGCCAGTGAAACGGCGGTTTTCAACTGCCGGTCGAGCGTGACCTCGGTGACACCCGCCAGCCGCACGAGTTCCGTGTCCAGGCGGCCGGTTTCCTCGGCAACGGAGATCATCTCCAACGTCGAGCCGCCGAAAAGCGCACGGTTCTCGGCGAGGCTGCCGGAGAGCGTCTCGCCTTTTTTCACTCGCTCGGTGGAATCGGTCACGAGGTCGATGAGCGTCTGGTAACCGAGCGAACGGCGGGCGACGTTGAGGCCGTTTACTAACGTCACGCCCGCGTTAAGCAAGGTTCCTAACATCCGGCAAAAGCGCGCCATTGCGATCTGAGACATCAATGGGCCGATGACGGGTGTGCTCAACAGGATGCCCTCCACCTGGCGGCGCGTCTTGTCGTTGCGCCACCACGTGCGGCCGAACCACACCGCCGCCGTCACGCCCGCGAGCACGAAGAGGCCGTTGTGCCGCAACAGGTCGCTCGCGCCGACGATGACGCGCGTAATCAGCGGCAGCGTGGCGTTGAACCCTGCGAAAAGCGTCTGGAAACGCGGGATGAAGAACACGAGCAGAAAAATCACCACGCCGGTGGCCAGGGTCATCAACACGGCGGGATACATCATCGCGGCGGAGACCTTGGCGCGCAGTTCCTTCTCACGCGCCTGGAACTCGGCAATCTGCGCGAGCACCACGTCGAGGAATCCGCCCGCCTCGCCTGCCTCCACCATCGCCACGTAGATGCGCGGGAACACGTCGGGTGATTTCGCCATCGCAACGGCAAGCGGCGCGCCGTCGATGACGGCGTCGTGGAGTTCGCGCCACTTGGCGGCGGCGGGTGGGTTGGACGTTTCCTTGTAAAGAATGGTCAACGCGCGGCTGAGCGGCACGCCGGCGGTCAGCAGGCTGGAGAGCGAACGTGTGAAATCTTCCAGCGCCGCGAACGGCACGCGCTTGGACTGGAAGCCGAACGCCGGTTTTTTCGCGGCACCGCTGCCGTTGGCGGAGACCGGGACGGGTTGTTTCGCGGGGCGCGGGGCGACCACGCCGTTACTACCGACTTCCGCGAGCCGCAAAGGGGTCAGCCCTTTGTCCTCGATCATGCCCATCGCCTCGGCACGCCCGCCCGCTTCGACCCTTCCCTGGGTCGTCGCGCCGCTAGCGGCAAGGGCTTTGTATTCGAAGACGGGCATGATGTCTAGGGGCGCACCGGGGAGGAAGTGCCCGCCGCCGCGCCGACGAGCGGTAGTCTGGTCGTATGCACATCGACGTACGGGCCGAGTTCATAAACGTTGCGATATCCGTAGTCATACAGGGCCACGTAGGTCGAAAGGTTCAACGACGCCGAAAATTGCTTGGAAGGAAACGCGCGCTGGTTGCCGCCGAAGTTATTATTACAATAGATCAGGATGCGGGCGTTTTTGTCTGGCAGCGTCTTTTTCAAACTCTCGATGTCGATGTCGGGAAAGCTCAGGTTGATCGCGCCACGGATGTGCGAGAGATCAAATTTTTCCCGGCTGCGCGCGTCGAGGATGATCGTCCCCGTTTCTTGACTCATGCGGATAAATTCGTCTTCCGTGACGCGCCGCGTCTGACGGTACGCTGCGGCCTCGTTGGCAACCTGAAGAAAGGCCGACATATCGATGTGCGAATTGTTCAAGTCGGTGTAGTCGCGCCCGCTCGCGTTTCCGGCGGATTCGTCGCGTCCGGCACTGCGGATGCGGTGGCCAAGAAAAACCGATGCGGCTAACACGAGAATACAGACAAGAAATCTGGCGGGTGGTTTCTTCATAAGGCGACGTTAGTTCCTCATTTCTGACTTTCGATCATGGCCGCGTCCTCATCTTTGGAAACGCGCAAAACTTCCGACGGCGTCGTGATGCCGTCGCGCACCAACCGCCAGCCGTCCTCAATGAGCGTGCGCATGCCCTCTTTGCGCGCGACTTCCTTGACTTCCAGGCTGCTGCCGCCGCGCAACAACACCTGCCGGATGCCGGGGCTCATGCCCATCAGTTCAAACACCGCCTGCCGACCCGTGTAACCGGTCATGCGGCAACTCTTGCAACCGACCGCGCCGAAAACCTCGATGCCTTGCAAAGCTGGGACGTGCGCGCGCAACTCCCGCGTGCGGACCGTCGTATCCAGTTGCTTGCATTCCGGACAGAGCATTCGCACGAGACGCTGGGCCATCACGGCTTCCAGTGACGACGCGACGAGGTACGGTCTCGACACCCATGTCCACCAGACGCGTCAGCGCGCCGGGCGCGTCGTTGGTGTGCAGCGTTGAAAAGACCATGTGGCCGGTCAGTGACGCCTGCACGGCGATTTGCGCCGTTTCCTGATCGCGGATTTCACCGATAAGGACCACGTCCGGGTCATGCCGCAAAATCGCCCGCAGCCCGCGCGCGAACGTCATCCCCGCCTTCTCGGAAACCTGGATTTGATTGATGCCTTTGATCTGATACTCCACCGGGTCTTCGATGGTGATGATCTTTCTTACCGAATCGTTGATCTGGCCCAGCGCGCTGTAGAGCGTCGTCGTTTTGCCCGAGCCGGTCGGCCCCGTGACGAGCGCGATGCCGTGCGGCATGTCGAGGACGCGCTCGAAGAGTTTCAACTCGCGCTCGGCCATGTTCAGGCCCGCGAGACCGGGGACATTCCCGCCGCCCTGGCGCAGCAAACGCATGACCACTGCCTCGCCGTGGAGCATCGGGATCACCGATACACGGATGTCCACGTCCTTGCCCTTGACGCGAATCTTGATGCGGCCGTCCTGCGGCACGCGTTTCTCGGCGATGTTGAGATTGCTGAGAATCTTGATGCGCGATACAATCGCGGGTTGGAAGCGTTTGATCTGTCCGGGGACCGAGACCTCCTGCAACAGGCCGTCGATGCGGTAGCGGATGCGCAGTTCGTGCTCGAAAGGCTCGACGTGGATGTCCGACGTGCGCATGGACAGCGCGTCGCCGAGAATCTGGTTGACGAAGCGGATGATGCTCGCGTCCTCGGCGGCCTTGTCGAGGTCGCCGTCGTCCTGGCGGTCATCGGCGACAACCTGGAAGCCTTCCTCCTGTTCGAGCAGGTTGAGCGTGTCCGCGCCGACGCCGAGGTGTTTCTTGATCTCGCGCTGGAGCGCGGTGCTCGGGGCAAGAACGGGACGCAGCTTGAGGTCGGTGAAGGACTTCAGGCTGTCCAGCCCCGGCGCGGCAAAGAGTCGGCTCAGGGCGACCTCCACGTGGCCATCCCTTTGCCGCAACGGCAGCATTTCCTCGCGCAGCAGGATGCGCGCGGGGAACCGGGCGAGGATGTCGCGGTCGGGTTCTACATTGTCGAGTCCGGTGTATTCCAGGCCGTACTCACTGGCGAGCCAGCGGAGGATTTCCTCTTCGTTCTGGGGCGCACTGCCGTCGAGGCGCGAGAGCGCGTCGGCGTCCAGGGCCGAGAGCTGGCGGCTCTCGACCATGTGCGCGGAGAGATCGGAAGACATGGGGGACTAATGACGAATGATGGAACGCGGAATAACGAGGGGTCGCAGCAGATCGCCACGATCCCGGAAGGAACGAGGAAACCGTCTCGCCGTTCCGCCCTTCGTTATTCGTCGTTCGTCCTTTTCCTAGTCGAGGATACCGTCCATCACGAGGGCAGCCTCCTGGCGCATGTTGAGCACCTTGCGAAGCTCCTCGCGCGCTTGGGCCAGTTCGGCGGCGGCCTGCTTGCGCTGGTCGCGCACGGCCTGGAGCTTGGCCTTCACGTCGTTGACCGTGGAATTGTCGTCAGCCAACGTCGCGGCGAGGGCCTGCGTTTCGGGCGAGCCGCCGCGCGGACCGTTGCCGCCCTCGCGGCGCTGGTTGTTCTCATTGGCGGCCGGCTGGTTGCCGCCCGCGTTGTTCTCGCCCCCGCGCCGCCCACCGCCGCGATTGCCGCCAGGACCACCGGGACCACCGAAACCGCTGGTGCGGGTCGCCATGAGTTTGTCGCCGACCTTTTCGAGCAAGGGCTGGATCACCGTCCATTCGTCGTCGCTCACCTTGAGCTGCGTCTTGATCCGTTCGGCCATGCGCTGACGGAAATCATTCGGGTTGCCGGGAGGTTTGTCGGCGTTCGGCGGAGCGGGAGGAGCCGAGGAAGATGCGGCCGGGGTCGAGGCAGCGCCCTGCGCGGCAGCGTGCGAGAGGGGCAACAGGATCAGGCCGCCGGCCGCGAAGGCAGCGGCGAGCGTGGTGGTTCGGGAGAGGTTCATTTGGGTAGGCGCTGGGTTCGGTGTAAGTTTCGATGGAAACCCGGCCACACGACGATGGCCGACGGACCTACGTTGCCACCGTACTGTTAAGCCCGTATTTGCTCGGACGAGGTAAATTGTTAAGACATCGTTAAGACTTTCCATGAAACTCCTCGTGATCGACGACGACCGTGAACTCGGCGAGTTGATCCGCGACTATCTCGCACCTCTCGGTTATGAGACGCTGATCGAGCACGACGGTCCGGGAGGGGTCGAGCGCGCGTTGGGCGGCGAGCGGTTCCAGGCGGTGATCCTAGACGTGATGCTGCCCGGCGGGTGGGACGGCTTCGAGGTGCTGCGGCGCATCCGCGCCAAAAGCGACGTGCCCGTGCTCATGCTCACCGCGCGTGGCGAGGAGACCGACCGCATCGTGGGCCTGGAGATGGGCGCGGACGACTACCTGCCCAAGACGTTTTCCTCGCGTGAACTGCTCGCCCGCCTGCGTGCCGTCACCCGGCGGCGGACCGGGTCGGGGACGGCGGGGGGGAACGCGGGTGGCGGTCGATCCGCCGGCACGCCGGATGATCCCGACGAGGCGGAATTGATCGTGGGGCCGTTGCGCATCCAGCCGGCGTCGCGGACGGCGGCGCTCGGAGCGACTCCGCTCAGGCTCACGGCATTGGAGTTCAACCTGTTGGAAAGCCTCGCCCGCGCCCGGGGCCGGGTGCGGACGCGCGAGCATTTGATCGAGACCTTGGGCGAACGACTCTACGATGGGTTGGACCGCTCCATCGACGTGCACATCTGGTCGTTGCGCCGCAAGCTGGGCGACGACCCGAAGAACCCGCGTTTCATCCGGACGGTGCGCGCGGTGGGTTATATGCTCATCAACCCGGACGCGCCGTAGCGATGGCTCCGGAGCGGTTTGAATTAGAGTGAATACCGTTCGTCTTGTTCGGCGACTTTCGTTCGTTTATTGCTAGTTGGCGCTCCCACCCGCCACACCATGAAAGCCGCACTATCCGCATTTCTCTTTGTGGCCCTCGTAGGCTGCACGACACCTAATCAGCGCGTTGTCGAGCACGAGCGATTCAATGTGCCGGGCCTGCGCGATAAGGTTCCAAACTACAGTCCCTACGTTACACTTCACTGCCGGTCCGATTTCTACGCCCCGCTCTGGCCGGATTTGCAAAGTCATTTCCTCAAGCCGTTGGCGTCGAGCGAATATTGCTTCGTCATCGACCTGATCGAGATTGAGGCCACCAGCGAGGATGCCAAAAATTGGACTGCGGTATTGCACCTCGACACCGGCGCACAAATCGCGATCACCACGTATGGTGAGTTCTGCAGCTCCGATGGACCACCTTACTTTGAGGCTGCCCTGCGCCGTGCTCTCGCTGGGCTTGACGCCGAACAAAGACGCGATCCCAAGCTCCGACAGTACATCCAAAAGTATGGTAAGCGTATTGCAAGCCGACCCCGAGGCGCCTGACTGAGAGCGTTGGGCGGTGCTACGCGCACTCGACAATCAAACTGTTGTGATCTTGTCCCGGTTTTGAGGACCAGGCGGAGTGCCGGGTTTTTGTTGTTTTAGTTCAGGTTGCGCTCGAAGTCCACGGGCGAGTAAAAACCGAGCGCGCCGTGGAGCCGCGCCCGGTTGTAGAAGACCTCGATGTAGTGGAAGATCGCACTCTTGGCCTCCGCACGGGTGGCGTACACCCGCCCGTCGATGAGTTCAGTTTTCAACGTCGCCCAGAAGCTCTCCATCTTGGCGTTGTCGTAGCAGTTGCCCGCCCGGCTCATGCTCGCAATGACGCCATGCTGGCGCAGCAACTCGCGGTAGGCATCGCTGGCGTACTGGCTGCCGCGGTCCGAGTGGTGGAGCAACCCAGGCGAGGGCCGCTGCGCCGCGATGGCCCGCTCGAAGGCGCGGGCGACGAGCGCGGTGGGCATCGCCTCGTCCGCCGCCCAGCCGATGATCCGGCGGCTGCAAGCGTCGAGCACGCCCGCCACGTAAAGCCAACCCTCCTTGGTAGCGACATAGGTGATGTCCGCCTGCCACACCTCGCCGGGCCGGGCGGGTGGCTGCGCTCGCTCGGCCAGGTGGTTGGGGGCGATGGGACAAAGATGCCGGCTGTCCGTCGTCCGAGGACGAAACCGTCTTTTTTGCCGGGCACGCAGCCCCGCCCGGGCCATGAGCCGCGCCACCCGGTGTCGCCCACACGACTCGCCCGCCCGCCGCAGTGCTACCACCAGCCGTGGGCTGCCGTAGGTGCGCCCGCTCGCCTCGAAAAGCTCGCGGGCCTTCCCCTCCAGGCGCACGTTCTCCCTGGCGCGCGGTCGCGTGTCCTTCTTCTGCGCGGCGTAGTAAGCACTGCGCGCCACGCCAAGGGTGCGGCAGAGTTTTCGCACCGGATGTTGCCCCGTCAAGGCTCTGATCACGCCGATCTTCATCGCGGGGGTTCGGAGAAGATGGCGACCGCTTTTTTTAGGATGGTTCGCTGCTCGCGCAGGTCCGCGTTCTCGCGTTCCAGCGAGCGGATGCGCCGCTCCAGTTCCTGCACGCTGACGCTAGGGGTAGAGGCGGCTACCGATGCGGAGCCGTAGAGCTTCTTCCAGCGTCCCACGCTGTAAGGGCTCACGCCCAGATCACGCGCCACCTGCGTGTCGCTCGCCCCGGGCCGACTGGCCAGGGCTACCACCTCGCGCTTGAACTCCTCATCGAATCTCCTGCCGAACTTGCTTTGCGTTGTTGCCATATCGGTTGTGCTCTTCTGTAGCACACCCGCTGGTCCTCTTTATCCGGGCAAGATCAGTTGGAGCGTAGCCTCCCTGCCATGAGCCAAATGCTTCAGTATCTCACTGACGAGCACGGAGACCGCACCGCCGTGGTGCTGCCCATCAGCGACTACGAGAAGCTCCTGGAGGATTTGGACGACCTCGCGGTGGTAGCCGAGCGCCGCGACGAACCCGTGCTCTCGCACGACGCTTTCGTCGCCGACCTCCAGCGCGATGGCATCCTTTAGAGGGTGTCTGAAAAGGGGTGTTTTGGTGGTCATTTTGCCGGGCGGCAAAGTCGGCGCAGCATGAGTCGGCTCATGGCTAGATAGATCAGGTTTTCTTCGGTGGCGGGCAGGAACTCGTAGTCTTTGGAAAGCCGCCGGTAGTTGCCCAGCCAGGCAAAGGTGCGTTCGACCACCCAGCGTCTTTTGAGCACGGTAAAGGCAGGCATCGGCGGCGGTTCAACGCCCTCCGGGCAACGCACCCAACGCCGGGGCGGCAGCACCACCTCCACGCTCCAGCCCAGGCGCTCTTTGATCCAGGCGACGAGCCGGCCGCGGTAACCCGCATCCGCCCACAGATGCTTGAGGTTGGCGAAGCGTGCCGCCGCCGCTTCGAGCAGGGGCATGGCCCCGTCGCGGTCGGCAATGTCGGCGGCGTGCACCTGTGCGCAAAGCACCAGTCCCGAGCTGTCTACGAGCAGGTGACGTTTGCGTCCGTTGACCTTTTTGCCGCCATCGTAGCCGTGCACCCCGCCGCGGTCCGTCGTCTTGGTACTCTGGCTGTCGATGATCGCAGCCGTCGGCTTGGCCGAGCGGCCCGCCCGGCGTCGGCAGAGGCTGCGCAGGCGACCATGCAGGCGCAGCCACACCCCGGCCAAACGCCACGCGCGGAAATAATGATAGACGGTCTTCCACGGCGGAAAATTGGTCGGCAGCAGGTGCCAGGCGCAGCCCGCGCGCACCAGGTAAAAGATGGCGTCGCAGATCAGCCGCCGTGCGTGCTTGCGCGGTCTGCCGCCGTGCTTGGCTGGCGGTAAAAGGTGCTGCATTTTACTCCATTCGTGGTCACTTAGATCGGTGGCATAAACGAGGACTTTCATCCTCTAAACTGCCTCCAAAACACCCCTTTTCAGACGCCCTCTTAAAGCGTTTTTCAGTTGCCTGTAGAGGTCTTTGAAGGTTGGCTGGTTGACTATGCCAGCGACCTATTCCTTGGACCTGCGGCGGCGGGTGGTGGCTGCCGTGGATGTGGGTGGTGCAACGCAAGCGCAGGTCGCCACCCGCTTTTCGGTCAGCCTGGGTTGGGTGCGCAAGCTCCTGGGCCAGCGTCGGCGGGTGGGCCACGTTGAGCCCATCGGCCACCGTGGCGGGGCACCTCGCCGCCTGGACAAGCGGGCCGTCGAAGCGGTGCGCGCCGCCGTCGCGGCCCAGCCCGACATTGCCCTGGAGGAACTGCGCCTGCGCCTGCGCCGCCGCGAACGGGTGCGGGTGAGCGTGCCCACGCTCTACCGGGTCATCGAGGCGCTGGGGCTGCCACGCAAAAAAAGACGTTTCTCGCCCGCGAAGCCGACGAGGGAGAACGCGCGGCCTTCCGCGAGCGCATCGGCCAGGTAGACACAGGCACCCGGCGGCTGATCTTTCTCGACGAGACGGGCTGCAACCTGAACCTGACCCGCCGCTACGGACGCGCGCCACGCGGCGTGCGCCTAGTGGACCGCAGCGTCCCGCGCAACACGCCGGTCAACCGCTCGCTGGTCGGAGCCATGAGCCGCGAGGGCATCCTGACCAGCATGGAGGTGGAGGGAGCCATCGACGGCGACGCGTTCTTCGTCTTTCTCCAAAGAGCCCTCGGCCCGTGCCTGCGCGCGGGTGACGTGGTGCTCATGGACAACCTGTCCACGCACAAGAGCGTCCGCATGACCCAAGCCATCCAAGCACGCGGGGCCGAGGTGATCTTCCTGCCGCGCTACAGTTCCGACTTCAACCCCATCGAGGGAGCCTGGAGCAAGCTCAAAGCCTACCTGCGCCGCGTCGCCGCACGCACGCCCAAAGCCCTTGAGCGCGCCTTGGCCCGTGGTCTGGCACGGATCAGCGCCAGCAACGCCCGCGGCTGGTTCCAACACGCTGGGTATCGAACCGCCTGAATCTACACACAACTGAAAAACGCTTTAGCATCCGGTGGCGCAGTTCCACCAAGAAGGATATTCGCAGCTTGCCGCGTCAGGAGGTGGCACGCGTGATCGAGGCGGTCGGACAACTTGCCGCCGAGCCACTGCCACACGGCTCGCAGAAGCTTTCTGGTTCTGAGCGCACGTACCGCATCCGAATCGGAGATTGCCGCGTCATTTACGAGCTTCTCACCGAGTCGCGCGTTGTCGAGGTTCAGCGAATCCGTCACCGCAAGGACGTTTACCGTGAATAGCCGCACCGCCCAGCCACGCGCTCCAGCGAACAGAAGCTGGCGGCAAATTTCTCTCTTCTTTACCATGCCTCTTCTCGCCAGCCTCTGTTGCTGAGCTTGAGTCCGTCAGGCCGCTGCGTTTCCGCCTTCACGAGAGCCAGATGCCACCTAAATAACTGCCATGAGAATCGTCGTTCGGATCATCACCATTGGGCTGATCGTTGGTGCCCCCATGATCGGTAGCGGGCAGAGCACGGTGGTTACCCCCCAGGATTTTTCGATGCTCCAGGTCAAGAAGCCTAACGGCTTCACCCGGTATGCCGAACCCATTATCCTCCGTCCCGACACCGGACTCGGCGAAGCCCAAATTTTCAATCCCGCCGTTCTCGTTACAGGAAACCGTCTGACCATGCTGTATTGTTCCCGTGGCAAAGACGGCGGCGAACTCCGGCTCGCCTTCAGCGATGACGGCCGGAACTTTATCCGCTCCTCTGACCATCTCGTCGTGATGCAAGGAGGAGCCGAGGACCCCTACGTGACCCCGTTCGACGGCGTGTACTACATGACCTACGCGACCGGCGGAGGCAAGGAAGAGCATCTGGCCACCTCGACTGATCTCGTCCACTGGGAACAGAAAGGCCTGGCGCTCGCCCCCGGAGCACATGCCTGGGACAAGGCGCAGGTCAAGGCGGCGACCATCCTGCCGGAGAAGGTCGGCGGCAAATACGTCATGTACTTCATTGGTGAGGCGACGCCCTGGCATTGCTCCTTGGGTATGGCCGTTTCGGATGATCTGCTGCATTGGACGGAGCCACTGGATCATCCCGTCATGTTGCCGCGGCCCGATCACTTCGATAGCTTTGGGGTCGAGCCGGGAGCGGTTCCTCTCGTCGTGCCCGAGGGAATTCTTTTGGTCTACAACGGATGGAACGCGCAGCACGTGCATTGCACCGGCTGGGCTTTGTTCGCCAAGGACGATCCATCGAAGCTCTTGCGCCGTTGCGAAACGCCGGTCATCCAACCTGAATTTCCCTACGAGATGGTGAACAATGATCGGTTTACCTTCACCGAAAGTGTCATCTTCTTCAAAGGTTTATGGCGCTTCTATTACGGGGCTTCGGATAGGACCATCAGCGTCGCCGAGGTTAACGATCTTTCGACGCTGCTGGGTGGCACCGTCGCGCATTGAATATTCGGGTTTCCATTCCGTAGTCCGCCGTCTGACCACGCACTCCAGCAAATAGAGGCGGGCGGTGGGGCCTTCTCTGTCAGTCAACCCTTGCACCGTCAGCCTCCGTTGCTGGGCTTGGAGGCGGTAGGCCGCTACGGTCTCGGCCGGTTTGCCTGTGCATCGCCGCTGGTGTAATCTACCCTTCGCGGATGGGACTTTCTTTCGCCATGCTCACGCTCCGCAATCCTCGCTACCCCGAGTTGCCCGCCGTGGAGGTCGAGGCTCTCGCGGACACAGGTTCCACCTTCCTGTGCGTGCCAGCCGCCATCGCTGAGGCGTTGCGGTTGGAGACCTATGACCACAAAGACGCCACCATTGCCGATGGCAGCCGACGGCGGGTGCCCTACGTGGGACCGCTGGAAGTACGCTTCAAGAATCGTGTCGCTTTGGGCGGAGCACTGGTCATCGGCGAGCGGGTATTACTCGGGGCCATCCCGATGGAAGACATGGACTTGGTGGTTTCGCCTCAGAGCCGCAAGGTGGACGTGAACCCGGCCAGCCCTGACGTGGCCTCATGCCTGGTTATGGCCAGCGTTCATCAGTTGCCCGTGGCCTGACCACACATTCCAGCAAACAGAGGCCGGCGGCTATTTCCGGTGCCGTTCGAGCAGCACGAGCATCAGGAACGCCAGCACGTTGCGATACTCCTCGTAATCACTGACCTGCCCGAGCTTTTCCATCTCGAAACGCCGGTCCACCCACGAGGGCACTTTCTTCAGGCGCATGATCGGCGTGCCGGCGTTGTCCGTCAGCAGATACTTCGGTTGAAAAATGTACACGCTGAGCACCCCGAGCACGGGAATCTCCGCGATCAGCGAATCCATGATCCGCGCGAGGACACTTTCCTCCTTGATCGAACCGACTATCTGCCCGGTGTGATCGGATAAATCGTAATGCGCCCGGAACATCGACTTGAAACCCTTGCGGCCGATGGACCCGAGCAGTTGTCCTTCGTTGTTGGTGATGTTGAACTTCGCCGAAAAATCGATCATGCGATCCGCGTTGATCGCGGCGACCTGCTGGGTCTGGTTCTGATCGGAGAAAACGTTGATCGCGTCGCGCAGTTTAAAGAGCTTCTGCTTGATGTAGAAAATCTGCGTGCCAGCGGCGTCGGCGACAAAAATCTGCGGGGCCAGGGCGAAAAGCTTGAAGCGGAAGGTCAGTGGGAAGTTCATGCGGCGAGGGAACGTTCGGTGTAGGGATGTTTGCGGGATTCCAGCGATAGAGAATTTACGGTCTCCCGACAAGTTCTATTAGGTTTGTCGTATAAAATACTGTCTCCACGTAGTTTCCCGCGCCCCGCCGCCGTCCAATTTCCGTGTTCTCCCGCCTGCCGCTGCCGCTGAAAATCCTGCTGTGGTTCTTCGTGAACCTCGGCCTGCTCGTCGCTGGGTGCGTGCTGCTGTTCCGCGCGGAGTACCATTTCAGTTTCGACTGGCTGTTCGCCAACAGCGTCCACCAACGCGTCGATGCCGTGCGCGACCTGCTCGTCGATGATCTCAACCGCCAGCCGCCCGATGACTGGGAAGAGGTGATCGGGCGTTTCGCCGACGCCTACCATGTGAACCTCGCCCTGTACGACGAAGAGGGCCGCCACTTGCTCGGGCCGTTGGAGGAACTCCCGTCGGAAGTGCGCACGCAGATGCGCCTGTGGCCGCACGCGCCGACCCGTCACCCGGGACAGACGGCGCTCGTGCACACGGGTTCGCCGACGCGTTACTGGCTGCTGTTCACCGCGCAGGTGGATAATCCGCAGGCCGGCGGCGCCATCGCGCTCGACGTGGTGGTCGAATCATCCAACGCGAACATGGGCGGGCTCGTCATCGACCCGACGCCGTGGGTGCGCCTCGCGCTGGGCACGGTGGTGTTTTCCGTGCTCTTCTGGCTGCCGCTCCTGCGCGGGGTCACGCGTGCCATCGCCCAAGTGACGCACGCGGCCCGCCAGATCGCCGAGGGGCATCTCGATACCCGCGTGCCCACCTGCCGCCGCGACGAACTCGGCGTGCTCGCCAACGCCATCAACCAGATGGCCGTCCGACTCGACGGCCTCCTGCACGGCCAGAAGCGTTTCCTGGGCGACGTGGCGCACGAACTCTGCGCGCCGTTGGCCCGGCTCCAGTTGACGCTGGGCATTCTCGAACAACGCGCCGCCGACGATCCCCAGCGCCGCTACGCGCAGACCGCGATGGAAAAGGCCGCCCAAATCGCCGGGCTGGTCGATCAACTCCTGGCGTTCTCGCGCGCCTCGCTCGGCGGTTCCGGCGTGCGGCTCGGAACGGTGGACGTGCGCGCCGCCGCCGCTGCCGCCGTCGAGCATGAGACCGGCAAGAGCGGGGCCGAAGGGGGAACGGGCACGCCGATCCGCCTGGAAATTCCCGCCGGCCTCGCTGTCCAAGCCGACCTCGAACTCCTCGTGCGTGCCCTGGGGAACCTCCTGCGCAACGCCCTTCGCTACGGCGGGGAAGCGGGGCCGATCACCGTGCGTGCCGCCGAGGAGGCCGGCGGCGTGACCATCGCCGTGACCGACGGTGGGCCGGGTGTGCCGGAGGAGGAACTAACCAGGATTTTCGACGCTTTCTATCGGTTGGACACCTCGCGCACCCGTGAGACCGGTGGGGTGGGTCTGGGCCTGAGCATCGTCAAAATGTGCGTGGAAGCGTGTGGCGGGAACGTCGCCGCGCACAATCGTGCGTTGGGCGGCCTCGAAGTGACCTTGCACCTGCCGAAAGCATCAGGTTAGACGGGAACTTCCGCGCCGCAGGCGCATCGTCTCCAAGGTAGGGATGGCTCTCCGAACCGTCCCAAATATTTCCGGCAAGGCGCTCCGTGCGCACGGAGGTATCCAAGCCAATCTTGGGACGGCTCGGAGAGCCATCCCTACCTTGTTGGGAACACCGCTGGCGCGGCTCTATCCCCGCCGCTGCCGGGTGGGCTTGACCTCTTTTTTCTGAGGCGTGATCGCCTCGCGGATGTCGCGCATCATCGCGCCGTTCACGTTGAACCTCGCCTCTTTGAGATCATCCACGCTGCGCAGCCGCTCCAGGTCGCTCTGCACATAGTCGAGCGTCATCAGGGTGTCAAGCGTGTCGAGCAATTCGGCCGCTTCCATGTGCCCGATACGTTCCATGAGCGTCTTGCCGCTCACCTGACCGCCGCTGATGCCGAGGGCCTTGATGACGCTGATGTCGCCGCCACTGAGACTGATTTCACGACTCATAAATCGTGGAAAAGCAGCTTCCGGGCCGCCGTTCATGTGGGGCGACGCATCGACCGCTTATTTGATCGTAAAAGAGAGTTTCTTGAGCACTTTCCCGTTCTGGGTCAGCTCGACATAATAAGCGCCAGCGGGCGAAGCGGGCTTCGCAGGCGGCAAATTGTACGACGGATTGTATACCCCCGTGCCAGGCGCGGCGCTCGCCGAATCGAACACCTTCTTGGTTTTGCCGCCCTTCTCCATGTACCAAACGACGCCCAGCTTGTCTCCCTTGCTCGCGCTGACGTTTTTGGCCACGAGGTACACGGTGTCGTTGACTCCGAAGGCCGTCGCGGCGGTTTTGCCTTTGTCGTCCTTGTAGAGCGCGGCTTCCATCGGCCCGGTGGGCTTCGCGGTCGTACCGCCGGAGCCAGGCGTGGGCGTCGGACGGTGGATGCCGCTTATCTCTGCGACGGCCCGATCCGTGGCACTCTGGCTGTAACCCGGAACAACGGCGGCGAAAGTGGCGAGGGCGAGGAGGCAGACAAATCGTTTCATGGGAGATCGAGGGCAGGTTGGTTTTGCAATGATTTCGGGAAGAAAGGGTAAACCGGCCGTGCCGAAACCAATCTCCCGGCGAATCGCCGGTTCACATCCGGCCCTGCGCGTCAGTCTGCAGCCATGCCCACGTCTCGTCGAGTGCCCTGGCGACCGCCGGCTTGATCTCCGCCAGTTGCTCCGGCGTGAACGTTCCTTTCCCTCCGGCTGCCGGTTGGCGAACAGGTAATACTTGATCTTCGGCTCCGTGCCCGAACCGCGCACGGCCATCCGCCCGCCGTCCGCCAGCTCGAACATCAGCATCTTTTCCTTCGGGATTTCCTGGCCGTCGGCGTCGTGGAACGTTTCCTTGGCAAAATTCTTCACGCTCGTCACCGCCCGGCCGCTGATCTCCGTCGGCGGCGTGCTGTCGTACGAGGCCAGCAGCTTCTGGATTTTCGCCGCGCCGTCCGCGCCTTCGAGCGTCAGCGTGCCGAGCTTTTCCAGGTAGAAGCCGAACTTCGCGTAAACCTCGTCGAGCAATTCCGTCAGCGTCATGCCCGCGCGATTTCGCGTACGCCGCCACCTCCGCGAACATCACCGTCGCGCCGTTGGCGTCCTTGTCGCGCACGAAATCCGCGCCGCTGTAGCCGTAGCTTTCCTCGCCGCCGAACACGTAGAAACTCGACTCCGCCAGCCGCAGCGCGCGCGTCTCGCTCTCGGGCTTCTGGCGGTAATGCCCTCGCGCGCCCGCGCGGGCAGCGCCGCCTCGTACTGGCCGAGCTTCTGGCCGATGTACTTGAACCCGGTCAGCGTCTCGATGCAGCGCACGCCGTAGTGTTCGGCGATGGCCTTTTGCAAATCCGTCGTGACGAACGTCTTGATGATGACCGCGCGCGACTTGTTGCCGTCGTTGAGCACGCCCTGGTCGAACAGCGTCTTCAGCCGGTAGTACGCCATCAGCGAGCCGATCTGGTTGCCGGTGAGCAGCACGAGCTTGCCGTCCGCGTCCGCGCACGGCCACGCCCATGCGGTCGGCAGTCCGGGTCGGTGGCGATGACGAGGTCGGCGTTCTCGGTCGTCGGCGAGCTTCATGCCCAGGCTCAGGGCCTCGGCGTTTTCCGGGTTGGGCGATTTGACCGTGGGGAAACGCCCGTCCATCACCTCTGCTCGGGCACGGTGATGTAGTGCAGCTTCAACGCTTCCAGCGCGGGCAGCGTCAGCACGCGCGCCCGTGCCGTGGATCGGCGTGAACACGATTTGCAGATCCCTCGCCCGCGCGAGCATGCCGGGGTCGAGCACGAGCGTCTTGAGGCGTTCGAGGTAGGCGGAGTCGATCTCCGCGCCGAGCGTGCGTGATCTCGCCGCGCGTCCGCGCCGTGCAGCGGCTCGTAGTCCTCGCCTTTGACGGCGTTGACCTCCGCGATGATCCCGCTGGCCTGCGGCTCGACGATCTGCGCGCCCTGGTCGAAATACACCTTGTAGCCGCAGTCGTGCGGCGGGTTGTGGCTGGCGGTGATGACGATGCCCGCCTGCGCGTTGGTCAGGCGCACGGCGAACGAAAGCTCCGGCGTCGAGCGCGGGCTCTCGAAGAGGTCCACGTCGCAGCCGTTCTCGGTGGCGACCCTGGCGGTCAGGTCCGCGAAATCGCGCGAGAAATGCCGCGTGTCGTAGGCGATGACGAGCTTGGGTTTGCTGCCCGCCGGACCGTGTGCGGCGACCCATTTCTTGAGGTACGCCACCAGGCCCTGCGTGGCGCGGCTGACGTTGTAATCGTTCATCGCGTTCGTGCCCACGCACGGGTACTGCGGACGGTCGAGCGGCTGCGGTTCGCCGCTGTTCGGCGGCGGTGACGATCTTGCCGATGGTCCGCCCGCGCAGGCCGCCGGTGCCGAAGGCGAGCGTGCGGAAGAAGCGGTCGTTGAGTTCGTCCCACTGGCCGCCCGCGACGAGTTCGGCGACGCTGTCGCGGTAGAGCGTCGCCGGAGGGGCTGCCGCCGCCGAGCATGGCGGCGATGTTCTTGGCGCTGTCGGGCAGGAGTTTGCCGTCGCGCGCGGCGGCTTCGACTTGAGTCGGTCAACTGGGACATAGATGGAGCGATGGGCGAGTGTAGGCGAGTTCTGACGGTAATCGGATTGCTCAACCTGCGTGAACTCGACTCTGCTCTCCGCCAGTCAGAATTTCCTCCGCGCCCTGCGCCGCCGCGATCCCTTGCGCGCCGGACGGCGCGACCGACGCGCTGCGCCTGCTCGACGGCGCGGGCGACGGCGCGGCGTTCGACGGGCTGTTCATCGACGATTTCGCCGGACGCTGGCTCGTGCAAACCACCCGCCCCGGCCAGACGCCGCCGGAATGGCTGCGCGCCCTCCAGGACGCCGCGCCCCGCGTCGATCTATTGGAAACGGCTCGACTCGCGCGGCGAACACCAGCAGCCGCCCGTCCACTGGGCGGGCGAGCCGGTCACCGCGCCGTTCGCCGCGCGCGAGAACGGGCTGTCGTACCGGATCGACTTCCAGGCCGGCTATTCGCAGGGCATCTTCCTCGACCAGCGCGACAACCGGCTCGCCTTGCGCCACCGGATGCGGCCCGGGCGCGGCGGTGCTCAACTGCTTCGCTTACACCTGCGCGTTTTCGGTCGCGGCGGCGGCGGCGGGCGCGCGGACGGTCGAGCGTGGACCTCTCGCGCGCGCTCGCTGGACTGGGGCAAGGAGAATTTCCGGCTCAACGGCCTCGACCCCGACGGCGGCCGGGCACGAGTTCCTCGCGGGCGACGTGTTCGAGTGCGCTGCGCCGGTTCGCGGCAAACGGGGCGCGCGCTTCGACGGCGTGGTGCTCGACCCGCCGACGTTCTCGCGCGACCGCAAGGGCCGGGTGTTCCGGGTGGAGGACGATTTCGGCGAGCTCGCCGCGCTGGCCGCCGGCTTGCTCGCGCCCGGCGGGGTGGATGCTGTGTTCGTCCAACGCGCGCCGACTGACGCCGGCGGGTTTCCGACGGTTGGTCCTTTCCGGGTTGCCCGATGCCGGCCGCGCAGTGGCGCTGCGCAGCGCGGCCCCGATGCCGCCGGATTTCACCGGCGCGCCGTATCTGCAGACCCTGTGGGTGCGGCGGGAGGGACGGTCTCAATAGCAGTACCACGATCGGCCCGTGCTTTGCCACCACGCGAGGAGCCGCTTCTTTGCCGTGTGCGCGGAGCAAAAATGCAGGGACGAGGGGCGGTCCTCGTCGTACTGGACCCCTTCGCCAAAGTAGTAGACGCCGCGGCCCGGAGATGTGTAGTCGAACGGCGGGCGGCGGTCTTTGATCGAAGCCAGAAGTTCGTCCAGACTCCCCGTCCACTCCCTCGCCCGGTCGTTGCCGGCGGTGCTGTCAACGGGAATCTGGTCGAGCAAACCTTCCTCGACTTCCACCCTACCCGGGAACGCCTCTTTGATGCCTTCGATGGCGACCCGTGCATACTCGCGTTCCGTGTAGGTCTTCGGGATCGTGAAGCGGACCGTGACACCGCCCCAACCGGTCTGGCCCAGGTTGTCGAAGGGGCGTCGGCCCGGCGGGATGGGATAGCGAGCGAGCGCGTTGAGCGTCCGTGGACAATCGCCTTTCACCTGGGCGAGCGCATCCATGATCGCGGGTACGTCGGCAGGCCAGGGATCGCGTTTGAGCAGGTCCGCGACCTCGTCCGTCAACCCCTCGACGGCCAGCAGTTTCCAGAGCGCCTCCCGGGCGGTCCGGTTCGTGAAGTCTTCGGTGAACCGTCCGGCCACGGTCCCGCCGATGCCGACGAGATGCAAAGTGAGCAGTCCCGCGTGCCTCAAGCGTGGGTCGGTGGCGCTTTTGACCAGTTCCGTCAACGGCGCGACCGCTTCGTCCCCCGGGCGGCGACGGCGATCATCTGTGCGTTGTAACCGATCCAGTACGCCTTGCCCGTCTCAATTTCCTCCGGGTGGGACTGGAGGTCCTGAAGAAGCGTCGCCAGCGGGGTGGTTTCGTCGAGCTTGACCAGCAGCAGCCCGCCCTCGTACGGGATGTCGGCGTATTTCTCCTTGATGGCCCCCGATTGCGAGAGCCGCAGGATCGCACCGCTAGCGAAATTCTGTTGGTGGGTTTTCTCGGCGAGGTCGGACGATTTTTTGTACCATTCCAACGCCAGCGCGGCGTCCTTTTTCACGCCCTCGCCCCGCTCGTAGAGAGTGCCGACCCCCACCAGGGCGCTAGCGTTTCCCTGCTCAGCCGCCTTCAGGTACCAGTGCATCGCCTGCGCGTAGTCCCGGGGCGTGCCGCTGCCGTTCTGGTAGGCGGCAGCGAGGTTCATCTCGGCCGGGATGTCTCCCTTTTCGGCGTCCGCCAGGAGTTGGGGAATGTTTGGATCGACGGCGACGGCGGGGGACGCCGCCAGACAAGCCAGCGGGAGGGATGCCGCCAAGGCACGGAGAACACCGGGTCGGGGGAACGGTCTCATGCGAAAATTGAAAACAGCGTTTGGGCAAAGAGCAACCCGCAAATGACGCTTCTCCCCAACCTCCGCGGCGGACGCTTGCATCGCGCGGGGAACGCGCACAAACTTTTCCGCGATGATCGCACTCCGCCACGTCGAAAAATGCGTCCCGCAACGCGGCGGGCAGTTCCTCTACCTGCTGCGTCAGATCGACCTCACGGTGCGCGAGGGAGATTTCCTTTCACTCATGGGTCCGAGCGGCGCGGGCAAATCGACGCTCCTGCACATTCTCGGGTTACAGGACCACGCGTGGGGAGGCGAATACGATTTCGACGGCCAGCCCGTGCACAAAATGAAGCCCAAGGAACGCAACACCCTGCGCAACGCCAACGTCGGGTTCATCTTCCAGAGTTTCATCTGCTCGACGACCTGACCGTCTACGAAAACCTCGACCTGCCTCTCTCCTATCGCGATATCAAACCCGCCGACCGCGCCGGGATCATCGGCGACGCGCTGGACCGCTTCCGCATCGTCGGCAAGAAGGACCTCTACCCGAGCCAGCTTTCCGGTGGCCAGCAGCAACTCGTCGGGGTCGTGCGCGCGGTCATCGCCAAGCCGAAGCTCCTCATCGCCGACGAGCCGACCGGCAATCTGCACACCGCGCAGGGCGAGGAAATCATGGCGCTTTTCCGGGAACTCAACGCCGATGGCATGACCATCATCCAGGCCACGCATTCCGAGGCGAACGCGGCGTGCGGCCAGCGCATCATCCGCTTGCAGGATGGTTGGATAGAGAAGTAAGCTCGGTCGAGAAGAAATCTTCCGCGCAGGCCCCACCCCGCAGGCACATCGTTCCAAGGTCCTGACGGCTCTCCGAGCCGCTCCCTGATGTTTCCGACGAGGTGCATCGTGCGCACAGGGGTCATCCAAGCCAAAATAGGGAGCGGCTCGGAGAGCCTTCAGGACCTTATTTGGACAAAAATTTCCTGCCGTTCCGCAATGACTTCGCCCTCCAAACGTGGTAGGCTGCTCCCCTTATGGATTTCGAGCTCGCCTCCGACTACCAGCCGTAGGGCGACCAGGCGCAGGCGATCGCCAAACTCACCACCGCCTCCGCGCCGGCAACCGCCACCAGACTCTCCTGGGGGTCACCGGCTCGGGCAAGACGTTCACCGCCGCCAACGTCATCCGCAACCTCAACAAGCCGACGCTCGTCATCTCGCACAACAAGACGCTCGCCGCGCAGCTTTACAGCGAGTTCAAGCAGTTCTTCCCCAATAACGCGGTCGAGTATTTCGTCTCGCTACTTCGATTACTACCAGCCGGAGGCTTACATCCCGCGCACGGACACCTACATCGAGAAGGATTCGTCCATCAACCAGGAGATCGAACGGCTGCGGCTCTCGACCACCAGCTCGCTGCTCTCGCGCAAGGACGTGATCGTCATTTCCAGCGTGAGTTGCATCTACGGGTTGGGTTCGCCGGAGGATTACCGTGCGATGCTGACGCCCGATCTCCGTCGGCCAACAGATCAGCCGCGAGGCGTTCCTCGCGAAGCTCGTGGACATGCTCTACGAGCGCAACGACATCCAGTTCACCCGCGGCAAATTCCGCGTGCGCGGCGACGTGATCGAGGTTTACCCGGCCAACCACGACGAACAGGGCGTGCGGGTAGAGTTCTTCGGCGACGAGATCGACCGCATCAGCCTGTTCGACCCGCTCACGGGCAAGGTCGAGCAAAACCGTTCCCGGATTGACCATTTATCCCGCCAAACAATTCGTCACCCCGCACGACAAGCTGCGCCGCGCGAAGGGCACGATCCGCGAGGAGCTGGGGAAGCGCGTCGCGCAGTTCGAGACCGAAGGCAAACTGCTCGAGGCCGCAGCGCCTGAAGATGCGCACCGAGTACGACCTCGAGATGCTGCAGGAGATGGGCTTCTGCTCGGGCATCGAGAACTACACCCGCCACCTGAGCGGCCGCCCGCCGGGTTCGACGCCGTACACGCTGCTCGACTTCTTCCCCGACGATTTCCTGCTCGTGGTCGACGAGAGCCACGCGACGATCCCGCAGATCGGCGGCATGTACGAGGGCGACCGCTCGCGCAAGAGCGTGCTCGTGGACTATGGCTTCCGCCTGCCGAGCGCGATGGACAACCGGCCGCTGAAGTTCCAGGAGTTCATGGCCCACCAGCGCCAGGTCATCTACATCAGCGCGACGCCCGCGGAGTTCGAGATCAACAACAGCGTGGTCGGCAACAAGACGTACCTCCCGCACTCCGCGCGAGGCGGCGGCGACCATCGGCGAGGGCGAGACCGCGCCCGGCGCGGCTTGCCCGGCATGAACGCGGCGCGAGGCGCCGGGCGACGTACCTGACGCCGACCCGACGCAACACCGCGCCCGCCGATTCCCCGGCCCGAACCTGAAGATCATCCGCCGCCACGCCACGCCCGTTGCCAACGCGGAACCCGACGCCGACTAGAAGCGAACGCAACGGCTACGAGATCGTCATCGACGAGTGACATCGCGGACAGCTTCGACGTGTTCGTGGACGGCCAGCCGCTCATCGTCGAGCAGATCATCCGGCCGACCGGATTGCTCGACCCGCAGATCTCCATCCGCCCGCTCAAGGACCAGATCGACGATACCATCGAGGCCTGCCGCCAGCGCATCGAATCGGCGAACGCATCCTCGTCACGACGCTGACCAAGCGCACAGCCGAGGACTTACCGACTACCTGCGCGACGTCGGCCTGAAGGTGCGCTATCTCCACAGCGACATCGACACCATCGAGCGCGTGGAAATCCTGCGGGCACTGCGGGCGGCGGAGTTCGATATTCTGGTCGGCATCAATCTTCTGCGCGAGGGCCTCGACCTGCCGGAAGTCTCGCTCGTGTGCATCCTCGACGCCGACAAGGAAGGCTACCTGCGCAGCCAGACCTCGCTCATCCAGACGGCCGGCCGGGCCGCGCGACACGTCAATGGCGAGGTGATCCTGTTCGCCGACACGGTGACGCAGAGCATGCAGAAGCTCATCGACGTGACCGAGTACCGCCGCGCACGTCAGATCGAGTACAACGAACGGCGCACGGCATCACCCCGCAGAGTGTCAAACGCGCGGTGCAGGAGAGCCTGCACATGATCCTCAAGGGCAAGGACAAGGAAGAGAGCGTCATCCGCGAGGCCGGCGGCAATTTCAGCATCAGCGAGGTGTTGCGCGAACTGGAAGCGGAGATGGCGGCGGCGGCGGCGAGTCTGGAATACGAGAAGGCCGCGCTGTTGCGCGACCAGATCATGGAGTTGAAGAACGGCACGGGCATTTCCAAGATCGAGCCCAAGAAGCGGCCGGGGAAAGTCAATTACATGAAGTCCGGCGCGGGCAACGGCGCGGGGCGCGTGGCGGAGTCACCCGCCGGTGGGCCATCCCGCCGGCCGTTGAAATTTCGTCGTCCCGGTGGCGAACGCGCGCAGGATTGATTCCAACAACAGGTAGGGACGCGTCTCCGACGGGTCCCAAATTTTTTCTGCCGAAATGATGGAAGACAAGAAAGACTTTCCCGGCCGGAAGATGCTCGCCCACGCCGTTCCATCGTGGATCGATCCCGACGCCAGAGGCTTCTTCGTCACCGTCTGCTGCCAGCGTCGCGGCGAGATCGACTTTGCACTCCAGCCGCAGGTCTGGCGTTGCTCGCCACCGCGCGCTTCTACCATGAACAGCAAAAGTGGTTGCCATCCGTGTTTCTGCTGATGCCCGACCATGTTCACATGATCGTCAGCTTCGGACGCGATCAGACGATGGAGCAAACCGTTCGCAATTGGAAACGATATACAGCCACGAGGCATAAAATCGAGTGGCAGCGCGATTTCTTCGATTACCGGCCGCGCTCACCGTCCGACTTTTATGGCAAGGAGGATTACATCCTGCAAAACCCCGTCCGCGCCGGGCTGGTTCAGAATGCTTCGGAATGGCCTTTCACGTTGAGGTTGGGATGATCTAAGATCGCGCTTTCGGCCAGAAAAATCGGACCGTCGGAGACGCGTCCCTACCTGTTGAACGACCGGCCGCTACGCGGCCTGCCCGGAATATGAGTACCTCCTCCATGTCCCCCCCACCCGGTTCACCGTGGACGACCAGACGCTCGTCTACCTGCGCGCCCTCGGCGCGCAGTATCCCAACATCGACGCCACCCTCGCCGCCATCGCCAGCCTGCGCGCCGCCCTCACCCTGCCCAAGGGCACGATCCACGTCATCAGCGACGTGCACGGCGAGTTCAAGAAACTCATCCACGTCATCAACAACGCCTCGGGCAGCCTGCGCCCGCTCGTCGAGCAGACCTTCGGCCACCGCCTGACCGCCGGCGAGAAGCTCGACCTGCTCAACATGATCTATTACCCGCGCGAGACCTACCCGCTGCTCGCGCGAACGCCTGCCCGACGCCGACGCGCCGCCGCCATTTCCTGCGCCGCCAGACCCGGCTCGAATCGAACTGCTGCGCCGCATCTCGCGCCCGTACAGCCTGGAAGCCATCGAGCGCGTTTTCCCGCCGCATCTACAAGACGCTCTTCCGCGAACTGCTCTTCGGCGCGCTACCTCGAACGCAGCGACGACTACCTCGACGCCATGCTCGACCAGTTCGTCGAGCACGGCCAGGAACTCCACTTCCTGCGCATGCTGGCGCGCATCATCCGCAACCTCCTGTTCTCCGAACTCATCGTCGCCGGCGATTTCGGCGACCGCGGCCCGCGCATCGACAAGGTGATCGACTACGTCATGCGCCAGCCCAACGTCGCCATCACCTGGGGCAACCACGACGTGTCGTGGATGGGCGCGTGCCTGGGCCAGGAAGCCTGCATCGCCAACGTCCTGCGCATGAGCCTGCGCTACCAGCGGCTCTTCCAGCTGGAGATGGGCTACGGCATCCCGATGGCCGCCGCTGGAAAAGCTCGTGCGCACGGTCTACCACGACGACCCGGCCGAACGTTTCCCCTGCCTGGGCCAGGGCATCCGCGATGCCGCTCACGATGTCGCGGATGCAGAAGGCGATGGCCATCATCCAGTTCAAGCTCGAAAGCCAGACCATCGCGCGCAACCCGCGACTTCCAGCTCGAACACCGCCAGCTGCTCGCACCAGGTCAACGCGGAGCACGGCACGATCGAGCTCGACGGCATGGTGTATCCGCTGGCCGACGGACATTTCCCCACCGTGGACTGGAGCGACCCCACACGCTCTCGCCGGAGGAAGAGGAATGCATGGCGCAGCTGCAAGACTTTCCTTCCTGCAAAGCCAGACGCTCTGGGAGCAGATGCACTACCTCGAACGCAAGGGCACGATGCACCTCGTGCGCGACTACAACCTGATCTTCCACGGCTGCGTGCCGGTGGACGAGGCAGGGCGAGTTCCTGCCGATGCGCGTCGACGGCGTGGAATACCGCGGCCGGGCGCTCTTCGAGGCGCTCGAACGCCGCCGTGCACCGCGCGTTCCGCGACCAGCGACCAGCGCGATCTCGACCTGCTGTGGTATCTGTGGTGCGGGCCGCTCTCGCCGTTGTTCGGCAAGGACAAGATCGCCACGTTCGAGAGTTATTTCATCGCCGACAAGGCGACGCACACAGGAAACGAAGAACCCGTACTTCAAGCTCATCCACGAGAAGGGATTTTGCCGGAGCATCCTGCGCGGATTTCGGCGTGGACGACGAACACGGGCTGATCGTCAACGGCCACGTCCCGGTGAAGATCGAGCAGGGCGAATCGCCCATCAAAGCGAGCGGGCAGGCGATCACCATCGACGGGGCGTTTTCGGAGGTGTACGGCGACAACGGCTTCACGCTCGTGCTCGACGCGGACCGCACGTATCTCGCGCAGCACCATCATTTCGAGTCGATCAGCGAGGCCATCACGCAGGGCGCGGACATCATCCCGACGATCCAGGACGTGACGCGTGTTCGATCCGCCGCGCCGCGTGGCCGACACCAACGAGGGCGATACGCTGCGGCACGAGATCGCCGCGCTGGAACTGCTCCTCCGCGCGTACCGGGAGAACGTGCTGCCCGAGCGGATCGGTTAAGTTTCCAGATCAAGGTAGGGATCGCTAGATCGACATTCTGCAGCGTATTCCGGTTGCTCGTGGGGTCCGGAGCCCCGGCAGGGGCGGCAGAGTTCAGTATCCAGGTGCCGGGTTGGAGCCCACCGTCTTTAGACGGTCTGCCTTGGAGGGTGGCGGGTGGCGCGTTAAGGTGGGCGGCTGCATGGCCAACTACCACCATCGTGGGCACACGGTCTCGGACTGCAAGTACCACCTGATCTGGGTGACCAAGTACCGCTGGCCGGTGCTCAAGGGGGACCTGGCGGTGCGTTGCCGCGACCTGATCCGCGAGATTTGCCGGGCGCGGGAGGTGGCGGTGGTGCGTGGAGCGGTGTCGCCCGACCACGTGCATCTGCTCGTCAGCGCGCCGCCGGTGTTGTCGCCGGCCAAGCTGGCGCAGTACTTGAAGGGCAGGAGTTCGCGCAAGCTGCAGGAGGAGTTCCCGAGTTTGCAGAAGCGTTATTGGGGCCAGCACCTGTGGGCACGGGGCTACTTTTGCGCGACGGTCGGAGCGGTCGATGAGAAGACGATCAAGCGCTACATCGAGGAGCAGAAGTGGGACGAGGATGGCGAGGGAACGTTCCGCATCGTGGCCGACCCGCCGTGAGGCCAGGGGTCGCCGCCGATGCCTTGCCAGCCGGCCCGGGCCGGGGGCTTTCCAAGCGGCTTCTAGCCGCCACCGGACTTTTAGTCCCATCGCATCCTACCGGCTTGAGCCGGTAGTCGTTGAGCCCACGGCGTGAGCCGTGGGAAAGATCGCCAGCCAGGCCAGCCCCGGCAGGGCGTAGAAAAACCCGCCCGGTGGTCCTCGCAAGGCCGCCGTGTTTTCTTACGCCCCTGCCGGGGCTCGGCCGTTTCTCGCATTTAACCCACGGCTCACGCCGTGGGCTGAACTCTGCCGCCCCTGCCGGGGCTCCGAAAGCGTTACTCGCAACCGAGAAACGCAGTGTCTTGTTCACGCCGCCGCGACACGCGTTTCCTGCAACCGCTGGAGCAGGTAGGGCAGGAGTTGTTTCTTGCGCGAAACCACGCCGTCGAGCTGCCACAAGCCCGTGCCCGGCCGACGGATAGTCGATCTGCCGGCGGAACTCCTCCGCGCCGCTGACGAGCAGGACGAATTTTGCGTGTTGATGTCCGTGACCAGCAACGCCGAGAAAAATAGCCGTTGCCCCGCGCAAAACGCGTCGAGCGCGGCGGCGAGTTCCTCGTGCTTCTCGTCGAACGGGCGGAACCCGAGTTCCTCGATCTGCGCCACGCTGAACCGCACGCCCGCCTCCGTCGTATTCCTTGCAGTCGGAGGTGACCACGTCCTCGGGCGGCGAGCGTCAGCAGCGGCGAGCCGACCGCGAAAATCTCGCGCCGCCAGCGTCGCGCCGTCGATCCCGGCGATTTTCGCGAGCCGGTCCAGCACGGCGCGGTCGGTCGGCGTGGCGGTGGGCGAGGTAAGGTTGAGCGTGTCCGAGATCAGCCCCGCCATCAGCAGCCCGGCGGTGGACGGCGGGAAGTTCCACGCCGTTTTGCTGGTACAGCAGCGCGACGATGGTGCACGTCGAGCCGACGGGGTTGTTCCAGAAATGGATCGGCGGGTCCGTCGAAAATCCGCCGAGCCGATGGTGGTCGATGACCTCGATGATCGGCAGCTTGTCCGCGCCGTGCACCGCCTGGGAGAGTTCGTTGTGGTCGACGAGGATCAACTGCCGGGGCACCGTCTTCAGGAAATCGCTCTTGGTCAGCGACGCCCACCAGCCGCCGCTCGGCGTCCAGCACGGGGAAGATCGAATCCGCCGACGCCGCCGCCCGGGCGCGCGCGGCTTCCAGCGGCACCTCGGGCGTCGAAGTGCACGAACTCCCGCTCGATCAGCCGCCCCGCGCGCACCGCGCCGCGCGCCAGCAGCACGGTCGTCGCCGTGTCGTAGCCGCGAACGCACGAGCGTCACGCCGCGCCGCCGCCGCGCGCCGCGGATTTCGCGCCGGCACGACCGCGACCCCGCCCGTGAGGATCAGCGCGCGCACGCCTTCGTCGATGGCCAGCGACTGGATGTTGTCGCGGTCGCCGACGAACAGCACCACGTCGGCCCGCGCGGCTGCTCGCCGCAGGCGTTCGACGCAGCGTCTCGGTCTTCACCGCCGCGACCATCAGGACGTAGTCCTGTTCGTCGGCGATCGTGCGCGTCGCCCGGCGAGCGACCACGCCGCTCGAAGGTTTGCACGATGTCCTGCACGAACGGCGCGCACGATGCGCGTCGTGTCCGAGTTCGGGCAGCGGCGGGAAGAGCTGGTGGCCGATCGTCGATCGCGCTGAGCAGGCCCAGGCAACGCCCGTCCTCATCCACGACCGGCAGCCCGCGCAGGCGGCGTTGCTCGATGGAACGCAGCGCCTGGGCGACGTGTCGTCGGCGCGCACGCGAGACGACCTCGCGCGTCATCACGTCGCGCACCTGCGGGGTCACGTCGCTCAGGAACATCGGGCGGCTCGATCGCCGAACTTATCGAGCACGAACTGGATGCGCGCGTTGAGGTTGCCCGCCCGCGCCGGCGACCACGTCGTTCCAGCCCAGCGCCTGCTTGAGCCGGGCGTAGGCCAGCGCCGAACAGACGGAATCCATGTCGGGGTTGCGGTGGCCGATGACGATGGTTTGCACGGGAAAGGAGAGCAGGAAGCGGCGAGGTCGAGTGAAATACGCGCAGATTCGTTGCACACGCGCAAAACCGATGTGCTGCGATGATTCACTGTCCATGTGAATAAACCCGCGTCCCGCCGGTCTATAGGTCTGACATCGCAGTTCGTAAATCAAACCACCCCATGAAAATCCCCGCACTCCTGACGTGTCTGCTGGCGGCGCTGCTGGCGGCCCTGCCGTTGCGCCAAGCCCAGCGCGGACAAGACGTTTCCTTCGATGTATTCTACAACAGCCTTGCCGACGACGGCGACTGGTACAACACGCCCGAATACGGCTACGTCTGGCAGCCGAGCATCGCCTATCAGAACGACAAATGGCGGCCGTACTCCGACGGCTACTGGGCGCAGACCGACGACGGCTGGACCTGGGTGTCGTACGAGAACTTCGGCTGGGCGACCTACCACTACGGCCGCTGGACGCGCCTGAAAGACATCGGCTGGGTCTGGGTGCCCGGCTACGATTGGGGGCCGGGCTGGGTTTCCTGGCGCACGAACGACGACTACGTCGGCTGGGCTCCGCTGCCGCCCAAGGAGCGAGGGCGACAACGACGGCGCGTGGCGGCAGGTCCTCCCGTCGAGCGTCGATTACAACGACGTGGAACCCGAGGACGGTTACGACACCGACGTGGACGCGCAATATGACATCGGGCCGGCCAACTATTGCTTCGTGGAAACGCGCAACTTCGGCGCGCCCGTGCTCGCGCGAGGTGATCCTGCCGCCGCAGCGCAACTTCGTCATCATCGAGCACACGATCAACGTGACCAACATCCGCTACCGCCGCGGCGGTCCCCGGGTGGTCGTGTACAACGGCGGACCTGATTTCGGGTTTATCAACGGGCGCGTGGACCGCCCGATCCAGCGCCTGCGCATCGAGCCAAACGTCAACTACGATTTCGCGCACGGCCCGCGCGACCGTAATCCCAATGTCGTGCGTGACGGTGTTTTCCAGATCGCCGCGCCCCGGATCGCGCCCCGGCCGATGAACTTCAACGAGATCAAGCCGCCAACGGTCAAGCGTGACCTCCGCGACGCCCGCGTCGAACACGGCTGGAACAACACCGGCGCGGACCCGGCCACGGTCCAGCGCCTGCGGCAGCAATTCCAAACCCAGGCGCACGAACATCCCACGCGTCCCCCGGGCAACCCGGCGGCAAACCTGGTGCCCCCGGCCGGTCCCCCGCAGCACGAACGCGACGCCCGGACGGCCCCGGCAGCCCCGCCTGCCCCGCCCGCCGCCACGCCCGTGGTCAGCGCCACGCCGCCGCGCGGCAACAGCGATGCCGACCGGCGCGCCCGCCGCGATGCCGCCCAACGTGAAAGGGACGCCCGCACCAACGGCGGCTTCCAGCCCACGCCGGCCGCCACACCCGCCGGCCGTCCGACCGCCGCGCCGCGCAACCCGCCCGGCCAGCCGGGCAACGACACCCGCCGCGAACCGAACGCCCCGGAAGTGACGCACGAACCGGCCACCGCCCCCACTCCGGCCCGCGAACCGAGCCCTGCTCGCGCCCATGAGCACAACCGGCCGACGAACACACCCGCGAACACCTCGGAAGCACCCTCGCGCGAGGAGCATCGGAGCCAACCCCCCACGGAGCCGAGAGCCGCGACGCCAAACACCGCCACGGAGGAAACCCGCCACACGCCGCGTCAACAGGAACGCCCGCAACCCGCCGCCACCCCGGCCCGGAACACCGAGGCCGAGCCGGAGCGCCACCCGGTGCGTACGGAGGAGCGTCCGCAAAACCCGCCGCCCGCGCCTCGTCAGGAAGTTCGGGAACCCCGCCCGCCCACGCAAACCGCGCCACCGGCCCCGCGCCAGGAGGTCCGGGAGACCCGGGAAGCCAAGCCGCAACCGCAGCCGGCCGGCAGCAATGCCGACGACAAAAAGAAGCGTGATGGCCAGCAATAGCTGAGTCCATCCCGGTTACCGTGCCCGTCGATTGGCGGGCAGCGGTCCGCATCCTGACGCACCCCCGGCGGTTATCTCCCGCCGGGGGTGCGTTGTTTTCGAGGGTGATCTGCCATCGGGCCACATCCGTTTCGAGAGAGGTGGATGGCGCTCTCCGAGCGGCATTGGTTTACTTCACGCCGCAGGCGTCTTGAGTTTCAGGCGGCGTTCGCCGCGAGTGAGACCAATGCCGCTCGGAGAGCGCCATCCACCTCTCGCATCGCCAATTCTCGGCGCGGAAAATTCCGCTGGCATCTGCGCTCGTCCGGGTGAAGCTATTTCTCCCGACGCCATGCACCCCGTCCCCCGTTGTCCAGGTCTCCGAATCGTTTTGCTCGCGCTCCTCATTTGTGCGTCTTCGCAACCCGCATTCGCGCAACACAGAAGCCCTTCGCCCGCCCCGAAACCGTCGCCCGCGCCGTCGGCCGCTCCCACCCCGCCGCCGCAGTACGTCCTGCCCGATCCCGTCGCCACCGTCAACGGCCAGCCGATCACCAAGGCCGACCTTGAGCACTTCACCGACATGTACACGAGCGCCAGCGGGCGTTCGCTGAAAAATTACCCGCTCGCCGAGCAGAAGAAAGCCTACCGCGCGATGCTCGCCAACCTCATCGTTGACCGGCTCGTCTCGGCCCAGGCCGTCAACGAAAAGGTGGAAAGCCTGGACGAACAGAAACGCTTTGACGAACTCCGCGCGCAGTTCCCCAACGAGGCGGCGTTCGAGAAGGAGGTCGCGCGCAACGGACAAACCGTCGCTCAGGTCACGCAAAGCATCCACAGCCAGCTTGCCCGTGAGCAATGGATGGACAAACAGATCAAGGATCAGGTGATCGTGACCCCGCAGGAGGTCCAGAAGTTTTATCAGGACGGCCCGCCTACCAAGTTCGACGAACCGGAAAAGGTCAGCGCCAGCCACATCCTGATCGCCCTGCGCCGGGACGCCCCGCCCGAGGAATCGCTCGCGGCGGAGAAACGCGCCAACGACCTCATCGAACGCCTCCGCAAAGGCGAGAATTTCGAGGACCTCGCCCAGCAGTATTCCGGCGATCCCACGGTGAAGAAGAACAAGGGCTACGTCGGTTCGTTCAGCCACGAGGGCGTGATGCCGGAGTTCGCCGACGCCGCCTTCAAACTGAAGGTCGGCGAGATCAGTCCGCCGGTGCGCACGCAGTTCGGCTTCCACATCATCAAGGTCACCGACCGCAAGCCTGCGCACACCGAATCATTCGACGAGGCGAAGGACCGGATCACGACCTACATCCAGGACCAGAAGCGGGAGAAGGCCACCACCCAGCTCGTCGAGAAACTGCGCGACGCCGCCCAGATCGAGATCGCGCCGGACCTGCGCGACGACGTGCGGTCGCCGGCCGCCGCGCCGTCGCGTTGAATCCGCCTTTCCTTCCACGCGAACAACGGCTTATAAGCTGAACGAATCCGGATGGCAGCACCCAAAAAAACGCGGAGCAAGATCGGGGTCATCGGCCTGGGCATCATCGGCACCCGGGTCGCGGCCAACCTGCGTTCCGCCGGCCACCAGGTGTACGTCTGGAGCCGGACCGCCGCGCGCCGCGCCAAACTTCCTCGGGTCCGTCGTCGAGGTCGCCGACCTGTGCGACGTGATCGAGTTATTTGTCAGCGACGACCTCGCGCTCCAGGAAGTCATCCGCACCATTGCGGCGGCGCTCCGGCCCCGGCACGTCGTGCTCTGCCACGCCACGGTATCCCCGCTGGCGACCCGGCACGCAGCGGGGATCGTCGAGAGCCAGGGCGCGCGGTATCTCGACGCGCCGTTCACCGGCAGCAAGGCGGCGGCGCAAAACCGGCAGCTCGTCTATTACATCGGCGGTGCGAAGCCCGCGCTGGAGGAGGTGCGCCCGGTGCTGGAAGCGACCTCCAAGGCGATCCTCCACGTCGGCGGGATTGGCGACGCTGCCGTGTTGAAAATCGCCACCAACATGATGACGGCGACCATCGTGCAGACGCTCGCCGAGGCGCTGGCGCTCGTGCGCGCGGCGGGGATCGATGCTTCCAAGCTCGTCGAGGCGCTCGAAAACAACTCCTCGCGCTCGGGCACGTCGGACCTGAAGCTGCCGGCGATGATCGCGGGCAATTCCGAGCCGAATTTCTCGCTCAAGCACATGCTCAAGGACGTGCGTTTCGCGCAGGAACTGGCCGATAAATACCAGCTTTCCCTGCCGGTGACGGACACGGCGGCGGAGGTCCTGGCCATCGGCATGCAAAACGATTGGGGCGACAAAGATTTCAGCGTGGTCTCGCAGCTTTATCCCGCGCCCGAGGCGGCCACGTCCCCGCCCGCGTCCGCGCCGGTCGAAACTCCTGCCGTCCAAATTGCGCCGCCCGATCCCCCCGCTGCTGTCCTCGCCGAACCCGTCGCCGAACCCGTCAAATCCCCCGTCCCGATCCCGGAGGAGAGGGTGGCGGCACTGACCTTGCCGCCGCGCCCGAACGCCAGCGCCAAACCTCTTCCTCCCGAAGTGTTGGCATCCGAGGCCAAACCGCCGACCGAAAAGCCCGCGGACCTTCCGGACCCGAAACCCGCGCCCACCGACCAAACGGCGACCGCCGACAAGAAGGACACGCCGACGAATATCGAGCGTCGGGAGGAACCGGCATCGGCCAGCAAGAAAGACGAAGCGGCCACGCCCGACGCACCGAAAAGGCCGGAAATGCCACCTGCCGATGTCCCTTCTCCGAACGCCGGGAAAACCGCCGCGCACGAGAAGAAAACCACTTTCCAGTTCGTCCGCGACCTCTTCCGGTCCGTCCCGACCGAGCCACGCTGAGTTGCGCCGCCGAGTCTGTCCCCGTTTTTTGTCATGCACATCACGTCACCCGTCGAAAGCGTTTACCTGGACCTCGCGGACCGGGCCAAACTGCGGCTGACCGGGGCCGACCGCGTGCGTTTCCTCAATGGACAGGTCAGCAACGACGTGCGCGAAGCCAGCGCGGAACGTTCGGTTTACACGGGCGTAATGACCATCAAGGGCAAGCTGTGCGCCGATGCCTTCATCCATGCCGGCAGCGATTTCCTTCTGGTGGACACGGAACCGGAACTGCGCGAGGCGCTCGCCGCCCGGCTGGAGCGTTACATCATCGCCGACGACGTGCGGATCGAGGATGTCACCGACGATCTCGGGCTGTTGCACCTGATCGACTTCGCCGCCGACGCCGGCCATCCCCGCTTGCCCGAAGTACGCGCGGCGCTGACCACCCTCGGCGCGGGGTGCTGGACCGTCGAATCGACGCGCTACGGCCGTCCGGGAACCGATATTTTTTACGACCCGGCGCACCACGCGGCGATCCACCGATGCCTGCACGCGGGTTTCACCGAACTCAATGCCGACGCCGCCGAGGCGTGGCGGATTGTCACCGGGGTGCCGCGCTGGGGGGCCGAACTCGACGAAAACACGATGCCCGCCGAAGCCGGGGTGGAAGCCCGCGCCGTCAGCTACACCAAAGGCTGCTACATCGGCCAGGAGATCGTTTCGCGGGTGAAAAGCGTGGGCCAAGTCAACCGCCACCTGCGCGGCCTGCGGGCGCTGGATTCCTCGCCGCTCTACGAGGGAATGAGCCTGCTTCCCGCTCCCACCGAAGGCGCGGAAGGCGCGACGGCCAGGGAAATCGGCCGGATCACCAGCGCGGCCCCGTCGGCCGGGCACGGCGGGGCGGGATTCGTCGCGCTCGGCTACGTGCGGCGCGGCTGGGAAACACCCGGCACGCTGCTGGACGCGGTGTCGGTGTCCGGTCCCGCCGGTGAAGATTCCGAAGTGACCACTCCCCCCTGCCGGGTGGAAGTCTGCGCCCTGCCATTTGTATGAAAACGACGAACCCTGCTCCCACCCTGACCGGACCCGCCCGCGCATTGCGCGGCTGGCTGGCTGCATTGACCCTCACCGCGCTGGCGGTGGCCCACGCGGCGGCTTCCCAGGCGATCATCCATTTCCAGGTCGGCGACACGAAGGAAGACCAACTCGTGACGATTGACCTGTTCGACGCGAATGCGCCGCAGACGGTGGCGAATTTCAAGGCGCTCGTGGCCAAGAAGTTTTACAACGGGCTCGTCGTCCATCGAATCGTGCCCGAGACGCTCGTGCAGATGGGCGATCCGCTCAGCCGCAAAAAGGACCGCAGCGCGACGGGCACGGGTGGACCGGGTTACACGCTGCCGGCGGAGATCGGCAAGAAGCATGTGCGCGGGGCGGTGGCAATGGCGGCGCTGCCTCCGGCGTTCAATCCGTCGCGCGCCTCGAACGGCAGCCAGTTTTACATCGTGCTGCGACCGCAGCCGGAGTTGGACAAGGATTACACGGTGTTCGGACAGGTGACGAACGGGCTGGAGTTCCTTGATTCCATCAGTCGCCGGGGGCGCGACACGAACGATTACCCGCTGGAACAGGTGACGATCCGCAGCATCGAGGTCCGTTGATCCGAGCGGAAAAGCGAAAAAATCGCGGCGGGGAACTTGCCAAAGCATGGCGCATCCCCTATAGAACCCCTCCTTCGTTCCCCCGCTGGTCCGATCAGTCGAATGGTCAGGCAAAAGCGCGGGTGAACGCTGGCAACGGGTAGATACCGAAGTGGCCAAACGGGGTGGACTGTAAATCCACTGGCTTACGCCTTCGAAGGTTCGAATCCTTCTCTGCCCAATTCCTCTACCCCGAGGTATATACCTCTTTTTCAAGCGCTTTCAAAGAAAGGGTACTGTGTCGCGACCCGTTCATGATTGCAGCGCATTAATCCACATAATCACGGGATTCCGCGCGTACTTTTGGCAGTTTTTGGCAGTATGCTACTGCATCCGAGATTTAGTCTCCACTGACTCTATCTGCGAGCTTGGGCAGGCGAGCTCTACCTTTTCCGCTTCGGACGTCACTTTTTAGGTTCGGGTTTGCCGGAAGGTGATGTGCTCGTTCCCTCTTGGACACCGAAATAATGCGACACCGGGGAACTCGGGGACAGGAACGTCTTTGTGCCGTCCAGCAGCGGCGTGCCGTCCAATCCGAGCTTCGCTGAGGTCGATTTGAACCACTGGAAGAAGAGGACCCTAAATAAGACTGCGTGCCCGCGCTGGCGCGCCGCGTCAGCACCAAGGCGAAACAATTCTACGAGGTCCGTGTCGGAGGACTGCTCATGAAAATGGCGTAGACGCTGAATCCAACCTTTTATTGCGGCCGCCAAAGGAATATGGGCGCCCATATACGATTCTGCGTAACCCGCTTTCAATGAGTCCGGTGTGATTCCAAACACGAAAGAAACGGACTCGATCAAATTCTCGTTAATTTGTCTGTGCCCAGTTTCGATTGCTTGGATGTAATCCTCGGAAACCGCCAGAGCTTTGGCGAAATCGCTTTGCGATAGACCAGCATGCCGTGCGGACCCGTGCGAAGCGGGGTCGGGTGGAAAGACGCGCGAGGCATGGAAATATGTTCGTAGCCAAGAAGTCTCTTTACAACGCGAAACGCCACGCCACCACGTCAAATTTCCGTACAGTACGGAAAAACGCTTTACAACTGAAGATGGCATGCGATTTTCCGTACGGTACGGAAAATCTCAAATGATTTCTAGCGCTCGACCTCTTCTGAATAAGGAACAACTGCGGCAACTGCTCAACCTGCCGAGTATCCGCGGGGTCGATGAGTTGGTGCGGCGGCGGAAAATTCCGGCGGTTCGGCTGGGTCATCGGACCCTGCGTTTCGACTGGCCGTCCGTACAAAAAGCTCTTGAGAAGCTGGAGGTCCACGAAATCGGTTCGACGCCGAGCCGTCTTGGCTCGGTTGCATCACACTGAAGTTTTTGCAAATCCGGTTCCTGCGTCCGGCCATAAGCTGCCGTGTCGTTGTCGGCAGCGAGTACAATCAGACGTCATCCACTCACCAAAATTTTATGCCCGCAGCAGCCCACCAAGTCCGCCCTGGGATATTCCAGAAACACAAGAACCCTCAAGCCTATTGTGGCGCCTTCGGGCAAAGAATCGCCGAAAATTGCTGACGCGTCCTTCCACGCCCGCTGCCGTCGTGAGCGACTGAATCGTCGCGCCACGTGCAACTTTCGGCCAGCAGCGTCCGCAGGATTGTTTTCCCTCCCTCTCAGCAGTTCGTCCCCATAACAAACCCGCCCGACTCCATCATCCCAAAAAACAACTCCGTCCGTCTCCATTATGAACAACTCCACTAAAACCGTTGAAGTCTTCGATCCAACCACCCGAACGATTTTTCCGATCCCGGCTGACGAGCTCGCGCCCGGCATGGTGCAAGTCTACTTCGCCGAGTTCGGCCGGACCTACTGGGTCGACTCCGCGCTCGCCGCTGACTATGGCGAAGCTGACAGCCCGGTCCGTCACGGACCACTATCTACAAGTCTTCGCGGGTCGATCCGTAAGATCATGGGTCGCCTCAAGCAAGTTTATCCGCTGCCCTTCAAGGCTTGGGAGGATGGCTTCCGCCGCGACCAGAATCCAGAAAAAGAAATCGCGCTGTGGCTGCGGATTTCCGGTCACTACGCCGACCTCGCCGAGTGCTGGGAACTCACCGGGCCGCAACGGCAGGAGTTGTTCCAGGTGTTACTACAGTGTACCAACGCGCCACGCGAGCACATCCTGCGTACCGTCGATCTTGCGAGCCTGCCCCGGGAGCGGGCTCAGGAGGCTATCGCCAAATATTGCGGTGCCCAGGAGGCCGGCGCCGCTCCGCACGAATTGCGTGATCCCACTGGGCAGGTGCCGCGTCCGCTGCTTGATCTCCAGTTTCCCGGCGTCCGCGACAACATGGAGACCGCGACGATCGTCTTCGGAGTGGACTTATCGACCGGCAAGTCCACGCTCTTCTTCGGTCGCGAAACCCTCGAGCAGATTGCCGCTGGGTGCCAAGGCTCCCGTCAGGAAATCATCTCTTTTGTCTATAACTCCCGCACAGACGAACTGGAGGCGCTCGCCGCCGCAGTCAGGGGACTTAAAGGCTCGTGCTGCTACGAGACGAAAGGCGGCTCCCGATGAGCTGGTCGATACCCTCTATGTCCCAAGCTTTCGGCCAGCTTGGCGAGCTGATCTTCCAGGGTTCTGAAACACGGGGATTCCTTCAACCTCAACGTTGCCTGTTTTTGGCCGACCAACTCACGGCTAAGACATGGGCGCTGAGGGATGACTTCCGCGCTGGTCGTTTGTCCGAGGCGGCGGCGCTGCGGGATTTGGATGCGGACTCCGCTTCGCAAACCGCTAGGGTCGCGGCCTTCGGTGACACCATCGACATGGTGGTCGCCGCGGCCGAGGACACGCTGGCGGCAATCACCGAGAATAACTTCTTCCGAGCGCGACAGCGTGTCTCCGAAGGAATCTATTTGCTTTGGAATGTCGATGCGATGCTGACAGTGCTGTTGGCCGGATCGGCGCCCGATGCTTTGGATGGACCATCCTCACCCAACTCGTTCATCCCCGAACAGGAGGGCGAACGATGAGTGGCGCCCGAGCAGAAGCGGGGGCTTCAACGGGAGCCACGGATGCCCTCCAGGGAAGCCAAATAATAGCCGTCGGGCGCAACATCGATATCAGCCGCCGCGCGAATGATTTCCCATTGTTCGAGGAGCTCGAAGCCGCCTGGCTGATCGCTGCCCACGCCATCGTCGAAAAACGCTACGACGTTCTCGACTGGTTCGACAACTCCTGTCATTGCACTTGTCCTGGCGACGCATTTCACACGAACAGGACCGCGGACAATCACTGCCGGGATCTACCTCGACGCCGAGCCCGTTCCCACCTTTGATTGCCAACACCAGTCCTGCGGCGAGGTCATCGCTGCTCATAACAAATGGCTGCGCGGACTTTGGCGTCGAGCCATGGCGGGGGATCAACTGGGCCTCAGCCCGGCGGAAACCGCTGCTCTAGATAAGGAACTGCGCGTCCGCGAGGCGGAGGCGGCCAAGGAAAAGTTGAAGCGGGACAAAGCTCGCGTGGCCCTGAAGAAACTGGCCACCTGGGCGCAGGTCCATCGACACGAAATCCTCAAAGAGCACCGATGGACCGCCGCCGAGATCCTGGCGGATTCGCCGAGTTCGGTGCCCGAGAAGTCCGAAGATCACTGGCGGCTCATTATGGGTCGATACGCGCCACAGGAGACCCTGTGGATCGCGGACGAAGTCCATTATTCGGGTGAGTGGAAGGACGGCCGGGAATTCAGCCATTGTTTTCAGACAGTGGACTGCTGGCTCCTACGCTCTCAAGTACCCGGCGTTTTCGTCTGTCCGGCTGTCCTCGTCAAACAAGCGACCCGCCGTTCGAACGACAACGTTGTCTGCCGTCCGTTCTTCGTGGCCGAGTCCGACACATTGAACCGGGACGAGGTCGGCGCGGTTTTCCAATGGCTGATGAGTCAGGGCATGAGGCTCAGGTTCGTCGTCGACACAAGCCGACGCAGCCTGCACGGATGGTTCGAGGCACCCGATGGCGCTCAGTTCGAATGCCTGAAGGCGATCCTGCCTGAACTCGGCATCGACAAAAAGGTGCTGACCATGACTCAGCCCGTCCGTCTCCCGGGCGCGATCAATCCAAAAACCGGCAAGCACCAGCGTCTGATCTACTGCGATCTCCTTCCTTAATACCCATCGTCATGACCTTTACCGAACCATCGATCCCGCCGACCCACGCTTCTCAACCTGAGAGCGCTTATGACCCGTCTCAAAGAGCCGGAGAGGATCACTTCCCACGCGATCGCGAGGAAGCGTCCAAACCCGAACAAGCCCCTGCTCCTCACGATCCCGGTCCCGATCCTACCGATCCCGCCGTCTCGAACCGCAAAAGTCGGTCCCGCGCGGCAGATCCAGACCGCGTCAGGGGGATGGCTCAAAAGATGATGGAATTCATGGACGCGGCTCCGGAGCTCTCGCTACCTGACACGCTACCCGACATCGAATGCGCCGCCGACTGCTTGAGCCAACCGATCGTCCTCCCGTCGGAAGTCGTGCACGGAGTTTTCCATCGGGGTGCCAAAGCGGTCATCGGTGGTGGGTCGAAAAGCTACAAAACCTGGGTGCTCTCCGACCTCGCGCTCAGCGTCGCTACCGGGAGGGACTGGCTTGGCTTCCCCACCACGCAGGGCCGCGTTCTTTACCTCAATCTCGAGCTGGCGCGAGAATATTATAACCGGCGCCTTCAGCAAATCTGCGAAGCCAAGGAAATCTGTGCCTCCGAATCGAGCGATTTGTCGCTCTGGCATCTCCGTGGTCACGCGGCCGACTTTAGCCTACTGGGTCCCAAGATCATCAAACGAATGGAGGAACAGGATTATTCGTTGCTGATCATCAATCCCATCTACAAGGCCATCGGTGGACGTGATGAAAATAAGGCGGGCGACATCACCGGCCTCCTCAACGAACTCGAGCGGGTGGCGGTCAAGACGGGCGCTGCCGTCGTCTTCGGCGCCCACTTTTCCAAGGGAAATCAGGCCAGTAAAGAGAGACATCGACCGGATTGGCGGCAGCGGCGTCTACGCCCGCGATCCCGACTCCATCCTGGTGCTGACGAAGCACGAGACCGACGAGGCCTATACGGTCGACATGACCCTGCGCAACCACTCACCAGTCGACCCGTTCGTCGTCCGTTGGGATTTTCCCTTGATGCGACGGGACCTGAATCTCAATCCAGCGCGGCTCCGAAAACCCGGACAAGCGCAAAAAAAGTACTTTCCCGAACAGTTGCTCGACGTGCTCGGCACCCAGGCATTGTTGCATTCCGAATGGTTCAAGTTGGTGAAAGCCGCAACCGAGATGGGCGAAAGCAGCTTCAATCGCGAGCGAATCTCCCTTGTTGCGACAGGGCAGGTCCTCCATTCGCGCGAGGATAAGAAGTATCGTCGCGTACCACCGATGCCAACCGGGTCCGAAGGCGTGGATGAGGGCGACGAGCAGGTCGATCAATGCGAATCCACTCCGATGGGTTGAAGATTTTCCTTCAGGGTTCCTTCCATTCAACCATCGTCCGTGCATTCATCATGAAACCTCAGAAAACTCAGGACGTCTTGCCTCTGACTCCCAACTTCCATCACCACCATATTTATATGGTGGTGGAAGTGGTGGAGGCTGGATGAGGGAAATGATTTGGTGCAGGAGCGATGGTTCAATCCCCTTGCGCTTGGAGGTACCTGTAGGCAACAACCAATGGGCAAAAAGAGCTGCCGATGGTGTCGCCGAGGAGGGTTGCATCCAGCAGGCGCTCCTTCGTTTTCCAGACAACCTTCGGATCGTTCGGGTCGTAGGAAGCAAACGATTCTTCAGTCTTTTGGCCCCCGTGGGTTCACCGCTCGATTGACATAGTTCTGGCGTAGAAAATCTGCGGTATCGGATCGTCGAGCGTCTCCTTTTTTGGGACAATCTTCGATGCGCGGAGAATCCCCCGCACTGAAGCCACCCCCCCCTTATGTACGATCCCGTCATTCAATACGTCCGACAAGCACGCAGCCGCCCACGTCTTTCGGCAAAGGCGGTCGCCCGCCGCTCCGCCAAGGCCCAAGCCAAGCGGCGCTCGGAACAAGCGGCGCTCTACCGGCGACTGCAAAACCACGACCCACGCGACCCCCGGCCCGAACTGCTCGCCGCCGCCAAGCACGACGCGCCGGTCGAGGTCCCGGCCAGCACGATGGTGCCGTCGCCCCAGTTTCTCATGTCCGAGGTGGAGATCATTGCCCCCGAGGACGTCCGCCAGTTCGCCAAGCAATGCTTGGCAGAAGACCATCGGCCGGGAACGCCGTTGCACTCTTTCTGCCCGTTCGATCCGAACCTTGACGAGCGGGCGCTTACCCTGATCGAGTACCGCACTTCGACCAGTTCGGTTCCATTGGTCCACTGCCGCCGGTGTGGCTTCACTCTGCCCCTGCTGGACCTTGCCGCCGACATCGGAAAGTCGCAGGATTTAACGCTGCCGCTGCTTGCGCTCCTGTGGCCCGAGAAGGTTCGCAGCGGCGGAGATCGACGATGCGGTCGCCGAGGCGGTGTTCCAGCATCGCAAGCGGCGCCTCATCCTCGGTGGGGGACGCTGGGTTTTTGCGGCGCTGGTCGTGGAGGATGGCGTGCGGCCAGCCTTCGGCGATTGGACGGCGCTTTCCGACGCGTCCCTTCGGACCTTGCTTGCCTGCCCGGAACTGCCGCCAGACCTTAGACAGCAGATTTATCTCCTGAACATCCTGCGCAACTGGATGGGCGAAATCGTGGCGGTGGATGTGTACGCAAAGGAAGACTACCGCCCCCTGTTCCGGCACTGGTTGGTGCCAAGAGCGGCCAGCGCCACGCAAGCGCTGGTGATCCAGGGCACGGCGCTGCCACGTTGGTGCGACGGCACTGGATTTGGCGATTGTGAGTTAGTTTCCATTGAGAATAAAAACTTGGAGTTCCCAGGCAAGTCAGCGTGGTTCCTCCGGGCGCATGGACACGAGTTTGTGGCCTTCGATGCGTAGAGCCATCACCCGGTAGATAAACCGTGCGTCGGCCTCGCAGAAGCGGTGGTCGTCAATCCAGATGACGGTGTCGTCGTCCACGCGGCGGACACGGGTTGGAGGACCGAACGCGTGTTGGACCTGGGTGTCTGTTTGACTCACGAGCCGCTTGCTCGTTGGCACGTAATCGAAGTAGTTCTTAACATCTTCGTCACGCTTTATCTGGTCGGAGGAAGCGACACCGCAGCCGGCGATAGTTTGGATGGTGATGTCCGCCAGCAAATTGGCGGGCAGCCGGGCATAGAATTTGGTTTTCATGGTGGTGAAAGTGAGAGGGCTGATTGGGTTAGGCACGCGCGCGCGATGGGCCTAGAAACGCAGATATATTCGACTGATTACGGCGCATTGTGCCGTGTTAGTCAACGCTGGTTTCACGGCGTAATGGGGCGTGTCCGTCACTCATCGCCGCCGCGTGCCGCCGAAACTTCCCGCGTTGGAAGTTTTTGGTGCGAACCTGCGGAGGCAAAGAGCAGCGGCAGCGATGACGCAGGAACGCTTGGCCGAACTGTCCGACCTGAACATCCGCACCCTGCAGAAGATTGAGGCCGGACAGATCAACATCCTGGTTACGACGGTGCTTCGCCTGCAGCGGGCGTTGCGATGTCGCTGGAGCAAGCTTTTGCCGTCCGACGATCCCTGACACGTTCCAAGGAAACCGCTGGACAGCAACTTAGGCATCTGGGACCAAAGACGCGTTGACCTGCGGTCGCGGGTTCACGCTGGCCACGCGGCGCACTCGGCGAAGAACTCGCGGGCGGCACACTGCAACCCCGGGGAGGGGATAAAGTCGCGTCGCTCCAAGGCGTCGACGTAGGCGTCGACCACCCGGAAAAGCCGGCCTTGTTCCCGCTCCCCACCGGGCGGCAGGGAGATGACCACCAGCCGCGGCTGCTTAAGCTTGAGCAGGTGGTGGATATCAATGCCCGTTTCCCTTTTGCCGGTGTTCTCCCGGTAAAGGAGCGAGTAGGCGGCCACCTGCGTGGCGTACAGCAGTGCGGCTTTTTCGGGCGTGGGTGTTTGGCCGACCGTCTTGAAGTCGATAATGCGTCCGTCCTGCACGAGGTCGAGCACGCCGACGAGCCGGGGCAGTCCTTGGGCGGACAGATCGGCTTCGACGGCGACTTCGACCCCGTCCGGTTTGTCGGTCGACCAGAGCGCCGTCTCCCGCAGAAACGTCTCGGCCAGCCGCCAGCCGACCTGCTTTTGCTCCTCTTCCTCGACCGGGCTGTCCCAGTCGACGGGTTCGTCGGCTTGCCCTGCGATCCACGCCGCCGTGTAGGCGGCGTACATCAGGTGCGGGGAGGGCGCTTCCTGCCGCCAGCGCGCCCGGTTCCACGCGCGCAGCACCTGGTGGACGGCAACGCCCACGTGGAGCGCCGCTGTTTTCGGCTTCCGCAGCCTCAGCACGTGCCGGAAAAAGAACTTGAGTCGGCAAGACTGAAAGAGCGCCAGCCGGGACGGGCTGACGCTCTGTTGCAGATGAGCGATGATGTCTGCCTGGGTGGGCGGTGGCACCGCCGGGAGTGTCGGCGGATCGTCGACGATGGCGTTCATGCGTGCGCGTGCCTCCGGTAGGCGGCAGCGCCGTTACTACGTCCGTTGCTGGGCTTCTTTGCCTTGCCGTGGCGTTCGAGCAGTTCCTCGATGAGGCCGCTGGCTTGCAGACGGTTGAGGGTTTTGACGGGCAGGCCGAACATCTCGCGGGCGATGGCTTCGACCTCCTTCTTGTCCAGGCGGTGCTGCTCGACCAGCTTGAGGATCAAGTCCCTTTGCTTGTCCGAGCAGACCCACGGGTCGCCAGGTTCGTGGTGAACCGGGTCCGTTGGGGGTGGGGTGTGGCCATTGCCATTGCCGTTGCCGTTGCCGTGGGGCTGGTCGGCGCCGTCGCTGGCGATGTGCAGGCCGTAGGTAGCGGCCTCGGGCAGGTAGCCGACCTGCTGGATTTGGTTGTCCACGCTCTGCTGCAGGAGCGTGTAGAGCCGGGCGCTCTCGGCTTCGATCTGCGTGAGGTCGCTCAGTTCGGTGCGGATGCTGACGACGTACGAATGACTGCTATAGTTGGGCAGCCCCAGCTTTTTGCTGTAGGCCGCTTCGAGGATGACTGCCATAGGTGGGTGTTTCCTTTCGGTGGTGGGTCGAGCACGGAGGGCTCGGGGTGGGTGGTCAAAGCCGCAGGAGCCAACACGGCTCGCCGCGGCGGGGCCGTTGATCCCGCACGGCAAGACGCGGCCCGGGTCGTGTCACGAGCCGGGTTCATCGAGCCTGCGCGGATGTGGATGAAGGAAGAAGGAGCACCGGCGGATCGGCCGACGGCTACGTCCCCCCCTATCGTATTATGGGCAGATTCGGCACCAAACGAACCTCCTCCAAACGAGCGAACGATCGCTTTGCCCGATCCGTCGACGTGGCTGTCGACCCTTTCCCTGCGGTGTCCAGACGTGCGGAATGACGGCGGCTGAAAACCACGTACCGGGCGGCTTGGTCACGCCTCGGGCTGCCATGCAGAACTGAAAGATTGTAAATCTCTTGATCGTAGGTAGTTAATGGAAAAGCGACACCTATCCTCAGAGGAGACGCTTCGAAATGGAGTCGCCAACTGCGAAAAAGGGGGTGTGAGCATTGGCGCCCCAGAGGGCGGGAAGGGGCATCTGCATCAGCAAATCTGCCAAGGCGACAGGGGGTGACACCAAAATCGCTCTCACGATCCAGGTATCACCGTGACGCCACCAATCGGCGGAGTACGCAGGGCTAACCAGGGGGCGACAGTACCCCACGGACATGGACAATGAGGCATCGGAGGGGTCTCCTGCGTGGACGATTTCGCGGCCGACGACGACCACGGCGTCGACGCGTCCTAAACCTCTGCCTGAAACCCCCGGCTTTTGCCACGCTCCACACGTGATCGGAACCGTCCCCGGCTGCCATGACGCTGCGCCGGCCAGTCCGGGCGTCAAAACCGGTATCCAGAGCGAGTCTGCCGGGATGCCGATGGCCCCACATCCTCTTCCACCGTGGAATCTCCTGCTACGCACGGAAGTTTGTGCGACCAGAACTTGCTTGCCTTTAATCCAGCGGACTTCGTACGGGCAAAACTCCGGGCCGGTTGAGCACATGGGTATAGATCATCGTCGTGGCCACATCCTTGTGCCCGAGCAATTCCTGCACGGTGCGGATGTCCGTCCCTGCCTCTAACAGATGGGTGGCAAACGAGTGGCGCAGGGTGTGCGGGCTCACGGCCTTGGCCAGCCCGGCGGCCAATGCTGCTTTCTTGACCACGCGCTGGAGCGACTGCTCGTGCCAGTGGTGACGCCGCCGCAGGCCGCTCCTCGGATCATGGGAATACTCCTTCGCTGCGAACACCCACTGCCACGGCCACTCACGACCGGCGTTGGGATACTTGGCTCCCAGGGCGTTGGGCAGATACACCCCGGCGAGCTTCTCGGCAGTCGATGAACGCTCCGTGCCATAATCCTGTTGCCAGAGCACATGCAGCCGATCCAAGTGGGCACGCAACGGTTCGACGGTCTTTTCCGGTAGCGAAGTCCGCCGGTCCCCGCCGCCTTTGCCTGCTCGCACCGTGATGACCCGGCGTTCCAGGTCGATGTCACCGACCCGCAGGCGCAAACATTCCATGAGCCGCAACCCCGCCCCGTAGAGCAACGCCGCCGCCAGCCACGGGGTGCCGTCGAGCTGGGCCAAGAGCGCGCCGACCTCCTGTCGGTTCAGGACGATGGGCACCCGGGCCGGTCGCCTGACCCGTTCCAGCCCGTGGAGTTCGCCCAAGGGGCGTTGCAACACCTCGGCGTACAGGAAGACGAGCGCGTTGAGGGCCTGGTTGTGGGTGGAGGCGGCCACCTGGTTGGACGCGGACAAATCTTGCAGGAAGGCAACGACCTCCGGCTCCGCCAAGCTGGAGGGGTGACGCTTGCCGTGGAAGAGGATGAAGCGGCGTGCCCAGCCCATGTAGGCTTCCTCGGTACGTAGACTCATGCGCTTGTAACGCAGTCGGTCGCGCAACTGGTCGAGCAGCTTGGGAGCGGCGGGCTGATTCATGGGCGTGATCGTTCTGGCGTGGCGAATGGTGAAAGAAAATCCGACGCTTTACACAGGAAAACGGCTCTGCTATGCGTCGCAAATGCGGTGTTTACCGGCATTTGCCGCAGAAGTGAAGCACTTTCTGGCCTTGCCAAGGGCAAGATGGGCAGCGTAAAGTCCCAAAACTGAGACCTAATACAATGTTAGGCACCACTCGTGCACCATGAAAACCCTGCTCATTCTCCTCCTTACAGCTTCGGTGCTTTCGGCTGGCGAGCCTGAACCGGCGCGGGAGGGCGGCTTGACCGTCCGTATGGTTCCCGACCGTTCAGCAGAAATATCCGGCCATCACGGTGGTTTTACCATCGTCACTGATCCAGAAGCTTTTGTACCAAGTGGAACCTACAGCCAACCCCAGGAGTTGCTCGACCAATTTTCGCACTTGCCCGCATCGGTCCAACACAACGGTATTTGGGTTGTCACCAATAGTGCATGGATCTATTCGGAAGCCGAGCAAGCCAAGCTCAGGATGCTTACCAAGCTCTGCGCCGAAAGACACATCCCGCTCTACACCTGCCATGGCAGAGACTTGCCGGATGGTTGGAAACGTGCCGAGTGACCACTCCCCGCTGTGCCTAACCACACGCTCCAGCGAACAGAGGCTGGCCTTCGGGCTTTTTCTGCACTCCACGTCTTGCGTCGCCAGCCTCCGTCGCTGAGCTTGAGTCCGTTAGGCGCTCTTCCTCCCTGCTTTGGCTTGGAAGGCGAGTCTGTTCCCGTTCGCTTCGTCGTCGCGGTTCGCCTTTCGGGTTCGTCGTCCGCTTCGTTCAGCCTTTCCCGGCGGCAGCGCCCGTCATTCCCCCGCCGGTGGGAGGCGTGTTCTTCGGCGTCCAGACTCCGAAGTCACGCGCCTAACAAGGCGCTCCAGCGAACGGCGGGGTGGCGTCGGTCCTTTTTTGGCTTGCTTTTCCTCCCGCCGTCGCTGAGCTTGGTCCGTTAGGCGGCTACGCTGTTCCCGTATGACCATCGACTCCAACCAACTCCGCGCATTAGTGCTACAGGTCGCCAAGGATCGGTTTGGCGCACGTTCATTCTCGCGTCGTGAGCTTCTTCTCGCCGCAGAGAAGGAAGTCCGCAGTCGAGGATTTTGGACCCCAGACGATGATGTCCTTTCAGGCTCCGTCGATCCAAAGTCACGAGGTCTCGCGCAGATTGACTTCCGGTTTTCCGATCTCTCCAGAGAGCACGATCTTGTCAGCCACCGCCGCAATGTGTGGCGCGTCGCATCTTTACTGTCCGCCGCCTAACAACGCGCTCCAGCGAACGGCGGCTGGCGGCGGGCTTTTTCTTGCACTCCACGTCTTTCTTCGCCAGCCTCCGTCGCTGAGCTTGGGTCCGTTAGGCCCTGAGTCTTTCGTGGAGGGTTCTTCGAGGGCGAGTCTGTTCCCGTTCGCTTCGAGGTCACGTCTGTTCCCGTTCGCTCTGCCTGCACGTCGCTCGTCCGGGCACGTCTTCTCCTCCGTTCATCCTTTCCCGGCGGCAGCGCCCGTCATTCCCCCGCCGGAGTGGCCGTCTTCAGTTCCGGCGGTCCAGAGGCCCCTCTGTAGGCGGGGAGCCTAACCACGCGCTCCAGCGAACAGGCACCGGCGTTCCGCTCTTTTCTGCTGGTCGAGCCTTGCGTCGCCAGTGCCTGTCGCTGAGCTTGAGTTCGTTAGGCCCTGAGTTTTTGCCCGGTGTTTCCGATGGCACGCTGGTTCCGGTTCCTCCATCGCCGAGCGTGTTCCCGTTCGCTCCGCCAGCCAGTCCGTCCTTCCCGCGCATCTGTTCTTCCGTTCACCTTTTCCGGCGGCATAGCCCGTCATTCCCCCGCCGGTGGGCCGTCGCCAGTTCGGGCCGTCCGCTCTGTAGGCGCGGGCCTAACCACGCGCTCCAGCGAACGCAGGCCGGCGAGGGCCGTCTTTTCTGTTTTCCATCCTTGCTCCGCCGGCCTGCGTCGCTGAGCTTGAGTCCGTTAGGCGCTCTTCTTCTCAAACATTCTTCCTATGGCCAATCTTTCCGATGCAGAACTCACACTCGAAGCAAAGCAGGCGATTCGCAATTACCTGCTAAAGCTCGTTGCACTTCCCGCCCTCTTGCTTTCGATCCTGTCGTTCGTGCTTGGCTACGCCTTCCAGCAGGCCTCGACCGCCAACGCACTTGCGGAGGATATGAAAATTCTGCCGGCGCTTGTGAACTCAAGTTCAGCAGCCCAGAGCGCGAGTGAAAAGGCGAATGATGTGAAGTCAAAGACCGAAAAAGTGTTCGCAGACACGACGCAACTTTTTGACCAGATGAAAAAGCTGGGAGATTTCCAAACTTTATTGAAACAGCCTGAGAATCTGGTGAGCGACCTCGCCAAGAAGGTTTTGGACGACAAGACTTTCAAACAGGAGGTTATTGCTGCCGCAGGCGTGAGTATCCCCCATGCAGAGAGCGGGCGAACTTCGACCTCTTCACTTTCCGGACATATCACTTTCCAGACAAAATTTACTGAAGCACCGCAAATTGTGCTCGGCTTGAGTCACCTTGATGAATACGGCCCCGTAAGAGTGCGCGTCGAATACTCGAACATAACCGAGAAGGGATTCGACTATAAGATTTTCACGTTTGCTGGCGCAGCGGGTATGGGAGTCACCGGCTTGGGTCAAGCCGATGCTTTATGGCTCGCTGTGGGACACTGAGTTCGGTCTCCCCTCGTGAACTCGCCGCGCCTAACAACGCGCTCCAGCGAACGGCTCATGGCGGTCGGCGTTTCTCGGATTCCACGTCCACCTCGCCATGAGCCGTCGCTGAGCTTGGGTCCGTTAGGCCCTGTGTCTTTCGCGTGGGGTTTTCGATGGAGGGCGTGTTCCCGTTCGCTCTGCCTGCACGCTTCCTCTTCGGGTCAGTCCGTTCCTCCGTTCACCCTTTCTCGGCGGCAGCGCCCATCATTCCCCCGCCGGGGTCCATGTCGGTCCACGTTCGTCCGCTCTGTAGGCGCGGGCCTAACCACGCGCTCCAGCGAACAGAGGCTGGCCCTCGGGCTTCCTCCGAGTTCCAGCCTTGACTTGGCCAGCCCCTGTCGCTGAGCTTGGATTCGTTAGGCCTGAGTCGCTCTGGCAGGAGGTGCGGCGTCGTTCCTCAGCCCGCCGGAACGACGGATCACCCCGCCGGAACGACGGATCACCTCTCCGGAACGACGGATCACCTCTCCGGAACGACGGATCACCCCGCCGGAACGACAGATCACCCCTCCGGCAGAGCAGTTCACCCTGCCACCACGACCGCGTACCCGTCCTTTCCGGCGGTCCAGAGAGCGCTCTGTAGGCGCGGGCCTAACCACGCGCTCCAGCGAACAGAGGCTGGCGGCAGGCTCTTTTTCGTGGTTGAGTCTTTCCTCGCCAGCCTCTGTCGCTGAGCTTGAGTTCGTTAGGCGAAAATCTTCGCGCCGTCTGTGAAAAAGATCTTGTACGGCAGCGCGTTATGATTAATGCTCACCTCAGAACAACAGACATTAAACAAATGAACCGCTCCAATTTAAAATTCGTACGTGCCGCGAAATTGAGGATAACGTTCCTCTTTTTGCTTTCGTTATTTATCTGTTTCTCGAAAATATGGGCTGGCGAATGGAGTGCGTACGCATCGATTTCAGATGGAGCGGAGAACGGTGTATCATATAGTCAGAAGGTGCATCAATATCTCGTTAACGATCCGAAAGGTAAAGAAGTGTTTTGGAAGTTGAAAAGTACATATACCTCGCCTGTCACTATCGAAATCACTTTTACGACAGAAGCCGGTACTAAAGAAACGTGCTCGACTACTTTAAAGCCCGGTGAAGAAAAAGAGAACGGCGGTTGGTGGACAACCAGCAAAATCGTGTCGGCTACTGCGACCTTCAAAAGCGAGACTCCAGCGCCAGCCTCACGCAACGGGCAGCCAATCAAGTTTACTTGGAACTACCAAGGTGATCCCGATCCGGGCACGCGCACTTGGACGCGGCATGATACCACATGGTCGGAGCGTTATGCATCAGGTCGTGGGAAATCATTAAAGTTTAAATCTCGCACTACCGTCAATGGATTCTCCGGTACAATTGTTGAAGCCGTAGGCGACGAAGACCTAAATATATTCATACCCGATTTGAATTCTAAAAGCCGGTCTCTACTCTTTCGACGAGGGGCAGATGCATGGTCTGTGCTAGCAACTATTGACACCATGCAATAACCGACTACGCCTAACCACGCGCTCCAGCGAACAGAGGCTGGCCGTCGGGCTTCTTCGGACCTCCACGCTTGACTTGGCCAGTCTCTGTCGCTGAGCTTGAGACGTTAGGCGCTGCTGCCGCACTCTGACATGAAACCTGCCATCCCATACATCCTCATCGGTGTTTCCCTCGTTGCCGCCGTTGCCTTTGGCTTTTCCTTCGTGCGTGGGCTGCGCACGATTCACGCCCTTTCCAAGCTGCCGACCGACGAGCTTGTCACTGCCGGCATTGCTCTACCCAGATTCATCGGCTCTCTGCTGCTCTCCCTTTTGCCTGTCGCGTTGTACGCCGCTGTTTTCGCCTTTGATCGTTCCGCCGCTTGGTCCTGGCTCGGCAGGCTCGGCATGGTTGTCCAAGCTTGCTATGCCTTGCTCGTTGTCGGCAGCACGCTGTACCTGCTCCGCTTCTTTCTCTCCGTCCACCGCATCGCCTAACAACGCGCTCCAGCGAACGGAGGCTGGCGGCGGGGCTTTTTCTACACTCCACGTCTTGCGTCGCCAGCCTCCGTCGCTGAGCTTGGGTCCGTTAGTATTACTTCGTTAGGTCGCTAGGAGGTGTCCAGCGGGCTGGCACACCAAGGACAGCGCACGCAGCACATCCGCACGAGAGCGACGTGCAGACGGCGGCGCGTTTGCGGCAGGCTTTCGCGCACGGGCGCTTGGTCCCGGTTTTTTTTGCGTGCCCCCGGCGGCGGGCCGGGCAGCGCGTTCGCTCTGTAAGAAGAGGTGAGCCAGGCACACTAGACTGACGTGGTGGTGCCAGCCCTGCCAGGAGCGGCCCTCGAAGTGGTCGAGCCCGAGTTCTTCTTTCAACTCCCGGTAGTCCAGTTCCACGCGCCAGCGTTCCCGCGCCAGGCCGACCAGGGATTTGAGGGTGGGTGTTTTCGTCCCTGCTCCCAGGTGGGCGAGCCAGTAGTCGGTGGGTGCCTCCTTGTCCGGGGGCCACTCAATGAGCAGCCACTCGCGAGCCCGTTCTCCTTGGTGCTGGCGCTGGGTGTAGCCGTGGCTGGCCCACACGGCCACCCGCGCAAAACGGCCCTGCATCGGCCCACGCGTGCCGTCTCGCCACGTGATCTTCCGCCAGGCGCGGGTGGGCAACTCGCGGGCGATCTGGTCCAGGCGCTTGGGGACTGGCAACAGGTCTCTGGGCTGGGGCCGACCGGCGGCGGAGGGCGGACTGCCCACCGGGGCGCTCGTCCAGGCTTTGGCCTTGGGTTCGACCGCCACGCAGTAGCCCACGCCCCGCGCCCGCAGGGTCGCCCGCCAGGAGTAATCATCGCCGTAATCGCTGTCGGCTAAGACCGGGGCGGGCGGCAATCCGCGGGCGAGCGCCTCGTCCACCAGTTCCAGGGCCAGCGCGTTCTTGGAGCGGTAAGCGAGGCTCGCGGGCACGCCCGCCTTCTGGCGGCGGGCGTCGTCGCCGACCCACTCGCGTGGCAAGAACAAGCGCCAGCCCAGCGCGGCGCTGGCCGCCTGATCCAGCGTGCCCGCCGCGTAGTGCAGGCTCACGGCTACCTGGCAGTTGGCGACCTTGCCCAGGGCTCCGCAGTACTGGGGAGCCACGCCGACCGAGTGACTCCCTGCCTTGGGAAAGCTCGTCTCGTCGATGATCCAGGCGTGGGGACGCGGCCAGAGCCGGGCGGCCTCCCGGGCCATCGCCGCCAGCAACCCCTCGCAGGCCCAAGGGCTGTGGGCCACGAAGTGGTGCAACGCCTGGCCGTTGTCCGTCGCCCCGAGCCGGCCGGCCAAGGGCTGCACGCTCTTGCGCTCCCCATCGAGCAGCAGGCCCGCCACGTAGGTGCGCGCTTGCCGCCGCCGGTCCGGTCGCCCCAAGCTCGGCGTCAGCCGCTCCAGGAACGCCTCCAGGCGAGTGTCCAACGCCGCCTGCGCCTCGCCAGTATCCACGTCCATGCAAACAACTTGCCTTCACCAGTGAAAACAGGCAAACTCTTCTGACAAAGTATAGTTAGGCCCAGGCAACTTCCTCGTTCGGGTACTTGGATGGCACGCCGGTTCCCGTTCCCGTGCCGGTGGCACGCTGGTTCCGAGTTCGTGCCAGCACAGGCTGGTTCCCGCTCGGGCCGTCCCGTTGTCGCGTCCTTCCTTCCAGCCAGCCAAGTCGCTCCGTTCACCCTTCCCCGGCGGCACCCGCTGGCATTCGCCGATCAGCTCGTAACCTTTCCCCTTGGCGAACCAGATATATCGATTGCCGGTCAAACCGTCGACAGAAGACGACTATTTTCCTGTAACGACTCTGCCGGCCGGATCTCCCAAAACTTCAGAGCCTCCGCTGGCTTCACTCGCTCACGATAATGCCGGAAAAGCATTTTCAGGTCCGCGTGTCCGAGCTGCTCGGAAGTCTCCCCGGCGTTCCTGAATGCCGCGAAGTGCATCGAGGCGTACGTGTGCCGGAGTGCATCGCTCGGCCAATCCTTGATCCCCGCCGCATCACGGGCCTTGGTGAGCCGGGTAAAGTACGCGTCGCCCGTCGCCGGACACACCGGCCCCGCACCCTTCCGGTGCGGAGTCAGCCATGCCACCAAGTTGTCGGCCATCTTCACAAACCGGCGTTGCGCCGTCTTGGTGCGCTCCGCCGCCACATCGATCAGGCGACTCTCGAAGTCGATGTCCTCCCACCGCAGCTTCCACGTCTCCGACTCGGGACGCAGGCCAGCGAAAAGCCCGAGGGCGATGGCCGGCAGGATTTCTGGCCCGCCATGCGCCAACAGGTTCGCCGACTGGGCGACGCTCAGGATTCCCGGCGGGCGGTCCACTTCCTTGGCCTTTGCCGTTTGCTTGATCGGATTGGCGAGGCAGTACCCGCGCGCGACACCGTAATTGAAGAGCACTCCGAGCACCCGACGCACGTTGTTGCGCGAGACCGGGCTGACCTTCAAGCCCCGCAGCCAGTCGTCCACGGCAGCCGTCGAAATCTCCGTCACCCGCTGGCCGGCAAATGCCGCTGAGAAGGGGCGCAGGCGGTTGCGGAGGTCTTTGAGGTATGGAGCCGATGCCCCGTCGCCTTCCTTGCTCTTGAGCAATTCATCCGCGAGGTCCGAAACGGACAGCTCTCGCTTGACGATGGCGAGATGCTTAAGAAAAAAGGCTGCGGCCTCGCGCAACGTGCGCCCGTGAGGCCGTAGAAGCTTCAGCGCGACGTCCGCGTCGACTCGATCGGCCGGTGCCATCGAGAAAGCACCCTGCCCTTCGTTCTGGCGTTTGATCCTCGCCTGTTCGGCAGCCGTCGTGGCTTCGATCTTGGTTTTGAAGTACAGTCGCTCGCCCGCGCCCTTGTACCGCGTGTCCACCTGCCACGCATCGGTCCCATTCTTGTGCTGCACCTTCGTCACTTTCGGCCATGTTTGCGTCGCCATGGGCGAAAACTTGGCAGATTCTTGGCAGTATTGCAAGCCTTACCTCTGAAAAGTAGTGGACTGTAAATCCACTGGCTTACGCCTTCGAAGGTTCGAATCCTTCTCTGCCCAATTCCTCATTTGCACGGAGTCGTAAAGCGTAGCCAGCCGCTTTTTCGGTGTGGTAGCTAGTCTGCGAAGGGAGTGGGAAACGAAGGTTCCCGAGAGAGTTTTGGCCTGCCGTGTCCTGCAAAGTGAGTTCGCGCATCGGCTCATTACATGCCTTCAACTCGTGCCGGGAAGACGGTCAAAGACTTGCTCCGGACGACATGACTCCGTAGAATCGTTCTCGATGCCTCGCCATTCACATCCAAACGTTCGTTCCGTGCCTGCGATGGCCTCGCGCCCGAATGCAGCGGAGCGGGTTGCCCAAAGTAGAGGCCGAGTTTGAAGCTGGGCGGCATAACCCTTTCGCCAGCGTGGACCTTTCCCGGCTCTCGCGGAAGGCACGCGCCAAGGCGAACAAATTGCAGCGTGAACGGGGCTTCACGCCTACTGCGTAGCCGCCTTCCGGTAAATGGCGTTGCCGCCGGAACTGTTCACCTTGATCGAAGGTGAACTTTATACCTGGAAGCTCTCCCATTTGGGCGATTCGATCCATGTGGACGTTGCCCTCTCAGATTTGCTTTTCGTGTTGGCACGGCTTGCCCCGGACTTCCCATTAGAGGAAGGGTCAACTACCGTGCGCGCAATTACTTCGCGTCCCATGTTGCGGGAAGACGGCGAGGTAATTCGCCTCACGATACGATTCGTGGCGCGAGAGGAGCGCGGTGAGGTTGAACTATTGGATGTGGAGGCGGTGATAATACCTCCCGACTCCGAGTAATATCCTCGCCAGTTTTGGAAACCGTTAAAGGTGTCGGAACGTCAGGAGCAACAGATGGGCCGCCAGGAAAAGCGCGGCACGGCGCGAATTGGGAAACCACACCGGCCGTCGTGCGACGAATCAGACCGCAAGCCTATGGACGTACCCACCTTTACCGATGCCGCGCCCCCACTGCGAGTGTTCGTGGTGGAAAACCACCCGGATACGCTCCGGTCGATGCGCATGTACCTGGAACTCATGGGTCACACGGTCGCGTCCGCCTGCACGTCCGCCGAGGCCGTCGCGGCGGTTCCCGACGCCCGGTGCGACGTGTTGATCTCCGACATCGGCCTGCCCGACGGCGACGGCTGGGACTTGCTGCGCACCCTCCACGAACACGGCCACGCGCCGGCCTTCGCCATCGCCATGAGCGGTTTCGGCATGAACGCCGACCACGTCCGCAGCCACGCGGTCGGCTACCGGCACCATCTGCTCAAACCGTTCGCTCCCTCCGCCCTCGACGCCATGCTGGCGGAAGCCGCGCTGGAGATTTCCACCGCGAAGTGAGCCGCTCCGGCCGGGCAGCCGTCCGATGGTCCGCCGGATGATCTTCGCAAAAATGCATCGTCTCCCTCTTCCAAAAAAGAAGCGCCCGGTCTATTTTATTCGCCCCACCGATGGCTGAACCGGACAAATTTTTCCAACCGTCCTCCGGTAAAGCACCGCAGGACCACGGCCTGCCGGAAGTGACGCCCGACCTCGTCGAGCAGGAGGAAGGCGACACGCTGGACAACATCATCCCCACCCGGGACGACGGGAAGCTGCGCGTGGTGGGACTGGGCGGCTCGGCCGGGGGGCTTGCGGCGTTGCAGGGGTTCTTTGGCGCGATGCCGCCGGACTCCGGGATGACGTTCGTGGTCATCATGCACCTCGCGCCCGAGCACGGCAGCACCCTAGCGGAACAGCTCCAACGCTCGACTTCCATGCCGGTGCGGCAGGTGCAAACCCGGCTGAAGATCGAGCCCGACCATGTGTACGTCATCCCGCCCGCCCGGTATCTCTCACTGACGGACGGTCACCTGGAGTTGAGCGGGATGGCCCGGCCGCCCGGCCGGCAAGTGGCCGTGGACCTGTTTTTCCGCACGCTGGCCGACACCCACGGCCCGCACTCGGCGGCGGTCGTGCTCTCGGGCGCGGACGCGGACGGGGCCGTCGGCATCAAACGCGTCAAGGAACGTGGCGGCCTGACGGTCGTCCAGGACCCGAACGAAGCGGAACATCTCGGCATGCCGCGCTCCTCCATCGCCACGGGGTTGGTGGACTGGGTGCTGCCCGCTGCGGACATGCCCGCCAAGCTGATCGAATACTGGGCGGTGGAGGGCCGCTTGCGGCTTCCGCCGGAAGCAGACGGACCGGCTGGCTCGGACGCTTCCCCGAGGCCGGAGGACGAAGCCCGCAGCCCTCTGGAAGCGGCCCTGCACGAAATCCTGGGCTTCCTGCGGGTGCGCACGGGACACGATTTTACCTATTACAAGCGCACGACGGTCCTGCGCCGCATCGGCCGGCGCATGCAGGTCAACGGCGTCGAGGAGCCACGGGAATACCTGGATTTCATCCGCTCGCATCCGGCCGAACCCGACGCGCTGCTGCGCGACCTGCTCATCAGCGTGACGAATTTCTTCCGGGACCGCGACGCGTTCACGGCGCTGGAGAGGTGTCTGCCAGCCATTTTCCAGGGCAAGGGGCCGCAGGATGCCGTGCGCGTGTGGGTGCCGGCCTGCGCCACCGGCGAGGAGGCGTACTCGGTGGCCATCCTGCTGCGCGAATACGCCGGCACGCTGGCGCATCCGCCCAATCTCCAGGTGTTTGCGACCGACATGGACGAACGCGCCATCCAGCAGGCCCGCGATGCGATGTACCCCGAGACCATCGCCGCCGACGTGAGCACGGAGCGCCTGCACCGCTTTTTCACCCGGGAGCGCGACGGCTACCGGGTCAACCGCGAGGTGCGCGGGATCGTCCTTTTCGCGCTGCACGACCTGCTCAAGGATTCGCCCTTTTCGCGGCTGGACATGGTGACCTGCCGCAACCTCCTGATCTACCTCAACCGCGACGCCCAGGCCCGTGCGCTGGATATTTTCCACTTCGCGCTGCGGCCCGAGGGCACGCTTTTTCTCGGTTCGCCCGAGTCCGTGGACGATGGCAGTCCGCTGTTCGCGGAGGTGGACCACAAGCGGCGCATCTACGTCCGTTGCACCGGGGCGCGCACCGGACTGCCGATGCTGGCGGATTCCGGCGCGCTCCCGCGCACGATGCTGCGCCCACTTTCATCCGGCAGCCTGCGCCGCCTGCCCACCGTCCCCACCGCTGCGGCGCAGGGGCAGGGGAGCGCCGTCGTCGAGCATCCCGACGCCAGCCACGAGGGACTCAGAGCCTCCAACAGAGAATTGCAGGCGATGAACGAGGAACTGCGTTCGGCCAGCGAGGAACTGGAGACGGGCCGCGAGGAACTCCAGTCGGTCAACGAGGAATTGAACGCGGTCAACGCGGAGTTGAAGAGCAAGGTCGATGAACTGGGCCGCTCCAACGGCGACCTGAAAAACCTCATGGCGGCCACGCAGATCGCCACCGTGTTCCTGGACCGGCGGTTTTGCGTGCAGCGTTACACGCCGCCGGCCGTGGCGCTTTTCCGGCTGATCCCGGGCGACGCGGGCCGCCCGCTCGACGACCTGAGCCCCCTGCTCGACTATCCCGACCTCAGGGCGGACGCCGAGCGCGTGCTGGAGGAACTCACCGTCTCCGAGGTGGAGGTCGCGCACACCGACGGCCGCCACTTCCTGGCGCGGATGCTGCCCTACCGCACGGTGGACAACGTGATCGCCGGGGTGGTGCTGACCTTCGTGGACATCACCCGCCGCCGACGGGCTGAGGAGGAACTGCGGGCCAGCGAGGCGCGTTTCCGCACGGTCAGCGATGTCGTGCCCGACGTGCTTTTCAGCACTGACAGCGAGGGCAGGCTGCTCTGGTGCAACCAGCGTTGGCTGACCTACACGGGCCAGACGCTCGCGCAGGCGCAGGGGCTCGGCTGGATGGAAACCCTGCACCCGGACGATGCCGCGCGGGTCCGGACGAGTTTCCAGTCCGCCGTCGCGCGGGGGAAGCCTTCCACAGCGAGCACCGGCTCCGGGGCGCGGACGGGCAGGCGCGCTGGTTCTTGGTGCGCGCCGAGCCGTTGCGCGACCCGGAGGGACGGATCACGCAGTGGTTCGGGGCCAAGACGGACATCGAGGATTTCAAGCGCGCCTCGACCGACCGGGCCGCGTCGGAGGAGCGGCTGCGGCTCGTGGTCGAAAACGCCCGCGAGTTCGCCATTTTCTCCACGGACCTGGAGCTGCGGGTGACGAGTTGGAGCACCGGGGCCGAACGCATCCTCGGGTACGGCGAAAAGGAAATTCTCGGTCGGAGCGCCAGCGTGATCTTCACCTCGGAAGACCGCGCCGCCGGCCGGCCGGAGCAGGAGGCCGGACAGGCGCTCGCCGAAGGCCGCGCCGCGGACGAACGCTGGCACCAGCGCAAGGATGGCCACCGCTTCTGGGGCAGCGGCGTCATGATGGCCATGCGCGGCCCGGACGGGCAGACCGTGGGCTTCGTGAAAATCCTGCGCGACCAGACCGAGGCCCGCCAGTCGCGCGAGGCGCTCGAACGCAGCCGCGAGGAACTCATGGCCGCCCTGCGCGAGACCGAACGCGCCCGCCACGAGGCCGAGGCTGCCGGGCAGGCCAAGGACCGTTTCCTGGCCATCCTCTCAGCCACGAACTGCGCACGCCGCTGGTGCCCGTGACGCTGGCCGCGCATCTGCTCGGCCGCAGCCCCGGCCTGCCCACGGCCGCGCGCGAGGCCGTGGCGATGATCCAGCGCAACGTGCAGATCGAGACGCACCTGATCGACGACCTCCTCGATGTCACCCGCATCACCCACGGCAAGCTGGAGATCGTGCGCAAGCCCCTGGACCTGCACGCCGCCGTGCGGGGCGCGGTGGAAATCTCCACCAGCGACATGGAGGCCAAGCGGCAGGACTTCCGCCTGGAACTGGCGGCGGGCGAACACCTCATCCTGGGCGATGCAAACCGCATGCAGCAGGTGTTCTGGAACCTGCTCAAGAACGCCAGCAAGTTCACGCCGCACGGGGGTTCGGTGCGCCTCGCGTCGCGCAACGAGCCGGGCCGGGTGGTCGTGGAGGTGTCCGACACCGGCATCGGCTTCGAGGCGGAAGCGGCGACGCGGATTTTCGAGGCCTTCACCCAGGCGAACCCCGAGGTCATGCAAACGTTCGGCGGGTTGGGCCTCGGGCTGGCGATTTCCAAGGCGACGGTGGATGCCCACCTCGGCACGCTCACCGCGCACAGCGACGGCCCGAACCGGGGGGCGACCTTCACGGTCGTGCTGCCACTGGCGGGCTCGGCCGACGCGGACACTTGACCGTTGTTGACCTCGTTGCGGCCGTGTTGAGAGGATCGGGGGTTGCCGCCTTGCGCACGCCGCCGCCCGCTTATAACGTGGCGGCTACCCGTCATGGCCATTTTTCGCAAACCCAGCTTTATCTCCGGCAGCGAAAACAAGAAGCTCCAGATTCCCGGCGGTCTGTTCCAGGCGTGCCCGGAATGCGGCGAGGTCATCCACAAACTCGAACTCGCCGAAAACCAGCGCGTCTGTCCGAAGTGCGAACACCACTTCGCCATCAGCGTACGCGAACGCTTCGGCCACCTGCTCGATCCCGACTCCTTCGAGGAAGCCGACGCCGACATGGAGCCGGTCGATGTCCTCGATTTCCGCGCCGCCAGCGCGTACAAGGACCGTCTCGCCGACTACCAGAAGCGCACGGGCCTGAAGGATTCCGCCGTCACCGGCCTCGGGCGGATCGAGGGGCGCGCGGTGGCGGTTTCGGCGTTGGATTTCAATTTCCTCGGCGGCACGCTCGGTTCGGTGGCGGGCGAGAAGATCACGCGCAACATCGAGACCGCCACGGAACGCGGGCTGCCGGTGGTCATCGTGTCGGCGGCGGGCGGGGCGCGGTTGCACGAGGGGATGTTCGCGCTCATGCAAATGGCCAAGACGAGCGGCGCGCTGGCGCTGCACGCGCAGGCGCGGCTGCCGTTCATCTCGGTGCTGACCAACCCGACGACGGGCGGGGTCATCGCCAGTTTCGCGTCGTTGGGCGACGTGATCCTGGCCGAGCCCAAGGCGATGATCGGTTTCGCGGGGCCGCGGGTGATCCGCGAGACGACGCATCAGGATTTGCCGCCGGGTTTCCAGACGGCGGAATTTCTCGAAGCGCACGGCCTCGTCGATATGATCGTGGACCGGAGAAAAATGCGCGCGACGCTGGCGAACTTTGCTGGGATATTTCGCGGCGAAAAAGGGAGGGTGAAGTATTTGAATATTTGAACAATCTTCCGACTCACCGTCCGACCCAATCAACTCACTATGCGCGGAAAACAGGAAGATGCACCTGAGGCCATTCGCAGGTTAATCGAAGCTGGCATTCCTGTTCGGGCGCGGGCGTATGGATTTAGCTTAGAGCATCCAGACTGGCGCGAAACAAATCGCAGTTTCGCGGAGTGCGGTTGCGAACACGATGGGTCGATTAGCCTTTCGGTCGGCGTGGATGAATGGCCGCCCTCAGTGCGATTTCATCGCTTTGATTTCCTTGAGATGTCGGATTTCGTGATGGCTGCCTATCATAGAGTATCCCCAGATTCAAAATCGGCTGATATTGTTGCCGAAATGCGCTCCGAAGATTCTAACTACGATCACGATGCACTAATTACACGTCTCGAACAGTGGCAGCGAGACTTTGACGATTATTTCCGACGATCCACTCGTGGAGGCTAGTGAGATCGTGTGGAGCGCGGCAGTCTCGCAACAACGGTTGACCTAAGCGCTTGCAACCAATTTTGCATTGCAGACCGAATACCACTAAAGTAGCACTTCATGCGGACCGAACTCGTCACCACGCTCAAGCGCAAGGCCACCGAGATCATCGCGGACCTCGCCTCCGATCCGGCCCCCGTGCTCATCACCCAACACGGTAAACCGGCGGCCTATCTCATGGCGGTGGACGCATTCGATGCCCTTCACCGCCGCCTCGGTATCCTGGAAGGCATCGCGCGCGGCGAACGCGCCGTCGAAGAAGGCCGCACTTTCACCCATGCCGAAGCCAAAAAACGGATGGCCCGATGGCTGCGTTGATCTGGACGGAACCGGCCCTGCACGACCTCGACGCCACTGCCGACTACATCGCTCTCGAAGACCCACCGGCGGCAGCGCGTCTCGTGCAACGAGTTTTTCAACACGTCCAGCAGCTAGCCGCGCAGCCGGAAAGCGGCTCCCGCCCGCCCGAGCTGCGGCGGTCGCGTTATCGCCAGATCGTGAGCCGCCCTGCCGTATTTTCTATCGTTACGACGGCAAGAGAGTCTTCGTGCTCCACGTCATGCGCGGCGAGATGCGCCTCCGAAAGTCCCGACTCAACCAGCGCGACCGGGGCCGCCGAAAAACCTGACCCTTTACCGTCCGCCGCATGGATTACCCCGACGCCCTCGCCTGGCTCTACGCCACGCAACTCACCGGCATCAAGCTCGGGCTGGAAACCATTACCGCCTGTTGCGCGACTCGACTTCGGCCCACGCCGGCGGCGCGCAGGATCGTCCACGTCGCCGGGCACCAACGGCAAAGGTTCCGTTTGCGCGATGCTCGACGCCGTTTGCCGCGCCCAGGGCTACCGCACCGGGCTATTCACCTCGCCGCACCTCGTCTCCTTCCGCGAACGCATCCGGCTCGACGGCCGACCCATCCCCGAAGCCGCCGTCGCCGCACGGCCTGACCCACCTGCGAGACACTGACGGCCGATTGGCAACCGCCGCCGACGTTTTTTGAATTGACACCGCGCTCGCGCTCGACTGGCTGCGCCGACCAGCGCGCGGAGATCATCGTGCTCGAAACCGGCCTCGGCGGACGGCTCGACGCCACCAACGCCGTCACCCCGGCGGCGTCGGTCATCACCGTCCATCGACTTCGACCACACCGCCTGGCTCGGCGACACGCTCGCGGCCATCGCGGGCGAAAAAGCCGGGATCATCAAGCCCGGCGTGCCGGTCGTCAGCGCGCCGCAGGCCCCGGAGGCGGCGGAAGTCATCGCCCGCGCGGCGCGGGAAAAGGATGCGCCGTTGCACGTCGTCACCGACCCGCTGCCCGCCGATTGGCCGCTGGCGCTCGCGGGCAGCCACCAGCGGCTCAACGCCGCCCTCGCCCTCGCCGCGCTGGACGCCGCCGGGATCGCGACCAGCGAAGAGGCCCGCCGCCGGGTCTGGCGCAGGTCGATTGGCCGGGCCGTTTCCAGCGGCTGGAAAACGGGCGGATCATCCTCGACGGCGCGCACAACCCCGCCGCCGCCCGCCGCCTCGCGCACACCTGGCACGAGGAATACGGCGACCACCACCGCGCCACGGTCATCGCTCGGCATCCTGCGCGACAAGGACGTGCCGGCCGTCTGCCGCGCGCTGGAACCCCTCGCCGCGCGTTTCCTCGCCGTGCCCGCACGCAGCCCCCGCGCCACCCCGCCCGAAGAACTCCTCGACGCCCTCGCCCACGCCGCGCCGGGGATCCCGGCGCGCGCCGTGCCGGAGGGCGTCGCCGCCGCGTTGGACCGAGGCGCGCGCGTGGCCGGAGCCGATCCTCGTCACGGGTTCGTTTTTCCTGGTGGGCGAGGCGCTCGCGCTGCTCACGGGCCAGAACCGCGCCGGAAGTCAGTTGGCAATGAACCGATTTGCCGTAGGGTGGTCTCTCTACTTGTGATGAAAATCCCGCGTTTCTCCCTCCTCGCCGTTTCCGCCGTGTTCGCCCTGGGTCTGGCGGGCGGTCTCACCCCCGTCCGGGCCGATCCCCCGCCGCCCGACGCCGGCCGCCGCGCCGCCGCCGAGGAATTCTTGAGGGTTCGCAAGACCGAGGACCTCGTGAACAGCACGGTCGCCCGGATGGGTGACATGACCGACCGCATCAGCGACAGCGCCAGCAAGCAGGCCGGCCCATCGGTCAACCAGCAGGAGTTCAGCCAGAAGCTCCGGTCCGAAGCGCGGGCGATGATCACCAAGGAGTTGAACTGGGAGGCGATGAAGGGGGAGTTCGTCCAGGCGTACAGCCAGGCGTTCACCGAGGCGGAACTCAAGGAAATGACCGCCTTTTACGCAGACCCCAACCGGGAAAAAACTCGTCGCCATGGAACCCGAAATTTCCGGCAAGCTCTCGAAGCTCAGCCAGGAAAAGGCGATGTCCATCATGCCGCGCGTCGTGCAGCACCTGCGCGAACTGGTCACGGCCACGAAGCCGCCCGGTTCGTCGCCCGCGTCGATGGTGCCGGGGCTCCCGCCGGGCATGACCGCGCCGCCCCCGCCGCCGCCTGGGATGATGATTCCCCTCCGCCGCCGCCCGGCGCGGTCCCGAGCGCCCCGCCGAGCATGATCCCGCCGCCGGCCCCGCCGACCGCCGTGCCGCCACCCGTGCCGCCCGCGCCGGTGGCCCCGTCGGGCACCGCCGCGCCGTCGAGCACGTCGGCCGTGCATCCCGGTGGCAAGACCGAGCCCGGCACTCCCTGAGCGAACCCCGGTGAGCAAGGGGTTGCCGCAAAAAGTGTGCGCCCATTGCGGGCGGCCCTTTGACTGGCGCAAGAAGTGGGCGCGCTGCTGGGCGGAGGTGCGCTATTGCTCGGAACGCTGCAAGGGCGAAGCCAAACGCGCCGCCAAGGGGCGCTTGTGACGCCCCGGGTACACCCGTCGCAAATCAGGTACCCTCGAACTTGCACGACGCACACCGTCTCTCAGGTTAAGCGAGGGATCAAAATCCCGCGCCGCAGGCGTCGTCACCGAGGTGGGGTTGCCTCTCCGAGGCAATCCTGTTGTTTCTGGAATGCGCTCCGTGTGCACGGAGACCATCCGGGCCAACCTCGGATCGCCTCGGAGAGGCGACCCTACCTTATGACGATGCGCCTGCGGCGCGGAAGTCTTCATCTCGACCCGAGAAGCGGTGTATGTTCCGCGTGATGACAATGAAGGTTGGTTCCTTTCTACTCACGACCGGGCTGCTTTTGCTCCCGTTGAGTGCCCTGTGCGCCGGTGAATACCAGCCCGTGACTCCCCTCGAAGCCCGGAAGGCCCTGCTGCATTTTTGCCGTGGCGAGCTGGAGGACGGTGCGAAACGCGGCGGAAAGCCTGAACTTCCGTATCGGGCGACGTTCGAGCGCGCCGAGGCCGGCGACATCCCCGCGCTCAAGACCGTTTATTTTGACCCGAGATATTTGGGCGGGGAGAACGAAAATCACGATGCTGTCCCTGGTTTGATGTGCATCGCCGTGGGTGATCGCCGGATCACGGCCTTTCTGCGATCCCTGTCTCCCTGGGAGCGTCGAGACACGCTGGATCAGATCATCCGGTGTTTCGTTCCGCCCACCGCCTACGTCCTCCCTTTCACGGGCGAGCCGCCCCATGAGCCTGCTCCCTCGGAGATCAGCGAGGCACACCGCTGGCTGCGCAAACACTTTCCACGCCTGAGCGAACTCGACGAGACCACCCCCTCTCTTCCACGCCACCGTGCCTAATCACGCGCTCCAGCGAACAGCGGTTGGCGTTCGACCTTTTCTTGCATATCATGTTCTTCTTCGCCAGCCTCCGGCACCGGGTTTGAGGCGATAGGTGGAGGCTCCGCGCCCGTGGCGTAAGGAGGCTGGCCCTTCGTCTGCAGTGTTTTTCGTTTGTGTGGAAGGTTTGCTCAGGCCCATGCCGGGGCCTTGAAAGGGAAAAGGTACGCTTCGTGCTTTTCTCTTGCGAACCATGCCCCCGTTTTGCCCCGAAACCCATTTTCCGCGCCCGCTTGCCTCGCGTGCGCGGCGGGGTGGCCGGGGCGGGTTTACCGTGGTCGAGGCCGCCGTGGCCGGGGCGATCATCATCCTGTTCCTGACCTCGCTCTTCGCGCTGAACTCCACCGTCATGCGCCTGCTCGGCGCGGCGGCGGAAACTTCCAGCGCCAGCCAGGACCTCCAGCAACGCGTCGAGCAGGTCCGCCTCGCCAACTGGTCGCAGATCACCAGCCCCCCCTGGGTCCAGGCCAATCTGCTCGGCACGCCCACGGACGCTTCCGTCAACTTGCCCGGATTGCAGGAAACGCTGACCGTCACGCCATACGTCTCGCCTTCCTCGGCCCCGGCCCCCGCCACCGCGACCGCCCCGCCGGCGGCGTTCACCGTCACCCGCAACGCCCTCGGGACCGTCACGGTCACGCCGGCCGGCTACGCCTCGTCCGCCGCGATGGCCAACCAGGAAATGGTGCAAATCGACCTGACGATCACCTGGCCCGGTTGGAACCGCCAACGCTACCGCGCGTTGACTACGCTTGTTTCGCGCTGGGGGATCAGTAAATAATGTCTGGCCCCTTCCCCGCGATGAAAGCTCCCCCCCGCGCGGCCTACACGCTGCTGGAACTCATGGTGGCCATGACCATGACCGCCATCGTGCTCGTCGCCACGTTGACCGGCGTCATCGCGCTCCAAAAAAGCTACGCCGCCACCGAGGAATACGCCGACGGCCTCGCCGACCAGATGCGCCTGCTCGATTATCTCGCGCAAGACCTCCGCCGCGCTGTGGCCGTGCCTGCCGCCGGTTCGGTCGCTGCCCAGCCGGCCTGGGTCATGGACATCGACGATCAGGGACTCACGATCAACGTGCCGAACTATTATCGTTTTAACGCCAGCGACCCGCAGCATCTGTTCCCGGTAGCCAACGACCCCGTTTATGACCCGGTCACCGGGATTGTCACCTATCAGGACCCGACGAACCTCGCCGTCACCACGCAAAAGATCGTCTATCATTTCGTCGGGGGTTCCATCACGCGCCTCGATCCCTGGCAGCCGCTCGCGCTCAGTTCCAAGACGGGCACGTACGTGTCCACGGGGCCGGTGACGGTGGCTTCCAACATGGATGCGTTTCCGACGATCACGGCCGACCCGATGCAAACCGACGGCTCGGTGGTGCATTACAACGTGACGTTTCATTCGATCTTCCAGAACCTGGCGGTCTCGAACAACACCAACGCCGTCACGCTGCACAATGTCACCTTCATCCGCAGCCAGAACCTAGCGCACTGACAGAAAGGATGAAGGATGGAGGATGAAGGATGAAGGCAGAAACGGAGGAATAGAGAAGATGCAAAAGGTGAAAGATAGCAGAAGTGAGCAGACGGATGTCTGGCGTCAGCGTCCAGCTTGCGCACTGCGCCTTCTTTCTCCGCCTTCATCCTTCATCCTTCATCCCTCATCCTTCCGTCCTCGCCGCGAGGACGCCTCCGCGCATCGTCTTCGTCATGCTCACGATCTGCGTGCTCTCGGTCGTCGCCGCCAGCCTGCTGCTGACCAACGTCTCGCGCTACCAGACCACCTTCCAGAGCGCGAGCTGGCAGGAATCCATCGTCGGCTCCGAGGCCGGCGTGGACCTCGCCATGAACGAACTGCGCAAGCGCGTCGTCACCGGCCCGCGCCGCCTCCTTCCAGACCAATTGGACGACCGCCAACCCTCGACGGGCAAGCCGTACCCCAACTTCGGCCACGCCTTCCCCGCCAACAACCAGCCCTACCAGACTCGCCACCCATTCCGGCGAGGGCAACACCGCCATGCAGGTGCGCGTCTACGTGGACGTGCCCGGCAGCGACGGCGCGCGACGAATTTCGCCCAGCCCAACGACGACATCCTTCATCTCCCAACTCGACAACCCCAGCCTGCGCGACCCCGACGGCGTGGACCGTTCGCGCTGGCTTTTCCGCATCAAGAGCCTGGGCATCACGGGCTTGACCGGCCCGCCGCGGCCCAACCTCAACAAGTACGACAACCTGTTGCGCCGCTTCTCGTTCTTCAACGACTGGCGCACCGGCCGCGCCGTGCCCTCGCCCCAGGTCGCGCGGCTGGTCGAGGCGGTCGTGCGACCGGCGACGAGCTTTCGCAACGCCCTGATGGCCGACTCGCAGATCGACCTTTCCAACCAGGACGTGCTCGTCAACAGCTACGACTCCAGCAAGGGCGTCTACAGCTCCACCAACCACGGCACCAGGGCAACATCGCCACCAACGGCCAGCTCATCAACGCCAACAAAGCGATCGTCGAGGGCAACGCCCTGACCAACAACGGCAGCGTCCAGAACGCGCAAAACGTCACCGGCCAGGAGAGCAGCAACTTCTACCAGGAACTGCCGCCCATTACGGTGGCCTCGCTCAACCCCGCGTGGAGCGGCGTCGCCAACGGCGGCACGCTCACGTCGAGCAAAACCTACACCGCCAGCGCGCGACCCGAACAACCCGACCCTTGTGCGGGTCAACGGCATCAACCTGCCCGACGGCGGGCAAGTCATCAACATCGTCTCGCCCAAGCCGGCGGCACCTTCCGCCTCCCCCGCGTCCTCCTATATCAAGCTGTACGTGCAGGGCGATCTCATCACGACGGGCAGCAGCTACATCAGCCTCGATCCGAACGTCAACGCGATCTTCTACGTCACCGGCAATCTTTCGTTGCAAGGGTCGGGCATCATCAATAACTCGTATCTGGCCAGCCACCTCTTGCTCAACGGCTTGCAACCCCCGGCCAACACCGACGGCACGTACCCCGCGCGCAGCCTCAACGTCGGCACGACGCAGGATTTCGAGGGTATCATCTACGCGCCGAACTACGACCTGACCCTCGCCCTGAAGGCCGTCAGCGCCACCGGCACGACGACCTTCGCGAACCAGGGGCAGATCAACAGCATCACGGGGCAGATCACCAGTCTGAACGCCGACATCCTCGGCAACCAGATCGACTACCAGCAACAGTTGCTCAAGTACCAGAAAAACGGCGACAACGGCGCTTACAAGAAGATGCAGCAGGACCTGACCCAGATCACCAACGACCAGACGCAAATTGCCGCGCTCCAGCAACAACTCGCGGTGCTCGACGGCAGCCTCAACCCTGCTTCCTCAGCCGACGACCACGCGCAGGGCTACAACGGCATCTACGGCGGGTTCGTGGCGAAGACGATCACCGTGGACAACAAGACGCACGTCCATTACGACGAGACGTTGCGCACGGCCGGCCCGGTGAACCACTACGAGATCGTCAACTGGTTCGAGGACAATCTCAGCCACGACGCGACCGGCGGGACCGAGGCGTTCTGGTGGCCGACGCCGTAGCCCGCGCGCGGGTCACGTTTCTTCCCGGAAGAGCCCCACGCGCATCTCGCCGTCCGCGCCGACGACCGCGCCGCGCGCCATCGTCGGCGTGTTGAAGACCATCACCGGGTCGCCTCGAACATCGACCCCGATGATCCCACCCGCGCCGCCGCGCGCCGTCAATTTTTCGCGCATCGCCGCTTCCGCCGCTGCCACCAGCGTGTGCCCGCCGTGTTCCACGCGCGCGGCGATGTCGTGCGCGAGCACCGCGCGCAGGAAATATTCGCCCTCCCCGGTGCCCGAGATCGCGCCGACGGCGTTGTCCGCGTAGGTGCCCGCGCCGATGATCGGCGTGTCGCCCACGCGGCCCGCCAGACGCTGGTGCGTGCCGCCGGTGGAGGTCGCCGCCGCCACGTTGCCGTCGGCGTCGAGCGCCACCGCGCCGACCGTGCCCGTGGGCCGCGACGGACTCGACCCACTTCCGGGACATGCGCCTGAGAAGGGGTGAAATAGTCGTCGTCCACGAACTCCAGCCCCGCGTCGCGCGCGAAGCGTTCCGCGCCCTCGGCCACGAGCAGGACGTGCGCGGTGCGTTCCATGACGAGGCGCGCGAGACGCACGGGGTTCCTGACGTGGTGGACGTGCGCGGCCGCGCCCGCCGGCCCCCGTGCGTCCGTCCATGATGGAAGCGTCGAGGTCGAAGCCGCCGTCCACGTTGCGGTACGCGCCGCGCCCGGCGTCGAACTGCCCGCCGTCCTCCAGCGCGCAGACGGCGGCCTCTACGGCGTCGAGGCTCGATCCGCCGCGCCGCAGGATCGCGTGTCCGGCTCGCAACGCGGCGCGGAGCGCGTCCCGCATGGCCTGTTGCTGGACGGGTGGGAAGGCGGCGGGCGGACGGGCGTCGGCCCCGCCGTGGATGACGAGAGAAATATTCACCGCCGCGAACGTGGCCGACGCCCCCCGTTTTGTCCAACCCCTCGCCACTCACCGCGTCCGCTGCGTTTTGCCAGCGCACAAGGCTTCCGCAGCCCCGGCAGGGGCGTAAGAGATTAGCCCACGGCGTGAGCCGTGGGTTGCACCGCACCAAACGCGTCAGCCCCGGCAGGGGCGTAAGAAAAGCCAATTGCCAGCAAGGACCACCGCGCGGATTTTCTTACGCCCCTGCCGGGGCTGGGACTTTCGGAGCGACCTCTCCCACGGCTCACGCCGTGGGCTAAACTCTTGCGCCCCTGCCGGGGCTGGAATCTGGCGGACCACGGAAACGCTTCAATGCCGCAGCGCCTCGATGAGCGACGGATCGGAGGACATCCGCCGCTGCACCTCGTCGATGGTCCCCACGCACCGCCGGTATTCGGCCACCTGCTCGGAGGTCGGCCGCGTCAGGACCAATCCCTGCAACGTGCGCAACGCCGTCAGCTCCGCCGCGCACAGGTCCGCCGTGCGGAAATCGAGCCGGGGACGCACCGTTTCCAGATTGGCCACGCCCTGGGCAATGGACTGCGCGTTGATCTTTTCCTGTTCGTGCAGGCGGGCATCGACGTTCAGGGCGGCGTCCGTGATCTGCGATAATTCGTCCAGCGACGTGTAGAGGGACAGCGTGCGCGCCCCCCGGCCTTCGAGCGTCTTCAACATCGCGTCCGCCGAGGCGTGGCCCGGGGCCAGGCGCAGGATTTCGCGCAGGGTGGGGATGAGGTCGGCGTTGGCCGAGGTCAAGCCCAACGCGCCCGGTCCGACCTTGCGCTGCACGGCGGCAAACAGGTCCATCGCACGCTGCAAATCGGCGGGCCGGTCCTCGCGCATGACCGCTAGCGCCTCGTCGAGCGTGTCCACGGTGAAGATTTGCAGGTTCCAGAGCGTGTTGGCGGGGAAGAGCAGCGGCACGTCGGCGACCGCGTTGGCGTTTTGCCTGGGAATGGCCACCACCCGGCAGCCATCGACCTGCGCGGCGTGAATCTTCCACGGCACCCCGCCGACGGCCCGCACGCGGCCATCGACGGTCATGTCGCCCGTCATCGCGCAATCCTCGGCGAACCGCACGGGGTCGTAGAGCGAGTACAACACCAGGGCGAACGCCGCGCCCGCCGACGGGCCGTCCTTGCTCGAATAATTGTTGTCGAAGCTGATGACCAGCCGCTGCCCCGCGCCGGTGCCGGGATGGCGGACCTTGACCGCGCGCCACGCTTCTTCGAGCGCGATCTGCATGGACCGGCCCACGGGACGCGACGTGGTGACGCCGAGGTCCTGCCGGTTGCGGGCTTCCTCGGCGGTGGCGATGATCTCCATCACCGCGCCCGTGCGCTGGGCGTTGGGCAGGTCGCTGATGCTCAGGCCGCGGATTTTGCTCTGGCGCTTGAGCGGCGGCAGGGCCTCGGAGGGGGCCGGGAGCGCGCCCGGGGAAACCGGCGGAGGCGGGCTGACCCGGGCGACGGCGGATTTCTCGTATTGCGCGCCCGGGTTGTCGGGGTCGATGCCCACGGCGATGTCGCTCAAACAGCCGGCCAGCTGGAGGTTGTCCGCCCCGCCCCGGGCGCGCAGCCCGGAGGATTGGCCGACGAGGTAGACAACGACCGTGGCCGGCGGGATCGTCTGGTTGCCCGCTTTGGGGTCGGGGAGTTCGCCCTTGCGGCGGCGTTCGGCGGCGTCGAGTGCGGCGCGGTTGGCGGGGTCGAGGCGGAGCGCCGTGCCGAGGATTTTGGCGTCGAGGCCCGCCTTGTAATAGGTGACGCCCGCCGCGAGCACCGTCGAGAGCCGGTTGCGCGCGGCGGGGTCGAGGCCCAAGCGGTTGGGATCGAAGACGGCCCGGGTGAAGTCAGGGCCCTCGTAAGCGGTGAATGTCTGCGCGTGGAGCGGGCACACGCCCGCGAGCACGAAAAGCAGGGCGCTCCAGACAGCGGCGGTGCGGGTCGTGCGGCGGAGGTGGCAGGTCATGCGAGAGAACGGTGGAGAAGAACGGCCTCGCGGGGCGACACCCCACGGGACGCTGATTTCCAGCAATCTCCGCGCCATCTCCGCCCCGCTCGCCCCGCCGGGGCGCACGGCGTCGGGAGGAACAGCCGTCCGCGCCTCACCTTCCGCGTTTTTCGCGCACCGCCCTCCGGCGCAGCCCAGTCCGGCCGCCCCAGACGACGAGCGCGCCGCATAACAGCGCGACCGGCACGGACGGCTCCGGCACCGCCGAAAAAGTCACGTCCACCGTGCCGTTGACGACGCTGAAAGCGCCCTTGTATCCGGCCGCCGCGCTCACGGAGTCGATGCCGAGGCTGTCCGTGTTGAAAAAGAACGCCTGCGAGGAGGGCAGTTGCAGCACCGGGTAAGCCACCCCCGTCTGGACGCCGCCGAGGTTGTTGAAGCGGAAGAGCAGCGCGGGGCCTGTTCCGGTGGAAAGGTCCAGGTTCGAGGAGACCGACAGCAGATCGTGTCCCGCGCTGCCCAGGTCATCATCGACGACGGTCTGGCCGTATACGAAGAGCGACCCGATGGGCAGCGTCGCCGCCTGCCCGTGCGCGCCGGGCGAGATGACGGCGTTGGTCCCGCCGAAGCTGGTCACGCCTTGCAGGCCGTTGACGCCGGCTTCCAGACGGGCGTTGCCCAGCGTGATGAACGAAGTCGTGGTGCCGGTGAGGTTTGTCAGTTGCAGGGTGCCGGCGTTGACGGAGATGGACCCGACCTGCCCGGTCAACGACAGGATGCCCGCGCCATTTTTGGTGAACGATCCCGTGTTCGTCTTGCCGGTGAACGCCACGGTGTTGCTGCCGGTGTCGATGGTGCCGCCGCTGCCCTGGAGCGACTTGGTCGAGGTGAACCCGGCCGTGGACTGGAGCGTGCCGCCGTTGAGCGCGACGGTCGTGCCGGTGCCGAGGTTGGCGTCCGACGCGACCTGCACCGTGCCCTGGTTGATCGTCGTCGTGCCCGTGTAGCTGTTCGGGCCGGCGAGTACGAGGGTGCCCGGGCCGGATTTCGTCAGCGCGCCGCCGTTGATCGTCGAGGAAATCGTCAGCCCGGACTGGTTGGTGACGACCAGTTCGCCGGTGCCGCTGGTGAGTTTGCCGTTCTGGATGAAGAACCCGTTACCGCTGCTCAGCAGGCCGCCACTGGCCAGGACGAGCGAACCATTCGCACCGAGGTCAACCGCCCCGGTGGCGCTGCCGGTGCTCACGAGGTTGAGCGAGTTGCGGCTCTGGACACTCGCCAGCGAGGTCGTGCCTCCGGCCGCCGTGGCGATCCGCAGGTTATCCGTCGTGCTGGCCGTCGTCGTGTCGGTCGTGTAACCCGTGAACGCCGAGACGTTGCCGCCCGCGTCCACGCTGGCCCAGTCCGCGCCGACGGTCGCGTAAGCGCCGAGGATGCCGTTGACGTTGCCCGCCCCCGTGAGGGTCACATGCCCGCCGTCGCTGAAAGCGACCGTCGCCCCGGGCGTGCGTACCAACCCGGAAGTGGCGAGTTGCGTCGTGACGCCGCCCGCCGTCGTGACGCTGACCGTCGAGGCTCCGCTGGCGACGTTCAGCGCGCCGAAGTTCTGGGTCACGCCCTGCGTGGCGTTGCCCAGGAGGCTCAGCGTGCCGCCGTTGAGGGTGACCGGCGTGCTGGCACCCAGCCGCGCCGCGTTGACCGCCGCGCCGTTGTCCAACTGGAACGTGCCGCCCGCGTTGACCGTGACCCCGGAGGTGGCGGGCAGCGCACCGTTGGAGCCCGCGAGCACGAGTTTGCCGCCGCTCACCGTGGTCGCCCCCGTCAGGGAAGGGCTGGCGTTCGTGAGGGTCTGCGTGCTGTCGCCGCTCTTTTGCAGGGAAAGCGTGGCGTTGCCGTTGCCCGCGAGCGTCCCGGCGTAGGAGGCATCGACCGTGCCGATCATCTGCAAGGTGAAGCTGCCGGTCGTGCCGTTGGGACGCACGACGCCGCCGTTCGCGCCGCCGCCCGCGAGGCTGCCGACCTCGGAGAACGCGGTGGAGAACGTGAGGGCGGCCGACGAGTTGTTGCCCAGCACGTAGTTGCCGGTGAAGTCCGGCCCCTGGTAGCTGGTGTAGCGCATTTCCCCGCTGGCGATGTTGATCGAACCAAAGAACGTGATGTTGCCGAAGGTATCGACGATCAGCGCGCCGGAGCCCGTTTTCGTGAAGGGGGTGTTGTTGCTCGCGCTGCCGAAGATCGTCCCGGTGAACGTCGTGTCCGCGTCCGTTTCCATCGTCAGGCCGCTGCCGGTGCCCTGCAAAAAGGAACCGGTCAGGGTATAGCCCGCCGTGCTGACGGTGATCTGGCTGGCGGTCACCAGCCCCGAGAGGGACACGGTGCCCGCCGTCCCCGCGAACACGGCGGCGTCGCCGTTGGTCCAGGGGACGTTGGCGGAGCCGTTGTACCAATTGGCGGTCATCCCGACATCCCACTGGCCCGAGACCGCCCGCGCCGTTCGTGCCCCAGGTGAGGGTCTGCGCGGAGGCCGTGGTAATGGTGCTGGCAGCCAGGATGAGGAGGCCGCCGAGGAAAACCACGAGCACGCGGGAGGGGAAACGGGTGTTCATGGGCCGGACGAAACGCCGCGGATGTTACCGCCGAACACGCGTCTGTAAAGATCATTCACGAATGGTTCCGACAACCCGTTCCCCGCCCGCGGGTTGGACGTAAAAGTCCCCTCGCGCCGCAGGCACATCGTCACCTTGATCCAGAGCAACCTCTTCGCTGAAGCGGGTGGCTAGACTTTCGGCTTTTCAAAGGATGACTTAAAACGCTCCTCGAATTGCTCGACCATCACCTCTAAAGCGTTTTTCGTTTGCGTGTAAGGCCTGCCCAAGCCCCGGCAGGGGCGCAAGAATTCAGTATCCAGGTGCCGGGTTGGAGCCCACCGTCTTTAGACGGTCTGCCTTGGAGGGTGGCGGGTGGCGCGTTAAGGTGGGCGGCTGCATGGCCAACTACCACCATCGTGGGCACACGGTCTCGGACTGCAAGTACCACCTGATCTGGGTGACCAAGTACCGCTGGCCGGTGCTCAAGGGGGACCTGGCGGTGCGTTGCCGCGACCTGATCCGCGAGATTTGCCGGGCGCGGGAGGTGGCGGTGGTGCGTGGAGCGGTGTCGCCCGACCACGTGCATCTGCTCGTCAGCGCGCCGCCGGTGTTGTCGCCGGCCAAGCTGGCGCAGTACTTGAAGGGCAGGAGTTCGCGCAAGCTGCAGGAGGAGTTCCCGAGTTTGCAGAAGCGTTATTGGGGCCAGCACCTGTGGGCACGGGGCTACTTTTGCGCGACGGTCGGAGCGGTCGATGAGAAGACGATCAAGCGCTACATCGAGGAGCAGAAGTGGGACGAGGATGGCGAGGGAACGTTCCGCATCGTGGCCGACCCGCCGTGAGGCCAGGGGTCGCCGCCGATGCCTTGCCAGCCGGCCCGGGCCGGGGGCTTTCCAAGCGGCTTCTAGCCGCCACCGGACTTTTAGTCCCATCGCATCCTACCGGCTTGAGCCGGTAGTCGTTGAGCCCACGGCGTGAGCCGTGGGAAAGATCGCCAGCCAGGCCAGCCCCGGTAGGGGCGTAGAAAAACCCGCCCGGTGGTCCTCGCAAGGCCGCCGTGTTTTCTTACGCCCCTGCCGGGGCTCGGCCGTTTCTCGCATTTAACCCACGGCTCACGCCGTGGGCTAAACTCTTGCGCCCCTGCCGGGGCTGAAAAACCGGACAGGCAACTGAGAAACGCTCTAACTCCCGGCGAGCATTCTTACTATTTGCATCTTTTTCAATCGACATGGAAATACATCTCAAACCGGAGGCTTGCAGGCGCGTGATCCGAAAATTTCCCGGCCTATTTCGTGGTGACCCACGCACGCTCATTTTTATAATGGAGCGTCAGCACGCGGATTTCCTTCAAATCGATGTTGGTCCAAGAACGGGTCGAGCCGTTGTTCCACATGATCCGCAGGTCCCAGTTGCCCGTGTGATTGTCGCGCCGGGGGAAAACGACCGCCTGCGAGTCGCCGTCCGCGATCCGGTGCCCTTTCCCCAGAATGTCATTTCCCCACTGCCCGGAACCGACCGGACACATGAACACCTTGTTGATTTCGTAGCCGGTGTCGTTGACCAGGGTGAAGTCGAGTTCGCTCCTGGCAAGGGAGGTCGCGGGAGCGGCGACGAGGGCGAGCAGGCACAGCATTGTCAGGGCAACGAGGGCACGGAAGAAATTTCGGTTTGTTTTCCTGTTCATGTTCGGGATGGGTTGGGGTCAGTAGAGCGTTCGATGACCGAAAATCAGCAGGAACTGTGCATGGCGCGCGCAAATTTTTCGGCTTAATGAACGGAACGCAAAGCGCCGGGAACCGTATGACAAGCGCCGCCACTCCCAACTTCATCTTCGCCACCGGCATCGAGAACAGCAATCCGACCATCCACGGCGGACGCACCCGCGTGGACGAAATGGAAAAGTGCGGCCACTACGCCCGCTGGCGGGAAGACTTCGACTGCACGCAGTCGCTCGGGATCCGTTTCCTGCGCTATGGCCCACCTTTGTATCGGACGCACCTCGGCCCGGACCGCTACGACTGGACATTTGCCGACGAAACCTTCCGTGCCCTGCGCGAACGCAGCATCACGCCCATCGTGGACCTGTGCCATTTCGGCGTGCCGGACTGGATCGGCGACTTCCAGAACCCGGACTTCCCGCGCCTGTTCGCGGGCTACGCGGAGACGTTCGCGCTGCGCTTCCCGTCCGTGCAGCTCTACACGCCCGTCAACGAGATGTACGTCTGCGCGATGTTCTCCGCGCGCTACGGCTGGTGGAACGAACAACTCTCCGACGACCGCGCGTTCGTCACCGCGCTCAAGCACTTGGTCAAAGCCAACGTCCTGGCCATGCGCGCGATCCTCGCCGTGCGGCCGGACGCGCTGTTCATCCAGAGCGAATCCAGCGAGTATTTCCACGCCGAAAGCCCGGCCGCCATCAAGCCCGCCGAGATTCTCAACGAAGAGCGTTTCCTTTCCCTCGACCTCAACTACGGCCAGCGCGTCAACAGCGAGATGTACGAGTTCCTGCGCGACCACGGCCTGTCGCGCGAGGAATACCGCTTCTTCCTGGAAAACGACGTGCGCCACCATTGCGTGATGGGCAACGACTACTATGTCACCAACGAACACCGCGTCGCCGCCGACGGCCGCACGTCCCCGGCGGGCGAGGTGTTCGGCTACTGCGAGATCACGCGCCAGTATTACGAACGCTACCGGCTGCCGGTCATGCACACCGAGACCAATACATGGCAGGGTCCCCGGGGCGACGAGGCGTCGTATTGGCTGTGGAAGGAATGGGCCAACGTCCTGCGCCTGCGCAATAGCGGTGTACCCGTCGTCGGGTTTACGTGGTATTCGCTCACCGACCAGATCGATTGGGAAACGGCGTTGCGCGAAAACAACGGCGTGCTCAATCCGCTCGGCCTCTTCGACCTCGACCGCAAAATCCGACCCGTGGGCGAGGCCTACGGAAAACTCATCGCCGACTGGAATGCGGTGCTGCCGACGCAGAGCCTGTGCCTGACGCTGCCGCTGGACCCGGCGGGTGGGCGACAGGCTTTGGCTGCGAGGCTGCGAGACTGAGATGCGGGATCGCCGCAGGCGTCGTCCAAATAAGGTAGGGATGCCTCTCCGAGGCATCCCTACCTTATTTGGACGACTGGGCCGACACGCTGTACTCCAAGCGCGTGATCGCTCCACGCGGTTCGTCAGCCAAGTGCTGACTGTCCTTCGCATTCCTTTCTACCCCGTTGGAATCCGTCGTGCCTTGCAAGACGAGCTTGCCGTCCGATAGCGCAAAATGCAGATCGACAGGATTGCTTGCGAAGCTGCCCCATCCGACTGTCACCGTGACAATCTGCTTGTCCTCGATCCGGGCTTTGATGATCCCACCTCCTCGACCCGGCGCAATGGCATACACGCCGCCCTGCGTAAACTTCCCATTCTCGTCAAACAGGTAATAAGCTAGGTTGCCGGGGTCTTCCTTGTTCGACCAGCTCTCCTGTTCGTTGAGCACCAGAACTTGCACTTGGCCATCGGGGGCAAGAAGCCTCCCGGCGCACAGGTTATCGACGAGGTACAAGCTCATCCCGCGACCATGACCGTGGCTGTCGTGGTAAAGCCGCATGGCTCCGGCGGAGGCAAAGTTCTCCGGCTGACTCAACAGCGCGTCGAAGGCCAGCCGCCAAGGGTCCAACAGCGAACCATGGCCACCCACACGGTTGGGTTTGGGATCGTGTTTCAACTCATGCGGCCGGACAGGCCTGGTGTCGAGCAAAATGCCAACCAACTCACGGCCGGGTCGGGCGTCGGCACGCTTCCACTGCGGTTCGAGATCAATGACATCTGCTTTGGCATCGTAATGCCAATCTAGGTCCAGGGTGTGGCAAAGCCGCTCGAACAACTCGCGCACCTTGCCGTCCTGCGGGATGCCGAGAGACATCCCCCAGTTGTCCTCTGTACGTTCGTCGGGCCACTCGGCGAGTTCCTTGGGCAACCGGACGGTCTTGCCGCTCATCGCGCCCAGCAACTGCACGCCGCCCCAAAACGACGGCACCCGCAACATCGAGAACTCCTTCATGGTGGACCCGTTGCCCTCCGGCGCGGGGGCGGACACGGTTCCGATGTGCAGGTCCGCCGGCAACGGACGGTCCAGGAAAGCATCCGTCGGCCCGGGGTCTGCCCCGTGCGCGGAAGAAACCGACATACCGCCTGCCACGACAACCAGGGACGCCAACAAAGATTTGAGTGGGTTCATCACGAGGATTGATGAAGATCGTTGGTTGGATCACCGGAGACTGACCTGGCGGTGGGTCGGGAACAAGATTTTCCTGGTTGACCTGTTCAGGGTGCATCCGGGAACGGAGCCATCCCCTTGAGCACCACGGGCCGCACCGGGACGGACCCCTGCCCGGCAACCTTGAAGCTGCGGGTGAGGTTTTTCGTCCATTCCCCGGCGACGATGTGCACGAACCGCACGGACTCGCCCGGGTTCACGAGGATGTTGCCGTCGAACGTCGTCGGCACGGCGCGTTCGTTGACCAGATAAATGGTTTCCGTGCAGCCGCCGTTTTCGTCCGGCTCGACGAGGGAAAAGGCGCTCCAGTCCGGCAGCGGAGCGGCCGGCGTCGGCGTCGGCGGGGGCGGGAGCTTGGCGGCGGGGATCGGCGGGACGGCGGGGTTTTGCTGGCCGAATAAATAATACTCGCCCGGGATCGCCTTCAGTAACTCGGCGGTTTCGTTGTTGAAATCCAGCTTCAGGTTGAGCAGCCGCCAACCCTTGTCCGTGTGGATCAACGAGGTGTCCACGAAACCGAACCCGCGTTCGTAGAGCAGGATGTAGCCCGCGCGCTGGACGGTGTCGCCGAGCCTGGGACCCACGCAGCGGTCCACTTTGACCAACGCACCGGCGTGCGCCGCGAACGTCCGCATCATCGGAGCCATTCTCGTGAAGGACTCGTCCGGCACGTTGGAGTCGCCGACGATGCCGAAGGCCGCGTAGATCGCCTTCATCGAAGCGCCCTTCGATTCCTCCAGGGCCTTGCGGTAATGCTCGACCGCCTCGCCCTCGGTCTTGAAGGTTTCCGGCTCGCCGGTGAAGGTGCCCTTGGCGGTCCCCGACAGCACGGTGTTGGGAGGTTCCGTCTGCGCGCCCGGACAAGCGGGGCTGAACGAGGCGAGCGCGAGCGCGAGCAGGAGGCGTTTCATGGGATGGGCGAAGGCACCGGGGCCGGATCGACGGCAACCCGCGGATGCCCCCTCCCAACGAATGCCGCAAGGCTCCCTTCCCGGCAATGACAAAACCGCAAAAGCGTCCGGGACCATCGCCGCGAACGATGGACGGCGACGGTGCTTCGCAGCCGCGCCTGCGGCCATTCCTACGCCAGGGACGCCGACGCGCGGCGGGTCATCAGTTGCCGGAAGCTCTCGGCGTCGGGGTCGGGGTCGCCACCGCTCCGGGCGGGTGGGTGATCATCGTGACGCTCCCGCATTCGATGCACGGGCCGCCCGGTGGATGGGTGATGCAGGTGTACGAGCCGTTTTCTTCGTAGGTGTCCCCATTTGCAAAAGGATGAATCAGGCCCCGGGGTGGGTACTTCCACGTGAAACTGGTCTGCGGTTTGGATACGCTCCCGTGCGGATGAGTGATGTAGTAACCGCTCTGCTCATAACATGTGCTATCGCCGAGCTTGATGAAGCGGTGATAGTAGTGATTTTTCTCGTTGATCCCGATTGAGCCCGCGGCCGGGTCCAGGTCCCAGTACGTGGTGTCGCCAACCACGACGACGCCGTGACCGACCCGATAAAAACTCCGGGAGGTATCTGCGCCATGCGGACCGCTGGTGTCACAACTGCTGGCCACGGCCATCGTCAACAGCCCGGCAGCCGCCCACCGCAAAAAAGTAAACTTAGTGCTCATGGTTTTTTTGGGCCTGGAGGAACCAGCACCGCGAATTTATACAAACTTGTCGTTACAGCGCAAGGACTTACAAAAAGAAAATACGGATTTGGCCAACGACCCGCATCCGGTTGCGGTCATGGTTGACGTTCGGGCCGGCACGCGCTTAGGCTGGCGCGGCCATCGTTCAACGTTCAATTTTTCCGCATTCCTCCCATGAAAGCTCTCATCCGTCTCCTCAACACCAGCGAAAGCACCGGCCTGCTTGTTCTCCGACTGACCCTGGGTGGGGTCTTCCTGCCGCACGGCCTCCAGAAGACCTTCGGCCTGTTCGGCGGGCACGGGTTCGGGGCCACGATGGGGATGTTCGAGGATAAAATGCACATCCCGGCGTTTTTCGCTTTCCTGGCTATCGCGGCGGAGTTCGCCGGGGCCATCGGGCTGATCCTCGGGCTGCTCACGCGCGTGGCCGCTTTCGGCATCGGCACGACGATGGTGGTGGCCATCGCGCTGGTCCACGGCAAAAACGGATTTTTCATGGACAAGGGCGGCTACGAATACCACCTCCTGGCCATCGGCATGGCGCTGTGCCTGATGATCCGCGGCGGCGGTTTCCTGTCGGCCGACAAGGCGATTGCCAGAAGCATCGGGGAATCGGTCGGACCGCGCTTGTCCGAGTCCTGATCTCCGGGAGCGATTCGAAAGGCCGTCGGCGCAGCGTGTTTTTGCGCGGTGCCACTCGCCACGCGGGGACAAGCGCGCTATATTGCGCGCTTTTCCAACGCCATGCTCACCATACGCGATCTGAAGAAAACCGTCGGCGGGCGGACCCTGTTTGAACACGCCTCGCTCCAGGTCAACTACGGCGAACGCGTCGCGCTCGTCGGTCCCAACGGCGCGGGCAAATCGACGCTGTTTTCCGTCATCCTCGGCCACCAGCCGCCCGACGCCGGGACGGTCGAACGCGACGAGTGGACGATGGTCGGTTACCTGCCCCAGGAGAGCGAACCCGCCGGGGCCGAAACCGTGCTCGACCTCGCCACCGGCCGCACGGGCGAGGTGCCCCTGCTCGAAGCCCGGTTAAAGGAACTCGAAGCGGCGGGCGACGTTGCCAGTCCCGCCTATCTCGAAGCCCACGCCAAGCACGAGGCGCTCGACAATCCGCAGGTCGAAGCCAAGGCCAAGAAGATGCTCGCCGGGCTGGGCTACCGCATCGGCGATTACACCCGGCCTGCGCGCGAGATGAGCGGCGGCTGGATCATGCGCGCGCACCTGGCGCGGCTGCTCGTCATGGAGCCGGACCTGTTGTTGCTCGACGAACCGACCAACCACCTCGACCTGCTCTCGCTGTTGTGGCTGCAAAATTACCTGAAGACGTATTCCGGCGCGATCCTGGTCATCTCGCACGACCGGGCGTTCATGGATGAAATCGCCGAGGCCGTCTACGACGTGGCCGAGGGGCGGCTGGTGCATTACACGGGGAATTATTCCGAGTTCCTGCGCCAGCGCGAGGCCAACTACGAACAACAGGTCGCCGCGTACAAGAACCAGCAAAAGGAGATCACCAATTTGCAGGAGTTCTACGAGCGGTTCCGGCAGGTGGCGTCCAAGGCGTCGCAGGCGCAGAGCAAGCTCAAGCAGATCGAGCGCATGGAGAAGATCGACAAGCCCGTGCCGCCGAAGAAGCCGTTCCGCTTCCAGATTCCCGAGCCGCCGCGCGGCGGGCAGCGGGCGCTTTCGCTGGAAAACATCCACATGGCCTACGGCGAGCACGTGGTCTACCGGGGGTTGAACCTGGAGATCGAGCGCGGCGAAAGGACGGTGCTCGTCGGCCCCAACGGCGCGGGCAAATCGACGTTGTTGAAAATCCTCGCCGGAGTGTTGCCTTTTCAAAGGGGCGAACGCCGCGAGGGGCACAATTCGCGCATTGGTTATTTTTCGCAGCATCGCGCCGACACGCTGACGGTGGGCAAGAGCGTGCTGGAGGAAGTCATGGACAGCGCGCCGACGGTGCGCGAGGACGAGGCCCGAGCCATTCTCGGGTCATTCCTGTTTCGCAAGGACGACATTTACAAGAAGACGGAGGTCTTGAGCGGCGGCGAGAAAAGCCGGCTGAACCTCATCAAGTTCCTGGTCGATCCGCCGAACCTGCTCCTGATGGACGAGCCGACGACGCACCTGGATATCCTGACGGTGGAATCGCTTGTGCTGGCGTTGGAGCGTTACGCGGGGACGTTAGTTTTTATTTCGCACGATGTGTACTTCATCCGCAAGCTGGCGACGAAGGTGCTGCACGTCAGCGCGGGCAAGGTTGCCCCCTACGTGGGTGGGTATGATTATTTCCTCGAAAAAACGGCGGGCGCGCTGGAGGACGAACGCGCGGCGCTGACGGCTGGTTAGGCTACACACCGACACCTTTTTTCGCATCATTGGGATGTTCATTACCCGTCATGCGCTTTTCGCACCCTTTATCCATGTACGAAGTTCCAGAGCCTGAAAATTATAGCGAGAAGGAGGTGTATGCTTTCTTCGGCTTGGCAGCCTACTCCGCGCAGGTACTGGAGAAAGGGTTGGTGAATATGGTCGTTACTTTCAAGACGTTTGGGCTTCCCATCACGCGATCCGAGTTCGACGCAATTTTCGCAGCCCACGACTCGAAGACCATTGGACAATTGCTCCGGCTGGCGCATGAGCACCGGATACCTATAGCCCAGCAAAGTTCGCAGCTATTACAAGACGCGCTCCATGAACGCAACCATCTCAATCACAATTTTTTTGCGGATTATGCCGGTGACTTTATGATTGAGGTCGGCAGACGCACTATGATCCAGCGGCTTTCACAGCTTACCCGATTGTTCCACGATGCAGAGAGAGTCTGTGAACCAATCTATCGTCCCCTCCTGAAGCAGATGGGTGTTACCGAGGAGTTGCTCGCAACACATGTCCAGAAACTGATTGCGGATGCGGCCTCATCCCAAATCGCCTAACCCCGCATTCTGCGAGCAGAGGCTGGCGACAGACTTTTTTCAATTCCACGTCCCTTCTCGCCAGCCTCTGCCACTAGTCTTGGACTCGTCGGCTTCCATGTGGCTTGTGCCGGATGGTCTTTCGATTAGACTTCCGGCAATGAGCAATCTTTCGGAGATCGAAGCTGCCATTGAGCGTCTCCCGCGCGAGGAGGTGTTCACCCTCGGAGAGTGGTTGCGCCAACGTCTCGAGGATGAGTGGGACCGCGAATTCGAGGAGGATGTTACCGCAGGGCGGCTGGACGCCCTGGCGCAACGAGCCATTGACGCGCATCGCATGGGAAAATCTACCCCGTTTCCTGCGGATGAAGAGTAGGGCGGTCGATGGCTTCTGGACGGCGTACCACGCTCTCCCCACACACCTTCAAAGGACCGCGCGCAAACAATATGCCCTTTGGCTGCGCGATCCATCGCATCCTTCGCTCCGATTCAAGAAGGTGGGCAAATACTGGTCCGCCCGCGTAACCGATGGCTATCGCGCCGTCGGCGCGATGGATGGAGATACGGTGATTTGGTTTTTCATCGGAACCCACGACGAATACAAGCGAACGATCAACCGGGTTTGAGTCCGTATCCTCCGCTACTTTCAGTTCCTATGAGCAAACCCCATCGCGCCATGCAAACGCTCACCGGGGCGGTGCAACTGGTCTGGTCGTTCATCTTCCCGCCCGCCCCCGCGCCCGCCGAGCGCCGCGCGGACTCGAAAGGATCGCTCGCCACTGACGAGGCGTTGACCCGGCAGGCAGCCGAACTCTTGCGCGGGATCGGCTGCGCGGCGCTCGCGGAACGGGTGGCCGTGCGCTGGCACGCGCGGCTGGTCAGCACGGCGGGCCTCGCGCGGCCGGAGCGCGCGGAGGTCCAACTCAACCCGCGCCTGCCGGAATTCCCCGGCGAGGTGGACCGCACTTTGAGGCACGAGTTGGCCCACCTCGTCGCCTACGACCGCGCGGGCAAGCGCCGCATCACCGCCCACGGCGCGGAATGGCGGCTGGCGTGCCTGGACCTCGGCATCCCGGACGAAAACCGCTGCCACACGCTGCCGCTCGGACGCCGCCGGCCCGCGCGGCGGAGTCATGTTTACCAATGTCCGAAGTGCGCGACGACCTTGCGCCGGACCCGGCCGATCAACGCCCGCCGCCACCGGCTCGCGTGCCGCGAATGCTGCCGCCGTCACGCGGGCGGGCGGTTCGACCGGCGGTTCGAGTTCGTGAAGGTCAGCGGCTAGACCCGGCCTCCGGCGCGGTGGGACCCGATACTCTTGCCGCAGTAAACCCTCAATAACCCTCCCCACTCTTATGGAAGAAAGCACCAAAGACAAAATCGAAGGCAAGGTCAACGATCTCGCCGGCAAGGTGAAGGAAAAAGTCGGCGCGGCGACGAACAACCCGGACCTCCACGCCGAGGGTCAGGACGATCAGGTCAAGGGCAAGGTCCAGAGCAAGATCGGCGACATCAAAAAGGTGTTTGAGAAATAGACCGACCCGGTGACGGCTTTTCAAGCCGTCAATCCCAGTTTTCGGGCGCACTGCGCGGCGACGGCTTCCGGCCCGTCCAGCGGCCCGGCGGCGTCGGCAAACACCGGCGGTTCGACTGGTTGCATGGAAAATAGCACCGTGCGTAGACGCAGTTTGGCACGCGCCTCGTCGATGCTCGTTGCCACACCTAACGGCAACTGGCAGCCGCCGCCCAGCAGACGCAGCAACTCGCGTTCGGCCGTCACTGCTGCCCAAGTGGGCGCGTGGTTGATCGCAGCCAGCGCGCGGAGCGTTTCGGTGTCGTCCGCGCGCGCCTGCAACCCGATGGCTCCCTGCCCGACGGCCGGCAGCATCGCGTCCGGCCCGAGGATCGCCGCGCGGAAACGCAGGCCGCCGTCCGTTTCCAGCGCGCCGTGCGCGCGGTCCACCCGGAAGCCGAGGCGTTCCAGACCAGCCAGGGCGAGGACGGTGCCGGTCCATTCGGGGTGGTCGTAGAGTTTGCGCAACCGCGTGCCGACGTTGCCGCGTATCTCGCACATTCGCAGATCGGGCCGGGCGTGGAGGAGTTGACGTTGACGCCGCAGGCTGCTCGTGGCGATCCATGCGCCCAAAGGCAGCGGTGGCAACACGGACGGCGGCGCGTTGGGGGCCGCCTGATCCTCTTTCCAAATGAGCACGTCGGCCGTCTCCGCACGCGGCAGGACGGCGGCGAGTTTCAGCCCGGCGGGCATCTCGGTGGGAAGGTCCTTGAGGCTGTGGACCGCCACGGAGATCGTCCCGGCGAGTAGTTCGGCTTCCAGTTCTTTGGTGAACAGCCCCGGATCGACCTTGCCGACCAACGGCGGCGAGGACACCGCCGCGCTGCCGTCCACGGTGGCGGAGGCGACGTAGCCGTGCCCGCCGGGCGCGAGGTGGGTCAGACTGAGGTCCTGGCGTTTGTCGCCGGTCGTTTTGATCTCGCGCACGTCGAATCGCCCGCCGGGCCAAGCCGCGCGCAGGGCTTCGAGGGTGAGGGTGGTTTGCGCCAGCGCGAGGGCGCTCCCGCGCGTGCCGAGGGTCAGGTGACAGGACATGATAGAACGCCTGCGGCGGTTTGTTCAATCTGGCCGGGACGCGCTGCATTGCCAGCACAACTCGAAGTTGCCGGGCACCTCCTCGCCGCACTTCGGGCAGCGCCAATCGGCGGTTTGCACGGCCGGCGCGTGGTACAATTCACGGAGAATCTGCATCGCACGGTCGTAGTCGCTGTCATGGAGCACGCAGAGCGTCGGGAAGAACAATCCCGACGGAATCTCAGTCATGGTGTTGTTGGTGTACTGGTTGCGGATGAAGTTCGGGATTCCGGCCGTGTCCAGGATGGATTGGCAGAGGCCGACCCGAGTATAGTCTTGGTGAACGAAAACCTCGCGCATGGTTGCTGATTATTTCCGGCTTTGATCGGAGGAATGTCGATCCGTGTCTAGAGCATTTTACTTTGAGTGGTGACCGCATGACTTCCGGAGCGCCAAAGGCGCGGCCTCATAAAAGCCTGCGGCAACGCCCCAGGTAAGCAAGGGTCTTCTGCCAAGCCCTGAAGGGGCGATTCATCCGGACTCGCCACCCGGATGAATCGCCCCTTCAGGGCTCGTCCCCTGGTCGGTTCCAACCTGGGGCGTTGCCCCAGGCTTTTATGAGGCCGCGCCTTTGGCGCTCCCGGAAGTCCGCTACATCTCAAAGTAAAATACTCTCGCGGGTGGCCGCAGTACTACAGCGTGGAAACAACATAATATGCCACTGTGTCGGTGCGGTCGCGGAGAAGAAACTGCGCATGGTGTCCCGGCGGATACCAGGCATACGCCTCCGAGATGTCTTCGGCCCGTAACTCGGGAACAAGCTCGGCCTGTACTTCTTGCCAGTGACCATCCTTCGCCTCGCTGGAAGGCGCGAAGTCAGTGCCATCCAGCAGGCGATGAAAGGTGCCCGCAGGCATACGCAGCACACAATAGTAGGAAGATCGCAGGATGTTGTCTGTCAGGGCACTGCGCGAGCGAGCAATTTGAAAGCCCTCGGGCAAAGTGCGTCCGGTCCACGCCGCGAAATCAGCGGCAGGGTGAAAGTGAAAATAAAGCGATTGACCAAGACACGACAACAAACCGCTCACGGCGAGTAAAGCGATGATCTTCAACGCTCGCTTCATAGGTGCGCTCAACTAGGCTTAACACTGGAATCGCCTTCAGAAATCAAACGACGATGAACATTAGAGCGCCGAAGGCAACATCTCACGATTCCCTTTCGGCGACTCTGTGCCCCGCATCCCGCATCCCGCGTTTTCCCCAGCCCTCTTCACCCACGACTCGAACTCTTCCACGTGCCGGCCGATGATGCGTTCGCACGCCGCGATTTCGCGCTCGCGTGAGGCCATGCCCTGCCGGGCGATTTCCTGGAGCGAGTCGATGTCGTAGAGGTACACGCCCTCGATGTCGTTGGCCGCCGGTTCCACGTCGCGCGGCACGGCGATGTCGATGACGAACAGCGGCCGGTCGCCGCGCCCGCGCATGATCGCGGCCGAGTTGCGCGGCGGTCACCACGCGTCCCGTCGCCGCCGTGGACGTGATGAGGATGTCCACGCCGGCCGCCTCGCGTTCCCACCCGTCGAACTCCGCCACCGCCCGCCCGCCGAGTTCGGCCGCCAGCGCGGCGGCGCGTTCGGGCGAACGGTTCGCCACCGCCAGCCCGGCGGGCCGCACCCCGCGCGAAAGCAGCGCCCGCGCCGTGCGTTCGCCCGTTTCGCCCGCGCCGAGCACCAGCGCGCGGCAGCGGCGCAGGTCGCCGAAGAGCCGTTCCGCCAGATCGACCGCCGCCGACGCCACCGACACCGTGCCGCGCCCGATGTTCCGTGTTCGGAGCGCACCTGCTTGGCCAGCCTGGAACGCGCGCTGGAAGAGCTTATTCAACACCCGCGAGGTCGTCCCCGCCCCGGCCGCGACGCTGTACGCCTGTTTGACCTGACCGAGGATCTCCGTCTCGCCGAGCACCATCGAGTCCAGCCCGCTCGCCACGCGGAAGAGGTGTTCCACGCTGCGCGGGCGCGTCGTGGTGATAAAACTGTTCGCCCTCCGCGTGGGTGTCCAGGCCGCCGGTCTCGCAATACAGCCGGAACAGGTCGCGCGCGCGCCGGACGGGTTCCGGGCCGTCGTCGAGCACGGCGTAATGTTCCACGCGGTTGCAGGTCGAGAGGATGAGCGCCTCGCGCACGCCTTCGAGCGCGCGCAACCGCCGGGTCGCGGCGGGCAGTTCCTTGTCGGCGAAGGCGAACCGCTCGCGCACCTCCACCTCCGCCGTGCGGTGGCTCAATCCGAAGCAAACGATGTTCATGCGGCGCGTGGATGAAGAAAGGGGACAAGATTTCAGGCCGCCACGAACGACAGCCCGCTCAGGGTCAGCAGCGCCAGGGCGAACGCCACCACCGAGAGGCGACGCCACGCGGCGCGGCGGCCAGTTCCCACGCCCCCCAGCGCGCCTGCACGAGAAACGCGTAGAGCAGCCACACGACCACCGCCCAGGCGAGGTGCGGCCAGGTGTTGGGCACGCCCATGCCGACGCCCGCCGCCAGCCCCACGGTCAGGAGCACGAAGCCGACGAGGAGCAGCCGGGTATTGAGCTTGCCAAGGTCCGCGATGGGCGGAAGTTGGAAAAAGAGCGCCCGGACGCGGTGGGTCTTGAGCTGGCGTTCCTGCCAGAGATACATCCCGCCCGCCAAACCCGCGAGCGCGAACGCCCCGAAGGCCAGGATGCTGAAGGCGGCGTGGGTTTCCAGCCACGGGTTGACCGCGCCCGCGCCGCTGGCCCGGCTGATCGAGGGGAGCGCCGAGGGCAAAGATTTGCAGCACGAAGACCAGCGGAGCCGTGAACATGCCCAGGGGCGAAAGCCGGTAGGTGTTGCCGACGATCAGGTAAAAAAACACCAGCGCCCAACACAGAAAAGCGATGACCTCGAAAAGGTTGGTCAACGGGCAACGTCCCCGCCATTCCCCCGCGACTGACGAGGAAGGCGATTTGCAGCAGAAATCCCGGGACGATCACCGCGAGATTCAAAAGCGGGAAAAAACGGCGCGTTCCGAGCGTGGTTGCCGTGAGGATGCAGCTAACGAGGAAAAAGAGCGTCGATTCCGCCAGATAGCCGCGACTCACGATGTGCAAGGCGGAGCCGAGGAGAGGCGGAGGCGTAAAGTCCATGATTTCCGCGGACGGCGGCGGACAGCCAACGTAAAAGGAAGGGGGGCTTTTTGCAAACCTCCGCTAATCCGCCGCAAGCGACCGTCAATGCGAATGACGAATGACGAATGACGAATGCGGACGGGGGACTTGAGCCGAAAGCGCCGGCTTAGCCCTTTTCTGCTTTTCTGTCCCTTCGCCTTCTGCCTTCTTATCTCAGGCCTTCGTCATTCGTCATTTCATGGACCTTTCCCCTCTCTACCGCGCCGTGCGCGACGTGCCCGATTTCCCGAAGCCTGGCATCCTGTTCAAGGACATCATGCCGCTGCTGGCCGACCCGGCGTGCTTCCGGCTGGCCATCGATGGTTTCGCGGACATCTGCCGCGCGCTGCCCGGCGGCCCGCCGACGAAGATCGTGGGCATCGACGCGCGCGGGTTTCTCTTCGGCGCGGCGGTGGCCTACGCGTTGGGCGTGGGCGTCGTCCCCGTGCGCAAGAAGGGCAAACTGCCCGGCCAGACGGAGTCCCACGCCTACACGCTCGAATACGGCGAGGCGGTCGTGGAAATGCAGGCCGACGCGCTTGCAACCCGGCGACCGGGTCGTGCTCATCGACGACCTGCTGGCCACCGGCGGCACGGCGGCGGCGGCGCTCGACTCATCAAAAAACTCGGCGGCGAGCCGCTGGCGGTGCTCTTCCTGATCGAACTGGAGTTTCTCGGCGGGCGCGCGAAGCTAGGCTCGACACCGGTGACGGCGTTGCTCAAGTATTAGCGGCTCTCCGGCAACCGCTTCCCGATGAAAAGACTCCTCCTCGCCCTCTTCGGCGGCGGACTCCTGGCGGGCGGCGCGATCCTGCCGCCACTGGCGGCGGCCGGCACGGAGTTGACGGCGGTCGGCGCACGCGACGCCTCCGGGGCACGGACGGGCGATTACAAGATCACGGATGCCACCGGCAACACGCGGGCGCAGGGCCGTTTCGAGAAGGACAGACTGGAAGGCAAATGGCTCTTTTTCGACACCCATCAGGTGAAGGTGGGCGAGATTACCTACCACGAGGGCGTCCCGTCCGGCCCCTACCGGACTTACTTCGGCTCCAAGGTCAATCCGGCGGCGGCCGGCAAGCTGGAGTCCGAAGGATGGGTGCAAGGTGTCGGGCTGGTCGGTCACCACGTCAGCCACACCCCGGACGGGAAGACCAACAAAGCATTCTTCGAGGGCGGAGACGCGTCCCACGGCAAGGCAGGCCCGGATGAGACCATCATGTACAAGGCCAGCGCGGACCTGTTCGGTCCACAGGTGGGTGCCGCGGAAGCTGCGAGGCTGGACTTGCAGTTCATCCACGCGCTGGATGAGTTCATCCATCCGGCGATCCGGTGAGCGCGGCACCCGTGGCCACGCGGCGGGAGGATGAGACGGACGCCGTGCGAAGGACCGATTTCGCCCGTGACAAGCCGCGCCGCCTCGCTACCCTCGCGCGAATGGAAACTCGACCCGCGCCGGTGCTTGTGACTCTCAGCCGGGCCGGTGCCGTCCTGTTCGGCGCGGCGTTCGTGGCCTTCGCGGTCCAGAACTTCACGCAAACCGGGTACGTCATCGGCCTGGAGCCGTTGCCGAAGTTCCTGCCGGGACGCCCGGTCTGGGAAGTCCTCAACAGCCTGATTCTGCTCGGGGCGGGCGGCTGGATCGTCGTCCGGCGTTTGCAACGCAAAAGCGCCACCGTCCCCGCGTTGGTTCTCGGGGTACTCCTGTTCCTGTGGATCGTGCTGCTGCACGTGCGGGTGCTCATCATCGACCACGCGAACGGGGCCCGGTGGGGGGTGTTGTGCGAAACGTTCGCCCTCGCCTTCGGCGCGTGGATGCTGGCCGGCATCGACGCCGCGCCGGGGCGATGGCCGGTCTGGTCGATCCGGGTCGGGCGGATCGGTTACGGGGTGACCCTGCTCGGTTTCGCGGCCTTCCACGTGGTTTTCGCGGCGTACATCATCTCCGTCGTGCCGGCTTGGCTGCCGTGGCACGCGTTCTGGTGTTACTTCACTTGCGCCGCGTTCGTGGCCGGGGCGGTGAGCATTTTCAGCGGGGTTCTTGCCGCGTGGGGCGCTTTCTGGACGGGGGTCATGCTCCTGAGTTGGGTGGTCATGCTGCACGGGCCGCGCGTCGTGCAAGCCGCGCGGGCAGTGCCCTACAATGCGGACGGCTACCGCGACGAGCTTTCGAGTTTGGTCGTGGCCTTGGGCATCGGCGCAGCCGCCTGGGTGGTGGCGCAAAGTTTTCTGCAAACCCGCGCCGCCGAGCCAACGCCACTTTGAACGCGCGCCGCCCGGCCGCGGTCTCTTCTTCCCGGATGAAAACCATGATCGCCCTGGCGCTGGCCGGTGTTTTGCTCGCAACCGGCGCTTCGCGCTCCTCCGCACAGACGGATCAGAAGCCGGTCTACCGGGATTTCGATGACACGAGCCGCTTCATCTTTTACAGCGTGCTCGAAGGGCTGTACGAGGACGGGCTTTCCAACGCGGACGTGGACCAGATTCTCCTCAAGAAGGAGGGGCAGAGTTACTACCATTTCATCTACGCCTGCCCGATCTGCACCGCCACGATCTGGGCGCTACAAACCTACCGCGCGCGACCGGCTGGTTTCTACGGAATGAAGAGCCGCGCCTCGACGTTCGGGCCCGGTTTGTCGGAGAAACTTCACGGACAACTCTACAGTGAGGACTCCCGCCAGCGGCTCGTCGCCATCAACGCCCTCATGCAAGGCTGGATGACGCAACGCATGGACCGCCTGCACCTGCCTGACGGCGAGCGGACGGCTCTGCTGGAACGACTTGAAAAGAAGCGCCGGGACGGCATGGATGCACTGGAGAGCTTCCGCCACCACGGGCACGGCCCGGATTTCGGAGTGGACAAAGCCGCTCCCGCCTACGTGGACCTGGAGGAATGCGCCGTGTGCAACGGAGCTGTCGGCAAGCTCATGAAACTGCCGGCCGACGCTCCCGCTCCCACGCCGACTCCCCCGTGAGGCCAGCGCGGCGGGGGACCTATTTTTTCTCCACCCCGCAGGTCAGCATTTCCTTGCCCTCGTAAGGGTTGGCAACCGCCGTGGACTGCTGCACCCAATCTTTCTTGGCCATCGGGCAATAAAAAACGTGGTAGCCGGGCACGCCGGCGGCCAGCTTCTCGGCCGTCTGGCTGAGCGTGGCAAACGCCGTCCGCGCCGCCTTGAGGTCCTTGGCCTTTTCGAGGTCGGCACCCGCGCCGTCGGGCAGCGTGTGCGCGGCCTGTTGGGCGGCGGCGAGGTTGTCGTCAACGAGCGCCTTGAGCACCTGTTCGTAGGGCACGAGGAACTTCCCCGCATCGGCGTTCGGCGGCTCGGCCGCGCGCAGGTCCAACGCCGACAAACCGCACAAGAGAACCGCGAGGCAGGAGAGACGGGGGAACATTTTCATACCGACAAAATCGCACGCCGGACGCGTTTCCGCCTGCGTCATTTTTTGGGCATGAGATGCATCCCGCACTTCGGGCAGTCGCCGGGCTGATCCTGCACGACTTCCGGGTGCATGACGCAGGTGTAAAGCGCCTTTGCCGTCTTGCCCGCGCCGTCGTCGGCGGTCGGCGGATGCGCCACCGGACGGCCGTCCGCGCCGACCGGCCCCGCCACCGTGCCCGGCGGATGCTCGTACCAACCCGGATCGGTATCGTAGCCGTTGGGCAGGTTCTCGCGCACTTTCAAAAGCGTGAACATCCCGCCCATGCCCACCGAGCCGAACGGCCCCTCGCCCGCCATCATGGCCGCGGTGTTGCGCGGCAGGCCCATGTTCATGCTGGTCATGTCGAAGGTCCCCGTCTCGCCCATCGACATGGAGCCGGGCACGAGCTGGTTCATCTTGCGCTGAAACTTCGCCTGGTCCGAGCCGATGACGTTGGGGATGTCGTGCGTCATAGCGTTCATCGCGTGGTGGCTCTTGTGGCAATGCACCGGCCAGTCGCCGGGGTTGTCGGCGACGAACTCCATCGTGCGCGTGCTGCCCGGCGGGACGTTGCTCGTCGCGCTCGGCCAGCGGGCGCTCGGCGGGATCGAGCCGCCGTCGGCGTAGGTCGTCCACCAGACGTGCCCGTGGAAATGGATCGGGTGGCTGTCCATGCTCAGGTTCGCCAGCCGGATACGCACGCGGTCGCCCTTTTTGACCACGAGGTTTGCCGTGCCCGGGAAGACCCGGCTGTTGAAGGTGAACAGGTTGAAGTCGGTCATCACGTTCGGGTTCGGCGTGCTGGTGCCCGGTGCGACGGCCCATTCCTGGAGGAAAATGCAGAAATCACGGTCGATAGGCTCGGGTTCGCCGTCCTTCGGATGGATGACGAAGAACCCCTGCATGCCCATCGCCATCTGGATCATCTCGTCGGCGTGCGGGTGGTACATCTGCGTGCCGTGCTGGACGAGCGGGAACTCGTACGCGTACGTCTCGCCGGGCGGGATGGCCTTTTGCGTGACGCCCGCGACGCCGTCCATGCCGGCGGGCGTGATGACGCCGTGCCAGTGGACGCTCGTCGGCTCGGGGAGTTTGTTGGTGACGAGGATGCGCACCCGGTCGCCCTCGACGGCCTCGATGGTGGGGCCGGGCGTCTGACCGTTGTAACCCCAGCAGTTGATGACGACGCCGGGCGAAAACTCGCGCTTCACCGGCTCGGCGACGAGGTGGAATTCCTTCACGCCGTCCTTCAGCACGAACGGCAGCGTGGAGCCGTTGGGCGTGGTGACCGGGGTGTAGGGGCGGCGCGGTTTGTCAGCGGGCGGCGGGGCAGGCGTCGCCTCAACGACGTCGGCGCGGCCGGTGAGACGTTGGAAGAACGCCGCGCCGCCCGCGAGGGCCGCCGCGCCGCGCACGAGCAGATGGCGTCGGGAAATCATCGGGGAAGGCCAGCCCGGAGCAACCGTGCCCGGCTTCCCCTGACCATACCCCATCTCAGACGGTCCGGCGACTGCGCAGCGCGGCAAAACCGAGCAGGAGCCCGCCGCCCGCCAGGGCCGCCCAGGTGGACGGCTCCGGCACCGGCAGGATCGTGAACGTCGTCGGGGTGGCAGCCGTGCCGAGATTGCCGTTGCCGGTCGGCGTGAAGGTGGGCGTGATCGTGTAAGTGCCTGCCGGTGCGTTCGCCGCCACCGCGTACGTGACCTCGACCAGTCCGTAAGTGGTGCCGCCGGGCAGGGTGAGCCCTGCGCCGTTCGTGTCGCTGTCCGCAACGGTGAAACTGGTGCCCGGCAGGGTGCTCGACGTGAAGGGCGTGTTGTTCTGTAAGTCGGTAGACGCTCCCTGAAAGACATACGCGTCCGGTGTGGTCGCCATCGAAACAGCCGTGAAGTTCAACCCGCTGGCGTTCCCCACGGGAGCGGCCGTCAGCGCGAGTGTAAAGGAGGTCAGGGTCAGCCCGGTCAGATTGGTGATGGTACTGATGGATTCCTCGAACATCCCGGTGGACCCCGCCGCCGCCGTGATGACCGGCGTGTTGGCCGCGAGCGTGTCCGCCCGCGAGGCCAGCGGGCCCAGCAGACAAATCGTCAGGGCGCAGAGCGCGCGACCGGGGGCAAGCATCGGGAATGTACGCATACAGCACCGTTTGTAGAACCGGGTGCCGCGGCCGTCAAGTTTCTGATTCGCGCGGTCCGGCTGGCGGCGGGACGGCGCGGTTTCGAGCGGCCTCCCGGATGGCCTGGAAGTGTAGCGAGAGTGTTTCCGCTCCTTCTAACCATTCCAGCTTCTCACGAAAGCTCATTTGTCGATCCAGCCACCGATTGAATTCCGGGCTGCCTTTGGGTAAATCCCATCCCTGTTTCGGAATGGTAGGTTGATCGGGCATGTTCATCGATTGTTTTCCAACTCTAGGAGGGCGGCAAAGGCACCGCCTCGGACTGCCGAAAATCTAGTTCGAGCACGCTGTTCAAAGCGACGCAAAATGGGAATTGATACTCCTTCTCGCCGACCACCAGTCCCAATCGATCATAGCCGTTCAGAAATAGGTCGGGCTTGTACTCGAAATCGAACGTAAATTCGCTGAAGTCATCCACGGTTCGACCGCTGTATCCACTCGAACTCCGCAGGAAGACCACGCCACCATGCGGGAAGGCGGCCGGCAAAGTCGTGACCCGAACCGTCATGCGCGGCGGGTCATACGGAATTTCCAATTGGCAGGAACCGGTAATTTCCACGTCCTGCCATGAGCCGGCAGAAATTATTGAAGACTCGATAGAGCACGGAGTATCTGCCCGGACCGGGCAACCAAGCCGTAAACCGCTTTTCTTCGGCTCGGGTGTTGCACGAGTAATCTTGGTTTGCCACCACGATGCTCTGCGCGGTTGTCGTCCCAGACAACGTGCCGTCCATGCGAATCGTCAAATCGGCGTCGGCAAGAGGATGCCGGCTGTAAACCGTGCAGTTCCGAAAAGGAAAATGCGCCATCTTGCCATTTGATCAAAGTTTCCCGCCGACGGCACGCTCCAAATCCGCCCGCGCGATCCAGTAATCGCGCCACGCCTCAATGTACGCACGTTCGGCGGCGGCCTCGCCGGCCTTGGCAGTCAGGAGGTCATACGCGCCTTTAAGCATACTGTTGTATTGCTGGAGCGTGAGCTTGAGAATCTGCTGGCGCTGGGGCAGGACCGTGTCGCGGATGGACAACGCCAGTTCGCGGTTGGCGGCCACCTGCGCGTGGGCGGCGCGCACTTCCGAACGCACGTCGGTCGTCTTCGCCTCCAACAGCCGCCGCGCCTGGAGGTCGCGCGCCTTGAGCGTGGCGATCTCGCCCTGGCCCTGGTTGAAGATCGGCAACTCCAGGTCCAGCGTCGGGCCGGTGATGTGTTCGCCCTCGGGTTCGCGCTCGGTGTCCACGCCGACCGACACGCCGGCGGGCAGGTAACGCGTGCCGACGCGCAAGGCCAGCGCGCGTTCGGCGGCGGCGAGCGTCGCGCGGGCGGCCTGGAGGTCGAGGCGTTGATTGACGGCGAGGGTTTCCAGCGCGGCGACGGTCGGTTCACGGCCGGGGATGGGCGGCAACGATTTCGCCGCCGTCCACGCGCTGGCCTGCGCGCCGTCGAGTCCCAGGAGTCGGTTGACGGCCTCGCGGTCACCGAGGGTCTGCGCGCGGGCCTGCGTCACGTCGATCTTCGACTGCGAAAGGGCGGCCTGCTGGTTGACGAGGTCCAGGTCGTTGACGTTGCCCGCGTCGTGCAGGCTGCGCGTGAAATCGGCGGCGGCGGCGTCCGTGTCGGCGACGAGTTGGAGGCGTTCGATGAGCTGGCGGCGGGCCTGATACGTGTAGAACGCCCGCTGCACGTCGGCGGCGGTTTTGAGCGTCTCGTCGGCGACGCGGAGTTCCACGGCGCGGAGCTGTTCGGCGGCGAGGCGTTTTCTTAACGGCAGCAGGAGGGCGTTGAGGAAATCCTGCGCCACGGCCCCTTCCCAATCGGTCAGGTAGGACGAACGGTCCGGGAACCGCGCGCTGGCGGTGAGCGTGGGATTCTTGAGCAGGCCGGCGGTGACGTATTCGCCGTACGAGATGCCGACCTCCGCGAACCCGGCCTGGAGTGCGCGGTTATTGAGGAGGGCGACCTGCACGGCGCGTTCGGCGGAGAGCGGGCGGCGCAACAGGTCGCGCACGGCCGCGTCCGCCTGCGCTTCCTCCGGTCCGCCGCGCCGCCAGACAACGGCGTGTTTGTTTCCCAATCGCGCGGCCACCGGATCGCGCACCCCGGCGTCGAACGCCCCCTGCGGATCACCGCCCGAGCAGCCCGCCAACACAACAAAAACCCCTGCCGCCGCCAGCGGTGAGAGGAAACGGCGGCGTTTGGCGGGCATGGGAAACGAGCAGAGTGCGCGTGGAAGGGATTTTTGTAAACCGCGCGGGCGGGAATTGGTTGACCTCGCCCGCCGTTTCCCGCACCCTGCGAACAAGATGACCACCAACCAGCCCGGTACTGTTTCCCAACGTTGCGACGGGATCGTTGCCCGCCGCAGCCTCCTCCAGCATCCTTTCTACGTCGCGTGGAGCAACGGCACGCTGCCCGTGCCCGCGCTGCGGGCTTACGCGCAGGATTACGGTGCGTTCATTCGCACCGTCGCCCGGGGCTGGGAAATGGTCGGCGAGACGCACATCGCCGGGATCGAGGAAGGTCATGCCGACGTGTGGAACCACACGTTCGCGGCGTCGCTGGAAACATCCGTCGCCGACGAACCGCGGACGCCGGAGGTCGTGGCGTTGGTGGACACGGCGCGCGGGTTGTTCGCGGACCGGGCGAGCGCGCTGGGGGCACTGTACGCGTTCGAGTCGCAGCAGCCCTACACCGCGCAGAGCAAGCTGGCAGGGTTGCGCGAGCACTACCGGCAATTGCCGGAGCCATGCGGCGAATATTTCCGCCTGCACACGGATGATTTCGATGAACCCGCCCTGCTCGCCGAGCAGATGGAAGCCCTGCCCACCGAGGGACAGGCCCAGGTGGTCGCGGCGTGCGAGCGGATGAGCAGCGCGTTGTATGATGCGCTCAGCGGCATCCACGCGCCGCACGCGTCCTTTTAAGGTCCTGATGGCTCTCCGAGCCGGTCCCTGGTTTTTCAGGAAAATGTTTCGCGGCGGTGACGGTCAGCCAGCAGGAAAATAGGGACTGGCTCGGAGAGCCATCCCTACCTTGTTTTCGCCGCCGACGCGGCGGGAGACGCACGGCACAACGCGTGCTTGCACCACGGGCATGGTTCCAGACGCCCACCCCGCAGCCACGCCGGTGCGCTACGACTACCTCGACGCGCTCCGGGGTTGGGCCATCCTCGGCGTGGTGGCGGTCCACGCGCAAAATCAGGTCGAAGGCAACTTTTTCGGGTGGCGGGTCGCGTTCGCCGGCCGATGCGGCGTCCAGCTTTTTTTCATGGTCAGTGCGTTCACGATTTTCCTGACGCTCGACCGCGCGCGCTGGCAGGGCTGGCGGACGTGGACCGAATTTTACATCCGCCGCTTTTTCCGCATCCTGCCCATGTTCTGGGTCGGCCTGGTGCTCTACGCCTTCGTGCCGGGGCGGGGATCGTTGTACCAGGACCGGGTCTTCGGCCCGCTGGATTACCTGCTGACGGCGACGTTGCAGCACGGCTGGCATCCCGCCCTCGTGAATTCCCTCGTGCCCGGCGGCTGGAGCATCGCGGCCGAAGGGACGTTCTATCTGTGCGTCCCCTTTTGTTTCCGGCTCGTGAAAAGCTGGCCGGCCGCGCTCTGGTTTTTCGCGGGCTCGCTCGTCTTTGCGGTGGGGATGGAGACGGTCCTCGGCTTTTTGTACTCGCGGCAGCTTCTCTTCGCCGCCACGCCGCAGGACTCGATCAACGAGTTTACCTACTGCCAGTTTTTCATGCAGCTCCCGGTCTTTGCCCTGGGCATGGCGGTTTACCGGATCGCCCGGAGCCAAGAGGGGAAACCGTGGAGCCGGTCGACCGGCGCGGCCCTGCTGGCGGGTGCCGCCTTGTGGCTCTATTCGGTCGTGGACATCGGCCGGCACGGGCTTCTCCCGGAGCGCATTTTCTTCTCGCTGGGGTTCGTCGCCCTGATGCTGGGGATCAAGGCCTGTCCCACCCGGTTGCTGGTCAATCCTGTCACCTGTTACCTCGGCAAGGTCAGCTACAGCATTTATCTGCTGCATTTTGCCGTGCTCCGGCTGGCGATGAACACGCTCGACACCTACCTCGATGCCTCACAACAGGGTCTGCCCCTGTTCCTGCTGCTGTTCGGCCTCACCGTGGCCGGGGCAGGCGCGCTCGCGTGGCTGACGCACCGGTGCATCGAGCGTCCCGGCATCGAACTCGGGGCAAGGCTGATCCGCTACCGGCGGACGACCGCAGGCAAAACCGCGACCGGAACGGTGGATTGGCCCCTGGTGGAAGGGATTCCTTCCACCGCAGGCCGGCAGTCTTGAGGAAGGGAAGGGGGGGTGATCGACGGGACTCGAACCCGCAACAGCCAGAATCACAATCTGGAGCTCTACCATTGAGCTACGACCACCATCCGGACCCTGCCCCGCAGGGCAGACGGGATTCCATCGTGCCACCGCCCGCGCGAAAACGCAAACGCGAATTGCCGCGGGGGCTGATTGCGCGGTATGTTTCCCCAGCCTTTCAAGGCATCCCAATGAGCACCGCGCTGGAAGATTCCATCATCCCCAAAGTCCTCGCCGGCGAACGCATCTCCCGGCGCCGAGGCGCTCGAAATTTACCGCCACGCCCAGCCCGCCGACCTCGCCGCGCTCGCCGACGCCCGGCGCAACCAGGCCAAGGCCGCCGCGTACGACGGCCGCGGGCAACGAGATCGTCACCTACATCATCGACCGCAACATCAACTACACGAACGTCTGCAACGTGTACTGCAAGTTCTGCGCGTTCTACCGCACCGAGAAGGACGCCGACCACTACGTCCTCTCCCACGAGCAGATCGACCAGAAGCTCGACGAACTGACGGCCGTCGGCGGCATCCAGATTCTCATGCAGGGCGGGCATCACCCGAAGCTCGGCATCGACTGGTATCTCGACCTGCTCAACCACATCCGCGAGAAATATCCGCACATCAACATCCACGGGTTCAGCCCGCCGGAGTTCAACCACTTCGCGGAGGTGTTCAAGATGCCGATGCGCGAGGTGATCGCCAGGTTCAAGGAAGCCGGGCCTCGGCTCGATCCCCGGCGGCGGCGGCGAAATCCTCGTGGACCGCGTGCGCAACCGCATCGCCCCGCTCAAGTGCAACAGCGACCGCTGGCTCGAAGTCATGGCCATCGCGCACGAACTCGGCCTGAAATCCAGCGCGACGATGATGTTCGGCCACGTCGAGACGGTCGAGGACCGCATCGAACACCTCCAGCGCCTGCGCGACCAGCAGGACGCCACGGGCGGGTTCACGGCGTTCATCTGCTGGACGTTCCAGCCCGAGCACACGCAAGCTGCAAGGCGCACGCCGGTCGGCACGGCGGAATACCTGCGCATGCAGGCGCTCAGCCGGATGTTCCTGGATAATTTCGAGAACGTGCAGAGCTCCTGGGTCACGCAGGGGCCGAAGATCGGCCAGATCGCGCTCAAGTACGGCGCGAACGATTTCGGCAGCGTGATGATGGAGGAAAACGTCGTCAGCAGCGCGGGCACGTCCTTCCGGCTGAACGCCGAGGAGATCGAGCGGCTGATCCGCGACGCGGGCTACGAGCCCCGGCGGCGGAACAACTGGTATCGAGTTAAAGGACTGAGCGGAAACGCTGCGCCAGCGGTGTCCGCAAATAAGGTAGGGACGGCTCTCCGAGCCAGTCCCTAATCTTCTGTGTAGGCAAGGCGCTTCGTGCGCACGGCGGTCATCCAATCCAATTAGGGACTGGCTCGGAGAGCCATCCCTACCTTGGGACGACCGGCCGCAACGGCTGTCCAGAAGGCGCGGCCAGCGTAGACCAGCCGCGCTTTCTGAAAATTCGCTTCGGCCGGTTTACGGCTTCGCCGCCGGGCTGGCGCTGGCGAGGCCGCCAGCCTTCGCGACGGGCTTCGTCCTTGGCGCGCGCTTGTCGCCTTGGCTGGCGTGGCCTTTTTCGACTTCGACGCTGGTGGCCGTCATCGTGTAATGGATCGTCACCTTGTCGCCGACCTTCAACTCATGCCGTCAGCGCCTTGGTGGTGGCATCCTTGGCGATTTCCCAGGTCTCCTTGCCTTTCTTGACGATGATGGTCGTGTCGGTGATCGACAGGATCGGTCCGGTGACCTGATAATCCTTGGGGCCGGCGCCAGCCGGGACGAAGCGGCAGCAGCGAACAGGCGCACATGGCGGCGAGCGGAGAGCGAACAGGGTTTGCGTATCATGGGATCGATCAGATGGAATGGATTTGTGAGGTTGAAGACTGCGGTTCGTCCAACGTGGACGCGGACAGTTTCGGTTTTGTTCAACCCGCCGGACTTACCTGCCACGGACTATTTCGCGCCCCTGGCCCAGAAGCCAACTGAAATCGCTTCTTGACGTTTCCGCGCGGACTTTCCATTTTTGGCCCCGTTCCGCCGCCGGCCCTGTCCCGTAGCCCGCGCCGCACCGCGTGCAGCGTTGCCTTACTCTATGAAACTTTCCCTTCGTCCGCGCCGTGCCGCCGTCTCGCGCTGTTCGCCCTGTGCCTCTCGCTCGTTCCCTGCCTCGTCCCCGTCGGCCGCCCGCGCCCAGGCCCTCCAGCCGCCCAGCGGCCCCATCGTCCGCCAGATCGACGTGCAGTACGCCGGCCGGCCCACCATCAGCCGCGAGCGCATCCTGAGCCAACATGCGCACCACCGTCGGCCAGCCCTTCAACCAGGCCAACGTCGAGGAAGACATCCGCAGCCTCTACGGCACGGGCGACATCACCAACGTGCGCATCTTCAGCGAGCCGGTCAGCGACGGCGTGAAGGTCATCGTCATCGTCGCCACGCGCGCGACCATCAAGGACATCGTCTTCCAGGGCAACGCGCACGCTCTCCGCCCGCGCGCTCCAGCACAAGCTCACCATCAAGAAAGGCCGCGTCCTCAACGAGGAAACCGTCGAGTCGCGACCGCCAGAAGCTCCTGGACTACTACCCGACAAGGGCTTCGACGACGTGGACATCAAGACCAACATCGCCATGGACGACACAGACAACACGGGCGTCGTCACCTTCACGGTCAACGAGGGCGGCAAGAGCAGCCTGCGAGCGCGTGCATTTCGAGGGCAACAAGGCACATCAAGACCGCGCGAGCTGCGCCACGCCATGAAGGACACGCGCGGCAAGACGATCGTCTCCTTCATCGACAAGAGCGGCCGGCTCGACCAGAACAAGCTGCACGAAGACCTCGACAGCATGCGCGAGCTCTACCAGAACAAGGGCTACATCGACATCGACATCCCCGAGACCCGCATCCAGCGCGCTGACCAACGGCGACATCAACCTCGTCGTCGTCATCCGCGAGGGCGCCGCAGTACCGCGTCGGCACGCTCAATTTCGAGGGCACGCAGATCTTCACCGACGCCGAAATCCGCCGCTTCCTCAAGATGAAGGAAGGCGCCATCTACTCGCCCAAGGGCCTCAAGGACGACGTGAAGACGATCCAGGATTACTACGGCTCGCGCGGCTACGTCGATACGCGACGTCACCCCCGAGGGCCTGCCCGTCCGGCGGCAACACGCGTCAACCTGCAAGTACAAGATCGAGGAGGGCGGCCAGTCCTTCGTCGAGCGCGTCAACATCGAGGGCAACACGCAGACCAAGGACAAGGTCATCCGCCGCGAAATCCCGCGTCGCCCCCGGCGACATCTTCAACACCGTGCTCGTCGAGGCGGCCAAGAAGCGCCTGGAAAACCTCGGCTACTTCGAAAAGGTCGACACCAACCCGGTCGGACACCGTCGTGCCCGACCGCAAGGACCTCGACGTGCTCGTGCAGGAAAAGCGCACGGGCAGCCTGAGCTTCGGCGCGGGTTTCTCGTCCATCGACAGCCTCGTCGGCCAGGTCGAGCTGACCCAGGCGCAACTTCGACATCACCAACTGGCGCACGGCTTCACCGGCGGCGGCCAGCGGTTCCGCGCCGCTGCTCGCAGTACGGCGTCACGCGCAAGGACTTCGTGCTGTCGCTGACCGAGCCGTACTTCCTGGACACGCACACGGCGGTCGGCGGCGAGCTCTTCTACCACGACACCAACTACATCAGCAACGACTACAACCAGCAGAACCTCGGCTTCGACGTCAACGTGCGCCGCGGCCTGACGCCGCTACACGGCCATCAGCCTGGAGTACCGCTTCGAGAGCATCGACATCAGCGACGTGCACCAACGGCTCGACCATCCTCGAGCAGGAGGTCGGCACGCGCACCCGCAGCGGCCTGCGCGCGGACTACAGCTACGACACGCGCGACAGCGTGTTCCTGACCCGGCGCGGCACGCGCATCGACTTCTCGCCCTACGTCGCCGGCGGCGTCCTGGGCGGCAACACGGAGGATCTTCGGCTTCGACCTGACGGCCTCGCAGTATTTCCATCTGCCGCTCGACGGCATCCTGCTGCTCAACGGCGAGGTCGGCACGCGTGGACACCTGCGACGGCGGCGACCGCGTGCCGGTGTACGACCGCCTCTACCTCGGCGGCGCGAGCAACCTGCGCGGCTTCGGCTTCCGCAAGGTCGGCCCGCTCGACTACAAGGGCAACCCGGTCGGCGGCCGCACGCTGGTGCGCTACACGGCGGAGTACACCTACCCGGTCATCAACCGGGTGCGCGGCGCGTTCTTCACCGACGGCGGCTACGTCAACCAGGACGATTTCGACTTCACGCCGCAGACCTTACTACGAGCGCAGCGACTTCCGCACCGATCCCGAACAAGATCGACAACGACCCCAAGACGCCGCATCCCCAACCAGACCGGCAACGACCTGAACAACATGGTGTTCGGCGGCGGCTTCAACGCGGACGTGGGTTTCGGCGTGCGGCTGGACTTGCCAATCGGCCCGGTGCGGCTTGATTACGGCTATCCGTCTGCTCAGCAACACGTTCAACATCCGCGCACAGCGGCAAGTTCAACTTCAACGTCGGCTATCAGTTCTAGGCGGAAAGGATGAAGGATGAAGGATGAAGGCAGAACCAGAAAACTGACCTCCGCCATCTGCCTTCTGGCTTCATCCTTCATCCTTCATCTTTCCCGATTTTCTCTGTCTGACAGATAAAATCGCCCCCCGGCGTCGCTGTCCCTGGTGAAACCGCAACGCGACGTGCAGTGGAACCTTCTCCCAACGCCCTCTCCGACCCCTGGCCGCGCTGGCTCCAGGCCAACGGCCGGCGTTACCTGCTGTTCGCGCGCTCGCAGGCCCGTTGCGAGGCCGATGCGCACGATCTGCTCCAGGATGCGCTCGTCGAAGTCTGGCGGCGCGCGGGCGGCGGTGAGCATCCGCCCGACGACGCGCTGGTTTTCCGCACGATCCGCCGCCGCGCCATCGACCTGGGCCGGCGCAACGACCGGCGCGAACGCCGCGAACTGGCCGCTCCTCCCTGGTGGACCCGCGACGCCTCCGTCGAACCCGAGATCGACGCCGAACTCGAACGCGCCGTGAAAAACCTGCCCGCCCATCTGCGCGAGGTCGTGCTGCTCAAGGTCTGGGGCGAACTGACCTTCCGCCAGATCGCCGAGGCGGTGGAGATTCCCCCGGCCACCGCGGCGTCGCGTTACCGCTACGCCCTCGAACACCTGAGAACCCTTTTCAAGGAGGCACGCCCATGAACGACGACGACCCCCTCTCCGACCTGGAGGGACGGCTGCGCGCCTGGCGTCCCGCCGCATTGCCGGCCGAGTTGCGCACGCGCCTGCGGGCGGCCTGTCCGCCACCGCGCCGGGACAACCGCTGGCTGCGTCCGGCGCTGGCCGCAGCGTGCGCGCTGGCGGTGGGTGCCATGTTGCTGCCGGGTGGCCACCTCGCGCCGTCGCCGGAGAAGGGAAAAAGTTCGGCGGCAACGGTTCTCCCCGGACCCCAAAGTGCGCGTGATCCGGGAACGACCTTGGAACCCCACTGGGTCCTGGGTGAAAGCCTGACGATGAACATTTATACGGGAGTGCCGTCGGGCATGGTGCCGGCGGCGTTGCGATTGGATGGGGAATCGGTGGCGTCGTCCGGCCTGTTTCCCGTCCGCTCTATCGACGCTAAATTGACTCTCAAAGTCGATTGCCAATTTTGAACAACCACACGAACATGCAGTCAAACGCAGCCCTACTTATGAAAATCCGTCTAACCCTCGCCAGTCTTCTCGCCGCCGCCTGTTCTGCGCGGCTGCCCCCACCGCCCACGCCCAGATCAAGGTCGCCATCGTGGACATGAACAAGGTCTTCAGCGGCTACTACAAAACCAAGGACGCCGAGAACAAGATCAACGACGCGCGCGAGGTGGCCAAGAAGGAACTCGACGAGCGCATGGAGAGCCACAAGCAGATGCTCGACGAGATCAACCAGCTCAACAAGGACATCGACAACCCGGCGCTGAGCGCCACCGCCAAGAGCGAACGCAGCAAGAAGCGCGAGGACAAGATCGCGCAGGTGCGTTCGCTGGAGCAGGAGATCCAGGAGTTCAAGACCAGCCGCGAGAAGCAGCTCCAGGAACAGGCCGTGCGGATGCGCAACCAGATCGTCGAGGAGATCATGAAGGTCATCAACGACAAGGTGAAGAGCGACATCTACGACATGGTGTTCGACAAGAGCGGCCAGAGCCTCAACGGCGTGCTGTTCGTGCTGTATCTCGCAGGACAAGATGGACTTCAGCGACGACGTCATCACCTCGCTCAACAAGAGCCGTCCGGCGACGCCGACCGCCGCCCCGGCGCACGCCTCGCCCGGCCGCTCCTCCAAGCGGTAGCACGCGCGGCGCCTGATTCTTCCGGCCGGCCGCGCAGGCGGCCGGCGTGATGTCCAGCACCATGCCGCAGGCGGGTCCAGGCTCCATCAGCGGGCGCGCCCGCCTGCTTCTTCTTTCGCATCACCCATTTGATGTCACCCTGACCGCTGACCTCCGTGCACTACGCTCGGCGGCGAACTGCTCGCCGGTTCGCCCGCGACACCCCATCGGCGGGCGTCGCCTCGCTGGCGGAAGCGGGCGAGGGCGAGCTCTCGTTTTTCGGCAACCCGAAATACCTCGCGGCCCTGCGCAGTTCGCGCGCGGCGGCGGTGCTCGTGCCGCGCGGTTATCCGCCCGCGGCGTTCGGGTGGGACGAGGGCGGCCCGACGCCCGCGCTGGTCGCCGTGGACAACCCTCGCTGGCGTTCGCCAAGCTGGTGGAACGTTTCACGCCGCCGCCGGTGGTGGACGTGCCGGGCATCGCGTCCGACGGCGGTGCTCGGCCGCGGCGTGCGCCTGGGCGAGGACGTGTGCATCCGGCCTTACGCGGTGATCGAGGACGGCGTGGAGATCGGCGACGGCGTGTTCATCGGCGCGCACGTCTTCATCGGCGCGGGCAGCACGGTCGGCGCGGACAGCCGGATTTATCCGCACGTCACGATCCGCGAGCACACGCCGCATCGGCCGGCGAGTCATCATCCACAGCGGCACGGTCATCGGCGGCGACGGGTTCGGCTTCGAGCTGAAGGAAGGCCGGCACGTCAAGATTCCGCAGACGGGCATCGTGCAGATCGACGACGACGTGGAGATCGGCGCGAACGTCGACCATTGACCGCGCGCGCTTCGGCCGCACGCACATCGGCGAGGGCACGAAGATCGACAACCTCGTGCAGATCGCGCACAACGTCGTCGTCGGCCCGCATTGCCTCCTCGTGCGCGCAGGCGGGCATCTCGGGCAGCACGCGGCTGGGCAAGTACGTGACGCTGGCGGGTCAGGTGGGCATCGGTCGGGCACATCGAGATCGGCGACCAGGCCATCGTGGCGGCGAAGGCGGGCGTCAGCAAGAACGTGCCCGCCGCACAGCGGTGATTTTCGGATATCCTCGGCGAGCCGCTGGAACAGGCGCAAGGAGAGCCTCGCCTACATGCGCCGCCTGCCGAAGCTCGTCGAGCGGGTCAAGAAGCTGGAGGCGGAACTGGCGGAGTTGCGGGCGTTGCTGCCGAAGAACAGCGGAGCAGAGCCCTAATCTTGAGCGGACAGGAACGCTGCCATGTCGGCCGGCAACGGCGCTTCCACCGTGCGCGGGCCATCGCCGGGGTCGAACGTCAGCCGGTGCGCGTGCAACGCGTGGCGGTCCAGCCACAAGGCGCGGGCGAGCGCGGGCGTCCAGCCGGTCTCGATGAATCGCAGGTAACACCCCTCGTCGGGACCGTAGATTTTATCCCCGACCACCGGATGCCCGCCTTGCGCGAGATGCACGCGAATCTGGTGCAGCCGACCCGTTTCGGGCACGGCCCGCACGAGGCTCCAGCGTGCGCCGTCCTCCGGCCGCGCGCCACGGCGTTGCACCTCGAAGCGCGTCCGCGCCGGCGCGCCGTCGGGATGGACCATGCGTTTGAGCCAGATCGCCGACGGCTGCCTCTCGCCCTGGCGCAGCAACGGCGCATCGACCGTCGTGGCGTTCCATTCCGGCCAACCGCGCACGAGGGCGAGGTATTGCTTGCCGATGCGCCCGCGCATCATGTCCAGGGAAAACCGCCGCGCCGCCGCCGTCGTCTTGGCGATGAGCATCGCGCCGCTGGTTTCGCGGTCCAGCCGGTGAATGAGCGACACCTGCCCGCCGCAGGCGCATTCGTAGGCGAGCAACCGGCGCAGGTGGTCGAGGAGTGTCACCGGCCCGCCGGGACGCGTCGGGTGCACGAGCAGGTGCGCCGGCTTGCTGACCACCAGCCAGTCGTCGCCTTCGGCGAGGAGAAGGATGGAGGATGGAGGATGAGGAATGAAGGGCAGAAGAAAAGAAGCAGAATAGTCGGAAACTTCCCGGCGAGCGTATAAATTCACCGGCGGCCCTTCCATGACCGGCGGGTGCGGCCTGTTCCGCCTTCATCCTTCATCCTTTCCGCCCCATGTCCGCCGCCATTCGATTGCTGAACGTCCACCGCTACTACGGACCACCCGAAAGCCGCGTGCGGGCGCTCGACGGCGTCACCCTGGAAATCGCCGACAAGGAGTTCGTCGCCATCACCGGCCCGAGCGGCTGCGGCAAGAGCACGCTCATGCATCTGCTCGGCGGGCTGGACACGCCGGACGAGGGCGAAATCTACGTCGGCGACCTGCCCCTGCACCGTGCGGACGAAAAGGCGCTCACCCAATACCGCCGCCGGGACCTGGGGATCGTTTTCCAGTCGTTCAACCTGCTGCCGACCATGAGCGTGCTGGAAAACGTCTGCCTGCCGCTGATGCTCGCGGGCCTGTCGCCGGGAAAAATCCGTCCGGACGCGATGGCGCTGCTCGACCGCGTGGGCATGACGCCGCGCGCCCATCATTTCGTCCACCAGCTCAGCGGCGGCGAAACTCAGCGCACGGCCATCGCGCGGGCGCTCATCCACAAACCGCGCCTGCTCCTGGCCGACGAGCCGACGGGCAACCTGGACTCCGCCGGCGCGGCGCGGGTGCTGGAGGTGTTCCGCGATATCGCCGCAGGGGAGCTGACGACGCTGGTGATCGTCACCCACAGTGCGGAGGTCGCCGCCGCGACCGGACGGCGCATCCGGCTGCGGGACGGCCGGCTGGAGGAGTAGGCGAACCAGGCGCACGGCAAGTTGTGCAACCGATTGATTTCACAGGCGCGCGGACTGAACGGGTCACGATAACTCCCTTGCCATGAAGCCATCTTTCCTCTTCCCCGCCGCCACCCTTGCCGCCGTCGCCCTCACCGCCACGACCGGTTGCATGACCACCGCTGAGCGCAACGAAAAGAAGCCCTACGGCGGAGCGACACCGATCTTTCAGATGCTCGACAAGAACAACGATGGCAAGGTGACCTACGCCGAGTTTGACGCGGGCTTCGCCGACGCGATGTTCGCTACGTATAACCACGACGCCAGCGGGGCGATCACCAAGGAGGATTGGAACGACATCGAAAAGGCCCACCAGAGCGAGGCCGCCGCTTCCTTCCGCGCGCTGGACCTCAACCATGACGGCAAGCTGACCAAGGAAGAACTGAACACGCATGGCAAGCGCCGTGATGCGGTGGTCCATCGGCTGTTCGACGCCATCGACAAGGGCCACAAAGGCTATATCACCCTGGCGGAGGCGCAGTCCTTCGGCGTCAAGCGCGCCGCCGACCGCGACCCGGCCAACCATCTGTAAGACAGTCCGGACAGGCGGGCCGCGCCATGCGCCGGTCGTCATAGGGTAGGGATGGCTCTCCGAGCCGTCCCAAATGTTTCCGGCAAGGCGCATCGTGCGCACCGAGGTCATCCAAGCCAATCTTGGGACGGCTCGGAGAGCCATCCCTACCTTGTTGACGACGCCGCTGGCGCGGCCAGCAGCCAGTCGATTCCCTGCTCGAGATCAACCAGCGCCTGACCCTGGATGGGGTCGTTGTGGTGCGCTCCCGGCAAAGGGATGACCCGTTTCTCGCCCGCGTATGCGGCGACCACGAGCCGCTGATACCTGGGCGCGACGATCTCGTCGTCCTCCGCGAGCAGAAACACCGCTTTGCCACGGGCCGTGCGGGCGTTGGCCACGCTGTCGATGGCCGAAGGCATGTGCATCGCCATCGGCCCTGCGATGAGCCACAAATTCCACCAGCCGTAGCCGCGCAGGATGATCTGCCGCAGCGGCGGCGGGTTCTGCAGGATCAACCCCGCCAGACCGGGCCGTTGCGCGGCGACGCACAGCGCGGCCGTCGTACCGAGGCTCGTGCCGAAAACGAGGACCGGCCGGTCCGGGCCTGCCTCCTGGCGGATCGCATCGTAGGCCGCCAGCGCCGCCGGGCCGATGGCCGAGAGCCGTGCGTCGCCGCTGCTGCCGCCGTAGCCGGGGTAGTTGACGCCCCAGAGGACCGTGTCGCGCTTCCGCCAATGTTCGGTGATTTCCTCGCCCACGTTCGGGTCGGCGCGGTCGGCGTTCCCGTAGAAACGCAGCACGTACACGTCGGCGCGGCTGCCGGGAACGGCGCGGGGGCGGCTGCGGGCGGTCCAGATTTCGAGTTCGCCGTCGCGGAAGGGCAGCGCCACCCGCGCCGCGCCGATGTGGGAAATCGGTTCGCGCGTCGGGAAGAGGATGAGCCGGTCAGGTGACAAGAAAAAGGCTAGAGGGATGCCGACGATGAAAAAAAGCAGCACGAGTCGGCCGATCCTTCGGAAAACGCCGGGCAGGTTCATTGAGAACAACATCGATCATGCAAAGGCGGGACGCAAAAATGCCAAAACTCGGGCCACCGCGTCGCATCTCCAAAAGAAAGCGCGTCCGAACGCCCCGGACCGGTCGAATCAATAGGACAGCCGCTCATGGCTTTTCCCTCTTTCCCGTTTCGGCATCGCGCCGCCGGACGGGACCTACATGCTCCGTCCTATTCTGGCGGATATATCACTGCGGTTGATTTCTCTGGTTAGTTTCCTGCCCGTTTTACGCCCATGCAACACGATCCCGATCCACTTCCCGCAGCCGCCAGTGACGGCACGACGGACGAAGCCCTGACCCTGAGCCGCCGCGGATTCATCGCGGGCACCAGCGTGGTCGGCGCGGGGCTGATCGCCTCGCAATGGTTCTCACCGATCCAGGAATCCTTCGGGGCCGAGGGCACCGGCGAAGGGGGCGACAAAAAGTCAGGTCCGCCGACCGGCGCGGAAACTGTCCCGCTCGCCTTGCGGATCAACGGCAAGGAACAGCAACTCCAGATCGACCCGCGCGTGACCCTGCTCGACGCCTTGCGCGAACGCCTCCAGATGACCGGGACAAAAAAGGGTTGCGACCACGGTCAGTGCGGGAGTTGCACGGTGCTCGTCAACGGCCGCCGGATCAATTCCTGCCTCGCGCTGGCGCTTTCGTACGAAGGCGAGGAAATTACGACCATCGAGGGTCTCGCCAAGGGCGACGAACTCCACCCGGTGCAGGCGGCGTTCATCAAGCACGACGGGTTCCAGTGCGGTTATTGCACGCCGGGGCAGATTTGCTCGGCGGTGGCATGCATCGACGAGGGCCACGCCGGCAGCGACGCCGAAATCCGCGAATGGATGAGCGGCAACCTCTGTCGTTGCGGTGCGTACAATGGCATCGTCGCCGCCGTGCGTGAAGCCAACGGGCGGATGACAAAGCAAGCCCCGGCAGTCAATTCCTAGCTCCCGATTTCCCATGCATCCCTTTACCTACACGCGGGCGACCGACCCGGCGGCGGTTCCCGGCGAACTCTCCGATGGTCCCCACACGAAAATCCTCGGTGGCGGCACCAACTTGCTCGATTTGATGAAAATGGGCGTCGAGCGTCCCGAGCGGCTCATCGATGTCACCCGCTTGCCGCTCGCCAAGATCGAGGAATTGCCCACAGGCGGCGTTCGCATCGGCGCGCTGGCACGTAATTCCGACGTGGCCGAGCATCCGCTCATCATCAAAAATTACCCTGTGTTGAGTCAGGCGCTCCTGGCCGGCGCGAGTCCGCAGCTCCGCAACGCCGCGACGACCGGCGGCAACTTGCTCCAGCGCACGCGTTGTTATTATTTCTACGATCCCGCCTTCCCGGCGTGCAACAAACGCGTGCCCGGCAGCGGCTGCGGCGCGCTGGAGGGCTACAACCGCGTGTGCGGCGTGCTGGGCACCAGCGAAGCTTGCATCGCCACGCATCCATCGGACATGTGCGTGGCCCTGGCCGCGCTGGACGCCGTCGTGCAGGTGCAAGGACCCAAGGGAGAGCGCAGCATTCCGTTCAAGGAATTCCACCGCCTGCCCGGCGAACACCCCGAGCACGACACCACCCTCGCCGCCGACGAACTCGTCCTCGCCGTCGATCTGCCCGACGTGACCTGGGCAAAAAACTCGCATTACCTCAAGGTGCGCGACCGGGCCAGTTACGCTTTCGCGTTGGTCAGCGTCGCCGCCGCGTTGGACGTGGAAGATGGCAAGATCAAAACCGCGCGGGTTGCCCTCGGCGGGGTTGCCCACAAACCCTGGCGGGCGGAAGCCGCGGAGGAAAAACTCGTCGGTGCCACGGCGGACGAGGCGACGTTCAAGGCCGCCGCCGAGGCTGCGCTGACACACGCCAAGGGCTACAAATACAACAGTTTCAAGATCGAGTTGGCCAAACGCAGCATCGTTCGCGCGCTCCATGCCGTCAGCGGCGGACTCCAAGCGGCCTGAAATTTTTCCTATCATGGACAATCGCAATCCCGACATCATCGGCGCTCCCGTCGACCGCACGGACGGACGGCTCAAAGTCACCGGCGGCGCACGCTACGCGGCCGAGGTGAACGTGCCCGGCCTCGTCTACGGGGTCATCGTCAACAGCACGATCTCTGCTGGCAGCGTCGCCAGCATGGACACCAAGGCGGCCGAGGGTTCGCCGGGCGTCCTGGCGGTGTTTACCCCCTTCAACATGCCGAAGCTGCCCAAGCAGTCTTCGATGGGCGCGAACGCCACCCCGGCGGCGAAGAAACTGGCCCTGCTCCAGGAGCCGGACGTGAATTATTTTCTCCAACCCATCGGTGTCGTGGTCGCGGATACCCTGGAACGGGCCACCCACGCCGCGAGTCTCGTGAAGGTGCAATACAACGAGGGCAAACCGTTGACGGACCTCCACGCGCATTTGCATGAGGCTTTCTCGCCCGGCCAGATCGGCGGCGGCGAGAAAAAACCGGCCGACTCTTCGGAAAACGCGCCCACCGCCGCCCTCCACTCCGCGCCCAAACGAGTCGAGCAAATCTACCAGACGCCGATTGAAAACCATAACCCGCTGGAGCCGCACGCCACCATCGCGTCGTGGGACGGCGACCACCTCACGATCTTCGACGCCACGCAGGGCATCTTCACGACCCGCAACCGGGTTGCCGGGGTTTTCGGCCTGCACGACGACAACGTGCGTGTGATCTGTCATTACGTCGGCGGCGGCTTCGGGAGCAAAGGGCCGGTCTGGGCGCACACGTTCCTGGCGGCCATGTGCGCGAAGGAGGTCAAGCGGCCCGTCAAGATCGCGCTCGGACGCTCGCAGATGTTCAACAACACGGGCGCGCGTGCTCACACCCGCCAGTCCTTGGCGGTCGGCGCGGACGGCGACGGCAAGTTCGCCGCCATCGTGCACGACGTGACCAACAACACGTCCACTTTCGATGAATTCGCCGAGCAGGCGACGGTCTCCACGCGCATGCTCTACGCCTGCGACAACATCCAGACCACCCAACGTCTCGTGCGGCTGAACCTCGGCACGCCGAGTTACATGCGCGCGCCCGGCGAGGCTCCCGGGATGTTCGCGCTGGAATGCGCGCTGGACGAACTGGCCTGCGAGCTGAAGATGGACCCGGTCGAGTTGCGTTTGAAGAATTACGCCGACATCGATCCCGAAAAGAAAACGCCATTCTCCAGCAAGGGCTTGCGTGAATGCTACGCGCAGGCGGCGGCGAAATTCGGCTGGGACAAGCACACGGCCAGCCCGGAGCCGCGCAGCATCCGCGACGGCGAGTGGCTCGTCGGCTACGGCATGGCGACGGCTACCTACCCGGCGAACCGCAGCAAATCCGAAGCCAGCGCGTGCCTCAACGCCGATGGCACGGCGCTCGTGCTCGCGGGCACGCAAGACCTCGGCACGGGCACGTGGACGGTGATGACCCAGGTGTCGGCCGGGACGCTCGGGCTGCCGATGAACAAGGTGCGTTTTGAGTTGGGCGACAGCATCCTGCCCAAGACTCCCGTCAGCGGCGGTTCGCAGACGGCGGCCAGCACCGGCAGCGCGGTGCAGGCGGCGTGCGGCGCCGTTTTGCAAAAACTCATCGGCATGGCGGTCGCGGACGCCAGTTCACCGTTGCACAACGCGGACGTGAAGGACGTGGTGGCGGCGGACGGCAAACTTTCGCTCCTGAGCGACCCATCGAAGGGTGAGAGCTACGCGGCGATCCTGACCCGCGCCGGCCTGCCGCGTCTCGAAGCGAAGGCGGACTCCGGTCCAGACAAGGAAGAGAGGAAGAAATTTTCCATGCACGCTTTCGGCGCGCAGTTTTGTGAAGTGCGCGTGCACGAAGACTCGGGCGAGATACGGGTCTCGCGCTGGGTGGGCGCATTCGACATCGGCAAGCGGCTCAACGAGAAGACGGCCGCCAGCCAGATCAAGGGCGGCATCGTCTTCGGCATCGGCATGGGCTTGATGGAGCAAACCGTGGCCGACGACCGCGACGCGCGGCTGGTCAACCCCAACCTCGCCGAATACCATGTGCCGGTGAACGCCGATGTGCCGGAAATCGACGTGATCTTTGTGGACACGGAGGACACCCACATCAATCCCTTGGGCATCAAGGGCGTGGGCGAGATCGGGATCGTGGGCGTGCCGGCGGCGATTGCCAACGCGGTGTATCATGCCACGGGGGTCCGCGTGCGCGAGCTGCCGCTGACGCCCGATAAACTGCTCGGAGCGTAAGCCCGTCCGCCGGCCCGGGGGCGTTACGCGGCCGGGACGGTCGGGCGGACCACTCCGCCCGACGGGATCATCCCGGCGTCCGGCCGGCGCGGCCACGGATTCCATCGCAGAGCGAGCGCGGGCCGTTCCACGAGATGCCACGAGAAATAAGCGATTCCCGCCGTCAGAGCGACGCTGAGCGGCAACAGACCAGCCACACCGATGTCCACGTCGAAGGTGTGAATGAAAAGTTGCTGGACGGGAAAAGCGTAGATGTACATCCCGTAGGAAAGATCGCCATACTTCGCCCATTGACCAAGGGCGGGTATCCGCACTTGCGCGACATACAAAACCAGGTAGGAAACGGCGCACAGCGCGACCCATTGACCCAGCCAGGGAAGGGTCCATGCGCCGAGGTAGGCCGCCAGCGCCAGCACGGCCAGTCCGCGATGCATCGGCAGCCATCGGCGATAGAGATACGCCGCCGCACCGAGCAGGAACTCGACCTCGCACATCTCCAGGCCGCCCCCCAGACGGAACACCCCGCCCGCCGGAGAGCCTTCACCCGGCAGCCAGTGGTGTTGCAGGATCAACGCGAAGGAAACGGCCGCCGCCAGCGGAAAGAATTTTGGCGTGAGCAGACGCAGCTTTCCGCAGACCAACACCACGAGATAGCAGCGAAGTTCGTAGGGCAGGGTCCACAGCGAACCGTTGACCGCGTGATTCGGGTTGAACGCAAAAACGCCCGGCAGGTAGTACGAGAACCCGGGCCACACGCCGTTGAGCAGATACCAATATGTGTAAGGCGCGGATAAATACCGCCCGAGGCCCATCGCCGTCCCGAGCGGTCCCACCACGAACACGCAGAAAATGGTGGCGACCATCAGACCGGGAAAGATTCGCAGGATGCGTTTGCGCGCGAAGGGCAGCATCGCCGGCGTGCGGCACCAACTGGCGGTGACGAGCATCCCGCTCATAAAGAAGAAAATCCGCAAGCCCAGCGAGGCGAACGCTTCCCATCCGTCGGTCAAACGGTCCAGCGGGTCCCGGTCGTAGCCGAGCAGTCCGAAGCAATGGCTGAGGATGACTAGCAACGCCGCCACGAGGCGCAGGAAGTCCAGGTTGTTCGCACCACGGTCTTGCAACCGGTCTCCGAGGGTCGTCATGCTTTTGACCCAGGGAGCAAACCATATACCACATTCCCAGATCGGAGCGTGGCCCGTGCGATTTCAATTTCACGCTCGACCGCAAAGCGTTCAAACAACGGCCAGTTACGCCATTTCAGGAAACCGTGTGCGGCGAGGGCTGCGGCGAGACGCTCGTCGGCGTGCCCTGCACCTCGTGATCGTCGGCGGCGGACGCGACCGTTTCCTTCTCGGCGGCGCGCGTTCCTTTTTCGCGGCGTCCGGTGATATGCGTGAGGCCGCATTTCATCGCGGCGGTATCCACCAGGTCCGCGACGCGCAGCTTCAGCCGGAAGCCCCGGTAGGCGAGGAACAACAGAAACACCGCGTACAGCCCGAGCAGCCAGAAGTCGTGCAACTGCGTCTGCGCGATCAATAGCTGCCGGTAGACCAGGATCGAGCGCGAAGATCACGTTGAGCAGCACGGTCGTCACCACCGGATGAGTAGGTGAGCCGCACGCGGGTCAGGCACTTCGGGCCGCCGTGGTATTCGGTGACGGTGCGCAGGCGCAGGTTCCACCACAGGTTGCCGTAAATCTGGATGTCCCACGGCTTCCAACCCGTGTCGGTAGAGTAGCGCCAGCCTTCGGTTTCCAGCGCGGCGACGATCTCGGTGATGAGCGCCTCGCGGCCGACGCCCTCCTCGTTCCAATAGCGGCGGCGCGTCATTTGCAGCCAGCGCGACGAACTGTTCTCGTGCTCGTGCGGGGCCATGATGACCGAGCCTGGCGTGCGCTTGAACCGCAGCCACGTCGAATACCGCGCCCAACCGCGCACGAGCGGCTGCGTGAACGCCAGCACCATCACGAGCATGCGCGCCGGGATCGTGTCGAACCGCGTCTCCAGCCGCGCGTGGATCATGTACGAGAGCGCAACGAGAAACGTCGCGCCGAACATCAGAAACGGCACGATGCGCAGCACTTCCAACGGGATCGACAGCGCGAAGATGAAGAGCGTCAGCGCGAACCATTCGACGCTACTAACATAGTCCGCGATGACCGAGCGCGGTGTCGGGTAGATCGATTGAAATAACCCGTGCCCGAACACCCCGTGATAGACGACGGGCTCGTTGACCAGCCAAGTAAAACGCGGCGCGCCGTAGATGTTGCCCTTCCACTGCGCGGTGCCCGTCGGCCCGAAGAAAACGAGGTGGTTGAAGCGCAACATGCTCTCGGCCTCGCCGTACCCTTCCTGCTGGCGTTCGAACGCCTGGAGCGTGAACCGCCGGTAATGCCACACGATGGCCGACGCGACTGAACGCGATCACCTGCCCGGCGTTTTGCAGCCGCCAGCAGAAATCCACGTCGTCGCCGGCCTTGCGATATTCCGGGTCGAACCCGCCGACCTGCTCGAACGCCCAGCGGTGGAACGCCATGTTGCACCCGGGGATGTGCTCGGCGACCACGTCGGTCAGTAACACATGGCTGGGTCCCCCCGGCGCGGCGGACACGCACGCCTGCACCCAGTTCGCGGCGGGCGGCGAGATGTTCGGCCCGCCGACGCCCGGCGTAGGGTCCGCTGAGCAGCGTGCCGACGAGGTAATAGAGCCAGTCGGGATCGGCCATGCAATCGCCGTCGGTGTACGCGAGGATTTCGCCGCGTGGCCGTGCGCGCGCCGACGTTGCGCGCGTAGGACAGGCCCATGTTCTTTTGCCGCACCGGGACAAGTTTGGGTTCGTGCGCGGAACCGCTCCACGATCTCCGGCGTGCGGTCGGTCGAGCCGTCGTCCACGAGCACGATCTCGTAGTCGGGATAATCGATCTTCAGCAGCGATTCCAGGCAGGCTCTCCAGCGTCTGCGCGCCGTTGTACGAACAGACGATCACACTCACCTTCGGGTAAGACGGCAGCCGGACGCGGCGCGTGACGTGCTCGTCGTCGCCGCCGCCCCATCTTTCCTTCAGCGCGTGGAAGGCGAGCTTGGGCACCCGTTCGCGGGTCACGAGGCCGAACGCCCAGTCGGTGATGTCCATGCCGCCGGTGAACCATTCGTCGGTCCACGCGTAGATGACCGTCCCCGCCAGCCCGCAACGCACGACGCTCTCGACGTGCCAGCGAGAGCATTTCCGCGCTGTTCCTCCTGCGGCGTGGCGGATCGTGTCCATGCCGAACTCGCCCATGATGCATGGCTTGTCGTCGGCGAGGTTCTGGAGGCGCAGGAGGTAGTTTTCGAAGTCGCGCTGGTGGTGCAGGTAGACGTTGAACGTGCAGAAATCGACGTTCTGCGGCAGGAGGTATTCCGTGGGCGGATAACTCGCGTAGGAATACAGCGCGGCGGGATCGATGGCGCGGGCGACGTTGATGAGGTGTTCGAGGAATTCGCGTGACCCGCCGCACGCCCAGCCAGCGGACCATCGTGGTGGGGATTTCGTTGCCTACGAGATAGCCGAACACGGCCGGATGGCCGCGATGCGCGCCGACGGCCTCGCGCACGGTGCGCACGACCTGCGTGCGGATCGCGCGGTCGTTGAGGAATTCGACGTGCTCGGCCCACGGGATCGAGATCAGCACGAACAGCCCCGCCTCGGCCAGCAGGTCCATGAACCAGCGCGGCGGGACGTGGTAGACGCGCAGGAGGTTGACGCCGAGTTCGCGCATGAGCGCGAGGTCGGCGCGGACCTTTTCGGGCGTGCCGACAAAATCCCCCGCCGCGTCGGGATGGAACGGCCCGTACGTGATGCCCTTGAGGAAAAATTTGCGGTCCCCGCGAAAGAAAAACTTCGAGTGGACGCGGACGCGTTCGGTGGGAGCGGCGGGAGCAGTGGACATCGGTGCAAGCTAGCCGACGCATCGACTGGCGTGGATATTCATGCAAGCTTAACAGCGCATGCCCGGCGGGAGCAATTTTTTCGCCTTTTCCCCATTAGTGCGCCTTGAATCATATTTAAAAGGAAGATTTTCCTTCCTTGAGCCAAGCGTAAAAAAATCTTACTTTTGCCTGGAATAGGCGAATGCTAGCCGAGTTTAGACATTCAGCAAACTGGACCTGCAAGCCGAGTGATTTTTTGTTTCTAATTTTGGCCGAATTCTTATAAAATTGGAGTAATTGAACCATATGAACACTACCCAATTCCTCGAAACAGCCCAATGGATTATTAGTCTATATTCTTCTGATATTCAAAAAGCTCTCTTTTCAGGTGAAATAGTCCATCAGTATAGTACTAACAAAGACCTCAAGGCTCGTGAAGGCATGATCAGTGCAACAATATCGGCTACGCATGAATTAGCTGCACTTATCCCTCGTTTGCGAGAGAGTGAAGATGCGATAGCAATTTTAGAGGCTTTCAATTTAACGCAATTGATAGATGAAGCTTTTCCGGTCAAGATTGCAACCGCATTGATTACTGAGAGTCCACAACCCAACCAAGTCTTCTATAGTCTCGTATTCGCATTGCAAGGCGCTTGGTATTTATTTGTGAACACCATTCCGAAAATCGAAACGCTTGTCATTCCCTCCGTGCTAAAAGATAAAGAGATGTCTGAAGAATTATTGACTTTAGAAATAAGAATGAGCGGCGACTCAAGAGCAGGAGCAGATGTCATTGCCTCTGTATTCAAAGGAGTAAACCAGATTTACCAAAGTATCACTGCGGTTCTTAAACTGGATTCTACAGCCAGTCTCAGCGTTGTGTATGTTACTAGCGGCAGTGGATTTAGATTTGATTTGAAGGGGTTGGCGACGCAGTTAAATACATCAAGGAATTACTTATTGAAGGCTGGGAGAAAATTCGCCACCGTAAAGCTGACGATTTCAGACATAATACGAAGGTGACACTGGAAGGCTTGCATACGTTGGATGAGCTAGCGAAACATCGCCATCTTGATCCTGAAGCGAAGAAACGTCTTGAACATTCCATCGTGCAATCTATGTTGGATTTATATCAAGCAGGCGCTTTGCCAAAGGAAATTCAAGCGGTCGAGGTAGTTTACAACGAGAAATTAATGGATACTGTCCAACAGAAATTATTACCTGCACCCTCAAGTTCTGCCTTGAAACTACAACCTAGTAAGCCGCGAAAAGTACGAGCCAAGTGATACGGTTAAATAGCCGACAACACATTAGTCAAGCGGATACACGCTCCGATACGGCGGGACGCCGAACTTCCCCCGCCTCACGCGTGCCAGCCATTGTTGCACGAAAGCGCGCACGACGCGGCCCGCGTGGATCAAGCGAACACGCCAGCCCGGACGCAAGAGGAAGGATTCTTTTCTCAGCGTCTCCTCCCGTGCTTCGTCGCCGGCCTGTCCATCGGCCCGGATCACCCGCAACCCATCGCAGTATCGGCACCAATCGCCGTGGTAATAGGAATCCAGCGTGAGCAATAGGAGGTTGTGCGCGCGAAATGGGCTGTCGTACCAGATGACCGGATGTTTCTCGTGCCGGGTCAACGGGTCGCGGTTGTGCAGCCGGGTCGGCGCGTGCACCATCAGGATGGCCGTGTAGACATTATCCCAGCTTGTCTCGCCGATGACGTACGGCCGGAAACGCCAGCGGTTTTCCATCCACCAGCGAGCATCCAGCGCGAACGTGTCCTGCCCCGGGTACATCATTTCGACATCCACGCCGGTCTGACCGTCAAAATCCATCCGCGAAAACACCTGCGCTTTGCAACCGTCTTCCGCCGCCGCGAAGACCGCCGCCATCGTCTCGGGCATGAGCAGAATGTCCGAGTTCGAGAACATGAAGAGATCGTTGCCGGCCGAGATTGCCTCCCGGGCCAGCAGATCGAACATCTCCGACACGATGGGCTTGCGTCGGCCAGCGGCACCGGTGAGTTCCACCGAGTCGTGGCGGAGGGCGCGGACACGGCGAAAACCGGGGAGTTCCGGCGGGTCGGGCAGGTGCGCGAACTGCAAATCCACCAGATCGACATCGGGCAGGGTCCGCCAGGAATCCAGCGCGGCACTCTGTCGGCGGGCGTCCTCGCCTTTGGCCGGATAGGAGTGCGATCCCAGGGTGATTCTCTTCCGGTGCATGCGAGGCGTTATTTCAGCACTCCCAATGCCAGCCGGGTCAACTCGCCCATCGACCACGCCTGGAACGGGCAGCCCTGCGGCGTGTGCGGGGCGTCGCCATCGGCGATCTCGGGCAGGTGATTGATCCCGGGCGACGCTGGCAGGCTCGCCAGCAGCGGAGCGACGAATCGCTCGCGCGCCGCCGTCCGCGCCGCCGCCGTCGTCGCCGTGCACCCGCACCCACGCCTCCACGAACGGCCCCAGCAGCCACGGCCACACCGTTCCCTGGTGGTACGCGCGGTCGCGCTGCCGCCGGGCCGCCGTCGTAGCGCCGCGCAATATCCCGGCTCGCCCCGCGCGAGGGTGCGCAGGCCCAGCGGCGTGAGCAGTTCGCGCTCGACGCACGCCACGACGGCCCGGGCACGCGGCGGCGCGTCAGCAGCACCAGCGGCAGGCCGCCGACCGCGAAAATCTGGTTGGGCCGCAGGCTCGGCGTCGTTGGACCCGGGCTGGCCGTCGCAGTCGATCACGTCGAAGAGGCACCCGCGCTCGCGCGTTCCAGAATTTCGCCTCGAACTGCACCCGCGCCCGTTCGTACAGCAGCCGCCAGCGCGCGGAGTTGGCGGCCATCAGGCAGAGCGCGTTGAGCCAGAGCGCCTGGATTTCGACGGGCTTGCCCACGCGCGGGGTGACGGGGCGCTCGTTCACGCGCGCGTCCATCCACGTCAGCGCGACGTGCCGCCGGGTTCGCCCGCGAAAAGCAGGCCGTCGTCCGGGTCGAGCGCGGATGCCGTAGCGCGTCCCGGCGGCGTAGCCCGTCGAGGATGGCCTCGCAGGCGGCGAGCAGCTGCGTCTGGTCGCGCGCGAGGCGTTCCAGCGCCGGCGGCGTCGGCGGGCGGTGGCGCGAGCGCGAGGTAATCGTGCGCCGCGACGACGAACCACAACGCCGCGTCGACCGTGTTGTACTCGGGCGGCTTCGCCGCCGTCGGGAAAGCGGTTGGGCAGCATCCCGCCGGACACCGCGCCCGCCCATTGCAAAAGAATCTCGCGCGCCTCCTCGAACCGCCCCGCCGCCAGACACAGCCCGCGCAGCGAGATGAACGTGTCGCGCCCCCAGTCGGTGAACCACGGATAACCGGCGATGATCGTCGTCCCGCGCCCGCCGCGCACGAGGTAGGCGTCGCCCGCGCGGCGGAGGTGGTCGCGCGAAGGTGCTCGCGGCGGCGTTCCTCGTCGGCGCGCAGGGCGGGCAGGAGCTTGCCCGCGCTGGCGGCGGCGGGGAGCGGCGGCGTGGAGGCGGCGCCGGCGGAGTCGTCGGCCGCGAGCAGCAGCGGCGGCGGTGCCGTTGCGCGCGAGGTCGCACGTGAACACGCCCGGCACGGCGAGGTCTTCCTGGTCGTCGAGGCCGCGGGCGCGTTCCTCGGAGTAAAGGAAATGGCGATACCACGTCGGGTTCGTGCCGGTAGACGCCGCTGCTCCAGACGCGCACGCCGGGCACGCCGGGATACGGCCGCCAGAGGGCGTTGCCGCCGTTGTCCTGCTGTCGACGGGGTCGAAAGCGAAAGCGTCGTTCTCGTGGTGCAGCGCGTGGTAGTCGCGGCCGGAAAAGAGCGGGCGCAGTTCCAGCCGGCACGCCGGGGGCCGGGGTGGGCAACCGCCAGCCGAGCGCGGTCAGGCCGGTGGCCTGATGGACGAAGATTTCTTGTTCGACGCGCGTGCCGTCGGGGAACTGGAACGTCCAGCGCGGCCAGGGATCGACGCGGAAATCGACGAGAAAATCCTGCCCGCGCGGGCGCAAGCACGTCCGTCCGTCGGCGTTGCCGGGATAACGCTGGGTGGACAGCGGGAAACGGCCGGCGGGCGGTTTCGAGCCAGATTTCCAGGCCGTTGACGAGCACCATGCGCGCCACGGGCGGACGCGTGGCGGGCAGCAGCAGCGCGTGGTAGCGCCGCGAACGCGCGCCGCCCACCGTGCCGGAGGCAAAGCCGCCGCGGCCGTCGGGTTCGAGCCATTCAGCGTCAAGGTTCATCGGGCGTGAAGATTAGGGTGGCGCGGCGGAACGCGCAACCATCACGAAGACACAAACAAGTTACTTCGCCCCGCGCGCGATGCGGAGGAAGGTCGTCACGATCTTCCAGCCCGCCACGAACGTCCCGCGCAACGTCCCCGACACCTTCGATACCCCGCCCGTGCGGCAGCGGTGGGCGACGGGGATTTCGAGGATGCGCAACCGGGCCTTGGCGGCGCGCATCTGCATTTCGAGGTTCCAGCCGTAGGTCTTTCCTCCATGCCGAGGGCAAGCAGGGTGTCGCGGCGGATCGCGCGGAACGGGCACATGTCCGTGTATTTCACCCCGTAGAGCGCGCGCATGAGGAAACCCGCCAGGTGCCCGGCAAAAATTTGCTGGGCATTCATGCTGCCGGGTTCGCGTTCGCCGCGGGTGCGCGAGCCGATGACGAAATCCTGCGTGCCGTCGCGCGACCGGCGAGATGAGCCGGTCCATGAACGCGGGCACATCGCTGCCGTCGCCGTCGAGGAAGAGGAGGATTTCGCACGCCGGGTCGGCTGCCGCGACGCCGGCGGCGCAGGCACGTCCGTAGCCACGGGCGGGTTGGGAAACGACGCGTGCGCCCGGCGGCGATGGCGCGTTCGGCGGTGCTGTCGGTGCTGCCGTTGTCCACGACGAGGACTTCCCGGGGGATGCCGGTAGCGAGGCATTCGTGCACCACGTCGGCGATGGGTTCCTCCTCGTTGAGGCAGGGAATGATGACGGAAACAGAAGCGGACATGACGTGGCGGGGACACTACGAACTGGCAGCGATCAATCGAATATTCGAGAGTTGCCCGCTGACTGAATGAGCTAATTTGGCATCGGCTGTCACAAACTCGCATTGCTCGCGCAAGCTCAGTGCCAGAAAGAGACAATCGTAGAAGCTGCGGTGATGCTCCAGCGCCAAACTCATCGCGTCCTCTAACAAAGTGGCACTGGCCGTCAAGATGATTGGAAAGCGGCGGAACCCGTCCAATGCCGTCAAGGTCTCCGCTTCGGATGCCAATCCGCGATGAAATCTGGTCCAGAGCGCATTGCCGATTTCGGGTCCCATCGAACCCGGTGCGATCAAACGCACACGATGCGCCAGACAATCAAACAAAAACGCATCTGCTTCTTCACTGCCGGGTTCCTTCACTAACCATTTGACTACCACGCTGCTATCCACCACAGCCTGACTCATGCCCTCGGATTGTCACGGGCCTCTCGGATAATCTTGGTGGTGTCCGGTTGCAGTCCGTGCTTTTCCGCCATCCGCTCGCGGTAAGCTTGCGCACCTGCTGACGCTTCGTGCCAACGTGTCAATTCCTGATCGTCAAGAGAGTCTGCCGCTTTGTCGTCCGAAGCGTCTTTTCCTGACGCGTTGGGAACGAGTTTCTCGTCCAATATGGTGACAAGAACCCGGTGGCGGCCGGTGATCTCGACCGGTTGCAACAGGCGGACGGCACCGTCTTCATCGATGACAGCCTCAACAGTTTGGATCATGTCTCTCTCAGGATAACGTCCAGGAAGCCATTGGGCAACGGGAAAGCGGGCATCAGCCTCCGCAACGGATTTGGTCGAGCATCCGAACGTAGTCTCTACCGCTTGAGCTTCCGCGCCATTTGCGCTGGTACTCGCCAAGCATTCCACGTAGCAAATCCCAGTCGAAACGGCCTCGGAACATCTCTGTGGGGAGACTGTGGAAGGCGTCCGCCAGATCGGCTGCCGCCGTTGCGTTTCCGCCCCAACCCAAAAGGCGCAACTCGATGAAAGCGGCATGCATCATGTCGCAAAGCATCTCGCGTTGTTTTTCGGTGGGGAAGGAGTCGTTCGCCATCGGCCGACTATTTCACCGCTTTGTGGACGATCCCTTTGGCCTTGAGCCCCCGCGCGGCCTCGGTGAAGTAATCCTTCACGTCGCCCTGCGCGCGAATCCACTCCAGGTAACGCCCGACGCCCGTGAGCAGATCGGTCTGCGGTGCGTAACCGACGCCCTCGCGGATACGCTTCGTGCCGCTCGTGAGATGCCGCATCTCGCCGGGGCGAAACTCCCCGTTGACCTCCGGCGCGATCTTGATCCCCAACGCCTCGCTGATCTGCTCGGCCACCTCGCGCACCGGCACCCCTTTTCCGCTGCCGACGTTGACCGGCAGGCCGTCGAGCGCGTCGGATTCCGCGACGAGCCAGTTCGCCCGCGCGATGTCTTCGACGAACGAAAAATCGCGCGTCTGTTCGCCGTCCTCGTAAAGCACGGGCGGCAGGCCGTTGAGCAGCCGCGTGCAAAAGATGGCGATGACACCCGTGTACGGGTTGAAGATCGACTGCCGCGGCCCGTATGTGCACGAATACCGCAACGCCACCGTCGGGATGCCGACCTGTTTGCCCCAGAGCAGGACGAGTTTTTCCTGGTCCACCTTGGTCAGCCCATAAACCGTCTCGCCGCCGACGGGCGCTTCCTCCGGCGTGGGCACGGGGGTCGTTCGCCTCGCCGCACAACGGGCAATGGACGGTCCAGTCGGCGGCGCGGAGTTGTTCGACCGGGCGCACGGCCGGGAACACCAACCCGTGCGCGGGACAGTTCGCCGCGCCCTCGCTGTAGACCGCCTGCGAACTGGCGACGACGATCTTTTTGACGGGCAGGTTGTCCTCGCGGATGACCTCCAGCATCTGCGCGGTGCCGAAGCTGTTAACCTTCACGTACTTGGCGATCTCGGGCATGTAACCGCCGTACGCGCCCTGATGGAAGATCACGTCGATGTCTTCCATCGCGGCGCGGATCGGTCGCGCGGTCGGTCAGGTCGCCGTGGACGAACTCCGCCTTTTCGTTGACCCACGCGGGCTTGCCGAGGCGATGGGTCTGGGGTTCGAGGTTGTCGAGGATGCGGACGGTCCAGCCCTCGCGGACGAGATGATCGGTGACGTGCGAGCCGATGAGGCCCGCGCCGCCGGTGACGAGGGCGCGTTTTTGGTGGGTCATTTTCCCTTCAGCAACGGCACGTTGATGCCGCCGAGCATCTTGCCGCCGCCACCCCCGCCGCTGCGGCGTTCGGTCAGCGCGGCCATGATCCCACCCGCCACAGCCACCAGCGCCGTCGTCGCAAACGCCGCCAGCCCCACGGTGAGGATGCGCTGTTCGTTGGATTCCTCGCGCGCCTCGCGGACCAGCGTCATGATTTCCTGGCGGATTTCGCGGGCTTCCAGCAGGGTGATGTCCGGACGGTCCAGGCGTGTCTTGAGCACGCTGATGGCCAGTTCGATGGTGTTCTGGACCTTGTGCGAAATGCCGGACTGATCGAGCGAAAACGCCTTCAACCCTTCCATGAGGATGAGCAGCGACGGGTTGAGCATGCCCATGTAGCCACGGAAGGTCTCCTCATCGAGCACCTTTTTGGTGAAATAGGCACCGAGAACGACCCGGACGGTTTCCGCCGTGGCCCGGAGCGGGTCCACGACGCCGAGAGCTTGGACTTTGCGGAGGATGATTTCGTTGCTCATAGCGCGTTGCCGTTTCCTGCCGGCCGCCAGCTTACGGGCCGGAACGCGAAAAGGCAAAGGGCAAAGGGCCGGAAACGGCGGCAACACCGATTCTTCTTTCCCTATGCCCGACGACCGCAACGTCCAGCACGACAAAAAAGTCATCAACGACAAGAAGCACAAAGGCGAAGACCTGACCGCAGGCGCGGCGCACGTTCCCCAGCCCGGCAAGAAGACCGCGCACGAGAAACCTCACGGCGCGCACAAGGAGACCGAAGCCGAGAAATCCGGCGGCAGCGTGGCGGAGACCGAACACGATCTCACAGCAGGCGACGCGACCACCCCGGCGCGCGTGACGAAGAAAGGTTGATTCGGAGGTGGATGGCGTTCTCCGAACGGCATTTGTTCCGTTCGCGGCGCAGCCGCCTGGAAAGAATGGACGCCTGCGGCGTGAGTATGACCAATGCCGTTCGGAGAACGCCATCCACCTCTGTCGGCTGTCACCGCACCCGCATCCCGGCTTTCTCGTCCCAGTGGAGCGGCTTGCTCATCTTGGGCATCGGTGATTCCTTCGCCGGGTCGATGGTCACGCCATATTTCCATTCCGGCGGGCAGATGGCGATGTAACGCGCGTACCCGCCCGTGCCGCCGCCGAGTTTCGGGAACCCGATCTCCACGAGCGCACCCGTTTCCGGCACCTGGTCGAGGTTGCAAATGCCCTCGCCTTGCGTGTAGCCATTGCGCAACAACCACGCCTCGCCTTCGAGGTCGGGCGTCGTGTCCGTGTCGAGCGCCTCGTGGCCGTGCATGAGAATGTGGCGCTGGAGGTGCAGGAACTTCAAAGCGTCGAGCTTCACACCGGGGAATTTTTCTTCGGTAGCCAGTTTCGGGTCAGGCCAGCGTTTGGACCAGTCCGAACGGATAAACACCACGCTGCCTTCCGGGATCGGGCCGTTCTCTTTTTCCCAAGCCTCGATGTCGGCCACCCCCATCTGGTAGCCGGGGTCTTGCTTGACCTTGTCCACGATGGAAATAACCACCAGCGGACGCACGCAGAACGTCGGCGGCAACTCGTCGATGGCCGGATAATCGGGGTTCCAATGCGCGGGCGGGTCGAGCTGCGTGCCGAGTTGATCGGTCGAAAGTGTGTAGGCGCTCGCCTCGAAGTTGTCGGCCTTGTATTCGTAGGGCTTGCCCGTCTTGGGGTTGACCGTGCGCGCGAACTTCGACGCCGCGAACCCCGACCACACCGGCATCGACGGCGTGATGGTGTGCGTGAGGTCCACGTATTTCGCCGGTTTGAGGTAGCGCGCGTACACGTCCCAGAGCCCGTGCGGCGCGTCGTTGGTCTGCGCGCGGGCCGTCGAGGCGAGGCAGAGACTCAGGGCAAAAAGCAGAGGGCGGAGGACAGGGATTTTCTTCATGTGAGTTGGGTGGCGGACGGCAGGGAATTGTCGGGAAGTGCGAGGTTGACCCTTTTCTGGGCGCGGTATCGACGCAACGCCGCGCCGGCCAGCCACAGTCCGATGGCCGGCAGGAAAATCACCGAGTTTTGCAGGTAGATTTCGTCGGCGTTGCCGTACCACCAGTTGAAGTAGAGCACCTGCCCGAACGCCGCCAGCCAGTACAGCGGCCACCCCCTCGGCAGCAGGCACAGGAACGGCACCAGCCACGTCGTGTACCACGGGATCGCCGGAGAAAGCACGGCCAGGAACATCGCCGCGATGAACGCACACCGCCGCGCGGCGCTGTATTCGTCGGCATCCCGTTTCCAGAACGCCCATCCCGCCGCCAGCGCGAAACCCAGCGCCGCCAGCACGACGAACACCTTGTAGACCGGAACGTGGTGCGCGTACATCCAGCCGGAAGGCAGCATGTTGAGCAAATAGAAACGGTCCCCGCTCTGGAGACCTTCCTCGGCCGTGTACATCGGCAGAAATCCTAGCGCGCCGGGCACGCTGTACGTCACGCAGTACGGCACGTAGCCGACGATGACTGTCGTCATGCACGCCAGCGGCATCTGCCAGCCCCAGCGGAATCGCCGGTACAATGCCGGGAACAGGATGATCGGATATAATTTCGTCAGCACCGCGCAGCCCAGCGCGAAACCGGTGCCCATCGGACTGCCCGCGCCGGTGCAGCTAGCAGCGCCCCGCGCCAGGCACGCGAGCATGATGGCGTCCTGATGGCCGCCGCCGGCAAATTCCCAGACGCACAGCGGATGCCATGCGTAGAGCAGCACCCGTTGCGCGGGTAATCCGTAGGCCATGAGCGCGCGCGCCAGCAGCCAGACCGTGACGCCTTCAAAAAACACCATCGTCAGGCGCATGTCCGTGACCGTTTCGCTCAGGCGCGTGCACGAGCAGGAACACGATCTGCGAGCCGGGCGGGTAAACGGTTTTCGCGTAATTTTTGCGGTTGATGTTGGGATAAATGTCGCCGTCGCGCAATGGGACAGGTGTTGCTCGCCCGGCACGTAGCGGTAAGGATTGATCCCGGCCGCCTGCACGCGTCCGTCCCAGATGTAGCGGTACAGGTCGGTGGAAAGATAGGTGTCGGTCGTCAGCGGTGCGACCCGGAAAAGCGGCGCCAGCACGAGTCCCAGCACGAGCGTCGAACGCGCCGGGCGCGCCTTGCACACCACCCACGCCGCGACACCGTAGAGCGCCATCGAGCCGAGGATGCCGCCCAGGAACGTCACCATGCGCCGCAGCCCCTGGTCGTGCGCGCCCTTGAAACAGAGCAGCAGGATCAGTCCACCGAGCACGAGCAAAAGGAGGTTGGCCCAGCGCGTGGGCAACGCGTCCGCAGCGGACGGAGATTTGTCCACGGATTTCGCAGATCTACACAGATTGGAAGAGGAGAAATTCTCAACCCTCTCTTCTTTTCCCAATCTGTGTAAATCTGCGAAGATCCGTGGACAACTCTTCTCCTTTCACGCCGTGCCGTTACGATTTGTCGGGCCAGATGCGTTCGCGGCCCTCGCGCTCGATGATCCCGGCGAGGAAGTCGCGCGTCTGCGGCGCATGGAAACCGTTCCCGCGCGCGGCCCGGGTCGAAAAGTTCGTCGCACAACGCGCGCAGGGTCGCGCGCGTCGTCCACGTCGTACCACGTCGGGAGCTGGACGATTTCCAGACCGATTTCCGCCGCGCGTTCGAGCGTTTCGCGCGCGACGTGTTCGGTGCTCCAGGTGATGTCCTCGAACAGGCGGCGGTGCGCCTCTTTGACGCCGATGAGATAATAGCCGCCGTCCTCGCTGGGTCCGAGCACGGCGCGGTCGCCGGGCAGGCTCAAGCGCGTCGACGGCGGCGGCGAGCGCGGCGGCGGGCAGCGTCGGGCTGTCGGAATCGATCAGGCACACCGCGCCGTAACCGAGCGTCGAGGAGATCATCGACCGCGCCGAAGAGCCGTTCGCCGAAGCCGCCCTCGCGTTGCGCCACCATGCAAAAGCCCTCGGGCAGCAGGCCGTCGAAGGCGCGTTCCATCCCCGTGGGCGTGTACACGGCGACCCCGGCGGCAGGCGCGCGCCGTCCGCTTCGCCGTCGGTGTGGGTGACGCCGGCGGCGGCGACGTGCGGCGATGTTGGCGGTCGTGTCGCGCAGGAAACAGCCGCTGAGCGCGGCGGCTTCCTCCGGGCTGAGCGGCGGGGAAAGCCGGGTCTTGCTCGCGCCGGGGCGCGGGGCCTTGATCATCATCGCCAGCGCGCACGCGCCGGGGATCACGCCGGGTTGCGGAGAGCCGTCGGGGGCGGAACGAGGATCAAGGATCGGGTAGGTCATCGGCGCGCGGACGGCACCAGAGAATGTCAGGCCGGGCGCGGAGGGAAAGCCGAAAATGCGGCGGGAAGGGAGACGTGGCGAGTGGTGGCTCCCATCGGGATCTCGCCGTCCATCACCCGCCGCTCAAATCGCGTAGTTGTCCGCCCGCTCCTGCGCCAGCGGCGTGGCCGTCTTCGCGTCCATCGGACCCTTCTCGCAGATCGCGTATTGATAATGCGCGTCCTGCCAACGCGCAGACCGCCGCCACGGCTGCGACATGCACCAACGCGCCGAACGCCTCCGGCGCAAGCACCGTCGCGTCGGGCGGTTCGCGGTAGGCGCGCGAGCGGAGTACCCGCAGAGCGCCATCAGGTTCGCCACGCCCCACATGATCCGCAGCGGGACCACCGCCCGCAGCCGCGAGCACGGCTCCGCGACGAAACATCGCCCGCCCGCGCGCAGTGACGCGGTGCATCTCCGCCATCGCTTCCTCGCGCTGCGGCAGGATCGTGAACAACCGCGCCGCCAGCAGCGAGTCCACGCGACTCGCTTTCCAGCGTCGAGGTGCAGCGCGTCGGATTGCTCGAAGCGCACGTTCTCCAGGTGGCGCTAGCGGGCGTTGCGCTGGGCGCGGCGGAGTTGCTGGCGCGAACGGTCGATGCCCAGCACGTCGCAGCTCGCGGAAGCGTTCGCCGAACTGGCAGCAGTAAAACCCCGGCCCGCACCCCAGTTCCAGCAAGCGGCTGCCCGCCGGCGGCGCACCCTGCGGCCACAACGCGGCGGAAATCCCCTCCGTGTCGTCGCGGAACAAGTGTTCACGGAAAAAGGCGTACAGCCAGCCGAACCGCTCGAAAAGACTCTCCGACTCGGGCCGCGACGCGTCGCCGGCCGCTTCCTGCGCGAAATCTTCACCGTCGGCCTTGACGGGAAGCACGCGGACGGCGGGCCCTTCGACCGTCGCGGCGGGCAACGGGATCACCGTGGGACTGGCGGTCAGCGTCTCGGGTTCCATCACGTCCATTCGCTCAATTCGCCCATTGGACGCACGGCGCGCGGGTGTTTATTCATTGTTCCCCCGGCCGCTTCCATCTTCGGCGGCAATGTAGACTGGAACCGGCATTCGACCCAAGTGGATTTCGCGCTTTTTTAGCATGTACGCCCTTCGGCCACCCCCGGCCAGTCGCACGTCCAGACGCGAAACTTCTCGACCAACCACGATGAATGCCTTTCGCGCTTTTCCCCTGCTGCTTGTCGCCTGCACCCTCCTTGGCTTCGGCACGGCGCGGGCCGAGGACGCGCCCGTGCGCGAGTTGCGCATCGACCCGGCGACGACCAGCGTGCCTCTGGGCAAGGCGAAGTTGAGCGTGGACCCGTTGGTGCGCGACGCCAAGGGCAAGGGTGGGGGGGACAGCCTGCAAGCGGGCTACAAGGTCGAGGTGTCGCCGATCTCGCTCGCCAGCGAGGAAGGTAACCTGACGATCTCGGTTTCCAACGAGACCCTGCGCAAGCTGGCCGAGGGTCAGCCGGTCGATTTCACTGGGCAGGCGGTCAGCACCAGCGGCAGCCGCAGCAGCATGCAGGGCACGGCCACGCCCTCGAAGGACGGCAAGGACACCGGCGCGATCCGGGTCCGCATCGACAGCAAAAAAGGGAAGCTGGTTTTCAAAACCGCCTACCATCTGGTCAGGTAGGCACCCGCCAGCGAGCGGTGGTGGGACCGGGAAATCCCTGATTTGTTTATCGGAGGTTTTCCGGGTCAGTCGGTGGCTTCCCTGTCCCGGCCATTCCCTGGGGTAATTGCGGGGTCGATCCCGCCCATACGGTGGTCCCAAAAGTGCTCTCGAAAGCGGGTTCCCACCTATGAGTGACCCGACCGCGACCGACGAAGCCGACCGCTTGCGGACCCTGGCCCCCTACCGGGCACTGGGGTTGGAACCGGCAGCGGATTTTGACCGGATCACCGCGCTGGCGGCCCGTCTTTTCCACGTGCCCATCGCCCTCGTGACGCTCGTCGGCGAGGACCAGCAATTCTTCAAGTCCCACCACGGCACGGAGGCGTGCGGCAGCCCCCGAGACATTGCGTTCTGCCAGCACGCGCTGGACTTGCCGGAAGGCGAGACGCTGGTCATCCCCGACGCGACGGCCGACAGCCGTTTCACCGACAATCCCCTCGTGGTCGGCCCGATGCAGGTGCGCTTTTACGCGGGCGCGCCGCTACGCGCGCCGAACGGCAAAATCCTCGGCACGCTCTGCCTGGTGGACACCGTTCCCCGCGCCGGTCTCACCGCCGAGGAGCGCGCCACACTCGTCGATCTGGCAGCGGTGGCGATGGAGACGTTCAGCCTCCACCTCATCCGCCGCCGCGCCGAGGCCGAAGCCGCCGAACGGCAGCGGGCCGAGACCGCGCTGGGCGAGAGCGAGGGTCGCCTGCGGCGCATGGCCTCCAACTGCCCGGGCATGATCTACCAGTTCGTGCTGGAAGCGAATGGCAGCTACCATTTTCCCTTCGTTGGCGACGGTTGCCGGGAACTCTTTGGCGTCGCCCCCGAGGCCATCCACGAGCGTCCGGAACGCGTCATGGAAGCGATCCTGCCCGAGTACCGCGCGAACTTTTTCGGCAAGCTCCAGCTTTCCGCGCAGACGCTCACCCCCTGGCAGGGGGAAGGCCGGGTGCTGCGGCCCGACGGCTTGACGCGCTGGATTCAGGGCATCGCGCGGCCCGAGCGTCTGTCCGACGGCCGGACGCTGTGGAACGGCGTGCTGCTGGACATGACCGCCCGCAAACGCGCGGAGGAGGAGGCCGAACGCGCCGCCAGCCGCGTGCGCACCGTGCTGGAGAGCATCACCGACGCCTTCTTTTCCGTGGACCGCGATTGGCGCTTTACCTACGTCAACGATCAGGCGGAGCGCACGCTGGGCCGTTCGCGCGACACCCTGTTGGGCCGCGGCCTGTGGGCGGAGTTTTCGGCGGAGGCCGAGGCGGTGTTCAACGAGCGGTTCCACCGGGCGATGGCCACGGGCGAGCCGGCGCATTTCGAGGCGCATTCCTCCACGCTGGACGCCTGGCTGGACGTGAACGCGTACCCGTCCGAGGAAGGGCTCTCGATCTACTTCCAGGACATCACCGCGCGCCGGGAGGCCCAGCGACGGCTCGAAGACAGCCACGCGTTGCTGCGCGCGGTCATCGACGGCACGGAGGACGCCGTGTTCCTGAAGGACCGCGAGAGCCGCTACCTGCTCATCAACCCGGCCGGGGCCGCGTTCATGGGCCAACCGGTCGCGGCGATCATCGGCCAGGACGACGCGGCGTTTTGCTCGCCGGACACCGCGCGTAATATCCGCGAACGCGACCTGTCCATCCTCGCCTCCGGCCTGTCCTCCACGCACGAGGACCACGACATCATCGCCGGGGTGCCGCACGCGTTCTTGACCACCAAGAGCCCCTTCCGCGACGCCGCCGGCAACCTCGTCGGCGTCATCGGCATCGCCCGCGACATCACCCCGCAACGCGAGGCCGCCGAAGCCCTGCGGCAGGCGAAGGAGGAGGCTGAAAAGGCCAACGAGGCCAAGAGTGAGTTTCTCTCGCGCATGAGCCACGAACTGCGGACGCCCCTCAACGCCATCCTCGGCTTCGGTCAACTTCTCGAACTCGGCAGCCTGACGACCCACCAGACCGAGAGCGTCGAGCACATCCTGCGCGCGGGCCGGCACCTGCTCAACCTCATCGACGAGGTGCTGGCCATCTCGAAGATCGAGGCCGGGCGGATGCGCCTGTCGCTGGAGCCGGTGTCGCTCGGCGAGGTCGCCCGCGAATGCCTGAGTCTGGTCGGCCGTCTCGCCCAGGATCGCCGGGTGGTTTGCGAGGACCCGCTCCTGAACGATTGCGAGGGCTGCGAGGTCCACGTCCACGCGGACCGCCAGCGGCTGCGGCAGGTGCTGCTGAATTTGCTTTCAAACGCCGTGAAGTACAACCGCGAGGGCGGCCGGATCCGGCTCAACTGCCGGGAGATTCCTGTCCCCGCGCCGGACCCGGACGCGGGCGGCGAACCAGCCCTCGGGCGGGTACGCATTGAGGTGTCCGACACCGGCACGGGTCTGTCGGCGGGGGAGATCGGATTGCTTTTCACGCCCTTCGAGCGGCTCCGGGCCGAACGCGGCACCACCGAGGGCACCGGGCTGGGGCTGGCGTTGAGCAAGAGTCTGGTGGAAGCCATGAACGGACGCATCGGCGTGGACAGCGTTCCCGGCGAAGGGTCTATCTTCTGGGTCGAACTGCCCGTGGCCAGCCCTCCGTCGAAGCGGAGGCCGGGCCTGGGGTGGCGGATGCCCGATGGCAGTTCGCTCGTGGAGGGCCGCAAGGGCACGATCCTCTACATCGAGGATAATCTCTCGAACCTGCGGCTCATCGAGAGTCTGCTCGGACGCGAGAAAAGCCTGACGCTGCTCAGCGCGCAGCAGGGCACGCTCGGCATCGAGATCGCCCGCGCGCGGAATCCCGACCTGATCCTGCTCGATTTGCACCTGCCCGACGTGGCGGGCTGGGAGGTGCTCGCGCATCTGCGCAAGGACGCGGTGACGCGCGACATCCCGGTCATCATCATCAGCGCCGACGCCACGCCCCACCAGATCGAGCGGCTGCGCACGGCGGGCGCGCAGGATTACCTGACCAAGCCGATCAACGTGCGCGAGTTGTTGCGCGTGCTGTGCGAACACCTGCCGCAAACCCCGGCGGAGGCGGTCGGCGCGGGAGTTTGACTCGGGGCAGCGCCGCCGCGCACTTTCCCCTTTCCTCCCCGCCGTTCCCGCCGGAAGCTGCCGGCATGGAACTCAGCCGCCGCCGCTTCCTGCAAACCTCCTCTTCCGCCGTCGCCGCCTCGCTCGCCGCCGCCGGGGGACTGTACGCGCCCGTCTCCGCCCTCGCGACCGAGGAAACCGAGCCCCTGCCTCTGCTCGGCGGGCCCGCGCACGGGCAGACCCGCAAGGGGGACATGATTTACCGCCCGCTCGGACGCACCGGCGAGAAGGTCTCGCTGGTCGGCGTCGGTGGCGCGCACCTTGGCGCGCCTTCGGAAGAGGAAGCGATCCGCATCGTGCGCGGCGCGCTGGATCGCGGGATCAATTTCCTGGACAACTGCTGGGACTACAACGGCGGCAAGAGCGAGGAACGCATGGGCAAGGCCCTGCGTGACGGCTACCGCGACAAGGCATTCCTGATGACCAAGATCGACGGCCGCGACCGGGCCACCGCCGCCCGGCAGATCGACGAAAGCCTCACGCGCCTGGGCACGGATCATCTCGACCTGCTCCAACACCACGAAATCCTGCGCACGAGCGACGCCGACCGGGTGTTCGCCCCCGGCGGTTCGATGGAGGCCGTCGTCGCCGCGAAAAAGGCGGGCAAGGTGCGTTTCATCGGCTTCACCGGGCACAAGGACCCGTCGATGCACCTGCACATGTTCGAGGTCGCCGACAAACACGACTTCCATTTCGATACGGTGCAGATGCCGCTCAACGTGATGGACGCGCATTTCCGCTCGTTCGCGCGGGCGGTCGTGCCGGCGGCAACCCGGCGTGGGGTCGCCGTGCTGGCGATGAAGACGATGGGCTACGGCTTCGTCCTCAAAAGCAAGACGGTGGACCCCATCGAGTGTCTGCACTACGCCATGAGCCTGCCGGCGTCGGTGGTCATCACCGGGATGGATAAGTTCGAGTATCTCGACCAGGCGTTCGAGGCGGTGCGAACCTACCGGCCGTTCGATCAGAAACAAGCGGCGGCACTGCTGGAGCGCACCCGCGTCGCGGCGGCCGACGGCAAGTTCGAGAAGTACAAGATCAGCGAGTATTTCGACGGCACGACCCACCATCCGGAGTGGATGGGTTGAGGCTGCACCGGCTGAATCGACATTTTATGTGGTGGCAACGGACTCTATTCCACATTGCGTCCGTCAAGCCTGTTGTACCGCACAGGACTCCCGCTCACGGCGGCAGCCGGCTCCAGCGCGAGACCTTGATCTCGAACTTCGTGTTCTTGTCCGTGTGCAGGTAGACCTGCCCCGTCAGCGTCTTGCGGTCACTCGCCAGGGTGCAGGCCACGTCCACCATCGCGTAGCCGTTGGGATGCTCAATCCACTCCTTGCCGACGAGCACCAATTTGCCGGTTTTCTCGTCCACCGTGCCCTGGAGGAGAAACTCTCCGGTGGGCACGTTGCGGTTCGTGTTGTCCGGATAAAAGACGTAGCGCGCGCCCACCTCGGAATCACTGAGCGCCTCGAGCACGAGCACCACGCGCGTCAACCCCTGGTTTGCCCGGTAGACGCCGCCGTAGGTGCCCTCGTAGTCGTGCGCGGTCGCCTGCTGGGCCGTCGCCGCGTGACAGAGGACCGCGCACCACAGGACCGCCGCGAGCAGCGTCCTCTTGAGCCACTTGCCGACAACGGCGGGACGGGAGAAGTTCGATGGATTCATCATTCCATCAACCGCAATCCCGCATGGAAATCGAGCGAAAATTTCTCCTTCGTTCCCGGCCGCCCGGCCTGGACGACGCCCCGGCCCGGGTCATCTTGCAAGGCTATCTCGCCCTGACCCCCGAAGGAGTCGAGGTGCGCGTGCGCCGCAAGGGCGATGAACATTTCCTGACCGTCAAGCACGGCGGCGGGCTCAGCCGCATCGAGGTCGAGCTACCCTTGCCCGCGCATGAGTTCGACACCCTCTGGCCGCTGACCGCCGGCCGCCGCCTGCGCAAGACCCGCCGCGAATTGCCCGGCCCTGCCGGCCTCACGATGGAGATCGACCTCTACGAGGAAACGCTCGCCGGCTTGCAGGTCGTCGAGGTGGAATTTCCCGACGAGGAAACCGCGCGTCGTTTCCAGCCGCCGGATTTTTTCGGGCGCGAAATCACCGGCGCGCCCGAGTACCGTAACGAAACCCTCACGCGTGTCGGCCTGCCGGCGGAAAGGATGAAGGATGAAAGCGGAGAGGAACGGAAATAATGCAAAGTCTGTCTCTTGATTCCGCCTTTTCTGCTTTCATCCTTCATCGTGATCGCACTAGCGTGCGATGTCTCGCAGACTCGGCGCATTCTTCATCCCTTCCCCTTGATGTTTTCGTTCGAGTTGTCGCCCCAGCAAACCTTTGCCGCGAATATCGTCCGGCTCGCTCGTGACCGGTTCACCGTCGTGCTCGCCACCCTCGCGGGCGATCCCGAGAAGGGAGGTTCCGCCGCCGCCGAGGTGCACACCGCGCGCAAGGACCTCAAACGCCTGCGCGCCCTGCTGCGACTGGCTCGCGCCGGGTTGGGAGAGGAAACGTTCCGCCGCGAAAACACCACCGCCCGCGACGCCGGCCGCGAACTCTCGGCCGTGCGCGACGCGCAGGTGCTCGTCACGGCGCTGGAGACCCTGAAGGGCGAACTCTACGGCCGCGTCGCGCCGGAAACGCTGGAAAGCGTGCACCGCTGGCTGCAAGCCGGCGTGGAAGCCGCTGACAACGCCCTGCGCTCGCAGGACCGCATCCCCCGCGCGGTCGCCTCGCTCTCGGCCGCGCGCGAACGCATCGATGCCTGGCCCTGGCAGCACGGCGAGGACGCCTGGCGCGTGCCCGGCGAGGGTCTGAAAAAAGTCTTCCGCACCGCGCGCCGCGCGATGCACCGGGCGATGGACGACGGACAGGCAGACGATTTCCACGAATGGCGCAAGCAGGTCAAGCATCTCGGCGCACACGTCCAAATCCTGCGTCCACTCTCGCCGCGGATGTCCAAGGTCATGGCCAAGGGCCTCGGTAAACTGGCCGACCGACTCGGCGACGAACACGATCTCGCGGTGCTGGCCGATACGCTGGCGCAACATCACGACCCGGCGGTCTCGCCGACGGACCTCGCGGTGATCGCACGCGTCATCGGAGAGCGCCGGACGGCGTTGCGCAAAAAAGCGTGCAAGCGCGGCCGGCGGTTTTTCCGTGACCGCCCGGGGAAGTTCGCGCGGCGCTGGCACGCCCGCTGGGACGAGTGGAGGGCGCAGCAGGGCTGAGGTGCACAGTCCTCCGGGCAAGCGGTCGGTGTCAAATTAAGGGACACCGTTCCCCGGGTCGAATGCGAGCTTCCGCGCCGCAGGCGTTCCAACCAAGGTAGGGATGGCTCTCCGAGCCAGTCCCTATTTTGGCTTGGATGATCTCCGTGCGTACGGTGCGCCCCGCCGGAAACATTTGGGACTGGCTCGGAGAGCCATCCCTACCTTGTTGACGACGCCGCTGGCGCGGCAACGGACCCGCGTTCTCAATTGAACGTGAACGACTGGAGAATCTTGGCCGTCCCCCCTTTTGTGCCCAGGTCATTGACTCCCTTGATGTCCGGGGCGGTCGTATTGGCGATCATTTCGAGGATGACGCCGTTTTTGCCCGCCGGCGGAGCGATCAGCAGGTAACGCACGACGAGTTGGACGGACTTGTTCTCGAACTTCGCGGTGCCCTGGCCGCGATAATCGAAGGCGGCGTAGTTCTTCAACTTCGTCATGCCCTGGGAGACCCGGTGGAAGTCCGGGTAATCCTTTTTCAAGCCCTCCTCGAACTCCGACGTGTATTCCGGCCCGAACGTGGGCAACACGTCCGCCGCCGATCCGTTGCCGGTGCTGTGGAAACCTTCGACGTAGAAACTCTCCAGGACCTGCGACAACGCTTTATTTTCCAGTTCCACGAAGTCTTCCTGGTGTTCCACTTTCGCGCCGACGGCGATGCTCCAGGGCAGCGGGTAGTTGAACTGGAAGGGGACGAAATAAGTCAGCCGCTCGCCGGTGAACGCGTTCGCATCGTTGCGGTAGGTCGCCGTTCCCGCCAGCGAGGGCGAGGAAGCCGGGGACGAAAACGCGGACGGATTCGTGTAACCCGGCGTGGGGGTACTCGTGTAAGAGTGCGAGGTGCTGTACGAATTGTGCGGCAAAAAGACGCGGGCGATCCTGGCGAGCCCGAAGAGGACGGCGAGCAGTCCGAGGAAGATGCCCCCGACCGTCGCCATGATTCCTTTCTTGGGCGGGGCGCCGGTTCCCGGGACATACGGGGCGGTCTGCACCGGGATGAAAGGGGGTGGGGGTGGGGCATAGGCAGGCGGCACGGCCCCGGACGGATACGCGGGCGGCGGGGCGGCCGGGTACGGGGGCTGCGCCATCGGATAGGGCGGCGGCGCGGGTGGCGCGGGCGGCGGCGGGGGCGGCGCGGCGAAGGTTTCCATGCCCGGCAGCTTGCGAATCGGCTCCCAGCCGGGAGCACCTTCGTACCACGCAAGCTGGGTCGGCTGGTACTTGCCCGTGGTCAGGCCAGTTTCGATCGTTTCCAAATCGAACGGCCCGGTCTGCTGGGTGCCTTCGGCGATGTAGATTTGCATGGCGTGTTGGAGGAAAGGAAACTGCCGCCCGGGAACGCGGCGCGGCGGACACCTTGCAAAATTTTCCCGCGCGGCGGCAAGCCAAATGCGGCCGGACACGTTTCCGCTGCCGGGCGCGCGTCTCCCGCACCGCCCGTCCCCGGCCACACTCCTTTCTTGACGCACGGCCCCACCCTGCCTTCTAGTGTGCCGACGCATCGCCGATGCATCGCCGAACTTTCCGGGAGAAGACGGCTGCCGAACTCCGGGGGACCGCCAAACCGGCTCGGCACACCACGCTCCTTCTTCCCGGCCGACGTTCGCCGCGCATCCCGGCGGCGCGTTGCAGTCACCCACGGTTCCATTCCACTTTTCCGCCGTTAATGTTCAATTTTCTGATGGGCGTTTTTTCGAACGACATCGGTATCGACCTCGGCACCGCCAATACCCTCGTCTACGTCAAGGATCACGGCATCGTCCTGCGCGAGCCGTCGGTCGTCGCCGTCAAGGCCGGCACCAACATGGTCCTGGCCGTCGGCAACGAGGCCAAGCGCATGCTCGGGCGCACCCCGGCCAACATCGTCGCCGTCCGCCCGCTCAAGGACGGCGTCATCGCCGACTTCGAGATCACCGAGGCGATGCTGCGCCACTTCATCACCAAGGTGCACAACCGCCGCAAGATGGTCCGCCCGCGGGTGGTCATCGCGGTGCCCTCGGGCATCACGGAGGTCGAGAAGCGCGCCGTCAAGGAATCGCGCCACGCACGCCGGGGCGCGCGAGGTGCATCTCATCGAGGAACCGATGGCGGCGGCCATCGGCGTCGGCCTGCCCGTGCAGGACGCGGCCGGCAACATGATCATCGACATCGGCGGCGGCACGACGGAGGTCGCGCTCATCTCGCTCTCGGGCATCGTCTTCTCGCGCAGCGTGCGCGTGGCGGGCGACGAATTGGACGAGGCCATCGTCAACTACGTCAAGCGCGCCTACAACCTGATGATCGGCGAGCGCACGGCCGAGGAGATCAAGATCAAGATCGGCTCGGCCTTCCCGCCCGAGCACCCCGACAAGGAGACTGACCATGGAGATCAAGGGCCGCGACCTCGTGGCCGGGCTGCCCAAGACGCTGACCATCACCAGCCAGGAAGTGCGCGAGGCGCTGGTGGAGCCGATCAACACGATCGTCGAGAGCGTGCGCATCACGCTGGAGCGTTGCCCGCCGGAACTGGCCAGCGACCTCGTGGACCGCGGCCTGGTGCTGGCGGGCGGCGGCGCGCTGCTGCGCGGGCTGGACCAACTGCTCATGAAGGAAACCGGCCTGCCGGTCCATGTCGCCGAGGACCCGCTTTCGCGCCGTGGCCGAGGGCACGGGCAAGGTGCTTGAGCGAAATCAAGTTCCTGCGCCAGGTGGCGTCGTCCGACCGGGCGTGGCGGTAAGGATGAAGGATGAAGGATGAAGCCGGAGGAAGAGGCCCGGCCTGCCCCCATCTATCCGCGGCGTTTTGTCTTTTCTGCTTTCATCCTTCATCCTTCATCCTTCATCCCTTCCCCCTCCTGATGTCCCGCTCCTCGATCATCGCGCTGGTCGCGTTCGTCGTGCTGGCCGGGCTCGTGCTGACCATGCGGACCTCCGCCGCCCAGCGGCTCCAGGCGACGCGTGCTGGATCTCGTGCGGCCCATCCACACCTGACCATCCACGGCTTCGGCCGCAGCTCAGGCGCTACGGCAACGGCCTCAAGACCCTCGACGAACTCGAAAAGGAGAACGAGCGCCTCAACGTCGAGAACGAGCAACTGCGCGCCACCAACCTGATGCTCAACGACACGGCGGCCGAGAACAACAAGCTGCGCGACGCGCTCGGGTTCAAGGAGCGCTCCAACTTCAACCTGCTGCCCGCGCGCATCATCGCCCGCAGTGCCTCGACGTGGTGGAGCACCGTGCAGATCGACCGCGGCGAGGCAGGACGGCCTCGACAGCGACATGCCCGTCGTCACCGACCAGGGCCTCGTGGGCAAGACGACCACCGTCGCCACCAACACCGCCTACGTGCTGCTCATCACCGACGAAAACTGCAAGGTCGGCGCCTACGTCGAAGGCGCGGGCGACATGCCGGCGGAGGCGCGCGAAAAGGGCCTCGTTTCCGGCGAGCGGATCATGGACACCGGCTCACCCGACATGAGCCTGAATTTCCTGCCCAAGACCGCGCAGATCGCCGAGGGCCAGAAGGTGTTCAGCTACGGCGTCGCCGGCGGGGTGTTCCCGCGCGGACTGTTGCTGGGCACGATCAGGAGCGTGCAGCCCCACGAACTCGACATCCGCGCGACGGTGACCCCGGCGGTGGACCTCGCGCGGCTGGAGAACGTGTTCATCGTGCGCGGCATGCGCGGCTCGGAGCAGTCCAGCCCCGCACCATCGCCCGCGCCGGTGCCGTCCGCGTCGCCCGCTCCGACGGTCCGCGCGGCCCTGCCCGTCACGCCGGCGCCGACGGCCAGAAGGCCGTAAAATGCAAAATGCAAAATGCAAAATGCAAAAGTCCAGAATCGGAAAGAGACTTCCGCCCGCTGACCTTTGCTCTCCGCTTTTCTGACTTTTGCATTTTCTTATGAGAACCGCGGCGTTTTTTGGGTGCGTGCTGCTGGCGGATTTCCTGGCGGTGGTTTTCCAGGGGCGTTTCGAGCCGCTGCCGATGTTCTTCGGCGCGACCGTGTTCGTTTTCCCGGTGATTCTCGCCTACGGGTCGTTGGCGCTGCCGTTCCCGGGGACGCTGGCGCTGGCGTTTTTCAACGGGCTTTTGTGGGATGCGATCACCGCGCAATTCCTCAAACCCACCGAGGCGTTTTCGCTCGACACGCCGGCCGCGCCGGAGTTTGCGGTGGGCTGGTCGATCCTGCTCTTTGGCGTCCTGGCCATCCTCATCCACGGACTGCGACCGCTTTTCCTGCGTGGACGTTGGGAACTGCACTGTCTCGCCAGCGGTTTCTGCGCGAGCACGATCCTGCTGGCCGAGTACCTGATGATTACCTTCAAACGCCACGGACTGATCTTTCCGCGCGAGTTGTGGGGGCGCATCCTGGTGCCGGGGTTCTTTGCGATGCTGATGGCGATTCCGGTGTATTTCGCCTTCCGGCTGCTGGCCGTCGCGCTCGGCTACACCGTGCGGGTGTATCCGACCAAGCCGCGGATGTGAAAAAGCGGGGCGGCGGTCCTCGATAGAGCAATTTAACTTGTCTTGCAGCCGCCTTCGGAGCCCCGGCAGGGCGTCAGAGAATAGCCCACGGCGTGAGCCGTGGGAAAAGGACGTTCCATTAGTCCAGCCCCGGCAGGGGCGCAAGAAAACCGGCACGACCATCCTGCCACGCCCGCGTGTGTTCTTACGTCCCCCTGCCGGGGCTGTGCTCCAAGGGGGAGGGCGGAGTCCCACGGCTTGCGCCGTGGGCTAACCTCTTACGCCCTGCCGGGGCTTCGGAGAGCGGCTACAAGACAGATGAAATTGCTCCGGCCGTTCACTCCGCTGCCGGTTCGATTCCGCCCCTGGTGTGTTTGCGTAAAAGCGGCGGCATCCGCTCCATGATTTGCTCCTTGGTCAAAAACCAGTTGGCACCCGCTTCCATCGCATCCTTTGCCGCCGAGGGATGGATCGAGACCATCAGGATCGGCAGTCCGGGTGTCCGCTCGCGCACCGCCCGGATGAGTTCCATCCCATTCATCTTCGGCATGGCGTGGTTGGTGATCAGAAAATCGCATGGACCGTTCCGGTAGGCATCCAGCGCCTCTTGTCCGTCCGCAGTTTCAACCACCTCGGCCAGGGGCAAAGTCTCCCGGGTGACCTGCCCGACGATTTTCAGAATCCACTCGTGATCGTCGGCAATGACTACCCGTGGCGGCCGGACGGGGTGGGGAACGCCTATTGGATCGGTAAGCACAACGTTTACAAGAGTTTATTTATCTGATTCGCGCTGGTCCGACAAAAAGTCTGGTTTTCCCACCCCTCTCCCGGCCCCGGCCCAACCCCGGGCTTGCCCCCGCCGCCTGTCCAGAGTAAATTCAGCCCTTCTCCCCGCCGCCCGTTCCGTCATGGCGCTGTTCAAAACCGAAATCCGTATCCAGATCGTCGGCCTGATCTTCCTGCTCGGCATCTCCGCCATCATCGGCAAGCTCTGGCACGTGCAGGTCGTCAAGGGCGACTACTACACGCAAAAAATCCGCGGCTCGGGCGAGGTGACCGTCCGCATCCCCAGCGTGCGCGGCGAGATCCGCGACCGCAACGGCGTCAAGCTGGTGACCAACCGGCCGAGCTACTCCGTCGAGTTTTTCCTCAACGACATGGTCAAGGGCTACCAGCAGGCCTTCGGCAAGAAGAACGTGCCCGACACTCCTGCACAGTCCACACCGTCAAGGGCGTTTACAAGGAGACCAACGAGCCCGACGTGGGCCGCATCGTGCACGAGACCGTCCTGCCGCGCCTGGGCGAACTCGGCATCCACGAGGACATCGACGCGACGAACTCCAGAAGCATTTCCGCAACGGACACGCTGGTGCCCTTACGTCTACCTGGAGGACATCGAGTTCGACGAGATGGCCAAGCTCAGCGAGCGCGACCTCGGCCTGCCCGGCGTCGATGCTGACCATCAGCGGCGTGCGCGAATACCCCTACGGCGCGCTGGCCGCGCACATCCTCGGCTACGTCGGCCCGGCGGACACCGACGACGAGGACGCCAAGAATTTCACCTATTACCAGCCCGACGTGGAGGGCAAAAACAACGTCGAGCAGGCCATGGACAAGTGGCTGCGCGGCGAGCCGGGCGTGCGCTCACGTCAAGAAGAACGCCAAGGGCGTCATCGAGGGCGACATCGGCGATCGTCCGCCCGTCCCCGGCGACAACGTGTACCTGACCATCGACGCCCGCATCCAGACCATCGCCGAGAACGCCCTGCGCGTCGTCGGCCGCGGCGCGGCGGTCGTGGCCGATCCGAACACGGGCGACATCCTGGCGATGGCCAGCGTGCCGTCGTTCGATCCCGAACACCTTCATCCCGAGCATCTCCACGCGAGGACTGGAACAAGCTCATCAAGGACGACACCAACCCGCTGACCAACCGCGCGATCCTTTCCTACGCGCCGGGCTCGACGTTCAAGACCATCACCGCGCTCGCGGGCCTCATCGATGGGCAAGGGCAACAACAAGTACACCTGCACGGGCGGCGTCACCTACGGCAACAAGTACATGCACTGCTGGATCGGCGCAGAAGGGCGGCAGCCACGGCACGCTCGACCTCGAAGGCGGCCTCAAGTACTCCTGCAACGCGTACTTCTTCCAGTACGGCAACGCCGCCGGCGTCGACGCCATCGACAAGGTGGCCAGCGCGCTCGGCATCGGCCAGAAAACGGGCGTCGCCGCTGACCAACGAGGCGGCCGGCGTGCTCCCCGGCAAGGAATGGCTCGCCGATCCACTACCCGAAGGACCACTGGAGCGACGGCCACACCGCCAACCTCTCCATCGGCCAGGGTTACGTGCAGGCCAGCCCGCTCCAGATGTCGATGGTCGCCGCGATGCTCGCCAACGGCGGCACCTGTTATTACCCGCGGCTGATCGACCGCGTGGTCGATCAGAAAGGCCAGGACGTGGTCGACCCCGACACGGGCAAGCTCGTCGCGGCGGGGCCGCGCGTGCGCTGCAACCTGCCGACCTCGGCCTCAAGCCCGACCAGATCGAGAAAGTGCGCCACGGCATGTGGAAGGTCGTCAACGACCAGGGCGGCACCGCCACCCACGCCAAGATCAAGAACGTACGAAGTCGCCGGCAAGACGGGCACCGCGCAGTTCTGGCGCAACGGCATCAAGGACAACCACACCTGGTTCATCTGCTTCGCGCCGTACCAGAAGCCGAAGTACGCCATGTGCGTGTTCATCCAGGGCGCGCAAGGGCGGCGGCGTGACGGCCGGCCCGCTCGCCGCGCGAATCATGGACGAAGCCTTCGCGCTCGACGACGACCGGCACTACAAGGTCGAGGTCAAGCCGCTGGAGCCGGCCAAGGGCAGCTTCACGTTCATCAACAACATCGATTTCACGCAGCGCCGTACCCGTGCAGACCGAGGGCGGCGACAAGAAGCGCCACGGTGGCCGACGGCGAGACGCCCAGCGAGGAAAACGAGCCCGCCGCCAACGACGAGGAAAAGAAGCGCGACCACGACCGCGTCAGCCTCCGCCCAAGCCGAAAGTCCGCGACGCGACCCGCCGTCAGTCCAACTGCCAACGCGCAGGCGTCCAACAGCCACATCCCGACGGCTCACCGTTGATGAAGTCGCTGCGGAAATTTTTCCGCGCGGCGACAGCGACCAGGAAACCAGCCAGGACCTCCAGGCCCAACAGAAAAACTTGCGCAACAACAGAAAGCTAACAACGCCAACAACAATCCTCCCAACCTTCCCAGCAGCCCCAGCACAGCCCACGAGCCGCCCAAGCGCAAGAAGTTCCTGGGGATTTTCTAGATCCAAGGTAGGGTCGTCTCTCCAAGACGATCCAAATTTGTCTGGGTAAGCCGCGCTGACGGTCAGACCTTTCCAGAAGTATCTGGATCGTCTCGGAGAGACGACCCTACCTTGTTACGACGACCCAAGCCCGGGCTTGCGCATCCTGCTAGGTTGCACGCCATTATCCGTTTCCCTTCCCCACTTTCCCCTTGCCTCCCCCACTCTTTCCAACCTTTACCCACAGACCCTTTCCATGATCGAAAAAGTGAAACGCATGCTCGGCCTCGGCAAAGAAGAAGCCGTCCAACCTGCTGCTCATCAACGTCGAAAAACTCGAACGCCGCGTCGCCCTGCTCGAAGACGGCGTACTGGAGGAATACACCGTCGAGCGCATCACCGACCGCAACATCGTCGGCGGCATCTTCAAGGGCCGCGTCAAGAACATCGAGCCCGGCCTCAAGGCGATGTTCGTGGACATCGGCTTCGAGAAGAACGCGTTCCTGCACTTCTGGGACGCGCTGCCCGGCCTGGACGAAACCAAGGTCGAGCGCATCGACCGCGGCCCGACAAGGACGCCGGCAACAAAGGCGGTCAGAACAAAGCCAAGAAGCCCACCGCCAAGGACATCCCGACCCTTTACCCCGTCGGCAGCGAGGTGCTCGTGCAGGTCACCAAAGGCCCCATCGGCACGAAGGGTCCGCGCGTGACGACGAACCTCTCCCTCGCCGGCCGTTACCTGGTGTTCATGCCGTACAGCGACCAGAGCGGCATCTCGCGCAAGATCGAGGACCCCAAGGAACGCGACCGCCTGCGCAAGATCCTGCGCGCGCTCGACATCCCCGAAGGCATGGGCGTCATCATGCGCACGGTCGGCGAGGGCCAGCGGGCGCGGTTTTTCGTGCGCGACCTGAGCCTCCTGCTCGAACAATGGCGCGGCATCGAGGAAGCGATGAACGCCAAGCAAGCGCCCCGGCGTGCCTGTTCGAGGAACCCGACCTCATCGACCGCACGGTGCGCGATTTCCTCACCGACGAGGTGGACAAGGTGGTCTGCGACGACGCCGGCGGCCGTCGAGCACATGAAGGAACTCGTCGGCCAGATTTCCAGCCGCTCGAAGAGCCGCATCGAGCACCACGCCGAGCACGTCCCGATCTTCGAGAAGTACGGCGTGCAGCGCCAGATCGACGACGCGTTCCACCGGCAGGTCTGGCTGAAGTGCGGCGGCTACATCGTGTTCGACGAGACGGAGGCGCTCATCGCCATCGACGTGAACACCGGCCGCAACAAGGGCAGCAAGGACATGGACAAAACCATCCTGCAAACCAACCTGGAAGCGGCCGACGAGATCGCGCGCCAGCTCCGGCTGCGCAACGTGGGCGGGCTCATCATCGGCGACTTCATCGACATGAAGAGCCGCAAGGATCAGCAGGCAGGTCTACGACCGGATGAAGGAGCGGCTCAAGCGCGACAAATCCAAGACGCACGTCCTGCCGATCTCGCCGATGGGCCTGATGGAAATGACCCGCCAGCGGGCGCAGGAAAGCCTGAGTTCGTCGGTGTACGTGCCGTGCCCGTATTGCCAGGGCCGCGGCAAGGTGAAGAGCGCGATGAGCATGAGCGTGGAACTCCAGCGCGCGCTCAACGCGATCATGCGCAAGCACCGGGAAACGGTGCACGAGTTGCAGGTGATCGGTGCATCCCGAGGTGCTTGCAGCGGCTGCGCACGGAGGACGAGGAACTGCTCGTCGAACTGGAGCGCAAGCACGAGGGCCGGCTGACGTTCCGCGCGGACGCGACGTTTCACCACGAGAAGTTCGTGGTGCAGGACGCGATCACGGGAACGAGTTGAAGCCATAGGCCCGAGCGGCTTGCGGCCGCCAGCGATCTTCCTTGTCCCCGGACTGCGCTCGGGGCAAGGAGGACCAACAAAATCTCTATAAAATGCTTGCGTGCCATCGGCAACGCTGGCATAAGACGCGCACGGGCAGCTAGCGGACCGAGGGAAACAACGGTTCCGAGTGACAGCGAAGTCACGGACGACGCGAATATTCGCGTCGGGCAGCTTCAACGATGGAGGCGTCAGCGCGGACGGTCCGCGTTCTGCGCCAGGGGACACTGCGGATGAAAATTTCAAAAAAGACGGGGCAAAGTCGTGGGTTCGCCCTTCGAACGCGTCACCGGACCGCGCCGGCAGGGATCGCGCTGCTCAGCCTGCTGAGCGGCCCTGTAGCGGCCAGCCGCGCGGCAACCCTCACCGTGGACTCGGGCAGCGGCAACAGTCCTTACGCGATCACTGCCTCGCAGAGCTATTCAACCATCTATGATGGCACAACGAACACCGGTGTGATCAATCAAACCGGATCGACTGCCTATGCGGTCACCGACACAGGGAATTTGGAGATTGGCTACGATGCCAGCAGCACGGGCGGCACGTACAACCTGAGTATCGGCACGCTTTCGGTGACCGGCACCCTCCAGGTCAGCGACGATAATAACACGTCCCTTTTTAACCAAACGGGTGGCACTGTCACCGCCGGTTCGGTGTCCCTGACCGGCTACAGCACCTCCTCCAAGGGCACTTACACTCTCTCTGGCGGCACCCTGATTACGAGCATCGTTACCGAGGGCGATAACAGCGTTGTCGGCACGAGCACGTTCAATTTCAACGGGGGCACGCTCCAGGCCAGTGCCGCCTCGACCACGTTCATGACCGGCCTGACGAGCGCCAAAGTGCAAGCGGGCGGTGCGATCATCAATACTAGCAGCTTCGCCGTCACCATCGGACAAGCATTGATCCACGATACGGCCCTGGGTACGACTGCCGACGGCGGCCTGACCGTGCAGGGCACGACGAACGGCCAGTTGACGCTTTCTGGTGCGAACACTTTCAATGGCCCGACCACCATCAGCAACGGATCCACCCTCGCGCTGGCAAGCGTTGGCGCATTGGGTTCTACGAGTTCGATCACTTTGAACGGCACCGGGGTAGGCTATTATTCCATCGTCGGTCTGTCCGGAAACGTGGTCAACACCTCGGCGACATTGACACTCAATGGCACCAGCGCCTTTCAAGCCGAGGGTGATCCGCTGACGGTGGCTTCACTGACGGGTGTCGCCGGAACCAAGCTGTACATCGGCGACTACGTCATCTCGCCGACAACCTACGCGGGTCCGTTCACGGTCGGAAATGCGACTTCGACAACCTTTGCGGGTGTCGTCGTGGGGACGGCGGCCAGCGGCACGCTTTTCACGAAGGTAGGGGCCGGCACCCTCACGCTCAGCGGTGCGAATACTTACACCGGTCCAACGGCCATCAACGGGGGCGTCCTACAGGCCGCCAGCGCCCAGACCGGGACCACGTCGGGACCGCTGGGCGCATCAGGCACCATCAGCTTCGGCGGCGGCACGTTGCAATATTCGTCGGCCAACCAGTTCGACTATTCCTCGCGCTTCAGCACGGCTGCCAGCCAGGCATACAGCATCGATACCAACGGCCAGAACGTCACTTTCGCCACCGCTCTCACGAGCAGCGGCGGTTCCTTGACAAAGATCGGCACCGGCACGCTCACGCTCTCGGGTACGAACACTTACACCGGCGGCACTAACATCGATGGGGGCGTTCTCGCGCTCAACAACAGCAGTGCACTTGGTATTGGTACCGGTAACAACATTCTTTTCCTCGGGGGAACCTTGCAGTACAGTGCGAACAACACAACGGACTACTCAAACCGTTTCGGCACGACAGCCAATCAGGCGCTCAGCATCGACACGAACGGGCAGAACGTGACGTTCGCAAGCAAGTTTTCGCCCTCCAGCGGCGGAACCCTCACAAAACTGGGTACAGGAGTGCTGACGCTCAGCAGCAGCAGTTCCATCTTTAGCGGCGGGACGACGATTACCGCCGGGACGTTACTGCTGGATAACACCAGCCAAACCGCGACGGCATCCGCGACCGGCACCGGCGGGGTCTCCATCGGCACCGCGGGCACCTTGGCCAGCACCGCGGGCTCCACCAAGGGATTCGTCACCGGCCTGGTGACCACCGCTGGTACCACCAGCATCATTGCGCCCGGGGCGACAACTACTGCCAACTACGGCACGGTCGGCGCGTTGACGCTGGCCGGTGGACTCAATCTTGCGAACGGTGCCACCATCCCCTTCGATCTTGGATCGACCTCCGACCAGATCAAGATCACGGGGGGCACCTTCACCGGTGGGACCAACAGCGGCTCCATCACTTTCAATTTTCATACGACCGCTACCTCCGGCACCTATGCCCTCGTCACGTATGGGGGCGCGACCGCCAGCGGGGTGGACCTGACCGATTTTGCCAATAGTGGCGCGACCGGGTATTTCACCTTCAACGGCAACGAACTCGATTTCACGATCAGCGTTGTTCCGGAACCCGGAACGTTCCTCGGCGGCGCGTTGCTGGTCGGAGCGGCGGGCTGGAACCAGCGCCGCCGGGTGCGCTGGTTGTTCGCTGGTCTCTGGTCGAAGGCGATGGCCTGAAGAGTCAGCGAAAGCTTTCGCAGAACGGCACGGAAGGCATGCGTCGGCTAACGGGAAAAAGTGGGGGAAAAGAGTCAAATGGAGAACAATCCTGTCCGAGGAAAATGGTGGCGGAAGGTCCTTCGTCGCATGCAGCGGCGTGTGTCGAGGGCGTGGCCAAACCGCAGGCGGAAGCTGATTTCGGTCTGTTATTTCGGTTGAACCCGGCGGCGGCACGCCGCCACGGCGAAAAAGCGGGGATTCTTCCACGGGCCAGCGCGGTTTGACAGCCCATCGGCTTCCTTCTAGGATCGACCCGTGAGCGTCGCGCTTCCTCAGCAGTGGTGGATCAGTCCGGAGGAGTATCTCGAAGGCGAGGAACTGGCCGAAACCAGGCACGAATACGTCGGCGGCATCGTTTACGCGATGGCGGGCGCAAGAAATCAGCACAACCAGATCACCACCAACATTTTGGGTGAGCTTTATGCCCTGCTCCGGGGTCATTTCTGTCAGCCGTTCAACTCGGACACCAAGGTCCGTATCCGCAACGGCAGCGACATCCGGTTCTACTATCCCGATGTCATGGTCGTCTGCGAACCGAACGACCTGGACGAGGTTTTCCAGGATCGCCCGGTCGTGATCTTCGAGGTGATCTCCGAATCGACCGCCCGCACGGACCGCGAGGAAAAGCTGCGCGCCTACCAGACCATCCCCACCTTGCGCGCCTACGCCGTCGTCGAAAGCGAACGCGTGGGCATCACCTGTTACCGCCGCCCGGATGCCGCCGCGCCGTGGACGGCCGAGCGGTACGAGCAACGCGACGGCAGCCTACCCTTGCCCGCCATCGGTTGCGCGGTGTCCGTCGAGGCGCTCTACGCCCGTTCCGGTCTCTGACCCGGCACGGGGCGAGGGCCTGGCGGTTCAGACGCTCAACCCCTCGGGCTTGAGTTCCGACACGCCGTTGATCTTCCACGCGCCGTCTTCTTTCTTGAGCAGGTATTGGTACTGCGTGCGTTTGCCGTCGGCGCTCTCGACGGTCACGTTGACGACCGCTTCCTCGCCCGTGTCGAACGCCAGTCCGTACTCCGCCTTGGCCGAATCTGCGATCAGCGGATAACCGGTCTTGACCATCTCCTTGAAACGATCCTCCGGAAACATGTCCCGGATCATCGCGGCGGCGAAGGTGTACGCCTTCGGGTAATCGTTGGCGCGGAAGGCGGACAACTGGGCGTCGATGACGGCGGTGAGTTCCTGTTTCACGGGGGCGGGGCTGAGATGGGCGGCGGGCGGTTCGGCGGACGCGAGGCCAGTCCATGAAAACAGGGCCGCGGCGACGAGCAGGACCAGCGGCGGCAGGCGGCGGAGAACGTGGCGGCGCATGGATGGATCATGCCTCGTCCGGGCGTGGACCACAAGGATTGTCGGCAGGATTCCGGACCCGCCGACGGGCGCTCACGGCGGGACGTGCATTTTCCCTAGCGGCATCTATCGGTAATGGGATGAACGCCCCCGCCGCTCCCGCCGACGCGCCCGCGTGGCGGTTCACCCTCGGGTGGGCGCTGCTGGCGGGGGGAGCGATGTTCGCGCTGGGAGTGTTCCACAATGACTTCCCGTGCGAATACCACCCCGACGAACCCTCCAAGGTCGCTCAACTCATCGACGGCACGCGCAACTACCACCACCCCCCGCTCATGCTCACGCTGGCGGACGCGGCGGCGCGGTTCGGCGGCGTCCCGCGTCAACCCGGAGACCTCGCACGCGTGGGCCGCCTGCTCTCGGCGGCGTACCTGGCCGGAGCGGTGGCGCTGTTGACGGTCCTGGCCGGCGTTTACGGCGGCACGCGCGGGTCCGTCGTGACGGCGGCCACGGCCCTGGGAACAAACGCCCAGACGGTGCTGGCGGGGCATTTTTTCAAGGAGGACGCGCTTTTCGCGCTGGCGTTGGCGTTGGCGTTCGTGGCCGGGGCGGTGCATTGGCGGCGGCGCGGCCGGTGGGACGGGCTGGCGTTGGGCGCGGCGGCGGGGCTGGCGGTTTCGTCCAAATACGTCGGCGGGCTGGCCGTGATCTACGCGTTCGCGCTGGCGGCGCTGGCGGCGGGGGAGGGGGGGCGGTGGAAAGGCGGACGGATGGCGGCGGCCCTGACGTGGTGCGCGCTGGGGATCGCGGCGACCGTGGCCCTGTGCAATGGGGCGGCGCTCCGGGGGCATTTCGACACGATCCGCGAGGGTTGGCGGCTCGGTCTCTCCACGGTGCAACAGGGCAATGGCGGCGTGGGCGCGCAGGTGCCGCACCCGCAATTCGTGGGGATGCTCTTCGTGACGACTCCCCTGCCCGTGCTGCTGGGCGCGGTGATGTTCTGGGCGGGTTTGCGGAAATACCCCTTCCGCGCCCACGCCGACCGGTGGCTGGCCGGACTCTCGCCGCTGTGGCTGACGGCGATATTTTCCTTTTCGGCAAGCACGGCGGTGCGTTATTTCCTGCCCGTGAGTCTCCTGCTCGGTTGCGTGGGTGGGGTGGCGTTGCCGGAGGCGGTGCGTTGGGCGGCGACACGATGGGGTGCCGGCGCGGCGTTCCTCAAACGGCCGGTCCCGGCCACGGCAGCGGCCGTGGGGCTGGCGCTGCTGTTCAGCCTGCCGGAGACGGTATCGCTGCTCGCGGGATTTATGGGCGACGACCGTGCGGAACTGGGCCGCTGGATCGCCGCCAACGTGCCGCCGGGGGCCGTCATCGCCGAGGATGCCCTCGCGCGGTTGTCGATGGATGCGCCGGGGCAGCGGCGCGTGATCGACGCCCCCGTGGTAGCGGACCTGGGCGACGTGGCGGCGTTGCGCGCACAGGGCATTGGGTACGTCGTGGTGTGCTGGTACGATGCGCGCCGGTACGTGGACCCGCACAAGCGGCCGGCCCCGGACGCGCGCGATTTCCTGCGGCGGCGGGAGTTTTACGAGTCGCTGCCCACCCACGCGCGGTCCCTGTGGAAAAGCGACCTGCGCCAGCCGTTCCCGCTGCGGCCGGGGCTGGAACTCTTCGCGCTCGACCCCTGAAAATTCCCTCTTGCCAAGCCGAAACCGGCGGCATACTGTCCGCTTCCCTTGCAACCGAGGGAAATGCAACTATGGCATACGTGATCCTCAAAGCCGGCGGCAAACAGTACAAAGTGGCCGAAGGCGACGTCATCGACATCGCAAAACTGGACGCCGAGGCGGGCCAGGAAACGACGTTTTCCGATATCCTTTTCCACGCCGACGGCGACAAGCACAGCCACGGCGCTCCGCACCTAAGCGGCGCGTCCGTCGTGGCCGAAATCGTCGAACAGCGCAAGGCCGACAAGGTCATTGCGTTCAAGTACCGCCGCCGCAAGGGTTACCACCGCACGGTCGGCCACCGGCAGAAACTCACCCGGGTGAAGATCAAGTCGATCTCCTTCAAGGCTTAAACATTTTTCCAGTTCCTCGTCATGGCACATAAAAAAGGTCAAGGCAGCGTCAAGAACGGCCGCGATAGCGTCAGCAAGCGGCTCGGCGTCAAGAAGTTCGGCAGCGAACAGGTCGTCGCCGGCAACATCATCATCCGCCAGCGCGGCACCAAGTGGGTGCCCGGCCGCAACGTCGGCCTCGGGCGGGATTACACGATCTTCGCGCTGACCGACGGTGAGGTGAAGTTCGACCGCGGCGGCCGTCGCGTGAACGTTGTCACCGCCGAAGTGGCTCCTGTCACGGCGTAAAGCAGTCGTCCGATCCTGCGGGGTCGAGCGTACTTGAGGTTGCCCATGAGCGCGGCTTCCTCGACAGCCGGTGAACCTGTGGGTTCGCCGGCTTCATTTTATCGTGCGGCGTGCGAGCGGCTGACGGCGGACGGACGCTACCTGAAGAATATCCGGTGGGGCGAACCGCGCGCCGGGCATCCCGAGGGGTCGATCCACGCGCACATCGCCGAACTGGAGCGGAACGCGGCCGTCCTCGACCTCCATCTCTCCGAGACCGACCGCTGGCGGCTGCGGCTGCTCATCCATTCTCACGACACGTTCAAGCCCGAGGCGGCCGAGGGCGCGAAGATCGCCGACCCACGGAGTCACGCGTCGTTGGCGCGGGCGTTCCTGGCGGAGTTTTGCCCGGACGACGCAGACCTGCTCGACATCGTGCAGTTTCACGACGAGCCCTACGCGCTCTGGCGACAGGAACAACACGGACGGCTGAACCGCGCGCGGCTGGACGCGCTATTCTCGGTGATCCGGGATTGGGACCTGTTCCTGGCGTTTTTGGTCGTGGACGGCTGCACGCCCGGCAAGAGCCGCGAGCCGCTCCGCTGGTTCTTCGCGCAGGCGGCCGGGCGCGGGATCGACGCGGCCGTCACGGCAGCCGACATCCAGCTCAGGGCAACTTCCTGAACGTGCCCATGATGACTTCCGTCAGCTTGATCTGCGCGGCCTCGTCGTAAACCGCCGGCCGGTTGCCGGGGTCGAACACGCCCGGGTTGACCGAGAAATGAACGAAATCGAGATGCAAGGTCTTGCCACCGACCGTTGCCGTATACATGACGTGCAAATCAATATGTCCGGCGTGGCCGTCGTAGAATTTGGTACGCTTGAAAGTCACGCCCCCGGCGGTGAGCTGCCCGGCCGGCGTGTCGCCCTGCACGTCAGGATAAGCGCCGTCCACGATCACGAACGTTTTCGAGGTCAGATTGGTCCCGGCCGGCACGGCGAAACCGGAGAACACCACTCGCCCATCCGGGAATCCGGCGGGTCCTTTTTTGGTCAAACCCTTGGGAATGCAAATGGCGAGCATGTGGGCGGAGTCGGCATAACGTTCCATCTCCTTGCCGCCGTATTTGACGTGTCCGCAAGGATCGGACTTGCCGCCCCCGGACGAAACATCGGTACATCCGACGAAAACGGTGCTGAAGACGACGAATGCCAGCGCGGCAGACCATTTTGTCAGGAAGGTAGTTTTCATGCTTTGCAGACAGGTCATATCGTGTAATTCCCTCGCTTTCAACAACATTCCTGATGAATAAGTCCCCGCGCGAGGCGAGGTTCCACGTTGTCCTCGTCGAACCCGAAATCCCGCCCAACACCGGCAACATCGCCCGGCTCTGCCTCGCGGCCGATGCCGACCTGCACCTCGTCAAGCCGCTGGGTTTTTCGCTCGACGACAAATACCTCAAACGCGCTGGCATGGATTATTGGGAACAGGTCCGGGTCACCCTCTGGGAAAGCTGGGACGCGCTTCATGCCGCGCGTTTCGCGGACGGCGCGGCGCGGTATTTTCTGTTGACGACCAAGACGGATCGACCCTACTACGGGCAAGCGTTCGCGCCGGGGGATTATCTGGTGTTCGGGCGCGAGACGCGCGGGTTGCCCGAGAGTTTGCTCGCTGCCGCCGGGCGCGAACGCCTGCTGACTATTCCGATGGCACCGGCTGCCCGCAGCCTCAACCTGGCCACGGCGGCGGGCATCGTGCTTTTCGAGGCGATGAGGCAGGTGCAGGTGTAAGAAGCCTCGCGCGAAGGGTACACCGCCTTTCAGGTTAAAAGATAGCTTCCGCGCCGCAGGCGCATCGTCAATAAGGTAGGGATGGCTCTCCGAGCCGTCCCAAATATTTCCGGCGAGGCGCACCGTGCGCACATCAGTATCCAAGCCAATCTTGGGACGGCTCGGAGAGCCATCCCTACCTTATTGACGATGCGCCTGCGGCGCGGAGGTTTGATCCCTTATCGAACCTGAAAAGTGGTGTAGAGAGATTGTTACTGCGTCAGATCGTTCGCCACCGAGTTCACGTCGAAGCCCACCGGCAGGTTCACCCGCGGCACGCCCTTGAGCGTGAAGTTGAGCACGACACCCGTAGTCGCTCGACGCCGTTGTTGTCGCGCACCGTCACGCCCAACGACGCCACGAAACTGCTCAGGTCGCGGTAGATCGTGTAACTCTGCGCCTGGAGCTGGTGCGCGGCGAACTCGTACCGCTCCGAGAAACCCGCCGACCAGTTGTCGTCGAGCCGGTAATACACGTTGAGCCGCAACAGGCTGCTGTTGACGAAGAACGGGTTGTTGTCCAGGTAGCGGTGCGAAACGGTGACGTCCAGGTTGCGAGTCGGCCTGAATGCCAGCGCCGAGTCGATCTCCGTGAATCCCCGCTTGCCGTTGAACATCGGCAACTGCGAATCGATGGTCACGTTCACCCACGGCAACGGGCGGAACGTCAACTGGTTGAACACGTTGGAAACGCTTCGGACTGCGCTGGCGTGCGGATCGTACGCGTTGACCTGGAAAAACGTGTCCAGTTCCAGCCAGTTGAAGGTCAGCGCGTCGCGCTTGGTCTGGAGGCGGTTGCGCACGCCCATGCGCACGGCGGTCTGCCTCGTCGATGGAGTCGATGCTGTTGAACTGCGGGAAGTCGATGGGCTGGAGCTGCGTGGTCGGCAGCAGGCGGTCGAACTGGAGCAGCTTGCGCGAGCCGACGCCGAAATCCTCGACCTCCGAGAAGTCCGCGTACGGCTGGATGATGTGCTGGAGTTGCGTCGAGGCCCGAGCGCGCGGCTCTCCACGTTGTCGTACTGGCGCGAGAGCTTGAAGGACAGCCTCCACGCCGGCGTCCACCACCGGCCGCACGATGTCGCCCTGCGGCCTGGAAGCGCCGATGGATTGCTGGAGCGCCTTGCGCCGCGCGAGGTCGGACGGGCTCGAGGGTCGCCGGGTTCGTCGTGGAGCAGCGAGGTGTCGGTGGTGTCGTTGTCGATGCGTTGCAGGTCGTTCGCGGCGCTGTTCGCCGGGCGCGGAATGCGAATAATACGTCGCGCGCAAGCCCAGGCGCGGCACGACGCTCAGCCAGCCGAAGAGCGTCTTCGGGTAGGTGAACTGGTGGAACGTGTCCAGCCGGAACGTGTCGTATTCGGGCAGCGGGCTGTGTGTCGTCGTAGCGCGCGCCGCAGGTAACCCAGCCGATGTTCGCTGCTCTCGTAGAAGAAACCGCTGTTGCCACAGCGGCAGGCGCGGCATGTCGAACGTCAGCTCGGGCAGCCGCTCGGTCGTGTCGAAGAAATTCGTTGACCTGCGCGCGGCCGACGAGCGCGGCGACGAACGTCGGCTGGTGGTACGTCAGGAGACGACGTTGTCCGGGTTCGGGTTCGCGCGTGAACTCGCCCTCGTAGAAGTCCTGGAGCAGGTAGCGGTCGCTGAGCTTGTCGAGGTCGACCTTGAAGAAGAGGTCGTCGGTGAAGAACTGCGTGCCCTTGAGCGCGAGCGGTAGCGGTCGGGATCGATGGGCAGACGGTCGAGCGCGGTGCGGTTGAGGTCGGTCTTGTCGTCGTGCAGGTAAAAGCTCAGCGAACGTCGCGCCCTCCGTGTTGCGGATCTGGCGGGAGAGCGCCTCGCCGGTGGGCGCGTAGCCGTGTTGCCGCCGCCGAGTCGTCGCCGGAACGTTGCCGTTGGTGACGCCGTTCTGCGCGGCGCCGTTGTCGCCGCTGACGGCGCGTTGCCGCGGCGAGGCGTTCGGCGCGCCGAGCGATGGCGGCCACGCCGGGATCGTCGTCGCTGGCGTACGGGCGTGACGCGCCCGCGTGCGTGGGCGGGGATGCCTGCGCGGCGGTTGGGCTTGTATTCGAAGTTCAGCCCGACGCCCAGGCCGCGCGAGGAGCGGTAATCGACCCGCGCGAGGCCGGTGAGGTGCTCGGTGATGGGGAAGGTCAGGCCCGTGAGCAGGTACGCGCCGTTGGTGCTCGAATACCCGGGCGTGAACTGGTAGCCGCTCTGCTGGTCGAGCGACTGGAAGAAGTACGGGAAATAGAAAACGGGCGTCGTGCCGAGGTAGAGCGTCGAGCCGATGAAGATGACGCGGTTGTCCGGGTAGATGCGGATGCGGCGCGCGTGCAGGTGGTAATCCGGCTTGGAGGAATCGTCGGTGGTGAAATCGGCCGTTGCGCAGGTTGTACTGCGCGCCCTGCCGCCGGGCGAGAACACGCCGACCGCCGCTGAAGTCGAAGGGCGGCCGGGTGCCGGTGAAATCCAGCGCGCGGATGCTCTTGGTGTTGAAGTTGTAGACCGCCCGGTCGGCGAGCAGATGACGGTGTCGAGGCGGTAGATGCGCACGTTGCCGACGAGCAGGGCCTTGTGGGTGTCGAGGTTGTACTCGGCGTGGTCGCAATAGATGCTCGCGTCGTTGGTGCTGGATGCTGACGCCGCCGGTGGCCGTGGCGACGCGGCCCGCGGGCGTGATGTCGTAGGTCGTCTCGCCGTCGGCGGAGATGTCGATGGGGATTTCGACGTGGTTCCTCCCGGCGCGTGGGCGGCCGTGTCCGTGCCAGCGGCGGCGGCGGCGACGGTGGCCGGCGCGCGGCGGACGGCAGACGGGCAGAAGGCGAGGACGGCAGACAGGCAGACAGGCAGACAGACGCCGACGTCGGACGAGCGTGCCTGCGAACGACCGAGCAGGAAACGGATTTTCCGCGCGTCCGGCTGTCAGTCGTTGCATGTGCCAGCGCTGTTCGCCATTCGCCGGCCTGCTGCATATGACTGCGCATTTCAGCGCGTTCTAATCTCCGTAGCCCTGCGGATGGCGTTGGTGCCAGGCCCAGGCGCTGTCGATGATGGCGTCGAGCGATTGGTATTTCGGCTGCCAGCCGAGGTGCTTTCTGGATTTTGCCCGAGGCGGCCACCAGCCGGGGCGGATCGCCGGGACGGCGCGGTTTTTCGACGACGGGAATGGCGTGGCCGGTCACGCGCCGGCAGCAATCGATGACCTCCGCCACGGAGTTGCCGCCGCCCGTGCCGAGGTTGTAGAACGCGCTCTGCTCGGCGCGTCGAGCGCGAGGATGTGCGCCTGCGCGAGATCGACGATGTGGATGTAGTCGCGGATGCAGGTGCCGTCGGGCGTCTCGTAGTCGGTGCCGTAGATTTCGGCGTGGTCCTTCTGGCCGAGGGCGACCTTGAGGACGTTGGGGATGAGGTGGGTCTCGACCCGGTGGTCCTCGCCGTATTTCTCGGTGGCCCCGGCGGCGTTGAAGTAGCGCAGGGCGACGAATTTCAGGCCGTGGATCGTGTCGTACCAGCGCAGGATTTGCTCGAAGATGAGCTTGCTCTCGCCGTAGGGGTTGATCGGATGCTGGGGCAGGGTCTCGTCCATCGGCAGGCGCTCGGGCGGGCCGAAGGTCGCGCAAGTCGAGGAAAACACGAAGCCGCCTGACCCCGGCGGCGATCATGGCGTCGAGCAGGTTGAGGCCGCCGCCGACGTTGTTGCGGAAATACTTCGATGGGTTGGTCATCGACTCGCCCACGAGCGCGTTGGCGGCGAAGTGCATGACGGCGTCGGGTTTGGCGGCGGCGAGCGGCCGGGCCGATGGACGCGGGATCGTTGAGGTCGCCCTCGACGAAAGTGGCGCGGGGATCGACGGCGAGGCGGTGGCCCTCGGTGAGGTTGTCGAAGACCGTGACGGCGTGGCCGCGGTCGAGGAGTTGCTCGACGCAGATGCTGCCGATGTAGCCCGCGCCCCCGGTGACGAAAATGTTCATGTGTAAGGCAGGACGTTAGCGGGGCGCGACGGTGCTATCCAAGCGCAAAATGCGAGCGGAGGAAGGTTGCGGGGGGCGGGTTGGAATTTAGCCGCAAAAAGCGCAAAAAGCACAAAAGGGATCGGAAGACGGCCTGTCTCCTTTCTGCTTTTGCGTCTTTTGCGCTTTTTGCGGCCGAGGTTTCCCTTCAACCACACAGTTTCTCGATGGCGGGTCAACTGTCACCCGCTACCTGTCAGAACGTCTCCTCGTCCTCTTCGCCGTGGTGCTCGCCGCCGTTCTCATCCTCGACGATGGCGTCCGCCCGGGCGAAACCGAGGATTTTGCCCGCGTAGAACACGGCCACCTTTTCCCCGTGCCGGGTGAAGGTCAAAAACGCCGAGTCGTAACTGTACTCGTCGGCCTCCACCGCGATCTGATCCTGTTCCGCGAAAAAAACGACAAAGGTATCCATAGGCACCCTGCCACTTTCCCGGCTAAAGCGGGTCCGGCAAGTCAGATTTACAACCTCCCGCCTCAATCTTCCGCCCGCGCTGATTTGCCCAATGCGCAAATGCCGCGCTTTTTCGCCCCTTTCACGAACGCCCAGAACTCCGCCGCCGACGCTCCCCACGCCCGCTCCCGCGCCGCCGCGACGGCCTGGGAAACGTTTAACCCCGAGGCGTAGAGCAACTTGAACGCTTCCTTGATCTCGGCGCGTTCCGCCGGCCCGATCCCCGCCCGGCGCAAGCCCACGACGTTGAGGCCCCAGACCTGGTTGCATCTCCGCGGCCATCGTGAACGGCGGCATATCCTTGCAAAACCCGCTCATGCCCTGGATCATTACCCCGCGGCCCATACGCACGTGCTGGTGGAACACGCTGTCGCCGCCGATGAACACCCGGTCGCCCACCTCGACGTAACCGCCGAGCATCGAGCCGTTGGCGATGACGACGTGATCGCCCACTTGCGAGTTGTGGCCGATGTGGACCGTCGCCATGAGCAGGCAATCCGACCCCACCCGCGTGACGCTGCCCGGCGTCGTGCCACGGTGGATCGTGCAATGTTCGCGGATTTGCGTGCGGTCGCCCACTTCCACGCTGCTCTCGGTGGCCGGATCGAACGCGAAATCCTGCGGGGCACCGCCGATCACCGCGCCGTGGCCGACGCGCACGCCCTCGCCCAACCGCACCCGGCCGGTGAGGATCGAGTGGGCTTCCAGCACGCTCCCCGCGCCGACCTCCGCCGGTCCCTCGACGACGGCATAGGCCCCGACGCGCACGCCCACGCCCAGGCGGGCTTCGGGCGGGATGATGGCGGTGGGGTGGATGAGAGGGGTGTCGCTCATGGGATGGCCCCGGCCTCCTTGAAGCTGTAATAGGACGGTTTGCCGGCCTGCATGCCGCCGATGATGATGTGGTCGGCCACCACCACCTGGAGCATCTCGCCCGCTTCCACGAGCCGTTTCGTCAACAGCTTGTCGGCCTTGCTGGGCGTCGGGTCGCCGGAGGGGTGGTTGTGGACCATGACCACCGCGTAGGCGGAATGCGCGATGGCGGGCCGGAAAATCTCGCGCGGATGGGCCACGCTCTCGTTGAGGCTGCCGAGCGAGATTTCCTCGATACGGATGAGCTGGAATTTCGTGTCGAGCAATAGCGCGCGCAACGACTCGCGGTTGAGAGCGCGGAGGTCCTGGGCGAGGAGCTGGCAGACGATTTCCGGGCTGTCCACGCGCAGCTTGGCGATGGTCTCGCGGGCGACGCGGCGGCCGAGTTCGAAAGCAGCGGCCAGCAGGATGGCCTTGTCCATCGAGAGACCATCGACGGCGGCGAGTTCGCGCGGGTCGCAACGCGCCAGGGTGCGCAGGGAGCGGAATTTCGTCAGCAGCCGCCGGGTGAGGTCGGCGGCGGTGTCCGGGGCATCGTCTTCGAGCAAAAGGGCGACGAGGTCGGTGTTGGTGAGCGTCTGCGCGCCGAGGCTGGCGAGGCGTTCGCGCGGCCGGTCGGCTTCGAGCACTTCCTGGATGCGGAATGACTCGGGGTCCATCAAAAAAATCGGTTCACCGACCCACCATGCTGATCGGATGAAAATCAGAAGGTGGGTTCTTTACGGGCACCATGCCAAACCTTGAGGATTTCGACGCGATACAAGTTCTCCGATACATCGTAGAAGATGCGGTACGGTTTGAAAACAATTTCACGCAAGGAGCCGCGAGAACCACGTGGATACGTTGGCCCGATGAAGGGAAACGATTCCAGAACACGGACATGTTCGAGAATATTTCTGCCGATTCGCCCGGCAGCGCCGGCGTCATGGTCAGCGATATAAGCGCAGATGTCGTGGAGGTCGGCAATCGCCGCGTCTGTCCAGATTACTGCGAAGCCCATGCGGTTGCCCACGAATCCATCATGCGCTCGACCTCCTCCTGACTTTTGAATCGACCGGCCGCAACGTCCGCGCGCCCTCGCCGGACCGCAGCCATGATTTGCAACTCCTCGGTGATCTCTTCGAGCGAGGCAGACTCTGAAAGCCTGCTGAGAACATCCATGACAGCTTGCTTGTCGGTCATGGGTGGAGTCTACCGACCTGTTCACCCGAAGGCAAGCCGCAGAACCCCGCAGAGCACCGTGTGAATGCTCACTCCGCGAACTGCCCGATCATCACGTCCAGCCGCCGGCCCACGTCGGCCATCGCATCGCGGTACGGACTCGCCGGGAGCACTTCCAGCCGGCTCAAACCGTCCTCGATCAATTCCTGCCCCGACCGCGCCGCCGACGCCAACGCGCCGGTGCGCCGCGCCGCCTCGCCCAAAGCCGCCAGGTCCTCGTCCTCGCCGCGCAGGATCGTCTGCGTCAGGCGCTCGCGCTGACCGTTCTCCGACGCCTGGAGCAGATTGAGGATCGGCAGCGTCAGCTTGCCCTTCTTGAGGTCCGTGCCGAGCGTCTTGCCCGCCGCGGCCTCGTCGCCCGCCAGGTCCAGCAGATCGTCGTAAACCTGGTACGCCGTGCCGATCTTCAACCCGTACACCTTCAGCGCCTCGGCGACCTCCGGCTCCGGCTTCGTTGAGCGCCGCCCCCAGCCCGGCCGCCGCGCCGAATAACGCCGCCGTCTTCATCTCGATGATCCGGTAATAATCCGCGCAAGCTCAGGTTCAGGTCGAAGCGCCGCTGCGTCTGCAAAATCTCGCCCGTACACACCGCCGTCGCCGCCCGCGCGATACGCCCGGCTGATCTCGGCGTCGTCGAAATTCGTGGCCAGGTCCAGCGCGTGCGCGAACAGGCAGTCGCCCAGCAGCACGCTGATGGTGTTGCCCCAGCGCGCGTTGGCCGTGGGCTGGTCGCGGCGTTTCTCCGCGCCGTCGAGCACGTCGTCGTGGATCAGGGTGGCCAGATGGATCAACTCGATGATGACCGCCAGGGACTGGTGGCGCTCGCGCCATGCCGCCGGTCGCGCCCGCCCGCCAGCAGCGCCAGCGCCGGCCGCAGCCGTTTGCCGCTGGTCGCGCAGGCGTATCCGACGTACCCCCGCACCGCCGGGTCGAACGCCTCGGCCTGCCGGCTGATCGCCGCCTCCACGGCGTCGAGTTGCGGCTGGATCAACGCGAAAATTTGCTTGATCTCCGCCACCGCGCCCGCCGTCTGGCGAACGGCGGACAGGGGCTTTGTGAAATAATTCACAAACTCAGGTTACGTGCGAAATTTTTGGTGTGTCAATCCGCGCCCCGCGCAGGTGGGAGGGGCGTCGCTTGCAATGATCGTTTTCCCTGCCACGGTACGTTTGGATTCCCCTCATGGCCGCTTTTTCTTTTCCGAATCCGCGGAACCGGGCGGTGCGGACGTTCATCGTCCGGCTCAGCCGCTCGCGCTTCTTCACGATCTCGGTGGCGCTGCACTTCGTCTTCGTGCTGAGTTTCGGCGGCGTGGTGCTCGTGCGCAACGCCGCCACGCCGACCGATGTCATGGACAGCACGGGCGAACTGGTGCAGAGCGCCTCCGTCCCGCCCGCGCCGGACGCCGTCCAGCCCTCGAGCAATCCCAGCAGGACCCCACGACGCCCCAGGCCGTCAATAACCAGCCCGCGTCGTCGTTCACCCCCCTGACGGTCACCGGCACGAACGGGGCCTTCGAGTTGCCGGTGGCTCCGCCGACGGATGTCCTTTCCACGAATCCGCCGAGGATCATCGACTCCAACCGGCTCAACGCCAACAGCGCCCCGCCCTCCGTGCAGCCCGGCGCGATCCCGCCCGAAGATCGCCCGGGGGATGATCGACTTCCAAAAAGACTGGACGCCGCAGGGCGAACGGGGCAACGGCGTCAACCACGACCGGAAGTTCAAGTTCACGGCGTTCCTGGCCAAGTACGCGGGCGGCGACTGGGCTTCCACCGTCAAGGTCCAGGACGGCAAGATCACCAGGGGCAGCCTGCCCAATTTGCTCTACATCATTCGCAAGCTCTCCAACGACAAGATCGACGCCGCGCCGGACGCCGTGCCGCTGGACATCGCCACCGACGCGCTTTTTACCCGGAAGCCGCCCTTCATCCTGTTGACGGGCCACCGGGATTTCGTGCTCACGGACAAAGAGGTCGAGAACCTGCAAGCATATCTCCAGCTCGGCGGGTGCGTGTGGGGGGACAGTTCGCTGCCGGGCAACCGCTCGCGTTTCGACATCGCGTTCCGGCGCGAGATGAAGCGGGTGCTGCCCGACCAGGACATCGAGTGGCAGGCGCTGCCGCCCGACCATGATCTTTACACCAAGAAATATTGGAAGGAGGTCGTGGGCGTGCCGCCGGGGTTGAACTATTACCAGGAACCCGTCTACGCGCTGAAGAAGTTCGGCGAGGTCGTGGTGATCTACACGGCCAACGATTATTGCGACATGTGGCAGATCGCGATGGACGAGAGGCTGGAGTACGACCTGCGCCGGGATGAAACAGGCCATCTCGCGGTCACCAACGAGACGCTGTACAACAAGCGCGACATCTATTTCCGCGACCTCGGACTGCCGGAACTGCGGATGAGCTATAAATTCGGCACGAACATCATCGTCCACCTGCTCACCCGCTGGGAGGACAAGCTGCGCAACGTGCCGACGGGATTGTAGCGAGGTGTGCGCGGCACGGGTGGGAAGCCCGCCGCAGGCGTTCGTCTATAAGGTCGGGATGGCTCTCCGAGCCAGTCCCTAAAGCGTTTTTCGTTTGGGTGTAAGGTTTCCTCAAGCCCCGGCAGGGGCGCAAGAGTTCAGTATCCAGGTGCCGGGTTGGAGCCCACCGTCTTTAGACGGTCTGCCTTGGAGGGTGGCGGGTGGCGCGTTAAGGTGGGCGGCTGCATGGCCAACTACCACCATCGTGGGCACACGGTCTCGGACTGCAAGTACCACCTGATCTGGGTGACCAAGTACCGCTGGCCGGTGCTCAAGGGGGACCTGGCGGTGCGTTGCCGCGACCTGATCCGCGAGATTTGCCGGGCGCGGGAGGTGGCGGTGGTGCGTGGAGCGGTGTCGCCCGACCACGTGCATCTGCTCGTCAGCGCGCCGCCGGTGTTGTCGCCGGCCAAGCTGGCGCAGTACTTGAAGGGCAGGAGTTCGCGCAAGCTGCAGGAGGAGTTCCCGAGTTTGCAGAAGCGTTATTGGGGCCAGCACCTGTGGGCACGGGGCTACTTTTGCGCGACGGTCGGAGCGGTCGATGAGAAGACGATCAAGCGCTACATCGAGGAGCAGAAGTGGGACGAGGATGGCGAGGGAACGTTCCGCATCGTGGCCGACCCGCCGTGAGGCCAGGGGTCGCCGCCGATGCCTTGCCAGCCGGCCCGGGCCGGGGGCTTTCCAAGCGGCTTCTAGCCGCCACCGGACTTTTAGTCCCATCGCATCCTACCGGCTTGAGCCGGTAGTCGTTGAGCCCACGGCGTGAGCCGTGGGGAAGGATCAGCAAACGCGTCCGAGCCCCGGCAGGGGCGTAAGAAGAGACGGCCGCCTGGCGAGGACCAACCGGCGGGTTTTCTTACGCCCCTGCCGGGGCTTTGTCCTCTGGGGATGGACCGTTCCCACGGCTTGCGCCGTGGGCTGAAATCTTGCGCCCCTGCCGGGGCTGCGGAGGTGGTACGCACAAGGCACCGCCGGGGCCGCGGAGGCATTACACGCAACCGAGAAACGCAGTAGAGGGCGTCTGAAAAGGGGTGTTTTGGTGGTCATTTTGCCGGGCGGCAAAGTCGGCGCAGCATGAGTCGGCTCATGGCTAGATAGATCAGGTTTTCTTCGGTGGCGGGCAGGAACTCGTAGTCTTTGGAAAGCCGCCGGTAGTTGCCCAGCCAGGCAAAGGTGCGTTCGACCACCCAGCGTCTTTTGAGCACGGTAAAGGCAGGCATCGGCGGCGGTTCAACGCCCTCCGGGCAACGCACCCAACGCCGGGGCGGCAGCACCACCTCCACGCTCCAGCCCAGGCGCTCTTTGATCCAGGCGACGAGCCGGCCGCGGTAACCCGCATCCGCCCACAGATGCTTGAGGTTGGCGAAGCGTGCCGCCGCCGCTTCGAGCAGGGGCATGGCCCCGTCGCGGTCGGCAATGTCGGCGGCGTGCACCTGTGCGCAAAGCACCAGTCCCGAGCTGTCTACGAGCAGGTGACGTTTGCGTCCGTTGACCTTTTTGCCGCCATCGTAGCCGTGCACCCCGCCGCGGTCCGTCGTCTTGGTACTCTGGCTGTCGATGATCGCAGCCGTCGGCTTGGCCGAGCGGCCCGCCCGGCGTCGGCAGAGGCTGCGCAGGCGACCATGCAGGCGCAGCCACACCCCGGCCAAACGCCACGCGCGGAAATAATGATAGACGGTCTTCCACGGCGGAAAATTGGTCGGCAGCAGGTGCCAGGCGCAGCCCGCGCGCACCAGGTAAAAGATGGCGTCGCAGATCAGCCGCCGTGCGTGCTTGCGCGGTCTGCCGCCGTGCTTGGCTGGCGGTAAAAGGTGCTGCATTTTACTCCATTCGTGGTCACTTAGATCGGTGGCATAAACGAGGACTTTCATCCTCTAAACTGCCTCCAAAACACCCCTTTTCAGACGCCCTCTAAAGCGTTTCTCGGTTGCCTGTCCGGTTTTCAGCCCCGGCAGGGGCGACAGAGTTCAGCCCACAGCGCGAGCCGTGGGTGGCAACCGCGAAAGGACCCAGCCCCGGCAGGGGCGTAAGAAAACACGGCGGCCTGGCACGGACCACCGGGCGGGTCTTCTTACGCCCCTGCCGGGGCTGGCCTGGCTGGCAATCTTTCCCACGGCTCACGCCGTGGGCTAAAATCTTGCGCCCCTGCCGGGGCTTGGGCAGACCTTACACGCAAACGAACAACGCTTTAATTTTTTGGAAGGGCGCTCCGTGCGTACGGGGATCATCCAACCCAAAATAGGGATTGGCTCGGAGAGCCATCCCTACCTTATAGACGACCGGCCGCAGGCGGCCTGTCCAGAACCTTCGCCGCGTTGCCCCCGCAAAGAGCGGACCAGCGATTGCCCTACGGCTCCCACAGTTCTATCGGATTGCCTTCGGGATCGTGCAACCGGGCGAAGCGTCCGTACGCGGTCTTCTCCGGATCAAAGGTCACGGCGACGCCGGCAGCCCGCAGTTGGGTCACCATGCCTTCGAGGTCGCTCACGCGAAAATTGATCATCCAGTTCTTGCTGGCGTCGCCGAAATACTCGCTGTCCTGCTCGAAGGGCGAGAACGCCGTCGTCCCCGCTTCCTGCGTCCAGGGCTGCTGACCAGCACCGGTCGGCACGGGGTCGATTCCGAGGGTTTCCTGATACCATTTGCCCAGTCCTTCCGGGTCCCGCGCGCGAAAGAAAAAACCACCGATGCCGTTGACTCGTTGCATAAACTCGTTTCCAGGGCCGCGGCCGATGGTTATTTGACGATGATCTGACCGTTGTCGAAGCGGTAGAAGAAGCGGTAGCCGTCCGTGTTGTAATGGCCGGGGTTGCTCGGGTCCGGGTAATAATAGAGCACCGTGTTCAGCGTGAAGTCGTACAGGTAGGGGAAGGGGAAGACCGGGCTGGAGTAGAAAAAGCCCTGGCTCTTGAAGTCATACAGGTACACGCCGCCGTGGCCGTCGGCCGCGTCGAAGAGGTACTCGTAGCCCAGGTCGAAGTGGTAGATGTAGTGCGGGTCGGTCAGGTAGCTGTAATAGCCGAAGTAGTTGCCGTTGGAGAACGCCAGGTAGTACACGCCGTTGCCCAACGCGCTTTGCCCCGTGAAGAAACCCGGGTGCAGCGTCAACCGGAAGACCGTGCCTTCTCCATTGGCCCCGCCGCCGGAGGTCGTGCCGTAGAGGCTGCCGTCGGTGGTCTGGAGTAGAGCACCCTGCGGATCGGAGCCGTCGCTGCCGCTGAAACTGTACACGGTCGTCAGCACACCCGCCGGGGTGATCTCGAAAATCGTGCCGTCGCCGTTCGCGCCGCCGGCTTCCGTCGAGCCGTAGAAGTTGCCGTTTTGACCCTGCACCAGGGCCGCATGGGGGTTCGCCCCGTCGCTGCCGTTGGCGGCGAAGCTGTGCAAGGTCGTGAGCGTGCCGCCGGGAGTCACCCGGAAGACCGTGCCTTCCCCGTTGGCCCCGCCGTCGTGGGTCGCGCCGTAGAAGTTGCCGTCGGTGCCTTGCACCAACCCACCGTAGGGATGGGTCCCCTGCCCGGTGCCGCCGAGGCTGCACAGGGTCGTCAGCACCCCGGCGGGCGTCATCTCGAAGACGGCGCCGCTCCCGTTGGCTCCCCCTTTGTAGGTCGTGCCGTAGAAGTTGCCGTCGGTGCCCTGCACCAGGCGGTCGGAAGGGTTCGTGCCCTCGCCCGCGCCACCGTTGAGGCTGTACAGTTTCGTCACCGCCCCGCCGGTGGTGACCGCGAACAGCGCGCCGTCGCCGTGGATGCCGCCGTCGTAGCTCGTGCCGTAGAAGTTGCCGTCGGTGCCCCGGACCAGACCGCCCCGCGGCAGCGAGGGGGAACCGTTGTCCCCGCCGAAGGAATGCAGTTGGGAAAACGCCCCGGCGGTCGAGACCCGGTACACGATGCCGCTGCTGTGATCCCCACCGGCATCCGTCGTGCCGTAGAGATTGCCGTCGGTGCCCTCGACCGGGGGACTCAGGGGGTACTCGCCGGTGCTGCTGCCGGTGTGGAAGCTCGCCAGGGGGGTCAGCGTGCCGCCGGTCGTCAGTTTGTAGACCATGCCATAGCCGTCAGCACCGCCGCTGTGCGCCGTGCCGTAGAGGTTGCCGTCGCTGGCCAGGGTGAGGCCGGCCCGGGGACTGGCCCCGTCGGCGTTGTTCCCGCTGCTGTCGGACGCGGAGAATTGGTGGAGGGTGACGAGGGTAGCGGTGTCCTGGCCACGGACGCCCGGAGCGAACGCCAGGGAGCCCGCCGCCAGGGCGGCAAGGTAGAGGGGGGATTTGATGCGCACGCCAGGGTTGTATCAGGGCTAACTTTACAGGGCAATCCCGAAATGGCCTTGGACATCCGTGGGCAAGCCGGCCCACGCCGTCGCGACCCCGCCGTGGGAAACGGCTTCACTCTTCCCGGAGCGCCGCCATCGGGTCGATGCGCGTCGCTCGCCGCGCGGGCAGGTAGTTCGCCAGCAACGCGACGATCCCCAGCACCGCGACCACGCCTACGAACGTCAGCGGATCGCTGGCTCCGACCCCGTAGAGCAGGCTGCCCAGCAAGCGGGTCAGTCCGAGCGCCGCGAGCAGGCCCAGCCCGACCCCGACGAGGATCAGCTTCATCCCGCCGCCGACGATCAGGCGGAACACGTCTCCTTTTCCCGCGCCCAGCGCCATGCGGATGCCGATCTCGCGCGTGCGCTGCGCCACGCCGTAGGCCGTCACCCCGTAGATGCCGATGGCCGCCAGCACCAGCGCCAGCGCGGCGAAACCGCCCAACAGCCACGACATCAACCGCCGGTCCGCCATCGAGAGGGCGATCACCTCGTGCATCGAGCTGGTATTCGCCCACCGGCTCGCTGGAATCGAGCGCATGCACGGCGGCGCTCACGGCCGATGCGAGACCCGCCGCCTGCGCGTTCGACGACGCCCGGACGAACACCGTCATAAACGCCTGGGGCCGTTGCAACTCGGGGAAATACATCTCGTCCGGGGGCGGTTCGGACAGGCTGAGCGCCCGCACGTCCGCCACGACGCCGACGATCTCGGTGACCGTCGGCTTGAAGGCGGTGCAGAGCAGCTTTTGGCCGACCGCCTCGCCGTCGGGGAAAAGCCGCCGGGCCATCGATTCGTTGATGATCATCACCGGCGGCTGGTCGGCCCGGTCGCGTTCGGTGAACGCCCGGCCGCGCAGGAGGGGGATTTCCAGCGCGGCGAAATATCCCGGGCTGATCTCGTTGTCCCGCGCCGAGGCGCGTTTCTCGATGGGAGGCGGCGGCTGCCCGACCACCGCGTAGAACATCAGCCCGCCGAACCCCGTCAGCGGCAGATCGGAGGTCACGGCCGCCCCGCGCACGCCGGGCAACGCGGCGAGTTGCGTCGTCAGGCGCTCGTAAAAATCGGCCTGCTGCGCTTCCTGCGGATAGCGGGAGTTGGGCACGCTCAGGTTGTTGGTGAGGAGGCTCTCGGGATTGAATCCCATCTGCACGCGCTGGAGCCGCCACAGGCTCGTGAGCAACAGGCCCGTGCCCGTGAGCAGCACCAGGGAAAGCGCCACCTGCGCGACGAGCAAAGCGGCGCGCGTCCGGCCCTGTTGCACCCCGCCGCCGACCGCCCCGCGCGAACCGGCCTGTTGGAGCGCCTCGCCCGCGTCGCCCCGCGCCGCGCGCCACGCCGGCACGATGCCGAGCAACAACCCGGTGAGCAGCGACACCCCGGCGGTGAAAGCCAGCGTTCCCAGGCTGATGTGGATTTCGTCCGCGCGGGCGATGACGTTGCGCCCCAACCCGCGCACGAGGTCCACGCCCCACACCGCCAGCAACACGCCGAGGCCGCCCGCGATGGCGGCCAGCAGCACGCTCTCGGTGAAAAATTGCCGCGCCAACCGCCAATGCCCGGCCCCCAGCGCCGCGCGGATGGCGATCTCCTTGCGCCGTCCGGCCAAGCGCGCCAGCAGCAGGTTGGCGACGTTGACGCACGCGATGAGCAGCACGCAGCCCACGGCCGCCGCCAGCGTGTAAAACGTCGGCCGGGTCTCGCCGACGATCTCTTCCTGGAACGGAATGACCTTCAGGCCGGTGGCGGCGTCCACGTGGTCGGGGAACGTCTGCCGGTAGCGGGCGGCGAGGACCTGGATCGCCTCGTGGGCCTGCCGGACGCTGACCCCGGGCTTCAGGCGGGCGGTGACCGTCAGGAACGCGGTTCCCTGCCGGACCATCGCCTCGGGAATGCCCGTCGTGTCGAAGGCCCGGGGCACGAACACGTCGGCCCGGTCGAAGGGGAAGGCCAGCGGCGCGGACAGGATACCCACGACCGTATAAGGCGTGCCGTCGAGCGTGAGGGTCCGCCCGAGCAGCGACGGGTCGCCGCCGAAGTGCTTTTGCCAGAAAGGCTGGCCGAGGATTACCACGTTCGGCCCGCCCGGCCGGTCCTCCGCCGCCAGGAACGAACGCCCGAGACCCGGCGTCACCCCGAGGGTCTCGAAAAAGCGTGCGCTGACGTTGCGCGAACGGACCAGTTCGGGATCGCCGCGGCCGGTCAGCGTGAAGCGGCCCCCGGTGTCGGCGGCGATTTCCTCGAAGACATCCTGCCCGTCGTGGATCGCCTCGTAGCGCGGGAAGGACAGGGCGATCTGCTTCATCTCGACCCCGCGTTCCGGGGCGGAGCCCCACACCCGCACCAGCCGGCCCGCTTCCGGGTAAGGCAGCGGACGCAGGAGCGCCGCGTCGATGATGCTGAAGATGGCCGTGTTCGCGCCGATGCCCAGCGCGAGGGTCAGCACGGCGATGCATGTGAACACCGGCTGCTTGAGCAAGAGCCGGACGGCGTAACGCAGGTCTTGGAGAAGAGTTTGCATCGGACTCGCGGTTTCGGACGGAAGTGTTGGCGGGCGGGTTCGGGGTCGATCATTTACCACAATGCGTGCCAGCGGAGATGTAAATCTGCATCTCGCTGCGAAGGAGATGTTTGCAGAAAGCCTTCCTTGAAGGCGACCGACGCGGCCGTCCCGATTATGGAACGCGCGGATACCGATTGTGGGACTTCGCGTGCGCGTTGCTTGCGGTTGTTCGCCGGAGTCCTGATGGCTCTCCGAGCCGTTGCCTGAATTCTCTGGCTGACCGTCACCAAAACAACGCGCCTTCCAGAAATAATAGGGAACGGCTCGGAGAGCCATCCCTACCTTGGTGACGACGCCGCTGGCGCGGCGGGAAGCGCATCCTACGGGATTGCGTCCGCCTCGGCTTTCTGCGCCTGCATCTGCTTCGCGGCCTCGCGCGCCTGATCCATGTCGCGTTTGTACTGACTTTGCGCCGCGGGCGTGGACGCAGCGTTCCCCGCGGATTGGGAATGGAAAAACAGCAGATAGCACACCGGCACGGCGGCGAGCAGCATCACGAGTCTCAGGGCTGACATGCCGTCGAAATGAGCAGTTCACACGCCATCCGCGCCGATCATCGCCGACGCGAACCGTCCAAGCCGCCCCGTCAGCGCGATTTCGATTGCATCCCTCGCGGCGAACCGCAACCTTCCCGACCCCGTTCCCATGAAATTGCGTCATCTCTCCTTCGACAGCGCCGAACTCGACTCCGTCCTCGCCGCCACCCACGGCGACCCGTTCGCCTTCCTCGGGCCGCACCGCGTCGAAGACAACTGGATCGTGCGCGTTTTCGCCCCGCACGCCAGCGAGGTCACGGTCGTGGACGCGCGCAAGGCCGGCCGCTCCACCCCCGCCGACCAGGTCCACGACGCCGGGTTTCTTCGAGGCCGTCCTGACCGATTGGGGCAACGAACTCCCCGCACTACCGCCTGCGCGTCAAAGACCACGCCGGCCACGAGACCGACAACGCCGACCCGTACTCCTTCGGCCCGATCCTGGGCGAACTCGACCTGCACCTTTTCACAGAAGGCAACCACCACCGCATCTACGACAAACTCGGCGCGCACCTGCGCGAGGTCGACGGCGTGCGCGGCTGTTCGTTCGCCGTGTGGGCACCCAACGCCCAGCGCGTCAGCGTCGTGGGCGATTTCAACCGCTGGGACGGCCGCGTCAACCCGATGCGCCGGTGGACTCAACAGCGGCGTGTGGGAAATCTTCCTGCCGGGCGTGGACGAGGGCACCCACTACAAATTCGAGGTCCGCGGCGCGCACGGCGGCATCGTGCTCAAGAGCGATCCGTTCGCGTTCTACAACCAGCACGGCATCAAAACGTCGTCGCTGGTCTGGGACCTCGACCGCTACGCCTGGAGCGACGGCGAATGGATGCAGTCCCGCCGCACCAAGCGAATGGCAGCGCGAACCCGTCAGCATCTACGAGGTCCACCTGGGCAGCTGGAAGCGCGTGCCCGAGGACGGCAACCGTTCCCTGAGCTACCTCGAACTGGCCGACGACCTCCTGGATTACGTCATCGACATGGGTTTTACCCACATCGAGTTGATGCCCGTGGCCGAGCATCCCTTCGACGGCAGCTGGGGCTATCAGGTCACGAATTATTTCGCGCCGACGAGCCGCTTCGGCAACCCGGACGAGTTCCGGCATTTCGTGGACCGCTGCCACCAGCGCGGGATCGGCGTGATCCTCGATTGGGTGCCGGGCCATTTCCCCAAGGACGCGCACGGGCTGGCGGAGTTCGACGGGACGGACCTCTACGAACACAGTGACCCGCGCCAGGGTGAGCACGTCGATTGGGGCACGCTGATCTTCAACTACGGCCGCAACGAGGTGCGCAATTTCCTCATCGCCAACGGGCTGTTCTGGTTCGACCATTACCACATCGACGGCCTGCGCGTGGACGCCGTCGCGTCGATGCTCTACCTCGATTATTCGCGCAAGGCGGGCGAGTGGATTCCCAACGCGTTCGGCGGACGCGAGAACCTGGAGGCGATCCATTTCCTCAAGCAGTTCAACGAGGTCGCGTACGGACGAATTCCCCGGCATCATGACCATCGCCGAGGAATCGACCAGCTGGCCCGCCGTCAGCCGGCCGACGTACCTGGGCGGGCTCGGGTTCGGCTTCAAGTGGAACATGGGCTGGATGAACGATTCAGCCTGCGCTACATGGCGCTGGAGCCGATCTACCGCCGCTACCACCAGGGCGACATCACGTTCTCGCTCGTCTACGCATTCAGCGAGCATTTCATGCTCGTGCTCAGCCACGACGAGGTCGTCCACGGCAAGAAATCGCTGCTCGACAAGATGCCCGGCGACGAGTGGCAGAAGTTCGCCAACCTGCGGATGTTCTTGGCGTGGATGTGGGCGCACCCCGGCAAGAAACTGATCTTCCAGGGCGGCGAGTTCGGCCAATGGAAGGAATGGGCCTACGACGAGCAGCCTCGACTGGCATCTGTTGCAGGAAGCACGGCACGACGGCCTGCGCCGGTTGGTCCAGCATCTGAACTACCTCTACCGCCACGAGCCCGCCTTCTACGAACTCGACGACACCTACGAGGGTTTCGAGTGGATCGACTTCAACGACTCCGACAACAGCGTGATTTCCTTCGCGCGCAAGTCGCGCGGCGGCGACGTGTTGCTGTTCATCGTCAACGCGACGCCCATCGTGCGCGAGAACTACCGCGTCGGCGCGCCGGGGCCGGGATTTTACCAGGAAATCGTCAACACCGACGCCGCAGACCTACGGTGGCAGCAACGTGGGCAATTGCGGCGGGTTGCAGGCGGACGAGGAGGCGTGGCAGGGGCGGTCGCACTCGCTCGAACTTGCGCCTGCCGCCGCTGAGCGTGATCGGATTCAAACGAACGCCGGTCGCACTGGAAACCGGAGCAAATGTTACCGAATTGTTACCGCTATGATAAATCTTAGTGCAACGGGCTGAAAGTCTTTGACGCCCCTTTGGCGAACCCCTATTTTGCGCAGACCCGCCAATTCCGGCGATTCACCCTCCATCCCCATCCATATGATTAAAAAGAAGTCATTTACGGCGGCGTTCACGCTGATTGAGCTGCTCGTCGTCATCACCATCATCGGCATCCTCGCGGGCATCGCGCTGCCGGTGTTCAACAGCGTGCAGATCAAAGGCGCGCAGACCAAGTGCCTGGCCCAGGCCAAGCAGATCGGCCTCGCCCTGAAACTGTTCGCCTCGGATAACGACGGCAACTATCCGCAAAAGGGAGTTCCGTCGGCGGCGTACCCGTCAGCTCCCGACTCCTCGAACAAAGCGTTCGCCATTCTGTTCCCGACCTACGTGCAGAACGAAGCGATCTTCTGGAATAAGAATGCCCACGGTTACTGCGCAAAGACGGCGCCGGACAATCAAATTGATACTGCCGGCACGGTCTCCAACGGAAAGACCTTGATCGCGGGCGAGTGCGCCTATGGATACATGATGGGCTGCAGCGACACCGATAATCCCGCTTATCCGCTGGTTTTCGACGCGACGACTGGCAACGCTTCATCGACCTACGCCGGGTCCGGAGTCACCACGGGCCCGGGTTCGACCTGGAGCGGCGCGAAGACCATCGTGATTCGCCTGGACAACAGCGGCAGCGTTGACACCCTGACGGGTAGCGCGACTTCCACCACTGACCAGGGTCCGGTTGGTGGAACCACGAACGCGAATATCCTCGACCCCACCGCGTCGACCACCTACGGCTGGCTCGGGCCTACCTACTCCGTCCTCGCTCCGATTGCTTACACCCCGGGGAGCTAGAATAGCATTCACGCGCTCGGCCCTTTGCCGCAGCGTGAGCGAAAAGATTCCGGGAATCTTCGGCGGGCCGTGGCCAAAAGCCACGGCCCGTTTGTTTTTGCGGTTGGATCGCCACGCCGTTTCTCAGGTTGTGTGAAGGGTCAGGCCCTCGCGCCGCAGGCGCATCGTCACCAAGGTAGGGATGGCTCTCCGAGCCGTCCCAAATGTTTTTGGAATGCGTCACGTGCGTACATTGGTCATCCGAGCCAATCTTGGGACGGCTCGGAGAGCCATCCCTACCCTGTTTGGACGCGCGCCTGCTGCGCGAATGCGAATAACCCTATCTCGGGTTCAATCGGCCCTCGGTCCTTAGTCCACGACGGACCTTAACTCCCCGTCGCTCACCCGCGTGATGATCCGCTGGCCGGCGGCGGCCATGACGGCTTGGCGGATGACGTTGCCGCGTTCGTCCGTCGTGATGCTGTAGCCGCGTTCCAGCGTCGCCTGCGGCCCGAGCACGCGCAGGAGGCTTTCGGCTTTGTTGAGCCCCGCGCGTACCCGGGCCTTTTCGCAACACAGCAACACTTCCAGTTTTTCGCGCCACGTGTGGACGAGCCGGGAGCGCAGTTCCAACGATTGCTGCAACCCGGACACGCGCAGGAAGCCGCCCTTTTCGTCCAGCCGGGAACGGAACACCCGCAACCCACCCGTCGCCGCGCGTGCGAGTCCGTCCTGCGCGAGGTCGAGTTGCTGGCGGGCATCGAGTAGCCGCCGCCGGGGTTCGCGTTCCAGCGACCCCGTCGCCAGGGTTTCCAGGCGTTCGCGGGCGCGCTCGATCCGGTCGCGCAACTCGCGCTCGAAACCGTCCGCCGCCGCGTCCAGCCGTTCGCGCAAAGCGGCAGTGTCGGGGGCGATCAATTCCGCCGCCGCGCTCGGGGTCGGTGCGCGCAGGTCGGCGGCAAAATCTGCGATGGTAAAGTCGATCTCGTGCCCAACCGCCGACACCACCGGCAGGGCCGATGCCGCCACGGCGCGGGCCACGATTTCCTCGTTGAACTCCCACAGGTCCTCAATGGAACCGCCGCCGCGCGCGATGACGATGAGGTCCACCTTCTTCGACGGCGACGACGCGGCATCGCCGGGCTCCTGCGCCCAACGGTTGAACTCCTGCACGGCGTTGACGATCTCCACCGACGCCCCCTGACCCTGCACGCGCACCGGATGCACGAGCACGCGCATCCACGGCGCGCGGCGGCGCAGGATGTTGAGCATGTCCTGGAGCGCCGCGCCGGTGGGCGAGGTGACGATGCCCACCGTCAGCGGGAACGCGGGCAGGGGCTGCTTGCGCGCGGGATCGAACAACCCCTCGGCGTGCAGTTTGCGTTTGAGCGCCTCGAACCGCGCTTGGAGCGCCCCGACGCCGCGCCCCTGCACGAGACCGACGACGAGCTGGTACTGGCCGCGCGATTCGTAGACGGTCAGATCGCCGAAGACCTGCACTTGCACCCCGTCCGCCAGCGGCGCGGCCGAAGACGCGGCGGCCGTGTTGCGGAACCACACGCAGGAAAGCTGGCTGCGGTCGTCCTTGAGCGTGAAATACTGATGGCCCGAAGCCTGCCGGCGGAAGTTGGAGATTTCGCCCTCCACCCAGACCTCGCCGATGCCTTCTTCGAGGCACGCGCGCACGGTGCGGGTGAGTTCCCACACCGACAGGATTTGCGGCTGCGTGGGCGTCAGTTCCACCATGATTTCCTGTGGGCCAGAAAGCGCCGGGTGGCAAGGGGGGAGTTGTGCGTGGCGGGTGTTGGACAACGGCACGCACGTCCTCGGGGCAAGTGTTTATTTTAACACGGAGACACGGAGACCACGGAGACCAGAGGAGAAAAACACGGATGAGGAAAGAGAAGAAGGCTGCGCACCCTGTCTTGCTCCTTTATTTCCCCCTTCCTCCGGTCTCCGTGTTCTCCGTGTCTCCGTGTTAAAATTCCGCCCGCCGTTTCACGAACCGCGTGCCGTCGATTCATCCGGCCCGCGGTGCAGGCAAAACGTCACCGCCAGTCCGTTGCTCGTCCGGTTGCTCGCGTTGACGCTGCCGCCGCACGCCTCGACGCAACTCCTGACAATCGCCAGCCCGAGGCCCGTCCCTCCGGTCTCGCGCGAACGCGCCGTTTCCGGGCGGAAAAACGGGTCGAAGAGTTGTTTCAACGTCGCCTCCGGCGCGCCCGGCCCCTCGTCGAACACCGTCAACCGCACCTCGCCCGGCGCGTGTTTGGAAGACGCCGCGAAGATCGTGATCGGCCCGGCGTGCCCGGCGTAACGCACCGCGTTGCGCACGGCGTTGGACAGCGCGCGGTCGAGCAGGTCGCGGTCGGCGTTGGCGCAGAGTTCCCCGGGGACATCGACGTTGACGACGGTCCCGCCCACCGCCTCGCGCCGGGCGACGGCGCGGGCCAGACCCGCCAATGGGATGGTCTGCATCACCACGGGGGCCGCGCGCAGTTCGGATTTCGTGAAAAGCAGCAATTCCTGCACGATGCCCGCCAGATGGCGCACCTCGCCCAGCGAACGCTCCACCACCGGCGCGTCGGCGTCGCTGGCGCGTTGTTCGAGGATCGACAGACCGACCTCCAGGCGCGCGAGCGGGGAAAGCAGTTCGTGCGCGGTGTCGCCGAGGAAACGCTTCTGGCCGGTGACGTAACCCTCCAGGCGTGCGGCCATGTGCGCGAGGGCGCGGCCGAGCCGGCCGAGTTCGTCCCCGCGCGTGCTCGTGCGCGGCGGCTGGAAACGCCCCTCCGCGATGCGTTCGGCGGTCTGGGTCATGTCGGTCAGGCCGAGGGTGAGCCGGCGGCTGAACGGAATCCAGAGTCCGATGGACAACAGCAGCAGCGCGCCACCGAGCATCAGCCAGGGCGGATAATCGAAAAATAACCCGCCGCCGCGCAAGGTTTCCGAAGCGAACACCAGCGCCACTTCGCGCGGGGGACCGCCGGGAGGCGACGGGCTGACGTTTTGCAGGGGTATGCCGGACAAATACAAACGCGGGTCACTGCTGACGACCAGGAACTCGTCGAACGTCCCCGGGCGCGCGTTGGAGAGGTTCTGCCGCACGTTCGCCGGCAGCGGGGGCAAACTGCCCGCGAGGACGTTGGCCTGATTGTCCACGATGGCGGCGCGCACCACGCCGTTTTGCAGACGCGGACCGACGGCGCGCGCGAGCGTCTCGTCCCAGGCGCTCGTGGGTTGGTTTCGTAATTCCGCCGCCAGCGATTGCGCGACGGCTTGCAGGCGGCGGCCGGTTTTTCCCCCGAGCAGCGAGCCAGGACCGAGACCGAACTCCACGCGCAAAAACACGTACGCCACGGCGCTGATGACGGCGAGGTTCAGGAAGAACCAGCCCAGCAGAGGCCATCGCAGCGAGGTCACGAAGGCAAGCAGCGAGGATCGGCGCGAGGAAGCCATGTCTCCCGCATCCATCGCCCAGCGCGGCGGGGGTTCAACCGGCTTTGGCACCGGCGCGGCGCGGCGGGCAGCCAGGGGTGGGGCGGGGGGCGGGTCAGACACGGATTTTGTGATAACAGGGGCGCGGGGCGGCAGTGGTTTTACCGGCACTCACGCAGGGCCGCTCCGCGCCGGGGCGAGCGTCCGACCGGACGCCGGGGTTTTCGGATAACGGCAAACTTCGGGGACCGGACCGGAGCGGCGGGGCGAGCCGGGTCGAAACCGTGCGGGGCGAAGGGCGGTGGCAGGACATGGGCAAGATAGGTTCCGCGCCACTTCTCGCACCCGTTTGTAAGGATCGGATGAGCGAAACCGACTTTTTTGTAAAGGGGAGGTAATCTTTGCCTTGCGCGCGGTCCAAGTTGCTAGAATTGAAGAAGTCGTCCACGCCATGAACCCGACCAGACAGGACCTGCCGCCCGACGGGAAATCAAAGGTCCTCATCATTGATGACGACCGCGATTTTTGCGCGCTCATCTCCGATTATCTCGCCGCCTACGGCTATGCTGTCAGCGCCGCGCACACGGGACCGGCCGGCGTGGAACAGGCGCTGGCCGGGCCGTGGGAGGCGATCATCCTGGACGTGATGCTGCCCGGTTTCGACGGCTTCGAGGTGCTGCGGCGCATCCGCCAGACGAGCGGCGCGCCGGTCCTCATGCTCACCGCCCGGGGCGACGAGGCCGACCAGATCGTGGGCCTGGAACTTGGCGCGGACGACTATCTACCCAAGGGCAGTTCGACCCGCCAGCTCCTGGCCCGTCTGCACGCCATCACCCGGCGGGCCGCGGCGGCCGGCAGCGCCGTGTCGGCGGACGGCGCGCCGCGACAGGAAATCGTCGTCGCCGACCTGCGCATCAGTCCTGAAGCCCGCAAGGCGACGCTCGCCGGCCAGACGCTCGTGTTGACGCCGGGCGAGTTCGGCATCCTCGTTTCGTTGGCCAAGGCCAAGGGACGGGTCAAGACGCGTGACCATCTCCTCGTCGAAATCCGCGAGCGCGAATACGAGGTCTTTGATCGGGCCATCGACGTGCAGGTGTCGGCGCTACGACGCAAGCTGGGCGACGATCCGAAGAACCCGCGCTTCATCCGCACGGTGCGTTCGGCCGGTTACATGCTCGTCGATCCCGAAGCGCCGTGATCTGCCCGAGACCGGGTAAGCAGGGAATGACGACCCATCGAAGACCCGGTCCAGCTCCCGCGCCGGGTCGCTGGCGTGGTGATTTCTCGAAGCGTTGTTTTCCCGCGCGGGGATAGAAACGCAAAACTTTTTTTGCGCTTGCCGCGACGATGGCCGGCGCGGATGTTGCAGGCGTGCATGCCGGTCATCGTGGCGGTTTGCACCAGGATGCCGACGTGGCGAAATGGCAGACGCAACGGACTTAAAATCCGTTATCGAGAAATCGGTGTGCTGGTTCGAGTCCAGTCGTCGGCAGTGCCGCAAGGTACTGACTCTGAACAGATTGTACAAGTGAGGATGGCTATTGGTCGAACGGGGTGGATGGCCTCGGAGATTGCTCTCAAGGACGTGGAACGCTGGATTGCCAACGATTCCCATTCCACGACGACGCGCAATCACCGAGCACCCGCAATGCAAGCCGAGGTCGCGCCGCACGTCCTCGGAAAGTGGCCCCACGAGGAAGGCGCGGAGTTCGCCGCGCAGGTTCTTCCAAGTGGATCCGATGAGGGATTCGGCTTTCATGGGAGGTTTCTACGAGAGGAGACGCTGGCCAGTGGCAAAGGACGCAGGAAATGTGGCGCGTCAGAGCCGCTTGCTCAGACAGATTGCACTCGCTGGGCAAAGGCTCTTGAACTCACTGGACTGCTGCACAGCCACGGGGGCGATGGCACGCGGCGTGTCTGCGTAACCGAGCCGACGGAAAAAGTCCGGGGCGGTGGTCGTCAACAGCCAAAGGCGGCGGATACCAACCAACCGCGCACGTTCCTCGACGGCAGCCACGAGGTTTACGCCGATCCCTCGACCGCGCAGGGATGCCCTGACCGCCACCGACCGGAGCAGACCTTCACCCGCGTCATCAGGGAAAGTTTCCACGCCTGCCACGGCAGCCACGCTGGCAGGCTGGTCGTGCGCGGGCACGACCACGAACGATGCCATGTGGGCCGGACCCAGATCGGTGTAAACTAATTCATGCTCGGCCAGCAACGCGCGAACCACCGTGAGATCGTCCGGTTTGGCTGGTCTGATTTCGTTGGTCGGCATAGGTGTCGTTCGCTGCACGAAAAGCGCAACCGGATCGGCTTGCGGCTAATCCGGCTCGTCAGTTTCAAATCCGGCTCGTCAGTTTCAAATGGGTCCAGTCGCTTTAGTGGCAACAAGCACTGTCATTACAGCAGTCGGCGGCGGAGGCCGGGACGGATTTAGCCGAGGTCGCAGCGGCGGGGCAGCAGTCGGTGGTTTTCGCGCTGACGGGCTTGCCCTGCACGGCGGCGTGCAGGTTGGACACGGCCAGGATCACGGCACCCGCGATCAGCGGCAGTTCCAAGAGAACAGGAATCAGTTTACGCATGGTTTTAATACCCCTTTTCAAAGGCGAGCGAGCATTGTTTTCACCCGCGATTCGATCTCGTCCCGTACCCGGCGAAACTCCTCCAGGGGCAGGCTCTTTGGATCGGGTAGGTTCCAGTCCTCGCGCCGCCGTGCCCGCAGGAACGGGCATTGATCCCCGCAGCCCATCGTGGCAACGAAATCCCACTCCACGTCCGCCGGCAGATCATCGAGGCTTTTGGACATATGCTTGGACAGATCGTAGCCGCGTTCGCTCATCGCTTCGATGGCGCGTGGGTTGACGACGCCGCTTGGCCGGGAACCCGCGCTGTACGCCTCGATGCGCCCGCCTCCGTGGATGCGTGCAAACGCCTGAGCCATCTGGCTGCGATTGGAGTTTTCCACGCAAACGAACAGAACACGTTTTGGTTGCGACGGATTCATAGATCGGAAGTGACGGTCAGGCCCGGCGCGAAGTTGCCGGTGGCGACCCCGGCGAGCATCGCCAGGAAAATCCAGTGCTTCAGGTAACAACGGTCGAGGAACGAGAGGCGGCGTTCGTCCGCTGCGGGCGCGGGAGTCATTTGGCGGCTTTGGCTCTTTTCTTCCGGCGAACGGCAGGGGAGGCAGGCAACACGCCCTCGATCCAGCAACACTCGCTCTCGATCTGGGCGAGCCGCTTCAAGTCCTGCTTGAAGACCGGGTGCGTCCGCACGCAGTCCTGGAGGCAGGCGAGTTGCAGGTCGAGTTCGCGCGGGGCGGGTTGCGGCAGCCGGTAGATCATCCACTGTTCGTGCCGGTGCGACTCGGCCAATCCATGCTCGCGCAGATAGGCAAGGTGCTTGGAGATGGTGACCTGCGGCAGTTGTAGCACCGTCTGGAAGTGGCACACGCAGAGCGGCCCCTGTTTAAGCAGATGAACGATCCGCAGACGGTTCTCGTCGCAGAGGCAGCGATAGATTTGAATGAGCGGGACTTCGTTCATGGAAAGAGACGTATATGCAGAAAGATGGATATGCAAGGATTATACTTGTTGCGGTATATTCCCTGGTGGGCATGTTGTCTTCCATGAAACTTTCCGCTTTCCGAAAAGCTCTCCTGCAATCGTCCGACCACCAACTCTGCTTCGTCCTGCCGGACGGCGACCTGATCGCCGCGCACGCCCACATCACGGAGGTCGGGCGTATCGACAAGACGTTCGTGGACTGCGGCGGCACCGTCCGCAAGGTGTCCGCTTGCTCGCTGCAAGCGTGGGTCGCGGACGATACGGACCACCGCCTCGCACCCGGCGACCTTGCTGCCATTCTCGGGAAAGCCGCGCCGATCCTATCGGGCGATGATCTCGACGTGGAAATCGAGTACGAGGATTGTCAGATTTCGCAGTTCCCCGTGGAGAACGTGAGCGTGCAGGGCGACGAACTGAAGTTCTACCTCGGCACGAAACATACCGATTGCCTGGCGAAGGATGTTTGCCTGCCCAACGGCTCCGGGGAGTGCGGCTGCTGCTGATGGCAAGCCGAACAGCGAACTCGAAGTGCGATGGTCGGCAGGATTTATTCAAAAACCGCTGCTCACTCCACGTAGCGTTCCAACACGGTCAGCAACTCGCGCAGTTTACGTTTCGCTTCGGCGGGGTTGTCGGCGTGGTCGATGCAGTGGTGCATGTGCATCGCCATGAGCTTTTCGGCCAGTGCCTTCAACCCGCGCCGTGCCGAGACGAGTTGGGTCAATATCTCCGCGCAGTCGCGGTCCTCTTCCAGCATCCCTTCGATGGCGCGAAGCTGTCCACCGACCTTTCGCACCCGGACCTGGAGAGCGTGGCGGTCTGCTTCGGGATGCGTATGGGAATGAGCGTTAGCGGCAGGCATACAGGGCGATACGGTAACGGAACAAATCCCTTTAAACAAGAAAGGTTCGCTTTTGGAGGGGGATGGGGGTATATGCCTGCCGCATGACCTCCTTCGAGCAACTCCTTCAACACGGCGCGGCGAGCGCGTGGCTGTTCCTGCCTACCGCCGTCGTCCTCGGCGCGCTGCACGGTCTGGAACCGGGCCACAGCAAGACGATGATGGCCGCGTTCATCGTTTCCATCCGTGGCACGGTCGGCCAGGCGTTGTTGCTCGGGCTGTCGGCGACGGTTTCCCACACGGCGATCATCTGGATTCTGGCCTACGCGGGTCTGCGCTACGCCGCGAAGCTCGACGTGGAGAAAACCGAGCCGTATTTCCAACTCGCTTCGGGCGTCATCATCCTGATCCTGGCCGCGTGGACATTTGCTCGCACCCGCCGCGAGAAGATGGAGGAGGCTGCCCATTCCCACAGCCATGCTCATCCGCACGCGCCTCATGGCCCCGCTGGCGATGGTCCCAACGGCGGCCAGTTGATCGACACGGGCGGTCACGGTGAAATCGAAATCACCGTCTTCGAGGACGGCGTGCCGCCCTGCTTCCGCCTGTTTTTCTACGAGCGAGGAAATCACGCCGCCGCCGTCTTGCCAGCCGGGCAAACGGTGACACTCGAAACGGTTCGCCCGGATGCCAGCCGACAGACTTTCGCGTTCAAGCCTGCCGTCGCGGGTGGCAACTATCTTCAATCCACGACGAACATCCCAGAACCGCATGAGTTCACGGCCTATGTCCAGGTGGGACACGGCGGCCACGCGCATACCTACAAGACCGAATTCAGCGAGGAGGGGCACCACCACGACCACGCGGACGGCCATTCGCACGGGGATCACGCCCACGGCGCGGGCGACGAGAATACGCCGGAGTACCAGGATGCCCACGCTCGCGCGCACGCCGCCGATCTGGAACGGCGTTTCGCCGGGCGCACCGTGACGACCCCGCAGATCGTACTGTTCGGTTTGACGGGTGGGCTGCTGCCCTGTCCGGCGGCTTTCTCGGTGCTGCTCGTGTGCCTGCAAGTCAAACGCTACACCCTGGGTTTTGCCACGGTGCTGGCGTTCAGCGTGGGTTTGGCGTTTACCTTGGTCAGTGCGGGAGCGGTCGCGGCGATTTCCGTGCGGCAGGCGGGCAAACGCTTCAAGGGCTTCGACCGGATGCTCGGTGGCTTGCCGTACCTGAGCGTCGGGGTGATGACTGCTATCGGCATCTTCATCGCTGTCACCGGCCTGCGCGGAATGTTGCACTAGGACATCCTCTTCAAACGCGCGAGAACCTCCACTGCCATGCCCCGTTCCCACAACGACAGCGACCACGATCATCACGACGGCGAACACGGCCACGAGGACCACGAAGACCACGACGAACACGAGCATCATCACGGTGGCCTGGGTCACAGCCATGCACCCGCCAATTTTGGCAGCGCGTTTGCCATCGGCACGGCTCTGAACCTCGGCTTCGTGGTGGTGCAAGTCGTCTTCGGCCTGTTCGCGCACTCCCTGGCTTTGCTGGCGGATGCCGGGCACAACATGGGCGACGTGCTCGGCCTCTTGCTGGCGTGGTGGGCCAGCCATCTGGTCAAGACGCGGCCCACGGAGCGACGCACCTACGGCCTCGGTCGCTCGTCCATCCTCGCGGCCCTGGCGAACGCGGTTTTCCTGCTCGTCGCGGTCGGCGGCATCACCTGGGAGGCGGTGCGCCGGTTCCATGATCCGACGCCGGTGGCAGGTGGGACGGTCATTTGGGTGGCTGCCCTGGGCATCGCCATCAACACGGCCACGGCCTTGCTGTTCATGTCCGGGCGGAAGGGCGATCTGAACGTCAAGGGAGCTTTCATGCACATGGCCGCCGACGCGGCGGTGAGCGCGGGCGTGGTCGTTGGCCGGCATCGCCATCCTCTATACCGGCTGGCACTGGCTCGATCCGGTGACGAGCCTGGTCATCAACGCAGTGATCGTGTGGGGCACCTGGGGGCTGCTGCGCGATTCGACCAACCTCGCCCTGGACGCCGTGCCCACCGGCATCGAAACGACGGTCGTGAGACGGTACTTGGAGAGCCTGCCGAGCGTGGTCGCGGTCCATGATCTGCACATCTGGGCGTTGAGCACCACGCAGACGGCCCTGACGGTGCATCTGGTCAAGCCCGACGCCGAGATTGACGACGGCCTACTTGCCCGCACCTGCGAGGAACTACGGGCGAAGTTCGGCATCGCCCACTCGACGATCCAGTTGGAACGCGGCGACGCCGCTTACCCGTGCGAGCTTGCCCCGGAGCATGTCATCTGAGCGGTTGGAGAATGGACAGTTTTAATCGGTAGCGCACGCCTCTTCCACAACACGTAAATCACGGGGTAGAGCAGCAGTTCCAGCACGGCGCTCGTGACGATCCCGCCGATCATCGGGGTGGCGATGCGCTTCATCACGTCGGACCCGCTTTGCGTGGCGGGCGACCACAGGATCGGCAGCAGACCGAAGAGGATCGCGCACACCGTCATCATCTTGGGGCGAATCCGCTGCACGGCGCCTTCTTTGACGGCGGCATACAGATCCTCCATCGAGTTCATCTGGCCACGGGCGCGGTGTTCCTCCCAGGCGTGGTCGAGATAGAGCAGCATGACCACGCCGGTTTCCGCGTCCAGCCCGGCCAGGGCGATGAGTCCCACCCACACCGCGACGCTCATGTTGTAGCCCAGCAGGTAGAGCAGCCAGAACGCGCCGATGAGCGAGAACGGCACGGCCAGCAGCACGATGGCGGTCTTCACGACCGATTGCGTGTTCAGATAGAGCAGGACGAAGATGATGAGCAGCGTGAAGGGAATGACGATCCTCAGCCGCGCTTCGGCGGCCTTGAGATACTCGAACTGCCCGGCCCATTGCGTGTAGTAGCCGGCGGGAAAGCGCACGCTCTGGCGGATCTTCTCCGACGCGGCGCGCACGTAGCCCTCGATGTCGCTGGTCGTCAGGTCGATGAACACGAAGCCGACGAGCTGGCCGTTCTCGTCGCGGATGGAGGGCGGTCCGGTCTTGTACTGAATGTCCGCCAGCAGCGAAATCGGCACCTGCGCGCCGGTCGGCGTGGACACGAGCACGCGCTTGAGCGCATCGAGGTCCTGGCGGAAATCCCGCGCGTAGCGCACGCTGACCGGGTAGCGTTCCCGGCCTTCGACGGTGGTCGTGATCGTCTTGCCGCCGATGGCGCTTTCGATCACGTCGTTCACGTCGCCGACGCCCAACCCGTAGCGGGCGGCGGCCTCGCGGTTCACGGTGAAATCCAGGAAGTATCCGCCCGTGGTGCGCTCGGCGAAGACGCTGCGCGTGTTCGGGAAAGCCGTCAGCGCTTTCTCGATCTGGACGGCCACATCCTGAATCCCGGCGAGGTCCGGCCCGAAGACCTTGATGCCCAGCACGCTGCGAAAGCCCGGTCGTGAGCATTTCGGTGCGCGTCTGGATGGGCATCCAGAAGATGTTCGCCATGCCCGGCGTCTTGATGTTGGCGTTCATTTCGGCCACGATCTTGTCCCAGGTCATGCCGGGCCGCCATTGGTCGGGCGGCTTGAGGCTCACCACCGTTTCAAACATCGACAGCGGCGCGGGATCGGTGGAAGTCTCGGACTGGCCCGCCTTGCCGAAGACCCGTTCGACCTCGGGAATCTGGCGAAGCTGCCGGTCCTGGATTTGCAGAATCCGGGTCGCTTCCCCGACCGCCATGCCGGGCACGGCGGTCGGCATGTAGAGCAGCGTGCCTTCGTTGAGCGGCGGCATGAACTCGCTGCCGAGACGGCGGAACGGAATGATCGTCACCGCCAGCAGCACGACCGCGACCGCCAGGGTCAACCAGCGGAAATGCAGCACGAAATTGACGAGCGGCTGGTAAAGCCAGATGAGGAAGCGGTTGACCGGGTTCCTGGCTTCCGGGGTGATCTTGCCCCGGATGAGCAGCGTCATCAGGACGGGCACGAGGGTCACGCCGAGCAGCGCCGCGAAGAACATGGAAAACGTCTTCGTGTAGGCCAGCGGCTTGAACAGCCGCCCCTCCTGCGCCGTGAGCGAGAACACGGGGATGAAACTCACCGTGATGACCAGCAGCGAGAAGAACAGCGGCCTGCCCACGGTCTTGGCCGCGCCGATGATCGCCGTGACGCGCTCCGCGTTGTCCGGTTCGCGTCCGTCCTTTTCGCGGAAGTGTTCCAGGCTCTTGTGCGCGTTCTCCACCATGATGATGGCCGCGTCCACCATCGCGCCGATGGCGATGGCGATGCCGCCCAAGGACATGATGTTGGAGGTCAGCCCCAGCCAGAGCATCGGCAGGAACGAGAGCAGGATGGCGATGGGCAAGGTGATGATCGCCACCAGGGCCGAGCGGACGTGCCAGAGAAAGACGAGGCAGACCAGGGCGACGACGATGCTCTCCTCGATGAGCTTTTCGCGCAGCGTGTCGATGGACCGCTTGATGAGGCCGCTGCGGTCGTAAGTCGGCACGACCCGCACTCCGGCGGGCAGCGACGACTGGATTTCCGCGAGCTTCTGCTTGATGCCGTCGATCACGCGTCAGCGCGTTCTCGCCGTAACGCATGACGACGATGCCGCCGACGGTTTCGCCGCTTGCCGTCGAGTTCCGCGACGCCGCGCCGGAGGTCCGAACCCAGGTGGACCGCGCCGACATTCCTCACGTAAACGGGCGTGCCGTTCTCCACCTTGAGCGGGATGTTCTCGATGTCCGCCACGCTCTTGATGTAGCCGCGCCCGCGCACGAAATACTCCGTGGAAGCCACCTCGAAAATCTTGCCGCCCACGTCGGCGTTGCTCCGTTTGACCGCCTCCACCACCGACGCCAGCGGCACGTTGTACGCCGCGAGCTTATCCGGGATCGAGGTCGATCTGGTACTCCTTGACGAACCCGCCGACCGACGCCACTTCGGAGACGCCTTTCACCGACTCCAACGCGTAGCGCAGGTGCCAGTCCTGAAAGGAACGCAGTTCGGCCAGGTCGTGCTTGCCGGTGTCGTCCACCAGCGCGTATTCGAAGACCCAACCCACGCCGGTGGCATCCGGGCCGATGACCGGGTTGACGCCTTCGGGCAGGCTGCCGCGCACGCCGTTGAGGTATTCGACCACGCGCGAGCGCGCCCAGTAAATATCCGTGCCGTCCTCGAAGATGACGTACACGAAGCTCTTGCCGAACATCGACTCGCCGCGCACGAATTTTACCTTCGGCGCGGCGATGAACTTCGTGGAAATCGGATAGGTAATCTGGTCCTCCACCAGATCGGGCGAACGGCCTTCCCAATCGGTGTAGACGATCACCTGCACGTCGCTCAAATCCGGGATGGCATCGAGCGGCGTGCGCTGCAACGCATAGATGCCGCCCGCCACGGCGAAGAGGGTGAAGATGACCACGAGAAATCGGTTTCTCGCGCTCCATTCGATGAGCCGTTCGATCATCGTTTCGCCTCCGGGTCGCCGCCCGTGGCCGCCGGTTCCTCGAAGCTCTTGAGCGCACCCTGGACCTTGGCCTCGGCGTCGATCAGGAAGTTGGCACTGGAAACGACGCGCTCGCCTTCGCTCAACCCTGCTTGACCTCGTAGCGGTCGCCGTACTTTTCTCCCAACGACACGGCGCGGGGTTCGAGCCGTCCCTGCGTCTTGTCCACGAAAACGATGTTGCGGGTGCCCGTGGGCATGACCGCGCCGACCGGGATGGTCAACGCCTCGCGGCTGCCGCCCGCCGTCAGCACCGCGCTGACGTACATCGCCGGTCGCAGCCGGAAGTCCGGGTTCGGAATGTCGATGCGGACCTTGCCCGTGCGCTGCGCGGCATCGAGGAACGGATTGATGAGGCTGATGGTGCCCTCGAACTCCTGGCCGGGATAGGCGGCGGTCGTCAGCTTGACCTTCTGGCCCAGGCGGAACGACGAGAGTTCGTTTTCGTACACGTCCGCCCACACCCACACGCTCGACAGATCGGCCACGTCCACCAGGTGATCGCCGATCCGCACGTTGCGGCCCTGGTCCACGGGCACGGCTTCCACGATGCCCCGGAAAGGAGAAAGCAGCGTCAGGAACTCGCCCGGCTGGCGGGTGCGTTCGAGGTCGGCGATTTGCGCGGGCGTGACGTTCCACTGCGCGAGCCGCCGCTTGGCGGAGTCGATGAGTTCCTGCGCCGTGCGCCGTGCCTCGGCGGAACGGGCGTCGTCGCGCATTTTCAGCAACTCCACCAACTCGCGCTCGGCGGTGAGCAGGTCGGGACTGTAGAGGGTCAGCAGCGGTTGATCCTTCTCCACCAGTTCACCCGGCGAGGTGACATGGAGGGTTTGCACGTAGCCATCGACCCGCGCGACGAACTCCCAGTGCCGCGCCTTGTCCGGGGTGACGACGCCCACGGCGCGCACTTCCCGGCTCAACGCTTCCCGCGTCACCATCGCGTAGGTGACGCCGATCTGCTGCTGTCGCTCGACGGGAACCGTGAACTCACTGGGAGACGATGCGCGTTCTGATCGTGCCGGGAGCGGATTCATCCGGCGGCGACGCGCCTTTTTGCCACCGGCACCAGGTTCATGCCGCAGATCGGGCATTTGCCCTTGGGATCATGCAGATGGACCGATGGGTGCATCGTGCAGGTGTAGTAATCGACGCTGGCTGCCCGCATCCGAAAGGGACTGGCTCCGGCTTGGAGCATCCCGATGCTCCAAGCAGGATCGAGAGAGCCGCGCCGCCGCTGACGATGAGAAACCGGCGGCGGTTCAACGGTGTGGTGCGAGGGTTCATTTGGAAGAGGGTAGAGAGTGGAAATCCACGCCGACGACGGCAGCCAGTTCGGCGACGGCAGCTTCGTAATCGGCGCGGTGCGAGAGGCTTTCGGCCTCCGCGTCCCGCAGCGTGCGCTCGGCGGCGATCAGGTCGGCGAAAGCTGTTCTTGCCGTTTTCGTAACCGCTGCGGCTGGCCGCGACCGCCTGCCGCGCCAGGGGCAGGATTTCATCGCGGTACACCGAAAAATGGTGATGGAGGGTTTCGACTTTGGTGAGCGCATCCCGCACCCGGCCCAGCGTCTCGGAGCGGAGTTGCGCCAATTCCGCCACCCGTTGGGTCAGATCCGGCTTGGGCTTCCCGGTCCTGTGCCCGGTATTTTCCGGCGTTGAGCCAGGGCACGGTGAAGGCGATCCCCACGTCCACTTCGCTGACGGCCTGCGAGGCGGCGTTGTACTGCTGGCCGCTGACACGCAAGGCCGGATCGGGCAGCCACGAACGCCGCGACAATTCCAGCCGGGCCTGCGCGCTGTCGATCCGCTTTTGCGCCATGCGCACCTCCGGTCGGTACGCCAGGGCCAGGGCATCGAGTTGGGCCGCCGATGGCAGGTGCCGGTGCGAAGGAATCGCCCGTTGCCAATGCCGGGGGCTGACCCAATGCCGACCGGGCGGGCCGGTTCAGCAGCACGTTGAGCGCGCTCTGCGCGTCGTCGCGGGCGCGTTCGAGGTCCGCCCTGGCCTCCACGATTCTGGCGCGCTCCACCGTGGCGGCAAGCACGTCGGCCTGCGTTTGCGTTCCCGCTTCGTAGCGCGCACGGCTCAGGTCGGCGGCCTCGTTGAGCAAAGCTCTTCGTTCTGGCGGTTCAGTTCCAGTTGGGCGTAGGCGTTCGCCAGCCGCCAGTAAGCCCCGGCCACGTTGGCGCGCACGTCGAGTTCCGCCCGGCGCAGTTGCTCGTAGGCGGCGACCGCCTCGGCGGCTGGCTTCCCGCGCGCGGCTGATGTTCTTGCCGTTGAGCGGAACCTTCTGTTCGACGGTCAGCGTGTTGTCCGTGAAGGCGTTGGCGGGCACGTCCACGAAGCGGCCCGCGCGGGCCTGGAACGACACGCTCACGTCCTCCCACGCGGCGGCCTGCGGCACGCGCGCCTTCATCGCCTGCCAGTTGGCGCGGGCCGCCTTCAAGGACGGGTTTTCCGCCAGGGCGATGCGGGTCAGCGCGTCCAGCGAAAGAGTCGGAGCATTCGCACCGCGAAACGTCGTCCGCCGATGGCGTGTTCGGCGCGCAGGCTAAGAATAGGGAAAAAACTGCAAACCAGCAGGAAAACAAACTTCATTGATTCATGAGTTGGAAACGGACACCAGAGAAACAGCGGGCAAGTGCCTTGGAAAAAGGCACACCTCTCCTGTCGGTGTCCGAACTCAGATCAACCAGATGCAGCTAACCGCTCCGCGTGGAGCGCGCTCTCGTGTCGGCGAGGACGGCTTTGCTCCCGGCGAATAGCCTGGAGTTTTGCGGCGACGCAAAAAAGTCGAAAGTGGGTACGAGCGTCAACGTCACCGCAACCGGCGCATGGTCGAGTTGGTGGCCGCGCTCGTTGCTCAACGGCTCCGGGCGTGGAGGCGCGTCCGAAGCAGGTTTGGATGTCAGGCAGCACGGCATCGCCGCGCAACACTGGTGACAATCGACGGCCGGAGTGGAGGCATGTTCCTCCGACAACGTGCTGGCCTCGATTCCGCAGGGTTCACCCGGCAGTTGGGAGAAACCGGCCCGCGTAAAGATCAATACGCAAAGCAGGCCAAGAACAAAAGCAGTCCTCGAAGCGAGGAATGTCGTGCCTGGATTCCGGAACATACGGAGAATGAACATGCCATTTTTTGTGGAACCTGCCACATGAAAAATCGCGGTTTGTGTTCGGGGTGAAAACGGTTCCGCGTGCATCCGCCACCGGCTTTATCAGGAGCCGAACGGCCCTTGAGCACGACACGCTGGAGCACCGTGCCCGGCGCAAAGTCAGAGAACGATCCTCGCCTTTCGACGGTGACCGATCCTTTCGAGAGAGCGGCATTCCAACGCGTATATTCATGCAACCGACGATGTACGAGAAACTTGTACAAATTATTTTCTTGCCGAGATCGGGCGTCCGGGAACAAGATCGCTCCGTTTGTAATCGTTTGTAATGAAAGCCTCACGGCTGAAACCGTGTTTTCCAGAATGCCGCCGAGGCATCGCACGGCAGACCCCGTGGCTTCGCCGTTGATGGCTTTTCTCCCCGACATTTCAACCAAAAAACAACCCCAACCATCCACCCAGATATGTATCCAAGCCTCTGCAAACAGTTGTCCGCGCGCATCGTCCCCCTTGCCGTCCTGGCCGCCGCGCTGCTGCCTTTCAACCGGGCCAGCGCCGCCGCCGGCGATGTCTTCGTGGCGAGCGGCAACAACAACGCCGTCATCCGCATCACCCCGGATGGGACCGGCACCGCCTATGGCACCGGCGCCAGTCTGAGCGATCCGATTGCCCTGGCTTTCGACGCCGCCGGGTATCTCTACGTCTCGAACCCCGGGGCCGGCACCATCGCACGGTATTCCCCGGACGGCGCGGGCAGCACCTTCTCGATTGACCCCGCGATCCATAAGGTTCTGGGGATGGCTTTCGACAAGGCAGGGAAAAACCTCTACGCCGCCAACGCCGACGTGGACAACAACATCCTGCGCCTCGACCTCGCGGGCCGGGTCAGCGTCTTCTTCGACGGGTCCACGGGCGCGACGATCAAGACCCCGGCGGGTCTGGCTTTCGACAGCACCGGCAACCTCTACGTGGCGAACGCGGGGCTGAAAAACGTCGTACGCATCACCCCCGCAGGCGTGGCCAGCACGTTCGTCGCGCCGGGTGCGGGCGGCCTGGGTTTCCCCGTGGGGATCGCGGTTGACGCCTCGGACAACGTCTACGTGTCCAGTTTCACCAACGGGACAAACGGGTCGATCCTACGCTACACGCAAGCCGGAGCCAGCAGCATCTTCAACAACACCGCTGTGAAGTCTCCTGGCAGCCTGGCCTTCGATGCCGCAGGCAATCTTTACGCGGCGAACGGGACCGACAACACGGTGACCCGCATCACCCCGGACGGGAACGGCGCGCCCTTCGGCACCAACCTCGGGGTGGACGGCATCGGCGGCATCGCCGTCGCACCGACCGCGACCGGCACCGATCATCCCGCGTTCTTCAACGGCGAGATTCCTCTCGGCAACGACGGTTATTACCTGGGTGCCGGCCAGATGCCTTTCGGCTACTACACTTACTTTGCCGATCCGCGCTACATCTACCATTCCGACCTCGGGTTCGAGTTTCTCATCGACTCCGGCGACGCGAGCAACGGCGTCTATCTGTACGACTTCGCCAGTAGCACCTTCTTTTACACGAGCGCGACGTGGTTCCCCTATCTCTACGACTTCAGCCTGAACGCGGTGCTGTATTATTATCCTGACACCACGGCGACTCCGCCTCACATTTACGGCTCTGGCGCGAATCGTTATTTCTATAACTTCGGAGCGATGGAGATCATCACCAAGTAAGTCGCGTTCCCCACCCGGCCCATCGGCAGGCTGCCGGTCTTCGCGTAAACGTGTTTGGCCCGGTCTCGACTCGGGACATGCCACGGGGAGCGTGACGTGCCCGATAAGAGTTGTGGCCGTCTTCGTGTCCCTCGCGCGTGGGCGGGCGCAGCCGCGCCCGGCTGCGCCCGTCACCCGCTTCAATCCTCTGCCTTTTCACCCGCCGGGCACATCTTGACGATTCGGGGATCGAAGCGGCCCAACACGTCCACGAGGTCGGTCTGCGCGGCCATGACCGCGTCGATGTCCTTGTACACGCCGGGCACCTCGTCCAAGCCGGCGGAGAGCAGCTCCACGCCACGCTCGGCCAGCAGCTTCTTCGTCGCGCTCCACGTAAACGACTGCAACGCCTTCGTGCGGCTCATCACCCGGCCCGCGCCGTGCGAGGCGCTGTCGAGCGACTGCGGCTGCCCCTTGCCGCGCACCACGTAGCCCGGCGACGCCATCGAACCGGGGATGATCCCCAGCACGCCCACTCCGGCGGGCGTCGCGCCCTTGCGGTGAACGATGACCTCCCGCCCGCCGTGCGTCTCCTTCCAGGCAAAGTTGTGGTGGTTCTCCACGTCGAGGAGCAGGTCCGCGCCGAGCTTGCGCCCGAGGACGCGGTGGATGAGCGCGTGGTTGGCGGCAGCGTACTGGCCCATCAGGTTCATGGCGGCCCAGTATTCCTGGCCGTCCTCGTCGCCGAGCGAGAGCCAGGACAGGTGCTTGAGTTCGGTGGGCAACTCCCCGTGCCGGGCCATCGCGCGCTTGCTGTAGAAGTCGCACACCTTCGCCCCCGTGCCCCGGCTGCCGCTGTGGCTGAGCAAAGCGACGTACTCGCCCGCCGGGATGCCCAGCGCGTCGTCGGTGACCGTGAAGCTGCCGAACTCCACGAAATGGTTGCCGCTGCCGCTGGTACCAAGCTGCGTCCACGCCTTGTCGCGCATCTGCCGGGTGATGGGCGAGACGCTCCAATCGAGGTCCATGACCGCGTGGTTCCTGGGCTTCTTGAAGTGCGCACCCACCCCGAAGCAGCGTCTCGCCTTCGAGCATTTTGGCCAGCCGGTCGTGCTGCCCGGCCATCGCCCCGGCGGGCAGGTCGTAGACGGAGAGCTTCATGCGGCAGGCGATGTCCACGCCCACGGCGTACGGGATGACGGCGTGGTCGGTCGCCAGCACGCCGCCGATGGGCAGGCCGTACCCGACGTGCGCGTCCGGCATCAGCGCGCCCGCGACGGCCACGGGCAGCGCGCACGCGTTGGCCATCTGCTGGACCGCCGATGCTTCCAAGTCCTCGCCCCACTGCCGCCAAGGGGCGAGTTCCTTGCGCGCCAGGAACGCCGGACGGTAGAGCGCCCTCGCCAACGGAGCCCGGAGCGTGTCCGAGAGAAAGGCGGCCGGGTCGGTGACGATGGTGGCCACCTCCGCCTCCAATTGCGCACCCTCGCCGCCCTGAGCGATGAAGCCCTTGATGAACTCGTGGGCGAGGCGGACAGGTTCACCGGCGGGCACGCCCAGACGGAGTAAATCTTGCGTGTTCATACGGATGGCGGATATCCGGGGGGGTTACAAAGTAAGCCGTTCTACGCGGTCCAGCAACGCCCCGCGTCGGACAGACAACCGGTGAGCAGAAACTCCTCCGAGCACACGGTAAAGGGATGCCGCGTAAAGACAGGGGCCTTATGGTAATTTCATCCCGTTACCCTATGCTAAACCCGAGCGGGATGTGGGTTTTCCCGGGTATCCGAGTTCGCGCTTCTGACACCCCGGCCTCCCGCACGAGATCGAGCAACGTGAGCGCGTTCGTCATGGCTGATCCGGCAGCGGTGTTGTCGAAGACGCACCACACGTCCGCGCCGCTCGTGGCCGAGTGTACAAGCTCGACGGCAAGCCCCTCCAAGAATGCTGCCGTGTACGCGGAATAGTACATCTTCGGCGAACCGTGCAGCCGGTAGTAGGCCAGCCCCTCCCAGCCACCCGGCCGGGCCGCTGCCGGGACCGGGGCCGGATCGGCGGCCACGCGCGCCACGCGCATTTCCTGGAGGAGATTTTCGGCTTCTGGCTCGAACCACGAGGGATGCCGTGGCTCACAGACGACCGCACCCGCATGACGCTCGCGCAGATCGGCGAAGAACCGGCCGGCGACCGCGCGCTCAAACCGCAGGCTCGGCGGCAACTGCACGAGCAACACGCCCAGCCGCGTGCCCAGCCCGCCGACTTCCGCCAGGAACGCATCGAGCAGCGGCGTGGTCTGCACGAGCTTCGATTCGTGGGTGATCGTCCTGGGCACCTTCACCGCGAAGCGGAAGCCGGGCGGCACGGCCCCGGCCCATTTCACGTAGGTCGCGGGGCGATGAGGCCGGTAAAAGGAGGAGTTGATCTCTACCGCAGGCAGACGGCCCGCGTAGCGTTCCAGGTGGGTGCCGTCCGCAGGGAAGTTTGGTTGTTCCTGCCGTGGAACGCTCCAGCCCGCGCAGCCGATAAAGATGGACGCCATGCGGTGCATCATGCGCTTTTTCCTGCGGAGATTGACCGCAGCCCGGCCGCGTCGGGTAGGCGCACCCTTCAGTTCAAAGCCTCGGCCATCGTGCGCATTTGAATCTCGATGATCCTCGCGCCGGGCGATTGCGTGCAGGCCAGCAACACCCCGGCAGCCACGTCTTCGGGTTCGAGCATCGCCGACTGCTCCACGCTCTCCTCGGTGCGGCCTTTGCCCAACGCAAACTCCGTTTTCACCCCGCCGGGGCAAATCAGCCCCACCTTGATGCCCTGCGGGCGCAACTCCTTGTCCAACGCCTGCGCGAAGCCCACCTGGGCGAACTTCGTCGCGCAGTACACGGCTTGGCCGGGAAAGCCGTATTTCCCCGCCATCGACGAGATCATCAAAATGGTGCCCTGCTTGCGCGCGAGCATCGCCGGGACGGTGTGCCGGGTGAATAGGAACGTCGAGCGCACGTTGCTGTCCATCATTTCGTCGTAATCCTCCGCGCTGGTGTCCACGAGGTTCTTGTAGTTGCCCACCCCGGCGTTGTTGATGAGGATGTCGATCTGCCCGAAGGCATCGAGCGCGGCCTGCACGGTTTGCCGCGCGGTGCTTTCCTCGCGCACGTCGCCCGTGACGGCGAGCACGCGGAGACCGTCCTTTTCGTGAGCGGCCTTGAGTTCGTCGAGGCGATCCTGCCGCCGCGCGGTCAGGACCAGGTGCGCGCCTTCGGCGGCGAGAGCCTGGGCGCACGCGCGGCCGATGCCTGCGCTCGCGCCGGTGATAAGAGCCACTTTGCCGGTGAGTTTGCCTGCCATAAGGGAAGTCTTTCGGTACGTTTCGGCGTTGCCGCCGGTGGGTTGATCCGGGCAAGCGGCAACGGTGTGCGATCCGATTCGTGGACGGAGCACACTCAGCGTGTCACAAAGGGCGCGCCGCAGAAAAAGACGGGGCAGGGTATCCGGCAAGGCGACCGCCGTGCGAAATGTCGAGGTTCACCCTCGGAGATAAAATATTTCGAGATGTGGGATTGAAAAATCCTGAGATAGAGACGTGCCCGTAAGAGGCCGCCGCGACGTGCCCTCTCACGGCCGGCGGTGCTGAGACAGGTCCGGTTCGTCGGAGCAGCATGGCAGCCGTGCCTTGCCCTTCCCTGGGTCTATCCACGACGACTTTTTTGAAACGGCGATCCCCGGAGGAATAGAGAAGTCAGGAATCAGGACGATCAGAGGTTCGCAAACATTTTCGCAATCCATGCCCGCCTACAAATTGGTCCAACCCGGTCTGCCACCGGCCGCATTCTCGCTCGTTGTCACGCGCGCCCCCTTTCGCTATCCTGGTGCGGTGAAAGGTGTTCCGGGCACATTGCGGGAGGGCGGCGCTGCCTTCGCGTCCACGCATTGGAGCGTGGTCCTGCTCGCCGCGCAGAGCCAGCCGCCTGTCACCGCACAGGCCGCGTTGACGAATTTTTGCCAAGCCTACTGGCCGCCGTTGTACACGTTCCTGCGTCGCCGCGGCCATTCTCCCACGGACGCGCAGGATTTGACGCAGGCGTTCTTCGTTCATTTGCTCGAACAAAACACCCTCGCCCGCGCCAGCCGCGAGAAGGGCCGCTTGCGGACCTTCCTGCTCGGGTCGTTGCAGCACTTCCTCGCCAACGAGCATGACCGCGCGCAGGCGTTCAAGCGCGGAGGCGGCAAGCAGATCGTTTCCATGAACGATCAGCTCGTCGAGGCGGAGGCGGCGATGCTCGCCACCGTGCCCGGCGATGAAGCGGGTCGCTACGACCACCATTGGGCCGCGAGCCTCGTCCAGCGCGCCTGGGAGCAGCTCGACGCCGCGATGGTGGCGGAGGGAAAAAAGGAGCTGATCGAGGCGTTGAAACCCTTCGTGGTCGGCGGAGCCGTCGCGCCGCCGGATCAACACGACGTGGCCGCGCGCCTGCGGATGCCCATCTCCACGTTTCGCAACTCCCTGCACCGTCTCCGGCAACGCTACCGTGAGAGCGTCCGGTCGGAGGTGGCCCGCACCGTGACCGGCCCCTCGGAGATCGACGAGGAAATGCATTACCTCGTGCGCGTCCTGCTTGCCTGAAATTCCCGCGTTCCGGCACCCGCTCCCGACCGCTTCCGCACATGGATGCCGCCCCTTCCAGCAACGCCGCCGGTCGGGATGCGGCCCAGGGAGGTCCGGGCGTTGCCGGGGCGGGTTCGTCGGTGGTGTGCGCCACCTGCCACCGGCCTCTGGCCTGCCCGGGCCGTGAGGGAATCTGCGTGCGTTGCCTGGCGAGTTTAGTGCTTTTGGCCGACGACGAGTCACCAGAAGAGGAGGGGGCTGACGACGGGCCCGGCGTCGCGCAAAACCACCGCTACGGGCATTTTGAAATCCTGATGCGTCCGGACGGCTCGCTGGTCGAACTGGGCCACGGCGCGATGGGCACCACCTACCGGGCACGGGACACCGTCCTGCACCGCGTCGTGGCGCTCAAGGTCATCGGGCGCGGCGTGGCCCGGCACCCGGCCGCGCGGACGCGGTTCCTGCGGGAGGCCCGCGCGGCGGCGCAGTTCCAACACCCCAACGTCGCCACGGTTTCGCACTACGGCGAGCAGGACGGGGAGTGTTTTTACGCGATGGAACTGGTCGAGGGCGAAACCCTCGAAGCCCGCGTCCAGCGCGAAGGTCCGCTGCCCAGCGCGCTGACGCTCGAAATCGCCAGCCAGATCGCCCGGGCGTTGATGGCGGCGGAAGCGCGCGGGGTGGTCCACCGCGACCTCAAGCCCACCAACCTGATGCTCTCCACCCAACCGGGCGAGGGCGGCACGGACGGCACGCCGACGATCAAGGTGATCGACTTCGGTCTGGCGAAAGCCGTGACCGCCGCGGCGGAAGCCCCGGGTGCGACCGAGACGCGCGGGGGTTTCGTCGGAACGCCTGCCTTCGCCAGTCCGGAGCAGTTCGAGGCTCCGGGGGATGCCCGCATCGACCATCGCTCGGATATCTATTCTCTGGGCACCACGATGTGGTACGCGCTCAGCGGCCGGGTGCCGTTCGCCGGCCGCAACCTGGCCGAAATCTATGCCCGCCAGAGCGACGAGCTTCCCGTGGAGCAACTGGCCGCCCGGGCCGTGCCCGCGCCGCTGGTCACCCTGCTCAGGTCCATGCTGGCGGTCGATCCCGCCGTCCGGCCGCAATCGGCGCGCGAGCTACTGGAGGCGTTGCGGCGTTGCCTCGAGCAAGCCCCCGCCGCGCCCACGCCGGCCCGCCGGTCCGGCTGGAGATACCGTGCGGCCTTGGCCTCGGTCCCGTGCGTGGTTGCTGCGGTGCTCGCCGTCGCATGGTGGCCGCGCACGGGGGCCGAGGCCGATCCCGATGGCCAGTCGTTGGCCGTCCTGCCGTTCGAGAACCTCAGCCCGGATTCCGGCGACGCATTTTTCACCACCGGGATGCAGGACGAGATCAGCGCGGACCTCGCGCATCTCGCTGCGCTCAAGGTCGTCGGCGCGGACGGCACCCGCGACTATCCCGCGGGCAAACGCGATTTCACCCGCATCGGACGGGAACTCGGCGTTCGCCATTTTTTGGAAGGCGACGTGCGGCGCGAGGGCGAGCAGGTGCGCGTTCGCGTGCGCCTGATTGACGGTCGTGACGCCGCTCACCCCTGGACCGCCACCTACGAACGTCGGCTCGCGGATGTGTTCATCGTCCAGAGCGAAATCGCGCAAGCCATCGCCGATCACCTGCGGACGCCTCTCTCCGCCGAGGAGCGGCGCGCCATCAGCGAACCCCCGACCACGGACCTCGCGGCCTACGACCTCTACCTCCGGGCGCGTGAAATCTCCGAAGCGCCCTTCGACAGCACCACGGAGCTTTTCGCCAACTTGGGAAAGATCATCCCCTTGCTGGACGAGGCGGTCACGCGGGACCCGAATTTCGTGCTGGCTTTTTGCGCCCTGGCGGACGCGCACGACACTTATTATTCCTACCGGGTTTATGCCAGCCCGGAACAGCGCATGGTCGATCATCGCGCCCTGGCGGAAACCGCGCTGCAAAAGGCGCGCCGCCTGCGCCCGGAGGCGGGCGAGGTCCATCTGGCGGCGGCCTTCCATTTTTTCAAGGCGAACCGCGACCCGGAACAGGCGCGGATCGAGGTCGAGCTGGCGCGGCACGGGTTGCCCAACAGCGCGGAACGCGAGGAATTGGCGGGACGGATCAACCGCACGCAAGGTCACTGGGACGAGGCGGTCCGCTGTCTGCAAAGAGCCATCGCGCTCAATCCGCGCAACCTGGGTAATCACGGCACCTTGTGCCAGACCTATCACCTCATGAGGCGGTGGGACGATTTTGCGCGGGCGAGCACGGAATTGATGGCGATCCTTCCGCCGCCGAAGGCAAAAGATGCGGACCCATTTCCCACGATCAGCTTGGAGCGCGACGCCGACCTCGCGCCGTGGCGTGCATACCTCGCATCGGTCCCGGTGGACCGGCATTACATGGGCGACGACATGGGACTACTGATCCTGCATCTTTTCGAGCACGATGCAGACGCGGTTTCACGCACCGTGGCGTCGTCGAACCGTCTCAAATACCCGCTCAATGGCAGCGTGTTCCCCAAGGCATGGTACGAGGGACTGGCCGCCCGGATGCGTGGCGACGCGGCGGCGGCGCGGCTGGCTTTTGCCGATGCCCGGATCGAGGCGGAGAAAACCGTGACGGCAGACGCGACGGACGCTCTGAACCTGAGCGTGCTGGCCATGATCGACGCGGGCCTCGGCCGCACGGAAGAGGCCGTGGCCGAGGGCCGCCGGGCCTGCGAGATGTTGCCGGTGGAACAATGGGCGCGCTCCTCCCCGATGGCCGGCAGCAATCTCGCGGTCGTGTACGCGTGGACCGGCCAGCCGGATTTGGCCATCGCCAAGCTGCAAGAATTGGCGCGGCGGCCATCGGGCGAGAATATGCCCATCCAACCGAGCTACGGGGACTTGCGGCTCAACCCGGTGTGGGACCCGTTGCGCGGCGACAAACGCTTTGCCCTCGTGGTCGAGCAACTCGCTCCCCCCGCGCGTCCGGAGCAGCCGTCGGCAAGATGAGCGGACATCGGATTCAAAGCATATTCCAGTCGCTTGTACGGTTTTTCTGAAGCGTATTTCGGTTGCTCGTACGGTTTTCTTCAGCCCCGGCAGGGGCGTAAGAATTTAGCCCGCGGCGTGAGCCGTGGGAAGACCAGTAGACGCGTCAGAGCCCCGGCAGGGGCGTAAGAAAAGACGGTGGCCTCGGGTGAGAGGGCCACCAAAGCAGGTTTTCTTACGCCCCTGCCGGGGCTGGCCTGCATGGCGGTTCTTTCCCCACGGCTCACGCCGTGGGCTAAACCCTTGCGCCCCTGCCGGGGCTGGTGCGTTCCACGTCGTCCACCTACGGCTCACGCCGTGGGCTACTTTCTGCCGCCCCTGCCAAGGCTGGAAAACTGCACGATCAACTGTAATACCTCCGGTGCGACGGGATCACACCAGTCCCACCCGCTTGAACTCGTGCGAGGGCAGGATCGTCTTGATGTTCGGATTGCCCAGGTGGGTGCTGACGAGTTCGCCGAGCACGTCGCGGAAATCCGTCGTGTGCAACAGGTCGCGCTTTTCGTGAAGTTGTTCCTTCTCCAGACCCGGCCAGTTGCCGATGACGTGGCGCGGGCCGTTCGGGCTGGCGGCCAACACCGGCCCGCCCATCGCAAACATGCAGTTCGCCCAGCCGTGGTCCGTGCCGCCGGTGCCGTTCTCGCTCGCGGTGCGGCCGAAGTCGCTCAGCGTCACGACGAGCGTGTCGTCCATGTGTTTCTCCAGGTCGGTCGCAAACGCCGCCAGCGCGTCGGCCAACCCGCCGACGAGTCGGCCGTAACTGCCGCCCAGGTCGTTGCTGCCGCCCTGGTTCTGGTGCGTGTCCCAACCGCCGTAATCGACCTCCACGACTTCCAGACCGATGTCGGATTTGATGAGGCGGGCCACTTGCTCCAGTTTCCTGGCCAGATCGGAGTCAGGGTACTTCGCGGCGGGTGAATACGGACGGCTGGTGATGCGCTTGAGCTGTTCCATGCCCTCGAAGGTCGTTTGCGCCGTCGAGGAAAGCAGGTCGCGCGCGGATTGTTCGTCGGCGTCGCCGTGGACCTGGGGCGGCGGCGCTCCGGCCTGGGCAGCGGCGGCAGCCACGCGGGGGTCGCAGCAGTAGGCGTGTTCGAGCGCGGCGTACACCTTCGCCTGCGAGGCGTCGGCGAAGCCGTTTTTGTTCTTCTCGGGGAACAGACCCAGGTCCGTGATGCCGCGCACCGCGAACGCCGGGGCGCGTCCACGCAAAATCCGCGGCAGTGCGTCGCCGATGCTCACGGCGCGGATCGGGCCGTGACCCTGGCTGCTGATGAGGTGGCGGTTGAGCCAGCCGTCGGAAGCGATGGTGTTGCCGCTGACGCCGGTTTCCCAGGTGTCCTGTTCCTCGAAGTGCGAGCGGGTGTTGAGGTCATAGCCGACGGCGTGGAGCGCCACGGCTTGCCCACGGTTGAACAATGGAGCCAGCGCCGCCGCGCGCGGGTGCAGGCCGAAGAAACCGTCGAGGTCCACGACGCCGCCGGGTTTGCCGGGTTCGGCGAGGGCGATGTTCTTGCGCAGCTTGTAATAGCCGGGGTCCTTGTAGGGCACGACCATGTTGAGACCGTCCATGCCGCCGCGCAGGAAGATGACCACGAGGGTCTTGCTGCGGCGTACGGTGAGGAGGTTATCCGGGTCGAGACCGACCTCGGCGAGCAGCCGGGCCGGGCTGACGCCGCAATAGGTGGCGGCGAGGGCAGCGGAGGATTTGAGGAAGAAGCGGCGGGTGATGTTCATAAGGGAAAAAGGCGGAAGGTGAAAATCAGCGGGAGAGGTACTCGTGAGTTTGATTGCTGCGATGCATCATTTCCCGAGCTTGCCGGTCAGCATGGTAGCCACAAGCAAACGTGATGATGGCGAACAACAGGCATAAGGCGGATAAAATACGCTGGTTAAAAGTACCAAAGAGCAAGGCGATCAGTGCGAAAGGAGCAGCCAGGCCAAAGAAAGCGAAGCCGCCGCACATCACGACGCCGGAAAAAAGTAGGGTGGCGAAATATCCAATGAGTGCCACACGGGCAATACGATACCTGAGGGATGGCGCACCATCTGTCGTAAGCCGGAAAGTGCGATGTTGAAGCCCGAGGAATGACATCATCGGAGACTGGTTTCCGGCAGCAAGGCGATGAAAAGGATCGTCTCGCGCATCTGGTCGGCACCACCCTGACCGAGCACTTCGAGCGCGGCCTGGTTCGACCCGTTATCGAGCAAGTGACCCGTCAGGCGCACGGCGGCGAGGTCGATGAAACGCTGCAACGGATCGACCACCACCGGCGGCCCGGCGGGATGGTCGGCATTCGTCTCGTTGGCGGCGGGCGTAACCACGGCGGGCGGCGTGCGCCAGCCGGGCGGCACGAGCCGGTTGAGATGCTCGCCAATCGTCTGCATAAAACGCCAGCGTTGCAGCAGCGCGTTGGAATCGGCGTAATTGCCGTTGTTCTCCGGGTAACCATCGGGCGTCACGCGGTCGAAAAGCCCCATGCCGCTTTTCTTGAAAAACCCCTCGATCTGTTCGGCGGTGGGGGCTTGGTTTGGGTCCGCGCCGAGTTGCACCACCGCCGCCCGGCACACCCGCGCCACGCGCATCCCGAAATCAAACGGTGTCGCCATCTTCATCGGCGCGCTCCAGAACTCTTTATTTGCCACCATCGCCCGCATGACCGCGCGCAGGTCGCCGCCGCTTTCCAGGTACGCCTGCGCGAGCGCGTTCACCAAGGAATCCGATGCCGGGACGCCCACGTAATGCTCGGCCAGCTTGCGGCAAACGTGTTCGGCCGTGCTCGGGTGCGCGGCGAGCATCTCCATCGCCAGGCGGATGTTGTCATAACGTACCGCCGGGTCCTTGCTCGCCGCGAACTCCATCCCGAACACCCGGTGCTCCTTGCCGTCGCTAAGGTACGGGTCGAACCGGAAATCCCGCCAGGTGCCCGCCTCGTTGCCGCCGTTGTAGACGAGTCCGAGCGGCTCGTCCACCTGCGGCAAAACGGCTTCCGTCGTCGTGGTCCAACCGTTGAGCACCCCGGCCAGCGCGGTCACGTCGGTCTGCTTGTAACCGCCGTGCACGCCGAGGGTGTGCAGTTCCATGATCTCGCGGGCGTAGTTCTCGTTGAGTTTGCCCGCGTAGCTTTTTTCCTGGTCGAGATAGGCGAGCATCGCCGGGCTGTGCGAACTGACGCTGAGCAAATCGGCGAACGGCGCGACGCCCATCCAGCAAAAATCGAGGTGCTCGTGCCACTTCGGCGCGCCCTTGGTCTTGCTGACCCAGGTGGAGAAATGATTTTCCGTCCAGGCGGTGAAACGCGAGCGCACCGGGTTGTCGCTGCCGATCCATTGGGCGATGGCGCGGGCGCTGGTCTGGTATTCGTCGTCGATGCGCGGGAACTTCTGGCACGCCACGCGCAGGACGGCCTGTTCGGCGGGCGTCCCGTAGCTGGAGGCGAGCCGGTTGTCGAGCCAGGCCTTCTCGCCGAGGGTAAGCACGGCGGCGAGTTCCCGGGGCTCCGGTCCGAAGGCCAGGCGGTCGAGCAAAAACACGGCCCGTTCGTACGGTCCGGGCATGAAAGGCTCGTGGTCGAGCACGCAGACCGTCTGCGGGGGCGCGTCGGTCGCGCGGCCGGCGGCATCAAGCGCGCGCACGGTGATCCGGTGGTTGCCGGGGGCGATCTGCCGGGTCAGGAGCGGGAACTCCACCGTGTCGGTCACCGCCGCCGGTCCGAGCAGGCGGATGCCCTGCGGCTGGCCGTCGATGACGAGGTCCACCCACGCGGGCCGCGCGGTGCCGACGGCACCCGACACCCGTGCGACCACGGCGTCCGCGCCGTAAACCTTGGCCCCCTCGGCCGGATACAGGATGCTCAGACGCGGGGGCGCGTCGGCGACGGCGGCGGGAACGGTCCCGGCCTGCGCGGGCGTGGGCGAACTGAGGATGGACGTGGCCGGCGGCTGCGGTTGCGGCGGGTGCGTGGGTGCCGTCGGCGGCCCCTTGACGGGGGCGGGCGGCGTCGCGGCGCTGTCGCCGACGCGCGCAATCTCGTAGCGGTCGAGGTAGAGGTTGCGATCCTCCTTGCCGTGCTGGAAATCATTGCGGAACACCACGCTCAAGACCTGCGGCCCGGCGTCGAGGTGGGTCGGCGTGCCCACGGGCAAACGGTGGTATTTCGCGCCGGCCAGCCGGACGGTCCCAACAGGGACTTCCGACGTGTCACGGTAGAGCGCCGCCGACGGGAAGGCCCCTCCGGCAAAATCGCCCCGCGCCTGGATGAAGAGTTGATAGTCTCCCGCGTTCTGGACGATGAAGGGCAGACACCATGCATCGTTGCCGCCGGGGCAGAGCACGGTCTTGCCGCCGCTGGCGTTGGGGTCCGCGCCGACCTCGGGTACGCGCGTGCTGAAATGCACCGCCGCCGGTCGCGCGGGAGCCAGCAGTTCCTTGGTCTCGCCCATGATGGCCGGGTTCTCGCATTCGCCCGCCCAGAACGCGCCGTTTTGCGGACGGAGCACGCGCACCGTGAGCGGCGCGCTCTCCTGGATGCTGCCCTGCCGGCCGGTCTGGCGGTCCACGAAGCTGCCGCCGTCCGGCATGGCCACGGCCACCATCGGCAGCGGACCGGCGGGGAAGTCTTCCGCCCGGACGTTAAACAGAAAATGGCGTTGCGGTCCGACCTCCGGGCCGGTGGCGGCCACGGGATCGAGCAAACGGCCGCCGGGCAAGCGGAGCTGGACCTTGAGTCCGCCGCGCGCAATCGTGTTCGTCGGTGCGACGGTTGGAGACGGGGTGGCCGTCGGCAGCGGGGGCGCGGAGGCGCCCGGGCTGGCGTTGGAGCGGACGGGCGGGGTGGGCGCGACAGGGGCATCGGGCGCGATGACGGCGTGGAAATCAGCGTCAAACACCTCGACGCCCACGGCGAACGATCCCCAGACGACGGCGTCGGGCACCGGCGAGACGATCCGCGGGCGGCCGGATTCGGCGTCGATGGACGAGAAGACCGCGGCGGTGGGATCGGTTTTGGTTTCGAGTTCGAGCGTAGCGTCGCCGTGGAGGGTCAGACGGGTCTTGCCGACCCGCAGCCCACGAACGCGGAGGAAGCCGGTGGTTTCACCCGCCAGGACAGTTGGCGGACGCAGGATTTCGACCATCGAAGCGTCCGCGACGTTCGCCGCGAGGGTCTGGTCGTTGGCGGAGGCCTGTGCCAACCGGAAAGGGACGACCATCGACCGCCCGAGCCAGAGCACGCTGCGCGGCACGAAAAAGCCGACCGCCGGGGTGCCCGGCGCGACCGGCGCGACGGGTGGGGGCATCGCCGGAGTGGACTCAGGCTGCTGGCCGCGCAGGGTCAGAACGGCGAAAAGCGAGATGACCGCGCAAAAACCGGCTGCCACGCGCGGGCCGCGTGGGATATGGGAGGGGGCGGGACAAAACATACGCACGGCAAAGCCCGGCAACCGTTTCAAGGCTACCAGAAAACCGGCGCGTGGGTAAAGCGGATTCACGGGGGCGGGTCGGTCGGAAATTATCTTCCTACTCGCGCGAGTTTAACCCAGGATTCGGCCGAAAGTTGCGCGCGTTTTGTCCGTTATTGCGCGAAGAGTCTCCGCCCCGGCCCGACAAGTCACCGTCACCCGAGAGTTACTGCCACCGCACCAATGGTTTGACACCCCGTGGTCCGATCCGTATCACAGACCCGATGAATGCTACACGGGGCAGTTTTTTGGTTTATCTCGTTGCAGCGTCGGGGCTTCTCGCGTTTTGCGCCGGTTGCTACAAGCCCGAAGCCGACATCAATGCCTTCCGGCCGCAGGCGGAAAAGTATTTCGCGGACATGGAAAAGGTCGGCAAAGCGGTCGCGGCGCAGCCCCCGGTCACGCAGGACACGATGGCGGTTCCCGACCCCTCAAAACTGCGCTTCGCGGACGGCCCGGGAGGCAAGCAGAACGTCCAGATCGTGAACCTCGATGAACTCTCGGATTTCGGCCAAATCCATTTCGTCGATCACGTGGTCAGCAACAGTGAATATTGGTCTCCCGCCTGGGCGCTGCTGCACGGCCAGGAAGACCCGCACGTCGGCAAAGTGACCAAAGAGGTCGTTCCCTGGCGGTTCCAGCAATTGCTCGACATCCAATACCTCGTGGTCCTGCGCGTCAAAAAGGTGTACGGCGAAGTCACCAGCGAAAAGGAATTCACGGGCGGCAGCGCCACGGGCGATGCCATCCTGTGCGAGGTGAACGACACGGCGGCTTTGCACGGCGGTTTTCCTTTTGCGGTGCGGAGTTCCGATCAGGTGTCCGTGATGGTCCACGGCGACGCCGCGCAACAGGCCATCGACCGGAGGGGGGCGGTGTTCAAGGACGTGGACGAGCAGGCGGAAAAGCTCATCCACCAGAAGATCAAGAGCATCCTGCCGGGGGCGGGGTTTCCGTCCTATTGGTAGCTCGTTCGCGCTGCCCGGGTAGTGCCCTGCCTCGTTTCGCAGGTTGGGTGAGAGATCAGACCTCCGCGCCGCAGGCGCATCGTTTAAGGTAGGGTTGCCTCTCCGAGGCAATCCAAATGTTTCCGGCGAGGCGCGTCGTGCGCACAAGGGTCAGCCAAGCCCATCTTGGATTGCCTCGGAGAGGCAACCCTACCTTGGTTGGACGACCGGCGGCACCGCGAGCGTCCGCGCGTAGGCCACCGTGTCGATCTCGCCCGGCCCCTTGTCGCGCCGCAACGTCTTGATGCGCGGGAAACGCATCGACAATCCGCTCGTGTGCCGCGTGCTGGGCTGGATCGAGTCAAACGCGATTTCCAGCACCACATCGGGCTTGACCTCGTGGTACTTGCCACGCGTGCTGATGATGTTTTGCTGGAAATGGGTCGTCAGTTCCAGGATTTCCACGTCCGTCAGGCCGGAGTACGCCTTGCCAATGGTCTTCAATTCGCCCGTGTTCTCGTCACGCACGGCGAAGGTGTAATCGCTCAGCACGCTGTTGCGCTTGCCGTGACCCCACTCCGCGCCGACGACGACCACGTCGAGCGTGGCGAGTTCCTTCTTGAGCTTGAGCCACGCCAACCCGCGCCGGCCGGGCGTGTACAGGCTCGCCGGGTCCTTGATGATGAGCCCTTCGTTGCCGTGGCCGCGCGCGGCATTGAAGGCCGCCTCGATCTCGTCCGCCGAATTGGCTTGCACCACGTCCACCCGCCGCACGGTCGGGGTGGGAATCTGGAGGGTTTCGAGCAGGCGGCGGCGTTCCGCGAGGGGCTCGGCCAGCAGCGAACGGCCGTTGAGATGGAGCAGGTCGAACACGAGCAGCACGATGGGGACATGTTCCTTCATAAACAGGTCCGGCCCGCGTCGGCCGAGACGCTTCTGGAGGTCGAAAAATGTCAGCCGCTTGCCCTTCTCGTAGGCGACGATCTCCCCGTCGAAGATCACTGCGTCCCGCATCCCGCCGGCCACCGCCCTGGCGATTTCCTCGAACTGCCCTGTCACCGTCCGCAGGTCGCGCGAATAAATCTCCACCCGCCCGTCCGCCGCGCGGTGAAGCTGCGTGCGGACGCCGTCGAATTTATCCTCGACCCACACGACGCCCGGATGCGCGGCGGGAGTGCGCTCGGCTTCCTTAGTCGCCAGCGGCGTTGCCTGCGCCTCGGGTGCGCCGGTCTCGGCGGCGGCGTGGAGTTCCTCGTGGCGCTGCCAGATGGATTCGGCCGTCGGCTCGGGGCTGGCGAGCATGCTCTTGATGGGCTGGAAAATCGTCAACTCGGCGGAATGCAGCGTACCGGCGCGGGCATGGAGCGCGACTTTGCCGAGGTTGCCCAGGAGCATGTTCGCCTCACGGATGTCATCGGCCTTTTGCTCGAACGCGACGGCAAGCGCGTCTTCGAGCAGTCCATCCTTCAGGCCGATGCGGAGTTCGCCGGTGAGGATTTTGACGACGTAGCGCGCCTCGTTGGGTTCGAGTCGCGCGATGGCGGCCTGGAGCAGTTCGCCTTTCGCCAACGGGCCGCGGGTGCGTTCGAGTTCATCGAAGAGGCGTTGCGCTTCCGCCATCGCGAACGGCCGCGGCTGCGTTTTGCCGGGAAGGACTCGGCCCGCCAGTTCCGACTGGTCGCCGAGACCCACGCCGATCTCGCGCAGCCGTTCCTTGCTCAGACCGCTGACCGCCGTGAGCGCGCGGTACACGACCGCCCCGCCGATGTTGAGCACGCGCGGGTCGCTCTGCGCGAAGGCGCGGCCCGTCAGAAAATTGGTGGCGAACGGCAGCGCCTCGTCGTCCAGCGTGCGGAAATACTCGCTGAGGATTTCGATTTTCTTGAGTTTGCCCGTGGTCGCTGCGATGGCGTCGCCGACCCGCGCGAAGGCCGCGAATTCGGAGGCGGATTCCGTCGCCGGCGGCGCGTCGTCGATGTCCTCGTCGATCACCGGAGAGGCGGATTCTTCGATCCCGCCGAGCGCGAGGGTGAGTTCCATCTGGTTTTCCTCGCTCAAGGCCCAAGCTTCGATCCCGCGCGCCCGCAGATCGCGTGCGAACGCGGCGGCGTACCCGTGGAGCGTCAGCACGCGGCGGGGTTTGACGAGTTCGACGTACCGCAGCAGATCGGGATAATCGGCGTGGTCGCTCAGCGGGAAACACGCGTCCGTCTGGTAACGATGCACCGCTCCCGGGGTGAGCGCCCAGCCCGTGAGCATGGCGGTGCGGCGGGCCTTGATCTTTTGGAGCATCCGCGAGTGGTTGGCGCTCGGCGGGCAGATGAATACCTTGCCCGCGAGGTTGTTCGCGTCGTACCGCTCGAAGTGCGGGAAGTCCGGTTGCAACTCGCGGTAAATCTCGGTCATGCGATGCACCGCCCCGTGGAGCATCGCGGGCAGGCCAGCCTGGGACAGCGCCACGAGGATTTCCTGGCTCTTGCCCAGCGAATAACCGAAGAGCACCGGCACCACGTCTTCCTCCAGCGCCTCGCGGCAGAATTTCACGATCTGCGCGAGCACTTCCTCGGTCGGCGGGAACGCAAAGCGCGGCAGCCCGAAGGTCGTTTCCATGATGAGCGTGTCGGCCTGCGTCCAGCCCGTCGCCTCGGCGGAAAGGCCCGCGCGCAGCTTGAAGTCGCCCGTGTAGAGCACGCTGCCCGCACCGTCGTCGGTCTCGATGAAACTCTGCGCCGAACCGGCGATGTGCCCGGCGGGGTAGAGCGTGATCCGCATCCCCGGCCGGATGTCGGCGGCGGTCTGGAGGAAGTCGAGGCGGTGTTCCTGGCGGCGCTGGTCGGGCAGCCGGGCGTGCATGAGCCGGGAAGTCACCGTCGAGAGGATGACCTCGCGGTGCTTGCCGATGTGGTCGGCATGGGCGTGCGAGACAAAGGCAAAGGGCTGGTCGTCCCACGGGTCGAGCCAGAGGTCGTGCGAGGGCAGGTAGACGCCGCGTTGGTAACGGACGGCGGCGGGAGCGGGGGCTTGGCTCATCGGAAAAGATTACGGAGCCGGACGAGGCATCGGGCGCATCGACCATTTCGATGGTAACGCCGCTCGATGATCTCCGCAGCCCCGGCAGGGGCGGCAGAGTTTAGCCCACGGCGTGAGCCGTGGGAAAGCTGGCAAATACCTCTCAGCCCCGGCAGGGGCGTAAGAAAGTCCGCAGGGTTATCCTACTGGCTTTGCGTTTTTTCTTGCGCCCCTGCCGGGGCTGGGGGCCTGCGTTGTCGATCACCCACGGCTCGCGCCGTGGGCTAAATTCTGACGCCCCTGCCGGGGCTGCTGAATCGCGGACGATATCATTCACCGGCGTTTTCCAATCTGGCGCGTCCCGCGCGCGGGTGCTAGCCTGCTGGCATGAAGCGGGGATTCTTTGCCGCCGGGATGGCGGGAATGTGCGGTCTGCTCGCGGCGGCCGGGCAAGCGCGGGGCGCGGACCTCGTGACGCTTTCCGGCACGACCTACCACGACGTGCAGGCGTTGCGCGTCGAGCCGGACGGCGTGACGTGGCGATACGCGGAAGGCGCGGTCAAGGTGGACTTCGCTGATTGCCCGGAGCCGGTCCGCCGCGCTTACCACTACGATCCCGCCAAGGCCACCGCCTACCGGGATGCACGCACCAAAGCCCGGCAGCAAGCCGACGAACAGGCGGGACACGACGCGAGGGAACACGAAGCGCGTCAGCGGGCGCACGTGCAAGCTGCCCTGGCGCAAGCGGCCTCCGGAGACGGGGAAAACGCCTTGGTGCTGCGACGCGCGCTCTCCCCGGCCGCCTCGAACGCCACCCGCGAGATGGCCGCGCAGATGCAGGCCGAAGCCGACAAGCGCGCCGTCGCAGCCGCCGCAGACCCGGACCAACTCCATCTCATTCCCGTTCTGCCAAGTGCGCTGGGTCCGCGTCCCATCAACCTGACGATGACCACCCCGAACAGTGCCGAGTTCCGGGCCAGTCTCTTCAGTTCACCGACGGGAGCGTCCAGCACCTTCGTGCCGGTGAGCGAGTTCTGGGATACAGCCAAAAGCAGTCTCAACGACGGCTTCTACATCCCAAATTATATGACCAAGAGCTACTACGAAGACGTTGACCGTGCGGCGGCGTTTGTGCGCGGCGTGCCGCTGAAGTGATGATCGATCTTCCCAACCAGTTCCATGCAAACCGATGCTTTCGAACGCAGTCTTCGCGCCTGCGTCAGGCGTGCCCCGTTTCAACCTTTTACCGTCGAACTGACCAGCGGCGCACGTTTCCAGGTTCTGCATCCGGAGGCCCCGGCCTTCAACGGAGGTCTGGCGGTCTATATTGGCACGGATGGCACCCCGAGTTTGTTTGACCATGAGAGCGTCAGGCAGTTGATCGGGGTTGCTGATCCGCAGTCAAGCAATGCCATGTAGGCATCGCACTTGACGAACCCCGACAAATTCTCTCAGATCGAACTTTTCGCGCACGTTTAGTTTGAATGCCTTGCCAGTCCGGGGCGTCCAAACCTTTTGACCGGGCTTCCCGCGCCACCCTGATGCTCACGATTCGCCGCTGCTTCTCGAAAGCCCTCCTGCTCGTCTGCCTCGCGCTTTTCCCGCTGGTGCTGCCGCCGGTCTCCGCCCATGCCGCGCCCGGGCAGCCGCCCGTCGTGCTGCTTGGTAAAGCCAACGCGTTGCCGCTGGCCATCGATTCGTCCGTCGAAATCCGCAAGGCCAAGACGTACTTCCTCGAAACCAACGAGGTCGCCGGTCTCCGTGGCAGCCGCAACGAAAACAGCGAGGACGTGAACATCGCCTTCGAGCGGCGGCGTCTCCTGTACGGGGCCGTCACGCCCGCCGATGTCCGCAACCGCTACGGCAATTACTACACTTTCTTCTGGCGCTCGAAACGCCCCGCCCACCTCACCGTGCGGCTCGAATACCGCCAGCAAAAACTCGGCGCGTTCGTGCAGGCGCGCGAGGTCGATTACCCCGATGGCAGCGGCAGCCACCTCACGCGCTTCCAGGTCACCGGCGACGACTACGCCGAGCAGGGCCGCGTGACGGCGTGGCGGCTGGTCGTCATCGAGGACCACGAGAAAATCGTCGCCCTCAAGCAGTCCTATCTCTGGAGATAATTCGCTCTCTCGCAATCATTTATCCTCGTTAACAATGTAAACTCCGCCGCGCCCTCCGGTTTGACGCCACCGCGCGCGGGTCTATATTGTTTTCCCTCCTAAACATACCGTGAACCCCAACCCAACCATCCTGGTCGGTTGCAACCAGAAAGTGGTCTGCATCCGCGTCCAGGGCAAAGGCTCGTTCCTCAACAGCACGGGCATCAAGCGATTCGCCAACGCGATGATCGAGCGCGGTCACCGCAACTTCGTGGTGGACCTCGCCGATTGCCCGATGATGGACTCCACTTTCATGGGCACGCTCACCGGCGTCGCCCTGCGCCTGCACGGCATCGGCCAGGGCGACCTGCACGTCATCAATTCCAACGCGCGCAACACCGACCTCCTCGAAGGACTCGGCCTCGACCAGATTCTCTCCCTGGAAAACGGGCACACACCGGCCTGCGAGGAATGCGGGAGCCTGCGCCCCGACGCCAATGACGCCTTGCCCGCCGGGGCCGAGGTGTCGCCGACCGACAAGCGCGCCGTCACCGAGACCATGATCGCCGCCCATCAGGCGCTCGTGGATGCCGACCCCGAGAACCTGGGTAAGTTCAAGGACGTGATCGATTACCTCAAGCAGGACCTCCACCAGAGCGAGTCGTTGGATTGACCCGGCGGTGAACGGCAAAAAGGGGAGCAAAAGGGCCGCGTCAGCCGTTACAATCAGAAAGAACGTCTCCCGCCGACACACTTTTTTGCTTCGGACTGCGGGTTTTTTGATTAGGTATTGATCCATGTGGACACCCCTGCTCCTCGGACTTCTCGTCCTGACGGCAGGGAGTTTTTATTACGTGTACCGGCGTCAGCGCCGGCTCCTGCGCCACACGCAGAAGCGGCTGGACGACCTCAAGCTGGAGGAAGGTCGGGTTTTCGACTTCCTGCACGGGTTGGGTTCGGCTTTCTCGGATTCCCTGCGGCCGGCGGAGTTGCACCGCATGATCGTGGAGGGCGCGGCGAAAATCCTCGAAGCTCACGGCGGCGCGCTCTACCTCGTGGACCGCAACGGCGGCATCCTGATCCCCAGCTTCATTTCCAAGGGTTGCCCGCCGCTGGTCGCCGTGCCCGCGCACATCCTCCAACAGGCCGCCACGACGCCCGTGGCGCTCGACAGTTACCTGCGCCTGCACCCGGTCCCGCTCGACGGCAAAAGCGCCTCGGACGGCGACAGCATCCTGCGCAATGTGTGGCTGAACAAGGAGGCACTCTTCCTGCCTTCCGCCGACCATGACCCCCGTTTGAACGCCCTGCGCGACACGGCCCTGCGCACCGAGTCGGCCATCATCGCCCCGCTGCTCTATGCGGGCGAAAACCTCGGCGTCCTGGCGCTGGCCAACGGACCGATGAGCACGGCGTTCACGGAGGTGGATTTCGAGGTGTTCAAGGCCATCGCCGAGCAATCGGCCTTCGCGTTGTACAACGCCATCATTTACTCGGAAGCCAACGAAAAGAAGCGCCTCGACCGCGACCTGGAGATCGCCCGGGACATCCAGCGCATCCTGCTACCGAGCACGTCGCCGGAGGTCAAGGGCTTCGAGATCAGCGGCATCAACATCCCGGCGCGGCAGGTGTCGGGAGACTATTTCGATTACATCAAGGTGGACGACGAGCACTTCGGCATCGTCATCGCCGACGTTTCGGGCAAGGGCGTGCCGGCCTCGCTCATCATGGCGATGTGCCGCAGCGTGTTGCGCTCGCAGGCCCCGAGCAACCCCAGCCCGGCCGACGTGCTGCGCAAGGTCAACCGGCAACTGTTCCCCGACATGAAGGAGGACATGTTCATCTCGATGGCCTACATCATCCTCGATGGCGCGGCGGGGGCGATCAGTCTGGCGCGGGCCGGACACGATGCGCCGCTGCTCTACACGGCGCGCGACGGCAAGACGGTGAAGATCAACCCGCCGGGCATGGCGCTGGGCGTCGATGCGGGGTCGGTGTTCGACCGGCTGACGCGCAATTTCACCGTGAACCTCGAAAAGGACGATTGCCTCGTGCTCTACACCGACGGCGTGACCGAGGCGCTCGACCAGAACGGCATGGAGTTCGGCATGGAAAAGATGATACTGGCCGTGCAGACGAGCGCCCCGGAAGGTGCCCCGGCCATCGTGAAGCGACTGACCGACGATCTGCGGAATTTTTCAGGCGCACAGCCGCAGAACGACGATATTACGTTAATTGTCATTCGTAAGCTATGACCACACCTGAAAACACGACCACGCGCATCGACGGCAAGCCTGCCTCGCCCGAAAACGAAGGCGCGGCCGACACGCCGCGTGCCGAATCCGCTCCGCCCGCGCCCGAGACCGCCGAGGCCCGCGCCGACCGCCTCCAGGAAGAGACCGAGCGGATGCGTGACCAGACCTTGCGCGACCGCGCCGACATGGACAACACCCGTAAGCGTCTCCAGCGCGAAAAGGAGGACGCGGTGCGTTACGCCAACGGCAGCCTGCTGGAAAAACTGCTGCCGATCCTAGACAATTTTGAGTTGGGTCTGATGGAAGCGCGTCGCACGTCGGGCGAGGGTTCGGCGGTGCTGGTGGGCATGGGCATGGTGCAAAAGCAGTTGGAAGGGTTTTCTGTCCGAGAGCGGTATGACGGTGATCGACGCCACGGGACAGAAGTTCGACCCTAATTTGCACGAGGCGCTGGGCGAGGAAGCGAGCGCCGATGTACCCGAAGGCAACGTGATCCGCCAGCAGCGCAAGGGCTATAAACTGCGCGACCGGCTGTTGCGGCCGGCGAGCGTGTTCGTGTCCAAGGGGAAGGCATGACTGGCCGCGATAGCGGCATCGTCCCTCAAGGTAGGGATGCCTCTCCGAGGCACTCCCAAATGTGGTTTGAAAAACCTCGACCGAACGCCATTGCCTCCAGAAACAATAGGGACTGCCTCGGAGAGGCATCCCTACCTTGGAAGACGACCGGCCGCTGGCGCGGCCTGCTCGCGTTTCTTTGCGCGGTTTGCCTCGTTCCGCTGACGACCATTGCGCAGTCGCCTCGCGTGATCGTCATAGACCCTGGCCACGGCGGCTCGCGCGATGCCGGCACCGACGCCGCGCACAACAAGAGCACCAGCAACAACGCCACCAGTGTCGTCCATCACATCCTGGAGAAGGACGTGACGCTCCGGCTTGCCAGACTCGTCGCCGCCCGGATCGAGGCCAGCGACGCCGCCAAGAGCGGCAAGGTCAAAGTCATCCTCACCCGCGACTCTGACGTGAACCTGGACTTCAGCAAGCGCGCCGCCATCGCCGCCGACGCACACGCGGCCTGTTTCATGGCGATCCATTTCAACTCCGACGACAGCCACCGGGCCAGCGGGCCGCGCGCCGTCATTCAGCGCGAGGGAAACAACCCGAACTTCGCCGCCGACAAGGCGTTCGGCCTCGCGCTGGCGGGTGCGGTGGAGGGCGTTTCCCGCCGATACCGTCCGCAAACCCCGAAGGCTTCCTGGCAGGACGACCACGAACTCCACGGGCACTGGGGCTCGTACCTGTTTTACCAACTCAATCAGAACCCCGCGACGCGGGGCATCCCCACCTGCCACCTGGAGGTGGAGTTTCTGGACAACACGAGCTTGGAGCAAACGTTCTTCGTGGACAAGCGCGACGAGATTTTCGCCGCGTGGGCCGATGCCATCGCGCGGGAGTTGATCGCGCAGGTGACGAAGTAAACGGAGAATTTAGCCGCAAAAGGCGCAAAAAACGCAAAAGGAATACGGGAAAACCTTCTATTTCCCCTTTTGTGTTTTTTGCGCCTTTTGCGGCTAAAAATTCTTCACCGCCGCTCCAACATCGCCGACGCCACGATATCCGACGCGTCGAACCGGAACGTCGATTCGTTCGGCTTGTCGCGCAACGCCCGCAGCAGCGCCGCCAGACTCGTGCAGGCGCTCGTCGAATAAAACCGCACCAGCCCCACGGTCGTTTCCTTGCCGAAAACGGTGATCATGATCGTATCGTCATCGACCGAATTCATAAAGATATGGCTGCCGTTGCCCTGGTGGTACAACGCGTTGAACTCCACCTCGCCAATCCGGCGGGCCAGTTCCTTCGTGGCCGCGAAACTCCCGGCGGCCAGGGCGGCGATGATTGTCACGTCCATGACCTCGTGATCGCCGCATTGCGAGATCACGTTGCCGCCTTTGTCGATGATGACCGAGAGGTCGCTCTCCGACTTCGTCAGGTAGTCCTGCAGGACGGCGTCGATGTTCGCAACGTCTTCGATGGTCAATACGGGAATGGATTCCATAGTCGCGGGCACTCGCAGGTGAAGAGGATGAAAGCGGAAAAGTCGGGTGACAGGGATCAGAAAAGCGAGAACGACGCGTTTTCAGGGAAACGCCCTACCTCGCCGCCGACGCGCCGGTCAGGTTGGGAGTGGCTTTGGGCATCGCCTTGGCCGGTTCGCTTTCCTTGTTGAACTTGTGCAGCAGGAGTTGCGACACGCTGTTGAGCGCGGCGAACACATTCTGCCCCGTGCTGGAAACCACCTCGTAGCTGCTCACGCGCTTTTTGCGGTTGTTGAGCAAAAACTCCAGGTAGTTGACCGGGGCGATGTTGGGCAGGTCGCGCTTGTTGTATTGGACGACGTAGGGAATCTCGTCGATGGCGATGTTTTGCTTGGCGAGGTTCTCCTCCAGGTTTTTGAAGCTCTCGACGTTTTCCTCCATCTTGTCCCACTGCGAGTCCGCCACGAAAACGAGGCCGTCCACGCTGCGCAGCACGAGCTGGCGGGTGGCGTTGTAGATCACCTGACCCGGCACGGTATAGAGCTGGAACTTGGTCTTGAACCCCTTGATGACCACCGCGTTGAGCGGCAGGAAATCGAAGAACAGCGTGCGGTCCGCCGCCGTCGCCAGGGAGACGAGGTCGCCGCGGTTGTCCGGGTTGATGCGCGAATGGATGTAAGCCAGGTTCGTGGTCTTGCCGCAAAGCGCGGGGCCGTAGTACACGATCTTGAACTGAATCTCCTTGCTGGCGTAGTTGATGATCGACATGGTCTTGCGTGGGTAACGGCGGGCGGTGGGTGGGTCGAAAAGTGGCGGTGAGGGAAAGGTTTAGCTGGCGGTCGAGTACATCCGGGCCAGTTCGCGCACGACGATCTCCAGTTTCTCGCGCACCCCGGGCATGAACCCGCGGTTGGAGTGTCGCACGGCCAAGCAGATGTCGTCGTGCATCAGGAAGCTGCACGGAGCATTGTCGGCGAAGAGCGTGAACGCCTGGAGGGTGCCGAGACCCGACTCGGTGGCAAAGTTTTTTGCCCGCTTGAAGAACGGCGGGGCCATCGCGCTGAAGCCCTCGGCCTGGTTGTCGTCGGGGAAATTGCCCGCTAGACGCAGGCCGTCGCCGAACATCACCGCGCAACCGTTGACGCCGGGCATCAGGCTGACGAAACGCACGATGGCCTTGGCGTCCAGTTCGTCCTCCGTCATAAAGAGAACCTGCAACTCGGAATCTTTGCCCTTCGCCGGGACGGGCACACTTTGGGTGGCGGGGGCGGACGGCGCGATCTCGGGTGCTTCCACCGGGGCAACGGGTGCCGCCTCGGCTTTCGCTTCCGGCTCCTCGGCCTTCTCCTCCACGGGAGCCTTGCTTTCAGGCTCGGACGCAGGCGTTTCGGCCTTGTCCTCCGAGTCAAGTTGGATGTCGCGGGCAGGCTCGGACAGTGCTTCCACGGCGGCCACCTCGGCCGACGGCTTCTCTGCGGCGGCCCCTTCGTCCGTCGGCAGCGGATGGTCGGTCGGCAACACGGGTGCGACCGTCGTTTCCGGGGCGGGCGCGGCTTCCGTCACGGGTGCCGCGCCGGGCGGAATCTCGCCGACGCCGAGACGCTGGGCGTCTTCCTCGGCCTTCTGGCTGAAGGGCGTCGGGAAAAGGTGGGTGATCTGTTCCTCGGTCTGATCGGCGCGCATGGTCAGCGCGTTGGACGGCAGATTCTGGAAAACCTCTTGCAGCGGGAGCGGGATTTCCGGCAGGTCCACCCCGGCGTCGAGCACTTCCCGGTAGCTCTCGGGCAACGCCTCGTTGAACACGGCTCGCGGCACGAAAACGCGGCCCGTGCTCAGTTGCGGCTCGACCAGTGCGAAGGGCAGCGAAATCCGCGCGTCGTCCGACACCGAGGAAGGTTCGACGGCCAGCAGCGACGAGGACAATCCGCGCAGGACAGCCGCGAGGCCCAAAGTGATTTTGCGGTCGTCAGCGACCGGCGCGGGGGCCGGGGCCGGGGCGGGAGCCGCGTCGGGCGGCGGCATGGCCGGGAAGGCCGGGGGCGGAAAACCGGGGCGCGCGGCCGGCGGCGCGAAGGAATGCGGGACCGGCCTGATCGACGGCGGCGGGGGCGGCGAGGAACGGAAAACGGGGTTCGCATGCTCCTGGTCGCCGTTGTTCTGACGCACCGTCACAGGGCTGGGCTGCACGGGCACGGAAGGCGGCGGGACCACCGGCGAACGCGACGCCGGCGCGGCCGTCGGGTTGGCGGGCGAACGCAGCGAAATCGGCGGAATCTGGATGCGCTGGGTCTTCTTACTGACCTGATGCGAGGGCGAGGTGGCCCCGGCCGGCAGCGGCGGCATCGACGTGGCGATGCGTTGCGTGGCCGAGGGCGGCAGGTCGTGGTTGAGCACCGGCGGGACTCCGAACGGCACCGCCGGGGGCGGGGGCACCGCCGGCCCGGGCGTCAGCGAGATGCGGCTGGGCACCGTCGGGCCGCTGAGCCGGATTTTCCCGCCCGCCACCGAGGCGCGCACGGTCGAGGGCGGCCGTTTGCTGGCGTTGATGGGACCGGCGGATTGCGCCGTGGGGGCGGCCGACATGGGCATCGACTCGACCGGGGAGAGCTTCGGTGCGGAAATCGTCTGAATCTGACCCGTGCGGTGCGGCGGGCGCGGGGGCAATTCCGCCGAAGTCAGGGCCGTGGGCAGGGGGGTCGGCGGGCGGATGGCCCCGGCGTTCGTCCCGGCGGCGTTGGGCAGGCGGGCCCCGTCTTCCATCGCCACTTGCAGGAAAGGCGTCTCGATCTCGCCGACGCTTTCCTCGGCTACCTGATCGGCGCGGGTCTGGAGCGCCGGGGTCAGTTGCTCGACGAGTTTCGACAGCGGCAGCGTCACCTCGGCGTCCTCGGTCTCGCTCACCGGGCGCGAAAACAGTTCCGGGCACTTCGCATAGATCACCGACGCGGGTACGCTGGCGCGGCCTTTCGTCAGGTCCGAGTAAAGTTCCGACGAACGGAACTCGACCCGGTGGCTGCGGTCCACCGCGCCGCCCGCCAACAGCGTGGGCGGCAGCCGGTCGATGAAATCGCCGACTTCGAGACTCACCGCCACGTCCGGCACGGACGAGGGGATCGTCACCGGCTCCGGCGCGGCGGCCGGGGCGGCCGGTTCCGGCGTGGACGGGTGCGCGGCGGCGACGGCGGCCGGGTTGCCGAAGGAAATCTTGCGCGGGGGCACGAGGTTCGTCACCGGACGCACCGCGCCGGGACCGGCCGGGCCGGAGACCCCGAGTGACACGGGGCCGCGGGCGGAGGGGTCGCGCAGGCTGACGGGCTGGACCGAGTTCGGCACGACCTTGCGCACGGACGCCACGTTGCGCGTGACCGGCGGCACGCCGGCCTTGGCCGGTGCCGGGGGCGCGACCGGAGCGGCGGTGGCGGTGGATTTGTCCGATTCGGGCGCAGCTTCGGCGGTTCCGTTGGGCTTGCCTTTAAACCAGTTCGAGAGCGAGAAAGCCATTGGGTCAGGGTAGGTGAAAGATGGAAAAAAACCGCTTGGAATCGAGGATGTTAGTTATCCTCCGAGGTGAGCCGCCAGACCTCTTCCAAGGTTGTCACGCCCTCGCGGGCCTTGTCAATTCCGGCCAGCCGCAAACTTTTCATTCCTTCAGAGAGCGCCTGGTTCTTGAGCACGGCCGACGAGGCGCGCTTGATGACCAGCCGCCGGATGGCTTCGGACACCGGCAGCACTTCGAGGATTGCCGCCCGGCCCAGGTAGCCGCGCTGCTTGCAACGGTCGCAGCCGCCGCCGTGGAAAAAGGTGTCGCCTTCTTGCTGTTCCAGGCCCATGCGCTCGAAGAGTTCCGGTTCGGGGTGGAACTCTTCCTTGCAGTTCGGGCAGATGCGGCGCACGAGTCGTTGCGCGCAGGTCAGCAGCACGGAACTGGAAATCAGAAACGGCTCGATGCCCATGTCGTCCAACCGCGTGATGGCACCGGCGGCGTCGTTGGTGTGGAGTGTGGAGAGCACCTGATGGCCCGTGAGCGCGGCCTTGACGGCGATGTCGGCCGTCTCGTTATCGCGGATTTCTCCGATCATCACGATGTCCGGGTCCTGCCGCAAAATCGAACGCAGCGCGCTGGAGAAATCGAGACCCACGTCGGCCTTCACGGCGACCTGGTTGATGCCCTGGAGCTGATACTCGACCGGGTCTTCGACGGTGACGATGTTGTACTCGGGCTTGTTGAGTTCGCTCAACACGGAGTACAGCGTCGTCGTCTTGCCCGAGCCGGTCGGGCCGGTGACGAGGATCATGCCGTGGGGCGCGTCAATGGCCTTGCGGAATTTTTCGAGCGTCACCTCGTCCATGCCCATCTGGTCGATGGAGCCGGTCAGCGCGCCCTTGTCGAGGATACGGATGACGATCTTTTCGCCGTAGACGGTCGGCAGGAACGAAATACGCAGATCGACCTCCTTGCCCGAGACGCGGATACGGAAGCGGCCGTCCTGCGGCACGCGGCGCTCGGCGATGTTCAGGCCGGCGAGAATCTTGATGCGCGAGGCGATGGCGAGTTGCAGGCTCTTGGGCGGGCCGCTGGCCTCGACGAGGTTGCCGTCCATGCGGTAGCGCAGGCGCACACTTTTCTCAGCGGGCTCGATGTGAATATCGCTCGCGCGGTCCTTGAGGGCCTGGACGAGGATCAAATTGACGATCTTGATGACCGGGCCGTCCTCGCTGCTGGCCGCAAGGCGGTCGAGGTCGATGTCCTCGCGCTGCCGGCTGGCGACCTCCACGGAGTCGCCCGCGGCGTCGGCCTCGGCGGCGTCCATCGCCGCTTTTTTCATCACCTCGTCGATGACCCCGGTGGCCGAGTGGACGCCGCTGAGCGCCTCGTTGACGCTGCGCTCGGTGGCGATCATCGGCACGATGTCCATCTTCGTGCGCGTGCGCAGATCGTCGAGGGCCAGGACGTTCATCGGATCGGCCATCGCCACGAAGAGCTTGTTGCCGAGCACCGCGATGGGCACCAGCTTGTAGCTCTTGGCCATGTCCTTGGGCACGAGGTTCATCACGGGCTCGGGCACGTGGATTTTCGCCAGGTTGATCGGCGGCTTGTCCAGGCAGCGGCCCATCGAGATGACCATGTCCTGCTCGGTGACGAACTGGTTATCCGTCAGCAGCTTGAGCAGCCGGCCGCCCTGTTTTTTTTGCAATTCCTGGGCTTCCTCCAACTGGCTGGGAAGCAGGAGTCCGTCCTCGATCAGAATGTCCGCGATGCGTTCGCCGAAGGATTTTGCGCTCACTTGAAGAAAAGGATGAAGGATGAAGGATGAAGGATGAAGGCGGAGGAAAAGGTGGGAAAAGGGAGAAGTCCGAGGGTGCGAAAGTGAGAGAGGCAGATCGTGGTCATGGGTGATTTCTGTGTTCTGCTTTCATCCTTCATCCTTCATCCTTCATCCTTCATCCTTTCTGTCAGTCTCTGGCGTCGAGGCGGTACACGTCGCGCAAGACGCGGGTGATCGCGGCGGGTTTCGCCAGGTACCACTGGATGTGGTAGTCGAGCGAACTCTGCACGGCCTGCTTGGCCGCCGCGTCGAAGGGATTGCAAAGCGCGACCATCATCGTGCGGCTGACGATGTCGAAGGGCACGATGAGCCGACCCAGGGTCAGGTTGTCAGGCAGCATGCGTACCACCGAACGGTCAACGTCGTAATACTCCAGTGGGACGTAGCCGAACTTCGTGGAGTCGATCAGGCTGCTGAGCAGGGTGTCGATCTCGTGGTTGCCCGTCCGGGTGATCTCGTCGAGGAGCGAACCGGCCAGCGCCGACCCGCCGTCGAGGCGGCTGTTGGTGGCCAGCACGCGGCCGAGCGCGGCGGCGACATCGGACTCGCTGACGATGCGGTGAAAGGTCAGGAACTTGGCGAAATGCTCGTTGCCGTTGTCGCCGTTGAGGTCCAGCGGCACGTCGCGGCCGGAGTCGAGGGCGGGGGTTTTGCCGTTGCTCCCGTTGGAGCCTTTGTTGCGGGCGGCGGGCAGGGCGATGAGCGACGCGGGGGCTTCGGTGGTCTCGTTGATGAGACCGAACTCCCCGCCGTTGGACGCGCCGCCGTTGGGGCCGTTGCGGTTGGCGGGGGCGGTGCGGCTCTCGATCTCGCCCATGAGCGCGACGATGTCGGGCGAGTTGGGCTGGAGCTGGAGGATGCCCTCGCATTCCAGCAGGGCCGAGGAATACAGCCCCATGTTCAGATACGCCTCGGCCAACTTGCGCGAGACCTGGAGCGCCGCCTCGATCTGACCGATTTTCAGATAGGCTTCCTTGAGGATGTCGTAGCTCTGGCAGTCGCCGGGTTCCGCCTGCGAGATGACTTCAAACATCTCAATCGTTTGAAGAATCTGGGCGTATTCTTCACTGGTCAGCTTCGAATCCATGACGGTGAACAGATTTTAGCTAGAAGCGTGCCGGAATGCGGTAATGCCGCGGATGAGAATCGAAATATGAGAAAATGCGCGCCGGGGCGGGCGGAGGCGGTTGGTGGAGGGACGGGTTGTGGGTTGAAGGCCGCCGGGAAGCGCGGTAATGGAGGGAACGCGATTCCATTGTGTTTCCCATGCAAGCGTCCCTCGATTTCAGCGGCCTGAGATTCAATGCCGACGGGTTGATCCCCGCCATCGTCCAGCAGGCGCGGGACGCCGGGGAAAGCGCCGGTGCCGCGCCCACCGGCCGCGTGCTGATGATGGCCTGGATCAACCGCGAGGCGCTCGAAAAGACGCTCGCGACCGGCTACATGCACTACTGGAGCCGCTCGCGCGGGAAATTGTGGCTCAAAGGCGAGTCGAGCGGCCATCGGCAGGAGGTGGTCGATTGGTACAAGGACTGCGACGGCGACACGTTGCTTTTCACCGTGCGGCAGAACGGCGGGGCGTGTCACACGGGCTATGAGAGCTGTTTTTATCAGCGCCTGAACCGCGACGGCACCGCCGCGCCGGTGGATGAGGAACCGCTTTTCGATGCGGAAGCTGTTTACAAGAGCGGCAAAAGCTGAATTTCCATTGCGAAACTCGATCTCCAGCGACCGGACGGAAAACCGTCTTTTCCAGCCCCGGCGGATTTGCCAGGAACACCGTTTTCAGCCCCGGCAGGGGCGGAAGAATTTAGCCCACGGCGTGAGCCGTGGGTATGGCCGAAGCAACTCGTCGAGCCCCGGCAGGGGCGTAAGAATAGGCGCGTCCCCTTCGAGATCGATGCGCCCGTTTTCTTGCGCCCCTGCCGGGGCTAAGACGCTCGTGGTTGATCCTTTCCCACGGCTCGCGCCGTGGGCTAAATTCTTCCGCCCCTGCCGGGGCTAAAGGAGGTTTGCAAAGAGTGTCCTTCCCCTTTTATGAACGACCTGCCGCTCCGTCCCTCGCGCGATGAATTTCTCGCCCTCGCGGCGCGCGGGGACGCCAACCTGTTCCCGGTCTTCGCGGAGTTGATGGCGGACTGCGAAACGCCCGTGACGGCGTTTCAGAAGCTCCTCGACGAGGATGCCAGCGGCGAGGATTGCCTTTTCCTGCTCGAATCGGCCGAAAACAGCGAGCAGATCGGGCGTTATTCGTTCCTGGGCAGCCGGCCGGCGGCGGTGTTTGAAAGCCACGACCGCACTGTCACCGTCACCGAACAAAACGGCGCGCGGCGGCAGTACGAGGCGCAGGGCGATCCGTTCGCCGAACTCCAGACTTTCCTCGCGCGCTACCGGCCCGCGCCGGCGAGCGCCGAACTGCCGTTCGTCGGTGGGGCGGTGGGTTACCTGGGCTACGACGCCGTGCGGTGGTTCGAGGGGTCGGTGCCACCTCATCGGTCCGACGAACTCGGCCTGCCCGAGACCATCTTTCTCATCACGGACACGATGATCGTCTTCGACCACCGTTTCCGGCGGCTGCGCGTGCTGGCCAACGTGTTCACCGAGGGCCGGGAAAAAGACCTGGCCGCCGCGTACGACGAGGCCCGCGCGAAAATCTCCCGGCTCGTGCGCCGCCTGCGTGCGCCGAGCCACCTGCGGCCGGGACTCGTTTACCGCGAGATGCCTCCCGCGCCCGCGCCGGACAGCAACACCACGCGCGCGGAGTACGAGGCGACCGTCGAGCGCGGCAAGGAACACATCCGCGCGGGCGATATTTTCCAGTTCGTGCCCTCGCAACGCTTCCGGACGGCCTACGAGGGCGACGCGCTGTCGCTCTACCGGGCATTGCGGTTCATCAACCCGTCGCCGTACATGTTTTTGTTCCGGTTCGGCGGCCGGTTCGCGCTGGTGGGCAGTTCGCCGGAGGTCCACGTCCGCGCGCAGGACGGCACGGTGGAAATCCGCCCCATCGCCGGGACACGTCCGCGCGGGGCGGACCCGGCGGAGGACCGCGCGCTGGCCGAGGGCTTGCTGGCCGACCCGAAGGAACGCGCCGAACACCTGATGCTCGTCGATCTGGCGCGCAACGACGTGGGCCGCATCGCGGAGTTCGGCAGCGTGCGCGTGACGGATTTTATGACGGTGGAACGCTACAGCCACGTCATGCACATCGTCTCCAACGTGAAGGGTCGCCTGCGCGCGGGACAGAACGCCTTCGACGTGATGCGCGCGACGTTCCCGGCCGGGACGGTGAGCGGTTCGCCGAAGGTGCGCGCGATGCAGATCATCAACGAACTGGAGGCAAGCAAACGCGGCTGCTACGCGGGGGCAGTGGGATACTTCGGTTTCGACGGGAACCTGGACAGTTGCATCACGTTGCGTTCGGTCGTGCTCAAGGACGGGCAGGCCTACGTGCAGGCGGGCGCGGGCGTGGTGGCGGACTCGGTGGCGGCGAGCGAGTACGAAGAAACGGTCAACAAGGCGCGCGGGATGATCAGGGCCATCGAGCTGGCGCGGCACATCGGCGGGGAGGCGTGAAGACGGCGGGGCGGTGGACTTCGCTGGGCCGGTTTTGCTCGCCTCGCGCCACGTTTTGTGTTGCACTGAATCCCGCAATGCAAATCCCCGCGTTTTCCCCGCTCCGGCTGTGTCTCGCCGCCGCCCTTCTCGGCTGCGGCTCGATGCTGACCTTCCCTTCGTCCGCTCGGGCGCAGGACACGGTGGTGCTGACCGATCTATTCGCTTTCGATGGGATCGACGGGAGCGGTCCGGGGAGTTTTGTGCAGGGGGACGACGGTAATCTTTACGGCGTGACCGGTTCCGGCGGAGTCGGCTATACGGCGGGTCAGGCCGGCTCGGGCAACGGCACGGTGTTCCGGATCACGCCTGCGGGTAAACTGACGACGATCTACGCCTTCGCCGGTGCCGGCGACGGAGCGCATCCCTTCGACCTGATCAAAGGATTCGACGGCGCTTTCTACGGGCAGACCAATGATACATCCACCGGTCACGGCACGGTGTTCCGGATCACCCCGGCGGGTGCACTGACGACGATCTATGCTTCCGACTCCCTGGGAACACTTGGCCCGCTGGTGCAGGACGACAGCGGCAACTTCTACGGTGTTTCCAACAACGGCGGCCCGGAAACCGCGAACTACGGCAGCCTGTTCCGCCTGACCCAGGCGGGGGTTTACACCGTGCTGCACGTTTTTACCGGCGACGACGGCTCCGCCTCTTCCGCTTTGACGCGTGGCAGTGACGGCAATTTTTACGGAACGAGCGTCGTGGGCGGTCCCGACGATGGTGGCGTGATCTATCGGTTGACGCCGGCGGGTAATTACAGCGTCCTAACTACGTTCCCGAACGACGCGGACGGCTTCATCATCAACGCCTTGACGCTGGCCGGCGATGGCAACCTGTACGGCACGACTGAGGTCGGCGGTGCGCACGGCTATGGCGTCATTTTCCGAGTCACGAACGCGGGCGACTACACCATCATTTACAACTTTACCGGCGGCGGCGACAGCGGCTATCCCGTGGGGGCGCTGGTGGCGGCCACCGACGGCGATCTCTACGGCGTCGCTGCCGGCGACACGCAGGTGCGGGCCACCACGGGCCCGATCATCATCGGCGGTCCGCCCACCATCCCCGAGCCGAACCCGCCGTTGTATCCCAATCCGCCCTCCACGGTCTTCCGGGTCACCCTGGACGGGACACTCACCACTCTGTACGCCTGCAACACCACCGTCGGCGAATTTATCCAGGGCGGTGATGGCAACTTCTACAACACCGCACAGAACATCCTGACCCCCGACAACGGTGCGATTGAAAAGCTCACGGTCGTGCCGCACCCCGCGTTCTTCGCCGGGCAAGCACCGCTGCCGAACAACGTGGAATACCTGGCATTCGCCAACGGCAACCTTTTTGGCTATTACGCGTTTCTGAGCGATCCGCATTACTTGTATCACCTCGACCTGGGATACGAATACCTCTTCGACGCCCAGGATGGCAGCAACGGGTTGTATCTGTACGACTTCGCCAGCAGCGATTTCTTCTATACGAACACCGCCACGTTCCCCTACCTGTACGATTTCGGGCTCCAGGCGACACTCTATTACTACCCGTCGAACGTCGCTGGCCACTACTCGGCGAATCCGCGCTACTTCTATAACTTCGCCACGGGGCAATTCATCACGAAGTAGCGGCGGCTTGCGCTGCCATCCCCGGGAGTGAACATTCGCCGGTGCTTTTCGTCCTCGATAACTACGACTCGTTCACGTACAACCTCGTCCAGTATTTCGGGGAACTCGGCGCGGAGCCGACCGTGCGTCGCAACGATGAGATCACCGTCGCGGAACTCGCCGCGCTGCGGCCCGAGCGCATCTGCATTTCGCCCGGGCCGGGCGAACCGAAGGATGCGGGGATCAGTGAAGACATCATCCGCGAACTCGGCCCCCGCATCCCGGTGCTCGGCGTGTGCCTGGGGCACCAGGCGATTGGAGAGGTGTTCGGCGGCGAGGTCGTGCGCGCCGGGCGGTTGATGCACGGCAAAACTTCGCCGATCCTGCACGACGACGACGGAGTGTTCGCGGGGTTGCCGAGTCCGTTCGAGGCGACGCGTTATCACTCGCTCGTCGTCCGACCCGAAAGCGTGCCGGCGTGCCTCGTCCCCAACGCGCGCACGGCCGAGGGCGAGATCATGGGTTTGCGGCACCGGGAGTTTCCGATTCACGGGGTGCAGTTCCACCCGGAGAGCATCCTGACGGTGGAGGGCAAGCGGCTGCTGGAAAACTTCCTGCGGCTGTAAGGCCGTTCAGGGATGCGTTGTCAGACCGGACTGCTGAGCCAGACGGGCCTGACGCTGGTCGAAAGTCAGAAAGTCGGTGCATCCGAGGATGACGGCGGTGGCAACGTGTATAATGTCTAACGCACGATAACCGCCAGTGTAAGTGTATTGACTCGACAAGGAAGAGGCCTCCTGAAGAACCTGCTCTATATCGCACTGCGTCGGGACCAATCGACCGTGCAACTTGTCTCGTCGGATTAGCTCCAAAGTATGTTCGGCTCCGAGCATTGTGATCTGGCGGCGAACAACCGCAGCCCGGATGGCGTTCGACAGTTCAAAATCACCGAAGGAAGTCAGCGGCAGAGTGGTCGCCACCCCCTGCATCGTCTGACTGGCAACCTGTGAATTGGTGTCCGGCAGATAAAGAGACGCAACAAAGCTCGTATCCGCGTAAAAACTCAGAATCTTTCCTCCGCTCGCAAAGCCAGTACGACATTCTCCGACAAAGGAGGAGCATCCTTGAAGATTTCCTTTACGCGGCCAGGCAAATCAGACCAATCAACAGGCGCGTTTTTATCACGCGTGGATGGCACATCGTCCGGGTGATATCTGGCTAACCACGAGCGCAATTCGCTTAATTCCACAGGCGTCAGTTTGCGGACTTCGGCTGTCAGTTTTTCGACTTGTTCGCTCATCGGATGGTTCTTTTTACCATGAGTGTAACAGCAACTCCCGAACTTGGCGAGCTTCCTACCCCGGCAGCGACGCCTCGTCGGTCTCCGTCAGCGACTCGTCCTCCTGCGTCACGCGCAACACCTCTTCCACCGTCGTGCGTCCTTCGACCACGCGCCGCCAGCCGTCGTGGCGCAGCGTCTTCATCCCGCCGGCCGCCGCCGCCGCCTTGAGCACGTTGCCGCCGGCCTTGCCGACGATCAGCTTACGCAACCGCTCGGTGATGACGCAAATCTCGTGGATCGCCATGCGTCCCTGGTAGCCGGTCTGCCGGCACTGTTCGCAACCCGTCCCGCGCTGGAATTTCGCGCCGTACTCGTCCGCCGGGAAATTAATCGCGCGCAACTGCGCCGCCGGGTATTCCGCCGGCGCGCTGCAATGCGGGCAAATCGTCCGCACGAGCCGTTGCGCCAAAAACGCCCGCACCGTGCTCGACAACAGGAACGGCTCGATGCCCATGTCCAGCAAACGCGTGATGCCGCCCACCGCGTCGTTCGTGTGCAGCGTCGAGAACACGAGATGCCCCGTCAGCGCCGCGCGGATGGCGATGTCCGCCGTCTCGCCGTCGCGGATCTCGCCGACCATGATGACGTTCGGGTCCTGCCGCAAAATGTGCCGCAGGCCATTCGCAAAACTCAACCCGATCTCGGGTTTCACGTCGATCTGCGACACGCCCTGGAGCCGGTATTCGACCGGTTCCTCGATGGTGATGATGCGCCGCTGCACCGTGTTGATGCTGCTCAAAAAACTGTAGAGCGTCGTGCTCTTGCCCGAGCCCGTCGGACCCGTGACCATCACGATGCCGTTGGGCTGGGCGAGGAGGGCTTTGACGAGCCGGGTCTGGTGTTCGTCGAGATCGAGTTTTTCAAAACCGAAGCTCTCCTTGTCGCGCCCGCTCAGGAGCCGCAGGGAAATACTCTCGCCGTTGACCGTCGGGATCGTGGACACGCGCACGTCGATGCTCATCGTGCCTGCGCTCAGGTTGATGCGGCCGTCCTGCGGCAACCGCTTCTCCGCGATGTCCATGCGCGCCATGACCTTCAGGCGCGAGATGATGGAATTTTGGAGCACGCGGAGCTGCTGCGGCACGGCGGCCTCGTGCAGGATGCCGTCGATGCGGTAGCGGATGCGCAGGTCGTTCTCCAACGGCTCGACGTGGATGTCCGTCGCGCGTTCGGCGATGGCCTCGCGGATGATCTGATTAACAAATTTGACCACCGACGCCTCGGGATCGTTGGCGTTGATGTCGGAGACGAGTTCCTTGTCGGTGAGGAGGTCGTCGAGGCTGCCGCCGCGGGCTTTGAGGAGTTCGTCGAACGTCTCCGCGCCGACCCCGTAGAGGGTCTTGACCGCGCGCAAAAGCTGGGCGCGCGAGACGAGCACCCACTTCACGGGACGGCCGGCGGCGAGTTGCGCGGCGAGCTGGCGGCCGGCGCTGTTGAAGGGATCGTAGGTCGCCAGGGTCAGGCCGGTTTCCTCGTTGTTTTCCAGCGGGACGATGTGGTGCTGGAAGACGAACCGGCTCGGGAACATCCCCAGCGTCGCGCGGTCGATGCGGCTGGAATCCAGGCGCGGCTCGAAGGGCGTGCGGAACGTCTCGCCCAGGCGCGTGAGCAGCTTGGCCTCGTCGAGCTTGCTGCCGTTGAGCACGCTGTTGATCCACGAGGAACCGGGTTCCTTGAGATCGGCCAGACGGCCGGCTTCCTCGTCGGTGGGCGCGCCGGCTTCGCGCAGGGCGGCGACGAGCTTCTGGCGCAGGGTGGAAGTCATGGGGAAGTCAGAAGTTAGAAGGCAGAAGGCAGAAGTGCAGAAATCGGAGGGAGCGAACGTCTGGAAATTCTTTTCCGTACTTCTGCCTTCTGCCTTCTGCCTTCTAACTTCAAAAGTGGTCGAGGTCGGGCTCCTTTTTCCTCGTGACGGTCGTGTGCGTGGTCGTGTGCTTGACGGTCGCCTTCTTGCGGGTGCCGTCCTTTGTGTCCGTCGGCACGGTCGTGGTGGTCGTGGTGGTCACGGCGGTGGCCTTGCGGACCTCGGCGGGCAGGAGTTGATCCTCCAGGCCGTTGCCCAGGTATGTGCGGCGTGCCTCGTTCTCGCGCGCCTTGACCAACAGGTCCTCGGTGTTGACCACTTCGGGATGCATGAGGATGATCAGTTCGCTGCGGTCGCCGCTGAGGGTGCGCGAACGGAAAAGCGCGCCGATGACCGGGATGCGGCTCAGGTAAGGGATGTTGTTGTCCGACTTGCTGGAATCCTGCGTGATCAGGCCGCCCAGGACAATCGTGGAGTTGTTCGGGGCGGAGACGGTGCTCTTGAGCTTGCGCGTGGCGATGGTGGGCACCTGATTATTGGCCACGGTGGTATTGGAACCGGCCACGACGTTGTCGATGCGCTGGACGATGTCGAGCGTGACCTCGTTCTCGCTGTTGATGAGCGGGACGACCTCCAGTTGCAGCACCACGTCCTTGTACTCCACGTTGCTCGTCAGTCCGGTCGAGCCGGCATTCGTCGTCAGGCTGCTGATCGTCTCGGTGGGCACGGCGATTTCCTGACCGCTGGCGATGATGGCCTCCTTGTTGTTGGAGGTAAAAATCATCGGACGGCTGATCGTCTTGAAGCGGCTGGTGCTTTCGAGCGCGCTGAGGATGACATCGAAGGATTTGCCGATGGCGATGATGCCACCAACGCCGCTGAAACTGCTCCCGAGTCCGGTGGCCAGCGTGCTGAAACTGTTCAAAGCCGAGGCGGTGGTCGTCGAGGTCACGCCGCCAGTACCGGCCAGGCCGCTGGTGTCGGGGGTGGTCGTGCTCACGCCCGGCAACTGGCCCGAGTTGAAATTGCTCAGGAGGCTGGCCCGCTTGGTGCGCAGCAGGTAGTTGAAACCCAGCTCGCTGTTCTTGCCCAGGGACAATTCACCGATCACCGTGCGGATGATGACCTGCGGGGCGCGCACGTCGAGCCGGTCGAGGACGGCGAAAACCTTGTCGCGCGACTCGCGGTTGCCCAGGACCAGGATCGTGTTCACACGCGGGTCGGCGATGATCTTGGTGCTGCCGACGACGGCGATGGACGGCTTGGTGTCCACGGCCTGCGTGTTCAACTCGCTGCTGCCGACGCTTGAGCTGCCACTGCTGCTCGACGAACCGCTGCCGAAGTTCGACGAGCCGGTGTTGCCGGTGTTGTTCAGCCCGGTGTTGGAGGAGCCGGTCGTGCTGCGGTTGCCGGTCGTGCCGGTGGAACTCGTGCCGGTGTTGGAGGTGCCGTTCTGGTCCGAGCCGGGTTCGCTGAGCGCCTGCACGAGGATGGGCAGCACGTCGGTGGCGTTGACGAACTTCAGCGGCCGGGGAACGGGCGTCGCAAACGGCGTGTCGGCGTCGAATTCTTCCAACAGGTGCTCGACGATGATCATGTTCGCCGCGCTGGTGACGACGTTGACGCGGTTGGTGCGCACGTCGGCCGTCAGGGTGATGCGGCCCTGGATGATGGAATCCCCGCTCAGCGTGATCGGCCCGTTGCCGTTGCTGACGGGCTGGAACGTGGGCTGATCGGGGGGCGCGGCGGGGTTGTCGGTGCGGCGGATGGGGCGGCGGCCGTTCGGCAGGTTGGTGGTCGCCGATCCGGGGTTGCCGCCGGGGGCGGACGAGCCGGAGGACGCGCTGCCCTTGCTGTCGAGGACGCTGTTGAGGAACTCGATGGCCTTGGAGGCGTCGGCGCGTTCGAGGCGGATCCATTTCTCGATGACGGGCGCGAATGGCTGGTCGAGCGAGGCGACGAGGTCCACGAGCCGGCGCACGCTCGTGGCGTTGTCGGTGACGATGATGGCCCCGGCTTTCTCCAGGGCGGTGAAATTGACGGTGTTGCCCGGCGGGATGTACTGCTGGAGCACGCCAGCGGTCTCGATGGGGTCGAGGTAGCGCAGGCGCAGCAGGAAGGACACGATCTTTTCGCCGCGCGGCAGGTCGTTGGGATCGGAAAAGATCGGGATGCCCACCGCGCGCGGGTTCTTGCCGGGACCGAGCACCTTGATGACGTTGGCCTCGCCGGGGGCGATGGAGTAGCCGTTGAGGTTGAGCACCGTCTCGATGATGGCGATGGCCTCCGAGCGCGGCACGGACTTGGCGATGTCGAAGTTGATCGTGCTCGTCGTGTTGACGGTGTTGTCGGTTAGCACGCGCTTGCCGGTGAGCAGGCCGTAATCGTAGAGCACGTCGCCGATGGGGCTGTTGGAGAACTGGACCTTGACGAGGTCGTCCCCGGTGGCGTTCATCGGGTTGCTCGGGACGCCGGGTAGGTTGAGGGGCAGGGTCGGCGGCGTGCCGGGCGGCGGGGGCGGGGGGGTGAACGACGGCGACGGCGGCAACTGCTGGGCACGCGCGCCGGAAACAGCCAGCAGGAGGCCACAGCCGAGAGGGAGCAGGGAGCGGAAGGAAATCACGGCTGGGGAAAGATCGTCGGATCGGTTGGGCGGACGGCGCGGGGGGCGGGGCGCGTCGGTGGTGGCACCCCGCTTAAAGCAGGTTTTCCGGCTGCCGTCAAAGGGATACCAGAGGCGTGAGACCGCGCGGAGGGCGGGGAGGTTCAAAGAGAAGCATCCTTCATCCTTTCCGCCTGCGTTGCACCTGCCTCCACCCTCCATTACATTGCGCGTGACCATGAAGCCGCCGACCGCCGTCGATCTCCCGCGCCGACGCCAGCGTGCGTTCACGCTGCTGGAGATTTGCATCGCCATCTTTCTGATCATGCTGCTGCTGGCCGTCGGCCTTCCCAGCCTCTCCGGCCAACTCTCGCGCCAACGCCTGCAAGGCACCTTCGACCGCTTCGACCTCCTCGCCGCCGAAGCGCAAAAATGCAGCGTGGCCGAGGGCCACCCCTACACGCTGGTCTGGACCCGCGACGGCACGATCCAGCTCTACCCGGCCGACCTGACGGCGGACGAACGCAAAAAACGCGGCCCCGCCGCCTCGCTCGTGCCCGCCGGACCCACCACGGACCGCACCGAACGCTACACGCTGGTGCGCGACGCTTCCCTGGCGAACAACCCCGCCCAGGTCTGGACTTTCTGGCCCACGGGCAACTGCGAACCCGTCGGCGTCCGCTACGAAGGCCCGGCCGGCAAGTGGGAGGCCGTTTATAACCCGCTTTCGGCCAAGGCGAGCATCCACACCTTCATCGCCCAATGACCCGTTCCCACCCGGCCGGCCGTTCCCGGCGCTCCCTGCGCGGCACCGGCGGTTTTTTGCTCCTCGAAATCCTCCTGGCCGTGGCGATCTTCGTGGTTGGGGTGATTGCCCTCGGCCGTTGCGTCGGCAATTGCATGGTCGCGCAGGAGGTTCGCAACCAGGAGGAACGCGCCCGGCTCGCGTTGCAAAACGCCATGCTGGAAATCCAGGCCAGCCCGGTGCTGCCCGACGAAAACCATCAAACGAAGCTCGACGGGATGTTCGCGGGCATGACGCTGATCGAACGGCGGCACACGCTCAGTGTCGAAAACGAGGATCAGGTGCTCATGCCCGACCTGCACGAGATCACGTTGACGGTCGAGTGGACCGACCACAACAAGCTGGCGCACTCCCGCGCGATTGCCTTCACGATGCTGCGCGGGAGGGGATAGGGCGGAAAGGATGAAGGATGAAGGATGAAAGCAGAAAAACAGAAGGGACGATGATGCACGAGACGATTGGCAATCAACCATTCCAGCCTCGACGCGTAGAGTTGACGGGGCCGGATTTCTCTTCTCCGGCTTCATCCTTCATCCTTCATCCTTCATCCTTTCTGCCCGCCGCCTTCACCCTGATCGAGGTCATGCTCGCCATCGCCATCATGGCGGTCATCTGCGGGACGATCTACCAGTTCACCGGCACGGTGATCCGTTCGTCGAGCGTGTCCATGCGCACCGACGCGCAGGAACAATCCTTCGGGGGTCTGCGGCGGTTGCTCGACACGCAATTCGCCGCGCTGCCGACCAACGAGACCGGCACGTTCGTCGGCGTCTCCGAAGAAGGCGAACACGGCCACCACGACGCGCTCCGGGTCGTTTGCCCGGCGGGCAACGCCGTGCTCACCCCGGACGCGCACGGGCTTTACCGGGTCACGCTCGGCCTGCACGAACTCCCGAAGGGCAGCGGCCACTACACCCTCGTCATGGAACGCGAACCCTGGGACGAGAACGAGAATGCCAACGGTGCTCCTCTGTTGAACCTGGGGGACATCAGCGCGGGCGGCTTCAAAACGTCCCGCAACAGCCTCCCCTCCGACTCCGTGCGCCTGCTCGACGGCGTGCGTTCGCTGGAACTCGCCTACTACGATCCCCGGCTCAATTCCTGGCAGGACAAGTGGAACGACGACACCCTGATCCCCAGTCTCGTGCGGGTGCGCCTGGAGATGGAAAATTCCGGCGCGCCCTATGAGTTCGTCGCCCAGGTCCCCAGCGGCGGAATCCGGCGCGGACTGCCCACGACGAACAATGCGCTCACCTACGCTCCGCCCGGTACGCTGAGCGTTCCGGGGAACGGAGCGGGCACGGTTCCCGGCGCGGTGGGGCCGTCCGGTGCCACGGTCCCGAGCCTGCCGGCCGGCCTGACGGTGCCGCCCCCGCCGCCCGGGGGGTTCACCGTGCCGCCGATGCCGCCCTCCGGCGTCCCGAACGGTTTCCCCAACCAACCGCTCAGCTTCCCCAACGCCCCGCCGCGCGGCGGGGGGCCGCGCTGATATCGGTCCTTTCGCGTGCCGCCCATGCTGACGCCTGCTCTCCGCCTGCCCCGCGCCGGCCTGCCTTCGCGGGCGGCCGGGAGGCAGGGCGTGGCGTTGATCCTCGTGCTCTGCGCGTTGCTCGTGCTCAGTTTCGTCGTGCTGGCGCTCGCCCGGCAGGTCGATCAGGCGGTCTTTTTCGCCACGCGCGACACCCGCGCGCTCGACGCCCGCGCGCTGGCGTACACCGGCGTGCAATTCGCGCTCCACCCGCAGGCAAGCCCGCGCACCCCGGCGCTGCATCGCCAGGTGGACCGCGGCCATAGCTACCTCGCGCGCCTGACGGGCGAGGGAGGCAAAATCCAGCTCAACTGGATGCTCGCCGGCGAGGACCCGGTGAAGCTCGACGTGCTCAAGCATTACCTCGCCTACAAGGGCCTCAAGGCCGAGGAATGCGACGTGTTCGTCGATTGCATGCTCGACTACGTGTCGCCCGGGAACCTGCACCACCTCAACGGCAGCCTCACGACGGTCGATGGCTCGCCCGTGCCGCACCAACCCTTCAACGATCTCGCGGAAGTCCGGCGCGTGGTCGGCAGCGAACCGCTGACCCACCAGTCGGGCTGGGAAGACGGGTTCACCCTGTGGAGCCAGGGACCCATCGACCTGAAATGGGCCGACGAGTACGTCATCGGCTCGCTGCCCGGCGTCGGCGTGGACCGCGCGCGGGCGTTCGTGCAGCAGCGGCGCGGCCCGGACAAACTCGACGGCACGGCCGACGACTATCCCATCGACAACATCGCCGTGGCCGGGCAGCTTCTGGGCTTCAACCAGCAGACGGCCGCCCAGGTGCAAAACCTCGTGAGCATCAACGATCCGACCGTGCGGATCATCAGCGTCGGGCAGGCGCTGGACATGTCGCGTACCATCGAGGTCGTCGCCCGCAAACAGGGCATGCAACCCCAGATCATTCAGTGGAAAGAGTTCTGACCAACCGCCCATCCCGCCGCGCCGCCGTGCCCAACGCCGCCCCCGCCGCCGTCGTAGCGACCGTCGCCCTGCTCGCCCCGGGAGCCGAGCCGGGCGAATGGGAACTCTCGCGCCCGTTGAGCGGCAGCGCGCCGTTCGGCGCGGGCACGGCGACGCGCCAGACGTTCGCCTCGCTGGAAGCCGCCGCCGTCAATCTGGAGGACGCCGAGCGGTTCGTGCTCGCCCTGCCGCTCTCTCTCGGCCTGGTGCAACGCCTGACGCTGCCCGCCGCCGAACCTTCCGAACTGGAAGACATGGCGCGCATCCAGTTGGAGAAAATCCTGCCCTACCCGGTGGAATCCGTCAGCCTGGCGCTCACCGAAATCGCCCGCACCGACAGTGAGGTGACGGTGGCGGTGGACACCGTGCATTCCGACCGGCTGACGGCGATCTGCCAGCCGCTCGTCGCGCGCGGCGCGTGGCCGTTGCGGGTGGTTTTCCATGCTCGGGCCATCGCGGAAGGCGTCCCGGCCGGTGAGACGGTGGCGTTCCTGTATCGGGAGGAAGGCAAATCCGTGCTGGGGGTCTGCGAGGACGGGAAACTCGGGTTCGCCCAGGCGGTCGGCGGCCAGACGGCCGGGGACCTCGCCGCCGAACTGCCCGCCGCCCTGCTCGGCGCGGAACTCGACGGCGTGCCGACGAATTTCGCCGTCCTGTCCCTGGACCGCCACGCGGAGGATTGGTCCGACGTGCTGCGGGCGGCGCTCAACGTGCCCGTGGAAACCTTCGATGCCGGCCGCGCGGGGCTACTGGCCGCCTCCACCGCGCGGAGCGGGGAAGCGGGCGACCTGTCCCCGGCGGGCTGGCGGGCCGAACGGTTGCGCAACGAACGGCTGGCCCGGCTGCGCCGCCGCCTCGTGTTGGGCGTGGGCATTTACCTGGGGGTGCTGCTGCTGGCCTTCGTCGGGGCGGGCGCGCTCTGGGTGCGGTTGCGGGTGCAGCGCGCGCATCTGAGCAAGCTGCGCGCGCCGGCGGAATACTCCGAGGCCGCCAGCAACCATTGGCGCACGCTCGCCCCGGCGATTGACCCGTCGCGTTACCTGACCGAGAGCATGCGCGAGGTCTACGAATGCCTGCCGGCGGACAGCAGCGTGTTGTGGACGACCTTCGACGTGACGCCGCGCTCGCTCTCGATCCAGGGCGAGGCTCCCTCGCCATCGGCGGCGGTGGATTTCACCGACAAACTCAAGGCCCGGCCCGGGCTGCGGGCCTATCACTTCGAGGCCGAACCGCCCGCGCCGCTCGCCAACGGCCGCGCGCGTTTCCACATCACGGGCACGCTGCCGGACCGTTAATTTCTTTCGCCCATGCGCCTGCCCGTCCAATCCTTCGCGTGGTTCCAGCGGCTCAACGGCCGCGAGCGGGTTTTGACCCTCCTGGTGGCCGGGACCGTGTTCGTGCTCCTGAACCTGCTCGCCATCCGTTTCCTGCTCGATTCGTACGGCAGCCTCACCACGGAGTATGCGCAGGAACGCCGCGACGCGCTCCGGTTGCAGATTCTGGCCGATCAGAAGGCGATGTGGAGCCAGCGCAACGATTGGCTCAAATCCACCCAGCCCGTCCTCACCAACCGCGACCGCGCCGGCACCGCGCTCTACGAACAGGTCCAAAACCTCGCCCGTGGCAAGCAGGTGATCGTCAGCGCCTTGCAGATCAAGCCTGCGGCCATCACTCCCGCCGGGCCGGCCGCCCGGGACGACGGGGACGCGCCGCAGGTCGTCAGCGTCGAGACCGATACGCAGGGCGATTGGAAGGACACCGTGCATTTCCTGACGGAAATCCAGAAGCCCGAGAATTTCCTCGTGTTCGAGCTGGCGAGCCTGCGGAGCAACCCGGCCGACGCCAAACAGATGAAATGCCATTTCCTCATCTCGAAATGGTATGCGCCCGCCCGGAAATGAGATAGGTTCACCCGTGGTGAAACCGTCCCGCTTGATCCTGGCCGCGCTGCTCGCGCTGGCGGCATCCGCGCCGCTGCCGCCGTCCCTGCGCGCGGACGACGCCCTGCCCAAGGCGCAGCCCCCGGGACGCTACGAGCCGATGGCGTCGCGTTCGCCCTTCATGGCGCCGACCACCGCGCTCCCGACGCCGACCCCGCCCCCCGCGCCGCCCGGCCCGCACTGGTGGGACCAGATGGTCGTCACCTCGCTCATGGAAGCGGGCGGCACCTATTTCGCCGCCGTCGTCGATAAGGCGAACAGCAAGCGTTATGTGCTCGAAAGCGGCAAGGCCGACGAGGAAAGCCATCTCCTGCTCGCCAGCGTGCAGTGGAACGAGCGCGCGGACCAGTCCACCGTCACCGTGCGCAAGGGCACGGAGGTCGCGCCGCCTTTGCGCTTCGACCCGTCGGCGGTCGCTTCCGTGCCGGCGAGCGCGCCGCAGCCTTTCACTCCGAGCAACCCGCCGCGCTATCAGCCCGGCATGCCCAACCCGCCGCTGCCGCCCGGCTTCAACGGCACCCCGCCGCCCCCGCCGCCGACGACCAACGTCGTCCGCCGGGGCGGTCCCATCGGGTCGGTGCCGGCCCCGCCGCAGGGTCAGGCCAACGGCACCGCGCCCAACCGGCCGCCGGACTCCGCGCCGCGCCGCAGAATCCGCCCCCTCGGCGGCACCGAGACCGGTTCGGAGTAAAGCGCGCGCTCAGAAACTGTGCGGTGACTTCATTTTACTGCGTTTCCCGGCTGCGTGTGACGCCTCCGGAGCCCCGGCAGGGGCGGCAGAGTTCAGTATCCAGGTGCCGGGTTGGAGCCCACCGTCTTTAGACGGTCTGCCTTGGAGGGTGGCGGGTGGCGCGTTAAGGTGGGCGGCTGCATGGCCAACTACCACCATCGTGGGCACACGGTCTCGGACTGCAAGTACCACCTGATCTGGGTGACCAAGTACCGCTGGCCGGTGCTCAAGGGGGACCTGGCGGTGCGTTGCCGCGACCTGATCCGCGAGATTTGCCGGGCGCGGGAGGTGGCGGTGGTGCGTGGAGCGGTGTCGCCCGACCACGTGCATCTGCTCGTCAGCGCGCCGCCGGTGTTGTCGCCGGCCAAGCTGGCGCAGTACTTGAAGGGCAGGAGTTCGCGCAAGCTGCAGGAGGAGTTCCCGAGTTTGCAGAAGCGTTATTGGGGCCAGCACCTGTGGGCACGGGGCTACTTTTGCGCGACGGTCGGAGCGGTCGATGAGAAGACGATCAAGCGCTACATCGAGGAGCAGAAGTGGGACGAGGATGGCGAGGGAACGTTCCGCATCGTGGCCGACCCGCCGTGAGGCCAGGGGTCGCCGCCGATGCCTTGCCAGCCGGCCCGGGCCGGGGGCTTTCCAAGCGGCTTCTAGCCGCCACCGGACTTTTAGTCCCATCGCATCCTACCGGCTTGAGCCGGTAGTCGTTGAGCCCACGGCGTGAGCCGTGGGAAACGTTTTCCTCAAGCCGTAAAGCCCCGGCAGGGGCGCAAGAAAAGCCGTCCGGTGGTCCGTGCCAGGCCGCCGTGTTTTCTTACGCCCCTGCCGGGGCTCGTCCGTTTCACGCCTTCAACCCACGGCTCACGCCGTGGGCTGGACTCTGCCGCCCCTGCCGGGGCTCCGGACACCACGAGCAACTGAAAAACGCAGTAGAGGGCGTCTGAAAAGGGGTGTTTTGGTGGTCATTTTGCCGGGCGGCAAAGTCGGCGCAGCATGAGTCGGCTCATGGCTAGATAGATCAGGTTTTCTTCGGTGGCGGGCAGGAACTCGTAGTCTTTGGAAAGCCGCCGGTAGTTGCCCAGCCAGGCAAAGGTGCGTTCGACCACCCAGCGTCTTTTGAGCACGGTAAAGGCAGGCATCGGCGGCGGTTCAACGCCCTCCGGGCAACGCACCCAACGCCGGGGCGGCAGCACCACCTCCACGCTCCAGCCCAGGCGCTCTTTGATCCAGGCGACGAGCCGGCCGCGGTAACCCGCATCCGCCCACAGATGCTTGAGGTTGGCGAAGCGTGCCGCCGCCGCTTCGAGCAGGGGCATGGCCCCGTCGCGGTCGGCAATGTCGGCGGCGTGCACCTGTGCGCAAAGCACCAGTCCCGAGCTGTCTACGAGCAGGTGACGTTTGCGTCCGTTGACCTTTTTGCCGCCATCGTAGCCGTGCACCCCGCCGCGGTCCGTCGTCTTGGTACTCTGGCTGTCGATGATCGCAGCCGTCGGCTTGGCCGAGCGGCCCGCCCGGCGTCGGCAGAGGCTGCGCAGGCGACCATGCAGGCGCAGCCACACCCCGGCCAAACGCCACGCGCGGAAATAATGATAGACGGTCTTCCACGGCGGAAAATTGGTCGGCAGCAGGTGCCAGGCGCAGCCCGCGCGCACCAGGTAAAAGATGGCGTCGCAGATCAGCCGCCGTGCGTGCTTGCGCGGTCTACCGCCGTGCTTGGCTGGCGGTAAAAGGTGCTGCATTTTACTCCATTCGTGGTCACTTAGATCGGTGGCATAAACGAGGACTTTCATCCTCTAAACTGCCTCCAAAACACCCCTTTTCAGACGCCCTCTAACCGCAAAAAACTCAAAAGCAGAAAGGCGACAGGCCGTCTTCCAATCTCTTTTTTGCGCTCTCTGCGCTTTTTGCGGCCAAGATTCCCCTTTACCCACACCGTGTCTCAGGGCGCTGGCGTCAATTGGAAATCGTCCACGTACAGGTTGCCCGTCAGGTTGACCGCCCAGAACTCGACGTACAGCGTGAGCGACATCGTTTTCTCGTCGGCGAGCACCGGGTCTCTCCAGCGCGGGATGAAGTCTCCCTGCACCGTGCCCCAGGCGTCGCCGACCTTGAAATCATTCGTGTATTTCTCTTCCGCGGCCACGTACCCGACGCGCTTGGCCCCGCCGCGCTCGTCGCGTTCCACCTTCATCGTCCCCGGCACGCCGCGGTATTCCGCGCGGAACTCCCAGCTCAACCGTTCGTTGGCCGTCCCCTTGGCCTTGAAGCTGAAATGGTAGTGCTTGCCGATTTCGAGCGACAGCCCCTTGCGGATCAACGTGATGTGCCGGGGCGCGCCGGGCATCCCGTCGGCGGGCATCGGAAACGTCGGCTGCGCCGTCGGCCAATAGCCGAGCTTCAGGCAGGAGCGACCCTCCGGCGGGTCGCACCCCGGGTCGCTCTCGTTGGTGACGACGTTGACGTACGTCAGCGCGTTGCCGTTCATGTTCCACGCGTTGGATGACCAGCCGTCGGGCGCGTGCACGTCGCGCTTGAGCCGGTCCTCGCCCTTGATGTCCTGCGGCGGCCCGAACTTCGGCTCGGTCCTGGTGCCGGTGTTGAGCGCCACGGCGATGTGTCCGTTGGGCAGCCCGATGATGAGGTCGAAGAGTCCGTCGCCGTTGTAGTCGGCGGCGTACAGGCTGCACAGGCCGGGCAGTTTGGAGGTGTTGCCGAAGGTGATCGTCGAGGCGCGGGCGAGTTCGTCGCCGGGCTTGCCGGTGTTCAGGTACACGCCGACCTCGCCCGTACGGTCGCAGACGAGCAGGTCCGGCTTGCCGTCGCCGTTGTAATCGACCACCGTCGGGATGAGGTGTTCGCGGCCGTCGCCGTAGGCCAGATAGGTGTGTTTGCCGTTGGCGTTGGTGAACTTCGGGGTGCTCCCGTCGCCGATGTTTTCGAGCCGGTGGATCGCGTTGGCCGAGTACGTGCCCTCGCCGGTGATGAGGTCGAGCCGTCCCCGGCCGGTCCAGTCGTAGGCTACCGGCGAGAGCAGGTTGGCCCAGTAGCGGCCCTGGCTGTCGGTGGGGATGCGCAGCTTGTCCAGGGTGCCCGGCCAGCGGAACGACGGCTGGCGGGCGGTGCCCGTGTTGGGCAGGAACAGGACCTCGCCGTAGTAGTTGCCGATCATAAAATCGAGCAGGCCCGTGCGCCGCCAATCTGCCAGCGCGAAGCGCGGACAAAAACGCGTCTCGTCGTTGTCGTCGTTATTTTCGTAATCGGCCTTGCGCGGCCGGGGGGAGAGCGAAACGAAAAACGGCATCAGTTCGGCGCTGGTGAACTTCGGCGCGGTCGCCGTGCCGCTGTTCGGATAAAAGCGGAAAAACCCCGTCGGATCAGCGGTGACGAGGTCCGGCTTGCCGTCGCCGTTGAGATCGACGAACGCCACCGAGGGCGGCATGGCCAGTTTGCCGAAGGCGGCCTTTTCGGTGAGGACCGACGCGCTGAAGGTGAACCCGGCCAAGTTGCCGTCGCCATCGACGCCGTCCCACAGGTTGTCCTTCACGGTGCTCTTCTCGAAGCCGCCGGTGTCGCCGAAGGCGTTGGCCGGCCGGGCGGTGGTCTGCTGTTGGGCGACGAGCGGAAGGGGCGTAGCGGCCAGGGCAGCGAACAACGCCGGCAAGGCGAGGCGGCGGGAAAAGAAAGGGGAACGCATAAGGGGAGGAGCGCACGGCAAGCGTATCATGCGCCGGCAGTCCTGCTTTCAGAAAATGTGTAGGAGGATTGCTGAACAGGTGGCCGGTCGTCCTGTAAAGTAAACCGCTTCTTAAAGCGTTTCTCAGTTGCCTGTCCGGTTTTTCAGCCCCGGCAGGGGCGCAAGAGTTTAGCCCACGGCGCGAGCCGTGGGTGGCAGCCGCGAAATGGTCCAGCCCCGGCAGGGGCGTAAGAAAACACGGCGGCCTTGCGAGGACCACCGGGCGGGTCTTCTTACGCCCCTACCGGGGCTGGCATAGCTGGCGATCTTTCCCACGGCTCACGCCGTGGGCTGAACTCTTGCGCCCCTGCCGGGGCTGGCGCAGACCCTACACGCAAACGAAAAACGCTATAGAACAGGTGAGGTGGAAGCGAGCGGTGGATGGCGCTCTCCGAGCGGCATTGGTCCCACTCACGCCGCAGGCGTCTTGAAGTTCGGCCGGCTGCGCCGGAAAGGGGACCAATGCCGCTCGGAGAGCGCCATCCACCTCCGGTTTTGAACGCATCAGCCAACTTGAGAAGCGGTGTAGGGACGACCGGCCGCCTCACTCCTTCAGCCAGACATATTTGTACGGGTGATCGTCGATGCGGTTGGACGAATACCCCTGCACCGACGGCGAGAGCAGATACGCGCGGACGTGATGATAGATCGGGATGATCGGAGCCTCGTCCATGAGGATTTCCTCCGCGCGCTGGAGGCTCTCCTGCCGCGCTGCGGCATCGACCGTGTGCGCGTCGTTCAACGCCCCGTCGTACGCGGCGTTGGCCCAGCCGGTCTGGTTGATGATGCTGCCGCCGATGAAGAGTTCCTGGAACCCCGTCGGGTCGAGGTAAAACGTCGTCCAGCCGCCCTCGTACATCTGGTAATCCTGCTGCGTGCGCCGCGAGAGGTAGACCTTCCATTCCTGGTTGGTGAGGGTGGCGTTCACGCCGAGGGCGGTCTTCCACATCTGCTGCACGGCCTCGGCGACCACTCGGTTGGCCTCGGAAGTATTATATAATAACTCGACCGGCGGCAGCCCCTGGCCGCCCGGATGACCCGCCGCCGCCAACAGCGCGCGGGCGGCGTCGGGATCGTACGGCAATCGTGCACGCGCCGTGAAGCCGCCGGTGTCGGGCGGGACCAGGCAATAGGCCGCGCGTTCGCCGCCGCGCGTCAGGTTACGCACGATGGATTCGCGGTCGATGGCCAGGGCGAGCGCGCGGCGCACGCGCACGTCGTCGAGCGGCGGGCGCTTGGTGTTGCACGCGAGGTACTGCGTGCGCGCGTACGGATCGAGCCGCAGGGCGTCGGGCTGGTCGCGTTTGTAGGTGTCGATCTTGGCGAAAGGCACACCGTAGGTCCGGTGGAGCTGCCCGGCGCGGAAGGCGCGTTCCTCGTTGTCGAGGTTATCCCAAGGGAAGAAGCGGATGCCGTTGAGTCGCACGCGCGCGGCGTCCCAGTAGTGGGTGTTTTTACGCACGTCCACGACCTTGTTGACCGTCCATTCCGACAAAGCGAAGGGGCCGTTGCCGATCAGCCGTCCGGCGCGCGTCCAGCCGGTGCCGCGATGGTCGAACGGCCCGGCCGCCTCGACCGACGCGCGATGCACCGGAAAGAACGGCGGGGCGCGCAGCAGGTTCAGGAAGTACGGCGTCGGATGGTCGAGCGTCACCTGGAACGTCGCCGGGTCGAGCGCCCGCACGCCGACCGTCGAGAAATCCGTGGTCTTGCCCGCGTTGAAATCCGCCGCGCCGTGGATGTCGAAGAGGTAAAAGCAAAATTCCGCCGCGAGGGTCGGGGTGAGTTCGCGCCGCCAGGAGTACACGAAGTCGTCGGCCGTCACCGGGTCGCCGTTGCTCCATTTCGCGTCGGGGCGCAGGTGGAACGTGTACACGGTCCCGTCGGGAGAGATTTCCCAGCGATCGGCGACGGCGGGAGTGGGGTGCGAATCGACCGGGTCCACGCTGACCAGCCCCTCGAAGAGCGCCGTGGCGATGGCGAATTCCTTCGTGCCCGTGATGATGTGCGGGTCGAGGTCGGTCGGTTCCGCGCCGTTGCCGAGCAGGAGGACCTGTTCGCGGTTGCCTTTGGCCACGTCCGTCTCGGCGCGGTGACAGGCGGCGAGGAAAAGGCAGAAGGCAAAAGGCAGAAGGCAGAAGGCCGGATAGAAACGAGGTGAGCGACTCACGCTCTAAATTCGGAGCGGCTCGCCTTCTGGCCTTCTGCCTTCTGCCTTCTGCCTTCTGCCTTCTGCCTTCCTACGCTTGCGCCGCGAGCGCGGGCCGGTCCCGGGCGGCGCGGTCGCGCGCGGTCCCGTCGAAGTGCGCCCGCAGCCACCGGCGCACGCGGGGCGTTTGTTTCTCGAAGAGCACGTACATCACCCACGCCACCGCGAGGCAGGCCGCGGCCCACCACGTCAGGCGGAACAACGCGTACCACGTCACCAGTTCCGGCAGTCGGGCGCTGGTGCTGGCGAAAACCCGGAGGATGGGCATGTGCGTGAGGTACAAGGTGTAGGAAAACGCCGCCAGCGTGGTGCCCAGCCGTTCGATCCGTGCGCCCGTGGGGCTGGCCGGGACCGACCGGCAAATGCTGGCGACGAGCAAGAGCGTGCCCGCGCCCAGGGTCAGCGTGGCCGCCTGGTCCAGCCAGGACCAGCCGCTGAGAAGCCCGAGCAACGGGACCAAAGCGAGCAGGTCCGGCCGGAACCCGGCGACCCCCGCGAACATCAAGGCCACCCCCGCGAGCATGGCCCAGGGGCGGGCCGGTTTGGCGATGCGTTCGCTCAATCCCATCCCTGCGGCCCCCAGCAGCCAGCAGGCAAAATATGTCCATTGGAGCCGGAAGCACAGGATGCCCAGGGTCAACGCACCGATCTCCCACGCCAGACGCCGGACGCGGCCTGTCCGGCCCCGCCCGCCGGCGGCCACCGCCACGCAACCGGCCAGCACGTAGAACCAAATCTCGTAGGACAACGACCACAGGGGGCCGTTGGCGTAAGGGTGGTGCGTCACCACCCCCTGCAACCCGAGCAAACATCCCAGGTATTGCAACGGGGCCATCGGATCGTCGAGCATCCGCACGCTCGCCGCCGTCAGCAGGAGGGCAGGCACCAGCGGCACGTAAACGCGGGCGAGCCGGTCCGCCGCGTAACCCGCCGCGTCGAAGGTGCCGTCGCGCATCTTACGCAGCGTCAGGCCCCCGACAAGCGTTCCACTGAGCACGAAAAACACGACCACCGCCTCCCGGCCGAGGTGGATCGGCGCGGTCAGGAACGTCAGCAGCGTTTTGTGGCGTGGATCGACGGCGACGTTTTGGCCGAACCAATTCGCATCGCAGACGTGATCGAGCAAAACCGTGGCGGCGGCGAGGAACCGCAGCCAGTCGATCCAATAGAGGTGAGGCCGTCCGGCAGGGGCGGAGGCGGGGACGACGGGCATGGTTGCCCCTGGAGAGCAGGTTGTTTGCCCGGACGCTCCGTTGCGGCCGGTCGAAACAAGGGACACCGCTTCTCAGATTGAATGAAGAATCAGCCCCACCGCGCCGCTAGGCGCATCCCTCAAGGTAGGGTTGCCTCTCCGAGGCAATCCAAGATTGGCTTGGATGACCATTGTGCGCACGGTGCGCCTCGCCGGCAACATTTGGATTGCCTCGGAGAGGCAACCCTACCTTGGGGACGACGCCTGCGGCGGGGCTTCCCACGAGAGCCTCGTGGCCCGGCGGATCGAAAAAACCCGGACCGTCGTTGATCTCCCTCGTCGCCGAGCTTACTTCGTCCCGTTGAACGTCAGGTACGTGTAACCCTGGAGACCCTTTTCGAACGTCGCCAGCATTCGCATCGCCTCGTTGGGCTTGAGCCGGTCGCTCTTGATGGCGGCGTCGATCTGCGCCTTCATCAGCCGCGCCAGTTCGGCCGTCTGCCATTGCGTCAGCGCGAGCACGCCGCGCGATGGTGCTGCCTTCGATGATTTCCTCGATGTAATAGCCGCTGTCCTCGTCCTCGTCGAGAAAGACGTGGACCTCCGTCACGCGCCCGAAGAGATTGTGCAGGTCGCCCATGATGTCCTGGTACGCGCCGACCAGAAACAACCCGAGATAGTACGGCTCGCCCGGATCGAGCGCGTGCAAGGGCAGCGTGTCCTTCACGTCCTGCAGGTCGATGAACTTGTTGATCTTGCCGTCCGAATCGCAGGTGATGTCCACCAGCGTCGCGTTGCGCTCGGGCGATTCGTTGAGCCGGTGGATGGGCATGATCGGGAAACAACTGCCCCAGCGCCCAGTGGTCCAGCAGCGACTGGAACACCGAAAAATTGCAGAGGTACTGGTCGGCGAGGGAGTTCGACAGTTCGCGCACCTCCTCCGGGATGTAGCGCATGCCCCTCGAAGAATCTGACGACGTTGCGCGCGATCTGCCAGTAGATGCCCTCGACCTTCGCCTTGGTTTCGAGGTCGAGCAGGCCGAGGTCGAACATCGCCTGCGCCTGTTCCTTGTACTGCTAGCGCGTCGTGCAAGGCTTCGAGCCGGTTCTCGCTGCTGACAGACCCTTCTGTGTCTCGGAGATGTCCTGCACGAGCTTGGCGTCTTTTTCCGTGACCTCGATGGCCCGTGCGCGCCGTCCTTCTCGATGGCGCCGAACGCCTCGACGACCAGCATCGAATGATGCGCCACGAGCGCCCGGCCGCTCTCGCTGACGATGATCGGGTGCGGCACCTTCTCCGAGTCGCACACGTCCATGATGTTGTAGACGATGTCGCGCGCGTACTCCTGCAGCGTGTAGTTCGTGCTGAATCGAACGCCGTGCGCGAGCCGTCGTAATCGACGCCCAGGCCGCCGCCCACGTCCATGTATTCGAGCTCGTGGCCCATCTTCGCGAGCTTCGCGTAAAACCGCGCCGCCTCGCGCACGGCGCGCTTGATCGTGCCGATGTCGGGCACCTGGCTGCCGACGTGGAAATGCACCAGCTTGCAGGCAATGCGCCAGACCCGTTCGCCTTGAGGATATTCGCTCGCCGCGACGAGTTCCGCCGTGGACAGGCCGAACTTCGCGTTCTCGCCGCCGCTCGTCGCCCACTTGCCCGCGCCCGCTCTGCAGCCGCACGCGGAGGCCGACCAGCGGCTCGACGCCCATCTCCCGGGAAATCTCCACGATCTGGCGCAGCTCCTCGATCTTCTCGACGACCATGATGATCTGCTTGCCCAGCTTGCGGCCCAGCAGCGCGTTCTGGATGAACACGGCGTCCTTGTAGCCGTTGCAGATGATGACGCTTTCCGGGTCGCGGTGCACCGCCAGCGCCGCGAAGAGTTCCGGCTTGCTGCCGCACTCCAGCCCGAAATGGTATTCCGCGCCCGCGTCGAGGATTTCCTCCACGACCTCGCGCAGCTGGTTGACCTTGATCGGGAACACGCCGCGGTACGGCTTCTGGTAACCGGCCTCCGCGATGGCGCTGGCGAACGCCTTGCAGATCGTCTGCACGCGGTGGCGCAGCAGGTCCTGGAAGCGGATGACCAGCGGGAAGCCCAGCCCCTGCTCGCGCGCTTCGCTGCACGACGGCCATCACGTCGATGGCCGCGCCCTGGTTTTGCAGCGGGGTGACCTGGCAGTTGCCCTGCGCGTTGATGGCAAAATAACCCGCGCCCCAGCGGTCGATGTTGTAGGCGGACGTGGCCGAGGGAATGTCCCAGTCGCTGCCCGGTTTGATCATGGAGTGGCGCACGTTAGTACCGGCGGGGCGGAATGCAATCGGCGGAATGTAAAAATTCCGTGTGAAAATATTTGCGCCGGCGGGACCCGCGCCCACCGGGTGCGGGGGTTGCCGCCGGGCGGGCGTTCGTGTACAAGTGGGCGCGTGCCCGTGCCCGCCGCCTCCGCCGACCAGAAATCCGCCCCCGCCGCCGCGCCGCCGCTGGCCGTGGTGGAAACGCTTGCTGGCCGGTGTGGGCATCCTCCTGCTCCTGCTGATCGTCTTCTACCAGCCGATCATTTTCGCGGTGGTCAAGTTCGCCGCGCGCAAGGTCGGCGCGAAGCAGCACCTGCGCATCGACTTCGACTCGGCGGGACGATCTTCACGGGCCTGCGCGTCGAAAACCTGCACGTCGCCCGACCGCGCCCGGACCCGTCGAAAAAGCCAGCGTCGGCCTGCTCGAACTCCACTACAGCCTGTTCACGCTCGCGCGCCACGGCCTGAACTCCGCGTTCATCGAGAGCGTGACGCTGCACGACGCGGACGTGATCTACGACCCGAGCAAATCGCCGCCGTCGCCGCCGAAAAAGAAGGAGCCGTTCTCGCTGCCGCCGCTGCCGCTGCCGGGACAGCTTGAGCCTGCGCAACGTCAACTTCCTGATGCGTCCCGACACGCCCGAGGAGCGCGCACGCCGCCGGGCAGGCCGCCGCCGCATCGTCCGTCGTGCCCGCGCCGGCCTCGCCCGCCGTCGCCGCCGCCACGGAATCCGCCGCCGTAGCCAGGGCCTGCTCGTCAGCGGACTCACGCTCGAACTCGACCCCGAGCGCAACGGCGAGTTGCGCTCGGCGAACTGCGCATCCCCGGCGGCCCCGACCTGAACAACGTTTCCGCCGCCACGAGCTACCGCGACCGCGACCTCCAGCTCACCGACCTGACCCTCGCGCCGGACATTCACTTCCGCGCGCGCTCGGCATCGACGGCTCCAAGCTGGAACAGCAACTCCTCGACGTCTCGCTCGACGCCGACAAGCTCCTCGGCGGCAACGCGAACCTCACGCTCAACGTCCAGGCCTCGGCACGCCGCCCGACGTGAAGCTCGCGCTCGACGTCAACGCCCTCTCGCTGCCGCGCTCCTGCGACTTCCTCAAACTCGACCTCCCGCTGACGGCACGCTCGACAAATTCGCACGTCGATTTCGACGGCAACACCGACCGACCCAAAAGCTGGACGGGCCGTCACGGAAATCCGCGCGCGGCGCGTCCGGCGTTCGGCGACACGACGACCGCGCCGGTTGATACCATTGCCTTGCGCGCGCGACGTTCACGCGACGGCACCGCCGAACTCGAACGGGCCGACGTGGTCGCAGGGCGACAACCGGGTCACCATGCCGCGCGCATATCGTCCTCGCCGACAAGATGGAAAATCTCGCCGCGTTCCGACCGGCCACGGCACGTTGGAAATCGACGCGCCGGATTTCAACAAACTGCCCGTCAAGCTGCCGCAGGAAATCGACGGTTCGCTGCACGCCGGCGGCGATTTCACGCTGGCCGGCGGCAAGCTCGCCACGACGCTCAAGGGCCACGTGCAAACCTCGGCCTGCCCGCGCAAAAGGCTGTCGTCGCTAGCATGGACTTCGCCATCGACACGACGAAAGTCCTGCCCGAAGACGCCACCGCCACGCCCACCGCTCCCAACGCGCCGCCCCCGCCGCACCTGCCGTTCTACGACCGGCTGCAAACGCACGTCGCCGCCAACGTGGAAGGCGTCGCGTGCGCCGATTACCGCGTCGACGACGTCAAGCTCGCGCTGTCCACCGATCAGGCGAACGTGAAGCTCGAACAGGTCGAGATCACTCGCGGCCCGAACAACGTCAACGTCGATGGGACGTACGTCATCCCCGAGGATTTCGCCGCGTGGCAGAAGCAGCCGCTCGTCGCCGATCTGAGCATCGCCCTGCCGGACGTGACCCAGTTCGCCGCCGACCCGCAGGCCGTTGCCCTTGAAGGGGGGTCACGGCGAAGGGCAACGTCACCGCGCAAGACGGCGTGTACGGCGGCGGGTTCGATTTGCAAATCCGCGACCTGCAAGCCAAGGGCGCGACCGTCCAAACCGCCGACGTGGTCGTCGGCGTCGAAAACAACCGCGCCGTCTTCAAAACCGGCCGCATCGTGCTCGACGACAAGAACGCCATCGACCTCACCGGCCACGGCGGGCTTGCCGCGCCCTACCCGTTCGAGGCTGGGCTGACGGTGGACCTCGCGGACCTCGCGCGTTTCAACGCCGTGCTCGAGGCCAACGGCCGCCGACGCCGCGCTCGGGGGCAGCCTGAAAATCGCCGGAAACGTCCACGGCCATCTCGCCACCGCACCCGGCGCGAACGACCAGAAGATCGACGGCACGCTCGACGTGACCGCGCGCGACCTCGAAGCCAAAGGCGCGAAGATCGACAGCATCGACACGCAGGTCGTCGTCGCCGACAACCATGCGACGATCAAGACCGGCCAGATCAAGATCGACCCGAAAAGCGGCCTCGACTTTCGGCGGCGGCGCGGACACTGGCCGCGCCTTATGCATTTACAGGGTAACCTCGACGTGGACCTGCCCGACCTCGGCGCGTTCAACTCGCTGCTCGCCGCGCCACCGGCCGCCGCCGAACCCGGCGAGGCCAACCACGGTGCCAAGCCCGCCCGTCGCCACGAAGCTCGCTGGCAGCTTCCACCTCGCCGCGCAGGCCAGCGGCCATCTCGCCACCGCGCCCGGCGCGAACGACCAGGAGATCGACGGCACCGCCGACCTCACCGGCGCGAACATCGAGGCCAAGGCGCGAAGATCGAGCGCATCGACGGCAACATCGTCGCCGCCAACAAGCAGGCGACCATCACAGACCTCCTCAGGTGCGGCTCAACGATAAGAACACCCTCGATATCAACGGCCAGGCCGCCACGGTCGCGCCGTTCGATTATCAGGCTCAGCCTGAACGTCAATCTGCCGACCTTGCGCGTTTCGAGCCGCTCCTGCTCGCCTCCCGACGCAAGCAGCAGCAGTCGACCAGGGCCGAGATCGAAGCCGCCTCTTCCGCCAAGACCCCGCCCGCCGCGCAGATCAACGCGCCCGGCAAGACTGCCTCGCGCGACAACGTGTCGTGCCCACCGCGGTGACCCATACAAGCGCGGGCAAGGTCGCCGTGGCCGTGCAAAGGCACAACCCGGCACGTCCGGGATGCGCAGGCGGAGATCGTCCAGCCCGTCGCGCCGAAGCTCGGCGGCTCGCTCCAGGTGCAATGGCAGGCGCAGGGAAATTTCGCCAAGGACCGGCGACGGCCCGCATTTCTCCGGCGGCGGCAAGATCAGCGCGCACCAGGTCGAGTTCAACGCCGTCGGCCCGCTGGAGGCGGACATCGCAGGGACAATATTCGCAGACAGGTCATCGACTTCCCGACGATCTTCGTCGAGCACCAACGGCTTGGAGTTGCGCACCACCTTCGCGCTCAAGGACGCGCTCGCCCGGCTCGACAAAATCCACTTCAAGCAGGGCACCACCGAACTGCTCGCCGGCTACATCCAAATTCCGCTCGACCTGACAAAACTTCCGCCCCCGGCGGCCCGGTCCCCGACGTGGACAAGATCGACGTGAACGTCGCGTCCAAGCCGCTGCCGCATCGAAACGCTGTTCGCCAGCGTCGACAAGAACAACAAGGCCAGCCCCGCCCGTCACAGGGCACGGTCGCAGCTCCAGATCGACGCGCACGGCAGCCTCTCGAAAATCGTCGCCGACGTGAAGGTCGCAGGCGCGCGGTCTCGCGCAGCCCGCAGCTCGCCACCGTCCGGCCCGCCGACGCCGACTCAACCTCACGCTGAACGACAACCGGCTCGACCTCGACACCGTCGTGCGCCAGCCGCAAATCCAGCCGCTGACCATCAAGGGCAACGTGCCCGCTGGACCTGCACGCCATCGCCGCAAACAAGGAACTCGACCCGAAATCGCCCGTCGCCCTGACGATCCAGCTTCCGCGCTCCAGCCTCGGTTTCCTGGCGGGCGCGACGAAGGCGATGCGCTTCATCCAGGGCGACGTCGCCGCGGACGTGCGAGTGGGCGGCACGATCGAAAAACCGGCGCTTCGCCGGTTCGCCGGAACTGAACATCGCCGCCGCCCGCGCGGAGAACATCACCGTGCCCGCCATCCGCGATTTCCACGCGCGGCTGGCGTTCGCCGAAAACGAACTGCGCATCGAGCGGTTCAACGGCGAGATCGGCGGCGGCAAGATCAACGCTAGCGGGCGACGTCGGTTTCGCCAAACTCACCGAGCCCACGCTCGACCTCGCCGCCACGGCCGACGACGTGCTCGCCGTGCGCGACGACAACCTCACCGCGCGCGTCAACGCCGACGTGAAAATCACCGGCCCGCTGGCGCGGCGCGACGCGTCACCGGCTACGTCGGCATCACCAAGAGCCGCTACCTCAAGGACATCGACATCGTGCCGCATCAACATGCCCGGCAAGCCCGCGCCCGCGCCGCCCGCGCCGCGTCCGGCCACCGAGCCGAGGCCGGGTCCATCGGGGTCAACGTCGCGCCGATCAACAAGTGGAAGCTCGACCTCGCCATCAAGACGGACGATCCGTTCTTCGTGCGCGGCAACCTCGCCAACGGGCAGGCGCTGGTCGATCTGCACGTGCGCGGCACGGGCGCGGCAGCCGCTGCTCGACGGCAACGTGGAAATCAAGGACCTCGTCGACCACGCTGCCCTTCAGCCGCTGGAAATCGCCGACGGGCAACATCACGTTCACCCCCGACCAGCCGCTCAACCCGGTGCTGGACATGCACGGGCACGTCCACGATCCGCAACTATCTCGTGACGGTCTACGTCACCGGCCGCGCGAAAGACCCGAAGGTCACGTTCTCCAGCGACCCGCCGCTGGCCCAGGAGCAAATCGTCTCGCTGCTGGCGACCGGCTCGACCCCGGACGAACTCGCGGGCAACGCCCAGGCGCTCGCGGGCAAGGCGACGCTGCTCGTGCTGCAGGACCTCTATCGGCGCACGTTCCCGAAGAAGCAGTCCGCGCGCGACGGAGCCGAAGTCCACGCTGGCCGACCAGGTGAACCTCGACGTGGGCGGCGACGGACCCGGCCACGGGCAAGCAGCAGGTCGGCGCGACGCTTCAAGCTGACGGACAGGTGCAGTTCGTGGCCGACCTGGGCATCGAGGGCGACCTGCGCGGGCGGGTGCAATATCTCGTCCGTTTCCGCTGATGACGCGAAACTCTTTATCTAACGTCCGTGCGGATCGGCAGCCTGTTCGTGGGGTCGAGCGGCGCATCAACACAGAGACACGGAGACACGGAGACCAGAGGAGAAAAAAAGGAATTTTTCTGTTTCCATCCCTCTTCCTCCGTGGCCCTCTGTGTCTCTGTGTCTCCGTGTTCAAGTGCCGCCTCCCCTATCTCGCCGCGTTCCTCCTGCTCACGTCCTGCGGCCTGTTCACACCCGAAGCACAAGGAAGGCGCGGCCACCACCACCAAAGCGGGCGACGTGACCGTCGATTTCCAGGCGTGCACGGCGTTCACCGAGGCCGACCTGCGCGACGCGCTCTTCGACCCGCTCGACACCATCAAGCACGACGGCCTGCGCCCGCCACCGCCGACGACGTGGCATTCTTCCTCGAACTCTTCTACCGCAAGAACGGTTACTCCTTCGTCAGCACCAGTTACACGATCGTCGACGGCAAACACCTCGTCCTCAAGGTGGACGAAGGCCCGCTCGTCCTCCTGGGCGACATCCGTTTCACGGGCAACGACCATTACCGCGACGTGACGAACTTCCAGCAGTACATCATCGGCCAGACCCGCGAGCGTTTCCCGGCGTCGCGCAAGGATTATGCCCTACGTCGATACCGACGTGCAAAAGGGCACCGACCTCGTGCAGCGTTTCTACCTCTCCGAGGGGTATCTCGAAGCGCAGGTCGGCACGCCCACGGTCGAGTTCGTCAACAACCGCACCCGCGCGAACCTCACGATCCCCATCGTCGAGGGAGGGCGATACCGCTTCGGCGACGTGAGCATCGACGGCGATCTGGTCTTCCCGCCCGCGCAGGTGCGCGGCCTCATCGCCGACCAGATTCCGCTGCCCTACACCCGGCCGCGGGTCGATGCCATGCAGCGCAAGCTGGAGGACTATTACAAGAAGCACGGATATTTCACCGCCGCAGGTCACCGTCGTGCAGCGATCCGACTCTCGTCGGCCGCAACGGCGGCAGCGTGCCGGCGACGGTTCACGGTGCAGCTCGGGGCCGCTCTATCATTTCGACGGCGTGCGCATCGTCGGCACCGACCGGCTCAAGCCCGAGTACCTGCGCAACCGCTTCCGCAAGCTCTCCGGCAAGGTCTACGATCCCAAGGCGCTCGACGAACTTTATCAAGAAATGATCCGCACCGGGCTTGTTCGCCCAGTTGAAGGTCGAACCCGTGCCGCAGCCCGACAACACCACGCTGCGGCTGGACATCGGCGTGAAGGAAGCGAAGGCGCGCGAGTTCGGCTTGTCGCTGGGTTACGGGACGTTCGAGGGACCCATCTTCGGCGTTGAATTGCGCGACCGCGACTTCAATGGCATCGGGCCGGCCGATCAGTTCTCGGTGGATTACTCGACGCGCACGCTCAGCGGGGAGTTGCTCTACGTCGACCCCTACCTGTTCGAGACCGACTACGAGTTGCGCTTGCGCCTGAACGCGCTGACGCGCGACCTGGACGCCTACAAGAAAACGGAGGAGGGCGGCCTGGTGCAGCTCTCGCGCACGATCACGCAAGAAGTTCACGGTCAGCGCCTTCGCGCAGGTGGACAATGTGAAGACCACGGCCGAGCACGTCCAGGAATTCAACCTCGGCAAGCCCAAGTACACCGCCGACATCCTCGGCGGGACGTTGAGCGCGGACCTGCGCGACAATCCGGTGGCACCCACCAAAGGGTTGGTCACGTCGCTGACGGCGGACGTGGCCGGGAGCGCGCTCGGCGGCAACGTCAACTTCGTGCGCGGCACCTATCGTCTGACGTACCTGCAACCCATCGGCAAAAACCAGCTTTTGCTGTTCGGTTTCCGGGTGGGGATCATCAAGCCCTTCGGCGAGACGGGCAAGCCGATCCAGTTGCACCGACGACGATAACCCGCGACGCCGGCGCAGTTCGGAGGGACGGAACTGCCCATCGACGAGCGGTTCTTCATCGGCGGCAGCACGAGCGTGCGGTCGTTCCTGGAGCGCGACCTGGGGCCGTACGACCACAACACGGGCTACCCCATCGGGGGTGAGGCGTTCACGCTGCTCAACGCGGAATACCAGTTCCCGCTCAAGCTGGCGGATTTGAAGGGGGCGGTGTTCGTGGACGCGGGCAACCTGAAGTCGCGCGCGGAAGAAGTGGGTTTTTCCAACCTGCGCTACGCCGTCGGGGCAGGCATCCGGTATAACTTGCCCATCGGACCGCTACGGTTGGACTATGGAGAAAACCCGGCCCCGTATCACCACGGGCGGCACAAGGAGCACAACGGGGCGTTCCAATTCAGTTTCGGGTTTGCGTTCTGAACGGGTCGTTTCAGTAATCGTAGGGTCCGGACGGACGCCCGGCGCTTGCGGGTGGCAAGGGCGGCGGCTCGCCCTCGGGCGACTGGTCCGGCGCGTAGTCGCTCACGCGGAAATGCCGGTTCAGGCGGAGACAGAAGCCGACCACGCCCAGGACCACCGCGAGAAGCACGCAGAGCAACAAAGCGGGCAGGCCGAAGTAGGCGAAATACAGGCGCAGCGATTGGGTGGCGGTGCGTGATTTGTTGACCGCCGGCGGCGGGTGCAGGAAGCGGAAGCTGGCCATCGTCTGCTGGACATCGGAGGCCTGATCGGCTTTGCCATCGACCACCGTGCCCTGCAAAAGGTACGTTCCCTCGCCGGTCGGGATCGCCCACACGAGGGTGGAAACGTGCTTGAAGTGTACCAGCAGTGCGCCACGGCGCTCGTAGCCTCTCAGGCCCGCGATCTCGATGAACCTTCCCGCGATCTTGCGGCCGGCGGAGGTACACTCGCAGCGGGCATCGATTTCCGCGGCGAACCACTGATCCGCCGGGAAACTGGAGGTCCCGCGATGATCGAGCAGGACCATCAGGGAACGTTGCTGGTCGTGCGTCCCGAAAACCGCCAGCACGTCCCCGGGCTTTTCCTTCGTCGGGGTGAGGTCTTCCCAATCGGCGGGCAGCGTGACGGCGCAATTGGCCTCGTTGAGCTGTCGTTCCTGGCCGGCGGCAAGGTGGACGGCATGGAGGATCAACACCGCGCAGACGAGAAACGTCGGAGATTTTCTTTGGCGCGAACCCATGAGCTTCGCCTGAAAATAGGATCAGGCAAACCCGGAGACCAGCCCGAAATCAGGTGGTCGCACCCCTAGTGGCGGGAAGACATACGTGGGTCAGCCGGGGACCATCATTTTTCTCGCGGATGACAAACCCACTTGCAAGACTGCCTCCGTCGAGTGTAACAATGCGGCATCGGTTGCTTTTCTCTATTTTGAAAGGTTCCTTTCGCAAAAAGCTGATGCGTAAATTGTCCGTCGCCGCCCGCGCGAAAAAGAAAGCGGTGGAGGACAAAAAGAAGCCGGTTGCCCCAAAAAGGGGCAAGGCTGCGGCCAAGCCGCCGCTGAACCCGGTGCAGGCGGTGTTGCGCGCCGCGAGTTTCGCCGCCCGCAAACACCAGGGCCAGACGCGCGCCGATAACCAGACGCCGTATTTCTCGCACGTCGCCCGGGTGACGCTGATCCTCGCGCACGTTTTCGGCTGCGACGACGAGGAGGTACTGACCGCCGCGCTGCTCCACGACACCATCGAGGACACGGCGACGGATTACGATGAGGTGGCCGAGTTGTTCGGGACGACAGTGGCGGATTACGTGGTGACACTGACCAAGAACGTCATGCTCCCCAAACAGGAGCGCGAGGACGAGTACGCCGCGCGGCTGGCCGAAGCGCCGGAGGCCGTCATGATTGCCAAGATGGCCGATTTGTACGACAACCTGAGCGACCGGATGCATTCGCCGAAGCTGCGCAAGACTGCAGCGACGGCGGAAAAGCTATTGACCATCTTCGGCGAGAGGCTCGAAACCCGGATCGGGCATTCGGCGCACGCCAAGCTCTCCGTGTTGCTCGAAGAGGTGAAGCAACTCCAACTGGCGGAAACGCTGTCGGACAATCCGGCCACCGGGCACGACTAAGCGGAACGGCAACATCGTCTCGACAAGTCAACACGGTTGACAGGCGCTGTCCTCCTTCCAGAGCGTAATTTCGGTTGCTTGTACGGTTTTCTGAGCCCCGGCAGGGGCGTAAGAGAATAGCCCATGGCGTGAACCGTGGGGAAAGAACCGCCATGCAGGCCAGCCCCGGCAGGGGCGTAAGAAAACCCACGCGGTAGTCCTCTCTCCAAGGCCAGCGTCTTTTCTTACGCCCCTGCTGGGGCTCTGACGCGCTTGATGATCTTCCCCAACGGCTTACGCCGTGGGCTATTCTCTTACGCCCCTGCCGGGGCTTGAACGGACCTTCCGCACAAACGAAAAACGCTGTAGGAAAACTTGGGCACTGTTCGGAGGGCCGCCGCAACAACCGGCCGCGAAAGCAGCCGGACCGGCGGACCTCAGAGCACCGTCAGCAGGATCAAAATCTGACCGTCGCCAACGAAAGGACCGCGGATAAAAAGCGGGTGGTCGTGCTTGAGTTTGACGTTGGCTTCGACGATCACCCGGTCTTCTTCGAGCAGTTGGAGGGCGAGCGCGTAGCCGTCGATGATCGCGTTCTTCGTGTCCACGCGCAGGATGAATTGCCGGCTGGGCACCAGCCAATCCTCCTGGCCGGTGTTGACGGCCTTCTTCTTTTCGCCGAGCAGGTGGAACTCGTTGTAACCGAAAATTTTCTGGAGATTATCGGCCTGCGCTTTGAGTGCTTCCGGGGTCGGCTGCGGGTGCTCGGACTTCGTCGCCAGAACCAGCGCGCCGTAGAGCACGTCGCGGCTGGCCGCCGCCGCCGCCGGCTGGGTCTGCTGCGCCTGCGCCGTCATGCCGCCGAACGCCAGCGACACGGCCGCCGTGGCGAGCAGGGAACGGAAGCAAGGGCAGCAACTCACGGCAATGGAACGGGATACAGACACACCGTCGAGACTACGGCGTGGCGCTCGGGGTCAGGACAGCCGGGGCCGGGGTGGCACTCGGAGCCGGGGCCGGGGAGGAGGTCACGTTGGAGACATTGGGCAGGTAAGTCAGACCTTCCACCCAGAGGACGCTGGCTTTGCCGACGTGCAGAGGGGTCGCGGTGGTGTTTTTGCCCGCGTTCGGAGCGACAGTTGCTTGGAGATCGTCATCCAACGGAGCCGGCGTCGGCGAGGTCAAGTGAGCATACTGCGGCGGGTCCTGGTGTTCCGGAGCCGTGGTCTGGGGGGCAGGCGTATCTTGGGCGATCATTTGCGGGTCCGCCGCCTGCGTGGCCTGCGGGGCCGGGGTCGCGGTGGCGACGTTCTTGCCGGAGTCCGAGTGGGACGGAACCATCCCGTAATACAGCGCGCCCGCCACGAACAAGCACGCCGCGCCCGCACCCGCCAGCCGGACAAAGGGCCACGCGAACGCCGGGAATTGCCACGCCGGCTTGGCGGCGGACTCGCGGCGGCGGGCTGCCCGGTCGATCTCCGCGTCGATGCGCTCGCGCATCTGGTGGTTGAAAAACTCGGTGTTAGTCAGCGCCGGAGCCTGGAGATGCTCTTTGAGCAAGGCGCGCAGGTGGAGGGCGTCCGCCTTATCTAACTCGGCGGCGGCGTCGCCGGTTTCCGCCCGGCGGGCGAGTTCCTGCTCAAAGGCCGTCAGGGTGTCGCCCGTGAGCTGGCCGTCGATCCACGCGGTGTATCGTTCTTCAAAGGTTTTCATACACGTCTTTCAGGAGGGTTTGGAGTTTCTTGCGGGCGTAGAAGAGCCGACTCATCACCGTGCCGATGGAGCACCCTACCGTCTCTGCGATTTCGTGGTATTGAAGGTCTTCCATCTCCTTGAGCAGGATCACCGTCCGGTGCTCGGGAGAGAGTTTGGCGATGGCCGCGTCGATGCGCCCGCGCACCTCGCGGCGTTCCAGTTTTCTGGATGGGGTGCGGCTCGCTCTTGGGCGCGAGGTCGCTGCCCGGCTCCATCTCCTGGAGGCCGATGGTGTCGTCGAACTCCTGGGCGCCCTGAATCTGTTTCTTGCGCAGCCAATCGATGGCCACGTTGGTCATGATCCGGTACAGCCAGGTATAAAAGCTCGACTGGAACCGGAACCGGTCCAGGGATTTCCACGCCTTGAGAAAGCCGTCCTGGGCGAGGTCCCAGGCGTCTTGCTCATTATGGACGAGGTGATAAATCATGGCGTAGACGCGGGTGCGGTATTTGGCGACCAGTTCGTCAAAGGCACGATTGTCACCCGCCTGGCAGCGTCGGACCAGGGCGATGTCCTCCGGCTCCGTGACGGGACCCGAGGACAACGACGGTTCTTCTCCGCCTTTAAGTGTTTCTGACGGTGCCTCCCCTTGCTCCATTCAATAAAAGTGAAAGAATCGGGGACACCCTACCAGAACAATCGAACCCGCATCCCCCATCGGCTGGGGGTTGACACGCCTAATGCCCCTGCCCGTAGCGTCGCCGCCATTCGTTGCGGTAGTGGCCCATGAGCGGAAACGATCCCGTCGCGCACCTGGAAAATCCGTCCGCGCATGTCCTGCGCCTGGCGATGCGTCGAGGAACTTCTCCTGCTCGCACTGGCTGGTCGCGTCCAGCGCGTTGGTGATGGCCTTGAGCGCCCGCTTGAGGTAGGCGATGGTCATGCCGAGTTCGTCCACGTCGTCGTCGGACAGGGCGGCGGCGAGCTTGACGTTGGCCAGGGTGGCGCTGGTCGTCAGCCGGGCGACGGCCGGGTGCTGGGCGGCGGGTTCGTTCTCGTCTGAAAAGCTGGTCCACGTAGACGGCCAACGCGCTGGCGGCCTGGTAGAGCGGGTGCTGGCTGTTCCGATCCTCCGGCTCGTCCTCCTCTTCGTCGGCGGTCTCCTCCTCGGCGTCTTCTTCGTCCTCGTCCTCGTCGAAATCCTCGTCTTCGTCTAGTTCGTCGTCCTCATCCTCGTCGTCCTCATCCTCGTCCTTGCTGATGTTCTCGCCGGGACGCTGGGAAAAAAGGTTGTCCAGGTTGGCGCTCCAATCCTTGCCGTTTTCGTCGAGCAAGTGGTGCCAGCCCATCTCGCGCGCGATGATCTGGTCGCGGTTGGGATCGTCGATGTACTTCTCCAGCAACTCCATGTACTTCTCGGTCTTGCGATCCTGCTGCTGGAGGAAGCGTTCCCAGTCGTATTCGTCCCAGACCCTCTCCTCACCACCGGACTCGAAGTGATTGTCGGCCATGATGGAGACTGTTATCCTATCCGACGGTTCCTTGCAACCCGGCGCGCACCGCCCGGCGCGGATCAATCTTCCGCCGATTCGGCCACATGACCCTCAACGAAACTGCTCCTCATCGACGGCAGCTACTACGCCTACCGCTCGTTCCACGCCATCCGGGGCCTGACGAATTCGCAAGGCCAGCCGACCAACGCCATTTTCGGCTTCGCCAAGACCGTGCGGCGGATGCTCAAGGACCTCCAGCCCGATCTCGCGGCCGTCTGCTGGGACGAGGGTCTGCCCGCCCGCCGCACCGAACTCCAGCCCGGCTACAAGCAGCACCGCTCCGAGATGCCCTCGGAGATGGTGCCGCAAATCCCCTTCATCCGCGACCTCGTGCCCAAGCTCGGCCTGCACGGCGTCTCGCTGCCCGACACCGAGGCCGACGACCTGATGGCCTCCTACTGCTGCACGGCGCACAGCGCAGGGAATGGAGGTGATCCTCGCCACCAACGACAAGGACCTCCTTTCCCTCGTCGAGGACGACATCCTCGTTTATTCGACGGCCAAGGCCGACCTGCCCTCGCCGGAGAATCTTCTTCACCCTGCTGGGACCCGGCGGCGATCTCCAAAAAATGGGGCGTGCCGCCGCCGTGCATCCTCGACGTGCTCGCGCTCAGCGGCGACGCCAGCGACAACATCCCCGGCGTCGCCGGAGTCGGGCCGAAGACCGCCACGACGCTCATCCAGAACGCCGGTTCGCTGGAGCAACTCCTCGCTGACGTGGACTCGATCAAAAACGAGAAACTGCGCGCCAAGATCGCCGACGCCCGCGAGCAGATCGTGCAGAACCGCGAGATGGTGCGCCTGGACACCGACCTGCCGGTGCCCGTGCCGCTGGACGATCTGGTGATCGCCCCGCGCTACGACGAACTGATCGCGGCCCTGGAATGGTGCGAGTTCCGCTCGATGCTGGCCGAGGTGCGCGCGGAGGCCAAGCGGGTGGGGGCAAGTGCCGGGAAAGACGGCGGTACGTCCGGGCAGCCGGCGGCCGTGCAGGACGATCTGTTCCCGTTCTGAGGCGAGGACAAGGAAGCTGGATCGCGGGGAGGCGCTGAGATAAGGTCCGGGAACTTGCGGATTCGCCGCGCTGCCATCATCCATGCCTACGACCGAATCGATCCTGCCCACCGCACCCTTGCGCCACATTGGCCGTGCCCATGCCATCGCGACCCTCGCCGCGCTGGGTTTTGCCAGTGCCGCCGCCCTGGGGATGCTGATCGCACGCGGGGTCTACACGGACGGCGCTTACGGATTCAAGTTCCTGACCTGGAACCTGCTGCTGGCCTGGATTCCGGTGGTGTTCGCCTTCGTCACGTACCGTCTCCACGTCCGCGGGCACCGGCCCGACCTGCTCTTCGCCGGGTGCGTGCTGGCGTGGTTCTTTTTCTTCCCGAACGCGCCGTACATCGTGACGGACTTCGTGCACCTCGAACACCGGCCGCCGATCCCGCTGTGGTACGACATCCTGATGATCGCGTCGTTCGCCTGGACGGGGCTCTGCCTGGGTTACCTGTCGCTGTACCTGATGCAGGAGATCGCCCGGGCGCGCTTCGGCTGGCGGGCGAGCTGGGCGTTCGTGGTGGTGATGCAGGCGGTGGGTAGCGTGGGCATCTACCTGGGGCGATTTTTGCGTTGGAACAGTTGGGACGTGGTGCGCAATCCGTCGGGTTTGCTGCGCGAGGGTTTGCAGAAGGTGGAGAACCCGGCGAACCAGTTCGGCATCGTGGCGTTCGTGAGCGTGGCGTTCCTGTTTTTGCTCTCGTCGTACTGCGTGATGTTCGTTTTGACACACCTGCACGAGGAAACCGCGTAGTCGGGTCCGCGTAGTTTTAACACAGAGACACGGAGGCACGGAGACCAGAGGAGGAAGACGGCAGAAAGTGACAGAAACTGGTTTTCCGCCTGCTTCTGGTTCTTTTTTCTTCTCCTCTGGTCTCCGTGCCTCCGTGTCTCTGTGTTAAAGTCCCGTCGGCGGCGGCAGCAGCGCGATGCTGGAGCCGACCCAGGTCTTCTCCTTGTTGAAATCGACGCCCATCATCTTGCCCTGGCTCATCCGCACAAGGTTATTGGCCAGGACAGGCTCGCCGTCGGGCGGCCAGAGGAACATCAACCGGATTTCCGCCTTGGAACGCGCGCCGTCCACCGTCGGCACGAACTCCGCGTACGTCACTTTCTTCTGGAAAATCCAGGCGTGCGGATCGTTGAGCGCGCGGAGTTTTTCATGGGTCGGTTCCACGTCCACGCCGAGACCGGCGAAGGAGTACAGCGGCTTGAGCACGTAGTCTTCCAGGCACTCGTCCGGCGGCAGTTCGTCCGCGAAGAACGCCGGGGAGGCGTGGTCGGTTTTCAGGAAGGGCAGCGAGTGTTTGCTGATGCGAAAATACCAATTGGGATGCCCGGCCCACTCCACGTCCACCTCGTCCTGGAGTTGGTACGAGAGTTTGCCGTCCAGATCGGGTCGGCGCAAGAGTTCGTCAAAGATGAGGCGGTTATAGATGCGGCGGATCGGCACCTCACGCCCGTCGCGTTGGTAAAATAACTCCCTGCCGCGCCGGACGACCCCGGTGATGTTGACCGGCCGCACCCCCAACAGGGTTTCGGTGCAGGCGAAATCGATGCGGGTTTTTTGCTGGTCGGGGTCGATCTCCAGCAGGATCACGTTTTCCGCCGCGTGACCGCCGAGGATCACGCGGCGCAACAGGTCGTCGTACCCCGCCTCGTCCAACCCGGAAAAGAAAGGCTGCCAGTCCGCCGGGATCGCGGGAAACGCCCCGCGCAGGCAGCGCATCACGAACGGTTGAAACGCGTACAGGCTCGGGAACCCCTGCAATTCGATCAAACGCGGGCTCAGCCTGCCGTCCACCTCGCAAATGCCGAAGTCCACCTGCATGAACAGCGGGTGCGGAGTCTCGCCGGGCACTTCCAACCCCGGCGGGATGGCACTCCGCGCGTGTTGTGCGAACTCCGGCGTGCGCAGCTGGTTGACCACGTCCCAACCGGCGCGAATGACTTCTTCCGCGAACTCGCGCGTCAGGAAGATCGGCGTTTCCGAGACGCGGAAGTCCGTCGGCCACCGCTCGCTCTCGTTCGCGCAACGCAGCAGGTTGGCATAGCCCTCGGGCGTGAAGGCGGCGTTAAAGCGGGCGCGCTGGGAAAGTTCCATCCGTGGAAAAATAGCTTAGCGTCCGCCTTTGATCGTCAAGACTTTGACGTGTCGGTCCGCAGAATCAATCCAGTAATGGATGGCGTGGCCAGCGAAGAAACTGATTTCTACGCGACGCCCGATCTGGTCGCTTTCGTGACCGCCGGAAAAGGATTCCGGCGACGAGCGCAGCCGGACGAAATGGTCGAGCAGCCGACGCCGCACCTTGGCGGGAAGGGAATCGAGAACGGTCATCGCCTCCAAATCGACGAAGAGGCGGTATACCACGGGGAGAAACTATTCGGAATAACGTTTCTGCAATTCATCGAGCTCGATCCAGTGGGTCGGATCGTTGTCATCGATCTTCCGCGCCAGTTCGCGTTTGAAGTCCTCATCCTGTGCGGTCTGCCGCGCGATGAGGAAAGCGATCAATTCGCGTTGTTCGACAGGCTCCAGACCAATCGCTTGGTCTTTGAGTTGCGTCAGGGACATGGGAGGAATCTAGGCCGAACGTAGGGCGTAGGTCAATGCGCGGTTGTGGCTGACGGCGCTGCTTTCTTCGGGTGATGCAAGCAGTTGGAAACCGACATCGACCAATTCGACATCATGACGAGTTTCTGTTGAGGAGTGGTTGCGATTATACGATCACGGATCACACCAGGAACTTCCCCTTGCCCATGATCTGCTCGCCGTCGAACCAGATGTCGAAGTCCCGCCCCACGCAGTCGATGTGCGTCGTGGACAGCCAGTTTTGCCCTGTGTGCTCCGCGTACGGATGGCCGAAGGCGATGTGGATGCCGGGAATCTTCTCGTCCTGCAAGATGTGGCCGATGACGTGCGTGCAGGCGGTGTTGGTGCCGATGGCGAACTCACCGACGCGGTTGCTGTTTTCGTCCGTGCTCGTGTAGGCGCGGAACTCGTTGAGCAGGTCGTCGTTCTCGCAGTGCAGCGACCGGATGCGGTTGGCCTCGACCTCGATGGTCAGCGGCGTCGCCTCGATGTCGCCGTACTTCTGGCAAAGGTAGTCGCCCACCACGCCGTCCACGACGAACACCCCACTCGTGCAATGCGGCGAGGTGAAAATCTCGCCGCCGGGCAGGTTGCCCCATTTCTCGGGTGAGATGATGCCGCTGGTCTTGACCCAGCGCAGGTCGGGCGAAAGCTCCGCCTCGAAATCGGTCCCCTGCGCGGTACGGCACGTCACCTTTTTGGCCTGCCGGGCACGTTCGATGATCCGCTGGCTGAGCGCGTCCACCGCCTTGAAATCCGCGCGCATGCCCTCCCGCATGATCTGGCGGTTGATGTTGACCATGTGGCCGTGGCGGATTTTGTGCGCGTTGACGACGGTGGTCATCTGGATGCGCGAGCCGAGTTCGCCGGTCTGTGTGACCGCGCAAAAAATGCTCACCTGCGACTTCGCCAGGTCGTCCAGGATGATGCGCGGCATTTCCTTGAGCGGCCGGGGCGCGTAACGCTCCAGCACGAACACCGCGCACTCGGAACCGACCTCCTCGACCTCGCGCTGGAGCGCGGCGGCGATTTCGCTGCTCGTCTCGTCGGTGATGATCGTGATGCGTTCGGACGGTTGCAGCCGCAGACAATCGCGGATGGCGTTGCGGGCACCGGGGAGGAGTTCGGGGTCGATGGCGTCGGTCGATAGGCGGTCAGGCATGGCGAAAAGCGGGAAATGTGACGAAGAATTGACACGCCGCCAGCGGTTTTTGCGAGTGGCGGGGACCCGCCGCGCCAGCGGCGTGCTAACCAAGGTAGGGATGGCTCTCCGAGCCAGTCCCTAATCTTCTCTGGCTGACCGTCACCGTAACGATGCGCTTTCCAGAAGAAAATAGGGACTGGCTCGGAGAGCCATCCCTACCTGGCTTCGATCAATCATCCGTTTCCGCTGGGGCCATCGCGGGCGGCGGCGTGTTCGAGCGCGGTTCCTGGACCAACAAATTCTCGTAGGTCTCGTGGGTGATGTGGTCCACGACCGCACCCAGGTTTTCGCCGGAACTCTTCCACGCGGCAAGCTGGCGGTCGGCCCCGTTGCCGTGATGGATGATCTTCTCGATGTGCGCGGTGGCCTTGCCACTGCCGAGTTCGTCCACCTCCGTGCTGACGAAATCGAGCATCTCGTGCAACAGGCTGCGTTCCTCGATCTCGCTCTCGCGGCCGAAATCGATCAGGCTGCCGTCCAGGCCGTAGCGGCACGCGCGCCAGCGGTTCTCGTCGAGTAACCGGCGGCGGTAGACGCGGAAACTCAGGTTCTGACGTTGCAATTTGTAGAGTTTGCAGATGATGGCCTGCATGAGCGATGCCAGCGCGATGGTGTCATCCACGCGGGTCTGCGCGTCGCAGATGCGAAATTCGAGGGTGTTGAAAAACGGGTGCAGCCGGATGTCCCACCAGATTTTCTTGGCGTTGTCGATGCAGGTCGTCTTGACCAGGAGTTTCAGGTAATCGTCGTACTCGCTGATGCTCTCGAACGCATCAGGAATGCCCGTGCGCGGGAACCGCTCGAACACCTTCAGCCGGTAGCCCTGGAAACCCGTGTCCCGTCCGAGCCAGAAAGGTGAATTCGCCGACAGCGCGTACAGGTGCGGCAGGAAGTAGCGCGCCTGGTTCATCACCTGGATGCCCGACACGCGGTCGGGGATGCCGACATGGACGTGCAGGCCAAAGATCAGGTTGGCCCGCGCCACCTGCTGCAAGTCCTGCACGATGGTCTTGTAACGCTCGCCCTCGGTGATAAGTTGGTCGTCCCAGTGCGAGAATGGATGCGTGCCGGCGGAGGCGATCTTGAGTCCCTGTTTGGCCGCGAGGGCGGCGAGATCGCTGCGCAGGCGGATGACCTGCGCGCGTGCCACGTCCACGTCGCCGCAGATGTCCGTGCCCAATTCGATGACGGACTGATGCATCTCGGCCTTGACGTTTTCCTTGAGCGTCATGTGACCTTGCTCGTCCTCCAGGATTTGCTGAACGTAGGAGCGCAACTCGCGCGTCTCCGCATCGACGATCTGGAACTCCTCCTCGATGCCGAGGGTGAAGGTGTGCTGTTTGTCGCTCATGGCCATGTGATCCCTCGGGTTGCTGCCAACTAGGTCAAAGGTTGCCCGCTCGCCGCCGTCTGCACGTACTTGCCCCAACTCAGGTTGCTTTGTCCGGGTTGGTGCTCGCGCGCCTTGCGGATGACCATCTGCGCGGCGGCTTCCACGACCCACTCGAAATTCTCCTGGCCCACGGAGTGGATATCCGCGTCCGGGGCGGGGTTGCAAAAGTCAATCGCGAGCGGTTCGCCCTCGCGCACGGCGAACTCCACCGTGTTGAAGTCGTAGCCGAGGTACTGGTTGAGCTTGAGCACGTCGCCGTGGACACGCTCCCAGAGGGCCTTGGGCGTGTCGAAATTCGCCGCGTAGCGCAGGTGGAACGGATTGCGCGGCTCGTAGGGCATGATCTTCACGTTGCGCTGATCGATGCAGTAACAGCGGTAATATTGCTCGAACTTCACTTCCTCCTGCAACATCATCACGAGCTGCCCGGTCTCACCGTAGGCTTTAAAGAACTGCTCCGGGTTTTCGAGCTTGTAGACGTTCTTCCAACCGCCGCCCGCGAACGGCTTGAAGTACGCCGGGAAGCCGACGTACTCGAAAATCGCCTCCCAATCGAGCGGGTACGCGAGGTTGCGGAACGAGCCGCCGTTGGTGTCCGGCGGATGGTCGTGCGAGGGCAGGAGCACGGTTTTCGGCACGCTCACGCCGATCTTGGTGGCGAGGGCGTTGTTGAAGAACTTCTCGTCCGCGCTCCACCAGAACGGGTTGTTGACGACGGCCGTGCCGGTTAGCGCGGCGTTCTTGAGGTAGCCACGGTAAAACGGCACGTCCTGCGAGATGCGGTCGATGATCACGTCGTAACCGCAGGGTTCGCCCTGGAGCACCTTGTCGATCCGCACCGGTTCGGCGTGGACCACGCTGTGGCCGCGAGAGTTGATCCGGTCGATGACGGCGGGCGGGAAGGTGTTTTCCTGTCCGAAGAGGATGCCTGCTTTTTTCATAAATTAAACGACTCGGGAGAGATAGGTCGGCAGCATCTCGCGCCACCAGTTCCAATCGTGCGCGCACCAGCGGCGTTCGTCGAGCCAGTGGTTGATGCCCTTGGAGCGCAGGATGTCCGACATCCTGAAGTTCTCGTCCCGGCAGATGTCCCAGTCGCCGGTGCCCAGGAAAATGCCCATGTGGTTGTATTTCCACGGGTCCTGGCACTGGGCCATGTAGTCGGGTGGATTGTTAAAGTAGAAATTGTCGTCGTAGTACCCGCCCATGAAGCTGCGCATGTCGAACGCGCCGCTCAGGCTGAAAAGATGTTTCACCAGCCCCGGATGCCGGAAGGCGATGTTCGCCGCGTGGTAACCTCCGAAGCTCGCGCCGCCGACCGCGACATAATGGCAATTCCCCCGCCGCCGGGCGTAATCGAACACGTCGTGGACGATCATGTTCTCGTAGGCCATGTGGGTTTTCACGCGGTCGGCGGGATGAATGCCGCGGTTATACCAGCTCTCGGTGTCGATGGAGTCCGGGCAATAGATCGTCACCTTGCCGTTGTCCACGAACCAGCGCACGGAGTCGATCAGCCCGAATTCCTTGTTCTGGTAAAACCGGCCGTAGCTTGTCGGGAACAGGACCAGCGGCAGCCCCGCGCCTTCGCCAAAAACCAGCATCTCGAACTCGCGGCTCAGGTGCGGGGTGTACCAGCGGATGTAATGTTCGTTCATCGGGGAGAAGACAGACCCGGAAGCAAAGCGTCCCTGTGTTGGACAATCGCGCCTGCCTCGCGTAGAGGTCGGCCCGGTTGGAGAAAACCGGTGGACGGCAGGCGTTTCGTGGGTGCAGGCGGCATTTTAACCCAGCACACAGAGCCACAGAGGACCACGGAGAAGACGAAGAAAATACTAGAAACTGGGAGATCGCTCCCTTTCGATTCTTCTTATTTCCTCCTGTTCTTTTTTCTCCTCTGGTCTCCGTGTTCTCCGTGTCTCTGTGTTAAAATGCCGCCTGCACCCACGAAACGCCTGCCGATGCCCGTTGCGGCCTCCCTTTTCTCACTCCTTTTCCGATGAGCGACGACGGCCACACCTTGACGGGCGACATCCGCCGGCACGACGCGTTCCCCTCCGCGCTGCTGGGCAACCGGCGTGACGTGCTCGTGTACCTGCCGCCGGGTTATTCGCGTTCGCGGCTGCGTTATCCCGTGCTCTACATGCACGACGGCCAGAACGTCTTCGACGCGGCGACCTCGTTCACCGGCACGGAGTGGGGGATCGACGAGACGGCCCAACGGCTCATCGAATCGAAAGAAATCGCCTCGCTCATCATCGTCGCGGTGGCCAACGCGGGCGAGGACCGCATCCACGAATACACGCCCACGCGCGGGCGCTACGAGACCTACGGCGTGCCGGGCCGCAGCAAAGGATTGGCGAGCCGGTACGGACGGTTTCTGGTGGAGGAACTCAAACCCTTCATCGATAAACGCTACCGCACCCGGCGCGAGGGCGAATACACGGGCCTGGGTGGCTCGTCGCTCGGGGGACTGGTGACGCTGACCCTGGGGCTGCGGTTTCCCGGGGTGTTCACGCGGCTGGCGGTGATGTCGCCGTCGGTGTGGTGGGATGATTGCATCCTTTACAAGCTGGTGGACGGCATCAAACGCAAGCCGCCCCTAAAAATCTGGTTGGACACCGGCACGGCCGAACCCGGCTGGGAACGCGCGGGCGTGCTGCGCGATCATCTGGTGGCCAAGGGCTGGGTCGAGGGGCAGGACCTCGTTTACAAGGATTATGCAGGGGCCGAACACCACGAAAGCGCGTGGGCCGAACGGATGGGCGAGGTGCTCAAGTATCTGTTTCCACCGAAGGGACGCTAAAAAGGTCTGGCTTCCCATGAAGGCACCGTTTCTGCACTTCGTCCTCGCCGGCTCGCTGCTCGTCGCTCGGGCCGATGCCGCCGCCCCGTCCCCTGAGCCTGCCCCGTCCTCGTCCTCCGCCAGTCCGACCCTCACGCCTACCCCCACTGGCCTCGCTCTCACCGAGATCGCCCCCCAGGCGCAAACCAAACTCGCCGCCCTCAACGGCATCGAGCCCGACGACTCCGCCGACAAGGTCACGGACGCCGCCCGGACGGCCTTCCACGATCTGACCACGCGCGCCGACGCGTTGGTCGAACAGGGCGGCAGGATCGCCACGCCCGGTCCCGCCTCGTCGCTCGACGCTTTGCGCGACCAGCTCGCCGCTTGGAAAAAGCTGCAGGAAACGCTCGACGAACAGATCAAGGCGCTCGGCAACCGGGGGGCCGAACTCGAAAACGAGGGCCGTGAGATCGAGGAAACCCAGAAACTCTGGCAGGCCACCAAGACTGCCGCCCGGGAAGCCAACGCCCCAACCGAGACCCGCGAACTCGTCAACGATGTGCTCGCCGCCGCCATCGACGCCCGCAAACGCGTCGCCGCGCGCCGTTCGACGGTCCTTTCCCTCCAGACGACCCTCAACGACGCGGGCACGCGCATCGCCGCCGGCCTCGCCAAAGCGCAGGCCGCCAACGCCGAGGCCGTCAAGACGCTGCTGGTCGCCGACAGCACACCCCTCTGGACCGCCGGCGGCGCACCCCGGCCGGACTTCTTCGCGCGCTGGAGTGAGTCCGTCGGCGAGCAGTGGGGCCAGATTCGCGGTTTCTCCCGGCTGCACTGGAGCCTGTTCGCCCTTCACGGCGCGATCTTCGCAGTCCTGCTGGCTGTGATGTTCTGGCTGCGTCGGCAGGTGGCGCTCTGGACGGAAGACGAGCCGCATCTGACCCGCGCGGCGCCGATCTTTCACGTGCCGGTGGCGACGGCGCTGGCCCTGTCGTTCGTCCTCAAGGGGAACATCTACGCCGGGACGCCGCCGTTGTTCCGCGCGCTGCTCGGCGCGGCGGCGCTGTTGCCGACGGTGGTCATCCTGCGGCGCGTGCTCGACCGGCGGCTGGGCCTGGTGCTGTACTCGCTGGTGGTTTTCTACGCGGTGGACCGGCTGCGGCTGGCCACGGCGGAGTTTCCGGTGACCAACCGCTGGATTTTCTGCGTGGAACTGGCCGGGGCCATCCTCGTTTACCTGCTGCTCATCCGCGCGCAGCGCCGCGTCCATCCCGACGGTCGCGCGTCGCTGGGGCGGGGGACGTTCACGCTCTACGCGCTGGCCATCCTCGTCCTCGCCGGGGCGTTGGGGGCGAGCGTGTTCGGCTACCTGCGTCTCGGGGCGCTGCTCGGCGAGGCGGCGTTGTTCAGCAGCTATCTGGCGGTGGCGTTGTACACGTTGCTGCGGGTCATCGAGGGATTCATCGCCATCGCCCTGCGCGTGCGTCCGGCCACGAAGTCACGCGTCGTGCGACAGCATCGTGATATGGTGCAGGACCGGAGTTACCGTGTCTTCCGGGCGGCGGCGGCGCTGTTCTGGGCGGCGGTGACGCTGGACCGGCTCCAGATTCTCCAGGGGCTTTACGACGCGACGACCACGGTGCTGGACCACCGGCTGCCCCTGGGAGCGATGAACCTGACACTCGGCCGCATCCTCGCCTGCGGGCTGGCGGTCTGGGCGTCGGTCCTGGTTTCGCGGGCGGTGCGGTTCTTTCTCGACGAGGAAATCTACGAGCGCGTGCAACTTGCACCGGGACTGCCTTACGCCATCTCAACAATTCTCAATTATGCGATTCTCATTATTGGTTTTCTCGTGGCATTGGGGGTGTTGGGCGTTCCGCTGACGCAATTCACCGTCCTAGCCGGGGCGTTCAGCGTGGGCCTCGGGTTCGGATTGCAGAACATCATCAACAATTTCGTTTCGGGCATCATCCTGCTCTTCGAGCGTCCGGTGAAGGTCGGCGACGTGATCCAGATCGGCGACGCCGTCGGTGAGGTGCGGCGCATCGGCATCCGCGCGAGCATCGTACGCACCCGCGACGGCTCGGACGTGATCCTGCCCAACGGCAACCTGATCTCTAATCAGGTCATCAACTGGACCTACGCCGACCGCTCGCGCGCGGTGGAAATCCCCCTCAACCTCGCCGTCGGCACGGACCCCGGCCCGGTCCTCAAGCTGTTGCTGGACACCGTCAAGGCCCAGCCCGGCGCGGAGGGCCGGCCCGCGCCGTCGGTGTATATCACGGCGCTGTCCGCCACCGGGTTGAGCGTCGTGGTGCGCGCGTGGACGGACCACTACGAGGACTGGATGAAGGTCCGCAGCGACCTGTCCGCCGCCCTGGCCAGTGCCTTGGCGCGAGAAAACGTCAAGCTCGCGTGAGAGAGATCGGGATGGGTCAAAGCCACCGCGTTTTACGGTTGCTTGTGGTGCTTGTAGCCCCGGCAGGGGCGGCAGAGTTCAGTATCCAGGTGCCGGGTTGGAGCCCACCGTCTTTAGACGGTCTGCCTTGGAGGGTGGCGGGTGGCGCGTTAAGGTGGGCGGCTGCATGGCCAACTACCACCATCGTGGGCACACGGTCTCGGACTGCAAGTACCACCTGATCTGGGTGACCAAGTACCGCTGGCCGGTGCTCAAGGGGGACCTGGCGGTGCGTTGCCGCGACCTGATCCGCGAGATTTGCCGGGCGCGGGAGGTGGCGGTGGTGCGTGGAGCGGTGTCGCCCGACCACGTGCATCTGCTCGTCAGCGCGCCGCCGGTGTTGTCGCCGGCCAAGCTGGCGCAGTACTTGAAGGGCAGGAGTTCGCGCAAGCTGCAGGAGGAGTTCCCGAGTTTGCAGAAGCGTTATTGGGGCCAGCACCTGTGGGCACGGGGCTACTTTTGCGCGACGGTCGGAGCGGTCGATGAGAAGACGATCAAGCGCTACATCGAGGAGCAGAAGTGGGACGAGGATGGCGAGGGAACGTTCCGCATCGTGGCCGACCCGCCGTGAGGCCAGGGGTCGCCGCCGATGCCTTGCCAGCCGGCCCGGGCCGGGGGCTTTCCAAGCGGCTTCTAGCCGCCACCGGACTTTTAGTCCCATCGCATCCTACCGGCTTGAGCCGGTAGTCGTTGAGCCCACGGCGTCAGCCGTGGGAACGGTCCTTCCCCAGAGGACAAAGCCCCGGCAGGGGCGTAAGAGAAGCCGCCCGACCAGTCCGTGAGGGCCGCCGTGTTTATCTGACGCCCCTGCCGGGGCTAGGACGTGCCTGCGGGTTTCCCCCACGGCTTACGCCGTGGGCTGAAATCTTGCGCCCCTGCCGGGGCTACGGAGGCGTGACACGCAACCGAAAAATGTTGTAATGATTGCCAACGCCGCGGCGATATGGTTTCATATACGCGGGTCGGTAAGGGGGACAGGGAACGAATGCCAATTTACAAAATCTACCGCAGCGGCGTCCAGGATCGCAAAGACAGGGAAACCCTCGCCCGATGGCGTTGGGCAGCGGTGCTGATCTCGGTCGTGCTGTTGTCCACGGCGGCAGCCATGCTGTTGCTCGCGCACCCGTAGAGAACGCGGCGCTTCGTCCCGGTCAATCCGTGGACGGCCGGGGGAGACGGCCGGGGCGGCTGGCCAGCCGCGTGTAAGCGCGCGTCCACAACGGGATCAGGAGCAGTGAAAGCCGCGCCAGCCACAAATTGGCAAACGACAGCCCGATAGCCAGCGCGCAGGCGGCCGGGATGACCAGCGAACGGCCCGCGCCGAGCCGCAGTTCGAACGGCGGTGACCCCGGATACAGCAGTTCAGGGTATCGGCGCAGGTACGACCACAAGACGGAGTTCATCACCCCCACGGCCGAAAGGCTGACCGCGTAGCAGACCAGCGGCGTGCGGTAGTCCGGGTAATCGCTGTAGAAAGTCGTCGGAGCGGGGATAAACGACACGAAAAGCAGCAGCCACAGGTTGATCGTCACCAAGCGCGAATCGTGGTCGCGCACCCAGCGGAACAACCGATGGTGCGAGCGCCAGTAGTTGCCGATCACCAGGAAACTGAGTAGGAAACCGATCACGCGCGACACCGCATAGTTTGAACCCACCGCGGCGATCAGCGCGCCCTCGTCCGGCCGGCCGCCGGTGATCGCCGGCACGCGGATGTTCAGCGCCAGCAGCGTGATGGCGATGGCGAAAACCGCGTCGCTGAAAAACGCCAGCCGGTCCACCTGGAACCGCGTCCGGTCGTCCGGTCCGGGCTGTGGCGCGAGGTCGCTCACTCGGTGATGAGCGTGTTCGAGTTGATGTGGTAGCCGCGCAACGTCGCCCGCGTGCCGGATACCCGGTAGTCGAACACCTCATCAGCGGCACCCTTGGTAAACGTGGTAGTGTAGCGCAGCGTCACGCTGGTGTCGAAGTTGAAGGAGTTGGTGGACCAGCCGTGGTTGTCGCAGCTTTTATAATCCCCGAGCTTGCGGTGGACCGCCGCGAGCAACTTCAGAAAATCCGCCCGGGTGTTGGACCCCTGGAACTCCGCGTCCGCCGTGTCGTAAATCTTGTCGAAGTCGCCGGCGTTGAAGCGTTCGTGGAACTGGTCCATCGCGTCGGCGGCCACGTCCTTGTCGTGCGTGAGCTTGCCGCATCCGGCCAGCGCGACCGCCGCCAGCACGCCGACGAAGAATTTCAGAGCAAAATGATTCATCTGGCGTTTGGTCGAGGCGTGGTCAGACGGCGCTGCCTTTTCTTCGTCGGTTCCACCAAATCTGGTTCGATCCATACCGTGTCAAGCCGCTTGGGTCGAAGTTCGATGTAGCCGTAGCGATCAAACCCTCTGATCGTGTAGCGACGCCCGACCAGGCTTTTGAAAAGCTCTTCGGTGCCCATTTCGTCCGTGACGCCCGGAGCATACTTGCCGGGCCTGTACCCGGTGACTCGAATCTTGTCTCCGACTTTGAGCTTGCGTTTCGTCATGCGCGTGAGCGCCACCTGGGGCATTTACTTTGAGTGGTGATCGGATGACCTCCGCAGCGCCAACGGCGCGGCTTCAGTTCTAGCCTGGGGCAACGCCCCAGGGAGGCGAGGGGCTTCTGCCAAGCCCTGAAAGGGCGACTCACCTCATCTCGCCGCTCGGATAAATCGCCCCTTCAGGGCTTGGCTCATTGTTGTGTTCGGACCTGGGGCGTTGCCCTAGGCTATTATGATGCCGCGCCCTTGGCGCTCCCAGAAATCCGATACATCTCAAAGTAGAATGCTTCAGCGGTCGGCAAACGGCGTCTGGTAGCCGTAGAGCCGGCCCTTCTTGATCATCTCGGCCACCGCCGGCGGCACCATCGTTTCCCACGCGGCATCGCCGCTCTGGATGAGCTTCAGCACCGCGCGCGAGAAGATGCGACAGGTTCTCCGGCTTGTACCCCTCCAGCGGCTCGATGAAATGATTCTCCACGAGGTGGTCGTAGAGGTTTTGCAGGTTGGGCGCGACCTTGAGGTTCTGCACGGTCAGCACCTCGCCCGTCTTCTCGTCCTTGACCGGGTAAACGTAGAGCTTCAGGTCGTTCTTGAACAGACGCCCGAGCGATTCGAGGATGCCGCCTTCCAGGCTGGTGTAATACTTTTCCTGGAACAGGTCGATCAGCGACGGGATGCCCATCGCGATGCCGATCATCTTGTTCGTGCAGCGCGACAGATAAGCGCCCAGCCGGAAGTATTCGCCGAACTTGGAGATCGAGCACCGTGTGCCCGAGTTTGCCGAGCACGTCCACGCGGTCGAGGAAATCCGTGTGGTCGATCTTGCCGCCCGGCCCGCCCCAGGCGGCGAGGTTTTGCATGGTGATCTCCATGAGCACGACGGTTTCCTCGCCCATCGACCTTGGGCTCCTGGAGGAAGCGCGCCTTCGCGCAATCGAGGATGTCCTGCGTCGTGTTGGTCAGCGGGCGGAAGCTGCCGCGCTCGACGAGCACCGCCTTTTTATAGAGGAGTTCGTCCGCGCGCACGACCTCGCCGTCGGCCGTGAACATGGCGGCGTCGGAAAGCCCCTGCTCGACCAACTGGAGCGCCATGAGCCGGTTGTCGATGTAATGGAAATCCGGCCCGGTGAACTTGATCATGTCCACCTGGATGCGCTCGGTCGTCAGGCTGTCGAGCAGCGAGCCGATGAGTTTCTCCGGGTTCTGGTACAGGTAGAACGCGCTGTGGATGAGGTTGACGCCGATGATGCCCAGCGCCTCCTGCTGCTGCGACGTTCTCCTTGTCGAGCATCCGCACGTGGATGATGATCTGGTTCGGCTCGGCGCGCGGGTGCGCCTGGAAGCGGATGCCCAGCCAGCCGTGGCTTTCGCTCGGGTGGTTGTAGCTCTTGCGCGGCGACGGTGTTGGCGAACGCGAAGAAGCTGGTGCTGCCCGCGCGCTTGTCGGCCAGCCGCTCGATGAGCAGCTTGTACTCGTATTCGAGCATCTGGTAGAGCCGCTGGCGGCTGACGTAGCGCGGCGTCGGGCCGTAGATGGCGTCGGAAAACGTCATGTCGTAGGCCGAGATCGTCTTGGCGATGGTGCCCGACGCGCCGCCGACGTGGAAAAACTGCCGCGCCACCTCCTGGCCCGCGCCGATTTCGGCGAACGTGCCGTACTTGGTGGCGTCGAGGTTGATCTGGAGCGCCTTTTTATCGACGCTGTTTTCGCCGTCCTGTCGAAGTAATCATAGAAGCTGGAAAAACGTAACAGAGGTTGCGCTGCCTGGGAAGAGAATCGGACGGCCCGCCGCGCGCGGTGGCACGGGAAGGGGATTGCTGCCGGGCAGATTTTCTGCTTCCCTTAAAGAGACGCCATGAAAATCAGCCAGAAGACCGACAAAACGCTCCTCGCCGCGCAGGGGTATTTTGAGCTGGGCATGCTGGACGAGGCCATTGGAGGAACTGGACACGCTGCCGGCGGGCTTGCAGGAGGGCGTGGAAGTGCTCCAGATGCGGCTGTTCGTCCACATGCGCGAGAAACGCTGGCAGCAGGCGCTGGAGATCAGCCGGACGTTTTGCCGGTTGCAGCCGGAAGAGACGATGGGGTTCATCCACGCGGCGTTTTGCCTGCACGAACTGCGGCGCACGGCGGAGGCCAAGGCGTTTTTGCTCGCGGGCCCCGCGTCCCTGCTGGGCGAGGCGACCTACCATTACAACCTCGGCTGCTACGACGCTGCGCTGGGCAACCTGGAGGAAGCGCAGGCGCACCTGCGAACTACCTTCAAGCTGGACGGCAAATTCCGCGACGTACGCCAAGACGGACCCCGACCTCAAGCCGGTCTGGGGACTGATCTGATCAGCGGACGCTGATGCTCGGGTCCAGCCGGGACAACGCGCCACCCACGTCGCTGGTGCCCGCGGTCCCGAGGTCGCCGATGCTGTACGCCGTGCCCTGCGTCATGCCGCCGCTGACGATTTCCATGTGACCTTTGTAGCGGCGGATCACCACCGGGACGTGCGAGCCGGTCAGGATGACGTTGGTATAATAATAAGTGGCTCTATTGGCACCGTGCCCCGTGGTCTCGGTGTGTATCAGCCAGCGGGCGGAGCGTCCACTATCCACGGAGGGAGCCGGGGCAGCGTGTGCCAGGAGCGGAACCGTCAGACCGAGCAAAGCGCCAAGAGTCGTGAGGAGATGCTTCATCAGTAGCAACGTTGATCCGTCAATCCGTGAGCAGCAAGCCGTCATATTATCGGTAAAAGAGGTCGGTGGCAATCGCCGAAACCCTCGTCGGTCGTCGCCAAATCGGATCGACCGTCTGCGGCGGGCTGCTCACACGCCCTCCGAGAAACCGACTTCTCGGCAATCATCGCAACGGAGAGGGCATTCCCAGGCCCGTAACCTCGTGGAGTCAAAATTGAGAATGATTCGGTCGAAAGAGAATGACTTTTACTTATTGAGAAAAAAACACACAGAAAGTTTGTAAAGGATTCCCTTACGGCACCGGAGTTGCTTTTTACGGTCCCGGTTGCCCGCGCTACCCTCGGCCTAAAACCGAAACGTGGTTCAATCATTTACCGTCAAAAACTGACACATACACATCATTAGGAACCAAACACACACCATGTTGCACACCATCCGCAAGTCCCGTGGGGGTTTTACCCTCGTTGAAATCATGATCGTCGTGGCCATCATCGCCCTGCTCGCCGCCATCGCGGTCCCGGGCTTTTTGCGCTCACGCAAACGCTCGCAGGCCACGGCCATCCTCAATGACGCCCGCATCATCAGCGGCGCCATCGACCAGTACGCCATCGAAGCCAATATGACCGGCAGCGCCACCGTGCAGGTGGCCTCGCTCAAAGGCTTCTTCAAGCCGGCCAGCCGTCTGTACACCCAGGCCGCGACGGGCACCGTCCTGTATGACATCCTGGGCAACAGCTACGTGACCAGCACCTTTGACTTCGGCGTGAAGGTCAATTCCAACACCGAGACCAACTTCTCGGACGTGATCGACAACCAGTCGTCCTTCTGGGGTTCTTACTACTGAGCCGCCTCTACGAAAAGAGTGCTCCCGCCTGGCCGAGTTATGCAGGACCGGGACCCCTGGGCCGGGCGAGGAGCACTTTTCGTCGATCTTCGGGACCGAGCGCCGTCCAGTGTCCCGCTTGCAGGGTTCCCAGTTCGTAGTCACCGACCCTCACCCGTACCAGCCGCAGCGTCGGGTGGCCCACGGCGGCGGTCATGCGGCGGACCTGCCGGTTTTTGCCCTCGGTCAATTCCAGCGCGATCCAGCAGTCCGGCACGTTTTTGCGCACGCGGATCGGCGGGTCGCGCGGCGGCAAGTCCGGCGGCGGGTCCAGCAGGCGTACGCGCGGCACGGCAGCGTGCGGTGGCCCTGGATCACGACGCCGCGTTCCAAAGTCTGCGCAGCGCCTCGACGGTCGGGCACGCGTTCGACCTGCGCCCAATATCGTCGCGGGTGAGCATGCTCGGGATGCAGCAGGCGCGCGTTGAGCGTCGGGCTCGTCGCTGAGCAGTAGCAGCCCTTCCGAATCCGCGTCCAGCCGCCCGATTGGATACACCCCTGGCGGAAACCCGAACTCCGCCAGCGTCCGCCACGCCGAACCCGCCTCCGGCGTGAACTGCGACAACACGCCGTAGGGTTTGTGGAAGGCGATCAGCATTTGCCTGCCATTACCGCGTGCCGTGCGCCGTACCGGGGAAAACCTTCCGCGCCTCCTCGCGTTCCATCTGCCCGCGCGTGACGCCGAGCTGGTTGTGCAGCTTCAACTCCCGCCACAACTGCGCCGCCGCTGATCTCCCCGCGCAGCAGCGCCCGGTAACGCTCCAGCGTCGTGCGCCACCGCCCCGGGCGTTTCGTTGACGAACTCCACCCGGAAATGCCGCGCGCCCAGCGCCCGCAGGCGCTCGACGGATTCCGCGCCGGTCTGCGCGCGGGCGTTGAATACCGTGTTGCGGCAGCCCGCGTCCGCCTTGAGCGGATGTTCCAGGCCCACGCGGTCGCGCAGGCGGACCTCCTGCTTGTCGCAGGGCCGGCCGCAGTTGCGGTAATCCGTGCCCTCGGACAGAAACGCGCAGAACACGCAGTGCTCCATGTGAAACATCGGCATGTGCTGATGGATCGTCACCTCGAACCACTCCGGCGGCGCGGCGCGCAGCAGCGACTTCGAGTTGCGCGGCGTTCAGATCGTAGGAAGCCGTCAGCCGCTCCAGCCCGTACGCGTTCCATGAAATACTCGCGCCGTGAGCGGGTTGGCGACGTTGAGCGAGAAATCGCCCACCAGCCTGCGCTCGCCCGCGAAGAACCGCAGGTGATCGTAGTTGCGCACGAGGTAGCCGTCGGCTTCCGACGAGCGCACCTGCTTGAGAATCCAGTCCTCGCCGGTCTTGAAGATGCGCGGCGGGGCCACCCGGATCGTGCGTCCCGGCGACGTGGAAAACGCCCGAAAGCGCCGCACCGCCTCGCGGTAGCCCTTCGGGTCCTCGAAATCGCAATAGATCGTCGCCGATGCCGGCCGACAGCGCGGCGTCGAGTTGCGCCAGCGAACGCACGAGCACGACGAGTTCCGCCTTCGCATCATCTTCACGACGGACGGAGCAATTCATCGGGGTGGACGCTCTCCGAGCGGCATCGTTCCTGCACGCCGCAGGCGTCTCGAACGGATGGCGGCTGCGCTGCACCGGGACCAATGCCGCTCGGAGAGCGCATCCACGCTCCAATTCCCAGCGCAGCGGCCGCGCGCGCAGACTCTTCCAGCTGCGCCACGGCCTCGCGGCGCAGGCGGTTGAGTTCGCTGACCGGCAGGATGACGTCGCCTTCCAGCCGGTTGACGAGCGCGCCCAGCTGGAACGGGCTGCCGCCCAGCCGGCCGAGTTGTCGCGGCGAGCCGTTCGTCGGTCAGCGGCTGCTGGTCCGCCGGCAGCCAGCGGCACGGCGGAATCCGCTTGCGCGACGTGTCCGCGTGCGGTCGCGCGCGATCAGCGTCAGCGGCGCGCCCGCGTGGCCGTGGACCTCGAAGTCCACCGGCCGCTGGAAACGCGGCACGTCGCCCGCGAACGTCTGGCGCAGCCGCCGGTCCAGTTCCGGGTCGCTCGTTTTCCAGACGCGGTCGCCGGGTTGCACGCGCGCGAGGTCGATGCCGCCCGCGCGCGTGCGAACGTCAGCATCGTCCCGTCCGCGCCGGCGGATGCTGACCGTGTAAACGCGCCCGCCCTGTTCCGGCTGCGTCGGGCTGCCCGGCGTCGAACACCACGCCGTCGCCCGGCTTGAGCGGCGCTTCGCAATTCCACGAACACCCGCTCGCCGCGCACCCGCCGCACCGCGCCCAGGAACACGCCGCGCTTCTTGCCGAAGCGCGCGTGGACGAGTTGCTGGTTGTCGATGCCGCGCAGCCAGCCGGTGTGCAGACCGCGCGAAAAACTCATCTCCAGTTCGTAGCGGTCGGTCGGCGTTCGCCTGTCGACGGCCGCCGCGTCGTCGCGCAGCCGGTCGAGCGCGGCGCGGTAGACCCGCGTGATGCCCGCCACGTACTCCGGCGACTTTGAGCCGGCCCTCGATCTTGAGCGAGGCGACGCCCGCGCGGGCCAGGTCCGGCGATGGCGTCGAGTCCCGCGAGGTCCTGCGGGCTGAGCAGATAACGCCGGTCGCCCAGCGGGACGGTCTGGCCATCGGCGATCAGTTCGTACGGCATCCGGCACGCCTGCGCGCATTCGCCGCGGTTGGCCGAACGCCCGCCGAGCGCCTCGCTGGTGAGGCATTGGCCGGAATACGCCACGCAAAGCGCGCCGTGCACGAACACCTCCAGCGGCAGCGCGCGTGCCCGCGCCGTCGAGCGTCGCGCGGATCGCCGCGATTTCCGTGATCGAACATTCGCGCGCCAGCACCACCAGCTGGCAGCCCAGATCGCGCACGAACTCCGACGCCCGCCGCGCTGGTGACGGTCATCTGCGTGGAGCCGTGGATCGGAAAATCGGGCGACAGCCGCCGGATCAACCGGCAAATGCCCACGTCCTGCACGATGGCCGCGTCCACCCCGGCGGCGATGATGGCGCGCAGGTATTCCTCCGGCGTCGGCGAGTTCGTCGGGGAAGACGAGCGTGTTGAACGTCACGTACCCGCGCACGCCGCGCCGGTGCAGAAACTCCATGAGCGCGGGCAGGTCGCGCCTCGGTGAAATTGTCCGCGCGCATCCGGGCGTTGAAGCGGCTCAGGCCGAAGTAGATCGCGTCCGCGCCGTTTTCGACGGCCGCGCGGGCGCATTCCCAGTTGCCCGGCAGGCGCGAGCAGTTCGGGCACGCGCAACGATCCGGCGACCACCGGGGCGGCGGGGGCAGGATCGAGGACGGCGGGCAAGGGCATGGCGGCAGGGACCATTATACGCCTCGCCAGCGAAAAAACGAATGGGCCGTTAACGGGTCGCCCCGGCGGTGGAGGATGCGTTCGTCCCGGCACCCGTGACGGTTTGCTGTCCGGCGGCAGGAACAGGCACGCGGCCGGCGTCGCTCGCCTCCGGGTTCCCGATGGCAAGGGGCTGTTTCGCCAGCCGTTCCGGGTGGGTCCGGTTGAAAAACCGCACCAGCAGCCCCGCCGCCGCCACGGCTAACCCCAGCGTGACGCCCCACCAGATGCCGCGCGCGCCGCCGTGCCGCGCGATGCCCACGCCGTAACAGGTCGGCAGTGCGATCAGCCAGTAGGAAACGAACGCGATGGCCGTGGGCACGCGCACGTCGGTCAACCCGCGCAAAGCCCCCATGCTGGCGACCTGCGCGCCGTCGAAAATCTGGAACACGCCAGCGATGACCAGGAGTTGCGCTGCCAGCGCGGCGGTGGGCGCGTCCACCACGGCGAGCCCCGCCAGCAGCGAGCCTGCCAGCAGGAACACGGCCGCCGTCATCGCCATGAACACCACCGCCAGACCGATGCCGCCCAGCCCGATGCCGCGCACGCGCGTCCATTCGCCCGCCCCGACCGCTTGGCTGACGCGCACGCTGACGGCCATCGACACGCCCAGGGGTACCATGAACGTCAACGCCGCGTAGGTGATGGCGACCTGGTGCGCCGCCAGCGGCATGGCACCGAGTTGACCGATCAGCACGGCTGCCAGGGCGAAAAAGGCCACCTCGAAGAAAAGCTGCCCGGCCACCGGCAACCCGACGGCGAGTTGACGCCGCCCCTGCGCCCACGACAGCGCCGCCGTCCAGCGCGCGGGCAGCGCCGCGCGGAAACGCGGCGAGCGCAACACCAGCGCCAGCGTGAAAAGCAGGAGGACGATCCGGGCCGAGAACGTCGCCCACGCCGCGCCGACCAACCCGAGCGCGGGCGCGCCGAGATGGCCGTAGATGAGCACCCAGCTCAGGAAGACGTTGAGGGCCACGGTCCCGAGCATCGCCAGCGCGGGCAGCAGAGGGTGGGACAGCGCCTCGCAGTATTGCTTGAGGCATTGCCAGGCGAGCGCGGGCACCAGCGACCAGCCGACGATCACGAGGAACGGACGCGATTGCGCGAGCACGTCGGGCGGTTGCTTGAACAGATAGAGGAACGGACCGCTCAACAGCACGATGGCTATGAGCGCGAGGCCCGTGCCGAGGCTGATGACGAGTCCGTGCCGCAGCGTTTCGCCGGCCTCGCGCGGACGTTGCGCGCCGTGCGCCTGCGCGGCGAGGATGGACACGCCGGCCACCAGCCCGATGCCGGTGACGAAAAGCGGATTGAGCACGTTGTTGGCGAACGCGCACGCCGCCAGAGGCACGACGCCAACGCGGCCGATCATGAGGCTGTCCGAGAAGCCCAGGAGCATCTGACCGACCTGTCCCGAGGTCATGGGAATGGCGAGCGCGAGCGTTGCGCGGGCTTCCCGGAGATAGGCGTGGCGGGTGGAGGGGGACATGCGGGGGGTTCCCACCGTCGCATGGAGAGGTGGCCGTGGCAAAAAGCCCGCTGAAGGCGCATCGTCCTGTAAGGTAGGGATGGCTCTCCGAGCCAGTCCCAAGATTGGCTTGGATGACTATTGTGCGCACGACGCGCCTTGCCAGAAAATTAGGGACTGGCTCGGAGAGCCATCCCTACCTTACAGGACGACCGGCCGCGCTGCGGCCTGTCCGAAAAGTTACGCTCCGGCCATCGCCGCGAGCTTCAGGACGGTGTTCCAATTTCGCCCCGTGCCGCGCGTGCCGAGTTTGCGGTCCATGAGCGCGGGAGTCAGACGGGTTTCGCGCATCGTCGTGGCGGCACCGTAGTCGATGTACAGGTGTCGGCCTTCCGCCTGGATGATCTCCGGTCCCGGGTTGGCTGCGCGCAGGGCTGCGACGGCCCCCGGAGCCAAGGCGGCCTTTGTGCACAGCACGATGAAATGGCTCGGATGATGCGCGGCCCCTTCGGGCATGGGGTTGGCGGCGATCAACGCGTGCCATTCGGCCGCCGTGCGGACATGGAACTCCGTCTGCAAGCCGAGCCGCCGGTTGATCTCGGTTTCGAGGACGGTTTCCAGCGCGGCGGGCGTGGTTTTCCGGTCGGAGCGGAAGACGACGTTGCCGCTGTTGAGCAGCGTGCGGGCATCGGTGAAACCCATCCCGACGAACGCCGCCTGCAATTCGGCCATCGACACCTTGCGGTGGCCGCCGACGTTCACGCCGCGCAGGAGGGCGATGTAGGAGGTCATCGTTATTTTTCCAGTTCTCCCCACACCGGCTCTTCCAACTGCAACGCCGGATCGTCGAGCAGGCTGCGGTTCAGGCTCTCGTACTTGTCCGAAACGTCCGACCATGCGCGCACACGGACCCGCACCTGATCGCCCGCGCGCAATCGCGCCGCCGGCGTCCACACGCTGTCGCGCATGCTCCACAGGTACACGAGCGCCTGGAGCGAACCGCCCCCGGCGTTCTTGCCCGCGTTCTGGCCCATGCCCTCGGGCGAAAGGTCGGTCAGATGCACGGTGAGGATGTGGTCCTTGTAGGGAACGCTGCCGGGCAGCGGCACGGAGGAAACGCTTTCGACCGTGCCCGACAGCAGAAAGCTTTCGCCCGGTTTGGGACTGAAGAAATGCGACTCCGGGGGCTGGCCGAGTTTCATGGGCAGCAGCTTCCAGTTGCCGCTGGAAAGTTCGCGTGAGGCAAGTTCCCAGATGACGATTTTTTTGCCCGCGAGCCGGTCGTGACCGCGGGCGAGTTCGCGCGAGAGGATTTCGCGCGTGGCGAAGGAAGCGTCGCTGTTGCGCAGGATGGTGTCGATGGGTTTGCCCAGAAAACGACTGAGGTGCTCGGCGAATCCGGCGGACTCACCCCAGCCCATGCCTTCGAGCGAGAAGATGTTGGAAAAACTGTCGCCGAGGAGCAGCACGTCGGCGGTGGGAGTGGCGCGCCACGGGGCGTTGCCGACGTTGACTTGGTGGATGGTGACGGTCTGGGGTTGGTAGACGGTCTGGTCGGCGGGCAATTTGAGCATCAGCGCGATGTCACCTAAAGCGGTGACTTGCCGTTGAGTAAGTGTGTAGTTGCTTGGCGTTTTCCCGAACGGTTCAGTAGGACTGCTCAGGAACATTGCCAACCACTTAGCAACGTTCTCCATGGCTTCGGGACGCCAATGTGTGTCAGTTTTGAGATAGAATTGGGGTTCGTGAAACCCAACACTTGAACCTAGCTTGACGTCGAAGAAGCTGGGGTCCGGGCCTACACCCATCAAATCTAATTTGAGCGACACCATCCAGTGTGTAGGATCAAATACTTTTACTCCTGCCGCTTCTAGCTGTGCGGTAAAATTCTTCCACGAAGGATTCTGCATTTCTGACGGCCAGTGCTGGCTTTTCGACAACATCTCGCCGTCGATCACCGGCTTGACCGGCACAGGGAAGACCACCAACTCGATGCCACGCTCCTTGAGCTGATCGCGGAAGAGCAAGATCGCCGGGATCGGGTCGGCGCGCACGTGGGCCGCGCGGCTGCGTTTGTCGATCTGTGCTGGATCGAGGAACGGCGGCCCGATGGCGTACTCCACGTCCGGCCGATAGAACAGCCAGCCGGGCCGGCCGGGGTACGCCTGTTCGTTGCCTGCCCCGAGTTGGGTCAAGGCGTTTTGGACGTGCGGCAGCAGCCACCGCGAAATGATCGAGCCCTTCTCCATGCCCTTCTCGAAATCCTTGATGTCGTCGGCCTGCGGCGTGAGGTTCCAGAAATCCGCCGGGTTGCGCGCGGCGCGGATTTTTTCCCACTTGGGCATCGCGCGGATGATGTCGAAGGACGGCAGCCCCCGGCCCGCGTGCAGTTCGGCGGCGAACTGGAGCACGGCGGGCACCGTGATCGTCAGCAAGAACGCCACGATCAAGAGCCGCATCGCGCCGGGGCGGAAGACCGTGCCCTTGAGGTCGCGTTCGGCGACTTCCTCGCGGTCGAGGTGGCGGTTCTTGCGTTCGCGCAACGGCGGTTCCTCGTAACGCGGCAGCGAACTCTCCGCCTTGCGCGGGTTCTCCTCTTCGGAAGCTGGAACGGTGTCGGCCATCTAGAAGATAAAGTAGATGAACGGATTGTACTCCTGCGTGGCCAGCACGACGAGCGCCAGCCAGCCGAGCGCGAGGCAAACCGCCGCCTTAGGCAGCGTCAGTTTTTGCGTCCATTCCCAGGTCTGCGGCGCGAACCACACCACCACCGCCGCGATGGACACGGAAATCAGGTAATACGGCCGGTAGAGCACGCCGCCGATCAACGCCGCACCCGGTTGCGGATGGCCCGCGCCGAACATGTTCGCCAGATAATGTCCCGCGTGCGGCAGGTCCGTCGCACGGAAGAACACCCAGCCCAGCAGCACCACGCCGAAGACCACCGCTACCCACACCACGCGCGGCACCGCGCCGGGATAGCGGATTTTATTGTCGCCCTCGCGGAAAAACCGCCGCTCGAACGCCAGCATCCCGCCGTGCAGACCGCCCCAGATCATGAAGTTCCACGACGCCCCGTGCCACAGGCCGCCGAGCAGCATCGTGAGCATCAGGTTAATATAGGTACGCGTGTCGCCCTTCCGGTTGCCGCCGAGCGGGATGTAGAGGTATTCGCGCAACCACGTCGAGAGCGAGATGTGCCAGCGGTGCCAGAACACCGTGATGGAATCCGAGCGGTAGGGTGAATCGAAGTTCTTCGCAAACACGAACCCGAGCATCAGCCCGAGCCCGATGGCCATGTCCGAGTACCCGCTGAAATCGAAATAAATCTGGAACGAATACGCGAACGCCCCGAACCACGCATCGAGCGCGTGCAGCGAGCCCGCGTCGAAACAGGTGTCGGCGATTTTCCCGCACGGATTGGCGAGCAGGATTTTCTTGGCGAGGCCGAGGGAAAAAAACGCCACGCCGCGCGCGAATTTATCGGCCGTCAGCGTGCGGTGCTTGAGCTGGTCGGCGAGGAACGAGAACTTGAGGATCGGTCCCGCGACGAGGTGCGGGAACATCGACACAAAGCACGAGAAATCGACGAAGTTGGCCATCGCTTCGGCGTCGCCGCGGTACACGTCGATGGTGTAGCTCAACGCCTGGAACGTGTAGAAACTGATCCCCAGCGGCAGGACGATCTGGAGGGTGTTGTGCCACTGCGCGGCGGTGAACCCGAGCGCGGCGACAAACCCATTGTAGCTGTCCACGCCGAGGTTGAAATATTTGAAGAACCCCAACACGAGGAGGTTGGCCACGACCGAGACCGTGATGGCCGCGTGCTGTCCGCGCGAACGCGTCACGCCCTCCTTGCGCGTGTTCGGCAGGAGCGTGACGGGTTTTCGGAAGAACCCTTCTTTTCCGATTCGCCAGAACCGCCAATCGTCGTGGGCAATGACGAGGCTCATCAGCCAGTCGAGGTTCGTGGTGACGAACATCAGGATGACGAAACGCGGCCCGGCCCACCCGTAGAACGTGTAGCCAGTGAGCACCAGCCAGAGGTTGCGCAACCGCTGCCGCTGGGGCCGCCACGCGTACAGCGCGTAGTAAACTGCCAGCGTGAAGGGCAGGAAATAGTAGACGAAAATGTGCGAACTGAAAATCACGCGCGCGGGAGTGCTCTTTGGTATCCCTTGCGGGCACGAAGTCAAGGCACGTCCGTCCTTTGGGAACGCATGATTTTAACACAGAGACACGGAGGCACGGAGACCAGAAGAGAAAGGCAAAAAAGGATTTTGTCTGCCCCTTCCTTCTTTTCTGGTCTCCTCCGGCCTCTGTGCCTCTGTGTCTCTGTGTTAAAATCACGCGTTCCCAAAGGACAGACGCGGGTTGCGGGTTGCGGGTTGCGGGCTACCTGTTGGAATGCCCCACTTCGCTTTTCCCTCGATTTCTCTCGGCCTCGCACTGGTCTGCGCGGGAGCGATGCCCCTCCGCGCGCAGAGCGGAGACGAAAAATTCCGCGCCGGTCTCGCCGCCAAGGTGCAGACGCTCGAAAAAAGCAATGCCGCCGCCGTGGCCGGTCTCGACGGCTGGTATTTCGTGACCTCCGAACTGCGGATGCTCTCCGTAGGAAAATTCTGGGGACCGGACGCGGCGAAGGTCAGCCACGCGCCGAAACCCGAAACGGCGGACCCCCTCCCGGCCATCCTCGACTTCAACCAGCAGCTCAAGGATCGCGGGATTTCTCTGATCCTCGTGCCTGTGCCGCCGAAGGCCGAGATTTACCCGGACAAAGTGGCCGCCGATCTGGCCGCGCCCGCCGGGGACCCCGACCCCGCGCTGGCGGCGTTTTACGACGAACTGCGCAAGCAAGGGGTGGACGTGATCGACCTCGCCTCGACCTTCCTCGCGAACAAAGCCAGTGAGCATGGCGCGGTGTTTTGCAAGACGGACACCCACTGGTCCGGGGCCGGTTGCGTACTGGCGGCGCAGGTGATTGCGAAAGAAGTGCTTTCCAAGCTGGGGACGGCCGCCGCGCCCGGCAGCATGCATCCATCGGCATGGAAGGAAATTTCCATCGACGGCGACCTCGACAGCATGCTCGAGGCCGACGCGAGGAAACCCGGTGCGGAGAAGATTTTCGTGCGCCAATTAAAGGACGCCGTCACGCCCGACCCGAACAGTCCCGTCCTACTGTTAGGCGACAGTCACGCGCTGGTTTTCCACGATTTTCTGGCCGAACGCGCCGGGCTGCTCGACCAATTGGCGGCGGAATTGAACGCCACCCCCGACCGCATCGCCATTCGCGGTTCCGGGGCGACGGCGGTACGAATCGACCTGTACCGTCGCAGCATCAAGGAGCCGGGCTATCTCGCCAAGAAAAAAGTGGTGGTGTGGTGTTTCACGGCGCGGGAATTCACCGAGGCCGCGCAGGGTTGGCAAAAGTTGCCGGTGGCGAAGTAGGCGTCAACGCCCCAACACCGGCGCGATCTCGCGCAACACGCCCGCCGCCCACGCGCGGCCTTCCTCGCTGTTGTAGTGAATCCCGTCGCCGCCCGAACGGCCCGGCGTGTAATGCGTGTACCGCGTCGAGTCCACCACGTTGTAACCGTACTTCCGGCCGCCGGCGACGATCAGGTTGAGCACGATCTGCTGCACGTTGCGCGAGTAATGCGAGGAATCCGGCGGCGTGATCCAGATGACCTGCCGCACCGTGCCCGGCTCGCTGCGGATCGCGTTGATGAACCGATAGAGAATCTCACCGAACTTCGTGGAATCGCCCGCGTTCATCGCGTCCATCCAGTTGGTGCCCAGTTGCACGATGACCGTGCGCGGGTGCAGGATGGAAATGAGGTCTTCCACCTTGGGCGCGATGGCCAACTGCGGGCGGCGTCCGCCGACGTAATCGTAGAGGATGTTCGTGCGCGGGGTGATCTCCCGGTAGCCGCAGTGCGTCTGATAATCGGGTTCGTTGCGCAGCCAGTGTTCGGGCGATGAACCGCAGGCCGCGTACATGGCCACGCTGGCGCGGCCGAACTTGGCTACGAGCCATTCAGCCATCCCCTCGCCGAATCCGCCCACACTCATGGAATCGCCGATCATCAGCACGCGGGTGTAGCCGTGGTTGCCGTACATGTTGAACCCGCTGGCATAGGTCGATTCCTGCGCGAGCAGCGAACCGACCGCGCACAACGGCGGCGCGGCCAGCAGCGCGACGCCCGCCCGGCGCACGGAGGTCAGAAACGCGCGGCGCGAGATGGCGGCGGGCGCGATGGGCAGACGGGTGGAAAAGTTCGGTCTCGGCATTTCGGAAAGGCCGACAATAGAAACCCGATTGCCGCCCCCGCCAAGTGGAAAACACCCGCCGCAGGCGGTCGTCCCCAAGGTAGGGATGGCTCTCCGAGCCAGTCCCTATTTTGGCTTGGACGACTTTTGTGCGAACAGAGCGCCTATCAGAAAATCCAGGGACTGGCTCGGAGAGCCATCCCTACCTTGGGGACGACCGGCCGCAGCGGCCTGTCCAGAATTTTCTCGCACGCTTTCTCAGAGCGTCTCGCCAGCCTTCGACTTGTCCTTGAGCAACAACTCGCGCAAAAACCGCACCGGCGGCCAGGCGTGGTCGGTGATCGCGTCATTGAACTTCTTCAGCGAATAATCGCTGCCCTCCTGTGCCTTGTAATCGCGGCGCAGTTTGAGGAGTTCCAGCTTGCCGACCGTGTAGAACAAATATCCCGGGTCGAACGTCCCGCGCAGCGCCTCCTGATGCGCGGGCTTCGGCTCGTAGTAACAGTTGTCCTCGAAGAACTTCGTCGCCTCGTCCACGCTCATGCCCTGCGTGTGCAGCTTGATCGACACGCACAACCGGCAGATGCGCAGCAGCGCCTCGTCGGACTGCGCGAGATGGTATTTCGCGCCCTGGAGATCGTTGGCGTTGCCCGGGTCCTGCCGGCCGAAGCCTTCCTCCACCGCCATCTGTTCGCAGTAGTGCGCCCAGCCCTCGACGAACGCGTACGACGAGAAAATCCGCTGCACCTTGGTCACCGGGGAGGCGTTCATGCGGAGTGCCTGGACGTAGTGGCCCGGATACACCTCGTGCACGCTGACGATGTCCGCCGTGTAGTAGTTGAACGAGGTCAGCCACTCGTCCTTTTCCTTGGCGCTCCACTCCGGCTCGGTCGGCGTGACGTAATAATACGCCTGCGCGCCGATCACCTCGAACGGCCCCGGATTATCCGACGACGCGAAGCTGCCCGCGCGGAGGTATTTCGGCGTTTCCTCGACGTTGGCGCGCACCTCGCTGGGGATATCGACGATGTTATGCGTCACCATGAATCCGCGGATCATTTCCAGGTGCTTGCGGATGTCCGGCAGGAGGCTTTCGGAGGTGGGATGATCGTGCTGGATCGCCCTGAACACCTCGATGGGCGGCTTGCTCGGGTCGATGATCTTCGCCGCCGCCGCGAACTCGCCCTGCTCGCGCTTCAACTCGGCTAACCCGATTTCGAGTAACTTCGCCGGCGGGAGGTCGAGCGCCTCGCTGTAGGCGAGCATCTTGCGGTATTTCTCCTCGCCGAGCGCGTAGCCTTTGGGATCGGCCTTGGGCAGGCGTTCCTTGATGAGCCAATCGCCGTAGGCGGCCAACTCGGCGGCGGCGCGCTCGTTGACGGCCTTGAACTCCGCCTGGAGCGCCGGGTCCTGCACGTCCTTGACCGCATCGACCAGATCGTGCCGGAGGAAATCCGCGTTGCCCTTGGCGATCACGATGGCCAGTTCGACCTCCGACTTCGGCAACACTTCCACGAGGTTCGCGCGGGCGGCGACGAACAACGCTGGGACCTGGCGCTCGGTCTCGACGAGGCTGCGCAGCCGGTCGGCCAGCGGGGCGTAGTCGCGTTTGAGGTACACGTTGGCGTCGAACGTCCCCGCGTAGGTCATGGGGTTATGGTCGAAGATGCCCGCCTCCTCCACCTGGAAAAGGCCGTTCTCGGTGCCGAGCTTCAGCAGCTTGTAGTCGAGCGCGGACGCGGCGCTCAGATCGGCGGGGTTGATGGCCGCCAGCCGGGTCAGGAAAACGTGCGTGCGCTTGATCTCGGCGTCGATGGCCGCGCGGCTGTAGTCGCAGAATTTCCCGTCGTACTGATGCAGCCCCAGGCTGACGGCGTTGAGCGGCTGGAAGCCAAACTGATCGACGAGAATCTCGTCCGTGAGCCGGGCAAAAGCGATCTCGGGCGGGAGCGTGGTGTCCGCCCGCAAGGGCAGCGTGGCGGCAGCGGCCAGGACGGCGGACAACAGGGTGGGACGAAACAAATTTTTCATGGAAAACGGTTGGCGAACGGAGCGCAGTCTAGGCGGGACCACGGCGGCACGCTAATTCAAATACAGGGAGAAACCCAGCGCGACGCCGCTGAAGGCGCGGTTGAAGTTTTCCCACACCCTGGGATCGGTCATCGGGCCTTCCTCCAGGTAAGGCGTGGCGGCCGTGCCCTGAATCCAGAGCAGCAGGTCCAGGTTCGTCGGTTCGGTAAACGCCCGGCGCACGTTGACCCCGCGTCCGCCGCCGCCTTCGCGCCAGAACGGCACCCGTTTCTTGCCGGCGAGGATGGCGTCGGTTTCGTCGAGCACCTTCATCCAGGCGTCGATGCGTTCCTGGGTCACCTCTGCCGGTAGCACGCCGGTCTGGTGCGGGTTGGGAATCCACTCGTGGTCGTCGTCGGTCTCGGCGAGGATGCGCCGCCAGGATTCGCGGCCGAGCGCGGGGACGCGGGAAAGATGGTCGAGCGCGGCGGTGAGCCGGGCAGGCTCGCGCACGGGGAAATTCAAGAGGTGGATGAAGGCGAGCAGGTCCGAAATCGATGTCCGGTCGAAGTCCATCGCGGTGCCGTGCGCGGGGTGCAGCAGAAAGGGAAACGGTGTCTTGGGCTTCTCGAAGAACAGGTGCGCCGTGTGGTCGAAGAGGTTGGATTCGTCGTAGGCGAGCGTCACCTCGGCCAGCGCGCTCAAGATGTGGCAATACCCGCGAAACCACGGCACGTCGCCCGCGTCGAATTTAATTAGGAAACTGTCGGCATCCTTGTCGGTGAGACCCTCGCCCGGGTTGATGTGTTCGAGGGTGGCCCAGACCGTGTCCGCGTCGGCGGGTTTGCCCGCGCCAGCGTAATCGATCTTCACGTGGCCGGGGCGAAACGCGACCTTGCCGGGATCGTCGGGCAGTGCGGCGAACGTCGCTTCGGCCGCCTGCACGTCCGCCAGGAACGTGACGAACACCGCGCGAAATTCCTCGTAGGAAATCGGGGCAACGAACTCCGGGTCCGCCGGATCGACCGGCAGGCGCAAGAACGGCAGGGCGGCCGACAACCGGCTCGCCGCCAGACCGTAGTAGTGCCACGATTGCCCGAGCTTCTCGCCCGCGCGCAGGAACTGCACGATGCCCAGCGCGTAGCGGCGGCGGTCCGCTTCGGCATCACCCGTGACAGGGTGGCCGGCGACGGCGGTTTCGAGCGACTTCTGACCGACGGTGAGCGTGCCTTTCTCAAACGCCGCCTGGATCGTCGGATCGTCGTCCGGCGCGGCGTGCAGCGGACCGGCGAGCGCAAGCAGCAACATGCACAACGGCAGGCGAAAGGAAAAGGGGACGGGAGGTTTCGTCATGCGACAGACCATCTCCCGACACGCGCCCGGGGGCAACCGCCGTTCAGTCCTTTTTGTGCGGGCGTGCTTTCTTGATGCCTGCTTCGACCAGCGTGCGTGCCTCTTGCGGTCCGCATCGGCCCAGCGGCTTGAACTCAATGCCCTTGGCCATGTTGTAGGAGCGGAAAAAGTGTTCGATGTCCTCGACGATCTCGACCGGCACATCCTCCAGCGAACGCGCCTTGCCGTACTCACGCGACCTGTGCGCCACGCCGATGAGTCGGTCGTTGCGCTCGCCCTTTTCGCCGGGCATGCCCTGGCGGGCTTTGATGGCCCCGAGCAGGCGGGTGGCGATCAGGCAGCCCGCGAACGCCTGGGAGCCTTCGTCGGTGAGCACCATTATGTCCAGCGGGTCGCCGTCCTCCCCCAACGTCGCCGGGACGAAACCGAAGTCGTACGGGAAAATCGCCCCTGCCGGCAGCACGCCGCCGACATAGAACAACCCGCGCTCGGGGTCGAAGTCGAATTTATTTCGGCTGCCCTTGGGAGCCTCGATGACGACGTTGAGCAAATCGGCGTCGTCCTCATCGAAAGGATTTAGCGAAGCGAAAGGACTTTGGGGTTTGACGGCGGCCATGTCTATGGATTCGCCATCGTGACGGATTCTTGCCGTATGCAAATCACCTGTCCAGCGCGTCGAGGGCCTTGCGGGCTTCTGCAGGAGCGGTGCGGCGGCAAGAACGCGGAGTGCGAGCAGCGCGCGAGAGCAGGGACGGCCCCGCCCGTTGCCACCGTGTTTCACCGCGCGGTCGCGCGCTGAAAAACCTTGACGTTGGCGAGCGAATTCAGGAGCTTTCACGCCGTCCGCCGCGATATGACAAAAGGCACCAGGCTACCGGAAAAGCAAACACCTCAAATCCCTTGCCGCCAGCGATTTTTGGCCTGGCGCGTTTCCGTCTTCCGCCTCTTGTGCTGGACTTTTGCCTTCTGCCTTCTGCCTTCTGCCTTTCTCAGGGCGGAGCCCGTCGATGCCAGTCCTGCGCCGGCTGCCTCGCTGACCATCCTGTCGCTGGGGGATTCGATGGGCCTGTGCGGGTTTGCGGCCCATTTCGATAAACGCCTGCGCGAAGACCCGCAGGACAAGGCCGTTTACACCTACGTCGCCTGCGCGACGATCCCGTCGAGCTGGCTCAAGCGGAAGCCTTTTCTCGAAGCCAAGACGGCCTGTGGCTTCCTGACGATCAAGACCAAAGAGGGCGATGACAAGCCGGAGAAGTTTGAGGACACCTACGGCATGACCAAGGGCCACAAGCCCACCGCGCACACGATTCCCAAGCTCGAAGACCTCCTCGCCGAGCACCACCCGGACATCCTCGTCCTCCAGACGGGCGACAACCTCTTCGACATCTTCCGGGACAAGAAGGAAACCGACACCGCGAAGCACCCCAACGAACTCGCCGAACTCGACGCGCAGCTCAGACCGTTCGTGGACGCGCTCAAGGCCCAGTCGTCCTTGCGGCGCGTCTACTGGGTGTCGCCGCCGATCTCGGGCCGCGTGACGGCGGAGATTCAGGAGACCGTCTTCAACCACGTCAGCAAAGCGGTGAGCGCCAAGGCGACGGTCATCGACAGTCGGCCGTTTTTCACGTTCCCGTACAAGCACATGGAGCCGGACAAGGAGCATTTCCTGGGTTCCCAGATGGACGAATGGGCGGACAAGGTCTACGACATCATCAAAAAAGACCTCGCCGACCATCCGCTGCCGCCCGCCGGTGCCCTGGCCGAAGCGAGTGCTTCGCCGACCCCCGCCGGTCCGGAGAAATCACCGGCCCCGGAGATCGAGTTAAGCGCGACCCTCGTGATGAAGTCGAAGCCGCTCGATCTGAAAACACTCGGAGTCTACACCGAATCGCTCGTGGCCTACCTGTACGACGTGCGCAGCGTCAAATCCGGCGAGTACAAGGAAAAACAGATCATCGTGATGCATCCGGCGCACATCGGCCACAAGCCGCAGAACCTGGAGAAATACAAGGAGGGTGAGGTGTACACGCTGCGCTTGCGCGAACTATCCGAGACGCAATGGATCAAGGAGAAGAGTTCGGATGAAACCAACCAACTCGACCTGATCCCGTACATTCAGGTGGAGGACGACGCGCGGTATCCGGGCAAGAAGTAGGCGGGGTGGTAATTCCCGCGACGCCGCGTCGCGTCGTCCACAAAGGTAGGGATGCCTCTCCGAGGCAATCCCAAAATTGGATTGGATAATCGTGACCGCAGTAAACGGTTCCCAGAAAAAATAGGGACTGCCTCGGACCCTCATCCCTACCTTGATGCCGAACGCCGCTGACGCGGCTTGGGCGCAAAGACAAGATTGCGCTTGCATCGGACCACGCCGCCACGTTTTCTGGCAGTTCGCGGCGGCTTCTTTCGCATGTTCCCGTCAGGGCTTGGGAACGCGGACGAGCCGTTGGCCATTGCACCCGGCTCGCCACTCGCCACCCGTCAACCCGCCACGATGTCCACCACGCTCACGCCGCCGAACACCACCACCGCCGCCGCTAAAGCCGTTCCCCCGATGGAGCCGTTCATCGACCCGCGGACGACGGGGATGCGCGAGTTCACCTGGCGCGCGGTCATCGTCGGCACGCTGCTGGGCATGGTCTTCGGCGCGTCCTCGCTTTACCTCGTGCTCAAGGTCGGCCTGACCGTCAGCGCGTCGATCCCGGTGGCGGTCATTTCGCTGACGATCTTCCGCGCGCTGTCGCGCGTGTTCGGGCACGCGCGACGCCACGATCCTCGAACACAACATCACCCAGACCGCCGGCTCGGCGGGCGAATCCATCGCCTTCGGCGTCGGCGTGACGATGCCCGCGATCCTCATCCTCGGGCTTCGATCTGGAACTGACCCGCGTCGCGATGGTCGCCGTGCTCGGCGGCCTGCTCGGCATCCTGATGATGATCCCGCTGCGCCGCGCGCTCATCGTCAAGGAACACGGCATCCTCAAATACCCCGAAGGCACCGCCTGCGCCGCCGTGCTCAAGGCCGGCGCTTCCGCCGAGGACCGCGCCGCTCGCCTCGCCGAGCGCGCAAGCGCGAGATCCAGCGCCGCGCAGGCCGCCGGGCTGGGCGCGTCGCCGGGCGGCGGCGGCGATCTTCGTCGGGCTTCGGCGTCGGGCTGGTCTACAAGGCGGCCTACGCGGCGTTGCGGCTGTGGAAGGACGTGCCCGAGAAAATCTTCGGCGCGCCGCTCAAGGCCGGGTCGATCTCCGTGGAAGTTTCGCCGGAACTGCTCGGCGTCGGCTACATCATCGGGCCGCGCATCGGCTCGATCATGTGCGCGGGCGGCGTGCTGTCCTACCTCGCTGCTCATCCCGATGATCAAGTTCTTCGGCGACGGCCTGACCACGCCGCTCGCGCCGGGCACGCATGCCCATCAGCGACATGGCGCCCGACGACATCCGCAGCGCCTACATCCTCTACATCGGCGCGGGCGCGGTGGCGGCGGGCGGCCTCATCAGCCTCGCGCGTTCGCTGCCGACGATCTGGCACGGCCTGCGCGCCGGCCTGCGCGACTTGCGCGCTGGGCCGCGCCGATGACGCCCGCCGCCGAATCGGCCGCTGTCGTCCCGCGCACGGACCGCGACCTGCCGATGAGCTTTCGTGGGCATCGGCCTGGTCGTCCTCATCGTGGGCATCATCGCCACGCCCGCGCTTGCAGATGAATTTCCTGGGCGCGCTGCTCATCATCGTGTTCGGCTTCCTGTTCGTGACGGTGTCCTCGCGGCTGACGGGCGAGATCGGTTCGTCTTCCAACCCGATCTCGGGCATGACCGTCGCCACGCTGCTTTTCACCTGCCTGATTTTCCTGCTCATCGGCTGGACGGGCGGCAGCGCACTACGTCACGGCGCTGTCGGTCGGCGCGATCGTCTGCATCGCGGCGTCCAACGGCGGCACGACCTCGCAGGATTTGAAGACGGGCTATCTGCTCGGCAGCACGCCGCAGCCTCCAGCAGATCGCCATCCTCTTCGGCGCGTTCGCGTCGGCGCTGGTGCTGGGGCCGATCCTGCTCGTGCTCAACGACGACGCAAGACCGTTTACGTGCCCGCCGCGCAGGTCGCTCCCGCCGGGTTGATCGCACCGAGCCGGCGCGACGTTCGGTCGCACGAAGAAGCTCGCCGGCCCGCAGGCGGAGCCGACACGCAAGGAATATCTCGCCTGGCAGAAGACCGACGACGCCGGCGGCCCGGCCGGCAAATATCTCGTCGATCCCGCCGGGCACACGGCGGTCTGGCTGGTCGATCCGGGCATCAACGGCACGTTCACGAACCGGCCCGACGGCACGCACGGTGGAAAAGTTCAACGCGCCCAAGGCCGTGCTGGTGAGCTACATCATCAAGGGCATCCTGGACCGCAACCTGCCGTGGGCGCTGGTGCTGCTCGGAGTGATGATCGCGGTCGTGCTGGAGACTGTCGGGCATCCCGTCGCTGGCGTTCGCGGTGGGGGTGTACCTGCCGCTGTCGTCGTCGTCGCCGATCTTCGTCGGCGGCGCGATCCGCTGGCTGGTGGATGCGCGGCAGCGGCGGCACCTGCGCTCGCGCAGCATCACGCATGAGCGAGGAGGAACTGGTGGCCGAGACGCGACAAGAGTCCCGGCGTGCTGCTGTCGCCAGCGGCTACATCGCGGGCGGGGCGATTGCGGGGATCATCGTCGCGTTGCTCGCAGGGGGTGTTCGTGTCCAACCGGATCACGCGCTGAACGACTGGGCGACGGGCACAACCCGTTTTTCGACGGGCCGCTGGAGCGACCTGCTGTCGCTGATCCCTTCGCGTGCTGTGCGGGTTGCTGCTGTATCCTCGTGGCGCGCGAGAAGACTGCTCTCGCCCCGCGCCGCCGCTCGTAGGGCCAGAACGTCTTGTTGACGATACCCGCCGGTCATCGGCGAGCGGTACAATCGCCGGCGTCGCGGCGAGCGATTCGCGCTTTTATGAAAACCCGTGCCGTCCGCCGTTTCGCCATTGTCGCCGCCGCGTCCGCCGCCTTGCTCGTCGCCCGACCGTCCCGCCGCGCGCGCGGACGAGGGCATGTGGCTTTTCAACGCGCCGCCCACCGCAGCAGTTGAAGGAAAAATACGGCTTCGAGCCGACGGCGCGCGTGGCTCGACCACCTGCAAAAGGCGAGCGTGCGCTTCAACAGCGGCGGCAGCGGCTCGTTCGTGTCGGCCGATGGGCTTGTGCATCACCAACCACCACGTCGGCGCGGACGCGTTGCAGAAATTCGGCGACGAACAGCACAACTACCTGCACGACGGCTTCTACGCGAAGACGCAGGCCGAGGAAAAACCCTGTCTCGACCTGGAGCTGAACGTGCTCATGTCCATCGAGGACGTGACCGCGCGCGTCAACGCCGCCGTGGCCGACGACGTCTGAAGCACTCCGCCGGGTCACATCGGACGGCTCGCCGCGCAGCGTCCCTCGCCGCCCGCCGCTCGGTCATCGCCGACATCGAAAAGGAATCCAAGGACAAGACCGGCCTGCGCTCGGACGTGGTCACGCTTTACGAGGGCGGCTCTTACCAACTCTACCGCTTCAAGCGTTACACGGACGTGCGGCTGGTCTTCGCGCCCGAGCAGCAGGCGGCGTTTTACGGCGGCGACCCGGACAACTTCGAGTACCCGCGCTACGACCTGGACATCTGCATCTTCCGCGCCTACGAAAACGGCCAGCCCGCCCACCCCGAACAATTACCTCAAGTGGAGCGCCAACGGCACCGTCGAGCACGAACTCGTCTTCGTCAGCGGCCATCCCGGTTCGACCGAGCCGGCAGTTGACCCTCGACGCGCTCACTGCCACGCGCGATTACTTCGTGCCGCACGGCATCGCGCGGCTCTACCGTCTCGAAACGCTGCTCACCGCCTACAGCGGCCGCAGCCATCGAAAACGCCCGCCGCGCACGCGAACTCCTCTTCGGCGTGCAAAACAGCCGCAAGGCCTACGACGGCCGCCTCGGCGGGCTGCTCGACCCGGATCTTTTCGCCAAACTACGCCGCCAAGGAAGCCGCGCTGCGCAGCCGCATCGGCGCGGCCTACATGCCCGAAGCGGACGGCCGCCTACGAGAGCCATCGCCGCACTCCGAGAAAAAGTCATGATCGAGCTAATCGCCGCGTTTCGGTTTCCTGGAGGGCGGACGCGGCGCGGGTGCGTTCCGCAGCGATCTCTTCACCTACGCCCGCACCCTCCTGCGCGCCGCCGACGAACGCGCCAAGCCCAACGGCGAACGTCTGCCTGCCTACCGCGAATCCAGCCTGCCCATCGCTCGAACTCGGACTCTTCTCCGAGAAGCCGATCTACGACGACTTGGAAGAACTCTTGCTGGCGGACTCGCTGACCGACGTTTGCGGGTGAATTCGGTGCGGGCGACCCGATGGTCCGCCTCGCGCTCGCCGGCAAAAGCCCGCGCGAACGCGCCGACGAACTCGTCACGGGCACCAAGCTCAAGGACGTGGCCCTGCGCAAAAAACTCTACGAGCGAAGATGCCGCGGCGTTGAAGAACTTCTCCGATCCGATGCTCGATCTGGCGCGCGCTTTCGACCCGCAGGCACGCGCGGTGCGCAAGCAATTCGAGGAACAGGACGAACTCCAGCAGCAGGCGTACGCAAAAATCGCCAAGGCGCGTTTCGCGTTGGAAGGGACGAGCGACTATCCCGACGCGACGTTCACGCTGCGCCTGTCGTATGGCCCGATTGAGGGTTACGAGGAGTTCGGCAAGCATGTCCCGGCTTACACGGACCTCGGCGGGATTGTACCAACGTTCGGCCGAGCACGAGAACAAGCCGCCGTTTGACCTGCCCCAACGCTGGATCGCCGCCAAGGGCAAGCTGGACCTGAAAACGCCGTTCAATTTCGTCTCGACGGCCGACATCATCGGCGGCAACTCGGGTAGTCCGGTCAGTCAACAAGGCGGGCGAGTTCGTGGGCATCATTTTCGACGGCAACCTCCAATCGCTGCCGCTCGATTATGCATACTCCGACAAGCAGGCGCGCGCGGTGTCGGTGGATTCGCGGGCGATCCTCGAAGCACTCGAAAAAGTGTATGATGCCGGCCCGTTGGTGTCGGAGTTGACGGGGAAATAATCAGGCAGCGTCATGCTGCCGTTCGTCAACAAAGTAGGGATGGCTCTCCGAGCCGTCCCAAGATTGGCTTGGATAATCTCCGTGCGCACGAGATGTTATCCAGAAACATTTGGGACGGCTCGGAGAGCCATCCCTACCTTATTACGATCCGCTCGCCCACGCCGCCGGTTCGCGTAGTTGGTAGAGCATCTCGCCCGCCTTGCGCACGAGCAGCACGCCCTCGTCCTCGCGGTTGGCGTAGTCCTCCACGCGGATGCTCGTCCGGGTCGCGGTAGCCCATGTTGATGCGCTCGCACGTCTCGCGCGGGATGCCTGTCGCGAGCGTCACCCGCGCGCGGCAGTGTTCCACGCCGTCTTCATACGTGCCGATGCCCCGCACATGGGTCGAGTGCGCCAGCGTGCCCCACGGCATATCCTTGAACCGGTCCCACTGCTTCAGAAAATAGTCGCGGCAATGGTAGCCGACGGCCTCGATCAACTCGCCGTGCGTCACGGAAACCTCCTGTGATGTGCGGCGCGTAGATGATGAGTTCGCCGCCGTCGGCCAGCACGGGTTCCAGCTTGTACATGCACTTGCCGCCGACCCAGAGTTCGTCGTACATCGCCGGCGCGCAGGAAAGGATCGTGTGAAACGGCCGCTCCTTGTACGTGATGTGCAGCTGCCGCGACAGTTCGCTCGCTTCCTCCCACGCCGCTTCCGGGCTGCCCGCGAACGCCCCGGCCAGCTGGTCGCCGCGCACCACGAGGCAGAAGCAGAGTTTCGGCACCGTCACCATCGCCGCCGCGCGGTCCACGACGCTGGCGGACCGGCGTGTGCTTGTGGCCGATGATCATCGGGTTGGTGACGACCGCGCCGAGCCAGTGAAAAAAATTCAGCACCTCCGGCCCGCTGACGCCGGGAAACAGATATTTGTTGCCGCCCGAAAACCCGACGACCTCGTGCGGGAACACCGGCCCGACGATGATGAGTCTGGTCGTACTCGAACAACCGCCGGTTGACGCGCACCGGCACGTCCATCGCAAACAGTCCGCCGGAGAGCGCGTCGATCTCCGCCGCCGGGATCGTGCCCAGCGAGCGCAAGCGCGTCGGGATTTTGCCATTCGTGGTTGATGAACTGCCACGTCGCGGTAGACGCCCGCCGCGTTCCTCGGCCGAAATCCCCAGCCGCTCGCAGATGGCCGCCTCGCTCATGGGCGGGTGAGTGCCGAGGGCGACCATCACGTCGAACGCGCGTGTCGCCGCCGCCGATTGCGCGTGCAGCGCGCGGAAGAACTGGTCCACGGGCGCGGTGCGCGTGGCGTCGGGCACGATCAGCAGCACGCGCCGGCCACGGTAATCATCGGCTGGACACGCCCGGGCCACGAGCGCACGCACGTCTTCGATGGACACCGCGCCGTCCGGCGCGGCATGAACGGACAGAACGTCGGGAGAGATCATCCCATCAACCGTTGCCGCTGTCGTCCCCGCCTGTCAACGGCCGGTTCGCATCCAGGAACGCCGCCACGCCGGGACTGTGTTTCTCGAAATCCAGGAGGACGTGCTCGCGGCATTTTTCGGTGAGTTCCTTCAACTCGCGGCGGAACTGCGTCACGTTGAACTCGTCGCCGTCGAGCCGCCGGAGGATCGTCTCCGCGACGACCTGCAACGCCATGCCGTGCGCGAATAAGTTGATGACCTCCCGCGTCAGGGTGATGTCTAAGTCCTTCGGTTCCTCCGCCATAAAGTTCAGATCGTCTGCGACAAAAATCCCCCGTCCACGCGCAGGTCGATGCCGGTGACGAACCCGGCCGCCCGCGCGCTCGCCAGGAACACCGCCGCGCCGATGAGTTCGGACGCGTCGCCGAACCGACCCATCGGCGTGTGGCCCAGGATCGACTGCGCGCGCGCCGTCGGCGTGCCGTCTTCGTTGAAGAGCAGCCGCCGGTTCTGTTCGGCGGGGAAAAAACCGGGCGTGAGCGAGTTGACCCGCACCCCCTTGGTGGCCCACTCGCGGGCAAGAAACTGCGTCAGGCTGAGCACCGCCGCCTTCGCCGCGCTGTACGTCACCACGCGCGAGAGCGGCAGATGGGCCGACACGCTGGCGATGTTGATGATGCTGCCCTTGCCGCGCGCCGCCATCGCCGGGCCGAATTCCTGGCAGGGCAGGAGCGCGCCGCCGACGAGGTTGAGGTCGAAGTTCGCCCGCCAATCGGCCACCGCGATGTTCTCGAACGCCCGCTCGGGTGTGACGGTGACTTTGGGGTCGTTGCCGCCGGCGGCGTTGACGAGGATCGTCGGCGCGCCGAGCGCGTCGGTGACGGCGCGGTGGGCGTCGGCGAGGCTGGCCGGGTCGATGGCATCGGCGGCGAAGAACCTGGCTTTTCCCGGGCCGCCGCGTTCGGTGATGCGCCCGGCGCAGGCCTCGCCGCGTTCGCGGTTGCGCCCGAGGACGGCGACGGCCGCCCCGGCGTCGGCGAGGCCCTCGGCCAGGACGCCGCCGAGTACGCCGGTCGCGCCGATAACCACGGCCGTTTCACCTGTGAGATCAAAGAGGGGATTCATGCAAATCGATGCATACCCGTCAAAAATACTTTTTGGAAGCACGTTCCGCCGCTAACTTGTCCCCCCACGATGAACTCTCCGTTTTTCCCCTTTGTTTCCAAGGTGGCATTTGAAGGACCTGCCACCGGCAATCCGCTCGCTTTTCGCCACTACGATGCCGACGAGATCGTCGCCGGCAAGCCGATGTCCGAGCACCTGCGGTTTTCGGTGGCGTTCTGGCACTCGTTCCGGGGGCAGGGCGCGGATGTGTTTGGTCCGGGCACGATCCGGCGGCCCTGGGAAAAAGAGGGCTTGGACCCGGTCAGTCTGGCGAAAACGCGGCTGGATGCTTCGTTCGAGTTCTGCACAAAGCTGGGATCGCGCTACTGGTGTTTCCACGACCGCGACATTTCCCCCGAGGGCGCGAACCTCGCGGAAACCAACCGTCATCTCGACGCCGTCGTGGCGCACGCCAAGGAACTCCAGCGATCCACGGGCGTGCGGCTGCTCTGGGGCACGGCGAACCTCTTCAGCCACCCGCGCTACATGTGCGGCGCGGCGTCGAATCCGGATGCGCGGGTCTTCGCGCACGCGGCGGCCCAGGTGAAAAAGGCGTTGGAGGTCACGAAGGAACTCGACGGCCAGGGTTACACGTTTTGGGGTGGACGTGAAGGATACGACACGCTGCTCAACACCGACCTCAAGCGCGAGCAGGACCACATCGCCGCGTTCATGCACATGGCGGTCGATTACGCGAAGGAGATCGGTTTCGAGGGGCAGTTTTACATCGAGCCCAAGCCGAAGGAACCGACCAAACACCAGTACGACTACGACGTTGCGACGGGCCTCGCCTTCCTGCGCACGTACGGGTTGGACCAACATCTAAAATTCAACATCGAGACCAATCACGCGACGCTGGCCGGGCACACGTTCCAGCACGAACTGGAGGTCGCCGTGGCGGCGGGGATGCTCGGCAGCATCGACGCGAACACGGGCGATACGCTATTGGGTTGGGACACCGATCAGTTCAACACCGACGTGAAGGAACTGACGCTGGCGATGTTGTCCATCCTCAAGGCCGGTGGATTGGGCAAGGGCGGGATCAACTTCGACGCCAAGGTGCGGCGCGCCTCGGTGGACCCGGAAGATTTGTTTTACGCGCACATCGGCGGGATGGACGCCTTCGCGCTGGCGCTCAAGACGGCGGCAAAGATCAACGCCGACGGCAAGCTGCCAAATTTTGTGCGGGAGCGTTACGCGAGCTACGACGGAGGGCTCGGCGCGGATATCGAAGCGCGGCGGGTAGGGTTCAAGGAATTGGAAAAAATCGCCCTGGAGGGCGGCGAACCTGAGTTGCGCAGCGGCCGTCAGGAATACCTGGAGAATTTGCTCAACACCTATCTCTGAACGGTCTCGCCGCGCCAGCAGTGTTGTAACAAGGTCCTGATGGCTCTGCGAGCCGCTCCCTGGATTCCTCCGGAAGGAAAGGTCGAGAGATAGGCATGGTTATACAAACAAAGATTGCAGCGTTTTTCAGTTGCCTGTGCAGTACTTCAGCCCCGGCAGGGGCGCAAGAAACTAGCCCACGGCGTGAGCCGTGGGAACACCAGCCAGTGCTTCAGAGCCCCGGCAGGGGCGTAAGAAAAGACGACGGCCTTGCAAAAACCACCACGCAGGTTTTCTTACGCCCCTGCCGGGGCTGGTCTGTTCGACGGTCCTTTTCCCACGGCTTGCGCCGTGGGCTGAAATCTGCCGCCCCTGCCGGGGCTGGAAACCGTACAAGCAACTGAAAAACGCTTTGGGAATCGGCTCGGAGAGCCAACAGAACCCTGGTGACGACGCCTGCGGTGAAGTAGCTCGCCATTATTCTGGCACCGCTCCAGTCGTCGGCGTCGGCGCGGGTGATGAGGCGGGAGTCGCAGCGAGTTCCTTCAAGAAACTTTCCGCCTTCGCCATGTCGGGATGGTCGATGCCCGCCTCGCGCAAGTCCGCGAGGTCCTGGAGGGCGATCTGCGCGCCGTTGCGACCCCACGAGCCGCGCTGATCCTTGTCCTGCTGGTAGATGCTCTTCGCCCAGTCGAAATGGCCTTCCAACAGGTAGGCGTGGGCGAGGTTGAGATGAATCCACAGTTGGTTTCCGTCCATGCCCAACGCCTTGAGCGCGGCGTCGCGGGCTTCCCCGGTCTTACCGGAGAACAGCCGCGTCCACGAGGCGGTGCCGTACGCGAGGAGGTTGTCGGGCTTCAGCGAGATCGCCTCGACGAGGTCGGCATCCGCGCGCTCGAACAGCTTCTGGCCCGTCAGGGCGACGGCGCGTTCGCGCAACGCCTCGTAACGCTTCTTTTCGTTCTCCGCGCCGGTTTCCTCGGTGGATTGGAGGATATCGTCGTAGAGTTCCTCGGCTTCCTTCCAGCGTTTGAGTTCGAGAAAACACTCGCCGCGCTGGTCCACGGTGGACTGGCCGGCTTTCTCCGCTTGCTCGTAATCCGCCAAGGCTTCCGTGAACTGCCCGAGGTTGGCGTGCGCGATCCCACGGTTGAACAACTCCACGCCGTGATAGCCGGTCTGATCGGTGTCGTGCTCGATGACCCGGGTGAAATCGGCGATGGCTTTTTCGCACTGGTTGGTCTCGGCGAACGCGCAGCCGCGCCAGTGGTAGAGTTCCGTGTGTTCGGGTTCGAGGCGGATGGCGGCGTCCAGATCGCGGATGGCGTCGGCGTAGCGATTCTTGGAGAAACGGTCAATGGCACGGTTCAGGAGCGGCTCGAACGCCTTGGGCGCGGCTTCGACGGCGCGGTCGTCATCCTCCTCGGCGAGCCTGGGCAGTTGCAGGCGCGCATACACCCCGGCACGGCCGACGAACGCCTGCCAGTTATGCGGATCGTCGCGGATGGCGTCGGTGTACGCGTCGATGGCGTCCTCCGGGTGATTGTCGGCCGCGGCTTGCTGGGCGCGCTCCAGGGCATGGCCAGCGTCATGGGGGGCTTTTTCAATGGCGGGCGTCCGCCGCACGGGCAAGAGCAGCAAAGCCAGCACCACGGCGGCAGCGGTGGGAGAAGCGAAGCGAATCATCATCGCCCGACGATACGACAAAACCTGCCTGCGCGGGAGGAAATTTGTCTCTTGTTGCCAAGCCGGGAATTGTCCGACGCCAGCCCGCCATTCCCACTCCTACGGAACAACCGGCGACACCCCGGGCGTGGGTGTCGGCGGCGGGGATGGCACAACGCTCTGGCGCAGCAGTTCTTCCATCCGGGCCAGGTTCGGGTCGGTGATGCCGGCCTGCCGGAGTTTCTCGAAATCGTCCAGTGCCCGCTGCGCCCGGGTCTTCGATCCAACCTCCGGTTTGCCGTGGTCCGCCAGATAGATGCTGCGCGCCCAGTCGAAACGCCCTTCCAGCAGATAAACGTCGGCAAGATTGATCCTGATCCAAATCTGGGTCCTGTCCAGGCTCAAGCCTTTCAGCCCGGCCTCGCGGGCTGCGTCGAGCGGACCGGTGACCGCCCGCACCCAGGCGGCGACGCCGTACGCGCGGGGATCGTCGGGGCGCATCTCGATGGCCGCTTCGAGGTCGGCTTCCGCACCGTCAAAATCCTTCAGGTGCAGGCTTACCAGCGCCCGGCGGTACAGCGCGACGTATTCGGGCGCATCCTCGTTGCCGACGGGATTGCTGGCCGGCGGGCTCCCGTCTGTATCCGACATGCGGACGAACCCGAACGCGTGGTCCCTCTTGTCGTCGTGCACGATCCGGTCATAGATTTCCCTGGCCTCTTTCCAACGCCCGAGTTCCGTCAGGCAATCGCCATGCTCGGGCTGGACCGGCAAGCCGTCTTTCTCGGACTGCTCGAAGTCCGCCACCGCTTCCTCGTAATGCTTCCGGGCAGCCTGAACCAGCCCGCGGTTGAAATAGGTCGCGACCCTATTGGGATGAACATCATCCGTCCGCTTGTCGGCTTTGTCGGGGTCGAGTTCGATCACTCGCGCATAGTCGGCGACAGCCAATTCACCTTGGCCGAGCAAGTTGTGAACGCTCGCGCGCATTCCGTAGTGCTCAATGCTGACGGGGTCCAGGCGGATGGTTGCGTCCAGATCGCGGAGTGCCTCGGCGTAACGACCTTTCGCCTCGTGGTGGCATGCACGTTTCCACCATACGTGAGCGGAGTCCGGCGCGGCTTTGACGGCGAGATCGTAGTCCTCGTCGGCCAGCGCGGGCAATTCCATTTGGTCGTAGAGCGACGCGCGGGCGAGGATGGCGTCCGAGTTGTGAGGATCGACGCGGATCGCTTCGGTGTACGCGTCGATGGCTTCCTCGAACCGTTTGTTCTCGGTCAGATGCTTGGCCGTCGCCACCGCCTCGGCGGATTCCTCGGTCGCTGAGCCAGCCCACGCGCTCGACGGCGCGAGGAACAGCGCCATCCCTGCCAAGGCGGACAGCAATCGGGGGAACATGGGAACCATTCTAAACCAACCCTCCGGCGTCTGGAAGGAGATTCGCGCCAACCGTCGCTCGCAACCCGCCGCCCGTGCGTCTACTTTGCGCCGTGCCGTTGACCCTCTACGATCTGCTGCCGCGCGCGACGGACGTGCCCACGAACGACTTCCTGCTCGGCCGCTTCCTCGAATACGTCACGGGCCGCGCGCTCGATCTCTACCCGGCGCAGGAAGCCGCCATCCTGGAGTTGTTCGAGGAGAAAAACGTCATCCTCAACACGCCCACCGGCTCGGGGAAATCACTCGTCGCGGCGGCGCTCCAGTTCAAGGCGCTCGCGCAGGGGCGGCGCTCGGTCTACACCTGCCCGATCAAGGCGCTGGTGAACGAAAAATTCCTCGCGCTCTGCCGGGAATTCGGTCCGCAAAACGTCGGCCTGTCCACGGGCGACGCCACCGTCAACCACGACGCGCCGATCCTGTGCTGCACGGCGGAAATCCTCGCCAACATGGCGCTGCGGGAAGGCTCCCGCGCGGACGTGCGCGACGTGATCCTCGACGAGTTCCACTACTACGCCGACCGGGACCGCGGCGGCGCGTGGCAGATTCCGTTGCTGACCCTGCCGCAGGCAAGGTTCCTCCTGATGTCGGCGACCCTGGGCGATACGGCGTTTTTTGAAGATGAACTCACGTCGCTCAACGGCGCGGAGACCGTGACCGTCCGCGCGACCGAGCGGCCCGTGCCGCTGGAATATAGTTACAGCGAAACACCGCTCGCGCAGACATTAGAAGGTCTCGTCGGCGGCGGCAAGGGCCCGGTGTACGTCGTCCATTTCACGCAGGCGGCGGCGGCCGAAAGCGCCCAGGCGTTCACCAGCATCAACGTCAGCAGCAAGGACGAAAAGGCGGCGGTTGCCCGCGCGCTGGATGGGTTTCGATTCACGAGTCCGTACGGACCCGACTTGAAGCGCTGGCTGCGGCACGGCATCGGCCTGCACCACGCCGGGTTGCTGCCGAAATACCGCGTGCTCGTCGAGCAACTGGCGCAGCAGGGACTCTTGAAGGTCATCTGCGGCACGGACACGCTTGGGGTGGGGATCAACGTGCCCATCCGCACGGTGCTTTTCACCCGGTTGTGCAAATACGACGGGCAGAAGACGGCTATCCTGAGCGCGCGCGACTTTCACCAGATCGGCGGGCGTGCGGGCAGGAAGGGCTACGACAATGTCGGATATGTCATCGCGCAGGCCCCGGAGCACGCCATCGAAAATTTGTTGCTCGAACAAAAGGCGAACGGGAAGAAATTCGTCCGCCGGAAGCCACCCGAGAAAGGGTACGTACCGTGGGACAAGGCGACATTCACGCGCCTGATCTCCGCGCCGCCCGAACGTCTCCAGCCGCAACTCGCGATCACCCACGGCATGCTCTTGAACGTTCTCGCCCGCCCGCACGAGGACGGTTGCCGGGCGATGCAGCGGATCATCCGCGCCAGCCATGACCCGGCCAAGACCAAGAAAGCGAATTTCCACCGCGCGTGGCAACTCTTCCGTGCGCTGGTGGAGCGCAAAATCGTGGAGTTCGTGCCGCGCGACGAGGCGGGCGTGAAGCTGCGTCTCAACGTCGGCTTGCAGGAGGATTTTTCCATGAACCACGCGCTGTCGCTTTACGTGCACGACACGCTCGAAGTCATGGACCCGCAAGCGCCGGATTATGCACTCGTCGTACTGACATTAGTAGAGTCGATATTAGAAGACCCGGACCTGATCCTGCACCGGCAGTTGGCGAAACTCAAGACGGCGGCCGTCGCGCAGATGAAGGCCGACGGGGTCGAGTACGACGAACGCATGGAACGCCTCGAACAGTTGGAACACCCCAAGCCCAACCGCGAATTTATTTACAGCACGTTCAACCAATTCACGGTGAGACATCCGTGGGTCGGGCAGGAAAATATCCGCATCAAGTCCATCGCCCGTGAGATGTACGAGGAATTCCGGTCGTTCGCGGATTACATCAAAATCTACGAACTCCAGCGGGCCGAGGGTCTCCTGCTGCGGCACCTGACGAGCGTCTACAAAGCCCTGACCCAAACGGTGCCCGATGCGGCCAAAAACGACGCGTTGCGCGAGATCGAACTGTACCTCGGAGCGATGGTCCGGCAGGTGGACAGCAGCCTGCTCGACGAGTGGCGGCGGATGCAGGACCCGGATTACCGCCCGGCGCTGGGCGAAGAAGCGGAAGTGCGCCCGCCCGGTTGGGAAGAGGCGCAACGGGACATCACGCGCGACAAGGAAGCGTTCACGGCGTTGGTGCGAAACCTGGTCTTCGCGTTCCTGCGGGCGTTGTCGGCCGGCGACGCCGCCGGGGCGCTGGCGGCATTGGGGGAGGGAGAAACGTGGACCGTCGACCGTCTGCGCGGCGCATTGGACGAATACCTCGCCGCCCGGGGACGGGTGCGCCTGGACCCGGAAGCGCGAAATCGTCGGCACACCTATGTCGTTCCCGACGAAGAGGATAAGAACCGGTGGCTGGTGCAGCAGATGCTCGTGGACCCCGAGGAAATCAACGATTGGACGGTGGAGTTCGACGTGGACCTGACGCGGTCGCGCGAAACAGGCGAACCGGCGGTGCGGCTGCGACGGTTGGGACCGCTGGCGGAGTGATTTCACAGCTTCGGTTGAACGTCCTCTCGCTCTGTGAGGTCTGACGGAAGACCATGAACCGACTCAAGTCCTCCCTCACGATCATCAGCGCCGCTCTTTTGTGCTCCACGTCGCCGCTGCTGGCGCAGGAAAAACGCGTCAGTCCGACCGACGCCACCACCGCGAAGGTGGACGGCAGCTACATCTCGATTTTCTACGGGCGGCCTTTTATGAAAGACCCGAAAACCGGCGAGACTCGGAAAATCTGGGGTGCGCTCGTGCCCTTCGGCAAGGTGTGGCGTCTGGGCGCGAACGAGGCGACGCTGCTCGTCACGCAAAAGCCGCTCGCGTTCGGTGATACCACGGTCCCGGCGGGTGCATATTCCTTGTTCATGCTGCCGATGGAAGACGGCTCGGCCAAGCTCATCGTCAGCAAGCAACTCGGCGAGTGGGGAGCCTACACCTACGACGAGAAACAGGACCTCGCGCGCGTCGATTTGAAGAAAGAAAGCCTGCCGACGCCGGTCGAGCAATTCACGATCATGATCGACAAGGCTGGCGCGCTGGATTTCTCCTGGGCCGACGCGAAGTATTCGGTGCCGTTCACGGTGAAGAAATAACGCGTTTTGTCCCGTTTTGCGGATGCGTCTAATCTCGCGGGACCGGCTCCGTGCCAGCCGGTTCCTTTTCTTCGTCGTCATGGCTCTCGGTGCGGTCGGTTCGGAGGCGGTGGCCGCCGAGCCGCCGCCGTCGTCCTCGATGATTTTGCAGGAACTCCGCGCGTTCCGCGAGTGCGGCAGCGTGCTCTACATCGCCGCGCATCCCGACGATGAGAACACGCAATTTCTCGCCTATCTCGCGCGTGGACGTGGGGTGCGGACGGGCTACCTGTCGTTGACGCGCGGTGAAGGCGGGCAGGACCTGATCGGCCCCGAGATCGGCGATCCGCTGGGCGTCATCCGCACGCAGGAACTCCTCGCCGCCCGGCGCATCGACGGCGCGGAACAGTTCTTCACGCGGGCGCGGGATTTCGGGTTTTCCAAAAGCTACGAGCAGACCCTCGCCAAGTGGGGCAAACAGGAGGTGCTCAGCGACGTGGTGCGGGTGATCCGGGAGTTTCGGCCGGACGTGATCGTCACGCGTTTCCCGCCCGAGCCGGGCGGCACGCACGGGCACCATACGGCAAGCACGGTGCTGGCGCTGGAAGCGTTCAAACTGGCGGGAAGTTATCAGGCTTTCAGCGATCAACTGAACTCGCCCGCTGGTGGTCTGATAGTCGCCCTAGACTCCTGGCAGCCGAAGCGCATCTATCTGGAACAGCTTCCGTGATGCGCGGGGCAGCACATCGCCCCTGCGATTGGAGATCGGCGGCTTCCTGCCGTTGCTGGGCGAGTCCATCGGCGAAATCGCCGCGCGCAGTCGGTCGAGCCACCGCAGCCAGGGCTACGGCACGGTGGCCACGCGCGGTTCGCGGCTGGACGATTTCCAGCCGCTCGACGGGAAACCTGCTGGCAAGGACCTTTTTGACGGGTTGGATATGGGCTGGAGCCAGTTCGCCGGCGGCGAGAAAATCGCGCCTTTGATTGACGGAATCATCGACCATTTCAACGCCGAGCAACCCTCACTCAGCGTGCCGGCCTTGCTCGAAGTACGTACGTTGATCACGGATCATGGATTTCCTTTTTATTCGCCGTTTGGAGCCAAGCGCAAACAGCTTGACCTGGTCATCCAGCACTGCCTTGGGTTGTACGTGGAGACCACCGTCCCACAGGCCGAAGCCGTGCCGGGTGAGACACTCAAAATGCATCAACTGGTGATCGCGCGCACCGCGATGCCGGTGCGCTGGCGCGCGGTGCGCTACCGCTATACCGCGCAGGAAGACAAGGTGGATATGGACCTGCACGAAAACCAGCCGATGGCGCGGGACGCCGCACCGCAGTTGCGAAACGACGCGCCGCTGAGCCAACCGTATTGGCTGCGTGGCCCGGGAACACCCGGTCTGTATTCTGTCGAACATTCCACGATGATCGGCAAGCCGGAAGACTTACCCGCGTTTGGATTGGACTACGTCTTCGAAGTCGGCGGCCAGGAACTCGTTGTCGAAGGCGAACCATTGCAAATCACCGCAGACCCGGTCAAGGGTGAGGTCCGCCGCAAGCTCGACGTGATTCCGCCTGTTTCCCTTGCTCTGACGCGTGACGTGGAGCTTTTCGCGCCCGAATCCGAGCGGACGATAGAGGTCGAAATCAAAGCCTATCGCCCGGATCAGGCTGGCACTTTGAAACTCGCCGCGCCCGCTGGTTGGACCGTCGCACCGGAGTCGCAACCGTTCCATCTCGCGGCGGTTGGCGATCATGCGCGGCTGGCATTTACCGTCCACGCGCCATCACAACCGGGGACAGCTTTTCTCACCGCCGAAGCCACTGTCGGAAGGCGTACCTACAACACCACTCGGCAGGAAATCCGCTACGACCACATCCCTTTCCAACTCCTCCAACCGCCCGCACGTTTGAAGGCTATTTGCCTCGACCTCCAAATCCGCGGGAAAAATGTGGGTTACCTGCCCGGTGCGGGCGACAAGACCGCCGAGGCGCTCGAAGCGATGGGATACGCCGTCACGATGCTTTCCGGCGCGGACCTCACGGCCGAGCGGCTGCGTGCGTTCGATGCGGTGGTGGTCGGAGTGCGCGCGTTTAACGTCCGCACCGATCTCGTCGCCGGGTTGCCCGCGCTGTTCGCTTATGTGGAGAACGGTGGCACCGTCGTCGAGCAATACAACACGCCCGGCGAACTCAAAACGATGAAACTCGCGCCCTACGCGCTCGAACTCTCCCGCAACCTGCCCCAGCAGAGGGTCACGGACGAAAACGCGCCCGTCACGTTGCTCGTGCCCGAACATCCGGCGTTCAACGTACCGAACCGCCTCACGCCCGCCGATTTCGACGGCTGGGTGCAGGAACGCGGACTGAATTTCCCCGTCACCTGGGATCAGGAACACTTCGAGACGCTGCTCGCGTGCAATGACGCAGGCGAAGCGCCGCTAAAAAGCGGCCTGCTCGTCGCGCACTACGGCAAGGGTTATTTCGTCTACACCGGACTGTCGTTCTTTCGCCAACTCCCCGCCGGTGTGCCGGGCGCGTACCGGCTGTTCGCCAACCTCGTTTCACTTGGGAAATGAAAGACGGTGTCTTAGAACAGCCGCGAAGCGGCGGTCGTCCTCAAGGTAGGGATGCCTCTCCGAGGCAGTCCCTATTGTTTTCCGGGAAGTGTACCCGTCTTATAACGTTCCCTGCGGGAAAATCTAGGGACTGCCTCGGAGAGGCATCCCTACCTTGAGGACGATAATTAACTCTGCCGGTAAACCACCGCACCACGACGCCGCCACCGGCCTGCCGCTGCTGCGGTCCTGGCGTGCGGTGTACATCTTCGTGCTGGCGGCATTCGTGCTGACCGTGGTCCTCCTGGCCGCGCTCACGCTGGCCTACCCGTGAACGCGCTCGACTACCTCGTCCTGCTCGGCACGCTCGCGGGCATCGCCGTCTACGGCATCTGGCGAACGCGCGGCCGGCGCGATCTGCACACCTATCTCAAAGGCAGCGGCGATACGCGCTGGCTGACCATCGGCCTCTCCGTCATGGCCACGCAGGCCAGCGCGATCACTTTTCTTTCCACCCCGGGACAGGGTTACGAAGGACGGACTCGGGTTTGTTCAAAACTACTTCGGGAGCCGCTCGCGCTGGTCATCGTCGCGGTCGTGTTCCTGCCCATCTACCGGCGGCTGGACGTCTACACGGCCTACGAATACCTCGGGCAGCGTTTCGACAAGAAAACGCGGCTGCTCGGCGCGGGTTTGTTCCTGCTCCAACGCGGGTTAGGCGCGGGCATCACGATTTACGCGCCCGCCATCGTGCTCTCGACGGTCATGGGTTGGCGGCTGGACCTGACCATCATCGGCACCGGCCTGCTGGCGATCGTCTACACGGTCAGCGGCGGCAACGACGCGGTGAACATCACGCAAAAATACCAGATCGGCATCATCTTCGCGGGCATGTTCGCGGCGGCGTGGGTGCTCGTGTCACGATTGCCGGCGGGGCTGACCCTCGACGACACGCTGACGCTGGCGGGCGGCTTCGGCAAGCTCGACGCGGTGGATTTTTCCCCGAGCCTGAACCGCCGCTACACGTTCCTGGTCCGGGTTGGTTGGCGGAGGGTTCCTGGCGCTTGTCGTACTTCGGCACGGACCAATCGCAGGTCGGGCGCTATCTCGGCGGCGCGTCGCTGCGCGAGAGTCGGCTGGGACTGATGTTCAACGCAGTGTGCAAGATTCCGATGCAGTTTTTCATCCTGATGCTGGGGGTGCTGACGTTCGTGTTCTACCAATTCGAGACGCCGCCGGTGTTCTTCAACGAACCGGCCTGGAACTACCAGGCCGCACACGGCGCGGGCGAACGCCTGAGCGCGCTCCGGACAGATTTCAACGCGGCCCACGCCCAGGAGCGTCAGGAGATCAACGCCTGGTTCGCGGCACGTCATTCCGGTGACGCGCCAGCCGCCGAGGCCGCGCGCGGGGCGGCGTTCGACCGCGCACGAACACAGCGAGGACGCCCGCGACAAAGCACGCGGGACGTGCTCCACGCCGCCGACACGCATTTGCCGACGGAGGACGCCGATTACATGTTCATCACTTTCATCCTGCACTACCTGCCGCACGGGATCATCGGTCTGCTGGTCGCGGCGTTCTTCGCCGCCGCCCTGTCGCTCCAAAGCGGGCGAACTCAACGCGCTCGGCTCGACGACCACCGTGGATTTTTATCGGCCGCTGTTTCGCCACGATGCGCCGGACGCGCACTATGTCGCGGCGTCGCGATGGCTTCACGGCATTTTGGGGGATGGTGGCCATCGGGTTCGCGCTTGTTTGCGCCACTTGGCGGAAAATCTCATCCAGGCGGTGAACATTCTCGGGTCGCTTTTCTACGGGGTCGTGCTGGGGTTGTTCCTGACGGCGTTCTTCCTGCGGCGGGTGGCCGGGACGGCGGTGTTCTGGGCGGCGCTCATCGCGCAGGCGCTGGTGATCGTCATGTACGCCACGCAGGTGCCGATCTCGTATCTGTGGTACAACGTCATCGGCTGCGTCGGCGTGCATGGTGTTCAGCGTCATCCTCCAGACCGTGCTGCCGTCCACCGGAGAACCCCTCGTATGAGCGCCCTGCATCTGTTTCGGTCAACAACCGTGCGGTTTTTTCCCGCGCCGTTTCCTGTACGCGAAGATCGTCACCGCGCGGCGGCTGCACGGCGGAACTCGGCGGCGAGATCGTCTTCTTCTGTCACGACAGCGACCACGATCCCCGCGAGACGCAAACGATCCTCACCCATCGCAAAACGGGCGCGCAGGCGAAGCTGAATTTCCCTTGCGACAACAAGGTCCAGCGCAAATGGTCGCCGCTGTATACGCAAGCATGTTTCCACGGAGTGGCAGGCGAACACCGCGCGCCAACTTCCCGCCTACGTGGACGCACCGGCGGTCGAGGCGTTCCGCAAGGTGAACGCCAGCAACGCCGCCGATTTCTGCCTGGAGATGTACGCGCAGATGGGGTTGCTCGACGGAGTGCGCGTGGTGCGTTCGGGCGACCCGGCGGTGAGGCAGGCGGCGTGCGAGGTGGCAGATTTTTTCGTGGATGTGCCGTACGAAGGTGAAACGGTGCGCGCGCGGTGGCAGGACGGCGCGTTGCGGCTGCACGAGGGCGGCGGCGCGTACCGGGCATTGCCGAACACGGATTTCACCAGGGAACAGATCAGCCCCACGCGCGACACGCGGCTGCGCTGGATGCAGTCCGTGGTCCGCTGCACGCACTATGTCGCCGGAGCGGGGGAGATCGGCGTACCTGAACACGGCGGACGCGCCGGAAGTCGTGTTCGTGACGCGCGACGCCATCGAGCGTTCCGATGAAGCTTACACGGAGATGCCTTCACCGTTGCACGAGATCGAACAACCACGAAACCGATGAGCACGAAACAAAATGACGATGCCACCCAATGGGCCGCCGAGTGGCTGGACTCCGTCGCCGATGGCTCGAACACCATGAGCCAGCGCAAACTTTCCTCGGTAGAAAAACGAGGCGGCGGGATTGAGGCGGTCAAGGCCATCGCCGAGCAGAAAGGCGTTCACCTGCTTCTGCTGGAAGACGACAAAGGCAACGCGCTCATCGCGGCGAGCACCAAGCCGTTCAAAGTCGTGTGTTGAATCCCGATTTGCGGCGAGCTCTGAAGATCGGCATGACGTGTTACCCATCCGTGGGCGGCAGCGGCATGCTGGCGTCGGCATTGGGCGAGGAACTGGCCCGGCGCGGGCACGAGGTGCATTTCATCAGTTACGAGCGGCCGTTCCGGCTGCCGGACGAGGCGGAGCGGGTGTTTTTTCACCCGGTGTCGATCAACGACTACGGCCTGTTCAAATATCCTGATTACACGCTGCCGCTCTCGGTGAAGATGGCCGAGGTCAGCCGCGACACACGGACTCGACGTGCTGCACGTGCACTACGCCGTGCCGCACGCGACGGCGGCCGTGCTCGCGCGCGACATGCTGCCGCCGGGGCGGCAACCGCGGATCGTCACGACGCTCCACGGCACGGACACGACGCTGCTCGGCCGCGACGCGGGCTATGGCCCGGCCATCCGCCATGCGCTGGAGCGGTCGGACGCCGTGACGACCGTTTCCGGATTTCTGCGCGACGAAACGCGGCGTCTGCTCGGCGTCGAGCGGCCCATCGACGTGATCCATAATTTCTTCGCCCCGCGTCCACCCCGCCGCACCCGCGAGGAAACGCGCCGGGAACTCGGCCTCGCCCCCGGCGAAGCGCTCCTCCTGCACGCTTCCAACCTGCGCCCGCTCAAACGCATCGACCTCCTTTTGCGAACCGTGGCGCGTCTTCGGCCGCGCGGTGCGTTCCGGTTGCTCGTGCTGGCGGGTGGGGAGTGGGAGCCGTTCGAGCAAGACGCGCGGCGGCTCGGGCTCGCGGATCGTCTGCTGGTGCGGCACGAGGTCAGCGACGTCGAGGATTATTTCCAGGCGGCGGACGTGGCGTTGTTCACGTCCGAGACGGAGAGTTTTTGCCTGGGCATTCTCGAAGCGATGTTTTTCGGTTGCCCGAGCGTGGCGATGGCCGTGGGCGGAATTCCCGAGGTGGTGGAGGACGGGATAAGCGGGATGCTGGTGCCATTCGGCGACGTGGAAGCCGCGGCGCGCGCCGTGGAGGATTTATTGGACGATCCCGCCCGCCGCGAGGCGATGGGAACAGCGGCACGGCAGCGGGCAGAGGCGTGTTTCTCGGCCGGACGTGATCGTGCCGCAATACGAGGCGCTTTACCGGCGGGTTTGCGCGAAATAAAATCACGCTTTCGCGTGGATCGTTTCGCCGAAACGTGGCACCACGAACTCCGCCGGGTCCACCCGCCGGGCGCTCAACGCAGCGGCGAGATCGATGACCGGCTGGTCGATGGATTCATCGGTGAGCTGGAACGTCCCGAAATGCATCGCCACGCTCCGGCGCGATTCCAACGTCCGATGCGCTTGCAACGCATCCTCGGGATTCATGTGTTGCTCGCGCATGAACCAACGCGGCTCGTACGCCCCGATGGGCAAAAACGCCAGGTCCGGTGCGCCAAGCCGTTCGCGGATCAGCGCAAAATGCCGACCGAAGCCGGAGTCACCTGCAAAGAACACTCGCAGTTCGCTCGACCGCAACCAGAACCCACCCCAGAGAGTATCGTTCTGCCTGGTTGCGGAACGCTTTGACCAATGTTGCGCCGGAGTGAACGTCACCTCCAGACCGGGGAAACGGTGCGACTGCCACCAGTCGAGTTCCTCCACCTGCCGCAAGCCGCATCCACGGAGAAACGCGTGGTTGCCGAGGCCCGTGAGAAAGAGCGGATTGAAACGTTCGTCGAGCCGCCGCAGGGTCTTGATGTCGAGATGATCGTAGTGCCCGTGGCTCACGAGGACCAACTGCACCGGCGGCAGGGCATCGAACGCGATGGCCGGTGGCCGGGCACGGCGCGGACCGGCAAATGTCACCGGGCTGACGCGGTCGCTCCAGACCGGGTCGGTCAGCACGTTGAGCCCGTTGGCGAACTGGAAAAGGAAAGTGCTGTGTCCGACGAACGTGGCGGCGATCTCATCGGGGCCGATGTTTGTCGGCAGGGTGGGGGATATTAGTTCGACGGGCGGTTGCCGGGGCCAGGGGGCGGCACGTCCTCCGAGGAGCTTCCAGCGGAAGAGATCGGCGATTGGCCGGCCTGCGGGTGCGCCGTTGAGGTTGTGAAATTCGCGGCCATCGAAATGGTCGCTAGGGGCGAAAGGCGGGCTCAAAGCTGATTAGCCATCTACGATGGTGGAGGAGTAGCAAAAAGCAATGACGTTGCGCCGGGCGGGCAGCCGGCCGGTCGTCCAAACAAGGTAGGGATGGCTCTCCGAGCCAGTCCCTATTGTTTCTGAAAAGCGGGTGGCCTCAGCCACAGTCAACCAGAGGAATCTAGGGACTGGCTCGGAGAGCCATCCCTACTAGCCAGTACGAGGGCCTCCGGCTTTGCCGGAGAGGCTATGAAGGTTTGACCTCTCCCGCGGTCTGTTTCGCGGGGTGGGGCAATGAACCGACCAAAGCGCCACCGGCGACCCCACAAAAACAGGGGGCACAGTGGACGTGCCGCTGGACTGACGCAAGGCTCAGCTTGGCGGGCAAGGCCGCTCGCCCACCGGCAGCTTCCGCCAACGCGCTACGCAAAAACCTGGTGGTCCGAGAAAAGCCCGGCGCAAAAGCCTGCCCCTTTGAGGGGCTCCCTCCCACAAGGCCCCCGGCTTTGCCGGGGGATTGTTACCTTGGTTGGACGATGCCGGAGGCGCGATTTAGAAATCGCGCCTCCGGCAAAACCAGGTCACTTCCCACGGCTGAGAAACAATTCCCAGTCGGCAATGCCGTGACTGTTGCGCAGCAGCACGGTCACGGGCAGCTCGCGCGGCGCGCTGGGCGCACGCAGCAGCCGCAGGCCCACCTCCTCGGGCAGCCGGTCGGCCTTGCGGCTGTTGACCTGCCGGCACGCCAAGACACAGTTCTCCCAGCTCGTCGTCCCGCCCCGGCTCCTGGGCACGACGTGGTCGATGTTGCCCTCGCCCGGGGCCAGCACCTTGCCCGTGTACTGGCAGCGCCGCCCGTCGCGCTCCCAGATGGCACGCGCGCTCAGGGCGGGCCTTCGGCGGGGCACGCGGTCGTAGCGCGCCAGCACGAGCACGGTGGGCACGCGGATGGCCCCGCGCACCGTGCGCGCGAAGCGGTCCCCGGGGCGCACGGGCAGCTTCATCCACTCGGGCCACGAGCGCACGGGGGTCAGCGAGCCGTCGCGCGTGTCGATGTCCAGGCCGCAGGCCGCGCCTGTCATCATCTGCGCGAAGGCGTCGGCGGGTGTGCGCGCCGCGATGGCCTGCCAGTGCCGATTGAGCACCAGCACGGTGGCGATGTCCAGAAGCGAGTCCATGCAAAGAGGTAGTTATTTGTTAAGAAAAAGGGTTCGTAAGGCTGAAAGAAGTCGGTGTCTGTTCTTTCATCCCGGAGCCATCAATCCGTTGGGGTGTCGTGGTATTTCCTAAAGCTCGACCGCCTCGATCTGCCGCACGAGCGCGCCGGCGTCGCCGTCCAGGAGCTTGAGCGTCTCCAACGCCTTGTCGGAAAACCCGGCGAGACAGAAGACGTTGCGCTCCGGGAACTGCAACGTGCCGTAGCCCGCCAGATCGAAGGAGTACACCTTCGGGTCGGCAGCGTGGCGCGCCTTGTATTCGGCGAGCGCACCGGTCGGCGCATTGCCGCCCATCCAACCCTGCATGTCGGAGAGCAGGATGATGCGGTCGTACGCCGCCGTCGCGTTGCGAAACACCGCGTGGAAGTTCGTGCCCGCCGCGGCGCACTGGTCTTCCAGCCAACCCGCGAGGGTCAACGTGGAATCGCGCCGGTTGAGCGAGACGTAACGCGCCTCATCGCTGAAGAGCATCACGTCCGCGCCCGCGTTGCTCTTGGCGAGCGCGGCGGCGAAGAGCGCGCCGATCTTGATCGACCGACCCATCATTGAGCCGGAACCATCCAGCGCGATGAGCGTGCGGCCCTCGAACTTCGGCACGTTTTCCAGCGACACGTCCACGGCCGCCGACAACGCCGCGAGCACGACGCCCGCGTTCGGCAGGTTGGCCGCGTGCAGCGCCTCCAGCGCCGTCGTGAACCGGAACGGCATCACCAGCGAACGGCGGATGAGCCGCGCGTCGGTGAGCATCGCCACCACGTCCCCGGTCAATTCCGGGGCCTGGACGAGGATGTTTCGCAGGTTACGCAGCAGCGCGAAGTAACCCAGCTTGCGCGTGATGAGGAGTTCACGCCACGCATCGGCCTTGGCCTCCGCGAGCACCGCCTCGTCGCCGGCGGCAGCCTGGCCGGCCTGCGTGAGCCGGGTTTCCCACGTCTGGGCCAGTGCGAGCGTGCCGTTGACGAGCTTGCGCAATGCTTCGGAGTGCGGCGGGTGAACGAGGTTGACCGCGTCCACCAGCGAGATTTCCGCGTCGTCGCGCCGGTACTTGGCGAGCTGGTATTCGTCGAAACGCGCCAGCGCCGCGCCGAGTCCCTTCTTCAAGGAATTCGGCACCGGACGGCCGTAGACGGAGAGCTGGTACGCGAGGATTTCCAACGCGTCGTCGGGACGGTGCACGAGCCGCGCGAAAAACGGCGCGGTCCACTGCTCGCCCTTGACGGACTGCGCGAGTTCGCCCGCCGCCAAGTGCGTCACGGAACGCATCCCCGCTTCCTTGCGCGCGTACAGCGCCGCCTTGGCGACAAAACGCTTGTCGGCGGTCTGCGCGATGAGCGTCTTCAGGCGCGCGGCGGACTGATCGCCCGCACGGTAGAACTGGTCACCGAGCGTGGCGGTGAGCAGCAACGCCGCCAGTTCCAGCTTCGGCGACTCGCGGAAGGCGTCGCCGCCGGCGAGGTTGACGGTGTCGGCACGCGTCTGGCGCGCCTTGTTCCAATTGAACTTCATGGGTGGGTTCCTTTCTGTGGTGGTGTTGGGTGAAAAAGAGCGAGGAGAAAAGCGATCCGGGTTTTGCACCGGCGATTGCCGGTGGAATTGGAGTCGAACCAATCATGCCGAAGTAACCCGGACCTCACTGCCCCGCAGGAGGGTTGCGCCGAGAGGGATGAGGAGAAAACCGGACCGAGTGACGGACCTTGCAGTCCTGGCGCTCTACCGTTGAGCTACACGCCGAGAAAATCGGCGTGGCCGGAGTCGAACCGGCTGCATCCTCGTTAGAAGCGAAGTAACTCGATCCTCACTGCCTCAAATAATCTGACGACGCGAAAAGTCGTTCGCGGAGAAAACCGAACGGGGGACCTGGACGGTGGTTGTCCACCGTCCGACGGGAATCGAACCCGTGGCCAACCGGATTTGACACCGGTTGCTCTACCAGTTGAGCTACGAAGTAACCCCGATCTCACTGCCGCGAAAAATGGTACTCCCGGCAGGATTCGCACCTGCACTTGGCCGGGTCTAAATCGTTTCTCAGTTGCTTGTCCGGTTTTTCAGCCCCGGCAGGGGCGGCAGAGTTCAGTATCCAGGTGCCGGGTTGGAGCCCACCGTCTTTAGACGGTCTGCCTTGGAGGGTGGCGGGTGGCGCGTTAAGGTGGGCGGCTGCATGGCCAACTACCACCATCGTGGGCACACGGTCTCGGACTGCAAGTACCACCTGATCTGGGTGACCAAGTACCGCTGGCCGGTGCTCAAGGGGGACCTGGCGGTGCGTTGCCGCGACCTGATCCGCGAGATTTGCCGGGCGCGGGAGGTGGCGGTGGTGCGTGGAGCGGTGTCGCCCGACCACGTGCATCTGCTCGTCAGCGCGCCGCCGGTGTTGTCGCCGGCCAAGCTGGCGCAGTACTTGAAGGGCAGGAGTTCGCGCAAGCTGCAGGAGGAGTTCCCGAGTTTGCAGAAGCGTTATTGGGGCCAGCACCTGTGGGCACGGGGCTACTTTTGCGCGACGGTCGGAGCGGTCGATGAGAAGACGATCAAGCGCTACATCGAGGAGCAGAAGTGGGACGAGGATGGCGAGGGAACGTTCCGCATCGTGGCCGACCCGCCGTGAGGCCAGGGGTCGCCGCCGATGCCTTGCCAGCCGGCCCGGGCCGGGGGCTTTCCAAGCGGCTTCTAGCCGCCACCGGACTTTTAGTCCCATCGCATCCTACCGGCTTGAGCCGGTAGTCGTTGAGCCCACGGCGTGAGCCGTGGGCGGCAACCGCGAAAGGGCCCAGCCCCGGCAGGGGCGTAAGAAAACCCGCCCGGTGGTCCTCGCAAGGCCGCCGTGTTTGCTTACGCCCCTGCCGGGGCTGGCCTAGGGGGCGATCTTTCCCACGGCTCACGCCGTGGGCTGAACTCTTGCGCCCCTGCCGGGGCTTGAGCAGACCTTACACGCAAACGAAAAACGCTTTAAGCCGGCTGCCTCTGCTGTTGGGCTACGGGAGCGTCGCCGAACTGCATCACAAAAGATTCTCACCGATCTAGGGTCATTCCCTACATTTTCGGTAATATCCTCTCCCATGCTTCCCCAAACATGAAAAATCATAAGCATCTTTTGCAGAGAGTTTTATGTAATACAAAAAACTGTGGGACCGTGTCTGGGAACGGAAGAGAAGCGTGGCAGGCATAAAGGATGCTTTTGACGACGGGCGGCGAATCGGCCCGTCCCTATCGGTCGCCGCGCCACACATTTCCGAAAAATGAAAAAGTCCTTTTGCCTAGCCATCTGCTCCCTGCTTTTCGCCCTCGTCTGGGCACGGAACGCTGACGCGGATTTGATCCTGGACGGCACGTTTTCTACCCTGACCTCCTCCACGACGACCCAATACACCTTTGGGCAATGGGGAAATAATTCCGGCAGTGCGACGGGCAGCGTCATCACCATCGCGGATTGGGACACGGCAGGATACAATTTTGTCTATACCGCCGCGACGGCCAGTTCCGGGACCCAGGCCAGCGGTGCGAACTCGGGCCGGGCACACGAAGCACCCGGCCAAAGTAACGTGGGCGGCTACGGCAACACCTATCTGTTCGGCTCGGGCGACGGCACTGCCAACTCGGGCAACGGTGGATTGAAAAGCTTTGCGACGAGTCTTTTCACCGGGAACTTCATCGGAGCGGACGGTGCTTACGAGCAGGGTGCGATCACGCAGACGATCACCGGCTTGCAGGTGGGACACGCCTATGCCCTGACGTTTTACTGGGGCGGCGCGCAGCAGGAAGGAGCCACCTTCACGTCCGCCACCAGCGAATACTGGACGGTGTCGCTGGGTGGTCAAAGCCAGACCACGGGGACAGTCAACGTGAACAACAAGGACTTTTCCGGCTGGATCAAACAAACCTTCAATTACACCGCCACCAGCACCTCGGAAACGCTTTCGTTTCTGGCCGGCGGAACTCCCACCGGCCAGCCGCCCTTTGCGCTGCTCGGCGGCGTGTCGTTGAATCCCGTTCCCGAACCTGCTAGCTGGACGTATTTCGCCGCTCTCGGAGCGGTGACCATCTGCGTCACGGTCAGCCGTCGGCGGCGTGCGGCTTGCGCGAACGAATCCAGTCTGTAATCCTCGGTGCCCATGAATCATCCGTTGATCGGACCGGCCGTGGGATTTTTGATGGATGCGGGACGGTTGGCGATCTGGCTCGTAATCCTGGTCGCCATTTTCGTTCCGCTGGAACAACTCGGCGGCCTGCACCCCACGAAAATCTGGCGCAAACAGATCGGGGTCGATCTGGCGTGGTATTTCGTCAACAGTCTCTTACCCGCGGCGGTGTTGTCCGTGCCGCTGGCGCTATTGTCCAGGGCGATGCAGGGACTTAATCCGGGCGGATTCTATACAGCGGTGGCCGCGTGGCCGTTCTGGCTCAAGTTCGTCCTGGTTTTGCTCGTCAACGACATCGGCGCGTACTGGGGACATCGCGCCATGCATTTCCATCCGACGCTGCGGCGTTTCCATGCCCTCCACCACAGCGCGGAGGAAATGGATTGGCTGGTCAACACACGCGCGCATCCTTTCGACACGATCTTCGTCCGCTTCGCCGGATTAGCGCCGGTCTATCTTCTGGGATTGGCGCAGACAACGGGGCCGCGCATTGATCCGGTCGTGGCGATCCTGACGATTTTCGGAACGCTCTGGACGTTTTTCATCCACGCCAACACGCGGGTTCGTCTCGGTGCCTTGGAATGGCTGATTTCCTCCCCGGCGTTTCACCATTGGCATCACACCAAGGACGATCACCGCGACCACAATTTCGCTTTCGTGTTTCCCTTCATCGACCGGCTGTTCGGCACGGCCTGGCTGCCCAAATACTGGCCGTCTGCCTACGGAGTCAACGGGAGGACGCCGGAAGCGATCACGGAACAATTTTTTGCCCCTCTGGAGCACCGACGCCAACCCAAACAGACGAAGGCTCCGGTGGTGTAAGCTTGCGCCGTGAAGGAATCGCACCTTCGCCACGAGTTCCGAAGACTCGCATGCTGTCTGTTACACCAACGGCGCTCGATGTTAGAAAATGTCCCCCCGGCAGGATTCGCACCCGCACTGACGCGCTTCTGAGACGCGTGCCTCTTCTGTTGGGCTACGGAGGGTAGTAAGGAAAATTACGTCATGCCGGTGCTGCCCCGGCTTCTCCGCGTTGGAAGCGCGGCGTCCTGAACTGGTAGACGAATGACGCGTCTGATTTTCTACGATGACGCCATTCCGGGAGAAACCGGACCAGGGTCTGCTTTGCTCGTTTGATTTACGAAGGAACCCTGATTCTCACTGCCCGGAACGGCAGCGGAAAGTGGGGAGACCAGTCGGTTACGCTCCGACTCCGCGGCGTTCACAATGCCGGGTGCTGCTATTACACAATGGCCTCCGTGTTGGATGAAAAATGAAGCTGCGCCCCGGTATCGCGCCGGGCTTTGTTGACAACGGTTTTGCAGACCGTGGCGTTCACTTGCTCGCTCGCGCAGCGTGGTGCGTCCGGAAGGAGTTTCACCTTCAACCTGCCGGGTAAGAGCCGGCGGCTCTGGAAATTGAGCTACGGACGTATGTTAGGAAAATCTGCTCGCGGCAGGAGTCGCACCTGCTGCCTCCGCCTTTGCACGGCGGCGCTCTCGATCTGTTGAGCTACGCGAGCATGTTAGTAAAACGGCTCCCCGACGTGGTTCCGCCCCACGAAGACCTGGTTAACAGCCAGGCATGATCCTGTTTCATCACCGGGGAATATCGCCGAAATGGCGGCTGCCACGGAGTCGCACCGTATCCTTACCCTTTTCAGGGGCACGCTCTTCTGCATGAGCTATGCAGCCAATAAGAAAAACTGGGCCGCCAGGGTAGTGCGCCCTGTTCTACCGGTTAAAAGCCGGTGGCATCACTTTAATGCTTGCAGCCCGTGGGTAAGTGGATCCTCTGGTCGGACTCGCACCGACGAATTACCGGTTTACGAAACCGGCCCTGTGGCTGCTGAGGCACAGAGGAATAAGAAATGGTCGCTTCTGCCGGGATCGCGCCGGCGTCTGCCGGTTATCGGCCGGCTGCTCTGCTTTTGAGCTAAGAAGCGAAGTAAAAACGTTGCCCGCCGGGGAGTCGCACCCCGTCTTCCGCTTTGTAAGAGCGGCTCGCTTCTGTTACAACAGCGGGCACATCTATCTCGTAGAAATAACTGCCGGGCGTGGACTCGCACCACGATCTCGCTGTTTCAAAGACAGGGGTCCTCCTTTGGACGACCCGGCAATCAAAATGGCTGCCCCGGATGGATTCGCACCATCGACCTCCCCGTCCAGAGCGGGGCGTTCTCCTGGTTGAACTACAGGGCAATCAAAATGGTCAGGACGGCAGGTAACGCTCCTGCTTGATCTTGCTCCCAAGGCAAGTGCCTTCGCTTGTCGGCCACGTCCTGATATGGAAACTGAAAATGGCGGGCTGGACGGGCATTGCTCCCGTGACCTTCGGCTTGACGAGCCGCTGCTCTTCGTGGCTGAGCTACCAACCCGAGGGCAGAAAGGATGAAGGATGAAGGATGAACGCAGCGCAAGAACCCTTACCTTGCCCTCCGTCCTCTGCTTCTGTTTCATCCTTCATCCTTTTTAACAATGGTGGGCCAGGCAGGAATCGCACCTGCCCGGTCGTTACTGACATCCGCTCTACACGCGGTCCCGCGTCTTTAGCGGTCTACTGGCCCAGATCGGAAAGTGGTTGCGGAAACGGGAATCGAACCCGTTTGAAGCGGCTTATGAGACCGCCGAGACGCCCACGCCTCCCTCTCCGCAATTCATAAAATGGTGGAACCGGAGGGTAATGCTCCCGCATGAGTCTGCTTGCAAAGCAAATGCCTTCCTTGTCGAGCCACGGTCCCATTTTGTAAAGACGTTTGCAGCGCGGCGGGCAGGTATCGCGCCTGCATGAAACTGGTTTTGGAAGCCAGCGCCTTTCTTGTCGAGCCACCGCCGCTTCGCTGCAACGCAGACTGGTGCGGCTGCCGGGAGTCGCACCCGGATCGCCTCCTTGGCAGAAAGGCATTCTGCTGTTGAACCACAGCCGCACGGAAAAAATTATCCCGGCCAGCCAACTTCACGCGAGCGTCTGCTATGTTAGACGCCACGCGTTCCGCTGGCTGCCGGGAACACGACACCCCGGACCTCGGCCCGGGATGAAAGAACAAACACCTTTACAAACAACGCGTTGGCGTTTGCACCCGCTGGAGTTATTTCACGGCGGTCTTTCGGTGTTTCGGGCACACCTCCCACGAAGCCCTCGGAATGTTAGTCACGGGCGTGGGAAGAGTTCTCATGGATCGCAGGAACGTTATGCACGGCGGGCTTGCCTGTCAGTGAGTTGACATGGTTCGCCGGTGATGGTAGACCTTGCGCAGGTCACCATTTAGCACGGAGCTTCCAAATTCCTGTGATGTGAGTGGCTCATCCCGCCTCGCTGCCGATTGCCGTCGGCAGCGAGGCATTTTTTTCGCCACAAAACTGCATGTTAGTAAATTACATATTTGTCGGTGTTCGCTGATCTGACTGCTCTGAAATCTGAATAGGACAACAAAAAACCCTGCGGACTTTTCGGTCGGCAGGGTAGATAAAACCTGGAAGGTTATAATTTCCGTTGTTATCTACCGGGCCGAGCCCTCCTTGGAGTTGCCGAGTTGATGACTCGGGGTAAACGTCCAATCGCGGCACGGCATGACCGTTTCCACCAAGCGGGGGGCCGCTTGCGAGATACGATAAATGGTCTGCCGGGTTTTCATGGACGCGATTGAATGCATGAGAGGTTTAATGGAACTAACGTTGAGCGTCAACGACTTTCTGCAAAAAATGCGAATTTTCTTTTTCTACCATGAGATTAGTGAAACGGTGAAACCCGGATTAGGGTTAAGTGTTGCGCCGGGCGAGACGGGTAGGATTTATAAAGGTTTGACCACGATCCACGTCTCGCGCCAGTGGCCGCTCGCGGGGTCTTGCACGCGCAGGGTATGACGCCCCTCTCGCAGTACGGCAACGGGCTGTCCACTGACGAGGCGGCATTCGAGCGTGTCGCTTTCCCAAGAGGGATTGGCGCATCCTTTGACGCGTAGGTCCAACAGGCGGCTGCTGGGTGGTAAGTCAGGATCGAGCACATAGGTAGTGCCAGCAATTGGTGACACGACCGAAAGCAGAGTGCCGCCGTCGGCGGTGACACCGGCGGGATCGACCGTCACGCTGCTCGCCCGCCGCGCGGCGGTTTCGGTGGCGTCGTTTACGGCGACGGCTTGACCCGCGAGCCAGTTGTCACCGCTCGTCAACCATTCCGCATACTCGGACGGCAGACGGATGTGCCCCTGTTCATCGTAGTCGGATGCTTGCTCGGAAATGGGTAAGTGAGCGGTGGCGAATTTCTCGACTACGGCATTCGGCCCGTTGGCACGGGCGGCGTCGAGCAGGTGACCCGTGACGCGATGGATCGCGCGCGAGACGATTCCCGGTGGCGGCGTGTACCAGCTCGTGCCGCGCTGCGCGTGCAAACGCTCAAAGATTTCGTGCAACAACGGTCCTGCGCCGGTCACTCCTGATACGCCGATCATCGGCTGGCCGTCGAAGTTGCCTACCCAGACGCCGACCGTGAACTCGGGCGTGTAGCCGATAGCCCAATTGTCGCGGAAATCCGTGCTCGTGCCGGTCTTGCAAGCCACCGGAAAATCCCAGCGCAAATTGGAGTCCACCCCGAACGACAGCGCGCGTGCCGTGTTGTCGGACAAGATGTCCGCGATGAGGTAGGCCGAACATGGGTCAGTCACCGAAACGGCGTGCGGATCGTGATCGCCGGACAACCAGTGACAAGAGTGGTATTCGCCCAGGCGCGCGAGACACGCATAGGCGTTGGTAAGTTCGAGCAAGCGTGCTTCCGAGTTGCCAAGGGTCAAGCCGAGACCGTAATGATCGGCCGGCAGCGGCAGCGTGGTCACGCCACAAGCGCGCAAACGTTGCAACAGCGCGGGGGGACCACCGGCTTTGTCAGCTAGCACCTTGACCGCGGAGATATTCAGCGAATTTGCGAGCGCGGGCCGCAGGCGCATCGGACCATAGAAACGGTGACTGTAGTTTTCGGGTTTGTAGATCGCGCCGCGCGACGGGAATTCTGCCGGCAGGTCGGCCACCACGTCGGCCGGTGTCGCACCGCGCTCGAAGGCGAGCAAGTACGTGAACGGCTTGATGGTCGAACCCGGCGAGCGCCGCGCCCACGCGCCGTCGATCTGTCCGCCATGCGGCGAAAAAAAGTCCGCTGAACCCACCAGCGCGATGACCCCGCCCGTCCGGTTGTCAATCACCACGGCCGCGCCGTTGCCGACGTGCGCCGCGTGCAATCCGGCGAGGTGTTTGCGCAAGGCGTCGGTGACGAAATGATTCAACCCCAAGTCGAGCGTCGTACGCACCTCGCCGTGCTCGCTCGCCGCCGCTGCCGCCGTTGCCTCCGCGCGACCCCCGCCGGCGAGGAAGTGCCCGACAAAATGCGGTGCCTCGAACGGCCGGGCGTGCGCGGATAGCCGCAGCGTCTCAACCCTCGCGCGGGCTAGCTCATCTGCGGGTAAGCTGTTATCTTCGCCCATGCGTTGCAAGACCCACCGCTGCCGTTCGTGAGCGCGCTCGAAGTGGCGGAAGGGATTTAACCGCGTGGGCGATTGCGGAAGCGCGGCCAGAAACGCCGCCTCCGCCGTGCTCAGGTCCGCCGGGCGCTTGCCAAAATAATGACGCGCAGCCTGCGCGCAGCCCAGGTCGAGGTTGCCGTAGTCGAGGCGGTTCAGGTAGGCAGAGAGAATCTGGTCCTTCGTCCAAACCTGTTCCAGCCGCAGGGCCTGGGCCGCTTCGACTAACTTCGTCCAGACGGTGCGTGGGCGGGGACTACTCAGTTTGATGAGTTGTTCGGTGATCGTGGACCCTCCCGAACGTCGCTCACCCGCGCGCCGCCAGCCCAATTGCCCCGCGACGGCACGCCCGAGCGCGAGGAGATCGACGCCACCGTGGGAATAAAACCGCTTGTCCTCGGCGGCAATGGTGGCCTGCTGTAGGGCAATGGGAATCTGGTCCAGCGAAAGCGGCGAGCGGGCGTAATGCCCATCGATGGGTAACTCGCGCAGGATTTCGCCGCGCGCGTCCGTCAGCAGGATGCTCGGGGTGGGGGCACGATCCAATCCGGCCGGCAGGGGAACGAAATGCAGTGCTCCCCATGCGGCGATCATTGACACGCACACCGCGAGCAACGCCGTCGCCAAGCGGCGGACCAGGACACGATGTCCTCTGGACAGGCCGCGTTGCGGCCGGTCGTCACCAAGGTAGGGATGCCTCTCCGAGGCAGTCCCTGTTTTTGCTTGGTTCACGGTGTCCTTTGTCGAGCGGTCTTCCAGAGGAATCTAGGGATTGCCTCGGAGAGGCATCCCTACCTTGGTTGGATGCGCCGTTGCGCGTTGCGAGGTCACTCCAGTGGGACCGTCGTCAGACTGCCGGCGGCGGTCTCCGCGTAACGGGCGGGATGATACATCTCCTCGATTTTCGCCGCCGGGGCCGTGACTGTGCCAGCCGCACGGACCCGGGCCGAGATATTGCAGGTGAAAACGTCCTGCCGACAGCGAATCGCAAAAGAACACCGCGCGATCCTCACGCAATTCGTGGAAGTCGCTGACCCACTCGACCAACCCGTCGGTGGGAGCGTTGCCACCAGCCCCGGCCGTTTTGAAATCGGGGTTGATCGCCTCTAGCACGGAAGGCAGCGGGTCGTTCACGGCCAGATACGACGCGGCGGCGGGCACCTGGATATCCAGGTTGACGAGCACACGGTCACCCACCTTCAGCTTGCCTTTGGCAGCATCCGTGAGCGAACCATCGTCCGACACTTTCTGGTAGGTGCGTTGGATGATGTAACCGCCCTGGCCCGTGGTGGCCGCGACGTTCACGCCTGCCCCGCCGCGCGGACGGGAATCCACCTTGGTCTGCACGTAGAGAAGGCGCTTGCCATCGGCATTGGTGAGGACGATTTTTTCCTTGCCCGCGTCCAACGCATCGAGCGGAAATTCGCAGGTAAACGTGCGCCGGTCGCCCCCCAAGTGAAACGGCTTGCTCTTGCCTGCGAGGTTGATCGACCCGGAAGCGGGTCCCGCCGCTTTTTCGACCTGGGTGGAGTACGCCGCCAGGGCCATCAACGACCACGCGTTGCCCTGGGTCGTGCTCCAATCGCCGTACGACGAGCGTTCGCCGAGCAGGGCGGTCAGTTGCTTTTCGACCGTCGCGTCGCGCGGCGCGGACAGGCACCACGCCAGCAGCCTCATCCCGTCGAGCGCGGCGGGACTTGCGAAGGCGTTCCAGGTCTCGGGTTTCTCCTTGTCGCGTGGGCCGGGCTGGAGGAGGGCTTTAACCATTGCCTTGTCGCCACCGCTTTTGATGAGCGCCAGGGCGAGCAACGTGCGATCCTCGGGACAAAGTTTGTCACGCGTCTTGAAGAGGGTTTCGCAGTAGGCGGGTTCGGCCTTGTCGAACATCGCCAGCGCGTACAGGGCCAGGCAGCGGTCGGTCTCGTTGTGATCGTGGTACGTGTCGTGCACGGGCTTCGCGTCTTCGTCGTCGGAGCGGAGCGCCTTGCTGAGATACTCGCAGAGTTTATCCACGTTCGTCTGCGGCACGAAGTAGCCGGCGTCCCGTGCGAACGCGAGGCCCAGCGCGCCGTAGGCACTGCCCCAACGGTGGGACGTGCGCCCGGTCACGCTCGGCCAATACGCGAGGCCGCCGTCCTCGGTCTGCATGCCGAGGATGCGGTTGATGCCGCGATTGACGGCTTCCTCCGCGTCCTCGGGCGACTTGGCGAGGTCCGGCATGGTGTCGTGGAAATCCTTGAACACCAGCCACGGCAGCGTGCTGGAAACCGTCTGCTCGATGCATCCGTACGGATAGTGCAGCAGCGAATCGATGCCCTCGTGCAACTCACTCAGACGCGAGGTGGACACACTGACCCGGATCAGTCCATCCTCGCCTTCCAACAGGGCGGGATCGACGCGGCCGAGCAGGTCCGGCGCGCTGCCAGCGGGATGAGTATAGGCGATCTCCGAACGGCGCGGGGTGGGGTGATCGACGTTGAGCGTGCTCTGCACGGAATCCTTCCACACGGGCGCGCCTGCGGTGGTCCCCGCTAGCCGCGCGTGCCAGGTCCATTTCGCTGCTCCCGTTTTGCGGAACTCGACGGGAAATTCGACCGGACGCGACTCGCCCGCTTCCAGATGAACGCGTCGAACCCGCGCGGTGTCATCGCTGCTGCCGTTGGCAACGTCCATCACGGCCTTGTCGTCGAGTTCGAGCGTGACCTCGACCTCGCCCGCGACCGGCGACTGGTTGTGGACCACCGCACGCAGGATGACGTGGTCGCCCACGTTGCCGAAACGCGGCAGCGCCGGCTCCAGCATGAGCGGCTTGTTCACGTGGAACGAACCCTGCCCGCCGCCGAAGCGCCCCGCTGCTGCCTTGTCCCCACCGCCTTCGTGCACGATGGCCATCACCTGAAACTCCGTCAGGTTGTCCGGCGCGGTGAAATGCGCTTCGACCCGTCCCTGGGTATCCGTGACGAGCGTGGCGTTCCAGTACGCGCACGCGACGAAATTCTGCCGCAGCCGTTCGCGCAGACTATCTTCGCCGCCACCGCCGACGAGGTAACCTTTGTTCGCGGCATCGCCCTTTTCGCCGACGAACTGCATGTCCGCCGGGTCCTCGGAAAGTAGCGCCGGCAGCGTCGCGCCCGTGCGTACGTCCAGCGGCCGGTCGTGGTAGAACGATTTCCAAATCCCGGGAAGTTGATAGCCGGTCAGGCTCAACACGCCTTTATCCACGGCATACAGCGTGACCTCCGCGCCGACGGCCGGACGGTGTGCCTCGTCGGTGACGTTCACCTGCACGGATACCTCGTTGCCGGGTTGGTAGTCAGGCTGGCTCGGACGGACCTCGACGTTCAATTTGGAATCCGCCTTGGGCACGTTGAGCTGGCAATAACCCGCGCGATACTCCGGCATCTTGATCCGACGCGGCGATTCGCCGACGCCGCGCAGCAGCAGGACCGACACGAACACGTTCGGTGCGTCGGCGTCCATCACCGGCACCTCGATGGCGGGATGTTCTTTCTTCAACTCGGTCACGAAGGAGCGCGACACGCCCTCGCGCTCGACGCTGACCAGCGCCCGGCCGCTGATGGGCGTCTTGACGAGGATCGTGGCCTTGTCGCCGGGATGGTACTCGGCCTTGTCGGGCACGAGTTGCACCTGCCACGCGTTGCGGTAGCCCCACTCGGCTTCCTTGTCGCCGAGTACGTCGATGGTCGTGGAGGTGGCGATGACGTGACCGGCGGCGTCCTTGCCGTTGATCTCCAGCAGGTATTCGCCGGGTTCCTTGGGGATCGAGCATTCCCGAAGTGGGGACCACCGCCGCCGTGCCGGGCACGACTTCGGCAGGTTCCCATTGGCTGCCCAGACGTTGCAAGGTGGTGGTGTCCATCTGGATGCTGGCGACAGGTTCGAGATGCGGCGTGCTTTCGTAGTCGGAGTCGCCCGATTCGATTGCGATGCGCTGGGTGCGCCATTCGATGTGGGAAAGCTTGACTGTGACATGGACGGGTTGGTCGAGCGGCTGGCCGTCGGCGGCGTTGACGGCCACGACTTCGAGCGGCAGCGGATCGCCCGCGCGCACCACGTCGGGCATCTCGTGCAGGCCGAGGTAATACTCGGAACTGTGCACGGTGTACGACGCGTTGCTCGTGACCGTTTGCTGATCCTGATCGGTGACGCTGGCCTGCACGCGCACCCGGCGCGGGGAGGGGGCGGTGGCGTTCAGGACGATGTGCGGCGAGAGCGTCAATTCGCCCTGGTCGGAAAGCGCGGCCTCGCTGTCGAGCGCGAGTTCACCACGCTGGCGGCGCAGGCGGTAGTCCACGTCGGTCGTGCCGAAAAGGTAATCCTCGAAACCGTCCGGCGTGAACACCGTGTCCACCGCCTTGAGCGACCAGACGACCTTCGCCCGCGACAGCGGAGTGCCCATGTAATAACGCGCTGCCAGCGGCAGCGGCGTCTCGCCCTCACCCACCGGTGGGGTGGTGGGACGCCCGAGCTTCACCTCGAAGGCGTTAGGCTGGAACTCCTGCACCTGGAAACGGCAGACCGTGGGCTGCGGCGTTTCGGGATCGGCGTCGTCGCCGTCGCCGTTGTCGCCTGCGGCGATGGATTCGGCGTCGGCGTCGTCGGGCGGATTGCCGTCGAAGATGATTTCGGCGCGGTAATGGCCGAGGGAGTTTTTCGGCAGCGGGATGGCTTCGCTGAAGGCACCGGCCGCGGAGAGTTTCCCGGCTTTTTGGAAAAAGCGGCGTCCGCGCGCGTCGTAGGCACGCAGAGTCACGGGTGTATCAGGCGAGGCGTTGGCGAAGCCGCCGTCATGCCACTCGCGCACGATGGCCTTGAACTGCACGGTCTCGCCGGGCTTGTACACGCCACGGTCGCTGAAGACGAGCACGTCGCGCCGGACGACGGGTTTCTTGGCGGTGGTGGCGGCTGCGCCGGTGTTGCTACCCTCTTCCGTGTCGGCATCGTCCACGTCGGCGTCGCTCTGGTAAGCGGTGGTCGGCAGGTGAAAACCGTAGGTGGAGATTTCGTTGCGCTCGCTCGCGGTGAACGGCACCACGAGGCAATCCTCGCCCGACACCGTCTCCAGCCAACCGATGTCCGCCGGGTCGATGGACAGGGCGGCGAGGCCGTTGGCGTCGGCCGTCGCGGTGGAATCCGCCGCGTTTTTGCCCATCGGTTTGCCGTCGGCGTCGAAGCAGCGCACGGTGGCCTTGCCGACCGGGGAAGCGTCCGCCAGCGAGAACGCGAAAGTGTGCAGTTTATCGCCGGGCGCGATCTGCCAGACGACGCCGAGATTGGTCACCTGCACGAGCGCCTGGACACCGACCCGTTTCTGGACCGGTGCCGGCGCGCCAGGACGATGTTTCTGATCCTTGAGGGCGGCAGGTTCCTCGGCTTCCAGCAGGAGCACGCCGTTGCGGCCCAGACCGAGGAGTTCGTCCCACTTCAGGCGGATCGTCTCGGGCTTGTCGGTGGTCAGCGCGCCTTTGACCTTGGCGTCGTAAACGATCTTGCCCGGTGCCTTGTCGAAGTTCACGCGGTTTTTTTCCGTGTGGCCCTCGTTTGGGGTATAATACTGCTTTTGATATTGCGCGAGAGCGAGCGGGGCCTGCTCGGGCGGCACCAGCTTGATGCGTAGGTGAACGTCCGGGACGTTGAGCGCGAAAAGATCGAACTCGCGCCGTCCCACGCCGAGCTGCTGCGCGCTGAAATCCGGGAACGCGAGTTGCGGCGGCCGGCGGTCGAATTGCGCCGCCTGCGTCCACGCCGCCGCCAGTTTCAGACCCTCCTCCGCCGCCGGGGTGCCCGCGTCCACGGTGACCGCGTACGAACGGTCGAGCGCGAAGTCACCCGCGATGGTGACGACCTCGCGGTTGGTCACGTCGTATTTCAGGTTGGCGGGTGCGGGTGAGACATGGATGTATCTCCCCGCGTTGTTGTCGGTGATTTCCTCGGCCAGCTTCTTGGAAAAGGTGACGACCAGCTTGCGCTCGCCTTCGCCGCCGTTGTCGGCCGCGAGTTTGCTGACGGCGAGCGGTTTCACCTCGCCGACGAACAGCTCGTAGGCCGCCGTTCGTTTCGCGCCGGGGTCCTCGCCCGCCAAGCCAGCTTCCGCGACGAGTTTCCAATGGTTGCCGACCGTCAGCGGCGACACCGGGATCACTTCCAACCGGTTGCGCGAATCGGGGGGCGTGCCAGCGGCTGCCCTGGCATCGGCGGACGTGTGGGCGTCGAGAAACTGCTCGCGCCACGTACGCATGGCGAGATGGCTCCACGTACTGGACGTGACATTCTCCGGCGTAGCGGTGACATGTGCGGCGATCCGATTGCCTTCGGCCGAACAGAAGGAAAATGCTGGGGCGACTTTGGCCGGACTGACGGCCGAGTTGAAGACGAGGTGCATCCGGGGCCGGACGGGTAGGTCGTTGTTCTCGGTCGCGTTGGCGATCAACGCGCCGATCTCCAGGCCGGGCGTGTGGAACGCGCGCTTGAGGTCTGCCGACCCGGCGATAGGCTGGCCGTCGGCGGATTTCAGGTCGTTCCGCAGCGCGGCCTGGTAGCTGGCCCCCAACGGCGGCGGGTCGGAAAGCGTGTAGACGCCCCCGCGCTGGCTGGTCCAACGAAAGCTGCCGGGCAGTTCCGGCGTGAACACGAGCGGTGAATCGGCGGCCTCCTTGCCGACCTGATCGGCGGCGACCATCGGGGTGGCGAACCGCAGTTCAAACGCCGCCGTGGGCGGCAGCAGGGTCTCGTCCGGGGCGGGTTGGGCGGGCTTTTCGTTGTCGTCGTTGTCGCTGGCCGGTTTCGGGACGCCGAGCAGGGTCAACTCGACGGCGGGCGGGGCGGCGGGCGACCACGCCGGAGCAGCCACGAGGCTCAGGGCCAGCAGGAGGAGAAAATAACGACGTGCCGGGAGGGGGAGACAGCGGGTCATAACGAAGAAACGTCAGGTGGGGGACGCCTTGCACGGAAATCGTGCGGCGCGACCGCTCCACCCTATCCGAACGGACGGGCGGCGTCACGATAAATTCAACGCGCCGACCGGTTTTCGTCGGGCGGAACCTGCGTCGCCGCCCAGTCGAGGAACGACGGGAAAGCCGGCTGCCAGCCGAGCCCACGCAAGCGGCCGTTGGCGATGCGCTTGCTCGTCCAGCCGCGCTTGCGGTCGAGATCGACAGGCCCCGACGGCGGCAGCGCGCGCCCGAACCGCGCGGCCAGCGCCATATAGAGATCGCGCTGCGTGATCGGATGATCGTCGGCCACGTTGTAGACGCCCGGCGGCGCGTCGGGTTGGGCGAGGCGAAAGAGCGCCCCGGCGGCGTCGTCGCGGTGAATCTGGTTGAGCCAACGCCCGCCGTCGCCCTCGATGACGGCCTCACCGGAGAAAAATTTCCGCCACAGGGCCGAACGTCCCGGCCCGTAGATGCCAGCCAGCCGCGCGACAGTCCCGCCGGACGATGCCAGGACGGCTTCTTCGGTCTCGCGCAAGATTCGGCCGGTCTCGCGTTCGGGGACGGCCGGGGCGGATTCGTCGAGCCAGGAGCCGTCCGTCTGCGCGTAGACGCTCGTGCTGCCGGTGTACACGAACCGCGCCGGACGGAACGCCGCGAGCAGGTTCCGCGCGCCGCCGAGGTAGACCCGGCGGTATTGTTCCGCCCCGCCGCCCCGGCCCGTGGAAACGCTCATCACCAGCGCGTCGGGCGCGGGCAGACCGGCGGCCGCCGCGTGGACCGAGGCGGGGTCGGTCACATCGTGCGCGGCGACAGGATAGGGTTTTTGCGCGCCGAGCCGGACGGCGGATTCAGCCGAGCCCGTCCAACCCGTGACCTGCCAGCCGGCGGCGTGAAAAAGGTCCGCCGCCGCTTCGCCCACGAAACCGCAACCGACGATCAGGGCGCGGGGCACGGGCAAAAGGCAGGAAGCGGAAGAAACGGAGTTTTATCCGCCGCAGGCGTCGTCGCCAAGGTCCTGATGGCTCTCCGAGCCAGTCCCTAACTTCTTCTGGATCACTGTGCCTGTCGTTCGACGTTTTCTTCCAGAAACAATAGGGACTGGCTCGGAGAGCCATCAGGACCTTGTTTGGAACGCCTGCGGCGACGCACTTCCTTATTGCACCGCCTTGACCGTCCCCAGAATCTTCTCGGCGGCTTCCTCGGCTTTCGTCGAGTCGTCTTTGGTGGTCGCGTACGCGGCCAACTCGCACGTGTTGGTCTTGGTCGGCGCGAACGTCGCAAAGGAGTAAAGGATCGGCGTGCCGTCGATCTTGCAGGTGGCCGAGGCGATGGCCACCGGCATGCCGGAAGGCGTCTTCACTTCCTGCGCGTCGGTGTGCGTGGGTTCGGTGAATTTCTCGTTTTCCATCGTGCTCTTGACCACCTTGTCCAAGGCGGATTTCAGGTCACCCAACTTGGTGCCCAGGCTGAGAATCTTGATCTCGAAATCACCCGCGTCGGGCTTCATGGTCAACTCGTGCAGATCGCCGTCCTGCTCCTCGTAGGTCCAGCCGTCGGGGATCTCGAAGGTGAATTGCGGCTTGGCCTTGGGGTATTTGACTGTGCCGGCCTGGGCGGGCAAGACGGCCAGCCCGAGCAAACAGGCGGCGGCGAGCAGGGTGCGGGACGGAAGGGTGAAGAGGCGCATGGTAGTGTCTTGGTGTTGAAGATTGCGGAGTGCCGTCCGCGGCGCGGGCGGGAACCCGGCAGCAAAAGGCACGACAGGAACGAACCGCTGTCGCCTCTTTGCACAACTTTTAGCAGCGGTGCGAGGTGACGCGCGGTGGCGAAGCCCGTTTCTAGCGGTGGAACCCGCTCGCCGCAAGGGAAATCGACGGTGAAAAGGCGTTCAGATGCCGACCGCATCGGAGGAATGGTGCGCCCACTGGATGGCGCGTTGGATGAGTTCGCTGCCGTCGCGCAACCCGAGCTTGGTCTTGATGTGCTCGCGGTGGCTCTCGATGGTCTTGCGGCTGAGGTGAAGATTCTCCGCGATGAGGCGGGTGCCGAGCCCCTGGCCGATGAGCCGGAAGACCTGGAGTTCCCGGTCGGTCAGCCGGTTGACGTAAGAGGCCACGCTTTCCTCCGCCGCTTCCTGCGCGGTCACGCCGCCCAGCGCCAGACGCTGCACCGCGTGGGCCGTCACCTGGTCGCTCACGTAAATCGCCCCGGCCAACACCCGGCCGATGGCCAGTAGCAGCCGGTCGAACTTTTCCTGCTTCATCACGTACCCGCGCGCCCCGGCCCGCAGGGCGCGCTCGGCGTAGATCGTCTCGTCGTGCATGGAGAGCACGAGGGTCAACAGGTGGGGCAGGCGCACGCGCAGGTCCTTGATTAATTCGATGCCGTCGCCCGTGCGCAGCGAGAGATCGACCAGCGCGAGGTCGGGTTGAAGCCGCTCGGCGGCGGCCAGGGCGTCCGACCGTCCCTGCGCCTCGCCGCAGACGCACAGGTGGGGCTGCGCGTTGAGCACGTTGGCCAATCCCTGACGCAGGATCGGATGGTCGTCCACCAGCAGGACGCGCTTTTTCTCGGACCCGGTGAGTTCGGGAGGCGGATGCATGGGATAAGTCAAACGTCGACCACCGTCGAACGCCGATCCGCTGTCCTCCTCCCTCCGTACAACTCTACGGGTGACAGCGGAATCCGTTTATGCCACGCCCGGCGGTTACATGCAAGCGCTTTCCCCGAAGCGTCTCAGGGGTTTCCCCGGTCAGGCAGTGGGGCGCACGGACCAAGGCACAAACGGATTTCGGCCCGATAGCGTCGGGCTTCCCCAGAGCGCACGATGGAGCCTGTCACGATCAGTACAAAATCGTCACTTGAAGGATTCATCCGTTTATGCACGTACCGCACGACAACATTACCGAAACCGACGCCACGCGGACCACTCTCGGCGACGAGGAATTGATGAGCCGCATCCAGGCCCGGGAGCCGCTCGCGCTCGATCAGTTGTACGCCCGTTACCGGCCGCTGATCAGCAAGATCGTCATGGAAATCCTGCCCAACGAATCCGACGCCGAGGAGGCGCTCCAGGACGTGTTCATGGAAATCTGGAACCGCGCGGCCAACTTCGATGCGCGCAAGGGCAAGGCGCTGGGCTGGATCATCTGCATGGCGCGCCGCCGGGCCATCGACCATTACCGGAAGATCCGCCGCCGGGCGGAAGCCAACGAGAGGCTGCGTCTCGAAAACGACGAGGGCCAGGGGGCGCTCGGAGAGAGTCTGCTCGGCAAGTCGGCCAACGCGGGGCCCGGCGCGACGGACCTGCGGAAGTTTTTGAAGCAGATCATCGACAGCCTGCCGGCCGAGCAGGGGCGGGTGATCCACCTGAGTTACTTCCAGGAAATGAGCCAACGCGAGATCGCGTCACGGACGGGAATTCCGCTGGGCACGATCAAGACGCGGCTCGACCTCGCGCTACGCAAGCTGACGCAGAAGTCGCTGCCGTTCCGCAAGGAAATGAGTTTCGTGCAGTAGGGAGTGCCGGTGGGAACGCATCCTGCATTGTAGCCGATCTGGCCACGCTACAACGGCGTGCCCCGCGCCATTGCGACGATTTTTTTGCAATCGAAGCAACTTCCGGCGGGTCTCTGCACGATAGCTCATCAGACTTCCACCGAAAGCACCCTATGTTTTGGATTGCACTCTCCGTCTGGCTGCTCCTCATTCGACTGGCCGTTGGCGCACCCACGCGGCCCGAACGGTGGATGACCCGCGCTGTCGCCCGCCGCCGCGCACCGCGTCTTGATTCCCGTTCTGTAAGGCGCGACGGCCATGCAGTCGCCGTTGCCCGCGCCGCATCCTCGACGGCTGCCGTACGGCGTGCTGATCGGTGGGGTGGCGGTTCTGTACTTCGCCAAGGAAGTCCTGATCCCCCTGGCGCTGGCGCTGCTTTTCAGCTTCCTGCTCGGGCCGCTGGTCCGGCGGCTGGAACGTTGCGGCTTCTGGCGGGTGCCGGCGGTGCTGGCGGTGGCCGCCGCTTTCTTCTGCGTTTTCGGGCTGGTCGGCTGGCTGACGGCCACGCAGGTCATGGACCTGGCGGCCAAGGTGCCCGGTTACCAGGACAACATCCAGCACAAGATCGAGTCGCTACGCGGCCACGGCGGTTCGCTGCAAACGGCGGCGAAGGTCATCGAGACGCTGGAGAAAAAGCCGCCGACGGTGCCAAGAACCGCGGCCGTCGCCGTCCCGCAGGCAGCGCCAACGCGCGACTGGATCCCTGTGCCCGACGGCACGCCGCCGAACAACCGCCCCATGCCCGTGCGCGTGGTCGAGCCGCCGGCCAGCCCGCCGCAGTTCCTGCGCAACCTCTTCGGCCCGCTGCTCGGCCCGCTGGGCACGGCGGGCATCGTCGTCATCTTCACGGTGTTCATGCTCATCCAGCGCGAGGATTTGCGCGACCGCCTGCTGCACCTCGCCGGGCCGGAACGCCTGCCGCTGACCACCCAGGCGCGTCGACGAGGCCGGCCAGCGCGTGAGCCGCTACCTGCTCGCGCAGGTGCGCGGTCAACTTCACGCTTCGGCGTGCGCGGTCGCCACCGGGTTGTTCTTCATCGCACGTGCCCAACGCGGCGTTGTGGGGACTGCTGACGGCGCTGTTCCGGTTCATTCCCTACATCGGCGTCCTGGATCGAGCGCGGCGGCCCCGCTGGTGATCTCGCTGGCGGCGTTCGATTCGCTGGTGGCCCGTGGCGGAGACCGCCGGGCCTGTTCGTGGTGCTGGAACTGACGACCGGCAACGCCATCGAGCCGTGGCTCTACGGGTCGAGCACGGGACTTTCGCCGGTGGCGGTGATCGTGGCGGCGACGTTCTGGACGTGGCTCTGGGGCGGGGTGGGGCTGCTGCTTTCCACGCCGCTGACGGTGTGCATCGTCGTCCTGGGCCGCTACGTGCCGCAGCTGGAGTTCCTCCACACGCTGCTCGGCGACGAACCCGTCATGCCGGCCGGATGCGCGGCTCTACCAGCGGCTGCTTGCCTTCGACCAGGAGGAAGTCTCCGCAGGTCGTGGACGAATACCTCGCGGAGCATCACGCTCGGTCGAGTTTTACGACGAGGTGCTCATCCCGGCGCTCAACCAGGCGCAGATCGACGCGCGCACGGGCAACCTCGGCGAGGATCGCCAGGCATTTCGTCCGGCAGACGGTCGCGCACGCTCGTCGACGACCTGCGCGAACGGCCCGCCGAGGCGCCTCGCGCGCGACCAGCCGGCGGACGCCGCGAAAGCGGAACGCCGCCGCCGCCGCCCCGGCGCGGCCCGACCGCGCCGCTCCGAGTCTGCCCGTCGCGTGCTGATCGTGCCGGTGAAAACCGAGGCGGACGAACTCGCCGGGCACGATGCTCGCGCACCTGCTGGCACTCGGCGGCATCGGCAGCGAGGTCGCTTTCCGTCCAAGACGCTCGCCAACGAGACGCTCGACGCCGTCGCCGAACGCCAGGTCGGACCTCGTCTGCCTTTCCGCCGTGCGGCCCTTTGCGGTCATGCAGGCGCGTTACCTCGCCAAGCGGATGCGCGCGCGGTTCCCGCAGCTGAAGATCCTCGTCGGCCTGTGGGACTCGAAAAAGGCCGGCGGCGGCCGCGCGCCACAACCTCGAATCCGCCCGCCGGACTGGATCGTGACACGCTGGCCGAGGCGGTGTCACAGATCTGCCCGGTGGCGCATTGCCTGCCGTGCGCGGCGCTCGCAGCCGGGACCGGCCGCCGCCGAGCGCCGAGAAGACCAGCCGTGCCGGAACGAAACGCCGAGAAACACACGATCTTGTGGATGCTGGAGGGTGAATCCCCTTGCTGTTGTGGTCGAGCATGTGGTAAATTCGCGGCCAATCACAATGGCTGCCGCAGCTCCTCCCAACCGCACGTCTACGACGAGAGCAAAATCAAGACGCTCTCGTCCCTCGAACACATCCGCGCCCGCACGGGCATGTACATCGGGCGCATCGGCGACGGCAGCCATTACGACGACGGCATTTACGTGCTGCTCAAGGAGGTCATCGACAACGCCATCGACGAGTTCATCATGGGCCACGGCAACGAGGTGCTGCTGACCATCGACGGCATGGAGGTCATCGTGCGCGACCACGGGCGGGGCATCCCGCTGGGCAAGATCGTCGAGTGCGTTTCGCGCATCAACACGGGCGCGAAGTACAACGACGACGTGTTCCAGTTCAGCGTCGGCCTCAACGGCGTGGGCACGAAGGCGGTCAACGCGCTGTCGAGCGACGTTCACCGTGGCGAGTTTCCGCGACGGGCAGTTCGCGCGGGCGACGTTCGAGCAGGGCGTGCTCATCCAGCACAAAAAAGGGCGCGGACAAGGCCGGCGAGCACAACGGCACGCTGATCGAGTTCTCGCCCGACCCGGCGATCTTCAAGCAGTGCCGAGTTCCGCGAGGAACACGTCACGCGGCGGCTGCGGCTCTACACGTACCTCAACGCGGGGCTGAAAATCCGCTACAACGGCACGCTCTACCATTCCAAGAACGGGCTGCTCGACCTCCTCGACGAGGACACCGACAACCAGCAGGACGCGCTCTACGCCGCCGCTGCATCACCGCGAGAAGACGCTCGAACTCGCGCTCACGCACACGCAGCGTTTCAGCGAGACGCATTATTCGTTCGTCAACGGCCAGTACACCAGCGACGGCGGCACGCACCTGAGCGCGTTCCGCGAAGGCATGCTCAAGGCGGTCAACGATTTCACGAAGAAGAAGTACGAGGGCGACGACGTGCGCGAGGGGCTGGTCGGCGCGGTGGCGATCCGGCTGAAGGACCCGATCTTCGAGTCGCAGACCAAGAACAAGCTCGGCAACACGGAAATCCGCGGCGATCTGGTCAAGAAGGTGCAGGACATCGTCAGCGACCTGCTCCACCGCAACCCCGAGGCGGCGGAGAAGATCGCCGCCAAGGTCGAGGACACCGCGCGGCTGCGGCGGGAGCTGGCGAGCGTGAAAAAACTCGCGCGCGAACGCAGCGGCGCGATCACCCTGCGCATCCCGCAGCTCAAGGATTGCAAGCTGCACCTCAACCAGAAGAAGGGCGGGGGCGAGCGGCTCGATGGTTTTCCTGACCGAAGGCCAGTCGGCGGCGGGTTCGCTGGTGAGTTGCCGCGACGTGATGACGCAGGCGATCTTCGTGCTCAAGGGCAAGCCGCTCAACGTCAACGACCTCAAGCGCGCCGCGCTCTACAAGAACGACGAGCTTTACAACCTGATGCGCGCGCTCAACATCGAGGAAAGCATCGACGGGCTGCGTTACGAGAAGGTGATCCTCGCCACGGACGCCGACGTGGACGGGCTGCACATCCGCAATCTGCTCATCACGTTTTTCCTGCGGTTCTTCCCGGACCTGATCACGCGCGGGCACCTGTACATTCTGGAAACGCCGCTCTTCCGGGTGCGCAACAAGAAGAAGACGGTCTATTGCTACGACGAAGCCGAGCGGGTGGCGGCGCATCAAGAGCGATCGCCGAACCCGGAGATCACGCGGTTCAAGGGCTTGGGCGAAATCTCGCCGGCGGAGTTCAAGGCGTTCGTCGGGCCGGACATGCGGCTGAGCCCGGTGGAGGTGGAAAACCTGCCCGCGACGCCGCACATCCTGGATTTCTACATGGGCAAGAACACGCCCGAGCGCCGCACGTACATCATGGACCGGCTGATCGTGGAAGCGGAGGAAGCCCTGTTGGCCGAAGCGGTATAGACAGGAGCCCTGCCGCGAAGCGGCATCGTCCCCAAGGTAGGGATGGCTCTCCGAGCCGTCCCAAATGTTTCTGCCAAGGCGCATCGTGCGCACGGAGATCAACCAAGCCAATCTTGGGACGGCTCGGAGAGCCATCCCTACCTTGGTTGGAACGCCTGCGGCGCGGGGATTTTAAACCTTCCCTCTCACCTGAGAATTAGGGTTGCTTACGATGCCTGAACACGCTTCCATCGAAGCGTTTAACTCATGCGCTGGATCACCGGAAACTGGCACGATGCTCCTCCCGACGCCTTGGGCCAGCGTCGCGCTGGTCGTTCGTGGCGGTGCTCTGCGGCGGGATCGTCGGCGTGGAACGCGAACGCAAGCAGAAGGCCGTCGGCATGCGCACCCTGGCGCTCGTCAGCCTCGGCTCGACGGTGTTCACGATGGTCAACGTCGCGGTGGACTACCGTTCGCCCATCGCGGCGCAGGTCGTCAGCGGCATCGGTTTTCTCGGGGCCGGGGTCATTCTGCGCGGGCCGTACGGCATCACCGGGCTGACCAGCGCCGCCACGATCTGGTCCATGGCCGCCGTCGGCATGACCGTGGGCATCGGCTACGGGGGCGCGGGGTTGGCGCTGAGCTTGTTCCAGCTCGCGGCGATGCTCATGGTCTCGCTGGGCGAGCAACGTTACATCGGCCCCTGCCGCCACCGCTGGGCGGTCGCTGACCTTCCGCGCGGCGGGCGGCAAGAGCCTCGTCAAGATCGAGGAGGCGCTCGACGAATACCGCGTTGCGCGCAGCGACATCGAGCTGCTCGCGCGCCCGGCGGACCCCGCGACCAGCGGCCGCCGCACGGGCAGTTGCGGCTGCGCTACTGCGACGCCCACCGGCACCACCGCGAATTCCTCGCTTATCCTGGCGAACATGCCCGAGATCGAGGAAATCCGCCGCGAGCCGGTCGGTTCGCCCGTCACTGCCCAGCCGGCCACCGTCCATCCGCCATGACCGATCCCTCTCCCTCACCGACCGCTCCCACCGCGACCTCCAGCGACACGCCACGCGGACGGCGTGGCCCGGCGCAAACTCGTTCCGCGTACCCGCCAGGGGGTCTGGTCGCCCGCGCCGGACCGGCCGGACCCGGTGCAACGGCTGATCGAGGCGAACGCCGGGCGAATGGCGGATTTGCTGCCGATCAAATGGGGCCGGATGGCCGCTTCGCCTTTCGGCTTTTTCCGGGGCGCGGCGGCATTGATGGCCACGGACCTCGCGGGCCAACCCACGACGGGGCTAAACGTGCAGCTTTGCGGCGATGCCCATGTGCGCAACCTCGGGGCCTACGCTGCGCCCGACGGCCATCTCGTGTTCGATCTCAACGACTTCGACGAAACCCTCGCCGCCGCGCCGTGGGAATGGGATGTCAAGCGGCTGGCCGCGAGTCTCGTCCTGGCCAACCGCGAGGCCGGGGGCCGGGACGATGAGGGCACCGCGGCCGTGCGGGCGTTCGTGCGGTGCTACCGCGAATCGCTGGGGCGCTTCGCCGCCATGCGCGCGCTCGATCTGATCGCCTACGAGGTGCACCGTTTCTCCAAAGCCGCCTGTGTCCGGGCGATCCTGCAAAAGGCTGAGCGCGCCACGCCCGCCAGGAACCTGCAAAAGCTGACCGCGCCGGGGCCGGGCGGCGAGCCGCGCTTCCACGACCAGCCCCCACTCCTGCAACACGTGCCGGAAGCCGAGGCGGCCCGGGTCGTCGCGGCGCTCGGCCCCTACCGGGAAACGCTCGGCCTGGACCGACAACACGCGCTGGATGCCTACCGACCGGTGGACGTGGCCTTCAAGGTCGTCGGCACCGGCAGCGTGGGCACGCGCGATTACGTCGTGCTCCTTCTCGGCAACGGACCGGACGATCCGTTGTTTCTACAGGTCAAAGAAGAACTGCCGAGTGCATGGTCACCCGCTCCCGCCGGCGAAGACTCCCGGTGCCAACGAAGGGCGGCGCGTGGCCGAGGGTCAACACCGCTGCCAAACGGCGACGGACCCCTTCGTGGGGTGGACGACCATCGACGGCAGCGATTATCTGGTGCGTCAGTTGGCCGACCACAAGGCGTCCGTGGACCCAGCCGATTTGAAGGGGCAGGTGCTCGGAGAATACGCGCTGGTTTGCGGCGAAACACTGGCCAAGGCGCATGCCCGCACGGGCGACGCGGCGGCGCTCGCGGGTTATTGCGGGGCGTCCGACCGGCTCGACGGCGCTCTGGCCGATTTTGCGCTCGCCTACGCTGCGCAGACGGCAAACGATCACGCCGCCCTGCTGGCGGCGATCAATACGGGCCGGTTGACGGCAGCCACCATTTGATGATCATCCGCTTGAAACGCACCCCCCGACGGCCACTGCGTTCAGAAGCGGTGGTGTGATCATTTTAGAGCATCTTACTTCAAGGTGTGGCGCACTTCCGGGAGCGCCGACGGCGCGGCCTCATAAAAGCCTGGAGCAACACCCCAGGGAAACATGCGCGGGAGCCGTCAAGCCCTGAAGGGGCGATTCATCTCGACTCGCCACCCGGATGAATCGCCCCTTCAGGGCTTGGCACCTGGGGCGTTGCCCCAGGCTTTTATGAGGCCGCGCCGTCGGCGCTCCGGAGGTCGTCCGGTCACCACTTGAAGCAAAATGCTCCAGCCGCAAAAAGTGCGGAAAACGCAAACGCAGAAAAGCGCCGGGCTGTCTTCCGATCCGTTCTTTGCGCTCTTCGCGCTTTTTGCGGCCAAGGTTTTCCTTTAGCCGCTCAGCTTCTCAGGAAATTTTCTTCGTGAGCCGGAACAACCCGATATCCTTGGCTCCTGCCTGCTCCATGACGGCGTTGGCTTTGTCCAATTCGGCTTCGTCATCGGAACGCACGGCCACCAGGACCGCCCCGGCCGCCAACCGCTTTTCGTAAGCCTCCCTTTGCTCCTCGGGAACCCCGAAATCCGCCAGATTGCTGCCCGTGGCTCCGGCCGCCGCGCCGGCCGCCGCGCCTGCGGCGGCACCTGTGCCCACGACCAACGGCGCGATCACCATCAGCGGCGTCAGCCCGACGATGCTCATGGTCAGCACTCCGGCGGCAGCACCCGCCGCCGTACCCGTCGTCGCGCCCGCCACGGTTTTTCCGGTTTCGCCGTCGGCGTGCGCACCCGCGTATTGGAACCCCTGGAGCGGCGCGGGCCGATCCTGTGCGCCGTCGGTGAACATGAGCGCCGAAAAATGGGCCGTCGGCACCCCGGCGGCTTGCAACCGCGCGACGATTTGTTCGGCGTGGTCCTTGGAATCCGCGAGACAATGGAGCGTGGGAAGCATGGCAAGAGAGGAAGATGGTCCGCGCTGATTCGTCCGCTTGCTGGCCAGCGGTTTGCCGATTTGCTCCCGCGCGCCCGGCTGATCCGCCGCTTGTGTTTCGTTCAAACTTGAACCTTTCCCGGAGCCACGGTATGTCTGCTGCTTGAGATTCGTTCTCGACGATGAGCGCCAAGACCCCGCCGCCTGCCACCGCCGAGAACGGCGTGTGGCGGCACATCCAGGGAGAATGGCGGCAGCTTTTCGGCAGTTTCGCGCGCGAAGGTGTCAGCATCGAGTACCACAACTTCCGCTCCGAGAAGGAATTGGACTGGAGCCGTTCCTTCCACGCCGACAGTCTCGAAATCTGCCTGAATCTCCAGGGTACGGCTAACCTGCGCGCTGGGAACGACGGCCGCGAGACGTGCATCGGGGTGCGTACCGTGGCGTACTACGCGCCCGGCGAGGGGGAAGGTTTCGTGGCCACGCGCACGCCGGGCGAACACCACCATTTCGTCACCGTAGAGCTTTCCCGCGAAGCCCTCGCGCGGCGGGTGGGGGAAGTCTGCCAGGCGATGGAAGCGCCGGTGTGCGCGTTCCTGCAAGCGCCGTCCGGCGCGAGGGCGTTCGTGGTGGCCCAGCCGATGAACCTGGCGTTGCAAACCATCGCCCGGGCGATGGCGGAGCCGCCGGTGAACGTCCATTCACCCGCCGGGCGGATGTGGTACGAATCGAAGATTTTGGAGTTGCTCTCGCTGTTGCTCTTCGCGCCGACCCCGGCGGGCGCGGAGGCGAAAAAGGAGATGTTCTGCGACCGGCAGAAGCGGCTTTCGCGCGAGCGCGTCGAGCAGGCGTGCGCCATCCTCAAGCGCGACCTGGAGAACCCGCCCTCGCTGGAAATGCTCGCCCAACAGGTCGGCTGCGGGACGTTCCACCTGAGCCGCATGTTTTCCCAACAGGTCGGCCAGACGGTGCCGCAGTATTTACGGCAGTTGCGTCTGGAGAAGGCGGCCCAGCTTTTGCGCGAGGGACGGCACAACGTCACCGAGGCCGCGATGGCGGTGGGTTACAGCAGCCTGAGCCATTTTTCGAAGGCGTTCTGGGAGACGTACGGGTGTTGCCCGGGATTATACGGCAACGCGAAGTTGCGCGAGAGCGCGCCTGCGGCCGGGATGAAGAGGCGTGGGTTGAAAGGATGAACTCGCCGAAATAGGCGAACGACGTTCGCCTTATTCGGCGACTTTCGTTCGTCTACTGCTAGCAGGAGTTACGCACCGTGACATTTGAGGACGAGTAAAAAGTGGGGAGGTTGGGCGGTTGTTTTATGCGCACGCTCTCCAAGCCCTCGACCGCCCTTTGCACCCTGGAGCACTACACGGCCTTTCTGCTGGCCGAGAGCCAGAGCGCGGGCTGCGTGCGCTTGGCGGAGGTCAGCGGGGGTGAGTTTGCCCACGATGCGGCCAACCGCTTTCTCAACCGCGAGCAGTTCAGCCCGCGGGACTTGTTCGAGGAGGCGCGTCCGCTCATGGCGCTGGAAGGCGGCACGCTCAGCGTGGACGACAGCGTCTTGGAGAAGCCCTACAGCCAGGAAGGCAAGGTCGATCTGGTGGGCTACTTCTGGAGCAGCAAGGCGGGCGGGGCCGTCAAGGGACTCTGCTTGGTCACGCTCTTGCACACAGACGTGCGCGGCTTCTCGTGCCCGGTCAACTTCCGGCTGGTGGACAAGGCCGAGGGCAAGACCAAGAACGAGCACTTCCGCGACATGGTGACTGAGGTTTTAAGCTGGGGCCTGCGCCCGGCGGCGGTGACGGCGGATAGTTGGTTCTCGGGCGTGGAAAACTTGAAGTTCCTAAAAGACCAGGGGCTGGGTTTCTTGATCGCCTTGGAAAAGAACCGCGTCGTCAGCGAGCAAGCGCACACGTATCTGCCCGTGTGCGAGCTGGACCTGCCCGAAAAAGGCAAGGTCGTGCACCTGCGCAAGGTCGGCTTTGTGACGGTGTTTCGCACGGTGGACAAACACGGCACCGCGAGGCACTACGCCCAGGGCGACCCGCGAAAAAAAAGCGCATGAAGATCGCCTTTGGCCACTTCCGGCACGTGCGCAGCCTGCAATGGAAGATCGAGTGCTACCACCACGCCCTCAAGGAAGTCTGCCACGTGCGCAGGTTCTTCGTGCGCTGGAAAAGAGCCATCCACAACCACGTCTTCTGTTCGCTCCGTGCCTTCCTCAAACTCGAAACGCAACGCTCACGCGGGCAGATCAGCACGTGGTATCAATTCAAACGCCACTTCGCCGATCAAGCCGTGACCACCTTCATCAAAAGGATGGTCGAACACCCTCACGGTGCGTAACTCCTGTGCTAGTTAGGCCCACTCGCCCCTCATGATTGCACGCATCAAAGAGCATTCTGTCCTGCTGACCGCTCTGACCGTAGCCGTTATCGTCTATGCGGTCGATTACTTCTACTGCGACGCTTACCTTGAGGAGCACGGCGCGACTTGGATGTTCACGAGTGGAGAGTCTGTCTGTGTTGTGCCTGACACGCCAAGCTACCGAGCAGCCGCGTTTGTTTGCGCTCCGTTCCATCGCGCATCGCACAAGGAGGTGCGGTTCGGACCGAACGACCGAGTTCCCAAGCCGTAGGCCTAACCACGCGCTTCAGCGAACAGAGGCTGGCAGCAGGGCTGGTTCCGTGTTTACGTCCTTCCTCGCCAGCCTCTGTCGCTGAGCTTGAGTCCGTCAGGCGACGGCACCGCACCACATGAAAATCCATTCATTCCTCTATCTCATATCAGTCGTGCTGGTGTTGAACACGACGGTATTTGCCGCACCAACACCCGAGGGAAAAAAAGCCGAGGCTACTTGGAAGGCATTGCTGGCATCTCTGGATTCCGGGAAACCGTTTGATGCTCGCATTTATGATGGCGCGCACATCTGTTTCAGAGGCATCCTTGTCGATGTTCCCTCCAGAGTCAGTGGGCGCATCATGCTGAGTGAGGAAAAGGTTCGTCCTGTGGTCATCCACTTGGATTTTCCCCGCTACGATCAAGCCAAGAAGCGGTTTATCTTGCGCCGAGTTATCTGCCATGTGACTCTGCGAGAAGAAGAAATCAAGGCAGTTGCGGATTACCCCGCCAGTTTAATCGAAGTTGCAGTCTATGGCAAGATTACCCGTCTCGATGCTGCCACCCAGATTATTGAGGTTCAGTCAGAATCGGCGTTCGTCTTTGCTGCCAACTGACGCCTAACCATGCGCTCCAGCGAACAGAGGCTGACGGTCGGCCTTTTCTTGCATTCCACGTCCTTCTTCGCCAGCCTCTGTCGCTGAGCTTGGATCGTTAGGCCACACTCGCGTACGATGTTTCCAGAGTTCATCCCCTTTCTGTTGTTGCTCGCGCTGACCATCGCGCTGCTCGCAGCGTGGATTCTTGCGGAGCTTCGCGCGCTGTCGCCGTCGAGGCGCATCGGGTTCGGCATCGCCACGCTCGTCAGCGCAGTCACATTCACAGCAGCCGTTTGGCAGGCGGATGTCGCCGGCAAGCAATTTTACGACCATCGGAGCTTCTGCCTGACACTGCTTTCCCTGCAAGAAGCCTTGCACCAGAACAAATCTGCCGAGGTGGAGCACCTTCTGGTGGATTTCCAGCCGATGACCCCGTCCAATTACAAGTACCAAGCTATTTCAGGACTTCGTGCCAAGCTCGCCCTGCTTTCGGAGCGCCCATCCGATGCGACACCAGCACCCACGGGGTTGTGAGGCCTAACCACCCGCTCCAGCGAACAGAGGCTGGCGGTCGGGTCTTTTGCGAGTAGCACGCTTGACTTGGCCAGCCTCTGTCGCTGAGCTTGAGTCCGTTAGGCTCCGACCCACTCGCTTATGAGTTTTGCCGAAATCATCAAGAAGCGGAACACCGACCTTTGGCTGGTGCTGCAAGGCTTGCCCTTGCCCGACGATGGCGGCTCCACGATTGGCGACATCATCTATCAGGGCGCAGGCTCCGTCGATCTTGCGCGCCTGATCCGGGAGTGCTACCAGACATACCTCACCGTCACTCCTCCCAACCAGGGAGGTTTGTATCCAGCTCCTGCTGCACTCGGCTACAAGACTTATCAGGGGATGTGTCGCTACACTCACACCCTAGACGTTTGGGAGGCGGAAGACGGGGCCATCTACGGAAATCTTAGAGCAGGTGTTGGCTACGCTTTGGCTCACGTCGATCTGGCCGATTCCGCCCAGCAGATGAGCGCGCCAGGCTGGGACGAGCAGACATGGGAGCGACTACAAGCCAGCTTCCAGTACGCCGAGCAGCCACCGGCCTGACCACGCGCTCCAGCGAACAGAGGCTGGCGGTGGGCCTTTTCTTGCATTCCACGTCCTTTCTCGCCAGCCTCTGTCGCTGAGCTTATGATCGTCAGGCCCAATCGCCCAGTCCCCATGCGGAGCAAGATCAAACGCACCATCTTTTTGCTCGCTGGTTTCGTGCTGCTTGCTGGCGTAACGATTCTCTGGCTCCTCCATCTTTGGCTGGGTCCTTCCTTCCCGGGCTATCACGCCGTGAACCATGACTGGGCACTCACGCGTGTCGCCAGAAGGGCTGCCCCAATTCGGCAAGCTTTGGACCGATTTCAACGCGATCATTCTACGTACCCCGAGGACCAATTCGCGCTCGCGCCGTACCTTCGTCCGAACTCGGTCTCAAAAGAGCAACCACTGATCGACGGATGGTCCTACCTCAGGCATACGGACGATCCGGGCTATTCGTTATCGCAGTCGCTCGGATGGGACCCGTTGTTGGTGTACGATTTCGACGGCACGAAGTCACAATGGACGTTCGAGCCCGGTGATGGCAGTCCGGGCCAGCCTGTTGTCCTTGACCCCTGACCCGGCCTAACCACGTGCTCCAGCGAACAGAGGCTAGCGACGAGCCTCCATCTGTACCGCACGCCTGATCTCGCCAGCCTCTGTCGCTGAGCTTGAGTCCGTCAGGTCCGCACGGCATCAGCCGGAACGGGGGCGACGACACGACCGTTCGCGCCGTTCGTGCCCTCGCGCTTCTCGCCGGTGATCTTCTTGAACATCGTCAGCGCCGCGCCGACGACCTGATCCATGTTGTAATACCGGTACGACGCCAGCCGTCCGACGAAATACACCCCCGGCGTCTCGTCGGCCAGTTCCTGGTACCGCTTGTACAGCGCGCTGTTTTCCGGGCGCGGGATCGGATAGTACGGATCGCCCTCCGCCTGCGGGAATTCGTAGACCATGCTCGTCTTCGCGTGTTCCTGGCCGGTCAGATACTTGAACTCCGTGATGCGCGTGTAGGCGTAATCGTTCGGATAGTTCACCACCGCCGCCGTCTGGAACAGCGGCCGGTCGTGCGTCTCGTGTTTGAACTCCAGGCAGCGGTACGGCAGCTTGCCGAAGCGATAATCGAAATACTCGTCGATCGGCCCCGTGTAGATCATCTCCTTGAACGGAATGAACTCGCGCACGTCGCGGTAATCCGTGTTGAGCATGACCTTGATGTTCGGGATGATCGAGCATGTTCTCGAACATGCGCGTGAACCCGTGCAAGCGGCATGGACTGGTAGCTGTCGGTGAAATACCGGTTGTCGCGGTTGGTGCGGGTCGGCACGCGCGCGGTCACCGCGGCGTCGAGTTCGGAAGGGTCGAGCCCCCACTGCTTGCGCGTGTAGTGCTTGGAAGAATTTCTCGTAGAGCTCGCGGCCCACCTTGCCGACGACCACGTCCTCGCTGGTGCGTGACGGGGTCGCGCTTCTCGGCCTTGGAGGCGAAAAACTCCTCCACCTGAAAGCGTCGTCAGATTCAGGCCGTACATCTGGTTGATCGTGTCCAGATTGATCGGGCATCGGCAGCAGCTGCCCGTCCACGCTCGCCAGCACGCGATGCTCGTAGCCGCGCCACTGGGTGAACTGCGAGAGGTAATCGAAAATCTCGCGCGAGTTCGTGTGGAAGATGTGCGGGCCGTATTTGTGAATGAGGATGCCCGCCTCGTTGTAATGGTCGTAGGCGTTGCCCGCGATGTGGTTGCGGCGGTCCACGACGAGCACCTTTTTGTTGCAAACGCGCGCGAGCCGCTCGGCCAGCACGCTGCCGGCGAAACCCGCCCCGACGATCAGATAATCAAATAGCCATTGGGAGAGAAGTCAGAAGTAAGAAGGCAGAAGGTAGACCGTAAGGAAGATAGGCAGAAGGAGATAATCAGAACCGCCGGGAATTTCTGCCCAACGCGGCTGTCCGTCCGCCGGACTTCTGCCTGCGGACTCGACTTCTGCCATTGCAGGCTACGCCGCCCCGCTGGCAGCCGTCGGGCAGCTTCGGCGTCCATCGCGTCGGCGATGTGGCCTTCCATCGCCTCGACGATGGACTCCCACGAATTGCGCTGCGCCATGTCCCGGCCGCGCTTGATGCACGCGGCGTCCGGGCTTCGCCGCCGCTTCGGTGCAGAGCGCGATGAACTCTTCGCTGGTCTGCGAAATTTTCACCACGCCGCTGAACTGGAGCACCACGTCCTCCACCGGCGTGCTCACGATGGGCTTGCCGGTCGCCATGTATTCGAGCGCCTTGGTCGGGTTGATGTACTCGGTCGCCTCGTTGATCGCGAAGGGCATCAGGCACACGTCGAACGCTCTTCACGTACGCGGGCAACAGCTGGTAGTCGCGCCCGCCGAGCCAGTGGAGATTCGGCCGTTGCGGGATCGCCGCCGGGATCGACCTTCGTCATCGGCCCGATGATGACGACGTTGCCCTGCGGATGCGCGTCGGCCAGCGCGGCGACGAGTTCGTAATCCATGCGCTCATCCACCACGCCGAAGAACCCGAACACCGGGCCCGGTCAGACTCGCCACATCGGCGGGGATCTCCGTGCTCTTGCAGCGCGCCTTGCCGAAATGCTTGATGTCCACGCCGCAGCCGTAGGAATGCGTGTTGGCGTTGTACTTGATCTTGTCGCGGCCGATCTTCGGGCCGCCCGCGAACACCACGTCGGCGATGGCCAGCAGTTCGCGCTCGCGGCGGATCAGTTCCTTCGGCGCGCCTTTGAACTGGCTGAGCTGGTCCATGCAATCGAACACGATGGCGCGCTCGTCCATGTGCCCGGCAAAAGCCGTCACCGCCATCGGGTCGTAGAACCATTGGACCGGGTCGCGGAAACGCAGGCCCAGCGGACCGGCGAGCACTTCCTGCACGAGCCGGCGGCGCTCCTTGTCCACCCACGCGCCGTCGAGCCAGCGCGCGCGCGGCATCTTCATGCGCATGATCGTGATGTTGGGGAATTCGGCCACCTCGCGCATTTCGGACGTGGGCTCGCTCACTTCCTCCGAGGGCACCGGCCCCTCGACGAAAAGAATCTGGTGACGCTTGGAAAAGCGGGAAAGAAATTGCTGCGGACGTTGCCAGACCCAATCCCAGCCGAGATGCGAGTGGACGATGATCGGATATTCGGAAGGCTGACGATTCAATTTCATGTTTCCCTTTAGTCGTAATCTGTACGTCCGTTTTATTCGCGCCGGCATCATGCCGGGGTCATGGCTTGCGCGTCCACTGGATTTTTTTGGCCAATTCTCGCGATGACTCACGTTTGTGCGATCTCAACGTTGGTATCGATGCATCGACAAATCGGATGCCACTCTTCATATACGTAACAACGGATGCGCCGGGCGATGTCAGGCGATTGCCTGATGTCTGGCATCGGGCAAATCCGGGTCGTATCCACACGGCCGGAGAGGGCGATTCGTGCGAACATTACGTGGCCGGCGCATCGGTCACCGACCGCTCTGTCCGTCCCATCGCTGCTCGCCAATCGTATCATGGAATATCGCCGCCTCGGAAAATCCGGCCTGCAAAGTCAGCGCGCTGTCGTTCGGCGCGTGGGTCACGTTCGCTCAGCAGATCAGCAAGGAAACCGCCGAGCGAACTGATGACCACCGCGTTCGACGCGGGCATCAATTTCTTCGACAACGCCGAGGCGTACGCCGCTGGCAAGGCCGAGATCGTCATGGGCAACATCCTCAAGAAGCACGGCTGGCGGCGCGATGAGTTCGTGGTGTCGAGCAAGGTATTCTGGGGCGGCGACAAGCCCAACCAGAAGGGGCTTGTGCCGCAAACACGTCATCGAGGCGTGCCACGCCGCGCTGCGCCGGCTGCAGGTCGATTACCTGGACCTGTATTTCTGCCATCGGCCCGACCCGGAGACGCCGATCGAGGAAACCGTGCGCGCGATGAGCGACCTCATCCATCAGGGCAAGGTGCTCTATTGGGGCACGTCGGAGTGGAGCGCGGAGCAGAATCACCGAGGCGCACAACCTCGCGCGCGAGCACGGCCTGGTGCCGCCGACGATGGAGCAGCCGCAGTACAACATGTTCCACGCGCGACAAGGTGGAGCGGGAGTTCGCGCCGCTGTACGGCGACCTCGGCCTGGGCACGACGATCTGGTCGCCGCTGGCCAGCGGGCTGCTGACCGGCAAATACAACGACGGCGATCCCGGCGACACGCGCATGTCGCTCAAAGAGTTACGAGTGGCTCAAGGAAAGCATTCACCAACGACGAGGCCAAACAGCGCCTGGAGACCGTCAAGGCAGCTCGCCGGTGTGGCCGCGGATCTGCGGCACGAACCTGCCGCGGCTGGCGCTGGCGTGGTGTCTGAAGAATCCGCACGTGAGCACGGTCATCACCGGCGCGTCGCGCGTCGAGCAGCTCCACGATAACCTGGAAGCGGTCGAAGTGGTGGGCCATTTGACCCCCGAAGTGCTCGAACGCATTGAGGGGCTGCTGGGAAACGCGCCGTGAGGCGCTCGTTCTTTATAAGGTAGGGTTGCCTCTCCGAGGCAATCCAAAATCGGCTTGGATGGTCTCCGTGCGCACGAAGCGCCTCGCCGGCAACATTTGGATTGCCTCGGAGAGGCAACCCTACTTTATTACGACCGGCCGCGACGGCCTGACCGGAGCCTACCGTCCCTTCGCCTGCGGACAATCGGCGCTCATGCCGTTGAGCCCTTCCTGCTCATGCGCGAAGGTCACTGTGCGTTTGCCGCCTTCCGTGTGGATACGCACGACGAAGATGCTGTCGTAATCATCCTTCGACCAATCCGGCACCCCTGCCGCGTCACCGCCGAATGTGGTCATCAACCGCTTGACGAGCTGGTCCAGCGCCGCGTGTTCCCACGCCACGAACACCACCGCGCGCTGGTAGGCGGGCGAGGTGAGTTCGCTCTGGAGACCACCGATCTCGTCGAACGCGAACTTCGTTTCCACCGGCAGCCCGAGGCGGATCGCCGTCGGCTCGATGGTCATCAGCGGCCGGACGTACGAATACGCCGTCCCCACCGCCGCCCCGGTCCCTTTCGAGGCGGGTTTTTTGCTCGTGGTCGGCGCGAACACGTACTGCGCCGCGCCGTAGCGGGCGATGAGCATGTCCGGCAGGGCGAGGGCGCGGTTAAGTCCCTGGCAGGTGAGTTGGCCCTCGTCGTTGGCGGGCTTCTCGCCGTGGCGCACGAAGACAATCGTTTCCACGCGCGGCCCGTCCGCCGCCGTTTCCGCGCCGCTCTCCTGCGCCGCGAGCGGTGAGCGGGCGCAAAACCCGGCCAGGAGGACCGCCGCCAGCAAGCCGGAAATCGGGGAAAAGGGAGTTCTCATGGGCACGGGAGGGAAATTATCGGGCAAGTGTGTGGCGCACCGTCACTTTTAGCGGGAACGCCGGGTTTGTCACCGATTGTTTCCGTGTGGGTCGGCCTTGGCAACGGGGGTTTTTCAGGCTATGGGAATCGTTCTCTTTTTCCCAGGGCCACCCGGCCCGCCCGTTTTTCATGGATAGAACCGCCTTGGTCGTCGTCACCTGCTGCATCGCCGGATTGCTCGGGTGGTATTATTACGTCTCGAAGAAATACCCGCCGATGGCCGCTCCCGCGCCGTCCGTTGCCGCCGCCCCGGCGAGCCTCACCCCGGGTGCCTCGCCGATCCTCACCCCGGGCACGCCGGAAGCCGTCACCGACCGCAAGGAGGCCACCCCCGCGGCGACCCCCGCCGCCGAGAAGGTCGCCCCCATCGATTTCCCCTGGGAGACGCCGCAGATCGTTTTCCACTTCACCAATCTCGGCGGCGGGATCACCGACGCGATCCCGCAGGGCAAGGAGCATCTGGCCGAGCAGGGCCAGCAGGTCATGCTCAACCACGCCGGGCAAATTCCCATCGGGGCGATCAGCGGCAAACCCGGCGAGGACGCCACCCTGCCCTACGTCGGCACGCGGGAGGGCAACGTGATGCGTTTCGAGCGCACCGAGCCCGCCACCGGCCTGAAGATCACCAAGGAGTACACCCTTGATTACCAAGGCGACGAAAAACAGATTCCCGCCGTCCGCCTGAAGGTGACTTTCACCAACACCGGCGCGCAGCCCTACCACGCCGACGGCTATTACATCTACGCCGGTTCGGCCGCGCCCATCCACCGGCGCGACCAGACCACGTACCTGTCGTTCGACTGGTTCAGCGACGGCAAATACCACACGGACCACGCCACGTCGTTCGACGCCAGCCACGTGCCGCTCGTGGGCATCGAGACGCACCCGGGACGCGGCGTCATCACCGAGGCGGTCGGCAAGGCGGCGTGGGTCGCGGTCAAAAACCAGTTTTACACGACAATTGTCGCGCCGATCCCGGCCACGGTCGGCGAGGAATTGCCGGCGCGCGAAATCTGGGCGCGGCGCTTCGACCTGGAACTCAAACCCGAGGAGAAAGCGCGCAACGAGGCGGCGCTCCACGGTCTCGACGCCGCGTTGGGAATGCCTGCGCTCCAGCTCGATCCCGACCAGACCGTCTCGCAAACGTTCCAAATCTATGCCGGGCCGAAGTATTACAGCCGCCTGGATAAGCTCGGCCACTACGAGCAGGAGGTCATGGATTTCGGCAAATTCAAGGCCGTGAGCATCTTGCTCCTGGGCATGATGAACGTCTTCCACGGCTGGCTCGGCTCCTACGCGCTGGCGATCATCCTCCTGACGATCCTGGTCAAGGCGGTACTCTTCCCGCTCCAGAACAAGGCCAATAAATCCATGAAGCGCATGGCCGTGCTCTCCCCGCAGATGACGGCGTTGCGCGAGAAGTACAAGGACGACCCGACGAAGATGAACGCGGAGACCATGAAGCTCTACCGCGCGAACGGCATGAGCCCGCTGGCCCCGCTCGGCGGCTGCTGGCCGATGCTCATCCAGATGCCGATCTTCTTCGGTTTCCTGTACATGCTCTACACGGCGGCGGAGCTGCGGAATTCGAGCTTCCTGTGGGTCCGCGACCTTTCCCAGCCGGACACGGTGGGCAATTTCGCCGGTTTCCCCATCAACGTGCTGCCCATCCTGATGATCGGCACGCAATTCTGGCAGATGCGCCTGACCCCGCGCACGGGCGACCCGGCGCAGCAAAAGACGCTGATGTTCATGCCTTTGCTGTTCGGATTTTTCTGTTATAGCTTTGCGGCGGCGCTGGCGTTGTATTACACAGTCCAGGGCCTGTTGACGATCCTCCAGCTCTACCTGACCCGCACCCAGAACCCGCCGGCGGCTGCTGCCGGGGGCAGCGTGGCGAAGTTCGTGCCCGTGAAAGGCGGCGGCAAGAGTGGGGCTTTCGGATTTGGCAGCAGCGCGAACTTCGGCAAGGGCAAGAGGCAGAAAGGATGAAGATTGAAAGGCAGGGACGGAGGGGCTGAACCTTTCTTTCCGCCTTTTCGCTTTCGTCTCCTATCCTCCGCCGTCATTGTTCATTTTCCATCCTTTCCCATGACTCCTCAGGAAGTGCTCGACACGATGCTAGGCCACCTCGGCTATGCCTTCGACATCCAGGAGAGCACGGGACCGGAGGGAGTGGTGACGCTCCAGGTGTACACGGCCGAATCCGAACGACTGATCGGTCCCGGCGGCCAGACGTTGGATGATCTCCAGTTTTTGCTCAACCGGCTGCTCCAAGCCAAGGACCGGCAGGCACCGCGCGTGGTCGTGGACGTGGAACATTACCGGACGATGCAGCAGGATGGTTTTCTGCGGGAAATCCGCGTGCTGGCCGATCAAGTGCGCGCCACGGGGCGTCCGGTGCAGTTGGAGCCGATGAATTCGTACGACCGGCGGCTGGTGCACAATGCGTTCAAGGATGATCCGCAGATCACGACGGTCAGTCCGCACGACGACGCGCGGCTCAAGCGCATCACGCTGGTGCGGCGGTAGACCCGGCGGCGAAGCCGTCCAAACAAGGTAGGGATGGCTCTCCGAGCCGTCCCAAGATTGGCTTGGATGACCTTTGTGCGCACGGTGCGCCTCGCCGGAAACATTTGGGACGGCTCGGAGAGCCATCCCTACCTTGGGGACGATGTGCCTGCGGCGCGGACGCTCTCATGGCCTTTGGAAAAAAGGCCCACCTGACCGCCATTCACCCACCCACGGAGGCACGATGAAGTAGAAAATCCTCCTGTCCCGGTGTCTTCGACTTTCCTCCGCTCCCTCGAATCCTGGCTGCTCAGCGACCGCCAGACCACCGGCGAAGCACCACGGCCCGGCCGCCGACGCACACGCCGCACCACCACGCCCACCCCTGGTGGCAGGTCATGTGCCTGACGGGCGTCGATTATTTCTCCACCCTCGGCTACCAGCCGGGCATCGCCGCGCTGGCCGCCGGGGCGCTCTCGCCCATCGCCACGCTGGTCCTCGTGCTGCTGACCCTCTTCGGCGCGCTGCCCGTCTACAGCCGCGTCGCCCGTCGAAAGCCCCCACGGCGAGGGCTCCATCGCCATGCTCGAACACCTGCTGCCCTGGTGGAAGGGCAAACTCTTCGTGCTCGTCGCTGCTGGGCTTCGCGGCGACGGATTTCATCATCACCATCACCCTTTCCGCCGCCGACGCCACCGCGCACCTGCGTCGAAAATCCTTACGCCCACCGCCTTCTCGCCGGGCACACCGTCGGCGTGACGCTGATGCTCGTCGCGCTGCTCGGGCGCGGTGTTCCTGAAGGGCTTCAAGGAGGCCATCGGCATCGCCGTCGCGCTGGTCGGCGTCTACCTCGTGCTCAATGCCGTCGTCATCGGCGATGGGCCTCGTGCGCGTCGCCGCGCAGCCGCACGTCATTTCGTCGATTGGAAAAAGCTCCTGTTCACCCAGCACGGCAGCCCGCTGGCGATGGTCGGCGTTTCGCTGCTGCTTTTCCCGAAGCTGGCGCTGGGCCTGTCGGGTTTTGAAACCGGCGTGGCCATGATGCCGCTCGTCCAGGGCGGCCAGGACGACCAGCCGGACAAACCCGAGGGCAAAATCCGCGCCACCCACCGCCTGCTGCTGACGGCGGCGGTCATTATGAGCGTGTTCCTGCTGGCCAGTTCGGCTGGTGACGACCCTGCTCATCGCGCCGGCGGATTTCCAGCCCGGCGGCCCGGCCAACGGCCGCGCGCTGGCGTTCCTCGCGCACCGTTTCCTCGGCGACGGATTCGGCACGGTGTACGACGTTTCCACGATCGGCGATCCTGTGGTTCGCCGGCGCTTCGGCGATGGCGGGCCTGCTCAACCTCGTGCCGCGCTACCTGCCGCGCTACGGCATGGCCCCGGAATGGGCGCGTGCCTCCCGGCCGTTGACGCTCATGTACATGGCCATCGCCTTCGTCGTCACGCTCATCTTCCAGGCCGACGTGGACGCCCAGGGCGGAGCCTATGCGACGGGCGTGCTCGTGTTGATGACCAGCGCCGCCGTGGCCGTGACGCTCTCCGTCAAGCGCGAGCGCCGGCGGCTGGCTACACCCGGCACCGCTGGCCGCCGCGCTGGTGGCCGCCGATCTTCGCGTACACGACGGTGGTCAACGTGATCGAACGGCCCGAGGGCGTGAAAATCGCCGCGCTGTTCATCGGGGCGCATCGTGCTGGTGTCCCTGCTCTCGCGCGTGTGGCGCACGACGGAACTGCGCGTCGGCGAGATCATGCTCGACGAGACGGCGCAGCGTTTCGTCGCACGAATCGGCGGACCAGACCGGCATCCTGCACATCGTCGCCAACCATCCCGACCGCTGCGACGCCGCCGAGTACGACCGCGGAGGAACGCGAAGCGCGCGAGAACCACAACATCCCCGCCGACGAGCCGCTGCTGTTCCTGGAAATTTACGTGCGCGACGCCAGCGAGTTTTCGGCCGACCTGCACGTGCAGGGCGTGGAGGTCGGCGGCCACCGCGTGCTGCGCGGCGAGAGCGCCGCCGTGCCCAACGCCATCGCGGCGTTGCTGCTGTACCTGCGCGACGACGACGGCAAGCTGCCGCACGCGTATTTCCATTGGGGCGAGCGCAATCCGTTTTTGTACCTGATCCGCTACCTGCTCAGCGGCCAGGGGGACGTGGCCCCGCTCACGCGCGAGATTTTGCGTCAGGCCGAGCCGGACCTCGCCCGCCGGCCGGGGGTCCACGCGGCGGTCTGAGAAATCGTGTGAGAAGGTTCTGAACAGGCCGTTGCGGCCGGTCGTCTTCGCAAGGTAGGGATGGCTCTCCGAGCCAGTCCCTATTTTGGCTTGGATGATCTCCGTGCCAACAAAGCGCCTGCCAGAAAATCCAGGGACTGGCTCGGAGAGCCATCCCTACCTTGGTGACGACGCCTGCGGCGGGCTTCCCACACACCCTCTGAGAACTGGCACGCAACGTGCGCTAGTTCAACGGCTACCGTCCCCGGTCCGTGCGCCCATGCCCGCCGCCCCTCTGCCTCCCGACGAATCCGCCCGCCTCGCGGCCCTGTGGAGTTGCGGGGTCATGGACACGGCGCGCGAGGCGGTTTTCGACGACCTGACCCGGCAGGCCGCGGACGCCTGCGGCACGCCCTTCGCGCTCGTCACGCTCGTGGACGAGCGCCGGCAGTGGTTCAAGAGTCGCGTCGGCATCACCCTGGAGGAAACCCCCCGCGACCAAGCGTTCTGCGCCTACGCGCTGCTGCGGCCGGCCGAGCCGCTGATTGTCCCCGACGCCCGGGCGGACGAGCGTTTCTCGGATAATCCGCTCGTGACCGGCCCGCCCCACCTGCGTTTTTACGCGGGGGTGTCGCTGCGTTCCCCGGAAGGCCCCGCGCTGGGGACGCTCTGCGTGCTCGACACGGTGCCGCGCCGACTCTCCGCCGCGCAACTGGACAAACTCGGCGCGCTGGCGCGGCAGGCGGCCTTTGAACTGGCCCTGCGGCGGCGCGCCCCGGCGGAACGCCGCCTGGGCTGGGGGTTCGCCCTGCTGCTGGCGATGTTCCTGGGCGTGCTCGGGATGGCCTTCTGGGAGGACCAGCGTTTCGCGTCGGGCGACCAGTGGGTGGCGCACACCGTGGAGGTGATCCAGGCCGTCGAACACACCCTCCTGCGTGTGCAGGCCGCCGAGAGCGCGCAGCGGGGTTTCAGCTCCACCGGCCGGGAGGATTTTCTGCCGCCCTACCAGTCCGCCGTCGAGACGCTGCCCGGCCAGCTCGCCACCTTGCGCCGGCTGGTGGCCGATAATCCCACGCAGGCGTCGCGCGGAGACCAGTTCACCGCCGCCGTCAACGCCAAGCTGGCCGTGACCCGGGAGCGCATCGACCAGCGCCGCCGGCTGGGGATGACCGCGCTCGATCCGCAGTACATGAACGGCAGTGGCCGCCAGGCGATGGAGGCGGTCAACGCGCTCGGCGAGGAGATGATCGCCGAGGAAAACGATCTGCTGCGCCAGCGCACCGTCGCGCGCGACGCTGGCCTGCACGGCAAGGACCTCACGCTCGGCGTTGCCGGGCTGCTGTGCCTCGGGCTGCTGGTGGGCGGTTATACGTTCATCCGGCGGGAGTTGCGCCGCCGTCAGGCGCTCGGCGGTTCGCTGGCGCAGGCCAACGCCGGGCTGGCCACCGAGGTCGCCGAACGCCGCCTCGCCCAGGAACGCCTGAGCGTGCAGCACGCCGTCGCGCGCGTCGCCGCCGAGAGCACCTCCATCGAGGAAGCCGCGCCGCGCTTCCTGGAAACGATCTGCACCCACCTGGACTGGCAGGCGGGGGAACTCTGGGTCGAAGACCCGGCTGACGGCGTCCTGCGCCTGTCCGCGAACTGGCAGCAACCGGCCGCGCGGGAAATCGCCGCGCGCCTGGAACGTTTCAGCACCGCCAGCCGGTCCTGGCAGTTTGCCAACGGGGCAGGGGTGCCCGGCCGCCTCTGCCGGGACGGACGGGCGTGCTGGATCGAGGACGTGCTGGCGGACGAGGCTTTCGTGCGGGACGGACTCGCGCGCGAAGCCGGGCTGCGCCGGGCCTTCGCGCTGCCGTTGCGCGACGGGGTGGCCGAACATGTGAGCCGCGTCCTGATGTTTTATAGCGCCGACGTGGGCGCGCCCGAGCCCGCGCTGGCGGCCACGATGGAAACCCTCGTCAACCTGATTATCCAGTTCAACGAACGCTGCCGCACGCAACTGGCCCTCCAGGCCGTCCAGGCGCGGTTGGGCGCTTTCCTGGAACACACCCCGGCACTCGTGGCCATCAAGGACGACCGGGGCCGCTACGTGTTCGTCAACCCGCGGCTGGAAGAGGCCTTCGGCACCCGGCCGGGAGAGTTGCTGGGCAAGCACGACACGGAGTGGCTGCCCGCCGGGATCGCCGCGAACGTGCTCGACGCCGACGCCCAGGTCATGGCCGGGGACCGGCCGCTGGAATTCATCGAGGAGGTGCCCACCGCCAACGGCGCGCACACGCACTGGATGAGCATCAAGTTCCCCATCCGCCAGCCCGACGGCCGCCGCTGGCTGGGCGTGGTGGCGCTCGACATCACTGCCCGCCGGCAGATGGAGGAGGACCTGCGCCAGGCCAAGGCCGTGGCCGAGGCCGCCACGCAGGCCCGCAGCCAGTTCCTGGCCAACATGTCTCACGAAATCCGCACGCCCATGAACGGCATCCTGGGCATGACTGGCCTGTTGCTGGACACGGGGCTCGACTCGCAGCAGCGCGACTACGGCGAGGCGATCCGCGAGAGCGCCAACTCGCTGCTGACCCTCATCAACGACATCCTCGATTTCTCCAAGATCGAGGCGGGCAAGCTGGTCTTCGAGGAGATGGACTTCGACCTGCAAAACACGGTCGAGAGCACGCTGGAAATCCTCGCCAGCGGCGCGCAGGCCAAGGGGCTCGAACTGGTCGGCGGCGTGGAGCCAGGCGTGCCCACATGTTTGCGCGGCGATCCGGGCCGGCTGCGGCAGGTGATGACCAATCTGCTGAGCAACGCGATCAAGTTCACGCGCCAGGGCGAGGTGGTGTTGCGGGTGAGCTGCACCGAGGAACGGGAGGCGGACGCGACCCTGCGCTTCGAGGTGTCGGACTCCGGCATCGGCATCTCGCGCGAGGCGTGCACGCGGCTGTTCCAGGCGTTCGTGCAGGCGGACAATTCCACCACGCGCAAATTTGGCGGCACGGGCCTCGGACTGGCGATCTGCCGGGAGTTGGTGGAGCGGATGGGCGGCCAGATCGGCGTGGAAAGCCTGCCCAGGAAAGGGTCTACCTTCTGGTTCACCGTCCGGCTGGCCAAGGCGGACGCGCCGGCCGGCGAGACGCGGGACGCGCGGGACAGCAAGCTGCCGCCGGACACCCGGGTGCTCGTGGTGGACGACCACGAGGCCAGCCGGCAGTTTTTGCATCGGCAGGTGGTTTCCTGGGCCGTGCGCAACGGCAGCGCGGCGGGCGGCGAGGAGGCGCTGGCGCTGCTGCGGGAGGCGGCCGTGGCCCGGCAGCCCTACGCCGCCGCCATCGTGGACTGGCAGATGCCCGGGATGGATGGCCTGGCGTTGGCGCGGGCGATCCGGGCGGACCCTCTCATCGCGGCGACGCCCGTGGTGCTCCTGACGCCCTTCGGCAAGCCGCCCCCGGCCAGCGTCCTGGCCGAGGCGGGCATCACAGTCAGCCGGGCGAAACCCACGCGGCCCGCCGCGCTGCTCGAAGGCGTCGCCGGACTGCTCGCGCCCGCGCCGGGAAACCCGGAATCCACGGCGTTACCCGCAAATGGGTCGCCGACGGCGAACGCCCCGTTGCAAGGGACCGGCCGGCGCATCCTGGTGGCCGAGGACAACGCGGTCAACCAGCGCGTCGCCCTAGGGCAGTTGCGCAAGCTCGGCTACGCGGCGGACGCGGTCGGCAACGGCCTGGAGGCGTTGGAGGCGCTGGAAAGATTTGCCTACGACGCCGTGCTCATGGATTGCCAGATGCCGGAGATGGACGGCTACGAGGCCACGGAAACCATCCGGCGACGCGAGAGCGTCCCCGGGTCGAAGCGCCGCCGCACGCGCATCATCGCCATGACGGCCAACGCGATGCAGGGCGACCGGGAAAAGTGTCTCGCGGCGGGCATGGACGATTACATCAGCAAACCCGTTCGAGTGGCGGATTTGCAGGCCGCGCTGGCCAAGGCAGGGGCGGCGTTGTCGTAAGCCGCGCTGGGGTGTTTGCCACGCCCTTTCTGGGGTGTATACATAATAGGGTAATTTCCTCCGGCCCAGGTAGGCATTCCCCCAATAGCATCGCCCCCTCGGCCCGGGCAAAGATGTGCGCATGATTCGCACATCACCGAACCTAACCCATCGTGCAGCCGCCCTCGTGGCCGCTGCGGTCTTTTCGTTCACCACCCACCACGCCTCGGCGCAGCAAACCGTCGATCTCTTCGGCGGCACGCTGGGCAGCCCCGCCATGCTGAGCCTGGTCGGCAATGGGATCAGCACCAACCAGAGCACCAGTGGCGCTTTCGGGCCGGGCTACAACGGCACCGCGTCGTTTGGCGTGGCCACCGTCAGCGACCTCACCGAAGGCTTCACGTCCCTGACCACGGGGCCGAACGCCACCAACTCCTTCTACGTTAACCAGACCGGCATCCTCGGGGTCGCCGGAGCGACCACCGCCACCAAGACCTTCGGCGTCTCGCTGACCCCCGGGGCCACCTACGCGCTGACGCTGACCCGGACGACGGGCTTCACCGTCGGGCTGCTCGGCAGCGTCAACGTCATCCTCTCGGCCGGCGGCACGCCGTTCGTCAACACGGCCACCAACCCCGGAGCTTTGGGCATCGTCGATGTGCTCAGCCTCTTCGGCACGAATAACACGGCGACCTTCCAGTTCACCGTGCCTTCCACCGCGACGGGTGCGCTCGGGGTGAACCTCTCCACCACGGAAACGGCCAACGTGCTGACCGGGACGTACACGTTCCAGTCGGCGACGATCTCGCAGGTCGTGCCCGAGCCGCGCACTGTCGTCACGCTGCTCCTGGGCGCGTTCGGTCTCGTGCTGCTGCGCTTCCGCCACCGTCTGCAAGCCCTCTGAGAAACCCCGCCGAAGGCGCGTCCAAATAAGGTAGGGATGGCTCTCCGAGCCGTCCCAAATGTTTCTGGCAAGGTGCGTCGTGCGCACGGAGATCACCCAAGCCAATCTGGGGACGGCTCGGAGAGCCATCCCTACCTTGTTGACGACCGGCCGCCACGGCCTTTTCCGCGTCGCGCTCACGGCTTACCACTGGCCGGGGCGCGAGTGCGCGGCACGATCCCGACGAAATCACGCACGTACCCGCGTTCGGGTAGGGAGACCGGCTCACCGCCCCCCTTGCCGCCGGGCGCGGGCCGTACCCAGAGCGCCGTCGAGCCGCCGCCGTCGAGGTTGAGTGCGCGGGCGATCTTCAGGCCGCCGGGAGTCAACGCCGGGTCAGCCAGGATCGCCCCGAACTCCTCCAGCGTCACCGGCGAGCAAACCACCAGTCCCCAGCGTCCGCCGCCGTCGGTGAAAACCGCCGTGCGCCGCGCCGCGCGCGTGCCGTTGAGGCCGGCCACCGGCTTGCGGTCCTCGACGAGGAACGGTCCGCACTGGACCGCCTGCCGGGCGTGTTTGACGGAAATTGACGACGACTCGCTGGTCCGCCGCAGGCTGATGTGGTTGGCCGTGACGGCGAGCAGTCCGCTGAGCAGCCGCGCGTGCTGTTCCGCGCGGATGACGCGGCCGTCGCACACGAGGAGTCCGACGGGATCGAACTCCGGCGAAAAATACCCGCCGTTGGTGCCGGCCACGCAATGGTTCTCGGCCATCGTGTCGGCGAGGCTGGCGTTGTCGTGGGGGTTTTGGTCGAACACGCGGAAGAGGTGTCTACCCGCGTCGAAACTGACGAAATGCAGCGTCGCCTCGGTCGCGCCGTCGTCGTTGGCGGCGTTGTGCAAACGGTTGAGCGTCAGGAGATGGTGGGCCACGCCGTCGGCGGGCGCGGGCAACGTCTCGGAGGAGGCGATTTTCCAACCGTTTTGCGCGCGGGCCGCAGGCGAAAGGCAGGAGACGGACAGCAGGAGGCAGAACGCCAGGTAGCGGTGGAACGCGCGCGGATTTCTCATGGACAGCGACAAGGGTGCGCCGAACGGGAGAAGAATCAACCGGGTTCCGCTCAGGGCTGGAGTTTGCCGAGGAACAGGATCGGTCCCTCGTTCTTCGGCACGCCGCCCGCGCGCTCCCGGCTCAACGCGAACGCCACGGCTGGCCCCTTGCCGTCGTCACCTTGTGGCTGGAACTCGACTTCCGCGATGTTGTCCGCCCCGACCTTCACCAAGCCCGAGTTTACCGGGTCTTTGATCCCCGTTTCCACCGTCCAGAGTTGGTAGTCCTTGCCCTCGCCAGCGGGCGGCAACCCGGAGATGTGCAACCGACCGCGCCGCCGCGCCGCGTCCCATAGGACGGCCGCCTGCGGTCCGGTTTGTTGCGGGGCCGGGACGGGTTCGAGCGTACAAAACGCTACCTGTGCAATAGAGGCGCGGTCCGTGTTGGCTTCGGCCGTCCCGTACATTTTGCGCAAGGTCGCTAATTCGCTGCGCGCAACGAGCCAATGTCGCTCTGCCTCTGCCTTTTCCGAGCGCAGGAACACGCACAGGATCGCCAGTGCCGCCGCTGCCGCCAACGAGATCCACTGTGTCCACGCCGGCCCGGCGACCGGCTTACCCAATATTGAATCACTCGCCCGCGCCTCCTTCGCCACCCGAGCCAATAAGCGTGCCCGCAATCTTGGGGGAGGCAACGCCTCACTCGCCGTGCGTACCAGCGACGCCACCGCCTCGCGCAACTCCGCCGTCAGCGTGCGCAGTTCCCCGTCCGCCGCCAGCTCGCGCTCGAACTCCGCCGCCTCGTCCGCGTCGAGTAACCCCAACGCGTACAACGACGCCCGTTCCTGTTGTCCCTCGTTGATCATCGGTCCTCTTCCCTTTCCTCCCCCTTGAGCAAATCGCGCAGCCGCAACAGGCCGCGCCGGATGCGTGCCTTGATCGTGCCCAGCGGCTGACCCAGCCGCGCGGAAATCTCGTGGTGCGTCAGATCGCTGAAAAACGCCAGTTCAATCGCGCGGCCCTGCTCGGGCGGCAGCGCCTCCAGCCCCTGCCGCACCCGCCCGGCCTGCGCGCGCAGGTCCACCGCCTCACCCGCGCTCGGGTCGTCCGACGCGGCGGCTTCCGGGTTCCCTGGAACCGTTGCCCGACGGTGGGTCATCCGGCGACGCCAGGACCCGCAGCCGACGCCCGCGCGACCGCAGGTGGTCGATGATCTTGCAGCGCGTCAGATGCACCGCCCAGTTGAACACGCTACCCCGCGCGGGGTCATACGTCGCGGCACGCCGCCAGATCGTCAGGAAAGCCTCTTGGAGGATGTCCTCGGCTTCTGATTCCGCGCCGGCCATCCGCAGGCACAGACCGTAGAGCGGACCGCTGAGCCGGTCGTAGATCGCCGCGAACGCCCCGGCGTCGCCGCGCGCCGCCGCCGCGAGCAGCCGGCGGTCCTCGTCTTGCCGGGAGGGATCGTTGTTCATGGAAGGAGGGGCGGCATTTCCGACGATGCCCGGCTGCCAACCCTGGCCCGGGAAGGGCGAAAAAATCCGCGCCGGTCCGTGGCGCGGGCATATCGCCAGCGACGGAACCATTCCACCATGAGCACGGGGACTAGCAAGCATAAAGCGGCCGGTGCGGTGCGGGCACGCACCGTTCCCGGTTCGGGGATTTCCCCGATGAGAATCACCTAAATGATCCGGGATAACACCGTCTGCGGATGCAGACAGGTGACGGAAAAGCGAATTTTTACACGTCCCGGTACTTCCATGCATCCAATCTCCGAATTAAAGCGGAATCTAGAAACCATGAACCTGCCTCTACCTAACCCAGAACTTGCCACCTCGTTCGGCCGCCGCGCCTTTTTGCGCAACTCCGGCCTCGCCGCTTTCACCGCCGCGCTTGCCCCGGTGGCGGCCAACGTGCTGTTCAACGCCTCGCGTGCCGAGGGGGCGATCTTCGCGGACACCGACATCCTCAACTTCGCGCTGAACCTCGAATACCTCGAAGGCGAATACTATACTAACGCCGTGTTCGGCAAGACCCTGGCGCAAATGGGCGTCAGCGGCGCGGGCACGAACGTCACGCTGCCGAAGACCAAGCAGGTGAATTTCTCCAGCCCGATCATCAAGGGCTTTGCCGCGGAAATCGCCGAGGACGAGATCGCGCACATCAACTTCCTGCGCGCCACCTTGGGCAGCGCGGCCATCAGCGAGCCGACGATTGATTTGCAAGGCGCGTTCAACGCTGCGGCGCAGGTCGCCAACATCGCGCCCACGTTCGACCCTTACGCCAGCGACGCGAACTTCCTGCTCGGTGGCCTGACGCTGACCGACGTGGGCGTGACCGCCTACCACGGCTCGGCCGCGTTCATCAACAACAAGACCATCCTGGGCGCGGCCGGCGGCATCCTCGCCGTCGAGGCCTACCACTCGTCCACCCTGCGCTCCTCGCTCTACGCCATCAACTTCGACGATCCGACGCAGTTCTACGGTCTCGCGGTGAACAAGATTTCGCAGCTCCGCGATTCGCTCGACGGCCCGCTCGACCTAGATCAGGGCATCACCAACCCCGACGGCAGCTCGAACATCGTGCCCACCGACGGCAGCAGCATCGTCTTCTCGCGCCTGCCCCGGCAGGTCCTGAACATCGTCTACGAGGCGCCCGGCGCGTCGGCGGGCGGGTTCTTCCCCCTCGGTTTGAACGGCAATATCAGATAAGACTCAACCCCACCTTTCACCGCACATTTTTCAAGCACTATGAACCTACCTGTTTCCAAAGCTGACCAACCGGCGCAAATGAGCCATCGCTCCAGCCGCCGCTCCTTCCTGCGCAACGCGAGCCTCGCCGGCATCGCCGCCGCCGCCGCCCCGGTGGCCTCGTCGCTGCTCACGCCTTCGACGGCCAGCGCGGTGACCGCCCCGGTGACCATCACGGACGCGGACATCTTCAACTTCGCGTTGAACCTCGAATACCTCGAAGCGGAGTATTACGCGAAGGCGTATTATGGAGTGGGCCTGGTGAACCTGGGCATCATCCCGGCCTCGGCGGGCGCGACGGTGACTTACCCGGTCACGAACCGGGTGAATTTCTTCAACCCGTTCATCTACAACTACGCGGCCGAGATCGCCAACGACGAGATCGCGCACGTTTCCTTCCTGCGCAAGGTGTTGGGCAGCGCCGCGGTGAACGAGCCGACGATTGACCTGCAAAATTCGTTCAACACGCTGGCGCAGTTGACCGGGCTGGGCAACACCTTTGACCCGTTCGAGAGCGAAGAGAACTTCCTGCTCGGCGCGTTCGTGTTCGAGGACGTGGGCGTGACGGCCTACCACGGTGCGGCCCCGTTGATTTCGAGCAAGGATTTCATCCCGCCGGCATCCGGCATCCTCGCGGTCGAAGCCTACCACGCCTCGCTCGTGCGTACGACGCTCTATAACCTCAACTTCAATGACCCGACCGCCAAGCTGGCGAAGGCCGTGAACCTGATCTCCGCAACTCCGCGACTCGCTCGACGGCCCGCTCGACCTGGATCAGGGCATCACCAACCCGGACGGCAGCCCGAACATCGTGCCCACCGACGCCAACGGCATCGCGTTCGCGCGGACGACCCGGCAGGTGCTGAACATCGTCTACGGCGGCGTCAACGCGACCAAGGGCGGGTTCTTCCCGAACGGCGCGAACGGCACCATCAAATAGTTGCCCGGTTAGCCGCACGGAACTCGTTCCGGACAGTGCTGGCCTCTTTCATGGTGAACGGAAAGCTCTCCGGAGCCCCCGTTCGTAGAAGGGGATGGCACAGAGTGTCTTGGAACGCGTGAGTGATCGGTAGTCTGAAGCCGCCGTGGTGTGAGAACGCCACGGCGGCTTTCTTTTTTTGCAAAGTCGCCTAGGCTGACCGCCGTGTTTTCCCGACGAGCTTTTTTGGGCACTTTCGGGCTGGCGGCAGCGGGTGCGGCGGCGAACCTGCGTGGCGGCACGCCGACAGAAAAAGATGTCCCGCCGGAAGTCATCGGCCAGCAGCCCATTGGCCCGATGGCCTGCGGCCCGTGCGCCCTGGCCAACGCGCTCGCCCACGGCGACGCCGCCTGCCGCCGGGCGTTTGCCTCGCTGGACGGCAACTCTCCCCTGGACCGGGTGCAAACCATCATCCAGCGGTTCGGTGACCGGCCGTCCGAGAAGTACGGGGGACGCCAGACGCGTTATTCGGCGACGGACGGCACGACCACCGAGGACATGCCATTTCTGGCCAACGATTTATTGAAGTCGTTGAAGTTAGCGGAGGTCGATGCCCACTGGCTCAACGTCCGCGAGGGCGAAAACGGCCGGGCGCACTTGCGGCGCTTGCACGGGCTGTTTTCCGACGCGTTGACGGCCGGGCTGCCGGCGGTGGTGGAGGTGCGTTCCTTCGGAGCGAACACCGCCGCGCTCGGCGGACCCGCGTGGAACGGTTTGCTGGGCCACTGGATGCCGGTGGTCGGCGTGGAACCGGCTACGCTCCCACCGCAGGCCACGGGCTTCGTGTGCCGGTTCGCGGATTCGGTGTCGGGCACGGTCATCGACGCCTATGCCTACGCGGAGTTGCACCGGCCGTTCACGGCGACGCACGGATTCAAACTCAACGAGGATGGCACCAAGAAGTGGGATTGGATCACGGGCTATCCGTACATTTTGCTCCAGGCTCCCGACCTCGGGCTCAACACCCAGACGCGTCTCTGGCACGAGCGGACGTACCTTTCGATGAATTACGCCGTGTGTCGGGGCGGGAAGGATGAAGGATGAGCCGGGTCTGCGAGACATCGCCCGCGGGTTGACAACGATGAAGGATGAAGCCGGAAAGCAGAAGGATGAGACACACCGTTTCTCAGATTAGATGAGGGAATCAGGCTCCCGCGCCGCTAGGCGCATCTTCCAAGGTAGGGTTGCCTCTCCGAGGCAATCCAAATGTTTCTGGAATGCGCCGCGTGCGTACGGAGACCATCCAAGCCAATCTGGGATCGCCTCGGAGAGGCGACCCTACCTTGGACGATGCGCCTGCGGCGCGGGGGGGCGATCCCTCATCTCACCTGAGAAGCGGTGTAAAGTCAGTTTTCTGGTTCCGCCTTCATCCTTCATCCCTCATCCTTTCTGACCGTGTCCGCTTTTCACACCTCTTCCCCGGAGGGAACCTCCGCGCTCGGCCGTCGGCTCGCTGCCCTGGCGCAGCCGGGCGACGTGTGGGCATTGGTGGGCGACCTCGGCGCGGGCAAAACGCACTTCGTTCAGGGCGTTGCCGCCGGGATGGGTGCGTCGGGGCCGGCGACCAGCCCGACGTTTACTCTCGTGCACGAGTACACCGGCGGCCGGATGCCGGTGTTCCACTTTGATTTTTACCGGCTGGAAAATGCGTCCGAGGCGCTGGCGCTCGGCTGGGAGGAATACATCGACGACGGCGGCGGGTTGACGCTCGTGGAATGGGCCGACAAATTCCCCGCGCTCCTGCCGCCGGGCACGCGCTGGCTGCGATTTGAAATCGGCGAGGGCGACGCGCGCCGGATCGTGTCAGAGTAAACGCGGCGCTCCCCACCGTGATGTTTTTCCTAGCTCTGGATTGCTCGACTTCCACCGGCGGCGTCGCGCTGGCACGCGGGGAGGACGCGGGCAACCTTCGCATCGTGCGCCGGATGGAGTTCACCGCCGGGAAAGGGCGTGGCGGCGAACTGTTCATCGCGTTGGAGCAGGCCATGCGGGAGGTCCGGTCCACGGATGAGCGATTGGGGGGCATCGTGGTCGGGATGGGGCCGGGGTCGTTCTCCGGGGTCCGTCAGTCCATCGCGGCGGCCGTGGGCCTGGCGGCGTCCACGGGTGCGTGGCTCGGCGGGGTGCCCTCGGTCGTGGCGGTGCGGGACCCGTCGCGGTGCTATCAGGTGGTCGGCGACGCGCGGCGGGGAGCGTTCTACCACACGGCGGTCCAGGATGGCATCTGCGTGAGCGGGCCGGAACTGATCCCGGATGCGGTGGCGCTGGAAGCCCGGCTGGCGCAACGTCCGGACTGGCCGGTGCGCGTCATGGAAACGGCCCTGCCCGGCGGCCTGCTCGCCGATGCACCGATCACCCGGATCGACGCCGGGGGGCTGTTCGCGGTGCCGCGCGAGACGCACCGTCCCACGCCGTTGGAGCCGATCTACCTGCGTCCGGTGAGCATCACCCTGCCCAAACCCACCCTGTCCGCCGTCCCGTGAATCCGATCCCGTCCGAACACCGCAGCCGCTGCTGGGCGGAGATCGACCTGTCTGCGCTGCGGCACAACGCCCGCGTCGCGCACGAATCCGCCGGGCCTGGGGCGTCGCTCCTCGCGGTGGTGAAGGCCGACGGCTACGGACACGGCATGGGGCCGGTCGCCCGCGCCTTGTACGGCGGAGGGTTGGTGAGGGATTTCGCCGTCGCCAACGTCACCGAGGCGATCCGCCTGCGCGAATATCTGCCGGACGTTCCCATCACGATCCTCTCGCCCGCGCTGCCCGACGAACGACCGGAGATCGTCCGGCACGGGTTCCTGCCCTGGGTGTCGAGCGTCGCGGAAGCGGAGGACTACGCGCGGCTTGCTCTCGCGTTGCGCGGCGGCCACACGTTCGACCTCGTCATCAGCGTGGACACCGGGATGGGCCGCGAGGGGGTGCTGCCCGCCGGGTTGGACGCCCTGCGGCGAGCGGTGGCCTGCTCGCCCGGAATCAGGGTGGCGGGTGTGGTCACGCATTTGCCGTCCTCGGACGAGGACGCCGCGTTCACCGTCGCGCAACTGGCCGGGTTCGAGCGCCTGCTGGAGGACATGCCGCCCGGTGCCGGCCGCCACGCGCACAACAGCGCCGGGTTGCTCGGCTACCCGCTCGGGGCGCGCTGCAACGTGGTCCGGCCGGGGTTGATGCTTTACGGTTCGTCGCCGTTGCCCGAACACCAGGCGCGGCTGCGCCCGGCGTTGACACTCAAGACACGGGTGTCGCTGGTGCGCGGGTTGCCAGCGGGCCACGGCGTGAGCTACGGGCGGACGTTCGTGACGCCCCGGCCGATGCGCGTGGGCACGCTGGCGATGGGCTACGCGGACGGTTACCAGCGGCACCTCTCCAACGTCGGAGCGGACGTGCTCGTGCGTGGCCGGCGCTGCCCGGTGCTGGGCCGCGTGACGATGGACCAGACGATGATCGACCTCGGCGCGCTGCCGACCGTCGAGGCGGGCGAGGAGGCCGTGCTCATCGGCCGACAGGACACGGAGGAAATCCTCGCCGCCGAACTCGCTGCGAAGGCCGGGACCATCGCCTGGGAAATCTTCACCGGACTGACCACACGGGTGGGGCGGTACTACACCGGCGAACGGGGCGCGTGAATCCCGCCGTTCTGGCCTTGACCCGCCCCGCGCCTTCCCGGAAGTTATCCCGCCGGGGTTGCCGTCCACGCTCGCCCGGGGCCATCCGATGTTCCAGATCATCTTCAACGAACTGAGCGCCGCCGAATTGTCGGGACTGCCCAAACCGTTGCAGCTCACCTTGCTGAGCGAATTCCAAATCCTGCCCGAAGACCTCGACCGCCTCGCGGACGGCGGGGGGCGGTTCGGGCGCATCGAGCGCGACGGGAAAAAGCTCTTTCGCTACCGCGCCAGCGACTACCGGATTTACTTCGAGACGTGCCAGCAAGGCGTGACCATCCACCGCATCCTGCACAAGAACACCCTCTCCGACTTCTTCTTTCGCAGCAAACTCCCGCTGGCCGAGGACGACCAGGTCGGGCGTGCGAAGGCGTTCTGGGAACTCATCGACGAGGGGGTCAACGCCCGCCAGAGTCAGTGAAAGCGCCCCTGTCAGGCCGTTTCGCGTTCATGCGGCGTGTGCCGATGGCGGCATGGGTGATCGCGGCCGTGGCAGCGGGTCACGGATTGTTTTTCTGGCTGGTGGAGGACAGGCATTTCATGCCCGAGGTGGGTGGCTACAGTCCACCGCCGTCGCCGCCGAACTTCGGCGCACGCAAGACGATGACCATCGATCCGCGGACCGGCGAGGCGACGACGGAAACGCTCTTTGTCGTCAGCACGCAACTGGCCGCGCCGACGCCGGGTGAGGCGAAATAGGGCGGTCGTCTCAATCAGGGCGACCCGCCGGCAGACCCGGCTCTGGCTTTTGTCGCTTGCTCGGCTTTCCCACACGACCAGAGGGCGCGGGTTCGGCGATTCCTGCTTGGCGAAAATGCCAAATCGACCCACAACCACCTCGTAGTTTAACCATTGTATTCCATGCACCCTGACTTTTTCCTCGGCTCACTTGCCACCCTGCCCTCCATCCTGGCCGTCCAGGGTGCCGTCGGCGCTGGCTGGATTTGGACGATCTTCATCGGCCTGATTATCGGCTTCGTGGCCAAACTCATCACCCCGGGCAAGGAGCCGACCGGATTTTTGATCACCATCATCATCGGCATCGCCGGTTCGGTGCTCGCGTACTACCTCGGGAAAGCCATCGGCTGGTACAGCGAAGGGGAGACGCCCGGATTCATCGCCTCGGTGATCGGTGCGGTGATCCTCCTGGTCGTCTACCATCTGATTTTCCGCCGCAGTGGTCCCACGGTCTGATCCGACGGACAAAACGGGATTTTGGGGCGCAAGCCACCGTTAACGATGGGGCTTGCGCTGCCGGTGCGGGGTGGGCTAGTTTGCCCGCCCTGTCATGTCCACGGACCCCGCCTCTCCCTATTCCCGTAAGAACCCGTTTCCCGGCCGGATCGTCACCAACCGCGTGTTGAGTCTGCCCGGTTCGGGCAAGGAAATCCGGCATCTTGAGCTATCGCTCGCGGGTTCCGGGCTGAGATACGAGACGGGCGATTCTCTGGGCGTCCACCCGGAAAACGATCCGGCGCTCGTCGAGGAAATCCTGGCTGCCCTGGCTGCCAGCGGCGAGGAAACCGTGCCGGGCAACGAAGGCACGTCTGTGCCGCTGCGGCAGGCGTTGCTGCGGCACTATCAGATCACGCAGCCGTCCAAACAGTTCCTCGAAGCCATCGCGGCGCGTTCGGAGGGGGCGTCGGTCCTGCGCGAACTGCTCGCCGACCCGCTACGCAAGGACGATGTGGGGAAATTCGTCTATGGCATGGAAGTCATCGATTTCCTGCTGACCCATCCGTCGATCCATTTCACGCCGGAGGAATTCGTCAAGCTGCTGCGCAAGTTGCAGCCGCGCCTGTACTCGGTTTCGTCCAGTCCGAAGGCGTACCCGGAGGAGGTGCACCTGACGGTTGCCACCGTGAAGTACGAGAGCCACGGCCGGCAGCGCAAGGGGGTGGCCTCGACGTTCCTGGCCGAACGCGCCGACGACTCGGTGCCGGTGCCGCTGTTTTTCCACAGCGCGAAACATTTTCGCTTGCCCGAGGACGGCGCTCTGCCGGTCATCATGGTCGGGCCGGGCACGGGCATCGCGCCGTTCCGCGCCTTCTTGCAGGACCGCAAGGCGTCGGGGGCGACGGGCAGGAACTGGCTGTTTTTCGGCGACCAGAAAGCGGCCTATGATTACCTGTACCGCGAGGAACTCGAAGCGATGCAGGCGGCAGGGGTGCTCACGCGGCTGGACGTGGCGTTCTCGCGCGATCAGGACGCCAAGGTCTACGTCCAGCACCGGATGCTGGAAAACGCGGACGAACTCTACCGCTGGCTGGAGGAAGGCGCGCACTTCTACGTGTGCGGCGACGCCAGCCGGATGGCCAAGGACGTGGACGCGGCGTTGCACAAGATTGTCGAGACCGCCGGAGGCAAAACCCCGCACGAAGCGGCCGAGTACGTCGAGGCGCTCAAGAAGGCGAAACGCTACAAGCGCGACGTGTACTGAAACGCCCCCCGCGCCGCCCATTGCTCTCCCGCTCCTCACGCGGCGGGCGTGAAACCGGGCGGCAAGGTGCTCACGCCCCCGCTCGGCGTATGAAGCGGATTCTGAAACGCCGCCTCCATGCCCGCCGGCCGGCCGCTCGTGCGCTGTCCGCTGGCCTCGGTGGCAATCGCGCCGACTCCCTGCCGACCACCCGTGCCGCCGGGACGCGTCGTTTGCAGTCGCGTCACCAAATCCTGCGGCGAAAGGTGCCGCGCCGGGCCGAAGGTCAACGTCGTGCGGCCCGTGGCGGCTTCCACGGTTTCCTCGACGACCAGCGCGTCCATCGCCGCCCACTCCGCGTTGCGGCTGCCGGTGATGTTGACCACGCTGCCCAATCCCGCCCCGGCGCACTCCGCGCCCGCGACGGCTTCCTCGATGACCACGCTGCCCGACCATTGCAGCGCCGCGAGCGTCGCCAGGAAATTCGCCGCCAGTCCCACGGGAGCCACATCGCCGGGGCGGTAGTCGGTCAACGTGCTGTAAAGCGAGAGCGCCGCGTTGGTGGCCGTCAGATTGATCGAGCGCCCGAACGGCCCGTGCACCGTCCCGTCGGTCGTCGTGTACGTGAACTCGTAGTCAATCGTGTGTTGCTGCGCCCGGACCGCGTACTGGCCGATCATCCAGGGGGTGATCGTGCCTTGCACGAGTTCGTTGGTCAGACCGAGATCATGGGTGACCGCGCGCGTCTGCCCGAGATTCTGGAAATCCGGCTCGACGGCGGCCTGATCGGTCATGCGCCGCGAGCAGGCAAGGAAATCGATGCTCGCCACCGAACTCCCGTCGAGCGTCACCAGCGCCGGGTCTTTGCGCTTGAGGTAATCGAGCAGGCCCGCGTCGGCCGGGTGGTCGCTGATCGGCCGCACCACCAGGCTCTGGCTGACCGTGGCCGTGCTCGTCCCACGTAGCGGGATCGTCAATACCACCGCGCCGAACTCCGCCCCCGTCGCCCCGGCCGGCGCGGCGTCGGTCGATACGTCGGTGTACGCCTCGCCATCGGTGGTGCCGACCGTTTCGTAATGGATGACCACCGCTGGCGCGTACAGTTCGTCGTGCCGGGTGATGCCGCCGATCTTCACGGTCCGCGCGCCGAAGGGGACCGCCACCGTCGGCAGATCGCCACGCGCGAGGACGTGGACGGTCGGCAGCGGGACGGTCGCATAATCGAACCACAACGCCGCGTCCGGGTGCCAGCGCAACATCTTGCGGACCACCTCCGCGCACGTCACGTCGCTGACCTGATCGAGCGGAACGGCGAACCCGTCGAGCACCGTCCCGGTCCCGCGTTGGAACGGCGCGCCCGCCGCAATGGCATAGTCGAGCGCATCGGCCATGACCTGCCCGGTCGTCCGGACGCCGCCGTCGAGCCCTTGCCCGAGGATGAGCTTGCTCGACAGCGCCGTCGCCGCCCCGCCCTGGACGGCCCAGGGCTGCTGGTAGACGAGGTGGTCGAGGTGCCACCACGGGCCGCCGAGTTCGTATGCGTGGGCGTGCGCGCGGCCGTTGGCGCTGGCGGGCGTGCGGGTCACGCGGCCGACGAACCACGCCACCCCGGCGCGCACGATTTTCAGGGCCGTGCCGTAGGGATAGAGCGGCGGTGCGTCCACGTCGCGGCCCTGCACGGTGAACGTCACCGTGTCCATCGCCGCGCTGGCCCGGCGGCGCACGAGGTCCGTGATGCCGAGCGCGGCGATGTCCTGCCAGGGGCCTTCCGGCGGACCGATTTGCCAGGTGGGGATGGCCATGCGAATCAGGAGCGGTTGACGCTTTGACCCTGGAGGTCGCGCACCTCGGATTCCAGGCGTTCCACCCGCTCGCGGACCGCCACGAACGCGGATTCCAACGCGGCGAACGAACGGTCGATGCCATCCGTCCCGCTTTGTGCGCCGGGGTCGGGACGATCCGGGATCGACCCGGCATTCGCCGCCGGTTCGGGCCGGAGAAAGTTCTCGGAAGCGCGCATGGCGGGTCGGATCATTGCGCCGCCAACGGCTCGCCGGTGGCCGGATCGAGTTTGTAGACCGCGAGCCAGGCCACGACCCAATCCTGGGCCAGCCACTTGTCGGTGCGGCCGAGGATTTTGTTGGCCTTGATGATCGTGCTCAACAAAAGCTGGCCGTTGGCGAGCACCTGCGCGTTGAACGCGTCACCGAAACCCGCGATGACATCGGCCTGACTGAGGTGGTACGGGTTGGCGGTGACGATGCTGGAGAGCTGGTCGAAGCCGCGTTCGAGGATGCCGATGTATTGCACCTGGGCGTTGGCCATCTGCGTTTTGGTTTGCGCCTGGGCCTGATCCTTGGTGAGCACGATGGGCTGACCGTAGGGAGCGACCGGGGACGTTTGCGCGCGAACGGCCGCCGGGGCGGCGAGGCACAGCGCGGCGGCGACGATGAAGTGGTGGCGTTTCATGGGTGTGATGAGCTGGGTGACGTGCGTTGCCGGGAACCGCCCGGCGGCGGGTTGGGTGAAGAAATCAGGGCGCGATCAGGCCGTAAGAGGCCATGTCGGCTTTGAGCGCGTTGAAGCCTGCGACGACCGAGTCGAGGTCCGTGGCGTCCGTGATCGCGGACGGCTGGGAGTTCGGACCATAGGAACCGTAGAACCCGAGACTTTGAGAGACGTACAAATACTGCGCACAAACAGCATCGGTGGTGTTCAGTCCATAGACAGTCAGGTTTCCGCTCCCGTCGCTGGTGATATTGCCTCCGTCGGTGGCGAGAAAGCCCGCGGTCTGGATGTTCCCGTAGTCGTCGATCTGGGCATAACCGCCGCCGACGCCCACCCCTCCCGCGCATTGCACCGGACCGCTGAACTCGGCGGTCCCATCCACGGACAGAATGATGGCTCCAGCCGCGACCGATACGGAACCGGGTATCTCGATGCCATCGTAAGTCCAGGACAAGGAGGCAACACCGTCATCACGCAGTACGCCGGTGGCCGGATCGGACAGGTCGATGCTGGGATCGCCGGTACGGCTGTAGATTCGAGACGCGAAGAATTGACCCGCGTCATCGATCAACAGGACGCCGTACTGGTCATGGAGATAACCTCCGAGCGCGACCGCGCCGGGCGTCGTCAGGGATTGGTCGCTCGCGTACTGGGCCACGCTGGCGGGCAGCCGGGCAGGGTCGAGCGTGCCGGTCCAGTGCGGGGACGTGAAGCTCACGTCGTCCGTGGGTTTGCTGGCGGCGTCGAGCAGCAGCGCGCGGGTGGCCGGGGTGGCCGCGACGGCGGCGAAGGCGGCGAGCAGGCACCAGGGGGCGGCGATGGCCAGGCGCAACGGACGGGAGAGTTGTTTCCAGGTGGTCATGGGAAGAAAAGATGAAGGATGAAGGATGAAGGCAGAGGAAGAAGGCAGAGGAAGAAGGCAGAGGAAGAGGTCAGTTTTCAGGTTCTGTTTTCATCATTCATCCTTCATCCTTCATCCTTTCCGCCTAGCGCAGGCGCACCCAGACGCGCGCGTTCGTGCTGGCGTTGTAGTCGTCGGGGCGTTGGTGAAGGGCGTCGTTGGCGTCGGTGCCGGGGAATAGGAGCCAATCTTCGAGCGTACCGTTTACGTAGAGTGTTCGCAGCGCCGGCACCGCGAGCGCGGCGGTGGGAACCGTCTCCAGCGACCCCGCCGCGCCGGTGCCGACGCTGGTGATGTTCGTTGCCAGCCCTCCCGGGTTGCCGGAGGCGGCGTAGCGGGCATCCGCCTCGGCCTTGCTCCAACTCGTGTAGTCGGGCGTGGTCGGCGCGGCGGCGTTGAAAATCCCGTAGTCCTTGAGCAGCGCGGTCGCACAATAGACGAGGGCGATGTCGCCCGCGTCGGCCGTGGTGACACCGATGGCGATGAAGAGCGCGCCCTCGGAAAGATTGGTGTCCGTGGGTGTCAGCGAAAACTCGAAGTGCGCCGCCGTCCCCGCTGCCCACTGCGCGAAAGTCAGCGCGGGATCGAACTGCGCGGCGGGGATCACCTGTTCGAAGAGCACAGCGCCCGTCGCGCACCCGGCGCGGATCACGCAGTTGGCCGTGACGACGTTGCCCAGGTCGGTCAGCAGGTTGCCCTCCACGCTGGGGTCGTCGAGGAAGATCGCGCAGGGCATCCGCACGGAACCCGCGCGCGGGATCACGGGTCTCTTGCCTCCCAGCGCATTGACGAAATCGGCGCGGCTCGCCTGGTTGCAGGCGACGCGAATGGTGGTGCCTCCGAGTTGCATAATTCAGGAATGGGTCAGGATGCAGACTGCGAGAATTTGGTGAGGAATCCGCCACCCGCCACGCGGTAAGCGTGCGTGGTGGTCGCGCCGCGAAAGGAGTATTGCGTGACGACGGCCACCGCCCCGGGCAGGTAGAGTTCGCCGCTGTCCGTGTGGTAGGTGAAGAGTCCTTGGACGGGAAACTGCGCCTCGTGGCGCACGCAGAAATCCGCCGCTTCCTCGGCCGACTCGTGCGCGCGCTCGATGGTGAACGTGAGCGTGGTCTTTTTGTTGCCGCGCGGATAGAAGACGGCGTTCTCCGAGCCGATGGGCGTGGATTCCTGCACCTGTGATTGCGGCGTGCCGCGCAGGTCTTGCACGGATTCTTCGGGCACCATGCCGGTGAGTGAGACGTTGCCGATGGAGAGTTCCATGTCGTGAAAACGGGTTTGCGGGCGAGGATCAGGCGACGGTGAACAGCGGCCGGAGCGCGCCGATGCTCCTGGCGCACAATGCTTGCATCGTGACGCGGCCGACGCGGCCGGTCCTGGCGTCGAAACGCAGGCTGCTCTGCGTCGGCGCGGCCAATGGGACCGTCAGCACGGGGCCGCCGCTGACGACGCTCGTGACCGTCACCGCGCCGCCGATGCCGGCGAGGCTCGTGCCGCGCCCGGTGCCCGCTCCCTCCAGCGGTTGAAGGGCATCGTAAAGGTCCGCTTCCGTCAGGTCCTCGGGAGTGAACGCCACCGTCGCCCCGACCGCGGCAATCTCGTAATTGCACACGCCGTGCTTGCTGGTTTTGCGCGGGATCAACGTGAGGGTGGGCGTGAAGGTCACGCCGTTCTCGTCGGTCTGCACAGCGGCCAGGGTGCCGACGTTGAGCGTGGCAGCGGAGGAAAGAATGAGTGCAGCGTCAAGTGTCGGCTCGATGTAAGCCGAACTCGCCACCGTGTACATCGCGCCTGCTGTGGTGGCAGGGATGTCGGCGAGGCGCAACATCGTCCATTCCGCCGGACCGAAAAAAATTTGGTGACCCGCAAATGTCATGGACGGCATTTTCGTCAGGGCAGCCCTGGCGAACGTCAGCGACCGACCCGTCGTTGTCTGGACGACGAGCGTCCGGTCAGTCGGCGGGAACACGAGCGAGCCGAGCATGGAGGGTTGGTACGGGTAGAGGCTGCGGATGGCGTCGGTCCCGGAGAGTTGCAGCGGCGTCGAGGTCAGCCGGGCAATCGTGTCGTCCTCGCGCAGGTCCACGGTGCCCCGGAGATCGGTGGTGACCTCAAAATGGGTCGGTGCGCTGGCGATCTGCCACGCGTCCGCCATCTGGACGGTGTGACCACCGTGGGCGAAAAACGCGGGTCCGCCCTGGAAAACGAGGTTCGTGCTCATGGAAGCGAAGGAAATCAGGTCGTGCGGGGTGCGAGCTGGAGGACGGTCAGAAAGTCCTGCGTGAGCACGCGCAGCATCGGGTTTTTCCCGGCTTGCCCATTTTGGGGTCCGGCGGCGTCCGGCATCAGCACGCTGCCCACGTCGGGCGGCGTCCACATCTTCAGCGCGACGAGAACCTGCTCGATCAGCCAGAAAGCCCCCTTGCCGGTGCCGGTGGCGGGGTCCTGGTTGACGAGCACCTGCTCGTACACGGCGACACCGAGAATCACGGGATCGAAACGCACGGCAAAGCTCTGACTCTGCGTGGGCCGCGCGCTCTTGATGGATATTTCGATGCTCACCCCCGCCCGCGCGACCTGATCCTCGACGGTGTTGACGAGGTCGCCGTCCTTGCGGGTGACCACGGCCACGCCGGCGAACTCGCTCCGGCCGCGCAGGTAGTCCGCGACGGCCTCGCGCAGGGATTCGAGACTGGAAATTTGCAAGGTCATAGTCCGCGCAGGCTGTCGCGCGTCGCCTCGCGCGGGTGGCCTCCGACCGTTTGCACGGGGCCGGGCGACGAGGCGGCGCTGGTGCCGAGCGGGTCGTCAGGCAGCGAAACCGCGAACCGGCCCGCCGCCGCGTCGTCGAGGTCGGTCTCCGCCTGCTTGACAGCCGCGCGCAGATCGTCGCTGAACAGGCTGTTTTGCGCGGCCGAGAGCGGCAGCGCGATCTGGTAGGCGATCAGGAGCGCCGTCTGGTCCGCCAGCTCCGGCGGCACCTTCAACGGATCGGCGCTGATTTGCGCTCCGGGTGCGGAGGCCACCTTGTTGCGGACCCGTGCCACAATTTTGGGTAGGTGGACCGTGAAAGGGTCCGCCTGTTGCCGTTGCGCCGCGCGTGTCTGCGCCAGCGATAATGCTTCCGCGAGGATACACGCTTGCACGTCGGCAAGCGTGATGTAGACCCAGGGAGAGTTGGATGAACTCATGGCAGTAGAGAACGCGCGGGCAACGGCAAGATGTTGGCGGCGAGGCTAGTTCGCCTTAGCGGCAATGGGTGGCTTCACCGGCGTCGTGGCGGCGGGTACGTGCATCCAGGTGCCGGGAACGCCGTGCGCGGAGTACGGCACGTCGCCCAGACGCTGCATGAACGCGTCACCATCACCCCGGAAAGGGTCACCCGGCTGTTTGTAGACGAGCAGGGCGACACGGCGTTCGGAAGGCTCGCCCGCGAATCCGACGACGGTAGCCGCGCGGAATCCCTGCGGATAGGGCACGGGCTGGACGACAGCCTCGCCGATGGAATGACCGCCGCCGGCGGCGACGAAGGCATGCGCGGGCTCGCTGGCGAGCGGCACGTAGAGAACGGTCTGACCGAGTGTAGGAGGCATGTTAGGTAGAATGTAGTCGGGATGCGGGTGCGGGTTAGCTGATGTTCAACGCACGCAATCCGAGCGTGCTGGTGACGATGATGTTGCTGTAGTGCTCCACCGTGACATCCCACAGCTTCGCGCCGTAGGGTTGGATGTAGACGGAGAAGTTGCTGCCGGTGTCCGTGTTGCTCATAAACCGCTTAATGTGGCTCGGATCGTCTGACGAAAGACCGTCTTCCGCGTAGAATTCGATCACCTGGGTGCCGACGATCTGGCTCTTGGTGGTGGCGGACGCCTGGTAGCGTGCCCGGTCCACGCGCACCTGGTCCACGCCAAGCGCCGCGGCAACTTGCAGCGGACTCATGGTGGCCAGCGTCAAGGTGCCCGTGCGACTGGTTTGCAGACGGTAGCTCTGGCTGCGTTTGTTCCACGACGTGTCCGAGTACAACACGCGGTTGGCCCGCACGCCGCTGCTGTCGGCACCCGTGATGAGGTCGGTGATGACATCCTGATCGGGGTCCTCGCCCGCGTTGCCAGCCCACGTTTTGTTGGTGGCGGTGACGGCGGCGGTGAGGATGGTGATCGCGCGGCGGTACTCGTTGCGCAGCAAACGGCGCATGAGCCGGCCGACGGCCTGCTGCTGCCACTGCGGGTTATTAATGGTCTGGTCGCGGTCCACGCGCAGAGTGAGGCCCTTGTTGAGCGTGATGCCGAGCGCCTTCGTGCTGGTGTATTCCACGCGCTTGAAGTCCGCGCCCATCGCGCGCACGTCGTCCACCTCGGAGTAAAATTCCTCCGCGTTGGTCGCCTGCGCGAACTCGAACCGGCGGCTCACCGGCACCGCCGGCGCGATGAAATCCAGCGCGCCCTGGAGGTCGGACGGATCGCGCCAGCCCGTGGCGTAGGCGGTCAGCGGCTCGGAGAAATTCGCCTCCACGAGCAGGTCGTCGTTGGCGGCGACAATGGTGCCGACCGGGTGCTGACTAATATCGCGGTAAAGCGGTTCGCGTTCGTTGGAGGCGAAGACGTTGACGAGGCCGGCGGCGGGGGAGGGTTTCGCCCGTCGCGTGAGAGGAAGTGGTGACGTTTTCAGCATGGGAATAGAGGATGTGAGAGGTGTGAGGTGAATGGCGGAGATCAGGAAACGGTGACCTTGTAAGGCAGGCAGCCGATGAACTCGATGACGGTCGGCGTGCCGGAGATGCCGCTGGCCGAGCCCGCCTGTTCGGCGCTGCCGATGACCCAGTAGGTGCCGGGAGCCGTCGGCAGCGTTTGCGCGTAGCCGCTGGCGGCGGGGACGAGCAGATCGTCCTGGGCAACGACGCTGTTGATGGCGACCTTCTTGCCGCGCGTGGAGATACCGAGACGGCTGACGCGCAACGCCAGGCTCGGCAGCGCGACACCCGCCGCGCTGCTCTGGTCTTCACACACACCGATGGGTCGGTCCCCCGCGCCGGCGATGGCGAAATGCTGCGCGTCGCTGCCGCGCTTGACGACGAGGTAACGCGCCGGCACAACCGCGTCCGGCACGAGCGAATCGAACTCGCGCGTCCCCTCGGCGATGTTGGCGGCGAAGAAGCCCGTGCGATGACGGCGGCGGCGCTGCGTCCACGGCAAACAGAGCGGCGCGAGCGCGGTGGTGGCGATGATAAATGACTTGAGGTGCATGATGTTAGTTGCGAACTACGAGTGTGAGTGGTGGGTGGTGAGATGGGCGATCAGGCCGTGCGGATTTCCGGCTCCTGCATGTCCTTGAAAAGTTCCGGCTTCCGGCCGCGCACCCAGGCGAACGCCTTGCCATAATCGGGATCGTTGGTCTCCCGCATGCGCGTCTCCACGGCCTCGTTGGCGGCCTGGATGCGCGTGGCGCGGGTCATGGCCACCGTGCCGCCGTTGCGTTCGCCCAGACCACCGGTCTTCTGCGTCGCGCGGGTGTTCATCGCGGGGGTGAGACCAGTGAGCGTCGCGCTGGCACCGTCAAAATCGGCTTCCAACCGTGTGCGCCAACCGGTCTTTTCCGCTTCCGTGATCCGACCGGCGTGTACGGCGGCGGCGAGCCGATCCTCGATCCGTGCGCGGCGTTCGTTGGTCGCGCGGACCGCCTGCTCGTCACGGCCGCGCACGGCCTGGTCGCGCTCCTCGTGGGAGGCGCGCAGTTGGGTGGTGAGCCGGTCGTTTTGTTGTGCGGTGGTGCGCAGCCGCGTGATGGCACTGTCGATCTGTTCGTCGGTGACGCTGTCCGCGCCCTCCGCCGGCCGCAGGCCGAGTTTCGTGATGAGGTCTTCGCGTTTCATGGGGTCGATTTCGTCAGGGTCGAGAGCTTCCGTGTTGGCTCCCACGGGTTTGTTGGCAATGTTGGGTCGGTTGGTGAGCCCGACGGAGATCAACTCCACCGGGCGAAAAGCGCCGGCCTCGCGCGGCACCGGCTCCATGTTCCAGAGCGGACTCGGGAAATCGAAGTGCTCGTCGTTGACGATCTCGCGTCCGGCGCGGCTCCATTTCGCCTGGGCGTAGAGGCCGTCCGCGCGAACTTCGAGCCGTTGTACCGACCCATATTTGCGTTGGTCGGGATACGTTTTCGGATCGAGGTCGGGGTGCCCGATGAAGATGGGTAACCCACGCCAGAGTCGGGCCAGCCGATCCTTCGCGCTGTGGAAGAGACTGACGATGGCGTCCGCCGCCTGCCGGTCGAACACCTGCATGCCCACGCGGTGCGGGAACCGCCCGAACGGCGACACCTGGAACCAGTGGTCCGCGTGCCCGATAGCGTCGCCCGCCGCCGGGGCGATGGCCGCCACGTCGTTAGCCGCGCCGATGACACGGACCGGGTTCACCGGCGTCTCGGCCTCGTTGGCGGCGCGTTCGAGGGACGCCTCCTCGGTGACCTGGGTCACCGCGCCCTTCACGCCACCCGGCCCGGCGGCGGGTCGGAGCAGCGGTTCGTCCGCGCCGGGCGTCGGGCGGCCGTAGCGTTCGAGAGCCTCGGCGCGTGCGATGGGCGCGCCGTTGTTGAGCAGGAACGCATCCACCGCCAGGTCGAGCTGGATGTCGCGGCGCGCCTTCGTCTTGATCCGCACGTACGCCAGCGGCTTCACGCCCGGCCCAAATAGGTATTGGACCGCCGTGCGCGAAACCGGCAGCAGGCTTTCGGTCAGCCACGCCGCGCGATCCTCGTCGAGCGCAGCCGTTTCGTCCTCCTGGAGACTCGCGCCCTGCCCCTTGCCCGTGCCCCCGTGCGACTGCGTGCCGAGATCAGCGCCCCGCCACAGGATCGACATCGCCTGGTCGCTGCGTTCCACCAACCCGGGAAAGGGTGTCGACTCGCTCGCCGCGCCCGCCTGCACGGGCACGATGTCGTCCGCGCCGCCGACCACCGCCGCCCCGTCGCTGCCGAACCCGCGCAACGCCGCCGCCATCGCGTTCCACTCCGCGCTGTTGAACGCCGCGCCCGTCTTGCCGAGCAGGTACGGCATCCCGAATTTTTCCGAATACGCCAGCCAGTCGCGCAGCGGCAGGTGCTTGAACATCCACAGCACCGCGCACGCTTCCATGATCCCGTCGCCGACCGTGACCAACCACGCGTCCGGGTCCATCGGCACGCCCTCCACCACGCCGTCCTGCGGCTTGAACCTCAGCTTGCCGGTGATCGCCTCGAAGAACCACAACGGCGCGTGGCGAAATGTCGCGGTGAGGGTCCCGCCGTCGCCCGGCTCCCACACGATCTCGTGCACGGAATATCGTTTCCCGATGGCGTCGGCCATCTGGCGCACCAACAAAGAAAACCCGCCCGTCTCGTCCTCGCGCACGGCGTTCGTCGCCGTGCAATTCCCGTAAAAATATTCCAGCGCGGCCCGGTGCCGCTGCGCCTCGGCCTTCTGCGCGAGAGTGAGACGACCGCCGGGGATGAGCACCTCGAAGCCATACCGGGCGAGCGCGCTCTTGGCCTTGCCGGCGACGGACGCCAGTCGGTCGTCGCGCCGCTCCATCGCGTCGAACGTGCGCGCGGCCGGCTCCAGGTAGCCGTACTCGAATTGCTGCAAGTATTGCGCGAGCAGGCGTGGGTTCAGCGAGGGCAGCGGATCGAAGCGCGTGCGGATCGACCTCGTCACGCGCTCGGCGTTGAAGCGATCCGTCGCGGCGGGTGCGTTCGTGACGACAGGACGGCGATTTTTCGCGGGCAGGCGGTGACCGTTGACTTTAGCGTGCGTGGTCATGGGAAATTCTTGTGGGGCTAACCCTTTTCTGAGTTGCGGAAGGACAGGTGGAGCGGTCTCACGCATCCAGCTAACCACGGATTTCCGGGGCGTCTAACGTACCGGCGCGGTGTGCGTTATCCGCGTGATCTTCCTCGTCAATGAGGTAGGGATGGCTCTCCGAGCCGTCCCAAATGTTTCCGGCGAGACGCACGATGCGTACGGAGATCATCCAAGCCAATCTTGGGACTGGCTCGGAGAGCCATCCCTACCTTATTAACGACGCGAACTACAGCACCGATCTCGCGCGCTGACCGCTCACCGCCTGATACGCAAATGGCTCACCCACGCGTTTGCCCGCGCGGATCGCCAGCGCCAGGCTCCAGAACCGGTCCGCGTGGTCGCGCGCATCCCTCGCCGCCGCGATGCTCACCCGGCCGCCGGGACTCGTGATCTTCTCGGGCTTACGCAGATCGTCGCGCAACCGCGCCTCCGCCGGGATCGTGATCCGCCGGTCCTCGAAAACCCCGACCATGTCCGTCGCCATGATCTCGGTCACGCGCGCCGTCGGAGCCTTCCTTCCCTCTGCCTGGATGCGCGTCGTCACGGGTTCGGTGGACGCGAAATGCACGCCGCGCACCCGGAGTCCGTTGTCGCGTTGCGCGTATTCGAATAACCCCGTGCCCACGCCCGTCATGTCGATTTCCATCGCCGCGAAACCCGGCATCCGGCACACCGCGTCGAGACGCCGCTGCTGTTCGGGCAGGCGCATGTTTTCGATTTCTAACATCGCAATGCAATCCCGCGTCGCGCCGTCGTGCTCCAACACCGTGACCACCGTCAGATCACGCGTGCGGCCCACGTCCACACCGGCCTCCAGGCGTCCCGTGGCGCGTTCCATTCGCGCGAGACTCGCCGGGGTCCAGTCCTGCCGGTCGATGGTGATCGTGCCCGCGCGCTCGGCGGCCGAGATGAGTTCCTGGGTGAGCAACGCGGCGTTCTCGTCCTCGAACGCGCACTCGTAGTTTTGCTCGTACGCGCGCTTGTCGCTGGCCTGTTCGCGCGCCTCGTCGGGCGTGATTTCCCGCCCGTCGATCTGACTGTAGATGTGCAAGTCACCCGTGGCCCAAGCGTCGGAACGCCGGATGCGGCGGTACTGGATGCGGCGTTCGCTGATGAGTTGGTAGAACATGTTCCGCCGCCCGTTGCCGGTGGACAGGATGCGGCACAGGAACTCCGGGTTGGACGAAATGATGGGTTCCGCCGCTTCCCAGATCGCCGCGCCGTCCTCGTGGAACGCAAATTCATCTAATATCAGCAGGAGTTACGCACCGTGAGGGTGTTCGACCATCCTTTTGATGAAGGTGGTCACGGCTTGATCGGCGAAGTGGCGTTTGAATTGATACCACGTGCTGATCTGCCCGCGTGAGCGTTGCGTTTCGAGTTTGAGGAAGGCACGGAGCGAACAGAAGACGTGGTTGTGGATGGCTCTTTTCCAGCGCACGAAGAACCTGCGCACGTGGCAGACTTCCTTGAGGGCGTGGTGGTAGCACTCGATCTTCCATTGCAGGCTGCGGACGTGCCGGAAGTGGCCAAAGGCGATCTTCATGCGCTTTTTTTTCGCGGGTCGCCCTGGGCGTAGTGCCTCGCGGTGCCGTGTTTGTCCACCGTGCGAAACACCGTCACAAAGCCGACCTTGCGCAGGTGCACGACCTTGCCTTTTTCGGGCAGGTCCAGCTCGCACACGGGCAGATACGTGTGCGCTTGCTCGCTGACGACGCGGTTCTTTTCCAAGGCGATCAAGAAACCCAGCCCCTGGTCTTTTAGGAACTTCAAGTTTTCCACGCCCGAGAACCAACTATCCGCCGTCACCGCCGCCGGGCGCAGGCCCCAGCTTAAAACCTCGGTCACCATGTCGCGGAAGTGCTCGTTCTTGGTCTTGCCCTCGGCCTTGTCCACCAGCCGGAAGTTGACCGGGCACGAGAAGCCGCGCACGTCTGTGTGCAAGAGCGTGACCAAGCAGAGTCCCTTGACGGCCCCGCCCGCCTTGCTGCTCCAGAAGTAGCCCACCAGATCGACCTTGCCTTCCTGGCTGTAGGGCTTCTCCAAGACGCTGTCGTCCACGCTGAGCGTGCCGCCTTCCAGCGCCATGAGCGGACGCGCCTCCTCGAACAAGTCCCGCGGGCTGAACTGCTCGCGGTTGAGAAAGCGGTTGGCCGCATCGTGGGCAAACTCACCCCCGCTGACCTCCGCCAAGCGCACGCAGCCCGCGCTCTGGCTCTCGGCCAGCAGAAAGGCCGTGTAGTGCTCCAGGGTGCAAAGGGCGGTCGAGGGCTTGGAGAGCGTGCGCATAAAACAACCGCCCAACCTCCCCACTTTTTACTCGTCCTCAAATGTCACGGTGCGTAACTCCTGTATCAGGTCGCCGGAGAAGCCCCGGGCCGTCCGTGGGTTGGCCGCGAGCACCTTGATGCGGCCGGTTTGCCCACCGACTGTGACGCGCACCTCGAAGCGCATGTTGGAATATTTCACGTCCTCGCTGAGCGACGCGCCTCGGTCGAGTTCGTCCGCGTTGTCGTCCTGGTCGAGACCCTCGATGATCTCGCCCATGCGGTCGCAAACCTCGCGCACCTTGGCGACGAATTCCGCGCCGTTGTCGCGCGAGTTCGACAGCACGGTCACGAGCCGTCCGGGATGGCGCAACAACCGGTCCACGGCCCACGCGGCGTAGGTGTAACTTTTGCCGATCTGGCGGCTCCAATGCTCGATGACCGTCTTCGTGGAGTGATCCACGAACGACGCGAGCTGGTAGCGGCGGAAATGCAGGCCGGCGGTGGTTTTCATGGCGGTATCGCGTTTTCGTTTGTGCGTGGAGTCTCCGCAGCCCCGGCAGGGGCGTAAGATTTTAGCCCACGGCGTCAGCCGTGGGTGGACGATCACCAGACAAGGAAGCCCCGACAGGGGCGTAAGAAAGAAGCCTGTCTCGCAGGACCATCTTGCAGGTTTTCTTACGCCCCTGCCGGGGCTGTGTCATTTTTGGCGGTTTCCCCACGGCTCGCGCCGTGGGCTAAATTCTGCCGCCCCTGCCGGGCTGCGGAGGTGGGTGCACGGGCGAAACTGTTTTTCGAGCCACCGAGCCGGAATCATCGGTCCTTAGTGCCTATCCGAACCATGTCTATCGAGCTCCGGCAGGGGCGCAAGAATTTAGCCCGGGGCGTGAGCCCCGGGGAAAGTCGCCTCCGCATTGAGCCCCGGCAGGGGCGTAAGAAACTGGCGGGTGTTGTTCGGATAGGCCCTCACGTTGGCGGATCCGCGAACGCCTGCGGGAAAAGCAGGCGGCGCATCTGCTCGCGTTTTTCGTCGGAAGACAAGGTGCGGTCGGCGGAGATCGTCCTGACCTTGCCCGCCTGCTTGAGCACGGCCTCGACGGCGTCGAACTCGAACTTCTCGCGGGCGAGCGCAAGCTGGCTCTCCCGTTGCCTGGAACGCCGCTTCTCGGCGGCCAGCCGTGCTTTGAGCGCGTTTTCGTGCAGGGCGCGTGTTTTGACTTTTTCGAGCACGCCGCCGAGCGCGCAAACCGTCTTCACGTCGGTGTCCGGGTTGGCAAGCATCTCGAAGATTTTCTGGCCGATGAGTTGCGCGTTGGCCTGCTGCCAATCGACGACCAGGGAGTCCGCCAGGGTCTGCACGCTGGTGGCCGCGGCCGACGAGCGTTGCAGCTTGCGCGGCACACAGACCTCGTGCCAGAAACGGGCGAATTTCTGGAAGCTGACCACGACGCCAAACTCTTCCTTCATCCGCGCCGCCGCATCGCGGTACGAGAGTCCTTCGTCGAGCATCCACCCCGCCAGGGCCTCGCGTTGCGCGGGGGGCAGGTCGAACAAAATCGGCTTCAACGCGGAACGTCGCATAAACCTGAACGGGGAATGGACTCAGGGCATCTGGCGCAGGCGGAACAGGCCGTCGGGCGTGATGCCCCAGCGCAGGCCGTCCTCGGAGGATTGGCTGTCCACGCGGCGTTTGTCCTTGGCTTTGTGCAGAAGGCCGCGGAAGGCGTCGTAGGTCAGGGTGCGGGTCAGGCGGTTGCACGTCTCCGTGAAAAGCGTGTATTCGGGCACCAGGTACGGCGCCGAATCGGACAGGCTCTGGAGCAGGGCGCGTTCGGGTTCGTTGGTCATAAAAAGGGGAAAATGACGAATGACGAATGACGAATGACGAACGCTGAAGAGGGTGGAGAAAGCGGTTTTACTTCCTTCGTCATTCGTCATTCGTCATTCGGCACTGGCGGTATGTTGATCGGTGAGGAACCGAACGGCGCTCTCGGCGGCGGTGGCCGCGCGCTGCGTGGCGGCGGTGCTCGCGCGTTGTTCGGCCAGCACATGATCGAATTGCCCGCGCATGTGGTACACGAGTTCCATGAGGGCGTTGATGCGGTTTTGCACCCCCTCGCTGCGGGCTTCGTTCAACCCGCGAAACCCGGCGAAATCGCCCGTCAGATCGTGAATCTTGTCGTGGGCGTAAGTGCGCGCCTCGGTGACCTGATTTTGCAGGTCTTTCCTGGCGGCGTTGAGTTTTTCCTCGACGGATTCGATCTTTTCTTCGAGTTCCGCGCGGCCGACGTTGCCGCCGCGCTCGGGCCGGGGCCGCAGGTTTTTCCAGAGGGTAAATCCCTGGTTGAGCGATACCGCGAGCGCCGCCAGCGACAGCACGATCCAGCCGAGGGCGGCGTAGCTTTTCGGCTCGGGCAGTTCGCTCGCCGCCGCTTCCGCGAGCAGAGTGTGGAAGGGAGGAATCATTCGAAGGAAAGAAACGCGAAACCGCACCACGCCAGCCACGCCCACGGCAACGGGACGGCAACGCTGACGCTGCCAGCGGCCGTCCCGTCCGTGGTTGGAAGCACCGGCGTACCCATGCCGGCGTCGCGTTTTTGTTTGGCGAATGGAAAGGGCATCGTAGGCGGAAGGTAGAAATTCAGGCCGCGCCAGCGGCGTCGAAACGCTAGGTAGGGACGGCTCTCCGAGCGGTCCCAAGATTTTCTGGCGGAACGCGTCGTGCGCACACCGGTCGTTCAAACCAAATTTGGGACCCGTCGGAGACGCGTCTCTACCGACTGGACGAACGACAGCCTCGCGGCTGTCTGCACTTCATCCCTCGCGCTCGATCAGCAGGTAAGGAACGACGACCTGGTCGTGACGCATCAACTCGGCCTTGGTCAGCGCGAAGAACGATTCCCATTGCGCCGGGTAGATCGTCTGGCAGCCGGCCGAACTCGTCGTGCCGTAGCCGCCGTGGTGGATGTTGATGCCGAAAAATCCCGTGTCGTCGCCACCGCCGTCGCGGTGCACGGTCACGGGCGCGGCCTGCACGAGTGCCGGGTAACGGAACTGCGGTGGCTTGCTCAGATGATGGATGCCGAGCTGGTAGTGCCACAGGCCCGGCTTGAGCACGGCCATGCCGGGGCGGGACACGGATGGGTCGGTGTTCGCGTTGAAGCAGGCGTGCACGGTGGGCGAATACAGCGTGATGGCATCATCGTAGATGCCGCGGTCGTTCTGGCCGGGCACGCCCATCGAGTCACGGAAATATCCGCGTTCGCCCAGGAGGGCAACCGGGCCGGTGACCCCGGCATGGGCAAGGAGTTGGGCGGTGACGGCGGCGAGTTCCTCGGGACGGTGGGGAGGCAGGATGTTCATGGGCGATGCGAAGGGTAAAAGCGGAGAGAGGTCGTGCGAAACACCGGGGCGCGGAGGGCCGCGGAGAGGAAAGCGAAGAAGGAGCGAAAGAAGGTGACGCCGAGGTGGCTGGTCAGTGACTTTGCGGTTGTTCTCCTGGTTTCTTGGCTTCCCCTCCGCGGGCCTCCGCGTCGCGGTGATTCAGTTTAGGGTTATGCCGGTTTTTCTAGTTGCCGGTGCCGTGCTTGGTGAGGCCCCGGCTGATCTGGTAGAGGCCGACGCTGACCGTCTGGCAGGCGAGTGCCCACTTCGGCGGCAGCACGCCCGCGAGCATCGTGCACAGCGAGAGCAGAAAGAACACGACCAGGCACCAGAACTCGCTCGTGCGCCAGCCGGGCGTACCGATCTGGCCTGCGGCGGGGAGGTCGTCGATCAACTCGGTCGCGCGCTGTTCGGCGGCGGCGAGGATCGCTTGCGCCTGCGGGGATTGGAGCAACACGTCGAACCTCTCGACGGCGGAAGCGGCGGGCGTGGCGGCGATGGGGACGGAAGCGGAGTCAGTCATAAAAAAAGTGGCAGCGGTAAGAGGTTGGCGGCGTGGACGATCAACGGGAGGCAGGCGGGATGAACTTCGCGCCGGAGACAGCGTCGAAACCGCGCGCGAGGGCCTCGATAATGTCGTCCGTGCTGACGTTGATCTTTTGCTGGGCAGCGGTTTTTTGCGCGTTCTCGACGAGCGTTTCCACGCTCGGGGCGAGGGCGGCGGCGACGTGGGAAACGCCGGCACCGGCGGCGGCGGCTCTGGCGATGGTCGTGCTCGACGGGGCGACGGGCAGACCCTCGTAGTCCCGCACGGCGCTGGCGGCTCCCTGGATGCCGGCGATGGCCGCGCCCACGTCGTTGCCCGCCGCGATGTCGAGGCCGGCGTTGAGCGCGGAACTGGTCACATCGGCGAGGAGCTTCTGGCCGGCGGGCGAGGCGGCGTCCTGGGAGAGGACTTTCGTGGCCAATTCGACCTTTGTCAGACCGGCCGATGAACACCCGCCAGAGGGTAAGAGCAACGCGGCGAGCGCGGCGGATTGAAGGAAGAGAGCGGTGACCCTCCGGTGAGTAAGACCGGAGCGAGGAGCGGAACGATGGAGCGGGTTCACGCCTCCAGCTAACCACCGATTTCCTAAGCGTCTAACTTACTGGCGCGGCGTGCGGCCTCTGCGTTATCTTTGCGTGGAATCGTCGGCGACTCCGGTCAGATAACGGTTGCGGCGTTCGGGGGTCCAGTAGCCCTCCCGGAGACTTTCCCTGCGGTGGGTTTGCAGGCTCGTCATGTCGATGCGGATTTTCTTCGGGCTGGGCTGGTCGCCCGTGACGAAACCTGCCTTGTAGAGGCGGTAAATCGTATCGCGGGAGATGCCCGTGGTGCGCGCCGCCTGGGTGATGCTCGCCATGACGAGCGGCTTCTGCGGCACGGCGCGGAAACTGCCGTCGCCCGTCGGCAAAAGGTCGAACGCGCCGGACAGCGCGGGCGGTTGTGGGGTGGGAGTCGATGGTAGTTTTGGGACTTGGGTAGACATGGAATTTCGGTCGGAAGGGTGGCGGAGGTAGAGGGGTCGTTATGGGTTTAGTTCGATGAGAGCGTTGTCCGGCGGGACGAGCCCGGCGGCGCGCAACGCCTCGGCCGCTTGTACACTGGAGGGTACGCAGGCCCGGCAGACCGGGCGCTGTCGGTCGAGATCGACCACGCCCATGCGGGAAATCGCCCCGCAGCAGCCGCACGCGCCGGTGACGGGCCGCGTGTAGTAGATGCGTAGGACTCTGGCGGTGGAAATCGGGTTTTGCACGATGTTAGCTCCCTGCTGGAGTGATGAAGCGCCTGGCGCAGGAGGAGATTTCGGTGATCCGGTGGTCAATCATTGGTATGTCTGGCGATAAGAAGTGTTCACCGTGATGCCAATCAGGGTGAACGGATTTCTGTTGACTATTGGGCGAGATTGCGGAAAAAGGAATCACGTCTGTGAACCTTTTCCACCAAAATGAACAAAATGTCAACAAGAACTCGGCATAAAGTTGACACCTTCGGTGAAAAGATGCGGCGTTGGCGAAAAGAACATGGGATATCACAATCCATTCTCGCGGACCGACTCGACATCACACGTAGCTATCTCTCACAGATAGAAAACGGCGGTTCCGCCTCGGACAAACTGCAAGCCCGTTTTCGCCGCGTTGCGGAACGTCCGGAAAAGGATGACCCAGTGTCGGGTACAGACCTTTCACCCGCCAAAACGGACCTGCCCGAGGGCGTGGAAATCGTTCCCCTGCGCCTGGTGCCGCTTGTCTCCTGGGCACAAGCAGGTCACGCGGTTGACTACGACGAGTTGCCGGTCAGTTGGCAGAAAAAGGTACATACGAGTGTCACTGACCCAAAGGCGTTCGCGGTGAGCATCGCGGGCGACTCGATGGAGCCGCGTTACCATGACGGCGACGTGGCTTTCCTGGAGCCTTCCAGGACGGTTCGGCAACACGATACGGTCATCGCACGTCTCAAGGACGAGGGTGTGGTGTTCAAGATTTACAGCCGGACAGGTGACACCGTGAGGTTTTCCAGCTACAATCCCGCTTACCCGCCCTTTGAAGTGAAAGCCGGTGCAGTCGCGTGGGTTTTTCCAGTTCATTCGGTGCTGAAGATCGTGAATAAATAAGTTTACCCAATCATGGCATATTATCTTGCAACGAAAGAAGTTCACGGGTTCGGCCAACGTCTGCGCGCCTGGCGCGACGGAAATGAGTTTGACCTCGACGCAGCGTCACGGCTGCTCGGCGTGAGCAGCAACTATTTGTACATGATCGAGCGAGGCGTGCACGCACCGACGGCCCCTTTGCTAGCACGGTTCGAAGAGCTGGTGCGCGGGCTGTCATTTTTCACCGCGCCAGAGATCACACGGCGCGTGCCGATTCTCTCGTGGGTACAAGCGGGGCGGTTCACGCGCTACGAAGAGCTACCCCTGGACTGGGTTGACTGGATCGACTGCCTATGCCCGGACCCGAACGCGTTTGCGTTGCGCGTGGTAGGTGATTCCATGCTGCCAAAATATCCTCCCGGCAACCTGGCAATCTGCATGCCGAGTTTCCCGCCGAAGAACAACGGTCTGGCCGTTGCGAAAATCCGTGATGAATCGGTGACGTTCAAGACCGTAAGTTTCCGGGGCCAACAGCCAGAACAATTCCGGTTCGTGGCACTCAATCCCAATTTTGGGTCAATGGTCGTCAAACGCGAAGATGTCACGTGGATCTATCCCGTGCACTCGGTGGTGAGCCCGTGCCGTGGCCACGGAAACTGAATGCCGAGTAAGTTTCAGTAGATGCCCACGATGGGTCATTCTTATTCGAGCGTTGCAATGTCGAGCGAATATCCACCGCTCAGCAGTGCTTTGATCCCGACAAGATTTTCCGAGAGAGCCGGTCCTGATGCATTTGTGTAGTAGGTGAAGAGAAGCAGTGGCCGCCGGTCCAGCAGCGCAAACGTCGGCGAGTCACTATCGCCCAGCACGGCGGGCGGAGAAGCGGTCCACGGCCGACGGCCCGGTGCGAGGGCCGGCCGAACCACGATGTCCGTTCCCATCATTCCCGCTAGTTCCGTGATGATCGCCTGCTTCTGCTGGTTGGTGGCCAGCAGTGGAGTGCCGGCAGGCAGCAGGCGCGCGACAGCGCCAGCCGGAAAAAGTTGCACCGGTTTGATCGTAGCCGGCAAGGGCGAGTCAAACGTCACCACTTCGATGTCCACCGCGCCGACCTGCTCGGCTTTGACGACCGTGCGTGCGTGAACGGTATTGGAGCGATCCACGAAATAATGGACCACCCCCACTTGATAAGGTTGCCCGAAGTGGTGGTTGGTCACGCCGTGTAACTGGGTAACCATCGTCACGCAGCCGCGGGTGCCGCCGGTGCCATCTGCGTTGGCGGAGTTCGCCACCGAGATGCAGGTTGTATCAATCCGCGCGGCGAGACAGTCCGGATTCCGCGTGTAAATGTGAGTCGCGTTATTGTAGGCAGAGAAAAAATTCTGCGTCGCCGCCGTAGGGGTCTTACCGTCGAGGAGCGAGTCCACGCCAGAGACCGCGAGCCGGGCGACGTCACGCGAGGCGAGGGGTGCGCTAGCATGGATGGACTGAGCCGCGGCGTCGTTTTGCGCGCCGGATGCCCGGTCTGGCCGGTCGCACGAAACCGCAGAGAGGAAAAATACGGTAACCGGCACGGCAATGACACGATAATGGGTCAGACTCATAAAATGACGGCGAAGACGATGTGAATTGGCAAAGTTGTCCCTACCATTTATTGCCAGCTTCTGCTCCGACAAAATTCGGGCTCGCGATGGTGAGTCATTTCACCGCAACCGGGTCATAGCATGATGTGAATGTCGCGTTCGTCCCGCATGGTCGCTCAAGTTGCGGGCTCGGATAATCAATGAATCGACGACACACGTCCCGCGTCGTATCCGCGATTTTTCGGTTGCACTAATTCCCGGGACAATGTATGCAAGTGGTTGCTTGCATGAAAGGAGCCATCGTCAAGACCATCCCCCGTGTCGGAACCCGCCAGCGTCTGCTCGACGCTGCCGCGCGCGTGTTCGCCCGGAGCGGCTTGGAGGGGGCCACCACCCGCGAAATCGCCCGGGAAGCGAATGTGAACGAGGTCACCCTTTTTCGCCATTTTCAAACCAAGGAAAAGCTGCTGTCCGAGGTCGTGCAACGCACCTTCGACCAACAAGCGGAAACGCTCGCCGCTCATCCGCCCACCGACGATGCTGCCGATCTGCGCGCCTCCCTGCGCCGCTACGCGCGACGGTACCACGAACTGCTCGAAACCAACCTGCCGCTCCTACGCACGCTCATCGGCGAAATTCACCGCCATCGCGAGCACGAGATGCTCGTGTTCAAAGGCGTTTTCCTGCCGCTCAAGGCCGAACTCCTCGCCGCCATCGTGTCCGCGCAAGCGGGAGGCTTGGTCCGGCGCGGCGTCGATCCGCTCGTCGCCGCCGACGTGTTCAGTAGCATGATCTTCACCGAGGTCTTCCGTCGGTCCTCGCCGTATTGTCCGAAGTACCCGGCCGGCCGCTACCTCGAAACCTGCGTGGACGTGTTCGTCCGTGGGATCGAAAACTGACATGGCCGCCGTTTCCTATCCGCTCTACGGCTCCGACGCCCGGCTGCTCGGTCCGCTGGCCGCGCGCCTGCTTCAGCGCGGCACGCTCAAGTGGATCATCACGCTCGCGGCCTCGCTCGGGGCGATCCTGGAAGTCATCGACACCAGCATCACCAACGTCGCCCTGCCCGACATTCGCGGCAACCTCGGCGCGACGCTCTCGGAGGCCGGTTGGGTGTCCACCGCGTACGCCTGCGCGAACGTCGTCATCATCCCGCTTTCCGCGTGGCTGGGTGACCGGTTCGGGCGCAAGAATTATTTCGTGTTTTCGCTGGTGGGCTTCACGGCTTCCAGCGTGCTCTGCGGGCTCGCACCCAACCTCGGGTTCCTCATCGCCGCGCGCGTGTTGCAGGGTCTCGCGGGCGGCGGTCTGCTGGCCAAGGCGCAGTCGGTCGTTTTCGAATCCTTCGCGCCGGCCGAACGCGGCGCGGCGCAGGCCATTTTCGGGCTGGGAGTCATCGCTGGCCCGGCTTTGGGTCCGGTGCTCGGCGGCTGGCTGACCGATCAGATGGGCTGGCGCTGGATTTTCTTCATCAACATCCCTTTCGGCATCCTCGCCGTGCTGGCCTGCACGACTTTTTTCCCCGCCGACGAGCCCGAAAAACTCGACCGCACGGGCCCCGTGGATTGGACTGGCATCGGGCTGCTCGCCATCGGGTTGGCCTCTTTCCAGACGATGCTCGAGGAAGGCCAGCAGGACGACTGGTTCGGCTCGCGATTTCATCACGAGCGATGGCGTTGCTGGCCGTTCGCTGGGCATCGGGTCTATTCATCTGGTGGGAACTACGCGTGGACAAGCCCGCCGTGGACCTGCGCGTGCTGCGTCACCGCTCAATGATCGGCGGCAGCCTGTACTCGGCGTATTCTCGGGCATGGGCATTTACGGGATCATGTTCGCCATCCCGGTGTTCGTGCAGGAATATCTGCATTACACGGCCGACCCAGAGCGGGGTTCTCCAGGTGCCCGGCGCGTTGGCGTCGGCGTTCACGATGATCGTCTACGGGCGGTTTCTCTCGAAGTACGACCCGCGCGCTGATGATCGCCATCGGCGCGCTGATGACCGCCGCCACCGGCGCGCTGCTCATGGGATTCAACCCGGACACGGGCGCGCAAACGATTTTCTGGCCGCTGATCCTGCGCGCCGTCGGCTCGGTGATGATGTTCATGCCGCTGAGCCTCGCCTCTCTCGGTCCGCTGCCCAAGAACGAGATCGCTGCCGGCTCGGGCATCTACAGCCTGAGCCGGCAGATGGGCAGTTCCATCGGCATCGCGCTCATCACGACGATGGTCACGCGCCGCATGGCTGCGCACCGCGCCGTGCTGGTCAGCCACGTCACGCTCTACCGCCAACCCGTGCTCGACCGCCTGCACGCGATGACCGCCGGCTTTGCGGCGAACAACGGCGACCTCGCCGAAGCGCAACACCGCGCGCTGGGCGCCATCGACCGGATCGTCGATGGCAACTCGGCGCTGATCGCGTACTCGGACATTTTCTCTTACGTCGTCGTGGCGTTCGTGCTGTCGCTGCCGCTGCTCTTCCTGCTCGGCGGCCGTCCGAACAAAGCCGCCAGCGAAGCCGCGGCCTCCGCACACTAACCCATTTATGGCCAACGAATCAGCCAGTACCGCCCTCGCGGAAGCGCCGCCACCCACCGGCCGCACCGACCGACCCATTCCTGACACCGTTCCCGTGCCGGTCTCCGGGAACGCCGCCCCGACGCCGCCGGCAAAAAAGCGGCGCGGACCCGTGTTCTGGCTGGTTACCCTCGTCGTCATCGCAGGTGCGCTGTGGTGGACCGGCGCGGTTCGTCTAGCACGCGTTCAACTTCGAGGAAACGGACGACGCCTACGTCAACGGCCATGTCCATCAGGTCGCCTGCGCGTGTCGGGAGCCGTCACCGAGGTGCTCGTGGACGACAACCAGCACCGTGAAGGCCGGTCAGACCCTCGCACGAATCGACCCGCTGGAGTACGAGATCGCCCTGCACCGCGCTCAGGCCATGCTCGCGCAGTCGCACGCGGAGGAAGCCAAGGCGAACGCGGCCGTCGCGCAGTCGCAAGCGCAAGTCACGCAGATGGAGGCGCAGGTCCAGCAGACCCAGGCACAGGTGGATCGCGCGGAGGCGCAGACCGAGACCGCCAACGCGGACTTCAACCGCAACAACCGGCTTTTCAACAACGACAAGCAAGCCATCGCCAAGTCGCAGGTGGACACGGACAAAGGGCGCGCTCGACGCCGCGCAGGCCGCGCTCGACGCTGCGAAAGCGAACCTCGCCGGGGTGCAGTCGAACGTCGCCGCCACCAAGGCGCAGGTCGAGAGCGCGCAGGCGTCGCTCGCCGCCGCGCAGGCGACCGTCGGCGCGAACGAGGCCGCCGTGAAAGACGCCGAACGCGAGCTTTCCTACACGACGCTCGCCGCACCGACTGACGGGCGCATCGGCAACAAAAACGTCGAGACCGGCAACCGCGTGCAGGTCGGGCAGGCGCTCTTCGCGCTCGTCGAGCCGGACCTATGGGTCGTCGCCAACTTCAAGGAAACGCAACTCGCCAAGATGCACGACGGGCAGCCGGTGGAGATCACCCTCGACGCGATCCCGGGGCACGACGTTTCCGGGTAAGATCGACAGCATTTCGCCCGCGACCGGGGCGCAGTTCGCGTTGCTGCCGCCCGACAACGCAACGGGCAATTTCACCAAGGTCGTCCAGCGCGTGCCGGTGAAGATCGTGTTCGACCACGAGGGGACGCGCGGTTACGAGAACCGCATCCGGCCCGGGTTGTCGTCGGTGGTCAACGTGCGGGTGCGCTGAACCGAAGATGAAATGTCATCACGTCGATTCTGGGCAGGCCGCACAACGGCCGGTCGTCAATAAGGTAGGGATAGCTCTCCGAGCCGTCCCAAATGTTTCCGGAAGACGCTTGGTTCGCTTCGGAATTATCCAGGCCAATCTTGGGACGGCTCGGAGAGCCATCCCTACCTTGGTTGGAACGCGGCGACAGGTCGCCGCGTGGTTGCTCGCCATCGTCGGCTGCACACTTCCGCAGACCCACGCCGCTCCGAAGCCGACGCCCCCGCCGGTCGAAGCGCCCGCACGGTTCAAGAACGCCCCCGCCGCGCGCCCGATCCCGACCGACCCCGCGGCTCCCGGCGATGTGAATTCCACCGCGCCGTGGTGGCATATTTTCCACGACGCCACGCTGGATAATTTGGAGCGTCAGGCCGCCGCCTCGAATCAAGACCTCGCCTGCACGGTCGCGCGCATCGACGAGGCGCGGCAGGGCACCCGCACCGCCGCCGCCGGATATTACCCGACCGTGGAATCGAACCTTTCCATCGAACGCCAGCGCACGACCAACACCGGGCCGATCCTGCGCGCGCAACTCGTCGGGAACGCGGGCGCGTTCGGCGCGGTCCTCGGGGCGGGTGGCAACGGGCAAATTCCAGCGTTCGCCAGCCGGGGGCTTGCCGCGACGTTCAACGATTTCCGCGCGCCGCTAACGGTCTCCTACGAACTCGACGTGTTCGGCCGCATCCGCCATGCCTACGCCAGTGCCCGCGCGAGCGCGCAGGCGGCCGAGGCGGACCGGCGCGCGGTGGCTTTGAGCCTGAGCGCCGACGTGGCTACGGGGTATTTCACGTTGCGCGCTCTGGATTCCGAAGCGGTCGTGCTGCGGCGCAGCCTGGAACTGCGGCGCGACGCCGTGCGTCTGAGCCAGGAACGATTCAGCGCGGGCGTCGCCGGTCCGTCCGACCTCGCCCGCGCGAAAGTGGAACTCGACAACACCCAGGCCGACGCCGAGGAGATCACGCGCCAGCGCGCCGAGTTGGAAAATAATCTCGCCGCGTTGTGCGGCCAGTCCGCGAGCACGTTCCGCGTGCCCGTGCGTCCGCTGGAAGACAGCCCGCTGCCATCGGTCCCGCCGGGCGTGCCGATGCAACTGCTTTCCCGCCGACCCGATCTGGTGGAAGCCGAACGCCAGCTCGCCGCCGACGACGAACGTATCAGTGTATCGCGCGCGCAGTTTTTGCCGACGTTCAACATTGAGGGGAACGCCGGCTTCGAAAGCGCGAACGACAACCAGCTTTTCGACGCGCAGAGCCGGGCGTTGTCCGTGCTGGGGCGCATCCATGTGCCGATCTTCGAGGGGGGCCGCAACGTGGCCGATCTGCGTGCCGCCAAGGCCCGGCGCGAAGGCGCGCTCGCCGCCTACCGCGCGACGGCGATCACGGCGTACAAGGAGGTCGAGACCTCGCTCTCCGATCTGCGCCAGCGGGCCGCGCAGGCTGAGGCTCGCCAACGGGCGGCGGAAGACGCCGGGCAGGTGCTCGGGTTGTCGCAGAAGCGGTACATCGAAGGTGCGACCAATTATTTCGATGTCGTCGATGCCCAACGCTCGCTGCTCGGCGCGGAACTCAACCTCGTGCAGAACCGCAACGCGCGTTTCGCGGCGACGATTGCCCTCGTGCGCGCCATTGGTGGCGGCTGGTCTTCCGGTAAGGCGGCAGGAAAGTAACGCCTGTCGTTCGCCCTGTCGGGTGGCGGACGAAAAAGGGATCGCTTTTGGCGGAGGTGGTGGTGCAATATCCGTTTGGGAGGCAATTCGTTACACATGGAAAAACTCGATATTCTCAAGTCGCAGCTCACCTCGCACATCAAGTATTTCGACCTCGAATCGAACAAGCACAAGCGCATCTACCGCCGCATGCGCTACACGATCTTTTTCCTGACCGCAGCCTCGACCATTCTGGCGGGATTTGCGGCGGCCGGAGTCGGGGGAAGTGCGTGCAGCATCCTCGTGATCATCGTAACCGCGATGATCGGCGTGCTCACCTCGGTCGAGGGTTTGAGGAAGCCGTCCGAACTCTGGCTCAACGAGCGCAGCATCTACCACGCTTTGGAGGATCTGAGGCGCGAGGTGGAATTTCACGGGGCGGAGCCTCTCTCGAACGAAGAAATCAACGGATATTTCCAAAGAGCCCAAGGATTTTTGGGGTCCGGCAGCGCCAGATGGAAACAGTACGTGCTCGCTTCGGAAAGCGCACGGCTCCAGCCGAACGCGCCGGCGGATCGTTTGCAACATGGCGGTCGCTAGATCGTGGCGTCGGGCCGCGTCATCCAACCCGGTAGACCGATCCTTCCAGTCCGCGCGCCGCCAGATGAATCGGACCGATGGTTAGCCGGTGAAAATCGCCGGTTCCTGATGCATATTGTCCCACATGAACACGACTCCTACCAAAGCTTACGCCGCTCAGAGCACGACCTCGCGGCTGGCCCCTTTCACGATCCCCCGGCGTGATGCGGGCGCGACCGACGTGGCCATTGAAATCCTTTACTGCGGAGTGTGTCACTCCGACATCCACACCGGTCGCGGCGAGTGGGCCGGCACCCAGTACCCCTGCGTGCCCGGCCACGAAATCGTCGGGCGCGTGACCGCCGTCGGCGACAACGTGAGTCGATTCAAAGTGGGCGACCTCGCGGCCGTCGGCTGCATGGTCGATTCGTGCCGCACATGCACGTCCTGCGAGCAGGGCCTGGAACAATACTGCCTCAACGGCTTCACCGGCACCTACAATGGCGAGGACAAGAAACTCGGCGGCCATACCTTCGGCGGTTACTCGACGAACATCACCGTCGAAGAAGCGTTCGTCCTGCAAGTGCCGAAGAATCTCGATCTCAAGGCGGTGGCCCCGCTGCTTTGCGCGGGCATCACGACCTACTCGCCCATGCGTCACTGGAAGGTCGGTGCGGGACAAAAAGTTGGCATCGTCGGCCTGGGCGGCCTCGGGCACATGGGCGTCAAGTTCGCCCACGCGCTCGGCGCGCACACGGTCCTTTTCACCACGTCGCCCGGCAAGGTGGAGGACGGCAGGAAACTCGGCGCGGACGAGGTCGTCATTTCCAAGAACGAAGACGAGATGAAAAAGCACTCGGCCAGCTTCGACTTCATCCTGGACTGCGTGTCGGCGGAACACGACATCAATGCCTACCTGAGTCTGCTCAAGCTCGACGGCACGCTGTGCCAAGTCGGCGCGCCGGAGAAGCCGTTGCCCGTAGCCGTATTCAACCTGCTGCTGCCGCGCCGTAACTTCGCGGGCAGCGCCATCGGCGGCATCCCGGAGACCCAGGAGATGCTCGACTTCTGCGGCGAGCACGGCATCGTCTGCGACGTGGAGATGATCAAAATGGACTACATCAACGAAGCTTGGGAACGCGTGGTCAAGGCGGACGTGAAATATCGCTTCGTCATCGACATGGCCTCGCTGAAAGGTTGAACACTTCGACGGGCAAGGTCCGCGCAAACAAAAAGGGACGCCTTGAGTGGGCGTCCCTTTTTTTATGAACTGATCGCGGCGCGGCCTGCTTTACACCGTCCCGCTGTCGTCGCTGCCACCGCCGGAACTATCGCCGCCGGCAAAATCCCCGCCACCGCCGAAATCACTGCTGCCAGCATCAGTGTTGCCCGCGTCGTAGTTGTTGTCGAGCGAACTATTGTCAGGCGAGGTGTTGAAGAAACTATTGTCGTTCGCGGGCTGGTCGAACGGATTGCTGTTGTCGAAGTTGCTGCCGTCGGAACGCGCATCCTCGTAGCCGGGATGAGCGGGTTGATCCGCCGCGCCCCCGGGGATGCCGCTGCCGCTGTAGTCGCCGCCACCCGCGCCGCCTCCGCCCTGGTCATGCCCACCGGAGGGTCCGTCGTTATAGTAGTTGTTCACGACTTCCTGCGGTCCGCCGCTGTTCATAAAACCACCACCGCTGCCAAGCCCCGAGCCGAACGGTCCCGAGTTGTGCCCGAGCAGGTTTTCAATGCCCTGGAACAGCACCGCTCCACCGGCCACGCCCGCGGCCGTGGTGAGGGCATTACGCAAAAATCCGCCGCCGGACGATGGGGCCATGTTCACCGTGGAAGGATACGGCGGAGCCTGCTGCTGGACCGGCATCGGTGGGGGTGCCTGCTGCGGCGGCACCGGCGCGGGCGGAGGGGTGGAACTATGTCCTCCAAATAGCCCGGACAGGAAACCACCGCCGCCCGATGAACCGGAAGACTGCGGCGTTTGCGCCTGCGCGACCTGACGTTCGAGGGCCTGGATGCGGGTCTGCGCGTTGGCGAGCGCGTGTTCCTGCACGAGGAGCGTCTGCGTGAGTAGATAGGGCGCGCTGGGAGCCTGGGCCGTTAACTGACGGATGAGTTCGTCGGCTTCGTGGTCCTTGGCGGGGGCGTTGGTGTCGGCCGTGCGCAGACGGTCGAATAAACCGGTGATGAGATTGCGTTCGTCGGGAGTCATGGAAATTAGGCTCAGGGTTTGGTGTCAATCAACTTGGCGATTTCTGTGTCCAGATCGGCTTCCCGATCCACGGGATGTAAAAGTCCTTGCCGGTCCACGAGCCAGGCGGCCGGGATCGCATCGACGCCGAAACGCGAGGTCACCTCACCCTCCGGCCCCTTGCCGTCAAAGTACTCCGGCCACGTCATGTCCTTGGCCTTGACGATCTTGAGCAGTGCGAATTTATCCTGGTCAAACGAAACGCCGATCACCTGAAAACCCTTGTCCTGGTATTTCTTACTGAGCGTGACGATCTCCGGTATCTTGGCCATGCAGGGCGCACACCACGTCGCCCAGAAGTCGAGCAGCACGACCTTCCCACGCAGCTTGGACAGGTCCACGGCCTTGCCGTCCGTGGCGCTGTCGAATTTCCAGTCAATCGGTTTGGTCAGCAGGGTCAACTGCGTGTCGGCCGCGCTGGCGGTGGCTTTATTGGGGCTTTTGGTGAGGGCTTCGAGCGTGGAGTCGAGCTTGTCGGGCGCGGTGGCGCGCACCAGGCGGACGCGCAGTTCCACCAGGTCCTTGCCCGATTCGTCGTCGGGAAAATCCTTTTCGTAAGTGGCCATCTCGTTTTCGAGGGCGGGCGTCAGACCCTCAACCGGGTTGATCTCCTCCAGCCGGTTCTGGAGCAGGACGGCGCGGGCATGGTGGCGCGCGTTGGCCGAGGCATCGGGCGCGGTGGCCACGGTCTTGAGCGTGGAGGTGTATTCGTCGTTGGAGATGTTCTCCGCATCCTTGAGGAAGAAAACGCGCTGGAGCTGCACGTCCCAGCGGCGGGGGTCCTGCGGGTACTGCTTGAGGAAGGCGTCGATGGCGGGGCGCAGGAGCACGATCTTCTCGTCCACCATCTTGCGTACCTGCGCGACCTGTTCCTCGCGGGGCATGCTGTCGTCGGGCTGGATGTCTTCGATGGTCGCGTGCTTGTCGATGTAAGCGAACAGGGCGTCGGGCGTCCTGAGTCCGGCCACGGCGGCGGCGTAATCCGGTGCGGGCGTGGCCGTGACGGCTGCGGCGGAGGCCGCCGGAGATGCCGCCGGCGACGGGGCGGCGGGGATGACCGTCGGTGCGCCGAAACGCAGGACGGCCACGATGGCAACGCCGCAGACAACCGGCAGCTTCCATGAGGAGCGCAGAGATTTCATCTGTTGGAAACATCCACCCGGAACGGCCCGAGCGCAACCAGCCGCAAGACCCTCGTGCGTCTACACCTTACCCAAAATCAGGCAGGAATTGATCCCGCCGAACCCGAACGAGTTGCTCAGCATCCGCCGCGCGCCGACCTCGCGCCCCTCGTTGGGCACGATGTCCAGGTCGCACGCCGGGTCGGCTTCCTCGTGGTGCAGCGTCGGCGGCACCCAGCCGCGTTCCATCGCCAACGCGGCCACGACCGTCTCGATGGCCCCCGTCGCGCCGAGCGGATGCGCGTGGTACGCCTTCGTGCCGCTGACCGGGATGCGGTACGCGTGCTCGCCCAGCACGGTCTTGATGGCGCAGCGTTTCCGTCGCGTCGTTGACCTGCGTGCTGCTGGCGTGCGCGTTGACGTAGTCGATCTCCTCGGGCCGCAGCCGCGCGTCGTCGAGCGCCGCGCGCATCGCCGCGATCGCGCACGCGCCGTCGGGCAGCGGGACTGGTCATGTGGAAGGCGTCGTTGTTGAGGCTGTAACCGAGCACCTCCGCGTAGATGTGCGCGCCGCGCGCCTTCGCGTGTTCGTATTCCTCGATGACCAACGCCGCCGCGCCCTCGCCCATGACGAAGCCGTCGCGCGTGCGGTCGAACGGCCGGCAGGCGCGCGCGGCCGGTTCGCCCTCCCATTGGCTCATCGTCTTGATGATGCGCGAACGCGCTGAACGTCAGCGGGCTGAGCGGCGCTTCCGCCGCCGCCGGCCACGATCACGTCCGCCCAGACCGTCGCGGATGTAACGCAGCGCCTCGCCGACGGCCACCGTGCCGCTGGCGCAACTGTTGGAGTTCGTCGTGCCCACGCCGCGCAGGCCGAACTCGATGGCGATGTTCGTGTGCGCCGACCCGCCGAAGACCTGCAAGGCGAGCGTCTGGTTGACGCCGCGCGTGCCCTTCTTCAAAAAATGCGCGTGCTGGAACTCCGCGCCCGCGATGCCGCCCAGCGCCGTGCCGAAGCTGACCCCCACGCGGGCCTGCGGATCCTCGGGCGAAGTACGCGAAGCCCGGCGTCCTCCAGCGCCAGCCGCGCGCTGGCCACGGCAGAACTGCGCGTAGCGGTCCAGCCGCTTGAGCCGGTGCGGCGGGAAAAAATCGGCGGGATCGAACGTCGCGCACCTCGCCGGCGTGGTGCGCGTTGTATTCGCTCGAATCGAACGCCGTCAGCCGGTCGATGCCGCTTTTTTGCGCGCGCAGGCCGTTCCAGAACGCCTCCTTGCCCGATGCCGATGCAGGTGATGGGGCCCAGGCCCGTGATGACGGCGCGTTTCATGATGGGGGCCTCGACTTCCAGATAAGCCTTCATGCAGCGCAGGGTTCGTGCCGGCAACGTGCGTCGATGAAAAATTGGCCGATGATCCGTTCGGCAACGGGGGCGAGCGCGGGCACGCGGAAATTCAGGTCGTGGACGATCTCCACGTACACACCCCTCGGGTGTGTCGGTGAACGTCCAGACGACGTGCATCCCCTTGGTGAACGCCTTCAGATGGGTGAAACGCACCTCCATCCTCTCGCGGTCGATGATCTGCTCGCTCGTCCACGCGATCGGGATGCCGGAGCGTGTCGCGGCCATCTTGACGACGTTGCGCACCGGGCCGCGCTCGTAGTAATGGATGTAGCGGTAATGCGGCAGGATGCGCGGCCAGCCGGAGAGATCGGCGGCGGTCTCGAAGATGCGCTCCTTGGGCGCGCGCATCGTGATCGCGGTGGTGGTGTGCATCAACGGAGAGGAAAAACGCGCGGCACGATGGCCGACGCCGGACCAAAAGGCAAACGCCGGCGGCGCGCGAACGGATGCCTCGGATTTCAGGCCCGGCGGGCATCCGTGCGGGTGCGGCGCAACACCGTGTAACGCAGAAAGCACTCGCCGCCATGGATTTCCATGCTCAGCAGCCGGCAGGCGATCGAGCGCGGAAAAAATTCCGGCGTCGGCGGTCCGCTCGAGGGTCGGGGCGTCGCGCCGGCCGTCGATGCGGGGACGCACGAGTCAGGTAAATTTCGTCCACCAGACCGGCGAGCAGCAGCACGCGGAATTGCGCCCGGGCGTCGACGGTGACTCGCCGTCGTGCGTGCGCACGGGTCGGTCTTCGGCGCGAGCGGCGACCGGCGCACCCGTGTCCGAGCTTGCCGATCGAACGTGATCGTCGCGTGCAGAGATCGACACGCGGCGGCTGGCGATCGCGGCGCTTCCGTCAGGCATCAGGCCGCCCGGCGCGGCGGGTGGTTGGCCTCCGCGATGATGGCCGGCAGCGCCGCTTCTTCCATCGCGCGCCTCGACCGCCTCGACGTGCGCGGGCACCGCGCCCGGCCTCTGACCGGAAAAACAGGTAAACCAGACGCCGCCCAGCAGACCGTAGAAGATCACCGTAGCACAGGAAGCCGATGATGCGAGATGGGCACGGACTTTTCCTGCGCCCACGCCGCAGAGGTCACCGCAGCAGGGTCGTGAACAGCGCCTCGCGCACGCCCACGCCCGAGAGGCTGATCGGCAGCGCGACGATAGGTGTTGACGATGGGCATGCACCACCGCCATGTCGCAGAACGCCACCGCCGCGCGCAGCGCCCGCGCGGCGAAATAATACGTGAAGATGAACGAGCTGTGCCCGACGAAGGAGATGACGATGCACGCCAGCGTCGTCGGCCACGCGCGGGTGTAGACTCTGGACGGCGGCGGCGAGTTCGAGGAACTTCGCTGCGGCCCGGCAGTTTCGCGGGCAGCCGGTCCACGAGCCGTCGCATTGTGCGGTGACGATGGTCACGACGACACCGAACCAGACCGAATCCGAGGATGAACAGGAAGCCGTTGACCACTTGCGTCGCGGCGGGCGTCTGCGTCAGCCAGTGGTAGCGCAGCCAGACGAAACACAGTCGCCAGGATGATCAGCGCCAGCAAGCCGAGGAGCCGGTCCATGATGACCGCCAGGATCGACACCGGCGCGTTTGCCCGGGTCGGGATTCTCGCGCAGGACGTAGAAGAGTTTGACCGCGTCGCCGCCGGTCGAGCCGAGCAGGAAGAGGTTGAAGAACATGCCGACCATGTAGAGCTGCGCGACGCGCCCGAGCGTCAGGTGGATGTCCTGCACGCGCAGCAGCATCCACCAGCGGCACGTGGCGCGACGGGCGGAGCCAGCCCGGCCATGAGCACGGCGGCGAGCAGCCAAGTAGTCGTTGCCGCTCGCCGGAGCGCACCTATGCCCGTGAATCTGCCTCGGCTTGCGGAAGACACCCAGTACAGCGCAAAGACGGTGACGGCGACCTGGAGGGTGGTGAGCAGGATTTTCTTCATGCGGGCGGAGGCAAAGCGAGGAACGTAGCCGCGGGGACCCGGATCGGAAAGCAGCTTTCGATGGGAGAGCACGTGAAATGCCGGACAGATCGTCAATCGACCGCATCCGGTGCTTGAAAACGGGCTGCATGCAACGTCCGTCAAGCCGCCAGAGAGAAGGGAATAACCGCAAAAAGCGCAGAAGACGCACAAAAGCGGAGGAAGAAGGTTATATCACGCCGGTTGTTCGACCCCTTCCCTTTTGCGTTTTTTGCGCTTTTTGCGGCCAAAATTCTGTCTTCCCCAAAATCACGCGGTGCCAAACTTCTCCCGCCATCGCAGCCAGCGCGGCGCGGATTTCCTCCGCCTTCATGCGCGGGCTCAGCTCCCAGACGAACAGGCAATTCTCCGGCAGCAGCGGGATCAGCCGGTCGTACTCGATCCCCCCGGCGAACGGCACCCGGTGGTCCGTCACGGGCCATTGCGTGTCGTGCAGATGGCAGCCGAACAGCCGGTGGCGGATCGACCTGCAGCCATTCGTAATGATCGACGAAACGCGAGGTTGTTCTTGACCTGGATGTGCCCGAAATCGTGCCAGTAACCGACGTGCGGCGCGTTCAATCTCCTCCAGCAGCGCGGGCATCTCGCGTTCGCTGGGCACTTCCTCGTAGCCGAAGCGGCCCTCGATGCCAGAGGTTACGTTTTTGCTTGGCGGCGTGCTCGACGATGGGCTTGAGGCACTCTTGACCCGCTCCAGGAACACCGGCGCGCGGGCTTCGCGTTCCTTGACGGCGGCGATCTTGAGTCGGACGAACTCGCGCGAGGATACGGCCTTCCTGCGCGCCATTTCGCGCCAGTTGGCGCGTGACCGGAGTCATCGCCACGCGGCCGAGGTGCAGGACGACCAACCCCGCGCCGAGGCGGTGGGCGAAGTCGATGGTCTGGAGCGTCAGCTTGACCGCGCGGCGCTGGTCGAAGGGCCGGTGGCTGGTGAACTCGTAGCAGTCCGGCGACGCGCCCTGCACCTCCAGCGGCAGCGGGCAGAAGTTGTGCAGGCTGGAAATGCGGACCTTGCCCCGCGTCGAACATCTGCTGGATGCCGCCGACGAGCGAGATGCGCACGCCGTGGGAGAGTTCGACGTTCTCGAAGCCGAGGTCGAGGATTTCCTGGATCATCGGCGCGCCTTCGGTGTGGCGCGCGGAGTTCCAGCAGGTGGAGAAAGACAACATCAGGGAAAGGAGGAAAAGCGCGGGAGCAACCCGTGTTCCCTTGATCTAACGCATGTCACGGGTTAGACAAGCAGCCATGAAATTTCGCGTTTCAGCCCTGGCCCTGTGCCGCTTCGCGGTCCTCGGCTTGGCGGCGGTTGTCGCGTTCGGCGGGTTGCGGACCGCCGTCGCGCAGGACGGCATGTCCGACGCCGACAAGAAGGCCTTGCTCGACTACAAGTTGACGCTCGACAAGCTCGACAAGCTGGAAGCAGTTACCAAGAAGGTCATCGTCGCCGCCAAGGCCGACCCGCAGATCAAGAAGGAAATCCAGGCCATCAACGCGGAAAAAGAGGGTTCGATTGATGCGATCAACGCGACCTTCGACAAACTGGCACCGCACCTCGTTGCCGTGCTGAAGTCCGAGGGGACCGACGCGCGCGACTACCTGTTGGGCACGATTTCCATGCTGTTGGCCAGCATGGGTGCCGCGACCAAAACCGCCGGCGGCAACGCGCAGACCCTGGACGTGGTTCCGGCGGACAATCTGGAGTTCGTCGAGAAGAACAAGGAGCGCTTCGATCAGGTATCGAAGACGTTGTCCGAGATGGATGGACTGGGCAAACCCGAATAACCGCCCTCAGTGTGGCGGGCGGAGTTCCAGCAGGTGGAGAAGGACAGCATCGGGGAAAGTGGAAAGGCGGGGGGACGGCCTGGGTTCCCCTTGATCTAGCGCATGTCACGGGTTAGACAAAGCGGCCATGCGCCTCTCCCGTGCCTCGCTGACTCGTCGTCCCGCCGCGCTCGGCGTGATGGCAGCCGCCTTTCTGTGCGTCCTGCTGGGCGGGCGCGATGCCGCCGTGGCGCAACTCAGCATGTCGGAAGCCGACAAAGAGGTGCTGAGGAACTATGAGCTAACGATTCCCAAAATCGACAAGCTCGAAGCTGTCGCCACGAAACTCGTCGCGGCGGCCAAGGCCGATCCGCAGGTCCGCAAGGAGCTGGGAGTCCTTGGCGGGCAATTCCAGTCGATCGATGCACTCGCTGATATGGTTAGCAGGCTCGCGCCGCACTTTACTGCCGTGCTCAAAGCCGAGGGGACAGACCCGCATGAGTTCTACGTGGGTCTAATGTCCACGGTGTATGCCAGCGAGGCAGTCGAGGTCAGAGACGCTCCCGGCGTCGAGGCCAAAAACGCCCCCGGCGTCGTGGAGATCATGGATTTGGTTCCCGCAGGCAACATCGCGTTTGCGAGAAAGCACAAGCCGCGCCTCGATTATCTGTCAAAGGTGTTGTCCGGGTTGGATAAGGTGGACCAGGCTGAGTAGCGCCCTCGGGACGCAACGCGCACCCTAAACGCCGGAAATTTCGCATGGGCACCGCCGCCAACAACCTGCCGCCCGCGTACCGCTCGGCCGACGCCGTGCGTGCGGCCTTGGCGGAAGTCAGTGCCGTGTACGCCGAACTCGACCGGCGTCCGGTGGAGCGGGCGTGCACGCGGCTGACGGAGTGCTGCCAGTTCAAGCGCACGGGCCGGATGCCGTCGGTCACGCGCGGGGAGGCGCTCTTGGCGCTGCGGGCGTTGCGCGCGACGGGGCGCAAGGACGTGCCGCCTGCGGCGGACGGCAATTGCCCGATGCTCGAAGCGCGCACGGGGAAGTGTCTGGTTTACGCGGACCGGCCGTTCGGCTGCCGGACGCATTTTTGCGCGGCGGCGGGCGGATCGTACGAACGGCGCGAGGTGCTCGACCTGATCCGGCGCTTGGAGGAGATCGACGTGAAACTCGGCCACCGCGACGGGCCGCGGCCGTTCCCGGCGGCGCTGGCGGCGGAGCGCGGTCGTTAATCCGCCGCCGGGAACGCCGGGTGCGCGCGGATCAACTCCAGCGCGCGGCGGGTCAAGGTCTTGCCCGGTTCGATCCGGGGCCACGGTGAGGCCCCGCTCGGATGCGGTAGCGGCACCACGTCGCACGGGTGCCCGGCGTAGCTCGCCCGAAACTGCCGCCCGATGATCTCCGTCAACGGCGCGGGCGGCAAGAGTTGCACGATGGCCAGACGGCCAACGGGAATGACCAATTCCGGGTGCAGTAAATCGAACTCCGCTTTCAACCACCGGCTGCATTCGGAGACTTCCGCCCGGTCGGGCACGCGGTCGCCGCCGGCCGGGAGTTCGCCGGGGAAACACCGGCACACCGCCGCCATGTAGACCGTGCGGCGAAAACGTTCCTCGCTGATACCGCAGCCCTCGCGCAACCACGCGAAAAGCGTGCGCCCGGCCGTCCACGCGAACGGTCGGCCGACGACGGGTTCGTGTCGGCCGGGAGCCTGACCGACGAGCAGCACCCGGCTGACGGTGGGATAACCCGGCACGGCGGGCCGACGCATGCGTGGGCAACGCACGCACGCCCGGACCGCTTCGACGTGTGCGGCGAGCGCGACAGCGGGATGCGAAGGATGGGAAATCATCTGACGGGCGGAACCAACGTGATCCGCACATTGATCTTGCATGGATCAACTTCATTTGCCAGGATGGGTCGAAGTGACGACCGAGAACCCGCCACAACCCCGTCTGACCCTGCTTCAGGAGTTCCAGGCATCCTACCGTGTCGGTCCTCGCGCCTGGCGATGCGCGGGCTTGTTTCTAGTGGCGTCCCTTCTTTTTCCTTTCGTCGCCTGGTGGGTAATTCTGTTGGCGGGTGCCTTCCTGCTGACTGCCTTCTTCGGAGCGGCGCTTGGCCGCCTGGTGGCCGACGCCCGCGATGCGCGTACCCTGCGCCGGTTCCAGGTGACTCTCCGCCGCCAGGTGCGGTGAGGCACGGTCTCTGATTCTTCATTCCATGAGACGGTTTGTCTTGCGGCTGATCGCGGCATCGCTGGTCGTTTTTCCTCTGGCGAATCCACTCGCGGCGGACGAACCCAAGGGCACGGTGGTCAAGACCGTCCTGAAACTGGAGCCGGAGATCGACTGTCCGTCTTGCGAGGATGGGATCAAGCATACGCTCGTCATCGCCCACGGCGTGCAGGATGCCGAGGTGGACGTGCTCAACAACAAGGTCACCGTGCGCTACGACCCGGCGCGCATCAAGCTCCAGGCGCTCATCGGCCGCATCGGCGTCATCGGGTACAAGGCGACGGAAGTAAAATAGGCGCGGGCCGTTCACCGCCGCGCGACTGTGAGCACGCGCACGCCCGCCGCTCCCGCCGCGAGGAGCACCCGCGCGCAGGCGTCCACCGTCGCGCCCGAGGTGAACACGTCGTCCACCAGGAGCAGGTCCGCGCCCTCGATCCGCCTTCGCCAGCGCCGGGCGGTCAAACCGCTGACCAGTGTGAACGCCCCGGACAGGTTTTTCGCGCGTTCCTCCCGGGAGAGGAGTGTCTGGGTCCCGGTGTATCTTGCCCGTCGCAAAACCGGCCACACCGGCAACCCCGCCTGACGGCCCAGCAGACGAGAACATTCTTCGGCCTGATTATAACCGCGTTCGCGTCGGCGGCGGGGATGCAACGGCACGGGCACGAGCGCGTCGGCCGGGCGGCTGGCGATGCGCGGGTCGGCCAGCGTTTCGGCCAACCAGGCGGCCAACGCGCGGCGCAGGTGGTGTTCGCTCCGGTATTTGAAACGCACGATCAATTCGCGCACCGGTCCGTCGTGCCGCCGCGTGCTGACCGCGCAGTCGAAGGCGAACGAACGGTCGCGGCAGTTCCCGCACGTCATCGCGTGCGACAGCGACGACAGGCCCGCCACGGACGCCCCGCCGTTTGCCGCGACCGGGTACGGCCACGAGCACACCGGGCAAAAGGGCGCTTCGAGCCGCGGCGAAGCCTCCGCGCATCCCGGACAGAGGGAGTCATCCGGCGGCACGGCCGTCCCGCACACGGCGCACGACGGCGGGTACAGGAGTCCGGCACACGTCTCGAAGATCGATGTTCCCACGCCGGCGAGCCAGCGGCCTCCTTCTCGCAGGGGACGGCGCGGCGTCAACGTCGGGAGAGCGGCAACCATGCGCGGAGGCGAAAAGGCAACCGTTGGGTTTTAACCGGCGCGCCGCCGAAAGGTCAAGCGACGAGCGACCCTCTCAAAAAGAAGCCGACCCGGGCTTTTCCCGCCGCAGCCACGCCGCCACCAGCACACCCGTGAGCAGGACCACCGCCACCGGCACCACTCCCTGCGACAGGTCTCCGCCAAACCAGAGGTTGTTTCCCGCGACGTGCCTGCTGGCGGCGGCGAAGCTTTTTACCCCGAACACCCAGCCTGCGTGGAGTCCGATGGGCAACCACAAGGCGCGGGTCCGCCACCTCGCGTAGCCGAGCACCAGTCCCACCGCGAAAAGCGTCGCCAGCCCCCCGACCAACAGTTCGGGACGGCCCCATTGCCAGAACACCTTGGGCAAATAAGCAAACCCCGACAGCCAATTTACCTCTCCCTGCGCGGTGACCCCGGACGGCGGTTTGAAAAAGTGCAGGACCGCGAAAAGAGCCGCGACGAACACCAGTGCCACCGTCGCCGGGGCCGTCCGGCCGACGAGTCCCTGGATCGCGCCACGGAAAAATCCCTCTTCGATGCACGCCACCACCACCGCCGTGGCGACCGATCCGGCGAACACCTTTAAAATTCCCCCCGGTGCGGGACGCATCGCGTATAGGCCCGACCCCCACAACGACAATCCCATCAGCCACAGCAGTCCTCCCGCGACCACGAAGCCGAAGGCGAGATGTCGCCACCGGCGCGGGTCGCGTTCGAGGCCGAGATCGTGCCAGCCGCCGATGCGAAGCGCCCGGACCGCCGGCCACAGCAAGGCCAGCGCGGCGACGAACATCGCCCGGTCGAAATACCGCCGGAACTCCAGCTCCGCGAGCTTGTGCAGAGGACTCCACGCCGTGCCCAGCGCGTGCCCGGCCCAATACAGCGGCGGGGCCAGCAGCGTCCCGAGAAACAGGGTGGCGACGAAGTAGAGAGCGATTTTGAGGGAGTTCGACACGGCGCGAGGTGAGCGAGTGTCGATTGGCCCGCCGGAAGTGGCAAGCCCGGCCGGGAGCGTCGGGGCGCGTTCCCCGCCACTTGCCGCTTGCCACTCCACCCCGGCCTCCCTAACTTGCCCTTCCTTTGAACCGGTCCAGTTCCCGGGGGGCATCCGTTCCGCCGTCGTTCTCCGTTCTCTTTGCAGGCTTTCCCACTCCCGCTCTGTCCCCGCGCACATGAACATCCACGAATACCAGGCCAAGGAACTCTTCCAGAAATACGGCGTCGCCACCTCGGCGGGCAAGGTCGCCCACACGCGCCGAGGAAGCCGCCGCCGTGGCCCGTGAGATCGGCGGCGGAACTCGTCGTCAAAGCGCAGATTCACGCGGGCGGCCGGGGCAAGGGGACGTTCAAAAACGGGTTCAAGGGCGGCGTGCATCTCGTCAAGACGCCCGGAGGAAGCGCGGGAAGTCGCCGGCAAGATGCTCGGGCAGGTGCTCGTCACCCACCAGACCGGGCCCGGAGGGCCGGCTGGTCAACCAGGTGCTCGTCGCGCAGGGCGTGGACATCGAAAAGGAATATTATCTCGCCATCCTGATGGACCGCGCCACGGGCGCGCCGATCGTCATCGCCAGCACGGAGGGCGGCGTGGATATCGAATCCGTCGCGGAACACACGCCCGAGAAGATTTTCCGCGAGCGCGTCGATCCGGCGCTCGGCCTGCAGCCATACCAGGCGCGGAAGATTGCGCAGAGCCTCGGTTTCGGCGGCGCGCTCAACAAGCCGGCGGCGGAGGTGATCTTCAACCTCTTCAAGCTGTTCCTGGCATGCGACTGCTCGATGGTCGAGGTCAACCCGCTCGTGCTCACGCCGGACGACCGCGTGCTGGCGCTCGACGCGAAGTTCAACTTCGACGACAACGCCCTCTACCGGCACAAGGACATCGTGGCCATGCGCGACGTGGCCGAGGAAGACCCGCGCGAGGTGGAGGCGAGCAAGTTCGGCCTCAATTACATCGGCCTGGACGGCGACATCGCCTGCCTGGTCAACGGCGCGGGGCTGGCGATGGCGACGATGGACATCATCAAGTACCACGGCGGCAACCCGGCGAACTTCCTGGACGTCGGGGGCGGCGCGACCGAGCCGCAGGTGACCGAGGCGTTCAAAATCCTCGTCGCCGACAAGAACGTGAAGGCGATCCTGGTCAACATCTTCGGCGGCATCATGCAGTGCGACATCATCGCGCGGGGGATCATCGGCGCGGTGAAAGCGGTCAACCTGCCCGTGCCGCTGGTGGTGCGCCTGGAAGGCACGAACGTCGAGGCGGGCAAGAAGCTCATCCAGGAAAGCGGCCTGCCGGTCATCACCGCCAACGACCTGACCGACGCGGCCGTGAAGGTCGTCGGCGCGGCGGCGACGGTGGCTTGATCGCCATCCCCGAATCCTTTGTCCTGCATGCGGAGCCAACTTTTATCTTTGCCTACGATGCTCGCGCTAGTCGGAGCCTTGCGGAGTCTCGCGTCTTTCCGCGGTGGAGTTGCGCGGGAGAGTGGTTGGCAAGGATGGCAAGCAGGGACTGAAAGCGAGTGGTCGTGCAGGCTTTTTGCGACGGGCAACCCGTCACTAGCGGTTACACCAATGCCGACGGCCGTTTCCTTTTGCACGATCCCGGACGGCACCGACCTGCGGGTGGCCAGCCTGATGGTGACACGCCAGCCTATCAAAGTCACCACGGTGAGATTGCGCGACGGGCGCAATGCCTCGATCACTGCACGCCACAACGGTCTTGGCCATGCAGGCAAATCCTTCGTTCAAGACCGACAATATACGTCAAGGCGAACGTTGATTTGCCTGCGGCGCGCCCGAACCATGAGTCTTCGCACTGATTCGACATCCGTGCGGCGGGTTTTGGCCGCAACGCTCGTCGCGGCGCTTACGGTGTGCCTCGCCGGCGGCATCCTGGCTGGTACTCACGGCGGTGCCCCACTACGCGGTCGTGTGCTTTATCGTGCCACCATGGCGCCGGTGCCTGGTGTGCTCGTGGAAGTCGTGGAAGCGGAGGACGACGGCAAGCCGACCGACGAGGTGCTGGGCAGCGCGCACGCCGATGCGGAAGGACGGTTCACGGTCGAGCTGCCCGAAGGGCACAGACAAACCCGTCACCCTGGTCGTTTCGGCCGTGCGCGAGTCGGCGGACAGCAGCGGCGACCGGCGCAGTGAAGGGTACGACGATCAAAACGCACCGCATACCTCTGGGTTTCCTGGCGCACCCCAGCCCGACGAAACCAAACACGGTGCTAATCGAGCGCCGCCGGGTGGGGCGCGGCTCGGGTGATTCGGACGACGATTAGTTTGTGACTCACCAGCCTATCAATCTATGGGTCTCGCCTCTGCTAAAATCATCCTTTCCAACCCTCTGCTGGAAAATCTCAAGCCGATTGAAGTGGAGGCATTGGCCGACAGTGGGGCGAACTTTTTGTGTTTGCCCGAGGAGATTGCCAATCAACTTCACCTGGAACTGGATTCCGAAAAGGAAGTCACGACTGCCGATGGGAAACGGCGGATGTGCCGCTACGTTGGCCCGGTGCGCATCGGGTTTGAAAATCGTTCGTGCTACGTCGGGGCCATTGTTCTGGGCGACCAAGTGTTGCTCGGTGCGATTCCTATGGAGGACATGGACTTGGTGATCCTGCCATTGGAACGACGGGTCATCGTCAACCCGCTCCATCCGAATTATGCTGCTGGCCTAGCCAAAGGTAACGTGCGTCCCGTTTAAACTTGTCCGTCAGCGGCGATGATCCATCCGCAGCCACCCCGGCTATTACCCCGAAAATCCTATGTCCGTCCTCGTCGATAAAAACACCCGCCTGCTCGTGCAGGGCATCACTGGCAAATCCGGCGCGTTTCACGCACGCGGCTGCCGCGACTATGGCACCAACGTCGTCGCCGGCGTCACCCCCGGCCGCGGCGGCGAGAAGTTCGACGACACGATCCCCGTCTTCGACACCGTCGCCGAGGCGCGCCAGGAAACCGGCTGCAACGCCACGCATGATCTTCGTGCCGCCGCCCGGCGCGGCCGACGGCATCCTCGAAGCCGCCGACGCGGGCATCGAACTCATCGTCTGCATCACCGAGGGCATCCCGGTCATGGACATGATGCGCGTCAAGGTCGGCGCTGCAGGATCAAGCCAAGCGTCCGGCTCATCGGGCCGAACTGTCCCGGCATCATCACGCCCGACCAGTGCAAGATCGGCATCATGCCCGGCTACATCCACAAGCCGGGCAACGGTCGGCGTCATCTCGCGCTCGCGGCACGCTGACCTACGAGGCCGTCTGGCAGCTGACCTCGCGCGGCTACGGCCAGAGCACCTGCATCGGCATCGGCGGCGACCCGATCAACGGCACCAGCCACCTCGACGCGGTGAAGCTCTTCAACGACGACCCGGGCACGGAGGCGTTCATCCTCATCGGCGAGATCGGCGGCACGGCCGAGGAAGAAGCCGCCGCGTGGATCGGCGAGAACTGCAAGAAGCCGGTGGCGGCGTTCATCGCCGGGGCGACCGCGCCTCCCGGACGCCGGATGGGCCACGCGGGCGCGATCGTCAGCGGCGGCCAGGGCACGGCGGAAGGCAAGATCGAGGCGCTGGAAGCCGCGGGCATCGCCGTGGCCAAATCGCCCGGCCACGATGGCCGACACGCTGATTGCCAAGATGAAGGGTTAACGTAAGCTAGCGGCAGAGTGCATGGCGATGCAACGATCCTGTTCCATGACAATCGAAGTCACTCCGCGAGCACTTGCACAGGCCGTGCCGTTCAAACCGTTCACGTTCCATCTGGCTGACGGCCGATCAGTTCCGGTGCCGCATCCGGATTTTATCCTGGTGACGGGCGGCCGGCTGAACAGTCATTGTGACTAGCGAGACCGAAGATCACTTTACGATCATTGACCTGCTGCTGGTCACCCAGCTCGAAGTGTCTGACGTCAAGCACCATCGTCCGCAATCACTGATTCTCTATCCAGTCACCATGATCTCCAAAGGACTCGAAGGCATCGTCGCCAATACCACCCGCCTGAGCGATGTGCTCGGCGAAAAAGGCCAGCTCATCTACGCCGGCTACGACATCAACGAACTCGCCGGCAAGGTCACCTTCGAGGAGGTCATTTTCCTGCTCTGGAACGAGCGGCTGCCGAAGCGCGCCGAACTGGACGACCTCTGCCGCGCGCTCCGCCAGCCAGCGCGAGCTGCCCCCGCAGGTCATCGATTTCTCTCCGCAGCGCCCAAGGACGCCAACCCGATGGACGTGGTCCGCACGGCGGTTTCCATGCTCGGGCTTGTACGACGCAGACCAAAGGTTACGACCGCGAGTCCAACTACGCGCGCTGCCTCTCGCTGACGGCCAAGATCGGCGTCATCACCGGCTATTACCATCGCGCCCGTCAGGGCAAGGACCTGCCGCCTGTGCGCACGGACCTCGGCGAGGCGGCGCATTTCCTCTACCTGCTCGACGGCAAGGAACCCACCAGGGAAGCCGCCGAGACGCTCGACCTCGCCTACGTGCTCCACGCCGACCACGGCATGAACGCCTCGACGTTCACCGCGCGCGTCGTCGTGGCGACGCTGACCGACGTGTATTCGGCCGTCACGGCGGCCATCGGCGCGCTCAAGGGCCCGCTGCACGGCGGCGCGAACGAGGGCGTCATCCACATGCTCAAGGAAATCGGCGACGAGGACAAGGTGGACGCCTGGGTGGACGAGCAACTCGCGCAGAAAAAGAAGATCATGGGCATCGGCCACCGCGTGTACAAGACGCTCGACCCGCGCGCCCCGCACCTGCGCGCGATGGCGGTCAAACTCACCGAGCAGCTCGGCGAGCCGAAGTGGGTCCGCATGAGCGAGCGCATCGCCACGCTGATGAAGGAAAAGAAGGGCCTCAACGCGAACGTCGATTTCTATTCGGCGACCGTTTATTACTCGCTCGGGTCTGCCGACGGACCTGTTCACGCCCGATCTTTGCCATCGCGCGCACGGCGGGCTGGACGGCGCACATCCTCGAACAGCTTGCCGACAACCGGCTCTACCGCCCGCTTGAGCGAGTACACCGGCACGCCGGTCGGGCTTGAGGTCGTACCCATCGACGAGCGGTAAGCTCTGCCGCCGGTCACCAACCGGCCGGATCGGCTTCCGCCATGTTGCGGGTGGCCGGATCGACGATGATCCGTCCGGGCCGTTGCGCGGACGGATTGGCGACCGGCGCGGGGAGGAGCGTCACCTTCAGCACGGCGGCGATGTCCGGCTGTTTGGCCTGCGCCTGGAAAACGTAGTCACGAATCCGTGATTGGAAGACCCTGGGAGGCAGGACAACCGCCGCCCGGCGCAGGTCGTCGGCTGCTTCCACAAACTCGTTGCGGCTGATCGCCTCGGCCGCCGCCAGCAGCAGCGTGTCCCCCGAGACCGGCTCCTGCGATAAACGGTTGTGCAATTCGGTCTTGAAAATGAGGTCCGTGTTCGTCTCGATCTTGGTCAACCCGATCTTGAACAGGATCAACTCCGTATCCGCCGAGCTGGGGCGGCACCGGAGCGCCTGTTGAAACTGCCCGACGGCGGCGACGGTGTTGCCGTTGCGGCGCAGGCACTCGGCCCGGAAAAAATAATATCTCGGACTGAACGGACTCGCGTAGATCGCCTGTTCAAAATCTTCGGCCGCCTTGCCCGGGCTCGCGGTGAAAAAGGTGGCGTTGGCGCGCAGATACCAGCAGTCGGACACGGCCTCGTTCGCCGCGATGGATCGTTCGAGCAGGTCATCGGCCTCCTGGGTTCGGCCTTGGTTGAAAGCGAGTAACGCCTCCTGGTAATAGAAACCCGGCAGGACTACGCCCTGCCGTTGCGCCTTGGTCAGGAGATCGGACGCCTTCTTGAGGTCGCCGAGTTGGATCGCTTCGAGCGTGAGGTTGGCAAAACGCAAAGCCTCCTCCGGAACTTCCGTTTCCTGTGCCGGACCGGGCGTGCCGCGCGCCGTCGGCTTCGACGACGAAGCGGCCGTGCGCGCGAGGGGATCGATCCGTGTCCACAGATACGCGACCAATCCCAGGGTGACCAGACAAAGCAGGCCGGTCAGGGCTAGCCACACGGCATGGTGGCGTTCCAGGCGGGCGGGTGGTTCCGGTGGAAAGACGATTTCTCCGGGCTCTGCCACCGCCTCCGCCGGGTCGGGATCGACTTCGGTCGGCGGAGCCGTCTCGACCCGGGGAGGCCGGGGCAGCACGCCGATCTCGAAATGGTCGGGCGCGACGCCGGTGCGCGACAACCGCCGCAGTTGCAAGAGGCTCAACCCCAGCGCCGCTGGCGACGGGGCCTCGCTCTCGGTGCCCGCCTTCTGGATGGTGGCTTGCAGGTTTTGTAGAAAAGTGATGACCTGCGCCAACTGTTCGTCCGGGGTGAGCGTCGGCTCGGGACGTTTGTAGAGGGGGCGCCGTCCAGGATAGAGCCGCGAGGCATCCGCGTGGTCCATCTCGGCGTCCAGCGCGCGGGCCTCGGTGGTTTCTTCCCAGAATTGCGTGGCGGCCGGGCTCGTCCATTGCTCCGCCTCGACCGTTTCCGCCTGAGCGGACGGTTCGGCCTCTGCTTCGGGGAGGAACGCAGCCTCCGCCGCCGGGTACTCGCCGGGAGGGGCATCTGGAAGGGCGGCTGGCTCTTCCCAGGTGTCGGGTGGGAGTTCCGCAGCGGGAATCTCGTCGAAGACCGGCGCGGGCGGTTCCTCCGCGACGGGCCACGATCCGGCAGGTTCTTCGGCCGCAGGCCACGACTCCGGCAATTCGTCTGCCGAAGGCCAGGACCCGGATGGTTGCTCCGCTGCGGGAACGCTCTCTGGGGGCGGGTCCTGGAAATCGGTCAGGTCCTCACCGGCCGCCTGTTCCCGGGGGTCGGGCGGAGGTTCCGTCACGAGGGAACAGTCCAGGTTTGGTCCGAGAGATTTGGCCATCTACATGCGGTGGAATATGTATCGCATCGCGTCGCGCTGGCGTTCCGGCCGTCGCCCGGCCGGTGCGAGCATCACCCGTTCTGCCGTACGAAAGCCCCACCGCCCATCACCGGAGAACGGACCCCAAAGCGATCCTTCCCTTTACGACAGCAAACGATCCGAGTCAAAAACCGCTCCCGCCGCCCTCACGGCTTGAACTTGCCCCAGTACGCATCGGCGTCGTCGATCACGGGAGCCACTTCCTTGATCGTCTCGGGGTTGACCTTCACGCCGTCCTCGATCTTCTTGCCGAAAAGATACGGCCGGCCGGTCACGTCCTTGCCGTCGGAGTTATACACCGAGGCGTCGGGTTTGAGGAGTTTGCGGATGTCCTGCCATTTGAAGCTCGCGCCGGGCGGCAGGTTGTTTTTGGACGCGTAGGCCGCGATGGCCTCGCTGATCTCGTTGGCCCCCGTGAGGATGTAGTCCGCCTCCTCGCGCAGTTGCAGCTTGGCGGCGGCCTCCTTGCTGACCGGGGTCACCGTGGACAGGTTGCTGACATTGACCCAGCTCTCGGTTCCCTTGGCCTGCACGCGAATCCAGCCGGTCTCCGGCGAGAGTTCGAGCACCTTGACGAGATCGTCCTCGTTGCCGTCGAGATAGTAGATGCCGTCCACTTTCAGGAACGGCGGCAGCCTGGTCCCGCTCGCGGAGGCGGATTGCGCGTGGACCCTGCTCACCGCCACGACGGCGGACGAGACGATGGCCACGAGCGAGGGCAACCAGACGAGGACGGACGGTGACAGGACGGAACGCGGAGATTTTTTCATGGAACGGATTGTTTGGAAGACTTGGACAGCAAGAGCCGCAAACTGTTGAGCACGACCAGCACCGTGCTTCCCTCGTGCGCGGCCACGCCCAGGGCCAGCGGCACCGCGCCGAAGAGGCTCGCGCCGACCATCAGGACCACCGTGCCCAGCGAAAGGGCGAGGTTCTGGCGGATGACGCTCGCCGTGCGGCGGCTCAGATCGTGGGCCACGAAGAAATTCTCCAGCCGGTCGTTCATCAACACGACGGCGGCCTGCTCCAGCGCGGCGTCCGAACCCCGCGCCCCCATCGCCACGCTCACGTCGGCGGCGGCGAGGCTCGGGGCGTCGTTGACGCCGTCGCCGACCATCGCCACGCGGCGCGTGCCGCCGGCCTTGAGTTCCTCCACGGCGGCCAGCTTGTCCTCGGGCAACAACCCGGCGCGCACGTTGGCGATGCCCAGTTCGCGCGCGAGTCGCTCGGCCGTGGCGGCGCGGTCGCCGGTGAGCATGACGATTTCCACGCCCGCCGCGCCGAGTTGACGCAGCATGGCGGCGGCTTCGGGGCGCGGTTCGTCGCGGAAAATGAGCCGCCCCACCAGACCGGGACCGCCGACCCACACTTCGGCGGCGTCCTCGACTTCGGCCGGCACCGCGCTGTCGGCGGGCAGGAACCCGGCCACCAGATCGCGCCGCCCCAGGGCATACCCTCGGCCGCCGAACTCCGCGCGCAAGCCCCGGCCGGGCAGGGACTCGAAACCCTCCGGTTCGCGCAACGGCAGCTTGTCCCCCTGGCCGACGCGCTTGATGGCGCGGGAAAGCGGATGGTCGGAAAACCGTGCGAGGTTGTAAGCGATGCCCCGGACTTCGTCCTCGCTGCCCGCGAACGCCTCGACGCGCACGAGCTGGAGTTCGCCCGCCGTCAGAGTGCCGGTTTTGTCGAGGGCAACCACGTCGATCTTGGCGAGGTTCTCCAGCGCCGCCCCGCCGCGAAAGAGGACGCCCCGCCGCGCCCCGCAGGCAATCGCCGACAGGATGGCCGACGGGATGCTCAACACCAGCGCGCACGGCGACGCCACGACCAGGAGCGTCATCGCCCGGTAGAACGCGCTGCGCACCCCGCTGCCCGGTGGCGTCACGAACGCAGGCAGCCCGAACCCCAGCCACCACACGCCAAACATGAACGCACAGAGTCCCAGCACGCCGTATGTGTAGCCCGTGCCGAACCGGTCGGTAAAGCGTTGGGCCGGGGCGCGGAGGGTTTGCGCCTTCTCGATGAGCCGGATGACCTTTTGCAAGGCGCTCTCGTCGGCCGGGCGCAGGACGCGGCCTTCGAGCAAGCCCTGGAGGTTGAGCGTGCCCGCGAGGAGATCGTCGCCGAGGGCCTTGTGCACGGGGCGGGATTCGCCGGTGAGATTGCTTTCGTCGCAGGCGCTCTCGCCTTTCGTCACCCGCAGATCGACGGGCACCTGCTGGCCGCCCGTCACCCGCACGAGCAGGCCGGGGGTGAGTTCCGCCACGGGCACGTCGCGTTCGGCCCCGGTTTCGTCGAGGACGGTGGCAGTCTTCGGCGCACCGCGCAAAAGCTCCCCGATCTCGCGCTGGGTGCGGTCCTGGGCGTAGTGTTCCATCGCCCCGGACGCGCTGAAGAGAAACAAGAGCAGCGCCCCCTCGTGCCAGGCACCGACCGCCGCCGCGCCGAGCGCGACCGAGAGCATCAGGAAATGCACGTCCAGCGCCCCGGCGCGCACCTTTTCCCAGGTCTCCTCCGCCGCTTCCCACGCGCCGAGGACGTAGGCCGTCGCCCAGCAAACGAACACCACCCAGCCCGGTGCGCCGAAACGTTCCGCCGCCAACCCCGCCGTGCCCGCCAGCAGGCAACCGCCGGCCTGGAGCGCGATGGTCTTCCATTCGCCCTCGCCGTGTTCGTGTTCGTGGCCGTGGCCGTGCTCCGCGCTCTTGGCGGGCAAAAGCTCCAGTTCGCGCGGCACGAACTTCGGCCAGCGCAAATTCTGCCAGCGCCAGAAGTGGATCGCCGTCGAGCAGGTCTGTTTTTCGACCAGCGTGCTGCCGAACACCCGTTTGACCACCACGCGGTTCTGGCCGGCGCGGGATTCGAGGGTCGCGCCGCACTGCGCGCAATTGCCGTCGGCGTCGGCCACCGAGCAGCGCGAACCGGCCGGCTGGTGATGGACGGCTTCCGTTACCCGCCGGGCGAGGCGTTCGCCGGGGTCGTTGCCGAGCGTGGCCATCGCCAGCTTGCGCGACTTCGACTCGAAGGCGACGGCTTCCAGGCGCGGTTCCTCCGCCAGGACGCGGGCGACGTTTTGGACCACGCAAGCGCCGTCGGCGGTCTTGCCCGGTCCGTTTTTGCCGCTGGCGTTGGCAGGGGCGGGAGAGTCGTTCGACTTCATGTCACAAAACCGGCGGGAAGGCCGGAAACGATCATCCACCAGCATGGAACCCGGCTCAACAGGAAACGTCGGCGCGGACGGTGCCGATTCCGACATGGAAGGCACCCGGGCCGCGAACGCGGCAGGAGCGGCCGGGGTCGCTGAAACGTTTGAACTCGTCCCGCTGGCGGGCGGGTTGCACAGTTTACGTTCGCTCGCCAACGGGCAGACCTTTCACCCGGTCGTCGGGCCGGCGGCGGAAGCGGCGCGGCTGCACGTCGGCGGCACGCGGCTGGTCGAGCGGGCGAATGCGTTGCCGCCGGGCGAGCGGTTGGTCATCCGCGACGTGGGCCTCGGCGCGGCGGCCAACGCGCTGGCGGCGATCCGCGCGCTGGCGGCGGACTACCGGCGCACGGAAGACATCGTGATGGTCAGCCACGACCGCAGCGTGGCAGCCCTGGAATTTGCCGTGGCCCACGCGGCGGCGCTGGTCTACCCGCTTGGTTACGAAGCGGCTTTGCGCGCCTTGCTGGAACACGGTTCGGTCTCCCTGCCCGTCGGCCAGGCGCAACTGCATTGGTGGTTGATCCAGGGAGATTTCACCGGTTGGCTGGGCCACCAGGCGGATTTGAAGCCGCACGCGATCTTCTACGATCCTTATTCGCCCACTGTGAACCCGGAGATGTGGACCCTGGAACTGTTCACCGCGCTGCACGCCGGGTTGGGGGCGGACCGGCCCTGCCTGCTGACCAACTACACCCGTTCGACGGCTGTGCGCGTGACGTTGCTGCTGGCGGGTTTTTATGTCGGGATCGGTCCGTCCACGGGTGAGAAAGACGAGACCACCGTCGCCACCAACGATCCGGCGCTGCTGGAACGTCCGCTTTCCCGCGCATGGTTGGAGCGAAAGGTGTATGCCTCCACCAACGCCGCGCCGTTGCGGGCGGGGTCCAGCAGTGCGCGTGGGCCGATTGACGAAAAAGATTTCGACCGATTGGGGGAACACAAGCAGTTTCAAAAGAGTTAGAGCATTTTCACTGAAGGGGTGGCCCTTTTCTAGCCCCGGCAGGGGCGTAAGACTTTAACCCACGGCGTGAGCCGTGGGTGAACGCCACGGGGGTCATAGCCCCGGCAGGGGCGGAAGAAAACCGGCAGACCGTTCCGTGAAACGCCCGCGTGTTTTCTTCCGCCCCTGCCGGGGCTGGCAACACGGTTACATCTCTAATTAAACTGCTCTAAAGCGTTTCTCAGTTGCCTGTCCGGTTTTTCAGCCCCGGCAGGGGCGGCAGAGTTCAGTATCCAGGTGCCGGGTTGGAGCCCACCGTCTTTAGACGGTCTGCCTTGGAGGGTGGCGGGTGGCGCGTTAAGGTGGGCGGCTGCATGGCCAACTACCACCATCGTGGGCACACGGTCTCGGACTGCAAGTACCACCTGATCTGGGTGACCAAGTACCGCTGGCCGGTGCTCAAGGGGGACCTGGCGGTGCGTTGCCGCGACCTGATCCGCGAGATTTGCCGGGCGCGGGAGGTGGCGGTGGTGCGTGGAGCGGTGTCGCCCGACCACGTGCATCTGCTCGTCAGCGCGCCGCCGGTGTTGTCGCCGGCCAAGCTGGCGCAGTACTTGAAGGGCAGGAGTTCGCGCAAGCTGCAGGAGGAGTTCCCGAGTTTGCAGAAGCGTTATTGGGGCCAGCACCTGTGGGCACGGGGCTACTTTTGCGCGACGGTCGGAGCGGTCGATGAGAAGACGATCAAGCGCTACATCGAGGAGCAGAAGTGGGACGAGGATGGCGAGGGAACGTTCCGCATCGTGGCCGACCCGCCGTGAGGCCAGGGGTCGCCGCCGATGCCTTGCCAGCCGGCCCGGGCCGGGGGCTTTCCAAGCGGCTTCTAGCCGCCACCGGACTTTTAGTCCCATCGCATCCTACCGGCTTGAGCCGGTAGTCGTTGAGCCCACGGCGCGAGCCGTGGGCGGCAACCGCGAAAGGGCCCAGCCCCGGCAGGGGCGTAAGAAAACCCGCCCGGTGGTCCTCGCAAGGCCGCCGTGTTTTCTTCCGCCCCTGCCGGGGCTGGCCTGGCTGGCGATCTTTCCCACGGCTCACGCCGTGGGCTGAACTCTTGCGCCCCTGCCGGGGCTTGAGCAGACCTTACACGCAAACGAAAAACGCTTTAGTTGTGGGCAGTGGCATGGGCATGCCCAACCGCCTCCCCGGTGTGAACCGGCGAGGCGGTTTTATTTTTTTGCGCGCGGATGAGCGGCGTCATCCGCCGCAGGTCGCCTTGATCCCGAGCCGGAGTGCCTCGACCATGCGGACGAGTTCGTCGTCGGTCATGCAGTACGGCGGCATGAGCACGAGCGTGTCGCACGATGGGCCGCGTCAACAGCCCGTGCTCGCGCGCCGCCACGCACACCCGCGCGCCCGTCTGCGCCTCCCACGGGAACGGCTCGCCCTTTGCCGGGTCGGCCATCAGTTCGATCCCGGCGATGAACCCGCACTGGCGGATTTCCGCGACGTGCGCCAGCGGCGCCAGCCGCGTTTCCAGCAGTTGCGCGAACCGTGCGATCTGCCCGCTGCAGACGCGCCAGCACGTCTTCCTCGCGGAAGATCGCCAGGTTCGCCGCGCCGCCGCGCAACCGAGCGCGCTGGCCGTGTAGCTGTGACCGTAGAAGAACGTTTTGCGCTCGTGGTATTCACCCAGGAACGCCTCGTAAACGCGCTCGGTCGTCAACGTCGCCGCCAGCGGCAGGTAACCGCCGGTCAACCCCTTCGCCAGACACAGGAAATCGGGCAGGACGTCTTCCTGTTCGCAGGCGAACATCGTGCCCGTGCGCCCGAAGCCGGTCATCACCTCGTCGGCGATGAGCAGGACGCCGTGCCGGTCGCACCACGCGCGCAGTTTTGCCAGCGTACCCGGCGGCCAGAGCCGCATCCCCGCCGCGCCCTGGATCAGCGGTTCGATCACGGCGCCGGCCAGCGTGCCGACCTCGCGCCGGGCCAGGGCGTCGAGCGCGTCCACGCTGCCGACGCGCAACACGTCGTCCTCCCGCGTGCCGGCGAGCGGCCTTGAATCAACGGGATGCCGCCCAGGCTCGGCCGCGCCGAGGGTGTCGCCGTGGTAGGCGTTTTCGAACGACAGAAACCGCCGCCGCCCCGGCTGGCCGACGAGTTGCCAATACTGCCGCGCCATGCGCAACGCGGCCTCGATGGCCGTCGAGCCGTCGTCGGAGAAGAACACGCGCGTCAGCGTGTCCGGCGGGAACAGCCCGACCAGTTCCGCGCCCAGTTCGATGGCCGCCGGATGCGTCAGACCCGAGAAACGAACAATGCGCGAACGCTTCGAGCTGCCGGGCGATGGCGGCGTTGATGCGCGGATGGTTGTGGCCGTGGAGATTGGTCCAGATGGAGGAGTTGCCGTCGAGGTATTCGCGCCCCAGGCTGTCGCGCAAGGTCGCGCCCTGCCCGGAGACGATGACGAGCGGTTCGTGGCCGGGCGCGCACCAGTCGCGCATCTGCGTGAACGGATGCCACTGGTGCCGGCGGTCGGCGTCGATCCAGGCGCGGGTGCGGGCGTCGGCGGGGATCACGGGTTCCCCTGGCTCTCGGTGATGAGCCGGTCGATGGCCTGCAAATCGTCGTAGGACGCGCGGCGGCGCTGGTATTTGCGGAAAATCAGGTCGCGCAAGGTTCGCCAGGTCGTCTGGCGTGGGCTTGTCGTGGTAGGTCCAGCCGGTGTCGCCCTTGAGCTTGGACTGGATTCTCCAGCGGTTGGCGAACTTCACCGCGCGCACCTCGCGTTTTTCGCCTTCGGCGGTGGTTTCGCGCCAGACGTGTTCGTTGGGCATCGGGCCACGTTAGAAACGGTCGCGCCGGAAAGCAAGCAGGTGGCCCGGTCGGCAAACGATGCGCGAGTGCCGGGAGCAAAGTCCGGCGGCGCCGAATCCGTGGCGTCGTGCTCTAACCGCCGACGTTGCGCTTTTCCCGGTAAAGCCCCGGGTCGACCGCGTGCGCCATCGCCGCCTCGTCCAGACCGCCTCCCAGGAAGGCATTGACCCTTGCCGCCTCGGCCGCCGGGTGGGTCACCAGCTCGGGATATTGCACGGTCAACACCTCGAACTCCGCCCGGCCCGCCAGCAAATGCTCGACGCGCGAGAGTTGGTCGAGGAACAGCTTGCCCAGTTGCGCGTCCGGCATCGCCACCGCTTGCTTGCCCTGGCGGGCCAGCATGGCGCGCTGGCTGGCGACCACTTCCTCCACCGGACGGCGCATCACGATCACGCGGTAGGTTTCCCGGGTCCCGGCGTCAATCGCGGCGACGAGTTCCGGCAGCAGCAGTGAATGATCTTGACCGCCTTGCCCCGCGCCTGCGGCAGCCAGGAACGGTCCGCCTTCAGCCGTTTGACGGCCTCGAGTTCGAGATACCCGCGCGGGTTGCTCGCGTCGGCAGCGCGCTGGTCATCGGTCAGCGGGGGAATCCCGCCGGCGACGAGCGTTTGCATCATCAGCGAAGTGCCCGAACGCGGCAACCCGCTGACGACGGTGATCCAGGGAAGTGTTTCCATGTGCGGGCCGCGACAGATCAACGTCCGGCGGCGGCGGCCGCGCGGCGGGCATTCCGTCGCCTCGCGGCGCAACTCCTGGACGCGCTTGAAATGCTGGCGGGCCCGGGCGTTGTCGTCTTTCACGGCGGCGGTAGAGGTGCATCAGGCAGCGGTGGGCGAACAGCATAGTTGGGCGCGAGTTCCACGGCCACCTCGAAGGCGCGGATCGACCAGTCGAACTGGCCGGTGCGCGCCAGGGCGATCCCGAGATTGGACGTGCGTCGTCGGCCGGGCGTGCTGCAGCGCGGCGGAGCGCATGTGCTCGTACACCGCGTCCTCGTAGCGGCCTGTCCGCCGCAGGACCGTGCCGAGATAATCGTGCGCCATCGGCGTTTTCGTCGTCGCGCTCCAGCGCGCGGCGGAACGCCGCCTCCGCTTCGGCGAGCATCCCGCGCCGCGCGTACACCTGCCCGAGCGTGGTATGCAGGTATGACAGCGGAAACTCCTCCTGTCCGAGCGGCTCCAGAATAGCCAGCGCCTCGTCGAGCCGCCCTTGCGCGAGTCGCACCTGACCGAGGACGAGGTGCGGCAACGGTCGATTTGGTTTACTCCGGCGGCACCTTCGACAGCACTTCCTCCGCTTCCGCCAGCCGACCCATGCCCGCCAGGCACAGCGCGAGGCGGCAGCGCAAATCCGGATTGTCGTTCTCGGCGAGCAGACCCCGGAACAACTCGATCGCCTCCGGCCCGCGGTTGGTGGAAAAATACACCTGCGCGAGATTGTTGCGCCGGTCGCGGTCGGCTTCGATGACGGCTTTGGCAGCGTCGCCGTCAGCGGGCATTTCGATGTAACCCAACTCGGCCAGTTGCAGGAGCGCCTGCCGCGCGGCGAACGGATCGCTTTCCTCGGCCGGCACGTCGCGATGAACGCCGTCCTGCGGGTGCGGCGGCTCGTAGGAAGCGATGCGCTCCGGCTCGACGGGCTCGACGAAAATTTGCGTCAGAGCCCGGCCGTCCATGTCGTCGGGCACCGGCAGGCCCAGCAGCGTCAACACCGTCGGCGCGATGTCGAGCAGGCTTGCGCCGTGGATCAGTTCGTCGTGTTTGATCGCCTTGCCCGCCGCCAGGAAAATCCCGTGCGGCCGATGCCAGGACACCGGGTTCATCTCGGGGCCGAACTTCTTCGCCGGGTCGCGGAAATGCTCCAGCACCGCCGGGCGCAGATGGTCGCTGTAGAAGCCGTGGTCGGAGAGCAGCAGGACGGTGGTGTCCGGCCCGGCGAGATCGAGCAGGGTGCCGAGCATCATGTCGTGGAAGCGATACATGCCGTTGACGACCTCGCTGTACACCGCGGCATCCTCCGGGCTGACGTGGGCCATCGCGGGCGGATGGTATTCGATGAAGCCGTGGCCGGTGTGGTCGATGGCGTCGTAGTACACGGCGAGCAGGTCCCAATCGTCGCGCGCCGCGAGCCACGTCGCGGCGTTGTGCGTGGTGGCGCACTGCGCCAGGGTGCGCACGAGGCTCAGCGAAACGCGGGTCCTGCGGGTCGGGCAGGTGGTCGCGGGTGAAAAACGGGCGCACCTGCTTGAGCGTGATCTCGCCGGGATGCACGCGCAGGTCCTCGGCCACGTCGAGCAACTCCGGCGGATGCACCGCCGCCGGCGGCAACGGCGCGAGGTCGCCGTCCGGGCCGAAGCGCGAGGTTCGTCAGGCGGTTGCGTGAACACGGTGCCCGCGATGGGCTCGGCCGGGTGCGAGGCGAACCAATTCACCACGCTGCTGCGCAGTCCCTGCTGGCTGAGCGATGTTCCACATCGCCTTGGCCCGGCGCGAGGTGCGAGCAGACCGGGCGCACGCTCTGGCCGTCGGGCGTGGGTTCGACGAAACCGAGGATGCCGTGTTTATCGGCGCGTTTGCCGGTGGCGATGGAGTTCCACAGGATCGGCGAGAGGATCGGCTGCAAGTGTGGCGATCTTGCCGCTCGTGCCGTACTCGACCAGCCGCTGGAGCACGGGCATCTGGCCCGCTTCCATGAGCGGCTGGATGATGTGCCAGTCGGCGGCGTCCCAGCCGATGAGCAAAACGCGGCGGGTCAGGCGTTTGGACATGGCAATAGGTGGAACCCGGGCAAAAGAAGGTCCCGGCACCCACGCAGGTGGATGCCGGGACCGAAGGAACCTTCCCTTGTCAGAAATTGCAGGTCAGCGGCGAGGATCAATCCTGCGCGACGAGGAGGGCCGCCCGACGATGACGCTTCAAGCCGACACCGACCAGGGCCGCCGCGCCGAGTGCCAGGGCGGACAGGGTTCCCGGTTCGGGAACGGGGGCTCCGGTACCCGAGACGATCAGACCCGCAGCGGTGCCATCCGGAACACTGTTGTAGGCGGCGGCGATGAACTACAGTCCGCCGGGGCTCGCCGCGCTGGTGTAGGTGTCGCTTTCCAGCTCCAACCAGCCGTCATGCATCAAGCCATCCGCCGCCTTGAACTGAAATCCGAGGTATTGGATCGCCCCGGTGGTCTGCAGGCTGTTGTAAGGGTTCCCGTTATAAGTGAACGCCATCAGCGTGAAATAACCGGTGTGCTGGCTGAAATTCGCAAACGTGCCGCCGGTACCAATGGTGCTTCCCTTCGTCGCATTGTAGGCGTAGGCCGTGTAAGCACTGCCGCTGCCTTTGTATTCGTAGGCAGCCGCCTTCGAGCCGTTGAAGCCGTAGAGGCCGGTGAAAAATTCCGTCGAGCTGTTGTAGTAACCGAATTCGAGATCCGTGGCGGCGGTTTTAGCCGCCGAGGTGGTGCCGGTGTCGATATCCCAGTACTCTTTCAAGCTGCCCGACGTGGCTGCCACGCCCGTGATGTTGGTCGGCGGAGCGACACTGATGATCGTCCCATACGCTTGGCTGGCACCCGCTAGCGCGACTGCCCCGACCAAGCCCCCTAAAGTCATTGTGTTTGCGGATTGCTTCATTGGGGCAAACTTTTAGAAGTTTTCGTCGCAATCGTCAAAGTAAATTACGTCCGCGCGGATGATTATTCATAAGGCGTTGCCTTTCAGCGGTCTAACGAACCGTTGATCTTGCCGTTCAGCCCGAAGACGCGCCTTTCGCCCGCCAGCGCGACGAGTTCGACCTCGCGCTGGTCGCCCGGCTCGAAGCGCACGGCCGTGCCCGCCGCGATGTTGAGCCGGAACCCGCGCGCCTGCCCGCGCTCGAACGCCAGCGCCGGGTTGACCTCGTAGAAATGAAAGTGGCTCCCCACTTGCACGGGCCGGTCACCCGTGTTGGAGACGACCAGCGTGCGCGTTTCCAGTCCCGCGTTGGCCGGGAGCGGCGCGGCGGCGGCGGCCACGATGATTTCACCGGGGATCATGGCGTGGCGGCAGCCTTGCGTTTGTGGATGCAGACCGGGTTGCCGTCCGGGTCGGTGACGATGGCCGTCCAGCAGACCCCGGTTTCCATCGTCTCCATCGTGAAGGGAGTTTCCGATGCTTTCAGCCCGGCGACCGTCGCGTCGAAATCGTCCACCTCGAAGGCCACCATCCCCCGGCTCCCGCCCGGCGGCTCTGGCGAGACGTTCTGGACGACGAAGGTCGCCTCCCCGATCCCGTACTCGATCCAGACGCCACCGAATTCCATCGCCGGCGTCAACCCGAGCTTTTCCTGGTAAAATTTGCGTGCCCGCTCGATGTCGGTGACCCGGTAGGCGGTGAAGGCGATTTCCTGGATCATGTGGGGTGGGGAGGGGGAGTTTCAGCGGATGGGATGGTGCACGGTCACGAGTTTCGTGCCGTCGGGGAAAGTGGCTTCGACCTGCACGTCGTGGATCATGTCGGCGACGCCTTCCATCACGTCGGCCCGGGCGAGCAGCGTGGTGCCGTGGCCCATGAGTTCGGCGACGGTGCGGCCGTCGCGCGCGCCCTCGGTGATCTCGTAGGTGATGATCGCCACGGCCTCGGGGTAGTTGAGCTTCAACCCGCGCGCCTGCCGCCGCCGGGCTAGGTCGGCCGCGACGACGACCAGGAGTTTTTCGTGTTCGCGCGGGGTGAGGTGCATGACGGCAACGCAAAATGCACGCCGCGAAAGCCAAAAGTAAAGCACGAATCCCGGAGTGACGAGGTGGCCCGGGCAGTTCCGTCTTGCCGGGTCCGGCGGCGGCCCCGTACGGTAGCGGCAGCCGCATGGAAAAAGAACAAATCCTCGCGCGGCTGCGCAGCATCACGGCATTCTCCGAGATGGCGCCGGCCGACCTCGAACAGCTTCGCCAGGATTGCCGTGAACGCACCGTCCGAGCGGGTGAATGGGTGTTCCACGAGGGCGACACAGGGCGACGAACTGTTCCTGGTGCTCACGGGCGAGGTGCGGATTCTCGTCACGCAACGCACGCTAGGCGTCGAAAAGGAACTGGCCCGGCTCGGACCCGGCGCGTATTTCGGCGAGGTCTCGCTGCTGACCGGCGGCACGCGCACCGCGTCGGCCCGCGCCGGGGCGGACACGCGCCTGCTCGCGCTGACGCGCGCGGCTTTCATCGCCCAGCTGGCGCGGCTGCCGAGTCTGGCGATCTCGGTTTGCGCCGGGCTGGCGCGCTACATCGAAGCCAACCGCGCCGGCACCGGGCACGACGCTGCCATACGTGCGGCTGGGCGATTTTCCCGATTTTACTGCGCACCACGGCCTCTTGCCCGCGGCCGTCGCGCGCGCCACGCGCGCGACTGGCGCTCAGCCGCGCCGGCGAACGCCTGACCGTGGCGATGGTGGATCCGCACGACGGCAGTGCGCGCGGTTTTCTCCAGCAGGTGCTCGCGCCCCGGCCGGTGGATTTCGCCGCGTGGAGCGAGGAGGATTTCCGTCGCCGCCGCGCGCCACGCTGGACTCGTCGACAAGCGCCACCGGTAAGGAGAACGACGCCGCGCCCTGGCGCATTTCCGCTATCCAATACATCGACGCGGACGGCGCGGCGGTCGAACTCGGCGGAAACGCGGCAGGCGAACTCCTGCTTTCCATTTTCCAACGCGCCATCGCTTACGGCGCGAGCGACATCCACCTCGAGCCGCGCCGCGAACGCTGGCAGGTGCGCCTGCGGCTCGACGGCCGCATGATCCACCTGGAACCCAACGTCGCCGCCGACGTCGCGCGGCCCCTCCTGGGCCGGCTCAAGGTCATGGCCGGGCTGGACATCACCGAGCACCGCACGCCGCAGGACGGCGGCTTCGGGCTGCTGGCCGCCGGCGCGGGCCATCGACGCGCGGCTGTCGCTGATCCCCACCGAGCACGGCGAAAAAGCGGTCGTGCGCCTGCTCGACGCCGCTTCGCAGCCCGACGATCTCGCCGCGCTGATCCCCGCGCGGCCGGTGGAACACGCCGTGCGCGAACTTTTCCTGCAACCCGCCGGCCTCGTGCTCGTCACCGGCCCGACGGGTTCGGGCAAAACGACGACGCTCTATGCCGGGCTGCACTCGCTCGGCCGAAGCGGACGGGGCGCTGAACATCGTCACCGTTGAGGACCCCATCGACCGGCGGCTGGACCACGCCACGCAGGTGCCGGTCAACCTCGCCACGGGCGTGGATTTCCCACGGGTCCTGCGCGCGCTCCTGCGGCAGGACCCGGACGTGATCCTCGTCGGCGAGATCCGCGACCGCGCCTCGGCGGCGCTCACCCTCGAAGCGGCCACGACCGGGCACACGGTTTTTTCCTCGCTGCACACGGACCGGGCGATCGAAGCGGTGACGCGTCTGCGCGAACTCGGCGCGGAGCCGTACCTCATCGCGGCGGCCCTGCGCGGGGTCATCACCCAGCAGCTCCTGCCGCAGCGTCTGCCGCGCCTGCGCCGAACCCGCGCCGGACGCGGCCGGAAGACGAGCACGTGCGCGCAGCTCCTGGTCGCTCGGCGTGCTGCCGACCGAAGCGAGCGCCGTCGGCCGGCTGACCGGGGGAGGGGCTGTCCGGTCGTGCCGGCAAACGGGAGAAAAGGGGCGTGTCGCGTTGTTCGAGGTGCTGGCCGTGGACCGGCCGCTGGCGCGAATGCTGGAGCGGGGCGCGGGCGTGGCGGAGATCGAAACGGCGCTGCATGAGGGCAACTGGATTTCGCGCGAACGTTACGCGCGGTTCCTTCTGCTGGAAGGCTGGGTGTCGCCGGCCGCGCTCTGTCAGGCGCTCGGCGAGCCGCCGCAGATCGACGCGGGCAAGTGGTGAGGCCGGCCGCTACGTACGCGGGTTCAACGCCAGCGCGCAGACCACCCCCAGCCACACGGCGACGAGGCACAGCACGACGGAGCCGACGGCGTTCAAACCCGCCAGGGACCATTCGCCGCGTTGCATGAGGGAGAGCGTTTGCAGGCTGAACGAGGAGAACGTCGTGTAACCCCCGCAGAAACCGACGGTGACGAACTCGCGCCATTCCCGGCTGACCGCCAGCCGCCCGCCGTCGCCGGTCAGGGCGAAATAAAAACCGATGACGAACGAACCGGTGACATTGATGCACAGCGTCCCCCACGGAAACGTCTGGCCGAACATCCGCGCCACCAGCACCGACGTGCCGAAGCGGGTCATCCCGCCGATGGCGCTGCCCAGGCCGATGAGAAACATGCCGTACGCCGTGATCACGCCCCACCTTGGCCCGGGCGGGGCGGAGAGTTCAAGCTCGCAACGTGCGGCGGTCGCCCTCGCGGCGGGTGACGCCCTCGCGGTCGAGGTGTTCGAGGACGGGGATCATGATCCGACGCGTCGTGCCGAGCATCTGGCGCAGGTCGCTCGCCGTCGCCGAGCCTTCCGAACGCAGGTAACGCGTCACCGCGGCCCGCACCCGCTGGAAACTCTCGGCGGCCAGAACGAGTTCGGGGCCCAGTTCGATGATCTCGCCCGTGTCGCGCAGGAACCGCAACGCCTGCCGCGCGGCGGCGTCGGGAGTCAGTTCCTTGACCGACGGCGGCTCCAGCGGCCGGGCGGCGAGCAGGGCGCGGATGCGTTCGCCCGCCGCCTGGAGAGCGGCGGGAAGCGCGGGCCGGTGCGTCGTGCGCCGGATGGCGTTGCCCGCCTGCACGAAGCCGCCGTGCTGGCCCAGCGCGGCCACGAGAGCGTCGAGCAAGACGGGGAGGGGGAGTTCGCGTCCGAGGCCGGCGCGCAAACGGTCGAGCCCCAGCCCGATCTGCTCGGGATGGGCGCGGTGCCACTCGTCGATGAGACCGGCCGCGCGCCGGCGCAGCGTTTTCCACCACACGGCGTCGGCGGCCAATCCTGTGCTGGGTAACACCACGCTGCCGGCCGCGACGAGCGAGGCGACGGCGTCGGCGACCTCGGCCGCGCGGAAGGGTGACTTGAGCAGCAGCGTGTCCACCGCCCCGACGCGGTCGCGCGCCAGCACCGCGGCCACGGCGGCGGCGGCGTCGCACGCGTCGGCGTTGGCCCGGCGCTGGAGAAAACGGCGCTGGCCCGGACCCCGGAAGCGGCGGGAATCACCGTCCGGGTCGAGCACGGTCGCACCGGCGAGGGTCGTGCGGCCCGCGCCGTCGCGCAGCACGAACCGGTCGCCCGCGAACGCGAACACGGGCGCGTCGCAACGCAGTTGGGCGATGCCGCTCGCGCCCGGCGGCAGGGACTTGCCCTCCAGAAGGCGCACCCGCGCGAGGCAATGCCCGCTGCCGTGATGAACCCGGACGTGGGTGCCGTCGCGCAACGGGGCGGCGCGTGCGCCGACGGGTCCACGGTCGTAGCGCGTGAGCGACACGTCGAGCACAGGCGACGGTGTGCCGGTACACGAGAGGGTTAGCACCTCGCCGCGTGTAACTGCGCCATCACCCGTCGCGGCGAATTCGGGCACGTTAAACGCGGCCCGCGTGGCGCAAACCGCCGCCTCCAGTTCGCGGCCGTGGCTTTGCACGCTGCGGAGGTGACCCGTCCGCCCCGAGGGTTGCGCGACGACCGCCGCGCCCCGCGCCAGCGCCCCGCCGGTGAGGGTGCCGGTGACGACCGTGCCGACCCCGCGCAGGGTAAACACGCGGTCTACCGGCAGGCGCGGCTTGCCGATGTCGCGCGGCGGCGGCGCGTCGGCGAGCACGGCGGCGAGCGCGGCACGGAGTTCGTCGAAACCCTGACCCGTCAATGTAGAAGTAGGGACAATCGGCGCACGCTCGAACGGCGTGCCGTGCAGACGCGCGCGGACTTCCTCCGCCGCGAGACCCGGCGCGGGGGTGAGGTCGCTCTTTGTCAACGCGACGACCGCGCGGTTCACGCCGAGGTAAGCGAGGATTTGCAGGTGTTCCTCGGTTTGCGGCATCCAACCGTCGTCGGCCGCAACCACGAAAAGCGCCAGGTCCACCGAACCGACGCCCGCCACCATGTTCTTGATGAAATCCTCGTGCCCCGGCACGTCCACCAGCCCGAGATCGAGTCCCAGCAGCGCGAGGTGTGCGAAACCCAGGTCGATGGTGATGCCGCGCGCCTTTTCCTCCGGCAGCCGGTCGGGGTCGGTCCCGGTGAGCGCACGGACGAGCGCGCTCTTGCCGTGGTCCACGTGCCCGGCGGTGGCGACGATGAAATGCCTGTCGGCCATTCAAGGTTTGAACTCGCGCGAGCTGATCTCGTAGCGGAATTTTGCCGGGTCTACGCAGGGACGATTTCCCTCGGAAGTGAAGGCGCACGGGTACATCAGGAACGCAAAGTCCGGCCGGTGCGAACCGTCGGTGCCGGGCAGTTCGATATCCGTGGCGCTGTTGTAGCCGACCCAGTTCATTTCCCAGTTGCCGAACAGCCGGTCGCGCAAGACGCGCACCTCCGGGCTGTCGAGCGGGAGTTTCTCCGCCAGCATGGCCTTGCGCACGTCGGCGGGATCGACCGGGAACCAGCCCTCTCCGTCTAGAAAAATCTCGGCGCGGCAATGTTGCGCACTGGAAATGTCGCCGCCAATCTCGCTGGCGCCAGCGCCGAGGCTGGGATAAAGGCGGGATTTGGCGAGGCGGATGCCGTACACGTCGCGCGCCGGGAAACCCGCCGCGCGGGCCAGCCCGACCATGAGGCCGTTGATATCGGCACATTTTCCGCCGAGTCGGCCGCTTTCGAGCATCGCTTTGATGTCACCCCGCCCGCAACCGGGCACGTCGGCGTCGCGGTGGGTGTGCTCGATGACCCAATCGTAGATCGCGCGCAACCGTTCGCGCGGCGTGTTCTTGCCGGCAGTGATCTTTGCCGCTGTGGCGAGCACCGCGCCGTCGAGAGGAATGCTCTCCGTCGGAGCGGTCCAGAATTTTCGCTCAGCCTCTGTCAAAGGTTCGAGGGGCGTCTCGCCCAACGATCCGAAAGGCGAAACATCGCTTCGGGCCTGCACGGCGACGATCTGTCTCGTTTCAAACTGGCGATCCGTGCGATCTTTTTCCTCCCAGGTCGTTCGCAGAACAGGAGCACCGTAACGGAGGTCATGCACGCGTTCGGTGTGGCCGGTGCCGACCCAATCCAGGCTGAGCGACATTTGATAGCTGCCAGATGTCTGGGCGACGGGCACCCAAAGTTGGGCAGGACCGGCGGCATCGGGCAGCGTGATGCTGGTGGTGATGAAAAAATAGCGCCAGTCCGGTAGGATGGAATGCGGGCTGAAGTCATTGGCAGCCAACGTCGGCAGGGTCAGTCGGCCTGCCAACGGCGCAGCGAGAGCGGTGGCGAGAAATTTGCGGCGATTCATGGAACGAAAGGGGAACGGAAGGCGGAGTGCAGTGCGCGGACGAGCGTATCGTCCTGACGTGGGAAAACGGTTCTCAAGTCGAGGCGGAAACAGTTGCCGGACACGTAGCCGACCGCCGGTGGCGAACCGGCGCGCAACCGGGCGGCGAACTCCGCCAGCGACACACCGGGCGGCGGCTGGAAATCGAGCGTGATGGATTCCAACTCGGCGCGGGGCAACGTGCCGCCGCCAATTTTTGCACGCGCGGAACCGACGCGCACCGTGCAGGGCAAATCGGCGAGCGCCAGCACGATCCGTTCGGCGCGGGTACGGAGGACATCTATAGGAATTCGCATCAAGGCCAGCGCAGGGATTTCCTTTTCGGCGGTGCCGTCGAGATAAAGATCGGTCGTGGCCTGGAGCGCGCCGAGGACGAGCTTGTCGCAACGCAACGCGCGGAAGAAAGGCTCCTTCTTGAAAGCGGCCACAAGCCGCGCGCGTCCGACGATGATCCCCGCCTGCGGCCCGCCAAATAATTTGTCGCCGCTGAAACACACCGCGTCCGCGCCCGCGCGAACGGCCTCGGCCGGGGTGCGTTCGTGCCCGATGGCGGCGAGGCGTTCGGTGGGGATGGTCGCGCCGCTGCCCAGGTCTTCGGCCAGAGGCACGCGCCGACGCCGGGCCAACGCGGCGAGCGCGGCGGCGTCGGGCGATTCCTCGAAACCGCCGAGATAAAAATTGCTGCGGTGTACGCGCAGGATGAGCGCCGTCCGTGGACCGAGGGCGCGTTCGTAGTCGTCGAGGGTGGTGCGATTGGTGGTGCCGACCTCGCGCAGGCGCGCGCCGCTGGCTTCGAGGATTTCCGGCACGCGGAAACCGCCGCCGATCTGGACGAGTTCGCCGCGCGAGATGACGACCTCCTTGCGGTCCTCCCGCCGCACAAAATACCGCAGCATGAGCACGAGCGCCGCCGCGCAGTTGTTAACGACCGTGGCGGCCTCCGCGCCGCAGAGCAGCGCCAGATTGTGCTCGACGTAACCGGCGCGGTTTTTGGCGCGTTCCCCGGTAGCGAGGTCGTATTCGAGATTGTTATAATCCGAGCCGACCGCGGCCACGGCGGCGAGCGCGGCGTCGGACAACGGGGCGCGGCCGAGGTTGGTGTGGATGAGGACGCCCGTGCCGTTGATGAGCGGTTGGAGTCTGGCGGAACGCAGACGGTCCAGCGCAACCCGCACCCGCGCGAGCACGGCGTCGAAATCGGGGATCGGCGCGGTCTTCGCATCGGCGCGCAAGGCGGTGAGTTCGCGGCGGACGACGGCCGTGACCACCGGGCGCGGCACGTCCAGCGAGCCGAGGGCCTGGAGGAGGCGTTCGACGGAAGGGATCGCGCGCAGAGAGGAGGGGGACATGGGTGGTGGCTATAATTTAGGAGGGAGACATAGCTAGTGGCTGTGATGCACAACTCGCCTCCGAAGGGCCAAAGGCGCGATGTCATATTAGCCTAGGGCAACGCCCTAGGTAGAGAAGCAAACCACGCGAGCGCTGAAAGCGCGACTCATACGATGCACGCCAATATCAACCCGGGCCTTTCCGGTTGAATCGCGCTTTCAGCGCTAAATCGTTTCTCAGTTGCCTGTCCGGTGTTTCAGCCCCGGCAGGGGCGCAAGAGTTCAGCCCACGGCGTGAGCCGTGGGTGGCAGCCGTCAAAGGTGCCAGCCCCGGCAGGGGCGTAAGAAAGTACGGCGGCCTGGCACGGACCACCAGACGGGTTTTCTTACGCCCCTACCGGGGCTGGCCTGTCTGGCGATCTTTCCCACGGCTCACGCCGTGGGCTGAACTCTTGCGCCCCTGCCGGGGCTTGCGCAGACCTTACACGCAAACGAAAAACGCTTTAGGATGCCATTTGCCGAATCCCTAGGGCGTTGCCCTAGGCTAATATGAGGCCGCGCCTTTGGCGCTTCGGAACGCAGACATCCATTGATGTGACATCGTGCCTCGGGCGCTTCAGAACGTAGACATCCATCGATATTTTCACCCGAACACTTGTAAAAACGGTTCTCCCGAACGCACGATCCTCCCGATGACCGCCGCGCTGGGCGTGCGGTGCTCCTGTAACAGCGCGAGGACGGCTGTCAGACGTTTCGGCGGCACGCAGAGCAACAGCCCGCCGCTCGTCTGGGCGTCGGTGAGGACGGTCAACTGCACGGCGGACACGTCCTTGCCGTGGCGCAGCAACGGCCGGGCGGTTTCGAGATTCTGACGGCTGCCGCCGGGGACGCAGCCGCGTGCCACCAGCGCACGAATCTCCCGGCCGATGACGGGCACTTTTTTCGCGTCGATCTCCGCCGCGACGCCGCTGGCCCGGCACATCGACGCCAGATGCCCGAGCAGCCCGAAACCGGTCACGTCGGTGGCCGCGCGCACGAGGCGTTGTTCGGCGAGGTCGGCCCCGACGCGGTTGAGGCGGGACATGAGCGCGACCGCCCTTTTCGCCAGCGCCGCCGAAGCCAGGCCGCGCTTGATGGCCGTCGTGGCGATCCCGGTGCCGAGCGGCTTCGTAAGAACAAGAAGATCGCCGGGACGGGCGGCGGCGTTGGTCAACAACCGGCGCGGATCGACCAACCCCGTGACCGACAACCCGAAAATTGGCTCCGGATTGCGGATCGTGTGTCCGCCGACCAACGCGCAATCGGCCTCGCGCACCTTGCTCGCCCCGCCCTGGAGAATGCGCGCGATGGCCTCGGGCGGGACGTGTTCGGTAGGCACCCCGAGCAGGTTCAACGCGGTCAGAGGCCGGCCGCCCATCGCGTACACGTCGGAAAGCGCGTTGGCCGCCGCGATCTGGCCGAACGCAAAAGGGTCGTCCACGATGGGGGTAAAGAAATCCACCGTTTGCACGAGCGCGCGGCCGGGGCCGAGACGATAAACGCCCGCGTCGTCGAGGGTATCGGCCCCGACGAGGAGGTTCGGGTCGCGCCGGTTTTTGCCGCCGGGCAACGCGCGAGGTAACTGGCGCAGGACCTGCGCCAGGGCTGTTTGGCCGAGTTTGGAAGCTCAACCGGCGCTGGAAGCCAGCGAGGTCAGTCTGAGCGGCGATGGTTGGCGGACGGGATGGGAAGGCATCCCAGCGGTTTACCGCCTTTTCGCACAAAACAAAAGGCCAGAACACCTGCTGCCCGTGCTATCGTGCGCCGTTGGGCGACCTGATCCTTTGCTTGATGAGGTCGGGGAAGTCGCTGCGTTTGGCGAAATCCTCGATGTAGCTGGTCGATCCCACCTGCTTGATGACCCCATCGTCGCCGTCCGGCAGAATCTGCACGAGCCAGCCCTCGTATCTGGAGCCGACGTAATAACGCCAGCCGTAATCGTAGTAGCCCACCGACGTGCCCTGGACCAACGGCGAATCGAGGGCTTCGGAGATCGTTTGCCCCGGCGCGAGGTCGAGCCGTTTCTCCGCCGCCGCGAAGATGTAGCGGTCGCCCTGCTGGTTGCGGCGGGCAAAAAATGCCCAGCGCAGGGTGACCGGAATGCTGTTGCGCATCATGTTGCGTACCTTCACGTCGATGCCGACCGACTGCCGGAAGCTGAGGTCGTAGTTCCCGTAGGCCGAAATCCAATTGTAGCGATAGTTGTTGACGCTGGCCTTGTTCACGGCGTCGAGCGTGACGAAGATGTTCCCGGCCGGAATGCGCGGCGTGGCGACGGGCGCCGCCACCGGGACGGGCGTCGGCACGGGTGTCGGCGCGGGCGTCGCCGCCGCGACCACCGGGGCGGCCGGCACCAGCGAGGAAAACACCGTCTTGTGGGCGGACGGCGCGGGGGTGGTCCCCGGCGCGGACGGCGCGGGCGGTGGGGCCGTCGTTGCCTTCGGGATGACCGGCGCGATGGCCAGCGCCGTGGCGCATTCGTTGGCAAGTTGCTCCGGCCAGTCGGGCTGCTGGAGGCGGGGGCTGCGCTCGACTTCGAGTTTGTGGACCAGCGCGACGAACTTCTGGTTGAGAGGCGACCCTCCCCGGGCCAGTTCCGGGTATTTTTCCATCGCGCGCTTTTGGGAATCGAGCGCGATCATGGTGGGAAGGATGACGACCGATTGCTTGGCGGGACCGCCCGGGTTGTCGAGGTTGACGATGGACGACGCCGGAGCGTCGTTGCGCACGGGAGCGGAGGCTTGAAACCCGAAATAGCCGTAGGCACCGGCTCCGGCGGCCAGACAAAGCAGCAGGAGCGCCCAGCCCCGCGCGCCGCCCTTGCCTTCGGGGACGGATTTGCGGACGGCGGCGTTTTGGGTGGGCGGCTGCACCGGCGGTTGCCACGCGGGCTGGCTGGGAGCCGCGGGCGGGGAGGCGGCGTAGGCGTTCGGCACGAACGGCGCGGACAACGTGCGGATCGGCGGCGTGGCGGCGAACGTCGGCGCGACGGCGGGCGGCGGCGCGGCGGGGGTGAATGTTTCCTCGGCATCGTCCCCGTCCGCCGGAAGCTCGTGGGGGAAGGAACAGCCCGGCTTGCAAAGCTCGGGAGAAAGCGCGGCCAACTCGTTCATAAAACGATGGGCGCGGCGCTTCTTGCTCTCGCGGTCCCAGCCGGGCGTCTGGCGGTCGAGCGATTCGAGGATGACGAGCGTCTGGTTGACCGAGGGTTGCCGGAAGCTGTACCCGTACATGCTGCCCTCCGTGATCTGAGACTGCCACCAGCGGGCTTCGCGGTAGGGACGCGGCGGCGCGGCGAAAAGCTCCGGGTGGAGACGGGTTTTATCGCGGTGCCACGCCTGCAGGTGCGGCTGCCAGTCCGGGGCGGCTTCCAACAGGTCGATCAACGCGCCGGCCTGCGCCCGGGTGAACGGTCCGGCGGGCATGACTTCGAGGTATCGCAGGAGCGCCGTTTGCTCGGCGGTCGGTGCGTCGTCGGTGCTCGTGGCACCGGGGGAAATTCCGGCTGGATCGGGCTCGTTCATGCCGGGCGGTATTCCACCACGAAGCGCGGCGAGCGGCAAGCGGGAAATCACCCGTTCCCGTCCAACTCCCGACCGTTTCGCGTTACGGTTGCGTCACCCGCAGGCGCAGGAACCGCCGCTGTCCGCCGGTCACGGTCTCGGCCACGGTGTCGCGCACCTCGACGGTGTGCGGCACGGTGCTGGCCGCGTCGTCGCTCACCACGCCCGGCCCGGTCAACGCCGCCCCGCCCGCGCCCGTGGCCACGGCCGTCCAGGCCGCTAGGTCCGGCGAACTCTCGACGATGTAAGTGATATCCGTGGCCAGCGGCACGCGCGTGAACCGGATCGACAGGTAGTTGGTGCCGCTGTAGTTGCGGAGGGTCGCCTGCGTTTCCGGCACGCCGTTGGAACCCGCGTCGGGCTGCGTCGGGTTCAGATGAAGGGCGTATTCCATGAGGTTGGTCAGGCCGTCGCCATCCGGGTCGGCGGCGGGCGAAGCGTTCGCGCCGCTTAAACCGGCCGCCGCCAGATAATGGCCGACCGTGTCCACCACCGTCAGCGAAAACGTCTGCGTGGCGTTGGGCGCGGTGCCGTTGCTGGCGGTCACCTGGACTCCGCCGTAGACGCCCGGGGTGGTCGGCGTGCCGGAGAGGACGCCCGTGGTGGCGTTGAGCGTCAGGCCCGGCGGCAGCGTCCCGGCGGTCACGGCGTACGTCGGCGCGGGCGTGCCGCTGGCCACGAACGTGTAATTATAAGCCACGCCCGCCGTCGCCCCACCCGAAGGCACGGCGCTGGTGAACGCGGGCGCGCTGGTGGTTGGTGGGGCGGTCACGGTCACGGTGACGGCCCGTTCGAGCGTCGCCCCGCAGGTGTCCTGCACCTGCACGCGCAGGGCGACGGCTCCCTGGGCGGTCGCGGCGGTCGTGGCGACCGTGAGCGCGCCCGTCGTCTGGTTGAGGGAAAGCGTCATGCCGGCGGGCGGTGGAGTCGTGGGCGAGATGGCCAGCGGTGAAGGCAGCAGGTTGCCGTTGCTGTCGGCTGGGGCGGCGGAAGGGGTCACCGTCACCATGCTGCCCGCGGGAACGCTCGTGGCGGCGTAGGTCCCCAGCGTCGGCGTGGGGTTGGAGGCGACGAGGAGGCTCACCGTGCCGGAAGCGGTCGCGCCGGCCGTGTCCGTGACCGTGACGTTGAGCGGATACGTGCGGGTGGACAGCGTCGTCGTCAGGCGGCAGGCGGCCGTGGCGCTCAACTGCACGTTGCCGCCAACGATGGCTCCCGTCACCGTCGCCCCGAAGGGCGCGCCGGAAACGCTCACGCTCGACAACGGAGACGAACCGGCCGCCGCCGTGCCCACGGTCGCCACGGTCGCCGTCGGCGTGCCGCGCGTGACGGTGATGCCGCTGTTGTTAGAGGCAAAGGCCGGCGGCGTGTTGGCCGAGGTGATGGTGAAGTTGGCATCGTTGATGTCGAAGAAAATGTTGCCCAGGGCCTCGACCTTGATGCGCGCCTGGGTGGTGGCGACGCTGGCGGCGGTGGGCAGGATGACGGTGGCCGCGCCGTCATTCGGCACGGTGCTGGCCAGGACGTACGGGAACGTCAAACCGCCATCGGTGGAAAGCGAGATTTTCACGCTGGCGCACGACACCGGCGCGGCGGCGGTGTTGGCGACGTTCCAGGTCACGGGCACGCTCGCCCCGGCGGCGTAGGAAACCGCCGTGTTGGGCGCGGTGATGGCGAAGGGACCCGCGCCCGTGGCGACGGCGAGCGTCACCAGCGCATAGTTCGACCCGCCGCCGCCCGCGTGGTTGTCGCGCACGGTGCAGCGGAAGTTCAGACCCTTGGCGCGGGCCACGGAGGGCAGGGCCTCGCCGACAAGGAAGTTGCCGTCCACGGTGCCGCGCAGAGGCGGCACGTTGACGTTGTTGAGGATGTAGGTCAGCGACGGGAACAACCGCGTGGGACTGGTCGTCGGCGGGTAAGAGCGAAAGATGGGCGACTGGCCGTTGTCCAGGGCGGAGGTCGTGGTGGCGTTGACGGCCGGTCCCAGGTCAAATTCCTCCCAGCAATAGGTCAGCGTGTCGCCGTTGGGATCGGTGGCCGAGGCGGTCAGGGCGAAGGGGGTGGAAATCGGGATCGTGTACGCGGTCAACGCGCCGAGGGTCGGCGGGGTGTTGCCGGTGGCGATGGTCTGGTAGGCGTTCTTGCCGTTGCCGGTGGACGTGTAGGCGTCGATCTCGTCGTAGGAACCCGTCAGGAAATAATCGTCGGAATGCGGCGCGAGGTCCTGGACGCCGTAGGTGCTGTCGGAGCAGATGCCCGCGTAGGCCATGATGGTCGTGCCGCTGCCCGGTTCGTAGGCGTGGGCCGCGGAACGGTTGCCGCCGCCGCAATTGCCCGTGGTGGAGTTGAAGGGATGGTTCGCGCCGAACTGGTGGCCCATCTCGTGCGCGACGTAATCGATGTCGTAGGGATCGCCGACGGGGTCGCTGGTGCCGGTTTCGCCCATCGCCTTGTAGCCGGCGGTGCTCACCACGCCCAGGTCGGCCAGCCCGCCGCCCGCCGTGCTGAAGACGTGGCCGATGTCGTAGTTGGCGGTGCCGATGACGCTGTCGCAGGTCGTCTGGTTCTGGCTGAGCAGGGAACTGGGGTCCGAGTCCGTGTACGGCTCGGTGCTCGTGTTCGTGAAGATCATCTTGTCCTCGTTGGCGACGAGCATCATGCGGATGGCGAAATCCTTTTCGTAGACGAGATCGACGCGGTTGACCGTCGTGACGACGGCTCCGAGGGTCAGCGTCGTGTCGCCGCCGCCGACGGCCGCCGCGTACTCGGCCGTCGTGCCCACGGCCAGCCGATAGACGCGCAGGCTCGCGCCGGTGGGTTTGGAAAGGACGGGCGACTGCGAACGCGCGATGCGTTCGGCCATCGCGGCGGGGGTTTCCTCGTTCTGGAACAGGCAGGGCATCGGTTTCGAGGCCGCGTAGTCGCGCTTGTAATAGGCGATGGAAGTGGCGGGATCGGAGCCGTCGAGGAAATACGGGTCGATGACGATCTGCCCGCCGGGCGAGAGGATCAGGGCGTGGAAACCGAGCGGGGTCACGTCGAGCCGGGCGGTGAGTTCCGGGTTGTCGATGCCCTGGGCGACGAAGGTGCGGATTCCCGGGTAACGCGCGGCCAGGGCGGGGTCCATGACGGGCGAGGCTTCGATGGTGAAGCGCGCGAACGCCGCCGAGCGGGGGATGGGGAGTTCGAGTTCGGCCGGAGCGGGCAACGCGGCGAGAGGCGCGCCGTCGGCGAGGGCTTTGTGTAACGTGCCCTCGGGTGCCGTGGCATCGAACACGGCGGAGAGTTTGGCGCGGTCGAGGTGCAGGACGCGGTATTGCTTGGGCACGACGCCGAGGCGGATGGTCGCCGCGCTCAGGCCGCCGTGGGTGGCGAGGGTGGGTTTCTCGTCGATCTCCTGCCAGAGTCCTGAGGGGGAAATGACCTTGACGGCAGCGACTGACGATTGCGCGCGGAGCGGGGTGGTGGTGGTTGCTACGAACAGGATCGTGCTCGCTAGGACGAAGGCAGCGCAGCGGGGGGAACGAGAAGGAAGTTGCATCGGCGAAACACGAAAAGACCTTCTCACCCATGCATGGAAATGCCTCGGGCTGAAAGCAAAAAAGTGTTTTCGACTTTTTAAGTAACCTGCCGCCAACCTCAGCGTGCCTAATCAGAAATCTGTTCGGTCGATGTCTCGATGATCTGCTCTGGTAAGTTTTGAACCGGTGATTTCTCCCAATCGGCAGAGATGCCAAGAATTAAAACGGGGATGTCGATGTCCGCCACGCCGCGCGCCTCCAGGTCCCATACGAACTGCTCGAAGTAAGAGACCCCCGTACTCATGCAGGAGTTACGCACCGTGACATTTGAGGACGAGTAAAAAGTGGGGAGGTTGGGCGGTTGTTTTATGCGCACGCTCTCCAAGCCCTCGACCGCCCTTTGCACCCTGGAGCACTACACGGCCTTTCTGCTGGCCGAGAGCCAGAGCGCGGGCTGCGTGCGCTTGGCGGAGGTCAGCGGGGGTGAGTTTGCCCACGATGCGGCCAACCGCTTTCTCAACCGCGAGCAGTTCAGCCCGCGGGACTTGTTCGAGGAGGCGCGTCCGCTCATGGCGCTGGAAGGCGGCACGCTCAGCGTGGACGACAGCGTCTTGGAGAAGCCCTACAGCCAGGAAGGCAAGGTCGATCTGGTGGGCTACTTCTGGAGCAGCAAGGCGGGCGGGGCCGTCAAGGGACTCTGCTTGGTCACGCTCTTGCACACAGACGTGCGCGGCTTCTCGTGCCCGGTCAACTTCCGGCTGGTGGACAAGGCCGAGGGCAAGACCAAGAACGAGCACTTCCGCGACATGGTGACCGAGGTTTTAAGCTGGGGCCTGCGCCCGGCGGCGGTGACGGCGGATAGTTGGTTCTCGGGCGTGGAAAACTTGAAGTTCCTAAAAGACCAGGGGCTGGGTTTCTTGATCGCCTTGGAAAAGAACCGCGTCGTCAGCGAGCAAGCGCACACGTATCTGCCCGTGTGCGAGCTGGACCTGCCCGAAAAAGGCAAGGTCGTGCACCTGCGCAAGGTCGGCTTTGTGACGGTGTTTCGCACGGTGGACAAACACGGCACCGCGAGGCACTACGCCCAGGGCGACCCGCGAAAAAAAAGCGCATGAAGATCGCCTTTGGCCACTTCCGGCACGTCCGCAGCCTGCAATGGAAGATCGAGTGCTACCACCACGCCCTCAAGGAAGTCTGCCACGTGCGCAGGTTCTTCGTGCGCTGGAAAAGAGCCATCCACAACCACGTCTTCTGTTCGCTCCGTGCCTTCCTCAAACTCGAAACGCAACGCTCACGCGGGCAGATCAGCACGTGGTATCAATTCAAACGCCACTTCGCCGATCAAGCCGTGACCACCTTCATCAAAAGGATGGTCGAACACCCTCACGGTGCGTAACTCCTGTCATGTTTTCCACGAACTCCTTGACCGGTACGATCTCAACACCCGTGTCGATGTGCCCGAGCTTCTTGAAGATCGTCATTTTGGCGCAGACGTTGTAAACCATGAAAGCGTACTTACCGAACTGGACTTCAACTCCCAGCTTCTCCTTCACGAAATCCATTTCCCGAAACGCTCCCTTGTTCATCGCCTTTCCCTTGTAACCGGTTCCGTAGTCTTTTACGGAATACTCGGCTTTTACCCGAACAGGTTTCCAACCGGTGATTCGCGCAAAGTCTGTCTTGAATGCTTTGTTCAGGGAGCTGGGCGAGTAGAGCATGGCCCCCGGCATGGTGGTTTCCTTGCTTTCCTTCGTCTTGTGCTGTTCCTCGTTGATCGATTGGATCGCTTCGGTGATTTCCGTGAGCAGGTGAGGGTATTTCTCTTGCACGACCTCGCGGCCATGATTGAACGAATAAATGCCAGCGATTCTCATTGGCACTCAGATCATACCAGACCGTTTTGTATCCATTCTTGCGGAATCCGGGAGACGCTCTCTTTGCCCGTTGGCACATGCACGGGTTTCCCGAGTTGGCGATAGGGCAAGGCGCCGGCGGCGAGTTGCGCGATCCGGGCCTTCGCTTCCTCGATGTAACGCGGTTCGCGGTCGATCCCGACCGCGCGACGCTTGTTTCGCAGAGCCGCGAGAAGGGCGCTGCCGACTCCAGAGAATGGATCGAGCACCGTATCGGTTTCGTTTGTCAGGGCGAGTACGCATCTCTCGACCAGTTCAATGGGAAACTGGCAGGGGTGAAGCGTTTTCTCCGGGTGGTTCGCCTTGACGTTCGGGATGTTCCAGAGCCCGACCTCCCACTCTTGGACCATCAGTTTCCAAAGGTCGGAAGGGTTCTTTCCCAACGGATTACCACTTGGCTTGCCATAATTTTCTCCTGGCTTGTAGTTGCGCTTGCCGGGGTACTTGGAAGGCACGCGAACCGCGTCGAGATTGAAGACGTAATCATCTCCGCGCGTGAACCAGAGCATGGTCTCATATCGTCCACTCAAACGCTTGGACGCATGCAAGCCATGATCGAAGTGCCAGACGATGCGGTTGCGAAGTTTTAGCCCCAATGCTTTGAAGATCGGGTAAAAATAAATATCCAGGGGAAAAACCTCGGCATCATCGACAAAATTTCCCACTTGCCAGCAAAGCGAGCCCTCGGGATGAAGCACGCGAACGAGTTGCTCGCAGATCGGGCGCAACCATTCGAGGTAATGGTCCAAGGCGGTTGGCGTCTCGTACTCCTTGCCGATGTTATACGGTGGCGAGGTCACCACCAGCCGGACGCTGCCGTCCTGCATCGTTTGTAAAGTTTCGAGGGTGTCTCCTCGCAACAAAGTGGCGTCGGCAGGAGCTTCGAGAGAATCCGATACGGAAATTGGAAAAAGCGGAAGCATTTTGTTTGCAGTCAGAATGCTTCAAAAAGGCCGAATCTCAATGCGGGAACAAAGGCATCCTTGCCCAAGCGCGCAGCCGGAGAGGACCGGAATCGAACCGATCCCGCCCGCCACGAGGACGGGACGACAGCCGTTTTGAAGACGGCGGGGGCCACCAGGCACCCTTCACTCTCCCTGTGCGAAGACAAGGACGGGGCGGTTGCCCTGCATTGCAACCGCCCCGTTTGGAAAAACCATCTCGCCTTATTCGGCGCGTGAGCCGCTCACGGCATCACTTTGAAAATCGCGTACGGCTCCGTCCGCGCGCTCTTGCCGCCATTGTACTTCGGCGCGTGATGGATGTGCGAACACGAAAAATACAGCGCCCCGTCCGGCCCCATCGCAAACGAATCCGGCCACTGGATGCGCGGGTCGCTGCACACCAGTTCGATCTTGCCGTCGGGCGTGCGTTTCTTGATCGTACCGCCGCGCAGATCGCTCAGGAACAGGTTACCCGCCTTGTCCATCCAGATAACCGTCGCACGGGAAAAGTCGGCCCCACCGTCTCGACCGCGTTGTGCAGGTCGTTCTTGCTCAACTTCTCGTCGCGCAGCTTCGCCGTGGCGATCCGGTAGAGCGTCTCGCCCATGAGCGCCTGCCAGTACAGATATTCACCGTCGGGCGACAGCGCGATGCCGTCCGCGTTGAACTTCGGCTTCTGCCCCTTATCGTCCAGGACTTCCTTGCCGTTGATGGTCAGGTCCACGTCCTTGTTGTAAACGGTGGATCCATCCTCCACCAACAACCGCCGGGCGTTGCCGGTCTTGAGGTTGACGACCACGATGCCGCCGATACCGCTCTCGGTGAGATACGCGAACCCACGGTTCGTATCGAAGCGCACGTCGTTGAGGTAACTCTTCGCCGGGGCCACGTCCGAGCCGAACGGGATGTTTTGCACGACCTTGTTCGTGCTCAGGTCGATCTGCACGAGCTTGGGCGCACCGGCGATGACGCCTTTCATGTTGATGTTGCCCGGATCGAGCACCCACAGCCGATCCTTGTCATCGACGACGACGCTCTGCACGCAGACCCATTTGCCGGCGGTGTCCTTGTCCCTGTCCGAGAGGAATTCCACGACTCGTCGGGAAACGGCTTGGTGGTGCCGTCGGGCATTACCTCGACGACGGCATTCTGATAATCACCCTCCCAATGCGGGAAATTGGCGAACAGCCGCCCGGTCTTGGAAACGGCGATGCCCGTGACCTGATACTTGTCGAAGTGCGCGACCTCGGTGATCGGCTTGCCCTTTGCGCCGGGCGCGGTGGCCTCCTGCGCGCGAAGTGGAACCAGGGCCGCGCCGAACAGCAACGGCAGCAGCAAGAGGAGGGGGCGGAGTTTCGTCATGCCCTAAGTTCGATTCCTGCGGGGAAAAAGGTTCTAAGGGAATGGCGTGCGGGGATCAGGAACCGCCCGTCCGGAACAACGCGGCCATCTCCGCTTCCACCGATTGCACGGCCGCGCGGCTGACGCTTTCCATGCGCTGGTAAAGCGCGAGGGCCTGTTCGCCCAACGGCGTCAGACGCGCCTCGCCGCCCGCCCGGCCGCCGCGCCGCACCTCGACGGCGGGCGTCTTGAAACAACCGTTGAGGCTCTGGATGAGTTTCCACGCCTTCATGTACGACATCCCCATGTCCCGCGCCGCCTGCGCGATGGACGCCGTCTGGCGGATGCGCGCGAGCAGTTCGGCCCGGCCGGGGCCGAGGGCGGGTTCGGCACCGACATAGACGCGGATGCGCATCTGCACGGTGGGCGTCGGGTCCATGCCGGTTTTTTCCATCCGATGCGTGGACCATCTCCCCTCCTGCGCCGGAAAGCAAAACCGGACGCCTGGCCCCGTACGAGCGGCCCGGCGTCCGGTCTGCGAATCGTGCGCCTCGAACCCGGCGCAACCGTGTCAGCGGATCACTTGCGGTAGGTGTCCTTGTCCTTGGGCGCGGGCTTCGACGGGCCTTCCTGCGAGCCGTAGCGGAAGATCAGCGCGCCGCTGAAGATGTTGACGTTCTCGCTGTACTTGCCGCTGAGGATGTGGCCGGAGTTATCCACGTTGTTGATCGTCGGATCGTTGATGAAGAGGTGCAGGTAGGCGACCTCCACGTCGGTGTCCACGTAGACGCTCTTGAAGATCGGGTTGCGGAACCCGAACGCATGGTAACGCACGCCCGTGGAGACCAGATAGCGGTCGCCGTCCGGGATGCGCGAGGAACGGGCCACCTGGTCGGGCACGGGCGACTGGTCCCAGCCGCCGCCCAGGCGCAGGGTCAGGTCCTTGGTGGCCATGTACTCGATGCCGCCGGTGATGCGCACCGCGTCATGGTAGCGGACGGCGATGCCGGGGTTCGTCAGGCCGGGGTCGGTGATCAGCGTCGCCTGGCTGACCGGGTTGGAGAACGTGATCGGAATCTGGTCGAGCCGGTCCCACTTCGTGTAGGTCACGTCGCCCAGGAAGTTCACCTTGTTGGCGAAGTTCTGCGAAAAGGAGAAGTGGTAGGTCTCCGGTTCCTTGAGTTTGGCACCGGCGGCCTGGCCGTTGAACGCCCCGCCGAACGCCGCGCTCTGGAAGAGGGCCGGCACGTTGCGGAAGGTCACCTGCCCGGTGTAGTTCTGTGTGATGCCCGAGCGGTACGAAATGCCGAAACGGCCCTCGCCCAGGAAAGGAATCTGGCCGGGCTTGAGGTACTCGACGATGGTGCCCACGTTGAAGCCGTAGCTCACGTCCGAGCCTTCCAGGCGCACCGTGCCGTCCGCCGAACCGGGCGCGTAGCCGGGGACGCCCAGGGAAGCGCCGAACAGGCCGAAGTCCACGGCGTTGGAGAGCACGGCGCTGGAATACTGCGCGTCGAAGCCGCCGCCGATGCTGATGAACTTCCAGCGGTACGACGCCGAAAGCCCGTAGTCGATGGTGCGCAGTTCCGAGCGGAGCGACGAGTAGCGGCCGACCCAGTTCGGATCGTAATCCACCTGCTCGCCAAAGGGCACCGTGATGGCGATGCCGAGGTTGAACTGGCCATATTTCTCGCTGTTGAGCAGCGCGGCCGACAGGAACGTGTCCCCGAAGCTCGCCCCGCGCGCCGCGCCACCGCCGTTGCTGCCGCTGATGGGCACACTGCCCAGCCCGGGGATCACGGTGCGGGACCCTTCGTTGGTGAACTGCGCCTGCGGCTTGATGTACGTGTAAGAACTCTCCGTCTGCAAGCCGGACAGGAAGCCCATGCTGGCGGGGTTGAAGAAGATCGCGCTGGGGTCCTCGGCCGCCGCGGCGGAACCGGCGAAGGACAGGCCGACGGCGCTGGGGCTCTGGTCGCTCAGGGAGAACGCGCCGGCGCGGGCCGACTGGATGCCGCCGGCGGCGAGGAGCGCGCCGGCCGCGAGGGTGGCCCCGCAGGAACGCAGGGAGAGACGGGGAAGGAGGGAGGGAAACATGGTCGAGGGAAGGTTGGCAGCGAGGGGTTGAGGTGAATTCACCGGGTGAAAGTCCCGGCGGCGGGCGGCAGGTGATGCCGGGCGTCGGCCGGAACGAACCAGGGTGAATCTTGCGCTGAGGGTCCGGATTGTAGGCAATTCCCTGCGTGAGTTCAACAAGGCAATGCGAAAATTTTTGCGCGCGGCGGACGGGTCCGGACGACGGCAACCCGATCCCCGCCCCGGGACCCGCGAACACGCCCTGGTCCTGGCGGGACTCACACCATCGGCCGGAAACGGCCCGACGCGTTTCCTGCAAGCGCGTCGTGATCTGGCCGAGCGAGCAATGTTCGACGGTGCCGATGAGTTCCGCGAACACGTTGCCGCCGTCCTCCACGACCTCGCGCCAACGCGTCCAGCGCGCGTTCGCTGTCGGCGGCGTGGCGTTTCTCGAAATCGTGCAGCCGGCTCGAGCTGCCGCTGCTTCGCTTCCTCGGGCGTGCGGATCATGCTCACGTCGGGCCAGCGGCTCCTCGGGATTGTGGTAGCGGTTCAACCCGATGACGGGCCGGGTGCCGTCGTAAATCTGGCGTTCCATCTGGTGCGCGCTCGCCTGAATCTGGCTGCGCTGGTAACGCCGCTCCACCGCCGCCTGCACGCCGCCCTGCCGGTCGATCTCGCGGAACTCTTCCAGGATCGCCGCTTCCACCGCGTCGCCGACGGCCTTCATGCCGGGCGAACCCGCCAGCGGGTTCATCATGTGGCGGAACAGGCCGCTTTCCTCCAGCAGGATCGCCTGCGCGTGCGCGGCCGAGCCGGGCGTATTCCTCGCTGGGCGTGGTGAATGGCTCGTCGGCGGCGTTGGAATGGCAGGAGTTCGTCGCGTTCATGCACGCGAGGGTCAGCTCGATGGCCGTGCGCGTGAGGTTGTTCTTCCACTCGGCGGCGATGAGCGAACGCCCGCTCGTCTGCGTGTGCAGCTTGAGGATTTGCGCGCGCCGGTCCGCGCCGAACACATCGCGCATGCCCACCGCCCAGATTTTGCGGCAGACCCGCGCGAGGGACAGGTATTCGATGTCCAACCCGCAATCGAGGAAGAACGACAGGCGCGGCCCGAACTGGTTCACGTCCATGCCCGCGTTCCTTGAACAACTCGACGTAGGCGAACCCGTTGGAAAGCGTGTACGCCGCCTGCTGCACCGGCGTCGCGCCCGCCTCGGCGATGTGGTAGCCGCTGATGGAAATCGGATACCAGCTGCGGCATGTGCTCGGTGGTGTATTCCACCATGTCGCGCGAGGAAGCGCAGCGACGCCTCGAGCGGGAAAATCATCTCGTTCTGCGCCTGCACTTCCTTGAGCACGTCGGCCTGGATGGTGCCGCGCAGCTTCGGGGCCACGTCCGCGCCGAAACGCCGCTTCGCCGCCGCGACGTACATCGCCAGGATGATCGGCGCGGGGCCGTTGATGGTCATGGACACCGAGACGTTGGGCTGGTCGAGCGCGAACCCGGCGTAGAGCCGTTCCATGTCGTCGACGGTGTCGATGGCGACGCCGCCCTCGCCGATCTTGCCGAAGACGCCGTCCGCGCCCGCAGCCGGTCCCGTAGAGGGTCGGGCCGTCGAACGCGGTGGACAGCCGCTTGCTGCGCTGGTGGCGCGAGAGGTAATGGAAACGCTCGTTGGTGTCCTCGGCCAGCCCCATGCCCGCGAAAAGCCGCGTGGGTTCCTCCGCCGTGCCGCCGCCGACCGCGCCGCCCGCCGGGACCGGGGCGGGTTGGTCTTCGATGCCGTTCGGTCGGATGGTTGGCCGTGCCGATGGCCGTTCGTTTTTGCGCTCGGCAGGCGAGATACATTTCGGGGTAGGCGGCGTTGAGAAACGGAAACTCGCCGGGCAGTCCTTCCTCGAACAAGATAGCGCGCGATGGCGCCGGGTTCGTCGAGGAACGGCAGCGCGTGGCGCGGCAGGGTCAGGCCGGTGGGAGTGACCGAGGTGCCGACCTTGCGCGTGGGCAGTCTGCCAGCGGGCGTTCATCTGCGCGGCGAACTCCGGCTCAGAACGCGCGCGCGCGACCTGTGCGGTGACGAACTGGCGGTAGGAGTCGAGTGCGTCGGCGACCTGACCGAGAGGAGTGAGGGAAGTGCATAAAGGCGGGAGGGGGAATCGTTGGCAATAAGCCACGTTCGCGTCCGCCGCGCCAGTTCGCCTATGATCCCAGCCGCAGGATGTGCTCGTATTCGTCGCGGCCGACCGGCGATGACCGAAAGGCGCGAGTTTCTGGCAAGCACCATGTTCTTCAAAATCGGGTCGGCGCTTTGACGGCCGCGAGCGGCACCGGATTGTCGAGGGCTTTGTCAGCGCTGAATTCGACGGCGCATCCACTGGCCGCTGTTCTCGTCGGCCGCCATCGTCGGATCAGGAAAGGCGCTCGCGGGAGACCCGTGCCGTGCCGACGACGGCTTTCTCTTCGCCGCTATGATAGTACAGCACGGCATCGCCTGTTTCCATCGCGCGCAGGTTGTTGCGCGCCTGGAAATTGCGAACGCCGGTCCAGTCCGTGCGCTTGTCCTTGGAAAACTGCGCGAAGGAGTAGTCTTCGGGTTCCTGTTTGACGAGCCAGTAATTCATGGGAGAAGAATTTTTAGCCGCAAAAGGCGCAAAAAACGCAAAAAGGGGAAAAATTTAGAAGGGAGGGCGGGTCTTGCGTGGAGGAGAGGGCGTATTTACGAATCTCGAAACGCGGCGCTCCGAAGTTGCACAGCAAGCCGTGTTCGAGGCGGGCCGCGCGCAGATAGCCGAGGAGTTGTGCGGCGTGGGCGTCGGACAGGGCGCGAGCCGCCTTTAGCTCGACTACGACCGTGCCTTCCACGAAGAGATCAGCGGCGAAATTGCCGAGCAACGTACCGTCTTCGTCATAGACGTTGAGCGGATGCTGTTGGACGGCTTCCAACCCTGCTTTCCGCAAACGGTGAGCGAGCGCGTTCTCATAGACCTTCTCCAGATGCCCATGTCGCAGGTAACAATGGATTTCGTAAGCAGTCTGTCGAATAAAGTCGCACAGCCGCTTCACCTCCAAATCCATTTTCTCTTTCTCCCCTTTTGCGTTTTTTGCGCTTTTTGCGGCTAAACTTCCGCTCTGCTGACGATAGAGAAAAGCTCGTCCACGCCCGTGTCGCGGTGGCGGGTGGCGGTGGTGGAAAGCAGCCGCTGGCCGCGTCTGTTGGAAGCGAGCCGCCGCTCGACCTCCGCGCTGGCGGTGCGCGCGCCGCGCAGATCGCTCTTGTTGACCACGACGAGATCGGCCACGTCGAGCATCGCAATCTTCTGCAGTTGCAGGCGGCTGCCGTAATCCGGGTTCATCACGAGGATTCGGAAATCGACCAACTCGCTCGAAAACGGCAGGGCCTCCTGCCCCGTGCCGACCGTCTCGATGATGACCAACTCGAACTCGCCGCGACCCGCGAGGATTTCCAGGCACTGACCCGTCGATGGGCTCAGGCCGCCCGACTGTCCGCGCGTCGCCATCGAACGCATGAACACCCGGTCGTTTTGCGAATAGATCATCGTCGCGCGGTCGCCCAGGAGCGCGCCCGCGCCGGTGCCGCCGATGCTCGGATCGTGCGAGAGGATGGCCACCCGCGCGTGGGCCGGGCGCGCGCGCAGGAAACGCAGGACGAGTTCGTCGATGAGCGTCGTCTTGCCCGCGCCGCCGGGTCCGGTGATGCCGACGACGCGGCAGGTTTTTGCCGTCGCCGGGGGCGATGTTAGCTTCCGCCAGCGGATCGGCCACGGGCTTGGAAAACGCGCTCCTCCGCGTCGGTGAGTCGCCGGGCCAGCGCGAGGTCCGCCGCGTCGGACGCGCCGTCGTCTCCGGTCGCTTGCCGTAACGCTCGCCGATCCAGCCGAGCATGTCGTGCAGCGGCGTGCCCGCGAAGAAGATGCGGTCGGTGCCCTGCTGACCCATCGTTTCGGCGTCGGCCGCCGTGATCGTGCCCGCCGCCGCCGCCGAAAAGGCCGATGTGCCGCGCGCCGAGGGCGTCGAGTTGCGCGCGGACTTCGGCGAAAAACTCGACGTGGCCGCCGTTGTAGCTCGACAGGCCGATGGCGCGCACGTCTTCCTGCACCGCCGCGCGCACGATCTCCGAAGCCGGTCGGTGGTAACCGAGATAAACGACCTCGATGCCGTGGCGGATGAGTTCGAGGTTGATCGTGTTGATGGCGCTGTCGTGCCCGTCGCAGATGGGCACGGCGGTCAGCAGGCGGATGGGGATGGGGGTGGGGGAGGTCATACAGACTGGGAGAACCGAACGTGCCGGGCAAATTCGGCAAGGCTGGCATCATCGAAGGCTCGCTTGGGGACGATAATAAAATTGCCGCCTGCGCCAGAGAACAAATAAAAGTAGAGGTCGTCCTGCCTGCGACCCGGAAAAACCGTCCAAGTAAATTCCTGTTTTTGATATGTTGAAGAGAGCGCGAGGCTCGTATCGTCGAAAGACAACTCCTCTGGTGACGTAATTTGAGAGCTGTTCTGTACTCGGCGGGCAATGGCCCGGCGAACTCGAAACCGAGTAGCAAAATAAAAGATTGGCGTCATGCAAACCACTAAGCCGAATCCAACGATTGCCATCCCCGGCCTTCTACCTCCATCACGATAGGTGTAAGCACCGACGACCAAGGCAGCCCCGACTGCCCCTGCGACAGTGCCTTTGATAATTTCCCACGGGTGATTCCAACGCCTAATCTTGAGCATCGCTCCAATCGCCTCCAGCTCGGAAAATTGATATCGAATGGTTGTCATCGCTGTCGGCGCACAGCCGGATGAAACTTACGTCCCCCACACCATCGCCACGGTCGTCGTCATGCTGCCGCCGACATTGTACGTCAGAAATCGGCTCGCGCTCTTCGATCTGGCGCGGGCCGGCTTGGCCGGTGAGTTGCTGGTACGCGTCGAGCACCTGGCGCACGCCCGTCGCGCCGACCGGATGACCGTCGGCCATCAGGCCGCCGCCGCTGTTGACGGGGATCGAAAACGGCGGCGTGGGCGCGTCCGCTCCGAGTATCTTCGCGCGCACGCCCGGCAGCATCGTCGCGCCGTTGTGCAGCAGGCTCGCGCCCTTGCCCGGTTCGGCCAGCCCGATGATCTCGTAGGCGATGACCTCGCTGATCGAAAAACAATCGTGCACCTCGACGCCGTGCAGTTCCTTCTTCGGGTCGTGGATGCCCGCTGCTTCCAGGGCGCGTGGCGAGCGCCTTGCGCGCGGGCGGGAAATGCGGCACGTCCTTCTTTTCCAACGCGAGGCAATCCGTGGAGTGTCCCCAGCCGCGCAACGTCACGGGCGGCGCGGTGTGCGGACGGTCGCCGGGCCGCGCGGTGCGGTGCGCGAGTTTGTCCAGGAACCGCTCCGAACACAGCACGACCGCCGCGCCGCCGTCGGTGATCTGCGAGCAATCGTAGAGCTTGAGCGGGCTCGCGGCGATGCGCCAGTTCTTCTGCGATTCGGTGCTGGCGGTGGTGAAATCCATGTCCGTGTCGCGCATCTGCGCCAGCGGGTTGAGCCGCGCGTGAGAATAGTTCTTCACCGCCACGCGCGCGAGGTCGTGCTCGGTCAGACGCGGGTAACGCTGCATGTAGAGTTCGGCGATGCGTGCCGAAGAGTTTCGGGAACATGAACTCGCCGTACTCGGGCTTCTCCAGATGGTAATCGGCGGCGGCGGCGAGCACGTCCGACCCTTCGGCGGGCGACATGGTTTTTTGCTGTTCCGCGCCGACGGCGAGCACGCAATCGTAGAACCCGGCCTGCGATCCATTGCGCGGCGGTGAGCACGGCGAGGCTGCCGGACGCGCACGCGGCCTCGGTGTGCATCGTGGGGATGCCGCGCAGGGCGTCGTCGGCTTCGAGCAGGAGCGCGCCGACGTGGAGCTGGCGGGTGAAGAGGCCGCCGGCGAAATTGCCGACGACGCCCGCCTGGATGTCGGCGGCGTCGAGGCCGGTGGCGGCGAGCGCGGCGCGGGCGACTTCCACGACGAGGTCGCGCAGCGTCTTGCCTTCCTTTTTGAGGTTGCGTTTGAAGTCGGTGCGGGCGCCGCCGAGGAGATAAACGGGTGTGTCATGGGGAGGAGTGAATCTAACGGCATGTCTACCGTGGAGGAAAGGGGCATTGTAACACAGAGACACGGAGACACAGAGACCGGAAGAGGAAAGAAGGGGGAAGAAGAAGCGAAGGGCGAGGGTTGAACGATCCGCGTCGTTCCTCCCGAGCCCTTTTTGCTTCTCACTCCGGTCTCCGTGTCCCTGTGTCTCTGTGTTACAAATTGCCGCTCTCACTTCACGGCGCGCATGCCGCCTGATCTCAGATCGTCATTTCCCCGCGCACGACCGCCGCGGCCGGACCGGCGACGCGGACCGTTTCCATCGCGTCGCGCGGGCCGATGACCTCCACCGCCGCCACGCCCGGACGGCTCAGCCAGTGGCCCTGTTCGGCGTTGAAGCGCGGGCTCTTGAGCAACCGATAATGCCACAGGAACGCCCCCATGCCGCCCGTGGCCGAGCCGGTGAACGGGTCCTCGAACGACGCCGGCGGCCCGGTGAAATGCCGCGCGAACACGTCGCCCTTCGGCGTCGCGCCGCCGAGGCAGAACAGGTGCGCGCTGAAGAACTCGTTGCCCGACTCCTGCCGCAGCCGGTCGTAAGCCGCCGGGTCGAGCGCGGCGCGGCGCAGCACGTCGTGGTCGCGCACGGCCATCATCAATTGCGGGGTGCCGGTGCTGACGGTTTGCACGGGCACGTCGGGCAGGAGGTCGGCCGGGCGTGAGGCCGAAGATCGGCGCGGCGACGGTCGGCCGGGTAGGTCGCGCGGAATTCGGGCTGCATCTGGTACATGGCGACCTCCGCGACGCCGCTGCGGCCGTGCGCGGAATGGACGATGTCCACGCGGATGGGGCCGACGTTGAGTTCGAGCGCGATGGTGGTGCGGTCGCGGTCGGCGTCGCAGCTTGAGCCGGCCGCTGTCCACGAGCGCGAACCCCGTGGCGATGGTCGGGATGACCCGCGAGCGGGATTTCCTCGCCCGGCGTGAAATAACGCGCGCGGAAATCGGCCTTGGACGGGTCGCTCGGGCGCAGGACGAAACTCGTTTCCGAGAGATTCATGCTCGCGGGCGATGGCCTGCATGGTGGCGGTGTCGAGTTCGTCGGCGTCGAAGACGATGGCGCAGGCGTTGCCGGAAAGCGGCCGCGTCGTGAACGCGTCCACCTGCATGAAGGGATAGGTGCGGGGCATGGCGGGAATGTCGGACGGCGGGCGGGAGAGGGCAAGCGGTCAACAGAGCGAGAAAGGATTGTCTCCGGGCCAAAAAAAGGTAAGTTCGCAGGAATCATCTTTTTGCCTATGACTTGGGAAGAAGCGGTCGAAGACCCGATTTTGCAGGGATTGCCTTTTAAGGTCGAACTCAATGGCGATGGAAACGTTGTCATGAGTCCCACGCGATTTGCCCACAGTGGCTATCAAGGTGCAAATCTGCAACTTGCTTGGCAAGTTACTTGATGGAAAAGCAGTGCCAGAGGCGGCTGTGCAGACAAGCGACAACGTGAAGGTCGCGGACGTCGCCTGGCTGACTGGGAACACTGGGAAATCGCCCGACACGAATTGGCAGCCTCGACCGCGCCGGCCATCTGCGTGGAAGTTGCTTCCAAGAGCAACTACCAACGCGAACTCAACGAGAAAAAGGCCCTCTATTTCGAGGCTGGTGCGAAGGAAGTCTGGTTCTGCGACATGACAGGCAACATGATTTTCCACACGCCCGAGGGTCAGGTCGCCACCTCGCCGATGTGTCCGGATTTCCCGGCGTCGGTGTGAGGTCAGCTCACGCCGTTGCCGAGGCGATCTCGCGCTTGTCGCGTCGGCGTTCCAGCAGCGGCACCGGGCCGTTGAAATACACGCCCTGCGCGTACCGCACGCCGACCTGGAGCAGCGTCTCGGCTGTCCGGCGGTCTTCCACACCCTCGGCCACGCTGTAAATCCCCAGGTGCCGCGCGATGTCGTTCATCACCTTGACGAACGCCAGGTTGATCGGCTCCGCCGTCAGGTCCCGGATGAAGCCGCCGTCGATCTTGAGGAAACTCGACCGCGAGATTCTTCAGGTAGGCGAACGACGAAAACCCCGCGCCGAAATCGTCCAGCGCAAACCGGAACCCCTCGTTGCGCAGCCGCGCCATCAGCGAGCGCGCGGCGTCGAGGTTGGCCAATACGGCGGTCTCGGCGATTTCAAACGTGACCCGATTCGGGGCAATGCCCGCCGTCTCGAACGCCTTGCGAATGAACTCCGCCGTGCCCACGTCGCGCACGGATTGACCCGACAGACCGATGGCCAGACCTCGCTTCCGGGTCAGTCGCCAGGTGCCGCAGCGCGAGCCGCACCACGCGGCGGTCGATCTCCGGCCGCAGGTGGAAGCGTTCCGCCGCCGGCAGGAAAACCTCGGGCTCGACCGCGTCGCCGTCCACCGTGCGCAGGCGCAGGTGCGTCTCGTGGAAAGCGGTGTACCCGGTCTCCAACTCAATCACGGGTTGGAACCACACCTCGAAGCCGTTGTTCTTGAGTCCCTGCTTGATCTGCGTGGCCCAGCGCGAATCGCTGCGCAGTTGCGCCAGTTCGGCGTCGTCGGGTTGGTAAACTTCCACGCGGTTGCGGCCCCGCGCCTTCGCGGAATAACAGGCTGCGTCCGCCGTGGCGATGACGTGTTCGGCCGTCGCCTCGCCGGTGAGTTCCGACACGCCGACGGACACGTCGAGATGGAAGCTCTTGCCCGAATCGCAGAACACGAAATCGCAGATGCGCCCGCGCAGGCGTTCGGCGGCCAGCCGGGCCTCGGCCATCGTGACGCCGTGTTGCAGCACGACGAACTTATCGCCGCCGAAACGCGCCACGGTGTCGTCGGGACGCGCGGCGTTGCGCAAGAGATAGGCGATCTGCACGAGCAGACGGTCCCCGGCGGCGTGGCCGAGGCTTTCGTTGACGATCTTGAAGTTGTCCAGGTCGATGTAGAGGAGCGCGCCGCGCGGTTCGCCGGCCGCGGCGCGTTCGACGGCGAGTTCCACCTCGGCGGTGAACTGCGCGCGGTTGTCGAGCTTGGTCAGCGCGTCGTGCGAGGTGATGTAGGCGAGGTGTTCGCGTTCCTGGCCGAGTTCGGATTCCAGTTGGCGGCGGGCGGCGCGGGTCTGGATGGCCTGTTCGGCGATGGCGAGGCGCACGTCGAAGAGGGCCGGCTCGTAAGGTTTGACGAGGTAGTCGTCAGCCCCCCGGGCGAGGATCGCGCGCAGGTCGTCGGTCTCGTGGCTGGCGGTGCCGACGAGGACGTAGGGCCGCCCACCGTCGGGTTGGCCGCGCAGCCACTCGCAAAACTCGAAGCCGCTCATGCCCGGCAGGAACAGGTCCAGGATCACGAGCGGATAAAAACTGCGGCGGTAGAGTTCAGCGGCTTCCTCGCCGCTCTCGCAGGCGGTGGCCTGGTGGCCGCGCGAGGCGAGGAGGCGGATCAGCAGCACGCGCGTGGCGGCATCGTCTTCGACAATCAGGATTTCCACTCGAATAAAAAGGGGCTCGGGGTGTGCGGTTCATTAAAGCCAAAACCGTGCCGGACCCGTGCCACGGCGGGCGTGCGGCCGACGGCGGGAACCCGACGAATCACGACGCAAGGGAGCGATTTTCTCTGTTGGAAGCCGGGCGGGGACGCGGCCGGGCGGGCTTCCGGTGGGGTAAATATTTGTCCCGGCGACCCTCCCGCCTCCCAGGAACATCTCAAAACCAGCGCGCACGTTTGCATCCGGCCGCCGGAACCCGGGCCGCGACGTGGAGGCAAACCGACCGAAATCGGGAGAATCCCCGAAATGTATGTCGAGGTGTGTGATTCCGCTTCCTTGCGGGAGCGGATTTTGACTAAGCTGCGGGGCATATGGGCGATAAATCACCGAAAGCAACGCAGAAGGCAGCCTCACAAAAGAACAAGCAGGCCGCCGCCGGCAAGCAGCAGAAAGCGGCAGCCACGGCCGCCAAGGCCGTGCCGAAGCCGGGCAAGAAGTAGTCGCGGCTAGCGACTCCAAATAAGGTAGGGATGGCTCTCCGAGCCGTCCCAAATGTTTCCGGCGAGGCGCCTTGCTCGCACGGAGATCATCCAAGCCAATCTTGGGACGGCTCGGAGAGCCATCCCTACCTTGTTGACGACCGGCCGCAGGCGCGGCCTGTCCTGCCACGGCAGAGGGGGCGGGTGACGAGTTGTGGGCAGGGCCTTTTCGTCGAAGAGTGGGTAATCTCGATCCACCACCAACCACTCGCCACCCGCGCTGCGCCACTCATCATCGCCCATCGTGGGGCCTCGGCCGTCGCGCCGGAGAACACCCTCGCCGCCGTGCGCGCGGCCTGGGAAATGGACGCCGACGCCGTGGAGATCGATGTCCGGTGCTCCGCCGACGGCCGCGCGGTGGTCATCCATGACGCCCGCACCCGGCGCACGACCGGCGTGAACCTGCGCGTGGCCGCCGCCACCCTGGCGCAACTCCAGGCGCTCGACGCGGGCCGCTTCAAGGCCGTCCGCTGGACGGGCGAACGCATCCCTGCCCTGCGCGAAGTGCTCGCCGCCGTGCCGCCGGGCAAGCGCCTCGTCATCGAACTCAAGGCCGGTCCAGAACTCCTCGTTCCCCTGCACGAAGACCTCTCCGCCTCCTTGGCCGACGGTGCGTTGCGGCCCGCGCAGGTCGTCCTGATCGCCTTCGACCGCGAACTGGCCCTGCTCGCCAAGGCGCGCCTGCCGGCAGTCTCCGTCCTCTGGCTGGGTGATCCACGCCGGCGCGGGGTGAGGCTGCGTCCGACGCGCCTGGTGCGCCGGATGGCGGCCGAGGCGCGCGAACTCGGCCTCGACGGATTGGACCTCTTCGCGCACCGCTGCCTCAACGCCCGGCTGGTGGCGGAAATTCACGCGCTGGGCCTGCAACTCTTCGTCTGGACGGTGAACCGGCCCAGGGTGTTCGCCCGGCTCCTGCGCGCGGGCGTGGACGGCATCACGACCGACCGGCCCGACGCGATGCGACGGCTCCTCCAGAAAAAATGAACGCTCACGGCGGTTGTCCCGTCGATAAAGTGGCCCGACGCGCGCCCTTGCCTTCGGTCTTTCCTTTCGCTGCCGCCGCGATACACTTTCCCGTTGTCGAACGCATGAATCCGCTCACCGGCCTGGTTTTTTCATTCGCTGCCCCGTTCCTGCTGGCTGCCACGCCCACCCCGCCGCCCGTGCGGGGTGCCGACCCCGTGGAAACGCTCTGGAGCGTGCTCGTGTCCGGCGGATTGTTCATGTTCCCGCTGGCGGCGCTGCTGTTCCTGGCCACGCTGCTGATCTTCATCTACCTGCTGACCCTGCGGCGCGGCGCGGTCGTCACGCACCGTTACCTCGACATCTGCGAGGCGCTCCTGCGCAAGCGCGATTACCTGGGGCTGCTGGCCGTCAGCAACCGGCACGGCGAATCGGTCGCGCGGATCGTCCAGGCGATGCTGGCCTTCGCCAAGGACAACCCCACCGCCCCGCTGGCCAGCGTGCGCGAGATCGCCGAGACCGAGGGCATCGCGGCAGGCGTCGTCGCTCAACCACCGCATCACCTATCTCGCCGACGTGGGCACCATCGCGCCGATGGTCGGATTGCTCGGCACGGTCTCGGGCATGATCCATTCCTTCGGCGCGCTGGCGACGGACGTGGCGACCTCCAAGCCGATGATGCTCGCCAGCGGCGTTTCCGAGGCGCTCGTCTGCACGGCCAGCGGCCTCGTGGTGGGCATCGTGGCGTTCACCGGGTACGCGTATTTCCGAGGCCGGGTGCAGCGCCTGACGCCGACCTCGAAGCCGCCGCCACGCAAATCCTCGCGGTGTTTTCGCTCTACTACGCTCCGAGCAGCAGCGCCTCCAGCCGCGCGGCGCGAACGCGAACGCGAGGCAGCGTTGGAAGACGATTTTTAGCCGCAAAAAGCGCAGAAGACGCAAAAGGGGAAGACAGCCCCGAATGTTCTTCTCTCCCCTTTTGCGTTTTTTGCGCTTTCTGCGGCTAATCCTCTTCTCTGATTTCAAACCATGAATTTCCGCCAAAAAGCCGCCCCGCCGCCCGTCCTCGGGTTTCCAGGTCACGCCGATGATCGACGTGTTCTGCTGCCTGCTGATTTTCTTCATCGTCACCTACAATTTCTCGCGCGCGGAAACCTCGCTGGAAGTCAAGGTGCCCACCGCCAAGGAGGGCAAGGACAACCAGCGGCCCATCAGCCAGTGCATCCTCAACGTCGCCTCCGACGGCCATGTCATCCTCAACCGCCAGACGCTCAGCCAGGACAACTTGAGCCAAACTCAAGCAGCTCTCCGACATTTACCCCGATCAGGCCGTCATCGTGCGCGGCGACGAGCACGTCGAGTACAAGCACATCGTCGACGTGCTGGACACCTGCCGCGCGGCCAACATCTGGAACGTCGCGTTTGCCACCGTCGCGCCTGCGGAACCGTCCGCTTCCCAACCATGAGCCGGTTCGTTCCCCGGCGGCCGTCCGCCCGTCGCTTCCTCGTCGTCATCGCCGCCGCCGCCGGGTCCGTCCTCGGCACCGTGGGAGGCCCGTCCGCTGCCCGCGCGCAACAGGCGCAGGACAGCCCGGTCCTCCAACCCTTCGGCACCCCGGTGCCCACGCCCCGCCCGAGGGTGCGCCGCGCGCAGCCGACCCAACCCGCGTCCACTGCCGCACCGACCCCTGACGATCCGCCGACGGCCCGCGCCGTGCCGTTCGATTCGCCCGCGCCGACCACCGCCGCGCCGCGCCGCATCACGCACGAGACCCCCGCCGCGCCGGACGAATCCCCGCGTGGATGACGCGCGTGCCCTCGCCTACGCCAGCGGCGTCGCGGCGTTATCCCAGGCCCGGTAGCGACGGACCCGTCGAGCCGACGGCGGTTGTCCCCGACGACCGCGACGACCCCACGCCCGTCCCCGCCGCGCAGCAATCGACGCCCAAAACTCTCCCGCCGCGCATCCGTCCGCACGGGCCGCCGCCAGACCCCGCCGCCGACAACAGCGCCGATCCCACCAACACCGCCGCTGCGCCGCCCGGCGGCAATCCGCCTGACGACGACGAGAGCACCGACATCCGCATCGCCCCGCACGCCCCCGGCGCGCCGACGATCTCGGCCGAGGACCAGCAGTTCAACCTCGCGGGCGACTATTTTCTGCGCAAGGAATACACCCAGGCCGCCGCCGACTACGAGCGTTACCTCGGGCAGTTCGCCGACGGCAAACAGCGGCAGGCGGCCTATTGGTGGCTGGGCGAGAGTTACCGGCTACTGAAGAAAACCGTCCAGGCGCGCTCGACCTACCAGCAACTCGTCATCGCCTACCAAGACGGCGAGTTCGTCGGCCCGGCCTGCCTGCGGCTGGCTACCATCGATTACGAATCCAAGGATTACCGCACCGCCCTGCCGCTTTTCCAACGCGCCGCGACCCTGGCGACGAGCGATGCCGTGCGTCTGCTCGCGCGTTATTACGAGGCCGTCTGCCTGGAACAACTCGGCCGCCGCGACGACACCCGCCAGGTCTACGAGGAAATCCTCGCCGTCACCAAGGACAACCCCTACCGCGACGACGCCCACCTCGCCCTGGCCAACATCGCGCTCAGCCAGCACCATCCCAACGAGGCGTTCAAGGAATACGACGCCCTCTCGCGCGAGGGCACCCATCCCGGTCTCCAGGCGGAGGCATCGCTCAAGGCCGGGTTGCTCGCGCAAGCGACCTCGGGCAGAACGACACCGCGCTCGCCCTGTTCAACCGCGCTGCCAGCCTCCCGGGCGGCAACGCCACCGTGCGCGCCGAGGCGCATACTCGCGCAGCTCCACCTCCTGTACGATACGAATAAGTACAAGCAGCTGCTCGAAGCCTACCCGGGCATCCGCCCCGCGCTGCCCGCCAACACGCAGCCGGAGGCGATGCTGCTCGCCGCCAATTCCCACCGCCAACTCGGCAAACACGCCGAGGCGCGCGCTCTCTACGACGATATCCTCGACAATTTCCCGCGCACGTCCGCAGGTGCCCGAGGCGCGTTACCAGCGCATCATCAGCCTGTATGCGGCGAGCGACGCGAACTTCGTCAAGGAAGCCGACCATTTCCTGGGTTCCGGGGCCGAGCCGGTCAAGATCGACCAGGTGCGGCTGATGAAGGCCGACACGCTTTTCAAGGGCGGCGACTACACGGGCGCGGCGCTGGCGTACGGCGCGCTGGACGGTTCCGGCAACCTGCCCGCCAAGTACAAGGCCGAAGCCTCCTATCGGCTGGGGTATTGCTACGCGCAGGCGCGCAAACCGGAGCAGACCGTGGCGGCGTTCACAAGTTCCTCGAGAACTACCCCGAGAGTCCGCTGGCCGCGAAGGCGTTCGTGCAGCGCGCGGGCGCTTACCAGCAATTGCAAAATTACCCGAGCGCGCTGGCGGATTTCAACGAGGTCATCAACGACCACAAGGAGGCCAAGGAACGCGAGTTCGCCCTCGAACAAAAGGCGCTCATCCTCGGCCAGCAAAAGGACGACCGCGGCATGGCCGAGGCGTTCCGCGCGCTGCTCAAGGATTACCCCAAAACCGAGGTCGCCGGACTGGCGCATTTTTCCATCGCGCGCGCGGCGTTCGAGGACAGCCGGGATTACTCCGACGGCGCTGGCCGAGTTCACCGCCGCGCGCACGGCTGACCCGAAAGAGTACGGGGCCAAATCGGCGTTGATGGTGATCCTGTGCGAATACCAACTCAAGGACCGCGCGAAGCTGACGGCGGAAGTCGCCGCCTACCAGAAGGCGAAGGGCCAGCCCGACGTGCCGCCGTCGATCCTGCTCTGGCTCGGCGAGCAGGAGTACGACGAGAAGGATTACGCCGCCGCCGAGGGCCATCTGGCCGGCGCGACGGCCTCCCTGGGCAAGAGCAACACGGAGGCGTGGCTGATGCTGGCCCGCTCGCGGGTCTACCTGGAGAAATGGGACGGGGCGTTGGAAGCCAGCCAGAAGTATCTGGCGGGGATTTCGCCCGAGCCGCGCGAACGTGCCCTGGGCCTGCTGGTGCAGGGCGAAGCGCAGGTGGCTCTGCGGCGTTTCGACGACGCGCAGAAGTCGGTGGACGAGACGCTGCAACTCCAGCCCGAGGGCAGCCTGAACGCGAAGGCGCGTTTGCTCGGCGGCAGGTTGTTGTTCGCGCAGGGCAAATACGACGAGGCGGCGAAGACGTACCGCAGTATCGCGGTACTCTACGACGACAAGGACATCACCCCGCAGGCGCTCGCGCGGGCGGCGGAGGCGTTCGACAAGGCGGGCAAACCCGACGACGCGAAAAAGGCCAGCGAGGAGTTGAGAGCAAAGTATCCGACGTACACGGAAAGCCGGGCGATGTGACCGGCCCGCGAGACGATATTTGAACAGGCGGCCGACAATCATTCCCGCGCCGCAGGCGCGCCCAAACAAGGTAGGGATGGCTCTCCGAGCCGTTCCCAATTCTTTCCGGATAACGTCTCGTCGCAGTAACGACTATCCAAGCCAATCTTGGGACGGCTCGGAGAGCCATCCCTACCTTGTTTACGAACGCCTGCGGCGCTTCATCCAACCCGAGAAGCGGTATTCCTTGGTTGGACGATCCTTATGCCTCGGTGAAAAGATACGTGGCCGTCAGTCGCCGCCGGATGGTCTGGGTGCGAGCACGTTGGCCGGTTTCACAACATCTCCGCCGAGGTTTTCGGCGTGGCGGCCCACTTTTTTCAACAGCTTGATGAGCTGGGTCCGCTCGTCCGCGTCCAGCGGGGCCATGACCTCTTCCAGATCGCAGGCATGACGCGCGAACAACGCCTCGATCACGCGTCGCCCCTTGGCGGTGAGATCGACCCGGCGGACCCGGCGGTCGGCGGCGTCCTCCGTGCGGCTGACCAACCCCCGGCCGTGCAGACGGTCCACGGCGACGCTGATGGACCCCGGCGTCAGATCGACCTTGGGACCGATCACGTTGACGGGCAGCGCGCCTTTGTGCAGCAAAACCTCCAACACGCGGAATTCGGATTCGCCCAGGCAGGAGTTCTTGAGCCACCGCGCGGCCACGCGGCCGATGGCCTGGTGGGCTTTGAACAATACCAACCAGACGTGGACGCCCGCCGGAGCGGACTTCCGGGCGGCGGAACAGGGTTTCTTGCGCATCCGCCCACAACATAACAGATGCGACGGAAAAGTATCGCTCAAAAATAGATTGACGTAAATATAATTAACGAAGATATGTCTCCGGCGGCGCGGCAACGTTTTGCCGGTCCGCTTCCGCTCATCCCGTCCGCTCCATCCCATGAAAATCGCCACGCTCATCTGCCGCTGCCTGCTCGGCCTGATCTTTCTCGTGTTCGGCCTGAACGGCTTTCTGCACTTCATTCCGCAGCCCCCGCCGCCGCCTGGACTGGCGTCCGACTATCTGACGGTCATGGTGGCGTCCCATTATATGGTGGTGCCGTTTCTGCTCCAGATCGTGGCGGGAGTGCTGCTGCTGGCGAACCGTTTCGTGCCGCTGGCCCTGGTGCTGGTGGGGCCGGTCATCGTGAACATCCTGATGTTCCACGTGTTGATGGCTCCGGCGGGCCTGCCGCCCGGCGTGGTCGTGACGATTCTGTGGCTCGTGGTGTTCTACCGTTTCCGGGCGTCTTTCGCCGGCATCTTCGAGCAGCGTCCCGTGGCGGCCTGAGAGGCCAAGTTGGGAAGCCCGCCGCAGGCGCATCGTTTAAGGTAGGGTTGCCTCTCCGAGGCAATCCAAATGTTTCCGGCGAGGCGCTCCGTGCGCACGGAGATCATCCAAGCCAATTTTGGATTGCCTCGGAGAGGCAACCCTACCTTGATGACCGGCCGCAACGGCCTGTTCAGAACCTCCTCATCACACGCTTTTCCGAGTCCGGCTGAGTCACGCCTCCAACAATCAAGCGTTTGGTTTGCTCCCGGTCTCTACGCCGTGGGCAGACCCAGCGCACCGTAGAAACTCCTGAGGAAAGCGTCGGGCAGGAACGTGTCGAAGAGCAGTTTGACGTTGAGCACGATGATGACCGCCGCCGTCCCCCAGCCGAGCACCTTGATCCATCGCGGATTGACGAACTCTCCCATCTTCGCCTTGTCGCCGGTGAAACGCATCAACGGCCACACGGCGAACCCGAGCTGCATGCTCAGAACGACCTGGCTGGCGATGAGCAACCGCGTCGTCTGCCCCTCGCCGAAAACCGCGATGACGACGACCGCTGGCACCACCGCCAACCCACGCGTGACCAACCGCCGCAGCCACGGCTGCATGCGCAACCGGATGAAGCCTTCCATGACAATTTGCCCGGCCAGGGTGCCGGTCAGCGTGGAGTTTTGCCCGCTGGCCAGCAGCGCCAGGGCGAAGAGCACACTCGCGCCGGTAACTCCCAACAGCGGGGTAAGGAGTTTGTAGGCGTCCTCGATTTCCGCCACGTCCTGGTGCCCCGACCAGTGGAAGGCCGCTGCCGCCATGATGAGGATGGCGGCGTTGATGAAGAGCGCGAACATGAGCGCGCCGGACGAGTCGATGGTGGCAAACTTGATGGCCTCGCGCCGGCCCGCGGGCGTGCGTTCGTAGCGGCGCGTCTGCACGATGGAAGAGTGCAGATAGAGGTTGTGCGGCATGACCGTGGCACCGAGGATGCCGATGGAGACGTAGAGCATCTCGCGGTTTTTGAAGATGTCCAACCTCGGCACGAAGCCGCCCGCGATGCCCGGCAGGCTGGGCGCGGAAAAAATCAATTCCGCCAGGAAGCACGCGCCGATGGTGGCGATCAGCGTGACGACCAGCGCCTCGATGTAACGGAAGCCTTTGTTCTGAAGGAAGAGCACCGCCAGCACGTCCAGGCACGTGATGACGCAGCCCCAGACCAGCGGGATGCCGAAAAGCAGTTGCAGGCCGATGGCCGAGCCGACCACTTCCGCCAGATCGCAGGCGGCGATGGCCAGCTCGCAAATGATCCACAAAAACCACACGGTCGGCGTCGAATAACTGTCACGGCAGGCCTGCGCGAGGTCGCGGCCGGTGGCGACGCCCAGCTTGATGCACAGGTGTTGGAGCAGGATGGCCATCAGGTTGGAAACCATGATGACCGAGAGCAGCGTGTAACCGAACTTGGCCCCGCCCGCGAGGTCTGTCGCCCAGTTGCCAGGGTCCATGTAACCGACCGCCACCAGGAAGCCCGGCCCCGAGAAGGCGAGCAGCTTGCGCCAGAAACCCGCGTGCTGGGGGATGGCGACGGAGCGGTGGACTTCCGGTAGGGAGGCCGCGTCGGTCGCGCGCCGCCAGCCGGCGGAGGAGGGGGCGGTGGGTTCCAGGGTGTCGGGTTCGTGCATGTCGAAAGGGGCGAGTCGGTTGCTGGGCCGCCAGCACCGTGACTCGCAGGTGGAGCTTAGCAATCGATTTTCAGCCTGCAAGCCAAAATGTAGCATTGGCTAAATTTTATAGATCGGGCGCAAAAATCCGAACAGGCCGTTGCGGCCGGTCGTCAGCAAGGTAGGGATGGCTCTCCGAGCCGTCCCAAATTTTTCTGGCAGGCGCTTTGTTGGCACGGAGATCATCCAAGCCAAAATAGGGATTGGCTCGGAGAGCCATCCCTACCTTGCTGACGAACGCCTGCGGCGGGCTTCCCGAACGCTTTTTCGGGACATCCATTTGTAGCATCGGCTACTTTTTAAGACAGGCTTGTCAACGGCGGGCGCTTCGTGTTGAATGCAGCCGTGTCCACCGCCGCCACGCCCCCACGCACCCGCCGGAAGCCGCCCGTCCCGCCGACCCGGACCTCGCGCCGCACCCGCCAAGAACATGCGCACGAAACCGCGCAGGATTACGTCGAATTGATCGCCGACCTGATCGCCCAGACCGGCGAGGCGCGCGTGATCGACATCGCCCGCAGTCTCGGCATCACCCACGTCACCGTCGCCCGGACCATCCAGCGCCTGCAACGCGAGGGGTTGGTGACTAGCCAGCCCTACCGCGCGATTTTCCTGACCGACGCCGGGCGCAAGCTTTCCGAGGAAGCGCGCAAGCGGCACAACACCGTCGTCGCGTTCCTGCGTGCCATCGGCGTGCCGGAGACGGCCGCGCAGGCCGACGCCGAAGGCATCGAGCACCACGTCAGCAAGGAAACCCTGGCCGCGTTCACCAAGCACCTCAAGGCGGCCGGCAAGGGCAGGTAAAGAGGCTGGCAACGCGATGAAGACGCTGCGAATCGGGCTGATCGGTGACCGCAACGAATCCGTCCCGGCGCACCGTGCGATCCCGCCCGCGCTCGACCTCGCCGCCGCCGCGCTGGGCGAGGCGGTGAGGATCGAGGCCGCCTGGCTACCGACGGAAACCCTCGCCGGGGTCGATCCCGGCCTGCTCGCCGCGCGGTTGTCGGCGTTTCACGGGGTCTGGTGCGTGCCCAACGGTCCCTACGTCAGCGAGGCGGGTGCGTTGGCGGGCATCCGTTATGCGCGCGAGAACGGCGTGCCGTTCCTGGGCACCTGCGCCGGGTTCCAGCATTCGCTGCTCGGCTACGCACGCGACGTGCTCGGACTGACCGGCGCGCAACACGCCGAGACGCATCCCGGCACGGATTTCCCGTTGCTCGCCCGGATGCAATGCTCGCTGATGGACGAGGGGAAGATTTTCCTGGAGGAAGGCTCGCGCCTGCGCGGGATTTACGACTGCGCGGAGGTGTCGGAAATGTACCAATGCAATTTTGGGTTGAACCCGGCATACGAGTCGCGTCTGGAAGACGGGCGGCTGCGGTTCGTGGGCCGTGGCGAGGACGGCGAGGTGCGCGCGTTGGAGATCGCCGGGCATCCGTTCTACGTGGCGACGCTGTTCCAGTTCGAGCGTTCGGCGTTGCGCGAGAGGGCGGAGGCACATCCGGTGGTGCGGGCGTACTTGCGGGCAGTGGTCGAGAAATCAGCCAAACATGTCTAAGACCCTGCGCTGGGTATTCGTGCTGTTGCCGTGCACACCGGGGTTGCTCCTCCTGTTGGCGGGGACCGTGCTGGTGGCTTTCACGCACGACGCGCGGAACGCCGAGCGGGTCGGGCCGCTTTTCACGGCCGGCGGCGCGGTGTTGGTGGCGGGGCTGGGAATCGGCGCGTTCGTGGCGTGGCGCATCGCCCATCCGCGCCCTGAACCTTCCGAGGACGATGACGAGGGACGCCAGACACCGGGGTGATTGAGGGTGAATCGACGTGACAAGATGCGCGGGACCGCGCCGCGTTGATGTCTTGACAGTCGAGAACAGCAGGCGGTGTAAACAAGGATTCTGCTGCAAGTGTTCGCGCGGCAACGAATGGACCTACCCTTTTTTCTTGCGGCCGGACGATTTCTTGGGGGTCGGTTTCGGCGTCGGGGTGGCCGTCGGACTGGCGGCGGGGTTCGCGTCCGGACCCGGCGACGGCGCGGGAGCCATCGCGGCCTCGGCGTCGCCGGTGTCGGTGGCGGTCTCGATGGGTTCGGGGCCGGGCAACTGACCGTCGGGCGTCCCGGGCGTGGCGGCCGGGGCGGGGGGTGCGTCGTTTGCCGCAGGTGCGGCGGTTGGCGACGGTGCGGCGGTCGGCGCGGGTGTGCTGCCGGGCGGCATGTTGTCGGGCATGGGCAAAGCACCGCCGCGCGCGTCGTCCGGTCCGGTCGGCGTGACCTTGACCGACGCCGTTTGCCCGGTGGCCGGCGGCGGCGGTGCGCCCGGAGTCGGCGAGGGTTCGCTGCCGGGCGGCGGCGCGAACGGATCGCGGTAATGATAATGCACGCTGATGCTGCGAAAATTCAGCGCCTTGGCCGTGTCCTCGGCCGCGTAATAGAAAAGCTGCACGATGGTGTCGCCGCGCACCCATTGGTAACCCATGAGCGTTTCCTTGACGGTGCTGTTGGGCACCTCGTCACTCTTGCGGCTAATGATCTCGCCCGGGGACTCGCACTTGGTCTCCAGCAAGCGGCGGAACTGCCCCATGACCTCGTTGTACTTGTTCGTGTCCCACGCGTCCTGCCCGTAGTCGAACTCCAGGCCGACGAGCATCCCCTGCTGGAACGTGAAAAACGAGGTCCGCAGGTTGGGCGCGATCAGTTCGTTGACCGTCCAGATTTCGTTGGGGCCGTCCGGTTTTTTTTCCACGACCTTGGCGCTGACGCCCGCGAACAGGCTCGCCAGCCGGTTCTGCGAGTCGAACCACACGAGGTTGTACGGCAGCGCCACGGTGTCGGGCCGGGGCGGTGGCGCCGACCGGCGGCGCGAGGAGGCGGAAGACGCCGGGGAGTCCGACGAATGCGGCGTCAGCGCCCCGCGCGGCAGGGGCGTGGCCTGGGGCAGGGTGCGGTTGGGGCCGCCCTTGGGGAACAGGCTGTTGCCCTGGGCCCGCGCCGCGCCGGCAAACCCCAGGGAGGACGCCAACAGGAAAAACGCGGCCAGCCACCCGGCCGGGAAACGCGAACGGGCCGCCACGGGAAGCGAGCAGGATGAAATACGGCAGCGGGAGCCCATCGTGATTTCCGCGAAACTAGCGCAAGTCACGCAAAAGGGAAGTCGGGTTGCGGGTTGTGGGACGCGGGATGTGGGTGGAGAGATGCAGAATGGAAGCCTTCCCGCCGCCGCTGCCCGCCCATCCGACCTCCCGTCCACCCCTCCATCCCGCGCGGGGGTGGCTGCTCATCGTCCTCGGCACCGGCCTGAGCGTGGCGATGGCGGTCCTGTCGTACGTCATCCACCAGACGATCCTGCGCAACGGCGAACCCGGCAGCCACTCGCATTGGAACGGCAGCCCGGAGTTCACGCGCACGGTTTTCGAGTTGTTCGGCACCGTGTTCGCCTTCGGCCTGGTAGCCCTCGCGTCGGGAATTTACATCCTGCGGACCCGCCGGATCAGCCGGGTGCTCGGCGGGATCATGGTCGCGCTGGCGGTGGGCATGGGCTACCTGGGGTACGTCATCGTCCAGACCAACGTCCCGCGCTAAAGCGTTTTTCAGTTGCCTGTAGAGGTCTTTGAAGGTTGGCTGGTTGACTATGCCAGCGACCTATTCCTTGGACCTGCGGCGGCGGGTGGTGGCTGCCGTGGATGTGGGTGGTGCAACGCAAGCGCAGGTCGCCACCCGCTTTTCGGTCAGCCTGGGTTGGGTGCGCAAGCTCCTGGGCCAGCGTCGGCGGGTGGGCCACGTTGAGCCCATCGGCCACCGTGGCGGGGCACCTCGCCGCCTGGACAAGCGGGCCGTCGAAGCGGTGCGCGCCGCCGTCGCGGCCCAGCCCGACATTGCCCTGGAGGAACTGCGCCTGCGCCTGCGCCGCCGCGAACGGGTGCGGGTGAGCGTGCCCACGCTCTACCGGGTCATCGAGGCGCTGGGGCTGCCACGCAAAAAAAGACGTTTCTCGCCCGCGAAGCCGACGAGGGAGAACGCGCGGCCTTCCGCGAGCGCATCGGCCAGGTAGACACAGGCACCCGGCGGCTGATCTTTCTGGACGAGACGGGCTGCAACCTGAACCTGACCCGCCGCTACGGACGTGCTCCCAAAGGGGTGCGCCTGGTGGATCGCAGCGTGCCGCGCAACACGCCGCCCAACCGCTCGCTCGTCGGGGCCATGAGCACGGCGGGGCTGCTCACGAGCATGGAAGTCGAAGGCTCCATCGACGGCGATGCCTTTTTCGTCTTCCTGCGGGATGCGCTCGGCCCGTGCCTGCGGTCCGGCTTCCGTGGTGCTCATGGACAACCTGTCCACGCATAAAAGCGCTCGCATGAGCGAGGCCAGCAAGGCCCGCGGGGCCGAGGTGATCTTCCTGCCGCGCTCTAGCCCCGACTTCAATCCTATCGAAGGGGCGTGGAGCAAGCTCAAGGCTTACCTGCGCTAAGGCCGCCGCACGCACACCCAAGGCGCTGGACCGCGCCCTGGCCCGTGGCTTGGCGCGCATCAGCGCGAGCAACGCTCGCGGCTGGTTCCAACACGCTGGCTACCGAACCACCTGAATCCACGAGCAACTGAAAAACGCTTTAGAGGGTGTCTGAAAAGGGGTGTTTTGGTGGTCATTTTGCCGGGCGGCAAAGTCGGCGCAGCATGAGTCGGCTCATGGCTAGATAGATCAGGTTTTCTTCGGTGGCGGGCAGGAACTCGTAGTCTTTGGAAAGCCGCCGGTAGTTGCCCAGCCAGGCAAAGGTGCGTTCGACCACCCAGCGTCTTTTGAGCACGGTAAAGGCAGGCATCGGCGGCGGTTCAACGCCCTCCGGGCAACGCACCCAACGCCGGGGCGGCAGCACCACCTCCACGCTCCAGCCCAGGCGCTCTTTGATCCAGGCGACGAGCCGGCCGCGGTAACCCGCATCCGCCCACAGATGCTTGAGGTTGGCGAAGCGTGCCGCCGCCGCTTCGAGCAGGGGCATGGCCCCGTCGCGGTCGGCAATGTCGGCGGCGTGCACCTGTGCGCAAAGCACCAGTCCCGAGCTGTCTACGAGCAGGTGACGTTTGCGTCCGTTGACCTTTTTGCCGCCATCGTAGCCGTGCACCCCGCCGCGGTCCGTCGTCTTGGTACTCTGGCTGTCGATGATCGCAGCCGTCGGCTTGGCCGAGCGGCCCGCCCGGCGTCGGCAGAGGCTGCGCAGGCGACCATGCAGGCGCAGCCACACCCCGGCCAAACGCCACGCGCGGAAATAATGATAGACGGTCTTCCACGGCGGAAAATTGGTCGGCAGCAGGTGCCAGGCGCAGCCCGCGCGCACCAGGTAAAAGATGGCGTCGCAGATCAGCCGCCGTGCGTGCTTGCGCGGTCTGCCGCCGTGCTTGGCTGGCGGTAAAAGGTGCTGCATTTTACTCCATTCGTGGTCACTTAGATCGGTGGCATAAACGAGGACTTTCATCCTCTAAACTGCCTCCAAAACACCCCTTTTCAGACGCCCTCTAGGAAGCCGCTGGCGGGGCCTTGGCCACGGTCTGGATGTGGAGTTCGCGCAACTGCCGCGGATCGACGGCGGCGGGCGACTGGCTCATCAAATCCTGGCCCCGGTTGTTCTTGGGGAACGCGATGACCTCGCGGATGGATTCCTCGCCGCACAGCAGCATCACCAGCCGGTCCAGCCCGAACGCGATCCCGCCGTGCGGCGGCGCGCCGAAGCTGAACGCCTTCAGGATGTGCCCGAACATCGCCGTCCTGCTGCTCCTCGTTGACCCCCAGGATGCCGAACATCCTCGCCTGCAACGCCGCCTCGTGGATCCGGATGGACCCGCCGCCGACCTCGACGCCGTTGAGCACCACGTCGTAAGCGTCCGCGCGAGCCTTGCCGTAGTCGGCGCTGCTTGGCGAGCAGCGGCTCGTCCTCGGCCAGCGGGCGGGTGAAGGGATGGTGCACGGCGTCCCACTTCGCTTCCTCGGCGTTGTAGGCCAGGAGCGGGAAGTCCGAGCACCCACAGCAGGTTCCACACCTTCAGGTCGGCCGTGAGCTTGAGGATTTCCGCCACGCGCAGGCGGATGCGCCCGAGCACCTCGCAGGCGGTTTCCTTTTTGTCCGCGCCGAAGAGCAGTCAGGTCGCCTTCCTCGATGGCGAGGCGTTCGGTCAGGGCGGCTTTTTCGGCGTCGGTAAAGAACTTCACGATGGGCGATTTCCATTCGCCGTTCTCGACCTTGATGAACGCCAGACCCTTCGCGCCGTAGGATTGCGCCATTTTGGTCAATTCCTCGATCTGGCCGGTGGTGATGCCGGCGAAACCCTTGGCGTTGATGGCCTTGACCACGCCGCCGTTGTCCAGCGCGCCGCGGAACACCTTGAAGCTGGTCCCCGCGAACACGTCGCCCAGGTCTTTCAGCTCGACGCCGAAACGTGTGTCGGGCTTGTCGCTGCCGTAGCGTTCCATCGCTTCGGCGTAGGTCAGGCGCGGGAAAGGCGTCGGGATGTCCACGCCGATGCGCTTTCTTGAAGACGTGCTTCAGCATCCCCTCGACCAGCGTGATGATGTCCTCGCGTTCAACGAAGCTCGCTTCGATGTCGATCTGGCGTGAACTCCGGCTGTCGGTCGGCGCGCAAGTCCTCGTCGCGGAAACACTTGGCGATCTGGAAATATTTTTCCATACCCGCGACCATGAGCAGTTGCTTGTACTGCTGCGGGGCCTGCGGCAGCGCGTAGAACCCGCCCGGCTGCAGGCGTGACGGCACGAGGAAGTCCCGCGCGCCCTCGGGCGTGCTTTTGGAGAGGACCGGCGTCTCGATTTCGAGGAACCCGGCGTCGTCGAGGTAATCGCGCACGGCTTTGACGATGCGGTGGCGCTGCTGGACGTTGCGCAGCAAGCGCGGCGCGGCGCAGATCGAGATAACGGTAGGAGAGCCGGAGGTCCTCGTTGCTGATTTCCTGGTCGAGCGGGAAGGGGGTGACCTCGGCCTTGTTGAGCACGGTGAGGGCAGTCGGCGACGAGTTCGATCTGCCCGGTGGGCAGCGCCGGGTTGTCCTTGCCTTCGAGGCGCAGGGCAACGGTGCCAGTGACGGAGATCACGTCCTCGCGGCGCAGAGAATGGGCGGCCCGGGCGGCGTCGGCGTTTTCCTCCGGCCGGAAGACGACCTGCGTGATGCCCGCGCGGTCGCGCAGGTCGATGAAGATGACGCCGTGATGGTCGCGGTTGACGGTGACCCAGCCGGCGAGCGTGGCGGTCGTGCCCACGTCGGCGGGGCGGAGTTGGTCGCAGGAATGGGTGCGGTAGCGGCTCATAAGTCTACAATGGGGCCGGCAATGTGAACCGCCACGCCCGAGATGTCACCCGGGAATTTTCGAGGGCACAGCCGGCGTCCGAAGGCTGCGCTTGCTCTGTTAAATACCAGCCGATACGGTTCGGTATGGTCATCGAACGCCTGCCGGAAATTCAAAATCTGTCGGACGAAGAAAAATGGGTCCTGGTAGACGAACTCTGGGCAGACCTGATGGGAGAGCCGAGACCGATGCCAGACCCGGCGATCGTGGAGGAACTGCGGCGTCGGATGGCCCACTACGAAACCCATCCCGAAACCGCCACCACTTGGGAGGCGGTTCGCGACCGGCTGCGCGGGGGCAAATAGCGGGATGGACGTTATCCTTCTCCAGGGAGCGGAAGCGGACATCCAGGAGGCATTTGAATTCTATGGTGGACCGGAGGCAGAACGTGCGGATCGGTTCCTGGAACGTCTCGACAAAACCTCTGGATTGCTGCGGGAAAACCCGGCGATGGGACCGATCTACGACCGGCCATTCCGTCGGCTGATCCTGCAAGGGTTTCACCACGCAATGTTTTACACGGTCGGAGGGCGGCGAATTTTTGTCTCGGCGGTGTTGGACTTGCGGCTGGACCCGACCCGGATTCGGCAAAGGCTCGGGTTGTGTTGACGACGGCGAGTCGGCGGTCGGCACCACTGGCATTGGTGCAACCGGTTCCTTCAGCAGTAGCGTAGTATTGATTCAATGTCGAATCATCTCCTTTCTCCGTTCCAGCTCGGCGGCCTGACCTTGCCCAGCCGTGTCGTCATGGCCCCGATGACCCGCTCGCGCGCCGGGGTTCTCGGCCTGCCCAATCGGTTGATGGCCCAATACTATGCCCAGCGCGCGGACGCGGGACTCATCATCAGCGAGGGCACGCATATTTCCGAACAGGCCATCGGCTGGTGGCAGGCTCCGGGCATTTACACGGGCGAAATGGAAGAAGACTGGCGGCTCGTCACCGACGCCGTGCACAAAAAGGGCGGGCGCATCTACATGCAGCTCTGGCACACGGGGCGTTCCTCGCACCACCTCCTGCGCCGTGACCACACCCCGCCTGTCTCGTCCTCCGCCATCAAGATCGAGGGTGCCAAGGGCGTGCACACCCCCGAAGGCAAAAAAGACTACGAGGTGCCCCATGCGTTGACGCTCGATGAGATTCCCAAAGTCGTCACCTCCTACGAACTCGCCGCCCGCCACGCCAAGGGCGCGGGCTTCGACGGCGTGGAAATCCACTCCGCCAACGGCTACCTGCTCGACCAGTTCCTCCAGAGCAAGGTCAACCACCGCACCGACGCCTACGGCGGCTCGGTGGAAAACCGCGCCCGGCTGCTGCTGGAGGTCGCCGACATCGTGATGGGCGTCTGGGGGCCGGAACGCGTCGGCGTGCGGCTCTCGCCCAACGGTATCTACAACGACGTTGGCTCGCCCGATTTCCGCGAACAGTTCCTCTACGCCGCCACCGAACTCGGCAAACGCAAGCTCGGCTACCTGCACGTCATGGACGGCCTCGGCTTCGGGTTCCACAAGCTCGGCGAACCGATGACGCTCAAGGAATTCCGTGCGGTGTTCCCGAACGCGATCATCGGCAACGTCGGTTACACGCAGGAACTCGCCGAGGAACGCATCGCCTCGGGTGACGCCGACCTGATCGCCTTCGGCCGGCCGTACATCACGAACCCGGACCTCGTGGAGCGATTCGAGAAAGGTCTGCCGCTCGCGCCGTTCGACGACCCGACCCACTGGTACACCTTCGGCCCGGAGGGTTACGCCGATTATCCCGACGCCAATGGCGTCGTCCAAACAAGGTAGGGATGCCTCTCCGAGGCAGTCCCAAATTTAGTTTGGATGACGCCGCTTTCACTTGACGCTCGGCCCGGAAAATTCAGGGACTGCCTCGGAGAGGCATCCCTACCTTGTTTGGACGACGTTTGGCGTTGCAGGAATGCGCCTCCTGCCTGTAGAGCTTGGTCCGACCTATGCCTGAATCCTCGACTCCGCCGGACCTCAAAACCAAACTGCTCGACATCCTCATCGAACGCTCGGTGCGGCGGGGCGAGTTCACGCTGGCGTCGGGGGCCAAGAGCGACCTGTACGTCAACTGCAAGCTGACGGCGCTCGACCCCGCCGCCGCGCTGCTGGTCGGCGCGGTCGGTTGGGAACTCCTCAAGCAAACCGCCGCCCGACACGACACCCGCATCGACGCCGTCGGCGGCCTGACGATGGGCGCGGACCCCATCGCCTTGAGCATCGGCATCGCCGCGCAGTTGGAAGACCCCGGCAGCGCGCTCCAGACCTTCACCGTGCGTAAGGCCGCCAAGGAACACGGCACGAAGAAGCTCATCGAGGGCAATTTCGCCGCTGGCAACACGGTGGTCGTCATCGACGACGTGGTGACGACGGGCGGCTCGACGCTCCAGGCTATCGACGCGGTGGAAGCCGCCGGGGGCAAGGTGGCCTTCGTCATCGCGCTGGTGGACCGGCAGGAAGGCGGCCGGGAAAACATCGAGAAACGCGGCTACAAGGTGGTGTCGTACTTCAACCGCGCCGACGTGCTCCGCAAACCGCCGCACGAGGCGGGGCTGCCGTGAACGCCCAGGAGGCTTTCGAGGCGTTCCTGACCCCGCCCAAAAGCCCGGAGTTTTCCCGGGAAACCCGGATTCTCTCGCAGGCGGCGCTGTCCCGCGTGCGTCTGGGTCCGAACGGTTTCGCGCGGGGCGGCGACGCCGAGGTCCAGGTTTATGCGTGGGGAACGGGGCCGGCCGTGCTCTTCGTCCACGGCTGGGGCGGCAACGCCGGGAACCATTACGCGGGCATCGAGGCGGTGTTGCAGGCGGGCGGGAGGGCGGTGGCCTTCGACGCGCCGGGGCACGGCCGTTCGGAGGGGATACTTTCCTGCGCCCCGGCGTTCGCGTGGGCTCTCGCGGGGGTGGCGGCGCACGTCGGCGAACTGCGCGGGATCGTCGCGCATTCCCTGGGGGCAGCGGCGGCCTGCATCGCCCTGCGTCGGGGCGTGCAGGCACCGCGCGCGGTGTTGATGGCGAGCGCCTGCTGGGTCGCGCCCGTGCTGAAGCAATACACCGACCGGCAAGGGTTTTCCGAGGAACTGGCCGAGGACGTGCAGCGGGTGGCCAGGGAGGTGTTCGGGCCGGACGAATCCTCGGCGGCGGACAACGCGCGGCACTTGCGCGAAACGCGCGGTTTGCTGCTGCACGACCCCGAGGACCGCGACATGCCGTACGGACATTCCGAGGCGATTGCGGCGGCGTGGCCGGGGGCGGAGTTGGTGGACGTACCGAAGGTGGGCCACTTCAGCATCCTGCGCTCGCGGACGGTGGTGGAACGGATGCGCGAGCACGTGTTGGGTCCGGACGCCCGGTAGGGGTGGCATCTTAGTTGCTCTCCACCCTCGGACCGCGCCTCCGGAAGCGCGCCACCCGACTCTCTTGCCCATCGCCATGCGCCAACCCGCCGCCTGCTTCGCCCTCGCTCTTCTCTTCGCTCTCCTGGCAGCCGGCCATGCGGACGCCAACCCGCCGGGCTACGGTTACGCGACCGACAACGCCAACCGCATCGTCAGCGTCAACCTGGCCAACGGCACCACGACCGTCTACAGCGGCCAGACCGCCTTCGGGGCGAACGCGCTGGGTTATTCCGACACCAACGGCGTGGACGGCAGCGTCATCTACGCGAATTCGTCCGGCAACGGGGAACTCGCCTCGTGGAACCGCGCCACCAACACGCACACCGACATCGGCAACATTGTCACGCCTGCTACCGGCAAGACCTACACCAACGCCTTTCCCACCGGCACTTCGATCTCCGACGCCGCGTACTGGAACGGATCGACCGGGCCGCTGGCGGGATATTACGTCGTCACCAGCGCGCACGCGATCTACCGCGTGGACTTCGCCACGGACGGCACGGCGGCGAGCAACATCACCGGCATCCAGAACGTCACCCTCGTGATGACGATCCCGTCCACGGTGCTCACGAGCAATTTTTCCTTTGGCGACATCGCTTTCAGCCCGCTGGACGGCACGCTGTACCTGAGCGATTCGGGCAACGGCTTTTCCAGCTTCAATCTGACGACTAAAGTAGCCACCAAACTCGGCAGCCGCTACGACGGGCAGATCGCCTTCGGCCAGGACGGCAAGCTCTACGGCGTCGGCAGTTCCTCTGGCACCCCGAGCACCCAGGGCAACGATTTCTACCAGATCAGCCTGACCGACGGCAGTCTCATCGGCGCGCCGGTGACGAACACCGACCCCGGTCAGACCTACACGGACTTTTCCGGTGCGGCGGCGCTCGACATCGTGCCCGAGCCGGGGACGCTCGCGCTCCTGGCGCTGGGCGGCATGTTGGGCGCAGGCGCGGCCTGGCGTCGGCGCAAAGCGTGAACGCGAGCGACGGCTCTAACGGGTCAGTCGTTCCGCCAATCCACCCGCGTCGAGCGATTCCTCTGCGCGCGTGGCGAGCGTCTTGAGCTTTACCAGCGGCCACTCGTTGCCGACCACCGCCGCGTACGTCGCGCCCATCGCCTCCGCCGTCTGGAACTGCTTGCCGACCTTCGCCGCCGTCAGCGCGAAATCCACCCGCCGACCGGCCGCGCGCAATGCGCCCACTAACCCGAGCGCCTGCGGCCGGAACGCTTCGTCGGCCACCACGACGTATATTTCCGGGGCGGACGCACTCCGCACCGCCGTGTCGAGCAGCGCCGCCGTGTGTGGCAGTTCGCGTAACAGGTCGAGCAGCGTTACGTCGCCCACCGCGAACCCCAGCGCCGGGTGCCGCACCGCGCCGTCGCTCAGCGTGCCGATGAGTTCGTCGTAACGCCCCCCGCCCGCCAGTGCACGCGATTTCTGGCCCCGGTCGAACACCTCGAACACCACCCCCGTGTAATACGCCAGCCCGCGCACGATCTTTGGGTCGAACGTCACGAATTCGCCTAATCCTCTCGCACGTAAATTATCTGAAATCTCTTTTAATCGTGGATTTAGCTCCGACAAAGAGCGGCTTAGGAAATTTTCCACATCTTCATACTTCACTAAGAAGCGGTCGAGCTTCCGGCTCAACACATCTCTGCTCTCACGCTCCCATTTATCGATGATTTGCAGAAAATCGGAGTAGTAGTTTTCGGGTACGCCCTCTGATTGCATGAAGGCTTGTTGCTGTGTGAGAAAATGTGTCCAAGTGCCGCGGTCGTTCACGCGCACGAAGAAATCGTCAGAAGTCAGACCGCACGCGCGCATCAGGTCGATGGCTAAGGCGATCATCTCCGCGTCGGCCGCCGGGGAGGCCTCGCCGATGAGGTCGCAATTGAGCTGGACGAACTCGCGCAACCGGCCCTTCTGTGGCTTTTCGTAGCGGAAGAAGCTGGCGATGGAAAACCACTTCAGCGGCTTCTTGAACTCGCGGTCCCGCGCGGCGACCATCCGCGCGAGGGTGGGGGTCATCTCGGGGCGCAACGCGACCTCACGTTCGCCTTTGTCGGTGAAATCGAAAAGCTGGCCGACCAACTCGCCGCCGCTTTTCTTTTTGTAAAGTTCGACGCTTTCCAGCACCGGGCCGTCCACCTCGGCGAAGCCGTAGCGGCGCGCGGTCTCACGCCAGCGGGCAAAGACATAGTGGCGCGCGGCGCAATCGGCCGGGTAAAAATCGCGGAAGCCGGGCAGGGGCTGGATCATGGCGGGAGATGGTTCAAAAACGGACAGGCAAGATGAATCCGCCCGACGCGGAAGCAAGTGCGACGAGCGCGCCCCCGCCGCGATGCAACGGGCGGTGTCAGTCCCACCAGAGATGGACGTACCGTTCCCGCGCGACGAACTCACTGGGTGCGCCGCTTCCACCCGCCTCGTAGGATGCCTCCATCATCACTTCTTGTCCCACGGTGAGAGTGCGGTCGATCAGGGCGAGCAATTCCGGGGTGATCTCTACCCGAAAACCAAATTTGAAGCCGGCCGCGTCGGCGAAAAACGGCGCGATGGGACTGTGCGCATGGATGGTCTCGACCTCGGCTCGGATTTGTTCCGGGCTTTCCATCGAATAGCAAGCTCCGTGACTACCAACCCCGAATGCCTCGACGATTGCGCCGGGATTGCCTGTGGGGATCAGATAGAGCCGATGGGACTCGTCGATCTCATCGAAAAGTCCACAAACGGCGTCATACCCCGGAGCCGCGTTAGTTTCGTGGAAATTCCGAGCCTGCTTCTCAACGACCCCGGAATCATCGCTCACATTCGCCACGAACCAGCCCGCTTGACCGTCGAAGGGATCGAAATGTACGCCGCCAATATTCATGGTTTCTCGCGGCTCGAAGTTAGCGCGTACTACCCGAGGCGCAACCGGCCAACCCCGCACGCGCGATTTTTCATGGATCGTTCCTTTTCTTTTATGAGCGCGACACCTTTTGGCAAAAAGTCCGGTTCCACTGCCGTGCAGGAGCCGCCGGCTGATTTCGAGGTTTTGCCGCCGGAGGGCAAGGGCGGCGCATCTGCCCGGCCGGGTGTTCCTGGTTCGCGGGAAGAACTGATCTCCCGGCTCATCGCCTACGTGATGGACAACCTCGTCAAAATCCCCGGCACGAAGGCGCGCGTGGGCATCAATCCGTTCCTGGACCTGATCCCGTTCGTGGGCGACGGCGCGGCGATGTTCATCTCGGCCGCCACGATCCTCGAAGGCGCGCGGCGCGGCGTGCCCAAGGTCGTGCTGACGCGCATGGGCCTGAACATCCTGCTCAACGGCGTCGTCGGCACCATCCCGGGCGTCGGGGAGGCGTTCGCGTTCTGGTTCAAGCCGTCGTCGCGTAACTACCAGCTTCTCGTCCAGCATTCGCCCGCCGTCGGCACCGTCGCGCCCAAGACCACGGCGCGCGAGTGGGCGTTCGTCATCGGGCTGGTCGCGGTCCTGCTCATCGTGCTCGGCGCGCTGGTAGGCGTCGGGTTCTTCGTCATCGCCTGGCTGTACCACGCGCTGGTTCACGGGTCCGGTCACTAGGGGCGGTCGCGCATGACGCCCGAACGGTTTTGCGCGGTTTATCCGCGGTTGTACCACATGGCGGAGGCTGCCGCGTGGCCGAGCATCGAGCGGCACGGTCTCCTGAGCACCAGCGCGCTGCTCGATCTCTACGGGGTCGCCGGGGCTGAGCGCGAACGAATCGAACGCCAGCGGCGGGCCGCCGCCATCGCGGTGGAACACCCCGAGTACGGGGTGACTTTCATCAATGACCAGCATCCGATGACCGACGCGACGTTGCGTCCCGCGTTGATCGACATGACCCCCTCTGAGTGGTACGCGCACCTCAATGCGAGGGTGTTTTTCTGGGTGAACGAGGCGCGGCTCGCCCGTCTGCTCAACACCTACCGGCAGCGTGACAAAATCGTGCTCGTGCTCGATTCCGCCAAAATCCTCGCCCGGAACGCCGCGCGGACCATGCTCTCGCCGATCAACTCGGGGTTTTCGCTGCGTTTCCCCCAGCGACGCGGCCGGGAGACGTTCCGGTCGTTGGCGGATTATCCGTTCGAGGAATGGGTGCGCAAGCGCGGGCTGGCCGACGCGGTGGCGGAATGCACCGTGCTCGGCGGCGTGTCGAACGTGGCGGAGGCGCTGATCGAGACCCGGGCCGCTCCGGCAGGCGCGAGGCCGACGCCGACGCCGACCGTCCGCCGCCGCTCATCGGCAGGGAGTTGACGGCGGGGGACTCGGCGTTTCCTTGCCGTTCCCCTTCCGCTTTCATCCTTCATCCCTCATCCTTCATCCTTTCTCCTCATGGGTCGCCAATGGCTCCAGGCAAAACGCGAGGTCGCCAACCTCAAAAAAGGTCAGGTCGTCGGCAAACTGGTCAAGGAAATCATGGTCGCCGCCAAGCTCGGCGGACCTGACCCGGCCGGCAACGCCCGCCTGTTCACCGCCGTCGAAAAAGCCCGCCGTGAGAACGTCACCCGCGACGTGATCGAGCGCGCCATCAAAAAAGGCTCCGGCACCGGCGACGAAAAACTCGTGCTTGAACACGTCGTCTTCGAGGGCTACGCGCCTCACAAGGTGCCCGTCATCGTGGAAGTCATGACCGACAACAAGAACCGCACCGCACCCGACATGCGGTTGTTGTTCAAGCAAGGCCAGCTCGGTACGAGCGGCAGCAATAAATTCCTGTTCGATCACGTCGGCATCATCGAGGCGCATCATCCCGACGCCGGGGCCGATCTGGAGGCGGCGGCCATCGAGGCGGGCGCGAACGACTTCGAGCCGTTGACCCACGAGCAGAACGACGACATCCCGGAGGGCGCGGCCGGCGTGCGTCTGCTGGCGGACGACACGGCGGTCCATGCGGTGTCGCAGTGGCTCAGCGCCAACGGCTGGACGGTCGTCACCAGCGAGATCGGTTACGTGGCGAAGAATTATCCCGAGTTAACCGACGAGCAAAAGGCCGAGACCGGCGCGTTCCTGCAAAAGCTCGACGACTACGACGACGTGGCCCGCGTCTGGGCGGCGGTGAAGTAAACTCCGCGCCTGCTGGACGCACTCTCCTGGCGCGCCATGCTGAACAAGGCTATTCCTGTGTTGGTGGGAAGCTTTGGTTTGGCCTTTTGTATTGGGACGCTTGTCGCCAGGCCGTCGCAACCACCCACCGATGTTGCCAGGCTGTCCACCGAGGAACTGATCGAACGGTTTCAGCGAATTTCCGCGCAAAGCATCGGATCGGATGCGATGGCGACGGCCACCGGGTTCGTCGCCCTGGACCAACCGCTGGGATTTGGTGCGGGCATCCTGGGCACGCCGCAGCCGAAGGTTTCGCCGGTGATGCGCGAACTCGTCCGTCGCGGCGTGGCGGCGGTGCCCGCGCTGCTCGATCATCTGTCCGATGCCCGGCGGACGAAGTTGATCCTCAAGCAACCCTTCAACGACTTCGGTGGCACCTGGTTCGGCGATGAGTATGACCCGCGCGATGAGCAGATACCTGATCTCCCGAAGGGCTTGAACCGGGCAGGCAAATCATTCACGGAGAACAGTGACGCAGCACCGTCCGACGTTCCCCTGGTCGAAGATCACGACAAGGACGGTTATCACGTCAAGGTCGGAGATTTTTGTTTCGTCACTCTCGGGCAGATCGTCAATCGCCAGCTCGCCGTCGCGCGCTATCAGCCGACCGCCTGCCTCGTCCTCAGTTCGCCGGTGCGCAACCCCACGCTGGCGGCGGCGGCACGGGCGGATTGGAACAAACTCACTGAGACCGATTTCAAGGCGTTTTTGACCCGGGACATCACCGACCCTGCCGAGAATGTCTCGCAAATAGGAGCGTTGCAGCGAATGCTGTTTTACTACCCGGCAGACGGCCAGCGCCTGGCCATGACGCTGCTCGCTCAGCCGATGTATTCTGACAACCTCGTGGCCGATGTCCTTATCAAACTGGCGGACGCCGGTGAGCCGGAGCAAGACAAGCTGCTGACCGACTTCCGCACGCGCCACGGCGAAGAACCGTATCAGGCCGTCGTGCAGCGCCTTGTCAGTTGGTCTCTGGAACCGCCTTTGGACCCGGCGTTCATCAAGGATTTACCTGACGAACCCAGGCGACGCGTCGCCGTTGAGAAGTTGGTCGGGCGACGGTTTGCCGAGGTGGACAAGCATCCGCCGGTCATCCGGCAGTCGGTGTATTGTCAAGGTCAGGAGTCGCTCGTCGATGCGTTGGCGGATTTTCCCTCCCCGGTGCTCGACCGTGGCATTTACGATCTGCTGAGACGCGTCCTGGTCTTGCCGACGGACGGTGCTTCCGACAAACTGACCCAATGCGAGTTGGCAGCCGCCTGCGCGAAGCGGTTCGCCACGCTCGCCCGGCGCGACGCGCTCGACGAGGTAATTGCCCGTCTGCGGCGTCGGAAGCCATCAGATCAGGCCGCTGCCAAGGTTTCCCAAACATACTCCCACGACTGTGACAAGTTTCTGCACGCGCTGGCAGCCGATCCGTTGATCCAGCCGCCCGCAACGCATCCTTGAGCCGTCCGTGTGATGCAAATGCCTCTTGCGCCACGCTGCCGTCGCCACCAGTATTTCCTCCCTTTGGCATGAGCCTGCTTGTCCAGAAATACGGCGGCACGTCGCGTCGGCAACCCCGAACGCATCCGCAACGTCGCCCGGCGCGTCATCGAGACCCAGCGCGCCGGGCACCGCGTCGTCGTCGTCGTCTCCGCCATGTCGGGCGTCACCGACGGCCTGATCAAACTCGCGCACGAAGTCTCGCCCGCGCCTCCGAACGCGAGTTGGACGTGCTCCTCGCCACCGGCGAACAGACCACCATCGCGCTGCTGGCGATGGCCATCGACGCCCAGGGCGCGCGCGCCGCTCTCGCTGACCGGCGCGCAGGCGGGCATCGTCACGGACGGCGTGCACACCAAGGCCAAGATCGCCAACATCACGCCCAAGCAAATCCTGCATCGCGCTCGATGACGGGCAGGTCGTCATCGTCGCCGGGTTCCAGGGGCAGACGATGGCCGGGCAGGTGACGACCCTCGGGCGGGGCGGCTCGGACCTGACCGCCATCGCCATCGCCTCGGCCATCGGCGCGGACCTGTGCCAGATTTTCACCGACGTGGACGGCGTGTTCACCTGCGACCCGCGCCTGGTCCCCAACGCCCGCAAGCTCGACGAACTTTCCTACGAGGAAATGCTCGAAATGGCCAGCATCGGCAGCAAGGTCATGCAGTCGCGCTCGGTCGAATTCGCCAAGAAGTTCGGCGTGAAATTTGAAGTTCGCAGTCCAGCTTTAACGACGACCCCGGCACCATGATCATCGACGAAACCCCCAGCATGGAAAACGTGGTCATCCGCGGCCTGAGCGTGGAGAAAAACCAGGCCAAGGTGACGATCACCGGCGTCCCCGACCGGCCCGGCGCGGCGGCCAAGGTGTTCAACGCGCTGGCGGAGGCGCGCGTCATCATCGACATGATCGTGCAGAACGTTTCCGCGCACGGCACGACGGATATTTCCTTCACGCTCAACCAGGCGGACCTACCCGCGGCCGAGGCGGCGCTGCGGCCCGTGGTGGACGCGGTCGGCGCGGCGAAGATCGACGGCGCGCGGCGGGCATCGCCAAACTCAGCGTGGTGGGCATCGGGATGCGCTCGCATTCGGGCGTGGCGGCGCGACTTTTCGATTGCCTGGCGCGCGGCGGCATCAACATCCAGATGATCACGACCTCCGAGATCAAGATCGCGGTCATCATCGACGAGTCCGACGTGGCCGAGGCCGCGAAACTGGCCCATGCCACGTTTCGGGTTGGAGAACGGGCCGTACACGGTCTGATTGCGTCTGATCCGCTTAGTATCTTAATACTCTCTTGCTATGCCCAGTCGTGTTTTCGTACTCGGAGCAGGAGCGTCACGTGCTGATACGGCAACAGAAGAATTTCCGTTGCCCCTTGCGCGTGAATTTTTTGATGACGTTTATTTAAAAGAATACTGGACGACAGCGGTGCAAGCGTCAGTCTTTAAAGATTCTGCACTTTGCAAAGTGTTGCAGATGTATTTCACTGCTCCAAAATCAGTAGGTTCATCATCCTTCAAGAACATAAATGTGGAGGAAGTATATTCTTTCATTGAGGCATTTCGTAACGTATTCATTGCTCGTACATTTGATGACGAGTTGCTTGAGCGCGCTAGAGGTGAGCTATTAAGCCACATCGAGAATACAATACACGGAAGTGCTTGGCACGTGGATATGCCAACATTGCATTCGCGAATTGCGCGGTCCCTTGGAGGGGAGGACAGTATTATTTCGTTCAATTGGGATACGTTAGGAGAGCGTGCTCTTGAGAAGACTGTAAATGGTCGTAATCTGTTGACATCATTCTACAAGTCAGCGAGTTTTAATTCAGGCGCATTCGGTTTGACGACGGCGGAAAATCGCATAGAAGACAACGACAGAGGATGCTTCATCAAAATTCATGGAGGCATAAATTTAACAGCATGCACTGATCCAGCATGTTTGCGATATTCATATCCGTTCGTTTGGCCACACGATGGGGACGGAGTAAATTATTGGCCTTGCACACAATGTGGAAGAAAGACACGTCTGCTTATAATGCCACCGCGCGTGCAAAAATCATACACCAACAATCGATTCTTTCGCCTTCAAGCAGCAACTGCGGTGGATAAGCTTTCATGCGCATCTGAAATTGTTGTTATTGGCTATTCATTTCCTGCATTTGATTTTGAGGCTAGTGCTATGATACGTTGCTCTCGCTTGGGAAGTGAACGAATGCATAGTCAAGCATCTCTGCGGAGAATTGTAATTGTGAATCCAGCCTGCAAAGGGAAAAATTACACCAGTGCTGTCCGCGATTTGTTTGGAGTCCATTCGTCTGAATCGTACGGGCGCAAAGTGACATTCGACACATATGATTCTACTAATGCATATCTATCAAAAGAATTGTAATATAGCTTTTTGAATAAAATGAATTAAAGATAGCTAGCAATACGCTATGTGAATATTGGATTGGAGGTGGTTATAGCTAATTAATTCTATGTTGTTCGAACAAAAGGCTGTACTGCGAATAGCAATGCGATCCCGATTAGAAGTGTTTCCGGTTTCCGAACGGGTTAAACACACGCAACGGATCGTACGGCAGATCGTGAAACTGCCAGTTTGGCGTGAGGCATCGCAGGTACTGCTGTTTGCACCGCTGTCGGTCGAGCCGGACCTCGATCTTCTCTGGCATGACAGCGCGTTGGCAGACAAGCATTGTGCCTATCCGCGGGTGGAAGGGGACACGATGCGACTGTATTACGTCAGCGGGTTGGACGAATTGGAACCTACGCGCTGGGGTCTGCGCGAACCGCCGCCACGCGCCGCGAGCGAGGCAGCGTTAGATGATTTCGGGGTCGTGCTGGTGCCGGGGCTGGCGTTCGATGCGGCAGGCGGACGGCTCGGGCGTGGCGGCGGATTCTACGACCGTTTGCTGGCAGAGCGTGACCCTGCAAAGACGCATTTGATCGGGGTGGGATTTGCTTTTCAGCTAGTCGAGAGTGTACTGCCGCTGGCCCCACACGACGTGCGGATGGATGAAATTATCACGGGTTAGGGCGACACCACCAGCCGCGTCGGCGCTTCGCCGCGCGCGAGCACGATGCCGTTTTCCTTGTACGCTTTGAGCCGGAAATGGGTCGCCGTGGCGATCACGCCTTCCAGCGAACTCAACCGCTCGCTCACAAAACCCGCCACCTCACGCAGATTCTTCCCTTCCACCACGACCAGCAGGTCGTAGCCGCCGCTCATCAGATAACAACTCTGCACCTGGCTGAACTTGGCGATCCGGTCCGCCAGTCGGTCGAATCCACCCTCGCGCTCCGGCGTGATTTTTACCTCGATCACCGCCGTCACGAACTGATCGCCCACCTTTTCCGTATCGATCACCGTTGAGTACCCGAGGATCACGCCGCTTTCTTCGTAAGCGGCGATTTTCCGGTTCACCTCATCGACCGGGAGGTCCAACTGCGCGGCGAGGTCGTCACGCGAGGCGAACGCATCGTGTTGAAGCAAATGCAGCAGCGGGTCCATTCTTAATCCCCGAAGCACACGTCCACCGCCCGCGCCGTCTCGACCATCTGGTGCGACGGCGCTGACCAGGCGCAGCTTGTGCACCGCCTCGGCGATGGGCACGCCCAGTCACCTGATAGTTCTGGTAGGACACCATCGTGCCGAAACGGCCTTCCTTGATGAACTGCACCGCCATGACCCCGAAACGGGTTCCCAGGATGCGGTCGAGCGTCGTCGGCGTGCCGCCGCGCTGGAGATGACCCAGCACGCAGGTGCGCGTTTCCTTGCCCGTGCGCGTGGCGATTTCGCCGGCCACCTGCTCGCCGATGCCGCCGAGCTTGTACTCGCCCTCCACCGCCGAGGTGCGCACGACCTGCTGGCCATCCGAGAGGCTTGGCACCTTCCGCCACCACGACGAGACTGCTCATGTAGCCGTCGTCGCTCGCGTTTGCGTAGGTAATCCGCCAGTTTCTCGTACGTGAACGGGATTTCCGGGATCAGGATCGCGTTCGCCCCGCCCGCCAGGCCGCCGTAAAGCGCGATCCAACCCGCGTGCCGGCCCATGACCTCCAGCACCATGACCCGCTTATGGGAAATGCCCGTCGTTTGCAGCCGGTCGAGCGCGTCGGCCACGCACGCCACCGCCGAATCGAAGCCGAAGGTCATCGCCGTCGCTTCCAGGTCGTTGTCGATGGTCTTGGGCACGCCGATGATCGGAAAACCCGCCTCGTAGAGTTGCAGGCCGGTCGTCAGCGAACCGTCGCCGCCGACGAGGATCAGCCCGTCGATGCGCAGCTTGGCCGAGGATTTCCCGGGCGTTCTCGACCGTCTCGGGCGCGACGCCGACCTTGTCGCCCGCGCCGATCTTGCTGATGAAATGACCCTTGTTTGTCGTACCGAGGATCGTGCCGCCCTGCGGCATGATGAGCGCGGTCGAATGCCGGTCGAGGATGCGGTAGTCGCCGGGGTGCAGGAGGCCTTCGAATCCGTCGATGAACCCGACGACCTCCCAGTCGAGTTTGTCCGCCGCGCGCACGACGCCGCGGATGACGGCGTTGAGTCCGGGGCAGTCACCGCCGCTGGTGAGGATGCCGATGCGTTTCTTGTTCATAGATCGCCACGACGAACCCTGGCGTCATCCGACGATTATTACGTCAGACACAATCCGGGCATTCGCCGTTGCATTTCTGCTCAGAGCGTCTGTTCTCCATGGATGGCCGGCGGCCATCCATTGGTCGTAAAGAGTGGTGCCGCGTTCGATGAGCGCCGCGCCCTCGCCGAAACGGTCGGACGAGCCGAGCAGTACGACGATGAGCCGCCGTGGGGTGATATGGGAAGTCGTGCCCTCCATCCAGACGATGGGATCGGGCGTGCCGCGCGTGAGCATCAGGCACTCGCCGGCCCGCGCGGTCGAGCCGGTCTTGCCGCCGTCGATGCGGTGGGTGCCAAGGAGCTGGTTCGTGTTGTGAAGCGAGAAAATCGCTCTGGCGCCCGGCGCGGTGGATGGTGATGCGGCGTTCCTTTTGCGAGACGAAAAAGCGGAAGTCCGCCTTCTCCAGCGCACATTGCGCGTCGAGCGCGCCATGTCGGCGGCGGTGGAAAAGGGGCGTTCCGTGCCGTCGAGTCCGCTGGGATTGAGGAAGCGGGTGCGGTCCATGTGCAGCTGGCGGGCGAGCGCGTTCATCTCGACGATGAACGCACGGCGGCCCGATGGACCCGCGCCGCGTCGAGCGGAGGGCGCGCTGCCTCCGTCGGCTGACGCAGTGCGCAGCAGGTCGCGCCCGACAAATTCGGCCAGGGTATCGGCGGCGACGTTGTCGCTCTGCAACAGTGCGGCGTAGAGCAGGTCGCGCACGCTGACCTCGTCGCCCGCCTGCAGGCCGCCGGGAGTTGCCGGTGCCGGCAGCGGTCGCGGGGATCGTGACGCTCTCGTCGAGGGTGTGGCCGCCCAGGCGCACCCAGTCGAGCACGACGACCGCCGTGGCGATCTTGGTCAGGCTGGCGACCTGGAGCTTGTCGGTGGCGTTCCGAGCGGCCAGGACGTGCCCGGTCTTGTCGTCCACGACGATGAACGCCTTGGCGCTGCTCGTTCCCGCCACCGCCAGCGCAGGCTCCGCCGCCCGGACGACGTTCGCCGCCGGCATCCGTAGGGTCAGCACCGCCACCGCGACGCAGGCGGCCATCCGCCGGCCGGAAACTTGGAAAATTCGCACGCCCCTCTTTTAACTGTCCACGCGCGATGCGCAACCTACAAATCGCAGGGTTTTGCAGCTTCCCGCGCGCCGGAAAGAAACGCGCGCCGTGAAAAACGAAAAAGGGAAAATCCGGCTGAATCCCCGGAATTTCCCCTTTCGATTTTTAGGAACCCGGTACCCGCGCCGTTCTTCCCTCGAACAGCGCAGGCACCAGCCCCTGAAACGTTCTTTACTGGCCAAGCATCTTCTTGATAGCCGCGTTGATGTCCACCAGGCCGTAGCCGGTCTTGTAGTTCCACTTCTTGGAGAACGTGTTGGCAAGCGTGCCGCTGTTGCGTACCCGGTGCTGTCGGTGGCCGTGATCGTCGCGCCGGCGAGCTGGTCGCCGTGGATGTAGTACTTGCCGCCGGACACCGCCGACGGTCTGGCCACGCCGAAGCTCAGCGTCGAGCCCGGGCGTGAAGTTCGTCAGGGTCAGCGTGAGCGTCTGGTTGCCCGTGCTGCCGACCCGTCACCGTCGAACTGGCGATGGCCGGGTGCCGTGCCGCCCGTGTCCCGAGGCGGCCGCGCCGGTCGTCACCGGATAGTTGGCCGTGATGAACTCTCCACCGAGCGGCAGCGGCGACAGGTCGAACACCAGCGTGTTGAGCGTCGTGCCGGCCGCGCCGCTGTAGGTGATCGTGTAGGCCTGCGGGTCGGCGTAGGTGCCGCGGTCGCGGGCGCTGAACTTCGTCGCGCCGGCCGTCGCGTTGGCGATGGTGGGGTCCTGATCGCTCTGGCCCTGGGTGGTGCTGGACTCATCAGCGACTTCACGTCGGCCGGGGCGAGCGTGATGCCGTTGGCGTTGGCGGCGCTGAGGAGCAGCGCGGCGCAACCGGCGGCGTGCGGGGCGGCGGCGCTGGTGCCGAAGAAGTTCGGGTAGCCGTCGCCGTCGCTGTCGTGTGACCGGGGTTGCTCGGGCCGGGAGGCGTGGTGCCGGTCGCGGGCGGGAAGAACGTCGTGCTCACGCCGTCCACCGTCGAGAGCAGTGGCTGCTTGCGCACCACCGGAGTGGCGAGGCGGTTGCCGGCCGAGTCGAAGTAGATTGTCGCCGGGCCGTTGGACGAATAGGCCTCGACGATCGGGGTGTACGTCGCGTCCGAATGCGCGGAACTGGTCGTCGTAAACGTAAGCCGCCGTGCCCGCGCAGGTCGCCGCGCAGGGATGACCGTGGGTTTCCACGCTGTTCGGCGTGACGAAGTCGGCGATGATCTGCGAGGCGTCGGTTTCCAGCACCCAGCATCAGGTGGGTCGCCTGGTCGCGGGTGGGGCCGCCGGTGTTGTTGCCGGGCGGTTGGTCAGCACGATGACGAACTCGTATTGCGTGCCCGCCGTCAAGCGTGCCGGTAGGGATCTCGATGGGCATGTTCGTGCGTGAAGTTAGTCTTGCGGCCGCTGCGGGTGGACTGGTAGGTGGCCGTGCCGTTGGCGGCGACGCTGAAAGCGAGGATGTCGTAATCGGTCGTGATCTGCTTGACGCCGCCGACCGTCACGCCGTCCGGATCGTCCCACTGGAAGACGAGCGTGCCGCGGATAGCTCGATGAATTGGTCTAGGGGACGTAGACCTTCTGCACGAGGATCGGCTGTGCCGGCCGAGTTGGTGCCGAAGCTGTGGAACTTGGAGATGACAGCCGTCTCCGAAGCGGTGATGCCGCTGTAGGTGATGCCGCCTTCGGAGAGCAGCAGCGCCTGCGCGGTGGCGTCGTTGTTCACCGGATTGAACGTGGCCTGCTAGCCCGAGTTGCCGTCGTTGCCCGCGGAGGAGAAATAGGTGGCCCCCGCCGCGCGTGGCCTTGTCCACGGCCTGGGCGACGACGCCGTCGGAGAAGAAAGGTTCGTCATAAGTAGCCGACGTCGTCGCAGATCACCTTGCAGCCTGCCCGCAGGTGGCCGCGGAGCTGCGGTGATGCCGGTGGCGAAATCCGCCTCGCGGTAATGTTGGCGGCAACCCGCTGCGGAGACATCCGCCGTGGCGAAGGCCGCGGCGGCCGGGGCCACGTCGTGGATGATCTGGAGCATGGCGCGGCCCTCGTCCTCGCCGCCAGCTCGGCGGTGAGATCGACCAGCACGTTGACCGGGGTCGTGTAGCCTTCCGGGTTGCCGGTGCCGGGCAGGTCGCCGCTGGCCACGTCCTGGGCGGCGTGGACCGGGTAGGCCGTGCCGACCCGTTGTAGCTGTCCGACTGCGCGCCGACCTTGATGCCCGCGCCGAGGGTGTTGTAATTGGTCTGGGCGGCGAGGGCATTGAGCACCTTCGCGCCCTGGCCGGGAACCTTGCCCGCGTGATGGCGCGGCTTGAGCGAAAGCTTGACGCTGTCCACGCCCTGCGTCTGGGCGAGCTTGGCGGCCTTGTCTCAGCGGCATCCACATCGAAAATTCCCCCTGATGATACCAGTCGATCTGCGCGGTGATGTCGCAACCGGCGGCCTGGCAGGTCGCGACGAGGTTGCTCATCGCGGCGGTACCGTCCAAGATGACCTCCACTTGCACGCGCTGCTGGTCGTCGGTGCGAGCCAGCGGGTAGTTGCTCGCCACCGTGCTGAACTGCGCGGTGGACAGTGTCTTGGCACCCTTGGTCATCGCGGCGTTGTAGTCCGCAGCCATCTCCTGTAAACCGAGCGCGAGATTATCGGGGAGCGGAATGGCCTGCGCCGCCACGGGCGCGCTGCCGCCCTTGACAGGACTGAGAACCGGACCGCCCGCGCGCAGGGACAGCGTGGCGGTGCAGAGCGTCAGCAGGGCGACGCCAGTGGTTTTCAGCAGGAAGCGGGCGGAACCGGAAGGATTCGCGTTGGAAGATGGAAACATAAAGGCAGTGGTCAGTGAAACGTGGAGAAAAGGATGGTGCCCCGGTGCGCCGGGACGGACGAGCGGTGAGAGGTGTTAGCGAGCGGCCTTGCAGCGAAGTCTGCCGAGGAAGGCCAGCCCCGCCACGCCCGCGAGGATCAGGACATAGCTCCCCGGTTCGGGGACGGGGACGATGACGAAGCTGATGGCGATATTGTAAGAGCCTCCCTCGTTGGTGTTACCCGTGTAAGCCGCGATGGGTAGCGTGCTCGTCGCCGCCTGCTGCACGCTGGGATCGGTCTTGCCGTCGGTGAAGTTCGGGAAAATCAACGCGCCCGTCGAATCGACCGCGTAGCGTCCCGAACCGCTGAGGAGCAGGTAATAGTTACCGGGTGTCAGCGTCAGGACCAGGGTGGAGAGTTCGCCGCTGGACGTGTCATCGTCGGTGGCAATGCCCACGCCCGACGAATTGAACAGCGCGAGTTGCGTGTCGAAATTATTTTTCCCCACGATGAAGTTGTTCGTCGAGAAAGTGTACGTCGCCGGCGTGACGACCGTGAGTTGGTACATATCGCTGTCGTAGATCGCGTTCGTCGCGGTGGTTGCGCCAGCGATGGCGGTATAGGTGACGCCCGGCACGCCGGTGATGATCTGGGCGGTCGCCGGCAGGTCGCCCGCGTCGCCGGTTTCCGTGTAGGTTTGAGCGAGAGTCGGCTGGGCGAACGCCAGACAGGCGCTGGCGAACGCCAGCGGGAGAGTAAACTTCAATTTCATGGATGTGCTTCTGCTGATAAATCTGTATATGCGACCGTTTCCGGCGAATCCGGCTTGCCCTGCCCTGTTGGAGATGGCCCTACGTTCCCTCTGCAAACTATCCGCGCGGTCAGTCGGGCGATGGACCAACAGAACCGCGATGCGTCGGGGTATACTTGGCCCGTGCGAGCCCTACAAGAAAAAATGATCGTTTCGGAACAAAAAAATGCGAGCTGTCTATATTTATAGGTCTATTGGAAGCGTAAATCCCTGAGCGAGAGCGTTGTAATAAAATTTGATTCGTCAGGGCGAACGCGCGGGTTCCAGATAGATCGAGGGCACGGTCTGCGGCGACCAGGGATTCCGGGTGAAATCCGAGGCGACGATGGCGGCGACGTGCGCGGCGCAGAGCGCGAGCACGGCGTCCACGTTCAGATCGAGGTGGCGCGGGCCGTAAGGGGTGAGGTTGGCGGTGGCCAGCGCGAAGAGACGCACGGCGGGCCGCAACCGCCGGCCGTCCTTGGCGTGAGTGGGCCGCGCGTGCTGCTTCTGGAGATGGACGAATGCCCCCGCGACCTGGATAAGCCCCTTGTAGAACGCGTGTTCGGGGTCCGCCCGGCCGCCGCGCAGCCAGAGGTGTTCTAACACGTCGTGCGCCTCGTAGTAGCGAGCGTCGTTGAAGCACTGGAAATATCCCTGGTAGCAGGGATGCGCCTTTGAGGCAGAATCGCTGCCCAGGCCGGCGACGAAGGCTTCCATGCGTGCGTGCTTGTCCATCTCGTGAAGAATTTCTGATGCTGTCCTTCGTCAGGCAAGCAAGTTTAAAGGGCTGTCTCTATTGTAATATCTATTGCTACAGAACTTGTAATGTATTGTTCTACATAGCGAATTGCGCTCGAAAAAGCCGGCGTTCAGGGCATAATGGATCGCTTATGACGTTCCCCTGCGTCGCGCCTGCCCGATGCTCCTTGCCAACGCCGCACTTCTTCTGGGTCTGATGCTCGTCTGCGGGGCGGCGTCGGCGTTTTTCTCGGCGGCGGAGACGGCGCTTTTTTCCCTCCAGCCCCGGCAGATCGGAACACCTGCGCGAGACGCTGCCCGCCGCGGCGCGCGGCTCGACGCCCTTTTCGCCAATCCCCGCCGGCTGCTGAGCATGATCCTGCTCGCCGACATGCTCGACCAACCTGCCGCTGTGCGTGCTGGGCCTGTACTTCCTGCACGCCTATTCGTCCTGGCACACGGGCGAGGCCGGCCGGCGCGCGTGCCGGTCTGGCCGACGGCGCTGGTGCTCTTCGTGCTGGTGGTAGGCGTGTGCGACCTGCTGCCCAAGCTCTTCGCCCTGCGCCGACCCGAACGCGTCGCGCGCCCCGCCGTGCGCGTGCTCGGCTGGCTGCGGCCCGTGCTCAGCCCGGCGTGCGGCGGCCTGCAGGCCGCCAGCGAATGGCTCGCCGACCGCCTCACGCCGCCACGCGTGCGCCATCCCGCTCAAGTTGACGGAGGCGGAGTTCGGCGCGCTGGTGGAAGTGGGCGCGGAGGAGGGCGCGATCCATGCCGCCGAGAGCGAGATGATCCAGGAAATCATCAAGCTGGGCGACAAGACGGCCAAGGATTGCATGACGCCGCGCGTGGAGGTCTTCGCCATCGTGGACGACCTGCCCAACGCCGAAGCCATCGCCCGGCTGCGCGCCGAACGCCGCCACCGCGTGCCCGTTTACGGCGAGACGCCCGACGACATCGTCGGCGTGCTCGACGCGCGGCGTTTCCTCGAACTGGTCGTCCGCGCGACCGCGACCGGAGGACGTGCCGCATTACACGGAAGCGATGGACCCGCCCTCGTTCGTGTCGGAAACCATGCGCGCGCTCGACCTGCTGCGCGCGTTCCTCACGCGCCGGCAGGGCATGGCGGTGATCGTGGACGAGTACGGCGGCACGGAAGGCGTCGTGACGCTTGGCGGACATCGTGGAGGAAATCGTCGGCGACGCGCTGCCCAGCGGCGAGGAAGACCTCTACATCGAACCGCTCGACGACGACCGCCTGCTGGTCGGCGGCCACGCGCGGCTAGACGACATCAGCGAGCACGAGGGCTTCGAGATGGAAGCCGAGGGGCTGGACACCATCAACGGGCTTATTTTCAACCGCCTCGGCTATCTGCCGAAGGTCGGCGCCGTGCTCAAGCTGCCGCCGGGCCTGAAGCTGACGATCCGGCGCGTGACGCGCAAGACCGTGGACGAGGTGCTCATCGAAAAGGAGGCCGCCAGCGAGGAAACGGACACACCAAGCGACGCCTCCACGACGGAAAAAGCCGAGGCGGAGGAAAGCTAGGGGACATGCATTTCTCGACCCTGCTGCTCTTCGGCGTGTGCCTGCTGGTGTCGTTCCTGTACGCGGGGATCGAGGCCGGGCTGCTCTCGCTCAGCCGCCCGCGGCTGCGCAGCCGCATCCACCAGGGCGACCGCGGCGGCGTCCGGCTGGGCCGGCTGCTTGCCCACCCCGGCCGGTTGCTGGCGACGGTGCTGCTGGTCACGAACTTCGCCGACGTGGCCGCGCTCGTGCTCCTCACCCACGCGTTGTTCGTGCGTTACGCCGGTTGGGGTTGCGTGGCCGCCGGGGCGATCATGCTACCGGTGTACCTGCTCGGGTTGCAAATCCTGCCCAAGTCGCTGTTTCCGCCGGTTCCCCTACCGGGCGCTGGTGGCGCTGGTGGGATTGCTGGAAGTCACGTCAAAACTGCTCTGGCCGCTGCCTCGCCCTGGGTAGCCGGCTCGACCCCGGCGAGCGCCGGCTCCGCGGACGGCAAACGCGGCTTGTTCGCGGCGCGCGACGACCTGAAAACCCTCGCCGCCGAGGGCGAGCGCGCCGGGGCGCTGTCGCCCGCCGAACGCGGCATGATCCACAACGTCATCGACTTCAGCACCGTGCCCGCGCGCGACCTGATGCAGTCGCGCCGCCCGAGACCCTGCGCCCTGCGGGACGATCTGCGCGTGGCGGACCTGCTGGAGTTCGCGCGCGAGCGGAAGCTGGACTTCGTGCCGGTGGCCGACGCCGGGGGCAAGGTCGTGGCGCTGGTCGACGTGTTCGCGTTGCTGCTCGACCGCGACCCGTCGCGTCCGGCGGCGGCGACGTACCTGCGCCGGCCGCCGTTGGTCGTGGCGCCCGACGAACCGGCGTTGCGCGTGCTGCGGCGGCTGCGCGCGGCGCGTCGGGAGCGGCGGCGGTGTTCGACGGCGGGGGGCGTTTCGTGGGGATCGTGCGCGACGGCCGACCTCGTGCAGCGGCTGGTGCGCCAGGGGCAACCGCCGACGGCCAAGGGAGCTTGACTTACCCCGTTGCGGGAGAGGATAACAGGAGGATGAAAAGGCTGTTCCCCCTGCTGCTGGCCGCTCTCGCCTTCGTGCCCGCGCTTCACGCGCAAGACCAGATCAAGATCGAAACGAAATTCATCAAGATCGAAACGAAATTCATCGAGACGAGCATCGCCGTCACCCCTCCGGTCGATATCGCGACGCTCAACCGGATGAAGGATGTCGACCTGCTCGCCGCCCCGCGCGTGACCACCAAACCCGGCCAGAAAGCTACGGTGGAGATCACGCACGAGCAAGCCCTGCCCGCCGGGGACGTGGCCGCGCCCGAGGCGGCGGAAACCGGAACGTCGCTCGAAGCGACCGCCGTTCTCCGCGACGACGTTCCATCGCCTATCGCCTGCGGGCGACGAAGTGCGACCTGGTGCAAGCGGCGGTGCAGCCGGGTGGAACCGTGGAAACCGTCTCGCGCGACCTTTACACGGCGGGCGTGGCGAAAGACGGCGAACCGGTCTGGCTGCGATTCGCTTCGCACAAGACGGGCCGGCAGGTGTTGGTGCAGGTGACGTTCACGCGCGTGTCGCCGCGCTGACCGACCGTCATTCCTTTCTCTTGTTCCACACCGCCATCACGTCGGGCGAACCCTGGCTGCGCACGCCGTTGTCGGTGAGGATTTCGTCGGTCGCGCTCGACCATCTCCTTGCGCGGAAAAACCAGCGTCTCGCCGCCGCGCCTGTCGAACTCGATGATCATGAACTCATCCTTGCAGTCGCGCAACACCTCCACCAGGTGCGCGAGGTTCTTGATCGTTGATGCCGTTGACCGTCTTGACCACCTCCGCGAACGGGCTGCCGTAGCCCTTCGCCAGTTTGTGCGGGAAAAACGGCGAGGACACCACCACCAGCCGTTCGCCGGGGAAATGCTCCTTCTCGCCCATGCGCGTCACCAGCGGGCTGCCGAAGTACGCCGAGCATGCTCGTGTAGCTGCCGTTGCGCGAACCGACCAGCCCACCAAGAAAATTCGCCGCATCCGTCGGAAAACACCATCGGGCCGTACACGAAGTACGACGGATACGCGCCGTCCGCCTCGGGGACCAGCATCGGCCGGCGCGAGGCGACGGGCAGATCGACGGTCATTTCCTTGCCGGCGCGCACGAGCGTCAGCGGCATCTTGCCGTCGTGCGCGTCTTCTGCACCATGTACGTGAAGGCCACGCGCAGGTCCGCCCGGCGTGCGCACCATGCCCTGGTCGTCCACGGGCGTGCCGCCGATCTTGCGTGAGGACATCCCACTCCTTGAGCGGGTAATCGGCGGCGTCGCTGTCGGGCTGGTGGATGATGATGCCTGACACGGCCTTGTCGAGCTTGAGGTACGCGCGCAACGCCGGGTTTTCCAGCGTCTGGTAATGGTCGAACATGGCCGGTTTGCCGTCGTATTTGCCGTCGGCGATGTCCTCGAGGAAGAGGTCGATCTCCTCGCCGGGATGATGTAGCCGATGTTTTCCGCGCCGCCGCAGGTGGCTGAAGGCGAGGCCGATCATGTGGTCGCCGACGACGGCCGGGCCGCCGCGAGTTGCCGGGGTTGATGGCGGAGTCGATCTGGATGCGCAACCCGGAACGCGGGGCAGTTGTAACGGCACGAACTCGATGCGCGAGACGATGCCCTTGGTGATCGACAGGCTCGTGCCGCCCTTCGGGTAACCGTAGACCATGACGGCGTCCTTGATGTCGGGCAGGGTCTTGGCGAGCGGGCAGCGCGGCGTGCGTGTCGAAGAAGGAGTCGTCGTCGAGCTTGAGCACGGCGAGGTCGATGCCGGGCGCGACGGCCTCGACGGTGGCGCTGATCTTGTCGCCGGCCTGGTTGGCCTGCACCTGGATCTGGCTGGCGTAGAGGACGACGTGCGCGTTGGTGAGGATGCGGTGGCCGTCGATGACCGCGCCGCTGCCGGTGAAATCCTTGCGGGGCCTGTTTGGTCCAGGGCCGGTAGGGATCGGGGTAACGCACGGTGGCGAACATCTTGACGACGCTGTTCTCGATGGTCGGCGCGGCGGGCGCGGCGTCCGGCTTGAACTCGGTGGCGACCGGACTGGCCACGGGCATGGGCGTGGCGGCGATGGGCGGCGGTTCCTGGGCGGAGGCGAACGGTGCGGCGAGGAAAACGACGCAGAGGAGGGCGGCAGCGCGATGGGGGAGGGCAGGAGGCATGTTGGGAAAAGGTACGGTAGTGGACAAGTCCGCAGACGCCATGCTCAAATTTGGTGAAGCGGGTTTTTGTCGGGCCTTGTGATTCTCAAAGCTGGATTGAATCAGCCAATCCGTGTTAACTGCTGATGCCATGAGTACTTTGCAAATCCTCACCGAACTGCCTCTGCTTTCGCACGCCGACCGCCGCGAGATCGTTCGCCGACTCATCGAACTCGAAGAAGATGCGCAGATTCTCGCCGATTGTGACCGCAACGCGGATGCCAATTTCCAACTGCTTGATGCGATGGAAGCGGAGGACGATGCCTTCCAGAACTAGAACCGGTGAAATCTGGATGGTTGACCTCGGCTTGGCGGCCAAGGTGCGACCCTGTCTGTTGTTGAGCGATTATCCGACCGACGAAGAACTGGCTCTGCTCGTCGTGGTGCCGCACACCACTGCAGTGCGCGGCAACCGATGGGAATTTTCCGTTCCATTACCTTTCCTGCGTGCAGGTGCGTTTCATCTCCAACAGATTCAATCCGTTTCCCTCGCACGGCTGGAGAGAAAGTTGGGTGAGTTGCCTGCTGCCAGCTTGAAAGAACTGCGCGCAAAAATCGCCAACTTATTGAGGCTAGGGGATTGATGATGCCCCGTGCGACTTCCTTGCCCCGCGAAACGACTTTCGCCGCCGCCCGGCGCTGGGCGGTTCCCGCGTTGTTCGTGTTGGCGGGGCTGGCGCTGGCCGTGCGCGTCGCCGCGTTTTTCCTGCTGCCCAACGTCGACGGCGACGCGTACTGCTACCTCGACAAAGCCCGCGAGCTGCGCGCCGCCCTCCTCGCGGGTAGCCTGCATGTCCGTGACCTTTTCTTTTTCTGGCTGCCGCTCTATCCGCTGACCGTCGCGGGGGTCTCGCTCGTGTTCCCGGGCGGCGGCCACCTGATGTTCGTCGGCAAACTCGTGTCCGCCGCGTCCGGTCTCGCGGCGTGCTGGCTCGTTTACCGGCTGCTCGTGGCGATGACCCGCCGTCCGCTCGTGGCGTTGCTCGGGGCGCTGGCCGTCGCGCTCGATCCCTGGCAACTGCTCTATTCGTCCAATTCCATGACCGAACTGCCCTTCGAGGCACTCGTCCTCGGCGCGCTGGACCGTCTGATTGCCCGCCGTTGGACGGCGGCGTCGGTGATCCTGGTCTGCGCGGGGTTCATCCGCATCGAGGCCTGGCCGCTGGCGGCCCTGGTGCCGGCGGCGGCTTTATTGACCGAGCGCAAAATCAAAATCGTGCCGATCCTGCTGGTGTTGGTCGCGCCGGCGGCGTGGCTGGCGATTTCTTACGCGGCGAAGGGCGACGTGCGCGCGTATTTCACGATCCGCAACGCCTACGTCGCCGATTATCTCGCCTACGAACCCGAACGCCTCCACCTCACGGCGAAATGGGCGCAATGGGACTTCGCCAACCTGCGGCAGGGAGCGTGTTTGCCGGTCGTGCTGGGGGCGTTCGCAGCCATCGGAACACTGGCCGTCTGGTTCCTCGCCCGCCGCAAACCCCTGCCTGAGACCTTCGCCGCCGTGTCGCTGGCGGTCGTCTACCTGTTCTTGCTGGCGTTCCTCGTGGCGGCGTACGTGACCCGCTCCCAACCCGTGCTGTGGGTGCGCTACGGTCTGATCTACCAGCCGCTCGGCGTCTGCCTGACCCTCTGGTGGCTGGCGGAAGGCGTCGGCATGCGCACGCGCCGGGTGGCGGCCTTGCTGGTGGGTGCGGGGATCGTCGTGCACGCGGGTTACGAGTTCAAGGTGGTCAACGACACCCGCGGCAACCTCCTCTTCCAGCGGCAGGCTGGCGAGGAACTGGCCTCGCTGCATCCGAACCGCGTTTTTTGCGACAGCATCGTCGTGCGCGTCGAGGCGGGGCTGATGCCTGACCACGCGTGCGACAGTTCCAGCCTGCGCCGCGATCCGGCGGGTTTCCTGGAAGACCTCCGCCTGCAAAAAATCGACTACCTCGTGTACATCGCCTCCGAAGCCTCGACCCCGGTCAAACTCTTCCCCGAACTGGCGGAGTTCCGCGCCGTCCACGGGCTGGAGCCGTTCCGAAAAATCGACTCCCCGGATTGGCGGCCCCCGGTGTTAATCTACCGGGTTGTTCCCGGCACGGAATGAGGATTGACAGTCATTAGCAAATCTAATAGTTTAACCAACGCTGCCCCGCCGGTTCCCCCTTCGTTCTTCCGGCGCGTCTCTGGTGGCTAGTCTGTCCGCGTGAGATGAAAATCCTTGCCCTCGCCAACACCTCCATCGGCAAAAAGTGGATCGTCGCCATCACGGGCCTCGCGTTCATCGGCTTCGTGATCGTCCACCTGCTCGGCAACCTGCAAATCTTCTGGCCCAACCACGGCGGGCAGGAACATCTCAACAGTTACGCCGAGCACCTGCACGATTGGGCGCCGCTGCTCTGGATCGCGCGGGTTCTCCTGTTCGTTTTCTTCATCGGGCACATCTATTTCACGGTTCTGCTTTACCGCGAGAACAAGGCCGCCCGGCCGGAACGCTACGCCCGGCCGGCGAAGATCAGCGCCAGCGTGCCGGTGATGACCATGATCGTCAGCGGGCTGGTCCTGCTGGCATTTATCCTTTTCCATCTGGCGCACTTCACCTGGAAGATCGTCAAACCCGAGTACCAGGGGTACTACGACGCGCAGTCGCGGCCCGACGTTTACCGCATGGTGGTGACAGGGTTCAGTTCCTGGCCGATCTCGATTTTCTACATCGTTTCGATGGGCCTGCTGTGCATGCACATCTCGCACGGATTTTCGAGCGTCTTCCAGACCTTCGGCATTCGTAACAAGCTCATCGCCCCGTTGCTCGACAAAGGCAGTTACGTGCTGGGTTGGCTTCTTTTCATCGGTAACAGCCTGATCCCGCTATCGATCCTTTTCGGTTGGGTCCAGTGGCCGATCAAATAAACGATTTCTTCATTCCCGCCATGAGCACCGAACTCGACAGCAAGATTCCCCCCGGCCCGCTGGAGCAGAAGTGGGACAGCTTCAAGCTGGACGCGAAACTCATCGCCCCCAACAACAAGCGCAAGTACACCGTGCTCGTCGTCGGCACGGGGCTGGCGGGTGCGTCGGCGGCGGCGACGCTGGCCGAACAGGGCTACGACGTGAAGGCATTCTGTTTTCACGATAGCCCGCGCCGCGCGCACTCCATCGCCGCGCAGGGCGGCATCAACGCGGCCAAGAATTACCAGAACGACGGCGACAGCGTGGACCGGCTTTTCTACGACACGATCAAGGGCGGCGACTTCCGTTCGCGCGAGGCCAACGTCTACCGGCTCGCGCAGGTGTCCACGGAGATCATCGACCAGTGCGTGGCGCAGGGCGTGCCGTTCGCGCGCGAGTACGGCGGGCTGCTGGCGAACCGCTCCTTTGGCGGCGCGCAGGTGTCGCGGACGTTTTACGCGCGCGGTCAGACGGGCCAGCAACTCCTCCTCGGTGCGTACCAGGCGCTCGAACGCCAGATCGCGCTGGGAGCTATCAAGATGTATCCGAAGACCGAGATGCTCGATGTCGTGGTCATCGACGGGCACGCGAAGGGCATCGTCGTGCGCGACCTCGTGACGGGCAAGGTCTCGTCGCACGCGGGCGACACCGTGGTGCTTGCAACCGGCGGGTACGGCAACGCCTACTATCTTTCCACCAACGCCAAGGGCTGCAACGTCACCGCGACCTATCGCGCGCACAAACGCGGCGCGTACTTCGCCAATCCCTGCTACACGCAGATTCACCCGACGTGCATCCCGGTGGAGGGTGATTTCCAGAGCAAGCTCACGCTGATGAGCGAGAGCCTGCGCAACGACGGTCGCGTCTGGGTGCCCAAGGCAAAGCACGACAAGCGCGCACCGGGCGATATCCCCGACGAGCGAGCGCGACTATTATCTGGAGCGGAAATATCCGGCTTACGGCAATCTGGCTCCGCGCGACATTAGTTCGCGCTCCGCGAAGGAAGCGTGCGACGAGGGCCGCGGCGTCGGCGAGAGCGGACTGGGCGTTTACCTGGATTTCGCGGATTCGATCAAGCGACTCGGCGTGGCGACGATCCGCGAACGCTACGGCAACCTGTTCGACATTTATCGCACGATCACGGGCGAGGATGCGTACACGCGGCCGATGCGGATTTTCCCGGCCGTGCATTACACGATGGGCGGATTGTGGGTCGATTACAACCTGATGAGCAACCTGCCCGGCCTGCACGTGCTGGGCGAGGCGAACTTCTCCGACCACGGCGCGAACCGTCTTGGCGCGAGCGCACTTATGCAAGGGTTGGCCGACGGATATTTCGTGCTGCCGTACACGATTCCCGTCTACCTCGCCAGCATCAAGAAATCGACGCAGACCTACACGACGGACCACCCTGCGTTCAAGGAAACGGAGGCCGCCGTCAATGCGCAGGTGCAAAAACTATTGTCGATCAAAGGCAAGCGCACGGTGACGAGTTTTCACCGCGAACTCGGTCTGCTCATGTGGGACAAGTGCGGCATGGCGCGCAATGACGCCGGGTTGAAGGAAGCGTTGCAAAAGATTCCTGCTCTCCGCGAAGAATTTTGGCAGAATGTTAATGTCCCCGGCAGCGGTGACTGTCTTAATCAGTCACTCGAACTGGCAGGACGCGTGGCCGATTTTCTGGAGTTTGGCGAACTCATGTGTCCGCGACGCGTTGCAGCGCACGGAATCCTGCGGCGGCCATTTCCGCGAGGAGAGCCAGACCGAGGACGGCGAGGCGTTGCGCGACGATGCGAACTTTGCCTATGTCAGCGCGTGGGAATATAAGGGCGCGGGTGCCGAACCCGAACTCCACAAGGAACCGCTGAGCTTCGAGAAAGTCCACCTCGCGCAACGTAGCTATAAATAAGAAACGATGAATGCAGGGCCAACAACCTGACTTCCGACCCTCCGGCTTCATTCTTCATCCTTTCGTTCCTCTCACTATGAACTTCCATCTCAAGATTTGGCGTCAGCGCGACGCGCACAGTCCCGGCCGATTGGAAGACCATGAGGCCACGAACATCCCCGCCAGCGCGTCGTTCCTGGAGATGCTCGACATCGTTAACGAGGGCCTCGTCACGCGCGATGTGGAACCCATCGCGCACGACAGCGATTGCCGCGAAGGCATCTGCGGGACGTGTTCGCTGACGATCAACGGCGTCCCCCATGGCAACAACCAGGCCGGCATCGCCACCTGCCAGCTACACATGCGCACGTTCGAGGACGGCGAGACGATCTACGTCGAACCGTTTCGCGCGAAGGCGTTTCCGATCGTGCGCGACCTGGTCGTGGACCGTTCCGCGCTGGACCGGATCGTCCAGGCGGGTGGCTACGTGAGCGTCCGCACGGGCAGCGCGCCGGACGCCAACGCTCTCCCGGTGCCAAAGCAATCCGCCGATCTTGCGATGGATGCTGCGGCGTGCATCGGTTGCGGAGCGTGCGCGGCGGCCTGCCCGAACGCCAGCGCGATGCTTTTCACCAGTGCAATGATGGGCAAGCTGTCGCTGCTGCCGCAAGGTCAGGCCGAACGCGGCAAACGCGCCTTGGCGATGGTCCGCCAGATGGACAAGGAAGGTTTCGGCAATTGTTCTAACATCTACAATTGCTCGGCGGTCTGTCCGAAGGAGATCAGCGCGTCGTTCATTGCGCGGATGAACCGCGACTACATGCTCGCCGCCGCCCAGGAAGGCCTGAGCGGCAATGACGTGCGCGGCGGCGAGTAGCCGCGTTTTATTTGCGTTGCTCGTCCAGTTCTTTGGCTATTCCTTTGAAGGGTTTGCCATCTTTCTTGTTACCCATGAACTGTCTTCACGACAAGAAACGCGTGGCTTCTGCCTGGCGGTTGCACTCCTGGATGCGCGCCACGAACCGATCCACTTGCGGACCGTGCTCCGTCCAAACGAGCGGATCGACCCAGAGTTGTCGCTCGGTCATCGCGGCATTCCAGGCGTGGTAGAGGATGTAATCCCGTTTGCCATCGAGTGATTTGGCAAGGCCGTTGTGCCCCGGGCCGATAACCTTGCCCGGCACCGAACGCATGATCTGCGGTCCACGGTATTGACCCGCTTCCGTCCAAGGTCCAAGTGGATGGTCGGCCATGAGGTAATCGACGCCGTAACTATCGTTCTGATAGTTCCCGCCTGAGTAGAGACAGTAGTATTTGCCGTCGTGCTTGATGATGCTTGGCGCTTCGAGCGTGTACCAGTCGGCGCGGACGCCGCCCATCAGACGGTTGCGCTCGTAAACCTGCCATTGCCAGTGGGCGCGCATGACTGTTTGCGGATGACCCGCGAGTTCGGTCATCGACTTCATCCTGTCCACGACCAGCGCCGTGCCGCGGAAAGTCGTCGCGTCCGAGTCGTAGAAATCGGTGGCGTAGAACATGTACCACTGGTCGTCGTCGTCGCGGAAGGTGGTCGAGTCGATGGCGAAGGAATTGCGGAGCACATCGGTCATGGGGTGACCTGTGTCTGTGTAAGGGCCCGCCGGTGTCCGGCTGGTGGCGACGCGGATATGAAACCCGTGGCCGTTGCCGTTGGGATGGTAGTAGAGGTAGAAGGTGCCATCGTCGTAGGCGAGTTCCGGTGCCCAGAAGCTGCCGCCGACTTCCTCCGATGGTGGGTCCAGCACGGGGCCGACCTGCTCCCAGTGCTGTAAGTCCCCGGACCTGAGCATGGGAATGGCCCGGCTGTTTTTGTGGACGCTGCCCGCTTCTGCCTCGCCCGTGCCGACGGCATAGTAGACGCCGTCGTACAGCAGGCAGGCGGGATCGGCCAGATACGCTTTGTACACCGGGTTGGAGAACGATGTCGGCTGCACGACGGGAAAAGATTGTTGTGCGCGGATCGGACCGGGACCGGCGAGCATCATGGATAGCACCGAAACGAAGAGCATTCCGGATCGAAATCAACGCCGGAAAAAAGCCGACGAGCAGCCAGTCCGTCGGTCGATGCCGTGACATCGGCATCCCCGTTTATTCCGATGTTCGGCGGCATCTACGGCGTGGCGGATGCGGCCGGCGGCGAGACATTTTGCACCTCATCGACCCGGTGGGCGAAGTACAAAATCTGTCCTTTTTCGAACGCCATCGGATGCGAAGCAAAACCATGCCGCACGGTGGTCAGGCGGTAATTGTGTCCACCCGCCTGGATGATGTCCGGTCCCTCGGCGGCGAGCTGGTCGGAGGTTTTCAACGCCGGGCGCACGATGGCGATGTGACCGGGATGTTCGGGCTGGGGATTCTTGCAAACGGCGACCACCAGTTGGCCGCGGTTGGCGAGGGTTTGCGCGTCGGCGGCGTTGTCGAGTGGCCGCCAGCCATTGCGCGGTCCCTGTTCCTTGAGCCAATCGTACTGGGCGTTGGCGAGAAGCTTTTGCGGATGATCCGGCGGGTGCAGGATCGACACCCTCAACCGCTGGCACGCGGCAGCCACGAACGCGCTGCAATGCGTCGAGTGCGCCGGATCGTCCGACGGACCCGTGGCGTCACCCGTTTCCCAATCGACCCTGCTATGGGCCAGCCAGCGGTGCTCGACATCCATCGAGTCTAGAAACCGCGCCAGTTGCTCGCCGCCGGGGAAAATAAACGGCTTCTCCTCAGCGTACGTTGTCGCCACCACGAAGAGGCACAAGAGGGTCACCGTTCGCAGTAGAAAAGCGCGGGCTGGCATCAATGGTTTCTACGAACGCAAGTCGCTGCCGTCAAGCCTCAAAAGGAAGGTGAACGGGTCAGGTGAGCCGGTCCGACAGTGCTTCCACCTTTTCCAAAACCGCCCTGGGTTCCAGCTTACCCTTGAACCACACGATCCGGTCCGCGAACTCGTCGGTGTTCACACCGGCCGCTTCGAGGTTGAGACGTTCGCTGACGGCCAGGATGATGTCGCGCCGTCCCAGCTTTGCGCAGCAGAGCAAATTTCTTACGCAGATATTCGGGTCGCCAGAAACCGACGATTTCCACGAGGATGCTCCGGCCGTCAGGATGCGCCACGCGGAAATCCGGGATGATCGCGCTGCCCGGCACCGGCACGAGGTCCACCTCGCGTTCGAGCGTCCACGGCGTATCCAGCTTTGCCCAGCGCGCGGCGAAGGCTTCTTCGAGAATCGAATCGAAGTCCTCGCCCGGCTTGTAATGGCTGACCAACCCACACTTGGCATCCAGCGCAAAAGTTTCCGATAGCCGCCCGTCGTCCTCGCGCACGCGGGCGGAGACGGAAGCGGTTTCATCGTTCTCGCGCGGGCGCGGTTTCAGGCTGGCGCGCAGGCTCCATTTGGTGACGTGCAAGAGCGCGGGCAGCAGTTTGGCCATCGCCAGGCCATAGCGCGTGCTCGGCTCGAACAGGCTCGCCGGTCCGTCCACGCGCAACGTGAATCCATGATCGGCGTCGCCTTCGATGAGCGTCATCAGGCCGAACAATTTCATGTAGCGAAAAAGTTGTTTGTACCGCGCAGGGGTGTTGCGGTGCGAGGTGATAGTCAGTTCGTGCGCGCGGTAAAATACGCCCTGCGCCTGCGCGAGATTATAGCGGTGGATCAGCGCGTCGGGCGAGGGCGGATCGAACGTCGTGAGCACCTGGCGCGTGGGCAGGTCGGCGAACAACCCGGCGGCGAGTTCGTCTTTCGTGACGAGCCGGCCGCGTTCCGTGCCAGCGAATCGGCGGCGTGCGCGAGGACCGCGTCGCGGCGTGTTCGTGACGGCGTGCTCTCCGCGCCCAACGCGAAAACCCGCTCGCGCAACTCCGTTGGGTCGAGCGGCGCGACGGTCTCGAACGTGCAAAAATCGTTGGCGAGCAGGTGGGCCAACCCACGTTTGACCTTGAACGCCGTGTCCTCGCCTTCGAAGGCCGCGAGCACGCCGTCAAGATGGCTGCGGCGCTGGCCAACGGCCTCCGCGAAAAGCGCGATGAGTTCGCTCGCCAACGCGCGGCTGTCGTCATCGAGCGCGAGCCGGTGCGGATTCGAGCGTCCCGTAACGACGACGGGTGATGAGAAGATCGGAGGGGAGCAACGGACGACAAACTCATGCGAAACCAGTTGCATCGCAAAAGAAAAGCACCTTATCGCACACGGCCAACGAAGGCTGAAATCCCGTTTCAGGATCGGTGAAAATCTTCCGAATCCTGTTCGTGATTCTTTTGACGGCTGGCTTGGCTGGCTGCGACAAGGATCGTCCTCTTCTGGGAAAATGGGTTTTCGACCGCCAGTATACCGAATCGCAACTGCCGAAAGAACCGGAGAAACCATCGGGAAGCCCCTCCGAGTTGGACGCACTCAGAGCGCCGCTGGTTGCCATGCTCATCCCGCAGTTAATCGAAAAAGCCGATGGCTCAACGCTTACCATCACCTCGAAAGAGATGATCGTGACCACAAAGGATGGCAATGGCCAAGCGAATGACTACGAAGTGCTGGAACGGCCTGACGATCACACTTGGCGCGTCAAAGGCACGGACGGCAAGATCGAAACCTACACCCGCGAGGGCGACCGATTGGCATTCATGTCCACCGGCGACGTTCACTTCAAGGTGTATTTCAAACCTGTCGGCAAATGATCTTCGGCGAACCGGGTCGAAGAGCCTCGAATACCCTACCCCGGAGGGTGGGATCGCCGCCGCCGCGAGACGTTCTCCTCGCCGGTGTCCTCGGCAACGATCTCGTAGAGGACCGCGCGTTTGCCTTCCAGCGGACGCAGGATGCGGCCGAGACGCTGGATGTATTCGCGCTTCGCGCCGGTGCCCGAGAGCACGATGGCGACGGCCGCTTCCGGCACGTCCACGCCCTCGTTGAGCACGCGCGAACTGACGATCACCGGATACCGTCCAGCCCGGAAATGGGCCAGCGTCGCGTGGCGTTCCTTCACCGGCGTTTGGTGCGTGATGGCGGGCAGGAGGTATTCCTCGGCAACGCGGTAGACCATCGTCGTGTCGTCGGTGAAAATCAGCGTGCGCCGACCGGCGTGTTTGGCGAGAATCTCGTCGAGCACGCGGAATTTTTCCTCCGCATGAAACGCGATGCGCCGCGCCTCGCGGTGCGCGATCATTGCCGCGCGGCCTTCCGGCGAACCGGCGCTCGCCCGCACGAAATTTCGCCAACCCTGCAATGAGCCGAGGCCGATGCGGCGTGATTCCAGGAACGAGTTGCGCCGCGCGATGGCGGCCTGATAACGGGTGCGTTCGTCGGCGGTGAGCGAAACGCGCAGGCGGATTTCGTCGAAGGGCGCGAGCGCGTCCCCGGCGAGTTCGTCGGGTGTGCGGGTGTAGACGGTCGGGCCGACGAGGGCAAGCAGGTCGCGGTCGCGGCCATCGGAGCGTTCGGGCGTGGCGGTCAACCCGAGCCGGTAGGGCGCGATGGAATATTGCGCAATGACGCGCGTGAACGCCGCCGGGCAGATGATGCACCTCGTCGAAAATCAGTAACGCAAAACGGTTGCCCAACCGCTCCGCTTCCGCCGCGGCCGAAACGTACGTGGAGACGAGCAGCGGCGCGTCGTAATCGCGCGAACCGCCTCCCAGCAAACCGACTTCCACGCCGGGGAACGCTGCGCGCAGTCCGGCGTACCATTGGTGCAGCAGATCGAGCGTCGGCACGACCACCAGCGCGCTTTGCAAGGTCGATTGCAGGGCGAGTTGCGCGACAAATGTCTTGCCCGCCCCGGTGGGCAGCACCACGACGCCGCGCCGACCGGCGGCTTCCCACGCAACGAGCGCCTCGGCCTGATGACGGTGCGGCGCGTGGGCATTGGTCCGCGAATTTGAGAGGCAGTTCCGTGAACGCGCGGGCATGGTCCTCAATGGCCGTGCCTTCGGCTGCGAGCGCCTCGACTAGCGGCCGGTAACGGTCGGCCGGGATGCGAAAACGCTCCACGCGGTCGTCCCATTCGGCGTGTTCCACCCAGGCCTTGCCACGTGGCGGTGGGTGCAGGATCAGCGTCCCACGGTCGTAGGTCAGCGTGGGCAGTCGGGGCATCAGCGCACCTGATCCGGGAAATCCGGACAGAGTTTCGAGCGCGGGATCGGGCCGTCCGCATCGAAAAAACTCATCCGTCCCTCGCGGTCGCACACCCAGCATTCGATGGCTCCCGCGCCAAAGTAGAGCTGCATCTTTTCCTGAATCTCAGCGAAGGTATTGCGCGGAGAACGAACTTCCACGCAAATCTCCGGCGCGATCTGGTGAACGCTGCTCTCCTGCGGTGAAAGTCGCTCAAAGCGTTCCTGTGACATCCAGGCCGAGTCCATCGCCTTCACGCCGCCGGAGGTCTGGACCGGACATTCCGTTAATCCGTAACCGCCGGTCATCATTTGCTCTAGCCGGAGAGCGATCCGGGATTGCCGAAATGAGTGGTAAGCACCAGGTGGAGGACTCATAACGAATATTACCCCACTTATCGGTTTCGATCCGGTAAGGCAAGTTTGCCAACACCGGGTCGGCGCAGATTTCCTTCCAAGTCATCCCATGCGTGAGTTTACACATCTGCTGCGTTCAAGCCAAGTCCGCGTCGTCGTTCGCACCCGCGCCGCTCTTGTCGCGCTTGAGCCCGCGCAACTTGCCGTGGATGAACGGGTCGATCTCGCCGTCCATCACGCGCCTGCACGTCGCCGGTCTCCACGCCCGTGCGCAGGTCCTTGACCATCTGGTAGGGCTGGAACACGTAGCTGCGAATCTGGCTGCCCCAGGCCACGTCGCCCTTCTCGCCGTACTGGCGGTCGATGTCGGCGCGTTTTCTTGTCGACCTCGATCTGCGTCAGTTTCGCCTTGAGCAGCTTGAGCGCCGTCATGCGGTTCTTCATCTGGCTGCGCTCGGCCTGGCAGGCGACGATGATCCCCGACGGGATGTGCGTGATCCGCACCGCCGTCTCCACCTTGTTGACGTTCTGCCCGCCCTTGCCGCCGGAGCGGAAGGTGTCGAGCTTCAGGTCGCGCTCGTCGATGTCGATGGGCGCGTCGTCGGGCAACTCCGGCACCACGTCCACGCTGGCGAAACTCGTGTGCCGCCGCTTGTTGGCGTCGAAGGGCGAAATCCGCACGAGCCGATGGACGCCGCGCTCGGTTTGCAGGTAGCCGAAGGCGTACTCGCCCTCGACCTTGATCGTCGCCGACTTGATGCCCGCCTCGTCGCCTTCCTGGATGTCCATGATCTGCTTGCTTGAAGCCGTGGTGTTCGCCCCAGCGTTCGTACATCCGCAGGAGCATTTCCGCCCAATCACACGACTCCGTGCCGCCCGCGCCGCTATGGACGGTCACGAACGCGTTGGACTTGTCGTTCTCGCCGGAGAGGAGCTGCTGGAGTTCAAATTCCTCCAGTTGCTGCGCGGGTGCGCGCGCACTCGGCGGTGAATTCGGCGTAGGCGGCGGCCTGTTGCGCTGGGTCGGTCTCCTCGTCGGCGAGGAGTTGGAGGGTTTCCAGGTCGGACACCTGGGTCTCCAACGCGACGAGCGGTCCGATGCGGGCGCGCAGCGCGGACACTTCCTCCACCTGTTTTTGGGCCTGTTCCTTGCGGTCCCAGAACCCCGGCTCGGCCATGAGCGATTCGAGTTCGCTCAGACGGGCCTGTTTGGCGGGCAAGTCAAAGATACCTCCGCAAACTGCCCCACGCGGGCTTTGAGTTCGTCGGTCTGGATGGCGTTGGGATCGGAGGGCATGGCCGGGAAGAAAAGGATGAAGGATGAAGGATGAAAGATGAAGGACGGAAGCAGAAGATGCAGGAGAAAGTCGAGAAAGGCAAAAGGCAGGCTTCTTTTCCTCTGCTTTCATCCTTCATCCTTCATCCTTCATCCTTTCTTCACGGTGGAACGACCTGGAACGTTGCCGCGCAGGTCGCGCACGAACCCCAGACCTGGGTGTGCGAGGCGTCGGCTTGTTCGATCAGGATGGACGGTGCCGGGTCGGTGCCGTTCTGGAAGTTATGGTGGTCTTCAAAGGCGACGACCTTGCCGAAGAGCCGACGGTTGTCCGGTTCGTAGAGCTTCGTGCCGATGGGAAAACGCGAGCGCCACGGCGACTCGCAGCCGGTGACGATCAACAGCAAAAGAACTCCCCGGAAGATGAGGGCGAGGCGCATGAGGTGGTGGGAAAGCCGGGATGGTAGAGGGCGTTTGCCTGCCGGGCAAGCGCGGAGCAGACTCGCGTCAGGCGGTGACCTCGCACCGGGGGAAAATCCGATGCGAAAAGGTGCTGTTCAGTCCGTACGGCTTTGTTAAAATCGGCTCGGCGGAAGGCCCTATCCGCGAACCCTTTTGTCATGGCGAAATATAAATCCACCCAGACCATCCAATGTTGGAAACAGCACCGCTGCGCCGGCTGTAGCGCGCTTTACCGGTATTTATTCAAACGGCAGGCGCTTGCCACCGCTTCCTCGCCGGAGCGTGCACAGGCGCAGGCACGCCAGAAACTGGACACGGCGATCAACACGACTTTTGACCAGCAGCCGTGCCCGCAATGCGGCTTTTACCAGCCCGACATGTCGGCGCAATACCGCCGCGCGCGTTACGTCGGCTACGGATGGTGCCTCTGGATCACCCTGGCGGTGATTGCGATCCTCTCCGCCGCCGACGCGGTGACGATCCCCGAGCTGACGCTGGCGGTGGTCCTCGCGGTGGGTTTTTGCGCCGCCGCGGAGGCCTGGACATCCTTCCGCGATCACAACGGCGACCTCGTCAAAAACCGGCGGTTGGCCGAGACCGCGATGTCCAAGGGCATCGTGCGGCTGGACACTCCCGGCGCGGGCAACCAACCGCACCTCGACGCGGGCTGGCGGAAGCCGGGACCGGCTGTTTACGTCCTGCTGCTTTTGGGCGTGCTCGCGCTGCCGGCGGCGGAAGCGGTCAGGCGGGTTCACGACTGGCCGTTGAACGAGCCGTTCTATCCGCCGGTGGTCGGACCCGGCGACAAGACGACGTTCTACATGCCCGAGAAAATCACCAGTCTGAAAGATTACTGGCGCGGGCAGCCGAACGTCCGGGTGATGAACGCCGAGGCACTCGGGACATCCGCCGACCAGTGGCCCGCCACGGCCAAGGAGAACAGTTGGAGCGGCACGATCTCGGTCAAGTCCAGCGAAAAGGACAGCCGTACCTCGCCCTGGATTTCGTTCATCGTGCCCAACGAAACTTCGTTGGTGGGTAAGACCGCCGCGCTCCGGCTCGAACTGAAGACAGAGTTCCCGCAGATGGTGGGTTCCGACACGTACCAAACGATGAGGAAAAACTTCGTTGCGGAATCCGACCTGACGCTCGCTCCGGTGGGAGCGGGCGCGCAGTATCTCGGCTTCTGGTATCTGGGTCTGGTGGCGTCCGCGCTCGCGTTGGCCGTCGCCGTGTGGCTCTTGTGCCGACATGCACGGAGCGAAGGCCGGAGCACGCAGACGGGGATTTTGCCGCTTGAGCAACCGGCGCAGCCTTCGTCACCGCCGCCGCTGCCCGGGGTGCGTTAGCCAGGTCTAGAGCGTTTCTCAGTTGCCTGTCCGGTTTTTCAGCCCCGGCAGGGGCGGCAGAGTTCAGTATCCAGGTGCCGGGTTGGAGCCCACCGTCTTTAGACGGTCTGCCTTGGAGGGTGGCGGGTGGCGCGTTAAGGTGGGCGGCTGCATGGCCAACTACCACCATCGTGGGCACACGGTCTCGGACTGCAAGTACCACCTGATCTGGGTGACCAAGTACCGCTGGCCGGTGCTCAAGGGGGACCTGGCGGTGCGTTGCCGCGACCTGATCCGCGAGATTTGCCGGGCGCGGGAGGTGGCGGTGGTGCGTGGAGCGGTGTCGCCCGACCACGTGCATCTGCTCGTCAGCGCGCCGCCGGTGTTGTCGCCGGCCAAGCTGGCGCAGTACTTGAAGGGCAGGAGTTCGCGCAAGCTGCAGGAGGAGTTCCCGAGTTTGCAGAAGCGTTATTGGGGCCAGCACCTGTGGGCACGGGGCTACTTTTGCGCGACGGTCGGAGCGGTCGATGAGAAGACGATCAAGCGCTACATCGAGGAGCAGAAGTGGGACGAGGATGGCGAGGGAACGTTCCGCATCGTGGCCGACCCGCCGTGAGGCCAGGGGTCGCCGCCGATGCCTTGCCAGCCCGGCCCGGGCCGGGGGCTTTCCAAGCGGCTTCTAGCCGCCACCGGACTTTTAGTCCCATCGCATCCTACCGGCTTGAGCCGGTAGTCGTTGAGCCCACGGCGCGAGCCGTGGGTGGCAACCGCGAAAGGGCCCAGCCCCGGCAGGGGCGTAAGAAAACCCGCCCGGTGGTCCTCGCAAGGCCGCCGTGTTTTCTTCCGCCCCTGCCGGGGCTGGCCTGGCAGGCGATCTTTCCCACGGCTCACGCCGTGGGCTGAACTCTTGCGCCCCTGCCGGGGCTTGAGCAGACCTTACACGCAAACGAAAAACGCTTTAGAGCGAGAGCGTGACGAGCAATTGAAAAGCGCTTTAATGGAGGTGGATGGCGCTCCCCGAGCGGCATTCGTTTTGTTTGCGGCGCAGCCGCCTGAAATAGCTAGGGCATTTACTTTGAGTTTGTGACCGGATGACCTCCGGAGCGCCAAGGGCGCGGCTTCATAAAGCCTGGGGTAACGCCCCAGGTAGACGAGGGTCTGCTGCCAAGCCTTGAAAGGGCGATTCATCTGGACTCGCCATCCGGGATGAATCGCCCCTTCAGGGCTTGCCCCCTAGTCGGTCCCAACCTGGGGCGTTGCCCCAGGCTAGAACTGAAGCCGCGCCGTTGGCGCTCCCGGAAGTCCGCTACATCTCAAAGTGAAATGCTCCAGACGCCTGCGGCGTGAGTAAAACCAATGCCACTCGGAGAGCGCCATCCACCTCTATTGGGGCGAGAGACGCGCTACCGTTTGCGCGGCTGGCTGTTGCTGCCAGACGGCGGTGCGACAGGCTCGGGTTGGAGCGCCGGGGCCTTGGGCGGATCGATGACCAGAACCGTCTCGCCTTCCTTCATCATGTTGCGCTTGTCGCGCGCGTAGATCGCCAGATAATCGGGGTCGTTCACCAGCCAGACGACCTGATTCTGGAGCCGGCGGTTGATCGCTTTTTGCTGCTCGATGGAATGCTGCAAATCCTCGTTCTTGCGGCGTTCTTCAAGCTGCCTTTCCCGTACCGGCATGAACGCTCCGATGATGAGCACCACCACCGTCAAGACGATGACTACCCACAGCAACCGGTTGATCCGCTGCCAGATCGTGACCGTCGGCGGCTCGTATTCCTCAACGTAAAAATTCGAGTTCAACCTCAGCGCATCTTACCGCCATATCTTGCGCTGTCACCTAGAATTGCTTCGATCCGCAACAATTGGTTGTATTTGGCAACGCGATCCGTGCGGCAGAGCGAACCCGTCTTTATTTGCCCCGCGTTGGTGGCCACCGCGATATCGGCAATCGTCGTGTCCTCCGTCTCGCCCGAACGGTGGCTGATGACGGCCGTGTACCGGTTTTCCTTGGCCATCTCGATGGCGTCGAAGGTCTCGGTCAGCGTGCCGATCTGATTGACCTTCACGAGGATCGAATTGGCCACGCCCAGGTCGATGCCCTTTTTCAAGAATTCCGTGTTGGTGACGAACAGATCATCGCCGACGAGTTGCACGGTGTCGCCGAGGGCTTCGGTGAGCAGTTTCCAGCCGTCCCAATCGCTCTCCGCGCAACCGTCCTCGATGGAGATGATCGGGAAGCGGTTGCAGAGGTCTTTGTAATAGGCCACCAGCCCGGCGGCGTCCCGCTGGCTCTTGTCGGACTTCTTGAAGGTGTAGACTTTCTTCTCCTCGTCGTAGAACTCGCTGGACGCCGCGTCGAGGGCCAGGAACACGTCGCCGCCCAGCTTGTAGCCGGCCTTTTCGATGGCCTTGGCGAGCGTTTCGAGCGCGTCGTCGGCGCTGGTGAACTTCGGCGCGAACCCGCCCTCGTCGCCGACGGCGGTGGACAGGCCGCGATCATGCAGCACGGCCTTGAGCGAATGGAAAATCTCCACCCCCGCACGCAACGCTTCGGAGAACGTCGGCAGCCCCTTGGGCATCACCATGAACTCTTGGAAGTCGATGGGCGCGTCCGAGTGCGCGCCGCCGTTGATGACATTCATCATCGGCACGGGCAGGACCTTGGCGTTGGGTCCGCCGAGGTATTTGAAAAGCGGGATGTCGAGCGCGTCGGCGGCGGCGTGGGCGGCGGCGAGCGAGACGCCGAGCAGCGCGTTGGCGCCGAGCTTCTTTTTGTTGGGCGTGCCGTCGAGTTCGATGAGCGCGTGGTCGAGCGCGACCTGATCGGCGGCGTCCATGCCGCGCAGGGCGGGGGCGATGTCGTCGTGGACGGCGGTGACGGCTTTGCTCACGCCTTTGCCGAGATAACGTTTCTTGTTGCCGTCGCGCAGTTCCCAGGCTTCGTGCTGGCCGGTGGAGGCTCCGCTCGGGACCGCCGCGCGTCCCTTGGCTCCGCTGTCGAGGGTGACTTCGACCTCGATGGTGGGGTTGCCCCGGGAATCGAGGATTTCAAGGGCGCGGATATCGGCGATAGTGGTGAAGTCGGACATAAAAAACAGGGATTTGCGGTGAACCGCGGACGGTAGTCCACGCGCGGCGGCGCGTTAAGTAAAAAAGTTGGCCGTTGCCACGGGCCGACCCCCGGCCGCCGGAGGGTTTTAGTTAAAGTCTTTCCCGTTTGGCCACTCGGCCCGCAACGACACCTTCGGCTGGCGGCAAACGTAGACCCCCGCGCCGCGTTCGTCGTTGTCCAGGCCGAGCGGGTTGTCGATGGTGGCGGCCTTGTCGATCTGCCCGAAGAAAGGCTGGAACCGTTCGGGGTGCCGCGTGCCGACGATGAGGACGGTCTGCGGGTCCCGCGCGCCGGGTCCCCAAAACCAGTAATTGTTGTGCTGGCTGAGAACGGGCATCACCGTCGTCGGCAACCGGCGAAAATGCTCGATGGCCGCCGCCTCGCCGTAATTCATCGTGAGCACCGCCGCGTCGGCCTGTTCGTCCGGGGGCAGGCGGCGGAAAACGTCTTCCACCTGCGCGGTGAGTTCCTCCCAGCCAATCGATTCGCCAAAATCGTGCTGCAACTTCACCACCCACGAACCCACCAGCCGGTCGCGGGGCAGCAGCGGCAGCGCAATCGGTACCCCCGGCAGCGCGAGCAGGACCACGCCGCTCACCATCGCCGGACGCAGCCAGCGGCCCCTGTTCAGCGCCAGCCGCCGCCCCGTCCAGCCCTCGGCGGCCACCGCTCCGGCCGCGAGCAGTCCGGGGTACGCCGGCCCGAGGTAATACGGCTTGCCTCGCGTGACGAGCAACACGGCCAGTGGCACGAGGAAAATCCAACCCAGCGCCCGCGTTCCGTTGTCCTCCCGCTTGGCAAAGACACGCCACAACCCCGCCGCCGCCAACGCGAAACCGGCCAGGCTCAGGTATTCCAGTTGGGACAGCAGGAACCACGGCAAGGTCCATTCCTTGCGGTTCCATTCGTTGTTGTTGTGAACGAATTCCGCCGTCGGCCAGCCGTGTGTGTGCTGCCACCAGAGGTTCGGCGCGAGCAGGACGAGCGCGATGGCTCCACCCAGCCAGGGCCAGGGCGTGCGCAGGTGTCGCCGACCCGTCCCGGTGAAGATCAGCGCCGCCGCCAGCCCGAGACCGAACAGTCCCATCGTGAACTTGATCTCCAGCCCGATGCCCGCCGCCAGCCCGACCAGCAGCCAGCCCCGGCCCGGTTCCCGTTGCCAGGCCCGCAGCACGAGCCAGGCGGCCAGCGCCCAGCAGAGTTGGTCGAAAACCACCGTCTCGAAAACGTCGCCGACCGCGAGGAAGAGCGGCGCGATGCCTACGGCCAGCGCGGCCAGGCCCTGCGCGAAACGACCGCCGCCGAGTTCGCGGGCGATCAACCCGGCGAGGACGATTACCCCCGCCGCCCCGAGCGCGCTAAAGGTCCGCAACTCACCCGCCGTGATCGTCGTGTATCCCCAGATCGCTGTGGCCAGGCGTGCCAGCAGTGGCACGAGCGGCGGCTGGTCCACGTAGCCCCAGTCGGGCCGCGCGCCGCAAGCGAGGTAATAAAACTCGTCGCGGAAAAGCCCGTAACCGCTGCCGACGAGCAAGTGCAGCCCGAGCCGCCCCGCTGCCAGCCCGAGCAGGACGGGCCAAGCGAGGGCGGGCAGGTCGCGCAGCGGCCGGTCGTCTCCAAGGTAGGGATGCCTCTCCGAGGCAGTCCCTGAATTGGTTTGGATCATCGCGCCCTTTTGCCGGACGTTCCTTCCAGAAACAATAGGGACTGCCTCGGACCCTCCATCCCTACCTTGGTTACGAAGCCGCTGGCGCGACGTAGGCGGTGATGGACTCGATCTTCACCGGCCGCGCGTTGCTGCCGGTCTCGTCGGGCAGGTTGATCGTCTCGCCGACGCGATGGCCGAGCAGCGCCTGACCGATAACCGTCAAGTACGAGAGAATCTGCTTCTCCGGGTCGCCGTCCCACGCGCCGAGGATCGCGTATTTCTCCTGCGCGCCGGTGGCCACGTCCTTGAGCCCGACGGTCGTGCCGATGGAAACCATCGTGATGTCGGGACTGGCGAAGTTCGTCCCGCGCGCCCGGCCGAGGTCGTATTCCAGTTCGGTGCGCCGGCGGGCCAGCACGCTCTGCATTTCCTTGGCGGCTTTGAACTCGAAGTTTTCCCGCAAATCCCCGTACGAACGCGCCACCGAGATTTCCTCGATGTTCTTGGGAATCTGCTTGTTGACGAGGTCGTCGAGTTCGAGCTTGCGGCGTTCCAGGCTAGGCCAGGAAACGATCAAGCACGCCCGGCTTTTCCTCGTCGCCGCCAGTGAGCAGCATGTGCAGGTCGGGGTGCAGCTTGATGAGTCGGGCCATGAGCGAACGCTTGTCGAGTTCCTCCAGGGCCGGGGTCGCCAGCAGCGCGCGGGCGGCGGTGCGGAGTTCCGCCTGGGTGGCGTTGGCGAGCAGTTCGGTGACGAGTTCCCGGTCGCTGGAAAGCAGGTCGTGGAGCTTCGTGCTGCGCTTGATCTCGCTGAGCGAATCCCGCTCCAGCGCCGACAAGATCGCCGCGAAAAGACGCTGGTTGATGAAATCCTTGTACTTCGGGTCGTCGCGCTCCTTGCACAGCCACAGCAGCATCTCGCAGGTGACCGAATAATCCCGGATCGAGCGGTCGAGGAACGCGCGCATCTCGTCCCCGCGGTCCTTGGACTCGAACAGCCGGGCCACCTCGCCGACGACGCGCGCATTGTGCGTCTGCGGCAGCAAGGAAAGCGCCCGGTTGACCCAGCGGTCTTCGCCCGAGTGCCACGGGCATCTGACCGAGGGCAAAACGCTGTTTGGCGGCGGGCAGGTTCCCGATGATCTCACCCAGCCGCGACTCCTCGGTCCGCATGAAATCGACCAGCGAAGGCGATTCCGTGACGCTCGCGGGCAACCCGGCGGCTCCGGCGATCTCGTCGCGGGTGACGAGCAGTTCAAAGGAAGCATCCACGTCCAGGCGCTGGTTGCGCGTGGCGGACTTGCCGGCTTCTTCCAACAGGGCCGTCAATTGGGTGGGGTCGGCCTTGAAATCCTCGATCCCCTTGGAAATCTGGTCCATGACGGCGAGCTGGTCCTTGAGCTTGCGGGCCTGGGCGAACCGGGCGAGCAGCGCCTCGTGCTGGCCGACGGTGTGCTCGCGCAATTCCACGAACTCGGTCTTCTTGGCCGGGATGACAAAGCGGCCGTCGCCCTTGAGCTTCTTCTTGGCGGCCTCCCACCAGCGTTTGAACTCGTTCTCGCCCGAGAGCACCTCGGGGATGAGCAGGGCGGCGATCTGCGTGGGGGTGGCCTTCTGGCCGTCGGAATGTTCGAGGATCAGGCGCACGACGGCGGCGGGATCGTCGGCCACCATTTTTTTGACGCCGGGCAGGTCGGCGGCCTTGCGGGCGAGGAGGTGTTCGGCCGGGACGGGGCGGAGGTTGTCGCCCGCGTACTGGAGTTGCATCGGGTGGCTCTTCTTGGGGCCGAAGTCGATGAGAATCTGGTTGGCGTCGAGGTTCCACGCGGTGACGCGGCCGAAGCCCCAGCTCTTGTGCTGGGTGTAGGCACCGGGTTCCAGGAAGCTCAGGGTGCGGGCGGCGGGGGCGTTGAGTTTGCCTTCGTCAACGACCTTCTGGAGGTCGGGGTGGATCGGCGCGGGGGCGAGGGTGGAAGTGGACATGGGCAAGGAAAAAACCGGGTGAACCTCGTAAGATAGCGGTGGGAAGGACAATGGGCCAAGGAAAAAGCGTGGGCGCGGCGTGGGAGGCGGGCGGCGAAGGGTGCCGAACCCGAGAAAACCCCGGGTGCGTCATGCGCTTCTCCGCCCGGAAAATCGAACCGGAGCGCCCTGTTTTTCCGTTCCTTCGTCCCGCACCCCGCATCTCGCCGCACTTTCTAGTTGCCTCCCGCCGTCCGAACACGCTACAACACTCGAACCATTGCGATGAAAAAGCTCCTCTGCTCCCTCCTCCTCGCCGTTGCCGCCGTTTCCACGGTGCATGCGGACATCCAATCCCCGCCGGTCTCCGACTACGGACCGACCCGAAAATTCGGCCGCGGCCTCGCCAATTTCCTGGGTGCCGCCAGCGAAGTCCCCTACAACATCGCCTCCGTCAACGACCAGGAAGGCAGTGAGGCACTGGCTTACGGCGCATTTCGGGGCGTCGGCCGCGCCCTCGTCCGCGGGGGGATCGGTTTCTACGAGATGATCACGGCTCCGTTCCCGACAACGAAGGGCAAGTACACCCCGAAGCTGCGCAGCGACATCCCGTGGATTCACGGCGGCTACGAGGAGTTCCCGCCGGAGTTGGGTTGGGAGAGCCGTTACAACTACGTGCGCTGAGACCCATCGATCCGGCGATCAGCCGACCTGAGCGCGGGGCGTCTGCGCCGGGCACGGTCTTGAAACTGTCCATCCACGAAGTGGCCTTCGGTGGCCGTGGCGTGGGGCGGTTGGAGGATGGTCGGGTGGTTTTCGTCCCGTTCGTCGCTCTGGGCGAGACCGTGCGGGTCGAGATCGTCCGCGAGCACAAGAGTTACCTGGAAGCGCGTCTGTTGGCGGTGGAGGAGCCGTCATCGCACCGCGTGGAGCCGCCCTGTCCGTATTTCGGGCGTTGCGGCGGGTGCAGCTACCAGCATCTCGACGCCGGGGAACAGCGCGACACCAAACGGCAGCAGGTCGCCAGCGTCCTGCGGAGGTTGGGGAGGTTTGAGGAAGAAATCGATGTGCGTCCGGTCGTGCCGTCGCCCCTGGATTATGGCTACCGCAACCGCATCACCGTGCACGTACGTGAGGGCATCGTCGGTTTTTTCGCCCACGGCAGCACCGGGTCGGGCGCGCGGGAATTGATCGATATCGCCCGCTGTCCCATCGCCTCGGACGGAGTGAACGACGCGCTGTCGCGCTTCCGTACCCGGCCGCCACGCCAGCAGCGCGAGGGCAACGTCACCTTGCGGGCCGAGGACGCGGGCTTCGCGGAAGGTTTTCGCCAGACCAACGACGGGGCCGCCGACCGGTTGCTTGCCATCGTCGCGGCCTGTCTGGAAAACACGGGCCAAGCGTCCACGCACCTGCTCGACGCCTATTGCGGCGCGGGGTTTTTCGCCAAACACCTGCGGGACCGCTTCGAGAGCGTCGTGGGTCTGGAGTGGGACCAACGCGCCGTCAGCGCCGCCCGCCGTGACGCCGCCCCGCACGAAAAATACCTTTGCGGCGACGTGGCCGCGCTCCTGCCCGACGAGTTATACCGGCTGTCGGCAAAAAAAGGGGTGCTGATCGTCGATCCCCCCTCGGAAGGACTCGACGGACCGGTGCGGGCGGCGGTGGCGGCGATCCCGGTGGCGGAAATGATCTACGTCTCGTGCAACCCGGCCACGCTGGCGCGGGACTTAGGGGCGTTGCGGTCGGCGTACGGGATCGTTTCGGTCACGCCGCTGGACATGTTCCCGCAGACGGCCGAGATCGAAGTGGTTGCCCATTTGAAGAAACGTCTTTGAATGGCGACCGCCAAAGCCAGGGCCACGCCCGCGCCCGCCGTTCGCGGCGGGTGGAAACGGCGTTGGGCCAAGCGCCTCGCCATCGCGTTTGTTATCCTGCTCGTCGTGCCGATCCTGGAGGTTGGCTGCGTGCGGTTCGTCAACCCGCCCGCGACGCCGCTCATGGGCATCCGCTGGTTGCAGGATCGCCTTGGCGGCGAAGCCCATCCGCGCGTGATGTACCACTGGCTACCGTGGAACGAACTTCCCCTGGCGTATCTGAAATCAGCGTGGGTCTCCGAGGACCAGCGGTTTTTCCAGCATCACGGGTTTGACTGGACCGAAATGCACGCCGCCATCGAACGCGCCAAACGCACCGGCGGCGAACCGCGCGGCAGTTCGACCATCACCATGCAATGCGCCCGTTCGACGTTCCTGTGGCAGGGGCATTCCTACGTGCGCAAGGGGTTGGAAGCCTATTACACGGTGTGGATGGAACTCCTCCTGTCCAAGCGGCGGATTTTCGAGTTGTACGCCAACGTCGTGGAAATGGGTCCGGGCGTCTACGGGGTCGAGGCGGCGAGCCAGTACCATTACGGGATTCCGGCAAAACGGCTGGACGCGGAACAGGCGGCCTTTCTCGCCGCGCTCCTGCCCGCTCCACGCAAGTGGAACCCCCGCGCGCCGTCGCCACGCCTGCGCGCCCGGCAGGAACGCATCCTGCGCGAATTGCCTCTGCTGCACTGGCCGGGGTGACCGGGCGGATCGCACGCGAAAGCCTTCCCGCAAATCCTCCGCAACCTTGCGCCGCCGCGCGGTTGAACTGTGCAAGGCGGTCATTCCCGGCCGGTCACAACGGCCAGTGAAGAACGCACGACCCGCCCCGACATACCAAACACCCAAAAACCTCTCATGAAAACCCTCCTCTCCCTCACCCTCGGCGCCCTGCTCTTCGCGGGCGTCTCGGCCACCAGCTACGCGCAGGAAGTCACGCCCAACGGCGCGGTCGACCCCGGCCACCCGCGCGTCAACCAGGTGGACAGCCGCGAGCGCCGCCAGGATTCGCGCATCGCCAACGGCGACCGCTCCGGCCAGTTGACCAACCGCGAGACGGCCAACATCGACCGCCGCGAAAACAACATCCAAAATTCCAAGGCCCTCGACCAGGCCGAGCACAACGGCCATCTGACCAAGCGCGAACAGCGCCGCCTCAACCGCCGCCAGAACCGGCTCAGCCGCACGATCCACCGCGACAAGCACAACCGCCGCGTCCGGGGTTAACCCCGCCGCGCGCCTTTCATTCCAGGCCGGTCTTTTCGACCGCCTCCCCGGAGTTTCCGCCGGGGAGGCGGTTCGTTTTTGGAACCGGGGGACGCGCTGATTTTCCCAGGTCTTCTTGCCCTTTGGTTCGCTCGGTTATCCACTTAGTTTCCGGAGCATGAGCGGAAAATCGCGCGGGCCTAGTTCGGTGTAGATTCGAATACCGAGTTCTTCCTCAGGCCCATCGAATGATGGGACGAACGTAAGTGCAAATTTGGTGACTTCATCTGGAAAAAGCTCAGAAAGTTCGGCGACCTGAAGACGGAGATGACCATTAGGAAGCCTGGCCGAGGTCACATTATCATTATTTGTTAGACGAATTCCTCCAAGTGTTAAGAATGCTGCTTTGAGCGCACCCAAAGGAATCACCTGAAGAGAAATATTTCTCACTACAAAACTAAGGGTTATCACCTTTTTCTCTGGTACTTCAATTACGTGTACTTCTGAAGTCAAGATTTTTGGTCCCAGACTTAGCTCGAATAGATCAGAACTTTCGGCCACCGGTGCTGGTGGGTTCTCGATAAACCATCGCACCCGCTTGGTCAGCTTATCCCGCAACTCGGTGAGCTTTGACTCGTAAACAATGTGAGGAAAGTGTTTAAGATCGAAAGGTATATCCTCAGCTCGACGCGTCAGCAAGATCGTTGGTTTGCCGAGGGCATGAGCGTATCCGACCTCATAGAAAACATTGGCATTGCGCCCGGTCATATCAGCTATTATGCAATCTGCCTTGGCGATCTGGTTATAGATGCGATCTAAAATCCGCTCGTTGAAAATCTGTTCATCAACTCGCTCGGAATAGGCACCAGCATCCCGGCAGGATTCCTTGATGCCTATTTGATAAACATCATCAAACTCCTCGTCGAATGGCATCAACACAAAGCAGAAAGTTCGAGGCTTAGTAGTAGGTAGATCGTTCATAGTGCAAGCCAGTGTCTTTTGCCATTCGGGCAGCATGGCTTCTGTCTCGTCCGTGGGCAAGTCTTTCGTGCTCGCTGGAAACCTTGCGGTCGCACAAGCGCCGCTCCCGCCGTCTTCGTGCTAGCACGAATTTACGAGCGCGCGGGTAAAAGCAGAGACTCCGGGGCGTCATGCCCCAGAAGAAACCGCGTCGCAAAGGCCCCGAGGCCACGGCCGACCCGGTTCCGACCACGCCGCCCGTTCCCGCCGCTCCGCCGCCGGGCGAGCCAGCCACGAAGCCGCCGTTTCGCTACCAGTTCGAGAAGGACCAAGCGGCGGAACCAACCCTCACCGCGCGGGAGGAAGAGGTCGTGGGCTACGTCGCCAAAGGCGAGAGAGACATCGAAATTGCGATGCGGTTGGAAGTGAAAACGCGCACCATCGAAAAGCACATGAAAAACATTCATGCGAAGCTCGGCACGAAAACCCGTACTGCGGTCGCGGCGTGGCGTCACAAACAGGAGGTCGAAAAGCTCAAACTGCGAATCCGCGAACTCGGCGGCTGACCACGAGCGGGGGAGCGGTCTTCGTGCCAGCACGAATTTACGACCCGTCGCGGTTTCCGGCAGACTGCGCCGCATGGAAATGGCCCGGGTGAGCATTTGTCGGGGAGTTTCGGCGGTGCGCCCGGAGTCTGCCGGCGTGCGCGGGGAGCTTCCCGATGCGCGCCGGATCGTTCCTCACGCGCCGCGCAATTCTCCCGGCGCTTCACCGGGCCGCGCGCCGTTCCGGCTGGCGACTTCCCGGCGTGCGCTCGGAACTTCCCGGCGCGCGTTGGGACGGTTCCGGCGCACGCTGCCGGCCTCGCCGCGTTCGCTGCCGTTTCCCGGGCGCACCGGACTTTTCTCTCACCCGCAGCAAACACACGCACCAACCCATCATGGCTAAAACCAGTTACCTCAACAATTCGGACGACGGCTTCGCGCACCAGCTCCAGACCTTCGCCAGCGCAATCGGCGCGTATGCCGCCGGGCTCGGCGTCACTCCCGCGCAAGTCACCGCGCAGGCGGCTGATGCCGATTACTTCAGCTACGTGCTGCAATGCCAGGAGATCGTGCAAAACGCCTCCAAACAGTGGACCGCGTGGAAAGACATCCAGCGTCGCGGCGGGAACGTGCCGCCCACCGGCGTGCCCGTCGTGCCGACGTTTCCGGCGGCGGTCACGCCCGTTGCACCCGGGATCGAGGTCCGCTTCCGCGCGCTGGTCAAACAGATCAAGGCGAGCGCCGATTACAACGAATCCATCGGCCAGGCGCTCGGGATCGAAGGCTCGCCGCAGGTCGGGCCCGATTACGCCACGCTCGCGCCGGTTCTCGGACTGTCGATGAGCGGCGACCGGGTGAACATCGACTGGGGCTGGCAGGGGTACAGCGCGTTCCTCCGACCAGTGCGAACTCCAGGTCGACCGCGGCGACGGCAAGGGCATGGTCCTGCTCGCCATCGACACGACCCCGGGCTATACCGACACGCAAGGTTTTCCCAACACCCCGGCAAAGTGGAGCTATCAAGCCATCTACCGCGTAAACGACGACCGCGTCGGCCAATGGAGCAGCCCCGCGAGTATCATGGTGGGCGCGGGATAGGGCGAACGCAGCAACACGGCGGCAGGTAAGCGGCAGGCGCGGTTCAGACGTGAAAAACGACCCGGCGATAGATTTGCGCGAGGGTCAGCTCGACCTCCAATGCCCGTAACGGCACGCGGTCGGCGGACTGGCGGTGTTCGGTCATCGTCCAGGGGGCGTCTGGCTGGCGGGTAAAATGTTCCACGCGCATGGCATCGGTGGCGACGAGGACGTAGTCAGTCAGGGATGCGAGCGTGCGGTAGCGCAGCAGCTTGTCGCCGCGGTCGAACGCTTCGGTCGAAGGCGAGAGAACCTCGAAGATTGCCTGCGGGTTCAACAGCATGGCGGGCCGGGAGGAACGGTCGTATTGCCCCTCGCCGCAGAAGGCCACCACGTCGGGGTAGGTGTACAGTTCGGCCTCGGCCACCTTCACGCGCTGGTCCTGGGTGTACGATTCGCAAGGCCGGTCGCCGAAGACCGTCTTCAGCGCGAAATCGATGTTGTTGACGATCTTGGTATGCTCGGGTTCCGCGCCGGCCATCGCGTAGATTTCCCCGGCGACGTACTGGCTCTTGTAAGCGGCCTGGTTTTCGAGGAGGATGTATTCCTCGGGCGTGAAGTAGCGTTTGGGCAGCGCGCTCATGGCATGGACATTAAACGCCTCCGGGCAGCGGAAGGCAACCCGGTTCCCGGAGCGCGGGCAGGACGGACGGGCGCGGGGCGATCATTCAAGAGAGCAGCCGCCGCATCGCCTCTTCCAGCCGGTCGATGGCCACCGGCTTGATGAGGTGCTCGCTGAAACCTGCCTCGCGGGTCTTGTCGATGTCGCTCTCCATGCCGTAGCCGCTCAGCGCGATCCCCGGCGGCCCGCCGCGTTCGCGCAAGGTGTTCATCAGGTCGAACCCCGTGCCGTCCGGCAATCCCAGATCGCTGATGAGCAGATCGAAACGTCTCGTCATCCGTCGCCTGCGCCAGGCCTTCGGCCACCGAATGCGCCACCACCACCCGGTAGCCGCGCCGCTTGAGCAGTCGCTGCATCCCCAGGCAGGTGTCCAGGTGGTCGTCCACCAGCAGCACGCGCCGACCCTGTCCGTCCGTCGGAGCCGCGCCGTCGCGCCGTTGGCCGGAACCGTCGGGGCAGCGGCCTCGTCGCCGCCAGACGACCGCCGGCTCCGTCCGGTCCACGCCGGGATGGCCCGCGCTTCGGCCACCGGCGCGGGGCAGGTGTCCAGTTCGACCGTGAACGTCGCCCCCTTGCCCGCGCCCTCGCTGCGACACCGTCAGACTGCCGCCGTGCGCCTCGACCATCGCCTTGGAAATCGCCAGCCCCAGCCCCAGCCCGCCGAAACGCTGCGTGATGGAACTCTGCCCCTGGTCGAACGCGTTGAAGATTCGCCGCAAATGCTGCGGCTCGATGCCGATGCCCTCGTCGCACGACCTCGATCGCGCAGAAATCCCACCGGCCCCGCCGGGCCTGGCGGTGGCGGCAGGCGCGCCGTTCGCCGCCGGTTTGCCGCCGGTCTCGGGCATCTTGGTAAAGACAACGTGCGTCGCGGTCATGCTCCGGGCCGCCGCTGGCCGCGGACACGGGCGCGGCGGTGTAGTTGCTCGAACGCACCACGATCCGCCGGCCCTCGGGCGTGAACTTGACGGCGTTTTTGAGCAGGTTCCAGAACATCTGCTGGAGCCGCGCCGGGTCGGCCACGGCGTAGTGATCGCGGGCGCGGAGTTCGAGTTCCAGGCGCAGGCCCTTGTCGTCGATCTCGCGCTGGCAGATTTCCAGCGCCAGCGCGCAGCGTGCGGTGGACATCGACCGTCCGGGCGGTTGAGTTGCAGCTTGCCGCTGGAGATGCGCGTCACGTCGAGCAGGTCGTCGATGAGCCGGGCTTCCAGTTCGACGTTGCGGCGGATGATCTCCAGCGGCTGGCGCGTGGCGGGCAGCGCGTCGGTGTAGACTTCCAGCTCGGCCACCATCGTGATGACGGGCGAGAGCGGGTTGCGCAACTCGTGGCTGAGCTGGGCGAGGAACTGGTCCTTGGCGGTGTTGGCGTTGATGAGTTCCTGGCGCAGCGTGACGGCCGCCGTGGTATCCTCGACCAGGCAAAGCACGCCGAGGGTGCGCTGCTGGCTGTCCTGGAGGCGCAGGAGGTTGGTCGTCAGGAAACGCACGGGTCCGGCTGGCGGTGGCGCGTGCGCTGTTCGATGGCCTGGAAGGGCACGCCGAAGTGCAGCACGCGCGCCAGCGCCTCGCGGCTGGCGACGGCCACGTCGCGCGAACGTCGCCGTGGACACATCGGCCTCGCGCGGCAGGTGGCCCAGGGAGCGGACGATCTCCGACGAAGGTGCTGTTGACCTGCAGGAAGCGTTCGCCCGCCGGGTCCACCAGGGCGATGCCCACGGGCATGTTGGCGAGGATTTTCTCGTTGAAAATCTGCTCGCGTTCGATGCGCAGGCTGCTCAGGAGCTGCCGCCGGTAGAACGAGGCCGAGCAACGACGGCGGCGAACGTCGTGCCGACGACCAGCCAGCCGACGAGCAAGAACGTCTCGGCGCAGCAGATCGTGCACCGGGCGCAGTGGACAGGTCGGCGGGGCGCTCCATGACGGCGATCCAGTCCGTGGGCTCGATGGCGGCGAAAACGTGAGAGCTGCCGCCGCTTCCTCGATGCCGCTGCTGGTCGTGCCGGTAAATCGCGCAGGCAGCATCGGGATCGACGGTGCCGGCACGTCGGGCGGGTTGGGCTCGAGCGTCGTGGGTGAAGAGCGGGCGGCCGTCGCTGATCGATGATCTGGAAGCGGGTGTTCGGCGCCCGACCGTGTTCGACGGCCTGCAGCCGCCGGCCGAGGCGTTCGACGAGGATGTCCGCGCCGAGGTAAGCCCAGGAGATTCGCGCCGCCCTTGTCGCGCACGGCGACGACCACGCTGGCGACCAGCCGGCCGTCGGCGGCGCGCGGATAGACCGGCGAGACGTGAAACGTCGGCCTGGTTTCTCGGCGGCGGCCTTCCAGCGGCGCGTTCGGCGGCGGAACTCCACGGGGCGTCGGCGAGGTCGGGGACCGGCCGGCCGTGCAGGGACGGCGGCAGCGAGGCGAGAACCCGGCCGGTGGCGTCGGTCAGGAACATGCCGTCGAGGCGGTTGATCTGCGGATAGAAAGATGCTCGTCAGCCATTCCTGCGGGTGAGGCGGCGGCGACGTGTCGGCAGCGGCGGCGGGGGCGACGGCGGGCGGCGGTGGTGGCGGTGGCGGGCGGCGGGGCGGCCGCACCGGGGCGCGGGCGGCGGTTGGCGGGGTTGTCGACGGACGGCGAGGCTGCGGCGGCGCGGGCGGGCGGCGGGCGCGCCTGACGGCCGGCGCGACCGGGGGCAGCAGGAGATTGGCCGTGACGGGCAGCGTCGCGGTAGTAGTCCATCGTCTCGCCGGTGCGCTCCAGCTCGTTCTCGACGTGCTGGGAGAGGCTGCCGACGAGCGATTCGCGCGTCGGCCATGATCTTGGTTTCCAGCGTGCGGCCGAGCACGGTGTACGAATAATAGGCGAGCAGCAGCGAGGGCACCCAGCCGACGAACAGCACGCACAGCGCCAGATGCTAAGGCCGGAGCCGGTGCTTGGAGACGAACTTGGCGAAAGACTCTTTCACGGCTGGCGCGTCGGAGATCGGCCAGCGCCTACTTTGCTAGCGGTCCGCGGCCGGAGGCAAGGCGCGGAGTGACCCGCGCCGCGGCCCGCCGCCGCCCGGAAGAGGCGCTGGGCGGGTTTGCTCTTGACGGTCGGGGAGAAAAAGCCATCATTTCGCCGGAAATCCAGAGCACCCGTCTGCTCTTATCTCCTGCTTTTGCGCCTATGTTTGGAATCTTTGGACAACTCTTTGTGGACGCTGTGCTATCTGACCGTCCTGGTCGGCTTTTCGGCTTACGGCATCCACCGCTGGCTGATCATCTACCTCTTTCTGAAGAACCGCCGACAGCGTGCCCGCAGCCCGTCGCGCAGTTCGAGCAGCTGCCGGTGGTCACCGTGCAACTGCCGATCTATAATGAGCGTTACGTCGCCGAACGGCTGCTGCGCGCGGTCAACGCGCTGGATTACCCGCGCGAGTTGCTGGAGGTCCAGGTGCTCGACGATTCCACCGACGACACGCGCGAGCTGATCGAGCGCGAGGTCGCCGCCCTGCGCGCCGCGGGGCTGGACATCGCACTACATCCACCGCACCGACCGCACCGGCTTCAAGGCCGGGCGCGCTGGAAAACGGGATGCATCAGGCGCGAGGGGAATTCATCTTCATCCTCGACGCCGATTTCCTGCCCAAGCCGGACATCCTGCACCAGACGATCCATTTCTTCACCGATCCGCAGGTGGGCATGATCCAGACGCGCTGGGGGCACCTCAACCGCACGTATTCGCTGCTGACGCGCGTGCAGGCGATGTTCCTCGACGGCCACCTGCTGCTCGAACAGACCGCGCGCTCGCGTTCGGGCCGGTTCTTCAACTTCAACGGCACGGCGGGCCTGTGGCGCAAATCGTGCATCGAGGACGCCGGCGGCTGGCAGCACGACACGCTCACCGAGGACCTCGACCTGTCCTACCGCGCGCAGTTGGCGGGCTGGAAGTTCGTGTTCCTCTCGGACGTGGTGACGCCCGCCGAACTGCCCGTGGACATGAACGGCTTCAAGAGCCAGCAGCACCGCTGGACGAAGGGCAGCATCCAGACGTGCAAGAAAATCCTGCCGCGCATCCTGCGCAGCGACCTGCCCTGGAAGATCAAGCTGGAGGCCACGCTGCACCTGACCTCGCAATTTCTCCTACCTGCTGCTGGCGTTCCTGTGCGTGCTGCTCCAGCCGACGCACGCTACGGCGGGCAGCGGCTGGACGCGGTTCCTGTCTGTTCGACGTGCCGGTGTTCCTGACGGCGAGCGTGTCGGTGGCGGTGTTCTACATCTGCGCGCAACGCGAACTTTACCCGCGCACCTGGATGAAGGAAATCCTCCTGCTGCCCGCCGCTCATCGCGCTGGGCATCGGGCTCTCGCTCAACAACGCCCGCGCCGTGCTGGAAGCGATCTTCAACCACACCAGCGCCTTCGTGCGCACGCCGAAGTACGGCATCGGGGCGAGCCATGCGTCAACCCGCGCCGCGCAGCAGGCGTGGCGCGCGAGCCGTTACCTGCCGATGCGTTCGCTGCTGCCGCTGGTGGAACTCGGCTTCGCGGTGTATTTCACGTATTTCATCGTTACACGCCGCCGTCGAACGGGCAGTATTACCACGCTGCCGTTCCTGGTGCTTCTTCCAGCTGGGCTTCTGCTACGTGGCGTTTTCGTCGCTCGTCCAGTGGATGCCCGCCCGCTGGCGGCCGGCGCCGCCCGCGCTGCCTGCCTGAATCCGGCATCGCCAACCTTCCACCTTCGCCGTCCGCTTTGCTCTACATTGATGGACTCCGCCGACATCTCGCCGTCCCGGCCGTTTCGGCTCGCCTGCTGGTCCTGTCGCCGCCGCCGCCTGCTGCTGGGCGGCTGCGCCACCACCCCGCCGCCGCTCGCCGCCACCCGCAACCAGATCATCATCAGCGTCCGCGACCAGAAGCTGACGGTGGTCAAGGACGACCACACGCGGGTGTCGTTCCCGATTTCCACCTCCAAGTTCGGCCTCGGCGACCGCCGCGCTCCTACGACACGCCCACGGGCGAAATGGCCGTGGCCGCGAAGATCGGCGGCGGCGCGCCGGCCGGCACGGTGTTCCACGGCCGCGTGAGCACGGGCGAGATCGTCAAGGTCGACGCGCCGGGGCGCGACGCCATCGTCACGCGCATCCTGGCGTTGAAGGGCCTGGAAGCGAGCAACCCGAAGGCGTTTTCGCGCGGCATCTACATTCACGGCACGCCCGAGGAGCGCAACATCGGCCGGCCGACGAGCTACGGCTGCATCCGGATGCGTTCGAAGGACGTGATCGCAGCTCTACGACATGGTGAAGGTCGGCGCGCGGGTGCAGATCATCGACACGACGCAGAACCACGCCATCGCGGCGAACATCCTCGAGCCGCCGCCGCCCGGTTGCCCCGGCCGGCGCGAGTCCCGCCGCCGCGCTGGCGTCCGCCGAAGCCGCCAGCGCGCAAACCGGCGGACACGCCGGCGACGCCGCGCCACGACGCCGACCATGTGACCCCCGGCGCGCAGGTCCCGCCGCCAGCCCCGAGCCACGCCGCGCCGCCAAGAAGGAATGGGCCGGCGCGCCGACAAGCTGCTCGCCAAGCAGGCCGCGAACGAAGCCGGGCAAAGAAGGACGCCAAGCCGCCGGTCGGTGCCGCCGCCGGCCCGGCCGGTGTCCAACAGCAGCGACGAGGCCGCGCGCACGATGAACCGTTCGGTGTTCGATTCGCTGTAGGGGCGAGGTTGGCGTTCGCCGTTTTTCCTTCCCCGCGCCCGTCATGCAAAACAACCGATGGCTGCGCCCGCTGCTGGCGTTTATGATTACGTTCGGCGTGCTGGCGATGACGGCCAGCCTGTTGCGCGCCGTGGCGGTGTACCAGCGTTTGTTCAGTCGCGGGATGCAGTTGGACGACCCCAGCGTGGCGAATGAGGCGACGCGCGAGTTGTCGAAGATGGACCAGCTCTACACGCCGACCTTCCTGATCGTGGCGGTCGGGTTGTCGGCGGTGGCGGCGACGGTCTTTGCCCTGTGGCGGCCGAAGGCAAAAACGGACCTGCCGCCCCCGTTGCCGGGTGGACCCGTCGAGAGCAGCACAGAAACCCGTTGACAGCCGGCGGCGGACGCGGCAGCTTGGCAGCCCTTTCGCTTTCGTAGTCCACGCAATTTTTCCCGATCATGGCCAACACGAAATCCGCCGCCAAGCGCGCCCGTCAGACCAATCAAGCGCACCGCTCCGCAACCGCACGCGTGCTCACCGCGCTCAAGAGCAAGACCAAGGCCGCCGCGCACCGCGACGCGGTCCGACAAGGCGGCGAGCCAGACGGGCAGCTTGTGTCCGACTTGGACAAGGCGGTCAAGCGCGGCGTGATCCACAAGAACGCCGCCAACCGCCGCAAGAGCCGTCTGGCGAAGAAGCTGGCCGCGCCTGCGCCGCGTAAGCGGCTTCCGAAACAAGGTAGGGATGGCTCTCCGAGCCAGTCCCTATTTTTGGATTGGAAACGGGGGTTCGACCGGAGCTTTCCAGAAAATTTAGGGACTGGCTCGGAGAGCCATCCCTACCTTGCTGACGACCGGCAGCCTAGCGGCTGCCTGTTTTATTTCCCGCCTGCGTCGTCCAAACGCCCCTTGATCGCCCGCGCTTTTGTCCAGCGCCTCGTCCACCGTCGGGGCCAGCACGCAAAAGTGCCCCATCTTGCGCCCGGCTTGGCGCTGGCCTTGCCGTAGAGATGCAGCTTGGCGGCCGGTTCCGCCAACACCGGCGTCCAATCGGGCGGCGCGCCGTCGGGTTCCACAGATCGCCGAGCAGATTGACCATCACCGCCGGGCGCAGCAGATCGACCCCGCCCAGCGGCAAATCGCACACCGCCCGCGCGTGCTGCTCGAACTGGCTCGTCAGGCACGCGTCGAACGTCAGATGCCCGGAGTTGTGCGGTCGCGGCGCCAGTTCGTTGACCACCACCCGGCCGTCGCGCGTCAGGAACATCTCCACGGCCAGCAAGTCCTTGCACGTCGAGCGCCTCCGTGATGGCCCGGGCGAGTTCGCTCCGCCTCGCGCAGCACGCCGGGCGCGAAACGCGCCGGGCAGATCGTCACGTCGAGGATGTGCCGGGTGTGGATGTTCTCGAACACCGGGAACGGCCGCAGTTCGCCCCGGCCGTTGCGCGCGCAGATGACGGAAAGCTCCGCCGTCGAAGTCCACCCACGCTTCGACCACGCCCCGGCGCGGCTGGCCGCCGCTCCATTGCGCCCAGGCGTCGGCGGGAGTCAGTGCCGGCGGTGATTTTGAGCTGGCCCTTGCCGTCGTAGCCGCTCTGCCGGCGGTCTTGAGCACGCAGGGCGTGCCGAGCGCGGCAATGGCGTCGGCGAGTTCGGCCGGGGTCGTCACCACGCGAAACGCGGCGTGCGGGAAACCGTGCGCGTGCAGGAAAGTTTTCTCGCGTTCGCGGTGCTGGCAGATTTCGAGCGCCGGCCAGCGGGGATGCACCGGGCAGAATCGCTCGACCGTCCGCAGCGCGGCGGGCGGGATGTTCTCGAACTCGAAGCTCGCCACGTCCAGCCCGCGCGCGAACGCTTCCAGCGCCGCCGGGTCGTCGAACTGCGCGCGCGACGACCTGCTCGCAAACGGGCGCGGCGGGGCGGCTCGCCGGCGGGATCGAACACGCGAACCGGTAGCCCATGCGCCGGGCGGCGAGGGCGGTCATGCGGGCGAGTTGGCCGCCGCCGAGCAGGCCGAGCTGGGAGCCGGGAGGAATCATGAAGGCAGAAGTACAAAGGCAGAAGGCAGAAGTCGGCAGAGCAGACGATCATTACAGGCGGCAAATTCTCGCTTTCTTGCTTCCCGCTTCTACCTTCTGCCTTCGTTACTTCTGCCTTCGATGTATTCTCCCTGCTCGCCACCCAGTTTTCCGAGACGAACGTCTTCACCGCGCACGAGGTCGGCCTGCTGCCGATGGTCACGGAACTGTTCCTCACAGCGGCGTTGTTCGGCTTCCTGGCGGCGTTCGTGTTTTTCCTGGCCACGCGCAACAGCATCGCATCCCGTGGCACCGCGCCTCGGCGAGCCTGACGGCGTGATCTGCCTCGTGGCGGGCCTGGCCTACTGGTTCATCCGTTTTTACTACCACGACATGCTCCAGCGCTGGTCGGCGCGGACCACCGACCCCGTGCGCGCAGCACAACATCGTGCGCGACGCCTTCTTCGCCATCGGCCAGTACCGCTACATGGACTGGGCCGTCACCACGCCGCTGCTGCTGCTCAAGATGGTGCTCATGCTCAAGGTCAAGCCGCGCGAGATCTTCGGGCTGGATCGCGCTGCTGCTCGGCGCGGATTTCTGGATGATCCTCGCGGGCAGCATCGGCGACCAGCAGTTCGCCGCGCCGGACGGCACCCTGCTCGTGGGCCGGCACCTGCTCTGGGGCACGCTCTCGACGCTGGGCTACCTCGTCATCCCCTACGTGCTCTTCGTCCGCCTCGGCCCGCGCTACGGCGGACGGGCCGACGACGAGAGCGGCCATGCCTTCCGCCTGCATGGCGTTCTCCACCGTGACGACCTGGGGCGTGTATCCGCTGGGCTACCTGGTCCCGGCGATTTTCCCGAACGTCGGACCTGAACTGGGTTCACCTCGCGTACACGGTGGCGGACCTCGTCAACAAGGTCGGCGTCGGGCGTCGTCGCCTATCTCGCCGGGGCGCAGGAACTGGACCGCCGCGTGCCGCAGGAAGCCGTGCAGCCCGCGCGCATTTCGACCTGAAGTTTCGTCAGGATTTGTGCATCGACAAACCGCCGCGTCCCGGTCGACAGCTTGCCGCCATGGAAATCGCCACTCAACTCGCTCTGTTTCTGGAGAATCAGCCCGGCACGCTGGCCGCCGTCTGCGACGAACTGGCCACGGCCAGCATCAACATCCTGGCGCTGACGATTTCCGACACGGTGGACCATTCGGTCGTGCGCATGATCGTCAGCGACACCGACAAGGCGCATTGAGCATCTTCGAGGAACACGGCACGCTGGTGGTGGAAAACGAGGTGTTGCTCGCCGAGATCGACAACAAGCCCGGCAGCCTTTCGCAAGATCGCGCACGAACTGGCCGGGGCCGAGGTCAACATCGAGTACGCCTATCTGGCGACCGGGCAGGACACCGCGCAGGGTCTGATGGTCCTGCGCGCTCAGCGACGCCGAAAAGGCGCTCGCACTGCTCAAGGATTTGTAGGAAGTGCCCGGCGGGCACGAGGTGGGCGCGTGGGATGCGCGGATGCAGACCAGAAAGGTTGCGCGTGTCTCCTCCGCGCGGACAGTGCGAATGCGTCTGGAAAATGCCGTTGCTCCGCGCGGGAACTGCGCCCGCCGGTATCCCTCAGCGCTCACGCGCCGTTAACCTCCTCGACGGCGCTCTGTTATGCCCATCAAAGTCTGGCCCGGAACCCCTTATCCCCTCGGCGCGACGTGGACCGGCCACGGGGTCAACTTCGCCATCTTCAGCGAGAACGCCACGGGCGTGGACGTGTGCCTCTTCGACAGCGCCGATGCGCCCGACCGAAAGCGTGCGCGTGCGCATGACCGAACACACCGATCAGGTGTGGCACGTTTTCCTGCCCGAGATCAAGCCCGGCCAGCACTACGGCTTCCGCGTCTACGGACCGTACGACCCGGCGAAGGGCCTGCGCTTCAACGCTTCCAAACTGCTGCTCGACCCGTATTCCAAGGCCATCAGCGGCGACATCGAACTGGGGCACGGAAATGTACGCCTACGAGATGGGCGGCGACGACGACGACCTCGCGCGCGACTACCGCGACGACGCCTGCGGGCATGCCCAAGAGCATCGTCATCGACCCGGCCTTCGACTGGGAGGGCGACGAGCTGCCGCGCACGCCGCTGCACAAGTCGATCATCTACGAGGCGCACGTCAAGGGTTTTACCAAGCTCAACCCCGACGTGCCCGAAAAGCTGCGCGGCACCTACGCCGGGCTGGGCAGCGAGGCGTCCATCGCATTACCTCAAGGAACTGGGCATCACGGCGGTCGAACTGCTGCCCGTCCATCAGCACGTCGAGGACCAGCACCTCGTCGAAAAGGGGCTCAAGAACTACTGGGGTTACAACACCATCAGCTATTTCGCGCCGCACCATTCCTACGCCGCGCGCCGAGCCGGGCACGGACGTCGTGCGCGAGTTCAAGACAGATGGTGAAAAACCTCCACGCGGCCGGCATCGAGGTCATCCTCGACGTGGTCTACAACCACACCGCCGAGGGCAACCACCTCGGGCCGACGCTCTGTTTCAAGGGCATCGACAACCAGAGTATTACCGGCTGATGCCCGACGACCCGCGTTTCTACATGGATTTCACGGGTTGCGGCAATTCGCTCAACGTGCTGCACCCGACAGGTGTTGCGCATGATCGTCGATTCCCTGCGCTACTGGGTGACGGAGATGCACGTCGATGGCTTCCGCTTCGATCTGGCGGCGACGCTGGTGCGCGGCGAGAACGACATCAACAAATATTCGTCGTTCCTGGCGATCATCCATCAGGACCCGGTGCTTGAGTCAGGTCAAGCTCATCGCCGAGCCGTGGGACATCGGCGATGGGCGGCTATCTCGTGGGCAATTTCCCGGTGCTCTGGACCGAGTGGAACGGCCGTTACCGCGACACCGTGCGGCAATACTGGAAGGGCGATGAGTCGCAGGCGGGGAGTTCGCGCTACCGGCTGAGCGGTAGCTCGGACCTGTACCAGACGAGCGGCAAGCGGCCGTACGCGAGCATCAATTTCATCACCAGCCACGACGGCTTCTACGCTGAACGATCTCGTCAGCTACAACGACAAGCACAACGAGGCCAACGGCGAGAACAACAACGACGGCGACAACAACAACCATTCCTGGAACTGCGGCGTGGAAGGCCCGACGGACGATCCCGAAGATCAACGCCGCTGCGCCAGCGCCAGCGGCGCAATTTCCTGGCCACGCTGCTGTTGAGCCAGGGCGTGCCGATGCTCCTGGGCGGCGACGAATACGGCCGCACGCAGTACGGGCAACAACAACGCGTATTGCCAGGACGACGAGATCTAGCTGGCTCGGACTGGGAGCGCGACAAGGCGGCGCGAGCAACTGCTGTCGTACACGCGCGGGTCTGATCAAGCTGCGCAACGAGCATCCGGTGTTCCGCCGGCCGAAGTTTTTCCAGGGCCGCAAGATTCGCGGGCAGGACGTGAAGGACATCATGTGGTTCAATCCCGGCGGCACGGAAATGACCGACGAGGAGTGGAACGCGGGTTTCGTGCGGTGCCTGGGGATGTTGCTCAGCGGCAAGGCCATCGACGTGCGCGACGAGCAGCGGCGAACCCATCGTGGACGACACGTTCCTGGTGTTGTTCAACGCGCACCACGGCGCGCAGCGTTCGTGCTGCCGGGCCGGGTGGACGTGCGCTGGGGGCTGCTCGTGGACACGGCGAGGACACGGGTTTCGTCGAGCCGGTGCGGACGTATCAGGCCGGGCAGGCGCTCAAGCTGGTGGATCGTTCGCTGTGTCTGCTGCGGTTGGTCGAGGGCGAGGAAAGCTCGGTGACGACGCGGTGAGCGACGGCCGGGCTGGTACGCGATTCCACCGGCAGGCATGACGAGCGCATGTCGAAGGTCGATCCGGCCTGCGGAGCCACTGCGAACGTCCCGAAGCGCTGCATCACCATAACGGCCATCTGCGCTGTCCTTGTGATGTCAGTCATCGCGTACAGCGAGCTTGCGACATGAAAACGCTACGTTGCCAACAAATACAAGATCGTCTGGCAACAGGCTTTTTCGAACATCGGCTGCGCCGTAATGAGAGCGCGACGAAAAGGCGGACTACTCCGGCAAAATCCGGTGCGAGCGGGATTGGTGCAGGACGCGATGGATTGGCCGTTTTTGCTGGAGATGGGGATTGATTCCGGCCAACCAGAGAATCTAGGGATTGCCTCGGAGAGCATCCCTACCTGGTAACGCCGCCGCTGTGCGGCGAGACACGTGCCGAGATTTTTGGAGTTTTGCCCTTTGCATTTTGCCGTTTGCGTCTGTAGTTACCGCCTATGGACGACCACACCCTGCCTCCCGGCGCTTTCCCGACTGACGCCGGGGTCCGCTACCGCGTCTGGGCACCGGAAAAACGCTCGGCGGAGGCCATTGTCAACGGGGGCGAGCGGATCATTTCCCTCCAGTCGGCCGGCGACGGCTATTTCCAGGGCACCGATCCCGACGGCCGCGCGGGCGACCTGTACAAATTCCGCCTCGACGGCGACGAGGCGAAAGACCTTCCCCGACCCGCTTTCGCGTTACCAACCCGAAGGTGTCCACGGGCCCTCGCATGGTCATGGCACCGGGCGCGTACGCTCTGGCAGCACGAATCCACCCGCCGCGCGCGCCGCGCTCGACTGATCTCGTCATCTACGAATTGCACGTCGGCACGTTCACGCCGCGAGGGCACGTTCCTCGCCGCCATCGACAAGCTCGACGACCTCGTGGAACTCGGCGTCACCGCCCTCGAACTCATGCCGCTGGCCGATTTCCCCGGCCGCTGGAACTGGGGTTACGACGGCGTGTTGCTCTACGCGCCCTCGCGCGCCTACGGCCAGCCCGACGACCTCCGCGCGCTCATCGACGCCGCCCACGCGCGCGGCCTCGCCGTCATGCTCGACGCCGTTTACAACCACCTCGGACCCGACGGCAACTACCTCGGCGCGTACACGAAGGATTACTTCAATCCCGCGCACAAAACGCCCTGGGGCGACGCGCTCAACTTCGACGGCCCGCACAACGGCCCCGTGCGCGAGTTTTTCCTGGGCAACATCGATCTACTGGATGGAGGAATTCCATTTCGACGGCTTCCGGCTCGACGCGATCCACGCCATCCTCGACGATTCGGACCCGGCACATCCTCGCCGACATCGCGGCGGCGGTCCACGAGCGCGGCGGCTTCGTGTTCGCCGAGGACGAGCGCAACGCCGCGTTCCTCGCCACGCCCGGCGGCCGACGGCGGCACGCGGGCTGGACGGCCTGTGGGCGGACGATTTCCACCACAGCGTGCGCGTCGCGCTGACCGGCGAACGGGAATCGTACCTGAAAAATTTCACCGGCTCGGGCGAGGAACTCGCCGACACGCTGGCCAACGGCTGGCACTATCGCGGGCAAGCCACGCCGACCGACGGCAAGCCGCGCGGGACGCCGATGCGCGCAACTGCCGCCGCACGCGTTCTGTTATTGCATCTCCAACCACGATCAGGTCGGCAACCGGGCGTTCGGCGAACGGCTCACGGCCGCGTGCAGCCCGGAGGCGTACCGGGCGGCGAGCGCGCTGCTGTGCCTCGCGCCGTACACGCCGCTGATTTTCCAGGGCCAGGAATGGGCGGCCTCGACGCCGTTCCTCTATTTCACCGATCACAACGAGGAACTCGGCCGGCTCGTGACCGAGGGCCGGCGCAAGGAGTTCGAGGGCTTCGCGGCGTTCGGCGACGAGGCGAGCATCAAGCGCATCCCCGACCCGCAGGCGGAGACGACGTTCAACGCCTCCAAGCTCGACTGGGAGGAAGCGGCGACGGGCGTCCACGCGCAGACCCGCGCGCTCTACCGCGAGGCGCTGCGGCTGCGGCGCGAGGAACGCGGCGATCCTGCGCCCGCGGCGACCGCGCGAACTGGCAGGCCGTCGCGCTCGGCGAGAACACGGTGGCGCATCGCCTACACGCGACGTGGCGGCGGGCGAGATGTGCATGGTCGTCGTCAACCTGAAAGGCGGCGACACCATGCCACGATGATCGACGAGGGACCGCGCGGTGGAAGTGATTTTTTCCAGCAACGAGGCGCGTTTCGGCGGCGACGGCGCGATGCGCCGTACGACCCGGCGGAACGGTCGCTGTTTTTCGACGCAGCCGGAATTGTTGATTCTTGAAGTCCAGAAGGTCTGTCCGCGACGTGAGTCAGCCACGTTTTCCTCGTTTATGTCTTCTGTCGCTCCACCGGCGCACGCCGCGCATTCCTTCCGCGACCTACCGCGTGCAGTTGCACAAGGGTTTCACCTTCAACCAGGCGCGCGAGATCGTGCCCTACCTGCCGCGCTGGGCATCAGCGATCTCTACGCTTCGCCCTTTTTCCAGGCCAGCCCCGGCAGCACGCACGGCTACGACATCGTTGACCATAACCACCTCAACCCCGAGATCGGCACGCGAGGCGGATTTCGACGCGCTGGTGCGCCGCACTGCAAGAAGCACGGCATGGGGCTCCTGGCCGACTTCGTGCCCAACCACATGGGCATCGCCGAGACCACCAACGGCTGGTGGATGGACGTGCTCGAAAACGGCCCGAGTTCGCTGACCGCCAAGTGTTTCGACATCGACTGGCACCCGCTCAAGGGCGAACTGGAAAACAAGGTGCTCCTGCCCATCCTCGGCGACCAGTACGGGCGCGTGCTGGAAAAGGGCGAACTCAACGTCTCCTTCGAGGGCGGGCAGTTTCTATCTCCACTATTACGACAACGCGGCTGCCGATCAACCCGCGCACGTACAACCAGATTCTTGCAGCCGCGCTGGCGGAACTCAAGGCCGCCGACCCGCGCTCGGGTCACTACCCGTCGTCGGCGCGATCGGCCGGGCCGGCGAGCCGACCTCGTCCGAGTTGCAGAGCATCATGACGCAACTGGAGAACATGCCGCCGCGCACCGTCACGGACCACGACCTCATCGCCGAACGCGCCCGGGAAAAGGAAGTCGCCAAGGTGCGGCTGGAACAGCTCTGCGCCGAACACCCGCAGGTCGCCGCAGCCATCGCGCACGCGCATCGATACGATCCAGGGCACGCCGGGCGACGCCGCGCTCCTTCGACCGCGCTCGACGCGCTCATCGAGGCGCAGGCGTACCGGCTGAGCTACTGGCGCGTGGCGGCGGAGGAAATCAATTACCGCCGGTTCTTCGACATCAACAGCTCGCCGCCATCCGCGTGGAGTTGCCGGAGGTTTTCGACGCGACGCACCAGCTCGCTCTGGAAGCTGCTGGAAAAGGGCGCGGTCACGGGCCTGCGCATCGACCACCCGGACGGCCTGTACGACCCGCGCGGGTATTTCACCGCGCTCCAGGAAAACTTCGCGCGGCTGCGCCGGCCAGGACTTGCCCGACGATGGGCGCGGCCTCTATCTGCTCGGCGAAAAAATCCTCTCCGGCGACGAGGAACTGCGCGAGGACTGGCCCATCCATGGGACGACCGGCTACGATTTCACGACGCACGTCACGCAACTGCTCGTCGACCCGGCGGCGGAAAAGCGTTCTCCGAGACCTACCAGAAATTCATCGATCGCCACGTCCATTTCCCCTCGCTCGTCTACGAGAAAAAGCGGCTGACGATGCGCCTGTCGCTGGCCAACGACATCAACGTGCTCGGCTTCATCCTCAACCGCCTGAGCGAGCGCAACCGGCTCTTCCGCGACTTCACGCTCAACGCGCTGACGACCGCCGTGCGCGAGGTCATCGCGTGTTTCCCGGTGTACCGCACGTACCTCATCGCACGGCCAGCCGCCGAGCGCCGAGGACCGCGCGGTGGTCAACCGCGCCGTGGCGCTCGCCAAGCGGCGCAACCCCGGCACGGAGGCGTCGATCTTCGATTTCCTGCGCGACATCCTGCTCTTCAAGTTCCCGCCGAACACGGACGAGGCGGGCATCGCCGAGCACGAGCATTTCGTGATGAAGTTCCAGCAGTGCACCGGCCCGATCATGGCCAAGGGGCTGGAGGACACGGCGTTCTACATCTACAACCGGCTCGTCGCGCTCAACGAGGTCGGCGGCGAGCCGCAGCATTTCGGCATCGACGCCGGCGGAGTTCCACCGCACCAACGAGCACAACCGCCAGACGCTGGCCGCACACGATGCTGGCCACCTCCACGCACGACACCAAGCGCGCCGAGGATACCCGCGCGCGGATCGCCGCGCTGTCGGAGATGCCGGAGCGAATGGCGACGCGCGCTGCGTTCGTGGAGCGCGCTCAACCGCAAGCACAAGACCGTCGTGGAAGGCGAGCAGGCCCCCGACGCGAACGAGGAATATCTCCTCTACCAGATTCTGCTCGGCACCTGGCCGGTGGCATCCGTCCGCGGCGAAGACGGCGCGGCGGCGTCTTCGGCGTTCGCGTCGCTGAGCGAGCGAGGAGCACGCGACTTACGTCGGGCGCATCCAGGAGTACATGACCAAGGCCATCAAGGAGGCGAAGGTCAACAGTTCATGGATTCAGCCCAACGAGGCGTGGGATGAGGCGGTGCGGAAGTTCATCGCGGCGCTGCTGCGGCGCGGGCAAGGCGGCGAATCCGTTCGTGAAGGCGTTCGAGCCGATGGCCGAGCGGATCGCGCAGCTGGGCATGCTCAACTCGCTCGCGCAGACCGTGCTCAAGCTCACCGTGCCGGGCGTGCCGGACATCTACCAGGGCTGCGACCTGTGGGACTTCAGCCTGGTCGATCCCGACAACCGCCGCCCGGTGGATTACGCGCACCGGCAGGCGACGCTCGGCGTCGCTCGAAGGGGCGGACCCGCGCGGCGTTGCTCGACGCGTGGCCGGACGGGCGCATCAAGCTGTTCGTCACGCGCACGCTGCTGCGCTACCGGCTGGAGCACGCGGAATTGTTTCAGGGCGGCGGTTACCGGGCGCTGAAGGTCACGGGCAAATTTGCGGACAACGTGGTGGCGTTCGTGCGCGAGCACGGAGGATGCGCCGTCGCTGCTGGTGATCGTGCCGCGACTGACCTCGCGCGTGGGTAACCCGCCGATGGGCGAGGCGTGGGGCAATACGGCGCTCGCGTTGGAGCAGGGGGGCGTGGCCGGACCGTGGCGCGATCTGTTCACCGGGCGCAAGGTGAGCTTGGACCTCGCGGGAGCGGTGCCGTTGGCGGAAGTGCTGGCGGATTTCCCCTGCGCGGTGCTGGTGCGGGATTAGAGAGCGGGTGAAACCCCGCCGCAGGCGTTTTATTAACTCGTCACCGATTCCTCGGCGACGTTTTCCAGCGCGTCGAGCCTCGGCTTCGCTTCGATCCGCAGTCGCGGCAGGCGCACCATGAACACCACGGCGCACAGCACGCAGCCTGCCCCGCAGAGGATCACCGTCCCACGCACGCCCAGCCGTCCGTCCGCCAGCGCGCCGATGGCCAGGTTGCCCAGCGGCGTCGTGCCCGTGAACGCCATCGCAAACAGGCTCATCACCCGGCCGCGCTTGTCGTCGTCGACCAGGCTCTGCACGACGGTGTTGCTCGACGCCATCAGCAGCACGCCGCCCGCGCCCACGCACACCATGCACGCCATCGCCGGTGCCAGCGTGCGGCACAATCCGCAGGCCATCCAACCCCACGCCCATCGCCAAGCCGCCCGAGGCCGATGACCCGGCCCAGCCCGCGCACGGTCGTCCGCGTGCTCAGGTAAATCGCCCCGCCCAGCGCGCCGACCCCGCTGGCCGACATCAGCCAGCCCGAGCGTGCTCGCGTCGCCGCCGAACACGTCGCGCGCCAGGATCGGCAGGATCACCGGCGCGGCGAACCCCGTGAACGACGTCGCCGCCACCAGCAGCAGCGTGTTGCCGATGGGCGCGAAGCCGAACACGTAGCGCACCCCGGCGCGCAGTTCGGCCAGCGGTGCGCCCGAACTCTTCGCCACGGCCGGACCCACGCGTTGCGAGCACGCGCGGCGCGATCCGGGTCAGCGAGATGATGACCGCCACGTAGCTGATCGCGTCGATGGCATAGCACCAGCCCGCGCCGACCCAGAGGATGAGCAGTCCGCCCACGGCCGGCCCGAGCAGCCGGGCGAGGTTGAACATGCTGGAATTGAGCGCGATGGCGTTGCCCAGGTCCTCGCGGCGGTCCACCATCTGGATGACGAACGCCTGCCGCGCGGTCATGTCGAAGGCGTTGATGGCGCCCTGGAACGACGTTGAGCCCGACCAGCCACCAGATGTTGATGGGGCCCGTGAGCGTCAGCAGCGGCCAGCGCGCCGGATTGCAGCAGGGCGAGCATCTGCGTGCACGATGAGCAGGCGGCGCTTGTCCACGCGGTCCACCCATACGCCGGCCAGCGGCGAGAGGAAGAAAATGGGAGCCTGCCCGGCGAACCCCACCAGTCCCAGCAGCAACGCGGAACCTGTCAGGTGGTAGGCCAGCCAGAGCGAGGCGGTCGTGGTCATCCAGGTGCCGATGAGCGAAACGATCTGGCCGCAGAAAAACAGCCGGAAATTGCGCGAGCGCAGCGCGCGCAGGAACGGCGGCGTGCCACCGGCGGGGACGGCGGCGGTCGGTGGAGGCGCGGCGGGAGGCGGAACGGCGGACATTCGTGCAAAGCAAAAACGGCGCGGGATGCTGTCCCGGTTGCGTGCGGGTCCGTCGAACGCCTCCGGCGCGTCCACGACCCGCCGCCTTTGCTTTTGCCTTTTGCCCCGTCCGCGACGACGGTCCTGGCCCGATGAAAACCGCCATTCGTTCCCTGGGGCCGGCCACCCATCGCTCTCCGCTGCAACACGGCGGCCCGCTGGGCGTGCGTTTCGCCAACGACCGCGACCGCGTGCTCCACGACGACACGCTCTCCGCCGTCGAGGCCACCGCTGCCAGCGGGGAGTTGCCTGCTTCCTTCGAGGTCGCCGGTCCGCGCGAACGCCTCTTCTTCGACCCTGCCCGCGACGACGGCGGGCATCGTCACCTGCGGCGGCCTCTGCCCCGGCCTCAACGATGTCATCCGCGGCATCGTGCTGGAGCTTTACCACCGCTACCGCGTCGACGAAAATCTTACGGTTTCCGCTACGGCTACGAAGGGCTTATCCCCCGCTACGGCCACACGCCGATGGTCCTGCGCCCGGAGTCGCTTGCGCGCATCCACGCGTTCGGCGGGTCCATCCTCGGGCACCTCGCGCGGCCCGCAGAACCCGGGCGAAATGGTCGATCTGCTGGAGGAGATGAACGTCGATCATGCTCTTCGTCATCGGCGGCGACGGCACGTTGCGCGGCGCGGCGGAAATCTGCGAGGAGATCGAGCGGCGCGGGCTGAAGAAAAGCGTCATCGGCATCCCCAAGACCATCGACAACGACATCCATGTTCCTCGACAAGAGCTTCGGGTTCGAGACGGCGTTCGCGGAGGCGGTCAAGGCGATCAACTCGGCGCACGTCGAGTCGCTCGGCTCGCCCAACGGCGTCGGGCTTGGTCAAGCTGATGGGACGGGATTCGGGGTTCATCACGAGCTTTGCGACGCTGGCGGGCAACGCGGTCAATTTCGCGCTGATCCCGGAGGTGCCCTTCGCGCTGGACGGCGCGCGGGGGCTGCTGGAGGCGTTGCGCTACCACCTCGCCAAGCACAAGCAGGCGGTGATCGTCGTGGCCGAGGGCGCGGGGCAGGATTTGCTCGACGAACGATCCCGCTCGCGACCGACGCCTCCGGCAACCGCAAGCTACGGCGACATCGGACTGTTTCTGAAGGATCGCATCAGCGCGTTTTTCGAGGAACGGCGCATCGAGATCAACCTCAAGTACATCGACCCGAGCTACCTCATCCGCAGCGTGCCCGCGTCGCCGCAGGACAACGTGTATTGCATGCGGCTCGCGCAAAACGCCGTCCACGCCGCGATGGCCGGCAAGACGAACATGCTCGTGGGCCGCTGGCATTGCACGTACGTCCATCTGCCGCTGGACCTCGTCGACGCACGGCCGGCGCAAGATCGACCCGCACGGCGAACTCTGGCACTCGGTGCTGGAGAACACGGGCCAGCCGGCGCAGTTGTACTGACCCGCTCCTGGGCAGCCTGCCGCGCGGTCACAAATTGTTGAACAGGTCCACGAAAGAGCGCAACGAATCCGGGTTGGCGACCGCTTCGCCGCCGATGGCTTCCGCGAGCGGCAGGCCGGCGAAAAATCGTTGGAGAGGGGCCTCCAGTTTCCTGCCGTCGAGGGTGCGCGGCAATGTCGGCACCGCGTAGATCGCGTCGGGGATGTGCGGCGGCGGGACGGTCGCGCGCAACCGTGCGTGGATCGCCGCGCGCAGGGCATCGTCCACCGCCGCGCCCGGCCGGGTCACCACGAAGAGCAGCCGCACGCCGTCGCGCCCCGACCCGCCGGTGTCGATGACCATTGCCTCGGCGACCTCCGGCAAATCCTTGACCGCAGCATAAAATTTCGCCGTATCCATGCGTGCTTTGTGCCGGTGAAGGGTCGAATCTAACCCGTCACCACCGCCACCGCGAACCCATCGTAGCCCTTGCTGCCGACGGTCTGCACCGCCGTGGCCGTCAGATGCCCCGCGTGTTCCGCCGCCGCGAGCATGGCGAGGAAACGTTGCGCGCCCCGGACGCGCGCGTCGTCGCATGCCGGATCGGCGACGCGGCCCTGACGGACGATATTGTCGGCGATAATCAGAGCCCCCGGCCGCGCCAAGCGCAGGGACCATTCGAGGTAGCCGGGATAGTTTTCCTTGTCGGCGTCGATGAAGATCAGGTCGAAGGCCGGTCCACCCTCGGCGGCGAGAACGGGAAGCGTCTCCAGCGCGGGTCCCACGCGCACCTCGACCACGGAGGAAAGCCCGGCGCGGGCGAAATTCGCGCGGGCCACCTCCGCGTGGCGCGGTTCAAACTCCAGCGTGACGATCCGCCCCGACCCATCGGAGGGCAATCCGCGCGCGAGCCACAACGTGCTGTAGCCGCCGAGCGTGCCGATTTCAAGAATGCGCCGCGCACCGGCCGCCCGCGCGAGGAGCGAGAGCATCTTGCCCTGGTTCGGCGCGACCTGGATGGCGGGCAATCCGGCGGCCTCGCTGGCCGCCAGGGCAGTGTCGAGGATCGGGTCACCGGGCGCGAGGCGTTCGGTGAGGTAACGGTCAACGGCGGTCCATTGTTCTTGCGGGTCCATCGATTTGACAGCGTGCGCGACGGACGTTAGGCACTCGGTCTCATGGGAACCCTTGCCGCCATCCTCCTGACGCTCTGCGTCGTCGCTATTCTATTCGCCGTTTGTCTCGCGCTCATCAAGAATTTTTCGCTCGGCGTCCAGGCGTGGCGGCGGGTTTGCGGTGATGACGCTTTCGCCGCCCAGGTCCGCCGCCTGCTGTCCGGCCAAGGGTTGGAAACCCCGGTGTCGGCACCCGCGCCGGCCATGACACCCGCACCCGTCCCCACGCCCGCACCCGCCGCGCCGCGACACGACGCCCTGAGCTTGCTGGCTGTGCTCCAGCGCGAGGCGCGGCTGCTGGATTTTCTCAAGGAACCCATCGAAGGGTATTCCGACGCGCAGATCGGTGCGGCGGTCCGCAGCGTGCACAAGGACAGTGCGGCGGTCATCGAGCGGATGTTCGGCGTGGAGCCGCTCCAGGCGGGCGAGGAGGGCTCGACGGTGGAGATTCCCGCCGGGTACGATCCCGCGCGCTACCGGCTGGTGGGCAACGTCCCCGCGCAGGGGCCGTTGCGCGGCAAGCTGGCGCACCCCGGCTGGAAGGCCACGCGCGCGGACGTGCCCGAATGGACCGGCAAGGCCGACGCCGCCCGGGTGCTCGCGCCGGCGGAAGTCGAGTTCTAAAGCGTTTCTCAGTTGCCTGTCCGGTTTTTCAGCCCCGGCAGGGGCGGCAGAGTTCAGTATCCAGGTGCCGGGTTGGAGCCCACCGTCTTTAGACGGTCTGCCTTGGAGGGTGGCGGGTGGCGCGTTAAGGTGGGCGGCTGCATGGCCAACTACCACCATCGTGGGCACACGGTCTCGGACTGCAAGTACCACCTGATCTGGGTGACCAAGTACCGCTGGCCGGTGCTCAAGGGGGACCTGGCGGTGCGTTGCCGCGACCTGATCCGCGAGATTTGCCGGGCGCGGGAGGTGGCGGTGGTGCGTGGAGCGGTGTCGCCCGACCACGTGCATCTGCTCGTCAGCGCGCCGCCGGTGTTGTCGCCGGCCAAGCTGGCGCAGTACTTGAAGGGCAGGAGTTCGCGCAAGCTGCAGGAGGAGTTCCCGAGTTTGCAGAAGCGTTATTGGGGCCAGCACCTGTGGGCACGGGGCTACTTTTGCGCGACGGTCGGAGCGGTCGATGAGAAGACGATCAAGCGCTACATCGAGGAGCAGAAGTGGGACGAGGATGGCGAGGGAACGTTCCGCATCGTGGCCGACCCGCCGTGAGGCCAGGGGTCGCCGCCGATGCCTTGCCAGCCGGCCCGGGCCGGGGGCTTTCCAAGCGGCTTCTAGCCGCCACCGGACTTTTAGTCCCATCGCATCCTACCGGCTTGAGCCGGTAGTCGTTGAGCCCACGGCGCGAGCCGTGGGTGGCAACCGCGAAAGGGCCCAGCCCCGGCAGGGGCGTAAGAAAACCCGCCCGGTGGTCCTCGCAAGGCCGCCGTGTTTTCTTCCGCCCCTGCCGGGGCTGGCCTGGCTGGCGATCTTTCCCACGGCTCACGCCGTGGGCTGAACTCTTGCGCCCCTGCCGGGGCTTGCGCAGACCTTACACGCAAAACGTAAAACGCTTTAGAAATGCCACGCGGCGCGCAGCCGTGCCAGCACGCCGGTGGCCTGGAGGACGATCAACGTCCCGTCGAGCACCGCGATCACCGCGAAAATCTTCTTCGCCGTCCGCAACGAAAACCACTGCGCGATGAACGGCCCCAACCGTCCGCCCCACAAGGTGCCGAGCATGGTGAAAATGGCCATTTCCCACGGCACGCCGCCGAAATACAGCGAGTGCAACAGCGCCAGGAAAATGGAGTTGATCGACAGCAGCACCACGCCGAGCCCGAGGGCGCGGTTGGCGTTGAGACCGTAGGCCAGCATGCAAAAGGCCGCGACGATCTCGCCCTCGCCGATGGCCACCCAGCCGGTGATTAACCCGCCGAAGAACGACACCGCTGCCACCGCGAGGTTCGCCCGCGCGGGCAGGTCTCGCAGGCCGCCTTGCCGGTTGAGGGTGTAGAGCGTGAGCAGCCCGGCGATGATCGTGATCGGGCCAAAGAGTCCCTTGACCAGCATCGGGTTGGGCCGGACGAAAAACGAGGACACCACCGCGCCGGCGAGCAGCGTGGGCACCGTCCACCTGAGCAGGCGCAACGGCACCTCGCCGCGGTTGAGCCACCCGGTCGCCCCGCTGGTCATACCGACCGACTGCGAGAGGAACGCCAGCTTGAGCGAACTCACCGGGTCGAGCGCGTACACGAAGATCATCACCGGCACGAAGACGAGCCCGCCGCCGATGGCCGTGATGTTACCGATGATCGCTCCGGCCAGTCCGACGAACACCAGCGGCCAGTTGCGTGCGGCCAGCGCGCCGGGGTGCGGGAAAGCGAGGCAATAAACGACGAGCCAGACGGCGGTGCCCACGAGCAGCCAGGGCGAAAAATAACGTAAACGGGTGGGCGCGGCGGGGATGGCTCCGTGGAAGGTGGTGTCCATGACGGGAAACGAGCACTGATCGTACAACGCACGTCAAGGGTCTCGCGCTTCCTCTCGCACGCACGCCCCGGCAGGCTTCGCGCGGCGCTTTGGAAGCACCCCGTCAGCCTGTCGAGACTTTTCGGCTTTTGCAATCGGTCTTCTGCCTTTACCTTCCGCCATCATGTCCAGCCGCGCCCGCTTCGCCGTCGGCATCGACCTCGGCACGACCAACAGCGTCGTGGCCTTCACCCCGCTCGGGGACGGTTCGTCGTCCGTGCCGGCCGCCGTCGAAATCCTCCTCATCCCGCAGATCGTCGCGCCCTCGACGGTGGAAAACCGCCCTTCGTTGCCGTCGTTCCTCTACCTCGCGTCGAAGCTCGAAGGCACCGACGCCTACCGTTTGCCCTGGGCGGAGACGCGCGATTTCGCCGTGGGCGAGTTTGCCCGCCGCCAGTCCGCCGACGCGCCCATGCGTACCGTCGCCGCCGCCAAATCCTGGCTGGCCCACAGCCGCGTGGACCGCCGCCAGCCCATCCTGCCGTGGGACGCGCCGGAAACCGAGGTCGTCAAGGTCAGCCCCGTGGAAGCCTCGCGCCGTTACCTCGAACACCTCGCCGCCGCCTGGAACGCCGCGCACCCCGACGCACCCCTCGCCGCGCAACAGGTCGTGCTCACCGTGCCCGCTTCCTTCGACGCCAGCGCGCGCGAACTCACCCGCGAGGCCGCCGTCGCCGCCGGTCTTCCAGCCGACCTGATCCTGCTCGAAGAACCCCAGGCCGCGCTCTACGCGTGGCTGGCTGACAGCGGCGACCGCTGGCGTCAGGGACTCGCGGCCGGCGACACGCTCCTCGTCTGCGACATCGGCGGCGGCACGACGGATTTTTCCCTCATCGGCGTGGAGGCGCAGGACGGCGACCTCGCGTTGCGGCGTGTGGCTGTGGGCGACCACCTGCTCGTCGGCGGCGATAACATGGACCTCGCGCTGGCCTTCCAGGCGCAGGCGGCGTTTGCCCAAAAAGGGATCGAGGTGGATGCATGGCAATCCGTCGCGCTCTGGCACGCCTGCCGCGCGGCGAAGGAAACGCTCCTCGCCGCCGACGGCCCCGAGAAATATCCCGTCAGCGTGCTCGGGCGCGGCCGGAAGCTCATCGGCGGGACCGTCTCCGTCGAACTCGACCGGCAGGCCGTCGCCGCGTCGCTGCTCGACGGGTTTTTCCCGTTGTGCGCGCCCGATGCCGTGCCGACCCGCCAGCGGGCCAGCGGGTTCCGCGAGATCGGGCTGCCCTTTGAAACGGACACGGCGGTCACGAAACATCTCGCGCGTTTCCTGACCCAACACGGGGCCGCCCGGCCGACGCACCTGCTTTTCAACGGCGGTGTGCTCAAGGCCGGGGCATTGCGCCAGCGGCTCCTCGAAGTGCTCGGGAGTTGGTACGGCGGCAACGCGGCCCAGACCGTGCTGGCGGGAAACTCGGACCTCGATTACGCCGTGGCGCGGGGCGCGGCGCACTACGGCGCGTTGCAGGCGGGCGGCAGGGGCGTGCGGATTCGCGGCGGCACGGCGCGGTCGTACTACGTCGGGGTGGAGACGGCGGGTCTGGCGATCCCCGGTGCGCCGAGGCCGTTGCGGGCGGTGTGCGCGGTGCCCTTCGGGATGGAAGAGGGCACGACGGCGAACGTTCCCGGCGGCGAGATCGGGCTGGTGGTGGGCGAGCCCGCGCACTTCCGGTTTTTCAGTTCGGCCGTGCGTCCGCAGGACCGACCCGGCGATGTGTTACGCCGCTGGACCGACGATGAATTGACCGAGACCGACTCGCTCGAAGCGACGCTGCCCGCCGCCGCGCAAGGAGCCGAGGACGGCATCGTGCCGGTGCGCCTGGAATCACGCATCACCGAGTTGGGCGTGCTCGAACTCTGGGGCGTCAGCACCGTCGGCGACGAACGCTGGAAGCTGGAGTTCAGCGTGCGTGCGGACGCCGAGCGCGCGTGACGCGGGTCACTTCGAGATGATCTTGCCGGTGGCGAAGTTGTAGAAATACCGCACGCCCTTCGTGTTGTAGTGACCGGTGTTGCTGGGGTCCGGATAATAGTAGAGCACCGTGCTCAGGTTGAAGTCGTACAGGTACGGAAACGGAAAGCCCGGCGACGTGTAAAAAAAGTCGCTGCTTTTGAAATCGTAGAGGTACACGCCGCTATTGCCGTCGGCCGCGTCGAACACGTACTCATAGCCGAGATCGAAATGGTAAATGTAATGCGGATCGGTCAGGTATGAGTAATACCCGAAGTAGTGGCCGGTGGAAAACGCCAGGTACTCCACGCCGTTGCTGAGATCGGTCTCTCCGTTGAAGAACGGAGGATGCGGGTAGACCGTCAAACGGTACACGGTGCCGTAATTGCTCGCGCCGCCGCTCTGGGTCAACCCGTAAAAACTGCCGTCGGCCGCCTGGACCAACCCTCCGTAGGGATACGCGCCGCTGGTGCTGGTGTTCCCGTTAAAACTGTAGAGATTAGTGGTGACCCCGGCGGGTGTGCATTGAAAGATGTTGCCGACCCCGTGAGCGCCGCCGTACCGGGTCGTGCCGTAGAAATTTCCGTCGGCGGCGTGGACCAGTCCGGCAAAGGGTTGGTAGCCATCGACGCCGCCCGCGAAAGCGTGCAAGGTGGTCAACTGCCCGGCGCTGGTGACCTTGAAGATCGTCCCGTAGCCGTTGCCCGAGGTTCCGCCACCACTTGAGGTTACCCCGTAGAAGACACCGCTGCTGCCCTCGACCAGCGTGCCGGTCGGTGAGGAACCGTCCGTTTTGCTGAAGCTGTGGATCGTCGTGACTGTCCCGCCGGGAGTCAACTGGTAGATCGCGCCGACGGCGTTGTCACCACCGTTGGCTACGCCGTAGAAATTACCGTCGCTGCCTTGGACCAGCGGCGACATGGGGTCGTACGGACCCGCGCCGGTCGTATGGAAGTTAAACGTGTGCAGCGAGACAAAAGTGCCGTCGAGGCTGAGCTGGAAAACCGTGCCGTCGTTGTTGGTGCCGCCGGAGGAAGTCGTTCCATAGAGCTTGCCGTCGCTGCCTTGGACGACGCCACCGACCGGAGTCAGGCCGTCGATGGTGTTGCTGCTGACAAAGGTGTACAACACCGTCACGGTGCCGCCCGGGGTCGCCTGGAAAACCGTGCCGCTGCCGCCGCCGGCACCGCCAGCGGAAGTCGTGCCGTAAAAGTTACCGTCGTTCGCCAGCGCGAGCGTGCATTCCGGGTAGGCTCCGTCGCCGTTGTAGTCAAAGCTGTGCAGGAGGGTCAGCGTGCCGTCGGGAGCCAGGCGGAAAAACGCTCCGGCGCTGTTGGTGCCGCCGGATTGGGTGACACCGTAGTAGTTACCGTCGTTGCCCGGCGTCAGCGCGTACTCGGCCTGTTGGCCGTTGATGCCGTTGAAACTGCGGAGGGTGACCGCCTCGCCGGTCAACTGCGCTTGCGCGGATGCGTCGGCAAACGACCATCCGGCCGCCGCCAGCAAAACACCCGCCAGACGCGGACCGAATGAGAGGAATACTTGGCGCGAAAAGCGATGGATGCGGGACAGGAAATTTAGGGCACGGTGCATAGTTGAATGAGGGGTGTGAAATCTGGTTGCACGGTATCCATCCCAATCGCGTGCGCGCAACCTTTATTGCACATTTTAGTGTAAGGATTCGGTAAGGATCAGGCCCGCTGCGCGACATCGAATCAGATCGAAATGAAACGGGCATAAAACGGTAACATTCCTGCCGGTATCAGCCGCGACAAGCCGGTTGAAAACTGGGGAAGTGCGGCGGCAAAAAATTCGAGTATTCTTTCGCTTCGTTCGTCGCGGAATTTCCGTTTCCATGCTTTCACCCGAGCCTGCCCAGACGCCCGCCCGCTTCGTCGTCGGCATCGACCTGGGCACGACGAACTCCGCCGTGGCGTTCGTGGACACGCAGGCGCGCGGTGAAGCGGCGCGGACGGTGCGGATGTTCCCCGTGCCGCAGCTCGTCGCGCCCGGCGAGATCGAGGCGCGCGACACGCTGCCGTCGTTTCACTACGAGCCGTTCGAGGGTCAGTTCGAGCCGGGGGCGTTGCGTCTGCCGTGGGAAATGCCGTCGGCGGGGGCAGACCACGTCGTCGGCACGCTGGCGCGGGAGCGCGGCGCGGACGTGCCGGGGCGGCTGGTGGTGTCGGCCAAATCGTGGCTGAGTCACCACGGGGTTGATCGGACCGCTGACCTGCTCCCGTGGCAGGGCGCGCCGGACGTGAAAAAACTGCCGCCTGCGGAGGTCAGCGCGCGTTACCTCGGCCACCTGCGCGCGGCCTGGAACGCCGCCCACTCCGACCATCCGCTCGAAGCGCAGGACGTGGTCGTCACAATCCCGGCGTCCTTCGACGAGGTCGCGCGGGAGTTGACCGTCGCCGCTGCGCGCCGCGCCGGGTTACCCAAAATTGTCTTGCTGGAGGAACCGCAGGCCGCATTCTACGCGTGGATGGCCCGGCACGCGGACGCCGCCGAACGCGTCGCGCCGGGCCAGCGCGTGCTGGTCTGCGACATCGGCGGCGGCACGACGGACCTGACCCTCATCGAGGCCCGACCCGGCGCTGGGGCGGAAGCAGCGGCGCAATTCCACCGCCTGGCGGTGGGCAACCATCTCATCCTCGGCGGCGACAACCTCGACCTCGCGCTCGCGCACCACGTCGAAGCGCGCCTCGGCAGCCCACTGGAGTCACGCCAATGGGCGGTCCTGGTCCGGCGCTGTCAGCAGGCGAAGGAAACGCTCCTCGCCGCCGACGGTCCCGCGCGCTGGACCATCAACCTGCCGGCGGCGGCCGGCGCGCGGCTGGTCGGCGGGGCGCGGCAGGTGGAACTGACCCGTGAAGAGGTCATCGACCTGCTCGTGGACGGCTTCCTGCCGCAAGTGACCGCCGACGCCAAACCCGCGCGGCGGGGATTCGGCTCGGGATTCCAGGAGTTCGGGTTGCCGTTTGCGGCGGACCCGGCGATTACACGTTACGTCGCGGCGTTCCTGGCGGCGCACGGCGGACGGCCGGACGCGGTGCTCTTCAACGGCGGTTTTTTCGAGTCGCCGGTGTTGCGAGAGCGGTTCCTCGATGTGCTTGGCTCGTGGTACGACGGGCAGCGGCCGGCGGTGTTGGACCACGAACGGCTGGACCTCGCGGTGGCGCTCGGCGCGGCGCGTTTCGGGCTGGCCCGGCGCGGGGTCGGTCTGCGGATCAGCGGCGGGTTGGCGCGGGCATATTACCTGGGGATTCGCGGCGGGGACGGGCAGCCGTCGGCGGTGTGCCTCGCGCCGGTGGGCCAGCCGGAAGGCGCGGAGGTCGATCTGGCGGGGCGGGCGTTTGACCTGCGCATCCGGCAGCCGGCGGAGTTCCCGTTGTACGTCTCCAGTACACGCACGGGTGACCAACCCGGTGATGTAGTGGTGCCGGACCCGTTGGAGATGACCGCGCTGCCGCCGGTGCGTACCGCGCTGCGCGGCCGGCCCGGCGCGGAAGGGACCGACACCGTGCCGGTGCGCCTGCACGCGCGGCTCACGGAGATCGGCACCCTGGAGGTCTGGTGCGCGGAGGCCGGCGGACGCCAGCGCCAGTGGAAACTGCCCTTCGACGTGCGCGCGGCCACCCGCACCGAACTCGCCGCGCACACCGCCGAGGGCGAACGCGCCGGCATTGTGGACGAGGAAATAGCCACGCTGGGCAGGACGCTTATCCGCGATACATTCGAGGGCAAGGACATCGCCGCCGTCGAGAGCCTCGTCAAGCGCCTGGAAACCGCCGTGGGTCTCGCGCGGTCGGCGTGGCCACCGTCCCTGCTGCGGGCGTTCTGGGAAGAGTTGATGGAACTCGAACCCGCCCGGACGCGCGGCCCGATCCACGAAGCGCGTTGGCTGAACCTGCTCGGATTTTGCCTGCGACCCGGCTACGGGTATGCCGTGGACGATTGGCGGGCGGCGCAAACGTGGCGTTTGTCCGAAAAAAAAGTCGCCCATCCCAGGAACGAACTCTGCCGGGCGGAATGGTGGATTCTGTGGCGGAGGATCGCCGGAGGACTGACCGCCGGGCAGCAACGCGCCCTCGCCGCGCCGTTATTGGCCGAAATCCGCAAGGGAGCCACGACGGGCTGGGGTCCGCACGAGACGGCGGAAATCCGGCGGCTGCTCGGTTCGCTCGAATGGCTCGACGTTCCGTCCAAGCTCGACCTCGGCGGACGCTTGCTCGGCGCGTTGACCACCGAGGCGGCCGGACGGCAGCGGGCGCACGTCTGGACGCTCGGGCGAGCTCGGCGCGCGGGTGCCGCTCTACGGTCCGCTCAACACGCTCCTGCCCGCCGGGAACGTCGAGGTGTGGATCGAGCGGTTCGCGCGTCTGCCGGGGCCGGACGAGGAAGTGGCGTTCGCGTTGGTGCAAATGGCCCGGCGCACCGGCGACCGGTTCAGGGATGTATCGGGCGCGGCGCGTAACTCAGCAGTGGGTTGGCTGGAGCGGCACGGTGCGCCAGGGCATTTCGTCGATCTGGTGCGGACGGGTGGCGAGTTGCGGAACGAAGAGCGCTCCGAGGCATTCGGCGAGAGCCTGCCGTACGGACTGATCCTGTCGGGGTAGCCATCCTCTATCTATTTTATTTCGAGATGACTTGTCCCGCTCCGAAGGAATAGAAGTAGCGCACGCCGCCGGTGTTGTAACGACCTGCGTGATCGGGATCGGGGAAATAATACAAAACCGAGTTTGAGCCAAAATCGTACAGGTACGGAAAAGGGTAACTCGGACTTGTATAGAAGAAGCCGCCGCTTTCGAAGTCGTAGAGATACACCCCGCCCTGACCATCACCAGCGTCGAACACGTACTCGTAGCCCAGGTCCTGATGATAAATGTAATGCGCGTCGGATAGATAGGAATAGTAGCCGAAGTAGTTGCCGTTGGAAAAGGCCAGGTAGTAGACGCCGTCGGACAACGCCACCGCGCCCGCAAAGAAGACCGGCGGCGGGTTGATCGTCAGCTTGAAGATCGTGCCATTCGCCAAGCTGTCGCTGAACAGAGTCGCACCGTAAAAACTGCCGTCGCTGCCTTGGATCAGGCGGGAGGGACCCCCGACGTCTTCGTCGTTATCGAAGGCATAAATGATCGACAACTGGCCTGCCGGCGTGATCTGGTACAAAATCCCGCTGCCCTGCTGGCCGTTGGACTGATAAGTCGGTCCGCCGTAGAGAGTCGTGCCGTAGAAGTTGCCGTCGCTGCCTTGGACCAAGCTGGAATTGGGCGAGTAGCCATCGCCGCCGATGAACCGATGCAAAGTTGTGAATTCACCCGCTGGCGTGACGCGGAACACCGTGCCCCGGTAGTCGCCAGAGCTTTCGTAGGTAACGCCGTAGAAGTTGCCGTCGCTGCTCTGCACCAAACCGCCGGGGCCGAAGCCGTTGTCGCCGCCGAGATAATGCAGAGTAGTAAGTTCGCCCGCCGCCGAGAACCGGAACACCGTGCCGCCGATCGTGCCGGTGCTCCCGCTCACGCTCGCCGTGCCGTAGAAATTGCCGTCGCTGCCCTGGATCAGACTGCTGGGGTATCCTCCGTCGCTGCCGCCGGTGAAGGTGTGCAGGGTGCTCAATGCGCCCGCCGGGGTCAGCCGGAACACCGTGCCCGCGTTGTTGGTCTCACCTGCGGTCGTGCCGTAGAAGTTGCCGTCGCTGCCCTGCACCAGGCCGCCGGGCTCGGATCCGTCACTGCCGCCGGTGAAATCGTAGAGGGATGTCACCGTCCCGATGTTCTGCGCCCGGGCGGTCGGCAAAGTCCCGGCGAGCAGCAGCAGCACGGCGGCGAGGAGTCGGCCGCGGTAGGAGGACGGTGGTTGGACAAAAGATGGGGATGGTTCGGTTGCGAGGATTTTCATTGTCGGGGGATGCGGGGCGTCAAGAAGGTTAGTGGAAACTACCATCCGAGACAATCCGAATCTGGTACATCAGTGGCTAGCCGGTTCGCCCGGCATCAGAGTTTCGTTGGCACGGCGGTCCTCTCCTGTCCTTGCTTCGCAAACTCCGGTTCGCTGTCTTCCGGGAAGCACTTCGAGATCAGGTTGGAAAGGAGGCCCTCCATCTCGACCGCCAAGCGTTCCACGCGGCGGTTGAAAAACGTGTAGATCACCAGAGTCGGAATGGCGATGGCGAGGCCGAAGATCGTCGTGTTCAATGCCTCGGCGATCCCGAGCGCCACGCCGCCGGTGTCTGCGGTGTTATCCAGTCCGCCGTTCGCGCCGAGATCGGAAAACACTCCGACCAACCCGGAAATGGCTCCCAGCAACCCGAGCAAGGGCGAGATGCCGACGATCAGTTCCAGCGCGGACAACCCGCCCTCCAGCCGCATGACCTCACGACGCGCGGCGACCTGCACGGCGTCGGTGCTTTCGTCGCGCGACCGGTCGAGATGCTGCAACCCGGCGCGCGTGATCCGCGCGAGGGCGGCGGGGTTTTCGTCCACCAGGCGCCAGAGGTGACCCACGTCCGTACCAGGGGCGAGTTTTTCGATGGCGGCGCGCAAAAATCGCGGCAGCACGCGCTCGCGTTGGAGCGCCCGCACCCGCAGGATCGAGATCACCACCGCCGCCACCGCGCACGCCGCCAGCGGCACCATGAACGGCCCGCCACGTTCAAAAAACCCCACGAAGGTGTCCCAGAAGGCGTTGGCGACCACGGGAACGGGGAAGGCGGACACAGTCAACATGGTCTCAACACAGTCAACAAGCGCGCGGCCGTCTACTCGAACAAGCCAAACGTGAAGTCCACTTCCAACTGATTTTCCGGCAACGTGGATGCCACGTTATCGGGGATGGGGGGGAGTTCCGACTCCGTGATCGCCTGGATCGAGATGGAAGCCAGGACGGTGTCTTTTTGGGTCCGTTGGCGCGGATGCTGATAGTCTTGCCGGTGCGGGTGATGTAAAAGTGGATTTGCACGTTCTCGGTCTGGACCAGGTCGCTCATCCGGTCGCCAACCAGTTGGTACCAGCGGGCCGAGATCGCGTCGCTGATCGCTTTTTCGTACCGGCCCAGCGGCGTGCCGAGCGCGCTGACGGAAGATTTGCCCGGGTCCCTGACGGACCCGCTCATCTTGGTCTGGACGGACTGCGGCTGGTATCCGGGCGGCTGCTGGATGCTGCGGCTGTTGACGGAGGGATTTTCCTGCCTCACCCGCGCCGCCTGCTGGGCGAGCAAATCCCGCACCGGGGGAGTCGAAGAAGACTTCGGCGTGGGACTCGGCGACGGCTCGGGCGGGGTGTCCGACGGGGTGGTGTCGGGCTTCTCGACGAGGAACTCGCCGGGCGTCGGGGTGGGCTTGGCGGTGACCGGACGCGGCGTCGGGCTCGCCTCGGCGTCGGGCGGCGGCGGAGTCGAGGCGGGTTGGGTGACGGCGGGCGCGGCGACGGAATTATTGTCGTGCGCCTCCTGGCCGGCGATGTAGGGATTGGTGAGAAAATCGAACGCGGCGATTTCCTTGCCGTCCTGCGTGGGCAAGGGTTTGAACGGGTCCTCCGCCTGTTTTTCGGCGGCGGCGCGGGCGTCCTTGTCGGAGATGAACGCGGGATCGGGCGGGGGGGTATCGGCCTTCTGCTCGTCGTTGGTCCGCATGTACTCGGCCTGCTGTTGTTGCGGGACGACCTCGGTCTTATGCAGGCCGGGGGTCTCGGCAGGCTCGGGCGGCTGGATGGTCAGCGTGATTGGCGCGGCCCCTTTCCTCAAGGGCGGCCGGGGCCAATGCGGAAGGGCCCATGCGAGCAGGATGATGGATGCCGCCAGCAGCAGGAACGCGAAGACGAAGGCAACGAGGATATGCCACCACGGCGTGGAGCGGCGTTTCCTGACGGAAGCGGCGGTGGTGGACCCGGTGGACGGGCGCTGCACGAGCGTGGGCATGGACGAAGGCAGATGAAGCGCGGCAACCGCACACATAGCGCATACGCGAGAAACGCGCGAGTAGGGAATGGTATTACAACGTAACGGCGCGGCGTGGCGCGGCATCTGGACGTGCAAGAGTCATCCCCGGCCCTCCGAATAAAGAGGCTGTCCAGCCGGTCGGATCGTGGGTAATAGTTCGTCACGATGAAGCCTTCATTTCCACTCACCCTGCTGGCCGTGCTGGGTCTTGCCGTTTCCGCGCCGTTCATCGATTGCGCCCACGCGGGCAGCGCCGTGGCGGCCGACGAGCACGGCGGATTCGGCTATTCGTACGGGGATCATCCGAAGGAACAACTCGAACACGAGGCGGTGCGCCGTTGCCGCGAGAAGTCCAAATATCCCGACGACGTGCACGTGGTCGTCTCCAGCCGCCACGGCGGGGCAGGCATCATCGTGCGCTACACCGTGGACGGCCGGCAGCACGTGTACGCCTACGTCGGGGCGAAAAGCGACCAGGAGGCGTACAACTACGCGACCGGCTACGTCGAAGGCTACGGCGGCCGGAAGATCGAGGTTGTCGCCCGTTGGCGGGACTAGGAAAGCCAGAGCGGGCGGCCGGTTGTCGCCCGCCGATTTTCGTTGCCAGTCCCGGCGCGGGCTGGCACGATCCGCGCCGTGATGCCTAAGCTGCCCAAGCAATGGTGGTCGTCGCCTGCGGGGTTCGCGGCCCAAGCGGGCTGTCTGCTGGCGCTTTTTGCCTGGAGCGTTCACCATGCCCCGGGCGAAACCGCCAAAGCCTTCGAGACCGCGCCGGTCAAGGTCACCGCCCCGGCCTCGCCGGAGACGGCGGGTCACGCCGTGACCGACAACCAGGAGGAAACCGCCTCGACCGACACCGTCAGCGGAGTGGGGGCGCGTTTCGTCGCCCCGCCGAGGGTGCGTTTCCGCACAGAGCACCCGCCGGCCGGCTCGCTCAATCTGCGTCCGTTGGAACAGGAGATTTCCACCCCGTGGCAGCCCCTGCACCCGCGCAACCCGCCGCAGCGCCTGCCGAGCGGGCCGCGCTCGCCCTTCGAGGCCAGCGGCAACGGGGCGACGGTGTACAACGCGCCCCCGCCGGACGCGGATTAATCGACGCAAACTTGCGGCGCGCGGCAAGCGGGAAGAAGGTGGCCCGCGCCATGATCCAAGCCGAAGCACTCACCAAGCTCTACGACAAATTCGTCGCCGTCGATCATCTCTCGCTGACGGTCCAGGCAGGCGAGGTGCTCGGGTTGGTGGGGCAGAACGGCGCGGGGAAGACCACAACCTTGCGCTGCCTCGCGGGCATCATCCCGCCGACGAGCGGCAGCGTCCGGCTCGGCGGGCACGACCTCGGGAAGGAACCTATCGCAGCCAAGCGCGAACTGGCGTTTTTCTCGGACGAGCCCCGGTTGTTCGATTACCTCACCGTCGAGCAGCATCTCGCGTTCGTCGCGCGGATCTACCAGGTCCCCGACTACCGCGAACGCGCCCGGCCGCTGTTGGAGGAACTGGAGATGGCCGACAAGACCGGCGTGCTGCCCGCGGAGCTTTCGCGCGGCATGAAGCAAAAGCTCGCCATCGCCTGCGGGCTGATCCACGCGCCGAAGGTCATCCTCTTCGACGAGCCGCTCACGGGCCTGGACCCCATCGGCATCCGGCGCATGAAGGCGACGATCCTGCGCCGGGCGCGCGAAGGAGCGTCCATCATCATCAGCTCCCACCTGTTGCCGCTGTTGGAGGAGGTGTGCTCGCACGTCCTGATCTTGCACGGCGGACGGAAGGTGGCCGGGGGGACCCTGGCGGAGATCGTCCAGCAGTTTCACGACCCACAAGCGACCGACGCACCGCCGGACCTGGAGGAGATTTTCTTTCGCGCGACGGGGCAGGGGGAAATGCTGGCCGCGAATATTTCTCCCGTCGAACCGCCACCCTTGGTGCCGCCTGAACGATGACCTCGATTTGTCACCAAGGTAGGGATGGCTCTCCGAGCCAGTCCCTAATATTTCTGGCAAGGCGCTTCGTGCGTACGGAGATCATCCAAGCCAAAATAGGGACTGGCTCGGAGAGCCATCCCTACCTTGGTGACGACGCCGCTGGCGCGGCGGGAGTCTGAAACCATGTTCTCCGCGTTGCTCTACCTCCAGTTCCAGACGCTGAAAAACCGGCTGCTGGAACGCCTGCGCCGGTTGCGCCGGCCGCGTTACCTTTTCGGCGCGCTGGCGGGTGGATTCTACTTGGTGACGGTGTTCGCGCGGCCGTTCTTCTCGATGCGGCAGAGCTTCGGCGGCCTACAGCGCGTTTCCCCGTCGTACCTGCCCGACGTGCCGGGAGGCGTGTGGGAATTCGCGGCGGCCTTCGCGCTGGCGATCCTCGCGGCGCTCGCCTGGCTCGTGCCGCACGCACGCGCCGCGCTCGTTTTCACCGAGGCCGAGATCGCCTTCCTCTTTCCCGCGCCGATCCGCCGGCGGACGCTGATCCATTATAAACTGGTGCGCTCGCAGTTGGCGGTGCTCTTCACGGTGTTCTTCCTGACGTTGTTCACGCGCTGGTCGGGCGGGATTGGCGGTGCGCTCATGCGCGCGGCGGGCTGGTGGATTCTCCTGTCCACGATCAACCTGCACCTGCTCGGGGCGTCGTTCGCGCGGACCCTGCTGCTGGAACGCGGCGTCTCGACGTGGCGGCGGCGCGGGTTGGTGCTGGTCGTCCTGCTGGCCATCTGCGCGGGCGCGGCGGCCTGGGCGCGCGGACAGGTGCCCGCGCTCGGACCGGCGGACCTCGAGAGCGTCAGCGCGGCCTCGCACTACCTGCAAACGGTCGCCGCCAGCGCCCCGGCGCGGTGGCTGCTGCTGCCGTTCCGGGTGGTCGTGCGGCCGTTCCTGGCTTCGTCGCAGACGGCGGCGTTCTGGGTGGCGATGGGGCCGGCGCTGGGACTGCTGGCGCTGCACTATCTCTGGGTGGTGCGCTCGGACGTGACGTTCGAGGAGGCCAGCATCGCGGCTTCCCAGCGTCACGCCGTGCGGGTGGCGGCGATGCGTTCGGGCAACTGGCAAAACGCCCGTCCGGCCCGCAAGCGCCGCGCGCCCTTCCGCCTCGCGCCGACCGGCTCGCCCGCGGTGGCGATCCTGTGGAAAAACCTTCTTGGAGCCGGCCAATATTTCAACCTCCGCCTGGCTATCGCCATCATCGTCTGGGCGGGGATCGCGGGAACCGCCTTCGGCTCGGTCGGACGCGGGAAAACCGCGTGGCTGCCCGTGGTCGGCCTGATGTGCGTGATGCTCCTGGGCTGGGCGCTGTTGCTGGGGCCGCAGATCGTCCGGCAGGACTTCCGGCGCGACCTCGCCGTGGCGGACCTGCTCAAAATCTACCCCATGCACGGCTGGCAGGTGGCCCTGGGCGAACTGCTGGCCCCGGCGGTCATCCTGACCGTCGTGCAATGGGTGCTCATCGTGCTGGCGACGACGTTGTTGAACGGCAGCACGATGCTGCCCGTCCACTGGCGCATGCCGACGGCGCTGGGCGTTTCCGTGGCGCTGCTTTGCCCGACGTTCAACCTCGTCTCCCTGCTCATCCCCAATGCCGCCGCCCTGCTCCTGCCGGCGTGGTTCGCCAGTGCCAATACCCCCGGCGCGACCACCAATAGCCGCGGCATCGAGGTCATGGGCCAGCGGCTGCTCTTCCTCCTGGCGCAGATGATCGCGCTGGTCGTGGCGCTGGTGCCGGCCGGGCTGGCTTTTTTCCTGGTCTACGCCTTCGCGGCGGCACCCTACCTGCCCGCGAGCGTGGCGATCCCGGCGTCGGCGTGCGCGGCGGCCCTGGTGTTCGCGGCGGAGGCGGCCGGCGGACTCGCGGCGCTCGGGCACTGGTTCGAGAGCTACGACCTGAGCACGGAGAGACTCTAGATTCCATGCCGTACCAACCCATCGAAAACTACGGCGTCATCGGCAACCTCCAGACCGTCGCGCTCGTGGGCATGAACGGCTCCATCGATTTCCTGTCGTTCCCGTACTTCGATTCGCCGACGGTTTTCGCCGCCCTGCTCGACGACAAGAAAGGCGGCCGGTTCTCGGTCACGCCAGCGGCCGACGGCAGCCGCCACAAACAGCTTTACCTGACCGATTCCAACATCCTCTTAACGCGGTTCCTGTGCCCGGAAGGCGTCGTGGAGGTCAGCGACTTCATGCCGATCTCGGTGTGCCCGTCCGAGTCCGGCGACGGCCGCAACCATCCCACCCAGCTCGTGCGCCGCGTCAAGGTCGTGCGCGGGGAGATGCGCTGCCGGATGCTTTGCGCCCCGCGCTTCGACTACGCGCGTTCCCCGCACCGGGTCGAGCAGCCCTCGGATAAGATCATGGTTTTCGCCGAGGAGGGCGACGGCAGGCTGGTGCTGCGGTTGCGTTCCATCGATGTGCCGATGCGCCGCCGGGGCGGCGATGCCGTGGCGGAGTTCACCCTGCGCGCGGGCGAGAGCGCGACCTTCGTGCTCGAAGAGGTCCGCGACCACGCCGAGTCGCCCCTCGCGTCCCACGACGGCGTGGTCGAGAGCTTCAAGGACACGATGAACTACTGGCGCGACTGGGTGGCACGCAGCACCTACAAGGGCCGCTGGCGCGAGAGCGTCAACCGTTCCGCGCTCGTGCTCAAGCTGATGACCAGCCAGAAGTACGGCTCGATCGTGGCGGCACCCACCTTCGGGCTGCCGGAGTCCATCGGGCACGGCCGGAACTGGGACTATCGCTTCACCTGGATCAGGGATGCGTCGTTCACCGTCTACGCCCTCAACCGCCTCGGCTACAACGAGGAGGCGGGCGCGTTCATGCACTGGATCGAGCAGCGCTGCGCCGAGATGCACCCGGACAAGGGCCTGCAAATCATGTACGGCATCGACGGCCGCCACGACCTGCCCGAGATCGAGCTTGGACAGTCTCGACGGCTACCGCGGCAGCCGGCCCGTGCGCATCGGCAACGCCGCGTCCGACCAGCTCCAGCTCGACATCTACGGCGAGTTGATGGACTCGGTCTACCTCTACGACAAGTACGGCCGCCCCATCGACTACGACGGCTGGCAGGACGTGACCAAGCTGATCGACTACGTTTGCAAAAACTACCGTCGCAAGCGACGCGGGCATCTGGGAGGTGCGCGGCGGCAAGCGGGAGTATCTTTATTCACAATTGATGTGCTGGGTCGCCGTGGACCGCGCCATCCGGCTGGCGGGCAAGCGCAGTTTCCCGACGCCGCCGGCGTTGTGGTTCAAGACGCGCGACGCCATTTACAACCAGATTTACACGAAGTTCTGGAACCCGAAAAAAGGGGCGTTCATCCAGGCGCTCGGCCGGCCCGACGTGGATGCCTCGTCGCTGTTGATGCCGATGGTGCGGTTCCTCAGTCCGACGGACCGCCGCTGGCTTTCGTCGTTGCGCGCCATCGAGAAAGACCTCGTGGAGGACTCGCTGGTGTACCGTTACAAGGACGATGACGGGTTGGGCGGCGAGGAGGGGACGTTCTACGATGTGCTCGTTCTGGTACGTGGAATGTCTGGCGCGCAGCGGCGACCTGGAGCAGGCGCGTTACATTTTTGAGAAGATGCTCGGCTACGCGAACCACCTCGGGCTGTACGCGGAGGAACTCGGGCCGAGCGGCGAGCACCTGGGGAATTTTCCGCAGGCGTTCACGCATCTGGCGCTCATCAGCGCGGCGTACAACCTCAACCGGCGACTCGACGATCCGCAGGTGCTCGTGTGAGGCGGCAAAAAAGGGGGTAAAATCCTGTGCCCGGGGACCTTGACTCGGGCGAAAAGCCCTGCTAGGCGAAATTGCACGACGCGAGGAGACCCGCATCCGAACGAGCCCCGCGTCCGGACAACTCCTGGCGCTCCGCCGAACCGGGTGGAAGCCAAACCCGCGTTCTCCCCATGCTCGAATTCTTCCAACGGCTCTTCAATTCCTCGGATTTCATGCCCCACGGGCATTGTTATTTCTGGCGTCCGGGGGTCCTCTGGACGCACGTCATTTCCGACGGGGTCATCGCGTTGTCATATTTTTCCATCCCGCTCGCGCTGATCTATCTGGTGCGCAAGCGCGACGACCTGCCGTTCCGCTGGCTGTTCTGGCTCTTCGGCATTTTCATCGTCGCGTGCGGGACCACGCACATCCTGGCCATCGTGACGGTGTGGGACCCGATCTACCGGCTCGATGGGGTCGTCAAGGCCATTACCGCCATCGCGTCCGCGGGGACGGCGGCGGCGCTGGTCCCGATTATCCCCAAGGCCCTGGGCCTCGCCAGTCCGGAGAAGCTGATGCAGGCGAACCTGCTGCTGGAAAACGAGATCACCGCGCGCCGGGCAGCCGAGGCGCAACTGGCCGGGGCCAACCGCGAGATGGAGGAACGCGTCCGGCAGCGCACCGCCGAGCTGGCCGACACGGTGGCGCGGCTGCGCGAGAGCGAGGGCCGGCTGCACGCGCTGCTGGCGGCGGCGCCGGTCGTCCTGTTCGCCACGGATGCCAACGGCGTCTTCACCTTTTCCGAGGGCAGGGGGCTGGAGCCGCTCGGCGTGAAGCCCGGACAGTGGGTGGGGCAGTCGTTCACCGAAAACTACCGCGACCGCGCGGAAATCCTCGGCCCCTACGAGCGTGCGCTGGCCGGTGAGGCGGTGGAGACGGAGACGGAAATCGGAGGGTTCGTGATGGACATGCGTTTCGCCCCCACGCGCGGCGACGGCGGGGCCATCACCGGGGTCACGGGCATCAGCCTGGACGTGACGGCGGCGCAACGCGCGCGGGAAAGCCTGCGCGAGGCCAAGGAAGAAGCCGAGAAGGCCAACGCGGCCAAGAGCGAGTTCCTCTCGCGCATGAGCCACGAGCTACGCACGCCGCTCAACGCCGTGCTGGGGTTCGCGCAATTGCTCGAACTGGGCTCCTCTACCCCGGAGGACGCCGCCAGCGTGCAGCAAATCCTCAAGGCCGGGCGGCACCTGCTGGCGCTGATCGACGAGGTGCTCGACATCTCCCGCATCGAGACGGGCCGCCTGGACCTGACCTTGGAGCCGTTGAGCGTCCCCGAGATGGTGGACGAAGCCCTCAAGTTGCTCGGCCCCCTGGCACAGCCACGCCGAATCCGGCTCGAAAACACCGATTGCGCGCCGGAGGTCTTTGTCCTGGCGGATAAGCTGCGCTTCCACCAATCGCTGCTCAACCTGCTGGCCAACGCGGTGAAATTCAACCGCGAGGGCGGCACCGTGCGCGTCTCCTGCGAGCGTCACGGTGAACAGGTGCGGGTGCTGGTGAGCGATACCGGAGCGGGCATCAGCGAGGAGGATTTGCCCAAGTTGTTCACGCCCTTCGAGCGCCTCAACGCGAACGAGCGCAACATCGACGGCAGCGGCATCGGCCTGGCCTTGAGCAAGCGGCTGATCGAGTCGCAGGGCGGCCAGATCGGCGTCCGCAGCCAGGTGGGCGAGGGCAGCACCTTCTGGATCGACCTGCCCGCCGCCGCCGCGCCCCCGGTGAGCGCGGCGGTCCGCGAGACCGGCGCGGCCGGGGCGCCACCACCGGCGGAGGGGGCCGCCGACCGGCGGATCACCGTGCTGTACATCGAGGACAACGTGTCGAATTTCACGCTGGTTGAAACCCTCTTCAGGCGTTACCCGCAGGTGCAGCTCATCGCGGCGATGCAGGGGGTGCTCGGCGTGGAGATGGCGCGCCAGCACTGGCCGGCGTTGATCCTGCTCGACCTGCAACTGCCCGATATCCGGGGCGACGAGGTCCTGCGCCGGCTCCGGGCCGACCCCGTGACGCGCGGGATTCCCGTGGTCATGCTCAGCGCCGACGCGACGCCGCCGCAGATCGAACGCCTGCTCGCCGCCGGGGCCGGAGCCTATCTGACCAAACCGTTGGACCTGAAAAAATTCCTGTCCGTGGTCGGGGGATACCTCAATTTCGTGGACCTGCCGCGTTGACGGGGGCGCGTTCTTCGGTCGCTGGAAGATTTGAGCCCCTGCCGGGGCATAAGATTTGAGCCCCGGCAGGGGCGTAAGATTCCAGCCCACGGCGTGAGCCGTGGGTGGGCTTCGCCAAATGTGCCAGCCCCGGCAGGGGCGTAAGAAAAAGCCGCTGGCGTTCCACCGATCATCGCGCCGGTTTTCTTACGCCCCTGCCGGGGCTTTGATCTTCTTGGATATGACTATCCCACGGCTTGCGCCGTGGGCTAAAATCTTACGCCCCTGCCGGGGCTGGAGCATTTTGCTTCGGGGTGTGACTGACATCCGGGAGCGCCAACGGCGCGGCTTCATGCTTCGGGGTGTGACTGACATCCGGGAGCGCCAACGGCGCGGCTTCATACGAGCCTGGGGCAACGCCCCAGGTGGACAGGGGGCCTCTGCCAAGCCCTGAATGGGCGACTCATCTCGACTCGCCGCCCGGATGAATCGCCCCTTCAGGGCTTGCCGCTTGGTCGGTCCCAACCCGGGGCGTTGCCCCAGGCTAGAACTGAAGCCGCGCCGTTGGCGCTACGGAGGTCAGCCGGTCACCACTCAAAGTAGAATGCCCTAAAATCTTACGCCCCTACCGGGGCTGCGGAGACCTCTCGCGCAAAAGCGAAAAAGTGCCTCAAAGCGTTTTACGTTTGCGTGTAAGGTCCGCAAGCCCCGGCAGGGGCGGCAGAGTTCAGTATCCAGGTGCCGGGTTGGAGCCCACCGTCTTTAGACGGTCTGCCTTGGAGGGTGGCGGGTGGCGCGTTAAGGTGGGCGGCTGCATGGCCAACTACCACCATCGTGGGCACACGGTCTCGGACTGCAAGTACCACCTGATCTGGGTGACCAAGTACCGCTGGCCGGTGCTCAAGGGGGACCTGGCGGTGCGTTGCCGCGACCTGATCCGCGAGATTTGCCGGGCGCGGGAGGTGGCGGTGGTGCGTGGAGCGGTGTCGCCCGACCACGTGCATCTGCTCGTCAGCGCGCCGCCGGTGTTGTCGCCGGCCAAGCTGGCGCAGTACTTGAAGGGCAGGAGTTCGCGCAAGCTGCAGGAGGAGTTCCCGAGTTTGCAGAAGCGTTATTGGGGCCAGCACCTGTGGGCACGGGGCTACTTTTGCGCGACGGTCGGAGCGGTCGATGAGAAGACGATCAAGCGCTACATCGAGGAGCAGAAGTGGGACGAGGATGGCGAGGGAACGTTCCGCATCGTGGCCGACCCGCCGTGAGGCCAGGGGTCGCCGCCGATGCCTTGCCAGCCGGCCCGGGCCGGGGGCTTTCCAAGCGGCTTCTAGCCGCCACCGGACTTTTAGTCCCATCGCATCCTACCGGCTTGAGCCGGTAGTCGTTGAGCCCACGGCGTGAGCCGTGGGAAAGATCGCCAGCCAGGCCAGCCCCGGCAGGGGCGTAAGAAAACACGGCGGCCTTGCGAGGACCACCCCGCGGGTTTTCTTACACCCCTGCCGGGGCTGGGCCCTTGCGCGGTTGCCACCCACGGCTCACGCCGTGGGCTGAACTCTGTCGCCCCTGCCGGGGCTGAAAACCGGACAGGCAACTGAGAAACGATTTAGTTTGATCGCCGCAGCAGCCGCATGAGTTCGCGGCCCTCCCGTCCCCGGTAGGCACGGTCGGGTACCCATTCGTCCAACAGATCGAAGGCTCCCGCGAACAGGCTGTCGAGTTCTTCCACCGTGGTGCCGAATGGCGGTCCGCCCTCCGGCGGCGGGGGCTCGCCGTCCTTCCAGGGGTTCAGGTAAAAGATCGCCAGGAGGCCGCCGCCCGGCCGCAACGCCCGGGCGACGGCGCGGACGTATTCCGGCCGGCGCGCCGGGTCAATCGCACAAAAACAGGTGTGCTCGAACACCCAGTCAAAACGCTCGCAAAACTCCGGCGGCAGGTCGAACAGGTCGCCTTCCCGGTAGGTCTCGCGGCCAGCAGGCGGCCAGCGACGAGCCTGTTCCAAGGCGGCCGGGGAAATGTCCAGGCCGCAGACCACCGCGGCCTGATCGGTGGAGGCGATGGCGCGTACGTCGTGTCCCGGGCCGCAGCCGGGCACGAGCACCTCGCCCGCCAGACGGTGCCCGGGTGTTTCGAGCCACGCCAGCAACGGCGGGGCGGGCGCGCCCTTATCCCAGGGCGTTTCGCCGGTGCGGTAGCAGGAGTTCCAGTCGGTGGGCATGGCGGGTCGGTGTCGTCCGACAGTCCGCCGTTCCAGTGCTTCAATCCAGTCCCAACAACAGCCCGTTGCGGTCGAAGGGCGACGGTGGCGGGGTGGCGGCCGGTTCCAGGCTGCCGCCCGAGGATGTTCCGGGGGCAGGCGAGGCGGCGGGGTTTTGCTTCGCCGGATGCCGCGTCGTGCCGGGCGCGTTTTTGCCCGCAGGCGACGGTGCGGCCTGCCCGACGACGGGGATCACGTCCCGGCCCGACGCGGACGGCAATGGATCGGACGCCGCCGCGACCAGCCGGGGATCGGGCAGCGCCACCGACGGCCGCAGCCCGGCCGGGCGCGAGGGTCCCGAGGTTGTGGCGTTGCCCGGATTCGTGATGCCCGCCGCGTTCATCGCCGCCGCCGTCGCCGGGTCGGCGCTGGCGGTCAGAGTGGACGGGAGCGGGTTCATCGCCGGGGTCTGCCAGCCGGCGGTTTCGAGTGAATTTGCGAACAGTCCGTTGAGCGCGGGCGGGTAAGCCGTCTGCGCGCCGGCGAGGATGCGGTTCGCCCCCGCCGTGTCCTTGCGGCTGAACGCCAGCGCCGCCTGCGCGTACAGCAACGCCGGAGTTGCCCCGCCGTTCGCCGGGAGTTTGGCCAGTTTCTTGCGCGCGTCGGCCTCGTCGCCGGAGAGCAGCGCGCAGAGGAACGCTTTATAAAGCACCAGTTCCCACTTGTTGGTAGCCTTGTAGCGGTCGGTCTGCGAGAGCAGGTTGTCGAACACCGTCCGCGCCCGCGCGTAGTTCTTCTTCTGGAACGAAACCTCCGCGAGATTGAATTGCGCCGCCCACAGGTTCGGGTCGATGGCCACCGACCGCGCGAAGGCCGCCTCCGCCTTGTCGTAAGCCTTTTGCTTGAGGAAGACCACGCCGCGCAGGTTCCACGCGTCGGCCTGATCGGGTTTCAGCGCGTCGGCCTGCTCCAGCAGGTGCAGCGTGCCCGCGTAATCTCCTGCCTGGTAGGCGCTAGTGGCTTGCTGGAACAAGGCGTCCCCCTGGGAACGATCCTTGCTCGTAGGCAGCAGGCCGCCGTGCGCCGCCGGGAGGTTCGCCAACAGGAAAATCCCCGTCAGCAACACCCCCGCGAGGGAGGGCAGGCAGCGTCCCCGCGCGTTGAGAAAACCAAAAAATATGTTTGCCATAAAGAAACGCTTCGGACAAGAAACTAGCTTGCACGGCCATATCTCATTATTGAAACCACTCAGGTTTGGCGAGTTTGTAGCAGCCAGCGAGAACGGATCACAGGTATAATTCATGGAAATCTTTATTGCGTGTGCCAAGGGATCGGCGGAATCCCGACCACGGCGGTCTGACGCCCCGGCCAAAGAAACGCATCGACCAGGTGCGCGGACGGGCCGGCATTGGCGGACGCGTCTAGCCAAGCTACTTCTGTACCCGGCGCTGGCCGGGTCGATTTTCTGCGGGGCTTCGGCGCAGGCGCAGGAGATGATGCGCGAGACCCTCACCAGCTCCACGCCCGCCTCGGCCCCGGTCGCGGCGGGTCCCGGCGTCACGGACTACAACCTGCGCGTCGGCCCGGTGAAATTCTCCGCCGACCTGGTGGGCGGCATCGAGTACATCGACAACATCAGCTATTCCCAGGTCAACCGGACCTCGGACGAGGTCGTGCGGCTCGCGTTGAACATCCTCACGGTCGTCCCGCTGACCAGGCTCAACGCCCTGCGCTTCGACATCGGCGTCGGCGTCGTGCGCTACCTCGAACATCCCAACGCCACCAGCGGCGATGTCTTCATCACCCCGGGCAGCCAGCTCGCGCTGGACCTTTACATCGGCGACTACCTGCGTTTTAACATCCACGACGCCTTCGACATCCGCCAGGACCCGGTGGACTCCGCCGAATTGAGCAACGTGACGAATTTCGGCCGGTTCACGAACACGGGCGGCATCACCGCGACGGTCGATCTGCACGACGGGCTCGTGTTCACGGGCGAGTACGATCATTTCAACTACCTCGCGCTCAACAGCGACTTCGATTATCTCGACCGCAACGCCGACCAGTTCGCCGCGTCCGCGTCCTACCAGATCAGGCCGCGGACGTACATCGGCGTGGACGGTGGGTACTCGATCACCGGATACGACAAGACCGGGCTCAACGACTCGAAAGGCGGCACGGTGGGTGCGTTCCTGGACACGACCATCACGCCGTACTTCCGCGTCGTGCTGCACGGCGGCTACCAGTTCGCGAGCTTCGACAGCGGCGGCACGGTGGACAACGGCGCGTACAACGCCTTCGACCGCGTGGAGGGCCTGCCGACGACCGGCACCTACGGCGACAAGTACAGTCTCTCGACGTTTTTCTACAGCGCGACGCTGAACAACCGCATCAACGCCTACCTGACCCACAGCCTCTCGCTCGGACGCGAGGCCGACCTCGGCCTGCTCTCCAACTATGTGAAGGTGGATTACATCCGCTACAACGTGTCCTGGCGCGTGTTCAGCAACATCACGCTGGCGGGCGACCTGTTCTACGATCACGACGTGGAGTCGGGCGGACCGTTCGACGAGCGCATCAACCGTTACGGCGGCGACATCAGCCTCGGGTATCAGTTCAACCGCCACCTCTCGGCGGCGGCGCATTACGCGTACATCGAGAAGGATTCGGACGCCGACCTGCGCGATTACTACCAGAACCGCGTCGGGCTGGACGTGGACTATCATTTCTAGGGTGGCGTCATCCCGTCGCGCCTGCGGCGTTCCAACCAAGGTAGGGATGGCTCTCCGAGCCAGTCCCAAGATTGGCTTGGACGACTTCCGTGCGCATGGTGCGCCTTGCCAGAAAAATTAGGGACTGGCTCGGAGAGCCATCCCTACCTTGCAGGACGACCGCCTGCGGCGGCAAGAAAACTGCGCAACGTGGTCTCGAAAGACCACGCGTTTCTCTCGCGTTCGGAAGACGCCTCCCGGACCGGCGGACCACGCGGCGATCATGGGTTGAGAAAGCGCGTCCATCCCCGCGCGCCGCCCGGACCCAATTTACACTGGTGGCCGGAATAGTTTTGCCCGTGGGAACGAAAGTAGCTATTCTTGGCACCACGCATGAAAACCCGTCTCGTTCCGGTTTTGTGGATGGTGGTCGGAGTCTCGGCACTGCTGTCGGCAGCGGCCGTTGCCCAGGTGCCTTTTAGCTCGACGCAATCCCCCGGCCTGAGCCCGTTTAACCGCTCCGCCACCCTGCCGGCCAGCACCCCGCCGCGCCCGACTTCCAACCAGTATTCGCAGGGGTCCAACGGCATGACCCCCGGCAGTTACCCGATGGCCACGGCCGTTGCGCCCATCGACCCCGACCACAAACTCGGGCCGCGCGACGTGCTGAGCTACCGCGTCGCCGAGGACCGGGACAACGAACCTCACCAACTCATCGTGACGGATTCCGGCGAGGTGCAACTCCCGCTCGGCAGTCTGCGCGTCAAGGCGTCGGGCAAGACCACGCGGGAATTGACGGCGGAGATCAAGAGCGTGCTGGAACGCGAATACTACAAGCCCGGGCACGCGAGCGTCTCGCTGGGCCTCGATTCCGTGGCGCAGGGCACCAGCAAGGGCAAGGTCTTCATCACCGGCGAGGTGGCCAGCAAGGGGGCCGTCGATCTGCCGGTGGACGGACAATTGACCGTCGTCCAGGCCATCCTCCAACTCGGCGGTTTCACCGAGGAGGCGGACCTGAAAGGCGTGCACATCTACCGCAACGGCGCGCCGAAAAAAGGCATTTTGGTCAACGCCAAAGCCGTCCTCCACGGCGAAAACGACAAGGACGTGGTTCTCCAGCCGAACGACAAGGTCCGGGTGGATCGGCTCATCATCGGCGTCCACTTTTGATCCCGCTTAATTTTTTATGAGTGCACCCGCAGGTCTATCCGCCGGCAGCAACCCGTCGTGGTCGTCGTCCATCTGGAACAAACTCCACCGCTACCGCTGTCTACTGAAGAAGTATTGGTGGGTGCTGCTGCTGACGCTGAGCGTCGCGTTGTGCGTGACGGCATACTTCCAGATCAACAAACCGGCCGCGTTCTCCTCCTCGGCCAAGCTGAGCGTCAACCAGGAAAACCGGCCGGTGGTCGCCGGCGATCCGAACTCGGCGGCGGCGGCCCTGGACCCGGACACGCTGTTGCAGAATCAGGTCTACATCATGCAGACCTCGGGTGACGTGCGCCGGTTTGCCGGTGACATCCTCGCGGCGAACCATCCCGGCGTGCCAGCCTCGCCCGTGACGTTGGATTACTCTCCGAAGAACACGATCCTGACCATCACCGCCACCGGCACGGACCCCCATTACACCCAGTGGTACTTGCAGGCGGCCGTGGACGGTTATTTCGCCTGGCGCAAGCAGCAGCGCGAAGGCGTGGCGGGAGTGGGTTTCGAGAACCTGCGGACGCAGATCGCCAGCGGGGACGAAAAGCTGCGGCAGGATAACGCGGCGATCATCCAGTACCAGTACGACACCAAGAAAGTGTACGGTCCGGAGGACAAAACCAACGAAAGCCTGGAAGCCCTGCGTCAGAAGAGGGACATGCTCCAGTCCGATTACGACCGGCTCAAGCTGATGACCCCCGAGCAGGGCATCGACCACGGCAGCAGCCCGGTGGTCACCAACCGCAACTCCAGCGGCAACAACAACGGCGAGACGGTGTCGCCGACCACGCAGATCGCGTTGGACCTCGACAACACGCAGGCGGACTACCGGCAGGCGCTCGCCCAGATCGCGGACCTCAAGGCGCAACTCGACATCTTCACGGCCGACATGCGCGAAACGCATCCCAAGATCATCGCGCTCCGGGCCGCCATGAAGACCCAGCAGCGCCGCGTGGACGAGGCGTTGGAAACCTCCCGCCAGCGCATCGAGGCCCAGCGGGCTTTCACCGCGACGCAGCTCCAGGCGATCAACGCCAAGATCGAACCGGCCGAGCGCGACGCCCTGGATAACCGCGTGCAACGCGCCAAGTACGAGCAACTTGTCGAGACCAAGAAACGCGACCAGGACGCGCAGGAAAAGCTGATGGCCACTTACACGGCCGCCGCCATGCGTACCAATTCGACCCCCGAGACGATCTACCGCATGGAAGACGCCTCGGAGGCCACGGCCGTCGTCGCGCCCTGGATGAAGGCCATCGCGATGGCGGTGCTCCTGGGTCTGGCGGCGGGCGTGGGCATCCTGTTGCTGATCGACCGCATGGACGACCGCATGGAGTCCATCAGCGATTTCCAGATGCATTTCGCCGAGCACGTCATCGGCCAGATTCCGCGCGACAGCAGCGGCGACAGCCTGGAACTGCTGCGGCCCGACGATCCAGCGCCACCAACTCGTCGAATCGTTCCGCAACCTGCGCTCGACGCTGCTCTTCATGCCGATGGAAGGCGCGCGGCCCAAGACGCTGCTTATCACCAGCGCCGTCCCCAACGAGGGCAAGTCCACGACTGTCGAGCAACCTCGCGCTCGTGCTGGCGTTCGCGGGCATGAAGACGCTGCTCATCGACGCCGACCTGCGGCGCGGGCAGATTCACGGCAGCGTTCGGCGTGCACGCGCGACCCGGGTCTGACGGACGTGCTCGGGCACAACGTCAACTGGAAGCTGGCCATCCGCACGACGGGCATCGAAAACCTGCACGTCCTGCCGCGCGGGCGCAACGTGCCGCAGCCCAGCGAGTACCTGCTCAACAAGGCCACCGACCGGCTCCTGCAAGAGCTTTATCCGCTGTACGACTACATCATCATCGACAGTTCGCCGGTGCTCGCGGCCGACGACACGGCCAGCCTCGCGCCGAAGATCGACGCGACGTTGTTCGTCGTGCGGATGGCGTTCACCTCCGCGAAGATGACGCGCAAGTCGCTGGAAATCCTCTACAAGCGGCAGGCGAACATCCCCGGGGTGATCCTCAACCAGGTGGACACGACCTCGCCGGAGTTCGTGTACTACCAGTACGAGGAATACTATCACCCGGCCACGGACGAGGACGACGAAAAGACCGTCAAGAAGACGCGTAAGACCCGCAGCCCGGAAAAGGTGAGCTAGGGATCGTTTGCTGCGAAGCAGACGTTCGTCACAAGGTAGGGATGGCTCTCCGAGCCGTCCCAAAATCAGTCTGGATGATTGCCGGGCGAACGGAATCCTGCCAGAAACGTTGGGACGGCTCGGAGAGCCATCCCTACCTTGTGACGACGGCATGCGCGTCTTGGTCTTCAGCAACTGCGAACTCGACCACCGGCTCGGCTCGGGACGCACGCGGCTGGCCTGGAGCGCCGGCCTGCGCGCACGCGGCCACAACGTGGATATCGTGGACACCGCCGCCCTGCTCGGTGCCGACGGCGCGCGGCCCGGACGACGCGTGCGGATCGGTTGGCGCGGCCTGCGCTGGCTCGACCGGACACGACCTGTCCCGCTACGACCTGATCGAGTTCTACGGCGCGGAGTTCTGGCCGGGAACGTGGTGGCTTTCGCGCCGTTCACGCAGTAAACGCCCGCTGCTCGTCGCGCACACCGACGGCCTCGAACTGCTCGGGGCCGAACGCATGGCCCACGCCGCCAGCGGTTCTCCGCGCCCGGCCGGACTGCGCGCGCTGGCGGCGTCCACGTTGCAACGCGCGGAAACCCTCGCCTTTTCGCGCCCCGACGGCTTCGTGACCGGCTGCGAACTCGACCGTCGCTTCCTCGTCGAGCACCGGCATCGGCAACCCGGCGCGCATGGAAGTCGTTCCCTCGGCCTGGAACCGGCCTACCTGGACCGTGCCGTTGCCGACGGAGGATCGCGAGAACCGAGTGGCGTTTCTCGGTTCGTGGATCGCCCGCAAGGGCACCGCGCCGCTGGTGGCAGCGATTGTCCCGCTCCTGCGCGAGCGGCCGGAGCTGCAACTGGACCTCCTCGGCGTGGGCGAACCGGCGCAGACCGTCCTCGCCGCGTTTCCCGCCGAACTCCACGGGCGCATCCTCGTCGAGCCGCGCCTGCCGGTGCCGGAACTCATCGCCCGCCTTTCCCGCGCGACGGTTTTTTTCTTACCCACCGAATACGAGGGTTTCGGCCTGGCGCTGGCCGAGGCGATGGCGTGCGGCTGCGCGGCGGTGACGACGCCCACCGGCTTCGGCGCGGAACTGCGCGACGGCGAGGAGGCCCTCCTGTGCCCGTTCGGCGACGCGCGGAAGCGATGCAGGCGGCGGTCGGGTCGGTTGCTCGACGACGAGGCCGGGCGCGCGAGCATCGCGGAGGCAGGCTGGCGGCGGGTCCAGGGCTTGCGCTGGGAAACGAGCGTGCGCAAACTGGAGGCGACCTACCTGCGCTGGCTCGACGAAAAGGCATGACCGCACCCGTGGAACCCTCTCCGCATCCCTACCGTTCGTGGGGGCGCGACCGCTGGATGTTCGACAACGAGGGCGCGGCGGCGTGGCGATCCTGATGTACCACAAGATCGGCGCACCGCTGGCCGGTTCGCGTCTGGCCGAGCCTGTACGTCAGCCCGCGCGATTTCGACCGGCAGATGGCGGAACTGACCGCCGCCGGGCAACGTCCGCATCTCTTACGACGCAGCGATGGCAACCATCGACGCGGGCGAGTCCGGCTTTTGCCTGACCTTCGACGACGGCTTTCCCAGCGTGTTCGACGACGCGCTGCCCATCCTCCAGGCGCGCGGGTTGCGGGCGATCCAGTTCATCGTCGCCGGACTCATCGGCGGCGAGGGACGAATGGGACCGCGCCATCGGCGAACCGCCGCAAGCCCTCATGGACGAACGCGCAAATCCGCGAATGGCTCGCCGCCGGCCACGAGATCGGCTCGCACACGCTCACGCATCCCGCACCTGCCGACGCTGTCCCCGGAACAGCGCCCGGGCGGAAATCTTCGACAGCAAAAAGCGGCTGGAAGACCGTTTCGGCGTGCCCGTCCGCCATTTTTGCTATCCCTACGGCGAGCTACAACGAGGCGTGCGCGACCTCGTGGCGGAGGCCGGTTACGCGACCGCGTGCGCCGCCGCGACGAGTCCCGCGACCTTCGGCGCGAACCGGCCCGGCGCGCATCCGCTGGAACTGCGCCGGGTCATGGCGTGCAACCCGCCGTCGCTCGCGCACACCGTCGCACGGAAAGTGGCACGATTGGTGCGGGGAAAGGGGTAGCCAACCCGATGACCGCCACCATCACCGCCGCCCCGCCAGCCACTGTCGTTTCCCGCTACGCTCCCATGCACATCCTGCTTGCCACGCATTTTTTCTACCCGGACATCGGCGGCCTGGAAACCGTGGCGCGCGTGCTGGCGGACGAGTTCACGGCGCTGGGCACGAGGTCATCGTCGTCACGCAGAGTCCCCGGCCGGACGCGGAGGCGCTCGACAAGGCGGAGTTTCGCCTTCCCGGTGGTCCGCCGGCCGGGCCGCAGGGAACTGTTGTCGCTCGTGCGCTGGTGCGACGTGTATTTCCAGAACAACATCAGCCTGCGCACGCTCTGGCCGCTGCTGCTGGTGCGCCGGCCCGTGGGTCGTCTCCCACCAGACCTGGCTGACGCGCGTGGACGGCCGCACGGGCTGGCAGGACCGGCTCAAGAAACTGCTCATCCGCTTCGGCTCGCCCATCGCCATCAGCCGCGCGGTGGCCGCGCCGCTGCCGGTGCCCGCCACGCTCATCGGCAACCCGTACCAGGACCAGCTGTTCCGCCTGCTGCCCGACGTGGCGCGCACGAGGGACATCGTGTTCCTGGCGCGGCTGGTCTCGGACAAGGGCGGCGACCTGACCCTCGAAGCCCTCGCGCGGATGCGAGCTGCACGGCCTGACGCCCGGCTTGACGGTCGTCGGCGACGGGCCGGAGCGCGGCCACCTCGAAGCGATGGCGCAACGCCTCGGCGTGGCCGCGCAGGTGACGTTCGCTGGGCATCCAGACCGGCGAGACGCTCGTGCGCATCCTCAACGAGCACCGCATCATGGTCGTGCCCTCGCGGCTGGCCGAACCCTTCGGCGTGGTGGCGCTGGAAGGCATCGCCTGCGGCTGCGCGGTGGTCGGCTCGGAGGGCGGCGGGCTGCCCGACGCCATCGGCCCCTGCGGCGCTGACTTTTCCCCAACGGCGACGCCGCCTGCGCTGGCCGACCGCTCTGGGCCGCTGCTGCCCGACGGCGACCTGCGCGACCGTCTGCGCGCGCGGCGCGGCCGAACACCTGGCTACCCACAGCCCCGCGGCGCATCGCCGCGAACGTACCTGGAGGTGTTTGACAAGGAGGCGGTAGGCGCGGCGCTGAGTTCCAAGATTCTCCATGTCCTTTTCAGTCATCCCTTCGGCAACGCCCACGCCCGCCAGGCCGCGCTCGCGCTGGAGGAGGCGGGGCTGCTGGCCGAACTCTGGACGTGCCTGCACTGGACGCCCGGCGGCCGGGCCGAACGCTGGCTGCCGGCGGCGCTCGCGCGCAACTCGCGCCGGCGCGCTTCCCCGCCGCCGTGCGCGGCACGCATCCACGTGGCCCCGTGGCGCGAGGCCGGCCGGCTGCTGGCCCCACGCCTGCCCGGCGGCGCGCTGGCTTGACCCGCCACGAAACCGGCCCGTGCAGCGTGGACGGGGTGTTTCGCGCCATGGACCGCGCGGTCGCGCGGCGGCTGCGCGCGCTGGCGCGGCACGGAAGACCGTGCGCGGCGTGTATGCCTACGAGGACGGCGCGGCGGCGACCTTCCGCGCGGCCCGGCGGCATGGGACTGCGGTGTTTCTACGATCTGCCCATCGGCTACTGGCGCGCGGGGCAGAGCGATCTTCGACGAGGAAGCCGAGCGCGAACCGGCTGGGCGGCGACGCTCACCGGCCGTGCCGACAGCGCCGCCAAACTCGCGCGCAAGGACGAGGAACTCGCCGCCGCCGACGCGGTGATCGTGGCCAGTTCAGCTTCACGCGCCACACGCTGGAGTCCGCGCCGGGTTGCGCGCGCCGGTGCACGTCGTCCCCTACGGCGCGCCGCCCGTGCCGGCCGACTTGCCGCCGCCCGCCGCGAGAACGGGAAGCGGACCGTTGCGGGTGCTTTTCGCCGGTTCGCTCGGCCAGCGCAAGGGACTTTCCTATCTGCTGGACGCCGTGCGCCGGCTCGGCCCGGCGCGCGTGGAACTGACCCTGCTCGGCGACAAGACCGTCGAAGGCTGCGCGCCGCTGGACGCCGCCGTGCGCGCGCACCGCTGGATTCCCACCCTGCCGCACGCCGAGGTGCTCGCCGAGATGGCGCGGCAGGACGTGCTCGTGTTCCCGTCGCTGTTCGAGGGATTCGGGCTGGTGATCCTGGAGGCGATGTCGCGCGGCCTGCCGGTCATCGCCACCGCGCACACCGCCGGGCCGGACGTGATCGACGACGGCGTGGACGGTTTCCTCGTGCCGATCCGCTCGGCCGAGGCCATCGCGGAAAAACTCGAACTCCTGCTCGCCCGCCCCGCACTGTTGACCGCCATGAAGCACGCCGCCCGCCGCAAGGCCGCCACGCTCGGCTGGGAAGCGTACCGCCGCCGGTTGGCAGACTGTCTGCTACAGGCTGAAAGGATGAAAGCAGAGGAAAGAACCTGACCTCCGCCCTCGCTTTCTGCCTTCCGGCTTCATCCCTTATCCTTCATCCTTTCCGCATGACTCCCGCTCCCGCCGCCGTCGTCGACGACGTCGCGCCCGCCCCGCGCGCCATTGGCACGCTGCCGCCCGTGCTGGCAGCCCGGCCGGTGGATTTGAAGTTCCTGAAATGGCTGCTGTGGGTTTACCTCGCGCTCTGGATCATCGAGGGCGCGTTGCGCAAGTGGATTTTCCCCGGACTGGCCACGCCGCTGCTGGTCGTGCGCGACCCGGTCCTGCTGCTCATCTATTCGCTGGCGTTGGCGAAAGGGATCTTTCCCGCGAGCGCGTTCATCGTCTGGATCGCGGGGATCAGTCTCGTGGCGCTCGCGTTTTCGGTGATCGGCAGCAACGCCGCCGCTGATCGTGCAGATCTACGGGTTGCGGGCGGATTTCCTGCACCTGCCGCTGGTCTTCCTGATCCCGAATATCTTCGACCGCGACGACCTGCGCCGAGTGGGCCGGTGGACGCTCGTCGTCGCGCTGCCGATGGCGTTGCTCGTGCTGCTGCAATTCGCCGCCGGCGCCGGTTCCTGGCTCAACGCGGGCGCGGGCGGCGAGGGCACGATGCTCGACGCCGCCTACGGCCACATCCGGCCCTCGGGCACGTTTTCGTTCACCAACGGGCTGGGAAATTTCACGGGCATCGTGGCGGCTTTCTTCGTTTACGGTCTGCTGCAAGAAGGAAATGTTTCCGCGCCTGATCTGGCTGGCGTCGCTGCCGGCGCTGACGATCCTGATCCTGCTTTCGGGCAGCCGTGGGGCGGTGGGATTGGTGATCGTGATCCTCGCGTCGGTGCTGCTCATCAGCTGATGCGCCCGCGCTACCTCGGCCGCGGCGTGAAGCTCGCCGGCGTGTGCGGCTTGGGGGCGGTGGCGGCGGGTTCCTTCGCCGTGTTCAAGGAGGGACTGGATGTTTTCGCCTACCGCTTCGGCGATGCGACAGACATCCGCGAGGGGTTCGTGGACCGATTTTTTTCGATCGTTCTTCGCGCCGTTCCAGTTGTTCAGCAAGGTGGACTTCTACGGGGTGGGGCTCGGGATGGGCACGAACGTCGGCGCGGGGTTGTTGTTCGAGGGACAGCGGAAATTTCTCTCGCCGAGGGCGAAATGGGCCGGGTGATGATCGAGAGCGGGCCGGTGGTCGGGCCGTTGTACCTACTGCTGCGGGTGGCCATCGTCGCTTTACCTCTTCGGCGAGGCGATGCGCACCCTGCGCCGGGACGGGCACCCGCTGCCGATGCTGCTGTTGGGCGCGTGCAGCATCGACATGGTCCTGGGGCAGTTCGGCCAGGCGACGACCCTCGGCTTCGTCACCATTGCCAGCGGCCTGTGTCTGGCGGCGAACCGCCCCGGCGCCTCCGAAACCGTCGAGGCCGGGACCGAACCGAAGCCGCGCGCGAAGTCCCTGCCACCGCTGCCACCGCCGTCGCGCGGTACATCGCTGCCCGGAAAAGGGTCGGTCCAGCCGGAAGCGCCGGTCCCGCCGCCCGCGCGTCCCGCCGCCACCGCCGGGACGCTGCCGCGCGGACGTTCCGCTTACGCCGAACAAATGCACCGGGAGGCGGAAGAAAAATGCAAAATGCAAAATGCAAAATGCAAAAGTTCAGAAGAGGAAACCGATCTGTCAGCGTGACTTTTGACTTCTGCTTTCTGGACTTTTGCATTTTGCATTTTGCATTTTGACTTCTGCCTTTATGCCCCCTCCCGTCCTGCTCGTCGGCAACTACCCGGCCGACGGCCAGGAAAGCATGCTGCGGTTTGCCCGCATGCTGCTCGACGGTCTGCGGGCACGCGGCCGGACGGTGGAACTCATCGCCCCGGCGGCGCGCTTCGGCGGGCACGCCGGCCAACCGACGTTCTCGGGCTCGGGCAAGTGGCTCGCTTACCTGGACAAGTACGGGTTGTTCCCCCAGGCGCTCCGCCGCCGGGTGCGCGCGCTGCCGCCGGAGGCGGTGGTGCACATCTGCGACCATTCCAACGCCATGTACGCCCCCGCCGCCGCTTGGGCCGGGCACCGCGTGCTGGTGACCTGCCACGACATGGGCGCGGTGCGCGGCGCGCTGGGCGAACCGACCGATTGCCCCGCGTCGGCCACCGGCAAAATCCTCCAACGCTGGATCACGCGTTCGCTCGGCCGCGCGGATGCCATCGCTTGCGTTTCGACGGCCACCCGCCGCGACGTGGAACGCCTCGTGCGCCGGCCCGACGGTTCGCCGCCCGACGCGCGCGCTCGTGCTCAACGGCCTGAACGTCCCGTACCGCCCCCTCGATCCCGCCGAGGCCGACGCGCGCCTGGCGGGCGCTCGCCGGTCTGCAAGCGGGCGAACCGTTCGCGCTCAACGTCGGTTCCAGCCTGCGGCGCAAAAACCGCGATGGCGTGCTGCGCATCTTCGCCCGGCTCAAGGACCGCTGGCCGCAGGGAAGATGGTTTTCGCCGGGGAGGCGCTGCCGGCCGATCTCCACGAACTCGCCGCGCGCCTCGGCGTCGCCGCGCGCGTGGTCGAAATCGTCAAACCTTCCGACGCCGTGCTCGAAGCCCTCTACAACCGCGCGCGCGCGTTGGTTTTCCCGTCGCGTTTCGAGGGGTTCGGCTGGCCGGTGATCGAGGCGCAGGCGTGCGGCTGCCCGGTGTTGTGCAGCGACGCGGGTTCGCTGGGCGAAGTGGCGGGCGAGGGGGCTTTCGTGCGCGCGGCGGCGGACGAGGAAGCGTTCGCCGAGGAACTCGCTGCGCGTCGCCGCGGACGAAGCCGCCCGCGCGCACTGGGCGGAACGCGGTTTCCGCAACGCCGCGCGCTTCACGGCCGGTGCAATGCTCGACCATTACGAGCGGCTTACGATGAACTCGGAACGCAGAATGTGGAACTGAAGTATTGTTAGGCGTCACCAAGCACCGTTCGTTATGCTTAGCTCAAAAAGGCGGGTTCTTTGGATAAGTGTCGGTCTTGCTCTCGTCATCGGCGTTGCCGCTGGCGTGTTCCTCCCGGTCTTCAACCGAAAGGAACGGTTCACCGAGTTGGACCGCAACATGCTCCGGCTGAAAACGCTCGCCACCGCTATCCGCGAATTTGCAGACGACACGGACGGCCATCTTCCCGCCTCGTTGCAGGTGATGGTCCCCAAATACATCACGGAAGAACGTTTTGCCGCCTCGCTTTATCGTGATCCCGCCTCCCGACGCACCATGGACTGGCTTTACTATGGAAGTCCGTCGCAGTTGGCTTCAGCTACGGCGATCATCTTGGCATCACCATCAAACCAGATTTGCCCGCCGCATTTGATGCACCATCGGATCGTTGGCCATAGCGATACCGTGGTCGAGGTGATTACCGACGAGGATTTCCAACGTAAACTGACCCAAATACACGCCGACCAGCCATGATGCCCGATCACGCGCTCCAGCAAACTGCTTCTGGTCGCTATGCTCCCGGCGATGAGCAGCACCTTGCCTTTTCCTATTCGTTCCGCCGCGCTCCGAGTTCCACGTGATGAAAACGCTTCTCATGGCGCTGTCCGTTTTGCTGCCTTGGACCTTGCGGCGGTGGTGTTTGTGCCGGGTGTTCGGATTCGACATCCACCCGACGGCGCGCATCGGTCTGTCGTTCGTATTTCCGCAGCGTTTGCGGATGGAAGCCCACTCGCGCATCGGCCACCTGACGGTGTGCAAGAATCTCGGTTTTATCCACCTGGGCGAACACGTTACGGTCGGCAACTTGAATTGGATCACGGGTTTTCCGCCGGGACCGTCACTCCATTTCGCGCACCAACCCGAACGCCGTCCCGAACTCCTCGTCGGCGCGCACTCGGCCATCACCCACCGGCACCTGATCGACTGCACGGCCACCGTGACCATCGGCGCGTTCACGACGTTCGCCGGCTTCCAGTCGCAAATCCTCACCCACAGCATCGATCTCGCCACCAGCCGGCAATCGTCCGCGCCCGTGACGATAGGATCGTACTGCTTCGTCGGCACCAACTGCGTGCTGCTCGGCGGCGCGGCGTTGCCGGACCGCAGCGTGCTCGGCGCGAAATCGCTGCTCAACAAGGCGTTCACCGAACCCGGCCAACTCTACGGCGGCGTGCCCGCGCGCGCGCTCCAGCCGATGCCGGAGGCAGAGACGGCGTATTTCCACCGCGCGGAGGGGAGCGTCGTTTGAGAATCCTGCACGTCGCGTCCTCGCTCGACCCGCGCGGGGGTGGCGTGGCCGAGGCAGTCCGGCAATTCGGCGCGGCGCTCGTCCGCGCCGGCCACACGACGGAGGTCGCCACGGTCGATGCGCCCGGCGCGGAATGGTTGCGCGACCTGCCGTTCCCCGCGCACGCGCTCGGGCCGTCGCGCGGGAGCTACCAGTACGCGCGAGGGTTGGAAGCGTGGCTGCGTTCGCGGCGGACGGATTTCGATTGCCTCATCACGCACGGACTCTGGCAACACCACGGGTTCGCGGCGTGGCGGGCGTGGGAGGACGAGCGGCGATTCGTGTTCGCCCACGGGATGCTCGATCCGTGGTTCAAGCGGACCTACCCGAAAAAGCATCTCAAGAAATGGCTCTACTGGCCGTGGGCCGAGTACCGCATCCTGCGTGGCGCGCGGGCGGTGTTTTTCACCTGCGAGGAGGAACGGCGGCTGGCGCGCAAGAGCTTCTGGCTCTACCGCGCGAACGAGGCCGTCAACCCGCTCGGCATCGAGGAACCGCCGGGCGACGCCGCGACGCAAAAGGAAATATTTCTGGAAAAATTTCCCGGGTTGCGGGACCGGCGGATCATCCTGTTCCTCGGCCGTCTGGCGGTCAAAAAAGGCTGTGACCTGCTCGTGGAAGCATTGCACCGCAAAGAGGCACGCCTCGCGGAACGAACGACGCTCGTGATGGCCGGTCCCGAGGAACAAAACGCCCCGTCCTATCTGGCCGGACTGCGTGCGGTGGTAAAATGCCACGACCTGCCGGTCTGCTGGCCGGGGATGCTCACCGGCGACCTGAAGTGGGGCGCGTTGCACGCGGCAGAGGCGTTCGTCCTGCCTTCGCACCAGGAAAATTTTGGCATCGCCGTCGTCGAGGCACTGGCCTGCGGCAAGCCCGTGCTCATTTCCAATAAGGTGAACATCTGGCGCGAGGTGGAGGCGGACAAGGCAGGGTTGGTCACCGACGACACGCTGGAGGGAACGGCCAAGCTGCTCGACGACTGGCGCGAGTTGCTTCCCGACCAACGCGACGACATGGGCCGCCGCGCGCGGGCCTCGTTTGCGAACCGCTACCAGATCAACCGCGCCACCGCCGCACTCGTGGAACGTTTGCGCGGTTTCGGAGTGAAAGGTTGAGGTCCTCCGCAGTTTTGCGGTCGGCGGGGTGGACAAGATTTCCCGGGCTGCCGAGCCACGATGGGCCATGACATAACCCCATCGGGAGCAAAGACTTTGAAAATATTTGTTTGCAATCTCCGTCGCCACTGATAAACAACGGTTTCATGGGGGTTGTACAGGGTGGTGTTGTTTCCGACATTCCGATGGGCGGGCATCTGGTGGCGGGCGGAGCGACGTTCCGCGTCTGGGCGCCGGGGGCGTCAGCGGTGTACGTGGTGCTTCACGCCGGCACGGTTTACACGCCGGACCCGGCGGACCTGCTGGTGCAGGATGCCGCGACGGGACACTGGATCGGGTTCGTTGCGGGCGTGCCGGACGGGACGCCTTACCGCTATTGGGTCGTCGGCACCGGCGGCGCGGGTTTCAAACGCGATCCGTACGCGCGCGAACTGCACTATTATCAGGGAACCGTCTCGGAGGATTACAGCGACTCGAACTGCATCCTGCGCGATCCGTCGAGCTACCAGTGGACCACGCCGGACTTCCGGCCGCCGCCGTTCAACCAACTCGCGGTCTACCAGCTCCATGTCGGGGTCTTTTATGCCCGGGACGAAAACGGGCAAGATATCCGCGCCAACCGCGTCGCCAAATTCTTCGATGCGTTGGACCGCATCCCGTATCTCGCCGACCTCGGTGTCAACGCCGTGCAGCCGCTGCCGTTCATGGAATTCTGGACGGATTGCAGCCTCGGTTACAACGGCACCGACCTGTTCTCGCCGGAGATGGATTATTGCGTGGACCCGGCCGATCCCGCGTTCGCCGCGCGTTACCTGCCACGAATCAACGCGCTGCTCGCGGCCAAAGGACAGCCGCCCAAGACCCCCGCGGAACTCTCCAGCCACGTCAACCAGTTCAAGCTCTTCGTGGACGTTTGCCATCTCTACGGCCTGGCGGTCATCGCCGACGTGGTGTTCAACCATGCCGGCGGGGCTTTCAACGACGAGAGCATCGATTTCTTCGACCGGCCCGCGAATCCGGGGGACGGCAACAATCTTTATTTCAACGTTTTCGGCGCGAACTGGGCCGGGGGGCGCGTTTTCAATTACAACAGCGACGGCGTCTGTGCCTTCCTCATTGAGAACCTCCGCGTCCTGCTCGGCGAGTATCGCATGGATGGCGTGCGCTACGACGAGGTGCGCGTGATCGATTGGAACGGCGGCTGGTCCTTCCTGCAGGACGTGACCAACACTGTGCGCTTCCTCAAGAGCGACGCCGTGCAGATCGCCGAATACTGGGACGACGACCGGCCGCTGGCCGTGACGCCGACGCCCGCCGGCATGGGTTTCGATCTCGGCTACGACGACCGTCTGCGTGGCAGCATCCGCACGGTGATCTCGCAGGCGGCGGCAGGCGCGGGCGCGGCGGTGGACATGGACCTCGTGCGTGGGTCGCTTTACACGCGCGATGGTTTCGTCGATGCGTGGCGGCAGTACCAGGGACTCGAAAATCAGGACCTCGTTTACGATCCGCACGGCGACAAGCAACCGCGCATCGCCGCGCTGGCGGGCGGGGGGGACGCGCGTTCGTGGTATGCCACGAGCCGCTCGCGCGTGGCCAACGGACTCCTGCTCACCGCACCGGGCGTGCCCATGTTGTTCATGGGTCAGGAGTTTCTGGAATATCGCTATTGGTCGGACTGGCCGGGCGCGACGAATCTTTTCATCGACTGGGACGGCCTCGAAGGCGGCGGCGACAAGAAGATGGACGACTTCCACCGCTACATGCGCGACCTCCTGTGGTTGCGCCGGCGTTACCCCGCGCTCACCGGCGAGGGCTTGAACGTTTTCCACGTCCACGACGACAACCGGGTCATCGCGTTCCATCGCTGGGTGCCCGGCGAGGGACGCGACGTGGTGATCGTCGCGAGCCTCAACGAGACGACGTTCTACGACCGCAGCTATCTGCTGGGTTTCCCATTGCCGGGTCACTGGGAAGAGGTATTCAACTCGGACGTTTACGAGGCGTGGACCAATCCCGCCGCGCAGGGTAACTACGGCGGCGTCACGGCCGATGGTCCCGGCCGCGACACGCTGGCGCAATCCGCCGGGGTCACGATCCCCGCCAACGGCCTCCTGATTTTTGCCAGGGAACGCCTCTAGCCACACCGCTCCGCAGAGAATCCATCACCGATGAGTGACCAACCCGCACCACCCGGTCCGCCGCGTCTTTCGATCTGGCGCGACGTGGTCGATCTCTACCGGCAGTTCCGGGTCTGCCGTTTCAGCTTCTTCGTGGCCCTCGTCGGCGGCTACGTTTTCCTGGGGGTGGCGCAGGGCGTGGAAGTCCTGCGTTCGCTGGGTGAGGAAAGCACCTTCAAGGTGCTGGAATCCGGTCCGTTGCCGGCGATCAAGTGGTCCGGCATCGTGGTCGGGACGCTCATGTGGGCGCTGGTGGGTTGGTACAGTTGCCGGGTCCTCCTCGACTTCGATTATTGCACCGGAGAAGGTGACGGCAGACCGCCGGGGCCACGGCTGGAGAAATGGCAGCGGAGGCTGCGGGAGCACCTGCCGCGCGTGTTCGGCGTGGTGCCGCTGCTCATCATGGCGGCGGGCTTCTGGCACGCCTCCACGACCTACGACAAGAACGCTCCCAACGATGCTCCCGGCTGGTTGCGCGCCTACGCGGTCGGCTGCGTGGTGATCGCGGCGGTGCTCTACTGGCTGCTCGTCTACCGGCTCCGGTTCCTCGGCCTCCAGCCTGCCGGCGCGCCGCGCTTCAGCGTCCCGCACGGGGTCAAACGGGGGTGGGGGGAGCTGGACGGGGGGACCCGGCTTGCGTTGATCGTGATGACGATCATCTCGTTCGTGGTGTTGGGGCTGTTTTCCTTCAATCCGATCATCTCCGCCGGGATGCTCGGGTCCGGGTCGGTCCTCCTTTTCGCCGCGGCGGGGTGGGTGTTCTGGGGCAGCGTCTGCGTTTATGTTTTTGAACGGTCCCGCTTTCCGCTGATCACCTTCCTCTTGCTCTGGGCGGCGGTTTGCAGCCTGTCGAACGACAACCATGTCGTGCGAACCTCCGCGCCCGATGGCTTCCACCGGCCAAAGGTCGAGGAGGCGTTCGCGGCGTGGCGGGCGAACGCCGCCAAGTTCACGCGGGAACCCGTGCATCCGCTCTTCATCGTCGCCACGGAAGGCGGCGGCATCCGGGCCGCTTACTGGACCGCCACCGTGCTCGGCAAACTGGAGGACGGCACCGTGGCGGAGCACCGGCCGGATTTTGCCGAACACGTGTTTGCGATCAGCGCCGTCTCGGGAGGCAGCCTGGGAGCGGCGGCCTTCGACGCGGCGCTGGCGGGCCGGCGCGGGGGGCCGATCCGGCCGGGTCTGCGCAAGATGCTCGGCGAGGATTTCCTGGCCCCGCCGCTGGCCGCGCTGCTCTATCCTGATTTCATGCAGCGTTTCATCTTCCATCCGTTTCCTGCCCTGGACCGGGGACGGTGGCTCGAACGAGCCTGGGAAAAGGGGGGCAGAAATACCTCGGCAACGACTATTTCGCACGGAATTTCAATGACCTCTGGGCCAGCCGTGACCCTGGAGCGGGCTACCTGCCCGCGCTCTTCCTCAACGGCACGAGCGTGGAGACCGGCCAGCGGATCATCGCCAGCAACATCGTCATCGGCAACGGTTTTCTCGATGCCATCGACGGCAGTAAGAAGATCGGCGACGGCAAGCACGAGGATTGCGACGAGCCTTTGAGCACGGCCGCCCACAACAGCGCCCGGTTCAGTTACGTCAGCCCGGCCGGGGTGTACCCGGACGGCACGCACGTCGTGGACGGCGGTTACTTTGAAAACTCTGGCGCGACCACCGCGTTGGAAACCTTGCGCGCGGTGAAAAAACTCATCGCCGACGGTCACCTGACGGACGTGCATCCGTACGTGATTTACATCAGCAACGATCCGCTGAGCGGGGTGGGCGGCGGACGGGATTTCGAGCACGACGACCCTTCGGTCGCGCCGGAGCAGCCGAAGCACCCTCCCAGTTCTTTTCTAGAAGACGCGCTCGCTCCCGTGCTGGCGCTGGCACACACCCGGGGCGCTCACGACAGTCACGCGCAACTGGCGCTGCGCGAGGAACAGGGCTACAGCTCGACAGAATTCTTTTTCTTCGGGCTTACCCGGACAGCCATCCCGCTGCCGCTGGGTTGGAAACTCTCCGGCACGGCCGCACGGGAGATGGATGCGCAAGCGGACGCGGCGGTCTCGGACAATCCGTACGAGAAGGTCGATGGAAAGAACGACGCGGCGAAGTTCCGCGATGTCATTGAGCTTTTGGAGTGACCGGAATTACCCGCAGACGCCGGAAGATCGAAGTTTACCCGGCAGGTTACCAAAGCGTTTTTTCTTTTGGATGTAAGGTTTCCTCAAGCCCCGGCAGGGGCGCAAGATTTCAGCCCACGGCGTGAGCCGTGGGGAAGGATCAACAAACGCGTCCGAGCCCCGGCAGGGGCGTAAGAACAAGCGGCGGCCTGGCGAGGACCACCCAGCGGGTTTTCTTACGCCCCTGCCGGGGCTTTGTCCTCTGGGGATGGAACGTTCCCACGGCTTGCGCCGTGGGCTGAACTCTTGCGCCCCTGCCAGGGCTGCGGAGGTGGTATGCACAAGGCACCGCCGGGGCTGCGGAGGCATGACACGCAACCGAGAAACGCTGTAGAAGCGCCACACTTGCGTAACTCTTATCATTTTGTTCCGGTGGCGCTTTCAAAGCCCGGCTGATCGCACGTCGCCATGCAGCCTGTGTGGTCGCCGCCTTCGTAATAGAGCAGCCACTTGCCTTTGAATCGCACCAACCCTTCCATGAAGCAGACGGGCGCGCCGATGGCGTTGTTGAGTTCGTAGGGAAAGCGCGGGGTGATGAAATAATTGTCGGCGCGAGCAATCAGTTTCGTCGGGTCGTTCAGGTCAAACAACGCCTGACCCCCTGAATAGGATTTCTGCGGGAGACTAGGGTCGCCGTTCTTTTGATTATTTTCGCCGTGGTAGAGCACGAGGATGCCCTTGGGTGTGACGATGGGGGGCGGCCCGGGTTCGGTGAGGGTGCAATCGAACTTGCCGTGGCGCGGCGGCAATACATGGGTCAACTTGCCGTCGCCGTCCACGACGGGCGTCCAGTTGATGCAGTTGTCGGAAAACGCGACGGTGTAATCGATGCAATACATCCAGTATTTCCCGTTGATCTTTTCGGCCACGACGCGTCCGTCATCGTAATAGCGGCTCACGACCGACCCGCACTTGGGGATGTCCCGATACTTGCCACCCTCCGCTTTGTCGAAGGCCAGCCCCTGCTTATCCCAGTGCACCAAGTCTCGGCTGGTAGCCACGGCTTGCCTGGGGCGGCGGCCGTCGTAGGCGCAGTAGAGGTAGATGAACAGCCCGTCCTCACGCTGCACGATGCGGCCATCCTCGGTGCCACCGGGCCACTCGTATTTTTTGAGAGCGTCCTCGTCGGGATAGATGACCGGCGTGGGCGAACGCTGGAAATGGATGCCGTCGCCGCTGATGGCCAGACCGACCCGGGAGTTATGGATGTTGATCGGCTCGGCGCGGTAGAGCCAATAAACCTTTCCATCCTTCACCGCCGCGGCAGCGCCGACGATGTTCTTGCCTTCCCAGGGCACGTTCATCTTCTGGATGGGGCAAAAGAACATCGTGTCGGTGCGCGGCTCGATGAGCGGATTTTCGGGGCACCGCACAAACGGTCCCAGGCCCCAGGAGGGAACGCCGGCGGCCTCGGTTTTGTCATCGACGTTTTTGGGCGGGGCCGCGACTTTGAGAGGCATCTTCCCGGCGTCGGTGGTCGATTCGGTGGGAGGCACCGGGGGCTCGGCGGGTTTTCCGGAACTGGCTGTGAACAGCGACAACCCGACGGTCAGGAGGGCGAAGGTGAGACCATGATAGTTTCCAAACAAGGAGGGAATGCGCTTCATCTTTCGGGAGGTGTCGGGTTTATAAATCTTCTCGACAAGTCAGTCTCACCAACGAAATCCGGCAACGCAAGACGCGAATGCGGCCCGGCCCTCTCACCCGCTTCCGTTTGCTGAACGGATTCTGAAAAGAACTTGTAAAGGGAGAGAACGAAAAGAGAATACCGACCATCGCCCGCGCTGTTCTGCGGGCAAGCTCTCCCCCATGAAATCTCTCGACCCGAAGAACAAATCGGCCGCGATGAACACGGTCCGCGCCGTGCAAAAACTGTTCGTGACCCTGGCTGCATCGCTCACCCTGCCCGTTCTTGCACACGCGGCGGCGGCACCCGCGACGCTCGACGGCGACGGCTGGACCGTCACGCCGCAGGCCGAGGTCAACGCCACCGGCGAGCAAATCTCCGCGTCCGGCTTCGCGGCGGAGCATTGGGTGAAGGCAACCGTGCCGGGAACGGTGCTGGAAGCCTACGTCGTGGCCGGGATCGAGAAGGAGCCGTCCTACGGCGACAACGCCTGGAAGATCGACAAGAAGAAGTACAACCGCAATTTTTGGTATCGGACCGAATTTAAGAGCCCGGCCACTTTTACGACCGGCCGGACCTGGCTGGAGTTCGACGGCGTGAACAAGGACGCCGACGTTTACCTCAACGGCAAAAAAATTGGCTCCATCCACGGCTTCGTGCAGCGCGGCCGGTTCGATGTGACGGCGCTGGTCCGACCGGGGGCAACGAACGCGCTGGCCGTGCTGGATTACTTCCCCGGGGAAAACGACAGGAGCAGGGATGCCAACGTGACAAGCCCGTCGTTCATTTGCAGCAGCCGCTGGGACTGGATGCCCCCAGTCGCCGGATACAACATGGGCATCCACCGCAGTGTGCGGCTCACCAACACGGGCGACGTTTCGCTGGTGGACCCGTGGATTCGCACGGAGGTGCCCGATCCCTCGCAGGCCGATGTTTCGATCCAGGTCGAAGTGCAAAACCACTCCGGCGCGGCGGTCAACGGCGTGTTGAAAGGCGTCCTCTCGCCGGGCGAGATCGGGTTCTCCCAACCGGTGGCGCTCGCGGCCAACGAGACGAAAACCGTCAAGCTGGACCCGTCCTCGGCTCCGGCGCTGCACCTCGCCCATCCCCGGCTCTGGTGGCCCAACGGCTACGGTGACCCGAACCTGTATACGTGCCGGCTCGACTTCCAGGTCGGCGGCACCGTTTCCGACACCAAGACGACCACTTTCGGCGTCCGGAAAATCACTTACGACACCTCGAAAAAGTTTCTCAACCTCTACGTCAACGGCGTCCGGGTCTTTGCCAAGGGCGGCAACTGGGGCATGGCGGAGTTCATGCTGCGCTGCCGTGGCCGGGACTACGACACGCGCCTGCGTTTCCACAAGGAGATGAATTTCAACATGATCCGCAATTGGATCGGCATGACGACCGACGAGGCCTTTTACGACGCCTGCGACCGCAACGGCGTGATGGTTTGGGACGACTTCTGGCTCCATTCCACGCGCGGCTTACCTTCCAACCCGGAGGTCTTCCGGGCCAACGCCATCGAGAAAATCAAACAGGTGCGCAACCACGCCTGCGTCGCCCTCTGGTGCGGCGAAAACGAGAGCACGCCCCAGCCGCCGTTGAACGAGTGGCTGCGGGAAGACATCCAGACCTACGACGCGGGCGACCGCCGCTATGTGCCGCAGTCCAATGCCGGGGAGGTCAGCGGGAGCGGCCCCTACGGCAACCTGGGCCTGAAGGCCTACTACGAGAAGGTGGGCAACGGCGGGATGCACAGCGAGGTCGGCACTGCGACCTTCACCTCGTACGACAGCTTCAAGAAGTTCATGCCTGCCGCCGACGCCTGGCCGCCCGACGACATGTGGAACCGCCATTTCCTCGGCACCGAGGCGGGCAACGCGAGGCCGGTCGAATACAACAGTTCGCTGAGCCTGCGCTACGGGCGGGTGGCGGGCATCGAGGACTATTGCCGCAAGGCGCAGTTGCTCAACCTGGAGACCATGAAAGCGCTGTTTGAAGGTTACCTCGACCACAGCGACAAAACCAGCGCCGGCGTGCTGATCTGGATGAGCCAGTCCGCTTATCCCTCCTTCGTCTGGCAGACCTACGACTACTACTTCGACACCACCGGCTCCTACTGGGGGGCGAAAGCCGCCTGCGAGCCGGTCCACATTTATTGGAACCAATTCGACAACCGCATCCGGGTCGTCAACACCTCGGGTAGGGAAGCGCCCGGCCTCACCGCCGAAGCCTCGATCTACAACGCGAACGGCACGCAAAAGTTTTCCCACGCCGTGCCGGTGTCATCCACGCCGAATGCGGTGGCGGACTGCTTTCCGCTGACGTTTCCCGCAGGACTTTCGTCCGTGCATTTCGTCAAGCTCAAGCTCAGCGATGCGAAGGGAGGGATCGTGTCGGAGAACTCTTACTGGCGTGGCACGACGGAAGAGCGTTACGCCGATCTGAAGAACCTGCCGCCCGTCAAGCTGGCTGTCACCACCGCCCTGCGCCATGAAAACGGCACGGAGACGATGACGGCCGACATCACCAACCCGGCCGGTTCACGCACGGTGGCGTTGGCCATCCGGCCCAAGGTTGTCAAGCCCGGCACCGATGAGCAGGTGCTGCCGGTCTTCATGAACGACGGCTACTTCACCCTCGTGCCCGGGGAGACGAAGCACCTGACCATCCAGTACGACCGCGCGAGCGCCGACGGGCAGGATGCCGCGCTGGCGGTGGAGTGTTGGAACAACGCGCCCAAGTCAAATCCACCGCCGCCGGACCCGGCAAACCTGGCGCTCGGCCGCCCGGCGACGGCGTCCTCGTCGCAGGGAGAGGAAACCCCGGAATGCGCGGTCGATGGCGACATCCTGACCTCCTGGCACGCGGGCAAGAAGACGGACAAACCCGAGTGGCTCTGCGTCGATCTGGGCGAGAGCAAGACCTTTAGCCGCGTGAAGATCGGTTGGGAAGGAGATGACTTCCCGAAGACCTATGAGGTGCAGGTCTCCGACGACGCGCAGACCTGGACGTCTGTTTACAAGACGACGACGGGTCACGGCGGCCTGGACAACCTCGCCGGGCTGACCGGCAAGGGGCGATATGTGCGATTGCTCGCCACCGACAAAGGCAGATACGGCTACCAGGTTTCCGGGTTCGAGGTTTACGCGAAGTAGTCGGCTGCCCCGCGCAGCAGGAACCAAGAGCCGTCCTTTTTGTCAACGATCCGGTGACTCCGGGCCGACCATCCCCGGGGGATGACGCCACGTCACGCGCTTCTCACGACGCCTCCTGCGATTTTGGTTTCTGACCGCCCATCCATTCGCAGGGCCTGAAAAGCAGGTCAGCAGTTCCACGGGTCCGGTGTAGGGCAGATGGCTGAAATACGATGCCGAGGCGATTTTCTTGAACCCGCGTGGCGTTCAACACGATTCAGCCCCGCCACACGTTTCCACTACAAACGGATCGCCGGGGCACTTCCGCCAACTCGTGTTTTCCGTGTCCACCTGATCCGCAGAGGGGACAAACGGGAAATGGGAGGGAACCGACCCCGCGTCGGCCAAGGTCAGGGATTCCACGGCGATCTGAACTCACCTCGGTAGCGGGGCGTGCCATCGGGAAATTATCGTTTAACATCATGTCGTCGGAATTGATCCATCTTCACTTCGGAGCCGGCCGCCTGGGCCTCGGGCTCATCGCTCCCTGGTTCCAAAAGCCGGGTTCCGAGCTTTACCTGTTCAACCGCGCCGTTTCGGGTGCCAACCCCACCGGCTCCACCGCCCTGGAGCCTGCCCGGCGCAACGAACTGCTCCGGGACCATCCGCAGAAAATCTATTACATCCAGAAGCCGGGCGAACCGGCCTCCGAGGGGGCCACCGTCCACTACGACGGCTTCTTCGCCTATGACGAGAACAACCTGGAAGGGATCGTCCGCGACCTCGCCGCCAAATCGGCCAGCAACGAGGCGGCGGTGGTTGTCACCGCTTCCGTGCTCAAGCCGGAGAACTATCCCCCGGTCATCCAGGCGCTCAACGTCCTCTGCCAAATGAAGGAGGAGAACCCGGACGCGCTGGGCCGGATTTTCCTGGTGGCCTGCGAAAACACGCTTAACGCCGCCGAGGTTTTCGAGCACGAAAGCACGGCGGAACTCATCAGTTCGCAGTGCCGCGCCCACGTCACGCCCGTGCACGCGCTGGTGGACCGCATGTGCGTGGGCCTGGAGGAAGACGACTCCGGGGAGCATCCGACCGTCGTGGTGCGCGCGGAGGACTACGGCTCGCTCAAGCTGGAGCTTCGCCCGGAAACGGAGCCTCTCGTGGAAATCTGCCGTGGCAGCCGCGTCGAGTTCAGCCGGCACGTGGAAACCGAAAAACAGATCAAGAGCTGGCAGCTCAACGGCACCCATTGGCTGATCGCCCTACGGGCCTTGAACGCCCATCAGCAAGACGGGCGCGACTTCAAGCTCAATGAGTACCTCGCCGAGCACCCGCACAACCGGGAGTTCGCCGAGGCGGTGATGCGGGAAATGAGCGAGGGCATCGCCATCCTGTTGCGCCAGGAACCCACCTACGCAGAGTTCGTCCGCGACGTGAACGTGGAGGACTACCTCGATGGTGCCGCCAAGATGATCCTGCGGCGTTTCGGTGCCACTGATGATCCCATCACCCGCATCCTGGCGCGCTTTCAGGCTCCCTCGCCCGAGCAGCACGAAACCATCGTCGCCTTCAGCAAACGGTTCGCTGACCGGGTGGACAAACCCATTCACGCCTACCAGTCCGAAAAAGGCACGATTCCCACTGCCGCCAGCCAGAGCATCTTCAGCCTCTACCAACTGATCGCCAACGGCAGCTTCATCGACAAGGTGCAGCCCGCCCACCAGGCGGCGGCTCAGACCCAATAAAGTGTGACCACAACGAGTCTCATCATCTTCGATTGCGACGGGGTGCTCATCGACAGCGAGATCGTCGTCTGCCGTCTGGTCGGCGAGGAACTCACGCGCCTGGGCTACCCTTTGAGCACCGAGGAAGTCATCCGACGCTTTGCCGGTCGGCCCGAGCGCGAGATGGTGAGCGACATCGAGGAGGACTGGGGCCAGCGCATTCCAGGCGAGTTCTTCACGCACGTCAAGGAGCGCATGGAAGCGGCTTACGCGAGCGAGTTGCGCGCGGTGCCGGGTGTCGCCGACGCCCTGGATGGCCTGCGGATTCCGTATTGCGTGGCTTCCAGCAGTTACCCCGAAAAATTGCGTCTCGGCCTGGGCTCCGTCGGCCTGCTCGACCGCTTCGAGGACCGCCTCATCAGCGCGTACCTCGTGGCCCACGGCAAGCCCGCGCCCGACGTGTTCATCTACGCCGCGGGCTGGATGCGCACGCCCATCGCGGAGTGTCTGGTCATCGAGGACAGCACCCACGGCGTGCGCGCGGCCCGGAGCGCGGGCATGCGCGTGTTCGGGTTCACCGGCGGGCAGCATTGCGGCCCCGGCCACCGCGAACAACTCATCGCGGCCGGGGCGGACCTGGTCTTCGACGATTTCGGCAGCCTCGCGGGGTTGATCCCGGGCGAAGCCTGAGGAGCAGCGCGTTCCGCTTCCAGAATTTTCCACCCATGAAAATACCGGGGTTTCTCGTGTTCGTGACGGCAACGACGGCCATCGCGGGCTTTCTCTACGGCTACGACACGGGCATCATTTCCAGCGCGCTGCTCCAGATCAGCGAGCAATTCCACCTGGAACACACGATGCAGGAGGTCGTGGCCTCGGCCATCCTCGTCGGTGCCATCGTCGGCGCGCTGACCTGCGGACAGGTGTTCGAGAAAATCGGGCGCAAGAAGATGATCGTCATCCTCGCCGCCGTTTACGCCGTCGGGGCGGTGCTTTCCAGCATCGCTCCCAACCCGATCCTGCTGATCCTCGCGCGGGTCTTCCTCGGGTTTGCCGTCGGCGGTTCCTCGCAGACAATTCCGGTCTACGTGGCGGAGATCGCGCCCTCGGCGGGCCGGGGGCATTTCGTCACGACCTTCAACGTGGCCATCGGCCTGGGCATCGTCACCTCCACGGTGGTTGGTGCCACGATGCACCACACTTCCTGGCGCTGGATGATCGCGGCGGCGTCCGTGCCCGCCGCCGTCTTCTTCGGTTGCGCGCTCAGGCTGCCGGAGAGCCCCCGCTGGCTCGTGCGCGAAGGAAAGACGGACGAGGCCCGTGAGGCGCTGACCGCGGTACGCGAAGAAGGAGCAAACCTGGACGACGAGATCGGCCAGATGGAGAAGAACACCAAGGAGGAGAAAAAGGCTCCGGCCAAGGGTTGGTCGGGATTGACACACGATTGGGTGCGGCCGGCGGTGATCGCCGCGCTCGGCGTCGCTGCTTTCACCCAACTCACCGGCATCGAGATGATGGTCTACTACGCGCCCACGCTGTTGACCGGGGTCGGCTACAGCCGCGAGGGGGCGCTGATGTCCAGCGTCGCGCTGGCGGTGGTCTATGCGGTGATGACCACGGCCGGACTGCTGATCGTCGAGCGCGTGGGCCGGCGGCGGCTGACGCTGGTCATGCTGCCCGGGGCGGCGCTGAGCCTGCTGGCGCTCGGTGCCTTGCTGATTTTCAAACTGGGCGACAAGGATCACGCCTGGGTCATCCTGGCCCTGTTGCTCTCCTACATGTTTTTCAGCGCCGGCGGCATCCAGGTCGTGGGCTGGCTCTCGGGTTCGGAGATGTACCCGCTGGGGGTGCGCGGCGCGGGCACGAGCGCGCAAGCCACGATGGTCTGGGGTTCGGACCTGCTCGTGACCGTCACGGCTCTCACGCTCGTCCACGCCCTGACGACCGGCGGGACGATGTGGGTTTACGCGGCGATGAACGTGCTCGCGTTTTTCTTCACGCGGCGGTTTTTCCCCGAGGTCAGCGGCAAGAGTCTGGAAGAGGTGGAAACCATGCTCCACGAGGGGAAGTTCAAGCCGGCGGAGCAGACGGCCTGAGTGACCCTGGAAGGAGCGCAGCCACCGGCCAACCTGCGCACGAAAAGCAGGATGCTCGGCCACCTCCGCGAGCGCCTCCAGCAGGTAGCCGAACGCACTGGCCGGCTCGTGCGGGTGGGACAGGTCCCATCGGATGTCGGGATGATGTTCATCGAACTGCGCCGTGCCCTGATGAATATAGTATCCTCCCTCGGTGATGGTCAGCGAAACGATCCGGCACTCCGGCGCGGCCATCTTTTCGAGCACGGCCTGCGGATCGTCGGGGGCGAAAAGAAACTCGACGACCGAGCCGATCACCCGCGCCCGGTCGCCGGTCGTGTCGCGTTTGACGACCGTGTAGAGACAGTCCTGGGCGCGCAGGGCATCGCGGATGTGGGTGTCGTGTTTGAGCAGCCCGACCCCGCAATACCCCCAGTCGCAATCGCCGGCCAGCAGATCGTCACTGTAGAAGGACCCGGCGCTTGCCCCGCGCGAGCAGTTCCTCGGCCCGCGCGACCGGGTCTGAGCAAAGGAGCGGCGGCATCCTCCAAGGAAATCATGCTTTCAGCCGCGAGTCTACCGCTCGGGGACGGAGTGATGCTGACCACCGGCACCTCTGCCCGGGCGCACGCGTGTCTCTCGGTGAGTGAATTGCAAACTGCGGCGGAAAGCGTGGCGCACCCAGATGGAAATGACCTGTGTGCCCTGACAGCCTTTCGAGCACTTTGTTGAACGCAAAGCTGGCGGTTCCGGCGAATCTGGCGCTGAACTGCCGACGTGCCTGATGGACCCCCTATTATGAGTGTGCAAGAACAAAGTGCCAGTGGTCAAAAAGATGGGGCCGAGGACAAAACTTCGGGAGACCGGGATCGGCGAGAAGCCTCCTCGGCCCACGCGGCGCACGACCAGGAGTCGGAGGAGCGCAGCGCGCCGGGCGGGCACGTGGTGTATGGCGCGATTGAGAAGGAAGGCGCGAAGGAACTGGAGCGTTCCAACCCGGCGCTCGCCTGGTCCGGTCTGGCGGCGGGATTGTCGATGGGCTTTTCGATGGTCACCCAGGCGTTGTTGACCCACCACCTGCCTGATGCCCCCTGGCGCACGCTGGTGGCAAAACTCGGCTACAGCGTCGGCTTCCTGATCGTGGTGCTCGGCCGCCAGCAACTTTTCACCGAGAACACGCTCACGGTCATCTTGCCCCTCTTGCAGAAGCCCGGCCGGCGCGTCCTGCTCAACGTGCTCCGGCTCTGGGCCGTGGTGCTCGGCGCGAATCTGGTGGGTGCCTTTGTCTTCGCCTGGGTCGCGGGGCATTCCAGTGTCTTCGAGCCGGACATTCGCACGGTCTTCGCGGAACTCGGGCGGCAGGCAATGTCGCCGGGCTTCGGTACGATTTTGCTGCGGGGAATTTTCGCCGGATGGCTGATTGCCCTGATGGTGTGGCTGTTACCTTACGCGGAGACCGCGCGTATCTGGGTTATTATCCTGCTCAGCTACGTTGTTGCTCTCGGGGACTTCAGCCATGTCATCGCGGGGTCGGTGGACACACTCTATCTGGTGGGGACGGGCGAGCGTGGCCTGGGCGAATATCTCGGTCACTTCCTGGCCCCGACGCTGCTGGGCAACATCCTCGGTGGAGTGACAATGGTGGCATTGCTCGCGCATGCCCAGTTCGCCGCCAGTGAACAAAAAGAAAAGCGTTGAGAACGTTCCGCCGGATGATGGTTAAATCGTTCGCATTTTGTGCAAACCCGGCGTCGGCATTTGCCGATTCCGCCATGTCGCCGCGCCGCCAGCCGCGTCAACCGCCTGGGGAGTAAACGCCGGTCCACCGACCGTCGCTTCGCCCCGACGAAAATCCCGCTGGCACTTACTTCATCCACAGCAAGGAAATCCTATGTTCTACCACGACGGCAAACTCCAGTACCCGGTCCGCGTTGATTCACCCAGCCCGTTTTTCGCGCGCATGCTCCAGCAGGCGCTCGGCGGTGTCGAGGGCGAGATTCGCGTGTGCATGCAATACATGTTCCAATCCTTCGGCGCGCGAGGGCCGGCCAAGTACAAGCACATGCTCCTGGAAACCGGCACCGAGGAGATCGCCCACATCGAGATGCTCGCCACGGCCATCGCGCTCAACCTCGAAGGCGCTTCGGCCGGAGCGCAGGAAGCAGCGGCTTCGGCCAACCCGGTGGTCGGGGCCATCATGGGCGGCATGAACCCGCGCCATTACCTCTCGGCCGGCCTGGCCGCGATGCCGATCAACTCGGAGGGCATGCCCTTCGACATGAGCCACATCTACGCCAGCGGCAACCTCGCGGCCGACATGTACGCCAACGTCGCCGCCGAGACGACGGGCCGCGTGCTGGCCACCCGCCTGTACTCGCTCACCGACGATCCCGGCATGAAGGACATGCTCTCCTTCCTGATCGCGCGCGACACCATGCACCAGCAGCAATGGCTCGCCGTCATCGAGGAACTCGGCGGCCTGGAGGGCGTCCTGCCCATTCCCAACTCCTTCCCGCAGGCCAAGGAGAACACGGATTTTTCCTACGTGTTCGTGGGCACGGCCAGGGATGGGCAACTCAAGAGCGAGGGCCGCTGGACGAGCGGCCCGAGCCTGGACGGCCGGGGCCAGTTCACCGCGATGCCTGCCTCGCCGATGGGTCAGGAGCCGATGCTCGCCCCGCCGGTGCCCGAGGGCTTCGCGCAGACCCAGCAAATGACGGGCTCCACCGCGATGGCGAAGGGCGCGGGTGGCAGCGTCATGGAAAAGGTCACCGATGCCCTGGGCCTGAACTCGTAAGAGTTTAACGTGGATCACCCGGCCGGTGCTCACGCGGGTATCGGCCGGGTTTCCTCGCCCCGTTTCCGGTTGAACATCGGAGGCGCTACGAGCTTGTTGATAGTCACACTCACCGCACGGGCGGCCAGCGAATCAGGTTGGCAAGAACCATTGTTATGCTCGCCATGAATTATCGGGGCCCTCTGCGGGTCCGCATCGACCAGAAGCCCAGGCCGGAAATCCTGCACCCGCAGGATGCCATCGTCCGGGTCACCCGCTCCTGTATCTGCGGGTCGGACCTTCACCTTTACAACGGCTCCGTGCCGGACACCCGGCCGGGCATGACGTTCGGCCACGAGTTCACCGGCATCGTCGAGCAGGTCGGCCCGGAGGTGGAAAAGTTGAAGGTAGGCGATCACGTCCTGGTGCCTTTCAATATCGCCTGCGGCAAATGCTGGTTCTGCCAGCAGGAGCTTTATGGCAACTGCCATGAATCCAACCCCGAGGCCACGGCGGTCGGCGGCATCTTCGGCTACTCGCACACGGCGGGCGGCTACGACGGCGGGCAGGCGGAATACGTCCGTGTCCCCTACGCCGATGTCAGCCCCACCGTGATCCCCGATTGGATGGACCCGGACGACGCCGTCATGCTCACCGACGTGACGCCGACCGGCTATCAGGCCGCCGAGATGGGCGGCATCCAGCCCGGCGACACCGTGGTCGTGTTCGGCGCGGGTCCGGTGGGCATCATGGCGGCGCGTTGCGCGTGGCTCTTCGGCGCGGGTCGGGTCATCGTGATCGACCACATCGAATACCGCCTCGATTTTGCCAGGAGCTACGCGCCCTGTGAGGCCTACAACTTCCGGTCCATCGAGGACGTGGTGCTCTTCCTCAAGAAAACCACCGACGGCATGGGGGCCGACGTGTGCATCGACGCCGTGGGCGCGGAGGCCGCCGGCAACGCCGCGCAGACGCTCCTCGGCCGCAAGCTCTTCCTGCAAGGCGGCTCGGCCACGGCGCTGCACTGGGCGATCAACGGCGTGAAGAAAGGCGGCATCGTCTCCATCGTCGGGGTGTACGGCCCCATCGACACGCTCATCCCTATCGGCAACGTGGTGAACAAGGGCCTGACCATCCGCGCCAACCAGGCATCGGTGAAACGTCTCTTGCCGCGCCTGATCAAGCACGTTCAGGACGGGGTGCTCGACCCCAAGGCCATGATTACCCACCGCATCCCCCTGGAATACGTGTCGGACGCCTACCGGATTTTTTCGGCCAAGCTCGATGGCTGCATCAAGCCGGTGTTGTTGCCGCCCTCCGTCCGAAGCTAAAGAAAGAAACGTTATGGAACACCCACCGATAGACCCGACGCAAATCAAGGGATGGGGCGTGGACGCCGATCCGAAAAACGATCCGACCTACCCCATGAAGCGGCGCACCGACGCCGAACAAAAGGGATACACCTGGGAGCGCCCGCCGCAGCAGCCGGAAACGGTGGAAGTGCTGCACTCGAACGAGCGACCCAACCTTACGGCGGTCTTCGGCACCGTGTCACCGCCCAAAGGTTTGAGCGGCCGGCTGCGGCGGTTTGCCTTCAAGTACAGCGAATCCGACTACAAGCACTGGCTGCCGCTGATGCTGGCGGACCGGGTCGGGGAAGTGGAAGGAATCCTGGAAGACCTCGGCCGCGGCCACGTTCCCAACATCCCCGGCGAGCTGGGCTGGGCGGCCGAATGGAAGTACAATCGGAAAGGTCTGGTCACGCGAATCGCGCTCGGAGCAATGCTCGTGTCCGTGGTGATTGGTTCTTTGCGGGGCGGCAAAAGTCGATCCTCACCGGAGTAGCCCGGCAAGGTTTTTGGAAGTAGGCAACATACTATTCACCCGCGCGGACTCGCTGGCGGCGTGGGCGCGAGCAGGGGCAAACTCATCGTAAACGTCGCGCCGCGATGGCGGCCTGGACTGCTGGCCAGGAGGTCTCCTTCGTGGGCATCGACGGTCGCCTTCGCAATGGCCAACCCGAGGCCGAGGCCGCCGAATTCACGGCTGATCGATGGGTTAGCCTGCTCGAAGGGATTGAAAATCCGCGTGACCACGTCTGCTTCCATGCCGATGCCGCTATCCGTGACTTCGATCACGATCCTGTCGGCCTCGTTGTAGGAACGCAGGCCCACGGAGCCGCCGGGCGGGGTGAACTTGCTCGCGTTCTTGAGCAGGTTCCACAATGCCTGCTGGAGCCGCGCGAAATCCCCGTTCACGCGATGGTCGGCCGCGTCGAGCGCCACGCCGAGTTTCTGGCGCTTGGCCTCGATGTCGGGCGAACTGATTTCAACGGCACGCTCGACGGCCTCGTGGAGGTTCATCGGCGCGCGGACCACTTCCATCTTGCCGCGCTCGATGCGTGTCAGGTCCAGCAGGTCGTCGATGAAGTGCGCTTCGAGTTGCACGTTGCGCAGGATCATCTCGTGGGCCCTTCGCACGGGCGGGGGCAGGTCGTGCCGCCGCAGCAAGGTGCCCAGGGCGATGGTGATGGGTGCCAGCGGGGTACGCAGTTCATGGCTGAGCACCGCCACGAAGTGATCCTTGGCTTTGCTGGCCGCCTCTGCTGCCTGGCGCGCCTCTTCGGCTTTGCGCAGGGCTTCCTTGAGTTCCCTCCGGCTTTGCTCCAGCGCCTGGATCGCTTGCAACTCCCTGGTCTGATCGCGGAAAATCTTGACGAAGCCGATGGCCTCCTGCCGCGCGTCGTGCATCGCCATCATCGTGCCGCTGCCCCAGAAGCGGCTGCCGTCCTTGCGCACGTGCCAACGCTCGTCGGCCGCGCGGCCCCCGGCGAGGGCGGTGTTCGCTTCCTGCTCGGGTGCCCCGGCGGCGCGCTCTTCCGGGGTGAAGACTATGTCCCCGCTTTGTCCCAGGGCTTCCTCGTGCGTGTATCCGAGGATGTTGTGCGCGCCCGAGTTCCAACTGGTGATGCGCCGCCCGAGGTCGAGCGAGAAGATGGCGTATTCCCGCGCGTTCTCCACGATGAGGCGCAGTTGTTCCGCGCTTCCCCGCGCCGCCGCGTCCTCGCCCCGCCGGGCGGCGATGTCCCGGCCCAATGCCTCCACCTGGGTCCTGAGCGCCTGATTCTCCGACCGCAGTTGCTCGTTTTCCGCCGCCGGTTTTTCCCGGACAGCTTCCGGTCCTGGTGATTCTTCGTTCATCGGCGGCAGGTTCCCATGTGCGGTGTGTGCTTTCGTTTTCTATTCGGATGTGGCTCCGCCTCGCACCGTTGCGCGGGGATTGCTTCGGCTCTGAATCGGCCGTGCGTCCCCGGCGGACGGATGAAACACCGCCGGGGTGTTTCTCGACGGGATGCGCCGACTTTCTCCAAAAAGCAAAATGCTTGGAACCGCCGCCCGCCGGGGCCGCGAATCGGAAATTGCGCGGCGCAGCTTACCTCGCGCCGATGTCGCGGGATTGATCCGATCAATCACCTCCGGCCCCACGACGAACCGATCCTCAACGACCACCAAACGCCATGCGAGTGAAGTTTGCTCCTGGGAGGTTTCTTGTCATTTGGATCGTCTTCTTTGCCGTTTACCTGTTGCTCACCCTGGAATGGCAGGGGGCGGAACTTGTCGCCGGGACGCTTTGCGCCGCGTTGGTGTCGTCCCTGCTGCTGGCGGTCCGGCGGCAGTCGCGCGTGGAGTTTCCGATGCGGCCGGGCTGGTTCTGGCTCCTCGCGCGCCGTTTGCCGGGCAAGGTGCTGGCCGATTGCGCCCTCCTGTTACGCGCCCTCGGAGCGGTGCGCCCGCCGGGAGCGTTCCGGGCGGTCCCGTTCGACCGCGCTTCCGGCACCGCCCCTGACGAGGCCGCGGCCCGCCGGGCGCTGGTCATCGCGGGGGTCTCGCTGCCGCCCAACAGCGTGGTCGTCACCGTGGACCGCGAACGAAACCGCCTCCTCGTCCACCAACTCGTGGACACGCCAGCCCCGCCGGGCGAGGGCGACCGTCTCTGGCCCCTGTGACCCTTGCAACCGCGCATGAACCTCTGGTTAATCACCGCCCTCGCCCTGCTGCTCGCGTTCCTGCCGTGCGGCTGGGTGCTCGCGCGGGGCAGGACGATGGAACGCTTCGTCGCCATGCAGATGGCCGGCACGTTGACCACGCTCATCCTGCTCCTGCTTGCGCGGGGTTTCGGCCAGCCGACGTTCAGCGATCTGGCGCTGGCTTTCGCGCTGCTCTCGTTCCCGGCGAGTTTGTTGTTCGCCCACTTCTTCGAGCGTTGGCTATGAACGAACTTCGTCCCATTCTGGTAAGCGTCCTGCTCGCGGCGGCGGTGCTCGTGCAATGGCTCTGCTGCCTGGGTGTGCTGCGAATGCGCGGGGTCTACAACCGGCTGCATTTTCTCGGGCCGGCAACGCTCCTCGGCCCCCTGCTCGTCGCCGTGGCGGTGCTGGTGGACGGGGCTTCCGTCCAGGCGGGCGTCAAAGCCGTCGCCGTCGCGCTGATCGCGGCGGTCACCGGCCCGGTGACGAGCCACGCCCTCGCCCGCGCGGCCCGGGTGCGTGAAACCGGCCGCGCCGAGGCCACGCCCGCGGAAATGGAAAGGGGGACGCCGCCGCGATGAACACGGAAAGCGTCTTCCAGGCCGTGGCCCTCGTGCTCGTCGCGGCGGGCGGCACCGTGGTCGTGCTCACGCGCGAGCCGCGCAAACAGACGCTCGTGCTCGGCGTGTATGGGATGTTGCTGACGATCCTTTTCATGGCGTTGCAAGCGCCCGACGTGGCGCTGTCCGAACTGGCCGTCGGCACCGCCGCCCTGCCGCTGATGCTCCTGGTCACCCTGGCCATCCTGGCCAAGCCCCGCCAGCCGCCCCCCGCCCCGGACGAACCGAAAAAACCATGACCGCCTCCGCCCGCCGCCGGTTGTTCCTGGCTGCCGCCCTGTTGTTTGGCGGCCTGTTCGCCTGCGCCGTGGCGGGATTACCCAAATTTGGGCATTACCCGGGTCCGTACGGCGATGTGGTCAACTCGGTCAGCCTTTCCGAGCGCCATCTGGCCAACGCCGTGACGGCGATCAATTTCGATTATCGCGGCCTGGATACCCTGGGCGAGGAATTCATTCTTTTCGCGGCGGTCACGGGAGTGGTGATCCTGCTGCGCGACCAGCCCGACGAGGGCAAGGAGCTTTCCGGGGAACAACTCAGCGCCGCCGGCCGCACGACCTATCCGGCGAGCGAGGCGGTGCAATGGATGGGCTACGGGATGGCCGGTCTGATCGTGCTCTTCGGCCTCTACATGATCATCCATCCGCAGCCCTCGCCCGGCGGCGGTTTCCAGGGCGGGGCCATCGTCGGCACGGCGACCATCCTGATCTGCCTGACGACCGGCCACCGCGTGTACGGCCGGGTGGTACGCACGGAAGCGGTGGACCTGCTGGAGGCCATCGGCGCGGGTGGGTACGCGCTCGTCGGCGTGGGCACGCTGGTGGCGGGCGGGGCTTTTTTGCAAAACCTGCTGCCGCTCGGCGAGGTGGGCACGCTGCTCGTCGGCGGGACGATTCCGCTGATCAACTTCGCGGTCGGCGTGGAGGTGGCGGCGGGTTTCGCGCTGCTCTTTCTCTCGTTCTTCAAGGAGGTCCACCGCCCGCCGCCCCGCCAGGACGAGGAAGGAAACGATCCGAAACAACCCTCACCGCCCGCCGCCACATGAATTACCTGCCCTACGCCGTGGCCGTCTGGCTGCTGCTCATCGGTCTTTACGGGGTCGTCACCAGCCGGCATCTGGTCCATCTGATCGTGTGCCTCTCGGTCGTGCAGTCCTCGACCTACGTGCTGATCCTCGCGGTGGGTTACCGCACGGGCGGGATCGCGCCGATCTTCAGTGACGGACGCGAGGGCACGGCCGCCGTGGACTCCGTGGGGCACGCGCTGGCGCTGACCGACATCGTCGTCGGCGCGACCGTCACGGCGCTTCTGCTCGCCCTGGCCGTGCAGGTGCAAAAGCGTCGCGGCACGCTCGACCCCGACAAGCTGCGCCCGCTGCACGATTAGAATGACGAAGGCAGAAGGCAGAAGAGGGCCGCTTTCTTCATTCGTCATTCGTCATTCTCACCGCCCACTACGGACACACCGAGATATTGCTTCGCTGATGCCTAGTCCCATGACGCTCCTGCCCCTCACCGTGGCCGTCCCGCTGCTGATGGCGGCGTTGTTGGCGGCGCTCTCCAAAATCATCCCCCGGATGCTCGCCGACGTGCTGGGCATCGCGGCGGCGGCGGCGATGGCGGTCCTAGCCGGAATCCTGACGTGGCAGTCCGCGAAGTTCGGCACGCTCGTCTACTGGTTCGGCAACTGGCACCCGCGCCCGGGTGGGATCGCCGTCGGCATCGCCTTTGTCGCCGATCCGGTCGGGGCGGGTCTGGCCGCGTTCGCCGGGCTGCTGGGCACCGCCGCCCTGATCTTTTCCTGGCGCTATTTCGAGAGCGTGGGGGCGCTCTTCCATGCGCTGATGCTCGTGTTCCTGGCGGCGATGGCGGGTTTTTGCCTGAGCGGGGACCTGTTCACGATGTTCGTGTTTTTTGAGCTGATGGGCACAGCGGCCTTCGCGTTGACCGGGCACAAGATCGAGGCCGACTCGCTCGAAGGTGCGCTTAACTTCGCCATCATCAACAGCCTGGGCGCTTTTATGACCCTCTGGGGGATCGGGCTGCTCTACGGGCGCACGGGCGCGCTCAACCTCGCGCAACTCGGCCGCGCGCTGGAAACGGCGGGACCGCCCGACGCACTGGTCATCATCGCGTTCGCGCTGGTGGCCGGCGGGTTCCTCGTGAAGGCGGCGGCCATGCCCTTCCATTTCTGGCTGGCCGACGCCCATGCCGTCGCGCCGACCCCGGCCTGCGTGCTCTTCAGCGGGGTCATGGTGGAACTGGGACTCTACGGGGTCGCGCGGGTTTACTGGACGGTGTTCGCGGCCTCCGTCGGTTCGCACGCCGCCGGGCTGCGGTTGGTGCTGCTCGGGCTGGGCGCGGCGACGGCATTGCTCGGCGCGCTCATGTGTCACCGCCAACGCCATCTCAAGCGGCTGCTGGCGTTTTCCACGATCAGCCACGCGGGCATGATGCTCGGCGGCATCGTGGCGAGCGACAGCAAGGAACTGGCGGGCGTGGCGCTCTACGTGGTCAGCCACGGGCTGGTCAAAGGCGCGCTGTTTCTCTGCGTGGGCATCCTGCTGCACCGGTTGCAAAGCGTCGATACGCTCGCGTTGCGCGGCCGGGGGCGGTCGATGCCGTGGACCGGCGCGATGTTCGTGCTGGGCGGGCTGGCGCTGGCGGGTTTGCCGCCCTTTGGCACGTCGCTGGGCAAGGGGCTGATGGAGGAGGGAACCCATGCGTTCGGCCAGGGCTGGGCGGTGTGGGTGTTCACCCTGGCGTCCGCGTTGACCGGAGGCGCGGTGCTGCGCGCGGCGGGATGGATTTTCGCCGGCTGGGGGTCGAGGGACTGCGAGGAAGAAAACGCGCCGACGGACCAGGAACGCCCCGAAACCCGGTCGGGCAGCCAGCGGACGCCCCTGCCCATGCTGGCCACAGCCGCGGGGCTGCTGCTCCTGGCGCTGGTCGTCGGCGTGCTGCCGGGGCTGGCGTCCAACGCGCAAGGGGCGGCGCGGCGGTTCGTGAACTTCCGCGCCTACCATGCCGCCGTGCTCGACGCCCGGCCCACCGGCCCGGCGGGGCCCACGATGGCCGGCGTCACGCCTGCCACGGGCAGCCTCCTGTCCGGGCTGGGCGTGTCAGTGGCGGCGGTGGCTTTCGCGGGTTGGGCTCTGTTCCGCGACCACCTGCCGGCGGCGTGGCGGCGCGGCATGAAACGCCTGGGCGACGGGCCGTTCTCCTGGCTGGAAAGCTGGCACAGCGGACACGTTTGCGACTACGCGGCGTGGCTGGTGGCCGGAATGGGTGCGCTGGGCGCGGGTTTCTATCTCGCGCTCCGCTCATAAGGCCGCGGAAGCAACCTCCAGGCGGCGTGTCTCCACGCGGGCGCGCTGGTCCCGGGCGCGTTCCTGGAGACGCGCGAGGTCCACGGCGCGCAGGGGCGTCGGGGCGTCGGCGACCACGGACAGCGAAGCCCACAGGGCGCGCTTGCCCTCGATGCCCAACGCCAGGGCTTCCAACGCTTCGAGTTCGCCCAGGGTGTTCCTGCCCGCCACCAGGAATTTGACTCGCGCCAGCTTTTCGGCCATCCACGCCGCCGCCTGACGCACGGACCCGGGGGCAAATCCCAGCGCGGCCACCAGATCACGCAACGCCTGCTCGTCCGCTTCGACCTCCCGGCGCAGCCCGGTGTAGCCGTCCGCTATCGGGCCGCCCGCGTGCAGGGAACCCAGGAAGTCGAGGAGTTCGAGCCCCGTGGTCGCCCCGGCCAGATGATCGTGGAGATAACTCTGTAAGTTTTCCTGATTCATGGGTGGTACGGTACACCGCTTCCCGGGTGAGAGGGAGAGCTTCCGCGCCTGCCGGCCCGGCGGACGCCATCAGGCCGGAACAGCCGGGATGGAAGAATCCACGGCCCGGATGAACGCCCGGGTGAAAATCGTCTCCGTGCGCTGCCGGTTCGCCTCCAGGGAATAGACGCCCTGCGGATCGACGCGTCCGTCCGCTCTCGTGACGAGGCTGCACCAGTCGGTGCTGTCGATCCACGGATACCAGCAGAAACCGGCAAAACGCCGGCCCCGGCCGCGCAACCACGTCTGGAGCCGCACGCATTCCTGGCGCATCTCTTCAAAGTGGGCGGTGCGTTCGGCCGGGGTGCCGCGGATGTTGGTCTCCGAAAGCATCAGGGACGGTTCCTGAAAGCGCAGCGCGTAGTCCCTGGCCACCCGCGCGAATCCCTGGCGGGAAGGCGGATGGACCCGGCCGGAGCGGCCCCACCAGATTTCGCTGTGCTTATAGTAATTGAGGCCGAGCACGTCGATGCGGGCGGTCGAAGCCTGAAACCACCACGCCCGATGCTCGGTCAAACCGTTCGCACGCAGCCAGCCGTGGAGCGGATGCGCGGGCGTCACGTTGCCGACGATCAGATCATGCACGAGGAAACGGCGGTGGTTGTTCCACTGGACCTCGCGCCGGGCCTCGGGATCGGCGGCCGTGTGCCGCTCGCAGGACTCGACGTGGACGTACTCGATGTCCCGTTCGGCGCGCAGAACCTTGTCGAGCCGGCAGATGACTTCCGCGCAATTGAGGACCATGCAGACAAACGCCGCGTCGCCGCGCAGGCGCGGGTGCCAGACCGCTTCGTGCCCGCAGAACCAGCTCGTGACGTAAGGCTCGTTGACGTAGGTGAACTTCGACACCCAGGGGTAACGATCCGCGAACCGGAGCACGAACCACACGTAACTGGTCACGAACCGGGGATCGGCAAAGCCGAGGGTCAGCCAGGCGGGAAACGAGGTGTGGTGCAGCGGGTCGGCGATGATTTCCAGATCGAGCGCCCGGACCTCCGCCATCACCAGGTCCATCCAGGACCAGTCGTACTCCCCCTGAGTGCGCTCGATCTTGTGCCAGGGGATCGAATAGCGGATCGTCCTGATGCCGGCGGCGGTCACCGACTCCAGGTCGGCGCGGTAGCGGTCGGTGTGTCCGGTCAGGTCGAGCACGTCCTTGCCGCTGCCGACGATGTGCGTGGACTCGAAGCCCGTCAGAAACTCGATTTCCGGCGTGTGCCCGCCAGGGTCCGGGGAGTAGTGAGAAGTGTTCAAAAAACAGGGAAAGGGGCGCGTGTCGCAACCTGCGGTGCACACCTGGTTAAATTTCGTCCGCCGCCTCGCGCGCACGCATTTCCGAGAACCATCCGACCCCTGAAGGCCTTCATCGGGTTCCGACCGGAGACGCGGCCAGATATTTCCTCGATTGTTCCCCGAGTTCGGCTTCCAGATCGTTCTCTTCCTCCAGGCTCCGGGTGAGTAATCGCACCGCCTGTTCCTGGCCCCTGGCTTGTGCCAGGGCAATGGCTGTCTGGTAGGAAGCGATCTGGAAATGGCCGATCTGGCGCATGGCGGCGGTGAGCGCCACGTCGAGGACCTGTGGATCACTCCCCTCGCCGATGAAGAGTTGAACGTCGGCCAGCATTTCCTGCATGGTCTCGCAACGCTCGCCGGCGGGTTGTTGCCCTATCTCCGCGAGCACGCGTTCCAGCCGGTTGAGATGCTCGTGGCGATTGGCGAGATGGTGTTCGAAGAGTTCCTTGAGTTCCGGCGCGGAGGCCGCCGAAATCAGCTCGGGCATCGCGTTGGCGAGTTCGAGTTCGGCCTGGTGAAGGAGCTTCAGGCCTTGCGCCGCCAGAACGTCTGTGGAATCCAGCTTCATATACAACAGGTGAGGGGTCGTTTGCGTGATTATTAAAGGGCCGTCGCGGGCGTCCCGTACCAGACCCAGACCCGTGTCGGAGCGGCAACTCCCGACCCTGCGTAAACGGGGTCGAACTTGAGGTCAGCCCACGGCCCGCCTTTTTGGGCACTGGTGGGACCGACGCTGGACGCGCCGTGGGCTGCCTCGTGGCAACATTTTAAATACGCCAGCTTCCACGACGCAGGACGGGTGGGAGCACGACCGGGCTTGCTGAGATTGCCCTCAGCAAATCGCTGATCCCCGGGACGCCGGCAAGGCGTGCGACGCGGGCGACGCGCCTGCTTCGCCTTCGGGGCGACAAGACCGACGCAACCCGGGACACGCTCGCCTTCATTTAGGGAAGCCGGCCGGGACCGAAGCGGCGAATCAGGCGCACGTCCCGCCTCAACATCACCGGCGGGTCAGCACCGAACTAACATCCATCTAACATCATGCCACAAACCATTTCTCCCGACACCGAAGCAGCGGAAATCTCCACTCCGGAAGAACCCGGCCGCGAATCGCAACTCCAGGGCGAGGCCGATCATGGCGAAGCCTCTTACAAGGGCAGCGGAAAGCTGACCGGGCGCGTCGCCGTCATCACGGGCGGCGACAGCGGCATCGGGCGCGCGGTCGCCCTGGCGTTCGCGCGGGAAGGCGCGGACGTGTTGATCTCCTATCTCGACGAGGAGGACGACGCGCAAGAGACCGTCCGGCTGGTCCGCGACGCCGGGCGCAAAGCCATCACCGTGCCGGGCGACATCGCCGATCAGGCCCACTGCCTGCAAATCATCGAGCAGGCGGTTGCCGAGTTCGGCCGCCTCGACATCCTCGTCAACAACGCCGCTTTTCAGGCCACCCACGAGGACATCGGTGAAATCTCCGCCGAGGAATTCGAGAAAACGCTGCGTACGAACGTCTTTGCGATGTTCTATCTCTGTCAGGCCGCGATCCCGCACATGGAGCCCGGCGCGTCCATCATCAACACGGCATCCATCCAGGCCTACCAGCCGTCGGCCGAACTGCTGGCCTACGCCACCACCAAGGGGGCGATCATGGTGTTCACCAAAGCATTGTCGAAAATGGTGGCCTCCAAGGGCATCCGGGTCAACGCGGTCGCGCCGGGACCGATCTGGACGCCGCTGATTCCCTCCACGATGCCGCCTGAAAAGGTGAAATCTTTCGGCCAGCAAACCCCGCTCGGCCGCGCGGGCCAGCCGGCCGAACTCGCACCCATTTATGTATTGCTCGCCTCGGACGACGGCAGCTACGTCACCGGGCAGGTTTACGGCGTGACGGGCGGCGGTCTCCTCGCCTGAGTAAAAATATTAGCCGACGCCGGACGGCCTGCCTCAAGGCGGGTCGTCCGCGCGCAATTGACTGACAAACGCGCCTAGGTTCGCCCCCGCGCGCTGGATTTTTCCGGCCAAGTCTTCGAGCTTTTGCGCCGCGTCAGGAGAAAGTGTCCGGTACTTGAGCGCGGCTCCGCTAGCGATCAGATAAAAACCGGTAAGTTCCTGGCAAATGGTATCGTGCAGCCTTTGCGCGATGCGCTGCCGCTCCGCCGTGATTACGTCGGAGGAAATGGATTCCGACTCCTTTCCATCGCTCTCTGTAGTAGCCGCGGCAGGTGAAATTAGTTCGGAGGAGGTGGGAAGGTGCATCTCGGATGACATGGCAGCAGTAAGTCGAGAGGTCACGACACTTCAAGGGCGTCGCGGGGAAGCGGTCATCTGGAGTTCGCGTGCCGCTTCCGCCAACGCGGCATCGAGACTTTCCAGGGTAAAGGGTTTTTGCAGATGATGACGGAAGCCAGCGGCACGGCTGCGGGTCTGGTCCGCGTGGGTGCCAAATCCGCTCATGGCGACGGCATAAATCGGGCGCGTCAGACGCAGACGGGTCAAAAGGTCCCAGCCGGTGCCGTCCGGCAGGCCGAGGTCGGAAATCAACACGTCGCAATTCGCCCCCGGCACAGCTTCCAGAGCTTCGGAAACCGTGCGCGCGGAGAAGACGGCGTGTCCCGTTTCCTCCAGGTAAAATTGTAAGTGCTCCAAAGTGTCGGCGTCATTCTCGACGATGAAGATACGCATGGATGGCGGAACATCGTTGGGCGAAGGTGCTGGCATAACCTTCCTACCGATTCGCACGGAAAGCATGGACGTTTGTATCCTGCCTCTTCTCCACTGGTGATCGATAGTACGGTGATGTCAGACTGAGGCACCGCTTCTCTCGAAGCCGTGCCATTTATCAGTCGTGGGTGCGGTGCGACCTCGCGGAGAACGGCTCTTACCAAGGGATTTTCCTGATGGGGTTTCCGTCTCCCTGCTGAGGAGCAAAAAACCGGATCGAATCGAATCCTGAATCAAGTAGATCGCACGCTGGTTGCACACACGCGAGCGACCGCGATCAGAAAGGGGGAGGCTGGGGGTTTCACTATTGCCCGAGTGAAGTTTCCAGCCTCTTTCCCGTGGCCCGGCGGGGAAGGGCGCAGCGGCCCGAATGCTCGCGGAAGACAGACCACCAGCCACCATCTAACATCCAATGGCTGTTCACCCCGCCTCCTTCTTTTCAAAGCACACCGACGCCTTCTTTGCGAACCGCTCCTGGCCATCCATCTCCACGCGTGCCCACGGCGTCTTCGACTACGTGATGGGTTTCGTGCTGATCGGCCTGCCTTTCCTGCCGAATTTCCCGCGCGCTGATGCCAATGCCTGGGCGACATGGACCCCCGTGACGCTCGGCATGAGGATGCTGCTTTACAGTTCGTTCACCAGATACGAGTGCGGATTTCTGCGCTGGCTGCCGATGCCCGCCCATCTGGCGTTGGATGGATTCGGTGCGTTGCTGCTTTCAGCTTCCCCGTGGCTGTTTCATTTTCAGTCCCAGGTTTACCGGCCGCATCTCTGGCTGGGCGTGTTGGAACTCGGAGTCGTGATCCGTGCACGGGCACGGCCGTTTCCCGCACGCGCACGCAGGGATACGAACCTGACTCCGATCAATCTGTAGCGACCCGTCTTTAGGAAAACGGTGGCTTCCGGGCAGATCGTCTCTGATCCAGGATGTTCATGCGAGACGGTGAACCCTCCCGGATTCACCCTACGTGGTGACAGCGGACTCTCCCTGATCTGTCTGCCCTGGGTTTCCTTCATCTTGCTGGTCGCGGTGACGCGCCCATTCAACGGCGAACTGCACCAGTGCCTGCGAGTCGGCGAGTTGAAGCTTTTCCTTGAGGTGTGAGCGATGGGTCTCCACGGTCTTGACGCTGATGTGCAGTTCGTCGCCGATGGTGCGCGTGTTTTTACCCAGGCCCAGTTGCTGGAGCACTTGCAATTCCCGGTCGGTCAGCGCCTCGATCATGCCCTTTTTCAGCTTGTCTTTCCCGGTGCGTGCGTCCGTGAATGAGCCACCGGCGAACCGGTTGACCGAGCGTTTGATCATGGCGTCGCTCAGATAGATTTCGCCGGCCAAAAGGCGGTGGATCGCCTCGCGCACGTGCCCTGACGGTTGCGTCTTCATCACGTAACCCCGGGCCCCCGCGCGCAACGCGCGCTCGGCGTAGACCGTTTCGTCGTGCATCGAATAAATCAGCACGGGCATCCGAGGGAAAAAAGCGCGGATATCCTTGATCAAATCCAGGCCGTTCGGACCTCGGAGGGAAATGTCCAGGACAACGAGGTCGGGCTGCAACGCCCTGATGGCTGCCAAGGCCTGCTGCGCGTTGGCGACGTGGCCGCAAACGGTCAAGGCAGGCTCGTTGCTGACCAGTTGGGTAAACCCTTCATGGACAATGGGGTGATCGTCGATGATCAGCAGTTTCTTTTCCATCAGCGCGGCATCATGTAAAAATTGTGCATTTCAGCACGGGAGTCGCGGGCAGGGAAAGAGAATTCAGGCCGGTTCTCGGCCACGGGGGGTCCGCAACAGCGAACACCTGATTCGCTGAACACGAGATGTTTGCTCGTGACGCAGATGGTTTTGGTAAAAGTCGTTCCGGGTCGGACCGGGGTACTCGCCTCGCGGACCTCTCACGCGTGGCGGGTGGTTCGCTTGGAGCCCGCCAACATTGCAAGTGGCTAAGGCAAAGGCACTTTCAAGCGTCTGAAAGTGGTTGCGGGGGCAGGATTTGAACCTACGACCTTCAGGTTATGAGCCTCATTTGGCTCTCCTCTGAAATCGCAGAAATCACTCCCGCAGATCGCCTTAGAACGATTGCAATACGTGCATCATGTGCCGTATGTGCGTTGTTTAGGCACACCTTACCCAATCATTCTAGGCACACAAGCTCTATCTGATGCCGCGTAGTTGCCGTCGGCACACCGTGGCCTTCGATTCATTGATCGCCCGCCACGTCGATGGCAGTCACTTTAATCTACACCTGCCCATCCCAGCAACGCGAGCGTCGCCCGGGCCAGCGCCAGGGTGATTACGTCAAACAGGCAATCACGGTTTGAACACTACCTAGGCGGCATAGACTCCGACGATTGTGCGCTCCGCAAGGCTGCCAGCACCTCCGCCCGCTGCTTCGGATCGAAAATGCGGTTTGCGAGGTCTATCGGAGTGATTCCACGCCGGTCGGGAAACTTGGGATCGAAGCCGATTTTCACCAGTTCGACGGCATCTTGTGCCTGCGCATAAACCACGGCACGATGCAGGGGCGTGGTCCCAAAACGATCAGGACAGTCGAGTCGGATGCCGGCGCAGTGCAGTTCCGTCAACACCGCCGCCGCCTTGCCATCTACCCAGAGCTGGGGTGACAGATTCGATTCCCACGATGGCCCCTTGAGGTTGAGGCTTCTGGTCAGGAGCACAAGCGGGGTCTCCCCCCTGATGTCGGCGGCAGCAAACGCGTCGGGCACCTCGTTTTTGATCCGCTGAAAGGTTTGCTGATCGGCGGCCGTAGGGTGAGGGTACGGCGGATTGAGTGCCGCCACTAGCTTCTGAGCTTCAAATTGCGGGCGTGCGCGCCGCATGATGTGTGCCGCCAACTCCGGTGTGGCCGCCGCATCGATTGCGGTGCGCTGTGCTTGATCCATCGCCGGTGCGTAGGCCCCGTGGTCGAGGAGTAAATCCACCATCGTGCGGTCGCCCGCCTCCGCTGCCAGGATCAACGGAGTCTTGGATTTCTCACGCGGCAGCCGGTGCTCGCTCTCGCCGAACGATTGCATCGTTTCGCGGAGCAGAGGAGATTCCCATCCAATCCTATACAGGTAGCCAGCTTCGCCGATGTTGGGATCACACCGGTGATCGAGCAGAAGCCCGGCCATTTCGGGCGAGCGATTCTTCACGGCGAGGAACACGAGGCCCGGCTGCTTGAGATACGGAGTTGAAGAGGGATTGCCGGAATATGCCGGCGCGACACAGGTCCTTTTGTGGAGGAGCGCCCGGACGCGTTCGATGTCGTTGCCGCTCACGGCCGCGAACAGGTCCGCGTATTGTCCCCGCGCGTCGAGGACTTCGAGCAACCGCTGACGGCCCCTCGTTTCCGCGTCCGATCTTGGCGCATAGCTGCGCAGGCGTTCGATGAAGCGGGACTGCTCGTTGGCGAACGGGTACGGTGCGTCAAAGATCGTCCGGTCAGCTAGATCACGCGCTTCCAGATCGACTCCCAGACCCGCGAGCAAACAGGCGGACGCAACGCCTTCCCGGGCACACGCAGCATGCAGAGCATTGAAGCCTTCGCGCCCGGAGGCATCCGGCGCTACCCCATGGTCGAGCAGCCATTGGATCATGGGCGTGGCCAGATCCATCGGTGCACCGGTGCCGTTGACAGTCACGAAGAGGTTTTCCATCCCCCCCGCCGCCGCGCAGAGCAACGTGCCGCCGAATGTCCCGTAGCCCTGGGGGGTATTCAGCGGGACGCACGATTTGAGGAGCAAGGGAAGGCTGATCACCGTGCCGGCGGCGGCTGCCGCGTGCTCCGCCAGTTCCTCCGGCGGCACGTTCGCCGCGCGTGGCTCCGCCCCGTGTTGGAGCAAGGAAGCGAATCCGAAGGGGTGGAACCTCTCATCGTCCAGCATTTTCCCGAGTTCCGAGCGGGCATCGTCACTGGTCGAACCGGGAGGGAAACCACGGTCAAGAAAGACATTGACCGTCCGCGTGAACCCTCCTTCGATAGCGGTCTTGAGCACCGGGGTCATGGCAGTGTCGTGCAACTGGTCCGCCGGAACCATCTCAACGAGCTTCGCGGCCTGATCGGCCTGTTTTTGCTTCAGCGCCTGGATGATGAGCGCGGCAGCCTGCCTGACGTTGGTCCCGGGCGGCATCGCTGCATCGGCAGCCTCGCCCAGGATCGACAACCGCGCCCGGTCCTCAGGCGGCAGCGGCAGGGCCGAGGTGAATAGCTGCCGCGCCATGTTTTCGTTCGGTTCCACCGTGAGGATGTCCGCGAGCTGCCCGGTCGGCGCGCCAGCTTGGCGCAACAATTCGACCGCCGCAAAATGGTCCGAACGCAACGCGGCGGAGAGTGCCGTCGCGGTCGGCGCGGCTTTCGCTTTTAGCAGCATCTGGAGGATGGCCGGGTTACCCTGCGCGGCGGCGGTTTCCAGAGGTGCCCAGCCCTGGTCAGCTTCCGACCGGACAGGGTTTGACGCCGCGCCCCGCTCGATGAGCAGCCGGCACATCGCCTCGCTGCCGGTCCATGCCGCCACGGCCAATGCTGGGGCCTTCCCGGGTCCGAACGTGCCGTTGGCGGAGGCACCCCTGTCCAGCAGTCGGCGGACCGTGGCGAGGTCATCACGCAGGATGGCCGCATAGAAACCTGAACCGCCATCCTCGAAGGCGTCCGGCCGCGGCGTCTGGGCGTGCTGCGACGGCGGGGCGAGATTTAGCACGGCGTAAACCTTCGCCTTGTCCACGCACAGCAGATCCGCGCGTTTGCCAGGGTAAACGGGCGGTCGAATTCCCCCGGCAATTCCTAGCCAGACGTGCGCATCGTCGACGCGCATCGTCGCAACACCCGGAGGCAGCGGCATCACCCCCGACACCGCGTGGCTGGCGCGATCCAACAGCACCAGCGCGGGCATCTCCCCGTAGCCGCGTCCCAGGACAATCCATAGAAACGGGCCATCCACACAGGCGCTGGCCAAGCGGTGCGAATCTGTGCGCCACACGACCCGGTTTTCCGCGAGCGAGAAATCCGTGATCCCGCCCACATTCCAGGTCCACAGATGATCCTCCACGCAAACAGCGCCGCCCGGGTCATTCATCAGGAACCGGGGCCGACCCGTGAGAGACGACCGCGACGGCATGATTTTCGGGGGGCGGCAAGCGTCGGGCGGCAGTGCACGCCATTTCTGGGTCGCCTGCTCGAAGACCAGGCCCCAGAGCGGAAAGAGGATGGCGTCGCCGCGGCCCAGGACAGTCGCCGTCGCCGCGGCCCAGGTGCCAGGAGGAGAAAAGCCGTCGGCCGTCGTCGTCGTCGTCCATCCCATTGGCGGAGCCGGCAGCGCCAGCCAACGGTGCCTGATCCAGTCGAACTGCGCGATGGTTCTTGCCGTGTCATTGACGGCGACCGCCCGGCCAGCCGCATCGAAACCGAGCATCGCCGGCGCGGCGGCGGGCACACCCTCCTCCGGCGAGAACACGCCGCTGGACGAGGAAAGCAGGTCCGTCCACGCGAGCGCGTCGCCTTGGCGGTAGAGCGCGCGTCCCGCGTCCCCGCAGATGACGTCGGATTCCGACCCCTTGAAAAGGTGCACGGTGTCACTGGATGCCTGATAGATCAGATGGACGCCGCCGCGCGATTTCGTCTCGGGAGAAACGTTTTCGGACAGATCGAGGATCAGCTGGTCGCCATACCCGTCGATCCGGCGGATGGAAAAGCCGCGGTCGCCCCGGTCGTTCACCATTCGGCCCAGCGGATGGAACGAGGGGGCGACTGGCCCGACCGACGCGCGCAGGAGTTCGTCGATCCCCAGGGAGATGCCACGCAGGGCAGGTAGCAGCACGGGTGTGGTCCCGGCCAGCAACGGTTCGGGTTCGTCGGGACCGACTAGAGACAAGCGTCCGTATGGCGGCCCACTCGCGGGCGGGCGACCGGCCACCGGCCCGGTCGGGTTCGCTGGACGCATGGGGGGAGAGTCTCCCGACAAAGCGTGTGGCATGAGCGCGTCCTGTACGCGCTTGCGGTCACCGAGATCGACCATCAACCGCTCATAGAATTTGCTCAGGTCCTCTCCCTCAGGGGTCAACGGCCGCGCGGCGGCGAGGTAACCGAGACGAAGCTCGGGTTTGCTCCCGCTCGTCAGAACGTCGTGCAGCCAACTGGTAAGAAAACGCCGCCGTTGCGCGGGTATCTTCGCGGCATCCAACCACTGGGAAACCGCGGGCAGCTTCTCCGTGAGCAGGGGAATGAAGGCGTCCACCAACGCGGTGCGCCGCAGCGGCCCGGCGAAGTCGTTTTGCGCCAGACAGATCAACAGGTTATCCGCCGCCGCGACGAACGTCGCTGCGTCGAATTTTTTGGCGTGGGCCAGATGTTCGCATAGCTCCAGGCACTCTTCCATTTTTTGATAGCCGGCTCGTGAACGACGTCCCCCTGAATCCCTGGAGACCACCACCGCCCAACGTAAAATCTGTGCGCGGTCGTTCTCCGGGTCGAAGAAACACGCCAGTTCGAGCATCCGACGGGAATAATCCATCCGCTGCACGGCGAAGGGGAGGCGGCGGAGAGGTTTGAGGACCCAGTCTCCGGTCGCAAGGCTGATGGCATAGACCGGCGGCAACTCGTCTTCTACGTTCGGGTCGCTCGCAAAGAACCCGCTGCCCACCAACGTGCAGAGCCGCGCGAAAATCGACTGGCCGACGCTCACTCCTGCCTCGGCCGGCTCCGGCCCACTCTTCCCGTGCCGGAGTGCCGCCGCGAGGACTTCGCGGGCTAGCGCGCGGCTGACCTCCGGAAAATCCTTGACCGCGAAGCGCCGCGCGAAGCGTTGTGGATCGTCCCGGCCCATCCGCAGGAAAATTTCCGCCTCCACCTCGGTATCCTCGAACGCCGCCATTTTTTGCACCGGGATTTCCTGGTAATTGCCCCAGACGTAGCCGTCTGCGGCGTTTTGCCACACCGCCGGGTCAGCCTCGGTGAAGCCAAGCCGAGCGAGTTTTTGTTCCTGCCGGGCTGGCTCGATGCCTTGGAAACGCAACAGGCGCAATCCGGGCCGGGGAGCGGCTTCCTGGCGGAGCGCGTCCTGCCACTTTTCCTCCCACTGGTCGAGCCTCGGGCTGGCCCCGGCGTTGGCAAAGAAGATCGGTGCCAGCTGGATCGCCGGTGTGGCGGCGCGGCGCTCCTGCAACGCCGTCGTAAGCAGACGCTGCGCGATGCCTGCGGCGTGTTCCAGTTCTGCCGCGGAGGACAGGTCCTCGCCCGGGTCGGCGGGGCTTTCCATGCTTTCTTCGGCCAGCACGCTGGCGTTGGTGAGATCGATGACCTGGAAGGTCAGGCGAGTCGTGCGCCTTTTCTCGCTTCCGGCACCCTTCCAAGAAGGGTCTTCGAGGGTTCCGCCGAGCACGACATCCGCCTTGAGTAGCCGACCCAGAACGACGCCCGAAACGCCCTGGTCGCCCAACAGTTTGAGTTTTGCTTCTCCCAGGAGTTTATCGAGGTCGCCGCGTTCGACCCATTCCACGTCCGGCAGGTCGCGGAGTTTGATCTGCAGATAATCCGCCAGTGCCGCGCCCTCCTTGCTGAGCCCACCATCCAGAAACGTCGGCGGCATCACGGTCACGCGGACCGCAGCTGAGGCCCACGAGTAGCCGGACAGACAGAAGCAGGCGGCAAACAGGAGAGAAAGACAACGTTTCATGCGGTGATTTCAGAAAAAAATTCCTACCCGGCGTGGCGTGGAAGCGCCGGGGGGTAACGCGGAACCAAAATGCTAATTATCCGCCAGTTTCGGCACCAGTCGATTGAGCAACCTGTTCGCGGCGTTTTCCAGCGCCAGCTTGCAGCAGTTGTTCGGCTAGGTCTACGGCCACGTCTGGCTGGCGGTCGGCCAGCAGGAGCTTGCCGTCGGCGGTCTTCGTGGCCCAAATTTCAATCCGCGCCCGGTAACTAATCAGCAGGAGTTACGCACCGTGAGGGTGTTCGACCATCCTTTTGATGAAGGTGGTCACGGCTTGATCGGCGAAGTGGCGTTTGAATTGATACCACGTGCTGATCTGCCCGCGTGAGCGTTGCGTTTCGAGTTTGAGGAAGGCACGGAGCGAACAGAAGACGTGGTTGTGGATGGCTCTTTTCCAGCGCACGAAGAACCTGCGCACGTGGCAGACTTCCTTGAGGGCGTGGTGGTAGCACTCGATCTTCCATTGCAGGCTGCGGACGTGCCGGAAGTGGCCAAAGGCGATCTTCATGCGCTTTTTTTTCGCGGGTCACAAACGCGGCTCGTGCGCGCTGCCACACTTCCTGCAGGAGAGTTTCACCCGATGATGAGACGGACCAACCGCTTAACCGATGATGGAGTTCCGGGCCTATCATAGGTCAAAGTGAGCGAGAAGTTACCGAAGTTTGCGTTTGGCTCGGAACACATGCCATGAAATCGTCGTCTCGGCGCACTCCGCGACACGGGCGGCATCGGCGTGGGACATTTCCTCGTAGAAGGTAAGCGCCACCGCTTCGCGCAGATCGGGAGCGAGCGTAACGCCTCGCATGATTCGCGTGCGCGAACGCTTGGTGGCCGGAGGAACGCCGATGGTCGCAGCGCTGCCAATCGCGTGTAGCATTCCGAGCGATGCGGTAAACCAGCCCGTAAAAGCCACGTCCTCGTGCAGTTCGGGGGGGCGCGTGCAGCCTTGATGAAGGTTTCCTGTGCAATGCCCTGGGCCGCTGTATAGTCTAGGCAGCAGCGAAAGACGAAGGCATGAATTTTCACATAATGTCGATGGAACAATTACTCGAAAGCGGCGGTCGATAGACAGGTCAAGGAATGGGAGGAGCACCGCCGGTGGGGCGTGCCCGTCTACGTGGGCGAATTCAACTGCTTCGCGCCGGAACCCGGCTGGGCGTACGCTGCCGCCCAGTTTGCCGCTCACGGGATGAGCTGGACGGTGTGGAACTACAAGGCCACCCACGGCAGCGGCAGCGACAGTTGGGGGGTCTACAACTTCCGCGCGCCAGCTCCGCCCACGCCGAACCTGCAAACGGACTCCGCGGAGACCATCCGCGAGAAGTGGTCGCGGTGGAGCACCGACGCGGCCTTCGCGCTCAACCCGATGTTGCAACGCACGCTTTCCTCCCAGCCCACCCGCCCGGTCAGCAACACGGGCGGCTGGCCCGACAGCGACGGCGGCACCCAACCATTGACCGCTAACAATGGGACGCGTGCACAAAACCTGAGGTGAACCGGAAGCACGACGCGGCAAACTCAACGTCCCGCGCCCTCGCCTTGCCATGAAAACGACGATTCGTCGAAAGATTGCCGTTGCGCTGGTGTTGCTCGGCTCGCTGCGGTGCATGCGCGGAGCCGAGCCAACGTTTCTGTACGGCGTGGATACCACCATGCTCACGAAGGTCGAGCAGGCCGGCGGGGTGTTTTCTGAAAACGGTCAGCCACGTGACGCGTTGGAAATCCTGCGGGACCGGGGGGTCAATGCCATTCGCCTGCGGGTGTTCGTTGATCCGGATGGCAAGGGTTCCCTCGTTTGCAATCTTGACTACGTGCTGCCCCTGGCGCGGCGCGTCAAGCGCGCGGGCCTGAAGTTCCTGCTCGACATTCATTATTCGGATTCGTGGGCGGACCCCGGCAGCCAATCGACCCCCAAGGCTTGGGCGGCCCTGGATTTCCCCGCGTTGAAAAGTCAGGTCAGCGACTACACGCGGGATACGGTCGTGAAGTTGCGGGCGGCGGGTGCCCTCCCGGATTACATCCAGATCGGCAACGAGACCAACACGGGGATGCTCTGGCCGCTGGGAAAAACCGTGGATGCGGACGGTTGGAAACGTTTCGCTGAACTATGCAAGGCGGGGACAGACGGAGCCCGCGCCGCGCTTGGCCCCGGGGAAACCATCCGCTTCATTCACCACGTGGCTGATCCCAAGAACATCGTCTGGCACATGGACAACTTTTTCAAGAACGGCGGCGAAACCGATATTATCGGGATTTCCTGGTATCCGTTGTTCCACAAAGGCGACTTCGACCGCTTCAAAGAAAGTCTCGCCGAATTCGCCACCCGTTACCACAAGGACATTGTCATCGCGGAAACAGGCTATCCGTGGACGACTCATGGCTTCGACAGTTACCCCGATGTGATGCCCAGCGCCAAGCCGCCGCCCGGCCTGCCTGCCTATACTCCACAGGGTCAGGCGGATTTCATGCGAGGACTGGTGGCCGCCGTGAAATCGACGCCGGAGGGACACGGCCTGGGTTTCTTTTATTGGGAAGGCACCTGGCTGCCGTCTGCCCGCTTCGGCTCTCCGACCGACAACACCAATCTTTTCGACGAAAAAGGAGCGGCTTTGCCTGCCTTGAATTTTCCGCCGAAGGCACGTTGAAGACTCGGATGCCGGTCCTGGATCAGTTCGTCCGAACGCTAAATGGTCTACCTGCATCGGCGGATGCAAACAATGGACGACGCATCCCGGGAGCTACGCCAGCCAGCACCGGCAAAGAGCGAACCGGGCCGGCGAATTCTGCGTAGGATAAACTCCTTGATTGAAAAAATGTTTTCTTGGAAGCTCTGCGCGGCTACCTTTTTGCAAATAGGAAATCCCTCCTCAGGTGGACTTCTATTTCCACCCCCGATCCTCCCCTGTCTTTACCAGCCCTCCGCCGCGACACGGAAGCGAACTTTTTTGCGATCCGCGCAGCGTGGGGGATGGTCTGCTCTATCGTTGCATGAAACTCTCTCCCCATCTTCTCGGATCATGGCTTCTGCTCGTCCTGTTCGCCGGGCCGGCCGTTGCACAAAGGGACCCGGCTGACTCCGCGCCCCCGGTTTACAAAACTCCGGCCGCCCCGGTTGAAGCGCGGGTCGAAGATTTGCTCAAGCGATTGACGCCCGACGAAAAGATCCGGCTGCTATCAGGCGACAAATATTTCAATACGTATGGCGTCGAGCGGCTCGGACTGCCTTCCTTCCGCATGACCGACGGTCCGCAGGGCGTCCGGCTCAGCGCGCCGTCCACCGCGTACACCGCCGCCGTTTGTCTGGCCGCTTCATGGGATACCGCCCTCGCGCAAAAGATCGGCACCTCCTACGGGCGGGATTGCCGCGCGCGGGGCATCCATTACCTGCTCGCCCCCGGGATGAACCTCTACCGCGCGCCGATGAATGGCCGGAACTTCGAATATTACGGGGAAGATCCGCTCCTTTCCGGCCTGACCGCCGCCGCCTTCGTGCGTGGTGTGCAGAGCCAGGGGGTCGCCGCAACCATCAAGCACTTTGCCGCCAACAATCAGGAGTTCAACCGCCACAACCTATCCTCCGACATGGACGAGCGTGTGCTGCGCGAGTTGTACCTGCGCAACTTCCAGATCGCCGTGCGTGAGGGCCAACCCAAGTGTGTAATGGACTCCTACAACCCCATCAACGGGGTACACGCCACGCAGAATGCCTGGCTCAACGATGAGGTGCTCAGGAAGGAATGGGGGTTTCGCGGTCTGCTGATGTCGGATTGGGAAGCCTGTTACGACACCTTGGGCATGGCGACCGGCGGACTGGACCTGGAGATGCCCTCGGGCAAATACTATAACGCGGCCAAGCTCCAACCGCTGCTCGACGCGGGCAAGGTCACGCCGGAAATGATCGACGAGAAAATCCGGCGGCAGTTGCGGGTGGCTTTCGAGATGGGTTGGCTGGACCGCCCGCAGGCGGACCCCTCCATCCCGCGGGACGATCCGGCCAGCGCCAAAGCGGTTTACGACGAGGCGGCCGGGGGCATCACCTTGCTCAAGAACGAGGGCAACCTGCTGCCGCTCGACGCCGCGAAAGTCAAGAGCGTGGTGGTGGTCGGGCCGAACGCCATGACCCCGACGGCGGGCGGCGGCAGCGGCTTCGTGTCCTACTTTTCCGCCCGGAGCGCGCTGGAGGGCATTCGCATGGCCGCGCCGGACCCCAAGGTAGTCAGGGGAATGGTCTGGGAACCGGAACAAACCCACCCTGCGGAACCGGACGGGCTGGAAACGATCCGCAACGCGGACGTTGTGGTAGTTTGCGTCGGCTTCAACGATCCCGGCTGCTGGCAGGCGGACCACGGTTCGGCCAATGAACGGGAGGATCACGACCGCCGTTACGAACTGCCGCCCGAGCAGGATCATCTCATCACCCGCGTGGCGCGGGAGAACCCGCGCGTGGTGGTCGTGCTCAACGCCGGGGGCAGCGTGGCGACCGCCTCGTGGGTACATCGCGCGGCGGCGTTGCTCCACGCCTATTATCCTGGCACGATGGGCAATGCGGCGCTGGGCAACATCCTCTTCGGCGCGGTCAATCCCTTCGGGCAAGCTGCCGTTCTCGTGGGAGAAACGCTGGGAAGACAGCGCCGCCTACGGCAACTATCCGAATGCGGATCATCCCAAGGACAACACCTACAAGGAAGGCATTTTCCTGGGCTATCGCTGGTTCGACGCCAGGGACAAGGAACCACTCTTTCCTTTCGGCTACGGCCTGAGCTACACGCAGTTTGCGCTGTCGGATTTGCAGGCGGAGAAAACGCGGCGACGCGGTGGCCTTCACCGTCCAGGTGCGTAACACGGGCGCGCGGGCCGGCGCGGAGGTGGTGCAGGTCTACGCCGCCACGCCGGCGGGCGAACTACCCCGGCCGCCGCGCGAGTTGAAAGCCTACGGCAAGGTGTTCCTGGAGCCGGGCGAGACGAAAACGGTTTCAATGCAGGTGAAAACCGCGGATTTGCAAACGTGGGACCCCACCGCGAAAACCTGGACGCTCCCGCCGGGCGAGTGGGTCTTCCAGGCCGGGGACAGCTCGCGTTCCCTGCCTTTGAAAACGTCGGTGACCTTTTGACCCTCGATCCCGACTCCTGCCCGGCCGGTCCTCGCCAGAGAGCGGATTATCCCGCCAGCTTTGTTTTCGCCGACACAGGGTTGATGGGATTGGGCTTGCCGGTTGATGCAGGAGGCGTAATTGGCGCATCTTCGATTACAAGCCCGACGGAGGCAGGGTCGGCCAAAGGCGGCCCGGAGGGTGCCCGGAATGACCGCGACTTCAAAGCGCGGAGCGAGCAGGGCAGCCTGCACTTCGATCTCCTCTAAAAAGCGCGAGAGAATGTTGAATCCTGTGTCGTCCATGTCGCCCCAGTAGATGAGGCGGCATGACCGGAGCCAGCCCACATCGTGCAGCAGGGTCACCGTTGTGCCGTTGCCGAGTAAAGCGACGGTTCTCGGCAACCCGTGGAATACCGTCACTGGGAGGTGTACCTCTCCTCCCAACTCTTTCATGACGACTACGGTTGGACGAGCATGGCTCCTCTGTCCGAGATCAACTACGGGGCGCTGCCCAACCTCCAGCTCCACGTCATGTTCTCGGCCAACTTCATCGCTCCGCGTCGTCCGGCTCCAGCGCCGTCGGCTTCGGCGACATCGAGCTGGGAGCGAAGTACCGTTTCGTCCAGCAAACCCGGTTTTTGCCGGATGTGGCTTTTTATCCGCAGCTGGAATTCCCGACCGCCAGCCGCCGCCGGGGACTGGGCAATGGCTACACGCAAGGTTTCCTGCCTATCTGGACCGAAAAAGACTTCGGCAAGTGGACCATGAACGCCGGAGCCGGTTACGACATCAACCCAGGCAAGGACAATCGCCACTGGTGGCTCATGGGGCTGATGCTCCAGCGCAAAATCACTGACCACGTGGCCGTGGGGGCGGAGGCTTTCCATCAGACCGCGCAGGTCAAGGCAGGAAGATCCGACACCTACTTCAATCCCGGGGTGATCTGGGATCTGAACGATCTGGAGCACTTGCTCCTCTCGGTAGGCCACACGGTGCAGGGCAGCGGCGGCTGGCAGGCTTACGTGGGCGTGCAGTTTGCCTTCGGACCGAAGGAAACCAAAGATCCGCCCGCCAAGTGATGCCGCAAGGGAGGATGGAAAGAATGGCTGCCGGGCAGCTTTCACATGCTCAACCACAGGCTCAAAGTGCCCGGCTGTCCGGTGGCTCCCAGGGCGGTAACAGGGGCCATTTGCGTGTTAAATAACTTTGGAAAAGGGCGTGCTTATCAGCCGCTTCCTTCTGTGCCCACCAGCCACATTTCCGCGTCTGGACGGCAACGCTATCCCGGTGAACCCGTGCGGGCGTGTTCGTCCGGCGGGCCACCTCCACCCATCAAAGAAAGGAGCCATCTACTATGGCGATCATCCTCGAAGCGGCCTACAGCAAAAAGCTGGGGCTGCCCAACTACAGCAGTCACTCTTACGTCGTCAGCATCCGCACCGAACTCTCCGACCTCACCCAGGTCGAGGCGGAAAGCGCGCGCCTTTACGCCTTGCTCCAACAGAGCGTGGACAACGAGATTCAGCAGGTCGGGTTTCTGCCCGACGCCACCCGCTACGGCATGGATAGTGCCGCAGCATCACACCAACCCTTCTCCCAACCACCACCAGCGAACGAGAACGCTCCGCGCCACGCGGAACGGCAGGACTTCGTCCCGTCACCCGGTCTGCAGTGCACCACCTGTGAGTTCCAGCGCGAGTGCGCGGCATGGCACTGATCGTCCACCACCCACACCCCGCCCGCGTCGTTCCATCCGGCGCGGGCTTTTTCGTTTTCCACTGACAACCCTCCAACCACTCAACCCACAGCAATCACACACCCATGAAACTGAACCTCAAAAATCTGCCCATCGTCTCCGAGATCGTGCGCCGTGCCCAACTGGCCGCCGCGCGCATCGCCCTGCGTGAAGCCGGCAACCTGTTGCGTGCCGCCGCCCCGCTGGTCAACCACGCGGGCGAAAAGCTCCAGCGCCTGAGCGAACACCCGACGTTGGACGCTCCGCTGCCTTCCTTCGACCTCTGAAAGCCTGACGCAGGTCTCGCCTGGCAAGACCCGTTGCCAGCGCATTGTTCGCCAAACAGCCCGCCTGCCTCTTCACCCGAGGCAGCGCGGGCTGTTTGGCGTTGTCAGCTCACCATCAACCGCCCTGAACCCATACCACCACCAAACCAACCCCAACACACCCAAATCAAACCATGACAGCAACTACCTTCAAACCTGAACACTTCACCCTCTACTTTCGTGAAGGCAGCAGCGACAAAGTTTACCGTGTCAGCCTGGAAGCCAACGGCAGCCCGGACCGCTTTGTGGTCAACTTCGCCTTCGGACGCCGGGGTTCCACCCTCCAGACCGGCACGAAGACGCCCGCGCCGGTGGACTACGACACGGCTTCGGCCATCTTCCGCCAAGTGGTCCTGGCAAAATGCGCCAAGGGCTATACGCCCGGTGCGAACGGAACGCCTTACCAGCATACCGAAAACGAGGGTCGTTCCACTGGCATCCATCCCCAGTTGCTCGAACCCGTGGCCGACACCTACGCGCTCGGCCTGCCTCGGCACCGCCCTCGACAAATCCGCCACGGCAGAGGAAGCCATCCGGGCCGCCCGGCTGGACTGGACGGTCAAGAAGCTGCCGTTGTACGCCAGCGACGGTGAGAACAGCCTGCTGCGCCTGCCCGTGCCCGACAAGTACGCCGTTGCCCGTGAGAACAGTCTCGACGTGCTCGGCGTTGTCGGCAGCAGCTACACCCCGGTGCAGAACCGGGAGGCCTTCGCCTTCTTCGACCCCGTGGTCGGAAAGCAGGCGGCGGTGTACCACACCGCCGGGGCACTGGGCAAGGGCGAGCGTGTATGGATCTTGGCCAAGCTGCCAGACTCCATCCGGGTGGTCGGCGACGACATCACCGACAAGTTCTTGCTGCTGACCAACAGCCACGACGGGACTTCCTCCTTGCAGGTGAAGTTCACGCCCGTGCGGGTGGTTTGCTAGAACACGCTGAGCCTCGCCATCAACAACGGCCAGAGCGGCATCAAGATCAGCCACCACACCGACATCCACCAGCGGATGAAGGCAGCGGAGAAAATGCTCGGCATCGTCCACCACCAGTTCGACGAGCTGGCCGACACGTTCCGAGAGATGGTGCAGGTGCCCATGACGCACAACCGGCTGGAGAAGTACCTGGAGTACGTGTACCCGGAGCCCAAGGACCGGCAGCCCACCGAGAGCGAGGGGGAGTGCATCGCCCGGGACCGTTCCTGGAGCGAATACTTCTTCGACCAGGGGGCGGGCAACCGCCTAGCTGAAGTCGAGGGCACGCTTTGGGCCGCCTACAACGGGGTGACCGAGTGGCTAGACCACCGCAAAATCCGCCAGAGTGCCGACCAGCGCCTGGCGAGCATCTGGTTCGGGGAAGCCAACCGGGTCAAGGCCCGGGCGCTGACCATCGCCGTCGAGATGCTGCCGCACTTCCGCAACTGAAGCGGGGGAATGGCAGCTGGGAAAAAAGGATTCACCGAGAGGTGGATTCTTTTTACCTATCGGGTAGCTGTCCACCTCAATGCCATTGAGGCGCTCTACCAACTGAGCTAAGACCCCGAAAGTCGCTGCGGGCGTATGTTTTGCAGTGCTTTTGCCAATCACCGCAAAACCGGGGGAGTCCACCCGTTTTGCCCCCCCTCACGGCTCCTCGGGAGGCCGTGGAAAGGACAGTATTAGCAGGGAATCCGACAGGCGCAAGCAGGAAAGATCGTTCGGCTCTGCTGGTCGGTGGGCCACGGAGGGCGGGTTGCGCGGACGCCCACATCGCACGCGTCATTCCCCTCGTAGCTTTGCCAAGCCTTGATCGCACTTCGCCGTATCGGCCGCAAGCCGGTCAAGCATGTCGGCATCTTCTGGGCGCACGCCGCCTTTCGCTTGCAACGCTTCAAACCGCTCGCGCGCCTGCGCACAAGCGAGGCGCGCTTCCGACAAGTGAGTGGCGCGCGTTCTCTTGTCGAGCGAATCCTGCCCGGCCAGAGCCATGTGCGCCATCGCGAGCAGGCGATGCACGAGGACCGAGTTCCGGATGTAAAGGACATTGCCGGGGTCGGCGGCCATGAGCGCGTCGAGCCCGGCGATCGCCTGGCGGCCATGCTCGAGAGCCTGTTCCGGCTGGCCGGTATTGGTGAGAGCCTCGGCAAGTTGACCGTGGGTCACCGCCACGTTGTAGCGCGCTTGGGTTTCTTTCGGATCGGCGGCGAGGAGCCGTTCGCGGATCGGCAGCACCTGCGTGAAGCTGGCCAGCGCGCCCGCGTGATCGCCTGTCTCCGTCTGCGCCGCGCCCAGCTGGAACAACATTACGACGTACGCACTCCGAAGTCCCGCATTGTCGGGATTCTCCTCGGCCAGCGTTTTGATGATCTCCACCCCGCGCGTGATGTCGGCGACGCCGTGGGCCGGGTCCTTCATGGTCGCCCGCCCCAGCTTCATAAACGCGATGGCCAAGCCGCGTCGGTATTTGACGTTGCCGGGAACATGATCCACCGCCTTTTGCCGTTCGGCGAGCGCCTGCGCGTAGCAGGTCGTCTGCTCCGCATGGCCGTTCTCCGTGCGGGCGAGGCCATCGCCGAGCGTGTCATAGGCACGGGCGAGTTCGTCGAGACCCGCCGGGTCCGAGGGCTGCTCGCGCGCGAGTTGGGCAAAGATTTCCAGCGACCGGCGGTACCGGCGCATCATTTCGGCGAAGTCGCCCCGGAATTGGCCCATGTCGCCCAGGGCGCGCTCGACCCGGCCCAGTTCCATGCGCGCCGACCTCGTGCCCTCGACGGCGGCGTCGGGAACCGAAGTAAGGAGAGTCTCCGCCTTGCGGTAACTCGCCAGCGCACCGGCGCTGTCACCGAGATTGGAACTGTAGGGGTTGCCCTGCACGTCGCCGATCTTGCGGTAGGCGGCGGCCAAGTCGAGGCGAAGCGCCGGGGTGTCGGCGTCCCGGCTCAGGTTGTCGAGGTATTCGAGGGCGCGCGAGACGATCAACTTGCGCGTGGGCGTTGCCCCGGCCAGGTCCTGCACCGAATCGTGGATCTCGCCCATCAGCGAGTCCGCCAGATGGCGCACGTCCTCGAAACGTCGTTCGGCCATGCGACGCTGGACGTTCGCACGGTGAGCCTGCCAGCCGGTCGCGGCGATCCCGCCGATCAGCGCCAGCAGGGCAAGCGAGGCGGCAACGGTAAAGGCCCGGTTGCGCGTGATGAACTTGGCGACGACGTAGCGCAGCGTTTCCTTGCGCGCGGTGACCGGCTGGGCCTCCAGATGGCGGCGCAAATCGTCGGAGAACTGGTTGACCGAGGGATAGCGGCGCGCGGGTTCCGGGCGCAGCGCCAACCGCACGATGTTGTCCAGGTCGCCCGCGAGTTGGCGGACCAGGCGCGCCGGGGTGGTGCCTCGCTCATCGGCGATGGCCGGAGTGAACGCGACCGTCCCGAGCCGGGGCGCGGCCTGGTCGGCGTCGCGGTGTTTCGGATCGAAGGGCAGGCGTCCGCAAAGCAATTCGTAGAGGACCACGCCGAGGCTGAAGATGTCGGTGGCCGTGGTGACGGACTCGCCGCGCAATTGCTCGGGACTGGCGTAGGATCGCGTCATGGCCCCGAGCTGGGTTATGGTATGGCCGGCGTCCCCTTCCACGGCGGGGTCGAGGAGTTTGGCGATGCCGAAGTCCAGCAGCTTGGGTTCTCCTTCCGGGGTGACACGAATGTTGACGGGCTTGAGGTCGCGGTGCACGACCAGGTGCTGATGCGCGTGGCTCACCGCCGCGCACACCTTGCGAAAGAGCACGAGGCGCTCCGCCACCGACAGGCGGCGCTCGCGGCAATAGACGTCGAGAGCTTTTCCCTCGACGTATTCCATGACGAGATAGGGCCGGCCATCGTCAGTGATGGCCGCACCGTAGAGCCGCGCGATATGGGGATCGTTGAGACCGGCGAGGATCCGCTTCTCCTGCTCGAAATGCCGTAGCAAGGCCTCCAAGCCGCCGCCCCATTTCACCAGCTTGATGGCGACCCGTCGACCGAGTTCCGCGTCCTCGGCCAGGTACACTTCGCCCATGCCGCCTTCGCCCAGCAGGGAGACGATCTGAAAGCGTCCCAGCGTCCGGCCGGGTGAAATCGAGCCTGCTTGCCTGATCTCCGAAGAGGCCAGCACCGCCTGCGGGTACATCTCTGCCGCAGACCGCGCGATGAACCCCTGGGCGGGCTGCTCGAACCGCAGGAGGGAATCCACTTCGCTCCGCAACGCCGTATCCAGGCGACACGCTTCTTCGAGGAATGTGGTGCGTTCCGGCAGAGGCCGCTCCAACGCCTCCGCTGCGATCTCCATCGCCCGCGTCGCCTGCGCGGCATCTTCGGCACTCTTCATGGCGAGGCTTCCACGCCGAGTTCCCGGCAGAGCCACAGCTTGGCGGCATTCCATTCACGGAAAACGGTGCGTTCCGAGACCCGGAGTAACTCGGCGATCTCCGGCATCTCCAAACCGGCGAAGAACTTGAGTTTGACGACCTGGCAGTGCCGCGGGTAGAGCCGGTCGAGGTTCTGCAGCGCGTTGTCGAGCGCCAGGAGTCCTTCGGGAGTGTTGCCGACGGGAACCTCCACCTCGTCCAGCGAGATCGGCGAAACGCCGCCACCCCGCTTGGCGGCTTTGTGTTCCCGGGCGTAGTCGATCAGGATGCGCCGCATGGCTTCCCCGGCGACGCCATAGAAATGCGCGCGGTTTTGCCAGGAGACGTGCTGGCGTTGGTCCATCATGCGCAGATAGGCCTCGTGGACCAGCGCGGTCGGCTGGAGGGTGTGCTCGGCCCGCTCCCCGCGCAGGTGGCTGCGGGCGAGACGGCGCAGCTCATCGTAGACCAGGGCCATCAGATCGGCCTGGGCATTGGCGTCGCCACCGTCCCAGCCTTGCAGCAGCCGGGTCACCGCGTGCGCCGTGGCGGTGGGTTCGGCGGCAGCGTCCTCCATCCCATCCATGGCAGAGAGCTTACCTGCCTGGAACCTGGCGGTGAAGAACTTTTTTCGAAACGGTTGGCAGTTTTGGCGGCGCATTTCCGCGTTGATGGGATGAACCCATTTCTCGCTCCCACAAAACACCGGCGGCCACGCTGGCCGCGCCACGCCACCGCACAAAATTCTTTCGCCCGTAAACCGAACCGCCCGGCTCACCCATCGCTCATCACCACATTTCCCATGCAACCTCCATTGATGAATCACCCCGCGCGCCGCGCTCCGCTCTCCCGGGTTCTGGCTTTTGCCGGAGCCGCTGCCTTCAGCCTGTTCCTCGCCCGGCCCGGCACGCTGTCCGCGCAGAACCTCTACGTGTCGGAATACGGCAACAACACCATTTTGGAGTTCGCCCCGGCCGGCGCGTTTACGGTTTTTTCTTACGCCCAGGTCGACGGGCCCACCGGCATGGCTTTCGATCCGGTGGGAAATCTCTACGTGGCAGGTTACGGCGGCAATCCTAATGCCATCGAAAAGTTCACAACGGACGGGCATGAATCGACGGTCACCACCAGCGGGCTGTCCAACCCTGGCGGCATCGCCTTCGACACGGCGGGCAACCTTTACGTCGCCAACTACGGCAACAGCACGATCGCGAAAGTCGCGCCGGGCGGAGGGACGTCGGTCTTCTCCAGCAGCCCGTTGCTGAACCAACCTTTCGGCCTGGCCTTCGACGCGGCGGGCAATCTCTTCGTAGCGAACATCGGGAACGCCGGCGTTCCCGGCAGCATCGTCAAAATCACTCCGGCCGGCGTGGTTTCGGTCATTGCGGACAGCACCAGCGTTCCCAGCGGCACCACCGGCAACGGCCGTTACGGCGGACTGGCCTTCGACCAGGCGGGCAACCTTTACGCGTCAGACCAATCCAACAGCCGCATCCTGGAGTTCACCCCCGGCGGCGTGGTCTCAACCTTCGCGACCACGGGCCTCGTTGGCCCCCGAGGCTTGGCATTCGATTCGGCGGGCAACCTCTACGCGGCGAATACGTATGGCACCACCATCGAGAAGTTCACCCCCGACGGCACGGGCTCGGTGTTCGCCAGCAGTCTCAGCGCGCCCCAGTGCGTGGCCTTCAACAACGTGAGTCTGCCGGTGCGGCATCCTTCGTTTTTCAACGGCGAGGTGGCGCTGGGCCAAGGCGTGTACTACCTAGCCTTCCCAGGCAACGGCAACATTTTCGGCTACTACGAGTACCTGAGCGACCCGCGTTACATCTATCACTTCGACCTGGGCTACGAGTACGTCTTCGACTTGGGCAACGGCGGGGTGGTCTTCTACGACTTCAAGAGTCAAGATTACTTCTACACGAGCCCGACCTTTCCGTTTCCTTATCTGTACGACTTCGGCTTGCAGGCGTTCCTGTACTACTATCCAGACCCGACCAACCCGCAAAGGTACAATACCAACGGGGTCCGCTACTTCTACAATTTCTCCACAGGCCAGATCATCAGCAAATAAGGATTGGGCATGACAGGTCCGGCCTGACGGATCTCCATTCCGTCAGGCTGGATCGTTCCATTGAGGCGCTCTACCAACTGAGCTAAGACCCCGAAAGTCGCTGCGGGCGTGGGTGATACGGTCGATTATCGTAATCTCTAAAAACCAAGGTGGTCCACCCGTTTTGCCCCCCTCACGGTTCCTCGGGAGGCCACAGAGAGAGATATTTTTAGCAGGAAATTCGGCAGGCGCAAGGAGAAAAGGCTGCTGCGGTCCATCTGGGTCCAATGGAAGAGCTGGGCTGACGGAGAATGAGGAATGCGGCAGGCAAGCCCAAGAGGTCTGGCAGAGACGTTCTACCTGCCGGCACGGAAATGTTTTCAGTTCCTGGGAAGCGACATTCCTGTTCACTCGGGCCAGTCGGTGTCCAGCCGCGTCGAGCTTAACATACTCGCGCAGAGATGTATGAGCCATGCAGTGCGTTTGACGGTAAGACAAACGGCGGCAGTATGGATGCCGCAGCGATGAGCGAGGAGGAGCAACTCCTTCCTCATTCGTCTGCACCTCGCTCATGGTCACCCTTCTCCGCCCCGTCACCAAAGCACCCATCTACCTCAAGGTGGCCAACGTGCCCTGCCTGTATCGCCACGCCCGCTCGGGCCGCTACTACGCCTGCAAGAAGGTCAGCGGTCGGCATCGTGAACGCAGCTTACGGACTACCGACCGCAAGATCGCCGAACGCAAGCTCAAGGAGTGGATCGGCAACATGGATAAGGTCGATGTGGAGGTGGAGAAGACCACCCTCGGCCAACTGATCGAGCGTTTCCTGAGGGTCACGAAAGGCATGGCCGAGAACACCCGCGTGACCGACAACGCCATCATCAATCACTTCTTGGCGTGGTGGCCGCACGGTCGGGACTATCAGGTCCGTCTGATTCGCCCCTCGATGCTGGACGAGTGGCTGGCGCATGAAGAACCCCGGCTGCGGAACGTGACCTACAATCGTTATTCAGGTTTTCTCAAGCAGCTCTTCGACATCGCGGTGAAGGACCGCATCATCGCGGAGTCACCCGCCAAACAGTTGCGGCAAGGCTGGAAGAAGCCACAGGCCGTCAAACGGCAGGTGCCCTCCATCGCCCAGTTCGAGGCCATTGTGGCCGACATTCGCTCTCAGGTGTCCAGCCCCCATGCCGAGGTTACAGGTGACTTCGTGGAGTTCCTTGGGTTGGCCGGGCTGGGACAGGCGGAGGCTTCGTCGTTGACCTGGGGTGACGTGGACTGGACCAACAACCGGCTCAACATCCGCCGGCACAAGACGGACACCCATTTCCACGTCCCCATTTACGAGCACCTGCGCCCGCTCCTCGAACGCCTGAACAAAGCCAGGCGAGGAAAGCGCTCGGCAAGCCTCTCTCGTCTTCAAGATCAATGACGCCAAGAAGGCGCTGAGCCTTCGCCTGCAAACGGCTCAAATTCCCCGCTTTTTGCCAGCGCAGTTTGCGCCAGCACCTCATCATGCGCCTGTGGAAGGCGGGCGTGGACCGAAAGTTGATCGCCCAATGGCAGGGCCACCAAGACGGCGGGCAGTTGATTCTGGACACCTACACCCAGGTGTTCGGCAGTGACGACGAGGAGTACGTGCGTGGGCAGTTGGCGAAGATCGGTGGCGGTACGGTGCCGGTCGGCGTGCCCTTCGGCGCGGGTGTGGACGGATCAACTTCTGAGGCAATGAAGAAGGGGCCGTCAAACCACGATGCATATTCTGATCATCATTCTGCTGGTGCTGCTCATCCTGCGCCTGCTGCGGTGAACCCGTACGCGAAGGGCGACAAGGTTCTCACCAAGCTCGGCGGCAAGGGCGAGGACGTCGAGGCCGAGGTCGTCGCCGTATGGAAGGACGAGGTGCAGGTCAAAACGCCCGATGGCGAGCTGCGCTGGCGGACGATCAGGACGGTGCAGCCCGTCGTTGCTCAGGTCACTGCGCAGAAGTCGGCGGATAAGGCCGAGCCCGCAACTCGCCGTCGGGGCAAGCCGATGCGCAAAAAGCGACGTTAGTACTCCGTCGTTCACCTCCTTCCGAGTCAGGGAGCCGCGTGCATGAAGCCCGCGCCCCTGCGCTCGGCCATGACTATCTCTGATCCCGTTTCCGCTGCCAATCTCACGGTTTACCTCGTCCAACTGCCCCGTGGCAGGATCACCACACGAAAACACGCCACAGCCCCGTCAGTCGAGTTCATCTGCCTTGAACAGGCTCGTGCGGCGGGCGAGGTCGTCATCTCTGAGACTGGGGCCACGGAACGGGTGCGGCTGGAGAACCACTCCAAGCAAGACCTTTTCATCCAGGCAGGCGAGATTCTGCGTGGAGGCGATCAGGACCGGGCAGTGGCGGGCGATCTCATCATTTCCGCCCTCCGCCATGAACCGGAGAGTCACATGGTTCCTGTGTTTTGTGCGGAGCCGGAGCGTTCGACTCCCATGCGGGGCGGGACACCGGACCTGTTCACCCAATTCGATCAGCTCTGCCCCGGTCGCAGGCTCAAAAAAGAGCTTCGGCTGGGCACGCAGGAAGACGTCTGGCGAGAGATCACGGCCCTGCGCGACGCGGTGTTCGACCTCATCAGCTACCAGGGCACCAGAGCGACGCCTGCTTATTCCCTGTGGGAGCTGGATGAACTCTTGGACTCGCTTGGATGGCTGACGCCCTACGTCCATCCGCTGCTACCGTTGGCGCGAGCCCATCAGGAAGCCACGGGAGCGGTGTTCGTGGTCAACGGCAGGCTTAACTGCGCCGACCTTTACGCCACTCCGACGCTGTTCCAGCAGTTGTGGCCGAAGCTAATCAGCAGCAGCCTCGCCGCCATCCCCGGCAGGGTCAGCGGCGCACGGTGGATGCAGGGCGGCACGGAGCAGCCGGGATAGTCGATGGCGACCCGCCACAGGTTGCCGGTGCCGAAGGTGTAAGGCTGCGCGCCGGGCAGAGGAAGGTAGTGCAGGTCGTAGAACCAGTCGGCCAGGTACTCTTGGAAGCCGGCGTCATCTTCCCCACCGTAGAGGCGCAGCAACTCGGCGCGGGTTTCGGGCATGTCCGCGCGGCGTTGGGCCTGCTCGTTGGGCAACCCTTCGGAACACGCGCCCACATAAGTGCACAGATAGGTGTCCGCCGGCACGGTGGCCGTGTCCACGTGCCAGGAGTGCACGTCGGTGTGGAACAAACCTTCCGGCTCCGGGCGCTCGCTGCCATGCACACAGTCAAGACTAGGCTGAAGGTCGTAAGCTCGAAGGCTCCGCTGGTCCGCCAAGAGGATGTCGCGGGCCACCTTGCCCGCGTCGCTCAAGGGCAGGTTCTCAAGGAGTAACTCATCCACGGTGACAATGCCTTCGCCGGGGTCAAGATGCTCGACCACTTCGCTGAAACTGCCCGTCAACGTGCGCGGCCAGCAAATGGCGTTGATGCCATCTGCGAAGGGCGCGGCGACGAGTTCGTCGAGGCTTCCAACTGTCCTGAAGTGGGTTATGTAGCACGGTGCGGAAAAGTTCATGATCTACTCTTGATCAGAGCGTCGGCCGTAAAGCTTTTCATACTCGACAACAGCACTCTCCTCTGCACCTTTGAGCGCAACGGTAAGCTTTGCTTGGTTTTGTGCACTAATACCGCTCCTAGCTATCGGCCCGGCAAGCCCCAAAGACACCTCCTCAAAACGTGAAAACATCACTTCCTTATGCTGGCCGCGTGCCAATGTATCAACTACTTGATCAATTATTCGATCTTGATCCTGCTGAGAAAGGCGGCCAACCACCTTTATTACACTATCGGCACATCCGAGTTTTGGTCGCATCTGTCCATTGTCGTGATAAAGCATCTCCGCTAACATCCCATACACCATACCCAGCGGTAAGTTCTTGGCCCCTTTTGCGCATTCGGAGATAAAGGCGCGACATTCGTTAGCCTTTTGACCTGCCTGTAGAAGGTTGCGTCCAAGCTGCTCCTGAGATTCTGGGGTGAGACTTGAGAACTGACCGTCTTCGACATTTTGCAATGCCTCAGCAACCGGGTTCTGAACGTCCCAGTTGTGGGACTTAAGTTGCCCAATTACCCGCTCCAGCAACCGCACCAATGGAACCTTCGCATTAAGGAGGGCAGGAAGGTTAGCTTTGTCAACGAAACCCTGCACGCGATCGACTTGGCGTGATGTGAGCCGCCCTTGGGCTTCCTGCTGCAACAAGGGCATTATGGATGACGGTTGGGTTTCTGCTTGAAGCAACAGGTGCGCTACGACCTGATCAGCAGTGAGCGTCGGGAGATGCTGAAAAGCAGATGACCGGGCGAGGCACAGAGACGCAATCCAAGGCTCGTCGATTAGCGACTTGGCGAATGCGCTATTTACGACGCCCGCATCAGACTGCTCAAGAATTACATCGCTTACCCAACACACCCTTCGAAGTAGCCAAGGCATTGCTGGATCACCGACAAGAGGATTAGCCTGCTTCCAAATTTTGGCTAACCACCAGCAAAGAAGATCGGGTGCGGCACGCAACACGATCTCGCGGGCGTACATCGCGACCGATGGCTGGTAGTCGTCAAGGAACTGCTTGTTAGTGACTACTTCAGTAGCTTGAGCATCCAAGTAACCGTGCCGCATCCTTACCGGCAGCGACAGTAAGCAAGTCGTCGCGACGGACATCGCGTCAAGAACTTCGGTTTCCAGCGGTGCTGTTTCATATGGGTGACCAAACAAGCAGCGCTTTTCATAGATCTGTTTGAGACGCAAGTGGTCTGCCCCTGTGACGAACCCGTAATCTTTTGCTTTGTCGAGGATGAACAAATCAATGCTTTTCGCGTCCCTTTCCTTTTGTTCATACTCGCCAACGATTTTGGCGGCCGCTCCGTCTCGCAAAGCCGCAACCTTGAATCGACGCTTGATTGACTCCGCGCAGCTAAGCCATGTCATTATGTATGCGGAACGATGCGCTGCCGCATTTGCATCCTTAACGGCTTCTTCGAGCAGCGGCTTGTCTTCCGCGTCGTGAATCCTCGACAGATATTCGTCAAATTGACTCATCGCTTCTTCAGTTGTGTGGATGCTTGCCACGGTAGTACCTGTATCGCGCATCAGGGCTCAGCTGACAGCAAACGCGATCAAATCTAACCGATGACCACAAAACTGGTCAGCCAGTTCGGATATGTCAACAGCCATTAGTTGGTCCCCCCGCTTGGTCCCCCCGGTGAAATTTTTTGGGTCCACTGCTGACCACTCATGACCACAAATCAGCGAAAGCTGATTTTCAGTGTTCGCACCAGTCCGACCACTGCTGTCCACTCCTGACAGGATCGGTCAAAGGGAGTCACTTTCGGGTAGCCGAAAAATGCCATTGAGGCGCTCTACCAACTGAGCTAAGACCCCGAAACTTGCTGCGGGCGTGGGCGTTACCGTTGGTTATTGAATTCTCGAAAAACCGGGGGAGTCCACCCGTTTTGGCCCCCCTGCGGTTCCTCGGGAGACCGCAAGGAAGGAGAGAGTAGCCAGGAATCTAGGGGACGCAAGGGAGAAATGGGGCCGGTAGTGCTTCGATCCCTCTCTGAATGTTTCGACCGACGTTGGACACTTCATTTGTCTTTCAAGCTGGCCAAGCCCAGATCGCACTTTGCGGTATCAGTTGCCAACCGGTCGAGCATGTCGGCATCCTCTGGCCGCACGCCGCCCTTCGACTTTAATGTTTCAAACCGCTCACGCGCTCGTTCACAAGCGAGGCGCGCTTCCGACCAGTGGGCGGTGCGGGTCGGCTTGTCCAGCGAATCCTGCCCTGCCAGAGCCATGTGCGCCGCCGCGACCTGCCGATGCACGAGGACAGAGTTGCGGAGGTAGAGGACGTTCCCGGGGTCGGCGGCCATGAGCGCGTCAATCCCCGAGATCGCTTGGCAGCCATGTTCGAGAGCCTGTTCCGGCTGGCCGAGATTGGTGAGCGCCTCGGCGAGTTGGCCGTGGGCCGTTGCCAGGTTGTAGCGGGCCTGGGTGTCTTTCGGATCGGCGGCGAGGAGCCGTTCGCGGATCGGCAGCACCTGCGCGAAGCTGGCCAACGCGCCCGCGTGGTCGCCCGTCTCCGTCTGTGCCACGCCCAGCTCGTACAACATCACGATGTAAGTGCTCCGAAGTCCTGCACTGTCGGGATGCTCCTCGGCGAGCGCTTTCATCATGTCCACCCCACGCGTGATGTCGGCCACGCCGTGGGCCGGGTCAGTCTTGGTCACCCGTCCCAGCTTCATGAACGCGATGGCCAGCCCGCGTCGGTACTTTATGTTGTCGGGGAACTGCGCCGCCGTCTTTTGCCGGACGTCGAGCGCCTGCGTGTAGCAAGTCGTTTGCTCCGTGTGACCGTTCTCGGTGCGACTGAGGCCATCGCCGAGCGTGTCGTAGGCGCGGGCGAGTTCGTCGAGTGCCACCGGGTCTGATGGCTGCTCGCGTGCGAGTTGGGCAAAGATTTCCAGCGACTGGTGGTACCGGCGCGTCATTTCGGCGAAGTCACCCCGAAACTGAGCCATGTCGCCGAGGGCGCGCTCGATGAGACCCAATTGTACACGCGCGGTCCTGTTGTCTCCAGACGCAGCTTCGGGGACACGAGTGAGAAGGGTCTCCGCCTTGCGGTAACTCGCCAACGCCCCGTCGGTGTCCCCGAGGTTGGAGCTGTAGGGGTTGCCCTGCACGTCGCCGATCTTGCGATAGGCGGTGGCCAGGTCGAGCCGGAGGGCCGGGGTGTCGGCGTCGCGGCCGAGGCTGTCGAGGTACTCGAGCGCGCGAGAGACGATCAGCTTGCGCGTGGGGGTCGCCCCGGCCAGGTCCTGCACCGAATCGTGGATCTCACCCATGAGCGAGTCCGCCAGATGGCGCACATCCTCGAAACGCTGTTCGGCCTTCCGACGCTGAGCATCCGCGAGGCGGCGTTGAACGTCCGCACGGTGAGCCTGCCAGCCAGTAGCAACAATCCCGCCGATCAGCACCAGGAGAGCGAGCAAGGCGGCGACGGCGAAGGCCCGGTTGCGCGTGATAAACTTGGCGGCGACGTAGCGCAGCGTTTCCTTGCGTGCGGTGACCGGCTGGGCTTCGAGGTGGCGGCGCAGATCGTCGGAGAACTGGCTGACCGAGGGATAGCGGCGCGCTGGTTCCGGGCGCAATGCCAGCAGGACGATATTGTCCAAGTCGCCCGCAAGCTGGCGCACCAGACGCGCCGGGGTAGTGCCGCGCTCCCCGGCGACGGCGGCGGTGGGCGCGACGCTCCCGGGCCGGGGCGCAGTCTGGTCGGCGTTGCGGTGCTTCGGGTCGAAAGGCAGGCATCCGCAGAGCAACTCGTAGAGGACCACGCCAAGGCTGTAGATATCGGTGGCGGTGGTGACGGACTCGCCGCGCAGTTGCTCGGGACTGGCGTAGGAGCGCGTCATGGCCCCGAACTGGGTCACCGTGTGGCCGGCGTCGCCTTCCGTGGCGGGGTCGAGGAGCTTGGCGATGCCGAAGTCGAGCAGCTTCGGCTCGCCCTCGGGGGTGACGCGGATGTTGGCCGGTTTGAGGTCGCGGTGAACGACCAGATGCTGGTGCGCGTGGCTCACCGCCGCGCACACCTTGCGAAAGAGCACGAGGCGGTCCGCCACCGACAAGCGGCGTTCGCGACAAAAGATGTCGAGTGGTTCACCCTCGACGTATTCCATGACGAGATAGGGCCGGCCATCATCGGCGATGGCGGCACCGTAGAGTCGCGCGATGTGGGGATCATTGAGACCGGCGAGGATCAACTTTTCTTGCTCGAAATGCCGCAGCAACGCTTCCGAGCCGCCTCCCCACTTCACCAGCTTGATGGCGACCCGCCGATGGAGTTCGGAATCTTCGGCCAAGTACACTTCGCCCATGCCGCCTTCGCCCAGCAGGGAGAGGATTTGAAAACGCCCCAGGGTCCGGCCGGGTTGGACCGAACCAGCCCGCTCCACGTCCACGGAGGCCAGCACGGCCTGCGGGTACATCTCAGCCGCAGACCGCGCGATAAACCCTAGTGCGGGTTGCTCGAACCGCAGGAGGGAATCCACTTCGTTGCGCAACGCCGCATCGAAGCGGCACGCTTCCTCAAGGAACGCGGTGCGTTCCGGCGGCGTCCGCTCCAACGCCTCCGCCGCGATCTCCATCGCCCGCGTCGCCTGCCCGGGGTCTTTCATGATGGCGAGGCACCCACGCCGAGTTCCCGGCACAGCCAGAGCTTGGCGGCGTTCCATTCACGGAAGACGGTGCGTTCCGAGACCTGGAGCAACTCGGCGATCTCCGGCATCTCCAACCCGGCGAAAAACTTGAGTTTGACCACCTCGCAATGTCGCGGGTAGAGCCGGGCGAAGTTCTGGAGCGCCTCGTCGAGGGCCAACAGTCCATCGGGGGTGTCGTCCAGCGGAATCTCCACCTCGTCCAAAGAAACCGGCGACACCCCGCCGCCCCGCTTGGCAGCCTTATGTTCCCGGGCGTGGTCGATCAGGATGCGCCGCATGGCTTCCCCGGCGACGCCGTAGAAATGCGCGCGGTTTTGCCAGGAAACGCTCTGGCGTTGGTCCATCATGCGCAGGTAGGCCTCGTGGACCAGCGCGGTCGGCTGGAGGGTGTGGTCGGCCCGCTCCCGGCGCAGGTGGCTGCGGGCCAGCCGGCGCAGCTCATCGTAGACCAGCGCCATCAGATCGGCCTGGGCACCGGCGTCGCCGCCGTTCCAGCCTTGCAGCAGCCGGGTCACCGCGTGCGCCGTGGCAGTGGGTTCGGCGGCGGCGTCCTCCATCCCTGCCAGCTTACCTGCCCGAGACCTGGCGGCGAAGAATTTTTTTCGCAATGGTTGGCAGTTTTGGTGGCGCGTTTCCGCGTTGCCAAGGTGAGAGCCCATCTTTTTTGGGCACCCGAACGATCACCTATGAAAAAACGCCCGACCCACCTGCCCGCCCCGGGGACCAATCTTCCGTTTTCCACCCGCGCCCGCCGACACGGCCTGCTGCTGACCGGCCTGCTGGCTTGCCTGCTGCCCACCCGGCACAGCCACGCCCAGGCGGGCAGCCTGGATACCGGTTTCGTCTCCAGCGCGAACAAACAGAATTACTGCGTGGTCGCGCAGCCGGACGGCAAGATTTTGCTCGGCGGTGGTTCTAACTACATCAACGGGATGGCGCAACAGGGCGTGGGTGTCTCCCGGCTCAACTCCGACGGCAGTCTGGACACGGGCTTTGTCTGTTCTGCCTCTCCCACTCAAGCCCTGGCGTTACAATCTGATGGCAAGATCCTGGTGGGAGGGCCGTTCAGTCAGGTCGACGGGGTGGCACGCTCCGGCATCGCCCGAGTCAACGCCGACGGCACCCTGGATACGGGCTTCGACCCCGGGGCGGGCGCAGACTCGATTGTCAATGCGGTGGCCCCGGCGCCCGGCGGCAAAGTGGTCCTGGGCGGTTCGTTCGACAACGTCAATGGGGTGCTGCACAGGCTGATCGCCCGGCTCAACGCCGATGGCAGCCTCGACACGGGCTTCAACTCCAACGCCGGCACCGGTCAGGTCAGTGTCTACAGCGTGGCCGTGCAACCCGACGGCAAGGTGATCGTCGGGGGCCACCTCCGAGGTTTTGACGGAGTGGATCTACGGGGCGTTGTCCGTCTGAACACCGACGGCAGCTTGGACACGAGTTTCGCCGCCTCCGTCGCCGAGAACGACTCTCGTGACAACCCGACGGTCTATCACGTGGCCTTGCAACCAGACGGCAAAATCGTGCTGGGGGGCGACTTCCAAGTGGTGAACGGGGTGGCACGCAACAACATCGCCCGGCTCAACGCCGATGGTACCCTGGACACGGGCTTTGTCGCTAACACCGACCCTGCGGTGTGGGGGTTGGCCGTCCAGCCTGACGGCAAGGTTCTTCTGGTGGGCACGTTCACCCAGGTCAACGGAGTGGCGCGCGGTGGCATCGCCCGGCTCAACGCCGACGGCAGCCTGGACACGGGTTTTGCCGCCACCAGCGCCACCGGCACCGTTTACAGCGTGGCCGTGCAGCCTGACAGCAAAATCGTGGTGACGGGCTATTTCTCCCAGGTCAACGGGGTGGACCGTAGTTCCATTGCCCGGTTCCTTGGCGATACCCCGGCGTTCTTCGGGGGCGAGGTGCCGCTCTCGCAGGGGGTGTACTACCTGGCGTTCCCCGACAGCAACATCTTCGGCTACTACGAGTTCCTGAGTGACCCGCACTACATCTACCATTTCGACCTCGGCTACGAGTACGTCTTCGACACGGCCGACGGCAGCGGCGGAGTATATCTCTACGACTTCAAAAGCCAGGATTACTTCTACACGTCGCCGACGTTTTCCTTCCCGTACCTGTACGACTTCGGGTTGCAGGCGTACTTGTACTACTACCCGGACCCGACCAACCCGCAGCGGTACAATACCAACGGCGTGCGCTATTTCTACAACTTCTCCACGGGCAAAGTCATCAGCAAGTAGCTGGTAGGCGGAATGGTCGGCAGCCCGCGTCCCTTGGCAAGACGCGGGCTGTTTGTGCTTCAGAGCAACAGTCTGTAAACCGGGAGGTCTCGCATAACGACAGACTCCAAGTGGGCGGGATCGCTTGATTTTGGCTGGAAGGAGGATAGATGACACTGGCATTGCCTCCCCGGTCGAGGTCGCGCCCTCCTTGTAGCAGTGCTGCCATGCTTTCCCACCATGAAAATCGAATCAGTCTTCGCCTGCGCCCTCCTTTTCCTTTGTCCGTTCCCCGCCCGCTCGCAAACGACTTTAGCACCCCAGCCTCCTTCTGGTCCTGTCCCCGCTGAAGAATCGACCACGCCTGCGATGAACGTCCGCTACACCGGCAAGCCCGGGCCGTGGAACGCGCTCCAGGCGCGCATGGCGGCGATCAAGGGCCAGCCGTGCGACCTCATCTTCATCGGCGATTCCATCACCGACCGCTGGCTCGCGCCGGGCAAGGCCGTCTGGGACAAAACCTACGCCCCGCGTCACGCGCTTAACTTCGGCGTCTTCGCCGACACCACGCAAAACGTGCTCTGGCGGTTCGACCATGTGGACCTCGCCGGGCTGCATCCCAAGGTTGCGGTCATCCTGATCGGCACCAACAACACCAAAGACACGCCCCCGCAGATTGCCGACGGCGTCAGGGCCGTCCTCAGCCGCACCCAGGCCGCGTTCCCTGGCGTGAAGACGATCCTCGTCAGCATCATGCCCAACCAGCGTGCGCAGGATAAGATGATGGCTGCCAATGCCCTCATCAAAAATTTTGCCGATAACAAAACGGTCTACTGGTTCGATCTGGTGCCGCTGATGCCTGCGGTCACAACCCCCAAGCCCGACGGTACAACCGACACGAACTGGAAAGGTCTCGGCACGGACCACCTGCATCCCGACGCTTCCGGGTATCAGCTTTGGGCCGATGCGATGGAACCGCTCCTGAGCCAGTTGCTTGCCCACCAATAAAGTTCGGGGCGGGTATCCGCCGCCGCCCGGCGCGGGTCAGATGTCCTGTGGCGACGCGCCTTGTCGCGTTAAATTTCACATGACCAAATACCTCGTTGTCATCCTGCTACTGAACTGCTCTCTCTGCGCTGCCGCCACCGAGTTCCATGTTTCCACCGATGGGAGCGATGCCAACGACGGCTCCCGCGACAAACCCTTCCTCACGATTTCGGCGGCAGCGGCCATCGCCCAACCGGGTGATACCATTACCGTTCACGCGGGTATCTACCGCGAACGCATCAATCCGCCACGCGGGGGTGACTCCGATGCCAAACGCATCGTTTATCAGGCTGCGCCCGGCGAAAAAGTGGAGATCACGGGATCGGAACCCGCCACCGGCTGGAAGAAGGTGCAGGACGACATCTGGGAATGGACCCAGCCCAACTCCGCGTTCGGGTCGTTCAATCCCTACCGCGATCTCATCCACGGCGACTGGTATCACACCAACAATCCGCCTTACCACACCGGCGCGGTTTATCTCAACGGCGATTGGCTGACCGAAGCAACCAAGCTAGACGACCTGACGGCCAGGAAGGTGCCGGGGAATCTGTTCAACGTCGCCTCGGTGGCCATCGTCCAAAAATCCGGTGCCGCAGCCCTGCTAACCCTCTCCCGGCCCGTTGCTGTAGAGGGCACCCGGTTCGCTCCCTGCTCCGAGGGCGGTGAATGCCTCGGCTGGATCGAAGACGGCCACTGGGTGCGATACGACAATGTGGATTTCGGGGAGAGCGCCAACGGTGTCACCATTCGCGCCGCTTCGCCGGGACGGGGCGGCGAGGTCGAGCTTCATCTCGATTCGCCCGACGGCCCGCTGCTGGGAACCTGCGCCATCGCAGGCACCGGTGACTGGCAGGCGTGGAGTTCTTTCCAGGCCGCGATCACGCCGACCAGCGGGCGCAAAACGCTCTGCCTCGTGTTCCGGCCACCGCCACGGTCCGCGCTCTGGTTTGGTCAGGTGGATGACAAGAATACGACGATCCGGGCACAGTTCCTCGGCGTGGACCCGAACCGGCAGCAGGTGGAAATCAACGTGCGCCGCACCGTGTTTTACCCCGAGAAGACGGGGATCAACTATCTCACGGTGCGCGGCTTCATCCTGCGCGACGCCGCCACGCCGTGGGCACCGCCGACGGCCGAGCAGATCGGCCTCATCGGCACGCACTGGAGCAAGGGTTGGATCATCGAAAACAATGAGGTCAGCTACTCCATGTGCTCCGGCGTCGCCCTGGGCAAGTACGGGGACGAGTGGGACAACAAATCCCAATCCGCCGATGCTTATAATCGAACGATCCAGCGCGCCCTCCAAAACGGCTGGTCGAAGGAAAACATCGGCCATCACATCGTCCGCAACAACACGATCTCCCACTGCGAACAGACTGGTATCGTCGGCAGCCTGGGCGCGGTGTTCAGCGTCGTCTCGGGCAACACCATCCACGACATCCACGTCAAAAACCTTTTCGCGGGGGAGGAGATGGCGGCGATCAAGTTCCACGCTGCCATCGACGTGCAGATCGTCCACAACCATCTCTACCATAACAACTTTGGGATTTGGCTGGACTGGATGGCGCAAGGAGCGCGCGTTTCGGCGAATCTCTGCCACGACAACCAGAAGGACTGCTTCTTCGAGGTGAACCACGGTCCGTTCCTGGTGGACGACAACATCCTGCTTTCCGAGCGGTCAATCGACAGTTGGTCCAACGGCGGAGCGTTTGTGCACAATCTCATCGCCGGGTCCTTTTCCGTGTCTCCCTTTGACAAACGCCAGACGCCGTTCATGAAACCGCACTCTACCGGGGTGGCAGGGCTGCACGATAATCCGGCGGGCGATGACCGTTTGTACAACAACCTCTTCGTGGGTCATGGCGGACTCGCCACCTATGACAAGGCACCGAAGCCGGTTTGGATGGACGGTAACGTTTTTTTCAAGGGAGCCGCGCCGTCGGTGCATGAAAAAGACCCGGTGCGGCTTCCTGACGTTGATCCCACAGTGAAGCTGTCCGCCGAGCCCGGCGGTTTTTTCCTGAGCTTGACGCTGCCCATCGGCTGGGCGGCTGAGCACACGCGAAAGCTCGTCACCACGGACCTGCTGGGCACGGTGGTCATCCCCGACGCCCGCTACGAAACACCCGACGGCGCGCCGACGCGCGTCGATACCGACTACTTCGGACGACCCCGCGACGGGTCCAACCCGGCACCGGGACCGTTCGCCCATCTGGGATCGGGCGATCTGAAAGTCAGGGTGTGGGACCAGCCGAACCGGGGATCATTGCCAACCGGCGGTCAACGGTAATATCCTGTCTCCGCAAATTTCCATGCCGTTCCTCCTCGCTCTGCTCCTCCTCGTCGCCGTCCCGCTGCTTGCCGCGGACGACGTTCCCCGCACGATCAACGCCGACTGGACCGCCGTGAAAGGCCCGACCAGCCGCGTCTGGCAAAACTGCGTCGGCGCCGGGCGCGCCAACGAAGGTCTGCGCGCCGATTGGCAGCAGCAGCTCTCCGAGGTCCAGCGCGACATCGGTTTTCGCTACATCCGCTTTCACGGCCTCTTCCACGACGACATGGGCGTTTATAAGGAAGGCCCGCACGGCGAGCCGATCTACAACTGGCAGTACGTCGATAAACTCTTCGACTTCCTGCTCAGCGTGAAGATCCGCCCGTTCGTGGAACTCGGCTTCCTGCCCTCCGCCATGCAGAGCGATCCTAGAAAGATCATCTTCTGGTGGAAGGCGCAGACCAGCCCGCCCAAAGACTTCAAAAAGTGGGGCGACCTCGTCACGGCCCTCGTCCGCCACTGCGAGGAACGCTATGGCCAGGCCGAGGTCAAACAATGGTACTTCGAAGTCTGGAACGAGCCGAACCTCGGCGGCTTCTGGAGCGGCACCCGTGAGCAGTATTTCCAGCTCTACGACGTGAGCGCCCGCGCTGTGAAGTCCGTCTCGCCGGAATACCGCGTCGGCGGCCCCGCCACCGCGGGCTCCGCCTGGCTCGACACGTTCATCCCCTTCGTCGCTTCCGGGCAGGTTCCCATCGACTTCATCTCCACGCACGCCTACGGCACGGATTCCATGTTCGATGAATACGGCAAAAAAACACACGGCCTGCGCGAAAGCGACTACATCCCCCGAAATGTGACCCAAGACCGCGCCCTCATCGACGCCAGCCCGCTCAAGGGCCGCGAACTCCATTTCACCGAGTGGAATTCCTCTTCCAGCCCGAGGGACCCGCGCCACGACACCTACCAGAACGCCGCCTTCGTGCTCCACGTCCTCCGCTACACCGAAGCCGCCGACAGCATGAGTCTCTGGACCTTCACGGACATTTTCGAGGAACCCGGCCCGCAGTTCGGCCCCTTTCACGGCGGCTTCGGCCTGCTCAACCTCCAGGGCATTCGCAAGCCCACCTTCTACGCCTACGAGTTTCTGCGCGCCCTGGGTCCGACCGAACTCCAAAACGCCGACGGCAATTCCTACGTTTGCCGCGACGACGCCGGGAACTTCCAGGTCCTCCTCTGGGATTTCGCGGCCCAGCCCGACGCCGACGCCTTCTTCAGCAACGGTGACCACCCCGAGGACCGCGGCTCGACCCGGGTCACCGTCAGAAACGTCCCTCCCGGCAACTACCGGCTCTCCGTCCACCGAACCGGCTACGGCCAAAACGATCCCTTCGACGCCTTCCGCGCCATGGGTTCTCCCCAGAACCTCAGCCGCGAGCAGGAAGGCAAGTTGAAGGCCCTGAGCGACGGTCACCCCGTCGAACAAACGACCGTGCGGATCACCGACGGTGTCTTCCAGACGAGTGTTCCGCTCAAGAGCAAGGATGTCGTCCTCCTCCAGCTCGCGCGCCAGCCATAGTGCCTGCCATCGCAGTAGTGCTCCAAGGGAAACTTGTCGACGGTGCAAGGTGACGTTCTACAGATGGAATAACCCACTGGCGCGAAATTTTACACCAACAGGAACGCTTCAAGTGTCATCATTTGAGCCGCTCGCCATGCTCGGCTTCAGATGGGGCGGCGTAGCCGAAAAATGCCATTGAGGCGCGCTACCAACTGAGCTAAGACCCCGAAAATCACTGCGGGCGTGGAGGCTACCGTCGATTATCGAAGTCTCGAAAAACCGGGGGGAGTCCACCCGTTTTAGCCCCCCCTTGCGGTTCCTCGGGAGACCGCAGGAAAAGCAGTACTCACACAAGAGCCCCTTCGGTCAAGCGGTAAAGCAACCTGGTTCGCTCGGGTCCACTGGAATCATGGGGATGAAGGGCGACGCAGCGTGCGGCAGGCGGGCGAAGAAGTGCGTCCGCGAGATACTCCACCTGCGGAACAAGCCCCGATTTCCAGACCCGTCGTCACGGTTCTTCCCCCTCTTTCTTGTGCTCTATGCCAAGCAGTGCCTGCAAAGTCGTCTTAAGCCGACGCAATGTCGCCATCCCGACTTCAGTCAGTAGCCCAGAGATAGACGAGTCTCCTTTTCTTCACTCGGTGATGATCTTGCCAGTGGCGAAGTCGTAGAAGAAACGGTAGCCGTTCGTGTTGTAGTGGCCCGCTTCACCCGGACTTGGGTAGTAGTACAAGACGCTGTTGAGCGTGAAGTCATATAGATACGGGAAAGGAAAGACTGGGCTAGAGTAGAAGAAATGGCTGCTCGCAAAATCGTAGAAGTACACGCCCGCATGGCCGTCGGCCGCGTCGAACACGTATTCGTAGCCCAAGTCGAAGTGGTAGATGTAGTGCGCGTCGGTCAGGTACGAGTAGTAGCCGAAGTAGTTGCCGTCCGCGAACGACAGATAGTAAACACCGTTGCCGAGCGCGGCCTCGCCGGCGAAGAACGACGACGGGAGGCTGCTGACCACCAGCTTATAGACCGTACCGCCGCTGACCTTGCCGTCGCCATGCGTGGTACCGTAAAAGTTGCCGTCCTTGCCTTGGATCAATGTGCCTTCCGGGTCGGAGCCATCCGTACCGTTGCTGAAGCTATGCAGGATCGTCAGCCGTCCGGCCGGGGTGATCTGGTAGACGATGCCGTGCGCGTAAGCTCCGCCGCCTTCGGTCGTGCCGTAGAAATTCCCATCGGTGCCTTGCACCAGACCGGCGTAGGGGCTGGCCCCGTCCCCGTTGCTGCCACTGAAATTGTACAGGACCGTCTCCACCCCGGCGGGCGTGAGTTGGATCACGGCGCCGCTGCCGTTGCTGCCCCCGTCGTGGGTCGTGCCGTAGAAGTTGCCGTCCTTGCCCTGGATCAGGGCGTGGTACGGATAGGCCCCGTGGCCGGTGTTGCCGCCGAAGCTGAAGAGCGTCGTCAACGCCCCGGCGGACGTGATGCGAAAGGCCGTCCCCTCGCCGTTGTCGCCGCCGACAACCGTCGTGCCGTAAAAAGCGCCGTCGCTGCCCTGGGTCACCCCGCCGCGCGGGTCCGCCCCGTGGCCCGTGCCGCCGCCGAAGCTGTAGAGAGTCGTCAAAGCCCGGCCGGCGTGACCTGGAAGACCGTGCCCTCGCCGTTCGCGCCGCCCCCGTAGGTCGTGCCGTAGAAATTGCCGTCGGTGCCCTGGAACAGAGAGGCCTCGGGGTTGGCCCCGTGGCCGGTGTTGCCGCCGAAGCTGTAAAGCGCGGCGGGGGTGCCGTCGGCGAGCAGGCGGAACACGGTGCCCTGGCCGTTCGCGCCGCCGTTGCGGTTCACGCCGTAGAAATTGCCGTCCTTTCCCTGGATCAGGCCGCCCTCGGGGTGATCGCCGACCGTGTCGCTGCCGGGAAAGTTACGCAGCACCGTCAGCGCGCCGTTGGGGGTGAGCCGGTAGGCCACGCCGCCGCCGCTCGTGCCGCCGTCATCCGCGGTGCCGTAGAAGTTACCGTCGCTGCCCTGGATGACCCCGGCCACCACGGCCGCGCCGTCGCTGTTGTTCCCGTTGCCATCGGTGACGCCGAAGGTGTGCAGCGTCGTCAGGGTCGCCGTCGCCTGCCCGCGCGCACTCGGCGAAAACGGCAGGATGGACAGGGACGAGGCCAAAAAGTAAAGCGGGAGGCGGAAAATTCTAGGCATGGAGGTTTGGTGGGTGGATCGGTTGATGTGCTGCGGCGGAGTCACGGCCAGCCGGGGCGAAATGAAGACCAGAAAACACGCCGAACACATCCGGTTTCACCACCGGCGGGAAGGACCGGCGCGGAGGTTGCCGACGGTTTGCATTCGAGAGTTTTTCCAATAGCATTCCACAGCCAACTGTGCGAACAGTATCTACTGAGTTCACAGTAGGGTGCAAGCATGAAAAACGAAAAACCTTCTGATTTCGAAATGCAGGTGCTCGGCGTGCTCTGGCGGTTGGGCGCTTCCTCGGTGCGAGATGTCCTCTCCGTCCTGCCCGACGGCAAGGAGCGCGCTTACACGAGCGTGCTCTCCGTCATGCAGGTGATGGAAAAGAAAGGTTTGTTGCTCCGCAAGCGCGAGGGGCTGACCGACTACTGGCGACCCGCGATGGCGCAGTCCCGGGTGCTGGGTCCGTTTTTGCGCCGCCTGGTGACGAACGTCTTTGGTGGAGAGCCAATTCAGGTGATGCAACATCTCCTGCAGGAAACGGAAATCAGCGATGCGGACTTGGTCGAGATCCGTCGCCTGCTCGATGCGCACGAGCAGGATCGGCGAAGTGACGCCGTTCCGTCGCACGACCCGAAGGACAAGAGTCGATGAGCCTGACCCACTGGTTGCTCTCACCTGCCTGGCAACCCTTTTTGGAGGCACTGGCACATTCGCTCTGGCAGGGCGCCATCCTGGCGATTGCGCTGCGCTTCATCCTCCGCCGCGTCCCGGCACGATTTGCCGGGATGCGCTATGGCCTGAGCGTGGCGACTCTGGCTTTGCTGGCACTGGTCGTGGTGGCGACCTGGGTAGTTCTTCGGCAGACCGCCGCGGATTCACCGGTCAGCCGACTGGCAGCGGCCTTCGCTCCGTCAGACCATCCGCAGGCAGGGGCGAACCAGGATCGATCTGATTCGCCGGCCCCCATCTCCCTCGGGGAAACGTGGTGGTGTTGGGCTGCCGCCGGCTGGCTGTTGGGCGCGGGAATCTCTCTTTGGAGAATGTTGCACGGGTTGTTCGCCGCCGGGACGGTGCGCCGTCGGGCGACAGAAGTGCTCGACCCTCGCGTGCTGGCAATGATCGATCAACTACGAACGTATTTCGGGTTGACCAAGCGAGTGCGTGTCCTGGTCAGCACTGAACTCAGCAACCCCGCCGTGATGGGAGTTGTCCGTTGGACCTTGCTCCTGCCGACGGCGCTCTGCACCGGGGTCCCGGTGGAGATGCTTCGCGCCATCCTGGCCCACGAGCTGGCGCACATCCGTCGCGCGGATTACCTCATCAACCTGGCGCAATTGTGCATCGAGGCGCTTCTGTTCTTCAATCCCTTCGTCTGGTGGATCAATCGCCAGATTCAGACGGAACGGGAAGCGGCCTGCGATCAGCTTGCGGCCGCGTGCTGTCTATCCAGGGAACAGTACGTCCGCGCGCTCGTGACGTTCGTCGCGGATGGGCAGCGTCAGCGCGACGAACGCCTGCCGCTGCCGTTGCTCGGTGTCCTGGGATCAAAAACGATGGACGGACAGCGCGATGGCTTGGCGGTTCGCCTGCAAAGATTGCTGAAGCCGAGTTCCTTGCCGGCAGCGGTCTCGCTGCGTTTGTCCCAGGTGTTTGTGATGGTCGTACTAATGGCAGTGCTTGCCACGAGTTGGGGACGGATGGCTCTCCGCTCCCACGCTGGCGACCCCGGCAAGGCAGCGATGAACGCGGAAGAACCTGCCCTCCGTCCGATCCACGGCGGCGATGGGCCGGTCGTGGTGGCCTCCAGCCGGATTTTCGCCAACGTGCAACTTGGAGAAAGGCACCTGCAGGTCATCATCGAGCGGTACACCGACGGCAGGCAAATCCTCGCGTTGGTCAACGCTCGTGATCGACAGACAACCCCGACGCGGGTTGACGCGGTGAAGGTGAGCTTGTACGGAAAGGATGGCAGCAAATGGCAGCCGAAATCCATCCTGGATGAAGCGGGCACGCTCGCTTGCCTGGATCGAGGCTGGCGTTTCAAAGTGGCGGAGAACGCTTTGTACGACCTGGCCGGGACGGACCTCACGCAATTGAATGAAGTGCAGGTGGAACTGTCGGGGCAAGAGAGTAGGCGTACCCCGTTGCAAGCTTACACGCCCTCTGGCAACCATACGCAGAACAGCGTTGCATTCCGGGGAGAGGACTACATCTATCGACATACACCGGTCAGGCTTTACACAGTTCACTTGCGACCGTCTACGTAGCTTCTTTGTCCCGGAAACGCATTGATCCAAAATTGCCGTGAGGCGCTCTACCAACTGAGATAAGACCCCGAAAGTCGCTGCGGGCGTAGGTGCTACGTTTGATTATCGGAGTCTCAAAAATCGGGGTGGTCCACCCCGATTTGGCCCCCCGCTCCCCCTCGGGAGAGGCGTAGACAGGAAAGCGCTTTCCTGTCCACTCAGGTCCAGTGAACTGGTGCAGCGAGAGATGCACTGTTGCATCGGGAAGCGGAGCAAAAAGTCCGGCAACGAGGCGTTCCACCTGCTGCTAGTGAAAATATTTTCAGCATCGGCAGGATGATGTTCCAGTCCACTCGCGTCCGCTGTGGTCAAGTTGCGTCCAATTACAACATAATCGCGTAGAGGAGCATACAGCGATCACCCTGTTTGACGGCCAAGAAATTGGCTGCATGATGGAGGCCGTAGCGATGAGCGGGAAGAACCAACTCCTCCCTCATTCGACTGCGCCTTCTCATGGTCACCCTCCTTGCTCCCGTTGTCGCCAAAGCGCCCACCTATGTCAAAGTAGCCAACTTTCCCGGCCTGTACCGTCATGCTCGCAGCGGCAGGTACTACGCCTGCAAGAAGCTGGGCGGCATCAGGCGGGAACGCAGCTTCGGCACCTGTGACCGCAAGATCGCCGAACGCAGGATGAAGGAGGGCGCGCCTTGCGCCCGCAAGCACTGTATGCACTTGGAGTTGCTGGCACGGATGCTCAGGGACGAACTGCCGGAACGCATCGCGGACATGGGGACGATGGCGCAGGCTTTTGCCGCCTTGCGCGCTTATCCCACCATCGGCGACTTTCTGGCTTACCAGTACGTCACGGACCTCAATTATTCCGTCCTTACTGGATTCAGTGAAACCGAGTTCGTGACGCCTGGCCCCGGCGCGTTGTCGGGCCTGCGCAAATGCTATGCTAACACCAGCAGGCTCACGGACGCCGAGGTGATCCAGTTGGTGCAGGAGCGGCAGCAGGAATGCTTCGCTGCCGTGGGCGTCACCTTTCCCTCGTTGCCGGGACGCCCGTTGCAGCTGATCGACGTGCAGAACCTGTTCCGTGAGGTGGATAAGTACGCCCGCGTGGGCTACCCGCAGTTTACAAGCTTGGATGGCCGCATCAGGATCAAGCAACGCTTCCGGCCGGTGGGGACGATGCTGTCTTTTTGGTATCCGCCCAAATGGGGGCTCAATGGTATGCTCAGCATGCTGCCGGCTTGAGGGGCATTTGAAACTTGCTCGGCAGCCACGAGACTTCGTGTCACGAACTCATCTCAATTTGCTATTCGACACGCTAATTTGTGAGCCGAGTTTTTGACATACAAGCTTCTTTGTTTCCCTCAGAGGGCACTGCCTCAGGTCAAATAAAGGAGATTTGTTGGCACCGATTTCGATAGCTTGAAATACAACCACCAACCTTCTGCCAAGGCCTATTTGCTGATGATCTTGCCAGTGGCGAAATCGTAGAAGTAACGGACCCCGTTCGTGTCGTAGTGCCCGGCGTTCTCCGGATCAGGGTAGTAGTAGAGCACGGTGTTCAACGTGAAGTCGTACAGATACGGGAACGGGAAGGTAGGCGACGTGTAGAAGAAGCCGTTGCTCTTGAAGTCGTACAGGTATATGCCGCTGCGACCATCAGCCGCGTCGAAGACGTATTCATACCCCAGGTCGAAATGGTAGATGTAATACGGCTCGACGAGATAGCTGTAGTAGCCGAAGATGTTGCCATTGGTCGGAAAAGCGAGGTAGTACACGCTGTTACCCAGGTACACCTGTCCAGTGAAGAACGTCGATGGCGTCGGGGAAATATCGTACACGCGCAGTACGTCGCCCGGCGTCTGGCCCGCCAGCCCCCCGCCGAAGGTGTTGCCCGCGCACAACACCCGGCCGTCGCTTTGCGGCGCGAGCGCGATCACATCAAGGGCGTTGCCCTCGGAGTTGAAGCTGGTGTCCAGCGTGCCGTTGGGGTTGATCCGCGCGAGGCCGTTGCCGGGATTGCCGAGCTGTCCTCCCGAAGTGTTCACGTGTCCGCCGACGAGCGCCGCGCCGTTCGGCTGTAGGAAGATGGCGGACGCATCGGCGATGGTCACCTCGCCGACAGGGTCGTAAGTCAGGTCCAGGCTGCCGTCGGCGTGCAGGCGCACGACGTGCGGCACGGAAGCACCGTTGAAGACCGTGAAGCTGCCGCCGATGAGGATTTGTCCGTCCGGCTGCAAGGCCACGGCCTCGATGCACTTCGAGCCGAGGTCGTCCGTCGCACCGGTGCCGGTATTGAAGCTCGTGTCGAGGGTGCCGTCGGCGTGCAGGCGCACGATGTTCCCGGCGCTCGCCCCGTTGTACCCGCCGAAGCTGCCGCCGACGAGAATCCTGCCGTCGGGCTGCACGACAATGGCACTCACGGCCGTGACGGAGTCGGAAGTGATGCCCGCGCCGTCGGGGTTGAAAGTGGTGTCCACGCTGCCGTCGGCATTCAGGCGCACGAGGCTGCCGGTGTTGTAGCCGTTAAACATCGTAAACGAGCCGCCGACGAGCAACTGCCCGTTGGCCAACACGGTGACCGACTCGACCTCGCAAACCCCGTTACCGCCCGCCCCGACGTTGAACGTGGAGTCCAGGCTGCCGTCGGCATTCAGGCGCGCGATGCCGCCGCCCGGCGTCTGACCAAGGACACTGAAGGTGCCCGCGATGATGATCTGCCCGTTGGCCTGTAGAGCGACGGCGTCAACGATGGGCGAGTCGTAGTAATACGCGGTGATGGCGAGGCCGGGATTGAGGGAATCGAGGCTGCCGTCGGGGTTGAGCCGTGCAAGGCCGGGGCGGTTTGCGCCGCGGAAGGTGGAGAACCGGCCGCCGACGAGCACCTGGCCGTTAGGCTGGAGCGTGAGGGCGTTCACGCTGGAGTTGGCCAGCGGGCCGGTGGCGAAGGAACCGTCCTGATCGCCGGGACCCTGGGCGTGGAGGGCGGCGGCAGAAAGCGAGCACACCGCAACGCACAACAACAGAGACGGGAGTGGGCGGAAGAGCAAAGCAGGCATTTTCATGGATAACGGAAGAGATGGAAGTGGCTTCATAACCGGGATTCTTGTCGGGGATTCTGGACGGTGTGGTGTGGGTCCAATTCCTTTTTCGTGATTGCCGGTGAAAAGTTTCGCGCATTTTTTCACGCGGTACGGCAACCCGGAAAAATCCCTTCGCGGAACCGGGCATCAACCATTCTCGCCAGAGAGCACCGCAAGCCCGGCTGGCGTCCGACGAAGGCGTTGCTTTGCACGCGATGGCCGGTGGACCGCCGGCATCCAGTCTTGCCAAAGGGAAAAGTGTTTCTTAAGATCATACCCTGTGGCAGGGGCAGCTCTAAACTCGACGGTTGGCGGCTTGCAGGGATTCGCCAGCACGCAATGGGGCGCGTTGCTGGTCGCGGCGGCGGACGATGCGCCGAGTGACCATCCCAACCGAACCGCCTGGGAATATCTCTACCGGACCTACTGCGATCCGGTTTACGCCTTCATCCGCCGGAGCGGGCATCCACGCCAGGCAGCGCAGGACCTCACCCAGGATTTCTTCCTGCATCTCGTCAGAACCGACACCGTGCGGAATGCCGACCCGGCCAAGGGCCGCTTCCGCAGCTTCCTGCTCGGTGCCCTGCAAAATTTCCTGGTGGATGCCAGCCGCAGCAGAGAGGCGCGCAAACGCGGTGGCGGCTGCCGCTTCGTCTTTCTCGACGATCCCGACACGGCGGAAAACGAATACCAGCTCACCGCACCCGCCGGGCAGACGCCGGAACGGCTCTTCGAGGCGCGTTGGGCAGGGGCATTGGTCGCAGAGGCTTTTGCGCGCTTGCGCGAAGAGATGGCTGCCGTCGGCAAAGATCGATTGTTCGAGGCGTTGAAAGACTATGTCGCCGGAGCGGAAGAGATTTCTTATCAGCAAACGGCAGACGCTCTTGGCCTCTCCTTGCCCGCGCTCAAGAGCGCGATCCACCGGCTGCGCCATCGCTACGGGGTTCTCTTGCGTGAGACGGTGGCCGGTACGGTCGCCGATCCCGGCGAAGTGGCCGCGGAGATGCGTCACCTGTGCGCGGTGCTGCGGGGAGGCTGAAGACTGCCCCGCATCCTGTTGTCGTCGTATCGCTTGTTCGACATTCCGATTGACGGTCGGTGGCGGATGTTTACGATTTAACAACGTGGAAACGCCGCACGCCATCTTGCCGGTGTGCGATGTTTGCGGGGCGCCGCTGACTTCTTCCGGCGGCGTCCCTGGACGGTGTTGCCTGGCGTGCCTGATCGAATCCGCCTTGGATGATCCGCCGGGAAAAGAGGCTGGCGAAATTTCGCACTTGGACGGTGTGGTCGATCCCGCGCCGACACGGTTTGCCCACTACGAGATCGGCACCGGCACCGACGCGCCGCCCGTGGAACTCGGTCGCGGTGCGATGGGCGTCACCTACCGTGCCACGGACACGGTCCTGCGTTGCCCGGTGGCGCTCAAGGTCATCAACGTCGATCTCGCCGCACACCCCCGCGCCCGTGCACGGTTCCTGCGCGAGGCCCGGGCGGCGGCGAGCCTGCGCCATCCCCACGTCGCCAGCGTGTTCTTCTTCGGCGAGCGACCCGAGGATGGGCAACCCTTCTACGCGATGGAACTGGTCGAGGGCGAAACCCTCCAGGCCCGTGTCCGCCGGACCGGCGGGCTGCCGGTGGGAGAGGCCCTGGAAATCATCTCGCAGGTGGCCGGGGCGCTCGCGGTGGCCGAGAAACAGGGACTCACGCACCGCGATCTCAAACCGGCAAACCTGATGCTCGTCGCGGGAGGCGGCGTCAACGTCAAGGTCATCGACTTCGGACTGGCCAAGGCGGCGGCCACGGAAGACGCTCCCGACCCTTTCCTGACCGGCGGCGCGGACTTCGTGGGCACGCCGGCATTCGCCAGCCCGGAGCAGTTCGACGGCTGGCAAGGCATCGACACGCGATCAGATTTTTATGCCCTCGGCGCGACGCTCTGGTTTGCGCTCACGGGTCAACCTCCATTTCCCGGTCACACCCTGGCCGAGATTCACGACCGACAGAAACACGGTTCCTTTCCCGTGGAACAATTACGTGCCGCCCGCGTTCCCAGGCCGGTGGCGGACTTGCTGCGCTCGCTCCTTTCGCCCGATCCCGCCGGCCGGCCCCAGACCGCGCACGATCTTGCCTTGGCGCTGGACCGCTGCAAAAAGTCCGTCGCTGTCTCATCACGGGCCTTCTCCTGGAAAGCCGTGGCGTTGACGGCGGTCGTCCTGGGAACCTTGCTGGCCGCGGCAACGGTCTTCTGGTCGCTGCACCGCCACGGGCAGCCGACGCCTGCGGACGGACCGGGATTGGACAAGTCCATCGCGGTGCTTCCGTTCGACAACCTCTCCACGGACAAGGCCAACGCGTTCTTCGCCGATGGCGTGCAGGACGAAATCCTCACCGGCCTTGCCCGCATCGCCGACCTGAAGGTGATCAGCCGCACGAGCGTCCTCGGCTATCGTGACGCGGACAAGCGGCCCCCCGCCGGCGAGATCGGCCGCGCGCTCGGCGTGGCGTACCTGCTCGAAGGCAGCGTGCAGCGGGAGGGAAGCCGGGTCCATCTGACCGCCAAGCTGATCGACGCCGCGCATGACCGCTCCGTCTGGGCGCAATCGTTCGACGGCAGCTCGGCGGACATTTTCTCGATGCAAAGCGAGGTGGCCGATACCATCGCGGGTAAGCTCCAGGCCCAGCTCTCGCGCACGGAAAAAGCCGCCCTCACCGAGCCGCCCACCCGCGACCTGGCCGCTTACGAACTTTATCTCCACGCCAAGGAGTTGATCTACAACTTCGATCCGAACGCATCCGACCGGGACCCGTTGCGCGAGGCGGCGCGGGTGCTGGAAGAGGCGACGGCGCGAGACCCGGAATTCTACGCCGCGTGGGTGCTACTGACCAACACCTACGGCAACCTGCTGCGTTTCAAGGTGGACCCCAACCCCGCCACGCGCACGCTCCAGGCCGAGAAGGCATTGGGCAACGTTCGCCGCCTGCGCCCGGAGGCCGGTGAAACCCACCTCACTGCCGCCCTTTACTACTACAATGTCCACGACCCCGCGCGCGGGCGGCCGGAACTCGACCTCGCCCGGCAGATGTTGCCCAACAACGTGCGTGTCCTGTACCTGACCGCCAGCACCGGCACGATTGACGGGCGCTGGGCCGAGGCGGTGGAGGCGATCCAGAAATCCCGCGCGCTCAACCCGCGCCACGTCGCCACGTTGAGCCTCCAGATGATCATTTACACGGACCTGCGGCGCTTCGACGATGCCAGGCGCGTGGCGCAGGAAGGGATCGCCGCGGGCATCGCCCCGGACCATTTCACCCTGCGCCATGCGTTGGCCGTGGAGCAGGAGACGGGCGACACCTCCGAGATTCGCGCCTTGCTTCGCCGACTCGCCGGCCAGGGCGACGCGAACGGGTGGAACACGGTGGTGGCGTGGGATGCGGCGTTGCGCGACCGGGATTTTGACGAGGCGGCGCGCGTGGTCGCCGCCGACCCGCGCCAGGAATTTAACGTGAAGGGAGGCATGCTCACCCTGCCACGCGCTTATCTGACCGGGGACATTGCCTGGGCGCGGGGCGACCTGGCCGCCGCTCGCAAGGACTTCGAGACGGTGCGTCCCGTCCTCGAAACGGCGGTCCGCAACCGTCCGGAGGACGCGAGGGCGTGGTCTACCCTGGGCCTCCTGGACGCGCGGCTGGGCCGCGAGGAGGACGCCCTGCGCGAGGCCTGGCACGGCGTCGCGCTGGCACCGGTTTCACGCGACGGCGAAAACGGCCCCGGCAGGCTCCAGGACCTGGCCTGGGTCTATGCGCAGAATGGTGACAAGGATCGTGCGCTCACGATCTTGGAGTCGTTGGAAAACGTGCCGGGCGCGCTGGATGATTACGGCGATTTGGCCAGGCATCCGGACTACGACATGCTTCGCGGCGAGGGGCGTTTCGAGGCCATCCTCCAGGCCATCCGCCAGCCGGTGGACCTGTCGAAGTTCAACCCGGCGGATTTTCCTCCGCCGGTAGAGAAATCGGGACCATGAAGGACGGTGTGGCCGCCATTGTTCAATGGTGGGAACGCTCAGAGATTGTCACGCATCTACGCTTCGCTGCACACTTTGCATCGGCTGACACTCTCCGATCGGAAACTCACCTTCTGGAAAGGTATGTTGGAAGAGACAAACGACAGCAGGCCAACTCCTCGACTTCGACGCCGATTTTCTGCTGCTTGGGCTCTCAATGGAAAGCGACAGGACGATTGCGACGAGCATTGAAAAATGGGTCGATCGGATTCGGGACATAATTCTGCGAAACGTGCAACGTGAGGGACGAACCGGATTGAATGCAGATTTACTGTGGAGGGTGATCAGGCGGAAGCCGGAATCCACCGACGACAAAATCATGGATTGTTTCACATCCACTTTGCCGATTTTTGCGGGCGCTACGCACGTCGCGCCCGGCGACAGGCGGTTGAAAACGCTCAACGGCTCGCCTTGTTGCAATTCAAGCCGGAGGGAATTTTGGTGGAGTCCGAAGAAGCAATTTTTCGGAACTGGCGTTCCTATTTCGGACAACGAGCCAGGGGGGTGCTCACGGAGGCGGCAGTTGGGGAACAGCAGCGGCAGCAGCATTACAGCGAAATGGCCGATTCAGATCGGACGATAGCATCGAAAAATCGCCGCCGACTGCCTAATGAATTTGCCGACGACGTGGCCGGCTGGGATGAGGGTGAATCAGTCGATGAGTGGTAACCCATACGGCGAACCCATCAGGCTTCCGCGTCGAGTGTTTTTTGCAAACCGTCCGGTCGAATGTAGCCCGCGTAGTATTCTTCAATGACTGCCACGCTGTTGCCCAGTTCGCGCGCGATCCGGAATAGAGGCCACCCTTCCGCCGCCCGCTGGGTGGCGTAGGTACGGCGGAAATGAAGACACGTCCAGGGCAGGCCTGCCGCCGTGTTGATTTTCTTCAACTCCTTGCCGAAGGAGTCGCCTCGCCAGCGCTTTTCTTTGGGTGTGCTGACCAGCCATTTCCTCTCCCCTGCCGGAGCCTGCTGCGCAACGAGGACGGTACGCAAGGGCGGCAGGATCGTCACCGTCCGGGCGCCGGTTTTGAGGGAGCTTTCGATGTCCTCGTCCGGGTCCGTCCGGTTAGACACGGAGATGTACGAAAGATCGGGCGCGATGGAACTTGGAGCAAGCCACAAGGTTTCGGCACGCCGGAGACCCGCGAAAATCATAATGGCAACAGCTCGGTGGATTTCCGGATAGGGTTCGAGCACACGGAGTTGTTCCTCGACCTGATCGGAGGTGAGGAAGACGATGTGGCGATTCTTTTTGACGTAGCTGGGCAACGCGGCAACCGGATTTGGACAGTGCCAGTTCGTCGGTTGAAAATAACCGAATTTAAGGCTGAACTCGAAGAAGTGGTGAAAAAACTCTCGGTAATGCCGCTTGGTTTTCGTGGACACCGGCAGGCTCTCCATGAATTCCTGCAGGAGGGCAGGGGTAAGTTCATCGAGGAATTCGCCCGTAAAGTATGCACCTTCGCTGGGCCTGCCACGGGTTTTCTTGAATCCCAGCACCGCTGCCACTCGCCCATCGCCCAGAAAACGGCGGAGGATGGAAATCTTGTTTTCGACGTGCAGTGCGGCGTTGTCGGAACGGATATGCGCCAAGTACATCTGCAGTGCCCGGTCGAGCGGTTGCCGCTGAACGGCTACCTGCAGGTGCTGGGGAGGACGAGAAGAAATGACCGGTGCACTCGGTCTATCCATGTTCTCGACCCCAACGTGCTCGGACACGCCAAGGGCCGCCTGAATCGCCGTCGGGATGTCGGCGGCCTGAAAATGGGGTTCGAGCAAGGCTGTTTCCAGTTCGATGCGCTCGCGCAACAGTTCCGCTTTCGCCGCGTCGTGGGTGCCGAGGCTTTCCCGAACCAGTTCACGGGTGCGCGGGTGGTAAAACCGTACCCACCAAGTCATTTTGCGTTGATCAGATGGCTGCCATCGCGTCGTTTCCCAGGCAAACGTCGCGCGCAAATTCGGGGACATAATTTGATCGTGCCGTCGGGCTTTAGGCACACCCGGCACGCGATTTTTAGGCACACCCCACATTTGCGGGGCATTTAGCCTAAGGTTTGCCCGTGTCGCAAACGTCCAGGGCAGAGGCACTTTCAAGAGTTTGAAAGTGGTTGCGGGGGTAGGATTTGAACCTACGACCTTCAGGTTATGAGCCTGACGAGCTACCAGGCTGCTCCACCCCGCGATTTGAAGACGGCAAATTATCTGAATGCCCGCCGCCGTGCAACCGTTTTTTCAAAATTTATCGGCGGCCACCGTCCGGAGACCCGGGTACTCGCCGGACACGTGGTGAAAAAAGCCTCGATATCCGCGCTCGGAAGGCGTGTGGGAAGCCCGTCGCCGCGAGCATCTCCGCCGCGGGTGAAGCAGACGCGTTCAGGCAGGACGGACGCCGCGCGGGGCAGGGAGGTCCACTTTGTCGTAGATTTCGGCCAGGGTGAGTTCGGCTTCGAGGCTGGCGAACACCAGCCGGTCGTGGGATCGGGAATAGCCGGTCGGGACCCAAGCGCCCTCCTGTTGGACGTAGTGTTCGACGCGCATCCGGTCAGCCGCCACGAGCACATAGTCGGTCAGAGAGTCCAGCCGTTGGTAGTAGAGGAACTTGTCGCCCCGGTCGTAGGCTTCCGTGCTGGGGGAGAGTACCTCGACGATGAGTTGCGGATTGAGCAAGCTGGCAGGTGAATGGGTGGTTTCGTAGCGCGGCGGGCCGCAGAGCGCGACCACATCGGGGTAGGTGTAGATGTCGCCCGGCGCGGCGGCCACGCTCAGGTCGGCGTTGAAAACGCGGCAGGGGCGTCCGCGGAACTGGAGGCCGAGGCCAACGGTGATATTGGAGGCGATGAGGACGTGGTCGGGGGCCGCGCCAGCCATCATGGATGGCGCGTTGCCGATGCCCTCGCCCATCGGGAAGATTTCGCCGTGGATGTACTGGCTTTTGTACGGCGAACGTTCTTCGAGCAGGAAGATATTCTTCGACGGTGAAGTAACGTTTGGGCAGCGCGCTCATGGCGAGGGGGAAGATAACTCTTCGGCGCGGCGGAGGGCAAGCGCGTTGACACCGGGACGGACGTGGATAGTTTCGCTACCCGCTTTGTATCTCGCAGGCGGTTTCCCGACGATCTTTCATGGCCACCAAAACCCAACCCGCCCGCCGTCCCGTTGCCGCCGCGCCCAAGGCCTCCAACGGCCGCGCCGCCAAGCCCACTCCCGCACCGCGCAACCCCGCCGCCAAGGGCTCCTCGCTCGCCATCAAGGCCGCGCGGCAAACAGCCCGCCGCGCCCGCACGCCAAGCTCGTCGCGGCCAAGCCGGTGAAGACCGCCCGGCAGGAAGACCGCCCGGCGTTCAAGGCTCGCCGCCGCCGCGCCGCGCCGCCGTGGCCACGAAGTCGCCCCGCCTGCCACGAAGCCCAGGCCGCCGCACGCATATGGACAAGGTCAAGGCCGCCGCGCCCGTCGTTGCCAAGGGCAAGGCGAAGGCAGGCAAGTACGTTTATTATTTCGGCGACGGCGGCGCGGACGGCAACGGCTCCATGAAGCCGCTCCTCGGCGGCAAGGGCGCGAACCTCGCGGAAATGACCCGCATCGGGCTGCCGGTGCCTCCCGGGTTCACGATCACCACGGAAGTCTGCACCTACTTCTACGACAACAAGAAGACGTACCCGCCCGAGTTGGACGCGCAGATCGAAAAGGCGCTCGCCAAGATCGAAAAGTCCGTCGGCAAGAACCTCGGCGGCAGCGAAAACCCGCTCCTGCTTTCCGTCCGTTCCGGCGCGCGCGATTCCATGCCCGGCATGATGGACACGATCCTCAACCTCGGCATGAACGACACCACCGTCGAGATCGTCGCCGAGAAGACCGGCAACCCGCGTTTCGCCTACGACAGCTACCGCCGCTTCCTCCAGATGTACGGCGATGTCGTCATGGGCGTGCAGAAGCGTCCCGGCGAGGACCACGAGCCGTTCGAGACCGTCATCGAGGAGATCAAGCACGACGGCCGGGTCGAGTTGGACAGCGAACTGAGCGTGGAGGACCTGAAGAAGCTCGTCCAGGCGTTCAAGGACCTCATCAAGGAGCGCACCGGCAAGAGCTTCCCGCAGGACCCGCGCGAACAGCTCAAAGGCTCCATCGGGGCGGTGTTCGGCAGCTGGATGAACGACCGCGCCATCGTGTACCGCCGCAAGTACGGCATCCCCGCCGAGTGGGGCACGGCCGTCAACGTGCAGACGATGGTGTTCGGCAACATGGGCGAAACCAGCGCGACGGGCGTGGCGTTCACGCGCGACCCGGCCACGGGCGAGAAGGTGTTCTACGGGGAATACCTCATCAACGCCCAGGGCGAGGACGTGGTCGCCGGCGTGCGCACGCCGAAGCCCGTCGCCCAGCTCGGCGAGGAAATGCCCGCCAGCGTACAAGCAGCTCCTCAAGGTCCGCGACACGCTGGAAAACCATTTCCGCGACATGCAGGACCTGGAGTTCACCATCGAGGACAACCGCCTCTACATCCTCCAGACCCGCAACGGCAAGCGCACCGGCATGGCCGCCGTGCGCATCGCCGTCGAGATGGTCAAGGAGAAGGCGCATCACCAAGGAAGACGCCGTCAAGCGCATCCCCGCCGACTAGCCTCAGCCAGATCCTCGCGCCGATCTTCGACCGCGCGTCCGCCAAGGGCGCGAAGGTCATCGGCAAGGGCCTGCCCGCCGGTCCCGGTGCGGCGAGCGGCAAGATCGTTTTCAACGCGGAAGAGGCCGTCGAGATGGCCCACCGCGGCGAGAAGGTCGTGCTGGTGCGCGTGGAAACCTCGCCCGAAGACCTGCGCGGCATGATCGCCGCCGAGGGCATCCTCACGGCGCGCGGCGGCGTCATCGTCGCACGCGGCGCTCGTCGCCCGGCAGATGGGCAAGGTGTGCGTCTGCGGCGCGAGAATCTCGTCATCGATTACGGCAAGAAGACCGTCACCGCCGGCGACACCGTGCTCAAGAAGGGCGAGTTCATCTCCATCGACGGCACCAGCGGCGAGGTGTTCGCGGGCGAGGTGAAGACCGCGCCTTCGGAGGTCGTGCAGGTGCTCGTTGCCAAGACGCTCGACGGCAAGAACAGCCTGGCCTTCCAGCAGTTCGACGCGCTGATGAAGATGGCGGACAGTTCCGCACGCTCGACATCCGCACGAACGCCGACACGCCCGACCAGGTGGCCAACGCCGTCGCGTTCGGCGCGCAGGGCGTGGGCCTGACCCGCACGGAGCACATGTTCTTCGAGGGCGACCGCATCGACGCCATGCGCGAGATGATCCTCGCCGACGACGAGGACAGCCGCCGCGCCGCGCTGGCCAAGCTGCTGCCCTACCAGAAGGAGGATTTCGCGGGCATCTTCCGCGAGTTGAAGGGGTTGCCCGGCGACGATCCGTTTCCTCGACCCGCCGCTTGCACGAGTTCCTGCCGCACGACAAGGCGCAGCAGGACGACCTCGCCAAGAAACTCGGCGTGGACGCCGCAGAAGATCGCCGCAGCGCGTGCAGCGAACTCCACGAGTTCAACCCGATGCTCGGCCACCGCGGCTGCCGCCTGGGCCTGAGCTATCCCGAGATCAGCGAGATGCAGGCGCGCGCCGTGTTCGAGGCCGCCGCCGAGGTGCATGGCCGAGAAGCATCAAGGTGAAGCCCGAGATCATGATCCCGCTCGTCGGTTTCCCGCGCGAGCTGCAACTCCAGATCGAGGTCGTCCACCGGGTCGCGGCCGAGGTCGCCAAGGAAAAGAAGGTCAAGAAGCTCGACTACATGGTCGGCACGATGATCGAAATCCCCCGCGCCTGCGTGACGGCGGACGAGATCGCCAAGAGCGCGGAGTTCTTCTCCTTCGGCACGAACGACCTGACCCAGACGACGCTCGGCATGAGCCGCGACGACTCGCGGCAGCTTCCTGCCGCACTACGCGGAACTGGAAATCCTGCCGGTCAACCCGTTCGCGTCCATCGACCAGACGCGGCGTCGGCAAGCTCATGGAAATGGCCGTCGAACTGGGCCGCAAGACCCGCCCCGACATCAAGCTGGGCATCTGCGGCGAGCACGGCGGCGAGCCGGCGAGCGTGAAGTTCTGCCACCGGCTCGGGCTGGCGTACGTGAGTCTGCAGCCCGTTCCGCGTGCCCATCGCGCGGCTGGCGGCGGCGCAGGCGGCGCTGGAGAAAAAATAACGGCCCGGGCCTGACCGGAATCCACGAAGCGGCGGCTGCTTTCGAGTGGCCGCCGTTTCTTTTTGCCTTGTGTCGCGTGGGGGCTCCACGCTAGCGATGAGGGAACGTATGCGCCCTTCTTCCACGCCGTCCTCGCCGCTGTCATCGTCCCTGGCCGTCTCCCGACGGTCCTTTACCTTGAAGGCGGCGCTGGCCGCCATCGGCAGCTTGGGGTTGTTGCGGGCCACGCGCGCGCAGGCACCGGACCCCAACGCGCCGAAGCCATTGGCGGAGAACGTGTCGTTGAAAGACCTGATGACGCCGGAGGAATTCAAGGCGGCAGGCTTGAAGAAGCTCTCGGCGGAAGAGTTACAACGGCTGGAACGCTTCCTCCAAGGGTACCGCGAACGCGCCGTGCAGCAGGAGGTCAAAGCCACCGAGGAGCGCATCAGCCCGGCACCCCGGCGTGACCGTTCGACGTCGCAGAACGTCATCGAGGGGCATATCCAGGGGCATTTCGCGGGTCTGACCGGCCGCACGCGCGTCGTGTTGGACAACGGCTCAATCTGGCAGCAGATCGACACCGCTCAGAAGTTCGTCGCGTCCCTCGACGACCCGGATATCGTGCTGGTCCGAACGGTTTTCGGATACAAAATGTACGTGACCGGCGCGATTCACTGGTTCTACGTCAAGCAAGTGGTGGTGCGCTGACGCTCCGCGCGGTTCAGCCCGCCAGAAGGCTTAGATGGATAAGTGTCACTCCGGTAAGCGATTCCGAAGAGGGGCGTGAGGGGCCGCAACCAGCCGCGCGAAGAAAGTGGCGTGGGATTAAGCCCTTGGAAAAAGACAGGGCAGACAGCCCGTCGGGGCAATTGTTCAAAACTTTCCGTAAATTTTTTTTGACACCACCTCCTGATTTCGACTAAACACGGCTTCGTCGCACTCGGCTAGCGAGAGTGCGGCAGAGTCGGAACGACATCACTTCCCGCTTCTTTGCCGTCAGGCGGAGGGTGGGTTGTAAAGTTTCGAGTCGCCTTAACCTACACAGACCAAGCTACCTAAATGATTCGATCATTGATCAAAAAGAAATTTCCCGCTGCCCGGCTGGCCTTAACGGTCGGCCTCGGCGGGTCCCTGCTCGCGGCGAACGCGGCCTTCGCTCAATCGCCTTCCCAGCCAAACGCGACCACGGCTGACGCAGCATCGTCGGGCCCGGCTGATCGCGTTATCGTGACCGGTTCCAACATCCCGTCAGCGGCCGAAGTCGGTACCGCGCGTGTCGACACTGTCGATGAGGCCGCTCGTGATCGTACGGGCCAGCAGGATGTGCTTTCCGTGTTGCAACGCGCTGATCCTTCGTTCAGCGGCGGTGGCAACCTCGGCCAGTCCAATGCCTCCATCGCTTCCGCCTCGACCTACGGTGGTTCGTCCGTTTCCATCCACGGTCTGCCGACTTTGGTGCTCCTCAACGGTCGTCGCGTGGCTGACTCCGCCGCCCAGGCTGCCGGTGGTGCGGCCTTCGTCGATGTCAATCTCTTCCCGACCGCCCTCATCAAGCGCATCGAAGTCCTCAAGGACGGTGCTTCGGCCATCTACGGTTCGGAAGCCATCGGTGGTGTCGTTAACGTCATTCTGAACCAGGAGTTTCGCGGCCTCGAAATCGACGGCCGCTACGGCTTCACCGAGAAATCGGACATCAAAGATAAGCGCATCAGCGCCATCGTTGGGTTAGGCGACGACAAGACGAGCATTGTCATCGGCGGCCAGTACACCGAGCAGGATCCCATCTTCAATCGCGACCGTCAGTGGGCTGGACCTTCCTTCGGTACGACCAACTACTCGGGCGTCGTCAAGCTCCAGACGAACCCTCTCTATAACACCCCGGCAAAGATTACTGCCGCCGAGGCCGCCGCGAATGCAGATCTCGCCTCGGCTGATCCGGCACTTCAAAACCAGGGTAACGCGATCTACAGTGCCATTGGAGCGGGCTACAAATATTTCACGCTCGGGTCCAACTTCACAAGTCCGCAGCAACTTGTGGCGGACGGTGCCCTCGCGGACACGACTTCGCTGGTGGCTTCGGGCGTGTTGAACGGGCCGTACAGTTCGACCAACATCTCCCAAGGTGGCCCTGTGAAGTCGGGCGCGCCGGTGATACCGGGATTCAACCTGTCGAACGGCACGGGTATCACGCTCGATCAGAACCGGACGAGCTTTTTCGGTGAATTCTCCCGCGAGATTTGGGCAGACCACATCACGTTCTATGGCGAGTTCCTTTACTCGCACAACTACGCCCAGAGCTACCTGAACGCTCAACCGATCAATCTGACGGAGACGGACTCGTCGAACAATGCCCTCTCGATTCCGGCCGGACTGAACAATCCGTTCAGCTTCCCGGTCGGCCAGGTCGGGGCGGCTGCTGATGGCGTGAACACTGCAAGTAACGAACTGGTCGATGTGCGTGCACGTTTCACCGACTTTCCGCGTATTTTCCGTACTGATACGGATTTCTACCGTGTCGTTGCTGGCTTGAAGGGAAGCATTATCAAGAGCATCGATCTTGATTATGACATCAGCTTCAACACCAGTCAGAACGAGATCAACTACCGCAATTCCAATTTGATCGAGATCGGTCCTCTGAATACCGCCCTCGCCAATGGCACTGTTAATCTGTTCTCGACGGCCAACCAGGATGCGGCCATTGCCGCCTCTGGCACGCTGGGCACGAACTTCCGCGACCTCAAATCCGCGCTGAACGTGTTCGACGCGGGCATCACGGCCTTCCCGGTCAAGCTGCCGGCTGGTCCTCTGGGCGTTGCTGCAGGCTTCGAATACCGCTTCGAGAAATTCCGGTTTAATGACAGCCCGGAAATCTTCGTCGGCAGCGTGCCGGTACCAGAGATCAATCGTGGGCGTGACATTTACGCGGCGTACGCTGAGGTGTCAGTGCCGGTTATCAGTCCGACGATGAAGATTCCGGGCGTTTATTCGCTCGATCTCGACGGCGCGGGGCGTATGGAAAAGTATGAGGGGATCAATAGCAGCTTCGTACCGAAAGTCAGCTTCGTGTACCGGCCCATCGAAGACGTTGCCGTGCGCGGCACGTTCTCGAAATCCTTCATCGCGCCGACACTGTTGAACCTCTACGGTCCGGTTAGCCAGGGCTTCTCGAACTCGGTTGACCTTGGTGCAGGCGCTGAACAGGCCAACGAAGAAGGTGGTTCCAATAGCAAGTTGGCACCTTCGACTGCGGATACTTACTCGGTGGGCATCGTGCTATCGCCGAAACAGGTGCCTGGTTTGACGCTCAGCGCTGACTTCTTCCACGTTGAGCAGAAGAATGCGGTCACTGCCCTGTCGGATAACTTCGCGCTGGCCTCCGTTAACCTGTTCGGTGCGGCATCACCTGTCGCCCGCCTGATTCACTACGGCTCGTTCACCGGTCCGACGGGGTTTTATCCCGGTGGTTCCGCCCCGAGCGCAACTAGCGCGGGCTATATCGCTGGTAATGCGGGGAGTTATTACTTCGTCAACGGCTTGCAAAACCAGGGTTTGGCGCGTCTTGGCGGTATCGACTTCAACGCGAACTACGCCCGCGACTTCGGGAAGTTTGGCGGAGTGACAATCGGGATCAACGGCGTGTACTACCTCCAGTACAAGCTCGAAGACCTTGCCGGTGAGTCTGCTTACGACACGATTGGATATTACCTCAGTCAGGCCAACGAGGTGCCGCAATACAAACTTGCGCCCTATGTTGAATATCGCCTCGGCGGCTTCAAGGCCTCGGCTTTGATGAACTATACCCCATCTGTTCGTGACACGCATGACAATGGGAACCCGGCCGGTTTGCCGATCGAGTTGTACCAAGGCCCGGCCAAGGATGGTTACAATCCGAAGATCCGCGACTACTATACGGTCGATCTGCTGTTCGCCTACACCTTCGGTATGAACAAGCCCGAGGCGGCTCCGATGCCCGCTCCTGCGCCGAAGGATGGCAAAGACGGCGGCAAGCAGGTGGTCAGCAAGGAAGTGGCCAAGAAGATGGCGACCAGCCCGATGTGGTTGGACGGTCTTAGCCTTGGCTTCGGTATCAACAACGTGACTAACGCCCGCCCTCCGCGGATCGTCGACTCGCCCGATGCGACGAACACGGATGCCGCGCTCTACGACCCGTACCAGCGTCTGTACTACTTCACGGTCGAGAAGAAATTCTAAGACGCGAGCGTAGACAGGTCTGATCAAGGGAAAGGCCGGGCGAAAGCCCGGCCTTTTTGTTTGCGGTGAGGAGTTTGCGATGAAAATGGCCGAAGATTTTTCTATGCAAGGAGGGCCGAAGTTGGTAATTTTCTGTTACTACATCGGAAATTTATGAAAAAAACCATTGCTCTGTTGGGAGTCGTCGCCTGTGCGGTCGGGATTTCCTCGCTCCAGGCTGCGCCGGATAGCACCAGGCCACGCCACTCGACGATTTACATCACGTCGGTGACTTCGGTCGGTTCGCACATTCCTCTGGTCGTGCGCGCGTATGACGGGTCGATTATCCCGATGTCTGGCTCTTTCGTCTACGGCCGAACGGAGATCGTCCGTACCGGTGCAAGCTCGGACATCGCGGCGGCGCTCTTCAATGTTGATCCGGCGATTACGGTCGGTTGTCGCTGAACAGCAGACCCATTCGATCTCCACCTGCGACTGTCCTGCTTGCTGTCGCGGTGGTATTGCTTGGATCCAGAGATCGCCATAGCTGATTTCTAGCTCGGCGATGACTGGATAGGGTCTTTACGCACGTGTAGCGTTCATGGGTACTGACCCCTGCGCGAACGCGAGCTGAGGCGACCTTTATTCAAGAAATGCAGGCCGTGCCTGGTGCCTGCGTAGATGACATTGCTCGTGCAGCAGGTGTTGCGCCGTGCGTTCGCCGCTGCTGGCAATCGGCCCGACTGGTCGTTGTCGCCGTGAATGGCGAGCGCCGGTACGTGCACCGCCGCGAGGTCCTGGCGGAAATGAATGGTCGCAAAGGCGTTCACGCCATCCAACGTCGCTTTCGGCGAGGCGTGCATCGCCGTGGTCAACGTCCGTTGCGCCTGCGCGGCGTTTACCGCCACGCCCATCCCAACGCCGCCGGGCCGTAGAACGTCCTGGCAAAGTTGTTGGAGAAATCCGCCCGGTCTTTGTCTGACCCGCCGAGCATTTGCTGAAACGTCGAGGCATCGAAGCCTTCCAGATTGTCGTCTGTCTTGAGCAGGCAGGGCGTCACCGAGCTGACGAACGCCACTTTGCCCACCTGTTCGCCGCTACGGCGGCTCATGTAGCGCGCCACTTCGCCTCCGCCCATCGAGGAACTTACGAGCGTTACGTCTTGGAGTTCAGGCGTGTCGTAATCGCAGCCCGCCCACGGTCGGGACGACCTGCCGAACCCGCGCCGGTTATAAGTGGTGACCCGCAGTCTGCGGCTGGCGAGGAAAACGCTCTGGTATTCCCACATCTGAGGGTCCAACGGCCAGCCGTGGATCAGGACGACAGGCGTGTCCCAGCCCCGGGCCGCGTGGATTGCGCGACGAAAAAAGACGGCATTTTCATGTCCGAACACCCTTCGCCGCGCGTTTGCGCACGATACTTTCGAGCGTACCCGCGCCGATCCTTCCGAGATGAGCCCCCCCGAACCGCCGGCCGACCTGTTGCAGGCGGCCGATTTTCGCCAGTTTTTCGAGTCCTCGCCCGAGCTTTTCCTGGTCCTGGATACTTCCGACGAGTACCGCATCGTCGCCGCCAGCGACGCTTACCTGCGCGCGACGATGAAGGAGCGCGACGCGATTGTCGGCTGCCCGGTCTTCGTGGTGTTCCCGGATCATCCCGACGATCCGGCTGCCACCAACCACGAGGAGTTTCGTGCCGCGCTCGAACGGGTCCGCCGGACCGGGGAACCGGAGGCGGTGCCGGTGTATCAGTATGACCTGCCTCGGCCCGGCATGGATGCCGGATTCGAGACGCATCACTGGCAGACGAGCGTTTGGCCGGTCTTTGCCGATGGGGACGACGCTCCGGGCCGCAAACCCCGGTCCCTGCTGTGCCGCACCGAGGACGTGACCCGGCAGGTTGTCTCCGACCAGGCTTTCGACGAGGCGCGTTCGCGGCTGGAGATTACTCTGGGCGCGGCCGAGATCGGCACCTGGATTTGGGAGGTAGGCCCGGACCGCGTGACCGCTGACCGCAACCTGGCGCGGATGTTCGGCGTCACTCCCGAGGAGGCTGCGGGAGGGCCGTTGGAACGTTACACGTGCCATATCCACGAGGAGGATTTGCCGCGGGTCCAGGCCGCTATCGGCGAGGCAGCCAGCGCGGGACAGCGTTTCGAGACGGAATACCGCATCCGCCAGCCGGATGGCTCGGTGCGCTGGGTGGTCGGGCGCGGCTGGGTGGAACGAGACACGGCCGGGAAACCCACGCGGTTCCCCGGCGTGCTGATCGACATCACCGAGCGCCGCAACGCCCAGGCCGCCTTGCGCGAGAGCGACGAGCGCCTGCGCATGGCCGTTGATCAGACCGGTCTGGGCACTTTTGATTACGATCCGAAAGCCGATGTCCTCCAGTGGTCGGAAGGCTGCCGGGCGATTTTTGGCGTCGGTCCGGACGAACCCGTCAGCTATGAAACCACCTTCGCGCAAGCCCTCCACCCGGAGGACCGCGAACGCACGCTGGCGGCGATTGCCGAGGCGCTTCGCCCCGGAGGCGCGGGTCGATATGAAATCGAATACCGTGCGGTCGGCCTGCGCAACGACCGGGAACGCTGGATCGCCGCGCGTGGCAAGACGACGTTCGATGACAGGGGGCAGCCGCAGCGTTTCGTCGGCACCGTGCTCGATATCACCGCGCGCAAACGTGCGGAAGAAGCCGCCGTGTACCGCAGCGAGCAACTCCAGAAGCTCGCGGCGATTTCGACCCGGCTCAATGCCGCGCACGACGTATCGAGCGTGCTGGGAATCGTCACCGAGGAGGCGCGCGTGCTCATCGGTGCCCAGCAGGCCGTCGCCAGCGTGGCTGCGGCGGTGCCGGAAAAAGGTTTTGTCACCGTGGTTTCGCATGCCGACAAGGACCGCCCGGAAGTTGCCGCGCCGCCGCTGGCCATCCCGGAGGGATTGGTCGAGGACATCCACGGGCCGGTGCGGGTCACCCGCACGGAAGCCGAACACCGGCCGGAATTGCGCACCGCCGGTGAAGCCGGCCGCGCGGGTGGCTGGCTGGCCGCCCCTTTGGTCGGGCGCAACACACAACGGCTGGGCGTCATCCAGCTCCTCGACAAGACGGCCGACGATTTTACCGAGGACGACGAGGCGCTGCTGGCCCAACTCGCGCAGATCGCCACCGTTGCCATCGAGAACGCCCGGCTCTACGAGGAACTTCGCCGCAAGGACCAGCGCAAGGACGAGTTCCTGGCCATGCTGGCGCACGAGTTGCGTAACCCACTCGCCGCCATCCGCAACGCCGTCGCGCTGGGCAGCGATCAGGCCAGCGCCGCCGACATCGAGTGGTCGATGGAGGTCATCAACCGGCAAATGCGACAGCTCTCGCGGCTCATCGATGACCTCCTCGACGTGTCGCGCATCACCCAGGGCAAGGTGCAACTCCGGAAGGAGCCGATTGATGCGGCGGCGGTCCTCGGCAGCGCCGTCGAGACGGTGCGCCCGCTCATGGAGGAACGTCAGCACGAACTGACCGTCGCCCTGCGGCCGGGCACGTTGCAACTGGAGGCCGACCCGACGCGGCTCGAACAGATCGTCGTCAACCTGCTCGCCAACGCGGCCCGGTACACGGAAAAGGGCGGCGAGATTTCGCTGCGCGCCCGGCACGAGGACGATAAAATCGTCATCCGGGTGCGGGACAATGGCGTGGGCATCCCGCCGGAGAAACTGCCGCTGATGTTCGAGTTGTTCGCGCAGGGCGACCGTACGCTGGCGCGTTCGGAAGGCGGCTTGGGCATCGGTTTGACGCTGGTGCGTTCGCTGACCGAGATGCACGGCGGCACCGTGGAGGCGTCCAGCGAGGGGAAAGGGAAGGGGAGCGAGTTCATCGTGCGGTTGCCGGCCAGTCCGGCGGTGTCGGCGTCCGCTGCCGGGATGGTCGCTCCCGCCGACCCGGCCCGTGCGGCGCGAATGCCCGCCGCGACCAAGGCAGCGCCGCCCGCCGGACCGAAGCGCCGGGTGCTGGTGGTGGACGACAACGTGGATTCGGCGCGGGGGACGGCGCTCATTCTCAACCGCAACGGCCACGAGGTGCGTGTGGCTTACGACGGCCCTGGCGCGGTGGCGGCAGCGCAGGAATTTTTACCCGAGTTCGTGTTGCTCGACATCGGTTTGCCGGGCATGGATGGGTATGAGGTCGCCCGGCACCTGCGGCAGGACGCAAACTTGGCCGGGTTGACGTTGGTAGCGGTGTCCGGCTACGGACAGGAGAGCGACCGGCGGCGTTCGCAGGAAGCGGGGTTCGACCAGCATCTCGTCAAGCCGGTCGATCCGGGGGTGTTGCTGGGGTTGTTGCGATGAGGTGGTACGAAGAGGAAGGTAGTGGGTGCGTTCGAGCAATTTAACTTGTCTTGTAGCCACTTTCTGGAGCCCCCGCAGGAGCGTAAGAGAATAGCCCACGGCGCAAGCCGTGGGACTTCGCCCCCCACAGAGCACAGCCCCGGCGGGGGCGTAAGAAAACCGGCACGACCATCCTGCAACGCCCGCGTGCTTTCTTACGCCCCTGCCGGGGCTGGTCAGAAAGAACGTCCTTTTCCCACGGCTCACGCCGTGGGCTAAACTCTTACGCCCCTGCCGGGGCTCTGAGGGCAGCTATAGAACAGGTTAAACTACTCTAGCCTAATCCTTCAGGCCGCCAGCGGTAGCGGCGTGGCAAACGGCTGCGTCGATAAGCCGAATGCCTCTGCCAGCAACGTGTACGAACGTTTCCGCGCCTCGTGATCCCACAGGATCGTGCTGACCATGAATTCGTCCGCGCCCGTCTCGGCGGCGAGCGCCTCCAACCGGCGTCGGACCGTCGCGGGCGAGCCCACGAAGATGTTTTCGCGGAAATTGGCCACGAACTCGCGTTCTTCCTCCGAGAATGGGTACGCCGCCGCTTCCTCGGGACTGGCGATGGGCATGAACTTCCCTCGCGCCCGTCGCACGGACATCAAATCCAGGCTGGACGCCAGCCGGTCGGCCTCGGCGTCGGTCGGCGCGCACACGACCGAGACGGTCAGGATCAGGTGCGATTTTCCCAACCGCCCCGGCGCGGACGACGGTTGGAACCCGTTTTTATACGCCCGCGTGGCGCTGCCGACCCACTCCGCGCTGAAGTGGTGCGCGAACGCGTAGCCGAAGCCGCGTTGCGCCGCGAACCGCGCGCCCCAATCGCTCGAACCCAAAATCCACACCGGCGGCAGCGGCACGTCGTCGGGCAAGGCGCGCACGCTCGCAATCGGGCTGCCGACGGGGAACGGTTCCAGCCCGCCGAAGGCCAGCAGTTCGTCGAGCATCTCGGGGAAATCATCCCCGCTCGCGCGTCCCCGGCGCAACGCCACGGCGGCCCGTCCATCGGAACCCGGTGCGCGGCCCAGGCCGAGGTCGATGCGGCCGGGATGCAACGCTTCCAGCACGCGGAACGCCTCCGCGATGCGCAACGGGGCATGGTTTGGCAACATGATGCCGCCCGAGCCGATGCGCATGCGCCGGGACACGTTGGCGAGATGACCGATGAGGACTTCGGGAGAGGTGGAGACGACGCTGGGCAGGTTGTGGTGTTCGCTCACCCAGTAGCGGCGAAACCCGAGGCCGTCGGTGTGGCGGGCAAGGTCCACCGAATTGCGCAATGCCTGTGCGCCCGACGACCCGGCGCTCAGCGGCGAGAGATCGAGCACGGAAAGAGGAAGGCTCATAGGAGAATATACCATCGTGTGCAGGCTCATGGTGAATCTTCGTGCAAAGCGGCGAAGATGCAGCCTAATACGATGTCAGGCCTACTATGAACGCATCAACCACATCGGAGTGTTGCCCACAGTGTCGGACAAGCGCATCCATGCGCCCAAAGCTCCTGCTCATCGATCCAGATCATCGCTATACCGAGGATGGCGAGATCATCCGCTACTGGGCCGACCTACGAGTCTGCGACGTGGCCGCTCCGCACCAGCGCAAGGCACCATTAGACCAGTTTGTCGATGGTTTCTACTGCGATGCGTGCGGGTTGGGGTTCATCTCTGACCAGATCGTCGTAGCAGGGTCCGTCCACTTACCCCGTAAGGCCTAACCACGCGCTCCAGCGAGCAGAGGCTGGCGGCGAGCTTTCTCTTGCATTCCACGTCTTTCCTCGCCAGCCTCTGTCGCTGAGCTTGAGTCCGTTAGGCCGCTAGGCACGCGTCCATTTACATATGAGCTTCTCTGCTTCTTTGCCGTTGCTTGGTTTCGATGGTTTGACTCAGTCGGGGATGTTGCTGCTTCTCGTCGCCGCTGCTTTGTGGTGTGTCAGCGGTCTGGCAATTGTTTCCAATTTTTGTCTGATCGTTTTTATCCGAGTTCCGATCAGCCACATGATTATGCACATTGTTTGCTGGGCTGGCTACAGCGTCCCATACGCTTTTTTTGCCCTTGGCCTGCACAAACAACCCGCTCCGCTCATTTCTCCTATCCCGATGTGGTTGCAGCGGCCTCTCTACCTCGCTTTTCCATTCGCTTCGCTTGTCCACCTTGCGATTTTGTGGCGGACACCAAGGATTCAGCCTCCATAGCTGCGGCCTAACCACGCGCTCCAGCGAGCAGAGGCTGGCGGCAGGCTTTTTCTTATATTCCACGTCCTTTTTCGCCAGCCTCTGTCGTTGAGCTTGAGTCCGTCAGGCCGCTACGTTTCACACACATGACCGCCCCCAAAGTTGACCAGCCTCTTAGCTCGCAGGCTTCTCCGCCGATCAGTGGGGTCTTGTGCACTCAGCTCATCGTTGCTTGCGTCTTTTTCGTCTACCCAGTCTCACCGATGCTCTGGATGTTGCTTTCCGGCTCCGATGCATCCGTCACTGCACACCCGCTTCCATCTTTACTCGCGGCGTTTGTCTCCACTGCAAACGTACTCTCTGCGTTTCTGGCGCTCCGTCGAGTTCAGGGTGCTTTTGCCACGTCTTTCGTCTGTTTGCTTGCCTTTACCGCATTGGTTTTCAGTCGGGTTTATTGGGCGTTCCATGCACCACGCGAGAGCATATTTGCAGGCATCGCAGTACTCATTTACTCGCCTTTCCTACTGGTCTCTGTTTTGCTTTTGGTCATCCGTCTCTTCACATGGCTGCAGCTTAATCACGCGCTCCAGCGAACAGAGGCTGGCGGTGGGGGTGTTTCGGACCATCACGCTTGACTTCGCCAGCCTCTGTTCGCTGAGCTTGGATTCGTCAGGCTCACCGTTTGATCGTGCATCCTTATGGCCACCAGCTTGACTTACGCTTCACAGTGGGAGGAGTACCGCCGCCGTCGCTGCTGGTTCCGCGCGGTCTTTCTCATCACCACCCTGTTCTGGCTGGGTGGAGGCCAAACGCTGTTCCCCGGGCTGTTTTTCTCCGATCACTCGACCGAGGTGGTTGGCATCGTGGTGTTGTCTGCGGTTGGCGTGAGCGCCTTCCAGCTCTACCATTGGCGCTGCCCAAGCTGCCGGGGGTGGTTTTTTCGCGGCTGGTTGGGGGTCTACCCTTTCGCTAGGTATTGTGTGCATTGTGGCTTGCCCAAATGGTCACTCGGTTCAGCCGCCCAGAGCCTAACCGCACGCTCCGGCGAACGGCGGCGGGGCGTCCATCCTTTTTCGGCACGCGCTTTCCGCCGCCGTCGCTGAGCTTGAGTCTGTCAGGCGAACAGCACGCTATGAGCGAAATCAAACCACCTTCCGCCGAGGCGCAAACTCGGCGGCGTGAGCGTCAGCTCAGAGTCGCCGTGCTTCCGGGTATGCTGCTTGCCTTCGTCAGTCTTTTGGCCGGATACATCCTGTATCGTTTGGACATCCTGAGTCAGGACATCGGAGGAGCCATCGGTTTTGTTGGCGGGGGGCTGGGGCTGATCATTGCCTTCGTGGGTTCTCGCCATGCGACGCGTCACCCGGTCGTCTGACCACGCGCTCCAGCAAACAGAGGCTGGCGGACGGTTTCCCTTGTAACCCACGCTTGACTTTACCTGCGCCTGTCGCTGAGTCTGGAGGCGTCAGGCCCGGGCAGCCGTCCACCCCAAATACATGAAGCGAAAAACACTCTTCTCGCTATCCTTTGGAATCTTTGCTCTCTTTGGCGGCATCGGTTTGTGCCTGGCCGTGCAACGACCTTACAGCCAAGACGCATTCACACAGGCTCAGATTGCCCAGATGCGCGCGAACGCACTGGACGCACACGTCACCGCACGGATGCGGGCGGAGTTTATCAATCGCCTGATGCTGGGTGTTTCCACCGGCGACCTCAAAGTCCTGGAAGATTGCGTTTGCTGGGACGGGGTCGAACAACCGATGCGCGAGCGCATGATGGCGACCCTACAAGACGTGCTCGACGGCTCCAAAGAGTCCCCGCTGGACCTTTCTTTTATCAAGCGCGCGGATACAGGCCAGATGGCCCGTGTGGCAGATGGCCGGATGCAAACTCAGAACCTGCCCTGGATCACGAACATCAGTTTCCGTCTCGACGGCAGATTGGCACCCGCCTCTGCTGGCCACACCATCCCCGTGGGTGTCAAGGATGGCAGGCTCTTCATTGTCTGTATGGCTCCGACGCCAACGACCTGACTGCCGTACCTCAAGAGGTTGCCCGCAGTTTCGGTCAGTCTGAAGGCTGACAGCGGGCCTTTCCTGTCAATATGAACCCCCATCATGGCCTCCTCCTGGTTGTTCTTTGTTCAATGTTTGCATTTTGTGCAAAGGCTCAAGAATCCGGTCCGGTTCACCTGTCGGGAGTTTGGGAGGGTTGGGAACGCGATGGCTCCCAGGCGGGTGAGCTGGCCTTTCCGCAAGGGGACAAATTGATTTGCTCCGGTGCTGGAATCACCATGACCGGCCGATACGAAATCGACTCGTCGAAATCACCCAACCTGTTGGTGTTCTATCCCGACGCCGCCCCCGGGCAGAAGGTGTATGCCTCCATCGAGATCAAATCCGCGACGGAGATTCGCTTGAGCCATCTGTGCGACGGCACCCCGGCGGCTTTAGCCAGGCAGAGCATCGTCACCTACATCCGCAAGTAGCACGGCCTGACAGACTGCTCCAACGAAATTCCGCCTAGAGCGCCGCTTCGATGGTCTTGACGAAGCGCAGATGCGCCATCGCCATCTTGAACTCCTCGCGCATGTCCTTCATCGCCTCGCGTGAGTTTTCGAGGGTCTCCTCCGTGCGCTTCATGTACTCGCGGCGTTGGACGGCCCAGCGGTTGCTCAGTTCGGTCAGGTAATCTAGCGACGCCTGGAGAAGCGCACGGGTGCTGTCTGAAAGACTCACCTCACCCGCCGCCAGCTTGGCTTCGAGTTGCTGTTGGGCCTGCGAAATCTGCGCCAGCAGGATTTTTTCCGAAGGCACGCGGCGCAGGCTGCTGGTCAAGCCCAATTTCTCGAACGCCCAGATCGCCCATTTGGTCGGGTCCCACTGCCAGGGCTTCACGCCGTTGCGGTAGTCGTGCTGGAATTCGTGGTGATAGTTATGGTAGCCCTCACCGAACGTGAAGAACGCCATCAGCCCGCTGTCCCGCGCGCTGCAACGATCCGAGTACGGCTGGTTGCCGAAGGTGTGGCAGGCCGAATTGATGAAAAACGTGCAATGCTGCACCGCGACCACGCGCGCCACGCCGCCGAAGAGGAAGCCGCCCAGGAAACCCTTCCAGCCGCCCACGACCGCCAGGCCGACCAGGGCCGGCATCAGGAAACCGACCGTCAGCCCGATCCATTGCACGTAGCGATGCTGCCAGCGCACGAGCGCGTCTTTCTGGAGGTCGGCCACGTTGGCGTAGCTCTCATCGTCGGGCTTGAGCTTGAAAAGCAGCCAGCCGATGTGCGCGAAAAAGAACCCTTTGCTGATGGCGTACGGATCGTCGTCGTGATCGACGTGCTTGTGGTGCTGGCGGTGCTCGCTCGCCCACATGATGACCGAATTCTCGAACGCCGCCGCCCCGAAGAGCAGGGTGAAAAGTTTCACCGGCCATTTTGCCTGAAAGGTCAGGTGCGAGAACAGCCGATGGTAGCCCAGCGTGATGCTCATGCCGGTGGCGTAAAACATCACCACGAACATCGCCACGAAAAACCAGGGTAGCCCGAAGGTCAGGATGTAGGCCGGCACCGCGGTCAGCGCGAGGACGAGCGTCCCGATCAGGAAGGAACTCGTGACCCAGTTAATACGGTCAATGGGGAAGCGGTTGAAGATCATCGTGGAGCGGAAATGGACAGGGGCGGCGGTCGAAGGTGGAAAGACGCACGCACTTAAAGCGAAGACCGTGCCAGTGGCAATCGAATATTACGCGCCAAGCAAGAAACATTTACCCCTCGAAAGTCTCGATTATCTTCGGGGTCCGCGCGGCGGCATTTTCAGGTGACCCGGGCGCACCGCGCCGCCGGATGACGGACGGTTTCTCCTTTGCGCTTTGGCCATCGCACCCTATTGCTTGCCTTCCCGTGTCCGAGCCCTCGCTTTCCCCCGCCGTGCCGGTCCCGGCATTGCCGGTCGGGCACGCGAAACGCCATCCCCGCCGTGCTCGCGCCACGGCTTGGCTGCTGTTCGCCACGGGGCTGTGGGGGCTGAGTTTTCCGCTGGCCAAAACGCTCTCGCTCGCGCAACTCCGCCTCCTGCCGGGGGCGGACACCTGGTTCCTCGCGGCGGTGGGATTGGTCTTTCGCTTCGGAGGGGCTGCCGCCATCCTAGCATTCGCCGCGCTGCCCACCTTGCGCGGGTTGACGCGCGGCGAATGCCGCCAGGGCATCGGGCTGGGAATCTTCGCCTGCGGAGGAATGCTTTTCCAACTGGACGGACTCAACTACACGGCGGCCTCGACCTCCGCGTTCCTGACCTCGTGCTACTGCGTGACGATCCCGGTGATCGTGGCGCTCCAACGCCGCCGGTGGCCGCCGGCCGTGGTGATCGTGAGTTGCGCGCTGGCGACGCTGGGCATTGGCGCGCTCGCGGGGTTGGACTGGCGGACGCTGCATCTGGGACGCGGCGAGGGCGAGACGATCCTGTCGTCGTTTTTCTTCGCGGCACAGATTTTCTGGCTGGAGCGGCCGGCCTTCGCGCGCAACCGCACGACGCATGCGACCGTGGTGATGTTCACCGTGCTGACGGGGACGGCGCTGCCGGTGCTGGCGTGGCGCGCGGGGAGTTGGGACGCGGTGCGGACGGCGGCGTTCGGTTCGGGGGCGATCATCGCCTGCCTCGTGGCGCTGACGCTCCTTTGCACGCTCTGCACCTTTACCTTGATGAACCACTGGCAGCCCGAAATCGAAGCGACCGAGGCGGGGCTGATCTATTGCGCGGAGCCGGTGTGGACGGGGGTGTTCGCGCTGTTTTTGCCGGCGTGGCTGGCGGTGTGGACGGGAGCCGATTACGCCAATGAAACCCTGACCTTGCGGCTGCTGTTGGGCGGCGGGCTCATCACCGTCGCCAACGTGTGCGTGCAGCTCAGGAAGCCGCCGGCAGCAGGATGAACCCGGTTTCCAGGTCGCCGAGTACCTCGCTGCGGCGTCCGGCGTGCCGCCAGTGGTGGTAGCCGATCAGCGCGCAGACGAACGCGTCGAGCCGGTCCTCGGCGGGCTTCGTCCAGGGCGCGGCCAGCACGGTGGCCAGGGCCGGCGTTTCCTCCCACTCACCGGGCGCGAACCCGGTCCGCAGGCACTCGCGCAGGAGCCCTTGCAGCCGGGTAAACTCCGCCCGCCGCGCCGCGACCGGGCCACGCTTGTATTTGACGATCCGCGTCAGGCCCAGCAGCCGGATCATCGCCGGATGGGGGAACACTTCCGCCAGCAGCCTATCGGCCGAACCGAGGCGCCAGCCGATCACGCCGCCGCGAGCTTCCAGCTCCCGCGCCAGCCGCAGCGGCCGTCCGCACCGTCCGGCGTTGGCCGGGTGCGGCCCGGCGTGGAAGCGCCCGAAGCGCGAGGTGGTGAGCCGATCCACCGGACGGCTGCCGGTGGCGTTGGGACAGACCAGCGGCGCGTCAAAAAGCAGCAGCGACGGCCCGGCGGACGGTGGCAGGCGCGTCTTCAACCAGTCGAATAACGCCGCGTCACCGAAGACGTGCGCGCATTCGACGACCTCCGCGTGGCAAACGCCGCCCGTCTGTTCCGGCGTCCCGCGAGCATGCACCAGACAGAGCCCGTCGCCGTTCCGTTCGCCCCACGCTAGGTCTACTCCGATGATTTGTAGGGTGCTCTTGTACAAAGTTGTCAAATTATGTCTGAACGTCGGCCGGGTCCGTCCTGCTGGCAGCGATTGTGCTTAAAAAGAGAATGTAAATCGGCGTCCAAAGGAGCAGGAAAACCTCCCGGGTAGCCGCCGGATACTTCGTTTCAAAGCCATCCACTTTCGCATGTCCCGCCTGTTTTTGTCCCGCCCCCTGATCGCCTTTGTCTTTTTCGTCGAGCGATACCTGTTTTCCGCGCTGTTCCTGTTCCTGGCCTGGGAACACATCTCTATTCTCCGGCTGATGGTCCTCATCAGTCAGTCAAAGGTAGTTTTACCGGATTCCCTGTTGGCGCACGACGGCAGCTTCAGCGACGGGGTGACGTTCGACGACTACGCCCGTTACATCCTGCTGACGATCTCCTTCGGCGCGTGCGGCGTGCTGTTATTGATCAGCCGCAGACCGAAGTACGGACCCACCACCGTGAAGGAGATCGTCATTCCTTTCGCCGCCACGTTCTCCTCGATGGTTTTCGATCAGCACATCGAGTTGCCGACGTGGATGGTGACGCCGTTGGTGCCCGACAGTTGGAAGCCGGCGCTGGCCAGCTTCGGGATCGTCGTTTCGGCGGGAGGTCTGGCCATGTCCGTTTATGCGATCATGTGGCTGGGGCGCTCAATGGGCATCGTCGTCTCGGTGCGCGAGGTGGTTCTTGGTGGGCCGTACCGCTGGGTGCGGCACCCGATTTACACGGGTTACCTGTTCGTGCTGCTGGGCATGTTCATGGTTTCCTGGACGCCGCGCATGGGGATGGTCGTGGTCGGCGCCATCGCCCTGCTCGTCTGGCGTGCCCGGATGGAGGAAAAGCTCCTGAGCGCCCACAGCCCCGCCTATCGGGATTGGATGCGGCACACCGGGTTCCTGTGGCCGCATCGGCGCACGGCCGCTCCGGAGCGGTTCGTGGTCGCCGACGACCACGGCGAACCGACCGTCAAGGCGCAGTGAAGGGGAAGGGGCGAAGGATGGAACGGCAGAGGAAGTAACCCACTTTCCTTTTCTGCCTTCCGGCTTCATCCTTCCCTATGTGGTCAGGACGTTTCCAACAGGCGACCGACGCGCTCGTGCGCGCTTACGGTGAATCCATCTCCTTCGACTGGCGGCTCTACGCCTACGACATCGAGGGTTCGGTCGCCCACGCCGCTGCCCTGGCTGCCGCCGGGCTGATCTCCGAGGACGAACGCACCCGGATCGAGGCCGGCCTGCGCGAGATCGGCGGTGAGATCGCGCGGGGGGAGTTCGCGTTCAAGGTGGAGTTGGAAGACATCCACATGAACATCGAGGCGGCGCTGACGCAGCGCATCGGCCCAGCCGGAGCCAAGCTGCACACCGCTCGCTCGCGCAACGATCAGGTCGCGCTCGACCTGCGGCTGTATCTGCGGGCGGAAATCGCCGAGGTCCGCCACGGCCTGCGCGGCCTCCAGCGCGCGCTCGTCGATCTCGGCGCGCGGCACCCGGAAGCCGTCATGCCGGGTTACACCCATTTGCAACGCGCCCAGCCGGTGCTTTTCGCCCATCACCTGCTGGCGTACGTGGAAATGTTCGACCGCGATGCCGGCCGGTTCGCCGATGCGGCCGGGCGGCTCGACGTGTTGCCCCTGGGCAGCGGGGCCATCGCCGGATCGACGGTGGTTCTTGACCGGCATCTCATCGCTTCAAAGTTAGGATTCTCAAAATTGAGCGAAAACAGCATGGATGCCGTCAGCGACCGGGATTTTGCATGCGAATTCCTCGCCGCTGCCGCCGTGGCAGGCATGCACCTGTCGCGCCTGAGCGAGGATGTGATCCTCTGGGCGACCAGTGAATTTCACTTCGTGACGCTCAGCGACGCCTTTACGACCGGCTCCAGCCTGATGCCGCAAAAGAAAAACCCCGACGTGGCCGAACTCACCCGCGGCAAGACCGGGCGTCTCTACGGCAATCTGTTCCGCCTGCTGACGATCCTCAAAGGCTTGCCGATGACGTACAACCGCGACCTCCAGGAGGACAAGGAGGCGGTGTTCGACTCCGTGGACACGCTGAAGGCGGCGCTCGCGGTGTTCGCGGCGATGCTGGCGGAGGCCCGGGTGGAAACGGCCGACATGGCGCGCGCGACGGCCGACCCGATGCTGCTGGCGACGGACCTGGCCGATTATCTCGTACTGCGCGGCGTGCCGTTCCGGCAGGCGCACGAGGTCGTGGGCAAACTGGTCGCGCTGACTTTGCAGAGGAAGGTGGGTTTCGCGGAGCTTTCGATGGATGACTATCGGGCGGCCAGTCCGGCATTTGGCGACGACGTGTACACCGTGCTGGACGTGCGGCGTTCGCTGGAAAGCCGCCGCGCACCCGGCGCGCCGTCGTTCGACAACGTCCGGGCACGGCTCGAACATTGGCAAACCGCCTTGCAAGAAGAAACGTCCCCATGAAAAAATCCCTGCTCATCGCCGACAAGGAAGGCTGGCGCACCGTCAGCGAAGAAACCAAGTACAAGGACCCGTTCGTGGAAGTGACGCTCGACGAGGTGTTCACGCCCACGCGCCGGGACAAGCCTGCCCATTGGACGGTCGTCCACCGCAAGACGGCCGTGATCGTGGCCCCCATGACCCCGGCGGGCGAACTCGTGCTCGTGCGCCAGGAGCGCATCCCCGCGCGGCTGCACCAGTGGGAATTTCCTGCCGGGCAGGTGGATGAGGAAGACGCCATCGACGAGGCGGTGGTGCGCGCGACGGTGGTGCGGGAGTTGCGGGAGGAGACCGGCTACGAACTGGCGGCGGACGGCGAGCTGGTCAACCTGGGGGTTTCCTTCAGTTCGCCGGGGTTCACGAACGAGTATTGCCACATGTACCTCGCCAGGGGAGTGGTCCCGTCGAAGGCGGGCACGGCCTACGACGAAGGCGAGGGCATCACGGATTGCCGGGCGTTCGGGCGGGAGGAGTTTCGCCGGATGGTGGCGGAGGGCGAACTCAACGACGCGCACACGCTGAGTTTGTACGCGCGGTTGTGTGCGCGAGAATTGTTGTAAGCAGGCCGCTTGCGGCCGGTCGTCAACAAGGTAGGGATGGCTCTCCGAGCGGTCCCAAATGTTTCCGGCTAACGCGTTGTCCGCACGACGGTCGGCCAAGCCAAATTTGGGACCGCTCGGAGAGCCGTCCCTACCCAGCGTTTTCGACGCCGCAGGCGCGGCGGGAGACACCGCCTGCCCCTTGCTCATTCGCCCTTCCTGCGCTATTGCGTTTCTCCCCGCATGTCGATGTTCATCCGCCCCCTGTTGAAGAAGGTGTTCAGCCTGCGCGAACACCGCGAGACCGAGGCGGTCAAGCCCTTCCTCGAACATCTCGAAGACCTGCGTACGATGCTCTTCAAGATCGTCGCCACCCTCGGGGCGACGATGATGGTGTGCTTCGGATTTCGCTTCCGGCTCATGCACCTGGTAGAACTGCCCTTGCAGGGCATCCAGGGCTTCGACATGACGATGCTGCGCGGCCTCGCGCCGGGCGATTCGATGACGATCTCGATCCAGTTGGCGTTCTACGCGGGGATCATCATTTCCTTCCCGCTGCTGCTGTATTTCCTGGCGGATTTCGTCCTGCCCGCGTTGACCGAAAAGGAGAAAGGTCTCGTGCTGCCGGGGGTGGGGGTCAGTTTCGGGCTGTTCCTGACTGGGGTGCTCTTTTGCTTCAAGGTCGTGCTGCCCATGACCCTGCGCTGGCTCTGGAACGACCAGCTCAACATGGGCATGCGCCCGGACTGGACGGTGGGTCTTTACATCGGCTTTGCCACGCAGTTCGTGGTGGTCTTCGGGCTGACTTTCGAGTTGCCCGTGGTGGTCATCGCCCTGGTGAAACTCGGCTTGCTCAACTCCGCGATGCTGCGACGCACCCGGGCCTACGCGGTGGCGATCATCCTGATTTTCGCGGCGTTCGTCGCGCCCTCGGCTGACCCGATCACGATGGGAATCTTCGCCGGGCCGATGTACCTGCTCTACGAACTGTGCATCTGGATCGCCTTCTGGATGGAACGCGCCGAGCGCCGCCGCCTCGCCGCCGAACAGGACGGGCCGAGGTGATCCGTTATCTGGAACCGCGCGCCCGGTAATACGCCGCCAGCCCGTCGGCCACGGCGTCGGCGTATTCGCGCACGATGCTCGCACGCTGCACGCCGCCAAAGTCCCGCGTGCCCTCGTAGTCGCCAGCCTGCACGCGGGCGAAGACCTTGGGACTGTTCATCACGTAGGGTTCGGCGTAGACAACCGGGCAGCCGTAGAGCCGGTTGGCGAGGAGGTTGCGCGCCCAGACGGCAGGATTCCCGCCGACGTGGAGCGCGTTCGGCCCCGTGTACTGGAACGGCGGCAGACCCGTGGCGGCAGCCAGCGCGGCGGCGACGGGTTCGGCGGCGGCGAGTTCCTCGGGGGCCGTGCGTTCGAGCAAACGCAGCAGCATCTCGAAACGCACGTCGTCGCGGCCGATTTCGTCGGGCTCGTAGCAGCCGTTCACGAGCAAATGAAAATGGTTTTTCGGCACGAGCTTGGGTGCCGCCGGGTCGCCCCACGCCTCGGCGTTGAAATGCAGGCAGAGCACGAGGTCGGGCCGCAGGATGTCGTTGACCCGGCGGGCGCGGGCGCGAATGTCGGCGCGGGTGAAGAGGACTTCCGCGTTCCAGAGCAGCGAATCCCCGCGCTTCGGGTCGGACGGGCCGTCGTAAATCTTCGGTGGATTACGGACGCCGCGTTCGGCGAGTTCCTGCCGGGCGTAGTCCACGAGGTCGGACGGGCGCAACGGCGTGGTGGGTTCGGTGGCCTCGCGCACGAGGTCAACGCGTTCGGCTCCGAGGGCGCGCAAACGGTCGGCGAGGCGGCCGGCGACCTGGAGGGCCAGTTCACCTTCCATGACGGGCATGGTGTCGCCGATCTGGAACCAACGCGCCTCCAGCTTTGCCCAACGTCCGCCCAGATGGCCGGGGTCGAGCGCCACCCGGACGCCGGCGAGCGGCTTGTCGGCCGGCGGCGGGGCTGGGGGCAACGCGGCGCGTGCACGCCAGAAGACAGCGGGGAGGGGTTTCCTGTTCGCATCGTCGGCGGCGAAGCGCAGGGTGTAGAGATCGTCGAGGGGGACGCTCGTTTTGCGGATGACGGCGGCCTGCGCGTCGATGCGGATGAACGGTTTCCAGCCGCCGTGCGGGGCGTACAGGGCGTCGAGCTGATGGACGAACTCCTCACGAGTGATCGTTTCCTGGTAAGGATCGAGCCGACGGTAATCCGGCAGGTCGCCGAGCGGGCTGAGATTTTGCGCGGGGGCGAGGGCTGGCAGCGAGAGCAATGCGCCGATGGCAACAATTTTCCAGGGCGCGACGGGCACGGTTGGAGGATGCGGGCGTGCGTGGGCCGGTGGCAAGCGGCAAGTGGTGTCGGAGCGCGCGTCATGGCCGCGGGTGGCACTTTAACACAGAGACACAGAGACACGGAGGACCACGGAGAAGAAGCGGCAACGGGGGATGGGCGAAGAAAAGTTCCATGTTTCCCTGCCTCCTCCTTCCGGTCTCTGTGTCTCTGTGTCTCTGTGTTAAAATCTGGCCGCTGGGATCGCGGCGGGCGTGCAACCCACCGTTTTTGGGTTTAGGATGGAGTTTATCCCATGCTCAACATCCTGTTCCTGGGCGACATCGTCGGCGAACCCGGCCGGCGCGCGGTCATCGAATTGCTCCCGCGCATCCGCGAGCGCGAGGGGATCGATTTCGTGATCGTCAACGGCGAAAACAGCGCCAACGGCCGGGGCATCACCCCCAAAATTTCCATCGATCTGCTGCGCGCGGGCGCGGCCGTCATCACCACCGGCGACCACATCTGGGACCAGAAGGAGATCGTCAGCTACATCGACACCGAGCCGCGCCTGTTGCGCCCGCTCAACTATCCGCCCGACACGCCGGGGCAGGGGAGCGTCGTGCTCGAAACCGCCAAGGGCAAGGTGGCCGTCGTCAACGTCCAGGGGCGCACCTTCACCAATCCTCCGCTGGAAAACCCGTTTCGCGCGATGGACGCCGAGATCAACCGGCTGCGCGAGGAAACGCCCATCATCTTCGTGGACGTGCACGCCGAGACGACGAGCGAAAAGGTGGCGATGGGCCGGTTCCTCGACGGCCGGGTCAGCGCGGTCGTCGGCACGCACACGCACGTCCAGACGGCGGACGAACAGGTGTTCCCCGGCGGCACGGCGTTCCTGTGCGACGCGGGGTTTTGCGGGCCGTCGGAGTCGTGCCTGGGGCGGGACATGCACGCGATCATCGGGCGGTTTCTGACGAGTATGCCGGTGTCGTTCCCGGTGGCGAAGGGCGAGGTGAAATTGCACGGAGCCATCGTGGAGATCGATCCGGCGACCGGCAAAGCCCAGAGCATCCGGCGGCTGGTGGAGCGTTACGAGCCGGTGGCGAGCGAGCGGGCGACGACCACCGTCAAATCAGATTTGGTATCGGCGGCATCACCGTCGGCGGTCACTGCGGCAGATGAGCGGGTAGCCCAAGCGGGTTAACTGCGGGGAAAGTTCTGGCAAGAAAATATCCGTGACCGGATTTCTGTCCCTCGCTATCTGTCGGCGATGCACAAAAGGCTGTCCAGTTTCGTCGGGATGAAGATCGGCGTTAGCGTTCTATTGCTAGCGATGACCTGTGCAAACGCGAGAGGGGACGCCGATGACGACCGTGAGACGAAGTTCCTGCAATCACATCCGGGATTTCATGGTTTCTTGACGCCGCACCCGCCGTATCCCCTCCGGGCAAAAATGTCGCATATAGAAGGCAAGGTGCAGGTTAGAGTTGACTTCGCCGCGAAAGGCAATGTCGAGAAAGTGGAAATTTTGCAATCGAGCGGTAGCCCCATTTTGGACTCGAATACGTCTTTGTATATCAGGCGGTATTGGAGAAATCTATCCGGTAAGCAGGCGACTCACACGCTTATGATGGACTACTTTCTTCACTGAAGATTTGCCCTCTGACTGTCCTTGCGGAATTCGCTTCGGTGATTCGAGCCTTCCCTGTCAGTTGAAAATGAACGAAGATGCTTTTCATGGAAATCGAAGCATTTGACCGTGGTTTGCGTTCCTTCGTCCGACGCGTTCCTTTCCAGCCGTTCATCGTGGAACTGAATAGCGGCAGCCAGTTCCAAGTGTTGCACCCGGAAGCCTTGGCTTTCAGCAACGGCGTGGCGATGCACATCGGTATCGACGGCATTCCAAGGATTTTCGACCACAGGAGCGTCAGCCAGATGGTTGGCCTAGTGGCACTACAGACGGACTGAACGATCCAATAGGGGAGGCGGAAACGAAAGCCTCCTTCTTTTCCGTTGACACCCACCCCGCATCGATTAGTTTGCCTCCGCTTTTTCGGATAAATCGGGGAAAGAGATTCCGGCTGATTTGGGTTGCATAAACCCGGTCGGCGCAGGGGCTTTTTCCCTTTTTTGGCCGGGTGAAAGGCTACCGGCGCGAGCCGGTGGGGGCGTCAAAAACCTCCGGTCAGGAAGAGTCGCCCACATAGCTCAGTTGGCAGAGCACATCCTTGGTAAGGATGAGGTCACCGGTTCGATCCCGGTTGTGGGCTCCACTTCCCGGTCGCCGTTCACCCGCCAGGATTCCGCAACGAGCGACGGCAAAGAGATTTACCGCAGAACAAACAAAGAAAACCCACCGCAACGGCTCACAAGAACGCCGTTGCCGTTTATCAGATACCGGAGTAACCACCTTCCGCCATGGCCAAGGACAAATTTGAGAGAACGAAACCCCACGTCAACGTCGGCACCATCGGCCACGTCGACCACGGCAAGACCACGCTGACCGCCGCCATCACGACGGTATTGTCCAAGACGGGCAAGGCGAAGGCCATGGCCTACGACAGCATCGACGCCGCTCCCGAGGAAAAAGAGCGCGGCATCACGATCAACACCGCCCACGTCGAGTACGAGAGCGACAAGCGCCACTACGCGCATGTCGATTGCCCCGGCCACGCCGACTACGTTAAGAACATGATCACCGGCGCGGCCCAGATGGACGGCGGCATCCTCGTGGTGTCCGCCGCCGACGGCCCCATGCCCCAGACCCGTGAGCACATCCTGCTTGCCCGTCAGGTCGGCGTGCCCGCGCTCGTCGTCTTCCTGAACAAGGTGGACATGGTCGATGACCCCGAACTCCTCGACCTCGTCGAGATGGAAGTGCGCGACCTGCTCACCCAGTACGAATTCCCCGGCGACACCATCCCCATCGTCAAGGGTTCGGCCCTGAAGGCCCTCAACGGCGACGCCGAAGGCGAGAAGCAGATTCTCGCGCTCATCGCGGCCGTGGACGAATACATCCCCGTGCCCGAGCGCCCGATTGACCAGCCCTTCCTGCTGCCGGTCGAAGACGTGTTCAACATCGAAGGTCGCGGCACCGTCGCCACCGGGCGCGTCGAGCGCGGCATCCTCAAGAAGATGGAGGAAGTCGAGATCGTCGGCCTCACCGACACCCAGAAGACCACCTGCACGGACATCGAAATGTTCCGCAAGCTCCTCGACGAGGCGCGTGCCGGCGACAACGTCGGTTTGCTCCTGCGCGGCGTGAAGAAGGACGACATCCAGCGCGGTCAGGTCATCGTCAAGCCGGGCTCGGTCAAGGCGCACAAGAAGTTCAAGGCCGAAATCTACGTGCTGAGCAAGGAAGAAGGCGGCCGGCACACGGCGTTCTTCTCCAACTACCGTCCGCAGTTCTACTTCCGCACGACCGACGTGACGGGTGCCGTCAAGCTGCCGGAAGGCGTCGAGATGGTCATGCCCGGCGACAACGTCAGCCTCGAAGTCGAACTCGGCCAGCCCATCGCCATGGAGAAGACGATCCGTTTCGCCATCCGCGAGGGTTCCAAGACGGTCGGCGCAGGCCGCGTGTCCGAGATTCTCGACTAAGCAGAAGTAACTTGGATTGCGGCGCGCCTCCCGTAATCGGAGGGCGCGCCGTTCGTTCCACCCAAACATAGGTCAGTAGCTCAATTGGTAGAGTAGCGGTCTCCAAAACCGTTGGTTCAGGGTTCGAGTCCCTGCTGGCCTGGGTGACGTTGCCACACGGCGTCGCCTGTTCAATTTTTCCGCGTACGATGAACAAAGCGAAGCTGTTCTTCGAAGAGGTCCGAGCCGAACTGCGCAAGGCAAGCTGGCCGTGGGACCCCAAGGAAAAGGGTTTCAAGAAGTACAAGGAGCTGACCGACTCGACACGACCGTCGTTGTCATCGCCATGCTGCTGCTGGGCGGCTACGTCTCGCTGTGGGACCTCATCCTCAACTTCTTCGTCCGGCCTGCTCATCCGCTGACGCTGCATTTCGTTTTCCCCTCATGGCCGCTCTACGACCGCCACCAATCAATGGTACGTCGTCCACGTGCTCTCCGGCCAGGAGAACAAGGTGCGCGAAAGCCTGGAACGCCGCATCAAGACCGAGGAGATGGGCGACGTGATCTTCAAGGTGCTCATCCCCACGGAGCGCGTTTCGGAGATCAAGCGCGGCAAGAAGACCGAGACCACGCGCAAGTTTTTCCCCGGCTATCTGATCGTCAACATGCACCTGATCGACGAGCACAAGAAGCTCGTGGACCGCGCGTGGTACTTCGTGCGCGACACGCCGGGCGTGATCGGTTTCGCCGGTCCGAAGGATCGTCCCGTGCCGATGCGCGACAGCGAGGTCGAAAGCCTGCTGGCGCCAGATGCGCGAGCGCGAAGACAAGGTCGAAGCCGAAGGTTTCGTTCGAGATCGGCGAGACGGTCAAGGTCGCCGACGGCCCGTTCCAGAACCAGAGCGGCGTCGTCGAGGAGATCGACCCGGTGCGCGGCAAGCTGCGCGTGTCCGTCACGATCTTCGGGCGCACCGCCCCGGTGGAACTCGAATACTGGCAGGTCGAACGCGGCTAGACCGTCGTTCCTTTTCAACGCAGCAACTTTTAACAGATTTATGGCAAAGGAAATCGCCGGAACGATCAAATTGCAAATTCCCGCCGGCGCGGCGAACCCCGCGCCCCCCGTCGGCCCCGCGCTGGGTCAGCAGGGCGTCAACATCATGGCGTTCTGCAAGGAGTTCAACGCCGCCACGCAGAAGCAGAGCGGCGACATCCTGCCGGTGGTCATCACCGTCTACAAGGACAAGAGCTTTCACCTTCATCACGAAGTCGCCGCCCGCGGCGATCCTGCTCAAGAAGGCCGCTGGCATCGCGTGCCGGTTCCAAGGAGCCGAACAAAACGAAGGTCGGCAAGCTGACCAAGAAGCAGGTCATGGACATCGTCAAAATCAAGATGAAGGACATGAACGCGCGCAGCGAGGAAGCGGCGTTCCGCACGCTCGCCGGCACGGCGCGTCAGGCCGGCATCGAGATCGAAGGCTAGAGGCCTTCACCAGTTTTCCACACAAACACAAACCGATTCGCTAACCACTTCAAGGCAAGGAGAATCCCGATATGGCAACCAACCGCAGCAAACGTTACGAGGCCGCCGCCAAACTGGTGGACGCCAAAAAATACCCGCTGGCCGAGAGCCGTCGACACCCTCAAGAAGCTTCCCGCTCCCAAGTTCGACCAGACGGTGACGCTCTCGTTCCACCTCGGCGTCGACCCGAAGCAGTCCGACCAGATGGTGCGCGGCACCTGCCCGCTCCCCAACGGCAGCGGCAAGCAGGTTCGCGTGCTCGTGTTCGCCACGGGCGCGGCGGCGACGGCGGCCCGCGACGCCGGGCGCGGAGTTCGTCGGCTTCGAGGACATGGTCAAGAAATGCCAGGAAGGTTTCCAGGATTTCGACGTGGCCATTGCCACCCCGTCGGCGATGGCCGAAGTCCGCAAGCTCGGCAAGGTGCTCGGGCCGCGCGGCTTGATGCCCAACCCGAAGGCGGGCACCGTCACGGACGACACCGCGAAGGCGGTCAAGGAAGTCAAGGCGGGCCGCGTGGAGTTCAAGCTCGACAAGAACGGCAACGTTTCCGTGCCCGTGGGCAAGGCGTCGTTCGCGCCCGACGCGCTGCGTGGAAAACGGCACGGCGGTCATCGACGCGGTGTCCAAGGCCCGGCCCTCGTCGGCCAAGGGCAAGTTCATTCACTCGATCACGCTGGCGGCGACGATGTCGCCCGGCCTGAGCGTGGATCGCTTCGGCGTTCCAGACGCGCTCTAACGGCACGCGAAACCAACATCCTACCTTTCAACTTATCTAACGTACCATGCGTCCCGAAAAAGCTTCCATCGTCGAGGACCTGCTCAGCCGCCTGCAGGCGTCGCCGTTCCTCATCATCACCGACTACCACGGCCTGAAGGTGGACCAGTTCAGCGACCTGCGCACCCGGCTGGCCGGAGTCGGCGCGCGAAATACACGGTCGTCAAGAACACGTTCCTCAACCGCGCGGCGCGCGAGGCGGGCTTTCCCGATCTGGCGCGACAGCCTGAGCGGCCAGACGGCCATCGTCACCGGCGACAAGGACGTGAGCGCCGCCGCGAAGGTGCTGCGCACGTTTGCCACCGAGTCCAAGAAACTGACCGTCCGCGCGGGCGTCGTGGACAAGTCGCTCTTCACCGACAAGCAGACTCGACGCGCTGGCCGACCTGCCGTCCAAGGAAGTGCTCCAGTCGCAACTGCTCGGCCTGCTCCAGACCCCGGCGACGCAGTTGCTGCGCACGCTCAACGAGCCCGGCCGCAGCCTCGCGCGCCTGCTCCAGGCTTACGTCGACAAGCAGGGCGACTCCGTCCGAGGCTGCGCCAGTCGAAGCCGCTCCCGCCGAAGCCGCCGCGCTGATTCCAAGATTTCCGGCCGCGAGTGACCCATCGCAACCGGCCGGAGTACCCAAACACAAACCAAAACAGAAAAGGTTCCTCGTCGGACCGGCGGCTGCCGGTCTTAATCGAAACCCCGAGGCTTCGGGCACGACGATCACCACAACATTACCGAACATTATGGCCGACACGAACGCGTTAGTTGAACAGATCAGCGGGCTGACCCTGCTGGAGACCGCCGAGCTGATCAAGGCTCTCGAAAGCAAGCTCGGCGTGAGCGCCGCCGCCCCCGTGGCCGCCGCTGCTCCCGCCGCTGGTGGTGGCGCTGCCGCCGCCGCTCCCGTCGAGGAGAAGACCTCCTTCGACGTGATCCTCACGGACATGGGCACCAACAAGATCGCCGTCATCAAGGAAGTCCGTGCGGCCGTGGCCGGTCTGGGCCTGGCGGAAGCCAAGGCGCTCGTCGAAGGCGCGCCCAAGCCGATCAAGGAAGGCATCCCCAAGGCCGAGGCCGAGGAGATCAAGAAGAAGATCGAGGCCGCCGGCGCGAAGGTCGAGATCAAATAATCCAACCTGCCGGAGCTTCATCGCTTTGTGCAGACCGAACCGGCCGCAGGGGAAACCTTGCGGCCGGTTCTTTCGTTTTCGGGGTGAATGTTTCTGAGTAAGTTAGTTAGGCTGCTTACCCATGAACACAACCATCTGCAACTTCTGTGTCGGGTTTCTGTGCTCCAGCATGTTCGTGTCCGGGTGCGCCACCAGAGAGACGCGTGCCGACCACGCCATGAACCAGTTGCATGCGGCAGTCACCGCGTTCCAGGCTTCTCAGCACCGCTACCCGAAATCGGTGGCCGAGCTTGCAGCGTCGGTCGCAGGCACAAAGACACTCGATCTTGCACCTTTAGGCAAGGTGGTGTTTACCAATTACAAAGACGGTGCTTTCACCATCTCTGCCGAGGCGTCGCCTGATGGCCCCATCCGGGTCGTCGCCTGTGCAGCGCCGAGCCACATGTAGTCGCCGCGGTCTGACCACGCGCTCCAGCAAACCTCACGTCCTTCCTCGTCAGCCGCTGTCATTGAGCTTGAGTCCGTTTGCTTGATGCTTGCCCAATACGGTGGCGTGAATGTATTCTTTCCGCCGATGCTTCTTCGCCATCGTCAATCCGGTCGCGGGTTCCTCCTGTCCGTTTTCGTCTGCGCGTTCGTGCTTGGCGCAGTTGTTGTCGAGTCTGCCGGCGCCCAGGTCCCTGCTGCCTCGCCGTCTCCGGCCCGGCGGCACAGCCTCGGTCTGGAAGCCCAGTCCGTCGCGACGGGCGGCAGATCGAACATCATCGGCGGCACCAACAGCCTGCTCTCGGAAAACGCCGTTTCCACGCAGTCGGTCGGTGATCGGCGCGTGTCCAGCAGCCGCACTGACCTCCAAATTTCCGTGCGTAACTATGCCGCAACGCCCGACTCGGTGCGCGTGGAATGGTATTTCGTCGCCCAATCGGTCGCGGCGTCGCCGGATGGCCGCCATGATTTCATCGTGCATCAAGACGCGCAGTCGCTCCTGGTAGGCGGCGGCAAGACGGCGACGCAGACAGTCGGCTCGCCGGAGGTCCAGGCCGTTTACGAACGTTCCACCACGATTATGACAGCCCCGGCCGGATATACCTTCACCGGCGGCAACACCTCGGCCGTGTCCCTGGTCAACACACAAAGGGGTCAGGCGATCTGCGGTTGGATGGTGCGTCTGGTGGCCGAGGATGGCACGGTGCTCGCCGCCAAGGGTTCGAGCCAGACCTACGAAGACATCGCCGCCAATCCCGCCAAGCTCGCCGGGATGCTCGCGCGGCCCGGTCCACCTCGACCACGCTAGCCGATCTAAAGCGTTCGTCGGTTGCTCGTGGTGTTTGGAGCCCCGGCAGGGGCGTAAGATTTCAGCCCACGGCGTGAGCCGTGGGGAAATAAGGTGGAACGTGTTAGCCCCGGCAGGGGCGTAAGAAAACACGGCGGCTGTTACGGACCATCCGGGCGGCTTTTCTTGCGCCCCTGCCGGGACTTTTCCATCATGGGACGAGCTTTCCCACGGCTCACGTCGTGGGCTGAAATCTTACGCCCCTGCTAGGGCTACGGAGGCGTGACACGGAATCGGGAAACGTTGCCGGGGCTCTCCGGAGGCGTCATACGGCACCGGGAAACGCTGTAAGAGAGAGTCGCTTCAAGCGTTTTTCCCGGCCCCACCTTTGCGTTCGGCGAGGGCCTGTTCACGGCGGCGGGCGGCGAGAGCGAACATCCGGCGGTCCTCGTCGGTTTCGAGAACGAGCGGCGGCACAGGCGCGGGCCGGCCGTGCTCGTCAAGGTGCACGAACGTCAGCCAGCATTCGTTGGTGTGACGGCGGGTGCCGGTGGCGATTTCCTCGGCGTACACATCGGCCGTGATCGACATGGACGTGCGCCCGACAAGAACCACCCGTGCCCGGACTTCCACGAGTTCGCCGATGCGAATGGGTTCCTTGAAGAGCACGCGGTCGATGCTCAGCGTCGTCGCCTGCCCGCCGCAGTGCCGGATGGCACTCAGGGCCGCGCAACGATCCACCATGCTCATAATCACTCCGCCGAACACGGACGAATGCCGCAGGCCGTTGGCCTGGTGCGGCATCATCAGGTCGGCCACGACCGCTTCGGATCGACGGGGCGTGCGCGCGGTCATTTCGCGTCGATCAACGTCCGGTGTCTGCATAGATGCTCTCGATCTCCGGGGCGTACTTCTTCACGATCTCGCGCCGCTTGAGCTTTTGCGTGGGCGTCAATTCGCCGCCGGCCGTGGTCCACTCCGCTCCGAGCACGGCGAAGTTTTTGATCCGCGTGTACTGTGCCAGGTCTTTGTTGATGTGTTCGATCTCGCTGGCGATCAGCGCACGCACGCTCGGCAGCCTGGCCAGTTCGGCGTCGGCTGCCGGCAGCACGATGCCCGTGCCTTCGTGCTGGGCATTCCAGACCGCCAGCCGCTCGCGCACGACCGGGAAATTCGGCACGATCAACGCACCGGGGAACTTGCGGTACTCACCCACCACCATCGCCTGCGCGATGACCGCTGACTCTTTCAATTTATTCTCGACCGGCTGCGGCGCGATGTACTTGCCGCCGCTCGTCTTGAAAATCTCTTTCTTGCGGTCCGTGATGCGCAAAAAACGCAGGCCGTCCAGACCCTCCACGAACTCCCCCACGTCGCCCGTGTGCAGGAAACCTTCCGCGTCCAAGGCCTCGGCGGTCAGGTCCGGCCGATGGTAGTAGCCTAACATGACGTTCGGCCCGCGATAAAGAATCTCGCCGTCGGACGCCAGCCGGATTTCGCCGCCCGCGATGACCGAACCCACCGTGCCGATGCGGTGGTGACCCGCCTGTGAGTAATTCGTCGTGACCACCGGGGCTGCCTCCGTCGGGCCGTAACCTTCGTACACGCGCACGCCCGCGTTCCAGAAGACCCTGGCCAGTTTCGGGTTGAGCGCCGCCGAACCGCAAACGATGCTGTCCACCCGTCCGCCGAGTGCCTCGCGCCATTTGGAAAAAACCAGCTTGTCCGCCAGCTTGAGCTGCATGCGCTCGGAGCGGGTCGATTTCTCCGGGTTCTCGGGGTCGATGCGTTCCGCGAGATCGAGCGCCCAGAAGAATAGCTGGCGGCGGCGGCCGGTCAGCGCGTTGCCGCGCGCAATGATGCGCTCGTAAATCTTTTCCAGGATGCGCGGCACGACGGCGAAGAAATTCGGGTGCACCTCGCGCATGTTGTCACCGACGCGCTCCAGGCTTTCGGCGTAATAAACGGACATGCCAAGATAGAAATAGGCGTTGGTCAGCGTGCGCTCGAAGATATGGCACAACGGCAAAAACGAGATCGCGCGTTCGGCCGGGCTGCCGCCGATGAGCGGGACGATGGCCATCGCGTTGCTCACGAGGTTCGCGTGCGAGAGCATGACACCTTTGGGTTGGCCCGTCGTGCCGGAGGTGTAGATGAGCGTTGCCAGGTCCTCGGGGCGGACGGCGGCAGCGAGCGCGTCGATCTCGCGTGCGAACACCGGGTCAGCGAGCAACAGACGCGCGCCCTGGTTGCGAAGTTCGGTCCAGACGTGCACGCCCGCCGCCGGACCATCGGCGGCAGGTTGCTGATAAAGATAAACCGTATCCAGCGCGGGCAAATCGCCCTGGAGGCCGACGATCATCGCGTACAGCGCCTCGCTGGAAACGAACAACAACCGCGCACCGGCATCGTCGAGGATGAAACGGCATTCCTCCGGCGTGAGCGTGGGATAGATCGGGACGTGGACCGCGCCGAGTTGGAGGACCGCGAGGTCGATGACGTTCCACTCGGTGCGGTTGGTCTCGGTCATGTTCGCCACCCGGTCGCCGGGACGCACACCGGCGGCATACAATCCGGCGGCGAGGGCGCGGGCGGTTTCCACGATCTGACGCGTGGAATAACGCTTCCATTTACCGCCGACCTTGTGCGCGAGAGCGTCGGGCCTCGGGAAGCACGCGAGTTGGTGCGCGATGAGATCGAAGATGCGCGTCGGCTGCGGGCGCGACCCTGGTGGGTTTGCGGTGGCGCGGGCGTGGCTTCGTCACGACGGGTCGGGAGGGAAGGAGGGAGGAGGAAGTCATGGCGGGAGCGACGATCAATCCAGAGCGATGGGTGCGGCGAGGCACTCCGGCGGGATGCCGAAAGCGTCCACGAGCGCCACTGCTTCCCTGCGAATATCCGCACAAAGCGTGCCCACCTCGCGGCTCAACGCCCGGGAACGCGCGGGCGACAGAAGCCCGTTTTCCAGGAACCACGCCCGACCTTTTTCGAGGTGATGCAGCGCGAAGAGATCGCGCAGCTTCGTCAGGATCGGGCGCAGACCCGTATCCGGGCAAGCCGCGATGCCCGCGTTGAAGCGTTCCAGCACCAGACGCTCGACGTGCGCCTGCGCGAGGGCCAGGAGGGCGTTCTGCTCGGCGGTGAACGCGGCGTACGGCGTGCTGCGCTTGCCGGCGGTCAAAGCACGGATGCGCGCGGCGACGGACAACAGCAGCCGCTCCTCGCGCAAACGGAAAAGCGCGGTCTGGGTTTCCTCCGCACGCAAGGGGCCGGTGTGCGCGTTGCCCAGCGGCAGGCGGGAGCGCAACGATTCCAATTTTTGCGCCACCGCCCAGCGGGCGAGTTGGCCCTTGCTGCGACCCTTGAACGTCGCGGCAAAGTCGGTCAGGAGATTCTTGGCGACCAACTGCATGAGCACCGTGTTGTCGCCCTCGAACGTCGTGAAGATATCGCTGTCGGCCTTCAGCGCGGCGAACCGGTTGATCGCCAGGTACCCCTCGCCGCCGCACGCCTCTCGCGCCGTCTGGAGCGTGTGCGTGGTGTTCCAAGTGGAAAATGCTTTCAACCCGGCGGCGGTGGTCTCCACTTGGCGAAAACTGGCGGCATCGGCAGTCAGCGCGGTCTTCGTGAGGTCCTTGAACGCGAAATCCAGCGCATACGCATTCGCCAGCAGCGGCATGAGCCGGCGCTGGTGCGCGGGATAGTCGAGGAGGATGGTCTCCGGCTGACCCTCGGTCGGGCCAAACTGCCGCCGGCGCGCGCCGTAACGCACCGCGATGGCGAGACCGCTTTTGGCGATGGACAACCCGCTGTGGCCGACGCTGATCCGTCCGGCGACGAGCGTTCCCAGCGTCGTGAAAAAACGTGCCGCCGGGCTGCTGATGCTCGACGTGTAGCTGCCGTCCGCCGCGACCTGCGCGAACTTGTCCAGCATCTCGGCGCGCGGGACGCGGACGTGGTCGAACCAGAGGCGGCCGTTGTCCACGCCGTTGAGGCCGAGCTTCTGGCCGTTGTCTTCCGTGCGGATACCCGGCAGCGGGTTGCCCGCCTCGTCGCGGATGGGTACGACGAACGCGTGGACGCCGTGATGTTCGCCGCGCGTGTGCAACTGCGCGAAGACGGTGGCGATCCGCCCGTGGACGGCGGCGTTGCCGATGTAGTTTTTGCCGGCGGTAAACGTCGGCGAGTGGAGGTCGAACTCGCCCGTCTGCGGGTCGTACGTGGCGGTCGTCTCAATATCGCGGACGTTGGAGCCGTGGCCGATCTCGGTCATGGCGAAACAGCCGGGCAAATCGACGGTCGCCGTCGCCGGAAGATATTTCTAGGTGATGATAATCCGTGCCGAGACGCAGCACGCTGCCGCCCCAGAGGCCGAACTGCACGCCGAACTTGATGACGAGCGAAATGTCGTGAAATCCCAGGGTCTCGAACGCCGCCATGAAGCCCGCGAGATCGTCGCTGCCGCCAACGGACTTTGGCAGGTAGAGGAAGCCGACCCCCTGGCGGGAAATCTCGCGTGTCCACTCGAATACCTTCGTCCGCAACCCTTCCTTATCCGTGCCGCCGTAGTAGCGGAACGACGGTTGGGAGAGCATCGCGCGCACCCGGTTTTTCACTGCGGCCTGCTCGCCGTCGAGCAACGCGCGCATGGCGCTGGGGTCGAAGGAAAGCGTTTCCGCTTCGATGGGCGGATAACCGCGCAACCAAAGTTCGTCGATGGGCTGCTGGCCGGCGCGCGGATCGGCGGACGTACCCGGCGCGGGGTCGCCCGACATGGCGGCGCGCGTCGCGGCTTCGGGATTGGGGAGGGGCGATTCGAGCGTTTTCATTCAGGCAGACTGAAGGGCGGGGGACTCGACGGCGTTTTGGGAGGTAGTTTTCACCGGGACGGACTCGCCCGGCGTGTAGAAACCGATGTGGTTCGCGGCGTGTTCGCGCAGGAGCGCGGCCGGTTGGAAATGGGGTCCGGACGAGGAGGCGAGTTCGTCCAACCGGCGGACGATGTCGGCCAGTCCGCGGTGGTCGGCGTAACGCAAGGGGCCGCCGCGAAACGGTGCCCAGCCTGTGCCCATGATCATTCCGAAATCCACGTCCTCGGGAGCCGCGATCACGCCTGCCTCCAACACGCGCGCGGCCTCGTTGACCATCACGAGCACCATGCGGTCGCGCAGGGTCGCGTCGTCGGCCGCGCCGCGTGCCATGCCCGGGGTGCGGAGCGCGGCGGCTTCGTGGTGGAGCGGCGGCAGAGCGTTGTCGTCGGCCTTCTTGTCGGCGGCGTAGACGTAAATCCCCTTGCCGGCCTTGCGGCCCAGCCAGCCGTTGGCGATCATCGTGGTGACCGCCTGACCCGCGCCGGAGTCAGCGCGGCATGGAGCCGGGCAGCCGTGCGCTCAGATCGCGCGCAACGTGATTGCCCACGTCAACGCCCACCTCGTCCATGAGCCGTAGCGGCCCCATCGGCATGCCGAAGTCGAGCATGATCCGGTCGATCCGCGCGGCGTCGTAGCCCTCCTCGAAGTACAACCGCAGCGCCTCCGCCATGTACGGCAGTAGGATGCGGTTGACGAGGAAACCGGGCGAGTCCTTGACGATCACCGGCAGCTTGCCGATGGCCTTGACGTAACCCAGCGCGGTGTTCATCGTCGCGGCGTCCGTGCGCGGGCCGCGGACGATCTCCACGAGTTGCATCCGGTGGACGGGGTTGAAGAAATGGATGCCCACGACGCGGCCGGGATGCGCAAGCCCATCGGCGATGCTGTCGATGGAAAGCGCGGAGGTGTTCGTGGCAAGCACGGTTTCCGGCGCGACCTGCGTTTCGAGCGAGGCGAAGATTTTCTTCTTGAGGTCGAGTTTTTCGACGGCGGCTTCGATGACGAGATCGACCCCGCGCAAGGGCATGTCGCCGGTCACCGGCACCACGCGATCAAAGCCCGCCTGCGCATCCGCCTGGGTGAACACGCGGCGTTTGGCGGCATCGCGGAAAATTTCCCGATGGACTGGATGCCCTTCGCCAATGCGGCGGCGTTGATATCCTTGAGCAACACGCGCAGGCCGCGTGCAGCGGACCATTGCGCGATGCCCGCGCCCATGAGCCCCGCACCGATGACGGCGGCGGTTTTCACCGGGACCGGCTTGCCGGCGTCCGCGCGTCGGGGAGTTTTGTTTTCTTGGCGCGTTCCTGGAGGAAGAAAATGCCCATCAGACTGCGGGCGGCGTCGGTCTTGGCGAGTTCGACGAAGGCGTCGCGCTCCAGGCGCAACGCGGGGCTTTCCGACAGACCCAACCCATTTGTGGCTACGTCGATGGCACGCAGTGCGGCGGGGTAATTGCCGCGCGTTTTGGCGAGCGTCTTCTTGCGCGCGAGCGAGGCGACGATCGTTGCGGGCCGGAGTACGGTTGGCAAACGGAGTTTTCAGCGGCGGGCGCTTGCCGCGCGAGAGCAGGCGTTCGGCGGTGGCGAGCATGCCCTCGGGGTAAGCGATTTCGTCCACGAGCCCGGCTTTCTTCGCGGGAATGCCGGCCAGTTGCTTGCCGGTGAGGATGATTTCCAGCGCCTTCGGCAGCCCGACGAGACGCGGCAGCCGGACCGAGCCGCCCCACGCGGGCAGGATGCCGATTTGCACCTCCGGCAAGCCGAGTTTGGTCGCACCATCGTTGGACGCGACGCGCCAATCACAGGCAAGGGTCAGTTCGAGTCCGCCGCCCACGCACACGCCCTGGATCGCCGCCACGCTAGGCACCGCAAGTCGGCGATCCGGGCAAAGGCGTGGTGGCCGCGGTCGATGATGGCACCGAGGCGTTCGTCGGTCATCGGGCCGGCGGTGAAGCCGTGCAGATCGGCCCCGGCGATGAAGATTTTGCCTTTTGCGGAAGCGAAGATCACGCCCTTGACGAGGCTATCACGCGCGCCGGCTTCCACGAAATCGAGCTGGGCGTTGAGTTCCTCGAAAGTGTGGTCGTCGAAGATGTTCACCGGCGAATCGGGCCGGTCGAAGGTCAGCACGCAAATGCCATTCGAGGAACCTCGCGGCGGATGTTAGAAGACATGGGACGGGTAGAAAGGATGAAGGATGAAGGCAAAGAAATCAGACTGTTTCCACCCACAGCGCGCCGCCCTGGCCGCCGCCGACGCAGAGCGATAGGAGCGCGCGCTTGGCCTTGCGGCGGGCAGTTCCTTGAGCGCGGTCAGCACAAGACGCGCACCCGTCACGCCCACCGGATGACCAAGGGCGATGGCCCCGCCGTTGACGTTGAGAATCTCGTCGGGGATTTCGCCCAGCACACTGTCGCGGCCGAGTTTTTCGCGGCAATATTTCGCGTCCACCGCCGCCCGCTGGCAGCCGATGACCTGTGCCGCGAACGCCTCGTTGATCTCGATGAGATCGGCGTCCTTTAACGACAGGCCGTGCCGTTGTTCGGCCTTGTGGATGGCATGCACCGGCCCGAGACCCATGCGCGACGGGTCGCAGCCCGCGTACTGGAAACCGACGAGCTTGCCCAACGGCGTCAGGCCGCTGGCTTTGAGTGCTTTTTCGGACATCATCAGGATCGCCACCGCGCCGTCGGTGATCTGCGAGGCGTTGCCCGCCGTCACCGAGCCGCTGACTTTTTCAAACACCGGGCGCAGTTTGCCCAGCGCCTCCATTGTCTGACCCTTGCGTGGGCCGTTGTCCTCGTCGAGATACGCTTGGCCGTTGCGGACCTTCGGTAAATAGACGGGCGTGATTTCCTCGCGCAGCTTGTCCTTGGCGGCGACTGCCTTGTGGTGGGAAACCATCGAAAAACGATCCTGCTCCTCGCGCGTGATGTCGAAGTCGCGCGCGACGTTTTCGGCGGTCTGACCCATGTTGAGTCCGCTCACCGGATCGGACAATCCCATTTGCAAACCGATGCGCGGCTTGAAGTCCTCCGGCCGAAAACTCGCGGCGACGGCGATCTTATCTTTCAACGTTTTCGCGCGGGCGAGCGCACCGAATTTCTTCGCCGCCCCGGCACTGTAAAGCAGGGGACGAGCGACATGTTTTCCGTGCCGCCAACCATGAACACGTCACCGCGACCGACCATCATTTTCTCCGCCGCCTGCGTGACGCTCTCGAACCCGGACGCGCAGTTGCGGTGCACGGTGACCGCCGAAACCGTATCAGGAATCCCGGCGCGCAGGGCGATGACGCGGGCGATGTTGGCGGCGTCGGCCGGTTGCGCGACGCAGCCGAAAATCACCTCTTCGATGGTCACGGGGTCGAGTCCGGTCTTGGCGAGGAGTTCAGCGACGGCGGCGCGGCCGAGTTCCACGGCATCGGTGTCCGCGAAGGCGGTGCCCATTTTAGCGAACGGCGTACGGATGCCGTCTACGATGTAGATCGGCTGGTCGAGAAGTTTCATGGGGAGAAAATGCAGGGTGGAAAGACGGCGAGACCGTCGTGGCAACATCAAAATTAAACATCGTTCAAATCAATGGTCAACGAAAATTTAAACACCGTTTAATTTTCTTGAACGTTGTTCAAATCCTGCCATGTTTGCCGGACAGTCATGACCCCTTGACCATGCGGCCACCTCTGCGATTCCCACCTGCTGCCGAAGACTCGACCCCCGCCGTCGCCGTGCGTGCCGGGCGGGTCCGCATGGTCAAGCCTGCCCGGACCGCGAAATCCGCGAAGACTCCGAAGGCCGCCAAGCCTGCCGCCGCGACCAAGACCAAAAACGCGCGTCGCCCCGCCCCGCCGTCCGTGGACAACCGCCGCGCGCACGTCCTCGAAGCCGCGTTGCGGGTGTTCGAGGAAAAGGGACTCGAAGGCGCGAATATGCGTTCCATCGCGCGGGAGGCCGGGTACACGCCGGGGGCGCTCTATTTTTATTACGCGAGCCAGGAAGAGATTTACGCCGACCTGCTTTCCCATTCGCTCCGCCGGTTGCATGCCGCGACCTGCGAGGCCGGGAAGGAATTCACGAACGGCGCGGACCCCCGCGCGCTCGTCGTCGCCCGCGCGTTGGCGTTCTATGATTACTACGCGGCGCGGCCCGATGAATTGAGCCTCGGCTTCTACCTGTTTCGCGGGATCGGCCCACACGGCCTGACCCGCGAACTCAACGAGCGGCTCAACACCGAACTCTGGCGCGCGCTGGCCGGGTTATATGACCCGCTGGCGGCACTGGGCCGCACGCGCGAACAGGCTCTCGCGGAGTTGACTTCCGCCTTCGGACATTGCGTGGGGATGCTCCTGCTCGTCCACACGGGACGCATCCGCATGTTCCGCCAGGATGGGCGCGAACTCTTCCGCGCGTTCGTGGAAAACCTCGTGGGCGGGAAAAGTTCCGGGCAATGAACAACGTCCCTCCATCCGCCGCCAATCGTCCGTCGCACGGCTGGCAAAAATTCCGTCCCGCGGAGGCCACGCGCGAGCGTCCCGACGGTCAGGACAACCGTGAACAGCAACCCGGGCGCAAGGGACCGCGCCGGACGTTGACCATCGTCTTCCGCGCCCGCTAAAAGCGAACTTCTCATGGCCGAGTCTTTCCGCACCCGCCTGATGCGCTGGCGGTTCAACCTGCATCCCGCCTACCGCCGCAGCGGGGGACGCATCACCTACCTGGACGCCAACCTGCGCGAGGTACGGATGCGCCTGCCACTCTGTCGCGCCACGCGCAATCTCAACGGCACGATCTACGGCGGCAGCATTTATTCGGCGGTCGATCCGATTCATGCCGTCATGCTCACCAGCCTGCTCGGCGCGCACGGTTACGTCGCGTGGACGAAGGAAGCGCACATCCGTTTCCTGCGGCAGGCGCGGACCGACCTGACCGCACAAGTGATCCTCACGGAAGACGAGGTGAAGTCGGTGCGCGCGGAGGTCGAAAACGCGGGCAAGGTCGAGCGGCAGTACACCGTGGAACTGGTCGATGCGCGCGGGCACGTCTGCGCGGCGTGCGACATCACCGTGCACATCCACGCGCGGCGGGCACGAACGAACCCGGCCGAGACCGTCGCGCCGGCGGCGTTGTCACACTGACCCATGAACGAGTTCACCGGCCGCACGATCCTCATCACCGGCGCCAGCCGCGGCATCGGCCGCGCCATCGCCTTGCGCCTCGCGCGCGGCGGGGCCAACGTCGTCATCGCCTCCAAGAGCGAAGAACCCCACCCCAAGCTGCCTGGCACGATCCACGAGGTCGCTGCCGAGGTGGACGCCGCCGGCGGACACGGACTTGCCGTGCGCCTGGACGTGCGCGACGAGGCCAACGTCGAGGCGGCGGTCGCGGCGGCGGTGGCACGGTTCGGCGGGCTGGATGCCGTCGTCAACAACGCCGGGGCTATCGCGTTGACCAACGTCGAAAACACCCCGCCCAGACGCTTCGACCTGCTCCAGACCGTCAACGCCCGGGCGGTGTACCTGTGCGCCCGGGCGGCGTTGCCGCATTTGCGGCGTTCGGCGTTCGGCGGGCACGTCCTGAGCCTTTGTCCGCCGCTGAATTTCGCGGGGAATTGGCTGCGCGACCACGCGCCGTACACGTTGAGCAAATTCGGCATGACGATCCTGTCGCTCGGGATGGCGGAAGAGTTCCGGGCGAGCAACGTGGCCGTGAACTGTCTCTGGCCGCGCACGCTCGTCGCCACGAGCGCAGTGGAGTTCGCGATCCCGGGCGGACGCGGATTATTTGCTCGTTCGCGGCGGCCGGAGATCGTGGCGGACGCGGCGGCGGCGGTCCTCGCCACACCGCCGCGCGAGCTGACCGGGCAATGCCTGCTCGACGAAGATTTCCTGCGGACGCGCGGGGTGGAGAATTTTGCCAATTACGCCTGGGACGCCGGGGCAGGGGAGAGCGAATTACTTCCCGACCTGTTCCTGTAGTGGTGAACCGACGGGCGCGGCGTGACAATATGCTAGGCACACTGCCAGCGGGTGAGAGTTGACCCGCCAACGGGCAGCACGCAGGTTGGTAGAAGAATGAAGCGCCGCTATCTCGTTTTGGGTGTCCTCGCGACGGTCGCGTTGGCCATTGCGGCGATCATCGCCGCGTTTTACGGATTCGAGAACTGGAGCGGCGCGCGGGCGTGGGAAAAAGCTCGGCGCGAGCTTGCCGCAAAGGGCGAGTCCCTCGATCCGGCGGATTTCATTCCGCCACCGGTGCCTGACGATGTCAATCTGGCGATGATCCCGTTGTTCGCCCGGACGCTGGACTACCGTGTCGATCCGCAGAAGAAAATTCTGACTTTCGGGCCGCTTCGAACCACGAACACGCCGTTCGGCGACATGCCTTACGGACACGATGGACAGAAGCCGAAAGGCGCGGCTCCCGGCGGTTGGGAAGCGGGGCAGCCGCTGGCGTTGACAGGCGTCCAGCAATTCTACGCGAAACGGAACGATTTTCCGCACCCGACCCAACCCGGTGTTCCCGCCGAGGACGTGTTGCAGGCGCTGACGAAGTTCGCCCCAGCAGTGGACGAGATCGAGGCGGCGATCCCCGTCCGGCCGCAAGCTCGTTTCCCGGTCGATTGGCTGCATTGGCCGCCAGCGGAAATTGCTTTGCCGCAGGACAATTTGATTCGGGAAGCCACCGAAGTTTTTCGCCTGCGGGCGTTGGCGCACCTGGAGGCAGGCCAGCACGCGGAAGCCGCGCACGATCTGGCGGTCGTTTTCCGCCTGCGCGATGCGATCCGGCCGGAGCCGACGCTCATCGGACATCTGATCGTCGTCACCTGCGACGGCTTGTTGCTCCAACCGGTCTGGGAAGGACTCGCCGCCCGTCGCTGGACAGCAGAGGAACTACTGGGCATCCAAACCCAACTGCGCGCGGACGATTTGCTCACCGACTACGCACGGGCGATCCGCGGCGAGCGCGCGCTTTTCTTTTGCCGTTGGCTGGATGGCTTGCGGAAGGCCGGGAACACCCGCGAACTCGCCACCATCGGGTCTTTCAACGACGACGATGATACCAAGAAACTGTTCGGAGGGATTGCCTCCTTGTTCCCTGTCGGCTGGATCGATCAGAACGAAGCGGCGTTCAGCCTCGCCTGCCAGGAATTGATCACCGGTGTGTTGGACCTGAAATCGCGGCGCGTCTCCGCCGCGCGCGTGAAGGCATGGCAGCAGCAAAAGGCGCAGGAAGGCAGCCGGTACGTGCCCACGCAGTTGCTACTGAGAACCGTCATGCCGCTCTACGAATCCGTATTGACGAAAACCACCCGGACGCAGACCGCCTGTGAGCAGGCGGAAGTGGCCTGCGCACTGGAGCGGTTTTTTTTGAAGCACCAGACTTATCCGAAGAGTTTGGCTGACTTGTTGCCCGAATTTCTCGACCGGGTGCCCACGGACCTGATCGACCGCGCGCCGATGCGTTATCGGCGCACAGACGACGGCCGTTATCTCTTGTACGGAATCGGGTGGAACGAACGTGACGACGGCGGGGTCGTCGCGTGGCCGAAGTCAGCGTCGAAAACCGAATCCACCAAACCCGACAGCAAGGAGGGCGATTGGTGCTGGCAATACCAGGCGGTCTGGCCGTCCGCACGTTGACCGTCAGCTGCCTCCCGCGATCCAGCGCAAAACGAACGGCAGCACCACGGCCCCGAGCATCGCCGTGCCGCTCATGCCCAGCGACGCGTACGCTCCGGCCGCCGGGCTGATCTCCATCGCGCGGGCCACGCCGATGCCGTGCGACGTACAGCCCAGCGCGAGGCCGACGGCGCGTTCGTCGCGGACGCGCATCCAGCGCAAGGCGCTCGGCCCGACCGTCGCGCCGAGCATCCCCGCGATGAGCACGCCGGCCATCGCGGCATCGACGGAAACCCCCGCGTCCACGGCCAGGCGGTAGGCCACCGGCGAGGTGATCGATTTCAACGTGCCGCCCGCGACCACCGGCCACGCGCGGTGCAAGGCCGCCACGCCGAGCGCCATGCTCGACACCGCCACGCCGAGGCCGAAGGGGAGCACCGCCGCCAGCGTGCTGACGCTCGCGCGCACGGTGCGGCGCAACTGGAAAATAGGCACCGCCATCGCCACCACCGCCGGGCCGAGCAACCAGTTGATCCACGCCGTCGCCGCCTTGTATCCATCGTAGTGGCGGCCGGTGAGTTCGAGGATCAGCGTCACGAGCAGGATGCCCGTGAAACCGGGATGCAGCAGCGCGAAACGCAGGCGCAGAAATAGTCGGCGGCAAAGAAAATAAACGAGGATCGTCAATCCGCTCCAGAGCATGAGCGACCCGATGAAGGGCAGGTCAAAAGCGGCGGCGGCCAGACTCATGGTGCCATGTCCTCGCCGCTGCGCCGGGTCGGCGGTTGTCTACGAAACATCCATTGCGCGAGGTGGCCCGTCGCCGCCCAGAGCAACAGCGTGGCGACAGCGACCACGCCCGCGAACATCCCACGGTCCGCGACCCAGAAGTCGCGGTTATGCAGCGCGTAGACAAAGATCGGCATGAACAACAGCGGCAGCAGCCATAACAGCCAACGCGCCGCGCCCGTGACCCAATGCAGGGGCAGTACGCCCGTTCCGAGCAGTGCGAGCAACAGGAAAAGCCCGAGAATGTTACCCGGTAGAATCAGGCCCAGGCAGCTTTTGGCAGCCTCGCCCACCTCCAGGCAGCCGACCAACACGCCGAAACCCAAAGGGGCGTGCCACCAGGCCGATGGCACCGCCCCGTCGGACGGCGCTGGCTCGGCGGGTACGGGTGCGGCGGGTTCGCCGGGCCGACGGGCCGGGGGGGCGGGGTCAGGCAGTAACATGGGATGACCCGAGGCGAACGATGGACCGGGAGGCACACGCAAAAAGGGACAGTTCGTGTTGAACTGTCCCTTCGTCTTTGAAAAACAGGGCGTGGCGCGGTCGGTCAATCCAGTTGGAGCGCGTGAAGTGTCGCTTCGTTGATCAAACCACTGTCGGCGAGGTGATGGTCCTGCTGGAATTTCCGCAACGCTTCCTTGGTATCCGCACCGTACATGGCATCCACTTTTCCAGCGAAATATCCGCGCCGGATCAACTCTTGCTGGACCGCTTCCACCAGGGAATCCGGCCCGTTGTTCGGCACGGTAGGTTGCACGTTGGCATTCCTGTTTGGGTTCTGAGGTCCGGTCTGCGGCGCGGGGTCTCGCGGATCGCTGTTGGCGTCCTGCCCCTGGTCGCTATACTGCGGCGCCACGGTCGGCGTGCCGCCGTTCCCAACGTCCGGGTACGAGCCGTCCGCATAATAGGGATATGCCCCTTCGTAGCCGCCACCGTAGTAGGCGATGTAAGGCGCGTAGGCCGGACCGTAGGCATACGGGTAATTATAGTACCGGGACTGGAGACGGTAACGGCCATTACCGTTGCCGTAACGGTGGGAACGGTCATCCCCGCGATTGTTGTTGGACCCATTCCAGGCAGACGGTCGCCCGGTGAAACGGTTGTTCGTAAAACCGTTCGAGGGGTAAAGCGGATTGGCGGAACCGCGGACCTCGGCGTTGTTCACCGCTGCACCGCTCCAGGCGTTCGCCCCCCGCGTCGTGGACGAATACCCGGGCCGCGTGCCGTTTGCGATGGGTGACGCCATCCGTCCGCCCGGCGCAAAGGCCGCCGGGACACCGGGCCGACTCCCCGCGCCCTGCGTGAACGTGCCGCCAGAAGATCGGGGCGCGTTGTTGGAAAACGAGACACCCGACCGGGCAGCCGGAGCCGAAACCGAGCCGGTGCCGGCCCCCACGGAACCCGCGCCGCCGCGAGAGCCGCCTGCCACCGATACACCCGCTCCTACCAAGCCGGTCGTGCCCGTGCCACTTACACCGCCGGTGGTTCCTGCGCCGCCCGGGCCAAAAGCCCGTACATTCCCCGTCGAAACAAGCAATGAAAACGCCATGGCCAGGGGAGTGGCCAGGGGCGAAAGTCGTCCGAAGATTTTCATGAGATTCCTAAATATACATCGTTTTGCGAGCCTCCGAAAGATGCTTCGAGCCACCAGCAATTTTGCAAAAATGATCGAACGTTCGCGCCGCTTTGCTGTCTCATTTTAATACAGATTTCATGCAACCAGATAAGTTTACCACCCTCACCCAACAAGCACTCCAGGCAGCCCAGGCTGACGCCAACGAACGCGGGCACACGGAACTCACGAACGAACACCTCCTGCGCGCCTTTCTCGACCAGGCCGACGGGGTGACGCGCCCGCTCCTGGAAAAAGTGGGCGTTCCCACTCCCAAACTCGGCGAGCAACTCGACGCCGAACTCGCCCGTCGCCCCAAGATCGTCAGCGGCAGCGGTCAACTCCAGCTCTCGCGGACGTTGCGGCAGACCATCGACGCCGCCGACCGCGAGATGAAGGCGCTTAAGGACGAGTTCCTCAGCGCCGAGCATTACCTGCTGGCCCTGACGAAAGGCACCGACCCGGCGGCACGGATGCTCAAGGATTTCCAGATCACGCACGACCGCCTCATGCAGGCGCTCGTGCAGGTGCGCGGCAACCAGCGCGTCACCGACCAGAATCCCGAAGGGAAATACCAGACGCTCGAAAAATACGGGCGCGACCTCACCGAACAGGCCCGCAAGGGCAAGATCGACCCCGTCATCGGACGCGACGACGAGATCAGACGCGTCATGCAGGTGCTCTCGCGCCGCACGAAGAACAACCCCGTGCTCATCGGCGACCCCGGCGTGGGCAAGACCGCCATCGTCGAAGGGCTGGCCCGGCGCATCGTGGCCGGCGACGTGCCCGAATCGCTGAAGAGCAAACGCATCATTGCGATGGACATCGGGTCCATGATCGCGGGGGCGAAATTCCGCGGCGAGTTCGAGGACCGGCTGAAAGCGTTTTTGAAGGAAGTCACTTCCAGCGAGGGCGAGATCATCCTGTTCATCGACGAACTCCACACCATCGTCGGCGCGGGCGCGGCGGAAGGCTCCGTCGATGCGTCGAACCTGCTCAAGCCCCAACTCGCGCGCGGCGAACTGCGCACCATCGGCGCGACCACGCTCGACGAGTATAGGAAATACATCGAAAAGGACGCCGCGCTCGAACGCCGCTTCCAGCCGGTGCTCGTGGACGAACCCAGCGTGGACGACACCATCGCTATTTTGCGTGGTCTGAAGGAACGCTACGAGGTGCACCACGGCATCCGCATCCTGGACTCCGCGCTGGTGGCGGCGGCACAGCTTTCGAACCGGTATCTGACCGAGCGTTTCCTGCCCGACAAGGCGGTGGACCTCATGGACGAAGCGGCCTCGCGGTTGAAGATCGAGTTGGATTCCAAGCCGACCGAGATCGACCAGTTGGACCGCCAGATCATGCAGGGCGAGATGGAGCGTCAGGCGCTCCAGAAAGAGAAGGATGCCGCCAGTCAGGAACGTCTTTCCAAGCTCGAAAGAGAACTCGCCGATCTGAAGGAACAAAGTGCGCGCCTGACGGCGCAATTCCAGGCCGAGAAGGCGCAGATCGACAAATCACGGGGAATCCAGCGCGAGGTCGATGCCGCCAGGACCGAATTAGAGCAGGCGCAACGGCGCGGCGAACTCTCGCGTGCGAGCGAAATCCAGTACGGCAAGCTGCCCGAGCTACAGCGCCAACTCGAAGCGCACAATGCCAAGCTCACCGAAGTCCAGGGCGATGGTTCGCAGATGTTGAAGGAGGAAGTGACGCCCGACGACATTGCGGAAGTCGTCAGCAGTTGGACGCGCATTCCCGTCTCGCGCATGAAGGAGGGCGAACGTGAAAAACTCGTGAAGATGGAGGACCGGCTCAGTAAGCGCGTGATCGGCCAGATGGAGGCAATCAAGGCCGTGTCGAATGCCGTGCGGCGTTCGCGTTCCGGGCTGCAGGACCCGAACCGGCCGGTCGGTTCGTTCATGTTCCTGGGGCCGACGGGCGTCGGCAAAACGGAGCTGTCCCGCGCGCTGGCGGAGTTCCTGTTCGACGACGAAAACAATCTCGTCCGCCTGGACATGAGCGAGTACATGGAAAAGCATACCGTCGCGCGGTTGATCGGCGCGCCTCCGGGTTATGTCGGCTACGAGGAAGGCGGGCAGCTTTCCGAAGCGGTGCGGCGGCATCCGTACAGCGTCGTGCTCTTCGACGAGGTGGAAAAAGCGCACCCGGACGTGTTCAACGTGCTCTTGCAGGTGCTCGACGACGGGCGCATCACCGATGGCCAGGGCCGCACGGTGGATTTCAAAAACACGGTCATCATCATGACGAGCAACTTGGGCAGTCAGTTCATCCTCGACCCAAACTTGTCTCCGACCGAGAGCGAACGCCGCGTGCAGGAAGCGCTCAAGGGGCATTTCCGGCCGGAGTTCCTCAATCGCGTGGACGAGATCATCATCTTCGACCGGCTCTCCGATACGGACCTCAAACAGATCGTCACGATCCAGCTCGGCAGTTTGATGAAGCGCCTGGAAGCGAAGAAACTCACGCTGACTCTGAGCGACGAGGCGAAGGAGGTGCTCGCCAAGGAAGGTTACGACCCGGTGTACGGCGCGCGGCCTTTGAAACGGGCGATCCAACGCGAAATCCTCGACCCTCTCAGCCTGGAAATCCTCGAAGGGCGTTTCAAGGAAGGTGATCACATCGTCACGGAAGTGCGTGACGGGAGCCTGATGTTTACGGCTGGCAAGTAAGCGGCCGATTCTGGTACAAAGGGGGCTGTGAAACCACAGTCCCCTTTTTGTTTCCTGCCCATCGTGGCGAGCCTGCTGCTGCCAACTCTCCTTCGCGCCGAGCAACCGTCGATGCCGACGAACGAGCAGGTCCGCCAAATCCTGCAAGATCGCATTGAGAGAGACAAGCGCGGCGTCGCCATCGTCGTCGGTTTGATCGACGAAAAAGGCAGCCGTGTGGTGGCGTTCGGCAACACGGTCAAGGGCGGCGGCGGCATGCCCGCAGACGGAAAGACGATGTTCGAGATCGGATCGATCACGAAGGTCTTCACGAGTCTGCTGCTCGCCGACATGGTGGCAAAGGGCGAGGTCAAGCTGGACGATCCCGTCGCCAAATATCTGCCCAAGGAAGTCAGAGTCCCCACGCGCGCCGGCAAGGAAATCACGCTGCTTGACTTGGCGACGCATCGTTCCAGCCTGCCGTCGGTGCCGGAAAATCTTCACTCCGCCGATGATGCCAATCCATACGCGAATTACACCGTCGCGGAGATGTACGACTTTCTTTCCAGGTACGAACTGACACGCGACATCGGTAGTAAATTCGAGTATTCCAACCTCGGCGTTGGCCTGCTCGGGCACGCACTCGCCCTGCGCGCGGGAAAGTCCTACGAAGACCTTGTGGTCGAGCGCATCTGCCAGCCGCTTGGACTGGCTGACACGCGTATCACATTAACGAAATCCATGCGCGACCGTCTGGCCGCACCCTACGACAAATCGCTCGTCCCAGCGAAGAACTGGGATATTCCAACCCTGGCCGGAGCGGGCGCGCTACGCTCGGACGTGGACGACATGATCCGCTTCGTCTCGGCAAATCTCTTTCGGAAGAAAACCCCTTTTTACGCCGCGATAGAGGACACGCACAAAATCCGTAACTCGGCGGGCAGCGACGTGCTCGACATCGGGCTGGGCTGGCACTTCCTCAAACGCTATAGCCCAGGATTGTATTGGCACAATGGCGGCACCGGGGGCTACCGTAGCTTTATCGGTTTTTGCCCGGAGACAAAAACCGGCGTCGTCGTGCTCTCGAACTCCGCGCTCGGAGTGGACGACATCGGCTTTCACCTGCTCGACCAGCGCTTCGAGTTGCAACCGCCGGTCAAGGAACGCGCGGCAATCACGATCAAACCCGAAACCGCCGATCAATACGCGGGCAAGTACGAGGTAATCCCTCAGTTCGCGCTGACGTTCTCGCGCGAGGGGGACCACTATTTCGTTACGGCAACCGACCAACCCAAGGACGAGGTTTTCCCCGAGACGGAAACGCAATTTTTCTCGAAGTCGTTTGACGGGCAGGTCGAGTTTGTAAAAGACGCGGACGGAAAATACAGTTCGCTGATCCTGCACCAGGGCGGCCTGCCCGACCAGAAGGCCAAACGTTTGCCGTGAAGCCGTTCCGGGGCTAATGGTCCGGCCACATGAAACGCCCCGGTGATTCCGCGCTGACCCAACTGTCCAACGTCCCCGTCACCGCGCAACGGCCGGGAAAGGTCGTGACCCTCAAAGGAGTCATCTTCCAGAGCGACGCCAGCAGCGTGATCGGCGCGTGGTTCATTCGCCCGATGGAATCGTTTGACCGCTGGCAGGCGGGGCTGGCGCGCACGCCTGGCGATCAACCGCTGGCGATGCACGCCGGGCTGCACGTCGTCATCGAGGACGGCCGGGAGTTCGTGGCCGAACAACTCGTCGGCACGATGTTCGAGGATTTCCACGACGCGTTGAACTGGACGCCGCTGGAGGCGTTTCGCCAGCGCGAGGCCGGGGGTTGGGACGTGACGGTGCCCGCGACGGCGTTTCGCGGGATCGACGACGCGGCCGTGGCGGAGGCGGTGGAAAACCTCAACAATGTGCGAGGCCATGCGTTCGTGGGAGAGGACTGCACGATGTTCGTCGAGCGGGTATTCGGAAAGCGGCGGTTGTTCGGCGACAGCCCGACGGGACGTGCGCTCGGCCTCGGCCTGCGCGTGGGCGATCCGGCGTTGCCGCTACTGCGTACCGACACGGAACTGGACCCCCGCGCCCAGCGGTTGCTGCGGGTGGAAACGGTCCGCGATCAACCCGACCCGCTCGCCGCGCACGACGCGCCCAATGCCCACCTGTGGCTCGGACGCGCCATCGTGTGGGGCGTGGTGCTGGCTCTGGCGGCGGGGGCGACGGGGTTGGTCCGACGCCACGAGCGCAGGAAACGGCCGTGGTGGGCGTTCCTACGGTGACCACGCTCAGAAAGCGTGTGGGAAGCCCGCCGCAGGCGCATCGTCAAAAAGGTAGGGATGGCTCTCCGAGCCGTCCCAAATGTTTCCGGCGAGGCGCTCCATGCGCACAATGGTCATCCAAGCCGATCTTGGGACGGCTCGGAGAGCCATCCCTACCTTGGCCACGACCGCCTGCGGCGGGCTTCTCACGTACTTTCTCAGACGAACGGGGAGCGCAGCGTGACCAACACCACCTCCGGCGGACAGAGGAACCGCACTGGCACCCCGATGGTCCCCACGCCGGTCGTCACGAACACCCGCGCCGACGGTCCCTGGACCAACCCGCTCCGGTATTTCTGTCCGTAGCGCGACGGCAGCACGGGCGCACCGACGAACGGCAGCACGATCTGCCCGCCGTGCGTGTGACCGCTCAACACGAGGTCCACCCGCGGGTCGCGGATGAGTTCGACGTAGTCCGGGTTGTGCGTCAACAGCAGGCACGCCTCGTCCTCGCGCAGTTCGCCGAGCGCGGGACCCAACCGCGGGCGACCCCGGCGGCAGTCGTCCACCCCCGCGATCCGCAGCCGCGCGCCGCCGGGGCGTTCCAGCCAGACGCCCGTGTTCGTCAGATCGGTGAACCCGGCCTCCACCAGAGCGCGCCGGGTGCGGTCGGGGTCCGTCTGGTAGTCGTGGTTGCCGAGCACCGCGAACCGGCCCAGCGGTGCATGCAGGTCCGCGAACACGCCGATGCCCGGTGAGATGTAGCGGCGGTGGTCGATGCCGAGATGCAGGAGCGCCTTGCGCCGGCGCTGCACGTAATCCCCGCCGAGCGCGACGATGTCCGGCCGCAGGGCGTTGGTCATGTTCACGACTTCCGCCAGGTACTCCACCGACACGAACGGACCATGGTGCGTGTCCGACAGGAACGCCACCGTCACCCCGTCGAACGCCGCCGGCAGACCGCGCAGGTTGGTTTCCAGTCGGGTGACCTGCGGACGCTTGGCTTCCCACGCCGCGTAGGCCGTCCCGCCCGCCCCGGCGAGGAGCACCGGCGGCGCGACCCGCTTGGCGAGGAGAGCGAGGAATTGCCGACGGTCGAACATGCGCGGCGGAACCGTCATCCGGTCTCGCCGCTGAGGTTTTTGCTCCAATGGGACAAAAAGAAAAGCTTCTTCGTGGGCGGAAAATGTCGTTCCGACTGACGAAGGGTCATCTCAACGAACCAGGGCACCCGCTCCCTCCACCCAGAGGAAACGGGTGCCCTGTCCACTCGCACACACCATTCACACACTCACTACTCACCATCACTCACACCACACCAACACCTGCAATCTTTCCTACCAGCTCAGCGCGCCGCCGGTCTGGTATTCCGTCACGCGGGTCTCAAAGAAATTCTTCTCCTTGCCGAGATCAATCGTCTCGCTCATCCACGGGAACGGGTTCTTCGAGCCGTACTTCGGTTGCAAATTGATCCGCTCCAACCGCCGGTCAGCGATGTGCTGCACGTACTCGCGGAAAAGATTCGCGTTCAATCCCAAAATCCCCTTCGGCAGACAATCCTGCGCGTAGGCGATTTCGAGTTCGACGGCCTTTTCGATCATGCCCTCGATCTCCGCCACCAACTCCGGCGTCCACGCCTCGGGATTCTCTGCCTTGATGCCGTTGATGAGGTCCGCGCCAAACGACAGGTGCGTGCTCTCGTCGCGCATGATGTACTCGAACTGCTCACCGATCCCGGCCATGCGGTTTTGGCGCTTGAACGACAGGATCATCACGAACCCGGAGTAGAAGAAAATCCCCTCCATGATGACGTAGAAGCCGATCAGGTTCTTGAGGAACTTTTGCACACCCTCCACCGAGTCCGTCGAAAAGTTCGGGTCCATGATGTCGGCGGTCAGCGTCATCTCGAACGCGTCCTTATCGTGGATCGAATTCACCTCGTGGTACATGTTGAAAATCTCGCGCTGGTCCAGCGAAAGGCTCTCGACGATGTAGTGGAAGGTGTGCGTGTGGATCGCTTCCTCGAACGCCTGCCGCAGCAGGAACTGGCGGCATTCGGGATTCGTGACGTGCTTGAAGATCGCCAGCACGATGTTGTTGCCCACGAGACTCTCCGCCGTGGAGAAAAACCCGAGGTTGCGCATGATGACGCGGCGCTCGTCGGCGCTGAACCGATTGGATTTCCACAACTCGATGTCGCGCTGCATGGATACCTCCGTGGGCATCCAGTTATTGGCGCAGCCGTTCAGGTAATGTTCCCACGCCCAGGTGTACTTCAGGGGCATGAGTTGGTTAACATCGACGGCCTGGCAGTTGATGAGCCGTTTGTCGTCGGCGTCGATGCGTTTGGCGAGGTCGTGGAGTTCGGCGCGGGTATCGGAAGTGTTGCAGCAGGACATGGCGGAAAGGAGCGGGTTGCGGAAGTGGAGCGATGGAAGGTGGGCGGCAGCCGGCAAACGGCAACAACGGGCCGGCGCAACCGCCTTCGGAAGTTATGCGGACGCGGAAGGGAATCTAGTTCAGAAAACGGCGCGGGCCAAACGGAGACCGCATCGCCGCAAACATTACGACTTGGAATCGTCGCCCTTGATGGAGTCGGTGATTTTCTCGACGAGCGAGGTGCCGGCATCGACGACCGCCGCCGCCGCGTGGGTGACGGGCTCGGTCACCGCGCTGACCACTTTGGAGACGGTTGACTTCGGAGCGGGCTTGGACTTCGCCTTCGGAGCGGGCTTGGCGGCGGCTTTGGGCGCGGGCTTCGCGGCGGGCTTGGGAGCCGATTTCGGGGCAGCCTTCTTGGCGGCGGGCTTCGGAGCGGGCTTGACGGCCTTGGTTACCTTGGCGGCAACTGCCTTGGTCTTGGTGACGACTTTCTTGCCGGCGGCCTTGGCCGTGGTCTTGAGTTTAGGCAGGACTTTCTTGCCCTTGGCCGGGAGCACCTTGGCTGCCACCTTTTTGAGGCCGGTCTTCTTCAACAGCGGCGACTTGGACGGCAACACCTTCGCGGCGACTTTCTTGACGACGGAGGTTTTCTTGGCGGGCGCAGCCTTGCTCTTGGCAACGAGTTTCGGCGCGGGCTTTTTGGTGGCAGTGGTTTTTTTGGCCATGATGATTACGGATTAGTTGGTTTCGGTGGTGTGGTTGGAAGCTAAAGGGTGATTCCGATTCACTCGGTGGCTAGCACGTCCGCAGCCCCGGCAGGGGCGCAAGAGTTTAGCCCACGGCGTGAGCCGTGGGGATCATGTACATGAGAGGTCGAGCCCCGGCAGGGGCGTAAGAACAGCCGCGTGTCTTTCACGATCATCCCGGCGGTTCTCTTACGCCCCTGCCGGGGCTCTGACGCCGTGGACTCGCCGTACCCACGGCTCACGCCGTGGGCTAAACTCTTGCGCCCCTGCCGGGGCTCCCGAACCGGAGCCCGAGCAGTGTGGCGAGACGAGGGAAACCCGGTCAGAGTTCCGTTTGGATGGCGAACGCGCATATCGACGGGATCGCTTGATTTACTGGCAGGCCTCGCAGGTCGGGTCGAGCAGGCTGCACATTTTCGCCGACGCCGGCTCGGCGATTTCGTCCAGGGACCCTTCGGCGGGTGACGCATCGGCCGTGACCACCGCCGGCGCGGCGGTCGGCATGGCGACGGGCGCGGGCGCGGGCTGCAAATTGGGCGACGCCGATTGCCGGTCCACCTTCACGTCGGCGCTGGCGCTCTTGTTCTTCATCCAGCGCGGCTGCGCGCCGCGGCGGTTGACATCGACTGTGCTCTTTTCGATCTGCGTGGCGGCCAGCGTACGCAGATAATAGGTCGTCTTGAGGCCCTTGCGCCAGGCGAGCATGTACATGTCGCTGAGCTTTTTGCCGTTCGGCGCGGCGAGGTAGAGATTCAACGATTGGCCCATGTCGATCCACTTCTGACGGCGGCTGGCGCATTCGATCAACCAGCGCGGCTCGATCTCGAACGCCGTGCGGAAAACTTCCTTCACGTCCTCCGGGATGCGCTCGATTTCGGTCAGCACGCCGTCGTAGTACTTGAGGTCTTCTACCATCTCGGCGTCCCACAGGTCCAGCTTCTTGAGCGCCTCGATCAAATAAACATTGATCGTGGTGAATTCGCCCGAGAGATTCGACTTGGCGAACAGGTGTTTGTACATCGGCTCGATGGACTGGCTGACCCCGCTGATGTTCGAGATCGTCGCGGTGGGCGCGATGGCCATCGTGTTGCTGTTACGCATCCCGTGTTCTTTCACGGCCGCGCGCACCACGTCCCAGTCCAGCGTGGAACTCCGGTCGGTATCCATGAACCCGCCGCGTTCCTGCTCGACCAGCGCGGGCGTGTCCATCGGCAGGATACCCCGGCTCCATTTGCTGCCCGGGTACGTCAGGTACGTGCCCCGTTCGCGGGCAAGCTCCGTGGACGCGAGGATCGCGTTGTACGAGATCAGTTCCATGCTGCGGTCGGCGAAATCCACCGCCGCATCGCTCGCGTACGGGACCCCGAGCTTGTAGAGCGCATCCTGGAAACCCATCAAGCCCAGGCCGACCGGACGGTGGCGCATGTTGGCCGTGCGCGCCTCGGGGGTGGGGTAGTAATTGATGTCGATGACGTTGTCGAGCATCCGCATGGCCGTGCGCACGGTGCGCTCCAGCATGGCGGCGTCGATGCCGTGCTCGTCCGTGTGCGCGGCGAGGTTGATGGAGCCGAGGTTGCAAACGGCGATCTCTTCCTCGCTCGTGTTCAGCAAAATTTCGGTGCACAAATTAGACGAATGCACGACGCCCGCGTGGTCCTGCGGCGAGCAGATGTTCGACGGGTCCTTGAAAGTCAGCCACGGGTGGCCGGTCTCGAAAAGCATCGTCAGCATTTTGCGCCACAAACCGACGGCCTCGATGCGGCGGTGCAGCGGCAGTTCGCCCCGGTCGGCCATTGCCTCGTACTCCGCGTAACGCGTCTCGAACGCGCGGCCGTACAGGTCGTGCAGGTCGGGCGTGTCGCTCGGGTTGAAGAGCGTCCAATGGCCGTTTTGCACGACACGCTTCATAAACAGGTCGGGAATCCAGTTCGCCGTGTTCATGTCGTGGGTGCGGCGGCGTTCGTCGCCGGTGTTCTTGCGCAGTTCCAGGAAATCCTCGATGTCGAGGTGCCACGTTTCGAGATACGCGCACATCGCGCCCTTGCGCTTGCCGCCCTGGTTGACGGCGACGGCCGTGTCGTTGGCCACTTTCAGGAACGGCACGACGCCCTGCGATTCGCCGTTGGTGCCGTGGATCATGGCACCCGTGGAGCGGATGTTCGTCCAATCGTTGCCTAGGCCGCCGGCCCACTTGGAGAGCTTGGCGTCGTCGCTGATGACCTTGAAGATGTGGTTCAGGTCGTCCATCACCGTGCTCAGGTAGCACGACGAAAGCTGCGGGTGCAGCGTCCCGCTGTTAAAGAGCGTCGGCGTGCTGCTCGTGAACCGCTGGGAACTCAGCAACTCGTAAAACTCGATGGCGCGCTCGTTCTTCTGGTCGGCGGTTTCGAGCACGGCCAGACCCATCGAAACGCGCATCCAGAAATACTGCGGCGACTCCAACCGGCGGCCGGCGTTGTGGATCAGGTAACGGTCGTAAACCGTTTGCAAGCCCATGTATGTGAATTGTGTGTCACGTTCGATACGCAAAGCGGCGGATACCTTCGGCAGATCAAACGTGAGCAGGCTGCTGTCGAGCCGGCCCAACTCGACGCCCTGACGCAGGTACTCGGCGAAATGCGCGGCGTGGCGCGGCCCGAGCGTGGCGGGGTTCTGGTTGTCGTCCTCGTCGCGGGGCAGGACCTCGCGGTAGATCGTGTTCAGCAGCAACCGCGCGGCCACGTAACTGTAGGCGGGCTCGCGTTCGACGCGCGCCTTGGCGGCGAAGACCATCGCCTTGTCGATCTCCACGAGCTGCACGCCGTCGTAGAGGTTTTGCAAGGTTTCCTCGGCGAGTTCGCGCCAATCGGTGCGGTCGCCGAGTCCGGCGCAGGCGCGGATGAGCTTGCGGCGGACGTGTTGGGCGTCGAGCGGCTCGACGCGGCCGTCGGGCAGGGTGACGTTGAGCGTGGGCGCTTGCGCGGGGGCGGTCTCGGACTGGCCGCGCAGGATGCGGGCCTTTTTGCGTTCCTCGCGGTAGAGGATGTACGAACGCGCGATCTCGTGCTGGCCGGAGCGCATCAACTCGTTTTCGACGAGGTCCTGGATCAGCTCGACCTCCAATTCGCGGCCGTCGGCGGCGAGGTCGAGGGCCTTTTGCGCGACCGCGGAGGCCATGTAGGCGACGCTGGTTTGCACGTCGGCGGGCAGCGCGGCGTCCTTGGAGAGACCGAGTTCGGCCTTGAAGGCGCTTTCGAGGGCGAGGCCGATGCGGGCGTCATTGAACGGCTCCGTGCGGCCGTCGCGTTTGCGGACGAGGAATTTGTCGCTTTCGAGCGTGGCGGCGGAGGGCAGCAGGTCGAACTGGGTCTGGGATTCGTTCAAGGTCATCGTGGGATTCTCTGCGGTTGCGGCAATTGGAAAAAAGGGGCGGGCGGCGGGGCTTTGCCTGACCGGTGAGGCGGCTTTCGGCCGGGAGAAACGCCGCACCCGATTCCCCGTTCCTTTTCGGTTGGAGCGCGAAAAGGCCCGGGCGAGCGGGGATATGACTACCTCCCCCGCCTGGAACGGATGGCTGTGCGACGCGGCGGCTGACCCCAAGTTTCCCTGTCATCGGTCGTCGGCGTTTTCCCTGCGTCAAGCAGTCTTGGAGTTCACCGAAAAGGAGTTTCAAGCGGTGATCGAAACCCCTCTTCCGTGAACGGCCCCATATGTAGGAAGAACCGGTTTCCCCTTACGAGGAGAATACCCGGTAATCATACCACATATAGGAGATCAGTCAAAGAACTACGCAACAGCTTGGATATTCCGGCGTGTGCGCTCAAGTCTTTTTTGCTCGCGCCATGAAGAAAAATACGGCTTTTTCGCCGCGAAAATTTTGTTCTCCTCTGTAGAATCGCCGTGAAGAAAATTCAGGCACCGTTGATGCTAATGGGGCGCTTCCCCGATTTGTATATCGCTTTGCCTCGGAGGCGATACGCGAGAACCGTCTCTCCCGGTGAAGCCTGCGGTGTCCGGCGCGGACGCGTCCGTCCGGCGTCTTGCGAGCGTTACGATGGAACGTTTGATCTTTCCCCCGCAGCATGTCCGCTCATTTCCAAGACGATCTTTTCGGTTTCGCCGCCCGGCCCGAACCGCCGCCCGCCGCCGCGCCGCGTGACGACCGGGCGGTGCCCGACGAGGCGCGCGAAAAACTGCGTCTTGTCCACGCGCGGCTTTGCCATGAATACGGCTGCCCGGTGGCGTATTTTCACGAACTCTCCCCGCTCGATGAGATCGTTTCCTCGTTGCTTTCCCACCGCACGCGCAATTCGGAATCCGGCGCGGCCTACAAGGAACTGCGTGCGCGATTCCCGGACTGGGCCGCCGTGCGCGACGCGCCCGTGGGCGAGGTGCAGGACGCCATCAAGACCTGCAATTGGCCGGAGCAGAAAGCCCCGCGCATCCAGCAGATTTTGCGGCTCATCACCGAACGGCGCGGCGGCGAACTGTCGCTCGATTTCCTGGGCGACCTGTCCGTGCGCGAGGCGCGCGACTGGCTGGAAACGCTGCCGGGCGTCGGTCCGAAGACGAGCGCGGCGGTGCTGATCTTCAGTCGATTGCGGCGGCGGGCGCTGCCGGTGGACAGTCATCATCACCGCGTCGCCCAACGTCTCGGCCTGATCCCCATGAATCTCGACGTGGGACCCGCCCACGCGGTACTCGAAGCGATGCTGCCCGACGAATGGGACGCGCAAACCGTCTACGACGACCATGAAATCCTGATGTTCCACGGCCAGCGGTGTTGTTATTACCGTGGGCCGGAGTGTGCGCGGTGCGTGTTGCTCGACCTGTGCCCGGACGGACAGGCGCGCCTCGTCAAAAGGTAGGGTTGCCTCTCCGAGGCAATCGAAATGTCTCTGAAAAACGGGATCAGCCGCAAAAGGCGCAAAAAACGCAGAAAAGGAGAAGACAGCAGAAACCGGGTTCCTCCTTTCTTCCTTTTGCGTTTTTTGCGCTTTTTGCGGCTAAAAAATTGGATTGCTTTGAGAGACGCAGGACTTTGTTTGCATGTGGACGAACTGGAAACTCTGGGCGCTGGGCTCGGCGGTCTTTGCCGCGTTGACGGCGATTCTTGCGAAAGTCGGCGTGACGGGCGTCAACCCAAACCTCGCCACGGCGATCCGGACGGTGGTGGTGTTGGTGTTCGCGTGGAGTCTGGCGTGGGCAACGGGCGGGGCGCGCGGCCTGCCTGATTTGTCGGCGCGAACCTGGACGTTCCTCGTGCTTTCCGGACTGGCGACGGGTCTTTCGTGGGTGTGTTACTTTCGCGCGCTCCAACTCGGCGACGCCTCCCGCGTGGCACCCGTGGATAAGCTCAGCGTGGTTTTCGTCATCGCGCTGGCGGCGTTGTTCCTGGGCGAGCGCCTGACGTGGCACCAATGGGTCGGCGGCGCGCTCATCACGGCGGGCGCGGTGGTGATCGCGTTCAAGCCCGGCTGACTTCCCTTTCGATGGCCGAAAACGGCGAGCCAACCGCGACGGTCGCCGCTAGATTTCCACCGACCTCATGGAACCCGGCTTCGATTGCTACAAGGCGCTCCAGGCGCGCGACACCCGCTTCGATGGACTGTTTTTCGTCGGGGTGAAAACCACCGGCGTCTACTGCCGACCCGTTTGTGGGGCACGCACACCGCGCGCCGGTTCGTGCGTGTTTCTGGACACGGCCGCCGCCGCCGAACGCGCCGGATTCCGCCCCTGCCTGCGTTGTCGTCCCGAACTCGCCCCGGCCGTGCACGGCAACGCCGTGTCCTCGCTGGAACATTCCCTCCTCGCCGCCGTCCGCGCACGGGTGGCGCAGGGGGACGGGACCGCCGATCTGGCGGGCGTCACCGGGTACAGTTCCCGGCAACTGCGCCGGTTGCTGGTGCGCGCCTTCGGGGTGACTCCCGTCGAGATCGTGCAGACCGAACGCCTGCTTTTCGCCAAGAAACTCCTCCAGGAAACCCGCCTGCCGATGCTGGACGTGGCGTTCGGCGCGGGCTTCGGCAGCCTGCGGCGTTTCAACGCGCTTTTCCGTGCGCGTTACCGGCTGGCGCCGACGGCGATCCGGCGCGCGGGCACGGCGAAGGCGCGGCGTTTACCCGCCGATCCGCTGACGCTGCGTCTCGCCTACCGTCCGCCGCTGGCCTGGCGCGAACTCCTCGCCTACTTCGCCCGCCGCGCGGTGCCGGGCGTGGAATGGGTCGATCCCGTGCGCCAAATCTACGCGCGCACCGTGTCCATCGGTGGCCGGACCGGCTGGGTTTCCGTCGGGCAACCGGCCGCGTCGGCGAGGACCGGCGATGTCCTGGAGGTCCACGCGCCGCCAAATCTGGCCGATGCGCTGTGGCCGCTCCTGAGCCGGTTGCGGGCGGTGTTCGACCTCGACGCGAACCCCGCGCACATCGACGCGCACCTCGGGAGTGACCCGTTGTTGACCCGGGCCGTGCGGGCACATCCGGGGCTGCGGGTGCCGGGCGGTTGGGACGCGTTTGAACTGGCCATGCGCGCCGTGCTCGGTCAGCAGATCAGCGTGGCCGGGGCAACGACGCTCGCCGGACGGCTGGCCGCGCGGTTCGGCCAACCCGTCGAAACTCCCTTCGCGCCGCTCGTACGCCTCGCCGCGACCCCGCAAACGCTCGCCGCCGCCAGCGCCGAGGAAATCGCCGCCGTCGGCCTGACCCGCGCGCGGGCAGGGACGTTGCGCGAACTCGCCGGGGCGGCGCTGCGCGGCGAACTAAATTTTCCGCCGGGCGCGGACATCGCCGGGGCGACGGCGGCGCTCCGGCGCGTGCGCGGCATCGGCGAGTGGACGGCGCAATACGTCGCCATGCGCGCGTTGCGTTTTCCCGATGCGTTCCCGTCGGCCGACCTGGGTCTCCGCAAAGCCTTGACCCCACCCGGACAGGGGGCGCTCATCAGCGAAAAAGAACTCCTCGTCCGTGCCGACGCGTGGCGTCCGTGGCGGGCGTACGCCGCCGTCCACCTCTGGCAATCGCTCGACGAATCTACGCTTACCCTCCCATGAACCACCCGACTCACTATTATACGGAAACCGCTTCTCCGCTCGGCACCATCGGCCTGCGGGCGACCGCGCACGGTCTGACGGGTCTCTACATGGAAGAGCACCGCCACGGACCCGATCTGGCGGCACGCGCCGGCTGGACCCGTGACGATGCGCCTTTCGCGCAGGCGCGCTTGCAACTGGCCGAGTATTTCGCGGGCACCCGTACGGTGTTCGATCTCGCGCTGGACCGCGCTGCCATCGGCGGCACGGAGTTCCAGCGTCGCGTGTGGGCGGCGCTGCTGGAGATTCCCTACGGCGAGACGATTTCGTACGGAGAACTGGCCCGGCGCATCGGTCAACCGGCGGCGGTGCGCGCGGTGGGCCTGGCGAACGGACGCAACCCGGTGTCGGTGGTCGTGCCCTGCCACCGCGTCATCGGAGCGAGCGGCCGGCTGACCGGTTACGGCGGAGGGATGGAGCGCAAGAGCATGCTCCTCGCGCTGGAAGCCAGGGCGCGCGGCGGGGAATTGCCGTTCTGATCGCGGGGCAGGCTAGGGTATTTTACGTTGAGTGGTGACCGGATGACTTCCGGAGCGCCAAAGGCGCGGCCTCATACGAGCCTGGGGCAACGCCCCAGGTAAGCGAGGGGATATGCTGAGCCCTGAAGGGGCGACTCATCTTGACTCGCCACCCAGATGAGTCGCCCCTTCAGGGCTTGACCCTTGGTTGGTTCCAACCTGGGGCGTTGCCCCAGGCTAGAACTGAAGCCGCGCCGTCGGCGCTCCCGGAAGTCCGCTACATCTCAAAGTAAAATGCTCTGGCGATCCGCGCGCAGCCGCGAACGGACCATCGCGGCGATGCGTTCCTCCGGCGGTTCCGCCGCCGCCGTCCTGGCCTGGAATGCCGCGCAACGCTGGTGCAGATCATCATCCGCCAACGCGGCACGCACCGCGTCCGCCAACCCGGACAGCCGCGGCAAACGTCTCGCCAATCCCGCGTGCGTCAAGCGTGCTGCCTGGTCGAATTGGTCGAAATCCACGGGGAACACCAGGGCGGGTCGGCCGTGCCGCAAACACGCGTACAGGATGCCCGTGCCGGCGTGGTGCACGACGAGATCGTAGCGCGGGAGGTAAACGTCGTAAGGGACGTAAGGGACGCGCCGGAAGTTTCCCGTCGCCGTCTCCTTTTCCTCGCCCTCGGGTTCCCCGTCGCTGAGATGGAACCCGACCTCCGGCAACGTTTCGGCCGCGCGGCGCACCGCTGCGGCCACGGAATTTTTCATCCAACCCGAATGCGTGCCGAACGTCACGAGGACATGCGGCCGATCCGGTGCGAATGTCAACGCGGGATCGCGCCCCGGCGGGGTGAACACCACCGGTCCCACCAAGCCAAACGCCGGCGGCCAGCGGCGAGAAAATTCCAGCTCCGGCCAACCGAGCCCGAGCACGCATTCGGGCGAATACACAGCCTCCGTGCCGTCCGCCCGGTAAACCTGCGGAAACCCGAGCGCCGTGAACTGCCGCCGATGGAGCGCGTGCACCGTGCGCTTGAACCACCGGGTCACCCCGTTACCCAGCCCGTCGCGCAGTCGTCCGAGCAGCCCGCCGCGCGGTGACCACCCGCCGATGTAAGCCGGCGTCCCCGCGCCCTGCCACGGCTCGGCCACGCACGGCGCGACGTGCGTCGTCCACCAGGGGATGCCGTGCTCCCGCGCGACCATCCCGACGACGGGTAAGGTCAGATCGGCGATCAGCAGATCGGGGGGACTGCGGCGGTACAGGGCGGCCGTTTCCTCGCGCATTTGTGCCATGAGTTTCAGATGCGCGCGCAATTGCGCGTGCAGGGCAAAAGGATTGCTGCGGGTGGCGCGGGGTCCATCGACGATCCGCGCGATGGCGTCATCGCAACCTGCCAGCAGCACCTCGCCGTCAAATCCGGCGGCCCGCGCGCGGGTTAGCCCAAGCTCGGTGGAAAGAATCCGCACGTCGAATTCCTGCGCCAATCGGCGCGCGATGCCCAGGATGGGGTGCAAATGACCGCAGAAGGGCGGGGCCGCGAGGTCGATGAGGGGACGGGTTGTCATCAGGCGGAAATCCGTCGTACCAGCGCGTCGGCAAGTGCGAGCACGGCCGGGTCGGCGAGGTAATCCATGTGCCCCGCCTCCACCCGCGCGTCCACCGTGCGAAAGTACCAGCGCGAAAGCCAGTCGCGGCGGCCTTGCACGAGGAAGGCGTCGCAATCCGGCCGCCGCCGCGCCACCGGCCCGAAGGCGAAGATCGTCACGCGCCGCCGGGCTTCGTCGGGCAGCGCGAGGGCATTGAAAAGCTCCAATCCGCAACTACCCGCGAGGAACAACGTGCGTTCCGCGCGGGCGATGAGCGCCTCGACCGCCGGGCCGTGGCGGGTCGTGAATCCGGGCCGGTGCGCGGCGAGATATTGCCGGGCGTTGCGTACGCTGGCGACGAGCAGCGGCACCCTGGCAAACTTCTGGAGGTCGTCTTCGGGATACGGAAAATTCACCGGCACCCGTCCGGCCGTGGGTAATGGCAGCGCGTCGAGAAATGCTCTCTGCGCGGGCGTGAGGGCCGCGCCGGGCGGACGGCTCTGACCGGTCAAAAAAGCCGCTTGGAGCGGAAGGCGCGGGGGGCGATTCATTTATGGGTTGCCACGGCGATGGAGGTATTCGAAACGCCCGTCGGGATCGAGCCGCAGACGGTGTCCGCGCCATTCGATGACGCGCGGCGAGAGAAACGCCCGCACGACTTGGAGCGGCAAAAGCAGATCGACGACCCAGCCCAACGCTCGCCGCCGCCAGAACTCCCGGCCCTGGCCCGAAGCGTCCGGCAAATGGGTGTGTTCGAGATGCGCTTGCAGGATTTCGCGCCAACCCTGCGCCGCGATCACCGCCGCGAACGCCCGCCGCCCGCCCGCCAACGCCGCCAGCACGAGCCCCGCAAAAAACTGGAACGTCGGCAGGAACACCAGCGCGTAAAATCCCGCCAGACGCCGCGCCGGTTCGTAGCGCAGCAGCGAAACCTGCGGAAAGATGAACCACCGCGTGATGAGCCGATCATAGGCGCGCGCGTCGGCCACGCCGGTCTCCAGCGGGTGAACCACCGCCGTTTGCCGCAGCTCGTAACCGGCCGCCCGGACGCCGCGCGCGACGGCGTAATCGTCGCAAACGAAACCTTCGACCGCGCGGAATCCGTCGAGCGCCTCGACCGCGGCGGGCCGCGCGAGCCAGAACATGCCGTTGATCGTCGGCGGCGGCATGACGGACAAAAGCGGAACATAGCTCCACAGGCTGTTGCGGTTGACGAACGTCGAGACGAGCGCCGCCCACGGTGTGCCGAAGCTGCGGTAGTAAGGCAACCCAAAAACGAGTCCCACCCCCGGGTCGCGCCGGAGCGTGGCCACGGCGGTCTCCAGGTGGCCGGGAAGCAGACGGGTATCGTCGTCGAGCACGCCGAAAAAACCGGCCGCCTCGTCCGGGGTGCGGCGTTCCCAGGCCAGCCGGAGTTTAGCGGTCTTCGGATTGATGCCGTCCGGGGTCGGGGGCGTCAGGATACGTTCGACCCGCTGATGCATTTCGGGCACCGTGGCGGCGAGTTCTGCGAGGAGTTCGTCGGTGAGTTTTCGTCCTGTCAGATCGTTTTCATCCACGAGCCATTTCCAACGGACGGACAGCGAAGTCGCTAGGGTCGTGTTGGCGCGCAGGGTGTTGCCCAGATGCGGGTCACCACTGAGGATCGGTTGCACGACCGTGACAACCTGCCGCGATGGCGGCACGGTGTTCCTGCGTTCGTTTGCGTTTCGGAAAAACCGGCGGATCAACCACCAGCGCAGGAGGCGTTCGAGCACCCACCAGACCAGCCATGCGGTTAACAGCACACGGGCGTTCCGTCTCCAGATGGGCAGGGGCGTTTTGCTCATGGTGCGTCGGAGAGGCCGATCACGCGGCGGCGTTTGCGTCCGTCGGCGGTGTCTTCGGGCCAGGGCATCCAGCGGCAGGCGGGTGCACGCAGTTCCGCCCGCGCGCAATCGACGGCCAGCGCATCTCCCAAGCAGTGCAGGAACCCGGCCTGCTCGTCGTTCGATGGTTCCGGCCGCAGGCTGACTTCCATCGTTCGGAGATCGACCTGGCGCACCCGGAAATCTTCCAACCCACTTCCGGCTACCTTCGCCACCGCCAGCCGCACGAAGTCGGGAAACAGCACGCCGGTTCCCCTGCCGTCCACGCGCTGCAACCGCAAACCGTCGTCGCCCCGGCCTTCGATGCGGCGGATGCGCTGGAACACCGAACCGCACGCGCACGGCGGCGCATCGTTGGGTTCATCGGTGAGCACGTCGTCGAGCCGGTAGCGCACCACAGGCTGGAGCCGGCGGCGGAAGTCGGTCAATATTGGGTAATACCGGCCGCCGCCGAGTTCCTCGCGCTCGACGTGGACGACGTCCTCGTTCCAATGGAGCGCACCGGCCCGACAGGTGGCGGCAAGAAATCCCTCGGAAGCCTGATAGACTTCTTCCGCGCGGACGCCGAACGCCGCTTCCACCGCCGCGCGGTCGTCGGAGTCGAACACCTCGGCCACCGCGACGATCCGCGCGGGCGAAACCCGCAACCGTCCCGCCGCTCGTGCGGTGGCCAGCAGGCGCAGCACGCTCGCCGGGGCGACGATGACCGTTGGCGCGAGCGCCTGGAGTTCGTCAAGGAGCCGAGCGAACGGCCGCTGCACATCGAAATACGCGAAACGGACCGTGCGGCTGGCGAGCGATTCGTAGAGCGGACTGTTCGCGCGCAGGAAAAACGCGATCCGTTGCGGGTGTCGCCAGGAGAATTTGTGCAACACGCGCGCGAGTGCCAGTCCCGCCCACGCCGCGCGCTCGCGGGAGGATACGAAAAACATCGCCGCCGGTCCCGTCGTGCCGCTCGACAGACCGACCGTGACATTTCCGGGCAAGACCGGCGCGAAGTCCCGGTTTTCCGTGGCACGGGCCGCCATGTCGCGTGCGGCCGTGAGGTCCACGCGCCGGGTCAGCCACCGGTCGAGATGACGCGTGACGGTGCGTTTGTCCACGCGCGGCCAGGAAGCGAGAGCGGACGGCGGGCCGTTCTGCGGGTCGGAAAACCACGCGCGATAGAAAGGCGAACGGCGTGCGATGTGCAGCAGGTGCCGAAGAATCCGCGCGGTTTGCCAGGACTCCAGCGTCGCACGGTCACGGAATGTAGTGAACCGCCGTCGCGCCGCGAGATAATGACCAAGAATGAGACAGGTGTTCATGGCCGTTCCGGTGCCTGCAAACCGGCAATCGTCGCGGCGCAATGCGATGGCACCAGCAAGGTTTCGGGGAATGACCGCGCGAAGGTTTCCAGCCGCCGCAGCGTGTCGGCGAAAGCCGTGGGATCATCCATCAAAAAACGGGCCAGCGCGCCCGGCGGCCTCCCGTGGAGATTGCCGCGCGTCCAGCACGCATCCGAGACGAGGAAAATTTCCTTGCCGTCCGGTGCGCGGCGGAACACCGCGCCGAGCTGACCCCGCGCGTGACCCGGCAGCGCCACCAACCGCAGGCTGTCGTCGCCGAACAAATCCCACGTCAGCGGAAACCCGCGCCAGGGTTGAGCCTGTTCATTTCGCAATATTTTCCCGTGCGTGTCCATCTGTGCGCGGTCCACGGCGGCCGGATGGTAGACGACCTTTGCCGCCGCCCAACCGGTGAGGGATTCCACCGAGCGCCAAGCCTCCTCCGCACAGACGAGCGCCGCGTGCGGAAAACGGTGCAGGCCCGTGATGTGGTCCAGATGGAAATGCGACACGATCACCCGCCGGAAATCGTCCGCGTGCAGACCGGCAGCGGACATTCGGCGTTCGAGACGTTCTTCGGGCGGGAGTTTGGCGGGCAGCGCCCAACGGATCGGGCGATGAGTCCAATCGCGCAACATTTCAAAATAGCGCGGATCATACCCGGTGTCGTACAACGTCCAACCGTGCGCGGGATGGCGTAGGGCGACGGCCAGCGCAGGGAAAATTCGCCTGCGCCAGCCGGTGCCGCGTTCGGCGACGGCACCCAGGCCGCGACAGCTTCCCACGGCCCAGAAGTGGGTTTCGAGGAGGGTGGTCACGGCGAAGGGTTTGCCGCGCCAGCGGCGTTCGTCCCAAGGTAGGGATGCCTCTCCGAGGCAGTCCCATTTATTTCCAGGAGGCGCTTGCATCGACGGCATCTTTTTCCAAGCCAAATTAGGGACTGCCTCGGAGAGGCATCCCTACCTTGGGGACGACCGGCAACTGCGTTGCCTGTTTTCATCGCGCGCCTCCTGCTTCTCTGCGCTCGCGCCACCAACGGCCCACGCGCGTGAGTCCTTCGGATAATGGCAGCGCCGGTTCGTAACCCAACAGGCGACGCGCCTTGCTGATATCGAACGTCTGCGAGAACGCCATCACCCCGGCCCCGTAGCGGGTCAGGACCGGTTCCTTGTCCGAGACGTACCGCGACCACGCCTCGGCCAGTGCGGCACCGGCCCACACCGCCGCGAACGGCACCCGTCCGCGTGGCACCGGCAGGCCGGCCCCTTCGAGAAATTGCCCGAGGGATGCCCACAATAGGGTCGGCTCGCCGTTGGTGATGTTGAAAGCCTCGCCCGCCACGCCCGCCGCGTCCGCCTCCAGCGCGAGGCGGCAGGCGAGGGCAGCATTCTCGACGCAGGTCAGATCGGTCCTGGCGCGGCCGTCGCCGATGACGCGCAGACGGCCGCGTTCCGCCGCGCGCACGAGCCGGGGCAGCAGCGTCGTGTCACCGACCCCGATGAGGGCATGGGGGCGCAACACGACAACTTCCATCCGGTTGCCCGCGGCGAGCGCGAGGCGTTCGGCGGCGAGCTTGGTGCGGGCGTATTCGTTGATGGAACGCGCGGGCAGGGGGGAGGTTTCCGTGAGGTTCTCGCGGTGCGCGTGTTCGCCGTAGATGCTCGGCGTGGAAACGTGCACGAACCGCCGCACGCCCGCGCGGATCGCGGCGTCGAGCAGCGCGGCGGTGGCCGTGACGTTCGCGCGCTCGAAGTCTTCCCGCCGGCCCCACGGCGAGGCCAGCGCGGCGCAGTGGACGACGGCGTCGCGTCCGCGCGCGAGTGCATCGGCCGCGGCGGTGGCCGCGAGGTCGGCCGGCGCGAAACGTTCCACCGCGAGCGACGCGCCTTTTTCGACGTTGCGTCCAGTCGCGGTCACGTCCCAGCCCCCGGCCGCGCGTAGATCGGCGCACACCGCACCGCCGAGAAAACCCGTTGCCCCCGTGACCAGAACCTTGCGCCGGTACATCGTCGGGTCGGTCACAGTTGCCACACCATCGCGCCTTGAGCATAACCCGCCGCCGTGCCGAGCAGCAGCACGCGGTCACCGGGTTGGACGAGGCCGCGCTCACGCGCGAGATGGAGCGCCGTGGGGATCGACGCCGCGATGAGGTTGCCGTGTTCGGCGAGGGTGAAGACCATTTTTCCCGGCGCGAGTCCCAGCCGGCGTTCGATCAGACGCATCGGGGTGACACCGGCCTGATGCGGGATGACAGCGGCGAGTTCGTCCATCGAAAGGCCGGCGTCGGCGAGGCAGCGTTCCACGAGACCCGGCAGACGTTTGGCGGCCAGCCGGTGGACGGCCGGACCGTCCATGCGGAAAACGAAGTCCCGGTGCCGTTCGCGGGTGTAGGTCCACGGCGGCTGCGCCTGCGCCCCGGCGCGCACCTCGCAATATTCCGCCCCTTCGCTGAACGTCTCGAACCGGCTCGCCAGCAGGCCGCTCTCCGCGCCCGGTGCCCATTCGAGTAAGAACGCCACCGCGCCGTCGCCGAACAGACACGCCGCGCCGGGATCGTCCCAATCCACCCCCTGACTGGCGATTTCCGAGGAAACGAGCAGCACGCGTCCCACGCCCCGCGCCGCGAGCCACGACCCGGCAAATTCCAGGGCGAAGAGGAAACTCAGGCAGGTCGCGTTGAGGTCCAGGCACGGCACGCCGCTGGCGGCCGCCGCTTCGCCGAGTTCGCGCTGGATGAGCGCCGCCGTGCATGGGATGGGCTGTTGGATGGACCCACTGGCGTTGAGGAGGAGGTCCACGTCGGCGAAATCGAGCCCGGCGGCAGCCAGCACCTGGCGGACCGCCGCCGCGCCCAGCGAGGCGTTGGTGTCGCGGCCGGGTTCGATGAAATGGCGGTGCGAGACGCCCGTTTTTTCCTCGGTCCAACCGGCGGGCAGGCCGAGGCGCGCGTCGAGTTCAGCGGCGGTGACGACGCGCGCGGGCCAGTGGACGGCGGATTGGGCGAGGCGGAGGGAACGGATGTGCATGGGGATGACGCAAACCGTTATAGCGCAAAGAGGTGCGCGCATCCTATCGATAAAACGCGCGTCGGAATCAAACGGAATGATATCCCCACGCCGCGAGGACGAACCGTGGACGCACCCACACGTCGAGTGTATAAGCAGCGGCGTGTCTTGCCATTTCCTGCGGAGCAGCGGTCGCCGCGCCATTGGTCTCCTTGCGTTGCTCGCCGCCCTGCTGATGACGCGCACATCGGCTTGCGCCGGGGAGAACGCCCCGTCGGTGGCAGCTTCCGGAAGCCGCGGAATCCCGGTCATCGACGTGACCGATCTGTACCACCCGCCGCAGGACCCCGGTGATAACTTCGATTTGCTGGCCGCGTATGCACTCCCGGAGGTGGATTTACGCGCGGTGATCCTCGACTGCACGGAGGGATTTCGGAAGCAGGTCGCCGACGATCCACGCCCCGGGCTCTATGCCGACGCGAAAGGTCCGCGCGACCCCGGCTTCATCCCGGTGTTGCAACTCAACTATTTGTTCGGGCGCGCGGTGCCCTGCGCGGCGGGTCCATTTAGATGGATGCGCAGTCCCGAGGACCAGATGCGCGATCTTCCGGCCTTCCAGCAGCAGGGGGTCGAACTGTTGCTGAACACCTTGCGCCAGAGCGCGGTGCCCGTGTGGATCGTCTCGTTCGGATCGCTCCGCCCCATCGCGGTCGCCCTGAACCGCGACCCGAAATTGCTGCGCGACAAAGTGGCGCGCATCCTCGTGTGCGCGGGCTCGTCGTCGCCCGAGTTCATCGAATGGAACGTCGCGCTGGACCCCATCGCGTTTGCCCGCGTGATGGGCTCGGATTTGCCGATTGCCCTGTACCTGTGCGCGGCAAAGGGAGGGGCGCTTGTCGTCTCGCCGGAGAACACCTACTCGCAACTGCCCGATCTGCGGTTTATCGGCGGGATGCAGCCGCTGCTGCGGGCTTATCTCGATTATGCCTTCGGGCGCGTGCAACGCAGCGATTTCCTGCATGTCCTCGACGAAGGTTTTGCCCGCGATTTCAACGCGGAAATCTACGCCCGGCCCTTCAACGTCTGGGAAACCCCGGTCTGGCAGGAAATCACCGGCCGGCTCCTGGTACGGCGCGAGGACGGGACGTGCCGCCTCATTCCTCCCGGGGAACGGCGCAAGGGTGACCAGATCATCCCGCAGGGACTGGTCCCCTGCGAGTGGCGCGTCGGCGACGACGGCAGGCTGGAAGTGACGACGGGAAAGGGACAAAGGGCAGTTTACCGGCGGCCAGACCCGGTGGGAGTCCAGCAGGCCTGGCGTGACGCGGTCCCGGCGCTCTACCGTTCTTTCAAGACGCCCCAGGCACCTTGAAACGGCGACGGGGCTCGTCCGGTCGGTCCATTCACGCCGCCTCGCCCGCCGCGTGGCCGCTGGCCCAGGCCCACTGGAAATTGAACCCGCCGAGCTGCCCCGTGACATCCACCGCCTCGCCGATGAAATACAACCCCGGCACCGCGCGCGCTTCCATGGTCTTGCCGTGCAGGTCGCGGGTGTCCACCCCGCCGAGGGTGACTTCCGCCTTCGCATAACCCTCCGTGCCAGCCGGGACGCAGGGTCCAGCGCCGCAGGGTGCGCTCCAGGGCGGCGAGCGCCTTGAGTCCGATACTGCCGCAAGGGCCGCGGCGGCGAACCCAGCGGTCCGCGCGAACGCCTGCGCGACGCTGGCAGGCAGGCGTTCGGCGAGGACGTTGGGCAGGAGCGCGTCGCGTCCGGCGGCGTGCGCGTCGGCGAGCCAGCGTTCGTCCGCCGGCGCGTCCGGCAGGAGGTCGAAGTGCACCTCGGCCTCCGCCGTTGCCGGCAGGTAGGAGGAAATTTGCAGCACCGCCGGGCCGCTCAGGCCGCGATGGGTGAAAAGCAGGTTCTCGCGGAACGTCTGCGCGGGCACGCCCCCGCCGGGTGGCGTCCGGGCGGCGCATGGCAGCGAGACGCCGCTGAGTTCCTCGCACATGGCGAGCGGTGTCGCCGGCGAACGTCAACGGCACCAGCCCCGGCCGCGGCGCCGACGATTCGCAGCCCGAACTGCCGCGCCAGCCGGTACGCGAGGTCGCTGCCGCCGAGCTTCGGCCAGGACAAGCCGCCCGCACGCCACCACCAGCGAACGCGCGCGGAGCATCCGGCCGCCGTCGAGCCGGATCTGGAAAACGCCGATCCGCCCCCCGCGTCGACCTCGCGCACGTCGCGCGCCCGTCTCGATCCGCACCCCGGCGTCGCGCGCACTCGGCGGCGAGCACCGCGACGATCTCGCGCGAACGACCCGTCGCAAAAAAGCTGGCCGAGCTTTTTTTCGTGGTAGGCGATGCCGTGGCGTTCGACGAGCGCGATGAAATCCTCCGGCCGGTAGCGCGCCAGGGCGGAACGGCAAAAATCCGGCTGCGCGGAGAGGTAATTCTCCGGCCCGGCGTGGAGGTTGGTGAAATTGCAGCGGCCGCCGCCGGAGATGAGGATTTTCTTGCCGATGCGCTCGGCGCGTTCGAGCACGCGCACCCGCCGTCCGCGCCGCCCGGCGGTGAACGCGCACATCAACCCGGCCGCGCCCGCGCCGAGGACGATCACGTCGTCCGCTTCCGGCCGCATCCGGCGCCCGGCTGGAAATCTGCGTATTAGCCAAGGCCATGAAGAACATTACCGGACGCGTGAAAAAAACGCTCACAACATTTCTCGCCTCCGCCGCCGCATGCGTTCGCAGCGTAGGCTGATCTCCGGTTCCTCATGGCGCAAATTTTCCCGCAGGCAGCAATCGGCTTCGCGCGGGCGGTGATCCTCGGGACGCCGCTGGCCGTCGCGGCGTCGTCGGCGCGCTCTACGCGGTGGAATGGTCCCCGTGGGCCACGCGGATGTGCGCGCCGATCGCCCAGCCGGTGCCCTTCAGCCACAAGCACCACGTCGGCCAGCTCGGCATCGACTGCCGCTACTGCCATACGGGCGTCGAGAAAAGCGCCTACGCGGGCATCCCGCCGACGGAGACGTGCATGACCTGCCACAGCCAGCTCTACACCGATCAGGCGATGCTCGCGCCCGTGCGCCACAGCCTCGCGGAGAACAAGCCCATCGAGTGGAACCGCGTGCACGACCTGCCGGATTTCGTGTACTTCAACCACTCGATCCACGTCAACAAGGGCATCGGCTGCACGGCCTGCCACGGGCACGTCAACGAGATGCAGCTCACCTGGCAGGACCAGACGCTCTACATGGCTGGTGCCTGCAATGCCACCGGCACCCGGAGAAATTCATCGGCCGACGCGAAGGAAGTGTTCAACCCGCAGCGGGTCGCGCTCAAGGACGAGGGCAAGCTCGACTGGGCCCGCCAACTCGTGAAGGATTACCACGTCCAGTCTTCGGGCGTGCTGACGGATTGTTACACCTGCCACCGATGAACGATGACCCCGTCCGCGCCCTGTTCACCCTCCTGCGGTTGCCGTGCCGCCGCCGCGCCGCGGCTGGACCTCGCGGCGTTGCGGGCGCGGCTGGCGTCGTCGGCGGGCGACGGCCAGAAATACTGGCGCAGCCTCGAAGCGGCGGCCGAAACGCCCGAGTTCCACGACTGGCTGCACCGCGAATATCCCGCCGGGGCGAGCGAATGGACCGACGGCCAGAGCCGGCGGCGATTTTCTGAAGATCATGGCGGCGTCGTTTCGCGCTGGCGGGAGTGACCGCCTGCACGCGCCAGCCGCAGGAGAAGATCCTGCCCTACGTCAAGCAGCCGGAGGAACTGGTCCAGGGCATCCCGCTGCAGTACGCGACGGCCATGACGCTCGGCGGCTATGCGACGGGGCTGCTCGTCGAAAGCCACGAGGGCCGTCCGACGAAGATCGAGGGCAACCCGGACCACCCGATGAGCCTGGGCGCGGCGAACGTGTTCCATCAGGCGTCGATCCTGGAACTGTACGACCCGACCGCACGCGCACGGTGCTGCGCGCGGGGGAGACGAGCAGTTGGGAGGAGTTTCTGGCGGACCTCGTGCCCGCGCTGGCCGAGCAGCGCGCCAAGAGGCGGCGCGGGTTTGCGCATCCTGACGGAGACCGTCACCTCGCCGACGCTGGCTGGCGCAGATCGACGCGCTGCTCAAAAAATACCCGCAGGCGAAGTGGCACCAGTACGAGCCGTGGAACCGGGACAACGCCAACTGCCGACGACGGGCAATCCTGCGGCCAGCAGGTGGAAGCCGCATTACGATTTCGAGCAAGGCCAAGGTGATCGTTGCGCTGGACAGCGATTTCCTTTTCAGCATCCGGCCAGTCTGGCCTATGCGCGGCAGTTCGCCCGGGCCGCAGCGCCGTCACCGACGCGGACGATACGGCGCAGGCGACATGAGCCGGCTCTACGTCGCCGAGCCGACCCCGACGATCACCGGCTCGATGGCGGACCACCGGCTTGCCGTGTCGGCGCAGCAGACATGGCGCGGTTGGCGGCACTCGCTGTTGGAAACGGTCGCAGACGAAGTCGGCGCAGGCGTCGGGCTACCAGGAAGCGGCACGCCGGTGGTTGGAAGCCGTGTTGCCAGCGATTTGCTGGCGAACCGCGGGGTCAGCTGGTCGTCGTGGCGCGGCGAAGGGAGCCACAGCCGCCGTGCAGTTCAACGAGCTGTTGACGCCCGCTCGAACCGACGAAGCTATGCGGCAACGTCCGGCAGCAGACCGGTCGAGCCTACTCGGCCCGATGCCGCCGAAGCGCGGCCGGTGCAGCAAACCGAGTCGCTGCACGGATCTGGCCGGCGACATGCACGCCGGACAGGTCGATCTGCTCGTGCAGATTGGCGGCAACCCGCGTTACAACGCGCCGGCCGACCTCGGATTTGCGGCAGGCGATGGGCAAGGTCAAGCGCAACGTGCAGCTCGGGCTATTCTACAACGAGACGGCGCAGCTATTGCCAGTGGCACCTGCCGCAGGCGCATTATCTCGAAGCCTGGGGCGACGCCCGCGCCTTCGACGGCACGGCCTCCGTCGATCCAACCCTTGATCATGCCGCTCTACGAAGGTCGCACCGCGTACGAGTTGCTGGATGCGCTGGTGCTGGAGCAGTCGCACGCGCGGCGCCTACGACATCGTGCGCGGGCATTGGCAGGCTGCGAACATGCACGCGCCTGACCCGTCTTCGAACGCAGGATTCGAGAAGGCATGGCGCAAAGTGGTGCATGACGGACTCGCGACCGGACGTGCCGCCAGCGTCACATCGATGCATCAGCGGGTCACCGCGCCGCCGTCGGTCAACCGTAACGCCGACGCGGCCCGCTGCCTCCGATGCGCTCGAACTCGTCTTCAAGCCCGACCCCACCGTCTGGGACGGCCGCTTTCGCCAACAACGGCTGGCTGCAGGAAACGCCCAAGCCCATCACCAAACTCACCTGGGACAACGCCGCGCTCATCAGCCCGAAACTCGCCGAACGTCTCGACGTCGAAACGAGGACGTGGTCGAACTCACGTTCAAGGGCCGCAGCGTCCACGCCCCCGTGTGGGTCATGCCGGGCCAGGCGGAAAATTCCGTCACGCTCCACCTCGGCTACGGCCGCACCGCCGCCGGGCACGTCGGCACGGGGCAGGGGGTCAACGCCTACGCGTTGCGCACCAGCGACGCGATGGGTTTCGGCACCGGGCTTGCAGGTCAGCAAGGTCGAGGGCGCAACGTGGCGGCTCGCCACCGCGCAGCAGCACCTCAGCCTGGAAGGCCGCGACGTTTACCGCACCGGCACGCTGGAAGAATTCCGCCAGCACCCCGATTTCGCGCCCGAGGAAGGCGAGAACCCGGCCAAGGACGAGACGCTCTATCCGCCGGACCATACTTATCCGGGTTACGCCTGGGGCATGGCCATCGACCTGAACACCTGCATCGGCTGCAACGCCTGCGTGGTCGCCTGCCAGTCGGAGAACAACATCCCCATCGTGGGCAAGGGCGAGGTCATCAACGGACGCGAGATGCACTGGATTCGCGTGGACGGTTATTTCGAGGGCGAGCCTGGATAACCCGGAGATGTACCATCAGCCCGTGCCGTGCATGCATTGCGAGAACGCGCCGTGCGAGGTCGTCTGCCCCGTGGCGGCGACGGTCCACAGCCCCGAGGGCTTAACGAACAGGTTTACAACCGCTGCATCGGCACGCGCTATTGCTCCAACAACTGCCCGTACAAGGTGCGCCGGTTCAACTTCCTGCAATGGCCGGACAACACGACGCTCACCTTCAAGATGCAGCGCAACCCGGACGTGACCGTGCGCTCGCGCGGCGTCATGGAAAAATGCACGTACTGCGTGCAGCGCATCAACGAGGTCAAGATCACCGCCGAGAAGGAAGACCGCCGGGTGCGCGACGGCGAGATCATGACCGCCTGCCAGCAGACCTGCCCGACGGAGGCCATCGTCTTCGGCGACATCAACGATCCCGGACAGCCGCGTTTCCCGGCTCAAGAAACAGCCGCGCAACTACGGGATGCTCGCCGAACTCAACACCCGCCCGCGCACGACCTATCTCGCGCGCACTCACCAACCCCACACCCGGAGGCGTAGCACGTAGTCCTGACATGCCCGCGCCCTGCGACCAGCCTGCCGGCGAACATCCCGCTGCCCGCGCAACGGCGACCGGACGGCGCGATGCACCTGTCGCCGCTCGGTTACCCGGACCGCGTGCATCGGCGCCGGGCGAGACCTACGAGCGCGTCGCGGCCAAGATCGGCGACATCGTCCTCAAGGGGCAGCACCCGAAAGGCTGGTGGTTCGGGCTTCGCGGTCGGCGTTCGCGCTGCTGATGGTGTTCCTGTTCGCGGTCACCTACCTGTTCTACAAGGGCGTCGGCATCTGGGGCATCAACATGCCCGGTGGCGTGGGGTTTCGCCATCATCAACTTCGTGTGGTGGATCGGCATCGGCCACGCGGGCACGTTCATCTCGGCGATCCTGCTGCTGGTCTTCCAGAAGTGGCGCAACTCCATCAACCGCTTCACGGAAGCGATGACGCTTTTCGCCGTCGCCTGCGCGGGCATGTTCCCGCTCCTGCACCTGGGCCGCCCGTGGGTTTCTTACTGGATCGTGCCGTATCCGAACACGATGGGACTGTGGCCGCAATTCCGCAGTCCGCTCGTGTGGGACGTGTTCGCGGTGTCCACGTATTTCACGGTGTCGCTGCTGTTCTGGTACGTCGGGCTGATCCCCGATCTCGCCACGTTGCGCGACCGTTCGACAGCGCGCTGGAAGCAGGTGCTCTTCGGCATCGGCGCGCTGGGCTGGCGCGGCTCGGCGATCCACTGGCAGCGCTACAAGATGACGTACCTGCTGCTGGCCGGGTCTGGCCGCGCCGCTGGTGCTCTCGGTGCATAGCGTCGTGAGCTTCGACTTCGCCGTGGCGATCCTGCCCGGCTGGCATTCGACGATCTTCCCGCCCTTCTTCGTGGCGGGCGCGATCTACTCGGGCTTTGCGATGGTGCTCAACATCATCATCCCCGTGCGCAAGATTTACGGGCTGCAAGCCTACATCACCGACCGCGCACGCTCAACAACATGGCCAACGTCATGCTCACCGTCGGGCTGATCGTGGCCTACGGGTACATGTGCGAGGCGTTCTTCGCGTGGTTCAGCGGCGACATCTACGAACGCTACCAGGCGTACAACCGCGCGTTCGGTCCCTACGGCTGGTCGTACTGGCTGCTGATGCTCAGCAACATCCTCGTGCCGCAGGCGCTCTGGTCGCGCCGCGTCCGCACGAACCCGGTGCTGCTGTTCATCGTGGCGCTGTTCGATCAACGTCGGCATGTGGCTGGAGCGGTTCGTCATCGTGATCGTCAGCCTGCACCGCGACTTCATGCCGTCGCGCTGGGGGATGTATTACGCCGACGTTCTGGGACTACGCGATCTTCGCTGGGCACCATCGGGTTGTTCTTCACGCTGCTGTTCCTGTTCATCCGCTTCCTGCCGATGATCTCCATGACGGAAGTGCGCGAACTCGTCGCCGAAGGCGAAAGCGAACCCGTGACCGGCCCCGCACTGCCGCCCGTCTTCGCGCGGCTCGCCGACCGACCCAAGCCATGACCACCGTCGACCGCCACACGCCGACCGGCCGGCACGCCGACGCCCTGCACGGGCTGGCTGGCGCGCGTTCGATACGCCGGAAGCGCTCGTCGCGGCGACGAAGCACGCCTACGTCGCGGGCTACCGGCAGCATGGACGCCTACACGCCCGTGCCCGTCGAAGGGTTGGCGGCAGGCGCTCGGGCCGCAAGACGCACGGCGATGCCGCTCATCGTGCTGCTCGGCGGCATCGTCGGGCGGGACGAGCGGATATCTTCATGCAATGGTATTCGATGGTGGTCGATTATCCGTTCAACATCGGCGGGCGGCCGTTTCATAGTTGGCCGTGTTCATCCCGATGACGTTTGAACTGACGGTGCTCTGCGCGGCGATCTGCGGGGTGCTCGGCATGTTGTTCCTGAACGGCCTGCCGCGCTTGCATCATCCGATCTTCAATGCGCCCGGCATCGAACGGGCGACGGTGGACCGATTCTTCCTGTGCATCGAGTCAGCGGACCCGAAGTGGGACCTGGAGGAAACGCGCCGTTTCCTGACGGATGAACTGCACGCGGACGACGTCGCGGAGGTGGCGCGATGAATCGTAACAAGGTAGGGATGGCTCTCCGAGCCGTCCCAATTTGGCTTGGATGACTGCTGTCGCGTGCAGCGTCTGCCAGAAGCATTCGGGACGGCTCGGAGAGCCGTCCCTACCTTGTTTGCGCATCGCGGTCGCGCTCGCCACGAGCGCTTGCCGGCAGGACATGTACAACCAGCCGAAATACAAGCCGCTGGCGCGCGAGCGAATTTTTCGCGACGACGCCTCCGCCCGGCCGCTGCCGCCGCACACGATCCCGCGCGGACACCTCGACGAAGACACGCGTTTTCTTCACCGGCAAGAACGACGACGGCACGCTCGCCGCCAGCGTTCCCGATGCCGGTCACGCAGCGACTTGCTCAAGCGCGGCCAGGAGCGGTTCAACATCTATTGTTCGGTCTGCCACGGCGCGGAGGGCGATGGCAACGGCATGATCGTCCAGCGCGGGTTTCCGCCGCCGCCTTCCTACCATATCGACCGCCTGCGCCACGCGCCGCCGGGCTACTCTGTTCAACGTCATCACCAACGGCTACGGCATCATGTATTCCTACGCCTCGCGCGTGGAACCGCGCCGACCGCTGGGCCATCGTCGCCTACATCCGCGCGCTGCAACTCAGCCGCCACGGCCGCCTGGACGACGTGCCCGCCGACGAACGCGCCAAACTGGAGGCAGCGCAAACCATGAGCGCCACCGTCACCGCACCCGAGGCGAACTGGCGCTCCGCCGGTCGGACCCGGCGCTCGCGCCCGCGCTCGCACGCTGGCAGCGGTCGCGCTCGTCGTCGGCGTGGCTCGGCCTCGCCCTGAGCGGGGTCGGGGCGTTCTTTGATCCGCGCCAGTCCTTCTTTCGCGTACCTCTTCGGCTATCGTGTTCTGGATGGGGCTGTCGCTCGGGCTGCCTGTGCGTGCTGATGATCCACTCACCTCACCGGCGGCGGCTGGGGTTTCGTGATCCGGCGCTTTCTGGAAGCGGCGCGCGTACCGTCTGCCGCTGATGGCGCTGCTCTTCGTGCCGGTCTGCCTCGGGTTGCGGCTATCTCTACCCGTGGACGCGACCCGGACGATCGTCGCGCACAACGAGGCGCTGCAGAAACAAACACGCTCTATCTCAACGTCCCCGCGTTCGCGGTCGCGCATGGTCGTCGCGTTCGGCTTGTGGATCGTGGCCGCGCTGGCTGCTCAACCGCTGGTCCGTTCGCGCAGGACCGCACGCCCGACGCCTCGCGCCGACCCGGCGGATGCGCACGTTCAGCGGGCCGGGGTTGGTGGTCGTTCGCGCTGACGGCCTCGCTGGCCGTCGTGGACTGGGTCATGGTCCTGGAACGCGACTGGTATTCGACGATCTTCCCGGCGCAGTTCATCATCGGCCAGATTCTGTCGGCGTTCGCGTTTTGCACGGTGCTGCTCGTCGTGGTCGTGCGGCCGTGACTACCCTGGCGCGGGGTGGTCAAGACGGAGCATTTCCATTCGCTGGGTAACTTCCTGCTCGCCTTCGTGATGATGTGGGCCTACCTGGCCGTGTCGCAGCTCATCATCATCTGGTCGGGCAATCTGCCGCAAGGAGATCGGCTGGTATCTGCACCGCGTCGCGGGCGGCTGGAGCTCGTCGCGATCTTCCTCGGGCGTGTTCCATTTCGCGCTGCCGTTTTTCGCTGCTGCTCTCGCGCGAGAACAAGGAAAACGTCCGCGTCCTGCGGGCGCTTGCCGTCGGGATCATTCTGCGTGCATGCGGTCGAGGTGTTCTGGCAGGTCGAGCCTTCGCACTCGCAGGGCAGCTTGAGCGTTTCATGGATGGCATTTCACGGTGTTCTGCGGCATCGGCGGCGTGTGGCTGGCGGTGTTCTTCGCCCGGCTCAAAAACCACGCGCGCCTGCCGCAGCAACGATCCGCGTTGGAGGAGGCGCTCACGCATGGACACTGACATCTCACCCACGCCGCAAAACGCCGGTCCCATCCGCCCGCCGCAACCGACGAAGCGCGCGCGGCGCTCGCGGCCGGGCACGAGACGACCGACGTCAGCGTGCCGGGATTGTTCATCTTCGCCGGGTCGCTGCTGGCGGTGTTGCTCGCGGTGCTGGTGGGGATCGTGGTCCTTTTCAAGGTCTACGGAGTCATGGATCGTTATCTCGATAAGCATCGCGCCGAAGGCGAACCCGGCGTCGAACTCGCTCGTGCGCGTGCAGCCGGACTACCAGGGGCCGCTGCTCCAGGTCAAGCCGGAGGAGGACCTGCGCCGGATGCAAGGCGCCAACGCCGCCGACCTCGCGGCTACGGCTGGGTGGATCGCCAGCAAGGGGATCGTCCGCCTGCCGGTCGACCGCGCGATGGAACTCGTCGCCGAGCGCGGACTGCCGCCGGTTTCGCCGGGCATCACCGCTCGAACAGACTCCAGCGACAGCGCGCCGACCCACAAGTGTACGGCCAGAGCCTCCGACCATGAAACCGCGCACTCTCTTCCTTCTGGCGTGGTTCGTGGCGCTGCCGTCTGTCCGCGCGCGCGGCCACGCGACGAAACCACCGCCCCGGCCGCCGCCGCCATCATCCAACAGGCGCGGGTTCGACCAGAACCTCGGCGCGAACGTGCCGCTCGACGCGCGTGTTCCGCGACGAGAACGGCCAGCCGGTCACCGCTCGGCTACCTGCTCGGCGGCAGCGCCCGGCCGTCCTCGTGCTCGGCTACAAGGAATGCCCGATGCTCTGCTCGCTGGTGCTCGGCGGGCTGGTGGAATCGCTCACCGACATGCGCGCTGACGACCGGCAAGGATTTCGATCTGATCGACGTGAGCATCGACCCGCACCAGATCCGCCGCCGACGCTGGCGCGCAGAAACGGCTCTACTTCAAGCGCTACGCGCGCCCCGGCGCGGACGCCGGCTGGCATTTCCTCACCAGCCCCGATGAACCGACGATCCGCCGGCTGGCCGACGCCGTCGGCTTCCGTTATGCGTACGATCCCGTCACGAAACAATACGCGCACCCCAGCGGGCTCGTCGTCCTCACGCCGGACGGCCAGGTTTCGCACTACCTTTTCGGGGTAAACTTCGACGCCCGACGCGTTGCAGACGGCGCTCGTGACCGCGACAACGCAACAGTCGGCTCGCCCATCGAGCAATTGCTGATGCTGTGTTTTCACTTCAACCCGGTCTCGCGGCAAGTACGGCGCGCTGATCATCGGAACCCTGCGCGCGGCCGGCGTGCTGACCCTGCTCGGTATCGGTGGCCTGCTCGTCCACCTCATCCGCCGCGATCCGGCGCGCCGTCCGGTCGGGCAAGCGTGATCCTCCCTGCCGCCATGACCTTTCCCATCGTTCCCGAGCAAGCCTCCTCCATGGCGGGTCAGGTGGATCTGCTGTTCTGGTTTCTCGTCCTGCTGACGTGCGGGGTGCTGGCCGTCGTGTTCGTGCCGATGGCGTTTTTCCTCTACACCTATCGCAAGGGCAGCAACGCCGACCGCACGCCGCTCGATTTCCAGACCTGGAAGCCCGAGGTGATCTGGTCGGCGCATCCCGCTGATGATCGCCATCGGCATCTTCGCTGTGGGGCGCGGCGCTTTTCGCGCACATCGAAGACGCCCGCCCGATGCCGCCGACGCGCTGGAGATCAACGTCATCGGCAAACAATGGATGTGGAACATCCAGCATCCCGAGGGCAACCGCGAACTCAACGAACTCCACGTCCCCGTCGGCCGCACGGTGCGTCTCGTGATGACCTCGCAGGACGTGATCCACGATTTCGGCATCCCGGCCTTTCGCACTCAAGCAAGACGTGCGTGCCCGGCCGCTACACGACGCAATGGTTCAAGGCGACGAAGCCGGGCCGCTACCATCTTTTTTGCGATCAACTCTGCGGCATGGGCCACGCGGAGATGGTCGGCTGGGTCACGGTGATGACGCCGGCCGAGTACAACGAATGGATCAACACCGGCGGCGAGCAGGCACGCTCGTGGCACGCGGGCGAACGACTCTTCCGCTCGCTGGGTTGCAGCGGGTGCCACGGCGAGAACTCGCAGATCCGCGCGCCGAGCCTCGCGGGCCTGTACGGCCATCCGGTGCCGCTGGACACGGGCGAGATCGTCACGGCGGACGACCGCTACCTCCATGACTCGATCCTGCTGCCGCAAAAACAGATCGTGGCCAGCTACGACGCCGACGTCATGCCGAGCTACGAGGGGCAGATCGGCGAGGAGGAAGTCTTCCAGTTGATCCAGTACATCAAGAGCCTGGGCCAGCGACACGCCCGACGAATACCTCCGCCAGAACGAAGGCGTGGGCGGACAAACGCAGGTCCACGTCCCGACCACGCAGAACGTCCCCGCGGGCACACCGGCCGCGCCGACCACCGTACCCGCCGTGGGCCCGACGCCGCCGGACGCCGCGCCCTCGCCCGCGTTCAGCCCGCAGCCGACTTCCTACTGACCCTGCCATGACCACCCAACTAGTCGCCCGACCGAGGCGTCCGATGCTTCCATCGGGCCGCCGCAGCCGAAGAATTACCTGAACGAGGAAACGACCATCCGCTCGTGGCTGCTGACCACCGACCACAAGCGCATCGGCCTGTTGTACCTCTTCACCATCCTGATCTTCTTCACCATCGCCGCCGTTCGCCGCCGCGCTGATGCGGATCGAGCTGCTCACGCCGCGGGGCGACCTCGTGTTGTCCGAAACCTACAACAAGCTGTTCACCATCCACGGCGTGCTGATGGTGTGGTTCTTCCTGATTCCCTCGATCCCTACTGTCCTGGGCAACTTCCTCATCCCGATGATGATCGGCGCGCGCGACCTCGCCTTTCCGAAGCTCAATCTTGCCAGTTGGTACATCTTCATCACGGCGGGCGCGTTCACGCTGTACGCCGTGTTTGCCGGCGGCGTGGATACGGGCTGGACGTTCTACACGCCGCTGAGCACCAAGTACTCGAACACGCACGTCTTCGCGATGGCGGCGGGCGTGTTCATCTCCGGGTTCTCGTCCATCCTGACGGGGCTGAACTTCATCATCACCATCCACAAGATGCGCGCGCCCGGCCTGACGTGGATGCGCCTGCCGCTCTTCTGCTGGTCGATGTACGCGACGAGCCTCATCATGGTGCTGGCGACGCCCGTGCTGGCCATCGTGATGATGCTGCTGGCCGTCGAGCGGCTGTGGGGCGTCGGCATCTTCGACCCGGCGCTGGGCGGCGACCCGGTCTTGTTCCAGCACCTGTTCTGGTTCTACTCGCATCCGGCGGTCTATATCATGATCCTGCCGGGCTTCGGGGTCATCAGCGAACTCATCACCTGCTTTTCGCGCAAGCGGATCTTCGGCTACGGATTCATCGCGTTCGCCAGCATGGCCATCGCGATCCTCGGGTTTCGTGGTCTGGGGGCACCACATGTTCGTGAGCAGCCAGTCGGTGTATTCGGGCATGGTGTTTTCGTTCCTGAGTTTCGTCATCGCGATGCCGTCGGCCATCAAGGTGTTCAACTGGACGGCGACGCTCTACAAAGGCTCGATCACGTTCGAGACGCCGATGCTGTACGCGCTCGGGTTCATCGGGCTGTTCACCATCGGCGGGATGACGGGCCTGTTCGTCGCGGCGCTGGCGACGGACGTGCACCTGCACGACACGTATTTCGTCGTCGCGCATTTCCATTACATCATGGTCGGCGGGATGGTGCTCGCGTTCATGGGCGGGCTGCATTTCTGGTGGCCGAAGATCACCGGGCCGCATGTATCCCGGAACCGCTGGGCCAACTCGCGGCGCTGGTGACGTTCATCGGCTTCAACCTGACGTTCTTCCCGCAGTTCATCCTGGGTTATCTCGGGATGCCGCGCCGGTATCACGCGTACCCGCCGGAGTTCCAGATCTGGAACGTCCTCTCGACGGCGGGCGCGTCGATCCTGGGCGTCGGTTACGTGATGCCGCTGTTCTACCTGCTCTGGTCGTTGAAGAACGGGCAAGCAGGCGGGCGACAATCCCTGGGACGCCACCGGCCTGGAATGGCAGACCACCTCGCCGCCGCCGACGCATAACTTCGAGGAGACGCCGGTCGTCACCGAGGAACCCTACGCTTATCCGCTGGCCTCCACCGCCGAGCACCTGCAACCCGAAAAGCGCGCTCGCGCCCTGGAACATGTCTGACACCGCCATTCCCAGCCCGCCGCGCCGTCGCCGCCGCTGCTCCCGGCGCGCGAGGAGCAGTTCGACGACCTCGACCAGCAGACCGAGGCCGCGCACCTGGGCATGTGGCTGTTCCTCTCGACGGAAATCCTGTTCTTCGGCGGGCTTGTTCGCGCGCGTACACGGTTTACCGCTGTCAGTTATCCGCGCGGCGTTCGCGGCGGGCAGCCAGGAGCTATTGATGTGGGCAGGCGCGGGGGATACGGCGATCCTGCTCATCAGCAGTTTTGCGATGGCGCTGGCCGTGCATGCCGCGCAGACCGGCGCGCGGCGGTTGCTCGCGTTCCTGCTGCTGCTGGCGGCGGGGTTCGGCGCGCTTTTCCTGTGCCTGCACGGCTACGAATATTACCGGGACTTCGCCGAGCATCACGTGCCCGGTTTGACGTTTCGCTACGACGGCGGCGAGGCCCCGGCCAATCAGGTGCAGCTATTCTACGTGCTCTATTTCGTGATGACCGGCCTGCACAGTCTGCACGTGACCATCGGCGTGATCATCCTGACCGTGCTCGCGGTGCAGGCGTGGCGGGGAAAATTCAGCCGAGAATACTATAATCCCATCGAGGTCGGCGGACTTTACTGGCATTTCGTGGACATCGTGTGGGTGTTCCTGTTCCCGTTGCTCTACCTCGTCGCACGACGTTAGCTTTCTCGCCTATGCCTACCGAAACGGTCCAACCAAAAGTGTACGTGCGGACGTTCGCGCTGCTGCTGCTGCTGCTCGGGCTGACGGTCGGAGCGAATTTCCTCCCGCTCGGGCCGTTCAACGTGGCGGCGGCGATGGCCATTTCCATCGCCAAGGCGGCGCTCATCCTCCTGTTTTTCATGGAGGTGCGCTACAGCAAGCCGATGGTGTGGTTGTTCGCGGCGGCGGGTTTCGTGTGGTTGCTGTTGCTGCTGATTTTCACCCAGAGCGACTACCAGACCCGTGCCTGGAGCGCGCAAAACTGGCGCGGCGGCACCAACGGCCAGGACCACATCGAGTTCAACAACCCCGGCCCAGCCAGGCCGTGACGACGACCGCGCGGGGATTGACAAACGCGGCAAACGGACGACCGTACTTATAGTTCGTGTAAATACGAACAACCAATTAATTTTCAATGACAAACGACGAATCCATTCACGTTGACGAAGCCTCGTTCGAGCGGGCGGTGTTGCAATCTCCGGTGCCGGTGGTCGTGGACTTCTGGGCGAGCTGGTGCGGCCCGTGCAAGATGATCGCTCCGGTGCTCGACGAGATCGCCCGCGAAGGCGGCGGCAAGGTGCGCGTGGTTAAGGTGGACGTGGACCAGAACAGTGCGCTCGCCGCGAAGTACAACGTCCGCAACATCCCGGCACTGCTCTTTTTCGAGGGTGGCGAGGTGCGCGACACGCTCATCGGCGCGGTGGCGAAGAAGGCGATCCTCCAAAAGCTCGACGGCCTCGCGCCCGCCAAGTCCTGAGTCCGCTGAACCCGTGCGACCGGCGCGGGTTCGCTTCATTCCATCACCATGCCCATCAGGCGGCCGAGCTTGGTGATGACGGCGAGAATGCGGGCTTTGTGCCCGTCGTAGAACGCGACGTTGCGGCGTACCCCTTTGTCCGAGTCGGGCACGCCGCCGTGGCTAAGTTCACTGGTGAACGGCAGCGAGGCCAGGGTGGCAAACACCAGATAAAAGTCGCCCGGCTTCCAGCCTTCCACGGCCAATGCCCCCGTCATGCGCGGGTGCCGGGCTGCCATGACCGTCGAGATCGCGGCGGGGGTGTCGCCGTCGATTTTCTTGTCGTTCTGGCAAGCCGCGAAATCCTTTTGCAATGCCGGATCGGCTCTTTCCCTCGCCGCGAGGTGGTCCGCCGTGGTTTCCAGATGGACCAGCAGGCGTTCGTCCAGCGGGATGATGATATCCTTCGCCGTTGCGGCGGAGATGAGTGCGAGCCAGAGACAGAAACACGGCAACCAAGGTCGGGCGTTTTTGTAGCAGGAAGATCGCATGTTAAGGAGGGAACGCGGAGACCGGCGCATTTTGCGAACTGTTCGGCGCAGGGACGCGAGACAGCCAACGGTCCGCGACGCTCCGAATTCTCTAACACACGTTGTTAACGACATGGCTGACCTCCAATTCGACCCCCATCCGCCGCGCCCGCGCCTGCTCCTCGCCGACGTGGACGGCACGCTCGTCACCAAGGAGAAAATCCTCACCGAACGCGCGCGGGAAGCCGTCAAAAAGCTGCGCGCGGCCGGGATCGAGTTCGCCGTCACCAGCGGCCGGCCGCCGCGCGGCATGGCGATGCTCACCGGACCGCTGGAGATCACGACGCCCCTCGCGGCGTTCAACGGCGGACTCTTCGTCAAGCCGGACCTGACCATCATCGAGCAGCACGTCCTGAAGAAAGACGTGGTCGAGGCGGTCATCAAGATCATCGAGGAACACAAGGTCGGGGTGTGGATTTACCGGGGCAACGACTGGTTCGTCCACGAACGCCACGGCGCGCACGTGGACCGCGAGGAATGGACCGTGAAATTCCCGCCGACCGTGGTGGACTCCTACGATGGCAAGACGGACGACGTGGCGAAGATCGTGGGCGTCAGCGATGACCTGGACGCGGTGGCAAAGTGCGAGAAGGCCGTGCAGGCGGCGTTCGGCGGGCAGGTGGGCACGAAGAAGGGCACGCCGCAACGGGACGTTTCGCGCGAGGACGATGCGGACAAACCCGCAGCGGTATCGGCGGCACGTTCGCAGCCATACTATTTGGATGTGACTCATCCCGACGCGAACAAGGGCGGCGTGGTCGGCGTGCTCGCGCGGATGCTCAAAATCCAGCCCGAGGAAATCGCCACCATCGGCGACATGCCCAACGATGTGTCGATGTTCAAAAAGGGCGGATTGTCGATTGCGATGGGCCAATCAAGCGAAGAGGTCAAAGGCGCGGCACACGAGGTGACGACTTCCAGCGAGGACGAGGGTTTCGCCAACGCGGTGGAGAAGTTCATCCTGGGCGCGGGTTGACCCGGCCGGATGACGGTAGTCCGGCGCGCGATGTTCATAATTATCCCGCCGTCCACGGTGCCGATAGCGAATCAGGATTCTATCGATGAACTCTAGATTCCTTTCCCGAAGCCTGCTGGCCGGCCTGCTCGTCGCCGCCGGCTGCACGCAGAGCGCCACGACCAGCCACCGCGACCGCACCGCCAGCGCGAGCCCCGAAGACACGCGCCGGATGATCACCGGCTCCCACGTCCCGCAGCCGACCGACCGGCCGACATTTGACAACGTTTCCGCCAATATCCCGGTGGGGAGTGCGTCCCGCCGGCCCGATTCGCTGGTTCCGTCCGAGCCGACGGTCGGAGCGCGCGGGCAGAGCGATTACCGCCTGCGGGAGCCGAGCACCGGGGCCGGTCCCGAGGGCGAACCGACCGTGGGCACGGGGCCGGATAATTCCACCCCCAAGGCAACGCCGCGACCGACCCCCAAAGCGAAGCCCAAGGCAAGCCCGACGCCGACGCCGAACTGACGGCGGAGAGTTCGTTTGCAACGGCCCGCAAAAACGATTCAGTTGCACGACGATGCAAAACACCGACCGCGTCAAAGAAATCCTCTCCTGGTACGGCAGCGACAACCCCGGACCCTCGCCAACCTCGCCCGCATCATGAACACCGGCCGCCTGGCGGGCACGGGCAAGTTCGTGATCCTGCCGGTGGACCAGGGCTTCGAGCACGGGCCGGCGCGTTCCTTCGCGTCCAACCCACCGGCGTATAACCCGCTCTACCATTATCAATTCGCCATCGAGGCCGGGTGCAACGCGTACGCCGCGCCGCTCGGGTTCCTGGAAGCGGGGGCGCGGGAGTTCGCGGGTGAGATTCCGCTCATCCTCAAAGTCAACGACCACGAACTGCTCGGCGGTGACGAAAAAGACCCGGATCAGGCCATCACCGGCAGCGTCGAGGACGCGTTGCGGATCGGCGCGGCGGCGGTCGGGTTCACGATCTACCCCGGCAGCGCAAACGCCCGCAAGATGTACGGGCAGATCGAGGAAATCGGCAAGGAGGCAAAACGGAATGGCCTGGCCGTGGTGATCTGGAGTTATCCGCGTGGGTCGGCGCTGAGCAAGGAAGGCGAGACGGCCATCGACGTGTGCGGATACGCGGCGCACATCGCGGCGCAGTTGGGCGCGAACATCATCAAGGTCAAGATCCCCACCGCGCTTTCTCGAACAGGAAGCGGCGAAGAAGATTTACGAGAAGGAGCAAGATTCCCATCGGCACGATTGCCGAGCGGATTGCGCACGTGGTGCAGTGCACGTTCGACGGGCGGCGGATCGTCATTTTTTCCGGCGGCGCGGCACGAGCCGGACGACAAGTTGCTCGAACAGGTGCGCGGCATCCAGGCCGGCGGCGGGTTCGGCTCGATCATCGGGCGCAACAGTTTCACGCGGAAAAAGGAGGATGCGCTCAAGCTGCTCGGGACGATCATGGATATCTACGAAGGGAAGTAGAATTCTTTGCGCGCTTCCGGCGGATGAGGAACGAAGGGGTGAGAGATCAGGGATCGTACGTGGGCAAACCAGCGCGTTGGAGAACGTAGTGCGCGCATTCTATCACTTCTTGTGCTCGTTCCGGGTTGGCACTGTATCTTTTGCGTATTTGCTGATATTCAGCGTGCCAACTCGCCCTCCACGTCGGGTATGTCTTCCACGGCTTCCAGCCGCGCAACTCTTGCTTAGCAAAAATTTCGAAATCGACAGCATATTCCACTAATTCTTGGTCGGGCGGTCTGCCCCCAGGCCGGTGGTCAAGCCACGGTGCCGCCAAGATTTGGTGGTCGGCGTACAGGGAGCAACCAACGAGAAGCCCCATGTCGAGCGTCAACACCATGTAGCAGAAGATGGCTGCAATAAACCGCGGTAAATAGGGAAGGCGCGGGGTGAAAATACTTGGACGCGAAGGCATACATAGGATGATGCCTAAAGATAAGTGGATGGCAAAATCGGAAAAAGCGTCTGTACCATCGATGCAACTAATACCCGAGTATAGCTAAGCTGACTAACCCGGATTGGTGGTGTCCGCAGGTTTTGGCCGGGACGCGGCGGCTTGATTCGGGTCTTCGCGATATTGTCCACCGCTGGCGTAGAGATCGACTCGTCCCTGCGCGCTGGCGAGAAATTCCCGGTGCTCGCCGACGGTGCGGGCATCTGCGTGGGCGGCTTTGATGGCGGCTCTCTCCGTGTCGGCGGCCCGTTTCGCATCGCCAGCCTCGGCGTAGGCGGCGGCGAGGGTGTCGAGGTATTTGACCGAACCCGGCACCGTCTCGCAGGCGTGCCGGGCGAGATCGACGGCCTGGCGGCCGTTGCGTAGGGAGGCGTCGGGATTGGTGGCGCGAATCCACGCGAGATCGTTGAGGGCGTCGGTGAAGGAACGGTCGGCGCGGGCGGCGCGTTCGAGTTCGGCCGCTTCGGCGGCGGTGTCGTGTTGTTCGCGGCGAATGAGGGCGCGTCCGTAGGTCATCACCGCCAGCAGACGCACGGGGGCTTTCTGGCGGCGGGCGAGGTCGATGGCGCGTTCAAAATCGGCCAGCGCGCCGTCATATTGCCGCGCTCCCCAGCGTGCGAGGGCGCGTTGGCGATAGCTCTCGCGGTCGTCGGGATGGACCGCCACCTGGCGGTCGCACGCTGCGAGGAGCGGGCGGTAATCATGCCTGCGCTCGGCTTGCGCCAGGTCATCCAGGAAACGCCGGCCACCCGTGGGTTCCAGCGTCGCGCGCCCGGTCGTGGCGGAGAAGGCAGCGGGCATCGGCGCGGTGCCGAGCATGCCGCAGGCGAGCAGCGGCAGGAGCGCCCGGGAACGGTGGCGGGTGAAGAGCATGCGAATCAACATAGCGGCAGGAACGGCGCGGTTCCAACCGCCGCAAGGAAGCGGTTTCCGTGCCGCGCGGGCAAGACGAAAATTTGCGGTTTTCCGAGCGTTCAAGGTTGTGTGTTTCCACCGGATGTAGTAAATGTATTTTTCGTAAATCAACATCTTGCGTTTTTGCATGGCTGCGCGTCCTAAAACCCCTTCACCATCCGATTCCGACAACCTCCCGCTCGGCCCCATCGGCCGCGGCTCCGTTCAACGGCAACGGCCACGCCCGACGAGCAGCGCCACCCGCTGCCCGCCGACGGCTCTGATGGCGGCCGACGCCGTGCCCGCGCCGGACGACGCGCCGCTGCCGGAGTTCGACGGCGGCAGAACGGCGCCGGCCCGCCCGCCCGACGGCGAGCCCCGCGCACACCCCCGCCGCCGGACGATCCGCCGTTCCGGGCGTTGATGGACCGCAATTTCCTGTCGTACGCGAGCTACGTCATCCGCGACCGCGCCATCCCCGCGCTGGAAGACGGCCTCAAGCCCGTGCAGCGGCGCATCCTGCACTCGCTCCACCGCAACGACGACGGCAAGTTCATCAAGGTCGCCAACATCGTCGGCTACTGCATGCAGTTCCATCCGCACGGCGACGCCTCCATCGCCGACGCGCTCGTCGTGTTGCAGCAGAAGCGTTACCTCATCGAGGGGCAGGGGAACTTCGGCAACATCTACACCGGCGACCCGGCGGCGGCCTCGCGCTACATCGAGTGCCGCCTGACCGACCTCGCGCGCAACGAGATTTTCAACGACAAGCTCACCCAGACGATCCCCAGCTACGACGGGCGCAACCAGGAACCCGTCACGCTGCCCTCCAAGCTGCCGCTGCTGCTGATGCTCGGCGCGGAAGGCATCGCCGTGGGCCTGAGCACGCGCGTGCTGCCGCACAATTTCTGCGAGTTGATCGAGGCGCAGATCGCCATCCTCCAGGGCAAACCGTTCACGCTGCTGCCCGATTTCCCGCAGGGCGGCATCATGGACGCCAGCGGCTACGCCAAGGGCACGGGCAAGATCAAGCTGCGCGCGGTCATCGAGCCGAAGGCGCACATCGCCGGCACGCTCGTCATCCGCGAACTGCCCGCCGGGCACGACGACGGACTCGCTCATCGCCTCCATCGAGGACGCGGCGCGCAAGAAGAAAATCCGCATCAAGTCCATCGACGATTTCACCGCCGAGAACGTCGAGATCGAGATCAAGCTCGCGCCCGGCGAGGACGCGAAAAAAACCATCGCCGCGCTGTACCTGTTCACCGAGTGCGAGCAGTCGGTCTCGGCGCGGCCCGATCGTCATCCGCGGCGACCGCCCCGTGGAGATGGACGTGGACGAAATCCTGCGCGCCAACACGGCGCAGCTCCTCGCCATGCTCAAGCAGGAACTCGAACTGCGCCGCGGCGAACTGGACGACGGCATCCACGCAGAAGACGCTGGCGCAGATTTTCATCGAGAACCGCATCTACAAGAACATCGAGAAATGCGAGACCTACGAGGCCGTGCAGACGGCGGTGCTCGCCGGGCGTCAACCGGTTCCGCGACCAACTCCGGCGCGACGTGACGCCCGAGGACGTGGAGATGCTGCTCGGCGCTGCGGATCAAGCGCATCTCGCTCTTCGACATCGACCAGAACCGGCGCGAGATCGACGAACTGCTCGTCGAACTGGACGAGACGCGAGAAAAACCTCAAGGGCCTGACCCGCCACGCCATCGGCTACCTCAAGAACCTGCTCAAGACGTACGGCAAGCAATACCCGCGGCTGACCAAGACGGCGCACCTTCGAGGAAGCCGACGCCCGCGCGGTGGCGGTCAAGAACCTCGCCATCGCCTACGATCCGGTGAAGGGTTACCTCGGCTACGGCGTGAAGGGCGAGGGGATGGAACCGGCCTTCCGCTGCTCGGAACTGGACCGCGTGCTGACCGTCACGGCCGACGGCCGTTACAAGGTCATCCCGCCGCCGGAAAAACTCTTCGTGGACCGCGACCTGTACCATTTCGCGCTGTTCTCGCGCGACCAGCTGTACACGCTGGTGTACTCGACGCCGTCGGCGACGTACCTGAAGCGGTTTACCTTCGGCGGGACGATCCTCAACAAGGAATACCATTGCGTGCCGCCGAAGGCGAAAATCCAGCTGCTGACCGCCGAACCGCTGGAGCGCGTGTACATCAAGTACAAGCCGTTCAAGCCGGGCAAGCGCGGCGGCCGGGGAAAGGACGGCAACCAGCCCGACGAGCAGATCGTCGAACTGGCCGACCTGCCCGTGCAGACGCCCAAGACAGCTCGGCACGCTGCTCAGCCACAAAGCGGTCGATTGGCTCAAGACGACCCGCCCGCGCGGCTGGAACGAGTAGGGCGGCCCGCCGATGGGACCGCTGTTTAACTGACCCGGTCCGGTCACGGGCGGACGGGGGTTCAATCCGCCGGCTCCACCTGGAAATTGAGCAGTTGCACGTCCAGCCGGCGCAGGTCCCCCCCGGCCGGACCGGGCTGCGTCGGCGGCTGGTCGCTTTCGAACCGTAACGTCGTCCGACCGGGTGCCAGCGTCAGCCACAGCGAGACCTCGGCCGTCCGCTGGAGCGCCTTGACCGGCCGCGCGTCCAGCACCGCGCCGTCCGGGCCGAGCAAGCGCACGTTGCGATCAGCCAGACCGGCGAGGGTATAACTCACGCGCACGGGCCGCGGGGCGTTGCCGGGATTCACGAGCAGCACGGACGCCGGACCTTTCGACCAGCGCCAGCGATCCGCGCCGCCGTGCTCCTCGGCGTGCCAACCCGCCGGGTCGAACACGACCGACACCGGCGGGGCCGCCGCCACCGCCGTGGCCGTCGCGCCCGCGCCTGGCTTCGCGGCCAGCGCGGCGTTGAGGAAGGCCAGTGGATGCCTGCCCGTCACGTACTGCGGGTTGATCTCCAGGACCACCGCCTGCGCCGACCAGAAGTCCTGTTGCCAGGGGATGCGGGCTTCGTCCACGTGATCCATTTCGTCCGCCGGGAAGCGCTGCACATCGACCTTGAAATAGTGGTAATGGTTGATCTGGGCGAACGCGCCGGACTCGTTGAAGATCGTGTCGAGCGCGTTGGCGAAGCTGCCGCCGACGATGGTGAGCGTGCCCGGGTTCGGGTCGCGGCAGGTGTAGTCCGCGTGCACATAGGTTTCCCGGGGCTGCCAGAGGAGGTTCAGCAGCACGGCCAGGTCGGCGTCGGCGGTGTCGGGCAGAGGTGAGGGACGGATATTGGTCGCCGTGAGTTTGGGGAACGGCCGGCCCGCAGACGCCTCCAGGGAACGCAGCAGCGCCTCGGCCGTGGCGGAGGCCGTGAGCCGGTTCCAATGCACGCCGGTGCGCGGGAAGGTCCGCCAGGATTTGCCCGCCGCTACCTGCCGCGTGATCGCCCGTCCGTCCACCTGGTTGACCCCCGAACGGGTCAGCGCGGCGAGGAGGTGGTCCGCGTCCGGCGGTGGCTGCGGACTGCCGGGCACGCGGGGCTGGTAGCGGGCCGGCAAATCTTCCGGGTAAAACGAGGGCTTGTCCGGCGTCACGAGCACGGCGAAGGCAGTCCCGCCCGCGGCCAGACGACGCTGGAGCGCGGCGGCCTTGGCGGCCAACTCGTCCAGGTAGCCGTCGCTGGCCGGGGCGGCAAACCCTTCCCGGTAGGCGATGTAATCCGAGCCGAACAGGTTGTCGTGCCGGCCGCGGACGATCATCTCCTGCCCCATGTAGCTCTTGCCGAACAGCGACCAGAGCAACTGGTTGTTGGCGCGGATCAACAGTTCGCGCCCGGCGAAGTTCTCGTTGATCCAGCGGGTGATGCCGTCCTGGTATTTGCCGCTGAACCAGTTGTCCCGCGACAGGGGCGGCGATTCGCGCTCGACGGTGATGCCCGCCAGGGTGCGGTTGCCGAGCCATTGGAGCGAGGGCGGCAGGTCGGGCTGCGTGCGCAGGACGAGCATGGCGGGCAGCGGCAGGCAGAGCAGCAGCGCGATGAGGCCCAGCAAGACTTTCTGGAGCGCCCCGGCCGGAGCGGCGGCAGGCTCAGAAGCGGAAATAGAGGAAGGCATTGAAGGATTCGGTGGCGATTTTCGACGACGCGAGAACCAACAGGGCGAACGCGCTCGGCCAGTTCGCTCTCCGGCCGCCATTTCCACGTCGCGGTAGGCCGCCAGCCAGCGCGGCGCAGCGGGGCGAGCGGCAGGAAGGAAATCAGCGCCCCCGCGCCGAGCGCGCACACGATGTCCGGGCTGCACCAGACCAGGTTGCGATGCGTCTCCTGCCAGGGACAAAACATCCGCTGCAGGGAAAGCGCCATCTGCCCGAAACTATTGGCGCCGGAAAATGACCCAGCTGACCATCACCAGAAAGAACGTCAGCGCCACGTTGACGATCCGCGGCAGCCGCCCCTGCCACCGCAGCCAGAACGCGCGGTCGCAGATCAGCATGACGCCGTGGAAAATGACCCCAGATGATGAAATTCCAAGCCGCGCCGTGCCAGAGGCCGGAGAGCAAGAAGCAGAGGCAAGGTTGAAATAGGCGCGCATGGTCGGCACGCGATTGCCACCGAGCGGGATGTAGAGATATTCACGGATCCAGGTGGAAAGCGAGATGTGCCAGCGCCGCCAGAAATCCGTGAAACTTGTGGCGGTGTAGGGCAGGCGGAAGTTCTCGTTCAGCCGGAAGCCGAGCGTGCGGCTCAGGCCGATGGCCATGTCCGAGTACCCCGAGAAATCGAAATAGATCTGCGCGCGTGAAGCAGACCACGCCCAGCCAGGCGCGTCGAGCAGCCGAGCATCGTCCGCGGGCAGGTCGAAAATCTGGTTTGCGAGATGGCCGACGATGGTCGGCGATGCAGCACTTTCTTGCCGAGGCCCCAGAAGAACCGCATGACGCCGATCCGCAGGTCCTCGAACGTGACCATCCGCGCACGAGGAGTTGCGGGGCGATGTCGCGGTAGCGGATGATCGGTCCCGCCAACAGCTTGGGGAAATAAAAAACGTAGAGCAGATAGGTCAGCAGGCCCGGCGCGGGCTGGCCGTCGTGCCGGTAGAGATCGACGAGATAGGTGATCTTCTCGAAGACGATGAAGGAGATGGCGACGGGCAGAATGATCTTCGCCAGCACGATCCCTTGCCAACCCGCCGCGCGGAAGACGACGGAGATCGTGTCGGCGAAAAAATTCGCATACTTGAACCAGACGAGCAGGCCGATGTTGGCCACGATGCCGAGCATCAGGCAAAACCGCCGCACGCCCGGACGGGTGGAACGGTGGATCGGCCCCCCCAGGACGTAATCCAGCAGCGCCGAGGCCATCGCCCAGAAGATGAACCGCGGCTCGGCCCACGCATAAAAGAACAGGCTCGCCGCGAGGAGGGCAAGGTTTTGCAGCCCTGGCCGGACCGCGAAATAGACCGCGTAGAAAATCGGGACGAAGCCGAAGAGAAAGAAGGCGGAACTGAAAAGCATAGGATTCCACGCGGCGGCCGGCCGCCGGAGAAGCCCGCTGATTACATCGAATCCCGCCGGATGAAGGAAGGAGAAAAACGCGGTCCGCCGGACGGGCCGTCGCGTTCCGCGAAAGCCCGGCGGCCGGGTCCGCACGGAAAAACGATGGCCCGGGGCGGGGATGTCCGGTAAGGGTGTACCCCTCATGTGGTACATCGCCTCGCTTACCTGCCTGCTGCTGACTCTCGGCGCATTGTGGACGATTGGGGCGGCCTTCGGCGATCTTTGCCTGCCGCGACGGTTGCGGCCCCAATCCCGCGAGTTTCTGGCACCCGCCCTGGGACTCGCGGTGCTGCTGGCTCCGGCGACTCTCCTCGGATGGTGGGGGCACGGCTTTCGCTGGTGGATTTGCCTGCCCATCACCGCCGGCCTCACCCTGGCCGCCGTCTGGCAGCTCTCGCGGCGCGAGGATCGACGGCTGCCGCAGCCGTGGCGCGCGGGCCGGCTGATGGGGTTCGCCGCGATTGCCTCGTTTCCGATCCTCGGTCAGGTCCTGCTTTACAACGCCTTCAATCCCTTCAACGACACCTGGTCATACCTGTATCAGGCGCAATGGCTGCAACGGCACGGGTTCGCCGAACCCGCCGTCATCGCGGGACATCATCCCGTCGCGGTGTCGGTCCTCGCCTGGCAACGCAGCGGCCTGCGGATCACGCCGTCCTTCTTGCTCGGCTGGTTGCAGGCGGCTTTCGGGATGGATTGGTCGTATCAGATTTATCCCGCCGTGCTTTCGCTGGCCGTCGTCTGCGGAGCCCTGGCCGTCGGCGGCATCGTGCGGGCGGTGCGACCGGGGCGGCGGCAGGAAGCCTGGTGGGTGGCCCTGGCGGCGGGGGTGACGCTGAACGGTTTCGCCAGCGGGGCGGTCGGTGGTTTTTACCCGCAGACCCTGGGTCTGGTGTTTTCCACGGCGGCGGTGGCGTGGCGCGGCCTGGAAATCGGTGCCGGGCTGCCGGGCCGGGGCAGCTTCGCCGCGCATCTGCGGGCGGCGCTTCCGTTGGCGGCGTTGCTGGCGGCGGTTTTTTACTCCTACCCGGAATTGTGCGTCTTTCTGGCTCCCGCCATCGCGGCCTCTTACGTCTTTCCCTGGCCCGGGGACCGGGGACAGGTCCGGCAACGCCTCCTCTCCCTGACGGCGCTTGCCACCAGCGCCGGTGTCCTGGCGATTTTCGAGGCGGGGCGCGCGTTCCGCGCCGTGCGGATGCAGGCCAAGGTCGTCGCGGGCCATCCGGTCGCCTGGACATCCGGCGGCTTCTTCGCGCATGCGCTCGGGGGGAAATCCGGGCCTTACGACGGAGCGAACTGGTTCTTTGAACCCGGCTGGACCGCGTTGCTCTGGGGGGCGGCACCGGTGGTTTGCTTCGCGGTCCTGCTGGCCCGTGCCGAACGACGCGGCCGTCCCGCCCGTCAGCCCTGGCATTGGCCGTCTCTGGTGCCCGCTGCCACGATGGCCGCCGTCTGCGCGGTGGCGCTCTGCTATTTTCGCTGGTTCGTTGCGAATCCGTGGCCGCACAACGTTGGCCCGTGGGTGCCGGGGGTCGGCCAGACCTGGAGCCAGTTCAAACTCTCGCTCTGGATGAGTCCCACGCTTCTGGCGGTCGCCGCCGTCGTGTTCATCCGTTTCGCGGGACGGGGCTTGATCGCCGCTTGCTGTCTCGCCGCGTGGTGCGCGCTCGGGATCGGCTGGAGCGGCCAGCTAATGCTCCTGCGAGTCAATCCGATCCGTCTGGCGTCCGGCGAAACGGAAGACCCCTTCGGTTCCTACCGCGCCTTCTGCGAGACCCTGGCCGCCAAGCCGCCTTCCGACCTGTTCTACCTCGATGCTTCGGCCAGCGACGGAGGCTCGATCAAACAACGCGAACTCCTCGCTTACTTTCTGCAAGACCGCGCGTTGTCGGGCAATTGGGAACTCGACGACAACCTCCCCGCGAGGCTTTTGCCCGACGCCGAACTCCACGCCTCGGCCCAGAACGCGGATTGGGTCGTGCGCTACCGCCCCTTCGATCCCGCCACCACCGAGGAAGCGCCCCCGCGCCTGTGCCGGCTGTCGGTGGCAAGACCGCCGGGCACGTTCTGGACTCTGACGCAGGCCAGTGGCGGGTACGGCCGCGAACAAACCGCGGACGGACACTGGTTCCAATGGACGGCCCGCGAACTGAGTCTGGTCTGGCGTCGGCGCGCGGCGGATGACGACGCGGGGGCCGCCGGGGAAGCCCCGCCGCGCCGCCTGCGGTTGGGTTTTGTGCTGCACTCGTTCATCCCGGCGCAGACCGTTACCGTGCAAATCATGGGGGCGGGTGACAAGACAATGACACTCACCGTGCCAGCCGGGGCGGACAATCGCGCGTTCCTGAGCGAACCTTTCGTTCCCACGGGGAACGAGGTGCGGGTTGTCTTCACCGGCTCGGGTGAACCTCTGCGCGCGTCGGCGGCCGATCCGCGTGAATTATCTTTCTCGGTGGCTGCCGCGACGCTGGAGGCGGTCGCGGATTGATCGCGCGGGGCGGTGTCGGCACGGAAAAACGCTGGCTTGAGGCAAAGTTCTGCTATTTTTGCGGGGCCGGACGTTCCGGTTGAACTTTTATGCGTGTCCTTTTCCTCGATTGTTTTTCCGGCATCAGCGGCGACATGACCGTCGGTGCGCTGTGCGACCTGGGCGTCAAGCCGTCGTCGTTCGAGTGGGAGTTGTCCAAGCTCGACATCGGTGACTTCCACATGCACTTCGAGCGCGGCAAGCGGCAGGAGGTCGAGGGGGTGAAGTTCGGCATTCACGCCGGTTCGACGCACACGCACGAACAGGACGAGGCCCCCGCCGAGCACGGGCAGGTCCATGCCCATGCCCATGCCCATGCCCATGAACACGAGCATGAGCACGAGCATGAAAGCTGCGGTCACGACCACGACCACGACCACGCGTCTGCGCATGACCACGGGCACCACGAACACGAACACCACGAGCACAGCCATGCTCACGAGGAGCACGCGCACGAACACCACGAACACGAGCACGGCCGCTCCTACGCGGAAATTCGCGCGTTGATCGAATCCAGCGACCTGTCGCAGTTCGTCAAGAAACACGCGCTGGGCATCTTTCACCGGGTCGCGGTGGCCGAGGCGAAAATCCACGGCGCGACCGTCGAATCCATCGGTTTCCACGAGGTCGGCGCGCTGGATTCCATCGCCGACATCGTGCTGGCGTGCGTCGGCATCGAAGAACTCGGCGTCGAAAAGATTTTCGTGCGGTCCGCTGGCCGATGGACGCGGCTGGATCGACTGCGCGCACGGCCGTTTCCCGATCCCGGCCCCGGCGACGTTGGAAATCCTCACGCGGCATCCCCGTGGGCCAGATCGACGAGCCGTACGAGTTCATCACGCCGACGGGCGCGGCCATCGCGGCGGAGTTCGCGGCGGGGTTCGGGCCGATGCCGCGCATGAAGGTCGAAAAAATCGGCTACGGTCTCGGCAGCGCGCGACCTTGCCAGCCGGCCCAACGTCCTGCGCGCGGTGGTCGGCGAACTCGTTGAGGGCGAATAATTCCCCTTCCTTTTCATGGAACCCGCGCCGGCGACGGGACGTTACGCGACGGATACCGTCACGCAGATCGAGACGAACATCGACGACCTCTCGCCCGAGATCGCCGGCGCGACGCTCGACCGGCTGCTGGCCGCCGGGCGCACTGGACGCGTTTTTCACGCCCGCGCAGATGAAAAAAAACCGTCCGGGCGTGCTCCTGACGGTGTTGTGCGAACCGGCGGCGGTCGAGCGAATGGCGGACGTGATTTTCCGCGAGACCACGTCGTTCGGCCTGCGGTTGAGCGAGAAGCGTCGGCTGAAGCTGGAGCGGCGTTTCGAGACGGTGCGGACGGCGTACGGCGAAATCCAGGTCAAGCTGGGGTTTGACGCCCACGGCACGCTGTTGCAAGTCGCGCCGGAATATGAGAGCTGCCGCACGGCGAGCGAAAGGACGGGGGTGGCGTTGCGGGAGGTGTACGCGGCGGCGGTGCGGACGCGCGGCGCACGAGTGACGAATGAGGAATAACCGAGCGGGCGGACCAGACCTTCGGGAATTTTCCTTTTTCATCCTTCATCCTTCATCCTTCATCCTTTCCCCCCGGGGGCACGGAAATGGCTTTCTACTCTGGAGAACACGGGGTAGAAAGACACCGAGGAGTGAACAGCCGTCCATTCATCCAGCCTGCCGCAGCCGAGGGGAACACCGGGGGAGTCCACCGGCTCGTCGAGGCCCAGGCCGCCCGCACGCCGGAGGCCTGCGCGGTGACTCACGGCGAGCACGGCTTGACCTACCGGGAACTCAACCGCCGCGCGAACGCCTTTGCGCGCCACCTGCGCGGTCTCGGGGTCGGGCCGGACGTGCCGGTGGGGGTTTGCCTGGGGCGTTCGGTCGAGGCGGTCGTGGCGGTTCTTGCCGTGCTGAAGGCGGGCGGGGCCTACGTGCCGCTCGCCCCCGAATACCCCGCCGAACGACTCGCCTTCATGCTGGAAAACTCCGGTGCGCCGGTGCTCGTCGCCGATCCGGCGGCGTGGACGCAGGAGGCACCGGCCGGGGTCCAGGTCGTTCCCCTGCAAAAATTCCATCCGGCGGATGCGGACAGCCAGGACGGCGACCTGTCGGACGACATGCCTTTCACCGCTGACTGTCTGGCGTACGTCATCTATACCTCCGGCTCGACCGGCCGGCCCAAGGGTGTGGCGATGGCGCACGGCCCGTTGCTCAACCTCCTGCGCTGGCAGGCGCGGACCATGCCCGCTGGCGGTCGGGGCGCGCGTGCTTGCAGTTCGCCCCGTTGAGCTTCGACGTTTCTTTCCAGGAAATATTTTCCACCCTCGCGGCGGGCGGCACGCTGGCGCTCGTCGCCGAAGAATTGCGCCGCGACCCGCGCGGACTGCTGCGTTTCCTGGCGGAAGAGGACATCCAGCGCGTGTTCCTGCCGCCGGTCATGCTCTACCAACTGGCCGAGCAAATCGTGAACAGCGATTTCGTGCCGACGAGCCTGCGGGAGGTCATCGTGGCGGGCGAGGCGTTGCGGATCACCCCGGCGGTCGTGCGGTTTTTCGCGGGAATGCCCGGCTGCACGCTGCACAACCACTACGGTCCGACGGAAACGCACGTCGCCACCGCGCACGTTCTCATCGGCGAACCCGACCAATGGCCCGGCCTGCCGCCCATCGGCCTGCCCATCGACGACGTGCGAATCCGCCTGCTCGACGAAGCTGGCCAGCCGGTCCCCGAGGGCGAACCCGGCGCACTCTTCCTCGGTGGCGAATGCCTCGCGCGCGGCTACCTGCGCGACCCCGAACTCACCGCCGCCCGGTTCGTCGAAACCGACGGGGGCCGCTTCTACAAAACGGGCGATCTCGTCCAACGCGGGCCAGACGGCGTGCTCCAGTTCCTCGGACGCGCGGACGACCAGGTGAAAATCCGCGGTTTCCGCGTCGAACTCGGCGAAATCGAAGCCGTGCTGTCGCGTCATCCGGCGGTCAGGGAAACCGCCGTCGGCGTCGCTCCCGACCCCGCGGGCGGCGCGGGACAGGAACTCGTCGGCTACATCGTGCCGCGCGCCGGAACCGCCGTGCCGGCCGCCGCCGACCTGCGCCGCTGGCTGCTCGACCGGATGCCCGATTACATGGTGCCCACGCATTTCGCCACGCTCGCCGCACTGCCGCTGACCCCCAGCGGCAAGGTGGACCGCCGCGCGCTGCCGCGTTACGAGGCGACGCGCGCCGAGGCGAAATCCACCGGGGCCGCCCCGCCCGCGACGCCGTTGGAAAAAATCATCGCGCGCCTGTGGGAGGAAACGCTCGCCATCAAGGACCCCGGCGTGCGCGACAATTTCTTCGAGGTGGGCGGCAATTCGCTCCACGCGGTGAAAGTCCACACGCAGCTCTCCCAGGCGCTCCAGCGGGAGTTCCCTGTCACAGCGCTTTTCGAGCACCCGACCATCGCCGCGCTCGCCGCGCCATCTGAACCCGGCAACCGACACTCCCGCCCAACCCGCCGCCAACCCGATCCAGGATCGCGCCCGCCGCCAGCAACAGGCGCGCCACCGTTCGCCGCAGCCCGCGCGCGGGTCGGTGCACGCTGACATCCCGTATGGAAAGCATCGCCATCATCGGCATGGCCGGCCGTTTCCCCGGCGCGGGCAACGTCGCGGCGTTCTGGGACAACCTCGAAAACGGCGTCGAGTCCATCACGCGCTTTTCCGACGCCGAACTGGAACTCCACGCCGACGCGCCCGACGGCCAGCGTCGCAATTCGCGCGCGTGGCGTCCTCGAAGGCGCGGACGTGTTCGACGCGGCGTTTTTCAACGTCCACGCCCGCGACGCCGAGCTGATGGACCCGCAGCAGCGCGTGTTTCTGGAATGCGCGTGGGAGGCCCTGGAAAACGCCGGGTACGACCCGGAAAAGTATCCTGGACTGATCGGCGTGTGGGCCGGCGCGAGCCTGAACTCCTACCTGCTCTACAACCTCTGCGCGGACCGCGCATTCATCGCGCGCCTCGTCGGCGGCTACCAGCAGAGCGGACCGGCGGATTTCCTCGGCAACGACGCAGGATTTCCTCGCCACGCGCGTTTCCTACAAGCTCAACCTGCGCGGCCCGAGCCTGACCGTGCAGACCGCGTGCTCGACCTCGCTCGTCGCGGTCGCGCAGGCGTGCCAGGCGCTTCTGGGTTACCAGACCGACATGGCGCTGGCCGGCGGCGTGTCGATCTCCTTCCCGCAACGCCGCGCCTACGTTTACCAGGAAGGCGGCATGGCCTCGGCCGACGGACACACGCGCACGTTCGACGCGGCGGCGGCCGGGACGGTTTTCAGCAGCGGCGCGGGCGTCGTGGTGCTCAAACGTCTCGCCGACGCGCTGGCCGACGGCGACCACATCGTCGCGGTCATCAAGGGCGCCGCCGTCAACAACGACGGCGCGGGCAAAGTCAGTCTACACCGCGCCCGAGCGTCGACGGGCAGGCGGAGGTCATCCAGATGGCGCAGGCGCTCGCGGGTGTCGCGCCGGACACGATTTCCTACGTCGAGGCGCACGGCACCGCCACACCGTTGGGTGACCCCATCGAACTCGCCGGCGCTGACGCAGGCGTTCCGCGCGGGCGGCGCGACGGCGAACGGCTTCTGCGCGCTCGGTTCGCTGAAAACAAACGTGGGTCACCTGGAAACGGCGTCCGGCGTGGCGGCGCTCATCAAGACCGCGCTCGCGCTCCAGCACGCGCTGATTCCGCCGAGCCTGCATTTCTCCGCGCCCAACCCGAAACTCGACCTCGCCAACAGTCCGTTCTATGTCAACACCCGGCTCGCTGCCGTGGCCGCCGAGGCGACGACCCCGCGCCGGGCCGGGGTCAGTTCCTTCGGCGTCGGCGGCACGAACGCGCACGCGGTCCTCGAAGAAGCGCCCGCGCGAACACGCCGGCCACGCCGTCCGCGTCGTGAACACCAGCTTTTCGTGCTGTCGGCGAAGACGGACACCGCGCTCGACACGGCGACCGACAATCTCGCGCGTCATTTTCGCTCCGAGCCGACGCTCGACCCGGCGGACGTGGCTTTCACCTTGCAACTGGGCCGCCGCGCGTGGAACCACCGCCGGATCGTCGTGGCGAGCACGCTCGAAGATGCCGCCGGAGCACTCGCCGGACGCGACGCACGGCGGGTGTTCAGCCGCCACGATGCGCGCGAAGGCGACACCGGTGGCGTTCCTTTTCCCGGGGCAGGGCGCGCAGGCGGTCAACATGGGCGCGGGACTGTACCAGGGCGAGCCGGTGTTCCGCGCGGAGATGGACCGTTGCGCGGAAATCCTGCGTCCGTGGTTCGACCTGCACGAAATCCTTTACCCGGCGACGGGTAATGACCGCTCGATTGGACCAGACGCGATTCACGCAACCGGCGCTGTTCGTCTTCGGCTACGCGCTGGCGCAGCTGTGGATGTCCTGGGGCGTGCAGCCGGCGGCGATGCTCGGGCACAGCGTCGGCGAATATGTCGCGGCCTGTCTGGCGGGAGTTTTTTCGTTGGAAGACGCCCTCCGCCTCGTCGCCGAACGCGCGCGGCTCGTGCAGGCGCAACCCGGCGGCGCGATGCTCGCCGTGCGCTTGCCGGAGGCCGACCTCGTCACGCTGCTCGCCGACGCCGGACTCGCAATCGCGGCCGTCAACGCGCCCGGTCTGTGCGTGGTTTCCGGCGCGTCGGAAGCGGTCGAGGCGTTCGAAAATGAACTCGAAACCCGCCGCGTCGCCGCGCGGCGGTTGAAGACCTCCCATGCGTTCCATTCGGCGATGATGGACCCGGTGGTCGAGCCGTTCACGGCGCTGGTGCGTGCGGTGACGCTCCACGCGCCGCACGATCCCGTTCGTCTCAAACGTCACCGGCCGCTGGATCACGGACGCCGAAGCGACCGACCCGCTCTACTGGGCGCGGCATTTGCGCGAGGCGGTGCGTTTTGCCGATGGTGTCGGCGAGTTGCGTGCGCGCGGAGCCAGGTTATGTGTTGTTGGAAGTCGGTCCCGGCCAGACGCTCGCTCCGTTGGCGCGCCAGCACCCCGCCGCCTCGGGGAAAACGATCGCTTTCCTCGCTCCACGAAGACCGCGACGACACGGAAGCCGTGCTCACCGCGCTCGGCCGTCTGTGGCTGGAAGGCGTCGAGCGTGGATTGGAGCGCGTTCCACGCCGGGGAACCCGCCGCCGGGTTCCGCTGCCGACCTACCCATTTGAGAGGAAGCGTTATTGGATCGAGCCCCCAAACAAGGTAGGGATGGCTCTCCGAGCCGTCCCAAGATTGGCTTGGATGATCTCCGCGCGCACGAAGCGCCTTCCAGAGAAATAGGGAACGGCTCGGAGAGCCATCCCTACCTTGTTGACGACGCCGCTAGCGCGGCGGGCACTACCTTTCCCGCGCGCATCGAAACGATCCGCACCAAAATCCGCTCGATCCTCAAGAACCTTTCCGGCCAGGACCAATCCGGGGCAGACGCCGACACGACATTCCTGGAACTCGGTTTCGATTCGCTGTTTCTCACGCAGGTTGCCGGGGCGTTCCGCAAGGAGTTCGGCGTCAAGGTAACGTTCCGCCAGTTGCTCGAAGATTTCTCCACGATGGATGCGCTCGCCGGGCATCTCGACGCGCAACTCCCGCCTGACGCGGCGAAACCCGTGCGTTGTCATCAACGCGCCGCCGCCGTTGCCCGCCGCGACGAACGGCGATAACGCCGTGTTGCGACGCGCATCCAGGAACAACTCCGCGCCATGGCGCAGCAACTCGACGCTGTTGCGCGGCGGCACTCCGACCGCTCCGGCCGCATCGTTAACGCCGTCCGCTGTTCCGGTCGCAGCGTTGCCCACGCAAGGTCGAATCCAAGGCGTTCGGCCCCTACCGCCCCATCGAAAAAGGCGCGGGCGGCGGGTTCACCGAACGCCAGCAAAGCCACCTCGACGACCTCATCGCCCGCTACACCGCGCGCACGCCCGGATCCAAACGTTCGACGCAGGAGAACCGCGCCCATTTCGCCGATCCGCGCACCGTCTCCGGCTTCCGGCAGTACTGGAAGGAAATGGTGTACCCCATCGTCGTCGAGCGTTCGGCGGGCGCGCGTTTGTGGGACATCGACGGCAACGAATACGTCGACCTGACGATGGGTTTCGGCACGAACCTGCTCGGCCACTCGCCCGGCGTTCATCACGGCGGCCCTGGAAGAGCAACTCAAGCGCGGCATCGAGGTCGGCCCGCAAAGCCCACTCGCGGGCAAGGTCGCCGAGCTGCTCTGCGAATTGACCGGCGCCGAGCGCGCGGCGTTCACCAACACCGGCTCCGAGGCCGTGCTCGCTGCCGTGCGCCTCGCGCGCACCGTCACCGGCCGCACGCGCATCGCCACGACTGCGGCGGTTTCCACGGCATCAACGACGAGGTGCTCGTGCGCGCCAACGTCGTGGACGGCCAGCGCCGACAGCGTGCCGGTCGCGCCCGGCATTCCCGAGCACATCGTCCGCGACGTGCTCGTCGCCGATTACGGCACCGCCGAGGGCCTGGAACTGCTCCGCGCCCACGCGCACGAACTCGCCGCCGATCTTGGTCGAGCCCGTGCAGAGCCGCCGGCCCGATTTGCAGCCGCGCGAGTTTTTGCACGCCGTGCGCGAGATCACCACGCAGGCGGGTTGCGCGCTGATTTTCGACGAAGTCATCACCGGATTCCGCTGCCATCCCGGCGGGGCGCAGGCGTACTTCGGCGTGCAGGCGGACATGGCGACCTAGGGCAAGATCATCGGCGGCGGCATGCCCATCGGCGCGGTTACGGGCAAGGCCGAATACATGGACGCGCTCGACGGCGGCGCGTGGCAATACGGCGACGGGTCATTCCCGGAAGTGGGCGTGACGTTCTTCGCGGGCACGTACATCCGGCACCCGCTGACGATGGCGGCGTCGTGGGCGTCCTGAGTCACTCTCAAACGCGAGGGCGCGGGATTGCAGCGCCGCCTCAACGAGCGCACCGCGCGAATGGTCGGCGAGCTGAACCGTTTCTTCGCGGAGAGCGGCGTGCCGCTGCACCTGGAGCATTTTTCGTCGCTGTTTTACCCGCACTTCGACGACGACATCAAATTCGGCAGCCTGCTGTATTTCCACCTGCGCGACGCGGGGTGTCCACATCTGGGAAGGTCGGCCGTGTTTCCTCTCGACGGCGCACACGGAGGCGGACGTGGCGTTCATCGTGCGCGGCGTTCAAGGAAAGCATCCGCGAGATGCAGGCGGGCGGGTTCCTGCCGGGCGAAACGCTTGCAGAGGTGGATGGCGCTCTGCCGAGCGGCATCGATCGCCCCTTGCCGACGAAGTCGCCCGAAATCATGTACGCCTACGGCGTGAATGGAACCAACGCCGCTCGGAGCGCGCCGTCCAGCCTCCGCCAAGCCGCTGCAATTCTCCCTCTACTTCTTCGGGAACTACCCGGCGGCGTATCACGAGGACAAATACCGCCTCATCCTCGAAAGCGCGCGGTTCGCCGACCAGCACGGCTTCGCCGCCGTCTGGCTGCCGGAGCGCCATTTCCACGCCGTCGGCGGCTTTTCGCCGAATCCCTCGCTGCTCGCGGCCGCGCTGGCGCGCGACACCGAGCGCATCGCCCTGCGCGGCGGCAGCGTCGTGCTGCCGCTGCACCACCCGGTGCGCGTGGCGGAGGAATGGTCGCTCGTGGACAACCTTTCCCACGGCCGGGTCGGGCATTTCCATCGCCTCCGGCTGGCATCCGAACGATTTCATTTTCGCGCCCGAACGCTTCGAGCGCCGCCGCGAAATCTGCCTGGAAGACATCGCAGACCATCCAGAAACTCTGGCGCGGCGAATCGCTGCCGATGCGCGCCGGGGCGGGCGCGGATTTCGACGTGAAACTGTTTCCCGCTGCCCGTGCAGGCGCAGTTGCCGGTCTGGCTGACGTGCATCCACGAGGAATCGTTCGTCAAGGCGGGCGAACTCGGCGTGGGCGTGCTCGGCTACCTGATGAACCAGACGGTGGACGAAGTCGCCGCCAAGATCGCCAAATACCGCGAGGCGCTCGCCCGGCACGGGCACGACCCGGCGAAGGGGCACGTCACGATCCTCGTGCACACGTTCGTCGGCGACGATGCCGACGCCGCCCGCGAACGGGCGCGGGGGCCGTTGAAGGAATACCTGCGCTCCTTCCTCGACAACAGCCAGAAGCGGCTGGAAAGCCAGAACGGCCGACCGTGGACGTGGAGGCGGAAGACCTCGAATACCTGCTGGACAAATCGTTCAACGATTACGTCGCAGGGCAAGGCGCTCATCGGCACGCCGGAATCGTGCGCGGCCGTGGTGGAACGCCTGCGCGAGATCGGCGTGGACGAGATCGGCTGCTTCATCGATTTCGGCGTGGATCCGGACGCGGTGCTCGCCAGCCTGCCCGCGCTGAACCATCTGCGCGAACGTTACGCGACGACCGCGGGCGTCGCCGGCGACCGGTCGAACGCATTCTCCCGCTCACCGAGGCGCAGAGCGGCCTGTGGGTGCTCGGCCAGACGGACGACGACGCCCTGCGCGCCTACAACGAATCCACCACGCTCGAATTGCGCGGGCCGCTGGATGCCGACTGCGCTCCGGCGCGCCTTGCAGGCGGCGGTGAACCGCCACGAGGCGTTGCGGACGACGATCCAACCCGACGGCGAGTCGCAGATCATCCATCCGGAGACGGTCGTCGAACGTGCCGCTGATCGACCTATCCGATAATCCCGGATGCCGTCGCGGATGCGCTGACCGGGAATCGAGCGCATGAACGTTCGATTTCGAGCGCGGTCCGCTGTTTCGCGCGCGTGCTCGTGCGGCTGGCGGACCGAACATCACCTGCTCGTGCTGACGTTCCACCATCTGCTCGGCAACGGTCCGTCGTACTGGGTATTTCTCGAGGAACTTTGCGCGCTCTACGAAGCGGAAAGCCGGCCGCGCGCCGAAGTTGGAACCGCCGATGCAGCTCGGCGATTTCGTCCGCTGGCGCGCGGAGGAAGCCGCGCGCACCGAGGCGGAGGACGAGCGTTTCTGGCTGGCGCAATTCGCGGGCGGCGTGCCGACGCTCGAACTGCCCGCCGACCGGCCGCGGCCGTCGTTGCGCACGCACCGGGGCGCGGGCGGCGGCTGACGCTGCCGAAGGAACTCACCGCCGCGCTTGCGCAAGGTCGGCGGCGGCGCGACGCGGCTCGCTTTTCATGGTGCTGCTGTCGGCGTTCGAGGTGCTGCTGCACCGGCTCAGCGGCCAGGACGATCGTCGTCGGTGGGCGTGCCGTTCGAAGGCGAGGCGCGTTCGCTGCCGGGCGGCGAGCAGCTGTTTGCCAACACGACCAACGTCTTGCCGCTGCGCAGCCGGGCGGGCGAGGGCACGACATTCGCGGAGTCTGTTCGCCGCGACGAAGGACCTCGTGCTCGACGGCCAACGAGCACCAGAACTACTTCTTCGGCCGGCTGCTCAAGAAGCTCGGCCTGCGCGCACGACCCGAGCCGGTCGCCGATGTTCTCGGTGTTCTTCAATTACGAGAGCGGCAAATTCCAGCGCGAACTCGACGATGGGCTGCGCGGTGGAACTCGTTGACGGAGGACGTGCCCTACCGCAGTCCGCGCGACACGGCGATGTTCGAGTTGTACCTCAACGTCGCCGAGAAGGACGGCGAGCTGCTATTGCGAATGCGACTACAGCAGCGATCTTTTCGACGGCGCACACGGTGCGTCCGCTGGCTGGGGCATTACCGCACGTTGCTCGAAGGCTCGTGCAGCGACCCGGAGGCCGCCGTCTGGACGCTGCCGCTGCTGGACGCGGGGGAGGAGCAACGGATCTTGCGCGATTGGAACGCGACCGATGTGGGTTATCCGCTGGATGACACCCTGCACGGGTCTGATCGACGCGCAGGCGCGACGCACGCCGGAAGCCGCGGCGCTGATTTTCGAAGGCGAAACGCTGACCTACCGCCAACTCGACCGCCGCGCGAACCAACTCGCCAACCACCTCCGCAGCGCAACGGCGTCGGACCCGAGACGCTCGTGGGCTTTGTGCGTGGAGCGTTCGGTGGAAATGGTCGTCGGCGCTGCTCGGCATTCTCAAGGCCGGCGGCGCTTACGTGCCGCTCGACCCGGACTATCCGGCGGAACGGCTAGCGTTCATGCTGGCCGATGCCGCCGCTGCCGGTGCTGCTGACCCAGGAACGGCTCACCGGCCGAACTGCCGCCGCACACGGCGCGGGTTTTCCGGCTGGATGCAGACTGGCCCGAGATCGCGCGCGGAAAGCGAGGAAGCGCCCGCGGCCGGGATCGCGCCGGACAATCTGGCCTACGTGATCTACACGTCCGGTTCCACGGGCCAACCCAAGGGGGCGATGAACACCACCGCAACATCTGCAACCGCCTGCTCTGGATGCTGGACGCTTATGGGCTTGGTCCCGGTGACGCGCGTGTTGCAGAAGACGCCGTTCTCCTTCGACGTGTCGGTGCGGGAGTTTTTCGCGCCGCTGATGTCGGGCGCGGCCATGGTCATGGCGCGTCCGCGGGATGCATGGGGACAGCGATTATCTCGCCGAGACAATCGCGGAACAAGGGGTGACGTCACTGCATTTCGTGCCGCCGATGCTGGCGCTGTTCCTGGAAGAAAAAGACCTGCCGGAACGTTGCAAGTCCCTGCGGCGGGTGATTTGCAGCGGCGAGGCGCTGCCGTGGGAGGCGCAGGAGCGGTTCTACGAAATCTTCCGGGGTTCGCACGGTGCAGCTGCACAATCTCTACGGTCCGACCGAAGCGGCGGTGGACGTGACCTGCGGGCCGTGTCGCGCGAGGACGGCAGCGAACGGATCGTGCCCATCGGCCGGCCCATTGCCAACACGCAAATTTACCTGCTCGACCCCCGCGGCCAGCCGGTGCCGGTCGGCGTGCCGGGCGAATTGCACATCGGCGGCGCGCAGGTCGGACGCGGCTATCTCAGCCGGCCCGAACTGACCGCGGAGAAGTTCGTGGCCGATCCCTTCAGCCCGCAACCTGGCGCGCGGCTCTACCGTACCGGCGACCTCGCGCGCTGGCTGCCGGACGGCCGGATCGTCTACCTGGGCCGGCTGGACCATCAGGTGAAGGTGCGCGGGTTCCGCATCGAACTCGGCGAGATCGAAGCCGTCCTGGGTCAACAGGCCGGAGTAAGGGAAAACGTTGTCCTGGCGCGGGAGGATCGGCCGGGCGAACGGCGGCTCGTCGCCTACGTGGTGACCGCGTCGGAAGACCGTGAGGGGCTCTCCGCCCGCCTGCGCGCGGCGGTGCGGGCTTCGCTGCCCGAGTACATGACGCCGACGGCCTTCGTCGCGTTGGACCGCCTGCCGCTCTCACCCAACGGCAAGGTGGACCGCCGCGCGCTGCCCGCGCCGGATTTCTCCTCGCGGGACGAATCCAGCGCCGGTTACGTGGCACCGCGCGACGGGCTGGAGGAGCGTCTAGCCGGCATCTGGCAGGCCGTTCTCGGGGTGGAGCGCATCGGCGTCCACGATAATTTCTTCGAGCTGGGCGGGGATTCCCTGCTCGGCCTGCGAACCGTTAACCGTTTGCGCGAACTGCTTGGCGGCGAACCGCTTTCGCTCGTGGTTCTCTTCGAGGCACCCACGGTCGAGACTCTGGCGGCGCGGTTGCGGGAGAGTCATCCGGCCGCTGTGGCGCGCGCGCTCGGTGCGGCGGGCGACGCTCCATCGGCATCGAAGGAAACCCCGGATGCCCCCGGGGCGGTGGCGTCCATCGTGGCCGTTTCGCGCGACGGGCGGCGGGCGCGGCGGTCGTCGCTGGTCGGGGACCGGAACTGAGAATGTTCTCGTCGCATTTCGGTCGGGAGTGGTAAAATTCCCGGCGAAGGGCGCGTCTTCTGCTTGTGCAGGAAGTGTCGTGATATGATCGCATCCCTGGCCGAAGAACCGATTTCCACGCTGCCGTCGCTGGTGCCCGCCCGCGCCGGAGCGGAGCACGCCGACCTGTTCGTACCGGTCGAGGAAGTCGCACCACCGGACGATGAGGTCTTCCTTTTCCCGGCGACAGCGGCGCAGCAGCGTTTCTGGCTGCTCGACCAGCTCGTTCCCGGCGGCAACCCCGCCCTGAACACCGCCATCGCCGTGAGCCTGCGCGGACGCTTGGACCAACCGGCGCTCGAACGCGCGTTCGACGCCCTCGCCGAACGCCACGAGGCCCTGCGGACGACCTTCCAGTACGAGGGCGGCGAACTCTGCCAGATCATCGCCCCGGAGTTGACCCTGCACGTCGGACTGGTGGACGTGCGCGATTTCCCCGAGACCGAACGTCCCGGCGTTCCCGGCCACCTCGCCGCCGAGGAAGCGGGACGGCCCTTCGACCTCGCGCGCGGCCCGCTGTGCCGTGCGCTGCTCGTGCGCCTGAGTCCGGTGGAGCACACGCTGCTGTTCACCCTGCACCACATCATCTGCGACGGTTGGAGCAACGGCGTCCTCCTGCGCGAACTCGCCGCGCTTTACGAGGCGTTTTCGCAGGGAAAAGCCTCGCCGCTGCCGCCGCTGCCGCTCCAGTTCGCCGATTTCGCGCAGTGGCAGCGGGACCGGGCGGCGGCGGGTGGTTTCGACGCCGACCTCGCCTACTGGCGCGGGAAGTTGGCCGGTTCGTTGCCCCTGCTCGACCTGCCCGCCGACCGTCCGCGCGCGGCGGCGACCCCCCGCGCACGGGTCGCGGCGGCGGGGACGTGCTGGCGGCGGCTGCCCGACGCGTTGGCGGCGTCCCTCAAGACGCTGGCCGTCCGTGAGGGGGCGAGCGCCTACATGCTTTACCTGGCGGCGTTCACGGTCCTGCTCGCGCGCTACGATGCCTGCGGCGGCGAGGACATCCTCGTCGGGACGCCTTCGGCAAACCGCGGCCGGGCGGAGATCGAAGGGCTCGTGGGTTTGTTCGTCAACCCGCTCCTGCTGCGGGCCGATCTCTCGGGCGACCCGACGTGCCGCGAACTCCTCGGCCGGGTCCGGCAAACCGTGCTCGGCGCGTTCGAGCACGCGGAGGCTCCGTTCGAGCGGCTGATCGAGGAACTGCAATCGCGCCGGTTCCAGGTGAACTTCCTCTACGCCAACGCCTTTCTCCAACCCGCGCGGTTGCCCGACCTCGAAATGCTCCCGCAGGACCCGGCCAGCGGCGGCGCGATGTACGAGTGGGACGCCAGCGTGATCGAGGATCGGCAGGGGGTCCGCCTGAGCATCGAATACAACGCGGATCGGTTCGACGCCGCCACGGTGGACCGGGCCTTGGCGGACTACGAGGCGCTCCTGGCGGGCGTCGCCGCGTCGGACGGCATGGAAACGCCGGTCCGGCGGCTGCCGCTCGCGTCAGCGTCGGAGGTTGCCGCCGGGACCAGGCTGATCGCCACCCGCGCGCGGCTGCCGCAGGCAAGCGCAGTCTGGGTGGAACGGTTTCTCGAATGGACCTCGAACGGCGACGGGACGGAACCGGCCCGCACGCGGCCGGGGGTCGCGTTGCGCGTGGTGGACCGCCACGGCGAGAACGCGCCGGTGGGGGTGCCCGGCGAGATTTGCGCCGGCGCGCCGGGACAGGCGGCCGACCCTTTCCGTACGGGCGACCTCGGCGTACGCGAAGCGGACGGACGCATCGCGTGGCTCGGCCGGTTGGACGCGCAGACCCACGCCGGCGGCCAGCGCGTGGACACCCGCGCCATCGAGACGGCGCTCCTTGCCCATCCGCACGTCCGCGAGGCGCTGGTGCGCCGGTCCGCCGACAGGTCGCGGGAAAGTCTGACGGCATGGTTCCGGAGCGACGGCGCACCGGTCGCGCTGGTCAGCCCCGAGCAACTCCGGGCGTTCCTGCGCGAGCACGTGCCGGAAGAATGGCTGCCGACGGCCTTCGCACGCGTCGAGCGGTTCCCCGTGACGGCCGGTGGCTACCTCGACGAGGCGCGTTTGCCGGCCCCGGCGACGACGTTCCCGGCGGGACCGACGGCCGGGGAGGGGGAGCCTTACCTGACGATCCATTTCCAGCTCATCGACCTCTGGCAGGAACTTCTCCACGTGCCGCGTGTCGGCATCCACGACGATTTCTTTGCCCTCGGGGGCAACTCGCTCCTCGCCATGCGGATGCTCTACCGCGTGGAAGAACTCTGCGGACGAAAATTGCTGCCGTCCATGTTGTTCCGGCAGGCGACGGTCGAAGGCCTCGCCGACGCCATCCTCCAGCGCGGCGGCGACGGTCCGCCGCCGGAGTTGATCGCGGTCCAGGAGAAAGGTTCTCGGACGCCGATTTTTTACCTGCATGGCGACATGACCGGCGGTGGCTACTATTGCATGAAGCTCTCCCGCCGGTTGGGATCGGACCAGCCGTTCTACGCGATCCCGCCGGCCGACGTGCCCGACTGGCGAAAGCTGCCCAGCGTGGAGGCGCTGGCCGAACGGCACCTGCGCGCGATCCGCGCCGTCCGGCCGCACGGACCCTACATCGTCGGCGGTTTCTGTCTGGGCGGACTGATCGCCCACGCCATCGCGCGGCAACTCGCCGCCGAGGGCGAAACGGTCGAGCGGTTGCTGCTCATCGACGCCACGGCGCGCAACCGCCGCCTCAAGACGCTGCGGCGGATGGCCGAACGACTCGGGCGTCAGCGGGGGTGGGATTCCGCCCGGCAGCTTTACCAATTTTGCCGGTGGCACTTTCTGGTGGAGCGGTTCAACCGCTGGCGGGAGATGGGCGTCGGCGGGCAGTTTTCCATCTTGCGCCGGCGCGCGGCGGACGTGGCGCGGCGGGTGTTCGGCCGGTTTCTGCCCGAGCCAGCCGTGGAGCCGGTGGCAGGCGGCGTGATCGATTTTGCCCCGCGCGACCGGGGCGGTTCGGGCAAGGACGGCTCGTGGTTCGACCCGCGCTGGGACGTGCCGCTGGTGTTCCTCTGGGCGGAGGGCGGCTACGAGGTGCGGACCTTCGACGGACCGGCCACGCTGTTGCTCTCGCACGATCTCACCGGACCCGACGCCGAGGAGCCGGTCATCCGCGAATGGGCCCGGCACCTGCCGCGCCTGGACACCCGCGAATTGGCCGGCAGCCATCTCGCCACTATCACCGAGCACGTGGACGGCCTGGCGGAGACGATCCGCGAGGTGCTGGCAAAGCCGCAGGGAGCGACTTGAGGCGCGGGATGCAAATTTAGCGGTGCATCCGTCCTCGGGTCGGGCGTTGATTTTAACACAGAGACACAGAGGACACGGAGACGGAGGAGGGAAGAAAAGGAGTCTTCTGCCTGATCCTTTTTCCTTTCCGACCTCTTCTGGTCTCCGTGTCCTCTGTGTCTCTGTGTTAAAAATAACACTTGGCGTTGCACGCACACCGTCCCCAAAAGACGCCCCGTCTGGAATCGCGTTGACTTCGCGCCAGGGAACGGGTTCTCTCATTCAACAACCCTCAACGTTCTTTCCTCATGCGTTTTTCGATCTGTGGGCTGGCGTCCTTGTTGGGAATCGTGATCCTTTTGCCGGTTGGCTCGGCCGTGGCGTCACCGGCGTTGTTCAAGCTGTCAGCCGCGTCGTCTGCCCGTGCGGAAAGTCGCCCTCAGCCCGCGGTCGTCAGCCGGCAGGGCGTGGAAATCGACGAAGCCCTGCTCGCGCGCACCCGGCCGGGCGAGGTGCTCCAGTTCGACCTGCCCGGCGGCCTGACGGTCGAGGGCAGCGTCGGCGATGTGCACACCAACTCGCGCGGCGCGCGGGTTTACGTGGGGTCGATCCGCGGCCGGGAGGACGCGAACTTCCTGCTCGTCGTCCGCGACGGCGAGATCGTCGGCAATGTTTCGATCCCGCCGCTGGGCCTGTACGAATTGCGCCGTGACGCGGCGGCGGGTCGGGAAATCCGCCGCGTCGATCCCCGCGCCCTGCAAAAGTGCGGCGCGAGCGAGGCTAACGGCCTGGCCATGCCTGCCCGGTCCCGCGAGCGCACGGACGCCGTCGTCAAACAGACCGCTCCGACGCTCCTCGACGCCAGCACTCAGTACGACCTCATGATTGTCTTCACTCCGGCCGCCGTGAACGACGCCGGGGGCCTGTCGGCCATCGAATCGCTCGCCGACCTCGCGGTGGAAAGCACGAACCAGATTTACGCCAACAGCAACGTCCACACCCGCGCCCGGCTCGTGCACACCGAGCAGATCGCTTACACCGAGAGTGGCAGCGTGCACACCGACGTGAACCGCCTGCGCGCCGTGGGCGACGGATACCTGGACGGGGTGTTCGCCATCCGCGACCAGTACAAAGCCGACCTCGTGAGCCTCTGGGTCAACAGTGCGTCGGACTACGGCGGCTACGGTGTTTACAATTACGACCTGGATGCCAACGGCATGCCCGTGCTCGATGAGGCCGGCGGGTTCTCGGCGCTGATCTACACCGAGGCATCGCCCAGCCTGCTCGCGCACGAGATCGGGCATAATTTCGGTTGCAGCCACGACTTGGCGAACGCCTCCGGCTACCAGTTTTATCCCTACGGTTACGGCTGGCGTTTCACTGGCAACGATGGCGCGCTGTACCGGACGGTCATGGCCTACGATCCCGGCACGAGCATCCCGTATTTCTCCAGCCCTCTGCTGTTCTACAAGGGCGTGGCCACCGGCATCGCCAACCAGGCCGACAATGCCCGCGCGATGAACACCTCCGCCTACAGCGTCGCCAATTTCCGCGCGTCCCCGGAAGCGACGCCGTGGGCAGGGATGCCGTTTTTCCAGAACAGCGCGTCCGTTGGCGCGGGGTTTTATTACCTGTCGTATTTCGGCTACTACGCGCCGTTCGAGTTTCCGTACATCTACCACAACGAACTGCAATACCTCTACGCCATCGACGGCGGAGACAGCGCGCACGGCGTGTACTTTTACGACTTTCAGGGTCTGGGGTTCCTGTACACCTCGCCCTCGCTGTATCCGTATCTGTACAGTCTCGACCAGAAGGCGTTTCTCTATTACTTCAAAGGAACGGCGAACCCGAACGTATTCGTGAATCTGACCACGGGGCAGTACCTTTACAAGTAGCGTTGACCGGCGGCCGGATCGGTCGTTCGACGTGTGCTAGGGCAACTTAACTTGTCTTGTAGCCGCTTTCCAAAGCCCCGGCAGGGGCGGCAGAAAATAGCCCACGGCGCAAGCGTGGGACTTCGCCCTCCCTGGAGCACAGCCCCGGCAGGGGCGTAAGAAAACATGCGGGCGTGGCAGGAGGATCGTGTCGGCTTTCTTCCGCCCCTGCCGGGGCTGGACAGAGAAAACGTCCTTTTCCCACGGCTCACGCCGTGGGCTAAACTCTTCCGCCCCTGCCGGGGCTCCGAAGGCGGCTACAAGACAAGTAAAACTGCTCTGACACGTCGGTTTGCCCGCAAAAAAGAAAACAGCCTGACCGGCCCAGCACTGGAATATCCCCCCGAATTTCCAGCACTCCTACCCTCCGGTCAGGCTGCTCTTTGATTGTTCCCCCTTGTCCGCGTTTCGCACGGACACGTGTGGTCATAGCAATGCCCGTACCCGAATGCAGAAAAAGGAGAAAAATTGACGAATCTATCGGAATTTCATTCTGCAAATTCCTAGTGGGTAACGAAATATAAAATGTTCAACGATTTCCTGGGGAACGTGCACGCTCTCGAAACAAGGTGAGTGATCGTTGCTCGATTTTAGCCAGTTGGATCATCTTGCTGTATAATTTTCGACTCCCCGAGAGGATATTTCCCTACCCGGCAGGCGGCTCTTCTCCTGCATCGTCTGGCCCCGGGGTAGGAGCTTTGGCGGGCAGCAACTCCGCGAGGTGCTGCTCGAATTTACGGCGGCTGGCGTCGGCGTCGGGGAGCGTCCGGCGCGCGCCGTCGGCGGCGTGTTGCGCAAGGGCGAGCGCGTCGTCGAGCTTGCCCTGTTTCTGACGCAACCGGGAAAAAGCGTCGTCCAACACCAACCGATAGCGGTGCGCGGGCGGCAAGGTTCGATCCATCTCGGCCAGGGCGCGCGCATAGATCGCCTCGGCATCGTCGTCCTTGCCCTCGGCGGCGAGGGTTTGGGCGAGGTTATCCATGTCGTTGAGCAGGTCGGCATGATCGAACCCGGCCGTGCGCGTGTGCGCCTCCAGCGTGCGGCGGTAAAAGAGTTCGGCGTCCGCGTAATTTCCCCGGTCGAAGAGCACCGCCGCCAGCAACCCCGCCGCCGCCACCGTGTCGGCGTGGTCCGGACCGAGCGTGCGGTCGCGCACCTCCAGGATGTGACGCAGGAGCGCCTCGGCCTCCGCGCGGTGGCCGTCGCCGCCCTCGAGGCCGAGCGCGCCGGCCAGCCAGAAGGCGGTACGCAGGGTGTTGGGAGCCTCCTTGCCCAGCGTTTTTTCCTGCGCCTGGAACGCGCGGCGGTAAGCGCTTTCGGCCCCCGCGAAGTCCTTTTTGAAGGACAGGAGATTTCCCAGCAGGAGATCAGCCATCACCGTGTCCGGCGCGTCGGGTCCCAGCGTGCGTGCGCGTCCCGCCGACACCTGACGGTAGAGCGGTTCGGCCCCCGCCACGTCGCCCCGGGTCTGGAGCAGAAGGGCCAGGTCGCTCGCGGCGGCCAGCGTATCGGCATGATCCTTGCCCAGCGTGCGCTCGCGCGCCTCCAGCACCCGGCGGTAGAGCGTTTCAACGTCCGACAACTTGCCCCGCGCCTTGAGAACCGAGGCGAGGTTGCCGGCAGTGGCCAGCGTCGCGGCGTGGTCCTGTCCCAGCGCGCGTTCCTGTCCCTCCAACACCCGGCGCTGGAGCGTTTCGGAACCCGCCAGATCGCCCCGCGCCTGGAGGACGCGCGCGAGCAAACCCTCGCTCTTGAGCGTGTCCGGGGCGTCGGCGCCCAGCGTGCGCTCGCGTGACTCGACCAGACGCCGCATGAACGCTTCCGAACCCGCCAGATCGCCCTTGCCGATGGCCAGGCTGGCGAGGTTGCCCACCGTGACGAGCGTGTCGGGGTGATCAGGGCCCAGCGTGCGCTCCTGCGCGTCGAGCACGCGGAGAAAGGTCGCCTCCGCCCCGGCGAGATTGCCCTGCGCCTTGAGGAGCAGCCCCAGGCTGTTCAGGGTGTTCAGCGTGTCGGGATGCTCCTTGCCCAGCGTGCGTTCCTCCGCCTCGACGCAACGCCGAAAGAGCGCCTCGGCCCCGGCGAGATCGCCTCTTTGCCGCAACACCTGGGCGAAGTTATTGAGGCTGCCGAGGGTGTTCGGGTGGTCGGGACCCAGGACGCGCTCGCGGATTTCCAGGCATTCGCGGTCGAGCGTTTCTTCCTCGGCGGCGCGGCCCTGCGCGCCGACCGCGCTGGCGAGGTTGTTCATGGCGGCCAGCGTGTCGGGGTGCTCCCGGCCGAGGATGCGCTCGCGCACCGCCAACACCCGCCGCAACAGGGCCTCGCCCGCCGCCGGGTTGCCCCGGACGTTGAGGATGACCCCGAGGTTGTTGAGACCGTAGAGCGTGTCGGGATGCTCGGGGCCCAGGAGGCGTTCCTGAGCCTCCACCGCGCGGCGGTAGAGCGTCTCGGCCCCGGCGTAGTCGCCCTTCATGTAGAGCAATCCGGCCAGATTGTTCACGCTCTGGAGCGTGTGCGGATGCTCCTTGCCGAGCACGCGTTCGCTCGTTTCGAGGGCGCGGCGATACAGCGCCTCGGATTCCGTGAGGTTGCCCTGCGCGGAAAGGAGGTTGGCGAGGTTGTTGACGCTGGCCAGCGTGTCGGGGTCGTCCTTGCCCAGGGTACGTTCGCGCGCTTCCAGCACCCGGCGATAAAGAGGCAGCGCGTCGGCGTAACGACCGCGGCTGTAGAGCACGTTGGCGAGGCTGTCGGTCGCGCTGAGGGTGTCGGCGTTCTCGGTGCCCTGGAGGACATTGCGCTTTTCGACCACGCGCCGCAGCAGGGGCTCGGCCTCGGCGTAACGACCCATTTCCCGCAGAACCTTGCCGAGTTTTTGCGCGGCGTCGCACCACACGAGCGGGTGCTTGTCTTGTTCGCCCAGGGCGAGGGCGAGCGCCTGCTGGTAGGGGTCGAGGGATTCGCGGTAACGGCCCGCGGCGTATTCTCCGTCGCCGATCTTGGTGAGGGCCGCCCGCCGCAGGAAGTTCCAGTCGGCCGCCGCCATTGTGGCGCTTTGCTCGTCGATTCTGGCCAGCAGCGCGCGGGCGTCGGTGCCTTCGGCGGCGAGCTGTTTCTTGAGTTCGTCCACGCTGATGCGGCGTTCGGCGGCGACCTGCGCCTGCGCGGCGGCGACGGGATCGCTCTTGCCGGGAGGGGCAGCGGCGTTGTTGCGGTCGGCCTTGTCGTTGACCAGCGCGATGAGTTTCGTCTGTTCCTGGAGCTGCGCCTGGAGGGCGGCGAACTGTCGTTGCTGCGCCTCGTTCTGCTGCTGGAGAGCGTCGTTCTGACGCTGGAGCCGCACCGCGCCCCGGTGCAGGAACACCAGCCCGCCGCCGACGAGGACCAGCAGCGTGATCCCCACCGCCAGCCCCCGGCCCAGCCACGAATGCGCCTTGCCCAGGTCGCGGCTGAGCAGGTCCACGCGTGTCTGGAGTTCGCGCACGCTTTTCTCCAGCTCGAACGGGTGCGCGATGGGCACGTAGATGTGGTCCTGCGCCTGGAGGGCGGCGCGGTGCTGGCGTTGCCACGCGCGCTGCTCGTCGCTCTCGGGCGCGTGCGGGTCGTACGGGAACTCCTCCGAAAACAGGAAAGTGTAGAGCGGCTTTTTGAGCGCGACGGCGATGTCGTACTCCATCTGCGTGTAGGAACGGTGCGGCTCGTCGGGTTCGCGTTCCTGCGGTTCGTAGCCGTAGCACAGCCCGGCGAGATGGATGACGGCGTCGCACGCGCCGACCCGCGCGTGGAGCATCTCTTTCACGGTGCGCGAGTCCGGCGCGAAATGGTCCTGCGTGATGGGCACGCAGCCCAACGTCAGGAGCGCATCGCGCACCAACTGCCGGCAGGATTTCAGGTCCTTGCTCGTGGCGCTGATGAAGATTTCCGGCCGGGCAGGCATGAACAGGGGGAACGCACGGAACGCCCGAGCTTGCCGAAATCCCGGTGGCGCGACAAGGCGGCGATTCGCCGATGACGCCGAAAGTGTTGGCTGCCAGCGGGCGTGGGGTGTTACGATCCGACCACCCGCGACCGCCGATGAAACCCCTCTGCCTGTCGATCTTCGGCCTGTGCTTCGCGCTGCTGGCGGCCAACGCCCGCGACAATCCCCCAGAAACTCCGGCGGGAAAACCGCCGCAGGTCACGCTTTACGACGCGGACCCGCAGCACCTGTGGAACCGGCTCTACGCCACGATCTTCCTGCGCGTGGATGCGGCCGGCCACCGGTTCGGGCCGGACGATCTGGACCTCCTTTTCTGGACCGAGACGACCCACCTGCTCGCCGAGCCTTCGTACGGCCAAGCCATCCGCGTGCTCGACGAATTCCTCGACTCCCACGGTGAGAAACTCGTGCCGGACCCGGCGAAGCGCGCCGTGATGCAGCGCGACCTGTGGGCGGTCTTCGACTGGGCGGTGCTGATGGGCAACTTCGATCCGGACGTGGATCGAAAGGAAAAACTGCGCCAACTCCGCACGCATCTCGCGGCGGCCTGCAAACGCCTCGCGCTTTCGCGGGAGCAGATCGCCGCGCTGCCGGACAACTATGCCGCCGCCGTGGCCGCGAAGCGGTTCGCCCCGGCTCCCGATCCCGCGAACCCCGACGCGCCCTTTCTGCCGCCGGACCTTTTCGACCCGGATGGCCCCTGGGTCTGCTTGGGCAATGCCGATGAGGGGCCGCTGGCGAGCCAGCACGTGGACGGGAATAGCGGTCGGTCAGCCTTTTTCGCCTTCCTGCACCTGCCCGGGGGGCGGGCCGAAACGGTGGCATATCTCGACAGGATCAAGGCGTTCGACCGCCCTTGGGTACCCGATCCCAACCCGGCCACCATCACCGGTCGTCGGGTGATCAATCCGATCAAGCCGAATCCCGACATGCCCCAGATTCCCGAGGGAACCCTCGTCGCCTTGGTCCGGCGGACGCTCCTGATCGACGATAAAACCGAACTGGCGGCAAGCCCCCTGACGGAGGAAGTACGACTCCGGGCCTATCGAAAAATCGCCCGCAACCCACCCTACCCGGCGAAAAACGACACGCAGAGTTTCCAGGAATTCATCCTGGATCGGCAGGACTTCTTCGGCGACCCGGCGCGAGGCTTGCGTCCGCGCCGCGCGGAGGAACTCGGCTTCACCTTCGGACCTCAGATTCGGCTGGTCGGCAGAGACCCGTTCGACAGCGCCGAACCGATCCATCGCAACACGGTGATGGCAAGCTGCGTGATGTGCCATGACCTGCCAGGCGTTTATTCGATCAACAGCGCCGCGGATTTGTTCAGCTATCGGACGTTGGACCATCTGCGCTCGCTGGGGGTCTCAGCCCCGCCGCCGAGACGGCGAAGGCCCGGCATTTCAAGGAGGGCTACTATTTCGACCAATTCAAGACCTTGGCGGAACCGGGGCCGGACCGGGCGGAATAACCACTGCCGGCCCGGAAGCAACTCCCCGCTCGCCACCCGCGACGTTCGCGCTTAAAGTCGCGGCCATTGCCCGCATGAGCGACCGCGCGACCATTTTCCCCGAAGAACGCAACGAGCAGGGCGGCTTCGACCGTCAGCCGGATGCCTTCCGGTCATGGATCACCACGGACGGCAGTTCGCCGTACCCTGCCGTTGCGGGCCGCTACCATCTTTACGTCTCGCTGGCCTGTCCGTGGGCGCACCGGATCGTCATCCTGCGCCGACTGAAACGGCTGGAAAGCGTCATCGGCATGACCGTCGTGGACCCCGTGCGCAACGAGGAGGACGGCTGGGCGTTCACCGACGGCCCGGGCCATTCGCGCGACCCGGTCAATGGGTTTCATTTTCTCAAGGAGGCGTATGGCGCCACCGATCCCGGCTTCCACGGCCGCGTGACCGTCCCGGTACTCTGGGACAAGGAAACCCGACGCATCGTCAGCAACTCCGACGACGACCTGCTGCGGATGTTCAACTCCGCCTTCGACGGCTGCGGGGGCGACGGGCGGGTGGACTTCTATCCCGCGCCGTTGCGGGGGCAGATCGACCGGCTCAACGCCATCCTGTACGAGACGGTCAACGACGGCGTGTACAAATCCGGCTTCGCGGACCGCCAGGAAGACTACGAGCGGCACGTTTACCCGCTCTTCGACACGCTCGACACGCTGGAAACCCGGCTCGGCCGCACGCGCTACCTGCACGGGGCGGCGATCACGGAGAGCGACTGGCGGCTGTTCGTGACGCTGGTGCGCTTCGACGCGGTGTACGTCGGGCATTTCAAGTGCAACCTGCGCCGGATCGCGGATTACCCGCACCTGTCCGGGTACCTGCGCGACCTCTACCAGGTGCCCGGTGTGGCGGAGACGGTGAACTTCGACCACATCAAACGCCACTACTACATCACGCATCCCGACATCAACCCGACGCGCATCGTGCCCGCCGGACCGGTGCAGGACCTCACGCGACCGCACGGAAGGGAATCCCTTGGATAAATCGTTCGCGCGGCACACGCTCCTGGCGGCGCTGCTGGTGTTCTGCGGGGGCGGGCACGCGCACGCCCAGATGCAACCCGAGGCGGTTGGGGTCCTGACGCGCATGTTCAAGACCTACGCGTCGGCCCCGGCGTTTGCCTGCGAGGGCAGTTGCGACGACAAGGACGACGGCTCATCGCTCCCACCGGACCATCGCACGGTGACGATGCGCTTCGTGCGTCCCGACCGGCTCCGGCTCGCTTGGACACAAAAGGATTTCCACGGCAAGAGCGGCACCTGCGTGATCTTCACCCGGCATGGGCAGATTTATTGCCGTGGCCGGTGGGACGGCGACGGGGGGGAACTCGAACCGTCGCTGGCGCAGGCGGTCAGCTCCTGCGCGGGGATCTCGCTCGGCTTGTCCTACCTCGTGCCCGCATTGCTGCTGAACGATCCGGGCTATCTGAACTTCGTGTCGCTGCGGCAAGAGGCGGACGCCGACAGCAAGGACGGCCGTCCGTGTTGGAAACTCTCCGGCAAAAATGCCGACGGCGCACAGTGGGAACTACTCATCGACCGCGAAACCTGCGCCTTGCGCGAGGCCACGGAGGTCAACGTCCTCGCACCGATCACGGCTCAACAGGTCCGTGATGTGGTGGCCAAGGAGCACCCGGAGGTCGCCAGCGCGCCGCTGCCGCCCCCGCGGGCCGTGCGCACGCTGTATCGGTTCACGAACATTCAGTTCGCCGGTGCCTGGCCGGAAGGCGATTTTGACGAGTCCGCTTCCTCGGGAAAGAAGAAACGCTGAATCATGGTTCGTCTCGAAAACCTCAGCAAGACCTTCGCCGGCAAACCCGCGCTCGCACCGCTCACGCTCGAAATCCCGGCCGGCGAGGTCTTCGGCCTGCTCGGACACAACGGCGCGGGCAAGAGCACGACGTTCGGCCTGATCCTGGGTCAGCTCCAGCCGACCGGCGGCGAGGCGTTCGTGCGCGGGGTATCGGTGCAGCGCGACCGTTCGCAAGCCTTGCAACGGGTCGGGGCCATCTTCGAGACGCCCGCGTTCTACGATTACCTGAGCGGCTGGCGCAACCTGCTCATCTTCACGGCGTTTTCGCGGCCGGATCGACGCGCGAGGAAATGATGGAAACGGTCCGGTTCGTCGGCCTGGAAAAACGCATCCACGATCCCGTGCGCGTCTACAGCCACGGGATGCGCCAGCGGCTGGCGCTGGCGCAGGCGCTCCTGCCCCGGCCGGACCTGGTCCTGCTCGACGAACCCGCCGAAGGGCTCGACCCCGAGGGCATCCGCGAATTGCGCGAACTCATCCTCCGGCTCAACCGCGAACGCGGCCTGACCATCGTGCTGTCCTCGCACCTGTTGGCCGAGGTGGAGCAGACTTGCAGCCGCATCGCCATCCTCAACCGAGGCCGGCTGGTATTCCAGGGTCACTGGGACGAACTGGCCCGGGACCGGGCGCGCTACCGGCTGGAGGTGGACGACTCGGACCCGTGCGGCGGCCGTGGTCGACGGCCGGCGGTGCGCACGCTCGACCCGGACGCGCGGACCGTCGCGCTGCCCGCGAGCGCCGCGACGTGGCCGATCTGGTGGCGGCATTGGTCGGCGCGGGGTGCGCGTGCGCGCCGTCGAACCGATCCGGCAGAGTCTGGAAGACGTTTACCTGCGCACGACCATCGCCGCCGAGATCAGCCGCGCTTGCGCTGACTCCAATGGCCCCCTCTTTTTCTCCTGCAACTTCTGGCACGAGCTGACGAAACTGTTTGCCCGCAAACGGACCTACCTCGGGTTCGGGGCGTTCCTGGCCTGGTGGAAGGGCTGGTGCTGTTCGTGCTTGAACCGGCCCAGGTCCGCAAGCAGCGTTCCGGCACATGATCGAGAGCAACGGGTTCGGGTTCGAGCAGTATTTCTCGGGGCTGACGCTGGGTTTGCATGATGCTGTCTGGACGGCGCTCCTGCTGGGCGGGCTGTTCCTGGCGCTGGTGGCCGGGGACGTGGTGAGCAAGGAAGTCGAGGAAGGGACGATGCGGATGATGCTCTGCCGGCCGGTGTCGCGGTGGCGGATCGGGTTGCTGAAATATCATCGCGTGCGTGGTCTACACCTTTGCGATGCGTGTTTTTATCGGCTTGTCGGCGCTGGTGGCCGGGACTGGCTGTACCAGCGGACTGGGGCGGGCTGTTTGCGTTCGCGCCGTTCGAGCACGTTTTCGCGCTGTACGAGCCGGGGCCGGGCTGTGGACGTTATCTCGGCGCGTCTGCCGCTGCTGGCGTGGTGCCTGACGAGTTCTCCAGCCTGGGTTTCCTGTTCTCGTGCCTGAACATGAAGCCGGCGGCGGCGACCATCGTGACGCTGACGATTCTGTTTCTTCGACTTCATCTTTCGCAACGTGCCGTATTTCGAGAGTCTCAAACCGTATTTCATCACCGGCGCACATGGCGACGTGGATCAACGCGTTTCATCCACCACATCCCGTGGCGGGACATCGCGGTGGACCTGGCCTATCTCGGGGCGTTGGACGCGACGTTTCGTGGTCGTCGGGATCGTGGTATTCAGCCAGCGGGATTTCAAAGCGTGACCGGCTTTCGCCAGCCGGTGCCGGCTGGCATTCCGGGCACCAGCAGGTGGTCCGGCCGCCGACGGTGGCGCGCTGGAGGTCCGTGCGGCAGCGCGGGCACAGTGCCGCCGGCTTCCCAGCGGTGGGCGAAGAGCCAGGTGGGCGGGTAGGTCCAGTCGTCGCTGATGATGCGGATGGCGGTGCGGCTGACCCAGCGGACCGTTCCCAGAGGCCGCGGGTCTGCGTTGCGATCGAGCGAGCCGGCCGGGGTGGAGGGATGGAGACGGGCGCGCCAGAGGATTTCGTCGGCCATCCAGTTGCCGACGCCGGGGAAATGTTCCTGCATGAGCAGTACGGCTTTGAGCGGAGTCCGGCGTCGGCGTTGCAGGAATCTGCACGATGGCCTGTCGAGCGTGAACTGCCGTGGAAAGCACGCTTGGCGCGAGGGAGTTCCACCACGCGGGCGGCTCGGCTGCCCTGGTGGAGACGGACGCGGCCGAAGTGGCGTTTGTCCTCGAAGACGAGCGCGCGTGCAGTCCTGGCGAAGAACGAGGTGGTCGTGCTTGCGAGGCGCGTAGTCGGGCAGGTCCTCGCGGCGGAGTTCGCCGCTCATGCCGAGATGGATGCCCAGCCAGAGGTCGCCGCTGAATCTGGAAGAGCATCTGCTTGCCGCGGGCCTCCGAGGCGAGAAATCGCTGACCGGGCAGCAGTTGAGCGGAGGGCCGCGGTATCGGTGTCGCGGAAGACGCGGATTTCAGGGCGAGCAATGCCGCACGCTGAGAACGGTTTGGCCGATTCCGAGGTCCCACTGGCGACGGCTGTGTTCGACTTCGGCGAGTTCAGGCATGAGGGATGAGGGAAAGACGGAGCTAAAAAGTAAACGATTTCGTTGCGCGCACCAACGGAGACGACTATTTTCCGGCCGTTTCCGTGTGCCAGGGTAGCTCAGCGGTAGAGCAGGGGACTCATAAGCCCTTGGTCGGGAGTTCGATTCTCCCCTCTGGCAATACTGCTCAAATCGAGTATTTTACGATTAGTGAGGTGTGCCACGCGGTCCAGTCACAGCGGTTTGTCACAGCAAGTGCGTGAACGCACGCCGGTGACGCAGACCGTTTTCCCCAAGTATTACGGCATGAGATGATCAAAATCGCCGGCTCCCGATCCGTTGGAAACGTTTGCCTGAGCTTCGTGGCATCAACCGAGAGCGTCGGTTGACGCTCTCGGTAGCCATCCTGACCAAGTGCTGCCGTGGAACTTCTCGGGGGATGTTCGAGCGAATCTCGTTAAGCGTGGCTCAATGCTTGACCAGCCAGGTACGCGCTTGGGCCACGACGGTGGTCTTGCTGCCGGTGGGCAGCTTTTTGGCCCATCGCCCATTGACGCGCAGCCGGAAGCGCCGTCCATCGGCAAACGGCAGGTCGATCAGCTCCACTTTGAGCTGGTCGCCTGTGAGATGGTTTTTCAGGTGCAGACTGTAATGCGCTTTGGGGCGGGGCATGCTCCCTCATAAAATGACAAGTCCCTATTTGTCAGTAAAATATGCCAGTAGCCCGTGCATTTTGCATTGCACTTGTCCGTGCACGAAAGTCCGTCTACTACTAGTTCAGTGCACCGGCGGCACGTTTACCTTGACAGGTGGCGTACAATTTGAGCCGGGCACCGAACTCTGCGTTGCAGCCTCATCTTATCTCTGTGCCGATGATGTTCAGCCGCACACCCCAGGCTGTCCTCCGATATGACGCCGGGGATGCGGCTGAACTCCGTTGTTAGGCCCTGAAAAGCCAGTCAGTATTCTCTGTATTTTCATTGACGGCACAGTCCACGACACATATACAGATCGCCGTTTTTACTCCAACCAAATGTCCTGCACTTCCGCCACTAGGAAAATCACGCCCATCCTTTTCCTCCGCCTACTCACACTCGCCGCGGTCGCGCTGCTCCCGCTAGTCGCTGCTCCCGGCCGCGCGCAGGCCGCTCTTATTCTCACGCTGACGCAAGTCGGCGGCAGCGTCGTGGTCAACGGCAGCGGCACGCTCAACACGGCCGCATTGACCTACCTTGGCCTCGACTCGGAGCCCGCCCAAATCGTGCCGTCCCTTGGAATTCTGTTCGCCGGTTCGTCGAGCAGTACAATTTTATCCGATTACGGCGGAGGCGGGCTGACGGGTCCCGCCGCGTTCGGCACCGGCAGCAACAATGTCTTCGCAAGTTCGGGCACGGGTAGCACTGTTGGTATCGACGGGTATCAGCACACTATTAGGGTGCCACAGGGCTACGTCTCCGGAACTCTGCTGACCGATAGCTCGACGTTCACCGGCCAGACCTTTGCCACCCTCGGCTTCACGCCGGGCACGTACACCTACACTTGGGGCAGTGGCCTGAACGCAGACTCGCTGGTCATCACCAGCGTCGTGCCTGAGCCATCCACTTGGGTTTTGTTCATCGCGGGCGGTGTATTACTGTTTGCCGTGGCGTTCCGACGCCGTCGGGCCTAACCACGCGCTCCAGCGAACAGAGGCTGGCGGTGAGCTTTTCCTTGAACGCCACGTCCTTCTTCGCCAGCCTCTGTCGCTGAGCTTGGAGGCGTTAGGCACCTGAGTCCACTCTGCCAGGATTCTTCGGGGGCGAGCGTGTTCCCGTTCAGCAAGGGCACGTCGGTTCCCGCTCGGGCCATCCCTTCGGCGCGTCCATTCTTCCGGCACGTCGCTCCTTCGTTCATCCATCCCCGGCGGCAGTGCCCTCATTCCCCCGCCGGAGTGGAGGTGTGTTCTTCCGGCGGACCAGAAGCCGCTCTGTAGGCGCGGGCCTAACCACGCGCTCCAGCGAACAGAGGCTGGCGGTCGGCTCGGTTCCGTGGTTGAGTCTTGTCCTCGCCAGCCTCTGTCGCTGAGCTTGAGTCCGTTAGGCCCCAGCGATCCTTGCCGGTGGGTCTTCGAGGGCGAGCGGGTTCTCGTTCCCTTTGTTGCCAGTGTCGAGCCGGTTCCGAGTTCTAGCCAGCACCAGTCTGTCCCCGTTCGGGCCCATCTCGTTAGCGCGTCCCTCGTTCCGGCCAGCCGGTCGCTTCGTTCACGCCTTCCCGGCGGCAGGGCCCATCATTCCCCCGCCGGAGTCCATGCGGGTTCTTCCGGCGGTCCAGAAGCCCCTCTGTAGGCGGGGAGCCTAACCACGCGCTCCAGCGAACAGAGGCTGGCGGTGGGGTCTGTTTCGTGTTTACGTCCTCTCGCGCCAGCCTCTGTCGCTGAGCTTGAGTTCGTTCAGTGCACCGGCGGCACGTTTACCTTGACAGGTGGCGTACAATTTGAGCCGGGCACCGAACTCTGCGTTGCAGCCTCATCTTATCTCTGTGCCGATGATGTTCAGCCGCACACCCCAGGCTGTCCTCCGATCTGACGCCGGGGATGCGGCTCGAACTCCGTTGTTAGGCGATGCTACCGCACTCTGACATGAAACCTGCGATCCCATACATTCTCATCAGCGCCTCCCTCGTCACTGCCGTCATCTTCGGCATTCCTCTGCTGCGTGGGCTGCGCACGATCTACGCCCTTTCCAAGCTGCCCACCGACGAGTTCGTCACCCCCGGGATTGCTCTGCCTAAGTTCATCGGCTCTCTGCTGCTGGCCCTTTTGCCCGTCGCGTTGTATGCCGCCAGCTTCGCGTTTGATCGTTCCGCCGCCTGGTCTTGGCTCGGCAAGCTCGGCTTGTTTGTTCAGGTTTCCTATGTCTTGCTCTTGGCGGCGCGGCACCATCTACCTGCTGCGCTTCGTCCTCTCCATCCACCGCATCGCCTAACAACGCGCTCCAGCGAACGGAGGCTGGCGGGGGGGCTTTTTCTGTATTCCACGCTTTACTTCGCCAGCCTCCGTCGCTGAGCTTGGGTCCGTTAGGCCACCAGACATTCTCGATCCCGGCACGTCGGCTGCTCGATCTTTGGATGTGCCCATCGCCTCCGCTCCAGACCAAACGCGTTTTTTCGCCATCCTGTACGCGCTTCTTGCCTTCTGCGTGCTGACCTTCCTCTTCCCGCAGCTTTCCCGGCTGCTTGACAATAGCTGGAAGTACGAACTTGGTGGTTCCTTCCGACTCTGGCTCACCCGGCTTTGTAGTTTGGTGTCCATCATCGTCATCATCTACATCATGCGGCATCCAGAGGCCGTTTTCGTCCGGTAGCCACCCGCCACGGCCTAACCACGCGCTCCAGCGAACAGACACCGGCGGGGAGCTTGTTTGTGTATCCCACGCTTGACTTCGCCGGTGGCTGTCGCTGAGCTTGGAGGCGTTAGGCGCTATCCGACAGTTCATCTCGTCATGAAGTTTTCCCCACGCTCACTCATCGCAGGCACATTCTGTCTGCTCGTTCTGCTTTGCGCGGCGTTTCCTCCTCGCCACTACGCCATGGACACCGTCGAGGCACGGCCCAGCCGAGGGTTTTTGTTCTCCTCAGAACTTTATGCGGAGCGTTCACGCGAAGCGGGCGGGGCTGTAGGCGTCGCATCCACCCGGATCGATTCAGGCTGCTTGCTAGCGGAGGTCTTTATCCTTGGCAGTCTTGCTGGCATCGCCCTGATCGTCGTTCGTGAGAGGCAGCCCCGCGCCTAACCACGCGCTCCAGCGAACAGAGGCTGGCGGCACGTCTGTTTCGCATCCATAGTTTGTCTTCGCCAGCCTCTGTCGCTGAGCTTGGAGGCGTTAGACCACCAGAACATTTCGTCCATATGCCCACCAGAAACATCGTCATGCGCTTTGTGAATGGCCCAGATGACGGACTCGTTGCCGACACCAGATCAGCCGATCCTATCCTCGCCAATGTCGCCTCTGCACTCGGGAGCGCGCTGAGAGACAAAGCCATCGGTCAGCCCTATTATGGTGTGCCGATGAGCTTGGCGATCAAGCTCTCCTCGGGAGCGATTACACCCGATGAGCTTGTCACATCAGGCTTGGCCCAGCCACACGCCTACCGAGTCACAGAACGGAACGATTATCGGCCGAGCGCCTTGAGTTGGTGCTTACCTACGATCCTGAGTATACGCCCGACGCAGGTTAAGTTCACCCGTCACGGCCTAACCACGCGCTCCAGCGAACAGAGGCTGGCCGCCGGGCTTCTTTCTCGTAGTCACGTCTTGCGTCGGCCAGCCTCTGTCGCTGAGCTTGAGTCCGTTAGGCGGCTACGCGGGCCGTCTTCGGGGCGTCGGACAGCTCGCCGGAGCACTCCGGCGTCCCATCGGACGATCTTTTGCCTCGATTTAGTCGCTCCGGCGTCTCATCCGACGATCTTTTGTCTCGGTTTTGCGCTCCGGCGACCCACCAGACCGTCTTTTGCCCCGGTTTTGCGCTCCGGCGACCTGTCAGACGATCTTTTGCCTCGTATTTGCGTCACGGCGACCTGCCAGACGATCTTTTGCCCCGGTTTTGCGCTCCGACGACCCGCCAGACCGTCTTTTGCCCCGGTTTTGCGCCACGGCGTCTCTTCGGAGCGTCCTTTCCCAGGGTGCCGCCGCCTAACCACGCGCTCCAGCGAACAGAGGCTGGCCGTCAGGCTTTCTCCGAGTTCCAGCCTTGACTTGGCCAGCCTCTGTCGCTGAGCTTGAGTCCGTTAGGCGATGCTCGCTATTCCCAAATTCCACGATTACAACAAGCAAATGAAAACCATTCTCTACGCACTTCTGTCCGTTTGTTCCCTCGTTGCGACAGCCTCGGCAGGAACCCCGCTGATCGTTGACACCGTCGTCACCGACACGGATGACCACGGCAGAGACAAGGTTCTTGGCCGCTTCCACGTTCTGACCGAGGACGGCAAGCAAGTGGTGGTGCCAGTGGGCGAGCGGAGCTACGCCGTGGTTCCGACGCTGCGTGGCAACGGCACCGTCGATCTGGCGCAGACGATGACCCATCCCACCCACAGCGGGAAGACCGTTGCACTTGGTCCCTACCAGCAGAACCAAGCACTTGGCGAGTCGCGCGAGATTTCCTTCGGCAGCGTCACCTACGCAACCAAAGTCACCAAGCCCAAGTGACCGCACCGCCTAACCACGCGCTCCAGCGAACGGCTCATGGCGGTCGGCGTTTTTCTGCATTCCGCGTCCATCTCGCCATGAGCCGTCGCTGAGCTTGGAGGCGTTAGGCCACCTGCATCATGCGCTCCGTGACAAAGATTCCACTTCCCGAGCCTTTGAACACTTGTCCGGTGTGTGGGGCTTGCATCAGCGTCCACAAGCCTGTCGGCGGCATCTGGACCGGTGGCGTGCGATGCCGAGCTTCCAATGGCCCGATGCAGGGGGCTACCTGCCAGAAGTGCGGCACCGAGCTTTATGCTTGTCCGACCTACGCGGAGGCAGAGGCAGGCAAGTTTTTCTGGGAGCGCGAGCACGAGGAGCCACGCCGCCCGGCCTAACCACGCGCTCCAGCGAACAGCCCTGGCTCGCCGTTCGTGTTTGGGCTTGTCTTGCGTGGGGCTCGTCGCTGAGCTTGGATTCGTTAGTATTACTTTGTCACTTTTTTCAAGACGTGTTGAAACGGGTGTGACACCAGGGACAGCGGGCGCATGATCTCCGCACGAGAAGGGCGTGCAGACGACGGCGTGTCTGCGGCAGGCTTTCCTGGGCGGGCGCTTCTTCCCGGTTTTTTTTGCGTCGCCCTGGTGGAGGGGCGGCGGCGTTCGCTTTGTAAGAAGAGGTGCGCCAGGCAGGTCAGGGCGACGTGGTGGTGCCAGCCCGCCCACGAGCGGCCCTCGAAGTGGTCGAGCCCGAGTTCGTCCTTGAGTTCGCGGTAATCCTGCTCCACGCGCCAGCGTTCCCTGGCCAACTCGGCCAAGGCTTTGAGCGTGGGCGTTTTCGTGACGCTGCCCAAGTGGGCCAGCCAGTAGTCGGTGGGCGCTTCTTTATCCTGGGGCCACTCGATAAAGAGCCACTCGCGGGTGCGCTCCCCTGCGTGCTGGCGTTGCGTGTAGCCGTGGCTCGCCCAGATCGGCACCCGCGCAAAACGCCCCTGCATCGGGCCTCGCGTGCCCTCGCGCCAAGTGAGTTTGCGCCAGGCTCGGGGTGGCAGCTCGCGGGCGATCTGGTCCAGGCGCTTGGGGACTGGCAACAGGTCTCTGGGCTGGGGCCGACCGGCGGCGGAGGGCGGACTGCCCACCGGGGCGCTCGTCCACGCCTTGGCCTTGGGTTCGACCGCCACGCAGTAGCCCACGCCCCGCGCCCGCAGGGTCGCCCGCCAGGAGTAATCATCGCCGTAATCGCTGTCGGCTAAGACCGGGGCGGGCGGCAATCCGCGGGCGAGCGCCTCGTCCACCAGTTCCAGGGCCAGCGCGTTCTTGGAGCGGTAAGCGAGGCTCGCGGGCACGCCCGCCTTCTGGCGTCGGGCGGCGTCGCCGACCCACTCGCGTGGCAAGAACAAGCGCCAGCCCAGCGCGGCGCTGGCCGCCTGCTCCAGCGTGCCCGCCGCGTAGTGCAGGCTCACGGCCACCTGGCAGTTGGCGATCTTGCCCAGCGCCCCGCAGTACTGGGGGCCGACTCCCACCGAGTGGCGGCCCGCCTTGGGAAAGCTCGTCTCATCGATGATCCAGGCGTGCGGACGCGGCCAGAGCCGGGCGGCCTCCCGAGCCATCGCGGCAAACAGGCCCTCGCAGGCCCACGGGCTGTGGGCCACGAAGTGGTGGAGCGCCTGGCCGTTATCCGTCGCTCCGAGCCGGCCGGCCAAGGGCTGGACGCTCTTGCGCTCCCCCTCGAGCAGCAGGCCCGCCACGTAGGTGCGGGCTTGCCGCCGCTGCTTGGGACGGCCCAAACTCGGTGTCAACCGTTCCAAGAACTCTTCCAAACGGACGTCCAACGCCGTCGTGTCTGTTCCCTCCATGCAAACAACTTGCCTTCAGCCCTGCCTACAGGCAAATTCAAACTAACAAAGTATAGTTAGGCGACAGAAAGCGCACTCTGCAAACCGGCCATCATGGACGATCCATTTCCCACGAAGAATCACAAACCGATTTTCGCGGTTCTATCGCGACACTTTGCAGCGGGAGGGATCACGTATCGCAAGAATCCCCATCTCTCCAAAGATGTCATCAGCGCGGCACGTCAGATTATGTTCAAGCGGTTCTATCTTTCATGGAGTTTTGCGATTCCCGAGATCGCCCTCAAAAACGAGCTTTCTTTCGCTGCATTCAGAACGTGCATCTTGATTGCTAGTCCAGAAAAGCACAGGGCGCAGCATTTTTGGGACGGCGACGGCAACTTCCTTTCTGATGCAGAGCGTTTTGGCCGTGCTCCTGATCTTGCATTCACCGTTCTGCTTTCTGACATGGCGTTCCAAGACCTTCAGCCTTACCTTGATTCCCCGCCGCCCGCCTAACAACGCGCTCCAGCGAACAGGCAGGGCGGTGGATTTTTCTCTGTTCTTCCATCCTTGTTTTCGCCCTGCCTGTCGCTGAGCTTGGATTCGTTAGGCCATCTCGCGCTCCTTGTCTCACACCCCTATGAAAACTCCTCAAGCATTATTCCTCAACGGAGTCTATGAGAAGGTCTTCACGGAGATTTTATCCGTTCAGACCCGACGACCGGAGCAGGTCATGTTTCTTCAGCCGTATTCGCCTACGGTCATCACGATGCTCCGCGATGCGTCACCCTCGCCCGAGAACCCGATCCAAGCATTTTTCTCCACCACAGACGATCTCCAGACCATCGGCTACCGCGCCGAGATCGTTGGTTGGGAGGACAAGCGCGTGTTGTCACCGGAGAGACAAGCGGAGATCAACCGACAGATCGCGGAGCTACAGCCGGGCGAGGGACAGCTTTATCACGCTTCCAAAGCAGCGGGCGGAGAGAGCGTCAACCTCATCCACATTTCGCACCTTCGCAGGATGGATCCTCCGCTCCGGGTCAGCCAGCTCACCAAAGCGAGCGATGGACAGCCCGCCTCCGAAAACAGAACTCGGTCGGGAGGGTTTACCTACGTTCGACCGATGGCCTAACCACGCGCTCCAGCGAACAGAGGCTGGCGACGAGTCTTCTTCGGACCCTCACGCTTGACCTCGCCAGCCTCTGTCGCTGAGCTTGAGTCCGTTAGGCACAGCTACACACGCGCCATGACGCTCGACGATCTTGACTGGGTTTCCTGCGACGGTGGCCCACATCTGTTTGCAGCGCATGAGTGGGCGAGCTTGTGGCAGGCGACGGACGCAGAGTACGCGGTTGCCTGCGCGGCTGGTGATCCGCTGGGCGTCATCCCGGTCGGCCCCGGCACCGGGCTGGTGTTAGGCGGCGATGTGCCCTTGAGCGTCTGGGTTCCCGCTGGTGCGTTCGGCTCCGGCACTTTGGTCGTCCCGCGTGTTTGGCACGATGAGATTCCTGCCGAAGACTTTTTGTCCATGGTCAGCGGTGTTTCTGCCGCTTCTTTTACCGACACGGGGCTGGTGATTTCCAGCCCCAGCAACGGTTTTTTGTTGTGTGCTGCCTGTGACAGTGGCCCAGGCTGGGTTTACTCCACTGCCGAAATTCCTCTGTCGGCTGGCAGTTATCGCATCCACACCACCGACGCAGAGGTGGGCGACTGGTCATTGCGCCTCCACGCACTCGACCGCTGTGCCTAACCACGCGCTCCAGCGAACAGAGGCTGGCGTTCACGTCCTTCCCGTATTCCACGCTTGACCCCGCCAGCCTCTGTCGCTGAGCTTGGAGGCGTTAGGGGTGGCTAGGTTGGGCATACACTGTAGGATTACGATTATGGACTTCACGATTCCTCTCTGCGTTGTTGGGGCCACAGCCGTCATTGTCGGAGCAATTTTCCTCAACAGACCGTTTTCAAGGCTCATTGATCGGACGGGTTCTTTGCCATGGTCGAGTCCGAAAGCGACGGAAGAGACGGTGCCGAAGTCCGAAAATGAGAAGATTGTTAAACGCAATCAGGCATTGGTTGCGGAGAATGCGCGCCTTGTTGCCGAGAATAAGCGCGTCGTTGCAGAAAACACGAAACTGAAGGCGCAGATACCAGCGCCACCAAACCCAGACAGAATGTTCAAAGGTTTCACACAGCAGGAAGACCAAAACACATAGCCAGATTATGAACACAGGAAAATGTCCGAAGTGCGAGAAGGTCATTCAGAAAATTCAAACCGAGTACATGGATATAGGCATAGCGCCTACGCAGACTTGGAAGGGGGTTTCGTTCCTCTGCCCTTTCTGCAAGACAATCCTAGGCGTCGAGATCGACCCTGTGTCACTGTCAAGGGAAACAGAGCAGCGAGTTGTTTCCCGGCTCCAACAGAAGTAGCTGTCAGCGAGTCCGGGTTGCGAGCGTCGATTATGCTGTAGTCACCGCCACCCCTAACCACGCGCTCCAGCGAACGCCCCCCGGTAGTATCATTTAGAGGTGGTGTTTTCATGGGGGGCGTCGCTGAGCTTGAGTTCGTTAGGCCCCTGAACATGGCGTCCTCTTACTTCATGACCACAGAGCGACTCGGGTTCCGTCCATTTGTGAACACCGACTCCGTAGCTCTCCGGGAAGTCTTCGCCGACCCTTACGCCCAGATATTTTATCCCGGCTTCCATCAGGCAGACCACGTCGAGGAGTGGATTGCCCGTAACCTGCAACGATACGCGGACCAAGGTTTCGGATTGTGGGCTTTGGAGTTGCGCGAGAGCGGACGATTCGTGGGTGACGCCGGTTTGACCGTCCAGACCGTCGCAGGAGAGGGTCGCCTGGAGGTCGGCTACCATATTCATCCCGATCTGCGAGGTTTGGGTCTGGCGACCGAAGCTGCTCTGGCCTGTTTGGACTTCGGATTCTCCCGCCTGCTTCCTCCGACAGAAGCCATCTGTTCCATCGTTCACCCCGACAACTACGCTTCGGCGGTCGTTGCGGGCCGCGTCCATGCAACTGAAAACAAGTTTCTGGGTCCCCACGGCATCTTGCGTCTATTCTCCACGACTCGCGCACAGTGGCAGCACCGGCCTAACCACGCGCTCCAGCGAACAGGCACCGGCGGCCACCCTCTTTCTGATCTTGTCCCGGTTTTGAGGACCAGGCGGAGTGCCGGGTTTTTGTTGTTTTAGTTCAGGTTGCGCTCGAAGTCCACGGGCGAGTAAAAACCGAGCGCGCCGTGGAGCCGCGCCCGGTTGTAGAAGACCTCGATGTAGTGGAAGATCGCACTCTTGGCCTCCGCACGGGTGGCGTACACCCGCCCGTCGATGAGTTCAGTTTTCAACGTCGCCCAGAAGCTCTCCATCTTGGCGTTGTCGTAGCAGTTGCCCGCCCGGCTCATGCTCGCAATGACGCCATGCTGGCGCAGCAACTCGCGGTAGGCATCGCTGGCGTACTGGCTGCCGCGGTCCGAGTGGTGGAGCAACCCAGGCGAGGGCCGCTGCGCCGCGATGGCCCGCTCGAAGGCGCGGGCGACGAGCGCGGTGGGCATCGCCTCGTCCGCCGCCCAGCCGATGATCCGGCGGCTGCAAGCGTCGAGCACGCCCGCCACGTAAAGCCAACCCTCCTTGGTAGCGACATAGGTGATGTCCGCCTGCCACACCTCGCCGGGCCGGGCGGGTGGCTGCGCTCGCTCGGCCAGGTGGTTGGGGGCGATGGGACAAAGATGCCGGCTGTCCGTCGTCCGAGGACGAAACCGTCTTTTTTGCCGGGCACGCAGCCCCGCCCGGGCCATGAGCCGCGCCACCCGGTGTCGCCCACACGACTCGCCCGCCCGCCGCAGTGCTACCACCAGCCGTGGGCTGCCGTAGGTGCGCCCGCTCGCCTCGAAAAGCTCGCGGGCCTTCCCCTCCAGGCGCACGTTCTCCCTGGCGCGCGGTCGCGTGTCCTTCTTCTGCGCGGCGTAGTAAGCACTGCGCGCCACGCCAAGGGTGCGGCAGAGTTTTCGCACCGGATGTTGCCCCGTCAAGGCTCTGATCACGCCGATCTTCATCGCGGGGGTTCGGAGAAGATGGCGACCGCTTTTTTTAGGATGGTTCGCTGCTCGCGCAGGTCCGCGTTCTCGCGTTCCAGCGAGCGGATGCGCCGCTCCAGTTCCTGCACGCTGACGCTAGGGGTAGAGGCGGCTACCGATGCGGAGCCGTAGAGCTTCTTCCAGCGTCCCACGCTGTAAGGGCTCACGCCCAGATCACGCGCCACCTGCGTGTCGCTCGCCCCGGGCCGACTGGCCAGGGCTACCACCTCGCGCTTGAACTCCTCATCGAATCTCCTGCCGAACTTGCTTTGCGTTGTTGCCATATCGGTTGTGCTCTTCTGTAGCACACCCGCTGGTCCTCTTTATCCGGGCAAGATCATTCTGTATCCGATGCTTGACTTCGCCGGTGCCTGTCGCTGAGCTTGAGTTCGTTAGGCCACCAGAACACGCCTCAATGACCACGCCAACCGATCAGATCACCTACTGGCACATGGTCTGGGACGTTCAGACACACACTCGCGGCGACAATCGCAGCGCGACGGTGAGTTTGGAGTTGCCGCACGACGTTCTTTTCCGCTTGCTTGTCACACCGACATCCGGCCTCACCGTCCAGAAGCGCGCAGCCAAGTATTTCACCGACCAAGCCGAGACCCGTTTCGAGGACGTACTACAGTATCTACGAGCGTTCTTCACGCGCATGGCTGAGACCTGCGACCTTTCTTCTCCCGGTTTGGCGGTGCGTCCAGAGGGGCAGGGTTCCGAGTTCGACTTCCCGAGACCATCGCCAAGCTGGATCATGGTCGAGGAGTTCTGCCGAGCTTTGCGCCACCACCGTGAGTTGTACCTCCAGCTCAAGACACTTCCGGTTCGGTGGTTCTGACACTCGACGCCCCCGGCCTAACCACGCGCTCCAGCGAACAGCGGCTGGCGGTGGGGCCTCCGCTGATCGCCCTGCCCGCAAGATCAATTCGCTCCCGTCGAACCCAAAGCCAACCGCGCACGATCCACTTGATGCTCGAGCTTCTTGCGCTGCCGGGCCTGCCGCTTCTCCAGTTGTTCCTTGGATACCACGACCATTGATTCGGTCTTGGCACTGGCGGAAGCGGACACGTTGTTGTTGATCGTGGTCGTCTCTTCGGGCTTGAACTCCGAGCAATACGCCACGAGTCCACGGGCCAGAAGCGAATCCGAGAACTTGCGAATGGTCCCCACCTCGCCGTCCTGGTCCTTAGCCACGCGCCCGTACACAGGTTCTTCCCAACCCTCAACGGCTCGACGACGCCACTCTCGTCGGTATCCGTCAGCCACGATCTGTCGGGCGATGGCGAACTCATCGGCAAAGGCCGAATCCACCTTCGCGGCCTTCTCCGGCGTGCTGTGATGGATGTTGCCCGCCAGTCTACAGGCTTCGGCAATGGTCCCTTCTGCGATGAAGAAGTCGAGAAATGGCCGCATCCAAGCCCTCGCCTGCGCGCGCGATGATGCCGAAATTGCCGAAATATCGGTCAAAAGCCGTTCCTCCCCATCGGTCGTTTGCGAGGGTGATTCAAACGTTTCCCTCCCCCAATTCTCTCGCATCCACATTTCAACCTCGCTGGTCGGCTCATACTGCTCTCCGGTCGCGAGCAATGCATCCCATGCGTCATCGTAGCCGTTGGCACCAAGCAACACGTCGTCCCCGTCGGACGGTGCGCGCTGCAAACCGCCAAGCGCCAGAGCGTGAATTGGTTCGGCAGCCTGCTCACCTGTTGCCGGGATTTCGTCGTGCCGCCACCCGCCGGCGGGCGCGAGTCCGTTCGTGAATAAACGCGATTCGTGCATCACGGTTTTTCCTCCCCGCGTCTAACGATGGCCGGATCGTAGTAGAAGACCTGCTGTCTCGCGCCGTTCTCTCGCCGACCGGCCGGAAGTCTCACAAATTGGCTACGGGTCCAGGTTGCGTCATCCGCGCCAAGGCTCACCGCGTATTCCATGAATCGGCGCATTTCCGACTCGCCCTGCCCGGCGCAGAAAAACCAGCCGTGGAGGCTTTTTCCGCCCGAATGCACGACCATAGCAAGCGGACCAAACCCGGCCAAGTGCCAGAGCAACGCTGCGTGTTCGTCCGTCACGCCCTTGTCGAACTCCACAACCAGAAAGCGCCGGTCGCCGGTATTGTCGAGGCAATGTTCGCTCGCCTCGCCCTCTTTGGTCCTGCCAGTCCGCGCGCACATCGGCGACGGGACGATCAGCGGGTTACCTGTCAGCTTGTTGCCGTGAATCCACTGGGAGAGCGGCCGGGTGGCGAATTTCCAGTTATTCTTGCCCACGCACAACAGCGGGTCAGGAACGGCCGGCGTCGAGAAAAGCTGTTCAATGATCTCGTCGGCGTTGCTGCCGTCGTCTACATCGAAGCTGATCGGAGACAGCTCGCAAAGGCTCGCAGCATCGGGACCGTCATTGATGATCCTGTCACAACGGGGAGCGCTTACCGTTGGCCAAGCGCTTGCCCTCGCGCCACCACACGCAACGGTCTTGGCAGGGTTCCACGCCGCCGCCTTGGAGTTTTGCACCGCCCGTTCGATGGCACCGGTTCGTATGCGTTCCCCGTGCAGAGCGGCCTGGAGCAAGGCGACGATCTCAGCCTCGCGGCGGAAGGGGTGAAGTACCCTCGCCGTCCGGTAGAGCCATTTATCAACGCCCGCGCCGACCTTGGGCGCGCTGCCAAGCAAGTCCCGCACAAAAGCGGGTAACTCCCGGTCCAGTAAAGGAGTGGCCGCGTTCAAAGCGCCTCCCGCGTTGCAAGGGCCGACATGGGTAGCGTGCCAATTGACACCGCCAACCGCGCCGCCCCGGGCGCGAAGGACAGCGGACGATCAAGGAAACCTCTACGGAGATGGCAGTGAGCCGACTGCCGGCTGAAGTTGCCTACGGCTGGAACCGTCGCGGATATTCGGATTTTCATGGGAAGGGTTGCCGCCTTCCGCTTGCGTCCGGACTTCCTTTGAGATATTCTGCCCACTGTCCAAGGCGAGTAAGAAATCCGCAGGAGCCGTTTGCCGCAAGGTCAGCGGCTCTTTGCTTCTCTATCGGTTGAAACTTCTGCACCAACGTCATTCGGCAGCGCTTCCAGGTGCGCCATCAAGGAATCGTATTTGATCAGACGGATACCCCGGACGGCTCCGCGTTTCCTGATGACACGGCTTTCAACCGGCGGGTTGAAGGTGTTCACCGGACAGGGCGTGCAGAGCTCAGCTAAGGTACTCCGGCTCAAACCGGTGAAAGGGCAGCGATTACCGGGCAGTGGCAGTCTGATGTAATCAGGCCGCACAGCGCGGACAGACGCGCCGCCGATGGCGGATGTGGAATGTTCTACGTTGATAGTGGTCACAAGAGGGAGATTGCCCTCTCAGAGCCAAGCGAAACAGTTTGCTAGCTGCGTTCACCTATCGATAGGTGATTTCGGCTAAAAATCGGAAACGGCCAGCCTCTTCCATGCGACGCAGATTTCGCTTTGCCTTTTCGCCTGCCAGTCGGACGCTGGACCCATCACCGTAGGGCGCCGTCCTACATTCCTGTTGATAGAACTCCGCAACAGCTTCGGGCTTTTCGAATTGAGTTAGTAGACGCAATGCACCGAGTTGTTTTAATTGCTCCATAACACTTCCCCGACCACCTTTGCGCAGAGGTTTTAGCTTCAACCGTGAGTCGCTCCCGGTCTGCCTAGCTAAGAGAGCTGCGAAGGCTCTCATGAGATCATTTTTGCTTTTCGTTCTGTCGATCTTGATGATCGCGTAACTGGTGTCTTTGGAAATTGCATACAAATGCTTGGGCCCTCGACAGATATTTGGCATCCTCGCAAAAAGCTCGTCAACTGAAAGGCGTCTGCTCGCCGTCTCATTATCATTCTTCCGACACAGACTTTCCCAATCGAAATGCAATTCCTTCTTGAGCACGTCGATCTTCAGCAAATAAGCAGGATCAAAGTAATCGTCGACGAGAAGGTCGGTGTAAGGACCGTCAAAACCCGGCCGAAGTTTGCAGGAGTTGATCAGTGACCCGCGATCATCTGGTTCGATTTCGAGCCATGGTACAACAGGAAAGTGCGTGCTTCGGAGTGGGAGAGTATCAGGACGATCCGGATTGTGTCTGAATGTGTCACTTAATTCTCCGAATGAGTTAGAAATTGCAGCACGTAGCGAAGGAATTCCGACTGCCAGATCAGGGTGGTTTCGGACGTGTTCGCGTGCGTATTCGTAGTGAACACACCAAACCCGCTCCTTCTCAAGACACGCACTAAAGTCCCACTCCTTCGGATCGAGCTTCGGATTCTTCATTGGTGGATCTCCACTACGGCAGTTTGTTGATCGCCCCGCGGAATACCTGGATATCAAGGTGTGTGTAGATGTCGTTCACGCCGTCGCTGGAATGGCCCACCAGCTTGCGGCGGATTTCTTGTGGAACCTCAGCGTTGGCCAGCGCTGAGTTATAGCTGTGACGCAGGCTGTGGAAGGAACGGCGCGCCAATGTGCGCGCCGTTTTCCCTTCGACTTCCATCAATGCCTTGGTATGCACCTCCATGGTGTCCACGCCGGCCGCCTTCATCACCTTTTGAAACTGTGCTGACAATCCGTTGCACCCGCCCGTTTCCTTTGTTGCGAGGGTGGGGCACAGAAGCCCGACAGGATTATCACTGTCGCCCAGTTTGACCAAGTGCTCGAAAAGGCGCCGATGGATTGGCACAGCGTAATCCTTGCCAGTTTTTTGGTCCGAGTAACGGATGACGCGTTCGCTTAAACTCACACTGCTCCAACGCATTCGCACACAGTCACCCATACGTGCGCCTGTGTAGCGTCCAAGCAGGGAGGCCGTCAACCACTCGCCCTCAGCCTTTGAGAGGATGTCATCAAGTTCCGCAGCCGTGAAAATCTCGCGAGTGACCTTCTGTACTTTGGCCTTACCCTTGCGGCTGACGAGCGGAACAGCCTGCGTGGGGTCGAACCGGGTTTGCGCTTGGTTGACACCCGCTCTGAAGATTGAGCGGACCACCTTCAGATCACGATCTACGGTCTTTGCGGACAGCCCCTCGGCAATCCGTGCAGCCTTGAAAGTTTCGATGTGTCGGCTTGTGACGTTGTCCAGCGGCTTGTCGGCTATGGACTTCAGGTGCGCCAAGAACAGAGCGATGGCATGCCGGTAGGCCTCCCGTGTGCCCTCGGCCAGTTCTCCCGCGCGGGTATCCAGCCATGTATTGGCAAAATTGCGTACGGTTTCAGCTTTGATCGCCCCATTGCCAGAGGCGTGTAGAATATGGTCGAGCACCCTGCGGGCAGTGGCTTCGTTAAAGTCCCCACGGATAGCAGACTGTGTTGCACTGATGAACGCTTCCAACACCGCCTCGCGATTCTGGAGGTGTTGCGCTGGTCCGAGATTCTTGGCTTGGCGCTCCCATTTCTCGGCAAGGGCCATCGCCTCGTTGCGGTTGCGCTCGCTGGCCTTCAGTCCGGTGGAACGCTGCGTTTGGCCCTTGCCAGGGATGCGAAAGCACCCCTGCCAGTAGGGAGATTTACCACGGTGATCTCTTCGTAGGAACGCCACGCGGTCACAGTGAAGTCACATTGCCGCAGAGTAAAGAGGATAACGCCGAAAAGGTTCTTCGGGAGTAGAGGAGACTGCTCCGAGGTGTAGCCTCAAGTCGGGAGTTCGATTCTCCCCTCTGGCAACCCTCTTCTCTCCTCGGGAGGCGACTTTCCACGACATCCATTTTACGCGGCGTTATTGTGAGATCATGGCCTCACTGCGTCAAGCCTCGGGGGTTCTCACGATTCTGGTATGCCTGCATCACAGTCCCCGGAAAAGGGCAGACGCAACACTGCACCAAGGTAACAGCCACCGAACGTAATCGCGGCGAGGCGATGGCCATTGCGGAGCGGTGGGAGCGCGAGGCCAAGCAACTCGAACCGGCGCTGCATCTACAAAACCGAGCTGCGGTTCTCGAAACCTTCGTCACCGCCACCCAGAAAGCAGTCTCCGGTGGGATGACTGAGGCTGTCGCGCGGGAGATGCTTGACCGCATCCTCGAAGCGACGGGACAAAATCCGATCTCCACGGAAAGCACGAGCGACTTTGCGGCGCGCTGGCTCCAGGCCCGCCAAGCCGAACTCTCCCCTACCTCACGGGTCGCGTATGAACACGCCATCCGTGTTTTTGTCGACCATTTAGGTGTGATGGCGAACAAACCGTTGAACGCGAAAACGTGCCACTGGCTTGGGTGGACCAGGGTTACACCGGAGAAAAGGTTCCTCGAGCTGCCGCTGCGCACGGCTACGTGGCGATGAACTCTCACTCCTCATCAGAAAAATCGCTCGGATACGCTTTGCGGCTCATGGCCGCCAGCCTACACTCCACCACACCCAAAGTTAACGAGAGACCCTAACAGTGCAAAGGAGGTAACGTGGCTGCCACCATCTATCCCCACGCGCCATCCAGGGGAGTCAGAGCCGCTCCTACCTTCGCTGGCGCGGCGGGAAACAGTGCGAGCCGATAAAGATCATCGCCCGCCGGACAATGGCCGCCCCGAAAAGGCTTGTGTGGCGAGCCGCCGGCAGGATAATCGCGGTCGGCGGACGCTTTCCCCGGATCGCGGCCGTCGCCGGCAGTTTTCCCCATGAAACATTTGCTTCACCCGGCCTGGGCCGCGGCATTGGCGGTCCTGACCCCGGGCCTCGTCGTCGCAGCGGCCCCGTTGACGGTCACGGTCACAAACCCATCCGGGCTGGCCCGTCCCTCCGAGACGATTGACGTGCCGTGGACCGAGATCGCCATCCGGCTGCCGCGCGCGCTGCCGGATCACCTCGTGGTGAAGGACGCCAACGGCACGCCGCTGCCCACGCAGTACACCAACTTCCATCCCGACGACCGACACGGCGTCTATGACGATTTTCTTGTTTCAGCACGACTTCACCGTCGGCGAGACCAGTGCCGTGTTCACGGTGGAAGAAGACCGCCGATCCCGTGCCGCCGTTTCCGACCAAGACCTTCGCGCGCTACGTCCCGGAACGGCTCGACGATTTTGCCTGGGAAAACGACCGCATCGCCCACCGCATCTACGGTCCGGCGCTGGAAACGGCCGCCGCGGGCGGGTTCCAGATGATCGCCAGCGGCATCGATGTCTGGTCGAAGCGGGTGCGTTACCCGATCGTGGACCGGTGGTACCTCAAGAGCCACGACAACTATCACTAGGACACGGGCGAGGGGCTGGACATGTACGAGACCGGCCGGTCGCGCGGCTGCGGCGGCACGGGCGTCTGGGACGGCGCGACGCTCTTCGTTTCCCGCAACTGGAAGACGTGGAAGGTGCTCGCCAACGGCCCGGTCCGCAGCCGTGTTCGAGTTGAGCTACGACCCGTGGGACGCCGGCGGCCGGACGGTGGCGGAAACCAAGCGTTTCACGGTCGATGCCGGGCATAATCTCGACGAGATCGAGAGCACGTTCGTCTTCGCCGGCAAGCCGGAGATCACCGTGGCCGTCGGCCTGTGCAAGCATCCGCCCGGCGTCCACCGCGGCCACCCGAACAAGGACCAGGGCTGGCTGAGCCTGTGGGAGAAATACGTGGATGACGGGCAACTGGGTTGTGGCGTGCTCCTGGCTCCGGGGACGGAGTGCGCCTTCGCCGAGAACCAGACCGACCACCTGATCCTGGCGAAGGCGAAGGCGGGACAGCCGTTGCGTTACCACGCGGGCGCGGGCTGGGACCGGAGCGGCGATTTTTCCTCGGCAAACGATTGGAACGCGTACCTGGGTGCCGCGGTGCGAACGCCTGAAGTCGCCGGTCACGCTGAGTTATTCCCCGGCCGTCCGCGCCGCTGCCGGTTTCCCCCGCCCAAACGCCTTGAAGATTTTGCGTCGTCTCGCCGCCTTGCTCCTGTTGCTGCTGCCGTGCGTGGCGCGGGCGCAGAGCACGGAACCCGGCAACGCGTCCGTCCCGTGGGCCGCGCCCGCCGGCAGCGTCGAACTCTGGAACGGGCGCGACCTGAAGGGCTGGACCGTGTTTTATCCAGGGCGGCGCGCCGGGGCCGCGCAGGTTCTGGCGCGCGGAAAAGGGCGTGCTGCATCTGGCCGCCACGCCCTCCGGCTATCTGCGCACGGACAAGGTCTACGCGAATTACCATCTCCACGCGGAATGGCGCTGGCCGGAGGCAGTGAAGGCGGGCACGCACAACAGCGGGGTCTTCGTCGGCCAGCGTCCGCCGGATGCGGTGTGGCCCTCCAGCGTCCAGGTGCAGTTGAAGTCGGGCGAGGCGGGCGACCTGATCGCGCAGGGCGGGGTGGCGTTCGCGCCGGGCGGCGGCGATCTCACCATGAAGAAGGTCGCCGATTCCAACGAGAAACCGGCCGGCAAATGGAACGGCGTGGACGTGTATTGCCGCGGTTCCTCGGTGGAGGTGTTCATCAACGGACTCCGGCAAAACTTCGTCGATCAACTCCCCTTCGACTCGGGCCAGATCGCGCTCCAGATGGAGGGCTGCCCGGTCGAGTTCCGCCACGTCTGGCTCCAGCCGCTGTACTCCGACGCCGCCACGCCGCTGGGTTGGTCGGAGTCCATGGCTCACTCGGAGATCGAGCGGCAGGGCAAGGCTCTGTGGGCCGCGCCCAAGGGCAAAGGCAGGTGGGACTACACGATGGGACTCTACGCCGACGCCCTGATCCGGCTGGGCGAGAGGACCGGCGACCCGGTTTACGAAAAAAGCGCGGAGGGGCTCGTCGGTTCCTACATCACGCCGGGCGGCCGGATCGCGACGTACCAGACGAAGACCGCCGCGGCCCGACCCGAAACCCGGCGAGGAAGAACGTCCGAAGCCCAAGGGCGCGGACAAGACCCAGCGTTACTCCCTCGACAACATTCAGGCGGGCGTGGCCACGCTCAAGCTTTACGACCTCACGCATCAAGAAAGTTCCGCAAGGCGGCCGACCTCCTCCGCCATCAGCTCACGATCCAGCCCCGGACCAAGGAAGGCGGCTTCTGGCACAAGAAGGCGTACAAGGACCAGATGTGGCTCGACGGCCTCTACATGGCCGAGCCGTTCTACGCCGGGTACGCCGCGCGCTTCCACGAGACGCGGGATTTCGACGACGTGGCGAAGCAGTTCCAGTTGATCGCAGAACATACCTACGACCCGCAGGCGGGCCTCTTCTACCACGGTTGGGACGAAAGCGGCAAGCAGCCCTGGGCGGACCCGAAGACGGGTGCTTCGCCGACCTTCTGGAGCCGCTCGATGGGCTGGTACATCATGGGGCTGGTCGACGTGCTCGACGCGATGCCGGCCGACCATCCCGCGCGGGCCGGTCTCATCGAGCTGCTGCAAAAGACCGCCGCCGGCCTCCTGAAATACCAGGATGCGAAAACGGGCGTCTGGTGGCAGGTGCCGGATCAGGGCGGGCGCGCGAACAATTATCTCGAAGCGAGTGCGTCGTGCATGTTCGTCTACGCGCTGGCGAAGGGGGTGAACCACGGCTACCTGCCCCGCGCCGACATCCCGGCCATCCGCGCGGGTTATCAGGGCATCCTCCGCCAGTTCGTGATGATGGACGCGGACCGGCACGGTGTCAGCCTGACGCGCTGCTGTGAGGTGGCCATTCTCGACGCGAGGAACCGCGGCTCGTTTGATTACTATGCGCGGTTCCAACCCACGGTGGCGAATGATCTCAAGGGCGTCGGCCCCTTCATCAACGCCGGGCTGGAATGCGACAAGCTGTTCGGCAACGAGGTTTTCAGCCCGCGGGCGGATGATACATCACAGGGCGGCGACGGAAAGGACCGGCCATGACAAAAATCCCCCGTGCGTACCTGACCATGCTTGTGTCGGTGATCCTCGCCCTCCCTTTCGGCCGGTCAGCGGCCGGGCTTTCCATCGTGGAAACCGGCGCGGTCGGCGACGGCAAGACGCTGAACACGACGGCCATCCAGGAATCCATCGACCGTTGCGCGTCTGCGGGCGGCGGCACGGTGGTCGTCCCGCCGGGCCGGTTTCTGAGCGGGGCGCTGTTCCTGCGGCCCGGCGTCAACCTGCGCTTGGAAAAAGACGCCGTGCTGCTGGGTTCGACGAACATCGACGACTATCCTCCGCGGCCGACGCGCATCGAGGGGCACGCGCAGGTGTGGCGGCCGGCGCTGGTCAACGCCGCCGGTTGCGACGGGCTGCAGCATCACCGGCGAGGGAACCCTCCAGGGGGGCGGAAAGCCGTATTGGGATGCGTTCTGGAGCCGCCTGAAAGCGGACGACAAAACGAAAAACCTCGACGTGGACCGCCCACGCAACCTGTTCGTCTCCGACTCGCGGGACGTTCTCATCCAGGGCATCTCGCTGCGCGATTCCGGCTTCTGGAACATCCACCTCTACCGCTGCCGGAACGCGACCGTGGAAAAGGTGGACATCCGCACGCCTGCCGGCGCTCCCAGCACCGACGGCATCGACGTGGACAGTTGCCAGGGCGTGACGATACGCGGCTGCTACATTTCCGTGGACGACGACAACATCGCGCTCAAAGGCACGAAAGGGCCGCTGGCGGACCAGGACAAGGAGAGCCCGCCGGTGGAACACATCCGCATTTCCGATTGCACCTTCGGCCCGGGGCACGCCGTGTTGTCGCTCGGCAGCGAAGCCTCCCAGGTGCGCGACGCCGTGATGGAAAATTGCCGGGTCGATGGCACGTCCTCGAAAAGACAATTTCGCGCTGCTCCGCCTCAAGCTGCGGCCGGACACGCCGCAGCACTACGCGGACATCCACGTCCGCAACGTCGTCCTGAACGCGGCGGGCACCTTGATCAGCATCGAGCCGTGGACGCAGTATTTCGACCTCAAGGGCCGTACGCCGCCCGCGCAGATCGTGGAAAATATCACGATGACGAACGTGTCCGGGACGGCGGACGGGTTCGGCCGGATCGCGGGACCGCCGCAGAGCATCCTCCGGGACATCACGCTGACCGACATCGACCTCAAACTGGACCGGCCGGAGGTCACGATCAGCAAGGTCACGGGGCTCGTGCTGCACAACGTCCGCATCAACGGCGAGCCGGTCGATTCGTCCCGGGTGGTCGAGCCCGCCGCGTCCGCCGGTGGAAAACGGCCATCTCGCGTGGCCCGAAATCACCGCGCAGAGCCGCCCCTGGGCGCGCTGGTGGTGGATGGGCAGCGCCGTGGACCCCGCCAACCTCGACCGCGAACTCGCGCGCTACCAGGCCGCCGGCCTGGGCGGAGTGGAAGTCACTCCGATCTACGGCGTCAACGGCTGGGCGGACCACGAGATTCCCTACCTGACCCCCGCATGGATGGGGATGCTCGACCACGCCATCGACACGGGCAAACGGCTCGGCCTGGAAACGGACATGGCCACCGGCACCGGCTGGTGTTTCGGCGGCCCGACCGTCACGGACGCGGACGCGAACGCCGCGCTGGTCGCGGCGGTCCAGACCGTGCCGCCCGGCGAGCAAACCGGCGGGCGCGTTCGACCCCGCGGCCACGCAGGCGCTCGTGGCGTTTTCCGCGGACGGCCGGTGCGTGGAATTGACGGGCCGCATCCGCCCCGACGGCCAGGTAGATTGGACGGCGGACGGCGGCCCCTGGCAGGTGTACGCGATCTCGCAGAAACCCTCCGGCGTCATGGTCAAGCGCGCCGCGCCCGGCGGGGCCGGCCCGATGCTGAACCTTTTTTATCCGGACGCGATGACGCGTTATCTCCAATGGTTCGAGCAACCCTTCGCCGCGGCGAAGCCGAAACTGCGCGCCCTTTTCCACGACTCCTACGAATACAACTCCGACTGGGCGCCGGACTTCTTTGCCCAGTTTGAAAAACTCCGCGGCTATCGCCTGCAAACAGAGCTTCCCGCGCTGCTCGGCACGCAAACGGACGACCACGCCGCGCGCGTGAAATCGGACTACCGCGAAACGATCTCCGACCTCATGGCACTCCGGTCGATTCCGGCGTGGGTCGATTGGTCGCACGCGCGGGGTTTTCTCACCCGTTACCAGGCGCACGGCTCGCCGGGCAACCTGCTCGATCTCTACGCCGACGCCGACATCCCCGAGACTGAGATGTTCCACACGGACCGGAACATCCTCGTCTCGAAGTTCGCTTCTTCCGCGGCGCACGTGGCGGGGAAAACCCTTGCCAGCGCGGAGACGGGCACCTGGCTCGCGGAACATTTCACGGAGACGCTGGGCGAAATGAAGGGGCTCGCCGACGACCTGTTCCTCGCGGGGATCAATCATCTCGTTTACCACGGCACGGCCTATTCGCCGGACGAGGCCCCGTGGCCCGGTTGGTGTTTCTACGCCTCGACGGAGATGAATCCGCGCAACGCGATCTGGCGCGATGTTCCCGCCTTGAACACCTACATCGCGCGGTGCCAGTCCGTCCTGCAAGCGGGCCGCGCGGACAACGATGTTCTGGTTTACTGGCCCGTCTATGACTCATGGCACGACGCGCGGGGCATGGTGGAGGGTTTCTCGGTCTCGGGGAAGGAGTGGTTCGACGGTCAGCCCGTCGGCCGGACGGCGCGTCAACTCTGGGACGAGGGGTTCGCCTTCGACTACGTCTCCGACCGCCAACTTGCCCGTGCCCGGGTCGACGGGCGGCGGGCGCATCGCGCTCGGGGATTCCGCGTACCGTGCCGTGGTCGTGCCGCCGTGCGACTACCTGCCGGTGGACACGCTCAGGCAACTGCTCGCCCTCGCCGCCGGCGGCGCGAACGTCATCTTCGACGGGAAGCTGCCCGACGACGTGCCCGGCTGGGGAAACCTCGCGGATCGGCGCCAGGATTTTCAGTCGCTGCTCGGCGGCATCCGGGTTCGCCGGGCGACGGCCGCATCCACGTCGGATCGGTCGCGCCGGCGCTCGACGCGGCCGGCGTTCACGGCGAACCGATGACCGGACAGTCCGGCCTGCGCTTCGTGCGGCGCGCCTGGGAAGGCGGACGGTCCTATTTCATCGTCAACGGAGGCCCGGAGGCGTTCGACGGCTGGGTCGCGCTTGGCCACCGCCGCCGGTTCGGTCGAAATCATGGACCCGATGACGGGCAGGACCGGCATGGCGCGAACTGCGGCCCGCGCAGGACGGCAAGACCCCCGTTTACCTGCAAATCGAGCCGGGCGAATCCATGATCTTGCGGACCTTCGATGTTCCGGAATCCGGCCCCGCGTGGGTCTATCGCCGTGTCGATGGAACGCCCATCGAGTTATCCGGCAACTGGAGCGTGAAATTCATCGACGGCGGCCCCGCGTTGCCGCCGCCGATCCAGACCGCGAAGCTCGCCTCCTGGACGGGACTGGGCGGCCCCGACGCGCAGAGCTTCGCAGGGACGGCGCTTTATTCGCTCACTTTCCCCGCGCCCGGCGGACGCGCCGGACCGTGGTCGCTCGACCTGGGCAAGGTCTGCCAGAGCGCGCGCGTGCGGCTGAACGGCCAGCCGTTAGGCACCGTGTTCACCCCGCCGTTCCGCGTGCCGATCACGACGCTCCTGCCCGAAGGCAACGTGCTCGAAGTGGAAGTGACCAACGTTTCGGCCAATCGCGTGCGCGACCTCGACATCCGCCACGTGCCATGGAAGAGTCTTCCGTGGGCCCAACGTGCTGAGCGTGAATTACAAACCCTTCGACGCCTCGAACTGGCCGCTGACCGATTCGGGCCTCCTCGGGCCGGTGACGCTCACCCCGGAAAAAGCGGGCGACTGACCGGGATGCATTTTCCGGCGGCGGACGGGGGAACCGCGAGGCGCTTGCCTTCTTCGACCCCGTGGTCGGAAAGCAGGCGGCGGTCTACCACACCGCCGGGGCACTGGGCAAAGGCGAGCGCGTCTGGGTCCTGGCTAAGCTGCCCGACTCTATCCGTGTTGTCGGCGATGACATCACGGAGAAGTACCTGCTGCTCACCAACAGCCACGACGGGACTTCATCCTTGCAGGTGAATTCACGCCCGTGCGCGTGGTCTGCCAAAACACGCTCACGCTCGCCATCAACAACGGTGGCGCGGGCATCAAGATCAGCCACCACACCGACATCCACCAGCGCCTCAAAGCCGCCGAAAAGATGCTGGGCATCGTTCGGCACCAGTTCGATGAGCTGGCCGACACGTTCCGCGAGATGGTGCAGGTGCCGATGAACTATAACCGCCTGGAGAAGTACCTCCAGTACGTGTACCCGGACCCCAAGGACCGGCAACCGACCGAGAGCATCGCTCGGGACCGGAGTTGGTCATGGTATTTCTTCGACCAAGGGGCGGGCAACCGCCTGAGGGGCGTCGAGGGTACGTTGTGGGCGGCCTACAACGGCGTGACTGAATACTCGGACCACCGCAAAATTCGCCAAAACGCGGACCAGCGGCTCACGAGGGCGTCTGAAAAAGGGTGTTTTGGTGTCATTTGCCGGGTTGGCAAAGTCGCCGGAGCATGAGCCTGCTCATGGCCAGATAAATGAAGTTTTCCTCGGTGGCGGGTAGAAACTCGTAATCCTTGCTCAGCGGCCGGTAGTTACCCAGAGAGCCAAACAAAAGTGCGCTCGACCACCCAGCGGCGTTTGAGCACCGTAAACGCAGGCATGGGCGGTGGCTCGACACCCTCGGGATAACGTCCCCAAGCGGCGCGGGCAGGACCACTTCCACGCTCCAGCTCAGATACTCTTTGATCCAGGCGACGAGTTGCCCACGGTAGCCCGCATCGGCCCACAGATGCTTGAGCCTGGCGAGGCGTGCCGCCACGGTTTCCCAGGGGCGGACGCGCACCGTCGCGGTCGGCGATGTCCGCCGGATGCACCTGCGCGTAAAGCACGAGGCCCGAACTTATCCACGGGCAGGTGACGCTTGCGCCCGTTGACCTTCTTGCCGCCGTCCCAGCCGTGCGCACCGCCGCGCGACGTGGTCTTGGCACTTTGGCTGTCGATGATCGCAGCGTTGGGTCGTGCCGATCTGCCTGCCCGGTGGCGGCCAGAGACCACGCAGCCGCCCATGCAGGCGTAGCCACACGCCCGCCAAACGCCAGGCGTGAAAGTAAGTGGTACACCGTCTTCCAAGGTGGAAAGTTCACCGGCAGCAAGTGCCAGGCACAACCCGCGCGCACCAAGGAAAAGATGGCGTCGCAGAGCAGGCGGAGCGGATGTTTGCGCGGCCTGCCACCGGCCTTGGCGGGCGGCAAAAACGGCGCACCTTCTTCCACTCACGGTCGCTCAAATCGGTGGCATAAATCAGAGGCTTCATGCCCCAAGTTGCCACCAAAACACCCCTTTTCAGACGCCCTCTAGAGTGGTGTCACGGAAGTTTCTTGCATAAAGAGAAGCGACCTTGCCAAGGATCGCCTCGGCAGAGGCGGTCCAGCGAAAGGGTTTGGGCGCTTAGTTGTGGTGGTCGATGCAGTCGGCGATGGCGACGTGCAGTTCGCCCACGCTGCGAAAGACCCCGCGCCGGATGCGTTTTTGGGTGATTTCGGCAAAAGAGTGTTCGACCTGGTTGAGCCAGCTCGAATGCGTGGGAATAAAGTGGAGGTGCCAGCGCGGATGCCGGCGCAGCCACGCTTCCACCGCCGCGGTCTTGTGGGTGGCGTAGTTGTCGAGGATGGCGTGGATTTCCAGGCCCGTGGGCACCGCCTTTTTCACCTGGCGCAAAAAGGCCAAAACTCGACGCTGCGATGCTTTGCCTTGGTGGCGCCAATCACCCGGCCGATGGCCACCTCCAGGGCCGCGAAGAGCGAGAGCGTGCCGTGGCGATAGTAATCGTGGGTGCGTCGCTCGGGCGCTCCCGGGCGCATGGGCAGGACGGGCTGGCTGCGTTCCAGCGCCTGCACTGGCGTTTTCTCATCCACCGATAACACCAAGGCATTGGCGGGCGGGTCGAGGCAGAGGCCAACCACGTCGCGCACCTTGTCCACGAAGTACGGATCGCTGGAAAGAGTGAAGTTTTCGTGGCGATGCGGCTGGAGTCCGAAAGCTCGCCAGATGCGGCTGACGGTCTGGTGCGAGAACCCGCAGCGCCCGGCCATCTCGCGGGTGCTCCACCTTTCCCGGGCTGTGCGTTGTGCATGGACCGCGCCCGTGAGGGCAATGAAACGCGCACCCTGGCCGCCGAACCGGGCTTTGCGCCTGTGGTGCCACCCAACCCCAACCGGGTGGAACCCTGGGAGTACGACCGCGTCACCTACCGTCGCCGCCACGAGGTCGAGCGGCTCTTTCGCCGTCTCAAAGGCTACCGGCGCGTCTGCACCCGCTTCGACAAACTCGACGTGATGTCCCTCGCCTTCGTCCATCTCGCCCTCCCTTTGAGTGGTGACCGGATGACTTCTGGAGCGCCAAAGGCGCGGCCTCATAAAAGCCTGGGGCAACGCCCTAGGTCCGAACGTCCCCTTGGCAAGCCCTGAAATGCTTGGTGCGTAATTGCGGAAGGTGCCCGGGTGGTTAGGCTGCAAAGGATTTCCTGCCAGGGAAAAAGCCTTCGCCAAGCCATGCTCGACCCGGACACCTTCTTGACCACGCGTTACGTCCTCACAGATGACTTCTTCCAGCGCAAAGACGTGCCCGTCGCGCCTTGGGTGGGCCGGCCGCCGGCCTTTTCTAAAAGCGAGGTGGTCACCCCCGCCCTGTTTGGCCAGTGGAGCGGCTTCGGGGGCGAGCGGGGCTTTTGGCGCTGGGCGAGCCGGCATCTGCGCGGGGCCTTTCCCGGCCTGCCTTGCCGCGAGCAGTTCAACCGGCTCGTGCGCGCGGCGGCCGATGATCTGGCGCGGCTGGCCGTGGCGCTGGCCGAGGAGCTGGGCGGCTCGGCGGCCGCCTACCAGGCGCTGGACTCGACCGGGGTGGGCCACCCGCGACGCCAAGTGGCGGGGCCTGGGCTGGCTGTGGGGCCAGGCCGACATCGGCTACAGCAACCACCTGGACTGGTTTGAGGGCCTGCGGGTGTTGGCCGCCTGCACGCCGCAGAGCGTGGTCACCAGCTTTCGTTTCGCCAGCGCCTCCACCCGGGACCGGCCCCTGGCCGAGGACTTTCTGAGTGCGCGCCAAGCGGAGCGGCCAAGACCTTTTGCCCGGCGTGGGATCAGCCGCCGGCGGCCCCTATGCCGCCGACAAGGGCTTCGAGGGCCGCGCGTGGCACGCGCGCTGGAGAGAACGACTTGGCGTCACGAGGTGGTGCGCCATCCAGCGTCATCGTTCCCTGGCCGTCCACCCCTGGCCCAAGGCCGTACGGCGCTGGCTGGCGGGCAAGCGCCAGATCATTGAGACGGTCTTCGACAAGTTGCAAAACATCTTCGGGCTGCGCCGCGAGCGGCCCCATGCCCTGGGCGGCTTCGCCGCCCGGCTGGCCGCGCGCGTGGGCTTGCACAACTTCTGCATCTGGCTCAACCGCCGCCTGGGCCGTCCCGACCCAGCCTTCGCCGACCTCGTGGACTGGTAAGCACAATTATGCACCAAGCGTTCCAGGGGCAACTCATTCTGGTGGCGCGTCGAGAGGAGTCGCCCTTTCAGGGCTTGACGCTCCCCTGCGTTCTTTCCTGGGGCGTTGCCCCAGGCTTTTATGAAGCCGCCCCTTTGGCGCTCCGGAAAGGCCGCGCGGCTGCACTTCAAAAGAATACGCTCTAATCTGAGAAGCGTGTTGGGAACAACTATTCACACATGCTACTTTGCGGCACAAAGTAATTTGCGAACCGCGGATCGGAGCAATTTTTGACCGCTTGAAGGCTTCAGGCCGCCGGTTTGCCCGCGACCACGATAATCGTTCGCCCGAGCAACATTTTACTCAAAGTAGAATGCTTTAAAGCATCAACGGGTGGCGGCCGGTTGGGGCGGTGATGCACATCCGCGACGGGCGCATTCCTTCCGGATCGAGGCGAAACCGTCCGGCCAGCGTGCATAGTGGCTCTCCAGCCGTTCCAGGACGGACGCCGCCACTTCCCGGCGCTGCAATTCGCCAAGAGGGGCCGCCCCCGAACGCATCATCGCCAGCGAACCCGCCCGGTCGCGCAACTCGGGGGCGAAATCCTCGGCCTGCTGGAGCACGTTCAAGCCGATACCGACCACGACAAAACCCGGCGTCCGCGCGTGGTGGCACTCCAGCAGGATGCCCGCGACCTTGCGCCCGGCGAGGAGCACGTCGTTGGGCCACTTGATCCGCGCCGGTTGACCCGTATAACGCTCGGCGGTCTCGGCCACGGCGAGCGCGGCGCAAAACGTCAGCTCCGGCCAGCGTTCGGCCGGGACTGCCGCCGGCCGCAGCAAGATCGAAAGGAGCAGGTTGCGTCCCGGCGGCGAAACCCAGCGGCGGCCCAGCCGGCCGCGTCCGGCGCGCTGGGATTCCGCGAAAATCGCCAACCCTTCGGCCACCCCGTCGTGACCTGCCCGCGCGGCGAGATCGTTCGTGGAATCCGTTTCCTGGAACACCAGGATTTCGCGTCCCACGACGGCCTCTGGCGGCAGAGCGGCACGCAGGTCGTCAGCGATCAGGCGGGTCGGCGAGGAAACCAGGGAAAAATCCGCGCGAGGGCCGGTCGGGCCGTCGATCACGTATCCCGCCGTCCGCAAACCGTCGATCCGGGTGGGGATGGAATCGATAGCCACCTCAGCGGCGCGCGCCAAATCCACGGCGGAGACCGCCCGGTCCGGTTTCGCCCGCCAGGCTCGCAACAAATGAACGTCCGCGTCCCGCCACGTCGCCATGTCAGGGCAGGAACTCCAGCGAAAAGTCGATGGCCCGCGCCGAGTGCGTCAACGCGCCGACGCTGATCCATTGCACGCCCGTTTCCGCAATGGCGCGCACGGTGTCGAGACTCACGCCGCCGCTGGCTTCGAACTGCACGCGGCTGCCCTTGGCGCGGCCGAGGTTGACGGCGGCACGCAGTTCCTCGGCATTCATGTTGTCGAGCAGGATCACGTCCACGCCGCGCAGGCCGAGAAAGATGTACACCTGGCCGAGATTATCGGCTTCCAGTTCGATCCGCATTTCCGGCCGGGCGTCCCCGGCGCGGTCAATCGCCGCCTGGAGGTCGGGATCGGCCAGCAGGTGGTTGTCCTTGACCATGACCATGTCGTAGAGGCCCATCCGGTGATTGTGCCCGCCGCCGGCCAGGACGGCGGCTTTTTCCAACGCGCGCAGGCCGGGCGTCGTCTTGCGGGTGTCGAGAATCTGCGCCCGCGTGCCCGCGATGGCGTCCACGAAGCGGCGGGTCAGCGTCGCCACGCCCGAAAGCCGCTGGAGAAAGTTGAGCGCCACCCGCTCGCCGCTGAGCATCGCACCCGCCCGGCCTTGCACGGTGAGCACCGTGTCACCGGCCACCACGGCCGTGCCGTCGGGGCGCTCGACGTGGACGACGAGCGTCGGATCGACCCGCGCGAAGGTCTCGGCGGCCACGGCGGCACCGGCCACGACCGCTTTCTCCTTGGCGAAAATGCGCGCGGAAGCCGTCTGCGCCGGATCGATGAAAAATTCCACCGTCGCGTCGCCCGTCCCAATGTCTTCGGCCAGCGCGATGGCGATGGGGTCGTGGGTGGACATGGCGGCAATTTGCGGCAAAACCGTTCGCCGGGCAAATCACCACCCTCTAAAAAGCGACCGGGCCGCGCACGCGCTTGGAATCATCAAGCAATCACGCACACGGCCCGGAATCACCTTAACCTGATACTTTCGACCGGACGGCAAGCGCGGCGTTCAAATTTCTTTCACAAATTTTTATTTCGGGCTGCCGGCGAGCACCTTGGACGGCGGGATGGCGGCGGCTTCCGACTTTTTGCCGTCGAACATGACCTGCGCCATCGCCCGCCAGAGATCGCCCGGCAAGAGGGGCTTGCGCAGGATCGCGTCGAAGCTCGCCAGTTTCCTCCCGTTGTCGAGCAGCGTGTCCGCAAAACCCGTCAGCAGGATGACCGGACAATCCGCCGCGCGTTTTTTGATGGCTTCCGCCAGTTGTTCGCCGTTCATCTCCTCCAACGCCAGGTCCGTCACGACGAGGTCGAACTCGCCCGCGTCGAACTTTTCCAACCCCTCGCGCGCGCTCTCCGCGACGCAAACCTCGTGCTGGTCGCGCCGCAGGTATTCGCTCACCACCTCGCGCACGTTCGGGTCGTCCTCGACCAGCAGCACGCGCATCGGCCGGTCCGGCCGCGCGTCGGGCTCGGTGGACCCCTGCTTTTTGCTCAGGGCAACGCCCGCCACGGGCAGGCGCACGGAAACCGTCGTGCCACGGCCCAGTTCGGTCAGGATGTCGAGGTCGCCCTCGTGGCGTTTGATGATGCCGTACGCCACCGACAGTCCCATGCCCGCGCCGGTTTCGTTCTTGGTGGTGAAAAACGGCTCCAGGCAGCGCCGTTGCACCTCCTCGGTCATCCCGACGCCCGTGTCGGCCACCTCGAAGGCGACCGCGCCCTTCCCCGCGCGGCGAGTGCGCAACGTGATGTCGCCGCCGTGCGGCATGGCGTCCACGGCGTTGAAAATGAGGTTGGCAACGACCTCGCGCAGCTCCTCCGCGTTGCCGGCCACGTCGGGCAGGGGACCGAGTTCCAGGCGGATGTTGATCGTGCGGCCGGTGGCGCGCGCCTGGTTGCGCCATTTGGGTTGGGTGAACGTCGCGGCTTCCTGCACGAGGCGCGGCAGGTTCAACGGCAGGAAAACGTCCTTGACCTCGCGCCGCCGGCCGAACTCGCGCAACCGGCTGACCACGCCCGCCGAGTCGTGCGCGGCGGTGCGCACGGTTTGCAGGTAATGGCGGGCCATGAGGCGGTTGCTGAGCATCTGCGCGTCGTTGAGCAGCAGGAGTTCCGTGTAGCCGACGAGCACGGTGAGGTGGTTGTTGAGGTCGTGCGCGATGCCGCCGCTCATTTCGCCGAGGGCGCGCAGGCGTTCCTGCTGGACCTGCTGCTGCTGGGCGGCGCGGAGGTCGGCGAGGGCTTTTTCGAGGTCGTGGGTGCGTTGCTGCACTTTTTCCTCCAGCACGGCGTTCTGGCCCTGGAGGGCGAGGTGCAAGGCGCGGGTTTCCAACAGGTTTTTGCAGCGCAGCATGACCTCCTCATTCTCGAAGGGTTTAGTGAGGAAATCGTTCGCCCCGCTGGCCAGGGCGCGGCGGCGGGTGTGCGTTGTCGCGTCAGCCGTGAGCACGAGGATCGGCAGATAACTGCCCGGTGCCTGGGCGGCGCGGAGGCCTTCCATGATGGCAAAACCGTCGATGTGCGGCATGGTCAGATCGAGCAACACGAGATCGGGACGAATGTCCCGGGCGAGCGAAAGAGCCTGGCGCGGGTCGGTCGTGCCGTGGGTGCGGTAGCCGCTCAGGCGCTGGATGACGGCTTCCAGCAGGGCGACGTTCGCCGGTTCGTCATCGACGATGAGGATGGTGGGCTCAGTCATAGGAAGGCAGAAGGCAGAAGGCAGAAGGCAGAAGGCAGAAGGCAGAAGGCAGAAGGACGGAAGGCAGAAGTCGGGATGGCTTATGAACGGTAAGGGGGTGTAAAACAGCCGGCGGATCGATCTTTTCTTACTTCTTACTTCTTACTTCTGACTTCTGATCTAATTCAGCGTCGATGGCGGCGAGCAGTTCGCGGATGCGGAACGGTTTGGTGAGATAATCGCTCACGCCGAGTTGGCGCAGCCGGTTGATCTGTGACGGCGTGGCGTCGGCGCTGAGCACGACGACGGGCACGTCGCGGGTGCGTGCCTCCAGGCGCAGGCGGCGCATGACCTCGTCGCCGCCCATGTCGGGCAGGTGCAGGTCGAGCAGGATCAGGTCGGGAACCTGTTTGCGCGCGAGCGCGAGACCCCCGCGACCGTCGGCGGCGGTGAACAACCGCAGGTTGGCGCGTGTTTCGAGCACGCGCTCGATCAGGGAAACGTTGGAATTCTGGTTGTCGATGAGCAGGATCGTGCGTTCGGCCGGTGCCTGGAGCGTCGGAGGCAGCGCGGGCAGCGGGTTCTCGCGTGCCAGCGTCGGGCCCACCGCGTCGGCGGGGGCGGCCGGCAGATCGACGTAAAACGTGCTGCCCGTCCCCGGCGTGGAGGTCACCCCGACCGTCCCGCCCATCGCCTCGACCAGGCTCCGGGAAATTGTTAACCCGATGCCCGTGCCCGCGACGCCGCGCCGGGCCGCGCCGAGACGTTGGAACGGCGTGAAGAGCAGTCCGAGTTCGTCGGGCGTCAGACCCGGGCCGGTGTCCGTGATGGACAGGCGCACCGTGCCCGCGTCGAGCGGCGCGCAGGCCACGCGGACCTCGCCGTCTTCCCGGTTGTATTTCACCGCGTTGGACAACAGATTGAGCAGCACCTGATGGAGCCGTCCGCGGTCGGCCAGCACGGCCGGGTTGGAGACGGCATCGAACGGGACGAAACGCACCCGGTGCTGCTCGGCCAGCGGCCGGACGAACACCAGCGCCTGCGTGAGCACGGCCGCCGCGTCCACCGGCTCCAGCGACAGGTCCATGCCGCCGGATTCGATGCGCGTGATATCGAGCACCTCGTTGATGAGGTCGAGCAGGTGCCGGCCGCCCTTGAGGATTTGCTCGACGCTGCTGCGCTGCACGGACGTGAGCCGTTCGAGGTCGAGGAGTTGACCGAAGCCGAGGATGGCGTTGAGCGGGGTGCGCAGTTCGTGGCTGATGCGGGAGAGGAACTCGCTCTTGGCGCGGTTGGCCTTCTCGGCCTCTTCCTGGGCGCGCTTGAGTTCGGTCACGTCGAAGACCACCCCGTCGCGGTAGATGTCGCCGCTGGGCAGGCGTTCGGGCCGGGAGCGGGCCGCCACCCAGCGGACCTCGCCCGAGGGATGTACCAGCCTGCCCTCCCATTGCAGCGGTGTGAGCGCCTCGTTGGAAGCGGCCAGCAGGCCGAAGGCGCGGGCCCGGTCTTCCTCGTGGATGCGTTCGTTCAACAACTCCGGCCGGGCGTAAATTTGCACGGGCTCCAACCCGTAAAGCTGCCGGCAGCCTTCGCTGACGAAAGGGATGGTCGCCGTGCCGTCGGCGTGGCGGATCGACTGGTAAACCATGCCGGGCGTGTTGGCGGCGATGCGTTCGTAGCGCGCCTGGACCTCGCGCGAGGCGGCCTTGTGGCGCTCGCTCTCGATGACGGCGGAGAGCAGGTCGGCCGCCGTTTGCAGGAACACGGCGTCCTGCGGGCCGAACCGGTCGAGTTCGGGGGAGAGAGCGCAAAGCGTGCCGAAACGCTGGCCGTCGCAATGGACGACCACGCTGATCGCGCTGCGGGGGTGCCCCAGGCCCTCGGCAGTCGGAAGCAGGTAGGGACGGCCGAGCAAGGTCTCCAGGTCCGCCACGATGAGCGGTTTCTCGACGGTCGCGGGCTCGTCGGCTCCGGGCTGCTTCCGGCGCCAGTTGTCCACCTCCGCGCCCCGCACCACGCCCTCGCGCCAGCCGACCCCCGCGCGGACCCGCAGCTTCGCGCCCCCGGGGAGCAGCTCGGTGACGGTGCAAAACGGCACCTGGAGGGCGCGGGCGACGAGTTCCACCGCCTTGTCGAGGATGTCCGGCAGGCCGCGTTCGTCGAGCGCGTAGCGGCCGAGTTCGGCAACGGCAGTCTGCTCGCGCGTGCGCGCCTCGTGTTCCAGTTCGGCGCGGCGGCGCTCGGTGATGTCGCGCGAGTTGACGACCAGGCCGATGACCGGCGAATCCGGCGGGGTGGACGAACCGATGCTCTCCAGCAGTCGCCAGGAACCGTCGCGGTGACGGCAGCGGACCTCGATGCGGACGTAGTGTTCGCCGTTTTCGACGATGGCGGCGGAGGCGCGCGCGACGGCGGCCCGGTCGTCGGGATGGATGAACTCCTCGAAGATGTTGCGCCCGATCAACTCCTCGGGCGGGAAGCCCGTGAGGTACTCGACGGACGGACTCTGGTAGAGGCTGATGCCGTCGGGCGTCAGGATGCTGATGAGGTCCTGGGTGTTCTCGATGAGCGCGCGGAACTTGCTCTCGCTGCGGCGCGAGGACGCCTCGGCGATTTCGCGTTCCAGGATGTGCTGGCGCAGCGTGCCGTTGAGCAGGGCCAGCTCGGCGGTGCGGTCACGCACGCGGTCTTCCAGTTCCTCGCGGGCGCGCCGGAGTTCTTCCTCGGCCGTCTTGCGCGCGGTGATGTCCTCGAACGTCCCCTCGTAACGCACCACGGCACCGTCCGCGTCGCGGATGGCCCGGGCGGACTCGGCGATCCAGAGGCGCGAGCCGTCGGCGCGGTAGGCCTCCGATTCCCAACCGGCGAGTTCGCCCCCGGCCAGAATCTCGGCCTCGAATTCCGCGCGGCGCTCCGGGTGGACGTACAGGCGGGCCGGATCGTGCACCTCGGCCAGCATCGTTTCGGGCGAAGCGTAGCCGAGCAGGCGAGCGAGCGCCGGGTTGACGCTCAGGAGACCGCCGCCGGGCAGACTCTGGTAAATTCCCTCGACGGCGTTCTCAAAAATGCCGCGATAACGGCTCTCGGCGTCGGCGAGTTCGGCGGTCCGCTCGCGGACGCGCGTCTCCAGTTCGGTCTCGCGGCAGAGGGCGGCGTGATGACGTTCCAACTCGTGCAACACGAGTTCCCCGAGGTGCGCGAGCGTTTCCGTGTCCGCCCCGGTGAACTGACGCGGCCGGTTGTCGAACACGCAAAGCACCCCGGGACGCGGTCCGTCCTGCGGACAGTTCAAGGTGACGGCGGCGCAGGCGCGGAAATACGGTGCCTCGCGGACGAGAGGACTTTTCGCGACGCGCGCGTCCTGTCGGGCATCCGTCACGAGAAGCATGGCGGACTCCCGCAACGCCTGTTGATAGAAAAGCGCGCCACCCGCCGCCACGGCCGGATCGAGGCCATGCGCGTACCGGACCCGCGGCGGGTTGCCAACGTCTTCCACCAGTACGAGGACCGCCGCGGACGCCTGGAGCGCGCGGGCGGCGAGACCTGTCAGCCGATCCAGCGCCGACCACGGTTCGGACGCTCCCGCCACGTCACGCGCTGGCCCGGCCGAGAGGGCTGCGGGGACGGTGGGAGACGGAGATTGCATGAAAAGATTCCTTCAAGCAATTCCGGGGCCAGCGTCTCGGGTCCATTCCCTACAAACGGCGATTTTCCAGAGTGGCGAGCAACTGCCGGACCTTGGTGTCCGCTTGCAGACGCTGGTTGTCCCAGATCACCTGGCTCGGCTGGTACGCGCCGGGATTCGGATTGTTGACCACGCGCGTCCGTTCCTGTGGGGAGGCGCTGGTGACAGCCGGGGCGAGACCGCATTTCTCCTGGCGCTCCGCGAACGCCTGGTCCGCGTCGATGATCAGGTCGCAGACCTGGGTGATCGTCACGTATTCGGCGTGCAGTTTGAGGTAAGGAGCCAGCCGTGACCGGATATCGATGGCGACGTTCGGAATCTGGCGGGCGTCGCGCAGGTTCGCGGGAATGCGGTTCATGGCACCCTGCAACTGGGCGCTCAGTTCCTTGAAATCCTTCCTCCCGTCCGACCTGCCTGCCGCACCGCCCGCCGGCGTCCCCGCCACCAACTCCGGGCCTTGCAGCCAGGAAACGGGATGGTCCTTGAGGTAAAAATGATACGCGCCGCCTCCGGCGAGCGCCAGGACCAGCAAAACCAGGAGAACTTTCATGGCAGGATTTCCGCGCGCGGATTTAGCACCCGCGCGGGTCGGTCGTCCAGCCAAAAGAAGCCGGATTTTACACCGGACTCAGCGCCGGCGGCGTAACCGGCTCTCCGACAACGACCGGCGCGCTGGCCTCCCAAAAGAAAGGCGCGAGGCCGGCCACCATCTTGAGCGGCACGACGGCGTGGACGTGCGTGCCGGCCTCCGTGTACTCGGTGGAAAGCACTTGGCCCTGGCGGTGGAGGCTGCTGAGCAGATCGTTGCGTTCCGGCGGCAGGAGGAGTTCCACCCGTTCGGTGCGGCTGGCGAGTTGCTCGGCCATGCGATGGAGGAGTTCGTCCAGGCCCGCGCCGGTGCGCGTGGAGATGAACAGTGCGTCCGGGAAATGCCGCCGCAACGGGTTGAGCAGATGGTTGTCGCCGATCAGATCGATCTTGTTGAAGACCGTGATGATGCGTTTGTCCTGCGCGCCGAGTTCGGCCAGCACGTCCATCGTCGTGCGATGGTAGGCAAAAATCTCCGGCTGGCTGGCGTCGAGCAGATGGACCAGGAAGTCGGACAGCAACGCCTCTTCCAGCGTGGCCTTGAACGCTTCGATGAGCCGGTGCGGCAGTTTCCGCACGAAGCCCACGGTGTCCGTGAGCAACAGCCCCTGGCCACCGGGCAGGTCGATGCGCCGGGTGGTCGGGTCGAGCGTGGCAAAGAGTTTGTCCTCCACGAACACGTCCGCGCCCGTGAGCTTCTTGAGCAGCGAGGACTTGCCCGCGTTGGTGTAGCCGACAATGGCCGCGTGCGGCACGGGGGTGCGTTCGCGCTGCTTGCGCTGGGTGGCGCGGCGGCTGCGGACCTCGACCAGCTCGGCCTTGACCACGTCGATGCGTTTGCGCACGAGCCGCCGGTCGATTTCGAGCTGGCTCTCGCCCTCGCCCTTGCCGCCGAGACCGCCACCCTGCTGACGGCTGAGGTGCCCCCAGAGCCGGGACAGGCGCGGCAGTGAATACTCCATGCGGGCGAGTTCCACCTGGAGACGCGCCTCGCTGGTGCGGGCGCGGCCGTTGAAAATATCGAGGATCACTTCCTCGCGGTCGATGACGGCCAGGCCGCTGAGTTCCTCAAACTTGCGCTGCTGGCCGGGGGTCAGTTCGTTGTCGAAGATGATGACATCGCACTCCAGCGCCTTGGCCTGGGTGACGATTTCCTGCGCCTTGCCCGAGCCGATGAGGTAGGCCGCTTGCGGCTTGGCAATGTGCGCGAGGACTCGGTCGGCCACGGTCAGGCCGAGGGTATCGACCAGTTCGGCCAATTCGTCGAGCAGGCTGCGGCCTTCCTCGACGGTCTGCGGTTTCCACCAGGCGCCGACGAGCAGCGCGCGGGTGACGGATTTCGGTTTTTCTCGAACGTCGAACATGCGGGGTAATTGGCAGCAGCGGAATCGGTGGCAACCCGTCCGCCGGGTCTGCCAATCTACTCCGGATCGCCCGGCGTCGCAACCGGCGCGGGCGATTCTCCGGGGGTGGGAACCGGGTTCGTGGCTGGCGTTCCCTCGACCGCCGTGGCGACGATGTGTTCGTTCTCGATGACGACCTTTTGCAGCTTGGTCATGGCCTCGGCCCACGCCGTGCCCTTGCGCCGCTCGTCGCGCATGGATTCGTTGAAGAGTTTGCTGAAGTCCATCTTGTTGAGGAGGGAGAGCATCAGGTCGGACATCGGATCGCCGTTCATCGACTCGATCTTGCGGATGAACAGGGTCAACTCCCCGCCGGAGTAGGACGCGGCAAAACGCATCCGGCCGTTGAAATATCCTTTGTTCCCGCCACTTCTGCCGAGCCGGCGGCTGTCCTCCGGGATCGGGAAGGACGCCTCGGCGACGACCTCGTCCTTCTCGATGGACATGTACATCTTGCCGCGCACGTCCTTGAACTCGGGATCGCGGGCGATGAGCGTGTTCAGATCGTCAGCCGAGAGCGAGAACGTCGCGGCCCTGCCTTCGTTGAGCGCCTTGACGAACTCCGTGTAGCGCGCGACCACGTCCCGGTACTGGGCATCGGTCGCCGGGTAGGTCCGGATCGCCACGGGCGTCGGCGAGAGGAACGTCGTGAAGTTGCGGAACGTGTACCAGCCCAGCACGCCGGTGAGCAGGCCAAGCAGCATGATGACGACGACCAGCGTGATGCAGCCCTTGGCGAAGCAGCCCATCCCCTGACGGGGCGGCGGGGGATAGCCGGGTTGGTTGGGGTAGCCGGGCGGGGGAGCGTAGGGTTGGTTCATCGGAGCGAAAAGTGGCGGGTGGCCGACGATTATGTATAGAAATCGGCGATGGCTGCAACCACGGCGTTTTGTTCGCCTTCGGTCAGCTCGGGGAAAACGGGCAGCGCGAGAGACTCGGTCGCGGCGGCTTCGGCAAACGGGAAGTCCCCTTGTTTGTAACCCAACGGCCGGAAACACTCCTGCTCGTGCAGCGCCAGCGGATAGTAGATCGCGGAGCCGATCCCCCGGCTGGTCAGGTAGGCGCGCAAGGTGTCGCGGTCGGCCGCGGAGACGCGCACGACGTACTGGTGGTAGATGTGGTGGCCGGGCACGAGACCGTCGTAAAGCTCGGCGGGGAGGGTCACCTTTTCCAATAAACCGGCGCGGGTGAACGCCTCGCGGTAGTAGCTCGCGCGTTCGCGGCGCGCGGCCGACCAGCGGTCGAGGTAAGGCAGCTTGACGGACAGGATCGCGGCCTGGAGCGCGTCGAGGCGGAAATTGCCGCCGACGAAATCATGGTAATACTGCTTGCTCATGCCGTGCATGCGCATCGCCCGCAGACGGGGGCCGTATTCGGGGTCGCGCGCGACCGTCATGCCGCCGTCGCCGAAACCGCCGAGGTTCTTCGAGGGAAAAAAGCTGAACCAACCCATCTTGCCCATCGTCCCGGCCTGGGCGCGGACGGTCGCGTGGCCGTTGAAAAACGGGTATTCCGCGCCGATGGCCTGCGAGGCATCCTCCAGGAGGTCGAGGCCGTGTTCGCGGCTCAGGCGCACGAGCGGGATCATGTCCGCGCAAAGTCCGAACAGGTGGACGGGCAAAATCGCGCGCAGCCGCTGGTTGCTTCCCGGCACGCGCAGGGAACCGTTGGGCGCGCGTCGGGCGACGTTTTCCAGGTAATGCGCCACCGCGTCGGGCGAGATGTTGAACGTCGCCGGATCGATGTCCACGAACACCGGCCGCGCGCCGACCCGCGCCAAGCAGCCCGCCGTGGCGAAAAACGTGTAGGGCGTCGTGATGACCGCGTCGCCGTGGCCGATCCCCAGGGTCATCAGCGCGGCGATCTGGGCATCGGTGCCGCTGCTCATCCCCACCGCGCAGCCTGCCCCGCAAAACTTGCGCACCGCGTCCTCGAATTTTTCGACCGCCGGTCCGAGGATGAAGTGCTGACTCTCGACGACCTCGCGCATCGCCGCCTCCATTTCCCCGCGCAGGGGAGCGTACTGGCGTTTGAGGTCGAGCAAGGGGACGGGCACGGGCAGAAATAGAAATGCAAAATGCAAAATGCAAAATGCAAAAGTTCGGCGACAGAGGCGATCTTCGATCTTCGCGCGCTTCTTTTCCGGATTCTGAACTTTTGCATTTTGCATTTTGCATTTTGCATTTCAGGATTCCCTCGTGGCCTCGTTTCCACTTGATGTTCGCCCGATCTACTCGCGCGACCAGGGCATCCGCATGCGCGGGTTGAAAGTCCACCGGCTCCGGCTCAACCGCCATCTACCGAAGGTCGATCTCATCGCGGACCACGCCCACGCCCACAGCCAGATTTTGCTCTATCTCGGCGGCGCGGGTTTTCAGGAGATCGCCGGGCAAACCCACGAAATCCGGCGCGGCTCCCTGTTTTTCGTGCCGCCGAGGACGAGGCATTCGTTCATCGACGCCGGGGGCTACAAACCGCTTTGTCTCGCGCTGGACCTCGACCTGGAACGCGGCCACGGCCCGGCGCGTCCGGCAGTCCTCGTGCACACGTTGACGTTGCTCGACCTCAAACGCGTCCGCCAGGAACTCTCTCTCCTCGCCCGCTGGCGCACCGGCCACGAGGAGGTCGAACCGCGAGAGGCCGCGGCGGTGCTGCGACTCATCGACCTGTTTTTCCGGGCGCTCGGGTTTCTCGCGCCCGACGTTTTGCCTGTCGGCGGCAACCTCCTCAAGACCGTGCGCCGCGTCCTCGCCCAACCCGACGCGCGCCGCCAGCCGCTCGACACACTCGCCGGTCGCATCGGCTATCATCCCGACTACCTTAACCGCATGCTCAAGCAGGCCTGCGGGCTGACGTTGGGCGAGGTCCGCAGCGTGGAGCGTCTGCAAACCGCCCGGCGGTTGCTGGCCCAGTCGCGGCCGGTGTCGGAGGTCGCGGCGGAGGCGGGCTTTGACGACCCCAATTATTTTGCGCGTTGGTTCCGCGCGCAGGTTGGCTGCACGCCGAGCGCCTGGCGGGCGGGTGGAGCGGTCCAAAAAGGATAGCACAAGAAAAAGTCGGTTTTGTGCTAGTCCTCGCGGGACTTTTCCTCACACCAGCCGCAAAATGATGCCAGGATGGCCGGCGTGTCTTCCTCCCCCGTTGCACTCATCACCGGCGCGTCGCGCGGGATCGGCCGGGGCATTGCCCTCGAACTCGCCGCGCTCGGCACGCACCACCTCGTCATCAACTACGCTGGCAACGAAACCGCCGCGCGCGATTGCCAGCGGATGTGCCGCGAAGCGTCGGGCGATGAGGAAAGCCCGCGCGTCGAGATCATCCAGGGCGACATTTCCCTCGCCGCCGACCGCGAACGGATGGTCGGGTTCGTGGAAAACGAGTTCGGCCGGCTCGATCTGTTGGTGAACAACGCCGGCATCGCCCCGGACGTGCGCGCGGACATTCTCGAAGCGACCGAGGCGAGTTTCGACCGGCTCATCGGAGTCAATTTGAAGGGTCCGTATTTCCTGACCCAGCGCGCGGCCCGGTTGATGATGGCCAGCGCGCCGTTGCCGGGATCGCCGCGCGCCGTCGTGAGCGTCACGAGCATCTCGGCGTTCACGGCGAGCGTCAATCGCGGCGACTACTGCGTGGCCAAGGCCGGGTTGGCGATGATGACCAAGCTATTTGCCGCGCGCCTGGCGTCCGAGGGGATCAACGTCTATGAAATCCAGCCCGGTGTCATCGCCACCGACATGACCGGCGCGGTGAAGGAAAAGTACGACAAGCTATTCGCCGACGGTCTGACGCCGATCAACCGCTGGGGTCAGCCGTCCGACGTGGGCAAGGCTGTCGCGGCGATAGCGATGGGGCATTTTCCATACAGCACGGGGCAGGTCTTCGAGGTGGACGGCGGTTTCCATCTGCACCGGCTCTGACAGAAATTTAGCCGCAAAAAGCGCAAAAAGCACAAAAGGGAAAACCAGACATTTTCTTCCGATCCTTTTCTTTTTTGCGTTTTTTGCGCCTTTTGCGGCTAAAAAATTCTTTTCTTCCCATGATCAAAATTCGCACCGATCTCCAACCCTCCGACCTGACGAAGAAAATCGCCCGTCTGTGGGAAGCGTCCGCGCCGAAAATCCTGTCCATCGACCAGGACGACCGGCCCGGCCAATCCGCGCCCGTCTTCACCTGGGATGGCAAATACACCGCGCGCGGCTGGACCGAATGGACGCAGGGTTTCGTCTACGGCTCGGCGCTGTTGCAGTACGACGCTACGGGCGACGAGTCGTTCCTGAAGCTCGGCCGCGACCGGACGTTCGAGCGCATGGCCCCGCACATTACCCACGTCGGGGTACATGACCACGGGTTCAACAATGTCTCCACTTACGGCAATCTCCTGCGACTGCTGCACGAAGGCCGCATCCCCGACGCGGGCGGACGCGAACAGGATTTCTACGAACTCGCGCTGAAACTCTCCGGCGCGGTGCAGGCCGACCGCTGGACGGAGATACCCGACGGCGGGTTTATCTATTCTTTCAACGGACCGCACTCGCTTTTCGCCGACACGATTCGTTCGTGCCGCGCGCTGGCGGTTTCGCACGGACTCGGGCACGTCCTCATGGGCGAGCGCGACACGCGCATCTCGCTGCTCGGCCGGCTGATCGACCACGCCCGCGCCACCGCGAAATACAGCGTGTACTATGGCGAAGGCCGCGATTTCTACGACGTGCGCGGCCGCGTGGCGCACGAGAGCGTTTTTAACAAGAACAACGGCGACTACCGTTGCCCCAACTCACAGCAGGGTTTTGCGCCGTTCACGACGTGGACGCGCGGGCTGGCGTGGATCATGTGCGGTTACCCCGAGGAACTCGAATGGCTGGCGACACTGGACGACGCGGAACTCACGCCTTTCGGCGGTCGGGCGGACGTGGAAGCGATGATGTTGAAGACCGCACGGGCGGCGTGCGACTTCTACATCGAACACACGCCGACCGACGGCATCCCGTACTGGGACACCGGCGCGCCGGAACTCTGGCGGTTGGGCGACTACCTCGACCGACCCGCCGAAGTGTTTAACGACTTCGAGCCGGTGGATAGCAGCGCCGCCGCCATCGGGGCGCAGGGCTTGTTACGGCTAGGGCATTATCTGCAAGGCAAGGGTGAAGCGGAAGCCGGTGCGCGTTATTTTCAGGCTGGGCTGACGGTGCTCGACACGCTTTTCGACGAACCCTACCTAAGCACCGACAGCAACCACCAAGGGCTCATCCTGCATTCGATCTACCATCGCCCCAACGGCTGGGACCGCATCCCGCCGGGCTCGAAAATCCCGCTCGGCGAATCCAGTCAATGGGGCGACTACCATGCGCGCGAAGCGGCGCTCTACGTGCAGCGTCTCGCGGAGGGGAAGCCGTACTATACTTTCTTCGGCGCCACAAACTAACATGACCATCGGAGACCTCAAAAAAATCGACGGCAAGCGTTACCCCGCGCGCCGGCTCACGCAGGGACTGGTCGGCGACGGGCCGCAGCCGATCAAGGCGAAGAATTTTGCCTTCGGCCACGTCACGCTCGATCCCAACGGCGGGCAGGTTCCCTGGCACAACCAGGAGCAGGAAGAAACGTATTTCATCATCGAAGGCACCGGCGAGATGTGCCTCGGCGAGGAACGTCAGACGCTCACCACCGGGCAGATGGTTTACATCCCGCCGGGCGTGTTCCATCAGCTAACTAACATCGGTGACACGCCGTTGCGCATGATCTATACCTACGCGCCGGGCGGTGACGTGGCGCACTGGCGTCAGGAACTCGCCGGGACATTACCCAAGGCAGGCGAAAACGGCATTCCGCCACTGCCTGCTGGCGCGCATCCGCAATGCACGGACAAACCTGCCACTTGACCATTCCTTTTCAGCCCCGGCAGGGGCGCAAGAATTTAGCCCACGGCGTGAGCCGTGGGTAAACGTACGAACTACGAATCTAGCCCCGGCAGGGGCGTAAGAAAACGGCGAGCCTCTCAAGATGGATCAACGTTGCTTTTCTTACGCCCCTGCCGGGGCTGGTAACTCCAGCAACTTCATCCCCACGGCTCACGCCGTGGGCTAATCTCTGCCGCCCCTGCCGGGGCTCGGAGCAAAACTGCCAAGCAAACCACACTCTTCAATTCTCCGGTTTTTCCCCTTCCTCTCATGCAATCCTCTCCCACCATCCATCAAGTCGGCATCATCATGAACGGCGTCACTGGCCGCATGGGCACCAACCAACACCTGATCCGTTCGGTGTGCGCGATCCGCAAACAAGGCGGCATCAAGATCAACGACGGCGAGTTCATCATGCCCGACCCGATCCTCGTCGGCCGCAATTCCGCCAAGCTCAACGCCCTCGCCGCAGCCAACGGCATCGAACGCGTCACCACCGATCTCGACGCCGCGCTCGCCGACCCGTTCAACACGGTGTACTTCGACGCGCAGACCACCGGCCGCCGCGCCGATGCGGTTAAGAAAGCCATCGCCGCCGGCAAACACGTTTATTGCGAAAAGCCGACCGCCGTTTCCACGGAAAGCGCGTACGAGATTTACGAAATCGCCAAGAAGGCCGGCGTGAAGAACGGCGTCGTGCAGGACAAACTCTGGCTGCCCGGACTGGTGAAGTTGAAAACCCTCATCGACAGCGGGTACTTCGGCAAAATCCTCAGCGTGCGCGGGGAATTCGGCTACTGGGTGTTCGAGGGCGACACGCCGGTGCTCCCGCAGCGCCCGAGCTGGAACTACCGCAAGGAAGACGACGGCGGCATCATCGTGGACATGCTCTGCCACTGGCGCTACGTGCTCGATAATCTCTTCGGCGAGGTAAAGGCCGTCAGTTGCCTGGGCGCGACGCACGTCACCGAGCGGTTCGACGAACAGGGTAAGCCGTACAAATGCACCGCCGATGATTCGGCTTACGCGACCTTCGAGTTGGCTGGCGGGGTCATCGCGCACATCAACTCTTCATGGACCGTGCGCGTGCGGCGGGACGATCTGCTCACCCTCCAGGTGGACGGCACGAAAGGCTCGGCCGTGGCGGGGTTGCGCGATTGCGTGGTGCAGCACCAGAGCGCCACGCCGCGCCCGACCTGGAACCCGGACATCGACAGCCCGATCAAGTTCCTCGACGGGTGGACGCGCGTGCCGGATTACCAGCTTTTCGACAACGCCTTCAAGATTCAGTGGGAGATGTTCCTGCGGCACGTCGTCAAGGACGAGCCGTGGCGTTTCACGTTGCTGGAAGGGGCCAAGGGCGTGCAGTTGGCCGAGAAGGGCCTCGAAAGCTGGGCCAAACGCTGCTGGGTCGATCTGCCGGAATTGAAAGCCTGACCCCGCCCGTGGCGCGGCAGTTGCTCATTGCAATAGGCGTCGGGGCGCTTACAATGCCCGCCACGCCCGTATGCTCTCGAAAATTTTCTGGGTCTTCCTGACGGTGGTTTTCACCTTCATGTTCATGGTGCTGTATGAAAACGGCACCACGGACTACGTGAACAACTGCGTGGCCGAATACCACCAGATCGTGACGTACTTCGGCACGCCCCCGCACAAAAAGCCCGACACCAGCGACAAGGTGCCGTAGCCGCGCCAGCGGCGTCCGAGTTGGCAGGTAGGGACGCGTCTCCGATGGGTCCCAAATATCTTCTGGCTGGACCGGATGCGGACGACGCGCCTTTCCAGAAAATCTTGGGACCCGTCGGAGACGCGTCCCTACCTGTCGGTGGCGACGCTGCTGGCGCGGCGGTAGGCATCTCAAATATTCTGAGATGCGCCCCACCTCCTTGGGCGACCGGCGGCTAGCTGCCGGCCACCGTGAAGTCCACCGTCTTCGCGTCCTTTTCCGCGCCGGTCTCATCGACCATGTGTACCTCAAGACGGTACTTGCCAATCGGAAAACCTTCGCCTGGCGGGAAGTTGTAGTTGGAAGTGCCAGTACCCGGCAGTTCGACGTTCGCGTCGGCATTGGGAATGTGGAAATTCTCCGGCACCCCTTCCGCCTTCACCACGATCACCTGCCACTTGAGGGTGACCTTGCCCGGAGCTGAGGCGTGTGCGAAGCCGTAAACGGTGTCCTTGGGGGCGAACGTGGTGGTCTCCTTCGTCACCTCCTTGTCTTTGCCGAGTTTGAGGCTGTCGATTTTGGGGATGGTGGGGCTGCAAGCGGTGAGCGCGGCCATGAGCAGGGTTGCGCCGGTCAGTGACAGCCAGGATTTGCGGAGAACGGTTTTCATTTGGTCAGATGTATCTTGGCGGGAACGGATTTCAATACGCGGCTTGCGGACCTTTCAGATTTTTCTTGCCGATCCAGGGCATCAGGCCGCGCAGACGCTCGCCGACCTTCTCGATGGGATGGGTCGCGCCGTCCTTCAGGAGTTGGGTATAATTCTTGCGGCCGGTCTTGTACTCGTTGATCCAATTTTTGGCGAACTTCCCGTTCTGGATTTCCTTGAGCACCTTGCCCATCTCCTTTTTGACCGACTTGTTGATGATGCGCGGCCCCGTGACCACGTCGCCGTATTTCGCCGTTTCGGAGATCGAAAAACGCATCCCGGCGATGCCCGCCTCGTTGATGAGGTCCACGATGAGCTTCAGTTCGTGCAGGCACTCGAAATACGCCATCTCCGGCTGGTAGCCCGCCTCGACCAGCGTCTCGTAACCCGCCTGGATGAGAGCCGTGGCACCTCCGCAAAGCACGGCCTGTTCGCCGAAAAGATCGGTCTCCGTCTCCTCTTTGAACGTCGTCTCGATCACCCCGCCGCGCGTCCCGCCGACGCCCTTGGCCCAGGCGAGCGCGATCTTCTTGGCCTTGCGGCTGGGGTTCTGGTAGACGGCGATCAGCGCCGGCACGCCTTTGCCTTCGACATACTGGCGGCGCACGATGTGGCCCGGCCCCTTGGGCGCGACCATGATGACATCCACCTCCGCCGGCGGCACCACCGTCTTGAAGTGGATGGCGAACCCGTGGCTAAAAAGGAGCGCCTTGCCCTTGGTCAGGTGCGGGGCCACGTCGGCCTCGTAAACGTCCGCGATCTTCAAATCCGGCACCGCGAGGAAAATCACGTCCGCGCGCTTCACCGCTTCGGCCGTGTCGAACACCTCCAGCCCCTTTTCCTGGGCGACCTTGCGCGACGGGCTGCCCGGATAAAGCCCGATGATGACTTGCACGCCGCTGTCCTTGAGGTTGAGCGCGTGGGCGTGGCCCTGGGAGCCGAACCCGATGACCGCGCAGGTCTTGTTGGCGAGCACGGCGAGGTCAGCGTCTTTGTCGGTGTAAACTTTGGCAGGCATGGGGAAGGGGATGGGTGGGTTGAAAAACGGCGGATGTTATTCCTTCTGGCGCGACATGGCCACTTTGCCGGTGCGCTTGAGATCGCTGATGCCGAAGCCTTGCATCAGGTGGATGAACTTGTTGATCTTGCTCTCGTTGCCGCTGACCTCAATGAGGAAGTTGTTCTGCTGCACGTCCACGATCTTCGCGCGGAAAATATCGCAAATCTGCATGACCTCCGAGCGCGAGTCGCGGTTGATTTTCACGCGCATGAGCACCAGTTCGCGGTCCACGTATTCGTTGTCGCGGAAATCCTGGATGGAGATCACGTCCACCAGCTTGTTGAGCTGTTTGGTGACCTGTTCGAGTACCGCGTCGTCGCCGTGGACGACGATGGTCATGTGCGAGGTGTTCGGATCGAGGGTCGGCCCGGTGTTGAGCGTGTCGATGTTGAACCCGCGTCCGCTGAACATCCCGGCGATGCGCGCGAGCACGCCGAATTTATTCTCGACCAGGACGGAAAGGGTGTGGCGCATGAAAGGGCGGCAAGCGTGCGGCGGAACACGCGGTTCGTCAAACGCAAAAACACCGCTACATTGCGCGCCATGATGACTTTGGACATCCCGCCGGGTGAGTTCGCCGCGTACATCTTCGATTGCGACGGCACGCTGGCCGACACGATGGGGCTGCATTATCAGGCGTATCTCGACATCCTGCGTCCGATGGGATACGACTTCCCCGAAGACTTGTTTTACTCGCTCGGCGGCATCCCGGCGGGGGGAGTGCTCGAAGTGCTCAACGAGCGTTTCGGCTGGACGATCCCGGTGGAAGAAACGGCGGCGCGCAAGGAAGCGCGTTTCGGCGAACTCATCCCGCAGGTCAAGCCCATCGTGCCTGTGGTCGAGTTCATGCGCGGGGTGGTCGGCAGGTATCCCGTCGCCGTGGCGTCCGGCGGGATGAAGCCGCTGGTGCTCGCCACGCTGGAGGCTCTCGGCATCCACGAGCATTTCGCCGCCGTGGTCACGCACGAGGATGTGGTCCATCCCAAGCCCGCGCCCGACACCTACCTCGAAGCCGCCCGCCGGATGGGCGTCGAACCGGCGCGCTGCCTGGTTTTCGAGGACACGCCGCTCGGCATCCAGGCCGCGACCGCCGCCGGGATGCAAAGCGTTCTCGTGGCCAGCGGCCCCGTCGTCCACCGGCCGCAATAAGAGCCGCGATGGTGTCGGTGCGATCCTTCTGTGGGCTTGCCTTGGCGAAAACGACCGGACAAGATGCGCAGGTGGGTCAGTGACCAGAAGATGCGGACGCATCTCGCCATCCACCGCAAGCGTCGAATTTATGCCGGTCCCCGATTACGAAACGTTGATGCTGCCGCTTTTGAAGTGGGCCGGGCAGTGTCCAAACGAAGATTTGCGCGGCACGGACGCGGTTGGTTTTCTCGCCAAGCGTTATGCGTTGACCGACAAGGAGAGGGCAGAATTGCTGCCGAGCGGCGGGACGTTCAAGTTTGCATCGCGGGTGAGTTGGGCCGCGACGTACCTGAAAAAAGCGGGTTTGTTGGACGCGCCTCGCCGTGGCCTGCTCCGCTTCACGCCGCGCGGCCTCGATGTGCTCAAACAGCCGCCGACCCGGATCAATGGAGAGTTTCTATCGCAATGGGAAGAATTCCGTGAATTCCAAGGCAAGAAGAAAGACAAAAAGGAGAGGGTGCCTCTGCCGAACGTGGCGACGCCAATCGAATCAATTGGCGTTCAGTACCAGCAAATCCGCGAGTCCTTGAGCGCGGCTTGAAGCTGGCCTGCGCAAACGTGAAGAAGGAGGGTCGCTAAAACCTGGCCCGGATCGTTCCGGCTTCGGCAACCTCGGTTTCGTGCGTTCCCGCCGGAGTGACCACGCGGACGACGATCTGGCGCGGCGCGTGCGTGCGTGTTCCAACTGTCCCGAGCGTGATGACTTCCTCGTCGCCTTCCCGGTGTGCCCGGTAAATGGTGAGAAGGGAGTCGCCATGCTGGTAACCGAAGCCGTCGCCGGCGTCTTCGTAGAGCGTGCCCTCGGCGTTGCCCTCCTCGTCGGGACAGACCAGCAGCGTCAGGGGGGCAAACGATTCCTCGCCCGTGTTTTGCACGACCTGGCCCAGCGGCACGACCGAACCCGGCCGCAGGCGGACCTCCGGCTGGTACTTGTCGTTGGGCGCGGTGTCTTCGCCGTCCACAAGCTGGACTTTCACCCATTTGGCCGGCAGGTGAGCATCCACGGCCCATTTGGGGATGACCATTAGATCGCGGCCCACGAGGAACGCCTGTTCTTCCGCCCGGAGAGCGGGGTCTTTGGGATCGGCGAAGAAGACCGGACGCATGACCGGCATCCCGTCCTGCGTGGACTCCTGGAACAGCGTGTAGAGGTACGGCAGCAGGCGGTAGCGGCGTTCCAGAGCGGTGCGCGCCGCCTTCTCCGTTTCCTCGCCGAAAGCCCACGGCTCCTTGTCGGGCGTGCTTTTGTCCGAGTGACCCCGGCAGAAAGGATAAAACGCGCCGACCGCGATCCAGTGCGCCCACAATTCCGGCGTGGCCTTGTTTTGGAATCCCCCGATGTCAGGCCCGCTCATGGGTTGGCCGGAAAGGCCGAGGTTGATCGACATGGGAATCGACATTTTGAGGTGTTCCCACTTGGAAACGTTGTCGCCGGTCCAGGTCGCCGCGTCGCGCTGGCTGCCGAGGTAGCCCGCGCGCGAAAGCACGAACGGGCGTTTGTCGGGACGGGCGGCGGCGATGCCCGCGCGGGTGGCCTGTGTTTCGAGCATACCGAAGACGTTGTGGTACTGCGCTTCGGTTCCGGCCGGCAAGCCGCCGCCTCCCCGGTGCCGGGCGGTGATGTCCGCCGTGTGGTCGGGCACGCCGAAGACCGCAGGTTCGTTCATGTCGTTCCAGACACCGTCCACCCCCTGCGCCACGAAATCCTTGTACAGAGTCCCCCACCACGCCCGCGTTTCGGGTCGGGTGAAATCGGGAAACACGCAGTCGCCCGGCCACACTTTGCCGTGGTAATCCGCCTGGCCGGACGCGTCTTTCATCCAGACATCCGCCGCCGTGCCGGAATCGTACACGCGGTATCCCGGCTCGGCTTTCACGCCGGGGTCGATCATCCACACGCTGTGGAACCCGTGGCCGTGCAGATAATCATTGGTCGCGCGGGGGTCGGGGAATTTTTTGGGGTCGAAGGTGAAATCCCGAAAGCCGTCCATGTAATCGATGTCCATCCAGATCACGTCGCAGGGGATTTTGCGCGCGCGGAATTCATCGGCGATCTGGCGGACGCGGGAGTCGGGGACGTAGGAATAGCGGCATTGGTGGTATCCCAGCGCCCAACGCGGCGGCAGGGGCATCGTGCCGATGAGCCCCGCCAGGGAGCGCAGCAAATCCTGCGGCGAGGAGCGATCCACGACGATGACCGGGCACGCCGGGCCATCCGTCGTGAAATCGATGAGCGCGTCGGTGAGCTTGATCTCGGCGTGGTAGGTCGTGTCCACGAGCAGCCCGAAAGCGGTGCCGTCGGCGCGCACGCCCATGATCCACGGGTGCGACTGGTACAGACGGCGGCCGTGATCGCCGGCGTAGGCACCGTTGTCGGTGTTCCAGAGGACGGTGTCGGTGCCGTTGCGCACGAGCGGGCCGGTGACCTCGCCCTCGCCGTAGAGGTCGGTGCCGGCAGGGACGGCCAGAGTGACGCGCGTTTTGCCATCGGCGGTTTGGTCGAAGCGGGGCCGCAGCGTCCAACCGGCAGGCAACGGCCCGCGCGGGTGGGGCGGCGTGACCAACGCCAGGGAAGGAGGCAGACCGTCGGGCGTCATCCCGTCGGGCAGGAACAACGCGGTGCCGTCGTCGAGGGCCCCGGCGAAGGGTTCCGCGCGTGCCGTGGAAATCAACGCCAGACCGAGGCCGACAAGGGCGACGCAATATCGGAAGAGGGCGCGGGGGATCATCGTGCCGAGAACGTACCCGGGCCGCCCCGGTCGGCAATCGGCGATCCGCTCATGTCCGCCGGGGCCAACGGGCGGCTAACGGCGAAACTCGATCTTGACCGGAAAATCCGGGCAGAGCCGGGAGCGTTCCAGCGGGCCGCTGCCGTCGAAGAAACGCACATCGCCGAGTTCGTTGCAGAGCCAGAATTCCTTTGCGCCGGCTTGGAGATACAAACGGCCTTTGTACATTTGCTCCTCGGGCGAATTGCTGGGAGAGATGATTTCCACGCAGATTTCCGGGGCGGTGTCGGTGTAAACCTCGTCGGGTTCAGTGGCGGCGTCGTAGCGAGCGAAAGAAGTCCAAGCTACGTCGGGCACCTTGACGTTCTCGGCGGTCTGGATAGCGCATTCGGAGACGGTGACGCCGTCCGGCAACATTTGCCGCAGAAGGTGGCCGATCTGGATCTGAAACTTGCCGTGGCGGTTTCTGGCCGGACTCATTTCGATGTGGCCTTGCTGGTTGAGTTCGATCTTGTAAGGCAAATCTTGCAGGCAGGAGTCGGTGAGCACTTCATCCCAGGTCATGGAGGTGGTTCGGTAAGATTAACGGAGTCGGGGAACCTTGACCGGGAAGTCCGGGCAGAGGCGGGAATGCTCCAGCGGGCCGCCCGCGTCGAAGAATTGCATGTCGCTCTGTCGATTGCACAGCCAGAACTCGCTGGCACCCGCTCCCATGAGGAGTTGGCGGCGGTGGGACTGATCCTCCAGGGTGTCGGTGGGTTCAAGAATCTCCACGCAGATCTCCGGGGCGGGGGAATAACTGTATTCGCTCGCGTTGGCGCGGCGGCGTTCGTGGGAGATCCAGACCAGATCAACGACCTTGGTGTTCTCGGCGGTATCGACGGCGGTAATGGTGGACACGAGGCCGCCGGGCATCAGGTCGCGCAGTAGAAAGCCGACCCGGGCGATGGTCTCGCCATGCCAGGGGGGCGGGACGCGGCGCATCTCGATTTTGCCCCACCGGTTGAGTTCCATGCGGTAGGGCAGATTCTGCAGGGACGGGTTGTCGCAAACTTCTTGCCAGGTCATGGAAGGGAGAGGATACCGGGAGCGCGGGGGGGCGGGCAAGCGCGCTCAGGAGCGGGCGGGGTGGTACTCCTGGAGCGGCTTCACGCCCATCCCCTTGGATTGCAGTGAGCGGATGCCGTTGACGCTCGCGGCGGCGGCGCTGAGCGTCGTCATGATCGGGACCCGGTAGGTCACCGCGGCACCACGGATTTTCACTTCGTCCTGACGCGGGGTCTTGCCGCTGGGGGTGTTGATGATAAAGGCGATTTCCCCGTTCTTGACCATGTCCAGCACGTTGGGGCGGCCCTCGGCGAGCTTGAAGAGGCGTTTCACCGGAATCCCCGCGGCGACGAGCGCCGCGTACGTGCCGCTCGTCGCGTAGAGCTGGAAGCCCAGTTCGACGTATTCTTTCGCCAGCGTCACGGCCTGCGGCTTGTCGGCGTCCTTGACGCTCAGGAAGAGGTTGCCCCCGCGCGGCAACGGTGAGCCGGCGGCCATCTGGCTCTTGGCGTAGGCCAGACCCAGATCGGTGTCGATGCCCATGACCTCGCCGGTGGATTTCATCTCCGGCCCGAGCGTGATGTCCACCCCTGGAAAACGGTTGAAGGGAAACACGGCTTCCTTCACCGAGAAATGCGTCGGGTGGACTTCCTTGGTAAACCCGAGGTCAGCCAACTTGCGCCCGGCCATGACTTTCGCCGCGAGCTTGGCCAGGGGCACGCCGATGGCCTTGGAAACGAAGGGCGTCGTGCGCGAGGCGCGCGGGTTGACCTCCAGCACGTAGACGGTCTCGTCCTTGACGGCGAACTGCACGTTCATCAGGCCGCTGACTTTCAGCTCGCGGGCGAGCGCCCTGGTGGCGTCGGTGATGGCGGCCTTCACGTTGTCGGACAGGGAAAACGGCGGGATCACGCACGCGCTGTCGCCCGAATGGATGCCGGCCTGCTCGATGTGTTCCATGATCGCGCCGAGCACGATGGTCTCGCCGTCCGAGAGGCAATCCACGTCCACCTCGGTGGCGTCCTCCAGGAAACGGTCCACGAGGATGGGACGCTCGGGGCTGACGGCGATGGCGTTGCGCATGTAGCGCAGGAGGTCGGGCTCCTCGTAGACGATTTCCATCGCGCGCCCACCTAACACAAAGGAGGGTCGCAACAGCACGGGGTAGCCGATGCGCGCGGCGACGGCGGCGGCCTCGTCGGCGTTGACGGCGGTGCCGTTAGGCGGCTGCCGGAGGCCGAGCCGGTCGAGCATCGCGGCGAAGAATTTGCGGTCCTCCGCCTGCTCGATGCTGGCGGGCGAGGTGCCGATGACGTTGACGCCGTTTTTTTGCAACGCGGCGGCGAGGTTGAGCGGCGTCTGCCCACCGAACTGCACGATGACGCCCCAGCACTGTTCGCGCTCGTAGATGTTGAGCACGTCTTCCAGCGTCAGCGGCTCGAAGTACAGTTTGTCGCTCGTGTCGTAGTCGGTGGAAACGGTCTCGGGGTTCGAGTTGACCATGATCGTCTCGAAGCCCTCTTCCTTCAGCGCGAAGGCGGCGTGCACGCAACAACAGTCGAACTCGATGCCCTGGCCGATGCGGTTGGGACCGCCGCCGAGGATCATCACCTTTTTCTTGTCGCCGCCGCGCGTCTCGTCCTCGTCGCCGTAGGTCGAATAATAGTACGGCGTGTAAGCCTCGAACTCCGCCGCGCACGTGTCCACGAGTCGGTAGGTGGGCAGCACGCCGTATTTGATGCGTCCGGCGCGGAGCATTTCTTCCGGGATGCCGAAGAGCGAGGCCAGTTGCCGGTCCGAGAACCCGGCCTTCTTCCACTTGCGCATGGCAGCGCGCAGGACGGCGGTCTTGCGCTCGTCGGTGCGCTCCGCTTCCGGGATGTCGGCGAGCAGCACGTCGCTGGTCTGCGTGGGGATCAGTTTTTCCATCGCCACGATCTGCTCGATCTGGCGCAGAAACCACGGGTCGATGTTCGTCAGCGAAAAGATTTCCTCCACGCCGAAGCCGGCCAGCAGCGCATAACGCAACCAGAAGATGCGTTCCGCGCCGGGGACGGTCAGGCGGCTGGTGATCGTCTCCTTGTCCCAACTGCCGTCGGGCAGCTTGGGAAGCTGGTCCTTGCCGTCGCCGCCGAGGCCGAAGCGGCCGGTTTCCAGCGAGCGGAGCGCCTTCTGGAGTGCCTCCTTGAACGTGCGCCCGATGGCCATCGCCTCGCCGACGCTTTTCATCTGCGTGGTCAGCACGGGGTCGGCCTGCGGGAATTTTTCAAACGTGAAACGCGGCACCTTGACCACGCAATAGTCGATGGTCGGCTCGAAGGAGGCGGGCGTCACGCGGGTGATATCGTTCTTCAACTCGTCGAGCGTGTAGCCGACGGCCAGCTTGGCGGCGATCTTGGCGATGGGGAAACCCGTGGCCTTGCTCGCCAGCGCCGACGAACGCGACACGCGCGGGTTCATCTCGATGACGATCATCCGACCCGTCTGCGGATGGACGGCGAACTGGATGTTCGACCCGCCCGTCTCCACGCCGATCTCGCGGATGACCGCGAAGCTCGCGTCGCGCATGATCTGAAATTCCCGGTCGCTGAGCGTCTGCGTGGGCGCGACGGTGATGCTGTCGCCCGTGTGCACGCCCATCGGATCGAGGTTTTCGATGGAGCAGACGAGCACGCAGTTGTCCGCGCGGTCGCGCATGACCTCCATCTCGAACTCCTTCCAGCCCAGCAGCGATTCCTCGATGAGCACTTCCTTGACCGGCGAAAGGTCCAGCCCGCGCGTGACGATGCCGTCGAACTCCTCCTTGTTGTAAGCGATGCCGCCGCCTTGGCCGCCGAGCGTGAACGCCGGGCGGATGATGAGCGGGAAGGTGCCCATCTGGCGGGCGATCTCGCGGCCTTCGTCGAGGTTGTGCGCGACGCCCGAACGCGCGCAGTCGAGGCCGATCTTGAGCATCGCGTCCTTGAAAAGCTGCCGGTCCTCGCCCTTGGCGATGGCGTCGGCGTTGGCTCCGATGAGTTTGACGCCGTATTTGGTTAGGATGCCCTGGTGGTGCAGGTCCATCGCGGCGTTGAGGGCCGTTTGTCCGCCGAGGGTGGGCAGGATGGCGTCGGGCTTCTCGGCGATGAGGATTTTTTCGATGATCTCGACGGTGATCGGCTCGACGTACGTGCGCGCCGCGAACTCCGGGTCGGTCATGATCGTGGCCGGGTTGGAGTTGAGCAGGACGACGGTGTAGCCCTCCTCCGCGAGCGCCTTGCAGGCCTGGACGCCGGAATAGTCGAACTCGCAGCCCTGTCCGATGACGATGGGGCCGCTGCCGAGGAGGAGGATTTTCTTGAGGTCGGGATTCTTGGGCACGGCGGGCGTTGGGCTTGGGCGAAAAGTTCAACACCCTAAACGCAACGAAGCGCCCAACGCCAAGAATTTCGGCGGATGCGCGGTCACCGGCACAAAAATCTTTGCCCGTCTGTACAAATCGTCCATCCGTGGATAGACTCCCCGCGCACACCAAACTGTCTACCCATGAAACCTCCTCGCTTCCTTTCCATCCGTCTCGCCTCCATGCTCGCCCTCGGCTGCGCCCTGCTGGCGTTCGCCCCAGTGCCGTCCGCGCAGGCACAAATGAAGATCATCGCCCTGTCGATGGACAAGCTCGACACGATGAGCAAGCTCGTCCAGAGCGTCAACGCCGATCCCGCCGCCAAGGCGGCGATGGAAGAGGCCGGCAAGGACGAGGCCATCTCAACCGCGATGATGAGCGGGGCCAGCGTCAATGACACGATCAACACCAAGTACCCCAAAGCCGCGGCGTTGTACAAAGCCGCCGGAACCACGCCGGACGATTTTTTTGCCACGGTGATGTCGATCTCGATGGCCGCAACCGGCGCCACGGACGGGACTTCCGATCCCGCAGTCGCCAAGACGAACATCGATTTCTTCAACGCGAACAAGGACAAGATCGAAAAGATCATGGAGACCATGAAGTAAGCGGTTTTTCTGGTTCCCCGGACCGGCGTGGCGGCGATTGGAGCGGCCACGCCGGTTTTTTTGTGCTTTTCCAGAGTATTTTGCGCTTCACATGGCACTTTCGTGTGTTTACGTTGTAAAGACCTAGCCTTCTTATGATCGAACTGGAAGTTTACGCCGTCGGAGTCCGGAATCTGGACAAAATCATGCAGCTCGACCATTCCTTCGAGACGGTTCCGGGCCTGCGCTACAAGGTCGATAGCAACCATGACATCGTGTACATGGAGTTGGACGAGCCGCCGAGCATGACGACCGGGGAAATCCGCGAGGCGTTCTCCAGGCTCGGTCTGCGGGCGCGCTTCGTCGGCGCGGTGTCGGCCGAGATGCGTCCGAAGACGAAGACCCAGCGGCTGCGGGTTTGAAGAAAAGGATGAAGGATGAAGGATGAGGGATGAAAGGCAGAACCGGAAGGCCGTGACCTCCTCTGCTTCCTTCCGCTCCGCTTTCATCCCTCATCCTTCATCCTTCATCCTTTCCTCATGCGGCGGTTGCTCGAATCCATCGGCCGGTCCGTGCTCGGCACGCTCCGCTACTTCGGCGGCGTGACGCTGCTTGCCCTCGACACCGGCAAGGCCCTTTTTGTCGCGCCCTTGCGTTGGGCGTTGGTCCTGCGTCAGGTGCTCGAACTCGGCGCGCGTTCGCAGGTGGTCGTGATCGTCACGGGTGCGTTCACGGGCGCGGTGTTCGCGGCGCAGACTTATTTCCAATTTCGCATCCTCGGCATGGAGTCGGCTGTGGGCGCGGTCGTCAGCGTGTCGATGTGCCGCGAACTCGGCCCCGTGCTCACCGGCCTGATGCTCGCCGGACGGGTGGGGGCGTCGATGTCCGCCGAGATCGGCACGATGAAAGTCACCGAGCAGATCGACGCCCTGCGCGCGCTGGCGGTGTATCCGGTGGATTACCTGGTGGTCCCGCGCGCCGTGGCGATGTTTGTTTCCGTGCCGCTGCTGGCGGGCGAATGCATCTTTTTCGGCATTGCGACCGGGTACTTCGTCGGCTGTCACATGCTCGACATCCAGGGGCCGTACTACATCGAGAACACCGTCAAGTTCATGCGCGCGCGGGACGTGGGCATGGGGCTATTCAAAGGGCTCGTTTTCGGGCTGCTGATCGTGTTTATCAGTTGCTACGAGGGTCTCCATGCCCGGGACGGCGCGGTGGGCGTGGGGCGGGCCACGACGGAAGCGGTCGTCGTCGGTTCGCTGGCGATCCTGGTCTCGAATTTCTTCCTGACGATGTTCCTGAACATCTTCTTTCCGGGGGGCGTCTAGGAAATGCCTGCTGATGCAGCCCCCTTCCTGAGCGTTCGCAGCCTGACCAAACGCATCGGTGCGCAGGAAATCCTCCGCGGGGTCGATCTCCAGGTCGCCAGCGGGCAAACGATGGTCATCATCGGGCGGTCGGGCGGCGGCAAGAGCGTGTTCCTCAAACACCTCATCGGCCTGTTGCGCCCCGACGGCGGCGAAATCCTCGTCGAGGGCCAGGACATCGTGGGCCTGAGCGAACGCCGCCTCGCACCGATCCGTCGCAAGGTCGGCATCCTCTTCCAGCACGGGGCGCTGTTCGACTCGATGAGCGTCGAGGATAACGTGGCCTTTCCGTTGCGCGAGAGCGGCGAACGCGACCCCGCGCGGATCGCCGGAGCGGTGCGCGAGGCGCTGGAGGTTGTCGATCTCGACGGCCAGCAAAGGAAGATGCCCGTGAACCTGAGCGGCGGCATGAAAAAACGCGTGGCCCTCGCGCGCGCCGTCATCACCCGGCCGCGTTGCATCCTGTACGACGAGCCGACAGCCGGGCTCGACCCGGTAGTCAGCGACAGCATCAACCGTCTCATCCGCCGTTTGCAGGAACGCTTTGCCGTCACCTCCGTTGTCGTGACCCACGACATGAAAAGTGCCTTCGACGTGGGCGACCGCATCGCGTACCTCAAGCACGGGCGGATCGAGTTCGAGGGAACGTCGGAGGAGTTGCAAGCGTCCCCCGACCAGGATATCCAAGATTTCATCGTCGGCCGCAGCCGCGCGCTGGAAACGTGAAGAGTTCGTGATCGGCCGCATCGAACCGGCCACTCCGCCCCGCCGGAAACCTTTTTACTTCCGGCGGGGCGCGGGCACATTGCCGGTGCTAATGGCTACCTCGTCCGAAAGCAGCGGCGGCGCGCTCGAATTGCGCGTCGGTCTCTTCGTGCTCCTCGGTCTCGCGGTCATCGGTTTCATGGTCGTGCTCTTCGGCCGGATCGGCACCGGCATCGCCGCCGCTTACCCGTTGACGGTCGAGTTTCCCAACGCCGGCGGCCTGCTCGTCAACTCCAAGGTGCTGCTTTCCGGGGCCACCGTGGGCGTGGTGACCGATCCGCCGCGCGTGCTCGACCACGCGCGGGGCGTGTCGTTGCAGGTGAAGATTTTCGAGCCGAACAAAATCCCGCGCAATGCCCGGTTCTACGTCGCCGCCGCCGGCCTGCTGGGTGACCGTTTCGTGGATGTCATCACCGAACCCGAGGTCGTCGGGGGTTATTACCAACCGGGTGACACGGTGCGCGGCTCGACCAAGCAGGGCATGGAAGAACTCACCGAGGAAGCGGGTAAACTCATGACCGACCTGCGCGCCACCGTGGCCAACCTCAACGGGACCATCACACGCATCAACACGGACCTGCTCAAACCCGAGATGTTCCAGAACCTCCAGACGAGCGTGGCGAACCTCAACGCGACGACGAAAAACTTCCAGACTGCCAGCGAAAAAGTCAACGGCGTGCTCGACGACGCGAAGGGCGCGGTCGCCGGGATGAAAGGGGCCATCGACGGCGCGAAGGACACGCTGGCCACCGCCGACAAGGCCGCCGACGATCTGCGCAAGGCCATCGGCGACCTGCGCAAGACGCTCACCACCGCCCGCGGCGCGCTCGACGAGGCGGTGCATGGCAACGGGCTGTTGGGAACGTTGATTTCCGACCATGCGCTTTCGGACGATCTCGCCGCGCTTGTTTCCAACCTGCGGCGCAGCGGCGTGCTGTTCTATCGCAATCGGCCCGACCCGGACGCCGCCGCGTCGCCGAGCCCCACGCCGTCGCGGCGTTCGTCCACAAGGTAGGGATGGCTCTCCGAGCCGTCCCAAATGTTTCTGGCAAGACGCTTCGTGCGCACGGAGACCATTCAAGCCAATCTTGGGACGGCTCGGAGAGCCATCCCTACCTTTATTGACGACGCGCCTGCGGCGCGGGGGGCTGATCCCTCATCCAATCTGAGAAGCGGTGAACCTTGTGGGCGAATAGCAAAAACAGACAGCCCCCGGGCATGTTTCATGCGTACTTTTCTGTGACGGTTGCACCCGGGGTGCCCCTTTTGTTTCTGTCTTCTTCCCATGACTCCCCTTTCCACGATCAACCTGCTGCGCCTGTTGTTCGTCATCGCCTCGTCTGTCGTCGGTGCGATGATCGGCGAACAGCGTTTCGGTTCGCTCGCCTCGGGCGTGGCGGTGGCGCTGGTCTTCAGCCTTGGACTGGTGCTCGTGGACCGCTTGCTCAAGGGCTTGACGTTGCGCCTGTTTTCCAGCGCCACGCTGGGCCTGCTGCTCGGGTTGATCGCCGCCACGCTCCTGCACGCTTCCAACGTGCTCGCTTACCTGCCGGTCGAGCGTCAGTGGCTCATCGGACTGTTCATCTACGCAGCCCTCGGCTACCTGGGCACGATGCTCGCCATCCGCAGCAACCGTGACGAATTCAGCATCCTCATCCCGTACGTGCGTTTCTCGCGCCAGACCGTGCAGGAAGCTCCGCTGCTCGTGGACACGAACATCATCATCGACGGCCGCGTGCAGGCGGTTTGCGCGGCGGGTTTCCTGAGCGGTTGCCTGGTGGTGCCCAAGTTTGTATTGGAGGAACTCCAGCGGCTCGCCGATTCCAACGATCCGCTCCGGCGCGACCGTGGCAAGCGCGGCTTCGACAACCTCGAAAAAATGCGCCGCACCACCGGGCTGGACGTGACGATCCACGACAGCACGAGCGAGATCGACGGCGAGGATTTGCCCATCGACTCGCGGCTGGTCAACCTCGCGCGTTTCCTCCAGAGCCGGCTCCTGACCAACGACGCCAACCTCGCGCGCGTCGCCCGGCTGCAAAACCTCCAGGTCCTCAACCTCAACGACCTCGCCGCCGCGATGCGTCCGGCGGTGGCGGTGGGCGACGAGCTGGAACTGAGCCTCGTCAAGGAAGGACGCGACGCGCACCAGGCCGTCGGCTACCTGCCCGACGGGACGATGATCGTCGTCAACCACGCGCGGGCGTTGGTGGGGACGACGGTGAGCGTCCAGGTGGCCAGCGCGCTCCAGACCTCGGCGGGTCGGCTGATCTTTGCCGAGGTCAAGGACGGCAAACGATAAAAACGGCCGGACCGCGCGCGACGTTTTCCGACGGTTCGGGTTTTTGACTTCCGATGCCCGGCTTCTACGTTGCCGGATGGCGCGTTTTCTCCTCCTTGCCGCAGGTGCTGCCCTCTTCGCATTTCGTCCGATGCCCGCCGTCGCCGCCGATCCCAATCCACCAACGGTCGCTCCCAACGAAAACCTGATCGTGGACGGCGTGCCGCCGATCCCCGCCGAGATCGCGGAAAAGGCCGGTCGTTACGGAGAGTTTCGCGCCGCCACGCTGGCCGACTGGCATCCCGACGGCAAGGAGATGCTCATCCTGACCCGCTTCGGTGACACCAACCAGGTCCACCTCGTCAAAGGCGCGGGCGGTGCGCGCACGCAACTCACGTTTTTCCCCGACCGGGTGGAAGGGGCGCAGTTCGACCCCATCCACGGCGAATACATCGTCATCCACAAGGGCGCGGGCGGGGCGGAGTTTTACCAGAACTACCGTTACGACTTCGGCGATGGCAGCATCACGCTCCTGACCGACGGCAAATCGCGCAACAGCGGCATGGTCTTCAGCCACGACGGCACGCGCGTCGCCTACACCAGCACGCGGCGCAATGGCACGGACACGGATATCTATCTTCAACTCCCGCTCGACCCCAAAACGGACCGCCTGCTGGCCGAGGTCAAGGGCGGCGGTTGGGAAGTGCTCGACTGGTCGCCCGACGGCAAGAAGCTGCTCGCCCGGCAGGAAATCTCGATCACGGAAACGTACCTGTGGCTGGTGGATACCTCGACGGGTGAAAAGACGGCCCTCACGCCGCTTGCGGAGAGCGAGAACAAGATTGCTTACGGCGAGGCGAAGTTCGCTCACGACGGCAAAGGCATCCTCGTGCTCACCGACCGGGAGCAGGAGTTTCAATACCTGGCCTACCTGCCCCTGAGTGGAGGCCATCTGGAGGAACTCTGGTCGGAAACCGGACGTGACATCACGGATTTTGCCATCAGCAAAGACGGCAAGCGGCTGGCCTTCGTCACCAACGAAGACGGTTGGAGCACGCTGAGGATTTCCGACGTTCTCCAGCGCACGTTGGATGAATTCCGGTCTGACACGCCGCCGGCGCAGCAACAGGAAGGGAACGTCACGGGATGGCTGAGCACCCGGACCAACCTGGTCATTCCCTCGACCCATCCGGACTACATCCGGGACAACCCCGCGCCGACCGGCGTGATCTCGGGGTTGAAGTGGACGCCGGATGGCAACCTGTTGGGCGTCAGCATCGGTGGGGCGAGCATCCCCTCGGACTGCTTCACGACCAATACCATTGGCAACTTCAAACGCTGGACCTTCAGCGAGGCGGGCGGGCTGCCGCCGGACGCTTTTGCCCTACCGAAACTGGTGAAGTGGCCGAGCTTCGACGACCAGAAAATCAGCGGTTTTCTCTACGCGCCCGACGCGCAAAGGTTCCCCGGCAAGCGGCCGGTGATCGTCAACATCCACGGTGGCCCGGAGTCGCAGTACCGGCCCGGCTTCCTCGGACGCAACAACTACTTCATCAACGAACTGGGCTGCGCGGTGATCTTCCCCAACGTGCGCGGGTCGAGCGGGTACGGCAAGACATTCGTGGGTCTGGACAACGGATTCAAGCGCGAGGACAGCTACAAGGACATCGACGCGTTGCTGGACTGGATCAAGAAGCAACCTGGCCTCGACGCGGAGCGCATCATGGTTACCGGCGGCAGCTACGGCGGACACATGACGCTGGCGGTCTCGACGTTCTACGCGGACAAAATCCGGTGTTCGGTGGACGTGGTAGGCATGTCGAATCTGCGGACGTTTCTCGAACACACCGAGAGCTACCGGCGCGATCTGCGGCGGGTGGAGTACGGCGACGAACGCGACCCGAAGATGGCCGAGTTCCTGGACCGCATCGCGCCGATGAACAACGCGGCGAAGATCACTAAACCCATGTTTGTGGTACAGGGTTACAACGACCCGCGAGTCCCGCGCAGCGAGGCGGAGCAGATCGTGGCGACGTTGAAAAAGCAGGGGACGCCGGTGTGGTTCTTGATGGCGAAGGACGAGGGCCACGGTTTCGCCAAAAAGAAAAACGCGGACTTCCAATTTTACGCGACGGTGGAGTTCATCCGGCGCTATCTGTTGAACTGACCCTGGCCGGGTCCGGTACAGGTAATCGCCAGGCTAGCCCGGAGCCTTTCCGTTGGCGGTGCCCAGGGAACGCCTACAGCGTTTTCGTTTGTGTGAAAGGTCTCCTCAAGCCCCGGCAGGGGCGTAAGAGAATAGCCCACGGCGTGAGCCGTGGGAAAGACCAGCAAATACCTTCGAGCCTCGGCAGCGGCGTAAGAAAAGACGGCGGCCTCGCGAGGACCACCAGGCGGGTTTTCTTACGCCCCTGCCGGGGCTGGCTTGGATGGCGGTTCTTTCCCACGGCTCGCGCCGTGGGCTAAATTCTTACGCCCCTGCCGGGGCTGGAAAACCGTGCAAGTAGTTGAAGTACGCTTCAGCCCTGCAATTTCTCCAGCAGCCGGTCCACCTCGACGTACTGCTCGATCAGCGATTGAATCTTGCCGATTTTCTCGGTGTCGCCGGGCAGCGTCTTGACGGTCATCGAATGAATCTTGCTCGCAATCGTGAAGCTATCCAACGGCGAGGTGATGACCGGCACGTCCGACCCTCGGATGAGTCCGAGGACGCTGGCGTGCGGACGCAGGTTCCCTGAGAGGACGACGCCCGCGATCATCGATTTCTCCGCCCGCGTGGCTGGACAGCGCGGCCAGGATGATGTCCTCCCGGTCGCCGGGCGTGATGATGAGCGTGCCCGGACGGAATTCATCGACGACATGGCCCGAACTCATCGCGCCGATGACGATGTGTCCCACGGGCCGCCGCACGTCGCCGGGCGCGTGGAGAAATTTGCCGCCGATGGTCTCGTTGATCTGTGTTAACTCCGGGGCGGCGAGCATCCGCACGTCGGGGATCGTGCCCAGCAGGTCGATGCCGAGCCGGTCCAGGCCGCGCCGGGCAAATTTTGCGATGTACTCGTGCTTGTCCGGCAGCACTTTATTGAGGATCACGCCGACGATCTCGACGCCCTCGCGGTCAAAGAGCGCCTTGTTGAGCGCGACCTCATCAATGGGTTTGCCGATGCCGCCGCCGGTGACGATGATGACCTTGCTGGCCAACAGGCTCGCCACGCGGGCGTTGGACAGGTCGAACACGCTGCCGACCCCGGCGTGACCCGTGCCCTCGATGATGACGAAATCTTTTTCCCACGCCGCACGGTCGAACGAACGTTGCAAGCGTTTGACGAGGTGGTCGTTGTTGGCGTGCTCGATGTACTTGCGGGTGAAATCGGGTTCGACCGCGATGGGGCTCATGTCCTCCAGGGGCACCTGCACCTTGAAGGAATCCTCGATGAGCATCGCGTCCTCGTCGATCTGCTTGCCCTCGACCTCGACGAAACGCTGACCGACGGGCTTGATGTAACCGATGCGTCCGCGCCGTTTCTTGAACGCCGCGAAAAGTCCCAGCGCCGTCGTCGTCTTACCGTCGTTTTGACGGGTGGCGGCGACGAAGACGCGGGGGGTTTCGGCGTTCATTGAAAAAGGAATTTACCGCGCCGCAGGCGCATCGTTTCAAGGTAGGGTTGCCTCTCCGAGGCAATCCAAATGTTTCCGGCGAGGCGCTTCGTGCGCACGGAAATCTTTCAAGCCAATCTTGGATTGCCTCGGAGAGGCAACCCCTACCTTGTTGACGACCGGCCGCGCGGCGGCCTTTTCAAACGTCTTACGATGCGCTCGGCGACGGCGAGGCTTCCGGCGTGGGCTTGATGGCGGGTTCCGTCACCGGCAACGGCGCGCCGGGCTTGGTCGTCTCGGTCGTCGAAGGGGAAGGCGCGGCGGTCTTGGCGGCGTTTTCGAGCTTCTCCAATTCCTTGTGGAGATGGTCGATGACCTCCTGCTGCTTGGTGAGCTTCTGCTCCAACTCGGCCATCTTCTTGTGGAGATCGTTCTGGCGTTCTTCGAGCAACTTGACCTTGGGCGAGAGTTCCTTGGTCTGGTTGGCCTGCCGTTGGAGTTTGTCGGCCCCCTTCTTGATGATGTCGAAAACGTCGGATTCCGAGCTGCCGGGCGTGGCCGTGGGCTGTTGGGCGCGGACGGCGGCCGGCGCGGTCAGTGCGAGGACGGCGGACGCGGCGAGCGCGCACAGGGGACGGGAAGGCATGTGGAATTTCATGGTACGTATGAAGTAATGATATGGAACGGACATCGCGCTCCCGCCCATCGTGGACGAAAGCGCGAAAGCTGAATCGGGCGCTCAGTCCCGGTAGATCGTGTGGTATTCGATGGCCTGGAGGCCGACGATGGCCGCCACTCCCAGGATGCTCTCCGCCGTCGCGCCGCGCGACATGTCGGCGGCCGGTTTGGAAAGCCCGAGCAGAATCTGACCGTAGGAGCGGGCGTTGGCGAGGCCCTGTACGAGTTTGGTGGAAATGTTGCCGCTGTTGAGGTCGGGGAAAATCGAGCACGTTGGCCTGTCCGGCGACCTGACTGCCGGGAGCCTTGCGCGCGGCGAGCAGGGGATCGAGCGCGGTGTCGGCCTGGAGTTCGCCGTCGATCTCCACTTCCGCGCATGGCGTCGCGGAGGCGGCGGCGGCGGCGCTGCGGGCCTCGGCTTTCTGGCGCGCGAGGGTGGCAGCGGCGGACATTCTCTGCGCGGCGGGCGAGGTGCTGCTGCCCTTGGTGGAAAAACTCAGCATGGCCACGCGGGCGCGGTTGCCGCAAAGCCGGCAGTAGAGTTCGGCGGTGTGCATGGCGATGGTGGCGAGTTGCTCGACGCTCGGCTCGGGGATCACCGCGCCGTCGGCGAAGAACAACACGCCGTCGTTGCCCACCGGCCGGTCGGGCAGTTCCATGATCATGCAGCCGAACACCGTGCGCACCTCCGGCAGTGGCTTCAGGAGCTGGAGCAGGGGACGCAACAGGCCGCTGGAATATTCGCCCGCTCCGCCCACCAGCCCGTCGGCGAGGCCGTACTGGATCATCATGGCCGCGAAGTAATTCGGGTTGACCATGACCTGCCGCGAATCGTTGACGCCGAAGCGTTTGTAGCGGTCGAGTTTTTCGAGCCGTTCGCAGAAGGTGGGCAGTTCCACGGAATTGGGCGGGTCGATGATGGCCACCTTGTGCTTGTGCAGGTCGATGCCCTCGCCCTTGGCCACGCTCTCGATGGTGTCGCGGTGTCCGAGCAGGATCGGCGCGCCGAGTTTCCGTGCGGCGAACTCGGCGGCGGCGTGCTGGGTGCGCGGTTCGGCCCCCTCGGGGAAGACGATGCGCTTAGGATGGCGCGCGAGTTTTTCGTAAACGGTGTCGATGAACTTCATCTGGCGAGGACCCTAACCGGGATTGCGGTTTTGGGAAAGCACGCGTTACGGTGTGGCGGGAGTCCGACCGCATGCTCTCCGATTATCACCTCCACACGCCGCTCTGCGGACACGCCGTCGGCGAACCGCTCGAATACGTCGCCGTCGCCCGTGCGCGCGGCCTGGACGAAATCGGCTTCTCCGACCATTGCCCGATGCCGGGCGTGCCAACGTTCGACGACTGGCGCATGCGCCGCGACGAACTCCCGCGCTACCTCGACATGGTGCTCGAAGCGCGCGCGAAAGCCGCGCCGTTCCCCGTGCGCCTCGGCCTGGAATGCGACTTCATCGCCGGTCACGAAGGCTGGATCGAGGAACTCGCCGGCCTGGCCCCGTGGGATTACCTCATCGGCAGCGTCCATTACATTTCGCCCGGCTGGGCCGTGGACGATCCACAGTGGATCGGCAAGTTCACCGCCTCGGACACGGCAACCGGGGAAATCTGGACCGCATACTGGCGCGCTTACGAACGCTGCATCGCCAGCGGGCTTTTCGATTTCGTGGCGCACCCGGACCTCGTGAAAAAATTCGGCCACCGGCCGCCGGGCGACCTGCGTCGTTTTTACGAACCGGCGGTCGCGGCGGCGGCGGCCGGGGACGTGGCGGTGGAGGTCAGCACGGCCGGGTTGCGCAAGCCGGTGGGCGAACTCTATCCCGCGGCCGGGTTTCTCCAACTGGCACACGAGGCGGGCCTGGCCGTGGTCATCAACTCCGATGCCCACGCGCCGGAGGAGGTCGGTCTGGACTTCGACCGGGCTGCCAATGCCGTGCGCGCAGCCGGTTACGCGGAGACCGCGCGCTTTGCGGCGCGCGCACGCCGCATGGTGCCGCTGGCGTGAGAATACGAATTTGAGAAAAAATGAATGATCGTGCCCGGCGGGGCGTCCGACCCATCAGCAGGTTACGAAATCCCTGCGACTGATCATCCTATGAAAACCCTACTCGCTCTCTGCATCGCCGTCGTCGGCCTCGCCGCCTTCGGGACCACCTCCGCCAACGCGGAACCGTATCACCACCACCGTCATCACCATCACCATCACCATCACCATCATCACCACGGCTAAGATGGACTGCGGGTGGATGATTGACTGAACTCTCGGGTTCAGCGACCAATCACCTCTTCGACCCAATGAAAACTCTTCTTTCCCTTTGTCTGGCCGCCGTCGGTCTGATCGGCTTCGCCTCCGTTAACGCGAACGCCGCCGTGCCGACCGCTACGGAGATCGTGACCATGCCTTCGGTCGCACACATCAACCAGGTGGTGGTTGTCGAAACCGGCCACCGTCATTACTACCATCACCGCCGCCATTATCGCCGCCGGTATTATTACCGCCATCACCGCCGGTACTATTATTGAGCGGCTGGCCTGACCGGGGAGGATTGACCTTCCTGGCCGGCAAACCCTCCTAACACGGGCCGTCCGGCGACCATCAGGCCGTTGGGCGGCCCGCGTCTTTTTCCACGGGCCGCACGGGAATCCCGCGCGCGGCGAGGAAACGCTTCACGCTGGCGACATCGTGTTCGCCGAAGTGAAAAATGCTCGCGGCCAGCACGGCGTCCGCCCCGCCGCGCGTGAGCACGTCGGCCATGTGTTCCAAGGTGCCCGCACCGCCCGAGGCGATGACGGGCACGCCCACCGCCGCGCTGACGGCGGCGGTCAATTCGATGTCGTAACCGGCCTTGGTGCCGTCGGCATCCATGCTGGTGAGCAGGATTTCGCCCGCGCCGCGGTCCGTGGCCTCGCGCACCCAGGCGAGCACGTCGCGGCCGGTCGGATTGCGTCCGCCGTGGGTGTAGACCGACCAGCGCGGCGAACCGTCGGCGGCCGGGGTGGCTTCGCGCTTGGCGTCCACGGCCAGGACGATGCACTGCGAGCCGAAGCCCCGCGCACCCTCGTCGATGAGGTCGGGCCGGGCGAGCGCGGCGGTGTTGACGCTGACCTTGTCGGCCCCGGCGATGAGGAGGTTGCGCACGTCCGCCGCCGTGCGGACGCCGCCGCCGACCGTCAGGGGCATGAAACACTGGTCGGCCGTGCGCGCGACCACGTCGAGCATGGTGCGCCGGTCGTCGGAGGACGCCGTGATGTCGAGGAAAACGAGTTCGTCGGCCCCCTGGTCGTTGTATGCGAGGGCGCTCTCGACGGGATCGCCCGCATCGCGCAGGGCGAGGAAGCGCGTGCCTTTGACGACCCGGCCGCCGGTCACATCCAGGCAGGGGATGACTCGTTTGGTGAGCATGGAAAAGGGGTGTGCGTCGGAGGCGCTGCGATTATGCTTGCGTTCAAAAACTTTCCATCTACCATCCCGGCCGCCCGGCCTAGGATTTACAATTTTAATCCAGTCTGCGGCGTTCCGAGTTCCTTTATGAGCGAAAGCCTGTCCGGTCAACCTTCCGCCGATTCCCCTTCGGACGCTGCCACCCACTCCGCACGCGCCGACCAGGAAGACACGCAACGGGTGGCCGCCTCACCCTTCCTGCTCTCCCAGGAAACCGTGACCGACCCCGACGCGGACGCCGCCGGGGCCCCGGGTGCCGACGCACCGCCCGCGCCTGCCTACGAGCACCTCGGTGAACTGCCCTCGACCTACGGCACGCAGAGCGTCTATCTGGTCGCCTACGATCCGCGCCAGCTTTTCGTGTATTGGGACGTGGACTGGTCCGCGACGCCGGGCGCGGCGTACTCGCTGCACGTCTGCCGGGCGGACGGCGAGGTCGAAACCGAGCTTGGCATCAGCGCCGCCGACGCCGGGCGTTACGTGCCGGCGGCCGTGCCGGGCGGGACGTACTTCGTCGAACTCGGCACCCGTGGACGCGACGGTTCATGGCAACCCGTGGCGCATTCCGGCCGCGTGACAATGCCGCCGGAGGGACTGGCGGGCGAGGACGAACCGAAATTTGCGACGCTGCCGTTCCACCTGAGTTTTCAACGCCTGCTGGAATTGATCCAGGGGGCGATGGGCCACGGGGAAAACCTCACCGCCGCGCTGGCCCGCCTCCAACACGGTGACCGGGCGGGGATGCAAACCATCGCGGGCGCGCTCACGTTCGGCGGCCTCGGCAACGACCAGTTGCACACGTTGGAGGCCCTGCTGGGCCACCGTTTCAGTGTCAATTCCGTGGGCGACACGGACAGCGAAGCGTTGCTGCGCGACCGGCACGAGGCGTTGGGCGCGGGGGCGTTCGGCAGCGAGGGGCTTTCCTCCGGCCTGCTGGCGAAGGGTGCCGGCGGCAGCGAGAGCCTTTCGTCGGCGGGTTTGATCGGCCCGGTGGGCGGCATGGGTAGCGAGACGCTCTCTTCAGGAGCCTTCGGCAGCGACACGACGCTGAAGGCGTTCGCCGCCGGGATGAACAGCGAGACGCTTTCGTCGTTCATGGGGCCGAAGGGCAGCGGTGGCAGTGAGGCGTGGCGCTTGGCCGGGGCGGTCGGTCCCGGCGGGAGCGACCTCGCCGCGAGCGAACGCGGGGCGGATTTCCGGCGGGCCATCGAGCACAATCTGGGTGTGTTGGGCGCGCTGTTCAGCGCGGTCAACGCGGGGTTGGGCGGCGGTAGCGGCGGTTCGAGTCCGACGGGCGGCGGGAGCGACGTGTCGAGTCCGGGGCGGTGGTAAATACGATGTTGGTCGAATGGTCGACGACTCAAAAGCCAAGCCGCTGCTGACCGATCCCAGCGCCGCATCAGCTTCGTCGGAGTTGCCAGCATCCTTGGCGCGACCGGCCGGTGCGCCTGTTTATCACGGATTCCCAATCGTTGAGGAATCTTTCGCCGACGGTTGGTGTCTCGGTGCTATCACGGACTATGCTGACCCGGAAGGTTGCGAGTTCGGGGATGCGTTTGTCGTCGCGCCTGACGGTTCTCGCGCCGGGTTGGTCTGGCAAGTCGGCCAGAATGCCGTTGAAGAAGTACTGCCACCCGACAGCGAGCGATGGGGCGTCTATGCGGTTTGGTTTGCTCAGCCCATCCATACAACCGCTGAATTAGTAGCCGCCTTCCGTGGCGTCCTACCAGAACTCCGAGCTATTCATATCCGTGTGACTGCCAGCCCCCTCCGCACGGATTGACCATCCATCGGACATTTGTGCCCTTACGCTGCTCATCATCCATTGCTTCCCCGCCCGACCCGCTCGCGGAGGCGTTCTTCGACTACCTCGAAAACGAGCGCAATTCCTCCCCGTATACCGTCGGCAACTACTCCCGCGCGCTGGCCGCCTTCCGCGCGGCCATGCCGGGCGCACCGGGCTGGCTGGAGTGCGATACCGAGCCGTTCCGCGAGTACCTGTTCCAGTGCATGAAGCGCAAGCAGTCGCGCGCCTACGTGCGGTTGCAGTTCGCGGCGCTTGCGGTCATTTTACAAGTTCCTCTGCAACCGGCGCGGGCTGGTGGTCAATCCGCTCAAGGCCTTGCACCTGCCCAAAGCCGAGAAGAAACTTCCCCAACTCGCTCACCGTCGCGCAGATCGACGAACTTTTCGCCGCGCCCTTCAAAGTCGAACGCGAAAGCCAGGCCCCCGCCTGGATGCCCGCGCGCGACGCGGCCGTCATGGAACTCTTCTACAGCAGCGGCCTGCGTCTGGCCGAACTTGCCGCGCTCAACGTCGAGGACCTCGACCCGTACACCGAAAACGTGCGCGTGCTCGGCAAAGGGCGCAAGGAACGCGTCTGCCCGGTGGGTTTGCCGGCCCTGGAAGCCGTCTCGCGCTACCGGCAGGCGGCAGGTGTGAAGACGGGGCCGCTGTTCATCAGCAAAATGCGCCGACGCATCGCCCCGCGCTCGATCTGGCTGTTGCTGAAGACGATATCTGCGGCACACGAGCATCCCGGTCGCGCTCAGTCCGCACAAGCTGCGGCATTCGTTCGCCACGCACCTGCTCGACAACGGCGCGGACCTGCGCAGCGTGCAGGAACTTCTTGGCCACGCGAGCCTCTCGACGACGCAGATTTACACCAAGGTCACCGTGGAACGGTTGCGCAAGGCTTACAACGACGCCCACCCGCGCGCTTAGCCCGGGGCGTGTCCGTTTTTTATCCGGGTGGCTGATTCGTGACAGATTTCCCGTGATTCCGCGTAGAAAACCGGCGGTTTTGCCCATCGGACCCCATCGGCACACGCTTTGCTATAGAGCCGCCCCGCCACCGAAAACCGTTGCTTAACGACTGTTTCCCGTAGAGAAGTAACTTCGTCGCTCCATCCGTCGTCTCCCTATGAAAAAAATCGAAGCCATCATCAAACCGTTCAAGCTCGAAGAGGTCAAAGACGCGTTGGCGGAACTGGGCATCGAAGGCATGACGGTCAGCGAGGTCAAGGGCTTCGGCCGGCAGAAAGGCCACACGGAAATCTACCGGGGCAGCGAGTACACCGTCGATTTTCTGCCGAAAATCAAGATCGAGGTCGTGCTGGCCGACAGTCTGTTGGAAGACGCCACGGCGGCGATCATCAAGGCGGCCAAGACCGGCAAGATCGGCGACGGCAAGGTGTTCGTGTATTCGATTGAGGACGCGATCCGCATCCGCACCGAGGAGACGGGTGAGCGGGCGGTGTGAGGGCGGGGTTGTCGGCCGGATCGTCCGGTGATAGGATAAGGGCGCGATGATCGACGATATTCGGGAGCGGATTCACGCACAACCGTTTGTGCCTTTTACCATCTACGTCACGGATGGCCGCGAATATCACGTGCCCACCACCGATCACGCCCACGTCCCTCCGAACGGCATGCGGGTCAGCGTGTGGACGGATGACAATCGGCATTATATCCTGCCGCAACGGCAAATCAGCGGAGTCGTGGCGACAGAAGTACCGGACTCTCCCGCGTCGGCGAATTGACGATTGACAACGCACGGGGTTCCTTGCCCCTCTGACGCCCGCCGACCTCTACCCTCCGGCCGAACCCGCCGACGATCTGTTCGCGCGGCTGCATCCGCGCGTGGCGGCGTGGTTCCGGCGGACCTACAAGAAGTTCACCCCGGCGCAGACGCTCTGCATCCCCGCCATCCTCGCCGGGCGTTCGGTGCTGCTGAGTTCGCCGACGGGCAGCGGCAAGACGCTTGCCGGTTTTCTGGGCATCATCGACCGGCTGGTGCGCGATGCCCCGCCGCCGGGGCGCATCCATGCCATCTACATCTCGCCGCTGCGTTCGCTGACGTACGACATCCAGAAAAACCTCACCCGCCCGTTGGTCGAGATGGGGCTGGAAAAGGACATCCGCGTCGGCCTGCGCACCGGCGACACCACCGCCCGCGAACGCGCCCAGATCAAGGCGCGCCCGCCGCACCTCCTGCTCACCACGCCCGAGTGCCTCGCCATCCTGCTCTGCGCAACCGGCTTGGCACCCGGCGCTGGCCACCTGCCGGTTCGTCGTCGTGGACGAACTCCACGCCCTCGCCGAAAACAAGCGCGGCGCGCACCTGAGCGTCTCGCTCGAACGCCTGGAACGCCTCGTTGCCCGCGACGGCGCACCGGGACTATGCCGGGTCGGGCTTTCGGCCACGATCAGCCCGTTGGAAACGATGGCCGGTTTCCTCGTCGGCGAGGGCCGGCCTTGCGTGCTGGCCGAGGCCCGCAACCGAGCGCCGGGCGATCATCGAGGTGTTCTCGCCCGTGCGGCGCAACCCGTATCCGCCCGCCGGGCAGAGCGCGGGGCGCGTGCTGCTCGAACTCGCCGCGCTGATCCGGCGCGCAGCGTTCGGTGCTGATCTTCACCAACACCCGCGCCGGGGCGGAGGGTTTCGGGCTGCGCCTGAAGACGGCCCTGCCACGGCTGGCGGACAAGATCGAGGTCCACCACGGTTCGCTCGACCGCAATCGTGCGCCTGGACGTGGAAGACCGCCTCAAGAACGGCGAACTGCGCGCGGTGGTCTGTTCCACCAGCCTGGAGATGGGCGTGGACATCGGCGCGATTGATCTGGTCGTGATGATCTCCGCGCCCAAGGGCATCTCGCGCACGCTCCAGCGCATCGGCCGCTCGGGACACGCCGTCGATGCCACCAGCCACGGCATCCTGGTGGCGACCAACGTCATCGACCTGGTGGAATGCGCCGTCACCGCCCGGCTGGCGCGCGAACGCCGCCTGGACCCGGTGCGCGTGCCGGAAAACTCCGCCGACGTGCTCGCGCAGCATATCGTCGGCATGGCGCTGGAGGAACCGGGCATCGCGGCGGAAACCGTCTGGGAACGCGTGCGCCGCGCGTGGCCGTTCCGGCGGCTGGAGCGGGGGGACGTTCGACCGCGTCGTCGAATACCTCCAGGGCGGCGGGCGTTCGCTGGCACAGGCGTACGCGGACACGTTCGGCAAGGTGCGCGTGGATGAAGACGGCGCGTTGTGGGCGGCCACGTCGCGGGTGGGGCGGGATTACCTTGTTAACGTCGGCACCATCGCCACCGAGGGGCTCGTTAACGTCACCCTGGGCCGGCGTTCGTCTGGGGACGGTGGACGAGTTTTTCGTCAAGGGCCTGAAGGTGGGCGACGTGTTCGTGCTCGGCGGGCGGGTGGTGCGTCTGGTGGAAGCCGGCTGGCAGGCCGCCAAGGTGGAGGCCGCCGACGGCGAGCAGCCCAACGTGCCCGCGTGGTCGGCCAGCCGCCTGCCGCTGACGGCCGGGCTCGCGGCGGAAGTCGCCCGGTTGCGCGGCGAGATCGACGCCCGGATGGCGGCCGACGCGCCGGACGCCGGGCACAGCGCGGTGTTGGACTGGCTGGTGGAAACGTGGGATTTCTCGTCGGCCAACGCGCAGGCGGTGGTCGCGCAGTTCGCGCTTGCAGCGGCGGCATTCGATCGATCCCGCGCGACGGGCTGATGCTCATCGAGCTGCTACCGCGAGACGGGACACGCGCAAAGGGGCTCTCAGCCACTATTTTTTCCACACGCTCGCGGGCAGGGCGGTCAACGACGCCCTCTCGCGCGATCGTCGCCCGGCGCGCGGCCCGGCTGGCGGGCGGCGAACGCCGGTGACCGCCGACGACTACGGGTTCCTGCTGACGCTGCAACGCTTCCAGGAACTCCCCCTGGCGGGGTGGCAGGAGTGTTTCGCCCGCGCGGGAGCGGAGGAGGAACTGCGTCTCGCGCTCAAGGAAGGCGAACTGGTGCGCGGCAGTTCCGCGCCGTGGCGCAGACGGGCCTGATGGTGCCGCGGCAGTTTCCGGGCAAGGATCGGGCGATCAAGCAACTGCGGTTCAGCACGGAAATCCTCTTCCGGGTGCTGGAGCAGCACGAGCCGGATCATCCGTTGCTGGCGGAGGCGTACCGGCAGGCGATCACACTCTTTCTCGACCTGGCGGGAGCCTGCGCGTGGATGGAAAAAACGGCCGGCACCCGGCTGGCGCTGGGAATTGCTCGAAACGCCGCTCGTGAGTCCGTTCGGGTTCAGCCTGTACGCTTGCCGACAAAAGGAAAACTGATGTTCGAGGACCCCGACGAGGCCATCGAGCGGCTGTACCAGCAGTTCTACGCCGCCGGTGAATCCACAGGGTAAACGCGTGGGTTATTTACAACAGGCCGCGTGCTGGTCCGCCGCCTGCTACAGAGAGAATTCGTCCCGGTTCTCTCACTTCTGCCGCTCTAAACCATGCTGCGTTCGACCATCGGCAAAGCCAAAATTCTCATCGTTGACGACGAACAGGCCAACGTGCGCCTGCTCGAACGCATCCTCGAACTCATCGGCGCCACCCGCGTCCAGAGCACCTGCGACTCGCGCGAGGCGATGGCCCATTTCCTGGATTTCCGGCCCGACCTCGTCCTGCTCGACCTCCATATGCCCAATGTCACCGGCTTCGACATCATGGAGCAGATCAAGGCGCTGACCACCGGCGAAAATCCCGTGCCCGTGCTGGTCCTCACCGCCGACGTGACCACCAAGACCAAGCACCGCGCCCTCGCCGCCGGAGCCAAGGATTTTCTCACCAAGCCGCTCGACCAGTCCGAGGTGCTGCTGCGCATCCGCAACCTGCTGGAAAACCGCTTCCTGCACATCCAGCTCCAGAACCAGAACATCCTCCTCGAAGAACAGGTCCGCGAACGCACCTCCCAGTTGGAGGACACCCTCCTGAAGCTGCGCACCGCCCAGCACACCGCCATCAAGCAGGAACGCCTCAGCGCGCTGGGCACGATGGCGGCGGGCATCGCGCACGATTTCAACAACGCGCTGACGCTGATCCTCGGCTACAGCGACCTGATGCTGTCGGTCGCCAAGGCCCAGCCGGACAGCCCCGAGGCCGCGCACCTCCGCGCCATCACCACCGCCGCGCAGGATGCCGCGCAGATCGTGCGCCGGCTGCGGGAATTCCACCGGCCCGACGAGGGCGAGGAAACGCGCGTGACCCTCCAGCTCAACCAGACTCATCGAGCAGGCCGTCACCATGACCCGGCCCAAGTGGAAGGACGAGGCCCGCGCCCGCGGGATCGAGATCGAGCGTCCAGATGCGAACCGGCCGAACTGCCCCCGCTGGCGGGCGACCCGGCCGAACTGCGCGAGATGCTCACCAATCTCATTTTCAACGCCGTGGACGCCATGCCGCTAGGCGGCATCCATCAACATCGACACTTCCGTGGACGACGGCGAACTCTGCCTGCGCGTGTCCGACACCGGCACGGGCATGAGCGAGGAAACGCGCCGCCGTTGCCTGGAACCTTTCTTCACCACCAAGGGCGAACGCGGCACGGGCCTGGGCTTGTCGGCGGTCTACGGCATTATCCAGCGTCACGGCGGCATGATGGAAATCGAGAGCGAACAGGGCTGCGGCACGACCTTTTGCATCCGGCTGCCCGTCGCGCCCGCCGGCACGGCCGCGCAGGAGCAGGAGGGCGACGACGCGCCGAAGGAAGTCGCCGGCATCCTGCGCATCCTCGTGGTGGACGACCAGCCCATCATCCTCGACGTGCTCCAGGCGCAACTCCTCGAAGACGGCCACCAGGTGGAAACCGCCGGCGACGGCAGGGAAGCGCTCGAACTCATCGAAAAGCGACCTTTCGACCTCGTGATCACGGATCAATCCATGCCGGGCATGACGGGCGAGGAACTGGCGGTGGTCGTCAAGGAGCATTGCCCGAAAACGGCGGTGATCCTGCTCACCGGCTTCGGCGGCGCCTCACCCGAAACCGTGGACGTGGCCCCGTGCGTGGACATGGTCCTGGGTAAACCCGCGACCTCGGTGGAACTGCGCCGGGCCATCGGGCAGTTTATGAAGTAGCGTCGGCGGGTGCGCCCCGGCCCGCTCGTGCCGAAGCGATTTTCCTTTGAGTGTGTAATGGTTTCACAGCCCCGGCAGGGGCGTCAGAGACTAGCCCACGGCGTGAGCCGTGGGAAAGATCGCCTCAGATAGGCCAGCCCCGGCAGGGGCGTAAGAAAACACGGCGGCTTTTCCCAGACCCGCGCGCGGGTTTTCTTACGCCCCTGCCGGGGCTGTGATGGCGGTGTGTCATGTTCCCACGGCTCACGCCGTGGGCTAAATTCTGCCGCCCCTGCCGGGGCTCAGATCACACTGACAACTGAAAACCCTATGCGGGCGTCGTTACCGTGACCTTGCCGTCCCGCGTCCGGCGGAAGGCGTGGAGACAGCGGCCTGCGGTGTCGATGTACTGCACGTCCACCGCCTCCGGAGTGACGTGGAGATGGTTGAACCCGAAGATTTTGTCCGTGAACCCGCGACCGGTCCCTTTCAGATCGTGCAGCGGAGCGCCGCCGCCGCCGCTGACCACGAAGCTCGCTTTGTAGGCGGGCACTTCGAGATGCTGCAAACTGTGGTCGTGCCCGCACAGGTACATCGAAACGGCCCCGTCGGTGAAACACGGCCCCCAGCGTTTGACCAGCGCCTCGGTGTCGCCGTGCGGGCCGTCGCTGAAAAGCGGGTGGTGCCCGGCGATCCATAACCAGGGCGCGCGGGTTTCCTTTTTCAATTCCGCGTCCAGAAAACGCTGCTGGTCGAGTTTTTCCTGCGGCGTCAGCACAGGTTCGACGAGGTTGCTGTCCAGGAAGATAATCTTGACCAGCGGATGCGCGGGGTCGGGGAGTTCCAGCGCATACCATTTGGACGGCAGCTTCCAGCGCGAAGCCGGGTTGTCCCGCGCGTAATCCAACTGCATCCGCGCCTTCGCCGGCCCCTGGCCCGAGTCGTAACCGGGACCGTAATCGTGGTTTCCCAGCACCACGTGGAACGGGCAAGGCAGATCGCGGACCGGGTACATCGTCTCGAACTCCGTCTCGAATCGTGCGGGCGTGAGGGTCTTGTAAAAATTGTCGCCCAGCGCCAGCACGCCCGTCAGCGGCGCACCGAGCTTGCCGGCGAAAGCGGCCATCTGCGCGGCGACGGCGGCCTGCGCCGGGCTGCCGGTGCCGAAATCCCCGAAGGCCAGCAGATGGAGGCCGTTTTGCGGTGACCCGGTGACGGGTAGCTGCGCGGCCACGGCTCCCGCCCAGCGCGCCGACATCAGAGCGGTGCTGAAAACGAGAGTCCGCCGGATGGCCTGTCGGCGGCTGAGCAGTCCGGGACGGTCGGGGGAGGATTTCATGCTTCGGACAGACAAGCATGGTTCCCGGGTGAAAGGCGATGGCAAAATCCGGGATGGCGGCCGAAGGGTTCCTTACGCCGCGCTCCGCAACAGGTACTCATCCACGATCTTGAGAAACTGCGTCACGTTGAACGGTTTGAGAAGATAATTGTTCGCCCCGTTCTCGTGGAGCTGACTGTGCCGGATCGACGCCGCGTCCGCGCTGACGATCACCACTGGCACGTCGCGCGTGCCCGCGTCGGCGCGCAGGTCGTGGAGCACGTTTTCGCCAGAGGTGTCGGGCAGGTGCACGTCGAGCAGGATCAGGTCAGGATGATATTTCTGCGCGAGTTCCAGCCCTTCCCCACCGCGCGAGGCCGTCAGCAGCCGCAACGCCGGGCGCTGGGACAGGAGCATCTCGATCAGGCGCTGGTTCGGCTCGTTGTCCTCGATGTGCAGCACGATGCGCTGCCGGGGCACCGGCAACGGGCGCACCGGGGCACCGCGCGCGGGCGGGGGAGCCAGCAGAGGCCGGTCGGATCCCGCCGACGCGTCCGGAGGGGTTTGCCCGTCGTCCTCGAAAAGCTGGGCGTGGATCAATTCATCCAAAATCGAAGGCCCGGTGCCTTCGTGCAACGGCGCGGCGGCGACCGGCAGGTCGATCCAGAAGGTCGAGCCGGCATCCGGCGCGCTCTCGACGCCCATGTTCGCCGCCCTGCACCTCCACCAGCCGCTTGGACAACGCCAGGCCCATGCCGCTGCCTTCCACGTCGGTGTTCTCGGCCCCGAGCCGCTCGAACGGCGTGAACAACAACGGCAATTTGTCCACGGCGATGCCCGCGCCGGTGTCGGTGACGGACAGACGCACGTGCCGGGCGTCGGGGGCGATGCCGCTGCGCAGGGTGACGGTGCCGGCGGGGCGGTTGTATTTCACCGCGTTGGAAAGCAGGTTGAGCAGGACCTGCCGCAGCCGCTGGCGGTCGCCGAGGACGTACCGGGCGCTGTCGTCGGCGGCCGGTTCGGCAACCATCGTGATCTGCCGCGCGTCGGCGAGCGGCCGGATGAGATCGACGGCCTCGCCCCAGAGTTCGTCCACCGCCAGCGGTTCGGGCACCAGGGCGATGTTGCCCGAATCGATGCGGCTGATGTCGAGCACCTCGTTGACGAGTTCGAGCAAATGCCGGCCCGCGCGGGTGATCTGCTCGACGCTCTCGCGCTGGCCGTCGTTGAGCCGCTCGATTTCCAGGAGCTGGCTGAAGCCGAGGATGGCGTTGAGGGGCGTGCGCAACTCGTGGCTCATGCGCGAGAGGAAATCGATCTTGGCGTTGTTCGCCTGCATCGCGCCGAGCTGGGCCTGGCGGACGGTTTCCTCCGCGCGGCGGCGCTCGATGGCGGTAGCCAGGACGTTGGCCACGCTTTGCAGGAAATGGGTGTCGTCGGCCGTGAAACAACGCCGCCGTTTGCAGCGCGCCGCCAGCAGCCCGAACCGCGTGTACTCGTCCCGGATGACCACCGACAGGCCGCTGACCACCCCGGCCTCGCGCATGCCCGCGACAGGTTGGAAACGCGTCTCCTGGTCGATGTCCTCGAAGGACACCGGCGCGCCGGCCCGCAGGGAATAACCCGTGGCGAACGCCGGGTCCGTCGTGGCGACGACCGTGCCGACGGCTTCCTCGGGCCAGCCGAACGTCGCGCGCAGGATGAGATCGTCACACTCCGGGTCGGCGTGTTCCAGGATGGCGCAGTATTCCAGCCCCAGGACGGCGGCCACCATGCCGACCGCCTCGTTCATCACCTCCTCGATGGGCGCACCGGCGAGCGCGTGGCGGCCGAGTTCGGCGACGCTTTCCTGCTGGCTGGCACGGGAGCGGAGTTGCGAGGTGGCCGCGTCGAGTTCGGTCGTGCGGTTTCGCACGACGTTTTCGAGTTCCACGCGGGCGGCGTGGAGTTCCTGCTGGGTCTGGAGGCGGCCGGTGATGTTGCGGCAGAGCGAGACCATGCGCGCGTCGTCGCCCTCGCCGAGGATCGAGGCGTTGATCTCCACCGGCACGCGACCGCCGGCGGGGTCCGCGAAATCGACTTCGAGGTTGCGCACGGAGCCGTGCTCCCAGCAGGCGTCGAACCCGGCGGCGAGCCGGTCGCGGTCTCCGGCGGCGGTCCATTCCCGGGGATGACGGCCGCGGATTTCGTCGAGCGTCGCGTGGCCGGTCAGGCGGACGTATTCGGCGTTGGCGTCGATGACGCCGCCACACGGATCGACGCTGACGTAACCCGTGCCGGTGTTCTCGATCAGGCTGCGGCAAAGCTGGTCGGCCTGTTGGATCGCCTCCACCGCGAGCTTGTGCTCGGTGCAGTCGCGCGCCACGCAGAGGTGCAGGCCGGGCAGGAAATTGGCACGGGCGCGCACGTCGGCGAAGCGTCGGCTGCCGGCCGCGCAATGGACGCGGCACTCGACGGTGTGGAAGCCGTCGCTGAAATAATGGTTCCAACCCCCGCCGGGAGCCTCCGGCAACCCGGGGATGGGTACAGGTTCGAAATAACGCTCGACCGGCGCGCCGAGCAGGGAGTCGCGCGTGGCGCCGACCAGTTCGCAGGCGGCCGGGTTCAGGTCGGCCAGCCGTCCGCCGGCGTCCACGATGAAAATCGCATCGAGGGCGTGTTCGATGACGGCGCGGCACGCCTCTCCACTCAGGATGCGACCGCCCGGGGCGGGGTCGGCGGTCACGTGCGTTTCACGGGCTGGGTAATCCGGCATACAACAAAGGAGGTTCCCAGGCTCCAGGCGTCACGGGTGGACCTGACGGGGCTTTCCACACCGGGCGTTCGTGAGGAAAGGTTTCCTCAACCTGGAGACCACCTCGCTGATCTGGAAGATCGGCAGGAAGAGCGCGATGACGATGCCGCCGACGATGACGCCGAGCACCACGATGAGGATGGGTTCGAGCAGGCTCGTCAGCGCGGAGAGCGTCGCCTCGATTTCCTCGTCCCAGAAGTCGGCCATCTTTTCGAGCATCTCGTCGATCTTGCCGGTGGATTCGCCCGCGGCGACCATGCGCAGCATCATTGGCGGGAAGATCGTTTTCTTCGACATGGCCACGGAGAGGTTGTCGCCTTTTTCCACGTCGCTGCTCACGCTCTTGATGGATTGTCTCGATGACGGTGTTGCCCGCGCTGCCGCCGACGATTTCGAGGGTTTCGAGGATGGGCACGCCCGAGCGGATGAGCTGGGAGAACGTGCGCGCGAAGCGGCTCATGGAAATCTTGTGGACCAGCGGGCCGAAGACCGGCAGCTTGAGCTGCCAGCTTGTTCCAAAGTTCGTGGCCGCTCTGGGTCTTGAGGAAATATCGGATGCCGAAGACGACGCCGACGACGACGCCGATGATGTAATACCAGTCGGCGCGCATGAAGTCGCTCAGATCCACGAGGAACTGCGTGGGCGCGGGCAGCGGCTTGCCGAAGTCCTTGAAGATTTCGGCGAAGACGGGCACGACCTTCACGATGAGGAAGACGGTGATGAGGATGGCGATGGAGATGACGGCGACCGGGTAGGTCATGGCCGACTTGATCTTCTTGCGCAGGCGGGCGCTGGCTTCGAGGAAGCCCGCGAGACGGTCGAGAATCTCGGCCAGCAAACCGCCGGTTTCCCCCGCCTTGACCATCGAGATGTAGAGGCGGTTGAAGATGGTGGGATGCTTTGCGAGGGAAGCGTTGAAGCTCTCGCCACCCTGGACGCGGCTGGTGATGTCGCCGATGATCGTGCGCAGGTTGGCCTGTTTCTTCGGGTCGGCGGTCTCGTAGAGGGCGGTCAGCGCGCCGACGAGCGGGATGCCCGCGTCGATCATGGTGGCGAGCTGGCGGGTGAAGAGGACGAGGTCGGTTTCCTTGACGCTCTTGGCCTTGGCGGGTCTTCTTGACGCGCGCTTTTCTGGCTGATGGTGAGCACCATCAAGCCGCGGGACATGAGGCTGGTGATGGCGTTGTCCTCGTTGATCGCGTCCTGGATGCCGGCGATGATCTTGCCGTGGTTGTCGCGGGCTTGGTAAGCGTAGGTATACATGGCGGCAGGGAAAAGATTCGGATGGCTGGGAACAGCCGTCAGTAAGCTAAGCAACTCCCTTGCCACGAGATCAAGGTAGGGATGGCTCTCCGAGCCAGTCCCTATTTTGGATTGGATGACTTCTGTGCGAACAAAGCGCCTGCCAGAAAATCCAGGGACTGGCTCGGAGAGCCATCCCTACCTTGGTGACGACCGGCCGCCACGGCCTGTGCAGAACCTTCCTACCCGCTTCCTCAGAGCAAATCTTCCGCCGTCACGCTCGTCTTCTCGCGGCTGCCGAGCAGCCGGGCCTGGTCGATGATGGCCGCGCGGTTCGTGTTGAAACGGTAGCCGTAGCAATTCGGGCAGGTGGCCACGCGCCGGGACACGATTGAGTCGCAGCCCTCGCAAATCTTGTAACGTCCCGGCCGCGCGACGATCTCGGCAGCCTGTCGGGCGCGTTCGGAGTCGGGTGCCGGCGGTGGGGTCGGTGTTTCGGCCATCGGGTGGTGCTGCGGTTAATATCGACCCGGGATGCCTTGCATTTCAAGGGGTCGCGCGGGATTTTACCGGGGTGCGTCCCGCCTCCGAATACACCGAACTCGCCAGCCCCTCACCCGGCGCATGGGCGCTCGCGCTCTGGCAGGAATACGATCCGGCGAGCAAGGTGGACCTGCACGCCACCGCCGTCGCCGTGGCGGGCAGCGGGCTGTTTTTTGTGGACCCGATCCCGCTGCGCCCGGCGGCGATGTCCGAACTGCTCGCCCAAACAGACAATACCCCACCGGCCGGCGTTTTCCTGACCAACGGCAACCACGCCCGCGCGGCGGCGGAATTCGCGCGGAAGCTCGGGGTGCCGTTGTGCGCGACGGCTGCGGCGGCGGAGACGGCGGGCGTGCAGGTCGGCATCGTGATCCCGGAAGCGGGTGGGGCGGTCTTTGGCGGGGCGTTCGAGGCGGTGCTGCTGCCGGGCGCGGTCGCCGGCGAGGTGGCGTTCTACCGGCCCGACGGCGGCGGTCTGGTGGTCATCGGCGACGCGCTCATCCACCTGGACACACATGGATTCGCGGTCCTGCCGGACAAATACTGCGAAAGTCCGAAGGAACTCCGCCGTTCGTTGGCCGGGCTGGCGGAACGGAAATTCTCCACGATGACGTTCGCCCACGGCGAACCGCTTGTGGGTCAGGCGGACCAGCGGCTGCGGGCGCTGCTAGCGGCATGAAGCAGATCTGAAGTGTTTTTGGAGAGCCTATAGCATTAAAAGATGTAATCTTATTTGCGACTATGGATACATCCGAGACATCGCCTGACAATGATCCTTTGGCATATTATTTCAGTCGTCACGATAAGTTGAGTCACAAATTTTCGTGGCATCAACAGCACACAGCAGAGCGATTACTTGATTTGAATGGATTTATTAGTTCAATTTCCGGCACGCTTGAACCAGAAAGACAGGCAAAAGACGACTTCATCAGGCCACTTGGTTTTTTCGAGGTCGAGCAGCCTTCGCGGATTCGTTACACGCATCTAATTTTCACTTTCACGATATTCGAGCGTCGGGCGCGTGCTTTATGCAGTGTTGTACGTGATTGCGATCCTGAAATTTCTTTTGATCTCAAAGACCTTAGCGGATCGTTTTTCGAGAAACTTCGACTTTTCTGTGAGAAAGCCGCTAAGTTGGCATTGCCCGATCCGGCATTGTGGGAAAGTATTCAAAAGCTTCAGAAGGTTCGAGATTGTATCATTCACTGCGGAGGGTGCATCCGCGAGTCCCGCGACGCTGACTATATCCGCAAACTCATTTCCGGCGGCTTGGGATTACACGAGAATTCGTGGGGTTACTTGCAAGTCGATTCAGCGTATTGCGAGGACACGCAAAACGTGGTTTATGAATTTTTGGACGCGTTGTTTTCGATTGCTCACACTACGCTTCGCAAAAGACTTCTTGCACGTAGCGGTGCAACAGAAATGACTTAGCGGGCGCATGAAGGAAAGTGTCTTATTGTTATGACAGCACTCGCCGCTTACCTCGCCCCCGTCAGCCGCACGCTGACCTTCATCCGGTTTTCGCACACGCTGTTCGCGCTGCCGTTCGCGCTGGGCTCCATGCTCGCGGCCTCGCAGGGTCGGCCAGGGTGGCGGGTCGTCGGATTGATCCTGCTTTGCATGGTGTTCGCGCGCACGGCGGCGATGGTTTTCAACCGCCTCGCCGATTGGGAAATCGACAAGAAAAATCCGCGCACTGCCGGCCGCCACCGGCTCGTCGCGCGACCGGTGGCCATCGCGTTGCTGCTCGCCAGCGGGGGGGCATTCGTGGCGACGACACTTTTCATCAATCGGCTCTGCCTCGCGCTGTCACCAGTGGCGTTGCTGATCGTGTTTTTCTACTCGCTGACCAAACGCTTCACCGATTACACCCAACTCTTCCTCGGGTTGGCACTGGCGGTGTCGCCCGTCGGGGCGTGGTTGGCGGTGCGGGGGCGGTTCGAGCTGGCTCCGCTCGTGCTCGCCGGGGCGGTGATGATGTGGGTGGCGGGATTCGATCTGATCTACGCGACGATGGACTATGATTTCGACCGCTCGGCCGGGTTGCGTTCGCTGGTGGTGCGGCTCGGGATTCCGAGGAGTTTGCGGCTGGCGCAGGGGCTCCACGCAGTGGCGTTCGTGGGGCTGGCAATGTTCGGGGTGGCGGCGGGGCTGGGCGCGATTTATTTCGTTAGCCTCGTGCTCGTTTTCGGGGCCTTTCTCTACGAACACCGCAGCGTCGCCGGTCCCGCGCCGCTGGACGTGGGCGCGGTGAACAACGCGTTTTTCAACGCCAACGCTTTCGTGGGCTTGGTGTTCGTGCTGGCGGTGCTCGGAGACGAATTGCTGCGACGGCACTGACTTTTTTTCACGGGACCGCCCGCTGGGCTTGATCGGAACAAAACGCGCCTGTCTTCAGAAACCCGCATCTGTGGACAATTTAGCCTCTACCTAAACGCATCTATTCATCTTGATTTGTTGATTTGTATCTTGCCGGCGCTGATCCACAGTGGTAGTCTCCCGGTATGCCAAGCGTTGCTCCGCCCCATCCGCTCGAAAAACTATTGCGGGAACGCATCGTCATCCTAGATGGCGCGATGGGCACCAACATCCAGGCGTACAAGCTCGATGAGGCTGCCTATCGCGGGGAACAGTTCGCCAGCCACCGCACCGACCTGAAGGGCAACAACGACCTCCTGTGCCTCACCCGGCCGCAGGTGGTGGAGGAGGTTCACGCGGCGTTTCTGACGGCCGGCGCGGACATCATCGAGACGAACACCTTCAACGCCACGAGCCTTTCGCAGTCCGACTACGGGCTGGAAGCACTCGCCTATGATCTCAACGTCGCCGCCGCCGGTTGCGCGCGCCGCGCAGCCGAACGCGTCCAGGCCGCCGACGGCCGCCGCCGGTTCGTCGCCGGGGCGCTCGGGCCGTTGAGCAAGACGCTCTCGATCTCGCGCGATGTGAACGACCCCGGCGCACGCGACGTGACCTTCGACCAGGTGCGCGCCGCCTACGCCGAACAGCTTCGCGGCCTGCTGGACGTGGGCGTGGACGTGATCCTCATCGAAACGATCTTCGACACGCTCAACGCCAAGGCGGCGCTGTTCGCGGCGATGGAGCATTTCGACAATCGGCCCGACCAGGCGGTGCCGCTGATGATCTCGGGCACCATCACCGACCTCAGCGGCCGGACGCTGACCGGCCAGACGGTCGAAGCATTCTACACGAGCGTCTCGCACGCGCCGCTGCTCAGCGTCGGCCTGAACTGCGCGCTCGGGCCGCGCGAGATGCGCCCGTACATCGAGGAACTCGCCCGCATCGCGCCGATCTACGTTTCCTGTTATCCCAACGCCGGGCTGCCCGACCCGCTCTCGCCGACGGGTTTCCCCGAAACGCCCGAAACGCTCGCCCCGCAAATCCACGAGTGGGCCGCGCAGGGCTGGCTGAACATCGTCGGCGGTTGCTGCGGGACGACGCCCGCGCACATCCGGGCTATCGCCGAAGCCGTGCGGGATTGTCCGCCGCGCGTCGTGCCGCAAATCCCGCGCCGGCTGCGTCTCAGCGGCCTGGAAGCTCTCGCGGCGTGACCGTCAGAACCACGAGTGCGTCGGCGCACCCTGCCGCTTGAACGTATGGTCGTCGCCGTTGAACACCCAGACCTCGCCGGTGCGTGTGTCCAGCAGGACGTGGCCATCCAGGCCGACGGCGACGAAGCGGCCGTTTTCGTTGGAAACGGTCCGGTGACCACCCCAGAGCGTGCCGAGGATAAACGCGAGGATGCCCACGCCGATGAGCTTGGTGCGTTCGCCGACTCTTGCCCACAATCCTTTGACCAAGGTCAGATTAATCGCCATGCCGACGCCCATCCTAGGTGCGCCGGATCAATTGACAAGTCCCATCGCGGCGTCAGACGGCGACGGGTTCGGCTGTTGGGACCGGATGGTGTTCGATGGGCAGCTTCGCTGCGTCCGTGGTCGGACGACGCAGACGCCACAGCGCCGCGATCCCCACGACCGCCAGCGTGCTCCAACTCAGCGCGACGAGCGCGTACACCCACGGCACGTGGAACCGCATGGCGATGACGTTTTCCCCGGCCTGCACCGGGACCAGCCGGAAAAGGAAATCCCCGCCGTCCACCGTCACCGGCCGGCCGTTGACGGTGGCCTCCCAACTGCGCGACCAGCGGTCCGTCACAAGGACGTAACCATCCGCCGGGCAAGTGACTTGCAAAGTGAGATCGTTGTCGTGGTAGGCGAGCACGTGGCAGTCGAGAGGTTGCGCGGCCGGAGCGGCGGCGAGGGCGTCCAGCGCGTCGAGCGTCAACCCGGTGCCGGGTGCGAGCAGGCTGGCGCGTTCCTGCCGCACGACCGGCAGGGCGTTCATGGCGTGTGCGCGCTGGACGAATTTTTCAAAGACCTCCGGCGTGGCGGGGACGGTCGGCACGTCGGCGGCGAACCACACCCGCTGCGGTCCGAGCACGTACGGGCGCAGCAAACGGTCCAGCCCCCAGAACTCCTGGGAAAAATTCCGCATGGCCGTGTACGACACAAACACGGGTTTTCGGTCGTAGAGGTTGGTGTTGTAGAGCGCCGCGATGGTGCGCGAAAATCCGCTTGGGCCGAGGTCGGTGAGCGGTTGGATGGGTCCGGCGGCGATGACCGAGGGCTTGTCCTGATGGGCCACGTGGCCGGTGAGGGCGTAAGCGCCGGTCAGGTCCAGCGCCGTCAACGCCACCAGCGCGCCGGGCAAAAAGCGGCGGAAACCTTCCCAGCGCACCGCCGCCGCGCAAATTGCCGCCAGTCCGACCCAGACGAGACCCGCGTGCCAAGGGGCCAGCGGGGACAATTTTGCCGCCGCCGCGTCCGGCAGGTCGAGACTCACCCAGACGTAAGAACCCACCCCGAGCAGCGCGCAGACCCCGGCGATGATCGCCAGCGGACGCAGATTCTTCCCGGCCGTGGCCCGATCCCGCCAGCAGGATTCGACGAACGCGGTGCCCGGCGCGGCGAGCATCGCCAAGGCGAGCACGAAAAATCCTCGGAACATCGGCGCGTGCCGGAAATACCGCGTGAACGGCAGTCCGTCGTAGAGCCACGTGCGGAACGGCAGGAGACTGCCCATCGAAATACCCAGGGCCAGCAGCCCCATGCCGAGAATGACCCAGGTTTGCCAACGGGCGCGCTGCCGCCAGACCGTCCACGTCGCGAACACCGGCACCGCCGCCCCGAAATAAATCTCGCGCATGGAAATGTCGAACTCCGCCCAACCCGACATGCCGTTGAAGGGTACAAACGCCGGGGTGGCCAGGGCTGTGAGCCAGCTCCACCCGAATTTCTGGTCCAGCACCACGCCGCGTTTGAGCGGCAGCGTGCGGTGGCTGTAACCGGCGACCTCGTAGCGGAAACTCCCGTACGCGGGGGCCAACACCAGCGCGCCGACACCCGCCAGCAGTGCCATCGTGACGACGTAAGTGCGCCAGCGCGGCCATTGCGCGCCGTCGGGACCGACCGGCGGCAGCCACGCCAGCGCGACGACGCCGACGAACATCGCGGTGGGAATGTGCATGGCCGGATTCCCCGCCAGCGCGGCCAGGCCCCACAAGGCACCGGCTTCGCAGGCCGCCCGCCAACGGCCGGTCACCATCGCCGCCCGGACCCGCCAGAGCATCCACGGCACGAACGAAAGCGAGTACACGGCGCTGAGATGTTCCGCGTGACCGATATAGAACCCGCAAAAGACCATCGCCAGCGCCGTCACCAATGCACCCCACGGCGGGGCCGACAGCGCCCGGGCCAGCACGTACATCCCCAGGCCCCCGAGAAACCAGACGCCCAGCCAGTACAGGTGAAAGGCCGTCGGGCCGGGACCCGCGATCAACCCGAAAAGCAGCGTCACCGGCGAGAACGCGCCCAGTTGCGGCTCGGCGAAGTCCGGCGAGCCGCCGTTGCAAAACGGGTCCCACAACATGAAATGCCCGCTGCGCGCGAGGCTGGCCACGTAGTTGTAGAAAGGGGCGAAGAAGCTCTCGCCGTCGATCCGCTCGGACACGCGGTTGGCGAGCAGCGGCCAGTTTGCCCCGAAGAAGATCAGGACGAGCAGGGAAACAGCCCCCCGGTCGCCCTCGAACAACGAGAGAAAACGGTTCCGGCGAGGTGTGGTGGCGGACATGCTCCGGTAGCCAAGCAGGGAATGTGCCGGTATGGCGCGTCCGCCGTGGAGTCGGGGGCTATTTTAACACAGAGACACGGAGACACGGAGACCGGAGGAGGCCGGAAAAGAAGGGGGCAGACGGAACGCCCTTGCCTTGGTTGTTTTTCCCTTTTCCTGCTTTTCCCATCTCCTCCGGTCTCCGTGTCTCCGTGTCTCTGTGTTAAAATTCCGCCCGCCGCTACTGATAACTCCCAACTCGCCACTCGCCCCCGTCTCGGCTAACCTGCCCATCCACACCATGCCCGAACCCTCCGTCGCCAACAGCTTCCTGCTCATCGGCGAGCGCACCAACGTCACCGGCTCGCCGCGCTTCGCCAAGCTCATCCTCGCGGGCGATTACGAGACGGCCCTCGCCGTCGCGCGCCAGCAGGTCGAGGGCGGCGCCAACGTCCTCGACGTCAACATGGACGAGGGCATGCTCGACGGCGAGAAGGCGATGGCCCGCTTCCTCAACCTCCTCGCCGCCGAACCGGACATCTCCCGCGTGCCCATCATGGTCGATTCCTCCAAGTGGAGCGTCATCGAGGCCGGCCTGAAGTGCATCCAGGGCAAGGGGATCGTCAACAGCATCTCGCTCAAGGAAGGCGAGGAGAAATTCAAGCACTACGCCCGGCTCGTGCGCCGCTACGGCGCGGCGGCGGTCGTGATGGCCTTCGACGAGGAAGGGCAGGCCGCCAGCTACGAGCGCCGCGTCGAAATCTGCACGCGCGCCTACCGTATCCTGACCGAAGAGGTCGGCTTCCCGGCGGAGGACATCATCTTCGATCCGAACATCCTCACCGTCGCCACCGGCATCGAGGAACACAACAATTACGCGGTCGATTTCATCGAGGCGACGCGCTGGATTCGCACGAACCTGCCCGGCGCGCACGTCAGCGGCGGCGTGTCGAACATCTCGTTTTCCTTCCGCGGCAACACCCCCGTGCGCGAGGCGATGCACTCGGCGTTCCTCTACCACGCGATCCGCGCGGGCATGGACATGGGCATCGTCAACGCGGGCGTGCTCGCGGTCTACGAGGACATTCCCAAGGACCTGCTCGAACGCGTCGAGGACGTGCTGCTCAACCGCCGCGCGGACGCCACCGAACGCCTCGTGGAGATCGCCGAGACGCTCAAGGCGCAGAAATCCGGCGACAAGGCCGAAGAAAGGAAGACGACGCGTGGCGCTCCGGCACGGTCGAGGAACGGCTTTCGCACGCGCTGGTCAAGGGCATCACGGATTTCATCGACGCCGACACCGAGGAGGCCGCGCCAAAGTCCAGCCCGGCCGCTGGACGTGATCGAAGGCCCGCTGATGTCGGGCATGAGCGTCGTGGGCGACCTTTTCGGCGCGGGGAAAATGTTCCTGCCGCAGGTGGTCAAGAGCGCGCGCGTGATGAAGAAGGCCGTCGCCTACCTGATGCCGTTCATGGAGGCCGAAAAAGCCGCGCAGCCCCGGAAGACCGCCGCAGCGCAGGGCAAGATCCTCATGGCCACGGTCAAGGGCGACGTGCACGACATCGGCAAGAACATCGTGGGCGTCGTGCTGGCGTGCAACAACTTCGAGGTCATCGACCTGGGCGTGATGTGCTCGTGCGAGAAGATCCTCGACGCGGCGAAGACGCACGGGCGTCGATGTCATCGGCCTGAGCGGACTCATCACGCCGAGCCTGGACGAAATGACGCACGTCGCCAGCGAGATGCAGCGCCTCGGGTTCAACCTGCCGCTGCTCATCGGCGGGGCGACGACCAGCCGCGCGCACACGGCCGTCAAGATCGCGCCGTCGTACGAGCAGCCGGTCGTCCACGTGCTCGACGCCTCGCGCTCGGTGGGCGTGGTCAACTCGCTGCTCAGCCCGGAGCAAAAGCGCGGTTTCGTCGAAAAAACGCGCGACGGAATACCAGCGGCTGCGCGAGGAACACGCCGGGCGCGGCGCGGGAGAAGAAGATGCTCACGCTTGGACGGAAGCGCGCGCGAAGGCGCACGCCCATCGACTGGGCCACGACGCGCATCGACACGCCCGGCGTTCCTCGGCCGCCGCGTGATCGACGACCAACCCCTCGAAGAGTTGGTGCCGTTCATCGACTGGTCGCCGTTCTTCCACACCTGGGAATTGCGCGGACGTTACCCCGGCATCTTCGACGACCCGTACGTGGGCAAGCAGGCGCGCGAACTCTACGACGACGCGCAGGCGCTGCTCGACAAGATCGTGGACGGCAAGCTGCTGCAAGCGCGGGCAGTGTACGGATTTTATCCCGCCAACCGCGTCGGCGACGACATCGAGCTCTACGACGGACGAAACGCGCGACGTGGTGTTGACGACCTGCCACCATCTGCGCCAGCAGACAGGTCAAGCCGGCCGGGCAGTTCAACCATTCGCTGGCCGATTACATCGCGCCGAAGGACAGCGGGCGGGCGGACTACCTCGGGGCGTTCGCGGTGACGACCGGGCACGGCACGGACGAACTCGTCGCGCGATTTCCAGGCCGAGCACGACGATTACAACAAGATCATGACGCAGGCGCTCGCCGACCGGCTGGCGGAGGCGTTCGCGGAGTTTCTGCACCGCCGGCGCGGCTGGACTGGGGTTACGGCAAGGAGGAAGCCGACCTGACGAACGACGATCTCATCCGCGAGAAATACCGCGGCATCCGGCCCGCGCCGGGTTATCCCGCGTGCCCCGACCACACGGAAAAGCCGGGGCTGTTCCGGCTGCTCGACGTGGAGAAGGCGACGGGCATCACGCTGACGGAAGTCTGCGCGATGTACCCGGCCAGCAGCGTGAGCGGCTGGTATTTCGGGCACCCGGACAGCAAATATTTCGCGGTGGGCAAGCTGGAGCGCGATCAGGTCGCGCGACTACGCCGAGCGCAAGGCGATGCCATTGCGCGCAGGTCGGAACGCTGGCTCGCGCCGTACCTGAACTACGAGCCGGTAAAGGCAGGAATTTAGTCCGTTCGTAGAGGGCCAGCGAAATTAAAGCGTTTCTCTGTTGCTTGTCCGGTGTTCAGCCCCGGCAGGGGCGACAGAGATTAGCCCACGGCGTGAGCCGTGGGTGGCAACCGCGCAACGGCCCAGCCCCGGCAGGGGCGTAAGAAAACCTGCCCGGTGGTCCTCGCCAGGCCGCCGTGTTTTCTTACGCCCCTGCGGGGCTGGCCTGTCTGGCGATCTTTCCCACGGCTCACGCCGTGGGCTGAACTCTTGCGCCCCTGCCGGGGCTTGTGCAGACCTTACACGCAAACGGAAGACGCCGTGGACCTCGTGACCACCTGCGCCGGAAAAGACGGGTGCTCTTTGTCTGATACACGGATGGGTTCAGAATTTTCTTGCGATGCGCGGTCGCAAATTCCTGAGAATAGAGTGGGCAGCATCCTGGTCATTCCCTAACATGCCTGCCAAACCATAAACACCAGAACACCAATGAGCTATATCACCACCAAGGACGGGACGCAGATTTATTACAAAGACTGGGGAACGGGCCAACCTCTGTTTTTCCATCACGGCTGGCCGCTAAGCGCGGACGATTGGGACGCGCAGATGATGTTTTTCCTCGCGCACGGTTACCGGGTGATCGCCCACGACCGGCGCGGCCACGGGCGTTCCACCCAGACGGCGCACGGCCACGACATGGACACCTATGCCGCCGACGCGGCCGAGGTTGTCGCCCATCTCGATCTCAGGGATGCCGTGCACATCGGGCATTCCACGGGCGGCGGCGAGGTCACGCGCTACGTTGCCAAACACGGCCAGGGCCGCGTGGCCAAGGCTGTGCTCATCAGCGCGATCCCGCCGCTGTTTATGAAGACGGACAAGAATCCCGACGGCGTGCCGAAAGAGGTCGTCGACGGCATCCGCGACGGCACGGCGAACCACCGCTCACAGTTTTACATCGACATCACGATGCCCTTCTACGGGTTCAACCGCCCGGGCGCGAACGTTGTCGAGGGCATCCGGCGCAACTGGTGGCGGCAGGGGATGATGGGCAGCATCCAGGCGCAATACGAGTGCATCCGCGTCCTCTCGGAGACGGAGTTCTACGACGATCTGGCGGCCATCGACGTTCCCGTCCTGGTGATGCACGGCGAGGACGACCAGATTTGCCCTTTCGAACTGACAGGTGCGAAGTCGGTCAAGCTCTTGAAGCACGGGACGCTCAAATCTTACCCTGGATTGCCTCACGGCATGCCCACCACGCACGCGGAACTCATCAACGCCGATCTGCTGGCGTTCATCGCCGCGCCCTGACCCTTTACGCGCCGTCGCCGTGGCGGTCAGCGTGTGGTGGCCAGCTTCGGACGGCCGCGCTTGGGTTTGCCCGCCGTCGAGGGGGCCAGCAGGGCTTCGCCGGTGGGCAACTGCTTGGCGTGCGTCTGGGCGAGGCTGCGCACAAAGGTCGAATGGCTGCCGAGGTACTTGAGCGTCAACAGTTCCTCGCGCAGACTCTTGCCGGCGTTGGCGCGGACGTGTTTGTCCTGCACCAGCCAGGCGACCAGTTTTTCGATCAGTTTTTCACTGGGCGAACGTTGTCCGTTTTCCAATTTGATCCATCCGGGAGCTGATACGAACCCTTGCGCGCCGATGGCTTCCTGGGAAAGGCCGCTCTCGCGCCGGATCAATTTGAGTTTTTCGCCGAGTGTCATACGGCTAATACAAGCAGGCACCGCGCACACTGCCAAGGGGGAATTTCAGGTAATTTCAAAATTCTTTATTTCTGTCTATGGGGAATATTCCGTAGAATACATCCTTGTGTCGAGCATGCCGAAACCCCGGAATGCCTGCGATTTCCGCATCACCAGAGTGATTTGTACAAAAATGTCGTGGTGCCACACGCTTGTGTTTCACGAAGAAATTTTCTCCGTCGCGCGAGTGGCTTTCGAGCCCGTCAAAAACGGCCGAAAACCAGAGTAATCAGGGGTTCCGGAGATGCTCGCGGAAATACTCGACGATGCGTTCTTCGAGCCGGGTGCGTACCAACGGATCGGGCACCATGTGGGTAAAACTGCTCAGCGGCAGGAACTCCGCTTTCTTGCCCGCGCGGAAGAACGCGTTCATCAACTCCAGGCTGTGTCGCAGGTAGACGTTGTCGTCAGCGGTGCCGTGGATGATGAGAAGCGGGCGTTTGAGATCGGCCGCGTAGGTGAGCAGCGAGCTTTCCTTGTAAGCATCCGGCCAGCGCCCGGCCCCGGGCACGCCGAGATAACGCTCGGTGTAGCAGGTGTCGTAGTCCATCCATTCCGCCACGGGCGCGCCCGCGACGGCAGCCTTGAAAACATCCGGCCGCCGCAACACCGCCAGCGCCGCCATGTAGCCGCCGAAGCTCCAGCCGGTGATGCCCACGCGGTCCATATCCATTTCGGGATTATAAACCGAGAGCATTTTCAACGCTTCAACTTGATCGTCCAACGGCACGCTACCGAAATGTCCGGCGATGGCGCGTTCCCAGTCCCGCCCCCGGCCCGGAGTGCCGCGTCCATCAATCGCCACGACGATGAACCCTTGATCCGCCAGCCACTGGTCCAGCAGATAGGAACGCATTGATGCGACAACTTGCTGGTGCTCAGGACCGCCGTAAACATCCACGATCACGGGATATTTGCGCTTTTCGGCGCGGTCGAAGTCTTGCGGCCGGATGATGGTGTTGTAATAACCCGTGCCTTCGTAGTTGTCGAAAGGACGGTCACTGCGCAAAACCCCCCGCAACTTGAATGGCGGCTGCATCGCCACCGAGGGCAGTTCGCCAATTACCGATTTGTCGCCGGTTCGCCGGACCTTGGTGCAAGGCATCTGCTCGAATTTTTGTTCCTGGGTGACGTAGATTTTTTGGCTGTCACCGAAGTTCGCGCGAGTTGTCACATCGGACGGTAGCAGTATCACCATGGCGGGCCACTGGTCCCGGGTTCCGAGTTCCACCTGTTGCAGCGCCGAAATGGACGGGTTGTCGCCGCTGCAAATTACCTGTGCTTTTCCGCCGGCCACACCAGCCAGTTCGCGGAAGTTTTCCGTCTCGCTACCTCTGAGAATCAGTTCAATCTCACCGTCGAGACCGTGCCATTCAAGATTGCGCCAGCCGTTGCGCTCACTTGCCCAAAGGAACCCGCCCCCGTCTTCCTCCGACAGCCACACTGGCACGTCCTGTGGGAGATTGACCCACGCGTCGTCATGTTCGGTCAGGAGAACGCTCGTGTCACCCCACGTCGGGTCAGCCTGCAACAACGCGAGGTCAGTCTGGTCGCGCGAGAGAACCGTCAACGTCAGCGGGCCGTGTTCGCCCCACGTCACTTTGCCGAGATAGGGATACTTCGCGTGGTCCCAGTTGACCCACACCGTCGCCTCGCTGCCGTCGATATACGCCACGCCGAGACGCACGCTGACGTTCTCCTTGCCCGGCCGTGGGTAAAATGTCCGCGACGGTTCGTTGCCAGGTTGCGCGGGATCGGCGACGTACCAGCTTTCCACCTTGGTCGCGTCGCTTTCCTCGAACACGATCCGGCGCGAATCCGGCGACCACCAGTAACCCGAAAACCGGCCCATTTCCTCCTGCGCGACGAACTCCGCCAACCCGTGCGACACCGTCTCGGTGCCGCCGCTCGTCACGGCCGTTTCCTTGCGCGAGGCGAGATCGAACACGCACACGTCCTGGTCGCGCACGTACGCGACTTTCATGCTGTCGGGCGAGAACTTCGGATCGACAATCGTGCCCGGACCCGTGGCGAGTTCGCGCACGGTGCCCGTCACCCGGCTCAGGACGTAGAGTTTGCCCGAGAGACTCAGCAAGACGAGCGTGCTGTCCCTGGAAATGCTGAACGCCGTGAACCCGCCCACGCTGATGCGCTGCCGCTCGCGGCGGGCTTTTTCCTCAGGCGAAAGACTCTCCGCCGCACCCTTGAGCGCGTCCTCGGGCGCGAGCAGACGGCGGGTCTGTTTGCTGGCCACGTCGAATTCATAAAGCTCCTGACTCGGCTCCCGCGCGGACTTGGCGCGCAGGAAAATCACCGCGCTGCCGTCGGGCGTGGGCGTGGCATTGACCGGCCGGCCCAGCATGAAGCCGCGCGTCTCGGCGTAGTCGCGCAGGAACGTGTCGCCGTCCCTGGCGGGTGTCGGGGGATCGGCGTGCGCCGTCGTCAACAGCGAACACGCGGCAAACGCCAGGGAGCACGGCACGATCAGAAACTTCTTGGGCATGCCCATCCGATAAGATGGTTTGTGGCGGCAGGCAATCGTTGTTCGTCCAGCATCGCCGTCGGCGGCGGATTTCCGCGCTTGACGACCCGCGCGCTCCCCGCTGAAGCTAGCGTTGCCCACTGGCCCTGCCGCTCTCCTTTTCCATGAACCTCAAAGCCATCACCGGCGGTTGCCTGTGCGGTTCGCTGCGCTACGAGGCCACCGGCGAACCGCACGACATCACCCACTGCCATTGCAAGGACTGCCGCCGGGGCAGCGGGGCGGCGTTCGTGACGTGGGCCTCGTTCCGGCGCGACGATTTCCAGTTCACCGCCGGAGAACCCGCCGAGGTGAATTGGTCCGGCCGGCACCGTCTGTTTTGCGCGCATTGCGGCACGCCGCTGGCGTTCACCACCGGGCCGGAATCCGCCGAGGTGGACGTGACCGTATGCAGTTTCGACCAGCCGGAAATCCACACACCGGGCGACCACACGTGGGTCGAGGACCGGCTGCCGTGGATTCAACTGGACGACGATCTGCCGGCCTACACGCAGAAACGCAAAACCCACGGCTGAGAGTTCGTCCGCCCGGAGCATGCCAGCAACGCCGTCTCCTTTTCGTTCGATCTACCGTCACGGGTTGATCCGGGCGGCGGTCTGCGTCCCGCACGTGCGCGTGGCCGATCCGGGGTTCAACGTGGAGCATACCATCGCGCTCGCGCGGCGGGCTTCCGACGCCCACGCCGCCGTGGCGCTTTTCCCCGAACTCGGCATCTCCGCCTATACGAACGAGGACCTGTTCCACCAGGACACCCTGCTCGACGCCACGCTTGCCGCGCTCGGGCGTCTGGTCGAGGCTAGCGCGGACCTGACGCCGGTGCTCCTCGTCGGCGCGCCGCTGCGTTTCGAGGGCAAACTTTTTAACTGCGCGGTCGTCGTCTATCGCGGGCAGGTGCTCGGGATCACGCCCAAGAGTTTCCTGCCCAACTACCGCGAGTTCTACGAGAAGCGGCAGTTCGTCGCCGGGCGCAACGCCGTCAGCCGCGAGGTGCCGTTCCTCGGGAGGACCGTGCCGTTCGGCAGCGACCTGATTTTCGATGCGACCAACATCCGCGATTTCTCGTTGCACGTCGAAATCTGCGAGGACGTGTGGACGCCGATCCCGCCGAGCACGTTCGCCGCGCTGGCGGGGGCGACGGTGCTGACAAACCTTTCGGCCAGCAACATCACCGTCGGCAAGGCCGATTACCGCCGCGACCTCTGCGCGGCCCAGAGCGGCAAGTGCGTCGCCGCGTACCTGTACAGCGCCGCCGGTCCCGGCGAATCGACCACCGACCTCGCCTGGGACGGCCACGCGCTGATCTACGAAAACAACGAACTCCTCGTCGAGGCCGAACGCTTCGCGGTCGATGAGCAAATGGTCGTGGCCGATCTCGACTTGGAGCGGTTGGCGCAGGAACGGATGCGGCTGTCCAGTTTCAACGACGCCGTGGCCGACCACCGCGAACGCGTGCGCGCGATCCGGCGCGTGCCGTTCGAGTTCCAGGTGCCCGCCGGCGACATCCCGCTCGCGCGGGCGGTGGAGCGTTTTCCGTTCGTGCCGAGCGACGCGTCCGCGCGCCACGAACGCTGCTACGAAGCGTACAACATCCAGGTCCACGCGCTGATGAAGCGCCTGGAACACGCGAAGGTCGAGCGCATCGTCATCGGAGTCTCGGGCGGGTTGGATTCGACGCACGCGCTGATCGTGGCCGCGAAAACGATGGACCGTCTCGGCTGGCCGCGCGAACGCATCCTCGGTTACACGATGCCGGGTTTTGCGACGAGCGACACGACGCTCAAGAACGCGCACGCGCTCATGCGTGCGTTGAAAATCAGTGCGAGCGAGATCGACATCCGGCCGAGTTGCCGCCAGATGCTCGCCGACCTCGGCCATCCGTACGCGCGGGGCGAAAAGGTGTACGACGTGACATTTGAAAACGTGCAGGCCGGCGAACGCACCTCGCACCTGTTCCGGCTGGCGAATCTGCACAACGGCCTCGTGCTCGGCACGGGCGACCTGAGCGAACTGGCGCTCGGCTGGTGCACTTATGGGGTAGGCGACCACATGAGCCATTACAACGTGAATGCCTCCGTGCCCAAGACGCTGATCCAGCATTTGTTGCGTTGGGTCATCAGCACGGGGCAATTCGACGCGGAGACGGACGCGGTGCTCCAGTCCATCCTCGACACGGAAATCTCACCCGAACTCGTCCCGCACGAGGCCGACGACGCGCGCGAACCCGCGCAGAGCACCGAGGCAAAAGTGGGTCCGTACGACTTGCAGGATTTCAATCTGTACTACGTCACGCGTTTCGGGTTCCGGCCGAGCAAGGTGGCTTTCCTGAGCGAACACGCCTGGGCGGACAAGGGGCGCGGCGAATGGCCGGACAGTTTGCCGGTCGCGCGGCATCGGCAGTACGATTTGCCGACGATCAAACGGTGGCTGGAGGTGTTTTTGTTCCGGTTTTTCCAGATCAGCCAGTTCAAGCGTTCGTGCCTGCCGAACGGTCCCAAGGTCGGGTCGGGCGGGTCGTTGAGTCCGCGCGGGGATTGGCGAGCGCCGAGCGATGCGGAAGCGACGATCTGGCTGGAAGAACTCCGCCGCAACGTGCCGGATTGATTCAGGTCACGAGGTTCGTCGGGCGGCCTTCTAAAAAACGCAGGATGTTCTGCGCGGTGGCGGAATTGATCCGTTCGACGGCCTCGATGCTGTTGAAGGCGACGTGCGGGGTGAACAGCACGTTCGGCCGCGCGATGAGGCGCTTGTTACGCAACAAACCCTGCAACTCGCGCACCCGGCCAGCCTCGCGGTCGTGCAATTCGCCGGGAGTGGTGACGGCGTGCAGCCGGTCGATGATCTGGTCGCTGATGACCCGCGTCATTTCCTCGCGCACGGTGTTTTCCTCTTCGAGCACGTCGAGGCCCGCGCCGCCGACCTGACCGGAATCCAGCGCGTCGATCAGCGCGTCGGTGTCGATCAACGCGCCGCGGGCGGTGTTGATGACCAGCACGCCGGCCCGGCACCGGGCGAGGGTCTCGCGGTTGAGAAGGTGACGGGTGTCCGGGCCGACGGGAACGTGCAGGGTGAGAACGTGCGCCTCGGCCAGCAGGCGTTCCAGCGGCGCGAAATCGAAGCCCGCGTGCTGCGCCACGGCGGCGGGCGCGTGGATGTCGAAGGCAAGCACGCGCATCCCGAACGCCTGCGCGACGGCGATGACGTGGCGGCCGATGCGGCCCGCACCGACGACGCCGAGCGTCTTGCCGCGCAACTCGAAGGCGCGCGTGTTCGAGTAAGACAGCTTGCCGTCGGCCGCGGATTCGCCGGTGACTTCGCGCAACCGCCGCGACAGGGCGAGGATCAAGGCAAAAGTGTGTTCGGCCACGGTGTGTTCGCCGTAGCTGGGGACGTTTGCCACGGCCACCCCGCGCTCGCGGCAGGCGTCGAGGTCGATGTTTTCCGCCGCCGTCGAACGCGCCGCGATCAGGCGCAGGGACGGGTGCGCTTCGAGAAAGGCGCGATCCACCGGGGAATGGATGAAAACCGAGAGAACCTCCGCCCTGGGTCCGACTTTCCCGAGCTTGGAAACGAAATGCACCTCATGGCCGGTCAGGGCCGCCTTGAAATATGTGGCGTCGGACGGTTCGACCTCCAGGAAGTAGATGCTCACAGCGGAAGAAAAGGATGAGGGATGAAGGATGAAGGATGAACGCGGAGCAGAGGGCAGAAGGCAGATGGTGGGAAGATGTCCGAAGAAGGTTAGCGCGGACTTTCGGCTTCCGCTTGTCGGTTTCTGTCTTCCCACTTCATCCTTCATCCTTCATCCTTCATCCCTTCCTCCCGATGGACGGCGGCATTTTCATCACCTTTGAAGGCTCGGACGGCTGCGGGAAATCCACGCAGATCGAACGTCTGCGCGCGCACCTGACCGGCGGGGACGCGCCTCGGCCGGTGACGTTCCTGCGCGAACCCGGCGGCACGCCGCTCGGCGAGGAAATCCGCCGGTTGCTGCGGCGTTCCGCGCCGGACTGGAGCGTGTCGGCCGAGTCCGAACTGCTCCTATTCGCCGCGAGCCGCGCCCAGTTGGTGCGCGAGACGATCCTGCCCGCGCTGGCGGGTGGGGGAATCGTCGTGTGCGACCGGTTCCTGGATTCGACGACCGTTTACCAGGGAGTGGCCCGGCGGCTCGACCCGGCGGTGGTCGAGGTCATCAACCAATTCGCCGCCGGCGCACGCCGCCCGGACGTGACGTTCCTGCTCGACCTGCCGCCGGACATCGGTCTGTTGCGCGCCTACCAGCGGGCGGGTCCGCTCCTGTTGCCGCCCGACCGCATGGAATCGGAGCCGCTCGCGTTCTACGAAGCGGTCCGCGCCGGTTACCTGCGGCTGGCGAATTTGCACCCCGAACGCTTCGTCGTGCTCGACGCCAGCCTGTCCGCGGACGAGCTTGACGGTCTCGTCTGGACCCATCTGAACGACCGTTTTCATGGCCTTCGCTCCTCCCATCGCGCTTGATTACCTGCGCCGCGCGCACGCCGCCGGCCGTCTCGGACACGCCTACCTCTTGATTGGCGACGAACAGGCGGGGTTCGACCTGGCGGCGGGCATCGCCGCGCTCGTGGTGCGCACGGACACCGGGGGCGTGCTCGCCCATCAGGATGTGTACGTCGTCGAACCCGAGTCCAAGGCCCGGCGCATCCTCATCGAACAGGTGCGCGAACTCGAAAGCGCCCTGCGCCTGCGCGCCTCGGCGGTCAGCGGTCGCAAGGTCGGCATCATCCGCCAGGCCGACCGGATCAACACGCAGGCCGCCAACGCGTTCCTCAAGACCTTGGAGGAGCCGCCCGCCGATTCGCTGCTGCTGTTGGTGAGCAGCCTGCCCGAGAGTCTGCCGGAAACCATCCTTTCGCGCTGCATCAAAGTCGTCCTGCAAACGGCCGCTTCCGGCGCGGACGCCGTTCCCGACTCACCGGAAGAGGCGGCCCTGCGCGAACTGCTCGCCGGTTTCGCCCGCGAGCACGCCGACGGTCCCAGTACGCTGCCGGCGGCGTACGGGCTCTTGCGCGAGTTCAACGGCCTGCTCGCCGCCGCGCGCGCACGGCTGCAGGAAGGGGCCGACGAGGCGCTGGAAGCCGAGGAAACGCGCTACGCCCAAACCACCGACGGCGCGTGGCTGGCCGAACGCGAGGCTTACCACAAGTCGCTGGTCGAAGCGCGCTACGTCGCCGCGCGTTCCCGGCTCGTGGAAGGTCTCGCGCGCTGGTGGGGCGACGTGTTGCGCTGCCAGACGACCGACGGCCAATCCGTCCCGCCCGAAACCGCCGCGCTTGCCCGACGCCTGCCCACGCCCGAAGTCCTGCGGCGGTTGGCGGTGCTAGAAGAGTTACGTGAAAACATGGACCGCAACATTCAGGAAGCCCTCGCGCTCGAAGTGGCGTTTTTGCGGGTGTTCGGGGCTTGAACGGCGTCGTTCCAAGCAAGGTAGGGATGGCTCTCCGAGCCAGTCCCTATTTTGGATTGCATCACCGTCGCCGAAACAAAGCGCCTTCCAGAAACAATAGGGACTGGCTCGGAGAGCCATCCCTACCTTGCTTGGACAAGCGGCAGCTCTCGCAGCCTGTCCAGAGTCACTCTCGCTCTCACGGCGTGGCGCTCGCCACCGGAGAGGCAGCGGGAGACGCCACGGCCGGGGAAACCGGCGCACCGCTGGCCGCCGGACTCGCCGCCGGGGTGGTGGTCGCCACGCTGTTGGGATCGGCGGTCGCCTTGATGTCGTTCTGGAGCTTGCTGATCGCGGCCACCTGTTCGCTATAGGTTTTTGCGAGCGCGCTGAAGGGGGCGGCATCCCCCGGCTTCTTGAAGGTGAGATGCTGCTTCTCGTTCACGCTCCAGTTGCCGTAAGACTTGTCGAGGTAGGCCAGCATGTCGTCGCCGGTCTTGAGCGAATCCCGCTGGAGCGCGCGCAGCTTCAGGTTGTCGTTCGTCTGCGCCTTGTAACTGAAGTCGCTGAGCACATAATCCACATCGTTAGGGATCAGCGGCGTTTTCTGGAGTTCGGCCTTGAAGGTCGCGTCCTGCGTCTTGGTGAAGGCTTCGTAATCGTCGTTGGCCGCCTGGCACTTGGCGACGAGGTCGCGCCGGGCGGCGATGGCCTCCTTGGACGTGAGACCCACGGCGCTGAAACCCCCGGCATTCAGCATCGCATTAAAAGCCGCCGTGTACGGCCCCGTCTTGGCGTCGCGCAGGGCGAGGAACGCGTTGTCGGCCTGCTTGATGTACTGCGTGCGCTGGGCGTTGTTGTACGTCGGGTTGCCGGAAGTGTCGGCCCTGGGAGTCGTGGACGCCACCGGCTTGGGTGTGCCCGCGGCAGCCGTGGGCGGCGGGACAATCGTCGCCCCGGCCGCCGCCGCCGGCTTGTAGACGAGAAAATAATACGCCGCGCCCCCGCCGCACAGCAGCAGCAGCAGGATGACGAAGAAAATCCCCCCGCCACCACCGCTCTTGGGAGCATCGGAGGTCATCTGGTAGAGGTTCGTCGAAGGCTTCGGCGAGGACGGGTCGGACGGGTCGGTTGGCATAAATGTTACGTCGTTCTTAACGTGCATATCGTCCGTCGCGCGGTTGTGGGCGTCCCGCCAGCGCAAAAAAGTTCCGGCCCGGCGCGGCGCGCGTTTCCGCTTGGCCCGGTTTTCGACTGCGGTTTATGGTGGCGCTCCTTCCCACCGCGATGAAAAAACAGCTCAACGTCGGCATGATCGGCTACAATTTCATGGGCAAGACGCACTCGAACGCCTGGCGTCAGGCGGGCCGTTTCTTCGACCTGCCCGCCGCCGTGAAGCTCCACACGATCTGCGGTCGCGACCCGGCCCGAACCGCGGCCGCCGCCGCGCAGTTCGGCTGGGGAAAATCGTGCTCCGATTGGCGAGAGGTCGTCAACGACCCGGAGATCGACCTCATCGACATCACGACGCCCAACGATTCGCACGCGGCCATCGCCATCGCCGCCGCCGGGGCGGGCAAGGCCGTGCTCTGCGAAAAACCGCTCGGCCTGAACGTGCCCGAGTGCGAACGCATGGTCGCCGCCGTCGAGCAGGCGGGCGTGGTCAACATGGTTTGCCACAACTACCGCCGCATCCCCGCCATCGCGCTGGCCAAACGCATGATCGAGCGCGGCGACCTCGGGGACCGCATCTACCATTACCGCGCACGCTACGCGCAGGACTGGATCATGGACCCGGCGTTCCCGCTGGTGTGGCGTTTGCAGTCAGACATCGCGGGCAGCGGCGCGCACGGCGACATCGACGCGCACATCATCGACCTCGGCCGCTATCTGGTGGGCGAGATCAGGGAAGTCTGCGGCACGATGGAGACCTTCATTCAGGAACGTCCCCTCCAGGGTGAGGCAGGCGAGGGGCTTACCGCGCAGGCGGGTCAGCGGAAAGGTAAGGTCACCGTGGACGACGCCGTGAGCTGGATCGGGCGGTTCGAGAACGGCGCGCTGGCGAACCTGGAGGCCACCCGCTTCGCCGCCGGGCGCAAGAACCACATCACCCTCGAGATCAACGGCAGCCAGGGCACGCTCGTCTTCAACTTCGAGGACATGAACCGCCTCAAGTTTTACAACGGCACCGACCCGTCGGACGCGCGGGGGTTCCGCGACATTCTCGTGACCGAGGGTGAACATCCGTACGTCGGCGCGTGGTGGCCGGCGGGACACATCATCGGGTATGAACACACGTTCGTGCATACGTTCGCGGATTTCGTAAAAGCCGTGGTGGAAGGCAAGAGCGTGCAGCCGACCTTCGCCGATGGCTTGGCGAATGAACGCGTGCTCAGCGCGATTTCGGATAGCGCGAGGACCCGGCAGTGGGTAACGTTGTGAAATTAGCCAATGAGTGCGACCGACGATACACTGCTTTACGAAGCCACCAATCCACCGCCGCGTTGGGTGGATGCATCCCTCGAAGTTTTTCAACCCGAAATCTATGAAAGAATCCGACGGCAAGCCATCCCCGGCGCAGATGATAGATGCTGATGCGTTTATGAAGTCGGCAGACGCGGCCATGCGGCGGGCGTATCTCGTGGCGAAAAAGGAAGCCGCGCGCTACGGCTTGAAGTTGGTTGTGAACCAACCGCGTCCCTCCGTCCGCAAGGCCCGCCCGGCGCGGTCACGGCGCGTGGTAGAACGCGTCTAGCGCCCGGTCGTACGCCAGCCACGCCTTCGCGGTCGGGTGCGTGGAGTCCACGTACCAATGCGGGTCGCTTTCCGCCTGCGGGAAGGTGAGCAATGTCGCCGTCCCATAAGGCGCGACCGCCTCGTGCAACCGTCGATAAAATAACTCGCCCGAACGCGCCGTCAGCCCTTGCAGTTCGCAGAAATTCGCGTTCAGCGGCTGGCAGACGAGCAGCAGCCGGACATCCAGTTCCCGCGCCGTCCGCAGCAACAGGTCGAGGTCGGTCCATTCCTTCGAGGCGAGGCAGGCGCGCTCGAAGTTCGCATCCGGCGAGACCTCGGGATGCCGCGCGTCGCGGAACATCTTCACGCGCGCCTCGTCCCAGGGGCCGCGTGCCGTCGTGCTGTACGTCGTGAGCGCGGGCTGCCGGGCATAGTATGCCTCCGCCTCGCGCAGGCGCGCGTCCCAGTCAATCGTCGCTGGAACCGCCGGGGGCGGGCCGTTCCCCTTCAACGGGTGATCCCGCAGCCACAGCGCGACCTTGGCATAGTCGCTCTCGCCCAGAAACCGGTTTTGCAACGCGCCCAGCGGACCCATCGCGGCGAGCAAGGCCCGGTCCACGGGGCCGCCCGCCGATTCGCAGCCGAGCGACGCCTTCAACAGCGGGAACTGCGCGACGAGATCGGGATAATCGAGCAGGCGGCGGGCAAAATCGCGCCGCAACCCCGTGCTCAACCCGCCGCCGAAAGCCACCCGGCTGCCTTGCAACGGCGAGAAGTTGACCCCGAAGCCTCCCGGGTCCAGTTGCGGCACCTGGAACCAGCTCGGCGACAGAAACACCGCCGCCCTGCGCCCACGCGCCACCGGTCCGAGGGCGGCCAGCTTCGTGGCCATCAGGAGCGTCGTTTCACCGGGGTAGGCAATCGGGAAAACGTCGAAGCCCGTCGGACGCGAACGGAAAAAATCGTCCGGCCGGTTGCCCTGCGGCTGCGTCAGTTCGCTGCTCCCGTAGATCGGCAGCATCGTCGGGGTGCGGAACGCCTCCGCCTGCACGGCGACGCCGGTGAGTTTTTGCAGGGCGACGCCCGAGAAATTCCTCGCCTCCGGCGCGCCTTTGAACCAGCCGATGTCCCGGTGCACCTGCCCGCCGACGTACCCGTGCAGCGCCGCGACCAGCCCCGCCGCGCACGCCACCGCCGCCAGCGCCGCCCACGAGCGCGGCGTCGGCGCGGCAACAACCGTCGGCGGAGCGGACCCGGTAGCCATACGCCGGGAACATGCAACAAAAAGCGACGATGGAAAAGCACCGTTGCGGGTTGAGCGCGGCCCGAAGTCGTCCGATGGTGCGGGCGTGATGCGTTTCGTGCGACGATCCGCGGCCGTGCGCGTGGCCGTGGCGAGTCTTATCCTATCGGTCGGTTGCGCCCGGCAAGGGGCCGCGCAGGATCAACCCGAGGCCGACCCCTCGCAGGCGGACATCGACTCCTTCGTGCGCAAGCAAATGCGCGAGCAGCGCATCCCCGGCCTGTCGCTGGCGGTGACCATCGACAACGAACTCATCTTTACCAAGGGCTACGGCATGGCCAACGTCGAGCTGCGCGCGCCCGCCGTGGCCGAGAGCGTCTACGAGGTGGCGTCGCTCACCAAGCAGTTCGTGGCCGTGGCCGTGTTGATGCTCGCCCAGGATAATAAACTCTCGCTCGACGATCCCGTCAGCCGCCTCCTGCCCGAAGCCCCCCCGGCCTGGGAAAAAATCACCGTGCGCCACCTGCTGACGCACACCTCGGGCATCCCCGACTACGACGACGCCGGCCAGCCGCTCGAACCCCGGCGCGAATACACCGAGGACGAACTCGTCCGGCTCGCGGCGAAGCTGCCGACGAAATTCGCCCCCGGCCTGCGGTGGAACTACAGCAACACCGCCTACGTCCTGCTCGGGATCATCGTCCATCGCGTCAGCGGGGTGCCGTACGGTGAATTCCTGCGTACGCGGGTGTTCTCGCGCCTGCACATGGGCAACACGAACGTCAACCGCCACGACGACCTGCTGCCCTTCCGCGCGAACGGCTACCGGCTGGACGCGGGGTTACTCAAAAACCAGGAATACCTCGCCGAGACGCAATGCGCCACGGGCGACGGTGGGCTGGTTTCCACGGTGGTCGATCTGGCCAAGTGGGACGCCGCGATCCAGTCCGGCGCGCTGCTGCCGCCGGGGACGTGGGAGCAGGTGTTCCGGCCGGTGACGCTCAACAGCGGCAAGACGTTCCCGTACGGCTTCGGCTGGTTCATCCGCGAGCAGTCCGGGCACCCGTACTACGAACACAGCGGACACCTGCAGGGGTATGCTTCGCACATCCTGCGGTTCCCGTATTCGCGGGTCTCGGTGATCGTGCTCGCCAACCTCGCGCAGGCGGACCCGTGGGAGATCGCGCACGGGGTGGCGAGTCTCGTGCGGCCCGACCTGAAGCCGCCGGCGGACCATCCCATCGAGGACGGCGAACCGGCGGTCACGGACCTGCTCAAAAAGGTATTGGGCGGGTTGCGTCAGGGCGAACTACGCAAGGAATCCTTCACCGACGAGGGGGCCAACGCCTACAACGCGGAGGTGCTGGCGGATTTCAAGGAACGGCTCGGCAAACTGGCGGTGTTCGGGGATTTCGAGTTGGTGGGCCGGGCGGAGGTGGGCGACCAGACGGAGTACCGGTACTGGGTGCACGTCGGCGAAGCAAAATGGTTGTTGGAAGCCGCGCTCGACACGGATGCGGGTAAGGTGGAGCGGTTGCAATTTAATCCGCTCTGAGGGAGTGCGTGGAAAGCCGCCGCAGGCGGTCCAACCAAGGTAGGGATGGCTCTCCGAGCCGTCCCAAGATTGGCTTGGATGATCTCCGTGCGCACGACGCGCCTTGCCAGAAACATTTGGGACGGCTCGGAGAGCCATCCCTACCTTGTCTGGAACGCCTGCGGCGGGGCTTTTCACCGTTCTCTGAATGAACGCGACGCCCACCAGGCAAACGCCCCCATCGCCAGCAGACCGGTCGCTGCCACGACGCTTCCCCAGACCACGGCAGCGGGCCGGTAACGCAAGGTCAACCGCCCGTGCCTTCCGTTGTCCAGGTAAACCTCTGGCATGGTGCCATCGTAACCGGCCACGACCGGGAGCGACGCACCGTTGAAAGTAGCCTCGTATCCGGGGAAGTAAGGGCGTCGGAAAACGACCTGGGTAATCCTTCCGTCCGGCGGCACGTCGAGATCGAGCGAGGTTTCCAAGCGGGAGTCGCTGATGATGTGGATGTCCGCTTTGAGCGGGACCGGCGCTCGGTACGAGACGACGGCCTCGACGCGCACCGGCGGCAGCGGACCTCCACGCCGGTGGTAGACAGCGCCTTCCGCCGAGTCGAAAACCTGTTCCCATTCATCTGCCGGGGGATGCGCGTCTTCCAGCGAGAAATCGTGGGCGATGAGCAACCCATCCACGCCAAGCCTGGCCAACCCGCCATCTGCCCCGGCTTTGTCGCGCAATAATCGGCGACCCACGTCTTCGGAGATGGAACCGTGCGTCTCCATACCCAAAAGACGGCCGACGCCCGCCGGCATGATCGGGCTGTAGCCGTTGATCGTGTGAATCCCCGCGAACATCCCCGTACTGCCCGGACGCAGCACCGCGCCGAAGTCCGGCCCCGTCTGGTAGGCCCAATAATGATGAAACGGTTCGCGGTACAGACTCAGGTAAAGCCGGTCGGGTGACAGCGGGGCGGTTTGCGCGAGGCCCGGACCAAACCCGTAGATGGGTACACCCGCGTTCGTGTACATGTGCCCGTACGCCGCCCACAGCGAGGCCAGGGTGGCGAGGACCGGCAGGGACAGCGCCGGGCGGCGTCTGCCCACGAAGGCCGCCGCGACGAACCATCCCACGGCGATGGCAAACGTCCACCCCGGCAGATTCCAGGTCACCGCGTCGGGGCTGGACGTGTGCGCCGCGATCATCGCCAGCCACGCGGCCCCGGTCAGCACCGTCGCCCACAGGCCGGCGTTTCCCGGCCAGCGCGCGCCGTGTTTGGAGATGACCAGGTGCAAAGCGCGCGCGCCCGTCAGCGCCAGCACGAGATGGAACAACGGCAGCCAGCGGAAACTCCACCGGAACATCCCGGGACTGGGTAAGACGCACAACAACAGCACGGTCCCTAACAAAATGAAATCCCAGCGCAGGACCCGCCACGTCCGGCCGCGCCGCCACGCCAACGCCGCCGCCAACCCGGCGATGGGTACGAGGCCGCCGATCAGTTCGAGCGCGGCGTGGGACGACGGCTGGTTGGCGAAGTCGTGCCAGCGGACTGTCCAGTCCGGCAGGATCAACCCCGGCAGCGCCTGCAACGGCACCGTCCACGCGAATTTATCCAATCCCGCCCCTTCCGAGCGGTGCGACCCACGGATGTATTCCAGCAGCGACAGCCACGCGGGCGCGCTCAACATCAATCCGAACACCCAACCCGTCACCAGCGGCCACAGCGCGCGCCACCGCCGCGCCGGGATCGTCCGTGCCGCGAGCCACGCCGTCAACAGCGCCAGCCTGACCACGGTGTACGGGAAGCCGCCCGTCAGCAGCAGATACACGAATGGGACAGGCAGCAGCCGCCACGCGCGGTTCGCCCGCGCGGTGTTTTCCTCCCGCATCGCCCGCTCGAACGCCCACCAGCACCACGGCAGCCACGCGTCGGCGGCCAGCGCGCCGAACCAATCCGACGCGCCCCAGCCGATTTCCCAGCCGTTGAGCGCCGCGACCAACGCGACCACCAGCGCCAGCATCGCCGGCAGTCGTCGACCGCGCGCGAGCAGATACGCGCCTGACCCGAGCGTGGCCAGGTGGATGATCGACAGCGCCGCCGCCTGCGAGGCAAAATCCGACCACAGCGCGAACACCACCACGACCACCGCGTTGACGAACAGCGAGAACGTCCCGTACTGGTATTCGCCCGCGAGGTTGCCGCACGCCCAACTGTACGGACTGAGCAGCGGCCAGTGGCCTTCGTGCCACGAACGCGCCACGTCGGCGAGCACGGGCAGGATGGAAATCTGGTAGTCGTCGTTCCAGAAGACGCCGGGATTTTTCCAAACCAGCCCGAGGCAAAACACCACGATCAAACCCGCCGCCGCGAGTCCGGCCAGGAGGCGTTTGCCGGGGGGAAGTCGGGGGAGGCGCATGCGGACCCGTCTCCGATACGCGAAAAAAACGGCTCGGTCCAGCCCGCCCGGGGTGGATAGCCCGAGGTGGATGGCGCTCTCCGAGCGGCATTGGTAAAATCCCACGCCGCAGGCATCTGACTTTTTAGGTGGCTAGAGCGTTTTAACCAAGGTTGTAGCCTCTCTTCCGTCCCGGAGGGACCGCGGAAATTAGCCGGTGGTCCGTCCCGGAGGGACTACGGAGATTAGCCGGTGGTGCCAACCACCGGAAAAGAACCGCAAAGCGTGACGCCCCGGAGGGGCGGCGCCTCTGGTGTTGCACGCCGCCTGCGATGCGCTGCCCCTCCGGGGCGTGGGCGCTTTGGGTTGGTCTTCCGGTGGTTGGCACCACCGGCTAATTTCCGCGGTCCCTCCGGGACGGAAGAGAGAGGCTACAACTCAAGGTAAAACCCTCTAGCGCCGCGATTGGGGCCAATGCCGCTCGGAGCGCGCCATCCACCTCCGCTGTGAACTGCCTACGACTTCGTGCCTTCCTCAGGTGGGGCGGCGTCCACCATCTTGCCCGGCGCGACCGCGCTCAACCGCATGATCTGCTCGCGCGTCGGACGCTGCTTGCGCGTCGGCCCCGGCGGCAGCGTGACCGGCCGGCCCGTCTTGAGCGATTCCTCGATGGCCTTGATGACCCGCACGTCGGCAAGCCCCTCCTCGCCGTCCGGCTCGGGCGGGCGGTTGTCGAGCACGCAATCGGAAAAATACTTCGTCTCGCCGCCGAAATGATCCGACTTGCCGTAGGTCTTCGTCGTTTTTTTCTCGCCGACCGTCAGCGTGTGGGTCAGCCCCTGCTGCCATGTGTAACCCGGCGAAACTTCCAGGTCGCCTTCCGTGCCGACGACCCGGTATTGGCTCATGGAGTTCGCGCCGTAGCTGATCGTGAACTGCGCCAGCCGCTCGCCGGGGAATTTGAGGTTCACCGAGATCATCTCCTCGATCTCGGCGAAGCGCGGCTCGCGCAGACTGGCAGTGGACGCGAAGACCTCCGTCGGCTCCGACTCGAAAAGCTGCCGCACGGCGTTCAGCGGATACGGCCCCATGTCGGGCAACGGACCGGCCCAGTTCTTCGCGGCGGTGCGGCTGTTTTCGCGCGACACCTGCTGCGCGAACACGCTGCTGAAAAAACGCGGCTCGCCGAGCGTGCCCGCGCGCACCGTCTCGATGGCTTCGACGGTCGCTTCCTCGAAGTGCAGGCGGTAGGCGATCATTAGTTTCGCGCCCGATTGGCGGCCGGCGTCGATCATCTGCTGGCATTCCTCGACGGTGGGGGCCATCGGCTTTTCGCAGAGGACGTGAATCCCCGCCGCCAGCGCCCGGACCACGAATGTCGTGTGGTCGGAGTTGGGCGTGGCAACGTAAACGGCGTCGATGTTCCCGGATCGCAGGAGCGCGTCGTAGCCGTCGTAATCGGTGGTGTGCTCGATGCCGTACATCTTCGAGAGTTCGCGCGCCTTTTCGGGGTCGCCGGTGACGAGGGCGGTCATCACGGAGTTGCCGGTGTGTTCGACGCCGGGCATGAAATCTTCCTGGGCGATCCAGCCCGCGCCGACCACGGCGTAGCGCACCTTCCGACCGTCCGAACGTTCTCTGAATGGATGAAGCAGGCTCATAAGTAGGAGCCTGAATCGCGTCTCGCTTCGTCGCCGGCTTGGCGAGAGATCGTTGGACGAGGCGACCGCCGTGATTATTTTATTCGTCCCGATGCCACTCCTTTCCGCCCTGTATTGTTACCCGGTGAAATCGTGTCGTGGCGTGGCGCTGTCCGAGGCCACGCTGGACCGGCGCGGCATCGTGCACGACCGCGAGATGCTCATCGTGGACGCGGGCAACCGATTCATGACCCAGCGCGCGACGCCGAAGCTGGCGTTGATCGAAACGACCCTCACCGACGACGCGCTCGTCCTGCGCGCGCCCGGCGCGGGCGGCGAGCTGCGCGTCCCCTGGCACGCGCCCGACCGACCCGCCCGTGAGGTGGTCGTCTGGAAGGACGCCGTGGTCGCCGACGACACCGGCGACGCCCCGGCCGAATGGCTCTCCGACGTGCTCGGCGAACGGTGCCGGCTGGTCACGACCGGGGCGCGTTCGCGGCGGGTGCGGCCGGTGGATCGGTTACCCGCCGATGTACACCCCGGGGTGTTGGCGCGGCCGGTGGAGATCGGTTTTCCCGACGGTTACCCGCTGCTGGTCGTTTCCGAGGAATCGCTCGACGACCTCAACCGCCGTCTCGACCTGCCCGAACCGCTGCGGATGGATCGCTTCCGACCCAATCTTGTCCTGAACGGCTGCCGCGCGCCCTACGAGGAAGATTCCTGGAAGGCGTTCCGGGTCGGCGCGGTGTGGCTCTTCGGCGGCGAACCGTGCGGGCGCTGCATCGTCACGACGACGGACCAGCAGACCCTCGAACGGACCCCCGAGCCGTTGCGTACCTTGGCCACCTACCGGCGCACGGCGAGCGGCGATGTGGTGTTCGGCCAAAACGCCATCCACGCCGAACCCGGCGGACGCTTGCGGGTGGGTGACACCGTCGTGCCGGAGGCGTGACAGGAGACGACAAGGTCTCAACGGACCAGAAACGCGGTCCATTTGCCGCGTCGGCGTTTGGTGACGAGGGTCAGGCCGTTTTTGCGAAAGTGATCTTCCAATGCCGCCGCCTGTGACGCCAGGACGCCGGACGCGATCAGGAACCCGCCGTCCGCCAAGGCCGCGCGGACTTGCGGCAACAGCGCCGTCAGCAGTTCGCTGAACAGGTTCGCCGTGATGACCGGCCACGCCGCCCGCTCCGGCCGCCAGCCGTCCAGCAGATCGGCGCGCTGGAACCGGACGCCGCGCACGCCGTTGAGCGTGGCGTTGCCGCGCGCGGTGCGGACGGCGTGCGGGTCGTTGTCCAGGCCCAGGGCACCGCGCGCCCCGAACGCCCTCCCCGCAAGGGCCAGAATGCCGCTGCCGCTGCCGAGGTCGAGCAGTTCCCACGCGGCCCCGGCCTTTTGCAGGGTGCGCGCGGTCTCCGCCAGCAGGCGCAGGCACATCGCCGTTGTCGCGTGTTCGCCCGTGCCGAAGGCCATTGCCGCCGGGATGCACAGCACCGGCTTGCCGGGGTGCGCCGCGCGCAGGATGGACAGTTCTTCCTCGCGTCCCGTGACCCACAGCCTGCCGCCGATGGCCAGCGGGCGTCCGGGCGCGGTGGCGGGCGGCGGTTGCCAACTCTCCGCCCGCACCGCGCGCACCCGGCCGCCGAACCCCCGCGCCAAGTCGCGCGCCTCATCCTCCGCATCGCAGTAGACTTCCAGCCGCACGTTGCGCCCGCCCGCGGGGCTGACCACGGCGAGCCGGGCGGGCGACACCGCCGCGCCGAGGCGTTCGGTCCAGGCGTCGGCGCGGCTGGCAGGGACGGATTTATTCCAGAGGTACAAGGGAGGGGAGGTCAGGAGTGGAGACGAACGCGGGAAGGGGCGGCGCGGTGCCTGCTTCTTTCAAAAGATCAGACCAGACGACCACCTTCTCCGACAAGCCCGATAACTTTGTGAACAAGCTGCCAAGACCATGAAACCGACCGCCGCTCTCGCAACCGCCACCCGCACGGTGGGGAAACTGTTCTTCGCATTGGCGCTCCTGCTGGTGGCCATCGCCATCGGTTTCGGGGGCACGGCTTTGTTTGTCTACCATCAATTCGGCGATGTTCACCATCCCGCCGCCCAGGCGGCGCACCGTACGGCGGCACGGCCCTCGCAAAATGCGACGGACGAGGGTTCGCAAACGCGCCGGGTGGCCGCCCTGCCTTCCGACCAGTCGCAATACACTTACGCCGACAACAACGACGGGCAACCGAGCGCCCCCGCCAAACGTTCGCGCCCAACGAGCACGGTGCCCGCTCCGCTGGACCCGCCTTCCCGGACGACGGATGATTCCGATGCCGCCCGGTTGAACGATCCCGAGAGCCACTACATCGTGGATGCGCGCACCGGGCGAGTGATCGGCATCGATGGTTCGGCGGGAGCACGCCGCGAAGAGGAACAGGCTCAACTCCAATCGCTGGACGTTCCGCCTCGCGCCTTCGCGGTGCAGACCCCTCCGCCGGAAGTGCGCGTCGCCTCGCCGGTGATCGCGGACGGCCGGCCGGTCTATCACGGGGAGGCGGTTTCGACCGTCAGCACGGCGGGTTCGCAGTATCTGCCCGTTCGCAGGGCGCTGCTGGTGACCCCCGGCGCGACCAACGTGGTGGCACGCAACTTCAATGCAGCGGAGTACATGGCGAACGATCAGGATCGTCCGGTGTTGCGCGCTCAGGCGGTCATCCCACCCGGTGCGCGCGTGGTGAAGACGGTACGTACCTATCGCCTGCCGGATGGTTCGCAGACCGTGACAGCGGATTGAATCCACGCCCGAGGGCTTCGGCGGGAATTCATCGTGATCCGCCAGAGCGGGAGTCCGAACCCGGAAAAACTTCCGGCGCGGTCTGGCCCCGCTGTTAACGGGAGCCGACGCCGCGCCGGTCAATGCTCGATCCTGGATGGTGGAACTACGGCCCCTTGATGTAAGGAGCCCAAAAGGAACTGTCGCAGACATCGCTCAAGGCATCCCAGGTGGTGCTGGGAACCGGCGGCAAGGTTCCGAGCGTCTGATTGCCGTAGGCGTCGCCAAAGATACTTCTGTTGGTAACGTACAAACGGCTGCCGGGTTTAAGGTACAGTTTCCAGGCCGCGACCGGGATCGTGGCGTTGGCCTGTTGGTTGTATTCGAGAGCGTACTGGTCCATTGCCTCATCAATGAGGCGCAGGTCGGTACGGACGGCGACACCCTGGGAACGCTTGCGAGCCCGCAAAAAACTGGGCACGGCAATCGCCGCCAGCAGAGCGATGATCGCGCAGACAATCATAATCTCTATCAGTGTGAAGGCGTGCCTACGGGCAGCAGGGTGGATGAGGAGGGTTTGTTTCATGGCGGACGGTGGAACACATGGCGGCGTATGATGCTGAATGATGGATAGATGGAGAACCGGCAATTGGCGCACGATTCCCCCCTTGTTTGGTAGCAAGACCGATACCGCCAACCGGCAGGATACGCAGGTTGGCTGCAAGTATGACGCGAGTGTAGTCTTTTCCATTACCGCCCTGCGGCAACCGGCGGGTTAACCGTTCTCCGATTGGGCGAGTTGGGCGGCGGCGTTGCGTTCGCGCGCGGCTTCTTCGGTGCGCCCGGCGTGTTCGAGCGCCTGGGCCATGAGCAGATGCTGGCGCAGGCTGTCGGGTTGGCGGCGCACGGCGTCTTCCTGCAAGGCCACCGCTTCCGGGAGCCGGCCTCGTTCCAGGCAGAGACGGGAGGCGGATGAGAGCGCGTCGGTGTCGTAAACGTCGAGTCGCGCGGCCTGCCGCCAGGTGGCGAGGGCCTCGTCGGTGCGGCCCGCCGCCGCCTGCAAGCGTCCCACAACCACCTGCGCGGGCGAATGCCACCAATGACTGTCGGCGAACCGGGCCGCCAGCGCGAGCGCGCCGGGCAGATCGTGCGCGTCCTCACGGTCCTGGATGCGGATTTGCACGAGTTCCCAGGCGTCGGGGAAGCGGGCCGATTCGTCGAGCAACCGGCGGCGCAGGTCGGCCCCGGCGGCATCCCCGGGCACGGCGACCCGGTCGAGGGCGCGGATCGTCGCGGTGAACTCCCGCGCGCCGCCGTGCCGGTCGTGGCTGGAAAGCAGCGTGGCGGCGATGGCTTGCAGGTCCGCGCGGGCCTTTTCATTTTGCCCCATGCGCACGGTGGTGGTGGCGAGGTTCACGCGCGCGGCCATCGCGTTCGGGTAGCTGGCGGTGAGTTTGCTCAACACGGCGGAAGCGTCTTCCTCGCGGCCGGCCTCGTGGTAGGCCAGGGCCAGACCCTCGCGGGCGCGGGGAACGTCTCCGCCGTCACGGATCGTTTGCTCGTAAAAGGTCAGCTTGTCGGCCCAATCGTGCGCGCGCAGCCAGGTCCGGCCGCCGAGCGCACCGGCCGCCAGCAGCACCACCGCGGTCGCCACGGGAACCAGCGGGAAACGCGGCACCGACAGACGGCCCCACGGCACGTCCAACGCCGCCCCGGCCACGAACAACAGGAAGCCGATGCTCGGCAGGTACAGCCAGTGTTCGGCGACGCTGGCGTTCAAAGCGAACAGGTTGGAAACCGGCAAGAAACCGATGAGGAACCAGCTCGCCCCGCCGCGCCGCAGCAACCGCCCGCGCCCCGGCAGGGACACCCCGGCGGCGAACGCGGCCAGCAGCAGCACCCCGCCCACCGCCAGCGCGCGGTAGAACTCCGGGGTTTCCGGGCTGCCGAGGCCCGGCGCGGCGAACACCTGCCGCTCCATGTGCAGGCGGTGCGGGAAAAGCAGCAGCCCGGCGTAATCCCCGAGCGCGCGCAGCATGAGCAGCCACTTGGGGGGCATCACCGGGAATGGCGGCAGGGGTGGCGGCGGAGGCGGCAGATGACGCAGGCACAGATAACAGCCGAGCGCGACCAGCCCGCCGCCCGCGACAGCGAGCTTCGCCCGGCGACCGGAACACGACGCGGCCGGAGCCGGGCGCAAGACGAAAAGCCAGAGCCCGAAAAGCACGATCCACACGAAGGCGATCTCCTTCGAGCACAACCCGAGCAGCAGGCAGACAAACGCCCCCGCCGCCCAACCCGCCGCGCGCGGCGGGCCGGGCGGCAGCCAGCGCGCGTTCGCACGCGAGCCACGCCGCGAGGCAAAAGCCCATCGCCAAGCTGTCCGCGCGGCCCGAGATGTACGCCACGGCGGCGCTGTGGACCGGGTGCAGTGCCCAGAGCAGCGCGAGACCGAAAGCCAGTTTGTCCGTCCACGGCCGACGCGCGTCCGGGGCGGCGGCCGGCGGCGGCACCAGCGCGGGCAGCACGCGGCGCAACAGCAGGAACAGCAGGAACCCGTTGCCCGCGTGGATGAGCGTGTTCGTCAGATGGTAGCCGAAGGGCTCCAGGTCCCAGCACCAATAATCGAGGATGTAGGTGAGCGTCTGCGCGGGGCGGTAGAAATTGGATTCGTCGTTGAAAAGCGTGTGCCGGAACGCTTCCAGGCAGAGAAGCGGACTGCGGATGAGCAGGTTCGTCTTGACCAGGAAGCTGTCGTCCCACAGAAACTGTCCCCCGAGGACGGGTGCGTAGGCGGTGACCACCGCGGTCAGGAAAGCCAGCAGCGCACCGAACGGCCCGCGAAAAACGACCGGCAGCGACGGCCGGGTCTGGTCGCGGGCGGGCAGCGGCGCGGCGGCCGGGGTCGGGGCTTGGGTGGGAGGAGGGCTGGCGAGTTCGGTGGACATGGCGGACGAGGGCGGTCGGTGACCTGTAGCAGAGGCAGGTTCCTTGCCAGTGGGAACCCAGCACGGACGGAAGCGGTGAAATTCAGGTCCGGCGACGGTTTTCCCGTGTTTGGAAGACTTGGCGGCTGGAGAAAACGCCCTTCGAACGCCACCGATGCGACGCAACACCGCTTCTCACGACCATTTTGCTGCTGTAGCCACGGCACTCCGTTGCCGTGCTCCGGCCAGACACGGCAACGGAGTGCCGTGGCTACAGTGCAAAGGAAACCGCTTTAGAACTCAAGGCGGCTGACCGCCGCGCATGGGACCAATGCCGCTCGGAGAGCGCCATTCACCTCCGTCGCTTCGGCCGTCGTGAAAAAGAGAACACCCTCCCGGTCATGAAACCGGGAGGGTGTGCAAGGAGGCCGGTCAAACCGGCGAACTCAATGGTTGGATCAGCTCAATAGTAGGAGCCCCAGAAGGACGACTGGTTGTCGATCACGTCCGAGAAGTTGGTCTCGGTCGATTGGGAAACGCGCACGCCGGAGTCGAAGGTCGTGGTCGTGTAGCTGTTGCCCAGGATGTCGTACAGGACGGTGCCCGTCGCGGCCTGGCTGTACAGACGGCTCGCCGGCTTGAAGTAGCCGCTGAGCGAAGCCACCTTGACCGTCGAGCTGCCGGTCATGTTGTTTTCGATGGCGTACTGGTCGATGGCGCCGTCGATGATGCGGGCGTCATTGAGGATGGCTGTGGCCTGCGAGCGTTTGCGTGAGCGCAAAAAGCCCGGGACCGCGATGGCGGCGAGCAGGGCGATGATGGCCACGACGATCATGATTTCAACGAGGGTAAAACCCCCACGGGACTTGCGGATGGTGTGCAACATGGTGTGTGTCAGTTCTGAATGAGTTATGGTTGTAGTGCGGTGAACCGCCGCTTCCGGGTCGAACGGACGGCCGCGGTTCGGCAAACTGGTTTAGCAAGCCCGATGCCAGTCGTGCCAAGCGGCGCGCGGATTTGGCTCGCAACCGCAAAATTGCGACTGATCTTTCAGTCCCGATTTTCTCTGTAGAAACGTGAAAATCAGTCGGTGGAGAGAAAAATTTCGTCTGGGTTAACCCCCTTACAAATACTGTAGCGGATGGCATTACAAAATCTTTTTTTCGTGGCAAAAGAGGGTTTTCACAAATGCGAATAACCGTGCATCGGTGAGAAGTAAGCCTTTTCTGCGGTGGGATTTGGCGAGCGGCCGGAAAAATGGACCGCACGGCCGGTGCCAGCATGGGGCCTGCTATTTTCCCTGGCACGCATGAGCACTCAGTCCGTCCCTCCGCCCGTAGAGAAGCGTCGTCTGTCGCCGGTTGCCATCGTCTTCGCGGCGGCGTTGCTCGTGCGGATGTGCGTGCTGTTCCTGGCGTCGGACTCGACGGAGATTTCTGCCCGACCAGGGCGACATGAAGTTCTACAGCGATTGGGCGCGGCGCATCGCCGGCGGGGATGTGGACGGACCACAAGGCATTCTACGGGCTGCCCGGCTACGCGTACTGTCTGGCGCTCATCTACAAGGGGATCGGCTACCAGCCGTTCGTGGTGTCGTTCATCCAGCAGGTGCTCGAAGCCTGCACGGCCACGCTGCTCTTTCGCCTCGCCCCGGTGGTATTCGTGCGCCCGGGCGAGAGGACGACGCGCGGCGCGGGTGGGTCATCGGGGCGCTGGCGGCGGCGGGCTGGACGTTTTGCGTGCCCGCGCAGGCGTACTCGCTGGTGTTGATGCCCACCACGTACCTGATCTGCGCGTTCTGGTTCGTGGTCTGGTGGACGCTGCGCCCGCGCGCGAGCGGCCGGCCGCGCCCGCTGGCGTTCCTTGCGCTCGGCCTGCTGATGGGCGTCGTGGCCATGATGGTGGCGAACATCCTGTTCCTCGTGCCCTTCGTGCTGGCGGCGATCTGCCTGCGCCGCGCGTGGAAACCTTTCCCCGTGCCGCGCCCGCGCGTCGGCGGCGGCGCTGCTGGTGGGCGGCGTTTTCGTCGGGGCCTCGCCCTGCGCGCTGCACAACTATCTGGCCGCCGGTGAGCCCGTCTTCCTGTCCGCGCACAGCGGCATCAATTTCTACATCGGCAACAACGCGCTGGCCAACGGCTACCCGCTCATCCCGCCGCCGCTGCACGCCGACCAGGCCGGCATGCTCAACGACTCCATCCTCTGGGCCGAACAGGCCGAGGGCCGCCCGCTCACGCGCGTGGAGGTGTCCGCCTACTGGTCGGCCCGCGCGCAGCGAGTTCATCGCGCGAGCATCCCGGCCAATGGCTGCGGCTGGTGGCCGCCAAGCTGGGCAATTTCTGGAACGCCTTCCCCTACGACGACCTCGGCATCCTGACGCCCATGCGCGAGGAGGGCATCCTGCTGCCCGGCATCGGGTTCGGGGTGGCGGCGCTGTTCGGCCTGCCGGGGATGCTGCTGGCGGTGTGGCGGCGGCCGAAGTCGCGCTGGGTGGCGGCGGCCGTGCTGCTGCACATGGGCTCGCTGCTGACCGTTTTCGTGACCGAACGCTACCGTCTGGCCGCCGTGCCGGGGCTGCTGCTGCTCGGCAGCTTCGGCCTCGTCGAAGCCGCCGGCGAACTCGCCACGCTCGCGGCGCGCTGGGGGACTATTAACGTGGCCCGACCGTTCGCGGCGGTCACCGTGGCATCTACGCGCGTGGTCCTCGCGGCGGCGGGGCTGGCCACGCATCGGCCCGTGGGCAAGAGGTCCGCACGGTCGACGAATACAACAGCGGCCTCGCGGACATCGAAAAAGAGCAGTACGACCGCGCGCATTAAGAAGTTGCAGCACGTGCTGGCGGACGTTCCCGACAACGCGGAGACGTATTTCGCGCTGGGCAACGCCTGGCTGGGCAAGGACGACTTCGACCATGCCAAGGCGTGTTACCGGCGGACGATCCAGCTCGATCCGACGCACTACCGCGCGCTCAACAACCTGGGCGTCGTCGCCTACAAGGAACGATCCTGGGCACCCGCCGAGGAGTTCCTGGCCGGCTCGCTGGCCATCGAGCCGAACGACGCGAAGACGAACTACCTCCTCGCCTGCGTGCGCCTGGAACGCGGCGACCGCGAGGGCGCGCGGGCTCCGGCGGCGCGAGCCGTCCGGCTGCGGCCCGACCGGGAGGATTACCGCAAGCTCAACGACGAACTCGCCTCGCCCGCCGCGCTTCCCGCTATCCACACCGCCAGCACCACTCCCGCCGCCGCGCTCGACCCTGTCCCATGAAGGCCATCCAAGATTTGAAACTCATCCCGGCCGCCCCGGCGGCGGCCACCGCGCCCGGTCCGGCCGGGGCCAGTGTCCAGCGCCTGTTCGCCGGGCTGCGTGGGCCGGAAATCCTGCTCGCGCTGCTCGTGGCTGCCGCCGGGGTTTTCCTGCGCGTGCATCCCTGGGCGATGTGGCGGCAGATGGGGTTCGACGAAGCGTACTACGCGCATTACCTGGACCAGCTTTTGCAGGTGGGTCTCGGTGGTTATCCCGACATCGTGGACGCCTACAAGCTCCACCAGCAGACCCTCGTCGGCTCCGTGCTGCCGCCGACGCGGTTCCTGTACATCTTTTGCGCTTATCTGTGGCATGGGGCGTTCGGCGGGGACGCGCTCGCAGTGTTTTTACGCGGTGTCGCGGTTGTTCAGCGTGCTGACGCTGGGGCTGGCGGGGTTGTTCGCCCGGCGGCTGCTGCCGGACGGACGGCTGGCGCTCGGGGCGTTCGCGCTGATGGCGTTTTCACCGTTGCAAATCCATATGTCGCAACACGCGCTAGCCGACGGGTTTTTCGAGTTCTGGGCGCTGGGGACGCTGTGGGCGCTGTGGGAATGCCTGCGGCAACCCGCGCACAAGGGCTGGCTGACGGCGTACGCGGCGGGGCTGGCGCTGATGGTCACGACCAAGGAGAATGCGTTTTTCGTGTGGTCGCCGTCGTGGCGTTGATCGCCCTCAACCGCTGGGTGCGCTTCGGCGTGGTGGGCCGGCCCCTGTTGATCCTGACGCTGGTCGGGCCGCTGGTCGGCGTGGCCGTGCTGGTCAACCTCGCCGGGGGCGTGCGCGACTTGTACGACGTGTATCGGATCGGCGTGCCCAAAAACCTGACGCTGCCGTACGCGATCCAGACCGGCGACGGTCCGTGGTATCGCTACCTGCTGGACCTGCTGACGATCAGCCCGGTGGTGCTGCTGCTGGCGGTGGGCGCGGCGTGGCAACTGCGGCCGTCGGCGGACAGCGGACGCGATGACCGGCCGCTGCTGTTCGCGCTGGGTTTTATCGCGGCGAGCTACGTGTTGATGTGCAACGTCAAGTACGGCATGAACCTGCGTTACGCGACGATGTGGGATTTGCCGTTGCGCGTGCTGGCGATGGCGCAGGTGGGCTGGTTGGCGATGCGTGCACGGGCCGAATGGCGCGGGCTGGCGTTGACCCTGGCCGTAGCGGGATTATGCGCGTTCGACCTGTACCAATACTACCGGCTGGCGGTGCAATACCCGCTCTACGAACTGGCCCCGGCCGACCTGCTGCACGCCTTGAAAATCCTCAAGTGACCCGTGCGTCGGTCCCGGGTGGATCGCTGGTTGCCGCTGACGAAAGCAAAAGGGAGCTGCCGTAGCAGCCCCCCGGAAAAACCCGCTGCTGTCTAAAGCATTTTCGTTTGCGTGCAAGGTCTGCTCAAGCCCCTGCCGGGGCTGAAAAAACCGGACAAGCAACTGAGAAACGCTGTAAGTGGTCAGGCTGCCTGCTTGCGGCGGCGGTAAGCCACCAGCGCGACGCCCGCCAGGCCCAGGAGCGCCAGGGCGTTCGTGCCCGGTTCGGGCACGCCGGTGATCGTCACCTCGTCGAAACGCCAGTTGCCGCTGGTGTTGTTCAAGGCGGCCCCGGCGACGTTCGTGTTATCCGCGCCCGTGGACGCGTTGACCAGACGGATCGCAAAAGCCGGGTCGTTGGCCGCCCCGGCGATGCTGGACAGGTTGGCGGTGATGCCGTTCATGTACGTCGTGCTCGAACCGGCTTTCAGGTAGCCGCCCATGACGGTGTTCGCGCTGGTCGTGTTCGTCGCGGAGGTCGCCGTCGCGCCCGTCCCGAAAGAGGTAAAGAGCGCGATGGGAACGTTGAAGTAGTTCGAGCCGTTGAGCGTGTATTCGACCTGCAATTTCCCCTCGCCCTGAGCGGTCGGGCTCCAGTCGAAGCTGATGACGATGTTCGTGAACCCGACGGTGGAAGCGGCAAACTGCCCGCCCTGACTGCCGATGGGCGCAAGCGAGGTCCAGGCGTTGGTGCCCGCGCCGGGCGAGGCGGTCCCGTCGCCGCCGCGCAGACGCCATTGCGCGTTCACGCCCGCGGTGCCCGGATCGCTGCTCAGCGGGGTGGAGGTGTTGACATCCGACGTGTCGGTGGTCGTGCCATCGACCGTGCCCGTCGTGGTGTCGATGTTCATGCCCAACGTCGAGGCGGTGCCCGCGCCCGTGGACGGGGCCGGGCTGGTGTTGACCGCGACGGGGTTGTTGTTGAAGTTCCATTCCGTGATCGTCGCGGCGCGGGCGGCGGGTGCCGTCAGGAATGCAGCGCCGGAGAGGAAGATGGCGAGGGTGCTGGAAGATTTCATTCGGATTTGCAGGAAGAAGAGATTCGTGGACGCCTGTGATACGGGAACGCCGTGCTCTTCAGCCATTGTTGGAGCGTGACACTTTTGTGACGCTGCGTGAGCGACCGCGCAGGACCCACGCGCACAGTGCCGCGCCGAGTCCGGCCAGCGCCCAGGTGGAGGGTTCGGGCACCGGGTTCGGCGCGAACGACACGCCCTTGAACACCTGCCCGCCGTTGCCCGCCGCCGACTCCAGTTCGGTGTAGGTTTCGCCCACGCCGGTCGTGCCGTTGAGGTTGTCGGTGATCTCGTAGAGACCGTTGGGATTGGCGTCGCCCGCCGTGTAGGAAACGGCGTAGAGCCGGATCAGGCCGCCCGCGATGATCTGCCCGGTGATCGCCTCGAAACCCGTCTCGCCGCTCGTGGCGCTCGCGGCTGTCGCCGGGGAAACGAAATTCGGGTCGGTCAGCGTGTATTGCAACGTCCAGGTGCTCCCGTTCAAGGTCCATTTCTGAATGCCGCCGCTGCCGACGCCGCCGGCCTTGGGCACGCCCGTGTCCGCCACGTAGAGTGTGGTCGCGTTGGCGAAGATGAAGCCTTCCGGGCTGTAGTTGACCTTGGCGGCCCCGGTCAGTCCGTTGTTCGGCGTCGTGATCGCGGTGGATGTCGAAGTCCCCGTGGGCAGGCCCGCGATCTGGAAGATGCCCGTCGGCGCGCCCTTTTTGTCGAGTGAGTAATAGAGGTTGCCGTTGGCTCCGGTCACGTACCGGGTGTCGTAGGCATTATAAATGCCCGTCGCCGTGCCGCCGGAGGTCTTCGTGTTCAACCCGGTGGGAGCCAGAAAGATGCCCTGGTCCGAGGCGTTCTTGTCGCCCTGACCCGAGATGTAAACCGACGAGCCGGTGAGCGAGTATACTGCCCGGGGGTTGTTCGTGTTGTAGAGGTTGTTGAAGGCCGTGCTGGAGTTCACGTTGCCGTTCCCGTCGATCAGGACCGCGACGCGCGAGAGGTCCGTGTCGGTCGCCTGCGCCAGGGCCACGGTGGAGGTGCTGTAGGGCGTGCCGACGGGGTAGTTCGTGCCGTTGGCGGTGTTGGTGCTCGTCTGGATGCCGGCCGCCGCCTGGGTGGCGCTGTAGCCGCCGATGGTCAGGTACTGGCCGTCGCCGGAGAGCTGAATGTTGCCCTCGGACGAGGAGCCGTATTCGCCCACCACGCCGAGGTTGGCGCTGCCGCCCACGCCGTCGGCCGTCGGCAAGGTGTCGGTCAGGAGTGTCGGACCGCCGAGCGGGGAGTATTCCAGCAAACTGATCGCGGTGGGCGCGCCGTCGGTCAGCGTTCCGGCGGTGCTGCCGTACTCGCTTACGATCAGGGTGCCCGGCGTGAAAAGTTGCGCGTGGGAGTGGGCGGTCAGCGTGAGCGTTGCCAGGGCGGCAAGGAAGGCGGCACGGCGACCGGGGACGGAGACTCTGTTTTTGGGCATCGGAAGGACCGATACCGGACCTCTCCCTCCGATGCACCTTGTTCAGTGTGACAGTTCCGTCACAGAAAACGCTACATCCTTCGGCGAGAACGATTCGCCTCAGCGATCCCGCGTCCAGGAAGTGACGGCGACCGCGCGTTTGTCGTCGAGACAATCCGCCTGCGTGCGGTATTGCCGCATCCTCATTTCCTCGCGCGAGACTTCCACGCTGAAATACTGCCCGTCAAAACCCCGCAGCCCGCCTCCGGTGATGCGGAACTGGAAAAACGTGTCGCCGCGCGGCCGGGTGATTTCCTTGTAGGACGCCACATGGCTGCCGAGCCGGAGCTTGTTTTCCGTGACGATGAGCACGGTGCCCCGGCCGTCGGACCATTCGCCGACGCAACGCAGTTCGGGCGGCTTCTTGTCGGCGAACGCCCCGGCTGCCAGCGGCAGGAAAAACAGCAGGGCGGCGCAAAGGGTTTTCATGTCGATCAAACCGCCTGCGTGGCCGCCGCGTACCGGCCGCGGAGTTCCTCGCTGCTTTCCACCGTCTGCTCCAGCAGATGATGCACGCTCGGCAGCGCCTGCGCGCGGACGAAAATCTGGTAGGAAAACAGCCCCCGGCACACCCGCAGCAGCGCCTCGTTGGCACCGCAGCAGCCACCGGCTCAGCCAGTCCGTCTTCACCGCCAGCGGGAACGGCGCGGGCACCCCGCGCGTCTCGATGATCCGGTAGCCCGACTGCTCCAGCAGCGTGCCCAGCGAGCGGAACGTGAACAACCGCCGGTGCGTGCGGTCCAGAATGCCCGCGCCGACCGTAGTTGAACTGCCCGAAGAGCAGCATCAGCCGCGTCACGAAAAACCCGACGTTCGCCGTCGTGATGACCACTTCCGGCCGATGCCGCCGCGCCGCGAAACGCAGCTCCTCCATGAACCGCTCCGGCTCGTGCGAGATGCTCCACCACGTCGAGCAGGTAAATCTGGTCGAAACGCGAAACGTCCACCGGGAACTCGGCGCCTGGAGATTCCACGGGATGAACTCCGCGGCCGTCGTCGTCGGGCGGCTCGCCAGGTTGGTCACGCGGCAGCCGCGCGCGGCGAGCGCGGGGGAGAGGTCCGCCTTGCCGCCGCCGATGTTGAGCACCTCGCCGCCGGGCCGTCGCGGCGTCGAGCGCGAACGTGTGCGAGGACGGGTAGTCGAGCTTGAGTTCGTAGGAACGGCTCGGGCGTGTCCACGTCGAACTTGCGGTCGTAGAGCAGGTCCATCTGGTGGACGCGCGCGCGCAGCATCGTCTTGCACACGTCCCAGGCGTACTTCATGCCGTTGACGCGGCAGACCTCGTCGCCGTAGTAGGTGGGGATGGGCAGTTCCTTGATGCGCAGTCCCGCGAGCACGAACTGGATGATGATCTCCGTGTCGAAGTGGAAGTCGTTCGTGTTGCCTCGAAGGGCACCTGCTGCAGCGCGCGCACGCGAGTACAGCCGGTAGCCGGAGTGGAACTCGGTCAGGTTCGTGCCGAGGAGCGCGTTCTGGAAGCGGGTCAGGATCTTGTTGCCGACGAGCTTGTAGAGCGGCATCCCGCCCTTGCGCGCGCCGCCCTGCGGTCATCATGCGCGAGCCGAACACGGCGTCGGCCTCGCCCGCGATCGAGCGGGGCGAGCAGATCGGGCAGGCATTCGGGCGCGTACTGGCCGTCGCCGTGGACGAGCGCGACGAAATCGAAGCCGTGCTCGATGGCGTAGCGGTAGCCGAGCTTCTGGTTGCCGCCGTAGCGCTGGTTCTCGGGGTTGCGCAGGACGGTGATCTTCAGCCCGCTGTCGTCGCGGTGGCTGGAAACGTATTCGACGCCGGTCTGGAAGGTGTCGTCGGGCGAGGAATCGTCGATGACGAGCACCTCGACGTTCTCGGCCGGCGCAGCGCGGCGGGGATGCGGTCGAGCACCCAGCCGCAGCGTCGTCCGGGCGTTGTAGGCGACGATGAAGATGAGGATGCGCGGCTGGACCGTCGGGGGAGCGGGCAGGGGGGAGTCGGGCATCGTGCGTTTCTAGAAAGCTAGAAATGGGCCACGAGGCGTCGGCACGCGCGTTGGTAACGAGCGCGTGGCTTAACACAGAGACACAGAGACACGGAGACCAGAGGAGGAAAGCAAAAGGTAGGAGAAGGAGACGGCTCCTCTTTTTTAAAACCTCTTCCTTTCCGGCCTCCTCCGGTCTCTGTGTCTCCGTGTCTCTGTGTTAAAGCCACGCTCCCCCGCGAAGAAGAGCGTGCCGCCGACCCCCGACCAATTTCGGCCTTGCCACCCGCTGCCAGCCTCGGGCAACATTCCCCGCATGATCCCTCCGCGCCGCTGGTCCCAACCCGCCGCTCTCGTCCTGTCCACCGGCTTCCTGTTCGTCGCCGGTTGTGGACCGGGCGGCAGCTCAAACCCCTCCAACACCGCCAAGTTCGAGAACCCCGCGCCGGGCAACTCCTCTTCCCCCGCGTCCCCGCCCTCGGCCGAGACCAACAGCTTCGACGAGACCACCGCGCGCCTGGACCGCGGCGGCGCGTTTTACATCTACCTGAGCACCGCGCAGTGGCTCGAAGGTCTCTCCGGCCAGATCGACAAGCTGCGCACCTCGATTCCGACCGACAGCATGAGCCCGTCCGACCGCAAGCAGATGGACCAGGCGTTCGACCTGGGCACGAAGTTCGTCAGGAACAGCGGCCTGGAGCAGATCACGGGCGTCGGCGCGAGTTCGCTCGCCATCGAGCCCGGCGTCTACCGCAACACGGTTTTCGTCCACCATTACAAGGGCAAGGAAAGCGGGTTCCTGAATTCGCATCGTCGGCACGTCGCCGCACGCGCTGACGGCGCTCGACCTCCTGCCCGCCGACACCGCGCTGGCCAGCAGCGGGGACTACGACATCGTCGGACTGCTCCGCGCGGTGATGCAGACCATCGACCAGTCCGGCATCCCCGACCTGCAAAAGGCGAAGGCCGAGAGCCTGGAGAAGTTCCAGGGCAGCACGGGGATGACGATTGACGATTTCCTGTCCTCGCTCGGCCAGGAAATCGATCTCGTGCTGACCCTCGATCCGTCCAAGCAGATCACGGTGCCGGATGCCCTCTCGGGCACGATGAAAATCCCCGCCCCGCGGCTGGCGCTGCTCATCGAGGTCAAGGACGACAAGCTTTTCAACAAGGTCGATGAGCAGCTCGCGCAGAGGCCCGGGATCGTCAAAACCGACGAGCCGGGCCTGAAGATGCGCACGAGTTCGTATCCGCTCCTGCCGGATTTCGAGTTGCGGGCCACGGTGGCGCGTTGGGATAAGTTCCTCGTGATCGCGTCCGACGACAAGCTGGTGCGCGACATGATCGCCGTGCAAAAGGGTGGGGCGGGCTTCAAGGCGTCGCCAGCGTTCGCCAAGGATTCCGCAGGGCTGCCGAGCCAAGGCAACGGCTTCAGCCTGACGACGCACCTGCTCATGGAAACGGTCCGCAACGTCCAGAAACAGATGCTCGCCTCGCAGAAAGGCGCGTCGTCCGCGCAGACCGAGTGGCTCACCAAATACTTCCTCAGCCGACTCGTCGGGCGACAGCTACACGGTGTCCGGGCACGTGGAGAACGGCTGGTTGACGGTGAACAAAGGCCCGTCCGGCGTGGGTAAGGTGCTCGGGCCGCTGGTGGTCGCGCCGGTGGCGATGGCGGCGGGGATGGCGCTGCCGGTGTTCAACTCGGTGTCGGAAAAGGGCAAGGCGACCAAATCGCTGGCGAAGGCCAAGCAGATCGGTCTCGCCTGCAAGCTCTACGCGAGCGACAACGACGGGAAATTCCCGCCGACGCTCGACGTGCTGGTGCCGACGTACATGTCGGACAAAAAATTGTTCGCGTCGCCTTTCGCTCCAGACGAGCCGATGGGTTACACGTACCATCCCGGCCTGCTGGATAGCGCGTCTCCCGAAATGATCCTGCTGGAGGATAAATTCGCGCCCGATGCCGCCCAGCAGAAAATCGTCGTTCATGTGGACGGCAGCGGCGAGGTCACGAAAGTGGCGGGGGAATAGCTCGCCGCAGTAGCGGCGTCGTCACGATAGGTAGGGACGGCTCTCCGAGCGGTCCCATGATTGGCTTGGAAAACCATCGTGCGCACGACGCGCTTGCCAGAAAATCTTGGGACCCGTCGGAGACGCGTCCCTACCTTATTGCCAGAACGACCGGCCGCCGCGCGGCCTGCCCGGAAAGCTTGCCAACGCCTACGGCGTTTTCCCGGGCGGCGGTGATGTCGTCGGCGGCGTTTTGATGAGGTCCTTGCCGATGCGGAAATTGTCGATCACCACCCAGTCGCCGCCGTCATCTGGCGCGGTGGGCAGGGCGACAACGCCCGGGTTGTCGGCGAGGTCGATCTCCGCGCGCGGCTCGCGCATCCACACCGTCAGGTACGAATCCGGAAACTGCCAGATCACCTCGCGGATCGTCACGTATTGCGGGAACGTCCAGACCACCTCGGCGTCCTTGAGGCGCTTTTCGTAGTCGGGCAGCGTCTTCGGGTAGAAACGCTTCAGTCCCACCGCCGGCCCGGCGAACGCCCCGTCGGACAGGTTGAAATTCCGCGAGATGTACGGAGTCCCGAAACGCGCGGTCGCCTGTTTTTCGGTCAGGTCTTCGAGATGCTTCATCCTGAACTGACGCTTCTCAATGGGAATCTCGTAGTCGGTCTTTTCGCCGGGCGTGCTCTTGCGGGTCACGCGGTTCTTCTGGAACTGGTACGTGAACGGGATCGAGCCGAGGCCGATGACCAGCGCCAGCGCGATGCCGACGCGGTTGAACCGGCGCCTGGGCTCGGGCGCGTCCATCGGCAGCATCTTCGGCTTGCCGTCCGTCGGCGGCAGCACCACCGGCGAACTGCGAATCCGGTTGCCTGCCGGGGGAGGCACGAGCGGACTGCGCGCGGGCGCGGGGCGGCGCGGCGGGATGGGATCGGGCTTCGGGCGGTTGCCGGGAATGCCTGCATCGGGCTCCATCGTGCAGACTTCGACTTTGACACCCCGCTTTGCAACCTTCACCTTGCGGTCCAACTTTTTTCCGGACATGGATAAATTCAAAGTGCTGGTCGCCGACCCCATCTCGCCGCGCGGCGTCGAGGAACTCCAGAGCGACGCTCATTTCGAGGTCATTTTCCAGACCGGCCTGAAGGAAGACCAACTCCTGGAGATCATCCCGGACTGCGCCGCGCTGATCGTGCGCTGCGAGACGAAGGTGAACGCGCGCGTGCTCGAAGCCGCCACCGGCGCTGCGCGTCGTCGGCCGGGCGGGCGTGGGCGTGGACAACGTGGACGTCGAGGCCGCCACGGCGCGGGGCGTCATCGTGATGAACACGCCCGACGGCAACACGATCTCCACCGCCGAGCACGCGTTTTCGCTGCTGGTGAGCGTCGGCGCGCGACGATCCCGCAGGCGCACGCCTCGGTGGCGGCGGGCAAGTGGGAGCGCAAGAAGTTCCAGGGCGTCGAGCTCTACGGCAAGACGCTCGCCATCCTCGGCATGGGCCGCATCGGCAGCGAACTGGCCCGGCGCGCGATCGCCTTCGGGATGCGCGTGGTGGCCTACGATCCGTACCTGGCCGCCAGCCGGGCGCGGGCGTTGCAGGTCGAACTCGTCGATCGGCTCGACGACGTGCTGCCGCGCGCGGATTTCATTTCCATGCACATGCCGCTGACGGCGGAGACCAAGCACATGCTCGACGCGCGGCGGCTGGCGCTGTGCAAGCCGGGCGTGCGGATCGTCAACTGCGCGCGCGGCGGCCTGATCGACGAAGCGGCGCTGCTGGCCGCGCTGGACAGCGGCCACGTCGCCGGGGCGGCGCTGGACGTGTTCGAGACCGAGCCGCCGCCGGCCGATTTCCCGTTGCGCGCGAGCCCGAAGATCGTGTTCACCCCGCACCTGGGCGCGAGCACGGCGGAAGCGCAGGAAAGCGTGGGCATCGAGATCGCGCAGGCGGTGCGCGCGGCGCTGGTGGACGGCGTGATCCGCAACGCCGTCAACGCGCCCAGCCTGGACGCCAAGACGCTGGCCGTCGTCGGGCCGTACCTGGATTTCGGTGCGCGGCTGGGCCGGTTCGTGGCGCAGATCGCGCCGTCGCGCCGCAGCGAACAACTCACCATCAACTACTCGGGCAGGGTCAACGAAGCCGACACCGGGCCGGTCACGCGCGCGGTGGTCAAAGGTTTTCTGGAATTGGCGATGGGCGCGGAGATGGTCAACCCGGTCAACGCCCTGGCGCGGGCGCGCGAGCGCGGCCTGAAGGTCGTCGAGACGCGCCAGAACGTGCCGGGGATTTCACGGATTTGCTGGAAGTCGCGGTAGCGGGCGACGGCGCCGCCGGTGTCGGTGGCGGGGACGTTTTTCGGCGGCCAAGCCGCGCATCGTGCAGATCAACGGCCAGCACATCGAGGCGCGGCCGGAGGGCGTGCTCCTGTTGTTGGAAAACCGCGACGTGCCCGGCATGGTCGGCAAGATCGGCAGTCTGCTGGGCGGGCGCGGGGTCAACATCGCCACGATGAGCCTGAGCCGCGACGCGGCCGGCGGCAAGGCGCTGACGGTCTCAACCTCGACAGCGCGCCCGACGCCGAGACGCTCGCGCAGATGCGCGGCGACGCGGATATCCTGAGCGCGCGGGTGGTGAGTTTGTGACCGGATGGGAAACAAACGCACAGTGAGAGAATTTCCGGGCACGTTCGAGGAATTGTCCTGTGTAAAACTGCAAAAATGAGGCCTAATACAATGCAGGAGTTACGCACCGTGAGGGTGTTCGACCATCCTTTTGATGAAGGTGGTCACGGCTTGATCGGCGAAGTGGCGTTTGAATTGATACCACGTGCTGATCTGCCCGCGTGAGCGTTGCGTTTCGAGTTTGAGGAAGGCACGGAGCGAACAGAAGACGTGGTTGTGGATGGCTCTTTTCCAGCGCACGAAGAACCTGCGCACGTGGCAGACTTCCTTGAGGGCGTGGTGGTAGCACTCGATCTTCCATTGCAGGCTGCGGACGTGCCGGAAGTGGCCAAAGGCGATCTTCATGCGCTTTTTTTCGCGGGTCGCCCTGGGCGTAGTGCCTCGCGGTGCCGTGTTTGTCCACCGTGCGAAACACCGTCACAAAGCCGACCTTGCGCAGGTGCACGACCTTGCCTTTTTCGGGCAGGTCCAGCTCGCACACGGGCAGATACGTGTGCGCTTGCTCGCTGACGACGCGGTTCTTTTCCAAGGCGATCAAGAAACCCAGCCCCTGGTCTTTTAGGAACTTCAAGTTTTCCACGCCCGAGAACCAACTATCCGCCGTCACCGCCGCCGGGCGCAGGCCCCAGCTTAAAACCTCGGTCACCATGTCGCGGAAGTGCTCGTTCTTGGTCTTGCCCTCGGCCTTGTCCACCAGCCGGAAGTTGACCGGGCACGAGAAGCCGCGCACGTCTGTGTGCAAGAGCGTGACCAAGCAGAGTCCCTTGACGGCCCCGCCCGCCTTGCTGCTCCAGAAGTAGCCCACCAGATCGACCTTGCCTTCCTGGCTGTAGGGCTTCTCCAAGACGCTGTCGTCCACGCTGAGCGTGCCGCCTTCCAGCGCCATGAGCGGACGCGCCTCCTCGAACAAGTCCCGCGGGCTGAACTGCTCGCGGTTGAGAAAGCGGTTGGCCGCATCGTGGGCAAACTCACCCCCGCTGACCTCCGCCAAGCGCACGCAGCCCGCGCTCTGGCTCTCGGCCAGCAGAAAGGCCGTGTAGTGCTCCAGGGTGCAAAGGGCGGTCGAGGGCTTGGAGAGCGTGCGCATAAAACAACCGCCCAACCTCCCCACTTTTTACTCGTCCTCAAATGTCACGGTGCGTAACTCCTGTACAATGTTAGGCGACTAGCCGCTCGCGTTACATTCTCATGCACACCATTCTTCAGTGCTGCCTCGTGGTCATTGTGGCGGCGGCAGTTCTGCCGTTGGCCTTTCGTCGGCGTCGGCTACGTACGGTTTGCGTTACCGCTATTTTGGCCGCGACCGCGCTGGCGAGCGTTCAGTTGTGGATGGCAGGGGTGTCAGCAACAGCCCGTTTTCACTGGGAGATCAAGCCCGGAACCGGTGTATCTTATGGCCAGTTGTACGTCCGGGATTGCATCTTCGATACACTGCCTGTTTTTGTGGTCGCCTCGGTGGGTTTGGCCACGATTGCTCTCACTCAGCCCACCCGGTCGCCTAACCACGCGTTCCAGCGAACAGAGGCTGGCGGTGGGGCTGCCTCGAACCTCGACGCTTGACTTCGCCAGCCTCTGTCGCTGAGCTTTAGTCCGTTAGGCGACACTCGTCTTTCCTGTATGCTCGACGCCGACACGTCCCAGATTCCCAGACGCAGCACCACCGTTTGGGGGTGGGTTCTTCTCTGTTCCCAGACTGCCCTCTACGCCTTGCTTGCTTTGGCCGTGTTCGAGCTGAGCCACCGTCATAGCGCCATCGAAGGCCCCAACCGACCTTTGCAGGTTATTCTCGCATTGCTTTTGTCCCTGACCGTCTTTCTGTTCTTCACCTGCCCCTTTCTCTTCCGGCGCGTCGGTGTTCTTGCCGTCACCGCTTGGATTGGTTCGCTGATTGCCCTGGTTGCCATGCTCTTGCCTGCCACCTGACTTCGCCGTGTCGCCTAACCACGCGCTCCAGCGAACAGAGGCTGGCGGCAGGTCTTTCGTGTTGGTTTCGCCTTGCCTCGCCAGCCTCCGTCGCTGAGCTTGAGTGCGTTAGGCACCTACCCGCTATCCACCATGAAAGCATGTTTATTCCTGATCATCGCCCAGTGGTTGTTCGCAGCGCAGCTTTGCTCGCAGGCTCCGACTCCAAAGCCGTCTGCCGACTACGTTGTCACCACCGGTGACTTTGCTCATCCCGGTTTGGTCGCGTACACCGCCGGCATGACGTTCTCCCAAGCCATCGACGGCGCAGGCGGCATCATCACGATCTCCGACGTGAAGACGATTTATCTCATTCGGTGCGGGAAGAAAGAGAAGGTCGATCTCAAGCTGCTGAGACGCGACCCCTCGAAGGAGCTAATACTTCAGCCTTGGGACATCGTTTACCTGCCACCGACCATCTTTTAGCCCGTCACACTGCCTCCCTCATCCGCCGGTGCCTAACCACGCGCTCTACCAAACAGCGGCTGGCGGCGGGGTCGGTTCCGTTTTTACGTCTGTCCTTGCCAGCCTCTGTCGCTGAGCTTGGATTTGGTCGTCGAATGTTATTACTCGCTCAAGGCTTACGCCGGAAATCGAAACGCGCGGGTGCGTTTTCCTTGCCGTTTTCCAGGTAGGTCCATTCCTGGATGTGATGATCGGGGCCGTCGAGGATGAACGTCACCTGTTGCATGTGGCCGTCGCCAGGGGCGATGTTCGTGCCGTCGCGGAACTTGAAGGTCAGCCGGTTCGGGTCGTTGCCCGGCACGAGGAACATGCGCGGCTGGTTGTGCGCGGAACAATAATGCGTGGCGACCAGGTCCGCGCCGTCGGGGTGGATCATCGTGACCATTTCGTGGTCTGAATCCTCGTTGAGCCACGCGGACAGCGCCGAGTGGTCGGACACGAGCTTGAAGCGCGCGTTGGTGGCGTGCTTTTCGTTGCCCTCCTCGTAGGTGCCCTGCCACGAACCGACGAGAACCTTGAGCTTGGCGAAGGCAGCATTCTCGACGGGCTTCGTCGGTGGTTCGGCCGCAAGCAGCGTCAACGAACCGACCAGGAGAACGGACAACAGGGCGAGACGGTTTTTCATACGACAAGGACTTCCGAACGCGCTGCCAGTGTGCGGGAACCGCCACCGCCCGTCAATCCAATCCGCCTGATCGTCTGTGATTTACACCGCCTCGGCCGCCGCCGCGCGCAGGAGCGAGGCGGTTTCCTTCCAACCCAGGCAGGCATCGGTGATCGACACGCCGTACTTCATTTCCTCGCGCCGCGCGGGGATCGGCTGCTTGCCGCCTTCGAGATAGCTCTCCAGCATCGCGCCGATGATCGGTCCCGGCGTGCCGGCGGTGGCGGCGGCGCGGCGTTGTTCGAGGATGCTTTGCCAGACGAGTTCCTGCCGGGCGTGGTGCTTGCCGCTGTTCGCATGGCTGCAATCGACCAGCAGCACAGGCGGCAGGTTCGCCGCCGACAATCCCCGCGCCGCCTCGGCGATGCTCGGCGGGTCGTAGTTCGTCCGCAACCGCCCGCCGCGCAGCACCAGATGGCCCATGTTGTTGCCCGTCGTCTTGACGACGCTCGTCACCCCGCCCTGGTCGATGCCCAGGAAACTGTGCGAATGTCGCGCGGCGCGCATGGCGTCAATCGCCGTCTGGCACTCGCCGTCGGTGCCGTTCTTGAAGCCCACCGGCATCGACAGGCCGCTGGCCATCTCGCGGTGCGTCTGGCTCTCGGTCGTGCGCGCGCCGATGGCCGCCCAACTCACGAGGTCGTCGAGGTACTGCGGCACGATGGAATCCAGGAACTCCGTCGCCGCCGGGATGCCCATGCCCACGATCTCGCGCAACAACCGCCGGGCCAGCGTCAGGCCGGCCTCGATGTCGCAGGAATCATCGAGGTGCGGGTCGTTGACCAATCCCTTCCAGCCCAGCGTGGTGCGCGGCTTCTCGAAATACACGCGCATCAGGATTTCCACGCCGCCGGAGAGTTCCTCGCGCAAGGCGAGCAGGCGGCGGGCGTAGTCGAGCGCGCCTTCGGGATCGTGGATCGAGCACGGCCCGACGATGGCCAGCAGGCGGCCGTCGCGGCGGGTGAGGATGTTCTCCACGGCGGCGCGGCCGGCGAGCACGGTGCGCGCGGCGATTTCATCGGTCGGCAGCTTGCTCTTGAGAATGGAGGGCGCGATGAGGCGCTGGGTGGAAATGACCCGGAGGTCCTGAAGCGGGAGCATACGGAAAAGGCGGAAGGTGAAAGGAGAGGGGGGAGAAAAGAGAGGGCGGGTGATTTCACGGACCCGCCAGTGGACACGCGCGGCGGGCGGCTCTAAGGAATAAACGGTTCGCGCGTTGTTTCTTTCAGCATCTCCTCTATGAAACGGTCCATCCCCCTCGTTCCCGCTCTGCGGGCGGTTGTCACTTTCACTCTATTGTGCGCGGGCGTCAATGTTTGCGCGCAGCAGGCCGGTCCGTCCGCCGCCGACGTGCCGGTGCGCGAGGTCGTGCTGTTTTCCAGCGGCGTCGGCTATTTCCAGCACGAGGGCAGCGTGACCGGCGACGCCAGCACGCAACTGCGCTTCAAGACCGGCCAGATCAACGACATCCTCAAGAGCCTCGTGCTCCAGGACCTCAACGGCGGGCGCGTCGGCGTCGTCACCTACCCCTCGCAGGACCCGCTGGCCAAGACGCTCGGCTCGTTCCAGGTGGACATCAGCGACAACCCTTCGCTGGGTGACCTGCTCAACAAACTGCGCGGCGCGCGGATCGCGCTCACTTACTCCGGGCACGACCTGGAAAACTTCTCCGCCACGGTGCTCGGCGTCGAGAAACGCCAGGTGCCCGGCGCGAAGGCAGGCGACGAACCGTTGACCAAGGAGTTTCTCAACGTCGTGGCCGAACACGGCATCCGTTCGCTCGAACTCGACAAGATCGACCGCTTCCAACTGGAGGACGCCGGGTTGCAGGAGGAACTCACCCGCGCGCTGGCCGCCGTCGCCGGGGCGCGCGACCAGGACAAGAAACCCGTCGATATCCGCTTCGACGGCACGGGCGAACGGCGCGTGCGGCTCGGTTACGTCGTGGAAACGCCGATCTGGAAGGCGAGTTACCGGCTCGTGCTCTCCGAAGATCATCCCGACGATAAAAAGCCCAAGGCCACCCTGCAAGGCTGGGCCATCGTCGAAAACCAGACCGACAACGATTGGAACAACGTGCGCCTGAGCCTCGTGAGCGGACGGCCGATTTCGTTCACGGAAAATCTGTATCAGCCGCTCTACGTACCGCGCCCGGAGGTGACGCCGGAACTCTACGCGTCGTTGCGTCCGCAGACTTACGAGGGCGGGCAGGGAACTTTTGATCGGGCGAGCGTCACCAGTTCCGACCCTTCCACCGCCGCCGAAACGGATGCCGATGCTCCAGCGGGCAGGTCGGTCAATGCTGCGGCCCGTCGTCAGAATAAGGCAAAGGACGGAGCCCCGGCTCCGGCCGCGCCCGCGCTCGCGATCTTCGATACCGTGGATCAGGCGGCAAGAGACAAGAGCGGCCAGGGAGAAATGAGTTTCAACCCCACCCAGAGCGTCACCTCCATCACCGACGCCGCCAAGGTCGGCGAACTTTTCCAGTACACGGTGGGCAATGTCAGCCTGACCCGGCAGCGTTCGGCGATGATCCCCATCATCAACGACCCCGTGGAAGTAGAGAAAGTTTCCATCTTCAACCAGAGCGTCCTCGGCAACCACCCGCTCAACGGCGCGCGGCTGAAGAACACCACCGCCGACGCCAAACACCTCCTCGGCGGGCCCGTGACCGTCTTCGACGAGGGAAGTTACGCAGGCGACGCGCAGCTCGACAACGTTCCCCCCGGCGAGACGCGCCTGCTGAGTTACGGCATCGACCTCCAGGTGTCCGCCAACGTGAAAGACCTCCAGGAGCAACAGAGCGTGACGGCGGGCAAAATCGTCAAGGGCGCGCTCATCCTCACGCGCAAGGCCGTTTCGTCGAAGGAATACAGCTTCGAGAATAAGAGCGACCACGACAAGACGATGGTCATCGAGCACGCTCTGCGCGCGGGCTGGGGCCTCGTGGATACGCCGAAGCCCATCGAGACGACCAACGCGCTCTACCGCTTCCAGCAGGAGATCGGCGTGGGCAAGACCGAGCGTTTCATTGTCAAGGAGGAGAGCGTCCAGAACCAGACGATCAGCATCCTTTCCATCGGGGTGGGCGACACGCAGGTTTACAGTCAGACCGGCGAAATCCCGAAGGGTGTCCGCGAGGCGCTGGCGAAGGCGATTGCCTTCAAGCAAGCCGTCGTGGAAACCCAGCGTCAGCTCACCGAGCACGACCAGCAGATCAACGCCCTGACCGCCGACCAGTCGCGCATCCGCGAGAACATCCGCAGCGTGGACCGCACGACTTCCTACGCGACGCGCCTGCTCAAAAAACTCGACGACCAGGAGAGCCAGATCGACAAGCTGCGCAACGAGACCGAAGGATTGCACACAAAACTCGACGGCCAGAACCGCGATTTACAAACCTACCTGAACGGCCTCAGCGTGGAGTAACGGTGCGCCCGGACCGCTCGGCGGCAAACCCGTCCACCGCAAACGCCGGGCGCGAATGAAACACCGTGCCCCCCGAATCCGACAGCGACACCCTCACGGCCGAATCGGTGGCCATCCAGGTCATTCAAGAGAACCAGGAGTTGGCCAGAAAATACGCCACGGGCGATCTGACCGTGTTCGGCGCGTTGCAGGAAAAAGCGGTCAAGCTCGCCGCCGGACGCCTCAACGAGCAGACGGTCAGGGACACCCTCATGCGCAAACTGGGCGCGAGTTATTGATCCGGATTCATGAAACCGCAAGTGACCGTCGGGTTGCTTCTCATCGCCGTCGGCATCCTGATCCTCGTTTTTCAGGGGATTCCGTTCACGAAGAAAAACACCGCTGACCTCGGCCCGCTGAAGCTCGAAGAAAAGCACGACGAAGTGGTGCCGATCCCGTCGATGATCGGCGCGGTGAGCCTGGCCGGCGGGATTTTCCTGGTGGTGCTCGGCAGCCGGAGGTAGGCCCGGGACTCCGCCAGCACGTTCTGACTGAAGGGGTAGCCGCGCTGCCGTCGGCACCCGGGACGGCCACTGTGCGGCGACGGGGGATGCGGAGGGCACCGAGTGCGGCCGGGTCAGTGCCGCTTTTTCTTGAAGATGAACGGTGTCGCCGACCCCGATGGCGTCGCCGCATCCGACGTTTCCGGCATCGGCGTCGCGGACGCCGACGGCTGCGTGTCCTCCGTCACGCCGAGCGCCATGACCCGGTCCACCGTCTTTTGTCCATCCGGATAACCGGCGGCCGTGGCCGCCTTGTACCAATAGATCGCCTGCGGCAGATTCTTCGGAACGCCGAAACCTTCCTCGTACATGTAGCCGATGTTGTAGAGCGCATTCCGCCGGCCGAACCAGAACAGGTAACGCGCCTGCGCGGCCTTGCGGAACCAGCTCATCGCCTGCGCATAATCCTGCGGCACTCCCTGGCCGAACAGGTAGGCATAACCAATCGACCCCTCCGAATCGGAGTGCTGGTTTTTGTCGATGGCGTCCGCCTTCCTGAAGAGGGTCAAAGCCTGGTCGTAGTCCACTTTCACGCCGACGCCCTGCGCGTAACACAATCCGAGGCCGTACGTGCCGTCGTCGTTCTCCGCGTCGGCGGATTTTTTCATGGCTTCGTACGCCTTGGCCGGGTCTTTTTCCGTGCCGTAGCCGTAGAAATAGCAAAACCCCACGCCGGCCTGTCCTTCGGCATTGTTGTGGTCGGCCGCCTGGCTGAACCAGTAGAATGCCCGGTCGTTATCCACCTCCGCTCCCCGGCCCGAGATCGCCAGCAGCCCGTAGCCGGCCCAACCCGCCGGGTTGTTCGCATCGGCGAGTTTCTTGAACCACGCCATCGACTGTGCGTAATCCGGCGCAAGACCGTCCGCGCCGTTCAGATAACAGTAGGCGAGCGAGGTTTGGGCGTTGGCGTCGCCGCCGTTGGCCGCCTTGCGATACCAGTTGACCGCTTCCTTTTCGTCCTCGGAGACCGCGGTCCCGTTCCAATAGAGGTTGCCCAGGAGGTTCTGCGCGTAGGCGAGGCCGCTGTCGGCGGCGTTGCGCACCCAGCGGACCCCCTGCGCCTCGTCCTTGGTCACGCCGACGCCGTTGATGAGGTCGGCTCCGACGACCGCCTGGGCGTACGGAACTCCCGCGCTGCCGGCCTGGAAGATCAGGCCGTAGCCCTTCGCCTCATCCTTGGGCGTGCCCTCGCCGGCTTGGTACATGAATCCGAGGTTCTCGATGGCGAAGAGATTGCCCTGCGTGGCGGCTTGCTGGTAGAGCTTGAAAGCCTCGTCGTACTTCTGGCTGTCGTAGGCGGTCTCCGCCTGGTCCACGATCTCGTGAGCAGGCTGCTTGGCGGCTTCGATCTCGTGCGCGGCTGGGATCGCGGGTCCGGCGGGATCCGCGACGTAGGGGAAAGGAGGGGAATGCGTCCCGCCCGCGTTTAGAAGCACCCAGCCGAGGTATCCCGCTCCGGCCAGGATCGCCAGCCCGACGACGCCGACGAGGATTCCCAACCCGGCTCCGATGCCCCCGGCGCCGCGGTTCACGTTACCGCCCGGCGGGTAAGGTTGCGGTGACGGCCAGTACCCGGCGGGCGGCTGGCCCGGGGCGGGCGAGTACGCGCCGGGAGGAGGGGAGGGCACCGGGTTGTACGGGGCGGCCGGTGGCGGGCTGGGAAGGGGCGGGGCGAACAGCGCGGGCAACACCTGGCGCAAGGGGGTCCAACCGGCCATGCCCGGCTGCCACGCGAGGCTGTCGCCGTTGTACTCACCCGCGGCGACCCGCGCCCGCAGGGCGTTTTCGTCGAAGGGTCCCGCCTGCTGGCCGTTTTTGACGAGATGGAGGTTCATGCGCGAGGCCGGCCTTTGGACCGGGACGCATATCTACGGCATGTTTGCACCGGGAAGGCTAGGAAATTCTGCGGGTCCGAACCGCGTCCGCAACCAGCGGCGCACGGCCGGTGTCCTCGCCTCGAAGAGCCGGTACATGACCAGCGCCACGGCCACGCACACCGCCATCCAGAGAAATCCGCGACCCACCGAGTCCCAGGTGATCGCCGGCGGCATCCGGCCGGTCCGCAACGCGAGCAGATACACCACCGGGTAATGCGTCAGGTAGAGCGTGTACGAGAATGCCGCCAGCGTTGCCCCCGTGCGCTCGATCCGTTGGATGGTGCGAGTCGCGGGAGCCATCGACATGAGTGACGCGACGAGGAGCAGCGCCCCCGTCGCCACGATCACCTGCGCGGGGTAGGGCGGGGGTAGCCAGAGGCCGGGAACCGGCGCGAGGATGCCGAGGTCTGCCTGATAGATCAGTGTCCCCGCCAGCAGGACGAAAATTCCTGCTACCGCCCACCAACCGCGCGCTGAGTTCACCCGGTCGCGCAGCCAGAAGCCCGCCGCGCCGAGCAGCCAGCAGAGCAGGTACGCCGTTTCCATTTCCCAGAACATCCAGCCGCACACCGCCACCCCCGCGCCCGCCGCCGTTCGCTGCCAGCGGGTGCTGCCCCGCCGCGCGACCACCGCCGCGCACCCGGCCAGCACGTAGAACCAGATTTCGTAGGCGAGCGTCCAGAGGGGAGCGTTGAGAGGCGGCGTGTGCGTGAACACCTCCTGCGTTCCCGTCAAACAGCGCAGATAGGGCTGCAAAGACCAGGGTTGATCGCTGAAAGGGACCGCCGCAATGGTCAGCAGCACCGCCGGGATCAATGGCACGTACACACGCGAGAGCCGGTCCGCCGAATACGCCGCCGCGTCGAACGTCCCCGCCCGCACCCGGGCGACGACCTTGCCGCCCACGAGCAATCCGCTGAGCACGAAAAACACGACCACCGCCTGCCGCCCCATCTGGTACAGCGAGAGGAAAACGGTCAACGCGATGGGTTGCGGCCCGGTCCACGCGTCCCAATTAAATCCGCAGGTATGCCCGAAGACAACCACCACTGCCGCCAGGAACCGGACCCAATCGAGCCAGTACAGATGCCCGTCGCGCGCCAGGGGAATGCGAGCTACGAATGTGGATTGCGGGTCTTCTTCAGCAAATGGCACATCCAACCTCGGGTCGAGTGCTATTTTAACACAGAGACACAGAGACACGGAGGCCGGAAGGAGGAAAGAAGAGGAAAAGCAGATTTTCTCTCCCGCCCTTTCTTACTCCTCCGGCCTCCGTGTCTCTGTGTTAAGATGCCGCCCGCCGCTTCACGGATCGCGTGCCATCCGGGATCACCGCCGCCCGCCGCGAAACGACCGCCCCCGTCCGCCCCCGCGTCCACCGCCGCGCGCCGGGCCAGGACCCTTCGACTCCGCCGGGATCGGCGCGTAGTTGAAACCTTCGACCGTTGCCGCTCGACGGGTTCACCCAGGTATTTTTCCACGTCGCGCGCGGCTTCGGCATCCTCCTGCGTGATGAGCGTGAACGCATCGCCCTCGCGCTGCGCGCGGCCGGTGCGGCCGATGCGGTGGACGTAATCCTCGGGATTCTTCGGGATGTCGTAGTTGATGACGTGCGTGACGCCGGCCACGTCGATGCCGCGCGCGGCGATGTCGGTCGCGACCATCACCTCGTACTTGCCGCTCTTGAAACCCGCCAGCGCCTCGATGCGCTGGTTCTGGCTGCGGTTGCCGTGGAGGACGGCGACCGAGTGGCCTTCGCTGCTTGAGCTTCTTGGCGATCCGGTCCGACGCCGTGCTTGGTGCGCGCGAAAACGAGCACGCTGTTGTAATTCGGTCTTCTCCAGCAGCGCGGTCAGCAGGTCGAACTTCTGCGCGGTCGCCACCGGATAAAACGCGTGCGTCGACCGTTTCCGCCGGGCGAGCGGCGCGCGCCGATCTCGACGATCTCCGGGTTCGGCCGCAGCGCCCATTGGGTCAGCCGTCTCGATCTCCGGCGGCAGCGTGGCGCTGAAAAAAAGCGTCTGCCGCTTCTCGCGCGGCGGGCACTTCTCCACGATCCGGCGCACGTCGGGCAGGAAACCCATGTCGAGCATCCGGTCCACCTCGTCGAGCACGAGAATTTCCACGTCGCGCAAGCGAAATCTCCCGTTGCTGGAGGTAATCGAGCAACCGCCCGGGCGTGGCGATGATGACATCCACGCCGCGCTTGAGCTCGTCGCGCTGCTTGCCGTAGCCGACGCCGCCGTAAAACGCCGCCGCGCGCAGGTCGGTGAACTTGCGCGTAGTCGCGGAACGCCTCGTCCACCTGCATGGCCAGCTCGCGCGTCGGTTCCAGGATGAGCACGCGCGGCGGTCCCTGCCGATGCTTGCCCGAGGCAGCGAGAGGATCGGCAGCGCGAACGCCGCCGTCTTGCCCGTGCCCGTCTGGGCGGAGCCGATGAGGTCCTTGCCCGTCAGCACGATCGGGATGGCGCGTTCCTGGATGGGCGTCGGCGCGGTGTAGCCAGTGGCTTCGGCTCCGCGCAGCACCGCTTCGGCCAAGCCGAGATCGGCGAAACTTCGTCGAAGTGGCCGGGGCGGAAGCAGCCGCCGGTTCGGGGCGGGGGGCGCGGGGTTCGCGCGGCGGATGCGATGGGGCGTGAGGCTCGCGCGACGGACGTTGGGCAGCTTTTGGGCCTCTGGAAGCGTGCGAGGCCGTGCCGGATTCGGGCCGGCGGCGCTTGGACTGGGATTGTTGGGGCCTGGAAGGCGCGGCACCCTTGCCGGCGGATTCCGGTTCGGACCGGAAGTGATTGAGCAGTTTACGGAACATGAGAATCGCCAATCTCTCACGGATTGACCCGCCGCGCGCGTGACATTTGCGCCTTACACAAAACGGGCAGGAAACCCACGAGCGTCTCGGCCCTGCGGAAAACCGGGAACGGACGTGCGGGACTACTTGGCGGCTTCCTGCGCGGCGTCCATCAACTTCTGGCTCTCCGCGGTCATGTACTTGCCGAACGCATCCATCTCTTCCGGCTTGATCTTGCTTCGATGGTGTTCCCCAGGCCGTCGAGTTCCTTGCCCTTGGCGTCGAGTTCCTTCATCTTGGTATCATCCTTGGCCTTGACGGCTTTGACGTAGGCATCCACGAGTTCGCTGAAGTTCTTCACGAAATCATTGACCTCCGGCGCGGCGAACTTGGGCGGGTCGTCCGCGCGCACCGGCAGCGCGAAGGTGGCGAGCGAAAGCGCTAAACAAAGGCAGACGACGGCGCGGCGAACGGTCCTCAGAAGATTTTGGGTGGTCATGGATGGCAGGGGCGGGTCGTAGTGGATGGGACGGCGAATCGCATACTCGCACGCCGTCCGGATTTGGCGAATCGTCTTTGGAGGCGTGACACGATACTGCCGCCAAAAGTCCGCCCGCGTCACCGCCACGCCGCACTTTTTGAAACTTGCCGCGTCGGTCCACGGCTTTATCTTCGCAGCGCATTCTTCTGTTCCCATGCCTGCTGCCCCTTCCAAAGCCTACGCCCGCGCGGGCGTCGACATCGACCTCGGCAACCGGCTCAAGGGCGGCCTCGGCCGCGCGCTCGCCTCGACCCACGGGCCGGAAGTGCTCGGCAAGGCGGGCGGCTTCGGCGGGCTGTTCCGGCGCGGATTTCAAGGGAATGCGCGAGCCGGTGCTCGTCGGTTCAGCATCGACGGCGTGGGCACCAAGCTCAAACTCGCCGTCGCGCTCGAACCAGCACGACACCATCGGCCAGGACCTCGTCAACCATTGCGTCAACGACATCGCCGTGCTCGGCGCGCGTCCGCTGTTTTTCCTCGATTACATCGGCACCGGCAAGCTGGAGCCGGCGGTGTTCAAGCAAATCCTCGCCGGGTTGGCCAAGGCCTGCGCGGCGGCGGGTTGCGCGCTGATCGGCGGCGAAACCGCGCAGATGCCCGGCATCTACCAGGGCGCGCGATTACGATCTCGCCGGGCTGCATCGTCGGCGTCGTGGACCGGAAGAACGATCATCGACGGCCGCCGCATCCGCCCCGGCGACGCCATGCTCGGCCTGCCCGCCGACGGCCTGCACACCAACGGCTATTCGCTCGCGCGCGACATCCTCTTCAACAAAATGGGTCTCGCCACCGGTGCCGCGCGTGCCCGGCCTGCGCAAGACGCTCGGCGAGGAACTCCTGCGCGTCCATCCCAACTACCAGCCCCGCATGGCCGCGCTGCCCGACGGGCGTGCTCGAAGGGCGCGGCGCACATCACCGGCGGCGGCCTGATCGACAACCTGCCGCGCATCCTGCCCGACACGTGCGACGCCGTCATCGACACCGCCGCGTGGAAGACGCCGCGCCTGTTCCAGATCTTCCAGGAAGGCGGCGCGGTGCCGAAGGAGGAAATGTTCCAGGTGTTCAACATGGGCGTCGGCATGGCGCTCGTCGTCGCGGAAAAAGACGCCGTCCGACGCTCGCCGCGCTGGGCAAGGGGGCGTTCCGCATCGGCCGTATCGAACGCGGCACGGGCCGGACCCGGCTCGTGTGAATTTCCCGCCGCGCCAGCGGTGTCGAAAACAAGGTAGGGATGGCTCTCCGAGCCGGTCCCTATTTTACTTCCGGTCAACTGCTACGGCGAAATCTTTCCAGAAAAATCAGGGAACGGCTCGGAGAGCCATCCTTGCCTTGGTAACAACCGGCTGTCTGTCGGCGAATTTCCCGGCTGGCGAAACACCCTATTCCGCGTGCGCGCGTCTCTGCTATAGTGGCGCGGGCGGAGGACCGCCGGAATGAAGAAGCTCATCGAACATCTCGACGCCGGCGCGGCCAACCTGGGAAACCTCCCCCTCCACGGCAAAGCCGGACTTTGGGGCGTGGGCTTGGGCGCGGGTGTCGGCGCGGCGGTGGCCGTTGGCGCGGTGCTGGTCCTGCGCTATTTCGTCCGCCCGCCGACCAAGGAACGCATCCCGGAAACCATTTCCCCGCAGCGTTTTGCGACACGGACGTTCCAGACCAGCCACGGACAGATGATTTACCACGAGGCCGGCGCGGGTGCGGGACCGACGCTGATTTTCATCCACAACGTCGGCGTGGGCGCGTCGGCCTACGAGTGGTCGAAGGTGTATCCGGCGTTCGCCGAGAACCACCGCGTGATCGCGGCCGATCTGCTCGGGTTCGGCGAGTCCGAACGTCCCAAGGCCAAACTGACCGCCGTCCGATTACGCCGAAAGCCTGGCGGAATTCATCGGTGGGCGTGTGCGGCGAGGACGCCGCAGCGGCCGGTGGTCATCGCGCGGGGGCTGGGGGCGGGTTTCGCGGCGCTGATGGCCGCGCATCACCCGGACCTCGTCGGCCGTCTGCTGCTGTGGATGCCCTCGGGACGGGCGAACGTGCCGCTGCTGGCTCAACGTCGCCAGCCGCGTGCCGAATCTCAATCAGCTTCATCTACCGCAACAAGCTCGCGCGCCGGGCGACTATCCGCGCGCGTTTCGAGGCGGCCGGAGCGCTTCGTCGATCCCGGCGCGGTCACGCAGGAGACCGTGGACATGCACGCGATCTGCGCGCAGCAATTCCAGGCCGACTATGCGATTTACCGGTTGTTCCAGGGCAAGATGAGTTTCGATCTCGACGCGCGGTTCCGCGAATTGCCAGCGCCCACGACGCTGCTGTGGCCGGCGCGGCTGGCGGGCGGGCAGGCGTTCGCGGCGGCGGAGCGGCTGGCAGGCTCGAACCGGCTGTGCACGCTGCGGGTGGTGCCGGAAGCGGGACCGTACGCGCCGCTGGAAGCGCCGGGGAGCATGATCGAGGTCCTCAACGAAGAACTCCAGGGTGAACCCCGCATATTGCGCGCGGTCGGTTGAGGCGGAAAAGGCAAGATGCAAAATGCAAAATGCAAAAGGCAGCGTCTGAGAGTCATCGCATTTTCCGATTGTCGGTGTGGTGTCTTAGCCCCGGCAGGGGCGGCAGAAGTTAGCCCACGGCGTGAGCCGTGGGAACGCTCGCCTCCAAGCGTCAAAGCCCCGGCAGGGGCGCAAGAAAACCCACGTGGTGGTCCGTGGACAGCACGCGACCTTTCTTACGCCCCTGCCGGGGCTGACGCCTTCACTGACCTCTATCCGCACGGCTTGCGCCGTGGGCTAAACTCTGTCGCCCCTACCGGGGCTGCAGACACCGTGCGCGCGAGCGAAAAACGCGCTGGAAACGTCGGACGGAAACCAGATTTTCATTTCTGGACCTTTGCCTTTTGCCTTTTGCTTTTTGCCTTCTACGCCTCCGCCGCCGAACCCGATTGGCACGCGCTCGTCAACGCCGGGCAACTGGTCGAAATCTCGAAAGTCGATCCCACGATCCGGGTCGAGATGCGTTACGCTACGACCCATAATTGTATCGGCGCGGCCGTTTACCCGGCGGACATGCCGTGCCTGATCCGACCCGAGATCGGGCTACGGCTGAAGGCCGCCCAGCAATATCTGCGCGGCTGGAACTACGGACTCAAAATCTGGGACGCCTACCGGCCGTCGGAAGCCCAGCACACGCTCTGGAAGCGTTGGGCCAAACGCGGCTACGTCGCCGACCCCGACGACGGCCGCGGCTCCTTGCACACCTGGGGGTTGGCCGTGGACGTGACGCTGGTGGATCGTTTCGGCAACGACGTGGAGATGCCGAGCGATTTCGACGTGTTCACCGCCGACGCGAGCGGCATCTACCGGGGCAAAAGCGATACCGTGCATAACAACCTGCACCTGCTCCAGCGAGCCATGTTCGGGTCGGGGTTCCAGGGGCTTTCGACCGAATGGTGGCATTTCGCCGCGCGCGACTGGGAGCAGTTGGACGGTACCGGGCTCGAACGACCGATCCGGCGGCGAGGCCGGATGATGCCAAATCGCAAACCGAGCGCCGGTATCCTCGGTCGATGGTCCGGCTCGTGTAACAACGTATCCGACTTGCCCTCTCGTGCAGAGCCGCTCGCGGTCAGGGGTGATACGCCTAATCGCTCGAAGACGCCGCACCGATCGGGATACATGTTGAGCCGGTCGTCGAAATACGGCGTGCGCTCGTAGAAAAAATCCAGCCGCGCCGCCGGGCTGCCCGCAAACGCCGGGTCGGCTTTCCACTTTTTGCTCGAACTCCTCGGCCAACTTCGGGTCACGCGCCATCATCTCGCGCGCCATCGCTTCCATGACGCGTTCCTCGGCGTATTCCTTCTGCTCGAAGATCGCGTCGAGATAGCCCCAGCGCAGCAGCGAATCCGGCGCGTCCGGCTCCAGCAGATGCATCGCCACCTGCGCGCCCGGCTGGTCGAGGTACACCACCGCCGACCCCGCCGGGAAACGTCATCTTGCGCCGCACCGGAGTGAACTTCCAGTCCTTGATCAGGTGATGATTCTCGAACGGCTTCGGCTGCCATTCCACGCTGCTCGAACTGATACGTCTCCGACCTCCTGCGTCAGCGGCTTGGTCAACGTCGTGAACGCGATGCCCGTGCGCGCGCAGCCGGTCGATGACGACCGTCCACGCCGCCGGGACCACGTAACCCAACGGAGGGTTGACCTCCTTCGCCGACCTGCACCTCGTTGTAAAACGGCACGGTGAACGTCACCGGCTTCGTCGGGATCGTATTGTATCCACGACCGACCCGGAAACGGCGCTGATCTCGTGGCGGGTATTCGACGCCCAGAAACTCGAACGGCACGTGCCCGGTCCGCGTCTTGAAATCCACCGGCAGCTCGCCGCGCGGGATCGTACGCGCTTGCCCGGCCGCGACGGTCTCGCGGTCGGCCTGTTCCACGGCTGCGCGCAGTTTGCCCGGATGCTCTTTGAAATACGCGAGCACGGCTTTCAGCAGATCGTACGTGGCCGACGACGCGCGTGCGGTAATCCTTGAGCATGTGCGTTTCCAGCAGCAGCGCGGGGCGGTTCCACAGCGCGACGTAGCCCGTGGAAAAACGCGGCGTCGCCGCGCCGTCGTTGAACCCGCCCCGGGTTCGTCCGGAGTCTTGCAGCACGATGTAGGGCGCGATCTTGTGGCCCTGCTTTTCGAGCGCGGGAAAGATGTGCCGTCGAACGCCTCCTTCTGCCACGCGACGACCGCCGGCGGGCTCGTTGCCGAAGCGTCTCCAGGGTGTAAGTCAGGTCGTACTGGTAGTCCGCGCCGTCGGTGGTGTGCACGTCGATGAACAGGTCGGGCAGCCAGCGGTGGAACAAGTCCGAGTTCGGCGCGCGTCTCGGGCGCGTCGGCCTTGAGCCAGTCGCGGTTGAGATTGTAATTCTGCGCGGTGGTGCGCCAGCCCATCTCGGCGGGGCCGTTCTGGTTGATGCGGTTGTACGGGCCGAACCGCTCGTGGCCGTCCACGCTGTGGATCGGCACGAACAGCAGGATGGCGTGGTCGAGCAGGCCGTTCGTTTTGTATTGCCTCCTTGATGAGCAGGTCGCGGATGAGCGCCAGCCCGGCGTCCTTGCCCTCGCATTCGCCGGGATGGATGCAGGCGTTGACGAGCAGGATTTCCTTGCCCGTGGCGCGCGCGGCGTCGGGAGTGAACGCCTTGTCCAGCGAGACGATCAAGCGCCACGATGTCGCGTCCTTCCGGGCTGCGGCCGATGGTTTCGATGTGGACGAACTGCGACGCGGCGGCGAGCCGACGGCAATAGGCCATCGTCTCGTCGTAACGCGGCGGTTTCCCGGTAGTCGGTGGCCTCGGCCTTGGTGCGCCAATCCTCGTCGGCCTGTGCGGTCAGCATGAGGCACAGATAGCAGCAGGCCAGCAGCGAGGCGAGGCGGATTTGCGGATGCATTGTCTTGAGAGAAGTTTCAAATCCGCTCGACCCGGAGGACGCGGACTTCCTTTGCGGCGTGATCAGTCCAAAAGGAAAACAGAAAGCATCCTATCAGGAGCATTTCTGCGGTTCTGCCATCGCGATCTCTTCCCAATACTCTCCTTGGAAAAATAGATGGTCCGCCAGGAACTGAAAAGCATCTCTCAATGATCTACGCTCCACCAACCTCAGGGCCTGGTAAAAGTCAAGTACCTCGACCTCAAGCAGAAAGCGGTAGCGACGATTCCCCGGCACGGTGCAAACGGATGTTTCTAACGTCCCTCGGCCACCAGGGCAGCTTCCGCCTTCTCAACATCCTCGATGGTGAAATATCTGCCTGCGTCGATCTCGGCATTCAACCGGGCAAGTTCGGCCCGATTCTCTTCCGTATCGACCCGAGCCAAATGCTTGAGAAAAGCACTTAACCGCAAACGCTCTTCTTCTGAGAGGGCAACGACTTCGCGTTGGATTTCGTCCAAGGTCATAACGGTAAAAATATCATGCGCTCCGCTGGCCGAGAAAGCAATGGAAAAGCCGTCACGGCACTCGTCCTTCACTGCGATACGCCCGTCGCGCCGCCACCTCCCGCGGACGGCGGCGGTCCCAGCGTGATCGGCTGGAAGGGATGCCACTCAAGCATATTTTCCTTCCAGCCCTGCACGGACGGATGCACCAAATAGTTCTGGTTGCGATAGAACAACGGGACCATCGGCAACTGCTCGATCAACACCGCGTCCATCGTTTGCAGGTGCAGTTCGCGCTCCGTGTCGTCGGGCGCGTTCGCGGCGGCGTCGAACTCCGTGTCGTAGGCCGGGTACACCCAGCCGGCGTCGTTGTTGGGCGAGTTGCCCACGAAAAGCTGGAACATGTCCACGGGGTCGTTGACGGACGCGCTCCAGCCGTCGATCAGGAGTTGGAAGTTCTTCGTGCGCAGGGTGTCGAGCCAGACTTTTTCTTCCTGCTCGACCAGATCGACGCGGACGCCGAGTTCCTTTTGCCACATGGCCTGGAGGGCTTCGACCATGCCCTGTTCGCCGGGGTGCGAACTCGTGAAAATCAGCTCCACCTTCGGGAAACCGGTCCCGCCCGGAAACCCCGCGTCCGCCAGCGCCGCCCGGGCCTTTTCCGGGTCATGCGCGAGCCGGGTGCGGGAACGGTAGCCGTCGCCGTTGTTCATCGACCCGCTGCCGGGTACGCTCAGGCTGTCGGCGACGCGGCTGCCGTCGCGCACGACCTGTGCGACCAGCGCCGTGCGATCCACCGTCCACGCCAGCGCCTCGCGCACCCGCAGGTCGTTGAACGGCGGCTTGCTAACATTGAAAGTCATGTACTTCGTGGACACGAGTGGGTCAGCTTTGAGCACCGGCGATTTTTCCTTGCGGTAATCGTCGAGCTTGACGACCGGGACGTTGCGCGTGACGTGCAGGAGGCCGCCGCGGAAGTTGCGTTCCTCGGTGTCGAGGTTGTCCACGGGATGGAAGACGACTTCCTTCAGGTGGACGTGCGCGGCGTCGCGGTAGTTGGGATTTTTCTCGACGACCAGCGCGTCGTTGACCCGCCATTCCTTGAGCTGGAAGGGACCGTTCGTGACCATGACCCCCGGGCGGGTCCACGCGCCGCCGCGGTGCAACCGGCCGTCGAGTTTATCGATGCTCGCGCGGTGCAGAGGGTAGAACGGGTAGTTCACGAGCAGCCCGAGGAAATAAGGCGCGCGGGCCTTGAGCGTGATCTCGAACGTCTGCGGGTCGGGTGCGCGCAGTCCGACGCTGGCGGGATCGTGCGAACGCCCCTCGCGGAAATCCAACGCACCCACGACCGGGTCGAGATAGTTGGCCAGTTCGGCACCGAGGGCGGGTTCGAGCAGTCGGCGGAAGCTGTAAAGAAAGTCCTCGGAAGAAAGCGGGTCGCCATTGCTCCATTTCAGGCCGGGACGGAGGTGAAAGGTGTAGACCTTGCCGTCGGGTGAAACCTCCCAGCGTTCCGCCGCGCCGGGCAGAACGCTGCGAGCGTCCGGAGAGTAGGTGACCAGGCCCTCGTACAGCGCGACGAGAATGCGGCTTTCCGTGGAACTGACGGCGACGGTGGGATCGAGATCGCGCGGTTCCGCGCCGTTGCCGATGTGGAGGATTTGTTCGCGGATGCCGGCCTCGACGGGCGTCTCGCTTTTGCGGCAACCAGAGAACAAGAAAGGCAGGAGACAAAAAGCAGAGACGAAAGACCGAAGGCGTCGCGGTGTGTTCATGAGAATATCGGGCTCCTGACTTTCGCTTTTATTTGCCCGCCTCCAGCGAGATGCCGGTGAGCAGATGCCAGCCGAGCATGTTGTCCTGCCAACCGCGCACGGACCCCTGCACGAGGTAGTTCTGGTTTTCGTGGTAAAGCGGGATGAGCGGTAACTGGTCCATCAGGATCGCGTCGGCGTTTTGCAGGTGCGTCCAGCGTTCGGCGTCCGTGGCGGACTGACCGGCGGCGGCGAACTCGCGGTCGTAGTCGGGCGAGGACCAGTTGGAATAGTTGTTCGGCGAACCGCTCAGAAAGAGCTGGAGCAGCGCGACGGGATCGTTGATGTCCGACCACGACATCAGGATCATCTCGTAATTTTTCGTCCGCATCGTGTCGAGCCAGACTTTTTCCTCCTGCGGGACGAGTTCGACGCGCACGCCGGGCAGCTTCTGCCACATGGCCTGGATCGCTTCACAGAGTTGCTGGTCGCCTTGGTGCGCCGTGGTGAAGGTCAGCTTCACGGTGACGGGAGCGACCTTCAGGCTGATGGGCGCACTCACGTACGCAAGCCGCTCGCGCGGGGTGTAACCCGGACTCGGGCCGCTGCCGGGCACGCACAGGCTGTCGGCCCGGCGGCTGCCGTCGCGGCGCACGTCGCGCACGAGCGCCTCGCGGTCCAGCGCGCGGCCAAACGTCTGGCGCACGCCGGAGTACTTGAAGGCCGGGCTGGCCGTGTTGAATTTGATGAACTTCGTGGAGACGAGCGTGTCGGCGTGCAGCAGCGGCGAGTGTTCCTTGCGGTATTCCTCCAGCCGGGCGGCGGGCACGTAGCGGGTGGCGTGCAGCAGGCCGCCGCGAAAGGCGCGTTCCTCGACGCTGGCGTTGTCGATGGGATGGAACACGGCGGCCTTGAGCTTCACGCGCGGGGCGTCCCAATAGTTCGGGTTTTTCTCGACGGTTAGCGCGTCGTTGACCCGCCATTCCTTGAGCACGAACGGGCCGTTGCCAACGAGGCTGCCCGGACGGGTCCACGCGGCGTCGCGGCGCAGGTAGGCGTCGAACTTCTCAATGGTCGCGCGGTGGACCGGGTAAAAGGGATTTTGCGCGATGAGCGCCAGCCAGAAGGGAGCGCGTTCCTTCAGCGTGATCTCGAACGTCCGCGGGTCCGGCGCACGGAAACCCACGGTGGCCGGGTCGGTGGTTTTGCCCTCGTTGAAATCCTGCGCGCCCGCGACCCAGTTGGTGTACATGGCCATCTCGGAAGCGAGCTTCGGTTCGACGATCCGTCGGAAGCTGTAGAGGAAGTCCTCGGAAAAGAGCGGGTCGCCGTTGCTCCATTTCAGGCCGGGCCGCAGGTGAAAGGTGTAGACCTTGCCGTCGGGCGAAACCTCCCAGCGTTCCGCCGCGCCGGGCAGGACCGTCTGGCCATCGGGCGCGAAGACGACGAGACCCTCGAAGAGCGCGGCGAGGATGTTCGACTCGGTGGTGCTGGTGGCGGTGTGCGGGTCGAGGTCGCGTGGTTCCGCGCCGTTGCCGAGGTGGAAAATCTGCTCGCGGTTGCCGATCTCGACCGGCGTCTCGTGCCGGCGGCAGGCGGAGCAGGCGAGCGCGGCGATCAACAGCAGCGGCAAAGTCAGGCGCGGCATGAAAAAACAAGGGACGTGCGCAGTGTACGACCGGGCCGTGGCCGTGCAACAATCAACTGGTCTTTCCAAGGTGACGATCCCATGAAATCCTTTCTGCTGCTCCCGCTGCTCGCGGTCTTCGTCCTCGGCTCGACCCTTGTGCGTTCGTCCGCCCAGGACACCGACAATGCTGCCCTCCTGTATTGGCAGGCGATCATCGCCGCGAATCCTCTGACCATCGACCAGCGAAAAATGTTGGTCAGAAAGCCTTCCGAGCCGTTCGACGAATCCACTGCCGAGAACATTGTTCGCCAGTGGCAATACAGCTTGGACACCGTCAAAAAGGCCTCGGATAAGCCGATGTGCAACTGGGCGCTGGACCTCAATGAAGGGCCGGCGTTGCGGCTGACACAGTACAATCGTTGCCAGGAGTTCGCGCAGGTATTGCGGCTGCGCGCCCGGCTGCGTTTGCAGCGCGGAGATATCGACGGTGCGGCGGATGACATCGTCACGATGCTGCGCTTCAATCGCCACGTGGGCGAGCCGGCGCTGGTGGTTCCGTGGTTGGTCCAAATCACGATCCAGGGAATCGCCATGCAGGTGATCGCAGACAATCTGCCGAGATTCTCCGACGCTGCCCTGAGCCGTCTTGCGCAAACCCTGAGAACTCTTCCCGCCACTCATACGATGCCCGAACTGATGCGCACCGAAAAGCGTGGCCTCGCCGATTGGATGCTCCGGGTTGTCCGGCAATCGCAGGCGAAACACGAGAACGCCCAGGAGGCCTTGTGGTATCAGCAAATCCTGCGCGGCTTCACCCTGACCGATAGCGACGGGCCGAATACGAGGCCGAATCTCCTGCACGATGCGAGCATGGAAGAAGCCGCCCGGGCAGTGGAGACCCTGCCGCAAGATTTTGATGAATTGATCCGACTTGTGGAGACGCCCGATCCGCAATCGCGGCCAGCCCTACACGAATTCATGGAACGCGCCCGCGCCGGGAAGACGGCCAGCCGGCTGACGGCGTTGCTCCTAACTCCTTTCGAGACGGTCCAGCAACGTGGGTCAGCCACCGAGGCGATGCGGGCGATGCTGCTGGCGGGCCATCGACGCACGGCTGCTGCACGGCGGACGCGAGGCGCAGGCGCAGTCGCACGACCCGTACAATGACGGCACGCCGTTCGAGGTGCGCGAGGTGGAGGGCGGGCTGGAACTGCAATCGAAGGTGACAATCAAAGACAAGCCCGTGACGCTGCGTTGCGCGTGGTGAACGGCGATTACCGCCCGTTGCGCCAGGTGGACGCGAGGTAATGCTCGCACACCTGCCACAACACCGGCCGCACCAGCCGCGCCAGGGTCTCGTTGGCGTAGCCCATCCAGGCGACGGGCCACGTCGTGTCCAACGGGGCGTCGAGCGGTCGGCCGTCGGGGGCTTCCAGGATGCCGCCGGCCTCGGTGAGCAGCAGACCCGTGCAGATGTCGTACGGGTGACAGGTCAAGGCCGCCTTGTAGCCGAGCGACGAGAGCACCAGCGGACGCAGGTCGCCCAGCATCCGGTCGTGGCCCATCAGGATTTCATAAATTTGTCCACCGGTGGAAAGATACTGGTCGTCGAAAACGTGCGCCGTGCCCGCCCGCCCCCGGCCATGCAGCCGGTCCCAGATGGCTTCCTCGATCTGCGCGGTGAGCGCCTTGCCCTCGGGGAAAAACTTGGCGAACGACGCGAACCCGTGCTGGAAATCCGTCGCGCGCGAAGGGCGCACCGCCAGCGGGCGGCGTTCGCCGGTGAGGACGTTGACGCTCACCGCCGCGATGCCCGCCGGGCCGCCGCCGCGCACGGCGCTGAGCTGGTCGGCGCGCCACTGCTTGCTGGTGGGCAGTTCGGTCATGGCGGCGGCGGCGATGTCGCGCAGACCCGTGCCGGGGCCGCGTTGCGGGGCGAGACCGGCGAGCGCCCACGCGGAACGTTTGTCGTACATCAGCCCGCGCGTGCCGTCGATGGGGTCGAGGATGAGCTTCAATATTGTCTGCGCGAGCGGCGTGTGGCGGGGGAAGGTCAGCGGTTCGCCGCCTTCGCCCGCGCCTTCCATGACAAGTTCCACCGGCCACTCGGGCGGCCAGGAAACGCGCATCCAACCAAGCACGGTGCCCTCGCTGACCTGATCGATGGCGTAGATCGTGTCGGCGGAGGTGACGGCGGCAATGCCCGCGAGATAGTCGCTCTCGTAGGTGTTGCGCGCCGCGAGCACGGAGTCGCGGATGGCATCGCCGAGGCTGCAGAGCAGCGCGCGGGCGCGGTCCCAGTCGGCGGGCGTGAAGGCGGGCATAAGCGGAAAGGATGAGGGATGAACGATGAGGGATGAAAGCAGAATGTAGAGCGCGCGGCGATTGCGTGCGTTATTCCCGCCGTGTCCGTTGACCTTTCCATCCGCCCGGCCGCCGCCGACGACGTGCCGCTCATTCTTGCCCTGATCCGCGAACTGGCCGAGTTCGAGCGCCTCGCCGACGAGGTCGTCGCCGACGAGGTGCTGCTGGCGCGGGGTCTGTTCGGCCCACAACCGGCGGCGGAGGTGTTGCTCGCCTTTTCCGGGGAGACACCGGCGGGGTTCGCGTTGTTCTTCCAGAACTTCTCCACCTTCCTCGCGCGGCCGGGCATCTACCTCGAAGACCTCTTCGTCCGGCCGGAGTTTCGGGGGCTGGGCATCGGGCGCACCCTACTGCAACGCATCGCGCGCCTCGCCGTCGAGCGCGGCTGCGGACGCTTCGAGTGGGCCGTGCTCGATTGGAACGAAAACGCCATCGGCTTTTACAAAAAGCTCGGCGCGCAGGTCATGGACGACTGGCGCATCTGCCGCGTCACCGGTCCCGCCCTGGAACGCCTCGGCGCGCCCCCGCCGGGAGCCGCCGCGTAACATTTCTCTCGACAACCGTCTCGGGACTGTCCACAAAGTCCGGGCAAACCGATCTCCTCCCGCGGTCCGATGAAGTCAGTGAATGAAAGTCACCTTCTATGGACAGTCCTGCCTCGCCGTCGAACTTGCTGGGAAGAGCCTTCTTTTCGACCCGTTCATTCGCCAGAACGAATTGGCCAAAAACGTGGACGTGGCGGCGATTCGTGCCGATTACATCCTCATCACGCACGGTCACTTCGACCATGTCGCGGATGCCGCTGATCTCGCGAACCGTACGGGTGCGCCCGTGATCGCCAACTCCGAGGTCTGCGCCTGGCTCAAGAAACAAGGCGTCAGGGAAACCATGAGCCTGGCCCAGGGCGGCGGCATGAACCTGCCTTTCGGCCGCGTGAAATACGTCAACGCCATCCACGGCAGCACCCTGCCCGACGGCTCGGACGGCGGGAACCCGGGCGGGTTCGTGGTCACGAGCGCGGAGGGGAATTTCTACCACTCGGGCGACACGGCGCTGACGATGGACATGCAACTCATCGGACAGGCGACGACCCTGGCTTTCGCCGCGCTGTGCATCGGCGACCATTACACGATGGGCGTGGACGACGCGGTCCGCGCGGCGGACTTCGTGCGTTGCGACCGGGTATTGGGGATTCACTACGACACGTTCCCGCCGATCAAAATCGACCACGAGGACGCGAAGAAACGTTTCGCCGTGGCAGGTAAGGAATTGGTCCTGCTGCCGATTGGTTCGTCGTGCGACTTCTGACGCCCCGGTCATGGCAACCCACGATCAACCGGCCCCGGCGACGGCACCGACCTTCCTGCGACAGTGCTGGAATTATTTCTGGCGCGCGACGTGGCTGAAATGCCCGGTGTGCGGCACGCGGCCGATGTTCCCGCCCCTGGGCCGCACGCGCAGCCTGAACGACTGGTTGACCCCGCTCGACGGTTGTCCACACTGCGGCTATCCGTACGAACGCGAACCGGGTTATTTCTTAATGGCGATCTGGGCCATTGGGTACATCGTGGCGGCGGTCGCGGGCGTGGTCGTTTTCGGCTACCTGCAATTTTGGCACACGGCGATGGCGACGTGGAAGATCATCGCGCTCTCGGCGGGCACGGCGGTGATCGTCAACGTGTTGTTCGCGCGGCACGCGAAAGCATATTTCCTGGCCATCGACCATCTCGCCGATCCGTACATCCCGCCGTCGCAGACCGATGGTTCGGAGCCGGACGACGATGGGGGCGGTGACGGCGGCCGGCGGATTTCGCCCGCGCCCGCGACGCCGGGGCCGGTCAGCGAAGCGCCGGGCGGCAGTCCCGACCCCGCCGGCCAGCCCGGCAGCGGCATCGCACGCGAACGCGAGGCGGGGCGCGAGCGTCAGGAAGCCGGCGTCTAGCGCGACCGGGCCGCTCGAACCTCTCCGCCACTCCCGGAGCGACAGGACTTTGTAAAGGGAATGTAAAAGGAACCACCGTTTTGGGGATCAGCCTCGAAGTTGCGGCATTCCCCCATGAACGACGCTCCGACAGTCCCATCGGGCGACCCCACCCCGTCACGCCGCAGCCTCCACGGACTCGACGGCTTGAATTTCCTCATGGCCGACGTGCGCGACGGCCTGGGGCCGTACCTGTCGGTTTTCCTCAAGGGCGGCCAGCACTGGCCACCGGGCCGGATCGGCGTGGCGATGGCGGCCAGCAGCGTGGCCGCCGCCATTTTTCAGATTCCGGCGGGGTTGCTCGTGGACAGTCTCAGGGTCAAGCGCTTACTCGTCGCCGTGTCGGGGCTGGGAATCGCCTCGGGTTGTTTATTGATTGCGTTTTGCCCGACGTTTGCGTCGGTGGTGGCCGCGCAGGTCGTCATCGGCGGAGCGAGCGCCATCATCCCGCCCGCGCTCGCCGCGTTGAGCCTCGGGCTGGTCGGACGCCGCCGGCTCGACGCACGCATCAGCCGCAACGAGAGCTTCAACCACGGCGGCAATTTCGTCGCCGCGGCGCTGGCGGGAACGCTCGGCCAACGGCTCGGTTACCATTACATCTTTTATCTCGTGTGCGCCTTCGCGGCGGCGTCGGCGGCGGTGGTGAATCTGATCAATTCGCGCGAGATCGACGACGATCTGGCACGGGGCGGCGGCGATCCCGATGCGGCGGACGACAAAGGGGGAGGCAAGCCGATCAGCGTGCGCGAGTTGCTTAAGCGCCGCGACCTGCTGATCTTTCTCGCGTCGGTCGTGCTGTTCCATTTCGGGAATGCCGCCATGCTGCCGATGGCCGGGCAGGTGCTCGCCAGGACGCATCCCGGCGCGGACGTGACGGCGTTGAGCGCGTGCATCATCGCCGCGCAACTGGTGATGATCGGTGTGGCCGCTATCGTTGGCGCGGCCATGAAACGCGGCGTCGGGCGCAAGACGATTTTCCTCGTCGCGCTGGGCATCCTGCCGGTGCGCGGGATGTTGTTTTGCTTCACGTCCAGTCCGGTGGGAGTCGTGGCGGTCCAGTTGCTCGACGGCGTGGCAGCGGGAATCTTCGGGGTGATCTCGATCCTCATCGCCGCCGACCTGATGCGCGGCACGGGGCGGTTCAATCTCGCGCAGGGGCTCGTGGCGCTGGCGGTCGGCGCGGGCGCGGGGCTGAGCAACGTCGTGTCGGGCTTCATCGTGCAGGGCTTCGGCTACCCGGCCGGATTTCTCTCGCTGGCGGCGGTGGCGGTGGCGGCGCTGGCTTTTTTCTGGATTTTCATGCCGGAAACGGGCGGCGCGAGACACCAGCAATCTTCGCCAGAGTAAACTCCGCAAACCTCACCACCAAAAAAACCGATGCTGACCGTTCTTCTCCTGCTCGTCTCGAATCTCTTCATGACCTTCGCGTGGTATGGCCACCTGAAGTACGGCCACGACTGGCCGTTGTGGAAGGCCGTGGTTCTCTCGTGGTGCATCGCCTTCGTGGAATACTGCTTCGCCGTGCCCGCGAACCGCCTGGGTGCGGGCGCGGGGTTCACTGGCTTCCAACTCAAGATCGTGCAGGAAGTGGTGACGCTGACCGTCTTTTGCTTCTTCGCCATTTTCTTTTTGAAGGAAAAGATGGCCTGGAATTACGTCGTGGCCTTCGTGTTCTTGGGGGTGGCGGCGTTCTTCGCCTTTGCCTTCAGGGGACCAGCCGCCGCGTCGTGAGGAAGTGAAAACCACGGCGTCTTTGGGGGGGTGACGTACACCCGTCCCCTGCGCCGCGCGCGATTCCCTGCGATGCCCGCTCTCCCCCCCGCCAACACCAGCGAAAGAATCAGTTCGCTGCTCTCGATCCTGATGATCCTGATCGTGGTGGCCGTGTTGTTCTTCGCCAAGGAAATCTTCGTCCCGCTCGCCCTCGCGCTGCTCTTTAGTTTCCTGCTGGCTCCGCTGGTCACACGTTTTGAACGCTGGCGCATCCCGCGCGTGCCCGCCGTGCTGCTTTCGGTGGGCCTCGCGCTGGCGGTGGTCGTCGGCGTCGGCTGGCTCGTGGTCAACCAGGTGCTCGACCTGACCTACCAGCTCCCCAAGTACAAGGACCACATCCAGCACCGCATCGATTCCATCAAGAACAAGACCGGCGGCAAGAGCGCGCTCTCCGAGGCCACCGATACCGTCAAGGAACTCCAGGCCAACCTCGCCGACAGCACCGCCGAGCCCAACGCCACCCGCCCCGACGCGCCCTCGTCCTCCAACAAGGGCCGCATCCAAAAGGTCGAGGTCGTCCAACCCGCCACCAGTCTGGCCGCCGTCGTCCAGAGCGTGGCCGGCCCCGTGCTCAGCCCCATCGGCACGGCGGCGGTCGTCATCGTGTTCGTGTTGTTCATGCTGCTCAAGCGCGAGGACCTGCGCGACCGCATCATCCATCTCATTGGCAAGGGCCGGCTCAACGTGACAACCCAGGCACTCGACGAGGCGGCCGGCAAGGTCACGGGCTACTTGACGATGCAGGTCATCATCAACGTGTGCTTCGGCATCCCGGTGGGCATCGGGCTGTGGATCATCGGCATCCCCAACGCCTTTCTGTGGGGCCTGTTGGCGACGCTGCTGCGCTTCATCCCGTACGTCGGCGCGTGGATCGCGCTGGGCTTCCCCCTGTTGCTCTCCCTGGCGACGACGGACAGTTGGGCCGCGCCCGCCGAGACGCTCGCGCTTTTCGCCACCATCGAACTCATCACCAGCAACGTGCTCGAACCCTGGCTCTACGGCGCGCACACGGGCCTCTCGCCGGTGGCGATCATGGTGGCGACGATCTTCTGGACGTGGCTGTGGGGTGGGGTGGGGCTCTTGCTGGCCACGCCGCTGACGGTGTGTGTGTCCGTTTTGGGTAAGTACATCCCGAGCCTGAGCTTCCTGGACGCGCTGCTGGGCGACGAGCCGACCCTGACCGTCAACGAACGCTTTTACCAACGGCTCCTGGCGATGGACCGGCGCGAGGCGTGCATCGTCGCGGAGGAATACCGCAAGGACCACACCGCTACCGAGGTGTATTCGTCGTTGTTCGTGCCCGCGCTGGCGGCAAGCGAACGCGAGGAACAGAGCGGCGCGCTGGACGAGCGCCACCAGCGGTTTATTTTCGACACGACGCGCGAGTTGATCGAGGACATCGTCGGCGACAGCGGCACCGCGTCTTCCGACGCCAAAGCCGAGTTGAAGGACGGCAACGGCGTGGCACCGGCGGAGAAGCCGTCGACGTTGTCCAAGCACCCGGTGTTTTGCCTGCCGGCGGCGGACGAGGCGGACGAGATCGTGGCCATCATGCTCTCGCACGCGCTCGAACGCGAGGGCTACAAGGCGGAATCGCTTTCCTTCAAGACGCTGGCCAACGAGATGGTGGCCCAAGTGGCCGAGAGCGGCTGCACGGTGGCGTGCATCTCGGCCACGCCGCCGCACGACGACCTGCACACGCGTTATCTTTGCAAGCTGCTGCGCTCGAAGTTCCCGAAGCTCTACATCGTCGTCGGCCTGTGGGACTCGGAGGCGGACGAGGCGAGACTCACGCGCCGCCGCGAACGGCTGGAAGTGGACAAGATAGTCACAACGCTGGTCGAAGCGCTGGAGTACATCCGGCCGCTCGCGGTGCTCGACCCGGTGGAAGAGGTGGATTCCAGCCGCGAAGCGGCAGTCGTTACAAGGTAGGGTTGCCTCTCCGAGGCAATCCTATTGTTTCTGCCAGAGACATGCCGTTACAAAATGACGTAATCGGCCGCAGACCGCTCGGACACGATGTGCCCCCGTGGATTGATCCCGACGCCAGCGAGTATTTTATCACCATCTGCTGTCGCCGACGCGGCACGAACCAACTCTGTCTGCCGGGCGTCAGTGAGGTGCTGTTGTCATCAGCGTGGTTTTACTTCGAACAACACAAATGGTTTCTCGCGCCGCTGTTGTTGATGCCCGACCATTTGCACATGCTGGCTAGCTTTTCGACCGAATACCGGATCGAGGAGGTTGTCAGCGTGTGGAAGCGATACACCGCCAGAAAGGCAGGCGTGGAATGGCAGGACCGGTTCTTCGAGCATCGGTTGCGCTCGAACGAAAGCACGCAGGAAAAGTGTGACTACATCCTGCAAAACCCGGTGCGCGCGGGTTTGGTCGAAAAAGCGTCGGACTGGCCGTATTTGCTGCGGATGGACCACGAAACTCAGCGAAAACAGAAACAATAGGATTGCCTCGGAGAGGCAACCCTACCTTGGACAACCGGCCGCTTGCGCTGCCTGTCTGAAAAGATGTTTGTTACGACGACAGCTTGCGCTGCAAAATCTCGCTGGTCACCACCGGATTGGCCTGTCCTTTGGACAATTTCATCACCTGACCTTTGAGGAAGTTGAGCGGTGCGGGGTTGCCGGCCTTGAAGTCTGCCACGGGCTTCGGATTCGCGGCGATGACCTGATCCACCAGTGACTTCCAGCGCGCCCGTGTCGCTGAGTTGCTCCAACCCCTTTTCCTTAACGATGGCCGCCGCCGTTTTGCCGGAGGCGAACATCTCCGCGAACACTTCCTTGCCCTGCTTGCCGCTGATCTTGCCTGCGTCGATGAGCTCCGACCATTTCCGCCAGGGCGACGGGCGGCAACGGACAATCGCCCATGCTCTTGGCCCGCGCTGCCGACCGCGCTCAGCAGGTCGTTGAGCACCCAGTTGGCGACGTTCTTGGGTTTGGCCGCCCCGGCTTTCGCGGCCGTCTCGAAGTACGCCGAGAGTTCCTGGTCGTCCGCCAGCACGGCGGCGTCGTATGGACTCACGCCGTAGTCGGCGACGAAACGGGCACGTTTGGCGGCGGGAAGTTCGGGCATCGCCGCGCGGGCAGTGGCCACGAGGCCGTCCGTCTTCACGGGCATCAGGTCCGGGTCGGGAAAGTACCGGTAGTCGTGCGCGTTTTCCTTCGTGCGCATGAGGAACGTCTGCCCGCTCGGCGTCGTCCCAACGCCGGGTCTCCTGCGCGAGTTTGCGTCCGGCTTCGAGTTCGGTCGATCTGGCGAGTGATCTCGTACGCCAGGGCCTTGCGCACGCCGCTGACGGTGTTCATGTTTTTGATCTCGATCTTCTCGCCGAACTCCACCTGTCCCTCGGGCCGCACGGACACGTTGCAATCGCAGCGCATCTGGCCCTTTTCCATGTCGGCGTCGCTCACCCCGCCGTAGAGCAGGATTTGCCGCAGGCTCGTCAGGAACGCGAACGCCTCCTCGGGCGACCCGATCTCGGGCTGGGTGACGATCTCCATCAGCGGCGTGCCGGCGCGGTTGAAGTCGATGCCGGTGCTCGTGTCGTAGTGGAAACTCTTGGCCACGTCCTCCTCCAGATGGATGCGCACGAGGCCGACTTTCTTGTCCGGCGTGGCGATGGATTTCTGCGCGTCCTTGGGATAAGCGAGGTCGTGCAGCGGCACCGCGCCGTCGAGGCAGATGGGCAGGTCGTACTGCGAAATCTGGTAGTTCTTGGGCATGTCCGGGTAGAAATAATTCTTCCGGTCGAACTTGCACACCGGCGCGATGCTCGCAGCCGAGCATCAGGCCGGTCAGGGCGGTGAGTTCGAGGGCGTGGCCGTTCATCACCGGCAGTGCGCCCGGCAGCCCGAGGCAAGTCGGGCAGGTGTGGGTGTTGGTCGGCGCGCCGTACTCGACCGCGCAGCCGCAAAACATCTTGCTGTGGGTCTTGAGCTGGACGTGGACTTCCAGGCCGATGGTTGTCAGGTATTTCTTCATACGCGCAAAGTTCTCACGATGCCCGAGGACGGACGAAAAGGAAAGGGCCGCTCGGCCAGCGGATCGCAACGAAACCACTAAAGTGCAGTCGATGTAAAAAATACTTTACATTATGTAAAGCGATGGATACATTCGCCACATGGTTTCAACGTCCATGCCCACCGAACCGTCCACCGCCGGGATGACCCGGCGCGAGAAATGCGCCTGGATCAATCTCGTTGTTACCCTCGCGGTCTACGTTCCCTACTTCGCGTATATCGGCATGTTGCTCGCACGCGGAGAGTTTCGGCTCGCCGCCATCCTCCCGGCATTACTCGTTGCGATCATCGCCGGAATCATCTTGAGCATCGTCGCCATCGCCCTTTTCGTGGCCCGCGCGCGGCCCGAGCCGAAGGACGAACGCGATGTCGCCCTGGAGAGCCGATCCCTGCGAATCGCCTACTGGGTGCTGGCCGCGCTCGGATTCACCGTCCTGGTGGTCGAGCCCGCGATTTTCCTCGGCCCGCTGACGGCGCGAAACGACGCGGGCTTCGTGGCGCTCCTGGCCGCGCAAGGGTTTCTGTTGTGTTTCGTCGTCGCGGAAGTCGTGCGTTTCGCGGTGTTGGCGGCAGGCTACCGGCGCGGGTTTTGAGCATGGACAAGTCCAGCGTCACCAACCACATTCGCCGCTTGCGTTTCGAGCGGGGCGAGATGACCCAACGGGCGCTCGCCGAGCGGGCGGGCGTCACCCGGCAGACGATCCTCGCCGTGGAGGCGGCCAAGTACTCGCCGTCGTTGGAATTGGCCTTCAAGATCGCCCGCGCGCTGGGCCGGCCGTTGGAAGAAGTTTTTCAGTATCCGGAGTGAGTTTCACACCATCATCCCATGAACAAAAATACATCATCACCAACGCCGTGCTGTGGGCTGCCGCGATCATCGCCGCCGCCATTGTCGGCGCGCCTGCAATCCTTACGACGGTCCTGTTGCCGGCGCTGTGGGCCTGTTCTTTCCTCGTCGCGGGCGAACGCGCTTGCCCGCGCCGCGTCGAGTGATTGGGCGTTGGCGCGAAGCGACTTGCCCCCGCGCCCGGCCGCGTCGAAGCTGATGGTCTTTCCCTCCCAACCCTATGACCATCTCCGAACAGGTCGACCACGACATCAAGGAAGCCATGAAGGCCCGGCAGGCCGACCGACTCTCCGTGCTGCGCCTGCTCAAGTCGGCCGTCAAGAACGCCGCCATCGAAAAGGGCGGCCAGGCCGGCGTGCTCGACGACGCGGAGGCGACGGCGGTCATTCGCAAGCAGGTCAAGCAGCGGCAGGATTCCATCGAGAGTTTCGAGAAGGGCAGCCGACCCGAACTCGCCGCCAAGGAAAAAGCCGAGATCGACATTGCTTAACACTTACCTGCCGCAAGGCCTTTCGCCTGACGAACTCGCCCGCCTGATCGACGAGGCCATCGCGGAAATCGGGGCCACCGGCAAGGCGCAGATGGGCGCGGTGATGAAGGCGCTCAGCCCGAAGGTCGCCGGCCGCGCGGACGGCAGGACGCTCAGCCAGGAAGTGCAGCGGCGGCTGGCCTGACCCACGACGATGCTGACCGCGATCATCGTCGCCGCAGGCACCAGCCAGCGGATGGGATTCGATAAACTGTTCGCCGACCTCGGCGGACGGCCGGTCGTGGCGTGGAGCGTCGCGGCGTTTCAGGCTTGCGCGGCGGTGGACGGGATCGTTCTCGTCACCCGGCCGGAAAAAGAAGTCGGTTTTCCGGGAACTGGCCCGCAGCGAGGGCTGGACCAAGCTGCGCGCGATCCTGCCCGGCGGGGCGCAGCGGCATCTTTCGGTCTGGAACGGCCTGCAAACGATCGCCGCGGATGCGTCCGACGGCCATTACGTCGCGGTGCACGACGGCGCGCGTCCGCTCGTCACGCCGGACATGATCGAGCGTTGCCTGGAACTGGCGCAACAGATCGGCGCGGCGTGTTGCGCGGCGCCCGGTCAGCGACACGCTCAAACGCGCCGACGCGCACCGGCCGCATCGCCGGCGGCGTGGACCGCACCAACCTCTGGGCGATGCAGACCCCGCAGATTTTTTCCCTGCCGCTGCTAGTGCGCGCCTACCGGGACGTGATCGACGCAGGCGAGACCGTCACCGACGAGACGCAGCGCCCTGGAGCGCATCGGCCAGCCGGTGTCGCTGCTCAACAGCGGCGACTTCAACCTGAAGATCACCTACCCGCAAGACCTCGAACTCGCGCGGCATCTGTTGGCGATGCGGGAGTAGCGGAATTTTAGCCGCAAAAAGCGCAGAAGACGCAAAAGGGGGAAAAGGGATCGGATCCCTTGTTGCACTGCTACCCTTTCTTTTTTGCGTCTTCTGCGCTTCTTGCGGCCATTCCCTCTTCCTCCCCTTTGCGGCATGGCGGACTTTGCACGAGGCTCGTTTCACCCCGTATGCACCATCTGACGACCCTGCCCAACGGCCTGCGCGTGGCCACCGCCGAGATGCCGCACATGGCCAGCGTTTGCGTCGGGCTCTGGGCGGGGGTCGGCGGCCGGCACGAACCGGCCCGGCTCAACGGCGCGGCGCATTTCCTCGAACACCTCCTCTTCAAGGGCACCCGGCGGCGTTCGGCGCGGCGGATCACCGGCGAGGTCGAGGGCGTGGGCGGCTATCTGGACGCGTTCACGGCCGAGGACCACACCTGTTATTACGCCAAGGCGGAGGCCGGCGCGGCTGGAGCAACTCGGCGACGTGCTCAGCGGACCTGTACCTGCATTCGCGGCTGCCGGCGGCGGAGGTCGAGCGGGAACGGGGCGTCATCCGGGAGGAAATCCTGATGTACCAGGACCAGCCCGCGCAGGTCGCCGAGGAACTCCTGGCCGCGCCGCTCTGGCCGTCGCACCCGCTGGGCCGTCCGCTGGCGGGCACGCTGGAGACGCGTGGCGGCGCTGCGGCGCGACGAGCTGCATGGACTTCTGGCGCGCGGGCTACCATGCGCGTTCGACCGTGCTGGCCGTGGCGGGCCGCGTGGACGCACGAGCAGGTGCTCGCGCAGGTCGCCCCGGCGCTGGCGGAAATGCCCGCCGGGCGGCTGCCGCGTTGCACGCCGCTGGCAGCCGGCGGCCCGACGGCGGACAGACGCGCCGCGCGCCGTCGTGGACCGCCGCGACACCGAGCAGACGCAGCTCGTCCTCGGTTTCCTCGCGCCGGGCCGGCGCGACCCGCGGCGGTTCGCGGTGCGGCTGCTGAGCACGCTGCTGGGCGAGAAGATGGATTCGCGCCTGTTCCAGAGCCTGCGCGAACGGCGCGGGCTGTGTTATTCGGTCCAGAGCGAGACGGCGACCCTCGCCGAAACGGGGCTGCTGAGCATTTCCGTCGGCCTCGACGCCAAGCACCTGCGCGCCGCGCTGGGCCTGATCCGCCACGAACTCGACCGGCTCTGCGCGCAGCCCGTCGGCCGCGCGGGAACTGCGGGCGGCGCGCGATTACCTCATCGGCCAGCACCGGCTCGGGTCTGGAGAGCACGACCAACCAGATGATGTGGCTGGGCGAATCGCTGCTCGGCTACGGCCGGATCGATCGCGCCGCGCGGTGGCGGAAACGGCGTTCGCGCGCCGTGACGCGCCGCCGACGTGCAGGCGGCGGCGCGGGCGACGTTGCGCGGACGGGTTCCGCGCGCTGGTGGCGGTCGGGCCGGTGGAGGCGTCGGAGGAGGAACTGCTGCGGTGGTTCGGGGAAGGGCAGGGTGATTGGCTTGTCGTCCTGGTCGAGTGTGATTTTAACACGGAGGACGCGGAGAACCACGGAGATCGAGGAGGCCGGACGGAGACGAAAAGGCTTTTTCTGTCCACTTCTTGATTTTCGCTTCCTCTGGTCTCTGTGCTCCTCGTGTCCTCCGTGTTAAATCAACTCTCGACCCCTGCGCACCGCCCCGCCAAACATCCGTTTCCCTTTCGGCGCGGATGGTGAAACTTGCCCTCCCTTTTCTTATGCAAGTCGAATTGGAAACCCTCCCTAACTGCGTGACCGCCCTGCGCGTCGAACTGCCGCCCGACCGCGTGGCCCAGGAGCGCCAGAACATCCTGCGCGATTACCAGGGCGCGGCCCGGCTGCCCGGCTACCGTCCCGGCAAAGCGCCCGACGAACCTCGTCGAAACGCGCTACAAGAAGGAAATCAACGAGGAACTCCAGCGCAAGCTCGTCTCGGCCGCCACCCGCGAGGCCATCGCGGAAAAAAAGCTGCGCGTGCTCTCCGTCGGCGACGTGGAAGGCGTCCAGATGGGCCAGGACAACACCCTGCGCTTCACCGCCAAGGTCGTCACCGCGCCGGAGTTCGAGTTGCCGCCGTACCAAGGCGCTGCCCGTCAAGGTGCCGCCGGAGGAGATCACCGACGCCGACGTCGACCGCGCGTTCGACAGCTTGCGGCAGCGGCTGGCCGACTTCGAGAACATCGAAGGCCGCGGGCTGGAGATGGACGATTTCGCCGTGATCGACTACGCCGGCCGCCTGGACGGCAAGCCGGTCAACGAGGTCGTGCCCGACGCGCCGAAGGAACTCGCCGGCAAGGAAAACTTCTGGATCAAGCTCGGGCCGCAGACGCTCCTGCCCGGCTTCAGCGAGGCGCTGCTCGGCGCGACGGCGGGCGAGACGCGCGATTTCGGCCTGGACGTGCCGGAGGATTTCCCCATCGAGGCGCTCAAGGGCAAGCAGCTCGACTACACCGTCAAGGTCAACGAGTTGAAACGCCAGGACGCTGCCCGCACTCGACGACGCCTTCGCGGAAAAGGTCGCGCCCGGCAAGACCCTCGCCGAACTGCGCGACCTCGCCCGCGCCGAACTCACCAACGAGCGCAACGGCACTCATCGAGGACGCCAAGCGCCAGCAGATCATCGCCCAACTCACCGGCGCGACCGAGTTCGAGCTGCCCAACGACTTCGTGCGCGGCGAGACCCGGCGCATCATGAACGACATCGTCAAGCAGAACCAGGAGCGCGGCGTCAGCGACGACGAGATCAAGGAGAACGAGAAGGACATCGTCTCCAACGCCGGCGCAGGCCGCGCGCGAACGGCTCAAGAGCGCGTTCATCCTCACGCGCATCGCGGAGAAGGAAGGCATCAAGGTCACGCGCGAGGAAATGGACGGCCGCCTCAACGCCCTGGCCGCGCGCTACCAGATGCCGCGCGAAAAATTCCTGCGTAACCTCCAGGAACGCAACGCGCTGGGGCAGATCGAGGAAGAAATCCTCCTGGGCAAGACCCTTGCCTTCCTGGCCGCGAATGCTACCGTGGAAATCGTCGCCCCGGGGGACGCCGCATTGCCCTCCGAAGAGCGACGACATCCAGTCCGAACCGACACTCCCATGACCAATTTCCCCAAGCTTCCGACGCCCTGCAGTACCTCTCGCCGCACGCGCAGCCGGCCGGTCGTGAAGCCGCCCGAGTCGAACCTCTACATCCCCTACGTCGTCGAGCAGACCGGCCGGGGCGAGCGCAGCTACGACATTTATTCCCGGCTGCTCAAGGACCGCATCATCTTCATCGGCACGGCCATCGACGATCAGGTCGCCAACGCCGTCATCGCGCAGATGCTCTTCCTCCAGATGGAGGACCCGAAGAAGGACATCCACGTCTACATCAACTCGCCCGGCGGCAGCGGTGACGGCGGGCCTCGCCATCTACGACACGATGCAGTTCGTGACCTGCGACGTGACGACCTATTGCCTCGGCATGGCGGCGAGCATGGGCGCGGTGCTGCTCTGCGCCGGGACGCGCGGCAAGCGGTACGCGCTGCCGAACTCGGACATCATGATCCACCAGGTCAGCGGCGGCGCGCAGGGCCAGGCCAGCGACGTCGAGCGCACGGTGGAATACATGTTCAAGCTCAAGAAGCGGCTCATCAAAATCCTCGCCGACCATTGCGGCCAGCCCGAGGAAAGGGTGAAGAACGACTCCGACCGCGACTACTACATGAGCGCGGCGGAAGCCAAGAACTACGGGCTGGTGGACCTCGTGGTCGAGTCCCGCAAGGAACTCAAGCCCGAGAGCAAGCCGGAGTTGACCTCCACGACCCAGGCCATGCTCGACAACGCCCTGGACCGCGACCTGCCCGCCGGCGCGAACGCCCCGTCGCGCGAGGAGCAGACCAGCTAGGGACGTTGACCGCAGGCGCGGGAAAACCGTGTCGATATTTCTGCTCGCCGCTTGGCACGCCGCAGGCTACTATTGATCTGATTCCCCGACATATCAATGGCACGCGCTTCCAACCTCACGATGTGCTCCTTCTGTGGCAAAAGCCACGCGGAGGTGCGCAAGCTCATCGCCGGTCCCGGCGTCTACATCTGCGATAGTTGCATCAACGTCTGCAAGAACATCCTCGACAAGGAGTTGAACGACGACGCGCGGCGGCAATCGACGGTCATCCGCGTGCCGAAGCCGAAGGAAATCCGCGCGCAGCTGGACCGCTACGTCATCGGCCAGGACATGGCCAAGAAGGTGCTCTCGGTCGCGGTCCACAACCATTACAAGCGCATCACGCAGAGCGGCTCCGGGTCGGACGCGAGCAGTTCGCTGCCGCTGGACCCGATGGCGGACGTGGAGATCGAAAAGAGCAACATCCTGCTCATCGGCCCGACCGGCTCCGGCAAGACGCTGCTCGCCCGCACGCTGGCGAAGATTCTCGACGTGCCGTTCTGCATCGCCGACGCCACGACGCTGACCGAGGCGGGCTACGTCGGCGAGGACGTGGAGAACATCATCCTGCGCCTGCTCCAGAACGCCGATTACGACGTGAAGCGCGCCGAGATCGGCATCGTCTACATCGACGAAATCGACAAGATCGGCCGCAAGACGGACAACGTCAGCATCACGCGCGACGTGTCGGGCGAGGGCGTGCAGCAGGCGCTCCTGAAGATTCTCGAAGGCAGCAGTTGCAACGTGCCGCCGCAGGGCGGCCGCAAGCATCCGCACCAGGAATACATCCAGGTGAACACGGAGAAAATCCTGTTCATCTGCGGCGGGGCGTTCGTCGGGCTGGACAAGATCGTGCAGACGTCGGCTGGGCGGTAAGACGCTGGGTTTCGCCGCTGGCGTCCGACGGCGGCCGACCACGGAGATCGAGCGCGCGAGCCGCGCGATGCCCGAGCCGGAAGATTTGCTGAGCTTCGGGATGATCCCGGAGTTCATCGGCCGGCTGCCGGTGCTGACGACGTTCGATCCGCTGACCGAGGACGAGTTGATGCTGGTGCTGACCGAGCCGAAGAACGCGATGGTCAAGCAGTACAACAAGCTGTTTGCGATGGAAGGCGCGAACCTGACGGTCACGCGCGACGCCCTGCGGGCGCTGGCGGCGCAGGCGGTCAAGAAGGGCACGGGCGCGCGGGCGTTGCGGAGTCTGCTGGAGCGGCTGATGCTCGACGTGATGTACGATCTGCCCAGCCGCGAGGACATCGCGGACGTGACGATCAACCGCGCGGTGGTCGAAGGCCGCAAGCGGTCCGCTGATCCGCAAGAAGCAGGATCAGGACGCGGCGTAGTGCTAGCAACTGTTGTGTTGCGGGGCGTTGGCGGTGCTTTGCGAAATAGACGAACAAGGTCCGCATTGTTCGGTGACTTTCGTTCGTCTACTACCGGTCAGGTGCTCATTTTGCACGCTCGCTATGAAATTACCGATCATCTTCGCGGCGTTATGCGTGTTGGCCATTTCTGGCTTCGCGGCAGACGATCCTAGCCCCTCACCCACCAGTGCCGAGCCACTGATTGCCTCGTTACCTACGCAGAACGAGCTTGCTTGGTGGAAGTCGCTGAAGAGCAGCGAGCGCCTGTCGGCCGGAAACTGAGAGGCCGCCACGAAAATGAAGTCTGCGCAGAAGAACTGCCAGCAACTCCAAGCCCTTCTCAGTGTTGGCAAGCCTGTTTCTGACTACCCGGGTCTCTTGGCTCTCGGTGTCATCAGATGGAGCGGGCATACCTACACACTTCGCGTGACCGTGCCGCTTGGTGAGGAAGGTTCTTACGCGGGTTTCTCTTGCCTGTTCGATCAATCAATGATCATCACGGCAGTTTATCCGAGTTTTTACACCCTTTGACCCCGCGCACCCAACAGCGTGCTTCAGCGAACGGCTCATGGCGGTCGGCCTTTCTCTACAATCCACATCCACCTCGCCATGAGCCGTCGCTGAGCTTGGGTCCGTTTAGGGGCAGCTCGCTCCTCTTGCCTTTCGAACGTGCCACGGGTACACTTCGCGCATGACTCAGCTTCTTGAGCGTGCCATCAGCGAGGCCAACCAGTTGCCTGATACAGAGCAGGACGCTCTCGCTAGCCTTCTGCTTGAAGAGATCGCTTCCGAGGCACGTTGGGGCGCAGCTTTTGCTGGGTCTCAGTCTCAGCTTGCCAGCCTCGCCGCCGACGCCTTGGCCGAGTTCCGTGCCGGCCGCACCCTGCCCCTTGATCCCGAGCATGACCTCGCGGACCACTGAGGCATTTCGTCAGCTCCTCGCCGAGTTGCCGCTTCCAGTCCGTCGCCAAGCGCGCGAGGCCTATCGGCGTTGGCATGCTGATCCGTGGCAGCGTGGCTTGCAGTTCAAGCGTGTCCACACTCGCGATCCAGTCTGGTCGGTGCGTATTTCACTCGGCTGGCGGGCCGTTTGTGTGCGTTCGGACGATGCTGCCATCTGGTTTTGGATTGGTTCCCACGCTGACTACGATGCGTTGTTGGCCAGCTTGTAAGGCACGTTGTGGAGCGAATTCCCCGCTGCCCCTAACAGCGTGCTCCAGCGACAGAGGCTGGCAGCACGTCTGTTGTTGCTAACATCGTCCTTCTTCGCCAGCCTCTGTCGCTGAGTTTGGAGGCGTTAGAGGCGGCAGCAACCGGTCGCTGGAACGTACCACCACCGACGGATTGACTCCGTTGCCGTGTCCACGATAGGATGGTTTCATGTCGTTGGAGCAACTCAAGGATCAGGCTTCGCATCTCCAGCGTGCGGAGCAGCGGGAACTGATCGCTTTCCTCGTCGCGCGTCAGACTGCGGAGGATGAGAAATTCAAGGAAAAGCTGGCTCGAAAAATCGACGATTCCGATCCTGCGAACTGGATGACTTTCGAGGAGATGGAAAAACGGTACGCCGAACAACCATCGACCATGGAGTATCGGCTGTTGGTCGCTTTCGAGGTGATCGAGATTCTGGATGCTCTGCCGGTGAGTGTTCGCAAAAATTTGCGCACACAGATTGGTCGATTGCGTTTTGCCCCTGAACAACTCAGCGATTACGGTGAATTCGATTGCACCGGCCGGGACGTAGAGGTCAATGTCTTCGCCGGATATTGTATTCGTTTCTGGATCGATTCCGCCGACCGGCACGTCAAAGTAGTGGAGATCACACTGGCAGATAGCTGAGTGAATTGCGCCACCTGCACATTTCCAAAGCCATGACCGCCGAAATGCGCAAAACTCTCGCCCGACTTCTCTACGAGGAAAAACTCCGGTGCGTGGCGGAACTGATCGAGTTTTCGCGCCAGTTCAAGGCCGCGAAAACCCCGCCGCCCCGCCCGCGCCAGCGGTGAGTCGGCGTGATTGTCTTCCCCGCGCCTCCATGCTAGGCTCGCGGCCAGCATGAATTCTTCCCTGCGCCTCTTTCGCGCGGCGCTCCTGCTGGCGCTTCTCGGTTGCTCGCCGTTCCGGCCCGCTTTCGCGCAGCAAACGCCGGACAACCAGCCGCCCCCCACCGGCCTCAATACTTCCGAACTGCCCCCGCCCAGTATCATCGGCGATCCGGCCAAGGACAACAGCGTCTATGGCTGCCTGACGATCTTTACCCGCGTCCTCCAACTCGTCCGCCAGGACTACGTGGACGAGGACAAGGTCGATTTCCGCGCGCTGACCTACAACGCCCTGCGCGGGATGCTCTGCGGGCTCGATCCGCACAGCCAGTTCATGGAGCCCGACAGCTTCAAGGACATGCAGGACGACACCCGCAGCCGCTACGACGGCCTCGGGTTGGTCGTCTCGGCCAAGGACGGCGTGCTCATCGTCGTGTCCACGGTGGAGGACACCCCGGCGGCGAAAGCCGGCTTCGTCAGCGGCGACCAGATTCTCAAGATCAACGGCGCGACCACGGAAAAGATGCAGCTCGCCGACGCGATGTCCGCGCTCAAGGGCAAGCCGGGCGATACCATCACGCTGCAAATCCTGCGGCCGTCGAGCAAGGAGGTGCGCGATTTCACGCTGTCGCGCACGGAGATCAAGGTCGAGAGCGTCAAGGACGCGCACCTCATCGACCCGGCGCTGACGGGCGATTACAAGGTCGGCTACGTGCGGATCATCCAGTTCAACGAGCCGACGGCGGAAGAACTCGGCCACAAGCGCCTGACGAACTGCAGAAACAGGGCATGGAGGCGCTCGTGCTCGACCTGCGCAACAACCCCGGCGGCCTGCTCAACAGCGCCGTGGACGTGTGCGGGCAGTTCCTGCCGCCGCGCACGATGGTCGTCTACACCGAGGGCCGCACGCCCTCGACCCGCCGGGAATACCGACGCCCGCCACGATCGCAGCCGCGCGGGGATTTCCCGGTGGCGGTGCTCATCAACGGCGGCAGCGCCAGCGGCGCGGAGATCGTCGCGGGGGCGCTCAAGGACCTCAACCGCGCGATCCTCGTCGGCGAGACGACGTTCGGCAAGGGCAGCGTGCAGAGCGTCATCTCGCTGCCCGACGGTTCGGCGGTGCGCCTGACGACGGCGAAGTATTTCACGCCCGAGCAAGCAGGTCATCCATCAGCACGGCGTCACGCCGACGATCCGCGCGACGCTGACCCTCGACCAGGAACGCGCGCTCATCGCCAAGCGCAACAACGCCGAGCAGCAGCCGCCCGGCGACGAAGCCAAGCGCGACTACGGCGACGCCAGCGACCCGCAACTCGAACGCGCGCTCGACGCGCTCAAGGGCATGATGATCTACAAGCAGCAGCTCGCCTCGCGCAAGGACGGCGAGAAACGGTCCTGAGCCGGACGCCGCCACAACTCTAAGATCCCGAAATTGCCATGTCGATGCTCTCCGATGCTGGGGCAAGTCTTGCGCGTGCTATTCACTGGCAAGATGCTCTCTGGCGAAGACCCGAGCTTCGTCGGCGATTGGCGGCGTGCACGGGCGCACCGGTTGCCCGCGCTGCTGAAGTGCGTTCCTCGAAAGATATCGCAGCGCTGAACCGCCCGCAGGACGGGGGATTTTACGATGGCCGGACGCAGGCAAGCCCGCTGCCGTTGCGACCACGGCCCGGCCATCATCTGCGTGGCCGCGGACGCCGCTCCCGCCGAGTGACCGCACCTATCTGTTCCTCAAAGACTGATTCCCTGATCCTCGCCATCGAAACCTCCTGCGACGAGACGGCCGTCGCCGTCCTGCGCGGACGCGGCGAACTGCTCGCCAGCGAGGTCGCCTCGCAGATCGACCTGCACCGCGCCTACGGCGGCGTCGTGCCGGAAGCGGCGTCGCGCCAGCACCTGCGCGAACTGCCGCTGCTGCTCGACCACACGCTGCCAAGGCCGGGCGTCACGCTCGCGGACGTGGACGCCTTCGCCGCCACGTCCGGGCCGGGGCTGGCGAGTTCGCTGATGATCGGCGCGGCGCGCGGCCAAGGGTCTCGCGCTCGGGGCGGGCAAGCCGTACCTCGGCGTCAACCACCTCGAAGGCCACCTGCTTTCGCCGTTCTTCGGCGACGCCGGCGGGGCTCCGTCCGGCGGTGGGACTGATCGTCAGCGGCGGGCACACGCTGCTCGTGGACATCGGCGGGTTCCGGCGATACCGGCGGCTGGGCGGCACGCTCGACGACGCGGCGGGCGAGGCGTTCGACAAGGTGGGCAAGCTGCTCGGCCTGCCGTATCCCGGCGGCCCGCAGATCGACCGGCTCGCGCGCGAGGGCGACCCGGCGCGCTTCGACCTGCCGCGTTCGCATGCTGGGCAGCGGGGATTTTTCGTTCAGTTTCAGCGGGTTGAAGACGGCCGTGCGCTACCTGCTGCCCAAGCTCGGGCTGGAACCGGACGGGGCGGGCGGAGGATCAGCGGCAACTGCTCGCGGACGTGTGCGCGTCGTTCCAGCAGGCGGTCGTGGACGTGCTGGTGCGCAAGACGCTCGCGCGCCGCGCGCGCAGCGGGCCGGAAGCGGGTGGCGGTCAGCGGCGGGGTGAGCATGAACACGCGGCCTGCGCGCGGAGTTCGCCCGCGTCTGCGCGCGCGAGGGCGTGGAACTGCTCGTTTCCCCGCCCGCGCTTTGCACCGACAACGCCGCGATGATCGCCGCCGTTGCCGCCCTGGCGTTCGAGGCCGGGGCGGTCACGCCGGTCAGCGAGGACATCGATCCGAACTTGAAACTGGCCTTCGCCGAAGCCTCAAAGCCGTTGTGACAGCAAGTGTCTTACCGGCAAAACGGAACGTCTAGAACAGGTCGGCCACGGCGATCCGCGCGTCGGCGAAGGCAGCAAGGCTAATCGTGTCTCCCGCTTGATGATGACTCGTCTGGCGATACTCGCCGATGGGCGACGGTCCCCGATGAACCTCAACCGACTTTGTCTTCAGGTTCACGATCCAGTACTCCGAAATGCCGGCTTTCGCGTAGGCAACGAGTTTCGCGCCCTGATCGAAGTTCACGGAACTATCGGCCACCTCCACCAATAAGAAGATGTCCGCGGGTGCGGGATGCCTCTCGGTGTAATAGTCGGCACGGGGTTTGACCAGGGCGAGATCGGGAATCGGGCTCTGATTGATCGTCGAGACGGATAGGATATTGAGAGCGAACGATCCAGCGGCCGTTGGCGAGCGAGGCAAACACCGCGTGAAGCCTAGAGCCGATGCCGGAGTGGAAAGGACCGATGGGAAACATATCCAAGATTTGACCGTTCAGGAGTTCGACTCTGGCGTCGGGGGGCAAAATCCCGACTTCCGCCAAACGATAATAATCCTCGACCGTGAAGCGGTGGTAAGGCGTTGCCTCGACTTGCATCGGAGCGCATTTTGCGTGCGTTTCCAGACCGAAGCAAGTTCATCCAAGTTTTCGACGGATCAGTCGGCCGCCAAAAAATGTCCAGAACCTTCAACCCCTAGCGTTTTCGGTTGCCTGCGAACCGCTAGAAATGGTAGTTTTCTGTCCCTGCGCGGAGTATCTTCCGCCACTGTTTTCGCCATGCCCAATCCCAACGAGAAAATCGAGCCCATCGACGTGGCCGAGGAGATGTCCAAGTCCTTCCTCGACTACTCGATGTCCGTCATCATTTCCCGCGCCCTGCCCGACGCGCGCGACGGCCTCAAACCCTCCCAGCGGCGCATCCTCTACGCGATGCACGACCTCTCGCTGTTCCCCGGCCGGCAGCACCGCAAATGCGCCAAAATCTGCGGCGACACCTCGGGCAATTACCATCCGCACGGCGAGGCGGTGATCTATCCCGACGCTGGTCCACATGGCCCAGCCCTGGGCCATGCGCGAACGGCTCGTCGACGGCCAGGGCAACTTCGGCAGCGTCGAGGGCGACCCGCCCGCCGCCATGCGTTACACCGAGGCGCGCCTGACCCACCTCGGCGCGGCGCTGATGGAGGACATGGAGAAGGACACGGTCAATTTCGTCGCCAACTACGACGAGACCACCACCGAACCCACCGTCTTCCCGGCCGCGTTCCCGAACCTGCTCGTCAACGGCGGCACGGGCATCGCCGTCGGCATGGCCACGAACATCCCGCCGCACAACCTCGGCGAGGTCATCGACGCCGTGTGCGCGCAGGTGGACAACCCGGACATCACCACCGAGGAAATCCTCACGCACATCAAGGGGCCGGATTTCCCCACGGGCTGCAACCTGCTCGGGCTTGCCGGCATCCGTCCAGTACGCCGCGACCGGGCGCGGCAGCCTCAAGGTCCGCGGCAAGACCACCATCGAGGAGACCCAAGAGCGGCCGCGAGCAGATCGTCATCACCGGAGATCCCCTACGCGGTCAACCGCGCCGTGCTCGTCGAGCGCATCGCGGAACTGGTGAACACGAAGGTCATCACGGACATCACCGCCGTGCGCGACGAGTCGGACGAGAACACGCGCGTCGTCATCGAACTCAAGCGCGAGGCCATCCCGCAGATCGTCGTCAACAACCTCTACCAGCACACCGCGCTGGAAACGACGTTCTCGGTCAACATGCTCGCCATCGACCACGGCCGGCCCAAGCTGCTCTCGATCAAGGACGCGCTCGGCGGCGTTCATCGAGCACCGCCGCGAGGTCATCCTGCGCCGCACGCGCTTCGAGCTGCGCGCCGCCGAGGAACGCGCCGAGGTGCTCGACGGCTATCCTCGTCGCGCTGGCGAACATGGATGATTTCATCCGCATCATCCGCGAATCGGCCAACCGCGACGAGGCGCGCGTCAAGCTGCTCGCCTTCGAGTGGAGCGAGCGCGCAGATCGCCGGCTTCGGCATCGAGGTCCGCGACGCCGCGACCGGTTCGAGGACGGCCGCTACGCGCTCAGCGAACGGCAGGCCAACGCCATCCTCGACCTGCGCCTCTACCAACTCACCGGGCTGGAGCGCGACAAGATCACCGCCGAATACGCCGAGTTGATGGTCACGATCCAGGACCTCATGGACATCCTCGGCGCGCGAGTCGCGCGTGCTGACGATCATCAAGGAGGAGGTGCTGGCCATCAAGGCGAAGTACGCCACGCCGCGCCTGACCCAGATCGTGCCCGACGAGGGCGAGATCAACATGGAGGACCTCATCGCCAACGAGGGCGCGATCATCACGATCACGCACGGCGGCTTCATCAAGCGCACGCCGGCCAGCGAGTACCGCGCGCAGCGGCGCGGCGGCAAGGGCGTCATCGGCATGACGACGCGCGACGGGCGCGGCGGCGACGAGGACACGGGCGATTTCGTCGAGCACCTGTTCACGGCGAGCACGCACGACTTCCTGATGTTCTTCACGAAGACCGGGCGCTGCTACGTGAACGAAGGTGTACGAACTGCCCGAGGGCAGCCGCACGTCGCAAGGGCCGCTCCATCGTCAATTTCCTGGACCTGCGCCCCGACGAGAAGATCGCCGCGACCATCCGCGTGCAGCGCAAGATCGTCAGCACCGACGAGGGGCCGGTGGACCAGACGTGGGACCCGACGCTGCACGTCCTCTTCGCCACGCGCACGGGCATCGTCAAGAAGACGGACCTTTCCGACTTCGACAACGTGCGCCAGGGCGGCATCATCGCCATCAACATCGAGGACGGCGACGAACTGATCGAGGCCGAGTTGACCAACGGCAACGACAGCCTCGTGCTCATCACGCACGACGGCATGAGCCTGCGCTTCCACGAGGAAGACGCGCGCCCGATGGGCCGCACGGCGGTGGGCGTCTGGGGCATCCGGCCGGAGGACGGGCGATTACCTCGTGGCGATGGTCGTCGTCCAGCCGGAGGCGACGCTGCTGGTCGCCGGGGAGAACGGCATCGGCAAGCGCACGCCCTTCGACGAATACCGCGAGCAGTCGCGCGGCGGCAAGGGCATCATCACGATGAAGACCGGCGACAAGACCGGCGGCGTCGTCGGCGCGCTTGACCGTCACTGGACACGGACGAATTGATGCTGACCACCAACAAGGGCAAGACGGTGCGCACGCGCGTCAGCGAAATCCGCGAAACCGGGCGCAACACGATGGGCGTCAAACTCATCGACCTGGCCCGCAACGAAAAGCTCCAGGACATCGCCCGGGTCGTCAGCCAGGGCGGCGACGAGGAAGCCGCCGACGCGCCCCCGCCGCCTGCCGCAGTGGACGACGACGCGGGCAGCGATCCGGATGACGCCAGCGGCAGCGACGAGGCCGGCGAAGGCGAGGAAGGGTGACTTTTCCATCGAACGACGCTTGACGGCCCGGAAGACCGCCGGTTATAAGCCAACTGCAAAGAGATTTGCCCGCCGACGGTGGCGTCCGTTTCCGGCTTGCCGTCCGAACCGGTTGACGGGAAGGCCCAACAGTGTGAATGACGCTCCGTCGGGGAGTTGCCGGTATGATTTTGCTTATTGTCAAGGGAATGCCCATCCGGTAGTTTTTCCCGCAAGGGCCAAGTCCGCCGATCTATTCCGATTCCTCCCACATGGGTAACGCCTTCCATCATCCGGTCCCGCCGAAACCGCGTTTCTCGTTGGGCAAAGTCCGGAATGGGGCAGTAGCCTGCCTCTGCCTGTGGGCTTCGGCGGGTCTCGCTGCGGCACCCGTTCCGACGCTCGATCCTTCCACGGTGGCGGCCGGCGCATACCGGCAGGCAACGGAGAGTTTCAACAAGGAAGATTACAATCGCGCGCTCGATCTGCTGGACCACGCCCCCGAAGCGGGCAAACCGGGTGAGCAGGCCGATGTCTGGAACCTGCGCGGCGCGATTTATCTGCACCAGCGCAAGTTTGACAAGGCGCGCGCGGCTTTCACCAAGGCGGTTGAAAAAGACCCCGGGCTGTGGGCGGCGCGGTTCAATCTGGCCGAGATCAATTTTCGTCAGGGCAAGTACGCGGAGAGCAGCAAGCAGTTCGAGGAACTGATGGGCCGCACGAGTCGGTGGACGCAGGCCGACGAGCACGGTTTCCTGAAGTACAAGCTGCTGTTGACCCAGATGCTCGCGGGCAAGGAAAAACCTGCCCAGACGTACCTCGACGAAAACCGCGGCGACCACTCGCCGCCCCTGATGTACTATTATTTGAACGCCGCGCTGGAGCACCATCGCGGCCACGGCAAGCAGGCCGAGGCGTGGCTGGCGCAGGCGGACGCGCATTATACGCCTGCCAACGAGCAGGTTTTCGCCGAGTCGTTCCGCTCCCTGGGTTGGTACACGGAGCGTTCCGAACGCCTGATCGCCGCCGCCCGCCGCCGCGACCCGTCCACGACCACGCCCGCCAACGTGGCGGTGGTGGAACTGATTCCCGGTCAGACACCCGCCGCCCGTCCCGCCGACGCCCCGGCCAAAAATTCCGCTGCCCTGGCACTCCCGCCCGCCGCCAACCCACCGGCCAAGCCGGCTTTCCGCACCTCGGCTCCGCCCGCGCCGCTGGCCTTGCCGGGCGACCCGGAAGCGACCCAGATGCCCCCGCCGGACAGGGACAGCAACGACTTGCCCGACAACGGTGCGGCCAACGACGAATCTCCCCAGCGCCCAGCGGCCACGGAGGACACCGCCCCGGCGGACCCGCGCGCGGTGTATGCCCGGCCCATCGTGCTCGGCCGGCCCACCAAGGGCAACAAACCCAAGGCGACGCCGGCCGCCTCGCCGTCCGCCACCGCTTCAGACGCTCCGACGCCCTCTGCCGAGGCGACTCCCGCTCCTTCCGCCTCCGCGTCGCCGGAGACGCCGGCCAAGCCGGAATTCACGGCCAAGTACGAGCAGGCTTACGTCCAGTTCCTACAAAAAAATTATCCGGATGCCCGCAAGCTGTTGGACGAGGCGGACACCATCCAGCCGGGCCAGACGACTTCCGTCAACCTGCGCAGTCAGATTTTCAAGCATTACTACGAGGCGGCCTACGCGGCGTACAAGCAGCGGTCCGATTACAACGGCGCTCTCACCCAGCTCGACGAAGCCGAGGCCACGCAGCCCAACCAGCCCGACGCGTTGAACCTGCGCGGGCTCACGTTTTCCAAGCTGAAGGACTACGAGCACGCCGAGGCAGCTTTCAAGCGCGCCATCACGGCCGACCCGCAGTTCTGGGCGGCGCGTTTCAACTATGCCGAGTTGCCCTTCAATTACCGCAACTACACCGCCGCGCGCTCGCGTTTCGAGGAACTCAGCGCCCAGACCGACGCCTCCAAGCAGCCGCGCGAGGTGGAGCTGACGCAGTTCAAGATTTTCCTGACGCTGCTGCTGGAAGGCAAGGTGGATGCGGCGCGCTCGTTCATGGGGCATCTGGCGTTCACCAGCAAAACGCCCGCGCGGTATTTCTGCCAGGCGGCGTTGGAATTTTACGGGGGCAGCGCGGACAAGGCGCAGGCCGAAATCGACTCGGCGGCCAAGGATTTCCAGTCGCAGCCGAAGCTGGTCGATATCTTCAAGGAATCTTTCTACCGCATTGGCTGGCTGAACGATCCCAGCAATCCGGTCACCGCGCCGCCACCCACGGCCGCATTGGTCCAGACGACCCCGGCGCTCCCCGGTCCGGCCGCTGCGCCGACCGCTTCCCCGGCGGTGACCATGACGACCACGCCTGCCACCGAGACCCCGGTCCCGACGGACACCCCGCTACCCGCCGTGGTGATGGCCTCGCCGGTTCCTTCGGTCCAACCGACTGTGCCGGAAGGGACGCCCGCCGCGACGACGGAGGCGAGACCGGAGGTCGTACGGACCGACACGCCTGCGGCGCAGCCCACTCCGGCGGAGGTACGCCGCGCCAAACCTTCGAAGATCGAAAACCTCGTCCGGCTCCTGCTGTTCGGAGTCGTTTTCATCAACACCGCTTACATGGCCATCCGGGTGTACGCGGCGGCGGCCAATCGCAAGGTGCGGCGGCCGTTGCCTGTCCGGCGCTCGCCCCTTTACGCCGACCGACTAGAAAAAGAACAGGCCGACGAAGTCGAAACTCCGCGCTAGGCAGACAACCTTTAGTTTTTAACGCACCATGATGATCGGCATCGCGGATAGTTTCAGCCTCACGCAACTTTTCATCGGGGCCATCCTGTTCCTCGGGCTTCAGTTCGTCCTCTTCCGGTACATGATGGGACGCCTGAACTCCAATCCGGCGGATTCGCTGGATGCGATTGGCGACCACGAATCCGAAATCCTCGGTGACCAGCCAATCCGTAGCGCGGTCGGCACGCCGCGCCTGCGTCGTTTGCAGCCTTCCCCGAGGACTGCTGCTGCGCCCGGCCCGGCCTCGGTGGAAACGTTGGTCGGCGCGGAAAAGACGCCCGAGACGGTCCCGGTGGACAAGATTTCCGTCGAAAAACCCGACGCTCCGGCCGAAAAGACGGCCGACAGGCCCGACTTCCGCGCCCCCCTGCCGCTGGCGGCCAGCGACAAGCCGGTGACGAGTCCCGAGGAAACCGTGCCGTTGCCGACGCTCGCGTCCCTGACCAAACAGCCCGCTGCAATGGAGATTACCCCTGCGGCATCCTTGCCTGCCGCCGAGGCGAAAACCCCCGAACCGGCCGCCGCCGTGGCATCGGAACGGCCTACCGCCAAATCTCCGGCGGACAAGATTTCGCTGCCACCGATTTCCCTGCCTCCCTTGGCGAAGGAAATCCCGGAGCCGGCGTCGTTCGTCCCGGTGCCGGTCACACCGGCCGCTTCTCTCGTTCAGACGCCCGACACGAAGCCGGCCAGCGTCCCGGTGGAAGGCAGCACGACACCGGCCGAACCGAAGAAAGCGGAGCCGATTCCCAAACCCGCTCCGGCCGAGGTCGTGCCGGTCGCGGCGATCCCGCGCCGCTTTTTTGTCAATCCCTTTGCCAAGACGGCGACCCCGGCGGCGGCCAAGACGGAACCCCCGCCGGCCGAACCCGTGCCGGTGCCGGTCGAGTCCGTCGGTGATGGGGTGATCGCGGTCAGCGGCCCGACCCCGCTGGAAGCCGCCGTGGAGCCTGCCATGACCGCCGAAGCCGAAGAATCGGACGATGTGAAAAAACGCAAGACCCCCAAGACTCCCAAGCCCGCGCCGGAGCGAACCGGTTTGATCCTCATTCCACCGATCACCGCCGCCGGGGATGCGAACCCTCCTGCCGCCAAACCCGTCGAAGCGCCGTCCCCGGTGGAAGCCAAGGCCGAACCGCCCGTCGGTGCGCTCACCCTCACGCCCACGATTCCAGAGGCAAAGCAGGAACCCGCGCCGGTGCCGCCCGCCACGAAGCTCGTCGGCCGTCCGCGGATTTTCCTGCCGACCAATGCCCCGATAGCAGCCGCTCCCAAAGAGGAAGCCGCCATCGAAAAGCCCGCGCCGGAAACGCCGCTGGTCATCGTGCCGGAAACCGAACCCGAGAAAGCGCCGACGATCATCGAAAGCAAAGCGGAGCCGGAACCCGAGAAAAAGACCGAGGAACCCAAAGCCGAGGAGAAGCCGGCTGTCATCGAGTCCAAGACCGAACCTGCCCCGAGCGTGGAAGAGATCAAGCCGGTGGAAAAACCGGCGGAAATCGAACCGCCGAAGGCCATCCTGCCTACGCCGGAACCGGAGCCGGAAGCAATCGTGCCCACGCCGGAGCCAGAGCCGAAACCGGAAACACCTGTTGCCGTTGCGCCACCGCTGCCCGTCGAGCCGGTCGCTGCCGTTCCGCCGCCGCTGCCGATCATGCCGCCGCCGTTGCCCGAGGCCGTCAAGCCCGAGCCGGAAGTTTCCATGCCGCCCACGATGGAACCGCCCCCGGTGCCGTTGCTTCCGAAGACCGAGCCAGTGCCCGCCGCCGCGTCGGCAAATCTTATCACCACACCCGAACCTGTTATGCCATCCACTGAATCCACCGCCAACTCCTCCGCGACCGGTCGCGCTTCCGCACAACTGACCCTCGGCTTCGAGATCACGTCGCTGCAACTGACGCCCTTCTTCAAGCTGGGCGCGGTGCAACTCCGCCCGCTCTCCAACGTCGTTTCGTTGCACCTCATCGGTGCGCAACCCGAGAACCCGCTCGCCGCCGGCATCTCCTTCCAGATCGACCGCGTCGAACTCGATGACACGCGCCTCAAGTCGATCCACCTCAAGCTGCTCGGCGGCGCGCAGGCCGCTGCCACGCCGCAACCGAAGTTGCAGGTCAACTCGGTGGAACTCACCCAGGCGGCGGAGGGTGCGCCGATCTCGATCACGCCTTCGGACCAGACCTCCACGGCGGTGCAACTGCTGGCGACCTTCACGATTGCGGCGATGGATTTCACGCCGTCCTTCGAGATCGGTTCGCTACGGCTGGAACCGACCTCGAACCAAGTGATGTTGCGTCTCGCGCCTTCCTCGCGGCCAGCCGCGCTGGACCTGCCGCCCTCCTTCGACATCTCCTCGGTCCAACTCGGCGGCGAAGCGCAGATCTCGGCGGTCGCCCTGACTCCGAGCGCCCCGAAGGCGGCTTGAGATACCTCTCAAACGGTCGCCGCACGCGGTGACTGCAAAGCGAGGATGGACGCATTGTCCGTCCTCGCTTTTTGTTTTACGGGGAGGCGGAAGATTAGCCACAAAAAGCACAAAAAGCGCAAAAGGGAAGAGAGTTGTCTGCGAATGGCGCGGCTGAGCTTTTCCTCCTCTTTTGTGTGCTTTGTGCTTTTTGTGGCTGATTCCCTCTTCCTCCCTTTGCGGCTCGGCAAACTTTGCACGAGGCTCTTGCGATGACTTCCCGACGAGAATTCCTCGCGCTTTCCACCTCCGCCGGGATGGCCGTCGGCCTGGGCGTTCGCGCCGACAGTCGTGCTGCTGATCGACCCGCCCCGTTGCGCCTGCTCATCCTCGGGGGCACCGGATTCACGGGTCCCCACCAGGTCCGCTACGCCCTGAGCCGGGGGCACAAGGTCACCGTTTTCAATCGTGGCAAGACCCACCCGGGCGAATTGCCGGACGGCGTCGAACAACTCATCGGTGACCGCAACGGCCAACTCGACGCCCTCAAGGGCCGCCAGTGGGACGTGGTGATCGACAACCCCACGACCCTGCCCGTCTGGGTGCGCGACGCCGCCGAAATCCTCAAGGGCAACGTGGACCGCTACGTTTTCATCTCGACCATCAGCGTCTACGCCGACAACAGCAAGCCCGGCTCGGACGAAAGCGGTTCGCTGGAAAAATACACCGGCGCCGACCCCATGCAGGAAACGCTCAAGACGCTCGCGGATTCCAAATATGCCCTTTACGGCCCGCTCAAGGCGCTCAGCGAGCAGGAAGCGCAAAAACAGTTTCCTGGTCAGGCGCTCATCATTCGCCCGGGCCTGATCGTCGGCCCCGGCGACGAGACCGACCGTTTCACCTATTGGCCTTTCAGGGTGGATCGCGGCGGCACGATCCTCGCGCCGGGAGCACCGGCCGACCCCGTGCAATTCATCGACGCGCGCGACCTCGCGGAATGGACGGTTCGCATGGCCGAGCGCCGTGAAACGGGTGTTTACAACGCGACGGGACCGGAAAAGCCATTGGCGGTCGGGGCGATGCTCGACGGCATCAAGGCGGCGTTGCACGCGCAGGCGTCATTTCTTTGGACGAATGCCGATTTCCTCGCCGCGCAGAAGGTCGAGGGCTGGTCCGACCTGCCGGTGTGGGTGCCGCCGACCGGTGAGACTGCGGGATTTGCATCCAGGAGCATCCAGCGGGCGTTGGATAAGGGGTTGACCTTCCGCTCGCTGGCCGACACCACGACGGCCACTCTGGAATGGTTCAAAACGCAGCCTCCCGAGCGTCAGGCCAAGCTCCGGGCGGGCCTCACTTCGGAGCGGGAAAAAGCCGTGATCGCCGCCTGGGACGCGAGCGCGAAAACTCCATGACGACCCATCCGCCAAGATACCCCGACACCGCGCTGCTCATCGTCGGGCACGGCTCGACCGTCAACCCGGATTCCGGCGCGCCCAGCCTCGCGCACGCCGCCGCCATCCGGAAACGGAACCTCTTCGCGCGGGTGGCCTGCGCCTTTTGGAAAGAGGAACCGTCCCTGCGCGATTGGCCGCTGCTGTTCAACGGCGACGACGATCCGCCGATCCGGACGTGTGCGTCGTGCCCAACTTCATCAGCGAGGGATATTTCACCCGCACGGTCATCCCGCGCGAACTCGACCTCGACCGCCGTGCCCGACGGCACCCGCGCCGCGCCGATGCGCGGACACGGCATCGCTGGCACTATTGCCCGCCCGTGGGCAATCATCCGGCCATGACCGATCTGCTCCTGCGCCGCGCGCGCGAGGTCGCCCCCGGCGTGCCGGAAGACGGAGACGAGCCTGCTCATCGTCGGCCACGGCACGGCCTCAACGACAACTCCGCCGTCGCCGCCAAGCACCAGGCCGCAACTCCTGCGCGAACGCGGCCGCTACGCCGCCGTGCTCAACACCTACATGGAGGAGCCGCCGCTGATCGCCGACTGGGCGAAGCTGACCGACACGCCGAACGTGGTCGTCGTGCCGTTTTTCATCTCCGACGGCCTGCACAGCTACCAGGATATCCCGGTCCTGCTCGGCATCGAGAGCGGAGCCGACCGCCAGCGCCAGCGAACGGCTCGCGGGGCGGCGAGGTTTTCATGCAAAACCCGCGCCGCCTGCATGGGCGGGCGTTGTATTACGCGAGCGCCATCGGCACGGAGGCGCAGTTCGCGGACATCATCGTCGAACAGGCATGCAAATGTTTGTAGGGCAGGCGCTCCGCCTGCCGCGCGCGGGCACGAAGCGCGGACGTTTTCCTGATGGGACAGATTCGCGTCGTTCGCGTCGCCGACCGGCGGCCACGAACTGCGCCACCGCGACGATGCCGACCGCCCGCCGGCGAACTGACGCTGCACACCGATCCCGAAGACGCCGCCGCCCTCGCCCTCTACGATGACGCGGGCGCGTACCGTCCGCTGAAGACCGCGCCGAACCTGCGCCACGGCTGGCGGCTGTCGTGCCCGACGAGGCGGCGTTGCGGCTGGCGCTGGACCTGTTTTATCCGGCGCGGCTGGGGGCGTGGCAGGCGTTCCAGCAGGGACGGCTGGCGACGACGCCGCTGCGCGAGACGCTCGGCCGGCAGACGGGCATGTACCGCGTCACCGCGCAAGCTCACCGACGAGCAGGCGGACGCGTTGGTGGGCCGGTTCTGCCGCTCGGACGGCGGCTGCCTGCGGACGATCCTCTGGCGGCGCGACGCGGCGGGCACGGTGCCGTCGTCGCAGCTGCCGCCGGAGAAGTTCGACCCGGCGTACGACCAAACGACGGGCAAGGCGGGCGGGGAGCGGATTCGTCCCGCTGCTCTGTCAGGAAGCGTGCAACCTGCTCGTGGCCGAGGCGCGCGCGGTCGTGAAGGGCGAGCGCCCCTTGGAAGGTGGATAGAAGATCGGGGGAGCAGGAAACGAGCGAACGCCGCGCGTGAAACGGATTGTTCCCCGTTGCTCAGGCCGCTCCTGATTTCCGCTTATCTCCCTCATGCTCCTCCGCGCCCGCCACTCTCGTGACCATGGACGGCCCGCCCGTCGAGGACGGCGCGGTGCTCGTGCGCGGACGAGTTCGTCGCCGCCGCCGGCCGCTGGGACGGACGTGCGGCGCGAGTTCCCCGGCGAAGCAGTCACCGACCTGGGCGAGGTCACGCTGCTGCCGGGGTTCATCAACGCCCATTGCCACCTCGACTATTCCGGCCTGCGCCACGCCATCCTGCCGCCGCAAAGGCTTCGCCGAATGGGTCGGGCGCATCAACGCCGCTCAAGCGCACGCTCGACGAGGACGATTACCTCGCCGCCATCGCGCGGGGCTTCCGCGAATACGGCGCGCTGGGGCACGACGACGCATCCTCAACATCGAGTCGTTCCCCGAGCTGATGTGGAAGATGCCCGCCGCCGCCGCTGCGGACGTGGTGGTTCTACGAGATGATCGACGTGCGCCGCGCCATCCCCACCGAGGAACTCGTCGCCGGCGCGCTGCTTTTCTTCCAGGAACAGGCGCACGAGGGCCATTGCCCGCCGAATGGCTCGGCGGCTCGGGCTTGAGCCCGCACGCGCCCTACACGGCGTCGGCGGCGACTGTACCGGCTCGCCCGCGACTGCGCCCGGCGCACCGGCATGCCCTGGACCACGCACCTCGGCGAATCCGCGCGACGAACAGGAGATGTTCGTCCACGGGCGCGGGCCGCTGCACGACTTCCTCGCCGGGCTCGGGCGGCCGATGGACGATTGCGGCCACGGCGCAGTCCGCCCTGGCCACGCTCTGACCGCCGCCGGCTGCCTCGGGCCGGAGTGCATCGCCGTGCACCTCAACGAGTGGGAGGAGGAAGATTTCGCGCTCGTCGCGCCCGGCGGGCCGCTGGCCGGGATGACGGTCGTGCATTGCCCGCTGAGCCACCGGTATTTTCGGCACCAGGCGTTCCCGCTGGAACGGCTGCGCGGGCTGGCGGTCAACCTGTGCGTCGGCACGGACAGCCCGGCGAGCGACGGTTCGTTCAGCTGCTCGAGGAACTGCGCGCCCTGGCCGCCGTCGCGCCGTCGCTTCGACCCGCGCGAACGGCTGGAAACGATCACGCTCGCGCCCCGGCCCGCGCGCTGGGTCTCGATCGGTCGGCTGGGCTGCATCCGGCCGGGGGCGTGGGCGGACCTCATCGCCCTGCCGTGTCGGCAGCGGCGGGACGCAGGCAATATCCATGCCGAAGTTCTGGCCTGCCACGCGCCCGGCGGCGTGGTCGATGGTTCATGGCCGGGTTATTTCGATGGGCTCGCGCTCTTGAAAAAATTCGAAAAAGAGAATTTTTTTCTTTCCAATTCTCACTTTTGCGATTATGATGGACACGTTGTTCAATCCGATTTTCGATAGCAGCGCCCTTCTAAGCTGCCCCTTGTATGGCTAAAATTGTCATCATCGACGACGAACCCGCCATGGTCGAAGTCATCTCGACCCTGTGCCGCGAAAACGGACATCAGGTTTCCCCCTTCAACTCGGCCGAGCACGCCCTGGAAGAACTGCCGGGCATCAATCCGCAGGTCGTCATCGCGGACATCAAGATGGAGAAAGTCACGGGCTTCGACGTGCTCCAGGAATGCCGCCGCACGCTGCCGCAGACCGCCGTCATTCTCATCACGGCGTACGCGTCGGTGGAAAAAGCCGTCGAGGCGATGAAGCTCGGCGCGTACGATTTCATCACCAAGCCGTTCAAGATCGACGAATTGAAATTCACCGTGCAGCGGGCGCTGGACTACCAGTCGGCCGTGCGCGAAAACGTGTACCTCAAGAAGGAGATCAAGAACCGCTACCGCTTCGAGAACATCGTCGGCACGAGCCGCGCGATGACGGAGGTCTTCAACCTCATCAACAAGGTCGCCGACACCGACAGCACGATCCTCATCCAGGGCGAGAGCGGCACGGGCAAGGAACTCGTCGCCCGCGCGCTGCACTTCAACAGCAAGCGCCAGAACGCGCCGTTCGTGGCGGTCAACTGCTCGGCGCTGCCCGAGAACCTGCTGGAGAGCGAGCTTTTCGGCCACAAGAAGGGCGCGTTCACCGGCGCGTTCCAGGACAAGATCGGCCTGTTCGAGGAAGCCGAGGGCGGCACGATCTTTCCTGGACGAGGTCAACTCCATGGCGCTCTCGCTGCAAACCAAGCTTCTGCGCGTGTTGCAGGAGCGCATGATCCGGCGCGTGGGCGACACGAAGACCGTGCCGATCAACGTGCGCGTGGTGGCGGCGTCGAACGAGCAGCTCCAGGCGAAGATGCGCAACGGCTCGTTCCGCGAGGATTTGTTTTACCGGCTGGCGGTCATCCCGATGGACCTGCCGTCGCTGCGCGAGCGCACCGAAGACATCCCGCTGCTGGTCAATTATTTCCTGCAAAAGAACGCCAACCAGACCAACACGGAGCCGAAGAAGATCGAGCCCGACTCGCTCGACATGCTGGGCCGTTACGCGTGGCCGGGCAACGTGCGCGAACTGGAAAATTCCATCGAGCGCGCGTGCGCGTTGTGCGAGGACGGGCTGATCAGGTGGTCGATCTGCCGCCGCACGTCCAGGGCCGCCAGGACGGAGCGGCGGGCGGAGAACAACATCATCGAGATGCCCATCGGACTGCGGCTGGAGGAGTTCATCGCCAACGAGGAACGCGCCTACATCGAGCAAACGCTGCGGCACAACAACGGTTCGCGCGAGAAGACGGCGAGCATGCTGGGCATCAGCATGGCGACGCTGTACCGCAAGCTGGAGTTGAAGAACAAGCAGCGGGCGTAAGGTTCCAACGAGGGAAGCGGCTCCCTGAGCCGAGCCGGATTGCATCCGCGCAAACAACAAAACAGCCTTCCCTGGTGAAAGGGAAGGCTGATCTTGAAAGGAAGCAATCTGGAATGACTTCCAGCGGTCTTCAGTGGCCCGGCTTGAACGCCAGGGGCGCGTCGCCGGCAGCCATCGCGACGTGTTGGGCGTCGGTGCAAGGGGCGTTGGTGGGGACGGCCACCGGAGCGTTGCTCTCACCGGTGAGGTTGTTTTCGAGCAGATAACGCTCCACTTCGTCGCCGCTTACGTCGGGCAGCATGACCCCGTTGATCTCGATGCAAGGCGAGAGCGGTTGGCCGCTCTTTTGTTCCATTTCCCAGCGGAAGGCAGGGTTCTGGATGATGTCCTTCTCGGTGTAGGGAAGGTCGTGCTTTTCAAGGATGGCGCGCACGCCGGCGCTCCAGCCGCAGTAAGTTTTGAGATAGGCGGTAATTTGTGGTTTTTCCATAAGACGAAAGGTTGGCGGACGTGTGCCGGAAGTTTCGGCCCTGCGCGGTGAACTGTCAACGTCGCGCCGGTCAGCCGGTGATTTTCTTGACGACCTTTTTGATCGCCTTGCCGACTTCTTCGACCGCGTCGGGCTTGGGAGGAGCCACCGCTTTCTTCGCCTTCAGATTGACGACCGACTTGGCGATCCTGGACAGCTTTTTGTCCGTTTCCTTTTCTTCGCGCAACGTGGTGGCCAGCGTCTGCGCGCCAGTCTTATCACCCAACTCCACGGCGTACGTGTGAGCGCACCCGTAGCCGGCCATCTCGTAATGTTCGACGCGTTGGGCCGCCGCGATCAAGCCGGCATCGCGCACTTCGTCGGTGGCGTCTTCTTCGAGGATTTCGTCGCCTTCCTTGAGGACGCCTTCCATGCCCTGGCACTTCGGGCCGCGGGTGGATTCGCCGTGGCTGGCGAGGAGTTTTTCCAGACGTTCGGCCTGCACTTTGGTTTGTTCGAGGTGCAGCTTGAAACCCGCCGCGAGTTCCGCGTTCTTGGCAGCTTTCACCATCTTGGGCAAGGCCTTGATGATCTGCTTCTCGGCGCTGTACAAGTCTTTGAGTTCGTAGATGTAGAGGTCTTTGAGGGTTTCGAGTTCCATATGAAGGGAGCATCGCATTTGCCCGCCACTCCGGCCCCCTGTGCGCACGAGACCACGGCCAGTTTGGCGGCTGGCCGGGGCTTGCCTCAGTGTAACGGTCCGTGCAAGATGAACCGTCGTGTTTGATATCCACACGGAATTGCAGGCGCTCACGGCCAAGCTTTATGCAGAGGGAATCCCGTATGCCCTTTGCGGTGCGTTGGCACTAGCAGTGCATGGGTATCCGCGTGCGACGCTCGATATCGACCTGCTCGCGTTCACGGGCAGCGGGGAGCGGATTTTGGAATGTGGGCGGGCGTTAGGATTCACGCTGGAGGCTGCGCCGATGCAGTTCGCCGGAGGGTCGATCCGGATCAAACGGCTATCGAAAGCCGTGGCGGGAAATGAAGACGTACTGATGCTCGACGTGCTTTCCGTGTCGCCGGAGATCGAAAAGGAAATCACTACGGAGACCCTCGATTGGGAGGGTACGGCGTTGCGGACGGTGGACCGGGAAAGTCTGATCCGGTTGAAGATGCTGCGGGGCAGCGCACAGGACATTGCCGACGTGGAGAAACTCACGTGAAGGACGAAACTACCTCGCCAACGAGTGCGGAGATTACCCGCCGCCTGCAGATTGTCGCGGAGTTGCGTAATTTGTGCCTGAGTCTGAATCGAGCGAAACTTGCGAGCGTGAGGCAAATTCGGGCGCAGATCGCTGTTTGTTTGCCCAATGAACAAAGCAAATAGATGATGCGTTCACTCTGCCTCTTCAGCATATTCATCGAGCACGGTATCTGAAAGATGTGACAAGTGTTTTTGTGCTGCTAGCTCTTGCAAGCTGTCGTACGACACATACGTACAACTTTCAGCTAAAGGGCCTTTCTCAAGAAGTGAAAAGACAGGACGTCGTATTTCAGAAAAGACTTTTTCGCGCTTGGCGACTGGCGCTACGATATGAAGCTTGATATCCATATTCGGTTGTAATGCGAGTAAGTCTGCCATGCGCAAGATTCCCGAATAAACAGCTGTCGTGTGCTCGACTTCAAAGGCACGAACAATCGATCTACCACGCAACCAGATAACGTCTATTTGTTCAATTGTCCTGAGGGTGGTGTCGTCGTAATTTAGCGGCAGGCGGTCAATCAAAGATTTGTGCTCACCTGCCCACTCTTTCAGAACGGCCGTTCGGTCTGAGCGCGGAATCCAAATCGCGAGTCCCATTCGCGCGCCGATCTGCGCTACCAAAGATTGCACACGGTGAGATTCTCTCGATTCTTTCTCTTGTATTTCGGGCAGCTCAGAAGTTGTTGCATCGTCAGGGACAGAAACAGTTACGACCTTGTCCGACCTGTTGACTGTATGGGTCGTCAGCCGTTTGGATTCCTGCTCGGTTAACTCGTATTTTTTTGGAACTTTTGTTTGTGAGATTAACGCCTCGACCAAAAACTTGCCGTCTTCCTTGGCTAACTTGACAAGACTGCCACGCACTTTTCCGGTCCATGCAAGCGATCCTTTGTCTAAACCGCGCGTGAATGACAGTGATTGCCAAACTGTTTGCTCGTGAATAGGTAATGCTGCATCAGCAGTCAACCACACTTTTGGTTTCACGCGAAAGCGCACCACAAAAGGATCGGCCTCTGGAACGAACAAAGGCACATCGGAAATGAAAGGCTTTTCTAAGACTTCCAAAAAACCGCACCACCGAGACACTCGTGTGATATAACAAACCAAAATATCACCCGGTTCGATTTTATCGGCGATGCCTTTGTGGCGCAACCGAAAGCCCGACACGTTTTGGGCCGATTTGGTGAACGCTAGATAGGTTTCGGGTGAGAAAAGATCGGTGTAGTAAGTCACTGGATTTCCAATAGTATTAAAATCCAACAGGTTGACAAAACAAAAAACCGGCAAGCCTTGCGGCTTGCCGGTTTTTCTGAGTCTTCCTTGTTGAAGGGAAAAAAGTTACTTCTTCTTCGCGCCGTCGCCCGGGCGATACTCTTCCTGCGCGGCCTGGAACGCCTGTTCCAATCCGACCATGTCCTCGCCGGGACGCAGGTTGTCGAACGCCTCGCTCTCGCGCTTGAGGTCTTCCTCGCTGTAGTTCGCGGCCTTGACCGACAAGCCGATGCGGCGCTCGGCCTTATCGACCTTGATGACGCGCGCTTCGACCTCCTGGCCGACCTTGAGGATATCCTTGACCTTCGACACGTGGTCCTCGCTCAACTGCGAGATGTGCACCAACCCGTCGATGTCGTCCTTGAGCTGCACAAACGCGCCAAAGCTGGCCAGCTTCGTGACCTTGCCCGTGACGAGATCGCCAATCTTGTACTTCGTGTCGATGTCCTTCCACGGATCGCCGTCGAGCTGCTTCATGCCCAGGCTGATGCGCTGGTTCTGCTTGTCGATGTCGATGACCGCGGCCTCGACCTCGTCGCCCTTCTTGAGCATTTCGCTGGGCTGATTGATCTTGCGTGTCCAGCTCATGTCGGAGACGTGGATCATGCCGTCGATGCCCTCCTCGATCTCCACGAACGCGCCATAAGCAGTCATGTTGCGGACCTGGCCCTTCACGATGGTGCCCGGCGGGTACTTCTTCTCGATCTCGTCCCACGGGTTCACGTCGAGCTGACGCAGACCCAGGGAAATCTTCTGTTCGTCCTTGTTGACGCCCAGGACGGCAGCCTCGACTTCCTGGCCGACGTTGAGTACGTCCGCCGGACGCACGATGCGCTTGGTCCACGAAAGCTCCGAAACGTGGATGAGGCCTTCGACGCCTTCTTCGAGTTCCACGAACGCGCCGTAAGGCACGAGGCTCGTGATCTTGCCCTTAACGCGCTTGCCGATGGGGAAACGCTCCTCGATCTTGTCCCAGGGATTGCTCTGGAGCTGCTTGAGGCCGAGGGAGACGCGCTCCTTTTCCTTGTTGATGTCGAGCACCTTGACGGTGACTTCCTGGCCGACCTTGAGCATCTCGCTCGGGTGACTGAGACGGCCCCACGTCATGTCGGTGATGTGCAACAGACCGTCGATGCCGGTCAGGTCGATGAACGCGCCGAAGTCGGTCAGGTTCTTGACGTGGCCAGTCACCACGTCGCCGATCTTGACGCCTTCGAGGAACATCTGGCGCTTGGCGTTGCGCTCGGCCTCGATCAATTCGCGGCGCGAGAGGACGACGTTCTTGCGGTCGTCGTTGATCTTGACGATCTTGAAATCGTACGTGTTGCCAACGAAGCCGTTGAGGTCCTTCGGCGGGGTGATGTCGATCTGGCTGCCGGGCAGGAACGCTTCGACGCCGATGTTGACCATGAGGCCGCCCTTGACCACGCTCTTGACCTTGCCCTTGATGAGGCCGTCGCCGTGGAACACGCTGACGATCTTCTCCCAGTTCTGGCGATGCAGGGCCTTCTCGCGCGAGAGGATGACCATGCCCTCGTCGTTTTCGAGGCGTTCGAGCAATACGTCGATTTCGTCGCCCACGTCGATGTGGTCGAGGTCGTCGAACTCGCCGACGGGGATGATCCCCTCGGACTTGTAGCCGATATCGACGAGGACTTCGCGCGGGCGAACTTCGAGGACATGGCCTTTGATGATGGTACCCTCACGGAAATCCTTCACGGATTTGTTGATGAGGTCCTGCATGGCTAACATGGCGGACGCGGGCATTTTAGAGTCTAAAGAAACGTCCTGAAAGGCGGGCAGCGCGGCGATGGCCAGCGCGTGCGCCCGGACGGTTTGGGGTTGTTGTTGTTTGGGTTACTGAACGCTCGGGCCAGTCGTGGCCAGAGCGCAAAGGAGAAAAAGTATAGCTGGAAAAATGCTCTTGGCAAGCGAATCGTCAGCCTTTTCCGAAGGAGAGAATCAGCCACAAAAGGCACAAAGAACACAAAGGAGCCGAAGAGGATAGGCCGCTTTTCCCCGATTCCTTTTTGTGTTCTTTGTGCCTTTTGTGGCTAAAAGTTCTTCATGTCCCGATCTTTTTCTCGTCGCGCCTTCCTCTCGCTGCTCGGTCTGTCGGGAGCGGGCGCGTTGACGGGCCGTTCGGCGAACGGCGAGGGCGGCGCGCAGGAGGTGCTGCGCCAACGCAACGGCGAGGGCAGTTGCGGCCCGTGCGCCGTCGGTAACTCGCTCCTGCGCGGAGACCCCGCCGGGCGTCGGGCGTTCGGGGCGCTAGCGCCGGGCGGGACGGGGGACGCGCGGCTCGATGCGCTCGTGGCGCGCTACGGCACGCGGCCGTCCGAGACGTACGGCAAGGGCCGGGCGCGGTTCGAGCCGGGGCAGGGGATCACCAACGACGACATGGTGAACATGGCCAACGATTTCCTGCGCGACAGCAGCCTGCCCGGCGTGCGCGGTCAGTGGCTCGACCGCGCGGGCGAGGAAACGGGCGTCGCGCACACGCGGCGGGTGCACGGGATGTTACAGGCGTCGCTCGCGCGCGGATTGCCGGCGGTGGTGGAGATCCGCTCGTTCGCGGCTGACCCAAGTTCGTCCAAGGAACCATGGGTCAACCTGTCCGCGCACTGGCTGGCGCTGGCATCCGTCGAATCCGAGTTGGCCGTGGAGGCGCTGGGTTTTTCGTGCCGTTTTGCCGACAGCAGCAGCGGCCGGGTGATCCCGGCGTTCGTGAGCGCGGAGATTTTTCGCCCGTTCAACGCCACCCGCGGGTTCAAGCTGCGCGCCGACGGCAGCAAGGAATGGCTCTGGCTCACCGGGCGGCCCTATCTGTTGCTCACGATTCCCGACCTGCCGATGTACGCGAACACCCGGCCGATCTCCGCGCGTGCGTTCATTGCTCTAACGTACATGCTCCAGCGGCCGGGCGTCTAGGGAACCGGCGAAAATGCCTCTGTGTAGACCTCGCCGGGCAAGTGTTTCGAGCTGACCGAAACGTGGTCAGCGGTCCGCTTGATGACGTAGGGTGTGCCCCAAGGGTCTTTGACGTGGAGTAGCTTCTGGAGCGGCAAAGAAAGCTCTACTCTTTGCACCACCAGTCGGATAGCCAGAGCCAGTTCGTAGCACATGCCCCGCGCCACATCCTGCTTGGTGGGAAAATAGAGCGGATCGTAGGTGCAGTCCCATTGCCGGCCTGTTTCCACATCGTCGCTGGCCATCTTTTCACGCCGGGAAAATACGTCGGCGTCTTTCGCGCCGATGCCAAAGATGTACGGTTCGTTCCAAGGATCGATGATGTTGCCGTCGCGGTCGAAGTTGAAATTCTGGAAGGGCTCGTAAACTTTGTGCTTCGAGTTCAGACCGAAAAGTTCCCGGGTGATGGTGCGATTGTCCCCGGAGGGATAGTCGCCGAAGTCAGCGCGGTACTCCTCCAGCGCCATTTTCAAGAAGCCGCACGAGCCTGCTTCTTCCGCGATCTCGTTGTGTCCGACGTAGACCCTTTCAGGTGCCCCTTCGCGTAGTTCGTCCTGTGTTCTTTCGGCGCCGTACACCGTCCACGGCACGAGGGAATAAACGGTTCCCCAGCCGGTCGTCACGAATTCGTCGTCGCGCTGCGGCGCGCGCAACATCTTGAACCGCACGTCGGCGACAGTCGCGCGTTCGCCGTGAAAATGAACCTTGAACTCGGCCGCGTAGCGACGAATGGCAGACCCCCTGTGAGCCGGCCGCGCTTCGCCGAGGAAGAGCATCACCGTGTCGTCATCGGTCCACGGCCCCACACCCGCCTCCGCGAAGCTGTCCGGGGTAGGCAGTAATTTCCGACCGGTCTGCCGCCGATACAATTCGATTGGATTGGGCAGCGGCAGATTCACCGGTCGGAGCTGCCCGTCGCGATCTTTGGCGAACACGCGCAAGTCCTGCAAATGGTCGCTGTAATTGATCAGCAGCGTCAAACGTGTCCCGATATAATTCCACGCCGCCTTCATCGCCAACTCGCCGTCCGCCGGTCGCGGATGGATGAGAGGGATTTCGCCGAGGTTCTCGCCAGTGTACTGATCCCGGAAATAACACTGCCACGTGCCGTCATCACCGCACTTCTCGGCGACTGCGATCCGTCGGTCGGGCGACCAGGTGCCGGTAAATGCGTCCACCGCTAGACTTTGACCGGCGAAGAAGAGGGCACTGAGCCAAGCGGCGAGGAGCAACGCGCGCATTCCGCATTGTTCCACATCCCAGCATTTGGGCGAGCAAAATCCAGCCTACCTCGGGGCCGACATCTCCAGCCAGCGCGGGTGTTCCTGCGCGTGTAAGGCGATCTCATCCAGGATGGACTCCAGCGTCGTGCGCGGCTGCCATTCCCAGACCTTACCCGCCATTGTGCTGTCGAGCACCATCCACGGAATGTCGAAAAGCCGCTCCACCGGGTCCGACGCCACCGCGTGCTCGCCGAACCGCTCCCGGCACCACGCGCTGAGGCCCGCCAAGGAAAACGTGTTCGCCGCGCCGCCCGCGACGTTGACCAGCCTCGGTTTGTCGCCGGGTGTGCCGTGGTCGATCTGCTGGACGACCAGTTCCGCCAAATCGCGCGGATGCAGGGCGTCACGCACTTGCAGGCCCGTGCCGCCGAAGCCGATGTATTTCAGCGGCCGGCGGCGCAGCCAAGCATTGATCCAATACGCCAGAATCCCCTGGTCCGGCCGGCCGAACTGACCCGCCCCCGCCAGCACGCCGCAACGGTTGATCCACACCGGGAACCCGAAACTGCTGCCGTACTCCAACGCGAGCGTTTCACTGGCCAGCTTGGTCGCGCCATAGAGCGACACCGGCGGCGCGACGGAAAACGTCTCGTCCAGCCCCGCCGCCGACACTCCCGGCGGCAGCGTTGCGCCCTCGCGCAAACGGAAAGCCTCGCCCGGTCCCGCCTCGACTGGCAGCGCCGCCAGCGGCGGGATGGAATACACCCGACTCGTGCTCAACAGCGTGAACCCCGCGCGTTGGCGGCGGCAGAGTTCGAGGAGGTTGATCGTGCCGATGAGGTTGTGCTCGACCACCTGGCGGCTGCTCGATTGGCCGTCGATCCCCGCGAGCACGCTGGGGTTGGCGGCGGCGTCGATCACCCAGTCCGCCTCCGGGAGCGCGTCGAGGTCGCTGGCCAACCGTACGTCGCCGTGGAAAACACCGATCCCCGACGCGCGCAGACGTTCCGGGTTCGTCTCGCTGCCCGGGCGCACGAAGTTATCCAGGCCGAACACGGTCCAGTCCGGCCGCATTTCCCGCAGGGCCGACGCCACGCAGGAGCCGACAAACCCGCAAATTCCGGTGACAAGGATTTTCAAGGCGGCAGAGGGAGTTAGGCGTTGACGAACGGACGCCGCGAAGCTTTTTAGGACACGCGGCGTTCTTCCGCAAGCAGCCATCGACATCCGGCGCGGGATCATCAATAATGCCCCGGCCTTCCCCATGAGTCACCTTCCGGCCCAAGAAAACGAGCAGCCGACCGCCGCGCCCGAGGCTGGCGCGCCCGCCCTGCGCCTGCTTTCCGTCGTGATTCCCGCGCGCGACGAGGAGGGCTGCATCGCCTCGACGGTCGAGCACCTCCACCTGGAGTTGCGCCTGAAGGAAGTGCCGCACGAGATCGTCGTCGTCGATGATGGCAGCACGGACTCCACCTGGCCGATCCTGCTCGCCCTGAAGGAACGCATCAGCGAACTCGCCCCCGTGCAAAACCTCGGCGCGCACGGCTTCGGACGCGCCATCATCCACGGGCTCGACTGCATGCGCGGGGACGCCGCCGTGGTGATGATGGCCGACGAGAGCGACGACGCCCGCGACGTGGTGCGCTACTGGCAACTGCTCAACGACGGGTACGACTGCGTCTTCGGCAGCCGGTTCATGCGCGGTGGCGGGGTCATCGATTACCCGTGGTTCAAGCTGCGCGTCAACCGGCTGGCGAACTTGTTCATCAAGACCCTCTTCCACATCCGGCTCAACGACACGACCAACGCCTTCAAGGCCTACCGGCGCGAGGTCATCGAGGGCTGCCGGCCGCTGATCGCCCCGCACTTCAACTTCACCGTGGAACTGCCCCTCAAGGCCATCGTGCGCGGGTTCAGTTGGACGGTCATTCCCATCACCTGGCGCAACCGCCGCTCGGGCGTGGCCAAGCTCAAGATCAAGGAGATGGGCAGCCGCTATCTGTTCATCTGCCTGTACCTGTGGCTGGAGAAATATTTTTCCCGGGGCGACTACCGGCGGGCCAAGCGACCCACGCCAGCCGAACCGGCGACGCTTTCGCGGAACTGACCTATGGACGAGCAGCAAACCAAAGCCGAACTGCAAAAGGAATACTCGCGGCGGTTCAGCGTCCTGCAAGGATATCGCAACGAGGTCTGGAAGATATTGACCGCGGAGTATTTCCAGAAACTGATCCCGCCGGACTCGACCGTGCTCGATCTGGGCAGTGGCTGGGGCGAATTCATCAACAACATCCGCGCCGCCAAAAAATACGGCATGGACCTGAACCCTGAGGGCCGTCAGCGGCTCGGGGCGGACGTGGAGTTCCTCGAACAGGATTGCTCCAAGGAATGGCAGGTGGCCGAGGGCAGCCTGGACTGCGTCTTCACGAGTAATTTCTTCGAGCACCTGCCCGACAAAGGGGCGTTGCGCGCCACGCTCACCCAGGCCCGCCGCTGTCTGAAGCCGGGCGGGCAAATCATCTGCATGGGGCCGAACATCAAACACTTGCCTGGCCTGTACTGGGACTTTTGGGATCACTACCTGCCGCTGACGGAGCTATCGCTCAAGGAGGCGCTGGAATTACTCGATTTCCGGGTGGAAAAATGTCTCGGGCGGTTTTTGCCCTATACGATGGCCGCCGGCCGCAACCCGCCGCTGGCGTTCGTGGGGATGTACCTGAAGCTGCCCTTCCTCTGGCCGCTGGCGGGCAGGCAGTTCCTGGTCGTCGCGCGCAACGGCACGGTGCGTTAGATATTTTACTTTGAGATGCAGCGGACTTCCGGGAGCGCCAACGGCGCGGCTTCAGTTCTAGAGCATTCTAAAGCGTTTCTCAGTTGCCTGTCCGGTGTTTCAGCCCCGGCAGGGGCGGCAGAGTTCAGTATCCAGGTGCCGGGTTGGAGCCCACCGTCTTTAGACGGTCTGCCTTGGAGGGTGGCGGGTGGCGCGTTAAGGTGGGCGGCTGCATGGCCAACTACCACCATCGTGGGCACACGGTCTCGGACTGCAAGTACCACCTGATCTGGGTGACCAAGTACCGCTGGCCGGTGCTCAAGGGGGACCTGGCGGTGCGTTGCCGCGACCTGATCCGCGAGATTTGCCGGGCGCGGGAGGTGGCGGTGGTGCGTGGAGCGGTGTCGCCCGACCACGTGCATCTGCTCGTCAGCGCGCCGCCGGTGTTGTCGCCGGCCAAGCTGGCGCAGTACTTGAAGGGCAGGAGTTCGCGCAAGCTGCAGGAGGAGTTCCCGAGTTTGCAGAAGCGTTATTGGGGCCAGCACCTGTGGGCACGGGGCTACTTTTGCGCGACGGTCGGAGCGGTCGATGAGAAGACGATCAAGCGCTACATCGAGGAGCAGAAGTGGGACGAGGATGGCGAGGGAACGTTCCGCATCGTGGCCGACCCGCCGTGAGGCCAGGGGTCGCCGCCGATGCCTTGCCAGCCGGCCCGGGCCGGGGGCTTTCCAAGCGGCTTCTAGCCGCCACCGGACTTTTAGTCCCATCGCATCCTACCGGCTTGAGCCGGTAGTCGTTGAGCCCACGGCGTGAGCCGTGGGCGGCAACCGCGAAAGGGCCCAGCCCCGGCAGGGGCGTAAGAAAAGCCGCCCGGTGGTTCTCGCAAGGCCGCCGTGTTTTCTTACGCCCCTGCCGGGGCTGGCCTGGCTGGCGATCTTTCCCACGGCTCACGCCGTGGGCTGAACTCTTGCGCCCCTGCCGGGGCTTGAGCAGACCTTACACGCAAACGAAAAACGCTTTAGCTTGGGGCAACGCCCCAGGTTGGGACCGTTCAAGGGGCGATTCATCCGGGCGGCGAGCGCAGATGAGTCGCCCCTTCAGGGCTTGGCAGAAGCCCCTCGTTTACCTGGGACGTTGCCCCAGGCTTGCACTGAAGCCGCGCCGTTGGCGCTCCGGAGGTCATCCGGTCACCCTCAAAAGGAAAGTGCCTTGGCGGCGCGGATCACTCGCGCGGTCCGGAAGCGAATATTTCACGCATGGTCGGCGGATTATCATCGTCCCAGACCGTTTGCATGTTGAGGTAAAGGAGCAACGCCGCGAGGACCATGCCGAATGCCAGTCGGATCGCCCGGGCGTAATTGCTCGTCACCCAGCCGCTGAGCGCCACGACAAGATAGGGCAGTACAATCGAGACGTACCGCACGTCCCACACGTGGGTGATCTTGATCGGGGTCAGTGCCAGGAGCAGCGTTGCCACTCCGGTGAAAAGCAGCAGCCGATCCTCGCGTCGGTCCCAGAGACCTTTCAGCATGGCGGCAATGAAAACGACGGCCAAAGCAAGCAGCAGCCCACCCCAAAGCCGGGCCAGAGGCGTGATGAGCGCCGCGGAGAGATGTTTCGCGAGCACGATCTTCAAAGGGAGGTGTGCGTAGAAGCCAAGGGCGAGGTTTGCAACCAACGTGGTCGTAGCGCAAATCGTTATCCACCGCCGAGGCAGGTTGAGAAAGAATCGCGGGGCGAGCAGCAGCGTGGTCATGCCAGTGTAGGCGTAGGCGAGCACGGCACTGCTCGGACGCAGCCCCTGGCTGGCGAAGCGCATCTCCGCTGGTGCCAATCCGCCCCGAAGAAAAAAGAGCGCCCCCGGCAGCAGCGCCGACGCCGCCAGTTGCAAGATCACCGGCCGCACCGCGCCCCGGCGCGCCAGCAACACCGTGGCTGGCAGCGCCGCCAGGAAGACCTGCCGCCCGGCCACGGAAGCGCCCAGCAGCAAACCCGCGCCGACCGCCAGCAGGTCGCGCCGGACCGGCCGGGCATCCTCGCGCAGCCAGAGGACCGTCAACAGGATGCCGCCCGCCGCGCAGAGCATGGCCGGGGCCTCGGTCAGCGCGATCCCGAAGACGGTCCAGCCCATGATGGCCGCCAGGATGCCCAGCGCGACGTTCACCGGCGCGGACACGCCGCGCGCGTGCAGCGTGCGCGCGAGCAACGCCAGCATCCCCAGGACGCAGGCGAAGTTCACCAGCCGGATTCCCGGCGGACGCAGACCGGTCAACGGGGAAAACGCCACTTGCACCAGCGCGAAGAGCGGACCCGGCGCGGACCACGGCGTGCCCATCAAAAACTCGCGCGAAATCCCGGTGCGCAGCAGCACTTTGGCCGTCGTGAGATGGAACACCTCGTCGTAAACCAGATGGCGCGGACCGCTCAGGATCATCGTGAGCAGCGCCAGCAGTCCACCCACCCCGAGAGTCAGACAGGCCCGGCGCGACGCTGCGGTTTCCGCGAAGAGCCAGTGTTTCGCGCCGGGGGTGTTCGTCGGATGATCGCGCGGGGCGACGGCGGAGAGGTGCATGGCTGGGAGGCGAGACTATCAACGCGACGAGTGAGAGCAAGCGGTGTTTATTTCCATCCTCAGGCCGGCGTCGGGTGGCGCTTTTCTCCGGACACCGCGCGGTTTGCCCTTGGGCGTATGGCCAGCGCCCTTTTCCCTCTCCGCAAATCATGGCGATGGACGAGATCAAGATCGGCGGGGTCGGCCTCGGGGTCGGCCGCTGGCATTTGCGGCGGTACCAGGAAGTGCCGGGCGTCAAAATCCAAGTGCTATTTCACGCACCCGCTCGTCGAGGGCGTGCCGGCGGTGCCGGTGGAGTAGCGGACGGCGCGGGGAAATTCACTCGATCCTTACTTTGTCGCGGGTGACAAGGCACGTTCGGCGCGGCATGGTAGCCGCATGGCTGGTGGGAAATTTTTGGAATTTTGTCGTTTGAACGCCCGGCGGAGCGCGGGGCCGCTGGCGCTGTTCATCTGGATCGTGGGTGTCCGCACGGCGTCGGCGGCGCAAACGATCCGGGTGGTGGCCTACAACATCGAGGCCGATGTAAACGGCAACACCGCGCCGAACAGCGGCCTGTACACGGTGCTGGAAGCCATCGGCGAAAATTACGTCGGTGGCGCGGCGCACCCGCTCGACGTTCTGGCGCTGGAGGAAACCACCAGCAACACCGCGCCCGTCGCGCCGATTGTCACCGCGTTGAACGGTTATTACGGCGCGGGCACCTATGCGATGAGCAGCCTCCAAGGGACCGAGAACGGCAACGACCCCTCCACCGGCAACGGCCCCAACGCCCTGGTCTACAACGCCAAGACCCTCACGCTGCTCGCCTCCGCAGGCGTGGGCACGCCGGCCGGATCGACCAACGGCGAGTACCGGCAGGTGATGCGCTATGAATTGATGCCGGTGGGCGGCGCGGCGGGAACGCAGTTCTACGTGTACGTCTCGCACATGAAGTCGAGCGCCAGCGGCACGACGGCCGCCGTCCAGAAGGCGCGGGGACAGGAAGCGGCGATCATCGTCGCCAACATCAAGACCCTCCCTGCCAATGGCGGCGTGCTGGTCATGGGGGACTTCAACCTGGACGGCAGCACCGAGGTGGCTTACCAGACACTCACCGCAAGCGGAACGTACCAGTTGATCGATCCGCTCAACGCCTCGAACGATTACAACGAGACGTGGGACACCTCGACGTACCTGACCTTTCTGACGGAGTCTTCCACCGGCCTCGACTACCGGGACGACATCCAATTCATGTCGGCGGCGGTGTACAACGGCACGTCCACGGCGGGGCTGCGCTACGTGCCGGGTTCGTTCAATATCTTCGGCAACAACGGCTCGGTGGCGCTGGGCAAAAGCGTTGACCAGACTTCCAACACGGCGCTCAACGGTCTGACGGGCAGCATCACGCCCGTCGCGGCGCGCTCGGCGTTGACCACCGCCAGCGACCATTTGCCGGTGGTGGCGGATTATATCGTGGTGCCGCCCACGCCCTACGGCGCTTGGCAGTCGAAGTATTTCACCGCCGTGCAGCTCACCGATCCGACCGTGAGCGGCAACGGTGCCGACCCGGACGGCGACGGCATCCCCAACCTGCTCGAATACGCGCTGGACCTTTTGCCCACGACTCCCGGCGTGACCGGCTTGCCCACGGTCGGCCAGACGGTCATCGGCGCGAGCACGTATCTGACGCTCACTTTCACCAGGGTCATCGCCGATACGGACATTTCTTACGTGCCGCAGGTTTCCGGCGATCTGGCGATGTGGAACTCCGGGGCGAACTACGTTGCGACGGTCAGCACCACGAATAACGCGGGTAGCCTGACCCAGACCGTCGTGGTGCGCGACCTGACGCCAATGACGGGCGCGGGGCAGCGGTTCATCCGGCTGACGGTGACGATGCCGTGAAGGAGGGAAGGACGAATGACGAATGACGAATGACTTGGCCCAGGCAGAGAAAGCGATGTTCTCTGGTTTTGGTGGGGAATAATAGCCGACTATCCGGTCACGAGATATCCATGCTGCCTTCCGTCATTCGTCACTCGTCATTCGTCATTCGCCATTCGTCCTCCGCCGCGCCCGTGCGCTTCCGGCACATCGACAGCCTGCGCGCCGTGGCCGCCGGTCTGGTGATGTGGCTGCACTTCGACCAGTTTCTCCGGCCTCTCACGGGAGCGGACCCGTGGTTGCTCGGGTTCCTGCATGGCGTGCCGGGTTTTGTGGACGTTGGCCGCATCGGGGTCATCGTCTTCTTTGCGATCAGCGGCTTCGTGATCTGCCGTTCCTTCGGCGGACCGCGCGAGGGGGCGGGAACGCGCTTCGTCATCCGGCGCTTTTGCCGACTCTACCCGGCGTTCTGGGTGTCGGTGTTGGGCGGCGTGTGGTTGTGGTGGCTGATGCGCTGGCCGCTGACCTGGCAAGTGCTGGCGGCCAACGTCACGATGGTCCCGTCGCTTTTCGGCCAGACACCGTTCATCGGGGTGTACTGGACGCTCCAGGTCGAGTTGATCTTCTACGCCGTCTGCCTGTGTCTGCACCGCACCCGCTGGCTCGAACGGCCCGCCGTGCTGGCCGGAGTCGTGCTCGCGCTGACGGGTTTGTCCCGGGTGCTGCGGATCATTGACCGCACGGGCACGACCGGTCCGTTGGTCGGCCGGCACCTGTATTGTCTCGGGCTCGCGGTGATGATCTGGGGAACGCTCTTTCGCACCGTCTACGACCAGACGGCCGGCTTCCGGCGCGGGGTGCTCGCCCATCGCGGCACCTGGCTGATCGTGGGGACGGCGCTGGCGCTGCCGGTCGTGCTCGATCCGAAAGTGGGCTGGTATCTGGTGGGGCTGCGGCCCGGCCAGCCGCCGAGCCACGTTGCCGTCGCGGTCGGCCTGTGGATTTTCGCGTTTTGGGTGGCGTGCCTGCGAGTGGACAACAAGGTCCTGACTTCCCTGGGCGTCATCAGCTACTCCCTGTATTTATTCCACGCGGTGGTGCTGTTCACGCTCACGCAGATTCTCACCGACCGCCCGGCGATTCGCGGGTGGAACCTGCCGTGCTGGCTGTACTTCCTGGTGGCCACGCTGCTGACGGTTGCCTTGTCCACGGTCGTTTACCGTTGGGTGGAGCAGCCCGCCATCGCGCAGGGCAAACGCTGGACCGGCTCTGATCGGGCACCCGACACGGTGCCGGTCGCCGGTTAAGCGGCGCTTTCCTTGCCATGGCCGTTGCCGTTGGACGTGCCCTTGGAAAGGTCGGGTGAGGGAAAGCTCTTGAGTTTGTTCCTGACGATCTCCGCGCGCAGGGCGTCGCGTTCCTCGGCGCTGAGCTTTTGCTGGCTGTTCTTTTGCAGGTGCGCGGGCTGCGTCTCCATGAACAGCTCGTCCGCCGGCAGCCGGTAGTCCGACGGGAAAAACCCGAGGTCCACGCCCAGCCGGATCAACGACAGGAAATTGAGTGCCTCCTTGCTGTTCATCGAGTGCGCGTAACTCAATATTCCGTACGCCCGCCCGATCTGGTCCGTGAGCATCGTGCGCTTTTCCTGGAGGAGTTTTTCGCGTGCCGTGTGCTCGTGGTCGATAATGGTCTCGATCACTTTGCCCAGTCGGTTGATGATGTCCTCTTCCTTTTCGCCGAGCGTCGTCTGGTTGGAAACCTGGAAAAGGTTGCCCATCGCCTCCGTGCCCTCGCCATAGAGGCCGCGCACGGCGAGGCCGATCTTGTTCACGCTTTGGATGACCTGATTGATGCTCTCGTTGAGGACGAGCGCGGGCAGGTGCAGCATCGCCGAGGCTCGCATGCCGGTGCCGACGTTGGTGGGGCACGCGGTCAGGTAACCCAACTGCGGGCTGTAGGCGAATTCGAGCGTGTCCTCCAGTGCGTTGTCTGCCTTGTTGGCGAGCTTGTAGGCGTTCTTCAACTGGAAGCCGCAACGGATCGCCTGCATGCGCAAGTGGTCCTCCTCATTGACCATGATGCTCAACGTTTGCTGGCGGTTCATCACGACGGCGCTGCCGATGCCCTTGGCGGCGTGTTCGCGGCTGATGAGGTGGCGTTCGACGAGGACCTGTTTTTCCAGGGCGGAGAGGTCCTGGAGGTACTCGCTGAACGCGTCGTCCATGTCGGGCAGCGCCTCGACCTGGGGTTTGAGTTGTTCGAGGATGGCGATGCGGTCCGCTTTCTTGGCCCAGCCGGGGAAGGGGAGGTCACGCAAGTTTCTGGCCAGCCGTACGCGGCTGCTGATGACGATGTCGTGGTGCGGACCGTCGGTGCGCATCCATTCGCCGGGGTTGGAGATGAGGCTGGAAAATTTCATCGCGCTCAGTTTCCCACCTGCCCGGATAACCGCTTAATCTGGTCGCGCAGGGTCGCGGCGTTTTCGTAATCCTCGTCGCGCACGGCCTTTTGCAGATCGTCCTGCAAAGTTTTCATGCGTTCGGTGACCTCTTTCCGGCGCGCGAGCGCCACGGGCATCTTGCCGGTGTGGTGCGTGCCCTTGTGCATCGCTTTGAGCAAACTGCCCAGGCTCTCCGAGAACGTCTGGTAACACTCGCTGCAACCCAGCCGCCCGGTCTTCTTGAAATCCGCCTGCGTGAACCCGCACACCGCGCATTTGGTCGCCGTGACGACCGTCGTGGTTTCGCCGCCCGTGCCCTCACCGCCGTGGACGACCGGCGGCTTTTCCGTCTCCGTGCTCGTGCCGAGGCCAGAGAGGAGTTCGGTCAATGCGAAACCGGTCGGATCATCGACTCCGCGGTCTTTCGAGCAAGATTTGCAGAGGTTCACCTTCTGCATCTTGCCGCCAACGATCTGCGTCAGGAAAACCTCGGCTTCCTTCGCTTGGCAAACGTCGCACTGGATGATGTTCGAGCCGGGCATCGGGGAAACGAGGTCAGTAGGGCGAGGAAGCCGTCTCGACCAGACCCACCGCAGAGGTGCCTTCCTCCATGCCGGAAAGACCGGGGGGAACGGGAGCCGCTTCCTCCTGGAAAATCGGCGTTCCCGTCGTCGATGTCAAACGACGGAAGCCATCCAGCAGGCGTGCAGTGATTTGCCCCGGCTTGCCGTCGCCGATTGGACGCGAGTCCACGTTGACGACCGGGACGAGTTCGGCCGCCGTGCCGGTCAGGAAACACTCGTCGGCCACGAAGATGTCGTAGCGTGTCAGTTCCGTCTCAACAACCGGCACGCCGAGTTCGACGGCGATGTCGAGGACCGCTCCGCGCGTGATGCCACGCAGGCTGCCCGCGCTCACCGGCGGGGTGAAGAGCGTGCCCTTCTTGATGATGAACACGTTGTCGGCCGTGCATTCGGCGATGTAACCCTGCTTCGTTGAGCATTAGGGCCTCGGCGGCGTTGGCCTGGTGCGCCTCGATCTTGGCCATGATGTTGTTCAAATAATTCAGGCTCTTGACGGCCGGGGGCAGTGCCGCCTGGCTCATGCGCCGCGTGGCGCAGGTGATGATGTCGAGACCCTTCTCGTAAAGCTCCCTCGAATACAGCTTGATCGTGGCGGCGATGATGATGACCGACGCCTTCGGGCACAGCCGCGGGTTGATGCCGAGATCGCCCACGCCGCGCGTGACGACGAGGCGCACGTAGCCGTCGCGCAGGTCGTTGGCGCGGATGGTGGCGAGCAGGTCGGCGGTCATCTGCTCCTTGCTGACGGGAATCTCCAGGCACAGGACGCGCGCCGAGTCGTAGAGACGGTCCATATGTTCCTCCAATTTGAACACCCGGCCGTGGTACATGCGGATGCCCTCGAACACGCCGTCGCCGTAGAGCAGACCGTGGTCGAAAACGGAAATTTTGGCGTCAGCTTCGTCGAAGAGTTGGCCGTCGATGTGGATTTTCATGGGAACGTTGCAGGGGTCGGCCGCACAGGCGGACGGAGTTCTAACGATTGGCCGATTTGACCGCCCGCGCAAGACTGGAAGTCGCTCGCGGCCCGGCCATCCCTAACCCATCGTCACGCTGCCGGCAGCGGCGGCACGTTGTCCCCCAGCAGGCCGTCGCACATTTCCAGGGTGCGGTCGCCGCGCGCGGCCAGATGGAGGTCGTGGGTGACGACCAGGAGCGTCTTGCGTTTCTCGCGCACGAGGGCCAGCAGGAGGTCCATCACGGCACCGCCGGCGCGGCTGTCGAGGTTGCCGGTAGGCTCGTCGGCGAAGATGACGCTCGGATCGTTGATGAGCGCACGGGCGATGGCCACGCGCTGCTGTTCGCCGCCGGAAAGTTCCAGGGGCAGGTGGTGGAGACGTTCGCCGAGGCCGACCTCGCGCAGGCTCTCGACGGCGCGCTCGCGGCGTTCGCGTCCGTTGGCGCTGCCGATCATGGCGGGCAAGAGGACGTTTTCCAGCGCGGTGAGTTCCGGCAAAAGAAAATACCCCTGGAAGATAAAGCCCATGCGCGCATTCCGCAGCCGCGCCTGGGCCCGGCGGCCGAGTTCGTAGACGGATTGGCCCTCGAAGATCACGCGGCCGGACTCAGGCCGTTCGAGACCCGCGAGGATGTAGAGGAGAGTTGTCTTGCCTGCTCCCGACGCGCCGACGAGAAACGTCGCCTCGCCGGGAACGATCTCCAGGGTGATGCCGCGCAGCACGTCGAGTTTACGCGCTCCGATGGAAAAAGACTGCCGCACGTCCACCGCGCGCAGGACGGGGTTGGTCGGGGCGCTGGACGAGGAGGTGGCGGCGGACGTGTCGATGCCGGGAAAGTTAAAGAACTGGCGTCAGGATGCAAGGACGGGCGCTGGCAGGCAACGTCCCTCGTTGCAGGCTTGCCCGCCCCGGTGGTGGGGATTAAACTCGCTTACACATGAGTACGGCGGAGGTTTTGAAGGAACTGGAAGACTCACCCGAGTTTTTGGATCACCTCGCGCACTTGAACCAGGTCGCGGAGAACGAGCGTCGGCGGCGCGAACAGTTCGTGAACGACCTCGACGAAGATACCAAAGCCGAGTTCATCAACGGGCGGGTGGTGGTCCACTCGCCGGTGCGCCTTGTCCACCTCAAGGTCGGATTTTTCGTGACGAACCTGCTTGGCAACTTCGTCATGCTGCGCGGTCTTGGCAAGGTTTTCTCGGAGAAATGCTTTGTCCGCTGCCACCGCAACGACTATGAACCCGATGTCTGCTTCTTCAGTCAGGCAAAATGCGCCGGGTGGGAAAACGACAAACTCTTTTTTCCACCGCCTGATCTCATCGTCGAAGTGCTCTCGCCGTCCACGGAGCGCAACGACCGCACGGTGAAAATGCAAGATTATGCCCTCCATCGCGTGGGCGAATACTGGATCATGGATGGCGATTCCAGGATTGTGGAGCAGTATACGCTGACGCCAGGGGGGAAGGTCTACGAATTAAAAGCCCGGCTGTCTTGCGATGATCGCCTTGCCAGTACCGTGCTCACCGATTTCGACGTGCCGGTCGCGGCGTTTTTCGACGCGCGCGAAAATCAGCGAGCCCTGCGCACGCTGTTGTTGGGTCAGCCTTGAATCGCCGTGCTGTCCCTTCGATCCTGATGCGCCGCTACACCGCTTTCGATCAGACCATCGAGGTCGAGGTCCGTGCTTTCCCGGCGGTCTGGTGGTTGTTCGCCGGTTTCGAGGTGCACGTGAATGGCCGGGCCTTTTACCCGCGCCTGGACCGCGCCGGGTTTTTTGCTCACCCCATCACGGAGTTTTACGTGCCCTACAACGGGCAACTGGTCCCCGGCATGATGCGCGGCATCGGGCACTGGTTTTCCCTGCGCAAGAAACGATACTCCCTCGTCGTCGGCATGTCCGAGCTTGCCCGCGACACTCAACCCATCCAGGGGTGGCTGTCGGCCTGTCTCGCCGCGCTGGCCGTGTGGACCGTGCTGCTGTTCGCCCTCTTCGGCGCGGTTGTCGCCGGGTGGATGGTCTGGAGTCGCTTCCATCCGGGCGGGATGTGACGGCCGGCTACAGCCCCGCATCCAACAACTTGTCCAGCGTGATCGGCAGATCGCGCACTCGCTTGCCCGTGGCGTGCCAGACCGCGTTCGCCACAGCCGCCGCCACTCCGACGATGCCGATTTCACCGAGGCCCTTCGCGCCGAGCGGATTGACCACTTCGTCATGCTCGGGGACGAAGATCACGTCGATGTCGTGAATGTCGGCGTTCACCGGGATGTGGTACTCGGCGTAGTTGTGGTTCATGAACCGGCCCAGCGTGTGGTCGAGCACGCTCGCTTCCTCCAGCGCCATGCTGATGCCCCATACGACCGCGCCCATGATCTGGCTGCGCGCCGTCTTGGGGTTGAGGATGCGCCCGCCCGCAATCGCGCTGACGACCCGCGTGCAATGCACCTGCCCGAGCGACTCGTCCACCGTGACTTCCGCGAAAACCGCCGAGTGCGAGTAAGCCGAATGCGTGTGCTGTTTGATCGCCTGCGGCAACTCGGTCGTGTCGAGTTCCAGCTTGTCGAGATCGTTGGCTTTCAGCGCCTCGGCATAGGTCACGTTGCGCACGGGGTTTTTCGTTACGCGCATCGCGGCGTTCTCAAAGGTTACGTCCTCGATGGCCGCGTCGCCCAGCGGTTTGCCCGCCACTTTTTGCGCGAGTTGGAAGAGTTTCGCGCGCATTTCCTCGCAGACCGTCTTTACCGCCGAACCCACCGACGACACGGTCCACGAACCGCCCTCCACCGGTGAATACACCATCGACGAATCGCCCAGCCGGAACGTCACGTCCTCGATGCGCACGCCGGAATACTCGGCGGCGATCATGGACATCACCGTGTAGGTGCCCGTGCCGATGTCGCTCGTCGCGCTGGAAACGTTCAGCTTGCCGTCGGGCGTCAACACCGCCTTCGCCGCTGCCTTGCCCTGCGAGGCTTCCCACGAACCCGTCGCCATGCCCCAACCCACCAGCGTGTCGCCTCGCCGCATCGAGCGCGGCGCGAGCGGACGCCTGGACCAACCGAATTTCTCTGCCCCCTGCCGGTAGGCCTCACGCAATTCCTTGCTGGAAAACAGCAGACCCATGTTTTGATCCATCTCGGCGTAGTTCTTGAGCCGGAATTCCAGCGGGTCCAACCCGGCTTTGTATGCCAGTTCGTCAATCGCGCACTCGAACGCGTAAATGCCCGTCACCGCCCCCGGTGCGCGCATGTCGGCGGGCGTGGCCAGGTCAAGATTGACCAACCGATGGTCCAGGCTGACGTTCGGGCAGGTGTAGAGCTGGCCCGACCAGTTGACGACCGATTCGAGATACTCCTCGTTTTGCGAGGTCAATTCGATGGCGGTATGCGTGACGGAATCCAGCAGGCCATCCGCCGTCGCCGCCAGTTCGATGTTTTGGATCGCCTGCGGACGGTAGGAAAAGCTGAACATCTGCTGGCGCGTCATCGACACGCGCACGGAGCGTTTCAAGGCCGTGGCCGCCAGCACCGACAGGTAGAGTTCATACGTCGGCCGCAGCCCCGAACCGAACCCGCCGCCCATGTAAGGCGAAATCACCTGCACGTCGTCCGGCGACAGTCCGAACACGCCGCAAACGTATTCCTGGCAATTCTGCACTCCCTGGGTCTTCTGATAAATCGTCAACTTGCCGTCCACGCCGTAAACGGCCGTGGAGGCGTAGTTTTCCATCGGGTTGTGGTGCTCGACGGGTTGGGAGTACTCCGCCTGGATTTTGAAGGGCGCTTTGTCGAAAGCCTCCGGCGGATTGCCGCGCGGCTTCTTGGGCGCGGAGACATAACCCGTGCGCGTGTCGGTCGGTTCATGCGCCTTCGAGAGATTGGCGCGCAGGTCGGTCTCGTGCGGTTTTTTCTCGTATTCGGCCTGCACGAGCGACGCGGCGAAACGCGCCGTCTCGAAATCCTCGGCGACCACCAGGGCGACCGGCTGGCCGCTGTATTTCAATTCCGCTTTGTAGAGCGGCCGGAAGGGCGACCCGCTGTTGGGTGCGATCTGGTCGCGGTGGTGGCGGTCGAGATAAGCAGTCTTCGGGGCGTTCTCGGAGGTGAAGACTTTCAGGACACCGGGAACGGCTTCCACTTCGGCGACGTTGGTGATCGTGACGGTGCCGCGGGCCTCGGCGCTGGAAACGATGACGCCGTGGGCGAGACCGGGGACGTTGAATTCGGCGGCATACTTTGCCTGGCCGGTGACTTTGGCCGGTCCATCGACGCGGCTGGTGGGTTTGCCCAGATATTCGGTGGCAGTTGGCATAAAGGGAAAAGATCAGCAAGTGTGCAAAGCCCCGCCGAAGGCGGTCGTCACAAGGTAGGGTTGCCTCTCCGAGGCAATCCAAATTTGGATTGGATCACTTCGACGCGCACGGTGCGTCTGTCAGAAATAAATGGATTGCCTCGGAGAGGCAACCCTACCTTGTGACGACCGGCCGCAACGGCCTGTTCGGATACTTCGCACATCGTTTTTCAGACGTTTTCGGCGGCCTGCCGCAGAGCGCGCACGATGGCGCGGCGGGCCAGTTCGATCTTGAAGGTGTTGTGGCCAAAGCCCTGCGCGCCTTGTAGGATGCGTTCGGCGACGGGCAGGAAGTTCTCCTGCGTCGCGGCTTTGCCGACCAGCATCGCTTCGGCTTCCGGTACACGCCAGGGTTTGTGGGCGACGCCACCGAGCGCGATGCGCGCCGTCTTGATCGTGTCGCCATCCATCTCCATCCCGGCGGCCACGCTGACCAGCGCGAAGGCGTAGCTCGCGCGGTCGCGCACCTTCAGGTACGTGGAATGTTCGGCAAACCCGCGCGCGGGTAGATCGATGGCGGTGACGATCTCGTCCGGCTGCAGGTTGGAATCGTGTTCCGGTTGATCGCCGGGCAGACGGTGGAAGTCCGCGAACAGGATGCTGCGCGCACCGCCTTCGCCCGTGACCTGCACGACGGCCTCCAGCGCCGCCAGCGCCACGCACATGTCCGACGGATGCGTGGCGATGCATTGCTCGCTCGTGCCGAGGATCGCGTGAATGCGGTTGAACCCGCCGATGGCCCCGCACCCGCTGCCGGGCGCGCGTTTATTGCACGGCGTCGCCACGTCGTAGAAATAATAACAGCGCGTGCGCTGGAGCAGGTTGCCGCCGTCGGTCGCCATGTTGCGAAGCTGCGCCGACGCCCCGGCGAGGATCGCCTTGGACAACATCGGGTAACGCTTCTCCACGTCCGGGTGGTAGGCGGTGTCGGCGTTGGTGGCGAGCGCGCCGAGGCGCAGGCCGCCGTTCTCGCCGGCTTCGATCCGGGCGAGCGGCAGGCGGGTGATGTCGATGAGCCGGTCGGGCCGCGCGACGTTTTCTTTGAGCAGATCGACGAGATTCGTGCCGCCGGCGATGAACGCACCGTCCCCGTTGAGCGACGCCTTTTCCTTGACGGCTTCGGCCACCCCGCCCGCCCGGAGATAGGTGAAATTATTCATGGGCGAGGATGGCTTCGGTGGCAGCGCGGGCCTGTTCGATGGCGGCGACGATGTTCGGATACGCCCCGCAACGGCACAGGTTGCCGCTCATCAGTTCGCGGATGTCGTCGGCGGTTTTGGCGCGGCCTTCCTTGAGCATCCCCACCGCCGAGCAAATCTGCCCCGGCGTGCAGTAGCCGCATTGGAACGCGTCGCAATCGACAAACGCCTGTTGCATCGGGTGCAACTCCCCGTCGCCCGTGAGTCCCTCGACGGTGGTGACTTCCGCGCCGTCCTTCATGATCGCCAGCACGAGGCAGGAATTCACGCGCTTGCCGTCGAGCAGCACGGTGCACGCGCCGCATTGGCCGTGGTCGCAACCTTTCTTCGTGCCAGTCAGGTCGAGGTGCTCACGCAGGAGATCGAGCAGCGAGGTCCACGGGGCGACCTGGAGGCGGCGTTCCTGGCCGTTGATGTGGAGGGTGATCGGGCTTCGGGCGGGCGGCGCGTGCGAGGCGCGGCCGTGAGGAGAAGGGGCGAGAGCGGTGGAAGGACTCATGGACTCCCTTCTACCGCTCGCCGCCTGCCGGGCGGTTGCATGTTTTCGGCCGCGGGCCGAAGAAAACAACGGCGCTATCTCCAGGCATTTATATCGAATGACCCGCCGAACCTTTTACTTTTCGGCGTTTCGTTTTTACCTTGCCCCTTCCCATGCCCGCCGAACCGCTCGCCGCCGATCCCAAAGCCCCGCCCAAAGTCCCCGTCAACCGCGAGACCCTGCGGCAGGCGGCGCGTCTTTTCGGTTACCTGCTGCCGTACCGGCGCAAATTCATCGCGGCAATGGCGGCGCTGCTCTGTTCGTCGAGCCTCGGGCTGATGTTCCCATACCTGATCGGCAGCCTGCTCAACGCCGCCAACCGCGGCGTCCTCGCCCACGCCGCCGCGGGCGACAAGGTGGCTTCGCTCGCACTCGCGGGCGCGTCGTCGGGACCGCTCGCAGGCTGGAGCCTCAACGGCGTCCTGGCCCTCCTCGTCTGCCAGCTTTTGCTCGCAGGCGATGTTCACCTACATTCAGGTCATCTGGTTCAACGAGGCCGGCGAAAAAGCCCTCGTCCATATCCGGCGCGACACGTACTCGCGCATCATCGCGCTGCCGATGAGCTTCTTTGCCCAACGCCGGGTCGGCGAACTCTCCAGCCGCATCTCCGCCGACCTGACCCAGATCGAGGAAACGCTCACCGGACTCCACGCCCGCAGTTCCTGCGCCAGTCCACGCTCCTGCTCGGCAGCCTCGCGTTCATCATCTTCACCAACGGGCGGCTGACCCTCGTGATGCTCGCGTGCTTCCCGCCGATCATCCTGGTGGCGATCTTCTTCGGCAAACAGATGCGCGGCGTTTCGCGCAAGGCGCAGGACCAGCTCGCCGAGAGCAACACCGTCGTGGAGGAAACCCTGCAGGGCATCGCCAACGTCAAGGCGTTCGCCAACGAGCCCTACGAGATCCGGCGCTACTCGGCGAGCATCGAGCTGTTCCTGGGCGCGGTGTTGCGCGGGGTGCGCTACCGGGCGGCGTTCATCGCGTTCATCATCTTGCGCGATCTTCGGCTGCATCGTGATGGTCATGTGGTACGGCTGCGTGCTCTTGCAAGCGCGGCCAGCTCACCGAGCGGCGACCTGACGCGCTTCACGATCTACACGCTGTTCGTCGCCGGGGCGATGGGCTCCTTCGCGGACCTCTACAGCCAGATTCAAAAAACCGTCGGCGCGACGGCGCGCGTGCGCGAACTCCTGCTGGAAGAACCCGAGCCCGTCGTGCCCGCCGGCACCACGCCATTGCTCGTCGCCGGGCAACCCGGGAAAAACGGCGCGCCCGCCACGCCGTCCGCTCCGGCCGCAGGATCGGCGGCGGTCCGGCTCCAGCGGCGACGTGGCGTTTGCGAACGTGACCTTCCGCTACCCCTCGCGGCCCGAAATCCGCGTGCTGCACGACCTGACGCTCCACGCCGCGCCCCGGCGAACGCGTCGCGCTCGTCGGCCCGAGCGGCGCGGGCAAATCGACCATCGTTTCCCTGCTGCTGCGTTTCTACGACCCGGAAGCGGGCCAGGTGCTGCTCGACGGCCGGCCGGCGACGGAATATCCGTTGCGCGACCTGCGCGGACAGATGGCCATCGTGCCGCAGGAGGTCCTCCTCTTCGGCGGCTCCATCGCGGAAAACATCGCCTACGGCAAACCGGGCGCGAGCCGACGCGGAAATCGCCGACGCCGCGCGCCGGCCAACGCGCACGAGTTCATCGAAAAGTTTCCGCAGGGCTACGCGACGTTGGTGGGCGAGCGCGGCGTCAAGCTCTCCGGCGGCCAGCGCCAGCGCGTCGCCATCGCGCGGGCGATCCTCAAGAGACCCCGCGATCCTGATCCTGGACGAGGCGACCAGCGCGCTCGACAGCGAGAGCGAACGCCTCGTGCAGGATGCGCTCGACCAACTCATGCGGGGCCGCACGAGCTTCATCATCGCGCATCGGCTGGCACGGTGCGCGAGGCGGACCGCATCGTCGTCATCCGCGAGGGCACCGTCGCCGAGACCGGCACGCACGCGGAGCTGCTGGAAAACAAGGATGGGTTGTACCGGCGGCTGAGCGAGTTCCAATTCGACCTTGATCGGGCGTCGTAAGATGGTTCACACCCCGAGGTCGCTGTGGCCAATCCTTGACGCGAATGAGCCGAAAAACTAATCTGCACCCATGAACTACCGTGAGCGGATCACCATCGATCCGCAGATTCGCAGCGGTAAGCCTTGTATTCGAGGCACCCGCATCACCGTGAGCGACGTGTTCGATTATCTCGGCGGCGGCATGACCGTGCCGGAAGTGCTGGACGATTTCCCTGACCTCACCGCAGGCGACATTCAAGCGTGCTTTGCGTTCGCCGCCGACCGTGACCGCCGCCTGAACGTGGTCCCGCATGAAGCTGCTCTTTGACGAGAACCTTTCCCCCAAATTGCCTCGTTCCCTGGCAGCCATTTTCCCTGGCAGCGCGCATGTCCGTGAATGCGGATTGCTCGGACGAACAGACGAAGAGGTCTGGAACTATGCGCGTGCGAACCACTTCACCGTGGTGTCGAAAGATTCGGATTTTCAACAGCGAAGTTTGCTTTACGGTGCTCCTCCGAGATTCGTCTGGCTACGTATCGGCAATTGTACCCGCGAGCAACTGATCCAACTCATCACGCGACGTGAGCGCGACATCCGTGCGTTTGAGGTAAGCCCAACCGATGCGATCCTTGTCCTGACGTGAAATTGCAGCAAGTCACTCTATGATCCTCCGCACTACTGTTTTCGCTATCCTCGGCTTATGCGCCACCGCGCGCGCCGACGTGTCGCTGTTCCCGCTGTTCTCGGACCACGCCGTGCTCCAGGCGTCGGACCATGTCCCGGTCTGGGGTCGGGCCACGCCGGGCGAGAGCGTCACCGTCACGCTCGGTGAAAATGTGTCGAAGGCCACCGCCACTGCCGGCGCGGACGGCAAATGGACCGCCACGCTCGATCTCCAGCACACCGACGAGGGGCCGTTCGACCTCGTCGCCGCCGGGCCGAACAACCAGGTCAAGTCCGTGGACGTGCTCGTCGGCGAGGTGTGGCTGTGCTCGGGGCAATCCAACATGGAATTCGCCCTCAAGAGCGCTGCCGGCAGTTCAAAGGAGATTGAAACTTCGGCCAACCTGTATCTGCGCCACTTCCTCGTGCCCCGCGATGCCGAGGCCGCGCCGGGTGACACCTTGCGGGGTCGTTGGGAACTCTGCGGCCCCGCGACGGCCGGCGGCTTCACGGCGGTCGGATATTATTTTGCCAAGCAGGTCCAGGCCGCGATTCATCGGCCGGTCGGCTTGATCCATTCGTCCTGGGGCGGCACGCCCGTCGAGGCCTGGACGAGTGAGGAAGGGTTTGCGACGTGCCCCGACCCGGAATTGAAAGCCGACGCAGAGAAGGCGCGGAACGAACACGTCGCGTTCCAAAAAAGTCTGGATGACTATCACGCTTGGCAAACGCGCTACATCCGGCAGGACCACGCGCACGACGCGACGGCAAATTACACCCGGCCGGCGCAGGCGGATGCCGACGGCTGGAGGGCGGTCACGCTGCCGGGGATGTTCGCGGACGCCGGCCTGCCCGACGCCGGGGCGACGTGGTTGCAGCGGACGATCCCCGTCAAGGAAATCCCTGCCGGACACACCGTGCGCGTGTTTCTCGGCGGTCTGCACGGCAGCGTGGAAGTTTACTGGAACGGCAAAAAGATCGGCACGGGAGACCTCTCTGGTTCCCCGAAAAACTACCCGGTCAACGCCGGCGATTTGAAGGTCGGCGACAACGTGCTGGCCTTGCGGGTTTTCGAGGCGGACCAGGGGGCGGGCATCGCGCCCGGCCAGGGGGCGCTCCAAGTGGAGCTTCCCGAGGGCAAAGTATCGTTGGACGGCCGGTGGCTGGCCAAGGCGGAGTTTGAATTGCCGACGCTCGCGGCCGGGCAGGACCCCGCCCCGAAGCTGCCGCCGACGCCGCGCGGCAGGCAGGACACGGCCAGCTATCTCTACGACGGCATGATCGCACCGCTGGTGCCTTGCGCGATCCGGGGCGTGCTCTGGTATCAGGGCGAGGCGAACGCGGGGCGAGGGGCGCAGTACCGGCAGGCGTTCCCGCTGTTGATCTTGGATTGGCGGGCACGTTGGGGGCGTGGGGATTTCTCCTTTTATTGGTGCCAGTTGGCCAACTTTCAGGCGCGGCAAACGCGGCCGGACGAGTCCGGCTGGGCGGAGGTGCGGGACGCGCAGACGAGTGCGCTCCGACTGCCGAACACGGGTGAGGCCATCCTCATCGACGTGGGGGAGGAGGCTGACATCCATCCCAAGGACAAGGCGAGCGTCGGCGCGCGGCTCGCGCGGATTGCCCTGGCGAAGGACTACGGGCAGAAGTCGGTCGTGTGGTCCGGTCCCGTGCTCGACACGATGAAGGTGGAAGACGGCAAGGTGCGGCTGAAGTTCAACCACGCGGACGGCGGGCTCGTGGCGACGCCCATCCCGCCAACGTACCGGCCGAGTTCGCTCAACCCGGCGACCAAGCCGAACGTCCGGCACAGTCCCGACGGGCAGTTGGAAGGGTTCGTGGTGTGCGGGGCGGACCACCAGTGGCATTGGGCCACGACAGCGAACATCGAAGGCGGCGACACCGTGGTGCTGACGTGCGCCGAGGTGCCCGTGCCGGTGGCGGTGCGTTATGCGTGGGCGAACGATCCGTTGTGCAACCTGGCGAACGGCGCGGGGTTGCCGGCGGGGCCGTTCCGCACGGACGACCTGCCGTTGACGACGGCTGCGGTGAGGTACTGAAAAACCAGGGTCAGCTCCCCCGGTCCAGCGTGCGGTAGCCGATGGCCTCGCCGAGGTGGTGCGCCTGGATGTCGGCGCTGCCCTCCAGGTCGGCGACGGTGCGCGCGACTTTCAGCACGCGGTCGTAGGCGCGGGCGGAGAGGTTCAACTCGCTGGTGGCCATCTTCAGCATGTCCGTGCCGTCCGCGTCGAGCCGGCAATGGGTCTTGATCTGCCGGGGCGTCAGGCGGGCGTTGGGTTTGCCCACGCGTTCGCGCTGCACCGCGCGGGCGGCCACCACCCGAGCGCGGATCGCCTCGCTGCCCTCGGCCGGGTTCTGGTCGGCGAGGTGCTCGTACTTGATCGCCGCGACCTCGACGTGCAGGTCGATCCGGTCCAGGAGCGGACCGCTGATTTTCTCCCGGTAACGCTCCACCTGCATCGGCGAGCAGCGGCATTGCCGCTGGATCGACCCGTGGTACCCGCACGGACACGGGTTCATCGCCGCGACGAGCATGAAGCTCGCCGGGAACGTCACCGTGCCCGCCACCCGGCTGATCGTGATCTGTCCGTCTTCCAGCGGCTGGCGCAACGACTCCAGCGCCGAACGCCGGAACTCCGGCAGTTCGTCCAGGAACAGGACCCCGTGATGGCACAGGCTGACCTCGCCCGGCGTGAGCTGGTTGGAACCGCCCAGCAACCCGGCGTCGGAGATGCTCGCGTGCGGCGCGAAATACGGCGGCACGCTGACCAACCCATGTTTGCCCTGGAGCCGTCCGGCGATGGAGTGGATTTTGGTCGTTTCCAACGCCTCGGCCAGCGTCAGCGGCGGCATGATTGTAGGGATGCGCTTGGCCATCATGCTCTTGCCCGAACCGGGCGGGCCGATCATCAGAGCGTTGTGCGCCCCGGCTGCCGCGATCTCCATCGCGCGCCGCGCGTGGTGCTGTCCGCGAACCTCCGAGAAATCCGACTCGAAGTGCTGGTGCGCGGCGAAATATTTCTCCGCGTCCTCACGCGTTGGCCGCAGCGGAGGCGCTCCCTCACCGCCGCGCAAGAACTCGAACACTTCGCGCAACGACCGCACTCCATACACGTCCACGCCCTCGACGAACGCCGCCTCGTGCGCATTTTCCGCCGGGACGAACACGCGCCGCTTGCCCCGGCGCTTGGCCTCCAGCGCCACGGGCAGCGCGCCGCGCACCGGCCGGACGCTGCCGTCGAGCGCCAACTCGCCGATGAGGTAACCGTCCTCCACGCCCGGCAGGGTGGTTTCTTCCTGCGCGGCGACCTGGGCGACGGCGATGGGCAGGTCGAAGTTGGGTCCCTCCTTGCGCACGTCGGCGGGGGCGAGATTGATCGTCGTGCGTCCGTAGTTCCACTGGTAGCCGCTGTTGGCGACGGCGGTGGAAACCCGGTCGCGCGACTCCTTCACCGCCATGTCCGGCAGTCCGACGACGACGACCGCCGTCTTGCCCGGCGCGGTGTTGACTTCCACCTCGACCTCGCAGGCGTCCACGCCCACGACGGTGGCGGAATAAACTTTGCCGAGCATGTGCGGCCCAGCATGGGCAGGAAACGCGCAAAAGGCAACCGTGGACGAGCGCCGACAAGGGTTGCGGCTAATGGAAAGCGGCGAGTTTCCGGGGTTTGCTTGTTTCTTTGTCAACGGGCGCAAATGCCAGTTGACATTTGCCGTGAAAATTGCGCCAATAGGACCCATTTCCGAGCAGGCCGCTTTTCTCACGGGCCGCGACGCAACCCGACCGCTTCCACCGATCATGAAACCCCTCCTGATTTCCTTCGCCGCCGTTCTTTTCGCCCTCCCGGCGCTGGCACAGGAAGACGATTCCCTGACTGCCACCCTGCCGAGCGGCAAAGTCGTCCACTTCGAGACGGAAGAACAAAAGGCGAAGTTTCTGGCGGCCAGGGAGCGCATGGCCATGACGCCGCCCGCGCCCGCCGTTGCGTCCGCCACGCCGGGGGCATCGCCCAAAGGCGCGACGCACCTGACGCCCGAAGCCACCCCGCAGATGAACGGCAAGGTTAACGTGAATGCGCCGACCTTCACGGCGGACTATTATTTGTTTGCGCCCGAGACCTGGGATGGCAAGCAGGTCACCGTCTCCGTGGCGTATTTGCAGCGTGAGAACGCCACCCGCTCGGACGGACTCGTGGCATTCACCGCCGTTACCTACGGCACGTTGCAAATGTCCGGTGAGCAGCACTTCGGCGGTGAGATGACGGTCCTGGCGACGACCGAGGCTGCCTCGCGGATCAGCAGCCTGGCCGGCACCCGATATCAATACAACGGGTGGGGCACGAAGACGGTCCTGTTCAAAGGCACTTTCAAGAAATCGCAAGGCGGCAAAAAAGGATACTACCTCTACGTCGATAAGTAAGCGGATGCCCTTGGGGCGAAGCGGTGGGCCCGCCGGGACTCGAACCCGGAACCAAGGGTTCCAGTTGTCATGCCAAAGGGTAGTACAGAGTTGGACGCTTTGCCTCTAGAAAAATCAAAAGTTTGAGGGATTTTTCTACGTTCTGTTACGCTCGAAAAATGCGCGTCTACGACTACGAGAGAAAAGACTCCCCCTACGTGTGGCTGAAGTGGCAAGACCCCGTGACCGGCAAGTCGCGCGCACGATCCAGCGGCATCCGAAAAAACCACCCGGAGCGAGATCGCAAGCTCGCCAAGGCCATCAACAAAATGGAGGGCGATTTGCTGGCCATCGCGCCCGAGTACGAGGGAGAAGCCTTTGAGCGATGGGTGGTTGCCTACCTGCGCCAGCGCCATTCGGACAACGCGGGCACGCTGCACAAAAATCTGAACGCCTGGGATTGGCTGGCTGGCTACCTCAAAGAGTGCAAAGTGACGATCCCGCGCGAACTTACCCGCGCCCACGCCTTCGGCTACATCCCGTGGCGTTGCACGCGCCGGAAAGAAAAGAGCGGCAAGACCGTCGCCAAAAACACCGCGCTCTTCGATCTGAAGGTTTTGAGCAAAATCATGCAGGAGGCCAACGAGCGAGGCTTTGCCACGGCCAACCCGTGCCGCCGCATGGCCGTCGGCAAAGACCCTGTGAAGGTGAAACCCGAATTGCTGGACGATGACATTGCGCGACTGCGCTCGGCCCTGGAAAAAGAGGCGGAATGGATGCGCGTCGCTTTCGAGATCGCACTGCACACGGGCCTCCGATTTCACGAGACGCGCATCAACCTCTTTGCCGACGTGGATTTTGCGGGTGAAACGATTTTCATTCCCGACCCCAAGGGCGGACAAAAGAAGGCGTTCAGCATTGATCTGCCGCCCGGGTTGATGCCTCTTCTGAAAACCCTGCGAGCCCGCGGCCAGGAATGGACCTGGACGCGCCCGACCGGAAAAGACACGCTGCCGCTCGGATTGCAGTGGCGACGGTTCTTTGATGCTGCTGGCCTGAAAAGCCCATTCTCGTTTCACTGCACGCGCGTCACGTTCATCACGCGCGGATGTCGCGCGGGAATCCCCGAGACCGTGATGATGAAAATGGTGAATCATGCTAGCCGCGAGATTTCCCGGATTTACCAGCGATTGACGATTGCGGACGCGCGGCGATATCGGGGGAAGATTCCAATCCCAACTTCCGCTTACGCCATTGCCGATAATCCTCCAGCGTGACCTTGCTGCGGAGTAGTGGGAAGCCGTCCTGTTTGGCGAAAAAGCGAACTACGTCGTAACTGTAACCGACGGCCAGCGCGAGTTGCTTGAGCGTGAGAGCATAGCCGTCGTTTGCCATGCGCTTGGCGGCGTCGGCATCCACGGAAGTCAGTCGTTTATCAGTTGTGGAGGGCATGGCAAAGGTCAGGCGGTCCTCAATTCGTACCCAAGCAGTTCATCCAACCGCGCGTCCACCTCATTGCGGGTCAGCATCCGACCCTCGTACTTCCAGGCGTAGAACCCGGCCACGTAGGGCTTCAGCCACTCGGAATGAGGGAAGAAAAACGGGATGGCTGGATCGACTTTGTTCTGAATTTTCAGATGGCACCGTTGACAGAGCGCGAGAAGATTCCACCACGCGTCGTTTGCCTTGTTCCCGTCGAAATGGTGCGTCGTGAGGACGTGGCCACTGGCGAAATCGTTTGGATGGAGGCAGCGGATGCACTTGTTCCCGGCAGCCTCACGAGCGGCCTTGCGCATCGCCTTACCGTCGGCGTTGTAGGTTCCTGGAAAGTGTTTCATGGGAGCGAATCAGGCGGTGGCGCGGTGTGCGGCGATTTGGACGGGCGGTTGGGTGAATGGCACGACCTTGCCCCCGAGCGTGTCCAGCGGGGAACGCACGCCGGCGGCGAAACCCGAGACGCAGTGAAGGTAAATTTCCGTGGTGGAGATGTCCTCATGCCCGAGGAGCATCTGGATGCGTCGAATGTCGGTTCGGTCTTCCAGTAAATGCGTGGCGAACGAGTGCCGGAGCGTATGCACCTTCACGGGCTTATGGATGCGAGCGGCCAGCGCGGCGGGCTTGATGGCTTTTTGAAGTGTGTTTGGATGCACATGGTGACGGCGCACAATGCCCGAGCGGGGGTCTGTGGATGGGTTCGCGCCAGGGAAGACCCATTGCCAAGCAAATTCCTTCCCGGCGTTGGGATATTTGCGCACGAGCGTCCCAGGCAACTCCACTCCGGGCAACCCCGCTGCGCGATCTTTTCGCCAGAGTTCTTCAAGCCAGTCGATCCGAGCACGCAACCGGTCGGCCAAATTTTCAGGCAGACAAGTGGTGCGGTCTTTGTCGCCCTTTCCCTCGCGCACGAGGATTAATCCACTGTCAAAATCCACATCCTTGACGCGCAACCGCACGCACTCCATCAGCCGCAAACCACTGCCGTAGCATGTTGCCGCCATCGTGAGCGAAGTGCCCTTCATTTGCACGAGGAGCCGCTGGACTTCGTCCTTCGACAACCAAACAGGAAGGCGCTTAGGCCGCTCGGCCTTAGCGAACTCCCCGAAATCTACAGGCCGGTCAAGCGCCCGGTTGCATAAAAACGCCAGCGCGTTTAACGCTTGGAGTTGGGTAGCCACCGCGCAGTTCGGAGCCAGATCGCCGAGGAACTTATTTACCCTATCCTGTAGCGGAAGATCGCGGCAGGAGAGCGAGAACTTGAAGAATCGACGAACCCATCCCAGATAGCACTCTTCTGTGCGATAGCTGTAATGCTCCGCGCGCAGAATCTGCGTACAGTTGTGGATGAGTTCGTCGAGTTTCATGAATTAGGCGGAACGTTTCTGGATTAGGTGGAAATTTGCCGAATTAGGTAGAGGGATGGCTTCCATCTAATCCCTGGTTCTGGGGCTTCGGTTTGCGACCACGGCGAGGCGGAGATTTCAGTAAATCCTCCAGGCCATGCGCCCACCCGGCGAAATACTCAGCGTCATCGAAGTAGCTTCGCGTCCGGTGCCATTTCTCCTTCTCGCGCGCTTCCTTGATCTTCTCCGTAATCTCGTGGCGAGACAGGGTGACAATCTCACTGACTGGCTTTGATTGGTTGCGTGCGCGCTCTTTCTCACGGCACGCCGGGCAGAGCGCCTTGCCATCGCTGGGGCGTCCGCACCACGTGCATTTTCCCTTCGCTCGTTTACCCGCACGGTACGTCCGCAAGTAGGCGGCGTTCGGAGTAACGGCGCCAGCCTCAGAACCCGGATGCTGGTGAGCGACCGCCGGGGCGGTTTCTGGTAATGGTGAGTCCATGATAGGCGGCGTCACAGCGCGGTGTTCAGATGCCTAGGCGAACGTCATCTGGTGACGACAACGGGGTGCTCGGCATGCGTGTGGGGTGAGTGGTTCGGTGATGGGGTTTGCGTGCTGGCGGCAGTAATCCTCCAGGCCGCCGGTTTGGTTTCTGTCGCCCCGGTTCCAGCCAGAGCCATCCGTGGACTTGATCCCGAGAGCCTTGAGGTAGTGCAGCTGTTTGGGACTATTGCAACGCAGCAGATGGACGTGATCGAACTCGGCGGCCCATTCTTCGACCGTGCCCCATTTCCACTCATCGTTGCCACCGACGCAGATAACGGCGGGTGCAGGACTGAACTGCCGCACGTCGGCCACGGTCATTCCGTTTTGCACGGCCAGGGCCAGCGGGATCTGCGCGGCGATAACTTCCGGTGCATAGCGCGACCAGCGGTCAAAGGTTGCCGCCGCTTGTCCTGGCACGTCCGGCACGATGGCCCATAGCGGTTTTTGCTCGTTGGTCTGCGCCCAGAACAGAAGGCGTCGCCATTCCGGCAAGATCGCAACGGCTTTCGCCTCATCGAATGCGTTGGTGCGACGGTCCCAGCAGGTAAACATTTTGTTGTCCAGTCCGTAAGGCATCCACGGCCAAGGGCCACGTTGGTCGCCCGGCGAATAGAGATGGCCGAGCATTCCAGTCTCACGAGCGAGACAGTGAAATCCCCACCAGCTGGAATTTGCGGGCATTACGATCATGGTCAGTAGTTAGGCATCTGAACCCAACGATGTTCCGCATCCCGCAGCGGGAGCGGAAATCTGGGTGTTCAACACCACCGGCACGCTGCCAGTTGATCGAGGGTTTCGGCGTCCTGCCGCTGGCGGTCCGCATAACCCTGCCACTCCAGCCCCTTCTCGCGGACCTTGGCGGCACACCCGGCGAAGTACGAAGCGAGCATCGCCTTGCCAGTCGCGCTCAATTTTTTGTAGGCCGCTTTGCAGCCTTCGATGTCGATTTCGTAGTGACCTTTTCCGTTGGCACTACGTTTCTCGATGTCGAAGCTCCAGCAAAAACGGAGTTTGGTCTTCGGGTCTTCAGCCGTGAACCAGATGGAGGTGTTCATGCCTAGGCGGTGACTTTCTCCCGGCTCGGCTTTCACTACGTCCCCCCATGGCTTTTCCTCGCCGTCGTCCATGAGGTAGAGTTCGGTCATGCCGAGCTTTTTCAGGCTGGCAGCTTGCTTGATTGCGTCGCGGTATTTGATGTCTGGCATAGGTCTGGCGTTGTGATGTTGAACCCGGTGCAGGAAAGAACGCCGGGCGGTTTCTGGGTTAGGACGCCGCTTTCCGGGCGTCTTTCAGCGCGCTGTTGTGCCTTTTGTGGATTCGTCCCCACAGCGGGAGGGAGTGCTTTTGCAATTCCTCTGAAAGCTCGAACTCGTTCATGCGCCACAGCACGACGGACGCGCGGTCGAGCGCGCGGGCACGCCGCCATAGGGACCAGTGCCAGAAGCATCTCAGCGCGTTCATGGTCAGAGCTTCACGCGGAGAGCTTGCATTGCGCCGAACCAGGTATGTTCGTACCCGTCCGCATCGTAGAGAGCCTTCTGTACGTCGCGCGGCAACCGGCGGTAGCACTTGAGGCAAAAACTCTGTCGGCGTTTCTTGGTTTTGTCGCACGCCGGGCAAACATCGCTAGCAAGACTGGCGATGCACTTTTCGCGGATGGATTGAGTTTCAGTCATGGTCTTTTTCGTTGGTGAGGTTAGAGGCACAACCCCGCGCTGTTTCCGACCGGCGAAGGTCTTCAGCGCGGCAAAGCTGGTTAGGCCGGCGGAAAAGCTTTTTTGTTCCCCGCAGGCACGTTTTCAGTGCCCGAAAGATTTCTGAAAATAATTGTTGCGCGCATAAATTATCTCCGGTAGGTTGATCGTGTCGAGGGGATGAACTCCGAGACACCAATCGAAAAACCGAAACGAAAATGAGCATCACCAAAAACATCCGCGTCTGGGACCAAGGCACCTCTTCTTCCGCCACGCTCACCGAGCAGGGCCTGACCGTCACCGAAACCGGTGGTTGCCCGGTCGAGAAAATCCTCGGGCAGCTTGATCCGACCCTGAGCAACGAGGAACTGGAAGAGGTCGTGGTGGAGCGCTGGAGCAACGGCTACGATGGCGACGTGGACACCATCCGCGTGTCCGTGGAAGACGCGGACTAAAGCAAAAAGGCGAGGGCCGGAGCGGTGCGCGAACACCGCTCCGGCCCAAACCGAAACGAGAGCGCCAACATGGCAGAGAAAAAGCGCAAGAACAAGCCCGGCGCGGGCCGTCCCGCGACCGGCCGCACCTACCGCGTCAACAGCTTTCGGGTCGAGCAAACCATCGGCGAGCAGATGACCGTTGCCGCCAAGGAGGAAGGATGGGCCAGCCTCATCGAACGCCTCTGGACCGCACGCCGACCCTGAAGCGGGGAACCCCGCCTTCGTCCGAATGCCCGCTGCCTGGCACGTCCAGCCAGCGGGTTTCGCGTTATTTTGGGCAGCGGTCATCCGGACAAGTTATTTGTTCATTCAAACCATCCATCCGCAAAATCCGGTTTGCGCGGGGGTGGTCATTTGCTTTTGACGGCCGCAAGTCCAGCCTCGAAGTCGGTTGTGAAGCTGGCAATCGCGGAACGTAGCTTGTCCATAATTGACTCATCGCGTTCAACGCTAACCAAGAAGGCGGGAAAGCGTCGGCAGTAGCTCAGAAAATGCCAGCGTTTGCAACCCGTCACGAACAGGCTGCCATGCACCTGGAGCGCGTACTCCTTCGGGAGTTCGCCCTGGAGCAAATACTTCACATGCGTCTGTGGCCTAGGGCATTTGATCTCGATGCCCTCATCCTCCCCGAACCGCTTGGGATTCAGTCGTACGGACGGGCTGCTGCGCTGGTGGTACAGGAGAAAGGCAACGTCGGCACGGTCCACGTCGCCACCACGAACGAAGGGCGAGTCGTGGAACGAAAGGCGCTCGTAATCCCTCACGGTGAGGGGGCGCACCTCCACGCCGCAAAGCGTGACGGCAAGCTCAACGAACGGTGCGCTACGCGTCCGGGCTTCCGCTCGCAACGCCTCGGCGTATCCAGGAACGTGGCGCATGGATCATCGATCCGTTCTCTTTAGACGCTCGGGTTGCCGGTTGTCGTTGTCTGGGTCGCGCTGGCGCTGTTGAGCAGTTCGCGCAGAGACAGGCTCATCTTGATTTCCTGCCCTGATTTTTGCGGCAGGCCGACTTTCGTGATGACGAAGCTTTTCGTCGCGCCGCGATATGGCAGTGTAATCACCGTGAAGCGCGGAGGCGCATCGGCGGTCGAGGAACCCGTTGGAAACAGGGCGGTCCCGTTGCCGGTGATGACGGTTGCAATGTCGCGCCCGCCACGCGGGGACCCGTCGATATTGTTCGACTGGACCCAATTCGAGCCTTCCTCGGGGCCAAAATCCTCCAGCAGGAACACCTTTGAGTTGTAGGTGAACGTGAGCCCGTCGAAGGGATACCCGCCGTCATCGAAGTAAGTCGTGGAAGATTCGCTCATCGGTTTCCCCACCGGGCGGTGTCAACTTGACGGGAAGGCGGTGGGCGGGTACACCGGGGGAATGAAAATGCTCGCCGCCCTAGCGATGTTTCTTTCCTGCGTTGCGACTACCAGCGCCCGGATCGGGGAAACGCAAATTCAAATCAGGGACCGTTTTGGTCCTTCCATCGAAGGCGGCGGCGATGTCCGACTTTATAAAAAAGGCGGCTTCATGGTGCTCGTCAGCTACGAGAACGGCGTGAGCGTCACGGAATTCGTGTGTAAGGAAATCGCCGTAGATCGTCGGTACGAGTATCTGCAAGAGTGGAAGTCGGGTACCGCTTTCACGTCGCAGGAGGTCGAGACGATCCTCGCCGTTTATTCTCAGGGATTGAAATGGAACAAAACCGGCACCGAACAAAAATGGTTGCGCTCTGACTCACTCGTAACCGCCACGATGATTCATGGCATGCCGAAGGGAGACGACTCGCATGCAAGCGCGGAGGAGCGTCGGGCATACAACGACACTCCCACGATGTTTTTTGCGAGCAGTGCTTACCTCCGAAAAATTGACGCACAGCAAGGCACTGAGAAGGCGGCGAACAAAGACGAGCGAAAACAACGCGAGGCCAAAGGCGTTGTGGATGCCCTCGGCAAGCCCTAGGGCAGAATTCTGTTTGACGTTCGCCGCAAAGGCGCTACGATTCTTTTAGTCGTTGTTAGAGCAACGACGCCCACCTAATCACCACCGGAGTAATCAACCGGCGGGGGCTAAAATGATCAGAAAAACAGTCCTTGGCCTCGATAGCTGCGGCGTGATACCCGCAGCGAGAAGTGCTCTAACACTTCGGGGCCAAGGACTTTTTTTGTCCCATGACAGCAGTCAGACCGTACAAAGACACGTTCGATGAAGTGGAATACCAGCGGTGGCTGGACGAGATAGAGACAGCCACGCGAGAACAGCAGCAGGAAGACGACGAAGCGGCCCGCTGGGCGCTTCTGTCGGCAATCGCCAACGGCTACGGGGAGGTGGCAGCGTGAAACGCTATCTCACCCAACGCGAGCGCATCGTCGTGATCCACTGGCACCTTTGCTGGGGATGGCCGCCTGTGACCATCTCGCTCCTCGCCGAAAAACTCAGCGTGGCAAATGTCGTCATCGAGCGAGAACCTTTGGGCCATGCGTCACGTGCTCGGCCTGCCAGTGGCGTTTGATGGCCGGTCCCACGTTGCTTACGCGCCACTGCCCGACCTGGATAGCGACGTGTTCGATTTGGCCGACAAGCTGATGGATTACGTTGCCGCTTAACCCTCAAACTTGCCGGGGTCCGATCCTCCGGCTTTTTTATATGGCTTACAAAGACCCAGAGAAACAGCGCGAGTATAACAGGATCAATATGCGGAGATGGAGAGCGACCCACCCGCACAGACCAATAAGTGACAAGGCAAAGGCGAGAAAGCGCGAATACGATAGGGCTCGGAGTCAAACTGAGCACGCAAAGAAACTCCATAGAGAAAGCATGCGAAAGTATTATCAATCAGACAAAGGCAAAGCCGCCAAGACTGCTTATTTAGCCACGGCTCAAGGAAAAACGATGTTCAACCGCGCAAGAGTAAAGTACGTCAAGTCCCGCAAGGGGAAGGATGAATGGTTCCGGTTTCGTTGCAGGCTAGGCGATAGCATCGGCGAGCGAATCAGAAATTCGCATGGAAGAAAATGTGCGCACACCGTCGGATTGATAGGCTGCTCAGTCAGCTTTCTGCGAGAGCATCTAGCGTCACTGTTTCAACCCGGCATGTCGTGGGAAAACTACGGTATCTATTGGGAAATAGATCACATTAAACCTTGCAAAGTATTTGATCTTACCTCAGCCGAAGAGCAGAAACTTTGCTTTCATTATTCCAATCTTCAACCGCTCTCAAAACTCCACAACCGCCGCAAGGGAGCCCGCCTCGACTGGATAGAAAGCCTCAGAACCCCACCGGCCATGCAGTAGGCCGAATGCTCAATTTGCCCGAGAACCTGATCTGACTCGCGTCCTGATCCTTCGCGTCTTCGACAAGCAAATTCGGCGTTGTCCCACTTTCTTCGAGACTTTCAAAAAAATGGAACCGAAGGCGAGAGTTTAGTCCCGCAAAGAACTTGCTCGCAAGTATTCTAACGCGCGCCTCGTACAACCCGTGCGCCTCGCCGTTTTTCACGCGGTCCGTCACGACGGTGAAAATCAGGCTGCAACCGTACGTCGTCGGCAGCCGGTCGCGTATTTCCGTTGATCCGGCCGGCAGCTTGGCTTTCACGAGGACCGCACCCATGTGCAACTGGCATTCGACGCGGGGCGTGCGCAGATTTCCAACACCTCGCTCGGCGGCTGGCTGAAAGATGCCGGTCTCTTTGAGCATCGCCAGGATCACCGGGTTGATCGCATCGGTGAAATTGTACAAGCCTTCCAGATTCGTCGCGGCGGGCGGTGCAGTAGGGTCGCTCATAGATCAGGCGGCGAGAAGTGCCGGGTAACGGGATGCCCGACCTCATCGCGTAGAACGGCTTCCGGCTTCGTGCCTGGACCGTGAAGACGATGTTTTTCGTGTCCGCCAGGGCAGGCGCGGCGGGAACCTCCAGCGACAACTCGACGCCCGGAACGCGGAACGCGGTGGAAGTCGCCAGGTCGATGGAGTTGCTCGTGACGGTCGCGCCGCTGGCGGGCAACGCGAGCGACACGCGCAGATTGATGTCCTTGACGTTGCGTTTGCTGATGAGTGCCATAATCGGGTCGGTGAATCAGGGTTGGTCTCGAAAGAAAATCAGCGGATGTCGTCGGTGTAATCCGGCAGCGTGGCCACCCCGTCGGTCTCGGTGTTGAGCAGCGAGTCGGTCACGGTGATCGGATAGCCGCCCAGTTCGGTCGGCAGCGCGGCGTAGAGACCGCCCTGGGGCACGCCCGGCGTCACGACGGCAACGTTGGCGTTGGAGCGCGCCTGCTGGAGCGAGAACGCGGCCGTGCGGTTCATCAGCCAGCGCAAATTATTGCGGCGGGCAACGGGGATCGCCGAAATGAGTTGCGCGGCGAGGCCGTCGGTCAGCGGGTGCGTGAGGTCGATGTTGCGGATGCGGAACACCGCGTACTTGCTGCCGACGTTCAGGCCGCAATAAAACTCGAAGGCGTTCGTCCAGTCCGTGCGGAACTTCGCGTGGCCATTGGCGTCCGTGCCGATCATCGATTGGAGCTTCATCCAGTCGCCGAACGCCATCTTGCCGCCCAGGCCGATGGCGAAGTGCAGTCCCTTCGGGCTGGTGGGATTATCGTCGAAGTAACACAGGTACGCGCTGGACGTGCTGCCCGCCGCCCCCCCGGCGTTGATGTCGGCCGGGTTGATGACGTTGGCGGTCACCTGCGCGGCGGTGCGGTTGTCGGAAACCATCGCGTTCAAGCCCAGGAAACCGGCGGGATCGTACATCGTGCCGTAGTACGTCTGCGTGCCGAAATAGATCATGGACCCGGTAACGTTGGCGCTCGCCTCGTCGGCGAGCACGTCGGGGATCACGGCGTCGTTGCCGCGCGACTGCGCCAGCACGATGTCCTGGCCGATGCGGAGCTGGTCGTCGAAATAGCCCATCGGCTTGGTCTCGCGGCTCCACTCGCTTTTGAGCATGGGCACGCCGTCACCCACGGGGCGGAACCGTCCGTGCGGCAGGCCGACGCGCCGGAGCATGTCGTAGGACGTGCCGTCCACCGTGATGGCCGGGATGAGACCCCATTCCGGGGCCGCGATCACCACGTCTTCGATGAGCGCGGCGACCTTGTTGCCGTTCTTGCGTTCGGCGATGTCGAGAAGGGTGATCGGGGCGAAGGCCATAGCGTGGTGAGGTGGTGGTGACTAAACGGTGATCGTGACGGCGGTTTTGGCGGCGAACTCCTTGCGGGTTTCCGCCTTGAGGCGATCCCGGCCCGTGAGCTTCGGCGCGGCTGTCTGCCCCGTGGTGTCAACCGAGGCGCTCGCAGCGGCAGCGGGCAGCGGGGCGTGACCGGCGGCGGCAACGGTGGTCGTGACTGCGGCGTTGACGAACGCGGTCTTGCCGGCGTCGGTCAGGGAAACCTTGCCGTCCGCGAAAGCGAAGTGCCCCCCGGCGGGGAAAGCGGCCTCGAACTTGTTGACCTTGCCCTGCAACTCCACGTTGGAATCGGTCGCTTCCTTGAGGTGCGTATTCGCCTGCGCCAATTCGGCCGACACGTCACCCAGCGCGAAAAGTTCGGTCGCCTTTTGGGTTGGCGTCAGGGTCGGCTGGCCTTCGGCGTTGAGCGCCAGCTTGCCGTCCGCGTCCTTTGCGAGCGTGTAGAGCCCGGTGCCCTCGATGAGAGCAGTGAGATTGGCGACCTGGGATTCCAGGCCGATGATTTTGTTGGTCCACGGCAGCGCCATTCTTGGCGCGCGATGTCAACTACGCGGAGAGTAATTCCGCCGCGAATTCGTCAAGCGAAGAGCAAAGACCATCCACCAAGCCGGCATCGACGGCGCGCTGTCCAATGTAGACCCCGCTCTCCATCGCCTCATCACTCACCTGCGGGCGCGCACTGCGCACCGCCCCGGTGAACATGCCGTAAATCTGATCGACGATGGCGGTTTTCGCGGCCAGTTCATCCTCGTCCATCTCGGTGGCGGGATGCCCGTCCGCCTTGCGGGGGCCGCGTGAGATGACGTGCATCTTGATGCCCGCTTTTTCGAGCGCGCCAGTGGCGTCGGTCCGGCCCGAGATTACTCCAATGCTGCCGACCACGGAGGACAGCTCGCACACCACGACGTTCGATTGACTGGCGATGTAGACGCCGCCGGAGCAACACATCCCGGCGATGTAGGCACCCGTTTTCTTGCGCGTGCCGATGTCCTGCCAGAGCGCCGCCGCTTCCGGGATGCCGCTCACACTGCCGCCGGGCGTGTCGTAGGTGGTGATGATCGTGTCGATGGAGGCATCGGCATCCGCCGCGCGCATCGCGTCCATCACGTTGTTGATGTCGCAGGCACCCGTGCAAAGAGCGTCCATCGCGGAGAGGTTGCGGTCGATGACCCCAGAAATCGGGATCACGGCCAGACGACCGAGTTGCGCGGAAGTCGGCGCGGCGGACTTCGGCATCTCTGCGCCCTGCATCTGGATCACGGTCGAGACCGCCGGAGATGTGCGCGTTGAGCGCCTGAGAGAAATGCTCGTACACGCTGGGCAGCAGGAGAAGCGGCTGTCCGTGGAGCTTGTGGAGAAGGTGCGCGAATTTCATGGCGGTGGCGGCGCTGCCGCGTCGTTATCGTCGCCCGTGTCAGCCGCGACGCCGTTGGTGATGAGCAGGATTTCAGCGGCCTTGCTTTGGAGAAGCGCGGAAAAAAGACTCTGTCCAATGTCCTCGTCATCCGGCGAAGGCGCGCCGTTTTCCAATGCCACTTCGATTTCCAGCGTCAGGCCGGGCAAGTCCTGGCATTCGCCGTCTTCGATGAGCGCGCTCAAGAGCGGGTAATCGTTCGCGCCGAGCGTATCCACCCAGCGACCGAAGTTTCCCCAGCCCGTTGTCGAGGCGATCTGGAATTGATTTCCGGCGGCATCGAATTGCGCGTAGGTGCTCATTTTATCGTAAAAAAAGTGAAGAAATATGAAGATTTCTCGTGACAAATGGGGCATTACGCCCCATATTAAAGGCATGAAGAACGAAATGAACGCCACCCAAAACGAAGCCTCCACCGGAATGTTTGCCGGACGCAACTACCGCACCACCTTCAACGGCACGGGTTACGGCGTGGAACTCTTCGACTCCGAACTGAATTGCTGGGTGATTTTCACGAACGCCAGCCATTACCCCAAGACCCTCGATTTGTTCCGCGCGAACAAGCTGGCCAAGCGGCATCAGGCGATGCTCAACCAGATGTAATGCGATGCACCCCCAAACATACAGAGCGGCCCGAAAGGAGCGCGGCAGCCAAGTGGAGGTTGCCGCGCTTTTGGGCGTGGACCGCGCCACGCTGAGGCGGCGGGAAAACGGCGACATTCCCGTGACGCGCGAGGCGGCGCTCGCGTTGCTTTCGCTGCCGGTGATTGATGGGCAAAAAAGGTAAGCGTTCATCGGCGGCGTTTTTGCGCGGCGGGCGGCAGTTTATTGTACGGCGTGTTCATCAACTGCTTGACCTCCGCCATGCCGCCCTTGCATTCGTGCATGGCGGCCAGTTTCAGGTTTCCGTACCCGTTCGCGTAAAAGATACGCCGCTGGGATTCGTCGTGCAATCCGGGTCCAAACGCGTTGAACACTTTCCGGTCATCGATGACGACCGTGTGGATTTTTGTTTTGGTCTTGCGTTCATAGGCGGCCTTCCGCGCCATCGCATCGCCCTTCATGCTGATTTGCAGCTTGTCCTCGGCTTTTTTTGAGACCAGAACTGTTTTTAATTCCACCGCGTGTCCAACGCTCCCGAGCATGTCGCCGCGCTTGGGCCGGGTTCCCTTTTTACCGCCTTTGTTGTACGCATCCAAGGCGGAGCGATGCGCGTCCGTGGTTTTGCGCCAGTGCTCCAGATTCGCCGGATCCGCCGGAACAATTACATCCACGGGTTCACCGTTGGGGAGCGAAACTCCTCCGAGAGTTTTGGCCGTAGATGCTTCGTTGTGTTCTTCCGCGTATCGCTGCACGGCCTTGGTTACTTTCGGGTGAGCGGCTTGCGCCCTGGCCACGCGGTCCGCCTTGGATTCCTGCGGGGCCGCCCCGCCTTTCGACGAGGATGAACCGCCGCCGCCGGAGCCGAACTCGCCCTTGTTCTTCGAGTTTCCTCGCGGGTGCTTGCTGCTGTCGAAAGCCATAAAAAGGTCAAGTCTGCACGTTGGATTGACCGTCCGAAGTGGGGTCGGGTGGATCGGAAGGTTGACTGTCGCCAGAGCCATCACCGCCACCGTCTTGGCTGTCGGGCTGTTCATTCGCCGTCAACATCATCACGTCGCGCTCGTTCACCACGACCCCGAGCGCGATGTTTTCGGGTTTCTTGTTTTCGTTGGCGATGGCGCGTTTGCGCAGGCCGACGAAATGGGTCCGGCGCGCCCAATGCCCGTCCGGGTCACCCACGCCAAGATCGGCGAAAATGTCGTCGTCGTTTCTGAAGCCCAAAAGATAATCCTTGCGCCGGTTGTCCGAGTCGCGCCCGTCGTCGATGGACATGAGGGCAGGCAGCGTCACACCCCAACGGAGTTGCCCGCCGATGTCTTTCCCGGGGTACGGCGGGATGGCCTTGATCTTCTGCCCCTTGCTGGCTGCCCAGCCAAGAATGCGCCGCGCGACCATGCCGAGCACGCGCTGGCGGCGCTGGATCGTGTTGCGGCACTGGCCCTGGCTGGCGCGCGCGACCTGACCGCCGGGGTTCTCGCGGCTCCAACCCATGAGCGGCCAACCGGCCCCGCGCAACGCCGCGTCGTAGATGCGGTCCTGGATGTTTTCCCACGAGTCGCCGGGGCGTTGCGAGGCGAACGACGTGAGCTTGCCACCACTGTTGGCCTTGAAATAACGGATCAACCCGCCCATGAGGCTCTGCTGCGCAATGCCGTTGTCCAGCGTCGGAATGCCTGCCACCTTGGCCGCCGCCAGGCGGGCGAGTGTCGCCGGGTCCCTGGCGTCGGGCGCGCCGGCTTCGTTGTCTTCGGTGAAGATGATGGCCGAGTGCGCCAACATGCTCAGTTGCTCCCACTCGTGGCTCTGCAACGCGTCCCGCAACTTCCCGACGGACGCGCTCAGCGTGGGCCAGCCGACGAGGCCATCATGGAACTCGCGCTCGTAGGCGTAGATGAAGTCGCTGCGGTGGACATCGACGTACTCGGTGGATTGCCCGTAGGCGTTCTCGCTGTTTTCCAGGCGGATGCGGTAGTACAGGCGGCGCATCCCCACCGGGTTGTAGATGACCCCGTTGTAAATCAGCAGCTTGCCGACGACGGGCAGGTCTTGCACCTCGTGCGCGTCATTGAGATACGTGCCGTCGGGAGCCTTGTCGGTGCGCAGACGGTCCACGACGAACGCCGCGTCGCCGTTGAAAAGCCGCCACATCGGCACGTACTGCAAGCAGGGGAACCCGCCGTCGTATTCGGTGAGCATGATGCCGAAGGAACCCGCCGCGTCGATGCGCACGCTGCCGACGGTCAGGTCGGTGCGAAACTCGCTCATGCTGTCGCCGTCGATGTTGGAAAGCGGATAAAACTGCTCGGTCAGCCAGCGTGTCGCGACGAGTCCCCAATCCTTCGCCTCGCCGTTGAACTGCGGCAAAAACGCGTCGCCGACCACGAAGTCCGCCTTGGAACGCAGCGCCCCTTTGATGATGTCGGTATTGGCGATGATCTTGTCCGAGATGGCGGCCGTCACGCGGAACTCGTTTTGCGGAACCAGACGGTTCACGCTGTCGAGGTTGACGGGGTAGTACCCACCGTGGTTGCCGCCCTGGCTGCTGGCATCGAGGAAGCGCGACCCGTAGCCGTAGCCGTAGCGGCCACCCTGCTCGTAGCAGTAATCCAGGCTGCTCACGGGCTGGCCGTTGGGGCCGACGATGACGGGATCGGACATTGGCGAAAGCAAAGTCAGCAGAAACCGACCTGCCCCCAGGCGGACCGGGGTGCCGTGAGAATGGTGGTGAGCTGGTCGGTCGAGTAGGTGGCCACGAGCGCGTCGGCCTGCCGCAACGCTTCCATCAGGTCCGAGAGGGACAGGTCGGAATCCACCTGGAAAGAAACCGACTTGCCGGCGAGCGACGTGGAAACGAGGCGCGTGCCGCCATCGGCGAAACCGGACCCGGCGGCCAGCGTGATGGCGTCGAGCACTTGCTGGACGGTGACGGGCGCGGCGGTGGTACTCGTGGCGGCGGCCTGCTTGCGCGCCCAGAAAACGAGGTTCAGGGCTTGGACTTGAGCGGATGCGGCCATGTTGTTATGACACGGCACGCTGTCAACGGGCGGTTGACAGAAGGGGCGCGACCCGGAATTGCAGGGGTCGGAATCGAACCGACGATGAGAAGGTTATGGGCCTTCCGACTTAACCGCTTGTCCACCCTGCGATGGAGCGGGCGTGTCAACGGAATGAGACGGGCCGGCAGGATTCAAACCTGCGACTTGAGGTATTCGCCCAACGCTTTCTCAACTAAGCTACAGCCCGAAAATAGCAGGTCGGACGCTACCCCGACTGCCGGATTCGTCACCGGCCGCATCCGCCGTGAGGCGAACGTACTGAGGCTTCCAGTTACTATGCGTGTCTCCAGGCGTTGCCGCCAGCTTTCCACGCCGCTGCTACGCGTCCAGACTACTTATTTTCGGCAGGGTCGTCAACGCCATCGCCATCATTCAACCACAATGATACCCCCGCCGGGAGTAAAAGTGCCACTAGTGATCGTGGCTTTTACGTTTACCGTCGAAACCAACTCGCTCGAACCATCAGGATTGAAACGGCGCACCGTCATCCATGCTTGATCGATTTGAACATCCACGCCCGCAATGACCCGCAACGGCGTCCCCGGCGGAATGATTGAAATGCGCTTCATGTTTCGTCGGGTTGATTCTCCTCGCCGCCCTCATCAGTAGCCTCACTCGCCGTCGGCCGCAACACTCCCATGATAATCATTCCCAGCGTGGCAGCAACCTCGCACCACCAGAGATCGTTGCGCCGCCCCTTGATCCTCACGTATTTGAACGTGGGTTTCCCCGCCTCGACGTTCGACGCAACCTTCGTTTCCGAAACAAGATGCTTCTGCCAGTCCGGCGACGCGTCGGTGCCATGTTCCCACGCCGGACTGCCCTTGCCGCCGGCGCGCAGACGGACGGTTTCGTCGGTGACCTTCACGCGGGAAAAGCGAATGAGTCCGCACTGGCCGCCGGACGGGGCCTTGATCTGTTCGACATCGGAGAAGTAGCGCGTGACGTACTGGGGTTTCGCGCCCCGGCCCGCCACGTTTTTGAGGTAGCCCGGGACCGGCTCGCCCGTGACCGCAATCCAACCATATTCGGCGCAGAGGTCGTACACTTTGCCCGGAAAATAGTTCGCATCGACGTAGACCAGGGCGTCGATGATGTTCATCGCCTGCTGGCGCTGGCGCACTTCCTGGATCGTCTTGACCTTGTCGGCGAAGAGCAGGCGACTGGACCCATCGGCGCGGGCGGCGCGGATCAGAAACCAGTAATGGTCCTGCTGCACGTCCACCTCGCCAAAGCGCCACGCCTCGCCGTCGATGGGATGGCCGTCGGCGTAGCTGGCCAGGGTGTAGTCGGCGGCGGAGACGGAGACGGCCACGGTCTGGACCGGCAGCCAGTAGGTGCGCGCCAGACGCTTCGTGACAAACGTCACCATCGGTTCGGGGTCGCCATCCTTGAGCGCCTGCACCGCCTTGAGCCATTCGACGGTCAGCGTGCCCCAGGTCACCCAGTACATCGCCAGCGCGTTGTAGTGCCGGCCCGCGTAACCTGGCTTCTCGGGTTCGGCGGTAGCCTGATACTGCTCAGGGTGGCCGTCGAGGGATTCGGCCAGCATCCGCCGGTTCTCGTAGGTGTCGGCGAACACCGGGTCTGGACACTCCGGGTTCTCGCAGATGACTCGCGCAGTGGCCGCCGTGGCATTGAGATTCACGCTGCCGTTTTCCCGACGCACGAGGTCGTAGCGCAGGCTGTACCGCTTCGCGTCCGAATCCCACCAGTAGGGCTGATCGTGTCCGCACCTCGGACAGCGGAAATGCAGTTCGGCCTGGTCGGTCGTCTTCCAGTATTCGTCCAGCTCGATCTTCTGGTCCGGCACTTTCTGCTCGCCGCCCTGACTGATGAGTGTGATTTGCCCGTTCCAGCGGTCGTGCAGCCGCTTCTCGAACTCGCCGATCAGCCCGTATTTGATGAGCCACGCCTCGTCGAGCCGAACGAACGTCACCGACCGGCGTTGCGCCGCGCCCTTGTTGTCGCCGTCCACGAAAAGCGACGCGCCAGGGTACACGCGCGAATCCTTTTTGATGAGGTGCCGGGACTTCGGACCAACCGGCTTCATCGCCACGACCGGCGGGCAGGCGTCGAGAATCGGCCACAGGCGTTCCTCGCAATACTCGTCCGCCTTGTCCTTGCCCTGGATCGTCATCAGGATCGACCCGAGCGAGTTCGCCAGCGCGTAGGGCGTGCTCACGTCCAGCAGGTTCGTCTTCCCGCCGCCGGTTGGGGCCAGGACGACCAGCCGGCGCACCTTCGGATCAACGGACCGGCAGAGCGGTTCATTCATCATCGGGTACGTCGAGCGGTAGAATTTCTTCGTGCCCCGCGCGCTGTTGGGAATCTGGACGTACTCCTCTGCCCACTCCGGGGGCTGGCGCGTGTCGGGCGGCACGAAGGCCAGTGCCGCGCACTCCACCACGTACTGGCCACCGTCCTCAGCGGGCGGTGCTGCTGCTGTAGAGAGGGCTGCGGGCATTGGAAAGGGCGGTGAGGGTGTCTTGAACCCAGCCGGCAAGTAACTCTTGGATGGCAACCTCATCCTTCCCGGCCAGTCGGGCGGGCATCTCGCCGGGCAGGCCCAGTAGACCGAGACTTCACGGCCGTGTTGACGCGCATCTCCCCCTCGCGCACTTCGGACTTGGGGATTACCAGCCGCTTTGCCTCCCTGAGCGAGTGCGCCAGCTTGCGGCAGCGCAAGATCGCCTCGTAGAACTTCGCATCGTAAGCGTTCCCAGGGCTTTCGAGTTGCTCATCGGTCAGTGCGGCGGCGTCGATCCGACCGTCGTTCTCGTCCGCATCCTTCCCGCCCTGATGAAGCTGTTCGGCCAGCTTGGCCTCCATCGCCTCGGGATCATCAAGCGGGTATTTCTTCTTCTGCCAGTCGCGGATCGTGCGCTCGTCACGGTCGAACATCTCCGCGTACACGCGTTGCGTCTTTTTGTACTTCGCTTTGCGCTTGGCAGGCATACCGGAACCGGAAGAATTGGAATTTCACCCTGTCACACAAAAAAGGGTGGGTCATGGTTACCTGCGTACGGGATTGTCTCTCAAAAAGATTCCTTACCCCGGGGTGGGGTCGCGCAGTTGAGAATTAAGACTCCCTCCTTTGCCGACCGCGCTTCGAGCTTGACACCATGCGGTACAATCTCGGAACCAGACATTGCAGAGTCAGTCGGCGAATAAAGCCTGTAACTTCTGCCACACCGGGCGAAAGACCTCGCGCGCCTTGTCTTCGTCTCGTTCGTCACTCTTCTCCCAGCGCGTCCATTCACGGTCGAACCGGTTCACCACGCCCAGCAAACCCGTGGAGCGCGAATCAAAGGTTACATCGCCTTCCAGTGATTGCCGCTCACGTCCGTCCGTCAGTTTAAGTGCCTGCAAATCAGACAACGGAGCGGAAACGTGTTTCCGGAAGAACTCCATGTAGTTGCGTGCCGTGCGCGTCGTGAAATCGAAATTCGACTCCACCCACAGTTCGAAGTTTCCGCTCATTTCGGGCAACTTCTTGGCTTCGCACAACAGCTTACCGCACTGCCAGTACGCTTCGACCGACACGCGAAAACTGCCCTCAAACTCTTGGTGTGAATCGCGGATGTCCTGAACTAGACCCGAGATAATTGCGCTCTCCTGCATCGTTTGCGAGTTTCCTCCGATTTCATAGGCCGGCTTCTGACGTGAAAAGTGTCGCGGAAATCGACGACGAGCTTGTCGATGGCGGCGCGCGTGACTTGGCTTTGCGCGCCGATGCGCTCAAGGGTCATCCCCTCAATGAGCGCCGGGCGAAGGATGTAGAGCATAACGTACATCCGCTGCCCCATCTGGACGATGGACCCGGATTCGGCCGCCCACGCGAGCACGCGCTGGAAAGCCTCACCTAGTTCCGCAAGCTGTTCGTTGGCCGAAAGCTCGGGCTCCATATCCTCGACGGGATGCCGCCGGTATGACGCCTCGGGACGGTCCGCCGGGTCAGCAAAATCAGACGAGCCGAATGCCATGTGCGGGGAAATTACCACAACTGCTTGTGAATTTGCACGTACTTTTACGCAAGCCGTTGTTTTTATCGGTGCTTTCAAGCTCCGCTCGGCAGCAACATAGGATTTGCTCTCACCGCCGGAGAGCATCAGTGTTGTGCGCTTCCCGCAAGACCCACGATGAAACTCAAAATCACGGCACTCAAAGATATTAGCGTTTCTGCTTACATCTGGTTTCAAGGTTCTATTGCGCTCCCGCGCGGCCATTCTGGCGCTGCCTTGGGACACATGCCTCAGATGCAAAATCGGCAAGAACATTTCAAACTCAAGAAAGGTGAGTCGCGTGACGACGTTCATTTTCTCGTAAGCGTCTCTGAAGGAACGAATCCCTTTTTGCCCAGACAGATTACGATCCCCCAGAAGGTGGGCGAGCGAATGCAAGACGGCGATCTGCTTTTGATGGAAGGGATAGAGTGAGAACGTTCGCGGGTCGGCGGTGTTCTGCTCCCCGGCCGTCAGCCGACCACAAGTAAAAAAGCGTCGGCACGCTGGGCGGCAGTGGCATTGATGATCGTAGCAAGTTGATCGGGGGTCGGTCGGTGCAACAGATCGAAACCCATGACCGCGCGTAACGCGGAGTAGAAGTATTCCCGCTGGTCAGCGTAGGCCAATGTAAAGAATGCTTCGCGCATGGCGTTGAGGTCGTTGAGGTAGTCGGGGAGGTGTTTGTACTCACGCTCGTTCTGCGTACCGCGCGGCAGGCCGTGGGGCTGGCATTTGCAGGTGCATTGCTTGATGGAATGCCACCCGCACGCCCCCGCAATCTTGATGCACTTCTGTTCGGGGGTGAGTTTTGAGAGTTCGTCTTTTGTCATATTCACGGCGAAGTCGCCTCATAAAACCGCCGCTCGGTCCGACTCCGCAACACGGTCGAATCATTGACCGTCTGAGGCGAGGCCGCCACCGTGACGTGCTGGAGCACCTGCCACGTCACCAGATCGGTCGAATACCACACCGTCACCGTGCCGCCGGCCGGCCCTTGCAGCGTGAGGTTGATCGACCCATCCGCCGCCCAACCTTGCACCAGCAGCGGGACTTTGTTTGCCGACGGGGTGGGTACGGGTGTCGGACTTGGAGTGGGCGTCGGCTGTGGGGCAGGCGTCGGCGTCGGCGTGGGGGATGGCTGGGGACCAACCGGAATCGTCGGCCCGTTGTTGTTGTCCGCCACGAACGAAACCTCGTTGGAATACGCGCTCTCCAACCCCAGAACGAACTCCGTCACCGCGACGTAATACGTCACGCCCGGTTGCAGGCCGGTGAGATGGTAGCTCGTCGCGTTGTCGGCATCGAAAGGCACCGAGTAATCGCCGCTTGCCGTGCCGCAATACACGCGGTAGCCCACGGCCGGGTTGTCAGGGTCCGCGTCCCAGGCGATTTGTCCGGCCGTGGCGCTCGATGCAATGGCGAGGGTCGGGGTGCGGGTGGCATGGCGGCTGGCGGCCGGCGGAGACGGCGGCTCGCGGCGGGCACTGCCGCACAGGGCGAGAACGAACAGGGCCGTGACGGCGAGATAGGCGATGGCGGGGATCATGGCGTGTTATGCGGAAGTTTTTCCATCTAATCCCTGGTTCAACACCACCGGCACGCTGCCAGTTGATCGAGGGTTTCGGCGTCCTGCCGCTGGCGGTCCGCATAACCCTGCCACTCCAGCCCCTTCTCGCGGACCTTGGCGGCACACCCGGCGAAGTACGAAGCGAGCATCGCCTTGCCAGTCGCGCTCAATTTTTTGTAGGCCGCTTTGCAGCCTTCGATGTCGATTTCGTAGTGACCTTTTCCGTTGGCACTACGTTTCTCGATGTCGAAGCTCCAGCAAAAACGGAGTTTGGTCTTCGGGTCTTCAGCCGTGAACCAGATGGAGGTGTTCATGCCTAGGCGGTGACTTTCTCCCGGCTCGGCTTTCACTACGTCCCCCCATGGCTTTTCCTCGCCGTCGTCCATGAGGTAGAGTTCGGTCATGCCGAGCTTTTTCAGGCTGGCAGCTTGCTTGATTGCGTCGCGGTATTTGATGTCTGGCATAGGTCTGGCGTTGTGATGTTGAACCCGGTGCAGGAAAGAACGCCGGGCGGTTTCTGGGTTAGGACGCCGCTTTCCGGGCGTCTTTCAGCGCGCTGTTCGCGCTCACGATTTGTTGATGAAGGTCATGGTGGGGGTGTGGATTATTTACCGAGTTCCTCCACGCGGCTCACGGTGCGTTCCGGGGCGCGATCCTCAAAGCGGGTGTACTGCTTGAGGAAGGTGAGCTTCACATCGTCCACCGGTCCGTTGCGCTGCTTGAGGATCGACAATTCGGCCTCGCCCTTGAGGCGCTCTTTTTCCGCCGGGTCTTCCGCGTAGTATTCGGCGCGGTGAAGCATTCCCACCACATCGGCGTCCTGTTCGATGCTGCCCGATTCGCGCAAATCGCTCAGGCGTGGCTTGCCGCCCGCGCGGGCTTCCGGGTTCCGGTTGAGCTGGGCGAGGACGATGATCGGGATGTCGAGTTCCTTGGCGAGCGCCTTGCAGCCCGCGCTGATTTCCGCGACTTCCACCTGCCGGTTGTCCTGGGCGCGGCGCGAATTCGAGCGGGCGAGTTGCAGGTAGTCAATGACCACGAGCGCCAGCCCGCCGCTGGCTTTGTGCATCCGGCGCGCGATGGCCTTCAGATCGTTGATGGCCAGCGACGCCGTGTCGTCAATGTAAAAAGGCGCGCTCGCAATCAGACCGGCGGCATTCGTCAGATTCGGAAAATCGCGTTCGGTCAGAAACCCGTCCCGGACGTGCGCGAGGTTCACCCGGGCACGTGAGCAGATGAGGCGCTGCACCAACTGCTTTTTGCTCATCTCCAGACTGAAAATCCCCACCGGACGCTTGAGCGTGACGGCGACGTGCTCGGCGATGTTCATGGCCAGCGCCGTCTTGCCCATCGACGGGCGTGCGGCGATGACGAACATCTCCGCGTTTTGCGCGCCGCCGGTGAGCTTGTCCAAATCGGTGAGCCCCGTCGAAAGCCCCATCACTTGGCCTTTCCGCTCGTGCGCGCGTTCGATGCCCTCAATGACTTCCATCACCGTGCCGCTCATCGACCAGCGTCCGTCCTTGGCCGGGTCGGTAGCGGCTTCCCGCATCGACTTGGCGGAGGCTTCCAGCGACGTGGCGATTTCCTCGACTTGCGCGCGCGGGTTGTGCGCAACCTCGGCGAGTCCCTTGAGTTGGACGGCACCCATGCGCAGGGCGTACAATTCGCGCAGCGTCCCGAGGTGGTGCTCGGCGAGGACGACCGATGCCGCTTGCTCCCAACTGAGGTTCGTCAGGTACGCGGCCCCGCCGACGCCATCGAGCTTGCCGGTGTCGCGTAGAGCCACCGTGAGCGTGCCGGCGTCAACGGGCTTTCCGGCCGTCCACATCGCCAGCGCCGTTTCCACGATGGCGGCGTGCGCGGGGACGTACCACGCGGCGGGCGAGAGGGATTCGAGCAGCGGACAGATTTCCGGGGCGAGCTGGAGCATCGCGCCGAGGATGGCCTTTTCGGCATCCTCGCTGTGCGGCAGGGTGCGCTCGATTTCCGGGGCATCGACGCGGTGGGAAGGATTGGGGGTGGTGCTCATGGCTGTTTTGCTTTCCAGGCGGTGAAGGTTTCGCGAACGGTGCGCAGTCGTGAAATTGGCAACGGCAATTCGTTCAGCATTGGAGCGAACCGGCCGTTATCCGGATCAGAAGTCATGAAGGCGCGAAAGATTTCCTCGGTGACGATTTCATCAAGCGGTTTGGCGGCACTCAGAGAATGGCCGTTCAGTCCGAAATGCCGGTTGGCGCGATCCACCTCGCCGGGCCAATTGTTGAGCAGGGTGAACAGGTCGCGGCGGCGGTAGTCCCTCGCGGCATCCATCGGCGCGGCGTAGTACCGCTCGACAACGGCAATGTCCGCTTCTGGCAGCGGGTAGAGTTTTACGAGCGCAGTCTTTTCCTTCGGCAGCCAGTCGGTTGACGGCTTGCGGCGAACGATGCTGCCAATGCGAATCGAGAGCGCCCGGTGTTCGGCTGCCTTTCGCTGTTTTTCCGCCTTCACCTCCTCATCCTCACCCCCCGCCGCTTGCGGCGGTTCTGGGGGATTAAGGGGGTTGGGTGTGGGTGTGGGTGGGATAGGGGGTACGGGGGAAAGGGCGGGAGAGGGAGAGGGGGCAGTGCCTTGTTCTTGCGTAACTCCAGCGTCACTATCTGCGTAACTCTCCGAGGTAATGTTACGCTTTTCTTGCGTAACGGACTGCGTAACGCCAGCGTCACTATTCACCGGTTGAGCAGCAGCCAATCTACGCTCGCGCAGCTTCGCCATCCGGTCCGCCGACTGCCGCTTCATCCGATCTGCTTTCGCTTGGGCGCGACGGACCAGCGCGGCATTCAACTGCGCGTCCGTCAGGTCCAGCAAAGCGGTGTCGAGATCAGCGGTGCTCATTCTCGCGGTGCAAGTTCAGGATGCTGGTGGGAGAAAGTGAATCGGCGGCAAGCCAGCTTTCGTGAGTTCGCCGCTTTCCATTGCTTGGATTTCCCTCGCACCGATAAACTCGTCGCGGATTGTCATTCGCAGTTTGAAGCGGTCGATCAGTTCGCGGCGGAGGTTATCGATCTCTACCGGGGCGAGTACTGAACAGACCGCCTTGAATGTCTCGACAGCCTCGCGTTCGGTGCCCTGGCGCCCTTCGTGGCAGTCTTCACACACGCATCGAAGCGTGGAGTTCCACGCTTCCCAGGGTTCGACGCCAGATCGGTACAGCGAATGGTGGACGTTTAGCGTTTTGTCAGCCGCACCACAGTCTTCACATTTGAAGTCGGCGCGCCGCATGATCTCCAGCCGTTTCTTTTGCCACCGGGGATCACGTAGTTTCTCGGAATAGGATTGTTTGCTCATAATGTTAGTACGCTATTCCTTTTGATGTTAGAAAGCGAGAAACGACATTAGTTTGTGCGTGGCTAAATTCGCCTTACCCAATAGTGAGTCCGGTCTACTTCGCCCGCTCCAGAACCCGCACGACCTCTTCCGGCTTCGGTCGAAGCGCCCCATTGAGCCACTGGCCAAGCCGGATCGGTGAGATTTCCAGCCGCGCCGCCGCAGCAGTCCCCGTCAGGTGCTCGCGGGTGATCCATGCCTCCGGCGCGCGGATGAACGCGGCCGATTGCTCGGCGTTCCAAGTTTCGGCCTCGGCTCTTCGTTGTTCGATGGTGCTCATCTTTGTATCACTCCAAAACCTCCCGCGTCTCCGTGATCCGCACGGCGCGAAACTCCCCGCTCCGCCGCCGCTTGCGGTTCCAGTCGGCAGCCAGCTCGCGCGCCTGCTCTGCGGTCATCTGGGGCGAGGTGGCGTGGAACTGCCAGTCGCCGCCGTCCGAGGTGCGGAGTTCGATTTGGTGGCGGGTGGTCGTCATGGTGTTGCCCTGCTTTCAATGGCAACCGCGGCGCACGACTGAGCCAACTTCACGAGCCAACGCGCAAAAGCGTCCGGGGTGTGCTCGCGTTCCGACTTCGGAAGGTGCGGCTTCCATTGAGGATCGCCGCGCCGGTAGAGGCTCGACGTGACCACGCACGGGCTTTCCCGGAAGCTCAGAGGCATGGCGGGCACGTCGCGGGGCCGGATGCCGCAGACGTAGAGCCACGTCGCCTTGTCCGCTCGATGGCCCCACCACTTTTGCAGCACGTAGAGACTGAAGCCGCCAAAGGCATCCCCACCGCAGCCAGGTCGAGGAAGGTTCCGGTCGGCCCACAGTGAGCTGGCCCACGGGTGTTCCAGCACGCCGCCCCAGCGCCGGACCTGCGCTACCGCCCACCGCGCCGCGTCCTTCTCACCCGCAGGGATGCCGGGTGCGACGTTGGGCATGTTCCGTAGGCGGCCCCACGCACGGCACGGCGGATGGCAGATGCACGACGTTCCGCCCGCCCACGTCAGCGCATCGCGGTCGGCATCGTAGACATCACAGTCGGGAAGCGTTTTGTACACGCTGTCACGCCGGGCAAATAGTACGGCTATGGGAAGCGCCTTCAAACCGCCCTCCGTTCCATCCGGCGCGGGCGGTTAACGAAAGCCCTTCGCCGCGCCTCTGGGTCGAACATCGGCGCGGCGGTGTTCCGGTGTGACAACGGGGTCAACATCGGGCTCACCCCCTTTCGGTTGGTTGTGGAAGGGGTTGCAGCGGACGCACGGTTTACGCATCCCGGCACGCACCCTGTTTTGCCACCGGAGAGCGTCCGGTGATGGCTCGTGGTATTGGGCCGTCCGCTGCAAATCGCTTGAGGGGCTCTCATTGCACATTCCTCCACGTTCTATTGCCGAGAACATTCTTGATCGTGTCGGGCGAGACGCCGTAACGGGCGGCGTAGACCCATTTTGTTTCCCGGCGAGTGCGAATGTCGCAGACCGCGCGTTCGTCCAGTTTTTGCGGACGGATTGACGCCAAATGGACGGCGCTTGCGGGATTGAGCGGGTTTCTGCCTTTTGCGTGCATGTCCAGCACGTTGTCCCGATGAGTGCCGACGAAAAGATGCTCAGGGTTGATGCACCTTGGATTATCGCACCGGTGACAGACCAGCATTCCGGCCGGAATCGAGCCTCGATGTACCCCAAAAGAGACCCGGTGAGCCTTGAAGGTCTTACTGCCCAAGCGAAGAAGCCCGTACCCTTTTCCGTTTTGAGCTCCATGCCAATTTCGGCACCCTGTATCCGAGTCGTGGGATGAATGTAAATCAAGGCGCTCGGCAACCGTTAGCCTTGCGACCTTTTGCGGAGAAAGAGAATGCGACCGGCGGCGGCCCCGACGCCCTCCCCAAGAACCACTTTCAGGCGAAATATTTTCGCCAGCTACGTTTTTGTTACGATTCGTGCCGTTTTCAGGCACGTTTTCTGATTGTATTACGCTCTCAGAGAGAGCGTTAGCAGGTTGGGCCTGCAAGGATTCGAACCTTGAACCAAGGGATTATGAGTCCCCTGCTCTAACCATTGAGCTACAGGCCCTAGTCGCTGAAATCGAGGTACTTGTTCCTTGGCAGTTTGTGGGAAAGTCCGCCGTTCTGCGGTGCTGTTCTACGGTCATGCTGGTTTTGGCCGTTCTTCCGGCTTGCTGGCACAGACCTTCTCCCCAGCATGTGTTGGCTTACACGAGGGTACCCGACTTGGCAAGCCAGGGATACCGTCCACCCTGGCCACGGATTCCGATGACCGGGTTTACAAAACAGGAGGCGCTTTCCTGTCGGTAACCCCGTGGCCCAGCAAAATTCTAAGAAAGCGTTGGAGCGCGACCGGCAGCGGGACACAAAATAGAACTGACCCGGTTTTCGCTTGCCCTCCAGACTGAGCAGTAACTTCAATCAGCCCGGTCAACCGGCGGGCGCTTTCGCCGCGCTAGTTCTGCTCCCTGCCTCCGTTTGGAGGCAAACGACTTGGTCGTCACCTCGGGCGACGCATGAGTTTGTCGCGGAGTCGATTACCGATTTTGCTCGCCAAAATCCGGTCGCTTCCGAGACAATTGACCCATCGCCCGGTCCCCGGGGACACGCGCCGTTCGATGAAATTCCCTCGTTTCCCTTCTCCATGTGCACTGGTCCGCGTCGCGGTGGCCTGCCTTGCCTTCGGGTGTTGGCTGGGAACTTCCACCGTGCTGGCGCAGACGAGCACCTGGACGGGAGCGGTGGACAATTCGTGGGGCACCCCTGGAAACTGGAATAAAGCGCCTGCCTTCGACGGCACCGATCAGTTGGTACTGGGAATCCTCGTGCAGCCCAACCAAGTGCTGGGCGCGACGCGGGCGATCCACTCGCTGACCTTCAACCAGGGCGGTTTCGCGGTGACGGGGAATGCCCTGACTTTAAACAACTCGGGCGCGGGCATTTTCAGCACCGGCAACAACACGGTCGGCACCGACCTCTACCCGCAAGTCCCGGTCACCTACCAGTCCGACTCCGGCACGTTGACCCTCGCGGGCGTGGTCATCGCCAACAGCGCGTATGCCCCCGGCGCACCCGCCGCCCCGACCCTCACGGGCACGGGTAATTTCACGGTCAGCGGCAGCATCCAGGGAGCGGGAGGGTTGGTGATGAACGGCACCGGGACGTTGCTGCTCAGCGGCACGAACTACAACGCGGGTTCGCTGACCATCAATTCCGGTGTTCTCAAACTCGCTGCCGCCAACACCTCCATTGGCAGCGGAGGGTTGCTCCTCAACTCGGGCGGTACCTTCGACCTCAACGGCGTCAACGCCTCGATATCTCGGGCTTTTCCGGCGCGGGCACCATTCTGCTCGGTGGCAACTCCCTGACCCTAACCGTCGGCGGGGACATTACTTACCCACCTAGCTTCACCGGCACGATCAGCGGCAGCGGTGGAATGGTGCTCAATTTGGCGGCGGGAAACGCTCAAAGCCTCGGTGGCAATAACACCTACACCGGCGGCACGACCGTCAAGTCAGGCTTCCTCACCTACAACACCGACGCCAACCTCGGCGCGTCCACCGGTCTGCTCACACTCGACGGCGGCGGGATCAAGTTCACCCAGAACGGCACGTTGACTCGCCCTATCATCGTCGGCAGTGGCGGCGCGAGATTTACGACCGCTCCGGCTACGACCTCCCAGTTGCCTGCCTCCATGAGCGGCAATGGCGCGGTGACCTACGGCTACAATACTTCCGGCGAAGGAACCTGGATCGCGTCGGGCAGCTATTCTTACACGGGTGCCACGACGATCAGCACCGGCAACCTCGTCATCACCGATGCCTCGCAACTCGGCGCGTCGGGCAGTTCCGTGACCGCTGGCGGTGGCAGCCTCCTGTTGCGCGGCGGCGTGACCGTGTCGGGCCGCACCATCACTCTGTCCGGCGGCGGCAACAGCACGAATGACTCGCTCGGCGCGTTGGTCAGCGACGCGGGAACCAACACCTGGGGCGGACCGGTGGTCATCACCACCACCATCGGCAGCGCCGGTGCAGCCTCGGGCAGCACTCTCACGCTCTCCGGCCCGATCAGTGGCAGCGGTCCTTTTTATGTGAACAGCATCGGAGATACCGTCATCAGCGGCACGGTGGCGATGGCGATCACCAAGACCGGCAACGGCACATTGACCCTCACCGGTGGCAACTCCGCTTACGGCCTGAGCTTGTACGGCGGCACCACCGTGCTGGCTGGCAGTAACACGGTGCTCAACGGGCGCACCGTCGCGTTCCCCGGCGCGGCGACGTTGCGGCTCGCGGCGGACCAATCCCTCAGTTTGATCGACGGCTATGGTAACGCCGGGGCGACGCTCGACCTGGGCACCCACGACCTGATGGTGACCAGCAACGCCTCTTTCGCTGGGACGATCACCGGCGTGGGTCGCGTGTTCATGGAAGGCACGGGCACGCTGACCCTTTCCGGGCAGAACACGTTCACGGGCGGACTCTACATCGACAACGGGACGCTCGTGGTGAGCAGCGACGCGGGTTTCGGCGCGGCGGGCAGTCCGGTGGTTTTTGGCGGCGGCATGTTGGGGGTGTATGGCGGCAGCTTTCCATCGACCAGCCACCCGTTGACCTTCTCCACGCCCGACGTGTCGCTCGACATCTACAGCGGTACGTTCACGCTCGCGCAGGCGCTCACGAACTCCGGCAGGCTGACCAAACTGGGCGCGGGCACGCTCGTGCTCACCGGCAACAATTCCTACGGCGGGGGAACCGTGCTGTCGGCGGGTACTGTGAGCGTTTCCTCCGACACGGCGCTCGGCGCGGCAAGCAGCGGCGTCACCTTGCAGGGCGGCGCGCTGCAAGTCACCGGCAACACCTTCCATTCGAGCGCACGTGCGATCACTTCTGGCACGGCGACCAGCGGTTTCGAGGTGGTCGATCCCGGCAATACGTTTACCCTCGGCGCGGTCACCGGATCAGCCGGGGGCATCAACAAACTCGGCGCGGGCACCTTTGTCCTGGCCGGACAGACCCCGCTGACGACCGCGACCGCGACCGCAGGCACCTTGCGGCTCGGCGCGAGCAACGTCCTGGCGGCGAACAGTTCCATCAACGCTGCCGCCGGGGCGGCCTTCGACCTGGGAGGCTACGACCAGACGGTGGCGTATGCGGGGGTGTCCGGCACGCTGACGACCGGCGCGGGCACGCTCTCGATCTCCGGCACGCTCGCCGGTAGTGCGCTCGGCGTCGTCACGGGCCGGGTGGCGTTGACCGGCCAGAGCGCGACACTTTTTTCCAACCCCGGCAGCGCATGGACGCTCGCGGCGGTCGTCAGTGGCAGCGGTACGCTGACCGCCCTCGGCGGGGGCAGTGCCACCCTCACGGCGGACAACCCTTTTTCGGGTATGCTAGCCGTGAACTCCACGGTGATCCTCACCGGCTCGCTGACGCACCTCGCCAGCGCAACGGTGGCCCAGGGCGGGGTGTTCGACGTGTCGGGCGGCCACCTTCAAGCAAGTGGCGACGTGACCAACAGCGGTCTGCTCCAGTTGGACGGGTCCGCGACGTTCGCGGCGAACGGCAACCTCACCAACAACGGTTTCCTGCGCCTGACCGGTTCGGCGACTCTCGCGGCGGGCGACACGATCACGAACAACGGAGTGCTCGACATCAGCGCGTGGACGGGCGTGCTGCCCGCGAACATCGTCAACGGCAAGGGTGGGGTCGTGCTGGATGCCACCGGGCTGCAAATCACCGGGATCGTGCGTTCAAAGACGGCGGTGCAAGTCACCGTCAATGGAATCGTGGGCCTCGGCTACCAACTCCAAAGGGCAACCAGTCTTTCGCCTTCCGACTGGCAGGTTGCGGGCACGACCAGTACCCCGCAGACGGTCAGCGTCAACGGCCCGCTCGTCCTGACCGACCCCTATCCGCCTGCGACCGGGCCCGGATTTTACCGGGTGATCGTCACGCAAGCGGCCTCGCCAGGGAAGTGACGGCGCGCCCGGCACGTTCCTGGTGTGGTCGAAGCGGTTCAACGGAGTTCGCCGCAGAGACTGGGAGCACACTACAAGTGGTGTTCAACGAAGAGGCGACCAACCCGCTCGTGTCCTTTCTCGACAGCGCCGAGAAGATGAGCGCGCACACCACCAAGGTCGTCTACAACTGTCTGCCGCCCGACGAATGGGGCGACCGGTTGCCGATCCGCTCGTCCTTCGTCCACGCCTATCCGCTGGAGTTGCAAGAGCGTGTGCTGCGCTACTGGACCAACGACGGATTCACGGCAACCGCTCACCCCGCCGTCCCCGCGCCGTCCGACCGGCCTCATAGACGTTGACCCGGCCGGGGTCGTCCTGCTAGCCTGTGCCGGGTGAGGTTGGCACCAGGGACGTTGCAAACGGGGGGCGCGCGGTTTGCCTCCACGCACTGGAGCCTCGTGGTCGAGGCCGGGGACGCCCGCAGTCACGTCGCCGAACGTGCGCTCGCGGATTTGTGCCGCAGTTACTGGCCGCCGGTCTACACCTTCGTGCGGCGTCGCGGCCACCCGGCCTGCGATGCCCAGGACCTGACCCAGGCGTTCTTCGCGCACGTCCTGCAAAAACGCATCTACACCCGGGCGAACCCTGACCGGGGCAGGTTTCGCACTTTTCTGCTCGCGGCGCTCAAGCACTTTCTGGCCGACGCCCACGTACAGGCGCAGGCCCTCAAGCGCGGCGGCGGCTACGAGTTCCTGCCTCTGAGCGAGGAACTGCTCGCCACGGAATCGGTGGCCTTCATCGCGCAGGAAATCTCCCACGGCGCGCTCGCGCCGGGCAGCGAGGACAGGCTCTTCGAGGAACGCTGGGCCACCGCCCTGGTCAGCCGTGCGCTGGAGGCTCTGGCGGCGGCGTATGCGTCCGAGGGCCGCGAGGGGCTTTTCACCTCGTTGCGCCCGTTCCTGGGAGGCACAGCGGCTCCCGTCCCGAACCAGGAAGCGTTGGCGGCAGAGCTTTCCCTGTCCATCAATACCCTGCGCACGCACATCCATCGCTTGCGCGAACGCTACCGCGCCGTCTTGCGCGCGGAGGTGGGTCACACGGTCGCGTCCGCGGGGGAAGTGTCGGGAGAACTGCGCCACCTCCACCGGGTGTTGACCGGCAGCCAGTAAGTTCCGACGCCCCCAACCGCCGCTCTTGCCGTGATGACGTTCCCCGATCACGATCAACCGCTCGCCGATGATCCCGACGCGGGCGTGGCCCCGCCGGTTTGCTCGCGTTGCGGTCGCGCGCTTTCCAGCACGGCCGCCTCCGACCTGGGTTGTCTGACCTGCCTGCTCGCCGACGGGCTGGACGACGGGGAAGGCAGCGCCGATCCGCCACCCTCGCCCCTGGCGGCCGGTGAACGCTTCGGTGACTTCGAGGTGGAGCGGACCGACGACGGCTCGCCGCGCGAACTCGGCCACGGGGCGATGGGCACGACCTATCTGGCGCGCGACACGATGCTCGACCGGCTGGTGGCGCTCAAGGTGATCGACGCCACGGTTGCCGCGCGCTCGGACGCGCACGCCCGCTTCCGGCGCGAGGCGCGGGGGGCCGGGGCGTTGCGCCATCCCAACGTGGCGAGCGTGTTCCAGTACGGGGTGCGCGAGGCGGACGGCCAGCCGTACTACGCGATGGAGTTCATCGAGGGCGAGACGCTCGAACAGCGCGTGCGCCGCGACGGTCCATTGCCCCCCGCGCTGGCGCTGGAGATCGCCGCGCAGATCGCCCGGGCGCTCGGGGCCGCCGAGGCGCGCGGACTGGTTCACCGCGACCTGAAGCCTTCCAACGTGATGCTCACCGGCGGCGAGGACGCTGCCCGCGCGGGCGAGCCGCAGGTCAAGGTCATCGACTTCGGCCTCGCCAAGACCGTGCTCGCGGCGGCGGGCTCGACGAACCCCGGAGCCAGCCAGACGGCGGGCGGGTTCGTGGGCACGCCCGCGTTCGCCAGTCCGGAACAGTTTGCCGGCACCGCCGCCGACCCAGGCCGGGAGGGCGGGAACGTTCCGGCCGGGGGCGGCGCGCTGGACGTGCGCTCGGACATTTTTTCGCTGGGGGTCACGCTCTGGTATCTGCTGACGGGTCAGGTGCCCTTCGTGGGCCGCACGCTGGCGGAGATTCACGAGCGGCAAACCCGTCATCCCTTGCCGGTCGAGCAACTCGCCCAAGCTGCCGTGCCCGCACCGGTCGTTGCCCTGCTGCGCTCGCTGCTCGCCCCCGATCCCGCCGCGCGTCCACAAAACGCCCGCGCACTCGCCGCCGCCCTGCGCGACTGCCGGCAAAAGCTGGCCGTACCCGGCCGACGCCGCGCGTTCCTTGTCATCGGCGCGGCGGCGGTTCTGCTCGCTGCGGCGGTGGCGTTCATCATCCCCGCGGGACGTACCGCCCGCCCGGCCTCCTCCCCGCCCTACGCGCCCGGCCCCGTCCCGGAAAAATCGATTGCCGTGTTGCCCTTCACCAACCTCGGCGGTGACCCGGCCAACGCCTTCCTCGCGGATGGGATGCAAGACGAAATCCTCACCGACCTCGCCCGGGTGGCCGACTTGAAGGTCATCTCGCGCACCTCCACCGCCGTCTACCGCGACGCGGCGACCCGGCCCAAAGCCCGCGACATCGGCCGCGACCTGGGCGTCGCCTACCTGCTCGAAGGCACCGTGGCGCGCGAGGCCGGGCGGGTGCGCGTCACCGCGCAGTTGATCGACACGCGCACCGACACCCAGGTCTGGGCCGAACGCTACGACCGGCCCGTCGGCAGCTTCTTCGACCTCCAGGACGAACTCTCCGCCGCCATCGCCGCCCGGCTGCCCATCCGCCTGACCCCGTCCGAACAGAGCGCCCTCAACGAGCCGCCCACGCACGACCTCGCCGCCTACGAACTGTTCCTGCGCGCCCGCGTCGCCATGAACGCCGTGGCGGGCGACTCGCCGGCGATGTTCGGGAACGTCATCGCCCTGCTGGAGGCCGCCGTCGCCCGCGACCCCGGCTTCGCGCGTGCCTACGCCCAACTCGCCTACTGGCACGCGCTGACCTATTTCCACCACTACGACCGCACCCCGGCTCGCGCCGCCCAGGCCCGCGCCGCCGTCGAACAGGCCGACCGCGCCCGGCCCGGCTCGGCGGAGGCGCACCTCGCCCGGGCCGCGTACCTCTATTACTTCGATTGCGACTACGCCCGCGCCCACGACGAGACCGCCGCCGCCCTGGCGCTGTCGCCCAACGACGCCTACGCCCTCTTTTTCCTCGGCCTGATCGACCGCCGGCAGGGTCGCTGGGACCAGGCGCTGGACTCCTTCCGTCGCGCCGCCGCGCTGGACCCCTTCAACGCGGACACCACTTACAAGATCGTCGAAACCCTGCGCGGCCTGCACCGCTTCGCTGACCTGCGCGCCGAAGTCGCCCGCTGGACGGCACGCGACCCCCAGGCGAAGGCCGCCCGCTTCGCCGTGCTGGAGGCCCGCTACGACGAAACGGGCGACGTGGCCCCCTTCCGCGAGGCCGTCGCAACCCTCTACCCGCCCGGCTCCGACGACGCCGACGGCATCGCCGCCCTCGAACGCTTCACCCTCGCCCAACTCGACCGCGACGCCCCCGCCGCCGAACGCGCCCTCGCGGGGACCACCGCCACCCGTTTCCGCATGGAAATCCAGGGGCAATACTGGCCCCGCGCCCTGCTCGAAGCCGACCTCGCGGCCCTGCGCGGCGAACCCGACGCGGCCCGCCCGGCGTTGTTGGCAGCCCTCCCCGAAGCGGAAGCCGCCGCCGGGGTAACCCCGGAAGACCCCCCCGCGCTCCTGACACTGGCGCGGCTGTACGCGCGCCTCGGCCGCCGCGAGGAAGCTCTCTCCGCAGGCCACCGAGCCCTCCTCGCCGCCGGGCCCGAACGCGACGGCTACAAAGGCCCGATCCTGGCCAACCAGTTCGCCGCCGTGCTCGTCCTTCTTAACGAGCGCGACACCGCCCTGGACCTCCTGCGTCAGATCGCCCCCGCCCCCGGCGGCCTCTACTATGGTGACCTGCGCCGCAGCCCGGACTGGGACGCCCTGCGCGGCGACCCGCGTTTCGAGGCGCTCTGCCGCGAACTCGCCCCCGCCGCCAAATAGGGCATCACAGCAGGAAGTTAGGAAAAAAGCGGGCCGGGCTGAAATGCGCCCTTTTTTCCCCCGTAGGTAATGGTTGGAGGCGTGCCGACGCGCGCTTGTCACCATTACCACGCCGTCCGCATTCCAACCGCCATCCAGCCCTGCCATGAAAACACGCCCGTGCTTCCTTCACCGCCTCAGCCTCGCCCTGGTCCTACTTGCCAGCGTCGCCGCCACCACCCGCCTCCACGCCCAGATGCTGCTCAACGGCAGCTTCGAGAACCCGGCCACCTCCACCGAGATTTTTTTTAGCGCCGGGGCGAACTGGACCCAGATCGGCAGCGGCAACGATTTCGTCTGCAGTAATACCGGCAGCGGCTACGGCGGCGGCACTACGCCCTACGGCAGCCAGTATCTCGAAGTGCTTTACCAGGGTGACGGGGCTTCGCAATCCGACAGCGGCCTGACAAACGGGCAAACTTATCTCTTCACCTTGGCGGCGGCTCCGACAAACACCAATCCGGCGACCGTCACGCTCTCGGTAACGGGCGGAGCAACGGCGAGCCAGACCTTCCCGTTGACCGTCCGCGCGACCCCCAGCGGTGCGGGCGTCCCCCTACCGTTCCAGACCCTCGCGCTGGCTCTCACCTGCACCTCCAGCCAAGCGGTCACCCTGAGCCTGGTCGATGCCAGCCCCAATCAACAAATTGCCGTGGACAACGCGCAGTTGAGCGTCCCCGAGCCGTCGGCCTGGGCGCTGCTCGCCGTGGGGACGGTCGGTCTGGGCTGGACCCTGCGCCGCCGGGTGCGCGCGGCCTGAAGTTCCGCCTTGCCGTGCGGGGCGTGCTCCTCTACAACGGCCCGCGTCCGTCTCGCCCGGACGCCTGCCATGAGAACTCCCACTTTTGCCCGCCTCGCCCTTGCCGCCGTCCTGTCCGTCCTCGCGCTGGCCGCCGCGCCGACGGGCGCGCACGCCGCGTTTACCTTCACGCTCACGCAGGTGGGCGGCAACGTCGTGGTCAACGGCGGCGGCACGCTCAACACCACCGCGTTGAACCCCGACGGCACCGGCAACTACTACGCGTTCATCAGCCCGAGCGCCGCCGGTCTGTACGGCGGTCCGACGAATCCGACGGCGCTCGCCTTTTATGCCGGGCTGACCGGTCCCGCGAGCTTCGGGAGCGGAGGCATGAAGTCGGCGAGTTCGGGCAGCGGGGACCTGGTCGGGTTCTACGCGTCTTCGACGGACCTCATCGTGCCGTCGGGTTATGTGTCCGGCACGGCCTTGACCGACAACGATATCTACACCGGCCAGTCCGCCGCCAGCCTGGGGATCACCCCGGGCACGTACAAGTACACCTGGGGTACGGGGACCAGCGCGGATTCGTTGACGATCAACGCTTTCGTGCCCGAGCCGGGGACGTGGGCGCTGCTGGGTGCGGGCGCGGTCGCGCTGGCCCTCGCCACCTTGCGCCGCCGTTCCCACACGGCGGACGCCCGTTAGAGCAAGGTCGCCCGTTCGCCGCTGCTCTCCGCCTTCGCTTTCTTGTAGCTGGTGTCCGGCTCGTAATCGGGATGTTCGGGGCGCTGCGTGCCGTCGAGCAGGCCCTCGATGGTGAGCAGTTGGAGCCGGGCGGACTTCCGGCCGTTGGGGCTGGTGTAGAATCCCGCCGCCGCCTCGGTGAGCATCGCCTTGGTCGGCGCGGCCAGTGCGATGAACAGCCTCACGTCCGCCTTGTCGCGCGCAAGCGTGGCGATCAAATCCTTGACCATCGCCGGGCCGACGTTCTCGCCGCCCTTGACGCTGATGAGCATCGTGTGGACTTCCTTGCGGTCGAGGTCGCGGAAATACCGGATGCCGTCGATGCTCGTGTCCGCGCCTTTCTTTTTGCCCTGCCAGGGTTGGGCCTTGTCGATCAGCGACACCGCCCACCATTGGAACTGGTATTTGTCGCGCCGGGCCAAGTCGCGGGCGCTTTCGAGGTCGCGCGGCGTGCCGATGACTTCAAGTTGCAGCCGCTAATCAACAGCGTTTTCCCTATAGTTTTTCGCGCAACGTCGATGCAGTACCCCAAGGGTGGAAGAATAATTCTTCACCCTGCTCCGTAGCTAACGCATATTCGGCAGAATTAAGGGGTAGTGATATGTCTGAAGAGAGCGCGACTGCATAGATATGCTTGCAAGGTAGTTTGCGGTCGTCGAAGTCAGGACATCCACACCGCTCCAACGACGCAGGCCATCCATTAACGAACCAAACATTGCCCTTGCGCTCGACAAGTTGGTGCCGTTGCACGTCTTCATAAGCGCGCCATTGGCGATTCTTTTGGACAAACGAATCGTGCACCTCCGTAGACCAGCCGCCCCATTGAATCTCGTCACGTGATAGTGCTCTGAGTCTGCTGGTTTCCACATTTACCGCTTCCGAGTTTATGCGGCCTGCTAAGGCGCGATCCATATAACTCAACTTGATAATTCTAAGTTCAGCCGCCACACGGTAGATGTGCATACACGGCTTGAACGTTGTACGCTGCCTAGTGAAATCAACGCAGTCGCAGCCTTGTAAACTAGCAGTATGAGTTTCGTTGCGCTTCGGATCGAACAGCACGGCGAGCGTATGTTCTCGGCCAAACTGTTGAACGCACAAGTTCCGTGCCGACTTTTGTCGGTTCACTTGAGGGACTGTTGAGTTTGCAGCAGCGTCGTGAAAATCCCAGTTGAGCATATGATGTAATTTAGTAAGAGGCGCAATGCAGGTACAGGATGCCCGTCGGCTTGAGCACGCGGTAGAGTTGCAACAGGCGGTTGGCCATCATCACCAGATAGGCTGTCATGTCGTTGCGGCCCAGGAGAGCCACCAGCGCCTTCAGTTGGGGAACTGCTGGCGGTCGCGCAGGATGTGGAGATTGTCGCCGTAGTAGAGCTTGTTCATGGAGCCGGGCCGGGCAAGAGGGCCATGTTGCCCAACCGCCGCTCCGGGCGCAAACCGAATCCGGCGGCGGGGGCGGCTTGCATTTGCTAGTTCTTGCCGCGCTTGCAGATTGAGACCGCATCATGCCAGCCCTGCTCGACCGGATCACCATCGACCCTGAGATTTGTCACGGTAAACCCGCCGTGCGCGGGTTACGTTATCCGGTCGAGACGATCCTCGAACTTTTGAGTTCTGGCATGTCGAACGAGGAAATCTTGGCGGATTACGAGGACCTCGAACGCGACGACATCCTGGCGGTGCTGGCCTTCGCGGCGCGGCTCAGCCAGGTCAAGCGCCTCGACTGCCTCGCGGTATCCATGCGATCATCGCGGCATTTCAGACGCGGAGATACCTGGAACTCACCCGGACGACGTTGATCAGTCACGCGTGACCGGCCGGCGTGTCCCGCGAGGCGGGCGGGGTTTTCTGCGCGGGCAGGGAAAAAAGCGGGGTGCGCTGAAATGCGCCCGCTTTTTCCCCGTAGGTAATGGCAGGGAGCGTTTCTTCGCGTTCCCGCCAATCCGACCTGCGACCCATGAAAATCCGTTCCTGCTTCCTGCTCCTGACCTGCCTGGCCGCGTTGCCCGCCGGCGCGCTCCACGCCCAGACCACCACCTGGACCGGCAACGGCGGCACCGCCTCGCCCGGTTGGTCCAGCTCGACCAACTGGACCGACGGCCCACCCGCCGACGGCGACAGCCTCGTCTTCGGCTCCTCCTCGCAGACGACCCCCATCCAGGACGAGGCATCCCTGACGATTGCCACCCTGACTTTCGCGTCAGGCGCGCCGACTTACGAAATCATCCCGACGAACCTCCAGATCGCGGGCGGCGCAGGGGTCGTCAACAACTCGAATAACTCCCAGACATTCTTCACGCTCGCCGCCCCGGCCGGGAAGTCGCCTTTTTCCCTCGTGTTCCTCGCCACCAGCGGGGGCGGCCCGGCGATCACCGGCGACGTCTCCATCTTGAACTCCGGCGCGGGCCTTTCCGGCACGGCGGTCGGGGGGAGCACGACCTTCACCAACACTTCGGCGGGAGGCGCCCTCATCACCAACAGCGCCGCCACGGTCGCGGCGGCGATGTCCGCGCCGTTTTCCACGAACGGCAGCACCGCCTTCACCGGCACCGGCAGCGCGGGGAGCACGACGATCCTGAATTTCGGGACCACGGGGAACGGCCTCGCGGGCGGCGCGACCCTGTTCTCCGATACCGCCACGGCCGGGAGCGCGAAGATCTTCAACTCCGGTGGCAACACGTCCAGCGGGGCCACCGGGGGAGTCACCACATTCTCGGGCACTGCCACCGCCGGGGCCGCCTCGATTAACAACTTCGGTGGCGCCGACACCAACACCGCCGGGGGGGGCACGGCGTTTTCGGGTTCCGCCACCGCCAGCACCGCCATGATCAACAACTTCGCGGGCAACAACAATCCGGTGACCGGCGCGGTGACGGGCGCGACCGGCGGGAGTGTCACGTTTTCCGGTTCCGCGAACGCCGGTGCCGCCCAGATCAACAATTTCGGGAGCAACGTGGCGAATGCTGCCGGGGGGGTCGCTACCTTTGCCGGGACTTCGTCGGCCAGCGGCGCGACGATCACCAACCACGCCGGCGCGGGATCGGGCGCGTCCGGAGGCAATGCCACGTTTTCAGATTCCGCCAGCGCCGGCACCGCCACGTTTCTCAACAACGGGAACAACGTGTCGGGCGCTTTCGGTGGGTCCGTCGTGTTTCTTGGAAGCTCGACGGCCGGCGGCGCGACGATCTACAACACCGGAGGCAGTGCGTCGGGGGTCGGGGGCGGAGGGGTGACCGTGTTCAGCGATACTTCCACGGCCGGGGGCGCGAGCATTACGAGCATCGGGTCTTCCATGCCCGGCGCGGCCGCGGGCAGCACGGTGTTCCTGGGTTTCGCCACCGCCGGCAACGCGAACATCAGCAATCTGAGCGGCAGCGTCGCGGCCGGGAACACCGTGTTCCAGGAATCCGCGACGGCGGGGAGCGCCACGATCAGCCTGCTGGGCAATGCAGGCAACGGCACCGGGTTCGTCGGCAAAGTTTCGTTCCTGGGCAACAGCGACGGCGGGACCGCCCGGGTGATGTTCAACGCGGGCGGCACGCTGGACATCAGCGGGTTGACCGGCACCGGCATGAACCTCGGCTCCATCGAGGGGGTCGGCACCTACGGCGACCCCCACAACGGCGGGGTCAGCACCGGGGCAGGGACGATCTTCCTGGGCAGCAAGAACCTGAGCGTGGGCGGCAACAACCGGACCGCCACCTACAACGGCGCGCTCGTTGACGGCGGGGCGAGCGGCGGCACGGGCGGTCTGTTGACCAAGACGGGCACGGGCACGCTCACGCTGACCGGGGCGAGCAGCTACACCGGCGGCACGGTGGTGAGCGGCGGCACGGTGGTCGTCAACAATACTACCGGCTCCGCCACCGGCACGGGCAACGTCTTCGTCGCCAGCGGGGCGGCCTTCGGCGGCAACGGTGCCATCGCGGGCACGATCAACTTCCAGGCTGGCGCGGTGCTCTTTACCGGCAATGCGCCCGCGGACGGGACGGCATCGTCAAACGCGGCCAAGTTCGCGGGTGGCGCGGCATTTTCGGCGGGCGACTTGACTCCCGGCACCCTGACGGTGGGCGGCAGCGTTTCCCTGCCGGCCGACTCGGGGATGTACGCGGCGCTCACCGGCACCTCGGCCGGCAGAGAGTACGGGCAGGTGCGCTTCGGCGAAAGCCTGACGCTGGGCGGCACGCTCACGCTGGTCATCGACAACCGCTTCACCCTGGCTCCCGGCATGACCTTCACCCTGTTCGAAGGCACGGGCGACGGCCGGGTCGTCGGCACGTTCTCCAACACGGCGTTGGGCGGCACACTCTACACCGACGGCAACGGCGACACGTTCCTGGTCAACTACGCGGCCAACACCGACGGCGGGCGCGTTCCCAACGACGTGACGCTCACCGTGCTGACCGCCGCCAACGTGCCCGAGCCGTCTACCTGGGTGCTGCTGGGCATCGGCGCGGGCCTGATGGGTCTGATCTTATGCCGACGCCGTGGCAGTTCCATTTTGGGATGATGGTCGAGCGCGTGACAGGGGAGCCTAGTCTTCTTCGCCATCCACCTGATGCTGGCGGGATACCTGATCTACCGCTCCGACTGCATCCCCGGTGGGTGGGCATTCTGCTGATCATCGCCGGGGTGGGCTACGGCGTGCAAAACCTGAACGCCTACCTGTTTCCCGAGCCTGACACGCGAGGGCAGCGTTGTTCGGGCAACGGCGGCTAACGCCTACCGATCCGTCCCCGCGAGCATTACCTGTAATCATCTTTATAACTGAAACTTAGCGATTGACACCGCCCGCCGCTTCTTTCAAAAGTGTTTGCGATGAAACGACGTGTCCGGTTCGCGGTGCTCTCGCTGTTCGCCCTGGCCCTTGCATGGCCAGCCCCGCCGTTGCGTGCCGGCGAGGACTCGGTGAGACCGGCAAAAGGCAAGGCACTCATCTGCTTTTATCGGGAGGTGGCTTTCCAGGGAAACATCTTCAAATACCGCTTGAGCGACGGCGAAACGCCGATTGGTTCGCTGCCGGCGAGGTGTTGGCGGTTCTATCAGACCGATCCCGGCGTGCATTCCTTCGGGGTGGGTTTGCTGCGGCACAGCGCGATCAGCCTGCGCGTGCTGCCCGACCACGTTTATTACCTGCGTTGCGACCCGGCGGCGGAGGTCCTGTACGCACGGCCGCAATTGGAACAGGTCCCGGTCGTCGAAGGAGCGTCGGTCGTCGCCACGATGCAACTAAATCTGGAAGTGCCCCAGTGAACCGGACGGCGTGAAAGACGCCCCCGCGCTGAACCCCGCCGACAAGAAATTCCCGCGCGCGCTGATTTTTCTTGCCACCTTTCGTTTCTCCGTCCCAATCTGATCCGCAAGCACTTAGGTGGTCTCCAGCCGGGTGCGAAAGCCAGTGTGCCCGACGACACCCGGCGTGCCCGACCCATCGAACGTATGCCCTCGCTTTCCGTTATGAGCTTTCGCCAAAATACCCCTCGGCACCCTCTCGCCCAAATCCTGTCGGCCGGTTGCGTGGCCACCCTCGCCTGCCTGTGGCTGACCCCGTGCGCATGGGCTCAGGGGGCAGCGCGCACGCCCGTCCCGACCAGGACCGCGCCGAACCCGAACAGCCCGCCGACGCCCGGCGCCAACCCGGCCCCGACGGTGACGCCGCTTCCCAGCCCGCCGCCGACTCCCACCGTGGTCGCCCCCACGCCGGGCAGCACGGCCACGACCGCGCCCGGGCAAACTCCGGTGTCGGACCCCACCGCCGCGCCGCTGCCGACCGACCCGTCCAACCCGGCGCTGCCGCCCCTGATCACTTCCACGCCGCCCGGCACCGCTCCGCTCGTCACCCGGCCCACCCTGGCTCCCGCCGCGGTGACCGCGCTGGACCACGACTACACCGCGGCTGTCGCCGCGCAAATCCCCGTCGGTCCGCACGAGGGACGGGCGATGAGCCTGCTCCAGGCCATCCGCTCGACCCTGAGCAACAATCCGCAAATCCAACTCTCCGGACAGGACAGCGAACTCGCGCGCTCCTTCCTGCAACAGAACACCGGGGCGTTCGACACCCACATCCTGTTCAACGGCACCAAACGCCGCGACTCCAACGAGCGGACCCCGGCGCAGTTGCGCAAGGACTACCAGGATCGCAGGGTCAAGGCGCAACTCGCGCAACAGTTCCTCGCCGCCGCCGCCCGCTTGCAGACGGACCTGAACAACTCCAAGGCCACCAATACCTTGCCGACGCAGGATTTCTCCACCGGCAACAACACCAGCTTCTCCACCCAGAACGGCGTGCTCAGCAGCGGCACGGTGACGTTCCTGAACCAGAGCCAGCAGGACTTGGCCAATTCGCAAAAACAGCAGCAGGATGCCTTCACCTCGCTGGTCACCCAGATCGCCACGCAAAACGCCACGCCGGCGCAGATCGCGCAGTTGCAGGCCCTGCAACAGCAAAACGTCAACATCGAACAAAACACCGAGCAGCAGTTCATCACCGCCTTCCAGAAAATCGGCACCGACCTGCAAAACAGTCTCAAAACGCTGCCTAACTCGGCCACGACCGATAATTCGGCGTCGTATTCGCTCGGCGCGAGCAAGCTCTTCCGCAATGGCGTCACCATCGAGCCGATTGCCAGTTGGGCGCAGACGGACCAGGGCACCGATCCGCCGGCCGACCAGGCGCGCGTCGGCGTGATGATGAACGTGCCCTTTCTGCGCGGATACGGGGTCGATGCCACCGGTGCACCCGAGCGCGCCGCCAGCATCGACTACGAGGCCAGCCAGCTCACCCTGCACCATTCGGCGGCGATGAGCGTTTTCCAGACCGCCCAGCTCTACTGGACGGTGGTGGCCGCCCAGCGGCGCGTCGATCTCCTGCGCCAGAGCCAGCAGGTCGCCACGACCCTGCTCAACCTCAGCGGCCAACTCGTCAAGGCCGACGAACTGGCCCCGGCGGACATCTTCGTGATCGCGGCCCGCACCAACGACACCGCCATCCAGGTTTACTCGGCCGAGCTGGCGCTCCTCGACGCGCAACAGCAGCTCGCCGTGCAGATCGGCGAGGACCCGGACAAGCTGGCGGTGCCGCTGGTGACCACCGACGATTTCCCGGCCACGCAATCGGCCGCCACGGTCCACCGCGTGTCGCGCGAGGCCCTCCTGAGCACGGCGGACGGGCGGCGGGCCGACCTGGCGGCGGCGCGCAAGATGCAGGCTTCGGGCCGGGTGCTCGCCCGCGCGGCGCAGCTCAACCTCAAGCCGCGGCTGGATTTCACGATGAACGTGAGCTTCAGCGCGATCAGCGAGGGGTCGCACTACGAACAGTACATCCAGCCGTTTGCGACCAGCTACACCGGGCCCTCGTTCATGGGCAGCGTGGTGTTCGACTGGCCGGTCGCCAACAACTTCCAGCGCGGTTTGTTGACCCAGGCGAGGGCCACGTTGCAGCAACGCGTCATCAACACCGTGGACCTCCAGCGCAACATCGCCTCGGGGGTCGTGTTCTCGCTCGGCAGCGTGGAAAACGCCCTGCTGCAACTCCAGCAATCCCTGATCGCGCGGACGAACTACCGCAAGGCGCTCGACGCCGAGTACGCGAAGCTGAAGGCCGGCAACAGCACCTTCCTGAACGCGGTCGAGACCGAGGAACTCTACACCAACACTGGCCTGAACGTCATCAACGCCGAACTGCAATACGCCATCTCCCTGGCGCGCACCCGCTACGAGACCGGCACGATCCTGCCCGCCCTCCCCAACGCCGTCGTGAACTGGGAAAACCTGACGACCATCCCGGTTCCGGCGGCGGTCGCCACGTCCACCGAACGCCCGGCCTTGCTGCGCCGCGCCGCCGCCCAGCAGCCACCTCCGGCCAAAACGACCGGCCGCTGATCCGCCCGGCCCCCGGCCCATCCCTTCTCCCCCAATGGACCAGAGCAACCTCTTTCGCAAAGCGGCGCTGGAAAAGCTCTCCTCGCCCGAGCAACTCGACAGCCTGATGCGGGTGACCTCACCGGCGGGTTGGTTGGCGCTGACGGTCGCCGGGGTCCTGCTCGCCCTCGTGGTGGTCTGGGGGATTTTTGGTTCCATCCCGGAGAAAATCTCCGGTCAGGGCATCCTGATCCGCGGCGGCGCGGTGCTCGACGTGGAGGCCAGCACCAGCGGCCGGATCACCACCATCGACGTGCAGCCGGGCGACCTCGTGGCACCCGGCCAGACCGTCGCCACCATCGCGCAGAACGGACTCGACCTGAAGATTCAGAACACCAAGGCGCTGCTCGAAGAACTCAAGACGCAGGCCGCCAAATCCGCGACCGCCGAGACCCGCAACGCGCAGTCCGCCCTGGCCGCGCTCCAGCAGGAACGCGCCAGCCGCGAGAGCGCCATCAAAGACTCCGAGCGCCAACTCGCCGACGTGCAGCAAAAGCTCGCCAAGGAGGAAGACCTCGCCCGGCAGGGACTCATCACCCAGGGCGTCGTCATTAACGCGCGCAACCAGGTTTATTCCGCCCAGCAAACCCTCGACCAGCACCACATCCGACTCACGCAGATCACCACCGAGGAAGGCACGCTGCGCCGCAATCTCGACGAGCAGAGCGGCTCGCGGCAAAAGGAGATCGACGCCGCCACCCGGGAATTGCGCGAACTCGAAGGCCAGCTCGACGCCAGCAGCGCGGTCGTCAGCCCCTACGCCGGCCGCGTCCTCGAACGCGTCGTGGACCGCGGCAACCTCGTCAACCAGGGTTCGCACATCATCACCCTGGAAACCCTCGACACCCCGCTGAAAACGGTCCTCTTCGTCTCCGCGCACGACGGCAAGAAGGTGCAGCCGGGCATGGCCGTGGACATCTCGCCGTCCACCGTGCGCCGCGAGGAGTTCGGCTTCATGATCGGCCGGGTCGAATCCGTCTCCAGCTTCCCAGCCACCCCGGAGGAGATTCGCCGCGTGCTGCGCAACAACAGTCTGGTCGAGGAAATGGTGAAGTCCGGCACGCCGCTGGAAGTCGTGGCCGAACTCGTGACCGACCCCAACACGGTCAGCCAATTCAAGTGGTCCTCGCCGAAAGGACCGCCGACCGGCGTCATGGGTGGCACGCTTTGCACCGCGTCGATCACCGTCGACGTGCGCAAACCCATCGGCTACGTCATCCCGTTGGTCAAAGACACGCTGGGCGCGCAATAGCGCGTCCGCCGGAAAGGAGATTTCGCCGCCATGCCGGACCCGGTGTCCACCACTGCCGACCCGCCCCACGGGACCAACGGCGCATCCGCCCCGCGCCCGAAGGTTCGCAACGACCGCGTCAAGACGCCGACGCTCCTGCAGATGGAGGCCGTGGAATGCGGCGCGGCGGCGTTGGGCATCGTCATGCGCTACCACGGGTTGTTCCTGGCGCTGGAGCAACTGCGGCTCGAATGCGGCGTGTCGCGCGACGGCTCGAAGGCGAGCAACGTCCTGAAGGCGGCCCGACGCTTCCAGATGGAGAGCAAGGGCTACAAGCACGAGCTATCGGCGTTGTACACGATGCCCAAGCCGCTCATCATTTTCTGGAACTTCAACCACTTCCTGGTGCTGGAAGGTTTCCAGGGCGGCAAGGTTTTCCTCAACGATCCGGCCGTCGGCCCGCGCACCATCACGCACGAGGAACTCGACGCGTCGTTCACCGGCGTCGTGCTGGAAGTCAAGCCCGGGCCGGACTTCAAGCCGGGCGGGGACAAGCCGTCGTTGATCCCGGGGTTGCTGCGCCGGCTGCGCGGGTCGGAACGCTCCCTGTCGTACGCGGTGCTGACCGGGCTTTTCCTGGTGCTGCCCGGTTTGGTCGTGCCGACGTTCAACCGGGTGTTCGTCGATGAATTCCTCGTCGCGGGGCATCAGCAATGGGTCAAGCCGCTGCTTCTGGCCATGACCCTGACGGCGGTGATGCGCATGGGCTTGACGTGGCTGCAAAGCCACGTGTTGCTGCGCTACCAGACCAAGCTGGCGCTGACGAGTTCGGCCAAGTTTTTCGCCCACGTCCTGCGGCTGCCGGTGGAGTTTTTCGCGCAACGCTTCGGCGGCGAGATCGGCTCGCGCGTGCAGATCAACGACACCGTGGCGTCGCTCCTCTCCGGCCAGCTCGCGTCCACGGTGCTCGACGGCTTCGTGATCATTTTCTACGCCGTGCTGATGTTTCGTTACGACGTGGTGCTGACCCTGACGTGTATCCTGCTCTCGCTGCTCAACATCGTGGCGATCAGGCTCGTCTCGCGCTCGCGGGTGGACGGCAGCCGCCGGTTGCTCCAGGAGGAGGGCAAACTCATGGGCACCGCGATGGGCGGCTTGCAAATGATCGAGACCCTCAAGGCCACCGGCGGCGAGGATAGTTTCTTTGCCCGCTGGGCCGGCTATCAGGCCAAGGCCCTGAAAGCCAAGCAGGCCCTCGGCCTGAGCGGGCAGATCGTCAACGCGGTGCCGCCGCTCCTGAGCACGGTCACGACCACCGTCGTGCTCGGACTCGGAGGATTCCGCGTGATGAACGGCTATCTGACGATGGGCATGCTCGTGGCTTTCCAGACCCTGTTGTCCAGCTTCATCCGGCCTATCAATACGTTTGTGGGTCTCGGCAGCCAACTCCAAGAACTCGAAGGCGACATGAACCGCCTCGACGACGTGCTGCGCTACGAACAGGACCCCGCCTACGCCCTGCACGCAAACGACGCCGCCGCCGAAAAAGACCGCCGCTTCCAGAACGTCATCAAGCTGAGCGGCCACGTCGAGTTGCGCGACGTGACCTTCGGTTATAGCAAGCTCGAAGGTCCGCTCATCGAGAATTTCAACCTTGTCATCGAGCCGGGCAAGCGTGTCGCCCTGTGCGGGGGCAGCGGCAGTGGCAAGAGCACGGTGGCCAAGCTGGTCAGCGGGTTGTACCGACCCTGGTCCGGGGCGGTGCTCATCGATGGCGTGCCGCGCGACGAGATTCCGCCGAGCCTGTTGACGAATTCCATCGGGCTGGTCGATCAGGACATTTTTCTTTTCGAGGGCACCGTGCGCGACAACCTGGGCATGTGGGACACGACCATTCCCGAGACGAACATCAGCCAGGCCGCGCGCGACGCGTGCATCGCCGAGGTCATCGCCGGGCGACCCGAGGGCTTCAACTCCCGGGTGGAGGAGGGCGGATCGAATTTCTCCGGCGGCCAGCGGCAACGCCTGGAGATCGCCCGCGCCCTGGTGGGCAACCCGACCTTTATGATCTTCGACGAGGCGACCAGCGCGCTCGATCCGGCGACGGAAAAAAACATCGAGACCAACCTGCGCCGCCGTGGCTGCGCCTGCCTGATCGTCGCGCACCGCCTGAGCACGATCCGGGATTGCGACGAGATCATCGTGATGCGCCGGGGCAAGATCGTGCAGCGCGGCACCCACGACGAGATGCGTCAGATCGAGGGACCCTACGCCCTGCTGATCCAAGAATAACCCACCCGCTTTTCGTCCCATGCCAGCCGATTCCGCCACCCAGGATGCCGCGACGCGCAATTTGAGCGCGATGGCAGCGTGCTTCGAACTCGAAGGGGAACCCAGACCCGTATCGGGTAACCACCCGCTGCTGTTCAACGATCCCGACGCGGTCTGGCTGGTCGAGAGCGGGCTGTTGGAAGTCTTCACGGTGGGCTTCCGGGAGGGCCAGCCCGTCGGCGCGCGGTCCCATTTTGCCAGCATCGGCCCCGGTCAGGTGGTGCTCGGGATGGACCTGGACAGTTATGGGCAAGGCAGCGGGTTCCTCGCCACCGCGCCGGCGGACACGGTGCTCTATCGGTTGTCGCGCCGCCGGTTCGCGGAGTACGCCGAGCGGTCGCTGTACCGCACGGAGGTGGCCGCATTGCTCGACGGCTGGGTGGAATCGCTCAGCCGGGCGGTCACGAAGGACATCGCCTTCCAACCCAAGACCGACCTGCTGGTGACCGAGGAGAGCGAGGAAACCCTCGGGGCCGGCAAATGCGTGCGCGCGAAACGCGGCGCGGCGTGGGTCACGGTGCGCGGCGGCGACGTTTCCTTCATCGACCTGGAAGACCTCCTGATCGGTGGGGAAGCGGTGGCGTTCCCGGTGGCCCCGGACACCTGGCTGACGGCGGACGAGGAGACGCCCATGCATGTCGCCCCGACGGTGGCGGCGCTCGCGGCGGACCCGGCGGCGCTCTGGCGCGGGCTGGACCTGTTCCACGAAACGCTGTGCCTGTGCGAATTTCTAAACAAGAAACTCATCGCCGTCGATGAGTTCAACCGGCTGCGCTCGAAGGCCGATTACCAACGCGCGGCCAAGCGTTCCGCGTTGCGCGAGATCGCTTCGGTGCTCGATGCCAGGGCGGCCGACGGCGCGCAGTCCGGGGGGACGACCGACGCCGAGGATGCCGTGCTGTCGGCCTGCCGACTCATCGGCAAGGACCTCGGCGTTTCAATCCGCTCCCAGACGCTGGCGGCCAACCGCGACATGACCACCAAGGACCGGGTGAACGCCATCGCCCGGGCTTCGCGGCTGCGGATACGCGAGGTCGGGCTCCGCGACGACTGGTGGCGCCGGGACCAGGGACCGATGTTGGCTTACACCGCCGAAGAAAAAGACCCCGTGGCCCTGTTGCCCGATTCTCCGACCGCCTACACGGCGGTGAATCCGCGCACCGGCACCCGCCAGAGGGTCACCCAGGCTCTAGCGGCGACGCTCGCGCCGTTCGCGGACAGCTTTTACCGGCCTTTCCCGAGCGGGAAACTGACGGCGGGCAAGCTCCTGCGCTTCGGCGCGCACGGGCTGGGGCGCGAGTTTCGTTCGGTGGCGATCATGGGCGTGGCCATCGGTTTCCTCGGCACGCTGACGCCGTATTTCACGGGCCAGATTTTCGACCAGTTGATCCCCGGAGCCGAGCGCAACCGGCTGGTCCAGGTGTGTGTCGGTTTGATTTTTGCCGCGTTGGGAGGATCGATTTTCACCATCGTGCGCGGCATCGCGGTCCTGCGCGTGGAGGGCAAGATGGATTACTCCGTGCAGGCCGGGTTGTGGGACCGGCTGCTGAATCTGCCGCTGACCTTCTTCCGCGATTATTCCGCGGGTGACCTCGCGGATCGTGCTAGCGGCATCGACACCATCCGGTCAACCCTGTCCGGGGTCGGTGTGACCGCCATCCTCGGTAGTCTGACCTCGGTGTTCTACCTGGTGATGCTTTTTAAATATAACTTCACGCTGGCGACCACTGCCATTGGGCTGGTGGCGGGCACGGTGCTGGTCACGATCATTTGCAACATCCTCCAACTCCGCCACCAACGCGGGCAATTCAAAATCCAGGGCCGCATCACCGGACTGGTCCTGCAACTCATCACCGGCATTGGCAAACTGCGCACGGCCGGCGCGGAAGACCATGCGTTCCGCGTCTGGGCGCAAGCGTTCGCCGAGCAAAAACGGATTGCTTACAAGATCGGCACGATCTCGAACGTCAGCGCGGTCTTCAACGCCGGCGCGCCGATTTTGACCTCCATCGTCATCTTCGCCACCCTGGCGTCCATCCAGGCCTCGGGAGCCGCCAACGGCGCGGCGGCCGGGTTCTCCACGGGCGATTTTCTGGCGTTCAACGCGGCCTTCGGCGCGTTCCTCTCGGCGATGCTGGCGTTGAGTTCGTCGTCGTTGCAAATGCTGGCCATCGTCCCGATCTACGAACGGCTCAAGCCCATCCTGCTCATGGAACCCGAGGTGCAGGCGGACCGCGCCTTTCCCGATACGCTCAAGGGTGAGATCGAGATCTACCACGTGCAGTTCCGCTACAAACCGGACGGGCCGCTCATCATCAAGGACGTGACCATCCACATCAAGGCGGGCGAGTTCGTCGCGTTCGTGGGCGGGTCGGGTTGCGGCAAGTCCACGATGCTGCGGCTGTTGATGGGCTTCGAGACGCCGGAAGCGGGCACGATTTCCTACGACGGCCAGGATTTGGCAAAACTGGATTTGCGCGAGGTGCGCCAGCAGATCGGCGTCGTGCTCCAGACCAGCCGGCTGATGCCCACCGACATTTTCCACAACATCATCGGCACCTTCCCCCTCGGGATCGAAGCCGCCTGGGAAGCCGCCAAGATGGCCGGCATGGAGGACGACGTGAAAGGGATGCCGATGGGGATGCACACGGTCATCAGCGAGGGCGGCGGCGCGTTTTCCGGCGGGCAAAAACAGCGGCTGATGATCGCCCGCGCCATCGTCAACCGGCCGCGCATCATCTTCTTCGACGAAGCGACCAGCGCCCTCGACAACCGGACCCAAAAACAGGTCAGCGATAGCCTCGACAAGATGCAGGCCACGCGCATCGTCATCGCGCATCGCCTGAGCACCATCATCAACGCGGACCGCATCATCGTCTTCGACGCCGGTCAGGTCGTCCAGAGCGGCACCTACCAGGAACTCGTCGATCAACCCGGCCATTTCCAGGAACTCGCTCGCCGCCAGATTGTTTAGCGCCGCGTTTTCAACGATGCTCCAGCAAATCCGTCGTCCTATGCTTCCCAGCAGTCACCCATCTCCGGCCTCGTCCCGCGTCGGCACGCTGCCCGCCGCGCCGAAAGCCAAATCGCCGCCGGACCTGGAAGGCGCGATCAGCCGGGGCCTGACCGAAACCGCCGCGCGCATCCGCCGCCTCGCCATTGAGCGTTGGGGAGAGGACCGCGCGGTGGAGCTGGTCGGACACGATCCGCGCTTCGCCGCGATGCTGGCGAAGGTGGAGAAATTCGCCCGCTTCAACGAGCCGATCCTCATCACCGGGGAAAGTGGCGTCGGCAAGGAATTGATCGCAAAGGCGTCCTACCTGCTGAGTTGGCGCGTGGCCCATCCGTTCGTGTCGGTGAACTGTCCGCAGTTTCAGGACAGCAACACCACCGTCAGCGAGTTGTTCGGTCATGTCCGGGGGAGCTTCACCGGCGCGCACAGCGACCACATGGGGCTTTTCGAGACCGCCGCGCAGGGCGTGCTTTTTCTCGACGAGATCGGTGACCTGACGCTCTCGACGCAGGTGCTGCTGCTCCGGGCGTTGGCCGAAGGCGAGTTCAAGGCGCTGGGATCAAGCGAAACGAAAAAATTCCACGCGCGGTTCATCACGGCGACGAACCAGCAACTCGCCCAGCGGATGAACGCGAAGGAGTTCCGCGAGGACCTGTTTTTCCGCCTGCGCTATTTCCGGTTGGAGGTGCCGCCGCTGCGGGAGCGTGGGGACGATTGGCAGTTGTTGCTCGATGTTTACTTGGCGCGGCTCAACACCCAGTACGGCACTCGCAAGCGTTTCTCCGATGGCGCGTTGGAGGCGCTGGCCGCCTATCGCTGGCCCGGCAACGTGCGGGAACTGCGTGGCATCGTGAGCATGGCCTATTCGCTCGGCGAGGGGAACGTCATCGCGCTCTCCGATTTCCAATCCGAACTCTGGCCGGATGCGGCGGTGACCAACCCAAATCCGGACAAGCACACCGCCGCTCACGCGGAGACTTCCGCCGATGCCAAGGCCGACCCGGACGCGGACGTGGAGGCGGCCTACGGCCAGTTGGTGAGCGGGCAGACGGGATTCTGGGACGGCGTTTACACGAAATTCATGGAGCGCGAGCTGAACCGCGAGCAGGTCAAAGCCATCATCGCGCGGGGTCTGGGAGAATGCGCCGGGAGTTACCGGCGTTTGTGTCAGCTTTTGCGCGTGGACGCGGGCAGTTATCATAAGTTCATGGATTTCTTGCGCCACCATCGCCTGAAGCCGTAGCGGAGATTCGAGCGCGTGCGCGGACCACCGATAGAGCCCCGTCCGGCGGTGGACCGTGCCGCGATCCTGGGCGCACTCGGGGCGGGCGAACCGGAAGTCACCGATGTGCTGCGCTACACCGAGCGCCCGGCCAGCGTATTGAACGAAAACTGGCAGTCCGGCCGGTTGCCTGCGTTGCCAGACGAACCCTTCGTCGGGTCGTGGTCGGCCTACGCGGCGGAAGCCGGGACGCGGGACGGCGTGTGGCAGACGCTCCGGCGCAAACTCATCCAGCTTCGTTTCACAATCGGGGCCGGCCGCAGCACGGAAGCGGACTACCGTGCCGCGACCCGCTCCGGGGTCTGGCCCGAAGCCAGCGAGGGACTGGAACTCGACCAACCGGCCGCGCTCACCCTACACCTTCAGCCGACGGCGGCGGGCCATGTGCCGGTCCTTTTCACTCCGCACCAACCCGATTTTGTCCAACTCGTCCAGGCGCTGGCTCACCGCAACGAACCCTGGCCGGTGCCGGCGTCGCAGTCCGCCTGTTGCGTCGCCGGTTACACGAATTGGGATCGTGTCCGTAGCGTCCGCACCGCCTGGGAACAGAATCCCTCCGGCACCTGGGAGGAAGAACTTGCCCGGCTATTGCCACAAAAATCGTTGTACCAGGATACGATCATTTTGCTGGGAAACGGTCCGTACAGTTCCGTCCCGGCGTCCACGCTGGGTTTCAGCGACGAAGAGTGGTTGCAAAAGTCCCTGGTCATCCGCCGGGAACACGAGTGCGCGCATTACGTCACGCGCCGGTTCCTCGGGGCGCTCAGCCGGCGGGCGGACGAGGAGCTGCCGGCCGATTTTTTCGGGCTGGCGGCGGCTTTCGGTCGTTACCCGGCCGAATGGGGACTGAGGTTCCTGGGGTTGGAAAATTTCCCGGCTTACCGCTCCGGGGGACGGCTGGAAAATTACCGGACGTGTGCGCCGCTGCCGCCGTTGTCGGACCGGGCGTTTGGCGTGTTGGTCGCGTTGGTCCATGCGGCAGCCCACCAATTGGAAAGCTCTCTGCTCACCAGCCGCGTCGATCTTGGCGATCCGCAGGAACGCGCCCGTTGCCTCCTGATTTTAAGCACGTTGACCCTCGAAGAACTTGCCGCTCCGGAGACATCGAGCTGGTTGGGCGCGGTGCTCTGAGCCAAAGCGTGTTTCAGTTGCTTGTCAGGCTTTTTAGCCCCGGCAGGGGCGTAAGAGAATAGCCCACGGCGTGAGCCGTGGGGAAAGAACCGCCATCCAGGCCAGCCCCGGCAGGGGCGTAAGAAAACCTGCGAGATGGTCCTTGCAAAGCCGGCGTCTCTTCTTGCGCCCCTACCCGGGGCTCAGAGGCAGGTCGGATGCATGACCCACGGCTCACGCCGTGGGCTAAATTCTGCCGCCCCTGCCGGGGCTTGAACAGACCTTCCGCACAAACGAAAAACGCTGCAGAGCGACGATCAGGCACTGCCCGCTGGCGACCGGTCCAGCGCGGCACGCTGACGCCAGAATCCCACGGCCAGGACGGCGAGCGTCAGGCATAGCCACCCGGGCAACCACGGCAACGTGCGTCCGAACGTCTCCTCCGCGCTGCTCCCGCGCAAGGTCCGCAACGCTCCGGCGAAAGCCAGGCTCACCATGCCATATCCGAGGTTGAAGGCCAGGCCCTTGAACGAAAGCACGGTCGCGCGCTGGTGGGACTCGACCGCCGCATTGAGATAGAATGACACCAGGTAGGCTACCGCCGCCATCGCCATCGCCAGCGGCACGACGAACACCACCCCCCAACCGGGCCAGCGCAACGCCACGCCAACGAGACCAGCCAGGACCACCGTGGCGAGCAGCGCGAAGTTGCCCACCGGTCGTCCCCTGGTGACCAACCGGCGCGCGAGCGGCGACACCACGAGCCCCAGCCCGCCCAGCGCGGCTCCGATCAACCCGTAGCTGGCGGCGGGCAGACCGATCAGCCGGAAGTACGAACTGGAAAACGTCATGAATAGCCGCACGATACTGTCGAGGGTCACCCCGGCCAGGATTGCAAACAGCGCCAGCGGCGTGTGCGCGATCCAGCTTCCCGCAGCCAGCAGGTGGGAAAGCGCGCTTGACCCGGCACGCTGGCCAGCCGCATCCGGGCTTCCCGCGTCGGCTTTCCGTTTGCCGGGTTCGCTCAATCCAGACGCCACCGCCAACGTCGCCACCGCCGTTGCCAGATTCAGGTAAATGGGGAAACGCAGGGTCGTGCCTTGCTCGAAGTGCGTGCCGAACACCGGGCCCAAAAACGTCGGATCGTAGACCGCGCCGCCCACGAGCATCGCCACGACGAAACCCAACGACTGCCAGCGCATCACCTGATCGAGCACGCGCGGCCATTCCTGTTCCCTGCCGCGTGCGGCCAGGGAATCGAAAACCAGGGCCTCGTCCGCACCGCTGGCCATGCCTTCCGCCGCGCCCGAGAGGAGGCGGTTGGCAAGACAGCAGAGGAACAGCGTGGTGCCGCCGTTGCGTGGTGCCACGCAAAGCAGACCCATCTCCACGACCATCGAGACCGAGGCCGCGACGATCAGCGGGCGTCGGCCGATGCGGTCGGCGAGCACCCCGGCGGGCAGGTCCACCGCGACGATGGCCAGCGCCCAGGCGAAGTTGAGCAGGGTGTACTGGGTGGCGCTCAAGCCCAGGTCCAGAAAAAACACCGCCAACACCGGGTAGTAGAACCTTGCGTTGAAAAGCACGCGAAACCAGACGAACCGCCGCCAGTTACGGTCGGCGGAATCGTTCATGGGATCGGCAGGTTGGGTGGGCAAGGGAATTGCCCTGATGGTGGTCGAGCCGGTTGCCGGGCGGAAGACAAATCCGTGGAAGCATGTAGCGCAAAAGTGCCCGGATTCCTGCCGGATGGAGACCTGCCTCCAATTTGCGGAAGCCGGCTTCGCCCGAGGCGATTTCAATATTCGTTTATTATAAATTATAAATAGTTCAAATGAAGCACTTTATAACATATTTCAAATCTGTGGCACACCGTTAGCTAAGTGCGTCCACACCTCTGCAAACAACTGCGTGAGGGATCAAACAAAACAACCTGATAGAAAACAGAAACATTATGGCAACCGAAACCGTCTCTCTCGAAAAACTCGAAGAAAACATCGTCAGCAACGCCCGGAAGAACGTTGACTACCGCAAGCGCCTGCTCGACGATCCCAAGGCCCTCCTGGAATCCCAGATCGGCCAGCCCTTGCCCTCGGGCTTCAAGGTCAGCGTGCTCCAGGAGACGCCCACCCAGGCCTACATCGTCCTGCCCTACGACGCGCCGAAGTCCGGTAGCGAACTGTCCGACGAAGACCTCGAAAGCGTCGCCGGCGGCAAGGCCAAGATGAACAACGTGACCTGCACCAGCGGCAGCAGCATCGGTCTGCAGCAGACGACGGTCATCGACATCGAAGCCAAGCTGGCCTGATCCAGCCTCGGAAGCGATGATCCATCGCCTCCAGGGCCGACGGCGGAGTCGCCGTCGGCCCACCGGAGTCTGGAGCGGCCCCACGCTGTCGGTTGAAGTTCAGACTCCTCTCATCGGGACATTCTTGGCGCCGACCATTCCCTTGCCCGTACGCGGGTAGAATCGGCAAAATTTTTCCCACGCGGCCATGCATGCCTCCCCTCGCATCGCCCACGGCTTTCCGACCCATGCACGATGGTTGGAAATCGCCGCGCGTGCCAGTCGGCTCGACGAACGGCTCGGTCCGCTCTACCGGTCCGACGATCATCACGAACCGGGTGCCAGGGCGCTGATCGCCGAACGCCTGGCGCAGTGGGAACGCGCCCTGAACCGGGAGGGTGAATCGCACGAACACGCCGCGCTGGCCAAGCGGCTCTCCTGGGACGGCCTAGCTCTGGAAACAATGGCCACCGCGCTGGGTCCGGTGGTGCTGGCTGACCGGGAGATGCCACCCGATGTGGCTCGATTTTCTCGCGGAAGTGATGGCAGCCGCCAGCAAAGGAGAAGACGATGTGGCCTCGCCCGTGGAGCGTGCGTTTACTCCGTCTGAGGAAGCCGAAAATACGATCCCGTTTTTCGCGCTCTGGCAGCCTTTTCTGGTCGTCGCCCGCCGCAGATTGGTGGCGCTGGCGGGGCTGACCCTGCATTGGCTCACACCGGAAGCCGCCGCCGGATTGGCCGCCGACCTGATCCGCCAACTCGCGTTGCAAGGAGCACCCGCGGCCCAGGAGCGTTTCGCTAGTTTTCGCACCAGCCATCTTTCCGCGTCTGCTCCCACCGCGCCGAACGGGATTTCGACGGGGGTCTACGATGGCTTCGTCGCCTCGACGCGGTGCGATGGGATGGAGGATTTTTTCGGCGAGTACAGCGCGCTGGCGCGTCAGCTTTGCCTGCGGACCCAGCAATGGGTAACCAACGCCGCCCGGTTGCTCGCGCGGCTGGAGGCAGACCAGGCGGAAATCCAGACTGTATTTTTCGAAGGCCAACCGCCGGGCAGTATCCGGGCGGTGCGCGCAGGACTTTCCGACCGCCATCACGGTGGCCAGCAGGTGACCGCCCTGGAGTTCCAGAGCGGACTTCGATTGATCTACAAACCCAAGAGCCTCGCGCAGGAAGCAGCTTTTCAGAACCTGCTCGGTTGGCTGGCAGACACGGCCGCCCCGGACCACCGCGAGGAAAACTCCCCCTGCCGCCGCCGATGCGTCTGCTCCCGCGCGACGGTTACGGTTGGGTGGAATGCGTCGAGCCTTCCGCCTGTGAGGATCGGACCGGAGTGGCACGCTATTATCGCCGGGCAGGCGGTTTGCTGTGTCTGTTGCACGCCCTGGGCGGCAACGATTGTCATCGGGAGAACGTGTTCGCCACCCGCGAGGGGCCGGTCCTGATCGATATCGAGTCGCTGTTGCAACCCGCCTGGGACCCGACCAACCCGGAAGCGGGTGCGGCGGTCCCGGCCCCGGCGTCCGTCCTGCAAACCGGCCTGTTGCCGCTCTGGAAGCGCGGTTCGGACGGCGAGTTCGCCGATGTCAGCGGGCTGGGCGGACAGGGTAACCGGCGCACCCGCCTGCGCCGCCGGGTCTGGCGCGGGATCAACACCGACGGGATGCACCTGGCGGAAGAACCGGTCGTCACCATCGCCACGCCGAACATCCCCACGCTGGACGGAGAAACGCAGCCGCCGCAGGACCACGCGGGGGCGTTGCTGGCGGGATTCGAGCAATGTTATCGTTTCCTGCTGGTGCACCGAGAAAGAATCGCCGCCCCGGACGGTCCGCTCCAGACTCTCGGCAAGGCCGATTCGCGCCTGATCTGCCGGGCCAGCAACCTGTACGGGAAATTGTTGCGTGCCCTGGCGGAAAATCCGCGCTATTCGCGCGACGGTTTCGAGCGCAGCGTGGCCATCGAGGCGCTCACCCGGCCGCTCCTGGCCGCCCCGCGCAAGCCCGAGTTGTGGGCGTTGCTCGCCACCGAGCGGCTGGCGGTCGAGGAAGGGGACGTGCCGTTTTTCACCGTCGCGCAGGTGGCCGGGACGCTGGGCATCGCGCCGGGGCTTTTCGCGCCGGATTTCGCGGCGGCGTTGCGCCGGTTGAACGAGGACGATCTGGCGCGGCAAACCGACATCATCCGTGCCTCGCTCCTGCGCACGGCCGAATCGGAACTCCTGCAACCGCTCGCCCGCGCGGTGGCAGCCATCCCGACGGACCTGCCGTCACTCACCGACGCGCAACTGCTGGCGGAGACGCGGCGGCTGGCGGCGGAGATCGTCGCGCGGGCGGAGATCAACGAACACGGCGCTTCGTGGCTCTCGCCCGACGCGTTACGGCCCGGCGTGGACGGCGCACGCGGCGCGCCGTTGTATTTCTACGGCGGAGCGCCGGGCATCGCGTTTTTCCTCGCGGCCCTGGATCGGGTGACCGGGGATCGCCGGCACCGCGAACTGATCGAAGCCAGTTGCCGGCCGATCCACGCGTTTCTGGATTCGCCGACTTTCCCGCAGTGGGTCGGACGCGAACCGCTCGGCGCGGCGCTGGGCCTGGGCAGCGTGGTCTACGCGCTGTCGCGGATCGGTGAATTTCTCGGCGAATCGACGTACCTGGAAACCGCCGCCCGCACCGCGCGCTGGATTCTCCCCGAGCGCATCCTGGCGGACACGAGCTACGACGTGCTCAGCGGCTCGGCTGGTGCGATCCTGGGTCTTTTGACCTTCCACGGGATCACCGGGGAGAGTTTTGCCCTGGATTTGGCGGTGCATTGCGGACGCCACCTGTGCGCCAACGCGCGGCCGACTCCCGGCCACGGCGTCGCGTGGCCGACGGGTCAGCGGGGCGCGCTGCTCGCGGGTTTCGCGCACGGCACCGCCGGCATCGGCTACGCGCTGGCGCGGCTGCACGCGGCCACCGGGGGCGACGAACCGTCGTTCTTGCAAACCGCGCGGGCGGCCGTGGCTTACGAACAGTCCGTCTACGCCGAGCAGGCCGGAAACTGGCCCGTGGTGGCATCACCCGACGATCCGCCCCGGGAACCGTTATTTTTGAGCACCTGGTGCCACGGCGCGCCGGGCATCGGCCTGGGCAGGATCGGCGGTCTGACGGCGCTCGACGATGCGTCGGTGCGCCGGGACATCGCCCTGGCGCTGAAAAACGTGGTCAGCGGCGGGTTATCCAACATCGACCACCTGTGCTGCGGCAACATGGGCCGGATCGAAGTCGCCTGGACGGCGGCGCACGCCCTCCAGCGGCCGGAGCTTGGCGCGGTCGCACGCGCGGCAGCCAGCTACGTCGTCGGTCAGGCGGCGCGGGCGGAGGGCGCTTACCGGCTGCGGACCGACGCGGTGGAAAACCGCTTCTTCGAGGCCGGTTTCTTCCGGGGCGTCAGCGGGATCGGCTACTCGCTGCTGCGTCTGGTCCAGCCGGAACTTCCCAGCCCGTTGTTGTTCGCCTGAAATCACGGCCTTATCCCACGAATCCCTATGAATGAAACCCATGATCTAACTACCATTCCGATTCTCGATACGGAGCAGGCAGCGGCTCTGCGCACGCAAATTTTTGACCTCAAGGCGCACTGGACGCCACGCCATCCGAGCGCGCCGTTCTATACCCTCGGAGTCGCGAGCTACCTGGACGCGGCCCAAAAAGGAGGCGCGGTCTACGAGCGGGAAGCCGCCGAGAGCAACCCCCGGATGCAAGAGCATTTCCAACCGCTGTATGATCGGTTGATCGCCGTGCTGTCAGAACATCTCGACCGGCCGGTCGCCTACGCGGAGGGGTTCGCGTTGCCGGGATTCCACATCTACCTGGCCGACGAACGGTTTTGCGCCCCGGTGGCGTCGGTTCACTACGATTTGCAATACTCGCGTCTGGATTGGTCGCGGCTGGGCGGCTACGTGCCGAACCGCCACCTGTCGATGACCTTGCCCATCGCGCTGCCGGCCCACGGCGCGGGTCTTGCCCACTGGCCCATCCGCGCGTTGAATTCGTTCCGGGACGACGAGGAACGCGAGCGGTTCCAGCGTGAGGAACGCCGGTTCCACCCCTACGCCGTGGGCGAGATGGCTTTTCACTCCGGCCACATGCTGCACCAGTCGGTGCTGATGGAAACGGCAAACCCCGGCGAGGATCGGATCACGCTCCAGGCGCACGCGGCGCTGACCAAAAGCGGCGAATACCTCGTGTATTGGTAAACCAGCCCGCTTCGTTTTATGAATGCCACCATCGACGCCCCCGTCGCCACCATCAAATACCGGGTCCTTGACCGCACCAGCGAAACGGCGGCGCTCCTACCTTTCCACGCGCTGACCTTTCCCAGCCTGCGCGCGTTGCTCGACGGACGGGACCCGGCGGCATGGCCGGTCGCGGTCGGCGCGTTGCTCGACGGTGAGCCGATTGGCCTCGCCCTCGGCGGATTGCCGAACACCCCGGAACGGCAACCCGCCCTGGTGTCACTCTACGTCTTGCCCGCGCACCGGCAGCGCGGCGTCGCCACCGAACTGCTGGCCCGCTTCGAGCGCGAGATGGCCGCCCGCAGTTGCACGGAAGTCGAAACCGTCTTCACGACCAATAAACCGGGTGCCGCGGAGTTCGCCGCCGTGCTGGCCCGGAGAGGATGGTCACCGCCGGAGATGCGGATGCTGCTCATCAAGCTCAACATCCACAGCCTGCGTACCGCGGACTGGTTCCAGCGGACGCCGCTGCCCCCCGACGAGGAAATCATCCGTTGGCGCGATGTCACGGCGGCCGAACGTGAGGACCTGCGCCGTTCGCAAGAGCAAGAAGGCTGGATCGCCAAGGACCTCGTGCCCTTCGACCACGAGAAGGGCGCGTGCCTGCACACGAGCATGGCCTTGCGTAAGGGCGGGCGCATCGTCGGCTGGATGATCTGCCATCTCATCGACAGCGTTCATCAGCGATACACCTGCGGGTATGTCCGGCCGGAGTTGATGCGGCTGGGCCGGTATTTTCAGTTGATGGTGGCGGCTTCCGAGCCGCTGTGCACGCCGGAATATCCGGCCAGCGTCCCGATCTACACCGTCCCCTCGTGGCATCCGCGCATGGTGCGTTTCGCCGACCGCCGGATGGTGCCGCACGCGACCTTTCGCGGGGAAACGATGGGGTCTCGCAAGGCGCTCGATCCGGTGGCGTCGGCGGCATGAGCACCTCGCCCATCGACGCGGAAGATTGGGCGGTGATCCCGAAGTTCCACCTCGGCGAGACGTATTTTGCCTTCGCCGCTGCCCCGGCCATCCTGGCGCGGCACGGCGGCCGTCGAGTCAAGGTCATCGTGCCGGACCATCTCGGCGACATCGGACGGCTTTTCGCCCATCATCCCGTGGATCACGTCGATATCCGGGCCGTGCCCACCGAGAGCATCCGCAGCGCGCCGGGCTTCCGGCGCGGCGAACCGTTCTACTGGCATCCGCTCGAAAAAGCGCCGGAACTGATCCGGTCCTACGTCGGCGCGACGGTCGCTTTTTCGCGCATGTACCTGGACATGCTGGGGCTGCCGGTCGAGGGGACGTTTGGCCCGCCCCGGCTGCCGGCCGACGTGGCCGAGGCGGCGCGAAGACGCTTCGAGCGACTGGGCCTGGTCGCGGGGCGGACCGTCATCGTGTCACCGACGGGCCGCACCCTGACGCCGCCGCCCACGGAGTTTTGGCAACGGCTGGTCGCGCGGCTGCGCTCGCAGGGCTGGACGGTTTGCCAAAACATGTCGGCCGCCGAAGCGGAAGCGGGCGAGGGCCTGCCGGGCTGCGTTCCGCTGGTTTGTCCGCTCAGCGAACTGTTGCCGCTGGCAGAACTCGCCGGTTGGGTCATCAGCGCGCGGACGGGGGTCTGCGATCTATTATCCACCGCGAAGGTGCGGCTCACGGTCGTGGCGACCTATCGCGCGTTGAACCCGGTCGGTGCCGGCAGCGCTCGCGCGGAGACGGCGGGCGCGTTGTATCGCATGATGAACCCCGTGCGCGAGCCGACCCGGGTGCTGTGGGACCTGGCTTCCTGCGGACTGCCGGACGGGGCGACCTATTTCTATCTCGGCAAAAACGAACCGTCCGAAGCTTTCGTGGATCGCGTCCTCGCCGAAAACGTGGACTGATTTCATTCCTCGTGCTCGACTATCTCATCATCGGCGCGGGCATGACTGGCGTGAGCCTCGCGCGCATGTTGCAGTTGCGCGGCGAGACGAATTTCTTGGTGCTCGAAGCCGCGCCGACGGCAGGCGGACTTTGCCGTTCGGTGGAAGTGCAGGGGCACCACCTCGACCTGGGCGGCGGCCATTTTCTTTGCACCAAATACCCGCGCGTTTACGACTTCATCTTCGCCCATCTGCCGAAGGAGGAATTCAATCGCTTCACCCGCGTCTCGAAAATCCGCCTGGATGACGGGCTGGCGGTCGATTACCCTCTGGAGTCTAATATCTGGCAACTGCCGGTCGAGAAACAGATCGATTATCTGCTGGCCTGTCTGCAAGGCGGCGAGGAGGTCGGCCGCAGCGAACCGGCGAACTACGAGGCGTGGATTCGCTGGAAGCTCGGCGCGCGGGTGGCGGAGGATTATCTGCTGCCGTACAACCGCAAAATCTGGGGGGTAGAGCCGGAGGAGATGGACGTGGACTGGCTGCACAAAATCCCGCGTTGCAACGCGCGGGAAATGCTGCGCACCTGCCTGACCCGCTCGTCCGACCGCGCGAAGATGCCCAGTCACCAGGAATTTTTCTATCCGCGGCACGGTGGTTTCCAATCGATCTTCGACGCTATCCTCGCGCCCGTGCGCGACCGGGTCGAGACGGGGACGCCGGTCGTCTCCTTGCGCCGGCTGGAGGAACCCGGCGGCGGGTGGGTGGTGAACGGGGAACACCGCTGCCGCCGTCTCGTCAACACCGCGCCGTGGCATCGCATCCACGCGGCCCTCGCCCCCGCCGAGGCCGTGCAACTGGCCCCGTTCCTGCCCCGGCTGCGGACCAATTCCATCGTCGTCTCCCTTTTCGAGCAACCGTTCGAGCACGACTGGCACTGGTGCTATCTGGCCGATTTGAAAATCGCCCACCACCGCGAATTTTTCATCCGCAACTTCGCCCCGCACAGCCGGCCGGCGGGGGTTTACACCGAAACGAACCGCCGCCGCTGGACGCCGCGTCCAGACGCTCTGCACGAACACGTCAACGACGACGCCTACCCCATTCCTGTGTTGGGTCACGCGGGGGCGGTCGGGGCGCTGCTCGACCTGTGCCGGTCCTGGCGGCTCTATGGTCTGGGCCGCTGGGGACAGCATAATTATTTTAACTCCGACGTTTGCATCCACGAGGTCATGCAATTCGTCGATCATCTTCCCTGTTGACGAGGGCCGGGCTTCTCATTCGGGAGGGATAACCCGGATCAGGGTAAGACGGCCCACACTTCCACAACGCGGTTTTTTTCCAGCGACTCGCCGGCGATGACCTGACTACCCATGCCGAGGCTGTGGATGATGTTGGTCACGCTGCACGGGCCGCGCAACGCTTCCACGACCCGGCGCGCGCGGCGGTCGGAAACGTCCTTGTTCGTCTTGTCGTTGCCCTTCACATCGGCGAAACCGAGCACGACGAGGACGACGGTAGGATCGTCGAGGAAACGCTGCACCTTGGGTTTGTGCAAGGTGTTGTCGAGGCTCACGACATCGTTGGGGGCGAGGTCCGTGCGGCCGGTGGCGAAGTTGATCGTCACGAGCTTGCCCAGGCCGCGTGCGCGGTCGAGCGCGGTGTAGAGGCGGGCCTTGTCGGTCGGCGACAGCGGCATGGCGTCGATGCGTTGCAGCACCGCCTGACGGATCGCCTGGTTTTCGGGGCTGGCGCGGTTGGTATCGACCGCGCCCGCGACCGACGTGACGTTCTCGCCCGGCGTGGGGGATGGACTTGGCGAAGGCGCGGGCGTCGGCGTGGCCAGCGCGATGCTCGGTGCGGCGGTCGCCATCGCCACGGTGGGCACGGGGGTCGGGGTGGGGGTATCCATCGCCACAATGGGGGTGGGGGTGGGAGGAAGCTCCGGCGGGGTGGTCGGGCTCGGGCTCGCTATGACCACCACGACCGGCGCGGGTGTCGGGCTGGGGGGTAGTGGGGTGGCGGTGGGGGTCGGCTTGGGCCTGGGCGATGCGGTCGGGGAAGGCGTGGCCAGGGCAGTTTTCTGGTCGGCCGGTTTGTCCTTGAACACCACGTAAAGACCGATCCCGGCGAGGGCCGCCAACGCGATCCCGATGGCCGCGACCACCGGCAGCAACGTCCTGGGCGGTGGGGTCGGCGCGGTGACCGTCCGGGGCTCGTTTCTCCGGATTTGCACGGCGGCACCGACCGGCACCGCCAACGGCGGCGTGGTGTATGGGACCGGCGGCGGTGGCACAGGCGGTGGCGGCGGGGGCACCGGTGCGGCCGTGACTGGGATGGGCGGCACAGGCGCGTCGGGGCGAATCGCGGCGGCTTTGGCGAGGATGGCGGGTGGTGTCCGTCGGGGCGGCGCGACCGGAGCAGGCGGTTCCGGGATCGGCGGCGGTGGGACGGGCGGTGCGGGCGTGGCCGGTGAAACGATCAACTCGGGGATCGCCGGCGGAGGTGGGGGGACGACTGCCGGGACCGGCGGCGCAGGCTCTTCCACCGGGACGGGTGGTGCCGGAGGAGCGGGTGGGGGTAGTGCGTGGATGACGGACTCGATCACCGGCGGCGGAACCTCGACCGGAACAGGTTCCGGCTTCGGCGGCGGCGCGGGTGGCGCGGAGAAAACCATCGTGGCGGCGGGATCAGGCTCCGGCGGCGGAGGGGTGGGCGCGACCTCTGGCTCCGGCGCTACCACCGGTGGCGGCGGGGCAATGCTCTTCTCAGGTACAGGGAGTGGCGCGGAAACCGGTGGCTCCACCATCGGCGGCGGGAGCGTCTCCGCCTCGGGTGCGGGGAGTGATGCAAAAACTGGTTCTTCCTCTAACGGCGGCGGGGGTGTCTCCGCCTCGGGAACATGGATCGGCGTTTTCTCCGGCGGCGCGGGTGGTTCAGGGACAGGGGCTTCCTCTGGCGGTGGCGTGAGTGGAGCAAGGACAGGCGTTTCCTCCGGCGGCACGGGTAAAGCAGGGGCTGGTGCTTCCTCTAGCGGCGGCGGGGGTGGCGCAGGAACGGTTGGCGGAACGGCGCTCGCCATCATGGCGGCGGCGGGTGGCGCGTCCGGAGCTGGCAAGGTCCTGGCAGCCATCAGGGTCGTCGCCAGGTCCGGGTGGATGCCGAAAAACGCGGTCAGGTCACTGATATCGAAGACCTGCTTCACTTCCGGTCGCAAACCGCAGAGCAGGATGCGCCCGCCATGTTTTTTCATACGTTTGGCCGCCGAGAGCAGCACGCGCAAGGCGGCGCTGCTTACCAGTGGGACCTGGGCCAGATCGAGCACCACCTGCGGCGCTCTGGCCTGGATCGGGCCGTGGAGTTCGCTTTCGAGTTGGGGCGAAGTGGTCCCGTCGAGTTGACCCTGGATGGCGAGGACTTCCACCCCTTCGGAATTGGACTTGGTGATCTGCATGGAAAGAAAACAGGGAGATGATCGACACCCGTTCAGGCCGAGGCGGGCGGGCCGACCGGAAACCGCTTGTGCAACGTAACATGATTACGACCACCGGCACGCTCGTAACTCATCGCGTCCGCCGTTCGCCGCACGAGCGAAAGCCCCCATCCGCCGATCTGGCGATCCTCCAGCGGGACATCCGCTTCGGACCGGGCGGCATTGACCGTGGGATCGAAGGGAACGCCGTCATCCTCGATCTCGATCATCACATCGCCTTCTCCGATGCGGAGTCGCACGTCGAACAACCGGCGGCCCGCCTCTTCCCCCGGGTGCGCGTACTTGACGACGTTCGTCAGCATTTCGTCGAAGATCAGCATCACCGCGGAGCAGGTGGCGGCGTCGGGCTGGGGACGGGCGGCGCTCAGATGAGCCTGCACCTGTTCGTTGAAACCGGGCAGGGCGGCGAGTTCGTTCGTCAGCCTCCAGTGCCAGTCTTGCGTCGGCTCCGTGACGGGGGGAGCAGGCTGAGGCGGCTGGCTCCACGACCGTTTCACCCGGTCCAGGCACCGTGACACGCCGTCGCGCAAGGCGACTCCGAGTCGGTGAAGGCGGGGCGAAGGTGGCGTTTGCACGCGGACATCCCGAGTCCGGCGGGTATCAGACTCGGACTCAGGCCATTACTCTGCCGATGCGATCAGTGAAAGACAAGGCGAAGGACGGAAAAATCGTCCGGCAGCTCGGGACTGCCGTGGATTCCCTGGATGTGCTGGAGCAGGCTGTCCAGATCGGAGACCCCGGGCTGGGGCGCGGTGCCAAGCTGCTCGACCAATTGTTCAAAACCCCAGGGTGACCCGTCCGGGTACGAGATCTCGAAAGCGCCGTCGCTGAAAATATAGAGCTTCGCCTGCGGCGGCACGGCGGTGGTCGCCGTGGTGAACACCGCGTCCGCGTCCGCGCCGATCATCATCCCCCGGGTGCCGAGCAGCGTGCGCGAAACCTCCCCGGAGCCGGTGTCCGGACCGAGCAGCACCGGCGCGGGGTGGCCGGCGGCGGCGTAGGTGATCTCGCGTTTCTCGCGGTCGTAGACGCCGTACCACATGGTGAAAAACATGTTCCCCTGCTTTTCCATGTCGAAGACCCCGTTCAACGCCCCGAGCACCGCAGAGGGATCGCGGAAATCGACGTTCGGCAGAGCCAGCGCGCGCAGCATGTTGAGCGCGGAAGTACACAGCAACGACGCCCCGATGCCGTGGCCCGCCGCATCCAGCAGAAAGATCGCCAGATGGCGGTCATCCAGCCACTGGTGGCCGAACCCGTCGCCGGCCAGCGAGGTGCACGGCACGAAGCGCCATTCGCTCTCCACCTCGCCCGACAACGGCGTGGGCAGCAGCACGCGGACGTAGGTGTTGGCCTCGGTCAACTCGTCGTTGAGCAGTCGCTGGCTCTTTTGCAGGGCCGAGAAAGCCTCGGCGCGTTTGCGCGCCTGGATCGCCGCCAGCAGCACGTCCGCCAGGGAAGCGGCAAAATTCTGGTCCTCCAGGCTCCAGTGTTCGATCACGTCCGTGCGTTCCAGGACCAGCACGCCCAGAACCTCGCTGCCGAGGCAGACGCGCGCGGCCAGGAACGAACTGACCCGGTGGCTGAAAAGATAAATGGGCCTCAGCTCGGCCAGCCGTTCATCCGTGAACGCGCTGTCGATGGCCAGACAGCGGCTGACCCGCAGCGCGGCTAGGAATTGTCCGCACGCGCTCACCGGCCAAGTGGCGTCCCGGCTGTGCTGGAGGGTGAGCGGCTCGAAAAGGTCCTGGCACACCAGCGTCTGGCCCTCCGGGGAAAACAGCCACACGCTCGCGCGCTCGCATTCGAAGTGCCTGGCCGCCGCCTCGACGATCTGCGTGAAACAACTTTCCAGGTTGCCCTCCTGGAGTTCGGGCGACTGCGTGAACCGCGCCAGGGTCGCCGTCCGCTCGACGAGGTGGCGGGCGCGCACGAGCGCCTTTTGTTCCGCGTCCTTGCGGGCGGTGATGTCGCGCGCGACGAGCACGAGGTAATGCCCGGCCGCCCCGGCGACTTCCACGACGCTCGCCTGCGACTCCAGATAGACCCAACGCTGGTCACGATGGCGCATGCGGTACTCGATGCGGCTGCCGGTGCCGGTACGCATGGAGTCCTCGAACGTCTGCTTGACCAGCGGCAGGTCGTCCGGGTGAATCTCGGCCATCGAATAGGACTGGCGGATGTCCTCCGGCCGGTAACCCAGGCAGGAGAAATAGGCGGCGTTGTTCCAGACGCGCCGGCCGTGGTCGTCGATGATGGCGATGAGGTCGCGGGTGTGGTCGGCGACGAGATGGAACAACCCGTCCGCGCCGAATTGCTGGCGCAACTGCTCCAGCCCGGCGACCGGCGGGCCGGCCGCGAGCCGGGCCGTGCCGTCGTTCGTCGCGGTGGAAGAAAAATCGGTGACGTGCAGGACGAACTCGAAGCCGATGATGTTGAGGTGGTGCTCTCCCACGTTCAGGGCGTGGGGCAGGTCTCGCTGCATCGGCCGGCCGTCGAGCAGGGTATTGTTCCGGGCGTTCGGCGTCAGCTTGACGAACCAGCCGCTCGGCGCGCTGCTAGCCGTGTCGTCGCGCCAGGAAATGAGCAGGTGCTGGCGCGACATGGTTTTGGCTTCCGCGAGCACCTCGGCCGCGACGGAACCTTCCCGGCCGATCACGTCGCCGTCACGGCAGGGGAAACGCTGGCTGCGATAGACCAGTTCGAGGGTTTGCTGGAGGACTGGTTCCTGCGCGGAACCCTGCGGCCGGGCGGATAAATCAGAGGGGGGCATGGCGAGACGGCGTAGCGGAGATTATGCGGCGTGAGAGCAGCCCTGGCCAGCACCTATTCGCACGCGGCGGCGGGTCGTTCGCTCTACCGGGTTTTTCCGGGCGTTGACGCCGCCAATGCCTGCGGTGTGATGCAAACGCTTGCTTGGCACGGGTTTCCATGAAAGAATTTCGCCCAGTGCTCGCGGCAGTTTCACCCTGGGGACTGTTGCTCCAACCATCGTCGAACCGTTATGTACCTCGCTCCTGAATCTTTTTCCAAACCCATCCCCGCCTCCACCGCCGGTCGTGAACCGGCTGCCCGCCGCGCCAACGGTCGCCACAGCCGACGTTTGCACCCTCTGCTCGCGGCGACGGCCTTGGTTCTCCTGGGCACGATTGGGGTGGCGCGGGCGCAAAACGACGACACGGTGGACAGCACCTTCAGTGCCACCGTGGACACCAGCAGCCCCGCCGGCATCTACGGAATGGCGGTGCAGGCGGACGGCAAGGTCGTCCTCGGCGGCTCTTTCATGTCGGTCGATGGCCTCAACCGCAACCGGATCGCGCGCCTCAACGCCGACGGCACGCCCGACCTCACGTTCATCTCCGGGGTCGATGACATCGTGGCCGTGCTCGCCATCCAGCCGAACGGCAAAATCCTCGCGGGCGGCGAGTTCACGCGCGCCAATACCTCCGCGCGCAACCATCTCCTGCGGCTCAACCCGGACGGAGGTCTGGACACCAATTTCCATCCGGACCCGGTCTTCGGGGTCTTCGCGCTGGCCGTGCAGCCCGACGGCAAGATCATCGCGGGCGGCGGCGCGCCCACGACCAGCGGAGGCGCGCAGACCAACCTCGTGCGCTACAACGCCGACGGCACGCTGGACGCCTCCTTTAGCGCCAGCACGGACAACAGCGTTTTCGCGCTGGCCGTGCAGCCGGACGGCAAGATCATCATCGTCGGCTCGTTCCTCACTGTGAACGGGGTCAACCACGACGCAATTGCCCGCCTCAACGCCGACGGCACCCTCGACCCCGGCTTCACCGCCAGCGGGAGCGGGTTCATCAGTGCCGTCGCGTTGCAAAAGGACGGCAGGATCGTGGTCGCGGGGAATTTCAACGAGATCGACGGGACCCTGCGCAGCAACATCGCCCGCCTGAACCCCAACGGCACGCTGGGCACCGTCTTCGATGTCGGCACGGACAGCACCGTTTTCCAATTGCGCGTGCTGGCCAACGGCAAAATCCTCCTGGGCGGCTCGTTCACCCAGCTCAACGGGGTGCCGCACAAATACATAGCCCGCCTCAACGCCGACGGCACGCCCGACGCCGGGTTTAACGCCAGCGCGGACAACGTCGTCGATATCATGGCCGTGCAGCCGGACGGCAAAGTCCTGCTGGGCGGCTTTTTCACCGAGGTCGATGGCGACACCACGCGCAGCCGCATCGCCCGGCTCCACGGCAGCACGCTCCCGATTTTCTTCAACGACGCGATTCCGCTGAGCAACGGGGTGTACTTCCGCGAGTTCCCGAACTATCCCGCCGCCCAACCCTTCGGTTACTACTCGTTCCTGCCCGATTCACATTACATCTACCATTTTGACCTGGGCTACGAGTACATCATGGGCGCAGCCGACGGGAAGGCCGGCGTGTACCTATACGATTTTGCCAGCGACACGTTCTTCTACACGTCTCCGGCGTTTCCGTTCCCGTACCTGTACGACTTCAGCCTGAACACGGTGCTGTATTACTTCCCGGACCCTGCCCACCCGGGCCACTACAACGTCGACGGCGTGCGGTACTTCTACGATTTCGCCACCGGGCAGGTCATCACTAAATAGCGCAAACTAGAGCAATTTAACTTGTCTTGTAGCCGCCTTCCGAAGCCCCGGCAGGGGCGCAAGAGAGTAGCCCACGGCGTGAGCCGTGGGAAAGGGATGTTGTCCCTGTCCAGCCCCGGCAGGGGCGTAAGAAAACCGGTACGATCATCCTGCCACGCCCGAGTGCTTTCTTACGCCTCTGCCGGGCTGTGCTCCAGGGGGAGGGCGAAGTCCCACGGCTCGCGCCGTGGGCTAACCTCTTGCGCCCCTGCCAGGGCTTCGGAAAGCGGCTATAAGACAAGTTAAATTGCTATCGCCGCTGCGCCCGCTCGACCGCCGCGATGGTCTCCTGCGCGCGTTTGTCCGCCTTGGCGTCGGACACCACGAAAAACGCGTGGATGACGCCGGGCAGCCAGCCGAAAAGCGTCAGGATCAGGCTGACCACGAAAGCGCCCATCCGGCCGGTCAGGAAAACCGCCAGCGGCGGCAGCAGCACACAGAGCAAATACATCATGGCCCTGAAACGAAACACGGCCCGCGCCGGTTTTCAAGCGGTTGGCATCCGGCTCAATAACCGGGTGCCGACGAGAGCGCATCCACCAGCGCCGTGAAACGCGGGTCGCCGCGCAGGTCGTCCCATTTCGGATGGAGCTTGAGTAGGCCGTAGCTGAGTTCGTTGGGTCCGCGCTCGACGGTGGCGATTTGTTGGATCGCCGCGTCCGTCTCCCCGCTCCAGGCGAGCGTTTGCGCCAGGTTCACCGCGATAACCATCCCGGCGAGGGCGTCCTTGCTCAAGGGCATCAATTCGCAGGCGCGGCGGCCCTCAGCCACCGCCTCGTCCTTGCGGCCCAACCCGGCGTCGATCATGCCCAACACGCTGAGGGCGGGCGCGAGGTCGGGTTGGGTCGCAAGGACCTTCGCCACCTCGGCGCGGGCGGTGGTGAAAGCCGCCTGCGCGCGGGGACCGTCGCCCTGCCAGCGGGCGACCAGACCTTCCCAGTAGGCGTGCGGATAGATCGCCCCCATGTTCGCGGAACCCTCGCTCGGGTAATTGGCCAGCACGCGCGCCGCGGCGGCCGGGGTGCGCTCGCACAGGGTGTAGTTCGGGTCGTCGATGTACGGGGCCACGCGCGGATTTTCGGCGAGCAGCGCGGCGAAGGTCCGCTGGAACGGTTTTACGTCCGCGCGGGCCTCGATCTCCAGGTAGGAACGGTAGATGCGGATGCCGGGGTCGCCGGGGACGATCTCCAGGGCGCGGTCGTACGTGCGGGCCACGTCGGCGTAGCGGTGCAGCGATTGGTAGGTGAGCCCGGTCTGCTGGAGGGTGAAGAAATTGCGCGGGTCCAGTTCCAGGGCGCGTTGGAGGTTGCGGATGGCTTCCGTCCAACGGTTCTGCCGGCGGTCGATGTAGCCAGTGTATTCGTAGACTTCCGGGTTGTTCGGCAAGGTCTGGCGGGCGAGGTCCAACTCGGCGCGGGCGCGCTCGTAGTCGCGGAAGCCGTGGTAATAATAGTCGGCCAGCGCCAGGTGGGTCTCCCCGGCGTCGGGTTGGAGGCCGACGGCTTCCTGCACGGCCCTGGTGGCCTCCGCGAGCCGTTCGGGCGTGTGGTCGTCCCCGCCGAAATAACGGTCGCCGTGCACCCGCGCCAGCAGGCACCAGGCGGGCAGGAATTTCGGGTCCCGCGCGAGGGCCTGGTCGAGCAGGCGCGCCGCCTGGGGGAGCTTCTCGTGCACCAGCGTCACGGAGCTTTCCAGGTAGAGGCCCCGCGCGCGTTCGTACAGGTCGTAAGCTTGCAGGTCGGTGGTCGGCGGGGCGGCGATGGCGGCTTTTTCCTGTGGGGAAATCCGCGCCCGGAGCTGGTCCGCGATGGCCTGGGCGATCTCGCTCTGGATGGCGAAAATGTCGGAAAGGTCGCGGTCGTAGTGCTCGGCCCAGAGATGGGTGTCCGTGCGCGCGTTGATGAGCTGGGCCGTCACGCGGATTTTATTGCCCGCGCGCTGGACGCTGCCCTCAACCACGTTGGCGACCGACGAGCTGGTCGGCGATCTCGCGCAGGTTGCGCGGGGCGTCGCTCTTGTATTGCATGACGCTGGTGCGGCTGATGACCTTCAGATCCGCGACCTTGGCGAGATCGGTGAGAATCTCGTCCTGCACGCCCTCGGCGAAAAACGCGTTGTCCTTGTCCGTGCTCAGGTTGTTGAACGGCAGCACGGCGATCGATTTCTCCGGCGCGGCGGCGACGGAGACGGGAACCGGCGGCGGGGGCGGCGGGCTTTTCACCACGCGGGGTCCGGGAGACCAGATCGCCACGCCGACGGCCACCAACCCCAGGAATCCGAGCGCCACGGCCGCCTTCGGCCACGCGGAGCGCCAGACGCCCGCCTTGGGAACGACCGTCGAGCCGGGCATGGGCTGGATCTGTTCGCGGCAGCGGCGCAAGGCGTCGAGCAGCGCGTCGGGCGACTGCGGACGCCGGGCGGGGTCGGCCGCGAGCATCGTGCCGAGCAACGCCGTGACGGGCTCGGGCACCTGCGCGGCCTGCAACTGCGCCACGGGGAGCACGCGCAACTGCTGGCGGAAAATCTCGTGCAGCGACTGGCCGGAAAACGGGTGCCGGCCCGTCAGCAAAAACCACAGCGTCGAGCCGAGGCTGAAGATGTCCGAGCGGATGTCGATAGGCTCGTTTTCACCGGCGAGTTGTTCCGGGCTGGCGTATTGCGGCGTGCCGACGAAATCGCCCGTGACGGTGAGTGGATCATCGACCTCGTGGCCCTTGACCGGGCGCGCCAGGCCGAAGTCGATCACCTTGACCCGCGCGGCGTTTTCCAGCGGTTCGTCCCGGCCGGGCGCGCCGCCGGGCACCGAACTGCCGCCGGTGGCGAGCATGATGTTCGCGGGTTTGAGGTCGCGGTGCACGAGATCGGCCTGTCCGGCGGCGACGAGCGCGTGGGTCACCTGCACGGCGATGTCCAGCGCCAGGGTGGCGGGCAGCGGGCCGCGGCGGCGCACGAGTTCGGCCAGGTTCTCGCCCTCGATCAACTCCATCGCGTAAAAACAGTGGCCGCCGGCCGCCTCGCCGAGATGGAACACGCTGGCGATGTTCGGATGGCGCACACGGGCGGCGATGCGGGCCTCGCGCAAAAAACGGTCGCGCAGGACCGGGCGCTTTTGCAACAGTTCGGCGTGGATGACCTTCAGCGCGACGGCGCAGTGCAAACGCGTGTCGAACGCCTTGTAGGTAACTGCCCATTGCCCCACGTCCCAGCTCCCAGGGCGAGCCGTCGTCGCGCTGGAGCACGGTGTAATGCTCCAGTTGCGTCGGGGCGGCGTCCGGGGTGCGCGGCGCGGGGCGCGGCCGTTGGGGATTCGCCCGAAAATCCGCCGACCCGAACGCCTCGGTCTCGGCGTGGTCGTCTGGAGCGGGATCGTCGGGCATCGGCAAAGGGGGACCGTCCAAATGATTACAGCAAACGCCCCGGGCCGGGAAGGAATTCTTGGCCCCGCCGGCCGGGGGCGGACCGGCGGCCATCCGTGTCCCCCGAAAATTTGGGCTTGTCGCCTTTCGCGGTAAACATACGCTAAACCCTCCATGCCCCCCCTCGAACTGAAACCCGCCGACGCGTGTCAATACGACCTCGTCTCGCTGGGTGAGATCATGCTGCGCCTCGACCCGGGCGAAACCCGCATCCACACCACCCGCCAGTTCCGCGCCTGGGAGGGCGGGGGCGAGTACAACGTCGCGCGCGGCCTGCGGCGCTGCTTCGGACTACGCACCGCCGTGGTCACCGCCTTCGTGGACAACGCCGTGGGCCGGCTCCTGGAAGACCTCGTGCTCCAGGGCGGGGTCAGCACGGAGTTCGTGCGCTGGGCGGCCGACGACGGCATCGGGCGCACGGTACGCAACGGGCTAAACTTCACCGAGCGCGGCTACGGCGTGCGCGGGGCGGTCGGCGTGTCCGACCGCGGCAACTCGGCGGCCAGCCAGCTCAAGCCGGGCGACATCGACTGGGACGACCTGTTCGGCCGGCGGGGCGTGCGCTGGTTCCACACGGGCGGCATCTTCGCGGCGCTCTCGGCCACCACGCCGCCGGTCGTCATCGAGGCCGTGCGCGCGGCCAAGAAACACGGCGTCGTCGTTTCCTACGACCTCAATTACCGCCCCTCGCTGTGGAAAAGCATCGGCGGGCTGGCGCGCTGCCAGGAGGTCAACCAAGAGATCGCCTCCTTCGTGGACGTGATGATCGGCAACGAGGAAGATTTCACGGCTTGCCTGGGTTTCGAGGTGGAAGGCGCGGACGCGAACCTCGCCCACATCGAGATCGACAGCTTCAAGCGCATGATCGAACAGGCGCTCGCGCGGTACCCGAATTTCCAGGCGACGGCGACGACGTTGCGGGCCGTCAAGAGCGCCACGATCAACGACTGGGGCGCGGTGGTCTGGCACGACGGGCCAGTTCTACGAATCGCGGCCTTACCCCGGGCTGGAAATCATGGACCGCGTCGGCGGCGGCGACAGTTTTGCCTCGGGCCTGATCTACGGGTTCCTGACGGGCGCGGGTCCGCAGGGGGCGGTGGACTACGGCGCGGCGCACGGAGCCCTGGCGATGACGACTCCCGGCGACACGTCGATGGCGACGTTGGCGGAAGTCAAAAAACTCATGGCTGGCGGCAGCGCGCGGGTGGTGAGATAGAATCCCGTGATGGACGCTACCCCCTCGCCCGCAACACCCACCGCGCCGGCCGAACCGGCCGCCGCCCCGTCGCGCCTGTCGCTGGCGCAGGAGCTCGGGTCTGGTCGTGGTCGTGGTCCTGCTCGGGCTGATCCTCGCCGTCTACGGCTGGCACGACGCCGCGGCCGGGCCGGCCGAACACGTTCCTGAACTTCGACAACCTCATCGACGGCGTCGCCACGCCGATGAGTTACTACGCGATCATGGCCGTGGGCATGACGATGGTCATCATCACCGGCGGCATCGATATTTCCGTCGGCGTCGACGATGGCGCTTTCCGCGCTGGGCGCGGCGGCGGCGCTGCAGAGGTTTCCCGCCGGACGCGCCGGCGTGGCAGGTCCTGCCGGTGGCGGCGCTCGTGCTCGCTGGGCATCGGGCTGCTCTGCGGCCTGATCAACGGCGGGCTGATCGTCGGCCTGAACCTGCACCCGTTCATCGTGACGCTGGGCACGATGAGCATCTTCCGCGGGCTGGCCAACGTGCTGCCGTCGCAAAAAACGCTGCCCGCCGCGGGCAAACGGCTGCCGCACGGCGTTCACGACCCACTTCATGCGCGTGGAGTTGTTCGGGCATGCAGCCGATGCCGCTGCTCATCATGCTCGTCTGCGTGGCGGCTGGGCTGGTTTTACCTGCGGATGCTGGTGGCGGGCCGCGAGACCTACGCCATCGGCGGCAACGAGGAGGCGGCGCGCTTCAGCGGGCTGCGCGTGGGCTGGATCAAGCTGCGCACCTACGCGCTGACGGGTCTGTGCGCCGGGCTGGCGGGGTTGGTCAGCGTGGGCCGTTTCGGCACGGCCTCGACCAGCACGGGCAGCGGCTACGAATTGACCGTCATCGCCGCCGCCGTCGTCGGCGGCGCGAGCCTGCTCGGCGGGCGCGGCACGGCGCTCGGCGCGCTGCTGGGCACGCTGGTCATCGCGCTGATCGAAAACGGCATCATCATCCTGCGGCTCGCGCAGGAATACCGGCTCGTCATCATCGGCCTGGCCATCATCGTCGCCGTCTCGCTCGACCGCCTCAGCGCGTACCTGCGCAGCCGCCGCCGGCGCGCCGTCTGACCCTCTCCATCCCAATCGCTCCATCAGAATCCATCCCTCCATGAAAACATCCCTCCTCTCCTCACTGTCTGCACCGCCGCCGTCGCTCGTCGTCGGCCTTCGGCGCGTGTTGCAGCAAGACAGCCGACACCACGCACCGGCCGGCACGGGCGACGGCGGCGGCGGCAAGCGCAAGATCGTCATCGGCTTCGTCGGCAAGAGCCTGACCAACGACGTGTTCCAGGCCGCCGCAGTCCGGCGCGCAAGGACGCCGCGCGCGACCTCGGGCGCGAAGTACAACGTCGACGTCGAGCTCGAGGTCCGCACGCCCAACGACGAGGACGCCACCAAGCAGGCCGAGGCCGTCGAGGCGCTGACCCGCCGGGGGTCGACGGCATCGCGCTTTCCTGTTCGGAGGCCAACACGGTCACGCCCTCCATCGACAAGGCCGTCGACAAAGGCGTGGCCGTCATGTGCTTCGATTCCGACGCGCCGGCGAGCAAGCGTTTCGCGTACTACGGCACGGACGACAACTCCTGCGGCGCGCGCATCGATCGACGAACTCGCCAAGGCGATGGGCGAAAAGGGCACGGTCGCCATTCTCGCGGGCAACCAGAGCGCGCCCAACCTCCAGGCCCGCGTCGCGGGCGCGAAGGAAGCCCTCGCGAAATATCCGAACATGAAGCTCAACGATCCGGGCGTGTTCTACCACGTCGAGACGCCGGAAAAAGCCGCCGAAGCCGTGGCCAACGGCGCAGAACGCGAACCCCGGCATCAACGGCTGGGCGATGATCGGCGGCTGGCCGCTGTTCACCGCCGACGCGCTGAAGTGGCCGCCGGGCACGGTGAAGGTCGTGTCCGTGGACGCGCTGCCCGCGCAGCTCAACTACCTGCGCGACGGCCACGTGCAGGTGCTGCTCGCGCAGGATTGCTACGGCTGGGGGGCGAAGTCGGTCGAGATGCTGCTCGACAAGATCGTCAACAAGCAAGACGCCGGCCGATACGCGCGTGGTCGATCCGCTCACCCGCGTGACGAAGGAGAACGTGGACGCGTTCGGCGAAGAACTGGGAGAAGTGGCTGGGGAAAAAATGACGATAGGCTTCCCGCCGCGTCGGCGTCCAAACAAGGTAGGGATGGCTCTCCGAGCCAGTCCCTATTTTGGCTTGGATGACTTCTGTGCGCACGGAGCGCCTCCCGGAGAAATTAGGGAGTGGCTCGGAGAGCCATCCCTACCTTCATTGACGACCGGCCGCGGCGCAGCCTGACCGGAAACATCCCACCCTATGGCCGACGCCAATTTCATCCAGTTCCGGGGGATCACGAAGACGTTCGGCGGCGTGACCGCGCTGCGCGACGTGACGCTCGACATCGCCCGCGGCGAGTGCCACGGGCTCATGGGCGAGAACGGCGCGGGCAAATCCACGCTGGGCAAGGTGCTCGCGGGCATCCACCGGCCGGACAGCGGCGGACGTTGTCATCGACGGCACACGCGCACGTCTTCGGCTCGCCGCGCGACGCGATGGACGCCGGGCGTGGCGATGGTGCACCAGGAACTCGCCTTTTGCCCGGACCTGAGCGTGGCCGAAAACCTGTGCATGGGCCGTTACCCGCGCAAGTTCGGCGGCTGGCTGCTCGACCGCGCGGCAGATGGACGCACCGCGCCGAGAGCTGCTCGCGCGCGATCGGCGTCGAGCCTTCGACGTGCGGCCAACCGATGCGCGACCTTTCCACCGCGCAGGAACAACTCGTGCAGATCGCCGCCGCCGTCGGCACGAACCCGCGCATCCTCATTTTCGACGAGCCGACCAGTTCGCTCGCCGAGCCGGACGCGCAAAACCTTTTCCGGCTGATCGAAAACCTCAAGACTGCGCGGCATGACGATCGATCTACGTCTCGCACCGCATGCCGGAGCTTTTCCGCCTGTGCGACCGCATCAGCGTCCTGCGCGACGGCGCATACGTCGGCACGCTCGCCGAAGGAGGAAATGACCCAGGACGCCGTCGTGCGGATGATGATCGGCCGCAGCGTGGCGGATTACTTTCCCATCAGCACCACGCCGAAGCGAGCGGAGAGGTGGTCCTGCGCGTGCGCGGACCTGGCTTCGCCGGGGAAGTTCCGCGAGGTGAACTTCGAGATCCGGCGCGGGCGAGATCGTCGGGTTCGCGGGGCTGGTGGGCGCGGGCCGCAGCGAGATGGCCAAGGCCATCTTCGGGCTCGACCCGCGGGCGACCGGCGAGGTGGTGCTCGACGGCAAGCCGCTGCCGGCTCGGCTCGGTGCAAGGCGGCGATGCGCGCGGGCGTCGGCCTCGTGCCCGAGGATCGCAAGCGCCAGGGCTGCGTGCTCGGGATGCCCTGCCGCGCGAACATCAGCATGGCGATGCTCGACCGCTTGCGGCAAAGCGCGGGATGCTCGACCGGCCGCAGGAAAGGCAGATCGCCGCGCGAGTATTTCGAGCAGCTGCGCGTCAAGGCCGCGTCGCTCGGAGGCGCCGGTGCATTCGTTGAGCGGCGGCAACCAGCAAAAGATCGTGCTGGCGAAATGGCTGGCGCGCGGCGGGAAGCTTGCTCATCGTGGATGAACCCACGCGCGGGGTGGACGTCGGCGCGAAGGCGGCGCATCCACGCGTTGATCGACGAACTGGCGCAACAGGGGCTGGCGGTCATGCTGATTTCCTCCGAACTGCCGGAAGTGATCAATCTTTCCACGCGCATCCTGGTGATGCGCGAGGGCCAGCTCGCCGGCGAACTGACCCGCGCCGAGGCCAGCAGGAAACCATCCTGCGCCTGATGGCGGGTGTCGCCGCGCCGGCGGCGTAAGGCGCGTGTCCCATGAAGAAAAGAACGCCGACCACGATCACCAGCGATTACAGCTTCGAGTTCCTCAAGCTCAACGCGGGCGGCTGGGACTGGCGTGACCTCTACCACTGGTTGCTGACCCTCAACTGGCCGAAGTTCTCCGCCTTCCTGTTCGGCAGCTACGTCGTGCTCAACACAATCTTCGCCGTGTTCTATGTCCTCGGCGGCGACTGCGTGGAGGGGATGCCGCCGGGTTCTTTCCCGAGCGCGTTTTTCTTCAGTGTGGAAACCCTCGCCACGGTCGGTTACGGGCACATGTACCCGGCGACGGTCTACGCGCATCTGGTGGCCACCGTCGAGATCATGGTCGGGATGTTCGGCACGGCCGTGATGACCGGCCTGATCTTCGTGCGTTTCGCGCGTCCGACGGCGCGGCTGCTATTCAGCCGCGTGCTGGTGTTGAGCAATTTCAACGGCCAGCCCGCGCTGATGCTGCGCGTGGCCAACGAGCGCCGCCAATCAATGGTCAAGGCCGAATTCCGCCTGATGATGCTCCGCCACGAGCCGACCCTGGAAGACCCTACGATGTATCGGTTTCACCCTCTGCCCTTGCAGATCAACCACATGGTCATCTTTCCGGCCGCCATCACCATCCGCCATCTGATCGACGAACGCAGTCCGCTGCACGGGGTCACTCCCGAGGCCCTGACAAAATGCGGCGCGCGTTTCATGGCGTCGGTCGAGTGCATCGACAAGGTCATCCAGTCCCCGGTGCAGAGCGAGTACCTTTACACCGCCAAGGACGTGCGTTTCCGCGAGCAATTCTGCGAGATGTACGGCGATGAGGACGACGGTCCGCGCCGGGTGGACTACAGCCGCCTGCACGACACCGAACCGGCGGTCGAAGTCCTGCCACAGACCTGATCTCAGAGAGCGTGTGGGAAGCGCGCCGCAGGCGTCGTCCAGTAAGGTAGGGATGGCTCTCCGAGCCAGTCCCTAATTTCTCCGGCAGGCGCTTCGTGCGCACGGAAGTCATCCAAGCCAAAATAGGGACTGGCTCGGAGAGCCATCCCTACCTTACTGGACGACCGGCCGCAACGGCCTGTGCAGAACCTTCTCACACACTTTCTCAAAGCGTCGTCGCCGGCAGGATGTCCTTGGGCAGCGCCGCCGTCACCGTGACCATCGGGCGATTGACCACCTGGCTCAGCCGCAACGACATCGCCGCGCTGCACAACACGTACGCGTTCTCGGGCGCAATGCTCCAGCGGTCCGCGATGAAATCCACCATGCGCGAGGTTGCCGTCGCCGCCGCCCGGAGCGGGTCTGCGTGCGCTTCGATCAATAGCCATTCGCCGGCGGTGGTGCGTGACGGTCGCGGGGGCGTTTCCGCCATCGGCGCGCCCACCGCAAAATCCCGCCGCACCCGGAACCGCAAGCTCACGTCGGCGGGCGTTTCGATGCCGTTGAGGCACACCTCGCCGTCGCCCTGCGCGGCGTGCACGTCGCCCGTGGAAAACAGCGCGCCGGGCCGCATCACGGGCAGATAGAGCGTCGCGCCGCGCGTCAGGTCGCGCACGTCGATGTTCCCGCCGAACGGCCCCGGCGGCCGGGTGCGGAATTCGCCGTCCTCCGCCGGCGCGACGCCCATGATCCCGCAAAACGGCCGCAACGGCACCCGCGCCGGCGCAAGCGACGTGGAAACATCGTCCTCCAGTGTCCAGATGAACAGGTGCGGCGTGCGGAAACGTTCGTCGAGCAACCCCAGTCCGGGGAAGATGCTCGACCAGCCCCAGCCGCCGTGGGCCACGTCGAGGATGTCGATCTGCAACACGTCGCCGGGCCGCGCTTCCTCGACGAACACCGGGCCGGTCAGCGCGTGGATGCGTTCGCGGTCGATGCGCGAGATAATCGGCGACGGTGGATCGCGGCGTCACCTGCCCGTCGCTCGAATCCCGGCAGCGGAAATGCACCGTGTCGCCCGAGCGGATCGTCAGCGCGGGCGGCAGGGCGGCGTTCCAGCGGTGGTGGATGGCTTCCTCGCCCAGTGAATGTTCGGACATGGTCCCATTCTAGCACGCTCCGAACGCGGGTCGCAGGCGGTCAATCGGCACGTTGGAACCGATGCATGGATACAGGAATTGATTCCACAGACGTAACACCAACCATTCCAAACCGATGAACGACACAAACGACTCAAAAGCTCCCGGCAGAGACAGCAATCCTGATCCGATCACCGGCGAACCCGGCGCGCATCCCATCGGCACAGGCGTTGGCGCGGCGAGCGTCGGCGCGGTCGGCGCGACCATCGGTGCCATCGGCGGCCCGGTGGGCGTCGTGGCCGGGGCGGCCGTCGGGGCGGTGGTCGGTGGTCTCGCGGGCAAGAGCGTGGCCGAAACCATCGATCCGACTAACGAGGACGGTTACTGGCAGAAGAATCACGTGGGCCAGCATTACGCGATCAACGGCAGCTACGAACGTTACAGCGGGGCTTATCGCACCGGCTACGAGGGGGCGGTTCGCCACGGTCCCGACAAGGAGTATTCCGACGTGGAAAGCGATCTGAAATCGGCCTACGAACAGTCGAGAGACAAAGGCGCGGTCACCTGGGACAACGCCAAGCACGCGGCGAGGGCGGCTTACGACCGTGCCCGCGCCGCGCTGAAAAAACCCTGAGTGCCGCGCGTAGCACGCCGGTTTCCGCTATTGCGCGATAGGGCCGGTCTTGATTCCCTTGCCCAGCTCGAACGTCCCGCCCACCGTGCCGACCACGCACGCTTGGCGATCCAACCCTAGGCGTTCGCGGAAATAATAGACCGGCTCGATCCCCGTGCAGTGCGCGCCGAGCAGTTGCGCCACGCCGAACTCCTTCAGTTTGCCCGCCGTCCATGCCAGCGTGTCGTCCTTGGCCGAGTACAGGTGCAGGCCGCCGAGCAGGGCATGCACCGGCACCGGGCGCACGATCTTGCGCGCGTATTCGAGGATGTTGACGACGCCCGCGTGCCCGCAGCCGGTGAGCACGACCAGACCCAGGTCCGTGTCGAGCACCAGCGATTGATCCTCGGGGATGGTGTCGTCGATCAAGCCTTTCCCGTCGGGGCCGCGCAGTTTCACGCCGGGCGACCAATTCTTTTCCGGGTAAGGACGCGGCACCGGTCCGGTCAGCCACGCGCCGGGGAACATTTCCTTCGGCTCGGCGTATTCGATGAACTTGCCTCCGAGCGCCTCGTAGTCCGCCTTGATTTGCGTCATGGTCAGCGGTTGGCCGCTGCCCCAGCCGGGCGGGAAAACACGCTCCAGGAAAATCCCGCGCGCGACGTGCGCCCGGCAGAGCGCGGCGGGATTGGTCTTCATCAATTCGCGCCGCAGGGTGACCAACCCCATCGTGTGGTCCCAATGGTCGTGCGAGAGGATCACGTCCTCGACGCCCGCGAGGTCGATGCCGAGTTCGCGCGCGTTTTTGAGCACCGTGTCGGGTCGGCCGCCGGTGTCGAAGAGCAACCGCTTGCCCTCGATTTCCACCAGGGCCGAAAAGCCCCACTCCGCGAAGCCGAGACGGTCGGTCATCATGGTGGAGAGAATCGTGACCTTCGCGTGGTGGATCGGGCCGTTTGCGACAGGTGGCGGCGGCTCCTGTCCACCGGCCTTCGTGGCCGGCCGGGATAATGACGCAACGGCGAGACCGAGCGATGCCAGCAGGATCAGGGGACGGGTTTTCATGGGAAAATGTTCACCGGCAGCCTCTCGCACGGCGGCGTCCGGCTTGCCAACGTTTCTTGGCCGGTCAATGCCCCCCGTCCGACGCGGGTTCGTTGCCGATGCCGAGGCCCTGGCGATCCGAATTGAGGAGATTGTGGAAAGGCCCCACGCCCGCGCCGACGGACTGGTGCGAGGGCTCGTCGCCGGGGCCAAAATCCGTTGTGGCCTTCAAGGAGCATCCCGCAACGCCCCAACACAACGCGAGACAGCCAATGGCGAGAACGGGGAAAGCGTCACCGCGCATACCGGGGAGCTTAACCGGACGGCCGGAACCATTGCAAGGCCCGGCACGCGTGCGGCCGGAGTTGTGCTTGCCGGGCCGAGGATGGGTCGCTAGGCTGTGGTCTTCCCCCTTCCCATGAAAACTTTGCCCGCGTCCGTTGCCCTGTCGCTGTCGTTCCTGGCCGTTTTCCCCGCTGTCCGGGCGGCGGATTACCAGGGAGCCGAAGCCGTCCTCAAACTCGCGGAAACACCGCCCGCCGACACGGACGGCACCGGGGGAGAAGCGGGCGAACTGCGCCGGTGGCACGCCGACCTCAAGACGTACCACGACCGCGCCGCGACCTTGCCGCCCGACGAATCCGCGCGGGGATGGCTCGCCCTTTTCGACCGCGCCCTCAAACTCCCCGACTCGCCGCAGGAGCGGGCCGGCGGCAACCCCGTGTCGATGCGCTTGCTCGAAGTATTCCAGGTTCTCCCGGCCCCCGCCGCCTGGGATGGGTTGGCCGCGCAGGCCGCGGCGCGTCCGCTGCCGAAGCCGGGTTCGACCGATTTCGCCACGTCCGCCTTGCAGATCATCACCGCGACCATGCAAGGCAACGCCGATCTCACCCGCCGCGCCATCCAGGCGCTCGGGCAATCCGTCAACGGCAGCGACAACGCCCGGCGGAACGGGCTGCGCGACGCCGTGCAAACGCTGGAAGAAGCGTTCTACGTCCAGACCGGAGACAAGGCAGCGATCCTCGCGCACTTCGAGGCCAAACTCGCGCTGTTCGAGCCGGGCGGCGACGCGGCGCTCTCGTCCGACGAACGCGAGTCGCTGCGGACGGAAGGGGTGGACGTGCCCGACCTCGTGGCGCTGACCGACACGTCGCGGGCGGAAACTTTGCTCAAGCGGTTGTTCGCCATTGACGCGCGGTCCGCGACCTTTCACGGCGAACGGACCAAGGCACTCGCACGCAAGGTGGCCGCGGGGATGGGCGACCACCTGAAACTCCCGGTGTGGAGTCTGGCGGACACCCTGGATTCCACTGCCCTCTACGAACTGCTCAATAAACGGTTTCCGGACAAGGACCAGAACGTCGGTAACCGGCACGAGATCGACGTTTACTACCTGCTGGGACTCATCGCCGCCGGACGCTACGACGACGCCACGGCGATGACCCTCAAAATGCCGGAATACACCCCGCACGAGCAGCAGTCCGACACGCTCGGCGACCTCTCGGACACGGTGATGACCGACCTCGCCTCGAAGGGTTACGCCAAGGAGGTGTTCCAATTTTTCGACCGCCTGCTCGCCAGCCGCCCGGCGCTTCCTTACTGGGAAAGCTACACGACCGCCGCCGTCCTGGCGGGCGAGACGGACGCCATGCTCGCGCGCGTCAAGGCTACCAGCGAGAATCCGGACCTGAAGCCCACAATCAAGGCGGAGTTGCGCGAGGTTTACGGCAAGGCGCTGCTCGCCGCCGACCACGTCACCGAGGCGCTGCCGCTCCTGCGCGCGCAGGCGGCGGAGATGATCCGCTCCGCCCTGGAAAAGGCCAATCCACACAGCGATTCCCGGGCGCTCGACGAAGGGATGGAAGCCGCCGCCGCGCTCGCGGTCGTCGGGCAACTCCTCGGGGACCCCGCCCTGGTCAACGAACAACTCGACGCCATCGTCCACGCCGCGTCGAACCACCCCCTGGCCATCACCAGCGTGTCTGGTCCGTCGAGCGAGAGTCTGGTCGAGATTTTCCTCGCCGCCGGACGCGGCCCGGAGTTGGAACGCCTGTGCGCCGACAACCTCGCGGAGACCGAACGCACGGCCGCCGCCGCCCGCCAGCAACAGGACAGCATGATGATGATGTCGGATGATGACAACAGCCCCGTCCTGGCGCCGTTGGTGAAGCTCACCGACCTCTATTACGAGGCGGGTCGGTTCGAGGATATCGTCGCGCTGCTCGACCACGCGAAGGGTTGGGGCGCGGCGGACCTGGCGAAGCTGCTGGGTTCCCGCAGCTATTACAGCGGATCGAAGTTCGGCTATCAGGCCGCCCGCGCCTTGCAGAAAACGGGCCGGGCAGACGCGGCGTTACGCGTGGTCAACGCCTTCCTGGAGAACAACGGCGGCAGCGACCCTGCCTATGCGCTGTTGCTCGAACTCCTGCCGCCCGACCGGGCCGAGGCGCGGCTCGACGAGTTGTTCGCGCGCGACCAGTTCGAGGAACGTCCGTTGATCTGGCGCGCGTTTCTCCAACTCGGGCAAGGCCGTCTCGACGACGCGGAAAAATCCGCCCGGCAAGCCATCAGCATCGATCCTTCCGACGGCGAGGAGGGCCGGGGCGACCGGATGCGCGCTTACGCCGTGCTCGCCGACATCCTGGAGCGCAAGGGCGACGGGGAAAAGGCCGGGCAAATGCGCAAAGCCGTGCAGGCGATCCGGCTTTCCGAGGACGCCGACCGTTTCCACGGGGCCGGGTTGCTCGCGCGTGCGGTGGGCATGTACGAAAAGGCGCTCGGCTATTTCTCGGACGCCTATTGCATCCAGTCCCGGTCTGGCCATCCAACTCAATGCCCTGGGCAAGTTCGACGAGGCGGCGGCGCACTACGAACGCGCGTACGAACTGATGCCGGAGAGTTTCGGGCGGATGGAGAGCCATTGTTTCGGCTGCGAACGGGCGTTCGCCGGCCAGCGGGCGCAAAGTCTGGCGGAACGCGTCTTCCGGCAGTTGGCGGCCAAGCAGCCGGACAACGCGCGGGTGCATTATCTACTCGGCTACCTGCGCAACGAGCAGGAACGCACGACGGAGGCGGCGGAAGAATTCCGCGAGGCCGTGCGGCTGGACCCGGATTACATCAACGCCTGGAAGCAGCTTGCCGCCACCACTGACCGCCCGGCCGACACCGACCGCGCCGAGTTGAATCTTTTGCGGCTCGATCCCCAGCGCAAACACGACAGCGTGGACCTCGCGGCTGTCGGCGACCTGAGGGCGCTCTGGGACGCGGTGGAGGCCGCCGGGAAACTCGCCCCGCGCGACGCGTCGGACCTGTATCCTCTGGCGGCGAGCAAAGCGGCGCTCGCACAGGAACGCCGGCAGCGCGTGCCGTCCCCGGATGCTGCCGACGCGCCGGTGGACCCGAACAGCGGTCTGCAAGGGCTTTTCGGCTTCCGTGGAGAGGAACAACTCCTGCCCTGGGTCGTGGTATTGAAAAACCGCGTCATCACGCAGGCGCTGCCGTTTCTGCGCAAGGATGCGGCCGGGAACGACGGGTCGGACTGATTTCTGAACAAGGCCGTGGCCGCCGACTTCCCACACGTCTTCTTACAGCGTTTTTCGTTTGTGTGGAAGGTTTGTGCTAGCCCCGGCAGGGGCGTAAGACTCTAGCCCACGGCGTGAGCCGTGGGAAAGAACCGCCATACGGGTCAGCCCTGGCAGGGGCGTAAGAAAACCCGCGAGATGGTTCTCGCAAAGCCGGTGTCTTTTCTTACGCCCCTGCCGGGGCTCTGACACGCTTGCTGATCTTTCCCACGGCTCACGCCGTGGGCTAAAGTCTTACGCCCCTGCCGGGGCTCAGAAAACCGCGCACGCGACTCAAACACGCTTGAGGAACTGCGTGGCTCTTTTATTTCAACCGCAGGAAGCGCAGAAAACGCAAAAGCAGAAAACCTGCAGGCCATCTTCCGCCTTTCTTTTGTGCTTTTTGCACTTTTTGCGGCCAAGATTCCCTTTTACCTACACAGTTTCTTGGAAGGGTGCCCCGCCCGCCAAGCGAGCCAGGGGCGATAATCTTTCCTTTTGCCGGGCGGCTTTTGCCTCCATCCTTCTCGTCATGTCCAGCCAATTCGGAGTCCTGTTTCGCGTCAGTACGTTCGGCGAAAGCCACGGCGGCGGCGTGGGGGTGGTCGTGGACGGCTGCCCGCCGCGCCTGCCGCTGGCGGAGGCGGACATCCAGACCGATCTCGACCGACGCCGCCCAGGCCAGAGCGACATCGTCACCCCGCGCAAGGAAGCGGACCGTTGCCGCATCCTTTCCGGGGTGTTCGAGGGCGTAACGCTCGGCACTCCCATTGCCGTGCTCGTCGGCAACGAGGACGCCCGGCCCGAAGCGTACTCGGAGATGGCCACGACCTATCGTCCCAGCCACGCCGACTACACCTACCAGGCGAAATACGGCGTGCGCAACTGGCAGGGCGGGGGGCGTTCCAGCGCGCGGGAAACGGTCGGCCGCGTGGCCGCCGCCGCCATCGCCAAACGGGCGCTGACCCAGCTTTGTCCCGGCCTGGAAATCGTCGCCTACGTGCGCAGCATCCACCAGCTCGAAGCGCACATTGACGACCCGGCGGCGGTACGTCCCGAGGAGGTGGAAAGCAACCCTGTGCGTTGTCCCGACCCCGAGACCGCCGCCGAAATGGTGACGCTCATCAAGGCCGTACGCGCGAAGGGCGATTCGGTCGGCGGCATCATCGAGTGCGTGGTGCGCGGGATGCCGGCGGGGTTAGGCGAACCGGTGTTCGACCGGCTGGAGGCGGACCTGGCCAAGGGGATGCTGAGCCTGCCGGCGACGAAGGGTTTTGAAATCGGCAGCGGTTTTTCATCGGCGCGCATGACGGGCAGCGAGCACAACGATGCGTTCGAGATGCGCCAAGGCCGCGTGCGGACGGAGACGAATCGTTCCGGCGGGGTGCAGGGCGGCATTTCCAACGGCGAAAACCTGATCTTCCGCGTGGCCTTCAAACCGACGGCGACCATCGCGCAGGCGCAACGCACCGTGACGGTCGAGGGCGAGGAAACCGAACTCGCGGCCCGTGGGAGGCACGATCCCTGTGTGTTGCCGCGCGCGGTGCCGATGGTCGAAGCGATGGCGGCCCTGGTGCTGGTCGATCACGCGTTGCGCCAGCGCGCGCTGGCGGGATGATCTCTGGCTGGCAGGCGAAGGGTTCCGCCGCTCACTTTGTCTCGAAGTACATCTCCCGGAAGTTCTTGGTCGTCTCGCCGACCGGGCCGATCTCCCGGCCGCCCGGCTCGAACAGCCAGAACCAGTCGAACGACCCGCCGCCCAGAAAGTACCGGTGCTGCTGCACGAGCAGGTCGCCTTTGTATTCACCGGCGGGCACGACCCGGGGATTGTTGCCGGGCATCACGAACCGGACCGTTCGCGTCGCGGTGTCGTAGGCATGGATGGCCCCGGAGGTCGCCCACGCCGCGCTGCTGAAATAAATCGTGCCGCCGTCGGGCGAGAACGTCGGGGAAGCGAAATCGGCGAGGATGTCCTCCGGTTTTTCGCCCTCGGCGCTATGCACGAGCAGCGAATCGTGTTCGCCGTCCACGTCCATCAGGCGCAACTCGGTCGGCCACGTCTCGCCCGCGCCGGTGGGGATTTCCTTGCCGGAAACCCGGTGCACGTACACGAAACGGCGTTTGTCCGGGGCGAGGCATGGGTCGGAGTCCTTGCCCTCGTTGGTCAACCGGGTGCGCTTACCGGCGGCGTCGGTGTAATAGATGTTGCCCTTCTTGTCCGCCACGACCTTCTGCGCGCGGGCGGCGGGCAGGGACAGCAAAAGGGTCAGGGCGGCCAGTGACACGCGGCGCACGCCCGGCTGGAAGCGGATTTTCATGGCGGCGATTCCTTGTAGACGGCACGGCTCCACCCTCGAACGGCGGGGACAGACGCGGGTGCGGTTGGCATGCCGCCTTCGCATGACGCGCCGTCTATTTCTTGACGACCAGCGTGTGCGCCATGATGTCGTGGAGGCCCTGCTTGCGCTGGGTCCAGCCGGCCATCATAAAGCCGACGCACAGGATGAGCGCCGACACGATCATGCCCCAATAGCGGCCCGTGGCCTGACCGAAGCCGATCCGGCTGCCGTTCTCGTCGGTCACCTTCAGGCCGAGCACCATCTTGCCGAACGTCGCCTGGGAGGCGGAACTCTCCATGTAGGCATAGTAGAGCCAGCCGATGATGGCGTTCACCACCCGGAACATGAAATTCACCGCCTGGGCATTCAGCCCCGAGGAAGCGGCCGTGAGCACGTAGACGATGATGAACGTCGGGATCGCCAGGATGATGCCGTCGATGATGTAGGCCACGACGCGAAGCCAGAAACCGGCGTAGTTGCCCGCGCCCTGCGCCCCCCAGGGGGCCACGCCCTGCTGGTACGGCTGGGGATAAGGTGAATTGTACGGCTGCGGGGCATAGCCGCCGGGGGCGCTCTGTCCCTGTGGGGCGGCGTAGGACGGCTGGGGAGCCATCGAGGGCGACGGGGCAGGGGGCGTGGGGGAAGCCGCCGGAGCGTCGCCGACCAACTGGGAAAGCGGCGACCAGGCGGTCAATCCCTCGTGCCAGCCGAAATCCGACGGGGAAAACTCGCCCGCCGCCAGCTTGGCGCGGAGGTCGGTTTCGGAAAAGGGGCCGAGTTGCGAGCCGTTTTTGGCGACGAGAATGTTCACGTGGATGAAGGAAGGTAAGTGGCGGGTGGAGTGGCGGTTGATCCTAGGGGAACTCTCGCGGGCTGGGAAGCAAAAAAACCGCGCTGTTTCCCACGGAAGCGTCGAACTCCCCGCACTTTGCGGAAAACGCCTGGACCTCGGGCTTTGCCTTCTTCCTTTTCCTACTGGCCCGGCTTGGTGTTGGAAAGAGCCTTCACCATCTGCGCTTGCATGACGGGCATCAGGTCAGCCGTGTAAGTGCCCATCTTGCTCATGACCGACTTGCCGACCGGCGAACCGTAGAAGTCGGCCATCGCCTTGAGTTCCTCGGCGGTGAACGTCTTGACGAGCGAATCCTCCATGCCCTTGCTGATGGCGTCGAGGTCCAGGCCCGTGGTGAACACCGTCATGACCTTGTCGCGCTGGGCGGCGGGCAGAGTGGCACCCATGCTCTTGGCCATGTCGGCCAGCAGTTGCTTGGGCGGGGTGGCTTCAAGGTAGCGCACGGCCTGCGCGTGGCGATTCTCCGGCGTATCGGCGAGAGTCTGCGCACGCACGCCACGAACGGCGACGGCGGTGAGCAGCACGGTGAGGACAAGCGGCAGGAAAGGAAGGCGTTTCATGGGAGGCAGGATGGCGGAAAAAAGCGCGCCGCAAAAGACAAAAGAAGGGCTGAATGGAATCAACGCGGCATCGCGCTATCGAAGCTCGGCGGGCGAGGCAAGAACGAACGCGAGATCATCCCCGCCGTGCCAGGATGGACGGAGACCGCGTCACGACCGCCGCAACGGAGTCAGTTTGACGTACTTCCCCCCGACGACTTGGTCTTGGCGGCTTTCGCCGTTTGGAGGATGTCGCTGGCTTCCTCGATGTGGCCGTCCGGGAAAAGAATTTCCTGGCCGTTGCCATGAACATCCGCAGCCTCGATGAACCAGGGTTGTTTGGGCTGCTGGAAGGGTGCGTTTGCCTTGGCGTTGAACGGCGTGGCAAAATAATCGACGCGCGTGTTGGTAGGATCGGAAAAGTCCGGCGAGCGGAGCACTCGTTGGATGGTCGGGCAAATCCAGTTCAGTTGCGATAACCCGTACGGCTTCAGGGTGTCGATCCACCCTTTGGCCGCCGTCGTGTCCCCGGTTTTGGCCGTTGCGATCTGCGGCCAGTGGTGGTTGTCCTGAACATACGAGTTCATGGCGACGTGGAGCGATTTCAGGTTGGCGATGCACTTCGTCTTTTGTGCGCGCGCCTGAAAATAAGAAAACGACGGCGCGGCCATCACCATCAGGATGCTGATGATCACGAGCACCGTCATCAGTTCCAGCACGGTCAGCGCGGCGCGAGGACGGCGGACCCTTTCAGAAGGCAGACGGATCACGAAACCGGAGCGCACGGCGAAAAAAGTAAGATCGACACCGGGCGGGAAGCAGGAGGCAGGGACGCGGGCAGGGACCGTCCATGCCTCCGGTGAACACTGCTATGCCCGCGTGCGCGAGGATGCGCGTCTTAGATGCCAACCGTGGCCGCGCTCGAAACGAGCGACTGCCGGAAACCGCTGACCGTGCAATTCAAGGTGCGGTCGATGTGGAACTGCCCGTTCGTCAAGCCCGTATCATCGACGTTGATCGTGGACGAGCCGGTAATCAACGCGCTGGCAGTGGCACCTTGCGCGGTTCCACTGATCCCGGCGGTGATCTTTCCGTTCGCCAGGGCGGTGACATCCGTGGTGGTCACCGTCGTGACGCCGAAGCTCTGGGTGGAGATGGTGAAACCAAAAGTGCCCTGCACGATGCCGCTGAGTTGATCGCTGTCGGGGTTCACCGAAGCAGTGATCGTACCGGTGTAAACAACCCCATCGACGAAGAGCAGGAACGAGCCGGTGGCCACGCTGGTGCTGGGCACGCCAAGATCGAACAGACCGATGGCGTTGACATCCGTGACCTCCGACGGCACCAGGTTGCCGGTGACCGGATCAACCACCGGATCGTCGTTGTCGAGTTCCTTGGTGACGTTGATGACACCCGAATAGGTGCCCACCGGATTGAGGTCGCTGCCGCCAAAAACCGGGCCGCCGCTGATGGCGTACACCTGAGTGGTCATCAACACGTAGCAGAGGAGAATGGGGAGAAGCTTTTTCATGCGCGGGAGAGTCTGTGATTTTCCGAGGGGGGATGTCAATGAATTTCCGCCGTCGCCACGAGATTTTCCGTGGCCGTGCGCGCAGCGGCGGGCAGGGTGCTCGGACGCAGGTCGAGCGTGCGAAGCAGCGCCAGATCGGCGCGGGCGGCGGGGTTGGCGGCGGTGAGCAGCTTGTCGCCGTAGAACACGGAGTTGGCTCCGGCGAAAAAGCAGAGCGCCTGCCCCTCGGGCGAGAGCCGGGTGCGCCCGGCGGAGAGCCGCACGCGGGCACGCGGCAGGGCGACCCGCGCGGTGGCGATCAGACGCACGAGATCGAAAATGTCCACCGGCGGCTGGTCCTCCAGCGGCGTGCCGGGCATCGCCATCAGGCAGTTGATGGGCACGCTCTCGGGGGCGGGGTCGAGGTTGGCGAGGACTTCGAGCATTTTGAGCCGATCCTCGGAGGTTTCGCCCAGGCCGACGATCCCTCCGCAGCACAGCGCCATGCCGCTCCCCTGGACGGCGTGGATGGTGGCCAGCCGATCCTGGAAGGTGTGCGTGCTGACAATCTCCGGATAGTGCTCGGGTGAGGTGTCGATGTTGTGGTTGTAAGCGGTCACCCCGGCGGCCTTGAGCAGCACGGCTTCGGTCGCTGAAAGCTGTCCGAGGGTGACGCACACCTCCATGCCCAGTTGGGAAACTTCGCGCACGATGTCGAGCACCTGGTCGAACTTCTTTTCCCCCGCGCGCACCCCGCGCCACGCCGCGCCCATGCAGAACCGCGTCGAGCCGTTGGCCTTCGCACGCCGGGCGGCGGCGAGCACGTCGTCGGTGGCCATCAGGCGCTCGGATTTCACGCCCGTCGAATAATGGGCGCTCTGTGCGCAATAACCGCAATCCTCACTGCAACCGCCGGTCTTGATGCTCAACAGCGTGCAAAGCTGCATCTCATTCTTTTGCTCGGGCCAATGAGCCTCGTACACGCGGCGGGCCTGCTGGAGCAGGTCGAAAAACGGCTGGCGGTAGATCGCCTCAAGCTGCTCAAAATTCATGCTCCCTCAGAGAAAGGCAAAAGCGGGGAGGGGGAAAGCAAAAATTTGGTCAATCCTCCGAGCGAACGATTTTGATGAGGCGCGGTGCTCCGCAGGCGAGATAAACAGACACCGCAATGAACCCCAAGCCAACAGCAAGCGAGGCCAAATCAATCTTTTGCGCCTTGGTGATCAGAAAAAGGATGCCTGTCACGACAAAAAAGCTGCCTATGCCAATGCCCGCCATTCCAAGAAGTCGGATAACGATCCCGAAGGCCGGTGACACATTCATATAGAAGTAGCTGCCGATGCAGCCGTTTTGCCTCACTGCACCCACTTGCCGTCGCTCGAACTCAGCACGGGAATGATCCCGTTGAGCGCCTCGTCGCGCGCGGAATAATCCGTCCGACCGATGGCCCCGATCATCGGCACGCCCGTGGCGGCCTTCCATTTCTGGCTCATGCTCTCGCCCGTGTGGCAGCCCCAGCTTTTAACGAACGCGTTGCGCAGGAAAAGGTTGCGGTGCAACAACGTGAGCTGGTCCTCATGCAGGAAGTTCTTCGACGCGCTGTCGATGTTGCTGCTGTAGTCGAACATGAAGCAGCAGCGGTTGGAATGGCCGAAATATTCGAAGTCGGCGATCTTCACGCGGCTGCGGTCCATGCCGCTGTTGAGGTATTCCATGACCTGCAAACCGTCGCGCACGGGCACCATGTGGAGATGGTACTTGTCGCGCACGGAGTTCAGGTCGCTGACGTAATCCTCGTGGTCCTGCGCGCCGCGGGTGCGGTAACCGTCCACGAAGACGAGCCAGGTGTAGATCGCGTTGGGATCGTTGCCGACCTGCTGCTGGATTTGCTGGAAGCGAGTGCGCGTGGCGCGCGTGAAACTGCCCCAGAACTGGTCGTGCGGGTTGGCTTTGTATTTTTCCCAGACCGTCAGCGAAGGTCCGCCGGTGAGCAGGATGTATTCGCGCGGCGGGCCGGGGTTGGTGACCTGCGGTGCGGGCTGGTTGGGAGCGGTCTGCGTGGAAACGTTGGCGACCGTCTGGACGCGCGGGTTCGCCGAGTTGGGCGTGCCCTGAGCGAAAGCGACCGCCCCGGAAAGAAGCAAAAAGGCGGCGAACAGGGTAAGAGGAGCGGTCTTCATGGAATCGAGGCGGCGGACCCGTATTCATAAAGCGGAAACCGTGCCCGCGCAATCGACGACGCGCCGATCAATTGAACCCGGTGTCCACCCAGCCGGTGCCATCGAAATAATACACGTACGGCCAGAACGATCGTTCCGTGTACGTCCACGACCCGCGCGAAAGATCGTAGATGTAGACCCCGGAGATGAAGTCCGTTCCCAGATCGACGTAGAAGTACCGGTCCAGGTCGGAGGAATACATCCAGCCGGTGCCGAAAAAAGGATAGAGGTATCCGAGGTCCGAGTCGTAAAAATACCCGCTCCCGACCTGCACCGCCGAAGTGACGCCGAAGTCCACCCCGCCCACTGCGGCGAAAGTATTCGAGGCGCTGAAATCCACGTAGCCATCTGTTTCGAAGCCGTCGTCGTAGGAGCCGTTTTCGTATTCGGCGATGAAGAGTGTGAGGTAATAAGTGCCCTTGGGGGCCGGGAACAAGAAGGCCGTCGTCGTCACCGGGTCTCCCGTGAAGGAAGAATCGCCGTCGAGTTGACCCAGGGTCGATGAGACCGCCAGCCGGTAGGCGGTCGACACGGAACCGGGGCTGCCGGTGTAGGGACTGGGGTACGCCCAGAGTTCCATGCGCAGGGTGCCCGAAGTATTGGAATTATGATTGGTGATGCCGTACATCGACATCGTTACCTCGTTGCCGTTGATCACGTATTTGCCGTCGGAGAATTCAACGTCCGTCGCGTGTGCAGTCGGCAGGCCGCCGAGCAGGAGCGGCAGGAGCCAGGCCGCCCAAAAGGAGCGCCGGCGAGGGGAGGAAGCAGCAGGCGGAAGCGGAAGGTTGGACAAAGTTTTCATCGTGGAGAAGAGAGAGTCTTTCATAAATCTCCTGCGCAGGACAGACCCAAATTCCTGCATGGTTTTCCAATAAATGTTGCGGGGCATGGACACGTCGCCCGGTCCGCCGGGGCGGCGCTCTACTTTTCCTCCAGCACCCGCTCGCCGTGAACGAGGTCGGGGAGGCTCTGGCGTTCGCGCACGACCTGCGCCCTGTCGCCCAGGACCATCACCTCGGCGGCCAGGGGACGGGAATTGTAGTTCGACGCCATCGTGAAGCCATACGCACCCGCGCTCATCAGCGCGATGAGTTCGCCCTGGCGCAACGGCGGCAGTTCGCGCGCCTGGGCAAAGAAATCGCCGCTCTCGCACACCGGACCCACCACGTCGGCGGCCTCGCGCGGATCGCCGGCGGCCGGTTCGCGCACGGGCACCACTTCGTGGTAACCCTGGTAAAGCGCCGGGCGGATGAGGTCGTTCATGCCCGCATCGACGATCACGAATTTCTTGCCGCTGTCGCTGGTCTTCAGGTATTGCACGGTGCTCAGCAGCACGCCGGCGTTGCCGACCATGAACCGGCCCGGCTCCAGCAAAATCCGCAGGCCCAACGGCGCGAGCGTCGGCACGATGGCCTCGGCGTATTGCTCGACGGTCAGCGACGGAGACTTTTCCTCGCCCGCCGTCTGGTCCCACCAGGCTTCCTGGCCACTCTGGAGCGAGGACTTGTAAACGATCCCCAGGCCCCCGCCGACGCTGAAAAACTCGATGCCGTACTCGCGCTGTAATTCCGCCGCGACGGGTGCGACTTTTTTGACCGCTTCCGCGAACGGCCCCGCCTCGGTGATCTGCGAGCCGATGTGCATCTGCACGCCACGGATGCGGATGTGCGGCATTTGCGATGCCGCCTTGTACACCGCGAACGCCCGTTCCAAGCCGACGCCGAACTTGTTCTCGCTCTTGCCGGTGGAGATATACTTGTGACCGCCCGCGTCCACGTCCGGGTTGACGCGCAAGGCCACGGGCGCGCGGCGGTTGAGGTCGGCGGCGACGGCGTTGATCATCTCCAACTCGGCCTCGCTCTCGACGTTGAAAGAAAGGATGCCCTGGCGCAACGCGTACTCGATCTCCGACCGGGTCTTGCCGACGCCTGCGAACGTGCAGCATTCCGGCTTGCCACCGGCCTTCAGGACGCGAAATAACTCGCCCGCCGAGACGATGTCGAAACCGGCGCGCTCGTGGACGAGCAGGTCGAGGACGGCGAGGTTGCTGTTGGCCTTGACGGCGTAGCAGATGAGATGGTCCACGCCGGAAAGCGCCGCGTCGAGCCGGCGGCAATGGTCGCGGATCGTCTGCGCGCTGTAGACGTAGAGCGGCGTGCCGTGTTCGGCGGCGAGCGCGGCGAGATCGACTCCCTCGCAGCGGAGTTGGCCGTCATGGTAATGGAAGGAATGCACGGGAGTTGAATGCAGGGATGAGGTGAATGGCTGGCGGAGTAGTCAGCGGCTTTTGATGATGCGTTCGTACTCATCATGCGGGCCGATCCAGAACCATTCGACGCCTTCGTGATTAATGATACCGACCGCACGATGGTCGCTGCCAACGCGTGCAGACCAGAAAGCGCCCACCTTCTTGAATTGGATGGAAGGATGCCGTGGATCGTGCAGCCACAGGCGAAAATTTTTGAGAGCCAAACGGCGTACGTCGGGCGAAAGCGCCTGGAAGCGGCTGCGAAAGCTGCGGGTGGTGGTCGAGAGCATCCGCGGACGACCTGGGATTTTTGCCTCCGAGTGTCAGCCGTGCTGCTGATCGAGAAACTCCTTGAGCGTAACGACCGGCTGGCTTTCGCTCTCCCGTTGCATCTCCCGATAGAAAGCGTCGAGCCGGCCGCTCTGTGCATCGGCGGTGATTTCCCGGTCCCACCCCTCCGCCTCGTAAGTCGCCAGCCATGCGCGCAATGCCGTCAAATCATCTTGGGAAAGCCTGCGGATCGCCGTTTCGATGTCCTGCACGGTGCTCATGACGGACAGGGTAGTGCGCCCGCTCTCAAGGAGCAAGCCCGCGCTTCTTCAACGCGTGATGCCAAACTCCGCCCGGCGGTTCCGTGCCCACGCGTTCTCGTTGGACGACGGATCGACGGGCATCTCCGAGCCGAAGCTGACCGTCTGCACCCGCTCGGGAGAAACGCCGTCCGCGATCAGCGCGTCGCGCACGGCCTCGGCGCGTTTTTCGCCCAGGGCGCGGTTGTAATCGGCCGTGCCGCGCTCGTCGCAGAAGCCGGCGACGATCACCCGCTTGTTGCTGTCCTGGAGATACCGCGCCACTTCCTGCACCCTGCCGGATTCCTCGCCGCTGACCGTGTAGCTGTCGAAACCAAAATGCACGGGCTGGAACTTGTTGCGGTCCACGTTGGGACCCATGAACGACACCCCCTCGTCGCGTTGCGGCAGGGGTGTGCCGTTGACGTAATCGCTGTCGGGCAGGTTGGTCGCGCCGTTGTTATCGGCGACGTTGTCGTGGTGCTTGCAGGCCGTGAACGACGCCAGGAACAGGGCGGCAAGAAGAAAGGAACGGGTTCTCATGGATGGTGGAAAAGAGGGGGGTTAACCGACAAGGAGACGAAAAGCCGCGCTCATAAATTCACCGGCTCCAGGTCGGTTCGGACACCTTGCCGACGCCGCCGATGACACGCGTTTTCTTGCCCGTGGGCACGTCGAGCATCATGATCGCGTCGCCGCCGCTGTAGATCAGGTGGCGCGAATCCGCCCCCCACGCCGGGTCTTGCGCGTCGGCCGCGACCACCTTCGACGAACCGCTCTCCAGATCGAGCACCGCCACGGCGAACCCGCCTTCGCGCACGCAGAAGGCCACCTTCTTGCCGTCGGGCGACCAATCCGGCTTCGTGCAATAGCCATGCCCCGTGCCCAGGTGCCGCCCCGTGCCGCCGCCGCTGCTGATGCGCCAGAGCTGCGGCGGGCCGCCCGCATCCGAGACGTAGATCAATTCGGAACCGTCCGGCGACCACGTCGGCGAACTCTCCACGCCCGGCGTGTGCGTCAAGCGCCGCGCCCCGCCGCCGCCCACGTCGGTCACGTACAATTCCGGGTTGCCGTCCTTGCTGCAACTCATCGCCAACTCACGGCCATCGGGCGAAAACGAAGCGCCCGTGTTCGTGCCAGGAAACTTCACCACGCGGTCCCGCGCGCCGCTGGCCAGATTGATGACGTAGATGTCCGCGTAGCCGCTTTTGTAGCCGGTGTACGCGAGCCGCCGCCCGTCGGGGCTGAGCGCGGGGCCGACGGAGATGTTCGCGTCGTTGGTGAGTTGCTGGAGGTTGCCGCCGTCCGTGTCGCAGACGTAGACTTCCTTGTGGCCCGTGCGCGTGCCGATGAAGGCCACCTTGCCGCCCGCGATGCCTTTGACCTTGGTCAGTGCCAGCACGATGTCGTCGGCGAACTGGTGCGCGGCCTGGCGCGTCGCGCCGGAGTACGTTTTGTTGAGCAGCGTCGCGCCGTCGCGGTTGACGAGCGTCCCCTGGAGACTGCCGCCGGCTGCCGATCCGCGCGCGGTGAACGTCGCCGGGTTTTGCCCCACGGTGAGCGCGAACGCCCCGGCGTTATTGAGATCGTCGGCGAGGATTTTGGTGGCGGCAGGTCCGTCGCCGCCGGAGAGCGGATTGAGGGTCAGCCCGATCTGCCCGGAGCTTTTGGTAACGGTGATGACCGGCGGCGAATCCTGGGCTTGTACGCGCGCCAGAGGCAGGGCGCACACCCCGGCGAGGAGGGAGAGAAAGAGACGGCGACGCATTGTTTCCAACGCGAGCAGCCAACGCCAAAGTCAGGCAAATGGAAAGTCCTAATTTACGCCCGCCGCGTCTCGCCGCGCCGAGTTCGGAGCCCGCAAACCGCGCTCAATACTCGACGATCTCCTCGGCCGCGAAGTCGTAGAACACCCGCGGCGTGCTGTTCTCGTAATAATACAAGAATGTGTTGAGGTTGAAGCTGAAGAAGTACGGGTAAGCGGAGACGCTGGTCCAAAAGTAATCGCCGGACGTGCAGTCGTAGAAGTAGGCGTCGATGGAAGTGGGCGTCGAGTTGCCGAGATAGCAGAGCCAGCCGAAATCGTACTTGTAGACGTAGTTGGTGTTGGCGGGATAATAGGTGAACTCCCGGAACGAGTCGAGGTAATAGACCTCGTAACCATTGGCGTCGTAGCCGAGGAATTGCTCGGCGTCGAAGAAGGGTCCTGGCGCGACGGACTGCGCTTTCAACGGCGACGCGTACAAGCCGACCAAAGCGAGGAGCAGGCAGAGGAATAACGAATTTCGATGGCGCATGGTTGAATTTATGGCGGTGGCCGGCGGGCGCAATCCGAAACGCATCGGCCACCCGGTTCATCATTGGAGCAGCATTGATGCCGCCCGGGTCGGGTCGCCGCGACGTTCGTTTTCCTTGCTTTTGACCGTCAACCGGCCACGGTGCAAACGCGGCCGAACCTTTGCCCGCTTCCGCCCCATCCACGTTTCGCCATGAGTCCATCCGCCCCGCCCGAAGTCCCCGAGTTGATCATCGAGGCCGGCCGCGCCGAAAGCCAATATTGGCGCGACCTGTGGCGCTACCGCGAACTGTTCTATTTCCTGGCCTGGCGCGACATCCTCGTGCGCTACAAACAGACCGCCATCGGCGTGGCGTGGGCGGTGTTGCGTCCCTTGCTGACAATGGTGGTCTTCGTGGCCTTGCGTCACGTGGCCAACACGACCGCCGCCGTCCCCGACGCCATCCTCGTTTTCTCGGCGTTGTTGCCGTGGATGTTTTTCGCCACCTCGCTCGGGGAATCGAGCAACAGCCTCATCGGCAATGCCAACCTCATCAGCAAGGTGTATTTCCCCCGACTCATTGTGCCCGCGGGTGCGGTCATCACGAGTCTGGTCGATTTCCTGATCAGTTTCGTGATCCTGCTGGGGGTGATGGTCTGGTATCGTTTCGCGCCCGACTGGCGGTTCCTGACCCTGCCTCTCTGGACGCTCTGGGCGTTCCTGGCGGCACTGGGGCCGGGCCTGTACATCACGGCGCTCAACGTGAAATACCGCGATTTCCGCTACGTCATTCCGTTTATCGTGCAGTTCGGGATTTTCATTTCGCCGGTGCTGTTTTCGAGTGCGGAACTGACCACCCGGCTCCATCTGCCGCGCACGCTGTATTCACTCAATCCGGTGGTCGGCGTGATCGATGGTTTTCGCTGGTCCATCGGGCGCGGCGCGGACGGTCTTTATTGGCCGGGCCTGCTCGTCAGCGCGGCGGTGACGGCATTTTTCCTGTGGCTGGGCGTGTGGTACTTCCGCAAGATGGAGCGGACGTTTGCCGATGTGATCTGAAGCGTTTTCGGCTGCCTGCATAATTTCCGCAGCCCCGGCAGGGGCGACAGAGTTTAGCCCACGGCGTGAGCCGTGGAATAGCCATCGTGCACGGCAAAGCCCCGGCAGGGGCGTAAGAAGACCTGCGTGCGGATCAAGCGAAGGCCGCCGTGTTTTCTTACGCCCCTGCCGGGGCTGGCCTGTGCGGCGATCCTTCCCACGGCTCACGCCGTGGGCTAAACTCTGTCGCCCCTGCCGGGGCTTCGGGGACTGTATCTCCGTACGCCCGTCCGTACGACAGAATCAGGGTCTCCTCACGCCCCTACAGAGGCTGCGGAGACCGTATGGACAAACCGAAAACGCTGTGAGGGGACGCCGCGCTTTAATCCGTCCGGTTGAACTTGATCGTCACTTCGTAATATCCTTTCTTGGCCAGGGCGGCGGGCAGGGGTTCGATCTTCTTGACGTGTTCGGCGGCGGCGCGCACGGAGGCGTCCATCTGTTCCATGCCCGAAGGCGTGGACAGATACGCCTTGGAAATCCGGCCGTCTTTCTCCACGCGGATCGTCAAAAGCGCCACGTCGTTGCCCGCCGCCGTCCCGCCGGCCACCGTGGGTTGATCCCACTGGCTGTGGAAACGGTCGCGGATCATCTCGTTGTATACGGCGATGATCTCGGTCGAATTGCCGGTGCCTTCGCCGCTCGTGCCCGTGCCCCGGCCGCTGCCCTTGCCCGTGCCGTTGCCGCCGGAGTTGCCGTTCGTCGCATCGCCTTCGTTATCGCCTCGCAACGCGGCGAGTGCTTCCGCCTTCCTGGCGCTGGTCTCGGCGCTGTCCGGTTTGGTGGAAGCGACGGTGCCGGGCTTCTTCGGCTTTTCCGTGGTGGTCGAAGCTGTCTTGCCTTTTTCCTCCTTCGACTTGCCGGATTGGGTCTGATCGTCGGTTTTCAGCTTCGGGGAATCCTCGGGCTTTGGGGTGGGTTTCGGCTTTTCCTTTTCGGACTTTTCGGGTTCGTCGGATTTTTCCTCGGTCGGCTTTGGGGTGGGTTTCGGTTTGGGCCTCGGGGTAGGGGTGGCTTTTGGTTTCGGCGTCGGCGTTGGCTTGGGCTTCGGGGTGGGGGTGGGTGTCGGTTTGGGGGTCGGGGTCGGCTTGGGAAGCGGAGGCGGCGTCGGGACCGGGGTGGGTTTCGGGGTGGAGGTGGGCGTTGGTTTCGGTGTCGCGGTCGGGGTGGGCCGGGGTGTCGGGGGTGGGGTAGGCGTCGGCGTGGCCCGGTGGATCGCAAAATCCCGGTCGGCCTCGGAAGGCGGCTGCGACGGACGCGGCGCGGGCGTGGATTCGTCGTCCGGTGCAGAGGAGGGTTTCGAGCGTGCGCCGGTTGTCGATGAGGCGGCGTCCGTGTTGCTCTCGTCGGGTGGGGGCGCGCCGCCGGGATTCCCCGGACCACCGGATGCGCCGGCGGACAGGTCCAGCCAGTTGACCGGTTCGTCCGTCGGGCGTTCGGCACGCAAGGTCCACCACGCGATTCCGCCGATCACCAACACGTGCCCCAGGGCGATGAGCACCACGTTGCGCCGGAAATTTCCTCGGGAATCCATCGAAGGCGGAAGTCAAAAGTCCAACGCAACCACCGACAACGGCAGACGGCGGCATGGGGCAAGTTGTTCAACCGACACGCGACCCGCAGGTCGGATTTCCTGCGGTTCGCCGGCTTCGACGTTCACTTCCCCGCCTGCTCGGTGATGATGCCGACTTTCCCGATGCGCGCGTCGCGCACGGCGTCCATCACGCCGGTGAGTTTTTGCAAGGTCAGCTCCTTGTGCGCGCGGATGATGACCGCCGCGTCCGGTTTGTCGCGGTGGAGGGTTTCCAGCCGTTCGCGGAGTTGGGCGGTTGGCGACCGGCTGGCCGTCGAGCGTGAGGGCCTCGTTGCGGTCCACGGTGATGGTGTGCACTTTGTCCGGGTCGGCGTTGGCGCTGGTCGAGTTCCCCGAGGGCAGGGCGAGGTCGTTGTTGCTCTCCAGCAGCGGCGTGGTGATCATAAAAATCACCAGCAGCACGAAGCACAGGTCGAGCATCGGCGTGACGTTGATCTCGCTCAGGGTGTGCAGACCTTCGCGTTGGGAAAAACGACGCATCGGGAATCACTTCATCGCCAGCCGGGTGGTCCAGTTCGGTCCGCCGTGGCTGACGAACTTGTGCTCGAACTCGCTGCTCAGCTCCGCCGCGAAATTATCCATCTGCACGATGAGCGCGCGGATGCTGGTCAAAATGAAGTTGTAGCCAAACATCGCCGGGATCGCCACCAGCAGCGCGATGGTCGTCGTGATGAGCGCCCCCGACACGCCCGGGGCCATCGCGGCGAGGTTCGGCTTGCCCGCGATGGCCACGCCGGTGAACGTATCCATGACGCCCCACACCGTGCCGAGCAATCCCAAAAACGGCGCGCCGCTGACCGCCGTGGACAGCAGGATCAACTGCGACTCCAATCGGAGCGCCTCCTCGCCGACGGCGCGTTCCATCACGGCGACGACGGCGCGGAGCTGGGCGGGCGTGACCTTTTCGGCGATTTCCACGCGCGAGTGAAACGAATCGTCCACCTCCGACGAACCGAGCAGGTGGAAGGTCATTTCCTGGCAGCCCGCGAGGTAGACCTCGTACAACGGCGCGCCGTCGTAGGGCAGCCCGTTCTCGTAGAGTCGCAACGGCTGGCGGTCCGCCCGGAACTGGTCCACGAACTCCTCCGTCCGTTGCCGGGCGTACCGGATCACGCGGATTTTCGTGACCATCACCGACCAGCTAAAGATCGACCCGACGAACAGGAGGCCCAGGATCAATTTGCCCGGGACGGTGGATTCGCGGAAGGCGAAGAGCAACGGGTCAGCACCGTTGGAGGCGAGCAGGTGGACGACATCGGACATGCAGCAAAGCGGCATGGATGTGATTAAACCCGAAACCGGCGAAAGTCGGAAGCGGGAAAATGCGGAGGGCACGCCATGCGTTCGACGCGCACAGCTAAGAAATTGTATGGTTAAAGGAAAACCTTGGCCGCAAGAATCGCAAAAAGCACAAAAAGGGATGGAAAGCCGGCTTGTCGTTTTTCCCCTTTTTGCGTTCTTTGCGCTTTTTGCGGCTAAAATGAAATGACCACACCGCGTGTGAGAAGGGTCTGAACAGGCCGTGGCGACCGGTCGTAAACAAGGTAGGTGTGAGGTTTCAATAGGTTGTTCATGCGACGAGGACTTGAGAGATTGCGGGTGTGCAACCTCAACCCCCTCCTCACCCGCAGCATGAACGTTCATTATAATGCCCGTCTTACAGCGGTTTTCGAAATGATTGAACCGGTGGTAAAGCTGGCAGCGATGAAGGCGTGCGTGGAGGAGGTACGGGCGAGGATGGTGCGGGCGGTGGTGGAAAAAGGCATGGCGCGGGCGGCGGCGGAGCTTTTCGGCGTGTCGGTGCCCGGCGTGGGCCGCTTCGCGCGCACCCTATCAGGTGCCGGGGGCAGTCCGACGCCGCGCGTGAGCACGGGCCGTCCGCGCAAGCGGCGTTTGCCTGAGCACGTGCAGGCGTTGCGCGAGCACCTGGCAAGCGAACCCGACCTGGAGGCAGGCCACGCTGCTTTTGCGCCCCGCCGGGGCCTGGGGTCTTCGGGACGAAAGCGGATCGAACCAAGCGTCGGCCCCGCGCGAGAGCTACGCCTCCGAAAGGGGCGCGTTGCCACGGCCCGGTTCAGATGAGGAACTCAAAGTGTTATGACTTTGTGCCACACATTTGTTGACATCTGTACTCCGGTTTTTAGCGGGGTGGCAAATTGGCGTTACTCTCCCCGAAGCAGGAATTTTACGTAAGTTATTGACGGAGAACGAACGTAGGCAAATGAAAGACAGAACGATGATTGATCAGCAACCGACTATTACCGGGGTTTCGGCCCAAATTCCAGATTCAGCGCCACTTCGTGCTTCGACAGAGTGTGACTCTCGCGGGCACGAGGTCGAACCGATGATTGTTGGCAGGTGGCGAGGTCGCTCAACCGACTACCAAAGTGTTATGACTTTGTAGGACACATTTGTTGACATCTGTCCTACGGTTTTCGGCGGGGGTGGCAAGTTGGCGCTACCCTCGCGGAAGTAGACAGTTCACGTAAGTCATTGACGGAGAACAGGCGTAGGTAAATGAAAGACAGAACGATGACCGATCGATGCTAGGCAAAAGAGGGCAACACGGCCCAAATTCCAGATTCAGCGCCACTTCGTGCTTCGAACGAGCGCGACTCTCGCGGGCGCTAGGTGCTGGGGTCAGCATTTACAGGCCTGTTCTCTCCATCATGTAATTCAACTCAGCGCACGGGACGCTGCTCGTTCCCTGCACGTCGTGTGCTCGATGTTGTCGAAGATCGTGGGAAATCGTGCCCGCCGACAGGGCGTGAACCAGCCGTGCAATGCGCTCGGCGCGTACCAGGGGCAGCCCGTGCCGGGTTTAACCCCCGTCATGTGCCCACAGGAAATCCGCCTCACCATTTAATCCCGCCGCGACGAACGCCGTTCCATTTACTTTGTCGGCATCCACCAAACCGCCTCGGCGTCTGGCGGGGCTACAACAGTTCCTTTAGCCGCTCTATCTCCTGTTCGGTCTGCACCAGTCTCCCAGCCAACTTCTTCATCGCCAGCGTTTGCAGATGCCAGCGCCACGCCAGCCAGAGGGCAAAACACGACACTGCCAACAATAACGCCAGCAGCAGGAACACCAGCCACAACAGCAGCGGATCAAACAGGTGGCTAAACACCCGCACAGTCTGTCACTAGCGCGGACAGCAGGCAAGGTACGCAGTCAACGCTCCGGGCAGCACGGCGCGGGATGGCGCCGTTGCATGTCGATCTGGAATAGTTGCGACGCCCTATTGGTATTTACGGCATTCATCCTAGCAGCAGCCAACGCTCTACGTGCCACCGTGCCGGAAGTTACTGATGAATTTGGCCGGATCTTCCCCACAGCCATCGCAGTATTCGATGAATTCGACCATGTCCAGACGCCGTTCCCCCAATTCACTTTTGGAAACGTAGCCGTGGGCACGGCCAATCTTCTCGCCGAGTTGACGCTGCGTCAGACCTGCATCCACACGCATCCGACGCAGCAGATCAAGAAAGTGATCGTACGCGGGTGAGCAACGGCTGGCAACGACACGCGCCATGGTGGCATCCGATGGCACGATTGTCATCCGGGATGCTAATGGAGAGACTTTGTCGTTGACCATCGATTACTGGAAGTCCGATGGGCGCCCGGCAGTACCGTTCCACTACGAACTCGAAACGCATTACGATGATGTTGTCATCTCGCCGGAAGATGATCCACATAACCACCCTTACAGCGAGGCGGATGCCGGGATGGAACTTGTACCAACGCCGACATCCTCGCACGTTTCCGCCTCGACTTGGGTGAGGTCGGAGAGTTCGGTGCGGATGCTGACGACGTAAGAGTGACTGCTGAAGTTGGGCAGCCCGAGCTTCTTGCTGTAGGCGGCTTCGAGGATGATGGCCATGAGTGATGGCTCCTTTCGGTGGTTGGTTGATGTGGACCTCCCCAAACGCGAAAAGCCCGACCAGAGAGCTGGCCGGCGCGGGGGGGAAAGGTGACGATGCCTGCCGCGTTGCCCGCTGCTTCTGTCCACGAGAAGTGGCAAAAGGGAGCAGCGAGCTGGAGCAGCGACGGGGAGCTAAACGGGTCTCCGTCAAAGATATATAACCCTAAATGAGAGGCTATTACTGGATGAGTGGGCCAGGCATCCAGGAGGGGACGGGAGAGAGCAGGTGGCTGGGTGCCACTCGCCCTTCTGTGAGAAGATCTGCTCCGGCCCAGGCCGCACGGACCAGCGCAACGGTTCACGCCCACGGGAAAGGCGCAGCCAAGCCCACGGCGGCTGCCCCCGGTCGAACACGCCCGTCAGGCAAAACCAACCCGCTCGCTGCGGGCGGCTCGTACGTCCTGTGCGCCACCCATGCTTCGGTGGGTCGCTCAGGCGGGACCCGGCTGCTCGAACCGGTCGGGCGCGACGGGTTTGGAGGGATCACCTTGCGACGGGTGCGGTCAGCGGCCGCAGGCGTGCGCCCGTCGGCGCGCGTTTCGCAAACGAGGGGCCTGCACGATGGTTGTCCCCCCGCCTTCCCGTGACAGGCGAGGATGCTTGCGCCGCCCGGGCAGCATCGCGCGGAACGACGCAGCGGGAATCGACGCCGCCCGATGGGAGGGCGAAGCGCTGCTTTTACCCGAAGGCTGGTTTAATCCGCCGGGCTCTTGACCGCCAACCCCGGCCGGTTGAGCACATGGGTATAGATCATGGTGGTTTCCACGTCCTTGTGGCCGAGCAGTTCCTGGATGGTGCGGATGTCGTAGCCGCCTTCCAGCAGGTGCGTGGCGAAGGAGTGACGCAGGCTGTGACAGCTCGCGGGCTTGGTGATGCCGCGCCTCACGCACGGCAGCCTTGACTGCATCCTGCAGGTTTTTCTCCCCCACGTGGTGGCGGCGTTTGGCCTCGCTGCGCGGATCGACCGAGAGTTTGACCGGCGGGAACACGTACTGCCAGGGCCACTCGCGGGCGGCGTGCGGGTACTTGCGTTCCAGGGCAAAGGGCAGGTACACGCTGCCGTAACCCTGGGCGAGATCCTCCTCGTGCAGGGCCTTGACCTTCGCCAGATGCAGGCGCAAGGGCTCGTGGAGCCGGTCGGGCAGAAGGGTGACGCGGTCCTTCTTGCCCTTGCCGTCGCGCACGGTGAGCTGCCGGTAGGCGAAATCGATGTCCTTGACGCGCAGCCGCACGCATTCCATGAGCCGCAGCCCGCTGCCGTAGAGCAGCCAGCCCATCAAGCGCGTAGGTCGGGTGAGCCAGGCCATCAAGCAACGCCCGGGCTTCCTGGCGGGTGAGCACCACGGGCAGCTTCCTGGGCCGGCGGGCGCGTTCCACGTCGTTGAGGTAGGGCAGTTCGAGCTGGAGCACCTGCCCGTAGAGAAAAAGCAGGGCGTTGAGCGCCTGGTTCTGGGTCGAGGCGGCGACCTTGCCTTCCACGGCCAGATGGGTCAGAAAGGCGCGCACCTCATCGGCCCCCATGGTCTTGGGGTGGCGCTTGCCGTGGAAGAGGATGAAGCGCTTGACCCAGTCCAGATAGGTTTGCTCGGTGCGGATGCTGTAGTGCTTGAAGCGCAGCACGCCGCGCATTTGTTCGAGCAGCGGGGCCGCTTTGGGCTTGCCAGCGGAGGAAGAAGCCGGTAAAGCTGGGTTCATGCGAACGGAGGTTATGCTGGGCGGGGCGGCTTTGGCAAGCTCCCGTGCTAGGCGAAGCAACTTCGCCTTATTTTACGATCTTCGTTCGTCTACTTCACGTTAGGCCCCGAACATTTCACTCCAAACCGCTCTCACCAATGATCTCACCATCCATCTCACCATTTCCACTAGGCGCGTTTTCCAATCTCATGGGATTGGATGGCTTCATCATACTTGGTGCTCCCATCCTCATCGGCCTCATCCTTATCGTGCGCTTCTTCGTTCGCATGAGCACGTCCGACCAATCAGGCAGTACGCCGGAGGCACGTCTTCAGAAGCTTGACTCCATGCGTGGCAGCGATGCGATCACCGAGGCAGAGTATCAGGAGCAGAGGCGTCGTATTCTGTCGCAGGTCTGAGTTCAGAGTCACCCAAGGGTCGTTCTCCGTGCATGGCCTAACAACGCGCTCCAGCGAACAGAGGCTGGCGGCGGGGTTTTCTCGGACCTTCACGCTTGACTTCGCCAGCCTCTGTCGCTGAGCTTGAGTCCGTTAGGCATAGCTCCGCGTCTTCTCCCATGAACGTGTTTTGGCCCACCGTTGCTCACGAGTTCGCGCCAGACGGCTCCCTGCGCGACATCTACGTTTGTCCCTCCACGGTTTCCGATTGGCAGTCCGTCCTTGAGCTTGTCCGTCAACACAGCACCGATCCGGTTTACACCGTGGACGGTGAGCCTGCCGCGTGGCCCGCATCCGCCGCCGACGCGTTTGCCACGCGAGCCCATGCTTCCCCAGCGTTGTGGTTTCGGTTTGGCGGCATTCACTTCGCCGCTCACTTTTTCACCGAGGCTGAGGTAGAGTTCGACTTCCGCCCCAACGATGTTTGCAGCCAGCTAGACTTGGATTCCTTGTTCGTCTTTTCTCCGGCAGGTTGCCGATTTGCTCGCCAAGCCGATCTCCGTCACACCCGAGAATTGTATGGAGGATGCTTTCCTTGTGTATCAGCCCAGCACCGGAGAGTTCCGCGCCATGCCCTCACCCACCAACCGCTATGCCTAACAATGCGCTCCAGCGAACGGCTCATGGCGGTCGGGTTTTCTCTGTATCCCACGTCCACCGCGCCATGAACCGTCGCTGAGCTTGAGTTCGTTAGGCCAGCAACTCTTCCTCGATGGGTTCTTTGAGGGCGAGCCTGTTCCCGTTCTCTTCGTTGCCGGTGGTGAGTCCACTCCGACTTCGAGCCAGCACTGGTCGCTTGCCAGCTCGGGCCATTCTGTGGTCAGATCTGTCCCTCCGGCTCGTCACCCGCTTCGTTCAGCCCTTCCCGGCGGCAGCGCCCATCATTCCCCCGCCGGGATCACCATCTGTCCTTTCCGGCGTTCCAGAGGCCCTCTGTAGGCGGGCGGCCTAACCACGCGCTCCAGCGAACAGAGGCTGGCGGTCGGGCTGGTTCCATGGTTTCGTCCCTTCTCGCCAGCCTCTGTCGCTGAGCTTGGAGGCGTTAGGCCAGCAACCCTTTCCGACAGGTTCTTTAAGGTTGAGCCGGTTCCCACTTCCTTCGTTGCCGGTGGCACGTCCACTCTGACTTCGAGCCAGCGCCCGCAGGTTCCCGCTCGAGCCGTCCCGTCGGCAGGTCCTTCCTTTCCGGCCAGCCAGTCGCTTCGTTCAGCCTTTCCCGGCGGCAGCGCCCGTCGTTCCCCCGCCGGTGGGTTGTCGCCAGTTCCGGCGGTCCAGAGGTCCTCTGTAGGCGGGCGGCCTAACCACGCGCTCCAGCGAACAGGCACCGGCGGTCAGCCTGTTTGTGTATTCCACGCTTGACCTCGCCGGTGCCTGTCGCTGAGCTTGAGTTCGTTAGGCGACTCGCGCTCATGGCCTACACTATCCTCTTCCTTGGCCTGCCAGTCATCGGTGTGCTGCTCTACTGCCAACTTCTTCGCGCCATGTCAGCGGCAGCCGTTGCCGAGCCACCCCGAGTCCCGCTCTTCTTCGTCTTCGCTGCCTACGGTGCCGTTCTCCTCTTCATCGTCTCGGAGTGCTTCCGGGTTTGGTCCGGTATGCACTCGCTCGCCGCCGTCGGTTTGTTCTTCGTGGGTGTGCCGTGGCTCGTGCAGGGTTTTCTCTGGCGGCGTACCTGGGCCATCTCCATTTACCATCGTGCCATTGTTGCTTTGAGTTTCGCCTTTCCGGTCGTGCTGGCTCTGTTGGTCGCGTTTGCTTTTGCAGTCGAGCGGTGACTACACTTCCCCGTCGCCTAACAACGCGCTCCAGCGAACGGCTCATGGCGGTCAGCCTTTTTCTGTATTCCACGTCCGTCCTCGCCATGAGCCGTCGCTGAGCTTGGGACCGTTAGGCCTTGCATTTCATCACCATCTCCGATAAGGCATTGCTTTTTCGCCACCGAATTTCATTCATTCTCATCACGATGAACGCGAGCCTGTACGCATCACTGGACATATCAGTCAATACCAACTCTCCCGGGACCGAATTTGTTTCGGGTAGTGGCAGTATTGTCCAAGCCAGTGGCTGGACCGACTTGATTCATTTTAGCTTGAGCGGAATTTCAGGTTCTGCGCAGGTCGTGCCGAGTTCGTCTGTGCTTACGCTGACCAGCATAACGAACATCAACACCAACGTTACGCCGACCCCGATATCGCTCTATTACACAATCATGCCGATCCAAGGCAGCATGAGTGTAAACGATGTGACGCCGTTTGAGCATCAACTCGCCGGGACGGCGTTCGTCACGACAGATGGCGATGCCGGAACCTACACCATCACCGGCACGGCACTGGACGCAGCCAACCAATTAGCGGTGAGCAATCCGCAGTTCAACTTCGACATTCACTACCTCGGCCAAGCGCCCGGATACGTATTCGGAGCCGGACACGGTACCGCTTCCGAGTTCGACAGTTTTACCTACGTCGTGCCGGAACCAGGGACTTGGTACATGATAGCGTTCGTTTTCGTGCTCCTTGGTTTCATCCGGCTCTGCCGACGCATACGACGCACACCCCTGGCCTAACCACGCGCTCCAGCGAACAGAGGCTGGCGGTACGTCCTTTCTGTGTGCATAGTCTGTCCTCGCCAGCCTCTGTCGCTGAGCTTGAGTCCGTTAGGCACTTTTCCAATGACACCACAGAGCAAAACAAGCGTTGCCGTTCTCACCGCCTGCGTATCAATCACAGGCTGTGCTATCCATCCCATCAGCGAGACACGTATCACACGTGCGGAAGCGATTGCGCTTGCGCTAAAAGGGCAACACGACTGGAATCCAAATGAGAATTTCAACATAGTGGCAAAAGCAAGGTGGGTTCCAAAGCGCCCTGAACCACAGGCACATATCTTTGATGATCGGTGGCATGTTTGGTTGGTTGACGGTAGCGGAAACAAAGGCCGAGAATATTTAGTCACTGATAGTGAACACTATGGAAACAGCTCTGTGACCACAAAAGAAGAAAACAGGGAATGGCTGCAATGACTTCTCTGTTCAGTGTGAGCTTCTACTCAAAGCCGCGTGCCTAACCACGCGCTCCAGCGAACAGGCACCGGCGGTCCGCTCTTTTCCAAGTTCCACGCCTTACGTCGCCGGTGCCTGTCGCTGAGCTTGGAGGCGTTAGGCGCTCGTTCTTCTTCGCCTTGGTTCCGAGGTCGGGCGTGTTCCCGTTCGCTTCGTGGTCACGGTTTGCCTTCCAGGGTCGTCGCCCGCTCCGTTCACCTTTCCCCGGCGGCCTTGCCCATCATTCTCCCGCCGGAGCGGAGGCGGATTCCCGTTCGCCAGACTCCGAGGTCACGCGCCTAACCACGCGCTCCAGCGAACAGAGGCTGGCGGTCGGCTTTTTCTTGGATTCCACGTCTTGCGTGGCCAGCCTCTGTCGCTGAGCTTGAGTTCGTTAGGCGCAGGCAACCTCCCACACATGGGCCAGCAACTTTCACCCGAGCACGAAGAGCTGTATCGCCGCATCGATGAGGTGCTGCATTACCTTTGGGACCCCATCGGCGTTTCCAGCCATCCCGAAGCGCGCTCTGAGTATCACTTCTACCTGCCACATGTCTTTTCCCTGCTTACCAGCGGAGCCAAGGCACGCGAGATCAGCGATTATCTCGCCTCTGTTTCCACGGAGAGGATGGGTTTTCCCGATACCTCCTCTGGCCGCGAGCACGACCAGAAAATCACCGCCATTCTCATCCGTTGGCGTGATGTCATCCACGAACGCCACACTCGAAGCGCCTAACCACGCGCTCCAGCGAACAGAGTCTGGCGGCTGGCTCTGTTCTGTTTATCATACCTTTTCTCGCCAGCCTCTGTCGCTGAGCTTGGATGCGTTAGGCCCTGAGTCTTTGCCCCGTGTTCTCCGATGGCACGTCGGTTCCCGTTCTTCCGATGGTGAGCGTGTTCCCGCTCGGGCCGTCCCGTCAGCACGTTCTTCCTTTCGGGGCCGGTCGGTCGCTTCGTTCATCCTCTTCCGGCGGCCTTGCCCCTCATTCCCCCGCCGGAGTCCACGCTGGTCTTTCCGGCGGTCCAGAGGCCCCTCTGTAGGCGGGGAGCCTAACCACGCGCTCCAGCGAACGGCGGGGCTTGTCGCTCGTTTTTGGCTTGTCTGTCCTCCCGCCGTCGCTGAGCTTGAGTTCGTTAGGCGCTCTTGACATCTCCAAAATTCCAGCTAACCAGCACGTATGACGTTCTTTATCTTCTCCGTCGTCGCTGTTCTTGTCATCGTTCTTGCGAGCGTGTTTATGAGCGTCAGCATCAAGACGACCACATCGCTTGCTAAAATCGGCCAGGGAGTTGTCACATTTGCCCTTATCGCGGTCGCTGGCATCGTCTGTCTCCTCGTTTTCGCGGCGTTTCACCGGAGCGCAGCACAGCCGACCACGGATGATTGGTCTGATTTGGCCCCTCGGGGCGGTGGAGAAGCTACCCCTCCGCCATTTGATTATTCCAAGAAGCAGGCCGTTCCTCTGCCCCAGGTCGATCTGAGCCCTGAGGCAGTACGTCAGGCCCGAGCCGCGCAGGGAGGTACTCCGTTCAAACCTATTACATTTGACGACCTTCCGGCGCAGCAGCCCACCAGCACTCCACGCAAACTCAAGGCGTATGACGATCTTATAGCCCCGTCGCCATCACCATGAGTCGCCGCGCCTAACAACGCGCTCCAGCGAACGGGGGCTGGCACCAAGTCTTTTCTGTTTTTCCACCCTTGTTCTGCCAGCCTCCGTCGCTGAGCTTGAGTCCGTTAGGTGTCATTCGCGCCATGTCCAACAAGACCAACAGAATTCTTCTCGGTACATGCGCTGTGGCCGCTCTTGCGTTGGTGCTATTGCCGCAGTTCAAGTCGAGCAATCTGAAACCGCCGTGCACCAGAAACCTGTGGAGCATCGAGACCGCCAAATCCAACTGGATGGTCAGCCACGACAAGACAACCGGCGATACCCCGACTTGGGATGAACTCAGGCCGTACTTCGGGTCTTCCGGCATTCCCGTCTGTCCACAGGGCGGCACATATACAATAGGCCGCATCGGGGATCGTCCAACGTGTTCAGTTGGCGGCTCGCGGCACTCTTTACCTCCGCGCACATTCTCATCTTCACCATGACACTTAGCATCAACTTTGTAGTGCAACATTGAAGCACGCTTTGGGTGTTTTGTAGTCATGTCTTTTTCGAGGTCTGATATTGAGTGTTTCGGCGATGGCATCGCACCGGCTTTGGGTCAGTGAGGCGAGGCTCGTTCCTTTGGGCAGATACTGGCGTAAAAGTCCGTTGGTGTCCCCACATGGAGACACGAGACACGCCCGTGCTGGGCGAGGTCATCATGGCGCTGTCGCCTGAATTCGATGATGCACTGGATCGGCTCGAAAAGTGTTTCGGACTGGTGAAAAGTTTTTCCTGAGCACCCCCTGTCCAAAGCCGTGCATCCTCCAGGGTATAAAACAGAGAACGGGTCCGTGGGCTGTGAAATACCTCAGAGCACTCAGGATTCCCGAAGAAAGGAGGAAACGTATGGGCAGAAACACCGCCCTGTTAAAAGAAATTGTCGGAGTCCTCGACGCCGATTTGGACGACCCGGCATACGCTTTGGATCAGCTCGAAAGCCATTTCGGCACCCGGCTGTTGGTGGATGTTGGCAACGTCGAAGTCGTTGGCGTTTACGCCGAGCAATTACGACTGCGAATCACTGACGACGAACGCTCGGTCGTGCTGGATTTCATTGCCGAGCACAAAATGGTCATGGTCACAATCGACCACGTCGAAAACGCCATCAACGAGCTGTTCGTGGATCGATTCATCGAGCCCTGAAGCTTGCTGGGAAGAGGGATTGGCCGTGTGCCAGTCCTTCTTTTTAGCTGCGCGCTCCATAAATGTCGGTCAGGTCGCACTTCAGCTTGTCCAGGACGCCCTGCTATCGACTTCAGGGGATTCCGGCCACTGGACTTTTGGTGGCCGTGCCCCATATTTCGTCGCCTTTCGCTCCTTGTGCCGGGCAAACCAATCCCCAACCTTTGCGGTTCGTTGCCATGATAACCAGACTATTCCTGCGCGCTCGTTCCGTCCTCGCCCGCGTCCGCCCGCTCGCGCTGTCCATCACGCTGTTGGCTGCCGCGCCCTCGCTTGCCACTGCGCAGGCGGAAACTGGTCTCTACAGCCAAGTCGTCATCTTCGGCGACAGCCTCTCAGATGTCGGCAATTTTGCCCATGTCGCGGGAGACACTTACGGTGTTGCCTATCCGAGCAGCGATCTCAACTTCAACTACAGCGACGGCCGATTCACAAACTCCAGCAGCACTTCCCCGGGCAGCGGCACCTACGTCGGTGTCTGGCACGAACAATTGGCCAGCCGGTTCCTCGGCATGACGCCGGCGACCAACAGCCTCGATGGTGGCACGGACTACGCTTACGGCGACGCGACCACACAGGATGGGACCAGCGCGGTGACGGAAGGTCCGGTGCATATCACCGTTGAGAACATGGGCCAGCAGGTGATCGACTACCTCACCTCGACGACCAACGGGAAGGCCGATGCCAATGCGCTCTACATTGTCTGGGGCGGAGCCAACGATTTGCGGGCCGATTCCACGGGAACCAACGTTTCTGCCACGGCCCAGCGTGTCGTCTTCCTCGTCGAGCAACTGGCGGCGGCCGGAGCGCGCAAGTTCATCGTGCCCAATCTCCCACCGCTGGGCGATATTCCCAAATACAACACCGACTCAGCCTTCGCGGCGAGCTTGAACCAAGCCTGCTCCGACTATCGCAATGATCTCAACACCGATTTGGATTCTGCGGTCACCGCCCTGAGTGGATTGGGAATCAAAGTTACCATCACTCGACCCGACGTTTTTACGTTATTCCAGAACATCCTGGCGAACTACGCCAGCTTCGGGCTTTCCGACGTGCGCAATGCCGTCCAGGGCGCGGGTGTCAACGTGGATCAGTGCCTTTACTGGGACGATGTCAACCCGACGACAGCGGGCCACAACCAGATCGCGCAGTGCGCGGCTGATATCCTCCCTGGCGGCCATCCCGCGTTCTTCGAAGGCGAGGCGATTTTGAGTAGTGGCGACTTCGCGTATCTGAAATTCGCGGACGACAAAGAGTTCGGGTACTACACCTACCAGTTCTATCCGTACCTGTACCAGACGGACCTCGGCTTCGAGTACGTCGTCCCGTCGGCTGGCACGGACAATAGCGTGTACCTTTACGACTTCAAATTGCAGACGTTTTTCTACACGTCGCCGACGCTCTTTCCCTACCTGTACGACTTCAAGGAGAGTGGGTATTACTACTACTTCACGGGGACGACAGCGCCCCGCGTGTTCTACGATTTCGTGACGAAGAAGTACGTCTACTCAAATTGAGTCTCCGTCGGGCTGATCAGTTGCCGCCGCCGATCCTCACGGCATCCCTACCAGCAGCTCGTCCCACGAACAACCAAGCGCGGTTTTGAGGCCGCAGAGCACGGCGAGCGACGGGTTGGTGCCTTTGCCCGCTTCCAGTTGCCGGATCAATCTTGTGCTCTCGCGTAGCCGTGGGATTTGTCAGCTTCTGGCTTCACCAAACACCTCTGACACCGAGCACTTCAGCCGGTCGATGATGTTTTCCAACGTGTCCACCGTGATATTTTGCTCGCCGATTTCCAGCCGCTGCAACGTCGAATCCGAGATGCCCAGCTTCTTGGCGTAGCGAGCAAGGGTGTCCTCCCCCCGCTTGGCCCGCAAGAACTTGCCGAGTTGTTTCCTGAGCCGATGACGCACCCACGAAGAGTGCCGGTAGTCTCATCCCACATATGGGTTTTTGTGCTTGTCGAGGGCTTCGGTTGTGGGTTAAACCTCTGGAAATGATCCTGCGGTCACGTCTCAATTCCCTCACGGGATCGAGTTCACTTCTTTACGGGAAACACGTCGTTCAGTGTGCATTTCAGCCGGTCCAAGACCAACTGGAGCCGGCCCAAAGTGATGCTCTGCTCCGAGTTCTCCAATCGGAAAATGGTCGAAGGGGGCAGTCCAATCTTTTTCGAGAACTGGGCGAACGTCATCTCGCCCCGCTGTTCCCGGAGCCACTTGGCAAGCTGCTTGTCGAGTGCGGACGGCACCCAGTGACGATGGACAGTCGATCATTCCGTATGCGGAATATCTTCTTGCCCGGATCGATCGATCCCGCGTAGCGTTTTGAGCCGTGAGCGACGCCGCGTCACCAACCACATCCGGTCGACGGGCCTGCGTTCGTTGCGGTGCCCCCTATAAATTGTGGTCCCTGCAACGGGCGATGGGTTCGGGCCTTTGCGCCGCGTGTTCGAAAGCTGACGCGAAAAACCGGCAACAACCGGTCTGGGAGCGTGAAATTACCTCGCGTGAGGACGCCCTCAAGGCGGTCCGGTTCGCGGCGTGCTGCTACTTTTGCCTCGCCGCACTAGACTTCATCGTGGTGAGCTTTGGTGAGCCTTTCCTCTATGTCACAGCCATCGTCATCGTGGTATGCGCCTCGCTGGTCTGGTCGGTCCACAGCCGAATTGCGGCCGTCACTCTGCTCGGTCTCTTTGTTTTTGATTTCATCGCTCTGGCTGTCAACTGGTTCACCTCCGACCAAAAACAGGTGCCGTACGTGTCTTTTTTTCTCCTGACGTTCCAGGCACAAGTCACCGCCCAAGCAGTAAGGGCGACGTTCAGACTCCACAAGGAATATCGCTTGGTGCCCGATGGAGCACGCGAGCCGGCTGCTAGTCGTGTACCCCAGGCCGGTGTCATCCCGGCGGGTGTGCCGCCCTTGCCCCCGATGGCTGATGTTCCGCCACCTCCTCTTCCGCTTGCCACAGATCCTGCATCGCGTACGAACATCGTTTCGGTAATAGGCCACGAACCGACTCCGTCATCGCTGCCGGTTCAGACGCCCCCCGCTGCCCCTGATAAGGATCGTCCTGCGGGCGTTGCCGTAAGCCATCCGCCATCAGGGATTGCCGCCGCTGGAAGGCGGGTCACCGGCTGGTTTGCAGTTGCGATCAAACGAAATGACCGGGTCGGTGTTAATCATCCCCCAATTTGGAACCCACTCGCCATCGTCTGCGGTGGCTTGATCTTCACACCCGCCTGGGGATCGGCGCTGGTTTACTTGAACTGGATGCGGCTTGGCCGTGTAAAGAGGGCACGAACAGCCGCCGTGTGGTTCTGGGGCGGTCTGGCCTGGCTGACGATCAGCGCCGTTGCGCCTCCGGCGTTCCTGCCGCCGCTCTGGGCATACTTAATTTTCCTTGGAGCTTGGATCGGGCTGGTTGCTTATCCTCAGCACCTTTCCTTTGCCAACAAGTTTGCGGGCACAGGATACCGGCGAGCGTCGTGGGTCTCTGTCCTCACGGCAGGTTGCTTGGGCATGTCACTCCTGTATGCATTGCATCTGGGCTTTGCGCAGCTCTATCGGCCAGCGACCGTGGTAACGCAATCCGTGGCTGTACCCGCCGTAGCAACACCAACGCCCACCCCCTCCACCGACGAAACCAACCGTCTGTTTTCAGCCGAGGAGATCACCCAGCAATACCGGGCGCGGATTGTCGAGGTGGGAGTGACGTGGAAGGAATCGAGCGGATTTTGGGAGAAACTGTTCAACAACGATCACCCGGCAGGCAGCCAAGGCTCGGGCCTCCTGCTGGCGAACAGTTCCGAGGTGGGGCTCGTCGTCACCAACTACCATGTGGTCGCTGCCCCGGATTCGGTCGTGGAAGGCAGCTACGAGTGCGGGGTGCGTCAGGATGCCAGCCAGTCGTACATCGAAGCCTCATGCATCGCACGCGCCAAGCCGCCGCTGGACCTGGCTTTGTTGGCCATCAAGATGAACGCCAACGACTGGGAGCCCGGCGCGGTGCAAACCCGGGCTTTGGACAACCTGCGCCAAGGCGAGTCCGTGGTGGCAATCGGCAACGCGCTGGGTGAAGGGATCAGCACCACCAATGGCGTCATCTCGCATTTCGATGCGCTCGACTCCGCAGGGCACTTCTACATCCGCACCTCCACGCCCATCAGCCCGGGCAACAGCGGAGGACCGCTTTTCACCGCCCGAGGCGGCTTCTTTGCGGGGATCACCACGGCGACACGGGACGAGGAGAGGGCACAGAACTACAATGTGGCGATCCCGGCCGAATATGTTTTGGATTCAAACAACTGGGACTTCGCCAATTCGAAGGCTGATCTTGTCCCGGTTTTGAGGACCAGGCGGAGTGCCGGGTTTTTGTTGTTTTAGTTCAGGTTGCGCTCGAAGTCCACGGGCGAGTAAAAACCGAGCGCGCCGTGGAGCCGCGCCCGGTTGTAGAAGACCTCGATGTAGTGGAAGATCGCACTCTTGGCCTCCGCACGGGTGGCGTACACCCGCCCGTCGATGAGTTCAGTTTTCAACGTCGCCCAGAAGCTCTCCATCTTGGCGTTGTCGTAGCAGTTGCCCGCCCGGCTCATGCTCGCAATGACGCCATGCTGGCGCAGCAACTCGCGGTAGGCATCGCTGGCGTACTGGCTGCCGCGGTCCGAGTGGTGGAGCAACCCAGGCGAGGGCCGCTGCGCCGCGATGGCCCGCTCGAAGGCGCGGGCGACGAGCGCGGTGGGCATCGCCTCGTCCGCCGCCCAGCCGATGATCCGGCGGCTGCAAGCGTCGAGCACGCCCGCCACGTAAAGCCAACCCTCCTTGGTAGCGACATAGGTGATGTCCGCCTGCCACACCTCGCCGGGCCGGGCGGGTGGCTGCGCTCGCTCGGCCAGGTGGTTGGGGGCGATGGGACAAAGATGCCGGCTGTCCGTCGTCCGAGGACGAAACCGTCTTTTTTGCCGGGCACGCAGCCCCGCCCGGGCCATGAGCCGCGCCACCCGGTGTCGCCCACACGACTCGCCCGCCCGCCGCAGTGCTACCACCAGCCGTGGGCTGCCGTAGGTGCGCCCGCTCGCCTCGAAAAGCTCGCGGGCCTTCCCCTCCAGGCGCACGTTCTCCCTGGCGCGCGGTCGCGTGTCCTTCTTCTGCGCGGCGTAGTAAGCACTGCGCGCCACGCCAAGGGTGCGGCAGAGTTTTCGCACCGGATGTTGCCCCGTCAAGGCTCTGATCACGCCGATCTTCATCGCGGGGGTTCGGAGAAGATGGCGACCGCTTTTTTTAGGATGGTTCGCTGCTCGCGCAGGTCCGCGTTCTCGCGTTCCAGCGAGCGGATGCGCCGCTCCAGTTCCTGCACGCTGACGCTAGGGGTAGAGGCGGCTACCGATGCGGAGCCGTAGAGCTTCTTCCAGCGTCCCACGCTGTAAGGGCTCACGCCCAGATCACGCGCCACCTGCGTGTCGCTCGCCCCGGGCCGACTGGCCAGGGCTACCACCTCGCGCTTGAACTCCTCATCGAATCTCCTGCCGAACTTGCTTTGCGTTGTTGCCATATCGGTTGTGCTCTTCTGTAGCACACCCGCTGGTCCTCTTTATCCGGGCAAGATCAGGCGCGGGACATGGCGGAGCCATTGCTCAAAGCGGCTGGCGACCGTGAGCAACGCTAAACCGCATCACATTGCCTTTTACCCACGTATCATCTTCGGCTTGCCTCATGCTTTTCGGGACGATGCTGGATTCGTTGGCCGCGAACATACGATCCGAGCAAATCGCTGCTGAAATGGGCGTGGAGGGTTGAGTGCGGGCTTCGAGACCTCGTCTTCCAGCCGCCACACCGCCCCGTGATGCTGGTGTAAATGTTTTCCTGACCATCCACGGACGGCGCGGACGCCATTTTCAAACTCTTAGCGGAATTCCGCGGCGAGGAGGCAGGTTGAACCTGCCGTTGCATGGCACTCGCTTACAGCCGTCCTCAGGGTAGTTGGCTGTCCTTTTACCCTCGTGCACGTTTACGAATTTTCTAAGACCTTCCTCGAACGATGGTGAGGTACCTACGGCTGGCGAACTGGTCGAGGGGCAGAGTGGAAGTGCCGAGACTTTGTCTGGCCGCTGCCACTCGTCCCCCTATTACATTCTATCGACAGCGGCCACGGACGCGCGTGTCGGGGCGGTTGCACTGCTTCTCTGAGGAGCGGTCGAACGAAAGCAGCTTCGCAGACAAGGGCGCTCCCACGTGGAACTTGGGAACGATGAAATTACCCGCCACGCCCACAGTCGGAAATTTATTCATTGATGCTCAACCAATTTTTCGCCATTTTCTCCGGTAATCATCCGCCGCCGATTGGTCCATTCATGAAGCTACTCCTGCCCACTTTTTTGCTTTGCGCCGCTGGTTCGCTCTCCATGCGCGCCGCCGACCCGGCTCCGGGCGCGGGAAGTTTCAAGGGGGTCACCGGGTTGCAACTTTATAGCCTGCGTGTCCCGTCAAGGCAGATTTGACGGGTACTTTGGACAAGGTAAAGGCCCTGGGTTTCGTTGAGGTGGAAACCGCCGGCACCTATGGGCAAACGCCCGAGAAGTTTCACGATTTACTCGAAGCGCGCGGCCTGAAAGCCATCAGCGGACATTTCCAGTACGGCGACCTGGTGAAAGATGTCGATGCAGCGGTGGCAGCGGCGCAGAAACTGAAGCTGGCGTATGTGGCCGTCCCCAGTTTCCCCCATCACGAATTTCTGGCGAACGAAGAGGAAGTGCGTAGGGCCGCGGCGGATTTCAACCACTGGGGTGAAGTGTTCAAGCGGGCGGGCATCCAATTTACCTACCATCCCCACGGCTTTGAATTTGGGCATCGTGAAGATGGCAGCACCATGTTCGATCTTCTCGCGCAGGAGACGAATCCGGAGTTCGTCAACTTCGAGATGGATGTCTGGTGGGTGGTTCAACCCGGACAGGACCCGGTCAAACTGCTGCGGAAGTATCCGACCCGCTTCCTCTTGATGCACTTGAAGGAAGGCAATTTGGCGCTCGGGACCGGACGGATCGACTGGCCCGCGCTCCTGACCACGGCGGCGACAGTCGGCGTGAAGCATTACTTCATCGAGGATGAGTCGCCGAACGTGGAGTCCAACCTGCCCATCAGCATCCGCTACCTCGACGGGCTGCGTTGAGGCTTGTCCCCGGTCCACCGGATTTCCATTCGGGGCCCCATCCTCTTGGGGGCGGAGTATTCCTCGGACGTTTCGGACGGCTGTTTTCAACTCCTTGTGAGAAACGGCGGGCGCAGTTTGCCGTGCTTTCCACACGATGCTATGCGTCGGTTTACGGCCGTCGTATCTGCGGTTGGCTGTCCTCACCCTCCCGGAGAACCACGAATTTTCTAGGGGCTTCCTGGCCCAGTTGTGAGGTGCCTACGAACCACGAATGCAGTGGAGGGGCGGAGTCAAAGTGCCGAGACTTCGTCGGGACACTGCAACTCGAACCCTGCACGTACCCGCCGACCTACTGACCAGGAGTCACGGACGGCGCGGACGGGTGTTTTCTACCATTGGTGAGAAAAAGTATCCGAATGCCAAGGAGCCTGCCCCAGAGAAAAGCAGCGGAGGTGGCTTCCTTACTTCGCCGGGCGTGCTTCGAGTCCAGCCAGCGTTTGTTTGAGCTTTTCCTGTGCGGGCGCATCCTCCGGCAAAGCCTCCGCCTGCAACGCAGGAAGGAGCTTATCCCAAACGACGTTCAACTCCTTCTGCATGTCGCCGGTTTGGGCGGTAATGGCAATCACCACGTCCTTGTCCGGAATCACGATGCAAAACTGGCCATCCCGGCCATCCCCGCGAAACGCATCGTGGGTACAGCGCCAGAATTGGAAACCGTAGCCCTGCCGCCAATCCAGACCGTTTTTGCTCTGTGCGCCCTGGTCGTTCGGCACTTGTTTGCTCGTGGCTTGTTCGACCCAGGCTTGCGGGATCAGTTGCCGGCCGTTCCAATTCCCCTTTTGCAGGTAAAGCTGGCCGAACTTGGCAATGTCTTCCGTGCGTAGGTGCAGACCATAGCCGCCGTCCGAATTGCCTTCGGGGCTGGCGTCCCATTCAGGATGTTCGATCCCCAGGGGTTCAAACAGTCGGGGCTTCAGATATTCCAGCACCGTTTGACCGGTCACCTTGGTGATGATCGCCGAGAGCACGTACGTGCCCAGCGTGTTGTACAGGAAGTGCGTCCCGGGCGGATGCAAGACGGGCTGAGTCAAAAACAGCTTCACCGAGGGTGCCCCAAGCGGAAATTTCGCCTCGGTGTCGTGCCCGCCCGTCATGGTCAGCAGGTCGCGCACGGTCATGGCCTTGAGATTGTCCGAGGGCTCGGCCGGGGCGTCCTGGGGGAAAAACTTCAGCACCGGGTCGCCCAGACTCAATTTCCCTTCGGCAATCGCGAGTCCAACGGCGGTCGAAGTGAAGCTCTTGCTCAGCGACCACAACACATGGGGTTTGTCCGCCGCCTCCGGTTTCCACCAACCCTCGGCGATCACATGGCCATGCCGTACCAGCATGAAACTGTGCAGCGTGTGGATGTCCTTATCGGCGGATTCCACAAACTCGCGGATGGCTTGGGAAGAAACGCCCTGCGCCTCTGGCGTGCTGCGCGGCAGAAACAGGTCGGCCGCCTGCGCGATGGGACTAGACGCAAAACACCCGCTGGCGATGATCGTTGGAAGGAGGGATTTCCATTTCATAATGATTCCTGACATTCGTGGCACGAAGGACGGCGACTTGGAGCCGCGTCTGACCATGCTTGGCGGACGTGGCCACCCCAGGGCAACACCCCGTCTTTCGCATTCCCCGACCGGTGGATCAAGAAGCAATCCTTCCGCGGTGGTGACCGCTCACACACCCGCTTGTTCCGGGGAGAGCTGTGGGTCGCCATTTACGGACGGTACGGACGCCCTTTTGCAACCATTGGTGGGAAATCGGCGACAAAGACGGGTTGATGATGAGACATGAACGAGTGCCCTATCCATTCCTTTCTACTATCTTCTAACTAGTTTTGAAAAAGAGCGTCCGTACCGTCCGTAGATGGGGACACCTCCTCAACTCCGACGTTTTCTTGCTAAAGGTTGAAAAACAGCGTCCGTAACGTCCGTAGGGAGCCACGGTAAAGTTCCGCTGAGGCATCTCTACCGATGAAACGACGCTTTCCCGCATACACTGGCGAAACGGCGTCCGAACCGTCCGAGAATGTACCTGGTCTGGGATGATCGCGGTCGGACAGAGTGCACGCTCAAAGAGTTCCTCCGGAAGCGGATAACCCTTCTCCACTGACGGGTATCATGCGAGTGGGCTGCGTGACCATCGTCGGATGGTGCGTGTGCGAAGATGTTGGCAAACCGTGTGTTGGATCAGCCAACGAACTGGCGCAGGCAGCTTGACTTCCACTTGTCCACGCGATCATCAACCAGGAGCTACGCAAACCATCTACTCAAGGAAGTTCCTTCAGCCTCAAGTTGCGGAACTGGATGTGATAACCCTCGCCCTCCAAGCCGAAATAACCTTTGCTCAGTCCGCAATCGGGCAGCTCCGCCGTCACGAAGCCGTTCACCCAAAGCGTCAGCTTGGGTCCCTGTGCAGTCACCTCGTACGTGTTCCATTCCCCTGCCTCCTTGACGCGGCACGGTTTGTTTTCCACATGAAACGTCCGGCTGCCCCCGCCCACGGGCGTCACGCCAAAGAAATATCCGCCGGTGAGGCTTCCCACCTGCGCCTGATGCCAGATCGCGCCATCAAGGGACGTGCGCACGAAGACCCCGCTGTTGTACGGCTTCGGCTGTGCGAGCTTCGTGAAGCAGAACTCGACGTGAAAAATGGCGTTCCCGATTTCCCGATTCAGCAACAACATGTCGTGGCCGCCGTCACCGTCGCAGACGAGCAATCCATTCTCCACGTGCCATTGGTCGCGCAGGAGTTTGCCTCCCGCCTTGATGGGCACGCGCACCCAGCCACCGAGATCCGCTGGTGGCGTGACATCAACCCAGCCGTCAGGATCGGTCTCCAGGCTGCTTTTCGAGGGTTCGTCGGCAGCGTTGCTACTCGGCACCGTTCCTGCCAACATCAAAACACAGAAGCACGCGAAGTTGGCCAGTTTCCGCATCCAGCTTTTAGCCTTGAGAGGTGACAGTATCAGAAAACGAAGGGGGATCATGGCCGTAGAATGTGCCTCTGCAAGGTTTACGTCAATCTCGATGAACCGCTGATTTCCTACTAGGACTCACAAATAGGCGTCCGAAGCGTCCGAACTCATGGCCACGGCTGCGATGCAATCGGGACCGGCCGAAAATGTGACGACAGTTTTCCTCAAGGACTCGCAAACACCGGTCCGAAACGTCCGAGAAGTTGGTGGTGCAAACGTTTTCCCAAGCTTGGCAACCCCCTCCCGGTGTTTCGGCGGGTGCGGCGGTATAATACCAAGACGGCCATCGAAACGCCTTGAGCGTGCAGATGCACGTCACCGTATGGGACCGGACTTTCCGGTCCTTTTTCATTTTTCCAACCCATGAAACACTTCATCACTCCCATCACCCTCGCTGTGCTCACGTTCATCGTGTCCACCCCGAGGGCTCACGCTTTGTTCGGTCACGTCGCCGCTGAAAAAGAGCGTCGCCAAGATGCCGAACAGCGCATCGTCCAAGAACAACAAACCAACCGGCAACTCATCCAAACCAACCAAGGGCTGCATACCACCATCAGCATTTTATCCGCGAGTGTCACCGTGGCCCTTGTCATCGGCGCGGCGGTGGGCAGTAAAACTCGCAGGGATGCGAAACAGCCATGAACACGCGTCTCCTCCAGCGTGCCAAAGAAAGCTGGAACCCAACGCCCGTAGAACGCCCGCAGGTCGATGCCGACCTCAGCACACAGAATGGCGTGCAACGTGCCGCCGAATCTTTCCGATACGTCCTGTTGCGATGGGAGCATTGGGTGTCCCCGACTGGAGACATCCGGGAATGGCTGCGTCACAACAGTCGCCTTGGTGCTTGGCTTCTCATCCCTGCCATTTGCGTTATGCCCGTCGTTGGCCTCATCCTGTGGCAGCTCACAGGTTGGCTCGCCATGCTCACGAGTATAGCGGCTAAACTCATCGTCCTGCCCGTATCTGATCCTGTTGGCATTCGTCGTCATCAAAATCGTCGTCGCGTTGCTCAAACGCTGACGTTTTCACCCACCACCGCACTGCCTGCCGGTTCCAAAAATGGAATCGGCTTTTTTGTGCCCACATCCCACCACCCACACAGAAAGGAGCCATCCCATCATGGCCATCATCCTCGAAGCCGCCTACAGCAAAAAGCTGGGGCTGCCCAACTACAGCAGTCATTCCTACGTCGTCAGCATCCGCACCGAACTCTCCGACCTCACCCAGGTCGAGGAGGAAAGTGCCCGTCTCTACAGCCTGCTCCAACACAGCGTGGATCAGGAAATCCAGGCCGTCGGCTTTCTGCCCGATGGCAACACCTACGGCATGAACCACGACCACCAACGGCAACGGCCACGATGAACCTCATCAGGCAACGCCGACCGTCCACCCTCAACCCAACAGCGACCATTGGACGTGCTCGGACAAGCAGAAGGAACTCATCCTCAGTTTGGTCGAACAGCACCACCTCGACAAAAACGACGTGGAGGCCATGGCCAAGGAAATGTTCGGCCTGCCCGTCAAAACCCTCAACCGCCTGCAAGCCAGCGGCCTCATCGAGGAACTCCTCGAACGCCACGGCAAAGGCACCAACGGCAACGGCAAAGCGAAAACCAACGGCGGCAAAACTTATCCAGCGCCGCCCATCTATCCAACCGCTCCCATGAGCACGCTCGTTGACACGCTCCAGCCGCCACCCATGGAAGAGCAAATCATCCAGCAGCTCCAGCAGAAGGTCAGTCCATCGAAGCTGAGCCTTTTCCAGTCGTGCCGGTTGAAGTTCTTCTTCCGGTACGTGCTGGGCTTGAAAAAGCCGAAGGCAGCGGCCTTACAGGTCGGCGCGTCCGTGCATGCCACCCTCAAAGCGTGGAACCGTGCGCGCTGGCGGCAGGAAGTGCCTTCCCGCTGGAATCTCCTGTACGCCGCGTACTCCGCAGCCTGGATCGCTGGGCAGCACGATGAACCCGTCGCCTGGGAAACTCCGTGCGAGGAAGAGGAACAAAAGCAAATCGGCTGGCGGTTCTTGGAAACCTTCTTCCGGGAGTCGCCCATCCGCGACGCCGGGAAACCCGATGCCGTCGAGGTGTCCGTGGAAGCCGATCTTTCCAGCCACGGGCTGCCCACGTTGGTTGGCGTCATCGATCTCGTGCAAAACGAGACCATCATCGACTTCAAAACCAGCGGCACGCACCCCCAACGCGGAACGTGCCGCCTTGGTCAACAGCACGCAGGCAACCGCCTATTCCATCCTCTACCGGGAAAACACCGGCAGGAAGGAAGACGGCATTGAGCTGCACCATCTGGTCAAGCTCAAGAGCCCCAAGCTCGTGGTCATCTACTTGTCTCCAGTGGAGACAGAGAATGCGCGCGGCTCTTCCGCGTCATCGACGCCTACGTCGAAGGCTTGGAACGACGCGACTTCATCCCCTCGCCGGGACTGCAATGTGTCTCCTGCGAGTTCTTCAACGAATGCGCCGCCTGGCACTAACCCACCACAACCAACAATCAGGAGCCGGTCGGGTCACCAATGATCTGGCCGGCTCTTTTGTTTTCACCCATCACCATCACCACACACACCAACCCAACCATGACAGTCACCATCATCCAACCCAAACAAACCACCCTCTACTACCGTGAAGGGTCATCCGACAAAGTGTATCACGTCAGCCTCGAAGCCAACGGCAGCCCGGATCATTTTCTGGTCCGCTTCGCCTTTGGTCGCCGTGGCTCGACGCTCCAGACCGGCACCAAAACGCCGGCTCCCGTTGATTACGACACGGCGTTAAGAACCTTCAACCAACTCGTCGCCTCCAAAATCGCCAAGGGCTACACGCCCGGCGAGAACGGCACGCCCTATCAGCACACCGGCCACGAAGGCCGCACCACCGGCATCTACCCGCAGTTGCTCGAATCCCGTGGCGACGCCCACGCGCTCGGCCACCTTTTGGTCGATCCGCTCTACTGCGCCCAGGAAAAGCATGATGGCAAACGCCTCTGCTCCGCAAACGCGGCAACGTGGTGGAAGGCATCAACCGGAAAGGACTTATCGTCTCCGTGCCCGAGAACATTGCCTGTGAGGCCGCGCAGCCTTTCGGGTGATTGCCTGCTCGACGGCGAAGCCGTGGGTGACACCCTCCACGTCTTCGATGTGCTGGAAAGCAGCGGCATCGACCATCGCGGATATCCGTACTCTGGATCGCCTGGGCCTGCTGGCGCGGGTTGATCCCTTCGGACTTCACGGCGCTATCAAGCCGGTGTTCACCGCCCACAGTCGCCCGCGAAAAATCGCATCTGTTTGAACGGCTGCGCCGCGAGAACAAGGAAGGCATCGTGCTCAAGAATCCTGACGGCCTCGTACTCGCCGGGGAAAACGTCAGGATCATCGGATCAGCTCAAGTACAAGTTCGTCGAGAGCGCGAGCTTCGTGGTCACGCTTGGTCCATCCGACCAAACGCAGCGTCTCGCTGGGGCTGTATGCCGACAGCGAAATCCTTGAAGCAGGCAACGTGACCATCCCGCCCAACCACGACATCCCGAAAGCGGGCGCCGTCGTCGAAGTGCGTTACCTCTACGCCTTCAAACAGAGCGGGGCCATCTACCAGCCCTGCTACCTGGGCGAGCGCGAGGACATCGAGCCTGCCGAATGCACGGTCAGCCAGCTCAAATACCGCCACGAACCGGCGGCCACCATCCGGGTCTGACGACCCGGTCCACCACCACACCATCAACCCACGGCGGAAACGGCCGGGTGCGCTCCTACCATGGGTGCCCCGGCCGTTCCGCTTTCTACTCACCCACACCACAAACCAACCACACATCCCATGAATCCACATCCCATCATCAAACTGCCCGTCGCCGAACTCAAAACGGCCATCGGCGGCCTCACCAAAGTCATCCCCCGCCACAGCACCCTGCCCGTCCTGGGCATGATCCACGTCGAACGTGACCGCCAAGGCTGGGTCCACCTGACCGCCACCGACCTCGACACGTTCCTGTCCCTGCGCCTGGAAGCACCCGCAGCAGATCGGCGACCCCGCCAAATGCCTCGTGCCCTTCGCGGAGTTGCAGAAGCTGGGCAAAACCTGCCCGCCGATGAAATCCTCGACCTGGAAATGCTCGGCGAGGACAAGCTGCTGCTGCGTCATCGCATCGGCAGCCACCCGGTCGAACAGGTCATCACCTGGTTCCGCCCACCTCGGACTTCCCCGAGCCGCCGCAGATCACCGCGAAGTCCGTCAGCCTGGACGAAGCGGCCCGTGCCACGTTGCTCGACGCCTTGGCCTGCGCCAGCGACGACGAGACGCGCGTCATCCTCAACGGCGCATACCTCGATGTGTCCAAACCCACCGGCCACTACGCCGTGGCCACGGATGGCAGACATTTGTTCTGCCAGCAATAGCCTGCATCTTGGCGCTGCCTTCCTCCGTCCTCATCCCCGATCACCGCTTCATCTCGTGGAGCGGATTCGTGAAGGACGGCCAATGGAAGCTCGCCGTGCAGCCACCCACCAAAGACAAAGGCGGGTACCTCCAGTTGGAGAGCCGCCGCTGGACGTTCACACCAAGCAGATCGAAGGGACATACCCCAACTGGCGTAACATCACTGAGGATGTGCGCGACTTCACCGGCACCATCGAGGTCAGCGATCAGGCGGCGGAAGCCATCGGGCGCATCGTCCCTCGGTTGCCGGGAGACGACACGCCCAACCACACGGTGGGCCTGTACACCGTCAGCGGCAGGCTCTACCTGCGCGGCTTCAACAAAGACCAGGACCGCCCCACCGAAGTGGAGGTGCCCGGTGTCAGCATCAACGGCGATCCCGCCACGGTGTACGTCAACCGGCAGTATTTGCTCAAGGCCATCGGCTTTGGCCTGCGTACCATCGGCGTGCAGGAGCCCCTGAAGCCCCTGCGCTTCAGCGACGGCGGCAGCCGCCAGATGATCGTCATGCCCGTGCGTGTCGATGCCAACGCCTCCACACCGAGCACCAACGGCTCCGGCAGCCGCGCCGGTCAACCCCATCACCCCGAAAGCGTCAGATGACGCTCTCGGTCAACCCACCACCCTCAACCCCAACCAACCCACAGAAAGGAACCACACACCCATGCAGAACGGACCACCACCAACGGCAACGGGCACGTCCCCGCTGCTTCCACCGATAGCACCTCCGCCCCGGAGGAGAAAACCAGCCTCGAACAGGCACTCGACCAAATCGAGTTCATCAAAGGCTCCATCCGTGGAGCCGTCACCAACCTCAACGGCTTGGCCGACACGTTGCGTCAGGTGCAGCGCGAACGTCGCCTGAGCGAACGGGAAGTCCGCAGCGTGCGCGACACGCTCAAGAGCCTGCAAACCGTCCGCCTGTAGCACTCCAACCATCACCCGAACACGGCGAAAGGGCCGGATGCCTCCAATCGAGGTGTCTGGCCCTTCGTCGTTTTCACACCCAAACAACCGCAGAACAGAAAGCAAAATACCATGAGTCACAACCTGATGATCCAGAATGGAGAAGCCAGCATGATGTACGTCGGCGGCGTGCCCTGGCACGGCCTCGGCACCGCCCTCGATAAACCCGCCACGGCGGAGGAAGCCATCCAGGCCGCCCGGCTGGACTGGCAGGTCAAGAAGCTGCCGTTGTACGCCACCGATGGCGACAACAGCCTCCTGCGCCTGCCGGTGCCCGACAAGTTTGCCGTGGCCCGCGAGAACAGCCTCGATGTGCTCGGCGTCGTCGGCAGCAGCTATACCATCGTCCAGAACCGGGAGGCGTTTGCCTTCTTCGATCCCATCGTGGGGCAGAATGCCGCCATTTACCACACGGCCGGGGCGCTGGGCAAAGGCGAGCGGGTGTGGATCTTGGCCAAGCTGCCAGATTCCATCCGTGTGGTCGGCGACGACATCACCGACAAGTTCCTGCTCCTGACCAACAGCCACGACGGCACTATCATCCTTGCAGGTGAAGTTCACGCCGGTGCGGGTGGTCTGCCAGAACACGTTGTCCCTGGCCATCAACCAAGGCGGCAGCGGCATCAAAATCAGCCATCACACCGACATCCATCAGCGCCTCAAAGCCGCCGAGAAGATGCTGGGCATTGTGCGTCAGCAGTACGATGAACTGGCCGACACGTTCCGTGAGATGGTGCAAGTGCCCATGAACCACAACCGGCTGGAACGGTATTTGGAGTACGTGTTCCCGGAGCCGAAGGACCGCCAGCCGACCGAGAGCGAGGCTGACTGCATCCAGCGGGACCGTTCGTGGAGCGAGTATTTCTTCGACCAGGGGGCGGGCAACCGCATGAAGGGTGTCGGAGGCACGCTGTGGGCCGCGTACAACGGCGTCACGGAGATGCTCGACCACCGAAAGATCCGGCAAACGGCTGACCAGCGGCTGGCGAGCATCTGGTTCGGTGCGGCTGACCGCACGAAGGCGAGGGCGCTGACGGTCGCCGTCGAAATGTTGCCGCACTTCCGCAACTGAGGAAAAGATTTACACAACCTCGGATTGCAGAAAAAGCGAAGAGGTCCACCGTCGGTGGGTCTCTTTTCTTTAGCTCCGAGCTTCTGATGATCGACGCTCGGCTGCTCGCACCGAGTGCGTCAAGTGACGCTGACAGTACAATTTCGCGTCCAATACACCACGGCTATGGATTGCAAATAACTGGAGCGCATTAGCATCAGAGCAATAGCATGCGCTGCGAATCAGTTGTCGATTTGCTTGGCTTCTTCATGTTCCAAACAAAGCCGACCGCGTCGAGCTGCTTTCTCCTCTCTGGTCTGATCTTTCCGCGCATGTGGAAGAGGCGTTGGACGTTCACCCATCTGCCGAGTTTTCGGTCGGTGCCGCCTTTTTGGGGCACGTTGCAGTGACCGTGAACTTTCTTGAACTCCAGCAATCGCTCAAACATCTGTTCCCAGACATTCGGTTCAACCAAGCACCATACGAAGCCGATCTTCGTCGAGGCGCTTCTCTCGCTCAGCCATGATAGGCCGATTGTTCCGCTTGGCATGACGCTGATTATGGACCCAAGTGGCAAGTTCAGGATATGTTGGCGATTGCTGCGGCACATTCGTGTGACCGTGCTTCCTCTTGAACTCCAAGAGTTGCTGAAACTTGTTCTCCCACCAAGTGCTAACCGGGTCCCAGGTGAAGCCGATCTCGTCAAGACGCTTGGCACGCTCAGGATCAAGCAAGTTGCGACGGTACGCGGAACGCTGATTTGAAACCCATTCTGCCAGCGCGCGATTGCCTGCCCATCGCTGCGGCACGAGGCAGCTACCGTGAGCCTGCTTGTATTCCGCCAAGGCGCTGAGCATGGCTTCCCATTCTTGATCAGCTGACACCCCGTCGGATCGACTCCGTAGAGAAGCCTGGAACCCCGTCCGGCCGTGGTTGGCTGAAACCTCCCACTGAAAACCAAGTTCATTCAGGGAGGCAACTTGCTGCTCCGTCAGCTTTCCCAGCCGGAAATATCGGCGCTGTAGCATCACCCACACTCCCAACTTACGATCAGGCATGTATCTCTGCGGGACAACCGAGTGCCCTTGCTCGGCATGAAAGGCTACGAGTCGATCAAGCATTGCATTCCACGCCTCATTCGGCGGATGAGAGCCACTGCGTTCAGTGACACGCCAAGTGAAACCAAGAGATTCGAGCGCATCCACGCGTTCTGGCGTGAGAACGTCTTTTAGTCTTCCGTGCCCGCTGTACAGCAACCCACTTCGCCAAAGCTGGATTTTTGCTCCAGCCCATGGGAACACGACAGTGCCCATGCTCCGACTGGTATTGGCGTAGCTCGCCGAACATCTGGTTCCAGCGGGACGAAAGCGGCTCCCAGTCAAAACCAATGCTGTCGAGCCGGCGCTCACGCTCAGGAGCCAGTTCGCCGGCGCTTCTTGGACTGCCGCTGAGTCAGCATCCAACGATTGAGTTCCTCGCTCACGATGGCATTACGAGGCTTGCCATTGTGCATCGGGCGCAAATGATCGACCAACCTCATGAACATCTTGTCCCAATCGCTATCTGTGCCGGTCCATGTAAACCCCACCTCCTCCAAACGAGTTGTCTGTTCGGATGTCAAGCGGTTCTCACGTCTGGCCCTGCGCTGCTGGTTGATCCATTGTGGAAGGTCAGGCGCGGTCGTCCATTTGGCTGGCACGTTGCAATGACCATGCAGTCTGAAGAATCCCACCAAGCCGGCAAACATCTCATCCCAAGTGAAAGTCGGCACTTTGGGCTTCGCTACTGCAACAGTCAGTCTTGATGCGCGAGGCTGAAATTTCGCCGTGGGCGCGTTCAACTCGAATCCGATGGAAAACAGTCGATCAGCATACTCCTTCCGCAACTTGCCCGCCCTGTATCGGCCTCGCTGCGCGGACACCCATCCGCCCAGTAATCGATTCTCCGCCCATTTGACTGGCACCAAGGTGTTCCCAAACCGATCCTTGTAAGCGCAAAGCTCATCGAACCTTTGGTCCCAAGTGCCCAACCCGGTCGCGCCACTCAAACCCAATTTTCTCCAGCAAAGCAATATGGTCACGTTCGATATTACCTTTTGAGTAGTCGTGACGTTGTGATTGTACAAAACTCGCGAGCTTACGATTCTCCTTCCAGCGTTGAGGTACCCGGCAATGGCCGAAGCGTCTGCGGAATTCGAGCAGTTCCAAATAGTTGGCTCGCCATGCGCTGAGGAACGGGTTCCACTTGAAGCCGAGGCGGCTCAAAAGCTCGACCTTCTCTGCGTCCAGTTTGCCTTCTCTGTGTAAAACACGTTGGTTTACTACCCACGTCCCCAGAAACTGGTTTTCCTGCCATCGATAAGGCACGTCACAGTGGCCATGTTTCTGATGGTAGGCCAGCAGTTGGCCGTAACGCTCAAACCAGCCTTCTCCGATAGCGTCAAGGCACGCGGCTGAAATGGCTCGGCGCAGTGTTTCCAGTGACAGCTCGGGTCCAAGGATCTCGACACGTTCCCGGAAGCGACTGTCATCGTAACCGCCGGTGCGGCCCCGCTCGATCCGCATGTCGGCGATGATCTGCGCCAGCAGATCGTCCTGCTCCTTCAATCCTTGGAGCACCTTCCAGACCTCATCAAAGTTGCTGCGCAGGACGGCCTGCTCAATGGTCTCGCCCCGCGCCTTCTCGACGTACAATGGCACGAGCACGTAACCACGTTTCTTGCCGGTGGCTGGAGAGAGCCTCATCGCCCGGCCTGCTGCTTGGACGATGTCCACCAAGCTTCGCTTCGGGCTGAGGAATGCCACCATGTCAACGGCAGGCACGTCCACCCCTTCGGTCAGACATCTCGCGTTGGAAAGGATGGCTTGCGGTGCCGCCTCGAACTCCCGCAAAAGCTTCTCGCGGTAAGCAGTGCTCATCACGCCTTCGATGTACGTGCAGGCAAAGCCTTCGATGTGCGTCCCAACGCCCTCCGGCCCACCAGAGATGAACGACTTGGCCGCATTGACCCTGGAGTGGAAGGTGAACACCTTGGAGACGCCAAACTTGTCGATGGCGGACTTGAGCGCGATCTGGTTGGCAACCTGGCGCGCTTTGACCTCGTCACCTTCCACCAGCACGACGCCGCGCTTGAGTGCATCGTCCGTGACCATCTCGGACGACACCACGGAGATGATCACCTGATAGTCAGTGATGATGCCAGCCTTCGTGGCGGCACTGAACGGCAAGCGATGAACGACCGGGCCATAAACTTCGGGCACATCCATCGAAAATACGATCTTCGAGTCCCCAGACTTGTTCTTTGTGGCCACATCGTAGTGGCGCGGTGTTGCCGTCAGGAAAAGCCGTCGGGTCACGGGCACATGCTCGTCCTTGAGGGCAAGCGCAAACTTGGCTCCTTCTCTCCCAGCGGTTTTGTGAGCCTCATCGAAGACGCCGAGATCAAACGGCGGCAGACCAGCAGTAGCATCGGCGACAACGTGGCTTGATTGGTACGTCGAGAAGATCAGCCGCACCGACTCTGTCGGCCGTTCAAGAAAGCGACGCACATCGGCGCTTTGTGTCGTGACGGCAAAGTCGAGATCGGAGGGGCGAACCAGCAACGAGTCGTCCTCTGGTCGTACGGTTGGGTCCGAGCAGACGCACAGGAACTGAACGTCATGCCAAGCGGTCTCATGTAACCACTCATGCAGAGTCTGACGAACCAGCGCCAGCGAAGGAAGCAACACCAGCACCGTTCGGGCCCGGAGCCGCTCGGCAGTCCAGAGCGCCACCAATGTCTTGCCGCTTCCACAGGCCATCAGCGCCGTGGCACGCGAGCCGCGCGAGAGCCCGGCAACAATGTCCTTCAGCGCGGTGAGTTGGTGAGGTTTTGGCTCCTTCTTCTTCGCTTCCGTTGGCTGTCCGGCCAGCCACGTTTCGATGATTTGGAAGTCCTCGCAGGTAAGCCGGTCAAGGTCGCTACCCCTAACGAAAATGGCACCTGACCGCTCCTCTGCTACGCGGGCAACTTCATCGCAGTTGGTGAAAACGAGCCTGCTCACGCTGGCATCAGCCAGACCGTAGAAGGTCGAAAGCTCTGTCCAAGTAAGCGCCGGTCGCCCGATGCGAAACTTCGACTGGTAGCAAACGGGTTCTCCAGCCATCGTGACGAACACGCCGTCCACACCCATGTCAATGAGAGGCAAACGAAGTTGGTGACGTAGCACCGATGGCATCGAGTTTCCTGGCCATACTTCGTGGGCCTGATATAATCGCTGAGTAGCCAAACACGCCTCGGCAAAAACTTCGAACGCTGCACCCCTTGCTTGCTCGGATGGCAGTAATGCAATCCGTGCTTCAAGCTCGGTGAAACTCCGAACGCTTGTGATCAAATTCAAGGTTTGGAAGGACCTTGCTTTAGGATGTCGGGGCAGATTCATTCCCTAGCAGCCAATTTATCCAAGACGGTAACCGATGACAATCGCGGTTTTGTCTGTTGGCAATGGTTGCCATCCCTCCTTCAAGGCTCTAAAAACACGCCTGAGCGCCTTGGTGGGGGCAGCAAATAGAAAAATTTGCCCAAGCTTCCGACGTGCTGCCGAAAGTTGTCGGTGGCGTTCATTCGCGGTGGATACCCACACAGCAGCCGTAGAGTAGGACCGTGAATAGACTCACCGGCCATCCATGATGGACCCGCTGGCGTGCCTTTTGCTGTTTTCCCGGCGTCATGTTCCGCTTCGCCCTCCTGCTGCTCGCCCTTTTCGCCGTCGTCCCCGGTGCATGGGCGGTTCAGTTGGGTGACAGCCGTGAGCAGATCGTTGCCCAATATGGTCCACCCGCCACCGGGAGTTTGAACTCGGATCGCGGGATGGGCACCTACCGTTGGACCGGTTGGCGATTGGATGTAGAAGTGATGCAGGGTGTCGCCCAGCGACTGATTTTCACGAAGGATGGCGTTCCGCTCACCGAAGCCGAGGGTCACCAGCTTTTGAACGACAATGGTGGAGCCGCTGCTTGGCAGCCCGTCGATCACGTCGCAGTGGCTGCCATCGCCGACAAAAAGTGGCGTCGCACCACCGATGGAGCCGAGGCGTTTACCTTGGCAACCGACCCGCATGTGATGTGCTTAGTCACACGGGCGTGGGCAGACGCATGGACAAAAGCGCACCAACCTGCACCACAACCTCAACACAATTTTCCGCCCAAGAACGTCGAGTCGGCACCAAAGAATACGCCGGGCCCGTGGTCTTATTTCTTCGCAGCCATGATTTTGATAGCAGGGATCGTGAGCATCTTGGGTTGTTGCGGGTTTCTGGTTTGGAAAGTCGTCCGGTCATTCATCCGAGGGAGAGCCGGTAGGGTAGATGTAAACCGCTTGTGGACACCCCCAACGCTGCCACGGCACCGGAAAAGTGCCTGCGTGGTGACCACACCGCCACCGTTGCCACCGGTCGTAGCCCCGTTTCCAGTTTCCAAGATTCCAGCGGGCAAAACGTTGGAAGACCTCTCGTGGCAGGAATTCGAACTGGTGGTCGGTGAACTCTACCGGCGGCAGGGCTACGCGGTGGAAATGTGCTCTGGCGACGGATCGGACGGTGGTGTCGACTTGTGGCTACGGAAAGATGGACGAACGACGCTGGTGCAGTGCAAACACTGGAAGGTGTACAAGGTGGGGGTGTCCCCGGTGCGAGAGTTGTTTGGCATCCTCAACGCCGAGAAAGCCGACCATGCCATTCTGGTGACCACGGGTAAATTCACGCAGGACGCGAAGGCGTTCGCAGCCGGGAAACCCATGCAACTGATCGCCGGGGATCAACTGCGCGTGGCGGTCGAGGCGTCCAAATACAGCGCCGAAGGGGATATTCTCGACGTGGTGCGCTGGTCTTCCACCTTCGCTCAGACGGCCACGATCACGACGCCGGTGTGTCCATTTTGCCGTTCCACGATGGTGCTGCGGCGGGGGAAACAAAGTGGCAACCAATTCTGGGGCTGCTCGACGTACCCCGGCTGTCGAGGAAAGAGGAACGTACGGCCGGAGTTAATGCGGGCGTGAGTGACGGCAAAAACTGGCGATGAGATTGTGGCAGGGCGGGGGACTGAACTCGCAAGCGCAAGCCAGTCTCGGCCATCGTCGGGATCGTCTTTTGGTGAGAATCCGCTCCCGAAAATATTTTAGGCGTCGTTATCCGACACCCTTTCTGAGAAGTCGTTTTACCTCCGACGCGAGGCACGCTCGTGTGTCTCAACTGCACGAGTGGAACACTGTAAAATACTAATAGTGAAATACTTGTAAGCATTATGCCTACTGACTACGGATCAGAAGGTTTGAAGTTCGAGTCTTCACGGGTGCAATCCCTCTCTGCCAGAGGGTTATACAGGTTACCACGCCGACAAATGTGCCCGAAGGCAAGGTCTGCGAGCGCGCCCCAGCGCCCCCTAGCGAGTTTGACGATGGGCACATCCCTGTGCCTTATTCAGGCACATGGCAACGCTCAAGAAGGACGGTCCCAGAAAAGGACGCCGTGGACGGCCAAGCAGGAACCTCGTGGCCGGACTGTATCAGCGGGGGACGACGTACTGGCTAAAATTTTATCACGAGGGCCGATGCTTTCGTCAGTCGCTTGGCACTGACGACCTGAGCCTCGCGATTCAGAAAGCCGAGATCGCCCGCCGTAGACCAGTTTTGGAAGGAAGCGGCAGATGGGAAACCGAGGTCAAACTTTACGTCGCCGAGTGCGTTCACGGGGGACGGCTGAGTTCACAATACGGCCGTGCACGTCAGTACGCACTCCTTTCAGAGGCTAGGCGCATGGGTTGGACACGCCCGCAGCAGCTTCAAACTCTTGGTGCCGCGAATCTACAGGTTTGGTACGACTCCTTGCGGAAAAATAAAAGCGAGAACACCGCGATCGGCTACTTGGCACACCTCCGAGGCTTCTGCGTCTGGCTCGTGGAACACGGTAAGATGCGCGAAAATCCTGCCCTCTCGGTCAAACGGGCGACGGGAAAACCGGAGCCCCGCAAGAATGTCTGCTCGAAGGAGACAGTCCGTCAACTGCTCGATGCGTGCGTTAATCCGCAACTCAAGTTCATCCTCTATTGCGGATTTCATTGCGGAATGCGCAAGGGAGAAATCATCAACGCAAGCCCGGACTGGTTTGTTTTGGACAAACATGGAGGCGGGCGGGTCGACATCCGGATCCGGCCGAAGGGGACGTTGTACGCGACTGACCCAGGTTGGAAACCGAAGAGTCGCAAGGAACGCTCCGTGCCGCTGACAGCAGAATTCCGAACATTTCTCGAGAGCGGCGCTGTGCCAATGGATAAACGGTTCGTCGTTGAACCCACGAAGATCCGGACGGGCAGGAGCGCGTACCGCTACGATTTCCGTAAGCCTTTTCAGGATCTTCTTGCAACGTGCGGCGTGAAAGAAGTGACCGCGCACGACATGCGTCGGACTTTCGCGTCCCTCCGTGTCATGGCCGGAGTAAGCATAGTCAAAATCGCGAAGTGGATTGGCGACTCCCACGAGGTGACTCACCATCACTACAGCCATTTATCGCCGGACAAAGACAAGGATATTGAACTCGGGATTTGATCCTCGGGGGCTTTCTATTCCTGAAGGTCAAGCAGAACGATGGAGACAGTTTGTTCCACTCCTTCGGATTGCACCGTGGTACAGGGAAGCGTTGCGATTTTGGCTTTCGGGTAATTGCCTGTCGGTGTCCTGCCCGGGCTAAATCGCGGCACGAATTTCTCTCGCAGGCGGAGGGCGTATCCACATTGGTTGTGGCGAACCTGACGAAATCGAAGTGCCCGTCGGCACCGACAAGGCTGGCGGCGAACGCATCGTTCCGATCCAGCCGAAACTGCGCGCGTGGCTTTTCACCGTGCCAGCGGAACAACGTCGCGGCACGGTCTTTTTCTCGCGGCAGTACCGGCGCGACGCCTACGCGGCACTCCGAGAACTCGCCCCCGATTTACCGCAGGGCTGGCCGCAGGATGGTCCCCGGCACGGCTATGGGACCTATCGCCTCAAAGTCACCGGCAGTTTCGGACGGATGGCCGACGAGATGGGCAATTCAGAGGCGGTCATCCGCACTCGCTACTACCGCAGCGTCTCGGCTTCGACGGCGGCGTACTGGAATATCCTCCCGTCCCACGAAAACGGTTTGGCGGTTGAGTGATGGCGAAGGAAATTTAGGCCGCAAGTTGCGCCACGAAAAATGTTGGAGTACTTTCCGCCGCGTCCGGTCTGGTAGTCAGAGGGTTTTGACCGGCTCGCACTGACAACGACTACTTCTCAACGCTACAACGCCAACTTCTCTACACCAACATTTGTGGATTTGAACCGGCCCTGACCTGAGGGGCTGGCGACTTGAGGGCAGACCCATAGGCAAGTCGGCAGTGATCAGACCGGAACTGTGTTTCGCCTTGTCGCGGAAAGCTCCGGAGCAGTTTTTCAACTCAGAGAACGTTTTCGAGGTGTCGTCCTCCCGACGAGGACGCCCGTCCGGGTTCGCCGTGCGATGGCTGATGACAGCCAGGCACGAGTGGCGTTGCGGGACGGGCTCCTGTCGACGGTTGGCTTGACGGCGGTGGTCGTCGCCAACCCACACTTCGTGCCCATCATCGCCGGGGCTTGCGGCGAAATTTCTGCACTACATACTTCTATGTCCAATAAAATCCGCACGCAGCCTTCTTCCCCAAAGACCGACAAACCACGTCCTAACAGCGCCGAACCGTGCTTGGGTCGCGCGCCGCAAGATGGAACACTCCAAGACGACGGATGCGTCGACGCCACGATCGCGGCTCTGCCAGAGCTCGAGCAAACCTCCGATCCGTCGATTCACCCGGCTTGTAACGAGAATAGCCGCCTCCGACTCCCCCCCGACCTCAGTCCCGGAGCGACGAGCAAGGGGGCCGGGACGTTCGTCCTCGGAGTCGATGCGTCGGGCGGTCAGCCTGCCAACTTCCATTGCCTCGAACTCGCGGTCGCCGATTTGCGCCCACATCCTCTCAACGCCCAGATCTACGGTGACGAGTCGACAACGGATGAGTCGCTGACCCGAAGCATCAAAGAGGGTGGTGTGCGTACGCCACTGCACGTCACCGCTGACAACGTCGTGATTGCCGGTCACCGCCGGGACTGCAAAGCGCCCGCGCAGCCGGTCTCCGCTCGGTGCCAGCAATTATCATCAAGGTGGACACGGATGAATTCGCGGCGGCCGAGTATCTTCTTGAGACAAACCGGGCGCGTCAAAAAACGCACGAGCAGATCATCCGCGAGTTCATCGAGTTCGAGCGGATCGAAGCGGGCCGTGCCAAAACACGGATGCAAGCCGGCAAAGCGCACCCTGTGTCAAATTCGACACAGGGTCAGCTCGAAGCGAGTACCGGGAAGGCCCGCGACATCGCCGCCTTCAAAGTGGGACTTTCCGCGGGAACGGCGCGCCAAGGCAAAGCGGTGCTAGAAGCGCTCGATCGCCTGCACGCTTCCGGGCAGGTCGAGGAAGAGCGCCGCCTGCGTAGGACACTCAACGAGGAATCGTTTCATGCGGCTCACAAGGAAGCATCTCAACAGGGATGGATCAGTCGCCCGCCGACCCGAGCCACCGTGGCGACAACGGTGTCCACGGGGCAAGTGTCCCCCGCAAAGTCGGTGCCGGACCGAACGGCGTCGATGACGACGGCGAAAACGCCCGAAGGCAAATCATCCACGGTCGATCCTGTCTTGGTCGATGGAGACGACCAGGTCGACGCCGCCGCCGTCGCACCCGATCAGCGGCCTGTTGCCAACACTGATGGGTCGGCAGCGCCCGAGAGCGACGATTCTCACACGGCGCAAAACGAAATGCTCAGCGACAAGGAAGAAGTGTCGTTATCGCATGACTCAGATTGTATCCCACGCGCCTGGGTCCAGGAAGCGATCGGGTCGGCTCGAATGTCAGGTTTCCCCGCGCCTGACAATCGCATCTTGCCGCAGCGAATATTCGGCTTGATCGAGAGAATCGCTGATTTGGTCAACGAAATGGCGAAGCGGGACCCGATTTCCCGCTTCTCACGTGGCTTCGCGGGGTCCACCGGGCCAACGCCACGCTCAAGACCGTGGTAGAGAAACACCAAGCCGACACCCCGTTGCCGTCGATCCAGTCACCGGCGTCAGATTGCAAAGTTATCCTGTGAGGAACGCCGCGACGTCGTTTTTGGTTCACCGCGCAAGGTCTGCATTGTTCATCACGATAGGATGGGATGCCGAGCGCGAACCGCCCGTCTCGGCGCTGCCTTCGCGATCGCCTTGCCGAACGTCGTGCCGCGACACGGGGTCCTTGACCACAACGAGGGCCGCAACGTCGTTACCACTTTGTTCCGCCGAGACCTGCTCGTTCGGAATCGCCGATCGAATCGGAAAGTGGACGCCAACGGGGTGCCGCGGCAGATGTTTGGTGACTGGGCTCGCTTATCGCACCCCGACTTGTTGCTCCTGCTTGCGCGAACGCACATTTACCCGAGCAGACCGGCCGATTTGGATTGATGAGGCTGGGTAGTTGTCGTTCCGACCTACGCCACCGAACCGCATTCAGTTCGTAACGCAAGATAATCAAGAATATGGCAAACACGAGGAACCAACGCGCTGAAAACCTCGCTCGAGCGCTGAATAAAAACCCTGGCGCTCTTGAAGGATTCGCTACCGGTGTCCGACGCGCACTGCTCGAACACGCAGAACTCAAGGCGTTTATTCGCAAACAAGACCGTCTGACGTTCCTTCGTGAATTCGTTAAGGACAATGCGCGCTCCCTTTCCGCGACATGTGTGCCACGAACGGGTTCTATTCAGGAACGCCTACTCGAAGTCCTTCGGCAGAACGCCAATTATGTCGTTCGCGATGAATTTGATAAATCCGTCCTCACCCGTGCCACAGCGGCGGAGAATGAGATCGCCCGAACCGTATTGGGAGAGAACTGGGAAAAAGATCCTGCCGCCGCAGACGATCAGCGACTGATCAGTCGACTGCTGATAGATCCGCTAGGGCGTTGCCGTCTCCCGAGGTGATTCAAAGGGTTTTGCAGGACCTCTGGGCAGGGAAATTGGACTTCCTCGAGGCGTTTTTCCGTCAAAGACAACTGCTCGCTCGAAGCGGGCGCCGGCTTCGGTTAGCGAAGAACACGAGCGTCGCAAAGCAGAATATTACACTTCCGAAGGGCACGCGGGGAGCCAATGCGCATAGGTCGGCAATTCATGGGATACGCGAATTCGAGGCCCGCATCCTCACGTTCTGGACCGATGACGATCTTCCTTTGTGGCTGATGACCGAAACGGCAGCGGTTGACGCGTTGGAATACGTGGTGCCCACACAACCAATCTCCCAACCGAATTACCACAAGATTGTCGCTACGCTCAGACTGCACCGTCTCAATCCGGCACCCATCCGTAATCTGGTTTTTACAGTCGATAAAAAGTTGCGGACCAAGACCTTCAAACGCTACAAATTTGTGAATTGGGTGCAACATCAGCTGGAGATGTGACCCCGAATTCGCCGTCCTCGGGCTCCGGGCATCCACAGTCAACGGCAAGCGCGGCTCCAACAAACGGTCTAACCTCCGGATTCGGGCGGTGAGCCGTAGGGAGGCGGGCGCTTCAGGATAGTTCTACCAATACGGAGACAAACTGGCGGCCACTTTGTACCTGATTCCCTTCGCCCATAGCAGTGTGGACTTTGGCAGATGCCACTTCCAACAACCTATCATCAGCACCCAATCACGTCGGATTTCGACCTTTCATACGAGCACCTTGAGGCCGCCTGGTCGGTCGCGGCCCGTGCGTTCGTAGAAAAGCGTTACGGGGGCGTCGACTGGGTCGACAACCATGTTTGCCATTGTGCATGTCCGGGGGAGGATCTGCATTCCAACCGGACGGCCGACAACCATTGTCGGATCTACGTCAACGCCGACCCCGTTCCCACCATTGACTGCCAGCATCAGTCCTGCGCGGACGTCATCGCCGCTCACAATAAGCGCCTGCGTCATCTTTGGCGCCAAGCCATGTCAGGCGGCGTGCTGAATCTCTCCCCCACGGAGACCCGGGTGCTGGATCAAGAAATCCGCGCTCGCGAGGCGGAAGCAGCCATTGAAAAAGTGAAGCGCGACGAAGCCCGCGCCGCGCTCAGGAAACTGGCGATTTGGGCGCAGGTCCATCGACATGAGATCCTCAGAGCGCAGCCGTGGACCGCCTCCGAGATCCTGGCGGATTCGCCGAGTCCGGTGCCCGAGAACCCCGAAGATCACTGGCGGCTCATTTTGGGTCGATACGAGCCACAGGAGACCCTGTGGATTGCGGACGAAGTGCACTTTTCGGGCGAGTGGAAGGATGGCCAGGAGTTCAGTCACTGCTTCCAAACGGTCCACTACTGGCTGTTCCGCAAGCAGGTCCCCGGCGTTTTCATCTGCCCGGCTGTGCTTGTCGAACGGGCGAATCGCAGGTCCAACGACAACGTTGTCCACCGGCCGTTCATCGTGGTCGAGTCCGACACGTTGAACCGGGACGAGGTCGGCGCGGTTTTCAAATGGCTGATCAGCCGGGGCTTGAGGCTGAGGTTCGTCGTCGACACCAGCAACCGAAGCCTCCACGGGTGGTTCGAGGCTCCTGACCCCGAGGAACTTGAGTGCCTGAAGTCGATCCTGCCGGAGCTCGGCATCGACAAGAAGGTGCTGAACATGACTCAGCCCGTCCGTCTCCCGGGCGCAATCAATCCTAAAACCAACAAACATCAGCGTCTGATCTACTGCGATCTGCTGCCCTAACACCCAACGCCATGGCATTTACCCCGCCCCCAATTCCGCCCACTGCTGCCGTCCGATCCGGCGACGGCTTCGACCCGGTCCAACCTGTAGCCGAGGATCAGCTTCCCCGTGATCGGGAGGAAGCGTCCACGCCTGAGCAGGCGATGCGTGACGATCCCGGTGCCGATCGTACCGATCCCGAGGCCTCCACCCGAATGAGACGGTCTCGTCCCTTTGATCCGGACCGCATTAAAGGAATGGCTCAAGGCATCATGGGTTTCATGGATGCAGCTCCTGAGCCCCCTGTTCCGGACCCGCTGCCCGAAATCGAAAACGCCGTCGATTGCTTGAGCCGACCGATCATTCTTCCACCGGAGGTTGTGCAAGGGATTCTCCACCGGGGAGCTAAAGGCGTCATTGGTGGCGGCTCAAAGAGTTATAAAACGTGGGTACTCTCCGATCTCGCGCTGAGCGTCGCTACCGGACATGATTGGCTTGGGTTTCCGACCAACCCGGGGCGCGTTCTTTACCTCAACCTCGAACTTGAGCGGGCCTATTATAATTTGCGTCTCCTGAAGATTTGCGAAGCCAAGGGATATCTATCTCAGAGGTCGACAATCTGTCAATCTGGTCGTTGCGCGGCCACGCGGCCGATTTCAGTCGCCTTGCGCCTCAGATTATCGAGAGGGCGGAAGACGAGAATTACGCGCTGCTCATCATCGATCCGATCTACAAGGCCATCGGCGCGCGCGATGAAAATAAGGCCGGCGACATCACTGGTCTCCTGAATGAACTTGAACGGGTGGCGGTCAAGACCGGCGCCGCCGTCGTCTTTGGTGCGCATTTTTCAAAGGGAAACCAGGCAGGAAAGGAGAGCATCGATCGGATTGCCGGGAGTGGTGCGTATGCGAGGGATCCCGATTCGATCCTGATAATGACGAAACACGAAGAAGATGACGCCTACACGGTCGAGACGACGTTGCGCAATCACGCGCCGATCGGGTCATTCGCCGTCCGTTGGGATCTTCCCTTAATGGTCCGCGATGTCGAACTCGACCCCAGTCGGCTCCGTCAAGCGGGACGAGCACAGAAGAAGTACTTTCCCGAGCAGTTACTCGACGCGCTCGGCACTCAGGCACTGTCCCACTCCGAATTCCAAACGAAAGTGATAAATGAGACTAACATGGGGGCAAGTACCTTCGATCGGTTGCGCTGCGAACTTGCGAAGTCGAACAAGATTTGCCTTTCGGCTGACGATAAGAAGTATCGTCGCGTACAGTCGACGCCAACCACGTCCGCCGAACGATCTGATGAGGCTGAACCAGTCGACCAAGAGGTTTCTTCTGAAGCCGCTTGAAGGTTTCCCATCACGGGTGCTTTCATTCAACCATGCTTCGGCTTTCATCGTGATCCAGGATGAGAGTTCACGTTCTTTGCCTCTGACTCCCAACTTCCACCACCACCATATTTATATGGTGGTGGAAGTGGTGGAGGCTGGATGAGGGAAGTGATTTGGTGCAGGAGCGATGGTCCAAATCCCCGCCTCTGGAGGCACCTGTAGGCAAACAAACCAATGGGCAAAAAGAGCTGCCGATGGTGTCGTTGGGGAGGGTTGCATCCAGCTGGTGTCCCTTCGTGTTCCAGACAACCTTCGAATCGTTCGGGCCACGGGAAGCAAACGATCCTTCCTTCCTTTGGCCCCAATCGGTTCACCGCTGGATTGACGTAGTTTTGGTGTCGAAAATCTGCGGTATCGGATCGTCGCGAGCCCCTTTTTCTGGGACAATCCTCCTCACTCAGCGACCCCCGAGCACCGCACCGACTCCCCCCCCCTATGTACGACCCTGTCATACAATCCGTCCGACAAGCACGCAGGCGCCCACGTCTTTCGGCAAAATCGGCCGCACGACGTGCCGCCAAGGCCCAAGCCAAAAAACGCGCGGAACAGGCTGCCCTCTACCGCCGACTGCAGAGCCATGATCCACGGGAGCCGAGGCCCGAACTCCTGTCTGCCAGCAAGCACGACGCCCCCGTCGAGGTCCCGACGCTGACCCTGCCGCCATCGCCGGCGTTTGTCATGTCGACGCTGGAAATCTTCGACCCGGAGGATGTCCGCCAGTTTGCCGCCCGCTGTCTCGGAGCGGAATATCTGCCCGGCGTGCCGCTGCCGTCGTTCTGCCCGCTCCATCCCGATCTCGATGAGCTGGCGCTGACTCTCCTCGAATACCGGGCGTCCTCCGGTGCCGTCCCTCTGGTCCACTGCCAACAGTGCGGCTTTGCCCTGCCCCTGCTCGACTTCGCCGCCGAAGTGGGGCGGGAGCCGACACCGACGATGGCGATGGTTGCGCGCACGTGGCCCGAAAAGGTTCGCAGCGGCGAGGTCGACCACCGGGTCGTCGAGGCGCTCTGCCAGCAACGGCTGCGTCGTTTGATCCTCGGGCAGGGACGCTGGCTCTACGCGGCGATGGTCGTAGAAGACGGGCTGCGGCCGGCCTTCGGGGACTGGTCGGCGATCCCGGATGAGCATCTTGGGACGCTGTTTTCCTGCCCGCCGCTGCCACCGGAGTTGCGGGGGGCGATGTATCTGCTGCATCTCCTGCGCAACTGGATGGGCGAGTTGGTGGCGGTGGATGTGTACGCTCAGGCAGACTACCGCCCCCTGTTCCGGCACTGGCTGGTGATCGGACACGACGAACCGCTCTTTGCCGTGCCGTACTGGGAGGCGTTCTGCGACCCGGCACAAATCCGGAGCCCTGCCTGGGATGCGGCGGAGGGACATGCCCTTGAGCTCGAGGCCACACAACAGCCGGTCGGCTCCCGGCGTTCCATTTGGCTGCGGTGCGAGCCACAGGCGGTGCTCGCTGCGTCCGCGCCGTTCGAAGAGGTGAATTGACCAGCGCGCCACGGCGGAACGCCACACCAGGGGCGGGCGACTGGAGGTCACATCGTACCTGCTGCCGCCCACGAGATTCGGCGCAATGCGCTGAGGTCGGTCGGATGCCTCTCGATTTGGTGTCGCCTGTTCGAAATCAGGCGCTCACGAGGCCTTCAAGATGGTTCCATCATCGCGCTGCCCCCCTCGCCGCCAGGTGGGGGTCACGAGACCCACAACTCAGACCCATCAAAACCCGTACTTCCGCACCGAATTCCTCAAAATGCCCAACTCGCAGCCCCCACCTTCGTCGAAACGCAAGCAGCGCTCCCGCGCCGGCACCCTCAAGCGGCAGGCCCGCCGGCGGGAGAAGCGCCGCCAAAAGATCATGGCTGGCCTGACCGATCCCTTCGCCGCCGCCATGATCGACTACACCTTCGGCGGGGACGCCGACCGGGCGGTCCCGCTCCTGCTGGTGCCCACCCGCCAGTTGCGCCGCCGCATCCATGACCTCAACCACCGCGTTGCCCAGCTTTGCTCCGAGCCGTCACCAACGCCCGAGAGCCTCGGCCAGCCGGACCCGCTCCCGCCCGGCGTCGATCTCGACGCCATCCGCGAAGTGGTGCCGCCCGAACGCGCTCCGCGCCGGCGCACCGCCACACCGCCGGCCGTCCATTCGCCTCTCCTACCCATGATGCCAGACCAAAAGGCCACGCTCGCCTTTCTGCTCAAGGGCGTGCGCACCCGGCCCGAGGAGACCGGCGTGGGCCGGCGGCACCGCTGCCCGAGTTGCCCGCACTCGTCGGATCCGCGCGCCGCCGACTGGCGCAGCCTGAGCATCTACCCGACCGCCACCGGGGACCTGGTCTTTCGCTGCCACCGGTGCGGCTTCTGCCTGGATACGGTCGAGTTTATCCGCCACACGACGTATCGTTCGACCCTCGCCGAGGCCGCGCGGGAAGCGCTCGACTGCCGATTGCTCAGTGCGCCGCTCCCACCCGCGCAGCTCGCCGGCTACGAGCGGCTGGACGAGCTGCGCGCCCTCTTTGTACCGGGCCGGGCCAACTTCCGGCGCCACGTGGCGAAGGGGAACCGGGTCTACGCCTTCGGGGATTGGGCGTTGTTAGCTGTCCCTCGGCTGCGACGCATCTTCCCTGATCTGGACCCGCGCTTCCGGTTTCCAGACGACTGCCTGCTGCGCGTCAGCCACGATGTCTTCGGGCGCTGGAGCGCCCTGCACCTCCATGCACCCCGCTGCTACAGCCCGCTCTATCGGCTGGAACTGCGCGACTGGGAACCGTCGGCACCCTTGACGGTCTTTCTGCCCGAGTGGGCGCACTACCTTGAACACCAGGAGTTGATCCTTTGCGGGGAGAACGCCCTGACCATGCGGCTGGAACAGGCCGTCCGCCGCTGGCCGGACGGGGAGCGGCTGCCGATGGCGCTCATCGATCGATGCACGGGCACGCTCGACGAGCCGGTGCTGCCGTTCTCGCGCGTGTGGGCGGTGCCACGCGGCAGTCGCAGCGCCTGCTTTGCCCTGCCGTGGTGCACGGCGACTTCGATCCCGGGCGAGCCACAGGTACTGGTGCGCCGCCTGCCCGATGACATCAATCGGGGGGAAGCCCTGCCAGGCTTTTGCGCAAGCCGCACGGCGTTCTGCGATGCCGCCGCCCCTGCATGCGTGGAGGACTTGGCCTCCATGATCGTCACCGAGCAGGGCCATCAACCGTTGGCGGTGGCGATGGCGGATGTGCTAGGCCAGCCGGGATTGCAGGCCGCGACCCGCCGCCGCTTGATCGAACTCGTCAGTACCGGCGCCGGCGTCGGGGCCGATGTGCTGGTGCCCGCAGGGTTCAACCCGTGGAGCGGCGGACCGTATGCGCTCAATGCCGCAGGCGGGACGACATACATCGCGCGGGAGGGCCGGTACTGGCGGCGCGGCCGTCGCGACAAGGAGTTCTCGCCCGTGACCAACTTCGTCCTGCACTTGGTCGACCACCACGTCGAGTCGAAGGGCAAGGTGACCCACAAGGCCCGGCTTGAGATTGGCGGCAAGAACGTCGAATTGACGCTGTCGAGCGCGGTGCTCGGTAATGCCAAGCGATTGCTGACCACGCTGGTCGACGCCGCCGTTGTCGCGGGAGCGGAGTTGCCGGTGATCAGCGATGCGAGGGCCAAGCGGCTGTTGCCGGAGTTGGTGAAAGCGACGCAACACCGCTCGGTGCAACCCGCCGGGGAGTGCTCGGAAACTTGACCCTCGTTAACCCGGATCGGCTTTTGATCCGCCCCTTCGCGGCGATACGGTACTTTACCTACGGGTCAACCGTACAAGCCGCTGCATTTTGCGCCCACGCGCAGCAGAAGGTTGGCCCCGTGAGCCAGGCATCTGAGCTCGCATGTGGATCCGGACGCCACCCCCGCAGTCCCGCAGGGCCGCCCGCGCCGACGGGGACGCCAGCAACATCTTGGACCAGCAGCTTGAACGATGCGTGCTCCGCGCACAACAAAAAGCCATGGACATTTCTGCAAACCGCCTTCGCCAAGGAGTTTGCCGTCAAGCTTGTCAAGAAACCGGGACAGAACACAGCCGCACTGTGTTCTACCCATACAAATGGCTTGTACCGTGGCACTTGTCTCCACCCCGCCTTCTTCTGTGAGGCCGCCCGCTGATGCGACATCGAGTTCGGGATCGCGGGCAATATGGCCGCCCTGCGGTTGGCTTCGGAATCAGGCCAGAGGTTGCCTGACGGCGATGTTGCGCTGCGGCTCGACGCCGAGTCGGCGGAAAGCTACGGGTTCGGCGTCGGTTGCGTCGTCTCGTTGCCGGCGAAGCGGGCGGCCTCGGCGGGCTTGTTCCAAGCGAGGTAGAGGTCATGCAGGCGCGCCGCGGCTTCGGTCATCGTGGCGCGTTGCGCTTCTGGACTGCGACGCAGTTTATCGTAGCCGGTCAAGAGCGGCCCCTCGGCTTCGGCGTAGCGTTTTTGTGCCAGCAGGCAGTCGCCCAAGGCGGTTTCCACGTTCCCGTAGACCAGGCAACGAACCGCCTGCCGGGGATCGAAGTCGTTGTTCAACAGCGCACGTAAATAGGGCTCCGCCTCCGCCGCGCGGCCCGTTCGGATCAGGCTCACGCCCAAGAGTAACTGGCCATCTTCACGTAGAAATTGGTGGCCGGCTTGTAGGCGCTGTACCGGGTGAGCACTTCCTTGCTGTAGCCGGCGGCCTTCGCGATCTCCCCGCGCTGGATGTCGAGCCATTCGGAATAGAAGAGAACCTCCGTGTAGTAGAGGTTGTCGTTTTCGCCGACAATGCGACGGCAGTCACGCCGCATCGCCTCCAGAACGGCCCCGGCTTCGGCGTACCTGTCCAAGTCGACCAAGCACGTGCATTGGTTGAATTCGGCGGCGAGGACTTGGGGCGCGTTCGGAGCAACGCGGGTCACGATTTCCTCCACCTGCCGAAACATCTTGATGGCCCCGGCCAGTTTGTCCTCTTTTTGCAGGAGAAGGCCGAATTCCCCTAAACAAATCGCGTATTCGAGGCTGTTCTCCCCATGGGCGCGCGCGTTCAGGGTCTTAGCTTCGTCAATCGCTTGTTCCGCTTCTGGAAACCGATCCGTTTGCCCGAAGGCAAAAGCCAGGACGCTCAGAGCTTGCGCCAGCTCAGGTTCCCTGCCGCCGGGAGGCCGGCGCAGGCAATCGATCACGTGACGTAAGAGGTTGATGGCTTCGTCATATCGGCCCCGTTTGACCCTTTCTCGGGCGAGCAGGCGCTCCGATTCCAACGTACGCCGGTCTTCCGGGCCGTAGAGCGGCCGGTTGAGGGCAAGCGCCTTCTCGCAATGCTGTTCCGCAGCTGCATGCATGCCCAAGCCCTGGTAGGTGGAACCAAGGGTATGGTGGACTTCCGCGAGAACCTCGGGCTCGTTGGCCAACGTCTGGTCCACGGTGGCGCTGGCGGCATCGACGACCTGGCTGACCTTCGCATCCTTTCCGAGTTTGGTGGGACTGGCGCTGCCGAGCAGCTGCTGCAGGAAATTGTTGATCTGCTGCGTCTGTTTGCGGGCGGTTTCCGCGTTCGCCAAAGCCTCGCGGGCGCGGTCGCGTTCCTGCCGGGCGACGTGCGCCTGCCAGGTGGTGGCTGCCAGACCCGCCAGCAAAGCGAGGGTCAGCAACGCCGCCGCCGCCGCCCCTACTTTGTTGCGGCGCACGAACTTGCCCATCCGGTAGCGGAGGGTGTCCTTGCGCGCCGTGACCGGCAGCCCCTCGCCGTGTCGGCGAATGTCCTCGGTGAGTGCCAGTACGCTGGGGTAGCGGCGCGCGGGTTCCTTGCGCAGCGCCTTGGCGACGATGTTGTCCAGGTCGCCTTCCAAACGTCGGCGCAGCCGGGTCCCTGACGGACGAGTGGCGGGCACCTGTCCGGCGGGCATCGTCCCCGCAGTGGTTGTCGTCGGAGCGGTGTGCGTGGCGACGGTGCTTGGGCGCGGCGGTTCCTCTTCGCAGATGGCGCGGGCCAGTTCGTCGGCGCGTCGGCCTTTCAGATGCGCAAAGGGCCGCTGGCCGGTGAGCAACTCAAAGAGCACCACCCCCAAGCTGTACACGTCGCTGGCTGTCGTGATCGGCTCGCCCTTGATCTGCTCGGGGCTGGCGTACTCCGGGGTCATGGCTCCCTGCATGGTCGCCGTTGGATCGAGCCGCGCGGTCGTGCCTTCGGGGTCGAGCAGCTTGGCGATGCCGAAGTCCAAGAGCTTGGGCTCGCCCTCGGGGGTGACCCGGATGTTGGCGGGCTTCAGATCGCGGTGGACCACCAGGTTCTGGTGCGCGTAGCTGACGGCTGCGCACACTTTGCGAAAGAGCGCCAGCCGGGCGGTGACATCCAAGCCCTGCTCCTGACAGTAGCGGTCCAGCCGCTCGCCTTCGACGTACTCCATGACGAGGTACGCCTGACCCTTGTCCGTCACCCCGCTGCCGTAGAGCCGCGCGATGTGCGGATGGTTGAGGCTGGCGAGCACCTTGCGCTCGTGCCGGAAGTGCCGCCCGCGCACTTCTTCTGCGCGGCCCTGGCCAATGAGCTTGAGGGCTACCTGCCGGCCATGCACCGTGTCGTCTGCCAGGTACACCTCGCCCATGCCGCCGCTGCCCAGCAGCGAGAGCACGCGGTACTCGCCCAGCATGTCGCCCGGCTTGAGGTCATCGCCCGCGCTGAAACCGAGCAGCTCGATTCCTCGCTCAAACGCGGGACTCGCCAGGAACTGGGGCGCCTTGGTTTTGAAATCCAGCAGGGATTCGACCTCCGCCCGCAAGCCATCCGCCCCCAGGCATGCTTGCGCTAAAAAAGCGGCCCGTTGTTCCGGTTCCAAGGCAGCGGCTTCGGCCACGAGGTCGGATACGCGGTCAGCTTCTTGCGGGGTCAGCGGCGTGTTCATCGGCGGTCATTTCCCGTTTGAGCCAGAGCAGGGCGAAGTTCCAATCCCGTTCCACGGTGCTATCCGACACTTGCAAATTTCCCGCGATCTCCTGCGTGTTCAAGCCTCCGAAGAAGCGCAGTTCCACGACCCGACTTTGTCTAGGGTAAAGCTGCGAGAGACCCTGGAGCGCATCGTCCAATGCCACGAGACCAGCCCCTTCATCTCGCAGAAGGTCACCGGCTTCGTCCAGCGAAATCTTCTCGACCTGCCCGCCGCGTTTGGCCGCCGAGTGGGCGCGGGCGTGGTCGACGAGGACGCGCCGCATCAGGCGCGCGGCCACGCCGTAGAAATGGACGCGGCTCTGCCAGTTGACCTGCGTGGTGTCCACCAGCCGCAGGTAAGCTTCGTGAACCAACGCCGTGGGTTGCAGGGTGTGGTCGTGGCGCTCGCGCCGCAAATAGCCGCGAGCCAGGTGGCGCAGTTCATCGTACACCAGCGGCATCAGCTGCTCCGACGCCTCGGCGTCTCCTTCGCCCCAAGCCACCAGCAATCGGGTCACGGCGTGGGTAGTCGGGTTGCTCCATGCGTGGTGGCAGGGACGTCGAACACCTCGTGATTGTTACCAACAAAGCGCATTCCCGGACGAAATGTTTTTCTTGGGACGGTGAAGGAATTCGAGGCCGCTTTCCGCATGGATGAATGAAGCGAGCCGCTTTCTTCCATCGAACACGCATCCACCACGGACACCGCCGCATTAGATTCCTATGAAGATCCCGATTGCCACCACCGCCGCCGCTTTCCTGACCCTTGCCACCCTGGGCACCCCCAACGCCCGTGCCAACCAGAACGGCGACGTGATTTATAACGTGTCGGTCGCCGACCCGAATGCGACGCTGACCGATAACATCTACTTCTACACCGATGCCTCCGGGAATACCTCGGGCAACATCCCGGATGTCTCGGGCAATGCGAACGTGTACGACGTGGGAAATCCCTTCGACGTTCAGGCCCTCAAGTGCGGATTATTCGGGATCGACAACATCTCGGCCGGCGGCGCGACCAACCTGTCGGTGTACGTCGGCTTCAGCACGACGGCGACGGCCCCGATCAACCAGAGTTTCACGGTGTTCTTCGCGCCGTTCTTCAATCAACACCCCGACCTGACGCTGAGCGAGACCACCATCGTCAACGCGCTGCAAAACCCGAACCTCCTCGACGCCGACAAGAGCGACGACAACGGCCAGGTCCTCTACCAGTTCCGCGACTATGTGATTGGTCTCGCGGACTCCCCGACGGCGACGGCGGCGGACATCAACACCGGTCTGCTCACGCTGGTGCATTTCAGCAATGGCACGGCGTTCGGCGAAAGCTCGGGGGGGCAGATGCCACCGGCGCAGGTGCCACCGGTTCCGGAGCCTTCCACCTGGGCCGCCGTGCTCGCGGGCACGGGTAGTCTCGTTCTCGCGCTTCGCCGCCGGAACAAAGGCCGCCCGACGGTCTGAAATTCAGTCTGATCAACACCGCCTTCCATCCATCAAAACAAAGCCATCATGAAAAAATCCGTTGCTAAAACATCCTTTGCCTTCGTCGCGCTGCTGTCCGTCGGTGCGGCCCTTCCGGATTCCAGCCGCGCGGGCACCTTTTCCGACAGCCTGACCAACGGGCTCAATCCGCAATACTACACCGTCACCCAAACAACGGCGGGCGTGTACACGGAGAACGCCACCAGCACCGGCATCCAACTGGCAAAAGTGGCGAACACCTCCGGGTTTCAGAACATTGAGATTGATTTGAAGTTCCCGGCGGTGGGAGGGAACGTGAGCGGCAACTTCTCGACCCAGATCGACTTTGCCAACGCAGTCATTGGTCCCAATGACGACCAAATCTATCTTGGCACGAGCTACGCCAATGGGGCCATCTTCCAGGACACTTACGACCTGAGTTCCGGCCGTAACGTGCATGTTTGGGACGGGTCGAACGTCCAGGGCGCGACTTCGGTCTCGACGACCAACGGCACCTTCATCATCAGCCGGACCGGCTCGACCGTGACCGGCACCATCGATGGCATGACGATTTTTTCCAACACGAACGCGACCGCGCTGGATGCGATCTATTTTGACCTGCAGAACCAGCCGGGGGCGGCCGGTGATACTCCCTCGGTGACGTTCAGCAACTTCTCGCTGACGGGGGTCAACGTGGTGCCCGAGCCTTCCACCTGGGCCCTCGCGGCGTTGGGCCTCGGGCTTCTGTCGCTCCTCCACCGTCGCACCCGTGCCTGAGCCAGACCCGGGTCTGTCTCTGCCACGCTGACAGTGCCGGACTCCCGACAGCCGCATCGCCCGCCGCGCCCTGCTTGCATCTTCGCAGGCGGCAGCGCTGACGCCATCCAGATCGATGGCCTGACCGGGTTTGCGGGAGATGGCCAGGGCAGCACCACCACGCTCGCCACTTCCGTCCCACTTTCATCTGACACCGACGACAAAAGCCATGCTCATGCGCCATTTCCATCTCCCTTCTGTTCTGTTGCTCCTCGTTGCGAGCGCCGCCCTCGGCCACGCCGATCCGACCATGTACGACCAACCGGCGAGCAATGCCTCGACCCAAGGCTACGATACGTACCCCTCCTACGACGGCGCCGGCGTCTCCCCGGAGATCACCTACGACGACTTCACTCCCGCGACCGCCTCCTATGTGACGGCGGTGCAATGGCGCGGCAACTACATCGCCTACGAGAGCAACGCGAATACCAACGAGGTCAGCCCGAACGCTAACTCCTTCACGATCACCTTCCTGGCGGACGACGGCGGCAGTCCCGGCGCGGTGCTCTCGACGGCCACGGTGGACATCGCCGCTTGCCAGCAGCAGTCCCTCGGCACTTTGTCCTTCAAGTACGCGTCGGGCAACGGACCCTACACGATCTCTTTTTATTCCTACCGTGCGGTCCTGCCCGGCCCGTTCGCCGCCGCGGCGGGTCAGAAATACTGGATGAGCATCGTCGCCAACCAGAACTCCGGCGGCAGCTATTGGTGCTGGTATTCCAGCAGCAGCCAGAGCAATGGCACCTCGCTCCTGATATATGGAACCGGGCAGCAGACCCTCCAGCTCGACCGCAACTTCACCCTGGAAGGCGTGCCCTCGGCCTTTCTGGCGGGCGACGTGCCGCTGAGCAACGGCGTGTACTACCTGGGCTTCTCCGACGGCAACTACTTCGGCTACTACAGTTACCTTTCCGACCCGCACTACATCTACCATTTCGATCTTGGCTACGAGTACGTGTTCGACGCCAACGACGGCAACAGCGGCGTGTACCTGTACGACTTCAAAAGCAAGGACTTCTTCTACACGAGCCCGATCTTCCCGTTCCCGTACCTGTACGATTTCGGGTTGAAGACCACCTTGTACTATTACCCAAATCCGGGGGAAGCCGGACACTACAACACGAACGGTGTGCGCTACTTCTACGACTTCGCCACCGGCAAGATCATCAGCAAGTAACCCCGTCCTTCGCTACGCGCGTGCCGTCGATTACTCACCTCCATGCCGACCTGATCCGAATATGCTCATCCAACCACCATCTTTATCCAAGCCATTGATTTCCCGGTCTCAAGTCGCTTCCCTCCGTTGCGCGGCGGTCGGGCTGCTTCTGCTCACCCCGCTGGTGGCTTTCTCTGTTGGCGCCCCACGCGCGGACGCGCAGGTGGCCGCCACGGAGACGGTTGTCAACAGCTTCATCGGCGGTGCGGACGGGGAAGCCCCCGAAGCCGCGCTGATCGTCGGTCCCGACGGCAATTTTTACGGCACGAACGTCGGTGGCGGGGCGAACCAATTCGGCGTGGTCTACCAGGTGAACGAAACCAATGATCCCGGCGCGGTGGATGGCCTCTACCCTTTCGGTGGCGTCGTTGGGGTCCCCAGCGGCCCTCTGCTGCTGGGCAGCGACGGCAACTTCTACGGCACGACCGACAATGGCGGGTCTAGCAACGAAGGCACGGTGTTCCAGCTTACGCCCGGGGGGGGGTGCAGGTTCTGCACGCCTTCACCGGCGGCAGCGATGGCGCGTATCCCACCGCCGGGCTGGTGCGAGGCAGCGACGGAGCTTTCTATGGCTCGACTCACGGGTATTACGACGGGGATATAGTCATCAAGGGCACGATCTTTCGGGTTACCTCGACCGGAGGCTTCTCGGTCATCCATACGCTTAGCTACATTAGTGGCGACCTCGCCACGGTCGGAGGCAGCCTGTTGAGCGGCAGCGATGGCGCCCTTTACGGCACGATCGGGTTCAACGGCCAGAGCACGGTTTTTCGGATTACGCCGGCGGGCGAGTTTTCGACCCTCTATACCTCCAGCGGCGACGGAGTGCAGCCGGCCGGCACGCTGGTGCAAGACGGCGAAGGCAATTTCTACGGCACGACTTCCAGCGGCGGGGCCAGCGGCAATGGCGCGGTTTTCAAGCTGACTGCGGCGGGCGTGCTGACGACGCTCTACAGCTTCGGCGACTTTCCCGACGGGCGGCAACCTTTCACCGGACTGGTGCAAGGCCGCGACGGCAGCCTCTACGGCACGACCTTCTACGGCGGGGCCTACGAACAGGATTCGGGCGGGGACGGCACGGTGTTTCGCATCACCCGGGCCGGCGTGTACCAGAGCCTCTACAGTTTCCAGGGCAAGGCCGGGCCGAACGATAACGACGGGACCAACCCCGCCGCCCCGCTGCTGCTGGCCCCGGACGGCAGCTTCTACGGCACGACGGAGTACGGCGGAGACAACAATGCGGGGACAATTTTCAAGCTGACAGTTAACTCTCCGCCCGCCTTCTTTGACGGGCAAGTTCAGCTCCCGGCCGGTGTGGACTACTTGGCGTTTTCGGATGGCAACTATTTCGGCTACTACAGCTTCCTTGCCGATCCGCACTACATCTACCACTTCGATCTCGGTTACGAATATGTCTTTGACGCCGCGGACGGCAAGGACGGCGTGTACTTGTACGATTTTGCCAGCAGCGATTTCTTCTACACGAGCCCGAATTTCCCCTTTCCGTACCTGTACGACTTCAATCTGAAGACGGTGCTCTACTATTATCCCGATCCGAACAACGCCGGGCACTACAACACGAACGGCTACCGCTTCTTCTACGACTTCGCCACCGGCCAGATCATCAACAAGTAGGCGGTCAGTCCGCACGCCCTGCGTCACTCGTTTGCCACCCATCTGCTGGAGGCAGGCACGGACATCCGCACCGTGCAGGAACTGCTCGGGCACAAAGACGTGGCCACGACGATGATCCATAACCCATGTGCTCAACCGGCCCGGGGCGTTGCCAGTCAGAAGTCTGTTGGATTGACGGGCCGAGTTCCGTTCCGACAAGTGACTTTTGCTGAAATGTTTACACGGTAAACGACTGAGGACCGGAGCGCCTCGTGTGCGCACTTTTGGGCTCATCTGCCGCCGGCATTGCCCAATATCATCCACACCGTCCACTGGACCCGAGTGGGCGGGCGCATCCTTTCTGCTTACGCCATCCCAATTTCTAGCCAATCTTCCCTCTTTCTGACGCCTCCCGAGGGCAGCAGGGGGGCGAAATGGGTGGACTCCCCCGATTTTTCGAGACTTCGATCATCGACCGTATCACCCACGCCCGCAGTGAATTTCTGGGTCTTAGCTCAGTTGGTGGAGCGCCTCGTTGGCATTGAGACGGTTCGTCGCTATTGGATCGTTTCAGTAGCAGTCGGCTGATAGCTAAAAAAGAACCCGCCTCGCAGCGAATCCTTTTTCTGTGCTGCCACCGCTCCTCCGCGTCAGTTGCGGAAGTGCGGCAGCATCTCGACGGCAACTGTCAGCGCACGGGCTTTGATCCGATTGGCTTCCCCGAACCATGTGCTGGTCAACCGTTGGTCGGCTGACTGGCGGATCTTGCGGTGATCCAAGTATTCGGTCACGCCGTTGTAGGCCGCCCACAACGTGCCTTCGACTCCCCGCAGGCGGTTGCCCGCCCCCTGGTCGAAGAAGTACTCGCTCCACGAGCGGTCCCGGGCGATGCACTCGGCCTCGCTGTCAGTCGCAAGCCGGTCCTTGGGCTCCGGGTACACGTACTGGAGGTACTTCTCCAGCCGGTTGCCGTTCATGGGCACCTGCACCATCTCGCGGAACGTGTCGGCCAGCTCATCGAACTGGTGGCGTACGATGCCGAGCATCTTTTCAGCAGCCTTGAGGCGGCTGTGGATGTCGGTGTGGTGGCTGATCTTGATCCCCGCACCACCGTTGTTGATGGCGAGGGTCAGCGTGTTCTGGCAAACCACGCGCACCGGCGTGAACTTCACTTGCAAGGAGGACGTGCCGTCGTGGCTGTTGGTCAGCAGCAGGAACTTGTCGGTGATATCGTCGCCGACCACACGGATGCTGTCCGGCAGTTTGGCCAGAATCCACACCCGCTCGCCCTTGCCGAGTGCTCCTGCCGTGTGATACACCGCCGCCTGTTTGCCGACCACGGGGTCGAAGAAGGCAAACGCCTCCCGGTTCTGCACGGGCGTATAGCTGCTGCCGACGACACCGAGCACATCGAGGCTGTTCTCGCGGGCCACGGCGTACTTGTCGGGCACCGGCAGGCGCAGGAGGCTCTCCGGGCCATCGCTGGCGTACAGGGGCAATTTCTTCACGTTCCAGTCCAGCCGGGCGGCTTGGATGGCTTCCTCGGCGGTGGCGGGTTTGTCGAGTGCAGTGCCGAGACCGTGCCAGGGCACGCCGCCGACGTACATCATGCTGGCTTCTCCGTTCTGGATCATCAGGTTGTGACTCATAGGTTCTGTGTTCTTTCTGTTGGTTGGTTGCTGATTGGTGTTTGCTGCGGGTTGGTGTGGTGGTGGCTGAACACGACGAAGGGCCGGACACCTCAGAGGAGAGGCATCCGGCCCTTTCGCCGTGTTCGGGTGATGGTTGCTGGTGGTTACAGACGGACGGTCTGCAGGGTCTTGAGCGTGTCGCGCACGCTGCGGACTTCGCGTTCGCTGACGCGACGCTCGCGCTGCACCTGACGGACGATGTCGATCAGATTGTTGAGGCTGCCGACCGCCGAACGCAGGCTGCCTTTCAGGCTCTCGATCTGATCGAGCGCCTGTTCGAGGCCGGGTTTCTCTTCGGGAGAGCTGCTTTCGAGGACAACCACGGGAAGATTCCCGTGGCTGTTCCCATTGGGGTGGGTGTTGTTTCCGTTTTCCATGGGTGCTTGGTTTCTGTTGGGTGTGGATGATTGGTGATTGTCGACGGGAGGGTCGACCACGGGGCTGTTGTGGGTGATGGATTGATCCGGCGCGGCGTCGGAGGACACCATAACCGGGGTGATGGGGCGCGCCGGCGAAGGGGCCGGGGCAGCGGGTTTGGGCGCGGGGATATTGGCATCGACACGCACGGGCATGACGATCATCTGGCGACTGCCACCGTCGCTGAAGCGCAGGGGCTTCAAGGGCTCCTGCACACCGATCTGACGCAGCCCGAAACCCAGCGCCTTGAGCAGATACTGACGGTTGAGGTACACGGTGGCGGGATCACCGCTGACGGTGACACCCGTAACCTCGACTTCCGTTGGCCGTTCCTGGTCCTTGTTGATGCCGCGCAGGTAGAGCCTGCCGCTCACGCAGTAGAGACCCACCGTGTGGTTGGGCGTGTCGTCGCCCGGCAGCCGGGGCACGATGCGATTGATGGCCTCCGCCGCCTGATCGCTGACCTCGATATAGCCGCTAAACTGGCGCACATCATCGGTGATGGTGCGCCAGTTCGGGTACGTGCCCTCGACCTGCTTGGTCACGAACGTCCAGCGCTGGCTCTCCAAACGGAGATAGCCGCTTTTGTCCTTGGTGGGTGCCTGTACCGCCAGCTTCCACTGGCCGTCCTTGACGAAGCCGCTCCAGGAAACGAAGCGGTGATCGGGAATCAGGACGGACGAGGGCAGGGCCAAGTGCAGACTGTTGCTGGCAAACAGGTGCCGGCCATCGGTGGCCACGGCGTAGTGGCCGGTGGGCTTGGACACGTCGAGGTACGCGCCGTTGAGGATGACGCGCGTCTGGTCGTCGCTGGCACAGGCCAGCGCTTCGAGCAACGTGGACCGGGCCGCTTCGTCCAGACTGACGGAGGCAGCCGTGATCTGCGGCACCACGGGGAAGTCCCCGACTGGCGGCACGGTCATGACCTGTTCGACCGGGTGGCTGCCGATGCGGTGACTCAACAGCAGCTTGTCTTCGCTGAGGACTTCCAGGTCGAGGACTTCGTCGGCCGGGCAGGTCTTGCCCAGCTTCTGCAGCTCGGCGAAGGGCACCAGGCAGCGGGCCGGGTCGCCGATCTGCTGCGGGGCTTCCAGGCGCAGGGACAGGAACGTGTCGAGGTCGCTGCCCGTGAGATGGACCCAGCCTTGGCGGTCACGTTCGACGTGGACGGTGCCGAGCACCGGCAAGGTGCTGTGACGGGGGATGACTTTGGTGAGGCCGCCGATGGCCGTCTTCAGTTCGGCGACGGGTAGTTTGATGGTGGGATGTGGGTTCATGGGATGTGAGTGAGTAGTTTGATGGTGGTTGAGAAAAGCGGAACGGCCGGGGCACTCGCTTTGAGCACGCCCGGCCGTTTCCGCCGTGGGTTGGTTGGTGGTGTTTGGTGAACCGGGTCGATCAGACCCGGAGGGTGGCTGCGGGTTCGCAGCGGTACTTCAACTGGCTGACCGTGCATTCCGAAGGCTCGATGTCCTCGCGCTCGCCCAGGTAGCAGGGCTGATACACGGCTCCGCTCTGGCGGAAGGCATACAAGTACCGCGCCTCCACCACGGTGCCCGGCGTCGGGATGTCGTGGTTGGGCGGGATGGTGACGTTGCCCGCCTCGACGATCTCGCTACCTGCATACAAGCCCAGCGAGACGCTGCGCCTGGTCGGATGCACGAGCGTGACCACGAAGCTGGCGCTCTCGATGAACTTGTACTTGAGGGCAACGACTGATCCACACGTTTTACCGGGCGCGTACGGGGCGGTGAGCAGCTTGAGCACGATACCCTCCTTAAACTGCCCACGCAGCCGGGCATACAGGCCAGTCTTCTCGCGGGCCTGGCAGGCCGTGTACACGGGCACGATGGACGGGCTGCCGTGCATCAGGACCAGCTCTTGCAGGACGGCCAGCCGGTCGATGTACGGCTGCGCGCGGTGATCGCCACCGCGACTCTCCAGCACGTCGAAGACGTGCAGGGTGTCACCCAGCGCTTCCCCGTCGAGCAGGAAGTCGCCGGGCAGGCGCATGGCCTCCGAGGCGATGTTCCCGGGCACGGCGACGACCAACCCTTTGCGGTTGATGCCCTCGACGATGTTGTCTCGCTTGCGCAGGAGCAGACGCTTGCCGTCATGCTTCTCCTGGGCGCAGTAGAGCGGGTCGATGAGCAGGTGGCCGAGCGCGTGGGTGTCGGCCACGGCTTCGAGCAACTGCGGATAGATGCCCGTACTGCGGCCTTCGTGGCCGGTGTGCTGATACGGCGTGCCGCTCTCGCCGGGCGTGTAGCCCTTGGCTAGCTTGGCGGCAACCAGTTGATTGAACGTCCGCAGCGCCGTGTCGTAATCGACGGGTGCATGCGTCTTCGTCCCGGTCTGGAGCGTGGAGCCCCGGCGGCCGAAGGCGAAGCGCACGAGGAAATGCTCGGGGCTGCCGTTGGGTTCCAGGCTGACGTGGTAGACCTTATCGGATGAGCCCTCCCGGTAGTAGAGGGTGGTTTGTTTGGTAGGGTTGGTGGTGTCGGTGGTGAGCATGGATGAATGCCTTTCAGGAGTAGATGGTGTTGGTGGTGGTTGGGTTTGAGGGTTGTGGAGGATGAGGTGAAAACAAAAAGGAGCCGGACCGATGCGGAGCCATCGAAGGCGTCCGAACCGATCCGGCTCCTGAGAGTTGATGATTGGGCGTTGGCTGGCGGATGTCTCTGTCCGGTCCGTCGCCCCGCGTTAACGGCGGAAAAGGAACCGGAAGACGACGAGCACGCCCGCGGCGCTCAACACGAAGGTGCCGATGCCCAAGGGCAAGAGCATCAGGTGATGAACGGCTTGCCCGAGCAGGTCCGTCCAGGTGACGGTCTGGGTCAGCAGACTGGTGACGACGGGAGCGACGAGCACGCTGAAGATGCTCAGGACGCACGAGATCCGCAGCCCCAGGCGCAGGCAGGCTCGCAGGCTGCCACCGGGCGAAAGCCAGAATTCGAGCCGGGCGACTGAATAGCGAATCACTTCGGCCGCACGTTCCACGGGCGACAGCAGGACCAGGCCGCGTTCGACCTGCGGCACGTTGAGCGCCACCGGCTGGAGGAGCCGCCGGAGTGCGAGAGCGCGAGAATGATCGGCGGCGACCGTGGTGGTCGAGGCCGGCAACTCGGGGGCGGGGTCAGGAGGATTTTTGGCTCTCATGGCGGGCGGTGGATCCGAGGGTGGCACCGACCAGGAGCAGCACGAGGGCGACGAGGGCCAAAAGCGTGGCAGCGTTTTGCCACCAGCTTCTGACTGCTTCCTGCTGGTTGAGCCGCGCCTCGGCCTGCAGGCGCAGATTATGTTCGGACTCGAATTGTTGCTGCCATTGGCGGTTTTTCTGTTCAGCACTTTCGACTGCGGAAGGGGCAGACGTGGTGGATGATGTCCCTTGCGGGGATTTTCCGCATGCGCAGAGTAGCGCGCACATCAGAACTAAAACGCAACGGTGGTAGGAGGCATGGTACATAGAAGTAGGTTTTTGGGTTTGGGGTTAAGCGTACGAAAAAATTGTCCTGCCCTAGTTCCTCCAAAAAAGAGGCGGGCAGGCCGACCGCCCACGCGGCAGATGGATTGACTCACGCGCGAGCATCGACGTGGTTCTAATAAGCTTCGCGGCTCGAGGTGAGCCGGCGTTACATGATACAGCGTAACCTAATCGCGTGCGCGGCTTTGCCGACCGTCAATCAAGGCTTCTGCAAGTTGGACGTACCCAGCGACTCGTTTAGGGCCCTTCGCGAGTAACTCCACCGTTTTCTGCGCGCTAGAATCGTTGCCCCGCATCGCTTCGAGGGCAGCAATCCTGCCGACCGCGCTTGGTCGCATGTACAAATCGTCAGTGCTGCGATCTACAATGACAAGGGCGGCGTGTAGATTACCGGCTTTCGCCTGTTCCACGGCAATCGAACCAAGCGCAGAATCTAACTCTCCTTGACCGGAACCCTTAGAGATCCACTCCACTGTAACTAACGCACCTGCGATGTCACCGGCTTCGGCTTGTTTTGCCGCGATGTCGCGTAAGGCGATATTCCTCCAGGACGTATTCCAAATGTTTTTGGCCGATTCCACAGCACCTTGAATGTCTCCCGTTTTCGCCTGCGCGGTGGCACCAAGAGCTTGCGCGACCGACCGGGCGTTCGGATCGTTGATATCATCGATAATCAGCCGGGCGGCTGTTAGGTTTTGAGCTGTGACAGCCGCCGCCACGACTTCACCGACGGCGTGAGCTTTCCAACTGGATTCTTTAATCCTTGTGGCCGTATGAAACGCCCCCGATAAATCGCCGGCTTTCGCTTGAGCCGTCGCGACGTCGTGGAGCGCGAACGACGCCGAATGCTCATCGCTAATGCCCGCGGCGGTTCGCAGGGCGGCGACGACGTCGCCAGCTCTCGCTTGGGCGCTTGCAATTTCTTGAAAAGCCTCATCTTTGAAGTACGGAGTTTTCAGGCGGCCCGCTATTTCGAGCGCGCCAGTAATGTCTTCAGCCCTTGCTCGTCCGCGTACAATCTCAACTAACGCGGGTTCCTTCTCACCATCCGGCAAATCCGAGACGTTACGAAGTGCTAACTCAGTCTCACCAAATTTTGCGAGTGCCCCGATAACTACCGCCATCATGCCCGATCGGTCGTCCTCGTTAATACTGGCGATAATACGTAGTGCCTCGGTTCCTTGCCCGGCGTGTGTTTGCGCGACGGCGATATCCATCAGATCCATATTTTTCGTTGCCGCGTCTGTGACGTTGCCCGTCTCTCGAAGTGCCATCAGAAGATAGGCACGGGCCCGTGTGAGTCTTCCGTCTGATTCGATGCCCGCTAGGGCAGGCTTCTGAACCGCGGTCGGAAGCGCCGAAGGTAAAGAGTCGAGGGTCGCGAATGCGGTTTTGAATGAAGCCTGTGCTTTTACTAAATTCTCATTAGCCCTCTCTTCGAGACTGCCTCGCGTCGCCCCGCAATCTTTCTCCGCGGTCATGGCCCGAGTGGTCTGTATGATCCAGGGGATTTGGATGGTCGGTGACATCTGCATTGTGACGTAAGCGTTTAGCATCATCTGTCGCGATTCTTTGATTTGCAGCAGCGCGATCACGTTCAACCGCCGCCCCCGATATTGCTTGAACGGCGCGACCATTGGATGCTAGCGCTGCGTTGTCGGGCTGAGCACGCATCGCTGCTCTGATCAGACGCTCGGCGTCGAGATACTTACCGGTTTTTGCTGCCAAAACAGCGTCGGTACGAAGCTTTTCGACATCGACGGGTACGATTGCCACGCTGTCCTCGCTGACGCTGACCGCGATTTCTCTGCCCGAGTTGTCCTTGGCGGAAAGAAAGACCATTTTCAGGTCGGGCCGGTAAGCCACGACTTTGAAGCTTTCGCCTGCTGCAGCGCGGCGGAAGGGTTTATCGAGGAACAGAAGTTGAGCGTCGTGGGTTAGTTTTACCTCGTCGTTGGGCTCGAGGATGATGCCACCAAAGGTGGTGGACGAGATCACGAGCAAGCTGATGATTAGAAGTGGAAGCAGGCGGTGTTTGCCCTGCGTTGTGTTTTCGGATGAACAGATGTTTTCCATGAAGGTTTTCGATGGGGTGGGTGAGAGGTAACGGGAAAATGGGTTTATGGGTGAGAAACGATGTCGACAAAAGGCGTGTCGCTCTTGGGGCGCGCCAAATCGTCGGGTCCCTCCACGTCTAACACTACCGTTGGTTAGGTGTAAAGATCGTGCGGCGGCATTCATCCTCCGCCGATGGCGAAAGCCCCAAGCGAGCCAAAGGGGCCGGGAAAACCAAGTGAAAACACCCTCAGATCGCTTCTGCACAAGCTGCGGATACTTCGATTGGCGGCGGGGTGGACGCAGGAACGGTTCAGCGAGTTGGCTGGATTGTCGTATAAATATTACCAGGCCGTCGAGGCGGGTCGGAAACGCGACTTGAGACTCTCGACCTTGGAACGGCTCGCCCGGGCCCATGGTTTGGAAGTGTGGGAATTGCTTGCCCCGGATCGAACGAAGGCAAGCAACCCCAAGGCCATCAAAAAATCACGCCCCGGCAGCCGGCAGCAAGATTCCTGAGCATCAGCCTGGCCAAGCGGCACACTCCCCGAAGAACTCGCACGCGGCGCAATGCAGCCCCGGAGAGGGGATGAATTCGCGTCGCTCCAAGGCCCCGACGTAAGCGTCGACGATCCGGAAGAGCCTGCTTTGTTCCCGCTCGCCACACGGCGGCAACGAGATGACTACCAGCCGGGGCTGCTTGAGCTTGAGCAGGTGGTGGATTTCGATGCCCGTTTCCGCTTGGCCGGTGTTCTCCCGGTACAGGAGCGAGTAGGCGCTGACCTGCGTGGCGTGCAGCAACGGGGCCTTTTCCGGCGTGGGCGTTTGGCTGGCGGTCTTGAAGTCGATGATGCGCCCGTCCTGCACGAGGTCGAGCACGCCGACGAGCCGGGGCAGTCCGTGGGCAGACAGATCGGCTTCGACGGCGACTTCGACCCCGTCCGGCTTGTCGGTCGACCGGAGGGTCGTCTCCCGAAGGAACGTCTCGGCCAGCCGCCAGCCCACCTGCTTTTGCTCCTCTTCCTCGACCGGGCTCTCCCAGGCGACGGGTTCGTGGGTCTGCCCTGCCGTCCACGCCGCCGTGTAGGCGGCGTACATCCGGTGCGGGGAGGGCGCTTCCTGCCGCCAGCGCGCCCGGTTCCAGGCGCGCAGCACCTGGTGGACGGCGACGCCCACGTGGAGCGCCGGCGTCTTCGGCTTTTGGAGCCGCTGCACATGGCGGAAGAAGAACCTGAGCCGACAAGACTGAAAGAGCGCCAGCCGGGAGGGGCTGACGCTCTTTTGGAGCTGGGCGATTACGTCCACCTGCGAGGGCGGTGGTGTCACCAAAGGCGGCGGGGCGTCGACGATGGCGTTCATGCGCGCGCATGCCTCCGGTAGACGGCAGCGCCGTTGGCACGGCCACCGCTGGCGGTTTTCTTGGCTTTGCCGTGGCGTTCGAGCAGTTCCTCGATGAGGCCGCTCGCCTGCAAGCGGTTCAAGGTTTTGACGGGCAGGCCGAACATCTCCTTGGCCAACGCTTCGACGGCTTGCTTGTCCAGGCCGTGCTGCTCGACCAGTTTGAGGATCAAGTCCCTTTGCTTGTCCGAGCAGACCCACGGGTCGCCGGGTTCGTGGTGAACCGGGGCGTGGTCCGTTGGGGGTGAGGGATGGCCATTGCCATTGCCATTGCTGTGGGGCTTGTCGGCACCGTCGCTGGCGGTGTGCAGGCCGTAGGTGTTGGCCTCGGGCAGGTAGCCGACCTGCTGGATTTGGTTGTCCACGCTCTGCTGCAGGAGCGTGTAGAGCCGGGCGCTCTCGGCTTCGATCTGGGCGAGGTCGCTCAGTTCGGTGCGAATGCTGACGACATACGAATGACTGCTATAGTTGGGCAGCCCCAGCTTTTTGCTGTAGGCCGCTTCGAGGATGACTGCCATAGGTGGGTGGTTCCTTTCGGTGGTGGGTCGAGCACGGATGCTCGGGGTGGGTGGTCAAAGGCCGCAGGAGCCAAAGCGGCTCGCCGCGGCGGGGCGGTTGATCCCGCACGGCAAAACGCGGCCCGGATCGTGTCACGAGCCGGGTCCATCGAGCCTGCGTGGATGTAGATGAAGGCAGAGAGAGGACACCGGCGGATCGGCCGACGGCTACGTCTCTCCCTATCGTATTATGGGCAGATCCGGCACCAAACGAACCTCTTCCAAAGGAGCGAACGCTCGCTTTGCTCGATGCGTCGACGTGCCTGTCGATCCTTTCCCTGCGGTGTCCGGACGTGCGCGATGATTGTGGTTTCAGTGCGCGCCGGGCGGCTTGGTCATACCTCTGGCTGCCATGCGGAAGTGAAAGATTGTAAACTTCTTGATCGTAGGTAGTTAATGGAAAAGCGACACCTGTCCTCGAAGGAGATGCTTCGAAATGGAGTAGCCAACTGCGAAAAAGGGGGTCTGAGCATTGGCGCTCCAGAGGGCGGGAAGAGGCAACTGCATCACAGAATCTGCAAAGGCGACAGGGGGCGACACCGAAGTCGCTCCAACGATCCAAGTACCACCGTGACGCCGCCAATCGACGGAGCACGCAGGGCCAACCAAGGGCGATAGCACCCCACGGGCATGGACACGAAGGCATCGGAGGGACCTCCTGCGTGGACGATTTCGCGGTCGATGACGACCACGGCGTCGACGCGTCCCGACCTCTGCCTGAAAAACCTCGGTTCTTGCCACGCTTCACACGTGATCGGAACCGTCTCCGGCTGCCATGGCACTGCTCCGGCCAGGCCGGGCGTCAGAACCGGTATCCAGAGCGAGTCTGCCAAGATGCCGATGGCCCCAGGTAGGCGATGGGCGTCTCGTCCACCTGCACGTAGCCAACCCTGTGCCATCCCAGTAGAGGATCTTCAGGCACGTCTTGCGCCGGTTGGTGAACACGAAGAGACCGCCCCTGGCGCGGGTCCTCGCCCAACACCCACGGAGTCGCCAGCCTCTACGAAGCGTTTGCGCCCATCGAAGCCCGGCGCTTGGCCAGCAAGCTCGAAATTCACCACACACCCAAGCACGGCTCCTGGTTGAACATGTCCGAGATCGAACTCTCGGTGCTTGCCCGCCAGTGCCTGGATGAACGCATGGAAAGCCAAGCAAAACTCGCCCGCGCCGTCGCGGCCTGGGAGCACGCGCGCAACGTGGCGGCCACCCGCATCGACTGGCGTTTTACCACGGCGGATGCTCGCATCAAATTCAAGCACCTTTACCCCGCCATCCTACCTTGATGGAGCACTACGACACTTATGATCCCAGCGGATAGAGGTGCTTCGGGTGAAGCTTACTGAAATTCATCTAGGCTTCCATCACCCTCGCAAGCGTTCGGAGTCCGATTCAAGTCACCGCACTCGCGGGAATTGTTTTCTTCATAATAGGAGTCAGCGCATTTACTGAGAAATCGACGAAGAAGCCCCACGCGATGATCCCGAAAATATCCGTATACGTCCCGACCCAGTCATTCACAAAGAAACGGTAGGACGCGGCGACATAAAGCGTTCCGACGATCCCGCTCTGGATGAATCCATACCACTTGGCTTCACGCGCGAAACGGCCTTGCTCGCGCGCGGATCCGGTCAGCGTGAGGGAAGCCAACTGCGCGGCGGGTGGCAACACGGGCAGGGGCACGTATTCGCCTGGAACTATGATCTTGCTTTGCGAGCGTGATGCTGCCGCCGCGGCCGGGACAGTTTTCGGATTAGGCGGCGGGGTATTGGGCGGGTTGATTTTTGGTTGCGGAAACAGACCTTTGGCTGCGTCCACTGCCGCAGCCCACTGCCATGTTTTTAGTGACGTTTCGATGGATTGCGCGCTAGTTCCGACCGGCAGCGCGGCAGCGAGGGTCTTCAACCAGAGCGCACGCTGGTCCTCGGCCCGCAGCCGGGGTTGCTGGCTGTCCGGTTGCGCCCGAGCGAGGTCCGCAAGAGTCCGCGCTGCCACGTCCTGCCCCGAGACCAGCAACGGATCAAAAGTGGCGGGAGCGCACGCGGAGAGTTTCTCGCGCGCACTCAACACGAAGTCCTGTCCTGCGGAATCCAGGAACCGTGCCAAGTCCACACCGCGCAGATAAGCGTTGTGCAGCGTCTTTAGACCATCGACCACGTCCCCCCCTGTCGGCACGGTAGGGACCGTCGTGATCTCGAAGTTCGCCTGCCATCCGGAGATTCGCGAATTCATTGCGTCCTTGGCCCCTTCGGACAGAGCGGGTGGGTTCTCCGAGAGCAGTCCCAGATAAAGACCTGTCGCCGCCCGCCACTCCGCCGCCTTTTGAAGAAGAGCGACCAGGGAGGGTTTGAGCGTGTTGTCGATTGTGCTCACGGCGTCATCTGGCTGGCGGCCGGCGAGTAGCTTCTTGATCACGGTCAACTCGTCCAGCGCCAGTGTCGCCGTCTGTTTGACGGGAGGAGGAAGAATGTACGCGGCGGAGAGGGCGGCGTAGAACTCATCGATCCTGGACCCGACCTCGGCGCAACGACCGTTGAATTCGGTGACTTTGGCGGCCAGCTTGGTCTGAGCATCTTTCACGGCCGTGTTCAACGTTTCAGCCGTGACCACCCATTTCGGCTGGGTGGCCAGGTCATGGCGGATGGGCTTGACGGATTTTTGGAACTCCTTGTCCGGCGTGCTCTTCAGCAGCTTGTCGATCTCGGCGACCGCCTTCGAGGCGGCCAGGCGGGACTGCGCCTCCGAGATCAGCCTCTGCAAAAGCGTCCGGCTCGTCCAACCCAGAGCGATCCCCACGATGGCGCAGACGATGATCCACCCGGGATGACGTCGCACGCGCAAGGTGTACGTGACCAATAGATCGTCCTTCAAATTGGTCGACTGGACGCGCAGATGGCCGCTGTACGTACCGGGCGAGAATTCCCCTTTCGGCGAGACCTCCACCGTGATGGCGCGTCCGGCCGGGATGCTCGATTTTTCCTCGGCAAAATCCAACTTGCCGACCGTGGCGAAGGGATTAGCGGGATTGTCCCTCTCATCATGAATTTCGAACTTCGCCACGTCCGCCTTGCTGCTCTGTTCGCGCAAGGTAAGCCGACCGGGCACGGCCGAGGTGGCATCCCAGCCGATCTCCTGCCCGATCACGAGGGTCCCCTGCGGAGCCAGCGCGGCCGGTTCGCGGTTGAGGGCAAGGTCAAGCGGCGGCGGCAAGGGAATCCTGGCGTTTTCCCCGGTCGCGGCGATGGGGGCGAACTTGATCACCAGCCGATACCGCCCCGGCAGCAACTCCTCGGGCTTCTCCACCGCGACCGTCAGGCCGTTGACGTCGCCCGCGACAGAGAGATTTGGGACGAACCGCGCGGCAAGCCCGGCGGGGGAGGTTCCGTCCGGGGTCTGCGCGGTCTCCACCACGGCCTTGATCTTTCCGAGGTCGGGAAAATCCTCCGGCGGTTGGACGCGGATGTAAACGCCGAGAGTGGCGTGGTCGTCGCCCGGAGGGTACGCCAGCGAATACGTCGGCCCGTCGGGCAGGCCGAGCGGTTTGGTGGCGGTCGCCGCCCGGCAGGCGGCCGCCGCGCCGAGGCAAGCGGCGAGCAGAAGGAGGATCGTTTTCATCGGATAGGAAAAACGCTTCGCGCGACTCACGGGCATCTCGGAATCGGACGATCAAGTCTGCGGCCCGTCCAGGGGCTTGATCGCGGACGCTTCGAAGGTCGAACCCGCGAGCACCGTCCCCTCGCACGTCACGCATCGGCCGACAAGCGCGTCGAGCCCGGGATCGCCGAAAGGGTTGGCTTCCGCGCGGCGCAGGATGTATTCCCCGTCGGCTGCGACCAGCACAACGGAGGTTCGTTCGCTTTTCGTTCCCTGTGCCACGATGCGACGCTCCACTCGTCCGGCCTTCACCATTGCGGGTTATCTACTCTCGAATGGCCGGATAGTCACACCGTCGTCGTACTCCCAGGATCTCGGCGCCTGCCACGGCGATCACCACGTCGCTGGTTTCCACCGTTCGCCCGATGGTCTGATGGACCGCCCGGAGCTGGCGAAACGGGGCGGCATCGAGCAGCGGGGCCGATTTCGCTCCGGCGACGCCGCGGAACAGAGGGGTCCGGGCCGTGGCGAGCGCCGGAGCGGCTTTGACCTCGTACGACGTGTAGCTGGGCGTGACGATCCCGAGCCTGGCGGATTCGTCGCGCAGCAGCTTCTGTACCGAGGGCCGAGGCTCTTGCCTAGTCGTCTTGAGGGTGCTCACCGACTTGCCCAGGGCGAGCCCGTTCTGCATGAGGTTCTGGCGACGGGAGGTTCGCTCGATGGCCGCGGTCTCCGCCGGGGTGGCGGACCGGAACATGATGGTGCGCGCCTCCTGGGCCATCGCCTCGGGCGCGGGCGGGGCGACCACTGGAGTCACCGCCGGGTCGCCGAGGATGATGAACTGCGCCAGCGTCTTCGAGATCCGTGCCGGTCAGATGCGGCTTGCGCTGGATGTACTTTTGCCGCGCCTGGAGTGCCGCGCGCCCGACCGACGCGCCGGCGAGCACGGACTGGAAGAAGTACTGGCAGAGCAGGTCGGCCCAGTCGTTCGTGCTCGCCGGCCCATAGGCGACGGTCGTGCTGCCGAAAAACCCGTACGCGCCGTCCTCCAGGTACTGGTTGGCGATCCCATGGTGCCTGCCCGTCGCCGACGGATCATACAACTCGGCCCCGTAGCAGCACTCTGCGGCCGCGACTGTCCCGCCCTTGATCTTGCCGGCGACGTACGCCGCGTCGCATGCGACCGGATACGTGTCCGGCGGGTTCGCCGACTGGCCGTAATACTCCGGCCGGGACGGAGCGCCGTGGCAATTGAAGAAGTGCGACGGGGCCGCGAGCGTGCCCGCCGGCCACGTGGACGCCGATGGCGGCACGTCGTTCATCCCCGCCGCCGTGCCGAACGCCGCCGTCAGGCTCAGGCTCGTCGACGCCGACCAGATTTCCGCGGAGACGCCGAGGAAGCTCCGGTACGCCGAGGCGTCCGCCGGGGCGTAATTCGCCGCCGTCGCGAGCAATTTTTCGAGGTAGGCGGGATCGGTGCCGCCGGCGACGTCGGGCAGCCGCGCGATCACCCGGGTGGGATTGATGAACCCGGCGATCCTCTTGCTGTACCCGCCCGGACACGCGTAGGGCAGATCGCTGTACACGACCGGGTCGGGGTCGGCGGTGGTCGCCGTGGTGGGGTTGTAGATCGGGTTGGTCAAATCCTGGTGCGGAATGACGTCCGGCCCACCCAAGAGCAGGATGTAATCGGGGGTGTAGCGGTTGTAGACGGCGTCGACCGCGTTCTTGTTCTGTTGAGGGTCGGCGGGGTTCTGGACCGGCGCGGCCCCCGCCGCGGTCATGGTCTGCGCGTTGCCGAGATCGACGAGCTTGCTCGTCAGACCGCGCGCGCTGTCGCGGGCGATCAGGGCGTTGACCGCCGCCCGCACGCGCCCGGTGCCGGCGGGCCCGTATTTTTTCTGGAGGGCGCGGAAGTTGGTGACGATGATTTTGTCGGTGGCCATCGGGAGTTCGGTCCGTGTGCGGTGTCGATCGTCCGGCAACGGGCCGCTAGAAGAGCACGCCCAGCCCGAGCGTGAACTGGTCGACTTCCGCCTTGGTGAAGGTCAGCCCGCCACGCTGGTAATCCGCCGTGATGGACACTTTGTGGTTGAGTTCCGTGTCGCGGAACAGATCGTACGCGACCGTGGTGCGCGTGTACCAGCGGTGCGACGAGGAGCCGATCACGTCGGGCAGGTAGTTGTACACGCTCGTCACGGACGCGGAGCGTCCGCCCGGCAGCGACGGCAGGCGCAAGCTGAATTGCACGGAGGGCCCGAGGCGCAGGAACGTCCCGTGCGCGGTCGTCCACGCCGCGCCGGTGTCCTGGGCGTCACCGCCCTCCAGATGGAGCCAAGTGCGCAGTTGGCACTCCAGGAAAACGCTGTCCGACGCGTCGGCTTTGAGCGGGACTTTGGGGATGATCGTCTGCTGGAACCCCAGCTTGAAATCCGGGAAGATGAAGCGCGGTTCGATATCCACCTCGTAACCGCCCAACTGGTCCTCGTGCTGGAAGTCGGTGACGTACACGCCGGCGGCGCGGAGCTGCACGCCGAAGGGCGAACCGATGTCCTGGAGCCGGCGAGCAACCTCCTCCGGCGTGGTCGCGGGGGTGGTGTAATCCGTTTTGCCGTTGAACCCGAAAAAGTCCGCGTAGACGCCCAGCCGGTAGAGCACGGTGTCCGTTTTCATCGTCGTGCTGCTGGCGGTGGTGACGCGATCGAACGTCGCGCTCGGTGCCAGCGCAAACGCGCGCAGCGAGAAGCTTGCGTCGTGCTCGAAGGTCTTCGTGTAGGGCACGATCACCGCCCCGTGCACGGTCCAGGCGTCGGCGTCCTTGATCCCGTCGTGGGCGTAGGAGAACTGGGCGCCCGTCAGGTCGCCGAGCGCCTTGTTCCCGTTCGCGGCCTGGCTGGCATCCTCGTCGTAGAGCACGTCGGTCCAATCGTGGCGGATGCGCGGCGCGCGCAGGCCGTTCTTGCCTTTGGCGATATTTTTCTCGCCCGCCTCGCGCTGGGCGTCGATCGCCGCCGTGCGTGCCGCCTGCTCGGGGGTCGGGGGTTTGTCGTCCTTGCGCTTCTCGGCGTCGCGCACCTGTTCGGCACGGTAATAATCCTGCGGCTGCGGACCGCCGCGCCTGATCAGCCGCTGCTCCGCGCCCTTGTTCGTGGGGTCGAGCTGGTCGAGCGTCGCGTAGCGCTTGTCGAGATCGGCGCGCGCGAAGGTGTCGCGCGGGGGCGGCCCCTTCTGGGTGGCGCGCAGGTCGGGGTTGGGCGGGGTGCTGTACTTCGGATCGAGCACGGCGGAAATCTGCGCCGGCTTGTAGGCCTTTTGCTTGCCGAACATGAGGATCAACCGGCGGTTGAAGTTCGTGTTCTTGTCATCCAGCATCTGCTGGGTTTTGAAGAAGACCTGCGCCTGTTCGAACGGGATCGAAGGCTTGTTCAGGTCGTCCGCCTTGCCCGCGCCGGTGCCCGACCGCGCGGCGAGCACGACGGCCAGGAGCGCGCACAACAGGGTTCTTTTCATGGTGTCGTCCCGGTTTGCCCGCTAGCGCAGTTTGTCGACGAGCGAGTTCTGGCTGTCTCCTGAGGACACCGGAATGTCCTTGACGAAGACGGTTTCAATGCACGCATGCACGGTCTGCGGGTCCGAGTTGATCGCACTGAGCGCGGCATCGCGCTCGAAGCCTTCCACCGCGCCCCCCTTGATGATGCAGCCGTGCACGCCGGCATTGAGCACTCCGTCGCTGATCGCCGACTTCATCGCCTTGTAATCAGTCGGCGGCGGCACGGCCTTGTCCAAGGCGGGCGGCGCCGCGTCGGGCGCGATGGCCGCCTGAAGTTCGAGGAGATCCAGGTGCCACTGCGCGAGCGCGGCCTGTTGTTGCGCGAGGGCGAAACGATAGTGCGAGAGGGCCACGCGCTGGTGGGCATCACGAACGCGCCGCGCCTCGCATTCCGGACAGCGGGGACGCGCGTCACCGGCGTTTGCCGCCGTCTGGAGCCCGTCCGTTTTTTTTGAGCTTTTCGCCATGAGTTTTCTGGTTTACCGATGCTGGTTCCTGGCAGGCTATCCGTTCTGACGCACCGAGATGCATCTAAAATGACCCAACTGTTTTTGAAAATGCAGATTCCCGCCGGTCCTGCCAAGTTTTTTTTCCCACCTCGCGTTTGCGGGCCGGTGCCGGGGCGCTTTGCCGCTTCCGGCCCGTCGGGGCGAGGGCGGATTAAAAAAATGAAAGATTCTGATTGCGGGCCGGGCCGGCGGTCATTTGAGGAGATGGATAACTGTCTCGGGCTTGCATTATTAAGGGGAACGCCGACAGGCCCGCACGATTCCCCTGTTCGCCGGGCGGACACACGCCAAAAAACTTGCGATGAAAAACGCCGCTGATTCCCCCGCCCCTTCCGGGATCTCCGATGGCTGGATGGCGGACATCTTCGACTGCTCGCCGTGGGGGATCATCCACTTTGATGAAACCTGGACCGTGCGTTACGCCAATCCGGCGGCGTCGGCGCTTGCCGGGCGGGGTCGACTCGAAGGCCGCACCCTCAAGGACTTGCTCGCCAACGACGCGATGTCCGCCGCCTTCGCCCGGCAGGTCCGCAAGCGGGAGCGCGCGGAGAGCAGCGAGTACGAGGCCATGATCACGCAGGCGGATTCCGGGCGGCGCGTGCCGGTCGGCATCGCCGCGATGCCGGTCACGCGGCCGGGGCAGGCCTTCGGCGGATCGGTGCTCATCTTGCGTAACCTCGAAGTGGAGCGGGCGGCGAAGCGGATCGACGACCGGATCGAGACCGCCGAGACCCCCGAGGACATTTTCGCCGCCGTCGCGGAGGAGGTGAAGCGCGTCATCCCATTCGATGCGATCGCGGCATCGCGGTACACCCGGGAGGGGGAGTCGCTGGTGATGCTTGAGAAGCCAAAGTTCCTGGACAAGGAACGGCGCTGGTACGGATTGAATCCGGAATCCTGGCGCAAGTTGCAGAGCTTCGTCCCGGAGTGCCTGGATCTCAAAGAGTTCCACGGGACGACCGGGCTGCCGGTGCTCCGCAGGATGATCGACCGGGGTTACCGCGCCCTGATGCGCTACCCGACGAGGAGCGGGAAGGAGGTGATCGGCGCGGTCACGCTGTTCACGAAAAACGCGGCGGGTTTCACCAAACACGACCTCGAAACGTTCTCGCGGCTCCCGATTTCGAAGGCGTTCGTGTCCGCCTTGTACCTGCTCAGGAAGAGAGACCAGGACGTTCACTTCGAGTTGCTCAGCGCGATTGCCAAGAGCGAGACGAACGAGAATTTGTTCGAGGAGTTCGTCAACCGCCTGCGCGACCACTACGGCTGGTCTCACGTCTCGATCTTCACCGTCGACAAGATCGAGAAACAGATCGTGCTGCAGAGCCAGGCGGGCAGCTTCAAGCTCAAGTCCAACCACAAACAGGATGACAACATCGGATTGCTGGGGCTGGCCCGAAAGGACAACAAAATCGTCAGAGCCAACGATGTCAGGGATCCCGAGTTCAAAGACACGGTTTATCTGGCCGACCGGTTCCCCCGTCTGCGGTCGGAAACGTGCATGCCGATCCGCTCCGGGGGCGAACTCTACGCGCTGCTCAACATCGAGGACCGTCGACTCCACGCCGTCTCTTCCGAAGAACAGGAGGTCCTGCGCAAGCTGCTCGATAACGTCGGCGGCGTCATCGAACGCCGACGCAAGGACCACGTGACCGCCGCGGCTTTCGATTTCACGCCGACGCCTGTCCTGATCGTTGACATGAAGGGCAAGATCCGGCTGCCAAACGCGGCCGCGACGGATCTGCTCGGATACGCGGACGACGATTCACGGGACCTCGCGCTGAGGGGTTCGCAGTTTTCCAAGTTCGTCAAGGACCCCGCGCTCGGCAGGGTGCTGGACACGCAATCCGACTTCGTCGGCAAGGTGGAGTTGCGCAAGAGCAACGGGCTGCCCGTACGGGTCCACGCCATCGCCTCGCGCCTGGAAACCATCCGCGACCGCCGAATGATCGTCCTGCACGACCTGTCGATGGCGGAACGTCCGCTGGTGCTTGAGCAAGCGGCGAAGATGGTGTCCGACCTAGCGCGGCTGAGCAGCACCCCGCTCGCGATCCTCGGTTTCGGACTGCAAGAACTGAAGGCGCTGCTCGGGGAACGGTTGTCGGAAAACAAAAAGTTGCAGACGCTGCTCCGCGACCTGACCGCGCAGTTGCACCGCGTTGAGATCACGTACGCGGAGATGCAGCTCTACGACGAAAATTCACTGGGCAGACCGCACCGGGAAAGGTTGATTCCGCTGCGGCAATTCGTGCGGGACACCCTGGCGGAGAATCTCCGCCTGGGACGGCGACCGGGTCGAACTCCGCTCGTCGGACGACCCCGGCGACGTGCGCAGCGATCCGTTTCAACTAGCGTTCGTGATCCAAATGATCGTCGTGCGCCTGCTGGGAATGGGCGCTTGCGATGAGAAGATCGTGCTTCGGATAGAAAACGACGCAAAGCGCATCCGCCTGGTCTTTGAGGCGACGGCGCCGCGAAAGGGGCGGGACGCCAGGTCCGAGGGTTTTCTGCCGTTGGCGTTCGTGCACGATTCCCTATGGGGCCGAAAAGGAGTGCTCTCACAATTTATCGAGAGAAACGGAGGGACCGTCGACCATCGGCCGGTGGGCAGCCGCGGCTGGGTCCGCTATTGCTTCGATCTTCCCGCCGCCACCCCCGCGCTAGCATGAAAAGAGCCCTTGTCTTAATCAACGATCGAGTCTTGGGGAACTGCGTGGTGGCCAGTCTCGTCCGGAAGCAGTCGAAGCTGGCGGTAGAAACGCCGCGCTCGGTCACGACAGCGAAGCAGTGGGTAAAGGATCAGGCAGATTTCGATCTCGCCGTCGTCCACGCCGACCTCGTGCTCGAAGACAACGACCTGGTCACGCGCGCCGGGAGCGGGTTAGACTTCGTCGCGTGGTTCTTGCGAAACCACGCCAAGATTCCCACGATCATCATCGGCACGGTATGCAGCGAGCGGATCAAGGGCCTGCTCGACGCCCGCGCCAATCTGAGTTTCGTCGCGCAGGGTGCCAGATTGGCAGAAGACCTCTCCCGTGCCCTGGTCGAGAGCGAGGCCACGACGCACGGTCAGTATTTGACCTTACGGCTCTTCGTAAACGACGCGAACCAGTGGTCGTGGAGTCTGGCGGGCGAGGCCTACAACGTCAAAGGCCAAGGTCCGCTGCTGGTGAACCAAAGAACGGTGCGCAAACTCGTTTCGGATTCCACCAAGCTTTTTCAGTCTATGGCAGCGGAAGCAGAGAAGCCCTCCAAAAAGAAACGCAACTGGCGGCGCGAAATCAACGGCCTGGGCGTGAAAATTTTCGAGGGCATCTTCGAAGCCGACCGGGACTTCTCGAAAAAGTTCGACCGGGCGATCGCCAAGGTGGAGGACGATTACAAAAAACTGAAAATCTGTCTCCACGGAGGGCGGTTTATTCAAGATACTCGCGATCGAGTTCCTTGCTTCCAAGGACGTGGGGAACAGCCAGTGGATGTTACACGCGCCGATTTACCGGCAGATGGAGCTCGCCACGGTGCAGAGCAGTCCGCATCTGTTCGAATGCGAGGAAGAAGGCGATCCCAAACCGATCAATTGCCTGTTCATTGAGGCGAACGCGTACGGTCCATGCACCGTCAATAGTAAGACAGCAAATATCCGCGCCTTGTGGGGCCCGGGATTAGCCAGCGAGTGCGCAGAACTGATGGCGGTGTTCCAAAGCAAACGGGACGAGTTGGGTCTCGGTAAAATCGAGTTGGTTTCCCGGGAGAACATCGGGCCGGATGGTTTCTTCGACCGCGTGTCTAATCTCCTTAAACAGGAATGGCACATCGTGCATTACGCGGGACACTCGTACCATGACACCGACGAAAATCGTGCTTACCTTTTCTTCCCCACGTCGGGAATCGACGCGACGCCCGTGCCGGTTCCGATCGAAATTTTCGCGCGCGAACTCTCGCAACCCGCGCCGTTTGTCTACCTTTCGAGTTGCCAGAGCGCAGGCAACGGTTTCATGGCCACCCTGGCCGAGTGCAACGTGCCCGCTCTGTTGGGATACAACAGCCAAGTGATCAATAACAACGCGAAAACTTTCGCCAAGGTTTTTTACCATCATCTTTTCAATCTGACCGACGCGCAGATGTTTGTAGAGAGCAGGGTCGACAACCGAAAATGCCTTCAGCACGCGTACGTGAGGGCCAAAGAAAGCGTCTTCAGCAAGGACACGACGGATATGGCCTGGGCGCAGTCCGTCCTAATGCTTCAACAGGCTAGTTGAAGCAGATACATAAAATCGTGCCTTGATTTGGGCCCCTGAAACTGGTCCGGTTTGAGTGAGAGGTTCCCGTCCGAAAAAGAGAGGAACCGGCCATGAAACAGAAGAGACACACGACCGAAGAGATCATCCGCATCCTCAGGGAAGCCGCCAGCGACAAAGACCTGGAGGCGGTCTGTCGCAAGCACAACATCTCGGCTGCCAGCTTCTATCGCTGGAAGAAGAAGTTTGGAGGGATGGAGTTGAAAGACGCCCGCAAGTACCAGGAGCTGGAGAAGGAAAACGGTGAACTCAAGAAGATGCTCGCCGACAGCCTGCTCAAGATTCGCGTGCGGGAGGAAGTAAACGCAAAAAAATGGTGAGCCCTTTGCAGAAGCGGCGAGCGGTCCAAGGCGTGGTCAAAGCCGGACTCTGCTCCGAGCGAAGGGCTTGTCGTTACCTGAGTGTCCAAGGTTCCAGCCATCGTCATACACCCAAGCAGCCCTCGGGACTGGTTATTGCAACTCCACCGGCAGATCGAGAAGCTCTCCAGCAAGTACCCACGCCTGGGTTACCGCAAGCTGACCCGTCTCCTGCGCGGCGAGGGCTGGCAGGTTGGACGCAAGCAAAGTCCAGCGCATCCGGCGGGAGTGCGACCTGCGGGTCAAACGCTGGATGAAGCGGCCCCGACAACGTGGCCGTTCCACTGGCGCCAGCCCCACCAAGGCGCAGAGCGTCAACCACGTGTGGAGTTGGGACTTCATCAGTGACCGCACTGACAACGGCGGCAAGCTGCGCATCCTCTCGGCCATCGACGAGTACACCAGCCCAAGCCTGCCGCGAAGCCCAAGGTCTGGCTGCCAATCCTGCCAGCATTTTACACGAGGAGCTTGATCCGACCCTAGAAACTGACACCTGTACTACCTAATCCAGCCTCTCACTCGTTCTGGCCCGAACTCGGGGACGCGATCAGGGTCGTCGCACCAAGTGCCCGTGGTTATTCGTGATGGTCCCGTGAACCGGTGCTCGGATGGCGTCGATCTCCTGAAGGCTCATCGTCCGGATGAGGGCGAAACAGCCCACCTCTCGCGCCCGAAATGCGGCTTTCAGGCGGGGTTGCATTCCAAGAAAAGTCGATCCCCGTGTAATAAAATCATCAACCAAAGTGACCCGCTGACTGATAATGACGGGCGCGTTTGGATCCAGGATGGTCGTTCGATAATGTTCTTCAGGGTCCGGGCGTGCGCCCTTTTCGGCAAAGGCCGATTTCTGCACCGCCTCCGACCGTCTAAGGGCGCGGACTACCTCAGCACCCAAGCCCACTTTCACCAAGGCTTCGCAGATTTGCAGGCTGGGCCAAAGATTGCCCGACTTACGCGGCGCGCTACGCGGTGCCGGTACGAGGGTTGTTTCTGGGCCGAGCACTTCGCTTAACAACGGGTTCGCGGCGATGCTGCTCTTCAGCCATCGCGCGATTAGATCGACCGCCTTCGCCGGCTGTCCAGTCAGCTTGTCAATTACCCGCCTGTCGTTCTTCACCGCGTCGCGGATCGCCCGCGATTTTTTCGCGACCTCCGATTTTCCATGGGGTGCGTATTGCAGGAAGGACGTGAACGCCAACTCAGAGGGCAAAGACATCTAGTTCCAAGGTTGCGTCCCGCTCGGGCAACGAGAGGAAAAATTCCTCAAGGGACTCATCGGAGAGAACCTGCGCCCCATAATGCATCATCTGTTCGGGCCACTTGAGTTCCGTGCGGTCGAGCAGCCATTTGGCGATGAAAAGCCCGCGACCAAGGCGCAACGCCTCCCATCCTTGGGACAAAGAACCGCTGCTTTCGCCCGCCTCGAATGATCACCGTGGCGTCTGAGAACAACGCCATGGTCCGATTGCGGATCGGAAAGTCCCGCCGGCCCGTCGGTCTGCCGACCGAGAATTGCGAGATGCAAAGGTGCTCACGCATGATGAGCCTTTGGAGATCGGCGTTCTCCTTGGGATAAAACCGGTCTAGCGGCGTGCCGATGATACCGATTGTCTTCCCGCCAGCATCAATGGCTCCCCGGTGCGCCGCCGCATCAATGCCCAGTGCCAACCCGCTGATGACAACGCCTCCGTTCGCACAAACCAGTTGCGCCAAGCGGCGTGCCCTGGAGAGTCCACCGGGGCTGGCATTGCGACTGCCAACGATGGAAACGCGACCCCCCTTCTTCAGCAGTTCGGTGTCGCCGTGGGCAAAAATGCGCTCGGGAGCGTACTTTGCCTCCACCTCGTTGAGGGGGCCGAGGAGTTCTTCGCAGGAGAATTCTTCGGGGGAGAAAGGCATCGGATGTTGCAGAGAATGGGGGTTGGAAGAGGCCGAGTCGATAGAATTTTCGGGGATCATGTCACCACTCAAACGCCACGTCCAAGCCGCCGAAGGGTTTTTGGAACTCGGGCTTCCGTTGCTCGCCCAGGAGGAAATCGACGCCATTGAACCTGAGCATCATACGTTCCCGGTCGTTTTGCGGCTGAAGGTGGAAATCTGTCGCACCCTTCAACGGTGGACGGAAATGGAATCGCCCGCGCGCATCCTGAGCGAAGGCGAACCCCACGAGAGCTACGGTTGGATCAACTGGGCGTATGCCGCCAGACGGATACGCGGGCTGGACGCTGCTCGGGACATTCTGCGGCGTGCCTTGGCTCACCACCGGGAAGAGGCAATCGTTCAATATAACCTCGCCTGCTACGAATGCCAGCTTGGACGCTTGGACGAAGCCCGCGCAAACCTGAGAGTGGCATTCCGCCTAGACGGCAAGTTCCGTGGCATGGCACGGGCGGATTCTGATCTTGCGCCTCTTCACGGTGAGATTTGAGGATGCTGCCTGCGATCGTACCGCCCATGCCTTCATAATTTGGCCCGTGGCACTTCTGCGATACGCGTCGTATAGCACGGCGACTTCCGGTCCCGGCGCATCTGCCACTCCTGTTTCTTGCCGGTCCCCATCGACGCCGCGTGCACGGTGCCGCGTCCGCCCCACAGGTTGAGCTTATCGACGGCCTCCATCAGCCGGCGTTCCTTCGCTTCCCGCTCCGGGTCAACCGGTCGGAAAAGGCTGGCTTGCTTCTCGTCGTCGGGCACGAGTTCCAGGCAGAGCACGCCGCACTTCATATAACGAAACCCCGGTCGGTAGATCGCTTTGAGCACCCGCTGGCATTCACCGATCAGTTCCGGGGTGAAGGCAGTGGGCACAATCAGTTCACGCCCTGCCTGCGGGTTGTACTGAGGCTCGTCGGGCCTGTGGCGATTGGTCAACAGGAACACGCACACGGCCGACGCTGCCAAGCCTTGCGCGCGTAGTTTCTCGCCGGCCCGGGTCGCGTGCGATGCGACGGCTTCCCGCAATTCATCGAGGCTCTCCACCGGACGGCCGAAAGAGCGAGAGGAGCAGATGTTCTTGCGGTCCGCCTGCACCTCTTCCAATTCGAGACATGACACACCAGTCAGTTCCATCGCCATTCGCTCGACTACAACGCCAAAGCTTTTGCGCAGGACCGGGCGTTTCGCGCGGGCAAGCTCGCCGGCTGTGTGGATGCCGAGACGCGCCAGCCGTTTTTCCAGCATGCCAGCGACACCCCACAAATCCTCCACGGGCCATGTCTCGATGAGCGCCCGCCCTTCGGCACTGGAATAGTCGAGCGCGTACACGCCACCGTTTTTCTTCGCGTGTCGGTTCGCCAGCTTGGCCAGGACTTTCGTTGCCGCGATGCCGACACCAACGGGGATGCCGGTCCACCGCCGCACTCGTGCCCGCAAATCCTGACCGACCGGCAGCAATTGCTCTGTGGTGCCATCGAAGCCGAGGAACGCCTCGTCAATGCTGTAGACCTCAATGGCAGACGCCGCATCGCCGAGCACCTGCATGACCCGTGCGCTCATGTCGCCGTACAGTTCGTAGTTGGATGAAAGCACCTCAACACCCTGTTTGGCGAACTGCTCCTGCCACAGGAACGCCGGTGCGCCCATCGGAATCCCGGCGACCTTCGCCTCGGGCGAACGCGCAATGACGCACCCGTCGTTGTTGCTCAACACGACGACCGGCTTGCCCCATAGGCGCGGCTGGAATACCGCCTCGCACGAGCAGTAGAAGCTGTTGCAGTCGACCAGGGCGAACATGGCGGGGGAACTGGCGCACGCTCCCCGAGACGACACCCCACAGCACGGCGTCCCGATCCTCGGTCAGTTCGATATTGGGAAAGGCCGGGTTCTCGGGCTGGAGCCACGCCCGCGCCTTGGTCTTGCGCAGACGTTTGACGGTAAACTCCCCGTCGATCACGGCCAGCACGATGTTGCCGTCGTGCGCTTCCAGGGAGCGGTCCACAATGAGCAAGTCTCCACTCTGGATCGGTGCGTGAATCATACTCTCGCCCTCCGCACGCACCATGAAGGTCGAGGGCGGGTTGCGCACCAGCAATTCGTTAAGGTCAATCGAGCGTTGCAAGTAGCCCTCGGCGGGCGAAGGGAAACCGGCCTGCACCTGCGCCTCAAAGAGAGGGATTGGCACTCGCAGGCGAGGGAACGGCGTGGCGGGAAAGACTGGTGGACTGAGGGCTGGTGCGTTCATTCGGGCGCAGGGAGGCTCAACTCACAGGCGTTCAGTTTCGTTCAGGTGATGTTCAACACCTGAACACGGGAATGCGCTTTGCCAAGCAAATTCCGTTCTACTGAGGCACCCGAACACCGAATCTGGCAGGCCGTCGCTCGTTCAGAGCCGCACGTCCCCTTCGGCCACTGCATCCTGCTCACTCGCATATTTCCCAGCGATGGTACGACCGTACCAACGGTATCCAGGATAATGGTAGACCTTGCTGCGTGTGTTCACCCACACGAAACCTGGGCCGGCTTCCGGTACGCGAGGTTCGGCTTGGACGGTCGACGATCTGTCGCCTCTTGAAGGCGTTGCTGGAACGTGAACTGCCGTCGCCTGCGTCCTTTCAGTCGCCTCTTGGTGCCGCCGGGAGAGCACCATCAGCCCGAACGCGACGAATGAGCCGACGATGAGCAGCGCAACAATCGTCAGCCAAATTCGCCAGAGTCGGCGTTCCCATGCTGTCTGGGCTGGCGGGATCGCGGGCGCAAAATCGTCCGCACCCATAAATTACCTGGTTGCGACGAGGGTGAACGTGCCCGGTTTGAACATCAGCCCGCTTCGGCCAAAGCCGATGAGGTTGCGCACCTGTGCTTCGCTCAACACCGGAATGCGCTGCATCGGGAGGGCGGCACCCGCTTTTTTGAGACGAGATTTCAGGGCTTCGATGGATACAACTTTCGCCTTACCACGTCCAGCAAATCGGGCTTGTCGAGGCCAGCGTAATTCTTCTCGCGGCGTTCCAGCATCTCCACGGTGGCCCGCAACGCCGGCTCGATGTCTTCCAGGGCTTCGTTGGCTTCCAAGAACATCCCGAGTTCGATGTAGCCGTCGGCGATGCAGAGCTGTTCGATAAAGCGCGCGGTGATTTTGATTTGTTTCATGGGACGGCGGTTTCGTCGGCAAGGCGTTGTGGCCAATCTGACCTGTCGAGCCTCGGATCGTGCCGATCTTTCCATTCTTGATAGCGCGCGAGGAAGCGGCGGTTGGCCGGACTGTCTTTGATGGCGAGATCGGGGTGTTTTTGGATGGCAAGAAACTGTGACTGTTTCACATCCGCGGCGAAAGCTGGCGGGGCTGGCGTGTAGGGCGTGGGCGCAACGTAAACGGGGGTACGCACGGGCTGGCGAGGGGTGGATGGCTCGGTCTCATCAGAATCCGCCGGTGTGTTCAGCGAGTGTTCGGGCCGATAATCCGAACGCGGATAGTGTGACGGCGGCTTCGGCAGGGATCGCAGAGCCCAATAGAAACCCGAATCAACGCAGGCGGTCAAAAGTAGCGCAACGGCGAATACCCCTACCATCGAATGCATTCTCGATTTCGGCACGAAAAGAGGCTCTTTTCCATCTTGCAGCGCGCGCACCACGTCCGCGACCGCCTCGGCACCGCTCACACCGCCGAAAACGACGTTAGCGCCCACATGAGCCGCCGAAGAGAATTCCACGCTCCCGAGGCCAAAAAGACCCGAGATGCCGTGTCGCAGGATGTTGATGCTACGAATGTCGGCAACCCGCAGTTCACGCGAACTCTTCACCCAGTAGCCATATTCGATGGCCACCTTGTTTTCTGCGATGACGTACTGGAAGGAATTGCGTCGGACGTAGGCGCGAAGCAAAAGAAGCAGTCCTACACCAAGGGGCAAAAGTGTTAAGCCGAAGCAGATCGAGCCAAAGAAATACCATGGCGACGGATAGCCGTACCAGAGGACGGAAGCGCCTACGGGAACATCCTCATCGGGCCGTATGCGTTTGGGCATCCCGCCCTCGTATCAAAACGCCCTTGGTTGGGTCAAGCGTCGATTCCTTCCGTGGCCGCCGCGCGGCGTCTGAAACCCGAACACGGCCTCACTGTGGGAGCAAACCGATTTCACTGGCATGAAGCTGCCCTGCCTGCGACCGCTTTCCATTGCAGCCCTTCTGTTCGTTTGGGCGACCGCACCCGTCTGCGGTCAAGCCCCCATTGGCAACGCGCCCATCCTGCCCGACTCAAAGCTCACGCCCGGCGACGTGCTACCCGTGACGCTGGCGGATATTCAGGTCAAAGGTTACTCCTCCAAAGTGCGCAACGTCCCCGTGTCGGTCAAGCGCGAGGTGTATGCCGCCTACGGCATCACCCACTGGGAGAAAGGCGAGTACGAGATCGATCACCTGATTTCGCTCTCCCTGGGCGGCAGCAACAGCAAAAAGAACCTGTGGCCCCAGAGCTACCAGACGCAGCCTTGGAACGCCCACACCAAGGATCAGCTCGAAGACCGTCTGCTGGTCCTCGTGCGCGAAGGCAAGGTGGATCTGCACACGACGCAGCAGGAGATGGCCCACGACTGGATCGCCGCGTACAAGAAATACGTCAGTCCAACGCCGCGCGCGGGCAGGAAGAGCGCCACCAGCTACGAACCCGACGTGGAAACCACCGCACCTGGTGCTACCACCGCCGCCGCAACAACCGACAAGACCGGGCAGGTGTGGGTGAACACCAAGAGCGGCGTCATCTGGAAGCCAGGCACTGAATATTACGGCAAGACCAAAGAGGGCAAGTACATGTCGGAGGTCGACGCCCTCGCTGCTGGCTACCACGAGGCGAAATAAACGCGGCGACTCTATCTCCACCAGACATCAGCCATGCACTCAAACCAGAAACTTACCAAAATTATCGCTGGTCGAACCATCACCGGCACCGCCCAAGCAAACGATCAATTGACCATCACCTTTGACGATGGCTCGGTCATGGTGGTGAAAACCGCGCCGTCTTCCACCAACACGGTCGCGACGGGCAGCAAGATCCTCAAGGTGCAGCAGCAGGCCAATGACCTCGTGTTCCTTCTGGATGTAGGCGGCTCCATCGACATCAAGACGGCCGACGCCAGCTCCTCGGTGTTCATGCGGGACAAAGCCGGGGCCGTGGCCTATGCGGGCTGACGCTGGAATAATCGAGGGAGGTCTGCGGCGCGCGGTCATGGACACCGCTGCCGAAGTGGCAATTGCTCTGCCGTGGTCGTTTTTTATATGAATCAATTACGCTGTGGCAGTCCATCGTTGGGCAGGCAGGCAGTTCGCCTTGAGTATCGGGGTCGATAGCGCGGCCGCCATCATGGGCTGGATGATGGTGCGGCGGTCAGCGGCACGGTACGACGACGCACACCGGGGGGACTTACTCGCAGGGATTGAGGATGCGCCAGCTTGGGTGCCGTGCCCACATTTGGTGCAGGTGCTCAAGCGCAGGCACACGGTGCGGTGCCGAAGGCTCTGGGGCATCACGCCACGCACGAGCGGTTGGCAGCATTTCCGCCGATCATGGAGGACGGATGCCGCGTACGCTTTGACATGCCTCGTGCTAGCCGCTCATGCCCTGTGGTCAGTCTGGTGAGAACTGCCACGTTGCGGCGAAACGCAGGCAGCGCAATCGCCGCGGACAACGCAGGTAGCTTTTCCATCCCGACAATGCTCGGCATGTTGCGGCGAGGATGAATCCGCCCTGTCTACCGTTGCCGCACGTTGGACCATAAGAAAAATCCGTGACAACCGCCACGATTGGGTTTCTTCTAGCCGTGTAGAAACCGTTGTCTTTTACATCCATGAACCTCGGAGACCGCCTGAAAACATTGCGTAGAGAACTCGACCTTTCCCAAGAGGCGTTCGGAGCACAAGGATTTGTCTCTGCACCCGGCTGGATCAAGATCGAGAACGGCCAGCGCCAAGCCAGCGAAAAGCTCATCGAGCGTCTGACCCAGTGGTTGGTGGACGACAAATACATGAAGTCGCGCGCGGCTAACGAACTCAAGGAAGAACTCTTGACCCTCAAGTATCTGGGCAGCCGTTCTCCATTCGTGCGTGAGATGGCCAAGGCCCACGCCAAGGAAGCTGCCGAACGATGCTGTCTACCTCGCCGCCGAGGAACCCGGCGCGTACCGTGTCAAACCGAAGCGTGGCCGCCCGCCCGGTTCGGTGTATAAGAAGCGAACATCGACTGGAAAGTAGATCCCAAATTCTGCAGCAACATGCACGAGTTGGCTGCCGACTCATCCAAAGAGACGCCTCTGATCACAGAGGCCAGGAAGTCTCTGCCCCTCGAACGTCTTTTTTCTTCATTCGTTCTCGATGCCCGGGAACAACTGCGACAACAGACGGACGCAAGGCTCTACGACTTGCTGACCGTTAAAGCGCACGAGAGTTGGGAGGCGTACCTGCTCAGGCGGCTCAACTCGGCGGGGAAGAAGGTAGTCGACCAGCAATTCCAAATCTTTCGCTCGTTCCGCTCCGCATTCTCCGGAGCGACAGGCAATCAACGATCAGAGGAAAGCTCTGCTTACCATAAATTCACCGGAGACAATCCGACAGAGCGTTTAGGTAAGATTCTCGACGAGTTCCCTGAACTCGCGCGGGTATGCAAAACTTTGGTGGCAAACTGGATCAGCACCGTCCGTGATTTTCTCGAGCGCCTCGACCGCGATCTTCCGAAATTCCCCCACCACTTTAAAGGTAGATCGTATGCCCATCCTGTCGATGAGTTGCACGTCGGTCTGTCGGATCCACACCGGGGCGGGCGTTGTGTCGTGCGGATCGTCTTCCCGGGTTCTGAGAGCCTAATATACAAGCCGCGCTCGCTGGCGTCGGAAGCTCTTTTTACTGTTCTGCTCGAACAATTAAATGGGAAAGGACCCCCGTACAATTTTAGGGGCGCGCGGTGCTGGGATCGAGAGGACTACGGTTGGATGGAAGACGTGGTAACACGTCCGTGTAGCGAATCGGTGGATCTACACGCTTTCTACTGGCGGGCGGGTGTGCTGCTCGCCCTGGTCTACCTCTCGCGTGGAGTTGACATGCACAAGGGAAATCTAATTGCGGACGGCGCTTACCCGGTGCTCATCGACCTGGAAACGCTGTGGCATCCGCAGGAGCACATCGGCGCGGGTGATGACCCCATCGCAAACACGGTATTACGCACCGGGTTCCTGCCACAGAGCAATATACATTCTGGTGCAACTTACGAACTAAATGCGCTCGGTCACCGGTCGATTTCGGGTCTCCAAGAAGCGCGACATCTGCCGGTATTTGCCGGGACGGAATATCTGGCACCGGACTTTCTGCCCGACATTTTGGCCGGTTTCCGCTGGTTCGGTGAACAGGTGTTTAAGGAACATCGATTTGGAGGCGAGTTCCAGCTCTGGGTGCAGGCTCTGGCACGGTGTCGGCGGCGTCGAATCCTTCGCTCAACCTCTTGGTATGGATCGGTAATCGAACGGATGATTGCCCCATCATCTCTACGCACTGCTGCCGAGTGTCCGGGCGTCGGCCGGAATGATCCGCCTTTGACCGAGGATGAGAAGTTGTCGCTACTACAAATAGATGTCCCTTACATTGAACAAACCGTCGAGCACGAGCAGGAACAAAAAGTAACGCTGCCGGTGCAGAGCATCGAAGCATTCCTGAAGCAGGAGGCTGTTATCATTGATGCTTTTGCACCGGCAGCAGCGGGAACGGTCTGCAGCAAACCGCTAGCCGGTAGCGATCACCACAGCGGAAGCTCGGTACAGAGCATCTGGTAGGTCTTCTGAGGCGTTTCCTCAGAAGTGCCTTCCACGGCCGCCTCGGTGCGCCCGGCATTCACGGCGGGCACGTAAAGCACCATGGTGTCCTGCCCTTTCGGCGTCAGGAGGATGCCGCCTCGATAGCTCTCGGGTATGGCGATCCTGCTGCTGAGCGCGTCGAAAGGATCGGTCAGCAAGCGCTGACGGAGGCCGTCGTCCGTCTCGATTTCCCGGTACAGGTCGGTGACGACGCGTTCCAGGTTTTCTTCGTTCCAGTCCAGTGGGTTTGTTGGGTTGTCAGTTGGCATAGGTGTTTTCGTGTTCTACGAGAACCACCCTAACAAACCTTAAGAAATGTTAAACCGTATTAGCACTAGAAAGCCGTATCTGCGTTATATTTCGGTTTTGTGCTTTCTAGAAGTGCAGCGAAGGCAGGAACGTGTGCAAGGGTAGAGAATCGCGGATCAATTTTTGTCGACCGGTGCTCGGCCCAACCCGCCGTCAGTGCTTGCCCCAAGTAAAGCAGAGCGTTCTGCTTATCTCCAGTGACCGCGTACGTTGCAGCGATGTCATGCAGAATCCTGTTGTTGTTCGGGTACTTTGTCAGCAGTTCTCTGTCGATACGAAGGGCTTCACTAGCCAGCGTTTGTGCCTGTTCGACCGAACCAGATTGAAAGGCAACGTAGGCGAGGGCTGAAGAAGGATTAATACCGCCATAGAATACCCATTGTTCCTGATAGGAATTCTCCGCACGTAACTTCACATAATAGTCTTGAGCTGCGGACAGACGGCCATCGCAAAATTCAATCCATGCGGCAAAATCCAGCTTTAATCTGTAGTCGGGAAATCGGTGACTTGCCGCAACACACAAGATTCGTGCCTCATCGTATCGTGTCTGCCAAACGCGCAGAGCAGCCATTGCAAACTGGGTGCCCGGCCTTTCCGGATTGAGTTCCGCAGCACGCGTGAAGGCAGCCTCAGCTTCCTCATCCAAGTCGCATAAGATCAGCGCCTCTCCTAGCGACGTGCTAAAACTGCCATGGGCTGGCTCAAGTTGAACAGCTCGCCGAAGCCAGGGAATCGCGCGATCTGGGTGACCCATTTCTCGGAGGCAGATGCCGAGCGATTGGCAACAACCGGCGGACGACGGGGCCAATTCCACAGCAATCTCAAACTCCTCACGCGCTTCGTTGTAGTGTGCCTGATGCTCGTAACAAGAGGCAAGAACTCGATGAGCTTGAGCGGAGTTTGGATCCAGCGCCAGAGCATCTCTGGCCGTTCCTTCCGCCAAAGCGAACTGGTTGTATTCTCCATAGCCATATGCCATCGTCCATTGCGCGAAAGCGAGCATGGCACACGCCTGTGCGAACTGGGGATCCGCCTTCCGGGCCCGTTGAAAAAGCTCGACTGCTGCCTCCATGTCACGACGGCTTCCGTGAGCCGCAAGTTCCATGGCGTGGGTATAAAAATCTTGCGCTTCGGCAATCGGTCGATAACTCGCATGAGCATTGGCCTCAAGACGTTCATCCCAGCTTTGCTTGAGATGCTCGACCACCGCTTCGGTGATGGTCGACAGAGTTGCCGCTGCATGATCCAGAGAAAAAATATCCCGGCGCTGCCAAATGGTTTCGCCCGTGTCGCACCGCACGAACTGCATCACCAGATGCAGTTGGCTGCCTGATTCACGGAGATGGCTTGTCAACACCGTTTGTGAAGAGATAGATCTTGCGAAAGACAAGGAATCCAGCGATGCCGATATGGGAACGGGATTTCCATTGGGCCGCTCCTTAATGTGGAATCCACTGCTTTTTAATAAAGCCTGCCTCAACTGATTGGCCAATTGCCGAGCAATTTGCTGGGAGTCGACACTCGGCTCCATCTCATCAATTACTATGGCAATGCTTGTCGGTGGCTGATTGACGATGGGACGTTCAACCGTCTTCCAAATGAAAGGCAGCGCGATCAGCAACAGGCCGACGAGACCGGACCACTTACCAATAATCGGGTGACGTCCGAAAAAACCATTTACGCGCAAGTTAACCGGCTGCGGCGTGACCGAACGCCCATCCAACCAGCGTTCAAGATCATCGACCAACCCGCGCGCGGAGGCGTACCGATTGGCTGGAGCGCGTTCCAGGCAACGCAGGCAAATATGTTCCAACGCCTTCGGTACTGCGGGCACTATACGGCGCGGGCGAACAGGGGTTTTCGTGCTGACCTGCCGGAGCACATCCAACGCGTTGTCCCCTACAAACGGTGGCCGACCGGTCAACAGCTCGAACAGCACTGCTCCCAAACTGTAGATGTCCGCCGCAACGGTCAGCTGGACGGTCTGGCCACCCGCCTGCTCTGGAGACACATAGTTTGGCGTGCCGAGCACTGTGCGTGAGCGCGTCAGGTCGTCGGAGCCTGCGAGCGGCTTCGCCAGACCGAAGTCCGCGACGAGCGGTTCATGATCCTCCGTGAAAAGGATGTTGCTTGGCTTGATGTCACGGTGCAGGACACCCCGGCTATGCGCGTGGTGGATCGCACGGGCGACTTTCACCATGAGTTCAGCGACTCGCCGCCACCGCTGGTGGTATCTGGCTTTGAGGTCATGGAGGCTCCCGCCCCGGGCCAACGGCATGACGATAAACGGCACCTCTTTCTCCGAGCATCCAATCTCAAGGATCGGCATCATGTTCGGATGATCGAGGCTCTGCGCCAGCTCCGCCTCACGTTGGAACCGGGCCAGAATTTCCGGGTTGTCTGCATACTGCGGCAAGACGGCTTTGAGAGCCACCTCCTCGCACGTCTCATAATGCACACCCCGGTAGATCACCCCCATGCCGCCACGGCCGATTTCCTCGATTAAGACGTAGGGTCCGAGTACCGGCGCATCACCACCCCACGAGAGAACAGGCTCGGTGATACCAACGGACAGCCCACAGGGTTCGAATGCCCAAGCAAGAACGCAGCTTCCACAGAGTTGCGATTTGACGGAGGGCAGAACCGAGACATGCCCGCCGCATTTCGCGCATCTCGGACTGTCGAACATGTCCAAGGATTCCCTCAGGGGTGGGTCAACTCGGAAGTCGCGTTCTTTAGCTTCTCGTGCCATGCAGGGCGGGTCTGCGGGGTATTTCCCCTAATACGAACGGTATTTTGAGGCCGGCACCCGTAGTGAGACAAGCCAAATTCTCACCAAGAATCGGGTTTCATCTCAACGCGAAAGTGCTTGCCTCGCCGGGGGTAAACTCCCTAGTCTCCGCTCCGTGGAAAATACCAACTGGCTCGGCATCGGGATGGCCAGGGTATTTAACACAACCCGTTGGTCGGTGGTCGCTGCCTGTCTGCAGGACGATCAAACAAAGTCCAACGAGGCGCTTTCGGAACTTTGCCAGTCGTACTGGCGGCCGGTTTATTCCTGCGTCCGGCACCATGGCCACTCCGTGCATGATGCTCAGGACCTCACCCAAGAGTTCTTCGCTCATCTGCTCAATGGCAAATGGCTGCACCAAATGGATTCGGCAAAAGGGCGTTTTCGTTCGTACCTCTCCGTGGCCCTGCGCCACTTTTTGATCAGTCGCCACCGCCGGCGGTGGACTTTGTGGCGCGTCTGGGGCAGCCAAATCGTGTCCTTCGATGCCAAAGAGGCGGAGGGGCTCTATCTGCGAGCTTTGGTGACACACGATTCTCCTGAGACAGCGTATGAGCGTCAGTGGGCAGCCACCGTGATCGAGCATGCGCTCGGGGAACTACGCGTGGAGATGCGAGCTAGGGGCAAAGAGGTTCTGTTCGGGTACTTCGACGCTGTGCTGGAAGCCCGCCCCCGCGAGTTTATATATCAAGAGGCGGCCCAATCGCTCGGCACCACCGTGGAGGCATTACACGCCGCCTTGGCACGCTGGCGACGGCGTTTTGGCGAAATTCTGCGGGAGGAGATTGGGCGTACCGTTGCTTCCAAAGTCGAGATCGACGCGGAATTGGAGCACCTCCAGCGTTTGTCCGGCCGAGCGTCATAGCAGATGGATTCGGCGGCCTACGATGCTCCAGCAACTAACCCTCTTTACGCTTTTGAGCACGGTTCCGGGCTCTGGCTAATTTTTTCTCTCTGTCGCCGAGCATTTCGCGTATCAACCGGCCATTCTCTTTGAGGAGCCGCCGGTTCTCCCTCCCGATACGCTTTAGCTCCTTCAAAAGGTCGTCTAATGAGGCGGAGGGCGGCACCTTCTTCATCAATGTAGAAGGGGGATGTTCCTCCTTCAGACTTCATTTACAGAAAAGAGGTGCCCTGCATCGGTCTTGCTTCGGGCCTGATGCACGCGGCTACGAGGGCTTATTTGAAATGTTACTCGCTCCCGTCTTTTTCGTGGCCGGGCTGGAACTTCGAACCCTGGGCTGTAGTTCGCATCGGTGCCCTCGTACCTGACGGGTCGGAGCTTGTTGAACAACCGTACGAACCCGATCACCACGCCTTGGATTCCTTGGTTGGCGGGTAGAACCGAATCGTCTGAACTGCCGTCGACCGAGTTTAGCATCCACAGATGTTTCTGCTTGCGAAGCCGTCGGATCACTGGACGGCCGTCAAGTTCCAACAGCACCAAGTTCCCATTGTGGGTACGCCGAATGGCCGGTTCGATCAAAGCGATGTCTCCGCGACATACATGAAGCGGCAGCAGAGCATCGTCGGCCACGAAATGCGCGAAGACGGCGTTGGAGAGGCCCACACCCACCCCGCGCAAGTCCAGCTTGAGGCTGCCGCCGAGCCCTCGGATGAAAAGACGGGGAAGTGCGGTTGGTTCTTTCCGGGGTTTTTCGCCTGAAATGTAGCAGATGGGCCGGTGTTTTCCCAAAAGCGTCGGAGCCAAGCGTGTGATAAAGCGCGGAGGCTTGGCCGCACGATGGTTTTTACTTTTGCACGGCGGAGAAACCTGATCTTGGACGACGGGAGTAGAGGGTGGTTTTTTCATGCACGCGCCCTCCCGTGCGTCCAACACCGGAAGCTGGTTCACGCCGAGGGTCATGCCCGCGTGTACGCAGTTTCATCGACGAACCGACGATTTAGTTTTTCGTGCCTCGAGAGTGGGCGTATGGGCGAAGTTGCTGGGTGGCGGAAGTCCATCTCCCGGCAAAGGCTTGGCTCCATGCTTGTGAAGCCGACACCAAAGAATGTGCCTCCGGCAGCCGCCGACTCTCGTACGCAGCAAGTGCTGACGGGATCGCTTGGCCTGAGTTGTCGGCGTAGCGAACGAGGCATTCCACCAGTGCGGCCGCGTCACTAATGCCGCTGAGAAATCCTTTGCCCATGGCCGGTGAGACGACGTGGGCCGCATCGCCGATCATCGCCAGACGGCTGCAAACCAAGTGCCGCGGAAGGTATTCAGCTACCGGTGTGGCGAAAACCTGCCGACGTTCAAGCGCGTGGATGATGATCGAGCGCCACGGGTCAGGCCAGATACGAAAAGCCAACTCACACAAATTTCTACTCACTTCGGGGGGAATGTTTTCCCCTGCTAAGGTGCGGAGGACACAGCCCGAGCTGCTGACACAACCCAACGTGCGAAGCAGATCACTGCGCCCACCGTCGTACCAAGTGAAACTGAGCAGGCGTTCGCCCATTGCCAGCGTGCCACTCGCGCTGGCAACCGCGTAGGCAACCAAGCGGTGTCCTGCCTTGTTGACCAGCACGACCTCCTCGTGGTCTCGCGGAAGATGGGCTGGAGACAATTTTGCCTCATCGACAAGGCCTCGCCAGAGCAGGTGTCCTGCGTACACGGCCTCGTCTTCCTCGGGATTGATCGCCTGGCGCACAACACTCCGGTATCCATCGGCACCGACAATCAGATACGACCGGAACTGCCGGGCATCGGCGGCGACTGCAATCACGTCGTCCTTGGCTTGGTCGATTTTTGTCACCAATACCCCGTCTTCAAGGGTGACGGCCGGGTGTCGCTTCGCCTCGGCGCGCAGCCAGTCATAGAGGTTGTGCCAAGCAACCGCCATGCGCCTGCCGGCCAAGACGGGAAAGGGACGATTCGCAACATCGTGATGCGCGCTTTTTCCGATGACCTTCATCAGCAGTTCCCGATCAACGCCCAAGGTGCCGCCACGACGCCGCGGCCCATGCGCTTGTTCCAGGACGCAGGTGCTGATTCCACGACGGGCACACGCCAAGGCAAGGGTGAGGCCAGAAAGCGAGCCTCCGATGATTATCGCATCCATTTCTGGAGACCGTTCACAATTGGTTCTGCGCTGGTGACCGCAGATCGATAGCGCGGAAGGTGGATTTGCCGGGCCACTTCTTGACCATTTCTGCAAATTCCTTGGGATCATTGCCCCAGCCGAGCAATAGCGGCTTGCCCTTGCTGTCGTTACACCACATCTCGTAGCGGCAACGCGCGGCCGCACGGGGCACCGGCTCATCGAAGCGGCAGCACTCGAACCGACCTTCAACCACGCGCACCCGATCAAGTTTCCCGGCGATGACCATCGGATAATCGCCATCGTGCAAGTAGTCGAAAAGCGGCTGATCTTCGACCACGCGCGATGGTCGGAGGTGGTGCTGGGTACGCAGCGCCGTTTTTACTTCCCGCATGTACTCGGTGATCCCCATGATCATGGGACTACATGGCCTTTGGGTGCGTCGGCTTTCGCCGCGGCTTCGGCCGGTAGACGGCAGGGTCTTCGGCCAAGCGCAGGGGTGTACCCCCGAACAACTCCTCGGCGTGGTTGCGCACAACGCGACGGACGAACGCAGAACTGTCGCTCAGATGTTTGAGGGTAAGCAGTTCTTCCAGAACCCTACCCGCCCTGCTGATGCTGAGATGCCCTTCCTTACGCATCCAAGCGATCAGACGCAGGATCAGCTCGTCGCTGGGAGAACGCTGGCCACGTTCCAGCTTCGCCCATCCCGAGGCCGATACAAACCCCTGTGCACCAATCTCCTTTTGTGTGATGCTAATCTCTTCACGCAACAATCGCAGGCGTTCGTGCAGCGTCATACAGGACAATTTATGGCGTAGACCCCCGATGGAGGAAAAATTTGGACTGTTTTGCATCGTCACCTCGTCTTTGGTTGCAACTTTTGAGGTTTTTTGGGTCTTACAGCTCAACCTGAAACATCACCAAATCTGGGTCATAAAGCACCTTCTCCCGGAATCCCGGATCCAGCCGGAACGCCTTCTTGAGCCAACCCCGCGCGAGGTCCACGTTGCCCAGCACGGCCTCGCAGCACGCGAGATCGTAGTACGCGCCAGGCACCTTGGGGAACGCTTGGATCGTATCCATCAGGATACCGATGGCTTGCTCCGGACCTTCGAGATGGCGGGTGGCAATGGCCAAAGAAACCGGCCATTGTGGATCGAGAGGCCGCGTGTCACAGAGAAGTTGGGCGACCGCCCTTAACTGCTCCCATCGTTCGAGTTGATGGAAAACGCCTGTCTGCACCATGAGCACTCGCGCGTCGCACCGGTGCACCTCATTGATGGCGTCGAGTTCACGCTCGGCTTCCTGAGGATTGCTGAGCAAGAGCCAGCCACGGGCTGCTTCAAGATGATGTTCGAGTTTGCTCATGAGGGACTACGCGGGGGCAGCGCACACACGATCTCGCCTAACGTGATATTTGGCCGATGGCAAGGTGTGAGGAGTGTCGCTTGCGTCGTCTGCGTTAACTGCATGATCTTTCATAACCCATCCGTCATTACAGCGGCCGCACGTCATCGCATAGCGTCACCGTTGAGCACCGGCCACCATTCCTCTTCATTCACCCACCTGGGTTCCTCGTCGTCACGGGCGTAGCCGACGAGAAGCTCCCGCGGCCAGTACGTGCCCTTGTAGAGCATCGAAGGACATTCCGGCACCCAGTAACCGAGATGGTGGTGAGGGATCTGACGTTCCCGGGCGTACTCCAGTTCCCTGAGCATCGAGTACACTCCCAACGAGCGTGCTCGCAGAGAAGGTTCGTAAAAGAAGTAGGCGCTCGAACTGGCGCGTGTCGTCACATCGACCAAGCCGACGGCCACCAGGGTCTCCGCAAGAAAATACAAGAAGTCGAACCCGAAGCTGAAATGGCCACCCAGGAAGTGATCGGTGTATTCCTGTTCCGAGATCGCTTGTTCCCTCCAGCCTTTTTCCCCGGCCATGAAATGGCGGTACCGGTTGTAGAGCTGGATGTGGGCATCTGAGACGCTCGCCGGCCTGACTTCGAGCCGAATGTCCTGGTTCTTGGCGAGTGTGCGACGCTGAGCCTTATTGGGCTGGAACTCGGCCACTTTCACCCGCAGACTCCGGCACTGGGTACAAGCCGGGCAGTGTGGCCGGAGGAACTGGTAGCCGAACCGCCGCCAGCCACGGTTCAACAGGCCTGCGAATCCATCATCGTCCAAGGCAGGAAGAAGCTGGTAGTCCAACCGGCGGACTTCGGAAGGAAGGTACGGGCAAGATGAGGGCTCCGCGGTGAACCGAAACTCTTCGGGCATAGTCGGTGTCGCAAATTCCTGCATCTGAGTGCCGATGCAAAGCGAAATACCACCTTCATCAACACGGATCGGGTGGCCGTGCGGCGATCAATGAACGCCGACTAGTCGGGTTTGGTATCCGGGTGCTCCAGTGACAATGGCCGCGCCGCCGACTTGTTTCCTGTCAGTTTCCTTTTTGCGTGCCGCCACGCAAATCTCCCCAGCCTTGTCCGTTCCTGGCTGGGGAGACCATTTCAACCGCTGCCGCGCCATGGCGGGAACAAGTGTCTTCCGTCGTGCGTACGCAGTTGAGGCCCGGAGAAGGAAAACTATCAACAGCTTGACCTTCAGGGAGATCCTCGGTGACAAAACGGTGTTCGCGTTCGCCAAGATGGTGCAGAAGCATCGGTAGCAAAGCTTCGCGTTCAGAATGGCCGCAGAAAATTCTATGCGCCCATTTATGGCGTTTTGATCTCGACCGGGGGGAGACAGCGGACGACGAAACGGTGGGCGCTGTGAACCAACTCCTTCCTCCACTAGTGCTTCGTCATGCTGAAGGTGCAGGGTAGAGGCGGGTGAGCTTTTTGCGGGCGTCTTCGAGGCGGAAGGTCCAGTGGAGGCGGGCTTGGTCGGCGTTACGAACTTCTTGCCAAGCGTTGACCTCCGCGCGCAGGGTCTCGGCGTCGGGCACACGCGGTTTGAGGCACTGGCGGCTCAGGAGCGAGAGTTCGATCTCGGCCATGTTCAGCCAGCTGCCATGTTTGGGCGTGTGGACGAACTCCAGCCGGTCGAGGATGCGCTTGGCTTCGGCAGGCGGGAACGCCTCGTAGAGGCTGGCCGGGTTGTGGGTGTTCAGGTTGTCCAGCACCACGCGGATGGTCGTGGCCTGCGGGAAGTAGTCGTCCACGAGCAGGCGCATCTGGAAAGCAAAGTCCACGCGGGTGCGCCGGGCCGTGACGTTGACCTGCCGCCAGCCCAAGCGTGGGGCCACCAGCATGAACACGTTGGCGGTGCCTCGCCGCTCGTACTCGTAGTCGAAGCGTTCCAGCTTGCCGGGTCTAGGTGGCAGCGGCTGGCGGGTCTCGGCGACGAGTTGCTTGCTCGTTTCATCAAAGCAGACGTAGGGTCGGCGCGGGTCAGGTTCACCTTCCTCGGTGTAGAGGCTGATCACCTCCTCCATGCGCCAGACGAACTCCGGGCCCGGCGTGGGGATGGCCCATTGCTTGTGCCGCCAGGGCTTGAGTTCGTTTTTTTGAGCGCGCGGCGCACGGCTTCCTTGGAGAAGCTCTCCACGTAGCCCAAGGCAACGAGTCGATCCGACAGGAGTTCGAGCGTCCAGCCCTCGCGTCCCTGCGGCGGGGCGCTGCAAGCCAACGCGACCAGAAAGCCGTGGCCCTTGCGCGTCGAGCTTCGGCTTGGCTCCGGGCCGGGGAGCCTCTTCGAGCGCGGACTTCAAGCCTTCCAGCACCAGGTTTTTGCGCGTGCGCTCGACCGTGCTCACGCTCGTCTGCAAGGCACGGGCAATCGCCGCATCCTTCTCGCCCGCGTGCGCCAGCAACAAAATGCGCGCTCGCGTCACCTTGCGCGCCGAGGTCTTGCCTTTGGAGATCAACGCCTGCAACTCCGCCTCTTCTCCTCCACTCAACGCCACCTTGTAAACCTTCTTCATGCCCGCAGCTTGCCCGGATGAGGAGCCTCAGGACAAGCATCCAGCGAAATCAACGCGACGAAGCACTAGCCCTCGGCGGGCGAGGCGAAGCCCGCAGGTACGCATGCCTCGAACAGCGGAATCGTTGCGCGCAGTCGTAGGATGGTCGCGAGTGGGATCGGGACGCGGGAGGCGGGGAGGGTTCTATTGCATGCAATGTTCAGTTGTGTTCAAGTCTGTTCAAATAGTTGCATGCTCTCCTGAACGTATCGTCGAAAGGCTTCACCAGTGCTCTTGCGTGATTTCGATGACGAAAGCGGTGTCTTAGCCTCATTGGCGTCGCGGCGTGAGATGCGGCCAGTTGTACCGGACTGCGCTCACCCACCCGGCGCAGATCGGCCGTTGCGCCGAATTCAGCCGATGCTATACTTGCTCGCGTACCTCCTGAACGACGGGGCCCAACCTCGAGACCGCCATTGCGACTCGGCGTTGATAAAGCTTCCTTCAGGACAATCGCTAGCATTTTTTCGGTCAACCGGCCGGGTCGCAGTTTAACCCGCGGTTGGCTCCTCAAGCTGTTTTCGACGTTTGCGTCGACCGCCATCAGGCGCCTTAGCGCATGGGTGGCTCACCGCCGAAAAACTTTTTGCTTCGCCTTGAATGCCCAGTCTTGTACCCGCTTCTTACCCTTCCGAATTTTGCCCGCCAGCGTCCCCGTTAAATCAGCCCAAGCCTACAGTCCCTCTTTCGACTCTCCGTCCGCGCAGTCGCGCCGATCGAAATCAGAGAGCAACGTCCGTCGGCTCCGCAGCCGCGGGCGCGACCACCGAAGCCCAGGAGCCGTCGCTCCCCAAACGAGAAAGGAAAGGATCTCGCCGGAACCGACTAGTGGGTTCTTCCGCAGTGAACGCGCCTAAACTCGGCTTGCGCCCTCAGGAAGCGGCCGAAGTCATCGGCAGCGAAGGCGTCTTCCGCGAAATGCGCGCAGCTGGCTGGGTCAGTCCAATTTATTGCTCGAACAACGTGACCATTTTCGACTACGGCGACGTCGCGCGCGCGTTTTGCCGGTTGCGAGGGGGGGAAAGGCCGCGGTAGTCCCTCACTTGCCTTTTGCGTCCCGGTCAGCCCATTGATTAAGCGGTGTGGCGGACCGGGCGGCGTGGCAGTATTGATGATCGTCCAGGCCGTTGTCGCCATGCCGGCTCTAACCACAAAACAAACCGCACTAAAATTATTTTTGGGCACAGTGAAATAGGCACATCACCTATGAGGAACGCCTGACTACGGATCAGAAAGTTTGAAGTTCGAGTCTTCACGGGTGCATGCCTCAGCGAGAGGGACTTACGTAAGTCGAAATATTCCAAGAAAAAGTTGCTTGGACACTTTTCGGTCCACGATTCCGACCGACGGCTCTTGTTCATGCGGTCATGCCTTCAACGGCGCACTGCGTTGGGAGGCGTTATTGAGGCAGGGCAAGGGTCGCCTGGAGGTCTAAAAGTTCGTACCTCGGTTTCTTTTTCCCGGACTTGGTAGTGATCGTCGTCACTCGAAGCGAAGCCCTCACTGACTGACCCGTCAGATGTGCCCACGCTTTCGCCTGTTCATCCGTAACGTCGGGATCAAGGAATCCTGTGATTAATGGCCCCATGTTCGGCGTAAGCTCGAAAGTACGGGATTGCATCAGGTTGCCGCCGAAAATGCCGAATACTGTTTGGTCTGCTTCCTCTTCGTCGGCGATAGCGACTCGGTCATGGGCGGCGACGACCTGCTCGTAGGACAGACTGATTTCCTGCCGCCCGGACGTGATTCTGCACGCGCAGTGCGCGTTCTCGACTGCGGCAAGGAATCGCTCAAGCGGTTTGAGCACCCGCGAGTGAAAGCGTGCAGAGACACTATCAAATAGCTCGTCGCTTTGCCCAGCAGCCCCTATCAAGACAGTGACCTCCTCCATTACGCCCGCTAGATTTTCTGCGGTAAAAAACTCCTCTTTGAACGGCTGCGAGAGTTGCAGCCCGAACGAACCACGCGGTAGGGCTGTCAGATACAATTTGCTACTGCTTTCACCTCGCCGCTTCCCAAAACGGCTGATGCTGCCGAAATGTTTAGCGGTGTACTGGTTCGTAACAATGTCAGGGTAACTTCCGAGCACAAGGGCGGCAAATTTGGCTTCGAGAGCCTGTGACCCAACCGCCGCACCCCCGGCGAAGAAAATTTCAGTCTCAGGAGTCGGAACGGGGTTCCGTTCCATTTCTGCAATCTCCTTTTCCAAAGCGGCAAGGCGGCTCGCAAGAAGCGGTTTGGAAAAAGGATCGTCTGGCGCGTTGTCGAGAAAGGCTCGCAATCCCGCCAGTTCGACTCGACGTTGGCGTATATCACGAAGCTGGCTCATGGCGTTGCTCCTGCTACACCCAGTACGGTTAACGAGGCATTATCGCCTGCCAAGTCGGCAAGTTCAATCTGGACCATCCCTTTCCACAGTCCATCGCCTCTGCGGTGAGAAAACAGGCCGGTCCAGTACCGTACCATGTCCACCGTAAGAGCAGGATGCTGGCCGAGGGGAACAAAGAAATGATCGACTCGGAAATGAGCTTTTGTTGCCGCGTGATCTACGAGAATTGACGATGTTGCTGCTCCGGCGGGCAGTGCTGGCGAGGGCGGCATATAGAACGTCACCACGTCAATATCTTGTGGTGGGCGACCCTTCGTTGATTCGCATTGTTCCACGAAGCTGCCGTCGAGCCACTGAAACCTTGAACAATACCGTTTGCGCGTAAAGCGTTGCGGAGAGCGAGTAAACCGGCCAGAATCGCCCGGCGCTCGGAAGAAAAATTCCACCGCTGACAAACCTCCAAAATGGATGCTCGGTAGGGCGAAAGATCGGAGGGCGAGCTTGCCGGATCGCCGGTGTGCGGAGGAAACACGCCTTCGGAAGTGAATGGGGGAATCGGCATTCGGGCGAATTTTTACGCATTTTCCCGGTCGGATGTGAACTTTAAATTCCACCTTTGTGGGCAAACTGCGATTTTTACTGAGCAATCAATGAAAATCATGCGACCCGGCATGTGGGCCGGTGGTTTTTTGCCGCAGTCCTTGGAGCCGGTCGGCCTTGATGTGAATGGTGCCCTCCGCGATTTGCACACAACCCTCGATCAACAGAAACGCTTCCTGGGATAACGTCAGCCGCCGCTCCTCGAACAACTTGGGATTCACGATGGCGTTGGCGATGCCGGTCTCGTCCTCCAGACTTACAAATACGAAGCCCTCCGCGGTGCCGGGCCGCTGGCGGCAGATCACGTTGCCCGCGATGAGCACCCGTTGCCCGTCCTCGGCGTGGACCAGGTCCGCCGCCCGCCAGACCTCCGGCGGTAGGTTTGGACGCAGCAGCGCCATCGCATGCGGGCCGGTCGTCAGGTCAATTCTTCGGCTTCATCACCACTAAAGTCCGTATCGATCAGGTCGTAGAGGCGGGTGCCTTCCGGACGTGGCAGGACAGGTGGGCCGTGAAGGTGGAACCGCCAATGTATCCCGCCAAAATGCCTGCATCCACGCCCGGGTGATTGTTCGATTGACGATTTCATGCAGCACCTGTGCAGCGGAAAAAGGTGTTGCTGCCCGTTTCACGATCCGATGAGTCCGTCCACGCTCGAAACCAATTTGTCAGCCGCCGACGAGGTTGGATCGGGCGACAAAGACATCGTTCTGTCAGTCCATCGCGTCCGCAAAGATTATCGATTGTGGGCATCTCCTTCTGTTCGTCTGCGTTATTCGCTGCTCAGCCAGGCCCATCGCTCCCTGCGCTGGGTCATGCCGCCCGGCTCTGCCCCGCTACGAGCGATCCAGCGGCGGCGCGATGGGTTGTATCAGGATTTTACCGCGCTCCATGACTTGTCCTTCGAAGTGCGGCGCGGGGAAAGCCTCGGCATCCTCGGACGCAACGGCGCGGGCAAGAGCACACTCTTGCAAATCATCGCCGGCACGTTGCGGCCCACGACAGGGCATGTCGCGGTCTACGGTCGCGTCGCGGCGCTGCTGGAACTCGGCAGCGGCTTCAACGTCGAGTATTCCGGCCGCGAGAACGTTTATCTGAACGCCGCCATCCTGGGATTTTCCAAGGCGGAGGTGGACGCCAAGTTCGACGGCATCGCCGCCTTTGCGGACATCGGCCAGTTTCTCGACCAGCCGGTCAAGACGTACTCCAGCGGCATGATGGTGCGGCTGGCGTTTGCCGTGCAGATGGCCGTCGAGCCGACCCTGTTCATCATCGACGAGGCGCTGGCGGTCGGCGACATCTACTTCCAGAACAAGTGCAACAAGGCTCTGAAGCGCAAGCTCGACGAAGGCATGACACTGCTGCTCGTCAGCCACGATCCCGGGGTGGTGCGTTCCCTCTGCGCCGACGCGGTAGTCCTCGACCGTGGGAGAATGGCTTTCGTCGGACCCAGCGACGAGGCGACCTCGGTTTACCATGCCATCCATTCTGGCACGTATGCCCGGAAAAGCCCTGTCAGCGCGGCGGTTCCCCGGACCGACCGCGCGGAAATCACTGGCCTGGACGAGGCGGGAGCCGCCGACGAACCCTCGTCCGTGACGGAGATCGGCCGGGAGGATGCGGTCTCCCTGGAGATCGCCCTGCGGCGCGCGGCGGCCGTGGTCCCACCGGGGATCGCCACGTTCCAGGACGAAATCGGCGACGGCACGCTGACGCTGAGCGGTTGCAGACTTTTCGACGCGGACGGCTGCCACGCCCAGAGTTTCGTGGCCGGTGAATCGATCCGGGTCGGGATCGCCTTCGTGCCCGGAAAGGATTTTTTGGAGAACCAACTCGTCGCCGGTTTTCAGATCCGCGACCGGTTCAACAACGTGGTTTCCGCCGGTACGTCCTTGAACGGCGGGGCCGAGTTTCCCCGCGCCGACGCCGGGAAGCGGTACGTGTTGTTGCTGAGGCTCTGCGGCCGCCTGGGACCAGGGAAGTATCTGCTTGATTTCGGCTTGGGGTCCGATGCCGATCATGCGGGATCACCGCTGCACTACCATCATCGCATTGGCGGGATCGCCGCCTTTCAGATCGAATGGTTCGGACGCAACGTCACGTTCCAAGGCATTTGCGATCTGAGCGCCCGGTTCAGCCCGGTTCAGCCGGCCGATGCGCCATAATCGGCTGCGACCGCGCGGCGGAAACTGCCGCGACTTTTTTGACAAACGGCGACGCGGGTCCACGCGAATAATGGGTCTTTGATCATGCCACCGAGACGTGGTGCGCATCTTTCATGGACACCCTTTTCCCTTTACCCGCTGTTGGGCAGCAGGTCCGTTGCTGGTGCGGCAACGCGCGGCTGGAAGATTTCTCACCGGATTACTGGCGTTGCGCGGAGTGCGAGACGCTGGTGGTGCGCGCAATGCGCGGGGAAGACATCAGCCGGGTGCAGGACGACGAGCGGGATTTCTACGGCAAGAATTATTACCTGCGTCACGTTCAGGACGACTACGGACTGCCGAACTTGGAAACCCGTGCGCGCGAGGATTTGCCGGAGCGTGGTTTGCACTGGTTGCGCACCCTTTTGAAGTTCGTGCCCGACGCGGGTGCCCGCACCCTGGAACTCGGCTGCGGGCACGGGGGGTTCGTGGCGATGCAGCGTTGGGCGGGTCTGGATGCGACGGGGCTGGAACTGAGTCCCTGGCTGGTGGGGCGGGCGCGCGAATGGTTTGACGTGCCGGTGTTCGCAGGCCGCCTGGAAGACCAAGAACTCCCCGCTGCCTCCTGGGACGCCGTGATCCTGATGGACGTGCTGGAGCACTTGCCAAACCCACGCCAGACGCTCGGCCAGGCAGCCGCCCTCCTGCGTGCGAGGCAAGGCTTCCTGTTGATCCAGACGCCGTGCTACCCGACTGGCTGGAGCTACGAGGCACTGTGTGCGGAGGGTCACCCTTTCCTGCAACAGCTCAAGCCGGTCGAACACCTTTATCTTTTCAGCCAAGCCGGCGGTTCAGCGTCTGTGCGCTGACCTCGGAGTGGGGCAGGTGCGTTTCGAGCCAGCCGTCTTTGCGCACTACGACCTCTGCGCGGTGGCCAGCGCCGAGCCGTTGCCGGAGCGTCCGCGCGCGGAGGTGGCCGACCTGCTGCTGACGGCCTCGCCACAGGCGCGGGCGGCGCTGGTGATGCTCGATCTGGGAGCGGCGCGCGACGAATTGCACGCCCGCCTCGCCCACGCTGCGGCGGAATACCGGGATTTGCGGGGTCATTTCGACGGGAGCGAAGCCGACCGCGCGGCACGCTTGCGGGTCATCGAAACCCAGGGCGCGGAGATGGGGCGTCTGCAGGCCGAGATCGACCGGCGGCGGCAGGAGATGGAGGCACTGGAACAAGAGATCGAGAAGTTCGCCCGCGAGCACCAGCAGAACATTGCCCTCCTGGCGGACCTGCGTGGGCAATTGGAGCGTGGTGAAGCGGAGCGAGCAAAACTCGCCGCCGCAGCCAGTGCCACGCACACCAGGCCGCCGGACGAGTTCGAAAGACAACGGTCCGCGCCGGCAACGCACTGGGCGGCGCGGCTGTGGGGGAAACTCGGCGTTTGGCGACAGTGAGCACGAGACCCGGGATGGAGGCGAACGACACGCGACCGAGCGCCATCGTGCTGACGGCCGACCTGCCATTTTTCCCAGGGCGGGCCGGACACGATTTTTTCAACCTGCGGCATCTGGCGAAGAGTCACGTCGTCGGCATGGTCGGCCCGCGGCACGGGTTTTTTCCGGCGGATGGCGTTCGCAACCTGGAGGGTTTTCTGACGGGAAGTTATTTCTGGCCTCAGCCAGCGCCGGCGTCCGCGCTGCCGGCGTTGCGCGAGCCTCCCGCCGGCAGGCTGCCGGCCTGGGTGCGCGGATGTTCCACGGCGCGGCTGCGGCGCTGGCTGCTGCGACTGCTGCGGCTGCACGGGCAACCGGCGGATGCGTACATGCAGGTGAGCACGCTGGCCAACTGCGCGCCGCACCTGCTCGCCGCCCTGGCCGCGCGCTCCTGGCAGACGCTCGTCCTCATTCAGACCAACACCGCGCCGTGGCTGGATTACCTGCCCGCCCACCTGGCGAAGCTCGTCTATTTCCACGATGTCCGTTCCGACGCCCTGCAGCGGGCGGCCGGACACGAACCGGACCCCGCCGCCGCCGCCCGGCAGCGGCGGCTGATCCCGGCCGTCGCCCGGCAGGAAGCGCATGTCTGCCGGGAAGCGGACCTCGTCGGCTTCGTCTCCGACCTCGACGAGCGGCGCGCCCGCGACCTCTACGCGCCCACCGCCGAAACCGGTGTCGCGCCCATCACGGTGGACCCGGATTATTATCATCCCGCGCCGACGGACTGGGCGCGCGACCTACGGCCGCTCGTGCTCTTCACGGGGCACCTTTCCCATCCTCCGAACGTCGATGCCGTCCTGTTTTTCCTCGGTGCGATCTGGCCGCACATCCGTCGGGCGGTGCCGGACGCGATCTTCCAGGCGGTCGGGTGTCTGCCGGCGGAAAGCGTGGCGCAGGCAGCCAGGAATCTGGCTGGCGTCGGCGTCGAGTTGCACGCGGACGTGCCGGACATCCGTCCCTACTACTGGAACGCGTCGGCGTACGTCGTGCCCATGCGTTTCGGTGGCGGCGTGCGGCAAAAAATCTTTGAAGCCTGGTCCATGCGTGCGCCCATGATCGGCACCACGATGGCCTGCGAGGGAACGCAGGCAAAGCACGGCGTCCATTGCTGGATGGAAGACTCGCCGGAGGCGTTCGCCGCGCGGGTGACCGCACTGCTCCGCGGCACCGAACCGGCACGCGAAAAAGTGGTGGCCGCAGCGAGGAAGACGGCACTGGCTTTTCATTCGATCCGCGCCGCCGCCCCGCATTTTGCGCGGTTGGTGGAACGCGCTCCGCACATCCGCCGCCAGCGTCCCTACCGGCTGCTGCTCGACCTGCGTTGGATGGAAATCGGCAAGGCCGGCGGGGTAGAACAAATGGCCTACGAGCTGGTCGCCGCGCTGTCACGAATCGACCACCGCAACGCGTACCGGCTCCTTTGTCCTCGCGGCACGTTCCATGAATGGAATTTCCCGGCCGGTTTCCAATGCCGCGGGTTCTTTACGGACAAGAACGAGGCGCGCGCCGAGGCCCTGCACGCCGGGGTCGCCAACGCGCTGGCCGCCGAGGTGCAGATGCACCCGATCCTCACGCCGTCGATGCGGGCGTTGCGCGCTTATCGCAAAATGGACTTCGACCTGGTCCATTCGCTGCCGTCCTACACGTTTCCCGACCTGATGGGTTTTCCGACGGTGCTGACGGTGCACGACTTGCAGCACATTCATTTCCCGGAGTTCTTCACTCCGGAACGGCACCGGGAGCGGGATGAACTGTACCGCGCCTCGTGCGCCGCCGCGCGTCACATCCTCTGCATCTCGGAGTTCACCCGGCAGGATTTGCATCGCTGCTACGGCGTGTCGCTGGAGAAGATGACCACGGTCTGGAATATCCCCAGCCGGGCGGCGGGGCTCCCGTTGGACGCGGCGCGCCGCCAGGCCCTGCTCACCGGCATGGGCCTCACCGGACGTTACTTTTTCTTCCCCGCGCACCCCTGGCCGCACAAGAACCATGCGCGGCTGGTGGCCGCCTTCGGGTTGATCGTCAAAGACCTGCCGCCGGATGTGCGGCTGGTCTTCACCGGCCAGCCGTTTCCGTCCCATCACCCCGCTCACGAAGCGGTGACCGCGCATCATCTCGAAAAACGCGTCGTGCATCTCGGCTACCGTTCGCCGCTGGAGATGCGCGCCCTTTACGGCGGTGCGCTGGCGCTGGTGTTTCCCTCGCTGTTCGAGGGCTTCGGCATGCCCGTGGCCGAAGCGATGATCGCCGGTTGTCCGGTCGCCTGCGCGAACACGACTTCCCTACCAGAAATCGCGGGCGACGCCGCGATCACTTTCGATCCGCTGAACGTGGCGGCCATCGCGGAAGCCATGCTCCGGCTCGCGCACGACGCGACCCTGCGGGCCGCCTGCATTGCCGCCGGCGAGCGGAGACGCGCCGGGTTTTCCGCGCATGCCAGCACCCTCAAGACGCTCGCCGTCTACCGTCGCGTCTTCGAGGAATTTTATTCCGTCTGCCCCCTGCCGCATCTCGGGACCGGGGCACGGACCGCGCGGTCACCCGTGCCTGTACCATGAACGCCGCGCCGCTCATTTCCATCGTGGTTCCCTCGCTGAACCAGGGGGAATTTCTTGGTGAAACCCTCGGGAGTCTCGCGGCGCAGGACTATCCCCGGCTGGAGGTGATCGTTCAGGACGGCGGCTCGACGGACGGGTCGGTCGCCATCGCGCAGGATTTCGCCCGGCGGTTCCCAGAAATCTTTCGGGTGCACGTCGAGGCGGACCGGGGCCAGGCGCACGCGCTCAACCTCGGCTTCGCCAAAACCCGCGGCAGCATCCTGGGCTTCCTGAACTCCGACGACACGCTCCTGCCCGGCTGCCTGCCGGGCGTGGCGCGCGAGATCGACCCGGCACGGGGTCGCTGGATCGTCTTCGGTCGGTGTCTTTTCACCGGCGAAGGCCCGCATCTCGGTGTCGAACACCCGGCGGAATTTGTCAGCCGTTTCGAGCACCTGGCCATCTGGAAAAGGGGGTTCAACACGCTGCCCCAGCCGTCTGTTTTCTGGCATCGCAGGGTCTGGGAAATCTGCGGCGGGTTGGACGAACGCGAGACCCACGTTCTCGATTACGACCTGTTCTGCCGTTTTAGCGCACGGTTCCGTTTTCATAAAGTGGACGAACTCTGGAGCACCTACCGCTGGCACCCGGAATCCAAATCGTCGCAACGTTGCGAGAGCGAGGTTCTTGCCCTCAGCGTGGCAGTGAGCCGCCGGCACTGGCCCACCCGGCTGCATCCGTTGCGCTGGCGGTTGGCGTGGTCGCATTGGCTGCACGACCAGCAGGGGCACGAACGGGCGCGTCACCACGCGCGGCTGGCGGAACAGGCGTTCGCGCAAAAGCGCATTTGGCGCGCACTTGGCGAGTTCTTCCACACGCTGGTGTTTTCTCCGGCGATGGCCTGGCACCGGCTGCTCCAGCCGCTGCTGGCGGGGCGGGCCCTGCGGTTGGTGGAGGGCTGGCTGTTCCGGCGCGAGGGCGGTCCCGGGGCGGACGAGTTCACCGACCGATACCTCGATGGGTGGATCGGGCCGTTTTACGAACGAATCCTCGCCGTGCCGGCCGACGCCCGGTGTCTGGTGCTCGCGTTGCGGCACGTTCCGCTTTCCAACGGGAGACACGCGCGGATCGAGACGGAGCTTGAGGTGGAAGGGCGCTCGCAGGGCAAGCTGGCCTGCGTGGAAGCGCGCACCTACCACCTGACGGCGGATTTGCGCCGTTACGCCGGCCGGAGTTGCCGGGTGGTGCTGCGCACGGCTCCCTATTTCATCCCACGCCTCGTGGAGGACGGTTCCACGGACTCGCGCAAACTCTGCGTCAGACTGGAGGAAGTCCGCGTGGAAACCGAGGAACCCGCGTCGGCGATGGCTGCCGCTGTCCGCCCATGACGACTCCCTCCCACGTCGGGCCGCACCGGCTCACTCTCGATGGCCTGCGGGCCATCCAGGAGGGCGAGATGTCCGTCCATGCGCATCTCGGCGGCCTGCGAGCCTTCAACCACCTGATGATGGCGGAACTCGGAAAATGTTGTCCTCTGCCGGGCTGCGCGATGCTCGACGTGGGAGCCTCGGTTCACGGGTACGCGCTGGAAGCGGCGCTCGACCAGGGAGTGTTGCGGTACGAGGGAATCGATCTCGACATCACCCGCCATTGGGGCGCATCGCAGATCGAAGTCAACGGTTCCGAAAACCGTGTGGGCAGACTGCGGCAGATGGACGCCGGGCAACTGGATTTTCCCGACGGGACGTTCCATTGCCTGTTGAGCATCTCGACCTTCGAGCATTTTCACCGGCCGGAGGTCGTGCTCGCGGAGATGCATCGGGTGCTGCGCCCGGGCGGCGTGGCGCTGGTGAGCTTCGAGCCGGTCTGGACGGCTTCCTACGGGCATCATCTGCACCATTTCGGCGCGGTGAGCGACCTGGTCCCGCCGTGGAGCCACCTGTTTCTGGACAAGGAACAGATGGAGGCCGTGCTCGCGCGGCAAGCCTGGCCACCGGACGCTCCCATCGACCGGGACGCGGCACTGCGCTGGATTTATCAGAGCAATGAGGTCAACCGCCACGATCTCCGCCATCTGCAAGCCAGTTTCGCGGCGTCTCCCTTCGAGGTCGCCTGGACCGTGCCGCTGACCGAAACACCCACGCCCGAACGTGCCGCTGTGGCGGCGTATCTGACGCGCATCCTGCCATACCGCGCCGAGGAATTACTCACCCGAGGTCTGTCACTCCTGCTGCGAAAAACATGACGAGACGCACCCCACACGCGCCCCTGGTCGCGGTCCTGGCCACGCTCTTTTGCCTGACGGCGTGCGAACGCCCGTCCGACCCGGCGCTTTATTCCCCGCCGCGCGCCGAACCTGACCAGGGGGTGAGTTTCGTGAGCGGGTTTCACGAGCAGGAGGTTCTCTCGCCATCGACCCGGCTGCGCTGGGCGCGCCAGGACGCCGTGCTGCGGGTGGACGTGCCGGGCGCCGGACGATACCGGGTGACCTTCCGGCCGTTCACGGCTTTCTCGATGGAAAAGGACACCATCGAAATCAGGGTCAACGGCCAGCCCGCCGGAGAATTTTCCACTTCGGCTTTCGATTTGGCCGAGGCAGTGCCCACCCCGGTGGAGATCACCCTGCACGCGGGCGGCAACGACCTCGCCTTGCACTCCTCCCAACCGATGGTGCGCCTCGGGGAAAACGACGAGCGGGTGGCGGCGTTCGGTTTGCTCCTGCCGGTCTCCGTGGAGCCGATGCCATGAGCGCCGCGCTCCCGGCCGGCAACCCGCCACCCACCCTCGCCAGGGTGGGAGCCCCCCGGACGACCCGAGGAACGTGGCGCGCGGCGCTGGTGTTTTCCGCGGTTTTCACCGCCCTGTGTTTGCAGTGGTCGCTGTCGCGTGGACGGTTGTCCCAGGATTCCACCTACGACGATTGTGCCTACCTCTACGATGGAGGCAGCCGCCTGAAGATTTTTTACGAACGCGGTTTCGGCGCGTTTCTCGCCGACGCGGTGAACAATCCGCCGCACGCTCCGTTTTCGACGTACGGCGCGAGTCTGGGCTTCGCGCTTTTCGGGCTGCACGACTGGGCACCGTACCTCGTGAACGGCGGCATCGTCTGCGGCCTGTTGCTGCTCGTCGGCTACCTGGCGCGTGCCCTGCCGCTGCCCTGGCGGATGGCTTTGATGGCGCTGCCGTTGACCCTGCCCATCGCTGTATCAGTCGTGCACGATTACCGCCCCGATGCGGTCTGCGCGCTGCTGAGTCTGGCCGGGATGTATCTGGTGGTCGAGGCCGGCGTCTACCGGACCGGACGGGAGCAGAGGCGGGCGCTGGCCGTCGGCGGCGTCGCGTTCGGACTGGCGCTCTGGGCGAAGCCTCCGGTGTTCGCTCTCACCCTGGTGACGGCCGCGCTGGCCACCGCCTGCGCTTGGCTGGCGGCGCGGTGGTTTGACCCATCGCGCCGCGAGGGTCATGCCATCGGCACGGCGTGGAAGATCGGCACGGCAGTCGCGCTGCCCTGCGCGCTGGTGGCGGCACCATATTATGCCGTGAACGGGGCCGGGGTGGTTCGCTATTTTCTGTTTAACAGCTTCGGCCAGAACAGCGCCTTTTGGAAATTGCCCGGCGGCTGGACCGGTGCGGCCCATTATTACCTTTTCGGCGAGGCCGGGGAGTTGCTGATGGGCCGCGGCTTCTACGCCTGGGGCTTGCTGTATCTCCTTGCCCTAGGATGGGTCGCATGGCGGCGGGAATGGCGCGAACTGTTCCTCCAGGGCGCGCTGTTGTTGCTCACGACGGTATCACTGGCGGCGGTGGTTTACGGGAGCATCCAGAATCCATTCTTCGGGATGACCTGGGTGATGGTGCTCACCGCGGCGTGCCTGCGGGTATGGGCCTTCGTGCTGACCGTCTCCGGCTGGACCGGCCGGGGGCGCTTCGCGGCGGCCGGCCTGCTCGTGGCTTTGGGGATGACCGATCTGTCGCTCCTGCGGCTGCACAAGTGCTGGCCGCACCACCATCCCGCCGTCGATGAACTGGTGGGCCGCGACCACAGCATCAACCAGCGGATCATCGACGACATCAACCGCGAACTGGCCCGGCGCGGTGGAAGCCCGTCGGCACCGGCCACGTTCCTAGCTGTGACCGGCTTTATTAACGAAGCGACCCTGCGCTGGCTGGCTTTCCGCGAGGAATGCCCGCTCACTTTTTCCGATCTCCAATTGGAAAGCCGCCTCGATCCTTTTCGCCCACAGATCGCGGCGGCTGATTTCGTCGTCTCGGCGGACGACAAGACCGGCGGTGTTTTCGAGAACATGCCGCCGTGGGCTCTGCGCTTCCAACTGGCGGACCTCCTCGCCGCCGAAGTGCGCGCGGGCCATCTGCGGCAACTGGCCGAATACCCCACGTCGGCTGGTGGTTCCTACCGTTTGTTCGTCAACGAAGAAAAGCATGTCCGGTGATTCTCCTTCCGTCGTGCCCGCCACGGCGCGTCTGCTTCCCGGCATCCTGATGGCAGGACTGCTGACGGTTCTTTTCACCCTGCTCTGCCTGCAATGGTCCTTCGCGCGCGGACGGCTTTCGCAGGATGTTACCTATGATGATTCGATGTACATGTTCGAGGCCGGCAAGCACCTGGAAGTTTTTTACGACCGGGGACTGGCGGCCTTCGTGGCGAACGAGTGGAAAAACCCGCCGCACGCGCCGTTCTCGGACCTCGGCGCGGTTGTCGCCTTCGCCATTTTTGGGTTACACGACTGGGCACCGTACGTGGGCGTCAACGCGCCGGTTGTTCTCCTCCTGATGCTGTTTGTCAACTATCTCGGGCGTTCGCTCGACCTGCGCGCGCGGATCGTTCTGATGGTCTTCACGCTGACGATCCCGCTCTCGGTCGAAACACTCTGCGAGTACCGGCCCGATTTTCCGGGGGCGATCTTCACGGCGGCGGGTGTTTTTCTGGTGGGCGAATCGGCACTCTGGCGGGAGGGCCGTGCGCAGGACGGACAGTGGACCCTGGGCGGTGTCTTTTTCGGATTGGCGCTGCTGACGAAATCGGTGTTCTTCGTGCACACGCTGGCCCTGGAAATCCTGGCCGTGGCCGGAGGGGCCTGTCTGCTGGGATGGAAGGCGGAGGACGGGACGCGCTGGCGAAGCGTCCCGCGCGGATTTGCCCGGATCGCGGTGCGGGTGATCCTGCCCAGTCTGGTGCTGGCCGCCCCTTATTTTCTGGTCAACTTCCGGGAAACGTTCGGATATTTCTACGATTTTGCCCTCGGCGCGCACCGCCACGTCTCGGAACTCAAAGGCGGGTTGGCTGCCTCGGTTCACTTCTACACTTTTGGCTATGCGGGGAAACTGATCCTCGGCGGCAGCTTCTTCGTGGGGTTGGTTTTGTACACGCTCTGCCTGGGCCGGATCGTGCGGTCGAAAAACAAACCGGAACTCCTTTTCCAGCTTTTCCTGCTGCTCCCGGCCTTTGTTTCCCTCGGTGCCATCATCCTCAACCGGCGCGAGAACCAATACTTCGGCGTGCCCGCAGACACGCTGCTTCTTTTCGCGCTGTTGCGGGCGGCGGTGGCCGCGTGGCCGCGATCCCAGGGCGCGAACCGGACGGCGGCGTTCGTGGCGGCCCTCTGCGTTTTGGACCTCGGCCTGCTGGACCTGTCCGTCGTCTGGCCGTACTCGACCCCGCAGATCGACTACGTCGTCCGCCGCGACCGCAGCATTAACCAGCAAATCCTGGATGACATCTGGCGGGAATTCGGCTCCCGGGCAGCCATCCCGGCGGAGCCGCCGGTGACCTTCGTGACCCGGGGAGGTTTCGTGGCCGCGCAGACGTTCCGCTGGCTGGCGCTCAAAGCCGGCCGCCGGCTGGATTTCACGGATGTCTGGACGGACAACCGCCTGGAGGCGTTCCGCGAGGGCTTGCGGGAAGCGACCTTCGTGGTCGCGCCCGAAGACGGAGCGGCCGGCGTCTACGATCAGAACGCCGCCTGGGAGTTGCGTTTCGAAGTGGAGCGCCTGCTCGCCGAAACGCCGCACCTGCGGCTGCTTTCCCGTTATCCCACCTCACCGGGCGGACCGGGACACCGGCTTTTCGTCAACGACGAAAAAATGCTCGCACGCTTCGGCGGCTTCGGCGACTTCCGGGCCGTCGAGGGTTTTCTGCCCTGGGAGGGTCCTTACCCGCAGTGGGGTCTCGGCCGGGTGCGCTGGGCGGTCGGACCGCAAACCCGCTTCGCTTTCACGGCTCCGGCCGCGCGCGCAGCCGTGCTGGCAATCAGCGTGCGGGCGGACCAACCGGTGCGCGCAAGTCTGCATTTTCGCGGACAGCCGGTCCTGCAAATCGATCTGCCGAGCGGCTCCGGGTTCCAGGCGTTCACCGTGCCCGTCGATTTGCAGGCGGGCGAAAACGAATTTGTCCTCACCTACGAAAACGCTTTGACACAAGCACCGGACGGCTGGCAGCGGGCATTCCTCTTCCGCCAACTGGAACTCCGTTGAGGCATCGGCCCGTGGTGCACAAAAGCCGGCGCACGCTTTGCACAACCGCCGGCCGCTTTCCGGGCGAATAGTAGCCGCAAAAATCCATGCAGCCTTTCCATTCCGTCATGACACGGCGAGCCGCGTGCCTGCTCTGGCTGACGCTCGTCGCCCTGCTGGTGGCGAACAGCGCCGACTTCTTTTTTCACCGTCCGTTCTACGAGTGGTGGGATTCTGCGGCGAACGCGCTTTCCATCGAACGGGCCAAACACTTCCAACAACTCTACGGCGCGTATTCCCGCTGGGGGTTTTGCCATCCTGGGCCGGTACTTTTCTACCTGCAAGCGTTGGGAGGATGGCTTTTCTACGACACCCTGCACCTCGCACCCGCGCCGTTCAACGCCCAGACGCTTTTCCATCTCTGCGTGATGACCGCTTTGCTGGTGGTGATTTTGCGGGTCTTCACCCGCTGGCTGCCCCGACGGACGTGGCCGTGGTTCTTGCCGGCGGCCGTGGCGCTGGCCGCGCTCCATTTTTCGGCGATGGGCCGGTTGCCGTCGTACGACGTATTGCTCGGCCCGACAGCGTTGGCGGGCATGTGGCCGCAGCACGCGGTCGTCCTGCCTTTCGCGGGCATGCTGGTGGCCGGGGCGTCCGTCGCGGCGGGCCGGGGGCGCGACCTGTTGTTGCTGACCCTCTGCGCGGGGTTCCTGCTGCACCAACATGTCAGCGAACCGCTCATGGTCGTGCCGCTGGTCGGGCTCTCCTGGCTCGGACTCGTGCAGTCCTCGCCGACTGCGGCAGGAGACGAACGGGGTCTGCGCCGCTGGGTCGGCAAGGTCCGGTCCACCTGGCTCCGCCACCGGCGGGCCCACCTGCTGGCCGGGGTGGTGATCGTCGTCACGGCATTGCCGGTGCTGATCGACGTGTGCAAGGGGGCAAACTCCAATCTGGCGCACATCCTCGACCACATCCGCAACTACCGCGGCGAGCGCAAGGGATGGTCGCGTTCCCTGCTCTACTTCCTGCAGTACGGCGCGTACACGCCGTACCGGCCCTATTCGCTCAGCAACGTCTTCAACGCGATGGAATTTGGACATTATGACGCGGCAGGAGCCATCGACTATCTTCGCACTCACGCGTTGGCCTACGCGCTCTGGCTGGGTGGATTGACGGTCCTTGGCACGGCGGCGCTCCAGAGACCGGCGGACGCTGCCGCAGAGGGAGAGCAATCTGGAATGGAGGGGAAGCAGCCCGGAAACCGGCGATTTTTCGCCTCGCTCTGGGTGCTGATCGTCACGGCATTCATCCTCAGCCTGTACTGGGGCACCATTCAGGATGGGCGGATGTATTACTACAATGCCTGGTTCAATTTCGGTCTCTACGGCGCACTCGGCCTTGGCGCGCTGGCCGCCACGCTTTCGTTGGCTGACCGGGTTCGTCCCGGTCCGTTCGCTTCCCGTTGGCCCCGGTTCGCCGCTTGGGCGGCGGCGCTGGCCGTGTGCGTGTCGTTGGCCGGGCCTCTGCGCATCCACGATGCCGAGCCTGAAGCCAACGCGGCGATGCACGCCGGCATCCTGCGCATCATTGCGGCTTATGGTTCGCCGGAGAAAAGGGACACCACAAAAATTCTGCGGTTCGGGACCTGGTGCTGGGACGGTGTCATCGCCCTGGCCCTGCAACTCCAACGCGACGGCTACCAATATGTCGTGCCGGATCAATGGGGCTTCATTTTCGATGAGCGAAAAACGTGGAGCGTCTACGAGCGGCAGACGGCGCACCCGCCGGCGGAACGCTGGTTCATCGACGCCGTGCCGGTCTCGGACCCGAGTCTCAAAATGGTCTCCTTTTCGATCTTGCACAATGTCTGCAAAACGCCCGAAACCCTCGCGGCGACCAGCGAACTGCCCGTTCTCGATCCCACGGGCGCGACCGGCGCGACCGGCATCGCGTTCCGCATCGGCGGGAATTCCCTCGGAAGCCTGGTGGGCGGCTGGGCCGGGGAGGAACTGTGGGGCCGCTGGACGGAAACGACCACCAGCGTGCTCGGCTTCCGGCCCGCGCCGTGTGGCGCGGAGGGGGTGGAACTCACGCTCGACGTGGAGCCATTCGTGATGCCGCAAAAAGGGTTGGAGCGGCAACGGTTGCGGGTGCTCTTCAACGGACAACCGCTCGGCGAGGAACAGGAGGTCACGCGCGGCACCGGGCCGCTCATCCTGCACGTTCCGGCGGAGAGGTGGAACGACGCGGCTAACGCCTCCGGGCCGGGCGCGGTCCTGGAGATGCAATTGCCCGATGCCGCCGCCCCGCACGAACTCGATCCATCCAACGCGGATCGACGCGTGCTGGCACTGCATTTCGCCGCCTTGAAAGTAGCTCCGTGGAGGTTTCTCTCCAAGGGCGGGATCGACGACCTGTAGGCCACCGCCGTGCCGCCGGGTTTACCCGTTCATGGCCCGGCTCATCGCGGGCAATTCCGCCGCCGCCGTCGCCAGATCGACGAACGGCGTGTAACCGAAGTCCCGTCTGGCCGCCGCGTCACTGCCCGCGATGTCGAGGTCGAACTTCGCCGCCGCATGAATCGTCGGATGGATGCGGCCGAACTTGCCCAGCAGCGCATCCACCGCACCGAACAGTCGGCAAAACAGCTTCGGTACATACAAGGGGCGGTACGGGCGTCCGAAGGCGTCCGCGATGGTTCCGTAAATCGTGTCCAGCGAATGACCGTTCTCCGCGTCGCCGATCCAATACCATTTGCCGAAGGTCGCGGGCGCATCCTCCGCCGTCAGGAGCGCCCGCACGGTGTTATCCACGTGGGAAATGCTGCGCAGGTTTTTCCCGTCTCCGAAGACAAGTTGCCAGCGGCCACGACGAGAACATTTGCACGAAATTCAGTTGCCGCGCTGGCGCGTATGGGCCGAAAAACCAGAAACCGCGCAACGACGTGCCATCGAGCTGCCCGGCGCGAGTTTTTTCCAGGACGTATTCCTCCGCCAGGCGTTTGGAACGCCCGTAGTGCCGGTAGGGATTGGCAGGCGTGTGCTCGTCGAACACCCTTTTCTCCGGGGTGCCGTGGCCGCAGATCGAGTCCGTGCTCATGTAGAGGAACCGCCGTACGCCGCACTCGATGCAGGCGTCCACGAGGTTGCGGGTTCCGTCCACGTTGACCCGGTAGAGAGTGGCGACCTTCGGCGGGTAAATGGCACCCGGCCAGATGGAACACGGTCGAGACCCCTTCCAGCGCCGAGCGTACCGCGACCGGATCGTTGATGTCGCCGTAAACGATCTCGAATCGCGCGGGCAGGTCCAGCATCCCCTTCATCGAAGGATGGACAAACAGCCGGACCGGCCGCGCCGGATAGCGGCGGCCGGTGCGGTCGCCGTTGACCAGCACGTCCATGAAGCGGTTGCCCAGCCAGCCGGGCACCCCGGTGATCAGCATGCCGCCGCGTTCCCGGGTCGGAGGACACCGGTCCGGCCGGGTCGTCCGGGGTCGGCGGAACGTCTCGCGCCGCCAGGTTCAACGAGTACGTGCCGGCTAACCTCTGCCGGGCGTGCCGGACGGCTTCGCGCAGGGTTTCCTCGGCGGGCCGGATGCGGTAACCCAGTTCCGCCATCGCCCGGCTCGAATCGTACCAGGAAAAGTTGCCGACGACGGCACGGACGTATTCCGGGTCTACGTGCGGTTCGCGTCCGAAGACACCGGCAAGGGCTTTCAGGGTCATGGCGGCGGCGACCAGCCCGGCCTTCGGCAGTTGGAAGATACGGTGGCCGCTGTCCAGAGAAATGCGCCAACCATCCGTAAAACTGCGTGAACGTCAGTTCTGGCCGCCAAGGACGTAGCGTCCGCCCGGCTGGCCTTTCTCCAACGCCGCGACGTGCCCCTCCGCCACCTCCCGGACGTGCGCGATGGAGATGCCTCCAGCAAACGAAAACCGCTGCCCCTTTTGCACTGCCTGGAGAATGAGCCGGTGCGGCGGTGTCAGCTTCGGATCGTCGGGACCGACCACCCAGGAGGGGTAGACGATCCGGAGGTCCGCACCCGCCGCCTGCGCCTCTCGCGCCAGGCGTTCCGCCGCGACCTTGCCGCGCACGTAGGGACTTTCCTGGGAGGACGTTCGTCGTCCTCGTTGAGCGAGCCGGCCCGGGTCGGGGCTGCGGCCCAGTACCACGACGGAAGACGTGTAAACCACCGTTTCCACCCTCGCCGTCCGTGCGGCCTCCAGGACGGATCCGGTCAGCCCGGCAGTGGATCCTCGACGAGCATCGCGCCGTGGCTCGGGAGGTGGTGTTGGCCGCCGCGAGGTGGAACAGGGCCTCCACGCCCGCCAGCGCCGGCGCGCAGGTCTCTGGCGCCAGGAGATCGACGGCGCGCACTTGCGCCCCGAGCCGCTCCAGGTGGCCGGGTGAGCGCGTTTTGCCCCCGCAGCAGCAGGCGGACATCGTACCCGCGTTCCAACAGCATCCGGGCGACGTGGTACCCGATGTGACCGGAGGCGCCGGTGACGAGCGATCTGCATGGGAAGGGAGATGACAAGAGACCGGCCGGGAACTCCGGGATTTTCCCCCGGCGCATCAGGCAGCGGCGTAGGGAGCGTTCAGAGCTTGACCGACCGGAAGCACAGGCGTCTGCCGAAATAGTAAAGCAAAGTATCGAGCGGCGTTGCGGATGGCCTTCTGGGAGACGGAATTCGACGGGGCGCGGTAATGGATGGGCACTTCGGCAAACCGGTGTTTGCGCATGAGATAGCGCAACTCGGTCTGATAGAAGTGCGCCCGGGAGCGGACCGGGTAGTCGAGCAACTGCTCCTGACGACGTTGCGATGGAACGCCTGGAAGCCGCTGGTCATGTCCTCCATGTTCGTGCCCAGGAGCCAATTGCTCAGAAGCGTGCCCGTGCGCGAGAGCAGCCGGCGTTTGATGGGGCTGTCGGCCATCGAACCGCCGTTGCAGAAGCGGCTGCCGAACGCGCATTCGTTGCCCTCGTTGAGCACGCGCAGGAACATCGGGATGCGCGCGCGGATCGTGGCTCAGGCCGCGCGTCCATCTCGATGATGATCTCGTGCCCGGCTCGTAGGCGGCGCGGAAGCCGCGCATGTAAGCGTCCACGACGTTCTTGTTTTCCGGTGCCCAGACCGTGACGAACCGCGGGTCCGCGCGCGGAAACCGCCGTGCAGAGTTCGCGGGTGTTGTCCTTGGAGGCCTTGTCCACGATGAAATACACCTTGCCGCTGCCCAGCCGGTCCAGGACGGGGCGCAGCATCGCCGATGAAGGCGTCGAAATCCGGGGCCTCGTTTGCCATGGGCACGACGACTGCCCAGTCTTCGGAAGAAGTCATATCAACAGGAGGCTGGAGTGAAGCTGAAGTGGGAGATGATTGATCGGCGTTTCGAGTAATCCCATTCGCCGACCAAATGGGGGGCGCATGTATCAAACCACAGCCACATTCTGGTCCACGGGAACCATGACGAAATGGTGCTCCGGGTCCAACGCACCCGCAAGGATGCTTTGTTCTGGGCAACGATCACTTCCTACTGTTGTAGTGCCAGGGTGAAGACGACGATGCGGGTAGGGCAGGGGTGGACAACCCTCGTGGTGGGAACGGCGATGATGCTCACGCTCCGTGCCGGAGCCGAGGACACGCCACCAAAGTCAACGGACGCCAAACCGCTGCCCACCATCACGCAAAGGACCGCTGGCACGCAGGCGATGCCGGGTTTCTTTCCATGTGCGTGGGACGCCAAGGAAGGCAAGCTCTGGCTGGAGATCGGCCGTTTCGACACGGATTTCCTCTACGTCGAATCCCTGGCGGCGGGCGTCGGCTCCAATGACATCGGCCTGGATCGCGGCCAACTGGGCGGCAGCCATGTCGTCCGTTTCACCCGCGTGGGACCCAAGGTGCTCTTGATCGAGCGAACCTGCGCTACCGGGCCGTCAGCGATGAATGCGGACGAGCGCGCCGCCGTGGAGCAGTCGTTCGCGCAGTCCGTCCTGTGGGGCTTCAAGGTGGAGGCGGAAGAGAACGGCAGCGTGCTCGTCGACGCCACCCCTTTTCTGCTGCATGACGCGCACGGCGTGGCGGATACCCTCGCCGAAACAAAAGCAGGGGACTTACAAGCTCGACGACCCCGTTGCGCGCCTTATCTGCCCGCCACCAGGAATTTCCCCAGGAACACCGAGTTCGAGGCGACGCTGACCTTCACCGGCAAACCCGAAGGCGACTGGATTCGTTCGGTAACGCCCGATCCCGGTGCGGTGACCGTGCGCGAGCACCAGTCCTTTGTCGAGTTGCCCGACGAGCGGTTATCAGCCGCGCGTCTTCGATCCGCGCAGCGGCTTCTACGCGGTCAAGCTACGCGGACTACGCCACCCCGATCCAGGCTCCGCTCGTCCAGCGTGTCATCCCCCGGCATCGCCTGCGAAAGAAGGACCCGTCGGCGGCGAGCAGCGAGGCGGTCGAACCCATCATCTACTACCTCGACCCCGGCGCGCCTGAGCCGATCCGATCTGCCTTGCTCGAAGGCGCGTCCTGGTGGAACCAGGCGTTCACGGCGGCTGGGTACAAGGATGCTTTCCAGGTGAAGCTGCTGCCCCCGGACGCCGACCCGATGGACGTGCGCTACAACGTCATCCAGTGGGTTCACCGTTCGACGCGCGGCTGGTCCTACGGGGCGTCCGTGGTCGATCCGCGCACCGGCGAGATCATCCAGGGCCGGGTCACGCTGGGGTCGTTGCGCGTGCGGCAGGATTTCCTCATCGCCCAGGGTTTGCTCGCAGCCCTATGAACACGGCAGCGAGCCAGACCCGCGTCTGCTGCAAATGGCCCTGGCGCGGCTGCGCCAACTCGCCGCGCACGAGGTGGGCCACACGCTGGGCTTGCAGCACAATTTCGCCGGGAGCGCGGACGGGCGTACCTCCGTCATGGATTACCCGCCGCCCTACCGTCACCCTGGATGGCAAGGGCGACGTGGACCTTTCCCAAGCCTACGCGACCGGCATCGGCGAGTGGGACAAGCGCACGATCCTCTACGGCTACCAGGATTTCCCGTCGGGCACGGATGAACGGGTCGGGTTAAACGCCATCCTCCATGAAAACGTCGCCAGTGGCCTGCACTACATCACAGACGAGGACGCGCGCCCGCCGGGCGGCGCGCACCCGCTGGCACACCTCTGGGACAGCGGCGCATCGGCGACTGACGAGTTGAACCGGCTGGTCAAGGTCCGCGCCGCCGCCCTGAGCCGTTTCGGCGAGAACAACATCGCGCCCGGCACGCCGATGGCGACCTTGGAGAACGTGCTCGTGCCGGTTTACTTGTTGCACCGCTACCAGGCCGAAGCCGCCGTCAAACTCATCGGCGGAGTGAACTATGCCTACGCCGTGCGTGGAGACGGTCAACCGACCAACGAGCCGCTCTCCACGGAAGCCCAGCGCGCTGCCCTGGCCGCGGTGGCGCAGACGTGGCAGCCCGCGTTCCTGACGCTGCCCGACAAGATCATCGCCGCGATCCCGCCGCTGCCGCCGGGCTACGAGCGCGACCGCGAACTCTTCGATCCGCACACGGGCTTGATTTTCGACCCGCTGGCGGCGGCGGAAAGCTGGGTCAACGCGGCGCTGGACCTCCTGTTCAACCCGCAGCGCCTATCGCGCATCGTCGAGCAGAACGCGCGCGGCAAGAGCGTGCTGACCTTGTCGGAGGTGTTCGACGCGGTGCTAAAAACCGGGGTGGTTGACGACCGGCAAAGCCCTTACGAACAGGAACTCGCGCGGATGGTCGAACGCCAGGGGCTGGAGCACCTGTTCCGGGTGGCGGCCAGCCCGGAGGCGCAACAGCAAGTCTGCGCGGAGGCCCTGCGGCGCATCCACGCGCTGCAAGAGGAAGTAACCAGTCGCGCTTCCGCCGACCCGCACCAGCAAGCCCAGCGCGAATACCTTCTGTTCCACATCGAGAACTTTTTGCGTACTCCCAAGGATTACGTTGCGCCCAAACCCACCCGGATTCCCGATGGCTCCCCGATTGGCTGCGGCGCAGGGGAGTTCCTGGGTGCGATCAGCAACTGACAGGTCCCTTTTGCTGATCGCTTCACGAGCCGGTTGTTCTGGTTCCAGATTTCTATGATTCTCCAGTCCGACGAAGTGGCCGATCTGCCCACACCCAACGGCCTCATGCGGACGTACGTGTTCCGCCCCGTGGCCGCAGGTCGCTATCCCGGCGTCGTGCTGTTCTCGGAAATCTTTCAGGTCACCGCGCCCATCCGACGCACTGCTGCACTCTTGGCCGGGCATGGCTTCGTGGTCGCCGTGCCCGAGGTGTACCACGAACTCGAACCGGCGGGCACCGTGCTGCCTTACGACACCGCCGGAGCCGACCGGGGCAACGCGCACAAGACAACGAAGGAACTCGCCAGCTACGACGCCGACGCCCGTGCCGCGCTCGACTTCCTGAAAGGGCACCCGGCCTGCACGGGCGACCTGGGCGTCTTCGGCATGTGCCTGGGCGGTCACCTCGCCTTTCGCGCGGCGATGAACCCGGATGTGAAGGCGGGCGTCTGTTTCTACGCCACCGACATCCACACGCGCAGCGTGGGCAAGGGCAAGAACGACGACACGCTGGACCGCATGAAAGAGATCAAGGGAGAACTGCTCATGGTCTGGGGCAGGCAGGACCCGCATGTGCCGCAGGAAGGCCGGGCACTCATCTACCAGGAGATGACGGCGGCGGGTCTGCGTTTTACGTGGGCCGAGTTCAATGCGGCGCACGCATTCCTGCGCGACGAGGGGCCGCGCTACGACCCCGAACTCGCCCTGCGCTGCTACGGCATGGCCGTGGACCTGTTTCATCGCAAGCTGACCGATGGTTGAAGCTGCTCAAACCCGTCCACCTGTGCGAGCGACAAAGCCGCATCCGTGAAACTCCCCGCGAAAGGATCAGCTTCAAGAGTCCAGTCAGAACTGACAGGTCCGAACCGTATCAACAATCGGGATGTAGAGGAACCGGGCGCGAGAAACGCCGCCTTTTGCGCCGCAATCCCGGCTGTGAATCAGCGCATCCAGGCTCCAGTTGCATCACACGATCATAGTCAGCGATGGCTCCATCCAAATCACCCGCGCAATGTTTGGCGGCGGCCCGACGGTAAATCGCCAGCACGTTCTGCGGCATCAACGCGATAGCCCGGTCGAAGTCCGCGATTGCCTCGATGAATCGGCTTGCGTGAGTGAGAACGATTCCCCGGAGGATGAACGCCTGCGCGTATTCCGGTTCGAGGGCCAGAACCTGTGAACTTCCCCTGACAGCCGCTTCGTCATCTCCGCGCGCAAACCTGGAAGCTGCCTCCGCCATCAACCTCGTGGCCTTCTCATGGCGACGCTTGCGAAGGACGCGCACGAGCATCCAGAAGCCAAATAAGATCATCTCAGGGCGCATCGCCGACACCAAAGTCAAAAGACCGGTCGCAAAATGGGTGTCGCTGGTCATGCTCATAAACTTCTTTGTCGGCTCCCCGGACGAAATCAGTACCCGAGCACGAAACGCCGAACCTCCAGCCGATCAGGTGCAGAGGGACCAACGGCAAATTCGCGCTTCAGCAGATTTTGTGGCTTCCACCGGGATCATCCCCATGTAGTCTTTTCCTTTACAACCAATTCTCTGGCGATGCAACGAGCGTACCCCGCCAACAACATTCAAAATAACGTCAGTGGCCGGATTCCGGGGTGGATCGACCTCGCCGTGATTGGCCTCGTTTTCGCTCTCTTATGGATGGTGGTCAACCTGGGCGGCGGCATGGGGGTGCGCTTTGACGAACTCCATCCCCCGGAGCTTTCTCTCGACGTGCGGATGATCCCGTACTACACGGGCCGCACGGTCCTGCGGATGTTCATTGCCTTCGGTGCGTCGCTGCTTTTCACCTTCGTTTATGGCTACGTGGCCGCGAAGTCACACCGGGCGCGTTTGGTGATGCTGCCGGTCATCGACATCCTGCAATCGGTGCCCGTCCTCGCGTTTCTCTCGATCACCGTTACGGGCTTCATCGCCCTGTTTCCCGGCAGCCTGCTGGGCGTGGAATGCGCCAGCATCTTCGCCATCTTTACCGCGCAGGCGTGGAACATGACCTTTGGCTTTTACCATTCGCTCGTGACGATCCCGCCGGAGTTGCAGGAGGCCGCGCGCGTGTACAGGCTCAACCGCTGGCAGCGTTTCGGCACGGTGGAACTCCCCTCGTCCGCCATCGGGCTGATGTGGAACTCCATGATGAGCTTCGGTGGGGGCTGGTTCTTCGTCGCCGCGAGCGAGGCGATCACCCTCCCGAACGCGAGCATCAAGCTGCCCGGATTGGGTTCCTACATGGCGGCGGCGGTCGAAGCGGGCGACCGGCGTGCCGCCATCTATGCGATCATGGCTATGGTAACGACCATCGTCGTGATCGACCAGATTCTTTGGCGACCCCTCGTGGCGTGGGCGGAAAAGTTCAAGCTGGAGCAGACCGAATCCGCCTCGACCCAATCCTCCTGGATGCTCGACCTGCTGCGAGGCTCGTTTTTGCTTTCCTGGCTTTCCGAGCATGTCTGGGGACCGTTGGGCCGTCTGATCGGACGGTTTTTCTCGACGGGGGCGGATGTTTCCGCCGTGGCGGTTTCACGCACGCCTGCGCCTTTGCGGCAGGTCGCGCGAATCTCTGTATGGCTGATTGGAGCGGCGATGATGGTCTGGCTTCTCTTCGGCGTCGTGGACCTCGCGCGGGAGGTGCGCTCCGGGGTGACCGGAGGGGAAATGCTGCACATCGTCTGGCTGGGATTTCTCACGCTGTTGCGGGTCCTGGCGATGACGGTGGTAGCCACCTTGATCTGGACTCCCATCGGGGTCTGGATCGGCTCCAAACCCAGAATCGCCCGCATTGCTCAACCCATCGCCCAGATCGCCGCTTCCTTCCCGGTGAACATGACTTTCCCCTTCATCGTCGCCTTCTTTATTTTTGCCCGCATCCCGATCAACCTGGGCAGCGTCTTCCTCATCGCCCTGGGCACCCAGTGGTACATCCTCTTCAACGTCATTGCCGGGTCGATGTCGATCCCGACCGACCTCAAGGAATCCGCCAGCATCTTCGGGATGCGCGGCTGGCGACTCTGGAAAACCTTGATTATTCCGGCCATCTTTCCCTTCTGGGTGACGGGCGCGGTTACGGCGGCAGGCGGAGCCTGGAACGCGAGTATCGTGGCCGAGGTGGCAAGCTGGGGCAAAGACAAATTGGTCGCCGACGGACTGGGAGCCTACATCGCGCAGGTGACGGAGCAAAACAACAAGCCCGCGCTGTATTTCGCCGTGGTGGTCATGTCGGTCTTCGTCGTTTGCATCAATCGCTTCCTGTGGCGGCGGCTTCATGACCTCGCCGAGCGTAAATTTACCCTTGCCTGACGTGGGTTCAGTAATCATCACGAGTTCATTATTTTTGCCCGCTCCGTTATGCCTACCGAAACCGTTCCATCTGCGGTCGCCCCTGCGCGTCCCGCCGCGATCAGTTCGCCCACGCACGCCATCGTGGAGCTAAACCATGTCTCCAAGTCTTTTGCATCGGGTGGCGGCCCGGCGGTCACGATCCTCGACGACATTAACCTCCAGGTCGAAGAGGGCGAAATGCTGGCCCTTCTCGGGCAGTCTGGCTCGGGGAAATCCACGATCTTGCGGCTGATGGCGGGGTTGGCGCAGCCGAGCGAGGGGGTGGTACTCCGCCACGGTGAACGACTGGTGGATGTCAACCGCAGTCTTTCCATCGTATTCCAGAGCTTTGCGCTGTACCCGTGGCTCACCGTGTCCGAAAACGTGCAGGTCGGTCTGATCAATCGCCGACTGGGTCCGAAGGAAGCGGACACCGAGATCGAGCGTGCCCTCGAACTCATCGGCCTTTCCGGGTACGAGAACGCCTATCCCAAGGAACTCTCCGGGGGGATGCGTCAGCGCGTCGGTTTCGCACGCGCCATCGTTGCCCGGCCCGAAGTCCTCTGCATGGACGAAGCGTTTAGCGCGCTGGACGTTTTGACGGCGGAAAACCTACGCACGGAAGTGGTCAACCTCTGGCAGGACCGCCGGGAGGAACAGAGTCACCTCAAGAGCATCTTCTTCGTCACGCACAACATCGCGGAGGCGGTGTTCATGGCGACGCGCATCGTCATCATTTCGTCGCACCCTGGCCGCATCAAGCACGTCATCCACAACCACCTGCCGTACCCGCGCGACGTGAACTCCAAGGAGTTCCAAGGGATGGTCGCGCAAATCCACGACGCCATCGTCAATCTCGCCTTGCCAGACGAACCGGCGGCGGCAGCCAGTCACGCAGAGTCTGCTGCCGATCAGAACACGGAACCAGGGAAGGGGGCGGCCACGCTTGCCGCCAGCGGACGGGAAGCGCGCGTCCAATCCATTCCCAACGTGCCCGTCGGACGCATCGTAGGTCTGCTTGAAATTCTCGAAGATAGCCGGGAAACCGTGGACATCTTTGAATTGAGTGCCCGCATCGGCAAGGAGTTCGGTGAGACGATTGCCATCGTCAAAGCCGCCGAAATGCTCGAATTGGTGGAGACGCCCAAACACGACGTGAACCTGACGGAATTGGGGCGCGAGTTTCTCGCCGCTGACGTGCCGCAAAAGAAAGAAATCTTCGCGCGTCAAATTTCGGACCTTCGCCTTTTCCAAATTATCGTGCTCTGTCTCCGCAAGGCCAAGGATGGACACCTGGACGCCGATGTCATCCTGGAGCAGTTGGCCGTGCTTTTGCCCTACGACAAGCCCGAGCAGCTTTTCGATACCATTGTCGCGTGGGGCCGCTACGCCGAACTCATCGACTACGAGCAGGACAGCCACATGATCTTCATGCAGGACGGCGCGGAAGGAGCACCGTCGAACGATGGTCAAAGGGCATGACTGCCAGCGGAAATCGACGATCAAGACGCACCTGCTGCCTGAACGCGGTGGGCAGCGAACAACACATGTCCTTGCAGTACGTGGAAGAGCAGACGAAGTGATCGACCCGTGATTTTAGGCAACGAAACCAGCCGCCCGCGCAACGTCGATGCCCCCCGTGCTGCCGCCATCCTTTACGGGGACTGGGGCACGAGCAAGGCTTACGTCATCGGTCTGGCCTTCGCGGTGGCGGGATACAGTTCCTTCTGGCTGATCGCGGCCATGTGCCTGCTGACCGGCCTGGTGGGGCTGAACTACATCGTCATCTGCAAGCACTACCCCGACGGCGGGGGCGTGTACGCGAGCGTCCGCCACCGCTCGGAGGTGATCTCCATCGTCGGCGCGTTTTTGCTGATCGCCGACTACATCGTCACGGCGGCCATCTCGGCGCTCTCGGCCTTTCAGTACCTGGGCTGGCCGCACCCGGAGATTTTTGCGGCGGGAGCGATTGCCCTGATCGGCGCGCTGAACCTGCTAGGACCCAAGCACACGGGCGTGCTGGCGGTGGTGGTGTCCGTGCTGACGGCGGCGGTCGTCCTGGCGCTGGGAGCCTTTGCGCTACCTCATTTGGGGGAAGCGTGGCACGGCGTGCAGCCGCTCACCGGCGGCCTTGGCAAGAACTGGAGCGGGTTCGTATCCATCGTGCTGGCGCTCTCCGGCGTGGAGGCCATCGCCAACGCGACGGGGGTGATGAAGCTGGACCCCGGCAGCACGCCCGAAAAGCCGAGCGTCACGAAGACCTCCACTCCGGCGATCTTGTGGGTGGCGCTGGAAGTGTGCGCGTTCACGGCGTTGCTGGGCTTGGCGATGAACGCGCTGCCCGGCCTGCACACGGTGCCGGGCGACTCGTCGGGCGTGGACGTGGACGGTCCTGACGCCCACGGGGTGCGCGACTACATGCTGCGGTACATGGGCCAGCAGTTCGTCGGCCACGCGCTGGGGGCGGGATGGGGCACGGTGTTCGGCACGGTGGTGGCGGTGGTGTTCGGCCTGCTGTTGCTCTCGGCGGTCAACACGGCCATCGGCGACCTGATTACCATCCAGTTCCTCATGTCGCGCGACGGCGAGATGCCGCCCGTCTTCAAGAGCCTGAACCGCTTCGGGGTGCCGCTGGTGGGTGCCTTGCTGGCGACGGTGATCCCGGTCGGCCTCGTGCTGGTGGTCAGCGACATGTCCGGGCTGGCGGACCTGTACGCCGTCGGCGTCGTGGGGGCGATTGCCACCAACCTCGGCGCGACCTCGACCGACCGCAAGATGGTGCTGACCGTCTGGGAACGCGGGTTCATGTTCTTCACGTTCCTGGTGATGGCGGGCATCGAGATTTCGCTGCTCATCGACAAGCCGAATGCTCGCTACTTCGCGCTGACCATCCTGGCCGTGGGCCTCGTGATGCGCGAATTGGCCAAGGAACGCGCCGCGCGCAAAAAACGCACGCTGGAAGCGACCGTTCCGGGTGCCGTTCCGGTCAAGGCATCCGACGACGGACCGACGTGGGAAGCCTTCGACTTCGACGCTGACAACGCACCGATCCTCGCGGCGATCCGCGGCAAGGGCAGGGCTTTGGATTTCGCGCTCAAGGAAGCGGCCAAGCTGGACCGCACCCTTTATCTGCTGTTCGTGCGCGAGCAGACAGTCATCACCGTCGAAGACCGGCGGCGCAAGTGGGTCAACGACGCGGAAGCGGGAGAAATCTTCCAGTACGCGAAGGCGCGCGTGGGTGGCCGGGCGATGGTGCTACCCTGCTACGCGGTGAGCGACTCGGCGGCGGGGACCATCGTGGATGTTGCGGCCACGGTGGGCGCGTCGCGGTTGATCCTGGGCGCGCCCCAGCGCAGCACGCTGCTCAACCTGCTGCGCGGCAACATCGTGCGGGACGTGTCCGACCTCCTGCCCGAAGACATCGAGTTGGTCGTCTTCGCGTGAACCCCCGTTCTCGGCGTTGCGCGAAACACTGTTACGGCATTGGTCGAAAATCGGGTTCGGTTCGATCTTGTCCTGGTTCTAAAGCGTTTTTCGTTTGGGTGTAAGGTCTGCGCAAGCCCCGGCAGGGGCGTAAGAACTCAGCCCACGGCGTGAGCCGTGGGAAAGATCGCCAGCCAGGCTAGCCCCGGCAGGGGCGTAAGAAAACACGGCGGCCTTGCGAGGACCACCGGGCGGGTTTTCTTCCGCCCCCTGCCGGAGCTGGGCCGTTGCGCGGTTGCCACCCACGGCTCACGCCGTGGGCTGAACTCTTGCGCCCCTGCCGGGGCTGAAACACCGGACAGGCAACTGAGAAACGCTTTAGGAAAACAACCCCGTCCTTTTTGGAGACGGGGTTGCTGTCACGGGCGTTGATCACACCCTACGCTCCGGCCCGGGGCCGGGATCAGAGGTCTTTCGCCTTTTGGTAGAGCTTGGAGGCGATCTCGAAGATTTCCTCCGGCGCGTAGTTCGGCGCGAAACTCGACGCGATGCCCGCGAGATGGGACAGGTCGCCGCCCGCTGGGGGCGCGTCAACGAATTCCAGCTTGTCGCTGCCGCCCAACCCTTCGGTGTAGGCCGCCGGGGCCGTGCCGGTCCAGATCGTGCCCGCGTCCGTGTAGTCGCTCGGCGAGAACTTGTAGAGCTTCAGGTGCGAACCCTGGTCCATGAACTTCTTGGCTTCGGGGAAGATCGCGTTGCCGATGTTCGGGATAGGCAACATCTTGCTCATCTCGACGCCGGTCAGGGTTTCCAGCGCCTTGGCGTAGGCCAGGGCATGCACGCCGCCGCGCACGAAGAGGTAGCCCAACATCGTGCGGGCCGTCGTGTTTTCGGTCATCTCGTAGACGCGCAGCTTCTGCGTGCGCGCGCCGACTTCCAAGAAGAAGTTATGCAGCAGGTCGAGGATCAGGTTGCCGGACGAGAACACGTTGTCGCCGGTCCAGCCCATGCCGCGGGAATCCACCGGCAGCGCCGTCTGGCCCGCCGCGATGTAGTGGCCGCCGAACGTGCCGCCGGGCAGGTCTTTCCACGGCGAATCGGCTGGGTTTTCCGAGGCGTCGAAGTCCTTGCGCGAGCCGTTGAGCAGCGAGTTGATGGCGGCGGTGACGATCTCGATGTGGCCGCCTTCCTCGGCGGCGATGTTGGAGATGAGCGAATAGTACGGCTTGATCTTGTCGCGCCCGCGCATGTTGAACGACTGGAAGGTGTAGTTCATCAGCGTGGACATCTCGCCGAAGCGTCCGCCCAGGAGTTCCTGGACGTTGCGGGCGGCGAGCGGGTCCACTTCCGGCGAAGCGGGCAGTTGAACGGGGAGTTTGTCGATGCGTAGAAACATGGGTTTTGATCGGTTAGGTCAGTTGCCCGCCGGCGGCCAGGCATGGAGATTGTCAGGCACGGCGGGCATCGTCAGCATCGGAGGTCCGGTTCCCATAAGGAAAGACTTTGTCCCTATGCGTGCCATAGTGCCTGCCTATGGAGGTCCACCAACTCCGCTACTTCGTAGCCGTCGTCCAGGAGGGCGGATTCTCGCGCGCCGCCGAGACCGTCCGGGTGGCGCAACCATCGCTCAGCCAGCAAATTCAGAAACTCGAAGCGGAAGTGGGTCAACCGCTCTTCGACCGCTTCGCGCGCGGGGTGAGCCTGACGGAGGCGGGGCACAAGCTGCTGCCCTTCGCCCGCCGGGTCCTGACGACGCTCCACGACGCCCGGCTTTCCGTCGATGAATGCCGGGAGCGGGTGGCCGGGGCGGTGGTCCTGGGCATCATCCCCACCGTCGCGCCGTACGTCGTTCGTTCCCTGCTGCGGACGCTCAGGGAAACCCACCCCGAGGTCAGCGTGCAAATCCGCGAGGACATGACCGAGCCCCTGGTGCGGGCGCTCGAACAGGGGGAACTGGACCTCGCGCTGGTTTCCACCTGCCGCAACGCGTCCGGCACCCGACGCGAACGCTGGCTGGAGGAGCCGCTGTTGCTGATGTTGCCCGAGGATCATCCCGCCGCCCGCGAACAGGCCGCTTCGCCCGAGACCCTCCGGGGCGAAACCCTACTTTCGCTGGAGGAAAGCCACTGTTTGTCGCAGCAGATCGAACGCTGGTGCCGCCGCCACAAGATTCCTCCCAGGACGGGCCTGCCGGCCGTGCAGCTTTCCACCATCGTGGCGATGGTCGCCGCCGGCCAGGGTGTGTCGCTGCTGCCCGCGATGGCCGTCCCGTACGAGCAGGGGAAGGGGTGCGCTTTTTTGCCCCTCGGTGAGTTCTCCCCGCAGCGCGAGATCAATCTGCTGCGCCATCCCGGCCGGTTCCAGAGCCGGGCGGCGGAGGCCGTGGCCGCGTTGGCGCGCGAGGTCGTGTCGGGGGCCGTCAGCGCGTCATTGCGGGGTGCAACGCACCGCTAGCCCACCGCAATCCCGGGCGAGTCGGCCGCGCGGTTCCGCGTTATACAAGGTGCACATCCCGACGCCAGCCTTTCCAGGCAAGTGCACCACTACCCGCAGGGAACACCCATCCACACTGCCGATAACATGATCATGTCCGACCTCCGATCCTCACGCTTGCATCCTTCGCCTCGCAGTACGACGGGCGGCTTCCGTTTCCTCAAAACCGCCGGTGCCACGGCGCTTGCCTGGCTGAGCGCCCTGGTCGGCGGCTCCGCCTCCGCCGAGACGAACGCGCCGCTCGGAGCGGTCAAGTCGTACCTGGTGCAGCAGGCCGGCAAACTCGATGCGGCGGCACACGATTTCCAGGCGAACGCCGAGGCGTACCAGAAAATCATCGACGCCAACGGCGGCGACTACAACAAGGCCGCGCTCGCCAGCGGCCCGGAAATCCTCGGCCTGGTCAAGAAGATGCAGGGCGATTACCTGAACCTGCACATGAACGGCTACGAGACCATCGAAGGCATCGCGGCCGGCGTGCGGGAACTGGTCGCTTACGATATCTACTTCGATTCCGGCGTCCCCAAGAGCCAGGGTTCGACCGACACGCCCGTCGCCCCGGTGGTCGTGCGCGACGCCGTCCGGCAAGACCATCGTGGACCGCGACGGCAACCTGTTTCACTTACGTGATCGAGCCGTGCCTGTACGGGGCGAAGAGCCGTGTTCGTCGAAAAGCTCGACCCCGCCGCCGCCGAGGCGCTCGGCCTCAAGTACCTGCCCCGCGCCAACGTCGCGCTCGCCGCGGCGAAGGACGCCGCCCGGGAAGGCGATCTCTTCGTGGCCTCGTGCAACGCGTGGCAGCCGCGGCTCGACGAGTGCATCGGTGCGCTGGTCTGGATGACGCCGACGTTCAACACGTACTTCAACGACCTGCGCGACTCGCTCTACAGCCCGTCGGCGTCCGCCGTACATCTCCGAGAGCCGCGTCAAGGACATGCGCGGCATCATGAGCAGCCTGCGCCTGACCTACAACACCATCGAACCCGGCCTGACAGCAAAAAGACCCGGCGCTGGCCCGCCAATTGAAGGCGGAGTACGACAACATCATCGCTTACATCGACCAGGCCGACGCCCGCGACCAGCGGGCGCGTCGAGGCGCACGGCAAGCTCAGCCGCGTCGAATTGGAGGAAATGGCGCAACACGCCAAGAGCATGAGCGACCAACTGGCCCCGCAGATCAAGCTGGCGGCGGCCGAAATCGGCGTGCAGGTGCCGCGCAAGCCGTACCTTTGATCGTTGCGACCGGTCGTCCAAGGTAGGGTTGCCTCTCCGAGGCAATCCAAGATTTGGCTTGGATGATCTCCGTGCGCACGACGCGTATTCCAGAAAAATTTGGATTGCCTCGGAGAGGCAACCCTACCTTGTTTACGACCGCCTGACCACGCTCTGCGTCTGACGGAGCAACAGCTTCCATCGATCCCCAAATGAAAAGAACCCTTGCGCGCTCCTGGCGCTCGCCACCCTGAGCGTCGGCCGATGTGCGCTGGCCGACCAGACGGACGACTTCCACGGTCTGCAGGACCGCATCGACACCGCGCTGCTCGACATCTACGGCGGCGACGTGCCGCCGCAGACCGTGCCCGAGTTGCAGCAGGCCTGCCACCGCGTTGCGGGCCGACCTGACGGCTCCGGCCGCCGCCGCCCTGCTGCCCGCGGACTTCCAGCACGGATTCCAAGGAACACCTGGCGGCGCTGCTCGGGACGACCCGCGGAGCGATGCAGCAGGCGGCGGCCCTGGAAGTATTGGACCACCAGCGGGCGGGACGTTCCGCCCAGGCGGAAGCGTGGCGGGTGATGATCACGCTGCCCCAGTTCGCCAACGCCGACGACGGCGGGCTGCTCCTGCAGGAGCCGCCCGCAGAGGTGAGCCAGCCCGGCGTGACGGAGGCATTGGCGAAGGAATACGTCGCCTGGCAGGTCACCCGGGTCCGGCAGTTGCTCGACGGGTTGCAGCGCGCCATCGCCAGCGACAGCGTCGATGAAGCGTTCCTCGCGGCGAGCCTCTCGGAGGTCCGGGCGTTGAGCCAGTTCCCGGCGCCCATCCTGGAAGCGGCCGGTCTCAAGCCGGCGGGCACCGCGGGCAATCCGCCGCCGACCTTGACGGCCCCGTACACTTCGGACGAGTCCGTGGCGAAGCTCGCTTCTTGGCGGGAGAGCGTGGAGGAAACGCTGCCGAACCTGCTCAAGCCCGCCGACGTGACCCGACTGGAACGGCTGCTGGTGCGTTTCGTCAGCGTGGTGCCCAAGGAATACCGCAACGGCGTGGAGAACGGCCGGGTCCTGATCCCGCTCGAATACCAGGAAGGCGTGCAGTTCACCCAGCAGGCGCAGGGTCTGGTGAACGAACTCGCGCCCACGTGGCGGCGGGACCTCGCCGCGCCGTACAAGGCGCATCACGCCGAACTGGTGACCAAGCTCGCCGCCCTGGCCCGGCAGGTCGACCAGATGGCGGACCTGTCCACGGTCGAATCCACTGCGAACGATGTCGTCAGGATCCTGGAAGGCGATTTCGGGCTGAGCGCCCGCCGCTCGGGCGACAAAGGGCAGATCGTCGAGGAAACCGCCCTCGACGTGCGCGAGGCCCTCGGCAACTCCCTCGCCGCCGCGCAGGCGGGCCACTGGCAGGAAGCCGAGTCGCTGCGGCTGGACGCCTACACGTCCTTCGACTCCGAGATCGAAGTGCGCGTACTGCCGCGCAACCCGACCCTGGCCACCACGACCGAGCGCAGCTTCATCGACGGCACCGACGGCAGCCCCGGCATCAAGGCGCTGCTCGACCGCGCGGCCCCGGTCGATGAACTCACGGCCGGCTATGACCGCGCGCTCAAGAATATGGATGCCTGCGTGGCGATCCTGAAGGTCGCCGTTTCACCGGCCACGGTCGGCTTCACGGCGTTCACCATCATCGCGCGCGAAGGTCTGGAAGCCATCGTCATCCTCGCGGCGCTGCTCGCCGGGATGCGCGGGCCCGAGCAGCAGGGCACGCGGCGCTGGGTCAGCGCCGGGGCGTGGCTGGCCATCGCGGCCAGCGGGTTGACGTTCTGGCTTTCCAAGACGCTGATCCACTCGCTCGCCCGCTACGGCGAGAAGCTGGAGGCGGTGATCTCCATCCTGGCGGTGGTCATCCTGCTGATGGTCACGAACTGGGTCTTCCACAAATTTTACTGGGTCGGCTGGAACGCCAAGCTGCGCTCGCTCTCCAAGGCGTCGCAGAAAACGGTGACGGACCGCTGGGAATGGCTCGCGCTGCTGGGGGTCGGATTCCTGACGGTTTACCGCGAGGGCTTCGAGACGACGCTTTTCATGCAGTCGCTCCTGCTGGAAGGCAGCGTCTGGCCGGTGGTGATCGGCGTGCTGCTGGGCACCGGGTTCATCGCGGCCATCGGCGTGGGCATCTTCGTTTTCGGGGCCAAGCTGCCCTACCGGAAGCTCCTGGTGGTCACCGGGGTGCTCGTGGTGTCGATCATGGTGACCTTCTTCGGTTCCACGGCGCGGCTTTTCCAGACGGTCGGCTGGCTGCCGATCCATTCGATCAAGGGGCTGACCGTGCCGACCTGGATGGGGACGTGGCTGGGGCTGTACCCGTCCTGGGAGGGAGTTTTCATCCCGATGCTGGCGCTCGTGTACGTCGGTGGCGCGTGGCTCTGGGTGAAACTCAGTTCCCGGCGCGCGGTCGCCGCCATCGAGACGAGGACCCCGGAACCCGTCGCCGCCTGAGGGGCGGGCGGCAGCGCGAAGTTTCCACGAGCCAGCGTCTTTGCCACGGGATTCTCGGGGGGGCAAGGACGGGCAATTCCGGCGCGAGGCGTCGGAAGCAGGAGCGGTTTACCCAGTCATCATCACCCTATGTTTCATTCATCGTACTCCCGTGGCGGGGCAACCCGTTTCTTCCTGGCTTCCCTCGCCCTCGCGGCCCTGGCGGGCACCGCCGCCGCCGCGCCGCTGCAATTCTCCTCGCCCTTCACGCCGACCTCGCAGGCCTCGAAGACCAGCCAGACCGTCACCGGCACTCCCGAGGGCCTCACCAACGAACCGGACGCGCTCTTCCACCGGGAGAGCTTCTTCGGCGACGTGGACGGCTACCGCAACCGCCTGAGCGACGACGGCCTTTCCATCACCCCGATCCTCGAACTGGAAGCCTTCAGCGCCGCCGGGGGCGGGCACGGCGGGGCGGACGTGGACGGCCTCTTCGACGTGGCGTTCGACTTCGACCTCGAACGGATCACGCGCGGCCTGTGGCAGGATGCCGCGTTGCACCTCAACGTGCTGGACATCTTCGGACCGAGCCTGACCGGCCGGCACGTCGGCGACATCAGCGGCGTGAGCAATCTCGCCGGGTTCAACAGCTTCCGGCTCCAGGAACTCTGGATTCAGCAGAACCTCTTCAAGAAGCGCGTCTCGATCCGGTTCGGTCTGCTGGCGGCCGACACGGAGTTCTTCACCTCCCAGGCGTCGAGCCTGTTCCTGGACGGGACGTTCGGCGCGTTCACGCTGGTGGCGCTGAACTTCAACGACGCGCCGGTTTACCCGGTGGCCGCGCCGGCGATCCGGATCGACGTGGCACCGGTCTCGTTCCTGGACTTCAAGGCGGCGGTCTTCGCGCCGGACGAGGGGGCGGAAAACAACTTTCACGGGACCGATTTCAGCATCAACGGCGGCGACGGCGCGTTGGTGGCCTTCGAAGCCGCCTACCTCGTCAACCAGTCGCCCGAACGACCGCGGCCTCATCGGGACCTACAAGATCGGCACGTTCATCCAGCAGGGCGACTACGTTTCCTTCGGCTCGCAGGCCGCCAACGCGCTCGACCCCGGCAAGGCGCTCCACAAGGGCACCAACATCGTGGGCTACGCGGTGGCGGACCAGGAACTTTTCAAGAACGGGCAGTACACGGTGGAGGCGTTCGCGCGCGGGGGCTTCGGCACGCCGAACTACAGCTTCGTGCACGATTACTTCGATGCCGGGCTCAATTTCATCGGCTTCGTGCCCACCCGGCAGTTCGACGTGGCTGGGGATTGCCGTGGGCCGGTCGGGGATCAGCCGCCAGTACTCGAAATCCCAGGCGGCCCAGGGCGAACCCGGGTATTCCCAGGAAACCGTGATCGAGGCCACCTACCGCATCCAGATCGCGCCTTGGGGCAGCATCCAGCCGGACTTTCAATACTTCGTCAATCCCAGCGCCCAGCAAGGCTCGCGGAACACGTTCGTGTCCGGGGTCCGCACGGCGATCACGTTCTGAGAAAGCGTGTGAGTAAATTCTGAACAGGCCGCTGCGGCCGGTCGTCCTATAAGGTAGGGATGGCTCTCCGAGCCAGTCCCTATTTTGGTCTGGATGACCTCCTTGCGCACAAAGCGCCTTGCCAGAAAAATTAGGGACTGGCTCGGAGAGCCATCCCTACCTGGGTTGGAACGCCTGCGGCGGGCTTCCCACACGCTCTCTGAGTGGTCCCGTTCGCCCGGCGCGTCGTCATTCTGTTCGCCGACGGTGGAAGCCCCACCATTCCAGCGCGCAGAGCGTGAAGGCGATCAACGCCAGATAGACCCACGGCGGCCAGACCCTCGCCGCTTCCCACCAACCGGCGAATCTCGCCGCCGTCGGCGCGGGCGCGGATTCGGCGGCAGTGGCCTCGCCGGGAGCGTTTAACGCCGACATCGCCCGGTCGCCGGTGTTCACGGCCAGCCAGGCGTCGGTGCCATCCGCCCCGTGGCGCAGGTAGAAACCGTTTTTCACCGGCTGGAACACGCCCGGCCCGGTCACCCGTTCAGCGGCCGGGATGCCCCGGCGGGTAGTGGCTGGTAGTTGGTTTGCGGTCGGTTCCAGAGCGACTCGCCCGGGGCGAGCGGGATCGTCTCGCCCGCACGCACGGACGCCTCGGCCACGTCGGCGGCCTCGTCGCGCCCGGCCAGGAACTGGAGGGCATTGTGGATCAGCAGCGGGAACGCCACCCGCAACGGCAGGTCCGACTCGCCCGCGCCGAAGGCGGTCGCCACCAGGCGCTGCCCTTTGCGCTCCCCCGTGACCACCAGCGGCCGGTCGAGCGAACGCACCGGGGCCGCGAACCGCCACGGATTCGCGGCGTCGGCCGGCGTTTCCGGCAACACCCACGAACGCGCCCGCAGGATCGTCACATCGCGCAACTGGAGCAGGTAGAGCAGCGGACTTCCGGCATCCACATCGGTGATGGGAGGGTGTTCCAACGCTGTTGACTCTTTGTTGACTCCGGAGCTCTCAACGAACGGCGCTTGGCCAAGAAACAGGAAATTGCCTTTCGGCATCGTGTCGAATGTCACCCCGTTCGGCAAGAATGTGTCCAGCACAACAGCGTCGAACCCGGCAGCCTGCGCCGGTTGGAACGCGCCGGGTTCGAGTTGGTCGAACTGCACCCGGTCGTCGGCCTTGAGCAGGCTTTCGAGAAACCAGTTGCCCTTCGTCACGAGCAACACACGCAAGGGTCGGGGCGGGGGAACGACCGCGTAGGCGTCGTCGTCGGGCGCATAGGCGTCGGCCGGCAGGTCGAGATGGGCCGTCAGCCAACCGCGCGGATTGGCGATGCGCGCGCGGGAACCCAACGCCGGGTAAATGTCGGTGCGGCGTTCGCCGGGTGCGAGGTCGAAGGGTTTCACGTCGAGCAGCTCGCCCTCGAAATTTAACTCCACGCTGCCCGTCTGCCGCCGGGTGCCGAAATTCTCGACTTCCACGAACACCTCGTCGGTCTCGGGGCTGTTGGGCAAGGGCCGGGCGGTCAGACGCGTGATGCCGACGTTTTCGCGCGGGGGTTCGTTGGCAGCGGGGATGAGGCGCGTCTCGATCTGCACGGGTGACTCGCGCGTGGGTTGGGGAAGGTCCAGCGCGTGGTCCGTGACGACGACCACCCGCTTGCCGCCCGCCCGCGCCGCGAGCAGGTCCACCGCGAGACGCACGGAGTCCTCGATGCGTCCGCCTGCGTCGGCGGCGTGAACGTCTTCCAATCCGGCGAGGAGCGGGCGTTCCTCGCCCGTCAGGCCGACGACCACGCGCGGCGCGCTCTCCGCCGCGAGCAAGGCGACCGGCTGACGCGGCGACGCGCGGTTGAGGTAGCTTTCCGCGATGCGCCGGGCCTGCGCGAATCGTGTCCCGCCGTCCGCCGTGCACGCCTGCATCCGTGCGCGGGCGTCGAGCACGACGACCGTCGAAAGCCCCGCCTCCGCGCCGCGAAACGCCGCGAGTTCCGGCCGCGCGAGGGCGAACATCAGTAACCCGAAGATGAGCAACTGCAACAACAGCGAGAGAATCTGCCGTAGCCTTTGAAACAAGGCCCGCCGCCGGTTGTCCGCCGTCACGCGTTGCCAGAACATGAGCGTCGATACATTCGCGGGTTGCCTGCGCAATTTGAGCAGGTACAGCACGACGATCAACGGCACCAGCGCCGCGAACGCGAGGGCGATGGGATTGAGGAGGGTCAAGATGTTAAGGCTCCTTTTTGGCGCGGCCCCCTGTCGGCTCGAAAGGATAGACGGCCCACAATTCCGCGCCGTGCGGAGCCACCGTTACCGAAATCCCATCGGATTCGGATTCGGGGATTCCGGTTCGCCACAAATCTCCGAGCACGGGAAGAGTTCCGGTACGCATCTCCGTCTTGCGATGATATTCTTTTTGCGTGTCCCAGAACTCTGGCCAGGTGATCCCGACTTTCGCAGGTTGCTCGCCACGATTGAAAAACGCGATGGCCGTTGATCCGTCGGCAAGTGGTTTGGCCCAGACCTCCGTCGTTCCTTCCGTTTTGATGCGATGCCCCTGGATGCCCAACTGATCCTGGTCAACTTTCAGCACCCAATCGTTGGAAAACAGGCTCACCGTGAACGGGTCCATTTTGCTCATGTCGCAACCGATGAGCAGCGGCGCGCTCAACATACACCACAGGGTCATGTGCGTGTAACACTCGTCCGGCGTCAGGCCCTGGTTGCCGATTTCCAGCATGTCGGGATCGTTCCAGTGTCCGGGGCCGGCAAACTTCGCCAGGCGATCCTGATCGAAGCCGATGCCGCTCATGCTTTTCCAGTTGGCGCTGATGTCGCCGGTCGTCCGCCAGGAGTTGCCGCCGAGCGACGCGGCCCATTCCCAGACGCTGGCGTTACCGTACTGGCAAAAACTGTAGACGATGTCACGCGGCACCTTGGCGAGCGACTGACCGAAGACCCGGTAAGGGGTCTGCTGCTCCTCGAAGTTGAACGCCGTCAACCGGGCAGAGTCGAGCGGCAGAAGGAGATCGTGGATTTCGTTGCCGATGTCCTTCAACATCGCTTCCTGGCCCGGGCCGCGCTGCTTGATCCGTTGGAGTTCGTCCCGGCGCTTGTTCAAATCCGCGTAGGCCGCGCGCTTGTCTTCCGGCAGCAGCGCGGCGGTGCGTTCGCGCACGCGGCCGGGGATCACGCCGCCGTACGAACACAGGTCGTATTTGACGTAATCCACGCCCCAATCCGCATACGTGCGCGCGTCCTGGTCCTCGTGCCCGTAGCTGCCCGCGAAACCCGCGCAGGTCTTCGGCCCCGGCGAACTATAAATTCCGAACTTCAATCCCCGCGCGTGGACGTAGTCAGCGAGAGCCTTCATGTCGGGGAACTTCGCGTTGCCATGGATGTTGCCAGCGGCATCGCGTTCGCCCTGCCAGCAATCGTCGATGTTCACATAAGTCCAGCCGTGGTCGATCAACCCGCTGCTGACCATCGCGTCGGCGGCGTCGCGCACGTCCTTTTCGGTGACGCGGTTGGCGAAGTGGTTCCAACTGTTCCAACCCAGCGGCGGCGTCAGGCAGATCGTGTCGCCGATGACGAGGTTGATCGTGGCCTGGTCGGTCCCGCGCGCGTTGGTGGCGGTGAACTCGACGGGATGAGCGACGGAATAGGCGCTGCGTTCGGTCGCCGCGCCGGTGACGTTACCCGTCGCCGGGTCGAGCGTCAGTCCGTCGGGCAATCCCTTTGCCTCGAAGGTCACCGGTCGTTCGCCCGTGACCGGCAGATGGTAGAAGAACGGGTGGGTCGGCCGCGCACCGTAGACGCGTGGGCCGTTGATGCGCGGCGTCGGCGGGGCGGGGGGCGTGCGGATTTCGGGGGCGGTCGCGGCCGGGCTGTTGTCGGGCATCGGGTCAGCGGCGAACGCGGCCAGCGGAAACACTCCGAGCAGGACGATAAACGTTTTTATGGATCGGGGGAACATGGTGGAAGACGGTGGTTTCGGAAGAGTTTCTACGTTGGATTGCAGATGTCGCCCATCATTGCTTCGGAGCGCCAAAGGCGCGGCCTCATAAGAGCCTAGGGCAACGCCCTAGGTTAGGTGGACACGATTCAGTCGAGCCCTGAAGGGGCGATTCATTCTGGTGGCGTACGGCAATGAGTCGCCCCTTCAGGGCTGGGTGGGTTAACGTGTGTTTAACCTAGGGCGTTGCCCTAGGCTTTTATGAGGCCGCGCCTTTGGCGCTCCGGAACGGTAAGCGGACGACCGCCGCAACCCAAACAAAAACGCTTCGGAAGGCAAGTGAGCCACAACCCAAACCCGAAAGCCCCGGAGTGACAAGCGGGCAACGGCCGCAACTCAACGTAAAACGCTCCGGAACGGCAAGCGGGCGACGGCTGCAAGCTAAACTAAAGCGTTTCTCGGTTGCCTGTCCGGTGTTCAGCCCCGGTAGGGGCGCAAGAGTTTAGCCCACCGCGCGAGCCGTGGGTGGCAACCGCGCAAGGGCCCAGCCCCGGCAGGGGCGTAAGAAAACACGGCGGCCTTGCGAGGACCACCGGGCGGGTTTTTCTACGCCCCTGCCGGGGCTGGCCTGTCTGGCGATCTTTCCCACGGCTCACGCCGTGGGCTGAACCCTTGCGCCCCTGCCGGGGCTTGCGCAGACCTTACACGCAAACGAAAAACGCTATAGAATGCTCCGGAGCGCGGCAGTCAAGTGGTCTGGCGGCGTGTCTTGTGCAGGTCGGCGGCGGTCGAAAAGGTTTTCAGGAGTTGGCGGCAGCGCGCCTTCACGGCGGGGCTGCCGGTGCGGTTGGCGTCCTCGATCAACCGGAGCACGCGGGGACGCAAACCGGCGTCGGCAACGGCAAAATCCGCGAGCGCCTGCAACGCGAAGGTTTGCACGATCCGGCTTTTGTCTTCCAGATAATCCAGCAGCACGGGCATGCCCTGCTCACGGCGCTCACTCGTGGTAAGATCGAAGCGCGGGAGCATCTGCGCGGCGTGCCAGCGAACTTCGGGTTGTTCAATTCCGGGTAAGCGGGCGAGAAAATCCCGCTTGAAGGGCGCGAGACAGGCGGGACGTTGCGCGCTGACTTTTTCCAGCGCATCGGCGGCGCGCATCCGGATGATTTCGTCCTCGTCGAACATCGCGGCGAAGACCGCGCCCGCATCGATTTTGCCGTCCAGCACGTCGGCGGCGAGTTCGTCCGCGCGCCTGGTGGAACGACGGTCGCCGCCCGTCAGCATGACCCGGACGTGGGTGGCAGCCTGACGGGAAGGCATCGGACTCACGCGACCAGTCCTCCGCCGGTTCGCAGGGTCCGCAACACGAACTCCTCGAAACCCACGTCCGTCGTCGCGCGGCGGTAGCCGATCTGGCGCTGACGGCAGAAGGTTTCCAGACCTTCCAAAAAACCCGTGACCTCGCGTTCGTAGGCCCGCAGGAGATTCTCGTTGGCGGTCACCTCGTACGCCTGACCCGTCTCGGAGTCGGTCAAACGCAGGTCGCCGCGCAGACTTGGGTGGAGTTCAGCCGGGTCGAGCAACTGCACGAGCTGGATTTCAAAACGCTGGTACATCAGATAGGACAGCGCCTCCTCGTACCCGCGCGGATCAAAAAAGTCGCTCAGGATTAGCGCCAATCCGCGCCGCTTCGTCTTTTGACCGAACGCGCGCAGGCTGCGGGCGAGATTCGTCTGGCCGGATTCGGCGGGCAGGCGGTCGAGATATTGCAACGCGCGGTGGAAATGGCTCTTGCCGCGCCCGAGGCCGAGGTCGCCGCCGAGGTTCTCGGAAAAATAGTGGACATTGACGCGGTCGAGATTGGCCAGCCCGATGTAGGCCAGCGCGCCCGCGATCTGGCGGGCGAGATCGAGCTTGGAAAGGCGGAGCGGCGTGTCCGTGCGCGCGTCGTTGGCGGTCCAGCGCATCGACGCGCTGGCGTCCACGAGCAGGTAGACGTGGAGGTCTTCCTCTTCCTCGAAGAGCTTGAGGAAAAGCTTGTCCGAGCGGCCGTAGATGTTCCAATCGACCGAGCGCAGATCGTCGCCGGACGTGTAATTGCGGTAGTCGGCGAACTCCAGGCTGGAGCCGAGCTTGTGCGAGCGGCGTTCGGCGCGGCTCTGGCCGGCGTGGGCGCGGCGCGAGAGCAGGTGCAGGCGTTCGAGCCGGGCGAGGAAGGCGGAGTCGAAGAACACCGATTCGCAGTGTACGGCGGCGCGCGGCGGGGTTCAAGGAGCGGGAGCGACAATGGCCGCACGCGCCGCCGCGCCGGCCGTGCGGGGGTGGCCCGGCATGAAAGGACGCTCGAAGGCCAGGTGAAAGAGGTAAGCACCCAACAGACAGAACGGCACGGCGAGGCCAAACATCAGCAAGGTATACGGCATGAGGGGCAGTTCCAGCGCGCACAATGTCGCGTCAAGGATGTAGAGCAACGGGACGTGGATCAGGTAATAGCTGTAGGACATGGCGCCGACCGCCACCAGCCAGCGGCCTTCGAGGAGTTGCACGACGAGCGGTGCCGGGGCGGCCGGGCCGAATGCCTTGGCGCGCGTGCAGAAGATCATCAGACTGATCGCCGCCATCCCGAACAAAGGATCGACCATCCAGGCGGAGTCTTGCAGCGGCCTCCAGCCAAATCTCGCCACCAGCGTCACGATGGCGGCCCACCCGAGCGAGGCAAAAATTCCCCACGGCAGCCGTTCCCGGCAGAACCGGGCCGCGGCGGCGGGCGAGTAGTTGATCGCCGCGCCGAGCATTCCCATTGCGAACAGGCCCACGAATGACCCGTAGATGTAATCGAAGCGGCCTGCGGACATCGCATGCAACACGGCCCCGGCTCCCAATGCCAGGGCCGTGGTGGCCAGCACCCCGAGCCGCCGGGCAAAAGGTAACAGCACGATGGCGAAGAGCACGTAAATCTGCGTTTCCACGGCGATGCTCCAGGCAGGGGGATCGATACGGAAATACAGCGTTGAACTCCAATTATGGACCAACAGCAGGTGCGAAATAATCGCCTCCGCGTTCCAGGCCGGCAGCGCCGCGTCGGACCAGCGGCCCGACGGATGGTTGAAACCCGGCAGCAGGAAGAGCAGCAGCGCGAGCAGGATGGCCGCGTAGTAGGGCGGCAGGATGCGGCGCGCCCGCCGGCCCAGGAAGGACGCGATGCCTCCGGGCAACCGGGTCTGCCCACCACGAGCCACCGGGATCATCAGGCAGTAGCCCGAGATGACGATGAACAAACCGACCGCAAAATAACCGCCCAGCAACGCATTGATGGCACGCAGGAGAGGAACCGGCAGTCCGGCGAGCGATCCACCGTCGCGCACCACGACGCACAAGGTCGCGTGAAAAAGCGAAACGTAAATCGCCAGCAGCGCGCGCACGCCATCGAGATAGTCCAGGCGAAGCCGCGGGGCGAGATTGCTGACGAGCGGAGCGTGCTTCGCCGGGGTGGAGTCAGAATGAACCATGAGCAACGCGACAGTTGGACAACCTATCCATGATGGAAGTGGTGCCAACCGCCACGAGGCAATCGCCTGCGTAGCGCCAGTTTGCGGTACGGGGCCTACTTTTTCTCGTAGACGATGACGTGCTGCTGCGGCAGGTCGTCCACGGTTTCGACCCAATGCAGGCCGACGGCTTCCATTTCCTTGCGCGCCTGGGCGACGGTCATCTTGTGGTGCGGGAGAATCTGGACCGTGGAATCCTCGCCGCGATACTCGACCTGATACACCCGGCCGCCGGGTTTGAGTTCGCGCAGGACGGCGGTCATCATCTCGTAGGGATGGTCCCACTCGTGGTAGGTGTCCACGAGCAGCACGGCATCCACGCCGCCGGCGGGTAGCTTGGGATCGGTCGTCGTGCCCAGGATCGTCTCCACGTTGGCGGCGTGGGTGGCGGCCTTTTTGCGTTCGACGATTTTGAGCATCTCCTCGTCGATATCCTCGGCGATGACCCGGCCGCGGGGCACCAATGGCCTCAGCAGGAACGTGAAATACCCACTGCCCGCGCCGATGTCCGCCACGACGGCGTCGGGCGCGAGGCGGGTACGCAGATCGTCCATGAGTTTGTCGGTGCGTTCCTCGCCCAGGCGCGACGAACGGTCCAGCCAGCCGGCTCCCTGGTGGCCCATCACCTGGGCGATCTCGCGGCCCATGTAGACCTTTCCGATGCCGTCGCGGCTGGCGGGAACCTGCGTGTAGTCGGGGGCAGGGGAGGCTTCCTGGCCGGCAGCGGCGCAGACCGCCGAGACGAGGAGAATCGAGTAGACAGCCCAGCGGCGGACGGACAGGGGAGGGATGCGCATGAGGGAGAAGATACGTTACCGCAGAGGCGGTTTCTTCGCATTGTCCGAACGGGTCGGATGCGGTTATATTGAGCGTCCCGATGATCGCTCTCCGCTCCGACTACGACCCTGACGACTGTACCAGCCTCGTCGCGCAGGTCAAAGAGATGTTCGCGCCCGGCGGGACGCTCGGACAGGCGAAGAATTTCGAGTTCCGCCCCGAGCAGCAGCAGATGGGCGTGGCCGTCGCGCGGGCGCTCTGCGACGAACGCCACCTCGTCGTCGAGGCCGGCACGGGCGTCGGCAAATCCCTCGCCTACCTCGCGCCGGCGGTGATGTACGCGCTGGAACACGAAAAGAAGGCGGTCATTTCCACGCACACGATCAATTTGCAGGAGCAACTCATTTACAAGGACATCCCCATCCTGCAAAAGCTGCTGGACGTGGAGTTCGAGGCGGCGCTGTTTAAGGGGCGGCAAAATTACCTCTGCCCGCGACGGCTCAAGCGCGCGTTGCAACAGGCGAACGAACTCTTCACCGGCCCCGAGCAATCGGCGCTGGAGCAGATTCATTACTGGAGTCAGCGGACGGAGGACGGTTCGCTCTCCGACCTGCCGCGCGAGCCGGAGCACAACGTCTGGCAGCAGGTGTGCAGCGAGGCGCACGTCTGCACGCCCAAGACGTGCGGACCCGATAGTGGGTGCTTTTACCAGGCCGCCCGGCGCAAGGTGCAGGCGGCCAACGTCGTGGTGCTCAACCACGCGCTGTTTTTCGTGTTGCTCGGCAGCGCGATGGCCGAACAGCAAAACGCCGAGGTCCACGCGGCGGCGGACGTGGAGAACGAGGAGTCCGACGGCGGCGAGGCGGCGAGCGGCTACCTTTTCGAGAACGATTTCGTGATCTTCGACGAGGCGCACACCGTCGAGGCCACGGCGGCGCGGCAGATCGGCCTCGGGGTGTCGCAGTACGGGCTGCGAGCGGCGTTGCAACGGCTTTACCATCCGCGCACGAAGAAGGGACTCTGGACGGTATTGCGCAACGCGGAAGGCGTGCGGACGACGAGCGAGCTGCTAGAGGAAATGGAGCTGTTTTTCCAGGAAGTGGACCGGCGGGTGGAGTTCAAGCGCGGCGGGCGCGAATGCCGCGTGCGCGAACCCGACCTCGTGCACGACACGATTGGCCCCGCGCTGGACCGGTTGTGCGGGATCGTCGGCGAGGCGTCGGTGCGGATCACGGACGACGACATCACGCGCGCGGAGTTGGCCGACCTCGGGCGAAGGCTGGAATCGGCGCGGCAGGGGATCGGGACGTTCATCGACCAGAGCGCGGACAACCACGTTTACTGGGTCGAGCGGACGGGCAAGACCGAGAGCAACCTGTCGCTCAACGCCGCGCCCATCGACCTGTCGGAGATTCTTTCCAAGATGTTGTTCCGCCCGGAGGGCAGCGTCGTGATGACGAGCGCGACGTTGTCGGTGGGTGGTCCGGAAATGGGATATTTCCGGCAACGGGTCGGCGCGATGGGCGCGGGGATCGACGCGGTGCAAATAGGGAGTCCCTTCGACTACGAGAAACAGATGAAGCTGTATCTGACCCCGAAGATGCCCGAGACGCCGCGTGACGCGGGGTACGAAGAGGCGCTAGCCAAGTGGATCGAGCATTTCACCAAGCTGACGAAGGGGCGGGCGTTCGTGCTGTTCACGAATTACAAGATGATGCAGGCGACAGCGCAGCGGATGCGCGATTTCTTCAATAAACAGGACTGGCCGCTGCTCGTGCAGGGCGAGGGGCTTTCGCGGCGGAAGATGCTGGAGACGTTCAAGACGCAGGGCGGCAGCGTGTTGTTCGGCACGGAGAGTTTTTGGAGCGGCGTCGATGTGCCGGGCGAGGCGCTGAGCAACGTCATCATCACGCAGTTGCCGTTCGCGCCGCCGGACAGCCCGGCGACGGAGGCTCGGTGCGAACTCATCAAGGAACGAGGCGGCGATCCGTTCAGCGAATACTCGCTGCCGGAAGCGATTTTGAAGTTGCGGCAGGGGGTCGGGCGGCTCGTGCGGACCAAGAGCGACAAGGGCATCGTCGCCATCCTCGACAGCCGCGTGGTGCGGAAACCGTACGGGCGAGCGTTCCTGGCGGCGCTACCGAAATGCCCGGTGGAATCGGTGGTGTGAGTGTTGCCGAGCAGGCGACCGCAGGTTGCCGGTCGTCATCAAGGTAGGGTTGCCTCTCCGAGGCAATCCAAATGTTTCCGGCGAGGCGCCTCGTGCGCACGGAGATCGTCCAAGCACATCTTGGATTGCCTCGGAGAGGCAACCCTACCTTGATGACGACGCCGCTCGGAAGCGGCGGGAAGTTTGACGGGTTGACCGCAATCCACGTCGTGATTTGCTGCGATTTCGCATTGTGATGAACAGACCATCCCCAGCGGGCGAAACGATCTTCCTGGCCAGCGGTTTCGCGGCGAAATACCGGCTCGGTGGGGGCAATTTCTCCGTGCCTCTCCAGTGGGCGCTTGCCCTCCAACGCCTCGGACGCGACTTCGTCTGGCTGGAAATCCTGCCCGCTTCCAAAGACCCCGCGCAGGACCGCGCCTGCATCCGCGCCTTCCGCGAACGCCTCCGGCAACACGGCCTGGAGAACCACTATTGCCTGCTCCACCAGCGACCAGCCGCCGACGCACAGGACCTCGACGCGATGCGCGTGCTGGGGAGGAGCCGCCGGGAATTGGAAGACCGTCTCGCGGGTCCGAACACGCTCTTGAACCTGAGCTACTCGGTCCACCCGCCGTTCCTGCTGCGCTTTGAAAAACGCCTGCTGTGCGACCTCGACCCGAGCGAATTCGCCTACTGGATGAGCCGTATGGAAATGGGGCAGTCCACGCACCACGAGTTCTGGAGCATCGGGTTGAACTACGGCGCGCCCGATTGCCGGATGCCCACGAATGGGTTGGCGTGGAAAACGTTTTATCCGTTGGTGGACACGGTGCTCAACCGGCCCCGGCCCCGACCGCCGCAAGGGGCGTTCACGACGATTGGCCAGTGGTATTGGCACAATAACCTGGAGTTCGACGGCGAGACGCCCGACCTGTCGAAGCGGGCGAAGTTCGAGCCGTTCCTGACGTTGCCCCGACTCGTGCCGCAAGCGCGGATGGAACTGGCCGTCAACCTCGGCGCGGGCAACGTGGCCGAACGCGCCCGGCTCGAAGCCCTCGGCTGGCAACTCAAAGACCCGCACGCCGTGGCGTCGTCGCCGGCCGTGTACCGGCGCTACCTGCGCGGGGCGCTGGCAGAGTTCACCGCGATCAAAGGGGTGGATGTGCGGTGGCGGACGGGCTGGATCAGCGACCGGGCGGCGGCGTTTTTAGCGACCGGGCGGCCGGTCATCACGGAGGACGCGGGGGCGGGACGTTTTTTGCCGCAGGAAAGCGGGTTCATGGAAATCCGCACGTTGGAACAGGCGCGCGAGGCGGTCGAGCGGACGTTGCGCGACTGGCCGGCGCTTTCCAGGCAGGCCCGGGCGTGCGCGGAGGAGTGTTTCGAGGGCACGCGGACGCTGCGGCGCATCCTCGGGTGACGCGCCCGCGCTTCACACTTCCCGCGCGTCCTGCTCCTCCTCGTCCCCGGACCCTTCGCCGTTCGTGGACTCGGGCTCCTCGCCGATCTCCTCCTCGATGCTCCGCCGCCAGCTCAACGACAGCCACGGCCGCAGGAAACCGTACATCAGGTAACTCAGGAAAATGACCGCCGGCATCCATTGGTAAAAGAGCGCCGTCAGCACGATCAGCCCGAAGATCACCAACAACGCCGGGAGCGTGCGTTGCGTGCGCCAGTTGATCGCCTTGAAGCTCGGATACCGGAATTGGCTGAACATCATGTACGACAGGAACAACAACAGCGGCGGCAGCGCGAATTTCCACGCCCCCAGCGTCCGCCGGCCCTCGTCGAACCACAGCAGCAACTCGGTCAGGGACGCGATCACCCCCGCTGCCGCCGGGATCGGGATGCCCTTGAAAGGTTTCCCTTTTTCCGCCGGCGTGGCCTGCGCCCCGTGGTCGGCGTCCGAGGACGCGGCGATGCAGTTGAACCGCGCCAGCCGCAAGGCCCCGCACGCGAGATACAAAAACGCGATGAGCAGTCCCGGACGCGGGAACTCGAAGAGCACGATCTTGTACACGAGCAGCGCCGGCGCGATGCCGAAACTAACGATATCCGCCAGCGAATCGAACTCCCGCCCGAACGGGCTGTCCGTCCCACCCAGCCGCGCCAACCGGCCGTCGAGCACGTCGAAAACGCAGGCGGCCAGGATGAACCAGATCGCCGCGTGGAACTGGTCGATGGCCCCCGGATTCCAGACCGCCTCGCCCAGCCGGCCCTCGGCGGCGTTGTTCGCCTGCGCGGGCAGAGCGATCAGGGTGCCCGTGATGATCTTCAAGGTGGCCGCGAACCCGCAAAACAGGTTGCCCGCCGTCATCAGGTTGGGCAGCAGGTAAATCTTCGGATCGTATGGGTCCGGCTGGCGGCGGGGGAGGAAGACCGGGGTTTTCATCGGGTCGGAACGCGCGGATGGGAATTTGGGCGATGCCGGTTCCTCCTGTTCCGGCGTCCCGTCATCTTCTACCCTGCCGTCCGCAAACGCGCAATGACCGTCAATCCTCCCTGCACGCGGTCGCCGATCTTGACGGTGATCTCCGCGTCGAGCGGCAGGTAAACCTCCGTGCGCGAGCCGAAGCGGATCATGCCGAAGCGTTCGCCGCGCGCGACGGTCTGGCCGACCTGCGCCCAGGCGACGATGCGCCGCGCGATGGCCCCGGTGATCTGGCGCACCACCACGACCGCGTCGCGGCTGTCGCTGGTCTTGTGGTCGATGGCCCAGGTGCGGCATTCGTTGAGCCGGGAAGCGTCGGGGTGGCGGGCGTCGAGCATTTTGCCGACGCGGCGTTCGGTGTAGGTGACGGTCCCGGCGACGGGGGCGCGGTTCGTGTGCACGTCGAAGACCGACAGGAAGATGGCCACGCGCTTCATGGTGGCCTTGACGACCTCCGGTTCCTCGATCTCGATGATTTCGGCGATCACGCCGTCAGCGGCGGCGACGACGATATCCGGGTCCGAGGGCGTGACGCGTTCCGGGTCGCGGAAGAAGTAGAAGACGTAGAGGAAAAACAACAGCCACACCGCCGACGCCCAGGGGGTCAGGGCCGGGGCGAGGAAGGAAGTGACCGTCGCGGTGAGCGCCGAAAACAGGATGACGGCGACGAAAATCCAACGAGCTTCGTAAATGGTTTGCCAGCGCATGGGGTCGGCAACCTAGCCAAGGAATGGGCCGGGGGCAAATGGGGCGGTGGGACGCCCACGTGAACCGCCTTCCGTTCGGCGGAGCGAGTGGTCAGGCGGATGGCGACGCTTGCACCCCGTCAAGCGCCAAGCCGCTGAGGAGGAGTGCCGGAAGGATGAACTCACGGTCATCGTCGGTGAAGATGCTCACCCGCCCACCGCTGGGGTAGACGTGCGCGTGGTCCGGCGTGGGAATGCGATACTCCCGTCCATCCGCCACATGGACGGTAAAAGGAATGAAAGGCTGGGCGTTGAGGTGCAGACGAATATCGGAAGTCATGCGCGAGAAAGCATACCGCTGGCAAGGCGGGCCGGCAAGCAGGTGCTCCTTGGACTTCCGGACTCCAACTCAGCGGCAGGGACTTCGGAGAAAAGCTGATTGCATCAGGGTTCCAGACCCGCCTGGAAATTTTGCAGGCAGATCGTGAGGGCGCGGTTATCCCCGGGCGGTTTGATCCCCTCCTTGCGGCTGCGTAGCGAGAGACGGTGCGTGCCCGCGGAAATGGGGATGCGTACGAGATATTCCTGCCAGTCGGGTCCCAATACTTTGACGGGTTGGACCGCCTTGTCGTCCATCGACAACTCGGCCCCGTTCTCCGTGACGAAGGAGCGAATCTGTCCGCGAATGACCAGCGTGCCGGCGTGCTTAGCCACTACTTCAATGACGCTCGTGGCCCCCATCCAGCGGAACGGTCCGACGGGCGTCCTTTCCTCGGCGAACCAACCGTCACCGAACTTCGCGGTCACCGCTTCCTCGGCCTCGTCGGCGCTGCGCTTCGCACCCGGCGAAGGGTTCCCCTGCGCGGGGAGGGTCGGCGGCAACGCACCGAGGGCGGCGAGCAGAGCGAAAGAAACGATGCCGATCCTCCGATGGGTCAGGAGGAGCCGGAGAAGGTTGGGAATTTTCATGGGACACACTATCGCGCAAACCGGAGGCGGTCGCCAGAGCGTTTGGAGTGGAGGAGTGGTCGCGCGGCCTTTCCGGAGCGCCGAAGGCGCGGTTTCAATGCGAGCCTGGGGCAACGCCCCAGGTCCAAGCGTCTCTCTGGCCAAGCCCTGAAGAGGCGAGTCAGCCCGGTGGCAAGTCGAGATGAGTCGCCCCTTCAGGGCTTGACGCTCCCGCGTATTTTCCTAGAGGGCGTCTGAAAAGGGGTGTTTTGGAGGCAGTTTAGAGGATGAAAGTCCTCGTTTATGCCACCGATCTAAGTGACCACGAATGGAGTAAAATGCAGCACCTTTTACCGCCAGCCAAGCACGGCGGCAGACCGCGCAAGCACGCACGGCGGCTGATCTGCGACGCCATCTTTTACCTGGTGCGCGCGGGCTGCGCCTGGCACCTGCTGCCGACCAATTTTCCGCCGTGGAAGACCGTCTATCATTATTTCCGCGCGTGGCGTTTGGCCGGGGTGTGGCTGCGCCTGCATGGTCGCCTGCGCAGCCTCTGCCGACGCCGGGCGGGCCGCTCGGCCAAGCCGACGGCTGCGATCATCGACAGCCAGAGTACCAAGACGACGGACCGCGGCGGGGTGCACGGCTACGATGGCGGCAAAAAGGTCAACGGACGCAAACGTCACCTGCTCGTAGACAGCTCGGGACTGGTGCTTTGCGCACAGGTGCACGCCGCCGACATTGCCGACCGCGACGGGGCCATGCCCCTGCTCGAAGCGGCGGCGGCACGCTTCGCCAACCTCAAGCATCTGTGGGCGGATGCGGGTTACCGCGGCCGGCTCGTCGCCTGGATCAAAGAGCGCCTGGGCTGGAGCGTGGAGGTGGTGCTGCCGCCCCGGCGTTGGGTGCGTTGCCCGGAGGGCGTTGAACCGCCGCCGATGCCTGCCTTTACCGTGCTCAAAAGACGCTGGGTGGTCGAACGCACCTTTGCCTGGCTGGGCAACTACCGGCGGCTTTCCAAAGACTACGAGTTCCTGCCCGCCACCGAAGAAAACCTGATCTATCTAGCCATGAGCCGACTCATGCTGCGCCGACTTTGCCGCCCGGCAAAATGACCACCAAAACACCCCTTTTCAGACGCCCTCTAAAGCGTTTCTCAGTTGCCTGTCCGGTTTTTCAGCCCCGGCAGGGGCGGCAGAGTTCAGTATCCAGGTGCCGGGTTGGAGCCCACCGTCTTTAGACGGTCTGCCTTGGAGGGTGGCGGGTGGCGCGTTAAGGTGGGCGGCTGCATGGCCAACTACCACCATCGTGGGCACACGGTCTCGGACTGCAAGTACCACCTGATCTGGGTGACCAAGTACCGCTGGCCGGTGCTCAAGGGGGACCTGGCGGTGCGTTGCCGCGACCTGATCCGCGAGATTTGCCGGGCGCGGGAGGTGGCGGTGGTGCGTGGAGCGGTGTCGCCCGACCACGTGCATCTGCTCGTCAGCGCGCCGCCGGTGTTGTCGCCGGCCAAGCTGGCGCAGTACTTGAAGGGCAGGAGTTCGCGCAAGCTGCAGGAGGAGTTCCCGAGTTTGCAGAAGCGTTATTGGGGCCAGCACCTGTGGGCACGGGGCTACTTTTGCGCGACGGTCGGAGCGGTCGATGAGAAGACGATCAAGCGCTACATCGAGGAGCAGAAGTGGGACGAGGATGGCGAGGGAACGTTCCGCATCGTGGCCGACCCGCCGTGAGGCCAGGGGTCGCCGCCGATGCCTTGCCAGCCGGCCCGGGCCGGGGGCTTTCCAAGCGGCTTCTAGCCGCCACCGGACTTTTAGTCCCATCGCATCCTACCGGCTTGAGCCGGTAGTCGTTGAGCCCACGGCGTGAGCCGTGGGTGGCAATCGTAAAAAGGACTAGCCCCGGCAGGGGCGTAAGAGAACCCGCGGGGTGGTCCTCGCAAGGCCGCCGTGTTTTCTTCCGCCCCTGCCGGGGCTGGCCTGGCTGGCGATCTTTCCCACGGCTCACGCCGTGGGCTGAACTCTTGCGCCCCTGCCGGGGCTTGCGGACCTTACACGCAAACGAAAAACGCTTCTGGGCGTTGCCATAGGCTCTTATGAGGCCGCGCCCTTGGCGCTCCGGAAAGGCGGCGCGGCTACTGTTCGAACGAAGATGACCTAGAGAATGCGGCGATAAAAATCCAGGGTCGCTCGCGCCGTCCTCGCCCAACTGAACCGCGCGGCCTGCCGTCGGCCGGATGCCGCCAGTTGCCCGCGTCGAGCCGGATCGGATTCCAGTTCGAGCATGGCCTGGCAGATCGATTCCGCGCTCGCCGGGTCGATGTAGAGCGCCGCGTCGCCGCCGACTTCCGGCAGGCTGGCGCGGTCACTGCAAATCACCGGCGCGCCCTCGCTCAGGGCTTCCAGCACGGGCAGGCCGAAGCCCTCGTGCCAACTCGGGAAAATGAGCGCCTGCGCCGACGCGTAAAGACGCCGCAGTTCATCGTCGGGCACGTAGCCGAGGCGTTCCACGCGGCCCGCTGCTTCCAGAGTTGAGAGATGTTCCTTGAGCGCGTCGCTTTTCCAACCTCCGCCGCCCGCGATGCGCAGGGGCAGGGGGCGCGGCGCTGCGTGACCAATAGAGGTCGAGCGCGTCGAGGAGCGTCTCGTAGTTCTTGCGCGGCTCCAAGGTGCCGACGGCCAGCCAGAAATCGCCGCCGGTCGTCCCGGCGTCGGTGGAGTTTTCCACGGCCGGCCGCTCACGCTGACCCAACGGCGTCACGGCCCAGGGTTTGCCGTGGCGTTCCAGCCAGCCGGGCAGGATGCGGTCGAACTCCCGGTGGCTGCTTTCGGAGATGAAAAGAAATCCGTCCGCCCGCTGCAACGCCGCGAATACCCCGTCCTGGCAGTGGAGGCGGTTGCCGTCGGTCGTGAACTCCGGATGCATCCAATAACTCACGTCGTACACGGTGAAAACCAGCCGCGCCCCGCCGACCGGCGGAGCCTGGTAGCTGTTGGCGTGGACGATGTCCGGCTCACCCGGCAGCGGCGTCCTACCCGCGCGAACCTCCGCCCAGAAAGCGGCGGCTTCCTCCCGGCTCAGCGCCTCCAGCGGACTGTGCGCGCCCGGGGCGTCGATGTGCGTGCCGGTGTCCGTGTGCTCGTTGAACCAATGCCCGAAGTGATGGTAAAAATAATACTCGTTTTCGGGTTCCGCCGCCACGAGAGCGCGGGCCAGCGAATCGGCGTACCAGCCGCAGCCGGCGCGTTCCTGGCAGGTCTGGGCCACGTCGAAACCGATGCGCAAGGGGCGGGTTTTCATGGGATCGACGCCAACGGCCACGCGGTCAGAGACCGACGCTGGCGAGGTCCGCCTCCAACCCGTCGAGAACTTCCCCGGTCACGGGCAGGTCCAGTTCCCGCCCGGCCAGCAGACACTGTGCGACCATCGCCGCCACGAAACGCTGCCGCCCGGCGGGATGCGCGGGGTCGGGGGATTCGCGCAGGTATCCCCGGTGATGCGCCAAGTGCTTGACCCAACGCCAGACGGGTTCCGGGCGCGGCGAATATTTCTTGACCACTTTCGCCAGTTCCAGGTGCACGGAGACCGGCTGGCTGAGGGTCTTGGTGTCCGCGTGCAGGCGCGAACCCGCCAGGAAATGCCCGTCGAGATAATCGAATGGTATTTCCTGGCCCACGCGCAGCCAATATTCGTAGTCCAGGGCGTAGCGCAGCGTGTCGTCGAACACGCCGAAACGTTCGATGACCTCGCGCCGCCAGAACACCGCCGGCTGGCAGAGATAACAGGTGTCCAGCAGGCGTTCGTAGTCCCAAGGTTCGGTGGGGTACTCCTCCAAAATCGACCCATCGGCGTGCAGGTGATGCGCGCGCCCGTAGAGCGCGAGGCAATCCGGGTGCGACTCGAAATGCGCCGCCACCGCCGCGAGCGCGCCGGGGTAGTAAACGTCGTCTGAGTTCAGGTAAGCGAGCACGTCGCCGCTGCTGGCGCGCAGGCCCAGGTTGATGGCGTCGGCTTGGCCGTGGTCCTTTTGCGATACCCAGCGGATCGGATGGCCCGCCACGGTGAAGTTCGGTTGCCGGAGGATTTCCACGGAACCGTCCGTGCTGCCGCCGTCGTAGACGAGGACCTCGACCTCCGGATGCTCCTGGGAGCAAACGCTCGCCAGCGTGGCCGGCAGGTAGTCCGCCTGATTGTAGGACGGGATGACGACGGAAATTTTCATGGGGCGGCGAACAGGGGAAATTCCTCGCCGCCCTCCAGCCGCAAATCGGCCGAGAGCAGGTGGACGCCGTGGGTCCGGGCGTCGCCCGCGTTGAGGTTGGCCGCATCGGGGATTTCCAGCCACAGGGCGCTGCGGGCGGGTTGGAAATCCACCGTGACCGCGAGGTCCGCGTGATGGGCGGGCAGCTCGAAACTACCGAGTGCAACGTCAGCGCCCGCCCGCAGCCGCAGACGCCGGGGAGCGGGCATGGGATGGAAACGCAACGTCAGGCGGCCCCGGAGCGGCGGCCCCGGTTGGGGGTTGGGCAAGGCGAGCATGGCGAAGCGTTCCGTCCAGCCGTCGGGAAAGACGCCCCCTGACCAGCGGCCGATAGGGCGGCGTGATCCGGGAAAGCTCGACGATGGCGTCGAGCAGGTGGGTCGATTCGCGCTCGAAGGAAAAATCCGCCAGCCGCCGCCGGCCCGCCGCGACCAGTTCCGCGCGCAAACCGGCGTCGGTGGACAGCCGGATCATGGCGGCGGCCAACGCCTCGGGACGGCGGGCGTCGGCGTAGAGGCAGGCGTCCGCGCCGACTTCCGGCAGCGAACCGTCGCGGCTGGTGAGCACCGGCAGATCGTGCTGCATCGCCTCCAGGAGCGGGATGCCGAACCCCTCGTGCAACGACGGGAAAACGAGTGCGCCCGCCGTTTCCCAGAGCCGGCCGAACTCGCCCGGAGCCACGTAGCCGCGGAACGACACGGCGCCTTCTTCCAACAGGCCGAGTGCTCCTGCCAGGGCGCGCATTTCTTCCCACCGCACGTCCTCGTGTCCGGTGAGGACGAGTGCCCAGGGGACACGACCGCCGGCCGACGCTTCCGCGCGGTAGATACCGTAGGCGAGCAGCAGGCACTCGTGGTTTTTATGCTTCCAGGCGTTCGCCGGGTAAAAGAAAAATGGGGCGTGCTGCCCGTTGCGACCGGGTGGCGGAGACGCCGGGCGAGCGGGCGACAGCGCGAACCGCTGGTGCACGGCGATGTGCGTCGTGAACATGCGTTCGTCCGGCACCCCGTAGTGCTCGCGCATGCGGGCGGCGACGTGGTGCGAGATGCATTGCAGCCGGTCGGCGACGGTGATGATTTCCTGAAACGCCTGCTCGCGCACCGCGTTGTGGTGCGGGCCGAGACTCCAGGGAAAATCCCGGTGCAGGACATCGACGACCGTGCAGATCGTGCAGATGCCCGGCGAGACGAATTCCGGCTGGCCGAACGGACAGTAGAGCACGCGAGCGCCGAGCTGCCAGAGGAGGTCCGCCGACGGCGGGAGGCAGAGGCGTTCGCGCGGGGCGCACTCGTCGCAAGGCGGCAGCGTGCCGCCCTTGTCGCGCACGCAGATCACCTCGTCGCCGACGCGGGCGAGCTGGTCGCGGACCTCGGCGTGCGTGCTGGAGCACGTCAGGTAGAGGAATTGCAACGGCGCACGCTGCTGCCGGCCCAGCCAGAGGAGCGTTTCAAAAAGAAAGGGTTTGACCCCGCCGTTCTCGCCGCCCGGACGCAGATTGCTCAGATCGACCGCCAGACGAATGGGCGTCATTCCGGCGAGAGTGGTCGGCGAGGCGGTGGCGTGCATGGGGACAAAAGCAGCGTCGGCGGATCAGAGCCGCAGCCGCTGGCCGGTGAACTGTTCGCACGCCAGACTCTCGCAATCCAGGCGGAGGACAACCTGTAGATCGAGGTCGGCGGGCAGGGAATCGTTGAGGATTTCGCAGGCGAAGCCCGCGCCTTCCAGCCCGCGCGCCCCCCCGCTGGCCTCGACGGGTTGCGTGGCATAGAACGCGGCCACGTCCGGCCGGGGCACGCAGCCGCCGACGGCCTCGTAAGCGGTGTCGCCGTGGCGCAGGAGGACTTTGATCGTCGCGGCGCGCATGTCCCACCCGTGCGCGGGGCAAAACGCCCAGCCGGAGACCGCGGTATGGGTGCCGTGGTTCTCGCACATGTCGAGGTGATAGACCATCCGGCCCGTGAGCAGGCGGGCGGGCGCGGGCCGGATTTCGACGGCCACGGGGGCACGCGCGGGCGGCGGGCCGTCGGAGAAAAATTTCAGCAGCCGCCGCGCGAGGGCCAATTCGCGGGCCAGCCGGCGCGCCTCGGCGCGGGCCGCCGACTCCTGCGCCAGACTGCCCTGGAGCCGCAGGCGCAGGTCCGCCAGCACGGCCGGGTCGGCATCGGGGTCGGTCGCCGGCCTCTCGCTCGCTGTGGAAGGTCGATTCATCACCGCTTACCCCGGGACCCTGCCCTCTTGTTCCGTGCCGGGATGTGCTTGCAATTCATGGAAGGAAGGTCGGTTCCGCTCTCGCTGACGTTGTTATGAAGATGCACCGGGCGGCGTCAAGCCATCAGAAATGCGCCGCGCTGGCCTGGTCCCGGACGTGGGCGTTCGCGTGTTCGTACTCCAGTTCGGCCTCTATTTTTGCAATGTGCGCGGCCAGCTCGGTCAGCGCGCTCCCGCGGGCCGCCCGGTCCGCCTCGCTGACCCGCAGGAGGGCGGTGAGTTCGTTGACCTGCTGCAGGCGCGCGGCGCGGTCCGCTTCGCTGGTTTTGAGGAGAGCAGCGAGTTCCTCGATCTGGAGTTGACGCGCATGGCGGTCCTCCTCGCTGGTTTTGAGCAGGGCGGTAAGTTCCTCGACCTGGAGTTGACGTGCATGACGGTCGGCGTCACTGGTTTTGAGGAGGGCGGTGAGTTCTTGCACCTGACGCAGACGGGCGTCGCGGTCCGCCTCGCTCGTCGTGAGCAGCCCTTGGAGTTGCTCGACCTGGATTTGGCGGGCGTCGCGGTCGGACTCGCTCGTCCCGAGGAGCGCGTGAAGTTCTTCGACCTGGAGTTGGCGGGCGTCGCGGTCGGCCTCGCTGCGGGTGAGCAGAGCGGTGAGTTCCTGCACCTGTGTCCGGCGCGCATCACGGTCGATTTCGCTCGCCTGGAGAAGGGTGGTAAGTTCCTCGACCTGGATTTGGCGCGCGGCGCAGTCCGTTTCGCTGGTTTTGAGCAGGGCGGTTAATTCTTCGACCTGGATTTGGCGGGCGTCGCGGTCGGCATCGCTGGACTGGAGCCGCGCGGCGAGTCCGTGGGTTTGCAGGGTGAGTTCCGTCACCTGGCGCAGGCGGTCGGTGCTGTCTTCACGCAGAAAACGCAGGTGCGGCGTCGCGGTCTCGATCAACGCCCGCGCCCCGGCGTCGAGGCCATCCGCCTCGACGATGACCTGCCCATCGGCAGGCCCGTCCAAAAGCTGTTGCAACGCCCGCCGCACCGAAGCCGTGGAAATCGTCCGCACGCACGGCGCGTCCACGAAATAACATTCCCAGCCGCATCCGAAACACGGCAGCGGCTGCACGACTGTCCGCGCGCGGGCGGCGACCGGCTGGAACCTCGGCCAGGTCCCGCCGCCGAAAACCGGCACCACCGGCCGTCCGAGCGCCGCCGCCAGATGCAGCGCGCCCGTGTCGTTGCCGAAATAAAAACGCGCCGCGTCGAGCAGTCCCGCCACGACGGGCATCTCGCCGTCCCGGCCCAGCCACAGCGCCGGTTGGCCGCCGTGCTCCCGCGCCGCCCGTTGCGCGGTTTCCAGGGGTTCGCGCTCCGAGACGTGGCCGATCAAGAGCGCGCGGACCCCGTGTTCTTTTTCCAGCCACGCCAGCGTCTCGCCGTAGGATTCGGCCGGCCAGCTCTTGATTGGCACGTTGGCGGTCCCGGCGGCGGCGCAGACGACAAATTCGCCGGCCGTCAGTCCGGCGTCGGCCACGATCCGCGATGCCTGCGCGCGGGCGGTCGCGGGAACCTGCACGACCGGCCACCAGCGCGGGGCTTCGCGGCCGATCAACGCGCTGGCCAGACCCAGGTTTTGCTCCCATTCGCCCAGCCCGGGTTGCGCCGGGATTTTGCGCGGGTAAATCGCCGCCCAATCGACCGGCAGCACCGCGCCGAGCGCCGCCCGCCCGACGGGATCGGTCAGCCCGAGGCCCAGGCTGACCTGGTGCGCGGCGGGCAGGAACGCCGCTACCGCGCTCTCCAGCCAGGTTTGTTCGGCGCAGGCCGCCACGACCCAATCGGGCGCGAACTCGCACACGGTGCGGCGCAGGCCGTCCAACGCGGCGGGACGGTCACCGGGGTCTTCGCGGTAGGGATTGCAATCGGTGGTCAGCCAGCGCACGCCGTCGCCGAGGAGCGGGGCGATGTCCTCGTGAGCCTTGCGGATCAGCACCGCGATCTCTGCCTGCGGCCAGGTTTCACGCGCCAGCCGGAGGACCGGCTCGAAGAGGACGAGGTCGCCGTAGGCGTCCGGGCGGAGGAAAAGGAGGCGGGTCGGAAGGGTGGGGGACATGGGGGGAGGGGAGGGGATGGACAGCTTTTGAACGGTTGGCGAATGGTAAAATTCCGCCAGTCCGTGACGACGCACGATCCCGTCCAGCCAGCGCAAATCCTCAGGAGTCGCCTCGTTCTTCCAATCGCCGATGACCCCCTTGCGCGCCAGGTGCGTGAGTCCTTCGCCGAAAGCCACCGGCTCCAGCGTCGGCCGCAGCATGAGGTGCAAAAAGTCCGCCGCCCGCCGCAGCGTCGGCTCGAAGTCGGTCAACAGCTCCTCGTAACGCAGCACGCACACCCCGGGTCCCAGCCGATGGACCCAGCCCAGCGTGTGCGCGGCCCAACGTTCGGCCACATTCTCGAAATCGCCGTGGAGCGAATAGGAGCAACGCAGGAAATCGGTGAGCGGACGGCGCAGAAACTCGCCGAAGCTGCCACCCTGAAACCGCTCGACTTGCGGGTTGTTCGCGTAAAAAGCGTCGTGGTTGAGGTAATGAAACCACGAAACCAGCGTGTCGCGCGGATCGCGCACCACCCACAACACCGGCCGGACGGGGTAGCGCGCGGCGAAGAGGTCCGCGTCGCAATGGCTCTTGATGAGCGTGCCGACGGGCCGGATCGACCGGCAGGCGAGGTCGATGTGCTCGAAGCGTGCGCCGGGGTCGTCGTAGGGGCCAAACCATTCGCCGACGTTCGCCTGCGCGTCGATGCCGACCGTATTTTTTAGCAGCGAGTTGATGGCGAAGTGCGTGCCCGCGCGCTCGTGGCTGACCACGTAAAAAGACGGCGGTCGCATCACGGATAAGACACCTCGGTAGCCAGTCGGGCCTTGCCATAGAACGGGGCCAGCCGGCCGGGATCGGAACGCACCAGCACGGGGCCCAGCCCCTCGTGGCGGTCGTCCACGATGCCCACGTTGGGGTCGTCCAGCGACCGGTCGGGTTCGGCGCTGCAACCGAGGGAAATGGTGTATTCCCCGGCGGCGACGCTCCAGGTGAGGTGGTAGTCGGCGATCAGTTCCTCGCCGGCCGCCAGGTCGCGCAAGGGGGCACCGAGGTTGCGCGCCCCGGCGGCGAAGACCAGTTCGTTCATCCGGTCGTAGACGTGGACCCCGAACGAGGCGCGGGTCACCCGCTGGTTGGCGCGCAGCAGGAAGCGAATCGTCGCGGCGCGGCCCTGCTCGACATCCATCGCGTGCTCGTTGCGTTCGTTGAAAAAATTCGCCGCCAGCACTTCCACCCGGTGCTGGCCATGACGGGAACGCGCGGCCGGTAGAATGTCGTGCCGCAGCACCTCGGAGCGGGTGGCGAGGTCGCTCAGCTCGTCATCGACCACGGCGCGTGCCGCCGGCTCGCCGCCGGAGCCGTCCGCGCGCGCCGCGCCGGAGCCGTCCGCGGGAGCGGCTACCGCCGCGTAGTACCGGCTGGCCGCCTCCTCGGGCAGACCCTCGAAGATCGCCCGGCCCTCGTGCAGCAAGATTGCGCGGTTGCAGAGGTTTTGCACCGCCGCCATGCTGTGCGACACGAAAAGCAGCGTCGTGCCCGCGTCGAGGATTTCGCGCAGACGCTGGAAGCACTTTTGCGTGAAAAATACGTCACCGACCGCCAGCGCCTCGTCCACGATGAGGATGTCCGGCTCCACGTTGATGGACACGGCGAAGGCCAGCCGCAGCACCATGCCGCTGGAATACGTCTTGACCGGCTGATCGAGAAACTGGCCGATGTCCGCGAACCCCGCGATGGCGTCGAATTTCGCGTTGGTCTCGGCCTTGGTAAGCCCGAGGATCGAGGCGTTCAGATAGATGTTTTCGCGGCCGGTGTATTCCGGGTTGAAGCCGCTGCCGAGTTCCAACAGGGCGGCGATGCGGCCGTAGACGTCGACGTGCCCCGTGCTGGGCCGCAGGGTCCCGGCGATGATCTGCAAAAGCGTGCTCTTGCCCGAGCCGTTGCGCCCGATGATGCCGAGGCTCTCGCCGCGCCGGACCTCGAACGACAGCGGTTTGAGCGCCGTGAAATCCCTGACCAGGGCGTCGCGCCGGCGGCCCAGGGCGGCCAGCGGGGCGGAGTCCGCCGGCAGGACCCGGCGCAAGGTCCGGTGGCCTGGCTGAGCAGGGAATAGCGCAGCCGCTCGGTGGGCGAGGTCCAGAGCTTGTAGTGCTTGCTGACGTTCTCGACGGACAGAACGACTTCACTTTCGTCGTTGCGCGGCTCGGCGGCGAGGGGGGCGGGGGCTTCGAGGGTGGGCGAAGTCATTCACGGGGTTCTTCCCGGCGGGGAAAGGGAGGGATAATCTACGGTCACGGCACGGGCGCGGCAAGGCGCAAAAGCGGGTCGGCCCGAAAACCGCCCTTGTCGGGCCGCGCGGAACGTTCGTAATTGGGACCGATGCCTGCACCCGTCCTCAAACCCCCGGCGCGCCTTCATGCCTCGGCGCGCAAACCCAGTCTGCTGGAAGCGCCGCGCCAGCACTTCTTCCTCATCGCGCAGTTGACCCGGCGGGAGGTGATCGGCCGCTACCGCGGCTCGCATCTGGGGATTTTCTGGTCATTCGTCAATCCGGTGCTGTTCCTGTGCATTTACACTCTGGTCTTCCACTATATCTTCCATGCGCGGGATGCCGCGCATCCCGACGAAGACACGGCCATCTTCGCGCTGAGGCTTTTCGCCGCCCTGATCGTTTTCAATCTCTTCGCCGAGTGCCTGAACCGCGCGCCGAGCCTGATTCTGCCAACGCCAACTACGTGACCAAACTGGTTTTCCCCCTCGAAGTGCTGCCCCTGACGGTGGTGCTCGGCAGTCTGGTGCACCTGTTGATCGGCTTCGTTCCCCTGCTCCTGGCCACGTTGCTCATGCGCGGCGGCCACCTGCACGCGACCGTCTGCCTCTGGCCGCTGTTGCTGGTGCCGATTACCTTCTGGGCGCTGTGCGTCACCTGGCTGGTTACCGCCCTGGGCGCGTTCCTGCGCGACCTCACCGAGATCATGCCGGCGCTGACGCAGGTCATCATGTATGCCAGCGCCATCTTCTACTCCCTCCCTTCCCTGGAAAAAGTGCCGCCACTTCTCGTGTCGGTCATCCGCCTGAACCCGCTGACGTTTTTCTCCGAGCAGAGCCGCAACCTCGTGGTCTGGGGGGAGTCGATGAACTGGACCGGGTACGGCTGGGTGACGCTGTCCGGACTGATCGCCATGTGCATCTCTTATAAAATCTTTATGAACGTCAAACCCGCCTTTTCCGACGTGGTGTAACCGTCCCGATCCCTCTCCGACCAGACCGGCTTTTCCCCCCGCCTCGCCCTCCTCTCCGCGCCACGGCTGACGCGGCAGGCCGACCACCGATGCAAGTTTCCATCGTCACCCCGCTGTTCAACCGACTGGAACTGACCCGCGCCTGCATCGAGAGCTTGCAGCGCACGCTCGGCGCGGACGATTACGAATGGATTTTCATCGACGACGGCAGCACCGACGGCACGCGGGATTTTCTGCGCACCCTGCCCGACGACGGACGCTTTCGCGTCGTGCTCAACGACGCCCCGCGCGGGTTTGCGGCCAACAACAACCTCGGCGCGAACCTCGCCCGCGCGCCGCTGCTCTGCCTCTTGAATAACGACACCGTGCTCCTGCCCGGCTGGCTGGAGCCGATGGCGCGGCTGGCCCGGCTGCTGCCCGACGTGGCGTGCGTGGGTAACGTGCAGCGCGAACCCGTCAGCGGGTTGATCGACCACGCCGGGGTCTATTTCCAGCACGACCGTTTCGCCCGGCACGCCGGCAAGGACGAGGCGGCCCCACCGCGCGAGGATTACCTGGAATGGCCGGCCGTGACGGCGGCCTGCTGCGTGATCCGGCGGGAGGTCTTTCTCCGCCTGGGCGGATTCGACGAGACGTTTCGCAACGGCTGCGAGGACGTGGATTTCTGTCTGCGCGCGGGCCTGCGGGGCTACCGGCATTTCGTGGCGAACCGCAGCGTCATCTACCACCACATCAGTTCGTCGCCCGGGCGCATGCGCGACGAGGCCGCCAACCAGCGGCTTTTCCGCGAACGCTGGTTCGAGCGTTTGCAGGGCGATTTGCTCGCGCGGCCTTCGCGCCAGCAGGTAAGGGAACGCGGCCGGGGTTACCTGCGCAAGCACCGCTGGCATCCGTGGCGGTTCAACGGGTGGCGGTTTCTGCGCGCCTGGGAGGAAATTTTCTCTGCCCGGCCGCCGTCGCAGCGGTTGGACCTCGCCCCGCGACTGTTGTTCCAGGCGCAGGATTTTTTCCGTCAACGTCGGCAGCGGAAGACGGCCGAACCTGACGTTTCCGCGCAGGTCGAGCCCGCGATTTTCATGCTGGTGGGCAACACCGTGCAAACCGCCGACCGCTCGGGGGTTCCCACGACCGTGCGCCGTTTGGCGGCGGCGTTCGGGCGGATGGACGCGCCGGTGCGGCCGGTGATGTGGAACCACGCCACGCGGACGGTGTGCCTGCTGCCGCCGGAATGGTCCGTCGGCCTGGACGCCGAAGCGTTGCGTCCGGCTGCGGGCGAAGAAACGGCTCCCTCGGTCTACGACCCTGCGGTGGGTGACCTGCACCGGACGTACACAAACACGCCGTCCCTGCACGAGCTGCCGCCCGACCGTTCGCTGCCGGACGGGTCGTGGATTTTGTTGCCGGAAGTGATGCCCGGCGAGCAGGTCGCGCCGCTGCTCGACTACGTGCATCGGCACCGCTGGAAACTGGCGGTGATCCTGTACGACCTGATGCCGAACAACGAACCGCGATATTTCCCGTGGGGCGCGGCCAACGAGCACGAGGGGTATCTGCGCGCGGTCGGCGAGGCGGACCTGATCCTGCCCATTTCCGAGTTCGTCGCCGCGGACTGGGAGCGTTTCGTGGCGGCCAAGGGAATGCCGGAAGCGGAGTGCAAGGTCTGCCTGCCGGGCACCGACCCCCGCGCGCGGCCCCACGCGGAGGTGACGCCTTACCGCGATCCGGCCGCGCCGGTGCGCGTGCTGTGCGTGGCCGCCGTGACGCCGCGCAAAAATTACCGCGTGCTGCTGGCGGCGTTCGAGCACGTCTTCGCCGCCCGGCCGCATTTACGCCTCGAAGTTTGCCTCGTGGGCAGGCCGCACCTCTTCAATGAGGACAACGTGCCGGAAGCGGTGACGGGATTTGTCGAACGCCATCCGGGCAAAGTGCAGTGGATCGACTGGGTCGAATACGGCGCGCTGTGCCAGCTCTACGAGGAATGCGATTTCACGGTGTACCCGTCGGTGCTGGAGGGAAGGGGTTTTCCGATTGCGGAGAGTTTGTGGTTCGGGCGGCCGTGCATCTGCGCGGACACCGGCGCGATGGCGGAAACGGCGGCCGGGGGCGGCTGCCTGACCGTGGACATTTATCATTCGCAGGTGATTACCGAAGCGATCATCGCGCTGGCGGAATCTCCGGAACGATTGGCGACCCTCCGGGCGGAAATCGCCCGCCGTCCGCTGCGAACCTGGGAACAGTACGCCCGCGACCTGCTCGCCGAACTGTCGGAGCCGGTCGTCGAGCGGGTGCCGGTGCCGGTCCTCGATCACGCGAGCGTTTGATCGAGCCGACCCGGCCATGAACGTCCTTTTTTTCTGCCACGATAACTTCGCGTGCAACAGCATGGGACACATCGCCGGGTTTGCCGGGGCGTTGCGTGATTTCGGGCACGCGTGCGCGGTGGCGATCCCCGGCGATGATCGCTCCAGCGCCGCGGCCCTGGGCGAAAATCCGCCGTTTCGTCCGGCCATTTTTTCCGACGGTTGGGAACGCGTCGGCGAACTTTTTCCCGACGGCCGACCCGCCGATGTGTTGCACGTCTGGACGCCGCGCGAACACGTGCGCCGCGCCGCCGAACTGTGTCACCGGAGCATGCCCGCCGCCCGGCTGGTCGTACACCTGGAAGACAACGAGGAGCACCTCATGGCGCGTTTCACGGGCGAGGAATGGACCCGGCTGCGCGCACGCTCCGACGAAGAACTGGCCGCCCGGCTGCCGGTGCATCTCTCCCACCCACGAGAGTATCGGCGCTTCCTCGCGTCGGCGGACGGCGTGACCGGCATCACGGCGCGGCTGGTGGATTTTGTCCCGCCCGGCGTGCCGTTCATCGAGCTATGGCCGGGGGTGGATTTCCGGCGTTACCATCCCGGCCCGCCGACGGCCGGTCTGCGCGCGTCGCTGGGCCTTCGACCCGTCGAGAAAATTTTTTGCTACACCGGAAGCAGTCATTTCGCCAACGGACAGGAGATGGGGAATCTCTACGAGGCGGTGTTCGGGCTCAACGAACGCGGCATCCCTGCCCGGTTGATCCGCACCGGCCACGACGACGACGCGGAGTTCACCGCGCGTTTCGCGCCGGACAAACTGGCGCGGTATGTCCTGCCCCTGGGTTTCGTGGACCGGGCGCGGTTGCCGGATTTGCTGCGGCTGGCCGACGTGCTCGTGCAGCCGGGCAGGGATGATGCGTTCAACCGTTACCGGCTGCCGTCGAAGCTGCCGGAATTTCTGGCGTCGGGCCGCCCGGTGGTGATGCCGCGCGCGAACATCGGGCGGTGCGTACGGCCGGACGTGGAGGCGCTGGTTTTGGAAACCGGCGAACCGGCGGAGATCGCCGATCAGTGCCGCCGCGTTTTTAAAGACCCGGATTTGTCGCAGCGTCTGGCGGGGGACGGGACGGCGTTCGCGCGTCGCAGTTTTGACCCGGTGCTGAACGCGCGCAAGCTGGCGAGGTTTTACCGGCGGATCGTCCAACCAAGGTAGGGATGGCTCTCCGAGCCGGTCCCTATTTTGGCTTGAATGACCAACGTGCGAACAAAGCGCCTTCCAGAAATAATAGGGACTGGCTCGGAGAGCCATCCCTACCTTGGTTGGAGCGCCTGCGGCGGGAATATTCCTCACCCACTTGCGGCCAACATGATCGTGACCTCGAAACCCGCCGGGGACACGTTGCGGCCCGCGACGGACCCGCCGCACGCCTCCACGCACGTTTTGACGATGGCCAGACCGAGGCCCACCCCGCCGGTCGCCCGGTCGCGGGACGGGTCCAGCCGGTAGAACGGATCGAATACCCGCGCCAACGCTTCTTCCGGCACCCCCGGGCCGTGGTCGCGCACCTGCAACCGCACGGTCCCGCCGTCCGCCGCCTTGGCCGACACTGTGACCGGCCCCGTCCCGGCCGCGTGTCGCAGGGAGTTTCGCAACAGGTTCGACAACGCGCGCAGGAGCAGATCGGCGTCCGCCCTGGCCGATAATCCGGCGGGTACTTCCAGTTCGATGTTCGTTGCGCCGTCGGGACATTCGCGCCGGACGGCCTGCTCGACGACGGGTCGCAGTTCGACCGTCGCCAGGCGCGCGGCGTGGGCCTCTCCACCTGCCAGCGACGCCTTGGAAAACGAAAGTAGCTCGCCGATCAACGCCGACATTTGTTCGATCTCCTCGCGCAGGTCGGCGACGTTGGCGCGGGTGTCGGGCGTGGCGCGCTGTTCGAGGATGCCGGCGGCCATCTGCAACCGGGCGAGCGGTGCGCAGAGTTCGTGCGCGATGTCGCCGAGGAAACGTTTCTGGCCCGTGACGAACCCGTCCAGCCGCGCGGCCATGCGGTTGATGGAGCCGGCGAGCGCGCCGAGTTCATCTCCCCGGCTTTCTTCGGTCACCCGCACGTCGAAACGGCCTTCGGCGATCCGCCCGGTCGCCTCCGTCAAGCGCCAGAGCGCGCGGGTCAGTCCACGCACGAGCGGCAGCCAGCAGAGCACCGACACCGTGAGCACCGCCGCCGCCGCCAGCAGCCACGGGGTCCATTCAAAGAACAACCCGCCGCCGCCGAGCGAATCCGACCTCGCCACGAGCGTCACCTGGGGGGGCGGGTGCGGCCCTGGCCCGTTGTGGGGTTCGTCGGACACGGCGCGCACGGGCAACCGCACCAGCACCCAATACCTCGCCGGGTCGGTCGTGCGCACCATCGCGGGCCGTCCGGCGGGAGGCGGGGGAGGATCGGTCGGACGCGGGGGAGGTGGGGGACCGTCGGGCCGTGGAAGGTCGCCGTTTTCGCGCGGGTGCGGACCGTGCGGCGGGCGGGGCTCGCGCCGGGGCGGGGTTTCCGCCAATTTAGCGCGGACGGGAGGCGGCAAGACGGTCGGGTCGCCGGCGAGGCGCGTGCCGTCGTCGGCGTACAGGGAGAACTGCACCTGGTAACTCTCGCTGAAAGGCGCGAGGACCGAGTCCCACTTTTCCCGTTCGGTCGCGCGCAATTCCGCCGCGATGACTCCCGCCACCGCTGCCGTCCGGTCACCCGCGCGGCCCGCCAGCAGCGAGTCCAACCCGAGATGGTATTGGACCTCCACGAAAACGCCGAGCAGCAGCGCGACCAACAGGAGATTGGCCAGCAGCCAACCGCCGATCTTGGCGTACAACGGCGCGCGGAGCTTCATGGCTTACTCCGGCGCGATCATCATGTAACCGGCCGCGCGGACGGTGCGGATGAAGTTCGGTTCCTTCGGGTTGTCGCCGAGCTTGCGGCGCAAGGTGGAGATATGCACGTCGATGGAACGGTCGAATACCTCGTATTCGCGCTCGCGGATTTCTTCCAGCAGACGCTCGCGGGTCCGCACCCGGCCGACGCCCTGCGCCAGCGCGACGAGCAGATCGTACTCCACCGGCGTCAAGGTCAGCGGGGCGTCGTTGAGTACGGCCGTGCGGGCGGCGGGTTGGAGTCGCAGCGGACCGACGATGATCTCCGCCGGGTCTTCTTCCTTGCTGACCCGCCGCCGGGTGACGGCGCGCAGGCGGGCGAGCAGTTCGCGCGAGGAAAAGGTCTTGGGCAGGTAATCGTCGGCCCCCATCTCCAGACCCACGATGCGGTCGGTTTCCTCGCCCCGCGCGGTGAGCATGAGCACGGGCACGTCGCTTTTGGCGCGGATGCGCCGCAGCACCTCGAAGCCGTCCCACCCGCCGGGCAGCATCACGTCCAGGATCACCGCCTGCCAGGGTTCCGACGCGGCGCGTTCGACGCCTTCCGGCCCGGCGTGCACGCTCGCCACGTCGTAACCCATCGGCGCGAGGTAGTCGCCGATCAGCCGGCAGAGCTTGCGGTCATCGTCGATGATGAGCACACGCGGCCGGTCGAGCGAAGCAGAGGAAGAGTCCATCGGGATCACGCAGGATAACGGACCCGGCCGCGAAACACGCGACTTTTACAATCGCCTTACAATTTAGAACCCGCACTCACACGCGGTCTTAACAGTGGAGTTGTTTATCTATGTAGAGCGCAGGCCCGAACACGTGGCCCACCGCTTTCCAAAAAACCAAAAACACATGCTCCCGATGAAACACATCATTCGTCCCACCCTGTTCGCGGCCTTCGCCTTCGGGGTCTCGACGGTTTCGCTTTTCGCCCAAACCGCGAGTCCGGGTCCGCAAGGACCGCCTGACGGACCCCCGCCACCCCCGCCGGGTCACCACGGACCGCCGCCGTCCGAGCTGTTCAAGGCGCTCGACGCGAACCACGACGGGGTAATCTCCGCCGACGAGATCGCCAACGCCCCGGCGGTGTTGAAGGCGCTGGCCGACTCTTCGGGTCAGATCACCCTCGAATCCCTGCGTCCCAAACATCCCGAGTCGGACGATCAGCCCGACCACCGGCGCGGTCCGCGCGCGGACCACGAGGGGCATGACCGCCGCCCACCGCCGGAAGATGCGCAGGATTCGCCTTCCGCCAACCCGGACCGTCAGGCGAACCCACCGCCGACTGGGCAGCACGAGCCTGATGGCCGCCACCACGGCCCGCCGCCCCGCGACGACGACCGCAACGGACCCCAGGACCGGCCCGCCGCCGCGCCCTCGGCGTCGCCCGGGGCCAGTCCGTCACCCACTCCCGGCGGCAGGCCGCACGGTCCGCCGCACGGTGGACCGTTGTTTGACGCGCTCGACACGAACCATGACGGGGTGATTTCCGCCGACGAGATCGCCAACGCCGCCACCGCGTTGAAAACGCTCGACAAGAACGGTGACGGTCAGATTACCCGTGAAGAACTCCGCCCGCCGCCCCCGCCCGGTCCCCGTGACTGAGCCGTTGACGGAACAGCACGCCGTCGTTTTAGCCACGCCCGGTCCGGATTCGCTTTCCGGGCCGGGCGTTTTTCGTGCCTGCTCGTATCGGCGGGCTGTTATTTTGTCGTCCGACACGCTCATCCATCGGAGGCATCCGACCCGGCCGGTGGGACCGGACAGAAAAAATCTTTGCGGCCTTCCGGGCTTTCTGCTTCCATCGGGACGCAGTAAACCACCCATCGTCTCCAATTCACGCATGAAGCACCGTTTCGTTTCCGCTCTCGCCTTGGCCGCCACGGCCGGAGCGTTGAGCCTTCTCACCGGTTGTACTGAAATGACCACCAGCTCGGGTGGCGGCAGTTACAATCCGGTCGCCTACAAGCCCCACAACCCGAACGCCGTCCGCGTCAAGGTCTCCCTGAGCAAGCAGCAGGTCTACGTCATGGAAGGCAGCAAGCCGCTGCTCGTGGCCGCCTGCAACATCGGCATCCCTTCCAAGCCGACGCCCAAGGGCAATTTCACGATCTACAACAAAATCCAGCGCAAACGCAGCGGCTCGTACGGGTTCTACAAGAATGGCAACACCGTCACGCCCGCCGAGGCCGGGCACGGTTCGGGCCAGTATATCGGCTATCCGATGGCGTTCTGGTGCGAGTTCTCGCCGTCGTACGGTTTTCATCAAGGTTACGTGTGGCCGATCCCGCGCTCGCACGGCTGCATCCGGTTGCACAAGGCCGTCGCGCCGAAGTTTTTCGCGCTCGTCCACAGCGGCACGCCGGTGAATATCGCCGAGACCCAGCCCGAGGACGCCACCATCGGCGCGAATGTCCAACGGCCTACCGATTACAACGACCCCGACCCGCCAGCGTCCTACACCGCGTCCGACAAGGTGTTCGAGTCGCCGCCCGGCGGGGGCCTGACCCCCTACTGATCGCGGAAAATCTCGCAGACGGTTTCAACGTGCGCCGGAGGGACGGAATTCGTTCCCCCGGCGCTTTCGTGCTATTTGTACCATGCCAGCCGATTTCTTTGCCATGAGCAGCCCGACGACCGCCGCCGCCCCGGAGCTTTCGCCCGCGCCAGAGGTGCGCAAGCGCATCAACCTGCGCACGCCCGACATCATGGCCGCCGTCCAGGCCCAGGTGGAGACCCACTACCGCAGCGAACTCGTCGAGCGCATCCGCGCGGTCGGCGGCGTGCTGTCGGCGGCGGGACTGACGGTGCGGCTGGCCAAGCAGTTCGGCTTTTGCTACGGGGTGGAGCGGGCCATCGACCTCGCCTACGCCGCGCGCAAGAGCAAGGAATTCGAGGGTAAGCGGCTCTTTATCCTGGGCGAGATCATCCACAACCCGGAGGTCAACGCACAGATTGCCGCGTTAGGCATCAAAAACCTCATCGGCCCCAAGCGCGAAGCCGAGGTGGACGACCTGACGGCCGACGACGTGGTGATCGTACCGGCGTTCGGCGCGGAGGTCTCGACCGTCGAGAAGATCAAGATGAAGGGCTGTTACATCGTGGACACCACCTGCGGCGACGTGATGAGCGTCTGGCGGCGAGTGCGCGCGTACGCGGCCGACGAGGTGACGAGCATCATCCACGGCAAGGCGCAGCACGAGGAGACGAAGGCCACCGCCTCCCAGGCGCGCAGCAAGGCGGGACGAGGGCATTACCTCGTCGTTTTGACGCTGGAGGAAACGGACTACGTCTGCGACTACATCCGGCGCGGCGGCGACCGGGAGGAGTTCTTGCAGAAGTTTGCCCACGCGCACTCGGAAGGTTTCGATCCCGAGATTCACCTAAAGACGGTCGGGGTCGCCAACCAGACGACAATGCTGCGCGGCGAGACCGAGGAGGTCCAGCGCCGCATCCGGCAGGCGATCATCGACCGTTACGGGCCGGAAGGCGGCGCGCAACGGTTCCGGTTTTTCGACACGATCTGCGGGGCGACCCAGGAGCGGCAGGATGCGCTCAAGGACATGCTCCAGCTCCCGATGAGCTTGCTGCTGGTGGTGGGCGGTTATAACAGTTCGAACACCTCGCACCTCGCGGAGATGGGCGCGGCACAGTTGCCGACGTATTTCATCCGCGATGCGAGCCGATTGGAAAGCCAGGAGCGGATCACGCATTTCGACCTGCACGCGGGGCAGGAAGTGACGAGCGAAAACTGGCTGCCCGACGGCGATCTGGTGGTGGGAGTGACGGCCGGGGCGTCCTGCCCGAACCACCTCATCGAAGAGACGATCAAGCGGCTGTATGCGTTCCGGGGAGTGGACGCGACGACGCTGGTTTGAACAGGCCGCAACGCGGCCGGTCGTTTCAAGGTAGGGATGGCTCTCCGAGCCGTCCCAAGATTGGCTTGGATGATCTCCGTGCGCACGGAGTGCCTTCCAGAAACATTTGGGACGGCTCGGAGAGCCATCCCTACCTTGTCTGGAACGCCTGCGGCGGGAAATTTCCCGTGCTGGCTAACCCAACAACGGCCGCAGGTACGCCGCGCCCTGGCGCACGCTTTCTGCGGCGTCCGCGCCCTCGTACTCGACGATCACCGGCCAGTCGTTGGTGGTACAGAGCGGGATCAACGCCCGGAAATCCACGTCGCCCTGACCGGCCGGAACATCTGCGCGGTCCTGTTTGCGTAAATCCTTCGCGTGGATCAAAAACACGCGCTGGCCCTGCGCGCGGATGAACTCCACCGCGTCGCGCCCCGCAAATTCGAGCCAGAACGCGTCGCACTCGAAAGAGACGAGCGCGGGGTCGGTTTCCGCCAGGAGAATGTCCATCCCGACCTCGCTCGTGCCCGCCAAGGGGTCGAACTCGAAAGCGTGATTGTGGTAGCCGAGCCGGAACCCTTCGGTCTTCATCCTGGAACCGAGGGTGTTGAGGCGTTGCGCGGCCCGGCGGTAACCTTCGGCGTTCTGGAGGTCTCTGCTCAGGGAGGGAACGACGATGCGCTCGACGCCGATGGTCCGGTGGAACGCGGTCTTCGCGGCGAGGTCGTTTTCGAGCGCGTCGAGACCGACGTGGGCGGCGATGGCTTGCAGGCCGGTTTCGTCGAGCATCGCGCGCCATCGGTCGGCGTTCCAGCCGTAGTCGCCCGCGAGTTCGACGCCATCGTAGCCTAGCCCCCGGACCCGGCGCAATGTGCCCTCGGCGTCGGTGGCGGCGGAGTGGCGCAGGCTCCAGAGTTGGAGGAAGAGCGAGGAGGTTTTCACGGGAAAAGCACTCGCATTGTTGCCGTGCCGTTTCTCCCGGGCAAGGCGGATCGCTTCAACGGATCACCACCGTCGTCCCGCGCGGGATGATCTCGAACAGCTTCTTGGCCACGTCCGAGGGCAGCCGCACGCAGCCGTGCGAGGCCGGGTAGCCCGGCAACACCCCCGCGTGCAAGCCCACCGCCGAGCACGACAACCGCAGGAAATACGGCATCGAGGCGTTGTGGTACAACGTCGAGTGCCACTCCGTGTATTTGTGCGTGACGACGTATTTGCCCGGCGGGGTGGGCTTGTCCGTGCGTCCGCTGGAAACCTTGGTCGTGAGCAGCGTCTGGCCGTCGCGCGTGACCGTGGCGCGCTGGGTGGTCAGATCGATCTCCACGTTCAGACGCGCGGCGTCGCTCTGCGGGGTGACGCCGATGAGCATCTGCATGGCCGACGTGTCGTTGCGCTCGGCGGCGATGTCGAGCGGCCGGGTGTCCGAACGCGTGCGCGCTTCGCAGTTGGCCTTCGCCTTGATGAGAAATTGCATCGCGTCGATCTTGCCGGCCGCCGTGGCCAGCATCAGGGCCGTCGCGCCCGGATCGCGCAACAGCAGCCCGCCGCGCGACCTCGGTGAAAACGTCGTCAGGAGGTTGTCGGGCAGCGGCTGCGGCACCGGGCAATCGACCTGCACGCCCTCGTCCAGGCAGCGTTGCAAGGCAGGGAGGTCGCCCGTGGCGGCGGCGACGAAATAATCGGCCGTCGGCACCACGAACCGCGGGGTGGGCGCGACTTCCGCCGTCTGGACGGTCACCTCTGCCCGGGCCGTGGGCACGGCGGACAGACCCAGTGCCGCGAGGGCAAGCGCGGCGAGAGGGAGAGGCGAAAGCGAACGCGGCATGGGCAGAGGGGTTCCGGGCATGCCGTTATAGCAGCAGATGCCCTGCCGGGTCAACAGGTTGCGCGCGAATCGTCGTGTGACGGCACTCAGCGGGCAGTTTCCGGCTCCGACGCGGCGGGCACGTCCCTGGCCAGCGCGAGGTCTCGGCAGCCTTTGAGGTCGAGCTTGCCCGAACCCAACACAGGCAGCGCGTCGATGCGCTTGATCGTGCGCGGCACCCAGAGGTTCGGCACGCCCAGGCCGGCGAGTTTCGCGCGCAGGTCGGACTGGCAGATGTCCACTGTCGAGAGCATGACGAGCGCCTCGCCTTTCGCCTCGTCGGGCACGCCGACGATCATCAGCAGGCGTTCGCCCGTCGCAGGCAGGCCCAACGCCTCGTGGACCTTGGTTTCCACCGTTTCGTGGGGCACCATCTCGCCTGCGATCTTGGAAAAACGCGATTGCCGGCCCTCGATGAACAGGAACCCATCCTCGTCGAAACGCCCGAGATCGCCCGTGCGGAACCAGCCGTCGCGGATGACTTCCGACGTTTTCGCCGGCTCGTTCAGGTAGCCCTCGAAGATGTTGGCCCCGCGCACCCAGAGCATCCCGGTGTCGTGCAAACCCAGGTCTTCGCCGGTGTCGGGATCGCGGATGCGGGCAGTCAGGCCCAGGGCCAGTTTGCCCACTGACCCCGACCGATAGGCGAATTGCACCGTGTGGCCCGCGTCGTTGAGACTGACATCGGGCATGTTGCAACTGAGAACCGGCGAGGTTTCCGTCAGGCCGTAGCCTTCCATGACCTGCTTGCCGAACTTCTCCTCGAACGCCTCCGCGATGGCCTTCGGCAGCTTCTCCGCGCCCGTGATGACCAGCCGGACGCTCTGGAGTTGTTCCTTGTCCACCTTGCGGATGTAGGAACGCAGGAACGTCGGCGTGGCGATGAAGAGCGAAATCCCATACCGCTGGACGAGTTCGGCGTTTTTGGCCACGTCGAGCGGGTTCGGGTACGTGATGGCGCGCAGACCCTCGATGATCGGGAACCAAAGCGTGACCGTGCAGCCGAAACTGTGGAAAAACGGCAGCGACGCCAGCACGCCTTCGCCCTGCTTGAGGTTCACCAGCACGCGGAACTGGGAGATGTTGGCCATGATGTTGCGGTGGCTCAGGACCACGCCTTTCGGCTCGCCGGAACTGCCGCTGGTAAAGAGCAGCACGGCTTCCTCGTGTCCGCCCAGGCTGCGGATGCCCAGCATCTTCGTCAAAATCCACCAGGGCGTCACCGCCACGATCCCGCGCCATAGGCCGATGCGTTTTTTGAGCGGGAGCAGGAGTTCGTTGAGCAGGAGGACTTTTTCCGGCCACGGAAACGTGTCCATCTTCTTCTGGACGATGCTGGCCGTGATGACCGTGTCGATCCCCGCGCGGCTCATGGCCGACTCCAGCGCGGCGCGGCCGGAGGTGAAGTTCAGGCTCACCGGCACCTTGCCCGCCAGCAACACGGCGAGGTTGGCCAGCACGCCGCCCTTGCTCGGCGGCAGGACGATGCCCACGCGTCGGCCGGGGATACGCTGACGAATCTCTTTCGACAGGACCGCCGCCGCCGCCAGGAGCATCCCGCGGGTGAGCGTCGAGTGGTCCATGCCGTCCACGACCGCGATTTCGCCCGGCCGGTGCTTGAGGCCGCGCACGCAGGCTTCGGCGAGGTTGCGGCGGAGGGCAGGACGGAGTTCGTAGCTGGCCTCGCCGAGGTCGAGCAGCCGCTGGCGCACCGTGGCGACATCGGCCGCGTCGGGCGCGAGCGGTTCGCCGAAGGCCACCGTCACGGGGTAGGGGAAACGCTTGGGCAATTTGCGGAAAAATCGGCCGCCCTCGAACGAAAAGATGGACCCCCAGAGCTGGTCCATCCACACGGGGACCACCGGCGCGCCGCCCTTGCGCGCGATGATCTCGAAGCCTTTCTTGAGCCGCAGGAGGGTGCCGGTGCGGGAGAGTTCGCCCTCGGGGAACACGCACACGACCTCGCCGGCCTGGAGGCGTTCGGCCGCCGCGCGGAGTCCTTCCTTGGCGTGCGCGGCCGAGATCGGGATCGTCTCGAAAATCCGCAGGATCGGGTTGAGCACCGGGTGACGGTAGATCGCGTCGAAGATCAGGAAACGGATCGGGCGCGGGCAGCTTATTTGCAGGATGATGGCGTCGATCCAGGTGATGTGGTTGGGCAGCAGCAGCACACCGCCCGTCGCCGGGATGTTTTTCAGCCCGACGAGGTTGACGCGGTAAATCAGCCGGAAGAAAACCGTCCCGAAGAACTGGATCGTGCGGGCGAGAAAGGTCCGGACCGCCGAGGGGGGCGGCAGGGTGGGGGAGGCAGGCGGGGTACTCATGGCGGGGAAACAGGAGAAAAGGGAAAGACCGATTCGGGGCTGCCGTCAACATGACAAGTTCCCGGCAAAACGAAAATCGATAAAACGAGGACGAACATTGACCAGGCCGTCGCCCCGACTCGCCCAAGCGACATGCGCGACGCCACCGGCGCGGCCGACGAGCGTGCTCTGCTGATGGCTTCAGATCGCCGGGTTCACCGTGCCGTGCACGAAGCCTGAACTACGGCTGGAGCCGCGATTCAACGGATTTTGGTGCCGCGGTCAGGATCGAGTTCGGGCGGACTGGAGGATTCCGTGCCGCCGCTCAAGCCTTCGCTGGTCGGACCGACGGTCGGGGAATTCAGACTGCCCGCAGACGAACCCGCGAGCGGCGCACGCTGGGGCTCGATCTCCGCCGTCGCGTTCGGATCGGTCGTGCAGCCGGTGAAGACCGCCAATCCCGCGAACAGGACGACGAGACAAAGCGTGTTCTTCATCCTGCAAGATCGCTTGCCGACCCGCCGTTGGCCGCGAGTTTTTCGGGTTGCCCGGGGCGCGGGGCCGGGCGAGGGGGACAACAACATGGAACTGTCCGCCGCCATCTTCGGCCGCCGCACGATCAAGGATTTCAAGTCGGACCCGGTGCCCGCCGGGATGTTGGACCGCGTGTTGACCGCCGGCCTGTGGGCGCAAAACCACAAGTTGACCGAACCCTGGCGCTTCACCGTGCTCGGTCCTGAAACCCACCGCCGGCTCGCTGCCGTCTTCGCCGAATCACAAGTGCCGGCCGCACGCGCGGACGCCGAGGGCAAAATCCTGTCGAAGCCGCTCGTGGTCGCCGTCAGTCAACGGCTGGGCGGCGACGAGGCGCAGCAGCGCGAGGACTATGCGGCGGTCGCCTGCGCGGTGCAAAACATCCAACTCGCCGCGTGGGCCGAGGGCCTGGGAATGCAGTGGAGCAGCGGGAAAATCATCCGCCTGCCGTCCGTCTCCGCCTTGCTCGGCATCGAACGGCCGGCGGAAGAGATCGTCGGCCTGTTGTTCTTCGGCTTCCCCGCGCGGACGCCCGCCGCGCCGCCACGCAAGCCGTTGTCCGACGTGACCAGACGCTTGCCCTGACAAAGATCGGCCCGGCCGGCCATCCGCGCTCGATTCGGAAACGTTCCTCGTTGTCTATGCCCATCTCCCTAATCAACGTCTCCAACCGCCTGCCCATCACCATCGATGGGGACGACATCAAAAAATCGTCCGGCGGACTCGTCGCCGCGCTCGAAGGTCTCCCGGCCCAGGAATACGACGCGAAATGGATCGGTTGGCCCGGCGGCGTGGTCGAGCCCGCCAGACAGGAAGAAATCACGCGGCGGCTGGTCGGGGAGCACGGCTGCACGCCCGTTTTCCTGACCGACGAGGAGGCGCAGGCGCACTACGAGGGATTTTCCAACTCCAGCGTGTGGCCGATCCTGCATTACATGCCCGACTACCTGCGCTACGAGTCCGATTGGTGGGAGGCATACCGCGCGATCAACCAGCGTTTTGCCGACAAGGTGCTGGAAACCGCTTCGGAGGACGCGCTGGTGTGGGTGCACGACTACCAACTGCTGCTCCTGCCCGCGATGCTGCGCGCGGCCCGGCCGGAGATGCGGATCGGGTTTTTCCTGCACACGCCGTTTCCCGCCTACGACGTGTTTCGCTGCCATCCGCGCCGGCGCGAACTGGTCGAAGGCATGCTCGGCGCGGACCTGCTCGGCTTTCATACGTTCGGGTATCTGCGGCATTTCCGCAGCGCCGTCCTGCGGCTGCTGGGCGTCGAGGCGGATATCACGCACGTCCGCACCGCCGACGGCCGCAAGGCGGCGCTCGGCGTGTACCCCATCGGTATCCACGCGCGGAAGTTCGACGAAACGCTCGACCGGCCCGAACACGCCGAGCGGCAGGAGAAGTTTCGTGACACTTTTCAGGGCAAACAGATCGTGCTCTCCGTCGAGCGGATGGATTACACGAAGGGCATCCTGCACCGGCTCGAGGCCGTGGACTGTTACCTGGAAACGCTGGAGAACCGCGACGGCATCAAGTTCATTTTCGTCAGCGTCCCGTCCCGGGAGGGCGTGGAGGAATACCAGGACCTGCGCGCGGAGGTCGAGTCGCGGGTCGGCCGGCTCAACGGCAAATATGCCACGCTGCACAACAGCCCGATCCACTTCATTCATGGGTCGGTCGAGTTCGCCGATCTCTGCGCGCTGTATTCCATCGCGGACGCCGGGCTCGTGACCCCGCTCGTGGACGGCATGAACCTCGTGGCGAAGGAATTCCTCGCCTGCCAGCGGGACCGTTTCGCGCCGCTGATCCTGAGCGAGTTCGCGGGTGCCGCGGAGGAACTCGTCGGCGCGATGCTCGTCAATCCCTACGACCCGCCCGCCGTCGCCGAAGCCATCGCAAGCGCCCTGGCGATGCCCGCCGACGAACGCGAGCGCCGCGTTCGTCCGATGCACGCGCAGGTCATGGAACACGACGCGCCACGCTGGGCGAAGTCGTTCATCGACGACCTGTCCGCACCGCTGGAGGCACCGCGCGCCGACCCTGGCGAAGGACACGGGGCGTCCGAGGTGGCGGCGCAACTCTCTCGCGCCGTGGCGGAGGGCGCGAAGGTGGCGTTGTTTCTCGACTACGACGGCACATTGCGCGAGATCGTGTCCGACCCCGACGCGGCGGGTCCCACGGACGAGATGCGCGCTCTTTTCGACGGTCTCGCCGCGCGCGGAAACGTCGAGGTCACCGTCGTCAGCGGACGCGGGGGCGAGGACCTGGAAAAGTTCCTCGGGTCCTATCCGTTCGGCCTGATCGCCGAGCATGGCGCGAGCATCCGGCGGCCTGGCGGCAAGGAGTGGGAACCGCAGGACACGGAGGTCGGTTACGGCTGGAAGCCGGACGTGCTGCGCATCCTGCGGTTGTACGAACAGGCGACGCCCGGCAGTCGCGTCGAAGAAAAACGCACGTCGCTCGTGTGGCATTATCGGCAGGCGGACGAGGAATTCGGCGCGTGGAAGGCGAGGCAACTCGCGGAAGAACTCGCCGTCATCACGGCCGACGCGGCGGTGCGGGTGCGTCACGGCAAGAAGATCGTGGAGATCGTCTCGACGCAGGTTTCCAAGGGGATGGCGGTCGGACGGATGTTGCAGGGCGAGGGAGAAAAATGGCTCGCGCTCTGCGCCGGCGATGACACGACGGACGAAAGCATGTTCGCGCTGGAAACGGCGCACCTGCTCACCGTGAAAGTCGGCACGGGGCCGACGCGGGCGCGCTACCGGGTGAACGACCCGGCGGCGTTGCGGGCGCTGCTGCGAAAAACGCTTGTGTCCCGGACGGATTGATCGACCTCATGGATGCCTCTTTCTGGCGATCCGCCAGCGTCGTCGGTCTGGGTTTCTTTCCTCTGGCCGAGGGCAACGTGGCGGTCCCGGTGGCGCTCGCGTTGGGGATGAACCCCGCGACGGCCGTGCTTCTGTCCGTCCTGGGAACGACGACGCAGACTTTGCTGGTCCGTGCGCTGGCCGGTTGGATCCTCGCTTTTCCCAGCGTGGCGGAATGGTGGGAGCGACGGCTGGCCGGACGCGTGGGTCGGCTGTTCGCCTGGAAAGGGATCACCTGGGTCGTGCTGATCGGAATCCCGTGGCTGGGTGGGCTGCCGACCGCCCTGGGCGCGCGCCTGGCGGGGATGAGCGCGCCGCGTTACGTTTGTTGGGCGATCAGCGGCCTCGTTTTGCACGCCAGCGTTCTGGCGCTGCTCATCCGCCTAGGTTTGCGCGCGGTTGGGAAACACTGAAGCGGCGCGCCGTCACTCCCGCTGGAAAGATTCCGCGATCTGCGCGATCTCGACGCCGAACTTGTTGACCGACCCGCGGTTGAGCACCGTGCGGCCGTCTGGCTGGAGGTACATCCATTGCCTGAGATGCACGTTGAACAACGGGTTGCCCGGCTTGAGCGCGACGGTGTATTCCCAATGAAAGGCATTGCCGTACGCCTCGCCCTTGCCGGTGCCGACCACGTCGTTGGCGGTCGCTTCGTAGCGATGAGCATCGACGCGGCGGATGCGCCAATGGCGTTGCTGCCTGCTGCCGTCCTCGTAGCTGAACGTCTGGTCCAATACAAGCGCGTCACCTTCCCGGCGGCCGGCGCAATCGGTGATGAAACGCTTGGCCGGATCGCCCGCGCGATTCTCGAAGACGCCCCACGAACGGGTATGCCCCGTGAAATACGCCATCGGGTCGAAGACCGGCTTGGTGGAGGCAAAATGCTGCGTCGTCACCGCCGCGCATCCGGAGAAGGCTAACACGGCGACGAACAGCAGTAACTTTTTCATCAACGGCCCCCTGCCGCCCGTTCCACGAAAAGTTTCTGCCCCTTGAAACGAATGCCGTTGAGCTTTTCGCGCACTTCCTCCTCGTGCTCCTGCGCCACGTCCACGAGCGACTGCTGGGGCAACAGGTGAATGAGCCCGACGACTTCTTTCGGCAGACCCGTCACGCCGGCGATGACGCCGACGATGTCGCCCGGGCGGATGTTGTGCCTCGCGCCGACGTTCATCACCAGCCGGATCATGCCTTTCTCGTGCGACACGGCGGCGGGTGAACCGTCGGGACGCAGGTTGCGGCGCGCGGGGCCTTTGGGCGCGTAGGGTTTGCGGCTGAGCGCGTCGTCGAGGGTTTGCGGCTCGTCGTCCTCCTCGTCCACGAAATGCGGTGGCTCGACCTCCGGCCGCTTCTGGTGTTGCGCGTGGCCGGCGACTCCTTGCGTCGGGCGGTTTGGTGTGGGCTCGGTGGGCTTGTCGCCGCTGTCGCTCAGCAGATGGATCAACGCGGAGGCGATGTCCGTGGGCGAATGGCCGGCTTCGAGCCAGCGGTCCACGGCGGCGTCCTGGCGGCGGAAGTTGCCCGCTTCGAGCGTCTCGCGCACGCGCTCGAAGAGGACTTCCGTGCGGCGTTCCTCCACCTCGTCGAGCGAGGGCACGCGCTGGCGCTGGATGCGCGCCTTGATGAAACGCTGGATGTTCTGGAGCTTATAAATCTCGCGCCCCGCCACGAACGTGATGGCCTTGCCCGTCTTGCCCGCGCGGCCGGTGCGGCCGATGCGGTGGACGTAATCCTCGCCGTCGTGCGGCAGGTCGTAGTTGAAGACGACCTCCACGTCGTCCACGTCCAAGCCCGCGCGCGGCCACGTCGGTTGCCACGAGGAACTCGCACGCGTGGTTGCGGAAACGGCCCATCACGCGCTCGCGCATCGCCTGGCTCAGATCGCCGTGGAGCGCCTCGGCGCGGTAGCCGCGCGCGGCGAGATGGCTCGTCAACTCGTCCACCATGATCTTGGTCGCGCAAAAGATGATGCCCAGTTTCACGTCCTCCAGGTCGAGCAGACCGGCAGAGCACCTCCAGCTTCGAGCGGCGGTCCACCTCGTAATACACCTGCTCGATGGCCGGCACCGTGAGCGCCTGCGACTCGATGCGGACCTGCGCCGGGTCCTTCGTGAACCGCCGGATGATGTCCCGGATCGCTGGCGGCACGGTGGCCGAAAAGAGGACCGTCTGCCGCTCGGCCGGGGCCTGGGAAAGAATCTTTTCGATGTCCTCGCGGAACCCCATGTCGAGCATCCGGTCCGCCTCGTCGAGCACGACCGTGCGTGACCTCCTTGAGCGAGAGCGTGCCGCGCTCCAGGTGGTCCATGACGCGACCCGGCGTGCCGATGATGATCTGCGCGCCGTCGCGCAGGCCGCGCAGTTGCCGGTCGTACGACGCGCCGCCGTAGATGGGCAGTTCGCGCACCCCTTTCTTGAACAGCGCCAGCTTCGCCACTTCCTCGGCCACCTGCATGGCGAGTTCGCGCGTGGGCAGGAGGATCAACCCCTGCGGGACGCGCCGTTCGCCCTTGATTTTTTCGATGAGCGGGATGGCGAAAGCCGCCGTCTTGCCCGAACCGGTCTGCGACTGGCCGACCACGTCCTTGCCCGCGAGCAGGATGGGGATCGCCGCCGATTGGATCGGCGAGGCTTCCTCGAAACCGAGCCGCGCCACGGCCTTGAGCATATCGGGCGACAGGCCGAGTTCGGCGAAAGGCTTCTTTTCCATTGGGGCGTTCATGTACGCCACAAAGGGGCTCGGGTCCAGCCCGGCAGAGGCGCGGGTGGTTTTTTGAGCAGGCAGCGTAAGCTGCCGGTTGGTCCAGCAAGGTTAGGGATGCCTCTCCGAGGCAGTCCCTAGAATTTCTGGAACGCGTCGAGCCATGCACGGTCGTCCAATCCATATCAGGGACTGCCTCGGAGAGGCATCCCTACCTTGCTGGACGACGCCTGCGGCGGAATTGGTCCGACGCGGAATGGGCCTCGCAAAGTGTTCGGATTCGCCTTGTGTCCCTTTTGGCGGATACATAGGCGGCCGGCGTTGGCGAGTGATACATACGTCGAGCGCAGATCGGCCAGTTTGAAGCCTAGGTCCCTCGACAAACGACCGGGGCATATGGTCGTGCCCGCGCGCAAGCCGCGCACGCGCTCCAGTATCCTGTCTTCGATGGCGTCCGACATTGACGTGTAAGGGCAAAACTGTTCTCAACGGTGGCGGCAAACCGCACGCGGGAATCGCTTCTTATATGAAATTGCTTTCGTGGAACGTCAACGGCGTGCGTGCCGCCCTGCGTTACGGTCTGCTCGATTATCTCGCGCACGAACGTGCCGACATCGTGTGCTTCCAGGAAACGCGTTGCCACATCGACGCGATGGCTCCACTGGCGGGTGGCAGCTACCATGTGTTCCTCAATCCCGCGCGGAAGGCGGGCTACTCCGGGACGGCGATCTTGAGCCGGGTCGTGCCGCGCGCGGTTTATTACGGGATCGGCGTGGCCGAATACGACGACGAAGGCCGCGTGCTGACCGCCGAGTACGCGGATTTCTATCTCGTCAACGTCTACACCCCCAACGCCAGGGACGGTCTTTTGCGCCTGCCGTACCGGCAACGGTGGGACGCGGCGTTTCTCGCCTACGTGCGCGCATTGGAGGAAAGGAAGCCGGTCGTCTTCTGCGGAGATTTGAACGTCGCCCACACCCCGCTCGATCTCGCGCGGCCCAAGCAAAACGTCGGCAACAAGGGATTCACCGACGAGGAACGCGCCGGGTTCGACGCCTACGTGCAGGCGGGCTTTTGCGACACGTTCCGCGTGTTCGAGCCGGGACCGGGGCACCACTCTTGGTGGAGTCGCGTGGCCGGAGCGCGGACGCGCAACATCGGCTGGCGCATCGACTATTTCCTCGTGTCCGCCGCGTTGCGCCCGCGTCTGCGGTCGGCGTTCATCCGCGCGGAGGTAACGGGCTCGGACCATTGCCCCGTGGGGATCGAACTCGACGAAACCGCCCCTCCGGTGACGCTCTCGCTCGCGCTTGACTCCGCCGCATCCTGAACCACCGTCCTTTCTTCTCATGGCCATCGAGGTTCGGCAGCTTACCAAAACCTTCGGCCGTTACGCGGCGCTGCACGGCGTCAGCCTGCGGATCGAGACCGGCGAACTCATCGCGCTCCTGGGACCGTCCGGTTCGGGCAAGACGACCCTCCTGCGGCTCATCGCCGGGCTGGAGTTCGCCGACGACGCGGGCAGCGAAATCCTCTTCGACGACAAACCGGTGGGCAATACACCCGTGGGTAAGCGCGGGGTGGGGTTCGTGTTCCAAAACTACGCGCTCTTCCGGCACCTGAGCGTGTTTGAGAATGTCGCGTTCGGTCTGCGCGTGCGTCCGCGCGGCACGCGCCCGGGCAGGGAACAAATCCGCGCCCGGGTCAACGAATTGCTCCAACTCGTGCAACTCGGGGAGCTGGGCGGCCGTTATCCAGCGCAACTCTCCGGCGGCCAGCGCCAGCGCGTCGCGCTCGCCCGCGCCCTGGCCATCGATCCGAGCGTGCTCCTGCTCGACGAGCCCTTCGGCGCGCTCGACGCCAAGGTGCGCAAGGACCTCCGGCGCTGGCTGCGCGAACTCCAGCGCCGGCTCAAGCTGACGACGGTGTTCGTCACGCACGACCAGGACGAGGCGCTCGAAATCGCCGACCGTGTGGTGGTGATGAGCACGGGGCGCATCGAGCAGATCGGCACACCGCTGGAGGTGTACGACCGGCCGGCGACACCGTTCGTCATGGAGTTCCTGGGCGACGTGAACCGGATGTCCGGTGCCGGCGGCCGTCCCCTGGCCGGTGGGGCGGAAGCGGTGGCGGCGACCTACGTGCGCCCACATGATGTCGGCATCGAACGCCAGCGGCGCGCGGACGGCACGCCGGCACTGGAAGCCGTCGTCCGCGCGCTGTTCATCCGCGGCGCGGGGGCCAAGGTGGAACTCGAACGCACCGACAACGGCGAACACGTCGAGGCGCAGATTTCGCGTGTGCGGCTGGAGGAACTGGCGTTGCGCGAGGGCGACGCGGTGTTCATCGAGTGGCTCAAGCCGCAGCACCTGACGCCGGATTACTCGATCTGATGAATGCCTGACGAACCGCGCGACGTTGCCGCCACCGACGACGGAGCCCATCCGCCGCGCTGGACGGATTGGTTCCTCCTCCCACCGCCAGGGTCGGCGCGTTTGATGCCGAGCGCCGCGCGCTGGACCAATGCCGCCGTCGCGGCGGCGGTGCTCGCCGTGTTGATCTGCGTGCCGTTCCTGCTGCTCGACGCGCCCTGGAAATGGTCCACGCTCTGGCGATACCGTCAGAAATTCATCGACGGCTACGAGTTGACGGTCGTCATCTCGATCTGCGCGTTGGTGCTGAGCATCGTTTTCGGCGGGCTGTCGGCGTTGGCGGGCCGTTCGCGGCTGCTGGTGCTGCGGTACGTCAACCGGGTGTACATCGACCTGGTGCGCGGCACGCCGCTGCTCGTGCAAATCCTCGTGTTGTTCTACGTGACGGCCAACGCCGTCGGCATCGACGACCGCAACGTCTGCGGGGTGCTGATCCTGTCGTTCTCATACGGCGCTTATCTCAGCGAGATCATCCGCGCGGGCATCGAGAGCGTGGGCAAGAGCCAGCTGGAATCCGCCCGGGCCATCGGTTTGACCGTGGCGCAGACGTACCGGTACGTGATCTTCCCGCAGGCGATCCGGCAAATCCTGCCTTCCCTGGCCGGTCAGTTGGTTTCGCTCGTCAAGGACAGTGCCCTGCTCTCGACGATTTCCGTCTCGGAGTTCACCCAGCAGGCGAGGGAAACGGGCACCAACACCGCGAGCGAGCTGGATTGTTACCTGGTGCTGGCCGTGGGTTACCTCGTGCTCACGCTCCCGGTCGCCTGGCTGACCCGCCGTCTGGAAGCGGGTGCGAGGTTCGAGACGTGACGAAAGGCGGAGGTGACTTGTAAAAGGGTAATTTCTCCTGCACGCTAACGGTGTGCGGGGTTCCGCGCCCCGTAGAGCCTTCTTTCCACCTTTTGTGCCTATGGACGCTTCGCGCCAGAATTCTCCCAGCCGCAAATCGCGCTTTCGTTCGCAGAGCGGCGCGGCCTACCGTGCCGCCGCTCCTTCCGAGGAATCCGTCCCGGAAACCGACGAGGAAGCCCCGGTCTACGCGGAGGGAGAAATCTACGAGGAAGGCGCGCCAGTCGAAGCCGAGATGATGGACCCTCTGGCCACCGAACCTCTGGCGGAGGAATCCTACGCCGCCGAACCGTACCCGGCAGAGATTCCAGCGGAAGAGGACAACCTCCCGGCAGGCTTGCGGTTGACGCGTTCCACGGAAAATCTGCCCGCCCAGCGCCACGGACTGCCCGGATGGCTGGTCGCGCTGGTTGCGTTGTTTTCCCTGCTGGCCGGCGCGCTGGGTGGATATTTCCTGCCCTCGAAGCGTGCCGTCACGAGCACGGCGGTCAACGGCCCGACCGCAGCCGAGCGCACGGCCCCAATCATCCCGTTGGCACCGGCGGTCATCGCGGACGTGGACGCGGCGTTTGCCGCCAACAAGGCGGGGCAATTCGCCGACGCACGCCAGCGGTTCAACGTCCTGGCGGACACCCATCCCAACTGGGTATCGATGCGGATCGAGGCGGCGCGGGCCACCCTGTACGAGCACGATTTCGACGCGGCCGGGAAAATCCTGGCCACCATCCAACGGTCGGGCGCGAACGTGGACGCGGAGTTTTTGAGCGGCCTGCTGGAGATGACCACGCAGACTTACGACAAAGCGGAACCGGCATTCGCCAGGGCGGTCGCGCTCGACCCGGCGCGAGCGGACATTTTCTATTTCTGGGGCGAGTGTCTGCGGCGCGAGGGAAAACCGCAGGACGCCGCCGGCAAATTCAGTGAGGCGCTCATCCGCAACCAGTACGAGACGACCGAAGGTCTGTACCAACTCAAGCTGTGGCTGTCGATCATCCAGGCGGACCAGGAATCGGCCAAGGATGTCAACGCGAAGATCGACGAGGACCTCGCTTCTGGGCATCCGTCCGGGCCTGCGTTGTTCGCGGCGGCATCGAGGGAGATCAAGGCCGCCCGTTACAAGGAAGCCGGAGCGCACATCGGGCAGGCGCAAAAGGTCATGGAGCCGGCGGTGTTCCGGGTGGTCCTGCAAGACCCGACGTTCTTGCAGGAAAATTTCCGACCGGAACTCGCGCCGTTCTATCAACCGTAGCCGCATGCGCTGCGGGTCGAGCGCCTTCGCGCCGTCCCTCATCTCCCCAGCAAAACCCGCCCCGTCATCGCGCGCGAAAGCGTCAGTTCGTCCGCCGACTCCAGGCCGCCTCCGGCCGGCAATCCCTGGGCGATGCGCGTGACGGTCACTTCCGGGAAATCCTTGAGCAGGCTGGCGAGATATTGCGCGGTGGCCTCGCCTTCCACGTCCGCGCCGAGGGCCAGGATGATCTCGCGCGCGTGACCGTCGCGGACACGTTCCAACAACCGGTCGATGGTCAGGTCCTCGGGACCGATGTGATCGAGCGGAGCCAGCCGTCCGCCGAGCGCGTGATAACGCCCGCGGAAGACCCCGGTGCGTTCCAGCGGCAGGATGTCCGTGGCCTGCTCGACCACGCACAGCGGCCCGTCGGCCCGGGTTTCATCCAGGCAGATTTCGCAGCGTTGCTCGGTCGTGAAGAATCCGCAGTCCGCGCATTGGCGCACTTTGGCGGCGTTTTCGAGGATGGTTTCGGCGACTTCCCGGCCGCGGTTGCCCGTGTCCGGCCGCGCCTGTCCGCCGACCAGCCAGAGGGCGATGCGCTCGGCGCTGCGAGGTCCGATGCCGGGCAGACGCTTGAGCTGGATGACGAGGCGTTGGAGCGGTTCGGGGTATTCGATGCGGCGCATGGTCGGAGAGGAACAATCTACCACGAAACGCCGTCATTTTCATGGGGTTTGCACGAGAAAATCCGGGCTTTCGAGATGGGTCCCGCGCCGGGATGCACGCCCCGGCGGGCGCGGTCAATCCAGCGAGGTCAGGCCCGCGATGATCGCGTACCGAGTCACGGACACCGCGTCGTGCACGTTGAGCTTCTGCATCATGCTGGACCGGTGTTTGTCGAGCGTCTTAGCGCTAATGCCCAGGACCGAGGCGGCTTCCTTCGTGGACTTGCCCTCGGCGACGAGCCGGCAGACCTGTTGCTCGCGCGCGGTGAGGATTTGCCAGCCGGGCAGGATCGCCATGCGGCTGTTGGCCTGGATCAGCGTGGGATCAAAATACTTGCCGCCCCGGCGCACCTTCTCAATCGCGTCGAGCAGCGTCTGCAAGGGCTGGGTCTTGAGGACGTAGGCGTCCGCGCCGAGCGCCACGGCCTGGGCGATGAGTTGCTCCTGGGTGCAGCCGGAGAAGAACACCACCCGCAGCCCCCGGAGCCGCCTCCGCAGCCGGCTCAGCACCTCCACGCCGTTGAAGCCCGGCAAAACCACGTCGAGCACGAGCAGGTCAGGGCGGTGCTGCACGCACAGGTCCACGGCCTCCTCGCCGGTGCCACCCTCCGCGACCACCTCGTAGCCTTCCTGCCCCAACCGCCGGAGCGAGGATACCAATAGCTCCCGGACTGCCCGGTGGTCGTCGATGACCACGACGCGGGCGGTTTTGGCCTCAGAAGTTGGAAACGAGGGTTTAATGAGTGGATTACTAGCCGTTCATCCCCGGACGGCTATGGGGTATTCACCCTACATCGCGCATTTGGTGGGGGTTTTCCCTCCTGCGGAATACAGTCAAGACCCCCTGCACATCACGGACGGGATGAAGTTATGTAGCCGGGAGGTTGGATCGAACGCCTGGGATACCCGGGCATGGGCCGATGGTTTCCCGCCGCATAGAATCGTCTTTCAACTAGCATCGCCTTCACTTGTAACTAATTGCATCACAAGAAAAAGTGAAAAATACTACAAAGCGCATCCTGGTCGTCGATAACGATCCGATCTGTACCCGGATGGTGCGATTGACCCTGGAGAAGCACGAGGGCTTCGACGTGCAAGAACTGACCGACCCCACCCATGTATTGACCACCGCCGGACTGTTCCGGCCGGACCTCATCCTCCTCGACGTGGAGATGCCCCGGCTCAACGGCGGCGACGTGGCCCGGCGGTTGCAAGCCGTGCCCGGTCTGAAAAAGGTGCCCATCGTGTTTATGACCAGTCTCCTGACGGAAGGCGAGACGGTCGAACCGTTGTTTTCCGCCGGCTCGCGCGTGCTGGCCAAGCCGGTGACGATGGCCAAGCTCGTCAACTGCGTGGCGGGAATGCTCGGGGCGCTGTGCACCCCGGAGACGCATTGACGAACTTTTTCCATGCTTGTTCACCGCCGTCCTCTGTCCTGAATCCGGTATTTATACATGCCATTTCCTATCCCCAGGAACGAGGCCCGACGGTTGATCGAGCTACGCGGCCACGAGATCATGGATACGACGCCCGAGCCGGCGTTCGAGCGGATTGCGCGGGTCGCGGCGCGGTTCTTTGCCATGCCGATGTCGGCGGTTTCGTTCGTCGATGAATACCGGGTCTGGTTCAAGGCGAGCCACGGCCTGTCGCAAACGGAAGCGGCGCGCGATGCTTCCCTTTGCGCGCACGCCATCTTGCAAGAACGGGTGCTGGTGATCCGTGACACGCGCGAGGATCGGCGGTTCGTGGGCGGGCCGGAAGCGTTGCGCTTCTACGCCGGCGCGCCCCTGCGCACGGCCGAGGGGCAGGCGCTGGGGGTGTTGTGCGTGATGGACACGGCGCCGCGTGAGTTCACGCGGGAGGACGAGGAAACTTTGACCGACCTCGCGGCGGTCGTCATGGATGAATTGAACCTGCGTCGTCTCACCGGCCGGCTGCGTACGGAAATCGACCACGGCCGCCAAACCCGGCGCCTGCTCACCCGGCAGCAACAACTCCTCCGGCGTCTCGGCGGCTCGATGGAGGACCACATCCGCCTGCGTACCTCCGAGTTGACGCGGGCGAATCAATCCCTCCGGGCCGAGATCACCTGCTACGAGCGCACGGACGCCGCTCTCCAACGGGCCAAGGAGGAAGCCGAGAAGGCCAACGCGGCCAAGAGCGAATTTCTCTCGCGCATGAGCCACGAATTGCGCACGCCGCTCAACGCCATCCTCGGCTTCGGGCAAATCCTGCGGGGACCGCTGCCGGCCGAAGAACAGCGCGAATGCGCGAGCCACGTCGTGACCGCTGGCCGCCACCTCTTGAGCCTCATCAACGAGGTGCTCGACATCGCGCGCATCGAGGCAGGCTGGGTCGAACTTTCCGTCGAGCCCGTGCAGGTATCGGAGGTCATCGACGAGGCCCTGGACCTCATCCGCCCGCTCGCTGCGGCGCGCGGCATCAACATCGAAGTTTCCGTTGAGATTGGAACCGGCCGCGCGGTGCTCGCCGACCGCCAGCGGTTTAAGCAGGTGCTGCTTAACCTGCTGTCCAACGCCGTGAAATATAGCCCCACGGGAGGGAGCATCCTGGTCGCCTGCCGGGCGGAGCGTTCGCGGACGATGCGGTTGAGCGTGACCGACCAGGGGCCGGGCGTCGCGCCCGAGCAGGCCGGACGGCTCTTCGTCGCTTTCGACCGGCTGGGAGCCGAGCGTTCGGAGATTCCAGGCACCGGCCTGGGGCTGTCGCTGTCGAAGCGTTTCATCGAGGCGATGGGCGGAAAAATCGGCTTCAAAACCGCGCCGGGCCGGGGGAGCGCGTTCTGGGTGCGTCTGCCGCTGAGCCGGAGCGGGGTATCCGTCGTCCGAGAAACCAGCGCGCCGGATGCCTACCGGGCGGATCGCGCCGTCGATGCTGCCTGCACGGTGCTTTACATCGAGGATAACCCCTCCGACCTGCGCCTGATCGAGCATCTCCTGGCCTCGTGCCCGGGGGTGAGATTGCTCTGCGCCCGGCACGGCGAGGAGGGATTGGAGATCGCCCAACGGGAACGACCCGACCTGATCCTGCTCGACCTGCATCTCTCCGACGTACCGGGCTGGGAGGTGCTTGCCAGGCTGAGGAGGGAAAAAGCGACCCGGCACATCCCCGTTGTCGCCGTCAGCGTCGATGCCGCGACCGATACCATCGAACGGGTGATGCAGGCAGGCGCGCAGGCTTTCCTCACCAAGCCGCTAAACCTCAGCAGCCTCTACCGCCTCTTGCCCGCCACCATGCATCCGCCGGTGTCGATCACGGACAGCGAACTCGCCTATAAAAAACGATTCTCTTTCCTTCCTGCCACATGACCGCCCCTGACGGCTTTACCAGGATGAAAATCCTGATCGTGGACGACGAACCCGCCAACGTCTCGTTGCTCCAGTACATTCTGACCGCCGCAGGCTACCAGGAATTGCGTTGCGTGACGGATTCCCGGCAGGCGATGGGAATTTTCCGCGAGTTTCAACCCGATCTCATCCTGCTCGACCTGATGATGCCGTTCATCAGCGGTTTCGAGATCATGGCGCAGCTCCGGCGGATCGTGCCGCCGGACGATGTTCTGCCCATCCTCGTGCTCACCGCCGACGTGAACATGGAGAGCAAGCACCAGGCGCTCCTGGCTGGGGCGTCGGATTTCCTGACGAAGCCGTTCGACCAGATCGAGGTGCTCCTGCGCATTCGCCATCTGCTGCAACTCCGCACCCAGCACCTGCAACTCGCCCGTCAAAACGACATTCTGGAAGACACCGTGCGCGAACGCACCGGCGAACTGCGCCAGACCCTTGCCCAACTGGAGGAAACGCTCCACCAGTTGCGCTCCACGCAGCAGCAGGTCATCCAGCACGAGCGTCTGAGCGCGCTGGGAGCGATGGCGGCGGGGTTGGCGCACGATTTCAACAACTCGCTGTCGCTCATCCTGGGCTACAGCGAACTGCTGCTCAGCGAACTGGCGCACACACCGTACCAGGAAAAATCGGACGAGTTCTTGGGGACGGTCATCACGGCGGCGCAGGACGCCGCGAAGATGTTCGGGCGGCTGCGCAGCATTTTACCGGCAGGCCGACCACGACCAGGAATGGCGGCCCGTGGACCTCAACGTGCTCGTCGAGCAGGCGGCGGCGTTGACGCGTCCGCGCTGGCACGGGCAGGCGCTCGGGCAGGGGGTGACCATCACGTTGCGCACCGTGCTGACGCCGGCGCTGCCCGTGTTGCTGGCCGACGCGGCGGAGTTGCGCGAGATGCTCACCAACCTGATCTTCAACGCGGTGGACGCTCTGCCCCAGGGCGGGGAGATCACCCTGCGCACACGCTGCGGAAGGCAGCGAGGTGGCCCTGGAGGTCAGCGACACGGGCACGGGCATGGACGAGGAAACGCGCCGCCGCTGCCTGGAGCCATTCTTTACGACCAAGGGTCAGAAGGGCACGGGCCTGGGTCTGGCGATGGTCTACGGCACGATGCAGCGCCACGGCGGGCGCATCGACCTGCAGAGCACCCCGGGCAAAGGGACGACTTTTACCTTCGTGCTGCCACTCCAGCCGGCAGCCGGCCGCCGATGCCCCGGCCGACATTTCCGTGGCGGAGTTTCGCCGGCCCTGGCGCATCCTGGTCGTGGACGATCAGCCGGTGTTCGTCAACATCCTGCGGCATTATCTCGCCCACGATCTGCACACCGTGGAAACCGCCTACGATGGCCGCGAGGCGCTCGTGAAATTCCGTGCGCGGGCGTTCGATCTGGTCATCACCGACCAGGCGATGCCGCACATGCACGGCGAGGAACTCGCCGCCGCCATCAAGGCGATTTCGCCGCACACGCGCGTCATTTTGCTGACCGGCTACAGCGGCGAGGACGCCCGGACACCGACCCCCTCGCTGGATGCGGTGATCCTCAAGCCCGTCACCCACGCCGCGCTCCGCGCGATCATCAACCGGACGATGGCCGGCTACCAGCCAGCCCCGCCCATCAAACGGATCGCCAGATCGCGCCGACGCGCCAGCGCCTTGCGCAAGCTGGAACTGCCGCGTCAGCCCGGCCGGTAGCCGGACAGTCGTCAGCCGGACCTGCCAGCAGCGATCCGGCCTCTCTTCCGCGATTGCACACAGCTCGTGAGTGTCTCCCATACGACCTATCGGTCCGATAGGTCGTATGGAGACGCGGATAGTCCACCTCTCAAAGCGTCGCTATAATACCTCTGCACGGCATCAGATCCTATTCTCTTTGAAATAGTTATTGATCAAAGAATGCTTTTTTGAATACGAATTGAGTCAGACCGGCATAGTTCGTTCGTCGAAGGGATCGATAAGGCCGTGTTGGACCGATCAAAAAGTAAAACGAAAGAATCAGACATATGCCAAACATCGATGTAAAACGTGGCGCCACCCCGAGTCCCCGGCACGAACTCGCAGCCGCCATGCCGCACGTCGCGGCCAAGGCCATCGCGCCTAACCACCTTTTTCGTCCGAAAAAGCTTTCCTTCTGGGACAATGACAAGCACGGCGACTGCGTGACCGCAGAGGAGGCTTTCGCCAAAGCCTGCCACATCCCGGAAATCTTTATCAGCGATGAGGAGGTGCAAAAGTGGGCGACGGCTCACGGTTGGTACGAGGGCGCGAACCTCATCGACGTGTTGAAGGCCATGCAGACAAAAGGTTTCTTCCAGAATAAGGAGACCTTCGACGACGGGAGCGTAACCTCGGTGAACTGGACCGATGCCCCCACCTTGCAGAGTGCCCTCACGAACGGACCGGTGAAGATCGGGATCGCGGCGGATCAGCTCCACGGCGTCTGGCAAGCCCACGGAGGCAAGAGCGGCTGGGTCGCCACGGGATTCAAGAAGGACGAAAACATGGACCACTGCGTCAGCCTGTGCGGCTTCGGGACGATGACGTGGCTGGCGGAACAGTTGAAGGCTGCTCTCCCGGCCGGCGTCGACGGGACCGCGCCGGGTTACGCGATGTTCACATGGAACAGCGTTGGGATCATCGACCTTCCCTCTATGCTGGCGATCACCAGCGAGGCCTGGCTGAGAACCCCGACGACCATCGTCGTGCAAGGGGACAAGTAGCCCCGGCGCACGGCCGCCCGGCCGATTGCAGGTGGGGGGTTTACTAAGAGGTGCCTCTTACCTTCGGCGTCGTGCGCGACGGCCGGCACGGCGGCGGCCCACGGGATCGGTCTCAGCCCGGTGTGTAGCCGAAGCGGGGGTCCAGTCGTTCGAGTGCGCGGTTGAGGAATTCGATGTCCGGCGGCGCCGAGGTAATCCGTGTACCCGCCCACCTTGCCGCGGCGCACCTTGTAAGCTGTCGGGATCGCCGGCGTTGGAGGGGCGGAGCGCCTCCTTCTTGAGATCGGCGACGAATTCCGCTCCGGGGGCCTCCGAGGTCACCGGCTTCCAGGCGGCGCATGTTCTCGAAGCTGGCGATTTCCACGGCGCGAGCAGCGCGCCCGGGTCCAGCGCCACGGCCGGCAGCAGGAAACGCAGCGCCGCCGGCGAATGCCGCCGCCGGATCGCGCCGGGCGTCCTCGTAGCGGAGGATGTGCATCCGGCCGGGACGCTCCATTCCCCCAGCCAGCGGTTCATGATAGCGACCACCCGTCGCACGCCGAAGACCGGATGGCGCAGCAGCGCGGGCAGGTCGCCCCGGAAGGTGCGCGCCGCGCTTCTTGAGGTGGAAAAAGAGCGACACCATCACGTCGCGCGGGTCGCGGGCGACGAGCAGGATGGGCTTGTGCGCGGCGTCCTGCGCGCGGGATGAGCCACTTGCCGCGCAGTCGTTCGCCGAGATGTTCCTTGGTCTCGTGCTCCCAGAGATCGTGCGTGTAGCAGAGCGGGGATGCCGGCGGCGGCTGGCCGGGCGACGGGGGAAATCGCCGTTGCCACTCGGAGAAATACGCCGCCATGAACACCCGCACCCACGTCCGCCCGCTCTTCTGGATGGAGACGACGAAGGCGTCCGCCGCGCGGAAAGTGGCGGCGTGGCGGCTGATGTTCCAACGGGGGTAACGCCACGCAGAACGGCGGCCTCCTCCACCGCCGCGCGGCACGGCAGGGCGCGGCTTCGAGCGTCGGGTGGACCATCGGCCCAATATCGCGCAGATGCGCCCGCCAGACAAAGGAAAAACACGCGTCGGCAGCTGCGCGACTTGATCTTTGGCGTTGCCAGCCACGTGGACAAACGGTGTTTGATTGCAACCTCTTTTCCGTTGTTGCTAGAACATTCCTTTACAGCATCGCCTTTATGTCCACCACCCCCGCCGCCCCGACCACCGGGCGATAAAATCACCATTTCCAACGGCAAGCTCACCGTGCCCGACCAGCCCGTCATCCCGTTCATCCGCGGCGACGGCACCGGGCCGGACATCTGGGCGTCGAGCGTGCGCGTGCTCGACGCGGCGGTGGAGAAAGCCTACGGCGGCGCGAAAAAGATCGCGTGGCTCGAGGTGTTCGCCGGGCAGGCGGCCAAGGACAAGTTCGACAACTGGCTGCCGGACGAAACCGTCGAGGCGTTCCGCGATTATCTCGTGGGCATCAAGGGGCCGCTGACCACGCCGGTCGGCGGCGGCATCCGCTCGCTCAACGTGGCGCTGCGCCAGATGCTCGACCTCTACGTCTGCCTGCGCCCGGTGCAGTATTTCACCGGCGTGCCCTCGCCGGTGAAGCGCCCGGAGAAGGTGGACATGGTCATCTTCCGCGAGAACACCGAGGACATCTACGCGGGCATCGAATACAAGGCCGGCAGCGCCGAGGCGCAGAAGGTGCTGGAATTCCTCGCCGACAAATTCCCCGCAGGATTTCACGAAAATCCGCTTCGGCACGACGGCCGCCACCGCCGAATAGGTCCACGGCAGCGACGAAGGCCAGCCGACCAGGCCACCGGCTTCGCCGACGCGCCGCTGGAAGTGGGCATCGGCATCAAGCCGGTCAGCCGCACGGGCACGCGGCGGCTGGTGCGGTCGGCCATCGAGTACGCCATCGCGCAGAAGCGCAAGAGCGTGACGCTCGTGCACAAGGGCAACATCATGAAGTTCACCGAGGGCGCGTTCCGCGACTGGGGCTACGAACTGGCCGACACGGTGTTCGCCGAGCAGACGTATTCCTGGGCGAGGTGGGAAAAGACCAAGGCGGCCAGCGGCGAGGCGGCGGCCAACGACGAGATGAAGGCCGCCAGCAAGGCGGGCAAGGTCATCGTCAAGGACGCGATCGCCGACATCACGCTCCAGCAGGTGCTCACGCGGCCGGAGGATTTCGACGTGATCGCCACGCTCAACCTCAACGGCGATTACCTTTCCGACGCGCTGGCGGCGCAGGTCGGCGGCATCGGCATCGCGCCGGGCGGCAACATCAACTACCGCACGCGGCCACGCGATCTTCGAGGCGACGCACGGCACCGCGCCGAAGTACGCCGACCTCGACAAGGTCAACCCCGGTTCGGTGATCCTGTCAGGCGAGATGATGTTCCGCTACCTGGGCTGGAACGAGGCGGCGGACCTGATCATCAAGGGCCTCAACGGCGCGATCGCGCAGCAAGAAGGTGACGTACGATTTCGCCCGGCTGATGGAAGGCGCGACCGAGGTGAAGTGCTCGGAGTTCGGCGACGGCATCATCGCGGCGATGTAAGGACGCATGAGGCCGGGATCGGCGTGCGGATGGTGGCGGGCGCTGCTTTTCGGAGCGGTGTTGGCGGCGTGCCCGGTGGTCGCCCCGGCGGTTCCCGAAGACGCGCCGCCGGCCGGATTCGCGTGGGAGGATTTGAAGGAAATCCATGCCTTCGTGCTGCGGCCGGCAGGCTGGTACTTTCGCCTGGTCCTCCCCGCGCTACCGTTCTATCATTTTTCCCCGCAGCCGTTCACCGGACCGTTCGGCGTCGATAAGGGCTTTGCCATGCATGTGATGACCCGGAACGGCGAACCGGCGGACAACGCGGCGGCGGCGTGGATCGCAAGTTGCGCGCTCCAGTACAAGGTGCTGAGGGGATGGACGAGAAAAGGCGTGCCGGCCGAGCCGTTCACGAGTTACGGACTCGTGTGCATCATGCGGGACCAGTCCACCGACGGCGTCGCGTACATGTGCGAGGTCGTGCTCGTGGCGAACCGGGTCACGAACACGGTTTACCAATGCTGGCTGGTCGCGCCGCCCGCCGAGTGGAAAGATGTCGAGGAGACCGGAGAGACCATGCTCGCCAACCTGCGGCTGAACCCCAAGTTTTGAACCCCGTCTTCCGCACGATGCATCGACGGTGGCTGGCGCTGCTTTTCACGACGGTGTTGGCGGCCTGGCCGGGTCACTCGCGTGCAGCACCCGCCGAGCCGCCGGCGGGGTTCCACTGGGAAGATTTGAAAGAGATCGGCGCATGGATGCTGCGCGCGGAGGGTTCGTTTTTCAAACGTCAAACCGTGGGGGGCCAGTGCGTGTATTATCTCTCCCCGCAACCGTTCGAGAGACCCAACGGCGTCGACAACGGTCTGCTCATCGTCGCCACCCCTGGATCGACCCGAGGGGGCGGCGAATCTGCGGACCAGGAGGCGGCCTCCAGCCTGGCCAAGCTCGCCGCGGATGGCAAGGTCCTCCGGGGTTGGACAAGAAAGGGGCAACCGTCCGAGCCGTTCACCACCTCGGGTCTGGTTCATACCTACCGACGCGATCTCGACGGCATGATGTTCACGTCGGAAACGGTCTGCGTGGTGAATCGGAGTACCGACACGCTCTACGTGCTCATCCTGAAAAGCCACGAGGCCGATTGGGAAAAGACCGAGGCGTGGGGAGAGAAGATGCTCGCCAGCCTGCGCTTTGATCCGAAATTGTAGGGGTTCGCAGTTGCCGGAACGGTGGGGGTGGGTTAGCACTTGCGCGCCATGAGGAACTATCCCACTGCCTGGCAGCGACGCGTCCTCTGGACGGTCTTCACCTATCTCGCCATCGCCGTGGGCGGGGCGGTGGCGATCACGCTGATCACGCTGGCCGGCCGGGCGGTGGCGTTCTTCCAGCCGGTGTTGCTGCCCTTCGCGCTGGCAGCGGTGCTGGCTTACCTGCTGGAGCCCATCGTGCGGCTGCTCACCGCGCGCACGCGGCTGTCGCGGATGTGGGCGGTGCTCGTCGTTTTCCTGCTGATCCTGCTCCTAGTCGGGACCCTGGGGGTGGCGGTCGTGCCGCGCATTTACAATTCGACCGTTAAGATGGTGCAGGACGCGCCGGAGTTCGCCCACACGGCACAGGAGCGGCTGCTCGGGTTGATCGACGCCACGGAAAAGCGGCTCGACAAACTCAACGGCCTCCTGCCCGGGTCGAAGCCCGCGCCGTCGCCCTCGCCGGGTGCCTCGGCTTCCCCGGGAACGGGCGACTCGCCGACCCCTTCCGCCGCGCCATCGCCTGCCGACTCCGCCGCGCCGTCGCCTGCCGACTCCGCTGCGCCATCGCCCGGAGCCTCTCCGACGCCCGACGCCAACAACGACGGCGTTCCCGCCAAGGACGGCCCGGCCCCCAGCGCTGTTCTCCAATCCAACGGCATCCGCGATTACATCAAGAAACAGATGCCGGCCGTCGAGGCCAAGGTGCCCGCCGTGCTCGACAGCATTTGGAAGGTACTCATCAGCAGCATCGGCGGCGTGCTCGGCGCGGCTGGCACGTTGCTCGACGCGATCATCATCCCCGTTTATCTGTACTTCCTGCTGGTCGAATCGCGCAACATCGCCCGGCATTGGAACGAATACCTGCCCATCCGCGACTCGCCCTTCAAAAAGGAGGTCGTCAGCGTGCTGCTGGAAATCAACGGCTACCTCGTGGCGTTCTTCCGCGGGCAGCTCGTCGTCAGCACGATTGACGGCATCCTCATCGGCGGCGGCCTGGCGATCATGGGGCTGGATTTCTCGTTTTTCATCGGGCTGCTGGTCGTCGTGCTGACGTTCATCCCGTACCTGGGGATCATCCTGTGCTACATCCCGGCGATCTTCATCGCCATCATCCAATACGGGGACGTGCACATCCGCTCATCGTGATCGGGATCATGTTCGTCACGCAAACGCTGGAGAGCACGATCATCTCGCCCAAGATCGTGGGGGATTCCGTCGGCCTGCATCCGGTGACGGTGATCCTGTCGGTGTTCGGATGGTCGTTGCTGCTGGGCGGCCCCATCGGCGCGGTGCTGGCGGTGCCGCTGTCGGCGACGGTGAAGGTGCTGCTGCGGCGTTACATCTGGGAAATGAGCGGACGCGGACGCCACTTCGTCCCGCTGGGCGGGGCGGCGATTGCCGGGCTAGAGGATGTCAACCGGCAGGCGCAAGCGGCCACCCACGGCAAGGAAGACGCCGACGGCCCGCGCCGCGCGTCCGCGCCGCTGGAGGATAATTTGCCGACCCCGCCGCAGTCCGAGCCGCCGCACCCGCCGCGGCCCAAGTAAAAACGCGATGCCGCCGCTCCCCGCTTCACGGCGCATCGTTGCGGATTCGCACGGGCGGGACCTGTTGATCGCCGTCGTCGCGGGCGCGGCGATCCTCGGCGTGATCCTGTACGCGGTGTTCGACTTTTCGCGGCAAGTGAGCACGTCGGGCAGGGTGGAGGGCATCATCCTCCGCAAGCATTTCGAGCCGCAACCGGAAACGCAGATCACCGTTGGCAAGGACGGCCTGAACACCCGCCACGTCGATGGGGAATACAGCTTCGACGTGCGGATGCCGCAGGAAAACGACAAGGTTTACAAGGTGATCGTCGGCAAACCGGACTACGAAACCCGTCAGGTAGGGGAGCCATTTTCGTTCTACCGGCAGTGAACCCGCCTTTCCGGCGGCAGTCCGATTGAACGCCCTTTCCGGCGGACGTGTCCCACGCTACAATCTCGAAAAAGGATGACGACGACGACCCAGGAATTGACCCAAGCCGTGCAGGAACACAGCCGCTGGATCGCCCCGCTCCAGACCGAACTCGGCCGGGTGGTGGTGGGCCAGAAATATCTCGTGGACCGGCTCCTGATCGGCCTGCTGGCCAACGGCCACGTCCTGCTCGAAGGCGTGCCGGGCCTCGCCAAGACGCTCACGGTGAAGACCCTCGCGGCGTGCATCCAGACGGGGTTTTCGCGCATCCAGTTCACGCCCGACCTGCTGCCGGCGGACCTCATCGGCACGCTGGTCTACAATCCGAAGACCGGCGATTTCACCACGAAGCAGGGCCCGCTGTTTTCCAATCTCGTCCTCGCCGACGAGGTCAACCGCGCGCCGGCGAAGGTGCAGAGCGCGTTGCTCGAAGCGATGCAGGAACGGCAGGTCACCATTGGCGACACGACCTACAAGCTACCTGATCCGTTTCTGGTGCTCGCCACGCAGAACCCGCTCGACCAGGAGGGCACGTACCAGCTTCCCGAGGCGCAGCTTGACCGTTTCATGCTCAAGCTGAACATCACGTATCCCTCGCGCGCCGAGGAACGGCAGATTCTCGACGTGATGGGCACGAGCATGCCGAAGCTCGGGGTGAACGCGGCCGTGGAGCCGGCAGGACATCGTCAAGGCGCGCGAGGTGGTCAACTCCGTCTACATCGACGACCGGGTGAAGGATTACATCGTGGACGTGGTTTTTGCGACGCGCGATCCCGGCGCGATCCTGCCCGGCGCGCAGCTGGACGGGATGATCCGCTGCGGGGCCAGCCCGCGCGCGACGATCAACCTGACCCTAGCGGCGCGGGCGTATGCGTTTCTGCACGGCCGCGGGTACGTGACGCCGCAAGATGTGAAGAGCATCGGCCTGGACGTGTTGCGCCACCGCATCATCCTCAGCTACGAGGCCGAGGCGGAGGAACTGACCAGCGAGGCGGTCGTGCAGCGGATTTTTGCCGGACTGCCGGTGCCGTGAAATTATGAAAACAGTTTCACTTACCGAAGCCACCGAACAGTTCGCGGACTTGGCCAGAATCGCTCTGCAAGGCGAATCCGTGTTCATTGAGGAAGGAGCCCAGGTTCTATTGCTCCGAGCCATCCCCTCGATGCCGGTGGCTCCGCCGGGATTTTACGACGACATCTACGACGAGGAATACGTCAAGGAAGCTCAGCTCACAGAGCCACACTCCGTCGTTTCTCTTGATCCATGAGGCAGTGGGATATCTACCTGTATCCCTTTCAGGTTGAGCAGCCTCACCCTGTGGTCATTCTCTCCACGGATGAACGTTGCGCGAACCCGGACCTGCCCAGCATCAACGTGCTGTATTGCACCACGGTGCGATCAAACCGTGTGAAGGGCAACGAAGCTCTGCTCGACGAGGCGGACGGCCTAGATTGGAAGACCGCTGTGCGTTGCGATGTGATTCACCTGTTGCCAAAGACGAATTTCTTGGAGCGCCGCGGTCGCATCTCAGAACGGCGGCGAGCGCAGATCACGCAGAAAATCATCTTCGCTTTGCGCCTGCCCACCCACTGACGTGCCCGACACCGCCGACATCCTCAAAAAAATCCGCCGCCTGGAACTGCGCACGCGGCGGCTGGTCGAGTCCGCCTTCGGCGGGCAGTACCATTCCGTGTTCAAGGGCCGCGGCATGAACTTCGAGGACGTGCGCGCCTACAACGCCGGCGACGAGGTGCGCTTCATCGACCGCAACGTCACCGCGCGCACGGGCGACCTGCACGTCAAGAACTTCACCGAGGAACGCGAACTGACCGTCGCTCCTGCTCGTGGACGTGAGCGCGTCGGGCGCGTTCGGCAGCGTTTCGCAGTCCAAGCGCGAACTCGCCGCCGAGGTCGCCAGCCTGCTGGCCTTCAGCGCCATCGGCAACCGCGACAAGGTGGGCCTGCTGCTTTTCTCGGACGAGGTCGAACTTTTCCTGCCGCCGCGCAAGGGCCGCAGCCACGTCCTGCGGCTCATCCGCGAGGTGCTCTATTACGAGCCGCGCGGCCGGCGCACGGACATCGCCGCCGCGCTGGAATACCTCAACAGCGTCGTGACCCGCCGCGCGGTCGTGTTCCTGTTCTCGGATTTCCAAGCGCCGGATTTTTCCCGGCCGCTGGCCGTCACGGGCCGGCGGCACGATCTCGTCGCCGTGCCGGTGGTCGATCCGCTGGAGGAAAAGCTGCCCGACGTCGGCCGCGTCAGCCTCGAAGACGCGGAAACGGGCGCGATCTACGAGGTCAACACGTCCGACCGCCGGGTGCGCGCGAAATTCGCCAGTGCCGTCGCCGACCGCCGGCAGGCGCTCGCCGCGCTGTTGCGCCGCGCGCGGGTGGACAGCCATCACCCTGCGCACGGACGCCGATTACCTGCCGGCGTTGCGCGCATTTTTCCAACAACGCGAACGCCGCATCGCCCGCCGATGAAAAGCCAAACGCAATCGACGAAAGGCGAAAGGACGCGGATCGAAAGATGCGTGGAGCCGCTGCCCTAGCACGGATTTCCTGCCGGACGGCCGGCGCGGGTTTGCGATCCAGCTTCGTTTTGCCTTTCGCCTTTTGCTTTTTGTCCTCCGCTTTCGCAGCCACCGTCGCGCCGACGCCTCGCCGGTGCCTTCCGCTGCAGCGGACATCCGCTCCATCGTGCCGCCGCAGCCGTATTTCCTGAGCGGGAGTCTGGCTCTGGCTGGTCGTGGCGGTGCTGAGCCTGCTCTTGGCGGCGTTGGTGCGCGTGGTATCTTCTGCGCCGGCCGAGAACGCGAAACCCGCCGGCCCGCGCTCACCCCGCGCGAGGCCGCCCGAGCGAAAACTGGCGGAACTCGAACGCCAGATGGAGACGCTCGACGCGCGGACCTTCGGCGGGGAGGTGGCGACGTGTTGCGCGTGTACATCGGCGCGCATACCGGATGCACCCCGAGCGGCAGACCTCGCAGGAATTCCTCGCTTCGGTCGCGGGCTCGCGGGCTTTTTCGCGCGTCGAGCACGCGCTCCTGAGCGAATTTCTGGATGGCTGCGACCTGCTCAAATTCGCGCGGCCGACGCCACGCTCGCAGGCAAGCGCCGCCTGCTCGGCGCAGGCCCTGGATTTCCTCGAGGTAGCCGGCGCGAACCGGCGCAGCCGCCTCCGCTTCCACCGCCGCCGCTGCCGTCCCGTTCCTCTCGCCGCCGCCGCTGCCGCTGGAGGAACAAGCGGAGGCGGGCAACCGTTGAACGGGCCGCGTTTCCGTCGCTCTATCGCTTTCTCCGTTCCACCGCCCCCATGAACTGGCACGATCTCACCCGCTTCGGCTTCGCGCAACCCGCCTGGCTCTGGCTGCTGGTGCTGCCGCCGCTGCTGGCGTGGCGGCGCGGCCGGGCGGGGGGCGCGCCGGCCGTGATGTATTCGTCCACGTCGATCCTCCAGCGCATCGGCAGGCCGCGCGCCGCGCGAGCCGGGGCGCTTTCGCGGCGTGCTGCTGGCGCTGGCGACTGACGGCGGGCATCGTCGCGCTGGCCCGGCCGCAGTTGAGCAACTCCTTCACGCAGGTCCAGGCCAGCGGCATCGACATCATGATCGCCCTCGACGTGTCGCGCTCCATGCTCACGGAGGATTTCTCAGATCAGCGGCGAGCGCGCCAGCCGCGTCGACGCCATCAAGGAAATCACGCAACGCTTCATCGACGCGCGGCCCAACGACCGCATCGGGATGCTCGCCTTCGCCGGGCGGCCGTACCTCGTCAGCCCGCCGACGCTCGACCACGACTGGCTCATCGAAAACCTCGACCGCGTGAAGATCGGCCTCGTCGAGGACGGCACGGCCATCGGTTCGGCCGCTCGTCTCGGCCGCCAACCGCCTCAAGAACCGCGAGGCCAAGAGCCGCATCATCGTGCTGCTGAGCGACGGCGACAACAACGCGGGCCGCGTCAACCCCGACACCGCCGCCGAGGCCGTGCGCGTGCCCTGGGCCTGAAGGTTTACACCATCGGCGTCGGCACCAACGGCATCGCGCCGTTCCCGATGAGCCGCGACCCGTTCACGGGCGGACCGTGTACGAGAACATCCAGGTCGAGTTCGACGAAAAGACCCTCAGCGACGTGGCGCGCATCGCCGAGCGGTCATTTTTTCCGCGCCGACAGCAGCCGAGGCGCTGGAGGACATTTACGCGCAGATCGACAAGCTGGAAAAATCGCACCGTCAAGGTCAGCAAATACCGCGAATACCGCGACCTGTTCCAGTGGTTTGTGGGGACGAGCGCCCTGTGTCTGGGCGGGTATCTGATGCTGTCGCAATTGTTATGGCGGCGGCTGCCATGAGTGATTTGCAAGGTGACACCTGCACCTGGATCGACTATCCTATTTTAAGTATGACGCTGATTGAAAGGATCATTGACGGTGTCAGGGATTTGCCGCAACGCGATCAAGTAAAGGTTGCCAATCTTGTCTTTCGCTTGAACCCCCGGTTGCAACAGCAACAGGCCGATATGCTCCGGCGTCTGCACGGCGTTTTGAGCGAGGAGGACGGTTTGGCGTTCGAGCAGGCGATGGAAGGCAGCCGCCGGATGGAAGGCAATGGCTGACCGCGCCAACGGCATTTTGCTCGATAGCAGTGTCGTCATCGCCAACCTGCGCAAACGGCTCGATGTATTTTTCCTCAAGCAACCCGGAGAGGAACTCTATCTGCCGTTGGTAGCGTTAGGCGAGTTGTACAAAGGTGCCGAGAAGTCGGCAAGCCCGGGGCGTGGACGGCGATTGATCGACGATTTTCTAAACGATGTGACTCTGCTTTTACCGGACCGTGACACGGTGGAAGCATATGCCAAAGCCGCTGTGGGGCTGGAAAGAAAAGGACTGTACATCCCGGAAAACGATCTTTGGATCGCGGCGGTCGCACTGGAATACGACATGCCGCTGGCGACGCGGGACGCTCATTTCGAGCGCGTGGATGGTCTGACCGTGATCCGGTGGTAACTCGGATCGAACTTCCCGTCGCCCGCGATGTCTCACGTATTGTCCATGCTCCACGACCTGACCTTTGGCTCGCCCCTGTGGCTCTGGGGACTGCTCGCGCTGCCCGCGCTGGCCGGGCTGTTCGCGTGGGCGGAACGCCGCGCGGCCACCCGGCTCGTCCAACTGATCCGCGACCCGCGCCTGCGCTCGCAATTGACCGGCGCGGCGAGCGCCGCCCGGCGGCGTTGGCGCTACGGGTTGCTCCTGGCCGGGTTGGGGTTTCTGCTCGTGGCCGTGGCCAGTCCGCGCCTCGGGTTCGAGACGTTGGAGGTCCACCGGCGCGGCCTCGACCTCATCGTGATCGTGGACGTGTCCAAGAGCATGCTCGCCAACGACCTCGCGCCCGACCGCCTCACGCGCGCGAAACTCGCAGTTCAGGACCTCGTCGGACAGCTTCCCGGCGACCGCGTCGGCCTCGTGGCTTTCGCGGGCAACGCGTTCCTCCAAGCCCCGCTGACCATCGATTACGACGCCGTGCTCAGCGCCACGGCCGAACTCGACGTGGACCTCATTCCGCTCGGCGGCACGAACATCGGCGGGGCCATCGACCTCTCGCTCGAAGCGTTCGGCAAAGGCGGCACCGGCAACCGCGCCATCCTCCTCCTGAGCGACGGCGAACCCACCAGCGACACCGAACAGGCCGACGGACGTCCTGGCCGCCAAACGCGCCGCCGCAGCCGGGGTGCGGATTTTCACGGTCGGCTTCGGCAGCGCCCGAGGGCGCGCTGATCCCGCTGTCCGGTGGCCGGCGGGGGGAGTTCGTGCGCGATGAAAACGGCCAGATCGTCCGCACCCGGCTCAACGAACCGGGCTTGACCGAGATCGCCAGGACGGGCAACGGATTTTACCTCCGGTTCACCAATGGCGAGGCGGTCATGCGGACGGTCATCCAGGACGGTTTGAGCAAGCTGCGTGCGGGCGAGATCGACGCAAGAGCTGACCGCCGGCCCATCGAGCGTTACCAATGGCCGCTGGGCGCGGGGCTGCTTTTCCTCGCGCTGGCCGCTCTGCCCGGCGAACGCCGCCGCTACCGCGCGCCGGCCGCCATCGGCGGGGTGACGCCCGGAGCGCGGGCGGTGCCCGTCCGCCGCCCGACGACGGCCGCCGTGATCGCGGCCGGGTTGCTGGCGGTCGGAACGACCCACATGCGCGCGGAGGAGGCCATCCCGGTCGATCCTCCCGCGACGGGTAATGCGAGCGGTCCGCTGGCCCTCTACAAGAGCGGGAAGTACGACGAGGCGTTCCGGGCGTTCACCGATCTGGCCAAGGAAAACCCCGACCAGGGCAACCTGCAATTCGACGCCGGGGCCAGCGCGTACATGGGCAAGCAATACGACGAGGCGCTCGAAGCCTTCGGCAAGGCGCTCACTGCCCCGGACCTGGGTCTGCGCGCGAAGTCGCACTATAATTTCGGCAATTCGCTCTACCGCCGGGGCACGGGCCAGAAGGAGAAACAGGCGCGGATCACCGATTGGCGCAACGCGATCCAGCATTACAACGCCACGCTGGATTCGCTGGCGCAGGGCAAGGTCCCGGACCCCGGCCACGCGCTGGCCGACAATACGATTTACAACCGCGATTTCGTCCAGCACCGCCTCGACGAGGAACTCAAACAACCGCCGCCCACGCCCACCCCGACGCCGTCGCCCACGCCCAAGAACGACCAGAAAAAGCAGCAGGACAAAGACAAAGACAAAGACAAGGACAAGGACAAGGATAAAGACAAGGACAAGGACAAAGGCGACCAGCAACAACAGCAGCCGGACAACCAGCAGGGACAGCAGCCGAACAAGCAGCCCCAGCCGCAGCAGTCACAGGACAAGGGAGGCTCCAGTTCCGCCCAGCAACCGAACGGTTCCGGCAACTCGAACCAGCCGCAGGACGGCAACGCCAACCAGCCACCGAAACCCGATTCCCAGCAGCCGCAGCCGTCGCCGGACAGCTCGCCGGGGCAGGGCGGCAAACCGGAGCAGCAAAATCCCCAGCAGGGAGGCAGCAAACCCCAGGACGGGCAACGCAACCCCGATCAGGGTGACAACAACGCGCAGAGTTCGCAGCAGCCGGGCTCACCCGATCCGGACAGCGTGCCGAACCAGGATCAACCCCGGCAGCAAGGCGATTTCCAGTCCAAGCCCGAGCCGAAGAAAGACCCGCAGGCCCCACCGGACAACAAAGGCGAGAACGGTCAGATCGCCGAGCAACCGGCCAAGGACGAAGAGGGCAAAATGAGCGCCGCGCAGGCCCGCGCGCTGATCGATTCCCTCAAAAACGAGGATGCCCGCGTCATGCTCAACGGCCTCGCCAACAACCGCCGCCACCGCAATGACAACACCCCCGCGAAGGATTGGTAATCGCCCCGGCGCGTCCGTTTGGCTGGCGCTCCGCTCGCCCTGTTGGTCCTCGTCCCGTGCATTTCTCGGGCCGCGCGCGGCAGTGCCTCCGTGGCTGCCAGCCTGACCGACGCGACCGTGGACGCCGGGCGAGCAGGCGCAGTTCCGTATCAGCGTCACCAACGGCGACGCCGACGACCCGCCCCGCGCGCCGGTCGTCGAGGGGCTGACCATCACCTACGCGGGGAAGACCTCTTCGAGCCAATTCACCTACAACAACGGTTCGTTCACGCAGAACGCGACGACGACCTACGTCTACGCCGTGGAAACCAACAAGCCGGGCCGTTTCACCATCCCCGGCCAGGAAGTGCGGGTGGACGGCGCGATCCTGCGCACGCTGCCGGTCACGCTCACCGTCCTGGGCGGCGGCGACGCCGGCACGGCAAGTCAAAACGGATCGGCCTACGTCGAACTGATCGTGCCGAAAAAAAGCGCCTACGTCGGCGAGAGCATCCCCATCGAGGTCCGCGCGTACTATCGCCTCCAACGTCCGGCGCAACGTCGATCCCGACCCGATCCTGAGCGGCGACGGCTTCAGCGTGCAGAAGTTCACCACGCCGCGGGTCGCCACCGTGGGCGCGCAGGGGGGGCAGTTACAACGTGGACATCTACAAGTCGGCGGTGGCGGGCCTCAAGATCGGGACGGTCTCCATCGGGCCGGTCTCCATCGAGCCGGTCGTGCAACTGCCCCGTTCGCAAGGCAACCGCCGCCGTAGCAGTTACAACGATCCGTTCGACAGTCTCTTCGGCGATCCGTACGACGCATACAACATGGCACCGCCCCGGCAGGTGAAACTGGAAAGCCAAACGGTCACGCTGGAGGTCAAGCCGCTGCCCGAGGCGGGCAAACCGGCGGATTTCTCCGGGGCCATCGGGCAGTTCAAACTAGAGGCCGAGGCCGTGCCGACGAAAGCGCAAACGGGCGACCCGGTCACGATCCGTCTGCGCCTGAGCGGGCAGGGGAATTTTGACCGGATCAATCCGCCGGTGCTCAGCGATGACCGGGGATTACGCACGTATCCGCCGACCTCCAAATTCAAGCCGGACGACGAGGTGAACCTCAGCGGCGTGAAGACCTTCGAGCAGGTCGTCATCGCCGAGGGACCGCGCACCTCGCTGCCCGCCTACCACTTCAACTATCTGGACCCGGCGACGGGTCGCTACGTCACGGTGGACACCCCGCCGCTGCCCGTGAGGATCGAAGGCGGCAACCTGGCGACCCCCACGCCGGCCCCGGCGGCCTCCATGACCGCCCCGGGGTCCGCGTCGCCAACCCCGCCGCCCGCGCCGACGCCGCGCCGTGCACCGGAAGACATTCATTACATCCTCGCCGAGCCTGGCCCGCTCCGGGACGACGCGGCTTTCCTGCCGATGTACCGCCGGCCGTTTTTCTGGGAGGTCCAGGGGGGAATCCTCGACCGGCGTGCTGGCGCTCGGCGGACTCGCGGGCTGGCGGACGCGCACCCGCGACGCGGCGAACCAGCGCGCGGCGCAACTCGCCCGGCAGCAGGCCGATCTCCAGCGCGCCCTGCGACGGGAAGACACCGGGCGGAGAGAGTTTTACACGGCCGCGACGCGGCTGGCCCAGTTGCGGGTCGGCGCGGCGGCCGGGCAGCCGGACGGAAGTTTGTCGGCGGCGGACATCGTGCGGGTCAAAGGACTCGATCCACAGACCGCCGGTTCCGTCCGGGAAATCTTCGACCGGCACGAAGAACTCGCCTACAGCGGCGGCGCGGCAGCGGAAACGCCCGTGCCCAGCGAGGAGCGTCGCGGGGTGCTCGCCACTCTGGAAACCATCAGCCGGTACTGAATCCATTCCCATGCGACGGCGATTGATCGGGTTTTGTCTGGCAGTGTTTGCCTGCGGCGGTAGCGTGCACGCCGCCGGGCCGGAAACGGACGGCTTCACGCGCGGCAACGCGCTTTACGCGGAGGGCAAGTTCATCGAGGCGATCAATGCCTACGAGACGCAGGCGCATCGCGGCGGGCGCAGCGCCAACCTGTACTACAACCTCGCCGATGCCTATTTCCGCGCCGGGGACCGTGGGCATGCGATCCTCAATTACCAGCGCGCTCTCCTGCTGGAGCCGACGCACGCGGAAGCGGCGGCCAACCTCGCGTTCGTACGGGGCCGGGTGGCAACGCCGACAGCAGAGAGCGGATTCTTCAACTGGCTCGACGTGGACCAATGGACCTGGCTGGCTGCCGCCGGCGGTTGGTTGACGATCATCGGGCTGGGCGCGGCGGTTTTCCGGTCACGCTCCCGCTGGGCTATGCTGACGGCGGGGGTCGCCGGCGCGGCCGTGTGCGCGGGATCGTGCTGGGCTTTGAGCAGACTGGATGGCGGGACGAAAAACCCGGCCCGGGCGGTGGTGCTCGCCGATGACACGCGGGCGCTTTACTCGCCGGCGGATAACTCGAAGGTCGTCCTTACACTGCCGGCGGGCGGCGAGGTCCTGATCCTCTCCGAGCAGGGAGCGTGGAACTACGTCCAACTGGGCGACGGATCACGCGGCTGGGTGTTGGCCGAGCGCGTGGAGAAGGTCATCCCACCCGCCGCGCGGGGATAGGCCGGGCTCACGGCTCGACCGAATACGTCATGGTCGGGATCAGCTTGGCGCGGCGCGCGGCCGGATCGGCCGGGAAGAAGGCGGCCAATTCCTTGCGGTCGGCGAAGGCCCGAAAAAAGTAGTCGTTGAGCAGGGAGTCGAACTGCGTCGCGCCCAACGTCTCGCGGGCTTTTTCAAGGAAGCCCGCCGCGTCTTCGAGATTCTTGTGCTGCAAGGCGACCGCGGCGGCCGTCAGCCACCAGTAACCCGAGGGCACGGGGGCCTTCAATTGCTCGGCCATCTCCGTTTGCAACTCAGCGTCCCGACCCTGTTCGACGAGCGAAAGGCGCGCCTTGAAATCGATGCACTCGCGCAAACTTTCGACCTCGGGTCGGCCGGTGGGAAGACGGTTGAGCGCGCGGCGGAACGCGGTGTCGGCATCCCGAAAATGACCCAGGTGTCGCAACGTGTCGCCCCAGTGGTAATACAGCGCCGGGGAAAACGGGTCGGCCCGGCTGCCAGTCTGGAAGAATTCGGCGGCTTTCTCGAAATCGCGGGCGCGGGAGAAATTGAACGCGAGACGTTCGTTGATCGCGGCGGAGTCTTCCACCGATGCGCCGCTGACCGCGCGCAGGAGGTCCGCTTCGACATCGAAGGTATGTTCCTGCCGGGTCGTGATGCTGGCCAGATAGAGGTCCAACCCCGGGGGCGACGGCACGTCGGGTTTTTTGATGGCGGAGGCGAGACGTAGCGCGCCCTTGAGGTCGCCCGCCTGATCGGCCGCGAGGGCCTGGTCGAGTTGGGTGAGGGCCGCGTCGGTCCACAAGGCCGCCGGGACCGGCGGCAAAGGTCGGTTGGAGCGGGCACCGGGGTCCCCGGCCGGCGCTCTGAAGTACATGACCGTCAACGCCCCGGCACCGATGAGGACAAGGAATCCCAGCAGGCAAGCCGAGAGCCACCGTGCCTTGAAGCGCGGCGCGTAGAGCGGTGCCGGCCGGAAGGTCACCGGGGGCGGCGCGGAGGGAGTCACCGATGGCGCTTCGGGCGTGGCCGTTTTGGCGGAGACCACCGTCGGGGGAACGTTTTCCGGCACGCTGATGGCCTCGGTCGGTGCGCCCGTCGCGCCGCTGCCCGTCTTGGAGAGTCGGTGATACTTGGCCGTTTTCGCGTCGATTTCGGTCGCCGTGGGCTGTTCCTTCCTGGCGATCAGGTCCTGGAGCAGCGTGCTGAGAAGCTGGATCGTCTGGTCCGATCTTTCGTCTTCCTCGGACTCCGCGCCGCCTCGCTTGAAACGGCGTTTCTGGGGAAGGCTGTCCGCGTTCTCGCCGGAAGAAACGGCCTGGGCTTTCGATGGAGCCGGCTCGGAGGCGGATGGTTGGTCGGGATCAACACTCATACGGGTCACCACGCCGGAGTCCGGCTCGTTTCCGGCGGCAATCTAGAAGGGGGTCGGAAGACCCGCAACGCATTAAACCAGTTTTCGGAACGGGGAACTCGTCGGCGCTGCCTTGCCCGGCAACGGGGTAGAGGATTTTGGGCGTTGGAAACGGCCTACCGCATTCCGGCGATTGACGCGTACGGGCCTCGCCGTCATGGTGCGCCGGTGCAGGAACATCGTGGCATCCATGTCGATCTCGACGGGGCCTGGGACGGCGCGGCGCTGGGACTGCGCACGCTGGACCTGCGCGCCTGGGGGCCGCGTCTGCGGTTCTGCGCGCTGGACGCCGAGATGGAAACTTTTCTCGCCGAGGCATCGGTCGGGTTGGGCGACGCACGGTTCATCGCCTACGGCTCGGGCGATTTCCATCATCTGAGCGCGCTCTGGCTGCGCCGCGCCGCCGGGGGGCAACGGCTGACGCTGGTGTCCTTCGACAACCACCCGGACTGGGACATCCGTCCGCCGAAATGGTGTTGCGGCAGTTGGATCAACCGCGCCCTGGACCTGCCACAGGTCGAGCACGTCGCGGTCTGGGGCTGCGGGAACTTCGAGCCGTGGGGCTGGCACCGGGTCTGGGGCAACCACCGCGACGTGCGTGCCGGCCGGTTGGAGGTGCGTCCGTGGGGCGATGGCCGCCCGGCCGCCGACCAGGCCCGGCCGCACGTCATCCTGCGCGAAAACTGGCGCGAGCGGTTCGCGCGTTTCGCCGCCGGACTGGCCGGACGGGCGTTGTACGTGACCGTGGATATCGACGGCCTGCGCGCCGAGGACGCCGTGACGAACTGGGAAAACGGGCGCTTCCACGCGGAGGACGTGGCGTGGGCGCTGGGCGAGCTTTCCCGTCATGCGCCGATCATGGCTGGCGACCTGTGCGGGGCGCGTTCGGACGCGGCGTACGCGCGCCGGGGACAGCGTTTCGCCTCGGAAACGGACCACCCGGCGTTGCCCGCGTTCGACCGGGTGGCGGCGCGGCGGACGAATGGGCGCAGCTTCGAGACGATCTGGCCGCGGTTGACGGGCGAACTCTGATCGCGCCTTCAGTTCACCGAAACCAGCATCACCCCGACCGTAATCAGCAGCGTGCCGATGATGAGCGGCAGGGTGAGGCGCTCCCGCAGGAAAAAACTGGCTCCGAGCACCACGATCAGCACGCTCAACCCCTGGAAGGGAAAAATCAGGCTCAGGTCCAGCTTTTGCAGCAGGCCGAGATTGATGAAGAAGGAGACCGTCATACCCACGATGCCCCAGGCGAAAATCCACGCCCGGCGGCGTTTGGACATCCCCTTGCCGGGTGCTCCCGGGTCATGCTCCTCGTCGCCGACGGCCCATTTTAGCAGGAGTTGGCCCGCGACGAGCGTCGCCAACGCCACGAAGATCAGGAACAGCGCGCGGGGAGTCATAGGCGTGCGTCCAGCTTCGCGTAGGGCTTGGCGACCACCATGAGCCCGGCCACCACCAGGACGATGCCGCACCACCGCAGGGGCGAGATCGCCTCGCCCAGGAACCACCAGCAACTCAGCGGCACGAACACCTGCACGGCGTTGGTCAGCGGAAAGGCGACCCCCAACGGCAGCACGCGGATGGCGGACATCCACGAAAAAAAGCTCAGCAGTGTGAAAACGATGCTCAGCCACGTCCAGCCCGAACTCAACCCGGTCAACCCGAGCCACGGCACCTGCGAGGGCAGGTCGGCCGTGCTGGTCGCGCCTTTTTTCAGGAGCACTTCGGCGGCCGTCCCGGCGAGGATGCAGAGGCCGATTTGCGTGAACGGATGGAGCAAAAGAGGAATTTTTTTGACGGGCACGGACGGCATCAGACGTTGGACGAAGGTCAGGCAGGCAGCGAGGCACCAAGATTGTAGGACATCCGCACAAACGCAATGCCCGTTCCATCGGGCAAATTCGTTTCAAAGCGTTCGTCGCTGGTGAAGCCGCAGCACCTATAGAAAAGTTCACCCGGCAGGGTGGCAGCGAGTTCGAGCCGGGAAAAACCCGCCGCTCGCGCTGCCTCGACGCAAGCGGCCAGCAGACGCGTGCCCACCCCTTGCCGCACGTGCGCCGGAGCAACGAAAAAAGCCCTGACGCGCGCCGCCTCTCCGGGCGCGAGAAATCCACTGTCGGCCACGGGTGCGGCCTGGTTTTTCATCTGGTCGCCACCGAACAGTGCGCGACGCCTGCTCCAGCCTCCGCACCCCGCGAGCATCCCGTCGTCGGTCTCCAGGACGTAGTACGTGCCGTCGGAGATCAATGTCGTGTCCGGCCCGAACACGTACCGGATCGCGCTTTCGATCTGCTGGCTGGTGTAGTGTCCCCGGCTCAACGCACGCACGGAGCGCGGGATCAACGCCCGTAAGGCGGGGAGATCGGCGGCGGTGGCGGGGCGGAGTTTGATGGCATGATCGAAGCATCAGGGAGCCTCGCGCGCCAGCGTTTCATTCACCATGCCGGTGGCCGCCGGGGAGGTGCGGGTGAGCATGGACCACCCCGGAGGCGTGCCGATGGCGGTGCCGATACAGCAGGTGGGAACGCAGCAGCAGCGCCTCGTCGTGCAGGAGCACGTGCGGCGGGCCGTCGGCAACGACGCGGCCGGCGTCGAACACGATGCAGCGGTCCGCGATGTCGCCCACGATGGGTAGTTCGTGCGTGGCGGTGACAATCGTTTTCGCGCCGGGATTGTCGGCGAGGAAGTCGATGGTCTGGCTCTGGCTCTGGGGGTCGAGCGCGGCCGTCGGCTCGTCGAGGAGCAGCACGTCGGGGTCGAGGATGAGCACGCTCGCCAGCGAGACACGTTTTTTCTCCCCGCCGGAGAGCCGGTGCGGCGCGCGGTCCTTGAGATGTTCGATGCCCATGTTTTGCAGGGCGAGATGCACACGCTCGATGATTTCCGCGCGCGGCCAGCGCAGTTGCAACGGACCGAAGGCCACCTCGTCGAACACCGTGGGATTGAAAAGCTGCACGTCGGGGTTCTGGAAAATGAGCGCCACGCGGCGGCGGAAGGCGAAGGCGAATTTCTCGTCGGCGAAAGCATCCTCCGTGACGGCCGCGCCATCGAAACGCGCGGTGCCGCTCGCGGCGAAATACAGTCCGGCCAGCACGCGCAGCAGGGTGGACTTTCCCGATCCGTTGGCCCCGAGAATGGCCACGCGCTCGCCCCGGCGGAGGTCGAGCGTCACGCCGTCGAGCGCCGTGACTTCCGGGTAACGGTAGGTGAGATCGCGGAGTTCGTAGAGCACGGCGGCGTCATTCTTTCACAAGCAGCCGAAGACCGCCACGACGGCGAAACCCGCCAGGGCCACCGCGTCGCGGGCGCGGAAGCGAAAGTTTTGCAGAAGATGCACTTCCCCGCGAAAACCGCGTGACTGCATCGCCAGGAACACCTCGCCGCTCAGCGCGAGGCTGCGTCCCAACAGCACCCCGGCCGTGGCCGCCGCGACTTGCCGGCGTTGCGCCCGGTCCAGGCGTCCGACCTGCCGGCTGCGCCGCGCCTCGAAATAATCGCGCGCCAGCCAGAGCAACAGGAAAATGTAACGGTGCGTCATGCCCAGGATCACGACCGCGACCCTCGGCACGCGGAGGACGCGCAATGCCTTGAGGAGATGCGCCCACGGCGTCGTCAACACGAGGACGGCCGCGAGCGTCGCGGTGGTTACCGCGCGGGCGACCAGCCGCACCGCCGTCAAGGCGCCCGGGGCGGTCACGTGCCAGCCGAGCACCGGCAGCGCGAAGAGCGCCGGACCCGGCGTCAGGAACACGGCCGGCAGCGCGATCAACCCGGTGAACGCCAGCACCCCGATCCACACCCGCAGCAGTGACACGCGCCACGAAACCCGTGACAATGCCGCCAGCGCGACGGCCAGCGCGAAATACGCGCCCACCACCGCGAGCCGGCGCGTCCCCGCCGCCACGAGGATGAGTGCGAACACACCGACGATCTTGACGCGCGGGTCCAGCCCCTGCATCAAACCGTGGCGTCGCGCCGTTTCGTCGGCGTGCGTGGCCTGGTCGAGGGTGTCGGCCAGTGCGGCGACGTTGCGTTCGAGGAGACCGGCGTTCGTGCTCAAACCAGGGTCACCGGGGGCGGGCGGTTGGGACGGAAACGACCGGCGAGCCAACCTGCGGTCAGCCACGTCAGCAGGATCAGGCCGACGCCGAACATGGCCGAGAGCAGGTAACCAAAATGCCGGCTTTTCAGAAAACCCGGCGCGTAATCAGGCATCGGCGCGGTCCACACTGAGGCGAGGCGTTCCAGGCCGGACGGGGCCACGGATGGCGGTGCGACCTGACCGGACGCGGCGGCGATCTGCTGGCGGGCCTCCGGATTTTGGAAATCCCCTACACCCCATTCGCCCCAGGCCGAGCCGGCTGCCAGCAGCCCGAGCGGGGTGGCGATCATCAGCAGCGCCAGCCCGATCCACAGCGGACGCACGCTTCGCCAGCCACCGGGGACGGGTGCGCCGTTCTCGACGGCACCCGGAGCGGTGGCGCGCAAGATGTCGGGATCGGCGCGTTGCAGGTAGGCGACGATCCCGCCGGAAAGGAACAGTTCGGCCAGTCCGGCGAACGTCAGGTGGCCGATCAGCATGGCGGGCACCGCCACCGCCAGCGGATAAGGCGCGTAGAGCGGCACGCCGTTGGCATCGTGGAATAAACCCGGTTGAATCCCGAACTCGACGGCCGCGCACAACGCCGACACGTTGATGCCCAGGTAGCCCCCCGCCGCCGCCGCGACCACGCGCCGCCGCGAGCCGAGCGCCGCCCGGCCGGAAATCGCGCGGTACACGGCCCAAGCCGTCAGCGAGCCGACGACGGCCATGTTAAAACAGTTCGCCCCATAGGCGGTGATGCCCCCGTCGCCGAAGAACACCGCCTGGATGGCCAGCGCCACCGAGATCGCCAGGATCGCCCCCCACGGCCCGAGGACGACCGCCGCCACGCCCATGCCGACGGCGTGGCCGGTCGTGCCGCCGGGCAGCGGCAGGTTGAACATCATCACCACAAAGGAGAACGCCGAAAAGAGCGAGAGCAACGGGACGTAGCGGGCATGAAAGCGCGCCTGCACCCGCCGGAGCGCGACGACCCAGAACGGAGCCGCCCCCGCGTAGAGCACCGCGCACGTCGAGGGACTCAGGTAGCCGTCGGGAATGTGCATGGCGGGAACAGATTCGCAGCGCGGGACGGCCCCGGCCTAGCGATGCAAGAAATTTACGGCCACGATGAGGATCAGAGCCGTCGTGCCGAGAACCCCGACGACCAGCCCGAAAACCGCCCGGCCCATACCGTGTCTGGGACTGGGATCGTGGCGGTGCTTGCGGATGTCGTGGATGGCAATCAGCGAAATGATCAACGCCAGCGGCGCGGGGACGATGATCAATCCGAAAAGCCCGAGGTAACCCGCGGCAATCGCCCAACCCGAACGCCCCACGGGCAGGACCATGCGCAGGCCCGCGTTTTGACCGATATCCTGCGCGGACGCGGCCGACGGCAGGCTCATCATGCTGGCAAGCGGCTGCCAGGCGCTGCCACCCGCGTAACACGCCATGTCATTCTGGAAAAGGTTGCCGCTGGCGACGCCGTTCCAGGCCTGTTGCGGGGTGAACGGGCCGAACTGCTGCCCGTTGCGGCTCACGTAGATCAGGGGAGGCGGCTCGTCGGGCATGCTGCCGCCAAGCTTGGCGGTTCCACCGGAAAGATCAACCTCCGACTCGCCCCGGGATCGGTCAGAGCTGGTTCGCGTTCGGAAAAAGTCGCAAGAGCGGTTCCCGGCGCGTCGGCGCGGCCAGCGGACCGAACCGGCGCAAAAAGAAATTGGCCACCGGCGAGAGATGGCGCGCGTACAGGTCGAGCGGCACCAGTTCCATGCGAAGATGCAGCTTCGGATCGTAGTTGAAGGGAGCGCTGTAATAGCAGTCCAGCCCCTGCGCGAGCGCCCAGCGGATGATGTCCCGGAAGGTGACGTGATACAGGTGCAGCGACGGCGGCGCGTCTTCGTCCACGCCGATGTCGTTGTCGTGGATCGCGCCGCCATGCACCGTGCAAAACGAAAACGCCACGATCCGCTTCGCGTGCCGCCAGATGAAATAGCGCGTCTGCTCGGGCATCCGCCGGCCCAGGGACAGGAAATATTCCTTGTTGAAGACCTCGAAATGCACGTCTCCGCGCAACGCCACCCGCTCATAGAGCGCGTGCAAGGCCGTCGCCTCGGCTTCCGTGATGGACGTTTTCACTTCCAACGCGACCGGCTCCGGCAGGGCGTCCACCTCGCGGAACTTGCGCCGCAGGCTCTTGCGCGTGGCCTTGCCGAGACGCGACTGCAGGTAGTCGTCGAAATTGGCGAAATCCAGCGCCAGCCGCACCCCGGGCAAACTCGGCAGGCGCGTGTAACGCCCGCTGGCAGTGAGCGGGCGCAGGCCGTCGCGCGAGGCCAGCGGGAAATCCTTGAGCAATACGATGGAAACGCCCTCGTGCCGCGCGTAGCCTTCCAGCGCCTTAGTTAAAGCATCCGCCACGCGCGGGGGAAACGCCGTGGCCGCGTCGGGCAGGCCGGTCTGGGCTTCACCCACGATGCAACCGACCATCATCAGGCGCATCCGCGACCAACGCCGCACCGGCCGCAAGGCCGCGCGCAGCCAATCCGCCAGACTGACCGTCAGGTCCTGATCGACGAAAAAGAGCGGCTGCACCGCCCGCACCTCGCCCGCCTCGCGGAGCACGAGGTAACGCTGCGGGAACTCGCCGGAGAACGTTTCCTCCAGCGTGCGGTAATAACGCTGATCCTTCCAATGCGGCGGGAAATAGGTTTCCCACAGGTCCAGTCCGAGGTCGTCCACCCGGTCGTAGACCTCGAACTCCCAGTCCGTTTCCAGCCGCCCGGTGAAGACCGGGGGCGCGGTGGCAGCTCCTTCGTGGAGGAGGGGAGAAGGAGCGGCGAGGAGAGGCATCTCCGAGACGCCCGCGGCACCGGGCGTGAGGGTTTTCAAGCGGGGGTGGGCGGGGCCGCCTCCGCGACCGTTGGCGGTTCCACGAGCGGGCGGCTCTTGGTGGGCAGATCGGGATCGAGGAAGCCGAGCATGTGCGGGGTGCTGATGACGCGGGTGCCGACCCGGCGCTGCAAACCCTGGATTTGCACGTAAAGGTCGTGGGACCTCGTCCAGTGGCACTTCGGCCGGAAGTGGTGCTCGGCGTGGTAGCCGTTGTTGAAGAAAATCCAGTTGTAGACCTTGCCGTAGCTGCTCACGCCCCAGGCGGCCGGTTCATCGGGATTGCCGCCGAAGTGGCGGTAGTACCCGTTGAGGTAGCTCATGCAGTGGCCCAGGTACATCACGGGCAGGAAATACACCACGAAGCGCCAGTTCAGGATCGTGCCGTCGCTGCCGACGACGGCCATCGCGGTCAGGGTGAGGATGAAGGTCGCCAGTTCGATGTTGCCCCAGCGCACCTCGGATTCGCCGCGCTTCTTGAGTTCGCGGCTGATCGCCACCGGGTTATCACGGAAAAATGACAGGAAGGTGTAGCTCCACACGTTCTCGGCCTCGTCGTCGTGCCCGTGTCGGTAAATGCTGATCCAATCGACGGTCTCGCCCTCCTCGTCCTGCTTGTCGCTGTTGCCCTTGTGGTGCTGCATGTGCACCACGTCGTAATAGGTCTGCGAGAAGCAGCAGGAGACAGACTCGACGACGCCGAAAAGCCGGTTGAGCAGCGGGGACCGGAAGAACGGGTTGTGGATGAAGTTGTGCGAAACGCCGTTGATGTTGGCGTTGACGAGGAAGGCGTACAGGAGGCCCAGGACGAGCATCACCGACAGCGGCGCACGCGGGAAAAGAAACCACAGCGCGAAGAAAAACCCCAGGTGAGCCAGCCCGGCGAGGGCAGGAATCGCATCCCAGCGGGTATAGGCAAAAAGCTTGGAGTCGGTCTTGGGAATCTCGATTTTGATCGGGTCGGCTTTCATGGATGACGCGGCTGAAATGTCAGTTTTTGTCGCGGACAATAGTACCGGGGGTGCGCTGGCAGTCAAGGGAGAGTCAGGGATCAGGGCACACAGGACAAAAGAGTCATCCCGGGTGCTACGTTTGGTGATCTCTACGTCAGGCCAGGTCGGAATAGTTGCCGAAGCGACGGAGTAACTTGTCGTGCCGGGTAGGTTCCAGCAGCGGGGCGATGCGCTTGAAAAACGGGTTTGCCAGAGCGGAAAGGTGGCGGACGTAGAGATCGAGCGGCTCCAGGTCGAAGCGCAGGTGCAACTTGGGGTCGTAGTTGAGAGGCGTGCTGTAATAGGTGCGCAGACCCTGTGACATGGCCCAGGTCATCAGGTCCCGGATCGTCACGAAATACAGGTGCAGGTCGAGCGCGACGGCGTAGTCGAGCCCGAGGTAATTGTCGTAGAACTTGCCGTCGTGGACGCTGGCGATGCTGAAAGCCACCGCCTTGCCATCCTGCCGCCAGACGAAAAACCGCGTCTGCCCGGGCAGCGTGCGTCCGAGTCCGGCGAGGTATTCTTTCGTCAATTCCTCGAAGCGGAAATCGCTGCGCGCCAGCACCTGAAGATACAGGGGATGCACCTCGTCCACGATGTCGCTGACATCGGAGCGCACCTCCATCGTGACCGGCGGCCGGTCGGCGTTGGAGCGGAACTTGCGCCGCAGGTTCTTACGCATCCCGTGGCTCAGACGGCGCGAGAGGTAGTCGTCGAAATCCTTGTACTCGTGCAGCGGGATGACGGTCGCCGGGAAGCTCGGCATCCGCACGAACCCACGCCTGCGCGCCGGCCCGTCGAGCGCCGCGCGGTGCTGGCGCGGGAAATCCTTGAACGTGATGATCGCCGTGCGGTGTTTGCGCCCGTAGATTTCCAGCGCCTCCAACAACCCCGCGACCGCCCCGGCGTCGGCTGGATCGGCCACGCCCAGGTGCCCTTCGCCCGCCGTGCAGCCGACCATGAGCATCTTCATGGTCGCAAAACGAGGAAACCGCCGCCGCACCGACGCCGCCCAGCGTCGCGGACCCGTCCCCAGCCCGGCGGTGAGGTCCTGATCGGTGAAGAAAAGCGGCTGGAGCGCGCGCACGCGACCGTCGCGGTCGGTCAGCAACAGGTAGCGGTAGTCGAAGTTCGGCTGCTGGAGTGTCTTTTCGCAAAGCTCGTAGTAGCGGAAGTCCTTGGCGGTGCCGCCAAAGGCCGCCGTCCACGCGCCGGGATCGAGTTGCGCGGCGTGTCTGACGACGCGGACGGTTCCGAAGGGCGTCTCGAAGCTCTCACCTTCGCCGTCCCCGTCAGGGTCGCCGTTATTTTCCGCTCGTGCGGACGAGTGGTCGGGCACAAACGGCGCGTCCATGCCGACGGCCGCCCCGGCGGTAGCGCAAAGAACTCCCCGGGACATCGACAGGCGGAGCCAAAGTTGGCGGAGGGATTTCATGCGGGTTGACCGCCGGGCAGGCGATTTGGGCCACCAAAGTGGCGGGGGCCGCCGCGAAAAGCAAGCTCGCCGCCGTCTTGCTACAACGAGCAGTTCCCGATAAAATCGGGGGATGAAAACCGTGAAATGGTGCGCCCTCGGAGTCTTTCTGCTCGTGCACACCCTCTGCTCGGCGGCCCAGGCGGAAACGCCGGGAGAAATCCTCGGGCGTGCGTTCAAAGACCTCCAGGCCCGGCACGACGAGGTGGCGGCCGAACAACCGGGCGGCGGCAAAAATAAACAGGGTGCCCGGCAGCGTCAGAAGCAGGAGGAGTCGGAACTCCGGAAGGCCCTGGAAAACCTCGACTCCGCGCAAAAAAACCTGGCGGCCGGTCAACCGGACGCGGCGTTGCGGGCGCTCGGCGAGGTGCGGGGCAACGGCAAGGTGCCGCCGGAGATCAAAGGGAGCCTGGACACGGTCATCACGACCCTCGAAAAGGACCGGGCGGCGGTCGAAGCCGAACTGGTCGCCAAGATCGATGCCGCCTGCCGGCGCGCGGGCGACGCCGCGTTGCGGGCCAACGCGCCCAAGGACGTTGACGGCAACATTCAGGAACTGAACCGCCTCTCCACGCAGGACGCGTTGAGTCGCGGCCCTTTTTCCGACACCCTCCACAAATCCCAGGAACGGTTGCGAACCGGGATCATTTTCCTCCAGCGTTGGCAGGAATATCTCGCGGCCCGGCAGCAGCACGACGGCAACGCGATGAACTCCGCCCTGCATGATCTGGCCCGTCAGACCTACGAACCCCCACTGGTCCCGCGCGGGGAGATTTACGCCCGGATGCCCAAGGAAGAGAACAACGGCGATCCGGACCGTCCGTTCCGTTCGGTGACCCAGATCAATGCCGCCGCCGTCGAGATCGTCCAGAACACGAAGAAGGTCGAGGACGTGCCCGGTTCCCTGGGCCGCCTCATGGCGCTGAAAAGGGAACTCGAAGCGTCCCCGGCGGTCAAGTCTTACGCCGGCGATCCGGACCTCTTCGCGGCGCTCCTGCAAATGGACGTGCTCAACAAGAACCTGACTTCGTTGCAGCTCGGTCTGGGCGGGCGGGTGAATTTCAACGACGGCAGCCTGCTGCAACTCGGTCCGCACCCCGAGATCGACGCCGCCGTGCTGTCGCTGCGCCTGCAAATCATCGCGCTGGCCGCTCCGCAGATGCTGGGCGCGCCGGCGGGCGACAAGCCGGCCCCCAATGAAACCACGGCCGTCTACCTGAACCGACTCATCGACGCGGCCGACAAGCGGCAGGATTGGGACGCGGTGGAGCGGGGTCTGGAACTCCGCGAAGCCCTCGCCGGCGCAGCCTCCAACCGCCCGGTGATGAGTTATGATCCGGAACTCGATGCGATCCGCTACTATCGCTCTGGCTCGAACAACGAAAAAGCGGGCCGGTACAAGGAGGCGGTGATCGACTACCGCGCCGCGCTCGAACACGGACGGCCCCGCGCGTTCATCACGTCAATCGGCACGTCCCTGGCCGCCATCGAAAAAGACCACCCGAAGGAATACGCCGAAGCGATCAAGCCCCCGCGCCAGCCAGTGAACACGCTAGCGGACCCCTTCGGCGGTTTGACGGGTGCAACTTCCAGGACCATCACCTTGCCTCTGCCAAGTCCCACCGCCTCGCCCGGTCTGATCAGCCCCACGCCGGCGGGCACTCCTTGAAAAACGAAGGGCGGAGGGGGATCGGGGCCACCAAAAACCGCAAGTTTACGAGGGAAAAGCAAGCCCACGAAATGTTGTGCAGATACTTGAGACGCTCCGCCGTGAGTTCGGCGACGGCCAGCTCAATTATGGTTACAATTCGGAGTTTGGATTCGTCCAAACGTCCTTGCAAAATTTCGAGAAGACCCGACTCGAACTGGAGTCTGGTCTCGGCACGACGATCAGTTTGATCGGGAATCGCTCGGATGGAAACAACTCGAAACCCGGTCTCGAGCCACGGCTGGTGGCGTTGCGGGCAGAACTGATCCAGATGGCCTTACCGCGTCTTCTCGACGCTCCCGGCGAAAAGGCGGCGGCGGGTGAAGGAGTGGACGTTTTCCTGCGGAGACTGATCGAAGCGGCCAAGAAACGGGCCGACTGGACGGCAGTCGTGCAGGGCCTAGACCTCTCCCGTTCGCTGGCGACTGGAAACAATGCCTACGCGACGAGCAACGGCCAGGAGACGGAAGCTTTCAAGCAATTCTTTACCGGATTGAACATGGAAACAGCCGGCCAGTACCAGCAAGCCGTGATCGCCTATCTGAACGCGCTGAGAACCGGAGTGCAGGACTTGCCCACGACCGTGATCGGCGAGCATCTCGCGGCAATCCAGAGGGAGCACCCGGCCGATTACACGACCGCGAACACCTACTCATTGAATCCGCCCGCGCCATCGAACCAAAATTATTCGTACGGGTCCCGGGGCGCGAATGATCTGCGTTTTAACCGTCCAGGCTATCCTGGCGCGGCCGAACAGGGAACGCCATCTCCCATGTTGACCGTGCCAGCCGCCTCGCCAGTTCCAACGCCCGCCTCTTCGCCGTCCGTCGCGCCGTTCACTCCAAAAACTGCGCCTTAGAGGGCGTCTGAAAAGGGGTGTTTTGGTGGTCATTTTGCCGGGCGGCAAAGTCGGCGCAGCATGAGTCGGCTCATGGCTAGATAGATCAGGTTTTCTTCGGTGGCGGGCAGGAACTCGTAGTCTTTGGAAAGCCGCCGGTAGTTGCCCAGCCAGGCAAAGGTGCGTTCGACCACCCAGCGTCTTTTGAGCACGGTAAAGGCAGGCATCGGCGGCGGTTCAACGCCCTCCGGGCAACGCACCCAACGCCGGGGCGGCAGCACCACCTCCACGCTCCAGCCCAGGCGCTCTTTGATCCAGGCGACGAGCCGGCCGCGGTAACCCGCATCCGCCCACAGATGCTTGAGGTTGGCGAAGCGTGCCGCCGCCGCTTCGAGCAGGGGCATGGCCCCGTCGCGGTCGGCAATGTCGGCGGCGTGCACCTGTGCGCAAAGCACCAGTCCCGAGCTGTCTACGAGCAGGTGACGTTTGCGTCCGTTGACCTTTTTGCCGCCATCGTAGCCGTGCACCCCGCCGCGGTCCGTCGTCTTGGTACTCTGGCTGTCGATGATCGCAGCCGTCGGCTTGGCCGAGCGGCCCGCCCGGCGTCGGCAGAGGCTGCGCAGGCGACCATGCAGGCGCAGCCACACCCCGGCCAAACGCCACGCGCGGAAATAATGATAGACGGTCTTCCACGGCGGAAAATTGGTCGGCAGCAGGTGCCAGGCGCAGCCCGCGCGCACCAGGTAAAAGATGGCGTCGCAGATCAGCCGCCGTGCGTGCTTGCGCGGTCTACCGCCGTGCTTGGCTGGCGGTAAAAGGTGCTGCATTTTACTCCATTCGTGGTCACTTAGATCGGTGGCATAAACGAGGACTTTCATCCTCTAAACTGCCTCCAAAACACCCCTTTTCAGACGCCCTCTTAAAGCGTTTTTCGTTTGCGTGTAAGGTCTGCGCAAGCCCCGGCAGGGGCGTAAGAGTTCAACCCACGGCGTGAGCCGTGGGAAAGATCGCCAGCCAGGCCAGCCCCGGCAGGGGCGTAAGAAAACACGGCGGCCTTGCGAGGACCACCGGGCGGCTTTTCTTACGCCCCTGCCGGGGCTGGGCCCTTTCGCGGTTGTCACCCACGGCTCACGCCGTGGGCTGAACTCTTGCGCCCCTGCCGGGGCTGAAACACCGGACAGGCAACTGAGAAACGCTTTAGCCGCAGGTACACTCCGCCTAAAAAACAAAAGGGACGGCTCCGGAGAGCCGTCCCTTGAGATTTCTTCCGCAACGGTGGTTTACACCGCCGCCGCTTCTTCGGCCGGTTGGCCTTGCATGGCCTTGTCGCGGTCCTGCATCGCCGCGCGACGGCTGAACTTCACGCGGCCCTTTTCATCGACGCCGATGCACTTGACGAGGATGCGGTCGCCGACCTTCACCACGTCTTCCGTGCGCTTGACGCGGAAGTCGGCCAGTTCGCTGATGTGCACGAGGCCTTCCTTGCCGGGCAGAGCCTCCACGAAGCAGCCGAACTCCTTGATCGACACCACGCGGGCGTCGTACACCGAGCCGACTTCGATCTCCTTGGTCATGCCCAGGATGATCTCGCGGGCGCGTTCCATCGCCTCGCCATTGTTCGAGTAGATGTTGATGCTGCCGTCGTCCTCGATGTTGATCTCGGCTCCGGTTTCGGCCACGATGCTCTTGATCGTCTTGCCGCCAGGCCCGATGATGAGACCGATCTTGTCCGGGTTAATCTTGATCGTCTCGATGCGCGGGGCGTACTTGCTCATCTCCTTGCGCGGCCCGGCGAGGCAGGCATTCATCACGTCGAGCACCTTCATGCGCTTTTCCTTGGCGTCGCGGACGGCGGCGGCCATGAGTTCGTGGGTGATGCCCGGCAATTTCAGGTCGAGCTGGAAGCCCGTGATGCCCTCGGTCGTGCCGCAGAGCTTGAAGTCCATGTCGCCGTAGTGGTCCTCGCTGCCGATGATGTCGGAAAGCAGCGTGTGGCGCTTGAGCGTCTTGCCGTCGTCCTCGAACTCGGTGACGAGGCCCACGCTGATGCCCGCAACGGGGGCTTTCAGCGGCACGCCGGCGTCCAGCAAGCTCAGCACGCCCGCGCAAACGCTGGCCATGCTCGTCGAACCGTTGGATTCCATCACCTCGCTGACCACGCGGATCGCGTAGGGGAATTCGTTCTGCGGCGGGATGACCGCGGCAATCGAACGCTCCGCGAGCGCGCCGTGACCGATCTCACGGCGGCTGGTGCTGCCGGTGCGGCCCGTTTCGCCCACGCTGAACGGCGGGAAATTGTAATGGAGAATGAAGTGCTTGCTCGTCGGCCCGCCGGTGTAGCCGTCGAAATCCTGTGATTCCTGGCCCGAGGCGAGGGTGGTCAGGCAGAGCGCCTGCGTCTCACCACGTTGGAACAAGCCGGAGCCGTGCGCGCGGGGCAGGAGGCCCACCTCGGCGCTGAGCGAGCGGATTTCCATGTAGCCGCGCCCGTCCACACGCTTTTGCTTGTCGAGGATCGACACGCGGAACGCCTTCTTCTGGATGTACTCGAACGCCTGCGAAATCTCGAAGGGCGCAGTGTCGGGATACCGGGCGAGGATCGCCTGTTTGACCTCGTCCTTGAGCGCGCCGACGGCTTTGCCGCGCGCGGTCTTGGTCGGGTTGTAGATGGCGGCCTCGATGCGGTCGCCGGCCACCTGATAGGCGATATCCTGCAACTCGGGACGCACGGAAAACAGCGTTACCTGACGCTTTTCCTTGCCGGCAGCGGTGGCAAGCTCCTTGATGGCTGCCACGACCAGCGCGACCTGCTTCTGCGCGAACGCCAGCGCCTCGATGAACGTTTCCTCGGGCATTTCCAGAGCCTCGCCCTCGATCATAATGATCTCGTCGGCCGTGCCGGCGAACACGAGGTCCAGGTCGGTGAACTCACGCTGGGCGTGGGTCGGGTTGACGACGAACTCGCCGTTGATCCGCCCGACGCGTACCGCGCCGATGGGACCGCCGAACGGAATGTCGGACACCGCGAGGGCCGCCGACGCGCCGTTGATGCAGAGGAGGTCGGGGTCGTTCTCGCCGTCGGCGCTCAGGAGCGTGGCGATGATCTGGGTATCATAGAGATACCCTTTCGGAAACAACGGGCGCAGGGGCCGGTCGGTCATGCGGCAGGTGAGGATTTCCTTTTCGCTCGGGCGGCCCTCGCGCTTGAAGTACCCGCCGGGCATCCTGCCGACGGCCGACGCCTTTTCGCGGTATTCGACCGTGAGGGGGAACCAATCCTGGCCCTCCTTGACACTGGTGGCGCTGACGGCGCTGGCGAGCAGGATCGTCTCGCCGTAGCGGACGGTGACGGCACCGTCGGCCAGACGGGCCAATTTGCCGGTTTCGATGGTGATGGGGCTGGCACCGACTTGTGCCGTGACGGAATGTGACATGTTCTGAGTTGGACTAATGGAAAAGACAGCGGAACCGCGATGGCGGCCGGTCATTTCCTTAACTCGTAGGCTTCAATCTTCCAATCGGGGCCGCCCGCTGAAAGAGGGCGGCGGCCGAAAACTGAAGCCTAAGACTAAGGGGAGTAGAACCGGGCTAAGGCGCCCGCTGTCAGGGTGTTTTGTTTGGATGGCAGTTCGGGGAAACCCTGAATCGCCAAGGATCGGGTACTATGAACCTGAAACAAGCAGGATGCAAAAAATAAGAAGGCGGCGTCTTGAGAACGCCGCCTCCGTCCGAAAATCGGATTCCGAACCGGTTATTTGCGCAGCCCGAGCGCGCCGATGACCTTCTTGTAACGGTCGTTGGCCGTGTGGTCGAGGTAGTCGAGCAGGCTGCGGCGGCGGGCAACCATCTTGAGCAGGCCGCGCCGGGAAGCGTGGTCCTTGACGTGGGTCTTGAGGTGCTCGGTCAATTCGGTGATGCGGCGGGTCAACAAAGCCACCTGCACGTCGGCGCTGCCGGTGTCTCCCTCGTGAAGGCGTAAATCTTTGATTTCAGCAGTGTCGGTCGTGGCCATATTGGGGATCAGTTCGAGTAAATCCAGATGATGCCTCTTTGCTGGCGGGCGCTCCGAATAAACCGGGCTGCCAAGAAAGCGCGGAATCTGCGGACTTGCAATGCCTTTTTTGCGGGCGGACGCTGCTGGCGGCCCGGTCCGGCCATTTCCCATGCAAACGTCTTCCCCCCTAACGGTCGGTGCAACCCAGGCTTCCGCCGGGGCGCGTCTGCGTGCGGCGGTCGAAGCCGAACGCCCCTTGCAGATCGTCGGGGCCATCAACGCGTACTCCGCGATCCTGGCGGCGTCGGCCGGGTTCCGGGCGTTGTACCTCTCGGGCAGCGGGGTGGCGTGCGCGTCCTACGGTTGGCCTGACCTGGGCATGACGACGCTCAACGACGTGCTCGAAGACGTGCGCCGGGTCAGCGCCGCCACCGACCGGCCGTTGCTCGTCGATGCTGATACAGGTTGGGGCAATGCCTTCGGGATCGCGCGGACCGTCCGCGACATGATCCGCGCGGGTGCGGCGGGCATTCATCTGGAAGATCAGGCCGCCGCCAAGCGTTGCGGGCACCGGCCCAACAAGGAACTCGTGAGCACCGACGAGATGTGCGACCGCCTCAAAGCCGCCGCTGACGGGCGCACGGACGCGGATTTCGTCCTCATGGCGCGCACTGATGCCGCCGCCAACGAGGGCACCGACGCCGCCATCGAACGCGCCTGCCGTTACCGCGAGGCCGGGGCGGATATGATCTTCGCCGAGGCGGTCACGAGCCTGGAGGATTACGGGAAGTTCACGCAAGCGGTCGGCGTGCCCGTGCTGGCGAACATCACGGAGTTCGGCCAGACGCCGATGTTCACCACGGAAGAACTGGCCGACGCGGGCGTGCGGCTGGTGTTGTATCCGCTGAGTGCCTTCCGTGCGATGAACGCCGCGGCCCTGGAGGTATTCCGCACGATCCGCCGCGACGGCACGCAGGCCGCTATGCTGCCGAAGATGCAAACGCGCGCGGAACTGTACGAGTTCTTGAACTATCACGCGTACGAGGAGCAGATCGATGCATTGCAACAAGCCAGAACATCGTCGTGAGTTATCACGCTCAACGAACTCTCGTTGTAGATTTGAAGAATTGTTGGAAAAGCTCGCCCGTGCCGAGGTCCTTCGATACGGTAAGTTTCACGTTATGAATGAATCCGGCCAACCTGAAACGACAATCAAGTCGGATATCGAGTTGGATCTTGCCGGCTTCGGACGCAATCACCCGGAGATCATTCGTATGGTGCTCTTCGGTTCCGTGGCGCGCGGCGACGCACATGCTGCCAGCGACGTGGATATCATGGCGACTTTTGCGCCTGGGTGGAAGCGTGATATCGATGGTCTCGACTACTTCAACCACCTCGATGAGCTTGAACGCGGTTTGGCCGCAACGCTCGGCAGACCGGCACATCTCGTCGATTGCGACGCGGTGGAAAGCGGTGAGCGGATCGGCAACAAGTCACTGGGCCGTGCCATTGCACGGGACGGACAACTCATTTATGACGCTGACCACTCGCCAGAGGGATGCGCTCGTCCACATCGCTGAAAATTGTCGCAAGGCACTGGAATTTGCCTCCGAACTGACCCCTGAGCGGCTGGCGGCGGACTGGACTGCACAGTATGCGCTTGCGCGATGTGTCGAAATCGTCGGCGAAGCGGTCAACAGACTGGGAACCGACTTTGAGACGGCCTATCCTCAAACCCCTTGGCGGCAGATTGCCGGGATGCGAAATCACCTTGTTCATGGCTACGACAGGGTGGACGACAGCATTCTTTGGCGCACAGTCACCAAAAGGCTGCCGACGCTGCTGACACAAGTGGAGACCCTTCTCGCGGAAACCAGCTAGCGCTACCTTTCTACCATCGATGTTCCCCATGAGCGACTCCCCCAAACCCACCAACAAGACCGGCGGTCTCGCCGGGGTCAACGCCGGTGAAACGGCTATCTGCACCGTCGGCAAGGAGGGCTTCGGCCTTTCCTACCGCGGCTACACCATCGAGGACCTCGCCGCGAAAGCCGGTTTCGAGGAAGTCGCTTACCTGCTGCTCTACGGCCATCTGCCGACCCGTGCGCAATTGACCGAATACCGCTCGCTGCTGGCGGAGTTGCGCGGGCTGCCGGATGCCCTCAAAACCGCGCTGGAACTCCTCCCCGCCGACACGCACCCGATGGACGTGCTGCGCACCGGTTGCTCCGTCCTGGGCTGCCTGGAACCCGAAATCGGGTTGACCCGCGACTCCGCCCTTGCCGCCGGCAACCGCCTCCTCGCCGCGTTCCCGTCGATGCTGCTTTATTGGTATCAGTTCACGAAGCACGGCAAGCGCATCGAGACCCAGACCGATGACCCGAACATCGCCGCGCACTTCCTGCATTTGCTCCACGGTAAACCCGCCCCGGAATCCCACGTTCGCGCGATGGATGTCTCACTCGTGCTCTACGCCGAACACGAGTTCAACGCCTCGACGTTCACCGTGCGCGTCATCACGTCCACGCTGGCGGATTTCCACAGCGCCATCGTCGGCGGCATCGGGGCATTGCGCGGGCCGCTGCACGGCGGGGCCAACGAGGCCGCGATGGAATTGATCGAGCTTTACCATACGCCCGACGAAGCGGAGAGAGGATTGCTCGAAAAACTGGCCAGGAAGGAACTCATCATGGGTTTCGGCCATCGCGTTTATAAGAAGGCGGACCCGCGTTCGGCCATCATCCAAGAAACGTCCCGCGCGCTCGCGGCGGCAGCGGGCGACACGGTCATCTACCCGGTCAGCGAACGCATCGACGCGGTCATGCAGCGGGAGAAAGGAATGTTCACGAACCTCGATTTCTACAGTGCGTCCGCGTACCGGTTCATGGGGGTGCCGACGCCGATGTTCACGCCGATCTTCGTGATCTCGCGCATCAGTGGTTGGACCGCGCACGCCATTGAGCAGCGCGAACGCAACCGGCTCATCCGCCCGGCAGCCGACTACACCGGACCGGAGCTGCGGGAGTTCGTGGAGATCGACCGGCGGGGCTAAATCGCTTTCCAGATTTCTAACGTGAGTACCCACGACCTGACCGACGCCTCCCGCCCGCCTTTCGACGCCCTGCTCGCGCAGATCGCCGATTACACGCTCGACACCGCCCGTGCAACTGGCAGTGCCGAGGCGCTCGACACCGCCCGGCTTTGTCTCATGGATACGCTCGGCTGCGGTTTGCTCGCCCTGAGCTACCCTGCCTGCACGAAGTTGCTCGGCCCCATCGTGCCCGGCGCGACCCTGCCAGGGGTCGGTGCGCGCGTTCCGGGCACTTCCTTCGAACTCGATCCCGTGCAGGCCGCCTTCAACATCGGCACGGCGGTGCGCTGGCTCGATTTCAACGACACCTGGCTCGCCGCCGAATGGGGCCATCCGTCCGACAACCTCGGTGCCATCCTGGCCGTGGCCGATTACCTCTCGCGCCGGGGCGAACCTGCTCACGATCCGCGACGTGCTCGTGGCCATGATCCAGGCGCACGAAATCCAGGGCATCCTCGCTTTGGAAAACGGCTTCAACCGCGTCGGATTGGACCATGTGCTGCTCGTGCGGATCGCGTCCACGGCGGTGGCGACGCGTCTGCTCGGCGGCACGCGCGATGATCTCCTGAACGCGCTTTCCAACGCCTGGATCGACGGCGGCGCATTGCGCACCTATCGCCATGCCCCCAACACGGGTTCGCGCAAAAGCTGGGCCGCCGGCGATGCGACCAGCCGGGCGGTGCGCCACGCCCTGTTCGCGCTGAAGGGCGAGATGGGTTATCCGAGCGCGCTGACGGCAGAGCGGTGGGGATTTCAGGACGTGTTGTTCAAGGGAAACGCGGTGCGTTTACCCGCGCAAGGGTTCGGCACGTACGTGATGGAACACGTGCTGTTCAAAATCTCGTTCCCGGCGGAGTTCCACGCGCAAACGGCCGTGGAGGCGGCGGTGACTTTGCATCCGCAGATCGCCGGCCGGCTGCCGGAAGTGGCGCGGATCGTCATCGAAACGCAGGAAAGCGGCAAACGCATCATCGACAAAACCGGGCCGTTATCGAACCCGGCCGACCGCGACCATTGCATCCAATACATGACGGCCGTCGGGCTGCTCAAGGGCGGGTTGACAGCGGAAGATTACGAGGACGACGCGGCAGCCGATCCCCGGCTCGATCCATTGCGCGCGAAGATGGAAGTCGTCGAGAACGCCGGCTTCACGCGCGACTATCTTGATCCCTCGAAACGCTCCATCGGCAACGCCGTGCAAGTTTTCTTCGCCGACGGTAGCGCGACGGAACGCGTCTCCGTGGAATACCCCATCGGCCACCGGCGGCGGCGCGCGGAGGGCGTGCCGGTGTTGATCGAAAAGTTCGAGCGCAATCTGCGCACCCGCCTGTCCGCGCGACAGGCGCAGAGAATCGGCGCGCTGTGTGCCGACGCGCCACGGCTGGCCGGGACGCCGGTCCACCGTTTCATGGATTGGTTCGTGGTGTGATGGGCGTTGCGTACCGACTGGTTTTGCAGCATACAAGGGAGGTTTGAACCCCGTAGACCCACGCTCTTGCGACGATCCTTCGCCCCCTGCGGAGACGCCGTTTTACGGTGCACGCTGGGCGGCGATCCTCGGCGCGGCTCTGCTCGTCGCGATGGCGCTGTCCACCGGCGCGCGCTGGTTCGGAAAACCCGCCGCTGCCGCCGAGCAGATCGTCCAGGTTCCCGTGCCAGTCGTCGCACCGACCCCAACGCCTCGACCCGAAGTCCTCGCTCCCGACCCCGGAGACACCCCATGAAAATCGCCCGCGCCCTGATTTCGCTTTCCGATAAAACCGGCCTGCTGCCCTTCGCCCGCGCGCTGGCGGAGGAGTTCGGCGTCGAACTGCTCTCCACCGGCGGCACCGCCAAGACTCCTGCGCGAGGCGGGCATGCCCGTCACGGAGGTGGCCGATTTCACCGGGTTCCCCGAGATGCTCTCGCGGCCGGGTCAAGACGCTGCACCCGAAGGTCCACGGCGGCCTGCTCTACCTGCGCGACGACCCCGAGCACCAGCGGCAGGCGCGAGGAGCACGGCATCCAGCCCATCGACCTGCTCGTGGTCAACCTGTACCCGTTCCGGGAGACGGTGGCCAAGCCGGGCGTGACGCTGGAGGAAGCCATCGAGAAGATCGACATCGGCGGGCCGTCCATGCTGCGCAGCGCGGCGAAGAACCACCGCTCCGTGACGGTCGTGACCGATCCGGCCGATTACGACGCCGTGCTGGCGGCCATGCGCGCCAACGGCGGCGAGACCACGCTCAAGCTGCGCGAACATCTGGCCGTCAAGACGTTCCAGCGCCACGAGCGCCTACGACGCGGCCATCGCCGGCTTCCTCAACCGCGAACAGGCAGACCGGGCTCGACCTACGACCTGTCGCTGCCGCTCGTCAGCCGCCTGCGCTACGGCGAAAACTCGCACCAGGAAGCGTCGCTGTACGGCGACTTCGAGGAATATTTCCAGAAGCTCCACGGCAAGGAACTTTCCTTTAACAACATCCTCGACATCTCCGCCGCCGCGCGACTTGATCGGCGAATTCGAGGAGCCGACCGTCGCCATCCTCAAGCACACCAACCCCTGCGGCGTCGGCAGCGACCCGGACCTGCGCGAGGCGTGGGACAAGGCGTTCGCCACGGACAAGCAGGCGCCGTTCGGCGGCATCATCATCTGCAACCGCCCGCTGACCGAGGCGCTGGCGCGCGACCTGAGCGAGATTTTCAGCGAGGTCATCATCGCGCCGGAGTTCGAGCCGGACGCCCGCGCGCTGCTCCAGCGCAAGAAGAACCTGCGGCTCATCCGCCAGCTCCAACCGGCGGGCGCGGGCGGCGCGATGCACGACGTCCGCTCGGTCGTCGGCGGCGTGCTGGTGCAGGACCGCGACCGCGCGCTGCTCGGCGACGAGGCGGCTGCAAGGTCGTCACCAAGCGCCAGCCGACCGAGGCGGAACGTGCGCGCGCTGATGTTCGGCTGGCGGGTGGTCAAGCACGTCAAGAGCAACGCCATCGTGTTCACGGGCGAGGACCGCACGCTGGGCGTCGGCGCGGGGCAGATGTCGCGCGTGGACTCGGCGCGCATCGCGGTCTGGAAGGCGAGGGACGCCGGGCTTGGGCCTCGACGGGCAGCATCGTGGCCAGCGACGCGTTTTTCCCGTTCCCCGACGGCCTGATCGCGGCGGCGGAAGCGGGCGCGACGGCGGCCATCCAGCCCGGCGGCAGCGTGCGCGACGAGGAAGTGATCGCCGCCGCCGACGCAGCGCGGCATGGCGATGATCTTTACCGGCGTGCGGCATTTCCGGCATTGAAACAGAGTTTTTTGCTTGACGATCTTAGGAGCGGAAAGAAATCCGTGCCATGAAATTCGATTTCGATCCGCAAAAGAGCGTTAGCAATAAAACGAAGCACGGAATCGACTTTATCGAGGCTCAAGCACTTTGGACCGGGCTTGTTCTCCTTGTCTCAGCGGCTTTTCGTGGGGAACCGCGTAGCATGGTTACCGGCAAAATCTTCGGGAAATATTGGACGGCGATTGTCACTCCTCGGCCACCCGTGGTACGTATTATTTCGGTTCGCCGTGCGCGAGCCGACGAAATCCAGCGGTATGAACAACGATTCAAATCCTAAGACCGGGCGACACCAACCACTGCCGCCGATCAGTGCCGAGGAATTCGACGCGAAGTTTGACGCTGGCGAAGATGTGTCAGGTTACTTCGACTGGGACAAAGCAGTGATGGTAGAACCGGGCGAACTATCGCCGGGCCAGAAGCTGTCGCTCACTAAAATGATGTTGGACGACCTTCTAAAAAGCGGTGACCTTCCTCCCTTCTCTCCTTCGGAACAAGAACAGATAAGTGTCTCCTTGTCGCCGCTGGCGTTCGTGCAGGTTGGCCAAGAGGCGGCGCGTCGCCACGTCAGCCGCGAAGAACTGGTGGAATCGTGGATTGAGCAAAAGCTTGAGGAACACAAAGCTGAAAAGTGAGCTTCGACGCTGACCACGTCACCATTCGCCTTATCAGAGGGATTGATCGGCGAATATGATTTCGGGTTCGAAATAAAAACGCAGAGTGGATCAAAAGTTGATCCGGCTGGGGTCACCCGCTACAAACAGAGCGATGAACAAACCTCGCAAGTGCCTGTTAATCGTGGTGGCCTCGTGCGTTGCCTCGCTGCCAGTCGTCGGCCAAACGCCCGCTTCGAGTCCGGTCGCTACGACGGAAGCGGATTCCGCTGGCGGCAAGCGCGCCAGGGAGTTTCAGGGCGACGATCTCGGTCAGGTGCTCCGGTTGCTCGCCCGTCAGGCGAAGATCAGTTTGCTGGTTGACGAAGCCATCAAGGGCAACGTCAACGTCCGCTTCGAGAACGCTTCCGCTATGGAGGCCATCGAAGCCATCGCGCACCAGTACAAACTGACGCTGACCAAGGACGCGAAGGACATTTATTATCTCTCCGCGCCCGACGCCGCCGACGTCATGCTCGATCTCCTCGCCAAGCCGGAAACGGCCGCCCGGGTCGCCGCGTTCAAGCGCAACCTCTACGACGCGTTGGTCAAAGAGGGTTTCTCCACCGACGAGGCGACCCAGGTGATGAACGAATCCGACCTGGGTGCCACGGCAGCCTTGCTCGGGAGAAAGCCGGAAGCGTCCGCCACGAAATGAGCCTGACCCTCGGCGTCAACATCGACCACGTCGCCACGTTGCGGCAGGCGCGTTACGCGCAGACGCCCGAGGCGCACAACGTCGAGCCGGACCTCGTCGCCGCCGCCGCCGTGTGCGAACGCGCGGGCGCGCAGTCCATCACCGTCCACCTGCGCGCGGACCGGCGGCATTTGCAGGACAAAGACCTTGCCCGCCTGCGGGCCAGCGTACGGTCCAAGCTCAACTTCGAGATGGGCAACACGCCCGAAATCCTCGCCATCGCGTTGCAGACCCGGCCCGAGGACGTTTGTCTCGTGCCCGAGAACCGGCAGGAGATCACGACCGAAGGCGGCCTCGACGCCCACGGCCTGCGCGCCGAACTCGTCGCCACGATCCGCCAGCTCGGCGAGGCGAACGCGCGCGTGAGTCTTTTCATCGACCCGGACGAGGTGCAAATCCGCGCCGCCGCCGAACTTGGCGCGCCCGCCATCGAACTGCACACCGGCGCGTTCGCCAACGTCACCGGCGAGGCGCAGACCGCCGAACTCCACCGTTTGCACGCCGCCGCCGTGTTCGCCGCCAGCCTCGGCTTGCAGGTCAACGCCGGGCACGGGCTGAATTACACAGAACTCGCCGCTCTGCTGGGTGCGGTGCCGCATCTGCGGGAATTGAACATCGGACACTCCATTGTGAGCCGGGCGGTATTCGTCGGATTGGAACGCGCGGTGGGCGAGATGCTCAAACTGATGGGCGCGTACAAAGGCTAATTTCGTCGGTCATGCGCCTGCCTGTCATTCGTGGGGTGATCCGCCGGCGGTTGCTGGTGAACTTCCGGGTGGACGCCGAGGTCATGGGCCGGTTTCTGCCCGCGCCTTTCCGTCCGAAACTCCATGACGGCCATGCCATCGCCGGCATCTGCTTGATCCGATTGGAACAGGTTCGTCCGGCGTTTCTGCCGGGCTTCGTCGGCATCAGCAGCGAAAACGCCGCCCATCGCATCGCTGTGGTCTGGGACGATCCCGACGGTAAATTGCGCGAAGGGGTCTACATCCCGCGCCGCGACACCGGTTCTTGGTTGAACCATCTGGCGGGTGGACGCGTATTTCCTGGCGAGCACCATCGGGCGGACTTCGCCGTCACCGACAACGGCGACCGGATCGATATGGTGATCTGCGCACGCGACAACCGGATGAACGTCGAAGTCCGTGCGCGGGCAGCCGACAACTTGCCGTCGTCTTCCTGCTTCGCATCGCTGGCGGAATCGTCCGCGTTTTTCGAGGGCGGCAGCGTGGGGTATTCCGTCACCCGCGACTGTTGCCGACTCGACGGCGTCCGCCTCTCGACCGACCGCTGGCTGGTGCGTCCGCTCAATGTTGAACACGTCGCCGCCTCCTTTTTCGCCGATGAGTCGGTTTTTCCGGCCGGGAGCGTGGTGTTCGATCACGCGCTGGTCATGCGGGACATTGCCCATTCCTGGCATCAGGAGCCTGATTTGTTCATCGGAGAGTCCGCCAGCCATTCCGTCGCACCCTGACCCGCGCGTGTGCCGGTGGCAAAACATCCTTGCAGGAGATACCCGCCGGTGGGTGCCTCCCAGTCGATCATCTCGCCGGCCATGAACACCCCCGGCAATCGCCGCAGCATCAAGGCGTCGTCCAACTCGGCCCACGACACGCCTCCGGCCGACGAGATGGCCTCGGCCACCGGACGCGGTCCGCGCAACTCCAGCGGGAAATGCTTGATCCGCGTGATGAGCGCGTGGCGGTCCGACGATTCGTTGGCGGCGGTGCCTTGAAACTCCAGCAACGCACGGACCGCCACGCCGAGTTTCAAGTGTCGGGTGATTTCGTCCCAACCGGCGGTTGGGTCAGGCAGCCTGGCGAGCAATCGGTCAGCGGACAAATTCGGCTTGAAATCGATTTCCAGCCGTGGCGACGGTAGCATCGCGCGCAGTTCGCGCCCTAGTTGGTAAAGGGTGCCTCCTTCCAGACCGTAGCGGGAAATCAGCGCCTCGCCCGACACCGTTCGTCCTCCGGCGGTCACAGCGATGTTTTTTATCGGTTGCCCTTCGGCTGCCGCGAGCACACGCGGGTCCCAGGCCACCTCCCAGCCGCAATTCGCCGCCTGCCACGGCTCAACCCGTACGCCCGGCAGCATGGCAGGCCACGTTCCGTCGGAGCCTGTCTGCGGCCAAGACGCCCCACCCAGCCCCAGGATGATGACGCGAGCCTCCACCGGGATGACGGCCCCGGTGCGGGTTTCGCGGAAAATCAGTCTGCGGCGTCCATCCGGCGACGGCGTGGACTCTATTTTTTCGAGGCGGTGGCAAACGTGGAACGCGACGCCCCCCGTCCGCAGCCTCGACACCCAACGGCGCAAAAGGACGGCCGCCTGTTGGCCGCGCGGGAACACGCGTCCGCTGGTGCCGACGTACGTTTCGACGCCGAGTGCGCCCGCCCAGGCCCGCAGGGTGTCCGGGCCGAAGCCTGCGAGCAATTCGCGCCAGCGGGGAAGCTCTTCGCCGTAGCGGACGACGAATTTTTCGAGTGCCTCGGAATGCGTGAGGTTGAGACCACCCTTGCCGGCGACGAGGAACTTCCGGCCGACCGATGGTTTCTGTTCGTAGAGCGCCACGCGCAAGCCGCCCGCCGCGAGTACTTCGGCCGCGCGCAACCCGGCGGGTCCGCCTCCGACCACGGCCGCATCGGGCGGCGGTGGCGGCGCGGGGAAATCCTTGTCGAGGGTGGACGGCGCAACCATGCTGGGCTAGCAGGATTCCCTTCATGTTCGAGAGACTCAAGCGCGAGGCGGACCAAAATCTCCGCGTCGTCCACGTCTGGAGCGCCGAACTCGACGTGGACGACACCCAGGTTGCCCCGCTGGCCGCGCTCCTAGACGCGGGAGAAAGCGCGCGGGCACGGCGGTTTCATTTCGAGCGCGACCGTCGGCGGTTCACGGTGGCGCGCGGCGTATTGCGCACGTTGCTGGGCCGCTACCTGGAGGTCGCACCGGGGCCGGGGTTGGCGTTTGCCTACGGAGAACGGGGCAAGCCGTCGGTGGCCGTGCCGGGCTCCGGCCCGGATGACCGCGTGTGTTTCAACGTCTCCCATTCCGACGGCCGGGCGTTGTTGGCGTTCGCGCGAGGGATGGCGGTGGGCATCGACCTCGAAGCCGGCGCGCGGCTCGGTGACGACTGGCCGCTGTTGGCGCGGCGGATTTTTTCGGCGCGAGAACAGACCGAACTCGCCGCGATCCCTCCGGAGCAGTGCCGGGCGGCTTTCTTGAACGGCTGGACGCGCAAGGAGGCGTATCTGAAGGCGGCCGGGCTCGGGATCGTCGATGGGTTGGCTTCCATCGAGGTGACGCTGGACCCGGCGCGACCGCCCGCATTGCTGACCGTCCCGGACGCGCACGATTGGACTTTGTACGATCTGCGGACGGACGAGCGGTTCGCCGCCGCGCTGGTCGTGGCGGGCGGGGCGGCGACCATTGAGCGGCGGGAGTTTCGTTTCCCGGTCAAGGGCGACTGACCGAACCTTCCGGAAACGTGCGCGCGTGCAGACGGTCGAAACGCCGCCGCAGCCGCGCGCCGTCGAGCAGATCGTAATGGTTGGGCACGATCCAGCGCGGGTCGAGCGCCGCCACGCGGCGGAAGCTCGCCGGGAACCCGCCGGCACGCTGTTGAGGATCGGCGGCGGCCGGTGGGTGTTCCAAGAAGTAGCTGGCGAACAGGTCGCCGCTGAAAAGCAGGTCGTGCCGCTCGCTGTAAAACCCGCAATGGCCGCGCGTGTGGCCGGGCAGATGGACCACGCGCAACCCGCCCCAGAACGGCAGCACGTCGCCGTCGGCGAAGGTGCGGTCCACGCGTGCCCGTGGGATGCGCAGCACGAAGCGGCCGGCGGCTTCCAGCCAGCCGCACACCCGCGAGAGACCCGTGTATGGGTAGCGGCCCTCGACGTGGGCGCGCTCCTCCGCGTGCGCCCAGACGGGCGCGCCGGTCCATCGTGGAGGGCGACGAGGTTGCCGACGTGGTCGAGGTGGCCGTGCGTGAGCAGGATCGCGCGGATGGCCGTCGGCGGCGAGGTCGCAGCCGGCGCAGGAGTCGGCGCAGGAAGAACATCTCGCCGAAAAAACCCGGCGTCGATGAGCACGGCGCTCCGGCCGTCGTCCTCGACGAGCAGGTGGCAACAGCCCATGCGTTGCGGATGGAGTAGAGGTTCGGCGGGCACGTCTTGCATAGGGAATGGACATAACGTACGGGCTCAACGCATGAAGTACAGGCGCGGCGACCATCGAAAAACCATGCCCGTCATCGACGACGCGCCGGCGGCAGGCCGCGGGCGGTGTCTTGCGTTTCGCGGGGTTGGTTCTTACCTTGGAATCACCCCCCATGAAACCGCCCCCCTCCTACCAGCCGTTCGTGGCCGCCCGAAGTCCAGCATTACGACGATATCGAGCGCATCATCGAATTCGATTTCGTGCGCGCGACGGAGGCCGCCGCGCTCAACTCCATCCAGTGGCTCGGCAAGGGCGAAAAGGAACTCGCCGACCAGGCCGCCTGCGACGCCATCCGCGGGATGTTCGACCTCATCAACATCTGCGGCGAGGTCGTCATCGGCGAGGGCATCAAGGACAACGCGCCGGGCATCTTCAAGGGCGAACACCTCGGCACGTGGCGGCCGGGCACGCGTGAAATTCGACATCGCGCTCGACCCCATCGACGGCACGACCAACATCGCCAAGGGCGCGCCGAATTCCATCTGCTGCCTCGCCGCCGCCAGCCCCGCGCCGGGGCAGATCACGTCCATGGAGGACATCCCGTCCTTTTACATGATGAAGCTCGCCTACGGCCCGCGCGTGGCGAGCTACATCCGGCGCGATCGGCGTCAGCGCGGTGCAACTCCAGAACCCGGTGGAGGAAACGCTCATCGCCATCGCGCGGGCGTTGCGCAAACGGGTCGGCGAGGTGATCGTCATGGTGCTCGACCGGCCCCGGCACGCGGGGCTGATCGCGGAGTCTGCGCAAGGCCGGGGCGGCGCTGCGGATCATCTCCGACGGCGACATCGCGGCGGCCATGGCGCCGTCGCTGCCGGACAGCGGGATCGATCTGTACATGGGCGTCGGCGGCGCGCCGGAAGCGGTGCTGGCGGCGGCGGGGATCAAGTGCCTGGGCGGGGATTTGCAGGCGATGATGTGGCCGCGCGACAACGACGAGCGCGCCCGGCTCGTCGCCGACGGACACGGCGAGAAGCTGGGCAAGGTGTTACTACGCGGACGACCTCGCGCACGGCAAGAACATCCTCTTTTGCGCGACGGGCATCAGCGACAGCGCGCTGCTGCCGCGGCGTGCAGGTGCGGCGGGCGTCGGCGGTGACGCATTCGGTGGTGATGCGGGCGCGCTCGCGGACGGTGCGCTTCATCAAGACGTTCCACGATTTCGAGACCAAGACGATCCGCCTGCGCAGCAGTGGGCGCGAGCACCCGCTGTTGGAAAAGAGCGAACCATCGGACGAAGCGAAGCAGGGGTTAGCGGGCGATGGTTTCTCTGCCGCGTCAGCGGCCTCCAGACCCGATGGGTCCTGACGGCTCGGAGAGCCTTCCCTGCCCGTCGGGCGAACGGCCGGCCGCCAAGCCGGCCTGTCCGGAAAGCTACGCCGACCACGAGACGCTCCATTTTTCGCTTGGCGGCGCGCCTTGGTCAGCGAAAATGCACTCCCCGAAACACCTGGGAAATGATGGACCACACCGGGACCGAACAATCCGATCTTCAAAATGCCGGTCTGGTTCGCGCCGGCTTCGGCGGCGAATGGTGGTGGCGCGCACTGGCGCTCTTTCTGATCGTGATCGGAGCGCGCTTTTGGCTGATCAAGCGCTACACAACGGCGATGCCGTACTGGGACCAGTGGGATGGCATCGGCGCGTTGATCCTCAAGCCGTGGCTGGAGGGGCATCTGGAGTTTCGCACCCTGTTCGTGCCGCACAACGAGCACCGGATCGTCCTGTCGAGGCTGTTGGCGCTGGCGGTCTTCGCGGCGGATGGGCAATGGGACAACCTGCTGGAATGCACCGTCAACACGGTGTTCGCGGGCTTGAGCGCCGTGTGTCTGGCGGGCGTGATGACTTCCTTTCTGGGCCGGGAACGCCAGCGCCTCGTCTTCCTGGCGGTCGCTGTGTATTTCGTGCTGCCCTTCGGTTGGGAGAACACCCTGTCCGGGTTCCAATCGCAAAATTATTTCGTGAACCTGTTTTCCATCCTGGCGATCTGGGGTCTGAGTTTCCGGGCTGCCGGTTCCGGCGGGTGGTGGATCGGACTGGCCGCGTTGATCCTGGCTTGCCTGAGCATGGCGACCGGTTTTTTCGCGGCGGTGGTGGCAGGCGGTACTCTGTTCGTCAAAATCCTGTGCGACCGGCGTCGGCCAGGCATCGGCGAAGTCGTGACGCTGCTCGTCTGCGTGGCTGCCACTGCCGTCGGATGGCTGACCCGGGTCGAGGTGCCGGCGCACGCGATTCTGCGGGTGGAGGGGGTGTTCGCGTTCGTGATGGCGATGCTGCGGTTCACCGCCTGGCCGGCGTACCAATATCCGCTCTGCGGACTGCTCGCGGTCGCGCCGGTTGCCATCCTCGCTGCCCGCGCTCTCTGGCGATTGGTAAACGGCAGGCCGGCCGCCATTCAGGATCGGTCGCATGTCGCCGGCTGGTTGCTCGCCGTGGGAGGATGGGTTCTCCTGCAAACGGCGGCGACGGCGTATGGGCGCGGAGGACACTCGGTCCCGCCAGCCTGCCGCTACATGGACCTGCTGGCGCTTGGCCCGCTCGTCAACTTTTTCGCCTGGATCGTGCTGGCGGACGACGCGCGCGGCAGCCGCCGACGCTCCGGCACGCTGGCTTGCGCCGTCGTCTGGACGGTCCTTCTCGCCGGTGGCTTGTGGGCGGAAACCGCCCAGGATTTCCACTTCTGGCTGCCCTGGTATCGGCACAAAGTGCAGATGGGAGAACAAAATCTGCGTGAATACATCGTGACCGGTGATTTCACGCGCTCCCTGGCCGGGAAACCGCCCGAGGAATTGCCCTATCCCGACCCTGCCCGGCTGGCGGCTCTGCTGGACGATACCTTACGTCCGGTGCTGCCCGAGGATGTGCGACTGCCTCTCACCCCGAAGTCCGTCGTTTTTGACGGGGCAGGTTTTCATCCGGGCGATGCTGCCCGGATCGGCGGACAGCTTTTGCAAATTCCCTGCTGGAACTCCGAGACGGGGAGCGATGGCTCGGCTCAAGGGAAGATGCGTGCGACGTTCGTGGCGGAGACGGCGCTGCCCTACCTGCGTTTTTCTTTCGCTGGCGATCTCGGCGAGGAGGGGCTGCGGTTTTCCCTGCACGACACCGCTTCCGGCCGGCAGTTCGATTGGCATCCGGCCCGGCACATCGGAGAACGCTGGCACACGGACTATCTCTCCAAGCCCGGCCGGGAATTCACCGTGGAGGCGGTGGACGAAAGCCCGACGCACTGGTTTGCCTTCAGCGCGCCGGTGGAAGTGGGATTCTGGTCCTATTGGGCAGGCTTTGCCTTTGAGGCGTGGCATTTTGATCGTGGGCGTGGGGGGCATCCTGGCCTGCCTGGTCGAAATTGCCGGGGCCGCCCGGCGTTCACGTCATCCGGTCTGACCAGCGGCACGCGCAAACGGCGACTTGCCGCGTGCGCCTTCTGCCGCTACGTTGCCGCTCGCCAAGGGCCGGCCGCCTTCGGACGCCCCGCCGGGATTTTCTTTCACGGTTGCGGCCCGCGCCGCCGGTGCGTCGGCGTGTTTCCTTTCATGGTTTTTACGATCTCCAACTTTCCGACGACGCCCAACTCGCCGTCCGCGCCGCCGGTTTCACCGAGCCGACGCCCATCCAGCAGCCGGCCATCCCGCTCGTGCTCCAGGGCCGCGACGTGATCGGCTCGCGCCCAGACCGGCACCGGCAAAACGGCCGCCTTCGCGCTGCCCATCCTCACGCGGCATCAACACGCCCCCCAAGAACAAGAATCCCGCGCGCGCTCATCATCGAGCCGACGCGCGAACTCGCCTCGCAGGTGGAGGCGGCGTTCCGCACGTTCGGGCGGTTCAGCCCGCTGCGCGTGGGCGTGATGTACGGCGGCGTCGGCTACGGCAAGCAGTCCGAATTGCTCGCCAAGGGCATCGACGTGTGGGTCGTGCACGCCCGGCCGCGCGCTGGATTATCTCGAACGCGGCGAACTTTCGTTCAAGGATTTGGAAATGGTCGTGCTCGACGAGGCCGACCGGCTGCTGGACATGGGTTTCCTGCCCGACGTGCGCCGGATGCTCGAACAATGCCCGAAGCAACGCCAGACGCTGCTGTTTTCCGCGACGATCCCGCCGGAGATCGAGGGGCTGGTCAAGTGGGCGATGAAGGAGCCGGAGACGATCTCCATCGGCATCCGCCGCGCGCCGTCGGAGATGGTGACGCACAACCTGTATCCGTGCGCGAGCGCGCAGAAGTTCGAGCTGCTGCACGCGCTGCTCGACGACACGCATTACGAGAGCGTGATCATTTTTTGCCGCATGAAGATCGGCGCGGACCAGGTGACGGCCCGGCTGCTGGGCGAGGGGCACAAGGTCGCGGCGATGCATTCCGACCGTTCGCAGAGCGAGCGCGAGGAAGCGCTGGCCGGTTTCCGCGACGGGAAGTACGAGGTGCTCGTGGCGACGGACATCGCCGCGCGCGGGCTGGACATCGCGGGGGTGACGCACGTCATCAATTTCGACGTGCCGCAGCATCCCGGAGGATTACGTCCACCGCATCGGCCGCACGGGCCGCGCGCAGAAGGAAGGCGACGCGCTGACGATCTTCACCGCCGAGGACGTGCAGCACGTCCAGGCCATCGAGCGGTTCATCGGCCGGCCGATCCCGCGCGTGAAGATCCGAATTTCAACTATCTCTACACGCAGCTTTTCAACCTGAAAGAAGGCGCGAACCTGGAAAAGATCAAGGTGTCCGGCGGGCGTTCGGGCAAGGGGTACAGCTATTCGGCGGGCAAGAAACGGTAGGTCGGCGGATGGCGCGGGCTAACCGTTGCATCCCCGCATCACGACGAGGAGCAGGACCGTCCCGATGATCGAGACGACGATGGAACCGATGCACCCGAGCCGACCCGAAAAGAATGCGAACATCGCCGTAATTCGACGGCGGGCCGGGCGGCGGCTGGAAAATTGATGGCGATCAGCCGATGACTGCGCGGTTCAGGCCGCTTTCTTCAGCAAGCCGTTTTTCCTGCAGGAATCCCTCCAATTGCCCCATGTCGAAATCGGGCGAAATCTGGCCCGTGCTCTCGATGACCAGCGTTGGCGTCAGCCGTTGGCCGGACAGCTTCTTCATTTTCTCGTAGGCGTCGGCGTCGCGGATCACATCCACTTCACGGTATTCGTAGCCGTGGTCGCGCAGGTAGGCCACCGCTTCGACGCACCACGGGCAGCGGGTTTTGACGTAAAGGGTCCAGTCGGGTGTAGACATCAGGTAATATAGCGCAAACCGCAGGCGATGCGGTCGCGCGCGGTTTTAATTCCCCCGGTAGGCGGCCGTTGCCTTGAGCGTCCAGTAATACGCCGCCAGTTCGGCCGCCACCGCGCGGAAGGACACGGTTTCCAGCGCGCGCGCCTGCGCGTCGCGCCACGTCCGCTCGTAACGGTCTCGGTCGCCGAGCAAAGCGGCGGCGATTTCCACCAGGCCTCCGGTTCCTTGTCGTGCCCGGCGAGTCCGGGAAACGCGATCTGCTCGATGCCGCCGTCGCCGCCCACGCACGGCACCCGGCAAAGCAGCGCGTCGCCCGCCACCTGGCCGGGCACGCCGCTGCGGTCGAGCTGGAACACGATCCTGTGCCGCGCCATGAACGCGCAGGTATTCCGACGTACGGCAACGGCCCGGGCAGTATCCGCAGCGGCGCGTCCGCCTTCGGTCGAAAACCCGAGGGCCGCAGCGTCTGCGCGCCGCGGCGGCCTTCGGGATTGAGGACGGTGACGGGTTCGCCGGTCGCTGGCGTGGAGTGCGCGCGCGGCGAGGACGGCGCGCGAGGTGCTGGCGCGAGGGGACGTCGAACTCCCGCGTGCCGACGAAAATCCCGCGTCGCTGCGTTGGATGGGACGGAGAAATTCCAGCGCGGATCGTCCACCGGGTAGGGCGTCGGCAGGACCGCACCGTGTTGTCCTGCCGCGCCGATCAATGTCTCGGGGGCCGGCTTCGAGCGCAAGAATCGAAGAAATCCATCAGCCACGGCGTCGGCGCGAGGCAGCCGTCCGCGAGATCGAGCAATCGCCGCGAGCCGTCGAAGGTTCGGCCGTGCAGCAAGGCGGTCGGCGACCTGCGCGGAACCCGCTTCCTTGAAAGCTGACGGCCACCGTGCGCCCGGCTTTTTTCAGCCGGCGCAGGCAGCGCCAGGCCGGGCCGAGGTCCTGGCGCAGGAGCAGCAGCACGGGACGGCCCGTGGCGAGCGTCTTGTCGAGTCGGACGTGGAACGAGCCGCCGCGCACGCCGCGTAGGCGTGGTAATTGATCGGCGGATGCGGGCTGCCGGGCGTTCCGGCTGACCCGCGCCGGCGGGGAAATGCTGTTCGGGGTCGCGCCCGCCCGGGTTGAGGACCGCCAGTGAAAACGGAGCGGACTCGCCCGCTACATTGAGATCGTCCGACGGCGCGACAGGAGCTGCTGGACGGCGTCGGAATAGGCTCAACGGCCGGGGCCGGTTTTCCGGCGGGTGCGCCAGCAGAAGACGCCGCCCACGGTCGCAAGGCCCAGCAGTCCGGCATCGGCGAAGTGCCCGGAAGCGCGGGTCGGGGCAACGGCCGATTGCACGGTGGCCGGCGCGAAGGAGATTTTGGCGCGGCGGGACCACGGTGGTCGTACGCAAATCGGCGGCGCTGGTGACGATGCTGCCGGTCGGCGGGGGTGTGGCGAGCATGGCGGATGCCGGGGCGGGTTGGAATTGGCTGATCGTGCTGTCCAGCGGGAAGCCGCCGGGCGTGGCGTGCTCTGGTCCTGCTGCAGCCGGGCTTGCTGCGAGGTCACCCGCCGCGGCCTCGGCGGCCAGCAGTATTTGCAGGCGCGCGCGGCATTGACGCCGACCAACATGGACGCACCGAGCAGGGCGACGGTCAGGGAAAGGCGACGGGGTTTCATACGTAGCTACCGGCACGGTAACAGGTCGCGGGGAAGTTTCAAAGCGGATCGGCCGCGAAATATCCCGCTTGCCGCCCGTGGCGTTGCCACGCCGAACTTTCGCCGCCATGAGCTGCCACTACGAAACCAGCGCACGCGCGACGGCAAGACTGTCGATGTGCTCACCGACGACGCCAGCGGCACGCGCCTGATCGTCGCCCGCCTCGGCGCCGAGCCGGTCAGCCTCGCGCGGCGGGCGCGGACGGCGCGTGGACCGGTTTCCTCTGGCGCGACGACGATCTTTCGCCAGCACCGTCCGACGGCTGGAACAATCATGCCACCGTCATGGGTTATTACTTGCACCGCCTGCTCAACGGACGCACCACCTATCGCGGCCACGAGATGCGCGGTGGCACGCACAGTTTTCTGCGGCACGAAGATGTTCGCCGACCCTGTTTTCGCTACGGACGGCGACGAACGGCTCCTCGCTGACGTACACGATGCCGCCGGACGGCTACGAGCCGCAGGAATATCCCTTCCGCGTGTCGCTGCGCCTGACGTATTCGCTGGAAGCGGACGGCGCGCTGGCGGATGCGGTTTCGCTTCGAGAGCCGCGAGCCGGAAACCAGCACGCACGTTTCGTTCGGGCTGCATCCGGGCTTCGCGGTCGGCTCGCTGGCGGAGGCGCGAGTGCTCCTGCCGCCGGGACACTACCGGCGGCACCTCGCGCCGGGAAATTTCCTTTCGGGCGAAACGGTGAACATCGACCATCCCGGCGGGCCGATGCCTTTCGACAAAGCGCGCCTGCCCGACTCGTTCCTGCTGGAATTGGTGGACGTGAAAGAACCGGTGTTCGTGGTGGACGACGTGGAGGGCGGCCGGCGGATGGAATTGGATGCCGCGCAAGCTCCGTACCTGACTCTCTGGAGTGACGGGCACGATTTCATCTGCGTGGAGCCGTGCTGGGGCTTGCCCGACGCGCACGAACAGGTGCCGTTTGAGGAAAAGGAGGGGATGCAGGAAATCGCCCTCGGCGGCACGCTGGAGCGGGAGTTCACCATTCTTGCGACGCTGATGTGAAGACCAGCCGAGGGCGGTCGGTTCTGCTTGAGCCCTGGTCCGTATTCATCATACCTTGCATGGATGAAAGCCTTATTGCCGGAGCCCGAAATCATCAGCCGCAAAGGCAAGCCGGTGGCGGTCATCCTCCCGATAGACGCATACAGGGAAATTATCGAGCGTCTGGAAGACGCTGAAGATGTTGCCTATTTGCGTAAAGCCCGTCGCAAACCGTTGCAATACCGACCGCTCGATGACGTGCTGGCTGATCTTGCGGCCAAGTCTTGATGTATCAGGTTGTCGTAGAACGTGCAGCGGAGAAAGACCTGAAACGTCTTGCTTCGGGAGTTCGCCCCAGAATCGTCGCTGCCATCGTGTCCTTGGCGAAAAATCCGCGTCCGCCGGGCTGCCGAAAGCTCGTTGGCGCAGAGAATGACTGGCGCATCCGGGTAGGCGATTACCGCATCATTTACGAGATTGCGGACACCGTTCGGATTGTCCGCGTGAACCGCATCCGGCATCGCCGGGATGCGTACCGGGATTGATCAGCGGATGGCTGGGCATTTTCTACGAGCTGACTCGACACCGCCCGCCGCATCGGTTAAGCACGGTGCCATGCGTCAAATCGGGATCGGACTCGCCGGGCTGGGCACCGTCGGGGCAGGCGTTTACAAACACGTCGCGCAAAACCGCGCCCTGCTCACCGAACGCCTCGGGCTGGAACTCGTCGTGCGCCGCGCCGTCGTGCGCGACCTGTCCAAACCGCGCGCCGCCGGACCTGCCGCCGGACCGGCTGACCACGCGCTGGCAGGACCTCATCGACGATCCCGCCGTGGACATCGTCGTCGAACTGATGGGCGGCATCGACGAACCGCTCGCGCTCATCCGCGCCGCCATCGAGGCGGGCAAGATCGTCGTCACCGGCAACAAGGCGCTGCTCGCCGAGCACGGGCAGGAAATCTTCGCGCTCGCGGCCGAACGGAAGGTGCCCGTGTTCTTCGAGGCGTCCACGGCGGGCGGCATCCCCATCATCAAGACGATCCGCGAGGCGCTCATCGCCAACCACATCGTCAGCATCCACGGCATCATCAACGGCACGAGCAACTACATCCTCACCCGCATGACCGACGCCGGGCTGGACTTCGCCGCCGCGCTCGCCGAGGCGCAGGCGCAGGGCTACGCCGAGGCCGACCCGACGCTCGACATCAACGGCTGGGACGCCGCGCACAAGGCGATCATCCTCGCGTCGCTCGCCTACGGGTTCTGGGTGGGCACGGACCAGATTTTCGTCGAAGGCATCGACAAGCTCACCGCCACGGACATCCGTTTCGCGGACGAACTCGGCTACCGCGTCAAGCTGCTGGCCATCATCAAGGCCGACGGCGGACCGGAGCGGCGGACGGCGGCATCGAGGTGCGCGTGCATCCGACGCTGATCCCGAAAACGCACGTGCTGGCGTCGGTGTCGGGCGTGTTCAACGCCGTGGCGGTGCGCGGCGACGTGGTGGGCGAGACGTTGTTCTACGGGCGCGGCGCGGGGCAGGACCCGACGAGCAGCGCGGTCATCAGCGACCTCGCGGAAGCGGCCATCGCGCTCGGCGGGCAGCACCGCTGCTACGGGTTCACGCCGCACGGGTTGTACGGGACGTGCAAGCCGCTGGAGGACATCGTGTCGCGGTATTACCTGCGGCTGGCGGTGGATGACCAGCCGGGCGTGCTGGCGCAGGTGGCGGGCATCCTCGGGCGGCACGGCATCGGGATTTCGTCGGTGGTCCAGCCCGAAACGCACGACGCGGCAGACCGCGCGCAGTTGGTGTTCATGCTCGATCGGCGCGAGCCACCGGCAATGCAGAGCGCGCTGGAGGACATCCTGCGGCTGGCGTGCGTGACGCCGCCGGCGGCGTTGCTGCGGGTGGAGTCGTTCGCGGCGGAGTGATTTTAGCCGCAAAAAGCGCAAAAGACGCAAAAGGGAAAAGCAGAAACCTATCTCCTCCCCTTTTTGCGTTTTTTGCGCTTTTTGCGGCTAAATTTACCGCCCCATCAACCCGAGATACCACCCGACGAGCGGTGGTCCGGCGAACATCCACGCCATCGCGCCGACCGATAAGTACGGGCCGAACGGAATCTTGAGCGAGCGCGCTTTCGGCCCGAGCAACAGCAACGCCACCCCCACCACGGACCCGACCATCGACGCGGCGGCAATCGGTGAAAAACACCGCCTTCCAACCCAGAAACGCACCGATGCCCGCGATGAATTTCACATCGCCGAAACCCATCGCCTCGCGCGGGAAAACGTACTCCCGCAACCGCCCGGAAAACGTCTGCCAGTTCGGTCGAGCGGGTAGGTCTGTGCCGTCGAGTTCGACGCGGTCGTGGAAGCAGTGCAGCATCGCGGTCGGCGTGTTCCCGTCCGGCGAGCGCGAGATGCTCGCAAGGCAGGACGAGTTCGTCCTTTTCGCGGCTGAAATTCTCGCTCCAAAGCTCGGTTTCGCCGCCGATGACTCAATGCCGCGTCGTCCTTCGGCCGTGCGCTGCCAGATGAAATCTCCACGGTTTCGGGCAGCACGACGCGCTTTTTGCCGAACGCCAGTTTGCCCGCCTCGACCACGCCCCACAACGTCAGTAGCCCGCCCCCGCGCCCGACAGCGACCACAGCAGCGCGTAGAGCGTGGACTTCCTCGCCCATCAGTTGCGGGCATCGCCAAACTCAGCAATCACGACCCGCCACCGTGCTGCCGATGCGTGATCTCGTCCGGGATGATGAAATGATCGAAGTCGATGAACGTCGCGACGATCACCAGCGACATGAAAATCCAGTACGGCAGCACCAGCATCCATTCTTCGCTGAACCGCCGCCACACGGAGAAAAACAGCAGCGCCGTGAGCAGTTCGACCAGCGGATAACGCACCGCGATGGGCTTGCCGCAATGCGCGCACTTTGCCCGCAGCGCGAGCCAACCGACGATGGGCATGTTCTCGTGCCACGCGATCTGCGTTTTGCAATGCGGGCAGAACGAACGCGCGGCTCGTTGACCGACATGCCCAGCGGCAGCCGGTAGATGCAGACGTTCAGGAACGACCCGACGATCGCCCCGAGCACGAAGGAAATAACGTCGAAGAGCCGTCGTAGTAAACGGGTGAAGGATGGAACAGCGGAGACAATCGACAGCAGGATCAAAATGCAAAAGTTCAGAACGAAGGGGAGGCTTAGCCTAGCAGGCGACGTGCGCGGTACACCCATGTTTGCGCCCATCCTCCGAACTTTGCATTCTGCATTCTGCATTTTGATCTTCTGCTACTCCCCGCGGCCTTCGCCTTCTTCTGCCTCGCATTCCTCCTGCAAGCGGCGCACCTCGCGCGAGAGTTGCAGGCGGATGTTTTCCGCCTCGGCCGCGTCGCGCGCGGCGACGGCCTTTGTGATCTGGGACGTGAGGAAAACTTCCCGCTCGGCGATCTTGGCCTTGTAGGTCGGCGTCGATCTCGGCGAGCGCCGCGCTGTTCGTCGGTGACTTTGGCGGCGGGCGACTGTTTTTCCAGCCGCTCCATGGCGAGTTCGTAGGCGGATTTCATGGCTGGGAATAGGAGAATCGACTCTGGCTGGAGCCTGCGGGTTTGCAAGAAGGAAGGTTCGCCTCCGAGCGTTGCGGAGCATCGTAACGGTCCTAAATTGCCGCTCCTGTCTTGGCCTTGCCCACATGTCCACCGCGCCTCGCCCGTTCTGCTCATCAGCACGGACTTCGACGGCACGCTCGTCGAGCACGGCAACCCCGCGCCGTTTTCGCCGCTGCTGGTGGAAATCTCTCACCGCCCTGCGCGGACGCGGCGTGCGCTGGGCGATCAACACCGGCCGCACGCTGCCCTGGCTGGATGGACGGGCTGCAAGCCTTTCGATGTGCCCGTGCACCCCGATTTCGCCATCACCGCCGAACGGGAAGTCTACCGCCCGACGCCGGACGGCCGCGGCTGGGAGGATTTCGGCGACTGGAACGCCATCTGCGCGCGGCGGCACCGCGAACTCTTCGACGACCGCCGCGCCGCTGCTGACGGAGATCATCCGCGTTCGTGGAACGCGAAACCGACGCGAACTCCGTTACGTCGCGCCACGCCGCCGTCGCGCATGGCGACGCACGGGAACTCGCCGGGCTCGTGGCGACCAGACGACGGGAGATGGACCGCATCGTCGCGCGTCTGGACCGATCAAGGCGGCAGGTGCCGAATTTTTCCTACCAGCGCAACTCCATCTACCTGAGTCTTTGCCACGCGGACTACGACAAGGGCACGGCGCTCGCCGAGCTCGGCCGCCTGATCGGCGTGAGCCGCGCGAAGCGATCTTCGCCATCGGCGATCACCAGAACGACATCCCGATGCTCACCGGCGTGCATGCGCGGCACGTCGCCTGTCCGGGCAACGCCATTGAGGCGGTCAAGCGGAGGTGCGCGCGGCGGGCGGCTACGTCGCGCGGGCGGGCTACAGCGCGGGCGTGATCGAGGCGCTGCGGTTTTGTTGTCAGGACCTGGGCGTTTGAACGTCAGAAGTCCCCGTTCGTGAAGCTGCCCTTGAGCTTGTCGCGCGTCTGCGCCTCCTTCTCGCGCTTGGGGACTTCCAATTCGTCCCACTTCGGCCGGTTCACGAAGACGCAGCACGCGCCGCGGTCGTCCGACGCGCTTTTGTACAGGCAATACGCCCTTTGCCGGCCCACTCGCGGATTTCCAGTTCCGCGCTGGTCTTCGGATAGGTGTGCGTTTCTAGCGTGTGGTGCTTGCCGTACTGTTTTTCCAGGATTTTGAGCAATTTCCTCACGTTGCCGGTGCCCTGGACATCGATATCAATCGAATACAGTTCTTCCTTGAAGAAATTGTACGTGATGCCGTTCACCTCGACGCCTTCGACGCGCCGTTTGTCTGCCGGGCGGGTGTACGTCTGGAACCCGGCCCAGGTCGTCCGTCTTGGTCAGGCCCTGGAAAGACCGCAGCGGCGCGCCGAGCTGGGCGTCGGGCAGGCCGTTGTCGCGGTCGAGGTCGTCCACGGTCCCGCTCGCCCGGGCGCTCAGCGCCAGACCGAAGACCACCGCCGACATCGCCAGCCACGTCCACCGGGGACGCCGGTCCCGGGACACGTTCTTGGAATTGGTTCGCATGACAAGGGAGTGCATACCTCCGGCGGCGTCGGGTGGCAAGTTCCAGCCGCGCCGGAGCGCACGCGCGATTCCTTTTTGCCATGACCACGAAAATCACTCGCCACGCCTTCCTGCTGCTCGCCGCCGTCCTCGCGCTCGTTCCCGCGACGGTGTCGGCGGGCGAGCCTACCGTCCCCGCCGTGCCACCGAAGAGCGGCAAGGAATTGCTCGTCGTCGAGAACAGCAAAGAAGCGCAAACCTTCAACGCCGAGGGGCAGGACGTGACCGTCAATGGCAGTCATAACAAGGTCACGATCAAGGGGACGTGCCACGCGCTCACCCTCAGCGGCGACGACAACGCGGTGTCGGTGGAAAGCGTGTCGAGCATCTCGATCACGGGCGAAGGCAACGAGGTCGGCTGGACCAAGGCGTCGGACGGCGAACGTCCGCAGGTCACGGACCTCGGCAAGGGCAACAAGGTCAGCCGGTCAGGCGCGAAGTCGGAATAGTCCGCGGCGTCGGCTCACTTCGCCGCGACGACCTGCCAACTTCGCAGCACGTCGAGCCCGGCGTCGCGCACCCGGTCGAACTGATCCGCCGGGGCCACGCACGTCAGCATGAGTTGTTCGCGGGCGTTCAGGTTGACAAAAAGCACGCTGCGCCGGTACGCCTGTCCGAAAAACTCGTACTCGAACAAAAACTCGTGGTCCTTCCAGCCGAAGATCGGCAACGGGTTATCGCGTTCCCGGACGCATTTCAATCCCGTGGCACCCGCCGGCACATCCGCCTGGGCACGCCGGCGGAAGGTGTCGAGTCCCTTGTCGCTGAACGGCGTGTCCGGGGCCAGTGCCGATTTTTCCAGGCGCACGAGGCTGTTGTTGATGTCGGGTGGGGTCAGCGTCAGCGAGGCGGCGGCATCGACCCGGTTCCAGCGCGGCGGCAGGCTCAGCAGGACGTTCGTGCTTGTGTTGTTAGTAACGTAAGCCTGCTCCTTCGTGAACCCGTCCTCCTCCACGGTCATCGTGTGGACCATGAAATCCAGCGCGCCGACGCGCGGCGTGCCCCCGGCCAGCAGAACCGCCGTCAGCACGAGGGCTGCCCGCGTTTTCACAGGCTGAAATCGCTGGATTCGCGCACCCACCGGCCGCGGGTGTAGGTGGTCGTGCGCAGGTTGCCCGGGGGCGGGCTCAGGAGGAAGCTATTGTCGAAGAACCAGCGGCGGTTCGGCGGCGAATACACGTTGGCTTTACCGTAGGTGCCGGTGAAGTGGATACTGGCGTACAGTTCGCACATGGAGCCGTGGTAGGTGAAGTTATCGCCGCCCCAGTTTTCGAGGAAACGCGGGAAGTTGTGCGCGCCGCCGCTCGCCGCCGAACTGGTGGTCAGCACCTGGCCGGAAACGATGGCGGAGTTCATGGTCGTCGGCGTGGCGTTGCGCGTGGCGATGGCCAGCGAGCTGTTGGTGTCCGTCCAGGCGTTGGAGAGGATCATCACCGCATCACCCATCACCGACGCCGGCTTCTGCGTGTAGCCGCTGACGGTGTACTGGGTCGGGTCGCTGTTCTGATTGGAAACCGGCTGCGAGGTGGTCGTGACGGCGTTGCCGAGGCCGTCGGCCCCGTAAGTCGTGCCGGTGTTGTAATCGCCCTGGACGTAGATGGCCCCGTCGGTGGCGATGGTCAGTCCGGCGTCGGGCAGCACGCCGCCTTTTTTCAGGCGGATCGCGTCGGAGTTGCCCGTGTTGCCGTTGGAGTCGGCGTTGGTGGCGTCGGTGATGTAAACGACCCCGTTGTAGCTGGCGTATCCGTTGAGCGCGGGCGTCAGCTTGGACATGTCCACGGTGTCGGCGTTGATCGTGCGGCCCTCGCGGAAGTCATAGATCGAGCCGGTGTTATCGACGGTGATGGCGGCGATCACCTGGTCGGCGATGTTCTGGCTGGCCGGCACGGTGGAGCCCGTGGGCACGATTTCCGTGCTGCTCTCGGTGTTGTTGACGATGTCGGTCGGGGCGTAGACGCGTACCTTCTGGCCCGTGCTGTTGCGGTTGATGATGATCCGCAGCCCGGCGCTGTTGAAAATCCGGTGCGCGGCGAAGGCGTCCGGGTCGGCCACCGCCGTGTTCGCCGACGGGTTGGTGGCGCTGACCGGCACGGGCCGTTCGATGATCTCGTGTGTGCCCGAGGCGTTGCCGTTGGTCGGGTCCACGGCGTTCGTCTCGCTCATGCCGAGCGGATCGAGCGACTGCACGTTGGTGAGCTGCGCGTTCATCGACGTGGTGAAGGTCGGGTTTTTGTACGAGTTCCAGTTGCCGCTCTCCTGGTTGTAAAGCGTCTGGGTGACGCCCTCGACGTAGCCGTCGGGTTTCTCGAAAAAGTTCGACGGGTGCGTGGAGGACGGGTTGAGGGTGGTGGTGTCACCGTGGTACGACACCGCCCCGTCGTAGTTCAAGCTGCCCCCGGAGCCCGCTACGCCGTACAGGTTCTTGTTGGTGTGCACGGGGCCGTAGAGGGTCATCGCCGGCCCGGGGTGGAGTTCCAGGTCGTTCTGGAAGAAAAGCATCGCCTGGAAAATGGAGGCGTTGGCCTGCTGGAAGTAGCGCGAGACGGTGACGCTGAAAGTCGGGTCGTTGACCTTGGCGACGGTGGCGCGGATGCGGTACGTGTATGCCTGGGCGATCCAACCGGGCACGTTGGCCATCGGCCCCGTGGTGCCGGAGCCGGTCGGGAGGGTGGTCCCGCTGTACTGGCTGACGATGGGCGAGTCCGTGCGATCCACGGGCGTCACGGTCAGGCTGGTAACGGTGAAACCGCTGGAGGTCGCCGCCGACTGGATCGTCGGGAGCACGGCGTTGGCGAGCGGCTGGAGATTGGCGGCGCTGGTGTAGTTCGTGGCGCTTGGCGCGACCGGGATCGTGCCGGCCTGCTTGGAAGCCATGTAGTATTGCCAGCGTTTGTAGACGACCTCCAGCGCGCCGTTGGCGAGCGCCTGGGCGTTGGTCAGGTCGGCCCCGCGCCGGGTGGCGGTGGCGGTGGTGCCGGTGTAGTCCACCGCCAGCCCGATGAAGGTGGCCAGGAGGGCGATCACGAACACGGCGACCACGAGCGTGCTGCCGCGCGACCGAGGGTAGCGGGCCAAGAGAGAGACGTTGGAAACGCGCATAGGCGGGAGGGGGAGTTGGACGGCGGTTGGAAGCGGCGGACGGGCGGAAAGGGTGTTCAGTCGAGCCGGACCTTGACGCCCATCTGCGGGCTGCTGCGCAGGTACACGTTGTACTCGCTGGAAGCGGAGGCCTGCCGGGTGGTGATGGCGTTGGCGTAATCGAGCGCACGCACGGGCAGGTTGATCGACAACGGCGACAGGTTGCCGCGTCCGCCGTAATAGTTGAACGGCTGGATGAGCGCGTTGGTGGTGGTGTCGATCTCCAGCGGTGCCGGGTCCACGTCGCGGATGAGCGTGATGGCGTTCGTCATGTCGTTCGTGCTCGGGTAGCGGATCAACCGGCGCTCGACGGCGTTGCCGCCGGAGTCGGTGATCGTGGAGACGACGTAGGCCACCTCGCGCACGACGTACACGCTCTGCGGACCAGTGATGGTCGTCGGCAGGGCGGTGCCGGCCGGGTCGAGTTTGATGGCGAGGCTCGACGCGCCGTTTTCGGTGACCTTGCCGCTGGTCGTGCCGTTGACGCTGACGATCCGCCGGCCCGGTTTCGAGATCGAAACACCGTTCATGTTCACGGTGTCGGCCATGCCGGTGGAATAGGGGGCCGGCGACATGATGACCAGCCGGTCACCGATCTGGGGCATGGCTGAACTGGGGAACGGATCGCTGGCCGTGGCGGTGGTGTTCACCCGGCGGTTGAGGGTGATGGTGCTGGTGACGGGCACGGACGTGTTGCTGCCGCTGGTCGGCTGCATGTCGTAGGAAGGCCCGAGGCTGACCCACAGCAGGATGCCTTGCGCCGAGACGGTCGAGGTCGATTGCGGGGTGAGGACGCCGGTGCCGCCGCTCACGCTATAGTTCACGAGCGTCGGCGGCTCGATGGACATATCGATGTCCTGCTTGAGCCTCTGGAGGCTATAGCGCAGGGAATTGTCAGATTTGTTCAGCGAGAAGTTGCGGACATACAACGACAGGTCGCCGATTAACAGCGGGTAGGCGACGCCGCCGCCGAGGACGAAAATGCCCACGGCCACCATCAATTCCGCCAGCTTGAAGCCGGCTTCGGAACGATACCGTCGGAGAGAAAATGCGCGCATGGGGAAGAAAGGATGAAGGATGAAGGATGAAGCGGAAGGAAGAGGCGAAAGGAAGCAGGGTGGATCAGTGCTTTTCTGATTCTGCTTTCATCCTTCATCCTTCATCCTTCATCCTTTCTTTCTCAGGTGTTCGCCTTGAACGTAATCACCTTGTAGTAAAAGGTTTGGCTGCGGTAGGTGTATTGCAGCAGGAAATTGACCTGCACTAGGTCCGTGTCCGCCGCGCATCCGTAGGCGGTGCCGACGTTCTGCACGCGCCAGTAGAGCACGCCCGTGACAATCGGGGTCGGTGAGGCGGTGCGCGTGACGATCAGTGGAATGGCGGCCGGGACGGTCCGCCCGAGGATCGACGTGCACGGCACCCCGTCGGCGATGCCGTCGCCGTCGATATCGGTGCCCGGGCCGGTGACGGCGGGCGCGGCCAGGGAGTCGCTCAGGAGGTAATTGACGTAATCATCGACGACCGCGCGGGCCGCTTCGGTGTTGCGGTTGCGGGCGGCCCGGTCGTCGAAGAAATTGAGCGCCATCGTCGAGGTGACCGCGAAGACCATGAGGATGACGATGGCGATCAGGGCCTCGATGAGCGTGAAGCCGCGCTGACGTTGGGATGGCGCAAGGCCACGCTGGCGAGGAGGATGCATAATTCTTTGCGGAAGAAGTACAAACGTTGCTGAGCAAAAGCCGGACCAGAAATTCGACCGCCCACCGGCGAGTCGGCCTCTACGCAGAAGACGCGGGCCAAAATTCTGCGGGAGACCATCAAGAAAAGGCATGTGCAACCTGTTTTCTCAATATTGATTTATCATAATTGATATAAATCTCCCTCTTTGCTTCAAGACGGGTCCGACAAACACCCATCTGGGGATGCACAGGCCTGCGATTGCACTTCAGCGGCGTTCTCTTACAAACACCGTCCAGCGAAAAATTTCCCCCGATGGCCGAAGGCGAATGGATCGAAACCGACGTGCCGGCGCGCATGGACCGCCTGCCGTGGAGTCGCTGGCATTGGTTGATCGTCGACGGCGCTCGGCGTGACGTGGATTCTCGACGGCCTGGAGGTCACGCTGGCGGGCGCGCTGGGCGGCATCGCTCAAAAACCGCGCCGCCCTCGGCCTGACCGACCCCCAGGTGAACGCGAGCGCGTCGTGTTACCTGGCGGGGGCCGTGTTCGGGCGCGCTCGTCTTCGGCTACGGCACGGATCGGCTGGGCCGCAAAAAACTTTTCTACGTCACGCTGTTCGTGTACCTGCTGGCGACCGCCGCCACGGCGTTCTCGTGGAATTTTGCCTAGCTACGCGGTCTTCCGCTTCCTGACCGGCGCGGGCATCGGCGGGGAATACGCCGCGATCAATTCCGCCATCGATGAACTCATCCCGGCGCGTTGCCGCGGGCAGGTCGATCTCATCATCAACTCCACGTACTGGATCGGCGCGGCGCTGGGCTCGGCGGCCACGGCGTTCCTGCTCGACCCGCGCTACCTGCCGGTGTGGCTGGGCTGGCGGTTCGCCTTCGGCATCGGCGCGCTGCTGGGGCTGGTCGTCCTGTTCTTCCGCCATTGGGTGCCGGAAAGCCCGCGCTGGCTGATGATCCACGGCCGCAACGACGAGGCCGAAAACATCGTCGGCGACGTGGAAAAAAACGTCACCGACCATCCCGACATCGCTGCCGCCGCTCGAGGGCCCGAAGACGCGCATGCGCCAGCGCGACACACACGCCCTGGCCGGAAATCTGGCACGCCATCGCGCACGAACACCGCAAGAGCAGTTTCCTGGGTCTGTCGCTGATGGTCGCGCAGGCGTTTTTCTTCAACGCGATCTTTTTCACCTCCGCGCAGGTGCTGGAAAAGTATTATGGCATCCCGGCCAGCAAGGGCAGTTGGTATCTGTTCGTCTTTCGCGTTGGGCAACGCCTTCGGCCCCGATCCTCATCGGCCGCCTGTTCGACACCGTGGGCCGCAAACCGATGATCGCGGGAACGTACGCGCTCTCGGGCATCCTGCTGGCGATCACGGCTGGATGTTCAACGCCGGGATGCTGACCGCCAACACGCAAACGGCTGGCGTGGACGGTCATTTTTTTCATCGCTTCGTCGGCGGCGAGTGCGGCGTACCTGACGGTGAGCGAGATTTTCCCGCTGGAAATCCGCGCGCTGGCCATCGCGATGTTCTACGCGGTCGGCACGCTCGTCGGCGGGGTGGGCGCGCCGGCGCTGTTCGGCTGCCTGATCGAGCAGGGATCGAGGCGCGTGCCGCTCTTCGGCGGATACGTGCTCGGGGCGGCGCTGATGGTCGGGGCGGCGGTCGTGGAACTGTGGATCGGCGTCAAGGCGGAGGGGCAATCGCTGGAAAGCATCGCCGCGCCGCTGTCGTCGCGGGAATGAATCCGGCACCGGGGCGCGAGTTTCCTCGCACGTTGGCCTTGTGAAACGCAGAGCTTTCCGTTACGATCTGCGGTTGCCATGATCGGATTTGAGCGTTCGGACGATTATCAGCCGTTGTTCTGGGTGCGGGGCCGGCCCGATCCACGTCACGCACCTTGCTGGTGATCGTTGCATGGCTTCGCGCTGGTCGGGTGCTGCCTGTTGCGCGGGTTCAGCCGGTCTTCGACCCGTTGCAGTGGATGGCGTTTTCGAGCGAGGCGGTGCTGCGGCACGGCCAGATCTGGCAGGTGGTCACCTACGCCTTCGCGCACTCGCCGATCCATCGTGGTTCCTCCTCGACATGGCGTTCCTGTTCATCTGGGGCCGGGAGGTGGAGCGGTTTTTCGGCCGCAAGATTTTCGTCGCGCTGTACGCCGGGCTGCTGCTGTCCGCGCCGACGGTACTGCTGCTGACCGGCATGTTCCGGCGGTACAGGCGAACAGGAGCTGATGCTGCTGGAAAACGCGTCCGGCTTCGGTGGCAGCAGCATGGTGACTTTCGGTGTGTTCATCGCCTTTACGACGATCTACCCGAACGTGCAATTCTTCTTCGGCATTGCCTGCGTGTGGATCGCGTCGGCGCTGCTGGCGATCTTCACGCTGGCCCTGTTCTGGCAACCATCATCTCGTGGCGCTCACCGTGCTCTGGCGGAATCGTGGCGGTGGCGTTCTTCGGCACGCGCTACGCGAGCATCGGCAGCGACGCGTTCGCATCTTTCGGCAACTTGCGCGAACGCTTTCCGCGCAAGACCGCTCCGCGCGGGGTCAAGTCCCCGTCTCAAGCCGCGCCGGGCGATTGATGCGCCCGGACCTGCCGAGCCGGTGGGCGGCGCTCAGTAACGACCGCCCGGCGGCGACGTGCACGAGTCCATCGACCCGTTGCTCGACAAGATCAGCAAGCACGGCCTTGCCAGCCTGACGCAACAGCGAGCGCGCCACCCTGGAACGCGCGCGCGTGTCGCTGCTGCGCAAGGAGCGTGGCGGCTGAACCGATCCGCCACCGCGCGACTCCGCCCGTCGACCCATCGACGCTGCGCGATCGTCGCCCGCCTGCGCGCGCCGGACGGCTGTCCCTGGGACCGCGAGCAAACCCACGCCAGCCTGCGCGACGGCGCTCGTTGAGGAAACCTACGAGGTGCTCGCCGCCATCGACGCCGACGACGACGCCAACCTGCGCGAGGAACTCGGCGACCTGCTGCTGCACGTCGTCATGCACGCGCAGATGGCCAGCGAACGCGGGGCGTTCGACTTCGACGCCGTGGCGCCGGAGATCGGCGACAAGATGATCCGCCGGCATCCGCACGTCTTCGGCGAGGACCGCGCTGGCCGACAGCGCGGCGGTGCTGCACGCTGGGACGAGATCAAGCGCGAGGAAAAAAGGCGCGGCGAGGACAAGGGGAAGGGGAGCCGTCGCGGTCATGGCCGGTCTGCTGACGCGCTGCCCGGCCTTGATGCGCGCCCAGAAGGCGCAGGAAAAGGCGGCGCAGGTGGGGTTCGACTGGCCGAACGGTCGCAGAGGTGCTCGCGAAGGTGCGCGAGGAGATCGCCGAGGTCGAGGCGAGGCCGCCGGCCCGGGCCGAACGCCGATGCCGTGGCGGACGAGATCGGCGATCTGCTCTTTTGCCGCCGGTCAACCTCGCGCGCTGGCACAAGCTGGACGCCGAAACGATCCTCCAGCGCGCGACGGACAAGTTCGTGCGGCGTTTCCAGCACATCGAAACGACGCTGCAGGCGCGCGGGCGGCGCTGGGAAGACGCCACGTTCGAGGAACTGGACGCCCTCTGGGAACAGGCCAAGAAACCGGCAGCCCCCGATCGCCGCCGGTTGCAATGAACGAAATCCCGACCGGGATGGTCTATATTACGTGAACCAAACCGCTGGATTTCCAGCGACCCAAACACACCATGTATCTACTCCTGATCCTGTTTCGACTTTGGCGATCTCGGGCTTGGCGACGTTGCTCGTCAAGAGCATGATCGCCAAATACAGCCAGGTGCCCGCTTCCAGCGGGTTGACCGGCGCGGAAACCGCCCAGCACATCCTGCGCGCGCGCGGCATCCACGACGTCACCATCGCGCAGGCCGACGGCATGATGGGCGACCATTACAACCCGCCAACAAGACGCTCGCGCTCTCGCCCGACATCTACGACGGCAGTTCCACGGCGGCCGTGGGCATCGCCGCGCACGAGTGCGGCCACGCCATCCAGCATCAGCAGGCCTACGCGCCGCTGCAATTGCGCGTGGCGGCGGTCGGCGCGACGCAGTTCGCCAGTCAGCTGTCATGTTCCTGCCGTTCATGTTCATGTTCATGGGCATCATCTGCCGCTCACACGGGGTTCACGATCATGGCGGTCGGCTGGGGATGGTCATCATGGTCTTTAACCTCGTCACGCTGCCGGTGGAGTTCGACGCTTCCCGCGCGCCAAGGCGATCCTGCCCGAGTTGGGCATCATCCGCGGCCCGGAGGAGATCGCAGGCGGTCAACAAGGTGCTCAACGCCGCCGCGCTGACCTACGTGGCCGCGTTCCTGATCTCGCTGGCCATACTTCCTGTACTACCTGCCATGCTGCTCGGCGGCGGCCGCCGGCGGTAAGCCGGCGTGCCGCTGCGGCAAACTTCCGCATTTGCCGGTCCGCCCGGCTGCGTTTACCCTGCCTTCCCGTTTTTCGGGAGGCAGGGTATTTCTTTATTCAATCACGCGACCGTTTATGTCCCAGCAACCAAGCCGAACACCAAGACCAACGCGGAACTCATGGAGAAGATCGTCAGCCTGTGCAAACGGCGCGGGTTCATCTTCCAGTCGAGCGAGATTTACGGCGGCCTGAACGGCTGCTGGGATTACGGCCCGCTGGGCGTCGAGCTGAAGCGCAACCTGAAGGATTTCTGGTGGCGGCGCATGACCCGCGAGCGCGACGACGTGGTCGGCCTCGACGGCTCGATCCTGATGAACCGCCGCGTCTGGCAGGCCAGCGGCCACGAGGCGACGTTCAGCGACCCGATGGTGGATTGCCGCTGATGCAAAAACGCTTCCGCGCCGACCAGGTCGAGCCGCAGAGTGGTGTCGTTAGCTCACGGTGTCGTACGGCGCCGAGTCCGACTGCGACGCGGCATGGACAGGTCACTCAAACCTTTCGCGGTGTTGACTCAAGACAAGGTGAGAACAACGTAGGCGCGCCCGGAAGGTCTCGCCCGGCAGTTCTACACGTGTAGGGCGCGTCCGACACGGCCCTGAGGATGCTCGGGCGATATTGACCGTCGCAGTTGCTCGGCGAGAGCAACCGAGCAATCGTCGATGAACGTCGACCACGTTCATACCCGCGAGAACGGCAGCCTTTGCTCACGGAGCCGCGCGCCTTCAACCTGATGTTCAAGACCTACGTCGGCGCGACGGAGGACGAAAGCTCCATCGCCTACCTCCGCCCCGAAACGGCGCAGGCGATCTTCGTGCAACTTCAAGAACGTGCTCGACGTCGCGCGCAAGAAACTGCCCTTCGGCATCGCGCAGATCGGCAAGGCGTTTCGCAACGAGATCAACCCGCGCAACTTCACCTTCCGCTCGCGCGAGTTCGAGCAGATGGAACTCGAATATTTCTGCCGACCCGAACAAGGGCATGGACCTGCTCAAATACTGGCTGGAGGAACGGCTGAAGTTCTACGAGGACATCGGCATCCCGCGCGCGAAGATCTCAAGTGCTCGACGTGCCCGCCGAGGAACGCGCGCATTATTCCAAGGGCACGTACGACATCGAGTACGAATTTCCCTTCGGCATGCAGGAACTCGAAGGCGTCGCCCACCGCACCGACTACGACCTGAAGCAGCACCAGGAACACAGCGGCAAGCCGCTCGAATATTTCGACGAGGAAACGAAGGAAAAGTTCATCCCGCACGTCGTCGAGCCCAGCGCGGGCGTGGACCGCACGGTGCTCGCGCTGCTCTGCGAGGCGTACGACGAGGAAACGGTCACCGACGAAGAAGCGGCAAGAGCGAGACGCGCATCGTGCTGCGGTTCCATCCGCGCATGGCGCCGATCAAGTGCGGCGTTTTCCCGCTGCTGAAGAACAAGCCGGAACTGGTCGAGAAGGCGCGGGGCGTCGTCGCGCTGCTCAAGCCGCACATGAACGTCTTCTACGACGAGACCGGCGCCATCGGCCGCCGTTACCGGCGCCAGGACGAGGCGGGCACGCCGTTCGGCGTCACCATCGATTTCGAGACGCTCGGCGAACGCGGCGAAGAGTTGAAGGACACCGTGACCCTGCGCCACCGCGACAGCATGAAGCAGGAACGCATCGCCATCGCCGATCTGCCCGCCTACCTGCTGGCGAAGATCATGTAACTTGCATCCCGCACGACCCGATCTGAAATTTGTCTTATGACTGAGCAATCTGACCTCGGTGGCAGTTTCACGTTTCCGGGCACCGCGTTGACCGTGCATCGGATGGGTTACGGGGCGATGCAACTCGCTGGTCCCGGTGTTTACGGCCCGCCGCGCGACCGGGACGCCGCTGTGGCGGTGTTGCGCGAGGCCGTGGCGTCCGGCGTGAACCACATCGACACGAGCGACTTTTACGGTCCGCACGTCACCAACCAGATCATCAAGGAGGCGCTCCATCCGTATCCCGAAGGTCTTGTGCTCGTCACCAAGGTCGGCGCGCGGCGCGAAGAGGATAAGTCGTGGCACCCGGCGATTTCGCGCGCGGAACTGACCAGCGCGGTGCACGACAATCTGCGCAACCTCGGACTCGACGCGCTGAACGTGGTGAATTTTCGCGCCTTCGGTGACGGCCACGGAACGTCGGAAGCCTCCATCGCGGAACCGCTGAACGTCTTGGTCGAATTGAAGCAACAGGGGCTCATCTGTCACCTGGGTTTGAGCAACGTGACGCCAAAACAGTTGGCGGAGGCGCAAACGATCACGGACATCGTCTGCATCCAGAACATGTACAACGTGGCGCAACGCGGGGACGACGGTTTCATCGATGATCTCGCCCGGCAGGGCATTGCCTACGTGCCGTTTTTTCCACTGGGCGGGTTCACGCCGCTGCAATCCTCGACGCTGGAAGACGTGGCGAAGTCGCTGGACGCCACGCCGATGCAGGTCGCGCTCGCCTGGCTTTTGCAACACGCGCCGAACATTCTCTTGATTCCGGGTACATCGTCGGTCGGCCATCTCCGCGAAAACCTCGCCGCCGCCACGATGCAACTCCCGGCGCAGGCCATCGCCGAACTGGACAACATCACGGGGCAGGTTGCGAAGGGGTGATCCGCCTCGTCTGACGATAGACAATCCGGTCGAGATATGATTCTCTGAGAACGGGATGCAACCGCCCGGGGCGGAACTGTCCGTCGCGTCGTTCGCCTTCCGTGCAGCCACCATGCCCGAAACCACCGATCCCTCAGCGCACGACCGCACGGATTATCGGTATTGGGCGTTCATCAGCTACAGTCACCGCGACAGCGTGGTGGCGAAGCGTCTGCATTCCAGGATCGAGACCTGGTCCGTTCCCTCCAAGATGGTCGGACGCGATGGTCCGCTCGGCAAGATTCCCGCGCGGCTGTTCCCGATTTTCCTCGACCGCGACGAAATCTCCGGTGGCGAGAGTTTGAACGAAGTCATCCACGCGTCGCTCAAGTTATCGCGTTACCTGATCGTCATTTGCTCGCCGGCTGCTGCCGCGTCGAAATACGTCAACGAAGAGATCAGGCAATTCAAGGAATTCGGACGCGGGGCGCGCATCATCTATCTGATCGCGGCTGGCGACCCGGCCGGGGGTTTGTCGGACGGTTGTTTCCCCGAGGCGGCGCTTTACCAGATCGGTACGGATGGAACCCGCGGCGGCGAACGTCTGGAACCGATTGCGGCGGATGCGCGTCCGGGGAAGGACGGCTGGCGCGACGCGTGCCTGAAGGTGCTGGCCCGGTTGTTGCAGGTCGGGTTCGATGAACTGAAACTGCGCGACCTGCGACGCCGACGCCGCGCGAGGCTGCTGCGGGGAACGCTGCTGGCGTTGGGGATCGGCTGCCTGGCGGCGGCATACCTCGGCTCGGCGGACGCGGGGTTGCACCTGCCGTTTTCTAACACGGTCCGGTCCTGGCTCGACGGGCGGGAAATGTCTGTTTTTCGCCCGGTGCCAAGCGGTGCCGCCCTCCGCGCGTCCGCCGACACGCTGGTGGAGCGGCTCGACGCGGCCCTGCGAAAACGACGGGGAAAGGACGGGTGGTTCACGGACGCTCCGGGGAACGGCGCCCCGGATGTCAGTTGCATGACGCAAGCGCAATCCCTGTCGGCACTGGCGCTCGCCCTCGACGGGACCGCGCCGGACCGCGCACGGGACGCGCCCACGATCGATTCGTTCGAGAACCTTTTCCGCGACGGCGTGCCCGTGGTCCACGACGGGGTCAAGTGGGGCTGGAAAGTCCGGCCAGAAATCGGCGAGGTCGAATCCCACACCGCTCTGTGGTCGATTATCGCGCTCGCCACGGCTCTGCGCCAACGGCCGGTGGCGGCGGACCCGGCGGTGCGTGCCCGGCTTCTGGAGCACCTGTCGTTCTCCCAGGAAGTTTTGCGGCTCTATCACCATGACGCGGACCCCGGTGCGTGGGACGCGTTTCCGTTCCAGATCAACCAGCGGCAGCATAGCGTCTACGCTTCGACGCTCGCGCTGATCGGGCTTTCGCAGGTGCGCCGCGCGGGGTTACCCTGGGAAGGGTCGGCGGAGGCACGCGATACGTTGTCGCGGCAGACCGCGCAATGGCTAATCGGCATGTACCGCTCCAGCGGACCCTTGCATGGGTGGGTCAACGATCCGCTGGAGGAGCACGTCGGCGACGTGTACGACGGATTGACCGCGCAGACCTACGGCGCGCTGATGGAAGCGGCGGAACTGGACCCCGCGATCTCGTTGCCGCCCGCGATGTACGAGGACATCCGTGTTTACCTCGTGAATTGCCTGGGCCGGACTTCGGATTACGCCGTTGATGCCGGCGCGTACAGCCTGGAATGCCGCAAACCCGACGGCACGACGCAGACGGTCGGGGACGCGATGCGTTATCTCTGGTGGCCTTGGGTGATCGACTGCGCGGGAAGGTGGCTACGGCACGCCGAGGCGCACCGTTTGCCGATGGCTCAAAGGGTGCAGGTCCGCCGGTCGCTGGCGCACCAACTTCTTACCGTCGGTCCCGCCGAGAGCGAGAAGGCGATGCGGGGTTATTCCTACACGATGGCGGAGGGACTGTATTGCTTGCGGAACCTGCGCGCGACCGAATGATTTCCGGGAGCGATGGGCCGCCGGGTGCATCCGCCATCCAGACCGACCCGGCAATGGAGTGCCATGCCTACACCAGTTTTCGTGTTGATGGAGAGGCACGACGGAGGTGGATGGCGCTCTCCGAGCGGCATTGGTCCAGTTCGCGGCGTCAGCCGCCTGAAATAACTAGACGCCTGCGGCGTGAGTGAAACGAATGCCGCTCGGAGAGCGCCATCCACCGACCAGAAGCATCTCAACTAATTTGGGCGATGGTGTACAGTCAGGCGGTAAAACGCTCAGTTCGCGCCCGCCGCTTCCGGCGCGCGATCCTCGAAACGCGTGAACTCCTTCAGGAACGTCAGCTTCACCTCGCCGACCGGGCCGTTGCGCTGCTTGGCGATGATGAGTTCCGCCTCGCCGCGCGTTTCCTCCTTCGCTTCCTCGTCCTCGGCGTAATACTCCGAACGCACCAGCAGCCCCACCAGATCGGCGTCCTGCTCGATGCTGCCCGATTCGCGCAGATCGCTCAGGCGCGGCTTGCCGCCCGCGCGCGCTTCCGGGTTCCGGTTGAGCTGCGCCAGCACGATGATCGGGATGTTCGAGTTCCTTCGCCAGCGCCTTCACGCCGCTGCTGATTTCCGCGATTTCCAGCTGCCGGTTGTCCTGCGCGCGGCGGCTGGTCGAGCGCAGCAACTGCAAGTAATCGATGACGATCAACTTGATGTCGTGCATCTGCTTGAACCGCCGCGCCTTCGCGCGCAGTTCGAGGATGCTCAGGCCCGCCGTGTCGTCGATGTAAATCTGGCTTTCCGCCAGTTTGCTGGCGGCGTTGGTCAGGTTCGGAAAATCGCGCTCGCTCAGGAAACCGTCGCGCACCTTTTGCAAATTCACCCGCGCCCGCGAGCACAGGAGCCGCTGGACGAGTTGCTGGCTGCTCATTTCCAGGCTGAAAATCGCCACGGGATGCTTCGCCATCGATGGCGACGTGCTCGGCGATGTTCATCGCGAACGCCGTCTTGCCCATGCTCGGGCGCGCGGCGATGACGATCATTTCCGCCGGCGTGCAGCCCGCTGGTCATCCGGTCGAAGTTCGTTGAACCCGGTCGGCAAGCCCGTGATCGCGCCCGCGCCGCTCGTAGAGTTTTTCGATGGTTTCGATGGCTTCCATGACCTGGTCCTTCATCTGTGGGCACCTGATCCTTGAAACGGTCCTCGCTGATGGCCAGCACTTCGCTGCTCCACGTCGTCCAGCAGCGTGTTGACCTCGCCCTGCTCCTCGTACGCGCGCGGCGGCGCACTCCGTGCAGGTGCCGATGATCTGGCGCAGGACGTATTTCTCCCGGACGATGTCGAGGTAATACCTCGCGTTCGCCGCCGTGGGCGTGAAAGTGAACAAGCTGCGTGATGAACGCCGGCCCGCCGACGGCGTCGAGCAGCTTGCGGTCACGCAGCGCCTGCGTGAGCGTGATGAAGTCCGCCGGCTGCTGCTCGTCCCAGAACTCGACCAGCATCGCGTAGATCGTCGCGTGCGCGGGCTGATAGAAACGCCTCTCGCTGATGCGCTCGACGCATTCGCCGATCACCTCCGTCGGCGCGATGAGCATCGAACCCAGCAACGCCCTGCTCCGCCTCCAGGCTGTGCGGCAGCGCCCTGTGAATATCCGGTGAAGAACCCTGTGAATAACTCCCGTTTGTCCCGGGATTCTTCCCTTTCGCCGACCCCGTTTTGACTCCCGGGGTTTCTCAGTGCTCGGGGCGGCAACCTGAGAGGTGGCGGGCATGCTGAGTATTCGTTAACGTCTTCTTCTTGCGCGGCGTATTTCGACGCGCCTTTCTTGTCGTCCGCGACGCGGCGGCGGCGGCCGGTTCGGCGGGCGCGGCCTGTTCGTTGGCGGACTTGACCTCCACCTTCAGCGTCGCGGTCACATCGGTGTAAAGCTTGACGGGAACCTCGTGCATGCCGGTTTCCTTGATCGGCTTTTCGAGCTGGATGGCGTGGCGTTCGATGTTGGCGTTGGGCAGTTCCTTCTTGAGCGCGTCTTCGAGGTCCTTGACGGTGATCGAGCCGAACGCCTTGCCGGTCGCGCCGGTTTCGAGCGTCAGGTTGAGCGTCAGCTTGTTGATGCTGCGGGCCAGTTCCTCGGCGGCGTTGCGTTCCTCGCCTTCGCGCTCGGCGCGCTTGGCCTTGAGCTGGTTGATGCGCTTGAGCGTGACGGGCGTCACCTCGTAGGCCTTGCCGGTGGGCAGAAGGAAATTGCGGGCGTAACCGCGCTTGACCTTGACGATGTCCGCCTCGGCGCCGAGGCCGCGGATATTTTCGGTGAGGATGACTTCGGAAGTAGGCATGGAACTGACAGGTAAACGGTGAACGCGCCTCACGGCGAGGTACGGGGAGAAGTTTTAGCCCTATCCGCCTGGAATGTCAACCGATCCGATGCTCGTCTTCCGCAATTGACACCCGCGCGGCATTCTATAGGACAGCGGGATGCGCGTTTTTCTTGTCTTGCTTTCATTGACCATCGCGTCACTTGCCAACGGGCAGACTTCCGCGCCGCCCCCAGCCGCCACGCCGAAGCCGGCGGTTCCACTCAACCACAGCGTCAGCCTCCAAGTGCAATCCGTCGGAACCGGAGGAAAATCGACGGTCACGCGCTCTGGCGCGCACACGTTCACCGGGACCACGACGGATGGAAGCACGACGGCGGACGTGACCACGGTGAACGACAAGCAGGAGTCAAAAAACCAGACCAGCCTGCAAATCGCCGTGCACAACCTCGCACCCCTGCCCGACACCGTGGCGGTCGAATGGTATTTCACGGCCGCCCGGATTGCCTCTCCAAAAGCTCCAGGAGGCAAGGAGTACCTGTTCGACCACGGTGCCAAAGACATCAAAGTGGACGCGGGCGCGGTCGAGACGTTCAACGTCAGTTCCAAGGAGGCTGTTGCGGTGACCAGGCGAAAGGCTTCGACCGTCACCAGCAACAACGCGACATTCTCCGGCGGCGTGGACTCGGTGGGCAGCCACTGGACGAGGGGCACGATGATGCACGGCTGGTTCGTGCGGCTGACGGCAGGTGGCAAGGTTCTGGCGGTGCGAGGCTCCAGCCAGACTTACGAAGACATCGCCAAGGATCAAACGAAGATCAGCGCCCTCGAAGCATCGAAGTAGGGTTTTGCGGCGCCAGCCTCGAAACCAGGGCCGGCAGCGCACCGCGCCTCAGTCTCCGCTCACCGACCCGGGGTTCGTGCCGACCATCACGAGGCTGAAGCTGCGCCGGTCCTTGTCCGTACGCGGCTCGAAATCCTTCCAGGTGAACTGGAGATGCGTGGGCGAGACAATTTTCCACGCCTTTTTGTCAGGAGCCGTGAAGGGGCCGGTGTCGAAAATCTGCTTCTTCTTGCCGCCGGTTTTCCACGCGATGTCGTCGGTCGTCCAGCCGTCGAGGGTGATATCGGCGTCGAGCTGGCCGATGGTGCCGCGCCAGTTCGCGCCGGTGGCGGTGATGTACTCGAACATCGAGATACCGCCGACCATCTCGCCGTTGTCCACCTTGTAATCGCGCTCGATGACCACGTCCTTGTCCGGCGGGAACTCCACCCACATCGTGTGCCACGCCATCAACTCGCCGTCCTTGGGCGTGCCCGGTTTCCAACCCACGTATTCGTCGGTCTGGATGAACCCGTAGTCCAGCTTGGACTCGACTTCCTTGCCGTTCACGAACGTGTGCATGTCCTTGAGCGGACCCGACACGTTCTCGTGCGGCTGCCAGGGGGCTTCGCCGTTCGGGTCGCGCCGGGCGGCTTCTTTGTACGCCGCGCCGATGTCCGGGAAACCGACGAGCTGGCGGGCGGGTTCCTTTGGCTTGTAGGAGCGGAAAACGAACCGCGCTTTTACTTCCGAGGTCTCGCGGCCGAACTTCACCGTGATCTGTTCACTCTCCATGCGGATGATGCTTTCGTCGCCTTGCGTGCCGCCGCGCGGTTCGGGGCCGTAAGCGCCCTCGTTCATGGCGGAATCGTCGGCACGCACGAGACCAGTGGCAGCGAGCGTGAGTGCGACGGCGAGGACGCTGGGAGAAAACTTCATCGGATCGACGGGGCCGGGGGTCGTTGCTTACTTGGTCATTTCCACGAGGTCCTGCAATTCTTTGGAGCGATGGTGATTCAGGTCCGTGATGTGGCTCTCCCTCTCGGTGTTGCTCGTCCCGACCCCGGAAATTTGCAGCAGCGCCGTTTCCGCGTCACGGAAAGCGACCCAAGCCCGCTGGGATTCGCGCAGTTTGGCCTTCGCGTCGGCGTCCGGCATGGCGGCGAGGGTTTTCTGGTAGACGCGGTTGAGTTCGACATCCGACTGGCGCATCGCTTCGGAGGCATCGCGGTCCGCGCGAAGGGACGGAAGGAGGATGCCGCAGGAGAATAATACGACCACAACCGTAGAACGCAGCAAGAGTGGCTTCATTGCTTCCTAGCGTGGAGAATTGCGGACGGCTAAGCAACCACGTTTGCAGGAATCTGGTGCGGCAGTCGATGCCCGAAAATGCTCAATGTGTTGGTGGCACGGCAGTCACATGCAAAATAAAAAGCTCGATGGAGTTTTCGGGCACGAGGACTTTGTGCACTCCAACCAGCGCGAAACATCCGTTCCCCAGAGCAAAACTGAAGGAATCCTTTACAGTGAAAAATAGCGGTTGCTTGACGGTGACCACGACTCCCGTCCTGGACCGCGTCGCCTCGTAGGCATCCCAATCGCGGAGGTAAACGTGCTGCATCTGGCAAGTGAGATCGATCAACTTTCCTCCGTCGAGAACAACCGGCTCAAGTTCCAGCGTCACCCCAACGTTGCGTTTTTCGAAGGCGGTGGGAAAAGCAGTTTCGAGAGTGGGTTTAGTTGCCACGCCGACCGTTTGCGGCTCGTCGGGCGGCGCAAACTGGGTCGGATAAATCTTTTCGTCGATTGTTTCAGAAGTTGTCTTTTGACCATCTCTTGCCCACACGGTCGGGTAACCCGCCAGCGCCACTTCCTTCTTTTTGACGGCATCAAGGATTTCCGCGACGGCACCTGCGATCTTGTCTTCGTCGCGCAACGCGGGTAGCCAAGCGAGCGCCTTTTCCTGGGTCATGACAACAGCGAGGGCGTCCGCGCGGACATTCCAGCGACGGGTATCCACCGGTTTATCACCGTCCGATGGCGTGGGTTCACCAGCGAGCGAGACCTGAAGCAAGAGGAAGAAAATCGCGGCGATTGGGCACAGAAGAGATGTCTTCATAGTAGACGAGGAATCGAGTAACGAACGCTTGGAAAAAATGATACAGAACAGCGCCGCCAGCGACAAGTGCCGAGTGCTGACCTATCGCCACTCGTGCTTGGGATATTTGCGCTGGAGTTCCTGCTTGTGCTTCGGGTAACTCTCGCGCCAGAAATTCGCCAAGTCCTGCGTCACCTGGATCGGCCGCTGGTTCGGCGCGAGCACCTGGATGACGACCGGCACGCGGCCCGCCGCGACCTTCAACCCGCCGGTCACGTCGTACAACTTCCTGGATGCGCGCCGCGAGCACGGGCGGCGCGCCGTCACCCGGTTCCGGGTAGGTCAGCTTGACCTTGCGCGGCCCGCGCGTCGTGATCGAGTTCGACCCGCTCCGGCGCGTATTCGTCGATCCACGCCTGCTGCTGCGGCGAAAGCCACGCCTTCACCGCCGGCCAGACGGCGCGTTCCTTGATGGCCTTGTACGTCGTCGCGCCGTAGCAGAGTTGTTCGATCAACGCGCGGCGGTCGTCGGGGCCGATGGGAGGCAACCCGAGTTCGGGCATCCACGCGGCAAGCGCGTTGACGCGCGCGATCCATTGCTCGACGGCGGCGTCCCAGTTTTTCAACGGGCAGCGGCCCGCGATGACCTCCTCCGCCAGCAGCGCGGCGGCCTGTTCCTCGGGCGGGTCGTCGGAAAGCGTTTCGGCCAGCGCGAGGTCGCGGAACCGCCGCTGCCGGCGGACCATCACGCGCCGCGCCGTGTCGTCGAAGAACACGTCCTCCGTCTCGCTGAAATCGTCGGGAAACAATTCCTTCAGCCACGCTTCCTCGACCGCCGTGGCGAGGCTCAGCAGCGTGGCGAGTTCGTCGCCGCCGCCCTTCTGGATCTCGCGCACCTCGGCGGCGACGATCAGCCGCGCCGGCCGCACGGCGCTTTCGCGCGCCAGCACGCCGCGCCGGTTGCCGACGAGTTGGCAGCGCAGCGTGCCCTCGTCGAGCCGCCGCGCGAGCTGGTCGGAAAACCCCACGAGCACGCAACGCCGGATGTCATCCGAACGGTCGCGGCCACGGTCCTCCTGCGCGTCGATCGCTGCCGCCGTGTTGCGCGTCGATGGCGAGGAACTGCTCGAACAGTTCGCCCGCCTGCCGCGCGCCGAGCGCGTGGATGCCCAGCCGGCGGCAGCGGCCGGGATCGAAGCTGCCGTTCTCCGCGAAGCGGAACGCGCGCATGAGCAGGAAAAAATCCGACTCGTGTTCCGCGCCGAGCAGGTCGTCGCGTTCCTCGTCCATCTTGCGGCCCTCGCTGCGGGTGAAAAGGTTGCGCGTTTGCGTGAGCGCGGCGAGCAGCGCGACGGGCCGCACGCAATCCCATTCGCGCGCGGCGAGCAGCATCCGCGCGTAACGCGGATGCACCGGGAACGCGAGCATCTGGCGGCCGACGGCGTTGATGCTGACCCGTGGCGCGGTCGAGCGCGCCGAGGTCGCTTGCAGCAGGTTTTCCGCGCGGTCGAGCGCTCGTGCGTTCGGGCGGCTCCAGCCAGCGGAACGCGTGGACGTCGTCCACGCCGCTGGCCTTGAGCGTGAGGACGACTTCCGCGAGGTCGAGCCGCCGGACCTCGGGCGTTTCCTGCGCGGGCCGGTCGGCGTGTTCGGCCTCGGTCCAGAGGCGCAGGCAATGGCCGGGCGCGGTGCGTCCGGCGCGGCCCGCGCGCTGGTCGGCGGAGGCGCGGCTGATCTTTTCGATGAGCAGCGTGTTGATCCCCCGGTACGGGTCGAACCGGGCGATGCGCGCCTGGCCGGAGTCGATGACGAGGCGCACGCCGTCGATGGTGAGCGAGGTTTCGGCGACGTTGGTGCTGACGACGACTTTCCGCTTGCCGGGATAACGCGCCACGGCGGCGTCCTGTTCGGCGGGCGGGAGTTCGCCGTGGAGCGGCAGCGCGAGCCACCCGACCCAGGCGCGGGTGATTGCGGATTTCGCTCAGGGTGCGGCTGATCTCGTACGCGCCGGGCATGAAGATGAGCGCGTCGCCGTCCGGGTGCGCGGCGGCGAGGCGGGCGAGTTCTTCGGCGGCGAGTTCCCACGCGGGGATGCGGTCGAACGGCGCGGGGCGGGGGAGGTATTCGATCGTGACGGGGAACGTCGCGCCCGCGCGAGACGAGCGTTTCGCAGGGCGCGAGGTATTTTTCCAGCACGGCCGGTTTCCAGCGTGGCCGACATGACGATCGAGTCGCAGGTCGGGCCGCGTCGTTTCCTGGATTTGCAGCGCGCGGGCGAGGGTGATGTCGCCGTAGAGGTGGCGTTCGTGGAATTCGTCGAAGAGGATGGCGGCGACGCCGGGCAACGCGGGGTCGCCGAGCATCTGGCGCAGGAGGATGCCCTCGGTGACGTACTCGATGCGGGTGCGGGCGCTGGTGACGTTGTCGAGGCGGATGCGGTAGCCGACCTCCTGCGCCGAGCGACGTGTCGCGTTCGCGCGCGACGCGGGCGGCGAGCATCCGGGCGGGCAGGCGGCGGGGTTGGAGGACGACGACGCGCCGCGCGTTCGCCGAGCAACCCGGCGTCGAGGAGCATCTGCGGCACCTGCGTCGATTTGCCCGAGCCGGTCGGAGCCTGGAGGATGAGCCGACGGCTGCCCGCAGGTCACGTACGCGGCGACGAGGGCGTCGGCCAGTTCGTAGATGGGCAGGCGGTCGGCGGCGGGCGGTGTCATGGGGGCTTCCGGGGCGCGTTCCCGTTCAGCGCGACGTTCCCACCATCGCTTCCTCGTAGCAATTCTCCAGATTCCTGCGCTTGCGCCGCAGCGTCGAAATTTTCCGCCACGGACCGCGCCGCCGCCGCGCCCATCGCGGCGAGGCGTGCCGGGTCCGACGCCATGTCCGACCAACGCCCGGCCGAGCGCGACATGGTCGCCTTCGGGCACCAGCCAGCCGCTGACGCCGTGTTCGACGGCCTCGGGGATGCCGCCGTGCGTCGTGGCAAAAACCGGCAATCCGGTCGCCATCGCTTCGAGCAGAGAATTGGGGACGCCTTCCTGGTTGCCGTCGCGGCCGAGTTCGCTCGGATGCAGGAAAAGATGCGATTCGTAGAGCCGTCGGCGGAGATCGTCCTGCGGCAAGAACCCCGGGAACTCGACGCGGTCGGCGACGCCGAGTTCGGCGGCGAGCTGGCGCAAGGTTGGCCCCAGCGGACCTTCGCCGGCGAGCGTCAGCCGGGAATCGGGAAACGTGCGCACGAAATCCGCGAACGCGCGCAACGTCGTCGGCAAGCCCTTCTTTTCGATCAAACGGCACGCCTGGAACAACCGGAACCTGCCCCGCCGCGTCCGCGCGCTCGACGTAACGGAAACTCGTCCAGGGGAATTCCGGTGCGGTTTAGACGGATTTTTTCGGGCGGGCAACCTAGTCGGACGAGCGCATCGACCAACGAACGCGAACGCGCCAGCACGAGCGTCGACCCGCTCGCACATTTCGCGCACGGCGTCGCGGTAGGATTTTCGATCCAATTCGACCAGCACGTCCGCTCCGTGGAACGAGACGATCGCCGGCCACGCCACCGGGTCGTCACGCAGCAGCGGCAGGAGTTGCACCCCGACGTTGCCGAAAAAAATGTGCAGCAGCGACGCAATCGCGCAAGTTCGAGCGCGTCGAGCAATCGGGTTGATTCGATCCGGCTCAGGAGCAGCGGACGCCCGAGGATCTGTCTGTCCAGGATGCGGCGCAGCCACCGCCACGGGCCGTGGGGAACCTCCACCACATCCTCGAACGGAAAACGGTCCCCGTTCTCGCGCTTCTGCGTGAAGACCGTCAGCGAAAAACGCCGCACAGCCCGCAACTGCCGGTAGATGTGCAGCATCTCCGGCTTGAGAAAGGTCGCGCAATAACACGCGACCCTCGGACGACCATCCACGGCGAGGCTAGAAATCGAACGCGAACAGCTTCAACCCTTGCGGGCGCTGGAAGGCGTCGTCAGGCTCGTGCCGGGTCACGTCCGTGCCGTTGCCGTACTCGCTCGGAGCGAACGGGTTGATCATCTGAAACGGATTGCCCGAGCGGACGGCCCGGGCCACGCTGCCGTCGATGCGCGGGTTTGCGGGCTGGTCGTGATCGTGTGCGACTGTGCCTCGATGCGGCGCAGCCGGGCGTTCAGGGCGGCGTTGTTGCCGCGTGGCAACCGTCGTGCGGTGAGCGGTGGTGCGCGAGGTCGTGGCGCTGGTCGTCGCGACTGGGCGTCGGCGGCGGAAACCGCGAACAGGCTAACGGCCGCAGCGGCGAAGAGAGCGAGCTTTTTCATAAAAGTGAAACGAGCGATCCCGGCATTGAATGTTTTAGCGACAAGTCAACGGTTTGTCACGGTGATTTCGCACGTCGTGGTCGCGCCGGGCCGTATGCCGGGCGGAAAACCGCGCGGAGGCGCTCGTTTGCCCGTTCACCTGTCCGGCTTTAGGGTAAAACCGCTCATGCCTCTGACCGCCGAACTCGAAGTGCTCAACGAACTGGGCCTGCACGCCCGGCCCGCGACGGAGTTCGTGCGCTGCGCGCTGCGGTACAAGGCCACCACGATCATCCTGCGCAAGGACGGCGACGGTCTACGCCGCGACGAGCATCCTCGAAGTGCTCATGGCCGAACCTCGACCAGGGCGCGGTTTTCACGCTGGAAGCCGACGGCCCCGACGCGGCGCGACGCCCTGCAGGAACTGGCCGCGCTGCTGGTCCACTTCCGCGACGAGGAACAGGCGGCCGCTGACGCGTTTCCGTGCACTTCGCTATCACCGTCGGACTACCTCGACCAAGCCCGGCGCGTCATCGCGCTGGAGACGGCCGAACTGCACCGTCTCCACGACCGCCTCGACGGCCCGACGTTCGACCCGGGCCGTCGGACCTGCTGCTGCGCTGCCTGGAAAACCGGGGCAAGATCGTCGTCGTCGGCGTCGGCAAGAGCGGCCACATCGGCGAAAAGATCGCCGCCACGCTCACCAGCACCGGTTCGACCGCCGTGGTGCTCAACAGCTCAACGCCCTGCACGGCGACCTCGGCGTCGTGGCCGACGGCGACGCCGTGCTCGCCCTGAGCGCCAGCGGCGAGACCGACGAACTCGTCGACCTCCTGCCCGCGCTGCTGCGCTTCGACATCTCGCTCATCGCCTTGACGGGCCGCGCCGACAGCACGCTCGCCCAGGCCAGCCACGCCTGGCTGGACGTGAGCGTCACCCAGGAAGCCTGCCCGCTCAACCTCGCGCCGACCAGCAGCACGACGGTCATGCTCGCCCTCGGCGACGCGCTGGCGATGGTGCTGCTGGAGGCGCGCGGTTTCGACAAGGACGATTTCGCCCGGTTCCACCCCGGCGGGCAGCTCGGGCGCAGCCTGTTGCTGAAGGTCCGCCAGATCATGCGTCCGCGCGAGGAAATGGCCGCTCGTCTCGCCGGAACACGACCGTCGGCGAGGTGCTCGGAGAGATCGCCCGCCACGGGCCGGCGCGGCGGTGGTCGTGGACGGCGGAGGGCCGGCTGGCGGGCATTTTCACCCACGGCGATTTCGCCCGGCATTTCCAGCGCGGCCCGACCGGCCTGGGCGACGCGGCCGGTGGGCGATTACATGACGCGCAACCCCGTCAGCATCGGCGGCGAACGGCTGGCGGTGGAAATCCTCCACCTGCTCGAACACTCGCGCATCGACGACCTCGTGGTGGTCGATGCCGACGCGCCGGCCCATCGGCCTCGTGGACACGCAGGACTTGACGCGGCTGAAATTGCTGTGAAGTTTCCGTTTCCCCCCGCCATTCCATCCTCATCCTTCATCTTTTCCTCTCATGGCAGCAGCAAACGATCTCCGCAAAGGCCAGGCCATCCGCTACAACGGCGACATCTACGTGGTGCTGGAAGTCACCCACCGCACGCCCGGGCAACCTGCGCGCGTTCGTGCAGGCGATCATCCGCTCGATCAAGACCGGCAAGAGCAGCGACGTGCGGTTTTCGTCCACGGAAAAGGTCGAGCTGGTCGAGGTCAACCGCGAGACGCTGGAGTTTTCCTACAAGGACAAGGACGGTATCATTTCATCGACCCGAAGACCTACGACGACACGATGCTCAGCGAGGCACTTGATCGGCGCGCGGCAAGGATTACCTCACCGAAAACCTCGCCGTGACGGTGCTCTACGCCGAGGGCAAGCCGGTGGAGGTGGAAATGCCCGCCGCGTGATGCTCAAGGTGGTCCAATCCGCCGAAGGCGTGCGCGGCGACAGCGCGAACAACGTGCAGAAGCCCGCCACGCTGGAAACGGGCAAGATCGTGCAGGTGCCGCTGTTCATCAAAGAGGGCGAGACGGTCAAAATCTCGACGGCGCAACGGCGCGTACATGGGCCGGGCGTAGTACTTTAAGGTCCTGACGCCGGTTTTCGTGTTGATTGAGAGGCTTCTGGTGGGTGGATGGCGCTCTCCGAGCGGCATTGGTCCCGTTCGCGGCGATAGCCGCCTGAAATAGTGAGACGCCTGCGGCGTGAGTAAGACAAATGCCGCTCGGAGAGCGCCATCCACCCACCAGAAGCGTGAGCAGCGGTATGCCCTCGGGGGATCGGCCGTTTTTGCTTGCGTTGCCAGCCACGTATTTGGCCCAATAGTACGGGTAGATGGCTCGTCCCAAACGATCCGACCCACGCGGCCGGTCCCCCGCGCCGAAACGCCAGCTTTCGCTGAAGGCACCCGGCCCGAAGTCGAAACCCGCAGCCCGCCCGTCCCGCCGCATCCGCGCCGTCGCCGGAGTTCCGGCCACCGTCCCCCGCACCGTGCCGACCCGCTGGCTCAAAGCCGTTGCCGGAGTGTTCCTGCTGCCCGTGTGCTGGGTGGCGGGCAAGACGTTCTGGGAAGCGTTCGCCCGCGCCACGCTGCACGGGTGGTTCCTGGCGTCGGACGAATTGCACTACTTCCTGTACGGGGTCGCGGCGTGGCTCATCGTGTTTTTCGTGCTGCCGAAAATGCTGCTCGTCTACGTGTTCGGCCACGAACTGACCCACGCTATCTGGGTGCTGGCGATGGGCGGACGGGTGAGCGCGTTCAAGGTGGGACGCGAGGGCGGCTACATCATCGCCGACCGGCGGGATTTCCTGGTGTCGCTCGCGCCGTATTTCTTCCCGCTCTACAGCATCGTCGCCATCGTGGCGTTCGGCGTGGCGGGGTGGTTCTACCCGGTGGTGTGGGGTTATCCTAAATACCTGTTCATGGCTGTCGGGCTGACGTGGGCGTTTCATTTCACGTTCACCTGCTGGATGATCCCCAAAAAACAGACCGACCTGCTCCTGCACGGAACGTTTTTTTCGCTGGTGGTGATCTACCTGGCCAATCTGCTCGTGTTGGCGATCTTGTTCGTCGTGGCCTGCCCGCAGGTGACCTGGTTGGGCCTGGGGCGAGGGTTTGTGCGCAACGCGGAGGATTTTTCCGCTTGGGCCTGCGATCAGGTCGGTGTGCATCCGGCCGCATGGATGCGGCACGGGCGGCGGCATCGTTAAGAACCGGGCAACCGGCGGGCGGGGGACAAGCGTTCCTGCTTGCGGTGAACGTCCGATCTTCCTTTCTCCGTTGGGTCTTTGCGGCAGGCACGATTTTGCTCGCCGGTTGCGGTGGCGGGTCGAAACCCATCCCGCCAACCGCTGCCGTCACCGCATCCGAGCCGGAAGCGCGGACCATCTTCGACGCCTGCCTGCGCGCCCACGGCGGCGCGGCGGCCTACGCGAGGTTGCACGACGTGAACGTGCGCTTCGATAGCCACTGGGCGACGGTCGGCCCGAGGTTGCAGCCGGTGCTTTCGGACCGCGACCACCGTGGCGGCAGCGAGGAGCGTTATCTGCCCGTGCGGGGCGGTTTCGTCGTTGGGCAGGTGCATCACGGAGCGGCAGGGACGAAACACGTTTTCCGCTTTCAACCTTTCCAGACGGTCGTGTCTTGTGATCCGCCGATACCCCCGTACGCGAACCTTCCCCGGTCGGCCGTCAAACGCGCGCTGAACCCGGAGCACACGAGCGCCGTCGCCACCGACTCGGGTTTCCAACGCTCCCTGGACCCGGAAGTCGTCGCGTCGGCGGGTCTGGTGACGGATGCTTACTCGATGTTCCTGTTCGGGCCGGGATTCTTCGTCCAGCGGGGGGCAAAATTCCAGAAGGTCGCCGACACGGCCGACGTGGAGGGGCACTCGTGCGACGAAATTGCCACGACCCTGCACCCCGGGATCGGTTCGGACGAGGATCGGGTGGTGCTTTTCATCGACCAGCAGGACCACGTTTTGCGCCGGGTGCAGTTCACGCTCAACGCGCTGGAGAGCACGAAGGGCGCGGAGGTCCACGTCGATCTGATGGACCAGCGTCGGCTGGCGGGTGTCCTGTGGCCGACGCGCTACAGCGAACGCATTGACCGGCCGGTGAACTTGCCCGCGCACCAGTGGAGCCTGCTCGGGTTTGACGTAAATCGGGGATATACAGACGCGGACTTGGCCGCGCCGGGTTTCAAGGGGAAGGCCGCGTCTTCCGCGAGGCCGTTGCCCTGAATGGAGGTGAAAATGATGGCACGCCTGCGGCGTGAGTGGGACCAATGCCGCTCGGAGAGCGCCATCCACCTATGGAGATCACCTCCGGAGACTTGCGCGAGGCGTGTGCGTCGGCGAACGGTTCCGTCCCATGCTGTCCATCGACGCCACGCGCATCCTACTGGGGATCGTGCTGCTCGCGTTCGGAAGGAAACTGTTCTGGCTGTTCGTCGGCGCGGTGGGATTCGTGGCGGGGATGCGTTTGGCCGAGCGTTTTCCCGGGGTGGTGCCCGACGACACGGTCATCCTGTATTCCATCATCGCGGGCGTCGTTTGCGCGGCGATGGCAGTGGCCATCCGCAAGATCGCGGTCGGCGCGGCGGGTTTTTTCGCGGGGGGATATTTTCTCGTGGAGCTTCTGAAAGTGAGCGCGGGCGGCGTGCCGCTGACGGGCCAGGGGCAGCAGATTGCGCCGGCCGTGTTGTTCCTCGTCGGCGGGGTCATCGGGGCGGTGTTGATGAACATCGTCTTTAGCTGGACGCTCATCGTCCTGTCGTCCATCGGCGGGGCCACGCTGATCTGCGAAACGCTCACCGCCAACCGCCAGGGGGTGCAAAGCGCGCTGAGTTTTTACAGCGGCGTCAAACCCCACGGCGACGCCGCCGCGTTGGACCCGCACGTCGTTTCGGTTGTGTTCACGGTGCTGGTGATCGCCGGAGTGCTCGTCCAAGCGGGGACGTTGCGGCGGTTGCGCCGGCCGCAGGCACCGCCGCCGCCATAGGCGGCAAAAGGGCAATCCGCCGCTGGACTTCTGCCTGCCGCCTCTTAACTTTGCCGTCCGAGTTATGAAGATTTCCCTCAACTGGCTGCGCGAATACGTGGACTACGACGGCACGCCCGAGGCCTTGGCCGAACTGCTCACGATGGCCGGCGTCGAGGTCGAAGGCATCGAGACGCGCGGCGGCGAATTTCGATAAAGTCGTCGTCGCGCAGGTCCTCTCGCGCGAGCCGCACCCCAACGCCGACCGCCTGAGCGTCTGCCGCGTGGACGACGGCTCCGGCCGCAGCCGCCGCGCCAGATCGTTTGCGGGGCGAAGAACTTCCAGGTCGGGCGACAAGGTGCCGCTCGCCCTGCCCGGCGCGCGGCTGCCCGGCGACGTGACGATCAAGGTCGGCAAGCTGCGCGGCGTCGAGAGCGAGGGCATGTTGTGCAGCGCGAAGGAACTGCGCCTCGCCGACGACGCCGAGGGCCTGCTCATCCTCTCGCCCGACGCCCCGGTCGGCGCGCCCATCGGCGAGCTGTTCCCGCCGGACACGATTTTCGACCTGGAAATCACCCCCAACCGCAGCGACCTGCTCAGCCACGTCGGGCTGGCGCGCGAGGTCGCGGCGCTCTGCGCGGCACAAACGTTGCGCGACCCCGTCGACGCATGGAAACGCCCGTCGGCGGCGACCCGGTGGCGCGATCTGCCCGTGATGGTTGCGGCGAACGCCCGCGAGGCGTGCCCGTTTTACTCGGCGCGGGTGATCGAGGGCGTGCAGTCGGCCCCAGCCCCGGACTGGCTGCGCGGCCGGCTCGAAGCGGTGGGCGTGCGCTCGATCAACAACGTCGTCGATGTGACCAACTTCGTGATGCTCGAACTCGGCCAGCCGCTGCACGCGTTCGACGCGGCGCACGTCGGGCCAGGCGGGCATCGGCGTGCGGCTGGCGACGTCCGGGCGAGGAACTGCTGGCCCTCGACGGCCGCACCTACAAACTCGCGCCGCACCATCTCGTCATCGCCCGGGCGGACGACGGCGGCGAGCGCCGAGGGGCTGGCGGGCGTCATGGGCGGCGAGGAAAGCGGCGTGACGGCGCGCGACGCAAACGCATCATCCTGGAAAGCGCGTACTTCACCCCGGCGGGCATCCGGCGCACCTCGCGCGAACTCGGCCTGAGCAGCGACGCGAGCTACCGTTTCGAGCGCGGCGTGGACCCGGCGGGCGTGCTGGCGGCGTCGCGGCGGGCGGAAGACCTCCTGCTGCAAATCTGCGGCGGCGACAGTCGCGCGGCGTGGCGCAGACGCAGGCGATCCGCGGCACGACGGCCACGACGAGGCGGCGGCGAGCCCGTGCCGTTGCGGCTGGCGCGCTGTCGGCAGGTGCTCGGCGACGGACATCGACGGCGAACGGGTCGAACGAAATTCTGACCGGCTTCGGCCTGGAAGGTGAAAGATCCCGATGACGACGAGATCGAGGACGCGAAACCGATTGGCGCGTGCCCTCGTACCGGCGCGGACCTGCGCGCGCGAGATCGACCTGATCGAAGAGGTCGCGCGCGTGTACGGTCTGGACCGCGTGCCGGGCCGGATCGGCGGCGCGGTTCGCGCCGTCGTCGCCGGCGGATCGACGCCTATGATTTCCTGATGGGCCTGCGCCGGCGGCTGGTCGGCGCTGGGATTCACGGAGGCCCGCAGCGTCTCGCTGGTGCAGGCGGAACCGACGCGCGGCGGCGTGCCGCTCAAGAATCCGCTCACCGGAAGACGGCGCGGTCCTGCGCGGCACGCTGCTGCCCGGCCTGCTGGCGGCGGCGGGGCGCAACGTGCGCCAGGGGTCGGCGGATCTGCGGCTGTTCGAGATCGGCCGGGTGTTCGCGCCGAGTATTCCCGCTGGCAAGCCGGAGCCGTGGTCGCCTGGGCGTTGGTGATGACCGGCGCGGCGCGCCGGCCGCGTGGCGGCACGGCGACGCGGCGGACGCGCGCTGGACCTCCACGACCTGCGCGGCGTCGTCGAGCGACTGGCCGGGCGGAGCGTCCGCTGGAACTGCAGCCGGTGCCGCGGCCGGACCGCCGGACAGCGCGGCTTGCGCTGCTCGCGCATGAATCTCCTGCTCGACGGCAGAACGGCGGCGGACTCGGCACAGCTCTCGCCCTCGCGGGCGAAGGAATTGGAACTGCGCGGCGACGTGCTCGTCGCCGAGTTGAACGTTTCGATGCTGCGTTAGCGCGACGGTCCGGCGGAGCGGACGTTTCGACGCCGCTGGCGCGCTTCCCGAGCGTCACGCGCGACCTCGCCGTGGTCGTGGACCGCGCCCTCGCGCACGGCGAAATCGCAGACCGCTGCTGCGCGGGGCGAAGGAGCCGCTGCTGGCCTCCGTGGAACTCTTCGACGTGTTCACCGACGACCGGGGCGAAAAGATCGCCGCCGACAAAAAGTCGCTCGCTTATTCGTTGACATACCGGGCCGAAGATCGCACTCTCAAGGCCGAAGAAGTCAACGCGGCGCACGCCCGGTTGAAGGCGCGCCTTGCAAGGGGATTTCGGCGGTCTCCAGTTCCGGGAATGAGTGAACGTCCGGCCGCTGTGCGGTCGTATCAGAGACGGTTCTTTAACAGCGACAAATTTTCGGTCGCGCCGATGCTTCTGGGACACCGGCGCGCCGGCCACAGATTTACCCTGCGGTGTTCGAGGTGACGGCGCATTCTCCCGGACCGATAATCAACAACCAAGGGGGCTTGGTTGGCGGAGCGGAATGACAGGCCTTGATTGGAAGTCAGACCTTCCGCCAACGGTCACCCGCCGTTTCCATAAGGGAACGGGAAACGCGCCATACGGCACAGGTGGGGTAAAAACTTTTTTCTCCGAGGATGGGGGAAGGACGGCTCGGATGAAAAAGGCGCACTTTCGTTTGCGTTTGTCCTTTCATCGGCAGACCTTCGCTTCCCGCATCCTCTTTTTGTCTATGAAAGCCCTGCTGGTTCTTGAAGATGGCCGCGTGTTCGAGGGCGAAGCCTTCGGCGCGACCGGCACGCGCGTCGGCGAGGTGTGTTTCAACACCTCCATGACCGGCTATCAGGAAGTGCTCACCGATCCGTCGTACTACGGGCAGATCGTGGCGATGACCTATCCGCTCATCGGCAACTACGGCATCAACGAGGCCGACGACGAGAGCGCCCGCGCGCAGGTCAGCGGGTTCGTCATCGAGGAACTCAGCCGAACTGCCGAGCAGCTGGCGTTCGCAGACTTCCCTGCCCGAATACCTCGCGCGACAACGGCATCATCGGCATCCAGGGCATCGACACCCGCGCGCTGACGCGCCACCTGCGCGAACGCGGCGCGATGAAGGCTTGCCTGACCACGGAAGACCTTTCCGTGCGACGAGGCGAAGCGCCGCGCCAACGAAGGCGAGGGCGTCATCGGCATGGATTTCGTCCAGCGCCGTGACGACCCCGCGACGCCTACGACTGGGACCCGGACGACCACGACAGCCGCCGCTGGGACGTGGCGCGCGCGTCGGGCGACGGTGGAAGACGCGGCCGTCGCGCTGCCGCCGGTCAAGCACCACATCGTCGCGTACGATTACGGCCTGAAGCGCAACATCCTGCGCCGGTTGCGGCAGCACGGGTTCAAGGTGCGTGTCGTGCCCGCGGGCACGATCGGCCGCCGACGTGCTCGCGCTCGAACCCGGACGGCATTTTCCTCTCGCCCGGCCCCGGCGACCCGGCCGCGCTGGATTACGTGCACCGCAGCGTGCGCGAGCTGATCGGCAAGAAGCCGATCTTCGGCATCTGCCTGGGCCACCAGATGCTCAGCCACGCGTTCGGCGGGCGGACGTTCAAGCTCAAGTTCGGCCATCACGGCGGCAACCAGCCCGTGCAGGACGTGCGAACCGGCCGGGTGGACATCACCGCGCAGAACCACGGGTTTGCGGTGGATGCCGATTCGCTGCCGCCGGAGGTGGAGGTCACGCACATCAACCTCAACGACCAGCACGGTCGAGGGGCTGCGGCACCGTTCGCTGCCGGTGTTCAGCGTGCAATACCACCCGGAGGCCGCGCCCGGCCCGCACGACGCGCTGCATTTTTTCAAGCAGTTCGCCGCAAACTTGATCGACGGCTCGCGGTAGAGCTTTGGCGTGCGGCCGGTTTTTGATGAGTTTACTTCTGCCAGCGGCGTTCTTATTTCTACCTTTCCGCGCTGCCCCCCGCCCTATGCCGAAGTTGAAAATCACGATGCCCGAGTCGGGCGAAGTCACCCACGAACTCGTCGATGAACTCATCACCCTCGGCCGCGTCTCCGAGAACATCATCCAGATCGAGGACGCCAGCGTCAGCAGCCGCCACGCGCAGCTTTCCCTCGGCGCCAACGGCAATTACGCGCTCAAGGACCTCAATTCGACCAACGGCACGCGCGTCAACGGCGCGCCCGCCACCGATGCCCAGCTCCGCAACGGCGACCGCGTGCGTTTCGGCCAGATCGAGTGCGCCTATTTCTCGGACAACGCCGCGGCCGGTCGAACCGCTGCCCGCCGCCGCCGAACCCGACGCGGCCCTGGCCGCCGAGAGCCGCCGGCCGACGAATTTCGCCAACGCCTCGCCCTTCCAGAAGAAAAGCCGCGCAGAAAGACCCGATTGGCATGTACATCCTGATCTTCGCGGGGGTGGCGGTGCTGTTGTTCCTCGTGGCGCTGGGCTTCGTCTTCACGCTCCAGCCGCCGCGCCTGACGGCATGGAGTCTGGCGGCGCCGGCCTGCCGTCGCTGCGAACGCGGCGCCGCGCTGGGACCGGTGAGCGCCGACCCGGCACAGCCGGTTCTGGCGGGACAGTCGAGCCGGTGCCGTTGCGGGACAATCTCGGCGGCGGTCCGCGCCCGCGCAGGGCACGCGCGTCCGCACGGCCTGGGACGATGCGGGATGGCGCGTGCTGTTCGAGGCGGACGACGCGCATCCCTGGGCGACGCTGACCGACGCGCGACGCCGCTCTGTGGACGGAGGAAGTCGTCGAGGTGTTCATCGATCCGGTGGGCGACCTGGAGAGTTATTTCGAGGTCGAGATCAACCCGCTGGGAACGGTGTGCGACCTCGTTCTGCGCCGGACGGCGAGCGGCTGGCGGAAGGATTTCGCGTGGAACGTGGACGGTCTTGCCAGCCACGCCCGGCGGACCGCCGACGGGCTGGGCGGCGGAATTGGCGATCCCGTTCGACGCGCTGCGGGACGCGCCGCCGGACCCGGGGACGCGCTGGCGGGTGAATTTCCTGCGGATCGACCGCCCGGGCGGCGCGGGCACGAGCGGCGCGACCTGAGCGCGTGGTCGCCGACGGGCATGCGCAATTTCCATCGCCCGAGCAGTTCGGGACGGTGGAATTTCGGTAAGGAGGGGAAGCTCGCAGACCGGCCGCTTGCGCTGCCTCTCAGCGAGCGTGTGAGAAGGCTCTGAATAGGCCGTCGCGGCCGGTCGTCCCCAAGGTAGGGATGGCTCTCCGAGCCAGTCCCTCTTTTGGCTTGGATGACCACTGTGCGCACGAAGCGCCTCGCCGGAAACATTTGGATGGCATCGGAGAGGCAAACCTACCTTGAGGACGACGCCTGCGGCGAGCTTCCCGCGCGGTCAGCGCGCGAGCCGATCATCCACCGGCTCGCCGTTCCATCGGTCGAGGAAAACCGTGCCGTTCTCGAAGCGCACCACCGCGTCCAGCGCGCGGGTATCGGCCGCCTTTTCGCCGATGCCGGGCAATCCCGCCAACGCCGGTGCGTAAAGCGTCATGTCTTTGATTTCCGCCCGGATCCTCGCCGCGCCGGTCCGTCCGATCACCGTCAAGCCCGACGACGCCGTGCGCGGTGAAATAATCCGCGTCATGCGTCGCCTGCACGTCCGCTACCTCCAGCGCGCCGTTGCGGAAGAGCAACGTCGAACGTAAAAAATCCAGTGGTGCGCCCCGGATCGTCAGTCGGGTGCCCTCGATGTTCAGATAACCCTCGACCTCCGCACGCCCCGGCGAGGCACTCAATTTTCCGTTGATCGACATCCGGCCGGCGAGTTCCGGCGCGCCGGGCCCGAGCAACTCCGTCAGCGCGTGCAAATCCTCCAGGCGCGCATCGACGTTGCAAGAAAACCCGGCGGCACGCCACCAGGGTTCATCGCCGGTCCAGACGAGGCCGGAAGCGTCTTCCGGCGGCAGCGGGTATTCGCCCGAGAGCGACAAACGGTTGCCGTCCTGCCGGAGATCGAAGCGGTGCAATCGCACGCGCCGGTTCACGACGACGGCCTGCGTGTCGAGACTCTGCCAACGGCGGTCGCCCCAACAAAAATCGGTGGCCCGGACCGACAGGGACATCTCGGCGGACGACAAATCTTCCGCGTCACCGCGAAAGATGAAACTCCCCTGCTCGACCCGTCCGTCCACGGGGCCGCGCACCCCGATCATCCGCGCGAGCGGAGCCAGCGCGGTGCCGCGCAACGTCGCGGCGATTTCCAACGCGAGGCGCGGCCGGGAGAAGTCGATGGCTCCCTGGCCGCGCACCTCGCCGCCGAGGGCGTTCAGATGGCAATCCCAGTCCAGCCGCCGGCGTCCGATCTGCGAGGCGTCGAGTGTGGCATCGGCCAGGGTGATCCCGTCGCCGAGGTCCAGTCCGGTGAGGGTCAGCCGGTGGTCTTTCCAGAACGTCTGACCGTGCCAACCGACAAAAACGCTCGCAAAACCTAGCCCTTCGGCGCGGACCTCACGGGCCGCGATCTCCGCCCGCGCCGTCGCTCCTGCCCGAAAGCACCAGCCCTGACGCGTGCAGGCTGTCGCTGCCCTGGCGCAACCGGAAGTCGTCCGCCAGCACGGTGAAATTTTCGGGCAGCCACCGCGCCGTGGCGTCGTTCGGACGGAGCGGCGCGGACTTCCCCGGCCGCAGTCCCGATGCGAGGTCGAGGGTGCCACGCAGCCCTTCCAGGGTGACCTCTTTCATCCAGGGCGCGGAACGGTGCAACCACGGCAACCGCCAAGCGACGGTGAATTTTGCACGCGCCACCGTGAAATCGGTGCCGCTGCCGGACGCTACGCCGCGCACGCACAGGTCATCGAGCCGGGTCTCCGCGAACGGCCCGCCACTGATCCGTCCGACCGTCAGTTCGTAGCCGCACCGGCCCATCTGCCAGCGCAGGAACGCGCGGAGAGCGCCGTGCCAGACCGGCGGCAGGACGAGCAACCCCGGACTGAGCACGGCCGCCACGCACAGCACGCCGAGCCATTTCCGCCGCCGCGCACGATGGGCGGGGACGGGTCGCGCGATGCCGGCGGCTCCCGGGACGACGGTGGTTTGCGGAACGGCGGCAAGACTGGACATCGGGGAAGCGCACGGCCGGCGAAGCGGCCAACGCTCCTTACTGACGCGGAAAACTCCGACGGCATTCAAGCCATCTGCGGCCCGCTCCCGTTATTTCGCCACGGTCGGCCGGGGCCGTGGGGTCGGTGTGGCGATCTCGATCCGGTGGCCGGGGCCGAGTCTTTCCTCAAGCTGCTCGACGAACAGGCGTTGTGCCTCGGCCGGGGTGCCGTTTTGCTGCGCCTTCAAATGCGCTTCGAGCCCGAGCAGATTGATCTCGGAATCCAGTTCTTCCTTGGTGAGATGATTCCAGAGGCCGTTGTCCATCGTCAGGATTTCGAGGTGCTTGAGTTCGACGGTCAACACACGCGGCGACGACATTTGCAGACGGACAACCTCCGCGTTGTTGCCGAGCACGTTGACCACGAAATTTCTGGTCAGGTCGAACCCCGCCTTGATGCGGTACAGCCCGCGCACGCGCAGCCGTTTCGTGCTGCCCATCCAGGGTTTTCCGTCTCGCGCTCGACGCTCGCCTCGCGTTCCAGCACCGCCAGTTCGAGCACGGGGCTGGATTGTTCGTAGACGACGTGTTCGTTGACCGTCACGCGCGGCTGCATGCCCGTGACGGCCACGAACGCGTCGCGCACCTTGCCCGCCCATTGTTCCATGCGCCCGCTCGTGCCGTCGATCGGCGCATGGGCAGCTCCAGCCGGTAAAAAACGAATCCCGCCAGCACCGCCAGGATCAGAAAAACGCGCAGGAACGTCCGCGCGCACCCGAACCGTCCACGCTCCAGGCGCGGCGGAGTCGGCGCAATGGTGAGCGATGAATCCGCTTCTCCGGAGTCGGGGACCGGGAGGAGGATTCCGACGGAGGCACGGACGGAAGGTAAACCGACTAACTCCGCGTGGGCAACCGACCCCAAAAAAAGTAGCGCCCACCGCATCCGATGGATACGATGGGCGCCTGTTCCCCCCAGAACAATCTTCTAAATTGATGTGAAACTTATAACGTCGGCTTTCGCGGCTGCAAGAAGAATTATTAGTTTTTTTAATCTTTCTCCTTTTAACGTCTGGAATCGCTCATAAAAGCACCATGCCGGCGCATCTGCGGTTCCACGCCAGATGCAATCTCACGCGTGTCGAGTTATGTAACTTTCGTCACCGGCGAGAGCGCCGTTCAACCCTGCAGCAGCCCGATCACCGCGCGTTCCAGCACCAGACGCGGTTCGAGTTGGCCCGGTGACGAGTTGGACGTTCGCGTGCAGGCAGGCCGCCATGCCCTCGCGCAGTTGCGTCCAGGTCGAAACGGTGCGCTTCCGCCGCCGCGAACCCCAGGCCGAACGTGTTGACCGTGCCGTCCTTCTTGCGCGGCAGATGGGCGGTGGCTTCCTCCGGCAGCCGGCCGAGCACCTGCCCGAACGCGAACGGCGAAGCCGGCCCGGGCAGGCGGTGGCGCTGCTGGAGGTCCTTGACGAGCAACAGATTGCGCACGGTCGGCACGATGGCCACGAGCAGCAGGCCGATGGCGCTCTCGCCCTGGTAAAGAAGCTGGTCGATCAGGCCGAGCGCCGCGTCGAGGTCGCGCCGGGAGATGGCGTTGCCCAACTCGAAGATGACGCCCGCGCGCGACATCGGCACGAGCGTGCGCACGAGGGCGGCGTCCACCTCGCGGCGGCCGTTCGCGCCGAGGTAGAGGTCGAGTTTTTCGAGTTCGTTTTCGATCTGGCGGGTGTCGCCGCCGGTCAGCAGGGTAAAGAGTTCGCTGGCCTCGCCGGTCAGTTCCAGGCCGCGGGCGCGGGCGCGTTCCTCGACGAGCACGGCGGCCTCCTCCTCCCAGCCGCAGCGGGTGGAGTCGAGCCGGTCGAAAATCTGCATGTCGGCGAGTTTGGCCAGCCCCTTGTAAAAGGTGCGGCGTTTGTCGGTCTCGGTGGCGCTGAGGAGGAAATCGCACGTCGGGCGGCGAGGCCCTTGTTCAACACGGCGAGCAGCGATTCCAGGGCTTCGAGCACGCCGGCGGAGCGGCCGATGGGGCTGTCGGCGAGGACGTTGGTGCTCTTGAGCCAGACGAGCTTGCCGCCGAAAAAGGGCAGCGTCTGGAGCGCGGCGATGGTCTCGTGGATGCGCGCGGCGGCGGTGGCGGCGTTGTCGGCCGCGCCGTCGATGATTTCCACGCCGAACTCGCCCGCGTCGGGCGGCGTCAGTTTTTCGGCGAGTGTCGCGCGCGGTGGCCTTGACCGTGCCCTCGTCGCTGCCGAGGACGGCGGTGATGTTGTTTGCTGTTGCTGCGGGGGCGGACTTGGGCTTTGGCCATGCAGAGGCGGGCAGAAGGAGAAGCGATGCAGAGGAATGCCGACAGTGCGCGACCTAACGTTCGCTCGCTTGCCTTCGCCATCGCTTCGCCTTCTGCCTATTCGGCAGCCGCGCGTACGCCTGCTGGAACGCGGCGTACGTCGGATAACGGTCGCCGTAGATTTTCGGGACCGCCGCGGCGAAGGTCCTCGCCGTCGAGCAGCGCGTCCACCAATTTCGTGAAACGCTCCGGCGGGTTGTTGACCATCAGGAAACGCACCAGTTTTTCCGCGCTCTGGTAAAGCTGCGCCACCGCCTTCGGGTCGGCGCGGGTAGACGGTCATGCGCGGTGAGTTGGTCCAGCGGCAGCGTGGCGAACTGAAAATGCTGGAGCAACCGCTGGTTGTACTGGCCCATGCGCGCGCCGGTGCTCTGCGCCGCTCATCTGCTCGGCGAAACCCTCGCTCAGCCACAGCGGCCAGCGTTTGCCGGGGTAGAGCCGCGCGACGACGGCGTGGGTCGTCTCGTGGGCGAGGGTCTGCGAATCGAACAGTGCCCGTGTGGCCGTTGCGCACGTTGAGGAACAGTTCGTCGCCGTAGGCAAAACTCGCCGCCCACGGCGGGCATGACGGTCTTGCGCGAGGAACGTTTTCCAGTCCTTTTCGTCCTCGAAGATGAAGACGTGCGATTTTTTGCGCGTAGCGTTCCGGCCCCGCGCCGAGCGTCTTGGCGACGTAGGCGAGGTGGAACTCGATTTCGAGCGCGACGCGTTTGGCCTCGGTGATGCGCCGGTAATGGAGGATGAAATGCGGGCTTTCGCCGTGCAGCCACGCGGCCGGCCGGATGGCGAGGGCGGTCTGGCCGTTGGCGCTGACCTCCTGGTTGGCGAGCGCGGCCCAGGGTTTTTCCTGGAAGGGGATTTCGTCCGCGCGGCGCGTGGCCGATCGCGACCGCGACAGGAACCAGCAGGCAAACGCGCACCGAGCTCGGCGGAAAGGCATTGCCGCAGATTACGCAGATTTCGCAGACGGAAGAGAGGACGGCAGCCGTGCTCGTCGCTTCCGGTCTCGCAACAAGCTGCGGACGATGACTGCCGCGATCTGCCGGCGAAATCTGCCCTCCGCGTCAACGACGCCGACTTCGGCGGCTCGCCCCGGAACAGGTCCAGCTTGCCCGCGCCCGCGCCGGGCGTCGTCAACTTCACCGGCTTGCCCGTGGCCGCCGACGCGTAGAGCGCCTCCATGATCCGCTGGTCCTGCAAGACCTTCCTCGCCGGGCGTGTACGGCTTCCTGTTTTCCAGCACGCATCCGGCCATGTGGTCCAACTCCAGCGCGAACTGATCCTTGGGCGCGAGCGTCGGGTGTTCGCGGTACTCGATCTCGCCTTCCGCGTGCGCGGCTTCCGCCTTGAGGTTCTTGTACGGAAACGCCGGGTCCAGGCCGAACCAGCCGTCCTCGGCGTTGACGCGGTAACGCTGCGTGCGGTGCGTGCCGTAGCTCGTCGCGGCGTTGGCACAGCACGCCGCCGGGGAAACGCAGTTGGAAAATCATGCTTTCCTCGACCTCCTTGAAACGCGGGTCGCCCGGCGTGCTGTGGCTCATGGCGAACACTTCCGTCCGGCTCCTCGCCCAGCAGAAAGCGGAACGTGTTCAGGCAATACAGCCCCACGTCGGGCAGCGCGCCGCCGCCCGCGAGCTTCTTGTTCTGCCGCCACTGGTTCGGGTCGCCCTGGTCCTGGCCGTTGACGCCTTCGATGATCTTGACCGCGCCGTATTTTTTCTCGCGGACCCATTTTTGCATCAGCCGGTTGTTCGGCTCGTACTGGATGCGGTAGGCGATCATCAGTTTCCGGTCCGCCTTTTTGCAGGCGGCGATCATCTGCTCGCATTCGGCGACGCTGTTGGCCATCGGCTTCTCGCAGAGGATGTGCTTGCCCGCCTGCGCGCCGCGCACGGTGTATTCGGCGTGCATCCCGTTGGGCAGGACGATGTAGATGACCTGCACGTCCGGGTTGTCGCGCAGCTGGTCGTAGGTCTTGTAATCGTAGACGCTGCTCTCCGGCGAGGCCGTGTTCGCGGGCGACCTGCGCGGCCTTTGTCGCGGTCGCCGCTGACCAGCGCGGCGAGCCTGCGCCTTTTTGCTACGCGCCGAACGCCGGGATGATCTGCTTCAGCGCGAGGTGCCCCAGGCCGACCACCGCGAACCCCACGCGCTCGCCCGGCGGCAGCGGTTCGGGCAGCGGGCCGGCGTCCTGCTCGGTCTTGGCGTGGATGTTCCGGCAGCTTGATGCGGCTTGTGCCGGCTCGCCGCGGCGCGGGCGGCGGCGGGCAGGATTTCGCCGGCCGAGCGTGGCGGCGACGAGGCCGCGGCCGGCGTGGGCGAGGAAGGCGCGGCGGGAAACGGGGAGAATGGGTCGGGCGGCAGAGGTTTCGTCGGGCATGGGTGAAAAGGGACGATCCGTTTCGCGCTCCGTTTGAATTCCATCCGCCGGCGTTGCGAGCCTCGGCCGCTGAAAATCAGGCGGGCGCAGTCTGCGGAATCTCGCTCGGCGCGGGCGGTTCGGCGGCAGCCGGTTGATGGTCGCGGCCGCGTAGGCCGCGCCGAAGCCGTTGTCGATGTTGACCACCGTGACGCCGCTGCCGCAACTATTGAGCATCCCCAGCAGCGCCGCCAGCCCGCCGAAGCTCGCCCCGTAGCCGACGCTCGTCGGCACGGCGATGACCGGCACGCTCACCAACCCCGCCACCACGCTGGGCAACGCGCCTTCCATCCCCGCGACGACCACCAGCACGCGGCAGGCTTCGAGCCGGTCGCGCACGGCCAGGAGCCGGTGCAATCCCGGCCACGCCCACGTCGGTGATGCGGTCCACGGGGTTGCCGAAGGTTTCCAGCGTCACGGCGGCCTCCTCGGCCACGGGCAGGTCGGTCGTGCCCGCGCAGATCACGCCGACCGCGCCCGGCAGACGCGGCAGCGGCTCGCGCTCGACGACGATGCACCGCGCCGCGTTCGTGGTAGACGCGCCGCCGGAAGCTCCGCCGCGACCGCCGCGAAATGTTCCGGCGTCGCGCGCGTGCCCAGCACGACCGGATCGTGGGCGAGGATCGTCCGCGCGATGGCCGCGACCTCAGCCGGCGTCTTGCCCTGGCAGAAGATCACCTCGGGAAACCCGCAACGCCGCCGCCGGTCGGTGTCCACCCGGGCGAAGCCGAGATCGACGAAAGACGGCGTTTCCTCGTCCCGGCCGGGCTGCAAATGGAAAAGGTCCATCGGTGAAGATGGACCTTGTTCGTACCTGCGCGCGCTGTCAACGCGCGCGGTGTATTCTGACGTTCGCCGGAAAGACCGGGTTCCGGCTCTCAGTTCCTGGCCCGGCGGCGGCGCAGGATGGTCGCCGCACAGCCGGCGAGGCCAAGGGCCCCCAATGCCATCGTGGAAGGTTCGGGGACGACCGTGGGGATCGTGTTGTACGTGACGCTGTAGGTGAAACTGTGGATGGCGAGGGTCGAGATCGCGGTCGTGCCATCGTTGACGCCTTCCACGGCCGCGAGGGACAGGCCGTTGTTCGTCAGCGTGGTGGTGGGCGTCAGCGCGAAAGTGGTGGCCGTATTGTAGATAATGCCTCCCGTCTGGGTGTTCCCGGTGACCGGCAGCGCGTAGTCCACGGTATTCGGCGCACCGGGGATCACGCCGGAGTTCGCGTTGCCGATGTCAAACTGCAGCGCGGTGATCTTGGTGCCGTTGACCGTGGTGGTCGTGATGAAATTGGTCGGCGTGGTGAGCGTGAACGTATCCGTGGTCGTCAGGCCGTTCACCGTCTCGGTCGAGGTGAGGGTAAGGCTCTGACCATTCACCCCGCCGGTAGCAAGTGTCAAAGGCGTGCCAAACGTGGCCGTCCCACCGCCGAGAATGTAACCCGTGCCACTGGTGCTGTTATACCCGGAGTAGTCGAAGGTGAAGGTATCATTCGGCGTGACAAGTTCCGGCTGTACCTGCGGAACCGAGAATTCAACCACTGACGCCTCGGCAGCGGACGAACCCGCCAGCAGCGCAAATGCGGCAGCGACGGTAGATAGTACGAATGACTTTTTCATAGATTCCCTGTATTCCTTTAACGCGATCAAAGTTTCCTGTTGTGAATGCCCAGACGACCCTTGAGATGAAGATGCCCCTTCGACCCCGATAGTTTCCCCAGACGCCGAGAGGGATTATCGGGTCGGTGAATGGCGGTCAACCTTTTTTTAAAGAACTTTAAACCTTTTCTTGAAGCAACCTTCATGCCCGGTTGGCGGACTGGCAGCCAGGTACGTTTTGCACAACCGGCACCGCCATCCTCAAGCCGATGGGGCCGCGGATAGGTGACTGCTGCTCAACCACCTCATCGGCACCATCTTGCTCTCGTGGAAGCCGTGGCGAACGAAGAAATGCTTGGACAGTTCGTCCGGCCGGTCGGTCAGCAGCGTGATCCGCACGAAATCCTTTTGCCGGGCGAACTCCTTGGCGTGTTCCAATAATTGAGAACCATAGCTCTGCCCCCGGTGGTCGTGGCTGATGACGAGGTCCTCCAGGATGATGACGAACCCGCCCTCCGCCGTGCTGATAGTGAAGAGGAGGTTGATCATGCCGATGATCCGGTCGTGGACCCGCAGCACGAAGATGCGGCCCCGGTTGGGTTGCTCGATGATGAGCTGCAACCCGCGGAGTTGCTTGACCGTGTCCGGCTTGAAGTCGGATTCCCGGCTGAAGAGGTCGTGCAGGAGTTCGGCCAGTTGGGGCAAATCTTCCAGGGTGGCCGGCTCGATGAGGGTTTCGCTCATTTCGTTTGCGTGTCATGTCACAGAACCCGGCGGATGGGAAGCCTGCACGCAGAAAACTTTTTGTCCGGTCCCCTGTACGGAACCGGTTTGACAAGCGGTCGGCCTTTGCTACCCTGTCCGTTCCACCGAGACCGCCTGCCCAGACATTTTCCGAGGATCGACCCATGAAACGCACCTACCAGCCTTCCAAGCGCACCCGCAAACGCCAGCACGGCTTTCGCGCCCGCATGGCGACCAAGGGCGGCCGGGCGATCCTCAAACGCCGCCGCCGCTGGGGTTGCAAACGTCTCCTGCCTAAGGGCGCGGAGATGCAGTACGCCCGGCACACGCAGGCTTGAGCGAACCGGACGGCGGACCGGTTTCTCCTGCTGATTCCGAAGGGAATGGGCTCCCGGCTTCGCCCGGAAAGCCGCGCTTGCGTTTCCCCAAGGCGGCGCGACTGACGACGACCTGGGAGTTCAAACGCGTCCGCGAACATGGACGTTCCTGGGGCGGTAAATTTATCGTGCTCGGTGTCCTGACCGATGCACCGCCTGAAGGCGTGGGCACCGCTCGGGTCGGGTTCGTCACTTCCAAACGCGTGGGCGGCGCGGTCGTGCGCAACACCGTTCGCCGCCGTCTGCGCGAAGCCGTGCGGGTCGTCCGGCCCCGGTTGCGCGCCGGTTGCTGGCTGGTGCTTGTCGCCCGTCACACCGCCGCTAGGGCAAACGCGGCGGAACTGGCGCAAGAGTGGTTGCGGCTGGCGCGCCGGGCTTCTATTTTGATGGACGAACCGCCGTCCCCATGATCAACCGCACACTCCGCGGCCTCATCCGGCTTTACCAGTTGACGCTCTCGCCGCTGCTCTCGCTGCTCGGCGGGGTGGGGATGGGATGCCGTTATGAGCCGAGTTGTTCGCGCTATTGCATGGAGGCGCTCGCGGCGCACGGCACCCGGCGCGGGTTGTGGCTGGGCGTCAAACGGCTGGCGCGTTGCGCTCCGTGGGGGACGAGTGGACCCGATCCCGTGCCGCCGGTCGTGCCGCGCACGCATTTTGCCGTGCCGCCCGCGCCGCAATAGCACGGGCGGGATAACGCCCGGCCCACGACGAATGCGGCGTTTTCTTTGCTTGCCTTCCCCGGACGGTTCCGGGTAAACAGGTGTCCGTTCCTCGGGAAACCACCAACGCCGCCGGTCAGAACACCGGCCGGCCGGGATGAACGAACCCACACCCATCCGTTCGGAAGGTGAAATTCGGCCGCGTCGGAAATCGCGGTTCGGCCGAAACGCAGCTTTGTCGGCTCCTGCCGCCGCGTCTTCGCGCGGTCGTGGCGTGTTCCCGTTTCGCTCCGTGTTGCCATGAACGACATTCTGGAAAAATCCACCGTGTTGGTGCTCAACCGGCACTGGCAAGCCATCGCGGCGCGCACGCCCGCCGACGCGTTTGCGCAGATGATGACCGGGGCCGCCTGCGGCCTGGACATCGACACTTCTGACGGCGCGCTGACCCCCGTGCGCTCGTGGCCCGAGTGGATGAAGCTGCCCGTGCGCCCCGGGGACCGCTTTGCGCGCACGGTGCGCGGGGCCATCCGCGTGCCCACGGTCGTCGTGCTGGCGCGCTACGACCGTGTGCCCCGCCGAAGGCCGGCGCTCAGCGCGCGTGCCATCTGGGAGCGTGACGGCCGGCGCTGCCAGTACACGGGCAAGGTGCTGGCCCCGGGCGAGGGCAACATCGACCACGTCGTGCCGAGGAGCCGGGGCGGGACGACGAGCTGGGAGAACTGTGTCTTGGCGTGCCGGCAGGTCAACAGCCGCAAGGCCGACCGGCTGCCCGAGGAGGTGGGCCTGCGGCTGCTGCGTGCGCCCAGCGCGCCGCGCGAACTGCCCGTGACCGTGCTGTTGCGCAACAGCCACGGCATCGCCGACTGGGAATTGTTTCTGGCGGCACGCGAGGCGCGGTCGGTCGAAACCGATCAACAGGCCGCCTGAGTAGTCGGGCAGCGGTTGAACTGTAATGGCGCATTTCTACCGCTCTCATCTGGGTAGCGGCCTCGATACACGCCATGATGGCGTGTTGTTTTGCGCCACAAGTGGCGCTTACTGCTTGTTAGGGGTAACTACGGTTTGCGTAAATACACGATTATGAGCCTCAATCCCTTCGACGCAATTGAGAAGCTAATCAATGAGCACGGGTCTGCCGCGATCCTCAAGGAGCGTTTGGCATTGGCGGCGGACGAATACGCTGCACTTGAACGAAGGATAGCTGAATTTGAGACCAAGACGAAGGAACTCGAGTCGCAGAACGAGAAGCTTCGTTCTGATATTGAGCAACGAGACGAGCAGATACGCGGCTTTGAGGTAGCGGCAAAGCAGAAACACGAGGAGGATCGTCCCGAACCACAGCATGGCCTGCTGATGTTTATCAACGCTCAGCAGGGGCCATCTATCCAGCAAATCGCTCAGTACCTTGGCCTGAGCCAAGACGGCGCCCGGTTTCATTTGGTCGAGCTTCGTGATGCCAAGCTTGTCATGCCCCAGGATTTCTTGGATGGACGCCAGAACTGGATTCTCCAACAGGGTGGCAGGAGGTATTTGGCAGATCGAGGTCTTCTCCGATAGCCGTCACCCCCAACTACGCGCGCTCCAGCGAACAGAGGCTGGCGGTACGTTCTTTTTCGTGGTTACGTTCATCCTCGCCAGCCTCTGTCGCTGAGCTTGAGTTCGTTAGGTACACTTGCGTTCACCACGACAGACGTCTATGCAGCCGGAATCCACACCTTCGCTGCCCATCAACCCGCTTGAAGGCTGGTTGAGCCATCATCCTACGGTGTCGGCGGTCCTCGCCATTTTTTCTTTACTGGTGAGTTTGCGCCTTATTTGGCAGATGTGGTCTCGTCACCGCAAGGATACCTTCCTCAAAAAGCTGGTTTGGACGTTCATCTTGCTGGTTCCACTCGCGGGATGGCTCGCTTACGGTGGCCTCTTTCATCCGCCAAGCTACAGTGATACTCCGGGCATCGACTACTTCGGACCTCCTTGCTAGTTTGTGGCGGGTCACCACTTTGTATATCGGGGCCGCGTGCTTGACAGACCCCGGGCTCCTCACGCGCTTTTGAACTCACTGCCCGCTCGCCGCAGGTTGGGCTGGCCAGCCTAGCCTGCGGCTTTATCTGGTCACCACGCACACACGCACGGCATCAACAAAGCCGCCACACGTCCATGTTGAGCGCGATACCAGCAAGGCCAAGTTCTGGCTCGAACCGATCTCATTGCAGTCGAGTGGTGGCGGCGAGGGCATCCACTGGCCCGACCTCGATGAGGACATCAGCATCGAAGGAATCGTTGCGGGACGGCCGTCCGGCGAGAGTCAGCATTCATTGCAGCGATGGCTTGAGTCGCGCCGCACCAAATGACGCCCAACAAGGCCGCTCAATCTTTTAGTTGAACCGCACCAACACAAACCAAACGAAACCATGAAGACAACATTCACCATCCTCGTACTCGCGTTCACCGCATCCGTTCTGCCCTCTTACGCTGACCCTACAGACACTGCCACACAGAAGCCCGGTGCGGGTCCGACATTTCAGTTCGGTCAACTGACTGTTGCCTTGTCACAAACCAATCCAGCAGGCAGCATCGCGGTGTCCACCGACGGCGACGTAAGCTACTGTGCAAAAACCGGGGTGGAGACCTTGACGGGCAGCGCCAAGATCATTGTTACCGCACCCGGCCAGAAGCCCGTCACAATCTCGGGCGAGAACCTGACGGTGACCATTCCGAAGTAGTTTCTCGAAGTTGGGAGTGGCGTTCAGCGTCCGTCACAACGCGCCTAACAGCAACTGTGATGTTCGCTTGACGGTTTTGGGGGCGAGAATGCGGCGAGCGTGAGAGAGTAGCCTCCGCTTTAAGGCTGCTCGCGCAAGCCGACCGCCTTCCGCACGCGCTGCATGACATGGCTCGCGCTTGCCCGCGCCTGCCGCGCGCCGTGGGCCAGCACGTCGTCCACGTAGCCTTTTTCCGCGAGAATCTCTTCCCGGCGTCGGCGCATCGGCGCGAAAAACTCCCACACCGCGCCGAACAGCCGCTTCTTGAAATCTCCGTAGCCCACCCCGCCCGCGCGAAATTCCTCTTCCATCTTCGCCACGTCCTTCGGGCTGGCGAACAGCCGGTATAACGCCAAGATCGTCGAGTCCTGCGGATTTTTCGGCGCTTCCACCGGCGTCGAATCCGTCACCAGCCCCATGATCTTTTTGCGGATCGTCTTCTCGTCGGCGAAAATCTCGATGGTGTTGTCGTAGCTCTTGCTCATCTTCTGGCCGTCGAGTCCGGGCACGATGGCGGTTTGCTCCTGGATGCGCGGCTGCGGGAGCTTGAAGGTCTCGCCGTAGATTTCGTTGAACTTCGTGGCGAGGTCGCGCGTGATTTCCAAGTGTTGCTTCTGGTCCCTGCCGACGGGCACCACGTCGCTGTCGTAGAGCAAAATATCCGCCGCCATCAGCACGGGATACGCGAAAAGCCCGTGCGAGGCGGCGAGGCCGTGGGCCAGCTTGTCCTTGTAGGAGTTGGCGCGTTCGAGCAGTCCCATCGGCGTGACGGTGCTCAGAATCCAGGCGAGTTCCGTGACCTGCGGCACGTCGGACTGGAGGAAAAACGACGCCCGCGCCGGGTCGAGGCCGCACGCGAGGAAATCCAGCGCGACGCCCGCGGTTGTATTCCCGCAGTTTGGCCGGTTCCTGCACGGTAGTCAGGGCATGGTAGTCGGCGATGAAATAAAACGCCTCGCCCTCTTCCTGCAACGCGATGGCCGGACGCATCGCGCCGAAATAATTGCCGAGGTGCAGCGTGCCGGTGGGTTGGATGCCGGTGAGGATTCGCTTCATGGGAAAAGAACGCCATCCATCGCAGACTTCCCGCGCGGGGGCAAGGCGCTTACAAGCCGGCGAGCACGATCCGCAACGCGTCGGTGAGCCGCCGCCGCGCCGGGCCGAGGCCGCGCACGAAGCGCGCGAACGGGGCGATCCGTCCCGGATGGAACGCCAGCCACGCGGGCAGCGCGAGATAACGGGGACGTTGCCGGACGGCGTCGTAGAGCACCCGGCCCGGCACGGGAAAATCCTGGTCGGCGGCGTCGCTGATAACGCGCAACGAAAGCAACGGCAAACCCGCCGCGCCGCACGCCCCGGCGATCCAGGCGGTTTCCATGTCTACCGCCAGCGCGCCGGTGGCGGCGTGCAGTCCGGTCTTCGCCGCGGCGGATTCGACGGCGAGGAGTGCCGTGACGAGGCGGCCGGTATGTAATCGCTCGTTCGCCAGACAGGCTCGCGCCTTCGCCGCCAGTTCCGGAGTCGAATGGTTTTCACCCAGGATCAGGTCGCTCACGACGAGACCCGGCTGCAAAGCCCCCGCGTATCCGGCGCTCACCACGACGCGCGGAGGCGGGTCCAGGCGGGCGAACCGGAGGGCGAGGTGTTCCCGCGCCCCGGGCGAATCGCCGATGCCGGTGTGCACGACCGCGACCCGGCGGCCGTCGAGTTCGCCAAAGATCGTCGGCAACGGGTATCGGCCACGGACCACCTCGCGCCGGTCCAGGCCCCGCGTGAACAACCGGCTTTCGTCGGGTACCGCGAAACAGACGACGACCGTGCCCGTAGCAGGGGCGTCATTCATCGTCGCCCGCCGCCCGGATGACGACATCCACGAAATCCTTGCCGACCGCCGCCGGGCTGGCGGAGGACACCGGCGCGGGGCCTGGCGCGGCGTTGGTGGTCACCGCCTGCCGGAACGCCTCGGCACGGCCGGCGGGCAACTCGACGGAAAGGCGCTTTTCCGTGGCCGTGGAAAGTCCCTCCGAGGCGCTGCCGCCGAACGCCTGCGCCTGATCGGTGACCTTCTTCATGCGCGCGGCCAGATGATCGGCGCGGACCGTCACGGTGACCGCGTCGGGTCCGAGCGCGGACGCGCCGGGCAGGAGCCTGTCGGCGCTTTGCTCCAGCGACAGTTGGAGGACTTTGGTTTCGGCGGGCGGCGCTTTCGGTTGCGGGCGTTGCCCGAAGAATTTTGTGATGATCACCGTCGGGATGCAAACCAACGCCGCCGGCAGCACGAGCAGGATCAGACCGAGCCGCAGCCGGTCCGCGAGGGAGCGTGGTTTCCGGGCGTTGTCGCGTACCGGGGCGGGGGCTACTTCGGGGCGGGGCGGGGGGACATTCATGCGAACGCGAGCAAACGATAGGTTCCGGTGGCCGGCTTGATCTGTGGGCAAATTATCATGGCTGCCACGCACGGAAAGCCCCAAAAACGACGTTCCCCGCAGCGGATGCCCGGGAAGGTTTTTGGCGAAGTCCCGGACGCGGCTAGAACCGGCCGAAAATGCGCTCGCACGTCGAAAAAAGCCGTGGTAGCTAGAGCGACACTGGCAGCCGCGAGGAAATTCCCCCTTTCCTTGCACCCTCCCCCGCTGTGTCCGTGCGAACGATGCGATTGTCCCCTTGCTGTCTCTGTCTGGCCGCCACGGTCGCGCTGGCGTTCCCGCTGGCCTCGTTGCGCGCCCAGGCCCCGTCCGGCAGCGCCATCGACCTGAGCAACCGGGGCAACGCGGCGTTCGAGGCGGGGAACTACAAGGACGCCGCGACGACGTACGAGCTGCTGCTCAAGAATTATCCCAGTAACGAGGTCGCCACCGACGCCCGCTTCCGGCTCGCGTACGCCGATTTCTTCACCGGTCAGTTCGACGCCGCCGCCGACTTGTTGCGCAAGCTGATCGTCTCGCCGGCCACACCGGCCGAACTCGTCGAACAGGCCGCCGGTCTGTTGCCGCAGGTGCTTTCCCAGAAGGCGGCGATTCTCAAGCCCGGTGATCCCCAGCGGCAACCGGGTTTCGAGGCGGCGATCAGGGAGTACGACGTTTATTTCCAGAAATTCCCCAGGGCCGCCGGGGTGGAGACGGCGTTGTACGGCCGGGCCGTGGCAGAATACCAGATCGCGGCTTACGACGCGGCGGCCAAGGACCTACGCGGGAGCCTCGCCGGTTTCCCCAACGGCGACAGCGTCCTCGACACGGAGTTTCTGCTTTCGATCACCCTGGCCACGCAGGCGAACCTCGCCCTCGGCAAGGGAGACGGCACGCCCGCCGAAACGACGGCCGCCGCCACCGCTCTCTACACCGAAGCGGAGAAACTCCTGGGCGATATCATCCGCAAGCGCACCGACCTGTCGCTGGCCAACGAGGCGCAGTTCCAACTCGGCGAAACCCTCATGGCCCAAGCCGCCGCCAGCCCGGAGTCCGCGCAGGGCGCGCTCTACAAACTGGCGCTCGCCGCGTACCGCGCCGTCGAACCCAAGGAACCGATGATCGCCGCCCAGCAGGCGCGTCTCCAGTCCTACACCGACGCGCTCCTGGCCGAGCGCCGCAAGGGCGCGCAGTCCAACCCGGCGCAGGCCCGCAAGCTGGTGGAATTACAGGGGCGCGAAAGCAGCAAGCTAGCCGCGCTCAAGGGCCGGGACGACGCGGTCATCACGGCGCGCGTCAAGTCCGGCGCGGCGTTCTACGGCCTGCGTCAGTACGACGAGACCCGCGTCCTGATGAGCGCGCTCGCGTTCGAAGCGAAGCGCCCCGAGGACGAGAAGAACGCGCTCTATTATACGACGCTGACCTACGCCGCGCAGAACGCGACCGACAAGGCGGTGGCGGCCCACGACAAATTTTACGCCAAATATCCGGGCGATCCCATCGCCGAAAACCTGCCGCTGGTCATGGCAGGGTTATTCCAGGCCGACCCGGCCCGGGCCGACCAGTACCTCCGTGAACTCGCCAAATATTATCCCAACAGCCGTTTGCGCGAGATGGCGATGCTCCAGCAGGCGCAGGTGTTCTCCCAGCAACGCAAGTACGGCGAGGCGGTCAGGACGCTCGACGCGTTCCTCAAAGGTAATCCCAAGCGCGAGTTCGCCGCGATGGCTGAGTTGGCCCGCGCCGCTGCCCTCAAGGATAACAAAGACCTCGACGGGGCGCTAGCCGGTTACAAAAAAGTCCGCGACAACTACAAGGACCGTCCGCAGGCCGAGGAGGCGGGTTTCTGGGTCGCGTCGGTCGATTTGCAGAAGAAGGATTACGCGGGGGCGATCAGCGAGGGCAAGATGTTCCAGGGCCGGTTCCCCGACAGCAAGTTGATGCCCAACGCGCTGCTCGTGCAAGCGCAGGCGCAGGGAAATTCCGGGGCGAAGGATCAGGCGCTCGCCACCCTGGAAGACGTGGGCAAGCGTTTTGCGGACACCAGGGAAGCGGAGTCGTCGTTTTTCCAGCGCGCCAACATCTACATCGCCGACAAGAAGTACGACGAGACGGCGAAGGTGCTGACGCAGTTTGTGGACAAGTACCCGGACAGCGATCAGGCGTTCGCCGCGTACGACCGGATCGCCAGCGTGCAGGTGCAGGACAAACAGACGGAGGCCGCCGCGGCGACGTACGCGCGTTTCCTCGAAAAAAAGCCGGAGTCGCCCGAAGCGCCGACGGCCCTGGGCAAACTGGCAGCGTTGTGGCTGTCGGCGGCGAAGGGGATGGGCGCATTTATCTCGCTGGGCGCGCCGCAGCAGGAGATTTGGAAGGCCGACGTGGCTAAAAGCATCGCCGCGAGCGAGCGGCAACTGGAGAAATATCCCGACGCGCCCGCCGGGGCGTTGGGCCTGGAAAATCTGCTCCAGTGCCAGCAGATGCTCGCCGCCGCACGGGTGAAAAAGCCGGAGGAGGTCACGCAATATTTCCAGGCGCTCGCCGACAAGTACAAAGACAAGCCGGCCGCGCGCAGCCGCATCCTGTTCCGGCTGGCATCGATCACGGCGCTCAAGGACCCGGCCAAGGCCCTGGCGGACATGCGGGCGACATACGATCCGGCGGTGGTCTACAGCCCGGCGGACATCGATCAGTACGGCAGCGCGCTCCTCGCCAGCGATCCGGCGACGGCCGCGGCGGTCTACGAGAAATTGGCGGCCGACTACCCGGTGCCCGCCGGCGTCGCGCCGTCGCAGGCACCGCAGGAGGTGCAGGAGGCGCAGGCGCTCGCGCTCTACGGTCGGGCGAAGGTCACCGAGGCCACGGACAAACCGGCGGCGGCGAAGTCATACGCAGAACTGCTGGCGACCTACCCGCGCTCCTCGAAAGCACCGGAAGCGCAACTGGGCATCGCCGAAAGTCTGATGACCGAAAAAAAGTGGGACGACGCGTTGAAGCGCCTTAACGAGGCGGCACGTGCCCCGTCCGCTTCGCAAGCCACGAAAGCGCGGGCGCTGTTTCTCAACGGCGTTGTGCAGGAGGCGAAGGGAGAGGTCGGGGCGCTTGATTCGTACCTGAAGGTGGCCGCGTTCTACGCGAACGCGCCCGACGCCCCGGAGGGTCTCTGGAAAGGCGGGCAACTTCTGGAAAAACAGGCCGCCACCCTCGCCGACGCCAACGCCAAAGCCACCCAGCTCGCGCGCGCCCGCCGGGCCTATGATGACCTCGTCAAGCGTTACCCGAACGCCCCGTGGGTCACGCAGGCCAAGGAAAGACTGGTGGCACTGCCGACCCCGCCGCCGCCGAAATAGCTGGTGGATGGCGCTCTCCGAGCGGCATTGGTTTGCCTCACGCCGCAGGCGTCTATTTACTTTCAGGCGGCTGTCGCCGCGACGGGGACCAATGCCGCTCGGAGAGCGCCATCCACCAACCTTTTTTTATGACCCGCCAGGAACGCGCCGCCGAACTCGTCCGCCGTTTGCCGTCGCTCTACCCGGACGCCCACTGCGAACTGGTCTTCACCAATCGCGCTGGAATTGCTCGTCGCCACGATCCTCTCGGCGCAATGCACCGACAAGCGCGTCAACCTCGTGACGGCCGCGTTGTTCCAGCGTTGCCGCACGGCGGCCGACTACGCGGAAATCGCGCCGGAGGAACTCGAAGGGATCATCCGCTCGTACCGATTTCTACCGTGGCAAGGCGCGCAACCTGCGCGCGATGGCCGCGGAACTCGTCGCCAAACACGGCGGCGAGGTGCCGCGCGAGATGGAAGCCTTGCACGCACTGCCCGGCGTCGGCCGCAAGACGGCCAACGTCGTGCTCGGCAACGCTTTCGGCATCGACGTGGGCGTCGTCGTGGACACGCACGTCGGCCGGCTTTGGCCCATCGCCTCGAGACTGACCACGCATGCCGACCCCGAGAAGATCGAGCACGACCTGATGCGGATCGTCCCGCGCGAGCATTGGACGATCTGGAGCCACTGGCTCATCGCCCACGGCCGGGCGCGGTGCACGGCGATCAATCCCGATTGCACGGGCTGCGAAATCAAAGACCTTTGCCCGACGGCATTCCGCCACGGGCCGGCAGGAAAAAGAAGCGTTCGACAGGGGCGGGGAAGCCGGAGGAAGGATGAACCCGCCGGACGCTTGCCTTGACACCTCGCGCTTTCGCCTAATTTCTCCATCCTTTATGACCACTGGAACCCTCGCCGGCAAAACCGGCCTCGTCTTCGGCGTCGCCAACAAACGCAGCATCGCCTGGGGCATTGCCCAGGCCTGGGCCGCCGCCGGCGCGAAACTGATTTTCAGCTACCAGGGCGAACGCATCAAGGACAACGTCGAGGAACTGACCGAGCGACCTCGGCCAGGACACGCCGTTCTATCCGTGCGACGTGAGCCGCGACGAGGACATCACCGAGTTTTTCAAGAACGCGCGCACCCACACCGACCGCGTGGATTTCGTGCTGCACTCGGTGGCGTTCGCGCCGAAGGAAGCGCTGGAAGGCGATTTCCTGAGCACCACGCGCGAGGCGTTCCGCATTGCGCACGACATCAGCGCGTATTCGCTCGTGGCGCTGGCGCGCGAGGCGGCACCGTTGATGACCGACGGCGGCAGCATCGTGGCCATGACCTACTACGGCGCGGCGAAAGTCATCCCGCGTTACAACGTCATGGGCGTGGCGAAGGCGAGCCTGGAAGCGTCCGCCCGCTACCTGGCGTACGACCTCGGCAAAAAGAAAATCCGCGTCAACTGCATCAGCGCCGGGCCGATGAACACGCTCGCCGCGCGAGGCATCAGCGGGTTCAACCTGATGATGAAGCACTACAGCGAACGCGCCCCGCTCGGCCGTTCCTGCACGCTGGAAGAACTCGGCGCGATGGGCGTGTTCCTGGCCAGCGACGGTGCGGCGTCGATCACCGGGCAGACGCTCTACGTGGACGGCGGTTACCAGATCATCGGGATGTGAGGACGCTGCCTGCGAGCATGCGCCGGCGGCTCGTGCTGGCTCGCGGTGGTCGGTAGTGCGTTCGCGGGCGACACGCTGCCGCCCGCCAGTGCGCCGGACAAGGGGCGGTATTCCCTGTTCAACCCGGTGCCGGACGACAAGCTGCGCGATTTCAACCCCGACCGTCCGAGCCAGTTCACCGGGCCGTTCACGGTGGACGCGGGCCATTTCCAACTGGAGATGGACCTCGCCAACTACACGCTCGACCGGCACAATCCCGACCGCGCTCCGGTGGACGTGGACCAGTGGAACGCCGCGCCGTTCGACCTGCGCGTCGGCCTGACCAACCGCACTGAACTCGACCTCCTCTACGGCGGCTACGTCAACGTTCGCACACGCGACCGCGACCTGCGCACCGTCACGCACGCAATCCGGCTTCGGCGACCTGACGCTGCTTTTCAAATACAACCTTTTCGGCGACGACGGCGGGACGTTTGCCTTCGGCATCCTGCCTTACCTGAAAATCCCGACCAACACCGCCCATCTCGGCAACAAGAGCGTGGAGGGCGGCGTCGAACTGCCGCTTTCCATCAACCTGCCCGCGAACTTCCAGGCCGGCATCCAGGCGGAATTCGACGCGGTTCGCAACGACGCCGACACGCGTTACGAAGTCGGCGTTCACGAACATTTTTTACCTCGGATACACGTTTCTGGACAAGAAGTTCACGGTCTACGGCGAGTGGTACAGCCAGGTCAACCAGGGACCGGACAGCGAGGTGGTCGGCGAGGTGGACACGGGCCTGCTCTATTACATCGGCAAGAATGCGGAGGTGGACTTCGGGTGCAATTTCGGCGTCACGCGCGCCGCGCCGGACTTCGAGCCGTTCGCGGGTTTCACGGTGCGATTCTGAATCGCGGGATGCTCTTTTCCTCGCGCGTCATCGGGGCTAGACTTCCATATTTTCTCAATTCTGCGAGATTTACAGTCAACTAGAGACTCGTGCAGTCTTGAGAAAAACGGGTAGAGATCGATAGCCGTCTTTCAGGCACACTGTTGGCGGCAAGTTCGAGGGGTTGACCATCAGCCGCACGGCGGATGTCAGGGCATAGCACCTGCTTCGGGGTATTTCACCCATCGTCATGCCCGCTTTTTCCGCCTCCACATCCACCTCTGTTGACGCGCGTCGGAAGCGCCATCACGGCGGCTTTACGCTGTTGGAAACGATGATCGGCCTCAGCCTGTTCGTCATCGCGGGTCTGGGCGTCATGGAAATGATCGGTCTCATCAACCAGAACGCCACCGCCAACCGCGCGCTGACGGCTGCCCGGATGCTCGTGCAGGCCAAGATTTCCAAGGCGCAGACCGACACTTTCACCCCGAGCAACGGCGTCGTGCCGCTCAGTTGCAGCGCGCCGACCTCCGGCACCCTCGCCAATCAGGACACGGTCAACGATCCCTTCGATTTCAGCGCGACCCCGGTGACCATCGTCGGCAGCTCCGACACCGGCGCGGTCATCACAGGCACCATGAACCAGGCCGTTTCGACCTGGGAAGCGTCCAGCCGCACGGTGCTCATCACCTACACGCTGAATTTCACTTACCGCGGCAAGGCCTATTCCGTGACCCAGAGCACGATCCGCGCGCCCGACCAGCTATGAACCGGTCCACCTTTACCCAACGTCGGCCCGGGGGCTTCACCATCGTCGAGATGCTGATCGCCATGTGCGTTTTCGGCATCGCCACCCTGGGCATCTGGGAATGCATCCGCACGGTGCTCTTCCTGTCGGCGAAGAACACGGGCCTGAACCTCAGCCATTCGGCCTTGCAACTCGGCGTGGACCGCATGGCCGAGCGGGTCCGCGAATCGATGCAGATCGTAGATGTGGCCACCTTTGACGGGAACACGTTCACCCACATCAACGAGGCCGCCGCCTCGGGGCCGACGGCCTCGGGCAACGCCGTGCGCTTCCTGCGCCGGATTCCCGCCACGCTTTTCCTGCTGCCGGACGACGGCAAGCCTTACACGATGGCGAGTCCGGAAACCTCGCGTGACCTCCAGAACCCGGACGATTATCTCACGGCCGGCAACAAGACGGTCAAGGGGACGTATTACACGACCATGAGCCTGACGGACCCGGATTTCCTGGCCGACCTGAACTCCGCGCGACTCCTGCCGCGTTTCCCGTACCTGACGGAGACCGTCACGACCGGCAGCAACCCCGGGACGATGCCCGGGATGGCTCTGGCGGGCACTCCGGTGGTCAGCGGAACGAACCTCGTCACCATGACCCTGACCAATGGCCTGCCGACGACGGCCAAGACCGTCCCCTCCTGCAACCAGGCCTATCTCTGCATCGTCAGCGCGGTGGCTATCCTCAACCGCGGCACCGGGTACGCCGAGATGATCTATTACCCCGACGCGACGAATCTCACGCGGAAGGACTCGATCACCCAAGCGCTGGCGGCTTCGACCACCGGCAACGGTCCAGCGGCCTTCGCGTTGCCGAAAACCGCCGGCGCGCTCAACGATCCGACCGCGCGCGGGTCCTTGCAAATCAACCTGCCCGTCTACGCCCCCAACCTCGGCAACAGCGTGATCCGGCGCGGCGGGACGGCTGCCCTGGTGAACATCGAGCTGAATTTGCCCGTCGAGGCCCGCCGTCGGGCGCAGTTCTGATCGGACCACTTTTTCTCTGAACCTCTGCTCCATCCAGCCCTTATGCCGCCCACCAAAGCCCTTCGTCCATCCGCCCGGAAGCGTCGCCGCGAGGACGGAAATACGTTCATCGTCGTCGTCGTCTTCGTCGCCATTTTCTCGATCATCGTCGGAGCTTGCTACGTGCTTTCCGACGAGACGAACCGGCGCACCGCGCGTGAAAATCACTACGTGTCCGGGGAAGTCGCCGCCGACGCGGCGCTCGACGTGGTGTACGGCCGCTTCAGCCAATGGGTCACCGGACACGTGGGCGTGACGCCGTCGGCGACGGACGCGACCACGAGCACGACCTACGGCAGCACGACGTTCTCGCCGATCACAGCGGGGATCGATTTCTCCAGCGCGCCCGCCTTGTCGGACTACCGGGTGACGAGCATCTCGCTCGTGCCGGTCAATCCCGACGACACGGACGCCAGCAGCACGTTCCCGAACGCTTCGACCTTCAAGACGAGCGCGTCCACCTACGGGACGACAATCAACAAATACTACAGCATGACGCCCAGCATCTACGAGCCGCAGAGTTGCGCGGGCGCGTTGACGTACAAGGCAACCGTCACGGTCACGCCATCGATCACGGATTCGCTCCATCCGGGCGCGCTCACGGTCAACCGCTATTTCCAGAGCAGCCAGGTCTCGCCGTTTTCGTACAACGTCTTCACGGAAGGTTCCTTCGAGGATTACGACTGGGGCCAGAGCTTCGACAGCGAGGCGAGCATCTATGCTTCGGTCAAGGTGCAGATGGACCACAAGGGCACCATTATCAACGGCCCCGTGCGCTACGGTGGCAGTTTCGTGGACCCCGACGGCAACGTCAACGGCACCAGCGACCTGCAATTCACGGACCCGACGATGACGACACAACTGGACCCGTACACCAGCGGGTTGCTGCGGCAGGTCAGCAAGATCGAGATCGTGCCCGACATCGTGGACGTGATCGCCCACAACTCGGACGGTTCGCGCTCCGCCAGCGCGGAGACAGCCCCGGCGACCGTGGACGACTTTTCGCGGCGGGAGATCATCGAACCGCCCGCCACCCTCGGCAACGACACCGCTCCCGACCAGGTCGCCCAGCGCCGCATCTACACGCAGGCGGACCTGCGCTTGAAGGTGTCCGTGGGCACCAAGACCGTTTCCGTCGGTAAGGTCAACACCACGGTGACGGTTGCCACGGGGACTTTCTATAATCTGGACGGCAGCGTCCAGGCGCAATACTCGGGCGCGCTGAACACTGGCACCTCGACGGTCTGGACGCCGACCAGCGGCGGCAACACGGTCACGAATGGCGTGATTGCCGCCGTCAACGTGAACACCGTCAATTCCGCGACGCCGTTCTACGATCCGACCCGCCGTTACGACACGACGAGCAACTACTCGGGTGCCTCCGGCCAGCCGACCACCGGCAACAGCGGCAACGCCGTCGAGAGCGTGGATGTCAACGTGGGCACGCTGGCCACGGTCATCAACGCCAACCAGGGCAGTTTTTCCAACAACACGGTGTATATCTGGGACGACGGCGCGAGCGGCCAAAAGAACGGCGTGCGTCTCTACGACGGCGGCGTCCTGCCCAACAATGGGTTGACGGTCGGCTCGACCAACCCGGTCTACGTCAAGGGCGACTACAACACGGGCACGACCCTGGTCAACCCGCTCGACATCAATTCCGCCACGAACGCCGCCACCCTGCCCAACGCCGATGTCATCGGCTGGAACGGCGGCAACATGGTGTCCGCGTCCGACCGGGTGCTGCCGGGCTACACGGCCAAGCCTTCCGGGGTGTTCGGGGATACCGTCACGACCCTGAGCCAGAACTGGCGCGATGCCACGAGCGGCACCGGGACCGAGTACGCGTGCTCGACCACTTTCAACACGGTGATGGGATTCGGCAGCGGGGACGTGAACTCGCTCCAGCCGGACGATTCCTTCAGCAACGGATATTACGCCACCGTCCAGACGCTGGAAATGTGGAACAACTGCCGCTGGAACCAGCTCGGCGAACAGATGGCGCTCTACCATTCGCTCTACAACCGCCACCGCACGCCGCCGGCGTGGGTCAACGGCGGCTGGGCAGTGATCCAGAACGATTTCGACGCCGGGACGGCTCACCTCCCGCTGAAATGGGGCTACCTCGTGTTCAGCCGGGGACGCCTCACGCGCAACTGATCTCCAAGCCATGAAACGATCTCTCCTGTTTCTCGGTGGCTGCGCCGCCTTGCTGTTGCCACTGACGGCGGCGGCGGTGGATTTCAGTCTCCGGCCGCGCGATCCCGGACCGGGTCACCGGGTGCTGACCTACTGGTGGAAGTTCAACGGAGCGTCCTGGGAGCTGACGCCTCCCGAGAGGTTTGCCCTGTCGGGAGGAGGCGAGATGCGTCTGCAAAAGGCGGACCATCCCGAGGTCACCGCCGTTTGCCGGCAGGCGGCCCCGGCGGAACGCGAGATGTTCACCAAGAAAGACTTGGCGGCGCAGGACGTTTATTTTCGCACGCTGCTGCCTTCGGGCACCAAGGACCTCAAACTCGTGTCCCAGCGGGAAAATCCGTTGCCGGTCAACAGCCTGACCAACTTCGAGGCGGTTTATTCGTACGAACTCGGCGGCATTCAGTACCAAGCGGCGTTCATGGTGAACCGCGCGGTGCAGGAACCGGATAAGAATGCCGATCCGACGGCCAAGCCCAAGGAGGATTACTTTACCGCTGTCGTGGCCGCTCCGCAGGAAGGCCAACCGGCGCTGTACGAGGCGTTTCAACAATTGATCGCCACGGCGCGGATCGCTCCCAAGGAACCGGATTCCGACCAGGGCCGCGACTACGTGTCGCACGGGATGCTGGGACGCTAGAACATTTTATTTTGAGATGTAGCGGACTTTCGGGAGCGCCAACGACACGGCTTCATAAAAGCCTGGGGCAACGCCCCAGGTTGGAACTGACCTAGGGGCAAGCCCTGAAGGGGCGATTCATTCCTGTGGCGAGTCGAGATGAATCGCCCCTTCAGGGCTTGACGCTCCCGCGCATTTTTCCCTGGGGCGTTGCCCCAGGCTCGTATGAGGCCGCGCCTCTAGCGCTCCGGAGGTCACCCGGTCACTACTCAAAGTAAAGTGCTCTGGGCAGAAAGGATGAAGGATGAAAAATGAAAGCAGAAGGTCGGAAGTCATGTTTCCGTCTCTGCCTTCATCCTTCATCCTTCATCCTTTCTCCCCTGGCGGTCCCGTTGTATGGTAGGCGGACGCTCCCCCGCCGATGGATCAATCGCTGCCCAAGGCCAAGGCCGATTTCAACACGCAAGCTGCGCGACGTGCCCCACAAACCGGGCGTGTACCTGATGCGCGACCGGCTCAACAAGATCATCTACGTCGGCAAGGCCAAGAGCCTGCGCAAGCGGTTGAGCAGTTATTTCATGCCCTCGCGCCGGCAGACGGCCGACATGAAGACACGCTCGCTCATCGAGAGCATCTGGGATTTCGAGTTCCACACGGTCAAGAGCGAGCCGGAATCCCTCCTGCTCGAAAGCCGGCTCATCAAGGAATACCGCCCGCGCTATAACATCTCGTTGCGCGACGACAAACGCTTTCTGCTGGTCAAGGTCAACGTCGCCGACCCGATCCCGCGCTTCCAGTTGACGCGCATGCGCAAGGACGATGGCGCACGGTACTTCGGGCCGTTCGCGCACGCGGGGGCGTTGCGCTCGACGCTCAACCTGATGCGCGACAAATTCGGCCTGCGCTCCTGCCGGCCGTTCCAGCCGGGCGAGTACGATTTCAAGCATTGCCTCGCGCCCGTCATCAAGAAATGCCCCGCGCCGTGCGTGCAGAAAATTTCGCTGGGACGACTACCGCGCGCGGGTGGTGTCCGCGTGCGAGTTCCTCGAAGGCCGCTCGCGCGAGCACCCTCGCGGAGTTGGAGGAGCAGATGAAGGCGGCGGCGGCGAAGATGAATTTCGAGAAGGCCGCGGAGTTGCGCGACATGATCGACGATCTGCGACGCACGACCGCGCCGACCCGCCGGTTCACGCGCCATTCGCTGCCGTCGACGATCAACCCGGTGGCGGACCTCAAGGCGCTGGGGGACGCGCTCCAATTGCCGCATCTGCCGATGGTCATGGAGTGTTTCGACATCTCGAACATCTCGACCACGCACATCGTCGCCAGCATGGTCTCGTTCAAGAACGGCATCCCCGACAAGGCGAACTACCGGCGCTACCGGATCAAGGGCGTCAAGGGCCAGAACGATTTTGCCAGCATGGCGGAGGTCGTGCGGCGGCGTTACGCGCGAGTGTTGCTCGAAGCGCGCGAGCAGCATGGCGACGCGGCGGAGTTTTCGCCAGGAAAACCCGCACGACGCCCTGCGGCGGCTGGCGTCCACGCCCGACAGCAGCGATCCGCCCGACGCCGACGACCCCGAAAACCCCGCGCCCACCGCCGACGCGCACAACGCCAACCTGGAGGGCGACGTGCTCATCGAAGGTCCCGGTTTCGCGCCCGACGAAACCGACGCCGAACTCGACAACGAGGTCGAACGCGAGTTGGAAGCCGAAGCGCTCGACGACACCACAGCCGACGCGCCCGAGGCCGAAATGCCCGATCTGGCCGTTGACGAGGAAGACCGGCCGCACCCGTGCCCGGGTCGGCTCCCCGCCGCAAGCTCGTGCGCCTGCCCGACCTCGTGATCGTGGACGGCGGCAAGGGCCAGCTCAGCAGCGCGTGCGCGCAGTTGCAAAAACTCGGGCTGCACGATTTGCCCATCATCGGGTTGGCCAAGGAGTTCGAGGAAATCTATCGTCCCGGCCGTCCCGCGCCGTTGCGGCTGCCGGAGGATTCGGGTGCGTTGCGTTTGCTCCAGCGCATCCGCGACGAGGCGCACCGGTTCGCCAACGGCTACCACCAACTGTTGATGAAGCGGCGCATCGGCGAGAGCATCCTGGACGATTGCCCGGGCGTCAGCGAAAACCGCAAACAGATTTTACTGCGTGCGTTCGGGTCCGTGGACCGTCTGCGCGAGGCGTCGGTCGAGCAGATTGCCGAGGTCGAAGGCATCAGCCAGAAACTTGCCGAGGACGTGCACCGGTTTCTGGAGACCCATTAAATCAGACCCGCCTGCCGCAGCCGTTCCTCGCAGTGCAGAATGGCCAGCGCGCAGGTTCCCGTCTTCATCTCGCCGCGGCGCACCAACGCGAGTGCTTCCTTCACGGGGACGAGCAGAAGATCGATGTGCTCGCCCGGTTCCTTGTCGGTTTCCTGGTCCAGCGCCACGTCGAGCGCCAGAAAAATGTGGCAAACCTCGTCGCTGATCGAACTCGACGAATAAAACCACGTCACCGCTTCCAGGCGGCCCGCCGTCGCGCCGATTTCCTCGCGGAGTTCCTTGCGCGCGACCTCCTCCAGCGCCGCGCCGCCCGTGTCGCGGCAGCAGCCGGCCGGCAACTCGTAGCAATATTGATCGACCGGATAACGGTATTGCCGGATCAGCGCCATCTGGCCATCGGTCGTCACCGGGACGATGATGACCGATTCGCCGCGTTCCAGGTACGAGTACCGGATTTCACCGCGTCCGGCAATGGCCACCCGATCCACGCGCAGCCGGTTGACCGGGCTTTTGTACGGATGCTGCGTTTCCAGGACGCGCCAGCCCAGGCGCGCACCGGTGGGCTTGTCCGGCGGATGGTCGGTGGAATCCATCAGGTTGGTGTGTGCGTCAGACCGCGAGATCACCCCTCCATCGGCACCGCCGCCGGTACGTCGATGGGCAGGTTCGCGGCCCGCCGGCCCGCGCCCGCCAGCAAAGTCAGGGCGCAAATGCCGTAGCCGACCGCCCCGGAGATCATGGCCGTGCGGAAGCCGATCCCATCCGCCAGCCGTGTGACGACGAGCGAGGTGAACGGCATGATGCCGATGAAACTCATCATCGCCAGCGCCGACACCCGCCCGCGCAACGGCCCCGGAGCGCGTTCCTGCACGGTGGTGTTGGCAACGCCGAAGTTGAAGGCCGTGCCCACACCGAGGGCGCTCAGCGCGACCGTGGCCTGCCAGAAATTGCGCGACAGCGCGAGGGCGACCAGCGCGATCACCACATCGACCACCGCGATGGTCAGCCACCGAACCCGCCGTGGCCGCGGCACCAGCGGAACGACGAACGACGCCACCAGCGCGCCGATACCCGAAAACGACCACAGGAAGGCGGTGAACCGTTCGTCCAGCCCCAGAGTGTGGCGCGCGAACAACGGCAGCATCACCGCCATGAACGGAAACACGAACAACGAACCCGACGCCATCAGTCCGAGCATGGCGAGGGTCGGTTTGTCCTGCCGCACATACCTGATGCCGGCCATCATGCCGCTGGTGCGCTGTTCCTCCTCTTCGGCGTTGCCCCGGGGTCGGGGCAGGACGGAGGCGATGGCCGCGATGCTCGCCAGGAAGGTGGCGGCGTTGATGTAAAACGCGGCCGACTTGCCAAAACGGCCGATGACGTAGCCCGCCACCGCGAAGCCCACCAGCCGCGAACCGTGAAAAATGGATCGGTCGATGGCCACGGCGGCGGCGATCTCGTCGCGTTCGACCATCTCGGGCACCAGGGCCGAAGTCGCTGGCATCTCGAACGAACCCGAAACGCCCAGCAAGACCGACGCGGTGAAAATATGCCAGGCTTCGACGCGTCCCGTGGCCACCAGCCAGCCCAACGCCGTCGCCAGGATGATCTGCACCACTTGGGAGAGGATGATGATTTTGCGCTTGTCGAAGCGGTCGGCCACCGTCCCGCCGTACATGGTCAGAGCCAGCATCGGCACGCTGCCACAGAAGTTGACCCAGCCCAGATCGAACGCTTTGGACGACAGCTCGGTCATCACGAGGCTCTGCGCGGCGGCCTGCATCCAATAGCCGACGTTCGAGACGGCATCGCCCGCCGCGTAGCGCGCGAACGGCCCACGCCGCAGCACGGAGAGCGGGCCACGGGAGATAGGCTCGGCGATGGCGGCCGGCTCGGTGATGGGGGCCGCCGCCTCGCTGCCCGCCGGAATTTTCGTTGCTTGGTCGTTCATGGAAATGGCGGGACGTACTCATCGGCCGTGGAGAGGCAGAAGGCAAAACGCAAAATGAGAAAGTGATGTTGCGGGACCGGTCCATCGCGGGTGCGCCGGTTGCTTCGTGGAGATTTGCATTTTGCGTTTTGCATTTATCCGGAAACTCGCCATCATGCTGCCGCGACCCGTCTTCGGCGCGGCGCGGGCAGAGGGATTTCGGGGGTGGCTTATCGCGTTGCCGCCTTTCGCTTTCCGGCGTCCGTCCGTCACCGACGCCGGGTCGGCATCAGGCTGATCCCGCAACCGAGTTCTTATGGCAGACACCGTCCCAACCAACATCGATCTCGCCGCCAACACCGCGACCACGCCAAAGCTCCGCCGCACGGTGGAGGACCAGGCCATCGGCAAATACATCCGCGACGCCGGGAATTTTCTCGAAGAGGCGCGTCTGAATCCCGATATCGCCGAGGCCCTGGCCAGCGCCGGTTACGACGGGGAGGAAGTGACCTGGGGGATGGAATTACAGGAAAAGGCTTGGAACGCGTATTGTTCCAAGCGGGGCGATTGTCCGTCCGACCGCGAGGGCGGCGAGGCGGCCCTGGACGCCAGGGTCGATGAGGCCCGCGACGAATGGACGGCGTTTCGCCTGATCGCACGGGCGGCTTTCACGAGCCTGGACGCGCGTCTGAGCCTGCGCGTGATGGGCGACGTGCCCGAGGATTTGCAGCGGTTCGTCAACGTGGCGCACGCCGGTTACGCCATCGCCAGTGAAGCTCCCTACACGGAAAAATTTTCCAAGCGTGGCTACACTCCCGCCAAACTCAAGGCGCTTTCCGACGCGCTCGACCATCTCGCCAGTCTCGAAGGCGAGCTCGACGCCGCCGACGACGTGACGGAGAGCGGGCCAGTGGATACCGACGAACGCGACGCGGCATACGTCGAGTTGAAGGAGTTTATGAAAGAAATCCGGGGTGTATCCCGCGCAATCTTTCGCAAACAGCCCGAGACTTTGACCCGTCTCGCGCTCTGATCGAGAGAGCGCGAGACCTCAGCAGCGCACGCTCAGTAATTGATATACTGGTCCGTGTCGAAGTTGTAGAACTCCCGGGGATCGCTTCCCTCGAAATAGTAGAGGTAAGTGTTGAGATTGAAGCTGTAGATGTACGGGTACAGGTCGGGGGAGGTGTACATCACATCGTCTTCCACAAAATCGTAGAAATAGATGTCGTCGCTGTCGGAAGTGGTTCCGCCGAAGTCATAAAGCCACCCAAAGTTGTACTTGTAGAAGTAGGAATTATCTGTGGGGTCGAACGTATACGTGTCGAAATAGGACAGGTAATAGACCGTATTGCCGTCCTCATCGGGCCCCAAGACAGACTCGGGGCCGAAGAAGCCACTGGTCGGGGGATTCGTGGACGAAGCGCGCAGCGGCGATGCGTAGACCGCGAGCAGGGCGAGGAGGGCGAGGAAGAGCCGGTTGCGATGGGAACTCATAGAGGTGAGACGTTAGGAGGTTGATGTTGGGCAGTCAAAAGCTGGCCGGTGGAGCCGGACAGACAGCCTTATTTCGGTTTGGCGCATCCGTGCGGTCGTAAGCGGCCTCTACTCTTCGCCACGGAGGATTTCGAGCGGCGGATGGTCGCACACGCCACGGCTGGCGAACAGTCCGATGCCGACCGTCAGCGCGGTCACGGCCGCCCAGGCGAACGCCATCGGCCCGGGCGCCGGCACCCACGGGAGCTTGAAGAAAAACACCGCCAGCACCCAGTTGCCCAGGGCCGCCAGCAGGATGCCGGTCAACGCGGCGAGCGTCCCGAGAGCTAGGTATTCCACGATCAGAATGCGAAAAATCTGCCGCCGCGACGCCCCGAGCGTACGCAGCAGGACGCCCTCTTTCACGCGTTCGTAACGTCCGGTGAAAATCGCCGCCGCCAGCACGAGCAGGCCGGTGCCGACCGTGAAGATCGAGAGGAAACGCACGGCCGTCGTCGCCTTGTCCACGATGCCCTGGATCGTCTCCACCACGAGGCGCAGGTCGATGGCCGAGACGCCGGGATACTTTTGCACCACGTCCGCCTGGAGCCGTGCGGAAGCCCCCGGGTCCGGCGCGCGGGTGACGAGGATATTGAACGCCGGCGCGTCCTCCAACACGCCCGCCGGGAACACCACGAAAAAGTTCGACTGGAAGCGGCTCCAGTCCACCTTGCGCACGCTGCCGACCGTCGTGTAGACCGGCACGCCCTGCACGTCCCAGACGACCGGGGTGCCGAGGTGCAGGTGGAGTTCCTTCGCCATGTCTTCCTCCACGGAAATCGGTGTCGCGTGCGCAGCGTCGGTCCCGTTGGCGTCCGGCCCGACCCGGGCGCGGAATGTCCTTCCGCCACCGTCTCGGTGACAGTGAGGTGGTCGCGGTAGGTGGAACGGTATTCGTGCCGCAAGCGCCAGCGGTTGTCGCTGCGGTCCTGCTCGCCGGTCTCGTGGGCCGGCTTCTTCTCGTCGGCGAGCGCCTCGGCCGCCTTGCCGTCGATGGAAGTCAGCCGCATCGTGATCGTCGGAGCCGCGTCGAGGACGGCCATCCCGTGGGCGCGCACGGCATCGGCGATGGGTTCCTTTTGCTCGGGCTGGATGTCGAAGAAAATGAGGTTGGGCTGCGTCGCCGCGTCGCCCTGCGCGGAGAATTGCCGTAGGAGCACGTCTTTGGTCAGGTACATGCCCAGCAGTAGAAAGGTGCTCAACCCCAGCGAGAAAACGAGCAGCAGCGTGCGGTTGTTGGGCCGGTGGAGGTTGCCGACGCCCTGCCGCCACTCGAAAGGCCAGCGACGGGGAAAATAACGTTTCGCCGCCGCCATCAGCCCCCAGGCTGTCAGGGCCAGCAGCCCGAAAGAAACGAACAGCGCCGCCGAAAAGCCGAGGCCGAGCCGGAGGTTGCGGCTTTGCACCCAGGGAAACACGAGCAGTGCGATCACGAGCGCCGCCCACGCCGCCCAAAGCGCGGGATCGCGGCGGCGGTCGGCCTTCGGGGCCGTCTCGAACGCCGCGCGCAACGCCAGCAGCGGCGGGGTCCGGCGTACGGGCAGCAGCGGCAGCAGCACGAAAAGCGCGCACGTCACGAAGCCGACGATGAGACCCTCCGCCACCGATCCCCAGGAAATGCCGAAGCGCAGTTCCACCGGCAGGATGCCCCTGAGGAACAACGGCGTCAGGCTCTGGAAAAACAGTCCCGCCGCCGCGCCGAGGACCGATCCCACCACACCGAGCGAGATCGCCTGGAGGAAATAAATGGCGAGCGTCTGCCCGGACGATGCCCCGAGGCAACGCAGCACGGCCACGGTGCGCAGCTTTTGTTTGACGTGGGCGTGGATCGCGCTGGCCACGCCAATGCCCCCGAGCAGCAGCGCGATGAAACTCACGAGGCTCAGGAAATGATTCACGTCGTCGAACACCCGGCCCATCTGGCGTTTGCGGTGGTCCACGGTGTCGGTTTCGAGATGGTATTTATCGAAACTCGGCCTTGTGTTCGGCGACCAGTTGCGGCGGGCTGACCGACGGGGGCAGTTGCAAATAGGTAAAATACCGCACGATGCTCCCGCGCGAGAGCAGGGAGGCAGGCAGGCGCTGGCGGGCGATGAGCACGCGCGGGGCGATGCCGGCGAACGACGTTCACCTCGCCGGGCAGTTTCTTGATGGTGCCGAGGATCGGGAAACTCTCGCCGCCCAGCGAGATCTGGTCGCCCACGTGCAAGCCGTATTGCAGGAGGAGGCTTTCCTCCACGACCGCGCCTTTGGCTTCCGCCAAACCGGCGGCGGCCTCGGACGGGTCGGTTTCGATCTTGCCGTAGAATGGGTAAGCCGCCCTCCATGGCGCGGACCTGTGCGAGCCGCTGTCCGCCGGTGCGCGGGAACGTCGCCATGGAGACGAGGCGTGTTTCGTAGGCGCGATCGGTCCCGCCGAGACTGTCCACGAACTTTTGCGCGTCGGGCGTCAACGGATGGCGGCTCTCGACGATGAGGTCCGCGCCGACGAGCGTGCGGGCCTGTTCGGTGATGGCGCGCTGGAGGTTCCAGCCGACCGAGCCGATGGCCACGAGCGCTGCAACGCCGAGCGTCAGCGCCGTGGAAAACACGAGCAGCCGGCCCCGGCTGCGGCGGCTGTCCCGCCACGCCATGCGCCAGACCCACGGGTCGAACAACGCGAACGGTGAGAGGCCGGGCGGAAAGTCGGGTGGCAAGTGGTCATGCGGTCGGGCGAGATCATGTCGCGGAGGGGGAGCGTCTCGGCAAGGCATCCAGCCGCGCGGATTTCGTCGCGGCGAATATCGCCCGCCGGACCGGCACGCGCAGCACGGGCACGGCGGCGACGGTCAAGGCGGCATCGAAAAACTCGTCACGCTTCTGCCGGGCGGGTAACGAGTGGGAACGGTCGTCGAGTTCGATCACGCAGCGCCGTCGCGAACGAACGCGGGTCGCACAATACGAAATCGGCGTGCTTGGAGGCGATGCGCCCGAAGGCGGCGAACCGCCGCTTGCCCGCGACGCCGCTCTCGACCTGGATGATGTCGCCCAGCCGCACTTTGGCGAAAAGCTGGTAGTCCGGCCGCGACGGCCTGCCGCAGCACGAAGAAAAAGTTGCGTTCGGCCGCCGTCAGCAGGGCAGGGGCGGCAACGTACGGCAGATCCGGCCGCGCCGAGCCGCGCGAACGAAACCGCTGTAACACAACAGCGCCGCGACGACCATGACCACCACCCGCCGGCCCGGCGAAGAGATGCCGGAGGAACGTTTCGACCTGCGCCGCAGTCACGCGGGACCGTACCACATTTTCGTTCCAAGGTAGGGATGGCTCTCCGAGCCGTTCCCTATTTTGTCTTGGACGACTTTTGTGCGCACGATGCGCCTTCCAGAGAAATTGGGAGTGGCTCGGAGAGCCATCCCTACCTTGTTTGGAATCAGACCGTCGTAACGTTGAGCGTCACATCGACGTTGCCCTTGATCGCTTTGGAATACGGGCAGAACGCGTGACCAGCCTCGACGATTTTTTTCGCGTCCTCTTCGGACAGACCGCCAACGCGTGACATCCAGTGCGACCGCCAGTCCGAAACCGCCGTCATCGCTCTTGCCGATGGTTACGCCGGGCTTCACTTCCAGCGAAGTGGGCTTCAGTTTCAAGCTGGTTCGCCTGATAGTCAATCGCCCCACCGAGGCAGGCCGCGTAGCCAGCGGCAAACAGATGTTCGGGCGTCGTGGTGTTGGGCTTGCCGGGGCCGCCCATCGCTTTCGGCACGGAAAGATCGACGCTGATGAGACCGTCGTCGGCCTGGGTGTGGCCGTTGCGGCCCCCGGTGGAAGTGGCGTGAGCGGTGAAAAGAGGTTGCACGGGCATAGTCCGCGAAACCTAGCAGTCCGACGAACGATGGCAACCGACCCGCGCCGGAGAAACGGCTCACTCCACCATCGCCCCGTCGCGCAGGCGGATCGTGCGACCGGTCGGGCGGCGAGTTCGGGGTTGTGCGTGACGAGCACCAGCGCCGTGCCGGCCTGGGTGTTGAGGTTGAGCAGGAGTTCCACGACGCGCTCGCTGGTTTCGGCGTCGAGATTGCCGGTCGGTTCGTCGGCGAAGAGCAGGCGCGGACGGTTGATGAACGCCCGGGCCAGCGCCACGCGTTGCTGTTCGCCGCCGGAAAGCTGCGCGGGATAATGCCCCCGGCGCGCTTCGAGACCCACCTGCCGCAGCAGATCCGTCGCGGCGGCCGTCAATGTCCGCCGTGCGCGTCGCCGCGTGCCGGCGCGGAGTTCGGCGGGGACCATGACGTTTTCCAACGCGGTGAGCGTCGGCACGAGCTGGAAATTCTGGAACACGAACCCGGTGTGCTCGTTGCGGACCCGCGCGCGGGCATCCTCGTCCAGATCGTCCAACGCCACCCCGGCGAGGACCACCGAGCCGCTCGTCGCGCGGTCCAGCCCGGCGCAGAGACCGAGCAGCGTCGTCTTGCCGCTGCCCGACGGGCCGACGATGGCGCACGTCGCCCCGGCCGCCAGCGAGAAACTGACCTCTTTGAGCACCGTCAACTCCCGGTCGCCGCTGCGGTAGGTTTTGGTGAGTTGGCGGACTTCGAGGACGGGCGAGGCGGGTTTTCCATGAGTCGGACGGGAGCAGGCGCGCGAATGTGCCGCATCCCGCCTTACGGCGCGCAATTCCGCGGCCGCCGCGTTTGCCGAACCGTGGCGCGTTGGCGGATAGTTCCGGGCATGTTCCTTCGCACGATCCTCGCGCTGCTGGCGGTCGCCATGTCGCCGGCTCTCGGCGAAGGCCGAGGACGCGCCGCGCACGATCCTGTTTTTCGGCGACAGCCTCACGGCCGGGTACGGCCTCGACGACCCGGCGCCGAAGCGTATCCCGGCGGTGATCCAGGAAAAGATCAAGGCGGCCGGCTACCATTACACGGTCCTCAACGGCGGCCTGAGCGGCGACACCACGGCGGGCGGTTTGCATCGCATCGACTGGCTGCTGCGCCGGCCGGTGGACATCCTGGTTCTCGAACTCGGCGGCAACGACGGCCTGCGCGGCCTGTCCATCGACGAGGCCCGACGAAATCTCCAGGGCATCATCGACAAAACCCACGCCAAGAACCCGGACGTGCGCGTGGTCATCGCCGGGATGCAAATCCCGCCCAACTACGGGCAGGATTACGTGGAGCATTTCAAGGCGATGTACGACGACTTGGCCAAGGCGAATCCGGGCGCGGTGCGGTTGCCGTTTCTCCTCGACGGGGTGGGTGGCGACGAGTCGCTGAACCAGAAAGACCAGATTCATCCCACGGCGGCCGGGCACCGGAAAGTCGCTGAACTCGTCTGGCCGGTGTTGGAACCGCTTTGCAAGGCACGGCCTTGAGAACGTTCACGGGGGAGCGCCAGACGGCGACGGTCTCGCCAACAACGGCGGGACGGTGGGCGTGACCACCGGCGTCGGCTCCGCGCTTGGCGAACGAGACCGCGCCCGGCTTGTCGAAATATTTCAGCACGCCCCACATGATCAAAATCAGCGTGATGCCGCCGATCAGAAAGAAAATCCCGAAACGGGTCAGCGCGGAGGGAGGATCGACTTCCATGACCGTGCCGGGCTACCCGCCGAAGAGCTTGCGGAACGACCGCATGAATTTCTTCGGGAAATCCTTCCTTCTGCGGATTCTGGTCCTGTTGGTCGGGCGGGGGAGGGTCTGGCCGGGAGCGACCGGCGGTCCGTCCGGGGTCAACGCGGCTCCGGCATGGTCCGTGCAGGTCAGCCGGGCACCCGGCTGGCGGGCAGGTCGATGGCGTAGGCGGTCCCGGCCGCCTCGCAGCCGTCCGTGGCCAGTTCGTTGGAAAACGCGCACACCCGCACCCGCTTGCAGCGGCTTCGGGCGGCTGGAACTCCTTGGCCGGGTAACGTTGCGCCGACGCCTTGCTCATCACCTGGCACCAGATCGGCAGCGCCAGCGCCGCGCCGTAACCCTTGGCCATGATCGTCTCGGCGTGGTCCAAGCCCACCCACACGCCGCACGTCAGGCTCGTCGTGTAGCCGACGAACCACGCGTCGTGGAAATCGTTCGTCGTGCCGGTCTTGCCCGCGCCGGGCCTCTTGAAACCGAGCGAGCGCGGCCTCGGCGGCGGTGCCCTTTTGCATGACCTTTTCGCAGGACGGTGTGGGTGATCCACGCCGCGCCCGGCTGGAGCACCGGCTTGTCCGCCGTGCGGCGGCGCGGTAGATCGTCGTTGCCGTCGGCGTCGTCGATGCGCTCGATGAAATACGCCTGGCCGGTGCACGCCGGCGTTCGGGAAACAGCGTGTACGCCTCGGTCAGCCGGGCAGCGTGGTGTTGAAGGTGCCCAGGAAGATCGTCGGGTCGGCGGGGATGTTCGTCGCCCAGGCCGACGTCCCGGCCCATCGTCGCGCACGTTTTCCAGGCCGACGAGTTCGCCCACGCGCACGCTCATGGTGTTGCGCGAGCGGATGAGGCCGATCTCCGCCGGCTGCACGCCGCCGAAGGTGCCGTCGGAGTTGGCGGGGTGCCAGTTGGGCGCGTCGGGCAGTTCGCCGGGGCGGATCGGGCCGTCGTCGATGTTCGCGCCGGGCAGCAGGCCGCGCTTGCCACGCGGCCGTGTAGACGAAGGGCTTGAACGTCGAGCCGACCGGCCGGCCGGGCAGGTCGGTGGCGCGGTTGAAGCCGCCTGCGTCTTGTATTCGCGCCCGCCGACGAGCGCGCGGATGGCGCCCTCGCGGTTGTCGATGAGCACCAGCGCGCCCTGGAGATAATCGGTGCCCGTGCTCTCGTCGGCGTCGGGGTTCTGGCCCTTCTTCGGGATGCTCGTAGCCGGGGCGGTTCTCGATCTTGGTCAAGCTGCGTGCTCGACGGCCTGGGTGGCGAGCTTCTGCAGCTCCGGGTCGATGGTGGTGTAGATTTTCAGGCCGCCCTCGTCGGTCTGCTCGTCGGTGAGCAGGCCGGAAAGTTCGTTCTGGACGGCGTCCATCGCGTAGTTTTCCTGCACGCCGCTGGCGGCCGGTTGCGCGCGACCTTGATGTTCTCGTGCTCGGCCGCGTCGCTCCTGCGGCGGGGAGATCATGTGCAGCTCGGCCATGCGCGCGAGCACGGTGTCGCGCTCGTGGGTGGCGGCCGTGCGAGGTTGTTGAGCGGCGAAAAACGGTTCGGGCTGCGGATCAGCCCCGCCATCATGGCGGACTCGGAGAGGTCGAGCTGCGCGCTGGGCTTGCCGAAGTACGCCTGGCTGGCCGTCTCGATGCCGTAGAGGCCGCCGCCGTAGAAGATGCGGTTGACGTAGAGTTCGAGGATTTGCTGCTTGGTGTAATGCCGCTCGATGCGCACGGCGACGAACGCCTCCAGGATTTTGCGCGTGAGCGTCTTGCCGCCCAGCGGCAGGCTGTTGCGCGCGAGTTGCTGGGTGAGCGTGCTGGCGCCCTCGGCGGCGCGGTGGCGGGTGATGTTGCGCACGACGGCCCGCGCGATGCCGTGCGGATCGACGCCGTGGTGCGCGTAAAAGCGCGTGTCCTCGCGGGCGACGAGCGCGTCGAGGAAATTCTTGCGACACCTTGTCGATCGGCACGACGACGCGGTTCTCGCTGACGCGCAGGCTGCTGTACGAAGTTGCCGTCCATGTCGAAGACGGTGGCGCGCTGGGGCATCTCGCCGAGTTTTTCGAGGTCGAAGGTCCCCGCCCACAACGCGAAGAAGGTGACCACGCCCACCGCCGGCGCGACCGGCAGCAGCAGCACCAGCCAGTACCACCAGCGCAGGCGCGGCAGCCGCGAGAACGCCCGCCGCCAGCGCCGCCGGGCGCCGGAGCGGCGGGATCGGCGGCGGCGCGGGCGCGACGGCGGGCGGCGTGGGCGGCGGCGTGTTCAAGGCGGCGTTAAAAAGCCGATCGCGAGCAGCGCGAACCGTGCCCCAAACGCCGGCGGAAAGAAAGTGCCGCCGCCGCAAAAAAACGTTGCAACGCCCCGCGGTGCCCCTACGTTACCGGCCGTTGAACCTTATGGCCGATCTAGCGAACAAATACGCCGAAAACGTGGCGGGGACGTTTTACGTCGATGACCAGTGCATCGACTGCGACCTGTGCCGCGAGACGGCCCCGGCGAACTTCACCCGCAACGACGACGGCGGGCATTCCTACGTGTACAAGCAGCCGCACACCGACGAGGAAAAGACGCTCTGCAAGGAAGCGATGGAAGGCTGCCCGGTTGAGGCCATCGGCTCGGACGGGGAGTAAGAGACCGCCAGGTTTCTCCCGACAGCGGCAGCCGGCAAACGTCGCATGGCCAGACCGCTCGCCGACGCCGAACTGCGGCGGCAGCGTCGTGGCCGAATGGCGCGGCTACGGCGAACCGCGCCCGCTCATCGAGCGCGTCCAGGCGGTCGGCGCGCTGGTCGCCAAGACCATGCAGGCCTCGGGCTGGGCGAGCGGGTGCAGGAGAGCGAGGTGCTCCAGGCGTGGAAGGAAATCGGTGGGCGACTTCATCGCGGCGCATTCCGCCGCCCAGCGGCTCAAGGACGGCGTGCTCTACGTGCGCGTGCTCCAGCCGACGGTCCACTTCGAGATGGACCGCATGCGCAGATCGATCACGGAAAGCTGAAGGAGCGTTTCGGCGCGCGGGTCGTGCGCGAGGTGCGGTTCCGCCTGGGATGACGCCGGACCAAATCCATGTCGCCGGTCTCGAGCTGAACGTCCGCATCGGCGTGACCGACCGCGAACGCGCCGCAGCCGCAACGGCTGACGGTTTCGCTGACGCTGCGACCCGCCCGCGGGTTCGCCGGACTCGACGACCGGATCGAACACACGATCAATTACTCCGCCGTTTGCGCGGCCGTCCGCACGCTCGCGGCGAACGCCGAACCGAGCGAAATTGATCGAGACGTTCGCCGAGGATATCGCCGCGACGGTGCTCACGCGTTTCCCGGCCTGCGCGGAGGTCGATGTCGAGTTGCGCAAGTACATCCTGCCGGATACAGATTACGTGGCCGTGCGCCTGTCGCGCCGCCAGCCGTTATGAAATCCGCGCCCATAAAGAAGTCCGCCAAAGCCGCCCGTAAACAGCCCGCGCGCCAGATTGCGCCTGCCCGGCGCGAACCGCCGCGGCTCATCATCGCCGCCAGCGAGGACGAGCGCCGACATGCTCTACGCGACGCGCTTCTTCGTGCCCGACGCGTTCTCTGTTTCTCGCAGCACGGCCGCACGACGATCCTCCTGAGCGACCTGGAAGTGGACCGCGGACGCAAGCAGGCGACCGTGGACGAGGTGCTCAGCCTCTCGGAGTTCACCAAGGAACACAAGAAGGCGCTCGGCGCGCAAGCCGGCGTTGGCGAAGGTCGCCGCGCATTTCCTGCAAGATCGCGCCGCGTCCGCCGGGCGGTGGTGCCGGAGAGTTTTCCGCTGGGCCTGAGGCATGGCGCTGGCGCGGAAGGGCGTGCGTGACAGCCGCCGAACGCGCGGACTCGTTCTGGCCCGCGCGCCTGCACAAGACGCCCGAGGAATTCGGCCATCTGCGCCGGGCGCTGGAAATCACGCCGCCGGCATGGCGCGGGGCATGGAAGTGCTCGCCGCCGCGAAGGCCGCCGGCGGTAAACAAGGCCGCGCCCGGGGCCGAACTCCACTGGGGCGGCGCGTGCTCACCAGCGAACGGCTGCGCGCCGAGATCGACATCCGCCATCCTGCGCGCGGGCGGCGTGCCGGCCAACACCATCGTCGCCGGCGGCGAACAGGCGTGCGATCCCGCACGAACGCGGCAGCGGCCCGCTCCGCGCCGGGCGAACTCATCATCATCGACATTTTCCCGCGCGATGCCGCGCACCGGTTACTACGGCGACCTGACGCGCACGGTCGTCAAAGGCCGCGCCACCGACGCCCAACGCCATCTCTGGGTGACCGTGCAGGAAGGCCAGCGCGCAACCATCGATCGCACGCGCGCCGGGGCCGACGGCAAGGCGCATCCACGAAGGGACGAAGAAATTTTTCAAGGACGCCGGCTATCCCACCGAGACGCGCGACGGCCGGCACGTCGGATTTTTCCACGGCACGGGCCACGGTCTCGGGCTGGAATTGCACGAAGCGCCGCGTTTCCAGTTCACGCGCAGCCTCGAAGCGGGCACGGTCATCACGATTGAGCCGGGCCTGTATTTCCCGGGACTCGGCGGCGTGCGGATCGAGGATGTGGTAGCCGTGACGGCCAGGGGTTGCGACGTGCTCTCCGACTTCGAGCAGCGGTTGGAGATTTGAGCGAGTCCGGCGGATCGGTCAGAGATGTGTTATCGTCCCGGAGTTCGGGACCGCCTGCAACGAGATGACCGGCACACGCGCCTTCCCTTCGCCCATGGCTGCTGCTATCACCGTCTCTGGAGTGACGGACAAGGCACGCGCGGAGCGGGACGAACATGGAGCCGAAGAGGCCGACGAAATTCTCGTGGCGCGCGCCAAGACGGGCGACGCCGACGCCTTCAGCGCCCTCGTCACGCGCTACCACGCGCGCCTCTACGGACTGGTCTACCACATGACCAGCAACAACGAGGACGCCCGCGACCTCGTGCAGGAAATCTTCCTCAAGGCCTACCGCTCCATCGGCGGCTTCCAGGGCAATTCCAGTTTTTACACCTGGCTGCACACCATCGGCAAAAACATGACCATCAATTTCCTCAAGAAACGGGGAAAACGGTGGCAGATGAGCCTGGACGACGTGGATTCAAACATCCAGAACGACAAGGAATTTCTGGAGCTGACGGCCACCAGCGATCCCGTGCGGGAAACCAATCTCTCCGAACTCCAGCGAAGATTGAACGAGTCCATGATGAAGCTGTCAATGGAACATAGGATGGTGGTGACGATGTTCGACATCCAAGGGATGCCACACGCGGAGATCAGCAAAATCCTGGGCGTCTCCGAGGGCACCGTGCGCTCCCGCCTGTTTTACGCCCACCGCCAGTTGCAAAATTACCTCGAAGAATTTCGCAAGTAGACCTAGCGTGCCGCCCGCTGCCAGCCTGACCAGTTTTTCTCAATTTTTCGCTTATGGATGACGAGTTCCAAGACCTGCAACGCCTGCTCCGCCTGAAACGCCACGAAGCACCGCCGCCCGAATACTTCGAGGATTTCCTGGCCGAGTTCCATCGGCGGCAGCGAGCGGAGCTGCTCGAGCGTCCGTTGTGGCGTCTGGCCCTCGACCGGATCGAGGGCGGCGCTGCCGACTTTTTCCCCGGCGCGGTACGCGTACACGGGTGCCTGCGCGATGGCCGTCGTGGCAGCCACGCTGGTTTCGACGCACATCCTGTTCGCTCCGACGGCCGATCCGGCGCGGGCCGATCTCGGGCATTCGGTGGCCGAAATTTCGCCGCGGATCAATATCTACACCGCCAGACCTTCCCTCCGGCTCGCGCCCGAGCTGAACTTCGACGAGCCCCACCGGGTAGCCACCTCTTCCGCCGGCAACCGCACGCGGTATGTGCTGGATGCCCCGCCGATCCAGCCCGTCGTCTATGAGCAGCGGTCCGATTTTTGACGCGGCGCGCACCGGTGGCACCTCGCGTCTGTTCGTCGTCTCCTGGGTTTGCCTCGCGTGGTTGGTGACGGCGCACGCGCAGGAACCGTCCCCTTCGCCGGATGCATCGCCGGTGTCCATCGCCGAGCAGAAGGCGGTATTCAAAGCCATCGGCGAAGAGGTGGCGGACCTTTTTGCCAAGTACAAGGAAGCCGTCGTGCGCATCGAGGCCACCGATCCGTTCGGGCGGCGCGGCGGCACCGGGTTTTTCATTGATCCGAGCGGGACGATCTACACGAATTTCTCCGTCGCGGGCCGCTCGTGGAATCTGACCGTCGAGTTCGCGGACAAGAAATATCCCGCGCGTTGCCTGCTGTCCGACCCGCGCAGCGGCGTGATGATCCTCAAGATCGACGCGGCGGCGCAGACCCCGTTCCTCACGCTGGGCCGCTCGGAAGACCTGCGAGTCGCCTCGCCCGTCGTGGCCATCGGATACCCGATGGATTCACCGGCCTCGCCGACGTTTGGCCTGGTGGCGGGCTTCGACCAGAAGTGCCCGGGCGGGTATCTTCTCGACCACGCACATCCGCGCCAACATGCCGGTCCGGGCGGGCGAGGCGGGCGCGCCCGTGCTCAACGAACGCGGCGAGGTCGTCGGCATCCTCGCCTACCAACTCGACTTCGGAGCGGTGTGTCTCGTGCTGCCGATCAAGGCGGCGGAGAAGGTGCGCGCGGACTTCGTGCGATTCGGCCACGCGTCCCCGGCCTGGATCGGGATGACGGCGGTGCCGACCGATGGGAACAACGACCGGGACGCGGTGAAGATCGTGAGTGTCACCGAAAGCGCCCCGGCGGCGGAGTCCGGTTTGCAGGCCGGGGACATCATCACGAAGCTCGGGCAAACTTTGATCCATTGCTTCGGAGACCTGTGCGACGCGTCATTTTTCCTGACGGCGGGCGAGAAGGTGCCGGTTACCGTGCTGCGTGGCGACAAGGAAGTCACCCTCGAAATCCGGCCTGCCAATCCGCCCGGCCCGCCACCGATCCCGGAACGCATGACGGATGGCACCGGCATCGAAAACGGGACACTGCTGGTTCTGCCGAATGCGCTGATCGGCGCGGGACAAAACCGGGATCGCTAGAGTTTCCCGCCGCGCCTGCGGCGGCGTCCAAACAAGGTAGGGATGGCTCTCCGAGCCGTCCCAAGATCGGCTTGGATAATCTCCGTGCGTACGGAGCGCCTTGCCAGAAACATTTGGGACGGCTCGGAGAGCCATCCCTACCTTGGGGACGATGCGCCTGCGGCGCGGGGTCTGATCCCCCATTCAACCTGAGAAGCAGGGTAGGAACGGCTCAGGATTGTTCGTCCAGAGGCAACTCCAGGATGGATTCCGTCGCCGGGGCCTTGGCCGACGCTCCGCCGCTCCGTGACGGCTCCGCCGAAACCACGCCGCCCCCGAGCATCCGGCGAAACTCCTCCTCATTCACCGTTTTCACACCGAGGGACTTGGCCTTTTCCAGTTTGCTGCCTGCTTCCGCACCTGCCAGGAGGTAATCCGTTTTGTTGCTCAGGCTGCCGCTGACCTTGCCGCCTTTTTCCAGGATGATTTCGGTGATTTCCTCGCGGGGCTGGCTCAGCGTGCCTGTGATGACCCAGCGTGTGTCCGTGAACGGCGAACCCGCGTTGGCACCTACCAACGGCGCGGGGTCGCGTTCGCCGAAGTTCAGACCGCTCGCACGCAACCGGTCGAGGCTTTCGCGGTTGGCGGGGTTCGTGAAGAACTCATGCACGCTCAGGCCCACGACCTCGCCGATGTCCCGCGCGCGGCGGATGCGTTCCAACGGCGCGTCCAAGAGGGCGTCCATCGTTTTGAACTCGCGCCACCAGGGCGCGTGCGCCGGTCGCGCCGACGTGCAAGATGCCGAGGCCGAAAAGCAGCTTCCACAGTGGCCGCTCCTTGCTGGCTTGGATACCGTCGATCAGGTTGGCGGCGCTTTTCTCGCCCATCCGCTCCAACGCGGCGAGTTGCCCGGCTGTCAGATCGTAGATGTCCGGGATCGAATCGAACGAGCCCGTGTCCGACGAGCTGTTCCACGCATCGCCTCGCCCAACCCTTCGATGTCCATCGCCCCGCGCGACGCGAAATGCTGCAATTGCCGCCGCACCTGCGCCGGGCAGGCGATGTTCTGGCAGCGGATCGCCACGCCGTCCGGGTCCTGGGCAACGGGCGTGCCGCACGACGGGCAGTTTTCGGGGAAGTGAAAAATCGTTTCTCCGCCCGTGCGCAGGTCGGTGCGCACGAGCACGACGGCCGGGATGATCTCGCCCGATTTTTCGATGGCCACCGTGTCGCCGATGCGGATGTCCTTGCGCGCGATCTCCTCGGCGTTGTGCAGCGTGGCCCGCGCGACGGTCGTTCCGCTCACGGATACCGGTTCCAGGATCGCCACCGGCGTCAGGACGCCCGTCCGGCCGATCTGGATCTGGATTTCCAGCAGGCGCGTTTCGGCGCGTTCGGCCTGGTATTTGTAGGCCATCGCCCAGCGCGGCGATTTGGAGGTCAAGCCCGAGGCGCTGGCGTTGCGCGAAGCTGTCCACCTTGACCACCGCGCCGTCCGTTTCGTACTCGAAATCGTGCCGCACCGCGTCGAGTTCGCGGATGGCCTTGAGGATGCCCTCCGCCGTGCTGGCCGTCCAGAGCCGCTCGCTGGTTTTCAGACCGCAGGCAGTCAGCAGCTTGAACATCTCGCTCTGCGAATGCAATTCGCTGCCGCCTTCGAGCAGGCCGAAGCTGTGGGCGACGAACGCCAGCGGACGCTTGGCGACGATGGCCGGGTCGAGTTGCTTGAGCGAACCGGCGGCGGCGTTGCGGGGGTTCGCAAATAGTGGCAGACCCGCGTCGGCGCGGTCGCGGTTGAGCCTGGCGAACCCGCTTTTCGGCAGGTAAACCTCGCCGCGCACCTCCAGGCGCTCGGGCAGCGATTCGCCGTGCAAGTGGCGGGGGATCGTGCGGATCGTGCGGGCGTTTTGCGTGATGTCGTCGCCGGTGACGCCGTCGCCGCGCGTGGCGGCGTAGCGGAGTGCGCCGTTTTCGTAAAAAAGCGACACGGCGACGCCATCGATCTTCGGTTCGATGATGACCGGCACCTCGCGCCCCGGGCAGCGCTTTTTGCACCCGACGATAAAACTCCGTCACTTCGAGTTCGGAATACGTGTTGTCGAGGCTGAGCATGGGCACGCGGTGCCTGATCTGGCTGAACTCCTCCAACGGCGTGCCGCCGACCCGTTGCGTCGGGGAATCGGGTGTCAGGAACTCCGGGTGCGCGGCCTCCAGATCGACCAGTTCGCGGTAGAGCGCGTCGTACTCCTGGTCGGTGATCGTCGGGGCGGCTTCCTGGTAATACCGCCGGTTGTGCGCGGCGAGTTCGCGCCGGAGTTTTTCGATGCGTTCGCTGGTCTCCTGGGTCGGGAGGCTGATCGACTTGGCCATGCAAAAGATATACGTCGAACGGATGGCAAACCGCAGCCGAAATTTGCCTAAAAAGGAACTGTCGGATTCGTCCAGTCTGAGCAAAACGAACCAGCGATTTTCTTTCGGTTGGCCGTGCGAGGAAAAGGCCGTAGAAGTTTATTTATATTTATCATAACTTCATAGTATAGAGTAGCTTGCATAAATTATGAAACTCAAGCCCGTAGGCGTTCCCCTCGGGAGATTTCGCATGAGATCACCCGTGGCATCGTGGCTGCTAATGGAGCAGATGTTCGTGTCACACGAACGGGGGAAAAAACCAAAAGGGCAGCCTGACTGGAGGGAGTGAGTTGAAAATCCGGGGGGAATTTTCAGCCGGGCCAGTCAGGCTGTTTTCCATTTTCAGGAAAGGGGCTTCGCCGCAAGGGCAACAGGGGCGGCGAAGCAGGGACCTCTAGCACAAAAAGGGTGGGCGATAGTCCGACGCCTCGTCCCTTTTGTTGCCGGAACAACCGGCCGCAGGCGCGGCCTGTTCGGAACTTGCCCCCTCTAAATCTCTTTCTCCAACCGCTCGCTGAGCCACTGTTTGACCATGCTCTGGTAGTTCAGATAGCGCGAGCGGGCCAACCGCTTGATGCGCGCCAGCATGCGTGGATCGAACCGCAGCGTGACCGTCGTGGATTCCCGCGTGTCGGCCTTCAGGATCGCGGTGTTCATCAACCGCGGGTCGATGCGCGTCTGCGACCAGAACGCCGCCTCGTCTTCCTCGGTCTCAAACGTCGGCACCTCCGGCCAGTGGGCGATGACGCGGTACGTTTTGGTAGAAACGCTTTCCACGGGATCGCTCATGGGTCCGGACGCGCCAGTCGTTGCCATCTAGAGATTAAACTCGGAGTTCTTGCGGTCGTAAAACATTTCCTCTTCGGTCGTCATGTCGCGCGCCAGGATGACGCGATACCGTTTCCCATCCGTCCAGAACACGCTGAAAATCGCGCGGCTGGCGGTGGTCTCGCCCGAGGTTGAAATAACGCGCCTCGCCGTCTGCGCGAGGGCATCTCCGGCAGCAGACGCAGGCTGAAAGGGTCCTCGAAGGTTTCCTCGATCTCCCGGGGCGGGACCTTGCGCAGGTCGAAAGGGACTTCCAGCCAGTCGAATTCCATAAGGTGCGGCGGACGGTTAGTTCGCGCCGCTGGATCAACTCGACCTCGTAGCCTTCGGGCGCGTCGATGAAGGCGATCACGCTGCCGCTGCCGCTCTTGTGCGGGCCGTCGCTGAGCGGATAGCCCTTGGAGGCGGCATGCTCGGCGAACGCTTCCATGTCGTCCACCTCGAAGGCGAGATGCGTCAGGTCCGGGCCGACCTGCACGGGGCCGCTTTCGTCGAACTTGCAGATTTCGATTTCCTCCTCGCTGCCCGGGGCCTTGAAGAACACCAACTGCGAGCCGCGGCCGGATGGTGTGGCGGCGAGGTTTCCTCCAGTCCGAGCACGTCCTTGTAGAACGCGACGGTTTTCTCCAGGTCGTGACACGCGGTAGCGGGTGTGGAGCAGTTTCTTGATCATGGCGGGGAAAATGGTGTGAGATGACGCCTCGTCATGGCGTTCGCTCGGGGGCTACATCTAAGGCGTAAACCGCCAAACGGAAACTCGAAAAATGGTTTATCTCGGCCTCGACAGCGGCACGCAAAGCACGAAGTGCATCGCCCTGGACCCGGACAGCGGCCAGCGTGCTCGCCATCGGCGCACAGACCGTACGGGATGATCCCGGGCCTGCCGCCGGGCCATCTGGAGCAACACCCCGAAACCTGGGTCGACGCGGCCGACGCCGCCGTGCGCGGCTGCCTGGAACAGACTCGGCGACGCGGCGCGCGGAGGTGCGCGCCATCGGCGTCAGCGGCCAGCAGCACGGCCTGGTGGCGCTCAACGACGACAACGAGCCCGTGCGCCCCGCCAAGCTGTGGTGCGACACGTCCACCGCGGCGCAGTGCGAGCAGTTCAACAACGAGTTCGGCGGCGCGGACGAGATCATCGCCCTGACGGGCAACGCCATGCTGCCGGGCTATACCGCGCCGAAGATTCTCTGGCTCAAGCAGAACGAGCCCGCCAACTTCCGCGCGACGCGTTCGCATCCTGCTGCCGCACGATTACCTCAATTTCTGGCTGACGGGCGAGCAAGCGCATGGAATACGGCGACGCCTCGGGCACGGCGCTGCTCGACGTGCGCGACGCGCGAATGGAGCGAGCCGATCCTGAACTTCATCGACCCCGACCTCGCCGAGCTGCTGCCGCCGCTGGAGAGTTCGCGCAAGCCCGGCGGGCTGCTGCGCGAGACGCTGCGGGCCGAGTGGGGACTCGGTGCCAACGTGCTCGTCGAGCGCGGGCGGCGGCGACAACATGATGGGGGCCATCGGCACGGGCAACATCGCGCCGGGCGGCGCGGTGACGGTCAGCCTCGGCACGAGCGGCACGATCTACGCCTACAGCGCCGAGCCGGTCGTGGACGAGGAGGGCGAAATCGCCGCGTTTTGCGACAGCACGGACGGCTGGCTGCCGCTGGCGTGCACGATGAACGTGACGGTGGCCACCGAGCAGGCCCGGCGACCTGTTCGGCTGGGACCACGCCGCGATGGAAGCCGCCGTCGCCGCGCGCCGCGCCGGGCGCGGGCGGGCTGCTGTTTCTGCCCTACCTCAACGGCGAGCGCACGCCGAACCTGCCGCGCGGCTCGGGCGTGCATGCACGGGTTGACCACGCGCAACATGACGCCGGCGCACTACGCCCGCGCGGTGATGGAGGGCGTCGACGCTCGGTCTCGGCTACGGGCTGGACCGTTTCCGCGAGTCTCGGGGTCAAGCCCACGGAAATCCGCCTGACGGGCGGCGGCAGCCAGAGCGCGGCGTGGCGGCAGATTTGCGCGGACGTGTTCGGCGTGCCGGTGTTCGCGCTGGAAACGACCGAGGGCGCGGCGCTGGGCGCGGCGATCCAGGCGGCGCTGGACCGAGCACGCCGTGCAGGGCAAAAAGGGGCAAGCTGCGCGAGTTGGTCAACCGCGTCGTGCATCCGGCCGAGGCACCCGCGCCGAACCCGACGCCGGCCGGCGCCAGCTCTACCAGGATCTGCATTCAAGCAGACCGACATGACCCGGCGTCTGCACGGCGGGGGGTTTCTGAATGAAGTTCGTCCTCGCCGCCACGGGCGCCAGCGGGTCGATCTACACCGAGCGGCTGCTGGCGCGGCTGGACCCGCGGGCGCACGAGGTGCATCTCGTGCTGAGCGCGCACGCCAGGCAGGTCGCGGCCGAGGAGCTGCCCGCCGGCAAGCTGACGGTGCCGGAGGGCGTGCACGTGCACGATGACCGCAGTATGCACGTGCCGTTCACCAGCGGGTCGGCGCGGTTCGACGCGATGGTGATCGTGCCGTGTTCGATGGGCACCGTCGGCACGGATCGCGGCCGGCACGAGCGAGATCCACGATCCTGCGCGCGGCGGACGTTTTCCTCAAGGAGCGGCGCAAGCTCATCCTCGTGCCGCGCGAGACGCCCTGGAGTCTCGTCCACGCGCGCAACGTGGTGGCCGTGATGGAGGCCGGTGCGCTGGTGCTGCCGGCGGTCCCGTCGTTTTACCACCGGCCGGCGACGGTGGAGGAGGTGGTGGATACGGTGGTGTTCCGCATCCTGGATCAACTCGGCGTCCCGGCCGGGGAGACGCCCCGGTGGCTGGAAAAGCCGTGACGCGCCGGGGCGGCGGCGGTCCTTACCTCCCCGAGACAACCAAGTCTTCGATGGGCACGCGGGTCAGGACGAGGTGTTCCCGTTTATCGCCGCTGCCTCGCTGCAACGTGAGGACGACCTGCGTCCCCGGTGTGCCGGAGATGGCGCTGACGAGTTCTTCGAGTTGAAAGTTTTTCGTACTGATGCCGTCAACGGCGAGGAGATAGTCTCCGGCCTGAATCCCCGCTTTGGCCGCGGGCGAATCCGGCGCGGTGCCGGCGACGGAACGAAAATCGCCCGCCACGTCGAGTTGGATGCCGACGATGCCCGCCGGCGGAGTCGCTTCCTGCGCCGCTGCCGGCAGCGCCACGATCAGTAGCACGAAGGAGAAGATAAGCGAGCGCATCGTCAGCGGGTGCCTAACACGATTGCAGCAGCCCGAGGATCGCCTCGCGCGTGGCGGGAATCGGTGGCGCGAGCGCGATGTTTTGCTTGAGGATGGTGTCCGGGTCCTTCAAGCCGTGGCCGGTGACGGTGATGACGATGACGCCCTCATCCGGCACCGCGCGCAACGGAGGGAGGGCGCGTCCCTCGGGCGCGTCCTCCCGGGTGTATCGCAACAGCCCGGCCACGCCCGCCGCGCTGGCCGGTTCCACGAAAATTCCCTCGTTGGCCGCCAGCCAGCGTTGGGCCAGCAGGATTTCCTCGTCGGTCACGATGTCGACCGCGCCGCCGGATTCGGTCATCGCCGCGGTGGCCAGTCTGCCAACTCGCCGGGTTGCCGATGCGGATGGCGCTGGCGAGCGTCTCGGGCTCGTCGATCACACGGCCATGGAACAATCGGCGCGGCCCCCGCCGCCTGGAAGCCGACCATGCGCGGCAGGCGCGTCGGCGCGGCCCAGCGCGTGAAATTCCCTGTAGCCTTTCCAGTACGCGGAAATGTTGCCCGGCGTTGCCCACGGGCAGGAAATGCGCGTCGGGCGCGTCGCCGAGGTCGTCGATGATCTCGAACGCGGCCGTTTTCTGGCCTTCGATCCGGTGCGGGTTGATGGAGTTGACCACGGCCACCGGCGCGCCGGAATCCGCCGCCTCGCGCACGAGCCGCAGGGCGTCGTCGAAATTGCCGTCCACGGTGACGACCTTCGCGCCGTGGACCATGCTCTGCGCGAGCTTGCCCAGCGCGATCTTGCCGGCGGGCAGGAGCACGTAGCAGCCGATCCCCGCGCGCGCGGCGTAGGCGGCGGCGGAGGCCGACGTGTTGCCCGTCGAAGCGCAGATCACCGCGCGCGCGCCGGCCTTCGACGCGCCTTGGAGATAGCGCCATGGTCATCCCCCGGTCCTTGAACGAGCCGGTGGGGTTGAGCCCCTCGTATTTGATGAACACGCGGCAGCCACGGCCCGACCAGCGCGCTCAGGCGCGGCGAATGGATCAGCGGCGTCGAGCCTTCGTTGAGCGAGACGACGGGCGTGGCGTCGGTGACCGGCAGGAACTCCCGCCAGCGGGCGATCACGCCACGGTCATTGTAAAACTTGCGGTCCATAGCAACGGGGAAAAGTGCCCGCAGTTTACGACCGATTCGGCCGAAACGAAAGCGACCTCGTGCGGCCGGGACCGCTTTTACTTTGCCGCGCTTGCCGATAGGCTTTGCCTTGGCTTTGACCGGGGCTGCGCTTCGGCCCCTTCGTCGCGGGGACCGTTTTCTTGATCGGCTTTGCGACCGGAGCCGCCTTCGCCTTGACCTTCGATCTTTGCCCGCCCCGGCGACGACCGCCGCGCGGCCCTGGACGATAGCTTCCGCCTGCTTCAAAAAGTCTTGTCCATACCGGTCGGATGTCCGGCCTGTTCGCTGAGCAAGAATGCTTCGAGACGGATATAATCGTGGAGGCTTTGCGCTTCTTTCTTCATTTTGAGAATAAATATCTACAGGTTGTGGTGGCTAGGGCAGCGGTTCCGGTTTCGCTATACCACCGGCGGTGTGCAATGTTTTTATGCCTGCAAACCGTGCGACCGTCCAGAAAAAATGCGGCTTTCCCTGCTCAGGAGTCTACCCGCCGGACGAACAGTCGGTAGCCCGCCTCGCAGAACACCAGCACGAAAGCGATCACCAGCGTCACCGTCAGGCAGATGTCCTTGAGCGCCTCGATCTTGCTGAAGCTCAAGCACGCCGAAACTCAGCAGCGCCGTGCGTCGCGGCCAGCAGGATCGCCCGACGCGTGCTGCGCGGCAGTTCGCCGGGGCTGCCGAGGAAAATCGAATAATCGCTCGCCAGACAGAACCCCAGCAGCAGCGCGACGACGTGCAGCAACCCGAGCGGTCTGCCCCATGAAGCCGAGCACGGCCAACGCCAGCAGCATGCTCAGCGGCGGGATGACCAGCATGAACACCGCCGCGCCGCCAGCCGTACACCGCCAGCACCGCCACCGCGATGATCGCCAGCCCGATCCCGGCGCGTTGCGAGGCCGTGAAGCGGTAGCGGCGCAGCGCGGCGTTGATGGTCTTCACCTGGTCGATGGGCGTGTTCGGCGCGGCGAGCGCGGCAGGCGGCAGCTTCTGGTAAAGCGGCGTCGTTGACCGTCGTGGCCAGCCAGGCCGAGCCGGGCTGCTCGTCGTTCCAGAGGTTTTGCAGCGGCAGCGGCAGCACCTCGCGCAACCCGGCGAGCAGTTGCGCGGGGCCGGCTGCGCCCGTGGTGGCGGCGTTCGTGCGCACCCAAGCGTCCCAATCTTTCCAGAACGGATCGAAGGCGTCGGCGTTGAAATCCTTGCCCAGCGCCGCGCGCAGGTCGTCGCCGAAATGCGGGTGCGCGCGGAAATAGTCGCGGCAGCGGGTCGATCTGCGCGGCGGTCGGGCAACAAGCGGCCGAGATTGAAATAACGGTCGCCGGGGTCCGTCGCGGCAGCGGCCAGGGCGGCGTTGAAGGTCTCCAGGTTGGCAAACGCCGCGTCGAGGTCCGGGCCGAACGTCAGGACGATGATGCTGCTTGTTCTCCACTGCCCGAACAACCCGCGCAAAAACGTCTGCTCATCCTGCAAGGCCGGGCGACATCGAGCTCAGCGTGCGGATGTCGTCGCTCCATCGGACGCGCGCGGCGAACACCAGCCCCGCCGCCAGCAACACCGCAACGAGCGCGAGCAACGGAAACCGTGCGCCGCCGAGTTCGAGCCGCCGGCCGGATGCCCGGCAGTTTTCCTCGTCGCGGCGGTCGGCTGGGGCGTAGCGCCGGCACCCACGGCAGGTAAAGGAAATCGAGCGCCAGCGCAAACATCAACCCGAGCGCGACCGCGAGGCCCATCTGCTGGAGCATGGGCAGGTTGGTCAGCGTCATGAAGACGAACCCGCCCACGCTGGTCAGGCAACCGGCGACCAGCGGCAGGCGGATGTCCCGCAGCGCCTGCGAGACGCCGCCGGCCGTTTGCCGGGCGTGGATCAGCGTGTAAATGCCGTAGTCCAGCGCCACGCCGACGAGCACCGTGTGAAGGTGATGGCAACGACGTTGACCCGGTCGAACAGCGCGAAGCAGATCACCAGCGACCAGACCGTCGCAGTGACGATGGGCAGCAGCAGGTACGCGAAAACCATCGCCCGGCGGAAAAAAAGCGTCGTGAATCTCGGCTGGAGATTCACGACGCTAACTTTTTCGATTTCGACCGAATCCTGGCTTACTTCCCGGTTCAGCCAGTCCTGCATGATGTTCAGGCCTTCGCGTGTTTGCCGGGCTCTTGGCGAACTTGTAGATGGCCGTGTCGCTCTTGGCTTCGTCCGGCGATTCGCCGTCGAGCTTGTCTTCGGCCGTTTCGGCGTTGTCCTTGGAGAACTGGGCCTTCAGCTCCTTTTCGTTAAGGGCAGCGATTTCTTCGCCTTCTGCTCGCTTGTAGGTCTCGATCTCCTTCTTCAACTTGGCGAATTCCGCCGACTTGGCGATGCGGTCCGCCGAACGGGCACGCAGGTCGTTCTTGAGCTCTTCGGTGACCACGCCTCATGTTCTGATGCGTGACCGGCTTGACCTGGTCGAACGGCAGGGCGAAGTCCAGGTCTTTCTCCGGGGTCGCCGCGACCTCGCTGAGCGACGGCAGCACGATGTCGCAGGCCACGCCGCGGTTCTGCGTGCTGTCGCCGTTGACGCGGTAGAACTGCTGGATGGTCAACTTGAGGGCGCCCAGCTTGGGCGCGTCTTCGCCCTGGAGCTGGCTGCCCAGGTCGATGACCTGCTGCACCGTGCCCTTGCCGTGCGTGGCCGTGTCGCCGACGATCAGCGCCCGGCCGTAGTCCTGCAGGGCGCCGGCGAGAATCTCCGAGGCGCTGGCGCTGTAGCGGCTGACCAGCACCATCAGCGGCCCGGCGTAGACGGTGCCCTTCTCCGGGTCGTCCTTGCGCTGGCACGTCGCCGCGACCCTTCACCTGCACGACCGGGCCCTGTCGATGAACAGGCCGGTCAGGGCCAGTGCCTCGTTCAGCACGCCGCCGCCGTTGCGGCGCAGGTCGAGGACCACGCCGTCCACTTTCTTGGCGTCGAAGTCCTTCAGGAGCTTGCGCACGTCCTCGGTGGCGCTCTTGAATCGCCGCCGCCTTGCCGTTGGCCGCGTTCATGTCGGCGTAGAACGAAGGCAGGTCGATGACGCCGATGCGGTAAGGCTTGCCGTCGGGCTTCTTGCCCTGCTCGATGATTTCCGCGCGGGCCTCCTGCGACTTCAGCTCGATGTTCTGGCGGGTCAGGTCGAAGACCACCGGCTCGATCTTGCCGACCGGGATCATCTTCAGCTGCACCTTGGTGCCCTTGGCGCCGCGGATCAGCTTGACCACGTCGCGCAGCTTCATGTCGATGACGTCCACGAACTTGCCGTCGCCCTGGGCGACGGCGATGATCTTGTCCTTGGGCTTGAGGCGGCCGTCCTCGGCCGCGGCGCCGCCGGGGATGACCTCGGCCACGATGGTGTGTGCCGTTCTCCGAGCGCAGCACGGCGCCGATGCCGTCGAGGTGCAGCCGCATGGCGATCTCGAAATCGTCGAGCGTCGCCGGCGACATGTAGGTGGAATGCGGATCGACGCTGGTCGTCAGGTCGGTCAGGTACAGCTTCAGCAGATCGTTGTTGTCGAGCTGCTTCCAGCGTTTCACCAGGCCTGATAGCGCTGCAGCACCTTTTTCTTGGCCTCGGCGTCGGTCAACGGCTTGCTTTCTTCCTTGGCCTTGGTTTTGTCGGAGGTCTTTCTTGGTTTCCGGATTGTTCACGGCCTTGGAGCCGATCTTTTGAGCAGCAGATCGAACTTGATGCGCTTGCGCCAGCGTTCGCTGAGCTCTTCGTCGGTGGGGCGTAGTCCATCTTGTCGTAGTCGGTGTCCATGAACTCGACGACCGTAGAAATCCATGGGCGCGGCCAGCAAGCTTCTCAACGAGCTTGACGCGCTCGGCTGGCCCGCTCCATGAAGCGGTCGTAACCTTGTAGGCAAAGTCGATTTCGCCGCGACGAGCTGATCGTCGAGCTGGGTTTCGAACTCGGCGAAGTCTTCCATGTCCTTCTTGACGAAATAAACCTTGGTCGGGTCGAGCGTCTTGAAATATCGCTTGAAGAGGCGTTTGGAGAGTTCGTCATTCAGCGTGGCCGAGCCAGATGAACGCGTTGTTTAGATACTGGCAAACCATTTGCGTGATGAGGCGATCTTGTGCGGTCGGTACAGGTTCTCCGGCCCGTTCCGGAGCCGGTGGAACGGGCTTCGCAGTGCCCGGGTTTTTGATCAAAAAGACAAGCCACTGCCGTTAACAGAGCAACGCCGAACTTGTGCACGATAGCAAACACCGGGTCATGATTTTCAGACCTCGTTCAAGTCGCCTCCACAGTTCACGCCGGTCGGCACGACAATTGCCGAAACGGCGTGCGGCACCAGATGCAGGCCCCTGGCGGCGTCCAGGTCGCTCATTCTTCTGCATGTTACCCGGGTGACGCTTTTACAACAATCTCAAGGTGGGCCGGATCCGTTAAAAAAATCACACCTGCCGTGAATGCCCCGTCAGTATTTGTTTCTTCAACAACCTTTCTCCAATCCACGAACTGGACGGCTTTACATTCGGCGAAAAAATTGCGAAACGGGAAGATGGAAGAAATGCAAAACAACCACGAAACACACGAATCACACGAAAAAAATCAAATAAAGCGGGTGGAACTTCTTCCCGAAGGGAAGAAGTTGCCACCCGCTGATCTTTTTTTTGTCTTTTTTCGTGTGATTCAGCTGTAGATCTGGATCTCAACCAAATAGTGGTTTTCCGTCCCCTGTGCCACCTCGACGGCGTGGTTCGGGGGCGGGTTGGTTTTACCGGGGCCGCCGGCTCATCGGGTTCTGGCTCCGGTTCCAGGCGGCGGGGCGTTGGCAGCTTCGGCGGCCTTGATCGAGACGACATACGCCGTTGGGCCTTGTCGCTGTTCAGCACCATTACGGTCACTTCCTGGCCAACTTTGACGATGTCGGTCACCCGGCGAACCCGATGTGTCGCCAGTTCGGAAATGTGGATGAGCCCCTCGATGCCCGGCTCGAGTTCGACGAAGGCGCCGAATTCCGGTAGTGCGAGTGACCTTGCCTTTGACGATCGTCTTGGGCGGATACTTGTCGTCGATGGTATCCCACGGACTGGTTTGCAGTTGCCGAAGCCCCAGGCCGACCTTGCGCGTCTCGCGGTCGATCTTGAGCACGACGACTCGTGACCGTCTGGCCCGGCTGCACGACGTCCTCGCGCCTTCTGCACGCGCTGCCAGCTCATTTCGCTGAGGTGCAGCAGCCCATCGACGCCGCCGAGATCGACGAAGGCGCCGAATTCGCTTGATCGACGAACGACGCCGTCGCGGATTTGGCCTTCGGCCAGCTCGGCCCAGAGCTTTCTCGCGCTGCTCCTCGCGTTCTTTTTCGAGCAATGCCCGGCGGCTGACGACAAGGTTCCGCTCGTCCGGCTTCGACTTCGGTCACGATGCAGAGGAGGCTGCTGGTTGAGGAACTGCTCGGTGTTTTCGACGCGGTAGAGGTCGATCTGGCTGATGGGCATGAAGCCGCGAATGCCGTTGACTTCGACCGCCAGCCCGCCCTTGTTGATTGCCGGTGACGCGTGGCCTCGACGGTCATCCCCTCGGCCACGCTGGACCAGTCGACGTGCACCGCCGCGACCCTGCCGGGAGAGGATCAGCAAGCCGTTGGCGTTGTCGTAACCTTCGATGTGCACTTCGACTTCGGTGCCCACCTCGGGGAGGCCCTCGGGGAACTGCGCCGGCAGTAACACGCCCTGGCTGCGCCGCCCGGAATATCCAGGAAGATATCATTGCCGCGCATGGCCATGATTTGGGCTTTTTTCTGCTGCTGGCCGCTGCCTGGTTTGGCACCGCTTTGGCCGCGTTTGTCGGCCCCCATCACGTCCTTGCCGCTGAAATCACCCATCGCATCCTGCATCTCACGTTCGATGAGTGAATCCAGTTCGCGGAGGCTGACATTGCGTGCGGCTCCTCGAATTCGGGCATCGGCTGGACGGCTCTTCTTTGGCTGGGCCGAGTTTGCCAACTTCGGGCCGGCGTTTGGCCTGCGGCCCGGCAGCGCCGGCTCAATCTTGGGCTGAGCTTCCGCCTTGGGTGGTTCGGTTGGGCTCGGGCTAGCTTTGGGTTGTTCTTCGACTTTGGGGGCCGCTCGGGGCTCTATTTCGGTTGGGATGGCAACTTGTCGGATCGGTCATGAAGTTTCCTTGAAGCGGCGTGGGTCAATTCCGGCGCCCGGCCTTATCTCTCGAATGCGAATGTTGCGAAAATCGAGCGTGCCGCCATGGTTCTGCAAACAGACGTATCCCTTGAGCGGCTTGTTTTGATTTCGGGATAGTGCCTCTGGTCGACATCGACCAGTTTCTGATCGTTGATGGTCACGCGAATCTCGGGGCCACTGCATTTCGATGTCGACCACGTTCCATTCACCCACGGGTTTGCTCGGCACTGACGCGGGGGGCGACATATCGATAGAGCGAACCCGTGGAATGCACGTCGGGCGGCTTTCCATTATCGTCAAATAATCTGGATCTCATAGCTGATAGATGGATGGCCTGGTGGCTTTGATTGTTTCGGGTCAAAAGCCTGCGTGCGGATGCCGATGCCGCTGTTGCACTTGGCATTTAGCATGCGATATTCGACGTGAAACGCGAAGTCGTCACCTACGTCAAATTTTTACAATTCTTTTTTCTTGAGAAATATCTCACGTTTATTTAGATGCGCTTCTAATGATGGTAATTTCAGTTTCTAATTTTAGGTCAGTCAAAAGATAGGTTTTGGTTTAGAGGGAGCTTTACCTAGATGCATTGGGGATGCTCTAAGGTGTTCGCGGAATAAATTGTGCAAACCATGCTTGATTAACCCCTTAAAACTTAAAATTGTTCATAACAATCCTCAACACTGAGCTCATAATATAACAATCAGGGCCGCTTTACACCTAGAGGCCGGGCCAATTTCCCTTGAGGCCGATTGCACAAAATTTCAGCCTTTTTTAGGTTGGAGGCCGGCCTCTACGACACATTATAATAAGATTATAACGGGGGCCAATTTTCCCATATGTAAAGGCCCTCGGGCCAAGAAGCCAAGCCGATTCAATAAATATAGCATAATCCAACGGATGTAGCATAATCTAGGATAGAGCCTTTAGATTCCACATAATCCAATGGATCTAGTTCACTTAATAAAATCATACTTTATTTAAGAAGATTTTTTTAGTGAAATATGACATCGGCCTCTAGGCCAAGAATCGGCCTTCCATTTTGGGTGCACCCAATTCAACGAGCTCGGGCCGTGTCATAGCACACATTTTTTAATTTAAAAAATCATACCACCAAATCGGCCCGGCCTCTAGGTGTAAAGGGGTTGGGGCCGATTTGAGCCTTTTGGCCAATCACAAGTGAGGATTTCAAGCCTCTTACACAACAAATTGGCCCGGCCTCTAGGTGTAAAGCGGCCCTAAGATGCCACTTGTAGCATACTTGTAGTTGTTGAAGTTTCATGCCATGACTATTGAAAAGCTTTTGAGAAAATACTCTTGACCTTTCAAGTGCTCAAATATCAAAACCCTTGATTTTACAGGATATTCCACTTAAGGAACATAACAAGGTTCTCGACTACAAATTTTTTGCTTTAAATCCTCATCACAAATCCTTCATAAACAATTAATATGGTACCAACCATGTACATGTAGTCTTGAATTCACCCTTCAATATTTGCCATTTGTATGTAGTCTTGGGTTCTTACATCATGCATTATAGTGCATTGTTTATGTTTTCTATGCCCCACATGTTTAACAGTTTATAATAATGTTATATATCAATTATATATATATATATATATATATATTAGTTATATGCTACACGTGATTTAAGACTAGTTAGGGCTATGTGACATCAACTCTTTGAATAGATTTCATATTGTGAGCTACAATGCTGAGTCTTCCAATGCAAGGTAATTCCAACTAGGCTACATTGTTTTACATGGTCTACAACTGTCACTATGGCCAGGGACAAAAATGTTGGCCAAGGATTCGTGGCACTCAAGTAAAATCATCCGTGCGGATGAAAAAAACGCAGGAATCATCTAAATGGCTATTTTTGGACAATTTGATTCCGGAAATAGAGTCAAAGGCCCCGAATTAGTCTAGTGACATCACATTTGAATGAATCGGCCCTCAACCCCATAGGGGGGCTTCTTTTATTGGAGCCACTTCATCCACGATATCTTGGATGGATGGTTCTACTTGAGTGCCACGAATCCCCCTCCGACAATGTTAAGATCATACAAGCTACTAGTTTAGGCGCAAGGGCTTGTGAGCTTCGAAACTAACACCATGTGAATGAGGGGTGTAGCCTGTGTGTGAAATTTCCCTCTCCACCTCTCTCCCCTTTGTTTCCTACCTTATGCATGCATTTTTGTCTTCACTTGCTCTCATATACGTTGTGTTCAAGTGGACTCTAGTACCTTCCAAATTTATGACTATGTGTTTAAAGAGAAAGAGAAATAAGGCATGCCAAAAACAATGAAATAGTCAAAAAAAGAATAAATAACATACAACTACTACACTATATAGTCCTACTACCATAGGCCACAAGGATATTTTAGAGCCCACAATGACTCCCATGATGAAAATTAAAGTGGCCCACATTACTTTTTAACCCATGTTAAATTTATTTATTATTTTTCAAAAATAAATAATGTGGTTCATTGTTTTATTTTGTGCTACTTTTGTCTTACAAGTAATATTCAATGTGTTGGCCATAAGTCTTATGAAGACTTGGGGGAAGACCCGATGTCTTGGACCCACATTAATACCACATTGAATAGAAAATTAGTGTATCCCATGCTAATTATTTTCATGCTAATTTTCCACCCACATTGATAGGACCATTAGTGTACTTACCACCAAAAACACCACATACACCCTAACCTTGATAATGTCACACTTGTTAATAGAACACCTTGATATTGTCACATAAAAGTTTGAAACCGATTTCCATAGTGTAAAACTCCCTCGTTATTATCACTATCACACTTGATAATGTCACTATTTTTTTTCCAAAATTTGTAGTGTAAGTGTGATAATAACAAGTGATATGGATGAAAAAAGGCCGGATGAACAACAAATTCTATGGATGACGTCGGCATCTTCACCCGCCTTTCCGCTTGAATCTTGGGTTCTTGAATCTTGAATCTCTTTTGTGCCGAAGAAGCAACGGTATGCTCTCTCCTCTCGCCGCTCCACAAGCCTCTCTGCCCCTCATCTTCTTGCCGCTCTCCTCAACAAACTGTTGCATCCACACCAGAAACGATTGCTGCAATTCTCAATGTGGCAACCTATGTGGCAAACTACTCATTGTGAGGACTTGATAACCTTCAGATAACTTCACAGTGGCTTCATTTCTGGAGGCAATTGAAGACCAAGCTGCTTCAGGTTTGAATGAGCAGGAGAATGAGGATAGGTCTAACCAGGATGTGATGGAAGAAGGGCGATAGTCACTTACTGTTACAGATCCCCTTACTTTTGATTTATTGAAATACCTGAAGCAACTATTGCTCTTAATGACTGTTTCTGTTAGTCATGGTTTTGCTCACATTGTTACCTTTCCTAAATGGTACTTTTGAAGCTTTGAGGCTTGTTGAATCAGTTCGGTGTTGAAGACCTTGTAATCGATTTCTATGTTTTGAACTTAGACTGTTGGTTTTGGGTCTGTGGCATTTTCAGAGAATTGCATTGTGAGGTGGAAGCCCGGGGAGGACACTTCCCGTTTTTTAATAACCTACGTGCGGCGGAATATAGGGTACATTTAAATAATCTTAGGTAAAATTTATAAGAAATTTAGATATAAATTAGGGGACATTGAAAGTGGCATGTCCTTTATAAGTAACATAAGGAACCGGAAAATAGGGCCATTAAATTTTAGGTAGATATAAATTAGGGGCAAAAAAATTGGATCCTAAAAAACACTTCCTGCGAGGCATTAGAACGGCGTATCTTAGATGTAATTTTTTTCTAAATCAGGCATATATTTTTGGTCATACTTGATAGATGCACTTCATGTCTGTGTTTTTAAACACATATTGTGCCTACAATCTCTTCAATACTTCTTCAACCCTAATGTCTTGCTTTTCATGCATGTATTTGTGTTGTATTTGTATTCATGCATTGTTTTAACTTGAATCTTTTTTTTCTATAAGGTATTTGTTAGTCACTTGTATTCTCATTATTTTTTTAGTTAGTTTTTTTCCTTACAAAGAAAATAGCCTCTAATATATTCCGTTGGCCTACATATTATAAGTAATGATAGATATGATAATATGGGTAAATTTTTTGCTTTATGTAATAATAGGGGTCTTTTAAATGCTTTCTAGGAGGTAAATAGCCCCCCAAAAAATACCCCACCGCCGCACGTGGGTCCCCAAATATACAAGAAGTGTCCTCCCCGGGGGTGGAAGTTGATCAATCGGTGGTTCTTGAGGATTTTGTGGTTGCCGTTGAAGTTGGCGCACACATGGTAAGCACCTTAGTTGCATTCCTTCAGTAGCCATTTCCAATGTCGATAAATGCCTCTTAACCTTGAAGATTTAGAGCTGGTAAAACATTTCCAAGAAGCAATATGTTGGAGCTGCATGCTTTCGCATTATTTTGATTTTCTACATATTTTTTTGATAATATCACATTATGCACAAAATGTGACATTATCAAGTATGTCACACCTTGTTTATATCACACTTTTTGGTGAAACGGATGGTGTGATATTATCAAGGTTAGGGTGTAGATGACATTGATAGTCCCTTGCATCCTTCAATATAGTCTCAATGGTCATTGTAAATAAAACAAAATAAATGGACCCATAACGTGTTGTTTCCCTTTGACCAGGCAATTCTTCACGCTTAACCGGACTATAACCCCAACTTCCATCACCCTCATTGCCCCTTGCTCTTATTGGTTGTTATTGACCCAAATGTTCATCTTGTTCTCAAATGTAACAACGCTCACACATTGGTGTGAGAATGCAAGTTGCAAGACTTCAATAATGATCCCAACTTTTATTTTCCCTCTTTTTGGAACCCAAGAAGAGTGTGGCCATTTCACTAGTTTCTCCATCAAGTAGAGAGAAGATTTCACGACCATGAATTGAACTGCCAACTTCTTCATTTGGTTTTTGGGTATTCCTCCACTATCAACCAGAAGTTTGGGGTCATCTTGGACTCCAATAGTCCCAACTTTCAAGACATAAAATTCAAAGACTTTAGCAATTGAAGGCCCCCAAGCAGTGTTCAAGATTGAAGCCCTCATATGAGTTTCATTTTGAAGGGCTCTCAAATTTCAGCCCTTCAGTTGAAGGGCTGGTTCAAATCCAAGACGTCAATCCAAGAATATAGAAATGAAATACAAAACTCATATTAAACTTGTGCATGAATTATATGGTACATGTTTCCAGTACAATGTGAAGAATTAAGAATCAACCATCTAACTCTACTTCTTGTAGTGACAATGCCCTACGCTTGTTGGTTCTTGTGGCGGGCATATTATATTGAGGACTTCAAGTGACGTCTTCATTTTCAATTTGGGGTTGCGTTTTGAAGGGTTGTTTTGAGAGAGGTATATTTTGAAGGGCCAAATCGCGTTTGAAGGGCATTGAAGACTTCAATCTTGAACACTACCAAGTCATAGAAGGAACATACCGTAGCTTACAAGCAGCTTCGTCCAAAAATAATTCTAAAAATAGAAAACAAAAAATTTGAAAATTATGAAGTCAAAAAAACGAAATTAGAATAAATTAGTTTTTGCAGTATTTTGTTGGTTCTAAGCCATTTAAGGTCATTTTTACTGATTTTTGGCTAAAAAACAAAAATTGAGAAATTCATTTTCCGAGAGGTGAACATCACTTTTCCAAAATAATTAAATATTCGCCGGTGCAGGGGCGAAGCTGCTTGTAAGGTACGGTAATGCCCTTTATATGTTCCCTACATTCTACTTTGGAGTTTGGAGTGTACCCCACTTCGTAAGGAGTAAACAACAAGAAGGAAGCGGTCACCCAATGCTTTTGGAAAATGCTCCCGAGTACTACCCATTTACTCAAATAAGGTAATTGCACTTTTTGGTGAGAAGACTAGCATAGTATACAAGTATGTTCGTCCAAGCTTTGATGATTTGAACTTGGTTTGGGATTTTTTCCTGTTTTGAAAAGGAGACATTTCAAAGCCCGTATCGACCTTCCTAGTTCCTCAGAGACTTCATCTTGTGCATGCAGATAAACATTGTATTTATTTTATTATTATTATTATTAATTTCTAATTCTTTAGGTGTGAGTGATATGGCACTTGTATTGGCACATGTTGGATCACTACACTAAATAGTCATGTTAGTGTGGGTGGAAAGCTAGCTGGAAACAATTAACATGAACCACACTATGTTTCTAGTTAAGGTGGAATTAACATGGGTCCAAGATTCTAGTCTTCCCCTAACTTTTCATGAAGATCTGTAACAAACACATGAACTACTGTTTATAGGACAGAAGCAACGAAAGATAAATTGATCAACCACGTTAATTTTTTGAAAATTAAATTAATGCAACCCATGCTAATATTCTACTAGAGATGTAGTGTATAGGTTGAAAATTAATGTGACCCACATTGATTCGTATTGTGAGAATTGGCATGGGCTCTGGAAAATTAATGTGGCCCACATTAATAGGATATAAGTGTACCTATCATGTGTTTGGGGTTAAATGTGGCTAAGAGGTGCAAGCTTAGGCCATCTGCTTTAGGTGCAAGTAGACACTTTTAAACATGGTGTTCTAAACGACAAACTCTCCATTCAAACTCGAGACTAAATGTGTTCACACACGTGTTTGTTTCCAACATCGAGCAACGTTGTGACTGTATCTTGCCACTATATATGCACTAGAATGTAGTAAATGTGTGGGCAAACATTTCCACAAAGCATGCTACATGTCCTCAAGAAACATTAAAATTGATGGATTGAATAACATCCTAGAAGAACTTTGCTTGCAAGGTAGGAGCCCTAAACCCTCATCTAACATCCGAAATCCATACAATTTTGGCAATAGAAACTCTACGTAATACATATGACGTCGTTTGTCTTTTGAGTATGTTGGTCAGTAAGGTTCGATTTGAACAAGAGCCCGGACAACGCGTGAACAATGACATCCCAACTAATATGTTGTTCTCTAAAGTGCTTTTACATGGTCAGACCATTGTGTATGTCGTCCGATTCATTAGATGCACTTTTCAGACTTTGCCAATAGCCATAATGAACCCTAATCAAACAAGCATGAGCGTTCCTTCACTAGAGAAGTTTAGAGCCACCCATTAGGCAAGACCCAAAACTTCTCCATCTTGTCTGCTAATGCCTCATCCACACTAGGGGTCCAATTGGGCCTCATCCAACTAACTTAGTGCATCCCCCCCCCAAGCTAGTGTGGATGGGACAAGCTCCTTCCAAAGAGCCATGGCTGGTGGGAGACTTGTCCCATCCACCTTGGCTGGGCGGCTCCAAGTTGCCACCGGGGGGGGGGGCACACAAGGCCAAGCTAGCTGGGCCCCATCTGGATCCCCCAGTGTAACCATGCTATGAACTGGCTACATTGATTGTGGACATGACACATTGATGAAGCGGACAAACCCTATTTGAACCATGCACTTGATAAAGCTCTTATTTTAGCCAACGACCTTTGACAATCTTTAGTCTAGGTGCTCCTATGAACTGGACCTAATATAGTCATGAGTATTTGGTGATGAGTATTGTCTACATAACACGCCCGCCTCAATTTTGTCGATCTCCACCCTTGCACTTCTTCTCTAATTTTTGTTCACAAGTGGGCAATTTTGGACATTCAATCTGGACCTGGATTGATGTCTTCCGCCCCTATAAAGGCTCCTAAAACCCTAAGTCACCATCCAACATTCTACAATTAAACAACATTTGCTATGGATTCCTTACCGACCCTCCCATTGGCACCTAGACGAGGAGGACAAGAATGTAGGACCTCTAAAAGTGTTGCGTCCGCTCTTGTAAGTGGTTGCTTTTAGTCTTAGCTATTCAGGGCACGAGGAGCTCCATTAACAAAAACCGATGGTAATACTTTGGGATGAGAAAAAAACTATTGAACATTTATTGGTTGGTAGATAAAGCAATGACCATGTGTGAAAGCTACTTAACTGAAACCTACTTGGAAATTCTGGAGCAAATTCTTGTAGGTGCATTGGGATAGCCGGATGCACCCGCTATAACCGAGGGAGCTTTACCCATGTATTTAGAAAAGTCTTTGGTTATTTAGGGCCGCTTTACACTAGGAGTCGAGGCCATCAAAAGTTGGGGCCGTTTCAATCTAAATTTGAGCCCTAATGGCCTCAAGGTCGGCCTCAAGTGGTCATTTTAATAATAATATAACCGGGGCCTCGACTCCTAGTGTAAAGGCCTCGGGGCCAAAGAGTCAAGGCCGTTGTATAAAGATAGAGAGAGATAGAGAATGACAAGAAGAGAAGAAGCTAAAGAAAGAGTGGACCAAGAAGAGCCGTTCAATTTCTAATCCATCCTCCGGTGCCGATCTCTTGTCAAAATAATACTTTAATGAAAAAATCATATTTTATTGAAATTTGGAAACGGCCCCAAGGCCATGAATTGGCCTTCCATTCTCGGCGGACCCAATTTTTGGAGTTGGGGCCGTGTCATATCTTGTCCCCTAAACATTAAAATAATTTTCCGACTTTCGGTCTCGACTCCTAGTGTAAAGGCCTTGGGGCCGATTTCCAAATTTCAACCAATGGGGAACAAGGATTTGGCTTCAAAACGGCCTTGACTCCTAGTGTAAAGCGGCCCTTAGTCCGATATTAATTGGTCTTTAGCTAATGTCAAGTGGGAAGGGGTGTTAGAGTCGAGTACAGCATACATGCACGTATTGAAAGAGTGACTAGCAGACAGACGACACTAGCATGACATTGTCTGGCGGGGGGGGGGGGGGGGGGGCACCGACAATGTTATAAATATGAGATCTGGACATTGATGTTTCCAGATGTCCAGTTGTTTAGTGCAGTTCCTGGGATGATCTCAAATTGTTTATACTGTGCAGTACTATGGTTTCTTCTTATATTCAGACTCTTCAAAGTCAACCCTTACATGTTGTTAACAGCACCATGGCCTTGGTTTGGTTGGTTAGGGCTCATGGCCCCCAATGAGGAGGTTGTGGGTTCCATTCCCCATGCCGGCGTGGTGTTCACCACCGTAGTCCACCCAACTTGTGGAGTCCTTGGACCTTGTTGTATGGGTACCTCAAAGCCCTTTGGGGGGATGCCATGTCCGGTATCTTCAAGGCACTAGTGGCTAGCTAGGAACTAGTATAAGGTCGAGCCACCCATTACCGACCACGACCCCATCAACAACATGTAGAGTTCACAAAAACCAACCACTTGCTGACGCAATTCAGATCGTTATTTTCTATAAAAAAAACGTAGGTTGTGATCTGGTGAACAACGTTGGGGCCTTGTTTCCTTATAAGGTATATAAATCACAATTATATGTACTCAAATCAATGAGTTTCCGTCCATAATTATATATACCAAGATTATTAGAAACTACTCCAACACTGAGCGGTTATGTAGCACTCTAGATATTGGTTGTGGGTTCCGAGCAACTTTTCACTTCAAATAATTATAACTATTTGAATAGTGGGAATAAAATTATGGGACTTTTTGCATTCAACAAGAACCTTATGTTTGCACACATGAAAAATCCTAAACAAATTATATACCTTATTATCATATGCTAAAATCCTTAAGTGGTCGGTAATGGGTGGCTCGACCTTAGTGTGTCACTATAATGTCCATCCTCGAAAGGGAGAGTAGTATTGTCCCAATGTCCCCTTGTCCAGTGGGCATCGGGTCATTGACATTACGAACGGACACTTTATTCACGCCGGCCCCTTGCTAAAGGGACCGGAGTTTCTATCTATATGTTGTTAACATGGTTTTCTTAGTGTGTTCTTTAAGAATTTCATCTTGTGCATAACATTACTCAAAAGGCCACTGCACGCTTGGAGGGGTTGGGAATGAGTCAAACAATATTTTGAATCACTCCTTGCTTATTCTCTCTTAGTAACGGATTGACTTGATAAACTCAGGTGAAACACTCTCATTGGTATTATTAGAATGAAATGGTTGATAACAACTAAGTAGTGTTATGGTTACCAAGGACAATCTTACAATCTTCCACTAGGAAATTCCATCACGTGTGACTTTGAATGCAGATGTCGGCACTCACTCGTATTTTTGTTCAATATTGGTGTAGTGAAAAAAAAATACAATTTTGCTCGTAAAGACTGCAGTGAAACCACAAAGTCTCTGTCTATATTTATGGTAATAGCAGAAAGTCTTCAGTAAAGAGGAACATGTATTTATGACAAGGCATTTCATAATCAAAAGAAAATTACTTTTTGATTTAAAGGTGAACTCGGTATTATGGATTTTCGGTATAAATGATCATCACTAGGTACTCACCGGGTACCATACTCATGGTTGTAATAAGGGCATAAGTTACGTGGGCCTTACTACGTGTGTCACTTTGCTTTGTTGTTCACCTATATCTAAATGGCACATGGCAAGTTTTGCGGGTTATAGGACACTCACATATACTGGTGCAAGCAACCAGTAAACGATTCCTACCAACATGGGCCACTTTTAACCGAGGTTCAACCAGTGAGAGCCATTGGTTATAACCAATGCTGGTACACACCGTTCACTGATGGCCCGCACCAATATGTGTGGGTGGGCTATTAGATGAGATTGGACAATGTGCTCAAAACATAGGCACCATTCTAATGAAAATAAACGGGAGGATTCACATGATGGTTTGGAGAGTGTCTTTTATTTCTCCCTTTAATCCTCTATAAATTTGACATCTTAACTCCGATTCTTAAACTTGAAGCGACAATTTGCATGATTCATAATCAAGAACCGAAGGCAATAATTTCCGATCCAATCGAATTATTGAAATTGTATGTGGAATTGGACATGCTCACACACCTTACTTTGCTATCCATGGATGTGAAGTTTGCAAGACAAAGGTCTAAAAACTTCACCCAATTTGACAATTCTCTACATCTACCTTGTAGACTATTGGCCCACCCACACATATTGGTGCGGTTTCTACCAACACTGGTCAAAGCCAGTGACTCTCAATGACCAACTTGGAGCTAAAAGTGACCCCCTTGCTTAGAGGAGCCGTTCGGTGGTGGCCCACACTAGTAAGTGTGGGTGGGCTTTGAAAAGGTGTAATTGCTTCCGAGCCTCTTGCTCAAGATGACGACTGCATTAATACGCGATAACATCTATAGAAGAAATTGTTTTTTTTTTTTTTTTTTTTTTTTTTTGTGTGGCGTCTTCGTTCAGTTCCGTATTGCTGCTGCCGTTCGCGG
>CAVYBS010000006.1:0-12221 GCA_963766845.1 uncultured bacterium | reverse complement strand
GTTCGAGGAACAACGCCAGAACGATGACGCAGAGCTTACGAAGGAGTTGCTTAGGCGCACCGGTCTGGGTCTGATGGACTCGAGCTCAGCGACAGAGGCTGGCGACGCAAACTCGACTACGAGAAAACGCTTGCGGCCAGCCTCTGTTCGCCGGCGCGCGTTGTTAGGTGCTTGGGCGTGGTGATGGGACTGCATCTGCTGGTCGCTTGTGAGAAGCCAGCCACTCGTAAATTTCTGGACGGTCATAAACGTCGAGAATGAAATGGTCGCGCCCTTCCAAGGCGCTAAAGCGCGGATGGCCACCGACCGCCTCTGTGCGCTGCAATAATTCTCTGGTCTCCGAGATTGGCGCGGCAGAATCCGCGGTGCCGTGAAACACCCACAACGGAATCCGCGCAAGCTGGTCGGACCATGCGGTGACCGGGGAATAGGGACTCAGCGCAAGGACGGCGGCGAATCGCAAGGGCATCCGGTAGGCAAAGTAGAGCGCGCCCCGGCCTCCCATGCTGTGCCCGGTGACGTAAACGCGCTGCGGGTCGATGCGACAATCCTGCATGACGCGGTCCAACAAGGCAGCGATGGCATCCTCGTCCGACCAAATCTCACCCTCCGAGCAATGCGGGGAAACGACCACAAAGGGAAAATCGGGTGCGCTCTCAAGTTTGTGGGGCAGCCCGAGCGTGCGTAGACGCTCGATGTCGCCGCCGCGCAACGAGCCGCCATGAAGATAAAGGATCAGCGGCCAGCGGGCCTGCTCGTCCCGCTGGTAAGCGGCGGGCAAGAACAAGAGGTAAGGGAGATGCACCTGGCGGGTGACAGCGGTGTCGAGCGTGTGTGCCTGCTGCGAGGCTGGTTCCGACTGGAGAGAAGAAGCCGACAGAAGAAGGAGAAGAAAGTTGCTGAGCAAGCGCATAAGCTGAGGAAGAGCGCGTTTCCACCTAACATTCAAGAGGACTCTCGCGGCGCACCTCCTTGGGCTCGCGTGCTTCAATCCCCCATAGCGGTGGGCCGATAGAGGGTTAATCATGCTCCGCATCATGAAACATTATTCAATCGTTTTCTCACTCCTGAACATACTCACGCTTTTCGTCTCGTGCGTTAGGGCAGGTAGGTTCTCCACTGACCTTGATCAAGAATTCCAAAAAGCTGCCGATCAGGAGCGTGCGCTTTCAGCACAATGTCTGGAAAGTAGAAGGCTATATGGTAATCTAAAATATGGTATGGATCAGCAAAATAGTAGTATCATAACGAACAACACAGTTGGTCATTTAATCAAGAGAATTGATTCCGAGACACACGGGTCCCCTGTCAGACTGCGCACATTATTGCTCAGAGAATTACGTGAGAACGGACGTCTGTCTTTCCTTCAAGAACTGAACCGATATTATCGCGTATTAGACACGAACGAATTTACATCCGTAGCAAGCCAGAGCGGGAAAGAGCCGTCCAGTTTATATTCGTATTGATTAACGCAGATCCTCGTCTTCGGATCACCGAAAGTCGAGTATTCGTGCTGGAATTCAGGGTTCGCAGGCGGCGCACGCGGGGTCAATCCGTGCCTTCACCGCCATCACACCTGCCGGAGGGGTGTCTCACCACCCACGTGGTTCCCCCATCTCCCATCCCTCCCCGCTCCCTACTTCACGAACTTCAACACCACAAAGCTGCCCGCGATCATTGAAGGCCGCTTCTGCCGCTCACCCGCCACCGGCGCCGGCGTGGGCTCGAAATCCGCCGCCGCCAGATACACCGCGTGCGTCTTCGGATCCAACGCCATCGTGCGCGCTCCACGCTGAGTTTTCACACTCTCCACCACGCTGAAATCACCCGCCTTGATCACACTTAACGTCCCGTCTCCGCACGACGCGAATGCGAAACCCGTCTCCGGGTCGAACGCGCAGGCGTCCACCCCTTTGCCAATCGGCGGCTGGGCAACGATCTTGCCGCTGTCCGCGTCGAGCACGATCATCTGCGCGGTGTGACAACCCGCAAACAACCGCCGCGCGGCCGGATCCAACGCCAGTCCCGTCGGCGCCTCCCCCGGCGCCAATGCCCAACGCTGGGTTACCACGTTCTTCTTCACGTCGACCGCCAGCGTCTCGTTCTTGTCCTCTAGGTTGACAAAAAGGCTCCCCTTCCCGTCCGACACGGCAAATTCCGGTCCGCCGCCGAGCGCGATCGTCGCGACGACCTTCGCCGACTCCGCGTCGATCACACTCGCATCCTCGCTGTCCCCGTTGAACGCCAAATACATGCTTGGTCAGAGGCTCGTAAATAATCGCGTCCGGCTTCTTGCCTACCGGGATGGGCGCGCCGACGGGCTGGAGCGTCTTCAGATCGAACGCGATCACCGTCCCGCTTTTTCCGCTCGTCGCGAAACCCCGGTTGAACTCCGGCGCGAGCGCCACGCCATGGCCGCCTTCGAGTCCCGGCACCTCGCCGGCGAGCTTGCCCGTATCCGTATCGATGACCTGCACGCGGTCGGTGCGCGTCACGTAAAGCCGGTGCGCGTCCGGATCGAGCGTGAGGTAATCCCAGCCCCCCTCACCACCCGGCTTCCAGGTTGCTTCCAGATGGTATCCGGATGGACCGGCCGCTTGCTGCGCGTGCGCATGGCCGGTACCGCAAACCGCGCCTGCCAAGATCAGCGCAAAACGTGCGGCTATGCCGAATTTGGGTAACCGTGAACCGGAGGGGGAAAAAGCAATCGGGTGCATCCCGCTGACTTCTTCCCGCATCCCGCGCAAAGCAAGGCCGGGATGATGACAATTTATTCACTTCCAGCTCGTCGCGCGTCACCGACTCTCTGGCTCAAGGGGAAACCCGCGCCCGGTAGAAGAACGGGCCGCTGCCAGGCGCCTGCGCGTTCGTGTCCGTGACCGAAATCGGCGTGCCGTTGCCGTTGAGAATTGCACTCACGGCCGTCCACGCCGGCGCTGACAAACTCGGAGTACGCTCGATCACGTAGTGTTTGCCGAATACCGTGGTGAATTGGACCGTCACGTTCGCGCCGGCGGCGGACACGCCAAGCACCCGGAAAGAGTCGGCCGCGCTCGCCGGGTCGGTGCCGGCGACGTATTCGGCGAGGTTGCTCTGCCCGTCGCCATCCGTGTCGGCCAGCGCATCGGCGGCGTTGTGCGGATCGAAGCCGTGCGCCGTCTCGTAGTCGTCCGGCAGGCCGTCGCCGTCCGAGTCCACGAAGGCCGCGGTCGTAAACGCCGCATCCGCGCCCACGACCGTGCCGGCCGCACTCGTGATTGTGACCCGGTAATGATACGTCGTTCCCGGCGCTAACCCGTTGACGGGCAACCGCACGGCCACGGCGGCGGTCCCGCTGCCCACGCTCGTTTCTGCCGAAATGAATCCATAGGCCACGGTCGGCCCGAAATCGAAATAATACGTCGTCGCCATTCCCTCCGGATTGACGCTCGCGTTGAGCGCGGCCTGACTGGACGCCACCCCGCTGGCGCTCGTGGTCGTACCCGACGGCGGCGGCAGGGGCGTCTGGAAGGTCATGTCGGCGCCGTACGTGGTCCCGGTCGCATTGCTGGCGACCGCGCGGAAATGGTACAGAGCATTGGCGGTCAACCCCGTCAGCGTCGCGCTCAGGTTCACGCTCGTATTGCCGGCCGCCAGGGGCTGGGTGGACGTGGTGCTGCCGTAACCGACCGTCGGTCCGTACTGGAAATACGCGCTGCTCGCCTGGCCATCCGGATTGACGGTGCCGTTGAGCGTGGCGGCGGCCGGGGCGACGGCGCTGGCGGCGTTGGTGGTGACGGCCGGGGCGATGCCCGCCAGGAGCCACAGCGAAGCGTTGGTGATGAGCTGCCCGTTGTTGCCGCTGCCGTCGTCCCATCCGTCGTAGAGCGTGTCGCCGGAATCGCCCGTGCCATCGTCGAAAGGCGAACTATCCCCGACCGCCGCGAACCGACCCGCGCCGAACGTGCCGTAGAGCGCCATGACCTGGCTGCCGGACTTGCTCGACGTCTGCCACACGGCCGCGTGCGCGACTGCCGAGTCTTTGATGGTCATCGTCGAGCCGTTGGCATAGACGAGTTTGGTGATCGTGCCGGCCGCGCCGTGGGTAAGTGGGTTGGTGGTGGTCGTATCGGCCACTTCGTTCGTGGGGGTGACGTTGTCCAGGTTGAACTGAAACCCGAATGGGTTGGTCTGGACCGTGTTGTTAGTGAACAGGTCGTTCCACACGCCGACCGCGTCGATGCCGTCGTTATTGCGGTCCGACTGATCGTGATCGGCGATGAGGAAGAGCGAGCCGCCATTTTTGACGTAGGTGAGGATGGCTGTTTTCTCGGCCGCAGTGAACGCGATGTTCGGCTCGCAGACGACGAACAGCCGGTATTTGGAAAGGTCCTGCGCGTTCGTGCCGTCGTTGTAGGTGATGCGGCTGCGCGTGGTGGACGTTGGCGTGAGAAACACCGGCAAGGTTTCGATGACCGTCTGGCCCTGCTTGGCGAGGGTCACCGCCCAGGCGCTCAGCGCGCCGGCCCAGTAGGTTTCCTTCGTGGCGCCGGTGACGCCGCTCACCGCCGGCGTGGGCACGCGCTGGGGATCGGACTCCTTGCCGCCACCGCGGACCCCGGAGCCGTCGCTGGCGTTGCTGACACCCAGGTCATGCGCGTCGGCGTCGATGACCCAATCAGCATTGCCCGCCATCTCGGCCTTCGTCGCGTCGAAGAGCACCTGTGCCTGCCCGGTGCAAGCAAGGAGAACAACGGCGAGAGCCGCCGGGAGCAACCCTTGAAAGGGTAGACCGGAAAAGAGGCGAAAGCGGCTCATAAAAGGAACGGATTTGTCGGCGACCGACTCGCCCCGGCGATCCTAGCCGCGCCGGGTGGACCGACAAGCACCATCCGCAAACCTGACAGAACTGTCATGTTCGTCGCCATTGTCGAAGCCGCCCGGACCGGTGGTCATCCAGCCTTCCTGGATCGCGCCGCTACGCCGACCCGATCAGGATGCCGACGATGAAAACGAGCACCCCGCCGACGATCACCTGAAACGCGGCCGAGAGCAGCGGCGTATCCATGTAACGGTGCCGCACCCAGGCAATCACGGCCAGCTCGATGGCCACCACGAACACAGCCACGACCATTGCATAATAGAAATTGGTGATCAAAAACGGCAGCGTGTGCCCGATGCCGCCCGCGGTCGTCATCAGCCCGCAAACCAGGCCTCTTGTCCACGGATGCCCACGTCCGCTGAGCACGCCGTCGTCCGAGAGCGCCTCGGCGAAACCCATGCTGATGCCGGCCCCGATGGACGCCGCCATGCCCACGAGAAACGCCGTCCAACTGCTGTGCGAGGCAAACGCGGCCGCGAACACCGGCGCCAGCGTGGAAACCGAGCCGTCCATCAATCCCGCGAGACCCGGCTGAACCACTTGCAGCACGAAACGCCGCCGCTCGGACTCGTCTTCTTTTTCGCGCGCGCCGGAGGCCTTTTGCTGCTCATCCATCGACTCGGCCAGGTCGTAATGCTTGGCTTCTTCCGCCGCGAGGTCACCGAGCAACTGGCGCACGGCGGCGTCGCTGGTCTGGGCGATGGCCGCCTGATAAAAATTGCGCGCTTCCTGCTCCATGTTTTCCACCTCCCGGCGTACCATGGCCACAGTTAGGATGCTATTGAGCCACAAAGGTTTGCGCGCGATGAAGCCCTTCACGTCCTGCCGGCGGATGAGCGGGATGTGCTCGCCGAAGCGGGCGCGGTAAAGCTCGATCAGCCGGTGCCGGTGGCCGTCTTCCTCGTCGTGCATGGCTTGCAGGGCTTTGCCGGTTTCGGGAAAATCCGCGCCGATCCGCTTCGCCAGGTCGCCGTAGATCCGGCCGTCTTCCTCTTCGGACTGGATGGCAACGGCGAGAATTTCCTGCGGCGTGAGATCTTTGAGTGTTTTCGGCATAGCTAGCTAAGGATAAATGACGAATGACGAATGACGAATGACCAATCGTTGCCTTCTTCCTCTGTCATCCTGAGGCGAGTTCTGCGAGCTCGAAGGACCTCGCAAGCAAGAACCAACGTGCCTTTCTTCTCCGTAGGGCCGGTGGATGGCGCCGGTCGCTTATCCTAGTTTTGCTGCGCACCGAAAACCCACCCACCAAAGGCCAGAGAAGGAAGACAGGTGTGTGCATGGCTTGCGAGGTCCTTCGATGCTCGTAAAACTCGCACTCAGGATGACAGACGATAAAGGTCGAGCTTGGTCATTCGTCATTCCTCCTGTTCCATCTAAACGCGGTCCTGCGAGACAGCGGACTCATTCTGACCGTTTATTCAGAAACCGGGCGCCAGGCGCCAGAGAATGCCCAGCAACCCGCTGAGCGCGATCACCGGGATGACATCCCACTTGAAACGCTGCAGCGCGACAAATGCAGCGACGCACAACCCGACGCCGAAGCCATCGGGCCACGCGCCAAAGCCGGACGGGAACAGCACGTGCCCGCCGAACCACACCGCCAGATTCAAAATGACCCCGACCATGGCGGCCGTGATCGTCGAGAGCGCCGCGGCGAGCAGGCGGTTGCCGCGCAGCCGTTCCATATACGGCGCGCCCACGAGCACCCACAGGAAACACGGCGTGAACGTCGTCCAGGTGGTGATCAGCGCCCCGAGTGTCGCGGCAGCCAGCGGCGGCAATCCGTCCGGATGGTTCCAGCCGCCCATGAAGCCGACAAACTGGAGCACCATGATCAGCGGCCCCGGCGTCGTTTCCGCCAGACCCAGACCGTCGAGCATCTGGCCGGGCCCAAGCCAATGATGGGTCTCCACCGCCTGCTGCGAGACGTAGGGCAGCACGGCGTACGCGCCGCCGAAGGTGACCGTCGCCGCCTTGCTGAAAAAGATACCCTCCCGAACCAGGGTATGCCCAGGGCCGAGCCACAGCGCAAGCAACACCAGCGGCGCGCCCCAGAGCACGAGCCACACCGCCGCCAGCCGGACGGCACGCGCGAGGTCCGGCCGCGTGTGCGGGGCGGCCTCGCCGTCGTCGCTGATCGCCGGGGACAACGCCGGCGCGCTCGCCGCCGCTGCCGCCAGTACCGGGCCGTGGCCGCCACCCACGCCAACGAACTTGCCCGGCAGCCATTTCCCGCCGAGCCAGCCGAGCAGACCCGCCGCCAGGACGATCAGGGGAAACGGAAACTTCCAGAAATAGATTGCGACGAACGCCAGACCCGCGACGATCCACATGACGTCGTTCTTGAGGGCCTTCCGGCCGATGCGCAGGACCGCGGACAGCACGATAGCGAGCACCGCCGGTTTCAACCCGCAAAAGACCGCGGCGATCCAGGGCAGGTTGCCGTAGGCGGCGTAGACGTAGCTGAGCGTCCACAGGATGAACACCGACGGGAGGACAAAAAACGCGCCCGCCGCGATCCCGCCGGCCGTGCGGTGCAACAGCCAGCCGATGTAAATGGCCAGTTGCTGGGCCTCGGGACCGGGCAGCAGCATGCAGTAGTTGAGCGCGTGCAGGAAGCGCTGTTCACTGATCCAGCGCCGCCGCTCGACGACCTCCGCGTGCATGATGGCGATCTGCCCGGTGGGACCGCCGAAGGAAATGAAGCCGAGCTTGATCCAGAAGCGCAACGCTTCGGCGAAGGTCGGGTAATTCGGCGGGGCCGGCGCGCCGGCGGTGGTCGTTTCGGCTGGGTTCATCGGAGTGTCCGCCCGCGGATTCTTTCACCCGCGCGTGGATGAGCGAGAGTAAATCGTTGTCGCCGGACAATCACCCGAAGATCTTTTCCTGCCATGGAACTCCGCCACGTCCGCTATTTCGTCGCCGCCGCCGAGGAACTGAACTTTCGCCGGGCCGCCGAACGTCTGCACGTTTCCCAGCCCGCTCTGAGCGTGCAGATCCGCCAGCTCGAAGAGGAACTCGGCGCGCGTCCTGCTCGACCGCGACCGGCACCACGTCGCGCTCACCGCCGCGGGCAAAGTCTTCCTCGAGCACGGCCGGCGCCTCCTGCGCGCGGCGGATGAAGCCATGCGCGCGGCCGGACGCGCCGCGCGCGGCGAGACCGGACGGCTGGCCATCGGGTTCATCGCGCAGCTTTCCTACGAATGGCTGCCCACGCGTGCTGCGTTCCTTCCGCAAACGGTACGCCGACGTGGAAATCAGCCTCACCGAATTGACCCCCACCCGCCAGATCGAGGAACTCGTCGACCGCCGGATCGACCTGGGCATCATCGGCCTGGGACTGCCGCAGCCGCACGATGAGCTGGAAGTGGCCGTCATGAGCGAGGAACGCCTGGTCGTCGCGTTGCCGCTGGATCACCCGATCGCCAATCGCCGCACCCTCGCGCTGGCGGAACTGGCGCAGCGAAAAATTCATCTTCACCGCGCGCGTACGACGCGCCGGCGTTCAGTCCGTGGCTGCTGGCGCTCTGCCAGCGGGCGGGGTTTGAACCGGAGATCGCGCTGGAGACGGACCGCTCGCCGTCGGCGCTCAATTATGTGGCGGCGGGGTTCGGCGTGGCGCTTTTCCCGGCGCAGATCGGGCGGCTGGCGATGCCGTCGCTGCGGTTCGTGCCGCTGGATAAATCGACGCCGGAATACCAGCTCTGCGTCGCCTGGCGAAAGGACAACCGGTCGCCTGCACTGGAGCGATTTCTCTCGACCGCCGCGCGCGACGTGGTCGGGCCGGGCGCCCGGCGGCGGGCCGCCCGCTGAAGCACCCTGCGCATGGCGAAAGCGTCACAGGCCTCGCCTTTTCGATACGCCCCGGAAGCGGGACTCTGTCGAATGGGGTTCTGCCTTGCCGGAAATTCTGTCTCGCCGAAGAATGCCGAGCGCAACAACATTCAAGATGCCATGAGCCACAAACCACTCATCAAACCCGGCGCCTTCCTTACCCCCGAAGGCGTGTGCTACCGCGTCTGGGCGCCCGAGAAGCAGCGCGTGGACGTCGTGCTCTTCGACGAAAACGGCGGCGGCCCCGCCCGCACCGTTCCGCTGACGATGCAGGCCAATGACTATTTCGAAGGCCTCGACCCTGCCGGGACCGCCGGCGACCGCTACAAATTCCGGCTCGACGGCGAAGAGGGCAAACCTTTCCCGATCCCGCCTCGCGCTTCCAACCCGAAGGCGTACACGGCCCTTCGATGGTCGTCGGACCGGCACCTACGCCTTGGCAAAACGACGCGCATTGGCGCAACTACGCGCTGGCGGACGTGGTCATCTACGAACTGCACATCGGCACGTTCACTCCGGCAGGAACTTACCTCGCCGCCATCGAAAAGCTGGACCACATCGCCGCGCTCGGCGCGAACGCCATCGAGGTCATGCCGCTGGCGGATTTTCCTGGCCGCTGGAATTGGGGGTACGATGGCGTGATGCTCTACGCGCCCTCGCGCGCTTACGGCACAGCCGGACGACCTGCGCGCGCTCATCGACGCCGCACACGGCAAGGGCCTGAGCGTGATACTGGACGCCGTTTACAACCATCTCGGCCCCGACGGCAATTATCTCGGCGCGTACAGCAAAGATTACTTCAACCCCGCGCACAAAACCCCGTGGGGCGACGCGCTCAATTTCGACGGGCCCCATCACCAGCCGGTGCGCGATCTCTTCCTGGGTAACCCGATCTATTGGATGGAGGAGTTCCACTTCGATGGTTTCCGCCTGGATGCCGTCCACGCCATCATCGACGACACGGACCGGCATATTCTCGCGGAAATCGCGGCGGCCATCCACGAGCGGGGCGGTTTTGTCTTCGCCGAGGACGAACGCAACGAGGCAAGTCTCGCCACGCCCGCTTCGGAAGGCGGCACCGGATTGGATGGCTTGTGGGCGGATGATTTCCACCACACCGTGCGCGTCGCATTGACGGGCGAACAGGAGTCTTACCTGCAAAATTTCACCGGAACCGGCGAGGAGCTGATCGACACGCTTGCCCACGGCTGGCACTATCGTGGGCAACCGACGAGGCTGCACGAGGAAGCGCGGGGCACCGCGTGCGACCACCTGCCCACGCACGCGTTCTGCTACTGCATCTCCAACCACGATCAGGTGGGAAACCGCGCCTTCGGCGAACGTCTGACGGAGCGTGCACTCCAGCGGGTTACCGGGCGGCGAGCGCGCTGCTCTGCCTCGCGCCGTACACGCCGCTGATCTTCCAGGGACAGGAATGGGCGGCTTCCACGCCGTTCCAATTCTTCACCGATCACAACGAGGAATTGGGTCGGCTGATCACCGCCGGACGCCGCCGCGAATTCAAAGGCTTCGCGGCGTTTTCCGATGAGGCGAGCACCGCGCGCATCCCCGATCCGCAAGCCGAGACGACGTTTCAAAATTCCAAACTCAACTGGGACGAAGCGGACTCCGAAGCAGGTTCGCCGCACGCCGGCGTTCTGGCGCTTTACCGCGAGACGCTTGCGGCTGCGGCGCGAGGAATTGGCCTTGCGCTCCCGCGCGCGGGGTGAGTGGCAGGTCGCGTCGCTTGGCGGCAGTCTGGGGGCGATGTTCTTTACAGCGCCGTCGAAGCCGGCGAGATGTGCGTCGTGGTGTTCAGCCTACAGGGGGATGAGTCGCGGGTCGTCGGCTCAACGAACTTACGGAACGCAGCGGCGAAACCGTTTCGCACTTCGAGTGCATCTTTTCCAGCAACGAAACCCGCTTCGGCGGCAACGGAGTTCCGGTAGTTCGATCCCGCCGAGCAAAAAATCGAGTTCAAGCGACCCGGATTGATCGTTCTCAAGGTCGCCATGCTTCCGTCAGATCGATTAAGCTGCTCACCGGCTTTTTTGGCCAACCGGCACCGACTGACGTTCCAAATTTTTTATGTCAGAGAGTCTTTCGCAACACGCTAATTTTTTGTTGTCTTTATGTCTCGTCCATCCCCCCGCGCAGCCTCGTATCCCGGACGCCACCTACCGCGTCCAGATGCACAAGGATTTCACCTTCAACCAGGCGCGGGAGATCGTGCCCTACCTGCGCGCGCTCGGGATCAGCGATCTGTACACATCGCCTTTTTTCCAGGCGAGTCCGGGGAGCAACCACGGCTACGACATCGTCGATCACAACCATCTCAACGCCGAGATCGGCACCGAGACGGAATTCGACGCGATGATCGACGAATTGCACCGCCAGAAGATGGGTCTGGTGGCCGATTTCGTGCCCAACCACATGGGTATCGCCGAGTCGGCAAACGGTTGGTGGATGGACGTGCTGGAAAACGGCCCGAGTTCGTTGGTGGCAACCTGTTTCGACATTGATTGGCATCCGCTGAAGCCCGAATTGGAAAACAAGGTGCTGCTCCCTATTCTCGGCGACCAATACGGGAGCGTGCTGGAAAAGGGGGAGTTGAAGCTGGCGTTTGAAACGGGTGCATTCTTTCTCAATTACTACGCGCACAAGCTGCCGATCAACCCGCGCACGTATAGCCTGATTCTTCAGGCCGCCGTTGCGGAATTGGGGCCTGCCAGCCCCAGCGTGGGCAACCTGACCGTGGACCAACCCGTGCTTGAGTTGCAGAGCATCATGACGCAGTTGGAAAACGTGCCGGTACGGACCTCCACCGACCGCGAACAGATCGCGCAACGCGCCCGCGAAAAGGAAATCGCCAAGCTGCGCCTCGAACAGCTCAGCACGGATCACCCACAGGTCGCGGCCGCCATCGCACGGGCGCATTGAGTCATTCCAGGGGCAGCCGGGAGATGCGCGCTCATTCGACCCGATGCACCAGCTCATCGAGGCGCAGGCGTACCGGCTGAGCTACTGGCGCACGGCGGCGGAGGAAATCAACTACCGCCGTTTCTTCGATATCAACACGCTCGCGGCGATCCGCGTGGAGTTGCCGGAGGTATTTGAAGCGACTCACCAATTGCTCTGGCGTCTGGTGGAGCGCGGGGCGGTGACGGGTTTGCGGATCGACCACCCGGACGGCCTCTACGATCCGCGCGGCTACTTCACGCAACTCCAGGAAACCAACGCCCGGCTGCTGGGCAAGACCTTGCCCGAGGATGGCAAAGGCATTTACCTGCTGGCCGAGAAGATTCTCTCCGGCAACGAGAAGCTGCGCGACGACTGGCCCATTCATGGGACAACCGGGTACGATTTCACCACGCACATCACGGCGCTGTTGGTGGACACTTCCGCCGAGGCGTCGTTCTCCGAGACGTATGAGAAATTCATCCGGCGCAACGTCCATTTTCCGACGCTGATTTACGAGAAAAAGCGGCTGACCATGCGCCTGTCGCTCGCCAACGTCCAG
>CAVYBS010000005.1:0-32671 GCA_963766845.1 uncultured bacterium | reverse complement strand
AGCGGTCAGGAGCGTGAGAGAGTTCATCACGCCGGGCATTGCGCTGCCGGTGGTTCAGCCCACGCCGACGCCCAAACCCGCGGCGGCGGCGGCGCCGTAGGCCTAGGCCGGTGAGGGTGGCGGCGTACCCGTCGCGCTCTCGGTGGCTGGAGCCAACCGCAACGACTCCAAGCTGCTTGAAGAAACGCTCCACGCTTTCGCCCAGCAAAAGCCTGCCCCCACCACGGTCAAGCCTCAGCACATGCTCCTCAGAGGCTGTCTAAAAAGTAGGGGTTGCAGTGGTTTTTGGTCGTGGCAGGCGTTTGGATGCTCAAGCGCGAACGCGAACCTTACCCCAGTGACCTGACCGATGCCGAGTGGGAAATGTTACGCCCGCTCCATCCCTGGCCCCGCCAAGCGGGGCCGCCCGCCGCGCTACGAGAAGCGGGCGATCTTGAACGCCATCTCCTACGTGGTACGCTCGGGCTGTTCGCGGCGCATGCTGCCCGGCGAGATGCCGCCCTGGAGGATCCTCTACTACTTCTTCATGCGCTGGCGCCAGGACGGGGTGTGGATCGAGTTGCACGCGGCGTTGCGCGACGCCCTGCGAGCACGCCGCGGCAAAAAAAGTCCCCCGGGCTGCGATACTCGACGCGCAGAGTGTTAGAACTGCTGATTGAGGCCCGCCAAACTGGTCCAGATTGAGCGAGAGGTTCCAACCCGAAAGGATAGGAACCAACCATGAAGCAGAAGAAACACACGACCGAAGAGATCATCCGCATCCTCCGAGAAGCCGACAGCGGCAAGAGCATCGAAACCGTTTGCCGCGCCCACAATATCGCTCCCGCGAGCTTCTACCGCTGGAAGAAGAAGTATGGTGGGATGGAGATGAAGGATGCGCGCAAGTACCGGGAACTGGAAAAAGAAAACGGCGAGCTAAAGAAGATGCTCGCCGACAGCTTCTTGAAGATTCGGGTGCTGGAGGCGGTGAACGCAAAAAAATGGTGAGCCCTTCGCAGAAGCGGCGAGCGGTCCAGGGCGTGGTGAAAGCTGGACTGTGCTCGCAGCGAAGGGCTTGTCGGTATCTGGGGCTGCATCGTTCCAGCCACCGCTACCCGCCAAAACCACCCTCCGACCGGCTGCTGCAACTTCATCGGCAGATCGAGCATCTTTCCCGCAAGTACCCTCGCCTGGGCTACCGCAAGCTGGCTCGCCTGCTACGCCGCGAAGGCTGGCAGGCCGGACGCAAACTTGTCCAGCGCAGCCGGCGGGAGTGCGACCTGCGGGTCGAGCGGTGGATGAAGCGGCCCCGGCGACGAGGCAGCTCCACCGGCACGATCCCGACGCGGGCCACGAGCGTCAACCATGTGTGGAGTTGGGACTTCATCAGTGATCGCACCGACAACGGGGGCAAGCTGCGCATTCTCTCGGTCATCGATGAATACAGCCGTGAGTGCCTGAGCCTCCACGTCGCCCGTAAGCTGACCGCTGATGACCTCATCGAAGTCATGGAGCGGCTGGTGGTCCAACGAGGCGCACCCGGCCACATCCGCAGCGACAATGGCAGTGAGTTCGTCGCTCGCATCCTGCAAGGCTGGCTGGCCAAGCGGAACATCAAGACCCTCTACATCGAACCGGCCAGTCCCTGGCAGAACGGGCACGTGGAGAGCTTCCACGGATCGCTGCGCGACGAATGCCTGGATCGGGAACTCATGCTCAGCGTGGCCGAAGCTCGCGTCATCATCGAGGATTATCGATGTTATTACAACGAGGTGCGTCCTCATGGTGGCGTCGGCTACCGCACACCGGCGCAGGCGTTCATTGAGGCCCAGACTCCCGACGCCAAGGTGACAAGTTCTCAACGCCAGGAGCTTGATCTACCAGCAGAAACTGCTACCCGTACTACTTAACCGAACCTCTCACACGTTCTGGACCAAATCCGGGGGCTCGATCACCCTTTGAGCAATCCAAGCCGTTCGTTATTCATGATGGTTGTCATATATTTGCTTATATGATGCGTGTCATCTATCCTGTCAAATCAGCTTCTAATCCAGGAGCACACCTATGCCGCGCGTTCCCCGAGTCCAGACCGAGCAAAACCGTGAACAAATCCTCGACGTGGCGGCGCGCCTGTTTCGCGAACGAGGCTTCGAAGGCGTCAGTGTCGCGGACCTCATGGCCGAAGCCGGTCTGACGCACGGCGGCTTCTACGGTCACTTCGCTTCCAAAGAAGCACTGGCGGCGCAAGCGTGCACGCGGGCCATTGAGCAGTCGTCGTCGCGTTGGGATAAAATCGCGCAGGATCAGCCCGACCCCGAGAAAGCCTTGCGCGAGATCATCGAAAGCTATCTCTCCGAGCGGCATCGGGATCAGGCCGGTCTCGGTTGCCCCGGAGCGGCGCTGGCCACGGATGTTGGACGGGAACAGAACGCGCCAGAGGTCCGCGCGGCCTATACGGCGGGCGTGCGTCGCAGAGTGGACACGCTGTCCGCTCTCGGCCCCCGCACGGGCACGAAAAAAGCACGACGCAAACAGGCGCTCGCGACCTGTGCCACCCTCGTGGGGGCTGTCCTGCTCGCCCGCGCGACGAAGGGCGATACGATCTCAGAGGAAATCCTGGAAGCTGCCTGCGATAGTTTGTTTGAGAGGATGTGAGAAGCGAAGCGCGATCTGCGAACCACATCCTCGGGAGGCACCAACATTAGCGACTTTTAGCCCGGCCAAGCCGAGGCGCGAATCACCTCGCTGAAATTGCCGTGGTGAAAGTGCGGTTCCTTGTCGGCGAGGACATCGGCCTTGACGTTGCCGAACGTCGTCGCCGGCTTGTGCTTGATGCTGTCATAGAATGCCTGGATAATGTCTTCCTTGAAGTGCTCGCTACGCGGGTGCGCTTGCACCACCGCCTCGCGCTCGGCGGGGTTGTACTGATCGTAAGCCGATCCGAGCACGTCCATCTCCACTCCAGCGGTCACCAGGGCCACAACCGGGTGCATGTGCTGCGGGATGCCCGGAGTTGTGTGCAGGGCTATAGCCGTCCAGACAGTATCAAGGTCCGCTGGCGCGATGCCGTGGCCACGCAGGAACTCGCGGGCGGCATTAGCCCCATCCACCTCGAAACGCTTGTGGGCGCTGCTGTGTTTGGCTACCCGATACGTTTTTCATGTGTTGTCAGTCAGATAGCGAATCCCTACGCTCGTGGGATGAAAGGCGTTCCAGGTACATTGCACGATGGAGGCGCTCCCTTTCACACGACGCACTGGAGCCTGGTCCTGCTGGCCGCCCAACGGCAGTCACCCGAAGCCGCTCAACAGGCGCTGACTACTTTTTGCCAATCTTATTGGCCGCCCCTCTACACTTTTCTGCGGCGTCGCGGCCACCCATCCAGCGACGCACAGGATCTGACCCAGGGATTCTTGCGCATCTCCTCGAGCGAGACGCCTTGAGCCGCGCCGACCGCGAAAAAGGCCGCTTGCGCACCTTCCTGCTAGGTTCGCTCCAGCATTTCCTCGCCAACGAATACGATCACGCCAACCGGCTCAAACGTGGGGGTGGCAAACAGATCGTCTCGATGGACGATTACCTCGTTGAAGCAGAGGCAGCGATGCTTGTCGACGCCGAGGGTGATGCGACCGCCAGCTACGATCAGACCTGGGCGGCCACGCTCGTTCAGCAAGCCTGGGAACACCTACGCGCCGCGTCTGCCGCCGAGGGAAAGACAGAATGGCTCGAAGCGCTAAAGCCCTTCGTTGTGGGAGGCAGCGCGGACCCGCCGAGCCAGCCACAGGTCGCCGCGCGGTTGGGCGTACCGGTTTCCACCATCCAAACCTGGTTGCACCGCCTGCGCCAGCGTTACCGGGAGGCTCTGCGTCTGGAAGTAGCTCGCACGGTGTCTGATTCCTCCGAGATCGACGAGGAGCTACAGTACCTCTACCGTTTGCTGATGTCCTGAGCTGTTCGTTGCCCGCAGGTCTTTCCATCTCGTGGTGCCATGAACTCCGAAAACTTTTCCGACGAGGTTGCGTCGGCAGGCGGAGACGCAGCGCGGGTCGAGACTTGTGCAACTTGCCGTCGGCCCCTGACCCGGCGCGGTTCCCACGGAGAATGCTTGCGCTGCATGATGGGTTTCGCCATGATGCTGCCGGAAGAAGAGACGCGGACGAACACACCGTCCAAATCGTCACTTCTACCCACCGGACTGCTTCGTTATGGGCATTTCGAGGTCGCCGTCGACGTGGCCGGTTTTCCAGTGGAACTCGGTTCTGGCGGGATGGCCATCACCTACCGGGCGTACGACACCGTGTTGCACCGGCGGTGGCCTTGAAGGTCATCAACAAAAGGTTGGCGGAGCATCCGGCGGCACGGGTGCGTTTTTTGCGCGAGGCGCGTGCCGCAGCGCAAGTTGCACCACCCCAACGTGGCGAGCGTCTCACACTATGGCGAGCAAGACGGCGAGTGCTACTACGTGATGGAGCTGGTGGAGGGCGAGACGCTCGAGGAACGCGTACGGCGCGAAGGGCCGCTCGCGCCGGCCTTCGCCCTGGAAGTGGGCGTCCAAACGGCCCGGGCGCTCGCGGCGGCCGAAGCGTGCGGGGTGGTGCACCGCGACCTCAAACCGTCGAACATCATGCTCACCGGACGACAGGGAGAATCCGGTGGGAACGATGCCGTCGTGGTCAAAGTCATCGACTGGGGCCTGGCGAAAGCCGTTACCGCCGAGTCGGCGTTCGCGGCCGACCATACCCAGGGCGGCTTTGTAGGCACACCGGCCTACGCCAGCCCCGAGCAGTTCGCCAGTGCGGCGGCCGGTCGCCTCGACACGCGCTCGGACATCTATTCGCTGGGCATCACCTTGTGGTTCCTCTCTGCGGTCAGACGCCGTTTACAGGGAGTAGCCTGGAGGAAATTCACGACCGCCAACTCCAACGGCCGCTGCCGATTGATCAGCTTGCCCGTGCCCGGGTGCCGGGGAGGATGGTCACCATCTTGAATCCATGGTGGCAGTCGATCCTTTGGTGCGTCCGCAATCCGCCCGTGGATTGCTCGATCTTTTGCACCGCTGTCAGGAACGTTTGCCGGTGGGCTCCAGCGGATTAACCGCCGCACCAAGCTTCTCTGGCTGACGACGACGCTCGGGCTACTCTGCTTCCTGGCGGTTGGCGTGTGGTGGTATCGCGCAGGGCGGTCCACCTCACCGATGGATCGATCCGTTGCCGTGCTGCCTTTCGAGAACCTCAGCCCCGATCCGGCCGACGCCTTCTTTACCACCGGCGTCCGGGATGGGATCACCGCCAAGCTGGCCCACATCGCCGCGCTCAAAGTGATCGACGCCGAGAGCGTCGGCCACTATCCGCCGGGCAAGCGCGACTTCCGCCGGATCGGTGCCGATCTGGGTGTCGCGCACCTGCTGGAAGGCAGCGTTCGCCGGGCTGACGGACAGGTCCATGTCACCTTTCGGTTGATCGACACCGCCAACCCCGCGAATCCGTGGGACTGGAGAATTTGATCGGCCATTGGCGGATGTTGCCATCGATGCAAGGCGAGGTGACCCGCGCCGTCGCCGATCAGCTCGAAACCCGGCTCTCGCCCGACGAAAAAGCCGCCATCGACGCGCCCGCCACGAACGATCCGGTAGCATACGATTTGTACCTGCGCGCCAGGGAGGATCTCGACTTCACGGTGGACCCCGAGCAAATGCTCAAGAAGACCAACCGCAGCCTCCGCTGCTCAACGAGGCCGTGACCCGCGATCCCAACTTCGTGCTCGCCTACTGTGCGATCGCCCGCATCTACGACACGGTGTACGTCGACCTCGGAAACGTGTCGCCAGACGACCCGACGCTGGATCGCCGGGCGGCGGCGGAGTCGGCGTTGCAGACCGCACGGCGCTTGCAACCGGATGCAGGCGAAGTCCATCTTGGCCGAGGCCGAGCACCTGCTACGCCGTGGTCTGGGACTATCCCCAAGCGAGCATCGAACTCGACCTGGCCCGGCGCACGTTGCCCAACAACGCCGACCTCGAAGAGACTCGATGCCCACCTGCTCATCTCACCGGACGCTGGGAAGAGAGCGCGCGCGCCTTCGAAAAGGCGGCGAGCTCGACCCGCGCAATCCCAGCAGGTTCGAAGAATTGGAAGCATCGGTATCGCTACCTGCGGCAGTATGACAAGGCCGAGCGCGCGCTGGCGAAACTGACGGCGTTGACGCCCGGCGAGGATGCTTTTCCTGTCCGGATCGAATGCGCGTTGGAGGCCATCGAAGCGCGGGCGGACCTGGCCCCGCTCCGCGCCGCGTTCGTGTCAGCGCCGCCTGGTGGAGGACCGACTGGTGTCAGTATTTTCCGCTTCTTGCTGGCATATCTGGACCGGGATGCGGACGGACTTGCCCGGGCCATCGCCGCCGCGCCGGAGCACATTTCCAGCTTTTCGGCTTCGATTATCCGAAGGCGTGGTTCGTGGGCCTGGAGGCGCGGCTGCGAGGCGACGAGAACGGCGCGCGGATTGCGTTCGAGGCCGCGCGGGTGCCGGTGGCGGCCTCTGTGCAGGCCGACCCGAGCTACAAGAACGCCAAGATGCTCAGTTTGTTAGCCCTGATCGACGCCGGTTTGGGAAGAAAAGACGACGCGGTTCGCGAGGGTCTGCTTGCCTGCGAGATCTTGCCGGAAACGAGGCATCGGCCAGATCCCCCATCCTCCATTGCAATCTGGCCATCGTCTACGCCTGGACGGGACAACCCGACAAGGCGATCGCCCCCTTGGAGCCATGGGTCGAACAGCCCGTGGGCCGAGACCTGTCTATAACCCGACCTACGGAGATCTCGTGTTAATCCGATGTGGGATCCGTTGCGGAACGATCCACGTTTCAAGGTTGGTCGAGCAACTCGCTCCCACGCCCGCACACCCTTCGGCGGGTCGATAGCCGGGTTTGGTGGGACGGGCTTCACCGTCCTTGGAGGCGATCCTCGCGCTCGACTTGAGGATGGGGCAGTGGGCTCAGAGATCCCCTGTTCCTGGACACGGAAGGAGCGGCGTCGAGATGATTTTCCATCTTCTTGAGATTCCCGGTTCCTGATGCCTGAGAAACAAGTAGGCCGATGAATCTGCCTCGTCGAAACCTCGGCGGTGGCAGCGAAACCGCGCCTGACCAAACACAAAAACACCATGAACACACGTCACTCCATCACCCGCTTCCTGAGTCTGGCCGCCGCGGCTGCCTTCTTTGCTGCCGTCCAACCGCAGAGTGCCCACGCAGGAGAGCCTTGCACCAACCACGCCCGGGTGCCGCGCCACCACCACGCTCATCCGATGAACTACGTGAGCGAACCCGCGCAGCCCGTCATCATCAAGGCGCAACCCGCGCCCGCCAAGGCTGAAACCTTGAACGACTCCGACTTTCGCTCCTTCGACGAAAACAATTTGGTCAATCCTGGCTGAACTTCGGTTTTCACCGGGAGAGCTGCGGTGGATGAACCGGACGAAAATGGTTCATCTTCCGCTTCGTTTTCCCGTCCACCATCCATTTTCTCCAGGCCCCCAACCAGACTTTTACCACGCAAACTTTGGTGAACTTCGCCCATTACCCACACATGGCTTTTCTCAGACGCCTCGCCTTGGTGGCCCTGTTGCCGCCGATTGGTGCAGGTGAACCATGAGGGAGCGGCACGCAAGAAACGAACTTTCGTGAGTTTCCGAGATTAGCAGATAGGAACGCTTGAGATCCTTATAAGATCGCGTTGTCCGCGGCGTGAATCGCCACCGAGCAAACCGGTTTCCCGGGCCTCCGGCACCTTCGCAAGCGCGAGGGGCTCGCCGGAACCCAGCACAAAATCGCCTGCCTATCCAAAGAGGCGGCAACACTCGAAATCAGCTATGAAATCGACTCTTGAAACACCCACCTTTTGCGCCTTCCCACGGAACAACGCGGAATTGATGAAACAAGCCCACTCGCCCGCGCCAGTGACATATCAGCGCGCTCGCACACTTAGACCACCAGATCCTACATGGGCAGCACGCTCTCTTTCTCGCCAAGGGCGAGGACGCCGGCGGTCGCTTCGCCTTGATGGAGGCCCGCACCGAGCGCGGCATGGAGCCGCCGGCGCACATCCATGAATGGGAGCACGAGACCATCTACGTGCTGGAGGGCGAATTGGTGCTCTATTGCGAAGGGCAAACCTTGACCGCGGGCGCAGGCGAAGTCGTGTTCGTCCCGCAAGGCCAGGCGCACGCGTTTTACATCCGCTCTGAGCACCTGCACGCGTTGGTCATGATGCAGGCGTCGGGCGAACACGTGATTGGGTTGGACCGGTACTTCATTAGCATGGGCGAACCGGCCAAGAGCATGGAACTGCCGGTCGGTGCGGTGACCTATGCCACGGCTGATCCCAAGGATGCCGTCCGCGCGGCGGCGGAACACGGCCTGATCATGCTCTCGCCGGAAGAAACCGCCAAGACCCTGCCGCACTTTCCTGGCTTCGGAGCCAACCCGGCGATGTTTCGGGACTTGGCGGAGTACGCGTCTTCAGAGTGGGCGTTGCGAGCAAACATCCATCCAGTCAAATCATGGACAAACCCATCCACTTCTCGTCCGAACAACCATCGACCGTGCTGCGTCCGCTCGGGAGTCTCGAAGAAGCCTTCTGGCTCGTCGACCAAAGCAGCTGCCTGCATTTTACCCTGACTGGCAAGGTGAAGGGAGAAACCACCGTCGCCGGTTGGCGGGCCGCACTCGACGCGGTCCATCTGCGGCATCCGCTGCTGTCGGTCTGCATCGTGAAGCCGGAGGGCTCCGCACCCCGCTTCCACCACCTTTCCGACGCGCTGGTTCCGCTGCGGGTGGTGGAAGGTGACACCAGCGTTTCACGGTGGGAGTCGGAAGTCGGCTGGGAGATGTCGCAGCCCTTTCTGCCGCGGCAGACACCGCTGTTGCGGGCCGTGCTGCTCTACGAGTCGCACCGGGCCGTGTGCATTTTGGTGGCGCATCATTCCATCGCCGATGGACTCTCCCTGGCGTTTGTCTTCCGCGACCTGCTACAAGCCCTGACAGGACAAAAACTCGCTCCGCTGCCGGTGCCGCCTTCTCACGAGGAATTGCTCGGGATGAATGCGGGGGTGGCACGGCTGGTGGCCGTGCCGGAAGCGTCCGGTGCAAAGCCGGCGGTGAGGCCCGGGACGTACCGGCCGTGGGACGATGCGGCTCCGCAGATCCACAGTCTATGTTTGACTACTGCCCTGACCGGCGAGCTACGGGATCGCGCGCGGCAGGAAGGAACCACGTCCACGGAGCTCTGTCCTCGGCTCTGGCCCTTGCCGCCACGCACCTCTCCGGCCATCCGCTCCAGCGCGCCGTCCGTATTCTATCCCCCCATCGAACCCGTCGTCTGCTGGGCCTCGGTGAGGAATGTGCCCTCGTGGTCGATGGCGTGGTAGTCCCCGTCGTACCACGCGGGGATCCGGATTATCTGGGACGTGGCACGCCGGGCGACCAACGATCTGGCCCCCGCGCGAATCCGGGCAGATCAGTCGCGTTCTTACTGAACGTTGAAGTTCTCCTCAACGAACCATTCTCGGCGTCCGGTAGAAGCTTGGACACCGTTTTGAGGGAGATGCGGATTCTAAAAAACGCCGCGTTTTTCAACCTATTGACTGAAGAGGCCATCGCCCACTATATATAGCCATGCCGCTCTGCCTACAGCCTGACTCAGATTTTGCACCCACGCGGTCCCGTGGTTTGAGCGCTGAATTTATAGACCGGGACATTGATTACAGACCGGGACATTGATTAGTTAAGTTTTGCTTCGCTGAAGCTGGCTTTGATCACGCTGTGTTTGTGGCGCAACCGCGCCGTGGCTGCACGCAGTTGCTGCCTCGACCCGGCCAGGTCCGTCGCGCAGACGTTCGCCAGCGCGACGTTCTTGAGCCAGTGCCACACCCCGCAGTCCAGCGGGTTGAGGTCCGGCGCGTAGCCGGGCAGCGGTTCGAGTTCCAGGCGGCCGTTCGCCTCTGTCTGCAAGAAGGCTTTGACCACCTTGCTGCGGTGGATGGGCGCGCCATCCCAGACGACCAGCACCGGACCAGCCACTCCGCGCAAGAGGTGGCGTAGGAAGCCGTCACGGCCACGGCGTCAAAGGCACGCTCGCGCACCTGGCAGTGGAGTTGGCCCTCCGCGTTGACGGCGGCGATCATCGAGAGATGGTCGCGGGTACACCACTCGCGCAGGATCGGCGTCTGCCCGCGCGGCGCGTAGGTGCGCACCACGGCAGGCAAAGGGTAGAAGCCGCTTTCGTCCACAAAGAAAATGCTCTGACCTAGGCGCTTGGCTTTGCTTGAAGGGCAGGCCAACGCTCCGTGCGCCAGCGGGCGATCTTTGCCTCGTCGCGCTGGCGGGCGCGGCGCAAGGGCTGTTGCACGCTCCAGTTCATCGCGGCGAGCAAGCGGCCCACGTGGCGCGGGCTGTAAGCCACGCCGAAATGGTGCCGGATGAGCACGGCGACGCGCTCTCGTGTCCAAAGCGCCCCGTGAAAACCGTGTGCTTCGGCCCCGCGCCGCAGCAACACCCGCAACTCTCGCCAGCGGGCGCGTGGCAAGAGCGGGGCGGCCCCGGGGGCCTTGCGGCGATGTAGCGCTGTGGCATTGCCTGCCAAACGCACCCGCTTGAACCACTGGCTGACCGCCGCCGCGCTGACCTCCAGCAGACCGGCGATGGCGCGCTGGCTCCAGCCCTGCTGGCGCAGCTTCCAGGCTTGCAGGCGGCGGGCTTCCCGCGCCGCGAAAGGAACGGCCCTCATTGAGGGGCAGCATAAACACACTCCGCAGAAAAAACTTAACTAATCAATGTCCCGATCTGTAAGCCATTTGCGCGTTACGCCGAAGTGGCTGCTTGCGGCTTCTCGGGACATGCACGGCTGGAGCAACAGCTTGAAGCGTTGATCTTGGATTGTAACCGAAAATTGGGATGGACATGGCGCGTCGTTGGTGAGCGTTGAGGCGCGTGAGGCCGCTTTGCGCCTGATCCGTAGCCTGCCTCACGGTATGCCTGATCCAACTTTGGGGGTTGATACCGAAGGTTGCGTGACATTTGAATGTTATGTGAATCCGCGTAAAACCCTCCTTGTCAGCGTGCATCCCAATTACCGGGTCGATTACGCAACGCTTCGTGGTGGGTCAAAAGCGTATGGTACGGAACCGTTTTTCAACGTGCTGCCGTCCTCGATTCTGCAATCGGTTCAGCGTCTTTGTGAAGTTTGACCGATGTCGTTGAGGAACGTTTCGGTCGATGATGACGAGAGCCTTGCTCGGACGGTGCATTTTAAAGGGCAGATCAGGACATCGGACAATACACTCCGACCGGAACTGTTTTTACCGTTCCGACACGTTGAACTTTCGGTAGTTCGCCATCGTGACCTCAGCGGTGATGAACTGCTGGAAATCTGCCAAACAGTTGCAGAGATGCGGCAACTACCTCTCTATGGCAGGGGCGATATTCAAGCAGCCGACGCGCGGGGACAAAATTTGGATGTTCATCCCTACGAGGAAGAGGGCACGCCAAGAAATCACGCCAATATTATTAACTGGCCGAACGAGAAAACCGGCTCAGATGATCGAGGCAATTGAATTGGCTGCTAGAGCTAAATACACGCCCGCGTAAGGAAAACGGCAATTTGCGACTGCTCGCTTTTCTGCGCCGGCTGGTGCGCTCGCCGGTGCGTTCCGCGGCGTCGGAGTACGCTTCGCGCTGCTGTTCGGGTTCTTTCAGTGAGAACGCGGCAGCCTCTCGTTCTTAGGGCGCGACGGTCATGCCGTTCTGGACATCGAGCAGGGCCGTCTTGATGTCTTCGGTCATCTTCGCCTTTTCGCCCGCTTGCGCCTCGGCGATGGATTTCTCGACCGATGCGATGGCCTGGACGCGAAACCCCCCTTTATCGTGCTGTGCCATGTCGAGTTCCTCCTTGGCGGCGGTCAGGAGCGGAAGCGCGAGGGGCGTCGGAACGACCAGGGCGTCCCGCAGGAGTTGTTCGGCGGTGGCCATGCGCGGCTGCTGCCCATCCGGCGCTGACCTGACGATGCCCGCGCCGGCGAGAAGGACGGGAATGGCAATCGTGATGAATTTGAAGGAGGCCGTTTGCATTGGTGGATGGTTCGTTGATGGGGAAGCGATGAAGGACGTTTCGTGTTTGCGCGGCGGACGCTTCCTCAAGCTCAATCGCACGCCTGGCCGAAGTCAAGAGTGGAGTCCGGCGCGTCCCTTTTTGCGGGGCTGGCCGTCGTTCCACTGCCTGATTTCCGCGCCGAGCGTCGGATGCAAGTTGCACCGCGTGATGAAGCGCCGGACCTTTTCCGGTTTGCCGGCCAACCACCCGCTGGGTGTACCCGCTCACCGATCCCGGTCTATTTGGCGTTGGGTAACCAACAAACGCTACGCAAACACAACTTCTCCGACACCCGCCAATTCGGCTTCGCCCGCGTGGATAGCTCGCTGATAAAGCTCAGGCAGCTTGTCGAAGTCCCCACCGCTGTCCAACTGCCAGGACGACTGAAACTCAATCACGCTCTCCCCGCCTTCCTCAAGGGTGCGAGCAAAAGCCGGAGTGTTCATCACCTTGGCAATTTGGTCATGGAGCGTTCTCATGGGGGTACGGGGATGACCGAAGATATTGCGAGTGTTGCTTGAAATCAAACCTTGTGGTGTATCTGCGTCGCCTTGTCCTGAAGGATCACCGCCGTACGGTTGAGCACCAGCCAGGTTCGCTCATTAGTGTACAGGAAAGGCTCCGGGATGGCAACGGCTTCGATGCCCAATGCAGCGGCATACGTGCCAAAATCCTCAATCCCGCCCGTTGCACGCGATTTTTGTCCGAACGGAATTGTTCCCGTAGGTCAGCAAGTTCAATCCGTCTGGCTTCGGGCTTGAGTCCGCCCCGATGCACCATGCCCGACACCTGCTCCTCCGTCGCAGGAACAATTAGCCGGATGTCTTCACGGCAAAGCACTTGCGGATAAAAGCCGTCCTGCATCGTCCCCACATTCACCCCCCTGATCGGACGCTCACCGAGCATCCGCTGATCGCCGTCATTCCGCCCGGGTGACCCCTCCGAAAACGAGGCACCCGATGTCACCTGCCCAGCATCCGCTTGATCGCGGCCTCGACGTTGACCAACCCATAGCCGGCCTTGAAGTTGTACGCCGTGCTGAATTGGTTCGTGAACGTGCCCCTGACCGTGATGTCCGGGCTGCCCGAGGATGTCAGGGTCGCCGTGATGGTGGAACCTTCGAGCTGGTCCACGCCGTTGCCGTAAGCATCGATCCCTGCACGTCGCGGTCCACGCCGAACGTGAGTTGGTCGCCCACCGCGAAGTTGTTGAACGTCAGCGTGGCCGCGGGCAGATAATTAGTCGCCGTGGCCGTCGGGTTCGCCGGGTCCGTCAACACTGCCGAGCTTAACGTCGCCCCGGTCGCTCCACCGGTTTCCGCCGCGCCGATATCGCCCTGCGTGAAGGGGAAACCCGTCGCCGTGCTCGTATCGAACACCAGCTCGGAGTGGGTCAGGTCGATGAACATCGAGGCGAGCCGGTAGGGGCTGCCCGCCGGTCCGGTATAGGTGATGCGAAAGGTATTGGGGCTCGTGGAAACATCCCCGGCACCTGCCAGCGTCACCGCGTAACCGCTCGCCGTGCTGCTCGTGACCGTCGTCGCGCAATAGTCCGGCAAGGTGTCCGCGCCGGGCGACGAGCCGGTCTGCTGCGTGGTCGCCTGGAGCAGGGTGCGGATGTACTTCGGGTTGGGTGTCGTCGGGCTGTTGGCGCTGGCGGCCTGGATGATCAACGCCGCGCAGGCGGCGGCATGGGGCGCGGCGGCGCTCGTGCCGAAGAAGTTCGGGTACGTGTCCCCGTCGTAATCGTTCGGGTTCAGCTTTCGTGATCACCGGCGTCACCGGCAGGTCGATGGGCAGGGTCGGCACCGTGCAGCGTGGGGACGGCCCCGGGATGAGACCACTAGCCGAGGTCGCCGGGAAGAACGACGTGTTCACGCCGTCCACCGTCGCAAACGCGGGCTGGAGCCGCAGTTGGCGGCCTGGCAGCCGGTTGCCTGCGGGTCGAAGTAAATCTGCACCGGCCCGTTGGACGAAAACGATTCCACCAGCGGGGTCGGGATGTGGTTGGGATCAGTAAAAAGGTGGTGCCCGGAGTGGGGTTCACGTCGGGGATGACGTCGTAGGTGTACGCGGCGACGCCCGAGCAGTTCGCGGCGCAGTTGTGGCCGTAGGTTTCCACGCTGTCGGGCCCGATGAAGTCGCCCGTGAACCCGCCGCCGTCGCTGGCGGCGCGTACCGCAGGTGCGTGGCCACGGTCGGGTTGCGAGCTGCCGCCGAGGGACGCCGTTGGTCGTCGCTCGTGCGGCAGATCATGATCTTGTAGGACGTGTTCGCGGTGAGCGTGGTCCCGGGGATCTCGATCGGCTGGTTGGTCGGAATTGTCGGCCGTGCCGCTCATGCTGGATTGGTACGTGCCGTTCGCGTCGAAGACCAGGATGTTGTAATCGGTCGTGACCCGATCGGCCGCCGGTAAGCCCGGCGATGGCGCCCGCGCTCTGGTCGTACGGGATCGTCCCATTGGAACACGAGCGTGACATCCAGCGAACCGGGTGACGTTCTGGACCACGATCGGCTGGCCGTTCGCGTCCGTCCCGAAGCTGGAAGCCCGCCGGCGTACAGGCCGGGTCGACGGACCGGAGGTCTGGAGCCCAGCGACCACCCGGCGTGTAGTCAGGTTCACGCCCTCGGCGCTGGCAATCGCCTTGCGCGTCGAGCGTGCGCGTGCCGGCGACGGGTTGAATCGTGCCGCTGTACCCGGAGTTGCCGTCGTTGCCGGCGCTGGAGAAGTAGGTGACGCCGTACTTCGTCGCCACGTAGTCGATCGCCTGGGCGACGATGCCGTCGGAGAACATGGTTCGTCCAGATAACCGACATCGTCGCACACGACCTGACAGCCGATCCCGGGGCTGGAAGTGATCTCACCCGTTTTCGCGTTCGTCTTGGGCGGCTGGTGACGCTCGTCGGCGAGCCGAGGATCGTGATGTTCTGCGCGAACTCGATTTCCGTGCCTTCCGCCGTGGCGAAGGCCAGCGAGGCCCCGGGCGCGATGTCGTGCGCGATCTGCAACATGCCGCGGCCCTCGTCCGTGGGCATGCCGATGGCGTAATCCGCCACGTCTTCCACCACCGGCAGATCGCCCCTCGTCACGTCGTATGCCGCGATATCGGGCACGCCGCTCGGGTCCTGCCCCGCAGGATAGAGATCGAAGGTATCCGACAGCGCGCCGATCTTGATCCCGGTGCCGTCGTAGCCCATATCGAGGACCGCGTCCGCGTGCAGCACCGTCTGACCCTGGGACGTGACCTGCCCGACCGGGTGAACCACGCGGTAATAGGGCCGGAGCGCCATCTGGACCGCGCGCACGCCGCTCATCGCGGCGACCTTGGTGGCTGCTTCGATGGGCATCCACGCGGAGATCACCCCCGCCCGATACGTGTCGAGCTGCGAGAGCACCTTCAACCCCTTTTTCTTCAGCCGGACGGCCATCCGCTTCACCGGCTTGACGCCGTCGAGGTACACGCGGACGAGCACGCGGCCCTTCCTATCCACCTGGGCGTTGGAATACTTGCTCGTCACGGCGTCCAGTTTGGCGCTGGCCTCCGCTTCGGTCTGGGGCCGGCCGGAAACGCGGAGCGCCTGCTGTTCTTCGAGCATCGCGCGATGGTCGCGGGCGAGGGCCGGCCGAGGCCGAGGCCGAGATTTTTCGGGATGCCGTCGGCCGAGAGCAGTTGCTGCTTGCGCAGGGCCTCGGTCTGGACCGCGTCGGCCGCGCGGCCCGCGCCGGCCCACAGGCAGACCGCCGCGAGGATCATCAACCCCGCGCCCGGCAGCCGCCGCCGCCGCCGGCTGCGGCGGAGGACGAACCCGGCCCCGCCGGCGGCGAGGACCGCGAGCGCGAGGCTCGAAGGCTCGGCGCGGGCGAGAACTGGACCCCGGTGAGGGTAATGGCGTATTGGCCGTACTCGTTGCTGTTGTTGGTGTAGCCGGAGAACACCGTGCCGGCATTGGTCGGCGGCGTGATCGTGCGCGTGCCTTCGTCGGGGAAAATCGCCGTGGCGCTGGGTCCGCCCTCGGGGTTGGAGCGATTTGCCGGTGATCGCCAGATAGATAGTAACCGGGGGAAAAGCTGCCGAAGTTGGTCAGCGCGCTGAGGGCCGAGGCGGTGCCGGCGCCGCCCGGCGCGTCATCGTTGGCCTTGATGCCAGTGCCGTCGGCGTTGAAGAGGAAAAGCTGCGTGTTGAACCCGTTGACGTTCGGCCCGCCGACGGGTGTGCCGGCCGAGAACGCGCTCGGGTCGGTGATGTAAATCTGGTAAACGTCGCCCTCGCCCAACCCGCCGGCCGAACTGCCCAGCGTGCCGTCGCGAGCGTGGCCAGCGCGGTCGCATCGGTGGACACGTACGGAATCTGTTCGGCGTTGCCGGTGAGGTCGTGCGAGTTGAACCCGGTGGCAGTCTCGGTGTACGTTGCGGCTCTGGCAGCAAGCGGCATAAAATGCAGCCCGCCCACGACGCAAAGGATGACCGACGATTGAAAAAACGCATAAGTTGCCCGTGTCCCCCAAGTTAAAGATTGCCCACCGAATTCCCCCTGGCGAAACGACCCACGCACGCCAATTGCGACCGCCGCGTATCAAAGCAAAATCGATTTCTGGTCTCAAGAGATATTTTGAGGTTTTTCGGCGCGAAACATTTCCGTTTTTACCAGTCCACGCCGGTTTTTCCCGTCGAGCCTGCTCAGGCTGAATCGACTCTGCTGCAATCAAACCGATCACTCGGAAAACCTGTACATGAGCGACGATTCCTCCTCCACCCCGCCCCCTCACCCGGAGGAGCCGGGACGCGGAAACCCCCAGGTGTCCCGAAGAGAGCGGCGTCACCGCAAACCGGAAGACGGCGAGGATGATCTCCTGGAAGACGACGAGGAGGCCGCACTGACCTCGGCGCTGCAAAGGCTTTTGTGGCGCAGGAAAAGCGACAGGCAGGAAAATCCCCCGGCGCAACGCGATCAACCGTTTTCTCCCGCGCGCGGGAGCGCCCGCGCCGGCAAACCCGGCGAAGGGCAAGACCCATCCACAGGCGTTCCCCGGCCCGCGGAGCCGATGCCGGCCGCCGTCTTGCCGAAGTTCAAGCCGCGCGCCTCGGACGATCCGCAGCGCGCATTGGCACGCAACGCGACACTCTGGCAGCGCGGGATTTTTGTATCCGCGGTCCTCGCCCTGACTCTCGCCCTGGCGGCGTTTTTTGCCGGACGCTTGAGCGCGCCGCGCCGTGTCCTCGTGGCCGGCCGGACGGGTGGAATGGAGCCGCCCCCGCTCTGGCAGTTGGCGTTTTCCGATGGCCTGGAAAGGGCGCTGGCCGCCTACTACGCGGGCAGGCTCACCACCGCTTTGCAGCTCATCGACAACCTACCCGACAAAATGCGAAACCCTGGCCCCGCGCTGCAATCCTACCGGGCCACTCTCAACACCCGCCTCGGACACACCGATCAGGCGGAGAACGACCTTTCCCATTTGCTCGTGCCCGACGCGCCGCCGGACGTTTCGTACATGGTCAATACGGCACGGCGCCTTCAACTACGCCCGCCGCCGCGAGTTCGACCACGCCCTGCCCTGCTACGCGGCCGTGGCCCGGGTGGACCCGTTCGACGTGCCCAATCTGCTCCACTGGGGCGAGACCCTGCGGCGCAAGGAACATTGGAACGACGCCGCCGACATGCTCCAGGCGGCGCTCAACCGGCTGCCCGCCACGCTGTCGCCGTACGTCGAGGCCCAGGGCGAGTACATCGCCTACGAGCGCCGTCTGAGCCAGATCGAAAGCGGGCGCGAGGCCGACCTCAGGCACGATCTCGACCAGCATCTAAATGCGCCCGCGCCGTCCGGTATTGGTTGATGACATCGGCGGCCGTCGCGTTGCAGAAGAGCGACATGCCCCTGGCGGTGGAAGCCTTGAACCGGGCGCGGGCGGCCTTTTCGCCCGAGCAATTCGGGGGCGCTGCTGAGCGACTATTTTTTCCGTTCCTATTTCATCGCCCCGAAATGAGTGCCTTCGGTGTTTTCACCTCGGCCAGACCGCCATCGGTAAAACGGTTGAGCATGGATTATTTCCTCGATCCGTGACGAGGGAGGGACATCGGGGACCGCTCCTCCCGGCCGACCCTCGTGTGGGCCGGGGGGAGGGCGTGTGGAAAATCCTGCCGCGCCGCGGCATCCAAAACAAGGTAGGGCTGGCTCTCCGAGCCAGTCCTGACTCCCGTGCTGGCGCGCGGAGTAGGAAACCCCCCGTGCCGCGCTGCTTCTGGCCAGGGCGTTTGCGGCCGACAGGGCGGCCGGCGGAGGAGGTGCAACGCCATCACGGGAGTCAGGACTGGCTCGGAGAGCCAGCCCTACCTTGTTTTGGATGCCGCCTGCGGGCGGGATTTTCCACCCACCCTGACCCGGGAACCAGAGGCCGCTGTGCGCCGGGAGATAACCCTCCGACGCGTCGTCCTTGAGTTCCACGCCGCTCAGAGCCCCGCCGGCAGCGATTGCGAGAGGAGATGGAAGAGCTTGTGCGCGGCATCCGCCGGCGGCAGCCCTTCCGGGCGAATGTTGGAGACGCAATTGCGGCTGGCATCGGTCAGGCCCGGCCGCGGCGCGTAGGTGAAGTAAGCGCCGAGGCTGTTCGCCGCGCCCAGGCCGGGACGTTCGCCGAGCAGCATGAGGCTGAGCCGCGCGCCGCAGGAGTCCGCCGATTTCGTCCTGCAAGGCCACGCGGCCATGGGTGCCACGACGAGCGGCGCCAGGCTCCAGCCGTTCTGCCGCGCCAGCGGGCACCAGCGCGGCCAGGAGCGGGGCGGCCTGCGTCGATGGCGGCGCGGCTCGACAGACCGTCGGACACGATGATCACCAGATCGCAGCGCGCACCGGTGAGGCCGCGGCCACCCGGCGAGCCGCGACGCGGCTGGATCCGCCAGCGTGCGGCCGAGATCGGGCCGCCGCAGAAATTCGGCCTGCGACCGCGCGGCGCTTTCCACGCAAATCACCTCCAGCCGAGCGGACCCAGCCGCGCGGCGAGAGCCGCGGCGTCGAACGGCGCGAGCACGGCGTCCCGCGCACGGGCGTGGGCCAGACGGAAATCCAGCAGCGCGCGCGTCGGCAGGCTGCCGCCCGCGCGGCCCGAGCGCGATGCGCGCCGCCGTCAGACGCCGCAGGGGATGCCAGGGATCGGGCGATGGATCGACCATGGATGCACGCGTCGGACGCACTCGCACTCAACTCGGCAAGTTGCGGCGCGACGAGCGCGTGCCGGGCGCTCGCGGGCAGCAGGCGGCGCCATCGCCGGTGATCGCCATGCGCTCGCAGCCACGCCTCGAACTCCGGCGCGGGCCGCAGCCCCAGCACCTGCCGCAGGTAGTGGCTGTCGTGGAAGCTCGTCGATTGGTAGCTGAGCATGATGTCGTCCGCGCCCGGGCACGCCCATGACGTAGTTGCAGCCCGCCACGCCGAGCAGCGTCAGCAGCGTGTCCATGTCGTCCTGGTCGGCCTCGGCGTGGTTGGTGTAGCAGACGTCGCAGCCCATCGGCAGGCCGAGCAGCTTGCCGCAGAAGTGGTCCTCCAGCCCGGCGCGGATGATCTGCTTGCCGTCGTAGAGATACTCCGGGCCGATGAAGCCGACGACGGTGTTGACCAGCAGCGGCTGGAACTCGCGGGCGACGGCGTAGGCGCGGGCTTCGCAGGTCTGCTGGTCGACGCCGTGGTGCGCGTCGGCCGACAGGCACGAGCCCTGGCCGGTCTCGAAGTACATGACGTTGTCGCCGACGCGTGCCGCGCTGCGAGCGACAGCGCGGCCTCGCGGGCCTCGCGCAGCAGCGCGAGATCGACGCCGAAGCTGCGTGTTGGCCGCTTCGGTGCCGGCGATGGATTGGAAGACCAGATCGACCGGTTCGCCGGCTTCGATCGCAGCGCATCGTGCGTGGTGACGTGGGCCAGCACGCAGGATTGCGTGGGGATTTCGTACTCGCGGATCAGCTCGGTCGATCAGGTCGCAGCAGTCGCGGCGCAGGCGGCGGGGCTGTCGGTGGCGGGGTTGATGCCGATGACCGCGTCGCCGCAGCCGTACAGCAGGCCGTCGAGGATCGAGGCGGCGATGCCGCGCGGGATCGTCGGTGGGGTGGTTGGGCTGCAAGCCGCACGGCCAGCCTGCCGGGCAGGCCGAGCGTGTTGCGGAAGCGCGTGACGACCCGGCCTTGCTCGCCACGAGGATCAGGTCCTGGTTGCCCATCAGCTTGCTGACGGCGGCGGCCATCTCCGGCGTCAGGCCGGGGGCGAGGGCGGCGAGCGTGGCGGCGTCGTCTCGTAGCGCAGCAGCCATTCGCGGAACTCGCCCACGGTCAGGCCGGCGACGGGCGCGAAGGCGGCGCGGATCGTGCGTGTCGAGGATCAGCCGGGTGACTTCGTCCTACTCGTAGGGAATGAGCGGCTCTTCGAGGAAACGCGCCAGCGGCACGTCGGCCAGACACATCTGCGCCGCCGCGCGCTCCTCCGCCGAGGCGGCGGCGACGCCGGCCAGCCGATCGCCCGAGCGCAGCGGCGTCGCCTTGGCCAGGCAGCGTCGCGCAGGGAGTCGAAACGGTGCGTGCTGGCCCGCGAGCGTGATCCGGTAGCGCCATGACGCCCCGATCATGCCAGAAAGCGCGCCGACCTTCCAATAAGATTACCCGCTCCGGCAAAAGTCGAATTTAGCCGCAAATGGCGCAGATTTCGCAGATGGAAGCAGGAGGAAGGGAGAAGGTTTCCCCCGCGAAGCTTTCTGTCCATCTGCGCAAATCTGCGTCATCTGCGGCTAAATCTTTTCTCCCGTTCAAAACTTTTGCCGGCAGTCTAAACAAGCCGCATCAACGCCTCGCCCATGCGGACCGTCGATCCCGGTTTGACGGCATCCGCGATGACCAGCTCCCTCGTCGCCCAGCACGATGATCGTCGATCCGTGTTCGAACCAACCCATCTCCTGACCCCGCCGAAACCGGTTCGCGCACGGCGACCGGGACAGGTCTCGGCGACCGCCGGGGATCGACCACGAGATCGAGAAAACGCAGCCGAATCCCCGCGACCAGCACCGCCGCCACGGCCACGAGGATCAGACGCTCTCCGCCCGGCTCCAGGCGCGTCTGAATGACCGCCCGTTCGTTCCGGCAGAACAGCTTGCCCACCCGGGCCAGGGTCGGCGGATTGACGTTCCACACGTCGCCCCAAATATGGGTCACTCGCCTCCACCCGGCAGTCCTGCGGCGCGTGGAAATGATGGTACATCCCCGCCGTCAACCGCAGCGTGACGTAGCAGCCGCCGCGCGTAGGACTCCGCCAAGGCGCGTGTCGCCGAGCAACTCCGCGAGCGGATACCGGGACCCTTTCACCTGGAGGAGTTCGCCGTCCTGCAACCGTGCCGCACGCGCCGACGATGCCGTCGCACGGGCTGACGATCGCTGCCGGGTCCGGGTCGATCGGGCCGCGCGCCTTCCTTCAGCTCGCGGACGAAGCAGTCGCGCAAACTCGTGAAATGGCTCTTCTTCGCCTCGCGGAGATCGAGGTCGCAAAACAGCCGCCAGACGCCGATGGAAACATCGCGCACCAGCGGCTGCTCGATCCGGCTGAACCAACCCATGAACCGCGTGGCGAGCCGCCGGGGGATGCGGTTCGTCAACGCGAAGTTGAGACCTTCGTGTTGCGAAATTGTGGCAATGTAAGACCGGACGCTCATGCTAGGCTGTGCTTGCTTTGCATGGTTTCAAAGCTGATGAATCATCGATCCGGCAGACTTCGCGTGGTCCGGGCTGGGATGCCGCGCCCTGGCGGTCGTGCTGGCAGAAGGCCAAAACCCGGCTGGAACTTTCCCGCGCGAAACACCGCTCGCTGGCCGGGCACGCGCGCATGTCGCGGCGCGTCGCGGGTCTGTGCCTTTCTACGAGTTCGGGGAGGACCGCTTCTTCCGCTCCGACGACGCGCCCGCCGAGATCGCCGCCCGCCGCCGCGCAAGGCTTTCGAGCGGCTGGCGGACCTGTACCGGGAGCGTTTCGCCGAAACGCGCCGCCTCACCGCCGAGGCCGCCGAGGGCATCTCCGACCTGCAATTCACCGACGCCTACCGCGTGCCCTTCCAGTACCGCCGGATCGTGCGCGAACACCTGCGCGCCGGCGTCGTTCCTGGCGTCGTCCGAGGGCGTGATGCTCACCGACCTCGACGGCAACCGTTTCTACGACCTCGCCGGTTCCTACGGCGTGAACGTCTTCGGTTACGATTTCTACAAGCAGTGCATGGAACGGGGCTACGAACGCGACCCGCGCGCTGGGGCCGGTCCTCGGCGCGTACCATCCCGTGGTGGCGGACAACGTCGCGCGGCTGCGGGCCATTTCCGGGCTGGACGAGGTGTCCTTTCACATGTCGGGCACCGAGGCGGTGATGCAGGCCGTGCGGCTGGCGCGTTACCACACGCGGCCGCACGCATCTCGTGCGTTTCTGCGGGGCGTACCATGGCTGGTGGGGCGACGTGCAGCCCGGCGTGGGCAACCCGCTGCCGGCCGACGAGACCTACACCCTGGCCGAAATGTCCGAGGCGACCCTGCACGTGCTGCGCACCCGGCGCGACATCGCCTGCGTGCTCGTCAATCCGCTGCAAGCCCTGCACCCCAACCAGCCCGCGCCCGCCGATTCCGTCGCTGGTGGACAGCGGACGCAAGGCGCACTTCGACCGCGCGGCCTACCGCGCGTGGCTGGAGCAACTGCGGGAGGTTTGCACCGCGCGCGGCATCGTGCTGATCTTCGACGAGGTGTTCCTCGGCTTCCGCCTCGCGCCGGGCGGCGCGCAGGAATACTTCGGCGTCCGCGCCGACCTCGTGACCTACGGCAAGACGCTCGGCGGCGGCCTGCCCATCGGCGTGCGTGTGCGGCCGCCGCCGGTACATGAAACGCTTCCGCGACGACCGTCCGGCGGACATCTGCTTTGCGCGCGGCACGTTCAATTCCCATCCCGGCGTGATGGGAGCCATGTCGGAGTTTCTGGAGCGGCTGGACACGCCGGAAATCCGCGGCCTGTACGACGGCCTCGACGCCGCTGGGACGCACGGGCGCGCGCTGCTCAACGAGCCGCCTCGCCAGGCGGCGCTGCCCGTGCGCGTCGCCAATCTGTCCAGCGTCTGGACCGTGTGCTACACGGTGCCCTCGCGCTACAACTGGATGCTGCAATATTACCTGCGCGCGGAAGGCCTGGCGCTGAGTTGGATCGGCACCGGCCGCCTCATCTTCAGCCTGAACTACACGGACGAGGATTTCGCGGCGGTCGTCGAACGCTTCGTCGCCGCCGCCCGCGCGATGCGGGACGACGGCTGGTGGTGGGTGGATGCCGCGCAGGCCAACCCGCCGCCCATCAAACGCCAGATCCTGCGGGAGATGGTTGCCCATCTGCTTCGTCCGCGTCGCCCGTAGGCCTCGTCGTCGCCGTGCTGCCGGCACCTGCCGCCGTGGGCCGTGCTGGACGTGGTGCATCGGATCGATCAACTCGCCGCGCAGCAGGTGCAGCGGTGCCTTGCAGTAGAGCGAGATGTCGTGGAACGGGTCGGTCAAGATTTGGTCATCCAGGCGAGGCCGGTCTGCACGTTGGCGATGAAGAAAAGCTGGACCGTGCGGAACAGCAGTCCGCCCACGCCGACGGCCAGCCACATCAGCGCGACGTGTTCCATGAACTCCGCCGCCGCCCTGGGCCGGCGCGAAAACACCGAAAAGGGTCGGGCTGGCGAACAGCAACAGCGGCGACAAGGCCCAGACGGTCATCAGCACCACCTTGCGCTGGAGATTGTAGCCGACCTTGATTTCTTCCTTGTGGTCGTGGCTCGCCTCGTTGACGTGGTCGTAGTCGCGCGGCTCGAAGAAAAAGTGCCCGCACTGGCGGCTGGTCATGCCGACGAGCCACGCCAGGAGCACCGCGACCGCCGGATGCTTGAAGACCAGGAAGTACGCGCAGACGAAGCTGGTCGCGCTCAACAGGTGGAGCGATTGATTGATGCGGCTGTGGTGGTAGTAGCGGTGGTCGTCCCAGCGTTGCTCCCGGAGGGTTTCAAAGAAATTTTGCCATTCGTTGTGGTCAGTCGTTCGTTAGTTGATGAGTTGGGTTGGGGGATGCGATTGACGGCAACGCTCGCCGGAGCCTTGCCGAAGCGGATGACGGAAAAATGGCCGAAGGGCGGCACGGGCTGGCGGTCGATGAGCGTCATGTCGTGCTCGCTGGCGGCGAGCCAGCCGTCGAAGCGGCTCCAGGGAAAATCCGAGCGCCAGCCGAAGCGGTTGGCGACGGGTTGGAAGAGGCGCTCGAAGGCCAGGCGGGGTCCGGCGGTCCGCGCCGATGCGGTTGAGCAGAATGATCTCGCCGCCGGGGCGCAGCACCCGGGCAAATTCTTCCAGCGCTTTTTCCGGGTTGGGCACGGTGTTGACGACGCATTGCGCGGTCACCACGTCGAAGAAATCGTCCGGGATAGTCCAGCCGCTCGCAGTCCATGATCGGCGAGGTCCTCCACGTGGCCGAGCCTTCCTCGGGCGACCCGTTCCCGGGCCTTGTCGAGCATCTCCTCGGAAAGGTCGATGCCGATGACGCGGCTGCCGTCCGAATAGTAAGGCAGCGACAGGCCCGTGCCGACGCCGACCTCCAGGATGCGCCCGCCGATGCGCTCGCCCGCCGCGACCACCGCGCGCCGCCCGCGCTCGAACACCGCGCCGAACACGAGATCGTAAATCGGGCGCCCAGCGCGCGTAGACTTTTTCCACCGCTTGTTTGTTGATTTCAGTGCTTACCATCTTGATTGATGTCGTTGCCTACGGGTTGAAAATTCTCGCCGGGCCGGGCGTGACTGCCATCGCGGCAGGCGGGCCGTTTCGCCCGTCGGGAGTCGTGTGGGATCATCCCTCTAATCCCCTTGCGAAGTGGCCTCCAGCACCTGTCTCAACAGGAAACCGCCGGTAAAAGCGGCCAGGGTCAGGCCGCCGGCCAATCCGGTGCGCACGGCGAGGTAGAAAGCGACCGCGAGCCCGCCGTTGGTGAACCAGGAGGCAAGCCCCCAGAGCCACGGCCGCCACGGACGGCCGGATTGTGGTCCGGGCCGCCTGAGGCCGGTGGGGATCGAATAATCTTTTGTCATTCAGCCGTCGGGAGCTTGGTGAATGATCGATGAACGGGAAGATTGCTGGCGCGATCTCGGAACGGATCAATTCCTCGGCCGGAGGGACTCAATCGTTCTCCGCCGGCCGCTCGACCCCTGGCTCCAGGCCGCATGAAATGGGTTCAGGAACAAATTGCCGCCGCCGTGGGCAGCGCCTGACCAGGGATACAGGTGACGTGGATTTCATTGGAACGTTCGTGGCCGCCTGAGCAGGACGACGCGAGAATAATTCGAGCGAAATGGATGGCCAGACCACGACGGAATTGTGAGCTTTCCGTAACGTTGCCTGATCAGGCGACACTGAGGAGAGGGGTCAGGGCGCGGGCGGGATAACGTTCGACGCGCCTGGAAAAAGGACGTGCGCGGCGTGCCGCGGCGTCGCCGGTTGAGGCGTGGGGCGCGCGGAACTTTCCTACAGCCGCCATCTTGAGAGCGCGTATAGAAACTCCCGCCGCAGGCGGTCGTCCACAAGGTAGGGATGAGGGTCCGAGGCACTCCCTGACTCCCCCGTGCTGGCGCGCGGGGCCGGTGGATGGCGTTTACTCTGTCTCGGCCCCGGGCGGGCAGCGAGGCCGCCGGGCGACAGAGGCTACGCGGTAGCCGGCTGTGTCAGTGCCTGACGCGATCACGGGAGTCAGGGAGTGCCTCGGACCCTCATCCCTACCTTGGGAACGAACGCCTGCGGCGGGAGTTTCTATACGCGCTCTGAGCGGAGCGAGTGAAGCAAGCGCAGTCGAAGAGCCTGCTGGCCGGCGGCAGCCAGGCGCGATTACTTGATCGACGCGCCGGTCTGAAAACGGCGTTGCCTCCGGCGGCGGAAGGTCCTTCGACTGCGCTCGCTTCACTCGCTCTGCTCAGGACAACAGCGGGTTAGGTGTTCCGCGCCATACTTCCAGCGCAAACACGGCAACGCCCTGCGCGCGATCCCCGCAAACGCCCGTCCCGCCCCGCCGCGGCGTGGCCTGTCCGGGACCCAGGGCGTCACCTCATCCGATACGTGATCGGCACCGTCACCGACGCGTTCGGCGGGCCGCTCCAGAACGCGCGGGCAAAACGGCTGGTGTTGTCGTCCATCAACGTATTGCCGGTGGACTGCACCACGCTCGCGCTCACCACCCGGCCCGAGGCGTCGGTCGTGATCCGCACGCTGCCGCTGCCCTGGACGTGCGCGGCGCGCAACGGGTACGGATACGGCGGCTGCGGCGTGTTCCACCGTCCGGCCGCGCTCTCCACGCCCGTTGCGCCCGTTGCGCCCGACGCAGCACCGGGCCGCGCCGGCGGCCCGCCGTGTACGCCAACCGCCGACGGCGTGCGTGGCGACCGCGTCTTGGCCACCACGCTTTTTGTCACGAGCTTCGGCGGGGTCGGGTCCGTGAGTTCCGGCTCCTCCGACGGCGGCGCATCGAGGGATACGTCCGCCATGGGCGGCGGTGGTTCGGCCGGCGGGGTCAGGCCCGGATCGGTCTCCGCCGTCGGCAACTCGGACGATTCAACCGGCGTGGTCACATCGACAAATTGCGTTGCCGGCGGTTCCTTCGCGGGTGCCGTATCCACGCGCCGGACCGGCCAGAGGGCGGCCACGGCGATAAGGGTTCCATGCAGCACGAGGGAACCCATCACGGTAAACACCGTCCGGCGGCTGCGTGGCGGCTCGGAATCAAACCATTGCTTTGCCATGATCCATGAAAAGGAAAAACCGCACCCCGTGCTCGCATGAGGTGCGGTTCGCTTTGATCTCGGGGCATTCTCCATCCGCCCACCCGCCGGCTAATTCAGCCGGTAGGTGATCGGTACGGTCACATGGGTATTCGGCGTCCCGGTCCAGTTCGCCTTGGCGTATTGGACCGTGTTGCTGTCCAGGATCGCACTGCCAACGGACTGGCTGATGGAAACGCTTGACGCGTGGCCCGAGCCGTCGAACGTCACCGACACGCTGCCGCTGCCCGTGATGTGCGCGGCACGCGCCTGATACGGATAAGGCGGCTTGCGGCGTATGCGGCTTGACGCCGAGGTGCGCCGCGCCGGGCGTGCCGGTGGTCTTCTCCGCGTGCGGCACGCCGCCGACGACGCCCATCTGCGGGTGGTCGCCATGCTTGGCGTTGGCCGGGAACGGCGTGCCGGACGGCTTGAAGGGCTTCGGGTTCGGCTTCGGCGTGTCGGGGTGCGGCGTGGCGATGTCCATGTCCGGGTCTTCCGTGGGCGGCGGCGTGTCGCGGCGGCGGCGTGTCCGGCGGCGGAGTTTCCTGCGGCTCGGGCGTGGGCATGCGGCTCATCCTTGGGCAGGATGAGTTCCTGCACCTGCTCGCCGAGCACGGGGCCCACGTCGAGTTCGGTGTCCTTGATCGGCGACGTTCCAACTCTTGGAGAACGGATGCAGCATGGCCGTGGCCACCAGCGAACCGTGGATCGCCAGCGAACCCACGATGGCCGTGATCAGACCGGCTTTTGCGGAAAGGCCGCCGGACAAACAAGCTTTCAGGCATAAGGCGAAAACTGTTTTCAGAGTTTCGTGAAAAACTGCGTTCATCCGCGCCGCCGGTTCGGAAGGGACGCTCTCCCCGGCGGGACGCGGAACTTACGGGTTCGGCGCGGCCGGCGGCGCGGCGGGCGGGCGCGGCGGGTGCCGCCGGCGCGGCGGGCGCCGACGGGCGCGCCGGTCGCGGCCGGTGTCGGGATGCGTGTTGGGACGCGGCGCGGCCGGGTCGAACTTGTTGTTCTTCTTGACCGCGAAGGACACCTTCGTGATGCCGAGCGAGCGCACCTCGTCCAGCGCGGTGATCACCGCGTTGTACGAGGCATCCTGGTCGGCGTTGACGAACACCTTCAGGTCGTCCTGCTTCGCCGCGTAGAACGGTTGCAGCCGCGCCGGGATGTCGTCCGCCGGGATCGGCGTCTTGTCCTTGTCGAAGTAGTACTGTCCGTGCTTGTCCACGCCGATGGCGATGAAGTCGGGCTTCTGGATCGGGCGTGGAAGTCTTCGAGCTGGGCAGGTTCGTCTGGATCGCCTGGAGCTTGATCATGCTCATGCTCACCAGCATGAAGCTGGCGAGCAGGAAGAACATGATGTCGATCAGCGGGATGATCTCGATGCGCGCCTTCTTATGCGGTGTGTGCGAGCTCAGCTTCATTCTTGTCCTCCCGGCTCAGGTTTTGCAGCATGACTTCGAGGTTGGTGGAGACCGTCTCCAGCTCGAACTTGAGCTGCTCGACCTTCGAGGTGAACCAGTTGTACGGAATGAGCGTGCCCATGGCGATGGTCAGGCCGCACGCCGTGGCGATGAGCGCCTCGCCGATGCCCGCGCTGACGCGACGACGGGATCGAGGCCGTTCTGGCCCACCGCGTTGAACGCGCCCATGATGCCCGTCACCGTGCCGAGCAGCCCGAGCAGCGGGGCCAGGGTGATGATCGTGTCCATGATCATCAGGAAACGGCTCGCGCGCTGGATTTCCAGGCCGCTGGCGACCTGGAGCGCGCTCTGCATCGTGGTGTGATGATGGTTCAGCCCGTGCCAGACCGTGCGCAGGCGCGGGTCCTGCGACGTGCGGGCCATCTCGGAGGCGTCCTTCACGTCGCCGTTTTCGATGGAGCCGAAAATCTTCTCCAGCTTGGCGCTCTCGCGCAGGCTCTTTTGTCGTAGCCACCAGATGAGCCGTTCGAGCACGACGGCCACGGCGATGATGCTGACGACGAGGATCGGCCACATGACCGGGCCGCCTTTGACAAAGGTATCGACAACGATGTTGCCGGTGTGTGATTCGTGCAGTCCTACCGCGATCATAAGATGGATCTTCCTTTGGGTTGAGAGACGCTGTGCTTTGGTGGCGGCTGCATAGCATTTCCTCTGCCACCCCGGTATCCGCCGCGTCGGATCAGGGGTAACCCCGACAGCGGCGGACCACTCCTCGCGGCCCGATTCCCCTCAAAAACCCTCTCCGCCAGTGAACCTTTCGCCTGCCCGCAAACAATTCCTCGGCAGGGACGGCTTCCTCGGTATGCTGTGCAACCATCCCTCTATCGCAGCAACCTCGCGGCCGGACCGTGTTAATTTTCCGTCAAAACCGATTTTTCTTTTGACGCAGAAAGCCGACCAGACCCGTGTCAGTTTTCTGCCACGGCGGATATTCTTCTGACCAAAAAACACCAACGCCGTTGAAAAACGATTTCCCGGTCGGGACCGGCGCGATGGAAGCGCCCGCCGAGGTGCAGGGCATGTTCGCGCGCATCGCCGGGCGTTACGATGTGGTCAACGCGCTGCTCAGCGGCGGGCTGGATTTCCTCTGGCGGCGGCGGGCGGCGGCGGTCGTGCGGGGCTGGCAGCCGGGGCGGCTGCTGGACCTGGCGACGGGCAGCGGCGTGCTGGCGGCGAGCCTCGCGCGGGCGTGCCCGGAGACGACGGATCGTCGGCGCGGATTTCTGCCTGCCGATGCTCCAGCGGGCGCGGGCGGCCGGGCGGCTGGAGCGGCTGGTCGTCGCGGACGCGATGCGGCTGCCGTTCGCGGACGGGGCGTTCGACGCGCTGACGGTGGCGTTCGGGCTGCGCAACATGGCGTCGTACGCCGGGGCGTTGCGGGAGATGCGGCGCGTGCTGCGGCCGGGCGGGCACGTGCTCGTCCTGGATTTTTCCCTGCCGCGCGGCTGGTGGCGGGGCCTGTACCGGTTTTATCTGCACCGCTGCCTGCCGACGGTGGCCGGGCGTGGTGTCGGGCGAGCGCGGGGCCTACGAATATCTGGCGGAATCCATCGAACGGTTTCCGCGCGGGGAAACGATGCTCGCGCTGCTGGCGCGAATGCGGGTTCGCCGGGGCGGCCGCCGAGGAACTGACCGGCGGGATCGTCACGCTCTACACGGCGTCGGCGTGCGGACGGCGGATGCGACGGCGTCATTCCATCCAGTTGAGGAAATTGTAATTGAGGCTGAGCATCACCAGCGACCGCCGCCACGAGCAGGATGACCGGCAGGGCGGCGGCGACGATGACGGCCGTCCAGATGACCGGACGGGGCAGCGGGCCGCGCGCGGCGGGAGAGCGGTCGCGGCCGGAGCGGCGGGCGCGGAGGCAGGGGCGGCGTTCGGGAACGGTCGAGGTGGTTGGCTCCATGGCGGAAGAAAAGGAAGAAAATCGGCGTCGGCGCGTGGCTGCGTCAGTAATAAGCGCGGCGCATGGATAAACGCAAGCCGTACCCGCGACGGGACGGCGGCGCGGCATCGAATTCCGTCGTCGTGAAAGCATCGGTAGGTAACCCTGACGTGCCGTTGTCGCGCATCGCTGCTCTCTTTTACTTTCCCGAGCCGGTGGAACAGGGACCGACTCGGAGAGCCGCGAGACGCTCACCTTGGAAAGGCGGGTGGAGCGCGCGATCTGGAAGGCGGGCAGGCGGTGCTCGACGCGCAAGGAGCGCACGCGCGCCTGCCGGGCGGCGAGCGTCCGGCAAGGCGAGCAGTGCGGACGTGAAGGAGCGATCCTGCAAGCTCGCGGCCCCTGCGGCACGAAAGCGAGCGATCCACTTGGCCACCGTGCGCGTGCTCACTCGAAAATCGGCGGCGACGGCGGGCTGGGTCCATCTGTGCACGAGCACGGCGGCGACGAGCGCGGCTCGACGCTGGACGGAAAGTCTGGCCTGGGAATGGTTGTTCAGGCGGTGGGTCTTTTTTGGGTTGGCTGGCAGGGTGAGAACTTCCGTTCTTTCAAAACCCCGCCGCATGAACAACCGATTGAAACTTCACAGCCAAGTACCGCAGGCGGACCATTTGCGGCGTTCGGGCCGGGCTGGCACCACGAGGCCGGCATCCAGTTCGTGCAGTCGATGCTCGCGGGCGTGTTCGACGAGTACCCCGACTTGCAAATACCGATTTTCAAATGGAGCGGGCGCAAAGTCCGCGAGTTCGTGCGCGCGGCGGAGGACATGCCGCCGTTCGTCGTGACGTAAAGCGCCGTGCGGTCGGCATCGGTTCGCCCGAAGCCCGCCGCCGTGCTGCCGGCGAGACCCTGGGCGAGTTCCGCAACGACGGTGACGACGCGTGCCGGGGTGATTCGCACCACGTTGTTGTAAACGTGGGTGGTTCCGTAAAGGTTGCCTTCCACGTCGAAGGCAAAATCATCCAGGTTGATGCTCGTCATGAAAACTTCCGGCCGCCCGGCGGAGCCGTCCTCGCCCAACGGTATGCGCACGAGTTTTTGCTGCTCGGTGCTGGAGGCGTACAACGTGTCCCCGAAGATTTTCAAGCCGTTGACGCCCGGGAACTGCGGCACGGGATGGAAAGGATCGGCCGCGTGCGCGAGGCTCGGATGTTCGAGCCAGACGACGGCGGTCCGGCTCCGGGTATCCACCTCCCACAGATCAGCCCGCGATACGAATCGGCCACGAGAAAACGGCTGCCGCGCAGATGAAGCAGCCCATTGAGAAACACCGCTTCCGGCATCGGCACGATCCATTCGGCGCTTCCGTCTTTGACCCGGTAGACGCCCGGTCTGGTCGAGCCGATGGAGGAGCAGGCAAACAGGTTTCCAGCGGGGTCGAAGGCCAGTCCAGCCGCGCGTTCGACGGCGGCGAACTCATGGGCAGTACCGTCAGGGGTGACCCGGTACACCTTGCCTTCTTCCAGGCTCGAAACAAAGATTTCGCCGGTCGTCGAGACCACGATGTTTTCGAGGAAGGTCCCTGCCGGGAACTCGACCAACGCCGCTGCGGGAAGGCGCGGCGCGGCGACGATGTTCGGCCGCGGCGGAAATTCTTTTTTGAGCGCCGCCACGACCGCGCAGGCGAGGCTCGCGCTCGACGCCGGGTTCTGCCCGGTGATGTACTGCCCGTCGCGTTCGACGTGGTTCGGCCTTGTTCTCGCGCGCGATGTAGTTGGCTCCGCGTTCGCGCAGGCGTTCTTCCAGGACGAAGGGCACTTCCTTGTCCAGTTTCGCCGCGATCTCCTCCGAGGCGGTGTATGCGGTCAGGGTGACGCCTGCGACGAGGAACTCGCCGTTCGTACGGCGGGCGTTGACCAAACCGCAAGGTCCGTGGCAAACCGCCGCGATGATCTTGCCGTCGGCGTGAAAGCGGGTGAGCAGACTTTGCAAATGGGGATCATCGGGCAGGTCGAACATCGGGCCGTGGCCGCCGGGGATGAAAACCGCGTCGAAGTCGCCTGCACGAACCCCGTTCAATGGGACCGTGTTCTGCCCGGCGGCCAGCGCCGGGGCCCAGGCCGCCCGCTGTCCCTCGTCGGGCGACGTGCGTGGATCGACTGGCATCGCGCCGCCGGCCGGACTGGCGACGACGACGGCGCGCCGGCGGCCAGCAATTCCATGTATGGCACGGAAATTCTTCAGCCAGACGCCGGTCGGGTGCCCACCCGGACCGCCGAACCGCGCGTTGCTGGTGGTGATGATCAGAATGTTCATCGTGGTGCAGAGAAATCGTTTGTCCCCTTCATGCCA
>CAVYBS010000004.1:0-82881 GCA_963766845.1 uncultured bacterium | reverse complement strand
CGGGGGTATTTTCTCTGCGTTCTCATCCTCTCTTTCGGCTTACCGGCCCGGGCCGATAAGGCCACGCCCAGTTTTCCTCCGGTCGATGGCGAACCGCTGGGCACGGTGAGTGCCGGTGCATGGGTGCTGCACGACAAGTGGCAGATGCGGGAAGAAGCGGTCGTGGGCGATCACGGCGATGCGTTTTCCTCTCCCACGTTTGACGCGAAGGGCTGGTATCCGGCAACCGTGCCCACCACCGCCCTGGCAACGCTCGTGCGCAACGGGATTTATCCCGACCCGATCATGGGAACGAACATGATGAAAATCCCGGACGTGAACGCGGCCGAGAACACGCGGTACGATCTGATGCAAGTACAGTCACCTGCCGGATCACTCGAATCCTTTTGATCGCCCTTACTGGTTCCGCACTTCTTTCACGCTGCCCGCCAGTGATCAGGGCCAGACGGTGTGGCTGCATCTCGATGGGATCAACTATCGCGCGGATGTTTGGCTGAACGGCCATCAGATCGCCAATGCGCAGGACGTGGTGGGGATGTTCAAGCGGTTTCGATTCGATGTTAGCAAGTTTGCGAAGACGGGCGGCGCAACGAATACGCTGGCCATTCGCATCCATCAACTGGACGTGCCCGGCGATCCGGTGGAGGAGCAAATAGGCGGCGTCTACGGCCGCGTCGGACCCAACGGCGGCGACCGAACGATTCTCGACAACGTGACCATGTACCAGACCGTCGGCTGGGATTGGACGCCGAGCGTGCGTGATCGGAACATGGGCATCTGGCAGCATGTCTGGCTGGAAGCCACCGGCCCGGTGGCCGTGCGCGATCCCGCCGGGTTCGTGGATGTCAATTGGAAGCCCGGACAGGATGCGCCGATCAAGGTGCGCGGTTATTTGGACAATCCGGGCCAGCAGCCGGTGAGCACCGATCTCAAGGTCCGCATCGCGCCGGAAGGTTTCGATGGAGCCGCCGTGGAATTCAGGCAAAACGTCTCCGCCGCTCCTGGCCGGAATGAGTTCATTCTGTTGCCCACGGATCATCCCGAACTGATCCTGCACAACCCCAAGGTGTGGTGGCCTGACACCTATGGCGACCATCCGCTTTACAGGCTGACCGTCAGCGCGTCGGTTGCCAGCAAACCGAGTTCATCGGCGTCCTCGCTCCTGGGAGTGAGAACGGTCGGCACCTTCATCCTGGCCAGCGGCGGGCGCGCCTTTACCTGCAACGGGCGCACCATCCGGCTTTCCGGCGGCGCGTGGATTCCCGATACCATGCTGAGCTGGAGCGCCCAGCGCTACCGCGACGAGGTGCGCCTGATGGCCGAAGGCAACCATACCGTCGTCCGGGTCAACGGCTGCGGCATCATGCCGCCCGATGTGTTTTTCGACGCCTGCGACCGGAACGGGTTGCTGGTCTGGGAAGACTTCTCCCGCACGTCTCCGAACATCGTCGGCGAGGTCGATGCCAAGACTCCTCATGGACAACATGGTCGACTGCATCGACCGCATGAGAAGCCATCCCAGCCTGTTGCTTTGGGAGGGGGCCAACGAGGCGGTGCCTCCACAGGATTGGGCGCAGCCGATGCAGGACAAGGTGCTCCCGGCCATGGACGGGACGCGTCCGTGGCTGGTGTCGAGCAGCCGGAATGCCCCCTGGGGGGTGCCCGTCATCCATATGGATTCGGGAGGGCCCTATCTCCAGCAACCGCTGCGGACCTTGTTCGACCTCTATGCCCACGACGCCCACATGACCTCCAAGAATGAAATTGGGATGGCGGCACCGATGAACATCAACTCCGTCGTCCAATCCATTCCCGATTGGGACCAGACCGACGATAAGAATTTTCCGCTCAATGTGACTTTCGGTTTTCACGATGCCGTCACCTACTATGTCCCCACGCACAGCGCGATTGCCGAGCAGTTCGGGCCGATGCCGGACCTGATGGAGTATCTTTGGATCGGGGACCTTTTCCACGGGGAGTTTTACCGGGGCGTGTACGAAGCGGCCAACAAGGTGCGGCCACGCAACGAGGGCACCCATCTCTGGAAGGTCAACGCCGCCTGGCCCTCCATGATTTGGGAGCTTTTCGACTGGTACCTGCACCCCAACTCCGGCTATTACGGAATGAAGGAAGCTCTCAAGCCGGTCCACGTCCAGTACAGCATCGACGATAGCGGGGTGCAGGTGGTGAGCACCGAGCCGGACGCGTTGAAGGGTGCGAAGGTGCATGCGGAGATCGTCAGCCTCCAGGGTGTCACCGAGTCGAAGGCGGACTTCACGGTCGATGTGGCGGCTGATGCGACCACCTCGGTCGGCAGCCTCGCAGATCAATTTGCGAACGGGCAGCCCCGTTTCCTCGCGCTCACGTTGACCACGGCGGATGGGAAGGTGCTCGATCACGATGTCCGCTGGGTGGCGGACGACGACGTTGTCTGGGAACTGCAGGCGCTGGCCCCCGCGACGGTGGTTGGCACGGTGAAGGACACGCATGTCGATGGGGCCGAAACCGTGGACACCATCGGGATCGAAAACACCTCGAATGTGCCGGCGTGTGATGTCAGGTCCGAGATCCTCTCCGGCCCGCAGGGCGGCGAAGTCCTGCCCAGTTTCTGGACCGACAACGCGCTCACTCTCCTGCCTCATGAGAAGCGCGAGGTGACCGTGCGCTACCGCACCGCGCTGCTGGCCGGAGCGGAACCGCATCTCATCGATCGAGGGCTTCAATGTGATGCCGCGTGAAATCAACCTCGCAGATGGGAAGGTGGTTCCGCTGGCAATCAAACTGGTCGGCTGCGAGACCGCCCCCGCCCGCAATGGCAAGCCCACGGTGAAGTTGACCTACGTCAACGCCGGCACCTCGGGGCCGCGCTATACCTCGTGGCCAATTCCCGTCGCGGTGGACGGCCAGATCGTCCGCTACGCCCACGTGGATGTCAGCGGGTCCAAGGAGACCTCGCAAACCGTTTCGTTTGCCGACCTGCCGGCAGGCGAGCACGAGGTGAAGGCGGGTTTCTCCGACCTCACCCTGACGCAGGGGTCTGCGAAGATCACGGCGACGCCTCTGCCCGTCCAATTCGTGCCTCCACCCATCAAGACGCTGGCGTCGAGCGAGACCTCCGGCATGGAGGCCGGTCATTTGTTTGACGGCAATCTCTCGCCCAATTCCATCGGGAAGGCCGTTGACCTGGGCGGCGTCTACATGGCCGCGCCCAGGAGAACGCTCCCGTGATCTGGACTGACTACGGCAAACCAATCAAGGCGACCGGTCTGGCTTTCGCGCAACCACTTTCCTCTCCGCCCGACGCAAACCATACGACGACGATCAATCTGTGGTTTTTCGCCGCCGACCCCGGTGGCGGCCCGGTGATTCCTCATGTGAACACCAAGCGTGGTCCGGATGAAACGATCACCATCCAGTGGCACAACGATTCTCTCTTGAGAGCTTATCCTTTCGTCCACCCCCGCGCCGGCCAATTTGTCGTCATGCAACTCGTGGGGCATGGAGCGAGGGTCAGTGGCAGCGAATTGCGGCTGATCGCCCAGTGAGCACAGCGGGCATTTTCTATCCGAACCGTTTCTACATCGACTTTATATTACGCTTCATCCTACCCAACCCCTCGTCCGTCATCTTCCCCCCTTATGCTTAGCCGAAAATGTCTCGCCGGTTCGCTCGCCACCTTTCTCGCCATCTGGCTCGTGAGTGGCGACCCGGCCACCGCCCAGACCGACGCAGACCCCGCGCCGCGCAAAAATGAAAACTTCGACCGCGGTTGGAAGTTTCATCGCGGCGAGGCAGCGGGAGCCGATCAGCCGGGCTTCGATGATGCGTCGTGGCGCGCGTTGGACCTGCCGCACGACTGGAGCATCGAAGTCCCTGCCGATGTCCCGCAGAAACCCGGCTTGCAGGAGGGGCCGTTCGATAAAAACTCGCCGGCGCGCAACTGCCGGAGCCTACCTGGACGGCGGCGTGGGCTGGTACCGCAAGACTTTCACGCTGCCGAGTTCCACGCCGGGCGAGCGGTGCACGATCCTCTTCGACGGGGCGTACGAGAATGCCGATGTTTTCCTCAACGGCCAGAAACTCGGCAGCCATCCCTATGGGTTCACGAGCTTCTCTTATGATCTGACGCCCACTCTTGAAACCGGCGTCGGAGAAGAATGTCCTGGCGGTCCGCTTGCAGGCCGATCAACCGGGCTGCCGCTGGTATTCGGGGGCCGGTCTTTACCGGCACGTCCATTTGATCGTGACGCAACCCGTCCACGTCGCGCAGTGGGGAACTTACATCACCACTCCGGCGGTGACGCCGGGCAGCGCGCAGGTGAAGGTGAACACCGTGCTGCGCAACGACAGCGCCGCCGCGGCCAACGCGACGCTCACGACGATCTTGCTGGACCCGAGCGGCAAGGAAGTGGCGCGGCTGCAATCCGGGCAGGCCATCCCCGCCAAAGGCAGCGCGCCGGTGGAGCAAACCCTGCCCGTGGCGAGTCCCCAACGCTGGTCTTGCGAAACGCCGCTGCTCTATCAGGCGGTCAGCGAGGTCCGCGTCGGCACCGTGCTCGTCGATTCCCTGCGCACGCCCTTCGGCATCCGGACCATCGAGTTCACGAAGGACAAGGGATTTTTCCTCAACGGCGAGCGCGTGCAGATCAAGGGGGTCTGCGACCACCACGACCTCGGCTGCCTGGGCGCCGCCGCGTACCGCCGGGCGATCCAGCGGCAGATCGAGGTGTTGAAGAGTTTCGGTTGCAACGCGATCCGCACGAGCCACAACCCGCCCGCGCCCGAGTTGCTCGACCTCTGCGACCAGATGGGGATGCTCGTGATGGACGAGGCCTTCGACGAGTGGAAGGAGAACCATCAACAAGTACGGCTACGCCACGGTCTTCGACGCCTGGAGCGAACCGGACCTGGTGAGCATGCTGGACCGCGACCGCAACCATCCGAGCATCATCCTCTACAGCATCGGCAACGAGATCGCCGAAGGCCGCGCGGGCAAACCCGAGGCCGGTCCCACCTCCGCCCGCCTCGTGGCCATCTGCCACCGCGAGGACCCCACGCGGCCCGTCACCTCGGCTTGTCCCGGCCCCGAGGCCGATTGGAATAGCGGGCTGGCCAAGGCGCTCGACGTTTTCGGTCTCAACTACAACCTCGGCTGGTACGGGAGAAATAATCCCGGCCCCCAAAACGACGCCCAAGCCGGACGACACCGGCTACCACGGGCAGCTTCCGATGGTCGGCAGCGAGACGAGTTCGCAGGTGGATTCCCGTGGGGAGTACGGTCTGAAACTCGACGACGCGGGCAACGTGCAGATCGTCTCCAAGACCAACAACAACCAGGTCTCCAGCTACGACTATTGGCGTCCCGGCTGGGGTTGCTCCGCCGAGACGGACCTCCTCGCGTTCAAGGAGAACCCGTGGATGGCGGGCGAGTTCGTGTGGACCGGCTTCGACTACCTCGGCGAACCCAACCCTTTCAACTGGCCTTCCCGCAGTTCGTACTTCGGCATCGTCGATCTGGCGGGTTTTCCGAAGGATCGTTACTACCTCTACAAGAGCGCCTGGAGCGCGGAGCCGGTCGTGCACATCCTGCCCATGTGTTGGAACTGGCCGGGCTTCGAGGGAAAAACGATCCCGGTGCGCGTCTTCACGAACGCCGACGCGGTCGAATTGTTCCTCAACGGCAAGTCGCTGGGTTCTAAAAAATTCCCGGCGGAAAGCGCGGAGCAAACCCTGGAAAAATCGAACAAGGATAAAACCGTCTCCGTGACGAAGAGCCCGGGAATGCACCTGGAGTGGGCGGTGCCCTACGCGCCGGGTGAACTGAAGGCGGTTGCCACCAAAGACGGCAAGGTCGTCAAGACCGACGTGGTCCGCACGGCGGGAGCACCGGCCACACTCCGGCTGAGCGCCGACCGGACCCGCATCGCCGCCGATGGCCAGGATTTGTCCTTCGTGAAGGTCGAGGTGCTCGACCGGGACGGCAACATCTGCCCGAACGCGGACAACGAGATTCATTTCGACAGTGGATGGAAATGCCCTGGCCATCGCCGGGTTGGACAACGGGGACGCCACCAACCATGAGTCGTTCCAGGGCCGGGACCATCAGGCGTACCACGGCCTGGCGCTGGCGGTCCTGAAATCCAATGACAACGTGGCCGGCGACTCGAAGCTGACCGCGAGCGGCGCGGGGCTGACCCCGGCCAGCATCATCCTCTCCGCCACGGCGGTGAAATGATCCGCGTGGCACGCGCGCCTCGTCGGGCGGTACCTTACCCAGATGCGAGTTGCCCCATGAATCATTGATTCAGCGCCGCAAGATTCGGTTTCTCATCCGCCACGCTCCGCTTCACTTTGCCTTTCGGTCCGAAGCCGTGGTGGCGCTCCTCCTTGGCGAGACGAAACCCGGCCCGTTCGTAGGGGTATCGCGCCGTGGCCAGGATGTCGTTGGTCCGAAACTGCCGCTCATTTGCGGGTGACCATCGACACCGTCCGCACCCATCTGCGAAACATCCACGAGAAGCTGCACGTCCACTCGCGCGCGGCGGCCGTGGTGAAATACCTTGCCGGGCGGGGATCGGACACATCGCCCAAACATGCGATAGACAGCGCGGTTCCGGTGGGGTTAGCATCCAGGAAACCATATTTTGAAATCCATCCCCCTCTTCCACCGCCGGCTCGTCCGGACGACGCTCGCGCTCACCCTGGCCTGCACCGCCTTTCAAACCATCACCGCGCAAACGATGCCGGAGGTGATGCCGGAGTTAGCCAACAAAGTACAATCGTCGCCCGAGCACGACGCCCGGATGGCGTGGTTCCGCGAGGCGAAGTACGGTCTGTTCATCCATTGGGGCCTCTACGCCATCCCGGCCGGGGTGTGGAAGGGCAAGGCTATCCGCCCCAGCAGCGAGTGGATCATGGCTCATGCCCAGATTCCCGTGGCGGAGTACGAACAATTGGCCAAGGAGTTCGACCCCGTCGGGTTCGACGCCGAGCACTGGGCGCAGATGGCCCAGGACGCCGGCATGAAGTACATCGTCATCACCGCCAAACACGGCGACGGCTTTGCGATGTATCACTCTGCATCGTCGCCCTATAATATTTACGACGCGACGCCCTTTCACCGAGACCCTTGCAAGGAACTGGCCGACGCCTGCGCCCGGCACGGTCTCAAGCTCGGGTTCTACTATTCGCAGTCGGTGGACTGGCACGAGCCGGGCGGCGAAGGCAACAGTTGGGACTTCGGCCGCGATGACGCGAAGAACAAGGGCGGCGCGTTCGACCATTTCCTGCAAACGAAGGTCGAGCCGCAGGTCAAGGAACTGCTGACCGGCTACGGTCCGGTGTGCGAACTGTTTTTCGACACGCCCGCGATGATCACGCCCGAGCGCGGCCAGCGCATCGCCGACGTGGTCCGCGCGACCCAGCCCGCTTGCCTGATCGATGGCCGCCTCGGCGTGCCGGGGGATTATGCCACGATGGGCGACAACGGCATTCCCGCCGCCAACGTCGGTGGCGACTGGGAAACGCCCGGCGAGTTGAACCACAACTGGGGCTTCGACCAGAACGACAGCGACTACAAGTCACCCAGCCAGGTGCTCGCCACTCTCTTCGACGTGGCAAGCAAGGGCGGCAATTACCTCCTGGATGTGGGGCCGACGGCGCAGGGCGTGATCCCGGTGGTGGCCGAGCAAAACCTGCTGACGGTAGGCCGCTGGCTCAAGGCCAACGGCGACGCGCTATACGGCGCGGGCCTGTCGCCCTTCGGCGAAGGTTTCAACAGGAAGTTCGAGGATTGGCGTTGCACGACCAAACCGGGCAAGCTGTTCTTCACGGTGTTCCACTGGCCCAGCGGCGGGTTGAAGCTCCCCGCGTTCAAGAACGCGATCAAGAAAGTGTACCTGTTGGCCGACCCGAGCAAGACGGACATGCCGGTCACCGTGGGGGCCAACGGCGAACGCACCGTGCAGAACGCGCACTACGCGCCGGACGTGATGGCGAGTGTGTTCGTGGTCGAGATCGAGGGCGACAAGGCGGAGGTCGAACCGGCCAAACATTGACGTTGCCGGAAGACGGAAAATGAAGACTCCAGCGCGCCGGGCGCTTGCATGGTCCTTCAAAACGCGCGTGCTGACTTGCGTGGCCGCCGTTCTGTTCTCCGGGCTCGTGACCGCCTCCGCCAACCTCCCCGGCGGCGGCACCGGCAAGGGACCGGACGTGACGGTGCGGGACAACTGTGATGGCACGGTGACGATGGCCAACGGCATCGTTTCCATCACCATCGCCACGCACACCGGGGCGCTCGACTCGGCGGTCTATGTCCACTCGAACAGCGGCGCGCCGGTGACGACCGAGACACTCAAGGGCAAGGGCCAGTACCGCATCGGCGGGTTCAGCCTGGGCAACCAATCCTACGAGTATTCGCTCGCCACCAATCCCGCGAGCAACGGCGGTGGTTACGCGGATGTCATGCTGACGAGTGCGACGGACAATCACGGCGTCGCGGTGGTCCATTATTCCATGTTGCGCGGATCGCAGGGGTTTTACACGACGGGAATCCAGATTCACCGCAAGCAGGATGCCGCTGGCGGCGTGGGCGCGTGGGGTTTTCTCACTCGCGTGCCGCTGGATTTCCAATGGGTGACGGTGGACCCAAAGCGGAATTTTTCCCTGGGCGAAATGGGTTCGCAAAAGGGTGTGCGCGTGCCGGACTCCGCGCACGAGGTCCTGGTCCTGCTCGACGGGAGCCAGCAGGGCGAGTTCGACGACAAATTCATCTACGCGCAGGATAACGCCGATGCGCTGGCCTGGGGCTGGAGCAGCGTCGGCCAGGGCGGCCTGAACGTCGGGGTCTGGCTGATGACGCGGATCGAATTCAACGACGGCGGGCCGCTCAAGCGCGATGTCGCCACCTCGCACGACCACGGACTGAACCAGCCGCTCCTGACCGGGGAAGTGGGCATGGGTTCGGACGGTGCGCTGGGCGAGGGGGAGTTGTGGACGAAGACGTGCGGCCCCTTTTTCTATTATGTGAACAGCGTTCCGTCGGCGATCACCGATCCCGCCGAGGCGGCGCGCCTGCTTTACCAGGATGCGGCAGCGCAGGCCAAGGTGGAAAGGGAGGCCTGGCCCTACCCGTGGTTCAAGGATGAGAACTACGTCCCGGCTTCGGGCCGGGGTACGGTCACCGGCAAGTTCGTCATCAATGATCGCGGTAATCCCGACGCCTCCGCCGCCGGGCTTTGGGTCGGACTGGAACAACAGCCGATTACCGTCAGCGGCACCTACGACTTCCAGAAGTGGCTCAAGCCGTACCAATATTGGGTGCAAACGGACGGGGCGGGCAATTTCACGATTCCTCATGTCATCGCGGGCGAGAACTATACGCTCTGGGCCTACGGACCGGGAGCGGCGGGGACGTTCCTTTCCCAGAATCAGGCCGGGGGCAATCCACCGCTTGGAAGTCAACGTGCCGGCCAAACCCTTCGGTGTGACGGTCAAAGGCGAAAAGACGACCGACCTGGGAACCGTCTCGTGGACACCCGTCCGGGTCGGCTCGACGGTGTTCGAGCTGGGTTATCCCAACCGCAAGTCCGACAAGTTCCGTCACGGCGAGGACTTCTGGGCACCGGCCAAATCGCCGAAACTCGGTTACCCTACCCCGATCTGGGGCGGGCAGATGTATTATCCCTCCGATTTTCCCAATGGCCTGACTTACACCGTGGGGTTAAGCCGGTGGTCCACGGATTGGAACTACGTCCTGCCCTCCGCGCCTGACCCGGCGGGAAATTACCAGTCCTGCACCGGCACCATCAACTTCTATCTGGCGCAGGCTCCGGGCGCTGGCTCGACTGCCGCGATCTACCTGGCATGCGCCGGTGATGAAGGCGGCCACATCGTGCTCGACATCAACGGCAAGAGCCTCGATGACGCCAGTGGAGTCACGGCCGCGCCCAACCCGCTGAACGGGAGTACCGACCAGGCCTTATGGCAGCGGCAGCGGCGGATTCAACCCGCCGTACGTGGATGACAGCAGCCAGCACTACAGCGACCACGGCCCGTTTTCCGACGAGCGCCTGTCCTTCCCGGGCAGCCTCTTGCACGCCGGGAAGAACACGCTCGCCATCACGATGAACGCACGAAGCGGCATCGCCTACCTGATGGTCGATTATCTCCGGTTGGAACTGACCGGATATGTCCCCGCCGCTCCCGCCGGCGTGACGGCTTATCCGGGCAACAATCGGACCCTGATCCGCTGGCCCGCGGTTCCCGGAGCGACCAGCTACAATGTGTTGCGCGCCGTCGCCGGCGGTGGTTACGCTCCCCTGGCGACGGGCCTGGTGGGTCCGGTCTGCGGCAGCGATGCGCGGATGGCGGAGTACGCCGACAAAACCGCCGTCAATGGAACGCAGTATTTTTACGTCGTGCAATCAGTCAATCCGACGGGACACAGCGTCGCCTCGCTCCCGAGTGCCGGTGTGACTCCCGCGCCCATGACTCCCGCCAGCGCGCCGGCTGCGCCGATAGGATTGAGGGTGACAAATTCGGGTCACCATCAGGTTGCGCTGAACTGGAACGCGTCGCCCGGGGCGAATTACTATCGGATCGGACGCACGACGCTGCACGACAACGGCGTGGGCGGGTTCTACCCATTGCAATCCGTCCTTCTCGATGACGCCGTGGTGGGAACGAATTACGTGGATAAGACTCCCACGGACGGCACCCGCTACAGTTATTCTGTCGTGGCGGTCAACGCTGCCGGGTTGAGCGGCCCGTCGCCTGGCGTGGCGGCGGTGCCGTTGCCCGCCCCGCCCGGTTCGGCACCGCTGTCACTCACCGGCGCTTGGACAAAAACACGGCAGGGGCCCGGGGTTACCCTCGCATGGTTGCCGGTGCCGGGTGCCGTGGGTTATGTCCTCTATCGGTCAACGCGGCCGGACGGTCAGTTCCGTTGGCCGGAGGATTTTGTGACCACTCTCGTGGAGACAACGTACACCGACCGGAACAATCCAAAGCGGGCCAACCAGAAGGAGGATGACCACATCAAACCTGGAACCGACTATTATTATCAGGTCACGGCGGTCAACGCGGCTGGTGTCTCGCCTTCAACGAGTGTTCACGTCAGCAAACAAGGGAACTGACTCTTGGTAGCGAATTTTTTAGCACTTTCTAGAATGGCGTAGCCGCGACGCGGCTGAAGCGTGCCAAGCGGCTACACTTTGTAAGCCGCGACACCCTCTGTGAAAGTGTTCCAAGGTCTGCATTGCTGCCACGGAGGTTCTCCTCGCGTTTACTTCCGGGCTGGGACCAATCCCGCCTGTAATTCTACTTCGGTGCCGCCCGCCGCTCGCGAGCGAACGTAGCAGGCGCCACCATTGGAGGAATTGGTTGGCGAGATGAACCGCCGATGCCCCGTGCTTAAAGCAAACAAGGTCGCGAACAGTTTTGACCTGAGCAAAAAGTCCAACGCCACTGAACGCTTTCTCTTTTGCGGATCATTCACGACGAATTTGAGGACTGGATGATGACGGCGAGCGATGCCGACGCCGTTTCCGACATCGTCGGCCGATTGGGCGTGAAGGTGCGAGCCGCCAGCATCTCTCTTCTTTGCTGCCCAACGTCCTGATGCGAAGGTCATGCCGATGCAGCTCCGGGCAAACTTGGTTATCCACCGGCACGGCCATGAGTGGAGCGTGCCCGCCGTCCAGGTGAGGCGGGCGGAGAACTACCTGGCCACCGTCAAACTCGCCATGATCCGTCGCTGCTTTTGCCACTTGCACGATCAGTCAGACAGAACCCAGCAGGCGCAGGGCGGCGGCCTCGGACTCCTCGATGGCGATTTCCACCGCGCGTTTCGCCCGCTCCAGCAGCGCGCGGGCTTCGAGGCGGGCCGTAAGAGCGGCGTTGACGAGGCGGTCAATTTCGGGTGAGGCTGCGAGGACGGCATCCGGCACGGGGATCGGTAGCAAGTCCTCTTCGCCAAAGCGCGGGTGATGCGACCCGTCCTGGCACCATTTTAAGATGGTTTGCACGGGCCGGGAGCGTAGGAAGACCAGAAGTGTCTCCGGTGTGATCGCCGGGGCATTGCCGATGGCGCGCGGACGCAAGACGATGAACTCGGAGGAACCGACGGCGGGCACTTCGGGCGAGGTGCGGACAACGGCGATTTCGCGCAGGTAGGAGCGCAATCGTGAAATCACGACATCGCCGGTTTGGAATCGCTTTTTCATGCTGCCAACTTCGGCGGCGGCGGAGACAACCGGCGTCTCGTCGTCGAGCACAGGCCGCAGGGCGTCGCCCAGGTCGAAGTTGCGCACGCGCACGCCACGCCCGGCGGTAAAGGGATCAAACATTTCGCGCACGGCATGGCAATGCTCTCCGAGCGCCCGATGCGGCAGGGCAGCGAGCGCGGCGAGCGTGTCGAACTTGGCGGGCGAGTAGTAGTCCGCGTCCAGCCGCGAGGCGGCGAAAGCATCGGAGGCACGACGCGAGTAGGTCAGGGGCTCGGGCGGTTGCCAGTTTTCCAGGCCGAGGGAGCGGAGCAGCGAAACTTCTGATTCCGCGATTTGTGCCGTTGCGCTACGTTGCAAACCGAGAGCGGTTCTAAGCGTGTTCGTCACTGCGCCTTGCACCGTTTCGGACAACAAGGGAATCGGGATTTTTCGCACCTTTTGGAGTGACAACCCTTGTTGGACCATTCCCGACGCCTGCCTAATCATGTAATCCTGTCCAAATTTACAATTTAGATATGCGACGACGAACTCTGGCAAGAATGCATCTGCGATTTGCCAACTGATTCTAGCCACATCTTGGTCGATGTTTGCGGGAAGTGATTCCGATGTGACAAGAGCGCATAGTCCGACAGTGCCGCGTGTCGAGAGGATGACATCGTGAACTTTCAAAGATGAACGCTTGTTCGCAGTATCGACTGACTCCGCTATCGGATCAGCGTTTTTCCTGTCGGTAAACCAGCCTCTGGCATTTTTCGCAGTTAACATCACGATGGGCGAAGCATCATCCACAATGTGGTAGCCGTGGGGACCATCAGTAACATCAGCGAAACTTTCGATAGGTTTCATTTTCCAGTTCGACAGCGCCGAGTCTTCAATGAGATACCGTTTTCGGAAGTATTCAGCTTCGTAGCGTAGTTCTTTATTGAGTTGACTGCGCTTGATGATCGTAATTTCCAGCCCCTCCAACAGCGCCTCGTAACGGGCACCGTCAAAGGGGCGACTCAAAAAAAACTTAACTTTTCCTTCGCGGCAAATTCGATGAACGCTTCCGCGATGCCGTCTTTCGTCAGACCCTCGTGGTTGAAGAAATCATGCTGCACGATCCAATGCCCGTGCGAATCCGTGCGCCGTCGGATGAATCTGGTTGGATGCTTGATCGAGGTTAGACTACCCAGCTTCCGCTCATGCGCCGTAGTCGAATGGCGGGTCGGCGAGGCGTTGCGTTCGCTCCAGTCGTTTCTCGGAATATGACAAGGTGAGCCGCATGCCCGGCGGAAGCGTCCCCTTTTCGGCACCAGCCAGGAGCACCACCTCACCCGGGACCGTTTGCTCGAAACCGCTGTGGTTATCCACTTGCACCTGGACCGATGCCCGCCCAACCGACGGCAGGAAATCACGCACGGAATAGCTGAAGGGCACCCCGGCCGAAACGCGGGGCCACACGGTCTTGAGTCCGCCGCTGATCTGTGGCGTGATGTTGCCGGCCTCGTGGCCGAGCGGGAATTCGATCTCCGCCGCCGGCACCTTTTCCATCTGGTAGCGGCCCACGAACCCGAAGTACCGTTCCCACCGGCCGTTGACGAAAGTTTCCTCCGCCTGCCAGACCACGCCGCGATTGTTGTACAGGACGGCCGGTTGGCTGCTGCCATCGGCAGCGGTCGTCGTGCCGCTGCTCGGGTCCGCCTTGCCGCCGGGACGTTCGGCCGTCAGCGGCAGATTGGACAGACGACACACCCGCGCCGGGGTCGGCAACGAAAAGATCGCCCGGCCCGCGCGCACATCTTCGTCCGTCGCCGGATGATCGAGCGCCGGGAAACGAATGTGCGGACCGGGAAAGGCGTCGTCATCCCGGTCTTTATCTTCTTTCTCGTTGTAACGGAAATGGTCCGCGTACCGCCGCAGGAACTCGCCGCTGGCGGCTACCGCGCGGTCGTGCTCGGATGGTGGCCAGTACAGTTCGCACCGTGGAAAACCGTCCAGCGACGAAAGCGCGTGTGCGTAAGCATCGCATCGCCGGTAGGTTACATTGGTGCCCCTGGGAGGGGCCAGCGGATCGAGCGTGTACAACCGGGAAGTGCCGTCGTTTACGTGGCCATCTTCTCCCAGGACCACTTCCCCGGCGGCGGACGTGTCGCGCAGGCCGCGTTCGAGCGCGCGCTGGAAAGCGGGCACCCCTACCAGCCATGAGTGGATCAAAACAGGAGGGGCCCACGGGTTCGATTTGGGGAACGGCACCCAGGGCGAGCCTTCGCCAAACATCCGGTCCGCCACCCGCGCGATGCCCGGATCGTCGGGATGCCGCCACATGAGCCGGAAAAGCCCGGTGGTCATCCAACTGGTTCCGACGATTTTCGGCGTCAGCGTGCCCAGGAAATCCGCGTAGGCGGCCAACGCAGCGGCATCGCCCAGTTCCAAACGCCGCTCGAAGATCGAGACGAGCACGCGCGCCTGCTCGGTCAAATTGGGTTGTCGGTCATCGCTCCGCTGCGGCTCACCCGCCAGATGCTCGAAGCGGGCCAGGAGTTCGCCTTGGAGTCGGCGCAGGTCGTCCAAATGGGCCTTGCCGTCCCAGGCCGCGAGCGCCAGGAGGAACTTGCCGGACCGGTCGGTGTTTCGCAAACCCCACGGAGGGTTGTCTTCGCCTTCCGAGAGCTGGCCGAAACGCCCGATCATCAGCTCCGCCACCGATGGGTCAGTGCGGCTCCGCAACGCCTCGCCGCGCGGCACGAACGGTTTTTCATTCGTGTAACCCTCCCAGCCGCCCACGGCCGGCGGCACCAGCAGATAGCCGGTGAACTGACCGTTATCCGGCTGCACGATGGTGTCCACCGCCTGGAGCCAGGCTTTTTCCCCGGCCGCGTCGTCGCGCAACGTCTCGTAGGCGCGCTCCACGGGGTCGCCTCCCCGGGTCTTTTGCCAGTGCGCGTCCAGCCTCGCCGCCAGAACGCGGCGGTCTTCCATGCTGAGACCGCGCGGCTCCCGGCCGTCCGACCAGCCCTCCTTGCCGCTGTCGTGCTCGAAGATCGAAAATTTGACGTTGAGCGAACGAAAGAGCGCGGTGTAAGCCGCCTCGTACACCGGGATGATCGGCCCGCTTTCTCCGGTCCAGCCGCCTCCCGTGAAGCGCGAACGGGTCAGCCGCTGGTCTTCGACGAGGCAGCGCAACAGCGCGGGCACCGCTGCGTCGCCTTCCTTGACGAGCGCCTGCACCACGGGGTCGTCGAGCACGTCGGTTTGTCCGGGCGACACCCACTGGTGAACACGGACCTGGTCCAGTTCGCGGATCATGGCCGCGATTCGCTCCGGTTGCGCCGGTGGCGGGACGGCATCGGCGGCGGAGCGGTGCGGCGGCTCATCCATGCGCCGCCGGGCTTCGGCCATGAGGGCGGGCAGTTGCCAGAGCGGCAACCCACCCAGGTGTTTCGGCCAGGGGTCGGCGACACCCCGCGCGTGGGCGGTTTCTTCAGCCTTGGCCAAGGCCGGCGACAGGCGGCGGCAGATGTCCACCGTCGCCGCGTAATCGTCGCGCAGGTAGGCGCGCACGGCGCGGTTGTACCACGAACCGAGCCAGATGGCGGCCATGTCGGTGTAAGGGTCCAGTTGGAGTTTGCTTGCCGTGTCTCCCCGGGTGCCTTCCCGCCAGACTTTTTCCGCCAGACGGACTTCCCCCAACCGCAGCAGGAAAGCCACCTTGATGCGCAGCACGCTTTCGGTGGAAAGCGCATGGCGCTCGCCCACCGCCTCGATGACCGGGCTGAAACTCCGCCGGGCCAGTCCGGCTGCCACGTCGTCAGCCAGATCGGCCGGCGCGCCGACTTTGGTCACGGGGTAAACTAGGCCGTTCCAACCGACCGCGCGACGGGTCTGCCCGTCTTGCGCCGGGAGAACCCAGGCGTGGGTTTTCACGGGAAAGTCGAGGGCGATCTCGACCTCCCGGTATTCGCAGCCGCGCGGATCGGCCAGACCTTGATCGAACAGGATCGTCACCGCGCTGACCACCGCCGCAGGCAACGAGGTGTCCGGCGCGATCCAGGCGGTAGTCTGCACGGACGGAACGGCCGGGGTCGGATCGGCTGGGACGTTTTGCCCATGCGCCACCGAACAAAAAAGCAGGGAAGACGCGAAGGCGAGTGCGAGGGGGGTGGGCAGTTTCATCATTTTTCCTGGTCCTTCGCCGACGGTCGCAATGCGACGGGTATTTCCCTCATGGCGCTTCGTTCGTGAAGATCACCAGCGAAAATGGTTGGCTGTGGCACCCGGCGTTTGATTCGCGGCACGAATTCAATCGGGCGGTGGGGGCCACAATTCTTGTCCGTGCTCCTTGCGCCAGACGTTGAGACACCCGGCGCGCGGGCGTTCTGCGCCGAGGTTGAACGCGTCCTTGCCCGGAAACGCCGCGACGGTCCTTCGCAGGCCGGCGCGTTTGCAATCTTCGATGGAATCACGGGAGAGGAACGACATTTGAGCCGGCGAGGTACTTGTCGATGTCCGCGTACGGGACGAACCACACCCCGCCGTTGTCGGAAGTCAGGCAAAGTCCCGTCGGGGTCGTGAGCAGGCCGATGCGGGCGAAGGTGTTGTCGGGATGCTCGACCGACTCCAGCGTCCATGCGTCCGGTCGGTTGGAAGCATTTTGGAACGTCGGGGCAAGCTGCGCGCGGGTGGCGTCATCCAGTCGAAAGGTCAACGGGATGCGGCGCGGCGGCTGGCCCGCGTCCCCGGCATAGACGAGGAGCGCGTAGTTCTTCGCGCCCGGCGCGGGCGGTGCGAGGAGGAAGAGCCGGCCGTCGTGCCAGCCGACCAGCGGCCGGCTGCCGAAGTCCAGCGGGCAAGGTTCCGGGGCGTGCCAGCGCGCCTGCTCCAGCCAGGGGGTTAACTGCATGACCGGCTTTTGTTTTCCGACCGCATCCTTGCGATAGAGCGGACGGGTCGGGGCCAGCAGGTACTCGGGGCCGGGACGGGCGGGGTCGAGCAGGACCACCTCGCCAAAATTGTTGTACGCCAGCGTCGCGTCCCCGCAGGTCACCGTGCCGACGCCGTGGCTCGCGTCGTAGACCTCCGGCCAGTCGCCGGCCGCTTCCTGGACGTAGAACACGCCCAGCCCGGTGATGGCGCACAGCCGCCCGCCCGGACCGAGGAACACCGGGCCGATGCTGGCTCCCGTCCGGTTCTCGAACTGGTTGCGCGGCGGGTTGCGCCGGCTGCTGGCGAGCACGACCGACTGGCCGGTGGCCGGGTCATACCGGGCCAGGCCGTCCTCCTCGCTCGCGCTCGAGGTCCAGTCCATCAGGTTGAGATAAAAGCTGCCATCGACCGCGTAGTGGTGCATGAACGGGACCGCAACCTCACGCGTAACCCAGGATCGGGTCTTCCGGTCGAACACGCCGAGCCGGTGCGGGGCTGGACCGGAGACGGAGCCGGGGCCACGGAGCGGATAATAATCGAGGTAAAGCGTGTCGCGCGTGACGCTCAGTTCCTGCGGGTTCATCCTTTCGGGTAGCGCGATGGCTTCGGTGGCGAGGCCGGGCAGGGCCACGCGATAGATGGCGCAGCCTTCGAGCCGGTCGTCCGGGAAGCCGAGCACGAAAAGGCTGTCGCCCATCACGACATGCTTTCGCAATTCGTAGCGCGTGGGCGGCCCGCCGGAGGGTTGGGGGGGATGCCAGAATCTCGTGACCGCGAGCGCGAACGGTTCCGGCCGCACGGGCGCGGGCACGGCCAGGGCCGGGAACCGTTGCAGCAGCCTGGTTTCAAACGCGACGTAGTACGGGTTGGGCGGCTTGGCGGCTTTACCGGGAGTGTTGCGCGCCTGTTCGCCTCGTTCTCGGAAGCTGCGAAAATCCGCTAAAACGGCGGCAGCATCCGTCTCGGACCATCCTTCCGGCTGCCACATGGTCATCAGGCAGAATTCGTTCGGCGAGAAGGTGCGGTGGTGTTGCAAGTAGTAGCGCAGCACCGGCACGATGCCGGCCGCGTGGCGGCGGCGCACTTCGTCGGGGACGGCGCGGGAGTTGATCCATTCGTAACGGCGGGGCTTATCCTCCAGAAACAGATCGCGCCGGGCCCACATCTCGTCGATCCAGGCCGTGTAAGCGGCATCAGCGGTCGCCGGGTCCGGGGAGCAGGAACCGATCAACAGAGCGGCCAACCGTCCGGCCGGATCATGCTCCAACCCCTGCACGAATTGCCCGTAGGCAGCCCGCCGCGCTTCCGGCGTGGGGAGGAAGCGCGGGCAAAAATCTTCGCCGCCGCCGTTGATTAGCCCGGACGGGAAGAACTGGTCCGTTGAGGTCAGGATCAGGCGGCAGTATGCCAGTTCCTCCTCCAGCGACGCGGCCCACTGGTCCGCGAAGCGGTCGCGCAACGATCCGTCGTACCCTTGCATGGCCTCGCCGATCCGTCCGTGCAGCGGGTCGTAGCGGGTGATCGGCCGCAACGCCGCGCGCACCTCGTCGGCGCGCGGCGACCCTGCCTGTCCAGGTAGGCGACCAATAGGGAGCCGAGGTTGACGGCGAAGTGTTTCATGGTGCCCGTGCGCGCGCCGAAGTCTGGGTTCGGGTCCAGGAACCGGAGCTTTGATTCCATCTTTTCGTCGGCGTAGCGGACGGTCTCGCGCAACACGGTGAGCATGCCGTCGGCGCGTTCGTCCAGCGAGGGGCCGTCGGCGGGCAGCGCGCGGCCGGGCGGGTTGTCGTGCAGCTCCATCCCCCGCCCCGCGCGGGCGGCGAGGAGGTAGACCTTGACTGCCGTCAGGTCAGCGGATTTTTCGCCGAGGAGTTCCGCGCTTTCGGCGGCTTCGAGCGCGGCGTCGGGCGCGTTGTGCCGCCAGCCCCAGATCGCTTCGGCGAGGTATTCGCTGCGCCTCCTTTTCCGGCTGCCACACTGGCGGGTCATCCGTGCGGCCCGTCGCCTGCTGGATGGCCGCCGTCAGCTTCTCGGCCAGACCCGGCAAATCGTCCTCGCGGCCCGTGACCTCCAGCGGAGCCGCCCCGGCGGACGGACCGCGCAGCCGCAGACGCACCGTCAATTCCCCCGTGCCCGGCGTCGGCAGGCCGAACGTGCCGTCGAGGAGACAACTGCCCGGCGGCAGGGTGGACGCCTCCGAATCCAGCGAACGCTCGAAGCCCAAGGCCCCCGCGTGGCGGCGTTCGAGCACGACGTACTCGGGCACGGCGGAGAGCCGGCTTTCCAGGAGCAAGGTGATGTCGCGCTCCAACGCCGCCGACCGCGCGCCGCCGATGTCGCACCGCAGGTTGAGGACCGAAATCGGCACGCCCTTGCCGGGAGCCAACCGTAACTTGAGCGGCATAATCCGCGACCCGGCACGCGATGGCGTGCGCGTCCACCGATAGATCGGCCCCGGGCACGACCCGCGCGTCGAAAAGCACATAGCCGAGACCGACTCCGGTCAGCCGCACCATCACCGACGACGGCCCCTTACCGATGAAGACCAGACCGTCCGCCCGCAGCAGCCGGCCCAGTTCCAGCGGCTGGCTGGCCGCCATCGTCCGCAGCTTGAGTTCGTCGCCGACCCTGGCGAGTTCCTCGCGTTCCACCAGCTCGACCGACCCGGCGCGCGTCAACTCGGCTGCCACCAGCGTGGATAGCTGCCGGTTCTCCGCGTCGCCGACTACCGCGACCCGCACCGGCGGCGCATCGGCGGCGGCAACCCAACACGCCAGCCGCAGCCAGACCAGACCGATGAACAATAGACGCATGGCGGTTCGTCAGTGGCGCGCCGTCTTCAAGTAGGCGGCGATGTCCTCGTACGGGAGCAGCCAGAATCCCACGTTGTCGGAATAAAAGTAAAGCCCCTGCCGGACCGCCTGGAACCACACGAAGTCGCTCGGATAAACGGTGGTGTCCGGGTGCTCGATCTGATTGAAGTTCCAGGTCGAGGGAGCGTGCTCCGGCTCGACGGCAAGGCGGGCGCGCGACTCCTCGTCGAGGCGGAACTCCAGGGGGATGTGTCGAGCCTCCCGCCCCGCGCCCCGCTGGTAACAGAGCAGATCGTAGGGGCCGCCTTTGTTCCTGGGTTTGACCAGAATGAAGAGGCAATCGTCGTGCAGACAGACCTGGTTGTACCATACCTTGCCATCTTTGGGTAAGTCCCAAAGAGCGCGGTGATTTCCGGCCGGGGCCAGCAACAGTTCCGGCGTGGGCTGGTCGGGATCGAGCAGCGTGACCTCTTCGTGTTGACCGAACACGAGTGTCTTACCCAGCATGGTGATGCTCATGCCGGGGTGCGGGTCGTCGAAAACCTGCGGCCATTTCCCCGCCGCTTCCCGGATGTAAAAAGTGCCGTCCTGGCTGCGAATTGACGCAGGGCTGGCGGCCGGGTCCCAGGAAGATCGTCGCATCCTGGAGGTTCGGGCGGTCGTCGAACTGGTTTTGCCCCGGCCTTCGGCGGGTGCTGGAGAGGACCGTCAGTTGGCCGCGCTCCCAGTCATAGCGCGTGATGGCCGACTCGCTGGCGGCGGCGCGGTCTTGCAGGAAAAGATAGAGCGAGTTTTCCAGGTTGTAGAGGTAGGCGTTGGAATACGCCGGCAGGTCGCGCTCCGACCATTGCGCGGTCTTCAGGTCGTAGCGGGCCAGTGCGTGTTCGCCGCCGGGGGTATTCTTGTACCCGTGCGCGTCCCAGGCCATGTAGAGCGCGTCGGGCGTGACCGCGAGCATCTGCGTGTGGCGGCGCTCGGGCAGCGGAACGACTTGCGTGGCAAAATCCGGCAGGCTGACCCGGAAAAGCTCGAAATCCTGCCCGGGGTTCTGCCCTTCCAGCCAGACGCCGCCGTCGTCGCTCGCCAGTATGCCGAACGTGAAAAATTCGTAGGGCCATTCCATCGACGCGCCAGGGATGCCAGAAACGGGTCACCACCAGCGAGGGTTGCGCGGATGACCCTGCGGCGGGTTCCGGTGGCGGTCCCGCGAACTGCGGGAACTTTTTCAGGAACGGCGTCTCAAAGGCGGAGAAATCCGGCGGGCTTTGCGGTTTGGTGGCCGCGCGGTCCCGGATCGCCCTTTCCTTGAACCCCGCGTAGTCTTTCCACAGGGCGGCAGCCTCCTCCGGCGTCCAGTTCTCCGGCCGCCACAGGAGCACGAGGGCATTCTTGTTGAAACGCAGGCTGTTGGCACGCGTGAGATCGTCGTGCAGCAGCGGGAGCGTCGCACGGTAGTTGCGGTTGAAAACCTCGCTCGGGATCGCCTGCGCATTGACCCACTCCGGAGGGAACTTCGACACCACCAATTCCTCCCGCCGTCTCCACAGGTCATCGAAGTAAGCCTTGAAGGCCGCGTCCGCTGCCGCCGCATCGCCGAGGATCGTCTGTAAAAGGAGGTTGGTCAGCCGGGTGGCCGGATCATCCTGCAAGGTCTGCGCGAAGCGGCGGAACAATTTCACCTGCTCCGCCCGTTCCGGCGCGAACCGCGCGCAGAACGTCCAGTCCCCCGGCCGCGCATGCCGTCGGCCAGTTCCAACGCGAAGGGATCGTGGGCCGTGTCGGCGCTGGCCAGCCGACAATAGGCCCACTCTTCTTCCACCGTGCGCGCCCACTGGTCGGCGAACACCTCGCTGCAATCCCCGCCGTTGGCCCAGGTGCCAAACCCGTGCGCCGCCTTGCCGTGCAGGGGGTCGTAGCCGGTGGCCGGACGCAGGGCCTCGCGCAATTCGTCGGCGCGCGGGGAGCCGGTTTCGTCGAGGAAGAGCAGCAGCTTGGAAGCGGCGTAGATCGCCTTCTCCGCCTGCCGGTGCGCGGTGAAATCCCGCTTGCGCCAGGGCTCGCCCGCGAGGATTGCGTGAAGTTGCGCTTCCAACTTGTCGTCCCGGTAGCGCACGGCCTCGCGCAACGCCCGCAAAGCCGGGTCGATGTCCGCCGCGAGCACGTCGCGGCCCGGCTTGGGCGGGTACGGACTCACCTTGGGGTCCCAGTGCTCCATGCCCCGCTCGGCCAAGGCGGAAAGCACGTCGATGCGGGCCGCGACCACGTCGGCGGGGTTTGCGCCGAGCAGTTCCGCGCTGTCGAGGGCTTCCAGCGCCTCTTCGTTGGCCGCGTGCTGCCAGCCCCAGAGACCTTCCTGGAGGTATTCGTCCGCTTCGTGGAGTGCGTCCCCCGCGAGCGGCACGCCGGAGCCGCCGGTCGCCAGGCCGATCTCGTCCGCCAGCCGGCTGGCCAGCGTGGGCAGGTCGTCCGTCGGTCCGTGGCCGGCGCGGTCGATCCGGCGGCCGTCCGGGGTGCGGATGCGAAGACGAACGTTCACGTCGGCCCCCTCGCGCGCGGGGGTTTCCAGCGTCCCGTCGATGACGTAAGCACTGCGCAAAAACTCCCCGACCGCCGGGTCCAGCGAACGCTCGAAGCGCAACGGCCCGGCGTGCCGCCTTTCCAGCACGACGTATTCGGGGAAGGAGGCGAGGCGGCTTTCCAGCAGGAGGGTGAGTTTTCGTTCCAGGGCGGTCGATTCGGCCGTGGCGAGGTCCGCGCGCAGGTTCAACAGCGAAACGGGGATTGCCTTCGCGGGATCGAGCTTCAGCTTCGGGGCATAATTCACGACGCGATGCGCGACGGAACGGGCCAGTTGGGCCGGGTCGGCCGGGGCGGCGTAGCGGTCATCAAACAACACGTCGCCCAACCCCACGGCCGTCAACCGGACCTGCGCACCGGCCGGTCCCCTGGCGATGAAGACGAGTCCATCCGCGCCGAGCAGCTTGCCCAAGGCGACGGCGTCGTTGCCCGCCCGGCGCTTGAGTTCGAGTTCGTCGCCCACCCGGGCGAGGTCGTCGCGTTCGATCAGGCTGACCGCCTTGTCGTGGGAAAGTTCGACGGCGACCAGCGCCGCCAGTTCTTGCCCGCCCGCGTCCCCGATCACGGCGATGCGGACCGGCGGCGGCGCGTCCGCGCGAGTGGTGCAGACCGCGAAAACGACCGCCAGGAAAAGGCACCGGCTGAAACGTACCCGCATAAAATCAGCGTTGCCCGGAACCGAGGTAGGCGTCGATGTCGCTGTAGGGCAGGAACCAGAACCCGGTGGAAATGAACCGCAGGCAAAGCCCCTCGTCCGTGGCGCTCAATGCCAGGGGAACAAAACTGGTGCCCGGATGCTCCAGCTCGTCCATCGTCCACCCGTTGGCGATGCGGCCGGGTCGGACCGGCAGCGCGTTCGCCAGGGTGGCATCCATCTGGAATCTCAACTCGACCCGGCGCGGCTGCCTGCCCTGGTCTTTCCGGTAACACCACAACTCGTAGGCACCGCCCTTTTCTTTGGGCACGATCAGAGCGAATAGACGCCCGTCGTGCCAGACGAGACGGTCGAGCTGCACCTTTCCGGGACCGTCCCACCAGGCCTGTTCCGCCCAGGGCGATGGCTCCGTGGCGGGACCGTGACGATGAAACGGCTCGGCCGCCGCCATGACGTGCACGGGCGCGGATTGCCGGGGGTCCAGAAGGGTGATCTCGTGGTTGCTGTTGTGGACCAGCGTCTGGTCGCCCGCTCGGGTGGCGCGGTCGAAGAACAGGCCGTCAAACACGCGCGGCCATTCGCCCGCGTCTTCGCGCACGTAGAATGTCCCCGTGCCGGCTGTCACGCACGGGCGGTCTCCCGGTCCGAGGAACACCTGCGAAATCTCGTAGGGTGCCGTGTCATCGAACTGGTTGCGCCCCGGCCGCCGCCGGCTGCTCGCCAGGGTCGTCAACTGCCCCGTCGGCCAATCGTAGCGCGCCAGGCCGGATTCCTTTTCCCCGTAGCCGCCGCCGGACGCGCTCACCGTCAGATACAGGCTGCCGTGCAGCAGGCTGAAATCCTGCCGGAACTGCACGGGCATCTCGCGCGTTTCCCAGGCGTGCGTGGCGAGATCGTACCGGGACAGGTAGTTGTGGATTTCGTTCCCCTCTTTGCCACCGTTGCTGGTGCGGTTCGCGTAGAGCGCGTCCGGCCCCACCTGGATGGACCGGGCCATCTTGTCCTCGGGGGGCTCGACGACCTCCGTCTGCAAACCGGGTAACGCGATCTTGAACAAGCGCCCCTTGATCCCATGCGAGAAGTAACCCGCGAGCCACATCCCGCCGTCCGGAGCCGTTTCCGTGGCGGTGATGATGAAGTCGCCTTCCTCCTTGCCGGCAGGGGTCAGCCAGGGATGCCAGAACCGGGTGACGACCAGCGGCGTCGGTGCGGAAACGCCGGGCGCGGGCGCGGGCGCTTCGACCACCTCCGGGAACCACTGCCGGAACGAAGCGGACATCTCCTCCATGCGCGTCTTGAACCCCTCGTCCGTGTGCCCCGCCGCCTTCCAGACCGGAGCGAGCCGCTGCCGGTAGGCATTGAACTCCGCCCATACGCCGACGGCTTCGGACTTCGGGATCGTCTGCGGCTCCCACAACTCTTTTATCACGGCGTAGCCCCAGGAGCCGATGTTCGGGGCCGTCAGCAGGTAGCGCAGCAGCGGCAGCCCGGCGGCACCGACATCCTTTCTGGGCCTGAGCGGCACCCGGTAGAAATTGTGGAAAAGCGGCTGGTCTCTGGTCGCCGTCGCCAGCCGTTCGCGCCGGTCCCACAACTCGTCCAGCAAAGCACGATAGGCGGCGGCGGCAAGGAAGCGATTTTCGAGGCAGGTCGCCAGGATCAGGTAGGAAAGTCGGCGTTCCGGATCGCCCTGGAGACTGTACACGAACCGGGTGAAGCCATCCTTTCGCTCCGCCGGCGTCCGCAGAAATCGCGGGCAGAAACGGTTCGGACTCCACCCGATCTGCGCGATGGGCAGCGCCATGTCCTTGTCCGCGCAGACCAGCCGGTAGAATGCCAGTTCCTCTTCCAGGGTCTGCGCCCAATCGTCGGCGAACAGGGCGCGTGAGTACGTCGTTGTTGACGTTGGCCGAGGTCGCCAGGCCCGGGCGCCCATGCAGCGGATCATACCCGGTCAGAGCGCGCAACGTCCTGGCGCAATTCGTCCGCGTCGGAGTGCTGCGGCGCGGTCGAGCAGGAACAGGAGCTTCGAGGCCCGGAAGACCGTGCGGTCGCGGATTTCGCGGGTGTGGAACAAGAACTTCTCCGTGGGGTCGGAAGCCAAACTGCGGTGCCAGTTGCCCCTCCAGTTTTTCGTCCCGGTAGCGAACGACTTCCCGGACCGCGCGCAACGCGAAACCGGCCCTCCCCGCCAACCCGGGCGGCGTCGAAGACCGGGGTGTTTTTCTCGTCATCGTACCACGGCAGCCAACGCTCCATCCCTTCCTCGGCCAGCGCGTAAAGCACCGGGATGCGCACCGCCTCCACCGCCGCGACCGGCGCGCCGAGCAGTTCGGCGCTGTCGAGGGCTTCGAGCGCCGCGTCGTTCGCCCCGGCGCGCCAACCCCAAAGCCCCTCGCGCAGGTATTCCTCGGCCTCCGGGCCGGTGGAACGCCAGGGCTGCCGTCGGCTGTGCCGGTGGCACGGGCAATTTCCGGCAGGAGCTTGTCCACCAACGCGGGCAAATCGTCGGCGGTGCCTCGCACCGAGACGGTGGACTCCGCTCCTGCGGGCGCGCGCACCCGGAGAGCGACCGTCAGGTCGCCACCGGAATCGGCGGCCAAGCTCAAGCGTGCCATCGATCAGGTAAGCGCCGTGCAGGAGCGGCCGGGCGGCCGGGTCGAGTCGCATGCTCGAACCCCAGCGACCAGGCATGGCGGCGTTCCAGCACGACGTACTCGGGGACGGCGGCCAGGCGGCTTTCCAGCAACAGGGTCAGGTCGCGCTCCAGGGCGGTGGACTGCGCGGTGGCATGATCCGCGCGCAGGTTGAGGATCGACAGGGGCACGGCTTTCGCCGGGTCCAGCCTGAGCTTGGCGGCGTAGCCGGCGACGACGGTGCGCAAGGAAACGGGCGAGTCTGATCCAGGCTCCTGGGAAGCGCCGAGTTCATCGCTGAAAAGCGCGTAGCCGAAGCCCACGGCGGTAAACCGCGCCGTGAACCCGGCGGCGGTTTTGTTCACGAAAAGCAGGCCGTCCGCGCCGACCAGTTTACCGAGCGCGACGGCGTCGCTGCCCGCCAATAGCTGCAACTTCCGTTCGTCGCCGAGGCGGGACAGGTCCTCGCGTTCCACCAGTGCCACGTCCGGCCGGGCGGACAGCTCCGCGCCGATCAGAGCGGAGAGGTCCCGGCTGTCCGCATCGCCGACCACGGCGATCCGCGCTCTGCGTCGCATCGTCGGCACCGACCGGCGTGCCGGCGGATACAACCCGAGAAACAGCGCCGACAGGCAGCCGCAAGCCGCCATGAACTTCCGGGAAGGAAGGAACGGCATGCGCTGTTTGCGGCGGGGAGGCCGTGGAATTTCAAGGCTCGACGAGCTTCGGCAACAGGCGCTCCGCCAGCTTGGCGGCGGCGTTCTCCAGGGCGGACTTGCCCGCGACGTGCTCGGCCACGTCCACGGCCACGTCCGTCTGCCGGTCGGCCAGGAGCAGCTTGCCGGTCGCCGGACGCACGGCCTTGATCTCCACCCGCGCACGACAACTGACGAGGTTGCCGTGGCGGCCCGCCGGTTCGCTGAACGCCTCGCCCGTCACCTGCACGTCGGCCTGCCGGCCGGTGGCGGTCGGATCGATCACCTCGAAGCCGAGTTGCTGGAGCAGGAGTTTCATTTCCGTCTGCGCTGCCGGGTCGATCACCGCCCGCCCGAGGTGCTGTTCCGCGATGACCACGCTGACGCTGGGCAGCGCGCCCCTTCCGGCCACGATCTTGCGCAGCCGCTCCAGCCGCGCGGCGGGTGGCTCGGGTGCGGCCACGAGCGTGTCGCCGCGCTTCTTGAGGTCGTCGGCGATCTTGGGGGCGAGCGCGCCGACGGCTTTGTCCAGCGCGGCGAGGTCGGCGAACGTCTCGCTCTCGCCGTACACGCGGCCGGTCTCGGTGCCGATGATCTTGGCCACGAGGTAATACTTGCCCCCGGCCTCGAATAACCGCCCGGTGATGAGTACCTTCGCCCCGAGCAGCGCGCCGGTTTTCGCCGCCGTGTCGGGGCTGACCGTGCCCGAAAGCCCGAGTTCCTGCTCGCCGAGCACCTTGTCGATTTCCTGGCGCTCGACGAGGTTGACCTCCGGCGCGACGCCCGAAAGCTGCGCGTTGAGCAACGCGGCCACTTCCGCGCCCTTGGCGTTGAGGGTCTCGCCGCTGGTCTGGAAGCTGAAGACGGCGGCGGTCATCGGCGCGGCGGGCGGATCGCCCCACGCGGCGATGGACGGCAGAAGCAGCGCGCACGCGGCCAGCGCGGCATGGAAAAAAAGAAGGGCGGGACGGCTCATGGTGTTGGCGTGGGTTCCGGGTTGTCTCCGGTGACGGGCTGGTGCGGCGGAAGGACTTGCTCGAAGAGGGTGGTGAGGATTTCCAGCGCGTGGGGTTCGTTCAACCCCGGCACCGACGAAGAGATCGGGCAGCGTCACTTTCCAGACGCCGCCCGCCGCGCTCGGCCGTCTGGTAGACGCCCGGCGGAAGCACCTCCATGTCCCAGGGCTCGAAGAGAACCAGCCGGACGCCCCGGCGTCTCAACGAACGCCTCGGGCACGCGCAGCGGCGCGTCTTTGCCGTCCTTGATGACACCGCTGGCGAGATACAGCGTGCGCGCGTCCGGCTGGGCGGGCCAGTCGTCGCCGAGGTCTTCGAAGGCGACCTTCCTCTCGCGCAGGAAATTCGCGGGGTTCTTCCAATGGCCGAAGACCGCCACGCGTCGGATGCCGGAACGCGCCAGCAAGGCGGCAAACTGCTTCCGCCACGCGCCGGGTTCCTCGCGGGGATAAACGAATCCCTGCACCACCATGCCACCGGGATATTCGTCGGCCTTCGGGTCGGTGCGCAGCGTGACCAGACACGCGCGTTTTGCGCAGCACGGTCCGCATGCGCGGGCAGCTTGCAGGCCACCAGCATGGAAGTGCGGTCGCCGAAAACGATCTCCTCGCTGACGGGGACGTTCCGCTGCCAGGGGGCGGCGAGGCCGGCGGTCTGCTGGGTCACGTCGGCGTAGACCCGCAGGTGCGTGCCGAGCGGAGCCTGGACCGTCACCGGGAACGAAAGCGGCTCGCCGCCGTGGCGTAAAGCGGCGTCGCCGCGCCTGGCGGTATTCGGGTGGAATGGAAAACCACGCGATCCCCGTCATGGCCGGATACGTCAGCGCGATGGGTGGCGGCGCGGGCGTGGCCTCCTGCGCGTGGGCGGAACGGGACCGCCAACATCCAGGCCAGGGAGAGTGGGAGGCAATAGGTCTTCATGAGCGTGGCAGCAGTCGGGCGCGTCACCTGATAGCCATTCCACCCAGCGGCGGGCTGTTCGGAACTCCAACAGAACGCCCCGCCGCTCAGGATCACCTCGTCGCGGCCTGTGACCAGCGGCTCGAAACACATCCGACGGCCTCCCAGCGTCACGCAAACGGTCCGGCCGCTGTAGCTGAGCACGCGCGTGGTCTCGCCGCCGACGCGCTGGAACTGGATCAACACCGGCTGGGCAAGCCTGGGCCGGGCGAAGTCGGTCGCATCGGCGGAAAGCCGGATGTCGGGTGCCTCGTTCGTGCTCTCGACGATGGCGTCCAATTGCGCCCCGAACAACCCCTCCATCTGGGAGAGCAGAGCGCACTCGGCGGTCGGCGTCGTCGGGGAGCGTTTGCCGGCCGGCTCGCTGGAGGGTGAACGCCACGCCGAGAGCGGCGATCAGCACCAGCGCCGACACCCCGCCGACCAGCGTCCGGTGGGACGCGGTCCACCAGGACGGCCATCGACTGCCGGGGGCGGAGCCGGGATGCCCGGTGGCCCGCAACGCGACGGTCGCACGGTGGAGCGCGCGGTCTCGGGCGGCGGGATCGGGCGGCGGCACCGGCAAGCCGGAGAGTCGCTGGCGCAGCAGTTCGTCAGGATTCATGGGAATGTTCGCGGGAGAAAACTTGCCAGCTTTTTGCGCAACAGGCGCTTGGCCCGGAAGACGCGCCACGACACGGTCGTCTCCGCGCAACCGAGCACGGCCGCCGCCTGGGCGTGGCTCAAGTCCTCGCAGAAAACCAGGACGAGTGCCCGGCGCAGGTCTTCGGGCAACGTGGCGAGCGCCTCTTCGATCCTGGCGAACTGACCGCTCCGCTCCCGCTCGGCGCGCGTCTGCCGGAAGGCGATCTCGTCGTCCAGCGCCTGTCGGCGGCGACGCCGCCGAACGTTATCGCGAGCCGAGTTCAGCGCGATCCGGTAAAGCCACGGCCGGAACCTATCCACCTTTCCCGCGGCGGCAAAGCTCCCCAGGGAACGGGCGGCATAGATGAAGGTTTCCTGGGCAATATCCTGCGCTTCGGCCGGGTCGAGACAGAGACGATAAGCGAAGGCGTGGATCATGGCGTAGTAGCGGTGGAAGAGCACGGCAAAGGCTTCCGGGTCTCCTTGGGAAGCACGCTGGATCAGGATGGGTTCTTCAGGGGGTGCGTCCAAACCGGAAGGGGCATGTGACCGATGGTTTTCCTGTTACAACGTAGCCCGGCAAGGAATCCTTTGTGAAAAGTGGCTCACGGCAGCATTTAACGATGGTGCCCGTCGATCCGGCGACCTTTCCCGGTGCCTCGACACGCGAAGAACCGCCCTGCTCAGACTGCAACGCAAACGGCTTCGTGTGCCGGTCTTTTGAATTCGATGTGAGACGGTGAACAAGAGCGAAATTACGGGGCTCACAAAGCCCTTACCTCGGAGAGGTATATGGGTTAAAACGCTTCTCGGTTGCCTGTCCGGTTTTTCAGCCCCGGCAGGGGCGGCAGAGTTCAGTATCCAGGTGCCGGGTTGGAGCCCACCGTCTTTAGACGGTCTGCCTTGGAGGGTGGCGGGTGGCGCGTTAAGGTGGGCGGCTGCATGGCCAACTACCACCATCGTGGGCACACGGTCTCGGACTGCAAGTACCACCTGATCTGGGTGACCAAGTACCGCTGGCCGGTGCTCAAGGGGGACCTGGCGGTGCGTTGCCGCGACCTGATCCGCGAGATTTGCCGGGCGCGGGAGGTGGCGGTGGTGCGTGGAGCGGTGTCGCCCGACCACGTGCATCTGCTCGTCAGCGCGCCGCCGGTGTTGTCGCCGGCCAAGCTGGCGCAGTACTTGAAGGGCAGGAGTTCGCGCAAGCTGCAGGAGGAGTTCCCGAGTTTGCAGAAGCGTTATTGGGGCCAGCACCTGTGGGCACGGGGCTACTTTTGCGCGACGGTCGGAGCGGTCGATGAGAAGACGATCAAGCGCTACATTGAGGAGCAGAAGTGGGACGAGGATGGCGAGGGAACGTTCCGCATCGTGGCCGACCCGCCGTGAGGCCAGGGGTCGCCGCCGATGCCTTGCCAGCCGGCCCGGGCCGGGGGCTTTCCAAGCGGCTTCTAGCCGCCACCGGACTTTTAGTCCCATCGCATCCTACCGGCTTGAGCCGGTAGTCGTTGAGCCCACGGCGTGAGCCGTGGGGTAACGTGATCGCACGTCCGAGCCCCGGCAGGGGCGTAAGAAAATACGACGGCCTAGCGAGGACCACCGGGCGGGTCTTCTTACGCCCCTGCCGGGGCTGGCCTGTCTGGCGATCTTTCCCACGGCTCACGCCGTGGGCTGAACTCTTGCGCCCCTGCCGGGGCTTGGGCAGACCTTATACGCGAACGAAAAACGCTTTAGGAGTCAAGAGGGACTTCGCCGTGATCATTGGGAATTCGTGGTATTTCAGCGGGTAGGGCGGTCGAGGTGCGGTTCGAAGGCGAATAGCTCGCTTTTCGAGCAGCGGCGGCTAGCAATGGCCTTCCCTCTCGTCGGAGAAGAGTGCGCTTCAGGTGTATGGCGTGCCCGCCAATGCTGCTTGCAGCCCGAGGGTTCCCTGGTCAACCAGGGCGAGAAAAACGGCCTTCGCCTTGGCAACATCGCGGCTCTGTCGGAAAGTTCGGTGAGCTTGGATGTAGGCCACCGTCCACGTGGCGAGCAGCCAATGGGCCGCGAGGAAGGCGACGGGATCGGCCGGTTCCCGCCCCGCGCTGGCAGAAAGCAGGTCCGCCAGGAAGCGGGCGAGTTCGTCCCGGATCGCCCGCGCCCGGGCCTGGAGGGTTTCGCTGCCCTCGACGGTAGCGATCCAGCGCCGGGTGGCGGCCGAAAATCCGAGGTAGGGGCTGCCCTGCGCGGCCAGACGATGAGCGAGCGACCGGTACGCCTCCACCGGAGCAATGTCAGGGGCGCGCTGCTGCAAGGCGTCACGCAAGGTCTCGCGGATCTCCTCGTCGCGGTCGAAGAACAAGTCTTCCTTGCGCGGGAAGTGGTTGAACACCGTCATCCGGCCCACGTCAGCGGCCTCCGCGATCTCATCCACGGTCACCTGATCGAAACCGCGCTCCATGAAGAGGCGCGTGGCCACGTCGGAGATGTGAGTCCGGGTGGCGAGGCGTTTGCGGACTCGACGGCTGGTTGGCACAGGCATGACTCCCGCTGATAGCAGTTTTCATGTACCGAGTACATCTTTTTCGTTGACCGCAAATCACGAGGCGATTATCATACTGAGTATATTTTACGACTTGGTACATATGAACGAACAACCATTATCTTTGAACACCAAAGTGCTCGTCTCGGGTGCGAGTTTTGCCGGTCTCGCTACAGCCTATTGGATGAACCGGCTCGGTTATCGGGTCACGGTCATCGAGGTCGCCAGCGGACTCCGCAAGGGCGGGACGCCGGTGGACATTGAGGGGGAGACGATTGCCATTCTCACCCGCATGGGGATGATGGATGCCGTGCGTGCGAAGGCGCTTCCCCCGCGTGAACTTGAGTTCAAGGACGCCAACGACAGCACGATTGGGGTGGTGGGTGGCCACTCCGCCTCGGACGATACGCCGAACGAGAAGTACGAGATTCACCGCGACGACCTGCTGGAAATCCTGTTCGCCGCCGTGGAGGGGTCGGTCGAGATGGTGTTTGGCCGGTCGATCAGGCAGCTTGAGGATCGACCGGAAGACATCGCGGTGACGTTCGGCGACGGCTCCCGACACGTTTATGCACTGGTGTTCGGATGCGATGGCAACCGCTCCAACACCCGGCGGTTCGCGTTTGGAGACGCCGAGAACTTCTCTTACTTCATGGGCGGCTACTTCTTCATCAAGGTCGTCCCGACCACGGGACTGCTGCCCGCCAATCTGTCGCAAATCTTCAGCGTGCCCGGCCGCACGGCCCTGCTCAACGGCTACGACAACCAGACCGACGTAGCCCTCGCCTTCCGCACCGAACGCGAGATCGACTATGACTACCGCGACCGGGCGCAGCAACGCCGGATGATCCACGATCATTTCGACGGGCTGGGCTGGAAAGTGCCAGCCATCCTCGCTCACGTGGACGCGGACGACGACTTCTATTTCGACAAGATCAACCAGATCAGGATGCCGGTCTGGTCGAAGGGTCGGGTCGCGCTGGTGGGGGATGCGGGTTATTGCGTGTCGCCGGTGGCCGGCATGGGTGGCTCGATGGCGATCATCGGCGCGGCGCGGCTGGCGGACGCCTTGCAGCGTCACGGCGTCGATCATGCCCGGGCCTTCCAGGAGTATCACGACAGGCTGCGCCCCTTTGTCGACGAGGTGCAGCAGAAGGCGGCCAACGTCGGGATGGCGTTGATGTTCCCGTCTGACGACGCCGAGATCGCGGAGCGCAACCGCAAGCTCAGCGAAGGCGCCGTCGAGCTATGAGCACGCTAAAGCGTTTCTCGGTTGCTTGTAAGGGTCAAGCCGTTTTGTAGCCCGCGTGCTTAAACCAGCCACGGGCGGCGGTGGAACGGATGTGCGCCAGGCCGCGAGCCAAGGCGCGATCAAGCGCCTTGGGCGTGCGCGCGGCGACCTTACGCAGATACGCTTTGAGTTTGCTCCACGCGCCTTCGATGGGGTTGAAGTCCGGCGAGTAGCGCGGCAGGAAAATGATCTCCACGCCGTGACTGGCGATGGCCGCCGCCATCCGCGCGCTTTTGTGCGTGGACAAGTTGTCCATGAGCACCACGTCGCCTGCGTGCAGGCAGGGGCCAAGGAAGCGCTCCAAGAACACGAAGAACGCATCGCCGTCGATGGCCCCTTCGATCTCCATGCTGGTCAGCAGGCCCTCGCGGCTCATGGCTCCAACGAGCGAGCGGTTGGGCGGGGTGTTGCGCGGCACGCTCCTGTCCACTACGCGCACGCCCCGCGGCGCACGTCCATAGCGTCGGGTCATGTTCAGGTTGCAGCCGGTCTCGTCCAGGAAGATGAGCCGCCGCCCGCCGGTGTCCACGGCCGCCATCGCCTCGCGAAGGCGCGGCGCTCACCTTCGTCGGCCTCGCGTACTACGAACGTCTTTTTTTGCGTGGCAGCCCGAGTGCTGCCACCAGCCGGCCCAGCGTGGCCACGCTCACCCGCACCCGTTCGCGGCGGCGCAGGCGCAGGCGCAGTTCCTCCAGGGCAATGTCGGGCTGGGCCGCGACGGCGGCGCGCACCGCTTCGACGGCCCGCTCGTCCAGGCAGCGTGGCGCGCCTCCACGGTGACCGAGCGGCTCGACGTGGCCGACGCGGCGGCGCTGACGCAGGAGCTTCTCCACCCAGCCCAGACTCACCGCAAAGCGCGCGGCGATCTGTTCCTGCGTACCCTTGCCCGCGTCCACGGCCGCGACCACCCGCCTCCGCAGGTCCAAAGAATATGTTGCTGGCATAAACCAGCCAGTTAATCTCCAGCAATCCTTACAGGCAACTGAGAAACGCTCTAAGAGGGCGTCTGAAAAGGGGTGTTTTGGAGGCAGTTTAGAGGATGAAAGTCCTCGTTTATGCCACCGATCTAAGTGACCACGAATGGAGTAAAATGCAGCACCTTTTACCGCCAGCCAAGCACGGCGGCAGACCGCGCAAGCACGCACGGCGGCTGATCTGCGACGCCATCTTTTACCTGGTGCGCGCGGGCTGCGCCTGGCACCTGCTGCCGACCAATTTTCCGCCGTGGAAGACCGTCTATCATTATTTCCGCGCGTGGCGTTTGGCCGGGGTGTGGCTGCGCCTGCATGGTCGCCTGCGCAGCCTCTGCCGACGCCGGGCGGGCCGCTCGGCCAAGCCGACGGCTGCGATCATCGACAGCCAGAGTACCAAGACGACGGACCGCGGCGGGGTGCACGGCTACGATGGCGGCAAAAAGGTCAACGGACGCAAACGTCACCTGCTCGTAGACAGCTCGGGACTGGTGCTTTGCGCACAGGTGCACGCCGCCGACATTGCCGACCGCGACGGGGCCATGCCCCTGCTCGAAGCGGCGGCGGCACGCTTCGCCAACCTCAAGCATCTGTGGGCGGATGCGGGTTACCGCGGCCGGCTCGTCGCCTGGATCAAAGAGCGCCTGGGCTGGAGCGTGGAGGTGGTGCTGCCGCCCCGGCGTTGGGTGCGTTGCCCGGAGGGCGTTGAACCGCCGCCGATGCCTGCCTTTACCGTGCTCAAAAGGCGCTGGGTGGTCGAACGCACCTTTGCCTGGCTGGGCAACTACCGGCGGCTTTCCAAAGACTACGAGTTCCTGCCCGCCACCGAAGAAAACCTGATCTATCTAGCCATGAGCCGACTCATGCTGCGCCGACTTTGCCGCCCGGCAAAATGACCACCAAAACACCCCTTTTCAGACGCCCTCTAGGACATCGTCAAGCTCGACGAAAAGACCGCCTACTTGCTCGAACCCCAGGACCATCCCGAAAAGCACGAGAACGCGGAAGGTGCTTACCGGGCTTGATCCTAGAGGCGGTCGGGCTTTCTGCCCACGCGCCGGGCGTGCGCGGCGGGCTGGATGCCCGCGCCGTGTCGCCGGGCATACACTTGAGTAAACTCCGCTCCAAAGAAGGAGATCAGCGACGAGTAGTAAATCCAGAAGAGCAGGATCACGAACGAACCCGCCGCGCCGTACGCACCCGCGACCATCGCGTGGCCGAGGTATAAGCCGATGAGCGACTTGCCCACCGTAAAGAGCAGCGCCGTCACGAGGGCTCCGCGCCACACGTCCTTCCAGCCGAGCTGCACGTCGGGCAGAAAGCGGTAGATCATGGCAAAGAGCAGGGCCGCCACCACAAACGAGGTCAGGAAGTTGCCCGCGTTCCAGAGGAACGGCACCCGCGGTGCCTGACCGGCGAGATAGGCCTGCAGGGCATTGAGCATCCCGCTAATGACGAGAGAAACCAGTAATAGAAAGCCCACCCCGAGCACGAGGGCGAACGAGCGCGCCCGGTCGGCGACCAGCCGCAGCACGAGGCCGCGTTGCACCTTGAGTTCGACATCCCAGAGCTTGTTGAGTGCAGCCTGCAACTCGCCGAAGACGGCCGTGGAGCCGATGACCACGGTGACCACCCCGGCAACGACGGCCCAGACGCTGGAACCCAGTCCCTTGGTCGCCTCGATGATCTGGCGGACCGCCTGCGCGCCCTGCTCGCCGACCATGTTCTGCACCTCGCTCTCGATCCGGTGCGCCGCCGCTTCCCGCGTGAAGAAGAGGCTGGCCACCAGCACGGCGATGAGCAAGAGCGGCGCGATGGAAAAGATCGTGTAAAACGCCAGGGAAGCGGCCAGGCGCAGGGCATCGTCGTGCCACCATTCCGCGCCGGTCAGGCGCAGGAGCTGCCACGCCTCGCCCATACCCGATTGGACGGGAGCGCGAGCTTTCGGCGGCTCTGGAGTCGTGTCAGCGGAAGGGTGATCGGCCATGAGAAGCCATCGCAGAGCGTTTTCGTGCTGGTAACCGTGGGGGGCTCGTTCGCTGGAGGCGGAAGCTTGCGTGTGATCGCTCAGCGACGAATGGGCGGCTCGGCCATCCGGTTCATAGACGATTTGCTTGGAAGTGAGGGGACTCGACGGCCGCCGGCCCAACTGATCGTTGAAGTCCCAGGCAGCGAAGAACGATCTGGCCCGTAACCCTTTCCAACGGGGTACCGCTTTGCCTGTTGCTCGTCCACGCCGTCAGTCGGCGAGTGTTCGATCACACGGGCGGAGAAGTCGGTTCGATCAGCCGTTCACGCCTCGCCGACAAACCACACCCGCGCGACGGGCGTATCGGCATCCGGCGCGCGCTTCATCACCTCTTCGGATTCGAGCAAGACCCCTTCCCGGATCACGTGAAACGCGTCCGCCCCGTTGTTGTGCTTTGAGACCACGAACTCCACGGCCACATCGTCGCAGAGAATCTTCGCGGCCAGAATCGAAGCCAGCTCGGTCGGGACAGGGGATGGGGTGCTGGGTGTGTCCGTCGTAGCAGACGCATCATTCGCTTTCGGCAACACCAAGACGTAGGAGGTGCGCTTGGTCGCCGTGGTGGCAAAGAGGGTTTCAACGATCACGAGTTGCGCGGAAGGTTCCATAGCCGGAAAGCTGGCATGGGCGACCGTCCTGTCCACCGCGATTTTTTGACGAACCCTTCCACCCGACCCGACCCGTCCAGTCAGCTCAACCATCGCACCAAGACGGCCAGGTCCACCGGCGGCACTGGCGGGTCTCTTTTCGAGTCGGCTGCGCCAGATGCAGGGTCTCCGGGGTCGCGTGCGCTCCACCGCCCCACCGGGCACTTTTTGACCAGGAAAAAGTTTGAACATCCGCCATTTCCATTTGTCGTTTTTCTTAGAAACGGGCACCGAGAACACACGACCATTGACACAGCGTCGGTGTACGACGGCCCTCCGAAACCATCAAAACCCAACATCCACCTCGTCATGAAAACGCCGAATCCGTATTCCGGTCGCCTCGTGATGACAGCAGTCGCTATCACGGGCCTAACGTCTATTTCCAATCTCGCGCTTGCGACAGACCCCGAGGTCAAAGCCACGCCTCCCGCCGCCGTGGCCGCGGCAACGCCCCCGCCACAGAAAGCGGAATCGCAAAGCGAACCATCCAAGGCGGTCAACCCTCAGGTCCAATCCGAGGTTGAAAAGAACGCCGCCGAAAAGCGCGCGCAACTCCTCAAAGACGCACAGGGCGCGCTCGACGAGACGCAAAAGGCGCTCGACTCGCTCGATCAGGGCAAGAAGGACGAAGCTCTGGCCGCGTTGGAGAAAGTCACGGGCAAGCTCGACCTGATCGTTGCGCGCGACCCGAAACTGGCGCTCGCGCCCGTGAGCGTCGCCACCGTCGTGCGCGACCTGTACGCCAACCCCGACACGGTCAAGGCGGCGGTGCAAGAGGCCCGCACCGATCTCAACGACGGCAAAGTGCAACAGGCCCGCGCGCTGCTGGGTGGCCTGGCGAGCGAGGCGGAGTTGCAGGTGAGCAACATTCCCCTGGCGACCTATCCCGCGGCGATCAAAGCCGTTGTCCCGCTGATCGACGCCGGCAAGAACCAGGAAGCCAAGAGCGCCCTGCAACTGGCCCTCAACACGCTCGTCGTGGAGCGTTTCATCACGCCGCTGCCGCCGGTACGTGCCAAGGCCATGCTCGACGAAGCGGAAAAGCTGGCGGAAAAGAGCGGCCGGAACGGCGACGAAAACAAGAAGCTGCACGATCTCGTGGAAAACGCCCGCACGCAGCTCGAACTCGGCGAGGCGCTGGGTTACGGAATCCGGGATGACTACAAGCCGCTCTACGGACAGCTCGACGACATCCAGACCAAGACCGGCGACGGGAAATCCGGCAAAGGGTTCTTCGACAAGATCAAAGAGTCTCTGAAAGGCTTGAAAGACCGGCTGTTCTAACAAAACGCCGCACCCGGTTCGTCCATCCTGATGGTGACGGACCGGGTGCTTTTTTTGTCGTCCGTCGGGAACGCACCCGGCGCAGGGGGATATCGATTCCACGCTTCGACGGCATCCGGTGACTACCGGTATCGACCGTGCGTACCGGGCACGAAGCCCGCAACCCGTGTCCGGGCTGCCAGCGTGCAATCGAAGGGGACAGCGTCTGGAGTGGCCGCACGCAGAAAATAGAGCTTTACAAGACGACCGAGCCTTGCGATATATCTTGCAGTGCAAGACAACGTGCAAAAAGAGATTGACTCCTGGCGATCCCAGCTCCGCAAGGGCAGCCTGGAACTCGCCGTGCTCATCGCCCTGCGCAAACAGGCCCGCTACGGACTGGAACTCGTCGATCTGCTCAACAAGGCGAAACTCGGCATGAGCGAGGGCAGCATCTATCCCTTGCTCTCGCGCCTGCGGGCGGAAAAGAAGGTCAAGGCGGAGTGGATTGACGCCGGGGTCGGTCACTCGCACAAATATTACGAACTCACTGCCGCTGGCCGCGCCACGCTGAAGGCGATGCTCGTCGCCTGGCGGGAATTCGGAGCCGCGTACGACACCCTGTTGGAGGAAAATTAACTGATGATCACCCCGTCAAACCACGCGTTCGATGTGTTCCTGAGGAAGGTGCGCCAGGGACTGGCTTCGCTCCCGACGGCCGAGCAGGAGGAGATCGTCGCCGAGTTGCGCTCGCATTTGCTGGAGCGGCAAAGCCAGGGCAACGCGGACCCGCTCGCCGGGTTTGAAACGCCCGAACGGCTGGCGGCGGATTTCGTGTCCGAATACTCCCTCCGCGGTGCCCTGGCTCAGGGAACTTCCTGGGCACTGGGCAAAGCCCTTTTCGTGGCGGCACGCGACAGCGTCCTGGGATTGCTGGTGTTGATCCCGCTGGTGCTATTGCAGATTTCCGCGCTCCTGGTGCTTCTCACGGCGGCGCTCAAACCTTTCATGCCGGGCAAAATGGGACTGTGGGTCGGGAACGGAAATTTCTACGTGGGCGTTGACCGTCAGCTCGCCGGCGTGCACGAGGTTCTCGGTTGGTGGGGTATCCCCGTGTTTTCCGTGGCAGGGGTACTCCTCTTTTGGGTTTCCAACCGGGCCATGCTCGCCCTGGTTCGATGGAGGCTGCGGTCTGCTCGTCACTCGCTCGGCTGATTTCACGTCAAATACCATGCATAACAAGAACACCAGCATTGAACATCCCACCAACGCGGCGATTTACCGTTTCCTCGCCGTCGTTTTTGTGGCTGGAATCATCACCCAGCTCATCGCCCTCCGGGCCGGACTGCGGAACGGCGGCGCGGGCTGGCTGCTGCTCACCATGTGGATGCCCGCGCTGGCGGCCTTCACGACCAGCCAGGCGTCGCGGCGAATGGCGTGGGCTGCTCTCAGGAAATCAGGCGGTCGCTGGCTGGGGCTTGGATTGCTCGTCGGTTGGGCACCCGCGCTGCTCAAGGCTGCCCTGTTGGCCATCAGTGGGTTGGGGCACTGGGACTCGGACCACTTCGAGTTAGCCCCCGATGGCCGGTCGATCCAGGGAATCCACCATATCGCCGTGACGCTCGGCACAGGACCGCAAGGGTTTCTTCATTTTGCGCTCAATCTGTTGCTTTCCATCACGCTGGGTTCGGCGGTGACCGCGCTGATCGGCGGGGTGGGGGAGGAACTCGGTTGGCGGGCGGTGCTCCAGCCGTCTTTGGAACGCCGGTTCGGACGCTTCAAGGGTACCTGCGCGGTCGGGCTGATCTGGGCCTACTGGCACCTGCCGGCGAATCTGGCCGGGTATAACGACACCGTTCATCCGGTGCTGACCGCGCTCGTGTTCTTCCCACTCGGAGTTGTCGCCATGAGTTTCGGCTTCGCCTGGTTGTTCCGGGAGAGCCGGAGCGTCTGGCCCGCTGCCCTGGCGCACGGCGCGAACAACACTCTCGGCGCAGCCTTTCTCGTCGTGGCACGGGGTTGGTCGGCGGACACGGGTTCAGAGGTCTTCTCGCTGCTTCTGGTGAGCAGCATCTTCATCTGGAGGTCCATTCGGAATGACCGCGTGTCGTCACCCCATGAAACAAGCGGTCGCAAGTTTGAGCACGAGCCGGAAAGCGCAACCTGGCAGTGACTTCCACCGTCAGTCCTGCCATTCCGGGATCACGCTTGGAAGGCGGACCGTAGACCGGTTTCATCACCTGCCCGAGTGGATGCAATCCGAGCAGGAATCTGAAAGCGCGCTCCGCGTTCGGACCCATAAGCTGTTCGGACGACATGATCCATTCATCTTTGCACCGCATTAGCCGTCTCTCTTTTTTTCTCGGGGTAGGAGCCGCGTGCCTGGGTACGTTTACAGTCAAAGCGTCTGCCCAGAACTATACGGCCACGGTCGGAGCCACGCTCCAGTTCCCGGCGAGCACCTATTCCGCCGACGACGGACCCAATAGTCTGTTCGCCGGTTTCATCGCCGCAAACGGTCAGTCGGCGGGCGTGGCATATGACTCGAGCTTCAATGCCACAGCCGCCGCATGGTCTGCGTCCGGTACCTACGTCAACCTGTCGCCGGGCATTTCTGCCCAGGCAACGGGAACGGACGGCACCCACCAAGTGGGTTATGGCAACGCCGCGACGACCGCTCCGCTGGAATGGTCAGGCACCGCCGCCTCCCTGGTCAACTTGAACACCGCCCAAACCAATGCGTTGCCCTCGGGTGAGATCGGGGGAGCGCAGGCGTACGCCGTGTCCGGGAACCAGGTCGTGGGTTCGTACAGCGCGGCTCCGCCAAACCCGAATCCGTCGGGGCAAGCCTATGCGCAGCAAGCCTACCTGTGGACGACTTCGGGCACGCCGGGCGTGAACGGATTCAAGTCCACGGGCACTGACCTCAGCAAAGCCACGGGATTGAACGGCTTCGTGGCCAGCAGCGCCCAGAACACCAACGGCATCAACCAAGTGGGTTTCGCCACCGACACGAATGCCGCTTTTCCTAACTATCATGCGGTCGTGTGGAGCGCCGCCGGGACTACGGCCACCGTTCTGTCGAGCACCAACGGCAGCGGTCTCAGCTCCTACCGTGCCTATGGGATCGCCGGCACGCAGATCGTCGGCTACGGCAATCCCGCCGGCCAAAACAACCGGGACAATTTACTCATGGCACACGCCACGGTTTGGAACGGCCTCGGCGCCAATCCGGTCGATCTCAATCCGACGCCGGGCCAGTTGGCGGACCCTGTCATCAGCAGCGAAGCCTTTGCCACGGACGGCATCCGGCAGATCGGGTTTGGATTGGATGCCAACTACAATGCCTACGCGTTGCTGTGGAACGGCACGGCCTCGTCAGCCCTGGACCTCAATACGCTGTTGCCCGCCGGGTACAATAACTCCCAGGCGGACAGCTTCGCCAGTAACGGTGACCTCCTGGGCATCGCCTACGACGCCAACGGCAACGAGCACGAGGTGGAGTGGTTGCTCGTGCCCGAACCCGGTTCCCTCGCGGTCGTTTGGCTCGGGATCGGCGCGCTTGGGTTGTCGGCCCGGCGGATGCGGCGCGGCACGCATCGCCACCGTTCTGCTCGGACTTTGGCTGGGGGCAGTTCTCGGTAGGAACAAGTTACGTCCGAGCGCGGAACGCGCGCTCAATCTCGTCTTCGGCGCGATCATCCTCGCAACCGCTGCCATGTCATTGATAGACTCGAAGCCAAAATAAGCGGCTCCCATTTGGTGGCGTGTAAACTTCCGATGCACGATGTCTTGCCCGCCGGTCGATGGACCGTCCGCGTTTGCGAGCGGCCCGATTGCTCCCGGAAACTATCGAACACCACGGCAATTTTCACCAGATGGACGACCCACGCTTACCTAACATGACGGCCACGCTCGCCGACGCACTGAAGACGCTGCCCCTGCCGCCCACGGCCAAATGGCCGACCGGCGTGTGGGACAAAGAGGTGATCCGTCACGGCACGATGACCGTGTCCCTTTTCGCGCCGCGCGGCGAGGACCACCAGACCCCGCACGCGCAGGACGAGCTTTACGTCGTCGTGCAAGGGTCGGCGGTTCTCCACATGGAGTCCGACGATAGCCTGCGATTGCAAGCGTTGCCTGGAAGCGTCCTGTTCGTCCCCGCGATGGTCCCTCATCGGTTCGAGAGCCTGTCCGATGATTTCGCAAGCTGGGTCATCTTTTGGGGTCCGGCGGGCGGCGAAGCGCCCAGTGCGGCTCACTGACGGATCCATGATCCACCGACATGAAAATCTATCCTCGTTTACCGTTGAGTATTATCGGTCTCTGCGCCTGTACGTTTTCTTTTGCTGCCGCCGCTGGCGCGGAGGACGACGAGCAAACGATTCTCGCGCTGGAAGAAGGATGGGCACACGCCTACGTCGCGGACGATGCGACCTATTTGGAAAGGGTAATGGGCCCCGGCTATGTGCAAACCAACGTGCGCGGCGAAGTCAGCACGAAAGCGGAAGAGGTCGCGGAGGTCCGGGACCATGCCATCCACTACGAAAGGTTTGAATCGAGCGACTTGAAGGTTCGGGTTTACGGTGATGCCGCCGTCGTGACCGGTCAGACCATGATCAAGGCGACCGTCGCCAAATCGGGCCGCGTCATCGACGCCTCCATCCGGTTCACGGATACCTTCGTGCGCCTTGACGGGAGATGGCAGGCCATCGCTGGCCAGACCACTCTTCTGCCCGCAAAATCTTTATGAGACGCTCGGTCCTCGGCAAACAAAAGGTGCGATCAGTGGCGTTACACAACGATGCAATCTAGATCATTCCACGCGCGCTCGTTTCTGCTGATGTTCATGGTAGTTTGTGCGTCGAGCACGCTGGTCGCGCAAGGAGTCGTTCCGGGCGGCGGCAAGCCGGGCGAGCAAAATTCCACGCCCTCCCCGGGCGCGGGCAACTTACCGCCACAGAGGAGCGGCGGTCCGGGCCCCGGTGGACCGCCGGAGCCGTTCCCCGAGGCGAAGTCCATCCCTCAACCGAAGAATGATCGGGAGTTGGCCGCCGCCATCAAACAACTCGCTGGCGAGGTCGCTTCCACAGATCGGTTTTCGGGCAGCGTCCTCGTGGCCGCAGACGGCGACATCCTGCTCGACGACGCCTGGGGCGACGCGGTGCGTGAACACCACATTGCCAACATGGCGGAAACGGCCTTCGACGTGGGTTCGGTCGGGAAGCTCTGCACGCAGATCGCCATCCTCCAGTTGGCGGAGGCGCATAAACTGACCCTCGACGCCCCATTCGGAAAATACCTGACGAAGTATCCCGACCAGGACATCGCGGCGCAGGTGACGATCCGGCAGCTTCTGCTTCACACCAGCGGAATGGGAGACTTCTTCGACGCGGTCACACCTGATACTCACCTGGGTTTCGTGCGGGAACTGAAAAGCTTCCTGCCGTTGTTCTCCGGGAAACCGCTGGAGTTTGCGCCCGGCTCTGCCACCCGTTATTCCAATACGGGCTACATCGTCCTCGGCATGGTGATCGAAGCGGTCAGCGGTGAGGATTATTTTACTTACGCCGAGCGGCACATCCTGCAACCGGCGGGCATGACGCACTCCGGATTTTTCGACCGCAGTCATTTGCCGGCGACGGTGGCGCATAGTTATGACGACCACCGGGATGTCACCGGCACGTATGCCGCGAAAGGCTCCCCGGCTGGGGGGATGCAAGCCACGGCGAGCGATCTTCTCAAGCTGGTGCAGTCGATCAATGCCGACAAGCTGATGAGCCAGGAATCCGTTAAAATATTGCGTGGTCTGATTCCTCATCCGCCGAACACGCCGCCACCGGCCGATGAAACCAAGCTCACTGGTTATGGCATCGGCGGTGGCGCGCCCGGCGTCAGTGCTCAACTGGTGGTCGATCCAACGGGCCGCTATACCTGGGTCGTTCTCTGTAACGGCAGCCCGCCGATGGCGATGTCGATGGGCACTACGATTCGTCAATGGGTCAAGGGAATGTCCCGCTAGCAAGCGAGCAGGAACCCGATAGCGCGTCTCACGCAGGACCGGCAAAATTCCCGCGCGGACGATTCATCGAGGTCGTCGCAATCCAAACTGATGGCGTCCGCGTTCTGACAGGATTTGTGTGTCGCAATGGCGGGTGCTTACGAAATCCGAGAATAAAGCGTTTTTCGTTTGCGTGTAAGGTCTGCCCAAGCCCTGGCAGGGGCGCAAGAGTTTAGCCCACGGCGTGAGCCGTGGGAAAGATCGCCAGCCAGGCCAGCCCCGGCAGGGGCGTAAGAAGACCCGCCCGGTGGTCCTCTCAAGGCCGCCGTACTTCCTTACGCCCCTGCCGGGGCTGGGCCCTTTCGCGGTTGCCACCCACGGCTCACGCCGTGGGCTGAACTCTTGCGCCCCTGCCGGGGCTGAAAACCGGACAGGCAACTGAGAAACGCTTTAGTTATCTGGCAGGCAAATTGCCTCAGGTGACCACGCCTGTCTTCCAAATCATTCGCTTGTTGGGCAAACTATATTCACTCGCCGGCAGCCTGTTATGACCTCGAAACCAGCGTGGCGTCCGTAAGACGCTTGCTCAATTTTTTTAGCAATTCCCCCGACGAACGCTGGCGCATACCAGAAGGCGTCACTCCAAATTCTCGGCGGAACGCGTCGCTGAAGTGGGCATGGCTGGAGAATCCGAGTTCCAGCGCCAGCGCCGTCAGGTCTACGACAGGTTCCGAGACCACGTGCTCGAGAGAGGCTTGCAGACGCAGACGCATCACATAGCCGTGGATGCTCTGGTTCGTTTCCCGGCGAAAGACCCGCGCCAGATGGAAAGGAGAACTGAACACTTCCTTGGCCAGGGCGCTCAAGCTCAATCGCTCGCGGTATCGTGCCGCTAAAATGAGGCGCGTTCCTCGGGCGAGTTCGCGGTGCGCCGCCCGGGTGCCCGCCCGGCGTCCCGCTTCGGGCGCCAGCGTACCGGCAGCGCGCAGTGAGGCGGCAAGCAGATGCGCGGTTGTTTCTTCGACCACCAGCGCGTCCGACGCCGCTCCAAGAAACAAATGCTGCCGGAGCCGCTGGAGGAGCAAGGTGGTAGGAGCCGACGCCGCAGCCGTGGGACGTTGGAATGGCTTTTGAGGAAGCCGATCCATCGTCGCGGGATCATTGGCGCAGAGAAAGGCATGGAGCTTCGTTTCCTCAAACGCGATGGCCGTGCAGTCATCCCCGCCGGGAATAGGGTGGGAGAAGCGGCACGGTTCATCCCGGTTGAAAAACAGCAGCCGGGTCGGATCGGTCACGATCTCCTCGCGTCGGGATCGATGCTGCACACAGACGCCTGCCCGGGGGATGACGAGCAAGTGCCCCGAGGCGTATTCCTCCGCGCTGCACGTCCGGCACTCGGCGCGGCAGCAAACGTCAAAGACCTTGATCAGTCCACTGCAATAAAGGGTCTGGATTCGCTGGTAGCCCGGCATGGGTGGTTTCGATCCCGAAGCAGTCGCAATAAGGTGCCCGAAAGGATGCTGCGATCAAGGTTACGCCGGATGACGGAGCAATCCTTTCAAAATCCTGCTCGAATGAGCCTCCCGGGGATCATCACGCTTTGAACGATTGCGACTGACCGCGTCCCGGACCAGTGCACACGAATGGCATTCGAGCAGGAATTCGGAAGCATCGGCCCTCAAACTTCGGTACAGGTGCCGTTCTAAAACAAAAGTGCCATGCTCAAGGTCAATACCAACCGCATCGAGGAACGTTCCTGGTCTTCGCCCAAGGGAAATTTTGCCGGGTTCGGCAAGATGATTTCCGAGGAGTTGGGACGCAAGCCACTCTCGATGGATCTGATGGAGCGGCACCCCTTCGATGTGGAGATTCTCCGCCTCCCGCCGGGGAAAACTCCGTACCCTTACCATGCGCACAGCGCGCAATGGAAATTTTACCATGTCATCTCGGGCGCGGGAATCGTCCGGCACGAGGCAGGGTTTACCGTGATCGAAGCAGGGGATGCGTTCGTCTTTCCGCCGGACCGGGCGCACCAAATGATCAACGACCGCGAAACGGACCTGATTCTCTACGTGGTCGCCGATAATCCCATCGGCGAATCCTGCTACTACCCGGACAGCAAAAAATGGGGCGTGCGTTCTCCCCGGCGTACGCTGCTCCGTTCGGAAGTGGCGGACTACTACGATGGCGAGGAGTGAGCATGCCGAGCGTGGTCCAAACGGGAACCCTTCGATGAGTCACCTCCATCCTGCGTCCGCTCCGATGCTGTCCGCACTTCATGCGACCGCGCCATGCCCCGCGCTTGCTGATCAGCTCGCGCTCTTCGGCCAATTCGTCGGCAGTTGGGATTTGCAAATCGTTTACTATGCCTGCGACGGCTCGGTCGCTCGACGAATGCAAGGAGAATGGCACTTCGGCTGGGTGTTGGAAGGGCGTGCGATTCAAGATGTATGGATCGCACCCAAGCGAACGCTGCGCGGCTCGGGCAAGCATGGCGAAGAGTACGGCGCGACCCTGCGCTTTTATGACGCGGAGCTTGGTGCCTGGCGTTCGACGTGGATCGGTCCCGTCAAAGGGGTGGTGAGACCATTCGTCGCGCGCGAGATGGAGGACGAAATCATCCTGGATGGCTCCTTCGTGCAAGGAGTAGGCACACGCTGGATTTTTTCGCGGATCACGCCGGACGCCTTCCAATGGCGAGCCGTCGAATCACGCGATGGCTGGAAGACGTGCCGCCTGGAACAGGAGATGTTTGCCACCCGCCAATCCAACGGGCCATCCGTGGATGGCTGCGGCAACGAAAATTAACCCTTCCGCATTTTTCTCTGTCACGTCCAAGCAATGACGCAAAGTCACTGCCAGACATCTCTCAATGCGAAGGTAGTTCTACCGTGCTCCCATGCTAATTTCATCCGTCCGACGTTCTGCTTCCTGCATCGCTGTGGTCTTCACATTGTCCTGGTGCATCTCCGCAATTGCCCGGGCAGGCGAAGTTTCAGCCAATCCGCCGGCGTGGGTTTCAAACAGCAATGGGAACGCCATGATGCTCGGCCGGGTGCTGGCGCGGTTCGAACCGGAATCGGCGCATGATCTTGGCATGATGACCGGCTTCGACGATCAGGTGCGCGACCTGGGGCCGGAGGTCGAAAGTCGATACCGCACGGAACTCGCCAAAACGGTGCAGGCTCTGGGCGAGAAACTCAAAAGCGAGCGCGACGTGCACGTGCGGGAAGACCTGGCGATTCTCATCGCCGCCGCCGCGCGGCGTTCCCGTGAAAGCGAGGCGAGAGAGAAAACCGAACTACCATATGATGACGTGGCGCAGATCATCTTCAGCGGGATTGACTCGCTGCTGGGAGCTACCCAGTTGGAGGATGCGTCGCCCTTGCTTGAGACCCGCCGCCAGATGGCTCTGGCGCGGCTAGGCCGCTACGCAGGGATCGTGAAAGATGGTCCGGCATCTCTGGCGTCATTAGCGGAACAAAGGATTCGGAAACGCTTCGACACCCCCGGTCTCATCGGACCATACAAAGCACGGGTGGAACGCGATCTCGCTGCCGACGGCGAGATTTTCGATGGCGTGGTGGAGTTGCTCAAACAACGCGGCGTGCAAGGCAGCGACCCCATCGTCACGAAGCTCAAGGAGCAACTCTCGCAGTATGCCCAATTCATCCGCGATGAAGTGATGCCGAAGGCGCGGACCGATTTTCGGCTTCCGCGCGAGCGTTATCTTGCCGCTTTGGAGGCGACCGGAGTCGATGTTTCACCGGAAGAACTCATCGCCCTGGCGCACGCCGGATTCGAACGGACAAAAACGGAAATCAAGCCGGTGGCCAGGGAGGTAGCGGCGCAATATGGGCTTCCGCCAGACACCGACTGGCGTGAACTGATCCGTTTGCTCAAACAAAAAGAGGCACTCGGTGGACCTGCGGAAACACTGGATCATTATCGTGCCCGAGCCAGGGAGATCGACGCCATCCTCCGGCGGGAAAACCTGGTGACGCTGCCTGACGATCCCCTACGTATTCGCTTGGCGACGCCCGCAGAGAATACGAGTATCCCGGCCCCTTTTTTCAACCCGACGCCCTTGTTCAACAATCCTCATCCCGGCGACCCGGGCGAATTCGTCCTGGTGACTGGTCCGGGTGCCAGTGGTGCCACGCCGGGCGCTCGCTACGATGATTTCACCTACAAGGCCGCCTCATTCTGGGTTTGCTCGCACGAGGGTCGTCCGGGTCACGAACTGCAATTTGGCGCGATGCAGCGCAACGGAGTTTCCTTGGCTCGCTCGGTCTATGCGTTCAACAGCGTCAACGTGGAAGGCTGGGCGGTTTATTGCGAGGCGTTGATGTTGCCTTACATGCCGAAGGAAAATCAACTCGTCGCCCTACAATTCCGCCTGGCGAGGGCCGCCTACGCTTTCCTGGATGCGGAGTTGCAACTCGGCAAAACGACGCCGGAGGAAGCCAGGCGCGTGCTTACCCAGGAAGTGGGAATCTCGGACGCTTACACGGCATCACTGCTGCGGCGCTTTACTTATCTCGCGCCCACCCAGGCAACCTCGTATTTCTATGGTTACACGCGCATGACGCAATTGCGGCAGGAGATGGAAACGGCCCTGGGTGCGAAGTTCCAGGTGCGGGCTTTTCACGATCTGGTGCTCGGCCAAGGTTTATTGCCACCTGCGGAACTACACCGGGCAGTCGAAGCCGGCCTGTTTGAGGCAGCAGGCCATCCCTGACCGTGCATTTGTACCCAATCTTTGTGTTCACTTTACTATGGCTATGAACAACGAGACGAAACCCCATGCGGATGGTCGCCACGATTTCGATTTCCTACACGGGCGGTGGAGCGTGCAAAACCGTCGCCTGCTCCGAAGGTTGCAAGGCTGCACGGAATGGCAGGAGTTCGACGCCTGGCAGGAAGCGCGTCCGGTGCTTGGAGACATCGGAAACGTTGATCGTTTTACGGCCACCTTCCCGGATGGACAGCCCATCGAGGGGATGACGCTACGTATTTTCGACCCCAGTACCAGACTGTGGAGCATCTACTGGGCGGATGATCGCAGTTGTCAATTACAGCCGCCTGTCATCGGGCGTTTCGAGGACGGGATTCACGGCAAATTTCACGGGACCGATGTCTTCGATGGAAAGCCCATTCAGGTCGTCTTTCACTGGACCAAAACGAGCGCGGATACGGCGACCTGGGAACAAGTATTCTCCCCGGACAACGGGCAGACGTGGGAAATGAACTGGCGGATGGTCATGACGCGCGAGAGTTGAAAGATCGAGATAGACCGGCAAAAGAAGATCAAATCATCCGGCGACGTGCTTGCAGCGACGCGCGACCTCCCGGAGTGCGCCGGCGAGCCTTCCCATGTCGCGTTCCTGCCCGAGAGCCACGCGGAAGGCATTCGGTGACGGGGTCTTGTCAACGACAAAAAGTCTTGCTGGCGTTGTCTCGATCCCGTCGAGTTGGAGCGAAGCGCAAACTTCATCTGCAATCAGTTCGCTTCCCAGCGTGAGCCAGAGATGGTAACTGCTCGGGTGGCCCCGTACGGCGAGACCATCGAGAATTTCCCGGGCCAGCTTTTGCCGCTGGATTGCATCCGCGCGCTTGGCGAGAATCACCCGGCTCAAACTGCCGTCGGCGATCAGACGACAGGCCAATCCGGCCAGCAAAGACGAGGCACCGCTGACCGTCTGGCGGATCGCCGATTCCGTGGACGCAACCAGCCGCTCCGGCACGGCGAGAAACGCGGTCTTGAGCCCTGGAGAAAACGGCTTGGACAAACTCAGGAAGTAAAAGGTGTGCTGCGGCGCAAGCAACGCGAAGCTGGGTGGCGGAGCGGGTTCCAGAAATCCATAGGCATCGTCCTCGATGATGAGCAGGTCCCGCTCGCGCGCGACGGTGATGATTTCTTCCCGCCGCCATGTCGGCATGACGGTGCCGAGCGGATTATGCACGGTGGGCATCAGGTAGACCGAGCGAAGTGAGGGATTTTTGCGGCTGGCGGCGCGCAACGCTTCCGGGATCAGTCCGTGTTCGTCCATGTCGCAGGCGGTCATCTGCAAATTGAACAAATCGGCCACGGCCAGAAATCCAGAGTAGGTCACGGGCTCGACCGCAATGGCCGTTCCTGTCAGCCCGGCCGCGAGCAGGCACACGATGAAGGAATGATGACCTCCGCTGCCTAGAAACACCCGGGACGGCGAGACGGGGGGATGTTCGGGCCTCGACAACCAACGCGCACCGATCTCGCGGTCGTGGGTTCGACCACTGAACGGGGGAAGGACAAGGGCGGCGTCGAGCGACTCCAAGGTCGTCAGTCGGAGGGCGTCCTGCAGCAGGGCGGCCTGATGTCCCAAGACAGGGTAATTTATTCGGAGGTCAATGCTCATGCAAAATCCGCGTGTTCGATTTTCTTTCGATGCGAGTCACAAGAAGGTTGCCGCGATTTACCCGGCAAACGTCTCGACCTACCATAATGACAGCGAAGACCGCGCCGCTAAAGACAGAATCACATGATTTTGTCTGTGTTGGTACCAATTCTCACTGCCTGTATCTGTCTGTTGGCGTAAAACGGCGGACTTTAGCCACTCAAACCACGCGATTTCCCGACCAACCTCGATGCACGTCATCCATACCGGCAACGCCCCGCACTACCGGTGGGGCAGAGAATGCGATGGATGGCGCCTGGTGGATACTGAAGCTCTGAGTGTCATCGAAGAAACGATGCCCTCGGGGGCGAGTGAAACGCTGCATCATCACGTCCGCGCGAGGCAATTTTTCTATGTGCTCGCGGGCGAAGCCTCGATGGAGATCGATCAAAAAAGCGTCGTGATCGGGGCTGGGCAGGGGTTGGAGGTCTCTCCCGGAACACCGCACCGTGTCTATAACTGGCGCGCCGATCCACTGCGTTTTCTGGTGACCTCCACGCCCACCACCCGCGGGGATCGCGTCGAAGCGGTCACAGAAAGCGATGCATGATGAAAACGTCCACGCGACGCCCGAGCGAACGATGTGCGAAGGCTTGCGGGATCGTCCCGACCACCGTGAAACCGAGCCGTTTCCAGAGCGCCACGGCACGAGCGTTCGTGCTGACCACATAGTTGAATTGCATCGCGGCAAAGCCTGCCGACCGTGCCCAGTCGAGTGCGTGTTCGGCCAAGGCACGACCCACGCCGTGGCCTGCCGCATGGCTGGCAACCATGAATCCCGCGTTGGCCACGTGCGCGCCCAGGCCAGGTTGATTGGCTTTGACGAACGAAGTGCCCAGGATGGCTCCGCGTTCCTCGTCCACCGCAACGAACACTTTCGCCGGTGAAGGCAACATCCAGGCGGCGCGGGCGGACGGCTCGTCCATCTCTGGCGAGAAAGCATAGGTATCGCCTGCTGCGACCACGTTCTGGAAGATCGGCCAGATGCCGTTGGGCCAGTCCACCTCAGCGTCGGCTTCGCGGATCATCAATCGCAAATCCATGAACCCGATGTTGATTGGCGAGATTGGATCATTTCGATTCTCCTTCGCGCACGAGTTGTCTGACCAGGTGCCCGAGCACACCAACCGCGCGTTCGATCCGGGCGGACCAGGGCTGCCCGCAGCTCACCCGGATGAAGTTGCTGAATTGTTTGGGTTTGGCCGAAAAGGCCGGACCGGGGGAAATGGAAATGCGTTCCTCCAGGGCACGCGCTTGTAGTTCGACGGCATCGACGTTTTCCGGCAGTTCGACCCACAACACGAACCCGCCCTGGGGCCGTGACACCCGGGTCCCGTCGGGAAAAGTTTCGGCGATGGCCTGCGCCATCCGGGTAACCTGCTCCGCGTAGGCGCGACGCAGCAACCGCAGGTGACGGTCGTAGCCGCCATCGCGCAGGAACTCGGCCAGCGCAAGCTGCGGCGCGCTTGGCGCGGCCAGCGTGCTGCCGAACTTCAGTTGCTTGATCGCATCGTAATATCCCGGCCCCGGCACGACCCAGCCCACCCGCCAGCCCGGCGCAACCGTCTTCGAGACCGAACCGCAAAGGAGAACCAGACCTTCCTCGTCGAAGCCCTTGGCCGTGCGCGTCCGGCTTGCGGGCGGGAACGCGAGATCGCCGTAGATGTCGTCCTCGATGAGGGGCACCTCGCGCCGGGCAAGCATCTCGACCAACCGGCGACGGTTTGCCTCCGGCATGCAACTGCCCAGAGGATTGTTGAAACTCGGGATCGCGAGCACGGCGGCCACGCGCTGGGTATGCAGGAGAGTCTCCAGCCGGTCGAGGTCCATCCCGGTCTGCGGATGGGTGGGGATTTCCAGCGCCCGCAGTCCCAGGGTTTCGACCGTTTGCAGGATGCCGAAGTACGTCGGCGACTCCAGCGCGACGACATCGCCGGGCTTCGTCGTCGCGCGCAGGCAAAGTGACAGCGCCTCGGTGGCTCCGCTGGTCACGATCACCTCATCCGGCGCGACCTGGCAACCCCACTCCAACGAACGCCGGGCGAGTTGTCGGCGCAGACTCTCGCAACCTGTTAGCGGCGCGTAGTCGATGGCTTTGGCTCCTGCCCGTCGCACGGCGGCGGCCATGATCCGATTAAGTTGTGCCACGGGCAGGAGGGCGGCGTTGGGCGTGGCGGTGCCGAGCGGCACGATGTCGGGTTCGGCTGACAACTCGAAGATGCGCGTGCGCAACTCGCCCATGCTCACCTTGGTGGCACGGCCCGGGGGGCGCGAGCAGCGCAACTCCGGCGCGAGATACCGTGAAGCCGGGCGCACGAAAAACCCGCTCTTGGGCCGGGCATCGACGAGGCCGCGCTTTTCCAGCGTGACGTAGACCTGCACCGCCGTCGAGACGCTGACCTTGTTTTGCTCGCTGAGGCGGCGCACGCTTGGCAATCGTTCGCCGATTGCCAGGGTGCCGCCGGTGATATGCCGTGCGATGGAGTCCGCGATTTTCTCGTACAGAGGCACGGCGGCCGGAGCGACTTTAGGGCGGGTGTGCATCTTCAAGGGCTAGCTATCAATAGCGAAGAATCAGGACGTGTAAACACAGAAGCGAGCTGTTAATCTGTACTGTATCCAATTCACGCAATCTGCATCTGTTTTAATCGCCGGAGTTGGGTTTCGATAACCAGAACAATGATCGAGCAACCAAACTGCATTTCGAGTTCGTCCTACCGCTGTACACGGGTCGAATCCGTTCCGCGTCCGAGTCTGCGCAGCGGGTGGGTCTATGGCGCTCTCGCCATGTTATGCTTCGCCGTGACACCAGTGGCCACCCGCGCGGCAGTGACCGGAGGCATCAGCCCATTTTTTGTCGGCTCGGGCCGCGCTTTCGGGGCCGCGCTCCTAGCTGCTCCTGTGTTGTTCCTCACCCGTCAGCCGTGGCCGGGCCGAAAACACCTGGGGCGGCTGCTCGTCGTCATGGCGGGGTTGACCGTGGGCTTTCCGCTCCTGACAGCGTGGGCGCTGCAATACGTACCGGCCGCGCACGTCGCGGTGATCTTCGGTCTCCTGCCGCTCGCTACCGCCGTCGCCGCAGCCCTCCGCGCCGGTGAGCGGCCGAGCACCGTCTTCTGGTTGAGCGCCGTGCTCGGCAGCGTTCTCGTCGTTGCCTTCTCGTGGAGGGAGGGTGACGGGCACTTGCAACCGGCGGACTGGGCGCTATTCCTCGCCGTGATCCTCACGGCCTTCGGCTACGCGGACGGCGCGGTGCTGGCGCGCACCCTCGGCGGCTGGCAGGTGATCTCATGGGCGCTCACGTTCGCCAGCCCGGTCACCGGGGCAGTGACCCTCCTGACGCTGACGGCCCGGCACCAGGCCGTGTGGCACACTCTCCTCAGCGGGACGGTGCCGGCGACGGCACTTTTAGGCTTCATCTATGTGACCGTTTGCAGCCAATGGCTCGCATTTTTCGCCTGGTATCGCGCGCTGACCCTGGGAGGGGTCGCGCGGATCAGCCAGCTCCAACTCCTGATGCCTTTCGCCACGATCATCGCTTCAGCCCTCTTCCTGGGAGAGCCTTTGCGAGGCGCAACGGTCCTGACCGCGCTGGCCGTCGGAGCGACGGTGGCCGTGGGGCGGCAGGCGGCGATCCTTCAACAACGTAGAATACCAGTGCCATGACGACATCACCATCCACCGAGGCCGTGCAAATCAGAGAATACCATCCCGGCAGCGAGGCCGACGCCGCTGCGTTCCGGCAGTTGAACGAAGAATGGATCGAGCGATACTTTGTCATCGAAGACGATGATCGCCGGGTGCTTGGCGATCCGATGGGTCAAATCCTCGCCCCCGGCGGGGCGATCCTCTTCGCGGAGATTGACGGGAAAATCGTGGGATGCAGCGCGCTGATCGTGCAGCCCGATGAACCGCAAACGTACGAACTGGCCAAGCTCGCGGTGACCACATCTTTCCAGGGGCGGCAACTCGGCCGCCGGTTGATGGAAGCGTCCATGACCAAGGCGCAAAAGCTGGGAGCGAAACGCCTGGTGCTCACCACGAATTCCAAACTACTAGCGGCCAGACACTTGTACGAGAGTTTGAACTTCACTTACGTTCCGACGGTCCAAGCAGAGGCTTTTCGGGGCCACTACGAGCGCGGCGACACTTTCATGGAACTACGCCTTCCTGCATGATTGCCATCAACCGATATTGTCCCCATTCCGGCCGGCCGGTGAGCGCGGATTCGCTCACCCGCTACCGCGGTTTCACCGTCGGATTCTGCAACCCCGGCTGCCGCGACGATTTCGCTGGCCACCCGGAGAATTTCCCGGCGGACCTCGGCTATTTCGATGCCCTTATCAAAGAACATGGTCTGATCGATCAGCCGATGATGACCTCACCCATTCCGGAGTTGGATGCCCATTCCACGCTCATCCTCATCGACATCCAGAAATCGTTCGATGACCCATCGTGGGGTGAACGCAATCATCCGCAGGCGGAGGAAAACGCCGCCCGGCTGCTCGGTGCCTGGCGCGCGGCCGGTTTGCCCATCGCGCACGTCCGGCACCTTTCGACGCGCGCGGGATCACTCTTCCACCGCGATTCGCCGACGAGCGAATTCAAGGAAGGATTCGAGCCTCGGGCGGGAGAGCCGGTGTTCGTGAAAAGCGTAAACAGTGCCTTCATCGGCACCGACCTGGAGGCGTCCCTGCGTAGAGAAGGATGTCAGACGGTCGTCATCGCGGGTTTGACCACACCGCACTGCGTTTCCACAACCACGCGCATGGCGGGCAACCTCGGATTCAGGACGTTCTTGGTAGCAGATGCCACGGCTGCTTTCGCCATTACCGGCCCGGACGGACGAGTGCATCCCGCCGAGGAAGTCCATCGGCTCAGCCTCGCCACGTTGCACGACGAGTTTGCCACCGTTGTTGCAACCGACAGCTTGCTGCAAAGTGTCGCCGTCGCATATGCTTAAAATTTATCTCTTCGACCGCAGTCCATTTTGCATCGCCATCGTGCAGGCGGCGCACGCGGGTGGGCTCGAACCGGAACTCGTCCCCGTGTCCAACGCCGACCGCTCGGAACTCATCCGCCTCACCAACGGCGCTTCCTACCAGGTGCCGGTGCTGGCCGACGGCGAGCGGATCGTCTGCGAGAGCGGGCCTGATTCACAGGATATCGCCGCTTACCTCGACACGCACTATCTGCACGGCCGGCTCTTCCCCGCCGCGTTGCAAGGTTGGCAGACGATCATCAACCAGTACATCGAGAACACCGTGGAGGCCGTGACCTTCAAGGTCTGCGACGCGGCCGTGATCCCGGAGGTGGCGGACGTGGTGGAGCGAACCCTTCTCATTCGCCACAAGGAACGCAAATTCGGCATGGGCTGCGTGGAACGTTGGCGGCGTGAACGCCCTGCCATGATCGCCGAGGCGAACTGCCTCTTGCTGCCCTTCGAGCAGACGCTCTCCAGCGCGGGCGGAGAATTCCTCTTTGGGGCAACGCCCGTTTACACTGATTTTTTGCTGTACGGTATCCTGGGTAACTACACCTATCGGGACACGCTGCCGTTTCCATCTGAACTACCGGCCTTGCGCGCGTGGCGTGATCGGCTGCGCTCGTTCCGTTATTGAGTGCTGATCTGCTGTGTGGGCTGACCGGGGACAGTGGCCTGGCAAAATGCGAGCACGGAATGACGGAAAAAGGCAAAGAAAAGTGTGCGGGCTTGAGGCGTTCTACCTTACTGGTAGAACCCATCGCGCTCTCGGTCAACGGCCAAGGGTTTTGCTACAATGCTCTCTTCATTGTGACGTGCGGCGTGGCGCGATGGATGTCCCCGCACCGACAAGGATGAACGGCGCCCAGTAAAACGGATGCCGGTACTTCGTTGTTCCCTTCAGTTTCAGCGCAGACTCGCGCAGAGCTTCCTCCGGAGTTTCTCCAGTTAACAATCGTTGATGAAAATCAATCATCAGGTCGGTGCGTGCTCGCACTATCCACTTTCCATTGACTGACCACCACCGCCGGGCAGCCGGCCCGGAAAATCGCCCAACTCAGGCCGACCACTCCCTCGCCCGTCGCCGATCCTGTCCCCGGCCGCTCTCGCAGGCGGAAAGCACCACCAGGCGTGCGTGCAGGCGTAGAGGCAGCCATTCCCAGGCTTCGAGTAAGCCGTCCTCGTCCGGGGCGAGATCGGTTTGCGCCATGAGCAGACACGAGTACATCGGCGCGGTGTCGTTGAGAAAGCCGTGCGTGGCGAAGTGGATGACATCGTAGTCGCCCGCCAGCCGCTTGAAAGTGTCTTCGTGCGCCTCCGTGCCGACCAGTGCCTTGCTATGGTCCGCGCCGTAAAGGGCGGACAGAGCACGCACCTGCCGCCCAGCGTCCGGCATCGGCTTGGTTTCTCGGGTCGCTGGGTACCGTGACCCGAGCACGGGTGCTTGCCCGGCGGCGGGTGGGTCGGCGAGGGCCGGATTGCCGATGGCGAGCAGCCGGGCGGGGTGGGTCAGGGGGGCGACGGGTTCTTGCGCGAGAAACGTCAACGACGGGGCGAAGCTCAGCGCATGTGCCTCCCAGAGCGTCCGCACGGGAGTGCCCGGCGCATCCACTGCCCCATCGCGGATCAGTGCCTGGAAGGGCAAGTTCCCAGAGCGGCCCGTCGGCCACGATGATCAGCCGTGAGTCCGCGCACACGTCCTGGACCGGGCCGAGCAAATCCTTGCCCCAGGGCACGCGCACTCCGCTTGCCAGCCCATGCTGCGCTTCGGCCAAGGCAGCGCGGAATCTCCTCCGTGCGGCCGTGCAGCGCCGCCCGGCCCAGCGGCAGGCGTTGCGCCTGGATGATCGGCGGAGCGTCCGGTGCGGCGTTCCGGCGCTTTCGCCACGGTGAAAAGAAAGTTTCATCGTCGGCCACGTCGTATTCGAGCACCGTCGGTTTTGTCCGTCGGCGAGCAGCCTCGCCAGCGCGGCGTCCGCCAGGCCGCCATCGCCGCGCGGCGGACGACGGTTGCGCAGTTCCGGGATGCGCGATGAAAAAGTCTTCCTCGGCATCCTCCCGCGTCGCGGCGGGCGGCGGCGAGTTTCGCGTTCGAGTTCGGCCAGCAGCGTCGGGCGCGGTGGCGGAGCGGTCGGTCCGGGCGGCGGCGATCTGCCGGTTGAGGGACGCGATTTCTTCGGCGGTTGCCGGGCGCGTGGCGCGTTCGGCGTCGGTCATCGCCTGCGCGAGGTCGAGCTTCGCGGCCGCCGAGAATATCGACGAGCACACGCGCCTTCGCCCGCTCGGCCATCGCCAGGGCTTCCGCCGGACGGTTCTCCTGCACGAGCAGCGCGACCATGCCGTAGTAGGCGTCCATTTTGTCCTCCAGGAACGCCGTCGGCTCCGGCGTCGTCCGCCGCGAGGTGGCCACGGGCATCCTCGATGGCGGCGATGCTTTCCTCGAACGCCTCGCGCGCCCGGTCCGGCTCGTGCAGGGCCAGGAGAATCTGGCCCATCAACGTGCAACTGCGCCAGATATCGGCTGGCTCGCCCGTCTCGCGCGCCAAGTCCGCGGCGCGCTCCACCAACCCCAGGGCCTCGCGCCGCGATTTTTCGTCGCCCCGTCGGCGGAGCACATCGCCCAGGCTGCTGAGCGTGCCCGTCTGCCGCCGCTTTTCGCCGGTTTCCTCGAAGATCTTGAGCGCACGGCGCAAGTTCGTCCTCCGCCACGTCGAGTTGCCCGTTTTGCAGATGGATGCCACCCAATTCCATCAGGCCGGCGGCGAGGTTCGGCCGGTCGCCGACTTTCTCGGCGGCGGCGATGCTCTTGGACATCCACTCGATGGCCTTGTCCCGTTCGCCGCGCCGCGCGTAGACGTTGGCGATGTTATGGAAAAGATACGCCTGCCAGCCGGCGTCGTCCCCGGCGACGGCGAGGGCCTGCTGCCGGTAGTCCATCGCCCGGTCGGTCAGGCCCTGGGCCATGAAAATGCTGCCGGAGTTGTTCAGCGTGTTGATGATGCCTTCCTTGCCGCCGATGGCCCGGTAGATTGCCAGCGCGCGCCGGGTGACCGCCAACGCCTGCTGGAAGTCCCCCAGTTGGAGGTAAACCTTGCCTTCTCCCGCCAGTTCGCGGGCGAGCTTGTCCTGGTCATCCGGCGCCTCGAAGACGCGCCGGGCGGCGGTCATTTTCTCCAGGGCCTCCGGTTGTCACCCCGCGAGGCGTCGATGAAGCCGAGCCAGAACAACGCGAAGGCGGCATCCACGGCGTTGCCGCGGCCGAGCATCAGCCGGCGGGTGTATTCGCCGAGTTTCTCCGCCCGGGCGAAATCGCCAGTGAAAATGATCAAGTGCCAGGCCGCGTTCAACGCATCGCCGAGCCGGGGATGATCTCGCAACGCGGGCGGCGCTGCGGCGAGCAGGCGGTCGCGCGCGTCGTCGTCGGGGGCGGTCACCATTCGGTCAACGAGCGCCTGGAGTTCCGGCGCGATGGGCGGTGGCGAGTCGGCGGGCGCGCGGGGTGTTGCGGCGAGCACGACCAGCAACGCCAAACCGAGCCAACAGAAAAAATGCCGTTTCAATCGTCGCAAGAGTCGGTGTGACCCTAACTCCACTTTCTTGCCCGGAGAAGGGAATTTCCTTGCTTGCTCGTCGGCCACGGAACGGGAGTGCCGTCCCCGGTCCTCTCCCGGGCGTTATTCGTCCGCCTGTAACCAACGCCGGGTCTCCCGATGCAGCCGCGCGGCGGCTTCCGAATCCGGATAGCGCCGTGCCAGCTCTTCGAACTGCCGCGCGGCCTCTTCCTCCAGGCCCGCCTGCGCGTAGGCCGTGCCGAGGATCAGCGGATTCCGGGGATAGCGCCGCTCCACATCGGCGAGTTCCGTGTTGTGCTGTTCGTCGAGCACCCGGAAGAGAGTTTCTGGAGCGGGCCGACGCGGCGCACGCGAGAGCACCTCCTCGCCGTGCCGGGCTTCCACCTGCCACTTGAAAATCACGCCGCGCGCCAGCGGCATGGGGGGCGTCCAACTCGTCGTTCCGGCGGGCACTTCCTGGTGCAGCATCGGCGTGTTTTCCTCGCTATCCACGAGGTAAACGACGTAACCGGTGGCAGCTTCGACAGCCGTCCACCGCAAGGCGGGACAATCTTCCCGGATCACCACCGCCACCGGGGCAATCTGCCGCAAGGTGGTCGGGCGCGGGGAGGAACCCGCGAGCGTTCCGGTCGGGGGACTCAATTCAGCCAAAATCGGCGGAACGTCCAACGCGGCGGTTAGCGCGGCGCGTTCCACGCCGTGGCGCAGATCGCCGGGCAGCAGCGACAGGTCGGCGTCGGCCCAAAGCGGCGGGGCTGCCGTGGGGCGTGTGCCAGTGGTCGTCCACCAAACCGCCGCGAAGAGTACGACGGCTGCGACGGCGAGCCAGGATGCACGGCCCAGGCCGGGAAATGGCATCAACACCCGAGGGTTGGGCGAAGACTTTGTGGCTGGCGGAGCGGTGGCTCCCGACGGTTGCGCGGGGCCGTGCCATTTTGGCGGCAGAGCGGCGATCTCGTCACGAAAGCCTTGCAGCCCGTTGAACACCGCCGTCGCCTCCGGTGAAGCGGCGACGCGTGCGCGCACCTCGGCGCTTTGCGTGGCGTCGAGCGTCCCGTCCAGCAGCGCGGCCATCTCCTCGTAGGCGGGGGGCGCGTCCGGCAAAATGGTTGGCAGGTCCACCTCCCCTCCGAAGGTTGCAGCCGACCGGGACGCCGGCAGCGCGGAACGGCAGGCCGGGCATTCCGCCAGATGGTCGCTGATTCCCAGAGCATCAGCCGCAGGCAAATCCCCGGCGCGGTATGCAGCTAACCGGCTGGCGTCAAGATGAATGGTCGGGATGCTCACGTGAACGGTTGTCTATCTATGCACGATGCGTAATCCGCCCAAAGATTCCTGTCGTCATCCATTATCTTGCAGGAAAGACTGCCAGGCCCTTCCGAGAATCGCCCGGGCCGTCTTGCGATCATTGATGACGGTCTGCACTTCCAGCCCCATCATTGAACCAATGCGGCGGTCTTCGAGGGGCAGTTTCGACCAGTGTTCGGCCATCCGCTCGGGAGGGAGGTCCAGCAACGAAGCCGTCTGGCGGATGCCGGCGAGACCCAGCCGCTCCATTTCGTGGAGGCAGGAAGAATGGAGCAAAAACGCGCTCCGCTGCCGCCGGGTCAGACCGCCAACCGCACCCAGCAGCCAGGTAAGGTACTCCTTCCAACGCAGTTGATCGTGGGGAGAGGCACCGATGGCGGGAACTTCGGCCGCAGGGGCTTCATCGGCGTCGGTAGTAAGGATTTCCCAGTCTCCTTCGGGAATCCCCTGCCACCGGGCAACCACGTCGATCAGATCGCGCAGAGGCAATGGCTCCCCGAGCCAAGTGAACAGACCCGCGAGGAGTTCCGGCAGCGGCGTTCCTTCCCGGTCACCGTCCGGACCAAAGATTTCCGCCGCCGCCCCCCGAGGGTCCGCCAGCAGGCGGCCGGCATTTTGCCCCGTCCCCGCGAGAAACTGTTCCCGGCCGCGCCAGACCTCGAAGCCCGCCCACGACTTGCCGCCCAGGCCTGCCCACAGGGCGAATCCCCGCTGGTTCGTGCGGCCTTCCAGCAAGTACCGCAGCCGGTCCGCCAGCGCGGCGCGGGCGGGATGTCGGCGGCGCACGGTCAACGCCCACGTCGCGTAGGCCACAGAGGCGACGTACCCTTGGAAATCAAGCAGAGGGCGTCCGTTGCCGTCGGGCGGCGTTTCGCGTAGTCGCTGCAATCGGCGGATGATCTGGAGCCGGGCTTCGCCGATGATGTCCTCGGCGTCCTGCCAGTGGCCGGTCGCGCGGAATTTTCCACGGATGACGCGGGTGAGAACCGGCTCGGCGATTTCATCCAATAATTGAGCCAGCACGCGGCTCGCTTCCTCGTCCGTCGGCGCGGTGAGCCACGGGGCGAGTCGCGGATCGTTCCGTGCCCCGGCGTCGGCCGGAGTTGCCTGCGGATCGGCCGAAGCAGGCTCCATTGTGTGCCCAGCATGCCCGGTTTCCGCAGGGGCCGCTACCAGAAAACGTGCCGGCACGGTGCCGGGCAATGCCTGTCTCCCGGAAAGATTCCGGGACCGGCGCAAAAATATTTTCGTCTCGCCGGGAATATCGGTTCCGGTTCCGCATCGACCTTGTTTGAGATGACTCTTTTTTCCGCCGCTTCCGCCGGCCAACCCGGCTGTCGGCGCTCCATTCAGGAGTTCGGCACGAGAAGGATCATCGCACTGCAAACCCAATCCTTCCGTCTTCACCTCGTTTCGACCCGCTTCGTCACACCTCATGCAACCATCCGCCCATCTCAGGAGCCTCCTGCCACTGCCGTTTCTTCGCGGCGCACTGTTCGCCTCTTCCGCCTTTGGGCGCGCCCGTCGCGCCGCCGCTAAACTTGCGGGTCTCAGGCGCTTCGACAGTTCCAGGAATCACCCCACCAAATCCATGAAACTACGTCCATCCATCGCCGCCTGCATCGCGGTCATCTGCAGCGCACTGTCCCAGGCGCCTGCGGCAACCGTCGATTTTTCCAACGTTGACCTCGCAACGGTATCCTCGGCGTCGGGCCAGGATTTTACCTACACCGTCGGCGCTGGGCCGACGACCGGAACGCTCAATGTGCGCCTGGTGTCCGGATTGCTTTCCTCCCTCACCGCCGGGTCCAGCCCTGATACCACCGGTCTCTATGCGCAGCAGGATTCGTCGGACCTGACTCCCGTCGTTTTGCGCTTTACTTTGAGTACGTCCCAGAAGTTTGCGATTTCCGAAAACGAAACCTTAACAACTTTGGAAAACAATGCGTTCACACTACCCTCCGGCGCATGGACGGTCATTTCTTCGTCGGGCGCGACGGTCGGAGGCTCGGGCTCGAACGTCAACTTTCAGGGCATCAGCGATTCCCCGGCACCCGTCGCATATTCCATTCAAGGCACCAGCAGCTCTTTCGATTTCCAGATCACCAACACGCCGGGTTATCCCTTTTATGGGTCGGCGATTTCTGTAAATGTCGGCCCGTTCCCGGCGTTCTTCGATGGGCAGGCGGCATTGGGCAACGGAGTTTTCTTCCTACAGTTCCCCAGCGGCAACCCTTTCGGCTACTATGCCTTCCTATCCGACCCGGATTACATCTATCACTACGATCTCGGCTACGAGTACGTTTTTGATGCCGCCGACGGGCAGAGCGGAGTGTACCTCTACGACTTCAAGAGCAACGACTTCTTCTACACGAGCCCGGGCTTCCCGTTCCCGTACCTGTACGACTTCGGCCTGAACTCGACGGTGTACTACTATCCCGATCCGAACAATGCCGGGCACTACAACACGAACGGGGTTCGCTACTTCTACGTGTTCAGCACCGGCAAGATCATCAGCAAATAATCCGGCACGGAAACACACAAACCCCTTGTCGCCAAAGCGCCCACCTACGTGAAGGCGGCCCACTTCCCCGGCCTCTACCGCCACGCTCGCAGCGGCAGGTATTGTGCCTGCAAGAAGCTGGGCGGCACCCGCCGGGAACGCAGCCTGGGCACCTGCGACGCAAGATTCAACGACGGCAAGTTCGTTGATCTTCTCGACAACGGAGCCTTCGGCCTCAAGATTGTAGCACGGCCGGCACGAGTCGTTCGAGCAGCTTGCCGGCGGCATTTTCCAGGGCGGTCTTCCCCGCCACGTGTTCGGCCGGGTCGATGGCCACGTCGGTCTGCCGGTCGGACAGGAGCAGTTTGCCGTCGTTGGAGCGCACGGCCTGGACTTCCACGCGGCTGCGGCAACTGGTCAGGTTGCCGTGGCGTCCGGCCGCTTCGCTGAACGCCTCCCCGCTGATCTGGATGTCCGCCCGCCGGCCGCTCGCCGCAGGCTCGACCACCTCGAAACCCAGTTGTTGAAAGGTCCGCTTCATCTCGGTCTGCGCGGCCGGATCGATCACCGGACGACCGAGGTGCTGCTCGGTGATGACCACGCTGACGGTGGGCAGCGGACCGTGTCCCGCGACGAGTTTTCGCAGATTTTCCAGGCGCGCGGTGGGGTCTTCGGGCCTGGCGACGAGTTGGTCCGCGTGGGCTTTCAGATCGGCGGCGATCTTGGTTGCCAACTCGCCGGTAGCCTTGTCCATCGCGCCCAGGTCGCCGAACCCGACCGTCTCCGCGTAGACGCGGCTGGTTTCCGTCCCGATGAGCTTCGTGGCCAGATAGTATTTGCCGTCCGTGCCGAACAGCCGGCCGGTAATCAGGACTTTCGCGCCGGTCAGCGCGCCGACCTTGGCCGCCGTTTCGGGCGAAACGGTGCCGGAAAGGCCCAACTCCTGTTCGCCGAAAACCTTGTCCAACTCCTGCCGTTCCACCAGGACGACATCGGGCAGGACGCTGGAAAGCTGGGCGTTGAGCAGCGTGGCGGCATCCGCCCCCTTGCCGGAAAGACTTTCGCCGGTGGTTTGGAAAGTGAGCACGGCGGCGCTCAACGGCGACGCGGGCGTCCCGGCCTGTGCATCGGCCAGGGGGAGCAGCACGGCCGCGCAAAAGATCGCGGGCAGGAAACGAGTGGGAGTCATGGACATGATTGGGTTATGGATGGCTTTCGGGTGGCAGGCCTGACCCGGTGTTGACTCATGGCACCTGGATCGAAGCCTTGTCGATCTCGATGAGAGGTTGCGCGGCGGTGGTCAGGCCGAGGTAAATCGTTTGCCGGGAGACCGCCAGACAACCCACGCGTTCGCTCAACTCGAAGCCGCCGCGCCATTGTCCGTCCGCCGCGTGCAGTCGCGCCACGAAGCCCCGGCCATCATGGCCCGGGCCGAAATAAGGGATGCTTGGCATCGGCGGCAGTTGCATGGCCAGCGGGATCGGCTGCTGCATCGGCGGGTGGGTTTTCCCCGACGGGCCGACCATCCACAGGTCCTCGCCGTCCGAGGCCAGGGCGGTCACCCCGAGCGGCAGTTCCTTCGGCAGCGGCCAACTGCGCGCCGCCTCCGGGTGGGCGGGATCGAACCGGACGATCCTGCCCGCGTCCGCCAGCCAGAAGCCGCCCGCGTCCGCGCAGCACAGTCGCGGCGAGCGGCACAACAGCCGGGCGGAGTTAAAATCGCCCCGCAAAGTACCCCCGCTGGCAACCGCTGCTGCCGCCGACGGCAGACGCGCCAGGAGATCGTGCAAATCGCGCGTTTGCCCGTTCGCACGGTCCAGTAGCGTCCACCGCGCACCGAGACCCGTCAAAAGCCAGCGTCCGCACGTCGCCAGTTGCGCGACGGGTGCGAAAGCGACCGCCGACCCGTCCTCCACCGGGGAGGCGGCGCTGTTCTCGGATGCTGCGCCGACGCGGAGCCATTCCTGTTTAGCGCGGTCGTATTGCTGCACGAGGGCGAGGCCGTGTTCGTGGCCGACGAGATAGGTCCGGCCTTCGGCGTCGGTGGCGCTGCCGTCCACGTTGGCGGTCGCCAACCCGTCGGCGACGGTGTAACGCCGCGTCACGGTCCCGGCGGCGGGGTCGCAACGGAGCAGTCCAATAAAATCCTGCGCCAGCCACAGGCCGCCGCCCGCGGGGAAAACCGTCGCCACCGGAGGACGCGCGGTCAACCCGGGCACGGGTAAGCGTCGGAATGACCCGTCGGGTTGAAAGCGCAGGAGGTCCTGGTTTTCCTCGTTCGGGTCGAGTTTTTCCGTGAGCCCTTTCTCGCGCAGGACGCTCATCCATCCCCCACTTTCCCCGTCGAGGGTCAGGGAATGCACGGTGTACCTCGGCACCACGTTGATGTCCTGTTCGGGCGGTATCCTCGGATCGCGCGGCATCTGGATGACCCGCACCACCCCTGATGTCGTCGTCGGCGCGGCGGGGGACGGGTCGGGCGGCGGGGGGGTGTAGCGCGGCGTGCGCACCACCGGCGTCAGGACGATCAAATCCTTTGCCGGCGTCGCGGCGACCGGCGCGGACGTGGCCGGAGCCGTGTCCCCGACGGACAGGGAAGCCAGCAGGGTTTCGCCGCGCTCGGATTGCTTCCGGCGCAGATAAAGTTTGCGCACCTCGGCCGACAGGCTGTCGCATTCCCAATAAGATTTTTCCGCCGCGGTCGGATCATGCCGGTACAACGGCCCGTAGGAAGGCCAGAGAGCTTCCACGATCCGCTCACCCTTCGCAGGGTCACTCACCTGCTTGAAGGCCGCGCGCAGCCAGACGCCGTAATCCTGGAGCGTCGCCGAGCGCGGCGACGACAACCGGGCAAACGCCTCCGCGTCGCGCGCGAAACGCTCGTCGAGCGTGGCATGCCAGGCGGCGAGCGTGGCGTCGGTCACATCGACCGGCAGGTTCGGGGCGGTGAGTTCCACGTGCACGTCGGTCTCGCCGCGTTCCAGCCGCTCCAACAGGTAGGCGTCGAAGTCCAGCTGCGCGTGTTGCAGGCTGCCGGTGGCAGCGCCCGCCGCCTCGAAACGTTCCAGCACGGTGGCGACCTCGTTGGCGCATCGCCACGCGTCGAGCAGCGGCAGACGCACCGGGGGCAGCGGGAATCCGCCCCACCGCGCACGCAAACGGGCAGCCTGTGCCACGCGGTCGTCCGGCTCGAAGAAACACGCCGTTTCCAGCAGCAGACGCACCTGCGCCATCGCCTTTTTGCCTTCCGGGGTATTCAGGAACTCGTTGCGTTGCGCCTGGTAGCCGTCCACGAGCGCCGCCTGACGGATGCCCTGTTCGCGGAGCAGGTCGGCGACGGACCGGCACGCGGCGTCCGATGACGGCAGGGACGCGCGGTCGGCCGGGAGTTGGCGCGCGGCTTCGAGACAACGGCCGGCCAACTGCCGCGCGAGCGCGGGCAGTTCGGCGACGGTCGCGTTCGCCGTGAGGTGGCCGGGGGGATGCGCGCCGTCCCAGAGGGTCAGGTCGATCTCGACCGGCGTCTGCGCGAAGGGGACGCCGACGGCGGGCAATTCCCGGTACGAACCCCACACGTAAAGATCGGCCACGTGCCGGCGCGCGTCCGCGTCGGTGAAACCGCCGACGACGAGTTCCACCTCGTCCCGCGTGCGGTCCGCCTGCGGGAAACGCAGCGCGCGCACATCCTCCGAATGCTCCGCGCCGTTCGTCAGGGCTTCGATCAACGCCGGCCCGAAACCGTCCAGACGCGGCGAGGGATCGGCGTTGCAAATGAACAACGGCGCAACCACCCGGCGGCCCGCGGCGTGCGCCAACGTGCCCCGCGCCTCGTCTAGCGCCTCGTGCAGGACGGACGCGGTGGTTTGCACCAGCGCGGCCTCCGGTTCGATGGTCTCGCGGCGGTCGCCCGGCACGGGGATCGTCCGCACGGCCAGGGTGTCGGCATGATCGAGGTCGATGATTTCCAGCCGGAGCGTGTGTCCGTCCTCGTCGTGCTCGTTGCGGATGAAACGGCCCAGGATCGCCACGTCCGCCTTCAGCCAGCGGCCCGCCCGCAGCGAACCGGCCGCGCTCGTGAAGCCGCCCGCCGAAAGGTGCAATTCCTCCGCCGCGAGTTGCAACTGCGCGCGTTCGATCCATTGCACGCCCGGCTCGTTCCCGGCCAGCGCCGCCTGGGTCAACAACGTCCACTGGGCCGCTCCCTCCGCGCTGGCGATCAGCCCATCGTCGGAGGTGAAATCCATCATCGCCACGCGCCAGCCCGTCTTTGGGTCTTCCGCCTTCGCGGGACATCCGGTGAGAACCAGCCATCCCGCTGCCACGCCCGCCAGGACGAGGAAGAACGTTCCACGATTTTTGCGCGGCTTCATCGGGTGGCGTGCGCCTGCCGGAGAATGTCGGCGATGCGGGCGTACTTTTCCTTGGCGCGCGGGTCTTTCACGGCCCCCTCGCGCTCCAGTGCGTAATGCAGCGGTGTGTAAACCGGCCCGTCTTCGGGTGCGCCGTTCACATCCGCGCCCGCCTTGAGCAAAAGCTGGACGACGCCCGGATCGCCCACGAGCACGGCGACCAGGAGAGGACGCCGGTTGCCCGCGCCGGCGTCGTTGGCGGAGGCACCCTTGCGCAGCGCGGCCTGGGCACGCTCGTAGTCCTTTTCGCCGATTGCGGAGAGGAGTTCCTCGGTGAGTTTCTCCCCGGGGTTGGCCGGCGTGGCCCCGGCGTCCATCAGGATTTCCAAGGCGTAGGGCTCGCCGTTGAGCGTCGCCGCTTCGAGCGCGCCGAACGGCTCGCCGGTGTGGCGGTCGGGATCGCGATTCTTGGTCTTGGCATGGATGTCCGCCCCCTTGGCGAGCAGGAGGCGGATGTTGTCCTCGCAGCCGTTGGTGGCCGCGTACATCAGGGCGGTGTAGCCGTAACGATTGGCGGCATTGACGGACTGGCCCTGTTCGACCAGGAATGCGAGGACATCGGCGTGGGGCCACCGGGCGGCCTGGATCAGCGCGGTATCGCCGACGTTGTTGGTTTCATTCAGCCGCGCCCCGTGGGCCAGCAAAAGTTTGACGAGATCGACCCGGCCCGATCTGAACGCCTGAAACACGGGCGAACGGTTGTCGCCCATGCCATCGTAACCCCGGAAGCCGTTCGGGTCAGCGCCCGCATCGAGCAGCATTTTGATGATGTCCGCGTAACCGGCGCCCGCGGCGAAGTCCAACGCGGAGCTTCCGTAGGCGGAGAGGTCGTTCGGGTCGGCGTGACGGGCGAGCAACAGCCGGACCGCTTCGGCCTTGTCACCCTTTACGGCGCAGATCAACAACGTCTGGCCTAAAGCGTTGCGCTCCTCGACCGAACCGCCCCCATCGAGAAGCCTGGCGAGCGCGGCGGTATCCCCGGCGGTGGCAGCGACCGCGAGTGGAGAATCGCCACCGGCGTCGGTATCGGTTTCCGGCGGTTCGCCCCATGCCTCGCGCACCGCCGCGACGATGTCGCGGTAGCCACCTCGCCGGGCATAATTCTCGGCGGTGAGTCCCTGGTCGTTCCCCGTCTGCGGCATCAGATGGCAGGCAAGCAGGAAACGGACGGTTTCCAGGTGGTTGTGGATGGTCGCTTCGATGAGGGGTGTCCAGCGGCCGGGGGCGTTTTGATCCGCCGTGTCGTGGTCGCGTTCGTAGAGCAGGCGAACCACTTCCGTATATCCCCGGCAGGCGGCGAGGGTGGAAGCCGGCCAGCCGAGCCGGTTGCACACTTTTGGGTCTGCCCCTTTATCCAGCAGGGTTTTGACCTGCGCGGCGTCACCGGCCTCCGCCGCTTCCAGCAACGGTGCGTCCATCCGCGGGTCGCGCTGGGGCGCGCCGCCTGCCGTTTCGGCGGTCGCAGGTCGGCACAGGGGCCAAAGCAACGTGAGAAGACCCAGCACGAAGACCCTGGCCGCCGTCAGGATGGGTTGCCCATCCCGGCACGACGAAGTGTGGCCGGTGGGGGAAGGAAAATGCGTGGAAACCATGACACCTGTGGGGAAGGTTCATGGTGAAAGCATTCGCAATGCCAGAATTCGGCACCCCGCTCTAGGAAACACGTGCGGAGCCAATTGCTGCCGACGTGCGTCCGCAGGGCCTGCCGCAGCAGGGGTGGACCACGGCCGCAGCCTACCGCCGGGCATTGGCGCAGGAAGTCCTGTCGTGGCTGCTGTTTTGCGGGCTGAACCACGCCGTTGCCTGCCACCGTTAGACAGGGCTACAGTTCGACCTGAGTTTGGGCCGATCCTCGGAATCGGCAATACGCCGGCGTACCACTGCGCCGTCGGCGTGGGCCACCTCGCGGCCAGAATCGAGAAAATCGGTCGGCTGCTCGGGCTCGAAGTCGTTCAAGTTGTCTGAAGATTGCAGCCCGGTTGGTCCCCATGTTCGCACCTGTTTCCTTCCCATGAGTCATCCCACCCCACGCATTCTTTGGCACCGCTTCGCGCTCGCCGTGCTGCTGGCCCCGGCCTCCGCCCGGTCGCAGACGCCGTGGTCGAACGAAACCTCCACCGTTCCAGACCCGCAGATGGAGGAACATTTCCACTCGCCTCCCGCCAGCGTACATCCCTGGGTCTTTTGGATGTGGCTGAACGTGGACACCACCCAGGCGGCCATCACCAGGGACCTGGAGGAAATGCACGCCAAGGGCATCGAAGGCGCCATCATCTACGACACGGCTGCGACCGGGGTCTCGGATGCCTCCATGAAAATGGTCCAGGCGAACCGGGGCTATCAGTTCGTCCGCACCGACGATTTCAAAGGCGCTCATTCCACGGGCATTCCGGGTGCGCCCATGCCGACCTGGACGCCGCACTCGCGGGAGATGTACCGTTTTGCCGCCCGGGAAGCGGGCAGGCTCGGGGTCAGACTCTGCGTGAGCGTCGGCCTGGCTGGCACCTCCGGAGCCATCGCGCCGGAATACGGTCAGCAGAAGCTCGTCTGGTCCGAAACCCGTCTGACCGGCCCGCAAGCCTACGACGGCGTCCTGCCGGTTCCCGACCAGGCGGTCCCGGCGACCACCAGGACACCCGCGAAACCCGCGAGGAAAACTTCCAAGCCAGACCCCTTCACCCTTCTCCAGAAACCGGTGGCGGTGCTGGCGGTGCCGGACCGGGAGGGCTTCGAGCCCGCCGATGTCATCGACCTTTCCGCGAAAACGGATGCCGCCGGGCACCTGCATTGGGATGCCCCCGCCGGGAATTGGACGGTCCTGCGCTTTGCCCACGAGCCGACCGGGGCAAAGAATTTCTGGGGGTTGTTCACGGATCACCTGAGCGCGGAAGCCCTGGACAGGACGTGGGACGTGACGATGGGTGCGCTGCTCAAGGAGATGAAGCCCGATGAGCGCCGCGGCCTGTTCGGCGTGGAGGACGATAGCTGGGAGGCGGGCGCATCGACGTGGACGCCGCTGTTTCGCCCTCAATTCCAGCAACTGCGCCACTACGATCTCCTTCCCTGGCTGCCCGCGCTCACGGGCCGGAAGATGGGCGGACCCGAGGAAGCCGAAAACGTGCGGCGGGACTTCTTTCGCACGGTCTCCGACCTGATCGCCAGGAACCATTACGCGCACCTGCGCGAGATCGCCAACGAGGCGGGGCTGGCCCTTTTCTCCGAACCGGCAGGGCCGAACACCGAGCAACAGGACGACCTGCTCAACTGCAAGCAGGTGGACTTCGCCGTGGGGGAATTCTGGGCGCCTTCGCAGCACCGTCCCACGCCCGAAAGACGCTTTCTGCTCCGCAACGCCTCGAACGCGAACCATCTCTACGGCAAGCGCGTCACTCCCTGCGAGAGTTTCACCTCGGTCGGGCAGTATTGGGAGGAAAGCCTCTTCGACCTCAAGAACACCGCCGACCAGGCATTCTGCGACGGATGGAACCTTCCCGTCATCCACAACTACAGCCATTCGCCGTCGGTCGATGCAAAACCGGGTTACGCTTATTTCGCCGGGACGTTCTATAACCGCGGCGTCACGTGGTGGGAGCAGACGCCCGCCTTCAACGCCTATCTCGGTCGTTGCTCGCTGCTGCTGCAACAGGGGCTTTTCGTGGCGGACGCGCTCTACTATCGCGGCGACGACATCGGCCTGGGCGAACCGATGAAGACCCGGCCCGCCCTACCCGCCGAAGGGTACGACCACGACAACTGTAACCTCGACGCGCTGCTCACGCGCGTCAGCGTCCGGGGCGGACGCCTCGTGCTGCCCGACGGCATGAGCTACCGCCTCCTCGTGCTGCCCGACAAGGCGGCGATGGCACCCGAGGCACTCGCCAAAATCGCCGAACTGCTCAAGGCCGGGGCGACGGTCGTGGGACCGCGTCCCACCGGGATGGCCGGCAAACCGCCGGACGCCGACGCCAGGGCGAAATTCGATGCGCAGGTGGCCCTGCTATGGGGCAGCGCCGGAGCGGGTGAGAATCGCGTGGTCAGCGGCCCCACTCCCGCCGGAGTCCTCGCCACCTTGAAAGTCGCGCCCGACTTGGAGTTCGCGGGACTGAGCGGTGGTGGCGACATCGACTGGATTCACCGCACGGCGGGCGGCACCGAGATTTATTTCGTCGCCAGCCGTTGGGACCTCGTGGAAAAGTTGACGTGTACTTTCCGCGTTTCCGGCAAGCAGCCCGAACTCTGGGACCCGGTGACGGGCGAAATCCGGGACGCCGTCGCTTTTCGCCAGGAAAACGGGCGCACGATGGTGCCGCTGGAGTTCAAGCCTCGCGGGTCCGTGTTCGTGGTTTTCCGCAAGCCCATCGCGGCCACCGCCGCTGGCAATGCGATCTCGAATGAACCGACCGTCACGCCGCGGGCGGAACTCGCCGGGGCGTGGGAAGTTTCCTTCGACCCACGATGGGGTGGGCCGGGCCGGACGACGTTTGACGCGCTCGTCGATTGGACCCGGCGTCCCGAAGACGGCATCCGGCATTATTCCGGGGCGGCGGTTTACCGGAAGAAGTTCGATCTCGCTTCGCTGCCAGCGGCGGGAACACGGCTGCTGCTGGACCTGGGCGAGGTCCACGAGGCGGCCTCGGTCCGGCTCAACGGCGTGGACCTCGGCGTGCTCTGGACCAGACCCGCGCGGGTGGACATCACGCGCGCCGCGCGGGTGGGCGCGAACGAGCTGGAAATCACGGTGGTCAACCTGTGGCCCAACCGTCTGATCGCCGACGAGAGCCTGCCGCCGGAGAAACGGCTGACGGAGACGAACATCCACAAGTTCAGCGCCGCCACGCCGCTTTATCCTTCCGGATTACTCGGTCCGGTCGTCCTGGAAGAGTCGTCTCACTGAAGTGTTCATCGGTAACCTGGACCGATGCGTGATGTGGCTGGCCATGACCGCGCTTCTTGATGTCCGCTGTGCTAAAGCGTTTTTCGTTTGCGTGTAAGGTCCGCAAGCCCCTGCCGGGGCTGAAAAACCGGACAGGCAACTGAGAAACGCTTTAAAGCTCTGCGAATCAGCAGGCGACAGCGGCGCAGCAAGCAATTGAACATCTACGCTGCCGAGCGACAAAGAGCACCCGAACCGGAAACTTTTCTGCGGCCTGCTCGAAGCGAAAATTATGGTAGTGGTACAGTTTGCCGGCTCGGCAGCCCCGGCAGGGGCGCAAGAGAGTAGCCCACGGCGTGAGCCGTGGGAAACGGACACCCCCTCGTGCCAGCCCCGGCAGGGGCGTAAGAATACCCGGACGATGATCGTCTTGCAGGCCAGCGTCTTTTCTTGCGCCCCTGCCGGGGCTGAAGACTCGCCAAACTGTCCCATCACCCACGACTTCAAACTGTACCATTACCCAAATTATTCTAGAATAGTGGCGCGTGGGATACCATGATAAGCGACCACACAATTCGTCGCGCAACCAGAGCCAGGCGAGTACGCACGACGAACAATCGCCGCCGCGGACGCGAGAGAAGTCATCCCCCTTAGAATCACCCACACAACTCCCACCCGGAAGTAATTCCAACCAGCGGGATCGAGTCCAACCCATGTACACAAGATTTCAGACCCGTTACGGAAGTTTGTTTCTCCTGATCGCCGTTCTTACCCTGGGTCCTGTTGCCGGGGGGTGGGGGGCTCCACGCCTGGATCAAGAACTGCCCAGTGGTTGGAAATTTATCAAGGAGGACGCAGGATTAACCGCCGCGACGCAAAATTGGGAGACGGTCACTCTCCCTCATACCTGGAACACGGTGAGTGCCGACCAGGGAGACCATCAAAAGGACCCTCATTTCAAAAACGGTTATTACCGGGGTGCCTGCTGGTATGTGCGCACCATTGATGTTCCCGCCGACTGGCAGGGGAAAAGAGTGTTTCTTCGTTTCGAAGCTGCTTCCCTCGTGGCGAAGACCTATCTGAATGGACAGCAACTCGGGGAACATCGCGGCGCGTTCACCGCCTTTTGCTATGAATTGACGCCCTTTCTTCATCCCGGCGCCAATGAACTGCGGGTTCAGGTCGATAACTCTGGTCGAAAGGACGTGCCGCCCTTGGCCGGAGATTTCAACGTCGATGGAGGCCTTTACCGCCCGGTCCATTTGATCGTCACGGACCCGGTCTGCATTTCGCCGCTCGATATGGCGTCTCCGGGCGTCTACCTGACCACGAAGTCGCTGAACGCTTCCGCCGCGCAGATAGAAGTCAGGACCCTGGTTTCCAACGGCAAAACAAGCCCGGTCCAGGTGCAGGTCAAAGCCGATATCAGCGATGCCAAAGGGGGCCTCGTGGCCACCAAGACCCAACCCGTTTCCATCGAAGCGGGTCAGACGATACCGATACTCCTCACGCTGAACGTCTCCTCTCCTCACCGCTGGAACGGGCGCAAGGACCCCTATCTTTACACGGCGGCGGTTTCCTTGCCGGAGGGCACCAAGGCTACCGACTCGATCACCCAGCCACTCGGCCTCCGCACGGTCGAGATCAGCGAGGAAAAGGGCTTTCTCCTCAACGGTGAGTCCTACCCGATCCACGGCGTGAACCGGCATCAGGATTGGGGCGATCAGGGCTGGGCGGCGAGCCCGGCCAACTACGATGAGGATGCCCGGATCATGTTGGACATGGGGGTGACGGCCGTCCGCCTGGCCCATTATCCGCAGAGCGATTACCTCCACGGCCTCAGCGACCGCAACGGCTTGCTTCTCTGGAACGAGATTTCGCTGGTGAATCTCATTTCCGACAAACCTGAGTTTGCCGCCAACGCCGAGCAGCAATTGCGCGAGATGATCCTCCAGCGTTACAACCATCCCAGCGCCGCCTTCTGGGGCCTTTTCAACGAGCTGGGGTTGAGCGCGACCCCCCGCCTGACGCCCTGCTGCAACATCTCAAGGAGGTCGCAAAGGAGTTAGACCCGTCGCGCTTGATCGTCTGCGCGATTTACAAGGCGCATGCTACCTATAATCAGATCCCTGACCATCCCTGTTTCAATCGGTATCCGGGCTGGTACGCGGGAATCGACAAGTTCGATGACAACATCAAGGCGGACTATGCCGAGGTAGGCAAACGCATCGCCTACAGTGAGTATGGTGCCGGTGCAAATCCCGCTCCCGACCAGCAACAGGAAGGCGCTCTAACCCAAAAGCGTGCGGGCCGCCTCCACTCCGAACAATGGCAGGTCCATGTCCATGAGGTAATCTGGAGTCAATTCAAGGACAATCCCCTTCTGTGGGGTTCCTTTGTCTGGTGCATGTTTGATTTCCAGTCCGCACGCCGTCACGAGGGCGGCTTGGTCGGCGTCAACGACAAAGGGCTGGTGACCGAAGATCGCAAGATCAAGAAGGACGCCTACTTTTTCTATCAGGCGAACTGGACCGATAAACCGATGGTCCACATCGCCTCCAGCCGCTTGACTCCGCGACGGGAATTGACCACGCAAATCGAGGTGTTCTCGAATTGTGACAACGTCGAGTTATCCATCAATGGAAAGCCACTGCCGCCGGTCTCGCCGGACAAGGTCAGGGTTTTCCGCTGGTCCAACGTGACGCTTCAAGCCGGAGCCAACAACGTTGTGGCCAAGGCAAGGTCTGCTCAAGGGTTACTCACTGATTCCTGTCAATGGGTGGTTGATCCCAACGCCCCGCCCCCGGCCCCTTCGCAAGCGCCGGCGGAGCCTTTGGCACCTCTGCAATAACGCTCGAATCACTTGCCGAGGATGTGGAACGTGCTGGACCCCGGGGTTTTTCCCCAACCTCCGTGGTGACGTACACCGCCATCGGAGTTTCCCCCTTCCACGCGAAGTGATCTTGAGCGAGGCCACCCGCTCTGCTCTGTTAGCCGTGGCCCTGCACTTTCCCCTCATGCGCACCGTTCAACCATCCATTTTTTCTCCGCGAAAGCCGCCTGCGAAGGCTCCTTCCCCAGGGAGGAACATCGTAGGGTCCGTTCTCGTTCTCCTAACTTTCTTCGCCGTCGGCGCTCCGGGGGCGAACGGGGCGGAGAAGATGACCGTGATCGCCACGCACGATCTCAACGGTGCGCGGCCAGCCGAGACCATCGCCGTGTCCTGGACCGAAGTCGCCACCCGGCTGCCGGGGGTGACAAACTCGGACTTCGCGGTGAAGGACGCGGCGGGTCACCTCATCGCGGCGCAGGTCACCAATTCCCAGCCCGAAAACAAAGGCCACGCCAGCGAACTGATTTTTCAACATGACTTCGCCCCCAGCGAAAAGTCGGCCACCTTCACGATCGAGAAGGCCGCCCAACCGCCGCCGCCGTTCCCCTCGAAAGTCATGGCGCGCATCGTACCGGAACGCCAGGACGATTTCGTCTGGGAAAACGACCGCATCGCGCACCGCGTGTTCGGCAAGGCGCTGGAGACCTGGAAGGCCGAGCCGCTGACCAGCAGCGGTTTTGATGTCTGGATCAAGCGCACGCGCAGCCTCGTCGCCAACGACCTGTACCGCACGATGAAATTCTTCGACGCCAACGGCCCGGTGCAGGACGATTACCGCGTCGGCAAAACGCGCGGCGACGGCGGGTTGGGCATTTGGAAAGACGGCAAGCTCTACGTCTCCGCCAACTGGCGCGATTACACGATCCTCGGCAATGGGCCGGTGCGCGCGGAATTCGAGTTGACCTACGATGCGTGGGACGCGGGCGGGCGGACCATTTCCGAGACGAAACGCATCAGCCTCGATGCCGGCTCGAATCTGAGCCGCGTGGAGAGCATTTTCCACAGCGACGACAAATCGCCGGTGCAAATCGGCGTTGGGCTCGCCGAGCGCCCGGGTGACAACGTCATCGTCCAGGACGGCGCGCCGCAGATCGACTCGTGGCAGAGCAGCACGGCCCGAGGACTCGTGGTGCAAAACGGCGCCGAAGGCTGGATGACTTACTGGCAGCCGCAGGATTTCGACAAGGGGACGACCGCCGTGGCTTTTGTTCTGCCGAAGGGCAGTGTACAAGCTTTCACCGTGGATGACCCAGGTATGCCCGCCGCCAAGTTCGCGTCGCCGACCAGGACTCAGACGGAAGGTCAGCCGGCGCTCCGCAATCTGCTGGCCATCGCGCCGGCGAAAATTGACGTGCCCCTGGTTTATTACTTCGGTGCGGGCTGGGATAAAAGCGGCGATTTTCCCGACGCGAAATCATGGACTGCCTACGTCCGCAACTTCGCCGAACGCCGCGACCATCCGTTGAAAATTTCCTGTTCCGACGCGCGATGAAACTGCATTATTTCCCGTCGCCCGCGGAGACCAACACACTCGGCACGGAGCAGTTGCGCGAGAAATTTCTCATCGGCGGCCTGTTTCAGAGCGGTCAGATCACCGCGCATTACACCGACCTCGACCGGATGATCGTCGGCGGCGCGCAACCCGCCGGAGGGTTGCTGACGTTGCCCGGCTACAAGGAAACCGGCACGAGCTTTTTCCTCAAACGGCGCGAGATGGGAGTGATCAACCTCGGCGCGCCGGGGGCCGTCCGCGTCGGCGGCGAAAGCCACGCGCTCGGCCCGCGCGATTGCCTCTACGTCGGACTCGGCGAACGTGAGGTTGCCTTTGAAAACCAGGGCGATGCCGCCGCGCAGTTCCTCTTCGTCAGCACGCCCGCGCACGCCCGGCATCCGACGACGCTCGTCAGACGCGCGGAGGTGGTGGGCGACGAACTGGGCGATCCGAGCACGGCCAACCGCCGCCGGATCATCAAATACATCCATCCCGGCGGGGTCCAGAGCTGCCAGCTCGTGATGGGATTTACCGAGTTCGAGCCGGGCAGCGTCTGGAACACCATGCCTCCGCACACGCACAGCCGACGCACGGAAATCTACGTGTATTTCGATGTCGGCGACAACGCGGTCGTGCATCTCATGGGCGAACCGCAGGCGACGCGCCACCTGATCGTCCGGGACCGCGAGGCAGTGCTCTCGCCCGCGTGGTCGATCCACTGCGGCGCGGGCACGGGGAGCTATCGCTTTGTCTGGGCCATGGGCGGCGACAACCAGACCTTCTCCGACATGGACCCCGCACCATTGGCCAGTCTGCGCTGAAGACGCGCCAAACGACCATGAGCATTGTTGATCAATTTAGCCTCGACGGAAAAACGGCGCTGGTCACCGGCGCGAAACGCGGCATCGGCCGAGCGATGGCGCTCGCGCTCGCGGAGGCCGGGGCGGATATCGTCGGCGTGAGCGCGACGCTGGAGCCGGGCGGAGAAACGGAACGCGCCGTCACCGCGTCGGGCAGGAAGTTCTTCCCGTACTCGTGCGATTTCGGCGACCGCGCGGCGCTCCACGCTTTCATCGAGGAAGTAAAAGGGGCGCACCCGGTCATCGATGTGCTCGTCAACAACGCCGGGACGATCCGGCGCAAACCGGCCGCCGAGCATCCCGACGAAATGTGGGACGAGGTCATCGGGGTCAACCTGAACGCGCCGTTCGTCCTCGCGCGCGAGATCGGCAAGGAAATGCTGGCGAGCGGGCGCGGCAAGATCATCTTCACCGCGTCGCTACTGACCTTTCAGGGCGGCATCACGGTGCCGGGTTACGCGGCGAGCAAGGGCGGCATCGGCCAGTTGACGATGGCGCTTTCCAACGAGTGGTCGGGACGCGGCGTGCAGGTCAACGCCATCGCGCCGGGTTACATCGCCACCGACAACACCGCCGCCTTGCGCGCCGACGAGAACCGCAGCGACGCCATCCTCGCGCGCATTCCGAGCGGTCGCTGGGGCACACCGGATGACCTGAAGGGCGCGACGCTTTTCCTCGCTTCGGCGGCTTCCGATTACGTCACCGGCATCATCCTGCCCGTGGATGGCGGATGGCTGGGCCGGTGAACCCGGAGCCTGCAAAATCAACGTCACATCATCTCCCCCCATGAAATTTAGCCCCCGCAAAATCGTTCGACTCCTCGCTGCCGCGTTGCTGTTCGCTCCGCTCGCGCCGGTCATCGCAGCGGATCAACCCGGCAGCGGCTTCACCACCTTTGCGAGCGACGGCGCGTGGTGCTGGTTCAGCGATCCGCGCGCGATCTACCGGAACGGCAAAATTTACGCCGGCTGGATCACGAGCGACGGCTCCGTGCAGATCGGCGCGATGACCCCCACCACCGGCGCCGTACAAACCGCGACCCTCACCGCGAAATTCGAAAAGGACGACCATGACAACCCGTCGTTGCTCTTCCTGCCCGACGGGCGGCTCGCGGTCTTCTATTCAAAGCACACCAACGCTCGCGGCGACATCCACCTGCGCATCACCTCCAAACCGGAGGACATCGGCGAATGGACGCCCGACCGCGAACTGGGATTTCTGATCGGCGGCAAAAAGGGGGCGACCTACTCCAACCCGGCCATGCTCAGCGACGAGGGCAATGCCATTTACCTCTTCTGGCGCGGCGGAGACTGGAAACCGACGTTCGCCGTGTCGAAGGACCTCGGCCAGACGTGGAGCCCGCCCCGCACGGTGATCGAGCGTCCGGGCGCGGACAACGGCAACCGGCCTTACGTGAAAGCGTGGAACGACGGCAAGGGCCGCATCGACCTGATTTTTACCGATGGCCACCCACGCAACGAGGAAACCAACAGCGTCTACTTCGTGCGCTATGAAAACGGGGCGTTCTCCAAGGCGGATGGCACGCGCATCGGCGGCCTGGAAAACCTGCCTTTGGACCCGGCGAAGTGCGACCGCGTCTACGACGGCTCGACCGGGGGGCGGGGATGGATTTGGGACATCGCCGAGCAGGATGGCCGGCCCGCCATCGCCTACACGCAGATGCCGACGGTGGACAATCATCGCTACTGCTACGCGCGCTGGACCGGCAAGGAGTGGAAGGACTCGCTGGTCGCCGCCGCCGGCAAATGGTTCCCGCAGACCCCACCGGGAAAAACCGAGGGCGAACCCAACTATTCGGCGGGCATGGCCATCGACCACCGGTCAGTAGACACGCTCTATCTCGCGCTGCCGGTCAGCGGTATTTTCGAGATCGAAAAATGGCGCACCCCGGACGGCGGGCAGTCGTGGCAGCACGAGCCGGTCACCCATCATTCAACGACCGCCAACGTCCGCCCCTTCGCGGTCCGCGATGCGCCGCCAGGGTCGCCCAACGTCATGTGGATGAATCTGAGCGGCCATTACATCCATTACACGAACTTCCTGACCTCCCTCCAGATCAACCGTCCCGGCGGCGCGTTGCCGCCTCCGGCAGCCGCTGCCGCGCCAACGCCAACGCCAGCCGCGTTGCGGCAAGCGAGCAACTCGCCGCCATCGTCATCGGCCGAGATCCTCGCCGTGATGCGGCGCGTCGGCGACTGGCAACTTGCCAACGGGGCGCATCGGCGGACCGACGACTGGATCCAAGGCGTCGGACATACCGGCATCATGGCGCTGGCAGAGGTCAGCGGCGACGCGAAATACCGCGATGCCATGCGCGCCATGGGCGAGGCAAACGGCTGGAAGCTCGGGCCGAAGGAATACTTCGCTGACGACCATGTGGTCGGACAGACCTACGCCGAGCTTTCCCTGCGCGAGCACGACCCCAGGATGATCGCGCCGATGCGCGCGCAGTTCGACGCCATCCTTGCCGCGCCGAAAACCGATGACCTCGACATCAAAAGCCCGGGCGTCTTCGACAAATGGTCGTGGTGTGACGCGCTGTTCATGGCACCCCCGGCCTGGGTGCGGCTCTGGGCGGCGACCGGCGACCGGCGTTACCTCGATTTCGCCGTCGAGCACTGGTGGCAGACGAGCGATTACCTCTACGACAAACAGGAACACCTTTACTTCCGCGACAGTAGTTTTTTCAGCAAGCGCGAGGCGAACGGCCAGAAAGTCTTCTGGGCGCGTGGCAACGGCTGGGTGCTGGGCGGACTGGCCCGCGTGCTGCAATACCTGCCGAAGGACCACCCCGCGCGCCCGCGTTTCGAGCAACAGTTCAAAGAGATGGCCGCGCGGTTGCTCACGCTCCAGCAGAGCGACGGCCTGTGGCGCGCGAGCCTGCTCGATCCGCAGAGTTTTCCGGCGAAGGAAACCAGCGGCACGGGACTCATCTGCTATGGCATGGCCTGGGGGGTGAACAACGGGCTGCTCGGCCGTGCGCAGTTTGCGCCCGCCGCGACCAAGGCGTGGCAGGCAATGGCAGAGTGCGTCGAATCCGACGGGCGGCTCACGCACGTTCAGCCGGTGGGATTCGCCCCCAAGAAAGACTTCGACCCCGAACACACCGACGCCTTTGGAGTGGGGGCGGTTTTACTTGCTGGCAGTGAGGTATGCCGGTTGGTAGGCACCAAGTGACCAGTCCAGCGATGGACATCACCTTTTACCGCGAGGGGACTTTGACGGCCGAGGAGGGAGAAACACCGCCGGCGTTCACGGCGGTCACTTGGTACGAATAAGCGGTGCCATGATCGAGGCCTCGGACCTTGGCACTCTTGTCGGTGTTGCCTTTGTCGGTGTAGGTGGTTTCGACCAGCGTGGTGAGAAAATCATCCGGCCACTTGAACGCGGGCGTTGCGTCCGTTGAGCGGTAGATGACATAGCCGACCGCGCCCGGAACCGGTGACCACGTGAGCGTGATGACATCGCCATTCCTGGTTTTTGCCCACACGCCCGCGACATTGTTGGGAGCCGTGGCGGGCGGCGGCGGCACGGGCGCGGCGGTGACCGTGGCCGAGGCCGCGCTGGTTCCGGCGGCGTTGCTTGCCTGCACATAGTAGCTGTAGAGGCGGCCATCGGTCGCCGTGGTGTCGGCGAACTTGTCACCCACGATGCCGTCGCCGAGAAGAATGGTGCGCAGCGGATACGTGCCACCCACGCCGTCCTGATGCAGCGTGGTGCGCCAGACGCTGTAAAAGTTCGCCGCAGGCGAGGCCGTCCACTTCAGAGCGACAAGATGATGTCCGCTTTGCGTGATTTCCAGGCGGGCCGGAGCCGGGGGCGGATTGCCGGGCACGCCAGCGGACGGCGTGACCGAAGAGGTGCTTGCGGAGATGGCGCTCGGTCCCGTTGGGTTGAGCGACCGAACGGCGTAGGAATAAGCCGTGCCGTTCACCGCCGTGGTGTCAACGTAGGCCGCCACGGACGGCCCGCTGCCGCAGACCGGGCCGACCACGTCATGGGCCAGCGTCGCGTACCCCGAGCCCGTCGTGGCGGAGCGGAGAACATCGTAGCTCGTCGCGCCGGGCACGACGGTCCAGGTGACCAGATTTCGGTTGTTGCCCGCGAAAACCTGGACAGCCGTCGGCGCAGGCGGCGCGTAGCCGGTCAGTTCCAGCCGCAAGTAGTCGAGCATAAGGTAGGGCATGCCTTTCTTGCCGGCCACCGTGATGGCGACCGTGTTTGCGCCGGCATGCAGCAGGCTGCCGGGAAAATTGATCCGTTGATCGAAAAACGGCCCGTGATCGCTGAAGTGCTCGGCGCTGTCATCGGCGTAACCCTTGGGCGGGTCGAAGCCTTCCGGCGTAATCGGGTTGGGAGCAGCCGTCACGCCGGGAACGCTTCCGAGATTCTTCCCGTTCACGCTGACGATGATGCCGCCGCTCTCGTCCCCGGCGCAGCCGAGATAAAGGGACGCCTGCGCGTTCGCTCCGGGCGCGACGGGAAGTTGAAACGTGATCGTGCCCGTGCCGGGCTGATACGCGCCCGTGGCATCGGGCGGCGCGGCGATGATGTAGCTCCAATCGCGCGGCCATTGGCTCTGGCCCACCGTGTAGCTCACGCCCTTCGGATTATCCAGAGGGTACTCGGGCTCGCCGCCCCAAATCGGTGTCGGGTAACCCAATTTTGGCGAGGGTTCCGGAACCCAGTAATCCTCGCCATGACGGAACTTGTCGGCCTTGCGATCTGGATAACCCAGTTCGAAAACGGTCGCGCCAATACGCAATGGGGTCCACGTCACGCTGCCCAGGTCGGTCGGGGTGCCGGCCCTGACCGTCACGGCGAACGGCTTCGCGGGAAGATCAAGCTCTAGCGGTGCCCGCCCGCCGTTCTGGTTCTGCGAAAGAAACGTCCCCGCCGCTCCCGGCCCGAAGGCCCAGAGTGTATAGTTGGAGCCCGCGATCACGTGCGGAATGCGGAACGAACCGTCTGCATCCGTCTTGACCCAGAATTGGTAAGGCTTCACGTAATTTTGGAAATACAGACCTGGTTGACGCTCGGCGTCTGCTGCTCCAGCCCAACCCAGACGTTGGCGGCCGAAGCGTGGGGATTGCCCGAATCGGCAATGACCAGCTTGCCGGAGACCGTGCCGCGGCCCGATTCCGGGACGTAGCCGCCGAGCTTGAACCACGCATAGGGCCAGGCCGCTTTCTCCGCCGCCGCCTGAGCCTGCGCATCCTGAAAAAGAAGCTGCGCGGCCTGCCGTGGAGCGGTCACCGTTGCCGGACGCTGTTCACGTAGTAGAAAAACGGGCCGCAGGTTTTGGACCAACCTCGCCGTCCGCGAAATGGTTGTCCTGGCCCATGCCGACCTCGCCGGTCAAGATCGCTTCGTTAAGCCCGCGGTCGATCGCTTCGGCCACGTCGCGCTTGAGCGGGCCGGCGTCGCTAAATTCCATCAGGTCATCAACCAGACCCCGACGTTCAGGCCGCCCGGCCCCACGCTGCTCCAGCCCCAGGCGGTGAGATTGGCGCGATCTTCGCGTAGATGAATTTGTCGTCGAATTCGCCGGCATGGCCGCCGGTTTTCAGAACGGTGAGTTCATGCGCCGAGTCCGGTACGTTCGAGCCGTGGGCAAGAACCGGCGTCGGGCCGAGCGCATAGTCGTGCATGGCGTTCATGCTCCCCCAGTTGAAGCCCACTGGCACCCAGGTGAG
>CAVYBS010000003.1:0-15966 GCA_963766845.1 uncultured bacterium | reverse complement strand
TGGCGGCCGGGCAGAGCTGATCGCGTCTTTCGACGGGAGGCCGGATTGCTGAATGCCCCAGCAGTCGCTCGTCAGGTTGCCTCTACGATCCGTCTCGTTCCGCTCGGGTGTCCGCATGTATAGCCAATTCTGCGAGAACAGTCTGAGTCATGATCGGGAGGATTGGCAAGAATGTAATTATAGAGGATTTGGTTCGTCGCACAGGCACCGGCGCTTTCCCCGAGTTCTTCCAGATCGTTTACATCGAAGTTTGACACGCCCCACGCCCGGATTTTACCTGCTTCGCGCAAACCTTCGAAGGCTGCTACGGTTTCTGCCAGCGGCACGCTGCCGCGCCAGTGTAGCAAGTAGAGGTCGATCATGTCCGTTCCCAGTCGGCGCAAGCTGCGTTCGCAGGCGGCCGGCAGTCCTTTGCGGCTGGCGTTGTGCGGGTACACCTTGGTCACCACAAACACGCGCTCGCGTTGACCCGCGATGGCTTGGGCGACGACTTCCTCGGCACGTCCATCGCCGTACATTTCCGCGGTGTCGATGAGCGTCATGCCCAGATCGATGCCGAGGCGCAACGCGGCAACCTCGTCTTTGGCCTCGCGTTCGCCTTCACCCATCTTCCAGGTGCCCTGTCCGAGCACGGGCACCGGCGTTCCGTCTGGCAGTTGAATCGTCTTCATGAAGGTAACGCTGATTCGTTTCACGCGAAAAGAAGCACGCCCGAGCCTATGGCGTTTTCATTTCCATGTCGCGGGAGAAGGTGAACAGTACCCGTTCATCTGTGCCGACCCAATCTCTCTCCTCTCGATTACTCTGGCTGATGGCCATCGCCTGCGGGGTTTCGGTGGCCAATGGGTACTACAACCAGCCGCTGCTGGGCACCTTTGCGACGTACTTCCAAGTGGAACCCTGGAAGGCGGGCCTAGTCGCCACGGCGGCCCAGGTGGGATACGGCTCCGGGATTTTCTTCTTCCTGCCCCTCGGCGATCTGGTGGAACGCCGCCGGTTGATCGTCTCCCTCGTCTACGTATGCGTGGGGTGCCTTGTCGCCATGGCGGCGGCCCCGAGTTTGCGTCTCCTGATCGCCGCCCAGCTTCTGGTTGGCCTCTCAGCCATCAGCCCGCAAATCTTGATCCCGCTGGGAGCGGAGATGGTTCCGGTCGAGCAACGCGGTAAGTTGATCGGCGCATTGATGAGCGGCCTGCTTTGCGGGGTACTACTAGCCCGGACTCTCGCGGGATTCGTGGCGGACCATTTTGGCTGGCGGGCGCTCTACGCCTTGGCCGCGCTGTTCATGCTGGTGCTGGGTTTCGCCCTCAACCGGACTTTGCCGCACCGCCTCCCGGCTCTGAAGATGTCCTACGGACGCCTGATGCATTCCATGCTTGAGCTGCTGCGAACTCAGCCGGTCCTCCGCCGCGCCTCGCTGGTCAGTGCGCTGTCGTTCGCTGTCTTCACCGCCTTCTGGACGGTGTTGTCGTTTTTGTTGATGAAGCGTTTCCATCAAGGAGCTTCGGCGGCAGGCCTCTTCGGGGTGATCGGTCTGATCGGTGCCGCCGGTGCGCCGTGGGCCGGCAGGTTGTCCGACCGGAAAGGCGCGGGCTTCACCATCACGCTCTCGCTCCTGCTCGTCGCGCTGGCGTTCGTACTCATGGGCACCTGGGTGACCGTCGCCAGCCTGGTGATTGGCGTCGTGTTGATGGATCTGGGCGTGCAGTCCATCCAGGTTGCCGCGCAGGCCAGCGTCATCTCGTTGCTGCCCGAGGCGCGTTCACGGCTCAACACGCTTTACATGGTCGCTCGCTTCGGAGGGGGAGCCGCCGGTTCTGCCCTGGGAGCGCTGGTCTGGTCATGGGCAAAATGGCCGGGCGTTTGTGTCTTTTGCCTTGGCCTATCGTTCACTGCTCTAATGATCCATTTCATCAGTTCGCAACGGGGCGCTCGCGCCTTGGCTGGTGCCACCGGTTCCCCGCTCTGATAATTTCCATGTGAACTCGTGCTGACTCCCGCGATGGTGGCTGGAAAACGACCGAACAACTTCCACTGTAAACATGATGAGCACACCCAGGAGAACCGTCCTGGTCGCCGGAGCCCAAGGCGTCATCGGCCGGGCGGCGGCGGCACGCTTTTCGAGAGCGGCCGACACCACCGTGTACGGCATCTCGCGTCGGCCAGTCGAGGGGCTGGCGAACGTCAAGCCGATCTCTGCCGATCTGCTGGACCCGGAAGACACGCGCCGAAAACTGGCCGGGTTGACGGGCGTGACACACCTCATCTTTGGCGCATACGTCGAAAAGGACACACCCACCGAGCGTAGCGCGGTCAACGTGGCACTCCTGCGAAACCTGATGGATGCAGTGGAGACTTCCTCACCCAACTTGCAACACGTCACGATGTACCAGGGAGGCAAGGCCTACGGCGCGGACCTTGGACCGTTCAAAACGCCAGCCCGCGAGGATGACCCGCGCCTGATGCCGCCGAACTTCTACTACGACCAGGAGGACCACCTGCGCGGGCGGCAGCAAGGCAAGCGATGGACCTTTAGCATCTTGCGGCCCGAGGCGGTCTGCGGTTATGCCGTGGGCAATCCGATGAACCTGACCATGGTGATCGCCGTCTATGCGGCCATCTCCAAGGAACTGGGCCTGCCGCTGCGTTTCCCGGGCACCATGGCCGCTTACCAAGCCCTTTATCAGGTCACCAGCGCCGACATCCTGGCGAGTGCGGCCGACTGGGCAGGCAGCGCGGACGCTGCGACCAACGAGATTTTCAACATCACCAACGGCGACTATTTCCGGTGGCAATTCATGTGGCCACGCATCGCCCAGATGTTCGAGATGGAGGTGGCCGAACCCGTGCCGATGCCGCTGGCCGTTTACATGGCGGACAAAGGGCCGCTTTGGGAGGAGATGACGCGCAAGTACCATCTTCAACCCACTCCCTATGAGCAGGTGGTGCGCTGGCAGTTCGGCGACTTCATCTTCCACTCGGGCTTCGACAACATTACGAGCACGATCAAAGCCCGCCGCGCCGGATTCCACGACTGCATCGACACGGAGGACATGTTCAGGCTATTCTTCGACGACCTGCGCCAGCAGCGGGTGATCCCCGCGTAACTGGGACGTGCATCGTGAGTGGCACCATTGTTCGTGGTGTTCCAAATAGACTGAAGAATTAAATCTGTGTCCGCTTTCGCACCGCCGCCCGGCTACTTCCGCATCGAGGTGGCGCGCAGTCTCAACGAACTTGTCAGCATTCCCTTCGAGGATGGCGTCAACGCCATCTGCTGGCCGCGCACGTTGCCCGGCAACTTCCGCGAGGTGGTCGAGGGTCTCGGGTCCGGTGAAGGGATCGTCACCGTGGATGAATCCTGCCTGGCGGGCCTGCCTTTGAGTGACGCCGGCAAAACCGCCCGGGACATTTTGCTCGCAGACCAGCAAACTCTCCGCGCATTCGACCTTCAGCCCGGCCTTGACTGCGTGCATGGCAGCGTGCGCGAGGAACCCGAGGGGCTTTTTCATACGGATGTGCATAGCTTCCATGTGGACACCGCCACCGTGCCAGCGGACACCTACCTTTGCACCTACGTCGGGGCTGCCTCCGAGGGTCTACGCAACGGAGAGGCTGTACGGCGGGTGGACATCCCTGAAACCCGCGCCGAACTGCTCTGGCTTTACGGCGGCAACGATGACGCAGGCTTTCTCGAATACCTGGCGGAGAACTTCTACGATCTGCACTACGCTCCACTGCCACAGGCGCGGCCTTTTGCCTTCGGAATTGGCAACCTCTGGCGCATCGCCATTGAGTATCCCGGCAGCCCGGTGCCGCCTTGTGTCCACCGTGCCCCGCTGACGCTGCCCGGGCAGCCTGCCCGTCTGCTGCTCATCAGTTGACCCCGGCGATCAAGGTCAGAGGAACGTGGGAACTCTACCGGCCCTATCTTGCGTGCGGTGTACCGACCGAATACCCTTCCAGCACTGTGAATAAATGGTTTCTCTCCCTACCCGTGTTCGCGCTCTGTCTGGGCTCGGTCAAGGCCGCGCCACAGGATGAACAATATGTGCTCGGGCCGGATTCCAAGGCCAAGGAAGGCGTGCCGCGAGGCCAGGTGGTGCCGATGCCGCCGTTTCATTCGACCATTTACGCGGACACCACCCGCCAGTGGTGGCTCTACGTGCCGGCCCAGTACGACCCCGCCAAGCCGGCGTGCGTGATGGTCTTCCAGGATGGCGGCTCCTCCACCGGCGACCCGAAGCAGGCCGGGCCGTGGAACGCCACCTACGTCTTCGACAACCTGATCGCCGCCGGGCAGATGCCCGTGACCATCGGCATCTTCATCAGCCCCGGCGAACTGCCGCCGAAGGAACCGGGCGGCAAGCCCGTGAGCAACCGCAGCGTGGAGTACGACACCCCGGACGGCACCTATGGCCGTTTCCTGCTCGAAGAGATTCTGCCCGAGGTCGCCAAGAAATACACGCTGACCGACAAGCCCGAGGAACGCGCCATCTGCGGGTCGCAGCAGCGGGGGCATCTGCGCGTTCAAGGTGGCCTGGGAGCGGCCCGATGCCTTTCAGAAGGTGGTCAGCCACATCGGCAGCTTCACCAACATCCGGGGCGGCTACCTCTATCCCTCGCTCATCCGCAAGACCGAGGCGAAAGCCTCCGAGGGCGCTTACACCACGCCGGAACAGAAAACCCTGCTCGCCCTCCGCCGCAAGATCCGTGTGTTCCTGCAGGACGGGAGGAACGACCTCGACAACCAGTTCGGGCAACTGGCCGCTGGCCAATCAGGAGATGGCGGCGGCCCTCAAGTTCGCGGGTTGGGATTACCAGTTCGTCTTCGGCGAAGGCACGCACAACGGCAACCACGGTGCCTCGATCTTTCCCGACACCATGCGCTGGCTGTGGCGGGACACCAAGTGATCGCCTGGACCCCTCGGAGGTGCCCGCAACTGACGTTTCGTTGGGCCATCAGGGATGGATGCCAGTCTTGCGAACGTGATGACCCGACGCCGGATCAAAGAGCGAAGTGTACGCAAAATGTCCGCGGTAAGGGGCCACACTCGTGGCATTCTCACATGTAAGAATTGGGCCAGGAGGGCTGTGGAATAAAAAAGCATGGCCGCGAGCGAAAAGCGTTGCCGACAAATTCGACATTGTGTCGGATTTGGTCACGACGCAGTGCTGGTGATGGGGGCATATCCAGAAGGCCGACGCCCGTCTCAAACCGATCATTGCCCGGGTGTTTGCGCCGAACGATGATAACGACGAGAATTTTTCGGGGGTCCGAATCGGCTTTTCCTCCACGCCGGATGGTGGAGTTGCCGCCCGAAACGGCTGCCTCGGCGCAACCTCACCGGTCACCACTCAAAATCCCGGCAAACGCCCAATGAGGCAAACTATCCTTCGTAGCAGTCCTGAGGTCGCCCCACACCGCATCCATCAGTGAATCCATGACATCGAATCTCCCCGCCATTGTCGAACTCAGCCGTCAGCCGTCACCCACCGTCACCCCACAGGCTCTGGCCTGGCACGAAGGCGTCCTGTGGCTCGGTTCCCGTGATGCTCGCCGCTTCTACGGCGTCGACGCGGAGACATGGACCGTCATGGAGGAAGCCGTCACCCCCGGCATTCCGTGGGCCGCCGTTTCGGCCATGGAGGCCATCTATCTCACCACCGGCGAAGGGCCAGAGGATGATCGCTACCTGCGGCGTTACATCCCGGGGCGCGGCTTCGATGAGTCCTACCGCATTGCTTTGCCCGAATTTACCGGCTCCTACCTGAGCTTCGACGGTCAATCGCTCTACCTCAGCCAGTGGTACAAGCATCGCATCCTCCAGCTGGATGCCGGCGGAGAGGTTCTCCGCGAGATCAAGGTCGGAGCGGAAATCTGCGGCCATGTGTTCGTGGATGGCCATCTCTACGTGCTGCGCGGCACGGAGCAGGATGGCGAGAACTGGCACTTGGCCCGTCTTGATGTTCGTGAAGCCACCCCCCACGTGGAGGATCTGGCCCGGGTGCCGTTTACCTGCCGCTCACTGACCTTCGACGGCAGCCGTTTCTGGACGAACCACCGGGCGGCGAACGAAACCGTCTCGTTCTCATTGCCAGTCCGCTAGCTGGTGGACGCAGCGTTGTCATGCAGGCGAAAGGCACTACGGAAGGGTGTCGGTTAAACCGACACCCTTTGCTCTTTCTCCGAGTGGGTTGTCCGAGCACGGGCACCAGGGTTCCATCTGGCAGTGAAATCCGTTTCAGATCCGTGTCGCCAAATCACTATGCAACCGGGGTGCATTGTATCCGGAGTCAGGGCAGCATCCCAGGAAGTGGCTTCGTTGAGCAAGAGCGACAGCGGCAGAATCTCACCGCTTGGAGAAAAAGAGTGCCGACGAAGTAAGCCGAGCGGAATCTTAAAAGTGGCGGAGAAGTGGCGGAGCAACCATCTCCCGGTCATAAATCGCAGTCCGTTATCTGAATGTAAATTACTAACTATGAGATGTTTATCGAGCGAGCCGGCACTGGGGCTTGAACCCAGGACCTACTGATTACAAATCAGTTGCTCTACCACTGAGCTATGCCGGCGTTTTAACCCGGAGACGGTCGGTTTTGGCGGTTTGGATCTGATTCACCGCCACTTCAATTGTACCGGTTATGGGAGGAATGCGCATGAAGAGGACAAGAAATCCCCTTCGACAATGACCCCCATCCAAAGCCTGTTCCGGTATCGACCATCAGGGGTTTATTTTGCACTGATTAAGGTCAGCCGCAAGTCTATTCGGAAAAGCTTGGAATCATCTGGTTTCTTTGTGGCACAGTTCCATTTACCCGATGAATCAAGGAATGCAGGCAAATTAAAGATTCACATCGCCGATTGGGGATCGGCAAAACGACTTTCGGTGACGTCGTTCAGACTTATCGAGACAAGTTAACGATAAACTGCGACCTGAAGCCAAAATCGAAATTGGGTAGCATTCAAGTGTGTAGCGAGTGCTTTATGCGCTGGATGCCCCGCGTGCTAATACGGTCCTGGTGAGCCGCCACCACTTGGTCCTTGAACATCTGGTCGTAGCGTGCCCCCTTGGGCCAGCGCGTGAACGTGCGCTGGCATGCCAAGCAAAGCGACCGCTGCGCCGTGCGTTGCATATGTCCGTTCTTTTGTCAGCGTTCGCTGTCGCATTGTCGGGAGGCACGCCCCACCGTCGTTGAGAGCATCGGTGAACAGCGCTCTGATCACCTCGAACTCAACATCGATTAATAAACTAATTGCCCACTCAAACGACTGTTTCGTGGCCCTGTCGCAAGCAGGTCTTCGCGCGTCTGCGAGCGAACGCATCTCGAAATCATGCGTCTTTGAATAAGAGCTTGTCCGAATAATGGGTGTAAACTGGCCTTCGCGCCACCGAAATTGCAAATTTGAGAGGTGTTATTCGGATGGGCACTAAGGATATTCTCCGCCTCCCGTTTTCGAGCCGTGTGATCCGGCAACGACCCGGTTTCCCTTTTGCTGACTTCCTGGCTCGAACCTGCGCGACACGGGATCCAAACCCGACCACGCCCCATCCTACACCGCATCAATGCGCGTAATACAATTCTTCGCGGAACTGCATGGATTTTTGCGTGAGCTTGCGCAAGGCCAAATCCAGGCGCGTCTTGATCGTACCGAGCGGAATACCCGTCCGCGAGGCTATCTCGCGCTGGCTCATTTCCTTGAAATAGCTCAGATGAATCACCTGTCCCTGTTCGACCGGCAGGCTGCGGATGATGTTCGATAGAAAACGCTGCAAATCGGTCGCCGCTGGTTGGTCGCTGGTGGTAGGGGCGATCATCAACTGGCCGTTGGCAATCGCGCCGAGCGTTTCGTCACTTTCCGCGCGCAATTTCTCGTTGGCTTCGGCGCGGCGGCGAATTTTGCGGTAATGGTCGATGGCGCGGCGGCGTGCCATGCAAATGATCCAGCCCAAGGGCTTGCCCTTGTGCGCGTCAAAGTTGGCGGCGCGCGTCCAAATTTCCATGAAGACATCCTGGATCGCTTCCTCCGCGTCGGCTTCGTTGGGAAGGATTTCCATCACGATCTTGTTGATCAATGGACGGTAGCGCGCATAAAGTTGGCCGAGTGCGTTCTGGTCGCGTGCAATGATCGATTGCATCAACTGTTCGTCGGTGGTTTCCGTAGACGGGACGGTGTCGTCCGCCTTTGGCTTGGTTTGTGCTTGCATATAAGTATCCGGCCTGTGGCGCTATTTTTGGGATGCGTGGTTCGTGGCCATTCATCAGACCATGGGTGCCTTGCCCACGCTATCGGGCCAGGTGCTGCTTCGCGCTTGGTGCCCCTACCCCAGCGGCGACTCAGGGTGTTCCCCCATTCGTCGAGAGGAAAAGATTGCAGACGGCCGTTTCCCGTGGCATAAACGATTTCCGCCCGATATGGGCCAAACCGCTGCCCGAGCAGCACACCTTCGTGTCTGGTGGGCCAATCCCGCTCCTTACCCGTGCGACCAAGCGACTCGATGATTCTGCCGATCTGCCGGGAATGCGCCGCGCCGCGCGCCGGTTCTGTCTTGCTGGGACAGAGGGGGTCGTTTCCGGTGAACGGATTTCGCACGTGGGACTGTCACCGCATACGGCCAAGATCAGCGCGAATTTTCAACCCTCGCGTTGGCGATGCGTTCCCTGCCGAGCGTACGGCCGCCATTGAGCGGGATCGGCTGCGCCACACCCAAGACTGGAATTCAGACGCGTTCACTGATGCCACCCCCTGCCCGGTCTGATCCGGCTGCGTTCGTCGTCACCCATGCGAAATCCCGTTGTCCCTGCCGTCGATGCCGAGAAAACGCGCATCCTGCTCGTCGATGATCATCCCATTTTGCGTCATGGCTTGGCGAACGTGCTCAACCAGCAAGCGCACCTCACCGTGTGCGGCGAGGCGAACGACCCGGCCGAAGCCCTGGCACTGGCCGAGCGCCTCACGCCGGACCTCGCGCTCGTGGACCTGTCGTTGCGCCAGGGCGACGGCATCGAGTTGCTCAAGGACTTGCGTGTACGCCAGCCGCGGATGTTGACGCTGGTGCTCTCCATGCACGACGAGGCGATGTACGCGGAGCGTGCGTTACGGGCCGGTGCGCGCGGCTACGTTATGAAGCAGGAAAAGCTCGACCGCCTGCTGCTGGCGATTCGACGGGTTCTCTCCGGGGAAATCTACGTCAGCGACCAGGTGGCGGCCCATGCCGTGGCGCGACTGGCGGTCGGCGGCGCGGCCGGCGCGTCCCAGGATACGGCATCGACTACCGATGCCTACGTCGAGCGGCTGACCGACCGTGAGTTGCAGGTCTTCCGGCTCGTCGGCCGCGGGTTGGGCACGCGGCTGATCGCCGAAACCCTGCATCTCAGCCGCAAGACGATTGAAAGCCACCGCGAGCACATCAAGACCAAACTTCGGCTCAAGGACGGCAGTGAACTGATTCAGCGTGCAATTCAGTGGGCGCGCAACTCTCCGGACGCAATGGACCTCTGAAGAACGGCGGAAGGCGGAAGGTGCAGGAAAGCATTGTTCCGACGACTATCAATCTCGCAACGCACAGCATTTCATATGGGCGTGGAGGCGCGCGGAACATCCATACGAAATTGCTGTGCGTTGCGGTTTTCAGGCTTCCAGCTTCCGGGTTCACCCCAGCATCCGCCGCAACGTTTTCGTCGCCTCGAAACACTCCTCCGCGCACGCCCGCGCCTGCCGCGAAAGCGCCGGCCAGTCCTGCCGCGTTCGCTCGATGGCATCGCGCGCTTCGTCCAGAGTGCGGATTTCCATGAATCCGCTCTCCTGCGGGCAGGTAACGGCCCACCGCGGCATCCTCGGTAATCACCGGCCGGCCCGTCGCCAGAAACGCCGCCGCCCGGTCGCTCACCCAACCCGTGCGCCAGAGGCTATCGACCCCCTTGATCACCGTGAACTCCGCCAGCGCGCCGCGCAGATAACGCCGGTACGCCGCCGGCGACGACGCCACTTCGTGCGGCTCCACCACCTGCCAGCCGAGCGATTCGAGCCGGCGGCGCTCCGGGTTGCCCGGGCCGAGGTTCATCGCCAGTTCCATCCGCGCCCCGGGCACCAGCGACGGGCAGCGTCAGAAACGGCTCGAACTTCGCCCCTTTGGACAGGTCGGGGAACGCGCCGTCCACCTCGATGTTGTTCGCCCAGTACCACTGGCCGATGGTCGTGAACCGGTCCTGCCGGCGGACGGGGACGCGGCGCGTTCAGCGTTGTGTCCACCAGCGGGAAGAACGTTTTCCAATCGCAGACCGTTGTCGGGCAGCCGGCAGTCCGCCGCGCCACGGTTCAGGCCGATGCTCCAGAACTCGTGGTGGAACGATTGACCCATTTCGATCCGGGTCATCCAAAAGGAAATTTCGCCGGGATCGAGGTCGCAGAACAGCCGCCGCTCGAACCGCTCCAACAACGGCGGATGGATCGAATAACTGAGATTGAGCAGCACGTTCGGCCCGGCGAGCCGGTCTTCGAGCGCGGCGCGCCTCAGGCCGTGGCAACGCATGGCGTCGAGGTCGTGGGCATCGCTGGCAGGCCGCTGGTAGAGCAGGCAATAATGATTGGACAGGCCGTGCTGCGCGAGGCGTTCGCGGAACGAGCGGATGCAGGCGCGGTCCTGGGCGGGGTCCTTGCCGGCGGGGAGGATTTCCAGCCAGACGAAATCGCGTCCCAGCCGCTTGAGGCCCAACGCCCATTGCAGCGGCACGGAAAAATTGCCGCCGCCCGCGCCGGTACTTGGCCGCGAAGCCGCTGGCGAGAAACACGGTGGGCGGCCGGCGACCGGCGGAACGAACGTTTGGCATGTTGGGAATACGACGCGACGGACGCCCCTTTATTCGCTCGGCGACAGCCATCCCCGCCACCATCCCACCAGTTTCACCCGCAGAAACGCCAGCGTTTCCTCCGGCAGGAACGGCGTGTCGCCGCCCACCGCGTCGTGGTAGAGGCTGCTCGCGGCGTGGAGCAGCGCGAGCCGATCTTTCTCGATCACGCGCACCGCGAATCCACCGCCGGCCTCGGCCTTTTTCATCTCCTCACCCGTCACCTTCCACGACTCCTTCGGCAGCGTCGGTTGTTCGGGCGTACGCAGAAAAACGCAACGCAACGCCGTCCCTTCCCGGGCATGGCGTCGCGCCAAGTCATCCGCCTGTTCGATGATCGATTTCCACCGGACCCAATTCGACGAATCCTCGAACCCGAAAAGGAGCCGCCTCCCCGGCGAACGCCAACTGACCCGGTATGCGCCGCTCGGTTCGGTGACCCGTTCCACGGTCACGCCTTCGAGCGCCGTGCCCGCCACGTCCGGTCCGACGGCCCACGGCAGCACCTCCAGATCGAACACGAGCGCCTGCGACTTCGCCTCGACCTCAGCTGAGGTGACGCGCGAACCATTCCTCCAGCCGCGCGGGCGGCAGCGGCGGCCGTTCACGCAGCTCCTGGCAGCGGACCGCGCACATCCATCCAGAAACCGCCGCACGCTTTCCTCCGGTTTGTCGCGGAACACGTCCGAAAACCACGCCGGCTTGCAGAAACGTGCGATCTCGGCCGCCGCAAGTCCCGCGTCTTCCAGCCGACGCCGCGCGAGCGCGCCGGCCTGTGAGGCGTTGATGCCGCGCAGGTCCAGCGGAGTGCTGAACCGCGCGTGGAGGGCGGTTTGCATCCGCGGCAGGATCGTCGCGCGCCACGGGTCGAGATTCGCGGTGACGACGGTCATGTTATTCAATCCGTGGCTGACGAGGCACTCGACCACCTCACCGAATTTCGCCGCCAGCGCGGGGTCGCCGGAGAGGGATTCCGTCTGGTCGAAGCACAAGCAGGAAAGGCCGGTAGTACCCCGCCAGCGCGAAGAAATCCTGCAACCGCCGCCATGCGGCCTCGTTGCGGCGGGCGGCGGTTTCGCGCGCCGGCATCCTCGCCCGAGTCCGTTGGCCCCGGTCGCGTCGTCGGCCAGTTCCTCGCCCTTGAACCAGTCGATGGCCGGCCGCGCGTTCGCCGCCGTAACGCGGGGCGCTGGCGGCGGTGAACAGCGCGCGCAGCCAGTCGCGCGCCGGGGCATGGAGCGTGATGCCCGCCTCGGCGATGCTCGCTCTCCAATGCTTCGAGCAGTTCGCCGCCGGCGAGTTGTTCACGCAGTCCAGCCGGCGAGGGCGTCGGCCGGGTCAGCGCCACGCCGCCCGCTACCGAAGCCGAAGGCCGCGAGCGGATCGCGGCGCAGACGCTCCGACCAGAGGGCGTCGGGATCGTCGACGAGGACATCGTGCTCGATCAGCATCAGGAACAACCCCGCGAAAACGCCGGCGGCGAACGCGTCGAGTTGGCTGACGCCGCCGGTTCCAGCCGTCCGGGCGGCGTCGGGCCGCTGGAGTTCCTGCACAACCTTGAGCAGGATCGAACGCCACGCCGAACCGGCGTCCTGGAACGGCCGCAGGTAGACGGGCGTGGCGCGGCCGGCCAGCGAACGGAACAACCGGCCGATGAGGTGCGATTTGCCGTAACCCGGCTCGGCGGAAGTCACCAGTTGCGCCTTGAGCCGCACGGGGCGGCGTCGCGGGATCGGCTCCGTTTCGAGGCGGGCGAATTCTTCCATCAACCGTCGCAAGGGCCGTTCGTTCAGCCCGTCGATGGCGGGTTCGGCCTCGCGCGGTTCGTAAACGATGTTGTCCTCGAACGGGTTGACGGTCAAATCGGTGAATGTGCGTTCCATGGGACCCGGGAAACGATCAGAGCAGGCGGATTTGCAGGTGCGGCTCGCCGCGCAGGTGCAGGGCCGCCGCCCGTGCCGCCCCGCTCGCCAGCGACCAGTCGCCGCGCGTCGGCACCGCCCGGCCCGCGCGGCTTTCCTCGCGCAGCCATGTCTGGAGAGACTTCCATCGATACCCCGGCGCGTTCGTACAAATCCGCGATGGGCACGTCGGCAAAACCGATCTCGCGCACCAGCGTATCGTAGGCCGTACCGAAGCGCGGCGGGTGAAAACGGCGCGTGCTCCTTGCCGTCACCAGCCGAAGGCCGAGCGTCGGGCCGGAGGAGCGGGAAGGATCGAACCGGCGTGCAAATAATAAACGCTCTTGCCCGGCCGAAGCTCGATCAGCCGGCCCGTTGCGCACCAACCGCGCGATGGCCGCTGCGACGATGTCACGCGTGACGCCCTTGCGGTGGCCCTTGCGGAGGGCGGCGGCGTTATACAGCGTCGGCGCGGCCCGGGGTTTCCTTGCGCTTCGAGCGTCTCGCACGCCCATTCCATCCGCCGGTCGAATTCGGGAGGACGTAGCGCGGAGTTTTCGCCGTGCCAAAGATTGACGACCTCACCGGCCGTCGTCCAGGCGCGACGAGCATCTGCCACAGTCCATTCGCCCACAACGCTTTTTCTTCCTTCGACGGTCGCTTCGCCGTCCGAGCGCCTCATCGTTTCCTGGTCAGGGCCGCCGATCTTCAAGCCCGTCCACACCGGCATGGCGCAACTTTTCGATAATCTGTTCCCGCGAAGGTGTGCCGATGGCGTCCATCGAGCGGAAATTTACCGCGGGCGGACGTGCCGGGACGCAACGCCGTTCTGCAGTTCGCGCGGGCGCGGATGACGCAGGCGCGCAAGATTCTACTCCACCCGCTCCACCGGGCACTTCGGCAGCGCGTTCAGAAACGCCCGGCCGTAGGGCTTTCGCACCACCCGGCTGTCCAGGATCGCCACGATGCCCCGGTCGCCCTTCGTGCGGATGAGCCGCCCGACGCCCTGCCGCAGCTTGAGGATCGCTTCCGGCAGCGAATACTCGCTGAACGGGTCGCCGCCGCGCTCCCTGATCAGTTCGCAGCGCGCTTCCGTCGCCGGGCTGTCCGGCGGGGCGAAGGGCAGTTGCGTGATGATGACGTTGGAAAGCGCCTCGCCCGGCACGTCCACGCCGCTCCAGAAACTCTCCGTGCCGAACAAGCACGCTGCGCTTCCGCCTTGAACGCGTCCACCATCCGGCGGCGCGACATCCCCTCGCCCTGCACGAGCAGCGGCCAGCCGTTGCGCGCGAAAAACGCGCGCATCCGCTCGGCCGTCGCCTGCATCATGCGGTAGTTGGTGAACAGCACGAACGCGCGGCCCTGCGTCTGCCCGGTGAAATGCTCGATCCACCGCGCCAGCGCCTCCTCGTAACCCGGCTCGCGCGGCGTTTCGGGCATCCGCGGCGTGAGGTAGAGCTTCATCTGCTTCTCGTAGTCGAACGGGACTGCCGATCTGCGCGGCGTCGATGCCCGGGCCGATCGCGCCGACGCGCTGGCGGAAATATCCCATCTCCGCGCTGCCCACGGAGAGCGTCGCGCTGGTCATGACCACCGTCCGGTCCGGGCCGGAACAGCATCTCGCCGAGAATTTCCGAGAGGTCGATGGGCGCGGCGTGCAGGCTCAGGTTGCTCTCGGTCTTGCCGGTGCGCTCGACCCAGTACACCTGGTTGTCCGCGCTCTGGTCGATGAACGTGGCGATGCCGTCGCGCGCGGCCGCCAGCCGCCGGGCGAGGTCGCCGAGTTCGGCGCGGGTGATGTCGTCGTCCGCGACGGTGACGGCCGCGTCGGCCACCAGTTCGCGCACGCGGTCCAGGCCCGGGCCGAGCGTGTCCGGCACCAGTTCCGGCTCGCGGATGCGGCATTCGCGCCCGCCGCGCCTGAAATCGACGCGCCCGTCCACCCGCGCGAAAAACGCTTCCACGTCTTCGAGCAGTTCGCCGGTCGCGCGGACGCCTTCCGCGTGGCGCAACACGGTCCACAAGCCCCTTCTTCGTGCGCGGATGGTAGAGCCGCTGGAGCGCGGTACGCAGCCCGTACTGCGAAACGGCCAGGCCGATCTGCTTGGCCGCGACGGCCTCGACCGTGTGCGCCTCGTCGAAGATCACGAAATCGTCCTCGAACAGATAACCGCCGTGCGCCATCTCGTCGGCGTCGGCCTGTTCGTTCTCCACGTCGGCGGCGGCCTTGGCATGTTGCTCGGCCATCGCCGCGCCGAGCAGCACGAAAAACAGCGCGTGGTTGAGCACGACGATCTGCGCCGCGTTCACCTGCCGGCGCGCGGCCTGGTAGAAACAGCCGCTGTCCGGCCCGCAGGATTTCGGCGTGCAGACGTGCGCCTCGCTGCACACCTGCGCCCAGACGGCGTGTTCCGGCTCGCGCGGCAGGTCGCTGAGCGAGCCGTCGGTGGTCCGCAGGCTCCAGTAATGGATTTGCTCCAGCGCGGATTGCTCGGGGCCGGTGAAGAGCTCGTTCGCCTGCTGCCGGGCGCGGGCGAGGCGGCGCGGGCAGAGGTAATTCTGCCGGCCCTTGAACAGCGCGGCCTCGAACTCCTCGTCGAGCAGCTTTTGCAGGATGGGGATGTCCTTATAGATGAGCTGTTCCTGCAGATTGATCGTGTGCGTGGACACGACGGCCTTGCTCTTGGTTTCCAGCGCGTGCATGACCGCCGGGGCGAGGTAGGCGAGCGATTTCCCGACGCCCGTGCCCGCCTCGACGACGAGGTGCCGCCGGTCACCCAGCGCCCGCGCCACGGCGGCGGCCATCTGCTGCTGCTCCGGGCGGAACTCGAAATTGCGCGCCTGCCCGAGCAACCCTCGGAGCCGAACATGGCCTTCACGCGTCCCGGCGACTGGCCGTGGCTGCTGACATCGGTGCGGTGCGCCTGTCCGCGGCGGCGCGGGCGCGGAGGGAGATCGCGCTGTTGCTCGGTGAAGTCCCGGGCCGGGCGCGTCGGGTTACCCGGCCCGGTGATCGAGGCGCTGGAGGCGAAGTGCGGCAGGCAGTCGAACGTGCGGTAGCCGCGAACCTCTGGCGCGAGGGCGACGGAGTCGCTGACCGCCTCGAGTGGTCAGGTACATCCCACGGAGGATCACCGGGCCTGGAGGACTGCTTGGTGAGGCGAAGGTGCGGGGAGTACGGCTGCATGATGCCCGGCACACCGCAGCAACGATGCTG
>CAVYBS010000002.1:0-452654 GCA_963766845.1 uncultured bacterium | reverse complement strand
GGCTGTATTCCTCGGCGGCGATGTTGGAGATGAGATCGTAGAACGGGCGGAATTTCTGCGGCCCCGGAAGTTGAACGACTGGAACGTGTAGTTCATCAGCGTGGACATCTCGCCGAACTTGCCGCCGAGCAGTTCCTGGATGGCGGCGGCGGCGTTGGCATCCGGGCTGGAGGGGGTGGGAAAATCGACGGTGATCTGGTCGTGGCGGAATATCATAGGGATCACAAATACGACACGGGCAGGCGGAACGGTCTCGAAAATCGCCCTTTGCGCGCCGGGCCGTCACGACCTGCGGACGATCTCCGCAGCACCCGCCGCCGGGTGCCCGCGCAACAATCGCTCCAGCATTCGCAGTCCCCATTCCTCGCTGCGACGATGGCCGATGGCCGCGACGCCGATCCCCGTTTCGGCCACCGCCGCCCGTGCCGGCTGCCGCCATTGGCCCGTGACGTACACCCCCGCCCCCGCCGCGTGCGCCGCGCGGACCAGTCCGTCGTTCATCGCCCCGACGCACGCCACCCGCTCGACCGGCACGTCCGTCCCGGCGGGAGGCTCCGTCATGCTTTCCAAACCACCGAACTCCCCCACCAGCCGCTCCACGATTTTCCCGAAGGGCATCGCTCCATCCGGCAGCGTGCAGATCATCCCGAGCGGACGGCCTTCCTTCTCGGCGAGCAACGCGGGTTCGCCCCAGCCGCAGGCGGCGGCCAACGCGGGGTTGAACCCGGTGGTGAGATGTTCGTCGAACGCCAAGTGATAGGCGAGCACGCCGATGCCGGCGGTTTGCAAAGCGTGGCGCGTGGCGGGGTCCAAACTCACGGACGATGCAGGAAAACGGCGTCGAGGCGCTCGCGTTCGACCCACGCCAAGCAATCCTGCCCCGGTTCCAACGCGAGGCCGAGGCGGCGCACGGACGCGTCCGGGTCGGCGGGCGGCAGGAACACGCCGTTCAGGTCGCCGGCGGCGGCGAAGCGTTCGGCGTGGAGGACCGTGTCGAGGAGGCTCTGGAGGGCGTGGAAGTTCAAGATGAGTTGCGGGTTGCCGGTTTCCCCTATAGTTCTGACTCCTGACTTTTATGGAAGACGCCCCCCGCCCACCTCGCCCGATCTCCGCATCCTCGCCATCGACATCGGCGGCACCGGCTTCAAGGCCGCCGTGCTCGACGCGGAGGGCAACCTGCTCAGCGACCGCCTCCGCGTCAAAACCCCCTACCCGTGCAAGCCGGAAGTCATGTTGGGTACGATCCTCACGCTCGTCGAGCCGCTCGCCACGCTCCATTACAATCGGATTTCCATCGGGTTCCCCGGCGTCGTGCGCCGCGGCAAGATCATCACCGCGCCCATGCTCGGCACCGAGGACCTGCGCGGGTTTGCGCTGGCGCAGGAACTATCGACCCACCTCGGCCACGAGGCCCGGCTCATCAACGACGCCGACATGCAGGGTCTCGCCGTCGTGAAGGGTCACGGCATCGAGATGGTCATCACGCTGGGCACGGGCTTCGGCTCGGCGTTGTACAGCGAGGGGCAACTCGGGCCGCACCTGGAGCTTTTGCAGGCACCGTTCCGCAAGGGCGAGACGTACAACGACCAGCTGGCAATGAGACGCTCAAAAAGATCGGCCCAAAATGGAACCGCCGCGTGCGTAAGGCGGTCAGCAACATGCGCGCGCTGACGAACTTCGACCGGCTCTACATCGGCGGCGGCAACGCGAAGCTGATCGACTTCAAGCTGGACGACGACACGGAGGTCGTCGACAACTCGAACGGCGTTAAAGGCGGCGCGTGGCTGTGGCGTCAGGGCGTGCAGCCGGCGTGATTTTGGCCGGGCCGACGCGCTCCGCCCGCCTGACCGTTCACGGCGCGACGGCCGCTTTCTCCGAGATGACGATAGGCCCCGTGACGCCGAAGGTCGCCGCCCCGCCCGCCCCGACGTTGCCTTCCATCCTAGGGTGCCTTCCAGGTCCATCTTCACATCGACAGGCTGCTTGAGGGCGCGGTAAACGGTGCCGCGGGCGTTGAGCGTCACTTTCATGGTGTTGTTGTTGTCGTCCGAGCCGGTGCCCGACGCGTCCATGTCGATCTGGACGACGGCACAGGGCTGCCCGCCGAAGTCTTCCACCCGTATTAATTTGCAGCGGACCGACCCGTTCATGTCCTGCATGTCCTCGCTGAAGAGCCGTTTCAAGGAATTTGCCGGCACCGTCCAGGTGTCGCCGACCGCGATTTCGCCGGCCGGGTAGAGCACGTCGGCATCGTCAGGCTGGTCGGTGTGCAGGCGCTTCCTTTGTTTGGCGGTCGGCGTGCCCTCCTTGAGCGTATCGGTCCAATTGCTGCCGTCTTGCGGCGGACGACGGTGACGCCCTGCATGGGTGAAACTTCCTTGTTGGGAATCTTCTGGCGCCGAGCGTGGTCTCCTGGGTCGAGGCATCTTTTTCGTGGAAAACCTCCATCGCGGTGGCCTGGCCGTTCTCGGTCGCGGTGACCTTTCTGTTCTCCACGGTGTCGTTGGCGATGCTCATCGTGCCTTCCATGCTCTGCCCGCCCGCACTCATGGTGAACTGGCCGCCGGTCAGCGTCATGTGGCTCTCGACGCGGGTAGCATCGCCGGGTTTGGATTCACCGCCGTTGAGGTGATACTTGGCCGGGTCGGCCGCAGCCGCAAACGGCCACGCCGAGCGCGGCGGCGACGACGAGGCAGCGAAGGAGGGAAGGGTGAAAGCGTTTCATGGGCGGGCGCGGTTTGCCGAAGCAGCGGGTGACCGGCCACATGCACGGAGCCGGTGGGCTTTGCACCTGTTTTGTGGCCGGTTGCGTGGATGATACAAACGAGGGTTTACCGCAGTTCCACCGGGACCAGAGAATGGAAAAGCTCGTCCATCTTTTTTGGCGCGACGGTCGCGCCCTGGCGAATCCAGGAGGCTAGAAGCGAGAACAACGCACCGGCCAGCGCGTGGGCGAGCGCGGCGCGCTGTTCCTTGAAGCATCGCGCCGCCGCGGCGTCCGTGGGCGAGCCTCTCCTCGATGCTGCGGGCGAATGCGCCTAACGATTCCGTCACATCATGCATCCGGCCGGACTCCACCATGATGGTGTAGATGTGGCGCGCTTCGGCGACGTGCGAGAATAGTTCTTCCACCGCCGCGACGCGTCCGGACGGATCGGCCCGGCGCGCCAGCAGCGTGCTCACGAGCGCGAAGAAATCGTCCACGTCGCTCAGGAACAGATCGTTCTTGTCGCGGTAGTGCGCGTAAAACGTGGATCGACTAACCCCGGCGCGGGCGAGAACGTCCTGCACGGTCACCTCGTCGAAGGGTTTGGTCGTCAGCATCTCGATCAGCGCGTCGCCCAGCCGGTCGCGGGTCCTTGCGACGCGGCGGTCGGGCTTGCGCGCGGGGGTGGCAGGTGCGTTTTCGGACATCGGCCGGGCAAGTGTGCGGAATCCTCGCGCGGTGTCGCTGGACACGACCGTTCCGACGCGCGGATGCTTTCCGGCATGAATGATAATCGATCCGGTGGAACGTTGGAGTGGTTGGCAATCTGGTGGGAATCGTCGTGATGGTCCTGCATCCCGTGGGTGGTCACGGGTTGCTGGGTCCGCGCGAGATGCAGAACCTCGCGCTGTTGGACCGGGTGGTCCACGGGGTCGCCATCGCGGCGCTGCCGGCGGCCTTTCTCGGTGCGCTGGCGTTGAGCCGGTGGTTGTCGGGAGCGGGCCGGCTGCCGCTGGCGGCGCTCGTGGTGTTCGGATTCGCGGTCGTGGCGATCATGTCCGCCGGAGTGATGAGCGGCTTCGTCGGCGCGGACATCCTCGGCAAGATGGTCGAGGGCGATCCGAAGCTCGAATCGCGTCGCATGCTGCTCGACTACACGTTCCGGATCAACCAGGGATTTTCCGCCGTGTACACCGTCGGCTCGTGCGTGGCGATCATGCTGTGGTCCGCGGCGATCTTGAAGAACCGGCGATTTTCACCCGCACTGGGATATTACGGACTGGTGATCGGGGTTGCAATTCCGGCGGCGTTGTTTGCCGGGTTGCTCACGCTCGACGTACACGGTTTTGGGTTGGTGGTGTTCGCGCAGGCGCTCTGGTTCATCGTCGTGGGGTTTTCGTTGCGGCGGGCCGATGACCCACGCCGCCGGTCGAAGTGCCGGCGTGATCCTGCGGTTATTTCAACGGATCGAACATCAGCTTGCTTCGCCGGTCCACGCTCGCGCCGCGCCGTTGGAAAAGCTCCGCCATGTCGGGCGTCATGAATTGCCCGTCGTAGTTCGGGTTCAGATCGAAATAAATGCGCCCGCCTGGTGCGAGGAAACGGTCACGCAAATCGTCGAGCAGGAAATCCCAGTCCGCCGCGGTCCACATGCCCCACGGCGCGTGTTTGTTGAACTCGATGGAAAACGCCGTCACCAGATCGAACTTCCCGCCGGCCAACAGTTCCTCCGGCAACGGCTGCTGCGCATCGACGGGCGCGACGACGCGCTGCAACCCGAGCGCCGCGAAAATCTCGCCGTAGAACGCAGGGTGGGGGACATCGATTCCCATGCCATCGTGTCCCAGGTGCTTGCAGACGAACAGGAACCACCCGCGCCGCTGCCCAGGTCGAGTACGCGCAGCTTGCGGTGTTCGCGGTCGATGCCGATGTCCTGTGCGCGGCGGATATTGAGCTTGAGCCAGCGTTCGGCGTCGAGATACTTGGCCCAGTTCTCACCGGGTTGCATGAGGTGTCCGTGTTTGGCGGCAAGCTCCCGCATGACGGCGGGGTCAAGGTGGCGCAGGAACTTCGACGCGGGCTGCGGATGGAGCGCACGCCGGAATCCCCGGCGGACGCTGAGAAGTCCCTCCGCGGTGAATGCCTTGCGGATTTTTTCGGTAAAGCGCATAACGGGGAAAGGATGAAGGATGAAGGAGAAAAAATGAAAGCCGCGATAAATGACAACGATTCGAGGGCGGAGTCGATGCCGCCGAGTCGCAAACGGCCGGGAATCGTCCGGCGAAGCAAAAAACTCCTCCTGCTTCTGCCCTTCATCCTTCATCCTTCATCCTTCATCCTTTCCGCCGCCGCTCCGGCGTTGGTGCTCCAGAGCGATTTCGGGATGAAGGACGGCGCGGTCGCCGCGATGAAGGGCGTGGCCTCCGGGGTCAGTCCCGACCTGAAAATCTACGACCTGACGCACGAGATTCCCGCGTTCAACGTCTGGGAGGGCGCTTACCGTTTGTGGCAGACCGCGCCGTACTGGCCGACGGGCACGGTGTTCGTCTCCGTGGTCGATCCCGGGGTGGGGACGAACCGGAAATCCGTCGTTGCCCGCACGAAAAACGGCCAGTATTTCGTCACGCCCGACAACGGCACGCTCACGCTCGTGGCCGAACACCTCGGCATCGACGCCGTGCGCGAGATCGACGAAAAAACCAACCGCCGCCCCGGTTCGGAGGACAGTTATACTTTTCACGGCCGCGACGTGTATTCGTACACGGGGGCGCGGCTGGCAGCAGGCGTGATCCGGTTCGAGGAGGTCGGTCCGACGCTGGACGCGGCGAAGCTGGTCACGATCCCCTATCCGCGCGTCGCCGTCGCCGCCGACGGCAAGGAGGTGACGGGAAACATCCCCGTGCTCGACCCGCAGTACGGCAACGTGTGGACGAACATCGACGCCGCCGACTTCGCCAAACTCCAGCCCCGGCCCAGGCCCGGCGACCTGTTCAAGGTGACGATCTCCTGGCACAGCGCGGCGGACAGCGCGGCGGAGGATTTGGTGGTCAAGCGGTACGAACGGGTGATGCCCTACGCCAACAGCTTCGGAGACGTGCCGGTCGGCGAGCCCCTGCTTTACCTCAACAGCCTGATGCAGGTGTCGTTCGCCGCGAACCAGAGCAACTTGGCCACGATGAACAAGATCAGTTCGGGGCCGCAGTGGAAGGTGACGATCACCCCGGCGTCCAAACCATGAAAAGCCATCGCCAGGAACTCTGGTTCCACGCTGCCAAACGCCGCCAGCTTTTCAACATCACCCCGCGCGTCGAGAGCGCGCTGGCCGAGAGCGGGGTGGGGGAGGGACTGGTGCTCGTCAATGCCATGCACATCACGGCGAGCGTGTTCATCAACGACGACGAGGGCGGTCTCCACCGCGACTGGGAACGCTGGCTGGAAAAACTCGCACCCGAAAAGCCCTACAACCAGTACGAGCACAACGGCGGCGAGGACAACGCCGACGCGCACCTCAAGCGCACGATCATGGGCCGCGAGGTCGTCGTGGCGATCACGGCGGGAAAGCTCGACCTTGGCCCGTGGGAGCAGATTTTCTACTACGAACTCGACGGCCTGCGCGACAAGCGCGTGCTGGTCAAGATCATCGGGGAATGACCGGCGGCTCCACGGCCTGTCCGAACATGATCCGGTGCCCGTCCGCCGTGAACACGCCGAACTCCCGGAATCCCCACGGCTCGTCGCGCAGCGTCTTGCACAACTGTGCTCCGGCCGCGCAAACCGACGCATGGTACTCGTCGATTCCCGTCACGTGCAGGTACGCGAAGTACGCATGATCGCCCAGCTCCGCGACCGGGATGGCCCCCGGACATTCGCCGGCCATGATCGTGCAATTCCCGCTGGTGAAGAACAGCCAACCCGGATCAGGGATGGTCTGCACAACGAACCCGAGCACATCCCGATAAAACGCGGCCGACGCCTGCAAATCGGGAACGGCGATAGCGAAACTCGTCCCCGTGATGTTGGGCGTCATCGCTCTCCGCCGCTCAATGCAGCCGCAGATCGAACGGCATCCGCGCGTACGCGCCCGTCGGTTCGCTGACCTCGTTGAGCGTGCGCAAATCCGCCTGCACGCCTTCCAGCGAACGCCCCAGCGCCCCCGAACGCGGGCCGATGCCGAGCGCGCTCAACACGTTCGCGGAAGTGCTCGTCTCCGGCTCCTTCTTGCCCGCGAGCGCCGCCGCCAGTTGCTCGCTCAGATCGCGCGGCACCGGGAACTCCACGATCTTCGCGTCATTGGCCAAGCCGCCTTTTTCGCGCGCATAGTTCATCGCGTCGTTCAGGCCGCCGACCTGGTCCACCAACCCGAGCTTGAGTGCCTCGCTGCCCGACCACACCCGGCCCTGGCCGATCTCGTCCACTTTCTCCGGCGGCAAGTTGCGCCCGGCGGCCACCTTGTTGACGAACTTCTTGTAGAAATCCTCGACCAGCGTCTGCACCGCCGCGAATTCCTCCGGCGTCTTGGGCCGCGTAGCCGTGGATAACGCCGCGTACTTGCCCGTCTTGACCTCGTCGAACGTCACGCCGTGGTCGTTGGCGAGTCCCTGGAAATTCGGCAGCAGGCCGAACACGCCGATGGAACCCGTGATCGTATTGGGCTCGGCGAACACCTGGTCGGCCGCCGTGCTGATCCAATATCCACCCGACGCCGCGACCGTGCCCATGCTCACCACGACCTTCTTGCCTGCCGCGCGCGCCAGGGTGAGTTCGTGCTGGATGGTCTCGCTGGCCAGTCCGCTGCCGCCGGGGCTGTTGACGCGCAGGACGATGGCCTTGACGTTCGGGTCCTGCCGCAGCCGGCGCAACACGCGCGCGTAACGGTCGCCGCCGACCACGCCGGTCTTCTCGGTGTCGCCATCGACGATCTCGCCTTCCGCGTACACGATGGCCAACTTGGGAGCCGTGCTGTTGGTGAGTCCCGCCGCGGCGGTCAGCGAATCGTCGGCGGCCTCGGGTTTGCCGACTTCCTTATCGACGTACGTGGCCACGTCCACCTGATGGAAGGAGTGCGACTTGTCGTCGGTCCCGGCCTTGGCGCGGAGTTTCTCGATGAGGTCGGGCAGGTAAGCGATGTCGTCGATGAGTCCGGCGGCCTTGGCGTCCTCGGGAGTCATGATGCCCTTGGCGTCCACGAGCGCCTGGATTTCGGCGGGCGCCTTGTTGCGCGCCGTCCCTACGTCGGTCAGGAACTGCCCCCACACGTCGTCGAGCAACTTCTGGGTCTGCTCGCGGTTTTCCGGGCTCATCTTGTCGGTCAGGAACGGCTCCACGGCGCTCTTGTATTTGCCGTGGCGCACGACCTGGATGCCGATCCCGTATTTATCCAGCGCGCCCTTGAAGAACGTCGGCGTCGTGGCCATCCCGGGCAGGTCCATCTCGCCGTACGGGTTCAGATAAACGGTCTCGGCGGCCGAGGCGAGGTAGTAGTCGCGCGTGGTCGGTCCGACGAGGTAGGCGATGATGGGTTTCTTCGACTTGCGGAAATCCAGCAGCGCCTCGCGGACCTCCTTGAGCGCGGCGAACCCCGCGCCGTACTCTTCCGGCGTGAACGAGCCATGCAGGAAAATGCCGCCGATGCGCTTGTCGTCCGCGGCGGCGTGGATGGCGGCGAGCAGCGAGCGCAGGGAAACGGTGTCGGTGTCGTTGCGGCCGAGCAACTGCGCGAGGGCTTTCGAGCTACCGAAGGACACCGGCGCGTCGGTCAGATTCACCGACATGTCCACGACCAGGAACGCCCCGTTTTCGATCTTGGCTTCCTGTTTGGAAGCGATTTTGACGAGGCCCGCGACGACCCCGATGCCCAGGAGCACGATGAAGATCGAAAAAATGATCAGGGCGAGGAAGGTGGCGAACAGGGTCTTGAAGAAACTTTTCATCGGGAAAGGAACGCGGTCGGGCGAGGCTCGGGAAGCGGTGCATCATAGGCGCGACTTGAGAAAAGCTCAAATATTCCGCGCGATGCACGCGTGGGCCGTTGACAAGCGGGGGCGATTCTGGTGGGGTGAAGGCGTGAAATTTCTCCCCGTGCTTCGTCCCCTGGTGTTGCTGGCGTCGGCGTTGACCCTCAACGGCTGCGATACGCCCGCCAACCGTCGTGAACTTTACAACACCTCGGAGCCCAACGGGGCGTGGCACGATTACGCCCGCCGCCGGGAAGCCGAAGCCGAGGTCGGGCTGCCGCCGGGCAGCACTTCCATCGCGCCCGCCACCACGGGGCCGGTCACACCGATGCCGCGTACCAGCAACCGGCCGACGCCGCAGCCCCGCAGCGGCCCTCTGCAAACCGACCCCACCTCGCTGCCGTCCACCAACACTCCCGCGCCCGGTCCCGGGACGACGACCACGGTCAGCCCTGCGGCGGCCCCGGCCCCCGTGCAGGCCAGCGAATCCGTGCCGACGGGCAGCAGTTCGGAACCGGCCGCGCCCCCCGCGCCGCCGCAATAAGGACGGCATCGCCGGCAGTGTGTCGCGCCAGTGACATCGAAGGTATTGGTAGGGACACGTCCCTACCTGTCACCCGCGACGACCAGACGCTGAAACGGACAGTTCCTGCCAGGAACTGTCCGTCACGTTCCGGGTGGCTCTAAAGCCGCTGCCGGATTATCGAGCCAATTGGCGATCAGGGATTCTTCTTCCCGTGCTTGCCTTCCTCGCGCAGTTTTTCGAGGATCGGACCGACCGAGGGATCGGCGCGTAACATCGCCGCGACCATCGTCTTGCGGAATCCTTTCCTGTCGGTCTCCCTGGTCGGCTCGGCCGCTTTGACAGCCGGGTCTTCCTTGGCTTTCTCGCGGGCGGCTTTGAGCTTCTGGCGCTCCTCCGGGGTGAGGGAAGCGAGCCTTTCCCTCATGTTCCCTTCGTGTTTGCCCGGCGCGGCCGTCGTGGGCGTCGTGGTCGTGTCCGCGGCAGGGACGGAGACCGAGGGGGTGGAAGTTGTCGCGGGAGCCTGAGCGAACAGCCCGGTGGCGGGCAAGGCGGCGCAAGCAGCGAACAGAACGATTTTGGAACGGATGGAAGTAATCATGGGTGGGGTGTGGGTTCTGTGAGAAAAACCCCCGGATCGCGGTCCGGTTGCGCCCAAATCCGCGATTTCTTCACCGGCGACCGACGATCCAGCCCTTTTTCTCTCACGAAACCACAGCCGCCGACGCCGACAGCGAGGCGTCGGAATCCACGGACAGGCCGAGCAATTCGCGCTGCCACGGCATCAGGAGTTCGACGGCGGCCTGCGGGCGGGCGGCGATGGCTTCGAGGGTGGCGCGGGGGGCGATGATCGAAGGATTCGAGGTCGAGTTCGGCGGCGACGCGGTCGCGTTCCTTTTTGAGGGAGTCCGCGCGCTTTTCCTCCTCGGCGGTCCAACGGTTCTGGAAGCGTTTGACGAACACCGGCCACTCGCTTTCGGGGAGGGCGGCGGCGCGGTCGGCCGCCTCGTAGAAACGCGTCCGACGGCTGCCGCGCAGGTGCTCGAAACCGGGCCGTTCCCCGGCGGCAAAGGCGCGCGCGGCGTTGAGGAGGTCCTCGTTGCGCAAGATGTGGAAGGTCGGCCGGTCCACGACGCGGGCCTCGCCCTCGCGCCAAAGCCAGAGTTCGCGCAAGGTCGCGGCGGCGCGTCCACGCAGGACGCCGCTGCCGTTGATGCGCCAGGCGTCCTCCACGTCGCGTTCGCGCTCGACGGCGGCCTGGGCGAGCGCGCGGGCGCAGCTTTGCTCGAACCACGGCCAGCGGCCGAGTTCGCGCAGGCGGGCACCGAGCCGGTCCGCGATTTCGAGCAGGTAGCGGGTGTCGTTCTGCGCGTAGGAGGCCATCGCGGGCGTCAGGGGGCGGCGGGCCCAGTTGGCTTTTTGCGAACCTTTGGTGAGTTCCAGGCCAAACTCCGCCTTGACCAGCGCGGCGTAGGAAAATTCCCGTCGGCCGACGAGCCGGGCGGCGAGCATCGTGTCGAAGATCGAGTCCGCCACGAAACCGCCCGCGCGCCGCAGCAGGCGCAGGTCGTAATCCGCGCCGTGGAGGAGGATTGTCTTGCCCTTGAGCGCCGTGTAGAATGGCTCCAGCGAAAAGTCGGCGAGCGGGTCGATGAGGGCGTGCTCGTCGTTGGGGAGGCTGACCTGCACGAGGCAGAGTTTCTCGCGGTAGACGTGGAGGGAATCGGCCTCGGTGTCGAGGGCGACGCGGTCGGCACCGTCGAGATGGGGCAGGAAGGCGGCGAGTTGTTCGGACGTGGAGATCAAAGCACTGGTAATCGGGGAAACCCTGAAGGCCGTTCAGGACAAAGGTCGTCGCCGCATACAGTGGACGACGTTGACGGGAAATCAACCCCGGCAGAAAGGTCATCGCGGCAGCATGGATCGTCTCGACAAGAAAAGCGGTGCGGGCTCCGGCGATCATCCGGCGGTCACGCTTCGGGCCAACGATTTCCGTCAGGCCGCGATGGACGATTTCCGTCAGGCCACGATGGACGAGCGACATTCGTCTTGTTTGGCGATGTTCGTTCGTCTACTTCTAGCAGGAGTTACGCACCGTGAGGGTGTTCGACCATCCTTTTGATGAAGGTGGTCACGGCTTGATCGGCGAAGTGGCGTTTGAATTGATACCACGTGCTGATCTGCCCGCGTGAGCGTTGCGTTTCGAGTTTGAGGAAGGCACGGAGCGAACAGAAGACGTGGTTGTGGATGGCTCTTTTCCAGCGCACGAAGAACCTGCGCACGTGGCAGACTTCCTTGAGGGCGTGGTGGTAGCACTCGATCTTCCATTGCAGGCTGCGGACGTGCCGGAAGTGGCCAAAGGCGATCTTCATGCGCTTTTTTTTCGCGGGTCGCCCTGGGCGTAGTGCCTCGCGGTGCCGTGTTTGTCCACCGTGCGAAACACCGTCACAAAGCCGACCTTGCGCAGGTGCACGACCTTGCCTTTTTCGGGCAGGTCCAGCTCGCACACGGGCAGATACGTGTGCGCTTGCTCGCTGACGACGCGGTTCTTTTCCAAGGCGATCAAGAAACCCAGCCCCTGGTCTTTTAGGAACTTCAAGTTTTCCACGCCCGAGAACCAACTATCCGCCGTCACCGCCGCCGGGCGCAGGCCCCAGCTTAAAACCTCGGTCACCATGTCGCGGAAGTGCTCGTTCTTGGTCTTGCCCTCGGCCTTGTCCACCGAGCCGGAAGTTGACCGGGCACGAGAAGCCGCGCACGTCTGTGTGCAAGAGCGTGACCAAGCAGAGTCCCTTGACGGCCCCGCCCGCCTTGCTGCTCCAGAAGTAGCCCACCAGATCGACCTTGCCTTCCTGGCTGTAGGGCTTCTCCAAGACGCTGTCGTCCACGCTGAGCGTGCCGCCTTCCAGCGCCATGAGCGGACGCGCCTCCTCGAACAAGTCCCGCGGGCTGAACTGCTCGCGGTTGAGAAAGCGGTTGGCCGCATCGTGGGCAAACTCACCCCCGCTGACCTCCGCCAAGCGCACGCAGCCCGCGCTCTGGCTCTCGGCCAGCAGAAAGGCCGTGTAGTGCTCCAGGGTGCAAAGGGCGGTCGAGGGCTTGGAGAGCGTGCGCATAAAACAACCGCCCAACCTCCCCACTTTTTACTCGTCCTCAAATGTCACGGTGCGTAACTCCTGTTCTAGTTAGGCCACCCATTCCACCGTTATCTCAATGATCGAAAGCGACAAACTTCCGCCGTTAGAAACACCTCATTCATTCCCTTTGGGTCGGATACCTCGAAGCTTGCTTCGACTTTGCCGGGGTGGAGGGTGAGCGATGGAAAGCCGCTATGTCCACAGGTCGCACAAGGTTTCGGTGCTGATGTACCAGGTGGTGTGCGCGGCCAGGTACCGGCGGGTGGTGATGAGCGAGCAGGTCGATGAGGTGCTCAAGGCGGTGTGTCTGGAGATCGAAAAACGCTTCGAGATCTGGTTTCTGGAGATCGGGGTGGACCGCGACCACGCGCACTTTCTGGTGCAGTCGGTGCCGACCTACAGCCCGACGCGGATCGTGCAGACGGTCAAGAGCCTGACGGTGCGGGAGGTGTTTGCCCAAGCCCCGGAGGTCAGGAAAAGGCTGTGGGGAGGGGAGTTCTGGGGCAAGGGCTATTTTGTGAACACGCTCGGCCAGCACGGGAGTGAAAAGGTGATCGCCGAGTACGTCAAAGGGCAGGGCGAAGCGGCAGCGATCGGCAGTTGCACAAGGCGCAGTTGGTGTTCAGGTTCTGACCAATGCCTCGCAGCTTGCTGCGAGGATTTTTACTCCCAGATGGCAAAGCCCCGGCAGGGGCGTAAGAGAAGCCGCCTGACCAGTCCGTGAGGGCCGCTGTGTTTTCTTACGCCCCTGCCGGGGCTTGGACGTGTCTGCGGGCTTCTCCCACGGCTTACGCCGTGGGCTGAAATCTGCCGCCCCTGCCGGGGCTACGGAGGCGTGACACGCAACCGAAAAATGCTGTAACGGCAGCAGGAGACTGCGAATTGGCAATGTCAGTTTGAGCAATCGTTTTCCGGTTTCCGTATCTTTCCCCTCCTCAATTGGCTTTCAAGCCGAGGATGATCGGCTCCACCTCGACGAGTTCGAGGGACTTGACCATGTGGAGCGTGTCCGCCTTGTATTGCTTGAAGTGCGGGGTTTGCAGATGCGCCTGGTAAGCCTCTTCACTGGCGTACACTTCGAGGATCGTGATGCGGGTCGGATCGTGCTTTTCCGCCACGGCATTGAGCGCGATCACGCCGGGTTCGACCCGCACCGACGTGGCAATTTCCAGTGAAAGCGCCGCCCGGTAGCTTTCCAGTTGGGCGGATCAATTTGCAGCCGGGCGAGCCGGACGATCCTGCCCTGATCGTCCTGCGCCTTTGCGGTGCCACTGATGAGGGTTGTCAGCATGGTGAGAAGGAGGACAAAAAGCAGCCGGGTAATGTGTGGCATGGGTGTTTGCAAGGTTGCCAACCTACCGGCGGTATTGTTCGTCGGTGACCGGCTCCAGCCAGTCGCTGTTTTTGCCGTCGAGGGTTTCCACGATGGCGATGTGCGTCATGGCGGTCGTCGGCGAAGCGCCGTGCCAATGTTTCTCGCCCGCCGGGAACCAGACCACGTCGCCCGGGCGGATTTCCTCCACCGGCCCGCCCTCGCGCTGCACCCAGCCCAGGCCCGCCGTCACCACGAGGGTCTGACCCAGCGGATGCGTGTGCCAGTTGGTGCGCGCACCGGGTTCGAAGGTGACGTAAGCGCCCTCGACGCGCCCGGGTTCCTCGGCCTTGAAGGGCGTGTCGAGGCGCACGGTGCCGGTGAAATATTGCGCGGGAGCCTGCTTGGAAGGATTGGAGCCGTTCTTTTGAATCTTCATGGAATGGGTGTTTGCGCTTGGGAATGGATAACAAAGGGCGGAGATTATTTCTGCGGCCTGCGGCTGGAACGTGTCCTTGGCGACCTTGAGCGCACTCATTGCCTTGGGCCAGCCGCTGTAGAAGGCCAGATGGGTGATCGTCTCGATGATCTCCGCTTCGCGTGACGCCGTTCTCCCTGGCGCGGTTGAGGTGGAAGGGCAGTTGCTCGGCGTTGCCGCCGACGATCAGCGCCGTGACGGTGACCAGGCTGCGGTCGCGCTTGGAGAGTTCCGGGCGCTCCCACACGTCGCCAAAGAGCACGTCGTCGGTGATCTCCACGAGTTTGGGCGAGAAGTCGCCGTAGGTTTTCTTGAGCAGGGAGGGTTCTTTGTTCATGGTGTCTTCGGGTTTCTGCATGGTGTCTGAACGAGCATTCGCCAGCCGACCGCCACGCTGCTTTGGCGTTCTTGCGGCGGACTGTTCGATTCTTGCGGCAAACGCTTTTGCCCCTGGCTACAGGGCCGCGCGGAACTCGGTCGGCGACACACCCGCCACCCGCCGGAACACCTGCGCGAAGTGGCTCGGGTTCGGGTAGCCGACTTCCAGGCCGATCTCGATGAGACTGCGCGAGGTCTCGCGGATGAGCTGCTGGGCACGGGTGATCGCGCTCGTGTGTCACGAAGCGCAGCGGCGACATGCCGGTGGTCTGCTTGAACACCCGGCAAAAGTGGAAAGGACTCAGATCCACCAGGGCGGCCAGCGTGCCCACGGAGATTTCTTCGGCTGAGGTGCGTATCTAAATAGTCCTCCACCCTGTGCAACTGGCGGATAGGCAGGCCGCCCCGGAGATTCGACTTTTCCGGGGCCGTAGCCGTGTAGTTTTCCACCAGAAAGGAAGCGATTAACCGGGTCAGATGACCGACCCGGCCCGCGGTGCCCGGAGTGGATGCCGCCAGCATTTCCGCGCAGGCAATGCACACGTGCGTCAACGTTTCATCCCGCCCGAAAAAGTCGACAAGGTCCTTTTCGCCCGACCGGCCCGGGTAAACGTCTTCCAGGGCCGCCTGGTAGGCTTCGACCGCCAAGTGGATCGAAATGATTTCGAGTTCCTGGCCCGCGGGCGAACTGAACCTCACCTCATAAGGTGTCTTGGAACGGGTGACAAAGAAGTCACCCGGCCCGATGTGCCGCGTCACCCACGGACCGCCCGGCTCGCGTTCCCGAAACTCCGCGGTGCCCGCCAGCCCACAGGAAATCAGCGGTTCGGCCGTGGCCGGCACGAGGAAACGATCCACCACGCGAGGAAAGCGCACGCGGCGCGCGAAGAGTTCCGGCCATTGCAAGGTGGAACTGTCCGCCAGCACGCGGCCATGCAGATACCGGGGAAAGGCCGCCGCCGTGGTTCGCTCGGGAGTATTCACGCAGGAGAGACGGCGTGCTCTCCCCTGCCGACCACCGGGAGGCCGCCGTTTTGTCTATCGTTGCTGATCCCACGGCATCTGCAACCGTCTCCCGGAGCGAGGAGGCGAAAGTCCGCAGGATTTTCCGTCCTCTGTCGGCGCGAGTCGCCGGTGTTCGTGCAGGCCGCTGACGAGTCCCTGCTTCGCCGCTACTCCCGCATTGTCAGACGGATAGATCGATCGCTACGCTGGCCGGGTGAAAGGCGTGCCAGGCACATTGCAGGAAGGGGGCGCGGCTTTTGCGTCCACCCACTGGAGCGTGGTGCTGCTCACCGCCCGGAGCCAGTCGCCCGAGGCGGCCCGGGCCGCCCTGACGAGCTTTTGCCAGGCGTACTGGCCGCCGCTCTACACTTTTTTGCGCCGCCGGGGCCGTTCTCCCGGCGACGCGCAGGACCTGACGCAGGCGTTCTTCGCCCACCTGATCGAACGCAACACCCTGGCCCATGCCGACCCCGAGAAGGGCCAGCTACGCACCTTTCTGCTCGGCTCGCTCCAGCACTTCCTGGCCAACGAGTACGACCGCGCCCACGCTCTCAAGCGCGGCGGCGGCCACCAGATCGTCTCTATGGACGACCAGTGGGTGGAAGCCGAGGCGGCGCTGGGCAGCGTCGTCCGCGGCGACGAGACCAGCGGGTATGATCGCCACTGGGCGGCCAACCTCGTCAGCCGGGCCTGGGAACAGTTGCACCGCGCTCTCGTGGCGGAGGGCAAAGGGGAATTGGTCGAGGCACTCAAACCTTTCGTCGTCGGGGGAGCGGCCGCTCCGACGCCCCAGGAAGAAGTGGCCGCCGGTTTGCGGATGCCGATTGCCACCTTCCGCAACACGCTCTGGCGCGTGCGGCAACGCTACCGCGAGAGCGTCCGCGCGGAGGTGGCGCGCACGGTAAACGACGCCTCGGAGATCGACGAGGAGATGCGCTACCTCCTGCACGTTCTCCTGTCCTGACGAAATCACCACTGCCTACTCGTTCCGAATCCTTCACACCGCAGCCACCATGAGCACTGGCCTTGCAAGCGTCTGCGCGACCTGCCACGAGCCTCTGGTCCAGAGAGGGATCGAGGCGGTGTGCGTGCGTTGCCTGGCGGGTTTTCTGGCCGGGGCGGACGACGGCGCGCCGGACGCCGGAGAGTGGACCGCCGCGAAGAGGCACCGCTATGGCCACTTCGAGCTGCTCACCGGCGCGGACGGCCAGCCGCTCGAACTCGGACGCGGCGCGATGGGAACCGCCTACCGGGCACGGGACACCGTGCTGAACCGGGTCGTGGCCCTGAAGGTCATTGATCGCGGCGTGGCCGAGCATCCCGCCGCCCGGGAGCGGTTCCTGCGCGAGGCGCGGGCCGCCGCGCGCTTCCACCATCCCAACGTGGCGTCCGTGCTGCACTACGGCGAGGAGGAGGGGGAGTGTTTCTACGTCATGGAACTGGTGGAAGGCGAGACGCTCGCCGAACGCGTGCGGCGGGACGGTCCGCTGCCCGTCGAAACGGCGTTGGAGATCGCTGTCCAGATCGCCCGGGGCTTGGCGGCAGCGGAGGCGCAGGGCATCGTGCACCGCGACCTCAAGCCCGGCAACGTCATGCTGGAGGCAGCGGGCAAGGCCGGGAGCGGGCCATCGTTGCCGACGGTCAAGGTGATCGACTTCGGTCTGGCCAAAGCCGTCACCGCCCTGGGCAGCGACGGCCCGGAGGACACGCGCGGCGGCTTCGTCGGCACCCCGGCTTTCGCCAGTCCCGAACAATTTGCCAGGGGTGAAGCCGGACGCATCGATACGCGCTCGGACATCTATTCGCTGGGCGTGACGCTCTGGACCCTGCTCTGCGGCAAGCTGCCATTTTTGGGTCAGACCCTGGCGGAAATCCACGCGCAACAAACCCGGCAGCCGCTGCCGTGGGACCAACTGCGGGCGGCGCGCGTGCCGAGGGCGGTCACGTCGTTGTTGCGTTCCATGTTGTCGGCCGCCGCCGCTGCCCGGCCCCAGAGCGCGCGGGAACTGCTCGCCGCGCTGGAGAGATGCCGCCGGGCCTTGCCGCCTCCGCCTGAAACCCGCCGCCGCCGACGGTTCCTGCTGCTCGGCGTTTCCCTGGCCCTGGCAACGCTGGCCGGGGGGTGGCTGTACCGTGTCACCCGCCCACCGCCCCCGCCCCCGGACCGCTCGATTGCCGTGCTGCCGTTCGAGAATCTGAGTCCCGACCCGGCCAATGCCTTTTTCACGACCGGGGTGCAGGACCAGATCACCGCCGACCTGGCGAAGGTCGCCAGCCTGCAGGTGGTCGAATCCGCCGGTGCCAAGCCCTACCCCGCCGGCAAGGACCGGGACCTGGCGGCCATCGGCAAGGAATTAGGGGTGCGTCACCTGCTGACCGGCAGCCTGGAGCGCCAGGATGACCGCGTCCACGTCGCCGTGTCCATGACGGACTTGCAGGACCTCGCGCGGCCCTGGAACCGGCAGTACGATCTGCGCCTGTCGGAAGTTTTCGCCGTGCAGGGTGAGATCACACGCGCGGTGGCCGACCGGTTGCAGGCGTCGCTTTCGCGCGAGGAAAGAGCCATCATCAATCGCCCGCCCACCACGAGCCTACAAGCATACGATCTTTATTTGCGCGGAAGGCAAACCTCGCCCGAGGTGCTCGACAACGACCTCCTGGCCCGTCAAGACGCGCTCCAAAAGATCGAATTGTTGGAGCAGGCCGTCAAGCTTGATCCCAATTTCGTCCTGGCCTACTGCGCCTTGGCCACCAAGCACGATACGATCTGCCTGAACCGGGCAGGCTCCTCCGTGGCGGAACTCGCGGTCGATCACCGTGCGCTCGCCGAAAAGTACCTGGACATGGCGCGCCACCTGCAACCCGACGCTGGCGAGGTACACATTGCCGCCGCCTACCATTACTACAACACCAACCGGGATTTCACGCTCGCCCTGGAGGAGTTGGAGGCCGCCCGGCGCACCCTGCCCAACAACGCCTGGCTGGAATGCAAGACAGGAGACATTGCCCGGCGGCGGGGCCGCTGGACGGACGCCATTCGCAGCTATCAGCGCGCGGCCGAGTTGGACCCGCACGACACCGCAGCGCTTATCCATCTGCTCTATGTCGATCACGCGCTGCGGCGTTACGACGATGTCGGGCGGGTGGCGGCACAGATAAATGCGCGCAATCCCGGTAACGATTTCGCTGGCACCCGTGCCCGCATCGCATTTGAAAGTCGGGCGGACCCGGGGCCGTGGAAAGATTACTTCATCCATCATCAGCCCGATGACGTGCCAAATGAAGAGGAACCGATGATCGTGGCGACGTACAGCGGTGATCCCGACGAGATGGACCGCACTCTGGCCGCCAGCAAGCTGGAGGAGTTTATGATCGATGAAGTACCCTATCCGAGAGCCTGGTACACGGCGTTGGCGGCCTGTGTGCGCGGCGATGCCACGGCGGCGCGGGCCGCCTTTGTCCTCGCACGGCCGACGATTGAAAACGAGGTGCGGATCGATCCCATCGCCAACCGGCCGTTGAGTACCCTGGCCATCATCGACGCGGCGCTCGGGCGCAAGGAGGACGCCGTCCGCGAGGCGCAACGCGCCTGCGATCTGGCACCTTTCGATGGGTCGGCGCTGGATGCGCCCATCGCCCGTTGCGATCTGGCGGTCGTCTACGCTTGGATCGGAGACATCGACCGGGCCTTCGACGAGTTGAACAAAGTGGTGCAATTACCCTACGCCGGGACAGGTTGGCCCGACCGACCTTCCTACGGTGACCTCCGCTGCAATCCTCTCTGGAAGCCATTGCGCGCCGATCCTCGTTTCGATTTGCTCGTGCGGCGGCTTGCGCCCACGCCAGCACCTTGAATAGAAGGCCGGTCGCGCGCGGTGCATCCGTGAAGCCGGGACGGGAAAAGCGGTTCGTCCTTTTTCAGGCGAAAAGCGTCTCGACCGCCACCGCTCCGCCCGTGACGCCCACCGCCTCGATGACCTCGCCGCGCCCGTACGTGCACCGCTCCCGGTACGCGCCCGCCTCCGGCCGGCGGTACACTTCCACGAGTCCGGCCTCGGCCAGCACGATCCAGTATTCGGCCACACCCGCCTCGGCGTAGAGGGCCGCTTTTTCACGGTCGGCGGCGAGGCTGGTCACGGCGACTTCCACGGCCAATTCCGCCGTGGTGGGGTGACGGTCGATGTAATCGCGGCGTGTGCCGGCGACCACCGCCACGTCCGGCTCGGGCACGGAGTCGGCCATCTGCAACGACGCCTCCTGGCGTACCCACCGCCCCTCGCGCACCGCGTTCCGCAAACATTCCGCGACCGCGTCAACCATCGAATCGTGCAAAGGCGTTTCCATTTCTTTTTCCACGATGATGCCGCGAACCAGTTCCGAGTGCCGGAAGGCCGGGTTGTCCTCCGCCAACGCGCGGTAGTCGGCCACGGTCCAGCGATGCACGCTGGCGCGGATTTCGGGCACGTCGAGGATGCTGCTCATGCCGCACTTCTACACCCGCGCCGCGCCTTTGGGAAGCCCGCGCTACAGGCTCATGGGGGTTGACGGGATGCTCCAATCGCTCCGGCCCGTGCTGCCGCCGGCCGCGCGCACCTAGTCCCGCGAACGGGAAGAACACGGATGGCTCCCACCGCAAGCAGTCGTGCCGTGAAAATTTTCCGAGTTTTTCTGCAATGTAGCTTGGCCAATTCTTGAGATAGAGATGCACGGGCCGCCGCATCCTTTCCATCCGCCCCGTTCCATCCACCTGAACCACGCCCTGACGATGATCCCAGCCACACAGCCCAGCTTGTTTTCCGCCGTGCAACTCGGGCGCATCCCGCTCGCGCACCGTGTCGTCATGGCACCGCTGACCCGTTCCCGGTCCGAGCAACCGGGTGATGTTCCCGGATCGCTCATGCACGAGTATTACCAGCAGCGCGCTTCCGAAGGCGGCCTCATCATCTCCGAGGCGACAACGGTTTCGACGATGGCTCGCGGCTGGTACGGCGCACCGGGACTTTACACCGACGCGCAGGTCGAGGGATGGAAGCGCGTCGTCGGCGCGGTCCACGACAAAGGCGGACGCATGGTCGCCCAGTTGTGGCACACCGGGAGGTCGTCCCACGTCGAGATGACCGGCGGGCCGCAACCAGTCACGGCCTCGTTGAACCCTGGCTACTGGCAGGACAAATCGCACCTGGTTTCCACGCCCTCCGGCTGGACCCAGCCTTCGCCGCATCGTGCCCTGGAGATCGAAGAAATCCGGCGCATCGTAGACGACTATCGGGCAGCAGCCCAACGCGCGCTGGCCGCCGGTTTCGACGGGGTCGAAGTGCATGGCGGCAACGGCTATTTGATCGACCAGTTTTTGCAGGATGGCAGCAACCACCGGACGGATGAGTATGGCGGCCCCGTCGAAAACCGCGTCCGCCTGTTGTTGGAAGTCATGGAAGCGGTCGCGTCCGTCTGGGGCGGCGACCGCACCGCCATCCGCATCGCTCCCGGCGGCTCGTGGAACGGCATGTCCGACAGCAACCCGCAGGCGCTTTTCGGTCACGCGGCCGACCAGTTGAACCGCTTCGGATTGGCCTATCTCCACATCATCGAGCCGCGCGTGAAAGGCAACGTGGTCATCGCCGAGGGGCAGGCTCCGGTGGCGTCCGAACGGTTGCGGCAAATCTTCAAAGGCAACATCATCGCCGCCGGTGGCTTCGAGCCAGACACCGCCGGGGCCGTGATAGAAAACGGTGACGCCGACGCCGTGGCTTTCGGGCGGCATTTCATCTCCAACCCGGATTTGCCTGAACGCATCCGCCTGGGTCTGCCGCTCAGTCCCTACGACCGCGCCACCTTTTACACCTTCGATGCGCGCGGCTACACGGACTACGCCTCTTACCAAACACAAAACATCCACTCCACCAACCCATGACTGAGTTCCACGCTTACGCGGCTTCCAAACCCGGTGCCGCCCTCGAACCGTTTTCCTTCCGGCCGGGTGAACTCGGCCCGGAGGAAGTCGAAATCAAGGTGACCCACTGCGGAGTCTGCCATTCCGATCTATCCATGCTCGACAACGAATGGGGGATGTCGAAGTTCCCGTTCGTTCCCGGCCACGAGGCGGTCGGCACCGTCGTCGCCCTGGGGCACGAGGCCAAGGGTCTCAAAATCGGTCAGCGCGTCGGGGTGGGTTGGTCGGCCTATAGCTGCCTCTCTTGCCATGAGTGCCTTTCCGGCGATCACAACCTGTGCGCCAACGTGCAGGGCACCATCGTCGGGCGGTACGGCGGTTTCGCGGACCGTCTGCGCGTGCAGTGGACGTGGGCTCGGCCGCTGCCCGACGGGTTGGACCTGGAGAAGACCGGTCCGCTGCTTTGCGGCGGAGTGACGGTGTTTGCGCCGCTTTTGGAACATCGGATTTCCCCGACCGCGCGGGTAGGGATCATCGGCATCGGCGGGTTAGGTCACATGGCGCTGCAATTCGCCAACAAGTGGGGCTGCGAGGTCCATGCTTTTACCACCAGCGACAGCAAGGAAGCGGAGGCGCGCCGGCTCGGTGCCCACCACGTCCACAACACGAAACGCGACGGAGTCCTGAAGACTCTCAAGGGTAGCCTCGACCTGATCATCTCCACGATCAATGTCCCATTGGATGTCCCCGGATTGCTCGACACTCTGGCACCGAAGGGCCGTCTCCATGTGGTCGGGGCCATCCTGCCGCCGATGGAAGTACCCGCCTTCGGACTGATCATGGGATCGAAGGAAGTTTCCGGCTCGCCCACCGGCAGTCCCACGGCGATCAGCGCGATGTTGGAATTCAGCGCGCGTCATTCGGTGGCACCGATCATCGAGACTTTCCCGATGTCGAAGGTCAACGACGCGCTCGAACATCTCCGCGCCGGCAAAGCGCGTTATCGGATCGTTCTGACCAACGACATTGCTTCCTGACCTGCTTAATTTTACCCGCAACAACACCAAACAAGAAAAACTAACCTATGTCTAAACTCAGCAACAAAGTCGCTCTCATCACCGGCGGTTCCCGTGGGATCGGGGCCGCCATCGCCAAACGCCTCGCGGCGGACGGCGCTCACGTCGCCATCACTTACACCAAGGGCGCGGACGCCGCCGACTCGGTCGTCAAGGAAATCGAAGGAGCCGGTGGCAAGGCCATCGCCATCCAGGCGGACGCCACCGATGCCCAGGCGGTCAAAACCGCCGTCGAAAAAACGGTCGCGGCTTTCGGCGGCCTGGACATCCTGGTGAACAACGCCGGGACGGCCATCCCTAAGCCGTTTGTAGAGGCGACCATCGAGGAACTCGACCGCGTGTTGGACCTCAACGTGCGCGGCATGTTCTACGCCACCCAGGCCGCGCTCAAGCATCTCAACGACGGCGGCCGGATCATCATGATCGGCTCGTGCGTCGGTGAGCGCACACTCACGCCGGGCCTGGCGGCCTACTCGGCCACGAAGGGTGCCGTCAAGATGTTCACCCAGGGACTGTCGCGGGAAGTTGGAGCACGCGGCATCACGGTCAACAACGTGCAGCCCGGCCCCATCGACACGGAGTTAAACCCTGCCTCGGGTGACTGGGCCACGCCGCAAAAAGCGGTCACGGCGCTCGGGCGCTACGGCAAGGTCGAAGAGGTGGCCGCGCTGGTCGCCTTTGTCGCCAGCCCCGAATCGTCTTACATCACGGGCGCGAACCTGACCGTGGACGGCGGCACCAACGCCTGATCGACCATGTCACGCAGCATCAAGATCGCCAAGGCGGGCGGACCCGAAGTCCTGCAATTCGTCGAAACCGAAGTGCCGCTGCCCGGACCGAACGAGGTTCGCCTCCGGGTCAAAGCCATCGGTCTGAACCGGGCCGAGTCGATGTGGCGCAAAGACGCATACATCGAACCAGTGAAGTTCCCGGCGGGTCTGGGGTACGAGGCCGCCGGAGTGGTCGATGCCGTGGGCAAGGACGTGACTGGCATCATGGCGGGTGACGCGGTCAGTATCCTGCCGAGCTTTTCCCAGAACGACTATCACACCTACGGCGAGGTCATTCTCGTGCCTGGTTACGCGGTCGTGAAGCATCCCGAGAACCTTTCGTTCACGGAGGCCGCGTCGGTCTGGATGATGTTCGTGACGGCTTACGGCGCGCTCGTCGCCGACTCGGAGGTGACGAAGGGCGATTTCGTCCTGATCACCGCCGCTTCGAGCAGCGTGGGCTTGGCGGCGATCCAGATCGCCAACCTTGCCGGGGCGACTCCCATCGCGCTGACGCGCACCTCGGAAAAGCGCGGGCGTTTGCTCGAAGCCGGCGCGGCCCACGTGATCGCCACGGAAGAAGTCGATCTGGTGCGGGAAGTCATGCGGATCACGGACGGCAAGGGCGCGCGGGTCGCCTTCGATCCCATCGGCGGCCCGAACTTCCCGAAGTTGATCTCCGCGCTCGCCACGCATGGGACGGTCCACCTCTACGGCGCTCTTGCCGAGGGTCCCACGCCGATCCCGGTGCTTGAGATGATTCCCAAAATGCAAGTCGTCAAGGGGTATAGCCTCTGGACGATCACCGGCGATGAAAAGCGCCGCGCCGCTGCGGTGAGATACATCGTCGGGGGATTTGCGAATGGCGCGCTCCAGCCGGTCATCGACCAGACATTCAAATTCGAGGAGATGGCAGAGGCTCACCGTTACCTGGAGAGCAACGGGCAATTTGGAAAGATCGTCGTCACCCTTTAAAGCGTTTTTCGTTTGCGTGTAAGGTTTCCTCAAGCCCCGGCAGGGGCGGCAGAGTTCAGTATCCAGGTGCCGGGTTGGAGCCCACCGTCTTTAGACGGTCTGCCTTGGAGGGTGGCGGGTGGCGCGTTAAGGTGGGCGGCTGCATGGCCAACTACCACCATCGTGGGCACACGGTCTCGGACTGCAAGTACCACCTGATCTGGGTGACCAAGTACCGCTGGCCGGTGCTCAAGGGGGACCTGGCGGTGCGTTGCCGCGACCTGATCCGCGAGATTTGCCGGGCGCGGGAGGTGGCGGTGGTGCGTGGAGCGGTGTCGCCCGACCACGTGCATCTGCTCGTCAGCGCGCCGCCGGTGTTGTCGCCGGCCAAGCTGGCGCAGTACTTGAAGGGCAGGAGTTCGCGCAAGCTGCAGGAGGAGTTCCCGAGTTTGCAGAAGCGTTATTGGGGCCAGCACCTGTGGGCACGGGGCTACTTTTGCGCGACGGTCGGAGCGGTCGATGAGAAGACGATCAAGCGCTACATCGAGGAGCAGAAGTGGGACGAGGATGGCGAGGGAACGTTCCGCATCGTGGCCGACCCGCCGTGAGGCCAGGGGTCGCCGCCGATGCCTTGCCAGCCGGCCCGGGCCGGGGGCTTTCCAAGCGGCTTCTAGCCGCCACCGGACTTTTAGTCCCATCGCATCCTACCGGCTTGAGCCGGTAGTCGTTGAGCCCACGGCGTGAGCCGTGGGAACGGTCCTTCCCCAGAGGACAAAGCCCCGGCAGGGGCGTAAGAGAAGCCGCCCGACCAGTCCGTGAGGGCCGCCGTGTTTATCTGACGCCCCTGCCGGGGCTAGGACGTGCCTGCGGGTTTCCCCCACGGCTCACGCCGTGGGCTGAATTCTTGCGCCCCTGCCGGGGCTGAAACACCGGACAGGCAACTGAGAAACGCTTTAGACGAAAACGCGCGAACATTTGCACCCAACTGGCGCGGTCGATGTGCGGGGGAGATCAGCAGTCCGCTGGATGACCTGACCACTTGAACTTCTCTGCTCCCATCCGCAGACAAGTTCCGGTTGAGTTTTATCGTCCCACAAACTCGCGGGCTGCTTCTGCCATTCCTTTTTTTGTGTCTTCCACACCTTTGCTGCGGCTGAAACAAATCCTCTAAGATTTTCCGCACTCGCGCGTTGGCTTGATGTGGAATGCTCCGTTTGCCATGCTCGGCCGATGCCGGTGCGCCGTTTCTTCCGTGACCCTCGCATCTACCAGATCGCGGCGTTGACGGGTCTGCTGCTCTACGGCGTCCGCGCGCTCGACTTCGAGATCGGCCCGGTGCAGGCCGTCGTCACCCTGGCGACCGTGCTCGCCGTGCAATGGTTTTGCAGCCGATTCCTCGCCGGGGAAACTGCCTTCGAGCCGCGTAGCGCGCTCATCTCCGGACTGTCGCTCTGCCTGCTGTTGCGTACAAATTCCCTCTGGCTCGCCGCCGCCGCGCCCGCTGCCGCCGTAGCGAGCAAGTTCCTGCTTCGTTGGAACGGCAAACACCTCTTCAATCCCACCAACTTCGCGCTGGTCCTCCTGCTCCTGTGCGCGGACGGCTGCGCGTGGGTGTCGCCAGGGCAATGGGGCAGCGTGGCGTTCTTCGCGTTCGGCATGGTGTGCCTCGGTGGATTGGTCGTCACCCGCGCGGGCCGGGCGGACGTGGCGCTGACGTTTCTGGCGTGCTACCTGGGGTTGTTGTTCGCGCGTTCGGCCTACCTCAACGAACCCCTGCAAATTCCCCTCCATCGCATGCAGAGCGGCACGATTCTGCTCTTCGCGTTCTTCATGATCTCGGACCCCCGCACCACGCCCGACTCGCGGGTGGGTCGGATCGTATTTGCCGCGCTCGTGGCCTTCGGGGAGTGGTACGTCCAGTTCCGCCTTTTCCGCACCAACGGTCTGCTCTGGAGTCTCGCCGCTTTCTCGCTGCTCGTGCCGTTGCTCGACTGGCTCCTGCCCGGCAAACGCTACCGCTGGCAACCGACGCCGCGCACTCTTCTCACCCGACCCGAACCTGTATTCGCAACCCTATGAAATTGCCACTGCTTCCCTTGCTGGCCTGCCTCCTGGCACTGAGCACTGACGCCCACGCGTTTTGCGGCTTCTATGTCGCCAAGGCCGACACCAAGCTTTTCAACCACGCTTCCAAGGTCGTGCTGGCCCGCAAGGGGGACAAGACCGTGCTGACGATGGTCAATGACTTCGAGGGCGACGCGAAGGATTTCGCGGTCGTCATCCCCGTGCCGACGTTCCTCGAAAAAGGGCAGATTCACGTCGGCAACCAGGCGACGGTGGAACATCTCGACGCCTATTCCGCGCCGCGGCTGGTGGAATATTGGGACGAAGACCCGTGCCGGCCGATGGTGGAATACAGCATGGCGACCGGCCATCCGCGCGGTCCGCGATGGGCGGTGCCAGCGGACAAGGACGAGCGCGCCAAAGCCCTCGGCGTCAAAATCGAAGCGCAATACACCGTCGGCGAGTACGACATCGTGATCCTCTCCGCCGAGCAGAGCGACGGGCTGGAAACGTGGCTCACCGAGAGCGGCTACAAAATCCCCGCCGGCGCGGCCGACGTGCTGGACGGCTACATCAAGCAGAAGATGCACTTCTTCGTCGCCAAGGTGAACCTGGAGGAAAAAGCGAAGGCGCGGCTTCAATTTCCTGCGCCCGATCCAGGTCGCCTACGAAAGCCCGAAGTTCATGCTGCCCATCCGCCTGGGCATGGTCAACGCCGACGGGCCGCAGGAATTATTCGTCTTCGCGCTGACCGAGAGCGGCCGGATCGAGACGACGAACTACCGTACGGCCAAACTGCCCACCGGCATGGACGTGCCGCTTTACGTCAAGGACACGTTCGCGGACTTCTACCGGGCGATGTTCGAGTCGTCAGGTCGAGGAAAAAGACATGAAGGCGGTGTTCGAGGAATACGCCTGGGACATGGGTTGGTGCGACCCGTGCGCGGCCGAGCCTCTGACCGCGGAGGAACTCAAGGGGCTGGGCGTGTTCTGGCTCGACGGCGCGGACGGCGGCCCGCTGGTCAGCCCGGGCGGCTCGCGGCGCGGGCGGCCCGTCCGCCGCCGATGGGCGGCGGCGCGCAGAACGTGTTCGTGACGCGGCTGCATCTGCGCTACGACAAGGCGCATTTCCCCGAGGACCTCGTGTTTCAGGAAACCGGCGACCGCACGAATTTCCAGGGCCGGTACGTGCTGCGTCACCCGTGGACGGGCGAGGCCAAATGCGAACCGGGCAAGAAGTATCTCGCCGGTTTGCCCGAACGCCACCGCACCGAAGCGAAAGCCCTCGCCGATCTGACCGGCTGGGAAACCGCCGATATTTACAAGAAGATGGGTTTCGATGCCAGCGGTCCGAGGGCAGGCGCGGACGACCGGAAGTGGTACCAGAAAGTTTTTGGGGACTGAGCCGCGCCAGCGGTCGTCACCAAGGTAGGGATGCCTCTCCGAGGCAGTCCCAAACTTTTCTGGAAATGTGCGGAGTCGGACAAGGTCGGCCAAACGAAAATAGGGACTGCCTCGGAGAGGCATCCCTACCTTGGTGACGACCGGCCGCGTGGCGGCCTATTACGTCGATTGCATCTTCTGGTAACCCAACCACTCCGGATTTTGCGCCGTGCTGTCGAATTGCCACGTCGTCTTGTACAACTCTGACTCGCCACGCGCCGCCGCCACCTTGCGTCTTCGCCAATAACGCCGCCACCTGTTCCTTGTCCATCGGCTTGAAAGTCTTCGCCGCCTGGAGCGCCTGGTCGAGGATTTCCGGCTTATCGATGCCGGTGATGACCACCGACACCGGCAGGCTCATCGAAAAATGCAGCATGTCGATGGGATCGGTCGTTTTCGTGTCGAGGATGTAGTGGTCCCCGAAGGTCTTCATCGCCAGCGGAGCGATTTTCTTTTGGATCAACACCGGCAGCACCTGCGCGGCGAACGAACGGTAGTGCGCGTCCATGACGTTGATGGGCATTTGCACCGTGTCGAAATGGAAGTCGTAGGCATCCGCCACCTGGAGCATCCGCAGGTGGATGAGCGGGTCCTTGTGACCGGTGAAGCCGATGAAACGCAGTTTGCCCTGCTTTTTCGCGTCCAGGAACGCCGCCATCGCGCCATCCTCCTGGAAAATCTGGTCCGGGTCTTCCATGCGGATGATCTCGTGGTGTTGCACGAGGTCCAGGCGGTCAGTCTGGAGCCGGGTGAGCGATTCCTCGATCTGGCGCATGGCGGATTTTTTGGTGCGGCCGTCGATCTTGGTCATCTGGAAAACCTTGTCGCGGTAACCGTCCTTGAGCGCCTTGCCGGCGCGCAGTTCGCTGGTGCCAAGGTTGTAGTCCCAGGAATTGTCCATGAACGTGATGCCCCGGTCGATGGCGCTGCGGACGAGTCTGGTCGTTTCCTCCTCGGTGGGGATTTTGCCGAGGTGAAATCCGCCCATCCCGACGAGGGAAACCATTTCGCCCGTGGTGCCGAGGGGCCGGTAGACCATGTCGCCCTTGCGCTGTTCGCCGGGCATGGGGCCGCCGAGCAGCGGCAGGTCGTTCGGGGCGGAGATGAGCGTGTTGACGGCCTCGGTCTTGGTGGCGGTGTCGGTTTCGGGGCTGCCGGCACGCACGATGGTCTGCGCAGCGGTGAGTCCGGCGGCCACGGCGGCGGAGGTTTTCAGGAAGGAACGGCGGGATGAGTCCATGATGGAAAGTGAGATGATGACAATGCCTAGAATGTAAAACGAAGCCGCTCGGGCAAGGGGACGCACGATTTTCTGCGCTCAAGGTGCATCCAGGGGCCGAAGTGATAGAATCCTGTCGTGCACAACATCCCTCTCATCCCATTCCGCCGCTTGCTGGCCCTTACGCTGGCGGCGGTCGCGCTGCTTGCTGTGACCGGCTGCGAGGACAATCCCTTCGCGGACGATTTCCGCGTCATCAAATACTCGCCCGGCTACCTGCGGGCGGCCTACGTCTACGCCGACAAGGACGCCGTCAGCGAGGCGGACGAAAGCTTTCGCGTCGGCAATTACCGCCTCTACGGGGTGGTCGGTTTTGGCGCGTATTATCCTGGCTGCGCGCCCGGCGTCGGCGAAAAGCTCGCGCGGCGGTACGGCACAATTCTCCTGACAGAGACTGCTAATAGTGCCGATATCGACGCGCGGGATTATTATCGCAATACGGTCCTGACCTATGCCGCCGCCTACAACGCGGAAATGGCACACCTGCTCGGGACACCCACCGTGCATCGCCGGTGAGTGAGACCCGCCTGTTTTTCCCTATCATGTCCAGCGCCTTCGACACCCAGATCAACGCCACGCTCGCCGAAATCGCCGAACGCGGCCTTTTTAAGCGCGAGCGGATCATCTCCACGCCGCAGAGCAATCACATCGCCACCGACGACGGCAAGGAGGTGCTCAATTTTTGCGCGAACAATTATCTCGGCCTCGCGGACCATCCCGAGATCATCGCCGCCGCCCGGCGTGCGCTCGACGAATGGGGTTTCGGGCTGGCGAGCGTACGGTTTATCTGCGGCACGCAGGAAATCCACAAGAAACTCGAACGCGCCCTGTCCACCTTTCTCGGCACGGAGGACACGATCCTGTATCCCTCATGCTTCGACGCCAACGGCGGGTTGTTCGAGGTGCTCCTGACGGCCGAGGATGCCGTCATCAGCGACGAACTCAACCACGCCAGCATCATCGACGGCATCCGGCTGTGCAAAGCCAAGCGGTTCCGGTACAAGAACAACGACATGGCCGACCTCGAAGCGCAGCTCCGGGCGGCGAACGCGGCGGGCGCACGTCACAAGCTGATCGCCACCGACGGGGTGTTTTCGATGGACGGCACCGTCGCCAATCTCAAAGGCATCTGCGACCTAGCCGACAAATATAGTGCGATGGTAATGATCGACGACTGCCACGCGGCCGGGTTCCTCGGGACGACGGGCCGGGGGACGCACGAACATTGCGGCGTGCTGGACCGGGTGGACATCATCACCGGCACGCTCGGCAAGGCGCTCGGTGGCGCGAGCGGCGGTTACACGAGCGCGCGTAAGCCGGTCGTGGATTTGCTGCGGCAGCGTTCGCGGCCCTACCTGTTTTCCAACACCGTCGCGCCATGCGTGGTAGCGGCGTCGCTCAAGGCCATTGAGATGATTACCGAGTCCACCGAACTGCGCGACCGGCTGGAGGAGAACACGCGGTATTTCCGCGCCGGGATGGAGAAGGCGGGAATGACGATCAAACCCGGCACGCATCCCATCGTGCCCGTGATGTTAGGAGACGCGGCATTGTCGCAGAAGTTCGCCGCGCGAATGTTAGAAAAAGGCGTGTACGTCGTCGGGTTCTTTTATCCCGTGGTGCCCGAGGGAACCGCGCGCATCCGCACGCAGGTATCCGCCGCGCACACGACCGAAGACCTCGATTTTGCCATCCGCGCGTTCGCGGAGGTGAAGGCGGAGTTGGGGGTCTGACGACGAACTATTCCCGGAATCACCGCGGAGCCTGTTGGGCGCGGGCTATGACCTGCAAGGTATCGGCGGCGATCTGACCCTCGCGCACCATGCCGTTCTGCACTTTCTGAGCCTCTTCACGCAACAGGCCCGTATACATCTCGATCTTCTTTTTGAGGGCCTCCACGTGCGGTTCGGTGTCCTGCTGTTGCTCGACTTGGAGCAGTCTGGCGAGTTCGATCCGCAAGATGAGGAGTTGAGCATCCAGGTTGTCGAACGAAATGCCGCCCATCTTCTGCGCGATGCAATATTCGATCATCTCATCCGGTTTGAACTTCCGGATGTGCTCCGCGCGGGTTTGCAGATAGTAGAGATGCTCGATTGTCACGGTCGGTAGATCGGCGGCGCGCAGCGCGGTCGCGATCAGGAACAGGAAAATGAACATGCGAGCTTTCATGGCGTGGGGTGGAGAACGCACGGACTTATGACACCGGAAGCGGGGCAAAGTTCATTCAACGGGCGGAATCGAGCCTGTCTCAAGGCGATGGCCGCTCCGCCAGCCGCTTCTCGAAACAGACCGCCTCCGGGTTGCCGATGTAGCGGCCGTAATTTTCCGTGCGTCGATAGCCGCTCGATTCGTAAAGCGCCAACGCCTCGGGCTGGCGCGTGCCGGTTTCCAGGATGACCCGCGCGTAGCCATGCCCGTCCGCGAGGCGTTCCAGCGCGCCCAGGATGCGCCGGGCGACCCCTTGCCGACGGGCGCCAGGCGCGACGTACATGCGTTTGACTTCGGCGGTGGTCTCGTCGATGCGCCGCAGCGCCCCGCAACCGGCCGGTTCACCGTCCCGCCGCGCCACCACGAAGCCCGCGCGCGGGTCGGCGGCCTCGTCGATCGTGAACGGACTCGGCGGGCGGTGGTAGCGTCGGCTCAATTCGGCGCAAAGGTCCGCGACGAGCGTCGCGGCGGTTTCGGAACGAGGGTCTTCGCGTTCGACAATGATCATTGTTTGGAAAGCACGCGCCGTGTCTGTGCGATCACGGCGCTGGCCCGCAACGTCCCGGATGGACCCACGCGCACCGGCAGGCCGCCCGCGTGTTCCATGCGCAACGTCCATGAGTTACAAGTGTTGCCGATCCAGTAATGCCCCTTCGCCGCGTAGAAATGGCTCTGGAAGCCGTACAATCCCGGTCCCAGCGGCGGCGCGCGTCCGCTGGCATCACGCTCGAACGATTCCCCCAGCGTCCGGCACAGCGAGCGCAGTTCGGCGTCTGTGCACGGCACCGTCACGCGTTCGTTCCACATCCGTTCGCGCGCCAGCGATCCGGGGTAACCGACGATGTGCAGCACACTCGGCCCCGGCACCAACGCCGCGCTGACGGCCATCGCCACGCCCGGTTTTTTCGCCATGTAAAATTGGCGGTCGCCCCAGCCAAGCTCCAGGTAGGCGCAACCGGCGAAGTCACGTTCCGCCACGCCCGGCGGCCACGTGCCCGAGGCGACGACCGCCGCACGCGGCACGACGATGCCCGTGTGCCAGCCGTGGCTGCAAACGTAGAATTCCGCCGCCTGCGCGACGGTCGCGCACGCAATCACCCAGCCAAACGCAAAGCCGAGAAAAATCCGCCTGCATCGGAGGATTGCCGACATGACCTCAACGAAAACGACAACCCGCAACCCACCAGCCGCAACCTGAGTCCGCATCCGCCCATCGCCGGTTGGACGATTCATCTGGCACACCATGCAACAAATCTGCCCCGGTCTGGCCCGTGTTCCCACGATTTTCGTCAACGCGTATTTCATCGGCGATCCCGACGGCCGGTGGGCGGTCGTGGATACCGGCGTTCCGGGGTTCGCCGCGACCCTCATCGAAAAGGCGGAACGTCGCTTCGGCCTGAAGTCCCGCCCGGAAGCGATCTTTCTGACGCACGGACACTTCGACCATGCTGGCAACGCCCGGGCGCTGGCGGATTATTGGGGCGTGCCGGTGTACGCGCACCGCCTGGAAATGCCCTATCTGACCGGCCGTTCTGATTACCCGCCGCCTGATCCGACGGTGGGCGGGGCGATTGCGAACCTGTCGCGCGTCCTGCCCTACGGAGCGCGTGATTTCGGCACCCGGGTACGCGCGTTGCCAAGTGACCCCGCCCCGGCGGGTGTGGCGCAGGGAACGGGTGGTTTGCCGGGGATGGAAGGGTGGCGCTGGTTGCACACGCCGGGGCATTCGCCGGGGCACGTCGCGATTTTCCACCGCGAAGACCGTATCCTGCTCGCGGGCGACGCCGTGGCCACGGTGGACATGGATTCCTATGTTGCGCTGGCTACCCAACGGCAGGATATCGCTGCGGGCGGCGCGCCGTTCATCTACGACTGGACGCAATACGGACGGTCCTTGCGGCAACTCGTGGACCTGGAACCTCTCACGCTGGCATGCGGACACGGGATTCCGATAAAAGGTGCCGAGGTAGCGGATAACCTGCGGGTTTTCGCCCGGCATTTCTCGCCGCCGAAACACGGGCGGTACGTGCCCGAACCCGCGCAAACGGACGAGCGCGGAGTCGATGCCTTGCCACCGAAACCGACCGACCCGGTCCCGTATTTGCTGGGCGCGGGAGTGGCGGGGTTGGCGCTGGCGTTTGCGTTGTTGCCGCGCAGGAAAAGGTAGGTGCGCGATCACCGCATAGCGGAGTCGGAAACGCTTGGTATACCGTTTCTCGCGTTGGACGAGGAACAGACCCCCCCGCTGAGGCGAGGCGCGCGTCCAAACAAGGTAGGGATGGCTCTCCGAGCCGTCCCAAGATTGGCTTGGGTGACCAATGTACGCACGTGACGCATTCCAGAAACATTTGGGACGGCTCGGAGAGCCATCCCTACCTTATTGACGATGCGCCTCGCGGCGCTTTGTCCAAACTGAGAAACGGTGCAAGGACCGCTCGGATAGCCGCCGCCTTCGCCGACGAAACGAAAAAGCCTCCGCAATTTCTGCGGAGGCTTTTCCAGGTCGATTCGTCGGCGCGTCTCAGGCGTCGTTGCGGGGCTGATGATCTTCCATGTGCGCACGCAGCATCCAGGCCAGCTTTTCGTGTTGCTCCATGAGGCCCGTCAGGAAGTCCGCCGTACCCGTGTCCTCATAGTCGTCGTCGCACTTGTCGATGTCCTCGCGCAAACCCTTGATGATCGTCTCGTGATCCTTGACCAGCGTCTGGATCATCCCATCGATGGGAGGACGCACGCCCGGTTCCTCCTTGATCACGCTCAGCTTCAGAAACTCGGCCAGCGTCCCAATCGAAAACCCGCCCAGCATCCGGGTCCGCTCGGCTACCTCGTCGGCAGCCTCACCGAGTTCCTTGTACTGCACTTCAAAGAACAGATGCATCGTGTGAAAGCGCGGCCCGGTCATGTTCCAATGGAAATTGCGCGTCTTCGTGTAGATCACGCTCAGGTTCGCCGTGACCTTCTGCAAGAGGGCGATCACCGCCTGCCGGTTGGCTTCCTTGATGCCGGTATCGATCCGGTGGGTGCTCTTGTCGAGCGAATGACTCAGCTTGGCGGGCGCAGTGGCGGGGAGCTTCGCGCGTTTCGTTTTGACGTTCATAGGTGGGAAGGAATCGTCGTGCGCCCCCGCGCCGGACGCCCGCTTTCAATCCTCGATGTGCGCGATGCGCGCGGCGTGCCGGCCGCCCTCGAAAGGCGTTTCCAGCCAGACGCGCACGATCTCCAGCGCCGTGGTGAGATCGACCATGCGCTCACCGATGGAGATGCAGTTGGCGTCGTTGTGCATCCGGCCCAGGCGGGCGGTCTCGACGTTCCAGCACAGCGCGCAGCGGATGCCGCTGACGTGGTTGGCGACCATCGCCTCGCCGTTGCCCGAACCGCCGAGCACGATGGCGCGTTCGGCCTCCCCGGCGGGGACCGCCTTGGCGGCCGGTCCGCAGAACGTCGGATAATCATCCCCCGCGTCGTAGGCAAACGCCCCTTTATCGATGACCTCGTGTCCCACCGATTGGAGGTACTGTTTGATGGCTTCCTTGTACTGGAAACCGGCGTGGTCGGAGCCGATGGCGATTTTCATGGGAACGGGTTGCGGGCGATGGAAAATGACGAACGTTGCCGGTGGCTATCGTTTCAAATCAGATCGTCCGCAACCCGTCACCCGGCCCCATGTCCACCGAATCCGCCCCGTACCGCCAGTTGCGCGAGCGCGCACACGAAATCTCCCTGCTGCACAGCACCACGGCGCTGCTTTATTGGGACCAGCAGACGTTCATGCCGCCCAAGGCGCTGGACTTCCGCGCGGAACAGTTGGGTTACTTCAGCGGCAAGGCCCACCGGCTGTTCACCGACCCGGAAGTCGGTGGCTGGATCGCCGCCTGCGAGGACGCCGGACTCGCCACGGACACCGACCCGGACACCGCCGCCAACGTCCGCGGCTGGCGGCACGACTACGACCGCGCCACGAAGCTGCCCGCCGATCTCGTCGAGGCATACGAACGCGCCAAGGTCGTCGCCAACACCGCCTGGACCGCCGCGCGCCAACGCTCGGACTTCGCCAGCTTCGCGCCGCACCTGGAACACGTTTTCACCCTCACCCGCCGTCTCGCCGATCTGTGGGGCTACGCGGCCGATCCCTACGACGCCCTGCTCGAAGGCTTCGAACCCGGCGCGCGTGCCGCCGAGCTGGACACCCTGTTCGCCACGTTGCGCCCGGCCATCGTCGAGTTGCTCGGGCCGGCGACGGAGCGTTCCGCGCGCGTGCCCGCCGATTTGCTGGCGGGTCATTATCCCGAGGCGCAGCAGGCGGCCTTCAACCGCGAGGTCGCCGGGGCGCTCGGGTTCGATTTCGCGGCGGGGACGATCAACACGACCACGCATCCCTTTTGCAACGGCCTCGCGCCCGGCGACACCCGGCTGACAACGCGCTACGACGAGAGTAATTTCCTCGTTTCCCTCTACGGCGTGATGCACGAGGCGGGGCACGGGATGTACGAGCAAGGGTTGCGCAAGGAAGCCTTCGGCACCCCGGCGGGGACCTACGTATCGCTGGGCATCCACGAATCGCAAAGCCGGCTCTGGGAAAACCAGGTCGGACGCGCGCGGGAATTTTGGGCCCACTGGCTGCCGCGCGCCGCGCATTATTTCCCGGGTCTGGCGGCGCGGACGCCGGACGAAATGTTCGCGGCGGTCAACCGCGTGCGGCCGTCGTTCATCCGGGTGGAAGCGGACCAGGTGACGTACGATCTGCACGTCATCCTGCGGTTCGGGCTGGAGCGGCGCATCCTCGCGGGCGAACTGGCGATCCGGGACGTGCCGGCCGCGTGGAACGAGGATTTCGAGGCGATGTTCGGGTTGAAGGTGCCCGACGACGCGCACGGTTGTTTGCAGGACATCCATTGGAGCGAGGGGCTCATCGGTTATTTCCCGACGTACACGCTCGGCAACCTCGCCGCCGCGCAACTCTACCGTCGCGCGCTGACCGACGTGCCGGGTCTCCCGGCCGAACTCGCCGCCGGTCGTTACGATGGCCTGCTCGGGTGGATGCGGGAGAAAATCCACGTCCAAGGCCGCCGAATGCCGCCCGGCGAACTCGTCGCCGCCGCCACCGGCGAACCGACGCGCGTGGAACACTATCTGGCGGGCCTGCGGGAGAAGTTCTTGCCATAGGGCATCCCTGCCCTGATTTCGATCTTCACCCCCGCACGGTGATGCTCACCGGCTGGCTCATCTGGCCGTAGGGCGCGTTCTGGAAGACGTGCTGCACGACAAAACGGGCAGTGGCATCATTTGCCGTCTCGGAAGCCCCGGCAGGGGCTGAACACTTGCTAAACTGTACCATTACCCAACGCTTGAGATCGTCAGGTATCTTACGTTTCATGCATCCCAGCCGCAAACGGTGGTTCCTCGTTGGCGGACTGTGTGCCCTCTTCTTGTTGCCTGCCATTCTTCTGTGCGCTTCCTATTTCCACGCTCGCACACGGGCGGGTGCACTCATCGCCAGAAGCCCTCGGCCGCTCATCCCGTACTCCAGCCGCCTTTGTTTTTTCCAGAGCACCACTGGCCAGCGAGGGCCATGCTGGGATTTCGCCTACGATCCAGACGACCTCGGGGTTGGCCCCCTGACCTTGGCGGTTACGCCGACCGGCGAGGTTATTGGCAGCAATCCAGCTTCGGCACTTCCTAAGTTCAGGTCGTTGCCGTAGAGTCCGATAACCATGCGCTCCAGCGAACCGAAGCTTGGCGCTATGTCTTTTCTGGTCTTCCACCCTTGTCCTGCCAGCCTCTGTCGCTGAGCTTGAGTCCGTCAGGCGGTGCTCGCGCAATATGAGAATCACGCTCTTTTTCTTGCTTGTTTGGGGCGCGGCCACCGCAGTTTCCGCTGCCGCTCCACTGCCCACGGTTTCACCCGAGCAGGTCACTCGCGATTTCTACTCGTACTTAGCTGCCGGTGACCATCGCACAACCGCTGGAGTGGATAATCACTGGGTCACTCCCCCGGACATCGGTACAGACGAATCCGCTCAGCAGCGTTGGCTGTGCCGGGATTTACGCGAGAGCTTGCGACTCGCCAACAACTTTATCCGTCGACATCGTCCTAAAAGCGGCGGAATACCGATCCCAGAGTTCAACGGCGGGGCTTTCCGCTTCGCATCGGATCCGCCAGGCCGGTTTAAGATCAGCCGCACGATCCGGGGCCCGTTCACTGCGATTGTCGCGGGCGTGATGATCTGGGGACCGGAGCAGCAATATGCCGGGAGCAGACGCAATGCTTATTTCATCCTTGTCGTTGAGGACGGCGTTTGGCGCGTAGCGGACATTCAAGCCGACCCGTACGAATTCGATCCTTTTACCGATAGCCTCAAGGCGACGTTGGCCTCATATCGATGACCGCACCATCTAATCACGCGCTCCAGTAAACAGAAGCTGGTAGTCGGGTCTTTTCCATGTTTTCGTCCTTCATGGCCTGGCTCTATCCCTGAGCTTGAGTCCGTTAGTATTACTTCGTTAGGTTGCTAGGAGCTGTCCAGCAGGCTGGCGCACCAGGGACAGCGCGCGCAACACATTCGTACGAGAGCGATGTGCAGACGGCGGCGCGTTTGCGGCAGGCTCTCGCGCCTGGGCACTGCGTCCCGGTTTTTTTTGCGTGCCCCCGGTCGATAGCCGGGGCGCGTTCGCTCTGCAAGAACAGGTGCGCCAAGCACACCAGACTGACGTGGTGGTGCCAGCCGGGATAGCTGCGGCCCTCGAAGTGGTCGAGCCCGAGTTCTTCCTTCAATTCGCGGTAGTCCTGTTCCACGCTGCCAGCGTTCCCGCGCCAGCCCCACGAGGCGCTTGCGCGTGGGGGTTTTGGTCCCGGCCTCCAGATGCGCCAGCCAGTAGTCGGTCGGGCGCGGCTTGGTCCGGGGGCCACTCGACCAGGAGCCACTCGCGGGTGCGCTCTGCCCGGTGCTGGCGCTGGGTGTACCCGTGGCTGGCCCAGATCGGCACGCGGGCAAAGCGGCCCTGCATCGGCCCGCGCGTGCCGTCTCGCCATTGCACCCTGCGCCACGCACGGGCAGGCAACTCGCGGGCGATCTGGTCCAGACGCTGGGGAGTGGGCAGCGGGTCCTCCGGGAGCGGCCGACCGGCGGCGGGGGGTGGGCTTCCTGATGGCGCGCTCGTCCACGCCTTGGCTTTGGGTTCGACGGCCACGCAGTAGCCGACGCCCCGCGCCCGTAAAGCCGCCCGCCAAGAGTAATCGTCGCCGTAGTCGCTGTCGGCGAGCACCGGGGCCGGGGGCAGTCCACGGGCGAGCGCCTCGTCCACCAGGGCCAAGGCCAGCGCGTTCTTGGAATGGTAGGTGACACTCTGCGGGCACCCCGGCCTTCTGTCGGCGGGCGGGGTCGTCGATCCACTCGCGCGGCAAGAACAAGCGCCAGCCCAACGCCGCGCTGCTTGGCTCTTCGAGCGTCCCGGCGGCGTAGTGCAGGCTCACCGCCACCTGGCAGTTGCTGATCTTGCCCAGGGCTCCGCAGTACTGGGGAGCGACGCCCACCGAGTGGCTGCCCGCCTTGGGAAAGCTCGTCTCATCAATGATCCAGGCGTGCGGGTTGGGCCAGAGCCGGGCGGCTTGCTGGCTCATCGCCGCCTGCAAAAGCTCGCAGGACCAGGGGCCGGTGGAAACGAACTGCTGCAGGCTCTGCGTGGCATCACCCGCCAGCCCCAGCCGGGCGGCCAGAGGCTGGATGCTTTTGCGCTCGCCATCCAGCAGCAGACCCGCCACGTAAGTGCGCGCCCAACGCCGCCGATCTTCCCGGCCCAGGAAGCCCAACATCGGCTCCAAAAAGGTCTGCAGCCGCTCGTCCAACGCCGCCACTTCCTTGCTCGCCATCAATCAACTTGCCGCCCAACCGAAAAACGCGCAAGCTCCACCTAACGAAGTATAGTTAGGGGCTCTGCCACATTCCATGAAATTACGCTCCATCCTTTTGTTCATGGGATGCCTGGTGGTATCGTCCTGCGTGCCAACGCAGGTTCTCAAGTATCCCAGCGCCACTTGCCGGGTCATCGATAGCCGCACACGTCGGCCCATCAAAGGCGCACAAGTTTTCTATCCTGATTGGGAACCACGCGTTGCAACCACAGATTCCGACGGTCGCTTCTATGTGCCCGCTCGATATGAGCGCCCCAACGTTGCACTGATCTCCTTTCATCACGCGCAACATTTACCAGTACCGATGCAGATTTATCAGAGGGGCTATAACGCTCCTCTCATGGGTTTTGGCACCGGCCAGGAACAAATTTCGGCTGAGATTTCTCTCGATCCCTTGACCCGTCGCCCCTAACCATGCGCTCCAGTGAACCCCCACTATGCTCCGGTCGCTGAGCTTGAGTCCGTCAGACTCTGATCTATATGCTCAAAATATTGCTTTGTTGCTCGTGCATTGGCTTATCGACTGGTTGTAAAATGACTTCCCGTTCACACATGTTTGAAGACCAAATGGGCAAAGTCGATCTTGCGGGAAAAGAGTTTGAGCAGCATCTGCGGTATCCATATCACGCTTCCCAAGCACGGCGCAGACGTATAGAACGCGCAGAGCATGATCTACCTATGTATTGCACAAAAGAGGAGGTGCTTGCTCGCCTCGGCTCTCCTGATCTCAAATATGATTTCGCTGGGTTTCCTCCAGAGATACCTGCCTCTCAAGAATGGTGCTATGTCCATACATTGGAGCACTCGATAGACCGGAAATATAGTGGGAAAATGATTGTCCTCTGCTTTCTTCTAGACAAAAATCCACCCACTGTCGGTTATGCGGAGTCGCACGGCTTCCATAAGGAATGGTAAGGGAACCGTTCCCCAGTACCCAGAGCCTAAACATGCGCTCCAGCGAACAGCCTCTGTCGCTGAGCTTGGATTCGTCAGGCGCCTCGACCACCGGATGATTACGACATTCGATCTGCTCCAGATCGGAGTTCCATTTTTTCTCGCTCTGGTCGGCGGTGCTCTGGGATCGGAGATTGGAGGCAGTGTTGGTCTGGTCGTCGGTGCAGTCGCTGGCTGTGTTCCAGGCGTCTTCCTCGGGCGCATCCCCTGGCTCTTGGCGATCCGTTCGACACGCCGAAAGCTTTCCGGCAGGTCCACGGGCCAACTGCTCACAGAATTGCGCGAGCATCGCACTTTCACCCCAAATTTTCTCCTCCACGAACTCGCCTCGCGCGGGCATGACATCTCAGCCGAGCTACCAGTCATGTTCGATTTGCTTGCCTCCGAGCATTTTCACTGCCGCACGCGCGGTTGGGCAGCCGTTCTTTCCGCGTTTCCCGGCGTTGCACGTCAGATGCAGAGCTATTCTCCCGCGCATTCCATCGATAGGTGTCGCTCCGAAGTGGAGCGTATCCGGCAGTTGTTTATCGCTCAGAGTCCGTCATCCAACGCAACCGGTGCCTGACCACGCGCTCCCGCGAACAGCGGCTGGCGGTCGGGTCTTATCTGTTTATCATGTCTTTCCTCGCCAGCCTCTGTCACTGAGCTTATGTTCGTTAGGCACAATCCCATTTACTATGCGGTATCTATTCGTCAGCTTCCTGTTGCTCGCGCTGCTGAGTTCATGTGTCATGACCGGGCCGGAAGGGATCACCGTCGAAGGATACACTTGGTTTGTATCGAGAGCGAACATCCGCCTTGCCATTGCCGCCGCGCGCCTCGGCAGCCCAGCGTTTGCCCGGGCACATGTGGAGGCGGTGGAAATCAATGGCCCATCTGAAGTGGAGGTCATTTTTGATGACGGTATCATCGCGGTGGTCGAGCGCGTAAACGGGCAGTGGCGTTATATCCGGACCACGGAAAGGACAATCATCACTGGATAGTCCTGTACACGCTTAGCTCTAGCGAACAGCGGCTGGCGGCGTCGTTGGTTCCGAGTACCAGCCTTGACTTCGCCGGCCCCGGTCGCTCAACTGGCGACGGAAAAGGAGGGATGATGACGGGGCAATTTTCTCAGATCACCAGGGGACTGTTGGCGGGCTTGCTGCCTCTCGCGCTGCTCCTGGCCGGTTGCGTGCGCCCCGGCGGGCGCGTCGCCCAGGGCAACCACGATCAGGTCTTCTACTGGGGCAACGGCGCGCGACCCGCCGGACCTCGACCCGCAGACCGACATCGGCGAACCCGAGAGCCACATTTTCAACGCGCTCTTCGAGGGCCTCGTCTCGCAGGACCCGCACGACCTCCACCCCATCCCCGGCGTCGCCGAAACCTGGGACATTTCACCGACGGCGGGCGCACGTACACCTTCCATCTGCGCCACAACGCGAAATGGAGCAACGGCGACCCCGTCACCTCGCGCGATTTCCTCGAGTCCTACCACCGCATCCTCTCAGCCCACGCTCGGCGCGCAGTACGCCGAATGCTTTCGAAGGACGGCGCGGTCGTCAACGCCCGGGAATTCTTACGACGGCAAGATCACCGATTTTTCCAAGGTCGGCTTCGAGGCGCCGGACGACTACACGTTCATCATCCAGCTCGTCAACCCGACCGCTTATTTCCTCGCGATGCTCAACCACAACTCGTGGTTTCCGGTCCACGTGCCGACGATCCTCAAGTACGGCAAGCTCGACCAAAAGCACCCGCTGGACCAGCGCGGGCAACTTCGTCGGCAACGGTCCGTTCCGGCTCAAGGCGTGGAACACCGAGCAGGAAGTGATCGTCGAGAAGAGCCCGACGTACTGGGACGCCGATATCGTCCGGCTCAAGGAAATCCACTATCTATCCGACCGAAAACATCGACAGCGAGGAACGCGACTTCCGCGCCGGGCCGCTCCACGTCACCTACGAACTGCCGCGACCAAGATCGACACCTACCGCGAACACGCGCCGGAGTTTCTGCAGATCTCGCCGTACCTCGGCACGTACTTTTACCGCTTCAACGTCACCAACCCCGCGCTGAAAGACCGCCGCGTGCGTCGCGCGCTGGCCATGGCCATCGACCGCGACGGCATCGTCAAAAACGTCACGCGCGGCGGCCAGCTCCCCGCCCACTTCCTACTCCCGCCCAACCCCGACGGCTACACTGTGCCAGCGCGGCATCCCGACCGATTACGACGGCGCGCGCCGCCTGCTCGCCGAGGCCGGTTTTCCCGGCGGCGAAGGGACTGCCGCCGGTGGACATCCTCATCAACACCAGCCAGAACCACCGCGCCGTCGCCGAGGTCATCCAGCAGACCTGGCACAAGCAACTGGGCGTCGACGCGCAGCATCCGCAACCAGGAATTCAAGGTGTACCTCGACTCGCAGCACACGCTCAACTACGCACCTCGCGCGCGGCTTGGATCGGCGATTACCCCGACCCGTTTACCTTCCTGGGTCTATTCGTCACCGGCAACGGCAACAACGACACCGGCTGCGCCAACCCGGAGTACGACCGGCTCATCGCCGCCTCCCACACCGCGCCGACCGACGCCGAGCGGCTGGAGGACTTCCAGCAGGCGGAAAGCGTCCTGCTCGACGATGCGCCCGTCGCGCCGATCTATTTTTACACGAACGTGTACCTGCTCCAGCCGAGCGTGAAGGGCTGGTACAACAATGTTCAGGACCGGCACATGCCGCAGTTTATCTACCTTGAGGAAACCGCGGCGACGGAGTTTAAGAAGCTGCCGCTGGCCGCCGCACCGCGCTGAGGGAAAATCGGGATGCAAGCACCGCGCCAATCCAACCAAGGTAGGGATGCCTCTCCGAGGCAATCCCTAATTTTTTCTGGGAGGCGTGCTGTGGCAGTGGGGTCAACCCGGAGAAATCTGGGGACTGCCTCGGAGAGGCATCCCTACCTTGATCGAAACGCGCGCGCACCGAACTGACCCATGTTCAAGTTCATCGCGCGCCGCATGCTGGAAACGATCCCCGTCCTGTTCATCATCATCACCGGCAGTTTCTTCATGATCCACGCCGCGCCCGGCGGCCCGTTCGACAGCGAGCGGCGCATGTCCCCGGAAATCCAGCGCAACCTCGAAGCGTATTACGGCCTCGATAAACCGCTCTACGCAGCAATACCTCATTTACATGGGCAAGCTCGTGTTTCACGGCGACCTGGGGCCGTCGTTCAAGTACGCCAACCGCACGGTCAACGAACTCATCGGCGAGTCGCTGCCCGTTTCGTTGGAACTGGGCTGTTACGGGATGTCATCGCGATCGTCATCGGCGTTACGGCGGGCATCATCGCGTCCCTGCGGCCGAACACGGCGACGGATTACGTGCCGATGTCGCTGGCGATGGCGGGCATTTGCCTGCCGACGTTCGTGCTCGGGCCGCTGCTGGTCCTGTGTTTTGCGCTGTACAAGGCCGTCGCGTTGCCGGCGATCGCCCAGATCGCGCTGATCGCGCTGCCCGCCGCCTTGCTGGCGTTCGTCGCGTGGCGCTGGCGGACGCGGCCTTTGCCGGCGGCGGGAGGCTTGCTCACGGGTGGGTTGTTGGGCTGGGGATTGGTGCTCTTTATCACGAGCGATCATCAATGGTTCTATCCGTCCGGCTGGAACTTCGCGGCGGACCGGGTGCTGCCCGCGCTGACGCTGGGGATCTACTACGCGGCCTACCTCGCCCGGCTCACGCGCGGCGGGATGCTGGAGATTCTCTGCCAGGACTTACATCCGCACCGCGCGCGCCAAGGGGGCGGGCGAGGTGCGCGTCATCCTCAAGCACGCGTTGCGCGGCGGGCTGCTGCCGGTGGTCAGTTTCTTCGGCCCGGCGCTGGCGGGGATCATCAGCGGGTCGTTCGTGGTGGAAACGATTTTCCAGATTCCGGGGCTGGGTCGGTATTTCGTCACCGGCGCGCGTTCAACCGCGATTATACGATGGTCATGGGCACGGTGATCTTCTTCGCGGTGCTCATCATGTTCTTCAACCTCTTGGTGGACGTGGCTCCAGGTGTTTCTGAATCCGCGGCTGCGATTCGAGTAAACCTCCGCGCCAGCATCCTCGCCGCCCATGCTCGAACTCGAAGAGGTCAAAAAGATCGCGGCACTGCATCGGCACCGCCGGCCGAACCGGCGGAACCCGAGTCCGGCAGCAGCCTGTGGCGCGACGCGTGGCACCGGCTGCTCAAGAACAAGCTCGCCGTCGTCGGCGGCGGTCTTCATCCTCGTGGTCGCGCTGCTCTGCATGTCTCGCGGCCTGCATCGCGCCGCCCCCAACGCGCAGGACCTGCCCTCTACGCCAGCCGCGCCCAGCCGCGCGCATTGGTTCGGCACGGACACCGCTCGGGCGCGACCTCTTCGCGCGCGTGCTCGTCGGCGGGCGCATCTCGCTGGCGGTCGGCATCGTGGCCACGGCTGGTGGCGCTGTGCATCGGCGTCGTTTACGGCACGGTTTCGGGTTTCTACGGCGGCAACGTCGACGCGGTGATGATGCGCATCGTGGACATCATCTACGCGCTGCCGTTCACCATTTTCGTGATCCTGCTGAGCGGTTTTCAACAACGACGACCGCGACGCATCAACCGTCTGCACGTTTCGGCAGCATAGCTCGGGTCGACTGATCCTGCTCTTCGGGGCCATCGGCGCGGTGGAATGGCTGACGATGGCGCGCATCGTGCGCGGGCAGGTGCGCTCGCTGCGCAAGATGGAATTCGTCGAGGCCGCGATGTCGCTGGGCATCTGCGCACGCGGCGCATCATCTTCCGGCACATGATCCCCAACGTGCTCGGGCCGGTCATCGTCTACACGACGCTGACGATCCCCTCGGTGATGCTGCTCGAGGCGTTCCTGAGCTTCCTCGGCCTGGGCGTGCAGCCGCCGAACGCAAGCTGGGGCGTGCTCATCGACGAGGGCGCGAAGAGCATGGAGGAATTTCCGTGGCTGCTGATTTTTCCCGGGCTCGCGCTTTCGCATCACGCTGTTTTCCTTCAACTTCCTGGGCGACGGCCTGCGCGACGCGCTCGACCCGCGCGCGTCCAAAGATTGATTGGCCGCGAAAAGGCGCAAAAATCGCAAAAGGAAATCAGCAACGAACCGATCTTCTTCTCTTCTCCTATTTTGCGTCTTCTGCGCTTTTTGCGGCTAAAATTTTCTGCCAATGCCTCTGCTCGAAGTCGAAAACCTCCGCATCGCCTTCCACACCCGCAACGGGGTCGTGCGCGCGGTCAACGACGTGAGTTTCCACGTCGAAAAGGGCGAGACGCTCGGCATCGTCGGCGAATCCGGCTCGGGCAAATCCGTCACCTGTTACTCGCTGATGGGTCTGATCCCGCAGCCGCCGGGACGCATCGAATCCGGCACGCGCGATTTTCGACGGCACGGACCTGCTCCATTGCTCGCGCAGCGCAACTCGCCGACATCCGCGGCAAACGCATCGCGATGATCTTCCAGGACCCGATGACCTCGCTCAACCCGTACCTGCGCGTGGGCGAGCAGATCATCGAGCCGCTGCTGATCCACGGCGGGGTCAGCAGGCCGACGCGGTCAAGCGCGCGCTCGTCGGCGTTGCGCGAGGTCGGCATCCACGACGGCGCAGAACCGGCTGCGCGCGTACCCGCACCAGTTCAGCGGCGGCATGCGCCAGCGCGTGATGATCGCCATGGCGCTCATCACCAACCCCGAACTCCTCATCGCCGACGAACCGACCACCGCGCTCGACGTGACCGTGCAGGCGCAGATTCTCGAACTCATCAAGAAGCTGCAAGCGCGACCACGGCACGGCGGTCGTGTTCATCACGCACGACCTCGGCGTGGTCAGCGGGTTCTGCGACCGCGTGCAGGTGATGTACGCCGGGCGCATCGTGGAGACGGCGACGCGTGGACGACGTTTTCCGCGAGCCGAAACACCCGTACAACAAGGCGCTCCAACGCAGCATCCCCGCCATGCAGCCCAAGGGCGACGGAACTCTACACGATCCGCGGGTTGCCGCCGGATTTGTCCAAGCCGATCCCGGGTTGCCCGTTCGTGCCGCGTTGCGAGTTCGCGCGCGAGGAGTGCGAGACGCCCGTGCATCTGGAAACGGTCGCGCCGGGGCACGAATCCGCCTGCACGCGCGTGCAGCAAGGCACGCTGCAACTGGCCGAAACGCCGCTGGAAACCATCGACGCCGCGCGCATCGACGAAGTGTTCACCGATCCCCGTGCCGTCATCTTGGAATGACTGGCGACGTGCATAAAGAACTCGCTCGGATCGTGCGATTTCCTTTGAGTTCAACGACCAACCTTCGATATAACCCATTCCTATGGCTACACGCTTTTGCCTTTGTTTCTCCGCCGCCGTATTCATGGGATTTGCCGGTTGTTCATCCGACGACCAGACAGACGCTGGCAATCACGGTTCTGCCGCGCAAACGACCCACCATCAAAAAAAGAACGACGACGACGACGACGATCACAACATGAACAAACCGCCGCACGTCGGCATGACCAAAGCCGCAAGTGCGCGCGGCCTACGGCGATCCGCTCTCGCGCGAGGTCACCGACGATGGCGAAATGTGGATTTACCGTTTCAATCTTGGCGATGCGATGGTTGCCGGCCTCAATCCATTCGATTTTGGCGGGCATTCACGACTTCGGGCCGGTCGCATCACCTTCGGTACGAACGGCCGCGTCAAGAAGTTTAATTGGGACGCGGGCGATTCCGACCAGTAGAACGGACCGCCGACTTTGCCCGATCATGCCGACCGCCACCGACGCCATTTTCTCGAAATCATTGACCTCAAGACGCACTTTCCCATCGAGAAAGGCTTCCTGTTCAAGAAGCAGGTCGGCACGGTCAAGGCGGTGGACGGCATCGACCTGTCCCTGCGCAAAGGCGAGGTGCTCGGCCTGGTCGGCGAATCCGGCTGCGGCAAATCCACGCTCGGGCGCACGATCCTCCAATTGATCCCGCCGACCGCCGGGCAGGTCGTGCTCGGCGGGCGCAACCTCGCCGGACTGAAAGGCTCCGCCCTGCGCGACGCGCGCGGGGATTTCCAGATGATTTTCCAGGACCCGTACGCGTCGCTCAACCCGCGCATGACGGTGTACGACACGCTGGCCGAGGCCATCGGCGCGCACAAGGACGTGTCTCGCGCGCGACATGCCCAGGAAAGTATCGGAACTGCTCGAACGCGTCGGCTTTCGCCGCGCTACATCCGCAAATATCCGCACGAATTCAGCGGCGGCCAGCGCCAGCGCATCGCCATCGCGCGGGCGCTGGCAGTCGAGCCGCAAGCTCATCATCGCCGACGAACCCGTCAGCGCGCTGGACGTTTCCATCCAGGCGCAGATCATCAACCTGCTCATCAAGCTGACGCGCGAGATGGGCCTGACGATGATCTTCATCTCGCACGACCTGTCGCGTGGTCAAACACATCTCGGACCGCATCGCCGTCATGTACCTCGGGCGCATCGTGGAGGTCGGGCCGGCGGTGGAGGTGTTCGAGCGACCGCTGCATCCGTACACGAAAGCGCTGGTGAGCGCCGTGCCGATCCCTGATCCCGAACGCGAGAAGCACCGCCAACGCATCATCCTCTCAGGCGATCCGCCGTCGCCGATCAACCCGCCGGTGGGTTGCACGTTTCACCCGCGTTGTCCTTACATGGTGGAGGCGTGCAAGGCGGCGTACCCGCCGTTCGTCGAATACACGCCGGAGCGACGCGCGACGTGCATCCGGCTGCACGAGATCAACCCCTCCGCCAGCCAGCAGAGGATCAGCCACAAGAAGCATCAGAAAACACAAAAGGAAGAAAGAGGGTAAGCAGAACTTTCTTCCTGATTTTTCTGTTTTGTGTTGTCTGTCCTTTTTGTGGCTAAAATTCTCGATCGGCTGCCCGCGCCCTTGTTGCCCTTGATGACGATCTCCACGCGGCGGTTGAGCTTGTTGCTCTTCGATCGCTGCCGCCATTGACGAGCAGATGCGTCATGCCCAATGCCGCGCGTCTGGATGCGGGCGGGGTCGATGCCGCGCCTGTTCGCCAGCCAGACCTTTACCGACTCCGCGCGCGCCTGGCTCAGACGCCAGGTTGTATTCGGGCGTGCCGAAATTATCCGTGTGCCCTTCGATGATGAACGTCGCGTTCGGGTTGCGCTCGATGAGTTCGGCGAGCTTCTGCAGGCTGCCGACCGCTTCGGGCCGCAGGTCGGCAGCGTTGTAATCGAACAGCAAGTCGGTCGGCAGCAGGATCGGCGCGGTCTTGGAGGTCAGCGGCCCCTTTGGCGGAGAGCAGGCTGTCGAGGTTGCTGAAGTTGGGCATGCCGGCGTTGGGGCCGGCGTTGGGCTTGGCTGCTGGTCGTGTTGCCCGTCACGTCGAACGACGGGTGGCTGCCGGTGACGTTGGGCTTGCCGTTGAGGAGTTGGTCCGTGAGCGCCTTCATGTCGCTGGGCATCTGCCGAGGGGTTGTCGTTGTCGGCGAGGACTTTGTTCGAGCGTCTTGGCTTGCATCGACCTTGCGGCTTTTCCGTGCGACCATCGTCTTGTCGGCTTCGGGCGCGGCGATGACTGTTCGTGCCGTTCCTGCATGATTTTCTCGTAATTGGGTTTGGTGTCGCCGCCGGGAATCTGGATTTCCGTCACGTCGGGCACGGGCTTGGTCGCCGGCTTGCTGCGGGGTCTCCTTGTGGTCGTCGAGCGTCTTGGGATCGATGGTGGCCTGCTTGATCTTGAACACGCGCGAGGGCGGCCGGGTGTCACGCGGTACGGCGAAGCCGCTGAAACGCGTGACGTGCAGCAGGTAATACCCGCCGAAATGCAGCGCGACGGTCAGCACCAGCGCCGGGATGAACCAGCGTTCGACCGGCCCGAGCCGGGGCGCGGCGTAGCGGCGGGAATAACGGGGAATGGCGGCCATGACGAGGAGTTTAGATCAGATTGCGACCCCGGGAAAGCCCGAACCGACACGCGGCGGGGGGGGTCGATGAAATCTCAGACGGCTCGAAACACGATCTGTTCGACGCATGATCCACTGGCCGGCGGGAGGGCTGCCAGAAAGGCACCGGCGGCCGGCCCACGGGAGCATTACTTTCCAAGACGGAAAAGCGGGAAAATCATATAATCCTCTATAGTGCTTGACATTACGTGAGCGTTTCGTTCAGGTTCGGCAAAGTCATCGAACCTGAACCAACCGTATCCGGGAGAAGATCACCATGCTCAACAAACACGTCCTCGCCGTCGTCCTGGCAGCCGCGTTCTGCACCACCGTCCGCGCGACCACGCTCGTGAAATCGACCTTCGACACCAGCGCCGAGGGATGGAGCGCCGGGAGCATCCCGAACCCGCCCAGCGGCGTGGTGCCGAACGTGACGGCGACCTATCCCGTGGTTTACTCGGCGACCGGTGGTAACCCGGGCGGCTACATCAGCGAAACCGACCAGGACGCGAACGACTATTATTTTTTCGCGCCGGCGAAGTTTCTCGGCAACGAATCCGCGGCGCTGGGCGGCACATTCAGCTTCGATCTCGCCGATGGGCCGGTCACGACCATCAACAGCAGCGAGTCGCCCCTGATCCTGATCGGCTCGACGGAATCGATTTATTTTCCTGACAATCCCTCAATTACCACCACGTTCTCGACTTTCACGTTCACCCTCGCACCGGGCCACGGCGGCGTGGTCAACGGTCAGGGAGGGACGGCGGCGACCGCGAGCGACTTCGCCCTGGTCCTGGGCAATCTGCAAGGCGTCTATGTGCTCGGCGATTATTACAATGGCGGAGACACCAGCCTGCTGGACAACGTCACTCTATCCTCCGTGCCCGAACCGACGACGACGGCGGCGGTCGGCCTGTGCGCGGCCGTTGGAGCGGTGTGGTTTTTCAAACGCCGGCGGCGCCACACGGCGAACGCTGCCTGATCGAATCGGCGGAGACCGCGTGGGCGAGGCGCGGCGGCAATGTCACGCCCCGCGCATCCGCGAGACTTCCGGCAGGCTGAGGATGCGCCGACTTCAACTCCGTCCGTCGGCAGCGTGCGGATTTCGTCCACCGTCACCGCGCGGCTCAGGTCGAACCGGCCCGACTGCGTGCGGCGCAACTCCTTCAGGTGCGCGCCGCAGCCCAGTTCCGCGCCGATGTCGTGCGCGTACGTGCGCACGTAGAAACCCTTCGAGCACACCACGCGGAAATCCACGTCCGGCAGATCGACGTTCTTGATCTCGTGCGCGAACACGTGCACGAACCGCGGCTCGCGCTCGACCGTCTTGCCCTGCCGCGCCAGCTTGTAGAGCGGCACGCCGCCCTGCTTGATCGCGCTGACCATCGGCGGCATCTGGTAAAAATCGCCGTGGAACTTGGCGAACGCCGCGTCGATCTGCGCGCGGTCGATGTCCGGCGGCACCGGCCAGCTTTCGACGATCTCGCCGTCGCGGTCCTGGCTGTCGGTGGTCGTGCCGAGGGTCATCGTGCCGACGTATTCCTTGTCCTCGGCCATGAGCAGTTCCTGAGATCTTCGTGCCGCGCCCGAGCACGACGATCAGCAGGCCCGTCGCCAGCGGGTCGAGCGTGCCGCAGTGGCCGACCTTCTTCGTGTTGAGAAAGCGGCGGACGATGGCGACCACGTCGTGCGAGGTCATGCCGGGGGCTTTGTCCACCAGCAAAACGCCGTCGGGTCCTTGGGGACTGCATCATACTGACGGGTGATTCGGTCACTGCGCTGGGGTTTGGCGATGGGAAAATGGTGCCGCGACGATCTCTTCGTGGACGTGCGCCAGGACGCGCGCCTCCACCTCGGCCAATTCGCCGCGGATGCGCGCGCCGGCCGCCAGTTGGTGGCCGCCGCCGCCGTAGCGTCCGCAGATCGCGCTCACGTCGAGCAGCGGCGTCTTCGAGCGCATGCTCACGCGCACCAGGCCGCCGGCCAGTTCCTCGAAGAACACCGCGACGAGCACCGTGTCGATGCCGCGCAGGTGGTCGATGAGGCCCTCGTTGTCCTCGGGCAGCGCGCCGAGCGTCGCGCGCGGTGTGCATCGACAGCGCGAAGCTCGCCGCGCGCCGTTCGGCGGTGAGCTTCATCGTGTTGAGCAGCGCGCGCAGCAGTTCCAGCCGCCGCAACGGATAGCTCTCGTAGAGCGTGCGCGAAATGCCGCCGACGTTCACGCCCAGCCGGATGAGCGCCGCGCCGATCTCGTACGTGCGCGCGCTGGTCTGCGGATATTGGAACGAGCCCGTGTCGGTGGAGATCGCCGCGAAGAGGTTCGTGGCGATGTCGCGGTCCAGCGGCATGTCCTGGCCGGCGAGCAGTTCGTAGAGAATCTGCCCGGTGGCGGGCGAGGTCGGCGTCGATGTGCGCGAGGTCGCCGTAGCGCGGGATTGCTGATGTGGTGATCGATGTTGATCGTCAGCGTCCGTCTTGCCGATGGATTTCAGCGGCGTACCCAGACGCGGGTAGGTCGCGGTGTCCAGCGCCACGAGCACGTCGAAATCCTGCGGCTGCGCCGGCGGGCGGCGAGACGAGTTCCGAGCCGGGCAGGAAGTCGCAGCTTGTCGAGCATCCCGTCCTCGTTCCAGAGCGTCACGTCCTTGCCCATGGCGCGCAGGCTCAGGCCGAGCGCGATGCGTGCAGCCGAGCGCGTCGCCGTCGGGCCGACGTGGCTGACCACGACGAAGCGCTGCTGCTCGCGCAGCACCGCGGCGATTTCCGCGAAGCTGGCGTTGGCCTTGCCGATGGCGGCGGCGTGTGAAGGCCGGCGGCGGACGTCACTCATCGTCGTCGCGCGGCCGTCGGGGTTTGCCGCGGGCCCTTGGCCTCGCATCGCCGTGCTGCGGGGTTCCTTGATCTTCTCCAGCGTCCGTCTGGCTCGCGTGTCGGTCCTCGTCGGCTTCGCGTCGAAGTTCGGCGTCGAGTTCGCCTCGTCGGATCTGCCGATCGGTGTCTCCGTCCGCGAAGGCGTCCGTGCGGCCGCGTCGCGGCCTCGGCGATTCCGGCGGGGTCGACCTCGTCGATCTGGCGCATGATCTCCATGACCTTCGTGCCGCGCTCGACGGCCTAGTCCAGGTGGAAATGCAGTTGCGGCGTGTACTTGAGGATCGACGCGCTTGGACAGCTCGTGCTGGAGCATGCGGACGGCGTTCGTGCAGCTGTGCGATGGCGTCGCGCTGTTCGCGTTCGGTGCCCATGCACGCCGACGTGGACGTGGCAATGCTTGAAGTCCGCCGTCAGGTCCACGGCCTGCACGGTGACGAGCTTGGCGTCGAAGGTCATCTCGCGCGTGATGCATGCGCGCCGAGTTCGCGCAGGATGAGTTCCCGGACGCGGGCGGGTCGGTTTTTCATGGCAGGCGGAACTTTAACACGGAGACACGGAGAGCACGGAGACCGCAGAGAAGAGAGGCGGAAGGTGGAAACGGAACGAGGGAAATCGAGAGGAGGCACGATACTCAACCCGCTCCTTCTTCGTCTCCTCCGGTCTCCGTGTCCTCCGTGCCTCTGTGTTAAAATCGCCGCGTTCGACTCAGAGTTTCTGCGCGATCTTCTCCAGCGTGTAGCACTCGATGATGTCCTCGACCTTGTAGTCGCTGTAATCGCCGAGCTTGATGCCGCACTCCAGCCCGGCGCGCACTTCCTTCACCTCGTCCTGGAACCGCCGCAGCGTCGCCAGCCCGCCGTCGTACACCGCCTGACGGCGGCGCAACACCCGCGCCCGCGCCGTGCGCGCGATGCGCCCGTCCGTGACGATGCAGCCCGCCACCTTGCCCTTGGTCAGCTCGAACACCTGCTTGACCTCCGCGTGGCCGATGACCGTCTCGCGCAATTCCGGGTCGAGCAGCCCGGCCATCGCTTCCTTCACCTGATCGATCAACTCGTAGATGATGGAGTACAGCTTGATCTGCACGCCCTCGCGCTTGGCGCTGTCGAGCGGCCTTGTTCTCCAGCTTCGTGTTGAAGCCGATGATGACCGCGTTCGACGCGCTGGCCAGCAGCACGTCGTTGTCCGTGATCGGGCCGACGGCGGTGTGGACGAAATCCACGTCCACCTTCTTGCTCTCGATCTGGTCGAGCGACGTCGATGATGGCTTCCAGCGAACCCTGCACGTCGGCCTTGAGGATGAGCCGCAGACCCTTCGGCGCGCCGCGCCGTTGCGGTCGAAGAGGCTTTCCAGCGTCGCGCGTTGCGGGGCGACGAGCTTCTTGTTGCGGTCGACGGCGAGGCGTTCCTCGCTCAGCGTCTTGGCGTCCTTCTCGGAATCCATGACCAGGAACTCGTCGCCCGCCGACGGCAGGCCCGGAGAACCCGACCACCTTGACCGGCGTGCTCGGCCCGGCCGCCTTGATCGGCTTGCCCAGGTCGTCGAAGAGCGCCTTGACCTTGCCCGAGTAGTTGCCGCAGATGAACGCGTCGCCCGCCTTGAGCGTGCCCGATCTGCACGATGACCGTCGCGGTCGGGCCGCGCCCGGCTTCGATCTGCGCCTCGATGACCGTGCCGCGCGCGTCGGCCGTCGGCGAGGCCTTCAGGTCCATCAACTCGGCCTGGAGCGTCATCAGTTCGAGCAGGTGGTCGATGCCCGTGCCCTTGGTCGCGGAGACCGGGCAGCACGGGAATCTCGCCGCCCCAATCGTCGGGCGTGAGGTCCTGCTGCTGGAGTTGTTGCTTGACGCGGTCGATGTTCGCGCCGGGCAGGTCGATCTTGTTGATGGCGACCATGATGGTGACCTTCGCGGCCTTGGCGTGGTTGATGGCTTCCTGCGTCTGCGGCATGATGCCGTCGTCGGCGGCGATGACGATGACGGCGATGTCCGTGACCTGCGCGCCGCGCGCCCGCATCGCGGTGAACGCGGCGTGGCCGGGCGTGTCGAGGAACGTGATCTGGTGGCCGTTGTGCATCGACGCTGTACGCGCCGATGTGCTGGGTGATGCCGCCCGCCTCGCCCTTGGCGACGCGCGTCTTGCGGATGGCGTCCATCAGCGAGGTCTTGCCGTGATCGACGTGACCCATGAACGTGATGATCGGCGCGCGGGGCTTGAGTTCCTCCTCCGGGTTGACGATCACCGGGGCCACCGGCGCGGCGACGACGACTTCCTGCCTTGTGGACGCCCGCGCCGCTTTTCGCGGCGCTCGACTTCCAGCGTGAACCCGTGCTTCTTGCAGAGCGCCTGCACGATGTCCTGCTCCAACACCTGCGTGGGCGAGGCGAAGATGTCCATCGCGATCAGGTCGCGGTTGAGCTGGAAGGGCTTCAAGCCCGAGGTGCACCGCCAGTTCCTTGACGACGATGGGCGGCTTGATGTGCAGCACCTTTCTCGCCGGGCGGCGGCCATCGGCGTCGGTGCAACCGTGCGGCGGCGCGCGGTCGGGACGCGGCGGTTGCGGGCGCGGCGTCGCCGCAGCCGGCGGCGCGGCGGACGGGGCCGGCAGGGCGGGGCGGTGACCGTCGTCCCGGCGGCCTGCGTGCGCGACGCGCGCGGGACGAGTGGAAATCAGGTCCACGACCGCCTCGGCGCGGGCGCGGCGGGCGCGGCCTTGGACGACGGGCGCGGGCGCGCGGAGCCGGGCGGCGGGCGGGGCTTTCTTGCCGATGGTCGGCAGCGGCGCGCATCACGGCTTGGTGCTTGGCGGCGGGCGCGCCGGCTTGGCGCTCGTCGATGAGCGAGACGGCCTGCGGCTTCTCGACCGGGGCGCCGGGGCGCGGGTGGCGGCGAGGGCTTGGGGGGTGCGCACCGGAGCCGCCGGGGCAGCGGGCGGTCGTCCGGGCGGACGACGCGCGGAACTACGCACCCGGCCCCGTGGAACGCTTGCCGGAGCGAATCTTTGGAGGTGGTGCGAGGGCTGGGCATGATGGAAGTAGAAATGAAATGGGAAATGCAAAATGCAAAAGGTCGGAAGATGGAGAAAGCGAGGTTGTGAAAATCGTGCCTAACAGGCAAAACGCTCGGTCACTCTTCTGGACTGTTGCAGTTTGCAGTTGGCATTTTGCATTCGCCTACCCGGCGTGCTGCTTGGCTTTGTCGAAAATGGCGGTGGCCTGTTCCAGGTCGATGGAAAGGATGTCGGCGAGGTCCTGCGGTTCGGCTTCGAGCAGCGACTCGACGTTGAAGAAGCCGTTCTTGACGAGCGTCTGCGCCGTGGGCAGGTCGATGGCGAGGGTCGCCGCGAGCGCGCCGGCGGCCTGCGTCACCTTGTTTTCCAGCACGATGGCCGCGCTCTCGTCCTTTTCGATGTTGATCTCCCAGCCGGTGAGCTTGGCGGTCAGGCGGGCGTTCTGGCCGCGCTTGCCGATGGCGAGCGAGAGTTGGTCCTCGTCCACCCTGATCGTGCGCGGCCTTCTTGACCGGGTCGAGCGTCAGGCTCTTGATGCGCGCGGGCTTGAGCGCCTCCAGGATGAACTCGCGCGGCTCGGCGTGCCAGCGGATGATGTCCACCTTCTCGTTGTTGAGTTCGCGCACGATGTTCTTGACCCGGCGAGCCGCGCATCCCGACGCACGCGCCGACGGGATCGACCTTTTCGTTGGCCGAATGGACGGCGATCTTCGTCCGGTACCCGGCCTCGCGCGCCAGCCCGCGGATTTCCACGGTGCGGTCGTTGATCTCGCTGACCTCCAGTTCGAAGAGCCGGCGCACGAAATTCGGGTGCGAGCGCGACAGGATGATCTCCGGGCCGCGCACGCCGTTTTCCACGGCCATGACGTAGGCGCGCAGGCGGTCGCCGACGTTGTAATCCTCCGTCACGACGCGTTCCTTGCTGGGCATGATGGCGTCGAACTTGCCCAGGTCCATGATGACATCGCTGCGCTCGAACCGGCGCACGGTGCCGCTGACGATCTCGCCCGCGCGGTCCTTGAACTCGTCGTACATCATCTCCTTTTCCGCCGAGCGGATGCGCTGGAGCATGGCCTGCTTGGCGGTCTGCGCGGAGATGCGGCCGAAGTCGCGCGGGGTCACCTCGATTTCCACGCGTATCGCCGACGGCCGCGTCGGGCTTGATCTTCTGCGCCTTGGCCAGGAGGGTCTCGCTGAACGGGTCCATGACCTTTTCGACGACGGTGAGGTTCGCCAGCGCGCGGATTTCGCCCGTCTTCGGGTTGATGTCGATGCGCAGGTCGCGCGCCGGGCCGACGCTCTTTTTCGACGCCTGGAGCAGCGCGTTGGACACGGCCTCGATGAGGATTTCCCGCTTGATCCCCTTTTCGCGTTCAAAATAGTCCAGGGCGGCAATGAGTTCGCTGTTCATGGTGATGGGTAAAAAAGAATCGGCCGACAGTTCCAGGCAAACGGAGCGGCAGGCGGGAGCAATTCCCACCAGCGCGGAGCGCGCGTGCACCCCGGTGCGCCAGGATCAGTCGGGCTGGCCACTGTAAGGGAGATGCTCCGCAGCGTCAAGGGTGCGAGCGGAGGATGAATGCAGGAGAGGAGGTGCGGGATCGCGGGGGCGAAAAGACCGAAAGCCGCGTCGCATCCTGCGTCCCGTATCCCTCCATGAAAAAACCCGCAACTTGCGAACGAATCGGACGTTGAATACAAAGGAAGATGATGACCGACGGCAAACACAAGGGAACTTCGCAAGAGGAAGGCGACGACGCACTATGGCATTTGCTGGAGCGCGCGCCGCGGCCCACGCCGGTCAGTCCGTACTTCGCGCGGCGCGTGCTGCGCGAAGTGGGGGCGCTCGAAGGCTGTCGTCCGACCCTGGGTGGGATGTCAAACTGGCTGGCGCGCACCTGGCAGGCCTGGCGTCAGCAGGGGCGCGGGGCGTTGGCAGGCGCGTTGGCGGCCTTGGTGTTGCTGGTAGCTGGTGCGGGCCTTTTCTCGACGCGCGGGCATTCGCCAGAGGTCGCGGCCACTGTTCCCGGTGTCGCTCCGGTGACTCCTGACGTGGTCGAACCCGTCCCAGACACTGAACTGACCGGGAGCGACCCCAGCCCTCAGCCGACCGTGGCCTTTTCGTCCGTGGCATCCGAACCGGTCGTCACCGCGCAGGACGTGGAGATCATCGCCGATCTGGACAATCTCCTTTCGCGTGAGGAAAGCCGTTTATGGACCGAGGACGATACCGCGCGCTTCTGAGGGCGTTTTCGCTGACAGGGTTTTTCGCGCTGGCGGGGACCGTCCAGGCCCAGGGAAGCGGCAGCCCGACCCCGTCGGTTGCCGTGCCGCCGCCCGCGCCCACCGCTTCCGCGCCGCTCGAAGCCGCCCGCAAACGCGCCGCCGCCGAGAAGGCGATGATGGAACGCCGCCAGCGCGACCTGGCGATGAGCGAGCAGGAGGCGCAACGCCGCATCGACCAGCTCCCGCCCGAGGAACGCGAGGCGTTCAAACGCAACCTGCACGTCTGGCGCGAACTCTCGCCCGATGAGCGTGAGGTCGTGCGCAAAGCGGCCGACGAACGCATGCGGACGGAAGTCGAAAAGGCGTATCAGCAGAGTGGCCTGAATCTGGACAAGGACCGGCGGGAGGTGTTCGGCCTGCGCTACCGCCAGGAACGCCGCCGGCTGGAGCGCGAGTTGCAGGAAAAACTCGAAGCGGAGCGCGCTCGCCGCCTGCCGGGAGTCGTCGATGAACTGAAAAAGGAATTCGGCGACCGGCCGCCGGCAGCCACGACGGCACCGTCCATGACGACGCCGACGCCGGTTTCCAGGCCGACGCCGTCGGTGTCCGTCCCGGCGGCTTCGCCCCGCTGAACGTGGCGTGCCGGGTTCGTCGTGGCCCGCAGGTTTACCGCTCGTCCACCGGCCGCCTGGAGGTCGCCTCGCCGATGGTCGAAGTGGCCCGCGAGATGGATTGCGCTTCCGCCGCCAGGGTCTCCGCGCCCGTGCTGCCCGTCAGGAAGCGATAGGACACCCCCGCCAGCACCGCCCCGGCGATGGGGGCCACCCAGAACAGCCACAACTGCTTCAGGGCCAGGCCTCCGACGAAGATCGCCGTCCCGGTCGAGCGCGCCGGGTTCACCGAGGTGTTCGTGACCGGGATGCTGATGAGGTGGATCAACGTCAACCCCAGGCCGATGGCCAGCGGGCCGAAGCCTTTGGCAGCGCGCCAATCCGTCGCCCCGAGGATGATGTACAGGAAAACCATCGTCATAACGACCTCCGTCACGAGCGCGGCCGTCATGTTATACCCGCCCGGCGAGGCGGAGTCGTAGCCGTTCGCCGCCAGACCATCGGTGGCCAGATGGTACGTCGGGGTTCCCGTCGCAATGACGTAGAGAACGCCCGCGCCGGCCAACCCGCCCAGCACCTGCGCGATGATGTACGCCGGCAAAAGCTGACCCTTGAAGCGTCCGCCGAAAAACAACCCGATGCTGACCGCCGGGTTAAAATGCCCGCCGGAAATGTGTCCGAAGGCGAACGCCATCGACAACACCGTCAGACCGAAAGCCAGCGAGACCCCGACCAAACCGATGCCCACTTTCGGGAAACCCGCCGCGAGTACGGCGCTGCCGCATCCTCCCAGCACCAGCCAAAAGGTTCCCAGGAACTCGACGCCCAGACGTTGTCCCAGGGTGGGTTTGGCGGAAACGGATGCGTCGGCGGGGTAGGTAGCCATGATTACGAGAAGGGTTGATGCCTCAGGACAAGACATTTGTACAAACCGTCCCCGGGGACGCAAGCACGAAATGCATTCCGGTCCGGCCGCACCACGCCGCCGGCGTTGTCACGGCCGGGAGGGACGCGCCATCTTCTCGCGCTTTGCGGCCAGCGCCGCCTCCACCTGACCCAGCGGCAGGCAGTTGACCACGTCGGCGCGCGTCAGCCAACCCTTGCGTGCCTGCGTCACGCCGAACCACAAATCCTGCAATCCATCGGTCCGGTGCGCGTCGGGGTTGATCGCGCACTTGACGCCTTTTTCCTTGGCCAGATGCCACCAGCGCCAGTCCATGTCCAAGCGCCAGGGGCTGGCGTTGAGTTCGATGATGGTCCCGGTCGCCGCCGCCGCGTCGAGCACCGCGGGGATGTCCAGCGCGTACGATTCGCGTTCCAGCAACAGTCGGCCGGTCAGGTGGCCCAGCATCGTCACATACGGATTTTCGATGGCGCGGATGAGCCGGCGCGTCATCTCGGCCTCCGGCAGGGAGAACGACCCGTGAACGCTGACCACCACATAGTCGAGTGCCGCCAGCACCTCGTCGGGGAAATCCAGCGTGCCGTCCTTGAGCGAATCGCACTCCACCCCGGCGAACAGGCGGAATTTCGCTTCCTTGCCGCCCTCCGCGCGATACTTCTCATTGAGCGCCCGGATCGCCTCGGTCTGCGCGAGCAGCCGGCCCGCGTCCTGGCCGTTGGCCTGGAACGAACTCTTGCTGTGGTCGGCGATGCCGAGGTACTGCATGCCCAGTTCGCGCGCGGCATCGGCCATTTCCTCCAGGGTGTTATGGCCGTCGCTGGCGTTGGTGTGGCAGTGGAACGTGCCACGCAGGTTTTCGAGTGCGAGCAGTTCGGGCAGCCGGTGGGTGACCGCAGCCTCGATCTCGCCGAGATTTTCCCGCAACTCGGGCGCGATGAAATCCATCCCCAGCGCCCGATAAAACTCCGTCTCGTCGCGCACCTCGGGCAACGGCGCGTGTTTGCCCTTCTTCTCGGCCTCCGGCGCGACGGTGATGCCGTAATCGTTGATAGACCAGCCGTACACGTCGAGCGCGCGGTTGCGCAGGGCGATGTGGTGTTCCTTGCTGCCGGTGAAATGATGCAGCGCGTAGGGGTATTTGTCGTCGCTGACCAGCCGCAAATCGCACTGGACGCCGTTTTGCAGGCGCACCGACACCTTCGTCGGGCCTTTGGCGATGATCTCCGTCACGTCCGGCCGCGTGGCGAAGAACTCGCCCACCGCCGGGGCGTCGTTCGTGGACGCCACGAAATCCAGGTCGCGCACGACCTCCTTGCGCCGCCGGAAGCTGCCGCCTTCGCTGGCGCGCAACACCGCCGGGTGGCCGCGGAGTTCCTCCACGAGCCGGAAGGCCGGTCCGGCCACATCGCCGAGGCGATGGAACGCGGCGTTGCGCTGGCGCTGCTCGATGTTGGCGAGGAGGTTCGTCGCCGTCTTTTCTCCGAAACCGGGCAATCCGGCCACACGGCCGTCGCGGGCTGCGGCTTCGAGTTCGGCCAGGGAAGAAACGCCGAGTTTTTCGTGCAGCGCCTTGATCTTCTTGGCCCCCAGGCCGTTGATGCCGAACAGTTCGAACAGCGTCGGCGGAAACCCGCTCTTGAGTTCCTCGTAATACGCCAGCCGGCCGGTGGTGACGAGTTCGGTGATCTTCTTGGCGATGGCCTCGCCGATGCCCTCGACCTCGTCGAGCCGTTCGGCGCGGGCGGTTTCGTCCAAGTTGCCGGCGAAGGTCTCCACGGCACGCGCGGCGGTCTGATAGGCGCGGATTTTGAAAACGTTCTCGCCCTTGAGGTCGAGCAGGCGGGCGATGTTTTCGAGCGTTTCGGCGATGGCTTCCTTGGTCATGGCGGGTGGAAATGTCGGGTTGACCGGACAGCGGTGCAAGCGAGCTTCTGCGCTTGCCGCTGGTGTCTGCCAGGGTTATCCCAAAGGGAACGACCTACCGTTCGTGTCATGAATCCTTTTCTCCGCCGACTGCTTGCCACCGCACTGTTCGGTTTGTGCGGCGCTTGTGCCGCGAAGGTGCCTGCCACTCCCAAAGCCGAGTGGCTCATCGAGGTCAAAGAAGATAAGGATGGCAACCCGCACAGCACGGTCGATCTCGTCATCAACGATAGACAGGTCGTGCACGTTGTGTCGTCCGACGGCAGTGATAAGGTCATGCACGTTGTGCCGTCCGATGGCACCAGCAACTTCGAGGTTATTCCACCCGACGAGTGGGCAAAAAGATCAACTGCCAAAGCCCTCTGCGCCTGTTTTTCGTGGTGGGCGGGCAGGGGGATGGAGCTCTACGCGGTAGCCAACGCCAAGGGCGAGGTCGAAGTCTATCAAACGGACCTGTGGGAACACCAGATGGCCCACGATGCACACTCGCTGCGCATCTGCACGATCAGGGTCGAAGAACCTTAAATTTTGCCCTTATTTTTCATCTCTTCTTGCCATGGACCTCACCACGCTCGAACTACCCAACATCCCCAAACTGCGCTCCGGCAAGGTGCGGGAAGTCTTCGACCTCGGCGCGGATGGGTTGCTTTTCGTGGCGACCGACCGGCTCTCGGCGTTCGACTGCATCCTGCCCGACCCGATCCCGGGCAAGGGCGAGGTGCTCACGCAGCTCTCGGCGTTCTGGTTCGCGCACCTGCGGGCGCGGGGCAGCATCGCGGACCATCTCATCACGACGGACTTCACGCGTTTCCCGGCTCGCCTCCAACCCCTTTTTGAACAACTCGCCGGCCGCTCGATGATCGTGCGCCGCGCCCGGCCGCTGCCGGTGGAATGCGTCGTGCGCGGCTACCTCGCCGGTTCCGGTTGGAAGGAATACCAGGCCACCGGCAGCGTCTGCGGCCACAACCTGCCGCCCGGCCTCCAACTCGCCGACGCCCTGCCCGAACCGCTCTTTACCCCGGCCTCAAAAAATGACCACGGCCACGACGAGAACATCGACTGGCCGACGTTCGTCGAGCGCCTGGGCGACGAGACGGTGGCGGTCGCGTTGCGGGCGGCGAGTCTGCAAATCTACTCGCTCGGCGCGAAACACGCGGCCGAACGCGGCATCATCATCGCGGACACTAAATTCGAGTTCGGCGTGGACGAGCGCACGGAGGAAATCCTGCTCATCGACGAGGTGCTCACGCCGGATTCGTCGCGCTTCTGGCCCGCGCACGGGTATCGTCCCGGCATCAGCCCGCCGAGTTACGACAAGCAGTTCGTGCGCGACTATCTGGAGACCCTCGACTGGGACAAAACCCCACCCGCGCCCGGGTTGCCACCGGAGATCATCGCGCGCACCGCCGAAAAGTATCAGCAGGCGCTGCGCGAGATCAGCAGCGGACGTGCGGTTACTTCGTGATGACCTGACCGGTGGCGAAGTTATAGAAATAGCGCACGCCGTTGGTGTTGTAACGCCCGGCATTGTTCGGGTCCGGGTAGTAGTAAAGGACGGCCTTCAACGTGAAGTCGTATAGGTACGGGAACGAAAACTCGGGTGAAGTATAGAAGAACGTGCTGCTGGCGAAATCATAGAAATAGACGCCCGACTGGCCGTCGTTTGCGTCAAATATGTACTCGTAACCCAGATCGAAGTGGTAGATGTAACGCGAATCCGACAGATAGCCGTAGTAGCCGAAGATCGTGTTGTCGAAGAGGTTCTCGCCGAACGCAAGGTAATAGACGCCGTTGCCCAGCAATTCCTCACCCAGAAAGAAGGGTGGATGGACCTCGCCGACGGTCAGTTCAAAGACGGTGGCCGTCTGGCCGTTACCCACGCCGTAGAGATTGCCGCTGCTGTCGAGCACCACCCCGAAGCCCGGGCCGGCGCCATCGATGCCGTTGGAGTTATAGAGGACCGCCAGTTCGCCTGCCGGGCTGACGCGGAACATCGTGCCTGCGTTGTGGGTGCCCCCGTAGGAGGTGGCACCGTAAAGGTTTCCTTTGCCGTCAAACACCAGCGTGCCGACAGGCATCCATCCGTTCCCGTAGTAGAAGTCGGCGAGGAGCGTCAGTTTTCCCGCCGGAGTCACCTTGAAGACAGTGCCGCAGCCCCGGGGGCCGCTGTTGGCAGTCCCATAGAAGTTGCCGTCGCTGCCTTGCACTAGCCCGCCTTGGGGTTCCGAGCCTTCCGCGTTGAGGTTGAAGCGATGGATCGTGGTCAACGCACCCGCCGGGGTGATTTTGAAAACCGTGGTATCGGTCACCCCGTAGAAGTTGCCGTCACTGCCGCGCGCGAGCGGCTGAGAAGAGCTTTTTCCATCCCCGTTGGCGGTGAAACTGTAGAGCGTGGACAACACCCCCTCCGGCGTCAGCTTGAACACCGTGCCATCGTTGCCCGTGCCGCCCAGGGTCGTCACGCCGTAGAAGTCGCCGTCGCTGCCCTGGACCAAGGCTGCGTCGGGGGATTCTCCTTCGGTGCCACCGCGAAAGGAGTGCAGGGTCGTCAGCGCACCTGCCGGGGTCATCCGGTAAACAGTACCGTCGTTCTGGCTGCCGCCGGCGTACGTCGTGCCGTAGAAGTTGCCGTCGCTGCCCTGGATCAAAGCGGACTTGTGCCCGCTCCCGTCCGTGCCGTTGAAAGTATGCAGAACCGTCAGTTTGTGTCCGGTGGTGACTTTGAACGCCGTGCCGGCATCATTGACTGCGTCCGAGGTCGTTACACCGTAGAGTGCGCCGTCGTTGGCCAGTACGAGCCCGGAGTCAATTTCGGTTTGCTCGAAAGCGGCTAGAACGGAGACTGTCACAACCGCTTGTGCGCGGGCGGCAGGCCGGGCAGCCAGCCAGAGTGCGCCGCCGATCAGCAGGAGGTGGGTAGCGCGTCTGAAGTCAAATTTGTTCATGGAACCTCCCGGCAGGATAAGGAGAGGGCACCATGACAAAGCCCGTTCGGTAAAGCAAGCGCGGGCCACTGCCCACGCCGGGACAGAGTTTCCTCCCCGGGTGATCCGCGCTAGTTTGGCCACTGTGATGTCCCCGTCGATCTCCGAGCCAGCCGGATCGCCACGCGCCGCCGTTCTCTCGGCGACCCGTGAAGCCCTTGCATTAACCATCCTGCTGGCCGCCAGTTTTTCGCACCTGCTCAACGACACGATCCAGGCCGTCATCCCGGCGGTGTATCCGCTGTTGAAGGAACGTTTCATCCTCGACTTCACACAGGTGGGTTTCATCACGCTGGCCTCCCAGATGACGGCTTCCATCTTGCAACCCTTCGTCGGGTTGTTCACGGACCGCCGGCCGTTGCCGTACTCGCTGGCGGTGGGCATGGGCGTGACGTTCTGCGGCCTCGTGCTGCTTTCGCGGGCGGGGAGTTTCCCGATGATTCTCGTCTCCGCCGCGCTGGTGGGCGCGGGCTCGGCGGTGTTCCACCCGGAGGCGTCGCGCGTGGCGCGCATGGCTTCGGGAGGGCGGTACGGGCTGGCGCAATCGGTCTTCCAGGTCGGCGGCAACGCGGGCAGTTCGCTCGGGCCGCTGCTGGCGGCGGTGATCGTGATGCCGCGCGGGCACGGACAACCGTACATCGCGTGGTTCTGCCTCGTGGCGCTGCTGGGCATCGGCGTGCTCGCGGTTGTGGGCCATTGGTACGCCGGACGCCTGCGCACGGCGACCGCCGCCGGACCGCTCGCGCCGGGGGTGCGCGTGCCGGCCGTGACAGAGGACGCCGCCACACGTCCGACGCGCGAGGTCGCCTTCGCCATCGGCGTGCTGAGCATGCTGATCTTTTCCAAGTATTTCTACTTGGCGAGCATGACGAACTATTATCAGTTCTACCTGATCGACCGCTTCGGCCTGACGGCTCCGCAGGCGCAGGTGCATCTGTTCATTTTCCTGGCGTCGGTGGCGGTGGGAACACTCGTTGGCGGGCCGGTCGGGGACCGTTTCGGGCGCAAGGTCGTGATCTGGATTTCCATCCTGGGAGTCGCGCCGTTTTCGTTGGCTCTGCCGCATGTCGATCTGTTCTGGACCACGGCGCTGTCGGTGTGCATCGGCCTGATCCTCGCATCGGCGTTCTCGGCGATCCTCGTCTACGCGCAGGAACTGCTGCCCGGCAAGGTGGGACTCATCTCGGGGTTATTCTTCGGGTTTGCGTTCGGCATGGGCGGCATCGGCTCGGCCGTGCTGGGCAAGCTGGCGGACCGCACGAGCATCGGCCACGTCTTCGAGGTCTGCGCGTACCTGCCCTTGCTCGGGTTGCTGACGGCGTTCTTGCCCGATACGCAACGGCGATGAGGGACGCGGACGAGGCGGATTCGCGCGAATCTGAGCCGGGGAAACCACGCCCGAACTTTCCAACCTTTTCCTCCCCGCGGAAACCTGCGTAATCTGCGGACCAGTCCGCTGCTTCGCCCATGTCCGCGCCCGCCGTCCGACGTTCGCTGTCCGTGCGCCAACCCCTCGCCGGGCTGGCTCTCGCGGCCGTCGCGGGCATCCTCCTGGCGGACGGCGCGCGGCGGTTGCTCCTCTCGGCGGCGTGGGAGGACAGTTTGTTGCCGTGGATCGCCGACGCCTCGTTCCTGACGCTCGCCGCCGTGTTCGTCGCGCGGCCCCGGGCGTGGACGTTTTGGGCGGCGGCGGTCGCCGGATTTGCGGCGATGCATTTTTTCCACGCCGACCCCGTACCGGCCGCCGCCCTCGCGCGAACGCTCGCGCTGCCGGACAGCACTGGACGCGCGTCGCACATCGTTCGGGTGACCGGCCGCGTGGACGACCCACCGCGCCGGCTGCCGGACAGCTTGCCGTCCGCGACCCACGAGCCGCCGTTGTCTGCCTCGTGGCGCTTCGTGCTCACTTTGGAAAACCTCGCGGTGGACGGCCAAACTTCCTTGAGCCATGCACAGGTCAGCGTCACCTGGCGCGACGGTCCGCATATTCTCGCCGAGGGTGATCGGCTGGAACTCACCGGCCTCGCCAACAACCTGCGCGGGCCTCGCAATTCCGGCGAATTCGACAACGCCGCGCTTCAGCAACGCCGGGGGATTTATTCGGAAATTCTCGTCACCGGGATGGCGGACGGGCGCGTGACGGGTTCGGACGGCAGAGGCTGGCTTTCGACGCTCGCCGCACGGGTGCACGACGCGATGGAGGGCACCCTGCGCACCGATTTGCGGGATGACCCGGAAGCGGGTGCCGTCGTCGCCACCATGCTGCTGGGACTGCGAGACGACCCAGGGTTGGGCGACCTGCAAGGGATGTTTCAGCGCACCGGCACGCTGCACTATTTTGCCATCGACGGCCTCAAGCTGGGGCTGGTCGGCGCGGTGCTGTTGCAGGTTCTCGCCGCCGCCGGATTGTCGCGCGGGGTCGCCAGCCTGCTGGTGTTGCCCGTGCTCGTTCTGTACGCGTTGGCGACGGGGCTCGGACCCGCCAGCGGGCGCGCGCTGCTCGTCGCCGCCGCGCTGCTCGGCGGGCATTGGCTCGACCGGCCCGCGCGCCCCGTCAACCATCTCGGCGCGGCGGCCCTGATCCTCCTGTGTTGCGATACCAACGAGCTTTTTGCCATCGGTTTCCAACTGACGTTCCTCGTCGTCCTGTCGATCCTGCTGTTCGCGCCGGGAATCGCGCGCCGGCTGGCGCGGTACGGCGCGCCTGATCCGTTCCTGCCGGTGCCGTTGTTTTCGCGGACGCGCCGGGCGTGGGAATGGGTCAGACGCCAGTTGTGCGGACTGCTCGCGGTGGCGTTGGCGGCGTGGATCGGCTCCCTGCCGGTGATGGCGCTGGACTTCGGGATCGTCTCGCCGATTTCGCCGGTGGCCAACGTCGTGGCGTTCCCGCTCGCGTTCTTGGTGGTGGCGTTGGGAACGCTTTCGCTGGGAGGCGCGTGGGTTGCCCATTGGTGGGTGGCCTGCATCAACAACACCAACTGGCTCGCCGCCCACGCGCTGCTCGCCGTCGTGCGGGCGTTTGACGCCGTGCCGGGCGGCAGCGTGGCCGTGCCCGACCCATCGACGTGGCGGTGGTGGCATCCTCCGCTCGCGGAGATCACCGTGCTCGATCTCGGACGCGCCCGGGCGGCATATCTTCATGCGAGGAACGGCGCGGATTGGCTGATCGACACCGGGCGGCCCGCCGCGTACGCACGAAGCGTGCGGCCGACATTGCGGGCATACGGAGTGACGCGATTCGGCAGCAAAGGCGGGTTGATCCTGACGCGCGTGGATGCCGACCACGTCTCCGCCGCGCCGCTGGCGCTGAACGAGTTATCTCCCCGGCGGGTGGTGGACAGCTTGCTTGCGGGGAAAACGCTGCACCTGCGCGACTTCCGGCGTTCGCTCGACCCGGCGCGGCAGGGCGAAACGCGCGTGGGCCGGGGCAGCGTGATCGATCTCGCGCCGGGGATCGAGGCGCGCGTGCTCTACCCGCCGAACGACCCGCCGCCGCCCGCGCCGGTGACGGCCGCGAGTCGCGCCCTGGTGCTCCAGGTGTGCATCGCGGACGGACGGGGCGCGGAGTGGCGCGCGTTGTTGCTACCGGACGGCGCGGACGGTCGCGCGGCGCTCTGGCTCATGGCAAACGAAACGCCGGAAGCGTTGCAAAGCGCGGTGCTCGTCACGGATGCCCCGGTGACGGCGGAGTTCGTACGGGCGGTCGGAGCGCGACTGGTCGTGGTGCGATCCGGGCAGGAGGAAGAGGACGCGCCCGCCAAGACGGCGGCGTTGCCGACCCTGCCGGGTGTCGATTTCATCGTGCAGCAAGACAGCGGCGCGGTGAACCTGCGGTTTTATCCCGGGGCGGTGGAAGCGCGGGGGTTCGTGAATGGACGAAAGATCGTCCTAACAAGGTAGGGATGGCTCTCCGAGCCGTCCCAAATGTTTCCCGCGAGGCGCGTCGTGCGCACGGAGGGTTATCCAAGCCAATCTTGGGACGGCTCGGAGAGCCATCCCTACCTTGGTTGGAACGCCTGCGGCGGGATGGCGTTTAGGCCAGCTTCTCCGCCGCTGCGTAGAACGGATTGTGCCGCTTTTCTTTGCCCACAGTCGTGACAGGACCGTGGCCCGGGAAGATGATCGTGTCGTCGGGCAGCGAGAGGATTTTTTCGCGGTTGGCCTTCAGCGCGTCGGCGTATTTCTCGGGGCTGACCCCGCCCATCGACGCCGCGAACATCGCATCCCCCACCACGGCCAGCGTCGGGTCCAACCCTCCGATGACCCAGGTCGTGCCGCCCGGCGAATGGCCCGGCGTCAGGCGCGCGGTGATCGTCAGGCCGCCCACCGTGAACGTTTCGCCATCACGCACGGTCGTCGCCCCGGGGAGTTTTTCGAGTTCGGAAACGTACACGCGGGCGTCGGTCTCCGCCGTGAGCCGTTCGAGATCGGCGATGTGGTCCTCGTGGGTGTGGGTCAGAAAAATGGCGTCGAGCTTGAGTTTTTTGTCGCGCAAGGTTTGCAGCAGCGCGCCGCAGTCGCCCCCGGTGTCGAACGCCGCCGCCCGGCCGCCCTGATCCCAGACGAGGTAGAAATTGACGGTCATGTCGCCGCCGTAAGGCTGGTTGTACGCCGCCGCCGTGGCCGGGAGCGCGATTTCGCCGGGATGCCAGCCGTCGCGTCCGAGGTCGAGTAACGCGGGAGCGTAGAGGTCGAGCGCGCGGGAGATTTTAGCGGCGGTGGCGGCGTCGTCGAGCAGCGTGCCGGCGGTGAACGCCTCGACGTTTTCCAGGTCGACGCCGGATTTTTGCGCGAGTTGGGACGCGCTCAGGCGCAGTCCGCGCCGCGCCTTGCCGAGCACGTCGCCGAGTTGGTCTTCCAGGGGGATGGGCATAGTCTCAACGTTCAATCGCGGCTCATTTCTCTATCGTCACCGTCTGCGCCGTGCCGACGATTTTCAAAATCACCTGCGTCGGTCGGACATCGACGACCTGAAAACGCGTCGCTGGATCGCGCGGCAGCGCGAATTCCTCACCTTGCTTGACCGTGACCTCCGAGTCGTCGATGGCCAGACGCAGGATCGCCCGCGCGTCCGCACTGTTGGTCGCCATACCCTTGACCAACACCATCGTCCGCTTGGTCTCGGTGTTCAGCAGCGTCAACTCGGACACATCCACCGGGCGGCCCGTGTCCTTCTCGGCGATGTTGCGCCGGCGCACCCGCTCGACGCGGTACGGCAGGCCGGGAATCCGGCTGCCGACCTCGACCTCGACGCCGCTTTTGCCCTGGACGGAAAGCGTGACCTTGTCCCCCTTGTTCGTCGCGCTCTCGAACACGACCGGGAACGCCTCGCCATCGATGCGCTGGAGATGCAGCTTCGTATAATACGGCGGGTGCGACTTCGGATCGTTGGGATCGGTGCCGGCGGCGAGTTCCTCGTCGTTGGTGAAGCCGTCGTGGTCGTCGTCCTGGCCGGTGTCGTGCTTGAGCACGTCGGCGGGTTGGACGCCCTTTTCCTTGAGCCAGGCTTGTTCGCGGGCCTGTTCGGGAGTCAGCGGCGGCGTGGGCGAGGCGGCGGCCAGTTCCGGCGGCGCGGTGGGGGCGGCCGACGGTGCCGGCGTGGGGGTGGCGGCGGCGGCGACGGTCGGTTTGCCGCCGGGGATACGGGCGTCGAGCGTCTTGGCGATCTCGGGAAAGCCCTTCTGGAGCGCGGTGACGGAGGCGCTCGCGCCGTCCTTGTCGGTCAGGCGCGGGTCGGCTCCGCGCGAAAGCAGATATTCCACCGTCTCGCGCTGACCGTACTGGGCGGCGAGCATGAGCGGGGTTTGTTTGTTCTCGACGGTGGTGTTGACGTTCGCGCCCTTGTCGAGGAACTGACCGACGATCTTCGTCTTGCCCAACACGGCGGCGACCGCCAGCCCGCGGTCGATCTGGCCGTCGCGCGCGAGCTGGTCGCGGCTGGTGTCCAGGAACACCGCCACCACCCGTTCGTGCCCGGCCTGGACGGCGCGCAGCAGCGGGGCAAACCCATCGTGGTCGCGCGCCCGCACGTCGGCGTTGGCTTCGATGAGCGCGCGGACGGCTTCGGGCTGGTCGGCCTCGGTGGCGAGATGGAGGGCGGTCTTGCCGTCCTTGGTGGCGAGGTCGGGCTTGGCGTTGTCGTCCAGCAGGGCCTTGACCACGTCCGGTTTCCCGGCGGCGGCGGCGGCCATCACGGCGGTCAGGCCGCGCGCGTCCGCCACGTTGTGGTCGATGCCGCCCTGGAGGAACGCCTCGACCAGCGGGCGGTCGCCGTCGGCGGCGGCCTTGACGAAATCGTCGGGCGTGAACGCGTGGTGGGACTGCTTGATTTTTTCCTTCGCCGCCTCGCGTCCCCGGCGTCCGCAACCTGTGACGGCCAGCGTCAGCAGCAGGCACGCCGCCGCGAGGTGGAGAAGAAACGGCGACCGGCGGGCGTGCAGCATCGTTCCAAAATAGACAAGGCAAACGCCAAAAGTAAACGCTACGTTTCGGGCGACTTTCTTTTGCGGAAGGACCACCCCATGCGCCTGCTCGTCGTCGAAGATGATGCCAAGATCGCCTCGTTCGTCGTCAACGGGCTGAAGCAAAATGGCTTTGCCGTCGATCACGCCCGCGACGGTGAGCAAGGGCTCGATCTGGCGGGAGTCGTCGCCTACGACGCGGCGGTGCTCGACCTCAACCTGCCCAAGCTCGACGGCCTCTCGCTGCTGCGGCTGCTGCGGCAGCGGAAAATCGCCACGCCGGTGCTCATTCTCAGCGCGCGCGCGACCCTCGACGACCGCGTGCTCGGCCTGCAAAGCGGCGGCGACGATTATCTGACCAAGCCCTTCGCGTTTTCCGAATTGCTGGCGCGCGTGCAGGCGCTCATCCGCCGCGCGAACCGCTCGACGCAGGATCAGCCCGCGCACCGGTTCGCCGTGGCGGATTTGCGGCTGGATTTATTGACGCGCGAGGTCACGCGCGGGGAAGGCGAGGCGGCGGTGTCCATCGAACTCCAGCCCCGGGAGTTCGCGCTGCTGGAATTGTTCCTGCGCCACGCCGGCCGGGCTGTGACCAAGACCATGATCCTTGAACACGTCTGGGATTTCGCGTTCGATCCGCAGACGAACGTGGTGGACGTGCTCGTACACCGGCTGCGTGCGAAGATCGACAAGGATTTTCCCGTCAAACTCCTCCATACGCTGCGCGGCGTCGGCTATGTCCTCAAGGCGAGTGCTTAAACAAATTTGGGGTAGTTTTTCGCTGCGGCTCAGCCTGTGGTACGCGGCGGTGTTCACGCTGAGCGCGACGGTGCTCTGCGCGTTGTTGTACCTGCTGCTGGTGTCGTTCTACGAACGCAGCGAGCGGGAAGTGATCTCCGCGCGGCTCAAGGAATGCGCCGCCGTCTACACGCGGGCGGACTGCCCGCGCTGACCGATCTCGTGCACCGGGGAACGGATTTCACGGCGGGCGGCGGGTCGTTCTTCGTGCGCGTGACGGGCCCGCTCGGGCAGCGTGCTGCTCGTCGCCGCGCCCGCCGACTGGATCGAACGCAAAGCGCCGGACGATTCCGCCGCGCTCGACCCGCGCGCGGGTCGCGGCGGCAACCGCGAGTTGCCGCCGGGCACCGCGTGGCTGCGCATCCCGCGCGACGAACGCAGCGATTTCATGATCGCCTCCGCGCTCCTGCCCGACGGCGCGGTGCTCCAGGTCGGCCGCAGCACGGACCGGGGCGCGACGCTGCTGCGGCCGTTCCTGATCGCCTTCGGCGCGGCGCTGGGGCCGACGCTCCTGCTCGGACTGGTCGGAGGGGCGGTGTTCGCCCACCGCGCGACGGCCCCCGTGCGGCAGGTGTTGCGCACCGCGCGCGACATCGTCGCCACGGGCAACATGGAAGCGCGCGTGCCCGAGACCCAGGCCGCCAGCGAACTCGCCGAGCTGGCGCGGCAGTTCAACCGCGTGCTGGACAAAAACGGCGTCGCTGCTGCGTGCCATGCGCGAGGCGCTCGACAACGTCGCGCACGACCTGCGCACCCCCATGACCCGGATGCGGGTCTCCGCCGAAAACGCCCTCGCCGGCGACGCGCCGCCGGACCTCGCCACGATGCGCGAGGCGCTGGCCGATTGCGCCGAGGAATCCGAGCGCGTGCTGACGATGCTCAACGCCGTGCTCGACGTGACCGAGGCCGAGTCCGGCATGATGACCCTGCACCGCGAACGCGTGTCCGTGCAGACCCTGCTCGCCCAGGTGCTCGACGTGTACTCGCTCGTGGCCGAGCGAAAAGCGCATCACGGTCACGACGCTGCTGGCCGGCGTCCGACCCCGAGCGGTGCGAGGCGTTCATCGACCCGACCCGGATGCGGCAGGTGTTCGCCAACCTCCTCGACAACGCCATCAAGTACACGCCGAGGGCGGTCGGGTGGAGGTCGGTTGCGCGCCGGATCGGACGCGGCGGTTGCAAGTCACGGTGCGCGACAACGGCCTCGGGCATCCCGCCCGGAGGAGCAGGGGCGCATCTGGGAACGGCTCTACCGTGGGCGACAAGCAGCCGCAGCCAGCGCGGACTCGGGCTGGGTTTGAGCCTGGTCAAAGCCGTGGTCGAGGCGCACGGCGGCCGGGTGGAAGTCGTGAGCCAACCCGAAACCGGGACGGTCTTCACGGTGACGCTGCCGGACGTTTCCCCACCGCCGCCGGGCGCGTGATTCGCCCGCTACCGGTCGAGTTCCTGCAAAGGCGGTGAATCAGCGAGGACGGCGGCGGTGGCGACCGGCGCGAACGCCTCGCGCAGCAGCAACACCCAGGCCGCGACCGCCGCCACATAGGGCAGGTAGCGCCACAGCAGATCGTAAATTTCCATCAACGGGACGGACTCCGAGAAATTGCCCAGGCAGAACAACGCCACGAACGCGAGCCATGCCTGCGGGTGGCGGGCGAGGCACCATTTGCCCACCTGCCACACCACCGGCAGCAGCAGGATGTACGAGTAATCCTTCATGCGCGGCACGGTCAGCGTGTACGCCAGGCACACGAGGAAAATCAGGCGCACTCCGCGCGGCGCGTGGAGTGCATTCCCCCCGGTGCCAGCAGGATAACGCCGACAGATCGCTCTCCACGCCAGCCAGGATACTCCCAGCACGATGAGCACGAGCACCGCGTAGGCAGGCAGCACGACGGCGTTGATGTCCCCGGGCTCGATGGTCTCGTAGACGTACTTCCAACACAGGTCCTTGAGCACTTCGAGCAGACACGGGTTGTTGCGTCCGCCGTCGTTTGCACCGCCGAACCCGCCCACCAGCGCCTGGGTAAAATGGTGAAAAAGCGTCGGGCTCAAGAGCCGGTCCAGCCCGAGACGCACGGCCATCGCCAGCCACGCGAGCGCGAAAAGCCCCCAGCGGCGAGCGGGCGGCAGCAGCAGCAGCACGCTGAAGGCCAGGAGCGTCAGTTTGCACGCCGCCGCCAGCCACAAGAGGGTCACGAACAACGTGTAGCGCCCGCGCAGCCACGCGGCCAACCCCCACCAGAGCAGGGTTTGTTCGAGGAGCGAGATATTGCCGACCTGGAGTTCGGTGAAAAGCGTGTTGCTGAGGCCGGCCAGACACAGAACGAAAAACCAGGGATGGAAACGGTCCTCGGCGTCGAGGAAAAAGCGTTGCCAGCACGCGACCAGGGCGGCGAGCAGGAGCAGTTGAAACCCCAGGTAGAAAGGCCGCACGCCGTCCAGGCCGAACCACGAGAACACCTTGTAGAACGGCAGCGTGTCCGGCGGATAGATGTAGGCGGTGTCAAATTTGGTGCCGGAGACGCGGGAAATGTCGGCGGGATCGTAGGGATTGAGTCCGGCGTGCCAGGCCGTGATCGCGTGATGGCGCAGGAGCGCGTCGGACTGCCAGTTGGACCTCTCCAGAATTGCCCTGACCGACCCGAGCAGGTACAGGAGCAGGAACGCGTAAGCGACGAGCCGGCCAACGCGCGGGAGAAGCGAAGAAGAGGACGGGGAAAGCGCGGGGCCGGGTGCGGTCGTCATCGTGGCCGCGCCGTTGTAACAGGGCGGAAAGCGGATGAACAGGGAATCCGCCCGACGAGGGCGCAATGTCGCGCCAGCGGCGTCGAAAACGCCGGGCGGGGACGGCTCTCCGAGCACCCTACCCGTTGTCAGCCACGACCGGCCTGCCTAGGCCATCCCCAGCAGCGGGAACCGCCGCCCGAGCACGTCGGCGCTCGACACCTTCAGCCAACGCTCCAGCGCCGTCGCGTACACGCTGCGGAAATCCACGTTGTACTTCAGTGTCGCCCTGGTCAGCTCGCGTCAGGCTCGGATATTTCCCGTACAATGCCGGGCTTCACCCCGCCGCCGAAAATGAACATCGGCGCCGCCGCGCCGTGGTCCGTCCCGCCGCTGGCGTTTTGCGCCACGCGCCGGCCGAACTCGCTGAAAGTCATCACCATCACGCGGTTGAAATTCCCCTGCGCCTTCAGGTCCGCGCAGAACGCGCCCAGCGCCGTCGCCGAATTCCTTCATCAGCCGCTCGTGCGTCGTGGCCTGGCCCTGGTGCGTGTCGTAGCCGCCGTGGCTGACGTAATACACGCGCGTCGGCAGCCCGCCCGCGATCATCCGCGCGACGAGGCTCAGGCTGTCGGCGAGCTTGCTGTTGGGATAGGCTCGCCTGCGGACTGGGTCTTGCGCGCGATTTCGAGCACCTTGTCGCTGGAAAGCTGCGCGTCGAGCGCGGTGCGTTCGAGGAAGTCGAGCGAACCGAGGTTGCCGCGCATGCGCCGCGCCGCCCGCCGCGATCGCGCCGATGGAGCCGCCGGACATGTCCTCGCCGCGACGCCGACGCCGTGTCGCTCGGGCGCGTTGATCTGGCGGAAGTAATGCTCGGCCGCGCATCGCCGCTGGTCTTGGGCGAATTGCTGGTCGATCCAGCGATACTGTTCCGGGTTGGCGAAGGAAATGCCCGTCGGGATGCGGCGAGGTGAACGCCTGCGGCATCTGCCCGCCGATGGCCACGCCGACCGTCGGCGGCGCGCCCTGGCAGCAATTGTCGAAATATTGTCCCAGCCAGCCGTAGGGCATGTTGCGGTCGGAGTCCGCGGCCGTCTGCCAGATTTCGGTCGAGCGGAAATGCGAGCGGTTCGGGTTCGGGTAACCGACGCCCTGGACGACGGCCATGTGGCCCTCGTCGTACAGCCCCTTGAGCGGGGAGAGCGACGGGGTGCAGGCCGCAATAATCGTTGAGCCTGAGCACCTTGTCGGCCGCGATGCCGAGCGTGGGCCGGGCGCGGTGGTAGGCGTCGTCGGCCCAGGGCGGGAGCATGTTCAGGCCGTCGTTGCCGCCGGCCTGCTGGAGCACGACGAGGATCGGGCCGTCCGTGCCGGTGACGATCTGCGTGGCGCTGTCGGCGGCCTGGGCGTTCATGGCGCGAAGGTCTTGTCGATGAACGCGGGCAGCGTCCAGGAAGCGGCGGCGCCGAGCACGCTGGTGCGCAGGAACGAGCGGCGGGTCTGGAGCGTGCCGCGGTCGTGGCCGTCGTCGGAATCGTGGTGGTCGTAATCGTGGCATAGGAAGGATGAAGGAGGAGAGCGGGAAGAAGGAAGGGGAGAGTCGATTGCGAGCGAAAACGTTTCAGCAGAGCTGGAAATGCGGCGTGCTCATCATCAGGTGCAGCAGGCCGACGACGTGCTGGTCGAGACGCGGCCGCGGCGCGGCCGCTTGAGATAATCGGTGAAAGCGTGTCGTCGCTCTTCGGCGCGAGCGGGCCCTGGAACAGCGCGAGCGTCAGGTACGTTGACCAGCTGCCGCCGGGTCGGCCCGCACGTCGGCGGGCGCGAGCTTTTGCAGGTCGATCTGCCCGGCGGCGGCGCGGGCGGCAGCGCGTGCGGCGGGCCGGCGCGCGATGCCTTCGTGGGCATTTCCGCCGGCCATGGTCACGGCCGGGTTGATCCCCGGCGCGAAGCCGAGCCGCCGGGCGCCGCGCGCGGGGCCGTGCTGCGCAGCAGGGCGCCGGCGAGGTTGTAGCGCGTCAGCAGCGTGGACGTGCTGATCCACGCCTTGCCGCCGTCCCAGCCCTTGACGCTCGGCGGGTAGAACGGCACCTGCCCCATCTGCCGCAGCGCCGCCTGCAGCGGCCCTCGGCGGGCAGGTCGATCTCCAGCATCGCGCGCGGTCTGCACGATCCATTGGACGGGCTCTTGATCTGCGTGCGCATCGCCGCCGGGCGAATAAAACTCCTGGCTCGTGAACATCTGGTGCAACACCGGGCGCATCTCGTAACGGTTGGCGCGCAGCGTGGCCGCGAGCGCGTCCACGAGCGCGGGCGGCGGGTTTTCGTAGGCGAAGAACGTCCAGAGCTTGCGGGCGAGGTACCGCGCGCAGGCCGGTTGGGCGAGGATCGTGTCGATGACCTGGTCGCCGTCGAGGACGTCGGTGCGGCCGAGGAACGTCTTGGGCGTGTTGTCGTGCTCGCGCGGGTCGAAGCGGAAGCTCTGGTCGCGCGGGTCGATGCGGTAGCCGGTGAAGGCGCGCGCGCCCTCGGTCACGTCCTTTTCGGTGTAATTGCCCTCGCCGAGGGTGAAAAGCTCCATCACCTCGCGGGCGAAATTCTCGTTGGGATGGGCGGCCCGGCTCTCGCGCAGGTCGAGCCAGTCGATCATGGCCGGGTCGCGCGAGATCGCCTTGACGAGCACGCCGAAGTTGCCCGCGCGCGTGTTCGCGGAAGCGTCTGGTTCTGCCGCCACATCAGGTAGGCGTCCTTGACCTTCTGGCGCTGGTGGCGAAATGGCCGTGCCAGAAGAGCGTCATTTTCTCCTCCAGCGGGTCGGCTGGGACTCGCGCATCCGGTCCAGCCACCAGCCGATGGTCGGAGAAGTGTTCGTACTGCTCGCGCCGCTGCGTCCTTGATGACCATCTGGCGGGCTTTTTTGATGTCGGCCTCGCTGGCCCCGGCGGGGACGCTCAGCATGGCCTGTTGCACCTGCTCGCGGAAGGCGACGAGATCGCGTCGGCTTGCGCCCAGTCAGGCGCGGCGGCGGGCGACGGGTGCTGGCCGGGCCATCGACGAGGTAACGCACGGTGGCGGCCATGCCGCGGCGGCGAGGGAATCGATGTGCGCGGGCGTGCCGCCGAACCCGGCGCGGTTGAGCAGGTGGGCGGCCTTGGCGCGGTCCCATTGGTCGGGAGGAAGCGGCGTGAGCATGGGAAAAAAAGGCGGCTACCAGGGGGTTTTAACCGCGCTGGCTAGGGGGAGTTGCGAGGAATGTTGCGCGGCGCGGCGCGACCCGCCACTGGATTGGACGTTGATTGTCGCGGGGGGATCGTCTATCTACGGGCTGACAGGGCTGGACCGGGGCGTTGTCTGCCTCCGGGAATGGTTCCTTTGCAGCAGTCCCGGCAACCCCTTGCCGCGCCGCGAATCCATGCGTTTTACGAACCTGACCCGCCACACCGAGATCGGGGCCAACTCCTATCTGCTCGAACTCGGCGGCCGGCGCGTGGTGCTCGACTGCGGCATGCACCCCAAGCACGAGGGCGAGGACGCCCGCCCGACCTGCGGCTCGTGCCCGACGGCGCGCTCGACGCCATCCTCGTCTCCCACGCCCACCTCGACCACATCGGCTCGCCTGCCCGTGCTCATGCGCCGGCAGCCGCACGCCCGGGTGTTCATGAGCCCGCCGACCGCCCAGCTCGGCGAGGCGCTGCTGCACAATTCGGTCAACGTCATGGCCAAGCCGCACGGCCCCGCCAACGGCAACGGCTCGCCTTCGCGCCAACCGTCCGGGCCGCCGCCGCTTTTCACGCCACCGCGAGGCCGACCAGTACGCGCAGGTCTGGCAGCCGTGCGCGCTGCGGCAACTCTGGAGCCTGGAGGGCGAACGCCTCGCGCGGCCCGAGGAAGCCGACGTGACCTTCGAGTTTTTCGACGCCGGGCACATCCTGGGCTGCGACGGGCATCCTCCTCCGCGCGGAGGGCAAGCGCGTTTTCTACACGCGGCGACGTGAATTTCCTGGACCAGACCGTCAGCCGCGCGGCCGGTTTCCCCGGTGCGGACGGCACGCCGACCGAGCCGATCGACGTGCTCATCATCGAGACGACGCGCGGCGACCATCCGCGCCCCGGCGGGCGTCACGCGCGCCGACGAGGAAGCGCGGCTGGCGCGGGCATTGAAGGAGGTGTTCGCGCGAGAGGGCGCGGTGCTGATCCCGGTGTTCGCGCTGGGCAAGACGCAGGAAATGCTGGCGATGTTCCTGCGTTTCAAGCAGAAGGGGCTGCTGGGCGACGTGCCGATCTACATCGGCGGCCTGAGCACGAAGATGACCGAGATTTACGACCGGTTCGCCTCCAGCAGCCCGCGGCTGCTGCCGGGGTTGTCGCTGCTGCACACGGTCGCGCCGTACGTGCTGAGCGGGCGCGAGGCGGCGCAGCTCGCCGATCAAGCCGCGCCGCATCTACGCGCTTTCCAGCGGCATGATGACCGAGCACACGCTTTCCAACGTGTTCGCGCGACGGATGCTCGCGACCGCGCGCAACGCGGTTTTCTTCGTCGGCTACGCGGACCCTGAATCGCCCGCCGGGCCGGCTGCGCGCGGCCGCAGCCGGGAGACCTGGTGCAACTCGACGACGAAGCGCCGCCGGTGCGAGCGCCGTGCGCAGGTGGAGGTGTTCGATTTCAGCGCGCACTCGCAGCGCGAGGACATCCTGGCCTACATCCGGCGCGTGCAGCCGAAGAAGGTGATTCTCGTCCACGGCGATCCCGGGGCGGTGCAGTGGTTCCAGAGCACGCTCGCTACCCTGGAGCCGGGGATGGAGGTCATCGTGCCGCCGCCGGGCGTGGCGGTGGAGTTATAAGGCGCGCTGGCTGGTCCGGCCACGCGCGCAATCTCCCTGTGCGCGCCGTATTGTTTGTCGCCAACCCTTGCCCTTATGGAACGCAAACACATCGCCATCCTGCCCATCGTCATCGCCCTGGCAGTCGTCGCCTTCAAATACATGTCGGCGACGAAGGTCACCAACCCTGAAACCGGCTCCGTCCATCGCGTGGCCATGAACGGCCAGCAGCAGCAGGCGCTCGGCCTGCAGGCTTACCAGCAAGTGCTCCAGCAGCAAAGCGGCAACGTCATCACCAGCGGCCCGGAGGTGGATCAGGTCAACCGCGTGGCGCGCCGGCTGGCCTCGGCGGCGATGGAACACAGCAAGGTGGACTACAAGTGGCAGGTCAGCGTGATTCGCAGCCAGGAGGTCAACGCCTTTTGCCTGCCGGGCGGGGAGATCGTCGTCTACACGGCCATCCTGCCCCTCGCCCAGGACGACGCCGGGCTGGCGACGGTGCTCGGCCACGAAATGGCGCATGCCACCAGCCAGCACGGGGCGCAACGCATGTTCGACCAGCAGCTCACCCAGACGGCGCTGGCCGGCGCGCAGGGCGGCCTTGCCAACATGGACCCCCAGCAGCAGGCACAGATCATGGGCATGCTCGGCGCGGGCGCGCAGTACGGCTTGAGTCTGCCTTTCAGCCGCGAACAGGAGTCCGAGGCCGACCACATCGGCCTGCTCTACATGGCACGCGCGGGGTATGATCCGCACGAGGCGGAAGCGTTCTGGAAACGCATGAACGCCCAGGCGGGTTCGCGCGCAGCCGCCGCAGTTTTCCAGCGACCATCCCTCCAACGGGGTGCGCATCCAGCAGATCGAAGGATGGATGCCCGCCGCGGAGAAGGAGTATGCCAACTCCACCATGAAGGACACCCAACAGCCGACGCAGAACACGGGGCTGTGAGAGGCTGAGCGTGAGAGGCGAGTTGCCTCTCAGGTCGTTGACCCTGTATTGGTGTTCCTCTAGTCTGCGAACATGCCAAATCTCCCGGAGCTTTATGCACGCATTGATGCCGCAAAAGGAGAGCTTGATGCCTTGCGTCCACTAGACCGCGAACGTGAAGAGCGTGTCATGCAGAAGTTTCGCCTTTGGTGGACTTACCACTCGAATGCCATTGAGGGTAACAAACTCACTCAGGGCGAGACAGAAACGTTTCTGATGGAGGGACTGACGGCAAAGGGTAAACCTTTGAAGGATCATCTTGATCTACGCGGTCATAACGACGCTATCAATTTCCTGTTTAGCCTCGTCAAAGAAAAGCAATCGATCACAGAGTCGGATATACGGGGGCTGCATAAGATTTTGCTCATGGAGCCCTATCCCGTAGACGCAATCTCTCCTGATGGGAAGCCAACAACAAAAATGGTGGCGGTCGGGGAATACAAAACATCCGCCAACCATGTCAAAACTCGAACCGGTGAAATCCATTACTACGCTACGCCGGAGGAGACCGCGGCCAAGATGCACGATCTGATGGAATGGTATCGAAAGGAATTGGCAGAGGGTGTCATGCATCCGGTTGAAATTGCTTCCCGTTTCCACCACCAGTTTACGGCAATCCATCCTTTCGATGACGGTAATGGGAGAATGTCGCGGCTATTGATGAACCTGATGTTGATGCAGGGTGGCTACCCCCCCACTGTGGTTCGGTTGGGCGAGCGAGACGACTATCTAGCGGCTTTACGTCGCGCTGACCGTGGTGAGTATGAGGACTTCATCACGCTGATCGGTGAGCACGTCGTTGAATCGCTGAACTTGTTCATTGAAGGTGCGCAAGGCAAGGATGTAAGCGAGCCGACCGACCTGCGCAAAGAGATCGAGTTGGAGTTGCTGCGCCTCGAACACATTGAGGAGCCAGTCGCCAGATCACGGGAACTCCTGTATGGTTTATATAAAGGTTCGTTCAATTCACTGGTTACTGAAGCCGTTAACCAACTGGCACCTTTCTGCAAATTTTTCACTGACGGCACAGTGCATTTTCAAACTGAGGTTCAGTATTTGAACAGCCAAATTTCCAGTTCGTACACAAGGCCTTTTGCCGACACAAATTTCTCTGAGCATCTGGAAGAATGCTTCGGCAAAGGACGTGAGGCGATTGGAACACAAGTTCAGTTTCGGTTTGCGAGTTTTCGAAAAGGGCGGTTCGATACATTCGACCTCACGGCATCATTGAAGATAACTTGTGAGCCCTTGAAATACAGTGTTCACGCGTTGCCGGAACAGGGAGGCAAGTCCTTACTGCATTTCTATCAAGAACCACTGACCAAGGACGAAATTACATCCCTTGTTGAGCCATTGGCTCGTTATCTCTTGAAAACGATCCAGGAGAAAACGAAAACGTCTTGACGGCTCACTCCTTCTTCACCTTCAAATCCGTGTCGTACACCGTCACCGGGCCGAGCGTTTCCAACTGCGCCTTGATCTCCTTCGCCTCGCCGACCACCACCACCGTCCACCCACCCTGGTCCGGGTTGCCGAGGTATTTGTCGGCCAGCGACCTGATCTGGTTCGCGCCCACGCTGCTCACGCGCGACGCGTACGTCTTGTAATAATCCGCCGGCAGCTTGTAGAGGTCGATCTCCTGCACGCGCGCCGCCGTCCGGCCCGCGCTCTCCAGGCTCAATAGATAGTTGCCCGCCAGAAACTCGCGCTGCATGCCCAATTCCGGGTCAGGCACGTTTTCGGCGTCCAGCCGGCGCAACTCGTTGAAAATCTCCTGGATCGCGGGCAGCGTCACGGCGTTGCGCACCTCCGCGCTCGCCTCGAACGTCCCCGCCACCCGGTTCCATCGAAAAACTCGAACTCGACCCGTACGTGTATCCGTGCCGTTCGCGCAGGTTCTGGAACAACCGCCCCGAGAAACCGCCGCCCAGGATCGAGTTCAGCACGCCCAGCTCCGGCGCGTCGTGGTTGTCGCGCGTGACGCCGCGCCGGCACACGATGATGGCGGATTGCACGCTGCCGGGTCGGTCCACCAGATGCACCGCGAGCGCCTTCGGCGGCGGGGGCAGGTCGGGGAAGATCGGGTCGCTCTCGTCCGTGCCCGGCGCGACCTTCCAGTCGCCGAACGCCTTTTCGATGAGCCCCATCACGTCGTCGGCCTTCAGGTCGCCGACGACCGCGAGGGTCGCGTTGTCGGGCGAGAAATGCAGCGCGTGGAAACGCACGAGCATGTCGCGGTTGATGGCGTTGACGTTTTCCTCGGTGAGATAGTTGCCGTACGGATGCTGGGACCCGTAGATCAGTTTTCCCACGAGGTTCCCGGCGAGCGTGGCGGGGCGTTGCTTGCCTTGCACGATGGCGCTGATCATCTGCCGTTTGTGCTTGGCGAGTTCGTCCTCGGGAAACGTGGGATGCAGCGCGGCGTCGGCGAGCAGATCGACCAGCTTGGGCAGGTCCTTGACGAGGCCGGAGGCGACGAGGCTCGTGTCGTCGGCCTCGCTGCCGCCCTCGACGCGCGCGCCGAGGAAATCGGTCAACTCGGCGAACTCGACGGCGGTGCGCTTGGCGGTGCCGCGATTGAGCAACGCGGCCGTGGCGTCAGCGACGCCGATCTCGTTGCGGTCGGCAGCGTCGCCGGATTTGACGAGCAGGCGGAGCGTGACGGTCGGCGTGCGGTGGTCCTCGACGATGAAGACGCGCAGGCCGTTGGACAAAATCCGTGTCTCGTACGCCGGGAAACTCGCGGCCGGCGCGGGTCCGGGGGCGGGAGCATGCGTGCGGTCGATGTCGGCGGGGGCGGAAGTGCAAAATGCAAAATGCAAAATGCAAAATGATAAGAGGGCGACGGAAAATCGACGTGCCGAAAAGTGCGTGGAAATCATGGTAATGACACAAGCTGGTGTTTCCGCAGCCCCGGCAGGGGCGACAGAGTTTAGCCCACGGCGCGAGCCGTAGGATAGGAACATCGAAGAATCGCCAGCCCCGTTAGGGGCGTAAGAAATAATGACGACCTGCTCGGGCCAGCCACGCCGATTTTCTTACGCCCCTGCCGGGGCTTGATGTTCAGGGCGGCGTTTCCCCACGGCTCGCGCCGTGGGCTAAACTCTGTCGCCCCTGCCGGGGCTAAAGATTGGTCAAACTGCGCTGTCACCGAAATCATCGGAAAGTTCTTACTCTTAAATTTTCGCCTTCATTTCGCTGCTGCCGGGACGGGGTAATGCAAGATGTCCCGCCGGTCGGCCGCGAGATATTTGTTGGCGACGCGCTGGAGGTCCTCGCGGGTGATCTTCAGATAGTGATCGAGTTCGTGGTTCACCGCGTCGGTGCTGCCGTAGAAAGACATGGTAGTCCGCCAGGCCCCGCGCGCGGGAAAGGTTCGTCGAATAGCTGGAAGCCACTTCGGACTTCCTTCTGGTTGCGCGCCTTCTGGAACTCTTCCTCCGTCACGCCGTCCTTGCGGACCTTGACGACCTCTTCGTCGATCAGGGCGTCGAGCTTTTCCAGCGTCGTGCCGCGCAGTTGCCGACGGCAAACACGCCGACCATGCCGCCGTCCTCCAAAAAGTACGGGAACGCCGTGGCCTGCATGGCGGCCTGTTCGCCGTCCACCATCCGGCGGTACAGCCGCGAGGAGCGCCCGGTGGCGAGGATGTTGGTCAGCAGTTCCACGCGCGTGGCGTCGGGGTCGTTTTCCTTCGGCGCGAGCCACGCGTGGAGCGAGGCGGGCAGCGGGGTGTTCTGTTTTTCGATCTCGATGGTTTTACCGCGCTGGCCGTAGAGCGTGTACTCCGCGTTGTTGCCGGGCTTGGAGGGATCGCCGTAGGGAAACTCGCTGATGACCTCCATCGGTTTGCCGCCTTTGGTGGGAGCGGTGGGATCGGCCACCGTGATCTTCGGCCGGGGCGGCTCGGCCCCGCGCGGGATCGGGCCGAAGTATTGCCTCGATCTGCTTTTTGGCGTCCTCGGGATCGAAGTCGCCGGCCAGCGACGAACGTCGGCGTTGTTCGGCAGGTAGTACGTGTGGTAAAACTGCCGGAACTCCTCCAGCGTGGCCTGGTCGATGTATTGCACGCTGCCGATGGGCACCCAGGAGTACGGGCGTGCCCGCAAAGACGAGCTTGGAGAGTTCCTCGAACAGGCTGCCGTAGGGCTGGTTGTCGTAGGAACGGCGGCGCTCCTCCTTGACGACCTGGCGCTGGGTGTCCACGCCGATCTGCTCGACCTTGCCGTGCATCATGCGTTCGCTCTCGATCCAGAGCGCGAGGCTGAGTTGGTTGGCGGGCAGGTTGAGGTAGAAATCCGTCTGGTCGAAACTCGTGGAGGCGTTCAGGTTGCCGCCCGCGCCGGTGACGAGCTTGTCCAACTGGCCGCGCGCGATGTTGTCGCTGCCCTCGAACATCAGGTGCTCGAAGAAGTGCGCGAAGCCGGTGCGGTCGGGCCGCTCGTTCTTGCTGCCGACGTGGTAGAGCACGTAGCTGGCAACGACCGGCACAGAATGTTCCGGCGCGAGGATGACGTGCAGGCCGTTGGGCAGGTCGTACTCGGTGAATTCCACCCGCCGGGCGAATCCGCTGACCGGCGCGAGGCCACAGCAAACGGCGACGACGGCGGCGACGGTGGCGCGGCGCGAGGGGAGGGGCGGCAACATGTGCTACTCAAGCCCACGCGCGGGGGGAGCGCAACCTGCGCCTGAGGAGAAACGGCCTGCGGCTGGTGCCCGGTCTGGCGTGCGTACTGCTACCTGATGGCATCCGCCGACCGGCGACCTCCAGACGTGCAAAGGGCTGCGGGCCACCCGCCACGGTGCGCCCGCCACCCGCATCGGGCAAGGCCAATCCGAACCCGCACGCGAATTATCCTAGGTCTTCCGCCATGAATCTCCCCGCCTCTCCCGTGCCTGCCATCCCCCGCCGGTGGATGCGTGGACGGGTCACGTTGATCGCCCTGGCGGCGGCGATTTTCCTGGCGGCCTGCTACTCCGCCCGCGCCGACGAGATGACCCGCCGTCTGCAGGAAGAACTCCGCAAGCGCAACCTGTACTTCGGCGACGTGGACGGCCGGGTCAGCTCCCAGCTCGCCGCCGCGCTGCGCCGCTACCAGGAGCGCAAGGGCTTCACGCCCACGGGCGAGGCGGATGCCGACACCCTTTATTCGCTGAACATCCCGCGTCCCGGCGAGGTGCCGCCGCGTCTGGCGACCGCCGTGCCGCAGCCCGGTCGCGCCGCCCCCCGACGCCCGCGACGGCAGCCCGACGTGGCCGGACGTCACCGTCCTGCGCAGCGACGCGGCCCGCCCGACCCCGCTGCCCGTCGACGCCGACGCCGCCGTGGCCCGCGCCGAGACCGCGCTCGCCCTCCCCACCGCCACGCCCGCGCCACCGCCCGCGGCGGCCGCGGTTTGCGCCGCCCCACGGTCGAACGGGTGCGCGATTTCCTCACACGCTACCTCCAGGCCGGGCAGAACAACGAGCCCGAGGGGGAGACTGCCTTCTACGGCGACCGCGTGGCCTATTACGACGAGGGGGTCGTGGACCACGCGTACATCGCCCGCGACGTCACCCGCTACGACCACCGCTGGCCCGAGCGCCGGTTCGCCCTGCTCGATCCGGTGACGGTCTCCGACTCGCCGGACGGCGACCCGGACAAGTTCGTGGTGAATTTCCGCTACGGATTCAACGTAAAAATGCGCGCTACGCGGTCGGCGGCAAGACCGACAACACCTGGACCGTTTCGAGCCACGGCCCGGGCGGCTGGAAAATCGTCGCCATGAAGGAACAGCGCGTGAGGGAGAAATAGACGAATGCAAAATGCAAAATGCAAAATGCAAAATTTCAGGGGCAATCCTTCTGAATTTTCGCGTTCTGCCTTCTGCCGCCGGACTTTTGCATTCTGCATTTTGCATTTTGCATTCCTCCTCTTTCCTTCCCGATGAAGGTCCAGACGAAAATCATCCTGCTGCTGCTGGTGCTGACGGCGATTTTCCTCGGCGGCCTGTGGATCGCTGCGGCGGCAGGCGCAGCGGACGTTTCACCGCATCACTGTCGAACGCGCCGAGGACCGCGCGCGGTTCTTCGATTCCTTCGTGGCGCGCCAGGGCGAGACGCTGGAAACGTTCGTGGAGGATTCCACCTACTTCGGAGCCCGCATGGTCCGCGCCATCGCCGACCACAATCTGCCCTGGATCGTCCAGAACATCGACAACGATGCGACCTGGAGCCGCGCCGACGCCCAGGCCGTCTGGATTTACCGGCCTGACCGCACGCTGGTCTTTTCCACAACCTCCTGGACGCGGACGACGAACTGCACGACATCCCGCTGCCGCCCGCTGCCTTCGACGCCCTCGAACACCGGCGCCTGATGCATTTCTTCCTGCCCTTCTCGCAGGGCTACCTGGAAATCAGCGCCGCCACCGTGCACGAATCCGTCGACGGCGCGCGCAAGGACACGCCGCAGGGTTTCTTTTTCGCCGGGCGCGTGTGGAACGGCGAGACGGCCTCAAGAGCCTCGCCAGCGACACGGACAACCACTTGCAGTTCCTCCCGGCGATCCCTTCCCCGCACGAGGCGACGACCGAGGACGATGCGGACAAGGGAATCATTTCCTCCACGCATACGCTCGGCGGCTGGGACGGACGCCCGGTGACCCGGCTGCTGGTCTGCAACGACTCGGACACCAGCGTCGAACTCAGCCACTCCACGCACCTGCTCCTCGTGCTGCTGGTCGGCTTCGCGCTGGCTGTTGCTGCTGCTGCTGACGGTGCTCCTGACGCTGTGGGTCAGCCGGCCGCTGCGGCTCATCTCCCAGACGCTCGAGACCGAGCAGCTCGGGCCCATCGACAAGCTGCGCGGCGACCGGCAGCGAGTTCGGCGGCCTGGCAGAGCTGATCCGCGAGTTCTTCGGCCAGCGCGAGAGCCTGATCGCGGAGATCTTCGAGCGCAAGCACGCCCAGGAGGCCCTGCGCCAGAGCGGCGAGCAACTGCGGCAGGCGCAGAAGATGGAGGCCGTCGGCCGGCTGGCCGGCGGCGTGGCGCACGATTTCAACAACCTGCTCACCGCGATCCTCGGCTACGCGGAACTCGTCCTCGGCCGCGCGCGACCTCGACGACACCAGCCGCCAGCAACGTCGAGATGATCCAGAAGGCCGGGCAGGCAGGCGGCGGCCGTGACGCATCAGCTCCTCGCCTTCAGCCGCAAACAGGTGCTCCAGCCGCGGGTCATCGACCTCAACACGCTGGTCTGCCGATTTCGAGCACATCCTGCGGCGGGTCATCGGCGAGCACATCGACCTGCACACCCGCGCCGGCGCGCCGTGCGGCCGGGTGCGCGCCGACCCCAACCAGATCGAGCAGGTCATCCTGAACCTGGGCGTCAACGCCCGCGACGCCATGCCCAAGGGCGGGCGACTGACCATCCGCACGGACAACGTGCAGTTCGACGACGCGGCGGCCCGGCGCGCTCGCGCCCGACCTGCGCGGCCGGGCCGTACGTGCTGCTGGAGGTCACCGACACCGGGTCACGGCATGGACGACGAGGTGAAGTCGCGCATCTTCGAGCCGTTCTTCACGACGAAGGGACCGGGCAAGGGCACGGGCCTGGGCCTGGCGACGGTGTACGGCGTCGTCAAGCAGAGCGGCGGCACGACGACGGTGGAAAGCGCGCCGGGCGAGGGGACGACGTTCCGCATCTACCTGCCGATGGAAGCAGGCGAGGTGGACGAAATCGCGGCCCAAGACGGTCGACGCCCCTCCAGCCGCCGCCGCGCCGGACGGAGACGGTGCTCGTCGTGGAGGACGAGGAGATCGTGCGCGAACTGGTCTGCCAGGTGCTCTCGGAACACGGCTACGACGTGCTGTGCGCCGCCCAACGGCACCGAAGCGCTGCGCATGAGCAGTGAGAGCACGCACGGCCAGATCGCGCTGCTGATCACCGATGTGGTCATGCCGCAGATGGGCGGCCTGGAACTCTCGCGCAGGCTCACCGCGCTGCGGCCCGACCTGAAGGTGCTCTACGTGTCGGGGTATTCGGAGGACGACATGAACGAACAGGGCGTCCTGTCGCCGGACGTGGAGTTTTTGGAGAAGCCGTTCACGCCGCAGGCGATTGCGAGGAAGGTGCAGGAGATTTTGACGGGCGCGCCGTCGCTGGCGGAAGCGGGCGTGCGGGTGGCGGACCTCGACGGAGCCGACGGACGCGGCGAGGTGGCAGCGGGACGGCCGGAGGGTCGGGGATGAAGTTTGCACCGTTGGAGAATCGGCGCGATAGCGGTAGGAAGTGCCCGTACGTGACCTCATCACGAACCGCCGTCCGGTCCTGTGGCTGGCGGGAGCGGTGTGTCTGCTCGTCGCGGCGGTGGTGATCCTGGCCGTGCGCGCGTCGCACTTCCGGTCGCCGGAGATCGGTTCGCCCACGTCCGCGCTGTCTCCGCACCCATCCTCCCCGACCCCGGGCCCGCCGCCGTCGCCGCCGGACTTCGAGGTCCAGCCGGTTTCGACCGTCGAGGGCGAGGCCAAGTGGTACGACGTGCCGAGCAACTCCCTGCCGCAACGCCGCGCGTGGCCGGGGGAAATGACCGCCGCCAGCGACCGGTTGCCGCGGGACGCCTACGTGCGTGTGCGCCGCCTCGACGCCAGGGGCGACCCGGACAAGACGGTGGTCGTGCGGATCACGGACAACGGCGTGCATGACAAAAGCACGGTCATCGACCTCGACCACGAGGCGGCGGAGGCGTTGGGGATGGTCAAGGCCGGGCAGGTGCGAGTGCACGTGGAAGTGCTCGCGCTCAAGAACGCCAGCACGGACAAACCCGTCGGCAAAAAGGACGATACGCCCGCCGCTCCCAAAGCCAGCGAACTCACCGACCAGCCAGCCGCCACCGAAAAACAGGAAAAGGAAGCCGCTAAAGCCAAGACCGGGGGGAATGTCCCGTGAGGCAAGGCCAAGTTCCGTGGCCGCAGGCGTCGTCAACAAGGTAGGGTTGCCTCTCCGAGGCAATCCAAATGTTTTCGGCGAGGCGCACCGTGTGCACGGAGATCATCCAAGCCAATCTTGGATTGCCTCGGAGAGGCAACCCTACCTTGTTGACGACGCCTGCGGCGCGACCGGCCGCCGATCCGCCTGCGCCGGCACCCGCGACTATTTGACGATGATCTTCCCCGTGTTGAACACGTAAAAGAAACGGTAGCCGTCCGTGTTGTAGTGACCCGCATTTTTCGGGTCCGGGTAGTAGTACACGACCGAGTTCAGGTTGAAGTCGTACAGGTACGGGAACGGGAAGCCGGGCGAGGTATAGAAAAAGTCGTTGCTCTTGAAGTCGTAGAAATACACCCCGCTTTTGCCGTCGGCCGCGTCGAAGATATACTCATATCCGAGGTCAAAATGATAGAGGTAGTGCGGGTCGGAAAGATAGCTATAATACCCGAAATAATGCCCGGTGGGGAAGCTCAGGTAATACACCCCGTTGCTCAGGGGGGTCTGCCCGGTGAAAAACAGCGGCAGCGCGATGTCGATGTGCCGGAAGACGTTGCCTGTGGGGGTGCCCGAGAGTGGGTCCGTGTTGGACGCCACGAATGCCTTGCCGTCGCTTTCCAACGCCACCGCCAGGACCTGCCGCTGGTCGGTGCCGCTGTCGAAACCGCTGTCCTGGGTGCCGTTGCTCGCGTAGCGGACCAGACCGTTGACCTGATAAAAGACAAGCCCGCCCGTGGTGTAAAACACACCGCCCACGAGGATCGAACCGTCCGGCTGGGCGATCAACGCATCCGCTTCCTTGAGGGAAAGGTCACCCTGCGGGTAAAATTGCGTGTCGAGGTCGCCGTCCGGGGTCAGGCGCAGCAGGGGGGCAACGCCGCTGACGCCGTCGAACGTGCTGTAGCCGCCGCCGACCAGCACGTTGCCGCTGCCGTCCACCGCCACGGAATAGATTCCCCCGTCGCTCGGTCCGGCACCGGCGTTGAAGGTGGCATCCAGGGTGCCGTTCGCGTTGAGTCGGGCCACGGAGTTGGCCGTTTGCCCGTCGTAGGTGCTGAAATGTCCCCCGATGACGATCTTGCCATTCGCCTCGACCACGATGCTGCGCACATCCTGGCCGTAGCTATTGCCCGTGATCCCCGCGCCGCCGGGGTTGAAGGTCGTGTCCACGGTGCCGTTCGCGTTGAGCCGCACGAGGCCGGCGGTGTTCACGCCGTTGAACGTCTGGAACGCGCCGCCGACGAGAATCTGGCCGTTGGGCAGGACGCAGAGCGCGTAGGCGGTCCCGACCGCACCGCCGTCATCGACGACGCCCGCGCCGACGTTGAACGACGAGTCGAGGCTGCCATTGGAGTTGAGTCGCACGACCCCGCCGCCAGCCGTCTGGTTGAGCACGTTGAAAATGCCGGCGGCGAGGATTTTCCCGTCCGCCTGCACGGCCACGGCCTGCACGCTCGGCGCGCCGCCGTTGTAGCCGCTGATCGCCAGCCCCGGGCTGAAAGCGTCGAGGCTGCCGTCGGTGTGCAGACGCGCCAGACAGTTGCGGCTCGCGCCGTCGAATTGCGTGAAGGCCCCACCGACGATCACCTCGTCATCGGTCTGGACCGCCAGGGCATAGACCCTGCCGTTCGCATCGGGGCCGACCGCGAACGACGAATCCTGTTCGCCCGTTTGCCCGGACGCGCGGTGGGACGGTGACAGGGAGAGAATCGCGGCACACGACAACGCGGCCACGCACGACGGGGTTCTCAGCAGGGGGTGCAGTTTCATCGGAACGGGGGATGGAATGACTGGAGTGCAGCGTACGGTTTTCCCGTACAAACCGTCAAGAGACTAATGAGGATTTGCGGGCGCGCAAATCCTTCGTGGCGAACGGCACAGCCGCCGCTCCCGAGCATTTCGTCAGGGTTTTGCCGCCAGCTCTTTTTGCAATGCGTCGGTGAAGCCGTCCGGATCGTCCACCATGATGAAGTGCCGCGCCTTGTCGAAAAATTGGAAGCGCACCCCCGGCAGCTTCCCGTACTGCTTGTGAAAAGCTCCTTCGATCACATCGCGCGGCACGCCCATCGCCACCTTGTCCGCCAGCGCGCCGAGCACGAGCGTCGGGCACCGGATTTTGCCCAGGTCCGCCCGCAGATCGGTGACGATGAGTTCGGCCATCGCCTGCCCGGTCAACGCCGGATCGGATTTGCCGGTTTGCGCCGCGATTTCCGCCGCTTTTTCGGGGGAGGTCACCATGCCGCCGATAAACTTCTGCTGACCGGCGGCGAACTCCTCGGGCGTTTCCGAGGCGAGCAGCTTGCGGTAGCCGTCGGCGGTCGATCTGGCGGCGGCGGCATCGTCGATGCCCGGCCCCATCATGGCGGCCAGGAACGGCAGGCTGTCCACGATCACCAACCGGCCGGGCAGGTCGGGGGCCTTGATGGCGATCTTCATCGCCAGCACGCCGCCGAGGCTGTGACCGACCAGGACGGGTTTATCGAGCTTCTGCTCACGGGCGTAGGCGATGATGGCGTCGGCCATGTCGTCCAGGAAATGCTCGGTCTTGACCGGCGGCTTGCCGCCGAAGCCCGCGAGCGTGACGACATGGCAGCGGTAACCGGCCTCGAAGCGCGCTACCGTGTGATCCCACACCGACCCGGGCGTGGCCAGCCCGGGAATGAAGATCAGCGACGGTTCGCCATGCCCGGCCACCTGCACGTCGATTTGCGGGTTGGAAGTCTGCGCCGTGGCGGCGGCGGCAGCGATGCACCAGAGAACCACGGCGGCGGGACGCAGAAAACGCATGCCGCGAACCGTACCGGAGGCCAGGGCCAGACGCCACGTTGAATTGGGAGCGGAGCAGATTTTCCTTGCCAACTGTACCGACCGGACGGTATATCTTCGTCGCAATGAACGTCGCTCCCTCCGCTTTCGTTCCCGCGCCTTCCCGCCACGCGTCGGGCGACCAGGAGAGTGCCCCCGTAAAACCTCTGCCGCGCGGCAGTTCGCGCGAGACCATCCTCGACGCCGCCGAGGCCGTCGTGCTCGCCTCGGGCGCGGTGCACCTGACTCTCGACGCCGTCGCCGAACGCGCGGGCGTCAGCAAGGGCGGCTTGCTCTATAATTTTCCCAACAAAGAGGCGCTGCTCCAGGCGATGGTGGACCGCAACATGCGCCGTCTGAGCCACGACCACGCTGCGGCGCTCGCGCAACTCCCGGCCGGACCGGGATGCGAACTGAAAGCGTTTGCGCGCATGGTCGCCCAGAAGTCCGTGTGCGGCGAAAAACGTCTCGGCGGCTCCCTGCTCGCCGCCTCCGCCAACAACCCCAAGCTGCTCGAACCCGTCCACCGTCTCCACCGCTGGCGGCTGGAAATGATCCACGCCGCCGCGCGCGACGGCTTGCCTTTCGAGCGCACGGCCGTCGCCTCGCTCGCCCTCGACGGTCTCTGCCTGCTGGAGATGCTCGGCCTGTCGCCTTTCTCGGTCGAGCAACGCGGGCGCATCCTCGACGATCTGCTGTGTTTCATCGACGAACTGGCAGCCGGGCAGCGCCTGCCGTCCGACATGTAAGTTCTTCCGTTTTCCGCCTTTCTCATGGACATCACCCAGTCTCACTCGCCCGCCGGACATGCGAAAGCCGCCGACGATTTGCCGCCACCGATCCACCGTCAGCGCCCGCGCACGCGGGGGGCTTGGTGGGGGCGCTTTTTGCTCACGCTGCTCGCGGTCATCGTCGTCGTCGGGATCGTCTTCGCGGTGAAGGCCAAGGCCATCATGGGTCTGATCGCCATGCAGAAGGCCGGCAAATTCGACCCGCCGCCCGCGACGGTCACGACGGTGGTGGTCCACGCGGTCCAATGGCAGCCGACGCTGCACGCCATCGGCTCGCTGGAAGCCGTCCAGGGCGTGACGGTGAGCGCGGACCTGCCGGGCATCGTCAAGGAAATCCGCTTCGAGAGCGGCGCGACCGTGCGCCAGGGCGACATCCTCGTGCGCCTGGTCATCGACCAGGAGCAGGCGCAGTTGGAGGCGAATCGAGGCGCAGCGCGATATCGCCGTGCTACACCCTCAACCGCCAGAAGGACCTGCGCGCCAAGAACGCCAATTCGCAGAGCGACTTCGACAACGCCGAGGCCAACGAGCGGCAGATGGAAGCGATGGTCGCCAACGCCCGCGCGTCCATCGACCGCAAGACGATCCGCGCGCCCTTCGACGGCAAGCTGGGCATCCGCGCGCGCGAGCCTGGGTCAATACCTCAACAGCGGTGACCCGGTCGTGGCCCTCCAGTCGCTGGACCCGATCTACGTGAACTTCACCCTGCCGCAGCAGAACCTGCGCGACTTCGGCGTGGGCGCGGAGGTGGAGGTCCGCACGGACGCCACGGGCGACACGGTGTTCAAGGGCAAGGTCAACGCCATCAACTCGCTGGTGGACAGCGCCACGCGCAACTTCCAGGCGCAGGCCACGATCAAGAACGACGGCAGCCAACTGCGCCCGGGCATGTTCGCCAACGTGGACGTGATCCTCGGCGGGGAGAAGCAGATTTTGCCCTTGCCCGGGTCGGCCATCGCCTACGCGCCGTATGGCAACTCGGTTTTCGTGATCGCCCACGACGTGAAGATTCCCGCCGACCCGAACGACCCGGAGTCGAAGGAGAAAACGCTGAAGCTGGCGGTGCGCCAGCAGTTCGTCAAGCTCGGCCAGACCAAGGGCGATCTCGTGGCCATTCTCTCGGGCTTGAAGGAAGGCGACGAGGTGGTGAGCAGCGGCACCTTCAAGTTGCAGAACAACGCGCCGGTGAAGATCGACAACAGCGTCAAGCCGGAAGCGGAAGCCAATCCCAAGCCGGAGGAGAGCTGAGGAAGGCAGAAGGCAGAAGGCAGAAGGCAGAAGGCAGAAGGCAGAAGGAAGCAATGCTTCAGTGATCGTTTCCCAATTAGCATGGACTACAGAGACCAGAATCTGCCGACGGAGGACTGGCGAGTGCAAGAGACGGGTGAACGACCAAATCTGCGCACACGCACAACAGCCTACGCCCGACGCATTGTCAGTCTCTATATTGCTCTGCCAAAAAGCACGGTTGCCCAGGTTTTGGGTAAGCAGTTGCTACGCTCCGGCACCTCCGTGGGAGCAAATTATCGGGAGTCCGCTCGCGCACGCTCCAAAGCAGAGTTCATCGCCAAGATTGGAGACTGTTTGAAAGAACTTGATGAGTCCGCCTACTGGCTCGAATTGCTCGACGACGAGAGGATTTTTTCCTCCGAGCGTCTTGTTTCTGTCTGCGACGAAACCGACCAACTGATCGCCATCTTCGTGACCTCTCTCAATCGCGCCAAAACTATCGATTGATCCGATTCATTCTCCTCTCTCCGAACTTCTGCCTTCTGCCTTCTGCCTTCTGCCTTCCATGAAACTCACCGATCTCTTCATCCGCCGGCCCGTGCTGGCGATCGTCGTCAATTTCGTCATCCTGCTCGCGGGTTACCAGGCGATCCGCTCGCTCAACGTCCGCCAGTACCCGCGCAGCGACCTCTCCGTCGTCAGCGTGCAGACCGTCTACGTCGGCGCCAACGCCGACCTCGTGCGCGGCTTCCTCACGACGCCCCTCGAACGGGTCATCGCCAGCGCCGAGGGCATCGACTACATGGAGAGCACCAGCGCCCAGGGCCTGAGCACCATCAACGTCCACCTCAAGCTCAACTACGACACCAACGCCGCCCTGACCCAGATTCAGGCCAAGGTCGCCCAGGTCCGCAACGACCTGCCGCCCGAGGCCGAGGCCCCCATCATCAACGTCCAGACGACCGACGACCAGATCGCGTCGATGTACCTGAGCTTTTATTCGGACGACCTGGAGGCCAACCAGATCACCGATTACCTCACGCGCGTCGTCCAGCCCAAGATCGCCAGCGTCAACGGCGTGCAGCGCGCCGACATCCTCGGCGCGCGCACCTTCGCCATGCGCATCTGGCTCAAGCCCGACAAGATGGCGTCGCTCAACGTCTCGCCCACCGACGTGCGCAACGCGCTCGCGGGCAACAATTACCTTTCCGCCCTCGGCGCGACCAAGGGCTCGATGATCACCGTCAACCTCGTCGCCAACACCGACCTGCAACAACGCCCAGGAATTCGAGAACCTCGTCGTCCGCCAGAACGGCAACACCATCATCCGCCTGCGAGGACGTGGCCAACGTCGTGCTCGGCGCGGAGGACTACACGAGCGACGTGCGCTTCGACGGCTCGAAGGCGACGTTCATGGGCGTCTTCGTGCTGCCGACGTCCAACACGCTCGATGTCATCCACGCGGTGCGCAAGCTCGTGCCCGAGATCGAGCGCGCGCTGCCCGCCGGGATGCACGTCGGCGTGCCCTACGACTCGACCAAGTACATCGAGGACGCCATCAGCGAGGTCGTCCACACGCTGAGCGAGACGCTGCTGATCGTCGTCGTGCGTCATCTTCCTGTTCCTGGGCAATTTCCGCTCGGTGCTCATCCCGGTCGTCGCCATCCCGATCTCGCTCATCGGCACGGCGTTTTTGATGCTCGCCTTCGGCTTCACGCTGAACCTGCTCACGCTGCTGGCCATCGTGCTCTCGGTCGGGTTGGTCGTCGATGACGCCATCGTCGTCGTGGAGAACGTCGAGCGGCACATGCACGAGGGCGAGTCGCCCTTTCATGGCCGCCATCCACGGCGCGCGTGAACTCGTCGGGCCGATCATCGCCATGACGATCACGCTCATCGCCGTGTACGCGCCCATCGGCATCCAGGGCGGGCTGACCGGCGCGCTGTTCCGCGAGTTCGCTTTCACCCTGGCGGGCGCGGTGACGGTCTCGGGCGTGGTCGCACTGACGCTCTCGCCCATGTTGGCCTCGCGAGCTGCTCAAGCCCGGCGACGGACGAGCGCGGGTTCGCCGGCTGGGTCAACCGCCGCTTCGACGCGATCCGGCAGGTCTACACGCGCCTGCTCGTCGGCACGCTGGAGTTCCGCGTGGATCACGCTGACGGTGGCGGGCATCGCGTTCCTGCTCATCCCGTTGTTCTACTTCCTTTCCACCAAGGAACTCGCGCCGAAGGAGGACCAGGGCGTCATCTTCGGCGCGGTGCAGGCCGTCGCCGAACTCCACGCTCGACCAGACGACGCTCTACACGCACAAGTTCCTCGATCGTGTTCAACTCCATCCCCGAAAAGGAGCACACCTTCCAGTTGACCTTCCCGTCGGGCGACAACGCGGGCTTCTCGGGCATGGTGATGAAGCCCTGGAGCGAACGCCAGCGCTCGACGACGGACCTCCTGCCCATCGTGACGGCGGGCGCGGCGGCCGTGCCGGGCATCGGGGCTGCGGTCTTCACGCCCGCAGCCGCTGCCCGGCGGCAGCAATTTCGACATCGAGTTCGTCGTCGCCTCCACGGGCGACCCGCGCGAACTGCTCGGGTTCGCCAAGCAGCTCCAGGGCAAGCTGATGGCCAGCAAGACGAGTCCCTTTTCCCTGCTCGACCTCAAGTACGACCAGCCGCAGGCGAAGGTCGTTTTCGACCGCGACAAGGTGGCCTCGCATCGGGCTGAACCTCTCCCAGGTCGGCGCGGACCTTTCCACGATGCTCGGCGGCAACTACGTCAACCGCTTCTCCATCTCGGGCCGCTCGTACAAGGTCATCCCGCAGGTCACGCGCAGCGAGCGTCTGAACGCCGACCAGTTGGAGGATTTCTACGTGTCGGGTCCGGACAGGGCAGCTCGTGCCGCTGATCGACGTTCGCGCACGATCGAGACCACGGCCGAGCCGCGCTCGTACAGCCGCTTCCAGCAGTTGAACTCGGTCAAGATCCAGGGCGTGCGTCCTGCCCAAGCCCGGCATACACGCTCGACACGGCGCTCAAGGTGCTGGAAGACGAGGCCAGGACCATCCTGCCCAAGGGCTACGTCGTGGACTACGGCGGCGCGTCGCGGCAGTTGCGCGTGGAGGGCAGCAAGTTCCTGCCGCTGCTGCTGCTCTCGCTGGTGCTGATCTTCCTGGTGCTGGCGGCGCAGTTCGAGAGCTTCAGCGATCCGCTCATCATCCTGCTCGGCTCGGTGCCGCTGGCGCTGGCGGGTGCGCTGGCGTTCTCGTTCCTGGGCATGACCACGCTGAACATTTATGCCAACGTCGGGTTGGTGACCCTGGTGGGTCTCGTGTCGAAGAACGGCATCCTGATCGTGGAGTTCGCCAACACGCTCCAGGAAAAGGGCTACGATAAATTCCAGGCCGTGGTGGAAGGTGCCTCGACGCGGCTGCGGCCGATCCTGATGACCACGGTCGGCGACGGTGGCGGGACACATGCCGCTGATCTTCGCGTCGGGTCCGGGCGCGGGCGCGCGCAACTCGATTGGCTGGGTGCTCGTCACGGGCATGATCATCGGCACGGGGTTCACGTTGTTCGTGGTGCCGACGTTTTACATGCTGCTGGCGCGCAACCGCAGCCACATGCATGACCACGACGAGCACATGGGCGCGGACATCGAGAAGACCGGCGAGCGCCTCGAAATCCCGGCCGTCCTGGCGGAAGTTTGAGGGAAAGGATGAGGGTAGCCTGCATCCTCCTCGCGGCGGGGGGTTCCACGCGGCTGGGTTCGCCCAAACAGCTTCTCGAATACGGCGGACGCACGTTGCTGCGGCGCGCGGCGGTCGTTGCGCTGGAGTCCGCGTGCCGACCGGTGGTCGTGGTGCTCGGTTCCGGGGCGGAATCACTCTGCGCGGAACTGGCGGGCCTCGACGTGCGGATCGTGGTGAACGCCGACTGGGAGCGAGGCATGGGTGGCTCCGTGCGGCTGGGAATCTCCGGGTTGATCGACGACCCGGAAGTCGATGGGGTGTTGCTGGCGTTGTGCGACCAACCCTTGATTGAGGCAGAGTCCTTGGAACGTCTCTTGCAGGCTTGGAACGCCGGCCGGCCGCGTGCGATTGCCGCGGCCTCCTACAACGAAACCGTCGGCGTCCCGGCGGTGTTCGGCCGGGAGCATTTCGCGGAACTCGCCGCGTTGCCCGATGCGGCCGGGGCCAAGCCGATTTTGCAACGTCATGCCGGAAACGTTGTCACGGTTCCGATGCCAGAAGCCGCCATCGACATCGACACACGCGAGCAGTACCAGGCTCTGAGCGGGCATGTGGGAAGCCCGCCGTAGGCGTTCCAACCAAGGTAGGGATGGCTCTCCGAGCCAGTCCCTAATTTTTCTGGCGAGGCGCACCGTGAGCACGGAGATCATCCAAGCCAAAATAGGGACTGGCTCGGAGAGCCATCCCTACCTTGGTTGGACGGTCCGCGCAACGTCCGTATCGACCGGGCCCGGCGGTGCTGGTAGACTGCGACCATGAACCCCGGAACGCCCCCCGCGCTCGCCAAGCCCACCCGCCTCGATCTGGAGATCAAGGATGCGCAGATCATCTTCGACTCCGTCTGGCGCGAACTGGAGCAGGAGTTCGGCCGCGCGGCCCTGCGTTTTCCCAAGGAATTGATCCTGCTCGGTGGTGCCCCGGGCGCGGGTAAGGGGACCAACTCGGACTTCATCCGCAAGGTGCGCGGCATCGACGCGCCGCCGGTCGTCGTTTCCCAACTCCTCGACACCCCGGAAGCCCGTGCCATCAAGTCGCGCGGCGGCATGGTCGGCGACCGGGAAGTCGTCGGCATCCTGTTGCGCAAACTGCTCGAACCCGATCAGCAAAACGGCGCGCTGCTCGACGGTTTTCCGCGTACGAAGGTCCAGGTCGAATGCCTAAAGCTGCTTTTCGACGAGATGGTCGCGTTGCGTCAGGAATTTTCGGGCACGCCGGAAGTCGTCCACTTCAAGCAGCCGATTTTTCACATCATGGTCCTCTTCGTGGACGAGGCCGAGAGCGTCGAGCGCCAGCTCATGCGCGGCCGTCAGGTCATCGCCCACAACGCGGAGGTGACCCGCTCGGGGGTAGGGGAACCGTGGGAGGAACGCACCACGGATTTCAGCGAGGAACTCGCGCGCAACCGTTACCGCGTCTTCAAGGAACAAACGTACGACGCGCTGGTCTCGCTCAAGCAGATTTTCCGCTATCACTTCATCAACGCGCAGGCCCCGATCCCCGAGGTGCAGGCTAACATCGTGCGCGAACTGGAGTACCAGAGTTCGCTGGAACTGGACCCGCCGACTTTCGACCGGTTACGCCGTCTGCCACTGGCCAGCGAGATCATCCGCCATGCCCGGCAGGAACTCGTCCGGCGGTTGGACAGCTACGAGGTGGAGCATCCGCAGACCTTCTCGCGGGTGATCGAGTTCATCGGAAGCCGGATCATGCCCATCGTGGTGCGTCACGCCCTCTCGGGCACGGCCAATATCAATTCCGAGGACACGCTTTTCGAGGACCCCGTCGCGCTGGCCATGCTCATCGACATTTTCTCCGAGCGCGGTTTCCACGCGACGGTGGACATCAAGCGGGTGATGGTGCCGTTGCGCGTGGACCTGCAAACCGGCGAAATCCAGGCCGAGTCGAAGAAGGTGTTCCGGTTCATCGTGCGCTTCAAAAACGCGGAGATTCGCAGCTAGCTCCGATGGAACCCGGTCAGCCTGCCTCCGACGACGCGACGCCTCACCGCCGCCGTCCGCGCTACCGCGGCAAGAACCCGCGCGCCTTTCACGAGAAATACAAGGAGCACGACCCCGCGCGTTTCCCGGAAACCATTCAGAAAGTGCTCGCGTCGGGCAAGACTCCGGCGGGCACGCACCGGCCGATCCTCGCAGCGGAAATCCTGGAGGTACTCGCGCCGCAACCCGGCGATTTCGCGGTGGACTGCACGCTCGGCTACGGCGGGCACGCGGAGACCATCCTGCGGCGCATCGCGGGGCCGGGCGCGCACCTGCTGGCGCTGGACGCCGACCCCATCGAGGGTGAACGCACCCTCGCGCGCCTACGGGCGGCGGGATTTGGTCCGGAAGCGTTGACCTGGGAGCGGCGCAACTTCGCGGGCCTGGCCGGATGGCTGGCGGCGCACCGGCCGGCGGGCGCGAACGTCATCCTGGCGGACCTGGGAGTTTCCTCCATGCAACTCGACGTGCCCGCGCGCGGTTTTTCCGTGAAGCACGACGGGCCGCTGGACATGCGCATGAACCCGCAACGGGGTCTGACCGCCGCTGAGTGGCTGATCCGGGCGCGGCCGGAGACCCTGGCCCGGGTCCTGATGGACCATGCCGACGAACCCCGCGCGGACGCGCTCGCCGCCGCGCTCGCGGGCCAGTCCTTCCCGACGACGCGGGCGCTGGCCGAAGCGGTCGCGCACGCCGTCCCGGCACCCGTGCGCGAGGAGACCGTGCGACGGGTGTTCCAGGCGGTGCGGATCGCGGTCAACGACGAATTCGGTGCGCTCGACACATTGCTGCGGACGCTGCCGGATTGCCTCGCGCCCGGCGGTCGAGTGGCAATCCTGACGTTTCATTCCGGGGAAGATCGGCGGGTCAAACAAGCGTTCCGCGAGGGGCAACGGTCGGGCGTCTACGCCGAAATCGCCGACGAGGTCGTCCGGCCGGGTGCGGTGGAGCGCCGGGATAACCCGCGCGCGGGTTCCGCGAAGCTGCGCTGGGCGAAACGGGCCTGAGAATTTTTGTTTCGGGTGGCGCTCTGGACAGGCCGCGCCAGCGACCGGTTGTTAGTCAAGGTAGGGACGGCTCTCCGAGCCGTCCCAAATGTTTCCGACGAGGTGTCCCGTGTACAGAGGGATCATCCAAGCCAATCTTGGGACGGCTCGGAGAGCCATCCCTATCTCGGTGGCGAACGGCAGCCTGACCAGAAAACTTATTCTCCCGTCTCGGACAGATCGGAATACTTCCGGGCGTTGCCCTTGGCTAGGGCGACCGGATACTTTTGTTCGTTGAGCCGGAGTTTGTTCCAGAGGCTCTGGCTCAGGTCGATCTTGAGCACGTCGGCCAGCCGGATCACGTACGCGAGCAGGTCGGCGAGTTCGTGCTCGACGGCTTCCTTGCCCTTTTCGGTATCAGTGACCCGCGCGGACTGTTCCGGCGTGAGCCACTGGAAGATTTCCAGCAGCTCACCCGCCTCGCCGGCGAGAGCCATCGCCAGATTCTTCGGGGTGTGGAATTGATCCCACTCCCGTGCGGCGGCAAAAGCGCGCTGGAACGCCTGCACGGCCGCGAGGTCCAGGACCTGCGCTTCCGTAGAGTCGTGGCCGCCGCCTTCCATCCCGATGCTATTACACGGTCCGAGGAAGTCGGCAACCCCCGACGGCGCACCTGTCAATCCGTCCCCGGTCGATCTCGTTTCAATGAGCCACCAGACGGGCGGCGATGGTCTCATCCATCCCTTTGGTCACGCTCACCTTCATGCCCTTTTGCAACCCATTGATGTCGCCTTTCTGGCCGTTGATTTCGATCTCCGTCAGGGTGTTCACCGTGTACGTCACGGTTTTGGTCGTGTGGACAGCATCGTCCTTCAGCACGGCTCCAGCGCGGACGGGAACTTCCTTTGACACGGTGGCGACGGTGACCGTCTTCGCCTTGGTGTCTACGGAGGCGATCTCGTCGTTGGTCTGCACGTACTCTTTCTCTTTGCCCTTCTTGGGGCCAGCGGAGGCATGGGTCGCCACGAGGCCCAGCAAGGTCAGGGCGAGGAAACCCGCCCGGCAAGCGGTGGTCAGGGATCGGAACGAGACGGCGGAGGAGCGTAGTGTTTGGATGGGGAGCATATTAAAAATGAGAATAGCCATCGGTCCGCAGCCGGCAAGGTGAAAGTTTGTCCGGTTCTCGTAATGGTAGACCGCAGCAAATTTCCCGGTTTGGCCGGACCCACGTCGGGACGACCGCCGACCTTGACTGAACCTCGCGCGCCGGTACAAATGCATCCGGTGAGGGTTTTCCCATTCGGCCTTTCGATGAATCTGGCCTGCGCCGTCCTCGTCGGTCTGTTCCTGTGCGGCCAGAGCGTAAACGCGGCTGACGACGGGTACACCGTGTCCCCGCTGCCGGTCACCATGGAACAGATTTCTCCTGCCAACATGGTCGAAAAGGAGCCGGGCAAGTACTTCATCGATTTCGGGCAGGTCTCTTTTGGCGGCCTGGAATTAACATTTCCCGATCCCCAGCCCGGCCAGAAGGTCATGGTGATGATGGGCGAGGCCCTCGCCGCCCCGCAAACGTTGAATCGAAGCCCCGGCGGTTCGGTCCGCTTCCTCGTTTCCAGTGTCGCGCTCGAAGCGGGCAAACGGACCTACCGTGTCGGACTCACTCCCAGAGACCAGCGGTTGCTGCCGGACGCCATCGGTCCCGTCATGCCTTTTCGATACGTCGAGATTGAAGGCGCTCCCCACGGTTTGGGCAAAGACAACTTTCGCCAACTCGCGGTCCATTACCCCTTTGACGACCACTCGGCCCAGTTCGACAGCTCCGATCCGCAGCTCAACGCGATCTGGCGGCTTTGTAAACACACCATCAAGGCCACCAGCTTCGGAGGCATCTTCATCGACGGCGACCGGGAACGGAAACCTTACGAAGCCGACGCCTACCTCAACGCACTCGGCTGGTACTGTTGCACGACCGATGTCACGCTGCCGCGCTACACCTGGCAACATCTCATCACCCATCCGACCTGGCCGACGGAGTGGATACTGTTCTCCGTGCTATTAGCCTGGGAAGATTACCGTTACACGGGTGACACGGCCGGGTTGCGGAAGTTCTACGACGATCTCCAGGCCAAAACATTGTTGGGTCTGGAGCGTCCCGACGGTTTGATCAGCACCGTCGAACCGCGCATCTCCCAGGAGACGGAACGGGCCGTGCACAGCAAGAACATCCGTGACATCGTCGATTGGCCCGTGGCTGAACGTGACGGGTACGAGATGAAGCCGGTCAACACCGTGGTCAATGCCTTTCACGTCGTTGCCTTGCAGCGCATGGCCGCCATTGCCAAAGTCTTGAACCATCCCGAGGATGCCGCCAGATTCGAAACGGCTGCCGCCCACTCGCTCCAGAGTCTCAACGCGAAGTTGTTTGACCCCGGCACGGGTCTCTACGTCGATGGCGAGGGCAGTCAGCACAGTTCCTTGCACGCGAATTTCTTCCCGCTCGCTTTCGGACTGGTCCCACCGGCCCGGCAGGACAGGATCACCGCCTACCTGGCCAGCCGCAACATGGCTTGCAGCGTCTACGGCGCGCAGTTTTTCCTGGAGGCGTTGTTCGACCACGGGCAGGCGGATCGGGCGGTCGCGCTGATGACGGCGGCGGGTGACCGGAGCTGGACGCACATGGTCGAGTCCGGGGCGACCCTGACCTGGGAAGCCTGGGACGGGAAGTACAAGCCAAACCAGGATTGGAACCACGCCTGGGGAGCCGCGCCGGCTAACTTAATTCCCAGGAAACTGATGGGCATCGAGCCACTGGAACCGGGCTTTTCCAAGGTGTCGATCTCACCGCATCCCGGCTCACTCGCATGGGCGGAAATGCGCGTGCCGACGGCGTTGGGAAGCCTCTTCGTGCGCTTTGACAATGCTCCCCGTTTTCATCTCGTGATCGAACTGCCCGCCAAGATGACCGCCCGTGTCGGCCTGCCGGTGTCTCTGCCGGACGGCCCGGCGAACGCGCTGCTCGACGGCAAGCCTGCCCAGGGCAGGGTTAGCGCGAAGATTTTGTTTCTCGATGGCATCGGCGCGGGCAAACACACCGTCGAACCGGCGCTCTAGTTCGCGGGCAGCCGATCCTATCCAGATCGGCTACCCGCGCGCTTCGCGTTCCATCCGGTGGTTTTACTTCGTGATGATCTGCCCCGTGCTGAACACGTAAAAGTAGCGGATGCCGTTCGTGTTGTAGTGGCCGGCGTTGTTCGGGTCGGGGTAGTAGTAGACGACCGAGTTCAGACTGAAGTCGTACAGGTAAGGAAACGGAAAGGACGGCGACGTGTAAAAGAAACCGTTGCTCTTGAAGTCGTAGAAATACACGCCGCCCTTGCCGTCGTCGGCGTCGAAGAGATACTCATAGCCGAGATCGAAGTGGTAGATGTAGTTCGGGTCGCTCAGATACGAGTAGTAACCGAACGGCGTGCCGTCGCGCAGCGCCAGATAGTAGACGCCGTTGCTCAAGGGAGTTTCCCCGATGAAAAAGGCCGGATGGTTGTCGTCGAGCGACAGCGCGAAGACCGTGCCGCCGTTGTTCGCTGCACCGTTCACGGTGCCGCTTCGGCTCGTGGTGCCGTAGAGGCGGCCGTCCATCCCCTGCACCAGCGTGCCTCTGGGGAAATAGCCGGTGATGCCGTAGCCGGGGGTGCCGTTATTGGGAAAGCTGTAGATCGTCGTCAGCACACCGGCGGTCGTGAGACGAAAAATTGTGCCGATGCCGCCGTCGCCGCCACCGGAAGTCGTGCCGTAGAGATTGCCGTCGGAGGCCACGATCATTTCATCGAAGGGTTGAGCGCCGTTGGGCCCGGTGAAACTGCCCAGCAGTTCGAAGGTTCCGTCGCGCGAAATCCGGTAATAGGTGCCGAGATTGGCGGAGCCGTTCGCTTCGGTCAGACCGTAGTACTTGCCGTCGGGAGCGAGCACCAGGCCGCCCTCGGGATCGCTCCCATCGGTGTGGACGAAGTCGTGGAGCTCGGTTTTCACACCGGCCGTGGTCACCCGGAAGATCGTGCCGATCTCGCCGGCGGGACCGCCTGCGGAAGTCGTGGAATAAAAGGAACCGTCCGCGTCGAGTGCGAGCGGCGCACGCGGGGTGTCGCCCTCCTTCTGATACTCGCCGTGGAAGGTATAAACCGTCTGGAAAGCGCCAGCGGACGAAATCCTGAAAACGGTGCCGTCGCCGCTTTGACCGCCGGGGGTGCGCGCGCCCTGATCGGAGGTCGTGCCGTAGAGATTCCCGTCCGGTCCGACGGTCAGCCCGGCCTCGGGGAGACGGCCCGTGGGGTAATCGCCTACGATGGGGCTGTTCGGATCATCGATGCGGCTGAAAGCATGGAGCGTCTGAAACCCGCTGCCATCCGTGTTCAATTTGAAGACGGTGCCGGCATCGTCGGACAGCGGCCCCCCGGATTGCGTGGTGCCATACAGGAAACCGTCATTCCCCTGCACGAGCATGCCCTCCGGGTCGCTGCCGTTGGGGCCGGTGAAGGTGGCGAGCGTGGTGAGAACGCCGGCGGGAGTCAGCTTGAAAACGGAGCCCGAAGATGTGCTGCCGATGTCCGGGGTCACGCCGTAGAAGTTCCCATCGCGGCCCAGCAACAACCCTTTGGTGGGCTCGCTCGCCCCCGCAACGTCAAAGGTGTGCAAGACCGTGAGGGCGGGCTGTTGCGCGGAGGCCGGGGACGGCAGGGTACCGAGCAGCGGCAGGAAACTCGCGGCGAACAGGCCCAGCGAGGGGCGAATACGGTGACGGGCACGGGAACGGGTGGACATAAATTTTGAGCGGTTGGTGAAAGGTCGGGCAGCGTCCGGGTGAACGCGGCCCCGTAGAGGAAAGCGACGCGTTCGGCGCTAGGGGACACGGTTTTTGCAAAAACCTTTCCAACGGGCGGCTGCCGGGGGTAAAATCGTGGTCGCCGGCCACGGCACACCGGTCGATGAGCGACGACTTCACCCACGATGTCACCCGTCTGCTGCAAGCGTGGGGCCAGGGCCAGCCCGACGCGCCCGCCCGCCTGTTGCCGCTCATCTACGAGCCGTTGCGCGGGATCGCTCACGAATACATGCGGCGGGAACGGCGCGACCACACGCTGGAGCCGACCGCGCTCGTACACGAGGCCTATCTGCGCCTGACCGGCGGCGCGCCCATCGACTGGCAGGGCCGCGCGCATTTCTACGGGCTCGCGGCCCGGGCGATGCGCCGCATCCTGGTCGATCACGCCCGCGCCCGCCGGAGCGAGCGGCGGGGTGGCGAGCAACAACGCATTCCGCTGGAAGCGGCCGAACTCACCATCAGGACCGGCGAGGACGAAGAGGTGGACCTGCTTGCCCTCGACGACGCGCTGGAACGATTCGCCGAGGCTCACCCACGGCCGAGTCAGGTGGTCGAACTCCGCTTCTTCGGCGGCATGGAAGGACAGGCCATCGCCGAGGTCCTGCAAGTGTCCGAGCGAACCGTCAAACGCGAGTGGCAGTTCGCCAAAATGTGGCTGCACCGCGCCCTGGCGGCGACGAGCGATGGCAAATGACCCCGAACCGTCCGCCCGCGTGATCGACGTGCTGGCGGACATGCTCGACCGCCCGCCCGGCGAACGGGACGCCTTTCTGGCGGCGGCGTGCGGGGACGACGCGTCGTTGCGCGCGGAGGTGAGGTCCCTGGCCGGCCGGGACGGGGCGGCGAGGAGTTTCCTGGAAACGCCCGCCGTGGCCTCGCCGGACACGGGGGCGCTTGACCCTGGTCAGGGTAAGCTGGAGGCAGGTTGCGTCCTGGGGGACTGCAAAATCCTGCGCCTGATCGGCGAGGGCGGGATGGGCGAGGTATACCTGGCGGACGACACGAAGCTGGGTCGGCAGGTCGCGGTCAAACTGCTCAAACGTTCGTTGCACGACGGCCTGGGACGCCATTTTCAACACGAGCGGCGCGTGCTCGCCGGATTGACCCATCCGGGGATCGCCCGCCTGTACAGCGCCGCGATCTCGCAGGACCGCGCCTATTTCGTGATGGAATACGTCGAGGGCGAGCGGCTGGACGAGTATTGCCACAAGCGCCGCCTGTCCATCGACGAACGGCTGACGCTCTTTCGCAAGGTCTGCGCCGCCGTGGCCTACGCTCACCAGAACCTCGTCGTCCACCGCGACCTCAAGCCCGCCAACATCCGCGTGACGGCCGAGGGCGAGCCGAAGCTGCTGGATTTCGGCATCGCCAAGCTCCTCGACCCGGAGGCGACCCGGGACGCGGAACAAACCGTGACGATGCTCGGGGCGATGACGCCGCGCTATGCCAGCCCCGAGCAACTGCGCGGCGAGCCGATCACCACGGCCACGGACATCTACAGTCTCGGGGTGGTGCTCTACGAGTTGCTCAGCGGCCAGCGGCCGTACCGCGTCACCAGCCAGCGGCCGGATGAATTGGCGAGGGCGATCTGCGAGCAGGAGCCCACGCGCCTGAGCGTGGCCGCGCGCCGTGAAGCCGCGTCCGACGATACGGAATCGTTCGGCGGCGAACCCGCGCACAGGTTACGCCGACGATTGGCGGGCGATCTGGAAACCATCGTGGCGATGGCCATCCGCAAAGACCCGGCCCGGCGCTACGCGAGCGCGGCGCAGTTTTCCGAGGACCTGCGCCGACACTGCGAGGGGTTGCCGGTGCTCGCGCGGGCCGACACGCTGCGTTACCGCGCGGGCAAGTTCGTGCGCCGCAACAAGCTCGCCGTGACGGCCTCGGCCCTTTTGTTGTGCGCGCTCCTGGGCGGCATGGCCACGACGATCTGGCAGGCGCACGCGGCCCGCCAGGCGCAGACCCGGGCGGAACTTGCCCAGGCCCGGGCCGAGCGCGCGCAGGCGCAGGCCGAACACCTCAACGGCTTTCTCCAGACCCTGCTCGGCAGCGCCGACCCGGAGAACGGTCCCGGCCCCGACCTGAAGGTCATCCAGGTGCTCGATCAGGCCAGCGCGCGGCTCGACACGGAACTGGCCGGCGACCCGGCGCTGCTGGCCCAGGCGCATCAGACGATGGGCGAGGCTTACGCCGGACTGCGCGCGGCGGAACCGGCCATCCGTCACCTGCGCGCGGCGGTGGAACTCAGCCGGCAGGCCCACGGCGACGACGATCTCGTCACCGCCCACGCCAAGGCGGCGCTCGGCATCGCCCTGTCCGTCCTCGCCAGACAACAAACGGAAGCCGAACCGTATTTGCGCGAGGCGCTCGCGGTCGAGCGCAGATACCCGCAGACGGGTCAGCGCGAGCGGGCGCTCACCCTGGAACACGAGGGACGCCTGCTGGCCGACGCCCACCATGACCGGGAGGCGCAAGTCATGGCGACGGAATCCCTGGCCCTGACGCGTCAAATCTACGGCGAGCGCAGCCTGCCTTACGCGAAAAGTCTCGTGCAACTCGCGCATCTGGTGGCGCAAACCGGGGATTATGCCGGGACGGAGATTTATTTGCGTCAATCGGTCGCCATCTGCCGCCAGTTGGGGGTCAACACCCCTTCGTTCGCCACGGAACTGACCACGCTCGGCTACGTGCTGATCTTGCAAGGCAAGCTCGACGAACCGGAAGCGATCCTACTTGAAGCGCAGGACCGTTATCGCGCCACGGTGGGCGAAAAAAGCATCGCGTTTTGCCTCAACCTCGGCACGCTGGGATGGCTGCACTTTTTGCGCGGCGATTATCCGGCGGCGGAGCGGGAGTTGCGTCAATCGCAGGAATACGCCCGGCCGCTGGTGCCGCCGGGCGATCAGGACCTCGTGGGCGGTGCCGTCACGCTCGCCACGGCCCTGCTGCGCGAGGGCAAGGCGGCGGAGGCGGAGCCGTTGTTGCGCGAAAGCCTCGTGCAAGCACGCCTGAACCACCTGATCGGCACCGCGCAGCCCGCCACCATCGAAGCGACGCTGGGCGAATGCCTCCAGGCGCTGGGGCGCTTCGCGGAAGCGGAAGACCTTTTCACGACTTCTTACAACGAGGTCAAAGCGTCTTGTGGCGAGCGCGATGCCAGGACCCTCGCGGCTGCCCACCGGCTCCATGACTTCTACCTGGCTTGGCACAAGCCGACAGAAGCCAGCCGCTTTCCTTGAAACGGGTGGGTCACCCGAGTTTTCGCGCCGGCCTTCAAATCATATATTCCATCATCAACGGGAATTCTGCTGGGATGCCGACAGGATGGTCGAGCAATGTTTCCGCCACGCGTCTCGCCTGCGCGCGTAGTTCCGGCACCGCGACGGTTTCCCAGAGCGTGCCCCGCAACGGCGGACCCAACGCGAGCAAACGCTTGGAGCGATGACCCTCCGCCGTGACGACGGTGTGGTCCGGATCGACGCGCACGCCCATGTCGGTTTCGTCGGGCGCGATCAGCCCGCGCCGGAGCAGGTTTTGCAGCAGGGTCGAGCGGATGGCCGTCAGCCGCGAGGCCGGTCCGGTGGCGTTGATGACCAGGTCTCCTGCCAGACTTTTGCCCGCGTCCAACCGCACGACGATCCGCTCGCCCGACGCTTCCACCTGCTCGATGCCCGCCGCGTGGACCTGTAACTGGCCGGTGAGTTGGGCGCCGGTGATCTGCGCGTGGAGTTCCGGCGCGATGCGGTGGCGAAGGATGTTCCAGCGTGCGGCATGTTCCCTGGCGAAAGTCAGCCGCTCCTCCCGCGTGAAGCTTTGCCAGATGCGTTGGGTGTGGGGCCGCAGCTTGTCCACGATGATCGCCGGGTTGGCGTTGCGCTCGTGCAAGAGCGCGCAATGCTGCTTGACCAGGGCGGCGAGCTTCTCCAGGCCCAGGGCCGCGAGATCCACGCCCGGCGGCGGGAACTCCGGGTATTCGATCCCGCGGAAGTGCGCGTGGGGAAACCAGCCGTGGCGGGAAACCGCCTGGATGCGACCCATCCATCCGAGGGCGCGCAGGGTGATGATCACATCGACGGCGCTGAGCCCCGTGCCCAGGATCACGATGCTTCCGTCCTGGTCGGGCAGACGCCGTTCCCACGGCTGCCAGGGATCACCCGCCCAAGCCGGATGCCCGGCGAGAGCGTCCGTGCCCGGGAGAGCGGCGGGTGCCTCGTTCCCCGTCGCCAGCACTACGCGGTCGGCTTCCACGGTGTTCCCGTCCGCCAGCCGGATGACGGCTCCGGTGGGTTCTTCCACGATGTCCACCGCTTCACCGACCACGCATCTCGTCTGAACCGGCGTCAGGCCACCCGTGCTTTGGAGGTGATGCTGGACGAGGGAACGCAGGTAATCGCCGTAAATCAGGCGAGGAATGAAACGCTCGCGCAATTCGACCTCCGGCACGGTCTCGAACTCCGAACGCGTGCGCAGCCATTGCAGGAAATGTTCCGGCTCGTCACGGAAGGCGGACATGTTCCGCGCGGCGACGTTGAGCAGATGCTCGGGGCGACGCGTGCCGTAGGCGATGCCCCGGCCCATCGAGGGCCGCCCGTTCACCAGCGTGACCTGGAGCGGTTGTTTGCTCAGCCGCGCCAGATTCACGGCCGTCAGGATGCCGCTAAAACCGCCACCGATGATGGCGATACGTTCGATGGGTGCCTCGGACATGGGTTTTGAGTCATTGTAATGTCGGACGATGTCGAATGTCCGGCAACTCCGAGCGATTCAACGCAGGCTTGCCATCGCGTGACGATACAAATACAACGGTCGGTGACGCTTGGCTGGGGTATCACTGTTTACAAGCAAACGACTCGTGGTGGGATGTTTCGTTTTTCTCCGCCACCAACCGGGTAGAAAGCGATGGAACAAAAGCAAAAAACTCCGTACATCGTCATCCTCTTCACGACGCTCTACCGCGGCGGCGGTGACAAGCTCAGGCGGGCGGCCACGACTCTTCGTGACGAAAAGAAAGCGCAGTTCCCGCACCACGGCTTCGTCTTCGCAGCGGTGGAGTCGAAACAACAATTTCTCGACGAGATCGACCAGGTCAAAAAGGCCGGCGGCGAAATCGTCGAGTTTCATTTCGTCGGTCACAGCGGGGTTTACGGCATCATGTTCGGCACGACCCGGTGGCCCGAGCAGTTCAGTCCGCACGAATGGCGGCAGATGGCGTTTCCGCTCGCTGCCGATGCGCGCTTTTATTTCCATGCCTGCCGGACCGCCCGGTGGTTCGCGCCGTTCATCGCCCGCACGCTCGGCGTGCGGACCTTCGGCCACTTCTGGTACACGACGTTCTCCCGGTCCAGGGACGTGTTCCGCTGGGAAGGCCGCACCGCCGACGCGGGCGTCCCGCTCTACGTGATTTCCTGCCCGGGCAGGAAGTCGCACGGCGTGTTCGCGTCCGTCTACAAATACTCGGGGATGTCGAAGGCCATCCCGATGCTCGAATTCGCACCCGACCACGAGCAGGTCGATACGACTTACGATTCGGTGGCGATGCTCTACGACGATGTCTTCGACGACATCGCCGTTCGCCGGGACGAGTGGAACTGGCTCACGAAGGCGCTCGGCCACTGCGAAGACAAGTCGGTCCTCGATATTGGTTGCGGCAACGGGGCCTTTCTCCAGAAACTTTCGGGCCGGATCGGCCAGGGCACCGGCGTCGATCTTTCGGAAAAAATGCTCGACCAGGCCCGCCTGCGTTGTGCGAACCAACCGCACCTTTCGTTCGCGCAGATCAAGGGACCGGAACTCCCCTTCGCCGACAACCAGTTCGACGTGGTGATGTCCGTTCTATCCTTCCGCTATCTCGACTGGGACCCGATCCTGCACGAGATTTTGCGCGTGCTCAAACCGGGCGGCGAGTTCCTGGTGATCGACATGGTGGCGGCCCCGGTCAAGCCGACAGAAATCCCGGCGCTCGTGAAGGCGAAAGCGCAGGTGATCTTCCAGCGCGTCTTTCAGCGGCATTACGGCGCGGCCCTCAAGCGGATGGTCACGGACAAACGCTGGAAGACGATGCTCAAGTACAACCCGATGCGTTCCGAGCACGAGATGAAATGGTATCTCGAAAGCCGCTTTCCGGGTCGGAAGGTAGAGATCATCAATGTCGGCTGGAATTCACGGATTCTCGCGTTTCGATCAGGCCCGGTGCACTTCAAGGAGGTCGAAAAACTCGCGTACCCATGAAAAGGTCCATCGACCTAGTCGTCATGGATTGGGGGATCGGCGGCCTGAGCGTTTACAATGCGCTGGAAACGTCGCTACGCTCGTGCTCGATCCTGTATTACTCCGACTCGGGCGCGACGCCTTACGGGCAGCTTGCGCCGTCGTCGTTACGGCAGCGCCTCGTGACGGTGATTCGATCTCTGGCGGAAAGATACGGAGCCAGGCATTTCGTGGTGGCTTGCAATGCGGCCAGCACGGTTTTGCCGGGACTCAGGACGACGTTTGAAAAACACGGGCTCCTCGTCACGGGAGTCATCGAGCGCGGCGTCGAACTCGTGGCGGGAACCCGCTTCCGCAAGGTCGGCGTCATCGGCGGCCGGCGAACGATTTTGTCCCGGGTCTTCCCCGCCCGCTTGCGATCCTCGGAACGGGAGGTCATCGGCCGGATCGCGCAACCCCTTTCGGCGTTGATCGAACGCGGCGAACTCGACTCCGCCCGGCTGCACGCCGCGCTGGCCGCGATCCTCAAACCGTTGAAGACCTGCGACGCGTTGCTCCTGGCCTGCACGCACTATCCCGCCATCGCCGCGCAAATCCGCCAGCATTTGCCCGACTGCCAGTTGCTCGATCCCGCCGCGGCCACCGCCCGGTACGTCGAGGACCATTGGCAAGATCATTGGAGAAACGAAAACCGGCCGGCTCGAAAACCGGTGCGAATGTTCGTCACGTCGGGCCGTGCGGCGGAGGTGAGGATGGCCGCGTCGGCGGCGTTCGGAAACCGACTCTCTAGGATCAGGGAGATGAAGATCGAAGCGGGAAGCAAGCCGGGCTTTCCCGCCGTCGTGTCCACACCGGATTATTTGGAGATGATCTGACCGGTGTTGAAGACGTAGAAGAAACGGTAGCCGTCCGTGTTATAGCGGCCGGGATTATTCGGGTCCGGGTAGTAGTAGACGACCGAGTTCAAGCTGAAGTCGTACAGGTACGGGAAAGGGAAGATCGGGCTGCTGTAGAAAAAGCCGCCGCTTGTGTAATCGTACAGATACACGCCCGCACCCGCGTCTTTGGCGTCGAAAACGTACTCGTAACCGAGGTCGTAGTGGTAGACGAAGTTCGGGTCGTCCAGGTAACTGTAGTAGCCGAAGTATTTGCCGCTCGGGAAGCTCAGGTAGTACACTCCGCTGCCGAGCACCGCTTCGCCCGAGAAGAATGGCGGATGAATATCGACGGTCGCCGGTTCAGCCTGGAAAATCCTGGTCGGGTCGTTGATCCCCGTCTTCGCGCCCAGGTCCTGAATGACGAACGCAGGCTCCGCATTCTGCACGAAAGCACCCTGGCCGTTCCAATGGCTCGGGACTCCCGTATAGTAAGTAGACGACACGCTCGGGGCCGTATTGCTGTACGTGGGGAAAAACTTCGTCGGCACGGCACCCAGGACGCCTTTGAAATTATGCACGCGCCCCGTGGGGGTCGTCTTGACCGTCCACCAGTCCGGGCGTTGGATGTCGTGGGGCAGGCTGTCGTCCAAATGGTAGCTGTACGAGGTCACCGCCACCCCGAAGCCGCCGTCCGTCGTCTGCACCACGTTGGCGAAGCTGGTCGGCCGGCCGGAAACGTCGTAACTGCCCTCGTTGTCGGGGCCGCCGAGGGCGAAGGAGGAAGCCAGGTTGCCGTCGGCGTCCAGGCGCAGCACCAGCGCGTCGAAGGCGCTGGAATTGGCCATCTTGCCCGTCGCGGCGCTGCCGTCGTTGAAGCTGGTCAGAAGGTAGCCGCCGTCGCTCGTGCGCGTGAGATTGTTGATGTTCGAGCGCCCGACGAAGGGGACGACGTTCACATTGGTGATGACCGTTTCCCACACGGTGGAGAGGTCCACGTTGAGCAGGCGCACCCGCGCGCCGGCGACGCCGCTGGTGCTTCCTGGGGCAACGTACAAGCCGTTGGTCAACAGCGTGTAGGTACCGTCGGTGTTGGCGAGGACGCGCACGGGGACTTCCGGATCGTTGAAGGAACGCTCCGCGACGAAGTTGCCGCTCGCGTCGGTGAGCACGACGGGGGTCGCGTTGCCGTTGAACCCCATCGCCACGAGGAAATGGGTCCCGTCCGCCGACTGTGCCGCCGCTCCCGCGCCGACATATTGACCCTGGCTGACGAAGGGCCGGTGCGTCCCGAGCGAACCGTCCGCGTTGATCTTGGCAAAGAAAGGGTAGCCGGAGCCGTTGCCGCCACCCTCCAAGCCGCAGATGACCACCCCGCCGTCCGCCGTCAGGCTCATCGAGGCAAAAGCGCCGGCACCGCTGGCCGTGGGGTTCTTACCGTTGTCGTCCACGAAGAGATCGCCGTCGTAGCTGACCTGCCAGAGCAGCGCGCCGGCCGGGGAGAACTTGGCGACGGTTTGCGGAATCGCCGCCCCGTCGTTGCCGCGGTCCTTGGTCATCGTGACGTAAAGATTGCTCTGCGCATCGGCGAGCATCTGGTAAATCTGGGCATGCCGGTAGTTCGAGTGAGGATCGGGCGGTGCATCGTTATCCTGCCGGAGGGTGTATTGCCAGACGATGTGCCCGTCCGCCGCGTAGCGCACCAGCGCCGGACAGCCGTAGGCGGAGCTATAGTTTGTGCCGAGGTAGAGTTCGGGCAGATCGATGTAGCCTGCCACCACCATGCCGCCGTCGGGCATGGCGACGATGTCGATGGCCCGGTCGTTGCCCGAGCCGTAGTTATCGGCCGTGAGCGGTTGGCCGTTGCCATCGTAGGAGCCGACCCCGTAGCTCTGCGCCCAGGTGGTGACGGGCGTCTGGGCGTGAGCGGAGGGCACGGCGGTCAGCGCGGCCAGGAGCGCACCGCAGACGACTGGCAGGGAGGAACGTGTTTTCTGACGAACCGATATTTTCATTTTAGCAAAATGGGTGTGGATTGCTGGAGTTTGGGTTTGTCGGGCGGTGGAAATGGTTGGATCGGCAAGACCGGCGACGGCCTGGTGCGTCTTGCGCGCACGCCGTCTCTCAATGGGTAATGCCGGAACACGCGGCAAAACGGCTCAGGGAAATTCCGAAAATTATTCGTCGCCCGAACTTTTCGGTTGCCCTGTCAGCGAGCCACCGACCCGACCGTAGGAGTCGATTAAAGTATTCCGGTACATCCATATCAAGAAAACCCCTACAAAACTGTCGCATTTCAGTCTTGAAGAGAGCTGGCCGTTCCGATAAGAAATGCCGTCGCGCAAACGGCTGGCGCACAAGTCGCTTCAAAACACCCCGATGGGCGAACACCCCGCCACTCCCGTTTCGATTTCCGCCGCCGAGCGCCAACGCGACCTCACCGAGTTAGTGCGCGACCTTTTGCCGGTCAGCACGGCGGCGGGCGACCTCGCCCGGATCGGCGGACTCAACGCGTTGCTGCCCCAGGTCTACGACGAGTTGCGGCGGCTGGCGGCCAGCTACCTGCGGCGCGAACGGCCCGACCACACCCTCCAGCCGACCGCGCTGGTCCACGAGGTCTACCTGCGCCTGGCCGGCGACAAACCCGTGGACTGGCAAAATCGCGCGCATCTCCTCGGCGTTTCCGCGCGCATCATGCGGCGCATTCTGGCGGATTCGGCGGCGGCGCGTAACACCCAGAAACGCGGCGGCGGCGCGGTGCGGCTCGAACTCGACGCCGCGCTGGAACTCTCCGACGAATGCACAGTCTCGCTGGCCGGCGTGGACGACGCGTTGCGCTCGCTCGAAGCGATGGACCCCCGGCAGGGCCAGATCGTCGAACTGCGTTTCTTCGGCGGCTTGACCACCGACGAAATCGGCGAGGTTTTGCAAATTTCCACCGCCACGGTCAAGCGCGAGTGGGCCACGGCCAGGCTCTGGCTCCAGCGGGAACTCGACCGTGGAACCCGCTGACGCGCCAGCCGTCATGACGCCCGCGCGTTGGCAATGCATCAAAGGCATTCTCGCCGACGCCCTGGAACAGCCGGATGCGACCGGACGCCACGCGTTCGTCGCGCGGGCCTGCGCGGACGACACGCGACTTTGCCGGGAGGTGGAATCCTTCCTCGTCCGGGAGGCGGCCGGTCTGGACCAGTTCGCGGAGCGGATCGGCGCGTCGCACGGTCCGGCGGGCCGGGACGCCATGCACGCCGGGCGGCGGCTGGGCGCGTACGAACTGGTGAGCGAACTGGGCCGCGGCGGCATGGGCGCGGTCTATCTGGCGCGCCGCGCGGACGGACGCTTCGAGCAGGAGGTCGCCGTCAAACTGCTCAAGCGCGGCACGGACACAGACGAGGTGCTGCGCCGGTTTCGGGCCGAGCGGCGCATCCTCGCCCGGCTGGAACATCCGAACATCGCCCGGCTCCTCGACGGCGGCGAATCGGAGGACGGCTTACCCTTTTTTGTGATGGAGCACGTGGACGGCGTGCCGCTCACCGCTTTCGCGCGCGGACACCGACTGTCCATCCGCGCGCGGCTGGCGCTCTTCGGCAAGGTGTGCGCGGCGGTGGAGTTCGCCCACCAGAATCTCGTCGTCCACCGCGACCTCAAGCCGGGCAACATCCTCGTCACTCCCGACGGCGAGCCGAAATTGCTCGACTTCGGGTTGGCTCGACTGCTCGGTCCGGAGGACGGCGCGGAATCCGGCCTGACGGTCACCACGGCGGAGAGCCGGCGTCTCACCCCGGCCTACGCCAGCCCGGAACAGGTCCGCGGCCTGGCGCTGAACACCGCCAGCGACGTGTATTCGCTGGGCGCGCTGCTCCACGAGTTGTTGACCGGCACGCAGCCGCACCGCTTCAGCGGTCCGCACCCGCCACCGGCCGAGTTGCTGCGCGTGATCGGCGAGGAGGAGCCGCTACGGCCCAGCCTCGCGGCGGACCCGGAAGTGGGTCCGAGGCTGCGCGGCGATCTGGATAACATCGTCGGCCTGGCGATGCGCAAGGACCCTGCCCGACGCTACCAGAGCGTGGGCGCGCTCGCGGACGATTTGCGCCGGCACCTGGACAACCGGCCGGTGCGCGCCCGTCCGGATACCTGGAGTTATCGCACGGAGAAATTCGTCCGCAGAAACAAGACCAGCGTGGTCGTCGGGATCGCGGTGTTCCTCGCCCTGGCTTCAGCGGGCGTGATCGCCGCGTGGGAAGCGCACGAGGCCGCGCAACAGGCCCGGCGCGCCGAGCAACGTTTCGACGACGTGCGCGCCCTGGCGCACAGTTCTCTTTTCGAGTTCCAGGATGCCATCCGCGACCTGCCCGGATCGACCCCCGCGCGGCGGCTCCTCGTCACCCGCGCCCTCGTTTATCTCGGACGGTTGGAACGGGACTCCGGCGGAGACGTGTCGCTGCGCCGTGAACTCGTCGCGGCGTACATCCAGGTCGGCAACGTGCAGGGTCAGCCGAATTTTGCCAACCTCGGCGACACCGCCGGCGCGCTGGCTTCCTACCGTCAAGCGGTGGCCATCGCCGAGCAGTTGCCGGACGACATCGCCGCCGCCACGGTGCGCGCCGAAGCCTGGGACGCGCTGGGCAACCTGCTCGCCACCCTCGGCGAGGCGCGAGACGAGGCGCTGGGTTTGATCCGGCGCGCGTTGGCGGCGCGGGAAAAACTGGCCACGAGTGCCCCGGCCGATCCGGAGTTGCGCCGCGCTCTGGCCACGAGTCTCGTCTCGTTGGGAGACGCGATCTACGCTCGTGACGTGCCCCCGCGCGAGCGCCGTTCCGAAACCCTGGAGGCCGAGGATTTATACGTCCGCGCGCTGGAAATGCGCGAGCGTCTCCACGCCGCATTCCCGGTCAGCGAACGCGACACCCGGGAGTTGGCCCGGGTCCAGTACCGGCTCGGGGAGGCGGACAAGGTGCTCTCGATGGCCGAACACGACGATCCCGGCATCCTGGCACGCGGGATGACGCACCACCGTGCTTCCATCGCCCTGCGGGAGGAAAACCTGGCTGCCCACCCGACGAGCGGTCAGGCCCGGCGGGACCTGGCGGACGGTCAGATGATGAAAACGGAAATGCAAACGCTCGCCGGGGACCCGGACGCCGCGTTGCAAGATTGCCGCCGGGCGATTGCGCTGCTCCAGGGCCTCGTCGCAGCCGACCCCGAAAACTCCTGGATCAAACAGGACCTTGGCTGCGCGTACATCTGCGCGAGCTTTCCCCTGCGCGCCCTCAACGACCTCGCGGGCGCGGCGGGGAGTGTGCGGGAGACCATCGCCATCTACGACGGGCTGGCCACCGCCGACCCGGCCAGCCTCGTAGCGATTGCCCGGCTCAACTATGCGCTGCGCCTGCACACCGGACTCTCCATGCAACGGGGAGATCGTGCCAGTGCGCTGGCGAGTGCCCGCCGCTGGGTCACCTGCGCAGAGCGGTTGGCGTCCGCGTCTCCGATGGACGAAGCTTTGAAGGCCGACTTGGAACGTGCTCGCGCGGCGGTGTTGCGAGCAAATTGAGCGTCCGGGAGCGGCCTCCAAAAGCGTTTTTCGTTTGGGTGTAAGGTCTGCTCAAGCCCCGGCAGGGGCGCAAGATTTCAGTATCCAGGTGCCGGGTTGGAGCCCACCGTCTTTAGACGGTCTGCCTTGGAGGGTGGCGGGTGGCGCGTTAAGGTGGGCGGCTGCATGGCCAACTACCACCATCGTGGGCACACGGTCTCGGACTGCAAGTACCACCTGATCTGGGTGACCAAGTACCGCTGGCCGGTGCTCAAGGGGGACCTGGCGGTGCGTTGCCGCGACCTGATCCGCGAGATTTGCCGGGCGCGGGAGGTGGCGGTGGTGCGTGGAGCGGTGTCGCCCGACCACGTGCATCTGCTCGTCAGCGCGCCGCCGGTGTTGTCGCCGGCCAAGCTGGCGCAGTACTTGAAGGGCAGGAGTTCGCGCAAGCTGCAGGAGGAGTTCCCGAGTTTGCAGAAGCGTTATTGGGGCCAGCACCTGTGGGCACGGGGCTACTTTTGCGCGACGGTCGGAGCGGTCGATGAGAAGACGATCAAGCGCTACATCGAGGAGCAGAAGTGGGACGAGGATGGCGAGGGAACGTTCCGCATCGTGGCCGACCCGCCGTGAGGCCAGGGGTCGCCGCCGATGCCTTGCCAGCCGGCCCGGGCCGGGGGCTTTCCAAGCGGCTTCTAGCCGCCACCGGACTTTTAGTCCCATCGCATCCTACCGGCTTGAGCCGGTAGTCGTTGAGCCCACGGCGTGAGCCGTGGGTGGTACAGCAAAATGGTCCAGCCCCGGCAGGGGCGTAAGAAAAGACGCTGGCCTTGCGAGGACCATCCTGCGGGTTTTCTTACGCCCCTGCCGGGGCTCTGACGTGCTGGCGGGTTTTCCCACGGCTCACGCCGTGGGCTGAAATCTTGCGCCCCTGCCGGGGTTGAGACACCGGACAAGCAACTGAAAAACGCTTAAGTCAGAGGATTACGCGTGGCGCGGACGACGGCGGAGGATGACCCCCGCCAGCGTCAGACAACCCAGGGTTGCCGCCGCCCAGGTCGATGGTTCCGGCACGACGTTGGCGATCACGCCCGCTGGGCTTGTGCTCTGGTAGGCATGCACGCCGGCGAGCGTCACGGGGCCGTTGATAGACTCGGTCACCAGTGAGACGGTGTCCGGCGCGTTGGTCGTGATCTGGCCCAGGGAGTTATCCAGGATCGAGACGAGGAACGTGTCGGGAGTGATGCCCGAACCCTTCTGCGTCGAGGAGACATCGAACTGGATGTCCGTGGTCGTCGCGGAAAACCCTTGGTAGAGTTCGTTGAAGGTGTTGGCGGCGTTCAACGTGAGCACGACGCCCGAATTCAGGCTGCCGCTGGCGTTACCGAACGTCGTGGCCGTGCCGGACGCGCTGCCCAGGGTGAACGCGAAATTGCTCAACGTCACCGTGTTGGTCGCGGCGGCCGGGAGACCGTCGCCGTTCAACTGGAAGTCCAGGTCGTAGGGCCCGGTCGTCGGGGCGGCCAGCAACGCCGCGACATTGAGGTCCACGTGGTAGGTGAAATTCGCCGCCTGGACGTGCCCGGGAAGGGACATGGCGCCGGCGGTGGCGACGACGGCGAGCAGGCGGTTCTTGAGAGTGAAGAGGTTCATGGGCGATGACAAATTTAGGGTGACGTTACGGATGCCCGCGAAGATAGAGAGGCGGCACCCCTGCCCAAGAGAAGTTGTGTGACGATTGCGCAACACTCGCGGCTGCGACCTATCGCTCGCCCGCCGCAGCGCGTAGTTCCGCCGCCAGTTCCTGCGGAGTCCAGGTGTTGCCCCGGAAGATGCGGCGAATCTTTCCCTGGGGATCAACCACCACGGTGCGCAGGTTGTGGCTGATCCCGTCCGCCTTGCGCTGGAACTCCAGGCCGACGGCATCGCCCAGCGTGTGCAACGGCGTCTCCTGCGCCACCGCGAACGTCCAGACCAGTTCGTCGGCCTCGTAGGCTTGCGCGAAATTTGCGAGGAGTTCGGGCGTGTCGTTCTGCGGGTCCATGCTGACCGACAGGAAGTGCACGCGCTCCTTCAGTCCGAGGCGGTCGAGCAAGGCCTGCGCGGCCTGGAAGTTGCGGTTCATCAGCGGACAATAGGTCGGCAGCGGACAACGAAGGTAGATGAAGGAAATAGCTAGCGCCTTGCCGCGGAAATCGTGCAAATGCACGGTCTTTCCTTGCTCGTCGAGCAGCTCGATGTCGGGCAGCAGGTCCCCCCGGCTCAGCTCGGCGGACCGACCGACGGCCATCTCGCCAACGGTGGGGGCGAGCGGGGTATCCACCTTGTGAATCGCCTCGATCCAGGCGCGGTCGCGCGTCACCCGCAGGCGGCAGGTGAAGGTGTCGCCGGATCGCAGAGCGTTCATCTCTTGGGGATCGGCGAGATCAAAGTTCATCGTCATGGCGGGCATGTAGCCCTGCACCGCTTCGTGCGACACCGTGGCCTGACCCGTTTTAGGGTCAAAGTTCCGCAGAACCCCGCGCATCGGGTAGACGGGCGTGTCCTCCGCGCGACCGGCGCGGACCGGGACGATCAGCGCGAGCATCAGGATGACGAGCGTGGCCGCCGGTGAACGATGACGCATGCGCGAAGGTGTCGGGACGCCGCCGTGCCCACAAGTCACGTTAATGTCACACGCGCTCCCTTGCGGACCGGGGGTGGATGGACTGCCGTGCCTGATGCAATTTCCCCGCCTGCCCTTCGCGCGCACATGGACGCGTCTGAGCTTCGCGTCATTGGCATTTCTCTCCTCCCCGGCCATCCTGTTTTCGCAACAGCCCACGGAAAGCCCGGCTCCGGCCACGACGTACGTCCAACCCACCGTCACCCCGGAGATGGGGGATCGCGGCGGGAAATATTTCGGCCAGGTCCCCGATCCGGCGAAGACGAAACATTATTACATCGCGGCGGAGCCGGAGATATGGAACTTCGCGCCCGAGGGGCAGGACCCGGTGTGCGGGCGGACGTTCCCGACCTCGGTGCTGCTCAACCGGGCCTCCTGGAAAATCCGCTACGTGCAATACGCGGACGCGAACTTTTCCGCCCGGGTGTTGCCCATCGAACGCCTCGGCATCCTCGGCCCGGTGTTGCGCGGCACGACGGGGCAGTACCTGGAGGTGACGTTCCTCAACCGCGCGTGGCGTCCGCTTTCCATGCATCCGCACGGCGTCAGGTACGACAAGGACAGCGAAGGGTCGTATTACAAACCCGTGGAAGGGCTGGGAGCCGCGGTGGCTCCCGGCGCAAAGTTCACTTACGTCTGGCATCTGGACGAAGCCTCCGGTCCCCGGCCGGACGAACCGAGTTCCAAGGCGTGGCTCTACCACAGCCACGCCACCGGCGACGAGGAGGTCAACCTCGGCCTGATCGGTTTCCTCATCGTCACCGACCCGGCGCGGGCGCGGGCGGACGGCACGCCGCGCGACGTGGACCGCGAGATGGCCACGCTTTTCACGATCTACAACGAGACCATCGGCGACGCGGTGGACGATCCCGACGACCGCCCCGCCACACCCGCTGCCGCCGCCACCGCCACGCAGCAGACGCCCACCTGGGCGGAAGCGCAGCAGACCGCCGAGGAAGGCCAGCGGCACTCGATCAACGGCCGGGTCTTCGGCAATCTCGGCGGGCTGGACATGAACGAGGGCGAGCACGTGCGCTGGTATCTTTTCGGCATGGGGTCGGAGACCGATTTCCACAGCGCGCACTGGCACGGGCTCCGCGCGGTGGAGGAAGGGCGCCACACCGACGTGGTGGAACTCCTGCCGGCCAGCATGAAGATCGCCGACACGCTGGCGGACAACCCCGGCTCGTGGCTGCTGCATTGCCACGTCGCCGAGCACATGGCCAACGGCATGTTCGCGCGCTTCACGGTGCGTCCGCACGGGGAAGGCGAGGTCAGCCGTGACCCGGAAGTGGCTTTCTTCGGGATGCCGCAAGCCCTGGCGACCCTGCGGGTGCAGAGCGCGCAACTTTCCTTCCACAAGGATGACCCGGCGGCGTCCGAGGTGAACCTCGTCGGACAGGTGACCGTGCCGGACCCGTTCCTGGCCGCGCAAAATGCCTTCACCATCCAGGTCGGCGACCGGAAGGCGACCCTGCACCCGGACGCGAGCGGGTTGTCCGTGTCGCCCGACGCCATCCTGCTGGTGAAGAACACGTCGCAGCAGGGCAACGGCGCGTTGCGCGGAGGGACGCTGTCGTTTGAGCTGACTCTGCGCGGGAACGCCTGGTTGGACGAACTGCGGCGGCTGAAGGTGCTCGCCGATGACGCGCCGGCCGCGAATGCGACTTTCCCGGTGACGTTGCAGGTCGGCCCTGCCTCGCACGTCGCCAACGCCGTGCTGGAAGCCGCCAGATAGAGAACCTACTCAACCGGAAGGCTGACTTCTTTGAGCCACACTCTAAAGCTTTTTTTGGTTGCCTGTATGGTTTGAGCCCCGGCAGGGGCGTAAGAGTTTAGCCCACGGCGCGAGCCGTGGGGGGTCACGGGTTTGATCGGTCGAGCCCCGGCAGGGGCGTAAGAAAAACAGCGGCCATGCCTGGACAGGCGCGCGGGCTTTCTTACGCCCCTGCCGGGGCTGTGCCTTCCAATGAAACCTTTCCCCACGGCTTGCGCCGTGGGCTAAACTCTTACGCCCCTGCCGGGGCTGCGGAGGCCTTGCACACAAGCGAAAAACGCTGTAACCACAAAAAAAGCCGCGCAACGGATGGGACGCTGCGCGGCCGGGGTTTGTGCGGAAGGCGGATTACGGATTGCTGCCCGTCACCGTGCGCGCGGTGTAACTGATGCCGCCGCTGGCCGGCATGGCGAATTGCAATGTCACCGTCGCGGTCGCGCCGGCGGCCAGGTCGCCGCTGCTCACCGTGATGTACGGGCTCGCGGGCGGGTTGTTGGCCGTGGTGCCCGTGGCGTTGGTCAGCGTGGTGTTGGTGAGGTTATCCAGCACGAGTTGCACCGGACCGGAGGCGGTCGTGCTCCCAAGGTTCGTCACCGTGACGGTCTGGGTGACCTTGTTCGTGCGATGGTTCACCGTGTAGCCGCCGCGCTCGATGTCGAGCGAGGTGAACACGTTCGAGAACGTGGTCGCCGCCGCCGTAACCGCGTTGGTGTGGAACCCGGGCACGAAGCGCGCCTCGATGGTCGCCAGGATGGACGACGTGTCCGTCTGCGTGCTGTTCACGAAACCCTTGCGGGCGAAGGGCGAGATGATGATGCAAGGCACGCGCTCACCCGGGCCCCAGATGTCACGCGCGGGAGGCGTGACGTGGTCCCAGCGGCCACCGTGTTCGTCGTAGGTGATGATGATGGCGGTGTGCGCCCAGAGCGCCGGGTTGTTCTGCACGGCTTGCACGATGGAGGCGACGTGCTGCTGGCCCAACTGGAGCGCCGAGTAGCCGGGGTGTTCGTTGTTCACGCCCACCGGTTTGATGAAGCACACCGAGGGCAGCGTGTTATTCGCCACGTCGTCGAAGAAGTGTTGTTCGTCCTGGACGTGCGCGGCGGAGTTCTGCGCACGGGTGACGCCGCTCTGGCCGGCGGTCAGGCCCGTGGTGCCGTAGCCGGCGAACCCACCGACGTAGGCGGTCGGCACGATGTTGGTCGTGTCGAAGGGCGCGTAGTTGTCATAGTAGGTGAAGGGCTGATGATGATACTGGAATTGGTTGGACGCGTTGACGCTGCTGTAGCTCGGGCTGGTGGTCACGCTGGGGTTCGAGCCGCTGTACGCCTTGATGAGGTCGAAGCCACCGGAGTACCATTTCCAACTGACGTTTTGCTGGCTCAGGGTGTCGCCGATGTTCGGGATGTAGGGCCGGGTGTCACCGTTGGCGTTGGTCGGGTTGCTGTCGTTTTGCGAGGGTAGCAGCGAGACCAGCGTGGTGCCCGTCGTGTAGCCGGGGATGCCGAGTTCGCCGTTGCCGGCGAGGTTGACCGACCGGGTCGTGTTGACGACGTAGTGCTTGTCGTAGGTCATGGCGGGATTGTAATAAGCCGCCGAGTAGCCGGTCGGCGCGTTGTTCGTCGTGGCACCGCCGACGGTGACGGACGTGTTGGCGATGCCGTTGTAGGTGACCGAGAGCACGTCGCCGTTGACCGGCGTGATGCTGCCGTCGCGCACGTACTTGCCCGCCGCGGTGCCGCTGGCGTTGAGCACGAACACGCCGTTGGCGTCGAGGTAGGCGATGTTGCCGTTGTTGCTCGTCGGCATGTTGTTGTACACGTTGGTCGCCGCCGAGATGAGCCACTGGTGGTTCAGGTACGAGCCGCCGTAGGCCGAGTGGAAGAAGTTATCGCAGATCGTGTACTGCTGGGCCAACAGACCCTCGGGCAGGTCGGTCGCGTCGTAGCTGCTCATGACGAGGCCCGGATTATCGCTCCAGGTCACGAAGCCGCTGTTGTTGCCCAGCTTGCCGTCGGTGCCGTTGATGGAAGTGGTGCCCGCGATCTGGAACTGCTCCTGCCAGTAGCGGTGGTAGATGTCGCCGGTCATCGTCGTCGGGTCGGCCGAGGGCGCGTTGGCGACGATGTTGTAGGGCACCACGGTGTTCAGGCCGTTGGGGAAACGCGGATCGGCGACGCCCGAGGCGGCGTCGGTGGTCAGCGGCGGGGGCGGGTTGGTGGTCTGCGCCGTCGTGGCCGGCGCGCCGGAGGGCACGTAGGCGGGGTTGTTATAGAGACCGCCGGCTTCGGATTGCAGCGAATTACCGTTGAGACGGTCGATCTGGGTCGTCGAGGCGGCGCTGGCTTTGCTCAGGTTATTGGCTCCGGGGAAGCTCCCGTAAAGCCCGTCGAACGTCCAATTTTCCTGGTAGACGACGATGATGTGGTCGATGTTCGACAGCGCATCGGTGGAGGCCGCGACGAGCGGCGCGGGCATGCCTGGAGGACGGGCCAGGACGGACGAAGCTGTGGAAAGCCCGAGCAGGCTAACCGCCGAAAAGCGGGTGAAGGACGAACGACAATGTTTTAACATGGGATGACTTGGAAGGGCTTGTGCCAGGTGACTCGCAGCCGCGCCTCCTTTTCACGCGAAGGCAAAAAAGAAGGGCGACTGGATACCGCAAGCTAGAACCCGGGCACCACGTTCCCCAAGGTGGACGTTGTGATAATTCCGTGACAGAAAGAGCGCCGAAGGCGAAACCGACGGGGCGGCGGATTGGAGGATCGTTCCGTGCCGCCAGAAGTTGGACCGGGCTGCCCTCGCAAGGAGAAGGGCGGGACGCTGGCGGTCTGTGAGGGCAGGCGGCCCGTTCGCCGGGTGATGGGTACGGCAGGCTGGCGAGGACCTGGCGTGGAACGTGCTAAAAGCAAGAAACCATCGTCGCGCACCGATCCGTCCCATGAACATTCGCTGGTTTTATCCTGCCGTTTTTCTGCTCAACCGGCTGAGGTTTCCGCAAAAGTTCGCGCTCATCAGCCTGCTTTTTGCCTTGCCGCTGGGCCTCGTCATTTATTTCCTGTGCAACAGCATCGACGAACAGGTGCAGATCGCCCGGCTGGAAATCGACGGCATCGAATACCTGACCCCGCTCCAGAAGCTCGGCGAACAGATTCCCCAGGCCATGTCCCTGGCCCACGCGTCGCTCGAAAAACAGGCGTTCGCGGCCGAACACCTCCCCACGCGCCAGGCGGAGATCGATGGCATCATGGAACAACTCGCCGAGATCGACCAGCGGCTCGGCGGTGAACTCCAGACGACCCAACGCTTCCGCGTGTTGCGCGCCGCCTGGGAAGACCTCAAGGACCAGACGCCCAAGCTCACGCCCGAAATCGCCGACGACCAGTTTCGCAAGATGGGCCAGGAGGTCCGCGACCTGATGGCCTACGTCGGCGACCAGTCCACGCTCATCCTCGACCCCGACCTGGATTCCTATTACCTGATGGACGCGGTGCTGCTCAAGCTGCCCGCCAGTCTGGAGATGGTCTCCGAGGCGCGCTACCTCGTCGCCCGTCAACTCCAGCCCGGCCACACGCTCGACGCCGCGGACGACGCCAAGCTGGCCATCCGCTCGGGCCTGCTCAACGCCAATCTGGAACAACTCGAACGCGGCTTCGGCGTCGCCTTTGACCACAATCCGAGCGGCGGCGCGCGCATCGCTCTGGACAGCACGCTTTCCCAGCACCTTTCCGCCACGCGCAGCCTGCTGCGGGTGCTGGACAACGCGACGGTCAACCGCACCGTGCCGATGAACGCCGAACAGTTCCAGAACATCGCCTCGGTCTGCGTCGTGAGCATCTCCCGGCTGTGGGATCACAGCGCGGCGGAGTTGACCTCCATCCTGCATTTCCGCATCCACGGATTGCGCGTGCGCCTGATCCAACTCATCGGCATCGCCCTGGCGGCCGTGCTGGTGGTCACCTACCTGTGGATCGGTTTTTACAAGGCCGTGATGCAAACCGTCCGCGGCATGCAGGACGCCGCCGCGCGCATGGCCGAGGGGCATCAGGACGTGACCGTGGAGTTGCAGACCCGCGACGAACTGAGCGCCGCCGCCCGGGCGTTCAACAGCGTGGCGGTCCAACTCCAGCAGACCGGCGCGCGGTTCCAGCGTATTTTCGAGGGTTCGCTCGACGGCATTTTTCAGACCTCCATCGACGGTCGCTACCTCGCCGCCAACCACGCGCTGGCGGAGATTTACGGTTACGCGTCGCCCGAGGAACTCATGGCGGAATGCTCGGAGATCGGGCGGCAGATTTACGTGGACCCGAACCGGCGCGACGAATTTGTCGCCGCCATCATCCAGAACGGCACGGTCACGGATTTCGAGTCGCAAATCTGGCGCAGGGACGGGTCGGTCATCTGGATCACCGAGAACGCACGGCTCATCTACGACGAACACGGCGCGCCCCTGCATTACGAGGGCATCATCCGTGACATCACCGCCGAGAAACAGGCCCGCGAAGCCCTCGGCGACGCCGTCGCGGCGGCGGAGTCGGCGAACCGTGCCAAGACCGAGTTCCTGGCCAACATGAGCCACGAAATCCGCACCCCGATGAACGCCATCCTCGGATTTTCCGAACTGCTCACCGGTCTGGTCCGCGAACCCAAGGCCAGGAGCTACCTCTCGGCCATCCATTCCAGCGGCCACACGCTGCTCCAACTCATCAACGACATCCTCGACCTGTCCAAGATCGAAGCGGGCAAGCTGGAGCTGGAGTACGAGAAACTCTCCGTCGGCGCGATCCTGCGCGAGGTCCAGCAGATTTTCTCGCAGAAGGCCGCCCAGAAGGATGTGCAGTTGCGCGTGGAGATCGACCCCGGGCTGCCCTCCGGGCTGATGCTCGACGAAATCCGCCTGCGGCAAATCCTCTTCAACAGCGTCGGCAACGCCCTCAAGTTCACCGAGGAAGGCTCGGTGCTCATGCGCGCCCTGCGCGAGCCGATCCCGGGCCGCGCGGACGTGGTCCGGCTGGTGCTGGAAGTCGAGGACACCGGCATCGGCATCCCCGAGAGCGAGCAGACGCGCATCTTCGAGGCGTTCACCCAGCAGGCCGGGCAAAGCACGAAGAAACACGGCGGCACGGGTCTGGGCCTGACGATCACGCAACGGCTTGTGGAGATGATGGGCGGCAAAATCTCGTTGTGGAGCGTGCCGGGCGAGGGCAGCCGTTTCCGCTTCACTTTCGACGAGGTCGCCGTGGCCAGCGTCGATCTGGCCCCGCCGCGGGACATCGCCCCCGTGGCGAGCATCGACGACTTCGAGCCTGCCACGGTGCTCGTCGTCGATGACGTGGAACTCAACCGCGACCTGTTCCGCGCGTTCTTCGAGAACACCCGCCACCGCTTCGTCGAGGCGGTCAACGGGCGCGAAGGCATCGAGGCGGCGCGGCGGGAACGGCCCGACCTGATCCTCATGGACGTGCGCATGCCGGTCATGGACGGCGTGCAGGCCACGCGCATTCTGAAGGCCGACCCGGAGTTGAAGCACATCCCCATCGTCATCGTCACCGCCTCGGCCATGCGCAGCGAGGAACAGGAACTCAAGCCCATCGCGGATGGCTTCCTGCGCAAGCCCGTCAGCCGCGCGGAACTGACCTCCCAGTTGCAGCATTTCTGGAAGGGGACGACCGACCGCCCCGACGCCGACGGCGCGCAACCCAGTTACGTGGACACCCTCCTGCCCGGCGAGGAAACGATTGACCCCGACGCGCCCGAGCGCACGGCGGAATTGCTCGCCGCGCTCGGCCCGCTGGAAGCGGAGGTCTGGGCCGCCATCCAGGGCGCGCCCGTGGTCAGCGAGGCCGCGGAATTTGGCGAGGCGCTGCGTGCGCTGGCGTTGGAATTCTCCAGCCCGCGCCTGTGGCAATATGCCCAAAGGCTCATCACGCAGACGGATTCCTTTGAATTGACCGAGATGGAAGTGACCTTGCACGACTTTCCCGAGGTGTTATCGCTTTTGAGACAATCTTCCGGCCCGGTGCCATCAGTCTTACCCGTCGCATCATGAGCTCCGCCGCTTCGCGCTTCGCGTTCCGTCCATCGGCCAGTCCGTCGATGTCCAAATCGTTGATCCTCATCGTGGACGACGTGCCGGAAAATCTCCAGGTGCTCGCCAGCTACCTGTCCAGCGTCGGCTATGGCGTCCTGCCCGCCTCCAGCGGACCGAAGGCGTTGAACTTCGCCCAGGCCCGGCTGCCGGACCTCATCCTGCTGGATGTTTCCATGCCCGAGATGGATGGTTTCGAGGTCTGCCGGTGCCTGAAAAACATGCCCGAGCTTTCCAGCATCCCGGTCATTTTCATCACCGCGCGCACCGACACCGGCGACGTGGTGCGCGGATTCGAGGTGGGCGGGATCGACTATGTCACCAAGCCTTTCAACCCCACGGAATTGCTCGCGCGCGTGCACACGCACATCGAACTCAAAAACGCCCGCGACGCGCTGCTCAAATACAACCAGGAACTCACCCGGCAGGGCGATGAACTGCGCCGTCTGGACGACGAAAAAAACCGGCTTTTGAGCATCGTGTCCCACGATATGCGGACCAGCTTCGGCAACGTGATCAACGTTTGCGAAAGCCTCCTCCAACCCGGCGGTGACCAACCTCGCGCGGAGACCGAGGAAACGCTGCGTCTGGTCGCCCAGGAAGCCGAGCACATGATCCTGCTCGGGGAGAATCTCCTGAACGCCGATGCCATCGGCCACGGCTCCGTGCGCTTGCAATTGCAGGCGCTGGACCCGCTGGAGAGCGTGGTGTTCGCCGCCGACAAGCACCGGCGCTCGGCCCGGTTGAAAAACATCGACCTCCTCGTCACGCCGGTCCCGCCCGAGGCGTCCCCGTACCGGGTGCGCGCGGACCGCACCGCGCTCTTGCAGGTGTTGGACAATCTGGTGTCCAACGCGGTCAAATATTCGCCGGAGGGAGGCCGGGTTTCGTTGGCTGTCGTCCCCGCGCCGGATGCGGTGCGCCTGCGCATTTCCGTCGTGGACACCGGCCCGGGTCTGGGTCCGAAGGACGAGGAAAAACTTTTTTCGGAGTTCACCCCGCTGAGCGCGCGTCCGACCGGCAAGGAAAATTCTTTTGGTCTCGGTTTGTGGATCGTCAAGTGGATGACCGAAGCGATGGGCGGACAGGTCGGTTACGAACCCGGCCCGCACGGGGTAGGGGCGCATTTTTACATCCTGCTGCCCGTTGCGACCTGAAATGACGCGATGCGGCCAGGAAGTCTTTTGCCCGGACGCAACTCTCCGTAGGACAACTGCCTCCAATCCAAAATCGTTGCGGCGATAAAGCAGACAGCTTTTCCAACGCCAGCCTTTGTCGTCCATCCTGCAAACTCGCCCTTCGTCCACGCAACACGAGCCAGAGTAAACTCCGGGTCCGGCGGGGTTAGCCTGATGGGAACGGGTCGTCTTTAAAGCGTTTTTCAGTTGCTTGTCCGGTTTTCCAGCCCCGGCAGGGGCGCAAGAGTTCAGTATCCAGGTGCCGGGTTGGAGCCCACCGTCTTTAGACGGTCTGCCTTGGAGGGTGGCGGGTGGCGCGTTAAGGTGGGCGGCTGCATGGCCAACTACCACCATCGTGGGCACACGGTCTCGGACTGCAAGTACCACCTGATCTGGGTGACCAAGTACCGCTGGCCGGTGCTCAAGGGGGACCTGGCGGTGCGTTGCCGCGACCTGATCCGCGAGATTTGCCGGGCGCGGGAGGTGGCGGTGGTGCGTGGAGCGGTGTCGCCCGATCACGTGCATCTGCTCGTCAGCGCGCCGCCGGTGTTGTCGCCGGCCAAGCTGGCGCAGTACTTGAAGGGCAGGAGTTCGCGCAAGCTGCAGGAGGAGTTCCCGAGTTTGCAGAAGCGTTATTGGGGCCAGCACCTGTGGGCACGGGGCTACTTTTGCGCGACGGTCGGAGCGGTCGATGAGAAGACGATCAAGCGCTACATCGAGGAGCAGAAGTGGGACGAGGATGGCGAGGGAACGTTCCGCATCGTGGCCGACCCGCCGTGAGGCCAGGGGTCGCCGCCGATGCCTTGCCAGCCGGCCCGGGCCGGGGGCTTTCCAAGCGGCTTCTAGCCGCCACCGGACTTTTAGTCCCATCGCATCCTACCGGCTTGAGCCGGTAGTCGTTGAGCCCACGGCGCGAGCCGTGGGCGGCAACCGCGAAAGGGCCCAGCCCCGGCAGGGGCGTAAGAGAACCCGCGGGGTGGTCCTCGCCAGGCGGCCGTCTTTTCTTACGCCCTTGCCGGGGCTCTGACACGCTTGCTGATCTTTCCCCACGGCTCGCGCCGTGGGCTGAACTCTTGCGCCCCTGCCGGGGCTTGAGGAGACCTTACATCCAAACGAAAAACGCTTTAGGGTAGAGGTGCATCGTTTTGGCCTCGTCCAAGGTCGGCCACTCCGGGCAGGCCACCACGCAACACACGGCCTCGGAGGCGTTGAGCCGCTCGGCCAAGGTGTGCAGCGCCACGCAGAGGTTTCCGCCTTGGCCGGACGCTTCCACGCCGCTCAGTTCGTGGGAAAGGCCGCGCATTTCCTGGAGGGTGTGCGCCAACAGATCGCGCAACTTCTGGCTGGACCGCGCGGGCTTGGAACCAGGTCCTGGCACCGCCACCTCGCGCGTGTGCATCTCCAGCATGAACGTCACCGCCCCCAAACTCTGGCAGACCCCGTCGTGGAGGTCCCGCGCAAGGCACGCGCGCTCCTGGTCCTGGATGGAGAGCACCTCATCCTCCAGCCTCCGGCTACGGACCAGTTCGCGCTCCAGGGCCATCTTGCTCAGGTCATGCGCCTTCCGCTCTTGTTGCAAGAGGTTGGCGGTTGTCTGGTCGGGCGATCCTTCGCCTTCCAGCGGGCGACTCTGTCTGACCCTGTCATGGACCAGCGTCATGCGGGCGTGCGCGTCGAGCCACTGCTCCCGGGCAGTCCGCGCTTCCTCAATCAGACGCCGACCCTCCTGGAGGATGTCCGCCATCGGGTCGGTCGTGCGTGCGCGGAAGGGATAAGCGCCCCTGGTTGAGCGGCCAGGAGGGGTGCGGCGACTCGTCCATCGGGAGGGACAATATACATCCCCCCCCCTTGCAAAAACGAAGCATTGGTTTGTGGCTTCCTACTGTCGTTGGATCTGTTAGTCTTTCTACGCTCAAGTCATGGTGAACGAAACCCACTCTTCTCCGGAATCTGAAGCTGCCCCCGCCGCCGGCCCGGACGGGAGTTTGCCCGTGGTCGGCCCGGACGCGATGGCGGAACTCAACGCCGACGAGATCGACAACATCGTCCCGTCCTACGGCTACCAACGGATGCCCGTCGTGGCCCTCGGCGGCTCCGCCGGCTCCATCTCCGCGCTCAAGACGTTCTTTCAGACCCTGCCGCCCAGCACGAGCCAAGCCTACGTGGTCATCGTCCACCTCTCGCCCGAACACGAGAGCACGCTGCCCGCCATCCTCCAGGCCACGACCGTGATGCCGGTTGCCCAGGCGGGAAACGGCGAGAAACTGGAGCCTGACCGCGTCTACGTCATCCCGCCGCGCAAGCACCTGACCGTCGTCAACGGCCACCTCAAGCTCACCCCACTGGAGCCCGAACGCGGCAAGCGCGTCGCCGTGGACCTGTTCTTCCGCTCCCTGGCCGACACCCACGGGCCACACGCCACGGCCATCGTGCTCTCCGGGGCGGACGGCGATGGGGCCATCGGCCTCAAGCGCATCAAGGAGCGCGGCGGCCTGACGGTTGTCCAAAATCCCGAGGAAGCCGAACACGACGGGATGCCGCGCAGCGCCCTGGCCACCGGCATGGTGGACTGGGTGCTGAACGTCGCCGAGATGCCCGCGCGCATCCTCCAGTACCAGGAAAGCGAGGCGCTGCTGCGGCTGCCCGCCGAGGACGGGCCGCAGCCCGCTCTCCCGGCGGCCTCCTCGCCCGACGAGGACGAACAGGCCCTGCGCGAAACGCTCGTCCTCCTGCGCGCACGCACGAGCCACGACTTTTCCTACTACAAGCGCGCGACGATCCTGCGGCGCATCAGCCGCCGGATGCAGATCAACGCCATCACCACGCTGCCCGGATACCTGAAGTTTTTGCGCTCGCACCCGGGTGAATCAGGTGCCCTGCTGCAAGACCTGCTCATCTCGGTCACCAACTTCTTCCGCGACCGCGAGGCGTTCGCCGTGGTCGAGAAGGAAATCCCCGCGCTTTTCGAAGGCAAGGGGCCGGGCGACGTGGTGCGCTTATGGACCGCCGCCTGCGCCACGGGCGAGGAAACTTATTCCTTCGCCATGCTGCTCGTCGAGCACGCGCGCACGCTGGAGCACCCGCCCACCATCCAGGTCTTCGGCTGTGACCTGGACGCGGCGGCCATCCAGACGGCGCGCGCGGGCGTCTATCCGCCGAGCATCGTCGCCGACGTGAGCGAGGAGCGCATCCAGCGCTTCTTCACCAAGGACGTGCGCGGCTACCGGGTGCGGCGCGAGCTGCGCGAGATGGTGCTTTTTGCCGAGCACGATCTGCTCAAGGACGCGCCGTTCTCGCGCATGGACATGATCTCCTGCCGCAACCTGCTCATCTACTTCGACCGGGAAGCGCAGGATCGGGCGATGGACATTTTCCACTTCGCGCTGCGGCCCAACGGGCGGCTCTTCCTCGGCAGCTCGGAGAACGTGGACGAATCCCGGGGACTTTTCGCTGCGCTCGACCAGAAGCACCGGATTTTCGTGCGCCGGCCCGCCCCGCGCGTCGGCCTGCTGGTTCCCACCGGCACGGGCACGCTGCTGCGTGCCATGCAGGCGCAGAACAAGGAAGCGCCGGTGGTACACGGCGCGACGTTTATCCGGGGCCTGCGGCGTGCCGTTCACTTCTCCGCCTTCGTCCGGCGGCGCCGACGAGCGGGCGGCGCTGACGGAACTGCACTTCCAGTTGCTGGAGCACTTCGCGCCGCCGTCGCTCGTGGTCAACGAGCAGCAGGACATCGTGCATCTCTCCGAGCACGCCGGCCGCTTCCTGCAAGTGACGGGTGGTCCGGCCGCCATGAACCTCATGCGCATGGTCAACCCCGCCCTGCGCACCGACCTGCGCACCGCCATTTTCCAGGCGGCGGAGACAAACGAACCCGTGAGCGTCTCCGGCGTCCCCATCCAGCTCGACGGCGTGCCCAAGGTCGTGGACCTGCGCGTGACCCCCGCTCCCGAACTGGCCCCCGGCTACCTGGTCATCACCTTCGGTGCGCGCGACCCGGACACGGCGGCCCCCGTCAGCACGCCCGCGCGTCTGGATGCGGAAAGCGTGGTGCACCACTTGGAGCGCGAGGTCGAGAACCTGCGCGGGCAGTTGCGCGACACCGTGGAACGCTACGAGGGCAGCGCGGAGGAATACCGCGCCAGCAACGAGGAACTCCAGGCCATGAACGAGGAACTGCGCAGCGCCTCGAAGGAACTGGAAACCAGCCGCGAGGAACTCCAGTCCATCAACGAGGAACTCTCCACGGTGAACATGGAGCTAAAGAGCCGGGTGGAGGAAATCGGCCAGGTCAACGGCGACTTGCAGAACTTCATGTCCGCGACCCACATCGCCACGGTGTTCCTGGACCGCGAACTGCGCGTCATGCGCTATACCCCGGCCACGGTGAGCTTTTTCAACCTCATCCCCAGCGACACGGGCCGCCCGCTGGCCGACCTGAAGTCCCAGGTGGACTACCCGGAATTGATCGCCGACGCGCAAGCGGTCCTGCGCTCACTCGTGCCGGTGGAGCGGGAAGTCGGCAAGCTGGACGGCGGCTGGTTCCTGGCACGGCTGCTGCCCTACCGCACGACGGATGACCGCATCGGCGGCGTGGTGCTCACCCTCGTGGACATCTCCGCGCGCAAACAGGCCGAGGCCGCGCTGCTGCAAAGCGAGACGCAGATGCGCTCCTTCGTGATGGTCAGCACCAACACGGTGTACAACATGAACGCGGACTGGAGCGAGATGCGCTTTCTGGAAGGCAGGCAATTTCTCGCCGATACGCCGGGCCCGAGCCAAACATGGCTGGAGAAGTACATCCCGCCGGAGGACCGGCCGGCAGTGCTCACCGCCATTGGGGAAGCGATCCGGCACCGGCGGATGTTCGAACTGGAACACCGTGTCTTCCGCACGGACGGCGAACCGGGCTGGGTCAACTCACGGGCGATCCCGATCCTGAACGCAAGGGGCGAGATCACCGAATGGTTCGGCGTGGCCAGCGACATCACCGCACGCAAGCGCGCGGAAGAAGCCGTCCAGACGGCGTTGCGGGAGACCGAGCGGGCGCGTGGCGAAGCGGAGGCGGCCAACCGGTCCAAGGACCAGTTCCTCGCCGTGCTCTCCCACGAACTGCGCACACCTCTGACCCCGGTCGTCATGGCGCTGAGCATGCTCGCGTCGCGCACCGATCTACCGGACAAGGTCAGGGACGCCCTGGAGATGATCGGCCGCAACGTGCGCCTGGAGACCCGTTTCATCGACGACATCCTGGACATGACGCGCATCACTCGCGGCAAGATGGAGATCGTGCGCCGGGACATGGACCTGCACGAGGCGGTCGAGCGCGCCGTGGAGGTCAGCGCGCCCGACCTGACGGCCAAGGAGCAGACGCTCGTCATCAATCTCGACGCGGCGGCCCACCGCCTGAGCGGAGATTTTGCGCGGCTCCAGCAGGTGTTCTGGAACCTGCTCAAGAATGCCAGCAAGTTCACGCCGAACGGTGGAAAAGTCATTCTGCGCTCGCACAACGAACCGGAGCGCGTGGTGGTGGAAGTGACCGACACGGGTATCGGCCTGGAACCGGGGGCGGACGAGCGCATTTTCAAGCCGTTCGAGCAGGCGGACGCCACGATTGCTGGCGAGTTCGGCGGCCTTGGGCTGGGTTTGTCCATCGCCAAGGCCACCGTGGAAGCCCACGGCGGCGAACTGCGCGTCAGCAGCCCGGGCCGCAACCAGGGAGCCACGTTCACGGTGAGTCTGCCCACCGGCAGTGCCTCCTGATTACCAGAGGCTTGGAAAAGAATCACGCCGGACAATGATTCGGAAAGCCCTTTGAACCGGCAGAGCTGAACGTGAGGTTAGACGAAGCAGCGAACGAACGGATCGCCGCGCCATACAGCGTTTTTCATTTGCTCGTGACGCTGCCGGGTCGTTTCCGCAGCCCCGGCAGGGGCGTAAGAAAATAGCCCACGGCGTGAGCCGTGGGAAAGTCCAGACAGGCGTCAGAGCCCCGGCAGGGGCGCAAGAAAAGACAAGTGCCCTCCAAGACACGGTCACGGCGGTTTTCTTACGCCCCTGCCGGGGCTGGGCTCGCGGAAGAGCGTCTCCCACGGCTCACGCCGTGGGCTATTTTCTTATGCCCCTGCCGGGGCTGCGGAAAACCACAAGCAACCGAAAAACGCTCTAAGAGGGCGTCTGAAAAGGGGTGTTTTGGAGGCAGTTTAGAGGATGAAAGTCCTCGTTTATGCCACCGATCTAAGTGACCACGAATGGAGTAAAATGCAGCACCTTTTACCGCCAGCCAAGCACGGCGGTAGACCGCGCAAGCACGCACGGCGGCTGATCTGCGACGCCATCTTTTACCTGGTGCGCGCGGGCTGCGCCTGGCACCTGCTGCCGACCAATTTTCCGCCGTGGAAGACCGTCTATCATTATTTCCGCGCGTGGCGTTTGGCCGGGGTGTGGCTGCGCCTGCATGGTCGCCTGCGCAGCCTCTGCCGACGCCGGGCGGGCCGCTCGGCCAAGCCGACGGCTGCGATCATCGACAGCCAGAGTACCAAGACGACGGACCGCGGCGGGGTGCACGGCTACGATGGCGGCAAAAAGGTCAACGGACGCAAACGTCACCTGCTCGTAGACAGCTCGGGACTGGTGCTTTGCGCACAGGTGCACGCCGCCGACATTGCCGACCGCGACGGGGCCATGCCCCTGCTCGAAGCGGCGGCGGCACGCTTCGCCAACCTCAAGCATCTGTGGGCGGATGCGGGTTACCGCGGCCGGCTCGTCGCCTGGATCAAAGAGCGCCTGGGCTGGAGCGTGGAGGTGGTGCTGCCGCCCCGGCGTTGGGTGCGTTGCCCGGAGGGCGTTGAACCGCCGCCGATGCCTGCCTTTACCGTGCTCAAAAGACGCTGGGTGGTCGAACGCACCTTTGCCTGGCTGGGCAACTACCGGCGGCTTTCCAAAGACTACGAGTTCCTGCCCGCCACCGAAGAAAACCTGATCTATCTAGCCATGAGCCGACTCATGCTGCGCCGACTTTGCCGCCCGGCAAAATGACCACCAAAACACCCCTTTTCAGACGCCCTCTAATTGCAACTTCCACCGTGCCCGGCTACGGCTCCGGCTCCGGGGCCATGACTGCCTTGCGCACGAGATCGGCGCGCGCCTGGGCCTTGGCGGCTTGCTGTTCCAGGGCTTGCGCCGCGCTTTCGTGTTTGTGCTCGCGCAAACGTCCGGTCATCCGGTGCAGGAGCAGGATCGTCTCCTCGATGGAGCGAAGGGCGCTCCAGAGCGCCCCTTCGGTGTGGACGTTGAAGTCGGCCAGCAAGGTTTCCACGGAATAGGCGTGACCCGTGTGGCAGCGGAACCGCACGTTGCTGCCTTCCTTGATCTGCAGCAGGACGCCGTGGCACTCGGGACAGGCGTAGACGCTGGGTTCGCCCAGTTCCAGGAAGCCTTTTTCCAGGGTGTTGTCCTCCAGCGCGATTCTGACCTCGGTTTCCATGCTTTTCGACACGGGGTTGGTGCCTTTCTGTTGGGTCGGGGTGTTGGTCAGTTCGACCAGCACCCGCGCGATTTCTTCTACCGGGAGGCAATGGTCTACTGCGACGTTGGCCAGCGCGCTTTGCGGCATGCCGGGAGCCTGTGCCTCCTGCGGGTCCTGCACGATGGCGATTCCGCCGCGCTCCTTGATCGCCCACAAGCCAGCGGTGCCGTCGTCCAGGAAACCCGACATGACCACGCCCACCACGCGCGGACCGAAGGCGGCAGCGGCCGAGCGGAAAAGCGGGTCCACGGCGGGGCGGGTGCGATTTTCTCTCGGTCCACGCGTCAGGCGCGTATAGCCGTTTGATTCAAGGATCAGATGATGGTCCGCCGGAGCCACGTAGATGTGGCCGCGCCGGAATTCCTCCCAATCCTTGGCGGTGGTCGCAGGCAACTTGCCCGCTTTTTCCAGCATGCGGCTCAGGGTGTTCAGGCCGTAGGGCCCGATGTGAATGACCACGAAGATCGCCCCATCGAAGTTGGCTGGCAGGGCGCTGACGAGCGCCTGCAGAGCTTCGATGCCTCCGCTGGAAGCTCCGATGACAATGATGTCTTTGTTAGGCATGAGGAAAACGGCTAGAAACCCTGTTGCCGGTTTGGACTATTGCACGGGACACGGGCAGAGCAAACGTGTGCAGTGGTTCTTCTGCTGGCACCGCAGGGTGAGGTGCGGCGGGCGACAGGCTCCCGCGTGACCTGGGGTCGCCAGCGTTGCGACTGGACCGCCGATAGCTCCTTGTCCAGCGGCGGAATGGATTTGCTTTGACGATATCCAGCAGCTTTACTTGCCAGAGCGCCACCGTTCCGTCTGAAAAGCCCGGTTATTTGGCATCTCTGAGTGCCCTCTGGAGAGTTTGCGCCTCAAAGTAACGCAGTTGCGCCAAAAATTCGTCTCATAAATCAACGTGCCAAAACGACAGGTGGAGATGAGTTCGTGACATAAATTCTTTGTTGTGGCCGAACCCTTCTGAGCGGTTCTCAGCGCGGAGGCATGCTGAGTTCGTCGTCGATGCCCCACTTGGGTGCGGGCACAGGGCGCACCCTTGCCGCCGGAGGGCACGATGTAAGCGGCCGAATAGACGTGCTCGCCACGATTCATTGCCGCCTTCCAGCACCCGGTCATACCACTCCACGGAGAAGGCTTCGGTATGCAGCGGCCCCGCCTCGCGTTGGAGCAACTCCCACGTCTCAATGCGGTTGAACAGCTTGAAGAGCAGCGTGCGAAAGAACAACTTGCGTGGTTCTTGCGCTCTCTCATATTGGAGCGAACGGATGAGGTACTGGCCGACCCGATCCGATGCCCGGTAGGCGTTGGTGAACTTGTAGGTGGTGGGGATCGACGCGAGTCAAGGCCGGGTAACGCGCAAACGGAGGAACTGAGAGCCACTGGTTGATGGTGCGGCTTCCACCGTCACACGGCGCTGACTGGTGCCAGCGATTGCCGTCTCTGTCACGCCTTCCGAGCCGCTGAGACCAACGGTTGAGGCACCAGCAACGCTCTGTGCGACCGTTGTCCAAGCGAGCAGGTCGGACGATGCTTCCACAAGGTAGTTGATGTCCGTCTCCCCGGTGTCACGATTGAACGCGAACTCCAATAGACCGTTTGCCGCGGAGCGCGAACCCACCACCGGCAAGGCACCGTCAAGAGGATGGCGCGGGTCAAGGTCCAGCGCGTATTTCAGCAGGTTGGAGATGCCGTCGCCGCTGAAACTCACGCTGTCACCCGCCGACCCGGCGGCAATCTCCTGGGCGGTGAAATGATCCGTCTGCCACTGACCGTAGGTGGTCAGCACGAGCAGGGTGACAGTCGAACTGGTCACCCCGCCAGCGGCGTTGGTGGCGGTCACAGCGTAATTTCCCGAGTCTGTCGGTGCGAGGGCGGATAGCGTCAGCATGGCATTGGATGCGCCGCCAACCGCCGTGCCGTTGTGGTACCACTGGTAAACCGGAGCCGGCGCACCGGTGGCGGCAACGGTAAAGGTAAAGCTGCTGCCTTCCGTTGCCGTGCCGCCACCGGGTTGGGTCGTCAGCCGCGGCAGCGACGAGTCCGGGGCGAACACGCCAACCGTCAGGACGGAGGACAAGGACGTGTTGCCGCCGCCGCTCGTCACCGTGGCGGTCAGTGGCACCACGTAGGTTCCCGGCGTGGTCGGATACCCGCCGATGATGCCGGTCGCCGCGTCGTAGGATAATCCCGCCGGTAGGGACCCCGCGGCGGGAACAAAGGCCGCGTTGTAAACCGCGTAGGAAAATGGATTGCCCACCAGGCCCAGCGCGCCCGCGGTCGAACTCATCACCGGCAGCGCGGCCACCGCGGGCGGGCTCTGGACGGTCAGAGTCAGCGTGCCACCGAGCGTCGTCACCGGTCCGACAAACGCCGTGACGGGCACCGTGTACACTCCGGCCGGGCCGGCGGGCGTGCCGGTGATCTCGCCGGTCGAGGTGTTCATGCTCAGACCCGTTGGCAATCCGCTGGCGGCGTAGCTGGTCACTGCGGGCAGACCCGAATAGGGGCCGTAGGCGTCGATGTAGTAGTAGAATGCCGTTCCGACTGTCGCGATGGCCGCGCATTCACTCTCCAACACCGGTGCGGGTGGCGCGGCGTCCACGGTGACCGTCAGCGTGGCCGGGGTCGTCCCGGCGGCGTTGGTCGCCGACACCGCCACCGGGTAAACTCCCACGGTCGTCGGGGTGCCGGTGATCTGGCCGGTCGCAGGATTGAGCGCGAGCCCGGCGGGCAGCGTGTCAGAGGCATAGGACGATGCGCCCGAACCGTAGAGGTAGTAGCTCAATGGCACCCCCACAAACCCGGCGGCCTGCGCTTGTCCGTTGAAGGTGGGAGCGGTCGTCGCGCCGGTGCTCGCGGGTGCGCTGGCCGCCACGGCAAAAGTGCAGACGGCGCTGCTCGTCCCGCTGAGGCTGGACGTGGTCAGCGTCACCGGGTACGTCCCCGCCTGGGCGAACGTGCCTGTGATGGTTCCTTCGTCGCCGTTCAGGCTCAGACCCGACGGCAGACCGCTGGCGGTGAACGTCACCGGGTTGACCTCCACGACTTCCTCGTAATAATAGAAAGGGTAAGGCTCCAGGGAAGTCTCCCCGTAGGTCCCGAGGGCGGGGTAATAGGCCGGGAGCGATCCACTGTATTCACCTCCCACGTAGCCGCTCTGGGCCAGCGGAGGAGCGGCGATGGCGAGCGGCGCGCCGGAGACAATCGTCAACGTCGCGCTGATCGTGCCGACGCTGTTGGTGGCGGTGATCGGCACCTGGAAGACTCCCGCGGCCACTGGTTGGCCGGAGATCAGGCTGGTGTACGGGTTGAAGACCAGCCCGGCCGGCAGGTTGCTCAGGGTAAACGTCACCGGTCCGTTGAGGGCAGCCAGCCTGGAATTCAACGTCGGACTTCCGCTGGAAGGATAGTAGAGGCGATAATACCCGCCGGCGGTGACAAAGTTCTGGCTGTTGATCGTCGCCGCGCTGGTGATGACCGGCAGCCCGCCGTACAGAGGCGGGTCCACGCGAATGGTGACTACCGCCGAGGCGGCCCCGTAGGGTCCGCTCGCGCTCACGGGCACAACGGTCGTGCCGGCCGTTGTCGGCGTGCCGCTGATCTGGCCCGTCGAGGAGTTGAGCATGAGCCCGGCCGGCAGCGTGCCAGCGCTGTAGGAGGTCACGGTGTTGCTCGCGTAGAGATTGTAGCTGAACGGATTGTTCACGTTGCCCAGCACCCCGGCGGCGCTGGTGATCGTCGGCGCAGGCGCAGGCGAGACCACGAACAGGCACGTGGTCGTGGTGGAGGCTCCTCCGGGCACGGTGGCGGTGAGCGTGAGCGGGTAGGTTCCTGCCGTGGTGGGCGTACCGCCGATCTCGATGTAATCGGCTTCCGAGTCGCTGATCTGCATGCCTGCCGGCAGGCCGGAGACCGTGATCGACGTGGCCACGTTGGTCTCCGAACCGCCGTAGTAGGCATACGCCTCGAACTCACAATATGCCGACCGGCTGACCTTGCCGCCGAACTCCGCCGGCGCGGTGGAAAATGCCGGCGACAGCACGGAAGGATTGTTGACGAGCACCGTCCAGACCGCCGTGCCCGTGCCGGCGGAGTTGGCAGCGGAGAGGTTCACCGTGTACGTGCCTGCCACCGTCGGCGCGCCCGTGATCTGGCCGTTGGCGGGGTTGAGCGTGAGGCCGGACGGCAGGCCACTGGCGGCGTAGGCCGTCGGCGTGTTGGTCGCGGAAAGAGAGACGGTGGAGATCGGCACCCCCACGAACGCGGTCAGGTTGGCGTCGAGGTACGGAATGACCGGCGGGCCGACCGTCGCCGGGGAGACGACGTAGGTGATGACCGCACTGGCGCTGCCCGTCGCGTTGGTGACCGAAACCGTGGCGGGGTACGTGCCGGCCGTCGTGAGCGTGCCGGTGATCTGACCCGTGGTCGTGTTGACGCTCAGGCCCGGCGGCAGGCCGTAGGCGGCGTAGCTGGTGGGCGAGCCGGTCGCGTAGATGTACCACGCGTTGGAAGTGCCACTCGCCGTCCCGACGGTGAAGGCCCGCTCCAGGGGATTGGTGGAAGCGGCCAGCGAGGGGATGGGCGGCCCGGCGATCACGAGGGTCAGCGTGCCCGTGCGGGTGCCGTTGGCGTTCGTCGCGCTGACGGGGATCTGGTACGTGCCGGCGGTCGTCGGCACGCCCGAGATCGCGCCGCTCGAAGAACTGAAACTCAGGCCGGATGGCAGGCTGGACGCCGTGACGGCCGCCACGGAGTCGATGGCGGACACGGTGTAGGCAAACGAGCTGCCCACCGTTCCGGACGCGGTGGGAGAAGAGAACAGTTGCGGCCAGATGGGGTCCGCGGCGTCGATGCGGAAGTTCACGACGGCCGAGGAAACCGCGCCGGTGTAGCCGTTCGTCAAGGTCAGCGTCACATCGTAGCGCCCGGCGGTGGTGGGGGTGCCGGAGATCGTGCCGTTGCTGGCGGTGGAGAAGCTCAGGCCCGGCGGCAGGTTGGTGGCCGCGGTCGTGGAGAACAGCGGCAGGTTGGCCGTGACCGGGTACTTGAGTGACGGGCTGTTGGCGGTCCACCACATCCCCGCCATGCTGGTGACCTGAAGCGGCGCGGCGGTGACGGCCCCAATCGTCATGACCAGCGTGCTGTACTGGCTCACACCGCCGCCGTTGCCCGCGTAGACGTTCAACACGTACGTGCCGGCCGCCGTCGGCGTGCCGCTGATCGTGCCGGTGGAGGCATCCAGCGACAGGCCGCTGGGCAGAGCGGTGTAAATGCCGAAGGAGGTGGGCGAGCCGGTGGCCTGGAGCCGGTAGGAAAACGGCGTGTCCACGTATCCGCCCAAACCGCCAGGACTCGTGAACACCGGCGTCGTCGGAGCCGCCGTGCCGACGACGAAAGTGATGTGCCCGGTGACCGTCCCGTACTCCGAGGTCTGGGTGGTCGTGGCGTTGTAAGAACCGGCGGTGGTCGGCGTGCCGCTGATGACGCCGGTGGTCGCGTTGATGCTCAGGCCCGGCGGCAGACTGGTGGCCGTGCTGTTGGAAGCGGAGTTGCCGCTGTTGGTCAGCGTGGTGGTGAAGGCCTGGCCGACCCGGGCACTGAACGCCACCGGCGTCGTGGTGACCGCGAACGCGGGCGCGACCACGGTCAACGTCAGGGTGGCGGTGCCCTGCCCGGCGCTGTTCGTCGCGGTGACGGCAACCGTGTACGTGCCGGATGCCGCCGCGGTGCCGGAAATCACGCCGGTGGCGGGGTCGATGCTCACGCCGGCCGGGCAGACCGCTCGCGTTGTAGGAGGCGGCAAGCGGGTACGTCGACACCGGGAAGTAGATCGGCTCTTTTTGCAGGGCGATGATCGTCGAGGCGCACTCCATCCCCGGCACCTCAATGGCGGCGGCGGCAATCGTGATGGTCACGATTCCCTGCGACGACCCGCCACTGTTTACCGTCCTGAAGGTCACCGGGTAGACGCCGGCCTGCGTCGGCGTGCCCGTGATGTAGCACGTGGCGGAACTGAACGAGAGCCCCGGCGGCAGGGGGCCGAGCGCCGTCGTCGTCGCGTTGCTGGTGTTCGCGCCGACGTAGCCGCTGAACGGATCGCCCACGGACCCGTTCAAGCTCAGGAGGGCATTGAGGGTGGGGGCGGCGGTCGGCGAGGTCGTGGCGGCGGCGACGGTGATCGTCAGCGTGGCGTTGGCGGTGCCGGCGGCGTTGGTCGCGCCGACGGTCACCGTGTACGTGCCTGCCTGCGTCGGCGTGCCCGACAGGTAACCGGGGCTGGAACTGCTCTGGGTGATCCCCGCCGGCAGCCCGGAAAACGTGTAGCTCGTCGGATTGTTCGACGCGGAGACCTGGGCGGAGGAGGTCTGTCCGACCGTTGCGGAGAGCGCGCACGGGCTGGTGAACACCGGCAGGGATGGGGCGGAAACGATGATCGTCAACGTCGCGTTGCCTGTCCCGGCGGCGTTGGTGGCGCTGATGGGCACGGTGTACGTGCCTGCCTGCGTCGGCGTGCCGCTGATGGAGTTGGAGCCCGCCGCGAGGCTCAGTCCCGGCGGCAGGCTGCCAACCGCGTAGCTCGTCGCGGTCACGTCGGTGTAGATGTAATAATAAAAGGGCTGCCCCGTCGTCGCCTGGGCCACGGCGTAGCTGGTAATCGCCGGGGAGTGGGTCGCCGCGGCGGGGAGGATCGTGATGGTCAGCGTGGCGTTGGCGGTGCCGGCGGCGTTGGTGGCGCTGATGGGCACGGTGTACGTGCCTGCCTGCGTCGGCGTGCCCGACAGGGAACCGCTGGAGGCGCTGAAGTTCAGCCCCGGCGGCAGGTTGCTCGCGCCATAGCTGGCGCTGCCGGAAGCGTAGACCCCGTACGAAAAGGTGGTGCCCACCGTGCCCGACGCCGTCGAGGCGCTCGTGATGAGCGGCGCGGGACCCTGGGCTGCGACGATGAACGTGACCGTCGCCGTGCCCGTGCCCGCCGTGTTGGTGGCGGAAATCGTCGCCGGGAAGGTGCCCGCCTGCGTCGGCGTGCCGCTGATGTAGTTGGAACTCGCCACGTAGCTCAATCCCGGCGGCAGCCCGCTGGCCGTGTAGCTGACGGCGCTGGCCGAGGAGGCGGTGGGAGAGTAGGTGGCCGCCACGCCGACGGCCGCCGCGACGCTCGCGCTGCTGGTGATGACCGGCGCGACGGCGGCGGTCCCGGCGTTGTTGATGGTGAACGTCACGACCGCCGTGCCCGTGCTCGCCGGGTGGACGACGCCGCCGTAAAAATAGAGGGGAGATGGGGATGGTTCGGAGTAACCCGTGGGGCTGGTCACGGAGATCGTCGCCTGGAAGGTGCCCACCTGAGTGGGCGTGCCCGAGATCGTGCCGAATCCCGAGGAAGTGCTGCCGCTCGACGTGACGCTCAGGCCCGGCGGCAGCCCGGTGGCACTGAAGGTCCAGGCACCGCTGACCACCGAAAAGTACGGGCTACCCTCGAACTGGGCGACCAGGCCGTAGGTCAGGCTCTGGCCCACGGAACCGACGGCTGCGGCCGGGCTGACGATCACCGGTTTCTCCACGCCATCGGCCGCTGTCAGAGCGGCGCTGCTGGCGAAGATCGTCACCGTCAGCGTGCCGGTGGAAGTGCCGAAGGCGTTGGTCGCCGTCACGGGCACCTGAAAGGTCCCGGCTGTCGTCGGCGTGCCGGCAAACGCCCCGGTGGACGCGTTGAACGTGATTCCCGGCGGCAGGCTGCTCGCGCCGAAGCTCGTGGGCAACTGGGTCGCGGCCAGCGTGTAGCTAAATGCGGTGCCCACCGCTCCCTGTGCCAGGGCGCGACTGCTCAGCACGGGCGCACTCGTCGCGGCAGGGGCGGGCGGGGGGGCGGTGATCGTCACCGTGACGACCGCCTGGCGCGTGCCGGCGGGGTTGGTCGCGCTGATCGTCACCGGGTAGACGCCGGTTTGCGTCGGCGTGCCGCTGAAGGAATTCGAAGTGGCGCTCAGGGTCAGACCCGGCGGCAGGTTTGTCGCCGTCCAGGCGGTGGGTTCGACCCCGCTGTAGCCGTCGAGGTTGGTATCGATGTAATAGTAGAAAGCGTTGCCGGTGGTCCCGTTAACGGCGAGGGCGCTGGTGATGACCGGCAGGGACGGGGTGGTGATGTTGATGGTCAGCGTGCCCGTGCCCGTGCCGACTGTGTTGGTGGCGGAGACCGGCACGGTGTAGACCCCTGCCGTCGTCGGCGTGCCGCTCAGTGCGCCGGAGGCCGTGTTGAGGGTCAGCCCGTCGGGCAGGCCCGACGCCGCGTACGCCGTCGGGACGCCGCTGGCCTCGATGGAGGTGCTGAAGGCCACGCCCACGTAGCCGAGCAAGCTCAGGGCGTTCTCGATGGCGGGAACGGTCGGGGCGGCCGCAGCGACGGGATCGCTGAAGCGCAGCGTCAGCGTGGCGGTGCCGGTGCCGCCCGGTCCGGTGGCGGACAGGCCGACAGTGGACGTGCCCGCGGCGGCGGGGACACCGGTGATCTGGCCGGTGATTCCGTTGATGATCAGGCCGGCGGGTAGATTCGTCGCTGCGTAGACGGTGGGCCCCCCACTGGCCACGACCGTGTAGGAGAAGTTTGCACCGGTCGTGCCGGTGGCATTGGCGGCGGAGAGGATGGTCGGCGGCGCGTCGATGGCCAGAACGGTCGTGCCATCGTCGGGATACCAGTTTCCCGCGAGCGCATCGACGGCAATTTGATAGGTGGTGCCTGCCACCACCGGCACGTTGATCGAGGTGCCGACGGTGAACCCGCTGTTAAAATAAAAGCCGTCTGTGTATTCCAGTTGCGTGAGGTCGTTGCTGCTGGCGACTTCGGTGAGCGTGCCAAGCGTGGTGCCCGTGTAGACGGCGACCGCGCGCATGGTCGGTGCGCTCGTAGTGGTGTCGTAAGTGCCGATGTTCACCGTGCGGGTGGTCGGTGCCGTCCACGTGTACCACAAGGAGCGGCCGGCGGCGGCTCCGGCGTGGTTGGGCTCGCCCGGTTCGCGGGTGGCGAGAAGATTGTTGGAGAGAGCGAGGGGGGAGGAACCGGTCAGCGTCAGACGGGCGGCGAAGCTGTCGTTGCTCTGTGCCTGCACGCGTGTGGAACCGTTCAGCAGAACGACGGCAAAAAGCGGTAGAAGAAACCAGTAGCGCGGCATGGCAAGGGAGGGAAGGACACGCTATCGTAACCGATTGGCCCAGAAAAGTGGAAGAAAAAACGTCTGCCAGGCTGCTCGGTACGCGGTCCGCTTGTTGACCGGGCGGCCGTTCAATCGTTTGACGAGAAGTCACCCAACTCAGGTGAGGATAGACCAGCATCTCGTCCCCGCACTTTCGTGCTCACCTGCCGCATCCTGCATTCTCCCTCATTCCCGCAGTCCTACCAGGCTGGAATGGCCTCGGCGATTCTTTCTGCCTAGCGCCTGTTGGATTCCTTGCTAAATATGGTGCTTCCTGTGGCCGCCCGAGGAACCGCAGGGGGGGCCAAAACGGATGGACTCCCCCGGTTTTTCGAGACTTCGATAACCGGACGTATCACCCACGCCCGCAGCGACTTTCGGAGCCTCAGTTGGCGGAGCGCCTCAGTGTCCCAAATCCACTTTGTTTCTGATTGACCGTGGAAGAGTGCTGGAGTGCAACCCGCTTTAGGGTAACTCTGCGGGATTGGTCCTATGGGATGCTGATCTGCACGCGGTAAAAGCGCGGGCTGCTGCCGGCACCCAGGTCGGTGACTGTGCGCGTCGTGCCGTTGTCGTTCGTCGAGAGATTGGTCAAGGTCTGCCACGTGTGCGAAATGAGCGTCGCGCTGAATTGCGGCGTGTACGTGCGCCCGCTGTAGACCGGTGTGAGTGTCAACGCCTTCTGTCCGCTCTGACCCGGGACCGGGCTGATCGTCAGCACGAAGCGCGAACCGTCGAGCGGGTTCAAGCCCGCGAGGTACTTGAAGAGATTGTTCTGGCCCGTGCCGTCGGCGTCCGCGCTGGGGGCGGCGTTGGGGTTGGGCGGCGTGGGGAAGTATTGCAAGAGCCACGCGTCCGGGATGCCTTCGCCGGCATAGGGGCCGTTGACCGTCACCGTCGTCGAACCCGTCGCGCCGAGATACATTCCCGTCACCGTACCCACAGGCGACGCATAGACATTCGTGGACGCCGCCAACTGGCCGAGCTTGTTGACCGACAAGAACGGGTAAGCCACCGCGCTCCACGCAATGTCGCTGCCGAACAGCGCGGAGGTCGTCGCGTCGTCCAGCGTCGCCGTGCCGGAGAGTTGCACGGTTGTCGCCTGCGCGATGCTGGACGCCGCGCTGGTCACGGCGAGGCTCACGACTTCCGTCAACTGGTCGACGTAACCGTCCCGGCAGGTGTAGGCGGGCGAAGCCACCGACGAAATGCCCGCCACCACCTCGACGCCGCCGTCGTTCGTGTACGAGTTGCTCGTCGTCCGCACGCCGCCGAAGTCCGCGGTGTCGGTCGAGATCGTGTAACTGGCCGAGGTACGGGTGCCGGCGTGCGCCGCCGGGCACGCGACGGCGGCTAACGCGCAGAGCAGGAGCAGGGATTTGTGCATGGCCGATGGAGAAAGTTTCGGTTCCTCTTAATGAAAGCTCACCGGGCGCACAACCGGGGCCGGATTGGCGCGCAGGAGTTCCTCGATGGCGGCGAGTTTGGTGTCGCGTTCCTTGTCCTTGGCTTCCAGGGCGGCGACGCGCTGCTTGAGCGCGGTGTTTTCGTCCTCGGCCCTCGTTAGCTTGCGCGCGAGTTCCTGCGTGGCGGAGACGTTGAGCATGGCAATCGCGTCGTAGTCCACCGCGCGGAAATCCTGCACCTCGCGGCCATAGACGAACACCACCTCGCCGGCCGGCTTGAACGCCGTGCGAAACCGGTTCGCCTCGACTGCCAGCACCTCGTACACACCCTGCTCCTGGCCGGCGATCAGCTTCACGCGTTCGCCGGGCTTCAGGTCCGTCGCCAGCTCGATCCAGCCGTCGGCGAAGCGGGCGCGCTGGTAGATATCGGGGATTTCGCCGAGGCCCCGGGTGACGGCCGGCGGAAACACCTGCTCGACCTGTTGGGCGATCACCTTCTTGAAGACCGCGTCGCCATGCGTCATAACGTCCTTGTAGCGATAGTCGGTGATCTCGATGCGCCCGAGCGTGTCGAGGTCGCGCGCGGCATCCGAGCGGCCGAGCACCAGCTTCACCCGCGCGTCCGAGATCGCGACGAAGTAATTGGTGCTGACGATGGCCCCATTGGCATAGATCGCGGTTGCTTGGGTACCGGAGAGGCCGTGCAGGCTCGTGTCGGTAGAATTAAAGCCCTCTGCAGTATTGTTTGGGAACGTGGCCGACCCGTTAGCGCTGCCAATCTCGAGCGTCCCGTGGGTCGGGGTGGCGCCCCCCACTCCCACGTTGCCCGTCAGGTAGGTGATCGTCTGCGTGCTGCCGTCACCGATGCGGATGATGCCCGTCTCGCCCGCGACGCCTTGGCTGCCGATGTCGATGTTGTTGCTGCCAGTGGTGAGATTGGAGCCCGCATCGAAACCTAGCGCGATGTTGTTGCTGCCATTGCTGTTTTGCAAGAGTGCCCCGTAACCGTAGGCCGTGTTTTGACTGCCCATCGTGTTCAAGTACAGCGCCGCAAAGCCGCCGGCCGTGTTTCGAGCGCCCGTCGTGTTGGCGCCAAGCGCGCTCGCGCCGCAGGCGACGTTGTAGAAGCCGGTGGTGTCGGAAGCTAGCGCCCCAAAACCGACGCCCGTATTCCCGATGCCGGTCAGCGTGAAGTCGCCCGCGCCGCCACCCACGAACGTATTGTCGGAGCTCAGGCCGTTTTGCCCGTAGGCATGCAGGAATGGGCTTCCGCCCAAGTTCAATACGCCAACGCTGGCGGAGGTGGTGACGGGCAGGTTCAGGTCGCCGGAGATCGTCGTGGTCCCGCCGAGCGTCAGGCCACTGGCGAGTTGCGTGCTGCCAACCGCGCCGCTCACAATGTCGGCTGAAGTCACGGAATTGGCGGCTAGACCGGAGGCGGTAATGCCAGTCAGCCCGGACCCATTGCCGCTGATCACGCCGTTCACGGTCACGTTTCCCTTCAGCGTGCTGTTGCCAGTGACGGACAAGGTACCGTCCGTGTTGATGGCCGAGGTGACGTGCGCGATGCCGGTGACGTCCAACGTGTAAAGTGGGGCAAAATTGCCGATGCCAACCCGCCCATTGGCATCGATGCGCACCTTGGGCGTGGTCATATTGCCGGAGACGTAGAAATCCAGCCCGTCGTTGCCGAAAGTTTCGCCGACGATTGCCTGGCGAGCGGAATTTTGACCAAAGGCGATCCCGGTCACGTTCGGCGCGGAGGTGGAGCCCGTCGTCGCGGTGTTCATCAACCGCAGACCGAGCGAAGAATCCACCGAGTTGGTCCCGAAGATGGCGGGGGCGGAGGACACGCCGCTGTTATAGATGACGCCCGTCAGATACGTCGCCGTCTGCGTGCTGCCGTCACCAAGACGGATGATCCCCGTTTCGGCGGCCACGCCCGGGCTGCCGATGTCGATGTTGTTGCTGCCGGTCGTCAGACTCATGCCGGCGTTGTTGCCGACGGCAATGTTGTTCGCGCCGGTGGTGTTGCCGAAGAGCGCGTTGCCGCCGACGGCGACATTGTTGATGCCGTTGGTCGTGGCGGTAGGCTGGTTGAAGTAGAGCGCCTGATAACCGACGGCCACGTTGAGGCTGTTCCAGGTCGTCCCGCCGTTGGCAAAGGACTGGAGTTGCAACGCCCCGGTGCCGAACGCGACGTTCTCGCCGGCGGTGGTGTTGCCGTACATCGCGGCGTTGCCGACGGCGGAGTTGTTGCTGCCGGCCGTGTTGCCGAGCAGCGCCTGGAAGCCGGCGGCGGTGTTGCCGTTGCCCGTCGTGTTGAGTTTCAACGCCGTCGCGCCGCTGGCCGTGTTCGCGGTGCCCGAGGTGTCGGCGGCGAGCGTCTGGTAGCCGTCGCCCGTGTTGAGCGTGCCGGACAAGGTGAAGTTGCCGGCGGTGCTCCCCGCGAAAGTGTTTCCACTGCTCAGGCCGTTCGCGCCGTAGGCGTGGAGAAACGGCGAGCCACCGAGGTCCAGCACGCCGGTCGAGGCAGAGGTGGTGGCGGGCAGGTTCAGATCACCGGTGAAGTTGGGCGTGCCCGCGAGCGTCAACCCGCTGGCCAGGTAACCGGTCGGCGCGAGACGCTGGTCGGGGGTGAGGCGCTGGATGCCGTTCATGGTGCCGTTGTCGAACCACACCCGCAGCCGCACGTCGTTATTCGTCCAAACGCTCGTTGGGATGGTCGTCATGAACGACGAGACCGTCGTGTCGCCCAGCAGGACGGAATAGAGCCCGTTGGTCACCGTCAACGCCACGGCGTGGCCCGGCTGCACGCTGGTGGTCAGGGTACCGGGGGCGGCGTTGAGCGAACCGTCATTGCTCCAGTAGGCCGTGGTCCCATCGCCGCTGACCAGGGCGAACCTGAACTGCCCCGTGCCGGTAAAGTTCGCCGACCCCACGCTAATGCGGCCCTGGTAATTGACGAGGTTAGGCACCTGCGCCCGCAGCGGGCCGGCAAGAAAAGCCAAAAGACCGAGTGCGAGCAGGAAGACGTTTTTCATGGCGGACGAAGGCGGGTTGACAGCACCGATTCGCCCGCGACGGAACAGCCGCCTGGCAACGGGAAATACAGCGTTTAAGTATTTGAAGCGGAATCCCCTACGTGGCGCAACACTATTCGGGTAACGGCTCGCTCGACTCTGCCGCGCCCCCTGCGCGCTGCGCTGACCATCACGCTAGCTGGTTATCCGGCCTCGTCCTATTACTCCACTGGGGCCCGAGTGGTCCCCGGTCAGCCTTTCCCCTTGCACCCGTCAAACTCCTGGCTGCTCACTCCTTCCCTGCCGCCCTCCCGAGGAACCGCAGGGGGGCCAAAACGGGTGGACCACCCCGGTTTTTCGAGACTTCGATAATCGGCCATGTCACCCACGCCCGCAGCGACTTTCGGGGTCTTAGCTCAGTTGGTAGAGCACCTCAACGGCATTTTTGGGATACCCGGAAGTGATCTAATTTGACCGATGCGGTCACGAGTGGACAGGTGTTGCCTCATTGTCCAAGTCCTACAGCGTTTCTCGGTTGCGCGTAATGCCTCCGCAGCCCCGGCGGTGCCTTGTGCATAACACCTCCGCAGCCCCGGCAGGGGCGCAAGATTTCAGCCCACGGCGCAAGCCGTGGGAACGGTCCTTCCCCAGAGGACAAAGCCCCGGCAGGGGCGTAAGAGAACCCGCCGGTTGGTCCTCGCCAGGCCGCCGCTTGTTCTTACGCCCCTGCCGGGGCTCGGACGCGTTTGCCGATCCTTTCCCACGGCTCGCGCCGTGGGCTGAACTCTTGCGCCCTGCCGGGGCTTGAGGAAACTTTACATCCAAACGAAAAACGCTTTAAGAAACTGGCTTTTGCCGAAATACGGTCCCGGGTGGTCAGCAGTGGACCCAAAAAAATTTATGCGGGGGACCAAGCGGGGCATCGAGAGCGGAAGTCGATGGGTCCACGTCGTGCATGCCCCTACTGTCGGGGGTGTTGTGCTTGCCACCAGGCAGCCCGCCGGGCTATTAACGTCTCCGCACCCCGCCGCCGTCCATCCGCTCATGCCTTCCGACGAAACTGTAGCCTTCGAGCACTACCGCGTCCTGCGGCGAGCAGATGGCAGCATCTGGGAACTGGGCCGGGGAGCGATGGGCGTCACCTACAAGGCCATCGACGACAACTTGCAAAAGGTCGTCGCCCTGAAGGTCATCAATGGCCTCCATGTGGACAAGGAAAATTCGCGCGACCGTTTTTTGCGCGAGGCCCGCGCCGCCGCCAGCCTGAACCACCGCAACGTTGCCGTCGTTCACCACCTCGGGCAGAACGCACAAAATTTCTTCTACGCGATGGAATTCATCGACGGCGAGACCGTCGAGGCGCTCGTGAAACGCGCCGGTCCACTGGCTTGGCGTGATGCGCTGGGCATCGTCATCCAAGTGACTCGCGCGCTGATGGCGGCGCACGAAAAACGCCTCGTCCACCGCGACATCAAGCCGCCGAACATCATGCTGGTGCCAGAGCTGGGCGAGGACACGGCACTCGTCAAGCTCATCGATTTCGGCCTGGCCAAGACGCTTCTGGAGGAAAATGGGAGCATGGTTGGCGCGAGCGCGAGCGGTTTCGTCGGCACCCCACTTTACGCCAGCCCGGAGCAGTGCAACGAGGAAGCGCCTGACATCCGCTCAGACATCTACAGCCTGGGCGTGACGCTCTGGTACATGCTGACGGGTCACCCGCTCTTCAGCGGTTCGATGGCCAAAGTGTTCGGGCAACATCTCAGCGCACCGCCACCGTTGGAGAAACTCCCCGCCGACGTGCCGGAATCCGTGCGTGCCTTGCTTGGAGTGATGCTGGCAAAGGAACGTGGCGACCGTCCACAAACCCCCGCCGACCTGCGCCGACTCATCGAAATCTGTCTGCGCGATCCCGCCCCGGCGGCACCGGTCGTCACCAGTCAGCCACCGGCCGTGTCAGCCGAGCACCGGGATACGGTGAGTAGCGAAAACATTTCTCCCCCGTCGGCGAAGCGAGGTGCGCCCACGCGGCGGTTGCTGCTTGGCATCGTGGCGGCGGCCTTCGCGGTGGTTTTGGCGCTCATCGGCTATTTGGCAACCAGGCAGACAATGCCTCCGCCCGCCACGCCCACGCCGACACCGACCGCCACACCATCATCGGTCGCCACGCCCACACCGACGCCGACGCCGACCCCCACGCCGACGCCGACGCCGACCCCCACGCCGACCCCCACGCCGACCGCGTCACCGACGCCCACGCCGTCACCGACCCCCAGTCCAACTCCGTTACCGACCGCCACGCCCGCACCGAGTGCGACCTCCACACCTGCACCCACGTTAACGCCGCCTCCCGCGGTCGCAGTCTTGCCGGCCCGCTACCGTGGGGAACTCCGCGACGGCCCCGGCGCCAAGGCAACGGTCGTGCCAATCACCATCCAATTGTACGCCGATGGCACCGGCGGCACGATTTCGTACGGCAGCCGTCTGGGGGATACAACGGTGCGATTCCGCGGTACCCGCGAGGGGAACGACCTGAGAGCAGAGACCGGGGGGGTAATCGCCAAGCCCGAGAAGGTTCAATGGAAGGAAGAAGTGTTCCGCCTGCATTTCACCGCCGACAACTTGGCCGCGACCTACGAGTGTGAAAAACCGAAGTCCGAACTGCGCGGCACGCTCAAACGCGAACAGCCCGTCCAGCCATGAAGAAAATCGTTCTCATTGTTCTGCTCGTCCTCACCGTGCTGTCGCTCACCGCGCCAGAGATGCCCGCGCCGATCATCGTCCCCCCGGCCGACACGCCGCAGCCGACACCTGCGTCCGGTCAGGAATCCAATCCAGCCGACAAAGCAGAGAAGACCGCAAGAAAGAACGAATCGAAACCATCCCCGTCACCGAAGCCCGTCCAGAAGACCGTCAAAAAGGAAGAACCGAAGCCTGCCCCATCGCCGAAGACTAATCCGTTCGTTGGGGGCTGGGAAGGGCTGATGCACCAGGAAGGCCAGGACGGAACATCGCACGGGATCCCCGCCAACTTTATATTCGAGGTATCTGGCGATCATATAAAGGGATACTATAGACATTTGGGAAACGATGACGCCGCGGACTTCTCATACACGAGAAATGGCAACACCATTTCGTGGGGGAAGGCCGGTGCCGGGTTTTCCGAAGTGGACAAGCTCACGCTGAGGCCTGATGGCTCGGCGAGGTATGAACAAACCGCGAACTACGCAGGCGAAAAAGCACACGCGTGGGCTGACTTGCACCGACGGTAGTGCCGAAAAGGGGGGGATGGCGCAGATGTCTTCGAAGCACTAGAGGAAGGTCATGGACTAGAGCCTGTCGTTAACTTTGAGGGTTGATCTTGAACAGGTTGCCGAGTAACAGGCAGGCGAAAGCGAGCCAATGCAGCCCGGCGAGGGTGGTGCCAAGGCGTTCATAGTCGCGCGAAAGTCGCCGGAAACGGGCGAGCCAAGCAAAGGATCGCTCGACGACCCAACGCCGGGGTAAAAGCACAAAGCCGCGCTTGGCGGCGGCGAGTTTGACGACTTCCAAGCGGATGCCGTGGACCGCCGCTTGAGCCGCCGCTTCTTGGCCGGTGTAGCCTTGGTCCACCCAGGCCAGTTCGACGCTCTGGCCGGTGGCTGCTTGGACCTGCGCGGCCAGTTCGCCGACCTGCGCTCGTTCCTGTTCGTTGGCGGGCGTGACGGCCACCGCCAGCAAGTTGCCCAGCGTGTCCACGGCGACGTGGACCTTGCTGCCCTTCTTGCGCTTATAGCCGTCGTAACCTGCTCTGGCTCCGCTCTCCGGACTGCTTTGCAGGGTGCGGCCATCGAGCACGACGGCGGTGGGGTTCTCAGCACGTTCCGAGAGCAGGCGTATGACCGTGCGCAGATCATGCGCCATCGCTTCCAAACAGCCCGCCCTCCATCCACCGCTTGGCCTGCTGCTCGACCGCCGTCCACGGCGGCAGGTCGTTGGGCAGCATCCGCCACGGGCAACCTGCCCGCACGAACCAGCGTAGCGCGTCAAAGAGTTCACGCAGCGGGTACACTCGTTGCGGCGCATCCTCCTTCATCAAGGTCAAATACGGGGCAACAAAATCCCACTCCTCATCAGAAACATCGCTCGGATACGCTTTGCGGCTCATGGCCGCCCAGTCTACACTCCGCCAAGTCCAAAGTGAATGACAGGCTCTAGCGAACTACCCACTCGTCGATCCTTCATCAAAGGGGTCGCAGCCATCGCGGCACCGGCGCTGCTCGGATTCCCACGGATCGTCCGTTCCGCCCCGCCTGCCTTTGATGAACAGCGGCGTCAGGGAAAGCTTGGCGTTGTGCTGGTCGGCCTCGGAGGCTTCAGTCGTGCAAGCATCGCTCCGGAGCTTGCCTCGTCAAAAAACGTCTATCTGGCCGGTGTGGTGACGGGAGACCCTCAGGGCAAGGGACGCCGCTACGCTGCGCAATACGGATTTCCGGAAACGAACATCTACACGTACGATCAGATGCCGCGGTTGGCCGACAATGGGGACGTGGATGTGGTCCATGTCGTCACCCCCAACGGTCTTCATGCCACGCATACCATCGCGGCCCTCCAGGCGGGCAAACACGTGATGTGCGAGAAGCCGATGGCGATCAGCAGCGCCGAATGCCAGACCATGATCGAGGCGGCCCAAAAGGCGCACCTCTATCTCGGCATCGACTACCGGCTTCATTTCGAGCCTCACCATGTCGAGATGATCCGGTTGGCGAAGGAGAGGGTCTATGGCGGACTACAGTCTCTCTCGACGGAGTTCTCCTGGCATCGAGGCAATGCCAAACCGTGGCTGTCGGACAAGAAGCTCTCAGGCGGGGGGGCGATGTTCGACACCGGTGTTTACAGCATCCAGGCGGGTTGCTACGTCACGGGGAATACGCCTGTGGCAGTCACCGCCTTTCCAACGGCCGGCGATTCGGGCAACCCGGCCGGGATCGAAGACGCCATGAAGGTCATCTTTGAGTATCCGGATGGCGTGACCCACGAAGGACGGGCCAGTTTTCTCGCTAGTAAAGAGGAATTCGTGGTCGTGGCCCAAAATGGAACGTTCTCCTGCGCCCAAAAATCTTTTTCGCAAAGCTCCGGCGGAAAACCCTCGCCAAAGGAGGTGCGGTTGCCGGATGGCAGCACCGCAAATCTCCCCGACACCCTCCAACTTGCCGTGCTTCACGACTGCTTCGCCGCCGCGATTCGTGCGAAACAACCCTTCGCCTGTCCCGGCGAGATGGGTTTGCGGGATGTTCGCATCTTGGAAGCCATCTACACATCCGCCGCGCAGGGTGGCAAGAGAGTGGCGTTTTCGTCGCGGGCGTAACGGGTCGCGTCACCGAGATGAAACTCAACCTGGCCCCCTCACGCTGCACGTTGATCTATCCCGAACTCGGCGCTTTTGCCATAAGGGCATTGACGGGCTTCGGCCCTCAAGGGCATCTGTCGCTGGTGCCGGGCGCAATGAATTGTCTACTGCCACCATCCTCCCGCACGCCCAAACGAACTGTACGAGGCGCGTAGAATTTCCTGCGGCCACTCCAACTTGATAGATCAAAGGAATGCCGTTCTGTCATCTGGTCCAATCGACGTACTGGCGTTTGGCGAACGTGTCTGACGGGATCAAAAGCAGGGCGAGCAGAAAGAGAAAACTGACGCAGTGGACGAAGAACAGAAGCGACCACGCCCAAGCCGGCTCCATCCCCATGTCGTGCAAGCGCGGAATCAGCACCCAGCGAAACAGGCCCACGAAGAGAAAGAGCAACATGGCCGCCCCGACCAAGGTCAGGACGGAACCTGAATCAGCCATGAGGCGGCTGGCCGCAAAGCTGCCGACGAGGAACAGCACCCAGCGAACTAGATAAATGGAACGCGTAATGCGGGAAGGGTGACAGTGAGCGGTGTACGGGTAGAGAGTATTCATGGGTGTGAAGTGTGGTTTTAGCACCGGCCATGCCACCGGAATGATCCTACAAGATAAGATATTTGTTTATAACGCTTTACGCCAAGGAATGTCATTCAGAAAGATTGACTGGTGGGCGTGGCGCATCGGCGGAGAGCGCCAAGCGGTGGTGGAAATTGCCACGCACTCAATGTGTGCCCAACATCGACTGTTGCCGTGGTTTTCGGGTTCAACATGATCAGGATCAACTTCTGAGCACTTTTTTTGAAGCGCCATGATGCCATTGAGGTCGCCCCCAGTGCACGACACGTCACCTAAAGGCGAAGCACATCGGTATGACACCGCACTTCTCCGATGGACGGAAGAATGAACCTGGGATGCACTACGAAAATCTCGTGTGTCGTGTTCAGGCGTCCCGGCCTCGACGCAGTCGGACCCGGCAAGCCGAAACACGAACACGAAAAACATCACGAACACTCTAAACCGATAGCGTCACCTGACGCTCACGGCACACGCACCAGACTGCCCCAGGAATGTTCGTCGCGGCGTCAGGGATGGGACAGCGGACGGTTCTCGGCGCAATCCCGCTGGTGGAAAATCTTACACTACCTGTCCGTACCGGATGCGAAATGGTTACACAAACGCTCGCTGCTGCGATGGCGGTCAACATGTATTATGTTCGTAGAAGAATTATCGCAGAATATTGCGCCGATGAGCCTCAATCTTACGTTCGGTTATTCGCTATCAGAATTCACAACAAAGTGATAGCTGCCGGAAGCGACTTCGAACACCGACGCGTTTTTATCACTACGTAGAAATTGGACATCTTCTGATTTGCCAACCCGAGCACCGCTTTCCTCTACCCTAGAACGATCCCGCGTCGGCAGGTAGACCTCTGCCGTTGCGCCCACGGGGATCGTCACGTCCAGGGTGAATTTTCCGTTCTCCTGAAGCCACCGGACCTTCGTGGTTCCTCGGATCGAATCGTAGCTCGCCTGACATGATGTCACCTCTTTGCTGGGTCGCGGACGAATAATGATCGATTGGTAGCCGGGCTTGTCCGGGTTGGGATTGATCCCGGCGACGTTCTTCCAAAGCCACTCGCCGATGGCACTATGGGTCCAATGATTGAGCGAGCGGTTCTTGGTATCCGCGTCGAAGCTCTCCCAGTATGTCGTGGAGTGATCGAGCATGTAACCCCATGATGGTTCGGTGCGCAGGTTAATCATCCGGGCGGCTTCGTCGTTGGCCCCGTGATCGGACAAAGCCAACAGCATTTCCACGCTGCTCCAAAATCCGGTAGTGGGATGGCCATTCGCATGGTGAATGGCGTCCAGCAGATGCTGAAGCACTTTGGGACGCAGTGATTCGTCGAGCAGCTCAAACTGCAGGGCCAGCGCATAGTTGCCTTCCGCGTCGTTGCCAATCGTACCGTCCGCTTTGACATAAGCTTTTGCGAAGGCGAGCCGAATCTGGTCGAAAAGCTCATGATACCTCACAGCATCCTCCTGTCGTCCCAGCGCCTGCGCCATTCGTGAAACAAGATCAGTGGAATGAGCGAAAAAGGCGGTGGCTCCTAAGTCTTTCGGGGTGGAGGGGGCGCCGCCGCTAAGCCAATCACCCCAATCCATCCCGCGCGCCTGTTCCCAGAGCAGGTTGGGATTCTTGCCATGCACGAAATCGACCCAGCGTTTCGCGGAGTCATAGTGTTCCTGTAGAAGCCGGCGGTCACCCAGGTTTACATATTCCTGCCAGGGCAGGGAAACACCGGCATCCGCCCAGCCCGGCGATCCTACACAGATGTCCGTTCCTTGCAGATGTGCATGGGGCGTGATGTCACAGTAACGTCCATCCGCGGTCTGCTCGTCACGGATGTCGATGCTGTATTTGTGGAAGAACGCGCCCGTATCCATATTGTACATCGCGGTCTGCACGCATGGGCGGATGTCGCCCAGCCACGCCAGCCGCTCGGAACGACCGGCGCAGCCTGCGGGCACATCAAAGAGCATGTTCCACTGCGTCCACCTGACCGCACTCATCATCCGATTATAAAGATCGTTCGAGCAGGTAAACTCCCCGATGGTGGCAGCGTCGGTATGGATGTTGATGGCGACGAGCGCATCGAAAGCAGGTGGTTGCGGCAGGCCGGTCACTTCGACGTAGCGGAAGCCGTGGTAGGTAAAGTGCGGCTCCAGAACATGCGCGCCTTTGCCATCCAGGATGTAGTCTTCTTCGGCGGCCACGCCCCATAGGTTGCTGGTATTCAGCCCGCCATCCGGGGCGACGGACTCTCCATGCCGCAAGGTGATTTTCTGACCGGCCACGCCGTCGGTCTTTAATCGACAGTAACCGGTAATCTCCTGACCAAGATCGTAGACGTAGACGCCCGTTTTGACCTCCTTCATGGAGACCGGACGCATCGTTTGGATCACACGGACAGGCGGTGCGAGGGGCGCGACCAGAGCGACCTGATCACGTTGCTGCGAGTAAGCAGGTCGCCAGTCATGGTCGTCGAAACCCGCCTGGTCCCAGCCCATCGTCTCAAGCCTGCAATCGTAGCCTTCTCCGTCAAGAAGGTCCGACCAGCGAATCGCGCCCGATAACGTGGTTCGCCACTGGCCATCTGTCCCAAGCGTCACCTGGCGCCCATCGGCCATTTCTATTTCCAATTGGGCGAGGAGAAGCGGAAAGAATCCGTTGATGCAACGGTTCTCGAAAAGATTCATGTGGCCCGCATACCAGCCGTAGCCGAGCAGGACACCGATGGCATTCTGCCCCGGGTGGACTTGACCCGTCACGTCAAAAGTCTGGTATTGGATGCGCTTTGCATGATCTGTATAGCCAGGATCGAGCAAGTGATCACCGACCCGCTGGCCGTTCAGGTGGCACTCGTAGAAGCCGCGTGCCGTGACGTAGAGAGTGGCACGTTTAACGGTGCCATCGAGGGTGAACTCCCGGCGTAGCATCGGAACGCGGGAAACCGTTCGTTTGAGCGGTACGCCCGGGAAATCAACGGCCACGGCCTTGGCATCGGGTGCGAGCGCAACTGCCCGCTTGTTTTGACCAAGATAAGACGCAGAGTACATGGAGGTTTCCAGCGAGTCGGAACAACTCACCTGAGCTCCGCCGGAGATGAGTTTATCCCCCGCGCTCACAGTGAGGCCACCGAGCGCCAGACCGTAATCCTCAGCGTCCCAGCAGGCCAGCTTTGTAACCGTCAGGCGCACGAATCGCGCCGTTACAACGGGAAATTTGAAGAGGCAATCCGTTGTGCGGGGCGGCGCGAAGTCGTCTTTCGTCTGATCGACGACCAAGCGTGGGTTAGAGAAAGCGGCATCGTCGGCGACCTCAATTCGAAATTGTACCGGGAACATCACGGTTCGGAAATCCTGATTGAGGCCCGGTGGTCGCGCCGGAATCAGGTCAATGGAGTCGATGTCTTGCGAGGTCCCCAGGTCGAGCGCGATCCACTTGCGGACATTGGGGCTTGAAGCAAGTTCACTGCGATAACAATGGATCGGAGTCAGTGGGCGATTGGCGGGGTCGGCCAGGATCGCATCGGTAATCCATTGAGCCTGCCAATCCTCCCGCTCCAACAAACCCATGCCCCAGCGCGCCGGTTCGCTCCAGGCAGAGCCGTGGCCTGCTTTATCCCAAACCATGACCTTCCAGGCACAAGGTTGTCGTGAAGTCAGGGTGATGCCGCCGTATTCGATCTGCGCCGTTTCTGCCGATGGAACCTTGCCGCTATCCCAAAGATCACCCCGATTCAGAGAGAGTATTTCCGTCGAACTGGCGACGAGGATACGGTACGCGGTTTGCTGCTCACCGCGCCGATCAGAGCTTAACCGCCAACGGAGTCTCGGCGTGCGGACATCGATGCCCTCGGGATCCTGGAGGTATTCGCAGCGCAGTTGATCAATCCGCAGTTCCCCATGAGAAGCTACGTCGGAGCGCACTGGTGTCATGCTGACCAGGAAAAAAAGTGCTCCGACGAGGAATAATCTCATCGAGCCACGACACACACGAACAATCCCCTGGTCAAGACGCTTCCGACAATCAAGCGGTCACCCTTCGGAAGAAGAGATTAAATCTTGGCTCGCCCAAGCGGGTTGGCAAATTATTGCAAAGGCCCAGATCGCCACCAGAAGCCCGTATCACCAAAGTTCGTCCAAAACATGGGCCATCCCCACATGGGGACACCATGTTGATGGGCACCACCGCAGTACGCTGCGTTTCGTCGTCCGCTGCCCTCACCCTCAGGTGCAAACAAAACGCCGCAAACGGGCGTATAGAATTTCCTTGAGGCATCTCAGTGCGGGCCTGACGCGATGGACACTTGTCACGGTTGAGCCTGAAGCTGGTTGAAACATTTACACCTGCTCCCCCGATTCACTGTTTCCTCGCCTTGCATTGGCAACCATCAACTCGACGCCGCGGCCCAAAAAGTCCGGTGGTCAGAAAACTCCGCGCTCGTAGAGGCTAAACCCTTGTGGTGGCGGAGTTCCTGTTTCCACCGATGGCGTCAGATGACGCACTCAGTGAAGATCACCGTGACGGGCAGTTTTGGCTCGTCCCCGGTTGGAGACACCATCTTCTACGTCCGCCACGCAACGTTGCCGGTTCACTCGAATCAGCCTTTAGCGATGTTCGGATGCCGCATAAGCATTATCAGGACCCGGTGGTGTCCTCTTTAACCACGGATGTTTGTGTTTCAATCCTCCGCAAAAAACGCCTCAGCCAGCCGGGCAATTTTCTGGGGAGCACTGAAGGCCAGAGCGTGGGGAGCGCGAGGAATCGTTTCCGTCCGCACGTCCAGCAGGAGGTCAGACATTCGCTCCAACCAATTCTGATTTGCGATGGGGTCACGCTCACCTCGCACGAGCAGCACGGGCACTTGCAGACCCGGCAGCTTGTCCTCAATGCGGTCGGCCAAGGCAGCGTGGTAAGTGCCCCACACGCGGCGCGGCCCCATCTCCAGAAAATCGTACAGGGTCGGTGCGATCAGCGCAGGTTCATAAAATCCATCCTGCGCCAGTCGCGCAATCGGCTTCCAGAAAGTGCGGATGGCCGGGTCTAGCGCGGGACCGGTGAGCACCAGACGACCTACCCGTTCCGGGTGACGGGAAGCCAGCTCCACGATCACCTGGCAGCCGAACGAATTGCCCAGCAGATGCGCTTTTGGGATTTCTGCCGCGTCCATCCATTCCAGGAGTGCAGCGGCCAGTTGAGGCACGGAAAGCACCCGCGCGGGTTTATCGCTTTTGCCGAAGCCGGGCAGGTCGAGCGCATAAACGGAAAACTTTTCCTGCATCAGTCGGGCGGTCGGAGCCACGTTGCGGCTGGTGACGACCAGGCCCGGCACGAGGATCAACGCGGGTTTGCCGCCGCCGTTCTCGCAACCCACGCGTGCATGAATGCGCAAGGGGCATCGGCCGCTGGCACCGCTGCGTTTGGCCGCGACATCGGAAATCTGGTGCCACTGGCTCAGGAGTTGGGCCGGTGGAACAGGTTGGAATCCATTTTGTGCAAGGATAGCAGTTGTTTCGCCTTCGCGGCTCAGAGGCAGGCAGGCCGGGTGGGGGTTTTTCTCACGGACCAAGATGCCATGAGGGTCAATCGACGCTCATGGTAGCGGTACCAGAATAACCCCAGCTTTCAGTGTCGCCGATGTCCGAACCGATAACCCGATGGCCAATGGCAGCAGCGGGCACACGGCCTCGGTCAAATCGCCCGCGCGAGAGTCAGGAAAGGCGTGCTTACCCTATACAATCTCGGTGGCCTGGTGATAATCTGTCTTCATGGCGCTGATTCATTGCCCCGAGTGTACGCGCGAAGTATCCGATCAGGCCACCGCGTGCCCTCACTGCGGCTACCCGTTGCAGAACCGTGGCGCGGCGTCTTCTCTGCTGGCCTCTGAGGTGGATTCACGTCTACGCGAGGCTCTAACCCAGCGAGGAAAAATCATGGCGATTAAACTTTGCCGCGAGCTGTACCCAGGGATGGGACTGGCCGAAGCCAAACAAAAAGTGGAAGGATTGGAATCGAGCGTGCCCCAAGCGACGCCTAACCCAACGGTGACCAGCACCGGCTGCCTGTCCATGCTGATCGCACTCGTATCTGTGGCTGGATACTGCATCCGAACATTTTTTGAAACGCCGTGACGCTTGGCTGCAACGCCTACCCTTCAGCGGTCTTCCCATGAGCAAAAGCTCGTCCTCCATTCCAATTTTCGCCTTGGACGCGTCGGCCGACTGGGAGGACCTGGAGAATGCCCTGGAGGCCAGCGTTCAGTACCAGACGAGGGTCGCGGGGAAGTTCGGACCGGTGTTCGCCTTCGCCCCCTTGACGGCGCCCACGAATCCCGACGGGTGGGAACCGTTAGCAACGCCGCCTGATTTTCTCTTGCTGGCGTCGATTGAGCGAAGCCGGGATGCATTCTTGCTCCAGGCATTTCGGCGCTCGGAAAGGCAAATCGGCCCGTTGTTACGCGAGTCAACTGCCTCGGTGGTGAAAATAGCCTGGGACCAGCCCATCGCCGATGTCTTCCGACAAATGGAGAACTCGGCCGTGCGAGCGTTCGCCAGCTTGGGCTTGCTGCAAAATGATCTCTCGCGGTTCTTCGTGCGTGGCTCACGAGCGATCCTCGCGTTGCACGCAGCGATGCAAGGAGCATGACGTTCGGATTACCCTCTGTCGGACCAGGGGCATTCTGAACACGAACAGGGGCCTGGCACCCGACACAAGACGGACTTCGGCTTTGCCAGCCCACAGATGCAACAGCACCCAAAGACGAAATGGCGTTGGGAGATGCCGCCCGCACTCCCACGATGGACGTAGCAGTGGAGGCGGATGCACCACCAATATTTCGGGCGTTGTGTCCAGGCGCTCCGGCCTCGACGCAGTCAGACCCGGCAAGCCGAAACACGAATCACCGGGCAGGTGGGAATTCACTGGCCTGCTTTGAAGTCGCCACCGGCACCGCGCCCTCAACCGCGCCGCCGGCATCAGCTTCGAGCAAGTTTGGGAGGCGCGTCGGCTGGGAAGTGAGGCTGGGATATTTTTCGTGTGAGTTGCCGAGGTCAACACTATGCTCTCGGCAATTCGCCTCACGTACCCACCCTGCCTCCCGCGGTTTGCAAAACCGTTGCTTGGCGTCTTCTTCACGACCTGGCTGGTTGTTGCGCCACCATTCACGCGCGCACAGAGCACCTCCGCACCGATCGTGGATGTCCTGCACAGCTTCAGCTACAGTGACAGCATCAACCCAAAGGGCGGGCTTATACGCGGCACCGACGGCAGTTTCTACGGCGTCACCTACGGAAATTACGATGGCTCAGGCGCGGATTATGGTTCGATTTTTAAGGTCACGCCGGACGGGCAGTTCACGACGCTGCACAAGCCCACCATTATCGGCACCTTCGACTACCGCATCGCCAACGACGGCGGGGCGTCTTATTCGTCCTCATTGATTCAGGGCAATGACGGCGCATTCTACGGGGTGACCTCGTATGGAGGACAATATACCTATGGCACAGCCTTCCGGGTCACTGCCGATGGCGAATATACGACATTGCACGACTTCACCGAGGCCGAGGGCACACCTGAAGGTGGGCTGGTCCAGGGGGCGGACGGCAACTTCTATCTGGTAACCGGGAGTTTACGACCGACCCCCTTGGGTATTTTTACAAATTCACGCCAACCGGGACGCTGACCACACTGTATACCTTCTCCGGCGAGGCGGCGGAATCTCCAGAGTCCAATCTCATCGTGGGCAAAGACGGTGCTTTTTACGGCACGACGAATGGGAGCGGCACCAACGGGTCGACCGTTTACCGGATCACTTCGGCGGGGGTCTACTCCACTGTGGGTGTCTTTGCAAACGTCTATGGAGGACCGGTGAGCGTCGTCGGGTTGACTCAAGGTCCAGACGGCAGTTTCTACGGCGCATACCTGGCCCACGCCTTGGGGCTCGATCCAACTAGCTCCATATCGGTCTTCCGACTGACCGCTTCCGGCGAGGTGACGAATCTGCATACCTTCACGGACGACACAGGTTACACATTCTTTCCGACGGCGACGGTGTTGGGCCAGGATGGAAAGCTCTACGGCGCAGTCTGCCCAAGTCCCCAGATCGACCTGACGTACGACGGATTCATTTATTCGCTGGGGCTGGACGGCAGCGATTACCGAACGCTCTACACTTTCACCGGCGGCCTCGATGGCGGCGAACCTGCCGGACTCACTGCTTCGCCGGATGGGACCATCTACGGCCTCTCAAGCTACGGCGGCCACGGTGGGATTGGGACGATCTACCGACTGGCGTTGCACCCGGCTTTCTTTAACGCCGAACAGGTATTGAGCGATGGCGTCTACTACCTCGCTTTCCCTAGTTACACCCCTTTTGGCTACTACAGCTATCTGACTGACCAGAATTACATCTATCACTTCGATCTAGGCTACGAGTACGTTTTCGACGCCAACGACGGCAAGGGCGGCGTGTACTTCTATGACTTCACGAGCAACGATTTCTTCTACACGTCGCCTACCTTCCCGTTCCCTTATCTATACGACTTTAGCCTGAATACGGTCCTCTACTACTACCCGGACCCGAACAACCCGGGCCACTACAACACGGACGGAGTGCGTTACTTCTACGACTTCGACACACGCCAGATCATCAGCAAGTAATCGTCTGACGGTTTCGGGTGAGCTGGTGTAAACATTTTCACCAGCGCAGGGATGGTGGGTGCTCTGCCATATGCCAGAGCCGGGAGGGACCGGGGCGTCGGTGCAAAACGTCGTTCCCATACGGGGACGATGAATCCAACCCAACCGTCTCCACGGTCACCAACCAACCATTGGTGGCCGCTGGGGACCGTTGTGTCCACGTGTGGCTGCCGTTCTCCAAGAAAGGAACGACAGAAAATGAGTCCAGAAGCCGGAATTTGTTTGACGGAGCACATCGCTCCCCGATTGAAAGCCGCCGTCCCGTACATCAAACCCGTGGGATGTGAGGACAAGGAAGAGTTGCTCCAGGAAGGGTTGTGCATGGCTGCACACCTGTTGGAGAACAACGAACGTCAGGGAAAGGTGGTGCCAGTGTCCTCGATGGCATATTATACCATCCTTCACTTAAAATCAGGCTGTAGGAGCCATTCTGCGGCGCGCATGGATGTGATGGGCAGCGGAACCCAACTCGATGGCAAAACCGCTGTGGTATCCACGGAAACCGAAATCGGGTGGGACCCAGAGTTGAACGAGCCTATCCGTCTCGGTGAGTTCCTGCCGTGCGGTCAGGATGATCCTTCAGTTCGTGCGAGCCGGAACATTGACTGGGATGAGTTCATCGACTCCCAACGATTATCGGCATGGTGTGCTTCTGAAGGACATGGCCGAGGGAAAAGATGCCTTGGCACGGTCGAGGGAGTAGGGGCAGAAATATTCGCAGGTGCGGGTGCTCAAGGAGCGGATGGAGGCAGCTCTTCGTGAGCACATGGGACCGGAAGCGGTGGCTGACGCCATGCGAAGGCCGCAGTGGGTCAGTGACCTACATGCTGAGCGGGAACGTTCTGCGTGTCGAGTTCACTGATCGGCGGGGAAAGGGAAGTGCCTCGTCTTCGACGGGACACTTTTCTTTAGCTGGGATAGCACGGCACACCGAGGTTTGATCCATCCGGCAATTTGGCGCAGCCACTATTTCGTATTCATAACAAACTCTTGCAGCGAAGCTCATGAATCACCTTTCTTGAACTCCCGTTCGAACATCATCATCTGGTGGGTCGTTTCTTTGACCTTGAGCGCATTGCGGTAGGATTCATACATCAACCTTGGTGCCGTGGGGTAGTCGGTGGCATGAATCATCCAGTACATGGTGCGGCCACCATCTTGGCGGCGATAGATTGGAAAAGAATTCGCGTGTTTGTAGCCCAGCTCATTGATGAACCGCAAGCGTGCGTATTCCTGCCTCTCGGTGCTTGGCAGCTTGAAGAATTCGCTCCAACCCGAATTTCCCCACCAGCGGTCTAACTTCTCTGGCCTATCGCGTTTTTTTGACTCAGCGCGATCAATCCAGCCATTGGCTAAAAAGTAGAAAAGCTCGATCTTGTTGCCGACCTTTTTGTGTTCCGAAAGCGCCACGACCGTTGCCCAATCGCACTCGAAAGTGCGTTGATCCAAAAGGCAGAAGCTCGCTTCCCTGGCTTTGATCGGATGATATTTCAGCACCTTGAGGATTTCCTGATTACAATCCCCCGGATAGATATAGATGCTTCGTTTCTCTCCTTGACGCAAAGGAGGTTGGTTGGCTCGCAGGTTTTCCAGTTCCTTGAGACTCGCTTGACTTTGCTCAAAGAGGTAGAAATGCCTTAACCGACGTGGACGTAGATCAAGTACCAGCTTTGCGGCCCACATGTCGTGTTCCCCAATTCTTTGAGGCCCAGCGAAGGCATCGATGTATGTGCCGTGCTTGGTGACATAGGTGAACTTGGAAATATAACGCTCGATCAACTTGGCTTTGTGCTCAGTCCAGAGAGGATGCTCGCGGAATTGTGCTGCCGCGTTCTTCTCAAGCAGGTTCGGTGGCAGGTCAAACCACTCTGGAAAATTGAGGTCCATCGTTTAAGCTGCGGCAGGCAGACCGTTCCAAAACAACCCGTCGAGTTCTCTGCCTGCCTCTTTTTTACCGACAGGCTGCATCATGACTTTTTGGAGCTGTACGCTGTCCCAAAACGCTTCCGCTCCTTTGACTTCGATACCATTCTCTATCGGTGCCCAATGCCCCCATTGCTTGAAGTGGAAAGGTACGTCAGCAGTGCTGCATTGATCCCGCAAAAATTTGGCATGTCCGGGCATCATCGGACGCGCACCAGGACCGCTCTCGCCACCAGCGATGACCCAATCGATTGGATATCCAGGCTTCAGCCCAGATAGCCAAGCGGACAAATCAACTTGGCCGAGCAGTGGCTCGCATGAAAGAAAACGTTTGGCTGCCGGATAACGTAGGAGATTTGGCAGTCGCTTTTCTGCCCACTGCTGGTTTTCAACGGTTGTGCCGAGCCAAACGTTAGCGGGCCAATCTTTACGCCAAGGCACCAGTGTTCCAATGCTGCCGGGCCGCTTGGTCAGCAGCAGCCAATCCAGTAATGGCGTCTGCTCTATCAGTTGCCAGAGCTTCGCACGCTCTGCATCAAGATCGAAACGTGGCTCAAAAATATCAGCCATCGACGCGCAGAAAACCCGTCGCCGCTGTCCCGCTTTGGATGCCTCAACGTTCCACTTCAACGGTTCCTGCCAATGCAGGTGCCCGAAGAAGCGGCGAGGAGATTTAGGTCCCCAAACCGCTTTTCCAACTCGCTTTGCCCAAGCTTCGGCATAGCAATTGGCACACGCAGGCGAAATTTTCACGCATCCCCACCAGGGATTAAAAGTGTGATCGGTCCACTCGATGGAAGAATTTTTTCCCATAAGAGTGGTCAGATTACCCCACGGTGGTATCTAATCCAAGAGGCGGTTCAGCAGACTCAGCCTAGCCTTCTACAAAGTGGCCCGAGTACGGTCAAGTAAATCTGATCGGCGAGTTCAAAGCCTCGCACGCATTCGCCGAATATTTCGTGGCCCAAAACCTTCGGGCTTAGAAAACCGTCGTCTGCGGTGATGTTGCTCGCACGACGCGTGTAACGGGCAAAATGTCATCTCCGCGCCGCCAAAGCTGCAAACACCCGTCCGTAAGGCCCGGGAATCCGACCAAGGCTGCTGGTGGAAAATTTTGCACCAGACCCGTGCCGTCACACCAGCTTTTTGGCCATCTCCTCGGCGTGGACGTTGCGGACGTGGCTGTACGTGCCTAAAATGAGCTTGCCGCCGTCCTGATGGCCCTGCCACTGGGCGATCACCTTCACGTCGATGCCTTTTTCGATGCAGCGGGTGATGAACATCCGACGAAATGCCCTCCGGCTATAAGCAGGCAATTTTAATCGGGCACATGCCGCCGCCAACGCCTTCTTTGCATCTTTGATTCGAAAGAGTTTATCAGTCTGTTTCAGGTCCGGTCTATCGAGAAGTTTGTGCAACAACGTCTCGACTTGGGGAAAAATTGGCACCACGTAGGGTGTTTTCATCTTGTGTCGGAAAAACGTCATCTGCTTTTTCTTCACGTTGACGTGCTGCTTTTGCAGCCCGGCAGCCTCTGCCTGCCCGACGCCCACCACCCCCATAAATTCGAGAAAGTCGCCACTGTCTTCCGCCTCGGCATTGAACCGCTGTTTTCGTACTTCGCTGAGGATGGCCCTAAACTCCTCGACGGATGGCGTGATGCGGATTGGCTGCACGACCTTTTGGCATTCGAGCTTCGCTGCCGGTGAGTCGAGGAGGATTTTGTCGTTCACTGCCAAATCAAACAGAGCCTTCAACAGGAGCACGTATAAAGTTTGCGACGCATAGCCAAACTTGTACCTGGCCAACCAAGCTTCCAGCGACGACTGCCTTATTTTGGAAATTTGGGCGTCTGCACCTCCGGGGAAATCACAGAGTAGCCGTTCAACAATGTGTTTCTTTCGATAAACCGTTGCAGGGGCCTGATTTTGAACTGTGAGGAGGTAACGATCACATAATTCGCGCAACGTCACTCGGTCCTGCGAGGGATCGACTTTACCGAGATCGCGCTGAAAATCGCCGAGTTTACGCTTTGCCGTCGCCTTGTCCGTGGTCTCCAGGGAGGCGCGTTTCTGCTTGCCCTCGTGTTTTACGAGTGCATAGTACACGCCGTTGGATGAATACCGATAGAGACATGGCACCTCGGTCTTTTGGAACGCTGGCTTTTCAGCCTGGGTTGGACTCGCTTTCACCTGCGGACCATCTACGGGTTACTAAAACAGGTTACAAGGGCGTTTCTTGTGATGCCGGTTCTATTTGTAAGTCGTTCATTTCCAACGTTTCGGGGTCTTAGCTCAGTTGGTAGAGCGCCTCAATGGCATTGAGGAGGTCAGGGGTTCGATTCCCCTAGGCTCCATTTCTTTAGTTTTCAGGCATGTGCGCTAATGTTCCTTTAGACGGGAATATACAGGGGAACATGGCCGTTGAAGTCTGCGATGTCTGAGGCTGTTCAAAGCGTCAGGAAGAGTTTCTCGTGCTTCACCCACTTCTCTCTCTTCTCTCCCGATCGTCCCTGCCACCGTCGCCGAATTTGAACACTTTGCTGGCCTTTCCTCACGGGCCGCCGATCCTGGCAATCGGTCAACCTTGGGTGTGGATGGATCGGATGAGCAATTCATCCATGAACTGAAGCCGCCGCGCGAGTTCCCTGGCGATATTCATCATCAGCAACGCAAAAAGCCCGATGTCCTCGTGGTGCAACTGGTAGAGGGCTCGTCTCGAAAGCACGATGAGCGTGGAGTCTTCCAGGGCAACCGCCGAGATCGTGTGTTGGTGGATACTCATCACGGCCACCTGCCCGAAGCATTCCCCGACGCCCAACCGCTTTTTCTCAATGGCGTGCTCCTTGTCGGGAATAAAAAGCTCAACGAGGCCGCTCTCAATGATGTAAATATGCGAGGGCTCGTCCCCTTTCTGAAAGATGAAATCTCCCTTTCGGCACGTCCCGACTTCCAGGCGACTGAAAATCTCACTTTGCTGAGCTTCGGTGATCCCTCCAAAAATTGGAATCCGGGAGAGGATAGAGATCACCTCTGCAAGATTTTTGAGAGGAACAAGGGGGCTGACGGAGGCGACCACTTGCAAGCCTTATCAAATCGGAAGCGGTTTGGCGACCGAAACCACGTTATCACCACCGGTGCTGCACCAGTCCGTGATCGTTGTTAGCCTTACGCGAAACATCCGAAATTCAGGACACCATCTAAGGAGCAGCATCGAATGAAGGCGGAGCCTTCGCCGGGTCTTTGCCCCACTCGGAAGGCTTGTCTCCGAGTTCGAACTCCAGGACGCCCCCGCCTGCCAGCGCCGACCACGCGACCCAGGGACCTCCGTGGGGCTGGCCATTCAGCTTCAGGCTCTGAACGAAAGGATTGGCGAGCGCGGCATTTTTGCCGACGATCCGGATCGTCTTGCCGTTGTCCAGGTGCAACGTGGCCAGGGGAAACACGGGACTGCCAACGGCGAAGCCGGCCACGCCCGGGATTTCCGGGTACAGGCCCAACGCCGAGAACACGTACCACGACGACAGGGACCCGGCATCGTCGTTGCCCGGCAATCCGCCGGGTTGATCGGTAAACAACTCCGTCTGGATGCGGCGCACCACGGCCTGCGTTCGCGCCGGGGCGCAGGCAAAATCGTAGACCCACGGCACCTCTTCGTCAGGCTCGTTGCCCATGTAGGCAAACTCGGAACTCATGCCGTCGTTGGTTCGGGTGAAAAAACGGTCGAGGCGTTCGACGGCCTTTTCGTTGCCGCCGAGTTTCTCGATGAGGCCGCGCAGGTTGAAGTTCACCAGCCAGAAGTATTGCGCGGCTGACCCTTCGATGAATCCCTTGCCGCCCCGGGGCGAAAAATTCTCCACCCACGCGCCGTCCGCCGTCCGTGGACGGATGTACCCGGTGGCGGGATCGAAGAGGTTTTTCCAATTTTGCGCCCGACGGAGGTACGCGGCGGCCTTTTCGTGGTCAGCCCAAGGCGTCGGCAAATCGGGAGAGCGCAAAATCGTCGGTGCAATACTCCAGCGTGATCGCGGCATTATCCGGCACGTAGCCTTTGGCAAGGTATTCCTCCAGGCCGCCGCGCACCTTGGCCCCGTCCGAGGTGACCCCGGGTTGGGAGGCTCCCCGGTCCATGATTTCCCAACGCGCTCCTGGCGTCGAACCCGGTCGCGCCGAACGCGTAGGTGGTGGCGATGATCGTGTCGTCCCCGTCGCCCACCATGCCGCCCGAGTTGCGGTTGACCTGTTCCCAGCGCGGCAGGCCGCCGCCCTTCGGCCGCACGCTCGCGATCCTGCTGGGCGTAGTTCACGAGCGACTGCACGACATCGCCGCTCTCGCGGGGGGCGATGATCGCCATCAGCGGCGAGTGGGAACGGTGCTCGTCCCAGGCCGGGATGTTCTGGTATTGGTGATGACCGGCGGCGACGGTGTGGATTTTCGCGTCCATGCCGAGGTACTGGCCGTTGGCATCGTCCAACAGATTGGGATGGATGAAACAATGGTAGAGCGCCGTGTAGAAGACCGTCCGTTCGTCGGCCGTGCCGCCCTCGATCTCGATCCGTCCGAGCGCACCGTTCCAGAGCGCCGAGGCCTTTTGCTGCACGGCCGCGAAATCCCAACCCGTGTTTTCCTGGCGCAGATTGTCGCGGGCGTTTTCCGCGCTGGTGTAGGACACCCCCACCCGCACCAGCAACGCCGGGTCCGCCGCCGTGTCGAAGGTCAGGATGGCCCCGGAACTTTTCCCTTCCGCGTCGGGCGCGTCGCGGACCGTGTCGCCGACCCAGGTCCTGACGCTTTTGATCGGCTGCGAGAATTGCGCGAAGAAATAGACTTTGTACGGTCCGCCCTTTCCGACCCGGGAATCGGCGTAACCGGATGCCTCGTTGCCGTTGACGGTGACCGCGCCATTCGCCCGCAGCAACATCGTCGCGGCCGATCTTCGCCGGGAAGGTGAACCGGGCCATGCCCGTGCGCGGCGTCGCGGTCAGTTCCGTTTGCAGCCCGTTGTCTGATTTGACCCGGTAATAACCGGCGGACGCACTTTCGTTCGCGTGGGAAAAGCTCGCGGCGTAGCTTTCCCAGGCCGTGCCGGGGGACGCGACGACGGGCTGGGTCAGGGGCATGAAACCGATATCTTTCAGGCAGGGCACGCCGCGTCCGCTGAAGTGGGTCAGGCTGAAACACTCGATCTTGTCGTCCGGATACCAGTAGCCGCCGGCGATCCGGTCCTTGTGGGTGGTGTCGGGACTCCAAGCCACGATGCCCCGGGGACAAACGGCCCCGGGAAACGTGTTGCCGGTGTCGAACGCGTAGCCGACTTTGACGGTCGGATTCGGGTTCGTGCCGATGAGGGGATTGACGCAGGCGGCCGGATTGGAAACCTGCGCCGCGAGCGGACCCGCGGTCCACAAAAGGCACCCGGCGAGGAGGGACGTGAAGGGAAGTTTTGGAGGCACGGTGAGGGAGGATGGTTGAAAGACCATTAAAGCCGAAAAATTCGCGGTCCGCGTTCAAAAAACGTCGGCGAAAAAATCGAACGCCGCCGTGACCGGCTTCAGCTATTCTGCGGATCATGCGCAGCCCTGTCATTCCCCTGGGGCCGAACCGGGTGCGGCGAAATTATCGCGGCGGCTACCTGCTGGATCGTCTCGAAGGCGAGCCCGCCCCCCGCGATGGCGACCGCCCGGAGGATTGGCTCGCGTCCACGGTGCGCGCCGTCAATCCGGGCCTGGACCCGGTGGCCGACGAAGGTCTTGGCCCGCGTGCGCGCTCCGTCGGGCGAATGGACCACGCTCCACGATCTGTTCGCGCGCGACCCCGACTATTATTTCGGCCGGGAGCACGCGGAGCGCCTCGGCGCGCACCCCGGCTTCCTGGCGAAGCTGCTCGATTCGGCGATGCGGCTGCACGTCCAGGCGCATCCCACGGCCGCCTTTGCCCGCGAGCATCTCGGCTCGCCCTGGGGAAAACTGGAAGCGTACGTCATCCTGGCGCTGCGCGACGCGGAACACGCCTACATCCGGCTGGGCTTCCAGCGGCCTCCGTCGCCGTCGGAATGGCGGCGCATCGTGCTCGAACAGGATATCGCCGCGATGGACGCCTGCTTCGATCCGATCCCCGTCCGGGTCGGCGAGGTCTGGCTGGTGCCCGGCGGTCTGCCGCACGCCATCGGCGAGGGCATCCTGATGCTCGAAGTCATGGAGCCGTCGGACCTCGTCGTGCGGTGCGAGTTCGTGCGCGAGGGCGTGGAGGTCCCGCCCGAGGCGCGCTTCATGGGCGCGACCCGTGGACCTGGCTCTGCAAATCTTCGATTACACGCCGCGGAGCGCCGCCACGGTGGCGGCGACGTTCAACATCCCGCCCCGACGCCTTTCTCCCTGCGAGGAGCAGTTGATCGGACCCGCGCAGACCGACCGATTTCTCCGTGACCCGGTTTCGGGTCTTCGGATGAGGCGGGTCTGGCCCCGCGCCCGCACGTGAGGATCGGCGTCGTGGCGGCAGGCGAGGGCACCCTGACGATAGGCGGCCAAAGAATCCCCTTGCGGCCGGGCTCCCGCTTTCTCCTGGCGGCCGAGGCTCCGGCGGGTGAACTGACGAGCGCGGGCGGCGAAGCGTTGACGGTCTTGTTTTGCTCGCCCGGCCAACCGGCCTGACGCGCTGTCCCCGATTCCCCCGCCATGAACGCTTCGCCGCCGCCGACCACTCGCGCTTTCCGACTGCCCGGATTGCGCTGGTGGATCGTGGGCCTGGTTTTCCTGGCCACGGTCATCAATATCCTCGACCGGCTTTCCGTCTCCGTCCTGGCTCCGGTGATCCGGGAGCAGTTGCACCTGTCCAACCTGGATTACGCGGCGGTGGGCACGTGGTTCCTGCTGGCTTACACGATCAGCCAGGGGTTCTCCGGCTGGATGCACGACCGGGTCGGCGTCCGGCGGGGATTCGCCGCGTCCGTGGTCGTGTGGTCCACCGCCGCGCTGGGGCACGCCTTCGCGCGCGGCTTCGGTAGCCTGTGCTGCTTTGCGCGTGGCTGCTGGGGCTGGGCGAAGGCGGCAACTGGCCCGGCGGCATCAAGGTCATCACCGATTGGTTCCCCGACCGGGAACGCGCTTTCGCGCTGGGCATCATCAACGCCGGATCGTCCGTGGGCGCGATCCTGGCTCCGCCCATGATCGTGTGGCTGCGGTTCCGATTTGGCTGGCCGGCGGCCTTTCTGGCGACGGGCGCGCTCGGGTTCGGGTGGCTCATCGTCTGGCTGATTTTTTACCGTCCGTGCGATCAACACCCGTGGCTCGACCCCTCCGAACTCCGCGCGATCCGGGCGGGCCAGCGGCGGCGGCAACCAGCGCCGGCCACACCGGCCGCACGCTGGGCGGACCTGCTCGCCGAGCCGGCAGGTCTGGGCCGTGGTGCTGGCGCGCCTGCTCGTGGACCCGATCTGGTGGCTCTACATCCTCTGGCTGCCGGAATACCTGAACAAAGCGCGCGGGCTGAGCCTCCAACAAATCGGCGCGTTCGCTTCGTTGCCCTTCGTGGCGGCGGGAGCGGGCGGACTGGCGGGCGGCGCGCTCTCCGGGTATCTGCTCGGCCGGGGCTGGACGACGGATCGCGCCAGGAAATCGGTCATCTTGCTGGCGACCTGCCTGATGCCCTGCGGCATCCTCGCCGCGCGCAGCGACAGCACGGCGGCGGCGCTTTTCTGGATCAGCGTCGTGACCTTCGGCTTCCAGTTGTGGATCAGCAACGTCCAGGTGTTGCCCGCCGACCTTTTCCCGCCGGAACAGGTGGCGAGCGTCGCGGGACTCGGCGGCGTCGGGGCGGGCATCGGCAGCATGGCCTTCACCCTGACGACCGGCTGGGTGGTGGACCATTTTTCCTATGCTCCGGTGCTCACCGCCGCCGGGCTGCTCGCTCCGCTGGGCACGCTGGCGCTCTTTCTGCTCGTGGGCACGATAGAACCACGCCAGGATGGATCGTTGACGACGCCGGACGCCCCCCGGGCAGGCGGACCGGCTTGATTTCCCGGCTCCGGAGTCGTTCCCTTGGATGATGAGTCCGCCCTCCCCACTGTCGGTCGAACATTGCCGTTACGGGATTCGTGAAACCACGGAAGGAACCACGCCGCTCATTCCGGAGCTTTGTCTCGTCGGGCACGTCCGCTACCACACGGCGCGGCCCGCTTCCTTTTTCAAACACCGGCACCCCCACGTGCTCGAAATCTTCTATGTGGTGCACGGCAAGGTGACGTGGTGGGTCGAAGGAGTTTCCACGGACGTGAGCGGGAACGAATTGTTTCTGATCTGGCCCGACGAGTGGCACGGGGCCCGCGACAACATCGTCGAACCGGCCGAATACTACTGGATTCAGGTGCGCCTGCCGCGCTCACGTCGAGGCATGGGTAACCCAGCTTTGAACCATTGCCTGCCGGACCGACACCTCCTGCCCGGCCGCAAGCTCGCCGGAACCAAAGCCCTTTTGCCTCTTTACCAATCGTTGCTCAACGAACATGCGTTCCGGCAACCTTGCGGCGATGCGGTGGTGCGCGAGACGCTCCATCTCCTCCTTTCCGTGGTGCGGCGTTGCTCGAAGATGCAAAAAACATTGCCGCCCGCCGATGGCACCCGTCAGGCGCAGATCGCCCGGGCGATCCACTGGACGAAGCGCAACGTGGCTGAAGCCACGTTGCAGGGGATGGTCGCCGCGTCCGAGCTGGATGCCGTTTCTTTTCGACAACACTTTTGCGCGCTGATGGGCCTGCCCCCGTTGCAATATCTGACGCGTCTGCGGTTGCAGCGCGCCAAGGAATGGATGGCGCGCGGGACGAATTTGACGGACATCGCGCATGGGCTTGGCTTTAGTTCCAGCCAGTATTTCGCCACGGTGTTCCGGAAGTACGAGGGTTTCACGCCTTCGGAGTTCAGACGCCGCGGATCATCGAAGTGACTCTATCTCGGGCACCGGATCATCTCCTCCAAAAACATCTCCCCATGAATGAAACCCCTCACCGTTTCCTGATCTCCAGAATCCCGGCGGTATTAAAAGCTGCTGCGGTTTGTTTCGGTCTTGCCGCTGGCCTCGCCAACGCGGCAGACGGTCCGTCCGCCAGGACGCCCGCGGATGATGTGAATGTGTTCACGGGAAAGGGGGGTGCGCGCTGGATGTACGGGCCCGGTCCCTGGATGCCGAATGGCATGGTGAAGCTCGCGCCCGACAACAAGGTGGAGGGCTACCGTTCCGGTTACGATGGTAGCTATAAGTTCATCAACTGTTTCAGCCACATCCACGAGTGGACGATGGCCGGTCTGGGCATGATGCCCACGGTCGGACCGCTGCGTCCGCACGCGGGCGTGGATGACACGAGTTACGGTTCTCATTTCGACGCTTCCACCGAGCATGGCGGCATCGGATTTTACGACGTGCTGCTCAAGGAGAGCGGCATCAAGGTGGAGCTGACCGCCACGACGCGCGCGAGCTTGCAGCGTTACACTTTCCCCGCGAGCGACCAAGGGAGGGTGCTCTACCCGTTCATGCTCCCGAACGAATACGAAATGCACATCCTCAGCGCCACCGTACGCCGGACAAATGGCAATGAGATCGAAGGTACCATCGAGACGGAAGGCCCAAAAATAGGTTATAAAGGCGAGCAGCGCTTTAACCTGCACTTTGTCTCGCAATTCAGCCGGCCCTTCGCGGCGTTGGGCGGATGGGAAAATTTGCCCGGTCCGGAGGTGACCATCCAACCCAAAGCCTATCGTCCGGCCGCGGAGTTAAACGACTGGAAGGGTGGAACGGTGGTAGACGATGCGCCGGTCTTGAACCTTTCGGGTGATTGCGGCGCGTTCGTCACCTTCAAAACCAGCGCCGGGGAAGCGGTGGAAGTTCGCACCGGCATCTCGCTGGTCAGCGTCGAAGACGCACGGCTGAACCTGGAGCAGGAACTGGCCAAACCGTTCGGGTGGGACTTCAACGCGGTCGTGCAAAATCAACGGCGCGTGTGGAATAACCTCTTCGACCGCATCGAAATCCAGACGCCCGATCCCCGCGAGAAGACGCGCTTTTACAGCAGCATGTACCGCGCATTTTCGGGACGGAACATCTGGAGCGACGTGAACGGCAGGTGGATCGATCCTTTCGGTCGTCCACAGCAACTCACCGACCCCGACGCGGTGATGCTGGGTTCCGACGCGCTGTGGACGACGTTCTGGAGCTTGAACCAATTGATGAACCTGATTGCTCCCGAATGGTCCGTGCGGTGGACGGAGTCCGAACTGCAACTCTACGATAAATGCGGCTGGCTCGCCAAAGGGCCGGCGGGCTTGAAGTATATCTCCGTCATGGTCGCCGAGCATGAGATTCCGCTGATGGTGGCGGCATACCAGCACGGCCTGAAAGTGGACGCGGCCAGGATTCTGGCTGCCGCCGTGAAGATGCAAACCACGCCGCCGCAGCAAAATCTCCCCGGTGGTGGCGCGGCCGGCAACGAGAATCTGGAGAATTATTTGAAATACGGCTACGTGGCGGCGGACGGTCCAAGGGGACCGGGTGGCGGCTACGGGTGGGACAAGCCGTACAGTTCCAACACCTACGAGTACGCCTATGATGACTGGTGCGTGGCACAATTGGCTCTGGCGCTCGGGCACGACGACGTGGCGAAAGAGTTTCTCAAGCGTTCGCAAAACTGGCGCAACCAGTTCGACGCCACCGTCGGCTACGCCCATCCGCGTCTGGTCAACGGGGACTGGGTCACGCCGTTCGATCCGTATCTGACCCCCGGTTTCGTGGAGAGCGACGCCTGGCAATACACCTGGTTCGTGCCGCAGGACGTTCCCGGATTGATCGACGCGATGGGCCGCGACCGATTCGTCAAAACACTCAACGATGGGTTCGAGAAGTCAGCACCCCAGCGCTTCAACGGCGGCGGCCGCTCGGCGGTGTACCACGGCAACGAACCGTCGATGCACATGGCCTGGCTCTTCAACTGGGCGGGCCAGCCGTGGTTGACTCAGAAATGGGTACGATCAATCCTTCAAAGATACTACGGTTACACTCCCGCCGACTTTTATCTGGGCGACGAGGACCAGGGCCAGATGAGTTCGTGGTTTGTGATGGCCGCCCTCGGCCTCTTCGAGATGGATGGCGGCTGCCGCGTCCACCCGGTTTATGAGATCAGTGCCCCGCTGTATCCGAAAACTACCGTGCATCTCTCCAAGGAATACAATGGCGGCAGGGCGTTTGTCATCGAAGCGCCCCAGGCGTCTCCAGCGAACTGTTACATCCAATCGGCCAGTCTCAACGGCCAGCCGTGGAACCAATGGTGGATTTCCTGGCAGGACGTGGCCAAAGGCGGGAAGCTCGTGTTGGAGTTGGGGCCGACGCCTAACGAGCAATGGGCGAAGGGCTGTCCGTTACCCGAGCGATTTTAACGAACGGATGTAGACGATGGGGAGGGGGAACTCGTCGCCCCTGACCCGACCCTGAATCCAGCATGACAACCGGCGGATGATGTAGTATGGGGCGGGGAACGCAAACGTCAGCAGCCCCCCTTGAAATTTCATGCATAGCACATTCATCAAGCAGCCTGGCGCATCGGCCCAATGGCGTCTCGCGCGATCAGTCACCCTTGGCGTTCTGGCGATCAATTTCTTATTGCATGCCGCTCTTCAAGCCAAGGACCCCATCGACTACATCGATCCATTTATCGGCACGGGACACCAGGGCAAGGATTTTCCCGGCGCGTCCATCCCGTTCAGCATGGTGAAGATCAACCCGATCACCAACAACGGCCTGGGCTACACCTTTCAGGATAAAACCGTCCAGGGCTTCGGCATTGACCAGCTCGGCGGAGCGGACGGAGGAGAACTGGGAAACTTCCTGGTGATGGCGACGACCGGCCCGTTGAAATGTTATTCGGGAGACCGTGGCAAACCGGGCTCCGGCTACCTATCGGCGTTCTCCAAGGACACAGAGAAAGCCTCCGCCGGCTACTACGCCGTCACGCTGGACGATTACAAGATTCAAGCGGAAGCCACCGTCGCCATGCACAGTGGCATTCTGCGCTTCACCTTTCCCGCTAACGCGCAGGCCCGCATCCAGGTTGATCTGTCCCATCGGAACGCAGGCACGTCCTTGCACCAGACGGTGAAAGTGGTGGACGATCATACCATGGAGGGGATGATCGAATGCACGGGTGCCGGTGGGGGATGGACTTTCGGCGGAAGCACCCGCTACACAGCCTACTATCATGCCGAGTTCAGCAAGCCGTTCACGAAGTACGGGGTTTCGAGCGCCACCCTTCCTCCCGAATGGAGTTCGACTCCGCCCACCCCGTGGGGAGGCAAGAACGGGAATCACACCAGCAACCCCTCGTTCATCGAAGCGTGCAAGAACGCCGAAGTCATTCCCGGCTGCAAGGAAAAGGAAGGGCAGCATCTCGGCTTCTACACGGAGTTTGCCAGCACGGCGGGCGAGACCGTCCTGGTCAAGACCGGCCTTTCCTTTGTGAGCATCGCCGGAGCGCGGGCCAACCTCGCCGCGGAAATTCCGGCCTGGAATTTCGACGGAGTCCACCAACAAGCGCGGGACACGTGGACGAAAGCGGTGAACCGCCTGGCGGTGGAGGGCGGGACCGAGGATCACAAGACGATCTACTACAGTGCCCTCTACCGGGCGCTGCTTTTCCCGATGACCTTCGCGGACCTCGACGGGCAGTACCCCGGCGGTGACAACAAGCCACATCGCTCGGATGCTTTTACGAACGTCACCATCTTCAGCGGCTGGGATGACTACCGCAGCGAATATCCGCTGCTTACCCTCGTGGAGCCCAAGATGGTCAGGAATCAGATCAGCAGCATGCTGTCCCTGGCGGAACTCAACGGCAAGCACTTCCTGGACCGCTGGGAGATCATGGGAAACTACACGGATTGCATGATCGGCAATCCGGACGTGATCGTGATCAACGACGCGTGGCAAAAGGGCATCCGCGATTTCGATATCGATAAGGCGTACGCTTATTCCATCAACAGTTCGGAGAAATATGGCAACGCCAAATTCGGATATTGTCCCGGGCAGATTTCCGAGACCACCGAGTACGGGCTGAGTGAGTGGAACATGGCGCGGTTTGCCGCCGCGCTCGGCAAGAAGGAGGACGCCGCGAAATACCTTGAGCGTTCGATGGCCTACAAGAAAATCTATAACCCGGATGTGCCGTGGACGTATGACGCGGCCGGCAAGGATTCTCGTCCGGAATGGAAGGGTTGGTTTTGCGCCAAGGACGGGAAAGGCGAATTTCTACCTTGGCCGGGACTCATTTCTCCCAAGTACACGCGGGAGGCGACCGTTTATCAGGCCGGCTGGACGGCTTACAACGATATTCCGGGCCTGATCCAACTGCTGGGAGGCAAGGAGCTTTTCACCGCGAAACTCGACGATTTTTTCAGCCGGACCCCTGATTTCACCAAATGGAATCCCTACATGGGAAAAGGCAATCCCGCCCACATCTACGGAGGGATGGAGCCTTGGTGGAATCCTTACAACAATCCTGTCAACGAGCCGACGGAACTGATCCCGTTCCTGTTTAACTGGTCCGGCGCTCCGTGGCTCACGCAGAAATGGCTGCGGCAGTCGATGGCGGTGTATTATACCGGCCCGGAAGGGCTGCCGGGCGACGACGACGTGGGCCAGATGTCCGCGTGGTACGTGCTGGCGGCAGCCGGTCTCACGCAGAGCTGTCCCGGGAATCCGCGTTTCGAGATTTTGAACCCGCTGTTTGATAAGGTAACCTTCAGGCTCGATCCGGCGTACACCAAAGGCGGCACGTTCATCATCACGGCGCGGAACAACTCGCCTGATAACATCTACATCCAATCGGCCACGCTGAACGGCCGTCCGCTCAACCGCTGTTGGTTGAACTATTCGGAGATAGCGGATGGCGGAACCCTGGACCTGGTGATGGGCCCGCAACCAAATAAAGCGTGGGGCATCCAATAAACCGGCACTGCTACAGCATTTTTCGGTGGCGTGTCACGCCTCCGTAGCCCCGGCAGGGGCGTCAGAGTTTAGCCCACGGCGTGAGCCGTGGGGATTGTCCATCCCCAGATGGCAAAGCCCCGGCAGAGGCGTAAGAGAAGCCGCCTGACCAGTCCGTGAGGGCCGCTGTGTTTTCTTACGCCCCTGCCGGGGCTTGGACGTGCCTGCGGGCTTCCCCCACGGCTCACGCCGTGGGCTGAAATTTGCCACCCCTGCCGGGGCTACAAGCGCCACAAGCAACCGTAAAACGCTGTAGGACCTACTCATTGAGGCGAGTTGAAGTAGTGACGCAAGTTCTCCTACAAGAATCACCGGCACCTTATCCATGAACTGATTTTCATGGCGAAACCACGCTGTCGTCAGCCAGGAATTTACCCGGGTTGAGCACTTGCCCCGGGTCGAGCGCCTCCTTGATCCGTTTGTGCAACGCATCGGCCGCCGGCGGCACGGCCTGCCGCCACCAGCGGCGCTTGGCCAACCCGATGCCGTGTTCCCCGGTGATCGCCCCGCCCCACGCGATGACCTGGCCGAACAATTCGTCCAGCGCCGTTTCCATCGCCGCACGCACGAGGGGTTGGTCGTAGTCAGCCACCATCAGGTTGACGTGGATGTTGCCGTCGCCCGCATGGCCGAAGCATGCCACCGGCACCCCGTGGCGGCGTTGCAACCCGGCAGCGAAATCGATGAGGTCCACCAGCCGGCCGCGCGGCACGGCCACGTCTTCGTTGAGCTTGGTCAGGCCGGTGGATTTCAGCGACTCGCTGAACTTGCGGCGCAGTTCCCACAGGCGCTCGCAGTCGTCGTTCAGGGCGGTCTCGGGAGCGATGGCCCCGGCTCCGAGCAGCAGCGCGCGCAACTCTTCGATCTCGTTGCGCACGGACGACTCCCGCCCGTCGAGTTCGACGAGCAGGTGCGCGTCGCCCGGCGGGACGTGCTCCGCGCCGACGAAGCCGCGCGCGGCCTCCAGCGTGAAGCGGTCGGCGATTTCCAGTGCCGCCGGCAGCCAGCCCGCCGCGAACACCGCCTGCACCGCCGCCGGCCGCGGCGCGGATGTCCGCGAACCCGCACGACAACGCCGCGCGCGCCGGCGGCAGCGGCAGCAGGCGCAAGCGTGGCCTCCGTGACGATGCCCAGCATCCCCTCGCTGCCCACGAACAGGCCGACGAGGTCGAAGCCGGTCTTGTTTTTGTGCGTGCGCCCGCCGCAGCGCACGATCTCGCCGTCCGCGAGCACGACCTCCAACCCGAGTACGTAGTGGCGCGTGACGCCGTACTTGAGGCACTTCGGTCCGCCCGCGTTCGTGGCGATGTTGCCGCCGAGGGAACTGTTCTTCAGGCTGGCGGGATCGGGCGGATAATACAGTCCTCTGCGCCCGCGCCGCTGCCTGGAGGTCGCCTGTGATGACGCCCGGCTGGGCCACGGCGACGAAGTCGCGCTCGTTGACTTCGAGGATGCGGTTCATCCGCGCGAGCGACAGCGCCACGCCGCCGCGCACGGGCACGCAGCCGCCGACGTAGCCGTAGCCCGCGCCGCGCGCCGTGACGGGGATGCCCTCGCGCCGAGCAGAACCGCAGCAGCGGCGGACACGTCCTCCGCCGACCGCGCGAAAACGACGGCCTCCGGCGGATGGCTGGCGAACCACTTGTCGCCCCCGTGCGCAGCCAGCACGGCGGGTTCGTCGGAGACGGCGCTCCCGTCAGGGGCAGCGAGCAACTGGTGGAGCCGGGTGGCGAGCGGAGGATGCATGGGAACGGGAGTTTGAGCGCGGGGCGCAAAGGCTCAAGCGGCCGGCTGGAGATTCAGTTCCACGCAGACCTGCCGGAGCGATTCTTCCTGGTCGCGCCGGTGCAGATCGTGGCGGTTGGCGATAGTTGTCCCCATCGCCTGCTCCAGCTTCCGTTTGTTGTCCGAGGCATCCTGCTCGACGCCGCCGAGGCCCCGGCTGCCTTCGGTGAGGTTCGCCCGGAAAATCGCCGCCGCGCTGAACGGCAGGAAATCATGGTACGTCTGCGGGACCAGTTCCACGTCGCCCGCGTCGAGCAGTTCCAGGAAGCTGGTCCGCCGGGCCGCGATTGGCTCGCGCCGGGTGCGTCCGTCGTCCGTCGTCCGATAGGTGTAATAAGCGTAACCGGCGTCGTGCAACTGCCGGTCGGTCCGTGGATATTTGCGTTTGAACTCTTCGACCCTGGCCTTTTTCGCGGCGGGATCGGCCTCGCTCTCGATGCCGTAAGCGTTGTACGCGGCTTCGCCCGCGACCGTCAGCGCGACGCCGCGCGCCTCGATCTCGCCGAAGCGGGCCTTGTGCTGGACGATCACGATGGGACTCGCGGCCAACGCGGCCTCGATGCGGGCCATGTAAGCGGCCACGTTCTCGCCTTTTTGCAGTTCGAGGCGGGGGGCATTCGCCTTCGCCTGCGCCAGGGAATTGGGGTCACGCTCGAAAGCTGTTAGTACGGCGGGGTCCAACGCGACGAAAACATCCTCGCCGGCGGCGATGCGTGCGATCTGGTTCAACTGGATTTGCACGCCGTCCTCCCGGAGCGGCGGACCCTGGATCACCGCCTGCATGGGGATGCCCGCCGCGTTGAGCTGGTCCACCGCGGCCTCGATGTCGAGCGCGCGCGGGGTCAGATGGTTCAGCACAGGTGATTCCAGCACGATGTCCGCCAGCGGGTCGCTGATCTGCCGCAGCTTGGAGTACAGCGCGAAGTTCACCACTTTGTCCTTGTGCATGCTCAGCGCATCGACCACGAGCGCCGCGAACTTCGGCGCGTCGTCCGCGCCCAACCCGCCGTGGTGTTCGGCCTGGTCAAGCATCGTCAGCAAGGCTGGCGAAAACTTCGGGTAGAGCCGCCGGTTTTTTTCCAGTTCGGCGAGCACTTCCGCGCGGAGTTGCGGCGGGATCGAATCGGTGTGCAGCATCGAGCAGAACATCCGGAACGCGCTTTCCTCGACCGACCGGTCCGTCGAGCGGAAAGCCGTGGCGATCATCGGGAGCGACTTCGCGCCGAGGATCGTCATGTCGTAGAACTCGACCGGCACCATCCCCATCACCGCGAAAATCCGCGTGACGACGCGCATCTCCTCCGCGCCGGGCACGCGGATCGCGCCGTGTTTTTCCTCCATGAGCGTCTCCCGATGCACGTTTGGGTCGGGATGGCGGTCGAGTTGTTCCAAATTGGAGGCCCGGACCGGGACCGTGAAGCGGTTGTACTCGGGCAGTTCGCGGCCGTACATCTCGGAAAATCCGCGCGCGACGAGCTTGCGGATTTCAAAGGCCGGCAGGGTGGCAGGAGCGGTGGCAGTTTCGGAATACATAAGGGGAGTTTTTTCCTTTGGGTCAAACGCGGGAGATCGGCAACGATGCCAAGGCTTCGATCTGTTTTAGAAAGGCGGTGAACGCTGGGTCGCCGGCTTTCGATCCGAGCTTGCGTAAAAACGATTCCTTCGCGCGGGCGAATCCCTCGACCGCGTCCGTCTCCTGGTCGATGGCGGCCGACGCCGCATCACACAGGGCGTAAAATTCTTCCCGCGCGGCGGCGTCGATCACGTCCTGGAACACCCGCCCGTGGCTGAAGCCGTAGACCGTCCGCAGCAGCGCGTGGTGCACGCCGATGGCCGGCGAGTCGTAGATGCAGTCAAGATTCGCCTTCGCCAGCAGGGCCGCGAACGTTTCGACCTCGGCGGCAGGCAGCACTTCGGCCGCGCCGGCCTTCAGATGGTCCGCGAAGAAAAGCCGGTCGGTCGGGCTGAACGGATTCTTGGCGAAGATGCCGTGAAAATACGCCTGCAAATCCCTGACCCCGAGCGTCCCGGGACGCGCCTGGACCCGTTCGCCCAATTCCCGGCCGCATTCCATCGCAAGGTCCGGGATGTCGTGGTGCTGGAAATAGGTGAGGAGGGTTTTCTCCCACGCTGAGCCGTGCGCGAGGTTGCCCCCGATCAATTCCAGGAGGTGGGGAAAAAGCTGGCCCGCGTACTCCACGCTGCTGTCCAGCGGGGTCAGGGCCGGGAGGTTTTCGATCTCGATCACGTCCACGTCGCCCACGCGCACCGTGGCGTTCCCAAACTTCGTGGGGGTGGACAGTCCGAAAATGGGGTTGCAACCGAGTCTGTTGCAACTGAGGTCGTTGCTCACGTCCGCAACCACGGAAAGCCGGTACGGCGCGGTCTGCCCGGCCAGCAGTTCCCGGGTCAGGAAGCACGGTCCTTTCCGTGCCAAAAACACGCAGTTGCACAGGATGTCGAAGTCCAGGATGGCCGGGAACGGCCCGCCCGCGCGGGTCTCCGCCCGGCCCCACCGGATCGTGTCGATGCCGAGCGCGTCGAAGAGTGCCCCGGCCCCGCGCCCCGACCGGCCACCCGCACCGATGACCAGCGCGGTCGGCCGCCGGCCGAGCCGCGCCAGTTTGGCGCGGAGTTCGTCGATGAATTGCTGCCGGCTCAGGTAGCAGCACGGCAGGGAATAGGGTGGCGGCGTGCCGGCTTGCTTGTCCGCCCAGATGCGCACGGCGGCGATGGCCCCCGCAAACCCGGCGGAATAGCTGAAAGTCGCCACGCGCTGGCCCTGCTCATCGACGAGGTATTCCAGGTCGAGCAACGTGCCCCGGCCGAGGGCGAAGCGGCGCATCGTCACGGGCGCGTGCGACTGCCCCTTGAAGACGTGCGCGAAGTAGATGTGCCGGTGCCGCAACGCCAGGTTGTCGGCGGTGATCTCCTCTTGCAGCACCTCTTTGATGCCGAGGATGAACGCCCCGTCCGGCGCGTCGTGCCAGGTGCCGGGGGCGGCGAGGGTCGCGCCGTGTTCCCGGTAGGCACCATCGGGAAAGACGCGCGCGGGCGAGCTTTCCACGGTCACCTGGTGCCCGGCCGCGACGAGCGCGCCGACCTGCTCCGGCGTGATCGGGGCACGTCGTTCGTCAGGTTTGTACTCATGGCGCAACCAGAGATGGGACATAAGGCAGTTTCGACTCCTCGCCCGATCATCGCTGTCGGGGGCAGCATCCCCGTCAGTGCATTAACCCGGAACCTCCGGTCGAGCAAGTTTCCTGCCCCTCCCGCCGCGCGGGCCGGAGCGAATAAAGCCTTGACGCCCGCCCATGAAAAACGAGGTTTCCGCCGGCCCCGCGCGGCCGAGGAGCTCCCCCGCTTGGAACAGGACCGTCCCAAAAAAATCGTGATCATCGGTGCCGGCCTGATGGGTGCCGCCGCCGCCGACCGCCTGTCCGCGCTGGCCCGCGAGTCCGGCGCGGCCGTGCAGGTGACCGTGCTCGAACGAGGCCAGGAAAACGCCCCCACCGGCAGCAGCGCCGGGGAGACCCGCATCTCGCGCAAGACGAGTTTCGAGAACGCCGACGTGATCCCGGCCATGACCGTGCGCTCGAACGCCGCCCTGTATGAGTTGGGCGCGGTGGAGCCGTCCCGGACCGTCATCCTGGGAAATAATCCGCGCTACATCGACGGCGCGATCCAGGCGGCGGCGAGTTGCCGCGTCGCCCACGCGCCGGTGGCCGATCTGGCCAAGTCGGTTTCCTACGTCAACACCGACGGCCTGCGCGGACTGGTGGAAGCCCCGATGGACGCGTCCGGCGACGGCTCGGGCATCATCAACCCGCGCGTGGCGATCCAGAAGTTGCTTGCCCGCGCGGCGGCGAACGGGGTGGAGGTACGGCACGGCACGGCGGTGCGCGCACTCGTCGAGCGGGGCGACGGCACCGTCGAACTCACGCTGGACCGTGGCGAAACGCTCCTCGCCGACAAGGTGATTGCGGCGAGCGGCGTGTGGAACGACCCGCTGGCCGGCGCGGCTTCTCCGACGTCGTTGCACACCAAGGCGAAAGTGCTGAAGGTTTTCTGGTTCAAGCTGCAGGCGGGCATCGAATTGGGCGACTTCCCCAACTTCATCTTCAAGATCAAGGGCGGCGAGGATTTTGCCGCCGCCCACCCCGGTTTTGCCACGGCGCATCCGGGTTACGATTTCAGCAAGACGACGACGGAAGAAGGGTTCTATCTGCTGCGCGAGAGCCTGCCGGACGGCGCGTACCTGAAAGTGGGTCATTATCAGCCCACCCCGCTGGTCAAGGAGAAGCCGGACGTGCTGCTGGCGCGCGAAACGATCACGGCGGCGCACGGGGCGTTCGTCGCGGGTTTCGTGCGGGAGTTTTTCCCGGGTCTCGCGCCGCATCTGGAGAGCGCCGACGCGCCGAGTTTCACGCGGACGTACCTGGAGAGTTTCGCCAACGACGCGATGCCTATCATCGGTCCGCGGTCGGCGCGCAGCAACGTCGTCGTGATGACCGGTTTCAGCGGCATCGGGGCGAAATTCGCCGTCGAGGCGGGCGCGTACGCCGCGCTGTACGCGCTGGATCAGCCGGAGCGCATCCCGCGGAATGCTCGGACGCTCTTCGCGCCGGACCGGGAATCGCTCCGGCCCAAGCTGCCCACGACCTGGCGGGTCAACGGTCGCCTGGGCGCGCCGGGGCCGGACGGGACGGTGCAATCCCCGCCGTGCCTGGACATGGGCCTGCTCGGCGAAAAAGCGGCGCGGCTGTACCGCAACGGCTACCCCGCCAACGCAGGCATTCCCGAGGCGCGCGCGGCCGTCGCCAACCTTTTCAACCGCTACCAGTCGGACCGGCAAATGCCCGGCGAGGCCGTCGATCCCGGAACAGATTTACCTCGCCACCGGCGGCGCGACCGACGCGATCCAGATCGCCATCGACCACGCGCGGTCGAGGTTCACGCCGACGGCGACGCCCCGCGCGCTGCTGATCGTGCCGATCTACCATCTCTATCTTGGCCAACTCCGCGAGAACGGTTTCCTGACCGACTACGCGGATAGTTCCGACCGGTTCGACGAAGCGGCGAACACACTCACCCCGCGCACCGACGACGAAATCCTGGCAGGCATCCGCGCGCAAACTCACGCCCGAGACCTGTCTCGTCTTCATCAATTCCCCGCGCAATCCCGACGGGAAAATCTACCGCCGCCGTTTCCTGGAAGGCGTGCTGTCGATCCTCGACGACCACCCGGCGCTGCGGATCGTGAGCGATACGATCTACAAGGAAGTCGCTCCCCGCGAGGAAAACGTGACGACGCTCTACGGACTGGCCACGCGCGCGCAACGCCGGCGAATCTACGAGGTGGACGGCACCAGCAAGTCGGTGGCGAAGACGATGGACCGCGCGGCGTGGCTGCTCAGCGGCGCAGAGAACGTGGCCGAAATCGCGGCGGTCAGCCACCTGAAACGCGGGCGTCCGGCGCTGCCGCAGATGTTGCAGATCGTGTCGATGAACGAATATCTGGACCGGAGCGCGCCGGACTACCTGCGGCAAAATTCCGCGATGTACGCTGGCAAGATGCGATACGTGGGCGCGGCGGCGGCGCAGGTGGTCAATTTGCATTGGTCACCGCATCTCGGCGCGTACTATGGCTACCTGGATTTTCGCGCGGTCGATTTTGGGATTCCCATAACCGCCGTCGAAAAAGAAAACGCGGTGGTGGACGCCTTAACGGTCAGAGGCATCGGCGTCTTCGCGGGTTCCACCTTCCGGCACACGGGGACGATCCGTTTCAATTGTTCGTTCAGGAACGAAAGCCTGCGCGACATGATGAAGGTGGTCGTCGATACGTTCGAGGGTCTGGGCGCGAAGGTGGTGCGCGCCGCAATCCCGCTGCCGGAGATCGACGTGCCGACCTACGATTTTCGTCCGTATCCGGTCGGCATCCTTTCCACCCAGAAGCCCGCCACGGCCTGACCTCACCCCCCCCATGCAATCCCCCGACATCAGGCAACAGGTCGAAGAGATTTTCGCGCGCCACGGTCTGACGGAAAAGCTGCGCGGCGACCTGCCGGTCACGACCCCGCTCACCGGCGAGCAAATCGCGGCGGTGACGACCGATCCGGCCGGGGCGGTCCGCGCGATGGTCGCGCGATCCGTCGCGGCCCAAGCGCAGTGGAAAGTCGACCGGGACACACGCGTGGAATTCCTGAAATTCCTCGCGGGCAAAATGACCGAAAGCGTGGCTGACCTATCGAAGCTGGTGCACTACGATTCCGGCAAGAGCGTCCGGGAATCCGCCGGCGACGTGGCGAGCACGGTGACGCTCATCGAGACGACGATCAAGGCCGCGTCCTACGAACCGCTGTCCAGCGGCGCGGAGCGTTCCAAAGAGTACACCCCGCTGGGTGTCGTGGCGATCATCGAGCCGTTCAATTTTTTCAGCATCAAGCTGTGGACCGGTATCCCGGCCCTGCTGGCGGGCAACACGGTGGTTTGCAAGGCATCCGAAAATGCGTCGCTGCCCACGATTCTTTTCGCGGAGGTCGTGCGCCGCGTGGCGCGGGCGTTCAATGCAGGCCGGACGGAAGACCTGGTGCCCGAAGACCTTTTTCAGGTGGCCGTTGGTGGCCCGGAAACGGGTAAGGCACTGGTCGCCGACGCGCAGGTTGCCAAGGTGGTCGTCACCGGCAGCATCGCCGTTTGCGAGCAGGTGAAACGAGTGGACGAGAGTCTCTCCCGGGAAGCCAGAGCGTTGACGGAAGGCGGCGCGGCGAACTTCGTCATCATTTCCGACCGGCACGACGGCATGACGCGGACGGCCTACGTCGATTTCGTGGTCGGCGCGGTCCTCAAGTCGGTGCTTCCGTACGGTGGTCAAAAATGTATCGGCGCACGGTTGTTGGCCGTGCATGCCGACATTCACGGCGATTTTGTCCGGGCGATGCGGACCCGGATCGAAGCGTTTGCAAAAGACTGGAAGGTCGAAAACGCTTTCGCCGAGGAGAATCCGTTCGAGTTTAGTCCGCTAATCAACGCGCGCGCGGGCGAACGTTTTCAGTGGGCCTTGCAGCAAACGGTGGTGCAGGGCGGCGAGTTGGTCGGTGGCGAACGGCTGGAAGGTGACCGTTACCCGGGGGCGCATTATTATCGGCCGGCGTGCGGACTTTTTCCGGCTCCGGTTCCCTTGCTGGACGAAGAAATCTTCGGGCCGTATTTTGCGATTGTTCCTTACACGGGCGATCTCTCGACGGCGTTGCGGCTGGTGCAGAAGCCGAACTCGAAATTGGTGAACGCTTATTACGGATCGGACCCGGCAGCGGCGAAAGTTTTCAAGCGGAAAAACGAGGCGGGTTTTACCTTGATCAACACACCACAGGGTACGGGCCTGCTGCCGCCCTACGGTTTGGGTTTTGGAGGCAATGGCTTGTCCGGTCAGGGCGAGAGCTTCGCGCGCGACCCGGAGTCAATCTTCGTCCGGCAAGACGGCGATATCAGGCGATTCGTCACCTTCCAGCTCCCGGCCGATTGAGTCCCGCGACTTACACGGCGTTATCCGGTATCGCGCGGACTTTTGATGCTCAACCCGTCCCATCCGCTCCGGTGCATCTCCTATATTCCCCCCGGACAAACTTGAACATGACCACTCCGTCTTTTGGCCGTCTCGCACGTTACTTGACTGTTCCGCTCGCGCTCCTCACCATCGGCATTCCCGATCTGCGGGCCGATGATGCCGCGATCAATCTGGCGAAGGTGGCCACGCCCACCAGCCGCTACACTTCCGGCGACACCGAAGACCGCCGCGCTCAAGAGCGAACACGACCCGGCCAACTCCGCCGACAATCGCCACGGCTCCTACGGCAACTGGCCGACGACCGATACCCAATGGGTGCAGTACGACTGGAGCCAGCCCATCACCACCAACAAGATGGACGTGTACTGGTGGATCGACGGCCAGGGCGTCGGGCGCGCCGAAGTCCTGCCGTCTGCTGTACTGGAACGGCAGCGAGTTCATCCCCGTGCCGAATCCCCGGGGCCTCGGCGTGGCGGGCAACGCCTTCAACACCACCACCTTCGACGAGGTCCGCACCGACAAGCTGCGCCTGGAAATCGTCTCCGACGGGCGGCTCTCCACCGGCATCCTGGAGTGGAAGGTGTACGATTCCGGGCACAGTCCCGGCGTTCCCGCCCACCGTGGCGGCGGGCGTCGATCGCACGGTGGTCCTCGGCGGCAAGACCTATCTGAGGGCAAGGCGGAGTGGCTCAAGCCGCCCGCGGACGGCGTCGTGCGCTGGAGCAAGGCGTCCGGTCCCGGCGAGGTCACGTTCGCCGATGCCGCCGCGCCCGAAACCACCGCGACGTTCTCCGCGCCGGGCGACTACGTGCTGCAACTGACCGCGCGCGGCGGCGGCCAGGCAGTCGGCCTCGACGTTGCGGGTCCACGCGCAGGATGCCCCGCCGCCCCGAGCGTCTCGACGTGGTCTACACCAAGACACTACCGCATCGACAGCCCGCTCTGGAATGCGCGCGCGAAGGCGCTGATCGTCGCACTGGATTCCCCATTGCATCGACCAATGCAACCGCACCGACCTCAAGGAAGGCGCAGGGCGGCATCGACAATTTCGTCGAGGCCGCCAAAGCCCTCCGCGGCGAGCCGCACGCGCGGCAGCGCGGCTACGTGTTCGCCAACGCCTGGGTCCACCAGACGGTGGAATCCATGTGCATCGCGCTGATGGTCGATCCCAAGGGCGACCCGGAAATCATCGCGGCCCAGGAAAAGATGCAGGCGACGCTGGAGGACTGGATTCCCAAGATCCTCGCCGCGCAGGAACCGGACGGCTATCTGCAAACGGCCTACACCCTGGCCGACCGGCGCGTCTGGCCGGAACGCTGGTCCCCCGCGCACCGCGGCAACCACGAGGGCTACGTCGGCGGTTACTTCATCGAGTGCGCCATCAACCATTACACGCTGACCGACGGCAAGGACCTGCGCCTCTACAACGCCGCCAAGAAGCTGGCCGACTGCTGGGTGGCCAACATCGGCCCCGGCAAGAAGACGTGGTTCGACGGCCACGAGGAAATGGAGCAGGCGCTCGTGCGCTTCGGCCGCTTCGTCAACGACATGGAAGGCGGCGGACGCGGCGACGCCTACATCCGGCTCGCCCGGTTCCTGCTCGACTCCCGGCGCGGCGGCGCAGGAGTACGACCAGAGCCATCTGCCGCCGGTGCAGCAGTACGAGGCGGTCGGCCACGCGGTGCGCGCGACGTACTTTTACTCCGGCATGGCCGACGTGGCCGCCGAGACCGGCGACCGCGACTACGAGAGCGCCGTGATGTCGCTCTGGGACAACCTGGTCAACAAGAAATATTATGTCACCGGCGGCATCGGCAGCGGCGAGACGTGCGAGGGTTTCGGGCCGGATTATTCGCTGCGCAACAACGCCTACTGCGAGTCGTGCTCCAGTTGCGGGCTGATCTTCTTCCAGTACAAGCTCAACCTCGCCTACCACGACGCCCGTTTCGCCGACCTCTACGAGGAGACGATCTACAACGCGCTGCTCGGCGCGACGGACCTGGAGGGCGAGAACTTCTGCTACACCAACCCGCTGGTGAACACCACGCGCACTCCCTGGCACGCCTGCCCGTGCTGCGTCGGCAACATCCCGCGCACGCTGCTGATGCTCCCGACCTGGACCTATGCGAAGGCCGACGACGGCCTCTACGTGAACCTGTTCATCGGCAGCCGTATCCAGGTGGGAAAGGTGGCCGGCACCGACGTGGAGATGGTGCAGAAGACCGACTATCCCTGGAGCGGGTCGGTCGCCATCACGGTCAACCCGGCGCAGGCGAAAACCTTTTCGCTCCACGTGCGGGTGCCCGACCGCCCCACCAGCAAGCTCTACACGGCGACGCCGGAAGTCAGCGGCCTGAAGCGATTCGCGGTCAACGGACAAGCCGTCACGCCGCACGATGGAAAAGGGCTACGCCGTGGTCACGCGCGAGTGGAAGGCAGGCGACCGCATCGACCTGGAACTGCCCATGGAGCCGCAGCGCGTCAAGGCGGACGACCACATCAAGGCCGATCAGGGCCGGGTGGCGCTGCGCTACGGCCCGCTCGTTTACAACGTGGAGCGCGCGGACCAGCCGAACCTCGATCAACCCCTCGGCCCCGCGCCGCTCAAGGCGGAGTGGCGGCCCGACCTGCTCGGCGGCGTGATGGCGTTGACGGGCACATGGGCGGACGGCAAGCCGATGCTGGCGATTCCCAACTACGCGCGGATGAACCGGGTCGGCCAGAGGCCACCGGAAACGGCGGCGTCGATGACCGGAGGTGTGCTAGCTTCGACACCGAACGCCAGCCCCGCTCCAGGCACCAACAGCCCGCGACCCGCAACGAAGTCCGATGTGGATTCAATGGTCTGGATCAAGGACGGACGTTGAAGCTCTGCCTTCACGTCCAAAAGCCTATCAACGGTTGCGCGTGGAAGCGGGCGCTTCGGCTTCCTGACCTTCCCCACCGGGTCCAAAGGTGTACGAAAACACCGCGAAGGCCTGCACGCGCGGAGCATCGAAGGTGACCCCAAAAAGGGGCGAAAGGTCCAGCCGCGTGTTGCGCGTGGGCTTGAAGGCAACCGTCGGCCCGATGACGAAACCCCGCGAAGGGTCGCTGCGCGTGTCTTTGTCCGTAAATTCGCGGTACTGCATCTCCAATCCGAGTTTCAACCGCTCCTCCGGCAGAAAAACGGGGGTCAGGAAACTTTGCGCGAAGCCCCATTCCTTGCCGCGATCCCCCTCGTCTTCTTGCTCGAAAAAGAAGTTGAACGCCCACTCGTATCGTTTGCAAAATTCTTCCGCGAGGAGCAACCGCACTTCCACCGCGTCGGGCGTGTGGGCGGCGGTCTGGTGCGCGGCCTCCTCGCCCTCGTCTTTGTCCAGGCGCATCGGTTTTCCTTCGTCGTGGAGGATGTTGCCGATGCCGAAGCGGTATTCGACGAAGAACGTCGGGTTCAAAGGAATCTTGTCCCAATCCGCCAGGGCGTAACGCAATTCGACGCTGAGACTGTTTTGTTGCCCCACCCTCCGGTAAACCTCCTGCTCGACTTCCACGGCGACGCCGAACCGGTGCGGCAGGCCGAGTTCGAACTCCTCCGTGAAGAGATGGTCGGGCCGATTGTAGCGCAGGGCATCGCCTTCATAGATCAGTCCCGTGTAAACGTTCCAGGCCGGCAGGACGTAGGCGTTCGTCAGGTTGGCGAAGCGGCTGCGCGAAAATGCCGCCGGCGCGCCGTAGGCGCTCTGCACGCCCTCGTCGGTGATGACGACGCGATCCGTCTTTGTGACGGTCGCCGTGCCCGGTTTCGGGGAGTCTTTCCCGCTGGTGCCATCCGTGGCCGGTGCCGGTGCAGCGGACGGAATCGAATCACGATCCAGCGACTGCCCCCGCGCCGAAGAAACCGTCAGCGCCATGCCAACCACGGCCCCCAACAGGAGTTTTCCGACCCGATGCCGTGTGAACCCTTGGATTGGAAAAACAACGAAAGAACGATGCATCCGCGCAGGATGACAATTTTGTCATAATAGACAAGCAGAAACGACAGCCAGTTTCTGGTTTGCGTCCCGACCCAAATGATGGGCACGCGATGTGGTAAGTCAGCGTGCGGTCGCCCTACTTTTCGTCGTGGCGGGTGACCCCGCCGGATTTTCGCGGCACGATGAACAGCCGGACCGAGTCGGCCTTGCCGTTGCTCCCGCTGGCCACCACGCGAAACAGCGGTCGGTCGGGCCGCAGCACATCCCAGACGACCGACCTGTCGTCCTTGACGGGCGCTTTGGAGACCTCGCCGATGTCCGCGAACGTCGTTTGTTTTTCGGGACGCAGGAACGCGGTGATGGAGTCGATATGCTCCTTGTCGTCGGCGGTGATGTAGATCGCGCTGTAGTCCGTGCCTGCCAGTTGCCAGAGGACCTTGTGCCCTTCCTCCTGTTCTTCACCAAACCTGGGTTGGTTGGTCCGCGTCTCGTGTTCTCCAGCGTCGTTTTCTTTTTTCGCGCTGCCTTCACGCGCTTTTTCCTCCTTCTCCTCGGCGTCCTCCCCTTCTTCCTTGGGCCGGGTGCCGGGAGCGCAGAGTTTGTCGAGTTTCTCGTGCGCCTCGTCCAGGTCGGAGCCAAGTTCGATGCCCAGGATCGACGTGACCACCTTCACCGACCGCGCGGCCGAGATCCGATCTTCCAACGGAGCCGTGGCGGGCGTGGCGGCCCTGGCGGAGGGCGCGGGCGCGGGCGATCCGCCGCTCTCCTGCGCCCGCAAATTCGCCCGGGCGAGGAGCACCGTCACGCAGACGATCAGGCCAACGGCAGGTTTCATCCGAAGTGGAGCCAGGATAGGAAAAGGTTTTAGAAGGTCGGATTCTGGATGGTGAACTCCGTCCCGCCACGGGTGCTGTCTTCCAACGCGACGCCGCTGACGGTGCCGGCGGTCTGGGCGCGCAGACCGCAGAAGGTCGTCCCGAAGCCTACGGTCGCGTGCCCGATGCTCGTCAGGTAGGTGTTGAGCTTGCTGGCGGAAAGACGCACGCTCAGCGTGTTGGCCTGCTGGTTGACGAACACCCGGTCCGCCGTGCCCTGCTGCGTGGTCGTCAGGCTGCCGTCGTGGTTGCGGACCACCGTCCCCCAGTAGCCCGTGCGCGCGCCGGTCTGGCTCGTGGAAAACTGGAGGTAAAACTGGTCGCCGAGGTCGGACAATCCCTTGGAATACTGGTTGCCCGCAATGGTGACGAGACCCGTCTCCGGGGCGTTGGCCGTGAGGTACATCGTCCAGGTCGAGCTGACCGGCACCGTGCTCAGGTTGGAGACGGTCATCGTGGCCGTGATCACCGGCCCCTGGTTGGAATCCTGCGAGGTGTAGAGGACGCTCAGGATGTCGATGGGACTGGTGGTGGGCGTGACGGCGACCAGACCGCTGTCCTGGTCCATGGGGTAGTCGGTGACCTGCTCGCCATTGGGGCCGGGTTGCGCGGGTTGCGTCGAGGAAATCGCCGGGAGGCCGCTGCCTTCCGCGGGCGTCGGCACGGTGGTCGCCTTGTTGAGGATCGACGGTCCGCTGATCTGGCGGGTGACGTAGGTATCGCCGCTGAAGTCGGTGTGGTCGTCGGTGTAACCGATGATCGCCGCGCCCGTCGGATCGAAGTTGATCTGGAAATAGTCGAGCAGGTTGCGGTTGGGCGAGGTGCCGGTCACCGACAGGCCGCTCTCGGAGATGTTGGTGGCGTGGTTGGAATGATCGCTGGCCTGGACGATGCGGAACGTCGGCGCGGCGCTGTTCGCGTCGAAGCTCTGGGCGTAGTACACGCGCCAGCGGGCCGTGTCGTTGTTGGCTGCGGAGTCCGTGCCGTACCAGACGATCGCCGATGGAGCCGGGCGTCGGCCCCGTCGCCAGCCACGGCAGGAGATTGATCTTGGTGGTGGCATCGGTCGGGTCGTTGACCTGCACGGGCGCGCTCCACGTCACGCCCTTGTCGGCCGAGTTGACGAGGAAGATGCCCTGTCCGTCCGAATACACGCCGTACACGGTGCCGGGGGCGATGAGCGTGCCGGAGGCGTTGCGCTGGTCGGCGGCGACGCGGACGGGGAAAAAGATGTTGGCAGGGTTGACCCCGGTGGGAGTTGCCTGATGGATCGTGTAGCTCGTCGGGAAACCCAGCAGCGTGGTGGGCGTGCCCACCGCCACCTGGCCGCCGTTGCCGCTGATATAAACGGTGCCGTCGAACTGATCCACGTCCAGCGCCCCGGTCTGCGGGAGCGTGCCGACGGTGATCGCCGGGCCATAGGTCGCCCCGCCGTCGGTGGATTGCTGCGCGAAGGCGATGCCCTGCGCGAAGTTGCGGTATTCGAGATAGACGATGTTGTTGCCGAACGTGCCCATCCACTGCCGGTCGTTGACGGGAACGCCGCCCAGAGCGTTGCCGGCCGCGTTGAACACGAAGGTTTTGCCCAGGTCCAAGGAGTTGCCGACGGTGACGTTCGCCGCCGTCAGACTCGCGTAGGCCAGCACCGGCTGCGGGATTGGTGGTCGATGCTCCCGTGCCGGTGTAGTTGCCGAAACCCACGGCCAGGTCGATGTCGCCGCCGCCCAGGCCGCCCGCCGCGACGGCGCTGCCGGCCACCTCGCCCGGGATCACCGCGTCCGGCTGTCCCCGGTAGAGGGGCACGCGCATGTTGGGATCGTACGTGGGGCTGTTGGGCCGCAGGTCGAAGTACCAGAGGTCCACGCCGGCGGGAACGCCGCGGATGCCACAGACGTAGTAATTACCGTTCACATCGACGCGGCTGCTCGGCTCGCCGTCGGCGGCGGAGGTCGGTGCCTTGACCGGGGCGTTGGGCGAAAAGGTGATCCCGCCCTTGACGTACGTCGCCGTGCGCACCGTGGGGCTGGTGATGATGCTGGTCGTGCCGTGGTACTGGTCCGTGCCGGCCGACCGCGGCGGTGGTCGTGAAGTAGACCGCGATGACGTTGTACGCGCCCACGCCGGTGGACGCCGGGTTGATGGTCACCGACTCCGAGGTGCCCGGCGCGCCGTTGGCCGAACTGCCCACGGCCGCGCCGTTGGTGCCGTTGGCGTTGCGCTTGAAGATGTAGAGGTCGTAATCATTCGCCGGCACGGTCCAACTGATCGTGACCGCGACGGACTTGCCTGCGTAAGCCGCCGCCAGCCCATCCAGGGTCAGCACGAACGTATCCTGGGTGAGTCCCTCCTGACCCGTCACGACCGTGCCCCCCGTCGCGGTCGGGTCCACCGGACCCATCCCGCCGCGTGCCAGTGGCCGTGCCGGTCCAGTTCACGGTGGGACTGGCGCGGCGAGATGTCGCCCGAGGCCGGGTTTGCCGCCGGTTGGGGCCTCACGGTCGGCCGCACGTTGATCGGCTGCCCCGGACGGGCGGGGGGACGGTGGTCGTGGCGGGTGGTGCGGCCTGGGCGCAGAGCGCGGCACCGGCAACGGCGATGGATAAGGCGACGAGGGTCTTCATGGATTGAAAGAACGGATGCGCTCGCGCTGATTCACGCAGCGAAAGCAGGGCTGGTACTTCTAGGACGGACGAGAAATGGCTGGCATTCCAACGGCGAATCAGGGGCGGTGCACCGAACGGCGGCGCAAACGCACGGCGACCCCGACCACCGCCGCACCCGCCAGCAGCCAGCCCGACGCTGGCGGCTCGGGGACGATGGTCCCGGTGAACGAAAGAGTCGCGTCCAGTGGCGTCGTGTGGTCGATCAGGGTGTTCGGGATCAGGAAACCGTTGGAGTTGGGGACGCCCGTCGAGTCGTAGACGAGCGCGGTCATCGAGCCGGTTTTCAGCGCCGCCAGCAGCATGGCCGCGTTGGCGGGGACGCCGGTGATCGTCACCGTGACGAAGTCGCTGGACTGCACTGGGTGGCTGTTGTCGTAGGCGTTGAACCCGTTGAGCAAAAGCCCCTGACCGAGATTGATGCCGTTGAGTTGGAGGGTCCACGAGTTCACGTCGAAATCGTCGTCGCCGTACTGCGTGCCGTCACCCGGCGGCGGGTAAGGCGTGTCGTCGACGCCGTTCGGCCCCAACCCCGTGTCGCCGTCGATGACCGTGAACGTGATCGAGACGCTCGTGAGGCTGGTAAACGCCGGCAGCGAGGAATACGTGAACGGGTTGGCGGCGATGGGAGCGGTCTGGCCAGCGCCGGTCGCGCCGTTGAAGTTGCTCTGGAGCTGGGTGTTGGTCACCGTGGCCATCGTCTGCGCCTGCAAGCCGGTCGGCGCGGCCAGGAGCGCCCCGCAGAAGCCTGCTGCGGCGAAGAGGGCAACGGTTTTCATGACGCGGCGCACGCTGCTCAAGCCCGGCCGGTCTGCCGCCGTTTCCCCCGCAGCAGACGACCGGCCAGCAGCGCGGCCCCCAACCCGACCCCGGCCCAGGTGCCCGGCTCAGGCACGGTGCCGGTGATGCTCAACACCGTCGTCGCGTTGTTCTGGTCGTTGCCGAGATAGACCTCGTTCGGCGCGGTGATCGTGTCGTTGGGATTATCCGTGGTGATGACACCCACGAGGGTCCCGTTTGTCTTGAGCGCGGCCAGGAGGGCTGCCGCGTTCGTCGGCGTGCCGGAGAAAGTAAACGTGTCCTGCAAGCCATCGCCGCGAAAGCCGTTCAGGGTAAATCCCGTGGCGACGCCGCCGAGCGAGAGATGCAGGTGGTTGTAATCGAAACCATCGGGCTGGGCCGCTTCCGAGTTTCCATCCTGCACGGTCAGCGTGATGCTGATGGCGGTAATGGAAGTCAGCGTCATGTACATGGTGCCCGTGAAGTTGTATCCCCCGGCCGTGGTGATCGTGGCGTTCCCCGCCGTCGGGGTGGAATAAAGGTTCTGGTTGCCGTCCAGACCGTTGGAGGTGGCCCCGTTGTCTTCCTGGACGGTCGAGGTGAGCGTCAACGCCCGCGCGCTGCCAAGCCCCAGGCCGCCACACGCCAACAGGAAAACCCCCAGACGGGCAACCCGCGCTCTTCGTCCGCGCGAAAGACCCAAGTCTGTGGCACGGCGACCCTGCAGCAAAGAACGGAACATCCCCCGGGTATAAAAGTTCTGTCATCAACGGTCAAGCATTCCCCTCGCCGGAAGGCGGTCCGCCATCCTTAGCAACTACCCGAAAGCTACTTGCCCAAGATGACAGTATTGTCATCATCGGACGAACGCGCCTCGATCCCCGCCGCCACGGTCGCATGGAAGGTCTGCTTGCCGTGCGTTTGTCCGAAGCTCATTTCCACCGTGTAGTCGCCGCTGGGCACCAGCTTTTTCGGGTCGTCGCCGCCGTATTTGACCAGCACGTCGTCCGTCGGGCGCAGGTCCCAGTTGAACCGGTTCAAGCCCGGCGCGCCGGGCGCCTTTGAGGTTGGCCACCGTCTGGCCGGCGGCGTTGGTGACCTTCAACTTGATCTCGTCCCCGGTGAATTCCTTGACCCAGACCGTGAACGAGCGCGCCCTCGGCCGGGTTGGCTCCGTGGTAATTGCCCTTGCCATTCCAATCCGTCGAAGCCCGGCAGCCGGTAAGCGCCTTCCACCGGCGCGCACGCTGAAGAGGTGCGCGGGCTGGCGCCACGATTTCCGGGCGTCAACTCGCGCAAGGGCCGCGTGTCGTCGAGGACGTAGAGGCTCAGGCCGTGCGTGGCGATGACCAGGTCCGCCGTGCGCGCCTGGATTTTGAGGTCGTCCACCTCGACGGCGCGGCAGATCGCCGACCTTCACCCAGTGTCCGCCCTGATCGAACGAGGCGAACAGACCCGCCTGCGTGCCGGCGTAGAGCAGGCGCGGGTTCTCGGGGTCCTCGCGGACGACCTGGACCGGCGCGTCGGCGGGCAGCCCCTCGCCCGACGACGGACTGCCACGTCTTGCCCAGGTCGGCGGTGCGGTAGATCATCGGCCGGTCGTCGCCCAGACGGTAGGCGCTGAAGACCGCGTAGGCGCACGTTCGGGTCCTTGCGTGCCGGGCTCGATGCGATGCACCCACTGGCCGTGCGCGGGCGCGGGGACGTTGTCGGTGAGTTCGGTCCACTGCGCGCCCTCGTTTTCCGTGACCCAGAGCCGGCCGTCGTCCGTGCCCGCCCAGAGCAGGTCGGCCTTGGCCGGGGATTCGGCGAGCGAGTAGACGACGCCGTAGTTTTCCGCGCCGCTGCCGACGGCGGTGGTCTTGGTCGGGTTCGTCCTTGGTCAGGTCCGGGCTGATGACGGCGGAGTGCTCGCCGTGGTCGGTGAGCTTGAACACGCGGTTGCCCGCCATGTAAAACGTGCCCTTGTGGTGGCGCTGGCGATGAAGGGCGAGTTCCAGTGGAAGCGGTACGCGCGCCTGACCCTCCGCCGGGGCAGGATGCAGCATCTTGCCCTCGCCCGTGCGCAGGTTCACCCGGAAGACGATGCCCTCCTGGGCTTCGGCGTAAACGACTTCCTTGTCCTCGGGATCGAACGCGGTGTAGAAGCCGTCCGCGCCGGTGAGGCCCATCCAGTCCGTCGTTGAGGATGCCGTCCTTGCGGTTGGTCGCGCTGGGGCCGACGAAATTGCTGTTGTCCTGCAAGCCGCCGGCGATGCGGTAGAACGGCTCGCTGTCGTCGGTCTCGACGCGGTAATACTGGCCGCAGACGAAGCGGTTGACGTGGTCCCAGTTGCGCCCCGCCTGGAAGCTCTGGTACACGCCGCCGTCGGTGCCGAGCAGCAGCCGGGCGGACACGGGCGGCTTGGGCGGCTTGTCCTTGTCGCTCGGGCTTGGGCGGACGCGGCGGCGGCGCGCTGCCGGGTTCGATGACGAGCGCGTGGCAATCGGGGTGGACCTTCTCGAAGAGGTCCTCGCGGAAGTTCTTGCCGCCGTCGTCGGAGGCGAGCATCGCCATGCCGAGGACGTACACGCGCTGGTCGTTGGCGGGGTCGATGCGGATCTGGCTGAAGTAGAACGGGCGCGGGTCGATGTCGTTCTGGCGCGTCCAGTGTTCGCCGCCGTCCTCCGAGCGAAACACGCCGCCCGCCAGCGAATGGATGATGCGGAAATCGGTCGGGCCGTTGGCGTCGCTCTGCACGATGGCCATGACAACGCCCGGCTTGCTGACGGCAACCGCGAGGCCGATGCGGCCGGTCTGCGGCGGCAGGCCATCGGTGAGTTTTTTCCAGGTCGCGCCGCCGTCGGCGCTCTTGAAGATGCCGCCCACGTCGTCGCCGCCGCTGGCCGCCGGGCCGTAGACGAACGACCACGGCGTGCGCCGCCGGGCGTAGAGCGCGGCGTAAACGGTGTCCGGGTTGGCGGGGTCGAGCGCCACGTCGCCGCAGCCGGTGACGGTGTCGCTGCGGCTCGGGAGCCTGGAGGATGTTCTTCCAGGTCTTGCCCCCGTCGGCCGTCTTGAAAAGCCCGCGCTCGCCGCCCTCGACCCAGAGGTTGCCCACGGCGGCGACGTAGGCCACGTCGGGGTTGCGCGGATCGACGACGACACGGTTGATCGCGCGGCTGGAGTCCAGGCCGAGGTGCTGCCAGTGTTCGCCGCCGTCGGTGGAGCGGTAGACGCCGTTGCCCCAGCCGGAGGAGTTGCGGTCGTTGGCCTCGCCGGTGCCGACCCAGAGCACGTCGGGGTTCGAAGGCGCGATGGCCAGCGCGCCGATGGAGAGCATCGGGCTGCTTGTCGAAGATCGACTCGAAGGTGATGCCGTCGTTGCGCCGTCTTGACGATGCCGCCGGTCGCCAGGCCCACGTAGAAGAGGTGCGGGTTTCTTCGGGTCGAGGGCGATGTCCGAAATGCGCCCGCCCATGACGGCCGGACCGATGGAACGGGCCTTGAGGTTCTTGAGCATCGCCTCCGAGAGCGGCGGCGCGGTGGGCGGGTCCTGCGCGCGGAGTCCGGGGAGACCGGCCAGCAGCAAACCGACGGAGGCCAGAAGGGAGCGGTAACGGGTAGGCATCTTTAGCGAAATCGGATGGCGCGGGACCCGGGCGTGCAAAATTCTCAGGCTACACCGCTTCTCAAGATCATTGAGGTGTCTTTCAGCGGTGGATGGCGCTCTCCGAGCGGCATTGGTCCCACTCGCGGCGTCAGCCGCCCGGAAGTGAATAGACGCCTGCGGCGTAAAGTAAACCAATGCCGCTCGGAGAGCGCCATCCACCGACCAGAAGCGTCTCCACCAACCTGAGAAACGATGTGGGGTCGGAGAAATGGGAAAAACCGGGCGCTCACGGCGCGTCGGCCGGGCTGCCGTCGCCGCCGGGCAAAAGCACCGTGAACGACGAACCCATGTTTGGCTCGCTCGTCACCTCCACCCGCCCGCCGTGCGCTTGCACGATGGCCTTGACCAGACTCAGGCCCAGTCCGCTGCCGCGTTGCGAACGGCTGCGGTCACCGCGGTAGAGCCGGTCCCAGATGCGGGGCAGGTCGTGTTCCGCGATCCCGATGCCCTGGTCGTTCATGGTCAACACCACGTGGCGGCCGTCGTCGATGCGGGAACCCGTCACTGTGATTTCACCGCCCGGACGGCTGTATTTGACCGCGTTGTCGAGCAGGTTGGCCACCACCTGTTGCAGGCGGACCCGGTCCGCCGACACCTCCAGGCCGGCGGGCACGTGGACCCGCACGCGCACGCCGCGTTGTTCCGCGCTGTATTCGTAGAGATCGGCGGCGGCCGAGACCAGTTCCCCCACGGCCACCGACTCCCGGTGCAGACGCATCGTGCCGTGTTCGGCCTCGGAAATGTCGGTGAGCACGCGCAGGGTTTTCAGCGTGTCCTCCGCTTCCTCGATGGCTGCGCCCAGGGCTTCGCCGCGGGCCTCCGCGGTGGCGTCGCGGTCGCGCAGCGCCGCCTCGGCGGAGTTGCGCAGCCGGGTGAGCGGGGTCCGTAGATCGTGCGCCACGTTGTCGAGCGCCTCGCGCATCCCACGAATAAGACCTTCGTTGCGCGCGAGCATCTGGTTGAAGAGTACGCTGAGTTCGTCGAGTTCGTGGCCCCGCGACGCGCGGGCAGGCACGCGGGCCGTCATGTCGCCGCTGCGGACCACGCGTCGCGTCGCGTCGATGAGCTGGCGGACGGGACGCAAGGTGCGTACCGTCAGGAGCACCGCCCCGCCCAATCCGACGAGCAGCATGCAGCCGACCACCGGCAGGATGGCCCCCTCCAGGCGCTCCCGCGTTTCCTGCCAGTGATGATCGCTTTTGCCCACCTGCAGCCAGGCCCCGCCGGGCATGGGCTCGGCGTACGCCTGCCAGATTTTGCCGCCGGCTTCGGCAGGCTCGAACCGCTGCCAACCCGCGCGCCGCGCCGCCTTGAGCCGCTCGACCACTTTTTGGGTCTCCTCCGTCGTCTCCGAAAACGCCGGCACCAGCAGCAAGGTCCGGTCTGCCGCGTCCGAGAGCAGCAGGAGGGTATTTTCAACTTCGGCCGGCTCCCGCGCGCCGCCCTCCGCGAACTTCTCCAACCCCAGCCGTCGGCACCGGGCCGCGTTCTGCTCGAATTCCTCCTGGATTTCCTCCCGGTCGCCGCGCAGGTCGCCTTCCTTCGTGACGTGCACGGCGAACGCGCCCACGAGCAGGAAGCCTCCGGAAAACCCGAGCACGTACCAGGCGGTGATGCGCCACCCGAGCGAGCGCCCGAAGCGGCTAACCAGCCCGGAGAACATAGCCGATGCCGCGGATCGTGTGGATGAGTTTGGTTTCACCGCCGCGGTCGATCTTGCCGCGCAGGCGCAGGACCAGCACGTCCACCACATTGGTCTGCGGATCGAAGGTCCATTGCCAGACGGATTCCAGGATCATGGCGCGCGTGAGCGGCCGGCCGGCGTGGGTCAGGAAACATTCCAGGAGGGCGAATTCCTTCGGCTGCAACTCGATGTTGCGAAAGCCACGACTCACGCGGCGGTTGAGCCGGTCCATGACGAGATCGGCCAGGGCAAGGCGCGTCGCGGCGGTGGCGGCTTCCGGGCGGCCGGGCGCGGCGCGGCGGGTCAGGGCGAGCAGGCGGGCCGCCAGTTCGTCGAAGGCGAAAGGTTTGACCAGATAATCATCCGCGCCCGCGCGCAGACCCCGCACGCGGTCGTCCACGGAGTCGAGCGCGCTCAGCATGAGCACGGGGCTGGCCATGCCCCGTGCGCGTAAAGAGCGCAGCACCCCGAAGCCGTCGAGTTTCGGCAGCATCAGGTCCAGCACCAGCGCGTCGAATGGCGCGGTGCGTCGGGCGGCGCGTTCCAAGGCGGTCTCGCCATCCGCCGCTACTTCCACCTCGTGCCCTTCCTGTTGCAGCCCGCTCAGGATAAAATCCGCAATCTTTGGATCATCTTCCACGACGAGAAAGCGCACGGAACTTAGCATGACGAACAAACCCTCCGGCTTCAAGCAACGTCGAGGGCGAAGATGGCACCGAGTTTTACACCATCACGGATCGGGGTCGCTCCCTGACAACTTTGCAGTTGCCGGAAGATTACCGACGCGGAGAAAAGATCATCTTACAGCATTTTTCGGTGGCGTGTCACGCCCCCGTAGCCCCGGCAGGGGCGGCAGATTTCAGTATCCAGGTGCCGGGTTGGAGCCCACCGTCTTTAGACGGTCTGCCTTGGAGGGTGGCGGGTGGCGCGTTAAGGTGGGCGGCTGCATGGCCAACTACCACCATCGTGGGCACACGGTCTCGGACTGCAAGTACCACCTGATCTGGGTGACCAAGTACCGCTGGCCGGTGCTCAAGGGGGACCTGGCGGTGCGTTGCCGCGACCTGATCCGCGAGATTTGCCGGGCGCGGGAGGTGGCGGTGGTGCGTGGAGCGGTGTCGCCCGACCACGTGCATCTGCTCGTCAGCGCGCCGCCGGTGTTGTCGCCGGCCAAGCTGGCGCAGTACTTGAAGGGCAGGAGTTCGCGCAAGCTGCAGGAGGAGTTCCCGAGTTTGCAGAAGCGTTATTGGGGCCAGCACCTGTGGGCACGGGGCTACTTTTGCGCGACGGTCGGAGCGGTCGATGAGAAGACGATCAAGCGCTACATCGAGGAGCAGAAGTGGGACGAGGATGGCGAGGGAACGTTCCGCATCGTGGCCGACCCGCCGTGAGGCCAGGGGTCGCCGCCGATGCCTTGCCAGCCGGCCCGGGCCGGGGGCTTTCCAAGCGGCTTCTAGCCGCCACCGGACTTTTAGTCCCATCGCATCCTACCGGCTTGAGCCGGTAGTCGTTGAGCCCACGGCGTCAGCCGTGGGATCGTTCATTCCCAGATGGCAAAGCCCCGGCAGGGGCGTAAGAGAAGCCGCCTGACCAGTCCGTGAGGGCCGCCGTGTTTTCTTACGCCCCTGCCGGGGCTCTGGCGTGCCTGCGGGTTTTTCCCACGGCTCGCGCCGTGGGCTGAAATCTGCCGCCCCTGCCGGGGCTACAAGCACCACAAGCAACCGAAAAGTGCTGTATTATCGAGCAAGCATCCTGCTGTAGGTCCCGGAGATGTTTCTGGAAATCTCCATTTTGCTCGGTGTATGGTTTGCCGCCTTGGGCCTCCTTCTGGGGGTCGTCTGGATACGCAAGTGGCGGATTGACCGGCAGAGGCTGCGGATGCCGGTCACCGAAAAATTACTGCGAGGCCCCGGCGAGAGTTTGCAAAAGAAGCTGGAGGAATTGGAGGATCAGCTTTCGACGGAACTGGCGATGGCCTTCGTCCTGCCAGCGATGTGCGCCAGCTTGTACCTGATCGGCAGGCACACCCCTTCGGCGGGCGCGGTTGGCGTCGGGGCCGGAATCTTCGGGGGGACCGCTTTCGTGTTCATCTGCCGCAAAATGTTCCGGTTGTTGGACCAGAAACGAAATTACCGGCTGGGGCTGCTGGGCGAGCGGGCGGTAGGCGAGGAACTCAACCAGTTGATGCTCACGGGCTGCCGCGTTTTCCACGATGTGCCCAACGATCCTTACGGCAACATCGATCATGTCCTCCTCGCCCCGTCCGGGGTGTACGCGGTGGAAACCAAGGCCCGGCGCAAGAAGATGGCGACGGCCAGGGATGCGCACAGAGTTATTTTTGACGGTCGTTCGTTGCGGTTCGGGGAAGGCCCGGCCGAGTCCAAGTGTCTGGACCAGGCCAAACAACAGGCCAGCCGGTTGAGCGACTGGCTCTCCAAGGCGGTCGGAGAAGCGGTGCCGGTGCAGCCGGTGCTGGCGTTACCGGGCTGGTTCGTGGAACGCAAAGGTCGGGGGGAGGTGGTCGTGGTCAGCGGCCGGGCGGTCAAGACGCTGGTAAAGGGACGCAGCGTGCTGGACGCGGCCAGGATCGAGCAGATCGCCCATCAGCTAGACCAGCGTTGCCGGGACGTGGAGTTTTAGAGCGTGGCTCAAATGAGTCGGCCTTCCGATTGCAGGGCAGGCGCACCGCCTGCCGCGTGCTGGCGCGTGGTTTGGAAACAGACAGAAGGGAGGGGAAGCGTGCAAGGGAGCATCGGCTTCCCAAAACGCGGCGGGCGGTGCGCCTGCCCTACAACCAGAGGGCGCGGCTTACCCAAATGAGTAGTGCTCTAACTTCCAAATCACGGCCACGATCTCGCGGGAATGTTGATCCCCGTCCTTCTGCGGATCGTCCCGCAGGCATTTGCCGTGAGCGATGCGGATGTGGCCAGAGGGATAGACCTTGGAGTCATACACGGAGGTCCCACGGCAGGCACGAACCATGTCGGGGGTGCGAGATTCGGTTTTTCACCTGCGTTTTTGCAATTTCGCGGTAGCAGTGTTTTTCCGGTTGACCGTTCCGTCTCCCCGTATGCGCGTCGCTCGCCCCGTCGAAGATGGTCGCCCGACCCTCCGAACATGAAAATGAAATCCGCCTCTCCTCTTTCCACGTTCCGCCGATTCTTGCCCGTCGCCTTGTTGATGCTGGTTCCCTCCGTGGCGAACGCCCATCCGGAGACCGGCGGCATCGGCGGGTTCGTCAGTGGCTTCCTGCACCCGCTCACCGGTCTGGACCACATCGTGGCGATGGTGGCCGTGGGCCTGTGGGGCGCTTACCTGGGCGCGCCGGCCATGTGGCTGCTGCCGGTGATCTTCCCGCTGGCGATGGCCTTCGGCGGCGCGTTGGGCATCCTGGGCGTGCCGCTGCCGGGCACGGAGGTGGGCATCGCGCTCTCGGGCGTGCTGCTCGGGCTGGCGGTGGCGTTCGCCGCCAAACCGCCCCTGTGGATCGCGGGCATGATCGTGGGGGTGTTCGCCATCTTTCACGGCCACGCGCACGGCACGGAACTGCCCAACGCGGCCAACGCCTTCACCTACGCCGTCGGCTTTGTCATCGCCACGGGGCTGCTGCATTTGAGCGGGATCGCGCTGGGTCTGCTCACCCGCTGGCCTTGGGGAACGGCGGTCGTGCGCGCGGGGGGCGGGGTCATCGCCTGCATCGGCTTCGGGTTTCTGTTTGGCATCATCAAGGCGTGACGCGAAAAAGTTGGCGACTGGCGGCGCTGGGCCTGGGGTTTTTCCTCGTCCCCGCCGCGCGCGTGGATGCCCACACCACCTTTCAGGGAATGGGGGAGTTCGCCAGCGGGTTTCTCCATCCACTCACCACGCCTCCGCATCTCCTCGTGCTCCTTGCGCTGGGGATTTGGCTAGGCCAGCACCAGCCGCTGCGTCTCCAGGAGCCGGCGGCGGCCTTCGGGACCGGGTCGGCGTTGGGCCTGCTGGTGACGACGACCGGACGCCTGGCCGGGGTGCCCCCACCGCTTCTGATCGTCCTCGGGCTGGGCGTGGGCGCGGCCGTCGCGCTCGACCGGCCGGTCCCGCCGCCGGCCCGCTGGCTCGCCTGCGCCATCGCCGGGTTGGTCCTCGGGTTGGATTCCGGGATGGATGCCGGGACGCCGGGAGTCGCGGTGGCGAAAACCCTGTCCGCCACCTGGGTCAGTCTGTTGCTTTGCGTGGTGAACGTCGCTTTCTACGTCTCGCGGCTGCCTGGTTTCCAATGGGTGCGGATCGGCCTCCGCGTCGCCGGTTCCTGGATCGTGGCCGTGGCCCTGCTGATGCTCGCTTTTGCCTTGCGGCGTTGAATCATCTTGAGCAGACCGGCTCAGCGGACGAACTTCAACACCATGAAGCTGCCGGGAACCATCTTGGGACGCACTCGGCCCTGACCGGGAGCCGGCGTCGGCGCGGGTTCAAACTCGGCGGTGGGCAGGTAAACGGCGTGCGTCACCGGGTCGAGCGCCATCGTGCGGGCTCCTTTCTTCGTGGCGATCTTTTCGACCACCGGGAAACCGCCGTCGTCTTCCTTCACCACGGTCAGCGTGCCATCGCCGCAGGACGCGAAGGCAAACCCGGTGCCGGGATCGAACGCGCAGGCGTCCACGCCCTGGCCGATGGCGGGCGTCGCCAACACCTTGCCGCTCGCGGCGTCGAGCACGACCATCCGCTCGTTGCGGCAACCGGCGAAGACCCGGCCTTTGCCGGCGTCCACGGCGAGGCCGCTCGGCTCCTCGCCGGGCGCGGCGGGCCAGCGGTGCGTAACGGTGTTCGTCCGCGTGTCGATGGCCAGGGTCACGCTCTTGTCTTCCAGGTTGACGAAGAGCGTGCCTTTGCCGTCCGAGCCGGCGAACTCCGGTCCGCCGCCCAGCGGGATCGTGGCGACCACCTTTGCGGTGGCCGCGTCGATGACGGTGGCGTCGTCGCTTTCGCCGTTGAACGCGAACACGTGTTTGCTGAACAAGTCGTACACGATGGCGTCCGGCTTCTTGCCCACCTTGATCGGCTCGCCCACAGGTTTGAGGGTCTTGAGATCGAACACGATCACCGTGCCGCTTTTCCCGCTCGTGGCGAAGCCCCGGTCGGCGTCCGGCGCGAGGGCGGTGCCGTGCCCGCCGTCCAGACCGGGCACCTCGCCGAGCGTCTTGCCTTCCTCGGTGTCGATCACCTGCACCCGGTCGGTGCGCGTCACGTAGAGGCGGTGTGCATCGGCATCCACCGTGCAGTAATCCCAGCCGCCCTCACCGCCCAGCTTCCATGTCGCTTCCAGGTGGTAGCCCGATGGCCCGGGCGAGGCGGTGGGCGTTTGCGCGGAGGCGGTCAACGCGCTACCGGCGGCCACGGTCAATAGAGCGAGGGAACCCAGCACCGGACGAAGCGGGGAGACTCGGCGGACGGGAGAGGGATTGCGGGTTTGCATCACCATGACCTTCAACTCACCAATGCCGGACGCAAGCCGGCGGGGCATGACAGTTTTGTTATCTCGCCGCGCGGCTCGCCACCTCCGCGTTTGCGAAATCCGCCTGCAAGCCCGGAATCTGCTGTAATTTACCGGCGGTTCCCCCCTTTCTATGCACCTTTCTCCGTGTCGCTTATTGCGTTCGTTCCTCCTCAACGGTGCCTGTCTGCTGTGGTGTGCCGACGCGTGGGCCGGAACGGCCCGCATCAACCAGGAAGGCCGCATTCTCGGTCCGTCTCCGGCCGTCTCCGCCCCGGTGCTGTTCAACACTCCGCAAGCCGACGCCGTGGTGGCCGCCATGCAGATCATGCCGACCAGCAGCGCCTGGAACGAAGACGTCTCCCGCCTGCCGGTGCTCGCCAACTCGACGGCGATGCTCGCGCAGATCGCCTCCGACCTCGGCGCTTCGCGTCAGACGTTGCGGGCGTTCTACGAGATGAACTACGCGCTGGTGCCCGACAGCCAGCCGGACGTTGCCGTCACCTTCTTCAATTACCCCGATGAATCCGACCCGAGTCCGTATCCCATCCCGACCAACCTGCCCGTCGAAGGCTGGCCACGGGGCACGGGCAGCCTGACGCTCGACCAATGGCAGCGCAACGTGAACGGCGACACCGGCGACCGGCACGCCATCATCGTCGCACCCGGCGCGGGCACGATCTGGGAGACGTGGTTGACGCAACTTACCGGAACGGGCTGGCAGGCTTCCAACGGCGCGCGGTTCGACCTGAAGACCAACACCCTCCGGCCGGCGGGCTGGACCTCCGCGGACGCCGCCGGGCTGCCGATGTTCCCGGCCCTGGTGCGCTATGACGAATGCGAGCGCGGGATGGTCGAGCACGCCATGCGGATCGTCGTCAAGCGCACGCGCGTCGGCCCCCTCTATCCCGCCACGCACCAGGCTTCTGCCGGCAACACGACTGATCCCAATATTCCCGCGATGGGCCAGCGCGTCCGGCTCAAGGCGGATTTCGTGCTCCCCTCCACCTGGACCACGGAAGAAAAAGCCGTCCTGCTGGCGCTGAAAAAATACGGGGCTATCGTCGCGGACAACGGTAATTTTTTCTCGATCTCGGTGTGTCCGGACGACCGCTTTTCAGCCACCGCGTTCGATCACCTGACCACCGTGAACATTAGCGACTTCGAGGTGGTGCAATCCACCGGCGCGACCGAAGGGCCGCGTTCGCCGGGGGCTCCCACCGCGGATGCCGGTGCCGACTTGGCGGCGCAGCCCGGCATGGCGGTTACCTTGCAAGGCAGCGTCAACGCCCCGGCCGGAGTCTCGTTGAGCGTCGGCTGGAGAGTTTATTCCGGTCCGGGCAGTGTCTCCTTTGCGAATCCGGCGCAACCGGACACGACCGCGACCTTCACCGCGTCCGGCAACTATGTCCTGATGCTCAGCGCCGCCGACGGCGTCCATCCCGTGGCTTACTCGGCGGTCAACGTCGCGGTGGGCGTGGCGGGAGCGCACCCCGCGTTCTTCACCGGGGAGACCGCGTTGTCCAACGGCGTGTATTACCTGGCCTTTCCGAACGGCAACTACTTCGGTTACTACGGCTATCTTGCGGACTCGCACTATATCTACCACTTCGACCTGGGCTACGAGTATGTCCTCGATGCGAACGACAGCAAAAGCGGCATGTATCTCTACGACTTCGCCAGCCAGACATTCTTCTATACTTCGCCCACCTTTCCTTTCCCTTACCTGTACGACTTCAGCCTGAACTCGGTCCTCTACTATTATCCGGACCCCGATCAGGCCGGCCATTACAATACGGCTGGGGTGCGTTACTTTTACGAGTTCGCTACGGGCAAGATCATTTCGATCTAGGTCCGAGGTCAGCCTGTCGATGCGTTGACGGCAGGAGAGGGGAGGCGCGTGCCGATCCTGCTTGCCCCGCCGACTTCGCGGAAGTTGCCGAGCGCGCACGCCCTTAAAAAGCAGGTTGCCAAGCGGCCCCGGTCGGGAGCATCCTGAGTGCCCGGAACGCTTCCCCTCTGCCCCCAACCCCCCCAGAGAACACGCGGCTTCCCGTCACCGGAGACGTTCGCCATCCTGCCCTCTTATGCTCGACCGTGCCAATTTCGCGCGCCCTCGTTTCGCCCTCTCACGTCCGATGCGACTGCTCTGGGTCTGTTTGATGCTCGTGGCCGGATCGCGCGCGGACGAGGTCGCGCCGCCGTGCTGCGGGCCGGAGTTTCGCGTGTCGGGCCAGTTTGAACACCGGCCGGTGGTGACGCCGGTACACGCCGAGGCGGGGGCGGACCCGGGCACGTTCGCCCAGGAGATCGTCGGCGAACATTTCGTCGCTTCGGTTGCCGGACTCCCCGCTGGTAGCTACCGCGTGCAGGTGGAAGCAGCGGAAACCTACCACACCGGGCCGGACCAGCGGCTGATGACGGTCACGTGCGGCAAGACCTCGCTCGCGGACCGGCTCGATCTTTTCCGGGCGGCGGGCGGTGCGTCCAAACCCTTCGCGTTGAACGGGGTGGTGGAACACGCCGACGATTCGGTGGACGGGCCGCTGGCGGTGACCTTCCAGGCCGTGAAGGACAAGGCGACGTTCAGCGCCATCAACGTCTTCGACGCCACCGGAAAAAAGGTCGCCTGCCTGGTGGCCAAAGACCTCGTGGAAGTGGCCACGGCCGGCGCGAAGATCGTGCCGGTCGTCGGCGATCCGGTCATTTACAAGGACCCCGACCAGCCGGTGGAACGGCGCGTGGCGGACCTCGTGCGGCGGATGTCGCTGGCCGAGAAAGTGTCCGAACTGCGCAACGACGCGCCCGCCATTGAGCGTCTGGGCCTGCCCGCCTACGAATACTGGAACGAAGCCCTCCACGGCGTCGCCCGCGCCGGCACCGCGACCGTTTTCCCGCAGGCCATCGGACTGGCCGCCACCTGGGACCCCGCCTTGCTCGGGCGGGTGGCGGACGTGATTTCCACGGAAGGCCGCGCGAAGTACGCCGACGCGCAGAGCCACGGCAAGCACGGCCGGTTCCAGGGGCTGACCTTCTGGTCGCCGAACATCAACATCTTCCGTGACCCGCGCTGGGGTCGGGGACAGGAAACTTACGGGGAAGACCCGTTCCTGACCTCGCGGATGGGCGTGGCCTTTATCCGCGGTCTCCAGGGGGACGACCCGAAGTATTACAAAACGATTGCGTGCGCCAAGCATTTCGCCGTCCACAGCGGGCCGGAATCCGAGCGCCACCGCTTCGACGCCCAGCCCCCCGACAGCGATCTGTGGGACACCTACCTGCCGCAGTTCGAGGCGGCGGTGCGGGAAGGGAAGGTGGACTGCGTGATGGGCGCGTACAACCGCGTGGACGGCGAGGCGTGCTGCTCCAGCCCCTTCCTGTTGGAAAAAGTCCTGCGCCAGCGGTGGGGATTTCAGGGCTACGTGGTGTCCGACTGCGGCGCGATCAACGACATCTCGGGCGGGCACCATCTGGCGAAAACAAAATCGGAGGCGTCGGCGCGCGCCGTGAAGGCAGGCTGCGACCTGGAATGCGGCAACGACTACAATACTCTGGTGGAAGCGGTCAACGCGGACGCCGTGAGCGTCAAGCAGATCGATACCGCGCTGGAACGGGTCCTGACCGGCCGCTTCCGGCTCGGGATGTTCGATCCGCCGGCACGGGTGCCGTACGCTGCCATCCCCGCTTCGGCCAACGACACGCCCGAGCACGACGCCCTGGCCCTGCAAAGCGCGCGCGCCGCGCTCGTGCTGCTCAAGAACCAGGGTAACCTGCTGCCGCTGGACCGCGCGAAAATCCGCCGCCTCGCCGTGGTCGGCCCCAACGCCGACAACGCGAAGATGCTGCTGGGCAACTACAACGGCACGCCCTCGCACTCCGCGACGATCCTCCAGGGCATCCGCGAAGCCGCCGGGCCGGGCGTGGAAGTCACGTTCACGAAAGGCTGCCCGCTGGCGTCCAAGAAAGACGAGGCCGACGGGTCGGCGTCGCCGGATTTCCAGAAGGCGGTCGAAGAGGCGCGCGGCGCGGACGCCGTGGTGTTCGTTGGCGGGTTGGACGCGAGCCTGGAGGGCGAGCAGATGACGGTGAAATACGAGGGTTTCAACGGCGGCGACCGCTCGCGGATCGAGCTGCCCGACCCCCAGGAGCAACTGCTCCACGCGCTCCAGGCGACCGGCAAGCCGCTGGTTTTCGTCGCCTGCACCGGCAGTGCGCTGGCGATCCCCTGGGAGGCGGAGAATGTCCCTGCCATCCTGGTCGCGTGGTACGGCGGCCAGCGCGGCGGCACGGCGGTCGCCGACGCCCTGTTCGGCGAGTTCTCCCCGGCGGGACGGCTGCCGGTGACGTGGTATCGCGCCACGACCGACCTGCCCGAGTTCACGGACTACCGCATGGCGAACCGGACGTACCGATATTTCGCGGGCCAGCCGGTTTTCGCGTTCGGGCACGGGTTGAGTTACACGACGTTCCGCTACGGCACGCCGACGGTCGCGCGCCCGGCGGCGCGTCGGGGCGAGACCGTTGCGGTCACGGTGCCGGTCGAGAACACCGGGGGCCGCGACGGCGAGGAGGTCGTGCAAATCTACGCGAAGTGTCCCGGGACGGGCGCGAACGTGCCCGTGCGCACCCTCGTGGCTTTCCAACGGGTGAACATCAAGCGGGGCGAAAAGCAAAACGTCACCCTGGACGTGCCGGTCGAGCGGCTGCGGTTATGGAACACCGCGAAACAGGACTACGAGGTCACGCCCGGTGAGTACGCGTTGCAGGTAGGCGCGTCGTCGTCGGACATTCGCGGCACGGTCAAAATCGCCATCAATCAATAATGAAATTCCCCCCCCTCGGTATCGCTCTGAGCCTGATCCTGGCAGCCACTTCTGCCTCGGCGGAACCCGCGCATGGGTTGACCGTGGGTGAGGGCTTCGTGGACCCGATTGGTTTTCACGACGCCGCGCCGGTCCTTTCGTGGAAGCTGCCCCCCGGCGTCAAAAAACAAACGGCTTATCACTTGGAGGTGAAAGCGGGAGAAAAACGGTGGGACAGCGGGTGGGTGGAGTCGGACCAATCGACGTTCGTGCCGTGCGGCGGCGGTCCGTACGCATCCCGCCAGCAGGTGGAATGGCGCGTCGATTTCCGCGACGAAAACGGCAAGGACTCCGGCTGGAGCGAACCGGCACATTTCGAGTTGGGACTGCTCTCCGCGAAGGAATGGAAGGCACAGTGGATTCATCCGGCCGGGGAGACCGGGCCGGGCAGGGAGGCGGTGGGCTGGCTGCGCCGCGCCTTCACGGTGGGGAAAAATGTGACCCGCGCGCGGGTGTACGTGACCGCGCGGGGACTCTTTGAGCTTTCCCTCAACGGCGTGCGCGTTGGCAACGATCATTTCGCCAACGGCTGGACCGACTACGGCAAGCGCGTGGACACCTTGACCTACGATGTCACCCGCCAACTGCGCGACGGCAACAACATGCTCGAAGGGACCCTCGGCACCGGCTGGTACGCGGGCCGGATCGGGTTCGACAAGAAAAAACCGAGGGGACTCTACGGGGCCGGCCCCGAGTTATTGCTGCAACTGGAGATCACCTACGAGGACGGCTCGTCCGAGACGGTCGCGTCCGACGACAAATGGGAAGGGACCTTCGACGGCCCCGTGCTCTCCTCCAGCATTTACGACGGGGAAAGCGACGATGCACGCAAGGAGGCCACGGGCTGGCAGCCGGCCCTGGCCAACCCGGACCTGGGTACGGCCCGGCTGGTGCCGAAGGCATTCCCGCCGGTGCGTGAAAAGGAGCTTCTCGCGGTGCAAAATATCGCCGAGCCGGAGCCGGGTCGTTTCGTGTTCGATCTCGGCCAGAACATGGTGGGTTGGGCGAGGCTGAAGGTGCCCGTCGAAAAGGATGGGACCGTCACGATCCGTTTCGCCGAGATGCTCAACGCCAACGGCACGATGTACACGGCCAACTACCGCTCCGCCAAATCGACGGACACCTACGTCGCGGCGAAAACGGGCACGATCACCTGGGAGCCGCACTTCACCTTCCACGGGTTCCGGTACGTCGAGCTTTCCGGCCTCCCGCCGGGCAGCCATCCGGAGAAGGATTGGGTGACCGGCGTGGTGCTGCACTCCGACCTCGCCCGGATCGGAAAATTCGATTCCTCGCACGCGAAGCTGAACCAGTTGCAGAGCAACATCACGTGGGGGCAGCGCGGCAACTTCGTGGATGTCCCGACCGATTGCCCGCAGCGCGACGAGCGCCTCGGCTGGACGGGCGACGCCGAGGTCTTTTGCGCGACTTCCCTGTTCAACTACGAGGGTCTGGCCTTCTGGAAGAGTTGGCTCGCCTCGATGCGGGACGACCAGTTTGGCGACGGCCAGATTCCGAACGTGATCCCCAACGCCTCCCAGGGCGGCGGCTCGCCCGGTTGGATGGACGCCGCCACGATTATCCCGTGGGACGTTTACGTGCGGACCGGCGACACGAGCGTGCTCGCGGAGAATTTTGCCATGATGGAAAAACTCGTGGGCTGGTATCGCGCGCAGTCCGTGGACGGGTTGACCCCCAAGGTCAAAGGCTTCGGGGACTGGCTCCAGCCTTATTCCAAGAGCGGGCGAGGGGACACGCCCTTTCCCCTGCTCGGCACGGCGTTCTACGCGCGCGACGTGCAGATTCTGGCCGACTCCGCCCGGGTGCTCAAACGTGACGAGGACGCGAAGCGTTATGCCGAGGAAGCCGCCGCCGTGAAGCAGGCTTTCTACAGCCATTATTTCGACGCCGACGGCAAGTTGCAGGACGCGCCGGAAACCCAGACGGCCTACGTGCTGGCGATTGCTTTCGACCTGATTCCCAAGGAAGCGAAAGAAAAGGTGGGTGCGAACCTGACGCGGCTCGTCAACGAGGCGGACGGCCACCTGCGCACCGGGTTTTTGGGCACGCCGTTCATCACGCGCGCGTTGGATGAAGTCGGCCAGCACGACCTCGCGTACCGTCTGCTTTTCCAGGAGACCTATCCTTCGTGGTTCTATCCGATCAACCAGGGAGCGACCACGATGTGGGAGCGGTGGAACAGCTACACCCGCGACAAGGGTTTCGGCGACGTGGGCATGAACTCCTTCAATCACTATGCCTACGGGGCGATTGGCCGGTGGATGTACGAACGGGTGGCCGGTCTGACTCCCGATCCCGCCAGCCCCGGCTACAAGCACTTCTTTGTCCGGCCGCTGATCGGCGAACCACTCGATTCGGCGCGGGTCGAACTCGAAACGCCCTACGGCCGGGCCGCCAGCGCCTGGGTCAAGCACGCGGGGAAAGTCACGATGGAGATCATCGTGCCCCCCAACACGACTGCCACCGTGGAGTTTCCTGATCGCCGCCCGCCCGAGACCGTGGCGGCCGGGACTCACCATTTCGAGTCTGGATTACATTGAAACAGTGACTGGTCGGTGGCAGGAGCGCAAAACGTTCTTCTCCACGGACCCGGATTTCCTCTCCCGCAACCGGATAGAAATCACGGTGATTCACCAATGGGTTAGACAACGAAAGATGCGGTTCAATATTTTGTCTTTGGCAACGGCGCTATGTGTCGGTGTCCTGCTGCCCGTTTGCAGTCACGCGGCTGACGACGGGAAGAACATCGCGCAAACAGTCCATCCGCTCATGGAGCAATACGGCATCCCCGGCATGGCCGTGGGGATCGTGCGTGACGGGCGGGCCGATGTTTTCGTTTACGGCCTGGCATCGAAAGCCACCGGGAAACCGGTCACGGGCGACACGCTTTTCGAGGTCGGCTCGGTCAGCAAGACTTTCACCGCCACGCTCGCCGCCTACGCGCAGGTTGTCGGCCGGCTCTCGCTCTCGGACCACCCGGGCAAATACCTCCCGACCCTGCGCGGCAGCCGCATCGACGAGGTGAGTTTGCTCCATCTCGGCACCCACACGCCGGGCGGCCTGCCGTTGCAGGTGCCCGACGAGGTCGCCGACGACGATCAACTCCTGCGGTATTTCCAGCAATGGAAGCCGACCTACGCTCCCGGGACGTACCGGACCTACGCCAATCCGGGGATCGGCTTGCTCGGCGTGATCGCGGCCAAGAGCATGGGTGAAGATTTCGTCACGCTGCTGGAGGGCAAGATGTTCCCCGCACTGGGCCTGAAAAGCACCTATCTCAATGTCCCCACCGCCCGTGCCGACGACTATGCGCAGGGCTACACGGACAAGGATGCCCCCATCCGGATGACCCCCGGCGTCCTCGCCGCCGAGACTTACGGCGTACGGACGACGGCGGGTGATCTGCTGCGCTTCGTCAAGGCGAACATGGGAATGCTCGCGCTCGACGAGAAATGGCAGCGAGCCATCACCGACACGCACACCGGCTACTACCAGATCGGCGGCATGACGCAGGACCTGATCTGGGAACAGTATCCCTACCCGGTGGAACTAAAGACCCTGCTGACAGGCAACTCGGACGAAGTCATCCTCGAAGCGAACCCGGCGGTCCGGCTCGATCCGCCGTCGCCGCCGCGGGACGACGTGCTGATCAACAAGACGGGTTCGACCAACGGTTTCTCGACCTACGTGGCGTTCGTGCCCGCCCGCAAGATCGGCGTCGTCCTGCTGGCCAACAAACGCTATCCCATCGCCGCCCGGGTGACGGCGGCCCGGGAAATCCTGACCACGCTGGAGCCCGTCGCGAGCCCGCGCTGAAAAAAGGGCGGTTGACGCTCCGGCGGAGACCTTTAAGATCGCTACGGTCGTCCACGGTTTCGGCATCCGGCCTTTTGCTGCCGGTTGCTTCCTGGCAAAAAGCCGCGACCGTGGGGCTCGGTCTATCGGGGGGCATCTGTCATGCGCATTTCATTTTTTCTCTTCGCCGCGTCCGGACTCGGTTTGGTGGCCGTCACCGGCTGCAAGAAACAAGCGCCGCCGCCCGCGCCTCCGCCGCCCACCGTGACGGTCGCCAAGCCGGTGGCCAGGAAGATCGTCGAGCACTCCGAATACACCGGCCGGCATGGCCGCCATCGAGAACGTCTAGGTCCGTCCGCGCGTGAGCGGCTACATCGACGAGATCCCCTTCAAGGACGGCGCATGGTCAAAAAGGACGACCTGCTTTTCGTCATCGACCCGCGTCCGTACCAGGCCACGCTGGATCAGGCCGCCGGCCAGCTCAAACAGGCGCAGGCGCAGAAGGAACTCTCCGACCGCAATTTCACCCGCGCCCAGACGCTCCAGGCAACCAAGGTTTCCTCGAAGGAGGAGTTCGACCAGGCGGCCACCGCGCCGCAACCAGGGCGACGCCCAGGTGGCCACCGCGCAGGCGGCGGTCGATGCCGCGAAGCTCAACCTGGAGTTCACGCAGATCAAATCGCCCATCGACGGGCGGGTCAGCCGCGAGCAGGTGACCGTCGGCAACCTCGTCGCCAGCGATACCACCGTGCTGACCAACATCGTCAGCGTCGATCCCATCTACGCCTACGCGGACGTGGACGAGCGCGCCGTCATCGCCTACCAGAAGCTGATCAACGAGGGCAAGGTCAAGGACGCGCGCGACACCACGATCCAGGTGGCCATCGCGCTGGCGGGCGAGCAGGGTTTCCCGCACAAGGGCGACATCGATTTCGTGGACAACCAGATCAACGCCGCCACCGGCACGCTCTCCATCCGCGGGCAATTTCCCAACAAGGACGGCAACCTGCTGGGCGGGCATGTTCGTCCGGATGCAGATCCCCGCCAGCGGCGAGAAGGACGGCCTGCTCATCACCGACCGCGCGGTCGGCTCCGACCAGGGGCAGAAATTCGTCTACGTGCTGCTCGCCGGCGACAAGGTGGACCAGCGGCCGGTCACGCTCGGGCCGGTCATCGACGGTCTGCGCGTCGTCGTCCAGGGGCTCAAGCCGGACGATCAGGTCATCATCAACGGCGTGATGAAGGTGCGGCCCGGCAGCCAGGTCAAGGCCGAGCAGGGCAAGATGGAGCAGTTCGCCTCCGACCAATTGGAGGTGAAGCCCAGCCGGTATGCAGAAGGCAGAGGCAGAAGGCAGAAGCCCAGAGGGGCAACGGAGACAGCAATGAGCAACCTATTTTTCTTGCCTATTCCACGGTGTGCTGACCGGGTGTTCCGGGCCTCTGCCATTCTGGCTCCCGACTTCTGCCTTCTGCCTTCTGCCTTCTGCCTTCCCGTATGAAATTCGCCCATTTCTTCATCCACCGGCCGATCTTCGCCATCGTGCTGTCGCTCGTCCTGCTCATCCTGGGCGGCATCAGCTACACGCAGCTGCCCGTGGCGTCGTACCCGGAGATCGCGCCGCCGACGGTGGTCGTCACCGCCGTTTATCCCGGCGCGAACCCGCAGACGCTCGCCGACACCGTGGCCACGCCCATCGAGCAGCAGGTCAACGGCGTGGAAAACATGCTCTACATGAACAGCCAGAGCGCCAGCGACGGCACGATGACGCTGACCATCACCTTCAAGCTCGGCACGAACCTCGACGTGGCGCAGGTGCTGGTACAAAACCGGGTCGCCATCGCCACGCCGCAGCTCCCGCAGGACGTGCGCAACATCGGCGTCACCGTCCAGAAGCAGTCGCCTAACATCATGCTCGTCGTCAACCTGCTGTCGGACGGCGACAAGTACGACACGCTCTACATGGCGAACTACGCCGTGCTCCAGATTCAGGAGGTCATCAAGCGCATCGAGGGCGTGGGCAACGTGCAGATTTTCGGCGCGAGCGAGTATTCCATGCGCCTGTGGCTGGACCCGGACAAGACTGTTCTCGCGCGGGTTGACCGCCAGCGATGTCATCACCGCCGTGCAGGCGCAGAACGTGCAGGTCGCCGCCGGCACGCTCGGCGCGGAGCCCGCTCCCCGGGGCACGGATTTCCAGCTCATCGTCAACACCAAGGGCCGCCTGACGGACCCGAAGGAGTTCGAGAAGCATCATCGTCAAGCGCGGCAGCAACGGCCAGCTCGTGCGCTTCGGCGACGTGGGCTACGCGGAACTCGGCGCGAAGACCTACGTCAACGGCTCCTACCTGAGCGGCAAGCCCTCCGTGGGCATCGCCATCTTCCAGTTGCCCGGCGCGAACGCGCTCAAGACGGCGGAGTCCATCCAGAACGAGATGAAGCGTCTCGCCGCCAGCTTCCCGCCGGGGCTGAAGTACGAGATCGCCTACAACCCGACGAAGTTCATCGCGGAATCCGTCAACGCCGTCGAGCACACGCTGTGCGAGGCCATCGTGCTGGTGGTCATCGTGGTGCTGATTTTCCTGCAATCGTGGCGCGCGACGATCATCCCGCTGTGCGCCGTGCCGGTGTCGCTCGTCGGCACGTTCGCGGTGATGAAGGTGTTCGGCTTCTCGCTCAACAACCTGTCGCTTTTCGGGTTGGTGCTGGCCATCGGCATCGTGGTGGACGACGCCATCGTGGTCGTGGAAAACGTGGAACGCTGGCTGGAGGAGGGGCATTCGCCCGTCGAGGCCACGGAGCAAGGCGATGGACGAGGTCAGCGGCGCGGTCGTCGCCATCGCCATCGTGCTGACGGCGGTGTTCGTGCCCACGGCGCTGATCTCGGGCATCACGGGGCAGTTCTACCGGCAGTTCGCGCTGACCATCGCGGTGGCGACGGTCATCTCCGCGTTCAATTCGCTGACGCTCTCGCCCGCGCTCGCCGCGATGCTGCTGCGTCCGCGCGACGCGAAGAAGGATTTCCTCACGCGCGGCATCGAGTTTCTGCTCGGCTGGTTCTTCCGGCTGTTCAACAAAACCTTCGACGCCGCCAACCGTGGCTACACCTGGATCGTGCAGCGGCTGATCCGGTTCTCGGTCTTCGCGCTGCTCGTCTACGCGGGTCTGCTGGTCCTGACCGGGGTCGGCTTCAAGACGATCCCCACCGGCTTCATCCCCACGCAGGACCAGGGTTACCTCTTCTGCGTCGCGCAACTGCCCGACGGCGCGTCGCTCCAGCGCACCGACGCCGTGCGCAAACAAATCTCCGAGGTGGCCCGCAAGGTGCCGGGCGTCGGCGTACACGGTCGAAATCACGGGCCTGTCCGCGCTGGATTTCACCAACCGCTCCAACTCGCTGACGATGTTCCTGCCGTTCAAGCCCTTCGACGAACGCAAGGGCCACCCGGAGCAGACGATGGATGCCGATCTTGCGAAGGTGCAGGGGCTCGTCTCGCGGCATCCAGGACGCCTTCGTGATCGTCGTGCCGCCGCCGCCCGTGCAGGGCATCGGCAACGCGGCCGGGTTCAAGCTCCAGTTGCAGGACCGCCGCGCCGCCGGCACGCAGGCGCTGGCCGAAGACGGACGAACGACCTCATGGCCGCCGGCGCGAAGGCAGGCGGGCTCGACGGGATTTTTCACGACCTTCCGCCCGCAGGTGCCGCAGATTTATCTCAACATCGACCGCGACAAGGTCGAGGCGCTGGACGTGCCCATCGACTCCGTTTTCCAGACGCTCCAGGCCGACCTCGGCGTCGTATCTACGTCAACGACTTCAACTTCCTGGGCCGCACCTATCAGGTGAACCTCCAGGGCGAGCCGCATGTTCCGCGCCCGCGCCGACCAGATTCGCAACCTCTACACGCGCAACAACAGCGGCGGCATGGTCCCGCTGGGCACGCTGCTGGACGTGCAGGAGATCAACGCCCCGGACAAGATCATGCACTACAACCTCTACCCGAGCGCGGACATCAACGGCGACACCCTGCCCGGGGTCAGCTCGGGCGACGCCATCACCAAGATGGAAACAGCGCCGCCAAGGACACGCTCTCCGACCAGTTCGGCTACGAGTGGACGGAACTGTCCTTGCAGGAAAAGCTCGCGGGCAACACGGCGCTCTTCATTTTCCCGTTGTGCGTGCTGTTCGTGTTCCTGGCGCTCTCCGCGCAGTACGAAAGCTGGAGCCTGCCGCTGGCGATCATCCTGATCGTGCCGATGTGCCTGCTCTCGGCGCTGGCGGGCATTTTCCTGCGCGGCTTCGACAACAACATTTTCACGCAGATCGCGTTCGTGGTGCTGGTGGGTCTGGCGTGCAAGAACGCGATCCTGATCGTGGAATTCGCCAGGCAGCAGGTGGAAGCGGGCAAGGACCGCGTCGAGGCGGCGGTGGAAGCCGCGCGGCTGCGGCTGCGGCCGATCCTGATGACGAGTTTCGCGTTCATCCTGGGCGTGGTGCCGCTGGTCATTGCCACGGGCGCGGGCGCGGAGATGCGGCAGGTGCTCGGCACGGCGGTGTTCAGCGGCATGATCGGCGTGACGATCTTCGGCATTTTCCTGACGCCGGTGTTCTTCTCGGTCATCGAAAAGTTGACCGGCCGGGGCAACAAGAAAGAGGACCGCCCGCCGGCGGCCGAACGTCCCGCTGCCGGTGCCGACGACCCGAAACCGGCGGTGCCGGTCGAGGGGACTTCTGGGCAGGCCGCGCCAGCGGCCGGTCGTCAATAAAGGTAGGGATGGCTCTCCGAGCCAGTCCCTATTTTGGCTTGGATGACCACTGTGCGCACGGAGCGCCTGCCAGAAATCTAGGGACTGGCTCGGAGAGCCATCCCTACTAGCCAGTACGAGGGCCTCCGGCTTTGCCGGAGAGGCTATGAAGGTTTGACCTCTCCCGCGGTCTGTTTCGCGGGGTGGGGCAATGAACCGACCAAAGCGCACCACCGGCGACCCCACAAAAACAGGGGGCACAGTGGACGTGCCGCTGGACTGACGCAAGGCTCAGCTTGGCGGGCAAGGCCGCTCGCCCACCGGCAGCTTCCGCCAACGCGCTACGCAAAAACCTGGTGGTCCGAGAAAAGCCCGGCGCAAAAGCCTGCCCCTTTGAGGGGCTCCCTCCCACAAGGCCCCCGGCTTTGCCGGGGGATTGTTACCTTGGTTGGAACGCCTGCGGCGGTTCGCGTCAATGCCACGGTGGCCGATGCACGAACGCAGCGGCGGCGGTGCGCGTTTCCACCCCCAGCTTGCCGAGGATGTGCTCGACGTGCTTCTGCACGGTGCGCGAGGACAGGACGAGGATTTTGCCGATCTCGATGTTGCGTTTGCCCTCGGCCATCCAGTGCAGCACTTCCAGTTCGCGCGCCGTCAACCCGTGGCCGCCGCCACCGATCTCCCAGGCGTCGGAGCCACCGGGAGCCGTCGCCGGTTTTTCCAGCCGCTGACGCAGGTCGGCGACGAGCCGGGCGTTGGTGAAGGCGCGTTCCACGTGCGGTCGCAGGCGGCGAATTAACTCCACCTCGCGCGCGGAAAAACTGCGCCCGCTGATCCGGTTGACCGCGAAGCCGCCCGCTCGCCCCTGCCAGATCAATCCGGCGGCGACCTGGTGCTTGATGCCGAGCGGTTTGAACGCCAGTTGGTAAAGGTCCGTCTTGCGGAACTTGCGCTCGGAAACGAAGTCCGTCGGCTGGACCACGGCGGTCCAGTGGCCGCCCGTCACGTAGGCCGCCGCCGGGTTTTGCCAGAGATATTGCCGCACGATGGCTTCCAACTCGCGCGGTGAACGCGTGGTCACGGCCCCGGTCGGAATGTGGCTCTCCACCTTGCCGGTCGCCAGGTCGATGAAGTCAAAACTCGTCAGCGTGTCGGGCAGCAGCGCGGCCACCACGCGGAAGAGGTGCGCGGGAAATTCCTCCGGCGTGACCGGCTGATAGAGCTGGTCCAGCGCCCCGGCCAACGCCTCGTATTCCTGTGTTCGCAACGTGAACCCATTCATGGCTCGCCGGAGATGGCCCAAAGACGTGGTTATCCTAATTCCCGCGCCCCGGCAATCGGAAAGCGCGCAAACGCGGCCGGGCGCGTCCTAGAACGCCGCCTTCGCGTGGGAAAGGAACCACGTCAACATCAGGACGCCCGCCGCTACCAACGCGCAGGTGAGCAAAAAACTCCGGGTGGAAAACTCGTGCCGAAACCGATTGGCGGAAAAAATGCCGCGTTGTGAATAGCCGCGGTAATCGCTGCGTCGTTTTAAACTTCTCATGGCCCCTGTTGTTTGGTTCGAATCCCTGCCCGACCGTTTTGTTTGGTTCGCTGGTGTTCGCCGACGATCCGTCTCGGGAACCAGTTGACCGGAATAAAACAGTTGCGGCGATGGCCCTGTCAATCAGAAATATCGAGAGGCGGCCGTTCGCGGAGAGGCGCTTGCAAGCTCACTCCGGCGGGGCGGCTGCCGCCAGCAGCCGGTCGATGACGCGCGAGAGCAGGGGAAAATCAACGGGTTTGGTGAGATGTTCATCGTAACCGGCGGCGCGGCTTTGTTGCACATCTTCTTCCATCCCGTAGCCGCTCAGGGCAACCGCGGGAACGTCACAAATCCGACGCAATGCACCGAGCAGGTCGAGACCCGAGCCGTCGGGTAAACCGAGGTCGCTGACGATCAGGTCCACGGGCGTCTGGCGCACCGCTTCCACGGCCGCGTGGCAGGTGTCGGCGGTCACGCACCCGATACCCACGGCGGGTGAGCAGGCGGGCCATGATGTTCAACGTGTCGGCATGATCGTCGATGAGCAGCAACGTGCCGGTGACCTGCCGGGCGGCAGCGGTCCGGGGAACCTCCGCCGCCGGCGCGAGGGCGTCCGCTTTTTGATCGAGCAACGGCAGCACGATGGTGACTTGCGTCCCGTGCCCGAGGCCCGCGCTGGCGGCCCGCACCTCGCCGTCGTGCAGTTCGACGAACGCTTTGGAAATCGCCAGCCCGAGCCCGAGTCCGCCGAACCGCGTGACGCCGCGCCTCCCCTTGCTCGAAGGCGCTGAAAATCCGCGTCAGCGCGGCGGGCTCGATCCCCACGCCGTTGTCCGACACGGTCACCTCGACCGCGTGGTCGGCCGTCGGCCGGGTGCCCACCGTGATGCGGCCCCTGGCGGGCGTGAATTTCACCGCGTTCTTCAACACGTTCCAGAGCACCTGCTGGAGCCGCGCGGAATCCCCGAAGACCACCGCGCGCGGGGCGTCGAGCGCCAGCGTGACGACGTGCGAGCCGCCGGCGATGTCTTCCGCGCAGATGTCCACCACGCCGCGGATGAGCGCGTGCAGGTCGAGCGGCTCGCGGTGCAGTTGGAGTTTGCCGTTGATGATGCGGCTGAAATCGAGCAGATCATCGATGAGCCGCGCTTCCAGGCGGACGTTGCGCAGGGCGATGTCGAGGTCCGCCCGGACTTCCGCCGGGAGCCGGTCGTCGCCCGCCAGGCTGGACACGACGGCCAGCACGGGGTTGAGCGGCGTGCGCAGTTCGTGGCTGAGCATCGCCAGGAAACGATCCTTCGCGGCGCTGAAGTTCCGTACTTCCTCGAACAGTTTTGCCTTCTCGATGCCGATGACCGCCTGGGCCGCGATGCTGGCGACGATGCGTTCGCTGCGCTCGGTGAACGCCCTCTCCTCCGTGCTGCCGAACGCCAGCGCCCCGAGCGTCCCCGCCTCGCCGGCCACGGGGATACTCAGGTAGCTGCGCAGGGCGAACGCGCCGTCCAGCGCCCGCGCGAACTTCTCCTGGCCGCGCGCACCCGCGCGCGGCGCGCCGTCGAGGAAATCGTCGTCGCCAAAGGCGGGCAGGCCGTCGAGCAGCGCCCGCGCCGGCCCGGCGGTGGCGTCGAGCGACCATCGGCCGGTCGTCCCGTGCTTGTAGAAAAAAGCGCCGAACTGCGCGTCGGTCAGTTCGGTGGTCGCGTCGATGATCGCCTGGAGGAGCGTCTTCAGGTCGAGTTGCGAGGCCAGCAGGATGGCGACCCGGTGCAGGGTTTCCAACTCGTCGTAGAGGGCAAGCACACCCGTGTTGGTGTCGGTCAATTCCTGATTGACCCGCGCGATGTCTTCCTGTTTGGCGCGCACCTCGTCCAGGGCGTGGATCAGCTCCTGGTTCTGGAGTTGCAGCTCCGCCAGCGGATCGGGCGGCGGCGCGCCGGCCAGACGGTCCACGACGGCCTGGAGCTGCGGCGCGGAGAGCAGCGGCGACGCGGTGGGGAACGCCTTGCGCAAGGTGACCGCCGTCGCGCCGGGCCGGGTGGCGATCTCCACCGCGTCCATCAGCCGCCGCGCCCCGGCCAGGCCGATGCCCGACCCGTCGAAGGGTCTCCGGTCCCCGGCGGCGGGGATGCCCGGCCCCTGGTCGCGCACCGTGACGACGAGATTCTGCGTCTCGGCGCCCCGCCGCCCCACGGCCGGCCGGCGCACCGTTTCCACGGCGAACTCGACGGTCCCGCCGCGCGCGTGGTCGAAGGCGTTGCGCACGATCTCCGACACGGCGGTGGCGACCCGCGTCTGGTCCTGCCGGTCGAAGCCGAGCGCACCGGACAACTCGCGCGCCCGCTGACGGCACAGGACCACGTCGTGCTCGGCGCGGACTTCCAGGGTGAAAAGCCGTCGCAGGGTGTCGCTCACTGGCCGGTCAGGATGACGGCGACCGTCGTGTCGTCGGTGCCACGGTTGTAATCGCGGTATAACACGCCCGCGATGACGCTCGGATGCCGGTTCAAAAGGCCGGTGTAGCGTCCGAGGTTCCATTGGGTGTGCAGCCCGTCGCTGCTCATCACGAGCGCGCCGCGCGCGGGCCAGGGATAGCTGAATTCCCTGATCGACTGGCAGCGCCCCCCGGCCGTGCCGTTCATGGAAGCGAGGCCGGTGGTGCGTTCGTGGGTCAGCACGCAGCCGGCGATGTTGCCGACGCCGACGTAGCGCAGCGTCTCGCGGGCGCGGTCGATCTCGGCGACGGCCACGGCTGCCCCACGCGTGGGTCGCAGGGCGGCGTGGACGGTTTCCATCAGGTCCGTCAGCGGCCGATCCCGGTGCGCGGCGAACGTCTCGACCGCGAGCCGCGAGGCCTCGGCGGCGGCCGGTCCGTGACCCAGGCCGTCGGCCATGATCATCCGCGCGCGGCCAGCGTCGCCTTCGCGGAAACACCAACTGTCGCCCGAGACCGTCTCGTCGCGCATCGGCAGGTTCACGGCCCCGGTCTGCCAAGATTCTCCTTGGTCCAGCGCGCGGCGGGCCCAGACCTGGGCGAGCAGGACGGTGCCGACGCCCGGCTGCGAATGCACCTGGAAAACCTGCGAGGCGCGTTCGACCGCTCCCAGGCCGGTGCCGGGAGTGCCGGCCGTCGAGAAGCCGTCGCGCATGAATTGCCCGAAGTTGGCCGCGCCGGGGCCGTCGTCGAGGGCGAGGATTTCCACGCCGGTCTGTCCGTGGCCGTCGAGCTTGCGCAGCAGCAGGAAGCCGCCGCGCGTGGTGTGCAGTTCGAGGTTCGTGGCCAGTTCGGTGATGACCAGCGCCACCTGCGCGACGTGGTCCTCGTCGCCGCCCGCTGCCCGCGCCCAGACCCGTGCCTGCCGGCGCGCCTCGCCGGCCTGGCTCTTGTCCATGATCGGGATGAGGAGCGACGGGTGCATGGGGAGCGGCCGGACCGGCCGGGTCACTTCCAGCGGGTGATCGTGACCCGCGTACCTTCGCCGGGTTTGGACACGAGATCAAAATCGTTCACCAGCCGCCTCGCCCCGCCGAGACCCAGGCCCATGCCGCTCCCGGTGGTGTAGCCGTCCTTCATGGCCAACGCGAGGTCGGGGATGCCGGGGCCGTGGTCCTCGAAGGTCACGCGCAGGCCGCGCCGGGTGCCCTGTTCCAGCCTCTCCAGGCGCACCTCGCCGCCGCCGCCGTGGATCAGGAGGTTGCGCGCCAGCTCGCTCGCCGCGGTGACGATCTTGGTTTGATCGACCAGCGAAAACTGGAGTTCGACCGACCAGACGCGCACCGTCTGGCGAACGTAAACGATGTCGCTCTCCGTCCGGACGGGGAGCGCGTGGGTTTTGGGGACAGCCATCCGAACGAAAACTTTCTGCCGGGCTTAAAGCCGGCGCAACCACTTCATGCCCTTTGCCGCGTTAAGCGCGGTGTGGACGCCTTCGAGCGAAAGCCCGAGTTCCACCAGGGTGATCGCCACCGCCGGCTGCATGCCCACGACCACGGTCCGCGCGTCGAGGACCCGCGCCATCAGGGAGATGTTGCTGAGCACCCGGCCGATGAAGGAATCCACGACTTCGAGGCCGGAGATGTCGATGAGCACGCCACGCGCTTCCGTTTCGCTGATCCTGGTGGTCAGGTCGTCCTGGAGCTGGAGCGCCAGCTTGTCGTGCATATCGACCTGGATCGTGACGAGCAAAATCTCGTCCACCTGCAAGATGGGGATGCGGTCCTGCATGCCGGGTTATTTCGCTTCCGGGTCGCGGGTGACGCGGTAGCCGGTGCGGGTCAGGGCGGTGCGCAGGGCCTCGGCCATCGTGGTCTTGGTGGTCACGCTGCTCAGGTCGATGGCGAGATGCACCATCGTCTGCGCGGTCTGCGGGCGGATGCCCGAGATGATGCAGTCCGCCCCCATGAGCCGGGCGGCGGCCACGGTCTTGAGGAGGTGCTGGGCGACGAGCGTATCGACGGTCGGCACGCCGGTGATGTCGATGATGGCGATCTCCGAACCCGTCTCGACGATGCGTTGCAACAGCGATTCCATGACGACGCTCGTGCGGTTGCTGTCGAGAGTGCCGATGAGCGGCAGCGCCACGATGCCGTCCCAGATTTTGACGACGGGCGTGGACAGTTCGAGCATGTCCTCGGCCTGCCGGGCGATGAGTTCCTCGCGCGACTGCTGGTAAATCTCGGTCGTGTGCAGGGCCAGCTTATCAAGAAGCCCGCCGACGGCCCAGGTGTCGTCGAAAAGCTGCTCTGGAGTCCCTTTTTGCTCACGCATCCGATTGATGAGCGGTTGCTTGAGCGAAAGCACGAAGCTGGCCGTCTCGCTGGGCGAGAACCCCATCCGCCCGCGGTGGCGGGAGAGTTCGTTCAGGATTTCCAGGGCGGGTTCCCAGGCGGGAGACCGGATGTTCTTGAACTCGCCGGAAGCGGCGGCGGTCTCGAAGCGTTGCAGGAACTCCGCGGACTGCGCGCGCAACTCGTCTTCCTTAATGAGATCGCGGCGCATGGTTTCCGCGTCGAGCTGCGCCCGCACCCAGTCGGCGAGGAGTTCCGGGTGCGATTTTTGCAGGGCTTGGAGGAGGCGGCTGTTGCTCATGGGGAGGCCGGGTGCATGTGCGCCGAGTTTACCAACCGGAGCGGAAGCGTCACCACAATTCGCCAGAGCGCCGGGGGACGGTCGCATCGTCGTCCCACGCGCGGGCGTGAAAATGCTTGCGACGGAGTGACCGACGATAAATCCTCTCCCTTTCCATGCTCAGCCGTCGTCTCCGTCAGTTCCATCCCTTCACGCTGCTCGGCGCGGGTGCCGCCGCCGGGGCCGTCGGCACGCTCCTGGCGCGCAATTTCATCCCGAACGAAAAAAAGATCAGCCACCGCATCGAGTTGTCCTACGGGATCGGCGATCCGCAGTTCGACCGTTCGCTCGGCCAACTGCTCGGTCCGCCGCTCGTGGACGGCAACCGCGTGCGCGCCCTGGAAAACGGCGACGAGATTTTCCCCGCCATGCTGGCCGCCATCGCCGGGGCGCGGCACAGCGTCACGCTGGAGAGTTTCATCTACTGGCAGGGGCGCGTGGCCGAACAGTTCTCGGATGCCCTGTGCGAACGCGCCCGCGCCGGGGTGCGCGTCCACGTCCTGCTCGATGGTCTGGGCTGCAATTGTCTGCGCGGCGCGCTGGTCCGCCAGATGCGTGACGCGGGCGTGGAGGTGCAGATTTACAACATCGTCGAGGTCTACGACATCGACCGTCTGAACAACCGCACGCACCGCAAGCTGCTGGTGGTCGATGGGAAGACCGGTTTCACCGGCGGGGTGGGCATCGCCGACAACTGGGACGGCTGCGCGCAATCGCCCCACCACTGGCGCGACATGCATTTCCAGGTCGAGGGGCCGGTCGTCGCGCAGATGCAGAGCGCGTTCGTGGACAACTGGATGAAGATGGCCGCCACCGTGCTGCACGGGGACGAGTATTTCCCCGCGCTGGAGCCGGTCGGCACGGCGCGTTGCCACCTGTTCAAGAGCGCGCCCCACGAGGGCAGCGACTCGCTGCGGCTGGTGTTCCTGTTTTCCATCGCGGCGGCGCGCAAAACGATCCGCATCGCCAACGCGTATTTCATGCCCGATGACCTGACGATCCAGACCCTGATCGAGGCGCTTCGGCGCGGCGTGCGGGTCGAAATCCTGATGCCCGGCCCGCACATCGATAAACAATACGTGCGCGACGCCTCGCGGGCCCGCTGGGGCGGGATGTTCGCGGCGGGGGCACGCTTTTACGAATACCAGCCGACGATGTATCACTCCAAGCTCATGGTCATCGACGGCCTGTGGACCAGCGTGGGCAGCGCGAACTTCGACAACCGTTCGTTCCGGCTCAACGACGAGGCGAACCTGAACGTCCTCGACGCGGAGTTCGGCGCGTCGCAGGTGGCGGTTTTTGAAAAAGACAAGCTGCGTTCGCGCGAGGTGACGTTCGCCGAATGGCGCGGCCGTTCACCCGCGCAAAAGTTCATCGACCGTGCCGCGTCGCTGTTGCGTTCGCAGATGTGATTCCCCTGTTCCCCTCCCTCCCTGAAACTCCCCCTCCCGACGCTCGCGCCCTGCGCGGCCTTCGCCGTGTCGGCTGGTTCGACGCGAAGGACCGGGAGCTGCTGTTTCCCTTCGGTTACGGCCTGAGCTACACGAAGTTTGCGTTGTCCGATTTGCGAGCCGCGCGTCACGGCGCGGAGGCGGTGACGGTTTCCGTGAAGGTGCAAAACACCGGCGCGCGGGCGGGCGCGGAGGTCGTGCAGGTGTACGTGGACCCACCCGCCGGGGAGTACGTGCTCCAGGCGGGGGATAGCTCGCGCGATCTGCCGTTGTGAGCGACGGTGGAGTTTTGAGGTTCCCCCGCGCCGCAGGCGGTCGTCAACAAGGTAGGGATGGCTCTCCGAGCCAGTCCCTATTTGGCTTGGATAACCATTGTGCGCACCAAGCGCCTTCCAGAAAAATTAGGGACTGGCTCGGAGAGCCATCCCTACCTTGTTGACGATGCGCCCGCCTCTCACTTCCCGTCCATCCCGAGCACATCGCCGAGGAACGCCCAATTATCGGCCATCTCGTCGATGACCTTGGAAGTCGGCCGCCCGCCGCCATGTCCGCTCTTGGTCTCGATGCGGATCAACGTCGGCACGTCCGCCGCCTGGTCCGCTTGCAGCGTCGCCGCGAACTTGAACGAATGCGCCGGCACCACCCGGTCGTCGTGGTCGCTCGTCGTCACCAGCGTCGCCGGATAACGCACGCCCGGCTTCAAATGATGCAGCGGCGAGTAAGCATAGAGCGACTTGAACTGCTCCGCGTCGTCCGACGATCCGTAATCCGACGCCCAGCCCCAGCCGATGGTGAATTTCTGGAAACGCAGCATGTCCATCACGCCGACTGCGGGCAACGCCGCCGCGAACAGATCGGGCCGCTGGGTCATCGTCGCGCCGACTAACAACCCTCCGTTGCTGCCGCCCCGGATCGCCAGTTTCGGCGTCGAGGTGTATTTGTTGTCGATGAGATATTGCGCCGCCGCGATGAAATCATCGAAGACGTTCTGCTTGCGTTCCTTGGTGCCCGCCAGGTGCCATTCCTCGCCGTACTCGCCGCCGCCGCGCAGGTTGGGCACGGCATAGATGCCGCCCATTTCCATCCACACGAGGTTCGCCGGGGAAAACGCGGGCGTCAGCGAGATGTCGAACCCGCCGTAACCGTACAGCACGGTGGGATTGTTCCCGTCGCGCTGCATCCCTTTTTTGTACGAGATGACCATCGGCACGCGCGTGCCGTCCTTGCTGTGGTAAAAGACCTGTTCGCTCGTGTACTGCGCCGGGTCGAACGCCACCTTCGGCGCGAACACGACCGAGGTCGCGTCCGTCTTCAAGTCGTAGCGAAAAACCGTCGGCGGCGCGGTGTAAGTGGTGAAGGAAAAGAACGTTTCCTCGTCATGCGGCTTGCCGGTGAAACCCACCGCCGTGCCGAGGCCGGGCAGGGGCACCTCGTGGAGCAGTTTGCCGTCCGTGCCGAAGACCTTGACCTGAGCGTGAGCGTCCTTCAAATAACCGGCCACGAAATGCCCGCCCACGTAGCTGACCCCTTCCAGGGTTTCGTCGGCCTGTGGGATGATCTCGCGCAACGCTGGCGCTTTGCTGCCCTTGGATGTATCAATCGCCACGAGGCGTCCGCGCGCGGCGTCGCGGTCGGTCGTGAAGTAGAATGTCGGACCGTCGTTGCCCACGAACACATAGTGCGCGTCCGCGTCGCGGAGGAGTTCCACCACGGGATCAGCGCTCGCGATGCCCATCGTCGAGAGGTCCGATTCGACCTGAGACAGGTTCAATCCCTGCGCGGCGGCTTTGTCACGGTCAACCGTGATCTTCACCTGCGGTTGGGCGTCTTTCGAGCCAAGCGGCGAGAAGTCTTTCAGTGAACGATAAAAGACCCGGTTCTTCGGGTCCGTGCCGTGGCTCACGTCGATGACCAGATATTGCCCGTCGTCGGTGACGATGCCAGCGAAGCCCCATTCCTTCTCGTCCTTGCGCTCGTAGATCAGCGCGTCCTTGTCCTGCTCCGTGCCGACGGCGTGGTAGTATAGTTTCTGATAATAGCAGGAGTTACGCACCGTGACATTTGAGGACGAGTAAAAAGTGGGGAGGTTGGGCGGTTGTTTTATGCGCACGCTCTCCAAGCCCTCGACCGCCCTTTGCACCCTGGAGCACTACACGGCCTTTCTGCTGGCCGAGAGCCAGAGCGCGGGCTGCGTGCGCTTGGCGGAGGTCAGCGGGGGTGAGTTTGCCCACGATGCGGCCAACCGCTTTCTCAACCGCGAGCAGTTCAGCCCGCGGGACTTGTTCGAGGAGGCGCGTCCGCTCATGGCGCTGGAAGGCGGCACGCTCAGCGTGGACGACAGCGTCTTGGAGAAGCCCTACAGCCAGGAAGGCAAGGTCGATCTGGTGGGCTACTTCTGGAGCAGCAAGGCGGGCGGGGCCGTCAAGGGACTCTGCTTGGTCACGCTCTTGCACACAGACGTGCGCGGCTTCTCGTGCCCGGTCAACTTCCGGCTGGTGGACAAGGCCGAGGGCAAGACCAAGAACGAGCACTTCCGCGACATGGTGACCGAGGTTTTAAGCTGGGGCCTGCGCCCGGCGGCGGTGACGGCGGATAGTTGGTTCTCGGGCGTGGAAAACTTGAAGTTCCTAAAAGACCAGGGGCTGGGTTTCTTGATCGCCTTGGAAAAGAACCGCGTCGTCAGCGAGCAAGCGCACACGTATCTGCCCGTGTGCGAGCTGGACCTGCCCGAAAAAGGCAAGGTCGTGCACCTGCGCAAGGTCGGCTTTGTGACGGTGTTTCGCACGGTGGACAAACACGGCACCGCGAGGCACTACGCCCAGGGCGACCCGCGAAAAAAAAGCGCATGAAGATCGCCTTTGGCCACTTCCGGCACGTCCGCAGCCTGCAATGGAAGATCGAGTGCTACCACCACGCCCTCAAGGAAGTCTGCCACGTGCGCAGGTTCTTCGTGCGCTGGAAAAGAGCCATCCACAACCACGTCTTCTGTTCGCTCCGTGCCTTCCTCAAACTCGAAACGCAACGCTCACGCGGGCAGATCAGCACGTGGTATCAATTCAAACGCCACTTCGCCGATCAAGCCGTGACCACCTTCATCAAAAGGATGGTCGAACACCCTCACGGTGCGTAACTCCTGTAATAGTTAACCGCCTGGAGCTGCGTTTTCTCGTCCGGCGCGTCGTAGCGGCTGTAAAAGAACCCTTTGTTGTCCTTGGTCCATTCCGCGCCGGAGAATTTCGACCATTTCAGCACGTCGGGCAGGTCTTTCCCGGTGGCGACTTCCCTGACGTGCCATTCGATCCAGTCCGACCCGGAAGTATTTAGCCCATAAGCCATGTAACGGCCGTCGTCGCTGATGTGGTAACTGCTCAACGAAACGGTGCCGTCGGCCGAGAGCTTGTTCGGGTCCAGCAATTCTGTGGGCTTGTCGGCGAGCGCCGTGGCCGTGTAGATGACGCTCTGGTTCTGGAGTCCGGTGTTCTTGGAATAAAAATACCGGCCGCCTTCCTTGAAGGGCACGCCGAATTTTTCGTAGTCCCAGAGTTGGGTCAACCGCTGCTTGATCCCCTCGCGCGCGGGAAGGTGGCGCAGGTAGTCGAACGTGACGGCATTCTGCGCTTCGACCCACGCCTGGGTCTGCGGCGAATTGGCGTCCTCCAGCCAGCGGTACGGGTCGGCGACCTGCGTGCCGTGGTAATCATCGACGTGCTCGACCCGGGCCGTCGGCGGGTAATGGAAACGCGGCTGCTTGGCGACGACGGGTTCCGGCGGGTCGGTGAGCGCGGGTTGGGCGGGGGCGTTCGACATGGAAGCGGCGAGCAGGGTGGCAGCGGCGAGACCGATGGAGCGATGACGTGCGGACATAAGAGAAAATCTGTGCGGCGGCGAGCTTGCAACATAGCCGGGCGAAGCACCGTGGCAACGGGGATGCCGAATTGTGGCATGTTAACGGGAACCCCCACCGACGATGAGCAAAGCGTTCACCAAAGAATCCGACGACGAACCGGAGGAAACCCCGAGCGTGCTGCCCGCCTCCGCCTCGTTGCCGCCGGGGACAAAGAACTACATGACGCCCGGCGGCGCGCAGCGCCTACGGACGGAACTCCAGACGCTCACGCAGGTCGAGCGTCCGAAACTCGTCGTTGGCGGCGAGGCCGTCCAGCAACGCCGCAAGCTCAACGCCCGGATCGCCGAAATCGAAATGATCCTGCAATCGGCGGAAATCGTCCCGCCGCCCACCGGCGAGGAGGACCGTGGACGGGTGGTGTTCGGAGCGACGGTGACGGTGCGCGAGGTGCGGAGCGGCGCGCGGGAACGTTACCGGATCGTCGGCGTGGACGAGGTCGATTTCAGCGAGGAAGGCGTGACGTTCCAGGCACCGATTGCGCGGGCGTTAATCAACCGGCGGCTCGGCGAGCGGGTGCGTTTTCGTTTCCCGGCCGGCGAGGAAGAACTGGAGATCGTCGCGGTGGAGTACGATCCTCTGAGCGGGGATGCCGCGCCAGCGGCTTTGTCACCAAGGTAGGGATGGCTCTCCGAGCCGTTCCCTGGATTTTTCTGGATGAGAGGCCCGGAGTTGCGGCACGATCACCAAAACCAAATTTGGGAACGGCTCGGAGAGCCATCCCTACCTTGGTGACGAGCGCCTCCCGCCATGCAACTCGCGCCTTTCCTCCACGCCCGGTTGCGTTCCACGACCGGCGTCATCATCGGACTCTACGTCACGATGCACCTCTGCAACCACGCGCTCGGCCTCGTCTCGCTCGACGCCCAGGAAACCGCCCGCCCCTACGTGATGGCGCTCTGGCATTCGCTGCCCGGACAAATCCTCCTCTACGGCAGCCTCGGCATCCACGCCGTCTGCGCGCTGATCGCCCTGGCGCGGCGGCGCGAATACCGGCTGCCGCTCTGGGAATCAGCCCAGCTCCTCTTCGGACTCGCCATCCCGTACCTGTTGCTCGTGCACATCGTCAACACCCGCGGCACGCGCATCCTGACGGGCATCGACATCGATTACCCCTACGAAATCGCCAACCTCTGGGTCGATCCGTGGACGCGTTTCCGCCAGGTCCTGCTCGTCGCGCTGGTCTGGGGACATTTCGTGACCGGGCTGCACTTCTGGTTACGCGTGCGGGGTTGGTATCGGCGGTGGTTCACGCTGATCGTCCTGTTCTACGTGCTGGTGCCGGTCGCCGCGCTGCTCGGGTTCGCCGAGGTGGGCATGACCATGACCGCGCACGCGCGGAGCGACCCCGCGTGGTTGAAGGCGATGAAAACGCGCGGGATTCCCGCCGATCCCGCCCGCGCCGCCACTCGCGCCTCGTTGCGCGAATGGATCGGCCTCTCCTGGCTCGGGGTGGTCGGCGTCGTCTTCCTCGCGGCGCAAATCCGCCACTGGCTGGAGCGGCGTTTCCGCTTCCGCGTGACCTACCCGGAAGACCTCTCGGTCGAGGCGATGCGCGGCATGTCCATCCTCGAAGTCAGCCGCATGGCCCACCGGCCGCACGTCTCCGTGTGCGGTGGACGGGCGCGCTGCACGACCTGCCGCGTCCGCGTGGACCGGACCGACGACCTCCTGCCGCCGCCCAACAAGCTGGAAGCCGACGCGCTCGCCCGCATCCGCGCGCCGCTCGGGCTGCGGCTCGCCTGCCAGTTGCGCCCGAGCGCCGACCTGTCCGTGGTCCCGCTGCTCAACCCGCGCCTGGCCTTTTCGACCAACCTGCGCGCCGCGCACGGCAAGGAGTTCGGCGAGGAACGCCATGTCACGATTCTTTTCATCGACCTGCGCGGTTCCACCCGGCTGGCGGAAGCGCGCATGCCGTTCGATGTCGTCTTCATCCTCAACCATTATTTCGCCGAGATGGCGGAAGCGGTGGAACGCACGGGCGGGCATTACTCGAACTTCACCGGCGACGGCCTGATGGCGCTCTTCGGCCTGGAGGACAGCCGGGACCACGGCGCGGCTGCGGCGCTGAACTGCGCGCGGCAGATGCTCGAAAAGATCGAGGGCCTGAACCGGCGCATGGCGTCCGAGTTGACCGAGCCTTTCGCCATCGGCATCGGCATCCACACGGGACCGGCCATCGTCGGCCTGATGGGACCGCCCAAATCGCCGATCCTCTCCGCGCTCGGCGACGCGGTGAACACCGCCGCGCGGCTCGAAAGCGCGACCAAGGAATTGCAAGCGCCGCTGGTCGTCTCGCGCGACACCCTGCACGCCGCCGGGTTGACGGTGGACGAACCCTTCCATGAGTTGCTCCTGCGGGGGCGCTCCACCGTGCTGCCGGTGTGCGCGCTGCGCCTCGACGACTTGCGGACGCTGGGCGGCGCACCGGCGGTCGCGGCAAAAATTTGAAAAAAAGGGTTGACGCTTTTTGGCGTTCGCTGTCATAAACCATCGCACGGGACGGTTCGACGGCGCAGGGCATCTGACGACGGGATCGTTTCGAGGGATCAGAGGGACATCATTTTTCGAGCACACTATTTCACTTCGGCGCGCGAACACGACCGAACCACGAACAGATCATGGGATTAACCAGGGGCGGGAGTTTGATCTTCGGATCGGGCTTCCGCCCCGACAGTTTCCGCTGACGGTACGACGATCAACATGAGTTTTATCAGCCGCCGCCTGTTCGCCACTTTCGTCCTGTGCGTCTGGCTGGTCTCCCCGCTGCACGGCAAAACCAACGCCCCGGTCTCGACCGAACCGTGCGTGGCCGTCATGGCCTCGTTCCCAGAAGAACTCGCCGCCATCGAGAAAATGATGGTGCCCGCCGGGGTGAAAACCGAGACGGCCACGATCAACGGCATCACGTTCCATATCGCCAGCATCGACGGAAAACGCTTCGTCTTTTTCCTGACCGGCATGAGCCTGGTCAACGCCGCCGGGAGCACGCAGCTCGTGCTGGACCGTTTCAACGTGCAGGCGGTGTTTTTCACGGGGATCGCGGGCGGGGTTAACCCGGCGTTCGGACCCGGCGATGTCATCATCCCCGCGCAGTGGCGCTACCACGCGGAGGCCGCGTATTTCAACGAAACCGGCGCGGGCAAATACCAGCTTGCCGACTGGTATCCACATAAATACCCCAACTTTGGCATGATCCATCCCGACGACGTGCAGGTCATCCGCAAGGGGATGGACAAGTACGAGCGCGTCGCGGCGTTCCCGACCGACGCCGGGTTGCTGGCGTTGGCGAAAAGCGTCACCGCCACCCTGCCCAAAATGACGACCGGCGAGCGGGCCTGTCAGGTGAGCAGCGGGGGCACGGGCGTCAGCGGGACGGTGTTTTGCGACAACGCGGAGTACCGCAAGTGGGTCTTTTCGACGTTCAAGGCCGATTGCCTGGACATGGAATCCGCCGCCATCGCGCAGGTGTGCTGGCAAAACGAAACCCCGTGTCTGATCGTGCGCGGATTGAGCGACCTCGCGGGCGGCCAGACCGGCGAAAACCAGATGGGCGTTTACTTGAAAGCCGCCGCCGACCATTCGGCGCTGGTGTTGGTGAAGATTTTGCAAGCCTACCAGCCGTCCATCGCCGCGGGTTCCAGGTAGCAACCGCGAAGCGTCCAACCAAGGTAGGGATGGCTCTCCGAGCCAGTCCCTAATTTTGTCTGGAAAGAGGGCATTTCAAAAGAACAGTCGAGGTCATCCAATCCATTTCAGGGACTGGCTCGGAGAGCCATCCCTACCTTGGTTGGTACGCCTGCGGCGGGATTTTTCGCGCGTTTTTTACTCATGGAAGAAACCGACCCATCCGCCGCCCGTCCGCTGCTCTACCCGCTCGACGCCCGGCCGCCGTGGCGCACCGCCCTGCTCGTCGGCTTGCAACACGTCCTGGCGATGTTCGTGCCGGTCATCAGCGTGCCGCTCATCCTCGGGCAGGCGCTCGGTTTTTCCGCCGACCAGAACGCCTACCTCGTCAGCATGGGCCTCGTCGCGTCGGGACTCTCGACCCTCGTGCAAAGCGTGGGCGTCGGGCCGTTCGGTTCGCGGCTGCTGGCGGTCCAGGGCACGAGCTTCGCGTTCCTCGCGCCGCTGCTCCAGGCGGGTAAGGCACCCTGCGGCGGGTTGGGACTGATGCTGGGCATGTCGCTGGCGTGCGCCCCGGTGGAGATCGTGCTCGCGCAGTTCCTCTACCGGCTGCGGCGGGTGTTCACGCCGCTGGTGTCGGGGGTCGTGGTGCTCTTGATCGGCCTGTCGCTGATCCCTGTCGGCATGAAAAGCGTGGCGGGCGGGTTGGACGGCGGCGCGCCCGCGTGGGCCGGGCTGGCGGTGGCGGCGTTGGTCGCCGGGTTGGTCATCGCGCTCAACTCCCTCGGCCGGCCCCTGGCGCGGGTCGGGGCGATCCCGGTGGGGCTGGGCGTCGGGTTCCTCGTGTGCTGGCTCGGCGGTCTGGCTGCCGGGGGCGGCGGTGTCGGGCGGGGGGACGTTCGCGCTGCCGTGGCCGGGCCGGTACGGGTTCGCGTTCCGGTGGGAACTCGTCCTACCCTTCCTGTTCGCCTACGTCATCACGACCCTGGAAACGGTGGGCGACATCACCGCGACCTCGCAACTCTCCGGCGAACCCGTGGACGGCCCCGTGTACTGGCAGCGCGTGCGCGGCGGGGTGATGGCGGATTCGCTCAACAGCATCCTCGCCGCGCTGTGCAACAGCTTCCCCAACACCACCTTCGCGCAAAACAACGGCATCATCCAGATGACCGGCGTGGCCGCGCGCCGCATCGGTTGGTGGGTCGGCGGATTCCTGTGCGTGCTCGGGTTGGTGCCGGCCGTCAGCCGGTCGCTGGCGCGTTTGCCCGGACCCGTGCTCGGGTCGGTGACGCTGCTGCTCTTCGGGTTCGTCGCCACGGCCGGCATCCGGATTTTGCAACGGCAGGACTACACCCAGCGCGATCTGTTGATCCTGGCCTGCGCGCTGGCCGCCGGCATCGGCGCGCCCGCCGTGCCCGAAGTGCTCTCCCCGCTGCCGGAAACGGTGCGCGCCGTGTTCGCCAGCGGCATCACCACGGGCGGCCTGACCGCGCTCGCGCTCAACGCCCTCCTGCCGCGCGGGACGCGGTGATCCCAGTCTGGTCAAAACAGGATCGGGTCATTTTTTCAGAACGCGGTGGATAGAAATCCGCAGTTCGCAAAAGGGAAATTGTCGATTTTTGCACTCAATTGTCGCGCGCCGGCTAAATCCCTACGGCAGCCACGGTTAAAAAGCGGCTGGCACTGCATTTGCTAGGTGGCGGTCAGCCTTCACCTGACCCGTAGATCAGTCGTTACCCTACCGATCATTATTTTGAATCATCCATTTCTTAAATATTGCAGCGTCCTGGCCTGTCTGTGCATCACCGGCACGGGCCGTCTCTCCGCCCAGTCCACCACGACCGGCCCCGGACCGACCAACGAACAGACCGCCGACACCTCCGCCTCCTCGCGCGTGACCGTCACGGAAACGCCCATTGAGGAGTCCGTCCTGCCGACCGTGCGCCCGTACACCTCGGCCTTCGGACTGGACAACAACATCCTCGACGTGCCGCGCAACGTCACCATCATCTCGCGCGAGCAGCTCGATACTGTGGACATCCAGGACGTGCGCGATTTCTCCAAGCTCACGTCCAGCTCCTACACGACCACCAACTTCGGCGCGCCGTCGAATCCCAGCATCCGCGGCCAAACAGCCGACACTTTCACCAACGGCCTCCGTACCGGCATCACCAGCAACGGCAACGGCCTGCCCATCGACTTCAATGCCATTGAGAGCGTGTCGATCCTCAAGGGGCCCGCGCCCGTCATCTACGGCCCCAGCCCGTACGTGGGTGGGTTCGTCAACTTCGTGACCAAGCAGCCGTACTTCGACAAGTGGCAGGGCTTCGTCGGCGCGACCGTCGGGGAGTACGACCAATACCGCTGGACGGGCGACGTGAGCGGCCCGCTCATCCCGGGCAAGCTGGCGTTGCGCCTGAGTTATTCCGGCGAGGAAAGCGGCAGTTACTATGAGAACGGCCACAAGAACACCGAGGCCGTTTACTTCGCGCTGACCGCCACGCCGCTGCCCTGGTACACCGCGGCGCTTTCGAGCGAATTTTTCATCGCCGACTACACGGAAAACTTCGGCATCAACCGGCCCACGCAGAACCTCATCGACAACAACCAGTACATCGTCGGTCTGCCGCTCAATTCCACGACGGGCGCGGTGCTTCCGTATCCCGCCGGGGTCCAGTCGGGCTTCAACTTCATTCCCACCGGCACCACGGTGAACATCGGCTCGGGCGACGGCCGCAAGGAACGCCTGCTCGCGCCGGGCGACGGCTCGCTCGGCCGCAGCGACACGACGACGCTCATCCAGACCGCGCGCATCAACGACCACTTCTCCATCGTCAACAGCACCCTGGGCCTCATCATCGACCGCACGACGCGTTCCTCCTACCGCTACCAGGAACAGGAGCCGAACAACATCGCCATCGAAAACCGCACGGAAGCCCACATCAATTTCGAGGTGCCCTTTGGCGGTGGCGGCTACATGCGCAACCCGCCCGCTGACAAGGACAAGGACGGCAAGGCGGACAAGGACGCCAAGGCCGTGGCCGACAAGATGACCGCGTCCGAACCCTTCAAGATCGGCAACCAGATCAACACCGGCTTCGACTTCCGCTACCAGCACAACCTCGGCGCGAACGACTTCTACCACGAACCGGCCAACGCCTACGACATCACGCTGAATCCGAACCTGAACCGGTTCCCGCTTTCCGGCATCACCACGGGTTTCAACGCCTCCGTCCCCTACGGCGTCGGCTATGCGACGCCGGGCGGTAACTACGGGTTCGACCCGAAGACGGGTAACATCTACTTCTCGGGCCCGGACACGAACGACACGTTCACCTACGACTACGCCTACTTCTTCCAGCACCAGATCGACTTCGGCAAGTATGTGAGTCTTTTCTACGGCGGACGCGGCGACCTACTCTACGTCAGCGACACCGATCCGGCCGCGCCGGTCGGCCTCCCGCGCACGCATGACAGCACGGTCATGGGCCTGGGCAACGCCAACGTCAGCCCGGTGCTGCATGTGACGAGCAAGTTCTCGCTTTACGCCACCTATAACTACAACGAGGCCACGCAGCAGTTCAACGGCGGCGGCATCGCGCCGTCGAGCGCGACGGGCAACACGTTCACCTCCGCGCAGTTCCACAACAAGAGCGAACTCTACGAGGCGGGCTTCAAGGCGAGCCTCGTCAAGGACACGCTCTTCATCAACGGCGCGGTTTTCCGGCAAACGCGCAACATCCCGCAGCAGACCGGCGCGAACCAGGAAGTCAACGTCAAGGGCGTGGAACTGGAGGCGAACTACCAGCCGAACCGTCACTTCTACGCCACGGCGGGCTACACGTTCCTGTCGAGTTACTATTATGGTGCCAACGGACTCTTCGAGACGACGAGCAGCCCCGTGGACGTGGGCACGACGAACGTCACGCTGCCGAACGGCCAGATCGTGACGGGCAAGTTTACGCCGGACTTCTACACGCTGCCGGTGGGGAACTACCGCCAGCCCGGCGTGCCGCAGCATTTGTTCAACTTCGTGGCGTCGTACAAGACGGACTTCGGGTTGGGCGCATCGCTAGACGGCAACGTGACCAGCACGATCTTCAACGATTACGGCGGACAGTTGAAAATCCCGTGGCAGTACACGCTGGACGCGAGCATTTTCTACACCTTCAAGAACGTGCAGGTGACGCTGGCGGTCCTGAACTTCACCGACCAGAAAAACTGGGCACCGCCGAACCCGACGTACGGCAACGACTCCATCCTGGCCGACCTGCCGTTGCGCGTGGAAGGCACGGTGAAGGTGCGGTTCTGACGGCTCGCACCACAAAAATTTACCCCGGGGCGGAAGTCTGGCGCGTGCGCTGGACTTTCGCCCCGAAAGTTTTTTAAATCCTGACCATGCGTTTCCTTTTCCGGACAGGCCGCCCGGCGGCCGGTCGTTCCCAAGGTAGGGATGGCTCTCCGAGCCAGTCCCAAATTTTTCTGGCAAGGCGCTCCATGCGCCCGGAGATCATCCAAGCCAAATCAGGGACTGGCTCGGAGAGCCATCCCTACCTTGATGACGAGCACCGCTGGCGCGGTGCGATCCGGTGCCTTGCCGCCGCGATCTTTCTGGCGCTCCTCCCGGCCGGACGCGCGCAGGACGCGCCCGCCCGACCCATAAAAGTCAAGGTCGTGGTCGTTACCATGTACGAACCCGGCGCGGACACCGGCGACACGCCGGGCGAGTTCCAGTTCTGGTACGAACGCGAGAAACTGATCCATCGTTATCCCGCGCCGGCGGCGTTCCACGACATCATGGCCAACGACGACGGCGTGGTCGGGATCGTCACGGGCGTGGGCACGGCGCACTCGGCTTCCACGGTGATGGCCGTCGGCATGGACGCGCGCTTCGATTTTTCGGAAGCGTACTGGCTGGTCGCGGGCATCGCGGGGGTCGATCCCGCCGACGCGAGCCTGGGCAGCGCGGCCTGGGCGGAGTGGGTGGTGGACGGCGACCTCGCGCACGAGATCGACGCGCGCGAGATGCCGAAGGATTGGAAATCGCCCTTCATCCCGCTGGACTCGTCGTCGCCCTATCCGATGCCGCGCAAAAGCATGGAAGGCTCGACGGTCGTTTACCATCTCAACGCCAAATTGCGCGACTGGGCCTACGAACTGACCAAGGATACGCCGCTGCTGGAGAACGAGAAAATGAAAACGAGCCGGGCGCGTTACAAGGACACTCCCGCCGCGCAAAAGCCGCCGTTCGTGCTCAAGGGTGACACGCTTTCGTCGAGCACGTTCTGGCACGGCAAACTCATGGACGAATGGGCCAACGACTGGGTAAAGTATTGGACGGACGGCGCGGGGAATTTTGTCACCACGGCAATGGAAGACACGGGAACGATGCAATCGCTAACCTCGCTGGCGAAAGCCGGCCGGGTGGACCTGCGCCGGGTGATGGTGTTGCGGACGGCGAGTAACTACGACTGCCAGCCGCCGGGGCTGACGGCGGCGCAGAATCTGGCGGACGAAAACCGGGGATTATATTCGGCGTACATTCCCAGCCTGGAGGCAGCGTACCGGGTGGGCAGCGCGGTGGTCCACGAACTCACCGCGCACTGGGACAAATGCGAAACGACGGTGCCAGGCGGGCAGCCATAATACCGCGCAGGTGAAATACTGTGCAGGTGGATGGCGCTCTCCGAGCGGCATTGGTCTACGTTTGCGGCTTGGCCGCCTTAAATTCAAGACACCTACGGCGTATGGATAACCAATGCCGCTCGGAGAGCGCCATCCATCGATGATAGTTCAGACCGAGGGGGCCTCGTCCGCGCTCTTCTCGTTCCGCAGCTTCGCCAGACCCTGCTCGATGACATCCTCGCTGAGCACGCCGATACACGGCAGGTTGCGGTAGTGCTCCATGAAATCCAGGCCGTAGCCGACGACGAATTCATCGGCGATGTCGAACCCGATATAATCCGCCTCGACCGGCTTTTCGCGCACCCGGTTTTTACGCAGCAAGACGCCGATTTTCAGGCTCACGGGGTTGAGTTGCAGCAACCGTTCGCGGACCGCGTGGAGCGTGAAGCCGCCGTCGAGGATATCGTCCACGACGAGAACGTGGCGGCCGGTGATCTCGGGCATGTTCGTCTGATCGAAGGTCACCACCCCCGTGCTCCGGTGGCCGGAGTAACTCGACACGCTCAGGCAATCGACGTGGAGCGGGATCGGGATGCGCCGCAAGAGGTCGCCCAGGAACATGAACGAACCGTTGAGCACGGCCACGACGGTGAGGTCCTTGTCGCGGTAATCCCAGGTGATCTGGTGCGCCATTTCGTCGAGCCGGCTGAGGATGGTGCTCTCGTGAAAAAGGATGCGGCTGAGATCGGCGAGCATGGTCTGCCCAAGCTGGTCGGAACGGACGGCGTGTGCAAGGACGAAAGCGGCATTTGAACACAGAGACACGGAGACACGGAGACCGGAAGAGAAGCAGCAGCAACGGGAAAAAGGGCCGGGGCGGTTAACCGGCCGTCCGTGCTCCGTCCCTTTCTCTTCGACTGTCTTACTCCTCCGGTCTCCGTGTCTCCGTGTCTCTGTGTTCAAACGCCGCTTCATCCCGCTTGCCGTTTCTACCGCGAACCGCCATACCATCCCCATGCCAAAGCAACAGGGGCCGGAGGATTTCATGCGCGCTGCCATCGCGGCGGCGTTCGCGGGGATGCGTAGCCAGCAGGGCGGGCCGTTCGGAGCGGTGATCGTGCGCGACGGCGAGATCGTCGCGCGGGGATGCAATCAGGTCACGTCTTCCAACGACCCCACCGCCCACGCGGAGGTGGTGGCGATCCGGGCGGCGGCGCGGACGCTGGGAACGCCCTCGCTGGCCGGTTGCACGATCTACGCGAGTTGCGAGCCGTGCCCAATGTGTCTGGCGGCAATCTACTGGGCGCGGTTGGACCGGCTCTATTTCGCCAGCGTCAGCGCGGACGCCGCGCAGGCCGGTTTCGATGACGCGGCGATCTACCACGAAATTTCCCTGCCTCTGGAAAAACGTTCCATCCCCGCCGCGCCCCTGTTGCGGGAGGAGGCATGGCCCGTGATGGAGGAATGGATTGCCAAGCCTGACAAGACTCCTTACTAACATCGACTTTTATGCCCTTGACCCGTTTTTCCGTTCCTGCGCTCGCCTCGCTCACCCGCGAACTCGCCGCCGTCGCTTCGGGCCGACTCGCGCCCGGGTTGGTCATCACCGGCGCGCGGGTACTCTCGACGTATTCGGAACGCATCCACGATGGACGCGAAATCTGGATTCACCGGGGCCGGATCGCGGCGGTGAAAGCCGCCGGCGATTGTCCGCGCGCGACGGCCGGGACGACGTTCTACGATGCGCGCGGCGGGATCATCGCGCCGGGTCTGGTCGATCCGCACGTCCACATCGAGAGCAGCATGATGACCGCCTGCGCGTACGCCGAGGGCGCGCTGCTCAACGGGACGACCACGGTCTTTTGCGACAGCCACGAGATCGGCAACGTGCTCGACGTGGCGGGCATCGAGATGATGCTCGAAGACGCCCGGCAGGCCCCGCTTTCCGTTTACCTGACGGTGCCCAGCACCGTGCCCGCCACCTCGCCCTTGCTCGAAACCGCCGGCGGCGACCTGACGGCGGAGAAGATCGGCGCGCTCTTTGACCGCTGGCCCGAGGCGGTGGCGCTCGGCGAGAAAATGGATTTCGTGCAGGTCACGATGGGCGACGAACGCAGCCACGCGATCCTGGCGGCGGCGCTCTCGCGCGGGCCGACCCGTTTGTGGGCACATCTACGGGCGGGAGTTCGTCGCGGCGTACGCGGCCAGCGGCGTCACGGACACGCACGAGGCCATCGACCGCGACATCGCCGATGACTTGCTCGAGGCCGGCGTGTGGATTTTCCTGCGCGGCGGCCCGCCGACGACGCCGTGGCATTCGCTGCCCGAAGCGATCAAGACGGTGACCGAACTCGGCGCGAACACGAAGCGCGTTTGCGTCTGCACGGACGACCGGGACGCGGACGATGTGTTCACTTTTGGGTTGGACTGGGTGACGCGGCAGGTGGTCAAAGCCGGGTTGTCGCCCGCGCGGGCGTGGAGCCTGGGTTCGCTGCATCCCGCGACGCGCTACGGCCTGGACGGCGAGTTCGGCGGCCTGGGCGGCGGACGCCGGGCCGACCTCGTGCTGCTCAACGACGACCTCGAACCGCGGAGCACGTGGTACGGCGGCGAATTGGTCGTCGAGGACCGCAAGATCACCCCGCTGCTCGACGAGGCGCTCGGCCGCCGCTACCAGTACCCGGCCGCCGCGTACCGCACGGTCCATTGCGCGCCTGCCCCGGAATTGGGTCTGGTGCCGCCGTTGCCGGCCGGCCCGGTGGTCGCCAACGTGATCCGCACGGCGCTGCCGGGCATCATCCTGGCCCATGAACAGGTCACGCTGGTTCCCGGCGCGGACGGCTGGCCGGGATTGCTCGCCGAGCACGGGCTGTGTCATGTGGCGGTCATCGAGCGTCACGGCCGCGCGGAGGGCAACGTCGCGCACGGGTTCCTGCTGGATTTCGGCCTGCGCGACGGCGGCGGTGGCCAGCAGCGTGGGACACGATTCGCACAACCTGCTCGTCGCCGGCACGAACGAGGCCGACATGCGCGTGGCGGTTGCGGCGTTGCAGGCGAAACAGGGCGGCGTGTGCGTCGTGCGCGACGGGCAGGTGCTGGCGATGGTCGATCTACCCATCGCGGGGTTGCTCTCCGACAAACGGGCGACAATCGTGGCCGAGGAGATGACAACGCTCAAGCGCGCGTGGAACGAGGTCGGCTGCACGCTGCCCTTCATGGGGTTCAACCTGATCCCGCTCTCCGTCATCCCGGCGATCCGGTTGACCGACAAGGGACTGGTGCTCGTGCCGGAGATGCGGATCGTGCCGCTGTTCGAGTCGGCGGTCGGCTAGGCTTTCGCCGTGTGACGCCCGGGTGGCTCAACAAAGCCTCGACGAATCCTCAATGCCCGCGCAAGTGCCCGCCCTGCGCGGTTCGCATCACCTGGAATACCTGCGCCATCACGCTGACGGCGATTTCCGCCGGGGTCTCGGCCTTCAGATCGAGCCCGAGCGGTGCGTACACTTCGGCCAGACGTTCGGCCGGGATGCCGGCCGCTTCAACTTCCTCGAACGCCATCCGCACCTTGCGGCGGCTGCCCATCATCCCGAGGTAACCCATCCCGCCGCGCCGCAGCGCCGCCAGCAGACAGTCGCGGTCCAGCGGATAGCTGCGGCTGACGAGTGCCAGCGCCTCGTCCCGTTGCCAGTCACGCGCGGCGATCCATTCGGCCGGGGCCGCTGCCGCCACCGTGACGATCCCGGCGGGAACCTCGCCGAGCAGGTCCGCGCGGTCGTCGATGACCGTGACGTGCCAGCCGCAGGTGGTTGCCAGCCGCGCGATGGCCAGTCCGCAATGCCCCGCGCCAACGATGAAAAGCGCCTCGGCCAGGATTTGCGGCTCGATGAGGACGGTGACCTCGCCGCCGCACACCGCGCCGAAGGACTCGCTCAGGCCCTCGCGCAAGGGGTACGTCTTGAGGGTAGGCGTGCGGGCGTTGGCCGCGAGCGCGGCGAGGCTTTCCTCGATCACGAGCGATTCCAGGCGTCCGCCGCCGACGGTGCCGGCGATCCGGCCGCCCGCGTAGACGAGCATCTTCGTGCCCGCCTCGCGCGGGGTGGAACCACGCGCCGCCGCCACGGTGACCAGCGCGCAACGCTCGCGCCGCGCCCGGGCGTCGAGGAGTTCGCGCAGAACGTCATCCGGGGTCATGCGCGGTGCAGTGTCGCCTCGATCTGGCCGTACGGCTCGTCGGTGGGCAGAAAAATCTCGTTGCGATTCTCCCGGCCGAAGCGCGAGAGGTCGATGGGGAGGTAATGTTTGTTGGGCATCGCCAGCCGGACCAGCTTGATCTGCGCGCAGGCCGCCAGGGCCGCTTCGCCCATCTGGTAAAGCGTGGTCTGGACGCTCGGGCTGTGGTTGAGCGCGAAAGGCCGAACCAGTGCGTCGAGGACCGTCTCGTTAGCCTGGTGGTAGTTTGCCGGTTCGCCGTCCCAGGCCCAAACCGCGATGAGCGACGTGGCAAAAATGCGGTCGTCGGTCTCCGGCAGCGTGGTGAACTCGTCCTTGGGATAATCCTTGAAGCTGGAGGCGGTCGATTTGAGCAGGAGCAGGTTGGCAATGCCGGATACGACGACGGTGCTCTTGGCCGTCGCCACGACGTGCACGGTCGGACGCGCTCCCTGCGCCTGGACGAAGCTGTGCGGATGCGGCGTGCCGTCGGTGCGCAGCCGGTCCCAGACCCGTTCCCAGGTTTTGATTTTGACGCGGTGGACCTGCGGATAACGCTCCAAAAAATGCCGCGCCAACGTGACGGCGAAACGCTCCGTTTCCTCGCCGAGCACGTCTCTGGCGAGCACCTGGACGGTGTTCTTCATGGTGTCGGTGAGGACGACCTTCGAGTTGTCGCCGGAGGTGTAGGAGGACTCGAAATCGCCGCTCAACCGCACGGACACGTCGAGTTCCTTGAGGGTGTGGGTCACGCCGTCGCGCAGGACCTTGAGGATGCGCACGCGCGACTTGCCGTATTGATGGTCGATCAGTCTTGCGCCCATGGATTTCTGTTTGCCGGATGCCCCGCCCGGTTGTAAGCCTTTTTCCCGAGGGAACCCAAGGAATCTTCGATGCCGCCGACCGATCTGTCTACCGTCAACGCCGCCGGGCGCGGGGAGTTCGTGCGTGTGGTCGGTCCGGTGTTCGAGCATTCGCCCTGGGTCGCGGAAGCGGTGGCCGACCGGCGGCCGTTTGGCAGTGTCGAGGCACTCTGGCAGACGATGTGCGAGGCCGTGCGTGGTTCGTCGCAGGAAAAGCAGACCGCGCTGATCCGCGCGCACCCCGATCTGGTCGGCCGCGCCGTGCTGACCGCCGAGTCCCAGGGCGAGCAGGCCGCCGCCGGGCTGGTGGGCTTGTCGCCGGAGGAGGGGGCGCTCTTCGGGCGGTACAACGCCGAGTACCGGGCGCGGTTCGGGTTTCCGTTTGTGATCTGCGCGCGCCTGAATAAGAAGGACGCCATCCTGGCAGCGTTTCCCGTGCGTTTGCGTAACACCGAGGCGCAGGAACGCGCGGCGGCGCTCGGGGAGATCTGCAAAATCGCCCACCTGCGGCTGGAGGATTTGATTAAATGAACCAGTCTTTCTGGTCAGGCCGCGAAGCGGCCGGTCGTCGCCAAGGTAGGGATGCCTCTCCGAGGCAGTCCCAAATGTTTCTGGAACCATTTGGGTGTGGCGACGTTTTTCCAGAAGGAATTTGGGACTGCCTCGGAGAGGCATCCCTACCTTCGTTACGACGCCGCTGACGCGGCGGACATCGTCATGGGCAAACTCAGCACCCACGTCCTCGACCTCCTGCACGGCCGCCCGGCCGCCGGGATGCGGATCGAACTGCGCTCCACCGACACAAACACCCTCCTGAAAACGGTTTCTACCAACGCCGACGGCCGCACGGACGCGCCGCTGCTGGTCGACGACGCGCTCGCGGCGGGCGAGTACGAACTCACCTTCCACGTCGGCGATTTCTTCGGCGAAAACGCGTTCCTCGACCGCGTGCCGGTGCGCTTCCGCATCGCCGACGCCTCCGCCAACTACCACGTTCCCTTGCTTTGCACCCCTTGGGCTTACAGCACCTATCGCGGGAGTTGATGCGCCGGTGCGACGAACTCGGCCGCGTCAGCGACGAGCCGGGCCGCCTGACCCGCACGTTTCACTCGCCGGCCATGATCCGCGCGAACGCCCTCGTCGGCAGTTGGATGCGCGCCGCCGGGCTGGAGGTGCGCGAGGATGCGGCGTTCAACCTCATCGGCCGCTGGCCCTGCGCCGACCGTCCGCGCGCCCGGACGCTGCTGCTCGGTTCGCACCTCGACACCGTGCGCGACGCGGGAAAGTACGACGGTCCGCTGGGCGTGCTGGCTGCCTTGGCCACCGTGACCGCGTTGCGCGAAGGCGGCGTTCGGCTGCCGTTCGCCGTGGAGGTCATCGGTTTCTCCGACGAGGAAGGCGTGCGCTATCAATCCACCTACCTCGGCAGCCGCGCGCTGGCCGGGACGCTCACGAAGCGCGACCTCGCCGCCATCGACGAAAAAGGCATCGAACGCGCCCGCCGCCAACGCCGCGAATTGCTCGCCTACGCGGAGGTCCACATCGAGCAGGGGCCGGTGCTCGAAGCGCACCGTCTGGCGCTCGGGGTGGTCAGCGGCATCGCGGGGCAGACGCGCGTGCGGGTGGAGTTCACCGGACGCGCGGGCCACGCGGGCACCACGCCGATGAACCTGCGCCGCGACGCCCTGTGCGCGGCGGCGGAACTGATCCTCGCCGCCGAGCGGGTCGGGGTGACGGCCACGGTCGGCCAGATCGACGCGCGGCCGGGGGCCAGCAACGTTATCCCCGGTCTGGTCACACTCAGCCTCGACGTGCGGCACCTGGAAAATGCGCGCCGTCGGGCCGCCGTGGACACCTTGCGTCAACAGGCGGAAAGGATCGCGGCCAAAAGAAAAGCGCGCTTGCGGTGGACCACGATGCAGGACGCGGAAAGCATGGCCTGCGACCCGCGGCTGACGAGCCTGTTGCACGACGCCGTCCGCCTCCACGCACCCGACGCGCCGCTTCTGCCCAGCGGCGCGGGGCACGACGCGGCGGCCCTGTCGGCCGTCTGCCCGACGGCGATGATGTTCGTGCGCTGCAAGGGCGGCGTCAGCCACCATCCCGCCGAATCCGTCCGCACCGCCGACGTGGCCAAGGCCCTGGCGGCGCTGCGCGATTTTGTCTTGCGGCTGGCGCAAACGCCGGACCTCATGCATTGACGCTCATGGCTGAGTTCGACCTCCTGATCCGCCACGCCGCGAACCTGCCCGCCCTGGGGATCACGGACGGCCGCATCGTCGCGCTGGCGGAGGGCAGCGCCCGCGAGGAAATCGACGCGCGGGGCCTGCTCCTCCTGCCCGGTGTCATCGACGCGCACGTGCATTTCAACGAACCCGGCCGCGCCGACTGGGAGGGCATCGACACCGGCTCCCGCGCTTGCGCGGTGGGCGGGACGACGACGTTTTTCGACATGCCGCTGAACTCCACGCCGCCCGTGTGCGACGCGGCCAGCTTCGCGGCGAAGCGGGTGGTCGCGGAGAAGAAATCGTGGGTCGATTTCGCGCTCTGGGGCGGACTGGTCCCGGGAAACCTCGACCAACTCGAAGCCTTGCGCGACGCAGGCGTCGTGGGTCTGAAGGCATTCATGTCGGGCAGCGGCATCGACGATTTCCCCAGGGCGGACGCCGGGACGTTGCACGCGGGCATGGAGAAGGCGGCCTCGCTGGACATGCTCGTGGCGGTGCACGCCGAGATCGACCACCCGGAACTCGTGCGCGGCACGACCGTGCGCGATTACCTCGCTTCGCGGCCGATTGTCGTGGAACTCGAAGCGATCCGGCTGGCCCTCGACATCGCGGGGGAAACCGGCTGCGCGTTGCACGTCGTCCACGTCAGCAGCGCCGAGGGGGTGGGGCTCATCCACGAGGCGGCGCACGAGGGGGTGGACGTGACCTGCGAGACGTGTCCGCACTACCTGGTCCTGACCGACGAGGACGCCGAACGGCTCGGCGCGGTGGCGAAATGCGCGCCGCCGTTGCGCGCCGAGGCCGACCGCCGGGCGCTGCTCGACCGGGTGGTGGCGGGGTTCGTGGACACGATTGGCTCGGACCATTCGCCCGCCCCGCCGTCGATGAAGACGGACGTGGATTTCTTCAAGGTCTGGGGTGGGGTGGCGAGTTGCCAGCACCTGCTCCCGCTGTTGTTCGACGTGGGTCTGGGACCTGACCTCATCGCGTCGCTGACCGCCCGTGCGCCGGCGGGGCGGTTCCGGTTGTCGTCCAAAGAAGGCTGGTTCGCCCTCGGGGCCGACGCCGACCTCGTGCTGTTCGATCCCGCCGGAGGGACGCCCGTGACGGCCGGTTCGTTGCAATACCGCCACAAGCTGACTCCCTACCTCGGCCGCACGTTGCGCGGGGCGGTCCGGCGGACGATCCTGCGTGGCCGCACCGTCGCCCTGGACGGGCAGCCGGTGGGTGCGCCCGGCGGCCGGCTCGTCATTCCCGACCGATGACACTGTGATGTACCCGAAACTCGGCCTGACCCGCAACGTCGTCCGGCGCAACTACGCGCTCATCACCCCGGACGGGTACGTTCCCAGCGTGCTGCCGGGTTGGACGCGTTGCACGCCGTACGTGCTCATCTCGCATGCGCTGGGCGCGCGGGTCACGCAGATGATCGTCGATCTGGAGGAAGGCGGCGAGGGGCACGGCTACGCGGGCGGCGACGAATGGTTTTTTTACGTGATCGCGGGCGGCGGCAAGTGCAACGGCAAGAAACTCGCGGCCGGTGGGTACGTCTATGTCCCGGCGGATTCGTGGTACGAGTTCACCGGCACGCAGGCGGGCACGCGGGTCCTGATCTTTCGCAAAACCTGGGAACACACGGCGGACGAGACCGACGAAACGCCGTCGTTCTTCACCGGCCACGAAAACGACGCGCCCGAAGCGCCGTTCCTCGGCGATCCCCGCGCGCGGCTCAAGACGCTCCTGCCGGACGGCCCGGCGATGGACATGGCCGTCAACATTTTCACGTATGATCCCGGCGCGACGCTGCCGTTCGTCGAGACGCACGTCATGGAGCACGGGATGCTTTTCCTCGACGGCGGCGGCGTGTACCGGCTCGACGAGGACTGGCACCCGGTCCAGGCGGGGGACGCGCTCTGGATCGCGCCGTATTGTCCGCAATGGTTCATCGCGGCGGGGCCGGGACCGGCGCGCTACATCTATTACAAGGACGTGAACCGGCTCCCATGACACCCACGCTTTCCTCCGAAGAACTCGCCCCGGTCGTCAACGACCTGCGCGCGGCCAACCAGGCTTTTCTCGCGCGCTACCCGGGCGAATCCAACCGCCGCCAACCCGTGCATGTCGTGTACGGCGGCGCGCATCTGTTCAAGGCGGACACGGCCCGCAAGCTCGGGGAAACGGCGCGGCGCTCGTTGCACGAATACGCGCCCAATCCCGCCGCGTTGGCCGGCGCGCTCGGCGCGGCGTGGGAACCGGCCTTCGCGCAAGACCTGTACGCGCGCGTCGTCTCCAAGCTCGAACGCGAGCCGGTGGAGGACTTCCGGCTCGATTTCGAGGACGGCTACGGCAACCGGCCCGACGCGCAGGAAGACGGACACGCCGTGGCAAGCGCGGGCGAGGTCGCCGCCGGGTTTGGCGGCCGGGACGCTGCCGCCGTTTCATTGGCATCCGCGTCAAACCCTTCAACGAAGACCTGCGCGCGCGCAGCATGCGGACGCTGGACCTTTTCGTCGTCGGCGCTCGTGGCGAAAACCGGCGGGAAACTGCCGGAGAATTTCGTCGTCACCGTCCCGAAGGTACAGATCGCGGCGCACGTGACGGCGGCAGCGCAGGTGTGCGCGCTGCTGGAGCCGAAACTCGGTTTGCCAGCGGGCGCGCTCCGGCTGGAATTGATGGTCGAGACGCCGCAGGCGATCATCGACGCCGACGGGCGCTGCCCGTTGCTGGGCTTCGTCGAGGCGGCGGAGGGGCGCTGCTCCAGCCTGCATTTCGGCGTGTACGATTACACGGCATCGTTCGGGATCACGGCGGCGTATCAGGCGATGGGCCATCCGGCGTGCGACTTCGCGCGCACGGTGATGGTCGCCGCTCTGGCGGGAACGGGTGTGCAGCTTTCCGACGGCGCGACGAACATCCTGCCCGTCGGTCCGCACCGGGGCGCGGACCTGTCCGACGCGCAGCTCCGCGAAAACCGCGAGGCCGTACACGGCGCGTGGCGGCTGGCGTTCGAAGACACGCTGCATTCGTTGCGCAACGGCATCTACGAAGGCTGGGATTTGCACCCGGCGCAATTCGTCGCGCGCTACGCGGCGGTGTATTCGTTCTTCCTGGCGGGACTGCCGGCGGCGTCCGGGCGGCTGAAGGCGTTCGTGGAAAAAGCGGCGCTGGCATCGCTGTTCGGGGACGTGTTCGACGACGCGGCAACGGGTCAGGGGCTGCTGAATTTCTTCCTGCGCGGCATCGCGTGCGGGGCGATCACCGAAGACGAGGCGCTGGCAACCGGCCTGACGCTGGAGGAAATCCGCTCGCGCTCGTTCCTGAAAATCCTGCTCGGCCGACGCGGTGGGGCGTAAATGCCGAACAGGCCGTTGCGGCCGGTCGAATCAAGGTAGGGTTGCCTCTCCGAGGCAATCCAAATGTTTCCGGCGAGACGCGTCGTGCGCACAAGGGGCATCCAAGCCGATCTTGGATTGCCTCGGAGAGGCAACCCTACCTTAAACGATGCGCCTGCGGCGCGGGGGCTGATCCCTCATCCAAGCTGAGAAGCGGTAGACCTTATGAGCGAGACAAAACACCCGCCCTGCTGCATTCTACCGGGATGCAAGGGGCCACGGAGGGCAGCTTTTCCTTTTCGCTGAACGGCGAGCGCGTGGAGGTCCACGAACTCTCCACGCACACGACCCTGCTCGACTGGCTGCGGCGCAACGGCCGCACCGGCACGAAGTGCGGCTGCAACGAAGGCGATTGCGGCGCGTGCACCGTGGCGCTGCTGGATGCCGACCACGCCGGACGGCCCGCGTGGCGCGCGGTCAACAGTTGCATCGCGCTGCTGCCGATGTTCGCGGGCCGCGAGGTGATGACGGTCGAAGGCGTCGCCGGCAGCGGACGGCGCGCTCCACCCGGTGCAGGAGGCGATGGTCAGGCACTACGGCTCGCAATGCGGGTACTGCACGCCGGGGATCATCATGTCGATGTTCGAGGGGTACTACCGGGAAGATTTGCGAAAGCCCTGGCAGATCGCCGACCAGCTTTGCGGCAATCTCTGCCGATGCACGGGCTACCGCCCGATCCGCGACGCGGCGCGCGAGACGCTCCTTTGCCACGGACAGGCGGGTGGAAAAACCTGCGCGGCGAAACTCTCCTGCGACCCCCACGCGCGGCGACTGCTGGGCGACCGGTCCGCGCTGCCGCCGTGCCATTACGAACGCGGGAACGAGTCCTTTTTGCGGCCCGCCTCGTTGGAGGAATTGCTCTCGCTCCTGCGGCGCGACCCCGGCGCGCGCCTCATCGCGGGCGGCACCGAGATCGGCGTCGAAATCAACAAACAGCAGGCGACTTGCCCGCGCCTCCTCTCGGTGGAAGCAGCAGCGGAACTGCGCGAGGTCCGCTGCGAACCCGACGCCTGGCACCTCGGCGCGGCAGCCCCCCTAACGACGGTTGAGGAGGCCGTCGGCGAAGAATTTCCTTCGCTAGGCAAGATGCTCTGGCTGTTTGGATTTCGCCAGCTGCGCAACCGCGCGACGCTCGGCGGCAGCCTGGCAACGGCCTCGCCCATCGGCGACGCCGCGCCGGTGCTCCTGTCGCTGGATGCGGCGTTGCAACTCGTCTCCGAGGAACACGGGAAACGCACGATCCCGCTGGACGAGTTTTTCACCGGCTACCGCCGCAACGCCCTGCGCGAGGGCGAGATCATCGAGGCGGTCATCCTCCCACGGCGGCGTGCGCAACGGGCCGAATTTTTCAAGGTGTCCAAACGGCGCGAGATGGACATCAGCGCGGTCTCGGCCGCGTTTGCCGTGGAATGCGACGAACGGCAGATAGTCACCCGCGCGCGGATGGCGTTCGGCGGGGTGGCGGCGACCCCGGTACGCGCGCAACGCGCGGAAGCAGGCGCAGGTCGGACGCACGCTCGACGACGCGCTGTGAGATGGTCGCTTGCGACGCTCGGCGAGGAGTTCAGTCCCGCTCTCCGACCGGCGCGGGAGCGCCGAATACCGGCGCGGCGTCATCCGCAGGTTGTGGGAAAAATTCGTGCGCGGCGAACCAGGGCCGCAGGACGCGCGCGGGGATTTTGTCAGCGACGACGGCCTGGAACGTCCCCTCCGATTCGCGCGCATTGCCGCACGAGAGCGGCGCGGGCCACGTCACCGGCCGCGCGCAGTACGTGGACGACACCGCGCAACGCCGGCCCATGCTCGATGTGTGGCCGGTGTGCGCGCCGCACGCGCACGCGCGGATCCTCCGACGCGACGCGACCCGCGCGCGGGCCGTGCCCGGCGTGCGCGCGGTGCTGATGGCCGAGGACGTGCCGGGACACAACAACGTCGGCGTCAGCCGCAAGGACGAAACCCTCTTCGCGGACAACGAGGTGCTCTACCATCGGCACCTCGTGGCGCTGGTGGTCGGCGACACGCCGGAAATTTGCCGCGAGGCCGCGCCGGCTGATGGACGTAGAATACGAGCCGCTGCCCGCCCATCGTGACGATCCGTGAGGCCATCGCGGCGGAGAGCTTCCATACCGACGCCAACCACATGCGCCGCGGCGATTGGCGCGCGGCGCTGGCGGCGAGTCCGCACCGGCTGGAGGGCGAGTTCGAGTTCGGCGGGCAGGAGCATTTCTACCTCGAGACGCAGGCCGCCTGGGCGGAGGTCGATGGCGACGGCAACGTGCTCATTGCCTCCTCGACGCAGCACCCGAGCGAAATCCAGACCATCGTCGGCGAGGTGCTCGGCCTGCCGCGCCATCGCATCGTCGTGCAGGCGCCGCGCATGGGCGGCGGGTTCGGCGGCAAGGAGACGCAGGGCAACACCTGGGCCGCGCTCGCGGCGGTGGCGGCGTTGAAAACCGGCCGGCCCGTGCGCGTGCAGACTCGACCGCGACGTGGACATGCAGCTGACCGGCAAGCGGCATCCGTTCTGGCCAAGTTCCAGGTCGGCTACGACGACGACGGCAAACTCCTCGCCCTGCAATGCGACCTGATCTCCAACGGCGGCTGGTCGCTCGACCTTTCGATGCCGGTGACCGACCGCGCGATGTTCCACGTCGACAACGCGTACTACGTTCCCGACATCGAGGTCAGCGGGCGCGTGGCGAAAACGAACATCGCCTCCAACACGGCGTTTCGCGGTTTCGGCGGGCCGCAGGGGATGCTGGTCATCGAGGAAATCATGGACCGCGTCGCGCGCCGCGTCGGACGACCGCCCGAGGAGGTGCGCGAGCGCAATCTCTACCACGGACGCGGCGAGACGAACACGACCCACTACGGCGAGGAAATCGGCGATATCCGGCTGCCCGCGCTCTGGCGGCAACTCAAGCGAAAGCTCGTCGTTCGACGCGCGGCGCGAGGAAATCGCGCGCTGGAACGAAGGCCGCGTCGGGGTCAAGCGCGGGCTTGCGATCACGCCGGTGAAGTTCGGCATCAGCTTCACTTACACGGCTTACAACCAGGCGGGCGCGCTGGTCCTGATCTACCGCGACGGCACGGTGCAGGTGAACCACGGCGGCACGGAAATGGGTCAGGGGCTGCACACCAAGATCCTCGGCGTCGCCGATGCGCGAACTCGGCCTGCCGCCCGCACGCATCCGCCTGATGATGACCGCGACCGACAAGGTGCCCAACACCTCGGCCACGGCGGCGTCGAGCGGGGCCGACCTCAACGGCGTGGCCGTGCAGGACGCCTGCCGGCAACTCCGCGCGCGGCTGCTGCCGTTCGCGGCGGCGATGCTGAAGGAACGGTTCGGCGACGACACTGTCACGGAGGAACAGGTCCGGTTCGAAAACGGTGCGGTGTTCGTGGCGGACAAAACCGACGAGATCGTGGAATACCTGGAGGTCGTGGACCGCGCCTACATGGAGCGCGTGAGCCTCTCCGCGCAGGGTTACTACAAAACGCCGGGCATGCAGTGGGACCGCGCGAAGGGCCAGGGCCGCCCGTTCCATTATTTCGCGTGCGGCGCGGCGGTCACAGAGGTCGAGGTCGACGGCTACGACGGGCATGCAGCAGGTGCGCCGCGTGGACATCCTCCACGACGTGGGCCACTCGCTGAATCCCGGCGTGGACCGCGGCCAGATCGAGGGCGGCTTCGTGCAAGGCATGGGCTGGCTGACGTGCGAGGATTTGCGCTGGGACGCGCAGGGGCGTCTGCCAGTCGCACGGCGCGAGCACCTACCAGATCCCCGCCATCAGCGACGCGCCGGCGGATTTCCGGGTGACCTTCTTCGAGGACGCCGCGCAGGTCGATACCGTCGGCAAAAGCAAGGCCGTCGGCGAGCCGCCGCTGATGCTGGCGATCTCGGTGCGCGAGGCGATCCGCGACGCGGTGGCAGCGTTCACCCGGGAACAGGGTGAAATCGCGCTCGCCTCACCCGCGACGAACGAAGCGATCTTCATGGCAATCCATCGCTGACGTTATGTCCGTCCCGCAGAATCTCATCGCCCTGATCTTCGACTACGATCAGACGCTGTCGCCGCATTACATGCAGGACGAGGTGTTATTCCCGGCGTTCGGCATCGATCCCGACAAATGTTCTGGAGCCGCTGCCAGGAACTGGTCAACAACCACGGCTACGACGGCGAACTGGCCTACATGAAAGTCCTGCTCGACACGCTGGACTTCGACCGGCCTTCCAACGCCCGTCTGCGCGAACTCGGCGCGGAGCTGACGTTTTACCCCGGCCTGCCGGAGATGTTCGAGGAGTTCGAGCGCGGACTGCTCTCGCCCGGAGGACATCGCGCTGGGCATCCGCGTGGAGTTCTACATCATTTCCAGCGGATTGAAGGCCGTCATCGAGGGCAGCCGGTTGATGCGGCATGTGCGGGCGGTGTTCGGCTGCGAATACGCCGAGGACGGCGCCGGGCGCATCACGTTCCCCAAGCGCGTCATCTCGCACACGCAAAAGACGCAGTTCCTTTTCCGGGTCAACAAGGGGCTGCTCGACCTGAGCGAGGATGTCAACGACCACATGGACGACGATCTGCGCCCGATCCCATTTGAGAACATGATCTACGTCGGCGACGGCCCGACGGACATCCCGTGCTTCAACGTCATCCGCAAGCAGGGCGGGCAGGCGATGGCGGTGTACAATCCCGACGACCCGACGCGGGCGGCGTTTCGCAAATGCTACCAGCTCACCGCGCACACCGACCGCGTGCGGCACATCGCGCCGGCGGACTTTCCGCGCGGGCAGCCACCTGCGGTTGCTGCTCGACGAGATGGTCGGCGAGATCGCCACCCGCATCCGCGCAAAACGGCAAACGTCGCTCGAAAGCGGGACGGTACGCGCGCCGAAGTATTGATAAGATTTACAGCAAGCCTTTTTCCCGCTTCCTCGCGCAACGGGCGAGCAGTTCGGGAGCGATCTCGTCCTGCGATGTTTTGAAACCTGGCATCGTCGCAAGCCATTCGTAGACCGGCTCGCGCAGGGGTGCCGGCAGGACCGGAGGCATCGTCAGCAGACGATCCAGGGCGGCGATGACCGCGTCCGCCGTCTGCTCGATCATCTTTTGCGCCGCCGACAGACTGGCGGGTCCGTCGGTCTCCTGTTCCACCCCGGCAAACAGCGGCCCCGACGGCCGGACCAAATGCCGATGGTAGATCGACATGGCGTCCAAAACCACCGACACCGTGCGCGGGTAGAAACTCGTCATCAGGTTCCACGGTTCGCCGCTGATCGAGAGTTCCCCGCTGCCCCGGAAATCGGTGCGCAACAACACGGCCGGGATGTCGGCGAACTTGGCGAACATGAACTCGACGACGGTGCCGGCGTCGAGTTCGGGGCCGTCGTAGTGAAACAACCCCAGGTCGCAGGCCAGCAGGGCGCGGATGTCCTGGTCGCGGATCGCCTGGGCGGTGGTGTCGCGTTGTTCCAGAACCTGCGGCAACAAGGGCTGGAAACGTCCGCCCGAACGCTGGCGGATCGCGTCGGCCAGCACGGCGTTGCCAAGCAGGTGCTTGGTGCTGAAAAGTTCGCCACCGAAGTAGAGGGAGTAGGTCGGGTGATCGTGCACGGAAAGGGAGGGACACAGCAAAGCGAAAAGCCCGTGCCACGGCAAGCGGCGTTTGCGCGGGGCGTTCGGGACTTGTCAACGCGCGGGACGGAGCCCAGGGTGGCTGCCATCATGGCCAACCAGAACCACCTGCGCGGGGCGCGCGTGTACCTCTCCGGACCGATGGATTTCGTGGCGTCGCGCGCGGACGAAAAGAAATTCGGCTGGCGCAACCGCGTGGGCGATTTCCTGCGGGATCTGGAGGCGACGGTGTTCGATCCGTGGTTCAAACCGCTCGTGCGCGGACTGGAAGAATACGGGCTGGAAGACATCAACACGATCGATGCGCGCGAGAACTGGACGTTCGAACCGGGTCAGGCCGGCGACGAGGCGCGCGCGAAATGCGCCGAGCAATTCTGGGAAACGCTTCACATCGACCTGCGCATGGTCGACACGAGCGATTTCACCATCGCCTATGTGCCGACGAACATCTACAGCGTGGGCACGGCGCACGAGATCATCCTGACGCGGTTGCAGTTCAAGCCGGTGTTGTTCGTCAGTCCGGCGGTGGAATTCCCGGCGCTGGAGGCGTTGCGGGAGCATCTGCGGGACGATCCCGAAGGGGCTGGCGTTGCTGGACGCGGCTGGCGGCCGAAGTGCCGATCAAGCCGAACCCGCGCGGCATTCCGAGCCTGTGGTACATGCCGCTGATCGGCGGGACGTTTTTCGATGGGTTCGGCTTCGCGCCGTACCGCGAGCGGTTCGGCTGGGAGCGATCCCGATGGACGCCGCGGAGGAACGGCATCCGCCGAAATGCGGCGTTGCTGCCGTATCTCGAAAAGCTCGCGCGCGAAGTGCCCAAGCGTTGGGACAACAAGCTCAAGAAGTACGTCACCAACGACGACTGGCTGCTGTGGGACCTCGACGGCACCGCGCGGGGCGGAGCGAAGGTCAGCGACGCGCAGTCGGACTCCGTACCAACAAACAGTCCCAACGGGTAGGAAAGTGAACCATAGCGACCGGCGGGTTGCGGGAGCGCATGAGCAACGGATGGTGCTGATGTTGCTCTGGATTAACCCGCGCTGATCCGCGGTCGGACGCGTCCGTAGGCGTCGGGGTAAATCAGCAGGGTAGCGCGACGATACTGCCGGAAATCGACATCTGTATTCCAATGGATGTTACCGGTGCCATCCGGAGCCGCTGGCTGTCACCTGGTAAACGGCACGCTTCATTCCACTCAGACGCACTCTACTGTGGGCAGACAGGAGATGGGCACTGAGCAGGTTACCCATGTCGATCTGGATATCGCCATCGCCTGACAGAAGCAAATTGTAAGCGGAAAATTCGTACGGAGTATTTGGACCGCCCGGGGTATCGTCGATCCACTCTGCCGTCAGCGTCGCCCCGGCGGACCGAACGAGGAGGGTAGACAAACTCTTTGCCGCCAGATGCAAGGGCAGGACCACCGTCGTCAGACCGGGTGCGCTGATCTCGACCATCATCGGTCCAAACGGAACCTCGACGTACTCGCTGAACTGATAGCTGCCCGGTTCGACTTTGAGCGGGGTGAGGGCTTCTTGAGTGGACTTGCCGTAGAGTAACAGGCGAAGCTGGAGTGCTAAATCGGGCTTCTCGCTGGCTTTCCATAACCTGACCTGTGCGGTGTCCGGTTTTTCCACAGGTGGTTTATCCGTGGGAGAAACAGTTGGGGACTGTTCGGGAGTTGAAGAGGGTGTCGGAGCCGCCCGGCGTTTGCCGTGCGGGCTCGCCACCTGTGCGACCGCGACCATCGGCCCGGACACGACAGCGAAAATACCGCCGCACAAGCGGTGAAAAAAACGGCGACGGATCATCACAGACAAGTCAAGATTGAACAAAAGAAATCAAGGGGTGCGAAAGAGCGGTGGCGCAGAAGATTTCGCGGTCGCATCCTCGGCCGCCGGCGACGGGCCATCCACGGTCACCCGCGGACGGATGCGTCCATAGCCGTCCGCGAAAATGAGCAGGCTGGCATGCCGACTGGGGCGAAAGTCCGCTTCGGCGTTCCAGGTTTTGACTCCGCCACTCGCTGCCGTTGCATGCATCATCAGTTGTACCACCCCGTCAGGCAACCCCTCGAGGGTTTGTGCGCGGCCGACCTCCAGGAGGTCGGTATTCACGCGCCCGGCGGCAGTGACCTGCACGCGGACGTTCGGGCAGAATTGGCGGACCGTCAGGCGGTTGGATGGCGGCTTGACCGGGTCCGGGGTATCGTCGACCAATTCCGCACCGACCGTGCCCCCGGGTCCCTGCGAGACGATGATTGTCACGTACGTATCTGGTCGGAGTTGGGCGTTGAAACTTTTCACCGGAGTCTGGCGATCACCGACGCGGTAGATCGTCACGGGATAAGTACCAGGCAGGAATTGCATGTAGCCGGCGTAGTAATTCAGCGGCAGCGCGGTTTGCAAAACACGTCCTTGCGGATCAGCGCCTTGCACGAGTTCGAGCGTGGGGCTGTTGTTGGGTTGCATGTTCCACAAGCGGAGGTTGCCCATTTTGGGCTTCGGTCCCGGGTCGGTCGAAGGTGACGCTGACGGCGTATCGCTCGGCTTGATCTGTCCGAAAAGTCCCGCCGGAGTCAGCGCGAGCAAGATGCAAACTGCTCTAGATATTACCGCTGGTGACGGAAAACACTTGGATGTCATAGTGGTCGGGTTTGGAGAATCGAGTGTTGAGCTGCGTGGCATCGGTCGGATTGAAATCGTTGCCGGGCGCGTCGATTGCGGGCTGGAAAAGTGTGCCATCGGATTTTTTGGGAACGAGCTTGAATGTGACGCGCAGTTGGTGCGTAGCGGTCACGTTCAGCTTGGTTACTCCGCCAACAATGGTCTGGTTGATCGCCTGGCCCACAGCGTAAACCGTGAAGACGCTACCACGCGTGGTAATCAGTTCGATGAGCCGACGCACGAGTTCTTCGCGGCCATTGTCGAGCACCGTTTTCATATCGATCCCGGTGACGAGGTTCGTCGAAGTCGAATTGGCCGGATTGAGAATTGGAGTCTCCGAGATTTCGCCGCGCTCGAAAAACGGGCCGGGCTTGGTGAGATCAGTATTCTTGAGACGGTTCGTGATGATGTCGTTGATCAGATTTTGCAGACCGGCGGGGTCGAACGACTTTCCAGCGGTTTGCGGATCGCCGTGCAACAGCGGACTCGCCGCGGGATCGTACCCCGATGCGCCCGGGTCCAAGGTTGTTGGTTGGAAATTGAATCCTTGGAAAGCGGCCATCAGTGCCGCGCCGTTATCGCGGGCGAGACCGTTGATATTAATAAGACCAGGTTGCTCGATGGCATTGCTGATCCCAAAGAAGTCCGTCAGTCGCCACGAAGCCCACCCGATGCTGGCGGGATACGCACCGGTGGACGCGTTGAGGGTATTATAGTTATTGTTGTTGTTGTTGTAACGGTTGTCGTGTTGGCCGATTCGCAGTGAGCGCCCGCCGCCGCGGCTCACGGTGATGTCGGCGCCGCTCTTATACGGAAGGCGTGCCGGATCATAAACATCGCCTAGCTGTCCGATGGAGAGCAGAGGGGCATTGGCAATAATCGAAGGGGCGTTCTGTGCCGTCAGCGCCGGAGTCGCCGTGCTGTTCCCTGCGGGTCCCGAGAGGCTGTGCGGAAACCAATAATAGTCCGACCAGGGATTCGCAGATTTCGCAGGATCGATGGAAAGATAGTTCGGCAGCCCGAAAGTGGGCGGGATTCCATTGGTGGTGGTGGCGAGATCAAAGTTCTTGTACCGGGTGTTATCGACCGACCCCGGATCAGGTACGGTGAGACTGAAGGTCAGTTGTTCGTTGTTCGTGCGCGGGTCACCAATCGCCGAGGGCTGAAGCCCCGTCCCGCCGCTCGCGGCGAGATTTCCGCGCAGATAACCGCCGTACACCGGACGAGGCGAAGAGCCGACGGGGATGGAGATCACGCCGCCGCTCATGGCAACCGCGCCGGCCAGACTTTCGATGTAACCATTGTCATTTCCCACCACGACTTCTGTCTCGTAGTCCGCGCCGGTACCCGAGCCAGCGAAAGTGCCACCGTTGCGGTATAACATCCTCACCGAGTTACAGCCTGCTGGCATTGGACCGTTGTAGTTCCGTTTGGCTAACGTGGCGCAGAGAACGTAGTGCTTCACGGCTTCGCTGCCATAGGTGCCCGTAGGGTCGGAAATCGTCGGCGCAACGGAAGCGTAATTGGTGTCGGTGGTGATGACGGTGATGGAACCTGGCGGGAAAACAACCGGCCCGTTCGAGCTACCGTCGGGTTTGATGGACTGCGAAAGATCAATGTTCCCGTCACGCGCCGGAGGGGGGCTGCTGAGTGAAACGCCGCCGCTGCTATCGGTCAGAGGCACTTGGAAGCTGGACGGATTCGTCGAAAGGGTACCGTACCACGACGGCTCATCGTTGATCCGAATATAGGGATGAGGAGCGAGGTCCGCACTCGTGATCTGGCGCGTGCTCATGTTCCAGAATTCGAGATAATAATCCACGTTGACGCTGTAGTGTGTCGCCGTGTTTCCGGGGCCGGTGGAAAACCGCACGGCAGCTTCCTGCAAGACGGGAGCGGAGTCCTTGCCGACCGCCCACACCGGGTTCGGGCCATCGTTGAAATTAATGGGTTTGGTCGGCGCGCCACCGGAATAGACCTGGCCGGAATTGCCGTTGGCGTCGGCGGCATTGATCACCGTGGGAAGAGCGTCGGCATCGATGTAGTCGTGCAGGTTGGCAGCAATTTTATAGCAATAAATCTGTGCGTGAGCCGAAGTCACCATCGTGCTGTTATCCAGGTCCGTGGAAGAAACAACGGGTGGAGTGCCGCTCCAATTCTTGCGATAGAACCGCTGACCGAAGTTCGGCGCATGGAACTGGATGGTCTGGACGATCTTGTCGATCTGGTTTTGCACCGTGCCGTTCGCCGCGTTGCCGGACGGATAGATGACATCGTTTAAGTTCGACCTCTGTGTGCCGTGCCGCGAAAGGTTGAGCGCGGCCGAATATCCCGTGGTCAGGTAGCGCAGGCCATTGGCGGTTGCGGTGCTCAGCCCGCTCGTGTGTGTGTACGCTCGCGATTCCGGGAATACCTTGCCAGGATAATAGCCGCGGGCGGTGAGCAGATTTTGCGCGACAGTCTTCGGATCGGTGTCGCCGATGGCGGTCAAGGTGCCAATCAAGTTGAGGTCGGTCGGATTGAGCGCGTAATTGGCGGAGTTGTCTCGCCGGACATTCGCGGCCGTTCCGGTTCCGGCGTAGCTGATGTTCGCGCGGAAGCTTTCGTCTTCTACCCAGAATGCGTACCGGCCGACCACCGGAGCCGTGGACGCGTTGCCCGTGTAACCGTCCTGTTGCTGAACGTTCACCCACGGCACATAGACAGGTTTGGGTAACGATCCCGCGCTGGTGTAACCGGGCGGAGTACCGATCCAGCCTTGCGTGTCGCTGATCTGACGGCGTGCGTTGAGATTGGTCGAAGTATTTGCGGTGAGCGTCGGGACGGTGCTCGCTTTGTTCGCCAGCAGGTTGACGGTCGCGCCCGAGATCAGTGGCAGGACAAAAGTGCTCCGCGCGTCGGCACCGGTCGTGGTGCTGACATTGTTCGGACCGTTGCCGCCGGCGTAGTTGGCGGTGACGTTGCCGGGATCGCCCGGAGCCGGATCGGGTAAAGTCGCGTTGTTCGTCTGCGGCACCGCTCGCAGATAGAGGGTGGTACCCTCGCTCGCGGTGCCGTCCGGGTTTTTGGTTTGTGTCGTGTCCCACACCGTCGCCGAGTCCGGGAACGCCTTGAAGTAATCCTTCAAAATGCCCATCGCGGTGTCCACGCCGGCCTGCGCGCTCTCTTCGGCGCGCGCCTTGTTGCCAAACGCGTTGGCCGTGGCGCGTTCCTGGCTCATGCTCGCAAGATACCCGACGGCGACCAGCGCCAGCACGCTCACGATGATGAGCACGATCACCAGCGCGAACGCCCGCCCGGCGGTTCGCCGGCGGCGGCCACGAGAAAAGGACGGCGGCAACATCATGGCGTCGGCGTGGCGGTGGTGCTGCCGCTATAGACCGGCACGCGCGCGGAAAATTGGCGGGTTCCCGGCAGGATGATGTGTTGATAGATGGGATCGGTCGTCGCCTTCGAGTCGTTCCACGTCGTGCGTAGGACTCCGGTGTTCCCTTCCAATTGACGCGCCGCGGACTCGCTCAGGGCTTTGAAACGCACTTCCACATAGGGCGGCAACACGCTCTGGTTCGATGTTTGCTTGTACTTGTTATTGGCGTCCGTGCTGATGTCAGTGGTGCTTTGCAGGGTGGCGGGGGTGCGAATTTGCAAATCCCAGATGAACGCAGCCAGTTCCGTCACCGTGGCCTGCGGCGGATCGGTAGCGGGAGTTTGCGGGGGCACGGCACGATCAAAAATCTGGGTGAACGTGAGCGGCGACGTGCCGCTGTACTTCTGGAAACGGTCGTATAAACCCTTGGTCGTGGTCGTGCCACCGCTGCCGCTGCCGAGGTATTGGCGCATCAATGAATACGCGTGCGGCGCGTGGTCTTGCTGAATGCTACCGGCGTCGTAAAGGTCCGGCTTCCAGGCGCAGAAATAGCCGACCGCGCAGAGATTGCTCGCCCCGTTATTGGGGATGGTCGTCTGGCAATACACTTCCTCGTTGATCTCATCCCCGTTCGTCGGAGTGGCACCGCTGAAGTGGTCGATGACCAGCGCGGGCGCGATGACGGCCGGGGTGGTCCCGGGCGTGGGTGTCGGCACCACGTAGACGCTGCCGGTCATCGGCTGGATCGTCTGGCTCAGGTCGCGCACGATCATCTGCATCGCCGCACGCGCCTCGCGGTAGGTCTCCGTCTGGTCCTCCCCCTGACGCCACGCCCGCATCGAGGCGTTGAACAGTTGGAACAAGAAAACGACCAGGATCGTGCCCACGACCATCGTCACGAGCAGTTCGATCAGGGTAAACGCCGCACGTCCCCATCCGGCCCGAAGATGGCGATCACAAGGGTCAAGGGGGTTGGGAAAGAGGAGAGACGACAAGACGACTTCGATGTTAACGCCGGAACTTTACTCCGCACGGTTGGCGATCACGGAACTGAAACGGTAGACATCCCTGGGATGCGCCAGGGCGTAGATGCTCACCTCGATGGCGTTGGCCTGGGCGTGTTGGTCCGTGGGACTGGCCGTGGTCTGGTAGGGTGCCAGCGTGCCGGCGGGATGATTGTTGAAACGCAACGTGATCTGGTACGCCGGGAACCCGCCCGGCGCGGTCGTAACGAAATGCAGGCGGCGCTCGTCGGTGGTCGAGGCGGGCGCGGTGGTCGTCACCTCGTCGAAGTAGGCGTAGTACGTCGTGCTGTCGCCCGTGGAGACCTTGTTCAAGTTGAGCAGTGGGCCGGCCGTGGTGGCAGCCGCGCCCGGCGCGGCATCCAGATAGGGCGTCGTGCTGAACGTGGAGGCGCGGAAATTCGTGAAGATCGTGCCGGCGATGCTGGCCGCACGGCTCTGCGCGATGCTCTGCTGGCCGACGCTGGACGCCAGCGGGATCGCCCCGATCAATCCCACCAGGACGAACCCGGCGATGCCCAGCGCGAGCGCGACCTCGACCAGCGTGAAGGCGCGGGTGGTGCGTCGGCGGCGGGTCGGATCGTGGGACGGCATGCGTACGGTTGGTCAGTTGGAAACGGCCAGGTTGTAGACCGGGTCCGTCGTGTAGGACGCGCGCCCGGTGCTCGGCTTGAGCAGGATTTCGTCCAATGAGTATTTCACGTTCGCGCCGGTGGTTCCCGCCGTGTGCCGCGTGATGATCTCGTTGCCGGAGCCGTCTGCCGTTCCCTCGAAGAGCAGCACGCGCAACTGCGGAGCACCGGGCGAAATCACCTGTCCGGCGGCATCCACGATTTGACCTGCGGGATCGAATTTGAGATAGGGCAGCCGCAGGGCGGTCGCTCCGCCGGCGGTGGCGGGGACGTTGAACGGCGGGTCGCTCGTGGTCGTCGGGGTGGTCGTCAGCGAGTCCAGCGTGGCGTCGTTGCTGCTGTCGCACTTGAAGGCGACGCTCGTCGGCAGATACAACCAGGCCGAACGCTGCTGCGGCAGAAAACTCGTCGCGGTCGATGCGTCCTGGAGGACCGGGTCCTCGAACAAGGCATAAGCCTGCCCCCACATCCGCGGCACGACGGTCGAGGTGTCCTGGGTCGATCCGTGCGGCGAACTGACGAACACGACGTAGGTGGCGCGCCCGTCAGAGATCGCCACGGTGCGCGCCTGATCGAAAACGCCCATGAGCGTGCCGACCGCAGCCCGGCGGTTCGTGGTGCTGTTGAAGCCATGCACGCCCATGAGCAGGAGCCCCAACAGCAGGGTGGCGATGCCCATCGTCACGAGCAGTTCGATGAGCGTGAAACCGCCACGCCCGGCCGGCCCTCGCGCCGGAGGTCGGCAGGGCAGGGGGGGCGTGGGGTGTTGTCCGTGGGTTCGCATCGCGTCGGAGTCACTAATCGCAGGTGGACTTCAGCGCAGGAACGATATTTGTGACGTTCATTTTACCACCCGGCATCCAACCCGCCCGATCGACCACGTGTACGGTGGCCCCGTTAGCAGTTTCGCTGCCATTCTACCGGAAGCCCGGGTTTCCTGGCAATGACGGAGAAAGTCCGGCGATCCATCATCGGAGAAGAAAGCCCGGCTGGTTATTTTCAAACACGGAGGCTTGTTTGGTGCAGGAGCGGGCTTCAACCTAAAGTTTTTCCAGGCAGAGATCGAGCGTGCCCAGCAGAAAATCCGCGTCGGCCAGGGTCAGGCACATCGGCGGCTTGATCCGCAATACGTTGCCGAAATATCCGCCTTTGCCGATGAGCAGGCCCGAGTCCTTGGTCATCTCGAACACTCGGACCGCCTCTGCCTTGGCGGGCGTCTTGGCGGCGCGGTCCGTGACGAGTTCGACGCCGATCATCAGCCCCATGCCGCGCACGTCGCCGATCAGGTCGTGCTTCGTGGCGAGCGTGCGCAACCCGTCCATGAGGTAGTCGCCCACCTTCAGCGAGTTCGCCTGCAAACCCTCGCGCTCGATGACTTCAAGCACCGCCTTGCCCTGCGCGCAGACGACCGGGTTGCCGCCGAACGTGTTGAAATGCACGCGCGACTTGATGGTCTCCGCGATCTTGTGCGTGGTCACGACCGCCGCCAGCGGCACGCCGTTGCCGATGCTCTTGGCCATCGTCACGATGTCGGGCACGACGCCCTGCGTCTCGAACCCCCAGAAGTGCGTGCCCGTCCTGCCGAAGCCCGCCTGCACCTCGTCGGCGATGCACACCCCGCCCGCCGCGCGGACGTGCGCGTACGCTTTTTCCAGGTAACCATCGGGGAACACCACCGTGCCGCCGACCCCCTGAATCGACTCGGCGATGAACCCCGCCACCTGGCCGGGCGTCGTGTAGTCGATGACGCTTTTCACGTCGTCGGCGTACTTGCGCGCCGCGTCCGGGTCATCGTAGCCGAACGTGCCCCGGTACGGTCCGGCGCGACCGCGTGGTGGACGCCGAAGGAATGCGGCACGTTGAATTTCCACGTCGAATGCGCCGTCAGTCCCATGCCGGAGCTGTTGCCGCCGTGGTAGGCGTTGCGCAACGCGATCATGTCGTAATTGCCCGTGTACGCGCGGGCCATGAGCAGCGCGAGGTCGTTGGCCTCCGATCCGCTGTTGACGAAGTAACACGCCTTCAGGTCGCCGGGCATTTTCGCGGCGAGGTCGCGGGCGAACTCGACGATGTTCGGGTGCAGGTAGATCGTCGGCGCGTGCTGGAGGAGGGCGTTCTGGCGGTTGGCGGCGGCGACGACGTGCGGATGGCAATGGCCCACGCCGACGGTGACGATGCCGCCGATGGCGTCGAGGTAGCGGCGGCCGGTTTCGTCGTAGAGATACTGTGCGCGGCCTTCGACGAGCAGGAGTGGTTTCTGGTAGTAATGAAATAACCCGGGATTGAGAAACTCCTGCCGCAGTCGGTACATCTCTTCGGCCGAAGGGCCGGCGTAAGGCGCGGGCGTATGGTCAAAGGGCGGCAGCGTGGGGGCTTGCATCGGACCACGGTAAGCCACGGGCAACAGCATGGCGAGCAATTCAGGTTCTGCTCGGCAGACGGGCGGCTGAACTTCCTGGAACAAAAAAGCCGCCCCGGAACAGGGCGGTTCTTCGACGGCGGAAACTGTTCAAGCCGTACGGCGACGGAAACGGCGCATCGACGCGCCGATCAGGCCTGCGCCCAGCAAGGCCGTCGCCCAGGTGGAAGGCTCGGGGACCGCGCTCGTCAGAACCGTCAATTCGCCGCTGCCGGTGATATTGGGCAGTTGGAAGTTCGCGGCGGTGTCCCCGATTGGGCCGTAGGTGCCAGCCGCCATCCCGACACCGTTCACGGACAGGGTGTTTACCGTTTCCTGCGACGTGCCAGCGGTTCCATTCAGAGCCAGGATGGCGTTGGCGGCAGTCGCGGTGGTGCCGAGGGTCAGCATGGCGCTGTCCGCGATGGCGTTGGTCACCCCCACGCCCAGCGTCAGGGTGTTGCCGCCGTAAATGGTCACATTGCCCGAGCCCAGCGTGCCACCGGAGGTCACGGTGAGCATGCTGCCCGTAATGCTGGTCCCGCCAACGCTCGTGGTGCCCGAGTAGGTGTTGGCACCGGAAAGTGTCAACGTGCTGCTGCCGTTGTAGGTCAGCGGGCTGGCCACGGTGTTGCCGCCGCTGTTATTTGCGATTGGCGCGCTGATCAAAAGCGCCGTGGTGCCTCCGATGGCGATCCCGCGCGCGGTGGTATTGTCCGGCGCGAGATAGAAGTTCCCGGAAATGGTCGTCGTGCCGCTATTGGTTATCGTCAGCGTCCGGGAACTGGAACCGGAACTGGTCACGCTGCCTGTGAAATTAATGTTATTGCTGCCGCCGATGGTGGTGTTGCCTCCCAGCACGACCGTATTGGCAATCGAGCGGGCACCGCCCGATGCGGCAATGGTGGCGTTGCTGCTGTTCGTGGTCAGGGTCGCGCTGCCCAACGCGGTATCGTTCCCGAGCGCCAAGGTGGAGCTGCCTCCGCCCGTGTTCGTTCCCGTCAACGTCACTGTGATCGCACTACTGAAGGTGCCCGCCGCGTTGAACGTCACCGTTGAGGTGGCCGTCGGTTCGATGAGGACATTCGTCGTGGCAGTCACTGCGCTATTGAAGACGACACTGCCACCCGCGCCCATTTCGTAAATGGTGGACGCAGAAGTGCCGTTGCCGGAAGTCAGCGTCACGGGCACATCAAAAGTGTTTGTTCCCGTGCTGGTCGAGTACACGGCTGCTGCGGCGCTGGCAGTAGTCCCGGTGGCACTGGTGCCGTATCCATTGAGCGTCAGATTGAACGCGCTCCCGGTCACATCATATCCGCTCGCCGAGAAATTGAGGCCACCGACAGCTATGCTCGCCGTCAGGGCTGGCTGCATGGTGGGAGTCGTCTTAAAATAAGCGACGTTCGATCCCGAGATTGTACCGGTCCCGCCCTGTGTGTAGCTGGTCTTGGCGTCGAAATCTGTGGCGGTGTTGGCCCAATCGTATTCCGTCGCATGGATGAGTTGGCAGGTGGCGAGCGCGGCCCCGGCAGTGAGCAGTGTTTTCTTCAGCATGATTTCCTGTATTGGTGAATGGCCCCCTTCAAATTCCGGCGATTCCGCGCGAACTTGATGTCTCGCTGAACAAATTCGATCCCGTCGGGATGCCAAAGCTGCGGGTTGCTCGAACGACCTGCCATCGTCAGCGTGTGACGATTTCGTGACTGCCGAACTGCCGCTCAACTTTTCCCCCGGCGCCGTTCGAACGACGCATCAGCTAGGTAACTGGCCGGAGTTTTTAGGGGACGGTCGGGAACGCTGTCACACGTGGAAAGTACGTTTTCCCCCGGCCAGCGAAGTTTTTTCATAAGGCGGCGGGCGCAACAACTTGCGCAGCACCAAATATGTAGCGAACGCCACTGCAAATCCCAGAAACCACGCGTAATCATACGCCGCGACGAAGAACGCGGGCACGCTCGTTTTCGGCAGCCAGTGTACCGTGACGAGGAAGCCGGGCAGGTTCGGCAGGATCGCCAACGCCAGCGCGCCGAGGCCCGCGAGCGAATAGCCGTTCGTGTAGGAGTATTTTCCGTTCGGCGCGTAGAGCGCGGCGGCGTCGAGTTGCCGGTGGCGGAGCACGAAATAATCCGCGATCAAGATGCCCGCGATGGGACCGAGCAACGCCGAGTATCCCACCAGCCAGGTGAAGATGTAGCCGCTCGGAGTCGGCGACCAGTTTCCACGGCATGATGAGGATGCCGATGATCGCCGGTGATGAGTCCGCCGGTGCGGAAGCGAAATCCGCGCGGGGCGAGAGTGCGGCGAAATCGTTGGCCGGGCCGACGACGTTGGCGGCGATGTTGGTCGCCAGCGTCGCCACGCAGAGCGCCAGCATCGCCACGATGAGCACGACCGGGTTTTTGAAGCGCGTGAGCACGTCCACCGGGTCCCAGAGCGTTTTGCCGTAGATGATGCGTCGTCGCGCTCGTGACCGCCACGCCGATGAACGAATAAAACGCCATCGTCGCGGGCAGCCCGAGCGCCTGCCCGGCGACCTGGTCGCGCTGGCTGCGCGCGTAGCGGGAAAAGTCGGGGATGTTCAGCGAGAGCGTCGCCCAGAACGAGATCATGCCGGTCAGCGCCGGGACGAAGAATTTCCAGAACCCGCCCGCCTTCGGCTGACCCGGATCGAACGCCGACGGCTGCGAGAGCATCGGCCCGAATCCGCCCGCCGCGTGGTACGCCCAGCCGAGCAGCAGCAGCCCGAGGACGATGAGCAGCGGCGCCTTGATGGCGAGCAGGACGCGGATGGAATCGATGCCCCGGTAGATGATCCACACGTTGATGCCCCAGAAGAACAGGAAGCACGCGAACTGCGGCAGCGAAATCCCGAGCACCGGCAACAGCGGGGCGTGGGCGAGCGCGGGAAAAAAGACGCCGAGGATTTTGAAGATGGCGTTGCCGCCGATCCACGTCTGGATGCCGAACCAGCCGCACGCCACCAGCGCGCGCAACATGCGCGGGGACGTTCGCGCCGCGCGTGCCGAACGCCGCGCGGCAGAACACGGGAAACGGGATGCCGTACTTCGTGCCCGCGTGGGCGTTGAGCACCATCGGCAGCAGCACGATGAGGTTGCCGAGGAAAATCGTCAGGACGGCCTGCCACCAGTTCATGCCGCCGCCGATGAGCGACGAGGCGAGCATGTAGGTCGGGATGCACGCCGACATGGTGATCCACAGCGCGGCGTAGTTCCAGACGGTCCACGTCCGGCGCGCGGCGCGGCACGGGGGCGAGGTCGGCGTTGTAGAGCGCGGAGTCTTCCAGGCCCTGTTCGTGTTCCGTGGAAGATCGGTTCGACGGTGCTTCATAGAAATGCAGAATGCCTTTCGAAGCCGCAAAAGCGAGCGCAGAAAGACGCGAAAGGCAGAAAAGCCGAGGAAACTGATGATGACCGATTGCCATGCCGTCCACATATCCCTTCTTCGCGGCCTTCGCGTCCTTTGCGGCTGAAGCATCTTCTGCGCCCCGTCACCGATCCGCCCAGATGCTGCCCTCGCCGTAGCTGAACCAGCGGGAGGTCGTCACTTTCAGCTGCGTGAAAAATTGCACGCCCTCGCGGCCCTGCATGTGCAGGTCGCCGAAGAACGAATCGTCCCAGCCGTTGAACGGAAACCACGCCATCGACGCGGGCACGCCGATGTTGATGCCCACCATGCCCGCCTTGACGCGCATGCTTGAACTCGCGCGCCGCCTTGCCCGAACGCGTGAAGATCGACGCGCCGTTGCCATACGCGGATTTGTTGGCGAGTTCGATCGCGGCGTCGAGGTCGTCGAAGCGCATCACGTTGAGCACCGGGCCGAAGATTTCCTCGTGGTGAACCATCGTGCCGGGCTGCACGTTGATCCAGGATCGTCGCGCCGACGAAAAAGCCGTTGGGCGCGTCGGCGATCTTCACGCCGCGGCCGTCGGCGGCAATCGTCGCGCCCTCGCTGCGGCCGTGCTCGATCAACTCGCGCGATGCGGTCCGCGTGCTGGCGCGGTGATGACCGGCCCCATGTCGGGTTGGCTCGGCGGTGTCGGTCGGGCCGACCGTGATGGCGCGCGTCGCGTCGATGAGCGGCGGCAGGAAACGTTTCGCCGCGTCGCCGACGACCACGGCCGTCGAACCCGCCATGCAGCGTTCGCCCGCGCAGCCGAACGCCGCCTCGACCACGCCGCGCACGCTGTGGTCCATGTCGGCGTCGGGCATGATGACGACGTAATTCTTCGCGCCGCCGTTGGACTGCACGCGCTTGCCGTGCTTCGTGCCGGTCTCGTAGATGTAGCGCGCGATGGGCGTCGAGCCGACGAACGAAATCGCGCGCACCTTCGGATGCGTCAGCAGCGCATCGACGGCCTCGCGTCCGCCGTGGACGATGTTGAACACGCCCGTGCGGCAGGCCCGCTTTTTCGAGCAGCTGCGCGATGCGGATGGCGGTGAGCGGGACTTTCTCGCTCGGCTTGAGCACGAAGGTGTTTCCGCACACGAGCGCGACCGGATACATCCACAGCGGCACCATCGCGGGGAAATTGAACGGCGTGATGCCCACGCAAACGCCGAGCGGCTGGCGGATGGCGTCGCAGTCGATGCCGCGCGCGACGTTGGGCAGAATCTCGCCCATCAACAGCGACGGGATGCCGCACGCGAACTCCACCATCTCGATGCCCCGGCGCACGTCGCCGCGCGCTTCGGCGGCGGTCTTGCCGTGCTCGCGCGTGACGGATTGCGCCAGTTCCTCGAAGGCGTCTTCGAGCAGCATCTTGAAGCGGAAGAACACGCGCGCGCGTTCGGTCGGCGGCGTGTCGGCCCAACGCGGGGAACGCGGCGGCGGCGGCCTCCACGGCCTCGTTGACCGTGTCCGCGCCGCACAGTGGGCGTTTCGGCGATGACCTCGCCGCGCGAGGGATTGTAAACGGGCGTGGTCGGGACGTTGGCGAGGCGTGCGCCATTCGCCGCCGATGAAGTTGGGGCAGGGGGTCATGGGAAAGGAAATTTTCTGGGCAGGCAGCGAAGCGCCGGTCGTATCAGGTAGGGATGCTTCCGAGGCAGTCCCCAGATTTCGGGGAAGGTCGTTCGAGTAGTGAGGTCAGGCAAGAAAATTTGGGACTGCCTCGGAGAGGCATCCCTACCCTATTGGACAAGCGCCGCCGCAGCGCATTTACCCCCGCGCCAGCGCGTCGGATTGCTGCACGAACGCTGTCGCCGCTCCATTCGCCGTCGGCGAGCACCATCTTCTTTTGCTGTTCGGCGGCGACGGCGGCCTTTTGCGCGGCCTTCTTGTCGGCCTGCATCCGCACCAACTCGGCGTGCGTGGTGAAATAATCCAGGCTCTTGCCCTTGAAATCCGCCAGCGTCTCGAACTCGTGCTTCTCCATGAACGCGAGCAGTTCCTCGCACATCGGCTTGACGCATTCGTAGCCGAACTTCATCACGCCCGTGCAGACCTGCACCGTGTCGCTGCCGAGCAGGATGAACTGCGCCGCGTCGCCGCCGCTCTCGATGCCGCCCATGCCCGGAGAGCGTCCGCCCGGGAACTCGCGCCGGATCATCGTGGCGATCTCCATGCACATGCGCAACGCAATCGGCCGCACCGCCTTGCGACGAATACCCGCCCGGCGTCGTGTAACCCTCGACGGTCGGCTCGGGGCGCAGCGTTTCGAGGTTGACGCTCGTGACGCTGCGGATCGTGTTGATCGCGCTCACGCCCTGGCAACCGGCGCGCAACGCCGCGCGGCTCGGGTCTTCGATGCGCGTGATGTTGGGCGTCATCTTCGCCCAGACGGGTTTCTTCGCCGCGCCCATGACCCAGCCGCAGACCTCTTCCAACACCTCGGGGTTCTGGCCCATCGCCGCGCCCATCTTGCGTTCGGGCAGACCGTGCGGGCAGGAGAAGTTCAACTCGAACGCATCCACGCCCGCCGCCTCGCAACGCTCGACGATTTCCACCCACGCGTCCTTGTTGAAACTCCTCCATGATGGAGGCGATCAGCACGCCGTCGGGGAACTGGTCCTTGCACCGCTTGAACTCGTCGAGCCAGATCTCGAACTTGCGGTCGCTGATGAGTTCGATGTTTTCCCAGCCGATGACCTCCGAGCGGTCGGCGGAATACAGTTTCGCGTAACGCGGGGTGACGTTGACGACCTTGCTCGCGTCCAGGCTGACCGTCTTGGCGATGACCGCGCCCCAGCCTTCCTTGAAGGCTTTGTTGATGACGTTGAGGTTCGTGCCGGGAGGGCCGGAGCCGATGATGAACGGATTGGGCAGTTTGAGCCCGTCAACGGTGGTGGCGAGTGTCGGCATGTTCGGTGTTCGATGTCCTTCCGTGCTTCCCCGGTTCGTCACTGACAAAGGGATGAGCCTAGAAACGACCGGGGAGTTTGGACAGCGAAATAATTGTAGGGCAGGCGCACCGCCTGCCGCGTATCGGGAAGCCGATGTCCCTTTGCACGCTCCCCCCTCCTTCCGTCTGTTTCGCAAACCACGCGCCATGACGCGGCAGGCGGTGCGCCTGCCCTACAACGTGCCGATCCACGCCAGCGTCTTGTCCGCGAGCTGGTCGAACGCCGCGACCGCCAGTTCGATGTGCTCCTCGCGTGTGTCCTCGATCTTGTTGTGGCTGATGCCGTGCAGGCTTTGCACGAACATCATCGCCGTCGGCACGCCCGCACGGCGCCACCTCGGCGGCGTCGTGCAGCGGCCCCGACGGCAACCGGTGCACCGGCGCGCCGACCTCCGCGATGGCCTCGTCGCAACGCGCCAGCAACTCGGGATGAAAGGGGCGCGGCGCGATGTTCCAAATCCGCTCCCATCGCACCGTGACGTCGCCCTCCGCGCGCGAACCGCTCGCTCGCCTCGCTGCGCGTCCCGCAGCATGTCGCGCCAGCGCCGCCGCGTCGAGATGCCGCTGGTCGAGCGTGATCCGGCATTCCTCGACGACGCTGGTGACGATGCCCGGCTTCGTCGTGCACGAACCAATCGTGCAGACGCCCGCCGTGCCGCTCCGCGATCGCGATAAATCTCCGCGCCATCTGCGCGGCGGCGAGGAACGCGTCCTTGCGGCGGTTCATCGGCGTGCTGCCGGAGTGCGCGGCCTGCCCGTGAAAGGTCATCGCGTGCCGCTCCACGCCGAACGTGCCCGAGCACCGTGCCCAGCGGCAGGCCGAGGTCGAGCAGCACGGGGCCCTGTTCGATGTGCAGTTCGAGGTAGGCGGCGGCGTGGGCGAGTTCCCGGCCGCTGTCCTTGACGCGCTCGAAGTCGATGCCGAGTTCGCGCAACGCGTCGGGCAAGCGCACGCCGTCGCGGTCGCGCAGGGCGCGCGCCTCGTCCAGGTCGAGGTTGCCCGAGCACGCCGACGAGCCGAACAGGCTCTTGCCGAAACGCGCGCCTTCCTCGTCGGCCCAGTCCACGAGCCGCACGGTGACGGGCGGACGGCCGTCGTATTGCGCGTGCAGGCGGCGGAGGATTTCCAGTCCGGCGAGGACGTTGAGGCAGCCGTCGAGCCACCCGCCGTTGGGTACGGAATCGAGGTGCCCGCCGATGAGCAGGGCGCGTTCGGCCGCAGCGCCGGGCAGCGTGGCCCACAGGTTCCCGGCGGCATCGGTGTGGACCTCGACGCCGGGCAGCGCGGCGAGCTTCCCGCTGGAACCACCGGCGCGCGGCGACCCATCGTCGGGGTGAAGGCCACGCGTTGCGCGCCGTGCTCGTCGCCGGTGAGCGCGCGCAATTCCTTGAGTTCGGCGACGGTGCGTTTGGGATCGAGGGAATGAGGCATGGCGGTCCGGCCACCGGGACGAGTGGCCCCCGGCCGTTTACTTCTGGCGGGTGTAATCGATCTGCATGGTCTTGACCTCCTGGCCACCGCGGGTCTCGTACCAATCCATCTGGTGATGATCCGGATCGAGGATTTTCACGACCTGCCGCGCCTTAACCTTCATTCCCGGCATCATCTCCATTTCAAATAGGTAAGTAAAACTCTTGCTGGCGGCGTCGTAGCTGCCCTCCGAAACCAGAATGCTGGTTCCCATGCTGTCGATCCAGGTGGAGATGTATTTCTGTTTGACGTTGTCGTAGCCGTCGATGGCCATCCCCTTGAACTCCGTGTCGTTCATCTTCCCGTCCGCTCCCGGCATGAGCATCTTGCCGGTCGTGTTCATAATAAAATACCGTCCGCCCATGACGGCCGTGCATACGGCCGTGCCGTGACCCGCATCCCCGAGCGGTTCGCCCGGGGCCATCGAAAATTTCACGTTGTAGTTCCAGTTGCCGACGAGCGCCGCGAGTTCGCGGTGATGTTCGCCGGGGTTGGCGAGTTCCATCATTTTGGCCATCATCTCGGCCTCGTTCGGGGTCGAGGCGGCTTTGGCGGAGGGCGAGGCATCCTGCGCGGACGCCAGGACGGTCCACGAGGCACCGGCGAGCGAGATCAACAGGGAGGCAAGAATGGTTTTACGGATGGGCATGAGGGAGTTTCATCTTCGTGAGTGCGCGCGGTCAAGCCTGGAAACACGACAAACGGCACGTTTGCAAACGGTTGTCCGGCAGCGGAGGCAGCCGTCGTGCCGCTGGTGCGATTTGGGCACTTGTTCCCGAGCGCAACCGCTAATTATCACGCGGGGCTTCCCTTCCGGGCTTCTCCTGTTACTATTTCGCCCCACCCCATGCTTACACCCACCGCTTCCTCCCATTCATCGCCCGATTCCCTCCCGGCCGCCGACACGCCCATGACCATGCGGCTGTTTTTCTTCGCGGTGACTTCCTCGCTCGCCGGTTTTCTCTTCGGCTTCGACACGGTGGTCATTTCCGGGGCGGAGAAAACCATCCAATCGCTCTGGAACCTGAGCCCCGCGATGCACGGCATCGCCCTCGGGGCCGCGCTTTACGGCACGGTGCTCGGCTCGCTCGGCGGCGGCTGGCCCACGGATAAATTCGGCCGCAAGAACACCCTGCTGGCCATCGGCGTGCTCTACGTGATCTCGGCCGTCGGCTGCGGCTTCGCGTGGGATGTCTGGAGCTTCATCCTGGCGCGGTTCATCGGCGGCGTGGGCATCGGCGTGTCCACGGTGGCGGCACCGCTCTACATCTCCGAGATCGCCCCGGCGGCGCACCGCGGGCGGCTCGACGGCGATGTTCCAGTTCAACATCGTCTTCGGCATCATCGTCGCCTATGGTTCCAACTACGCGCTCAGCGGCATCGGTGAGAACGCCTGGCGCTGGATGCTCGGCATCGCGGCCATTCCCTCGGTGATCTACACCCTCATGTGCTTCGCGCTGCCGGAGAGTCCGCGCTGGCTGCTCATCCGCAAGGGCGACCGCGAGGGCGGCTTGCGCGTGCTCGGCTCGCTGAGTCCCGGGGCCTCCCGCGAGCAGCTCTCCCTGGAAGCCGACCACATCGTCGCGGGCGCGGCGGCCGATCCCGGCAAGCGGATGGCACGGTGTCGGCGGGTGGGTTCTTTTCAGGGCGGTTGCGGCTGCCGATCCTGCTGGCATTCCTGGTGGCGTTCTTCAACCAGCTCTCGGGCATCAACGCGGTGCTCTATTTCGCCCCGCGCATTTTCGAGATGACGGGTCTGGGAGCCAAGGCGGCGCTCCTGCAATCGGTGGGCATCGGCGTGACGAACCTGCTCTTCACCTTCGTGGGCCTGGGGCTGATCGACCGGCTGGGACGGCGCACCCTGCTCTACATCGGGTCGGTGGGCTACATCACGTCGCTGGGCCTGTGCTCGTGGGCGTTTTTCACCCAGCATTTCGCCATCGTGCCCGCGTGCATCTTTGCCTTCATCGCCTCGCACGCCGTCGGGCAGGGCACGGTAATCTGGGTGTTCATCTCGGAGATTTTCCCCGACCGCTACCGGGCCGCAGGCACGGCGCTGGGTTGCGGGACCCACTGGGTGTTCGCCGCGCTGCTGACCTCGTTTTTCCCGGCGGCGGTGGCGGCGTTCGCGCCCGGCTACCTGTTCCTGTTTTTCTGCCGTGATGATGGTGTTTCCAGTTGCTCTGGGTGAAGACGATGGTGATCGAGACCAAAGGCGTCCCGCTCGAAGACATCCAGCGCCGTCTGGGCATCAGCGCGGCCTGATCCCCGCGTCGCCTCACGCCACGGGCTCGAACTTCGGCGCGAGCAGGTGCTGCAACCCGAAGGCCACCAGATAGGCGAACGCCGCGTAACCGAAGAGCACGGCGTAGCCCGTCTGGGCGTGGTCGGCCCCGTAAAAATCCAGGAGGTGGCCGCACAGGTATTGGAACAACATGCTGCCGAGCGCGCCGACCGTGCTCCCGATGCCGACGACCGAGGCCACGCTGGGGCGCGGGAACATGTCGGAAACCGTGGTGTAGAGGTTCGCCGACCAGGCCTGGTGCGCCGCGCCGACCAAACCGATCAGCAGCACCGCCGTCCAGTCGCCCGCCGTGTTGACGAGCAGGACGGGCGGCACGAGCAGAGCGCAGCCGAACATGCAGGTTTTGCGTGCCCGCGTTACGCTCCAGCCTCGGCGCACTAGGTAACCGGGCAGATAACCCCCCGCCAGACTAATCACCGTCACGATGGCGTAGATCGTGAGCAGGTGCGGCCAGCTCGACTTGATGTCGAGATGACGCGTTTTCTTGAAATAATCGGGCAACCAGAACAGCAGGAAGAACCACACCGGGTCGGTCAGGAATTTGGCCACCGCGAACGACCACGTCTGCCGGTAACCGAACAGCGAGGACCAGCGCGCCGCCGGAGCATCGTCCGCCGCCGCCTGCGGGCCGCCGCGAATCCAGGAGAGTTCGGCCGGGGATACCCTCCGATGCACCTCCGGAGCGGAATAGAAAAGCCACCACACGCCCACCCAGGCCAGGCCCGCCACCCCCGCGATGATGAACGGCGCGTGCCAGGTGTAGCCATGTTTCAGGAGCGACGCGACCAGCAAGGGGGCCATGATCGCGCCGACGTTCGCGCCCGAGTTGAAGATGGTCGAGGCAAACGCCCGCTCGGCGGGCGGGAACCATTGCGCGATGGCCTTGATGGCGGCGGGAAAATTACCCGACTCGCTCAAACCCAGGAAAATGCGCGCCGCGATGAACCCCTCCACCGACACGGCCAGCGTGTGCGAAAAAGCCGCCACGCTCCAGAGTCCAATCGTCACCGCATAACCGATCTTGATGCCGAACCGGTCGATCAGCCGCCCGACGAACAACAGGCCAAAGGCATACGCTCCCAGAAAGCAGGTGTTGACCGTGGCGAACTGCGTGTCCGTCCAATGGATTTCGTCGGCCAGCGTGGATTTGAGCAGCGAGAGAAACTGCCGGTCGGAGTAAAGGATGGCCGTCGCGGAGAAAGCGATCAGGCAAAACCACCACCGGATCGCGGTGCGCCGGGCCGGGGGGGCGGTCGCCAGGGCAGCGGCGATCTGGTCGGCGGAGTCCATGCGTGGCTGCTTCAAACAAAGGGTCGGACTTTCACCGTTTCGGGCGCGCGGCGGCGATGGCCGCGACGAACGCCGCGGCGCGGGCGGTCAACCCAGCCCAGTCCTGGTTTTGCAAAAACTCCTTGGCGATGAGGCTGGAACCGGCCGCGAGCGCGGCGCAGCCCGCCCTGAGGAAATCGCCCGCCGTTTCCACCGTCACGCCGCCCGTCGGGATGATGCGCAACATCGGCAGCGGGGCGAGGAGGTTCTGGATGTATTTCGGCCCCAACCCATCGGCGGGAAATATTTTGATGAAGTCCGCGCCCGCCTCGTGCGCGGTGAGCGCCTCGGTCGGCGTGTACGCGCCGCACGCCACGGGCTTGCCGTAGCGCAGGCACATCTCCACGATGGCCGGACGGCACACCGGCGTCACGACGAACTGCGCCCCGGCCAGGATCGCCGCCCGGCACGTCTCGGTGTCGAGCACCGTGCCCACGCCCAGCAACGCACGCGCGCCGAAACGCTTGCTCGCCTCGGCGATGGTGGCGATGGCATCGGGTGAGGTCATGGTGATTTCCAGGCCCGTGATCCCGCCGGCCAGCAACGCCTCGCAGATGGGCAGCAGCGTCGCGGCGGAGTCCACGCGGATCACCGCGACGATGCCGGGGTCGAGAATGCGGGAGATAATTTCGGATTTGGTCATAGTCGTTCTCAGTGCGCCACCCGTGCGCGGTCGCTGCGCTTTTAGCGTACCGTCACGCTGGCGTTGAGCCGCAGGTCGCGCGAGGACGCTCCCACCGAGATCGGGTACTCGCCCGGGGCCACCTTCCAACCGTGGCTCGGCACATCCCAGTACGAGAAAGCCCGCGCGTCGAGCTTGACCTGCGCGTGCACCGTCTGGCCGGGAGCGACGCTCACGCGCGCGAAGCCTTTGAGCTGGCGCGGCGGTTGCGGCACTCCGGGTAGCGAGGGCAGCCCGACGTAAACCTGCGCGACCTCCGCCCCCGCAGTGGCTCCGGTGTTGGTCACGTCGAAGTCCACCGTCACCGCCGGATTGGCCGCTGTCACCTCTCTGGCCGAGAGTTGCACGTTTTTGTATCGCGAAAGCGGTGTACGACAACCCGTAGCCGAAGGGGAAAAGCGGCGCGATCTTCTTCGCGTCGTACCAGCGGTAGCCCACCAGCACGCCCTCCGAATATTTCTCCACTTTCGGCACGTCCTTGCCCTGGCTGCCGGGATATTGCTCGGGCGTGTTGGTGGGTTCGTCGGCCACGGCTTTGGGGAACGTGATCGGCAGTTTGCCCGAAGGGTTGAAATCCCCGCAGAGCACCGCCGCCACGGCGTTGCCGTCCTCCTCGCCCGGATACCAGGCCTCGTAGGATCGCGGGCACGCTGTCCACCCAAGGCATCAGCATCGGCCCGCCGCTTTTGACCACCACGACCGTGCGCGGGTTGGCCGTCGCCACCGCCGCGACCAGCGCATTCTGCTCGCCGGCAAATTCGATTTTGTGGTCCTGTCCCTTCGCTCTGATTGTCACCCACCATGACGATGGCGACGTCGACCGTCCTGGCCAGCGCGGCGGCGGCGGCCGGGTCTTTGCCTTCGTTCAGGGTCACCGTCACCCCGGAGCCGAGACGCTGCTGGAGCCCCGTGAACGGATCGACCTTGTAGATCGGATTGACCTTGGAGCTGCCGCCGCCGCCCGTGGACGGTTTGACCGCGTAGGGGCCGATGAGCGCCACCGTCTTGAGCGTCTCCGGCTTGAGCGGCAGCAAGCCCTTCTCGTTGCGCAGCAGCACCATGCCCTCCTCGGCGATGCAGGCGCGCCTTCTCGCCGTTTTCCTTTTGCGCGATGGGCTTGTGTTCGGGCAGGTGGTCCCAGACGCCCAGTTTCATCATCGTGCGGAAACGGCGCACGAGATGTTCGTCGATGACCGCCACGGGCACCTGGCCCCCCTCGACGGCCTTCTTGAGTTCGTCGCCGAGATACTTGCCGGTGGGCATTTCCAGGTCCAGGCCGTTCATCACCGAGGGCACCGTGCTGTGCACCGCCCCGAAGTCCGAGGTCACGAAACCCGTCGAAGCCCCATTCCTTCTTGAGGATCTGGTTGAGCAGCAGGTCGTTCTCGCAGCAATGCGTCCCGTTGACCTTGTTGTATGCGCCCATGAGCGACGCGCATCTTGCCTTCCTTGATCGACACCTCGAAGGCCGGCAGGTAAATCTCGCGCAACGTGCGTTCATCGACCTGCACGTCGATGGACATGCGGCCGTCCTCCTGGTTGTTGGCGGCGTAGTGCTTGACGTTGGCGATGATGCCCTCTTTTTGCACGGCCAGGATGTGCGCCACCGAGAGCCGGCCGACCAGGAACGGATCCTCGCCGTACGCCTCGAACGTGCGCCCGTTCTGCGGCACGCGCGCGATGTTGATGTCGGGCGATTCGAGCAGCGTGTTGCCGTACTCGAACGACTCGCGCCCGGCGATGGTGCCGTAATCCCGGGAGGCTTCCACGTCCCAGGTCGCCGCCAGCGCGATGGGCGCGGGCAACGCGGTCGCCGTGCCGGAATGGCCGGGCCCCGCCGGACCGAAGCCCGCCGGACCGTTGGTCACCAGCAGATCCGGGATGTTCAGGCGTGGCACGCCCGAGCACGATGCGAAACTGCTGCTTGTTCGCTGATGCCGTGCATCTGCGAGACCTTCTCGTCGAGGGTCATCTGGGAGACGATCTGCCGGGCCCGGGCGTCAAAGTTGGCATCCTGAGCGGGCGCGGTGGGCGGTAGGATCGCGACGGCAGCCACCAGGCAGACGAGCGACGGGATTCGGGAGATGGGGAGGAACATGGAGCGATATCCAGACAGGGGGGACAGAATGCTTGGGAGAGAAGAGTGTGGGCGGGTTCGAGAATCCGGTCAATGAGGAGTTAAATACCGTCTGATCGTGAGTCGGACGCGCGTGAGCGGTCACCTCCGCGCCGCAGGCGTTCCAACCAAGGTAGGGATGGCTCTCCGAGCCGTCCCAAATGTTTCTGGCAGACGCGCCGTGCGCACGGAGATCATCCAAGCCAAAATAGGGACTGGCTCGGAGAGCCATCCCTACCTTGGTCTGGAACGCCTGCGGCGGGCTTCCCACACACTGTTTTAGAGACACCGCAAAATCATGGCTGAGGGGCATGCGGCGCTATCCCCATTTCCATCAACCATGCCTTGGCCGCTTGTGGCCAGACACGGGCCTCTTTGTCACTGCGTAGCCCGTACCCGTGGCCGCCCGTCCGGTAGAGCAGGAATTTGTTCGGCGCTTTTGCCTCGTCCAGGGCGGCGTGGTAAAGCTTCGTTCCGGCGATGAACCGCTCGTCGTCTTCGGTCTGCGTGATGAACGTCGGCGGAAGCGCCGCCGTGATGGGCAATTCGGAGGCGATGTGTCCATCCTTGTCGGCGAGGTAGGCGGGGTACACCAACATCACAAAATCGGGGCGGCAGGACAGCGCATCCGCCGCGTCGATGGCCGGGTACGCGGAGACGGCGTTATTCGTGCTCAACCGTGCCGCGAGATGGCCGCCGGCCGAGAACCCGAGCACCCCGAGACGCTGGGGATCGATGTTCCATTCCGCCGCATGGGCCCGCACCAGACGCATGGCGCGCTGGATGTCTTGAAAAGCTCCCTCGCGGTTGTCGGGCACCCGGTACTTGAGGACGATGGCGCTGATTCCCAGGGAGTTCAGCCACCGGGCGACCTCCGTGCCTTCTTTACAGTAGGCCAGCTTCCGGTAAGCGCCGCCCGGGCAAACCAAAATCGCGGGCGCGGGGACACGCGCGTCCGGGAGCCGGGAACAGTGCGAGGGTCGGCAGACTGACGTTGGTGATGCTCTCGTCCTTGTCGCCCGGCCCCGGTTTCGATTCCTCCGGCAACGCTGCGCCCCGGCCCGGCATCCGTCCCTCTGGCCACAGGGGCAAGGGCGCTGTTTCCACGGCCGACGCGGGGGCCGCCCGGAGCGCGGACGGATCGGCTGAGACCACGGCGGCAGACAACAGGAGACCGAGCGCCAGAGGAATGCAGAGCAAGGAGAGCTTCATCGAAACGGGGGGGCGTTTCCGGTCCATCCGGCCGGGATCGTCTGCTTCATCGGCTGGTCACGACGGTTTGCGCGGGTCGCAGGCTCCCGGATTTTGCCGTCACCACGATGTCGCCCGCCATGCCGGGCCGGGTGCGCACGATGACCAGCGCCAGCCCGTTGTACGCGCGGCGCTTCGGGGATTGGAAAGAAACATGGCTGGTCGCGTCGCCGTTGTCGGTGGCGACGATCTCGCCCGGCCCGCTGACCTCGAAATCGATCTCGTCGCTGGCGCGCGGCACGGTCAGCCCGGCCTCGTCGGTGACCGTCGCGGTGATGAAACACAGGTCCTGCCCGTCGGCGCGGAGCATCTTGCGGTCGGGCGAAAGAGTCACCGCTTCGCGTCGCCGGTGGTCTTCACGACGTTTTCGGCCCACGGGCGGCCGCCTTTGTACGCCACGACCTTCAACTCGCCCGGTTCGTACGTCACCTCGTCCCAGCGGAGACGGGACTGCGAACGGCTCCTTCTTTTTGCGGCCCAGCGATTTGCCGTTGAGGAATAGCTCCGCTTCGTCGCCCGAGGTGAACACGAACACCGGCGTGACCTGACCCGACGCGCTCGGGCCAGTTCCAGTGCGGCAGCAGGTGCGCCATCGGATAGTCGGGCCGCCAGGCCGCTTGGAGACAGTAAAACAGGTCCTTCGGGAAACCGGCCAGATCGACCACGCCGAAGTACGAACTGCGCGAGGGCACCGGGCAGCTTGCCGAGTGCTTTCATTTCTTCCTCCATCCGGGCCTTCTCGGCCGGATCGGAGAAGTTGAGCAGGTTCGTGGAATCGTTGTTGTACGGCGTCGGCTCGCCCAGGTAGTCGAAACCCGTCCACACGAACTGCCCGGCCACGAAGGGATTCGGTCCTGCGCGGCCTGTTCCGGTGTCGGGCGTGGTCGCCCAGCGCGGATAGGACAGGACGTACGAACTCACCTGGAAATCCACGTGGTCGTTCTTCAAGCGGAAAGAAATATTCGCCGCGCGAACTGACCGTGGAGAGCGTCTCGCTGCCGAAGATGGGTTGGTCGGGATTCGCCTCGTGGAACTTCTGGTAATGGCCCGGCTTGTAGTTGTAGCCGAACACATCGAGCGTCTCGTTGAAGCCGTTGAAGCCGGCGTCGGCGTTGTTGCACGCGGCGGTCACGGGCCGCGTCGGGTCTTCGGCGCGGACGATGCCGGCGAGTTCCTGCAGCGATGTCCGGGCCTGGCGCGCCTTGTCCCTTGTTCGGGAATCTCGTTGCCGATGCTCCAGAGAATCACGCAGGGATGGTTGCGGTCGCGGCGGACCAGCGCGCGCAGGTCCTTGCCGTGCCAGTCGGGGAACAGCCGTGTGGTAGTCGTTCTTGTTTTTGCCTGCGCCCAGCAGTCGAACGCCTCGTCCATGACGAGCATCCCCATCTTGTCGCACAGGTCGAGCAATTCGGGCGCGGGCGGGTTGTGGCTGGTGCGGATGGCGTTGCAACCCATCGCTTGGAGAATTTCGATCTGGCGTTGCAGCGCGCGGGTGTTGACCGCCGTGCCGAGCGCGCCGAGGTCGTGCGTGGTCGCACACGCCGTTGAGCGGCACGTGCTGGCCGTTGAGGAAAAACCCTTGTCCGGGTCGAAACGGATCGTGCGCACGCCGAAGGGCGTCTCGTAGCGGTCCAGCACGGTGCCGTTCAGCGCGGAAACGCGTCGTCACCGCAACGTAGCGGTTAGGGGTTTTGAAGTCCCAGAGCTTTGGCTTGGGCAGGGTCGAACTTGAACTCAGCCTGCTGCCGTTTGCCGGCGGCGATCTTCAGGGACGACGGCGTCGGGTGCCTGCACGACTACCGGCCCGGGCTTGTCATCGGCGCGCAACTCGAAAACCTTTGTGTCCACGCTGCACCTCGACAGTCATCAGCGGACTGATTGTCGACGGTCACGCGCAACGAGACCTCGGCCGCGTCGGCCGACACGCTCGGCGTGGTGATGTACGTGCCGTTGTGGACGACGTGCACCGCGCCGGTTTTCACCAGCCAGACGTGCCGGTAGATGCCCCCGCCCGGATACCAGCGCGAGGACGCCTTGGGGTTGTCCAGCCGGATCGCCAGGACGTTCTCGCCGCCGCGCACGAGGTAGGGCGTGAGTTCCAACTGATAGGACGTGTACCCGTACGGCCAGCCGCCGACGAAGTGTCCGTTGAGCCAGACCATCGAATACGACATCGCCCCGTCCAACTGGAGGAAGACGCGCTTGCCCGTCGTCCGTGTCAGGCGAGGTGAAATGCTTGCGATACCAACCCACGCCCCACCACGGCAGCTTGCCCGTGTCGCCCGGATATTCCTGCTTGAACGGACCCTCGATGCCCCAATCGTGGGGCAGGTTCAAGACCCGCCAGCCGCGGTCGTCGAAACCTGTTTGCACATAGGATATTTCCTCGCCTATGTGACCCTCGGACGGCCTGGGGACGGGCTCGTTCGCGGCCTCGGCCTGTTGCAGGTCCGCGCCCGTGGATTCCATCGCCGCCCTGACGGCACCTTCCGTGAGTTTATCGGCCGCGTCGGTGGGATCGTCGTGGACGAACCGCCAATCGACATCCAGGAGCACGCGCTCCCGGGTGACGGCCGTTTGCCCGTGGACCGCGCCACCGCCGCACAGCAGCGCGGTCAGCCCAATGCAGAGATGCTTGAAAATCATGGCTTCGGCGCGGGGTTGCCGAGGACGATCATCGGCGAGGTTCCGTAGCGGGGTCGAGGGAGAGAAGGGTGGTTAGCTATAGCGACCCCTCGCCACGCTCGCAACATTTTTCTCGCCCGAGGTGGATGGCACTCGCGGCTTGAGCGGTTGCTCTGAAAGAGCGCGTGGGAAGCCCGCCGCAGGCGCACCAAACAAGGTAGGGATGGCTCTCCGAGCCGTCCCAAGATTGGCTGGGATGATCTCCGTACGCACGAAGCGCCTTGCCAGAAACAATAGGGACGGCTCGGAGAGCCATCCCTACCTTACAGGACGACCGGCCGCCACGGCCTGTCCAGAACCTTGTCACACGCTTTCTAAAAGATTCAGCGTGTGTCCCGGTGCGGTAGTAGTTGACTTCACCGCACCTATTCGGGTTAGCATCGTCGCGGACGACGCAAGTTCGCTCGATCTTAGCATGAAACGATGATCCGTGTATTCCTCCAGGCCGTTGTCTATCTGGCGCTGTGCCCATTTTTGAGGGCCGAAAACCCGATTGTGGTCGGGCAGGGCCTGACCGATCCCAAGGTCAGAGTTTACGGCGACCGCGTCTATTTATACGCCACGCACGATGCCGACCCTCAGGCGAGACACTTTCTGATGCACGATTGGTGGACGTGGTCTTCGGATGATCTCGTGCACTGGAAATATGAAAGCACGTTGAAGCCCGAACAGACGTACTGGGGCAAACCTTGCGACCAGTGCTGGGCCACGGACGCCATCAGTCATCTCGGAAAATATTATTTCTATTTTTCACGCGGCGACAATGAACTCGGCGTGGTCAAGGGCGACACGCCCACCGGGCCGTGGACCGATCCGTTGCATAAGCCCATCGTGGCGCACGATTCGGTCGCCACGAAGGCCCGCGACCCGGCCATCCTTCAAGAAGCCGACGGGGCGACCTATCTGATCTTTGGCTGCTGGGACTATTATATCGCCCGGCTCAACGACGATATGGTGACGCTGGCCGAGACGCCGCGCAAAGTGGTGATCGAGGGAGCAGTGGGTCCCTACGGAGCGGGTAAGACCGACGACAAGTCGTACCTGCATCAGTACAACGGCAAATACTATCTCTCGTGGGGATGTTTCTATGCCATGTCGGACCATGTTTATGGTCCCTATGTCTACAAAGGATGCATCGTCACCAGGGATCGCACGCAGGCGGAATTCCAGAAGGGATTGGTGCAGGACCGGCATGCTTCTTTCTTCGAGTTTCACCACCAATGGTATTTCATCTGCAACGACCAGAGTTGGCCGGGCACCACCGCGCACTATCGGGACTCTGTTCTTACCTACGTGCATTACTTGGACAACGGCGAGATCGACCCCGTGTTCATCAATCGCGTCGGCGTCGGGCAATACGACGCCGGCCAGAGGATCGAAGCGGAAAACTATTTCGACGAGGAGGGAGTGACGCCGAAGCAATGCCCCACGGGTGGGTTTGAGCTGCAAGGCATCCATGACGGCAGCCATGCCGAATACCCCAACGTGATGAACCTCCCCGCCAACGCCACGATTTCGTTCCGGGTGTCGGCGGCGAGTCCGCAAGGAGCTTCCGTCGAAGTCCACCGGCAGTCCGCCACCGGGCCTCTGCTGGGGACCGCCCGGATACCGTCCACCGGCGACTGGACGACTTACGAAACCATCTCGTGTCCCCTGAAAAATCAGGCAGGCAGCGAAAATCTCTGCCTCGTGTTTCGCGGTCCGGCCGGCGAGTTGCTGCACCTGGACTCGTTCAGCTTCCGGTAAAGGATCGACATGACGCCTCCCGCGCTACGTATCGGACTCTTCGGGATCGGTCTGGACGCCTACTGGCCGCAGTTCGCCGGGCTCAAGGAACGACTGGAGGGTTACGTGTCACGCGTGGCGGAAAAACTCGCGCGGCCGGGCGTGGAGGTCGTCAACCTCGGGCTGGTGGACAACGCCGAACGGGCGTCCGAGGCCGGGCGGGAAATGCGCCGGGCGGACGTGGACGTGATCTTCCTGCACGTGACGACCTACGCACTTTCCTCGACCGTCCTGCCTGTCGTACGCCGCGCCAGGGTCCCGGTGATCGTGCTCAACCTCGTGCCCGAGCCATCCATCAACTACGCACGCTTCAACGCACTGGGCGACCGCACGCGCATGACCGGCGAGTGGCTGGCATCCTGTTCGCCCTGCCCGGTGCCGGAAATCGCCAACGTCTTCGGGCGCGCGGGCATCCCGTTCCACCAAGTGACCGGAGTCCTGGAAGACGATCCTGCGTGCTGGGACGAAGTGGACGCTTGGGTCGAAGCGGCGCGCGTGGCCGCCGGCATGGCCGGCAACCGCCTGGGCCTCCTGGGCCACTACTACGGCGGGATGCTCGACATCTATTCCGACGTGACCCTGCAATGTGTCACCTTCGGCACGCACGTCGAGATGTTGGAAGTAGACGAACTGTCCGCGCTGCGCCGGGAGGTCACGGCGGCTGCGGTCCAGGCGCGGGTGGGGGAGTTCCGCGAGGTCTTCGACGTGCAGCCGGATTGTCCGGCGGAGGAGTTGGCCGAGGCGGCGCGCACGGCCGTGGCGCTGGATCGACTCGTCGCGGACCACCGCCTGGGATCGTTGGCGTACTATTATCAGGGCACCGGCGTGGCCGACAACGCGGCGACGCTCCGCTCCATCATCCTGGGCACCTCGCAACTCACCGGCCGGGGGGTCCCCGTGGCGGGCGAATACGAGGTCAAAAATGTGCAGGCGATGAAGATCATGGACCTCTTCGGCGCGGGTGGCTCGTTCACGGAATATTACGCGATGGATTTCAAGGACGACGTGATCCTCATGGGCCACGACGGACCGGGCCACCTCGCCATCGCCGAAGGCAAGACCCAGGTGCGACCGCTGGAAGTTTATCACGGCAAGGTCGGTCGCGGGTTGTCGGTGGAAATGTCCGTCCGGCACGGCCCGGTGACACTCCTCTCGGTGATCGAACGCCGCGACGGCAAGCTCGGCTTGCTCGTCGCGGAAGGGGAGTCCGTGGCGGGGCCGATCATGGAAATCGGCAACACGAACAGCCGTTACCGTTTCCCGGGCGGCGCGCGCGCGTTCACCAACCGCTGGAACGCGGCGGGCCCGGCGCACCATTGCGCGGTCGGCGTGGGCCACCTCGCGGCTAAAATCGAAAAACTCGGCCGGCTGCTCGGACTCGATGTCGTCCATGTCGCCGGAAGTTTTCAGGGCAGTTGACAGTCAGCCCTTGATCCCGTTGTCTTGCCCATGAGCAATCCCCTCCTCGGCGTCTTCTACCACTGGCTCGGCGGGTTGGCATCCGCGAGCTTCTACATTCCGTATCGCGGCGTGAAGAAATGGTCCTGGGAAACCTACTGGCTCGTCGGCGGGTTCTTTAGCTGGATCATCGCGCCGCTGGTGCTGGCGTCGTTGCTCGTGCCAGGCCTGTGGGCCGCGATTGGCGCGGCACCGGGGCGGACCCTGTTCTGGGCGTATTTCTTCGGGGCCATGTGGGGGATCGGAGGCCTGACCTTCGGCCTGACCATGCGCTACCTCGGGATCGCGCTGGGCATGGCGGTGGCGCTCGGGTTTTGCGCGGCGTTCGGCACGCTGGTGCCGCCGATCTTCGCGGGAGAGTTCGGGAAAATCATCGGCACCGGCTCCGGGCAGACGATCCTGCTCGGGGTCGCCGCCTGTCTGGCGGGCATCGGGGTGAGCGGCATGGCGGGCATGTCGAAGGAACGCGAGCTTTCGCCCGAGCAAAAGGCGGCCACCATCAGCGAGTTTAACTTCGGCAAGGGGATGCTCGTGGCCACATTTTCGGGCGTGATGAGTTCGTGTTTCGCGTACGGGCTGGCGGCGGGCAAGCCGCTCGCGGACCTGACAAAGACTTCCTTGCTCCAGCACGGCGGCAGCGACCTCTGGCAAAACCTGCCCGTGCTCGTGGTGGTGTTGTGGGGCGGGTTCACCACGAACTTCGTCTGGTGCGTCATCCTCAACGTCAAAAACCGTTCCAGCCACGAATATCTGAATCCCCGGAGCCGCGCGGTGGCGGAGATCAGCGCGCTGGAGGGAACGATGCTTTCCCCCGCCGCGGAGGAGAAGATCGCGCGGGACGGCGGCCCGGCCGGGGCATCGCCGGACACCACGCCCGTGCCGCTCTTTCGCAACTACCTTTTCTCCGCTGTGGCCGGGGTCACCTGGTACCTCCAGTTTTTCTTCTACAGCATGGGCCAGACAAAGATGGGTAAGTACGACTTCAGCAGTTGGACGCTCCACATGGCCAGCATCATTATTTTCAGCACGCTCTGGGGCATCGTGCTCCACGAATGGAAGGGGACCAGCCGTCGTACTCACCTGCTCATCGGCATCGGTCTGGCCGTGCTCATCGGCTCGACGGTCATCGTCGGTTACGGGAACTACCTCGGCGCGAATCCCGCCGGACATTGATCTCGATCCCGTGACGCAGAGAGCCCGTCGCAAGCCGATTGCATCCACCGCCTCGGGCGGGGCGGATGGGTGCGAACGAGCCGCAGATGACGGTGCCCAACCTTTGGCGCAACCGCCTCGTCGCCGACGAAAACCTGCTGCCGCAAGGCGGGCACCGGCGGTTCCTTTCGTGAATCGAGCGGCGCTTATTTCGCCTCGCCGCCCAGCATCGTTCCAGCCTTCTTGAGCGCGGCGTCCACCTTGCCCGTGTCTTTGCCCGCGCCCCGCGCCTGGTCGGCCTTGCCGCCGCCCTTGCCGCCGACGATGGACGCCAGTTGCTGCACGATCTTGCCCGCGTTGAAACGGTTCGTGAACTCCGGCGACACGCCGACCGCCACGTGCACCGTGCCTTCGGCCACGCCGACGAGCACCGCCACGCCCTTGAACTTGCGGCCTTTCAAACCGTTGAGGATCGCCGGGAGCAGTTCCGCGCCTGCCTCGCCCAGCGGCACGTTCTCGATGATGCGCGGCACGTTCGCGGCGGCGTCCAACTTCGGCAGCGACTTTTCCACGAACGCCTCGGCGTCGCGTTTGACCGCGCTCGCCTTGTCTTTTTCCTGCGCCTTGGTCAACTCAGCAAGCTTCGCTTCGAGTTCCTCGACGCGCTTGCCTTGCGCGGCGGCCTGTTCGCGGAAAAATCCGAGCGCCGCCTGACCCGCGACGGCCTCGATCCGGCGCACTCCGGCGCTGATCGCACCTTCGCTCACGATTTTGAACGCCCCGAGCTGACCGGTCGCGCGGACGTGCGTGCCCGCGCAGAGTTCCATCGAATATCCATCCATCCCGCCGGGCCGTCCGCCGATCTGCACGACGCGCACGAGGTCGCCGTATTTGTCACCGAAAAACTGCATGATGTCCGGCCGCCCGCGCACCTCGGAGAAGGGCACTTCCTGCCAACCCACGGGTGAGTTGAGCAGCGTGTGCGCGTTGACGAGGTTTTCCACGTCGCTGACCTGTTCCGGGGTTAGGGCCGCGCTGTTGAAGTCGAAGCGCAGCCGGTCCGGGCCGACGTACGAACCTTTTTGCGTGGCATCCGGCCCGACGATCTCGTGCAACGCCCAATGGAGCAGGTGCGTGGCCGTGTGGTGCGTCTCGATGGCCCGGCGGCGGGTTGCATCGATCTCCAGCGAGACGAGCCGGTCCATCGGCAGGTGCGTTTTGTCTTCGGGGTTGGCGAGGCGCAGGAAATAACTCGGGCCGCGCCGCACAGTGTTGGCGATCATCACGTCCGGCTTGCCGCTGATCTGGATCGCGCCGGTGTCGCCCACCTGACCGCCCATCTCGGCGTAAAACGGCGAGCGGTTGACGACGGCGTACACCTGTTCGCCGTCCTCCTTGACCGCCTCGACGTTGGCGATGCACGCGTCGCGCACGTAGCCGACAAAATCCGTTTTCACCATGTCCGCTTCCGGGTCGGTTTCGGCGGTGATGACCTCTTTCCTTTGCGCGGCGCGGGCGCGGGTGCGCTGTTCCTCGATGAGCGTCTCGAACCCGGCGGTGTCCACCGTCAATCCGCGTTCGCGCGCCATAACCTCGGTCAGGTCGAGCGGGAACCCCTGCTCGTCCGAAAGCCGGAACGCCAGCGCCCCGCTGATCTGTCCGCCTTCGGAGAGTTCCGCCGCCGCTTCCTCGAAGAGCGCGATGCCCCGGTCCAGCGTGCGGTTGAAACTTTCCTCCTCGGTCTTGATCGTGGCGGCGACCTTTTCCTGCTGCTCGGCGAGTTCCGGGAACACGCCGCCCATCTGTGCGACGAGCGTGGGCACGAGCTGGTAAAAGAACGGTTCCTTGAAGCCGAGCGTGCGTCCATAACGCACCGCCCGGCGCAGGATGCGGCGCAGGACGTAGTGGCGGTCGGTGTTGCCGGGCTGGATGCCGTCGGCGATGGCGAAGCTCAACGTCCGCAGATGGTCGGCGATCACGCGGAAAGCGATGTCGATGCGTTCCTGGTCGTTCGCGCCCGCTGTGCCTGCGGTCGGCTGCGTGGAGCCGTACTTGTGCCCGCTCAACCGCTCGATCTCGTCGAAGATCGGCCGGAAAACGTCCGTGTCGTAGTTGGAGATGTAGTAGTTGAAATCGGAGAAATTCGCCGTGCCCTGGAGGATGCTCACGACGCGCTCGAAGCCCATGCCCGTATCGACGTGGCGGGCGGGCAGCGGCGAGAACGTGCCGTCCGGGTTGGCGTTGAACTGGATGAAGACGAGGTTCCAGATTTCGATGCAGCGGCCGTCGCCCTGGTTGACGAGCGCGCCGTTCGTGTCGCCGGACTGGGTCAGATCGACGTGGACCTCCGAGCATGGGCCGCAGGGGCCGGTGTCGCCCATCATCCAGAAGTTGTCCTTCTTGTTGCCGTCCACGATGTGGACCGCCGGGTCCAGGCCCACGGAATGGAACCAGTACGCCCAGTTGTCGTAGGCTTCCTGGTCGAACTCGCCGGGATCGCCCTCGCCGGGACGGTAAACGGTGGCGTAGAGGCGTTGCGGCGGGAATTTCCAGCGTTCGACGAGGAGTTCCCAGGCCCACGCGATGGTCTCGACCTTGAAATAATCGCCGAACGACCAGTTGCCGAGCATCTCGAAGAACGTGTGGTGGTACGTGTCCAGGCCCACGTCGTCGAGGTCGTTGTGCTTGCCGCCGGCGCGGATGCACTTCTGCGTGTCGGCGGCGCGGGCGGGGTGGTACGGGGGCTGTTGCGCGCCGAGGAAATAGGGCACGAACTGGTTCATGCCCGCGTTGGTGAAGAGGAGGTTGGGCGAGGTGGGCAGCAGGCTGGCCGAAGGCACGATGGTGTGCTCCTTTTCGCGGAAAAAATCGAGGAAGGACTGGCGGATTTCGGCGGAGGTCATTGGGTGGGGCAAAAGCAATAGGACAATTCGGCCGGGTTGGCAACGACGGAGCGTGGCCGTCTTTTTGACGCGAGGGGTCAGGAGGCGGGGAATGGAACAGCCTACATGCAGGTCTGAGCCCCGGCAGGGGCGTAAGAATTTAGCCCACGGCGCAAGCCGTGGGTACGATATTTAACGCTTCGTCACAGCCCCGGCAGGGGCGTAAGAGTTCAGCCCACGGCGTGAGCCGTGGGTGATGCGTTCAACATGCGTTCGAGCCCCGGCAGGGGCGTAAGAAAATCGACGTTCCTTGTTTCTTAACCCAGCACGAAACGTTCGTCGTAAGCCACGCCATGCTTTTTAAGCAGAGCGACAAATTCCTCTGCGAAGCCGATGCGCCGGTGGTGTTCCTCCTGTTGTGCGATATACTCGCTTACCGCCATCTGCGCGGAGTAGCTCACGCTGAACGCGCCGTAGCCTGTCTGCCACGCGAAACTCGCGTGGGTGCGGCGATGTTCGCGGTGCAGCCACAGTGCCGAGTTCGATTTGAGCAGGCGCACCAGTTCGGCCGGTGCCAAAACCGGCGGGCAAGCCACCAACAGGTGCACGTGATCGACCGCGCCATTGATGGCCAGAGCGAGCGCACCGGTCTCGTGCGCGATGCCGCCGAGGTAGGCGAACACATCGGCACGCACGGTATCGTCCAGCCAAGGGCAGCGTTCCTTGGTGGAAAAGACGACGTGGGTGAGCAGCAGCGTCAGTGTGGGTGTGTGCCACGCGGGTTTTCTTACGCCCCTGCCGGGCCTGTGACGGAGCGTTGAATATCGTGCCCACGGCTCACGCCGTGGGCTGAATTCTTACGCCCCGGCCGGGGCTGGCAATTACCGGAGTCGTGGGGAGCCGTCGTCGGCCGCGCGACCGGGCAGGACGCCTTGGGTAACATCACGGCCGACCCGCCGCCAGACCAGTCCCGCGACCACGAGCGTCAGCACCGTGCCGACAGGACCGCCAAAGTCACTCAAAAGCGGATTGGTTTCCGTGAAGAACAGGAGCGACACGCCACCAAGGACGTTGAGCAGGCCGTGGGCGAAAGCCGGCAGGAACACGCTCCCGAAGCGCAGCCGCAGATAGCCAAATGCCACGGCGAGGGCGACGGTCCCGAAGAAATGGCAAACCAAGGTCAGCGGCAGGTTGATCTGGATCAACGTGGAATCCAGCAGTCCAAAGTAGACGAGCGGTGCCTCCCAGCAAAACCACAAAACGCCCGACACGAGCAAGGCCCACCGCGTTCCCAGCGGCAGGAGTCGTGGCAGCAGAAAGCCGCGCCAGCCAAATTCCTCGGCGAACGCGCAGAAGCCCGCGAAAGCGACGAAGCAAGCGACGGCCGCCCACGACGGATCGGCGGGGACATTCTTGCCGCCCGCCGGTCGCTGAAAGCCGAACGTCATCGGAAGACTCAGCAGCGCGATCAGGCCCACCAGGGCCAGTGCAACGGCCGCATACGCCGCCCACGGTCCGACCCGCCAGCCGACCTGGCGAACGGCGTTCCGGGCCAGGAGGGCCATCGTCACGAGCGCCGAGATCAGGACCCCGAGCTGCGCCACGGAAGCCGCGAGGCCGGCGTTCTGCGGATTGTCCAACGTGCCGCGGGCTCGCGCGTACCCCGCCCAGAGCGAGGACAAAACGATGGCGAGCGCCACGAACACGACCACCGGCAGCCAATGCACGGGTTTCTCCCTCGGATCGTTTTCCATACGCCGGACGCTAAACTCTTGTGGCGGAGACGGACAACCAATTAAGCGTTTCGTCCCGATAGCAGGATCAATATGTCTCTCATCATTCTCATCATTGTTCTCCTGCTTCTCTTCGGCGCGCTTCCGACCTGGGGGCACAGCCGCAGTTGGGGCTACGGACCGAGCGGCGGGCTGGGTTTGATCCTCGTCATCCTGCTGATCCTCTATTTGACTGGCCACCTTTGAGGAGTTCGGCGGAGTTTCTCCGCCGGGAAAAGAAAACGGCGCTTCCGGGAGTTGATCCCCGAAAGCGCCGTTGTTTTTTGCGAATGGCCGCAGGCCGATTACTTCTCGTCCTTGCCGTTCGCGCCGTTCATCGATTCAAGCACGGCGGCCTCGATCTCGCTGTAGATGCCGGCGTCGCGCTTGAGCAATTCCTTGGCGGCGTCGCGGCCCTGGGCCAACTGGCTGCCCTTGTACGAGAGCCAGCTTCCACGTTTCTCGATGATGCCTTTTTCCAACGCGAGATCGAGCAGCGAACCCGTCGTCGAGATGCCCTCGTTGTACATGATGTCGAACTCGGCCTCCGTGAAGGGCGGGGCGACCTTGTTCTTGACCACCTTGAGCTTGGTGCGGTTGCCCGTCACCGCGCCGTCGGGCTGCTTGATCGCGCCGATGCGCCGGATGTCGATGCGCACGCTGGCGTAGAACTTCAGCGCCTTGCCGCCCGGCGTCGTTTCCGGGTTGCCGAACATCACGCCGATCTTCTCGCGGAGCTGGTTGGTGAAAATGCACGGTCGTTTTCGCCTTGGAAATCAGCGCCGTCAGCTTCCGCAAAGCCGCGCTCATCAACCGCGCCTGCGCGCCCACGGTGGAATCGCCGATCTCGCCTTCGAGTTCCTGCTTGGTCACGAGCGCCGCGACCGAATCCACGATGATGAGGTCCAGCGCGTTGGAGCGCACCAGCGTCTCGCAGATGCGCAGGGCTTCCTCACCGGAGGAGGGCTGGGAAATGAGGAGTTCGTCCGGGTTGACGCCGAGTTTGCGCGCGTAGACGGGGTCGAGCGCGTGCTCCACGTCGATGAACGCCGCCAGACCGCCGCGCTTCTGCGCCTGCGCGACGAGCGTCAAGGCGAGGGTCGTCTTGCCCGAGCTTTCCGGCCCGAAAATCTCCACGATGCGCCCGCGCGGCACGCCGCCGACGCCGAGCGCGCGGTCGATGAGGATGTTGCCCGTGGGGATGACCTCCACGTCCATCACCTTGCGGTCGCCCAGGCGCATGATCGCCCCGTCGCCGTAGTCCTTGGTGATCTGCTGGAGGGCGAGGTCGAGTTCCTTGTTGCTCTTGGGAGCGACCCGCAGCAGGTCGGGGGATTTCTCGTCGGTGGAGACGGTTGCAGTGGAGTTTTTAGCCATAATCGGGTCTGGTTTGTAGTAAATGTAATACTAGCAGCGAACGCCCCGGCGCGCCAGTGTTTTCGCAAGAAAAAACCTGCGGATCGCACTCCGATCCGCAGGTTCGTAGACGGTTGGCTTGCAGCCGTTTACCGGCGGCCGATCAGCGCAGGCCGCTGATCTCGATACGGCGCGGCTTGGCCCCTTCGGCCTTGGGCAGGCTCAGGGTGAGCATTCCCTGGTCGATCCGGGCGCTGATCCGGCTGGCGTCGATGGTGTTGTCGACCTCGAAGACGCGCCGGTAATCGCTCCCGTGCGACTCGCGGTAGACGACCTCGTGGCCGTCGCCGCTGCCGGCGGTGGTCGCACGGTGGCCGACGAGGGTCAACTCGCCGTTCTCGAACGTGATCTCAAGGCCGCTCTGCGACACGCCGGGCATCTCGACCTCGACGGTGAATCCGTCGGTGGTCTCGGCGACGCTGGCGCGCGGCCGGATGTAACGGTGAGAGGCTGCCTTGTGGCCGTTGGTCCCGTTGACGGGGGCGGAGGTGTTCGTCTGCGGCTGGGAAGGTTGGATGGGAGTCTGGGTTTCCATAGTGATGGAGAAGGTTATGAGATTGGGGCTGATGCCCCGGCGGACAACGTTCGTGGAGAACGGACGCGCCCGCCGGAGCGTTGGGTGATTTTGTTTTACTTGACGTTGATCTCGATCTGGCGCGGCTTGGCGGCTTCGGCCTTGGGCAGCGTCACGGTCAGGATGCCGTTCTCGTAGGCGGCGCTCACGCGGGTGGCGTCCACCGGGCTGGGCAACGTGATGCTGCGCTCGAAACGGCCGAAGAAACGCTCGTTGCGCAGGGTGGTCTTCTCGTCGTGCGCCTTCTCGTGGCGGCGTTCGCCGGAGAGGGTCAGGACGCCGTCGTGCAGCGAGAGGGTGACATCTTCCTTCTTCATGCCGGGCAGTTCGGCATGCACGAAGAGGTTTTCCTTGTCCTGATGCAGGTCGAGCGCGGGCGTCCAACCGGCGGCTTGGCTGGACTCGCGGCCGAAGAACGGCAGGTCAAAGAGACGGTCCACTTCATTCTGGAACGCGCTCAGGCGGGCCAGCGGGCTGAAGGTGGCGGAGGTCAGGGAAGGGCTCTGGTAGCGGATGATGCTCATAGAATGGTTTGTGGGTTTCTAAGTTTGAAAGTGGGGCGGCGTTTAAATGCCGCACCTTTCTATTAGCTACCCACATGCCATCCTCGGTCCGCCGAATTTCTACATCTCCAAATACTTATCAATGAGGTATTTGAAGATTTCTTCAAAAATATCCCGGTAATTAATAGAGTCAAATTGTCTCTAACTTTCCCAAATATGTTCAGTTGCCACTGTGCAAAAATGTCTCACTCGCCGAAATGTTCCAAAGGATCGTAAGTCGCGTGCATCACCTTGGAGAACGTCGTCACGATCATGTAGCCGACGAAAGACAGAATCGCCAAGGTCACCGCCCGCGACAGCCACGCGCCGGCAGCCTCCAGCGCCTCCGTGGCGGCACCTTGGTAGTAATCAGCCCAGCGGCGCAGGTCGGCGTCGATGGTGCCGGTCTCCTCGCCCGTGCGTATGGAACGCTGGAACGCGACCGGGAACACCGGCCGGCCCACCACGAGCGTGCCAATCGACACGCCGCCCATCATCTCGGGCACCATGCGCGCGACCTCCGACCGCACCCGCGCGCTCTGGCTGGCCTCCCCCGCCGCGCGCAGGCTGTCCATCGCGTTGACGCCGGCGGAAAGCTGCATTTCATACGCCGCGCAAAAGCGGCCCAGCGCCATGTTACGGCGCATTTTTCCAACCAGCGGAATCGCCGCGAGGAACGCATCCACGGCGACGCTCGTGCGCGCGGTCCGCGTCAGCAAAAGGCCGCCGGTCACGAACGCCGCGATGAGCGCGTAGAAAATCCCGAGGATCACGGTGACCTGGAGGAGAAAATGGGTCACGTTAAACCCACCGCCGCCGAGGGCACCCGAGACGAAATCGCTGGCGAAGCTGAGGATAAAGGCCGCGAGGTGCAGTTGGACCACGGGCCAGCGCGTTTCCTTGATGATCCCGGCGCGCACCGTTTCGAGCGTGCCGAAATACTTCGAGAGATAATCGAACGCGTGTTCCAGCCGGCCGCTGCGGTCCGAAGCCTCGATGAGCGTGACCTCCATCGGCCCGATGGCCGGCTGCAACCGCGCGAACGCCCCGGCGGTCGTTTCGCCTCCCAGGAACAATTCCGAGAGCCGGTCAAACGCTTTGCGCATGGCTCCACGGCTGTCGGCCGCCAGGGACTCGACGGCTTGCGGCATGGCAATGCCCGAGCGGACGAAGCGGCCGAGTTCGTGGTAAAACGTCTGCTTTTCTTCGAGGTTGAGTTTCACGGGGGGAGGCTCTGACCGTGGACCCGTATGTCAACGGCGCAGAGCGCAGCAATATACGGCCTGTCGAGAAAAATTGTTGCGTGTTTTCACAAAAAACTTCTTGCCGCGAACGAGGCCGAACGCTTTGCTCGAACCACAGGATTCACAAAAATGAAAAATAATCACACCAACTCAACGCCAGAAGGTTACCACTCGCTGACGCCCGCCCTCACCATCAAGGGGGCGAAGGCGGCGCTCGATTTTTATCGACGTGCCCTGGGTGCGGAAATCGAGCATTCGATGGAGATGCCCGACGGCACTCTGATGCACGCCGCGATGACCGTCGGCGATTCGAAATTCATGCTTTCCGACGAGTTCCCGTCCTGGGGGGTGCTGTCCCCGGAAACCCTGGGCGGAACGCCGGTCGGCTTGTACCTGTACGTGGAGGATGCGGACGCGGCGTTCGCCCAGGCGATCAGGGAGGGCGGCAAGGAATTGCGCCCGCCGACCACCGAGTTCTGGGGCGACCGGATGGGCCAGTTCCTCGATCCGTTCGGCCACAAGTGGACGGTGGCGACGAAGGTGGAGGACGTGTCGCCCGAGGAAACGGCGCGGCGGGGCGAAGAATGGACGAAAAAGATGAGCGAATCGGCGTAGATTCGCGCATGCCCGTGTCGCGTGACCCCGTTTCCGCCGAGGACGAACGCTTCATGCGGCTCGCCTTGCGGGAGGCGTCGAAGGGCGAGGGACGCACGAGTCCGAACCCGGCGGTCGGCGCGGTGATCGTGCGCGGCGGGCGGGTGCTGGCGCGGGGGTATCATCACGCCGCCGGTCAGCCGCACGCGGAGATCGAGGCGCTCCGGGCGCTCAAACGTCCGGAGCAGGCGCGGGGCGCGACGATGTACGTCACCCTGGAGCCGTGTTCGACGCACGGACGCACGCCGCCCTGCACCGAGGCCATCCTGCGCGCGGGGCTGGGCCGGGTGGTCGTCGGTGCGACCGATCCCAATCCGCGCCACGCGGGCGGCGGGCTATCCTTGCTGGAAGCGGCGGGCGTCGAGGTGCGCGCGGGGGTGCTGGCCGAGGAATGCCGCCGGCTCAACCGGGCCTTTAACCAATGGATCGTCACCGGCCGCCCGTGGGTGATCGCCAAGGCGGCCCTGACCCTCGACGGCCGGCTCACGCGTCCGCCCGGGGAAGACCGTTGGTTGAGCAGCCCCCGGTCGCGCGCCCATGCCCACCGGCTGCGCTCGCGGGTGGACGCCATCCTCATCGGCGCGGGCACGTTGCGCGCGGATAATCCACGGCTGACGGTGCGTGGCGTGCGCGGGGCGGACCCGGCGCGCCAGCCGTGGCGCGTCGTGCTCACGCGCGGGGGGGAATTACCGGCGGATGCGTATCTGTTCACGGACGAATGGCGGGAACGCACGCTCGTTTTCCGCGACCAGCCCTTGCGCGAGGTGCTCGCCGAACTCGGCCGGCGGCAGGTCACCAGCGTCTTGATCGAAGGCGGCGGACAGGTGCTCGGGCAGGCGTTCGACGACGGCCTGGTGGACGCCGTGCAATTTTATTTTACCCCGTGGCTCGCCGGTGGACCGCATCTGGCGGTGGCCGGGACGCTCGGCACATCCGCGACGGGCGCAAACGGTTGCGACGGCCGTTTCCAACGCCTCGGTGCCGACGTGCTTTTCACGGGAAAAATGACCCGTCGGAGTAGTTGAGACCGGACGCGAATCGTGCTACGATATTTCTATAACCACTATGAAAAAGTTGCTTCTATTGATCGCAGTTTTGGTGGGCGTCGGGCTGTTCGCCACGCCGAAGGCAGAGGCGGGTGTCTACGTTGGAATTGGCTTGCCCGTTCCGGCTCCCGTGTATTTTGGCGCGCCGTACTATTATGGCGGTTACCCCTACGCTTATGGCTACGGCTATCCGTACGGATACTATGGCGGCTTCTACGGTCGTGGGTACTACGGTGGGCGTGGATATTATGGCCACGGCTACTATGGCGGTCGTGGTTACTACGGTGGCCACGGTTACTACGGTGGACGGGGTTATGCCGCTCGCGGTGCCAGCCGCTCCTATGCGCGGCGGGTGTCGGGCGGTCGCCGGTAATCCATCCACGAGAAGGTCCGTGGCGACACGGACTGATTTGAAGAAGCGGCTCCCGAAACGGAGCCGCTTTCTTATTGGGTTGTCGCTAGGGTCCGTTAGCACTATTTGATGTTGGGCTATTTTCTGGCAGGCTAGCGAGGTCGAACTCACCAAGAAACAATCCGCTCGCATCAAGGACTGCCTGCCGCGCCAGCGTGGCAACGTGAGCATCGACAACCTGACTCTGCTCAACACTCTGTTGTTTGTGCTGGAAAACTGCTGCAAGTGGCGCGCCGTGCCACAGATTTTCGGCCGCTGGCATACGGTGTACCTGCGTCTGAGTCGCTGAAGCCGGGCGGGCGGGATCGAGCGGATGTTTACGCGCTTGCAACAGGAGCAAATCCTCTGCCTCAAGATCGAGGTCGTCTCGCTGGATAGCACGAGCATCAAGGTCCATCCTGACGGGGCGGGGGCGCGCAAAAAAACGGACCCCAAGCCATCGGCAAGTCGCGCGGAGGCTGAAACACCAAAATTCATCTGGTGTCCACGACTGCTCGGTGCGCTCTGAAGCTGGCCCTCTCGCCCGGCCAGGCCGGGGATGCCCCGCAGGGCCGGGCCTGGCTGCGCGCCCACGGCCCCACGCCTTTCCCGGGCTGTCCTTTGTGCATGGACCGCGCCCGTGAGGGCAATGAAACGCGCACCCTGGCCGCCGAACTGGGCTTTGCGCCTGTGATGCCACCCAACCCCAACCGGGTGGAACCCTGGGAGTACGACCGCGTCACCTACCGCTGCCGCCACGAGGTCGAGCGGCTCTTTCGCCGTCTCAAAGGCTACCGGCGCGTCTACACCCGCTTCGACAAAATCGACGTGTGATCTTCCCACTTTGATGTGGACACGTCGGAGTGCGGGGTTGAAGGGTGTTTAGCTCAGACTGTTCTCGAAGTCCACGGGAGAAGTGTAACCGAGCGCGCCGTGGAGCCGCGTGCGGTTGTAGAAGACCTCGATGTAGCGGAAGATTTCGCTTTTCGCTTCGGCCCGCGAGTCGAAGACCCGGTTTTGGATCAGCTCGCTTTTGAGAGTGGCCCAAAAGCTCTCCATTTTCGCGTTATCATAGCAGTTGCCTGCTCGACTCATGCTGGCCACCACGCCATGAGAGCGCAGCAACTCGCGGTAGGCGTCGCTGGCGTACTGGCTGCCGCGGTCCGAATGGTGGAGCAACCCAGGCGTGGGCCGCTGCGTCTGGACGGCGCGCTCGAAGGCACGCGCCACCAGGGCGGTGGGCATCGCGTCATCCGCCGCCCAGCCCACGATCCGGCGCGAGCAGGCGTCGAGTACCCCGGCCACGTAGAGCCAACCCTCTTTGGTGGCGACGTAGGTGATGTCCGTCTGCCACACCTCGCCGGGCCGCCTGGGCGGTGCTACCCGCGCGGCCAGATGGTTGGGCGCGATGGGGCAGAGGTGACGGCTGTCGGTCGTGCGAGGCCGAAAACGCCGCTTCTGCGTGGCGCGCAGGCGCAGCACGCGCATGAGCCGCGCCACCCGGTGCCGCCCGCACGTTTCCCCGGCCCGGCGCAAGACCACGGCGAGCCGGGGGCTGCCGTAAGTGCGCCGGCTCGCCTCGAAGCTCTCCTTGATCTTCGCTCCCAGGCGCGCGTTGTCCCTGGCGCGCGGACGTGCGGCCTTCTTTTGCGCGGCGTAGTAGCCGCTGCGGCTCACCCCCAGCGCGCGGCAAAGCGTCTTGACAGGGAACTCGTTCGCTAGACTCCTGATCACGCCATGCCTCCGCGCGGGGCTTCCGAGACAATGGCGAGTGCTTTTTTTAAGATGGCCCTCTGCTCGCGCAGATCTTCGTTCTCGCGGCGCAACGCCCGGTTCTCGCGCTCGAGTTCCTGCGGACTGACGCCAGGAGAAGAAGTGGACGGCGGGTTGGCGTACTGCTTCTTCCAGCGCGCCACGCTGTAGGGACTCACGCCTAGATCGCGGGCGACCTGTTCTTGTTTCGCGCCGGGCTTGCTCGCCAGATCGGCCACCTCGCGTTTGAACTCCTCGTCGAATCTCCTGCCGTACTTGCTTTTTGTGATGCTCATGTCGGTTGTGCTTCCAGATCGCGCGAGCCACCGGCTTGTCCAAGGCGACCGTTTCTCGCCTTCTGCGCCGCCACGGCCTGCATCGCCACCAAGCCATCCATCCGCCCGCTCCGGTGGTGCGTTACCAGCGCGAGCATCCCGGCGAACTCATCCATTTCGACATCAAGACCCCGGGCCGCTCCGTCCGCCCCGGAGCCCGTCACTCCGGCATCCCGCGCGACGACGCTTCGCGCCGCTCGGACTACGAACGCCTCCATGTGGCCATCGATGACGCTTCCCGCCTGGCCTTCGCCCGGCTGCCGCCTGACGCCAAGGCCAAAGCGCGCTCGCTTTCCTGGACGCTGCCCCCGCTTTCTTTGCCCGCCACGCGGCATTACGGCCCAGCGCATCATGACCGACAACGGGCCCTGCTACAACGCCAAGCGCTTTCGCGCCCGCCTGGCCGCTCTGGGCCTGCGCCATGTGCGCACGTGCCTCTACACCCCCAAGACCAACGGCAAAGCCGAGCGCTTCATCCAGACCTGTCTGCGCGAGTGGGCCTACGCCGCCACTTCCCAGTCCAGCACCGAGCGCGCCACCTGCCTTGACCCCTGCTTGCACCGCTACAACTGGCACCGGCCCCACCACTCCCTCAAACTCCGAACACCCGCCACCACCCTGCCTCTGAGCATGAACAACCTGTTGACACTCCACAGGCAGGGATGGCTCTCCGAGCCGTCCCAAGGTTGGCTCGGATGACCAATGTGCGCACCGAGCGCCGCGCCGGAAACATTTGGGACGGCTCGGAGAGCCATCCCTGCCTTGTTTCGATGCGCCTGCGGCGGGGCTTTCTACACGCCCTTTTAGAACCGCCCCTCGTCGGCGTCGATGTACTGGAACATCGTCTCGATGTCATCCCGGTCCGCGAAGCCGCCCTCCGTCTTGCGTTCGTTGAGTCGCGCGCTCGCCTCGTCCTTCCAGCCGCGCTTGCGCATGAATTCGTTCCAGATCTCGATTTCTTCGTTGTCGGGGTGGCGTCCGGTATGGAGCGCCCAAGCGAAAAGCTCATCGTCGCTGGCGTGGCGGTGCCCGGCGACATGGTCCACGAGTTCCGTGTAAGAAATCTTCAGGAAATGCACGCAACGCTCATCGAAGCCGATTCCGAGGTTGGCAACGAACGCCTCGGGCAATTTGCCATCGAGGTGCAGGCGGATTTTATCGAGCATGCGTCCGAAATAGACGAGATCGCCGACGCGGTCAGCGGGGCTGCGGAGGCCGGGGATGGGAGAATTCATAGGATGGCGAGGATAAAAGCGGCGGACGCGGCCGGTCAAACGGACCTTGCCAAAATGAAAGGTTAGGTGCGCCGCCGCAGCAGTTGAACGATTTTATCCGACCGATTCATTCCGGCGAATTGATTATCTGCCAAAAGCCGCGGAAAAAAATTGGAAATCTTCCCGTTCGCCCGCAAGTTTGTCCGCATCCTGCTACTTACAGAGTCCGTAAATACCCTGTAAATACAGAATTTGCTTTTCCTCCCTGGTCTTACATGAGTGATTTCGATCTGATCATTCGCGGCGCTTCCGTCGTCTTGCCCGCCAGCGTGGACAGACTGGACCTCGGCATCAAGGACGGCGTGATCTCGGCGTTGGGCACGGCGGTGTTCGGCAGCACGGACGCGGACCTCGACGCGAGCGATTTTCACGTGCTTCCGGGGTTGGTCGATCCACATGTGCATTTCAACGAACCCGGCCGGACGGAATGGGAGGGATTCGAGAGCGGCACCCGCGCGCTGGCAGCAGGTGGAGTGACCACGTTTCTGGACATGCCGCTGCATTCCTTGCCTCCGGTAGTGGACCGCGGGGGATTTTTGGCCAAGTGGAACTTCGGCAAGGCGAGCTCGCTGGTGGACTTCGGCCTCTGGGGCGGTCTGACCCCCGAGAGCCTCGTGCACATGCAGGACCTGACAAACTGCGGGGTGATCGGCTTCAAGGCCACCCTTTGCAGCAGCGGTATCGACGAATTCCCGATGGCCGACGACGCCACGCTGCTCGAAGGCATGCGCCGCGCCTGTGACCTGGAGCAGATCGTCGCCATCCACGCGGAGAACGAGGCCATTACGGCGCGTCTGGCCCGCCGCGCGGTGGCCGAGGGGCGGCTGTCGGCGGCGGATTACCTGGCGTCGCGTCCCGTCATCGCGGAACTGGAGGCCATCCAGCGCGCGATCTTCTTTGCGTGGGAATCGGATTGCGCGTTGCACATCAGCAGCGTGAGCACCGCCCGGGGCATCGAACTGGTCAGTCAGGCCAAGGCGCAGGGGTTGAACATTTCCTGCGAGACGAATCCGCACTATCTCGTGCTCACCGAGGCGGACACGGAGCGGCTGCAATCGCTGGCCAAGTGCGCGCCGCCCCTGCGCGCCCCGGCCGAGCAACTGGCGCTCTGGGAACAACTCGCCGCCGGGGGCGTGGACATGATCGCCTCCGGGCACAACCCCGCGCCGCCCGAACGCAAAACGTACGCGGAAAATCTGTTCGCCGCCCACGCGGGGATCGCGGGCTGCCAGTCCACGCTGCCGATCATGCTCACGGCCGCCTCGGAGGACATCCATCCCGTGCCGTTGGAACGGGTGATCGAACTGCTCTCCACGAACGCCGCGCGCCGTTTCCGGCTGCATCCGCGCAAGGGCGAAATCGCCGTCGGCGCGGACGCCGATCTGGTGATCGTCAGCCTGAACAGCGGCGACGAGGTGCGCCAGGAATCGCTGCTTTACCAATATCCCGCGCATTCACCCTATATCGGCCGGCACGTCAAGGGCCGGGTGCTGCGGACACTCCTGCGCGGGCAGACGATCTACAAGGACGGGCGCATCTCGGCCCGGCCGGCCGCGCAGTTTTTACGTCCGTCGGAGAACGCCGACGAGTCCGAGCCCGCCTTGCAGCACGAAGCGGCGGCGTGACTGGCCCAGGCGCGGGTAATGAAAGATAACGGGCAGGTTTTGCCCCGCGCGGCCCAGACGATCCTGGCCCGGCCCGATCAGCCTTGCCACCACTGGAGCAGCTTGAATTTCGCCGGCACGTGGCTGACCAACCCGTGAGCGACTGGGGACGGGGGTGTTGCCGTCGAGCCGCTGGCGCTGAGTAGCTTGGAAATGGCTTCCGGGGCACCGTAGCCAAACGCGAGCGCTGCCTTGAAGTCCGTCGCGCCGCCCAGCCACGCGCACAGGCCGCCGAGGCCGATCAGGAGGATCAGGCCCAGCCAGAAGCTCGGCTGGAGGTAGATCGTTTCCAGTTTCTCGTACCGATTTTTGATGAGGCGCAGTACATCGGGCAACAACCCGCCGGCGCAACCCAAGAGGAACATGTCCAGGTGAAATGTCGGCATGAATTTATCCTTATTTTCGAGACCCTAAAGCGTTTCTCAGTTGCCTGTCCGGTGTTTCAGCCCCGGCAGGGGCGCAAGAGTTCAGCCCACGGCGTGAGCCGTGGGTGGCAACCGCGAAAGGGCTCAGCCCCGGCAGGGGCGTAAGAAAACACGGCGGCCTGGCACGGACCACCGGACGGGTTTTCTTACGCCCCTGCCGGGGCTGGCCTGGCTGGCGATCTTTCCCACGGCTCACGCCGTGGGCTAAACTCTTACGCCCCTGCCGGGGCTTGCGCAGACCTTACACGCAAACGAAAAACGACTTAGCATGGGTTGTAACCTCCTCGCGTCGATGCCGTCAAGCCTTTTCGATGGCGCATGCCGCCCGGTGTCCAAAAACATTTCGATGGTTTTTTGTTGCGCCCCTCTCACGGGTCTGCATAGAAACTATAGAAGTCCGGAACCACTTATCCAGGAATTATTTATCGATGAATAATGTGTAAGCCTTTTCCCGTTGCGCGCCAGCCGCCGCCGCTGGCTAGCGTGTGCGCCCTCTGCCTCGGAGCATTCCTGCTCTCGGGCTGCACCTCGTTGCGAACCTCCACGGAACCGGTGGGCGGCAAGAGCTACCAGAGCGACAACAAGGCGCGCGTCGGTCTGTATTATTTTCTGCCCAAGGCCATGTTCACCATCCAGTGCGCCAAGGGCGCGGACGGGATTTTCACCATCACGGTGAGCCGCAACATGGTCGCCGACCGCCGGCACCGTTACTTCCTGCGCTGGACGCAGAATCCGTTCTACGACGACACCGTGTCGAGCGACGGCGGCATCGCCACCGACACCGAGGGATTGCTCTCGAACGTGGACATTTCCACGACCGACCAGACCCCGGCCGCTCTGAACGACATCGCCACGAGCGTCGTCAACATCTACAAAATCCTGGGAGAGGGCGCGCAGAGCGGCCTCGTGCCGATGGCGACCAGGAACAGGCCGCGCAAACCGCTGGGACCGTTCAAATACACTTTTGACCCACTCGACCGGGCCGAGACTGACGAGGTCGCGGCCGCCATGAAATTGTTTGGCATCGTGGTCAGCTTCTGCCCGGAATCCTCGCACGTGCAGAGCTGCATCGGCGAGGAACTCTCGGCGGCCGACGCCAAGGCCCTCGCCTCGACGGAAGAGAATCCGAACCAGGACCATCCCCGCAGCGGCGGTGTCTTCTTCCATCCTCCGACCACGGTGGAAATGCGCTTCGATTTCCGGCCCGCGAACGCCGACGTGATCCAACGCGAGTCGCTGCTCGTGCCGGACCCCACGCGGGTGGCCTGTTTCCGGTTCGGCCGCTCGCCGCTCGTCGAGCGCGACACCACGCTCACGCTCAAGCAGGGCATGCCCACCGCGTTCAAGATCAGCCGCAAGAGTCCGTTCAAGGCCGCGACCGGCGTGCTGAGTTCGTTGACCACGATTGTCGCGGGCGCGATCCCGACCATCGTCAACGTCAAGGTCGATCAGAAGACGGCCGACCTCAAATCGCAGCAGAGCCTGCTGGAAGAACGGAAGAAAACGCTCGACGATCAGCAGGCGCTCCTCGCCTCCCAGAAGGCGCTCCAGGCCGCCCGCCAACCGCCGCCCTCCGGCACCGGCCCGGAGTCCGGCGCGCTCGACCCGAACGATCCGGCCGCCCCGATGACGAGCGCCGGCGGTCACCGTCCGGGTGGCTCACAATCGGGTCAGGTGCCGCGCCGCCGCGCATCGGTTCATCTCGAAGGCGATCTGGATTTGCCCGACCTGGACCCGACGCCGCCCGGCGCGCAGCCTCCGCCTGCCGCGCCGCCCGCCGCCACGCCCGGGTCCAGCCCGGCGGCCGGGTCGCGGTAGCGCACCTCGCCCGCCACTGCTCCAGCGAACCTTTTTCGATTCAAAGAAAGCCCTGTCTCCATGCCATCCACGCGTCGCCGCCCTCGCCTGCATCCGCGTAGCGCCGCCGGCAAATTCGTCCCGCATTCCGAACCGGGCCTGAAGTTGAGGCCGCTGGCCAGTGCGCCCGTCGCGCACGCCAAAGGTTTGATGGTGCCGCTCAGCGAATCGCTGGCCGTGCCGGGCGACCGGCTGGCGGCCGTCATCCCGCCGGGGGATAACCGTCAACCGGTCGCGCAACCCACCGTGCTGCCCTGGTGCGCGCACGTGCGCTTGCTGATGACCGGTCCCGACGATGCGCGGTTGATCGGCAGCGGCTGGCTCATCGGACCGCGCACGATCATCACGGCGGGTCATTGCGTCTACGACGGCGGCTGGATGAAGCAGATCATGGTCACCCCGGCCGGCGACGAGGCGGACTTCCCCACCGTGCCCGCCGTCTACTACACCGCCACCGACGCCTGGGTCAACGGCACGGACGACGACGCCCGGCAAAAAGCCGATCTCGGCATGGTGTCCGTTGCCGACCCCATCGCGGGTGTGCCCGGGCCGCTGTCGTTCGCGGTCTACGATGATGACCAGCTCGAACGGCTAAGGACCCAGGAACCCGACCGCCTCACGGTCGCGGGATTTCCGGTGATTCCGTACGGGGAGTTCCTGGTAGAACGGGGCAACCTGCTCAGCTACAACCCGCCCTTCCTGGAGTACGACGTGGACACTTCAAAGGGCCAGAGCGGCGGGCCGGTACTCCATTGGGTCACCGACGACGCGCCGGTGGTTATCGGCGTGCATCATTTCAACGTGCAAATCTCGCCGCCGATCAACCGCGCCATCCGCATCGGCCCCGCCGCGGCGGCTCTGCTCCAGGCGTGGGCGAAGCAGTGAGCAGGCCGCCGCGCCGCGCGGACGGGGCCGGGCGTCAGACCGCGAGCAGCGCCGCGAGCAGCGCCGCGCCGTCGGGCACGCCCCAGCCGGTCACCGCGTCGTATCCCGCGCCCGCCTTGTAGCCCTTGCCGGGTTGCGGCTGCGAGGCATTGTTGCCCGCGGTGATGTCACGCAGGCCGGAGCGGCCCAGGGGTTTGCCTCCCGCTCCCGCCGCGTAGAGCAGCGGCGTGAGGAAACGTTGCTGCTTGCCGGCGGGCAACAGGGCGTTGAGCCGGGCGATGAGCGCGGCCCAGAGGGGCGCGGAGGCGCTGGTGCCGCCGTCCGGGAAGGGTTGTTCCAGGTAAAACAGGTCGTAGAGCGGATCGCCGGCCAACGCGGCCACGTCGGGCACGACCCGTCCATCACGGCTGCCGCGATTGAGCGATTTGACCTTCACTGACTGCCATGCGGGCCGGTCGAAAACGACGCTCACGCCGCCGCCGGTCGCCCCGCCGCCGCCGGCCCGCGTGCCCGGAGATTGCCACCAGGTCACTTCGTTCACCTGTCCGGCCGCGCCCTGGAGCATGGTGCCGCCCACGCTCAGCACGAACGGACTCGACGCGGGGAAATTCACGTGCGCCCGGCCGTCGGTGAGCTGATCGCCCGAGCCATCGTCCCCCGAGGAAAGGCAGACCGTGATGCCCAGCAGCCGCGCCTGGTTCAAGCGGTCGTTGATCGCCGCCACGGCGGCCGAGGACCAGTCCGGGTCATCCTCCGCGAGTCCCCAACTGATCGAGAGCGAAACGGGCTGATCCCCGATGACCTGATTGAGCAAATCGACCCAACCCTTCTGGTCGAAGGTGGCGAAGTAGACCGAGATCGCGGCCCGAGGGCAAAATCCCGCCACGATCTGCACGTCCATCGTCACCTCCATGCTGATGTCCAGCGCCTGCTTGCGCTGTTGCGCCGGCAGTGCCTGAACTTGGCTGAGGGTGTAGGCGGGCGCATTGACCGAGACCGCCTGCACGGCCGGTTGCGTCAGGCCGAATTTCTGGCAGAACGCCGTGACATCCTCCACGAAATATCCGCCGCCGAACTCCGCGATGGCGACTTTCTGGCCGGCGGCATCGCCGGGCGGGAAATCGTAGAGTTTTTCCAGGTCCGCCGGGCCGAGGGGCGCGGCGGACGAAATCCCCGGGGGCACAACGGACGCCAGGATTTTGCGCCGGGCCATCCGGCGGCCGTCCAACCCGAAAACCCCCTGGACCAAACCGCGAAGTTCCGCCGGCACCATGAGCTTGCCCGCGCGGCCGATGTACTCACCCTGCTCCGGGCTACGGTAGTTCGACAGCGCGGGTTTGAAGGCGGCCTCGAACGCCTTCGCCGTCCCGCTGACGCGCATGCTGCGCGTGGGCAGCGACACTTCCTCGACCTTGAGACCAAACGTTTCCAGGCTCCGCGCCACCCGGTCGGCGTCCTCCTGTTTCGCTCCGTACTGCGCCGCCATCTCGGCCGGCGTCAGCGGGCCTGCCGGCACGAAGTCGGCGTCGGGCAGCTTCGGCCCCTTGAGGGTGATCGTCACCTCGATCCGACGCTTGGGATCGACGGGACCCACCTTGACCGCCAACTTGTTTTTCGGACGGTTGCTGCCCGGTAAAGGAACGTGTTTTTTACTCATAAGACCTTGCTTTTGAAATTACTTAGCGTTTTTAATAGTAAAAGCGAATGATATATTTGCATCGAAATTCGCCGCCGGCTAATCCCGGTTGGACCAGCAGAAAATCGGCTTCGCATGAACGACAAAATTATTATCAGCAATCGTTCGGCTCTCCAACGCAAATACGGCGCGGGGTTGCAAAAAATCCTCGACGCCGTCGCACGGCTCGTCACCGCCGACAACGGCCGCGGGCTGCACACGCGGCTGATGATGATTGACGACGCCGCCGAGATGAGCGCCGTGCAAGGCAAGGCCGTCACCTTTGCCACCGACCCACGCCAGAACAAGAACGCGGTGGACGCCATCTACAAGGCGCTCGTCCCGGACTATCTGGTGCTCCTGGGTGCCACCGACGTGATCCCGCACCAGGACCTGCGTAACCCACTCTACGATCCCCAAAATCCCAACGTGGACGTGGATGAAATCGCCTACGGAGACATTCCCTACGCCTGCGAGGCTCCTTACAGCCAGGACGCGCACGATTTCATCGGCCCCACGCGCGTCGTCGGGCGCATCCCCGACCTCACCGCCGGAACCGACCCCGCTTACCTGGTCGGTCTGCTCGCCGTGGCCGCGGGCTGGACCGCGCGTCCGCGCGCCGATTACCTGCAATATCTCGGCATCACGGCGGAGGTGTGGAAGCAATCCACTTCTTCAAGTCTGCAGAACACGTTTGGGTCGGACGCGAATCTCCAGGTCGTGCCGCCCAAGGGACCGAAGTGGCGGCCACCCCTGCTCACGCGACGCTCGCATTTCATCAACTGCCACGGTGCGCCGTCGAGCCCGATTTTCTACGGGCAGCCCGACGGGAAGGAAGTGTACCCGGACGCCCATCTCGCCACATGGATCGACGGGCGCATCACGGAAGGCACGGTTGTCGCGGCGGAATGCTGCTACGGCGCGGAACTCTACGACCCGGCCACCGCGGACGGCGGGCAGATGGGCATTTGCAGCACCTACCTGTCGAACAAGGCCTACGGATTTTTCGGCAGCACGACTATCGCCTACGGGCCGTCCAGCGGGAACAGTTCGGCGGACCTCATCTGCCAGTATTTCTTCCAGCGCGTCATCGCCGGCTCGTCGCTCGGCCGGGCCGCCCTGGAGGCGCGCCAGCAGTTCGCGCAATCCTCTGCCACCCTCGGGCCAGAGGATTTGAAAACCATCGCCCAGTTCAACCTGCTGGCCGATCCGTCGGTCCAGCCGGTGACGGTGCCCGCGCCGCACGCGTTGGTCACCGCGAAGGGGATGCCGGGGATGGTGAACCGCGTGCAAATGACCAGCGAGGACCGTTCCGCGCGCCGCCAGCGCCTGCTGGTCCGGGGGACAAACATCGCGCGCACGCAGGCGTTCGCCGCGCAACGCGTGCGCGGGCCGGTGACCGGGCAGGTCTACGAGGCGCTGAAAGCCTTGGCGAGCGAAGCGCAACTCGGCAAGCCCAGGATCATGTCCTTCGAGGTGGAGCGTCCGAGTTTCACGACGAGCAAATCCCTGCTTGCCGTGGCCAAGCAGCTTCCACGGCCCACGCGGCTGCACGTGGCCATCGGCGGCCGGGGCCGGGTCGGACGCGGGCATGCGGCCACGGGCATCACGCTCGTCGTCGCCAAGGAACAGGACGGGCGCATCATCTCGGCGCGCCGGTTGTACAGCCGCTGACTTGCAATGCACGGCAAACCCGGTGAGCTTTTCTTTATGGACCAATTTTCCGGCCGCGTCGTGAAGAGAGCCGTCGGGGGAACTTCCAAGAGTGCGCGGGCCGCCGTGTGCCTGGACACCGGGGCGAAACAATTCATCCTGCGCCGTCGGCAGGGCAATCCTTTCCAGGACGACGAACTCGAAAAGCTCGTCGGCAAGGAAATCCGGGCGGACGGCAGCCTGATCGGCGGGGCGACCCTGGTGATGTCCGACTGGTCAGAGCTGCCCGGAGCCGCCGTCCAACCCACCTCTGAGCCACCCATCGCGCCATGAACGAATTCGATCCCGGCCCGCCCGCGTCGTTTGCGACGATCTTTGGCAACGTGCCGGACTACGGCGTTTACAAGAGCGAGTTCTGGTACGACTGGGGTCCGGTTTTCTACCGGGGCCGGCTCGACGGCACGGCCCGCGTGCTCTGCATTGCCTCCGACCCGGGACCGACCGAGCGCGTGGCGTGCCGCACGCTCGTCGGCGACGCCGGCCAGCGCGTGCAGGGGTTCCTGACAAAACTGGGTCTGACGCGCTCCTACGTTTGCGTGAACGCCTTCGCCTACGCGCTGTTTCCGAGCAACGCCAGCGACGGGAAGAAAATCCTTTCCGATCCGGTGCAAATGACGTGGCGCAACGGACTCCTTGATGCCATCGGGCAGGGCTCCCCGCTCCAGGCCGTCATCGCATTTGGCGCGGAAGCGCAGATCGCCGCGAGCCTCTGGCCGGGGATCGGCAGCGTGCCCCTGTTCAACGTGCCGCATCCGAGCGACCACGACGCGCAGACCCTCATCACGCATTGGCAGGCGGCGATCCCGCAGATTCGTGCGGTGGTGACCCCGGACCCGGACGGGTCCAACACGGGCCCGAACTACGGCGCCGCCTTCGCTCCGGGCGATTACACCGCCATCCCCAAGCGCGATCTGCCCTTCGGCGTGCCCCCCTGGTTCGGTGACGACGGTTGGGGCCGCAACGCCGTGCCGCCGCACGCCGACTGCGTCAACCGGCCCAAGCCGGATGATCGGCATACCCTGATCTGGGTCGCGCCCAAGCAGACCTGACAGCCGACGCATTTTCCCCCATCGCCATGCCTCCCGCCGCCGCTGCGACCAACCTGGCTCTGCGGGGCCGGCTGGTCACGATGGATGCGGCGGGCAGCGTCGTCCCGGACGGGATCGTGTACGTTCGCGGCAATTCCATCGTCGCCGCGCAGCCCGCCGCCCTACCGCCGCCGGCGGGTTTCGAGGCGGTGCCGGTCACGGCGACCGGCGGCACGATTTACCCCGGCCTGATCGAGCTGCACAACCACCTGAGCTACGATGCGCTGCCGCTCTGGAACGTCCCGCAGAAATTTACCAACCGCGACCAGTGGACAAAGCTGCCGGAATACCACCGGCTCGTCCCGGGGGCGATGGCGGTGCTGGGAAAAATGCCGCAGTACACGAATGCCATCGTCCGGCTCGTGGAATGCCGCTGCCTGCTCGGCGGCGTGACGACCTCGCAGGGCATCGCACTGGCCAGCGACGCGGGGATCGAGCGGCACTATTGCGGGTTGGTGCGCAACGTCGAGTCGCCGGGCGATCTGGCCGTCCGCGCGGCCGGGACGCATATCTCGGACGTGGACGCCACCCAGGCGCAGGCATTTCTCCAGCGGCTCCAGACCTCCTCCTGCTTGCTGCTGCATCTCAGCGAGGGCACCGACGACGCGGCGCACGATCATTTCGCGGCGCTCCAGTTGCCCGACCAGACCTGGGCCATCGCGCCATCGCTGGCCGGGATTCATTGCGTGGCGCTCAAGCCGGAGGATTTCCAGACGATGCAACAGCACGGGGCTTCCATGATCTGGTCCCCGCTGAGCAACCTCCTGCTCTACGGCGAGACGGCCGACATCGCGGCGGCCAAGGCGAGCGGCATCAAGATGGGCCTCGGCTCGGATTGGGCTCCTTCCGGCAGCAAAAACCTGCTGGGCGAACTCAAGGTCGCGCGCTTGGTGAGCGCCGCGCAAGGCGGGGTATTCAGCGACGAGGAACTCGTGGGCATGGCCACGCGCAACGCCGCGCAAATCCTCCGGTGGGACGCGGTGGTCGGCAGCATCGAGGCGGGCAAGCGCGCGGACCTGCTCGTGGTTGCGGGCACGGGGGACGATCCTTACACGCATCTCATCGTGGCGAAAGAAACCGACCTGTCGCTCGTGGTCATCGACGGGGTGCCGCGCTACGGGATACCGGACCTGATGGGAAGCGCCGGGACGCAGACCGAAGACTGGCCCGTCGGCGGGTCTCCGCGCAAGCTATGTCTCGCCCAGGACAGCGCCGACCCGGACGTGGGTGCGCTCTCGCTCCGGCAGGCTTATGACCTGCTCGCCGACGGGTTGCGGCGGCTCCCGGAACTGGCCGCCCAACCTGCGCCGCACGCCATGAAGACGGCGGCGGGGCCGGGCCGCCCTCGCTGGACCCTGGTGCTCGACCACGACGATCCGGCCGGGAAAACCGAGCGACCGCACCTGCCGTACCGGGGCAAGCTGACGGCGATGCCGGCGGCAGCGGATGCCAGCCATGCCGCGAAGACGGCGGCGGCGCTGGTTTCGGAAACAATCGACCCGCTGACGGTGGCGGATGATCCGACTTTCCTGACACGGCTCGCGGCTGAACGGAACCTGCCCGGTTACCTCATCGCGGGCCTGCCGGGTTTGTACGCGTGAATGGCGGTTGGGTTGCGGTCGGGACGCGAACTTCGCCACCGACGACAAATTTCTTGTAAGGATCGGACGATTGATCCGACTGGAAGACCATGACGCACATCTTCTGCAAGGCCCCGCCGACTCGTGCCGACGAGGCCGGTGGCAACGGGACCGATCTCAGCCGAAAGAAAGGCCAATGATGCGTGCCACCCTGACTATACTCGTGGCGGCAACCGTCCTGACCGCTCCGCTGCGAGCCGCCACCTTCGAGAGCGGCGAGACGCAAACCACGCTCCTGGAACTCCACACTTCGGAAGGTTGCAGTTCGTGTCCGCCTGCCGACGCCGGACCGTTGATCGTCGAGGCGGTCCTACTGGCCGGCGGAGTGACGGGCGACGTGCGCCGGGGCGAAAACGCCGGACGCAAACTGACGCACGAGTTCGTGGCGCTGGACCTGTTGCACGCCTCGCTGGAACGGCGTGACGAGGGGTGGACGGCGACGCTCACCCTCCCGTCCAAGACCGCCGCACCGGCCTCCGCGCTGGCGGTGTGGGGCCACGCCGCGGACGACCCGACGGCTCTGCAAGCGGCGGGTGGATGGTTGCAAAAATGACCGGCGCGCGCGGCGGACTGACAGAGCGCGTGGAAAGCCCGCCGCAGGCGTTCCAAACAAGGTAGGGATGGCTCTCCGAGCTAGTCCCTAATTTTTCTGGCGAGGCGCTCTGTGCGCACGGAGGTCATCCAAGCCAAAATAGGGACTGGCTCGGAGAGCCATCCCTACCTTGTTGACGACCGGCCGCAACGGCCTGTGCAGAACCTTTTCACACACTTTCTTAGCCGCATCGAAACGCGTGTCCGATTTCCTTTTTCCGTCCCGATGACAGCCACCGGCCCTACCATCCTGGTCGTTGATGACACCCCGGCCAATCTGTCGGTGCTCCTGGACCTGCTGACCGGCGCGGGCCTCGCGGTCCTGGTGGCCGACAGCGGCGAACGGGCCTTGTTGCAGGTTTCCCACCGGCGGCCCGACCTGATCCTGCTCGACGCCATGATGCCCGGCCTCAATGGCTTCGAGACGTGCCGCCGCCTGCGCTCGGACCCCGCCACCAGCGAGTTGCCGGTCCTGTTTATGACGGCGCTGACCGATACGGCGGCCCGGCTGGCGGGCTTTGCCGCCGGAGCCGTGGACTACATCACCAAACCCTTCGAGCCGGAGGAGGTTCTCGCCCGGCTGCGCGTGCAGTTGGAGATGCAGCGGTTGCGCCGCGCCTTGGAAGCGGAGGTGCGCCTGCGTCAAAGCGCCGAGGCGAAACTGGAACGCTCGCTCTCCCAGGCGGTGCTCGTGATCGAATCCGACGGTCACCTGGTTTTTTGCGCCCACCGTGCCCGGGAATTGTTGGATCGTTACCTCGGCGATTTTGACCCCGAGGTGCCGCTGCCCCCCGCGTTGCTGGGGGGACAACCGATTTCGCACCCGTCCGGACCCGTCTGCCTGCGGGCCCGCCGCTTTGCTGAAGCCGGTTACGACGGAGGCGATCAAGGCCCGACGGTGCTGCTGCTCAGGGAAGAAGCGCCGGACCCGAGCGCCATCCTCGTGGACGCGTTGGGCCTGACCGAGCGGGAGGCGGAAGTTCTCTATTGGGTGGCACAGGGAAAAACCTCGCCCGAAATCGCCATCATTCTCGGTTCGGCGCTCAAAACCGTGAAAAAGCATCTCCAACGTGTTTACGAGAAACTAGGGGTGGAAACCCGCACGGCCGCCGCCCTGCGGGCCAGCGAGATTTTGAACCATCATGGCACGAACTGAAGGGCGAGCGGGAAGCCCGCCGCAGGCGGTCGTCAACAAGGTAGGGATGGCTCTCCGAGCCAGTCCCTATTTTGGCTTGGACGACCTGCCGCAACGGCCTGTTCAGAACCTTCTCAGATGGCCCGGAGTACGCCCAAGGACGTATTTCGTGTTCCGCCGCATTCTGTCATTGTGCGTAGTCCCTTCAACCGTACAACATTGCTCGTCTTCACCGAGGCCCGCCGCCTGCTGATTCCACCGAAAACCTCGCGTTCTTCCAATGGCTCACCAAGCTCCTCTTCTGCCTCGCACTTCGTTCTTGAGGTCACTCCTCCACGGAGCCGTGGCTGGACTGCTGGGAGGTCTGGTCATGCTGGCGTTCATGGCGTTTTTGCGGCTGTACTTCCACGTTCCCACGCCCACCGAAATGATCTTCGACCGGGCGTTCCCGTTCGTGACGGTCAGGTTCTTCATCGACGCCCTCGTGCGTGCCGGCGGCTATTCCCAACTCAAAATCCAGGGGGTCGAGGGCGCGCTGGCGGGTCAGTTGGCGGCGGCCGGGGTGGGTGGGATCGTCTACGCGCAGTTCCTCTGGTGGCGGTCCCGCTCGGAAGACCGGAACGCCGGACGCCCGCTGATCGATCCGCACGGCTGGCGGCTCATCGCGTCGGGCGTGCTCGGCGTCTGGGCGCTGTTCGTCGCCGTGCTCTGGCCCCAGTTGTTGACCAGTTACCACGGCCGTCCGCCGGCCACGGCGACGGCCATCAGCGCGCTCGGCATGCTCGCATCCTTCGGCCTATGTGGGGTGGCCATCGTGTTCTTCCACGGTCTGCTGACCGCCGCGCCTGCCAGCGCACGCGTCGGCGAGCCTTCCACAGCGCGTCTGACCCGGCGGCGCTTCCTGGCGGGCGGCCTGGGCGCGCTGGCGGCGGCGGCACTCGCCGGGATGCTGCGACGGTTCTACCGGATCGGTTCCTTCGAGTACGACGGCACCCAGTACGGCGGCCCGCAGGTGCAGAAGATCACGCCTAACGACAAATTCTACCAGGTCACCAAGAACCTCGTGGACCCCGACGTGGCGCGAGACATCTGGCGCTTCGACATCACCGGCAACGTGGAAAACCCGCGCGTCTGGACGTTCGCCGACCTGACGGCCCTGCCCACCGTGGAACAGGAAATGACGATGCAATGCATCTCCTACGGCATCGGCAGCGGTCTGATCTCCAATGCCCTCTGGAAGGGCGTGCCCCTGCCCACCCTGCTGGCGATGGTCAAGCCGAAGCCGGACTGCTGCGGCGGTGCTTTTCCACGCAGCGGACGGTTTCTTCGAGACCTTCCCGCTGTCCAAGGCCAACGAGATGACGACGCTCGTGGCCTGGGAGATGAACGGCGAGCCCCTGCCACCCGCATCACGGGTTCCCGATGCGCATGATCGTGCCGGGCATCTATGGCGAACGGAACCCGAAGTGGGTCACGCGCCTGGAGTTCCTGGCCAAGGACGACCCGCGCCTGAAGATCAACCGCCACGGCATCGAGGGCGTCGGGTTTCTACACCGAGCAGGGCTGGGGACCGAACATCTTCGTGCCGACGACCAGCCGCATCGATGCGCCGCAGGTGGCCGGCGGCGGGTTCGCCGAGCCGTTCAAGGTGGGGCAAAAGGTGGAGTTTCGCGGCATGGCCTTCGGCGGCGACAAAGGCATCAGCAAGGTGGAGGTCAGCACCGACGGCGGCCAGACCTACGCGCCCGCCGAGATCCATCAGCCCGGGCACGAAGATCAGTTGGAGCCTGTGGCGCTACGAGTGGACGCCCGCGCAACCCGCCGAGGAGATACGCGTGTTCGTGCGCGCGATCAACGGCGAGGGCGAGCGCGCAGATCGAGGAGTTCCGCGATCAGGTGCCGCACGGCGCACTGGGACTGCATTGGGTAAGGGGCCGCGTCGAGAACGCTTAAGCGCAGTGCAGGTCACGGCGATTTGCGGCGAGAGCCTCCAGTCGCGCGTGGACCGCGCGGACCGTTTCCGGCAGCGTCGAGGTCCCGGCGGTCAGCCCGACGACTTCCGCGCCGTCCAGCCAGGCGGGGTCGAGTTCGTCGGGACGCTCGATCTGGTGCGCGCGGCGGCCGGCCGCTTCGGCGGCGAGGACGAGCTGGCGCGTGTTGTTGCTGCCGCGCCCGCCGACCACGATGACGACCTCCGTTTCGGCCAGCAGTTTTCCCAACGCTTCCTGGCGATCCTTGGTCGGCTGGCAAACGGTGTCGCGGAAACACACTTCCGCATCGGGCCGCGCGGTCCGCAAGGCATCGACGAGGCCGCGAACCCTGGCGGACGGTTGCGTCGTTTGCGCGATGACCCCGTAGCGGGTTTGCCAAGGCACGGCGCGGATGTCCGCCTCGTTTTCGACGACGGCGGCCCCGGGGAAATCGCCCGTCAACCCGCGGACCTCGACGTGGTCGGCGCGACCGATCACCACGGGGAAATATCCGGCCGCCACGAGCGCGGCGAGTTGCGTGTGGGCGCGGCGCACGAGCGGACAGGTCGTGTCGTGCACCTGGAACCCGGCGGCTTTCCACGCCTGGCGGCGTTCGTCGGAAGCCCCGTGCGCCGTCACTAACACGGGCGCGGACGACGGCGCGCTGTCGAAACGCGCGAGGTCGCCCTCCCGCGCGCCGTAGGCGTGGAGACGTTCGAGGGCGAGGGGGTTGTGGACGAGTTCGCCGAGTACGGTCAGCGGGCCGTTGGCGGCGAGGGTTTCCGCCTGCCGCAGGGCGTCCCGGACGCCGAAGCACAGGCCGTAATGTTCCGCGAGGATGATATGCATGATGGAAGGGAAACTAACTTTGTAGGACAAAGTGCGTGGGCAAAAAGGAAACTAACCCTGGCCGGTTTTGACGACCTGTTCGAGGAACGTCAGGTAGGCCAGATAAGCGGCGCGGCCCCTGTCGGTGAGTGCGTAACTGGTCAGCGGCCGGTCGAGGATTTCCTTGGTTTGCGCGACGTAGCCGTTCGCGTGCAGCGTCCGCAGATGGCTGATGAGATTGCCGTCGCTCATCTTTAGCTCGGCTTTCAAATCCGTGAACGGCCAGCGCACCCGGGTCGCCAGCAGCGTCATGATCGCCAGCCGGCCGCGTTCGTGGATCACGCGGTCGATGCGGTCGAAATCGAGTTTCATGGCACGGGCGGAAAATTTTCCGTGACGAGCGGCCGGCGTTCGGCGGCGTCGAGTTCACGGGCACGCCGGGGCCAGGTGCAGGCGGCATAGACGAGATGGTACAGCCCGAACGTCGCCCCCATGATCGCGGCCGGATAAAACCGCGTCGGCGTGGGCAAGTCGAAGTCCGGTTCGATTCCCACGAACACGAAGGAAATGAACGCCGCCACACCGGTAAACAAAAACGCCCAACCCAGGACCACGATGGAGCGTGGCGCGAAGCTCATCGTCGCCAGCAGCCCGACGCCGTAGAACATCACCCACATCAGGGTGGGGAACAGGGCGAGGTTGGTCGTGATGGTCAGCACGCCGCTCGTGGCGACCCCCGTGAAAAACGCCGGGACCACGGAGCGCACGGCCAGCCGGAACCCGGCGGAGACCAGCGGCTCGCCGCGTCCATGCGCGCCGCGCCAGATGAAGAGCGTGTTGGCGGCGAGGGTCGCGGCGAGGACGAACAGCCAGGACTGGTAGAACACGCGGGCGTCCACGTTGCGCGAGCCGTCACCGGCTTGCCAGAAGAGCATGGCGGCGGCGAGGCCTATGGAAAGCACCCCGCCGACGAGCGCCGTCGGCGCGGAAATCGCCCGGTAGATCGTGGCGCGTTCCATCAGCAAACGAATGGCGCGCAGATGTTCCTCGGCTCCTTGCTCGGTCATCACCAGCGGACTTTGCGGTGCAAAGCTACGGGATGCAAGTGATTTTTTTCACGGGGGCTGCGAGGGGTGGCCGCACTTTGTTGTTTGCGCCCGCGACCCATCGTGGTTTTACTCGGGGTTCTCCTCAATGATCCTAACCCCGTCCGATTACCCTTCTGCCGGGCATCGAAACCCACGGGTGCGATTACATCGACACGCTTACGGAAGAACCCGGCTAAAAAGTGGACCTCGCCGACCTCAGCGAAGACCCGTTGCTGCATCCGTCGGAGACTTTTGATCTGATGACTTGCACCGAGGTGGTCGAACGCGTGGAAAACTACCGTCGTCTGGCGCGGGAAACCTTTAATTATTCGGTCCGCTGCCCATCGGCCGGGCGGAGAGTTTTTCACCGTCGGTCACATCGATCCCATCTCGTTTTTCATCTCGCGCATGCGCTGGCGGAAGCGGGCTTCCAGATCGAACCCTTGGAGATCGATAAAATCCAGCGGTCCGGGTGTCGCGACTCGTGTTCCTGTGGTCTGGCCATCGTGAAGTCGCTCAACAGTTGGAAAATGCTGCTCGGGCGAACGATCATCGTGGTCGCGCGCAAGCCGGCGGCCTGAAGCCTGCAAGCGGTCAAGAGTTGCTCCGATCCGCGGTTCGCAAATTTACTTTGTTCCGCAAAGTAACGTGTGTGAAAGGTTGTTTCCAACACGCTTCTCAGATTGAGCGTTTTCTTTTAAAGTGCAGCCGCGTGGCCCTTCCGGAGCGCCAAGGGCGCGGCCTCATAAAAGCCTGGAGCAACACCCCAGGGAAACATGCGCGGGAGCTGTCAAGCCCTGTAGGGGCGATTCATCTCGCCTCGCCACAGGAATGAATCGCCCCTTCAGGGCTTAGCCAGAGAACCGTTTGGACCTGGGGCGTTGCCCCGGCTTTTATGAAGCCGCGCCCTTGGCGCTCCGGCGCGGCGAGCAAGTCGGTTACATTTTCTGTGAAAGTGTTTTGCAGGAGAAGTTCCACGCCGCAGGCGCGTCGCTTCAAAGTCCTGCTGGCTCTCCGAGCCATTCCCCAGATTGGCTTGGATGACCTTCGCGCGCCGAAAAATTTGGGACCGCTCGGAGAGCTATCTCTACCCGGTACTACAAACGCCGCTGGCGCGACGTGAGCCGATCAGATCCCCGCGTCCTTTGACTCGCGCCCGCGCTGCTTGAGCAGGACGGGTAACCCGGGGAAGGGAAACGTCTCGCGCAATTTGTTCTCAAGGTACTTGCGGTACGAGTCCACTAGCAGGCCGGGATCGTTAACGAATAATAGGAAAGCCGGCACCGGGATGGGCGAGCGGGATTTATCCGCGAGTTGCGTGGCGTAAAGCAGCTTGAAACGCCGGTTCATGCGCGTCGGCGGCGGTTGGAGTTCGATCGGCGGCGTGCAACAGCCGGTTGAGCGGGCCGGTGCCGATTTTTTCCGTGGCGGCGCGGCGGGTTTTTTCGATGGCGGTGAACAGGCGTTTCACCTGCTCGCCCTTCAAGGCGGAGAGCGCCACGAGCGGCGCGAACGACATGAAAAACAGTTCCGCCCGCGCATTGTCCAGCCACGCCTCGCGGAACTCCCGCAGTCCGGCGCGAGAACCCTCCGGCGGCGTCAGCAGGTCCCATTTATTGACGGCGACGATGCACGGTTTGTTCGCCTTCTGGATCAACCCCGCGATCTGGCGGTCCTGCGCCGTGATGCCCGCGCTGGCGTCGATGACCAGCACGCACAGGTGCGCGCGACGGATGGATTCCTCCGAGCGCATGACGCTGAAAATCTCCGCCGAGTTATCCCGCTTGCCACGGTGCCGGATGCCGGCGGTGTCGATGAGGATATAATCCTTGTCGTTAAACCGGCATGGGATATCCACGGCATCGCGCGTGGTGCCCGAAATATCGCTGACGATGGTGCGCTGCTGACCCAGGATGGCATTGGTCAACGAACTCTTGCCCACGTTCGGGCGACCGACCAACGCGAGGCGCGGGACGCGCGGTGGCGTCGGCGGTTGCTTCGTCGCCGTCCGCCTCCGCGTCTCCTCGTCACCGCGGCCAATCTTTTCGACGACGGCCTCGATCAGTTCGCCGACCCCGCGGCCGTGCGCCGCGCTCACGCCGTGCGTTCCCGCGAACCCGAGCCGCGCGAACTCACCCTCCAGCGGGCTGTGCATGTCCTGGTCGATCTTGTTGATGACCAGCAGCACGGGACGGTCCGCGCGGCGCAAGCGGCGGGCGAGATCGTCGTCCACCGCCGTCAGGCCCGCGCGTCCGTCCACGACGAAGAGCACGAGCGCCGCCGTTGGCAGCGCGATGTCCGCCTCGGCGTGCACGCGGTCGGAGAACGTGCCGTCCACCTTTTGCCCGATGCCGCCCGTGTCGATGATCTCGAAAGGCTCGATCCCCGCCCCGGACGGCACTCGGCCACGATGCGGTCGCGCGTGATGCCCGGCTGATCGTGCACGATGGAGATCTGCCGTCCCGCGAGCCGGTTGAACAACGCGGACTTACCCACGTTCGGGCGGCCGACGATGGCCACGGTGCGGTTGTTGTTTTCGTGGTCGATCATACCCGGTTACTAATATCCAATGCCTCGACGGCAGGCCGGGCGTGTTCGTGGTGCTGGAGCTGCCGGATGCCGTCGATGACGTAGCCGACACCCGAGATAAAAGTGAAGACCCCCGCCAAGGCACCGGGACCGCCGGATTGACGAGGCGCAGTTGCAGCATGACCCAGCCGATGGCAATCATCTGGAGCACGGTGGCGATTTTTCCGGTCCAGCGCGGGCGGACGTGGACGTCGCCGTTGAGATAGTGCAGGCCGAAGCTGCCCGCGACGATCACCACGTCGCGCGTGATGACCAGCACCGGGAACCACAACGGGAAATGGTAGCCCCAGTCGCTGAAAGTCAATGTGAGCAGTCCCGCCAGCAGCAGGCCCTTGTCGGCGATGGGATCGAGAATCGCGCCGAGCTTGCTACGCTGGTTGTAGCGGCGCGCCACGTAGCCGTCGAGGCCGTCGCTGACGGCGGCGGTCAGGAAAACGAGGATCGCCGCCAGCCGCAGATATTCGTTGCGCTCGCCGTCGCTGCACGCTTTCGCCGTAGTACACCGCCAGCATCACGAAAACCGGGATGAGCAGGATACGGACGATGGTGATTTTGTTGGCGGTCGTCATGGCGTCGCACGGAGGGGCCGACAATATAGCGCAGAATCACCCCGGAGCGAGTCCACCGTCCCGCTATCCTCGCAGGAGGGGCGAGCAACCATCCAAAGGGGGCGGTCAAGTGATGATCATTAGCTCGCACGAAGAACGAGGGCTTCCCGGGTTGAAAGTTGACAACGTGCGACGGGGCAGTTCTTATTGCGCGATCAGCGAACCGCCCGCACCCTTCCGTGGCACGTTGGAACGACGCCGGCCGATCCGTGCCCGTGGCACGCAATGGGCGCAACTCTCCGCGCGAACCGTCGCGCGTCTGGGCTGCGGCCCAACCAGATTTCCGTCCTGAGCGTCGTCAGCGCGCAGTTCGGCGCGGGTGCGCTCGTCGGCGCGGGCCAGACCGGCAACGTCGCGTGGCAGGTGGCGTCTGCTGCTGCTGGCGGGCGGCTTCGTGCAATTGCGGCTGTTGTGCAATCTGCTCGACGGCCTCGTGGCGGTGGAAGGCGGCCTGCGCACGAAAACGGGCGAAATTTACAACGAACTGCCCGACCGCATCTCCGATGCGCTGTTCCTGGCGGCCGCCGGTTACGCCACCTGCCTGGACGGGCTGGGAACGCGATCTCGGCTGGGCGGCGGCCACCCTGCGCCGTGATCGTCGCGTACGTGCGCGCGCTCGGCGGCCAGATCGGCGCGCGCACAGCAATTTTGCGGGCCGATGGCGAAACAGCAGCGCATGTTCACTGCTTGACCCTGGCGTGTATCGGCACCGCCGCGGAACTCCTCATCGGGCTGGCCGCCGCGCACGATGACGTGGGCGCTCGGCCTTGATCGTCGCTGGGGTCGGTTTTCACGGCGGCGCGGCGCACGGTGCGCATCGCCCGGGAATTGGAAGCCGGCTGAACGGTCGCAGCCGCTACATCACTTTTTCTGATGCTCGCGCAAAGATTATCAATTGGAGCGTCGGCGACGTCGCCGTCGAACGTCGAACACCATGAACCATGAACACCTCTTCTCGGCCGAGTCACAGCAGTCGAACCCTGCGCCCGGCAGTGGCGGATGCTGCCGGTTCCTGCCGAGCATCACTTCGCCAGCCACGACGGCGTGTCCCTGTTCTACCGCGCCTGGCTGCCGGCGGACCGTCCGCGACGCCATCGCGCGGGCGGTGATCCTGCTGCATCGCGGGCACGAATATTCCGGCCGCTGGGAGGAACTCGTCCCGGCGCTGGCCGCGCCCGGCACCGCGATCTTCGCCTGGGACGCGCGCGGCCACGGGCGTTCGCCGGGCGAACGCGGCGACGCCGAAAATTTCTCGGTTTACGTCCGCGACCTGGAGGCTTTCGCGCGGCACCTGAGCGAGACGCTACGACCTGCCGCTGGAAAACTTCGCGGTCGTCGCGCACAGCGTCGGCGCGGTGATCGCCGCAGCGTGGGTGCATGATTTCGCGCCGCCGATCCGCGCGCTGGTCGCTGGCCACGCCCGCGTTCCGGGTGAAGCTCTACGTCCCGCTCGCCATCCCCGGACTGCGGCTGCTGCAAAAGGTCAAACCGCTCGCCGCGCATCCGCAGCTACGTCGGCGGACGGCTTCTGACCCACGATCCGGGCCGAGGCGCGCCGCTACGACGCCGACGCCGCAGATCTCGCGCCAGATCAGCGTGCGCGTCCTGCTCGATTTGCACGACACTTCCACCCGGCTTGCTCGCCGACGCCGGCGCGATCCGCACGCCGACGCTCGTGCTCGCCGCCGGGTCGGACGCCGTGGTGCGCCGCGGACCGCAACGGCAGTTCTTCGAGCGGCTGTCCTCGCCGATCAAGCACTTCGAAATCCTCGACGGGCTTCTCGCACGCGATCTTCCACGAGCGCGGGCGGCAAGAGGTGTTTCCGCAAGGTGAACGACTTCCTCGACGACGCCTTCGCCCACGAACCGGAAAGCCCCGCGCGAATTGCTCGCCGCCGACCAGCGCGGCCACACCCGCCGCGAGCACGACGCGCTGCGGCGTCCGCCGGGTCTGTTCTCCGCGAAGACAGATTTCCTTCGCGGCGCAACGCGCTCGGCCTCGGCTCGCTGTGCCGGTCTGAGCAACGGGGTGCGGACCGGCTGGCGCACCGGCTTCGACTCCGGGCGAATCGCTCGATTACGTCTACGAAAACCGCCCGCGCGGATGACCCCGCTTGGGCGGCTGATCGACCGGCCATACCTCAACGCCATCGGCTGGCGCGGCATCCGGCAGCGCAAGATGCACCTGCGCAAAATGGTCGGCACCGCCATCGAACGCGCCCATGCCGCCGGCCTGCCCGTGCGGCTGCTCGACATCGCCGCCGGGCCGGGGCGCTATCTGCTGGAAATCATGCGGCAACATTCCGCACCTGCCGATCACCGCCCGCCTGCGCGACCGCAGCGAGAGCGGTCTGGCAGCCGGCCGCGCGCTGGCGCAGAAAATGGGGCTGGCCGACCGACGTCGTCTACGAGCAGGGCGACGCCTTCGACGAAGCCGCGCTCGCCGCGCTGACGCCCCGGCCCACGGTGGCGGTGGTGTCGGGGTTGTATGAACTGTTTCCCGCCAACGCACCCGTCGCTGGCTCGCTGCGCGGACTCCACGCCGCGCTGGAAGATGGGGGCTGGCTCGTTTACACGAACCAGCCCTGGCATCCGCAGATCGAGATGATCGCGCGCGTGCTGCCCAACCGGGACGGACAACCCTGGGTCATGCGCCGGCGCACGCAGGCGGAGATGGATGCGCTCGTGCGCGCGGCGGGCTTCGAGAAAATGGCGATGGAGATCGACCGCTGGGGCATCTTCACGGTCTCGCTGGCGCGCAAGACGGAGAGGTCAGTCTGAGCCGTTTCGCCGTTGTCGACGATCGCTTCGATGAAACCTCCCTCCGCGCCGCCCCTGGCTCGCCGCCGCGCTCTGGCTCGCGTTGCTCGGGCCGGGGTTTTTCCTGGTCTACGGATGGTGCAACGCCTTCACCTCGCACCGGACCGATGTCGGGTCGTTCTTCTTCGCCTGGGAACGCCACATCCCGTTCGTGCCGGTGATGATCGTTCCGTACCTGTCCATCGACCTGTTCTTCGCCGGGTCGTTTTTCCTGTGCCGCACGCGCGCCGAACTGCGCGCCCACGCCTGGCGGATCGCGCTGGCCATCGCCATGTCGGCGGCGGGATTTCTGTTGTTTCCCGTTGCGCTACGGCTGGCCGCGCCCGGCGGTCACCGGATGGCTGGGGAACCTGTTCGCGCCGCTCAATGCGCTCGACCAACCGTACAACCTCTGCCCGTCGCTGCACATCAGCCTGCGCGCGTTGCTGTGGAGCGTTTACGGGCGGCACACGCGCGCGTTCCCGCTCGTGCGCTGGGCTGTGCGCGGGATGGTTTCTGCTGATCGGCGTTTCCACGCTGCTCGTGTACCAGCATCATGTGATCGACCTGCTCGGCGGCTATCTGGTGGCGTTGTTCTGCCGGGCGGTCGTCCGCGAAAATGATGCGTCCCGAACCGTCGCCGGACCGCAAAATGGAGAAACGCCGTGCCCGCCACCACCTCTTCCCCGCTCGGCGCCGCCGTCCTGGCGACGCTGGTCAAAATCCTCACCGGCAGCAGCGTGCGCTGGATCGGTTGCGAACCCAGCACCCGGCAGCGCGTGTATTTCGCCAACCACACCAGCCACCTCGACGCCGCTCGTCCTCTGGGCCGCGCTGCCGCCGGAGGCCCGCGCGCTGACCCGCCCCGTGGCCGCGCGCGATTACTGGACGGCCGACCCCGTGCGCCGCCACCTCGCCACCCGGGTTTTCAACGCCGTGCTCATCGACCGCCAGCGACGTCAGCGCGCACGCGCACAATCCCATCGAACCGCTGCTCGCGGCGCTCGAAAACGGCCGCCGCCATTCGCTGATCCTCTTTCCCGAAGGCACGCGCGGCAACGGGCCGGACGCCGGTCCCTTCAAGAGCGGCCTCTACCATCTCGGCCGGCATCGGCCCGACGTTGAACTGGTGCCCGTGCTCATCGACAACATGAACCGCATCCTGCCCAAAGGCGAGTTGCTGCCCGTGCCGCTGCTCGGCGGCCTGAGCTTCGGCGCGCCGTTGCGCGTGGAGGACGGCGAGGGGAAAGCGGCGTTCCTCGAACCGCGCCCGCCACGCCGTCGAACAGCCTGCGGCAACTCTGAGACCCTGCCACCTCCCTCTTGACCTCCATGGCCTATGCCTGAACGGACACCCAGACCTCTGGCCCGATCGGCGGAGTGTTCGGTTTTTTGTCGGTTGCCTCGGTCGTCGGTTACGTCCTGGGCCGACGCGCACGCGGCGCCGGCGACCAGCGATGCCACGCGGGCGACGGTCGCCAACCTCAACGCCCGGCTGCGCGCGTGGTGGGTGATCATCACCGTGTGCGCGGTGGCGCTGCTGTTGGGCAGGATCGGCGCGAGCGTGCTCTTCGGGCTGGCGTCGTTTTGGGCGTTGCGGGAATTTATCACGCTGACCCCGACGCAGGCCGGGCGATCATCGCGCCCTGTTCTGGGTGTTCTTCGTCATCACGCCGTTGCAATATTATCTCGTGGCGATCGAATGGTACGGGCTGTTCATCATCCTGATCCCGGTGTACGCGTTCCTGTTCATCCCGGTGCGGATGGCGGTGTGCGGCGAATACGAAAATTTCCTGGAACGCGCCGCGCGCACGCAGTGGGGGCTGATGGTCTGCGTCTACTGCGTCAGCCATGCGCCCGCGTTGATGACGCTGCCGCTGGGCCGGAACGGCGGGGCGCGCCTGCTGCTGTTTTTCCTGCTCGTGGTGCAATCCAGCGACGTGCTGCAGTACATCTGGGGCAAACTGCTCGGTCGGCATCCCATCGCGCCGCGCATCAGCCCGAACAAGACCTGGGAAGGTTTCGTTGGCGGCATCGGCAGCGCCACCGCGCTCGGCACCGCGCTGTGGTGGGCCACGCCGTTCAACCCGTGGCAGGCAGCCGGGATGAGTCTCGCCATCACGCTGCTAGGGCTTCGCGCGGCGGGCTGACCATGTCCGCCATCAAGCGCGACCGGGGCGTCAAGGACTACGGGACGCTGATCCAGGGGCACGGCGGCGTGCTGGACCGCGTTGATTCCATCTGTTTTGCCGCGCCGGTATTTTTTCACCTGACCCGTTACTTCTTTACCTGAACATCCCTGCGGCTGCGCGCGATCAAACTTTGGATTCCGTCGGGACGTTCCTTCGGCGGCGTAACTCCATCGCCCAGAGAGCGGCAATCGTCAGGACATCGCTGGTGACGTGGAAGTTTCGGATGTTCTCGTAGGAAACCGGCGTCAGGGTCGGCTCGAAAACCTCGCGCATCGACCTGGTTTCCGCCGCGTCCGGGCCACCGGGCGTCGCCTGCTTGATGGCTTGCAAAACGGCCAGCCTTTGCACCGCGGCATCGTGCAATCCGGAAAGATTTTGGTAAGCGAAAATCACGTAGAGCACGGTGACCAGAACCGTGGTGATCAGATCGGGCACTTTGCGCAGAGATGAAAATGCCAGCAGGGCACCCATGATCACCACGCAAAGAGTCCAATACCCTTGCAACGCGCCGGAGCGTTCGAAGTAAAGCTGAATCAGATCGTTATAATGCATAATCGGAGGTTGGTGCCTCGGGATGATCGGCATCGGCAGAGACGGAGTCCAGCCTATTGACGCGGGTGGCATTCGCCAATGGCGATCTTGCGCTTGAACCCCTAAGCAAATCTTTCACCGTGCTTGCCTCACGATGTTCCGATGTCGGTCATATCTGCTCGCAACATAACCGGCCGGCCCCTCAGAATCGGAAAGATCAGTAGCGGTTTGCTGCCTCGTGACAGATCCAACTTCGCCGTCTGGTTCCCTTGCGTCTTCGCTCAACGGAAACCGCTTTTATTGGCCGACCCTGAAACAGGAACGATAGAAAAGTCATTGCGGGCCGCTGAAGCTAAGGCATTTTCCCTCTGGAAAGCTCCCGTAGCTTAATGGATAAAGCAACGGTCTTCTAAACCGTAGACTGTGGGTTCGAGCCCCGCCGGGAGCGTGTCGATATTTTAGGTGCAAATTACCTATTTGTAGCAACTTGCGTGAAAAAAATTGCGAGATATTGCCGCGCAAGGTGATGCATGATGTTGTATGTAAACCCCCGAATACGGCAACAAGTGGCAACAGAAACAGCAACACACAGGCGCTAAAGCCACATCTCGTGCGCAAGGATTTCGATCTCAGAACATCACAGTCAAAGCGTAAGTTCAGCCTCAGCTCTGAGGTTCTGCGGCGGTGGCGACATGCTACCAGCAATTATGGAGACCGGCGGTTTTTGAGCGTTCGGTCACGGGCATTAAACACGCCCGACGCCCTGTCGAAATGCCATCTGATCTTGCTTCAGGTTTGAAGTTTTGCCGGACTCTGTACGGAAGCTAGGACGGTAGGAAATGAACGCTCTTCACATTTTACCGGGTTGCCTGTAGTGGACGTCTGCACAAAGTTGATCCATCGCTTTACAGATGCAGGGGCGTAGTGTGTGCGCCGGGGCGCGTTGTCTGGTTTGCGGGGTCTGAGCGAGACCGGCCACGGCAGCTACTTGCGCTGACCGGCCGACCGGCCCTTGCTAAGACGATGCGTGCAGATCACTCTGCGCCTACGTCGCTTCCGTTGCCACAACGCCACTTGCGAGCGCTGCACCTTCACCGAACGCTTGTCCGACTTGATCTCCCATCCAAGCCCGTCGTATCCGCCGACTGGCGGTGGCACAGGAGACGATTGTCGTGGCCGAAGGCGGCGAAGCGGACGCACGGCTGTTGCCCGGTTGGCGATGCCCGCCAGAACCGACACACTTTTGCGTTTGATCCGGCAGCGATAGCTTGCAGGCGCCGTCAGCCCGGACTGCCCTAGGTGAGGACGACTAGTCGTTCAAGCATGGGAGCACCTACGGCACGATCTTCGTTGATCCGGAAACCCGGCGCCGTGGTGGACCTGCTGCGGAGACCCGCTTGGCCGACGCCACCTGCGTTGTTGATGGCAAGGGTGAGCGTGTTCTGGCAAACGACCCTGACCGGCGTGAATTTCACCTGCAAACTCCTGGTGCCGTCATGGCTGTTGGTCAGCAGCAGGAAGCGGCCATGCAGACGGCGTCCGCATGGCTTTGGCGTGAGTGCCGCACCAAGCCGCAGACATGCGGCGGTCGTAAGAAAAAAACCGACCGCTAAGTACGACCCTTATCAGGGTTATGTAACGCTTTCCAGATCAGCATTTCAGTGGCAACAGGCATGCAGTTGCTCCACGAGCATCATCTCATGCCGCAGGAAAAGTTCGCCGCCAGAAGCAGGAAATCACCCGGTAAAAAATGGCGGCCGCCCCCTGCGCAAGTAACCTGACCCGCGCAGAGTTCTTGCGACGCAGTTCATCCTCGAAGACACCCCACCGCGAGCAGGCCGGAACGCTCCGACCTGAGACCGTTGCTTCCTCGTGCCCTGGTAGCGGCGTCGCCGAGGCGAGATAAGGATTGCAAGGAATTTTATGGGTTCTTCAAGGAAGTTGCATCTCTCGGCACCGACGTCTCGGCGCGCAGCACGACGGGACCGAGGAGACCCGAAGGCAATCGTGGTGCACCGGCCTTGTAGGGGGCATAGTTGGTCCAGGTCAGCCGCTTCGCCTCCGGCAAACCGGCGTCCGCGATCAGGCGATTGGCCCACAAGTTGGCTACCTTTACCTCCGATCGGTTCTTGCCCGGATGCAGCGCCGCTGTCACATCGGCCGCAAAGGGCGTTTTCCATAGATCGCCAAAGCTCTGTCCGTTTACGGCAAGAGACGCGATGACGCTCACCTTGCCAAGATCAAGCACCACTCTGCCCGGCAGGGTTTCTGGCAGATCGAACTCCAGGCTGTAAGTCGCCGTTCCGGAGTAATCCCGGATGCCCACATCAGGCGAGTCCGTCCAGGAAATGAGGCTGGGGAAGTTTGTATGCGCGGGTCCTCCCCACTTGGGATCGAAGCTCACATCCCACGGGCCTGCGAGGCTTTGCCAAACCGGCAGCGCTTCCACCAACCCTGTGGCGGGTCCTGCCGGGGCCGGGCCGGCGCGGAAGACGACGAAAAGCGACTCGTGCGGTTCCAACTGGATCGGGACCGATGTCAGGAGCCCCCGGCGAGCCGCGCCCGCCAACACGGAGATCGCGCCGGTCTCCGGCTTCCAGGCCTGGGGCATCCCGCCCTCGGCCCGGAAGTTTCCGGTGAATGACGCCGGCGTCTCCCGATGGTTGGCGAGAAAGTAAATGTCTCCCTGTTCGCTCCTCCGGTGGGCAAAGAGGAGGTCAACGTCTGCTCCCGTCGCCTCGAAATCCTTCGGAGCGCCGAGCAGCGCCAGCTCGTCGGCTGGCGGCCTGCCCCAGGCTACCGTCCCCAACCCGGTCCGGTGTTCGCCCGGGCCGTTCGGAGCGCCCGGCCCCCAGAGTTCATCGGCGATGCGCCGCACTTCCGCGTCGCCCGCCGCCCCGTCTCCGAAGCTCGGCGAGCCGACCGGCTTCGTCGGGCCGAGCACGGTCGCACCCGCCTTCACCAGCGCTTCCAGGTGTCGCGCGGCCGCCAGTGTCAGGTGATCACCACCGGCCAGCACCAGCATCCGATAGCTCATACCGCCCGGCAACACCAGCCGCCTATCCTGCACGCTAGCGCGGGCCAGGATCTCATCGCCGCAAACGTCGTAATCATATCCCGCTGGCGGCACGGGACGCATCCGCGATGTCGCTATTTTCAAGGGCGTGTCGTTGCCGAGGTGGTAAAGCAGATCGCTCACCGGCGTGCCCTGGCGCATCATCGCACAAGAGCGGGCGAGCGAGTTCCAGAAGCCACCACTGTATTCCCACCAGGTATTATTCCGCTGAAAGAGGGCTCTAAAACGTGGCTGGAGAACGCCGGGCTTTCGATCATTCGGCTGATGATTATAAGCGAGCACGACGAAGCGGTTGATCCCCAGTGAGAGCGCCGCGTCGGCCAGGGGCTTCTCCGTTTCCGGGGTGGCTGGGAACGGGCTGCCGGTGAAGGACTCGGCCGCGGCGACGGGCAGGCCGTACACATGAGCGGCGCTGGCCGCTTCCTTGCAATCCATGGTGCCGTTATGTTGGGGGTACCAGAACTCGCCCATCGGGATGTCCGTGCGGCCCTTGGACTGGATGTTATCGCCGGGGATGCCTGTCGCAATGCCCGGCGCCTGGGCCATGAACGTCATCCCGTCCGCGTGGCAGAGCTTGGTCATCGTGCCGAAATACTCGTCACTCATCGTATCGGCAATCGTCCGGCGGACATCGTAGAGGAAGCGGTCGGATTGGCCCGGGCTGCCCACCACCCGGCCTGCCATGGTCGGCAGGTAGCGGAGCAGGTCATATCCACGCCGCCGGCGGAATTGCGCCGGGAAATCGGCGGTCCAGTTTTGCCCGCCGCTTTCCGCGCTGTCCAGGTTTACCCCGCTGAGCTTCGCGCCCGGCACACTCTGAACTTCTTTCAAAATGCGGCCGACATAGTTTCTGTATTGAACCGTCGTCGCCTCGGCGCTGAGCTTGTCGCATTCCAGGCCCATGCCCTCCGGCCTGCCGTGCTTGGTCCCCGCGCCGGTCGGCGTGTGGCCGAAGCGCAGGATCGTCCAGCGGCCCGGCGGCACGTCCCAGGCCAGACGCCCATCGGCGTCCACCCGGCCGGTCAGGTCCACGATTTTATCAGGGTCGATGACCTCATCACCCTTGTAAGGCGGAGTGCGGTCGGGATCTGAAAAATCTTCCACGTTCGCTGTTTTTTCCTCCCACTGGTCAATCAACGCCTCGCTGTTCAGCCGGACATTTCCCAGCGGGAGACTTTTTCCTTTATCGGCTCCGTCCCATCCGTGGAGATTGAGTCGAAAAAAGCGCGCCGTGACAGCCGGGAAGGCCGTTGTCTGCAAAATCCAGCCATCCTGCCGATAGCCCCGGCCCGGCACGGCGCAGACCCGCTGCCATTGCACGCCGTCATTGCTGGATTCCAGCTCGCCGATGGGAGGAATAGGAGGTTTGCCCGGCTCAGCGGGGTTGTCGCTCCAGTTTCCGGGTTGCTCCGTGACAATGACGGGCGCCTTGGAGACGGGACGGACCGAGTAGCTCAAGCTGCGCGCCGTGAACGGATGGCCATCATCCATCTGGATCAGCACCGGTTGGTTTGCGGATGGCGGCGAGATCTCCACTTGTTCACGGCCCGATTGATCAAAGATGTGGTCGAGCGCAGGCACGGCTGGCGTGCTCGTCAGCTTCGGCGGTGATGGGTGTGGTTCGTCGCCGGCGGGAGAAGGAAATGCAAGCACCGCCACGTCCTGGTAAAAACCGAGCTTGGTCGGCGGTTGCGGCAGCACGCCGGAAAACTTCTGTCCTCCTTCGATCTGCCATTCACTCGACACCAACCGCTGCATGCCGAGTGCCGGCGTGATCCACGGGCCGCCGGCGACATAACCGCTGCACGTGTTGACCTCCAGCGTCAGGTGCAGCCGCGCGCATTCGGCGGCCGCGAATCGCACTCGCGCCATGAATTCGGGCGACAGGCTTTTGAGGGCGTCCGGCGCATCTGAGAAAACCTGCTCGTAAATGACCACGCCGCCAAAGCCCACCTGTTTTAACGACTCTAAATCCTGGGTGATTCCGTGGTCCGTGGTGACGGATTCCCCCCAGTACCACCAGATCGCCGGCTTGGCTGACGTTGGCGGCACACGAAAGGTGTTCTCCAGCGCATCTGGCTCGCTCGCGCGACCGCAAATCGCTCCTAGGAAAGTGACCGCCGTGCCGGCCACAAAAAATCGTTTCGCGTTCAAAGAGATACGGCTTTTCATTGCTTTGTCGATTGCTCCCGCGCTTCAGGCTCTGCCAACGGGCACGGAAAAGGATGGTCTTCCGAAACGCGAAACGCAAGCAGCGCTCCCGTTGCAGCCAAATCAGCTCACACTCGCGTCAATGTCCAGCCCGGGCGCGACCAGGCTACCGGCCTCAGGCGTCTTATTCCTTGCCGGGCCAACTCCAGCTTTTTAAATCGCTGCTCCACGCGACTCCAATGCTGGCAAAATTATCGAAGCCGCCTCTGGGATCATTTTCCGGATAGTCAGAACCGTGGAAAAAAAGCAGAATTTTACCCACGCGAGGATCCTTTCTCAGATCCAAAAGAAAGCCCGCTGTCAGTCGCCCTTGCGCCCACGGCCAATCCTTGACGCCCAGCTTGAGAATGCCTTCGTCTCGCCAGGTCTTCAGATCAGTCGAACGCTTGATGCCGATGCCCGTGCCGGGCGAGTGCGAAAGCACATATTCACCATTGTCCACGATGACGCAGGGATTCTCTCCTGCGGGTGTATTTCCTGCAAAGGTCCACGTCTGGAGATCGCGGGACCACGACATGCTGATGCCATGCTGCTTATAAAAACACCACCACTTGCCCGGGTCGTCTTTGTCCTGAAGAAGGAAAGGATCAATCATACGACCCTCTTCTTCTTGGGACACGTCGGGGCCTTTGACTTTGAGTAGCTCGGGCGGCCCCCAATGCTCCAAGTCGGTCGATCTCATGATCCAAATGCGCGAGTTCGCATTGCCAAACCGCTCGCCGTGGGGCCGGGGATAAGTTTGGGCACATAGCACCCATTCGTTCCCAAAGCGCACGATGTTGCCAGGGCTTGAGAAATTCAGGCTCTGATCTTTGGGCGTGAAGGGATTGACCGGTGACCAATGAATCAAATCCTGGCTCTTACTCGAAGCAAGCCGATCGTAAACTTTCCCGTCAGGATCAATCGTGACATAAGAAATGATCATCAAAAAGGTGCCATTCGCGTACAACACCGCAGGGTCCCGATAAGCGGTCGTTTTATCGCCCCGGAACAAGATGGGCGACGTCAGAGCCCCAAGGTCCAGTATCGGAGGGTCCGCAAAAGAGACCGTGGCCATTAGCGAGAAAGCTAGCGACACGATCAGCGGCAGCAGACGGGGAACAATCCGACGTTGCATCATTAATTTTCTGCTCATTTTTGAAGGGCGTCCTTGGGGCTCTGGATGCGCTGAATGTCGATTCGGCCTAGGATTGCTTTACTCATTTGCATCGAGGATTACCTTCGAGTTGTTGTTGGTAAAAAGCTATGAAAACCTGGTTTCAAATTGCGCTCATCAGTCTCGCTCTACTCTCCTCCGGAAATGCTCACGCCGCAGTCACCGTGCCGCATATCTTTGGCGACAATATGGTGCTACAGCGAGACAAACCCATCCCCGTGTGGGGCTCAGCCGCCCCCGGCGAAAGAATCCTGGTCGGCTTCGACGGCCAAAGCAAGAGTTGCACGGCAGGAGCCGATGGCCAATGGAGCGTGACTCTCGACCCACTCAAGGCTTCGAGCAGCCCTTCGGTGATGACGGTAGGCGGAACCAATTCGCTCAAGTTCGAGAACGTCCTTGTCGGTGAGGTCTGGCTTTGCTCGGGCCAATCCAACATGGAAAAGCCGTTCGGAACCTTGCCCACTGCCACGGACCTCCGCCCTGGCACCCCTCCGGCTGAGGCTCAACCTGAACTTGCCGCCGCCAATTATCCAAACATCCGAATCCTTGACGTCCGTCGCGATCGCAAACCAACACGCCTGCGCGACGCCAACGTTGCCTGGGCTCCCTGTAGCGGTGATGCCTTGATCGCCCAGCACTTTTCAGAGGTGGCCTATTACTTTGGCCGCAAACTCCACCACGAACTCAATGTCCCGATTGGCCTGATCGATTCTTCCTTCGGTGGTTCTCCCATCGAACCTTGGATTCCCAGCGAGGGCTTTACCCTCGCTCCTTCTTTGAGCGACTTTGCCCAGGCCAGCGGTAAACCGTGGGTGAAGGATACTCCTCAGCTCTCGATGATGTTCAACAGCATGATCGCTCCCCTGATTCCGTATGCCATTCGTGGCGTCCTCTGGTACCAGGGTGAATCGAACGTTGGTACCGCTGCCGAGGTGGGGCGTTACGCGGACGAGATGTTCGCGCTGATTGAAAGCTGGCGCTCGGAGTGGCACGACGACTTTCCTTTCTACTACGTTGAGATCGCCCCCTTCACCTATTTCGGTAACGGACGCCCGGGACCGAAGAAGGCCGACTCGCCCGACCGCGAAGCTCTCTTTTGGGAACAGCAAACCGACGCCCTGCAAATCCCGCACACCGGAATGGTTGTCACCACGGACATCACCGACAATGTGCGTGACCATCATCCGCACGACAAACGCAGTGTTGGCGAGCGCCTTGCCGCATGGGCCCTAGCGAAAGACTACGGTCGTCCAAAGGTGGTCTTCTCAGGTCCCAAGTTCAGGAAAATGGAGGTCAAGGGGAAGGCCGCCGTCATCAGCTTTGATTATGCTGAAAGTGGCCTTGTGAGCCGGGACGGCAAACCTCTTACGTGGTTCACCATTGCTGGTGCCGATGGTAAATTTGTGCCTGCCACTGCCGTCATCGACGCCGATAAGGTCGTCGTCAGCAGCCCCGACGTTTCTATCCCCGCGACCGTGCGCTTCGCCTGGGACGAAACCGCGATGCCCAATCTGTCGAACAAAGCGGGCCTTCCCGCACTCCCCTTCCGCACGAATCCCGATCCGTGGCAAATGCCCGGTCCGGCTCATTGATCACAGCGCCTATTGGATGACGTGAGAAACGCGGGCGAGAACTACCATGACGCCAGTGCGGCTGTCTGATTGATCCGACCAGCATTTCTGGGATGCACCCAGAACCTGGAAACTGGCGTGGATACTGATCGACCGGGCCGCAGGCGCGGGCATCAGTGAGGTGGAGGATTCGTTCTGTGACGAAGTACAAAACCGGGACGTGAGCGGTTGTTCCGCCTGTCCGTGTTGCACGCTCGAATTTCGATCCCGTCCCTATTGCCCGTTCCCAGATAATGATGACCTAACCCCGTAGGTGAGACATGGCGTCAAGCCTGCCGTCATCCGCGACTGCTCTTTGCGAGCACGGAAAAGGCGTGGTCCGCGCCGGAGAAGCTATTAGCCTTGATGGAAAAGCCATTGTTTGAGCCGAACAATGAATTTTCGCGCCGGAGAAGCCATTATCTGTGACGGACAACGTATTGTCCGGGCCGGAGCAGCTATTGTCCGGATTGGACAATGACTTGGGCAGCGCGAGGCACGGGATGGCGATTGCGGCCGACCGGCATTTTGCGTCCTTGTTCCGATTGAAGCATCGGGATAAGATGCTCCCGCTATGCCCGCCGACCGATCCTTGTCCCTTCTGGACACCCGCGTCGTGTATTGCGGCGACAACCTCGAACAACTCCGCAAGCTGCCCGCCGCCTGCATGGATTTGATCTACATTGACTCGCCTTTCAACTCGAACCGCAATTACGAAGTGTTCTGGGGCGAGACGAAGGAAAAGCGGGTGTCCGAGGATTGGCACAAATCGAAAGGCGTACATCGAATACATGCGCCCGCCTTGCGTGGAGTTGGCGGGTGCTCAAGAAGACGGGGAGTTTGTAGTCGATCATATCTCCATCTTAACCCCAACCGCGAAGCGTGAAACCGGAACACATCTACACGGCTCTGCATCTTTGTTCGGTTCCTCTACCGCCCGACCCTGATCCTCAAAGTAGCCGAGTGCCAACGCCAAAAACTGGCCTTTTGACTTGGCCCTTAGAGTGGCCAAACATTAAAATCCGCCACTTTAATTTCTTCGGATCCGAATCCGACTACTTGATGTTGAGCACGTACACTGGCGTAGTGGCTGAATATGAAATCAAGGTGACGAAGAGCGACCTGCTCAGAGAATGTCGGATTGCTCGCGCAGCGCGAGAAGCTAATCAGTCGACGGTCGTGACAAGTGACAAGTCAAAATTTGAAAAGCATTCGAGTTTTTATAACGGCCGAACTCTTCCTCCAAATTATTACAGCATGGTAGTGCCCGAAGCATTGCTCGATACGTGCATGGCAAATGCGCCAGAGTACGCTGGGATTTATCGAGCCGAAGTTGCACAAAGCACAAGTTGGGTTTCTATAAAAGCGGTCCGCTCGCCCACGCTGATTTCTTCAGTCAAGGCGGACACTATTTTCTTCGCCAGATGTGCCGAGCGCTTATTCAGACAACTCTCAAGTTTGCATCAAGCGGCGGGGCAAATCAAAATCGCCAGCGCTGTATCACGTCGAAAATACCTCATGGATATCGCACGCTCAATCTGTGAGGCCGAAATTCAGATCGCGCAAAGCGGTCGCTCTGACGAAGCAACAAAACGATTTCTCGTTGAGCGGGCAGTCTCCGGCCTCTCTCAGCGAGACAAGAACCATGTAGCGCGATACTACTGGAGTGGCGAATTTCTAATGCAGGCTAAAGATTAGAACTGGCCCGTCATCGCCTTGGGCGGCATCCCCAACAAAACGCAGGTCGGCGACATGGGCCTGGACAGATGCATCTTCCCCGTCTCCGCGCTGGACAACCACCGCAAGAACAAGGTCGGCGAACTGGACCTGGAGGAGAAGTTTTACCCCATCCAGGTCAAGCAGAAGGACAAGGTGGGCCGGCCGGACATCGACAGCTTCGAGGCGATGCTGATGCGCAAGGATGGCCAAAAGAGGTTCTTCGTGTTCTTCGACTACACCTGCGACGCGCTGACGGAGATCAGCCGGTTTTTCAAGCAGACAGGCCGGACCTCTCCCCGTTGATGGTGCAGGAGATCCAGTTCGCCCACAAGCTGGCGTGAACCTCCCCTGCCCCCGCAGGTAGCGATCTCCAGGCCGAGGACGCAAACTCCAGCCGTCTCAGGCTTCCACCGGCCCGACCGCGAATGACGCCAGCGCGGACCCGAGTCCATCCGCTTCCGCCTTCATCTGCACGGCGCCCGGTGCAAAGCCGGCCCGGATGGCGACACGCATTCGTCCGCCTTCCGCCTGCAATTCGGGATCGCCCGGCGCATGGTAGGTGAGGGGCTTGTCGGGCGTGACGTAAAAGTTGGCCGAGCCCCGGTACGTTCCCGCGCCGGTGACGGTAAACCGGACGTTGTGGTCGGCCAGCGGGCACCAGACTCCCTTCGCATCGACGACCTGCGCCGTCACCAACACCACGTCCGAGCCGTTGGCCGTGATCCTGAATCTTTCGCCCGACGGCTTGGTCGTGGGCGGCTCGACGGTCAACACGAGGTGGTGCGGCGCGCCCGCCGTCGTACGCAGGTCGGTGCAGACCGCCCGACCCGCGTGGTCCAGGCCCACGGCTTTCAACGTGCCACTTTCCCACGGGATCGCCTTCCAGGTGCAGCGCAATCTTTCGTCGGGCACGACGGTTCCCTTGCTCACACCGTTGAGGAAGAGTTCCACCTTCGGGCAGTTGCTCCACGCGTCGACGTCCTGGTCGCCCGAGAGATTCCAGTGGCTCTGCAGCGCCACGCCCGGCCGGATGAAAAATGGAACCCAGAGCGCGTTCTTGTAGACTTGGTAGATGAGCTTCGGAAAACGGTTCTGGTCGAGCGCGCACGAGCCAAGCGATTTCTGCTGGCTCATCCCATTCAGGTAAGTGAGGTAACCTTCGCCCTGCGTCTCCTCCAGCATCCACGCGATCCACCCGGCCGCCTGATCCCGGATGTTGTTCTGGTAGTCGGTCACATAATGGTCGGCGATCATCTTTTCGTCTGCGTAGTCGAACCGCGCACCGACGAAGGAACGATTCTGTTTGCCCGTCGCCTTGTCCCTGTGGAAGTCACCGAAGTAGGCTTCCCAATTCAGGCTCGGCGAGCCCTTCACCTTTTTATATTTGTTCGTGTAACCGATCATGATCTTCCGGTCGGTCGGAAAATAATCGGACTTGTCGCGGCTGCCGACGATGCGCGGCTGGATGAAGTCCCATTGGTCGGCGATGGCCATCGTTTCCTTCGGCGAGTACTGCGCCAGGCCGTTGTTCGATTCCCACGCCACCACGGAAGGATGGTTGCGGAAGCGGATAACCATGTCGCGGTCGTACTCCTGCTTGTAGGTCATGGCCGGTTCGCCCTTCAGCGACCATTCATTGTCGCCGCTGTTGATCAGCACCATGATTCCAAGGGCGTCGCAGGCCTTCACCGTCTCGACGAATGCAGGCACGTGGCCCACCCGCAGCAGGTTGGCCCCGCTTTCGGCCATCAGCTTCACGTCCTTCCATTGTAAATCCGCCGGGACGGCCGAACCCAGCGCCGGGTAAAGATTGCGGTGGCCGTAGCCATTGAGGAGGTGCTTGCGCCCGTTGACATAGCAGTAATCGTCGTCCCAGGTGACCATCCGGACGCCGAGCGGGCTTTCGACCGAATCGACCGTGATGCCGCCTGCCAGCACGTCGCTCACCACGCGGTAGAGATGGGGCTTCCCGTACGGACTGTTGTTCGGCCACCAGAGTTGAGGCCGCGCCAGGTCGGCCGTCTGGTCGAAGAGGCTGGTTTCGCCCGGCTTGAGCGTGCGGGTCTCGCGTGGGAGCGTGGCCACGACGCTGCCCGAGGCACCCAAGATGCGCGTGGCCAGCGTGACCTCGGACGGGTTCATGCCCTCGTTTATGACGTTGGTCTGAATGCGGATTTTTGCGGTCTCGTCCGAGGCCGACACGGTTCCCACATAGGTTCCCCATTGTTGTAGCGGTGAGTAGGAATTCGACGGCACATGCACCCGGTTCGTCGCGTAAAGCGCCACCGGGGCCAGAATCCCGCCGCAGCCCATCCCGAAATCGATTTTCGTGCCGAATCCTGGCGGCTGGTAAAAGCTCGTGCCCACGAAAGGCGGCGGTGTCTTGTCGTGGTTGTAACCCGGTTTCTCGCTGATGTTGCCGACCCGCACCGAAATGACATTTTCCGCGTCCGGACGGAGGTCGTCGGTCACGTCGAGGACAAAAGGCAGATAATCGCCGACATGAGTCACCTGGCCCGGCTGGGGCACCGCCGTGTTGCCCGCCTTGAACTTTCCGTTCACGTAGACCGCCGCGCCGATTGCCACAGCGTGGAAGTCGAGGAAAATCTTCTTCCCCTGTGCCGACGCTTCGAGCTTGAAACGGTTTCGGTACCAGGCGTTACCCTGATAACTCGCACTGAAGTTGCCGTTCTGATAAGTGTCGAGATCGTTGTAGCAATGGGGCACGCCGACCGGGTCCCACGCCCGATCATCAAAATCGGCCACGGCGCGCACGGGTATGTTCGAGGCCGACGGGTTGGCGGAGTCGGCCGCTTCCTCTTTCTGGAATCGCCATTGTGGGTTGAGCGGGAGTTCCCGCCGTGCCGCAGCCGGTGCCGTCGTGGCGTCGTCCGGAGCCGGTTGGGCGGAAGCATGCCCGCCCCAGCCGTAGAGCGTCACGCCCGCCCCGCCGAGCGCCACGTTCCTCAAAAAATTCCGACGATTGGTGCCAGTCCTGTTCCGTTTCATTATTTTGGCTCTTGAACCCACACCGTTGCGAGATGTTCCGGCGACGTTGAAAGGATGGATGGCCGGGTGCGCAGATCAATGGCGAAACGTAAGCCGCCGATAGTTTCTCGATGACCACCCGCGCTTGGTCAGCGTTTAGGCGAAGCCATCTTGCGACGGGCTGCCGGGATCGATGTAGATGGTCTTGATTTGCTCGGCCGCCAACCATCGCTGGACTTTCTTGGCGACGCACGGAACCACCCAAACCGTCGAGCAGCAGCGGCGAGTCCGCCTTCAGGGCTGCCGGAGACCGTCTGGCTGGACAGGGAAGGCGGCGGTCGCATGGGGCGATCAAAAGGGCGAGCTTGCTTTCGAGGCTGCGACCGACGAGAAAACCAGCGTGAAAACCAGCCGCGCCGGCGCGGTGCTCGTCAACCTATACAAGCTCATCCCGCCGCTGGTTGCAGGGAAGCAGGCCAGGAACAGGAGCGGCTTGCCTTGCTCGTCAGTGGCTTGATGGCCGAACCATTTGCCCGACGCCCCGCCAAGAACAGGTTCCAACATCTCTCGAATCTTGCCTCCCCCGAAAATGCTCACTCCCCAACGCGTCACTGCGCTCGCCCTCTTCCTCATCGTTGCGCCGCTCGGTTCGTTTGCCGCCCCGTCCCTCACGGTGCATCTCGACCAGCCGACCGCCAAGGTCAGCCCCACCCTCTACGGGATGATGACCGAGGAGATCAACCACTCCTACGACGGCGGCCTCTACGCCGAGTTGATCCAGAACCGCGTCTTCCTCGACGACGCCGACCACCCCATGCATTGGACGCTGTTGCCCGGCGGCAAGGACGCGGGGATGGCACTGGATCACACCCGGCCGCTCAGTGCGACCGCGCCCGTGAGCCTGCGTCTGGAGGGTGCCGCCGATGTGGCCAACGACGGCTATTGGGGCGTCGCGTTGCGGCCCTCGACGACGTACCGCGCCAGCCTCTACGCGCGGGGCCCAGCCGGGGCCTCGCTCACCGTCCGCCTCGCCAGCGCCGATGGCCAGCACGTCTGGGCCGCCGCCCAGGTCGGGCCCCTGACCGACACCTGGAAGCGTTTCGAGACCACGCTCACCACGCCGGCTTCGCTGAAGGCGTCGGTCGATAACCGCTTCGTCGTTGCCTCCCCGGGCGGCTCCGTCTGGATCAACCTCGTTTCGCTGTTCCCGCCCACCTTTCACGACCGCCCCAACGGCAACCGCCCTGATCTGATGCGGTTGATGGGCGCCTTGCGTCCGACTTTTCTGCGGCTGCCCGGCGGGAACTTCCTGGAGGGCGACCACGTCGCGTCCCGGTTCAATTGGAAACGCACCCTCGGCCCCCTCGTCGAGCGCGAGGGTAACCCCGGGTGCTGGAGATACCGGGCCACGGACGGCCTGGGGCTCCTGGAGTACCTCGAATGGTGCGAGGACTTGCACATGGAGCCGGTCCTCGCCGTTTACGCCGGGTTCTCGCTCAAGCAGGAGTTCGTCCCGCCAGGGCCGGAACTGTCCCCGTTCGTCCAGGAAGATATCGAGGAGATCGAGTACGTCATCGGCGACGCGCAAACCACCGAGTGGGGCCGGCGCCGCGCCGCGGACGGGCATCCGGCGCCGTTCCCGTTGCACTATGTCGAGATCGGCAACGAAGATAACCACGACAAGTCCAACACCTACGACGACCGCTTCGCGCAGATCTACGATGGGCTCAAAGCACGCTACCCGGACCTCAAATACATCGCCACCCGGGGCATCACCACCCGCAAGCCGGACCTCGTCGACTTCCATACTTACAGCACCGCGGCCCGGATGGAATCCGGTGCGCACCGATTCGATGCGGCGAGACGCGACGGCCCCAAAACGATGATCGGGGAATGGGCCACGGTGGAAGGAAGCCCGACGCCCGATCTCAACGCCGCCCTGGGCGATGCCGCTTGGCTCACCGGCGTGGAGCGTAACTCGGACGTGATCGTGCTGTCGTGCTACGCGCCGTTGTTGGCCAACGTCAACACGAAGCCCCGAGCGTGGCAGTGGAAGACCAACCTGATCGGCTTCGACGGCCTGACGTGTTTCGGCTCGCCCTCGTACTACGTGCAGCAGATGTTCGCGAACCACCTCGGGGACGTGGTGCTCGCCGCGACTCTGGCGGATGTCCCGACGGCGCCCGCCCCGCCCGAGCCGCCCCCAAGGAATCCTACCGCGCCGCCTGCGCCGCTCGGCCCCATCCCGCAACTGGCCGCCGTCGTCACGCGCGACACTGCCCGCAAACTCCTCTTCGTCAAACTAGTGAATCTCCAGCCCCAACCCCAGGAGCTTGCGCTACGCCTCACGGGTGAGGGACATCTTGCTCCCACCGGCGAGGCACTGACCCTCTCCGGCGCCGACCTGCAAGCCGTCAATTCGGTGGCCGAGCCGGAAAAGATCGTCCCCGTCGGCTCGACGGTGCCCGGCGTCAAGCCGGAGTTCAATTACACCCTGCCAGCCCAATCGGTAACCGTCCTCCAGTTGCATCTGGAGTAGTCGCGGCATCCGCCCGCACGGGCAACCCATTGCTGCGCGCACGAAACCGGCCCCGGCGGTGCAGCCGCATGGGCGTGGGGGTGAGCGGCGAGGGAATTCCACCCCACTCGTGCGGCTGTGGGCTGCGCGACCGGCTACCCCTTTGATCTTGCCCTGATAAAGAGGTTCTTCCGCACTTTGTGTGGAACTACGCGGCGAGCAGCAGGCGACGGCGCAGCAGGTCGAACTTGGCGCGTCCGTACATCTGGCGTTTGAGCAGCTTGAGTTTGTTGACGTGACCCTCCGTTTGCCCGTTGCTCCAACCGGTGGTCAACGCAGCCTGGATGGAAGCGAGTTCCTGTTGCACGCCGGCGGCGAAGGTCTGCACGGCCGGCACGCCGCAGGTTTTCGCCCGGCTCAACCACCGGGTCAAAACTGCCCACCGTGCGCTGGGGGCACGGCGGTGCGCGATGCCGCAGGCTTGCACGAGGGCTGTGAAGCGACGTGCCAGCGCGCCGGCTTTTCTGACCTCTCGATCCTGTTCGATGTGGGCGACGGCGGCCCTTCGTGCCGCGTCGAGCTTGGCCGCGGGTTGGACCAGCAGCTAGGCCAACTGCCCGGGGCGAGGCCAGCGACGAGGCGCCGGCCTGCCCTGGGACGGGTGGCAGGTCGCGCCGGCACGGTGGGGTGGTTTTGGCGGGGATGGTGCGTTGCGTTTGCACCCAGCGGTGGACCGGCCGGCTGCTGCCCGGATAGCCGCGCTGGCGTAGCTCCCGGTAGAGCGCCGAGGCGTTCTCATGCCCGGCGGCCAGCCGCTCCGCCAGCCAGGGGATGAACGGGTCGAGCCGGCTGGGTTCCGGGGCGCGCACCGCGCGCTCCGGGAAGCTCTCGGCACGGGCGAAGCGGCGCACGGTGGCCCGCGCCAGCCCCGTGGCCTTCTTGATGGCGCGCAACGACTCTCCGGCCTGATAAAGCTGTCGCACTTCTTCGTAACGAGCCAGCGAGCGCGCCCGGCTGGCGGCCGAGGTCCTCTGCTCGGTTCGGCCGCGTGGGAAGGCGCGGCGACGGCGCGGGCGCAGCCACGCGGCCAAGGTCTCGGGGCGGCGGTCAGGCAGCAGGTCAACTACACGCCGGGTCTCCAGGTCCACGAGGATGGTGCCGTAGGTGCTCCCGCGCTTAAAGGACCAATCATCTACGCCCAAGGCCGTCGGAGTGGAAGCAGTCGGCAGCGGTCGGGCGCGTACCAAGCGCAAAAGCGTGTCGGCGCTAGTGGGCATCGCCAGATCAGGCAGCAGGCGAGCGCCCGCTTCGCCGCCGAGAGCAACCGCCACCGCGCCCTGCGCCGCCGCCAGTCGGCGGGTGCGTCGCGCGTGCGCTGCGAGCAGTCCAGGCAAACGCTCGGCGAAGGTGCGGCGGGCACAGGCCACGTTGCGACAGCGAAAACGACGCACGCGTAGGCTGATCCGCACGGATCGTCCCGACAAAGGCAGGTCGGCTGGCTGGCGGAGGTAGCTGCCGTAACCGGCCTCGCTCCAGACCCCCCAAGCCGGACAACGCGCCCCGGCGCGCACGCCGCACGCCTCCAGTTGCAAACCTGCTGGACCGATCCGGCAAACGCGCCCGACGTGACAGCCCGGAAGAAGGTGAGAGACGTTCATTCCCCTACCATCCCTGCTTCCACACAAAGTGCGGAAGATTCATAAAGAGGACTAGGCGGAGTGCCGGGCTGTTGGTGTTTCAGTTCAGGTTGTGCTCGAAGTCCACGGGCGAATGGTAACCGAGCGCGCCGTGGAGCCGCGTGCGGCTGTAAAAGATTCAACCTCTCCTTTGTTCCTCAACCATTGCCCGCTAATTAACTAAAGCGTTTTTCGTTTGGGTGTAAGGTTTCCTCAAGCCCCGGCAGGGGCGTAAGAGTTCAGCCCACGGCGTGAGCCGTGGGGAAGGATCAGCAAACGCGTCCGAGCCCCGGCAGGGGCGTAAGAAGACCCGCCCGGTGGTCCTCGCAAGGCCGTCGTATTTTCTTACGCCCCTGCCGGGGCTGAAACACCGGACAGGCAACTGAGAAACGCTTTAACGTGGATAACTGATCTATGTACAACGAACTTTGCGACAGCATTGACAGGACATTCGAGTAAGCGCGGCAATAAATCAGCAACCGTCAGGGTCGAGAGTCGCCGGGCAGCCGCCACGGATACCTCGCCTTGATCGATCAGTGCAAGCGCGTCGAACACATCGCTCAGGAAATGTACTCGCTGGCCCGGTTATCTTCTCGCATGGACTTTGTGGTTCATCCGAACAGTTCACTTGAATTCACGTTCACGGCGGAATCCAAGCCCTGTGGCACGGCCAGCGAACGCAGATTCTACAAGGGTTTTTGTGCGCCCAACGATACGGTTGGCATTACGCCGGCATTCTCTATATTGAGTACCAATGCGCCGTTTTTCATCTCCCACCCTGAAAACTGTTTCTACATTAGCTTGTGCCTTGGCTTTAGTCAGTCCATTCTCGACTCCTTCGCATGCAGCCGATACGGACATGATGACAAGCGAACCGTTCGGTCACACCAAAGATCGCGTCGCCGTGGAAATCTATACATTGCGCAACTCTGCCGGATGCGAGGCCCGGATCACGAACTACGGCGGGATCGTCGTCTCCCTGAAAATGCCCGACAAGAACGGACATTTTGACGACGTGGTCATGGGCTTCGACAAACTCGACGACTATCTGAGCCCCGCGTACGCCAAGAGCAATCCGTACTTCGGCGCGTTGATTGGCCGCTACGGCAATCGCATCGATCACGGGCTATTCGTGCTCGACGGTAAGGATTGCCACGTTGGCATCAACAACGATAGCAACAGCTTGCATGGTGGGAAGGTCGGATTCAACCAGCGGGTCTGGAGTGCCCGTCCGGGTGCCGGGACGACAGGCGCGACACTGGAACTGCGTTATGTGAGCATGGATGGAGAAGAAGGATTTCCGGGCACCTTGACTACCACTGCCGTCTATACTCTCACCGATAAAAACGAGTTGAAGCTCCAGTTCACAGCCACCACCGACAAGCCTACCATCGTCAACCTGACCAACCATTCCTATTTCAATCTAAAAGGAGCAGGCAATGGGACGATCTTGGACCATCTGTTGACTATTCATGGTGAACGGTTCACGCCGATCAATGCGGAATCGATCCCCACGGACGAGTTGAAACCGGTCAAAGGCACACCCTTCGACTTCACGCAGCCGGCGAAGATCGGCCAGCGCATCGGTGACGACGATGAGCAACTGAAAAATGGGAAAGGTTACGACCATAACTTCGTGCTCGATGGCTATGTGCCGGGAGGTGCGCCCCGCGTGATCGCCCGCGTGGAGGAGCCTGTCAGCGGACGGGTGCTCGAAGTGGAAAGCGATCAGCCGGGAGTGCAATTCTACACCGGGAACTTCCTCGATGGCAGTCTGACCGGCAAGGGAGGCAAAATTTACCCGTACCGGGGTGCCTTCTGCCTGGAACCGCAGCATTATCCGGATACGCCCAACCATCCGCAGTGGCCTTCCGTGGTGCTCCGCCCGGGCGAGACCTATCGCCACACGATCATCTTTCGTTTTGGCGTACAACCGTAGCTTGGCCGCGACGGCGCAGGTCCCAAGCAAAAAAGGGCATTTGCCTGATCCTACCAGGATGCGCTCGCACGGCTTTCTGCCGTGCGAATACTACTCGCCGTAGTTTGGAGCGCCCGTCACGAAATCGTGACCCTAAATTGATTTCATCCCGAACCGCGGATGAGAACTTGGAGGCATGAAGCTGCCTTCTCTTGCCGCAAAATTTAGCCGGACGTTTGTTGCCTCGCTCCTGCTCGTGTTGGTGCCATCCGTTGCGCCCGCGCAAACTCTGAAGACGGTTGTAAGCTACACTTTTTCCGGCACGACAGGCGCGCCGACCACGACGGCTGCAGGTGTCAGCGCAAGCAACTTCATCCGCGATCCCGCCGACATCACGTTTTACGACAACACCTCCGGAAACCCGGCTCCCGACACGAACAGCAATGGTTGGACGACCGCGACCGTTCTCGATCTCACCGAGTATTACACGTTTACGGTCACCCCCGCGATGGGGGGAACGAGCTGGAACGGCTTTACCTTGGACGTGGCCAATTTCGACGCCGCCCAGATCGACGACGGCCCGACACGTTTTGTCGTCCGCTCCAGCCTCGACGGGTTCACGGGCAATCTCCTGACTGGCACCGTCGGCGTGGCCTTCACGACCGATGCCACCGCTCTCAACGTCACCTCCAGCAATCCGGTCGAGTACCGCATCTACGGCTTCGGTGCGGGTACCACCCAGGGTTTATTCCAGATCGACAACGTGGCGCTCACCTTTGTGACCCCCGTGCCGGAACCATCCACGTTGGAGGGGATTGGGATCGGACTGGCTGTTGCGTTCGCCATCTTCACCCGTCGCCGGGCGTGATCCACGCCGTCCCTTTCTATCCTGTTCTCGATCTAACTATTCCATCTCATGCACTCCGATTTCGATCTATCGCCGTCACCGGCTTCTGACCACAAGGCCGATCCGATCCGCGTTGCCGGCGGTCGGTCCAACCGCCGTGAATTCCTGCGCCTGCTCGGCCTCGGGTTCCTGGCCAGCTACACGGTAGTTTCCTTCGACGAGGCCGCTGCCTCCACCGGAGGGAGGCAGAGCATCTTCGGGGTGAGCGCAGTGGACAACACCGGCACGACGTTCCCCCAGTCCGTGGCTTCGGGCGATCCGACTTCCTCGGGGATGATCCTTTGGACCCGTCTCGCACCGGGCGTGGTCACCGGGTCCGATCTCCTCGCCCTGGAGGTGGCTCTCGACGCCGCGTTCACGCAGACCCAGTTTCGGGTAAGCATTCCAGCCGGGCAGATCACGCCGACCTTGGATTACACGTTGCGGATCGACCTCGACCGCCATCTCCAACCCAACACGATCTATTATTATCGTTTCATCTACCAGAGCATCAGCAGCCGGACGGGACGCGCGCGGACGCTGCCCCTAGCAAACGATGCGACGGTCAACAGTCTGAAGTTCGCGGTGCTCAACTGCCAGGATTATACCAATGGCTACTACGGCGCTTACGCCTTCATCGCGGCGGACCCGAGCATCGACTTCGTCTTGCACGTCGGCGATTTCATCTACGAGACTACCGGCGGCACCAGCTTCCAGAGCGGTCCTTTCTCAGACCGTAACATCATCCTGCCCACCGACCCCGCCAGCACGGCGGCGCTGGGCTTGGCGGATTACCGTTTCCTCTACCAGACCTACCGCAGCGATCCCGGCCTGCGTGACACCTTGGAAAACTTCACCTGGATGATCATGTGGGATGATCACGAGATGGCGAACGACCAGTACCACGATTACACCGACACGGAGTATCCGAACGGTTCCCAGGGTGCGCCCGATCATCCCTACACGAGCAGTCCGCAGAACTACGACGGCGGGGCCTACACCTCGGCGCAGTTGCTGCACCAACTCAAGCTCGACAGCCAGCAGTCGTGGTTCGAGTACACGGCGGTGCGCGCGACCTTCAACCAATCGTCGGCCGACATCTTCGGGCGGCTGCAAATCTACCGCAACTTCCGCTTCGGCACCCTGGTCGAGTTCTTCCTCACCGACGAGCGCACGTACCGTTCGTCCCATCCCGAAGGCGAGAGCGTGCCCAACGTGCCGGACGGTTTTGGGGCGCGTTACCTTGCCCCGTCCAGCCCGCCGCTCGTCGGACAAAATGACCCGTCGCGCACGATGCTGGGTGCCACCCAGCGCGCGGCGTTCGTCAACAGCGTCTCCGGGAGTGGCTCGCTGTGGAAGGCGTGGGCCAACGAAGTGCTCCTGTCTCCCTTGCAAATCCAGGTGACCGCCCCGCTGCTGGCCATCCTTCCCCCGGCCTTGTCCCAACTGCTCGCCGCGACCATCCCGCTCGGTGGATTCGCCACCGTGGACAATGATTCGTGGGACGGGTACGCGTACGAACGCGGCCAGATCAACGCCGCCCTGCGCGACGCCGCGGTGCAAAACTTGGTGGTGCTCACGGGCGATCTGCACACCTACGTCGCCAGTTACGTGAAAGTGGATTACAGCAACGGCAGCAACTCGAACGTCGCGGGCAGCCTCGCAAACGTGATCGGCGTCGAATACATGACGCCAGCCATCACGTCGTCCAACCTCCAGGAACAACTCGGTTTGAGCAACGACGCCGAGACCGGCTTGGAACAAAGCTCGGTCGCGGTGAATCCTCACCTCCAATATTTGAACAGTCACGAGTACGGGTATGCCACCGTGCAGTTCACCAGGACGTACTGCGATTATACGATGTACGTAGTCGATAAATCGACGCCCTCGCCGGCACCGGCGACCATCGTGAAAAAGTTCCGCACGCCGGTCGGCCAACCGTTGATTACCGACATCACGGCCAGCGCGAAAGCCCCCTCCAACCGCACGCCAACCAAAGCCTGACGCCGGCTGACGCGATCCGGCGCGCATCACCCCTCCACGGCGCGCGGGGTCGTCAGCAGCCGCTCGGCCGCCTCCACGATCCCGTCCACGGGCCAGAGCCGGCCGACCCCTTCGTAACCGCAGGCTAGTAACCCTTCTTCGGGTCCGATGAAGTGAACCCCCCGGCCGCGCAGACGCTCGACGTTAGCGAGCGTGGCCGGGTGCAGCCACATCTTGCCGTTCATCGCGGGCGCGATCAAAATGGGCGCGCGCGTCGCCAGGGCAATGGCCGATAACGCGTGGTTCGCAAAGCCCCCGGCGAGTTCGGCGATGATCTGCGCGGTGGCTGGCGCGATGAGGAGCAAATCGGCGTTGTCGGCGAGGTCGATGTGGCCGGGTTGCCAGCCGATTTTCTCGTCGAACAAATTCGTCACCACCGGCTGCCGCGAAAGGGTCTGCAAGGTCAGCGGCGTGATAAAATGCTGGGCCTCAGCCGTCATCACCGCGCGCACTTCGTGCCCGCGTTTGGTGAGCTGGCTGGCGATGTCGGCGGCCTTGTACGCAGCGATGGAACCGGTGATGCCCAGGATGACGGACTTCGCTTTCGTCAGGGGCGTTTCCATCCTTAAAAAACCAGTTCGCCGAACCGGCGACTCAGGTAACGCTCGGCCTTCATGATCGCGCGGAACTTGGCCAAGTCTTCCTCGACCGAGCCGCTGATGATCGTGTAACGATAGTCGCGCCAGCGCGCCATTTCCTTGGCGGCGTTGTCAAGCCGGCGGGCGACCTGCGCGTCGGTCTCGGTGCCGCGCTTGAGCAGGCGGCGGCGGAGTTCCTCCAGGTTCGGCGGCATGATGAACACGTCGGCCAGGGCGTCCAACACCGTCTGGTCGGTGCTCGCGCGGATCGTTGTCGCGCCCTTGGTGTCGATGTCGATGAGCACGTCCACTCCCTGACGCAGATAGACCAGCACGTTCTCGCGCAACGTGCCGTAGAAATTACCGTGGACCTCCGCGTATTCGAGGAAAGCCCCGGCAGCCACCTGCTCGCGGAATTGTTCCTCCGTCAGAAAATAATAATCCTCGCCATGCGTCTCACCCGGGCGCGGCGTGCGCGTCGTACACGAGACCGAATAAACGAAATCCCGCGTTTGCCGCAACGCGCTGCAAAGCGTCGTCTTGCCCGCGCCGGAAGGGGCCGACACGACGAAGAGGATGCCCTGCCGAAAAACCTTGTGCGGCCCGGGGGGAGCGGCGTCGGAACTCATTCGATGTTCTGGACCTGTTCGCGCACTTTGTCCAATTCGGTTTTGCACGCGAGGGCGAGTTGGTTGATGGCCAGATCGTTGGCTTTCGCGCCGAGGGTGTTGAGTTCCCGGGCCATCTCCTGGGAAAGAAAATCCATCGTGCGGCCGACGGGCTCGTCCTTTTTCAGGAGCGCGAGGAACTGGTCGAAGTGGCTTTCCAGCCGGGTGACTTCCTCGGAGATATCGCAGCGGTCGGCGAAGAGCACGATTTCCTTGGCGAGCCGGTCGTCGTCGATGGGGAGTTCCAGCCCCGCGCGGCGCAGACGCTCGTGCAGGGTCTGACGGTAGTTCGCGGTGGCGTCGGGCTGGCGGCGGCGGATTTCGGCGAGACGCGCGCGCATTTCTTCCAACCGTCCGCGCAGGTTGTCGGCGAGGTGCCGGCCTTCGCGCGCGCGCATGTCGATCAGTTCGCCCAGCGCCAGCCGGAGCGCCGTTTCGACGGAAGGCCAAGTCGCCTCGGGGTCGAGCGGTTCGTCGCTCGCGCGCAGGACGCCCGGAGCGCGCAGGATCGTCTCGATGCCGATCTCGCCGCCCGCGCCGAGTTCTGCCTTCAGCGCGACCATCGCCTCGTAGTACGAACGCGCCGCCGCCCGGTCGATGGCGGGGGCGTTCGCGTTGGAGCCGGGGCGGGGCTGGGGGAGGATGTTGACCACCAATCGGCCGCGGGCGACGCGTGCGTTGACGATCTCGCGGACGGCGGGTTCGAGGCTGGCGAGTTCGCGCGGCAGGTTGACGACGATCTCGCTCTGCTTGCGGTTGACGCTCTGGATTTCCACCGCGCACGGCACCCCATCGTTCGCGGTGGCGCGTCCGCTGCCGTAACCGGTCATGCTGTGCATCGGGGAGGTTGCCACCAACGGGAGTCAAGTCAAAGATCGAGGCATTGCGCGAGGGCGGACGGCGGGCGCGCGTAAGCCTTGAGCACTTGCAGGCAAAAATAAGCCAGCACGAGCAACATCAGCGTGAGCAGCACCCCGTCGGTCACCGTGATGAGAAAAGTCGGCAGCAGTGAGTTCGTATCACCGACAAGCATGCTGTGCGCGCGCGTGGCGGGGTCGTTGCCCCCGATCACGACACGCAAGGCACGCAGCGGCGCGCTCGACCCGAGGCGGCGGATGAGGTTGAAAGCGAAGACCCCGGCCCAGAGGTCCGGAGAAAAGAAAAGCGAACTCGGGTCGGGCCTGAAAATACTCCCGATCACCAAACCGAGGACGCCTACTCCCGAGCGCAGCCGGGTTCCGTACAGAAGCGCCCGGTACACGAACCCACCCTCCGGCGCGTGCCGGCGAAACCACGGGCTGTCCCAGACCCAGGTAAACAGGCCGACAAAAAAAACCATGCCGGCAAGCATCCCCGTCACCGCCTCTGCCGAGTGCCAGTCCGTCCGACAGGCCAGGGAGAAACTCGCCGATGCGCTCAGGACGACATGGAGCGACCAGTGCCTGAAACTGCGCCACGTGACTGCAGGCCGATTCATCGGGACGCCACGCCAGCAACCGACTCAATGCCCGTCCTTCTGACCGTCGGCGACCTGCTGCACGTCCTTGTCGCCGCGACCGGAGAGGTTGACGAGGATGATCTCGTCCTTGCCCATCGTCGGCGCGACGCGGATCGCGTGGGCGATGGCGTGGGCGGATTCCAGGGCGGGGATGATGCCTTCGGTGCGGGCGAGTTTGTGGAACGCGGCCAGCGCCTCGTCGTCGGTCGCGTACGCGTAGTCCGCGCGGCCGATCTCCCGCAGGTGGCTGTGTTCGGGACCGACGGCGGCGTAGTCCAACCCGGCGGAAATGGAATGGGTGAGCTGAATCTGTCCGTCCGCGTCGGCGAGCAGGAAAGTTTTGGTGCCTTGCAACACTCCCAGCCGACCGCCGAAGAAGCGCGCGGCGTGTTTCTTACCTTCTTCCGTGCCTTCGCCGCCCGCCTCGACCCCGACCATCCGCACGTCCGCGTCGTTGAGGAACGGGTGGAACAACCCGATGGCGTTGCTACCACCGCCGACGCACGCGATGAGCAGGTCCGGCAGACGTTCCTCGCGTTCGAGCATCTGGCGGCGGGCCTCCTCGCCGATGACCCGGTGGAAATCGCGCACCATCATCGGATACGGATGCGAACCGAGCGCGCTGCCGAGGATGTAAAAGGTGGAGCGTACGTTGGTCACCCAGTCGCGCATCGCCTCGTTGATGGCCTCCTTGAGCGTGGCGGCCCCGGCGGTGACGGGTACGACGGTCGCGCCGAGGAAATTCATGCGCGTGACGTTGAGTGCCTGCCGCTTCATATCCACGGCCCCCATGTAGATGATGCACTCGCAGCCGAAGCGCGCCGCCGCCGTCGCCGTCGCCACGCCGTGCTGGCCCGCGCCGGTTTCGGCGATGATGCGCTTCTTGCCCATGCGTTGGGCGAGGAGAATCTGGCCGAGAGCGTTGTTGATCTTGTGCGCGCCGGTGTGCAGGAGGTCCTCGCGCTTGAGGTAGATCTTCGCGCCGCCGAGTTTTTCGGTGAGGCGTTCGGCGAAGTAAAGCGGCGTCGGCCGTCCCGCGAAATCCTTGAGCAGCGCGGCGAGGTCGGCCTGGAAAACGGGGTCGCGGCGGGCGCGTTCGTACTCGTCGGCGAGGTCGCGCAGGGGCGTCATCAGCGTCTCGGGCACGAACATGCCCCCGTAAGTGCCGAAGTAGCCGTGGGCGTCGGGAAGGGTTTGCATGGGGCGCGGGAAGGGTAACGTAAGGCCGCGCCGGGTGGCGTCAACCGGGCGGCTGACGCCCGCGCCAGTAGCCGGGACGGCGGCTGGCGTGGGCCACGGCGGCGATCCAGATGTAGGTGGGGCGCTCAAGGAAATAGACGAAGTAGGGAAAATCTCGCACCTTGCACTTGCGCAAGGCGGTACGCCCAACCCGTCGATAGAGCGCTGGGTTGGCTGCCACACGATCCAAAGCCTGCCTGACCTCGTTGCGAAACCTCACGCCTACACCTTCCGTTTGCGCCTCATAGTATTTTGCTGCCTCATCGAACTCGGTAACTGCTTCTGCATCGAATGACTGCGGCTTCATCGACGCAAAGCAGCAAGATGCGCGTCGATCCGAGCGAAAACCTCTTCGGCGGGAATCGGCACGCTTTTACCGCTGAGCATGTCCGCCTCCCGGCGAGCGAGTTCTTCTAGGAAAGCGGGATCGTCCTCGTGATAGATGCCAGGAGGGCAACCCAGTGATTCGATCAGCATCTCTGCCAACTCGGCCCGATCTTTCTCGGGAAGCGAGAGGAGTTCAGCGCGAAGTTGTTCCGAGGCGACGGTCATGAGATGAATGATGCTGGTAAACGCAACGGTGGACAAGCGGTTTCCGCCGGAGGCTACCGGTTCAATTGCCGCACCGCCCGGCGGTGCGGGGCGGCCATCGCGACGGTTTCCAGGTTTTCCAGCGGACACCACGCCTGATTTGCGCCGGGCACGAGCGGCGCGGGGGCAGGGTAGACGCGCAACGTCACCTGATAATGCGTGAACGGGTACGCCAGGTGCATCATCGGCTCCTCGCCCACGGCGGGCGGCTCGGCGAGCGGTGGGAGCTTCCACAGGCCCTTCCAGCGCGAACCGACGCCCTGTTGGAGCAGCAGCCGGCCTTCGTGGACGATCCAGGCGCAATCTTCCGTCAGGGCGATGGTGGCCTTGCGCGCTTTCTTGATCGGCAGGCGTTCGGGATCGTGCGGGGCCGCCGCGCAATAGCTCAGGACCGGGCAAAGCAGACACTGCGGCGCACGCGTGCGGCAGACGACCGCGCCGAGTTCCATGAGCGCGGAATTATACCGGCGCGCATCCGACGCGAGGGTGAGTTCCTCCGCCGCCGACCAGAGCGCGCGCTGGCCGGGCGCGGTGTCGATGGGAATCCGCAGGTGGATCAAACGTGCCAGCACGCGGGCGGTGTTCGCCTCCACGATGGGCGCGGACAGGTCGAACGCGAACGACGCCACCGCGCCCGCCGTGTACCGGCCGACGCCGGGTAGGGCGGCGATTTTTTCGAGGTCGCGCGGGAATTGCCCGCCGTGCTCGTCGCGGATGCGCCGGGCGGCGGCGTGCAGATTCCGGGCACGGGCGTAGTAACCGAGCCCTTCCCAGGCGCGCAGCACGTCGGATTCGTCGGCGTCCGCCAGGGCCTCCACCGTGGGGAACCGCTCCAGCCAACGGTGGTAATAATCGATCACCGTCGCCACCTGCGTCTGCTGGAGCATGAACTCGCTCACCAGGATCGCGTACGGGTCGTGCGTCCGCCGCCAGGGCAGGTCGCGCCCGTGCTGTCGGAACCATTCGATCAGCGCGGACTGGAACGTCGCGCGGTTTTCTGGTTCCTTGAGCCGCAGCCGCGTCCCCGTTTTTCTTGCCGATGCCACCGATCCACTCCTTTACTGCTCCCCTGACTCCCGCACAAGCCGACAAGCTGCGCGGCCTCCTGCCCGAATGGGGCTGGGAGTTCATCGAAAAGCCTTACACCCTCTACGCCGCGCAAAAGGGCAAACTCAACCTCGCTGTCTACGTCAAAGGCCCGAAGGTGCTCGTCCAGGGCAAGGAAACGGAGGATTTCGTCAAGTTCCGGCTGGAACCGGAGATTCTCGGCGCAGCGAAACTCGGCTACGAGGAGGAACTCAACCCCGAGCGGTTCAGCCCGCACTTCGGCATCGACGAAAGCGGCAAGGGCGATTTTTTCGGCCCGCTGGTCATCGCGGGCGTCTACGTGGACCGCGACATCGCCCACGCGCTCGTGGACGCCGGGGTGCAGGACAGCAAGCGCATCACCTCGGACGCAAAAATCCGCGCCCTGGCCCACGTCATCAAGACGACGCCCGGCACCGCGCACAGCGTCGTTTCCATCGGTCCCGAACGCTACAACGTCCTCCAGCAAAAGATGCGCAACGTGAACAACCTGCTCGGCTGGGGACACGCGCGCGTCATCGAAAACCTCCTCGACCAACGCCCCGACTGCCCCCGCTCGCTCAGCGACCAGTTCGCCAACCCGAGCATCATCAAGCGTCAACTCCTGGAAAAAGGTCGCAAAATCCAGCTCGACCAGCGCACCAAGGCCGAGTCCGATCCCGCTGTGGCCGCGGCGTCCATCCTGGCGCGGGAACGCTTCATCGACTGGCTGGAGGCCGCCGGACGCGCGCAGGGGATCGTCCTCCCGCGGGGAGCTTCGGCGCAGGTGAAGGCTGCCGCGCGTCAGGTCATCGCCACGCACTCGGCGGCGGCGCTCCGGCAGTTGGCCAAGGTCCATTTCCGCACGGCCAGAGAACTCGCGCCGGAGGAATTCGGTCCGTTGGAAGAACGCCAGCCCTTTCGCGGGCGGCAGTGACCTTTCGTGCGTTTCCCGTTGTCAGTAAAGACAATCCGTTACAAAGGTTCGCTTGAAAAAGCAGGCCGATGTGGCACGTTGCTACGTTTGTTACAATAGGGATACGAACCTTTGAACGTTTAATCGGTGGGATTGGTCACCTTTAGGCCAGCCCTGCCTCCCTGGACAAGTTTTCAGACGTGTCCGGGGGATTAAAAGTTCGGGGTTCGGAATCCATGACGACGGGGACTCTCCGTCCAGGGAAGTCATCGTGGCCGGTCGGTCGCGCGGGTCTTACCTGCCCAACAAAAACCAGTCAGCCCATACAATGCCCAACCTAACAAAAAGAGACCTCGTTGTGAAAATCAGCAACGAAACCGGCCTCGTCCAGCACCAGGTGTTCGATGTGATCCAAAAGACGCTCGATCACATCACGTCCGCCCTCTCCAAGGGCCAGGACGTGGAACTGCGTAACTTCGGAGTGTTCCAGGTGCGTCTGAGCAAGGCGCGCGTCGGCCGCAACCCGAATATTCCCGGCAGCAACTTCGCCATCCCGCCCCGCGCGACGGTGAAGTTCAAAAGCGGGAAGATCATGCGCCGCGACGTGCTGAACCTGTCCGACGCCATGAAGAAGAGCGGAACCAAGACGGCGAAAGCCAACGGCCGCGCTACCAACGGCAACGGCCACGCGCCGGCCAAGAAGGCTGCCGCGCACAGCAACAACTAGGTCGCCCGCTTGCGATCACGGGGAAGGTACTGAGCCTTCCTCAACCGAGCCGCCCCTCCGGGTACGCGTCGATGGAGACGACGCCGCCGGGAGCCGGGCGGCTTTCTTTTTTCCGGGACCTGTGAAGCGTCCCTGGGCAGTGGTCCGGCCAGCTTCGAAGGAAGCGTCGGTTGCCGTTTGGCATCCTGTCAGGATGCATCGCAATTCGCTTCCTCCGACGCCTTTCAAAAACGGGAAGAAAAATCACGAAAATCTCTTCCTATTCCACGGTTCCTGACTACGTTGCGGGGTGTCGAAAGCCAGCCTCCGCCAAGCGCCTTTTCAGGTCCCGCCAGCCACTGAACCCAGCCTGCCTGTGCGCGAGGTGGTAGAGATTCGCGGTGTCCGTCAGAACAATCTCAAAGGCATCGACTTGGACCTGCCGCTCGGCGTCCTCAACGTCATCACCGGACCCAGCGGCAGCGGCAAAAGTTCGCTCGCTTTTGACACGATCTACGCCGAGGGCCAGCGGCGCTACGTCGAGACGTTCAGCCCCTACACGCGGCAGTTCCTCGACCGCATGGACAAGCCGAAGGTGGACCGTATCACCGGCATCCCGCCGGCCATCGCCATCGAGCAGTCCAACCAGGTCAAAAGCACGCGCTCGACGGTCGGCACGATCACCGAGATTAACGACTACCTGAAGCTCCTCATGCCCCGGGTGGCGCAGGCGTTTTGCCCGTCCTGCCACGGGCCGATCCGGCCGGATTCCTCGCGCGGGATCGCCGAGCAGATTCTCGACCGCCGTGCGGGGTTGGCGTTGCTGCTGACCTTTGCGGTCCCGGCCCCGGCGGGCGCGGACCCGGCAGAGTTTTTTACCTTTCTCCAGGCGCAGGGCTATCTACGCGTGTGGATCGATGGCACCATGCTGCGGACCGACGAGCCGCCGACGGCCTTGAAGAAGCTGCCGTTGCGTGTCCACGTCATCCAGGACCGGGTGACGGCGTCGCCCGAGGGGCGTTCGCGGCTGACGGAATCCATCGAGACGGCCCTGCGTTTCGGCAAGGGACGCATCCGCTTCATCCAACCGGAAACCGGCGAGGAAGACCTGTTTTCCACGGGCTGGCATTGCGCCCGGTGCGACCTCGACATCAAGCCGCCGACGCCGGGACTGTTTTCCTTCAACAACCCGCTCGGCGCGTGCCCGCAGTGCCGTGGGTTCGGCCGGACGATTGGCATCGACCTCGACCGGGCGTTGCCGGACAAGCGGCTTTCCATCGCGCGCGGCGTGGTGAAGCCCTTCCAGAGCGGGCAATCCGCCGAATGTCAGCGCGATCTCCTGCGCGCCGCCAACCGGCAGGAAATCGACATCCACAAGCCCTTCGAAGACCTCCCGGCGGCAGACCAGAAGTTCGTGGTCTACGGCGAACGCGGCGCGCACGGCAACGCGGAAGAACTCTACGAGGGCGGCGGCTGGTATGGGGTGAAAGGTTATTTCGATTGGCTGGAAACGAAGACCTACAAGATGCACGTGCGCGTGCTGCTCAGCCGTTACCGGGCGTACACGCTTTGCCCGGAGTGCGACGGCGGGCGTTTCCAGCCAGCGACGCTCAACTACCGCCTCGTCCCGGCGGGAGCCTCGCTGCCGGCGGACAAGCCCGTCAACCGCCTGACCCCGCTGCCCGGCTACAACCTTCCGCAGCTCGCCCAGCTCTCGGTGACCGGCCTCGGCGAAGTCATGGCGTCGCTCACGCTGCCCGCCAACGACCCGAGCGCGGAGATGCTCCACAAGGAAATCGTCACGCGCCTGCGCTACCTCGTCGCGGTCGGCCTGGGCTACCTCAATCTCGACCGCCCGACGCGCACGCTCTCCGGCGGCGAGATCGAACGCGTCAACCTGACGACCTGCCTCGGCGCGTCGCTGGTCAACACCCTCTTCGTCCTCGACGAACCCAGCGTCGGGTTGCATCCGCGCGACGTGGGCCGGCTCATCCGCGTCATGGAAGACCTCCGCGACAAGGGCAACACCCTCCTAGTGGTCGAGCACGAGGAAGCCGTCATCCGCGCCGCCGACAACCTCATCGACATCGGTCCCGGCCGCGGCGAGGCGGGCGGCGAACTCGTCTACGACGGGCCGTTGGCGGGGTTCGGAAGCTGCGGGGCGTCGCTGACGGCCGACTACCTGACCGGGCGGAAATCCATCCCGTTGCCGGCGCGTCGGCATCCCGTGAAGAAGTGGCTGAAAATCGACGGCGCGCGCGAACACAATTTGCAGGACGTGTCCGTCAACATCCCGCTCGGCGTCTTCTGTTGCATCACGGGGGTCAGCGGTTCGGGCAAGAGCACCCTCATCCACGACGTGCTCTACCAGAACCTGTTGCGCACGCGCGGACTGAGCAACGACGAGACGGTCGGCCGCGTGCGCGACATCACCGGGCACGACCAGTTCGGCCAGATCGTGATGGTAGACCAGAGCCCGCTCGCCAAGACGCCGCGCTCCAGCCCGGTCGTGTATCTGGGCGTGTTCGACGCGATCCGCGAACTCTTCGCCACCTGCGACGAATCCCGCGCCGCCGGACTCTCGGCCGCGTCGTTCTCCTTCAACACCGGCGACGGCCGCTGCGAACGCTGCGGCGGCATCGGCTTCGAGAAGATCGAGATGCAGTTCCTCAGCGACCTCTACGTGCGCTGCTCGGAATGCGAGGGCAAACGCTTCCAGCCGCACGTCCTGAAGGTGCGCTACCACGGCCAGAACATCCACGAGGTCCTCGAAATGACCGTCGCGGAGTCGATCACGTTCCTCGAATCGCGCCACGGCCTGAAAGGCGTCCCGGCGATGCTCCGCGTGCCCCTCGCCGCGCTGCGCATCCTGGCTGAAGTCGGGCTGGGTTACCTGCGCCTGGGTCAGCCGCTGAACACGCTCTCCGGCGGCGAGGCACAACGCCTCAAGCTCGTCAGCCATCTCGTCGAACGCGAGCGCAATCCCGACACCGCCGGCGCGCTGCTGATCTTCGACGAACCCACCACCGGGTTGCACTTCGACGACGTGGCGCTGCTCGTGCGCGTCTTCCAGCGTCTCGTGGAAAAGGGCGACAGCCTGCTCGTCATCGAGCACAACCTCGAAGTCATCAAGTGCGCCGACTACCTCGTGGACCTCGGACCCGAGGCCGGGTCGGACGGCGGGTTGCTCGTCGCCGTCGGCACGCCCGAGGAAGTCGCGCGGGTCGAGGCGTCGCACACCGGTTATTACCTGCGTCCGCTGCTCGACGGCGTGCGCAACGAGAAAATGCTCGCTGCCGGGGGCAGCGTCGCCGTCGAACAGGCCGCGAACGTGCTCCGACACGAACGCGGGCTACGCCCCGTCGAGATGCCCTCGCGCGAGCCGCACGGCCCCAACGGCCACGGTCGTGCGAACGGCGCATTGACGGTCGCACCCGTGCCGTCCATCCGCATCCACGGCGCGCGCGAGCATAACCTGAAGAATTTCTCGCTCGACCTGCCGCGCGGCAAAATGGTGATCGTCACGGGCCTGAGCGGCTCGGGCAAATCCACGCTCGCCTTCGACATTCTTTTCGCGGAAGGCCAGCGGCGATTCCTCGACAGCATGTCGCCCTACGCGCGGCAGTTCGTCGAGCAGTTGGAAAAGCCCGACGTGGATTTCATCGAGGGTCTGCCCCCAAGCGTGGCTATTGAACAACGCGTCACGCGCGGTGGCGGCAAATCCACCGTGGCCACCGTGACGGAGGTGTATCATTTCCTGCGTTTGCTCTGGGCAAAGCTCGGCACGCAGTATTGCCCGCATTGCGAGGTGCCGGTGGAAAAACAGAGCGTGGCCGCCATCGTCAAGCAGGTTGAGGACGCCGCGAAAAAGGGCCGCGTGCGCGTGCTCGCCCCGCTCATCAAGGCGCGCAAAGGTTTCCATACGGAAGTCGCCGCGTGGGCGGTCAAGCATGGGTTTGACGAGTTGTGGGTGGACGGTGAATTCAAGAGCGCGCACGGTTTCCAGAAACTGGAGCGTTTCCGCGAGCACACGGTGGACGTGGTCGTCGGCGGGGTCGGCGGCAAGAAAAAAGCGCCCGCGATGGCCGCCGCCAAAGCGGTGTTGGACCGCGTGACGAAGAAGCCCGGCCGGAACATCGCGTTCGTCAGCGACGACCCGCGCGAGATCGTCAAGCGCGCGCTGGAAATCGGCAAGGGCACGGCCCGTTTCGTCGATGCCAAGGGCAAATCGGTCACCCTCAGCACGGAGATGAGCTGCCCCGAATGTGGGGAAGCCTTCGAGGAACTCGACCCACGCCTGTTTTCCTACAACTCGCCGCACGGCTGGTGCCCGGAGTGCCGGGGTTTCGGCGTGGTGTGGAAAGGCAGTCTCGTGCGCGACGACGACAATGCGTCCGCCGCCGAAAAAGAACTCGCCGAGGAACGCGCCACCGGCTGGCTGGACGAGGACGACGAACGTCCGTGTCCGCAGTGTCACGGCGCGCGGCTGAACCCGGTGGCGTGCGCGGTGCGTGTGCGTGACCTGACCATCGACGCTTTCGCGGGGATGCCGGTCACGGGGGCGTTGAAAGCCGCCAAGAAATTTAAATTCAAGGGTACGCAGGCGCTCATCGCCACGGATATCATCGACGAAATCCGTCAGCGGCTGCGTTTCATGGACGAGGTTGGGTTGGGCTACCTGTCGCTGGATCGTTCGGCGAAAACGCTCTCGGGCGGCGAGACGCAACGCATCCGGCTCGCGGCGCAACTCGGCTCGAACCTGCGCGGCGTACTCTACGTGTTGGATGAACCCACTATCGGGTTGCACCCGCGCGACAACGACCGTTTGCTCGACACGCTTGAAGCCTTACGCGGCAAGGGCAACTCGCTCATCATTGTGGAGCACGACGATGAGACGATGCGCCGGGCCGATTACATCGTTGATCTTGGCCCCGGTCCCGGCGTGCACGGCGGCGAGGTCGTCGCGCAGGGCACCCTCGCGCAAATCCAGGCGGACCCGAAGTCGATCACGGGGAGGCATTTGCTGACGCCCATGCGTCACCCGATGCTGGGTCAGCGGCGTTCGCTCAACGGCGATGGACCGGACCAGTGGATCGAATTGCAGGGCGCGGCGGCGAACAATTTGCAGGCGGTGGACGTACGTTTCCCGGTCGGGCGGTTGTCGGTCATCACCGGCATCAGCGGCTCCGGCAAAAGCAGCCTGATGCGCGCGGTGCTGTTGCCGGCGGCGCAGGACGCGCTCGTCAAGGCAGGCAAGCGCGGCAAAAAAGCGGCGGAGGAAGCCAAGAGCGCCCGCAAGAAAAACAAGAAATCGTCGGTGTGGCGCGAGTTCAAGGGCGCGGAGTTTTTGGACGCCGTGTACGAGGTGGATCAATCGCCCATCGGTAAGACGACGCGTTCGACTCCAGCAACTTACGTCGGGGTACTGGACGAGATCAGGGCGCTGTTCGCGCAGTTGCCGCTGTCGCGCATCCGCGGTTACAACAACGGTCGGTTCTCGTTCAACAACGCGGGCGGGCGGTGCGAAAGCTGCGAGGGCCAGGGCGTTATCAAGCACGAGATGAGTTTCCTGCCGACGAGCTACGTGCCGTGCGAGGATTGCGGCGGGCTGCGCTACAACGCGCAGACGCTCGAAGTCCTCTACAACGACAAGAACATCGGGCAGGTGCTCCAGTTGACCATCGAGCAGGCGGCGGAGTTTTTCGCGCCGGTGTCAAAGATCGCGCGGCCGTTGAACCTGCTCACCCAGACCGGTCTCGGTTACCTGCGTTTGGGTCAGCCGAGCCCGACCCTGAGCGGCGGCGAGGCGCAGCGCATGAAGCTGGTCACCGAGTTGACGCGCGGCGTGGGCAACGCCGAACACGCCAAGATGCGGCAGCGGCGGGCGTTGAAATCCACGCTCTATCTCCTGGAGGAACCCACCGTCGGGTTGCACATGGCGGACGTGGAACAACTCCTCAAGGTGTTGCACCGGCTGGTGGACGAGGGGAACACGGTGGTCGTCATCGAGCACCATCTCAGTGTGATCGCGGAAGCGGATTATCTGGTCGATATCGGCCCCGAAGCGGGGGAGGCGGGCGGTCAACTGGTGGCGTTCGGCACGCCCGAGCAAGTGTCGAAACACAAGGTCAGCCGGATCGCGCCGTTTTTGCGCGAGACTTTGAAACGCGCGAAGTAGGAGCGGTTTCAGAGGGCGTGTGGGAAGGTTCCGCATAGGCCGTTGCGGCCGGTCGTCAACAAGGTAGGGATGGCTCTCCGAGCCAGTCCCAAAATTGGCTTGGATGACCCTTGTGCGCACGGTGCGCCTCGCCGGAAACATTTGGGACGGCTCGGAGAGCCATCCCTACCTTGGAACGATGCGCCTGCGGCGCAGCCGACTGCGACTTTCGGTTAACCTGAGAAAGGGTGTACTTTGTTTGGATGCGCCTGCGGCGGGCTTCTCACACGTCTTTCAGACTGCTGTTGGATGGACTGCGAATGATGTGTTTTCCTCCGTTCATCCCTCCGCGACGTGAAACCACTCGATGGCCACGCGCATCAACTCCGGGGCGGTGGTCAGATGCAGTTTTCGCTTGATGTGCGCGCGGTAGGTTTCCACCGTTTTGACGCTGACGTGCATCTCCTGCGCGATGTCGCGCGTGCCGCGGCCCCGGCCGATCAGGCGGAAAACCTCCAATTCCCGGTTGCTGAGCAGGTCGATCACGCCCCCGGGCACCTCGGCATTGCGGTTGCCGTGGAGCATTTTGCCCAGAATCCTCGTGTTGACGGCGTCACTCAGATACAAACCGCCGGCCAGCACCTGCCGGATCGCGTTGACGATGCGCTCGGGCTTTTCCTGTTTCATCACGTAGCCGCGCGCGCCAACCTGGAGGGCGCGCTCGGCGTAGAGCAACTCGTCGTGCGTGGAAAACACGAGTACCGGCATCCTGGGCCAATGGATTTGCAGGTCCTTGAGCAGGTCGATCCCGCTGACCCCTTGCAGGGTAATGTCGATGATCGCCAGATCGAACGTGGCAGCGCGCAGGTGGACCAGCGCCTCGGCCGCACTCGCCGCGTTGGCGGCGACGGTGAGATTGGGCTCGGACTGGATGAGTTCCGCGAGGCCGCTCCGCATGACCGGGTGGTCGTCAACAATGAGCAGACGGCGGCTGTCGAGCGGGGGCGTGGCAGCAATGGACGACATGGTCAGGTGGGACCTTTCTAACATCAGGAAATGCCCGACGAGCCGAATCGCCAGCAACCACGCGGATGGACTGATTTTTCGGTTTCGCCCGCTGAAAGTCCGCCGTCTACCGATGATCGACGGTCAGGAAGAAAGACTTGCTGACTTACTGGCACGACGCGTCCCGCTTCAGCGTCCGTGCCGCGTGCCGTCGCGGGGGCTTGGTTCCGGTTTCCGGGCTGGGTCTGTATTGGGTCGGGCAAGCAGGAAATACGCGGGTTTGGAACCGGCCGTTTCGAGGACGGGCTGCATCGGCGCGAAAGGCTCCAGCAGGCCGCCGAACTCGGCGCGGGCGTTCTCGTTGATGGCCACGGCGTCCAGCTTGCCCGTGCTCCAACGCTGGATCGCTTCCGCCGGGCTCAGGAAGGCGAGTTGGTGCAGGTAGACGAGCATGGTTTCGTCGGTGTCGGTCGGGGTTTTGCCGACGACGAGACCGACCGTCCGGCCAGCCTCCTCCCGGAGCGTGCGGGCGGCGAAACTGGAGCGGGCGTGGTCGTGGCGGTAGTACACCTCCACGACGTAGTACACAACGGAACCGAGGCCGAACGCCACGGCCACGAGCGTCGTTTTGTAGGCCCATTCCCAGGGCCAGGAGGGAAGGACGGGGACCGGCGGCACGGGCGGCGGGGCGGTAGTGGATACTTCGGACGGCGCGAGCGCGGCGGCCGGTTCCTCGGGTTGTTGCGCGCGGGCGAGGAGCGCGACCAACACCAGCGCGAGCGGCGGCACGACGGGAAAGATGCGGTCCGTGCGCTTGGACGGCACCAGCGAAAGCAAGATGAACCCACCCGTCGCCCAACAGACGAGCCAGAGCGTGCCAGGGTTACGGCAGATCGTCCCCCCCAGCCATCTTACACGCGTCAGAACCTTAGTTGGCAATCGACCCCACATCATCACCAAACGCATCGTGACGGCCAGCAGGAGCACATCCCACGGCAGCCACTGTTTGAGCATCTGCGTCAGATAGAACCACACCGGCTGATTATGGTGGACGGCTTTTTCGCCCACCGTGAAACGCCCCAAGAATTCCTTCCCGACCACCTCCGCGTAAAAACCTGGCACGGACGCGATCCCACAGGCCGTCCACACGAGAAACGGCGCGAGCGGCAGCGTCCAGTGCCACCAACCGCCCCACAGATCGACACTCTGCCCGCCGCGCCGCCGCTCGATCCACCAGTGCGCCAGCATGCCGGGCAACAGGAACGCGTAGACGACCGGCCCCTTGGTCATCATGGCCGCGAGCAGCAGGCCGAACACCGCCCACCGCGAACGGTTCGTCCACGGCCGTTGGCCGCCGTCGCGCGCGTGGTGCCAGACGACCAGACCCGCCGCCGTGATGAAAAACGTCAGCGGCATGTCGGTGCGTACGAGCGTCGCCAGCCGTGGTGTCAGGAGGTTGTACCCGTAGGCGGCCACCGCCACGACCCCGCCGCGCCCGGGCCAGAGGACTTCGCCCGCGCGCCAGAGCAGGTAGGTCAATGCCAACGCGGCGACGAGCGACGGCAGCCGCCAGGCGATGTCCCAGTGATCAGCGGTGAAATAATAGACTCCCGCGGACATCCACCCGACCAGCGGCGGCTTGGTGGCGATGCCCTTGCCGCCGGGCGTGTGCTGGAACCACCAGTGGCCCGCCTGGACAATCTCCAGCGAAACGTTGGCCTGCTTGGCCTGGTCGAGATCGTCCAACCGCCACGGCAGGCCCCGGCACACGAAGCACAGGACGAGCAGCCAGATCACGCGCCATTCCCACGGATGCAGCGCGCGGCGGGGCAGGGCGGGGGAGACGGCGGTCACGGGCACATCGCCACGAAAGGGCAGACGAGGCAAAATGCAAAATGCAAAATGCAGCCGTCGGCGGGCGGAAAACGGGAGAACGAACCCCTTTCCGTGGTTCCGCACTTTTACATTTTGCATTTTGTCTTTTGCCCTCATCTTCTCCCCGTGCCGACCCTCCTGGCTTATTACATCCACCAACTCAGCCCGTTCATCGTTCAATTCAGCGACCGTTTCGGGTTGCATTGGTATGGGTTCGCCTACGTGTTGGCTTTCGTGGTTGGATACTGGGTGTACCAATATCTGGCCCGGCGTGGTTACGGCGAGCTGCCACCGGAGAAGGTGGCCGATTTCATCACTTTCGCGGCGATCTTCGGCGTGATGCTCGGCGGGCGTCTGGGATGGATCATTTTTTACGGTTGGGACGTGGTGCGGGCTCATCCGCTAAACGCGTTCAAGCTCTGGGAAGGCGGGATGGCCAGCCACGGCGGCATCCTGGGACTGGTGATCTATACCTACGTTTACGCCCGCTGGCAGCGGATCAGTTGGCCGGGGGTGGGCGACAATCTCGTCGTCGTCGCGCCCATCGGGATTTTCTTTGTCCGGCTGGCGAATTTCGTGAATGGCGAATTGTGGGGACGCATCATCACCTCGCCGAATCCGCCAGCCTGGGCGATGCGCTTCCCCAAGGAGCTGGAAGCGGTCCGGCCGGAACTCGTCGCGCAGGCGTACCAGCACGACCCGAACGCCCTGGCGGAACTCGCCGGCATGCTGCCGTTGCGGCATCCGTCGCAAATCTACGAGGCCCTGTTGGAGGGTGCGGTGCTTTTCGCCGTTTTGTGGATCGTGCGCACGCGTTTTCGCGCGCCGGTGGGGATGCTCACGGGCATTTTCCTGGCGGGCTACGCGGTGTTGCGGATCATCGGCGAGGAGTTCCGCGAACCGGACGTGGGCATCGCGTTCACGTGGGGGCTGACGCGCGGGCAATTCCTTTCGCTTTTCCTGCTCGTGATGGGTGCGGCGTTCATCGTGTACTCGCTGCGAACGCGACGCTACCAACTGCCCGGGATGCGTAAAATCGCCGACGCGCCGCCGGAAGAGGCCGCGGTGACGGCCGAGGGGCAGGCGTGACGCGATGAACGGCGGGGCGTTCGCGGCCGTGCTGCTGGCCGGGGGGCGCAGTCAACGGATGGGGCGTGACAAGGCGCTGCTGCCGTTGCCGGATGGCCGGAAACTGTGGGAACGTCAACTCGACGTACTCCGCGCGCTGGAACCGGCGGAGTTGCTCATATCCGGGTCGGCGCGCGCGGGGTTTCCTCCCGACGTGACGCTGCTCGCCGACGAACTGCCGGGCCTCGGGCCGCTCGCGGGGATCGCGGCGGCGTTGAAAGCAATGCAGTCGCCGCGCCTGGTCGTGCTGGCGGTCGATCTGCCTGCGATGACCACCGGGTATTTGTGCGGCTTGCTGACCGAAGCGGGAGACCTGCCTTCTAATCGGGGGATCATCCCACGAACCGACGACGGCTATTTCGAGCCGCTGGCGGCCGTTTATCCGCGTGCCGCGTCGGCGGCAGCGGAGGAGCAGCTACGCGGCGCGGATCGGTCGTTGCAGACGTTCGTGCGCACGTTGATCGAAACCGGCGCAGCCATCGCTCATCCCGTGACGGAGGCAGACGCCAGCCTGTTCATCAACTGGAACCATCCGCAGGACCTCCCGCGCTGAGTCTCACGTCGTCGGAGGCACGGGCGTGACGATGGGGCCGACGGTCGCGGACGGCTGGGCGGTCGAGAACGGCGACGCCGCCGGTGTCGAGATCGGCGTGGTGGCGGGCGGCGCGGAGGTTTCGGTCAGCGGCGTGGCGGCGGGCGTGACTGTCGCCGTGGGGACGGGCGAAGCCACCGGAATCCCCTCCTGCGTTCCGGCGACCGGAGTGCTGGTCACATGGAACAGTGGGATGGACTTTTGCACGGTTTGATAAACACCCCAGGCCAGGGGAACAACGGCGACCAGCCAGTACACGAACACCAGAGCGACGGACGGATCGCTTGCCGTCGTGGGAGAAGAGGAAGTCGGGGAAACAGGCATAATGAGGGGAGGTAAGAAGATGAAATTTCTCTCAGGCTGCCGCCGTGTTTGCCGTGGTGGTTATCGGTGTCACGGGTCGCACGAAGAGGTTGCCGATGAATGCCACCACCAGCAGCCCGGCCATCAGGTACATGGTGTCCGTGTAGGCTCCCACGCCGGTGATCTTCTGATCGATTTTCCCCTGGCGGATGTGGTTAACGATCAACGGCCCGACCACGCCGGCGGTGGACCACGCCGTGAGCAGGCGGCCATAGATCGGCCCGAAGTTCTTCACGCCGAAAAGGTCTTTCAGGTAGGCAGGCGCGGTGGAGAAGCCGCCGCCGTAGATGCTCAGGATCACCGCGCACACCATGACGAACAGCAGGACGCTGCCCATCGCGCCCGCCGTCGGGATCAGGAAGAACATCACCGCATTGACGCCCAGGAAGATCGCCACCGTCGCTTTGCGCCCGATGTAGTCGCTGCTCGAAGCCCAGAAAAAGCGTCCCAGCAGGTTGAAGAGACTGATCAACCCGACGAACCCCGCCGCCGCCGCGTCGCTGGCCGTCTTCGCCGTCGCCGGACCCTGCGGGAAGTGGCCGGGGAAGATTTCCGCGATCATCGGGGCGGCCTGTTCGAGGATGCCGATGCCCGCCGTCGTGTTGCACACGAGCACGAGCCAGAGCAGGTAGAACTGCGGCGCACGCATGGCGTCCGCGGTGGACACGTCCGCCACCGTCGCGATCTTCTGCTTTTGCTTACTGGGATCGTGTCCCTCCGGCACCCAGCCCGGCGCGGGCACCCGGATGATGAAGGCCCCAAACATCATGAGGCAGAAATAGAGGATGCCCAAAACAATGAACGTTCCTTGCACGCCCACGTCCGAGGGGTTCTGGGCGTGGAAATGGTTCATCAGCAGGACCGAGAGCGGCGAGCCGATCATCGCGCCGCCGCCGAAACCCATGATGGCCATGCCCGTCGCCAGGCCCGGCCGGTCGGGGAACCATTTCACCAGCGTACTGACCGGCGCGATGTAGCCCAACCCCAGCCCGATGCCTCCCACCAACCCATAGCCGAGGTAGATCACCCACAGGTTATGGATGTGCACGCCAAACGACGAGATGAGAAAGCCCGCGCCGAAGCAAATCGCGGCGAGGAAGCTCACCTTGCGCGGGCCGTTGCGCTCCGCCCAAGTGCCCAGGAACGCCGCCGAGAGCCCCAGCACCGCGATGGCGATGCTGAAGACGATGGCGATTTGTTCCTGGTTCCAGTCGTGCGCCTTATCGCCGAGCAACTGCGTCAGCGGCTTTTTGAACACGCTGAAGCCATACACCTGCCCGATGCACATGTGGATCGCCAACGCGGCCGGAGGGACCAGCCAGCGGTTGTAACTCATCGGGGCGACGGTGTTTTCTCGGTCAAGGAACGACATGGGCGTGGGAGGGGGAAACGGCGGGTTGGAGGGATTGGGGGGGAAATGAACGTCACTTCGCGGTCAATGCGGCCGGTTCGTGCGTGGTGTTTTCACGCGCGCCGGTGATGATCTTATTCACGGCCATGTCCGCATCCGGCGACGGGGCAACGGAAATGACGATGAACTTCGACGTGGGCGTGTTCGCGCGCTCGGCGCTGCTGTTGATGGGCACGAGGACGTTTGTCTCGGGATAGTACGTCGCCGTGCAACCGCGCGGAATGTCGTACGGCGTGACCATGAAGTGTTTCGCGTACCGTTCCTCGCCCTCGTAATGTCCGGTCAGGTCTACGAGCTGACCCTGTTGCAGCCCCGCCTCGCGCACGTCGTCGGCGTTCATGAAGATAACGCGTCGGCCGTTGTAAACGCCGCGATACCGGTCGTCCAACCCGTAGAGGTGCGTGTTGAACTGGTCGTGACTGCGCAGGGTCATCATCACATACTGACCCTTCTCGATCTTGTGCTGCGGCAGGGGAGACGCTACGAACTTCGCTTTGCCGATGCCATTGTTGAACTTGCGGTGATCGCGTGGATCGTTGGGCAGATAGAAAATGTTGCGGCGGATGCGTGCGTTGAAATCCTCGAAACCCGGAATGACCGCCTCGATACCGTCGCGGATCAGGTCGTAGTTATCCTCCATCGCCTGCCAGTCCACGGTCGTCCGTTTCCCGAGCGTCGCGCGGGCCAGTCCGCAGACGATGGCCACCTCGCTCTTCTGGTCGGCGCTGTGCGGCTCGAAGCTGCCGCGCGAGGAATTGATGATCCCCATCGAATCCTCCACCGTCACGAACTGGAGGCCGCTCTTCTGGCGATCCTTCTCCGTGCGGCCGAGTGCGGGCAGGATCAACGCCGTCTCGCCCGTGATGAGATGGGAGCGGTTCAGCTTGATGGAAACGTGTGCCGTCAGCTTGCATTTCTCCATCGCGGCAGCGGTGTAATTCGTATCGGACATCGCCATCACGAAGTTGCCGCCCATGCCGAGGAAGAACTGGATGTCGCCCCGGTGCATCCCCTTGACGCACTCGACGGCATCGACGCCGTGGGGTTTCGGCGGCTCGAACGAAAACACCTTGCCCAGTTTGTCCATGAACCGGTCGTTCATGCGTTCCCAGATGCCCATCGTGCGGTCGCCCTGGACGTTCGAGTGACCCCGCACCGGGCAAGGACCCGCGCCGGGTTTGCCGATGTCGCCGCGCAGCAGCATGAGGTTCATCGCGTACTGGATCGTGGCGACGGCGTTGCGTTGTTGCGTGAGACCCATCGCCCAGCACACGATCATGCTTTTCGCCTTCATGATCGCCTCGGCGGTCTGGCGGATTTGCTGGCGCGAAAGACCGCTCTGCCGGACAATCTCGTCCCAGTCCGCGACGCGGAGGTCGGCGATGACTTCCTCAACGCCGACCGTATAGTCGCGGATGAAATCGAGGTCGAACGCACTGCCCGGCTTCTTGTCTTCCTCGGCGAGCATCTCCTTCATGATGCCCTTGAACATCGCCATGTCGCCGTTGATGCGCACCGGCAGCCAGATGTCCGTGAGCGGCACGCCGCGGTTGAAGACCATCCGCGCCGCGAACTCGATGGGGTTGGTGTAATCCTGCGGATTCGGGTTGACGATCTTCATCAACCCGGTTTCGGGCAAGGGATTCGCGGAGATGATCGTCGCGCCGTGTTTCTTGGCGTGCTCCAGCGAGGTCATCATGCGCGGATGGTTCGTGCCGGGGTTCTGGCCGACGATGAAGACGCAATCCGTCTTCTGGAAGTCGTCCAGCGTCACGCAGCCCTTGCCGATGCCGATACTCTCGTTGAGCGCCGCGCCGCTAGCCTCGTGGCACATGTTCGAGCAATCGGGCAAATTATTGGTGCCGTACTGGCGGACGAAAAGTTGGTAAAGAAACGCGGCCTCGTTGTTCGTGCGCCCGCTGGTGTAAAACGCGGCGGCATCGGGCGAGGGGAGGGCGTTGAGCGCGTCGCCCATTAGCCGGAACGCCTCGTCCCAGGTGCATTCCTCGTAGTGCGTGCCGCCGGGGCGTTTGACCATCGGTGTCGTGAGCCGTCCCTGCTGACCCATCCAGAGGTCACTCTTGGCCTGGAGGTCGGCGATGGAATATTTGCCGAAGAAATCTCCCGCGATGGAATGCCTGGTGCCCTCGTCGGCCACGGCCTTGACGCCGTTCTCGCAGAACTCGAAAATCTTCCGACCCTCGTCCGGGCTGGGCCACGCGCAACTCTGGCAATCGAAGCCGCCTTTTTTGTTGACCTCCAGCCAACTGCGCAGGCCGCGTCCCAGCCCCATCTCGCGGATCGTGAAACGCGTGCTCTGATACACGGCGGGGATACCGGCCGCCACGTGGTGCGCGTGACCGATGCGCGCGCCTTCGGTTTCCTCGACCATCCCGGCACCGGGTACGTCGGCGAGGTGAGCATTCTCCGCCGGCGGGCTCATGGGCACACCGCTGCCGATGTGGGTAGGCTTCTGGGAAACGGTGTCGAGTTGCTGTTCGTGAGCCGGATCGATGTCGCGGACGGGATCAGGGGCGTGCGTGGTGTGCGTATCCATTGTAGGGGAAATTTTTACGAGGCAGACACGGAAACCATGCGCGGTGCTTTCTCCGGCGGCGTGAGGTCTCCATGAGAATCGCTGGAGGAGGTTTCGCGGATGCGTTTTTCCCCGGCATAAATATTAAATCGGCCGCCGCGCACGAAGCCGAGGAGCGTCATGCCGTGGGCCTGGGCAAGTCCGACGGCGAGGCTGGACGGCGCGCCGACGGCGGCGAGTATGGGCAACCCGGCGGCGAGCGCCTTCTGGACGAGTTCGAAACTCGCCCGGCCGCTGACAAACAGGAGATGCCCATCCATCGGCGCGGATTTGCCAGCGAGCAGTTGCGAGCCGATGAGCTTGTCCACGGCATTGTGCCGGCCTACGTCCTCGCGCAGGGCAGCGAGTTGGCCGGCGGGATCGAAAAGCGCCGCCGCGTGCAGTCCGCCCGTCTGGTCAAAGACCGCCTGCGTCCCGCGCAGGGTGGCGGGCAGGCCGTGGATGGTTTCGGCGTCGAATACCGGGCGGCCGGTGGCGGGGCGGGCGAGGTTCGGCAGGTTCAACGCGGCGATGGACGCCTTGCCGCAGACGCCGCAACTGCTCGTCGTGTAGAAGTGGCGTTCGAGACGGCGCAGGTCCACGGCGATGCCCGCGCGGAGTTCGACGCGGACCACGTTCGTCTCCTCGGCGCGGATGGATTCGATGTGCGCCGCGGCCCCAATGATGCCTTCGGTGAAAAGGAACCCGGCGGCGAGTTCGTCGTCCGAGCCGGGAGTACGCATCGTGATCGAGACGCTTTTGTGGACGCGCCAGCCCTTGCGTTCGTAGCCGAGCTGGATTTCGAGCGGTTCCTCGACGGCGAGGAGGTCGTCGCGCGGGTCGGAAGGGCGCGTACCGTCCACGCGGACAACGAGGCTTCTGGCAACGGGACGTTCCATGAAGGGGAAACGGACCGCCCGCGCGGGGACCGGGGGGGAGCGCGTGCGCCGTTGGTTCAAAGTTAAAACGTGTCGCGGATGAATACAAGCCGCGACCGCGGCATTTGGGACCTGTGGCCGGAACGACTGTCCGCGTTGCGGCCGGCGGGGAGCGCGCGTACACTGTGCGCTGGTCCTCCCCCCGCCCGATGCTCCTCCAGCCGCCGTTGCGAATCGTCCATCTCTACACCTCGCCGGGGCACAACTACTTCGGGCACCACGGCAAGCCGCCCGGCGAAGCGCCCACGCTGGAGGTCGCGGAAGTCCGTTGCGTGCCGGGACGCGGGATCGAGGGCGACCGATTTTTCGACTACAAGGATGCGTACAAAGGGCAGATCACATTCTTCGCGGAAGAAGTTTACCGCGAACTTTGCGAGCAACTCGGCGTGCACGACAAGACGCCCGCCGCGTTTCGCCGGAACGTGGTTTGCGCGGGCGTCGATCTCAATGCGTTGACGGGCGGCAAGGAGTTCCAGGTGCAGGGCGTCACGTTCCGGGGACGCGAGGAATGCCGCCCGTGTTATTGGATGGACGGGGCGTTCGGTCCGGGCGCGGAGATGGCGCTCAAGGGGCGTGGCGGACTACGCGCGGAAATCCTCACCGACGGCGTGTTGCGGGTGGACGCGGCGACCTCCTGAGATGAGCACGGTGGAGATCGCGCCATTCCTGCCGAGCCCGACCCGCGTGCTGGTGGACGCCGACACGGTGCTCGACGCGCGGCTCGCCCTCTACCACCGGACCGAACGCTGGCTGGCCGTGGCGGACGTGCATTTCGGCTATGAACTGAGCCAGCGTGCCGTCGGTGCCCTCTTCCCGATGTGGGGGATGGATACCATCGAAGCGCGGCTGACGGCGCTGCTCGACGACTACCGGCCGGACCGGCTGGTCGATCGCGGGTGACTTCGTCCACGACGGCGCGGCGCGCGAACCGGCCCGGCGGTTGTTGGCCCGGCTCCGTTCGGCGGGGGGCGGGTGCGAGGTGGTGCTGGTCGCGGGCAACCACGACCGGCGGGCGTTCGGCGCGGAGGAGATGCGGCCCGCGCTGCGGACGGAGCGGTTTTGCTTCCACCACGGCGACGGCCCCGGACCCGGCGCGGCGGAGACGGCCGGACGCGTCGTGGTCATCGGGCACCACCACCCGGCGGCGACGTTGCGTGACGGGGCGGGGCTGGCGTTGAAGCTGCCGGCGTTCGTGCAAGGCGCGGAACAATGGGTGCTCCCGGCGTTTTCGCCGTGGGCGGCCGGCGGCGCGGGCGGGAAATGGGGACGCGGTGCGCGGCTATGGCTGTGCAGCCCGAAGCGCATCCTGCCGCCGGAGATGGCGATGCGGTAACAAGAGGTGGATGGCGCTCTCCGAGCGGCATTGGTCCCACTCACGCCGCAGGCGCGTCCAACCAAGGTAGGGATGGCTCTCCGAGCCGTCCCAAATGTTTCTGGCAAGACGCTTCGTGCGCACGGAGATCATCCAAGCCAATCTTGGGACGGCTCGGAGAGCCATCCCTACCTTATTGACGACCGGCTGCGGCGCAGCCGATTGCGACTTTCGGTTAACCTAAGAAGCGGTGTACCTTGGACAACCGTTGGGCCGGTTCAAAAACCTTCCCGCCCCGCTCGTCTACCGTTTGCCGGGCGTCGGCGAGGCCGGCGCATCGTCATCCGACCCGAGGCGGTCACGGAAGGATTTCCACGTGTCGCTCGTGACGGATTCGAGTTCGGTCAATTTGCGGTCGGCGTCGGCTCGCTGCGATTCGAGACTCGAAAGTTCCTGCTTCAGGCTGCGCAACGCCTCGCCGGATTGCCCCTCGGCCCTGGTGAGTTGCTCGCGCAGGCGCGCGATTTTTGGCTGGAGTTCGCGTTGACGGACCGCGAGACGTTCACGCCACTTGTCCTTGTCCTTGACGAACTTCGACGCCGCCTTTTGCAAGTGCTCGCGCAGATTGGGGTCCTGATCCTTGAGGTAGGCGCTGACGGCGTTGTACGCGCTCAGCGCCTTGCGCCCCGTCTTTTCGGCACATTCCAAAACCGGTGACGGCGACGGCGTCGCCTGCGCGTGCTGGCTCGACGGCACGGCATCTTCCTCCTCGTCGGCCGATTTTTCACAACCGGCGAGCAACGACAGCGCGAGCGTCGCGGCGGCCAGCAGCGGGAACGGCCAACGGGGGAGGGATGGCGTCATGGGCGGGGAGGGGTAACGAAGGCCGGGCTAGACGACGATGTTAACGAGTTTGCCGGGGACGACGATCACTTTCTTTGGGGAATTTCCCCCGAGATGCTCAAGCACTTTCGGTGCCGCGAGCGCGGCGGATTCGATCTGGGCCACGGCGGCGTCCTTTTTGACGCTGATGCGGTCGCGCAGCTTGCCGTTGATCTGGACGGGCATCTCGATTTCATCTTCGACGAGCAGGGCAGCGTCGTATTCGGGCCAAGCGCGTGCGGCAAGCAAATCTCCGCCGGTCGGGAACTTTGCTTCGAGCGTTTCGTGGAGTTCCTCGGTCAGGTGCGGCGCAAACGGATTCAGCAGTTGCAGCAGCGTGCGCAACCCGGCGACGGGCCGCTCCGTCGCGGCGGTGAACTCGTTCGTGCAGACCATCATCTGCGCGATGGCGGTGTTGAAGCTCAGCGCCTCGATGTCGGCGGTGACCTTCTTGATCGTCGCGTGGACGACCTTGTTCTGCGCGGGCGTCGGCGGGATGTCCCGCACGGCGTCGCTCAGGCGCCAGCTGGCCTTCCTGATCTTCCTCCATGACCAGACGCCACACGCGCGCCAGGAACCGCGCCACGCCCTGCACGCCGGCCATGCTCCACGGCTTGGTCTGTTCCAGCGGACCCATGAACATCTCGTAGAGCCGCAACGCGTCCGCGCCGTATTCGGTGATGACCTCGTCGGGATTGACCACGTTGCCGCGGCTCTTGGACATTTTTTGTCCGTCCTCGCCGAGAATGAGCCCCTGGTTGACCAGCCGCTGGAACGGCTCGGGCGTGGAGACGTAGCCGTGGTCGAAGAGCACCTTGTGCCAGAACCGCGCGTAGAGCAGGTGCAACACGGCGTGCTCGGTGCCGCCGACGTACAGGTCGACGCCGCCCGGCTTGCCGCCGCCCATCCAGTACCGCTCGGCCTCCTCGCCGACGAAACGCTCGCGCGTTGCGCGGATCGCAGAAACGCAGGTAATACCAGCACGAACCCGCCCATTGCGGCATCGTGTTGGTCTCGCGCATGGCGGTGTCGGAATACCGCACCCAGTCGGTCGCTTTGGCCAGCGGCGGCTCGCCGGTGCCGGTGGGCTTGAAGTCGTCCAGGTCCGGCGGGAGGAGGGGCAGTTCGCTTTCGGGCAGGACGGAGTGTTTGCCGTCGTGCCAGATGATCGGGAACGGCTCGCCCCAGTAGCGCTGGCGCGAAAACAGCCAGTCGCGCAGCTTGTAGTTGATCTTGCGCTGGCCGCTGCCGGTTCCTTCGAGCCAGGCGATGATTTTCGGCTTTCGCCTCGGCGGTCGGCAGGCCGTCGAGGAGACGAATCGGCGATTCTCGAATTGATCGCGCGATCGCCATCGCCTGCGCAGTGCAACCATTCGCTCCTGCGATCGCTTTCCGTCCTGTCCGTGGCTGCACGACCTGCCGGATAGGCAGATCGAATTTCTTCGCAAACTCCCAGTCGCGTTCGTCGTGCGCGGGCACGGCCATGATCGCGCCCGGTGCCGTAGCCCATCAGCACGTAGTCGGCGATCCACACGGGGATGCGCTCGCCGTTGACCGGATTGACCGCGTACGCGCCGGTGAACACGCCCGTTTTCTCCTTGGCGAGTTCGGTGCGCTCCAGGTCCGACTTCCCGCCGATGTCCGCGCGGTAGCTGGCGATGGCGTCCTTGTGCTCGTCGGCGGCGAATAGGTCCACCAGCGGATGCTCGGGCGAGAGCACCATGTACGTCGCGCCGAAGAGCGTGTCGGGCCGCGTGGTGAACACGGTCAGCTCGGCCGTCCGGTGGACGCGGTGGCCCTTCGGGCACGGCGTCCTGCGCGGGGTGGTCCGCCTTGTCCGTGTCCAGCGCCAGCGCGACGAGGCTCGTCGGGCGGTTCTCGAAGTTTTCCAGCATGAAATGACGTGCGCCCCCTCGCTGCGGCCGATCCAGTTGCGCTGCAGCAGCTTGATGGACTCGGGCCAGTCGAGGCCGTCCAGTTCGTTGATGAGCCGTTCGGCATACGCGGTGATGCGCAGCATCCACTGGCGCATCGGGCGGCGCTCGACGGGGAAGCCGCCGACCTCGCTCTTGCCGTCGACGACCTCCTCGTTGGCCAGCACGGTGCCCAGCGCCGGGCACCAGTTCACCGGGCGCTTCGGAGACGAACGCCAGCCGCACGCTGTCGGGGTCGCCGCCCGGGTAGGTCGAAATCGGCTCGGCCTTGTTCGTCGCCGGGTTGAACCACGACTTAGTACAGCAGCCGGAAAATCCACTGCGTCCATTTGAAGTAACCCGGGTCGGTCGTGTTGACCTCGCGGTCCCAGTCGTAGTTGAAGCCGATGCTGGTTGAGCTGCTGCTTGAAGTTGGCGATGTTGCGCGCCGTGTTTTCGCGCGGATGCTCGCCGGTCTTGATGGCGTGCTGTTCGGCGGGCAGGCCGAAGGCGTCCCAGCCCATCGGGTGCAGGACGTTGAAACCCTGCATCCGCCGGTAGCGCGCGATGATGTCCGTCGCCGTGTAGCCCTCCGGATGCCCGACGTGCAGGCCCGAGCCGCTGGGGTAGGGGAACATGTCGAGCACGTAGAACTTCGGCTTGGCCGGATCGAAGTCCGCGTCGCCGGGGTTGGGCGTGCGGAAGGTTTTCTCCGTCGGTCCAGAGCGTCTGCCATTTCGGCTCGATCTGGTCGAAGGGGTAGGGTTTGCGCTTCTCGTTCATATCGACAAAGTAGTAGGGCGTGGCGCGAAGGGGCCGGGGCGGGAGACCCTGCGGCCCGACGGCGGGGCAGAAGGTAGACACAGAAAAATCGCCTTGTCGCAAAATATTCCTCTCAGCCTGCCTTCCGCCGGTCATTTGCCCCCCGCGCCAGCCCAACCGCTCCTCCCCATCCTCTCTGCTCGCCACCCGCAACGTGCACAAGACCCTGGAAGTCCGCGCCATCCTCGGCCCTGGCTGGATCGTCGACGATCTGCCTCGGCCAGCCCCGACCTGCCGGAAGTCGAGGAAACCGGCCTCACTTTCGCCGACAATGCCGCGCTCAAGGCGATGTTCGGCTCCAAGCACTTCCCCGGAGGCTGGGTGCTCGCCGACGATTCCGGTCTGGAGGTGGATGCGCTCGGCGGCGCGCCGGGGGTGTTTTCGGCGCGCTACGCCGGGCCGGGCGCGAGCGACGAGGAGAACCGCCAGCATCTCGCCGTCGAACTCCAGCGCGTCGTCGGCCCCGGCTACGCACAGCCGCAGACGGCGCGTTTCCGCTGCTGCATCGCGGTGGCCTGGGACGGGGAAATCGCGAAGCAGTTCGACGGCACGGTGGAGGGCGCGGTCGTCCACCCGGCGCGCGGGGAGGGTGGGTTTCGGATACGATCCGGTGTTCGTGCCGGCGCGGCTACAAGCAGACGTTCGCCGAACTGCCCGCCGAGGTGAAAAACCCGCTCAGCCACCGTGGCGAAGCGATGCGCAAGACGGTGGAATTTCTCCACAAAATCGCCGCCTGAACATCCGGCGCTCAGGCGATCTTTTGGGTCTTGCCGGCACCCGACACGGCGAGATGGCGCTGGATGCATTCATACACCTTGGCGGAGGCGGGGGACAGGCCCGTGAAGTCGATCCGGAAACACAGGCCGGCGCTTTCGCGTTCGACGATCAGGCCGGATTGCACGGCCCGGGGCAGCCGCCGGAGGTACTTGTCGCCGTCGCGGAGAACGACCAGCACCGGACGCCAGCCGTCCTCCGAGTGGTACACGAGGCCATCGACGGTCGGCTCGACCAACGGGGCCCGGTCCACGCCGGCCACGTCTTCCCAGACGATTCTCGGCAACGCTCGCGGATGGTAGGCGACGCCTTTGTTATCGACCCGGATGATGGGCTTGCGCAAAAAAAGGACCGCGACGGCGGCCAGCAGCGGCGGACCCAGGAAAATCGTCGCCGTGACGAGGAGATCGGCGTGTAGCACGAACCGGGCGAACGTGCCGGCGAGCGCGGATAAGACCAGCAGCGCCAACGAGAAGGGTCGGGAGGCGTAGACTGAACAGGTCATCGGGAGGCGACAGTCGCCTCGGAAGCTATGCCACGGAGGCGGCGGATTGCACGCGGAAACACCGCGCCAGCGCGGCGGTCAGGGCCGCGACATCGCCCGCAGGCACGCCGACGACCCCCGGCACCCCGTCCAGTCCGCAGGCTTCGCTGGCGATCACTGGCACGCCCGCAGCCACCGCTTGCAGCAACCGCCGGGGCTGGTGTTCCACCCACGCGGGCAAAACGACCGCGCCAACCCCCGCCCAGGCCGGTCGCGCGGGAACGGTTTCCACCCCTTGCCAGCATCCGGCCCCTTCGAGCAACGGCCCGCCGAGTTGCACGCGGACCCCCAGGTCGCGCGCCGCTGCCGCGAGTTCACCGGCCCCCTTGCGGCCCAGCGTGGACGCGGGAAATAGCATGTCGTGCCCTCCGGCGGGTCTGGTTTCGGGTAGCGGCGGGATATCCCACGCGAGTTTGCGCGCCCGGTGGCCGGCGATCCGGGCGATGGCGGAGTGCGGGGTGATCCACTGCCGCGCGGCGGCAAGCGCGGCGGTTTCGTCGGCCAACAGCGAGGCCGGGGCGCGAAAATCCGCCAGCGTGCGGCTGCCCGGCCAGCGGGACGCGGCGCGGTCGAGCGTGGTTTGCAGCGCCCCCAAAGGCAGCCGGGTCATCAATACATCGAACGTCCGCCCACCCAGCGCACCCGCGCGCCAGAGGTGCGGGAGGAGTGTCTGACCGACCACCAGATGCGACGCTTCCGGCGGCAACCCACGCGCGAAACGGGCCGCCAGCGCCCGGTCGAACCCCAGCAACGTCCGCTGCCGTTCCGCGCCCTGCGAAGCCAAGCGACGTGACTTCCAGGAGCGTTGCAAGGTTTCCCAGGAGGCCTGCCGCACACCGGCGTATCCATCGGTTGCCCAACGATACGCGCCGAGCCGGAACCGCCGCCCGTCGAGCGGCAAAAACAACCGGTCGGCCGGCTGACGATGCTCGCGCAGGTACTGATCGAACTCCGGCCACCACGCGTCCACCAGCCAGGCGGTGACGCCTTCCGGTTCGGCGTCCGCCGTCCCCGGATGGCGGAAACAGGTGACGATCCCGCACGTTTCGCAGCTTTCCACCGTTGGCAGGTTCGTCTCCGGGAATGCGGACGCGGGCGCAACGACCCGCGCGCAGGTAAGCCCCGCCGCCTCGACCGGGGCGTTTGCACGCAGGCGGACGACGAGTTCGCGCCGGGTCAGCCGGACTTCCAACCGGCAAGGGACCGGCGGCCGGAACCGCAGGTCCACGTAGTTCCAAAACACCGTCGCGTCGCGCCCGACCTCCGCCATCGACCCCGGCACGCGGCGCGAATGCGCGTGGCGTTCGACGATCCCGCACCCGGCGTCCAGCGCGACGGCGTAGAGCGCGTTGGAAAGCTGGCAGAGTCCGCCGCCGATGCTCGGGACGATGCAGCCCTCGCGCAGCTCGCGTCCGGCGGCGAACCCGCGTCCGCGCGTGGGCCGTCCGACGTGCCGCCAAAAGCTGAAAACCTGTTCGCCCCCGATGCGCAGACCGTCCAGGCAGGCCGCCGCGACGCGCAGGTTTTGCACTTTGCCCAACTGCAAGGCCGCTTCGGCGACGACCTCGCTCGGGTACAGCGCCGTGCGGGATTCCGCCAGCACGGGTCCGTCCGGTTCGTGGTCGCTCGCAGCGGTTTCCAAAAGCCGCACCCCGCCCCGCGTCGCTTCGAGCCAGGTGCGCCGGGTCCGAAACGCGGCGGTCTTCAGCCAGAACAACCCGGCCTGCCAGCGCGTCAGCAACGCGCGTTCGGGGTGGGGGGCGAGGACTGGCATCAAACGGAAGATTATGACACGGGAACGTGCGACACAATCCTTGTTGCAAGTCGCGTGCCGCTTGCGGACGGCCCGGCCCGATGGAATCTGTCCGCATGACCCGTTACCTCATCACCGGGGCCAACCGCGGCCTCGGTCTCGAATTTGTCCGACAGCTTCTCGCCCGTGGGGATTCCGTCATCGCCTGCTGCCGCGAGCCGGACTCCGCCAAGGCGCTCCAGGAACTCGCCGGTTCGGCCGACGACCGGCTGACCGTGCGCGAACTCGACGTGACCGACCCCGCCGCCATCGACGACCTGCCCGACGACCTGCCCACCGTGGACGTGCTCATCAACAACGCCGGGATCGCGGCGGCCGAGGAAGCGTTCGGCTTCTTCGACGCCGGGACGATGGCGCGGGTGCTTTTCGTTAATTCCATCGCGCCGATGCTCGTGACGCAGGCCATGACGCCCGTGCTCGAAAAGGGCAAACAGCCGAAGGTCGTGTGCATCACGTCCGCCCTCGGGTCGATCACCCGGGCCGAGGGGCTGAGTTTTGGCCTGAGCTACGGGATGAGCAAGGCGGCGTTGAACATGGGCGTCAAGAAGCTGTCCGCCGAGTTGAAAGGCCGTGGCATCGCGCTCGTGGCGCTGCATCCGGGTTGGGTGCAGACCGATATGGGCGGTGCGGGCGCGCCGCTCCAGCCGCCGGATTCGATCCGCGGGATGCTCCAGGTGATCGACCAGTTGACGACCGCCGACAACGGGCGGTATCTGACCTACTCGGGCGAAGAATTGCCCTGGTGATCCGCAGCGGGGAGAGCGGCGCTAACCCGCGCGCAACGTATCGTATCCGAGTTTGCCGATGATCGCCGTCACCACCGCTAGGAAAAACCACCGCACGAACCGATTGCCGCGCGGGATCGCCAATCGCGTGCCGACGAGGGAACCGAGGATATTACACACCGCCATCGGCACGGCTAACTCATAGAAAACGTGGCCGGTCAGAGCGAAGTAGGCGACGGTCGAAAGGTTTGTGGCCGTGTTGACCACCTTCGATGCCGCCGAGGCCGCGAGGAACCCGAAACCGAACACCCCGATGAAGGTAAAAATCAGAAAACTGCCCGTGCCCGGCCCGAAGAATCCGTCGTAGAACCCGATCACCGCCCCGACGCCCGCGCCGATCCACGGGACGCTCGCCGGATCGAGGCGCGGGGCGTGCAGCGAGCCGAAATCCTTGCGCACGAAAGTGTAAGCGGCCACCGCCATCAGCAGCACGAGCACGAGCGGACGTAGCAGCGCCGGGTTGAGATGGCTGACCGTCAGCGCGCCGAAGACCGAAAACACAAAACCCGCCAATGCCGTCGGTAGGGTCGCGCGCCAGTCGATCTCGACGTGGCGGGTGTAGTTCCACGCCGCCGCCGCCGTGCCCGCGATGCCGACGAATTTGTTCGTGCCGAACACGTCGGCAACCGGCGTCCCGTGCGGCAGGAGGATCAGCAGGGCGGGGATTTGCACGAGCCCGCCGCCGCCGACCACCGAGTCGATGAACCCCGCCAGGAACGCAAAGCCGCAGAGGGCGAGGAGTTCGGCGGTCATGGATAAGGAATCTGGACAGGCCGCAGCAGCGGCCGTTCGTCACCAAGGTAGGGATGGCTCTCCGAGCCAGTCCCTATTGATGGCTCTCCGAGCCAGTCCCTATTTTCCTCCGGGAAACCCGTCATTACGGCGGCAGTCATCCAGAAATTTAGGGACTGGCTCGGAGAGCCATCCCTACCTTGGTGACGACATCGCTGGCGCGATGCAAGGCAATCCTGCAAGTCACGCATTCTATTCCGCCAGCACTTCGACGACCAAGGCCGTGGTATTATCCCGGCCGGAACGCTCCAGCGCCTCCTTCACCAGCCGTTCCGCCGGGGCGTCGCCGACGGCAAACTCCGCGACCTGCGCGTCGAACAATCCATCCACCAGCCCATCCGTGCACAGCACGAAACGGTCACCCGGCTCGCACGCGACGCTGCCGACGTGAGGATCGACGAACTGATGCCCCGCGCCGAGAGCCTTTTGCAGCACGTTGCGCCGGGGATGGCTGCGCGCCTCGCGTTCGTTGAGCTTGCCGTGGCGAAAGAGCCAGCCGACGTAGGTATCGTCGTGCGTGACCTGCCGGATGCCACCCTCCCGCGCCGGTAGATAATAAATCCGGCTGTCGCCGATGTGCGCGAAATGCATCCAGCCCCCGGTGAACCACCCGAGGCTCAACGTCGCGCCCATGCCCTCGGTTTCCTCGTAGGAACTGCCGACGAACATCAAGGCGCGGTGAATCTGCTCGAAGAGTTCCTCCAGCACGTCGGCGTGTCCGGTCTCCAGCCCGACGGCGGATTGCCGGAACGCCCCCGGCAGCAGGCGCGTCACCTTTTCCACCGTGATCCGGCTGGCGAACTCCCCCGCCATCGCGCCCCCCATCCCATCGCTCACCGCGAAAACGAAGTCGGTGTTCGCCGTGGACGCGTCACCGATTTTCCCCAGGTAATGTACCTCCTGCGCGTCGAAACGCAGGCACAGGAAACTGTCCTCGTTGTTGGCGCGCACCTTGCCGCGGTCCGTGCGGCCGGACCATTGCAGGCGCATGGCGTGGGAGGCTCTATCCGAGTGGATGGACATGGGTGTGGACGAGCGGCAGGTCCAGCGGCACGGCGTCGGGATCGGTCACTCCGGGGTCGAGGAGCGTGGCGAACTCGAAGTCGATCACGCAGAAGCGGCCGGTGCGCTGGTTGTAGGTGATGTTGCGCGCTTCCGCGTCGTCGTGGCGGACGCCGTAGGCGCGGAGTTCGGCGAAGATTTCCCGCGCGCGGTCGGCGTCGAGATGTTCGACGCGGTTGCCGCAATTCGTCGTGACGATGCGCAACGCGGGCGGGTCGCTCTCCAGCAGGCGCGGCACGAACGGGCAGCCGCGCGCTTCGAGATGACGGAGCACGCGCACTTCGTTGGCGAAACGCTCGGCGGCCTGCGGACCCCGGAAGGTTTTGGTCACCCGGCCGTCGTAGCCAATGCGGACCAGCGCGCGGAGCGTGTCTTTGACTTCGTGCGGCACCCCCGAACATCCCGGATAAACGGGCAAAAGGCAAAAGTTCGGCCGGGCGGCGGCCGGGCAATGTCACTTTTCTGTTTCCTTCGCTGGCATCCGTTGTGTTAAATGCGGCGGCGCAGCCCGGACCCGGTAAAAAGGGAAATCAGACCGCAGGGTGGTCCGAATGTGCAGACTCCGTTTAACAACCAACACTCCTCAATCCAAAATTTCATGTCGAAGTACAAACTAGAATACATCTGGCTGGACGGCTACGAGCCGGTGCCGAACCTGCGCAGCAAGACCAAGATCGTCGATTTCGACGCCTTTCCCACGCTCGAAGAGTTGCCCATGTGGAACTTCGACGGCTCCAGCACCCAGCAGGCCGAGGGGCGCAGCAGCGACTGTTTGCTCAAGCCGGTGGCCCTTTTCCCCGACTCCACGCGCAAGAACGGCGCGCTGGTGATGTGCGAGGTGCTCCTGCCCGACGGCACGCCCCACCCCACCAACGCGCGCGCCACCATCCTGGACGATCCGGGCGCGTGGTTCGGCTTCGAGCAGGAATACTTCCTCTACCAGCACGGCAAGCCCCTGGGCTTTCCCAAGGAAGGCTATCCCGGGCCCCAGGGGCCCTACTACACGGGCGTGGGCTTTGCCAACGTCGGTGACCTGGCGCGCGAGATCGTCGAGGAGCACCTGGACCTGTGCCTGGAGGCGGGCATCAACCACGAGGGCATCAACGCCGAGGTGGCCAAGGGCCAGTGGGAGTTCCAGATCTTCGGCAAGGGCAGCAAGGCGGCGGCCGACCAGGTGTGGGTGGCCCGCTACCTCCTCGCGCGCCTGGGCGAGAAGTACCAGGTGGACGTGGAGATGCACTGCAAGCCGATCAAGGGCGACTGGAACGGCAGCGGGATGCACTGCAACTTCTCGACCGAGTACATGCGCGAGAAGGGCGGCAAGGAATACTTCGAGGCGCTCATGGGAGCGTTCGACAAGTACAAGAACGAGCACATCGCCGTCTACGGCCCCGACAACCACCTGCGCCTGACCGGGCTGCACGAGACCCAGTCAATCGACAAGTTCAACTACGGGGTGGCCAACCGGGGGGCCTCGATCCGGGTGCCCCACTCGTTTGTCAACAACGGCTACAAGGGCTACCTGGAGGACCGCCGGCCCAACAGCGCGGGCGACCCCTACAAGATCGCCTCGCGCATCCTCCAAACCGTCGCCACCGTGCCCACGGCCTGAGGCGAAGAAAAGAGATTTCAGAACGAACGCCGCACCTGGGCGGCATCATTCCCTGAAGGGATGATGCCGCTTTTTTGCGGCTCGAATAATTTTTGGTGAGTTGTGCTTGCATCCTTTCAACCAACTCCCTAATCCAAAACCCTGACGTTAAAAAGGATTCGGGATTTTCCCCGTCGCAGACGAGGCGAATCCTCATGGCCGCAAACGTCCGTAGCCGGATCAAAAAGGGAACCATCATCCGGCGGCGTGACCAGTCGATTACAGTGAATCAGAAAAACCATATGAAGAAGTATCCATTCAGCACTGCCGTCTCCGTGAACCTCGCCTCGCTCTCACCGCGTGCCACCCTCCTCGCCGCCACGGCTGGCGTGCTGTGCCTCTGCTGGCATGGCAACCTGATTGCCGGAACGACGGAAGACGACGGCAAGGACAAAAAGAAGGTCGTCGAGAAAAAGGCCGAAAGCCGCATCAAATTCAGCGCCTTCGTCGAGGCAGGTTTCACCGGAAATCCGAATGATCCGAACGATCACCAAAATTTCGGTCGTCTCGTCGACGACCGCGCCAACGAGCCGATGCTGAATCAGGCGACCCTCACCGTCGAACGCGCCCTCGCCCCGGAGCCGGGCAAGTTCGACTGGGGATTTAAAATCCAGGCCGGCGTCGGGTCGGACGGCCGCTTCCTCAACACCCTCGGCACGCTGGAAAACGTCAACCGAGGCATCATCATGCCCTACGTGGTGGAAGCCTACGGCAATCTCCACGCGCCGCTTTCCTTCATCAACAAGGACGCCGGTGTGGACGTGAAATTCGGGCAGTTTGCCACCATCCTGGGCGCGGAAACCATCGATCCGCGCACCAACGTGTTCTACTCGCACGATTACATCTTCAACTTCGGTCTGCCCTTCCAGCATCTGGGCGTCCTGAGCACGCTCCACCTCAATCCGACCTTCGACATCTACGCGGGCGTGACGCGGGGGGTGAACACGTCCATCTACGACAACAACGGGTATGCGGCGTTCCTGGGCGGACTCGGCTTCAACAACCTGCTGGCCGGCAAGCTCACCGTGCTGGCGAGCCTCTCCGCCGGACCGGAAAACCCTCGTGAGTTCGCCGGCATGTCCGCGTTCAACGGCAGCGGCATCGTGCACCGCGGCGACTTCCGCTACTACGGCGATCTGGTCGCCACCTACAAGTTCAACGACAAGCTGACCAGCGTCACCGAGGGAGTTTACACGTACGACGATGGGTTCGACGCGTCATTCTACGGCGCGGCGGAGACGCTGTCCTACGCGTTGAGCGACAAGATCACGGTGGGAGCGCGCTTCGAGGCGGTGCGTGACAGTGAGGGCTTCTACGTGGCCCAGTTCGCGGCCAACGACGACTTCACCAACCTGGAGCGCGGCGTCTCCCCGCTCGATCCCCGCACGGTCGGCGGCGGCCCGAACACGTATCTGGAAGCCACGCTGGGCGTGCAGATCAAACCGCTGAAATATCTGACCGTGCGCCCGGAAATCCGGTTCGACCATTCCACGGAAGGCCATCCCTTCGACGATTCGTCGAAGCAGTACTCGATCACCATCGGCGCGGACGCCATCGTCGCCTTCTGAGCGGACCGGGTCGTCGGGCTGGAACAGACCTCCCGGGGGGCAAACCTCCCCGGGAGAGGCAAGCGGTCGGAGGGACGCTCCGGCCGGGATCAAAATTTCGTGCCGAACTGGATCAGCAATCCGCCCGCCACGATCAAACCTAACCCCAGCCAGGCAACCGCCGGAACTTCCTCCCGGAAGAGGAAGCGTCCACAACAAACGCTGATGACCGCGAAGACGGCGACGTAGACTCCCAGCAGGCGGGAAAAGTCCCATCGGACCAGGTTGACCATCACCCCGTAGGCCGCCAGCAGCAGGCAGCCGAGCGCGACCGCCAGCGGGTGGCTTCCGCGCAGCCCGGAACGCACGACGGCATCGCCGCCCACTTCGAGCAGCGCCGCCGCGATGAAGATGAGCGGGACGATCCAGGCCATCGGGACGCTTCTTGCGTTGCGCGCGCGGCCTTGTCAATCCCTTTTGGAGGGCGGGCCGCCGTGCGCCGATCCTTCCACCGCCGGCGAACTCGCGTCCGTCAGGTGGTAATCGCTGTAGGCCTCGGCTCCGACTTCCGGGATGTCGAGCCCCACGATCTCGTCCTGGCGCTTGCTGCGCATGGGGACCAGCAGATCGGCCAATCGGAACCAACCCCACGCCAGCAGGCCCACCACCACGAGGTTGGTGACGCCGCCGACGAGCTGCGCCCCGAGCTGGCTCCAGTCGTTGTACGCCGCGCCGAAGACCTTGCCGAAGCCGCCGGTCACGCCCTGATCGGTCCAGCCGCCCGCCAGCGCCGCCGCGAACGCCTCGCGCGCCGCCGCCGTCCCGTCGTTGACGACGGTCAGCAACCGGCCGTCCTTGAAAAGCTTGTGCACGCCGTTCCAGCCCTGCCCGTAGGAGCCGTCGGCCATCAATCCCAGGGCGATGATCCCCCACGCGCCGTTGACCCCGTGCACGGCCACGGCCCCGACGGGATCGTCGATGCGCAGCACCCGCTCGACGAAGAACAACGCCCAGATCACCAGCAGCCCCGCCACCGCGCCGATGAGCATCGCGCCGGTGGAACTCACGAACCCGCAGGAGGCCGTGATCGCCACCAGACCCGCCAGCATCCCGTTGCACATCACCGACGGGTCCGGTTTGCCGAAGCGGAGGTACATCCCCAGGGCCGCGAAGCACGCCCCGGCCGCCGAGGCGAGCATCGTGTTGAGGGCCACGACGGCGATATGCTCGTCCGTGCCTGCCATCGTCGAGCCAGGGTTGAACCCGAACCAGCCGAACGCCAGGATGAACGTGCCCAGGACAACGTAGGGCAGGTTGTGCCCCGGGATGGCCCGTGCCGTGCCGTCTGACTTGAACTTCCCCAGGCGCGGGCCGAGTACCGACGCGCCCACCGCGCCGATGACGCCGCCGGTCATGTGCGCCACCGAGCTGCCCGCGAAATCCACGTGCCCGTGGCCCAGCCCCGCGAACGCGCCCAGTTGCGAGAGCCACCCGCCACCCCACACCCAGTTGCCGAACACCGCGTAACCGATCATCCCGACCCAGAACCCGTAGAACATGAAGTTCTTGAAGTTCCAGCGTTCGGCCATCGCGCCGGTGGGAACGGTCGCCGTGATGCTCATAAAAACGGTCTGGAAGACGAACAGGCAGGCCACGCCCGCGCCCAGCGTCTTCGGCGAGAACAAAAACCCGCGGTGCCCGAGCACGCCCCAGGCGTGTCCGCCCAGCCGGACGGTCCATTCGGCATCGAGGTGCGCGATGCTCGCCCCGAGGGTGGGATGCGCGTCAAAGGCCGCCGCCGCCACGCCGCTGCCGCCGAACATGAACGCGAACCCGCACAGCCAGAAGCCCACCACGCCGAGCGCGTAGATCATAAAGTTCATGCTCATAGTGTGCGCCGCGCTCTTGGCCCGGCAGAGCCCGGTGGCCACCAGCGCGAAACCCGCCTGCATGAACATGACGAGAAAGGCCGCCAGGAGCGTCCACACGAAGTTGAGCGGCGCGGCACCGCCTGGAACCGGGGACGGCGCGGCTGCCTCCCCGAGAACGGCCTGCCGCGCGTAGACCGACGCTGACGCCGTGACGCTGAAGAGCAGGCAGACCACGATGAGGCGCATGCGAACGCGCACGGAAGAGACACGAAAGGGTTGGGGTAGCATGAAGGAACGGGTCACGGCAGGACGAGGGCAGCGCGATCAGCACATTACATACCGCAAATCTCCCGGCGGTCCGCGAGCGAACCTGGCGTGCGGTGCGGCGGCCTGAAAATCGTGCGGACTGGAATTCTCTAGCCACAGAGTCTGTCCCCTTTTGACCAAGTCGTCGCATTTCCGCCAGAACGAACAACGCCTGACGACGGTCATTTGCAAAACATAGGCTTTTCGTTGGTTGAATTTTCGATGGATTGCAAAGTGCAATCCTCGGGAACTCTCAGGGTTGAGACTCGATTCGAGCGGGAGTGCCTGCAATTTCAGAAGTTGGCATCGATCATGCTACGTGGCCGGGACGCCGCGACCCCGGATAGACCTTGGTCGCGGAAGTCACTCCGTAACTAGCATTAGCCGTACATTGCCCATGCCTGAAGCCACTCCTGTCCCTGCCTCCACACCCAAAACGAATCCGACCCTGGGACTGACCGGGCTGACGATGAACGCCATGGCGCTCATCGCCCCCGGCGCCTTCCTGTGGCTGACCTTCCAAATCCAGTCGCTCTACGGTGCGCCCCTGGCGGGCGTCTCGATGTGGTTCGGCATCGCCCTCGCGCTCCTGCTGTGTCTGGCGACCGCATATTGTTACGCCGAACTCTCCAAGATTTATCCGGGCGCGGGTTCGTCCTACCTCTACGCCGGACAGGCTTTTGCCTCGAAGACGCACGCGTTCAAGTTCGCCCGTCTCGCCAAGTTCTTCACTGGTTGGGCGAGCCACCTCTACTACTGGGTGTATCCTGGGTGCATGGTCGGAGTGACCGCGATCCTCAGCGGCTACCTGCTCAGCCAGGTTTTCCCCGACACCTTCAGCGGCTCGTACAACAGCCCGGTGTTCATGTTCGGCTTCTGCATCGTGTTCGCGCTCGGCGTCGCCTACATCGCCTTCCGTGGCGTCTCGGGGACCACGGGGGTCAACACGGTCATCAACGTGATCCAGATCACCGCGCTGCTGGTCTTCACGGTCATCGCGATTTCCTATCGCATGAAGCACACGCAGGATTCCGTGGGCTGGCACCTCTCCAACGGCACCGCCGTGACCTACCAGGTCGATACGACGCCCGTGCTCGGCGACGACGGCAAGCCCGTCCAGGACGCCTTCGCCGACGCCTCGCCCAAGGTCGATGACAAGGGCCAGCCCGTCTACAAGACCGCCGACCGCGCCGTGACCAAGGACGACCTCGCCAGCAAGGACGTGCCGCTGCCGGCCGACCTCGGCGTGGGCGACCCGTACCCGGTGCTGCAAAAGGACGACGCCGGCAAGCTCGTGCTCAAGGACGGACACGCCGTGCCCGTGCCTTTCACGGTCAGCTACAAGCCCGAGGATGCCATGACCGGCACGGCGGGCAACGCGAAGGACCCGCTGACGTTCAACTTCCACACGTCGGCCGGCTCGGTCATCGCGCCGCATTCGTTCAACTTCATTTTCATCCAGGCGTGCATCGCCATTCTGATCCTCGTGGGCTTCGAGTCCGTCACGGCGATGGGTGAGGAGGCCAAGAACGCCAAGCGCGACGTGCCCCGTGCGGTGCTGCTCTCGCTGCTGGTGCAGGGATGCTTCTGTTACTTCCTGGAATACTTCGCGGCGAACTACTTCCTGCACAACGGCTACACGCTGCCGATGGCCGCGGCCTCGGGCGCGCCGATTGGCGACCAGATGGTCATCGTCGGCTCGTGGCTGTTCGGGTCGTACCGGGCGGGCTGGTGGTTTATGATGATCCAGGCCCTGACCGTTTTCCTGGCGCTCATCGGCACGACGCTTTCCTGCCTGAGCACCGGCGCGCGCGTGACCTACGCGATGGGCCGCGAGGGCGAGGTCGGCACCCACTTCGGCCTGCTCCACGGCAAGACCGGCTCGCCGCACAAGGCCATCTGGACGCTGGCGTGGATTTCAGCGATCCTCGGCATCGCCACGGTGTCGGTCTACCTCGGCGCGCAGTCCACCGCCCCGGCGGTGCTCGACCCGAAGTACCATAACTTCTGGTACAGCTTCGGCATCTTCTCGCCCAACGCGTACACGTGGCTGCCGAACACGCTGGTCATCATCACCCTCATCAGCAACTTCGGCACGTTCCTGCTCTACATGACGACGTGCCTGATCACCATCGTCGCCTTCCGCGAGCACGACGCCTTCCACGGCTTCAAGCACATCGTCATCCCGGTGTTCGGCCTGCTGGCGAACCTGGCCTGTATGTTGTTCTATCTCATCGGGCCGTTCATGGTCAGCGGGATGAGCTGGCACGAGCCGTACATCGCGCTGGGCGTCGCGGCGATCTGGGGCGTATACGGGTTGATTTACTTCGTGCGTTCCAGCAAAACCCAGGGCAAGGAAATCATCCTGACGAACAAGCCCGCGATGGTATAGCGGACGAAGGTTTCGTCCCGTCAATCTGGCAGCGGCGTTCCTCCGGTGGGGAATGCCGCTGCCTTTTTCTGTACTTCCGCGCCCCGCGTTCTAACTTCTCAGGTTCGCTCTATGGAAGTCACCTGCACGGAACGCTCGGTCCAGGGTCCCGTCCGTCCGAACAACGAGGACCGGACCGCTTTTTTCCAGCCCGACTCCCTGGAGGACCGGCGCAGCCGCGGCATCGTGGCGCTGCTGGCCGATGGAGTCGGCGGCGAGGAGCGGGGCGAGGTGGCCAGCCGCCTCGCCGTCGAGGCCGCCCTGCAGGCGTTCCGTGAGGCCGCTCCCGAGACCGCCCCCGCCAAGCTGCTCGGGCAGATGTTCAACGCCGCCAATCTCGCCGTGTACGACGCCGCTCATCATGGCCCATACAAGGATAAGGGACCGATGTCCACGACCCTGGCGGTGTCGCTCTTCCGCCACGACGAGGTCGCCATCGCCCATGTCGGCGATACGCGCATCTACCATCTCAGCGGCGAGACGCTCACCCGCCTGACGACGGACCATTCCTACGTCAGCCTGGAGGTCAAGCTCGGGTTGGTCAGCGAGCATCAGGCCATGACCAGCCGCCTGCGTTCGGTGCTCACCCGCAGCGTCGGGCACGACCATTTTTGCCGGGTCACCTACGCCAGCCAATCCCTCGCGCAGGGTGACTGCATCATCCAGTGCACGGACGGTTTGTACGCCAGCGTCATCGACGACGAAATCCGCGACATCGTCAGCCACCATCCCCCCGCGGAAGCCTGCGAGCGGCTCATCGCGCTGGCCGAGCGCCGCGGGGCGGACGACAACATCAGCGTGCAGATCGTCTGCGTGCGAGGCGTCGAGATGGTCAACTACCATCGCGGCACGCCGATCTATTATCGCGTGCCCGACATGGCCCCGGCGGGCAACGAAATCGCCGTCGGCCAGGTGCTCGACGGGCGGTACGAGATCAGCGACGCCATCAGCCGCAGCGGCATGGCCTCCATTTTCAAGGCGACCGACCGCGCGGACGGACGCACGGTCGCGCTCAAGGTGCCGCACATGCAGTTCGAGAGCGACATCGGCAGCTACCAGCGGTTCGAACGCGAGGAGGCCATCGGGCTGGCGCTCGACCACCCGTCCATCCTGAAAATCCTGCCCGGCCCCGAGTCCAAGAGCCGGCCTTACATCGTCATGGAGTTCCTGGAGGGCCAGACGCTGGCCGAGGTGCTCGCGGCGCTGCGTCCGCTGCCCGAGAAGGACGCGGTCGGCATCGCCAGCCGCGTGTGCGAGGCGCTGGAATATCTGCACGCGCACAAGGTCGTCCACCGCGACCTCAAGCCGCAGAACATCATGCTTTGCCAGGACGGCAGCGTGCGCGTGATGGACTTCGGCATCGCCAAGGCCGAACGCGCGCGGCGGCTGACGTGGGTGGGGTTTTCGCCGACGCTGGGCACGCCCGATTACATGGCTCCCGAACAGGTGAAGGGACGGCGCGGCGACGAGCGCACGGACATCTACAGCCTGGGCGCGATCCTCTACGAGATGGCCACCGGCTCCGCGCCGTTCGAGGGCGAGAGCCCGTACGTCATCATGAACGCGCGCCTGAGCGGCGATCCCGTCGCCCCGCGCAAGCTCAACGAGCATCTGACGCCCGTGGTCGAGGAAATCATTCTCCATGCCCTCGCGCGGGAGCCGGGCCAGCGTTACCGCTCGGCCGCCGAGATGAAGGCCGAGCTGGACGATTACGAGAGCGTGCAGTTGACGGGCCGCGACGAGCGCCTGCAATCCCCGCAAATCTGGCGCACGCGCTGGAGGTTGGGTCCGCTGATTGCCGGGTTTATCATCCTGCAAATCTTCATCGCATTGATCTTTTATCTCGTCTTCCGGAAATGAAGTGCGGTCGCCTTTGCGGAACCGCATTCGCGCAACGTCGAACGAGACGATGAAAGTCCCAAAGCGTTTTCCAGTTGCTTGTACGGTTTCAGCCCCGGCAGGGGCGCAAGAAAGTCCGTGTGCCCGTCCATACATGGCCGCTGTCTTTCTTACGCCCCTGCCGGGGCTCGACCAGTTAAACCCATGATCCCCACGGCTCATGCCGTGGGCTTTTCTCTTGCGCCCCTGCCGGGGCTGCGGAGGCCTTACGCACAAGTGGAAAACGCTGCAGTCTGCGCCGAGATGATCGCCGCCGCGAGCAACTGCTAGCGATCACCCGCTTCGTGAGGGCGCGCTCCCGGCGAAACCCAGTCGTGGCCAAGGCGAGATCGGCCCGCGCCGCGAACTCATTCGGGGATATTGAACAGTTCTTCGAGCGTTCGTACTGGCTCCGGGCGGGTCGCGCACAGGACGAGGGCGGTTCTGCCGATTCGGTCGCGCAGTTCCTGGTGGCTGAGGGCGCTGCCTTTCTCCGTTTTGAAGACCATTTCCGCGACGCTGTAGACTTCCCAGTCGGCAGGCCGCGCGACCGCGGTGAGACCCAGAGCCTCTTCGACGGTGTGAATCCGCGCGCGATCCGTCGTGCAAACGATCAGCAGCGTGCGGATGCCTGCCTCCGTATTCAAGGCTCTGAAAGCGAAGCCGTCGGCAGCATCCAGTGCCTCCCGACGCAACGTCTCCAAGAAAATCGTGCCCCACTTAGCCCAGAGGATCGGAGCGATGGCGTCGAGTTTCGGCACGTCAAAATACGACGAAGCGCCCGGGACGAAGGGGTGATCTTGCCACGATGAAATGGAATTCGGCGGCACGACTACTTCGTCCTAGCCGTGGCCGGCGCGGGGCTTCCGGCGTAATCCTTCTCGCCCGGTTCCGGGACGGTTTCGATGAGTTTCTGCACGATCTTGTCCGTGTCCATGCCTTCGGAGTCGGCGGTGAAATTCGTGAACATGCGGTGCCGCAGGATCGGCCGCGCGGACGTCGCGCACGTCGTCGCACGTCACCACCAGCCGCCCGGCCGTCACCGCCCGCGCCTTCGCCGCCGACCACGAGGTATTGCGACGCGCGCACCCCCGCCCCGGCGTGAATCCATTTCCGGATGAAATCCGGCGAGCGCGGATCGTTCGGCCGCGTGGCGCGCACCAGCCGCGTGGCGTACAGCACGACGTGATCCGAGATCGGCAGTGTCCGCACGACGTGCTGCAACTCCAGGATTTCCGCCCCGCCGAGCACTTTGCGCAGCTCGATCTTTTCTTGCCGCGTCGTCACCTTGGCGATGGTGACCTCGTCCTCCTCCGGCGGGTAATCGACGTAGATGCTGAACATGAAGCGGTCCAACTGCGCTTCCGGCAGCGGGTAGGTGCCCTCCTGCTCCAGCGGGTTTTGCGTGGCGAGCACGAAGAACGGCGGCGTCAGCGTCATCGTCTGCCCGGCGGCGGTGACGCGGTGTTCCTGCATGGCTTCGAGCAGGGCGGCCTGCGTTTTGGGCGGCGTGCGGTTGATCTCGTCGGCCAGGAGGATGTTGGTGAAGATCGGCCCGCGGATAAAACGGTATTCCTTCCTGCCGGTGGCCTCGTCGGTTTCCAGGATGTCGGTGCCGGTGATGTCCGAGGGCATGAGGTCGGGCGTGAACTGCACGCGGCGGAACTCCATGTCGAGCACCTCGGAGACCGTGCGGATGAGCATCGTCTTGGCCAGGCCCGGCATCCCGATCATCAGGACGTGGCCGCCGGAAATGATCGCCGTGAGCAGCTGCTCGATGATGTCCGTCTGGCCGATGATCGCCTTGCCGATTTCCGCCTTGATCGAGGCGCGTCTTTTCGCTCATGGAGCGCACGATCTCCTGCACGCGTCCATCGGCGTCGCCGGCGGGCCGTGGACGCGCGCCGGTTCGCGACGGCGCGGCGGGGGTGATCGCTCCGGCTGCGCGATCTTCCCGTCTCCTCGTAGGCGAAGGCGATGTCCGCCACGTTGAACTCATCGCCGGGCGCGAGCGGGCTGTCCTTGATATCGCTCGCCGTTGAGCGCCGTGCCGTTGGCGCTGCCCAGGTCGCGCAGGTGCCAGCCGTCCTCCGGCCGCGTACACGCTCGCGTGCCGCCGCGACGCGGGGGAATCGACCTCCAGCACGACATCGCAGTCCAGGGCGCGGCCGATGACGATTTCGCCGCTCTCCAGGGGGATGACCTGCTCCTGGTGCGGGCCGGTGAGAATACGCAGTTGAGGCATGAAAAGGGGGAAAATTGACGTTACAGGGCGGGCAAGCGTAACGGAACCCGAGGTCCTTGACGCTGTCGATCACGCGCAGGTTGGCGAACTCGGGCACGAACTTGTCGGTGAGGAAATCGATCCCCGCGCGCGGGTTGCTCCTCGCGGTAGAGGTGCCGCGTCGTCGTCACCTGCCAGTCGTCGGCGGCCTGGGCGATTTCCATGATTTCCAGCCGCCGGAGGTTCGCGCCGAGCGCGTCGCCGTCCTGCCGGAGGATTTTCCGGTCGCTGGTCCGTTCGACGAACGCGCAGCAGTTCGGCCCGTCGAAGCCGAGCCGGTGAATCGTGCGTGTGGTTGAAGAACGCGTCCTGTTTCTCGATCCGCGTTTTGAGATTCGCCATCGAAGCCGGCGGCAGGTCGCTTGCGCTCCGGCTCGCCCAACGCCAAGCCCTTCGTAGACGACCTTGTCCTTCGTCACCATGCACGAGGTCGTACTTGCCCACCGGCAGGTGCGGGAAGTCGAACGTACCGTCCGTCGGCCGACACCTCGCCACGGTACACCCGCAGACGGTCGTGGTTGACGGCGAGCGCGTGGGTGATGTTCGCGCGCGCAGCTTCCCTTGATCCCGCCCGCGTCCTGCGGGTCCGGGCGCGGTGTAAATGCGCTGCACCGTGTCCGCCGCGAGGACGCACGGCAGCGCCAGCACGGCCGCGAGCGAGGAGGCAAAAGGCGCGGGAGCGGGTTCATGGTTTGGCGGCCCATTCGAGGCTGGGCTGGGCCAGTTCGCTCTTGGGGATAGTTGCTTGGCGATGTCTCTGCCAGATTTTGCGCGCTTCGTCCTTGTTGCCTAGTTCGTGAGCGCGCGGGCGCGATAATAATCCACGTCGATCTGGTACGGGCTGTCGGGATGCGTCGCGGCGTAGGCGTCCAGTTCGGCCAGCGATTCGCGCCAGCGGCCGTACAACGACAGCACGCGCGCCCGCAGCACGAGGAAATTCGTCGTGAACTTGGCACATCGGGTGCGCAAGTTCCCAGGCTCGTCAGTTTGTCCAGCGCGTCCTGCCGCGTGCCGTGTGTCGAGCAGGTCTTCCACGGTCATGCGCGTTGGCCTGGTCCTCGGCGGGCAGCCTGCGGCCGTTGGACGGGTCCGGCGGCTGGGCGGCACGGTAACGCGCGGCCGCCTGGTCCACGTGCCCGTTGAGCCGGTAGAAGTCACCGAGGCGGATGTCGCCCGAGCTGGCCCGCGTCTGGCCCGAGGCTGAACGCGAGTTGCTGCACGCGCGGCAGGAGGCCGAGGTCGTGCAGCGGAGAACACGAGCAGTTCCAATTCGAGCGCGTCGAGCTGCTGTCGGATAGAACTGACTGCGCCGCCGTGTTCGCGCCGATTTCCGCGAGGGCCGCCTTCGGGTCGGTCTGGGCGACGGTCGCGGACGCGCGCGATGTACGCGGGCAGCCAGAGCGGGTCGCGCATTTCGGGCTTCGGGCGAGCCAGGGGTCGGCGTACGCGGCGATCTGCGCGTCCGTCCCGCTGTCGAAGAGCAGCGGCAGCGCCGCCGCCAGCATCGGCGCGGCGAGCTTCGCCGGGTCGAGTTGCGTCGAGCAGGTTCGACGTACCGCTCGTGGCCGTTCTTGCCGCCCTGGCCTTCCTCGTTGCCCTCGGACGCCTCGTGGGGCGGTTTGCCGAAGAAACCGATCCGCCGCGTCGCCGCGCATCGCGTCCGCGCCGCGCCGCGCCGTGACCGTCACGCGCTGGATGCCCGGCGCCCCGGACATCACCCGCCTGAACTCCGGGCCGGTGAGCACGGCGCCGTCGTCGAAATGCCATTCCACCGCCGCACCGCTCAGGTCCGCCGGCAGCGAGCTTGCCGTGTCACCTCGTACAGGTACGTGCCGCCGTAACCCAGGTACGATCAGGAACGCGATCTCCGGCGCGGGCACCGGAGCGCCCGTCTGGCGATTCGAATCGCTCCACGTGCGCTTTCCCCGGGTGCAGGAACGCCGTTTCCGGCACCAGTTCCAGGTGGCCGCCCGGCCTGCCGCCAACCCAGCGACATGTTCGGCGGCTCGCCGCCGCCGCCCTTGGCCTGATAATAATCCACCTTCACCGGCACCGCCGACGCCGGGAGTTTCTTCGCGCGCAACCCTTTTTCGTTCGCGTTGCCGGACGGCGGGCCGGTCCAGTCGATGAACGGCTGGTCGTTGATGAGCACGAACGAGGCATCCGCCGAGTTGGTGAAAAGTTCCGCGTCGCCGTCCGTCGGCGCGAGGTAGCCGGTGAAGTGCGAGAGGAAATAAGTGCGGCTCGCCGAACGGGTTGTCGCCCGGCAAAAATCTTTTCCACGAACGCCGCTCCCTGCGTCTGCGCCGCCGCCCCGTTCCAGGCGGCCTGCAGCGCCCCGAGGGAATCGTAGGCCTCGCGGCGCGTCGCGGGACACGCCGCGCGTTTCCAACAGCAGGCTCGTCTTCGGCGTCCAGGCCGCGCCGCGCGCCCCGCCGATGTAAAGATAGTACGTTTGCCCCGCGCTGGAGGTCGCGCGCCAGCAGGAGCGTGTCCCGCCCCTCGCCCTGCCAGACCACCGCCACCGGCACGGGTTTGCCGGCGGCGTCCATCAGCGCGTAATCGCCGCCGCCCGGCCTGACCAACCCGAAATCGGGCACGACAATCTCCGTGCCCGTGTCCGGGTCCTTCGGGCGCTTCCTTGAGCTTCACCACGGCGCGGACCGGCGCGTCCTTCACGGCCCACGGCGCCGACTCCGCCGCCGTGCCCGCCGCCGTGCCCGCCGCCAGCGCGCACGACAGCACCGCGACGGCCAGCCACAGCCCGCGCTGGCGGTTGCGTCCGCTCATTTCCCGTTCGGCCAGCGAGCGGTAATAATCCGCCACGCGGTCCTTGTACGGCGCGGGCGCTTCCCCTTCGCCCGCCGCCGAGCATCTGCTTGTCGTCCGTGCGCGCCGCCTCGCCCGTGGCGAGGCTGAGCACCTTGCCCGTGGAAATCTCACCCTGCGCGGCGTGCAACTGCGCCATGATCTTGCTGGTGCAGCCCCTGGAAGTCCGCCAGCCGCCCCTCGCTGAGCGCCGCCTGCGATTCCTCCATCAATCCCGGCCACGCCCTGCAGCTTGTCCGAGCGCAGGTACAGCAGCGCCGCCTGCGCGGCCTTCTTGGAAGTCTTCTCCGCGAGGAGCGCCTGCGCCGCCGCCAGCGCGCTGTTGGCCGCCTGGCGCGGGGCGCTGCGACGCCGCGCAAGGGCGCGTCGCCGTCCATGCCCTCGCGCTGGCTGAACCCGCTGGCCTTGCCGCCGCCGGTCGCCTTGGCGTTGGCGGCCTTGCCGCTGGGGTCTTCCACGTTGCCGCTCTGCATGGCGTCGTTCGTGCGGCGCACGTGGGCCTCGCGGCCTTCGAGGTCGTCGGCCACCTTGCCGACCATCTCGCCGTTGCTCTCGCCCTCGCGCCCGCCGGCCGAACGGCCGCTCTGCTCGATGTCCAGCGGCTTCTGGTTGCCGCTCTTGCCCTGCGCGCTGTAGCCGCCCTGCGGCCCGTCCGTCGATGGGGCCGCCCTGCTGCATGGCCTTCATGAGTTGGTTCGACGCCGCGCCCTGCACCTTGTCGGCGAGGTCTTCCTGCTCCTTTTGCAACGCGCCGATGATGTCCGTCAGTTCGTCGGGCAGCGGCAGGTTGTCCATCTTCGGGATTTCCGTCTTGTCGAAGTTTTCCAGCAGCCAGTTGGCCGTGTTGCTCGTCTTGGGCAGGAACATCTCCATGTCCGGGGGGATCTTCTTGGTCGCCTCGATGGCCGCCATCAGGCCGTCCTCCTTCTGCACGGGGATGTCCCCGGGCTTGAGCTTGCTCTTGGCGATGGCGTCGAGGTCGTCCTGCTTCACGTCCTCGAAGATGCTCGACAGCTGCGCCCTCAATTCGTTGGCGATGATCATGTCCGGGAAGATGCTCGCGTCCGTGAGCATCCCTTCGACGACCTTGCCCATCAGGTCCTTCGTGCGCGCGATTTCCGCCGCCGTGTTCGAGGTCGTCCTTGGAAAACTGGTCCTTGCGCGCGAGTTCCTTGCTCTTTTCGAGCACGTCGCGCTGGAGTTCGGCCAGCGCGGCGAGCTTCGCCTTCATATCCTCGGCCGTTTTGCGCATTTCGTCGGCCCTGGCCCCGGCCTGGGCCAGTTGCCAGGCGCTGAGCACGTTGACCATTTTCTGCAGATTCGCCACGAGCGACCGTTTCCTGCTCCGGCCGCCTTCGGGAACGCCTTGCGAGCCCAGCGCGTCCGCCGCCGTCGAGCATCCCCTCGTAGATTTTGAATTCGCCGAACATCGCCGCGATCTTCTTCAAGCCCGCGCGCAAGCGCCGGGTCGCCCAGCGACGAGTTGCCCGCGCTGTTCTCCACGTCCTTGCGGACCTTTACGGACTGGTCCGCCAGCTGGTCCTGCCGCTCGGAAAGTTTGTCGCGCCGCCGGGGCGCCGCGCCGCCCGTGTCCTTGAGGATCGCCTTTTCGTCGCGCAACAGCCCGTCCACGCCCGCGATGAGGTTCTGCACCTCCGCGCGCCGCGCCTCCTCGCCGGCCTGTTCGGGCGACGCCTGGAGCCTGGCGAGGATCAACGTCTCCAGCTTGCGCCGCCGTCGCCGAGCATCGCCCCGCGCGCGGACGCGCGGCGCGTCGTGGCATTGCGCAACGCGAGCACGCGCGGCGGGCATCTCCTGCCTGCGCCAGCGCGCGCAAGCGTCGCCCGCACTTCCGGCGCGAGTTCCTCCGCGCTCGCGGACACCGCGCGCCGCCATGTCGCCGACGGCGACCTGCCGGTTGACGCAGTTCCGCCAGCGCCGCCGCGGACACGCCGGGCGCGTCGGTGGCCGCCTGCGTGGCCTCGAGGTTCGTCTGCTGGAGCTTGAGCAGTTCGCGCAGGCTCTGCTCCAGCTTCGCCGCCGCCTCGGCCGCCTGCTGCTGCACCTTTCGCGCCGAATCGAGCGCGACCGTCAGCGGGCGCGACATCGCCACGCCCGGGCCGGTGACGTCGTTCTGGTCCCGGGCGACGAGGCAAAACGTGATCTGCTTGTCGCCGGGTTTCACGTACTGCCCGAGCGGGATCTTGCGCGCTCGCCGAAAACGCCTTCTGCCCGGCCGCTGCGGGCCATTCCTGGATCAGCTCGGCGTCCGGCTTCTCGTCGGACGAACGGTACAGCCCGACGCTGCCCAACCCGTAATCGTCCGTCGCCGTGAACTGCACGCCGAACGACGCCGTGGCCGCCGCGACGATGTTCCCGCCCCTCCGCCGGGTCGGTGACGTTGACCTTGGGCGGCTTCGTCGGGCTTGACGGTGATGGGCAGCGTGTCCGTGGCGGCGGCGTCGTCCTCGTCGTGGAACGTCGAGCGTCAGCGCGCGGTTCGCAGGTCACCGGCAGCGCCACGCGTCCAGCGGCGGTCGTCGAGGCGGCTCGCCGGGGACCGTCTGCCCTTGTCGTCGGCGGCCGTCAGCGTTTCGACGGGATTGTTGAAGTCCAGCGTGAGCACGACGTTCGAGCCCGGCAGCACGCCTTCGAGCGCTGCAAACCCGCTGACCGTGCGTCGGGGCAGCCGGGCGTACGCGGGCGGCTGGATTTCCGCGCGCCGCAGCTTGCACCGCCGTGCGCGCGCGGACGGCCACGTTGTAAACCGGCGTCTCCAGGTCGCCCGCTTCGACGTAGTATTCCATCGGCTGGCCGACCTCCTTCCACTGGAACGCGAACTACGGCGTGCCGACCTCGCGGCTCATCAGTTCCCGCCTGCCACGAGCCGCCCGCCTCGCGGTAGCGCACCCAGGCCGTGCGCGGAATCTCGCCGCCGAAATACGCGGACACGTCCAGCCCGCTGCCGTGCATCACGCTGGCGTTGCCGGGCGTGAGCGTTTCGAGCCGCGTGCGGGTCAGCGGCGCGATGTCGGCTGGCGGGCAGGAACACGCGCGCCACCGAATTGGCGAACGCCGCCGGCCGCAGCCATCGCCCACAGGAAAACCACCGCCGCCGCCACGCCCAGCGCCGACGCCGAGACGCGCCAGCAGCCGCAGGTCGAACACCTCGCGCCCAGTTCACGCGCGGGAACGGGTCGGCCAGTTCCTCGAACACCGCCGCGCGCATCGCCGAGCCGGGGCGCAATTCGCGGTCGAACTGCACGGCGTTGACCAGCGCGTTGCCCGACCGCCGGGCACGCGACCTCGATGCGCCGCGCGATGGCCAGTTCCGGCAACGGGCGCAACCACGCCGGGCAGCGCCAGCGCCACCCCGGCCGCCAGCGGCGCGACCACGCACAGGAACCCGACCCAGCGCACGAACGCGCCGACGTGGAAGCGCGTGTCGCAGAACAGGAACAGGATCAGGAAAAACAGCGACACCGCCGCCCCGGAGACGAGGAAGCGGCCCGCGCGCGACCAGCGGAAGTTCCGCGACGGCCGCGCGCAGGCGGCGGTGGACGAGTTCAGGGGAGAGCGCCATGATCGAGGGACGGCGGGGCGGACTTGGTTTTCGTCAGGACGAACTTGGAAAAGTACATCTTGCCGCTGGCCGCCAACCTCGGTCGGCCGTCCCCCACGCCTTGACGGCGGCGTACACGGGCGGAGCGGGCTTGCCCAGGATGATCACCTGCGCGGGCACGGTGAAATCCCGCTTGACCGTGACCCAGGATTTCGACTTTCGCGGCGGGTCGTCGAATGCCCGCGCGGTAGCACTTCACCAGCGCGGGCAGGCCGTCGCGCGCCGGGATGCGGTCAATGGCTCGCGCCGATGGGCGAGCGGTCGGGATCGACCGCGTAGACCTCCACGAACACCTTGGCGGCCAGTTCGTTCGTCATCACGTCCACGCTGACGTGGTAGGTCGCGCCCGGCTCGATCTTGATCAGCGCGGTTTCCACCTTGCCGCCCTCGTTTTCGGCCACGCCCTTGGGCAGGTCGAGCTCGACGGACGGGCGCGTCGCCGTCGCGCACCGTCGGGCTGATCTTGACGTAGCCCGCGTTTTTGACGTAGGAGCCCTGGTACGGGAAATCGACGCGGAACGTGTTCGAGCGGGTTGGTCCGGTCGCTGAAATTCCGAGTTGGGCACGAGGTTGCCCGTCTGCGCGCGCGCGCCGTGGGCGCGAGGCCAGGGCGAGCAAGACGGCGGCGAGCGAGGAACAGGGGCGTATTTCATCGGGGGGAGGAACGGATGTTCAGGGCAGGTGCCAGATTTTGCGGGCGATCCATTCGGCGGCGAGCAGGCACATGATAAACCCGAGCAGGAGCGGATGGTTCCACAGATCGGTCAGATTCCAGGTGCGTGGAGTGCTGTTCCTCGACGTGCAGGTCCCGGGTCCAGCGGTCCCATTCGCCCAGCGCATAATACCTGCCTTTGCTCGCCGCGGCCAGCTTTTGCAGGAAATCGCGGTTGATCGGCTTGCCGGTCATCTCCGTGGCGGGCCGCGTGACGACGAAACGCACCTCGCCCTCCACCTTGCCGCCGCCGAGGCTGGCGCTGGTTTCCGGCGCGGAAAATGCCGGTCGACGTTCGGCTCGACCGCCGCCGTGTACCCGTGGACCGAGCGGCCGTCGCGGCTCTGGAACACGCCGGGCTGCATCGTGTATTCGAGCGTCCTGTCGTCGGGCGTGTGCAGCCGCAGCGGCAGCGTCGCGGGCGGCGTGGCCGCCGGCGGTCTGCACGACGGCGCGCACCTCCGGCTTCTCGCCCAGGATATACGACGACCGTTCGGTGAACAGTCTCGATGGAATTGCTGTCGCGCCGCTGTGTCCTCCTTGGGCACGAGCCAGTCGAGCAGTTGCGTCCAGAACAGTTCGTAGGGCGATTTGTCCATGCCGCCACTGCGCCGCCGCCAGCCGCCAGCGCCACACGCTGTCGCGTCATGCACGGACACGACGCGCCCCTTGCCGAAACGCACCGCCGCCACCAGCGGCTGCGCCTTGCCGTCGACGACCGCTTGCATCAGCATCTCCGCGCTCGGCGCGAGCGACGCCGCCGACGTTCGCGCGTCAGCAGCGGCGGAAAATCCTTCACCTGCGCGAAGACCGGCCCGAACACGGGGTGGTGCAGGCCCGTTTCGGTGATCTGCACGGCGAAATTGCCCTCCCGGTAGTCGGCGCGGGCGGCTTGATCGGCAGCAGGTCGGCCGAGCGGCGTCTGGCCCGATCCGCGCGTCGGCGTACGAGGCCGGGCCGCCGAGCAGCACCAGCCCGCCGCCGTGGTCCACGAAGTCGCGCAGGTTGTGCCACGAGTCCGGCGGCAGCGCGTCCGGCGCGAGGTCGCCGAGGATCACGACGGCGTTGTTCGCCAGCCCGCGCGGCGAGAAATCCAGCGCCGGGGCCGCGCCGCCGCCGGTCGTCCAGGTTGACGAGCCGGCCGTCCGCCCAGCGCGTGAACGAGGCGAGTTGCAGGTTGCGGTTGGACACGATGGCCTTGCGCAGGAACTTGTAGTCGAACGAGAGTTGGTTCTGCACGTAGAGCACGCGCTTGCCCGGTTCCACCACGTCGATGGAAAACGGGTACGCCCGCGCCTCCTTGTCGGCCGCCGCGTCCGTGCACGCGCACCTCGAACTGGTCCACGCCGGCCCGTTCGTGGGTGAACTGCGAACGTGACCTGCCGCGTCTGTTCGTCCTCGTTGAACGCCGTCGTCGGCGTCGCCGACCTTCTGGCCCGCCGCGCCAGAGTTCCACGGGCACGGCCTTGCCGCTCACGCCGCTGCCCGCGATGGAGAGATGGATGTCGCTGTGCCAGCCGATCGACCACGCGCGGCGGGATAGTCCGCGCCCGGCGATCGAGATGCGCTGCTCGCGCGGCTTCGGCGTGAACGGTTTTTCCAGCTCGAACGTGTCCACCGGCACGCTGTAGCGACGCCGTTTCCGGCCGGGCGACGCCGCTCGTGTCCAGCCCGTCCGTGAGCACGAGCACCGCCGCCAGCGGCTGCCCCTTGAAATGCTCCACCAACTGGCCCAGCGCCGCTGGCGATGTTCGATGCGTTGGCGTTGAAGTCGGCGGGCGCGCTGGTCGGCGGGCAGTTCCGTCTGCCGTCGAGGTTGAACACGCGGAAATCGAACGTCTTGCGCGCCTGCCCGCACGGCGGGCGAATCGAGGAATTCCTTCACGCGCTCGGCCCGGCGCGGCTGCGCGTCGTCCACGGGGTCGTTCATGCTCGCGGAATCGTCCACGAGCACGGCCACCTGCGGACGCAGGATGGTCACTTCCTGCCGTCTGTTCCTGCGGCTGCGCGAGGACGAACACACCGCGGCCAGCACCACCAGCCGCAACGCCGGCCAGCAGGCCGCAGCCGCCCCCACGATCTCAGCCCGACCCAGAAGCTCCAGCCGACGAGCGCCAGCGTCGCCGCCGCCGCCGCGGCCAGCAGCCACCACGGCAGCACGGGATGGAAAACGAGGTCGTTCATGGCGTGGCGGGCGGCGGTTTCCGCGGGTTCGGGTCCGACGGCGTTCCGCCGCGCGGAACGGGCTGCCCATGCGCCGCTTGTTGAGCCGGCCGGTCTTGATGTGGGTCGTCTCGCCCTGCGCGCGGCGGCGCGCGGCGAGGTTGGACACCACGCTCTCCGCCGCGAACGCCAGCGCCGCCAGCACCAGCAGCCGTCGGCCACAGCGGGACCATGCCCCGGCTCTGGGACAGCCACGCGCGCAGGTTGTCCGGCCCGGCGATGCTCTCGTGCGGCGTGAGGTGCCGCGAGCGCGTCCTCGGGGATCGGCTCCAGGTCCGATTCGCGGCTCGGGCGACGTTCACCGCGAACGTCAGCAGCGCCGGGTCCGCCGCCGTGCCGACCTGATAGAAACCCGCCTGCGGGGCATGGTCGAGCATCGTCGGCTTGTCGCCCAGCAGCAGCGGCAGCGTCGAGCCGTCGGGCAGCGCCGACGCGTGAGCGGCTTGTCGCGCGGCAGGAGCCGGACTGGCCGGGATCGGCTGGCCGACGCGTGTAATCGCCCGGCGTCTGCCCGCGCTCGGTCGATTGCAGCGCGATCTGCTGCACCAGCGGCAGGAACGCGGGCGAGAGCGGGAAATCGCCCCACGCGCGGTCCGGCGAGGCGTTGACGATGTAGACGCGCCCCGCGCCCACGTTCGCCCGCCATCACGAACCCCTCCGAGCCGCCCGCGAGCACGAGCGCCTGCGCGTTCGGCTTGAGTTTCCATTCGATGAGCCGGTGCTGCGGCAGCGGCGGGAACGGCGTGCCCGGCCCCCAGGCGTTGGCAAAGAGCGGGTTGCCCGGGTCGGTGATCTGCGAGGACAGCCGCCCGCCGGGCAGGTCGCGCAGCCGCTGCGCCGTCGCGGGCAGGAAATCGACCCGCGCCAGGGCAGGCACGTCCGTCGAGTCGCCCGGGAAATAAACCACCGTGCCCGCCGCCCTGGGCGAAGTTGTCGAGCTTGACCACCGCGCGGTCGCTCAGGCGCGGCACGTCCGCCAGGAACACGGCGGTGTACGCGTCCGAGGTCGGTCGTCCTCGAGGGCCGCCGCCGCCAGCGCGGGCGGCTCCGACGCCGTCGCCGGGTCCCCGCCGCCAGCGCCCGGCGCAGGTAATAACCGCTGTGCACCCGCTCCGGCCCGGCCGACGATACCCTCGAACACCGCCACCCGCGGCGACTGGTGGATGGGCACGCTGAAGAAAAACTGGTCGTCCATCGGCAGGTTGTCGCCCTGGAGCCGCGCCACGCCGCGCGCGGTCTTGCCGGGAACGGCGGCGGGCACCTGGAAATCGAAGGTCACGTCCTGCGACGCCGTGGGGCGGCACGTCCACCGGCAGCGTTCACCACGTCGCGCTCCAGGAAGTTGACCGTGAGCAGATCGTGCAGCGGCGCGGCCGAATGGTTTTCCACCGTGACCGCGCCGGTCACGCGCGCACCTGTCGTCGCCAGCGGCGTGGTGATCCTGACCTCCGCCAGCGCCGCGTTGATCGCCGCCACGTCGTCCGGCCGCACGACGACGAGGCTCGCGTCCGCCTTTTTCCAGTCGGCGTCGAACACCGCCTTCGGATCGAAGCGCCAGCCGCTCGCCTGGCTGTCGGTGAACAGGTAAAGCTCGCGCACCGGCTTGGTGGACGCCGCCAGCACCTTGCGCGCGGCGACCAGGCCCGCCGAAAAGTCGGTGCGACCCGAGCCCGGGTTGCAAGCCGTCGATGGCGCGTTGCACCACGCCGCGGTCCTGCGTCGGCTGGGCCACGAGCGGGTCGGCGCGGTCGTCCACCGCGAACACGGCGGCCTCGTCGCCCGGCTTCAGGCTGTCGAGCACGGTGAGCGCCTGCGCCTTGGCGGCGTCCAGGCGCGTCCGGTCGCCGGTCCTGTAGCCCATGCTCATCGAATGGTCGAGCACGAGGACGACCGTGCGCTGCACGTTGCCGCCGAGCGCCTGGAACGCCTTCCGGTTCACCGCCGGCCGCGCCGCCGCGAGCGCGAGCAACCCGAAGATCAGCGCACCGCAGCAACAGCAGCAGCAGGTTCTCCAGCCGCGCGCTGCGGCTGGTGCGCGCGGCCACGACGCGCAGGTACTTGAGCGTGCTGAAAGGCAACTGGACCACCTTGCGCCGCTGCCAGAGGTGGATCGCCACCGGCACCGCCAGCGCCGCCATGCCCCAGAGCATCCAGGGCGAGAGAAATTGCATGGCGACAGGCCCGGCGTCACAGCGACATCCGCCGCCGGTCGGCGAGGTATTGCTGGATGAAATCGTCGTACGCCTCGGCGGTGGACACGAGCCGGTAATCGACGTTCATCGTCGCGCACCGCTCGCGCGCCACGTCGATGTCCTTCTGCAACGCCGCCTTGTACGCGGCGCGGGCCAGCGCGGGGTCGAGTTCCAGTTTCTCGCCCGTTTCCATGTCCATGAACTCGGCCAGCCGGTTCATCGGCAGGTCCAGTTCCCAGGGGTCGAGGATTTGCAGGAGGATCACGTCGTGCATCTTCTTGCGGAAATGCGCGATGGCCTGGAACACGGCCTGCGGCGTCGTCGAACAGGTCGGTCATCATGACGATCAGCCCGCGCCGGCTGAGGATCTCCGCCAGCGCGTGCAGCGCCTCGCCGGTGTTCGTGCGCCCGCGCGGGGCGGCGGCGGCGAGCCGTTCGACGATCAGCCGCAGATGCCGCGAACCGCTGCGCGAGGGCACCTGCTCGCGGATTTTGTCGTCGAAGAGCGTCAGGCCCACGGCGTCCTGCTGTTTCGTGACGAGGTACGCCAGCGACGCGGCCACGCGGCAGGCGTACTGGTATTTGGTCGGCTGGCCGGGCGAGGCGTAGCCCATCGACGCCGAGGTATCGATGATGATCTGCACGCGCAGGCTCGTCTCTTCCTCGTAGCGTTTGATGTAATGCCGCTCCGTGCGGCCGAAGACTTTCCAGTCGATCGAGCGCAGGTTGTCGCCCTTGACGTACTGCCGGTGGTCGGCGAACTCGATGCTCGCGCCCTTGAGCGGGCTGGCGTGCATCCCCGCGCGGAACCCTTCCACGACGTAGCGCGAGCGCACGGCCAGCGCCTCGATCTTGCGCATCGCCTCGGGCGTCAGGAAATCGGTGATGGCGGCCATCGTCGGGTCAGAACGTCACGGTGAATAACTGGTCCGTCCCGGCCATCAACGCCCAGCGGTCGCCGACGTACACCAGCGTGTAAGCGTCGATCCTGCCGCCCGCCTGCAAGACCCCGACGACCGCGTCGCCGAGGCTGAACTCCAGCGCGTGTTCCCCGCGACCTGGCGCAACGCGATCTTCCACGCGGGCGGCGTGAACGGCTTGCGGTGCGACCGTCGCCTCCTCGAGCGTGCCCAAGTCCGGGTCGCGTTTCGGCCCGAGCGTGTAGCGTTGGGAGCACTTCCCTGGCGAATCCTGCCGGCGCGTGCGTGCGGTACGCCCAGGTCTCGCCCCAGGGGTCGCTTCCGCAGGTCCTGCGGCAGGTCTTCGCTCCACTTCGGACAGGACGTTCGGGTAACCGCACGTTCTTTGCGTAGTAACCGATCCAGCACCGCGCCGATCCCGCGCATCTCCACGCGCGCGACCCATGCCCTCGCCACCTCGCGCACGGCCGCCGTCACCGGGTCCGTGCCCGGCGCGTCCGCCAGCGCGCGCACGCCGGGCAGCCAGTCGGATTCGCTCGCCCGCGCCATGATCCGCACGAACGCCTCCTCGAACCGGATCGCCGGCAGCAACTCGGGCGGCAGCGTCGCGGCGGCGGCATCGAGGCTCGCCATCACGCTGCGCTGAGCGCCGCCTCGTCCGCCGCCGGCGGCCACCTGCGCCGGCCAGACGTCCGTCGCCGCGCCCGCGCAGTCGCCGCCAGCGTCCGCCCGCTAACCACTATCGCCGCCAGCAGGCCCGGCCAGACAGCCCGCCGCCTCAATGCGTGACCGCATAGAACAGGGCGCTCACGCCCAGCGCGGTCGAGTCCGGCGCTTCGTAGCCGACGGCATACGGGCGCGATGGCGCGCTCCCAACCCGCGCTCAGGTCGTTCGGGCTGTAGATCACGCCCAGCGACACCGTTCACGTCGATGCCGTACATTTCCGGGGCGATTGCCGGTCTGGTTGCCCTGCTTGACCGCCAACGCGGGCCGCGCCTTCACCTGGCGAGGTTCATCGGGCGGCGGAAGATCGGGTGGCCCGGCGGCAGCTGCGCCAGCGGCTGGTTCGGCAGCACCTTGGCCATCTCCGCGCGGAACCCGGCGTCGAACGTCGCGCGGCCGTCGGCGGCCTCGGCGAAGAGCACGCCGCCCTTGAGCAGGAACTGCCGCAGGTTGGCGCGCTCGGCCTCGCTCAACTGGAAATCCGTCGTGCCCGTCAGGTACAGGATGGGCATGTCGAAGATCGCCGGGTCGGTCAGCTTCACGTCCGCGAGATCGAACGACACCGGCGCGCCCGTCAGTTGGTGGAACTGGTTGAGCAGCATCGGGAACGCCGCCGTGCGCGTCTTCCAGGGGCCGGCGTGGATCACCTGGCCCACGCGCACCTTGTCGGCCGACCTTCTTGTCGGCGTTGACCAGTTCGACGCTCTTGCCCACGCTCTTGCCCGCGTCGCGCATGGCGGTGACGTAGGCGACGATGTTGCCGCCGATCTTGCGCGCGTCCTCGTCCGCGTAGCCCCAGCTATCGGCGGCGTTCTTTTCCCAGCCCATCGAGAAATCCCAGCGGCGAGATGAAGATCGCCGTGCGGTTGTCGATGTCCACGCCTTCCAGGAACGGCAGCGAATCGGTCACCACGCCGTCGCGCACCGCGCGGTCGCGGTACTTGACCTGCGTGATCGGGTAGTACGAGTTGAACACGGGATGATCGCATCCGCAGCCGGTACACGTTGCGCTCGGGCAGGATGTCGTGCGCGGCCTGGAGCGCGGACTGGTAGAAATCCGGGTTGCCCACGAGCGAGTTGAAAATGATGGTCCCGCCGTTGAGCAGGTAGGAATGCAGCCGCTGCGACTTCCGCCGGGAGTGAGCGTGAACGCCTTGTAGCCCGAACGGTAGAGGATCGGCATGTCCTTGGCGTCCGGGGGCACCTCGTCGAAGGTCTTGAGTGTTCGAGGAAAAATGGACGTTCATCTCCGCGCTCATCCATTCGAGCAGACCCTTGAGATCGTTGGGCGTGCGCGCCCAGTCCTCGTTGTCGGCGGTGCGGATTTTGGTGAGCAGGACGGGCGGCTGCGGCGGGTTCTTGCGTTCCTGGCGTTTCTGGAACGTCGCGGGCAGCGGCAGGGGCGCGTACCCTCGGAGGACGACACCTGGGCGGGCGGCGGCTTGGGCAATTCCAGCGGCGGCGGGGCCGGCGGCTTCGGGCTCGGCCAGCGCGGCGTGCACGGAGGCGAAAAGGAGGGTCGCGGCGGCGGCCCGCGTGAGACGTGCGAAGAGCGTGGAAGTCATGGGGTGGGAAAGGTGACGCGGAAAACGTTTACTGCCCCGGGCGAGCCCGGCCAACTTGTACCATGCCAGTAATCAGGCCTCTTGGACAACAAAAATGGGCAGTGGTGCAATTTGAAGAATTTTAGCCCCGGCAGGGGCGGCAGAGTTCAGTATCCAGGTGCCGGGTTGGAGCCCACCGTCTTTAGACGGTCTGCCTTGGAGGGTGGCGGGTGGCGCGTTAAGGTGGGCGGCTGCATGGCCAACTACCACCATCGTGGGCACACGGTCTCGGACTGCAAGTACCACCTGATCTGGGTGACCAAGTACCGCTGGCCGGTGCTCAAGGGGGACCTGGCGGTGCGTTGCCGCGACCTGATCCGCGAGATTTGCCGGGCGCGGGAGGTGGCGGTGGTGCGTGGAGCGGTGTCGCCCGACCACGTGCATCTGCTCGTCAGCGCGCCGCCGGTGTTGTCGCCGGCCAAGCTGGCGCAGTACTTGAAGGGCAGGAGTTCGCGCAAGCTGCAGGAGGAGTTCCCGAGTTTGCAGAAGCGTTATTGGGGCCAGCACCTGTGGGCACGGGGCTACTTTTGCGCGACGGTCGGAGCGGTCGATGAGAAGACGATCAAGCGCTACATTGAGGAGCAGAAGTGGGACGAGGATGGCGAGGGAACGTTCCGCATCGTGGCCGACCCGCCGTGAGGCCAGGGGTCGCCGCCGATGCCTTGCCAGCCGGCCCGGGCCGGGGGCTTTCCAAGCGGCTTCTAGCCGCCACCGGACTTTTAGTCCCATCGCATCCTACCGGCTTGAGCCGGTAGTCGTTGAGCCCACGGCGTGAGCCGTGGGTTGAATGCGTGAAACGAACGAGCCCCGGCAGGGGCGTAAGAAAACACGGCGACTCGGCACGGACCACGGAGCGGCTTTTCTTGCGCCCCTGCCGGGGCTTTGCAGCGTGGGAGAACATTTCCCACGGCTCGCGCCGTGGGCTATCCTCTGCCGCCCCTGCCGGGGCTCTGCGGAAGTACGAACCTGTACCACCACCCAAAAATGCGCGCAGCCCGGGTTGAACCAATCGTGCGGGGGGACGAACCCGGCGACGGCTAACTCCCCTGTCCCGTCCGCGCCGCCGCTTGCGTCTGGAACGTATTGTTGATGATGTCGAGGATGCGCTGCGCACCTTCCACCTGCGTCGAAACCAGGTCCACGTTGCCGTCGGGACCGAGCACGATAACCGCGATTCCCTTTCCCTGCACCCCGAAGTTCGCCGCCACCGTCGCGCCATTCTGTGCGATGACGAACGGGACATCCGATTGCACCCGGCCCACCGTCCCGGTGAACGCCGCGACGAAAACCGTCTTCTTGGCCGCGAAATCCAAGTATTTGGCCGCGATCCGCCCCGCTTGCTTGCGCACGTCGCCCGCGTCCGGAGACGCGCCGATGAGGATCACCACCGGCTGGCCCCGGAAGTTCTTGCCGGGATACGTTTTTCCGCCCGCGCCGATCCAGGTGAAATCCGGCACCGTGCGTTTCGTGCTCGCCGCAGGTTTGACCGCCGCCGCAGGCTTGGCTTTGGGCGCGGCGCTTGCCGTGAGTACGGTTACGGTCAATAGACAAAAGGGAATCGTCGCCCTCGCCAGCCAGCCCTTGCGTCGTTCGGTGCGGAAGTGTTCCTGATCCATCATACAAATAATTGTCTTCGCGGTTCTGCTCCACCTCCGGCGGTTCAGACCTTCATGATCTCGGCTTCCTTGGTGGTGAGGTGGTCGTCGATGGTCTTGATGTACTGGTCGGTGAGCTTCTGCATGCCGTCCTCGAAGTCGGCGAGCTGATCCTCGGTCATGCCGCCGTCCTTTTTGCTCTTGCGGGCGCTTTCGATGCCGTCGCGGCGGTGCCCGCGCACCCGCACGCGCGCTTCCTCGGCCATCTGCTTGATGCCTTTGACGAGGTCGCGGCGGCGTTCCTCGCTCAATTCGGGGATCGGCAGGCGGATGATCTTGCCGTCCACCGCCGGCATGATGCCGATGCTTGGATTCCTTTAACCCGCGCTCGATGTCCTTCACGGTCGCGGCGTCGAAGGGCTGGATGACGAGCAGGCGCGGCTCGGGCGTGGTGATGAGCGCGAGCTGCTTGAGCTTCATGTTCGCGCCGTAGGCCTCCACGTCGATGTTTTCGACCAGCGCGGGCGACGCCTTGCCCGTGCGCACGCTGGAAAACTCGTGCGTCATGTAGTTGACGCTTTTGTCCATGCCTTCTTCGGCTTCGAGGAGAATGTCGTCGGCGGTCATCGGGGAAAATGGAGGAGGGGGTCGAACGCTCGGAGGAAGCGTCGCGGTCCGGGGGTCGGTGCCTAGTTATATCTCACGTTCCCGCCCCTCGCCACCCGGAAAGTCGCCGGCCGGATGCCGGTCTTGCGGTGGGCGCGGCGGATCACCGTCTGACCGCGCCTACGCTCACCCCTCGTCCGTCACCAGCGTGCCGACCTTCTCGCCGAGCACGGCGCGGAGGATGTTGTCGGGCTGGTTCATGTCGAAGACGATGATCGGCACCTTGTTGTCCTGGCACAGGCTGAACGCCGTGGAGTCCATCACCGCGAGCCGCTTGGAGAGGGCTTCCGTGTAGGAGATGCGGTCGTAGCGCGTGGCGGTCGGGTCCTTCACGGGTCGGCCGTGTAGATGCCGTCCACCTTGGTGGCCTTGAGGATGACCTCGCGCCTTGATCTCGCTGGCGCGCAGGGCGGCCGTCGTGTCCGTGGAGAAAAACGGGTTGCCCGTGCCCGCGACGAAGATGACCACGCGGCCCTTTTCCAGGTGGCCGACCGCCTGGCGCACGATGTACGGCTCGGCGACGTTCTTGACCTCGATGGCCGTCTGCACGCGCGTTTCGACGCCGATGTCCTCCAGCGGGCTCTGGAGGGCGATGCCGTTCATGATCGTGGCGAGCATGCCCATGTAATCGGCCATCGTGCGGTCCATGCCGCGGGCGCTCGCCGCCGCGCCGCGCCAGATGTTGCCGCCGCCGACGACGACGGCCACCTGCACGCCCAGGGCGTGGATTTCCTTGATGGATTCGGCCATGTTCAGGACGATCTCGGGGGAGATGTTGTCGAGGCTGTCGGGCTTGCGCAGCGCCTCGCCGCTGATCTTGAGGACGATGCGTTGGTAGCGGGCTTGATCCGGAGGTTCATATCAATAAAACGCTTAATAGTGAGACAGATAGATTGAACGGTTCGTTCAGAAGAAAACGGCACGCCGCGGCCGGCGCGCACGCCAGCAAAGACGGTCGTGCCGAGATTGTCACGCAAAAGTTCGGACGTGACGGCAAGCCAGTGGCCAAAGCCTTCTTTGATCTGCAGCCAGATCGGTTTTCAGCGCCCTGCCGGCGGCTGACGATTGCTGCTGACCCAGGATCAGTCCCACCGCCAGCGGATGCCCGCGCAGGAAATCGGCCGCGCGCATCCGGCGCTTCCCCTCCAGTTGCACCTCGCGCAAGAACAATCCTCCCTTGCCCCGTCGCCACGACCAGCCCGAAACTCGTCGTCCGCACCACCTCCCCCGGCTTGCCCGCCGGTCGGGCGCGACAAGGCGAACGCCTTGAACACCTTCAACATGCGCGGCGGTCCGCCTTCGACGCCGGGCAGCGTCGGTGAACGCGCCCGGCCACGGGTTCATCGCGCGAGACCAGCCGGTCGAGCCGTCCGCGGCGGCGAGCGTCCAGTCGATGCGCCCGCTCTGGCGTTCGAGCTTCGGGGCGTAGGTGGCCAGCGCGTTGTCCTGCGGCAGGCGCGGCGCGTTTCCGGCGGCCAGCAGATCGAGCGCCTCGAACAACGCGCCGGGAGCGAGTTCGGCCAGACGGTCGTGCAGCGAACCCGCCGTCTCGCGCCGGCGCAGACGTACGCGTCGTTCCAGCAACACGTCGCCGGTGTCCAGCCCCTCGTCCATGTACATGACCGTCAGCCCGCTCTCCCGGTCGCCCGCGAGCACGGCGGCATGGATCGGCGCGGCCCCGCGGTGGCGCGGCAGCAGCGAGGCGTGGAGATTCAGGCAAGCCACGCGCGGCAACGCGAGCACGGCGGGCGGCAAAATCTGCCCGTAGGCGAACACCACGAACACATCCGCCGCCAGCGTCCGCAACGCTTCGACCGCTTCCGGCCGCCGGAGACGTTCCGGTTGGAGAACGGGGACGCCGGCCTCCAGCGCCAGCGCTTTCACCGGCCCCGGCCGGACGGCTTGCCCGCGACCCGCCGGCCGGTCCGGCTGGGTGACGACGGCGAGCAGTTCGTGTTTCCCGGCCGCCCGTGCATCGAGCAAGGCGCGCAACGTCGGCAGACCGATGTCGCCGCTGCCGAGATAGACGATTCTCAACGGCTCGAAGGGATGGATTACCTCAAGGCAGCAGCAAAGACGAAGCGCGGCGCGGGCCGGCGCGTCGCCGCCGCCGTCGTCATCAATTTGTCCGCGCCCGTCACCTCCCGCTGGCCGACCGAACTCGCGCAACCCGTGCAGAGGTAATCGTAGATCTCCTTGTCCGGCAGGACCAGCAGGAGACGTTCGCGCACCGGCATCGCGTTCTTGCACTTCGGGCAATACAGACTGGAGGCGCGCAGGCTCTTGAACTGCGATTGAGCGGCGGGTGGGCGGTTGGACATGGGAATCAGCACTCAGGGCGGTGACGGTCTTGCAGGATCTCCAGCAGCACTTTCACCGGCGGCTGCGTGGCGTCAATGGTCTGCACGAGGTCCGGGCCATAGTATTCCAGCACGGGCTTGCTTTCCTGGCTCGTAAATGTCGAGCCGCTGGTGGATGACGGACTCGTTGGCGTCGTCGAGCCGGTTGTCCTTCAGGCGCGCTTTTTGAGGCGGACGACGAGTTCCTCGCGGTTCGGGCAGGCGAGATGGAACACCTTCTTTACGTCGATGTAGCGACTTCATCACCCGCGCCTGCTCCACGCTGCGCGGGATGCCGTCGAGCACGAGGTAATCCAGGTCCGGCTTGAAGCGGTGGGCCTCGACGGTGTGCTGGATCTGCACCTGCCAGAGTTCGACGGTGATTTCCGCCGGGACGAGTTCGCCACGGCTGGAATATTCGAGGAACGCCTGCCCGAGCTTGGTGCGCGTGTCGAGCGAGCGGAACACGTCGCCGCAGGCACAATGGAAAAATCGCGGCACGCTCCGAGTGCTTTGCCCTGCGTTCCTTTTCCGCTGCCGGGCGCGCCGAAAATCAGCAGGGTGCGGTAGCGTTCCGGCAAAGGCTCAGAGGGAGCGTCGGGGAAAGCGTGTTTGGGAGAAATCGCAGTCATCGTGGGGGGAGGGGCGAAATTCGCCGCACTTTACCGTGTTTTTCAGACCTTGGCCAGCGCGGCTTCGACCGCCGTTTGCACGGTTTCCAGGTCCAGGCTGCCCATGAAACCGTCGGGCGCGCGGACGATCTCCACCGAAGGGTAAGGGGGAGCCCAGATGTCCGGGTCGGTCGGCCCGAAAAGCAACACGCACGGGGTCCCCACCGCCGCCGCCAGATGCGAAATCCCGCTGTCGTGGCCCAGGAACCAACGGCAGCGCGCGAGCAGCGCCCCGAGGGCCGGCAGGGGCAGGTTTTCGGCCACCAGGATGCCGCCCGGGTCTCCGACCGCGTGGTGCCACCCCGCACGCAGGGTCGCCAACGCCTTCGTGTCCGCCTCGCCACCGACGAGCAGCAACCGGGGACGCGTTTCCGACGTCCGCGCGAGCAGACGGCGGCCCAACTCCTGCCAGCGGTCAATGGGCCAGTTTTTGCGTTCCCCACCGCTGCCGGGATGGATCGCCACGAGCGGGCGCGCGTCACGGTCCGCCCCGGCGCGGGCGAGGAATGCCTCGGCAAACGCCCTTTCGTTGCTCTCGGGCCGCAGGAGCGGGCCGCTCGCGGCGTCGAGGTAGAGCGCGAGGGCTCCAACGGCCGGGCGAGCTGGCGCGAGGCGTGTTCGCCCTCGGGATCGATCTTGGGCGAGGCTTCGATGAGGTTTTTTACCCCGCAACGGCGCAGGTTGCCGCAGAAGAACCCGTCCGGATCGTACAGGTAGCTGACGATCTGCTGGAACCCGGCGAAGTAGTCCGCCAGTTCCGGGTCGAGCGTCGCCTTGGGATTGAAAAAGGCGGCCATCGCGGCGTATTCGATGGAGCGCACGCCGTCGGCGTAGCCGCCGCTGGATGCCAGGCAGACGATGTGATCGTAACCGAGAATTTCCAGCCGGGCCTGCGGGAACGCCTCCCGCAGGAGCGCGATGGCGGGCAGCGTCAGGAGGAAGTCGCCGATGGCACCGCCGCGAATGACGAGGATTTTCGGTTGCAAGAGCGAAGGAAAGTTGCCACTAAACCGTACTGCAAATCTCCGATGGATTCATCCGGCGTTTGCGGGGAGTCGATTCTTCACCCGCCGCCACCGCATGGACCGACCTCGCCAGCCCAACCCCTCGCGGCCAATTCCGGGAGGTCGTCGATGATCCCCGGCGCGGACACCACGGTCCCCATCGCCAGCCCGGCGCGTGATCCTCTCTGGAAGCACCCCGCTTTTCTCCTGGCCGCCGGGTTGTTCGTGCTGCGAACCTTGTACGCGCCGTGGTGCGAACTTTTCCCCGAGGAAGCGTACTATTGGAACTACGCCCGCCACCTCGACATCGGCTACCTCGACCATCCGCCGATGGTGGCGTGGCTGATCTGGCTGGGCACGGCTGCCTTCGGACACGGGGAATGGGGCGTGCGGATCGGGGCTTTGCTGTGCTCGCTGGCCACGTCGTTTTTCACCTACCGTCTGACCGAAACGCTCTCGCGCGACCGCCGGGCCGCGCTGGCGGCGGTCGCACTCGTGCAGTGCCTGCCGTATTTTTTCATGGTCGGATGGCTGATGACCCCGGACGCGCCACTGACGGCCTGTTGGGCGGCAACCCTGTATTTCCTGGCGCGGGTGTTCTTCGACGGCGACGGCCGGGCGTGGCTGGGCGTCGGGATATTTCTCGGGTTGGGAATGCTCTCGAAATACACCATTGCGCTGCTGGGTCCGGCAACGCTGGTATTCATGGCGCTCGATCCCGCCGCGCGCGGGTGGTTCCGGCGGGCCGTGCCGTACGCCGGGGTCTTGCTGGCGACGGTGATTTTTTCCCCGGTGATCGTCTGGAATGCGCGCAACCACTGGGCTTCGTTCGCCTTTCAGAGCGTGGGCCGCATCAAGGTGCCGTCCCATTTCTCTCTGCCCGCCTTGCTCGGCACCATTGTTGCCGTGCTCACGCCCTTCGGCGTGCTCCTGGCGGGTTGGGTGTTGGTCCGGCGTGCGCCGATGGACGACGCCCGGCGGCGCGTGCTCTTCGCGCGGGTCTACACGTCCGTGCCGCTCGCGGTGTTCGTGGTGTTCAGCCTCACCCACCGCGTGAAACTGAACTGGACCGGCCCGTTGTGGCTGGCGGCCGTGCCGGGGATCGCGGCACTGCTCGCCGACGCGCCTCCAGTTTGGTTGCGCCGGGGTTGGAACGGCGTCGTGGCGACCTTGTGCGCCTGTTACCTTGTCCTGTTGCAATACCTCGCCTCCGGTCTGCCCGGCGTCCGGTATTTCCCGCCGACGGAACTCCTCCCGGTCGGCTGGAAACAACTGGCCCACGAGGTAGCGGCGCGGCAACAGGAACTCCGGCTGGCCGGTGCCCCGGGGGGGGCGGTGTTCATCGTCGGCATGGACCGCGATTTTATCGCCAGCGAGGCAGCGTTCTACAGTCCGGACCCGACCCGCGCGGTGCGGGAAACCACCGGCGCGCACCTCTTCGGCGGCGACAGTCTGATGTACGCGTTCTGGTTCCCGCCGTCACTCGAAGAAAGTGCGACGATGCTGTTGGTGGCGTTTGAAAAAAAGGACCTGCAATCCGCGCGCATCGACCGGCACAGCGGCGGGTCAGGACCGGTCGAGGAACACGCACTCCAAGTGAACGGCAAGCCCGTTCGGCCGTACTACACGCGGGTAGTCTTCGGCTATCGCAGCGAAGCGTTGTAGCGGCGCACCCGCCCTAAGAAAGCGTGTGAGGAAAATTCTGGTCAGGCCGTTGCGGCCGGTCGCCAACAAGGTAGGGATGGCTCTCCGAGCCAATCCCAAGATTTTCTGGCAGGCGCTTGGTTCGCACAGAAGTCATCCAATCCATTTCAGGGACTGGCTCGGAGAGCCATCCCTACCTTGTTGGCGACCGCCTGCGGCGGGCTTCTCACACGCCCTCTAAGCTCTACGCCGCACCGGCCGGCTGCCGCAGGGGCGCGGTGGCTCCCTGCGCCTTTTTCTTGAGCAAGCGGCAGCACGCGGGCGACGAGCGCCTTCGCCGTCAGGCCGTGCTTCTCGCGCAGGACCGGGATCGTTGCCGTGCTCGATGAACTGATCGGGCCAAGCCCAGCCGCACCACCGGCACCGGGATGCGCGCCTCGTTGAGATGCTCCATCACCGCGCAGCCGTAGCCGTTGGTGCAGCACATGGTCCTCCAGCGTGCAGACGACCTCCGCCGAACGCGCGAAAAACTCCAGCGTGCCCGGTGTCCATCGGCTTGATCCAACGCGGGTTGATCGACCGCCGCGCTGATGCCCTGCGCTTCCAGCAGGTCGGCGGCTTCCTCGGCCATCGTGCACATGCCGCCCAGGCCGAAGAGCGCCACGCGCGGCGCGGTCCCTGCCCTGCCGTGACGCACGACCTCCGCCTTGCCGATCTCCAGCAGCTTCGGCTGCGGCTTGGGCTTCGCGCCCGGTGCCCGCGCCGCGCGGATAGCGGATCGCGATCGGGCCCGGCGTGGTAATTGGCCATCGTCCAGAGCATGTCCGCGAACTCGTCCTCGTCCTTGGGCTGCATGAACACCAGGTTCGGGCACGTGGCGCAGGTAGCCGATGTCGAAGAGGCCGTGGTGCGTCGGGCCGTCGTCGCCGCTCAGCCCGGCGCGGTCCATGCACAGGCGCACGTTGAGGTTTTGCAGCGCCATGTCGTGGATGATCATGTCGTAGGCGCGCTGCATGAACGTCGAGTAGATCGCCAGGAACGGCTTCATCCCCTGCACCGCCAAGCCCGCAGGCAAACAGCGCCGCGTGTTCCTCGGCGATGCCCACGTCGTAATACTTCTTCGGGTGGCGCTTCTGGAACCGTCCGAGGCCCGTGCCGCTCGGCATGGCGCCGGTGATGGCGACGATCTTCGAGTTGCTGTCGGCGAAGTTGGCGAGCGTGTCGCCGAGGATTTCCGAGTACGTCGGCAGCGGGGCCTTGGCCGTCTCGCCGGTTTCGAGCTTGTACTTGCCGAGGCCGTGGAACTTGTCCGGCTGCTTGCAGCGCGGGCGGGTAGCCCTTTGCCCTTCTTGGTGAGGATGTGGAGGATGACCGGCTCGTCCTGCGTCTTGAGGAACTCGAAGGTGCGGATGAGCAGCGCCGTGTCGTGCCCGTCGATGGGGCCGTAGTAGCGCAGGCCCGAGGTCCTCGAACAGCACGCTGGGCAGCAGCACGTTCTTCAGACCCCGCCTCCACCTTGCCCGCGAGTCTTGAGCGCGTCCTTGCCGCCGATCATCTGGATGAAGCGGCGCCGCCTTTTCGTGCAGATGCTGGTAGGTCGGGCTCGTGGCGATGCGGTTGAAATATCCGGCCATCGCGCCGACGTTCTTGGCGATGGACCACTCGTTGTCGTTGAGCACGACGATGAATTTCTTCGTCGCCTCGGTCGACGTTGTTGAGCGCCTCGTAGAGACGCCGCAGGTGAACGCCGCGTCGCCCGCCACGCACGACGATGTTCTCGTCGCCGCCGCGCTGGTCGCGCCCCGCCGCCATGCCCGAGCGCCGGCCGAGAGCGCCGTGCCCGCGTGGCCCGCGCCGTAGCAATCGTGCTCGCTCTCGGTGCGCAGCATGAAGCCGTTCAGGCCCTGGTACTGCCGGATGGTCTTGATGATCGCCCGGCCGGCCCTGCGGGGTGAACATCTTGTGGACGTACGCCTGATGGCTCACGTCGAAGACGAATTTGTCCTTGGGCGTGTTGAAGACGCGGTGCAGCGCGATGGTCAGCTCCACCACGCCGAGGTTCGGCCCGAGATGGCCGCCGACGCCGTGCGGGTTCGCCTCGCTCATCACGTAGATCAGCTCCTCGCGGACCTCCTGCGCGAGTTGCGCCAGGTCGCTCTCGGGCAGCGCCTTCAGGTCGGCGGGCGACTGGATTTTGTCGAGCAGGCGCACGCTGCGGTTCGGCGATGGGCGGCGCCTGGACGGCAGACGGGTTCAGAAGAGGCTGACTTCATGGTGGATTCTTGGTCGGGCGGCCGGTGGGTGCCGCGGCGGGCTGCGGGTCCGGGGCGGGCTTCGCTTCCCTGGGTGGAGGAGGCTCGGGCGGACCCGCCGCGGACGGCGGGATACTCGGACGACCTGCGGCTGGCCGGCGGCGTCGCGGGTGATGATCTCGATGCGCTGTTCGGCGGCGCTCAGCCGCTCGGTGCAGACCTTGCACGAGCCGGGTGCCTTCCTCGTAGCAGCGGATCAGTTCCTCCAGCGGCAGCCGGGAGTTTTCCATCTGCTCGACGAGCGTTTCCAGGCGTTCCATCGCGCTCTCGAAACTCGGGTTCGGCTCGGCGGCGGGAGCGGGTTCACGGGCGGGCATGGGACGGGCGGATCAGCGGCGAAAAGCGGGGTGAGCGTGGAAACAGGGGACCGGCGGAAACGCGCAGCTTGCCCCAGGTTCGGCGCAAAGGGCAAGTCCCGGCCGTCATCCGCGCCGTTCCCGCCGGGAGCGGAGGCCGGCACGAGCGTCACTGGGCCGTCGTGCTGCCGGATTCGGGCGCTGATCCAGCGGTTGGCGGTCGCTGTAGAAGGTATAGCTCAGGTCGCCGAGGATCGAGGTACCCCTGCTGGAAAGGAAACAACGGCAGGTCCGTGCGGCCGAAGATCAGCGCCGGATAACCCACGTTCTGGTTTTTCTCGTCCGAGTCGGCGTATTCGCCCCGGTAGATGCCGTTGTAAAAACGGCTCGTTGCGGCTGAGCGGCGTCAGGAACAAGCCCGCCAGGGTGCCGGGCAGCTTGGCGTTGTCGCTCAGGCCGATGCAGATCCTTGAACTTGGCGGGAAGCCACAGGCTTTTGCGGTCGGCGTACCACGCGACGGCCCAGGGCATGTCCGAGCCGATGATCTCGTCGGTCGCTGGTCCAGCCGTTGAGCTGGTTGATGCCCGGCTCGAAATACGGCGGATACTGGAACGGCGGCGTGTTGCGCGGCAGCAGCGTGAAGATCAGCGGCAGCGCCGAAACCAGGAACAGGCCGGTGAACAAGCACGAAGCGCGGCAGCAACCCGCCGGCCGCCTTCCCGGCGGCTGAAGAGCACCAGCACGAACGCCAGCCCGAAGCCGAGCATGACCGGCAAAAACAGCACGCCGAACTGGTTCGGGACTGACCGGCGCCGGGGTGGAAACACCATCGCCGATGCAACGCCATGCCCACCACCGCCGCAGGCCCACATCGCCAGCACCGCCCAGCGCAGCGAGTTGACCTCCCGCCGGCGGAACGTGTGCAGCAGACACACGAAGAACGCCAGCGCGATCAGGTTGCCGCCCAGACCCGCCGACCAACCGCTTCGATCTGCCGCCAGGACGCCGTCCTGGAGCTTGGTGCGGAAAAAATACAATCTGCACGTCCGTCGAGTCACCGGTCCGAGGTCGACCGCATCCGCTGCGTGACGTGGACGCCGTCCAGGCCTCGTAAAGCGCGTAGCGCGCCGACGCCGAAGGCGCTTGCCGCAGACGTGGTACTTACGCACCAGCCACGGCGCGTAGACCAGCGCGAACGCCAGCAGCATGATCAGCGCCACCGGCCCGCGCCGACGGAAGTGCACGGCCGCGAACGCCAGCACGCCCGACGAACAGCCAGATCGTCAGCGCGTGCGAGAGCGCCAGCAGACCGAACAGCACGCCCGCCACCGCCAGCCAGAGCAGCACCCGGGGCGTCCGCGCGCCGGCCGCCTGCGCTTCCGCCATCGTCACGCCGCCCCCGGCCGTCGAGGAGCGCGCCGCCCCGGTGAGGATTTCGATGGCCTTGTTCGTCTGCACGGCGCGCACCAGGGCGTAGAGCGCCACGTTGAAGAGCAGGAGCATGAACATCTGCGGCAGCCCGGAGAGCGTGTACTGCCAGCACAGGTCGCACACCAGCGTCAGCGCCGACCGCCCAGAACGCCAGCCGCTGGTCGAACAGCCGGCGCAACAGGAAGTACTCCACCGCCACCGACGCCAGGAAAAGCAGCATCGAGAGCGCCACGATGAACCGCTCGGCCGGCGCGATGTACTCGTCGCGTTCGGAATTCCATCTTGTTGCCCGGCCATCTTGACGGCGAACGAATCGAACAGTGGCGGCAGCGGCGCGTTGAACGTGTCCGGGAAATTCTGCCCGTCCCGGGCAGCACGCCCAGGTTTTTCTCGATCTGCCAGATGGCCAGCGGGCGGATGAATTGCGTGCTCCAGCCGTGGCCCGCGCGCGATCTCGCGGCCGACCTGCGCCTGGTCCATCGCCTCGGGCATCGGAAAAACCGCGGAACTTCCAGCCCAGGCAGATCAGCGCCACGGCCAGGATGACGGCCACGCCGAGGACAAATCCCGGATGAAGAGCGCCAGACGGCCCTGTTCGAGGGCGTGGATGAAGGACTGGACGCGGGATTTCGGTCGAGCCGGTGGGAGCAGCCATAGGGAGAGAAGGGATGTGAGAAGCGTGCCGCGGGACGGACGGGTCGCTGCGGAGACTACGGTCCGACGGCGGGGCAGGTCAGGCGGGACCGGCTTCGTCGCTCGACGCTGCCTTGAGCTTGCGGTGGAGCGTGCGGCGGCTGATGCCGAGCTTGCGGGCGGCCTCGGTGATGTTGCCGCCGGTTTCGTCCAGCGCGCGGCGGATGAGCGTCGTCCTCGCTCTGCGTGGATGTTCAGGGATCGGCGCGCCGTCGGCGGCCGTCCCCGGACGGCGCGGCGGCGCGGAGTTCGCCGGCGGCGGTTCTCGCCGTTCCATTGGCGCAGCGCCAGCGGCAGGTCGCGCAGGGTGATCTTCGGCCCGGTGGCGAGCACGACGCCGTGTCCACCGCCGCGCGCAGTTCGCGCACGTTGCCCGGCCAGGGGTATTCGATGAGGCGGTTCATCGCGTCGGCGGTGAGTTCTCTTAGCGGTTTGTCGTTTTCCTGGCAAGATTGTTTGAGAAACGCCTGGACCATCAGCGGAATGTCCTCGCGCCGTTCGCGCAACGGCGGCATGTGGATGCGCACGACGTTGAGCCGGTAGAAAAGGTCGTCGCGGAATTTCCCCTCGGCGACCAGCGTTTCCAGGTGCGGTTGGTCGCGGCGACGAGGCGCACGTCGGCGTGAGCGAGGCGGTTGCCGCCCACCCGCTCGAAGGTGCGTTCGCCGAGCACGCGCAGGATCTTCGCCTGCGTGCTGGCGTCGATCTCGCCGATCTCGTCGAGGAAAAGCGTGCCGCCGTCCGCCTGCTCGAAGCGGCCGATGCGCCGTTCGCTCGCGCCCGGTGAACGCGCCGCGCTCGTGGCCGAAGAGTTCGCTCTCCAGCAGTTGCGGGCTGAGCGCCGCGCAATGCACGGCGATGAACTTCGCCTTGTGCGGTTGCTCAGCGTTGTGCAGCGCGCGGGCGACGAGTTCCTTGCCCGTGCCGCTCTCGCCCTCGATGAGCACTGTCGCGCGCGTCGGGGCGACCTGCCGGATCGTGTCGAACACGTCCTCCATCGCCGCCGAGCGTGCCGATGAGCTCGTCCAGCCCCTTGCCGGTGCGTTTTCTCGACCTGCTGGCGCAGTTCCTTGTTTTCGCTTTCGACCTCGCGGCCGCGCAGCGCGCGGCGGATCTATGATTTCCAGCTGGTCGAGGTTGACGGGCTTGGTGACGAAATCGTACGCCCCGCGCTTCATCGCCTCGACGGCGGTGTCCACGCTGCCGTAGGCGGTCATCATGATGCACACGGGCGGGCTGGGCATCTTGAGCGCGCGGTCGATGAGCGTCATGCCGTCGTCGCGCGCCGAGGCGCAGGTCGGTCAGGAGCAGATCGACGCTCTCGCGTTTCCAGGATGGACAGCGCCCCGGCCACGTCGGCGGCGGTGTAGATCTCGAAATCTCCGTCGTCCTCCAGCGAACGGCGCAGGCCGTCGCGGGTGTGCTTCTCGTCATCGACGATGAGGATGGTTTTGCTCTTCACGATAGGGACGGCGGGAAGCGGCGGCGGATTCTGACGGCGGTCGCGGGCACGCAGGCCAACGACAAGATGAGGATGGCACGCCGATGGCAGAGCCGACTGCGTCCGACCAGAGCCGAGCCACGTTGTGCGCGAGCGCCTGCGATGCTGAGGCCGTCGTCCCGAGCGTGCTAAGGAGCGAGCATCCCGTAGCCGTGACTAAACCCCACAGCGGACCCGACGCGAGCATGCGCCGACGAAACACCGATCCGGTACGACTTTCCGTGAACTTCACAGCACGGTTGGCTGATGGGCCGTGCTGACTGCCGGTCGAGCGATTGCCGCTGCGCGCTCGGTGGCTGATGCGACCGTGCGTGGCCATTGGTCGTGCCCGTTGCCGTTGCCGTGCGTGTGCCCATTCGCGTGGCCGTTGTGGCCGTTGACGTGCGCGGCCGTTGCTGACACTTGCCGGCGCGCGGACGCTGCGCTCCGGGCCGCGCGAACGCACCGTGCGCGCGTGTTGCTGGCCAGTTCCAGATCGGGCCGGGAAACCGCTGGCATTCGGTCGAGCGTCTGGTCGAGCGCGTTGACGAACCGATCCATCTCCTTCTCGGCCGATGATCAGCGGCGGCAGGATTTTGATGACATCCATGTGGTGCCCGGCCACCTGCGTGAGCACGCGGTGCTGGCTGAGCAGCGGCACGACGACGAGCTGCGTGAAAAGCGACTCGTCGATCTTGTGCATCAGCCGCCACGCGAGCTTGCCCCTGAACTGCGGCGGTTCGTGGAACTCGATGGCGATCATCAGCCCCTTGCCGCGCACTTCCTTGATGAACGGGTGCTTGCTTCTTGAGCTCGCGCGAGCCGCTTCATCAGCAGCTCGCCCATCGACGGCGGAGTTTTCGACGAGCTTCTCGTCCTCGAGCACGGTCAGCGACGCCAGCGCGCAGGCCATGGCGAGGTTGTTGCGCCCGAACGTGCTCGAATGCACCACGCAGCGGTCCAGCCGGCTGAACACCTTCTGGTAAATCGCGCGCCGCGTGACGATGGCCCCGCACGGCACGTAGCCGCCGCTGAGCGTCTTGGCCAGCGTGACGATGTCCGGCTCCAGGTCCCAGTGCTCGAAGGCGAACCATTTGCCCGTGCGGCCGAGGCCGGTCTGCACCTCGTCGCAGATGAGCAGCGTGCCGTGCTTGCGGCAGAGCGCCTGCGCGCTTCTGGAAATAATCGTCGGCCGGGATAATTGACGCCCTTGCCCTGGATCGGCTCGACGATGAACGCCGCCACGTCGCGCATGGCCAGGGTCGCTTCCGAGCGCGTCGAGATCGCCGAGCGCGACCATCTCCGTGTCCGCGAGGAACGGGCCGAACCCTTCCTGGAACGTCTCGCTGCCGGTGATGGACAGCGCCCCGTAGCTCAACCCGTGGTAGCTGCCCTTGAGGCTGACGATGCGCGGGCGGCCCGTGGCGGCGCGGGCGAACTTCATCGCGCCCTCGACCGCCTCCGTGCCCGAGTTGCAGAAGAACACGGCGTCGAGGTGCGCGGGCGTCTTCTTGAGCAGCGCCTCGCCGAGCAGGCCGCTCATCAGCGAGCAATCCATCTGCACCATGTTGGGCAGGTCGAGGTCGAGCGCGTCGCGGATGGCCTGGGCGACGACGCGGATGGTTGCGGCCCGATGTTGAAGACGCTGTAGCCGCTCAGGAAATCGAGGTAGTCCTTCCCCTCGGCGTCGTAGAGATACGCGCCCTTCGCCCGGACGTAGACGCGGTCGAAGCCGATGGTGCGCTGGACCTGCACGAGCGTCGGATTGAGATGCTGGCTGTGGAGTTCGTAGTTCTCGCCCATGCGGGCGGCCACGAGAGATTTGAGGTCGAAGGGCATTGAGGATGACAGGCCGGTTCGGACAGCGGTCTGAACAGTTTGAACGAAGAGACCAGACGGCTCACATCTACAGGCTCGACGATCGGCAAGCCGCCCGGTGTTGCGGGACCGGTGAAGTCGCACCGTCCAGTCCGCGTTGTCGAGTCCTGGTCGTCCTTGGCGCGGCGTTGCCGTTGTCGCTGTCGTCGTCGTCGTCGTCGTCGTGATGCTTCTTTTTGTGCGGCTCGGGCTTCTTGTTCTTGTAAATCTCGCGCAGCACCTTGCCGATGAGCGGCACCGCCGTCTCGCCGCTGTGCCGCGTTGTCGCCGGGGTCGCCCTCGACCAGCGACGCGAACGCGTACTGCGGCTTGTCCACCGGGGCGAAACCCACGAACCACCACGCCGTGCGCGACTTGCTCTTGTCGTTGTTGCCCGCGCCCCACTGCGCCGTGCCGGTCTTGCCGCCCACGTCCACGCCGGGCACGCGCGCCTGCGCCGCCGTGCCGTGGTCGACCACCATCTGCATCCCCTTCTTGACCGTGGCGAACACGTCGGCGCTGATGCCCACGTCGCGGCGGTCGCGCACCGCGTAGGCCGACGGCGATGCCGTTGTCGAGCGTCTGCACCTGCTGGACGAGCCGCGTCTGGTGGAGCGTGCCGCCGTTGGCCAGCGTCGCCATCGCCTGCGCACATCTGGACGGGCGTGACTTCCAGGTCGCCCTGGCCGATGGAAAGGTTCGCCGTGTCGCCGTCGTAGAACTTGCGCTTGTGGACGCGCTTCATGTACTCGCTGTCGGGCACGAGGCCCGCCGTCTCGTCGCGCAGCGGCAGGCCCGTGCTCTGGCCCGAGGCCGAAGCGGCGCGCGTAGTCGATGATCTTCTCCGGGCCGGTCTTGATGCCGACCTGATAGAACCAGGTGTCGCAGCTCTGCGCGAGCGCCTGCACGAAGTTGAGGTCGCCCGCGTCGGTCTTCTTCCAGTTGTGGAAGAGGATGTTGCCGATGTACATGCTCGTCGGCCCGGTGAACTCGTCGTCCTTGTCGATGGTGCTGGCGTCTGGAGCGCCGCCGTGCCGACGATGATCTTGAACGTCGAGCCCGCCGGGTAGCTCGGCGCGGAACGCGCGCGGGATGAGCGGGATGTTCGGGTCGTCGTTGATGCTTGCTTGAAATCCGCCTCGGAGATCGACGGCACGAACAGGTTCGGGTCGAACGACGGCCAGGACGCCATCGCCAGCACGTCGCCGGTGCTGCGGGTCCATCATCACGATGGCGCCGCGCTTGCCCTCCTTGGCGAGGGTCTGCTCGCAGAGCTTGCTGGAGGTGGAGGTCGAGCGTGGTGACGACGTTGTTGCCGGGCATCGGCGGGCTGACGATGCGTTCGCTGGTCTTGTTGCCCTTGCCGTCGAAGGTCATGTTGAGCACGCCCGGCTTGCCGGTGAGCTGCTCGTTGAAGGTCTTCTCCAGGCCCTCGCGGCCTTCGAGGTCGGGCCAGAGGAGTTCGTTGGGCTGGAGGGGGCCGTGCGCCTGCGCCGCCGGTCTTGCCGCTGTAGCCGATGATGTGCGCGGCCAGCGAGCCGTTGGGATAACAGCGCAGGTAGACGGGCCGCAGGCCGAGGTCGCTCGCCGGACGAGCTTGCCGCGGACGGTTTCGACCTCCTCGGGCGTGAGGTAGGTGGCGATGTCCATCGGGAGCATCCGCCGGTTGTGGTAATGGTCGAGCACGTCGGCGGTGTGACCTCCAGCTGCCGGTGCATGCACGCGTCTGCGCGAGTGACGAGCTGCTGCCTTTGACGAATGCGACGACCTGCGCGTCGCTCATCTCGTCGCCGGGCGGGAAACTCAGGTCGAGATGGTAGCCGAGGCGGGACTGCGCCAGCGGCAGGCCGTTGCGGTCGGTGATCTGGCCGCGCGGGGCGGGGATCTTGAAATAGAGCGTGCGGGCGTCGGCGCGGGTGTCCCAGGTGGGCTCATGGTCTCGGGGATTTTGTCGGTGCGGACCTCGTTGGAAACCGGGCGCAGGCCGGCGGTGCTGTTAACGGTCGTCGGCTGCTGACCGCCAGCGGCCAGGGGCCAGCTGGCGGCGAGGCATAAACCCAACGGAAGGAGCGGACGGAGAGCACGCATGGGGGCCAATGTAGCCAAAACGCCACGCCTTGCGACCGGATTTTCGCGGGCGGCTGGCGAGGGATGGCCAAATCATCAATTCGAGCTTGCCGCCGACGGTGTTTCCCTGGAACCGTGAGTCAGCCGAAGATGGAAACTTTCGATGCGTACACCGAACTCGCCTTGCGGGGCGGCTTCCGGCTGATTTCCGTACGAAACGCGCAAGAACCGATGATGGACGCGCTGAACCGTCCGGCGCTCGCGCGCACGGCCATCCTCGGCCTGACCCTGGAAATGGAAATTGCCGGCTCGCTTTCGGCGGACGAACTTTCCATCACGCTTTACCACGAAGTTTTGGAGGCTGTCACTGTGGCCGCACGGCACCCGCCGCCAGCGGTCCGGGAGTTGAATGAGGTTGGCTTCGAGTCTACCGCCCGCCGGATGAATGCGGAACTCGGACCGGCGTCTCCCGCCGCCCTGAACCGAATGCTGGAGCTTTTTGGTTTTTGAGATTACTCTCGTCCTGTGATGAGCGATCAAATCCGCGTCGAACTGCTGAAGTTGGCCAGCGGGGAACGATTACTCCGGTTGGAACATCCGTTATCCGGCCTGTGCCTGGAGAAGCGTCTCGATCCGCGTGCGCCGGTTGCGGTGCAAACCGCACGGTGGCGGGAGGTCTTCGCATCGCTCCTCGCCCGTGAATCCTTCGCGGCGTGAGCCCGGCGGCCTGCCCGGAAGTGCCTGTCTTTTGCCTTGTTTCACGCCGGATATCCTTCTAAACTTTTCCCCCCGTAACCGACCCTTTCGCATGAACCAGAACCCGACCACCGCCGCCGCCTCCGAACCTGCCACCACCGCCGCCACTCCCGACCGCGGCCCGGTCATGGACGGCGCGGAAATCCTCGTCGCCTGCCTCGAACGCGAGGGCGTGGACACGATTTTCGCCTATCCCGGCGGGGCGTCAGCATGCCCATCCATCAGGCGCTGACCAAATCCACCAAAATCCGCACGATCCTGCCGCGCCACGAGCAGGGCGGCGTCTTCGCGGCGGAAGGCTACGCCCGCGCCACCGGCCGGGCCGGCGTCTGCATGGCCACCAGCGGCCCCGGCGCGACGAACCTCGTCTCCGGCATCGCCGACGCCTACATGGACTCGCATCCCGCTCGTGGCCATCACCGGGCCAGGTGCCGCAGTGGATGATCGGGCGCGGCGCGTTCCAGGAGACCGACGTGTTCGGCATGACGCTGCCCATCGTCAAGCATTCCTACCTCGTGTGGGACATCAACGACATCCCGCGCGTCGTGAAGGAAGCGTTCCACATCGCGCAGAGCGGACGGCCCGGGCCGGTGCTCATCGACGTGCCCAAGAACATCCAGCAGCAGAAGGCGCAGCCCATCTTCCCGCCGCGCGTCAACCTGCGCGGCTACGGCGAGGACGGCCCAGCGCCCGACGAAGTGGCGCTCAACGAGGTCATCGGCCTGATCAACGGCGCGAAGAAGCCCGATGCTCTACGTCGGCGGCGGCATCATCTCCGTCCGGCGCGGCGGCCGAGTTGATGGAATTCGTCGAGCGCACGCAGATTCCCGTGGCGACGACGCTCATGGGCATCGGCTGCTTCCCGGAGAACCATCCGCTTTCGCTCAAATGGCTCGGGATGCACGGCACCGTGTACGCGAACAACGCCGTCAACGAGGCCGACGTGCTGCTCGCGATGGGCGTGCGTTTCGACGACCGCGTGACGGGCAAGGTCGAGAAGTTCGCCGAGCACGGCACCATCGTCCACATCGACATCGACGCGAGCGAGATCAACAAGAACAAGGTCGTGCGCCTGCCGATCATCGCCGACGTGAAGATGGCGCTCACGCCGGCTCAACGCGCTGCTCGCCAAGGCCGGCTGGGAGCGCATGCCGACCGGCCAGCCACGGCCGTTATCCCGAATGGTATGCCGACGATCCAGGAGTGGAAGGCGAAGTATCCGCTGCGCTTCAAGGACACGGACGGACCTGATCCAGCCGCAGTACGCCATCCAGCTGCTCAACGAATTGACCAAAGGCGAGGCCATCGTGACCACGGGCGTCGGCCAGCACCAGATGTGGGCGGGGCAGTTTTACGATTTCATGCGGCCGCGCACGTTTCATCACCTCGGCGGGCTTGGGCGCGATGGGCTTCGGGTTCCCGGCGGCGATGGGCGCGAAGGTGGCCTGTCCCGACCGCGAGGTCATCGACATCGACGGCGACGGGTCGTTTCTGATGAACGTGCAGGAACTGGCCTGCGCGAAGGTCGAAGGCATCGCCGCCAAGGCGATCATCCTCAACAACCAGCACCTCGGCATGGTGGTGCAATGGGAAGACCGTTTCTACAAGAGCAACCGCGGCCACACGGTCCTGTCCGACCCGAAGCAGCCGGGGGTGATCTACCCGGACTACGTGAAAATTTGCGAGGGCTTCGGCGTGAAGTGCGAACGGGTCACGCGCAAGGAAGACCTGCGCGCGGCGATGGAGCGGATGCTGGCGTCCGAAGGAAGTCTACGTGCTCGACGTGATGACGCCCTACACGGAGCACGTCCTGCCGATGATCCCGGCGGGCGGGACGTACAAGGACATCATCACGGAGTGAAGCGTCGCCGTGACAAAGATTGAAACATGGTGGTCTGCCCAGTAATCTGCGTTGTATGACCTGGGACCAAGTCTGCTCCAACCGATACTTGAAGGACTTGCCTTTCCGGATCGAGACGAACCGTTGGGGTCAAATCGTCATGAGTCCTCCGCATAACGACCACAGTTTCGCGCAGTCGTCCATTTACGATCTGCTGCGCAAGAAAATGAAGAGTGGTAAAGTCTTGCAGGAAACCGTGGTTGACACGGAAGACGGGAACAAAGTTGCTGATGCCACTTGGATGTCACCCGCCTTTCTGAAGGCGAATAAGGGGCGGTCGAGTTTCCAATGCGCGCCGGAAATTTGCGTTGAGGTCAAATCCCCGAGTAACTCAATGGGCGAATTGATGGAAAAGAAAGACCTCTACCTCAAAGCCGGCGCACAGGAGGTCTGGATTCGCAAACAATCCGGCAAGATGCTTTTTTTCGATGCGAATGGTCCATTGGAAAAGTCCGCTCTCTGCCCGACCTTCCCGCTCACCGTCGAGACCTGAAAGCCAGAGCGGGAGGCGAAAAATGCGTGTCCCCTTTTTCCTCTTGTCCGCCGCTAAAGGGGGCGATCACTTCTGCTTGCCCAGTTTCCCCTGTGGACCGCAGCAGTGGGTCCAGGTGCGCCCGCCGTCTGTGGTGCGCAACAGTTCGTAGCGGCTCTCCTCACCCTCGATTTCCTTCACCAGCCACCCGACGCTCGCGTTGATGAAACGGAGTTGCGATGCCGATTCATTGTCGCTGAAACGAAGGTTGCCTTTGACCTTCCACCATTTCGTGCCGCCGTCCGCAGTGGCAAAGAGTGTATCGTCGGCCACCATCCAGCCCTGATTCTCGTCGAGGAAAGACGGAGCGGCATCGGAAGGCTCCTCCGGGATCGAGCCATAGCTCACCCAGTGCTCGCCGCCATCGCGGCTATGATAGAATACATAAACTCCCCGGTCCGGGTCGTGTAGGCTAAAATACACTCCCACCACCCCTTCGTTTTTCTGGGTCCCGAAAAATTGCGGGAGGCTGATCTCCGTGGTGCCGTGCTCGAAGCCGGCCGGCGCTTCAAATGACTGTGGCAACCAAGTTTTGCCGCCATCCTTGGTTCGGAAAAAAAACGTGCCTTCGATCTCGCGCGGCGTTGTCCCGTTGACCCAACCATCGGTGGTATTGCGAAAGACCATTCCCTCGCAAGAACCTTCCGGGGGCAGATCCGCGTCGGATTCGGACCAGGTCTTCCCGCCGTCCACCGTCCGGCAAGTGGCTTTTCTGACCTTGCCCGAGGCAGGTTCATCTTCCACCAGGATAAAACCGTGGTCCGGGTCGGGAAATTGGACCGCTACAACCGACCCGACAGAACTCTTGAACGTATTCTGCTTCCAGGTGCGTCCCCCGTCCTCGGTGGAATAAAGCGTCTCTGTCGAATTCGGGTCATTGTCGTCTCCCTCCACCGCCGCCCAGCCGTGGGTCGCATCGAGCAGATGGCAGAAGAGCTTCTCCTCCGCGTCCGACAGCGACACGATGTTGTCGGCACGGATCAGCTTTGGCGAGATATCCGTCCAGCTTTTGCCGCCGTCGTGGGTTTGCAGGAGAGAGACCGTGTGGTCCGCTCTGCCGATGGCCCAGCCCGTGTCGGCATCGACCATGTCGAAGGAGGCGAAGTCGCCCTGGAAATCGGCCGGCCGGTGGCTGCCGTCTTCCTGGGAAGACGCTCGCCATGCCAACGCGGTCACGCAGACCACGCAAACCAGCCATCCTTTTTTCATGGAAGCATGGAAGAGCAATGCGCCGATGACAGCAAGGGGATACTCCTACCCACCCGTGGCGAAGCCCGGGTACAGCGTCATCCCACCGTCCACGAACAGCGTCTGCCCCGTCACGTAGTCGCTGTCGTCACTCGCCAGCCAGACGCACGCGCGGGCAATGTCGTCCGTTTCGCCGACGCGGCCGTCGGGGATCAGCTTGAGCATCCCTTTCAGCCCTTCCGGATCGCTCCACACGGACTGGTTGATGGGCGTCTTGATCGCACCCGGCCCGATGCTATTGACGCGGATGCGCCTCGGCGCGAGTTCCTGCGCCATCGTTTTCATCAACTGCATGATGCCGCCCTTGCTCGACGCGTAGTTCACATGGCCGCCCCACGGGATCACCTCGTGCACGCTGCTCATGCAGATGATCTTGCCGATGCATTTCGGCGGTGGCGTGTCGGCACCGCGCCGGATGTATTCCCTGACCGCCTCCCGCGCGCAGAGGAACTGCCCGGTCAGATTGATGCTGATGACCGTGTTCCACTGCTTGAGGGTCATGTCCTGGATCGGCGCGTCCTGCTGGAGGCCCGCATTGTTGACGAGGATGTTCACCGTGCCCCATTCCGAAATGGTCTTGGCGAACATCGCTTGCACCTGATCCTCGTTGCTCACGTCGGCCTGGATCGCCATCGCCTTGCGGCCGGTGGCAGCCTGGATTTCCGAGCAGATTTGCTCGGCGGCTTCCGGGTGGGAAACATAGTTGACGACCACGTCCGCGCCGGCTGCCGCGAGCGCACGCGCGCAGCCTTCGCCGATCCCGGAATTCGCGCCGGTGACGAGCGCCACTTGATTGAGCAGAGGTTGAGGAGTTTCCATAAATGATTTTAAACGACTTGTGACTGGTGAATCGCACCGCGCCGGCCGTTCGTCCGTCGCTTGTGGACGATTTCTTTGCGGGAACGCACCTTGCCGAACCCCGGCGGGTACGTTCCAGTTTCCGACAGACCGCTTTCCCGATGAAATTCCCGAAGCCTCCGACCCCACTGTTTGCCGCCGCGTGTTGCATGTTGGCCGGCGTTTCGTCCGCGCCGACCGCCACCGGCCAAACCAACCAACGGCGCGTGGTGCTCGTGGTCTGGGATGGTCTGCGGCCGGACTCGATCAACGACGAAACGACTCCCACCCTCGCCAAACTGGCCCGCGAAGGCGTTTTCTTCGCGCGCCACCATTCGTCGTACCCGAGTTCGACGGAGGTCAACGGCACGGCGATGGTCACGGGTTGTTATCCGGGTCACAGCGGACTCATCGCCAACCGGGAGTACCGTCCGGCCATCGATCCGCTCAAGACCATTGCGATGGAGGACCTCGCGTCCATCCGTAAGGGCGACGAACTCACGGGCGGCAAATACCTGCGCGTGCCCACGCTGCCCGAACTGCTCCAGGCCGCCGGAACGCGCACGGTCGTCACCGGCACCAAACGCATCGTCGTCCTGATGGACCGCGCGGCACGCCCTCTGTTGCCCGACGACAAATACACCGCGCAATCCGTCGTGTTGTACGAAGGCCACACGCTGCCACAGGATTTTGAAAAAACCGCGCCGTACTGGGACATGCTCCCGTTTCCGACGGACATTCATTTTCCAAACACCGAGCAGGATGCCTGGACGACCAACGCCCTGCTTCGTTGGTTGTGGCCGTTGCAACCGGAAGGTCCGTCGAAATTCACCGTGCTCTGGATGAGCGATCCCGATTATACCCAGCACCAGTTTGGGCCAGATTCGCCGCAGGCGCACCGCGCGCTGGCCAGCGTGGACGCCAACCTTGCCGCCGTGCTCAAGGAACTCGACCGGCAGCATCTGCGCGACACGACCGACGTGCTGGTGGTGTCCGACCACGGGTTTTCCAGCATCGGCCGAGGGGTAGACGTTCCCCAAGCCCTGACCGACGCCGGCTTCACCGCCACGCGGGAATACAAAGCGCCGCCGAAACCCGGCGACATCCTCGTCAATGGTCTCGGCGGCAGCGTCTTTTTGCACGTCGCCGGACACGACGCGGACACGATCCGACGCGCGGTGGCGTTTCTACAGGGCAGCGATTTTGCCGGGGTGATCTTCACCCGCGACGGGTTGCCGGGCACCTTTCCCATGAGTGCGGTGCACATCGATTCTCCCGACGCGCCCGACATCGCGGTGGCCCTGCGCTGGAACGACGAAAAAAACGCTACGGGCTTCCCCGGGTTGGTGTTCAGCGATGGCTCGCGCCGACCCGGCCAGGGCACGCACGCCTCGCTCAGCCGCTACGACCTACACAACACGCTGGTCGCCGCCGGGCCGGATTTTCAGAAGGGATGGCGCGACGAGATGCCGACCGGTAACACCGATCTCGCGCCGACCATCGCTCATCTTCTCGGGCTGCCGAATCCGCCGAAGATGGACGGCCGGGTGCTCTATGAGTCGTTCCTGGGTCTGGCGGCCCAGATGCCGCCGCCGCCGAACACGCAACGCATCGAAGCCAAACAGGAAACCGACCACGCCCGCTGGTCGCAGTATTTGCAGGTGACCCGTTATTGGGGAGTCGATTATCTCGACGAAGGCAACGGTGCCGCCGAGGCGAAACCCGTGCCTTAGAGCCTTTTGTACACCACGGTTTAAGGGGGGGGGTGAGACGCCTCTGGTCGGTGGATGGCGCTCTCCGAGCGGCATTGGTCCCGTGCGCGGCGATAGCCGCCTGAAAAAAAGTGACGCCTGCGGCGTGAAGCAAACCAATGCCGCTCGGAGAGCGCCATCCACCTGCGTCGTGCCTCTCAGTCAACACGAAAATCGGTGTAGGGCAGGCGGTGCGCCTGCCCTACAAAACCGTTCACAACCCCCGGTCGATCAGCTCCAGCGCGACCAGCGAATACGCCGTCGCCAATACCGGGTCCTTTTCAAACCAGCGCCCGCTGGCGTTGTTCTGCCAGTAACCGTCCTTGTTTTGCAGGTCGATGAGCTTCTTGGCCACCTGCTCACGCCAGTTCGCCTTGTTGCCGTCCTTCAGATCGATGTCGCCCACGCCGTACGCCGTCAGCGCCTTGGCCATGAGGCTGTAGTGGTAGTACAAGCCCGACTGGCCCATGCCAGGGTTTTCATCGACGGAATAATTTACCCGCAGCCAATCGTAAGCGGCTTTCACGCGCGGGTCGTCGCGCTGCAAATCGGCGTAGATGAAGCTGAGCAGACCCGCGTAGGTCATGGTTCCGTATGAACGCAACGCCTGCTTGCCGTTGCCCAGGTCGGTCGTCCCGGCTGTGCTCTTGCCGGGGAGGTACACGAACCCGCCCTTGTTCTGCGGGTCGTCGCTGGCCCACGGTTCCTTGTTGTATTCGGGGAGATTCTGGCAGCGTTGCAAAAACCCGATGGCTGCCTGCCAGTTGAGGTCCTGGCCGGGCGCGGGCGACGCGCTTCCTTCCGGCTTCGCGCCGAGCGTGCGGGTGTGATACAGCGCCTCCAGCGCATAGACCGTGTTGGAAAGATCGGCGTGGTCGCCGCCGGCGTCGTAGTTGAAGCCGCCGTCGGCCGGGTTGCCGGACGCATGCACCTGTCCGTTGACAAGAAATTGCCGCGCGGCCAACAGCACCGGCTCGAAACGCGAATCGTGTCCGGCGACGAGCGCCGTCATCACGATGGACGTGTTGTAGGTCGAGAGCCCTTTGTTGTAGATGCCGCCGTCCGGTTTGACGCACGTCAGCAACCAGTCGTAGCCGTAGCGCACGGACTCCGGTTGCGCCGCCAGCGCGTGGTTCCTCACGCTTGGGTCACCCTCGCAGGCGGTCAACACCAGTGCGGTCAACGCCGGGAAATCGGCGTTGGACCAGAACCCCTTGGGCTTCTGCTGGGTCTTGAGCCACGCAAGCCCCTGGTCGATGGCGTGCTGGACCTCGTGGCGCAGGGAAACGTCCGGCTGGTGAACGGTCCCGTCGAGTTGCTGCTGCTGGGCATGCAGGACCATCGGCGCGCCGAGGGCGAGGAAAGCCGCGCAGCACGCGGAACGTCGGAATAAGGTGGAGAACATCATAAGGGTACGGGTAATGATTTTCAGGGACTCGGTGCGGGGGTCGTGGTCGGCGCGGCAGGTTTTAGTTCGAGGATCACTTCGACGGGCGTATCCTTGGCGGGCACCTTTTCTTTTGCCACGGACCAGATTTGATCGTTGTCGTGACCGGGTCGCGGGTTGTTCGCCAGCGCGGTCGGATCGGTGACGAGCGCGATGAAAGATTTGTCATCCTCGGCGAGGAATTTGTTCTGCTCGAACATCGACCCATTGTAGGTCCAATCACCCACGGGAGCGACGGCCTTCGTTTGCGTGTTGAAAATCAATTCTTCCGCGCGGCAGGTCACTTCCTTGCCATTGACGGTCCACTTCAAATAGATCGTTACCGGATCGCCCTTGAGCGCGGGCGCGGTGCGGAGGTAATCGGCGTTGATCGCCGCCGGAGGAGCGTCGCCAGGATGGCGTTCGCCGGCTTTGACCCCGAGCAACAGCATGGCCGTATGGAGTTGCGTCGGCTCGACCTCCGTGCGCAAAAGACTCTCGTGGGTCTTGCCCTGGTTGCCGACGAGCACGTATTCCAACGAACCCTCGGTCATGTTGAAAACCGCCGGGAACGTGGCGCGGCGTTTCGCGGGGTCCAACCGTACCTTACCCAGACGCATGGGACTTTCCGTCGCGGCAGCGGTCGGCGAAGCGTCCTGCGCGGGGAGCGGCGGGCTGGACAAAAGAAGAGCGCCGAGGGCCCACATGGCGATGGCCGGGAGCACCCCGCGCCGCCATTTTAGCGCGCCTGTTTCAGGAGGGTCTGACAGTGACTTCATGCATCAATGCGGCCGTTTGACGTTCGCTCTCGTCCGGGCTGAGGGCAAGTTCGCGTTGTGCGTTCGCGCGATCCGCTTCCGACTTGTTCTGGCTGAGCTTGTACTTGCCCTCCAATCGCGTGACGCGCATCTCGAAAGTCACCACCGCCGCCAGCAGCCGGCGTTCGTATTCCTCGGGGATCGGACGCATGTCCGGGGTGTGTTGCGCGACGAGCCGGTAGGCGATGCCGCGCGTCGTCTCGGCGTCTTCGGTCAACCGCACCGGACCGTACGCGTGGACGACCGCGTAGTTCCACGTCGGTACGTTCGGCGCGGATTCGTACCAGTTGGAATGCACGAGCGCATGCGGACCGTGGAAAATGGCGAGCGAGGGCGCGCCGCCGGCCTCGAAATGCCGCCACTGCGGGTTGGCGCGGGCCATGTGCGTGCGCAGGAAAAGCGTGCCGTCCTCCCCGTCCTCGACCAGCATCGGCAGGTGACTGGCAAACGGCGCGCCATCCGGCCCGACCGTAACCAGCGTGGCGAAGTTGTGCGCACGCATCAACCGCCGCAATTCGGCGGGATCATCGTTCCTGAAATGCGCCGGTACGTACATGCCTTTCGCTATCGGTGACGGCGAGCGTGCTTTCTCATCGTTGGGTGGATGTGCTTCCAGGATTTGCCGCCGTCACCGCGTCTTCCGGCTCGCGGACACCTCGCCGTAATCAATTGAGCGCCGCTCGTGCGCGGTCTTCGGTGACGATGCCGCCACTCCGTCGGGGGCGACGGTAGCGTCATATTTTTTCGTCGTCGGCCAGACGATCCGCCACGGCTGACGCTTCAGCGTGTCGGTCATCTGATTGAGATTGCTCAAGGTCGAAAGCACCGTCGGCGAAAGCCCCGCGATGAGTTTGTTGGCGTTGTTCGCCGCCGCCGACGCGCGAACGCTGGCTTCCTCGAAGTTCGCCAGCATCTGCGGCACGCGGTTGTCCTTGTTGATGTCGGCCGTCGTCTTTTGCAAATTGTTGAGCGTCGTAAAAAGCGGACCGTCGTCGGCTTTCAGCTTGCCGGTGAAATCCTGTAAATTCGCCAGCGAGTGGTTCAACGAACCGTCCGGCGCGGTCAGGCCCGTCAGGTTGTCGGCCGTCATGCGCAGCTTGGTCAGCGCGCCGCGCAGTTCGCCCTCCTGGCCGAAAACGGAATTGAGGCTGTCGATGGTCTGGCCCAACCGGCCCAACGTCAGCGTCGCGGTGCTGGCCACCGGCTCGATGACGGCGAGGACCCGCGGCAGGGCCGAATTTAGGTCCGGCACGCGTTCGCCGACGAACTGGTAGCCGGATTCCGCGATGCCCGATTCCTCCGAACCGCCCACGAAATCGATCACCACCTCGCCCAGCAGGCCGTTTTGCTGCATCCGCGCGGTGGCGTTGCGATAAACGTGCGCGTTGTGTTCGATGCTCACGGTGATGAGCACCTCGTTGTCGGGATATTTCGCGGGCCGCTTCGCCTTGGCCACGGGCGAGTCGATGGCGGTCACCTGCCCGATCTTGCGCCCGGCCACGAGCACAGACGCGCCGGGCCGGACCCCGGAGGCGTTGTCGAAGAACACCTCGAACGTATTCAACGAATGGAACAACCCCGGCGCGGAGAGCAGCAGGATCACGGCGATCAGGACCCCGACGGTCGTGAGCACCAACAGGCCCGTGGTGACTTCGTTGCGTTCAAATTTCATGTGTCGGCATTGATGGCGGAAATGATCCCGGAGATCGGGATGCCCTGGGCCTCCTTCAGAGGGTCGGGCTTCGGGCTTTCCTTCTCGCCGGGCTCGCCGGAGATCGGTCCTTCCGTGCGGCCGGCGACGAACTGCGCCACGACCGGGTTGGACGATTTACGGAACTCCCCCGACGGCCCGTCCGCGATGAACTTCCCCTCGTAGAGCATCACCATGCGCGTGGCCACGCGGAACGCGCTGTCCATCTCGTGGGTGACGATTATGCTCGTCGCGCGGGTCTGCGCGCTCAGGTCGATGATAAGCTCGTCGATGACCGAACTCGTCACCGGGTCCAACCCGGCGGAGGGTTCATCGAAAAGGATCAGTTCCGGTTCCAGCACAAGCGCGCGGGCCAGACCGATACGTTTTTTCATGCCGCCGCTCAGTTCGGCGGGCATCGCGTCCTTGACGTGGCGCATCCGCACGAGGTCGAGTTTTTCGTCCACGGTGCGCTCGATCTCGTCCTCGGTCTTGTCGGTCAGTTCCTCCATCGGCAGGGCGAGGTTGTCGCGCACGTTGAGCGAGGAGATCAGCGCGGAATACTGGTAGACCATGCCGACGCGCGCCCGCATGGCGTTGAGTTGGCGGCGGCCGAGCTTGTTGACCTCCTGCCCCCGGAAACGCACGGTCCCCGTCGTCGGCTGGAGGATGCCGAGCACCAGCCGCAACAGCGTGCTCTTGCCGCCGCCGCTCTGGCCCATGACGACGAGGCGCTCCTGCGGCTGCACGTCGAGGTCGATGCCGTCGAGCACGGTCTTTTCGCCGAAACGCAACGACACGCCTTGTAGGCTCAGCAGCGGTCCCCCGCTGCCGTCCCGGTTTTTCGCGTCGTCCTGGCGGTCATTCATCGGCGCGCAACATAACACATCGTCAGTCGTAGAGGCGCACGAGCAGGATGTTGAAGAGCGTGTCGGCGGCGATCACGGTGGTGATGCTCGTGACCACGCTGGAAGTCGTCGCCTCGCCGACACCGGCCGCGCCGCCCTTCACCGTCAGCCCCCGGTAGCAGGCCACCAACCCGATAATGAGACCGAAGAACAGGCTCTTGAGGATGCCCGAGATCACGTCCTTGACGAGCAATCCCGCGTGGACCAGATCGAGAAAATACGACCCGGCGATGTCCAGGGAAAACGTCGAGACGAAATAGGCGCCGACGAGCGCCGCGACGTTGGACACCACCACGAGGCAGGGGTGCAGCGCGACGATGGCCGTCAGGCGCGGGCCGACGAGGAAGCGCAACGGACCGATGCCCATCGCGTCGATGGCCTCGACCTCCTCGCTGACGGTCATCGTGCCCAGTTCCGCCGTGAAGGCCGCGCCGATCCGCGCCGCCAGCATGATGCCGGTCATCAGCGGGCCCAGTTCGCGGCAGAACGCGACGGCGACGAGTTCGGGCACGAGCCGTTCCTGGCCGTAGGGGCGAAGCTGGTAGCCGGTCAGCAGCGCCATCGTCAACCCGAGGAAAAACGACACCATCGCCACCAACGGCACGGAGCCGACGCCAGTGCGCGAGGTTTGCTCGAAAAACACCTCCCGGCGAAACGGCAGGCGGCCCCGCGCGAGTTGGTCGCCCATCTCGCGGATCATACCGATCAACAGCCAGAAGATGCTGCTGACCTGCGCCAGGCCCGCCCGGATCGTTCGCATGTCAGCGCCTCCCCTCCGCTGCCCGACTCATCACAAATCTAGCCACAAGGTTTGCGTTTTAGCCTGTTGCCCTGCGCGAAATTGACCACTTTTGTCCGGCGACAGGCATTGGAACACGGTAAATCGGTTGAAATCCGCCTGTTGGATGCCTTGGCACAGCCCGTGCTAAACGAATGCCGACAGTGCTTCGATGGTGAGGGGCGGGTGTTTTCGGGGGTTTGCACCCGCCCCTCACCGCAAGCGCAACAAAGTGTCGGTCTCCGCGGCGTCGGAGGCCGGAGATGGCAAAGGGTTTTTGACTCATGAAGAAGCTGGAAGCCATCATCCGCCCGTTCAAACTGGAAGAGGTCAAGGAAGCACTCGCGGAACTCGGCGTCGAAGGGATGACGCTGTGCGAGGTCAAAGGCTTCGGCCACGGCACGGAGCACACGGAGATTTACCGCGACAGCCCGTACAAGGTGGGTTTTTTGCCGCGTTTCAAGGTGGAGGTCGTGCTCGCCGACGAGCAGATCGACGAAGCGCTCCACGTCATCATGCAGGCGGCGCGCACGGGTCGGAGCGGGGACGGGAAGGTATTCATCACCTGCGTCGAGCAGGTCATCCGCATCCGCACGGAAGAGACGGGCGCGGCGGCAATTTGATCCTTTCGGCTGCCCGCATCATCACAGTTGCTGTTAGGCTCTAGAGCCTGCGAAATGACGGCGGATCACCATGTCGTGATCCTGGGATGTGGCTCCGCTCGGACTATATCGTGATCCTTCAAGGTTGGATTTTCGGTGCCGTCACGAACGTCTTTCACCTTGAACTTGCCGAATGGGCGGTCATCACCCTTGGCATCGCGTCTGCGTAGCGAAACGCTTTCCACGTCGTTCTGGAGACCGCCAGCTGCTGCAATCACATCGAGAAGGGTGGCGCTCGTCGGCAGAAGGTACACGCCGATATGCCCCACGTGGCCAATGACCCACACTTTGATCTGCTTGTCCGCCGGGGCCGGCGAGGCGACCTGTGCAGCACCGACGCCGGAAAGGAGAACGACCAAGACGCAGGTAAGGAATAGAACTAATTTCATGCGAATGATGGCGAGTGATTTGCTGGCCTAACTAGCACAGGAGTTACGCACCGTGAGGGTGTTCGACCATCCTTTTGATGAAGGTGGTCACGGCTTGATCGGCGAAGTGGCGTTTGAATTGATACCACGTGCTGATCTGCCCGCGTGAGCGTTGCGTTTCGAGTTTGAGGAAGGCACGGAGCGAACAGAAGACGTGGTTGTGGATGGCTCTTTTCCAGCGCACGAAGAACCTGCGCACGTGGCAGACTTCCTTGAGGGCGTGGTGGTAGCACTCGATCTTCCATTGCAGGCTGCGGACGTGCCGGAAGTGGCCAAAGGCGATCTTCATGCGCTTTTTTTTCGCGGGTCGCCCTGGGCGTAGTGCCTCGCGGTGCCGTGTTTGTCCACCGTGCGAAACACCGTCACAAAGCCGACCTTGCGCAGGTGCACGACCTTGCCTTTTTCGGGCAGGTCCAGCTCGCACACGGGCAGATACGTGTGCGCTTGCTCGCTGACGACGCGGTTCTTTTCCAAGGCGATCAAGAAACCCAGCCCCTGGTCTTTTAGGAACTTCAAGTTTTCCACGCCCGAGAACCAACTATCCGCCGTCACCGCCGCCGGGCGCAGGCCCCAGCTTAAAACCTCGGTCACCATGTCGCGGAAGTGCTCGTTCTTGGTCTTGCCCTCGGCCTTGTCCACCAGCCGGAAGTTGACCGGGCACGAGAAGCCGCGCACGTCTGTGTGCAAGAGCGTGACCAAGCAGAGTCCCTTGACGGCCCCGCCCGCCTTGCTGCTCCAGAAGTAGCCCACCAGATCGACCTTGCCTTCCTGGCTGTAGGGCTTCTCCAAGACGCTGTCGTCCACGCTGAGCGTGCCGCCTTCCAGCGCCATGAGCGGACGCGCCTCCTCGAACAAGTCCCGCGGGCTGAACTGCTCGCGGTTGAGAAAGCGGTTGGCCGCATCGTGGGCAAACTCACCCCCGCTGACCTCCGCCAAGCGCACGCAGCCCGCGCTCTGGCTCTCGGCCAGCAGAAAGGCCGTGTAGTGCTCCAGGGTGCAAAGGGCGGTCGAGGGCTTGGAGAGCGTGCGCATAAAACAACCGCCCAACCTCCCCACTTTTTACTCGTCCTCAAATGTCACGGTGCGTAACTCCTGCTACAAATAGACAAAAGTGCGCGGAAAAAGAGAAGAGTTTTTCGTCTACCTGGAATGAAAAAACGCCGCTGCCCGTGGTGGAACAGCGGCGTTGATACGGTCGGAACTTCTTTCGTCTTACGGACTTCCTTCCCCGGGTCAGGGCGTAGGCACGGTTGCCACGGTTTGGAGGATGCGCGAGGCGATCTTGTAGGGGTCGCCCGCGCTGTTGGGCCGGCGGTCCTCCAGGTAGCCCTTGTAGCCGTTGTTGACAAACGAGTGGGGCACCCGGATCGAGGCCCCCCGGTTGGCCACCCCGTAGTTGAACTTGTCGATTGACTGGGTCTCGTGCAGCCCGGTCAGGCGCAGGTGGTTGTCGGGGCCGTAGACGGCGATGTGCTCGTTCTTGTACTTGTCGAACGCTCCCATGAGCGCCTCGAAGTATTCCTTGCCGCCCTTCTCGCGCATGTACTCGGTCGAGAAGTTGCAGTGCATCCCGCTGCCGTTCCAGTCGCCCTTGATCGGCTTGCAGTGCATCTCCACGTCCACCTGGTACTTCTCGCCCAGGCGCGCGAGGAGGTAGCGGGCCACCCACACCTGGTCGGCCGCCGCCTTGCTGCCCTTGCCGAAGATCTGGAACTCCCACTGGCCCTTGGCCACCTCGGCGTTGATGCCCTCGTGGTTGATGCCCGCCTCCAGGCACAGGTCCAGGTGCTCCTCGACGATCTCGCGCGCCAGGTCACCGACGTTGGCAAAGCCCACGCCCGTGTAGTAGGGCCCCTGGGGCCCGGGATAGCCTTCCTTGGGAAAGCCCAGGGGCTTGCCGTGCTGGTAGAGGAAGTATTCCTGCTCGAAGCCGAACCACGCGCCCGGATCGTCCAGGATGGTGGCGCGCGCGTTGGTGGGGTGGGGCGTGCCGTCGGGCAGGAGCACCTCGCACATCACCAGCGCGCCGTTCTTGCGCGTGGAGTCGGGGAAAAGGGCCACCGGCTTGAGCAAACAGTCGCTGCTGCGCCCCTCGGCCTGCTGGGTGCTGGAGCCGTCGAAGTTCCACATGGGCAACTCTTCGAGCGTGGGAAAGGCGTCGAAATCGACGATCTTGGTCTTGCTGCGCAGGTTCGGCACCGGCTCGTAGCCGTCCAGCCAGATGTATTCTAGTTTGTACTTCGACATTGGGTCAGTGTTTCGTTTTGATGTAGTTTTTTTTACGGGATGCGCAGAATTGGCCACCAACAAAGCGTCCTATTCCTCGGTTTCTCTTGTAGCGCCACTGGTTGGCCGCGCCCACTTAGCAGAACAGATGCCACGGCGCGGGAAGGGACAGGGCGCGTCGAAGGAACTCATTGCAGCGCGAGCACGGAAGGCATCACCCGGATGCTGAATTGGGTGAAACGGAAGGCTGGCAGATTGATCCGGGCCGCCACTTCATCGAGACCCTCTCGATCTCGGATCACATCGGCCACGGCGCGCGGGCTGGAAAAAGCAGAACACGGTGACGCCACGGGAAAACTGCGGGCGTGAAATCTCCATCATCACGAACTCCCTCCCGGCGGGATCAAAGCGGCATCGCCTTCGCGGAGCAGGACAGAGTGCGGGCCACGATCCAAAATCACGGAACCCCCGCGCGCGAGGACGAGCAAGTAACCGATCAGACCGATACGCTGACGATCAAAGGCTTCGTCGCCGAGATGGACACGACGGGGACAGAAGCTGCTGTGGTCGGCGGCTACGGCAGCCGGTCAGTCCGGGCGATTCGGCGCGGCCAATCCAAACTTCGTCGGGACATCTCGCTTTTGTAGGAAGGGTTTTGAGCAAAAGGCGAAAAATTGGTTCGGCAGGGTAGGCCGAAGTGCCAAAGGGCGGAATACAAAAGGCCGGAGCAGGTAACCGCCCAACGTCGTCTGATTTTACTCATCCTTAGGCGTCACAGTGCGTAACCCCTGTCCTGAATAAAATGTCGCCAACACCGTGACCGGCGGACATCATTCCGGGGACCTCGGGTTCAAGCGCGCTGGTGCGAAGAATTCATACATCTTTTGCGTGCCAATGCGCTTTACTGTAACGGCGCTTCGTCGCCTTGCTATGGTTTACCGCACCCTTTTCCTCGCCGTTCTTCTTTTCACGCAGGTGGCCCGGGCCACGCCAGAGGACGGCCGGGACGAAATCTTTCCCCCGAAGGCGGCGGCGCAGGACGCCATCCACTGGCAGGACGGATACTTCGTCATCCACGGCAAGCCCACCTTCATCAGCTCCGGCTCCATCCACTATGCCCGCGTCCCGCGCGAGTTGTGGCGCGACCGCCTCTGGCGGCTCAAGATGATGGGCTTCAACGCCGTCCAGTCCTACATCTTCTGGAACGCCACCGAGCCGAAGGAAGGGCAGTGGGACTTCAGCGACAACAACGACCTCGACGCCTGGCTCTCGCTCCTCCAGGACATGGGCATGTACGGTCTGGAGCGCGTCGGTCCATACGCCTGTGCCGAGTGGGAGTTGGGCGGTTATCCTGCCTGGCTCACCGTCAAGCCCGGCATGATCGACCGCGAACTCGGCCCCTCGCTCGCCTACTCCGACCCGCATCTGGACGCCGTGGAGAAGATCGTGGCCCGGCATCAACTCAACCACGGCGGCAGCGTGTTCATGGTCCAGCTCGAAAACGAGCATCCGCGAGGCTGGGGCACGCAGGTCATCGATCCCTACCTGAAGTATCTGGACGATCAGGCCGACCGCAACGGCATCGAGGTGCCCACCTTCAACTCCGGCATGCGCCACCGCTCCGATCCCACGGCCTCGGACGAGGCACCGTTCCCGGTCGGTCCGTCGCCTTGGTACACCACCGAGTTCTGGACCGGCTACATCGGCAAAGCGACGGCGACCTGGACCAACGGCGATCTCGTCAAAGGCGCGCTCGACGGAAAGACCCACGGCACCTGGAAGATCATCGCTTTCGGCGGTGCGGGCTACAACTACTACATGGGGCACGGCGGGACGAACTTCGGCTACTCCGGCGACGGCGAACCGCCCGGAGTCTCGTACGATTATTCCGCGCCGGTCGGTGAAGCCGGGCAACTCCATAACTTCTATTTTCCCGCCCGTCGCGCCGCTTATTTCGCGCAGAGCTTCACGCCCCTGTTAACCGGCAGCCACGATGATCCGAAGCTCGCCACCTGCGATCAGCCGGCGTTGCGCGTCACCGCGCGCACCAACCCGACGCAAGGCAGCTTCATCATGCTCGATCATTTCCAGCGCAAGATCGGGACCGCGCCCGTGGCCGATCCCAACGCTCCGCTGGAGACACATGTGACCGTGGGTGGGTTGACGCTGCCGCACAAGGGCAGCTTCCACCTTGGCACGGCGGAGCCGCGCACAATTCTGCTCGACGTACCCTGGACCCCGAACGCCTCGTTCGAGTCGGTCTGCACCAACGTCCTGGCGCGCCAGACCATCGGCAACACGGACTACTGGATTTGCTATGGCCCGGCCAGCGACTCGGGTGAGGTCACGCTCAAGCTGAAGACGCCGGCGGCGGGTCCAGACCAGTTTGATTTCACTTATCCCGCCGGAGATGCCGTCTCCGAAGTCAAACTCGATTCGGGTGACGGCCACCATGCCGTGCTGCTCGTCATGAACACGGAGATGACGAACCGCACGTGGCTGGCACATGATAAGATTTACGTCGGCCCGTCCTTCGTTTTGGAAGATGGCTGCATGGAATTCCCACCCGAGGGCGGCAAGGCCACGATCTATGCGGCTTCGGGAAAGTCGGAAATGGCGCAGGCGGCGGCCACCATCCCCGATCCTCCCGCGCTCGCAAACTGGTCGTGGCGCGATGCCGCCCCGGAGCGCAATGCGAATGTCGAGACTGCCAAGTGGCTTCCCTCGACCGGCCCGCAGCCGATGGAAACCTACGATAGCTTCCAGAACCGCTACGGCTGGTATCGCGCCACGTTGCATACAGATAAGGCCGGCCCCGTATCGTTGCACTTTGGCGGCCAGTCGGGGACGTTCGTCCCGTACCTGAACGGCCAGCCCGGCACCACGACCACGCTGAACTACGGCCAGTCCGGCTCGCTTACATTCCCGAACGCCCAGCCGGGCGACAACACCCTGGCTATCCTCGTCAAGGTGTCCCCCCGATCCAAGGTCCTGTTCTATGGTCTCGACGGCCTGCGGACGGCGCGCGGGCTATGGGGCGGCGTCTCCACCGACGCCGCGTCCATTCCGGTCGATGTGAGTTGGAAGAAATGGGACAAGGCCACCAAAGATGCCGATGCCGCCGCCCTGGCCAAGCCGGGATACGACGACTCGGCCTGGTCCACCGTCGAGCCCGCGTCCCTCGCCCTCAACCTACCGCGCGGCGACTCCTGGTATCGCGGTGCTTTCAACGTCACGCCGGCCCAAATCGACTCGATGCTGGAAACGCCCCAATTCAATCCGGCCCCGCCTGTGCAGGGGCAACGAGGCGAGCCTCAGCCTCCCAAGGTCATCACCTATCTCAACGGCCAGTTGTTGTCGGACCACACCGTGGACGCCTCCAAACTCCTCGTGGCAGGCAAGAACACGGTCCTGGTCCTGATTCAAAGCCGGCTCGGCGGCGACACCGGCCAGCTCGGCCTGAGCCTGTGGCACAATTCGCCCCTCGCGCACGCCCCCTGGCAGTTCCACGGCGGTCTCGATGATCTCGACGAAACCGCCATCATCGGACGCGTCACGAACTGGGGCGATTTCCTCGCGCATCGCCCGTGGCAGACGGGCGCTTCCACGCTGGCCAGTCAACCCACCTTCTGGAAGTGCCGGTTCGACTGGCACCAGACGCCGGACGCCTTGCAGACCGTCGGCCTCGACACTACCGGGCTGAAGGCCGGCCACGTCTGGCTCAACGGCCACAACCTCGGCGAGTCACCGCAAACATATCCCATGTACCTGCCCGAATGCTGGATGAAGGAAGGTGCCAACGACCTCGTCGTCTTCGACCTCCACGGCAACAAGCCCGACCAACTCAAGCTCACCCGCTACGAAGCCTTTTCCGTCACTGGTGCTCCGCAACTCACCACCGCTCGCTAATCTCCTTAGCGACGGAGAGGAAGTCGGTTGTGATTGAAATTAATGTTCAAACAAAATGTCCACCGCTACCGAATGACTGTGACTCTTTTTCTG
>CAVYBS010000001.1:0-39341 GCA_963766845.1 uncultured bacterium | reverse complement strand
TCCTGGGAATGATTTCCAAAGCCCGGGAGGTAGCCTTTGGGGCCAGCAGAGTTTCCGTTTGGAGGTACAAGCCGTACCAGAGCGAGTGTCGGGGCGGTCTGGTTGTTCGGATCCTGGTCCACCAACCACTCGACCAGGTTTTCGGCCTGGGTCAGATTGTCCATCGCCCCGCTGTAATCACGCAGATCCTTTTGCGTGTCGGCCATGTCTTCCAGGCAGCGGGCGAGATCCAGCCGCATCCCGTGTCCTGCGGGGCGGCTTGCGCCAGGGCGCGCAGGATTGGCAGGGACTGCCGGTAGACGGCCATGGCTTCGGAGCTTTGGGTGTTCCAGTTAAGAACGTCCGCCATCCGCATCAGGACGGAAGCCAGGCCGTGCCGGAATTCGACCGAGGCAGGTTGCGCGGCCACCAACTCGCGCCAGAGGGCGAGCGACTCGCGGTATCTGTTCTGGGCGGCAGCCGTCTGGTTGCTCCACCAAAGGATCACCCCGAGATGCTCGTCACAGGAAGCCAACTCCTGCCTGGCACGGACATCGTGGGCGTCCGCCGCCACCAAAGCCTGTCGCAGGTCGCGCGCTTTGTGGTAACTGGACAACGCCCCCCGGAATCGCCCAGGTTCGCCTGGTCCATCCTCCCTGCACGTCGCCCACTTTTTCGTAAGCCGCCGCCAACTCGCGTCGCAGATCGCTGCGCCCGCCCGCTTCGCGCGAAAGATCATCCAGGTATTCCAAAGCCCGTTTGACCAAGGTAGCGCGCGCCAGAGTGCTGCCAGGCAAGTCGGCAATCTGCGGCTCGATCTCAAACAAAATGGATTTTGCCAGTCGCCGCATGTCCTCAAAGCGGCGGTTCGCACGCCGCGCCTCCAGCGTGGTCGCCACGAGTCCGCCGACGAGCGCCAGCGTGACCATCGCTACGGCCAGCGCGCCCGCTTTGTTGCGGCGCACGAACTTGCCTGCGCGGTAACACAGCGTGTCCTTGCGCGCGACTCACCGGCAGCCCCTCACAGTGACGGCGAATGTCGTCCGAGAACTGCCGCCACGCTGGGATAGCGGCGTCCGGCTTCCTTGCGCAGCGCCATAGCGACGATGTTGTCCAGATCGCCTGCCAACCGGCGGCGCAGCTTCCCGGACGGCTCACGCGTCACGGAGACTTGGTCGGCGAGCGCCGGGGCGGAGGCGGTCGTCAGAGCAGTGTGAGTTGCGACGGTGCTCGGGCGGGGTGGCTCCTCCTCGCAGATGGCGCGGGCGAGTTCGTCCGGGCGGCGGCTCTTGAGCTGCGCGATAGGGCCGCTGGCCGGTGAGCAATTCGTAGAGCACGACGCCCAGGCTGTACACGTCGCTGGCGGTGGTGATCGGCTCGCCGCGCGACCTGCTCGGGGCTGGCGTACTCCGGGGTCATGCGCGCCGGCCATGGTCACGGTCGGCTCGGCGCCGGTGCGGCGTCGCCTCCGGGTCGAGGAGCTTGGCGATGCCGAAGTCCAGCAGCTTGGGCTCGCCTTCGGCGCGTGACGCGGATGTTGGCGGGCTTGAGGTCGCGATGGACGACGAGGTTCTGGTGCGCGTAGGCCACGGCCGCGCACACCTTGCGAAAGAGCGCCAGCCGCTCGGCCGACGCCCAGGCCGCGCGCGTCGCAATAATCGGTCCAGCCGCTCGCCCTCGACGTATTCCATGACGAGGTAGGCGCGGCCCTCGGGGGTGACCGCCGCCGCCGTAGAGCCGGGCGATGTTGGGATGGGTCAGGCCGGCGAGCACCCGGCGCTCGTGGCGGAAGCGGCGCAGCAGCGCTGTCGTCGTCCAGGCGGCGCTTGAGCAGCTTGACGGCCACGCGCCGCTCCAGCGTGGTGTCCTCGGCCAGGTACACCTCGCCCATGCCGCCCTCGCCGAGCAGCGGAGCATCCGGCAATCGCCGAGCATTTCGCCCGGCTTCAACTCGCCCTGCGTCCAGGTCGCCGAGCGCCTCGCCCGCCAGCGCGAAGGCCGGCTGTCTCCGAGAAACTCGCCGCGCCTGCGGTTCGCAGCCGAGCGAGCGACTGCACCTCCGCGCGCAGCGCCGCGTCCTCGCCGCAGGCCTCGGCCAGAAAGGCCGCGCGTTCGCCGGGCGGGAGTTCCAGCGCGTCGGCCACGAGGTCCAGCACGCGGTCCGGACGTCGTGCGGGCTCGTTCGCGTCCATGCTCGACGGTCGGCGTCCCAGTTCGCGGTGCAGCCAGCGCTTGGCGAACTGCCAATCGCGCAGCACGGTTCTTCTCGGACACCTGCAGCACCTCGGCGATGTCGCGCGTTTCCATGCCGCCGAAGAACCGCAGTTCGACCACCTGGCCCTGCCGCGGGTAGACCCGCGCGAGCCGCGTCCAGCGCGGCGTCGAGCGCGACCAGGTCCGTCTCGCCGGTCCGTCGCCGCGGCGAGCGTCCGCCTCGGCTTCTCCAGCGGCACGCGCTTTGCCGTCCGCCTCGCCGCTGGGTCTGGCGCGTGCGCGGGCGTGATCGACCAGGATGCGCCGCATCGCGCGGGCGGCCAGCTGTAAAAATGCGCGCGGTCCTGCCAGTTGACGTCCGCGCCGTCCACCAGGCGCAGGTACGCTTCGTGGACCAGCGCGGTGGCTCGAGCGTGTGGCCGGCGCGCTCGCGGCGCATGTACTCGCGCGCCAACCCGCGCAGATGATCGTAGATGAGCGGCATCAGCGCTCGGCGGCGGCGGGTCGCCCTCGTTCCACGCGACCAGCAGTCGGGTCACGTCGTGAGTGGAAGCGGTACTCATGCAGGGAACGCGCGGTCCCGGTTAGAACGTCGGCATCCTAGCGCACCCGGCCACGACGGGGAAAGAAACTTTTTCGTGGAAAGCGTGTCGTGCCGCGGCAAGCGCCGCGTTCTTCTCATAGACGGACATGATGTTTCACCCGCGGGACGCCTGGAGTCGCAGGGGCGTGCCAGAGCGGGCACCCATTGTTCCGTCGCCAATTCATCAAGCTGTCTCCAACCGCACATCTACACCGTATGAAAAGTTTTTCCACGATCTTCCAGTCCGCCGCTCCGGCGTTGCACCGTCCTCCCGCTCTCCGGCGAAGCAGGGGCTGGCTCGCTTGCGCGGCGGGCTTCCTGTTGGCAGCGCATCCGCTCGCCGCGCAGTACGTCTTCCAACAGAACGACAACGGCCAGACCGTCACCAACCCCGACGGCTCACAATTCACCTTTCCCAACAACAACCTCTGGACCCAGCCTTACCAGACCTCCGAGGACGGTCAGAAGAATACTTACGCCACCGCCTACACCAACTGGACCACATTAACGACCTACCCCGACGGTGCGGGCGTGACCGCCTCCGTCAACGGTTCGTGCCACCTCAACGCAGGGGTCTCCTTCCAGAGCCTGACCTTGGGCAGCGCTGGCTCGCTCGCCATCGACAGCGGCAACAGCGGCGGGGCGGGTAAATCCGCGATCACGGTGACCATGGCCGCCGGCGGCGCGGGCACGATCCAGAACGCCGGCTCGCTCGTCATCGGCGCCGCCGACCAGTACACCACGATCACCCTGGCCAACACCCTGACCCTGAAAGGCACCGGTCTCTATAGCCTCACAGTCGAATATGCGTCGATCCAAGGTCCCGGCACTCTCGCGATCAACTCCGATGCCACCCTCACCGCCACCGGCGGGCCAACCATCAGCGCACCCATCACCAACGCCGGCGTCCTCGAGTCGGCCGACAGCGGAGGTTTGATCGTAACCAGCGCGACCGTCACCAACACCGGGACCATCGCGTCCAGCGGCGGCGGCACGCTCGTTCTGCAAGGCACCACGCTCAACAACACCGGTGCCGAAATCAGCGTGGACGATGCCAGCAGCGCATCAACCTCGGCGGCTGCGCGATCACCGGCGGCACCTTGAGCAGCGCCAACGACACCGGCACCGATACCAGCAGCGGCTATTTCCACACCTCCGGCTCCAGCACGTTGACGGACGTCACGCTGACCAAGGGGAGTGTTTTCTACGTGGAAACGCCTCTGACCCTCGTAGGCACACTGACCAACAACGGGTACTTCGCGCTGGCCGGGGGCAACTACGACACCAAGCAAATCAGCGGTTTTACGCTTCCCGGCAACGTCACCCTCCAAGGCACGGGCGAGGTCGTCCTCCTCTACGGCAGTAGCAGCAACTACAGCCAGATCATCCCGGCGGACGCCAGCGCCAGTCCGTTGCCCACGCTCACCAACGCCGCCGGGCACACCATCGCGGGCGGAGGCAGCATCACGGTCAACGTCAACAACCAGGGCCTGATCAACGCCAACAACGGCTCGTTGACCCTCGCTGGCCCGGCCAACAAGAACTCCGGCAAGATGGAGGCGACCAGCCAAGGCGAGCTGATCCTGCGAGATGACACGGCGCAGGTCACACTGGACAATACCGGCGGCACCATCACCACGGACGCCACCGGGCGCATCGACCTGATCAACGTCACGGTCAAAGGCGGCACGCTCGGCAGCGCCAACGACACGGGCCGCGACCTGGATACCGGCATCGTCTTCAATGAAAGCGAGTGTGGTTTACAGGATGTCACTTTCGCGGCGGGCAGTGTTTTCGTGGTGTCGAACCCTCTCAATCTCGTGGGCACGTTGACCAACAACGGCTTCATCCAGGACGGCGGCTACAACTTCAACACGCGCCAATACGCATACCTCCAGGCCGCCGCGGACGTGACCATCGACGGCACGGGCATCATCGAGTTGACCACCATCCAGGCCACCAACAATGCCACCATCACCTTCGGCACGGGCGGCACGGTCGAAGGGGCCAACGGCACCATTGAGAACAACGGCACGATCAGCGCCAGCCTGGTCAACAACGGCACGGTCGTCAGCACGTACCAGACGATGACCATCAGCGGACCGACCTTCACCAACAACCGCTTCCTGTCCGCCAACAACAACTCCACCCTGAGCGTGTCCGGCGGCACGAACTTCACCAATTTTAATTCTACCAGCCAAACGCTGACTGGCGGCACCTACACCGTCACGGATCAGGGCAACGGGGCCACGCTGGACTTCAATGGGCGCAATGTGCTCGTCAACGCGGCGACAGTCACTCTCAGCGGCGCGAACGCGAACTTCGGCGCGATCAACGGACTGACCACAAACGCTGGCACGCTGGCACTGCTAGACCTCATCCAGTTCAGCACGCCCGCCGCGTTGACCGACACGGGCACGATTACTCTCGACGCGGGCAGCACCTTCCACGTCGGCGGCGCGTACACCGCCTCCGGCTCGAAGGCGACGCTGGCGGTCGTCATCGGCGGCACGGCCAGCCAGGGGGCGACGAGTCCCGGCATCCTCCAGGTCAACGGCGCAGCCGCGCTGGCGGGCAAGCTGATGTTGAGCTTCTCGCCGGGTGCCACGCTGCCGAAGGCCACCGACACGCTGACCATCGTCTCGGCCACCTCGCCAATCACCGGCAGCTTCGCCAACGTAGCGAGCGGCAAACGCCTCAACACGTCCGATGGCCTGGGATCGTTCGAGGTGGACTACGGTGCGGGCAGCGCGACGCCTTCGGCCGTGGTCCTCAGCAACTTCGGTGCGTTCGTGCCTCCCGCGCCGACGATCAGCAGCTTCGGTCCGACCAGCGGAAAAGTCGGCGATACCATCGTCATCAAGGGCACGAACTTCGTCGCCCCGCTCTCCGTGGTCTTTGCGGGCAACGTAGCCGCCGTGCATAGCGTCAGCGCGACCCAGATCAATGCCCAGGTGCCTAAAGGAGCCATTACCGGGCCGATCACGATCCATACGAACGGGGGCAGCGTCTCGACGGCGTCGAACTTCGTGGTGGAGGCTCCGCCAACGATCAGCAGCTTCAGCCCGCCGAGCGGCAAGGTGGGCGACACGGTGACCATCAAGGGCACGAACTTCTCCGCGCCGCTCACGGTGACCTTCGGGGGGAACAAAGTCGCCGTACACGGCTTTAGTTCGACGGTCATCAACGCGGCCGTGCCCAGCGGGGCCATCACCGGACCCATCAAGGTGACCACTAGCTATGGCAGCGTCTCGACAACGTCGAACTTTGTGGTGGAGGCTCCGCCGACGATCACCGGCTTCAGTCCGACGAGTGGCAAGGTGGGTGCGACGGTGACCCTCACGGGCACGAACTTCTCCGCGCCGCTGACGGTGATTTTCGGCGGCAACAAGGCGGCCGTGCATGGGTTCACGGCGACGGTCATCAATGCGACGGTGCCCAGCGGGGCGTTGACGGGTACCATCAAGGTCAACACCAGCTACGGCAGCGTCTCGACGGCCTCGGCGTTTACGGTCACGCCGTAACGGGTCCGTGCCCGGAGGGCTGTTAATGGGTCGGGGGGCGGTAGAAGCTGTTCGACTTTCCCGGAACCGGTAGAACGTCCATGTCGTCGGGCGAGCACTGGCGGTCGGCGTAGCTGCGGCACTTCTATGCCATCGCCTAGACGGTGTCCTGCACTTTGATGAGCTAAGTTGGCGGCTATGCGCCAGCCCGGAGTTTATGCCACCGATGTTTCCGATGAAGAGTGGGCGTTTGTCGTCCCGTACCTGACCTTGATGGAGGAGAACGCCCCCCAGCGCGTGCACCGCTTGCGGAGCGTGTTCAACGCGCTGCGCTACCTGGTGCGCGCGGGCTGTCCTTGGCGGCTGTTGCCCAACGATTTGCCTCCCTGGCAGATCGTCCACCAGCAGGCCACCCGCTGGCTGGAGGCGGGCGTGTTCGAAGCCAGGGTCCACGACTTGAGAATGATCCTGCGCCTGATCGTTGACCGTCTTGAGCCGCCCACGGCCGCCGTGCTGGACGCACGCACCTTGCAGGGCAGTATCGAGAGCGGACCGCGCTCGGGCTACGACGGGCACAAGAAAAGGAAGGGCTCCAAGGTACACTTGGCGGTGGATACACTGGGTCACCTGCTCGCCACCCATGTTTCACCCGCCAACGAAAACGAGCGTGCCCACGTCGATGAACTGCTGGCCAACGTGCAGGAAGCTACCGGCGAGAGCGTGGAGGTTGCCTTCGTGGACAGTGGCTACAATGGTGAGGCGGTCGCCGCCGTGGCTGCCAGCCATGGCATTGACTTGCAGGTGGTTAGCTTGCCAAAAGCCAAGAAGGGCTTCGTGCTCTTGCCCCGGCGCTGGGTGGTGGAGAGCGTTTTGCGCACGAAGCGCCCGAGGCGCTGGCGCAGGGTGCAGAAGAAGCGTTCGGCGTGGTTGGTCTGGCCCTCGGCTTTGCCGCACAGGCGGTGGGTGCGCCGTGGGAAAGGCCTCCTCGTAGGCCAGCCAGAAGTCGCTGCGGGTGGCGCGGCAGCGGTAGTCGGGCGGGATGCGCTCACGCAAAGCACGGGCACTCTCGGCCGAACGATCCCCCACGAAGAAAGCGACGATCTGGCGGGTCTGGCGGCAAAGCGCGATCCACACCCAGCGCACGTTGGCCTTGGAGCCGACAGAAGCTCCAAAGCTCGTCGAGCTCCAGCACGTCGCCGGCCTCGGCAGGCAAAAGCGTCTCGCTCAGCGGCGGGAGGCTTGCGGCTTTTTTTTGAGCCAGCCCGTGATCGTGTTGCGCCCCACGCCGAAGACGCGCGCCGCCGCCCGCAGGCTCAGCCGCTCGGTGGCCACCGCACGCAAGACTTCCTCCTGGCGCTCCGGGGCAGCCTGCCGGCTTTTGGGATGCAAGCACCCGGCAGGCCCCGCACGCCCGGCAGCGGAACTGCTGGTGGCCGCAGATGTTCTTGCCGTTCTTGACGATGCGCTCGCTGCCGCAACGCGTGCAGCGCGGCGCGGCTTCCGCCGCCAGGGAGGATGTTCTTGCCATCGCCCAGCATCGCCCATGATCTCACTTGCCTGTCATTCAATCAAATACCACTACCGATAACGCTCTAGGAGCACATCTCCCGGCGCGGTCACGGTTCAGGACATGCAGCCGATGACCCCTGCTACGCCCCGCCGGTTCCTGCGCTTGCCCATGACCCGGCCCTGATGGCTCGGCGCGGTCTTGGGCTGGCGGAGGGTTGGTCTCGTCCGATCACGTTCAACAAGCGATTAGCGAAATCCACTTTTGATCGGAGTTGCCCGACTTCACCGCTGTTTCGATGAACGCCATGCCTTCGACGCCGTCGTCCACCGTCGGAAAATCATATTGCCGCGCTGCCGCCTTGCCGTCGATCTCGGTCGCGGATCGCGCGGCGGCTTCGAGATAAATGTTCGCGAACGCCTCGATGAAGGCCTCGGGATGCGCCGAACGGCAGGCGCGTGAATTTCTTCGCGACGTCGCTCACGTAACCGTTGCCGCGGCGCAGGATCCGCGCCGGCTTGTCCTTGGGCTGAAATATCAGTTCGTTCGGGATGTTCCTGCTGCCACGCGAGCGAGCCTTTTGTGCCGTAGACGCGGATGTTGAGATTGTTTTCCTCGCCGCAGGAAATCTGCGAGGCATAGAGCACGCCCTTGCGCGCCGCCTTGGTAACGGACGAGCATGTTGCCGTCGTCTTCGAGCTCGCGGCCCGGGAATGAACGTCGTGAACTCGGCGCACAGCGATTCGATCTTCAGGCCGGTGATGTAGCGGCCGAGATTTTCCGCGTGCGTGCCGATGTCGCCGATGCAGCAGGACGCGCCGGCCTGCGTCCGGGTCGGTGCGCCAGCCGCCTGCTTTTGGCCGGTCGCCTCGATGCTGGTCGAGCAGCCAGCCCTGCGGATATTCCGCGACGACTTTGAGGATCTTGCCCGAGCTCGCCGCGTGCCGGACGATTCGCGCGCCTCCTTCACCATCGGATAGCCGGTGTAATTGTGCGTGAGCGCGAAAACTTTGCCGCTCTTGCGACCACTTCGCGCAGCGCCTGCGCCTCCTCCAGCGAGTCAAGTCATCGGCTTGTCGCAGACGACGTGGAAGCCGCGTTCGCAGAAACGCCGTCGCCACCGGCGCGTGCAGGTGGTTCGGCGTGACGATGGAAACGAAATCGAGCCGCTCGTCCGCCGGCAGCGCGGCTTCGCGTTCCGCCATTTCTGGTAGCTGGTGTAAACGCGATCCGGCGTCGAGAAAGAGATCCTCGCCGGTGAACCGTGGACTTCTCCGGGTCGGAGGAGAAACAGCCCGCGACGAGTTCCATCTGGCCGTCCAGATCCGCCGCCATGCGATGCACCGCGCCGATGAAAGCGCCGCGCCCGCCGCCGACCATGCCGTAACGAAGTTTGCGTTTGGAATGCACATAGAAGTTTCGACTTAGGCTTGTTTTTTGCGAAAATGCCGCGTCGAAGGCGGCCGCGTTCGGGGTGAAATCCAGCTTGCGCACGAACGCGGCCGCTTCGGTCGCGCCATGGACGCGATCCATGCGGCCGTCCTCCCATTCGACGGAGAGCGGGCCGCGATAGCCGACGTCGTTCAGCGCGACGATGATGTCCTCGAACTTGATGTCGCCGTGGCCGAGCGAGCGGAAATCCCAGTAGCGGCGCGCATCGGTGAAATCGGTGTGGCCGCCGAACACGCCGACCGTGCCGTCGCCGTGGCCCCACCAGACGTCTTTCATGTGCACGTGAAAAATGCGGTCCGCAAATTCGCGGATGAATTTCACGTAATCGACGCCCTGATAGCCCAGATGCGACGGATCGTAGTTGAAGCCGAAACGCGGATGATGCCTGACCGCTGCGAGCGCGCGCTGGGCGGAGGCGATGTCGAAGGCGATTTCGGTCGGATGCACTTCGAGCGCGAAATTGACATTTTCCTTCTCAAACACGTCGAGGATCGGCGTCCAGCGTTTGCGCGAAATCGGCGTAGCCCTTTTGCCAGATAATCCTGGCTCGTCGGCGGAAAAGCGTAAATGCGCATGCCAGATGGAGGAGCCGGTGAAGCCGTTCACGACGGCGGGAAATTTCCCGTCGTCCTCGCCGCCGGGTCGGGCGTTGAAAAATTTGCGCGCGGCCCGCGCCGTCGCCTTCATTTTCTCCGCGGCGCGTTGCCGCACGCCTTCCGGTTCGCCGTCGCCCCAGACGTCGGCGCGGCAGGATCGCTTTGTGCCGTTCGTCGATCAGGTCGCAAACGGCCTGGCCGACGAGGTGGGTGGAAATCGCGTGGCACGTCAGGCCGTGCTGTCGCAGCAGCGCCCATTTTTTCGCCACGTAATCTGGTTCCGCCAGCGCGCGATCCACTTCGAAATGGTCGCCCCAGCAGGCGAGTTCCACGCCGTCGTAGCCCATCTTTTTGGCGAGCGGGGCGAGTTCTGGCAGCGGCAGATCGGCCCATTGGCCGGTGAAAAGGGTGACAGTCCGAGACATAGGATGGCAGGCTCAAGCCTCCGCGGGATCGTGAGGCAAAACCGCAAAAATTGCGTGTAGAATTTTCCAACGGCAAAAACTAGACAAATCCGCCGGCCGTCGAGGCGGGCGGTCTTCAATTCTTCTTTGCGCGCCACTCGCGCGGGCTGCAAAAAAGGTGCGACCGAAAAACCGTGGCGAAATACTGGCTCGACTGGAATCCGCAATCGAACGCGACATCGGTGATGCTCCTGTCCGGCGCGGCGGTCAACATTTTCGCCGCCGCGTTCACCCGGCAACGGGTGAGATAATCGATGGGCGAGGCATTTGTGATTTCCTTGCAAAACGTGGCAAAGGCGCTGCGGCCCAGGCCGCATTCCCTGGCCATCGAATTGAGCGTCCAGGGTTCGTCGATTCGCCGCGGCAGTTCTTCGAGAAACAAACGAATGGCTCGCGTGCTGCTGGAAAGGCTTTCGTCAAGCTGGGGGTCGCAGCTTTCCAGCAATTCCGCCAGGGCGATGACCAACTCGTTGATGATGATCTTGACCCGGGTGATGTTCTTCGCGCCCGTCCCGGCGGCGGCGGCCTTGCCGAGTTTCCGGTAGCAATGGGTGATTTCATCCGTGGCCCGCCAGACCGGTTGCTCATTCTGGCGCAGGATGGCCGTCAACCGCGCCAAACCCGCCTTGGGATAAAGCAGCCAGGAAGGCCAGTGCCATGGCTGATTGGGACGCCGCATCCCCACGTCGAAAATCAGCCAATGGAAGCGGGAAGCAGGGACGTTCGGATTGCCGACCCGATGATCCTGCCATGGGCGGGTAATGGTCAGGTGGCCCGCTTCCAAATTATAAAATTTACCGCTGACCGCGAACGGAATACGGCCCGCTTCCACGAAGGAAATTTCCAGGCCCTCGTTGCGATGCCATCCCAATCCCCACTTTTGGGGATTGACCGCGCTCCAGTAGCCCATCAGCGACACTTCTTTGAGGTCGTTCGACGGAAGCCGCTCACCGGGATAACTCCTCCGGCCGAGGGCCACGATCTCCACTTCTCCACGCTTGCCGGCCTGCTTCAAAGGTTCGCAGCTATCGGCGTGGTAAAGCTCGTGGTCCGAGCGGAAAACAGCGGAGTGCATTTTGCAGGAAAATCCGATGGCCGGAGCGGCACGATATTCAAAATTTACCAAAACACAATATCGAAAGCCTTTTCCTGGACTTGCGCCATCATTGCCATCGCAATCCCCCACTGCGCAAGCATCGCTGCCCCCCGAAGATGACCCGAAGCCATGCATCTTGACCGCAACCTTCCGGCCTGAGCGGGATTAATAACGAATAATAAGCTCAAGACATGACAACGCCCCGTGGTTTCCCCCTCGTCATTTTGGCACTGCATGGACTCCTCCTGCCGCCAGTGGCCGCCCTGGCCGATCCCGGCCAGCAACTGCCCGGCGCATCGCCGGACCTTTCCCGCACCGCCGACGGCAAGTGGAAGGTCAACGACAACGCGCGTCCCAAGCCGGAAAAGGCCGCGCCGAAAAGCGAAGCGGAACTCGCCGCCTCGGCCCGGCCTCCGGCAGGGCGCGGTCATCCTGTTCGACGGCAAGGACCTCGCGGCCTGGAAACCGAGCCGGTGGAAGCTGGAAAACGGCTACGTCGAGGAGGTGCCGAAGACGGGCTATCTGGTCTCCAATGACGGCTTCGGGTCCTGCCGCCTGCACCTCGAATGGTGGACGCCGGACCCGCCCGTGGGCACCCTCCAGATGCGCGGCAACAGCGGCGTGTTCCTGATGTCGCGTTACGAGGTCCAGGTCCTCGACACCTACGATAATCCCGACCTACGCCGACGGCATCGCCGGGGCGGTTTACGGCCAGACCCCGCCCTCGGTCAACCCGATCCGCCCGCCGGGGCAGTGGCAGTATTACGACATCGAGTTCCACCGGCCCGATCTTCGACGCCGAAAAAGAAGCTCGTCAGGCCCGCGACGGTAACGGTCGATTTCAACGGCGTCCGCGTGCAGGACCACGTCACGGTCGAGGGTTCGACCGGGCCGGGCAAACGCCACGGCTACGACGCCCATCCCGACAAGGAGCCGTTGCAACTCCAGGAGCACGGCTGCATCGTCCGCTTACCGCAACATCTGGCTCGTGCCCATCGCCGATTAGAAGCAAACCCCACCCGTCATGGAACGCCGGTCCTTTCTCAAACTCCTGGCCGCCGGAGCGGCCTCCGCCACCTTCCCGTCCATCGTCCGCGCCGAGACGCTCGGGCTCAACGGCAAGATCGCGCCGAGCAACCGCATCGCCCTGGGCTACATCGGCGTGGGTTCGCAGGGCGGCAGCCATTTCCGCACCGACCTGCACAATCCGCAGTTCCAGACGAACGGCATCTGCGACGTGGACGCCACCCGCGTCCAAAAGGCGCTGGGCGAACTGGAGACGGCCTATGCCGAGCAAAGGCAGGCGGGCAGTTACAAGGGATGTTTCACGACCGGCGATTTCCGCGAACTGCTGGCGCGTCCCGACATCGACGCGGTGTGGATCTCGGTGCCCGACCATTGGCACGCGATGCCGGTGATCCACGCGGCGCGCGCGGGCAAGGACATCTACGCGGAAAAGCCGCTCGCGCTGACGATCTCCGAAGGGCAGGCGATGGTGCGCGCCGTGGAGGAATCCGGCGTCGTCTGCCAGATCGGCAGCCAGCAGCGTTCGCAGGCGAATTTCCAGCGGGTGGTGCAGCTCGTGCGCAACGGCTTCCTCGGCAAGATCACCGGCGTCCACGTCCATCTGCCCAGCGGCGCCGGGGCGCAGCTCAAGGCTCCCATGGCTCCCCAGCAGGTGCCGGAGGGTTTCGACTACGAATGTGGCTGGGTCCAGCCCCCGACGCGCCCTATTACCAGGAACGCTGCCATTACGAGTTCCGCTGGACGTTCGATTATTCGGGCGGACAGCTCATCCGACTGGATCGGCCACCATTTCGACATCGCCGCCTGGGCGATCGGCGTCAACAGACCGGGCCCGTGGCGATCAGCAACGCGCGCGCCACCTTTGCCGCCGGCCCGCTTTACAACACCGCGACGGACTATCGCGTTCGAGGCGCATTATGCCAACGGCGTCGTCATCAACGTTGCCTCCAACGCGCCGCAACGGCCTGCGGATCGAAGGCGAGAACGGCTGGCTCTGGACGAGCCGTGACGGCAGCCAGTTCAGCAATCCGCGAATGGGCCACCGTGCCGTTTTCCACCGCGGGTTTTCATCTCGACGCGGTCGATCACACGCAAAACTTCATCGACTGCGTCAGGAGCCGCCAGACGCCCATCTGCCCGATCAACGAGGCGTTGCGTACCGTCACCGTCGCGCATCTGGCCAACGCGGCTTTCCGCAGCGGCCGGAGCGAATTGCGCTGGGACCCGGAGCGGCAGGCCGTCATCGACGCGCCCGACGCCGAGGCGCTCCTGATCCGCGCGTACCGCTCCCCCTGGCAGCTCCCGGCCTGACAGTTTCCCCACGATATCCCTCCATGAGACCGCATTCCCCTGCTCCTTTCTGATCCCTCGCGCTGGCCGCCCCCCGCCCCCGAGCCGCCCCGGCGGCTTCCGGCGATCCCCTGGCCGACGGCATCAAGGCCGTTTCCTCCTATGACTACGGAACGAACCGCGCCGCCATCGTGGCGTTCGACACGTTTATCCGCTCGCAGCCCGGCGACCGGCGCCAGGGTCGAGGCCGCGTTGCTGCCGCTGCTGGCGCAGGACGACGTTTCCACCGGCGCGAAGGATTACCTTTGCCGCTGGCTGGGCGTGATCGGGTCCGACGCCAGCATCCCTGCGCTCAAGAAACTGACCGCCGACCCGAAATTGAGTCATCTGGCGGTCTATGCGCTTCTCGACCTCGACACGCCCGCGGCCAGGGCCGCGCTGCTCGGCAGTCTCGGCTCGGCGCCGCCGCCGCTCTTCGTCCCGCGATCATCGGGGCCCTCGGCCGGGCGGGCGTGGCCGACGCCGTTCCCGTCCTGGCCAAAGCCGCCGCGTCCGCCGACACGAGCGGAGGCGACCGCCGCGCTGGATGCCCTCGGGACCATGGAACCCCGGCGGCGCTCGAGGCGTTGCGCTCGGCGCAGGTGGCGGCGCCGCTGGAAACCGACGCGCCAGTGGGCGCTCCTCCACGCCGCCGACGGCCGTCCTCGAAGGACGGCACATCGGGGCAGGACGCGGCGAAGTCCGTCTTCGCGTCGCTGCTCAAGCCCGGAGACGCCGCCGCGCTGCGCAACGCCGCCGCGACAGGGTGCGTCCACGCCGATCCCGCCACGGCGTTGAACGTGGTCCTGCCCCTGCTCAAGGATGACGACGCCCGGGTGCGGTCCGGCGCGGCCCGGTTGACCCCGCTGCTTTCCGCCGACTGCCTCAAGGCGCTCGCCTCCGTCGCTGCCTGACCTCGACCCCGCGACGCAGGCGGCCATCGTCAACAATCTGGTGGAAACGCCATCCGCCGCGGTCGAGCCGATCCTGCAGGCGGCCCTGGCCAGTCGCGCATCCCGAGGTTCGCCGGGCCGCCATCGCCGGCTACGGCGCCGCAAACCTGCCCGGTTCCGTGTCGGTCCTGCTCCCGTTGCTGGCCAGGGGGAGCAACGAGGCCGCCGCGGCGGCCGGCAGCCTGAAAAAATTGTCGCAGTCCGATACCGGCACGCGACTCAGGGACGCCCTGGCCGGCGCCCCGGGACCGGTCAAGGCGGCCCTGCTGACGATTCTCGCCGACCGGCAGGATCGCTCCGCGTTCGATCTCGTTCCTCGCCTCGACCGGACGACACCGACCCCGCCATCGCCACCGCCGCGTTCCAGGGCGTCGAAACCGTGGCGGGCGGCAGACGATCTGGACCGCGTCGCCGGCCTGCTTCCGCAGGCCAAAACCAACGCCGCGCGCAAAAGCCTCAACGTTGCGCTCCTGCGTTGCGCCCGCACCGCACGCCGACAAGGACAAGGCCGTCGATTTCCTGATCGACGCCCTCCACGAAGCCTCCCCCGACACGAGGGGCATCCTGCTCGCGGCCATCGCCTCGGTCCCCTCGGCCCAAGGCCACCGCCAGCCTGCAAACCCAGCTCGACGGCGCCATCGGTCGGACGCGCGCAAGGATGCCATTCGCGCGCTCGGCCACGGCGCATACCCCGGAGGCGGACAAACTGCTGCTGGACGCGGCCGTCGCAAGGCACGGAACACTCGGAAAAAATCCTCGCCCTCCGGGGTTATCTCGACAGCATCCAGGCGCAAAGTCCTCAGTCTCCCGCAACGGATCGAAGCCTACCGGACGGCCTGGCCCCTGGCCATCCGCGCGGAGGAGAAACAAGCCATCCTCGACGCGCTGAAACACATGCAAAGGCAAGGACGCCAGAAAGCCTTTGACGAGCTTTCGGCCCAGGCCGCCAATCCGCCTGAAACCGACACGCATGAACCCGTTCAAACTCGACGACCTCGCCCTCACGTATGCCTTCTGGTGCCTGCGGCTCTGGCTCGGGCTGCGGGTGCTCGTTGCCGGCGTGGAAAAATTCTCCGGCAAGATCACCGTGCAGCAACCCTTGCTCGACGCCAACGGCACGCCCGACCCGAGCGGCGCGGTCGTCGCGGTGACGCAAGAAGGTCTACGGCTTTGCCCATTACCAGTCGATCCCCGAAAATCTGCGGGACAAATTCGCGCAGGAACCGCTGCTGCCCGGGTTCCTGACCGCGCCGTTCTACGCGCTGCTCGGCTACGTGCTGATCGTTCTCGGCCTCGCGCTGCTGCTGGGCATCCGCACCCGCGAGGCGCTGCTCGGGCATCGGCCTGGTTTTCACGCTCCTGACCGTCGGGCTGATCCTGATCGCGCAGGAACCGGGCGTGGCCTGGCTCGCCGTCGCACATCGTCCTCGTCGCGGTCGCGCTGGTCGCTCTCGCCTTACAACCGCTGGAGCCTCACCCGCGTATGACGCCTCTCCCGCATCAGCCCGTCCCTGGCATCGGCGGCCCTGACGTGGACCGCCGGGGTTTTCTCCAGACCTTCGCCGCGGCGAGCGCGGGCCTGATGATCCTGCGCCCGGGCGAACTGCTGGCGACGGCCGCGACCGGCGCGCCGGGCAAATCCGGCAGCGACGAACTGCGGATCGCCCTCGTCGGCGTCGGCGCGCAGGGCCGCGTGCTCATGGACTGCATGTTGAAGATTCCCAATGTCCGGTTTGCGGCGGTCTGCGACATCTGGGACTACAACCTGACCTACGGCCAGCGTTACCTCAGGAAGAACGGCTTCGAGGTCAACGCTTACTCCGATTTCGAGGACATGCTCTCGAAGGAAAAGAGTCTCGATGCGGTGATCGTCGCCACGCCCGATTTCTGGCACGCGCCGGTGACGAACGCCTGCCTCAAGGCCGGGTTGCACGTTTATTGCGAGAAGATGATGTCCAACACCATCGAGGGCGCGCGCTCCATGGTACAGACCATGCGGGAAACCGGCAAGCTCCTCCAGATCGGCCATCAGCGCCGCAGCAACCCGCGTTATCTCGTCGCGCTGCACCGCCTCATCGAGGAAGCGAAAATTCCCGGGCCGCATCACCACCGTGCAACGGGCAATGGAACCGCGCCGTCAGCCGAAGACCTCGGTTGGCCGCAACGCTACACCATCGCGCCGGACGTGCTGAAACGCTACGGCTTCGACGACATGCACATGTTCCGCAACTGGCGCTGGTTCAAGCAGTGCGGCGGCGGCCCGCTCTCCGACCTCGGCGCGCACCAGATCGACATCTTCAACTGGTTCCTCGGCACGCCCCCGACGACGGTCATGGCCAACGGCGGCAACGATTACTACAAGAACCACGAGTGGTTCGACAACGCCATGGTCATCTACGAGTACGACCGGCCCGAAGGTGTGACGCGCGCGTTTTATCAGGTGCAGACCACGACCAGCGCGGGCGGCGGATATTTCGAGCAGTTCATGGGCACCGAGGGCACGATCCGCATGTCGGAAGACCCCAAGTACACGGCAGTTTATCGTGAGGCCAACGCACCCGACTGGGAAAAGTGGATCAATCTCCATTATCTCTCCGCCAGCACCGCCGATGCCGGACGCCGACACCGACACTGACAGCACCGAGAAGGTGGACGCGCGGGAAACCGCCGATCTGGCCACTTACGCGCTACCGGTCATCCTGAACAAGCCGCCGCATCAGCCGCATCTCGAAAACTTCTTTGCCGCCATCCACGGCAAGGCCCGCTTGAATTGCCCGGCCGACGAAGCGTTCAGGAGCGAGGTCGCTATTTTCAAGGCGTCCGAGGCCGTCATGGCCAGAAGCCTGATCACCCTGAAGCCGGAAGAATCCATCGCCTGACCCCCGCCCATGAAACCGCTCCCCGCCCTCGCCGCATTGGTCATCGTTCTGTCCGCCGCGCTGTCCGCGTCGGCCAACGATCCCAAACTCGTCCCGCTGCAAACCGATCTCCCCAAGCCGCTCTTTGTCGGCACCGCGGTGCCGGTGAAAGTGCCGAACCTGGAAGCGCCGCGCCAGGGCAAGCGCCCGCCATTGATGGTTCCCGAAGGCATGCGCCAACTTGGCCAGGGACAAGCCGGTGACGAGCAGCGACAGCCAGCCGACCACCGGCGACCTCTCGCAGATCACCGATGGCGTGAAGGCGGGCGACGACGGAAATTACGTCGAGCTGGACAAGGGCAAACAGTGGGTCCAGATCGACCTCGGAAAACCGGGCAGCATTTATGCGATCCTGGTCTGGCACTATCACTCACAGGCCCGCGTTTATAAGGATGTGGTCGTGCAGGTCTCCGACGACTCCGACTTCATCGACAAGGTGACCACGGTTTTCAACAACGACACGGACAACGTGATTGGACTCGGGGCCGGCAAAGACCCGGCCTATATCGAGACATACGAGGGCCGGCTGATCGATGTCAAAGGCGTCAAGGGGCGTTACGTGCGGCTCTACAGCCGGGGCAATACCACGAACGAAAACAACCATTACATCGAAGTGGAAGTTTGGGGAAAAAACTGATGCATTTTTCGTTTGCCCATCAACGCGGACGGGGCATCGGAAACGCTGTTTTCCCGGGGGCGACTTTGTGTGTGGGGGCACGTCGAGCTTGAAACCCGCTGTCATCCAGAGCGGAGCGAGTCCGCGAGCGCAGTCGAAGGACCTTCCGCCGCCGGAGGCACCGCTGATTTCACATCGGCGCGTCGATCAAGTCACCGCATTTGGCTGCCGCCGGCCGGAAGGTCCTTCGACGGCGCTCGCGGACTCGCTCCGCTCTGGATGACAGCGTTTCCGAAGCTCCGCGCGCCGATCCGGGCAAACAAAAAACGCTGGGGCGTGTGGCTGGGCATGGCCGTTCTCGTCTGCGCGGCCCTCGGTCTACGCTGCCTGCGTATCGAGGACCGCCCCATGCACGCCGATGAAGCGGTCCATGCCGTCATTCTCGGGGAGATGCTGGAGACCGGCGTTTACCGTTACAACCCGCACGATTCGCATGGCCCTTTCCTGTATTACCTCAGCTATCCCGTTTTGCGCGCCTTGGGGGTTCATGCCTTGCCGGAAATGGAGGCGTGGCACCTGCGGCTGATCTCCGCGCTGATCGGTGCGGCGACGGTTCTGGCGCTGGCGCTCTGGGCGAAGGAACTCGGGGCGGGCGTCGTTTTTGTCGCGGGCGCGTTGTTGTCGGTGGCCGCGCCTTTTGTCTACTACCAGCGTTACTTCATTCACGAAGGGCTTTTTGTCCTGTTGACCTTGCTTCTGCTGCGCTGCCTCTGGTCATGGTCCCGGGCGCGCGAATCCATCGGCCTGGGCGTGGCGACCGGCGCTGTCTCGGCCCTGCTTTTCGCCACGAAGGAAACAGCGTCCCTGGTCTTCCTGGCCCTCGGACTGGCGGCGGGCGGCATGTGGCTGACGCGGGAACGACAGGCAATGAATGATGGAAGCCCCCGGCTCGTTTCAGCGAAGTCCGCCGGGTGGGCCGTTTTTTCCTTCGCGCTCGTGTTCGCGCTTTTCTACAGCTCGTTCGGGACGAACGGCCACGGCCTCACCGATTTTGTCGCCGCCCAGTTCCGCTTCGCGCGCCGCGCGGCAGGGGAGGGGCACGAAAAACCTTGGTGGGCCTATCTGCCGTGGCTGTTGAGGCCGGGATTTTACACGGTGCCCTGGAGCGGCTGGATCATTTTCGGTCTGGCTGCCCTAGGCACGCTTCGGCGCTGGACGCAGCCCCCGGTTCGTTTCCTGTTTTTCTTCGGGTCGGCAACGGGCGTGATCTATTCCCTCATTCCCTACAAGACACCCTGGCTCGAAATGAATTTCCTCGCGCCTGTTGTCCTGCTCGCCGGTGCCGGTGCCGCCGCCCTGTTTCAGAGCATGGGCAAATACCGACCCGCCTTTGTCCTGCTGGCCGCCTTCGGGCTGTCCGGGCTGGGCCGCGAAACCTGGCAAATCTGTTTTGCCCACGCGGCGGACCCGCGCAATCCGCTGGCCTATTCGCCGACGGTAAGTGATGTGGAACAACTCGCCGCGCGTGTCGCGCGGATCAAGAACGACGATTCTCGCCATCCGGCGCACATCATCCAGGTCATCAGCACCGATTATTGGCCGCTCCCGTGGTATCTGCGCCGGCTCGGTCCGGTCGGCTATTGGAGCGACATTCCGCCCGCCATCACCAGCGACATCGTGATCGCCTCGCCTGATCTGCTGCCGGCTTTGCAATCGAAGATCGGTCCCGAATGGAAAGTGGAATACTTCGGCCTGCGGCCGGAAGTGCTTGCCGTCGTCCTCTCAAAACCGGCGTCCCATGAGTAAGCCCGCGATCCATCGCCATCGGCACGAATGCATGGCCACGTCTTTTGAAGTTCGGCTCGCGCACGAAAACGAAACCTATGCCCGGCAGGCGGCGCGGGCGGCGTTCGCGGTGGCAGACCGGCTCGAAAGATTGCTCAGCCGTTTCCGCGAGGATAGCGAGGTCAGCCAGATTCGACTGCTCCCGCGCGGCGAGGTCCTCCGGCTCAGCGCGGATACTTTTCATTGTCTGCAAATCGCCTCCGGGATGCAGGCGTTGACGGGGGGTGCTTTCGACCCGGGTCTGGGCGAGCAGATGGACGCGCGGCGCGGCGATGCGCCGGCGGCGGGCGCGCCGGTGTCCTCCGCGCGCGGAAGGCTGCTCATGGACCCGGGAAATTTCACCGTCCGCCTTCAGGACGGCCCCGTCGCGCTCGACCTCGGGGCCATCGGCAAGGGTTTTGCCCTCGACCGCATGGCCGAGGAATTGGAGGCCTGGGACATCACACGCGCGCTTCTGGTGGCGGGCGGGAGCAGCATCCTGGCCCTGGATGGCCCGGAAAATTCAAACGGCTGGGAGGTTTCGATGGTTCCATCAAAAACGATTCTGCTGAAACGATGCGCCATCGGCGCTTCCGGGCTTTCCGTGAAAGGCGCGCATATTCTCGATCCACGTACAGGCCAGCCGGCACCGGGTCCGTATCGTGCGTGGGCGGTACATGCTTCCGCCGCGATTGCGGACGCACTTTCCACCGCATGGATGTTACTGGGGCCGGGTGAGATCGACCAGGTCTGCCACCAGTTGCCTGGCACGCAGGCCTATCTCCAGCGCAGCGCAGCCGACGCATCCGAGCTTGTTTGCGTGGGACCGTGCGATGGGTGACGTGACCGCCTACGCCCTGCGGAGCGGGTGTGTCTCTACAAACGTCGGAAAATTCTTGCGGTCCACGGTCTCTTTCGAGAAATTCAACGTTCCCCGCCGTGCCGCCACTGGTTCCACCCACCCACATGTTCACCCCGTCTCCCCGCCAATGCTTCCCGCGACTCGCTGCCTCCCTGCTCGTGCTGTTCTCGACCGCCCTCTCGGCTCACGCCGCGCCGGATGCGCCCGAGTTGTGTTCGCCCAGGAACGACGATCATTTCGAGGTGACAAAGCCTTTGTTGTTCTGGAAGGCTAGCCCGGCGGCCGGGAGTTACGCGGTGTTCGTGGACGGCGGCAAAGCGGGCGACGTTCCGGCGTCGCCGGGGCCGGTCCTGCACTACGCGCCCGCCGCCCCATTGTCCGTGGGCACGCACCATTGGTTCGTGCAGGCCGCTCCTTCCGCCGGGGGCGCGCCGCTCACCTCGGCCACCTTTACCTTCACCGTCGATCCGGCAGGGAACTGGCCCGCGTGGGCTATCGGGCCGTTCGTGCGTTATGGCGGCAACCCGCTGCTCCGGCCGCAGGGGGACGGGTGGGAGTCGCGCAACACTTATAACCCCGGCGTGCTTTTCGACGGGGGCCACTTTCGGATGCTCTACCGCGGGCAGGGCAAGCCGGTCACGTCGCGCGTGGGTTACGCCGAGAGTCCGGACGGCGTCACATTCTCTCGCAACCCCGATCCGCTGATCGACGCCACCGAGCCGTTCGAGCAAAAGTACGGCTGCGAGGACGCCCGTTTCTTCAAGCACGAGGGCACGTATTACACTTTCTACACGGGCAGCAAGGACGGGCACATCGCGGAGTGCGAGGCCACTTCCACCGACGGTCTCCATTGGAAGAAGCTCGGCGTCATCGCGGACGGCGCGAAAAACGGCGCGGTGGTCTGCGATCCCGACGGCACGCCGGTCAAGATCAACGGCAAGTACGCGATGTTCATCGGCAACGCCAAGTACGGTGTGTGCTATTCCGATGATTTGCTCACCTGGGGGCCGGTCACCTGGTTCGACATGAAGTTTCCCCCGGGCTGGGTCACCCCGTTCGAGCCGTGCGTGGCCGTGGCCGACCATTCGCCCGCGCATCCCGACGACGTGGTGCTCTTCATCGCCGGCACGCTCAACGGCAAGGGCAAATGGTTCTACGCGATCTCCGAAGTGCTCTTTTCCAAGGCCGACCTCACCAAAAAGGTCGAGCAACTCGACGACTGTATCATGCAGCCCCGCGAACCTTACGAGAGCGGGCAATACAAGAACTGCCTGTGGATGAACTGCATCATCGCGCGCGAGGGCCAGTGGATGATGTACTACGGCGCGGGCGACCGGAACGTCGGGCTGGCGACCGCCCCGCTGAAGCGGTAGGCGCGCCGACCGAATTCCTTCCGAGGAAACACGCCCCCTTTTCACGCCGCTAAAATCCCACCGCTCCAACCACGATGAACCCGCTCCGGTGGCTCGCATTTTTCGCGTTGGGCGTCTGTGCGCTGCATCCCGGCGCGCGTGCCGAAACCGACGATTTCGCCGCTTTTCAGGTGAAGGAACCGAACGGCGTGGTCCGTTGCTCCAAACCGATCATGTCCGGCGTCGGGGAAGAAATCCAGGTCTTTAATCCCACCGTGATCCCGGTCGGCAACCGACTGGCGATGTTGTACCGGACGGACGTAAGAAACGCTCGCCACAGCCGGATTCATCTGGCCTACAGCGATGATGGCCGCCACTTCAGCCACAGCGAAGCCAACCCTGTCTTGTGTCCGAGCGAACCCTACGACGCGGGCGGATGCGAGGACCCGCGCGTGGTGAAGTTCGGCGAAACCTACTATCTGACTTACGTGGGCGACCGCGATCTCTCCCATCAGGAGCAATGTCTGGCCACCTCCACCGATCTCGTCCACTGGGAAAAGAAAGGCGTCGTTCTCAAGGGGCAAGACTGGGGCGAAAATCAGATGAAGGCCGGCGTGATCGTACCGGAAAAAATCGGCGGCAAGTACGTGATGTATTTCATTGGCGAAAAGGTCGCGTGGCACACGTCGTTGGGTATCGCGTTTTCCGACGACCTGCTGCATTGGAGCCAGCCGTTGGATCACCCGATCATGGAGGCGCGGCCGGCGCACTTCGATTCACTGGGCGTGGAACCGGGGGCCACGCCACTCGTCCTTCCCGAAGGGGTCCTCTTGATTTACAACGGCTGGAACGACGCCCACGTCCATAAGACCGGCTGGGTCCTGTTCGCCCGGGATGATCCTTCAAAAATTCTCAAACGTTGCGAACAGCCGTTTATCGAGCCGGAATTCCCTTACGAACGCCCCAACGCCGGGCATCTTCACCTTCACCGAAGGTGTCGCGTTCTTTCATGGTTTGTGGCGATTTTACTATGGTGCCGCCGACCGCGAAATCGGTGTGGCGGAAACGGACGACCTCTCCGGTATGCTTGACGCCACCGCGAAAAACCCCTGACCCGCGCCGGGAACGTTGCCCGCGTGGTTCAGGGAGTCGTCCAGCACCGCGCCGGTCACATTTTGGTGGACAAAAGCGGGCCGGCGTAGCCGGTGACGTTGATATCGTGCAGCGTGACCCCATTGGCGTTTTGCAGGATCATGCCGTGCGCGCAAGTGCCTCTGACGCCGCTCAGGTAAAACCCCTGGATCGGCTTTTCTTCCAGACCCACCGCATCGAGCAGCGTCCCGCCTTCGATCCGGAGATTCTCCACGCGGATGCCGCCGCTGCGGGTGTTGCCGGCTTCCCCCGGGATGCCTTGCGGATCGGCGGTGAATTTGTAATCGAATTGAATCCAGATCGCCCGCCGCGCGCTGCTCACCAGATCGGTGGCGGTCACATCTTCCAGAAACGCGCCGCGACCCGGACGGGTCTTGAGATACAACGCCGCGGCGGAAATATCCTTCTCGGACACGCAACGTTCGATCTTGACCCGGCGGATGCCGCCCGAGCACTCGCTGCCGAGGGCCACGCCGCCGCCGCCCCTGATGAAGTGACAATCCGAGACCATGATATCCTCGGAAGGTTTGCCGATCCGGGCCGCCTCCCGGCCGATGCCGGATTTGATGGCGATGCAATCGTCTTCGGTCTCAAAGCTGCAATGGTCGATCTGGAGTTGCTGGAGGAATCGGCGTCGATGCCGTCGGAGTTGGCCCCTTTTGTTTTGAAGACGAGGTTGGAATCTTCACGTCCGAACAATAAGTGGGTGCGACACCAGGTATTGAAATTGAAGAGGTGTACGCCACTGATACTCACGTGCCGACAATCGATCAACTCGATCGAGCATCGGCCGGTGTGGATGCTGTTTGGCCGGCATCGTCGGGCCGCCGCGGATCGTGCCTTCGCCTTTGATGACGATGTTCTCGCTGTTCCGGGACGAGAGCAAGGCACGGTGAACGGGTTCCTCCAGGCCCTCCCAGCGCGCGGTCTCAATCGGGTATTGATCGAGGATCCGCCCCTTGGATAATGGCGTCCGCTTCCACGACCAACGTGGTATGACCCGGCAACGAGAGGCTGCCGACGAGGAACGTGCCTGCCGGGACGACGACGCTGCTGTCCGGTGTCACGGCGGCGGCATCCAGGGCACGCTGAAAAGATTCCGTGTCGAGGCTGACGCCGTCGCCCCGTGCGCCGTAGTCGCGGATGTTGAAACGCTTTTCATCCGCCCGCGCGGAAAGAACGGTGAAAAGCAGGACCGCGAGGGCAAGGCGGGTGATCGACGAGGGCACGAAGCATTGTAGACACATCGACGCCCTTTCATCCACGATCTTCTCGTGCCGCATCCGGTTCGTTGAAACCGGGCCGGGCATCGGCATGGACGCCGACTCCTTTCCATTTCGTCTCGTCGCGGGGCAGGGGCGCGTCGAACATACCCATCAACGGGGAGGCACGGCTTCTACGGGGTGACCGTGAAAGCGGAGGCCGTGGAGGCGCTGCCGTAGCTCGTGTTGACCTTGATCTTGCCCGTCAACGCGCCGCTGGGCACGGTCGCGTTGATCCGTGTGGCCGTGAACCCATGCACCGCCGCCACGTTGCCCGCGAAGATGACCGACATCGGGGCGACGAAGTCCGTGCCCTTGATGACGACCGTGGAACCCACGGCCCCGCTGCCCGGGCTGAAGCTGCTGATCGTCGGCGGCCCGACCGACGACGGTGAAGCCCGACGCCGTCGAGGCGCTGCCGTAGCTGGTGTTGACCTTGATCGGCCCGGTGACGGCCCCGGCGGGCACCGTGGCGTTGATCGTCGTGGCGTTGAAGCCGTGGACCGCCGCGACTTGTTGCCCGCGAAGATCGACCGAGAGCGGGGCCACGAAATTGGTGCCCGTGATCGTGACGGTCGAACCCACCGCGCCCGCTCGCCGGGCTGAAGCCGGTGATCGTCGGCGGCGAGGTCACGGTGAAGCTCGAGGCCGTCGAGACGCTGCCGTTGCTCGTGTTGACCCTGATGGGGCCGCTGATGCCCCGCTGGGCACCTGGGCGTTGATCTGCGTGGCGTTGAACCCATGCACCGCCGCGACGTTGCCCGCGAAGATCACCGAGAGCGGCGCGACGAAACCCGTGCCCTTGATGATGACCGTCGAGCCCACCGCGCCGCTGCGCCGGGCTGAAGCTGGTGATCGTCGGCGCGGTCAGCCGTTCCGACGGTGAAGCTGGTGGCCGTCGAGACGCTGCCGCTGGCGGTGGTGACCTTGATGGGGCCGGTCAGCGCGCCGCGGGCACCGTCGCGTGATCTGGGTGGCGGTGAAGCCTGCACCGCGGCAACGTTGCCCGCGAAGACCACCGAGAGCGGGGGCGACGAAGTCGGTGCCGTTGATGACGACGGTCGTGCCCACCGGGCCGCTCGTCGGGCTGAAGCTCGTGATCGTCGGCGCGTTCGGCTCTTGGCGATGGTCACGTCAGGCTCGCCGAGCCGGCGCCGCCGCTGTTCGACGGCGCTGATGGTCACCGGGAACGTGCCGTCCGCCGTGGGCGTGCCGGAGATCAGGCCCGTGGTCGTTGTTCACGCTCAAGCCGGCGGGCAGGCCGCTGGCGGCGAAGCTCGTCGGGCCGTTGGCCGTGATCTGGTAGGAGAACGCCTTGCCCACGGTCGCCGCTGGCGGTGGCGGCGCTGGTGATGGCGGGGCTGACGACGAGCTTGACCAGCGTGCCGATGCCGTTCGCCCCGCCCTGCGTCAGGCCGTAGAACGTGCCCGGCTGGCTTCCGTCAAGGCGCTGGCCGCCTGGAGCGGGCCGGTGCTGCTGTCACTCGAACTTGTGAGCACCGTGTACGTGCCGCCGGGCTTGATCTGGAAATAACCCCCGGCCGGCTCGGTCCGGTTCCGAAACCGCCCTGGAGTCCGCCGTAGAAATTGCCATCCGCGCCTTCGACGAGGCCGCCGTCGGGATGGCCCCGTCGGTCCCATCCTCGAAAACGTGCAGGATGGTGAGAGCCCCGGCCGTGGTGCATCGGTAGATCGTGCCGTCGTCGTCTTCATTGCCGCCGACCGTCGTCGCGCCGTAGAGATTGCCGTCGGTGCCCTGGATGAGCGGGGTGAAGTCGGGCTGGGGGCCACACGCTCAGATCGTCGGGTCCGGCACGAAGGCGTGCAGCATCGTCGCCGTTCCCGCTGTGGTGATCTTGAAAATGGTGCCGAGCGCCTCCATCGGAACTATCGGACCCGCCGCCGCCGGTCGTGGTGCCGTAGAAGTTGCCGTCCTTGGCGAGGAGCAACTGCGCCTGCGGCTGGAAGCCGATGGTGTCGGTGTTATTGAACGTACGCAGCGACGGTCAACGCCTTCGTGCTGGCGTTGAACCGGAAAAAAGCGCCCCGCCCGCGTCCGGGCCGCCGCCGCATTGGTGAGACCGTAGAAATTGCCGTCGCCGGCTTGCAGGAAGGCGACGGGTGCGCCGGGCGTCGTGTTCGGGTCGCCCTTGTCGAAATCATAGAGCTTCGTGTAGGTGCCGCTCAGGGTGAGCATGAAGATTGTGCCGCCCCCGTTATGGTACACCTCGTCGTCGTTGAGGCCGCCGTCGTTGCAAACGCCGTAGAGGTTGCCGTCCTTCCCCTGGATGAGTACCCGCGGCTGATCCCCCTCCTCGATGAGCGGATTGGAATATTCATCGTCGTGGAATTCGTGCAGCACGCTGTAAGTGCCGGAGGGCGTGATCTTGAAGACGATGCCGTTGCCGTAGGTGCCCCCGATGGGGGCAATACCGTAGTAATTGCCGTCGCTTGCCCTGAACGGGCGGGTGACCGGCGGCAGGCTGTTGCGCCCTCCTCGCCTGCGGGGATATTGCCCGAAAAATTTTCCAACAGGGTTACGACGCCGGTCTGGCCGGCGGCCCGTGCGCCGGGGATGCGACGGACGTCAGGACGACGCAGGAAAGGAGGGAGGCAAAGAGGAGTTTCATTTTCACAAAGGTCGAGGGAGGAAGGGCATGGACGAATTCGGGGGATTTTTTTTGCGAATCGGCTCCGTGGAGTCAAGCAAAATTTTTCCGGTTTTGTCGGGCCGGCGGCGCGGCGGCGTTACTTCCCAGCCGCTGTCATCCTGATCGGAGCGAGTCTGCGGACCCGCGGGGAATACATTCAAGGTGATGCCGATGGACGGCTCAGGTTCGTCCGTTCCTCAAATGGGGAGAGCTGTCCCGTAAGGACTCGAACCTTGAAAAGAGGATCCAAAGACCTCGAAAATCGGCAGTATTGTGTTTGATATTTCCGGTTATAAATCATTGCAAAAGAGGAGATTATTTCCTGAACGTCCCAGTGAGATTCTGCCATATAAATGTGTTGAAAGATCGCTGTTCCTGTGACTTCAAGTAATAAGTTTTGGTAAGCCGTCATCGTCAGACCTCTGCAAAAACCTCCATGTCGCGGCAAACTCCATTTTAGGCACGTAGAGCCACGTGCGGAACGTCCACGCCGAGGAAATGGCCAAGAAGCTCGTGTAACAAGAAAAGGCCGCCAGCCTTGCGACTGACAGCCCCCCTTGTAAACAAGGGCCGGCCAAGAATGGCGCAGCTTGAAGAAATCTTTGCTGGGAATACGAAGGTGCAACCAGGTCGTGAAAGGAAATGTGCTGCAAATGGGGAGTATTTTTTGCTGCGAGCATCAACTGCCGTGTTCTGCTGACACGACACAGCTTGTGTAAAATTTTCCAGCAGCAGCCTCCGCATGATTCTCGGACGGCCCGGACGGGCAACTCGAAGTCCTTGCGGCAAATGGAACGCGATGCCAACAGCGAAAACCGTGATTGTCACCGGCCACCCCTTTGGGTTAAATTCACGCCTTGTCCCTCCCTTTCGAGACCGTCAAGCCCAAGCTCGCCGAATTCGGCGCCTATGCCCTCTCGCTCAAGGGTGACGAGAAAGGCGAGGCGCAGCTTTTCCTGGACCATTTTTTCGTGCCCTTGGGCATGGGGGCGTTCAAGAAGCTGGCGCCACCTTGGAGTTCCGCATCGCCAAAAAGCCTAGCAGCGCCCAACTCGAATTGATTACGGACCAGCCTGCTCCGAAGGCGAAGGGCGGCAAAAAATTCGCCGACCTGCCCTGGCCTGACCGCGTGCTCATCGAGATGAAGAGACGCGGCGAGCACCTCGAAAAGCATTACGACCAGCTTTTCGACTACTGGACGCAGATCGTACCCAAACGTCCTCCCTACGCCATCCTGTGCAACTTCGATGAGTTTTGGATTTACGACCTCACCCAGCAGCTCTACGACCCCGTAGACAAAATCCCCCTACGGGAACTGGCTGCCCGCTGGAGTTCACTCGGCTTTCTGCTGCCAATCCCGCGCCCTCCGGTCTTCGACAACAACCGGGTGCATGTCACCCGCCAGGCGGCGGCACAGATGGCCAGCGTATTTCGTACCTTGGTGGAGCAACGCCAGATTCCCCGCCCTCGTGCCCAGCGGTTCATCCTCCAACTGCTTGTTGCTTGGTATCCGAAGACCTCGGCCTGCTGCCTGATCTGATCGTTACCCGTGTACTGGCGATGCCCTCAAAGACCCGCCTTCCTCCTACGATCTGCTAGGAGGTTGTTCCGCGCCATGAACACGCCGGGCCGTACCGATGGCGGTCGCTTCACGGGTGTCGAATATTTCAACGGCGGCCTGTTTGCGGAGATTGACCCCGTGGAGTTGAAGAACAATGAACTTTACGCCCTGGAGGCCGCCGCCAAGGTGAGTTTTAAGGCGATGCTTACGAGCAACGAAAGCCAGCCATCCAACTTGGCACAGAACCACGCTGATGACGGGTGATCTTGCCCCGGTATTGGTTCTTCCGCACTTTGTGTGGAAGCGGGGATGGTAGGGGATGAACGCTTTTTGTTTTTTGCCTGGCTGTCGAGTTGAACGTATCCAGCGGGTTGATCCATCGAGTTTGCGGCTGGAGGCGCACGGCGTGCACCATGGGGGGCGCTGTCCGGCTTGTGGGGTTCGCAGCGAGGCCGGTCATGGCAGCTACCAACGTCGGCCCGCCGACCTGCCCATGCTCGGGCGCGCCGTGCAGGTTGCTTTGCGGGTGCGTCGCTTTCGCTGCCTCAACGCCGCATGTGCGCGCCGCACTTTTGGCGAACGCCTGCCCGGTCTGATCGCGGCGCATGCCCGCCGTACTCATCGGTTGGCGGAGGCGCAGGGTGCCGTCGCCGTCGCCTTGGGCGGCGAAGCGGGCGCACGGCTGCTGCCGCGGTTGGCGATGGCCACCAGCGCCGACACGCTCTTGCGGCTGGTGCGCGCCCGACCGCTGGCGGTGGTGCCCGCGCCTGCGGCCTTGGGTGTGGACGACTGGTCGTTCAAGCGCGGGAGCACCTACGGCACGATCCTCGTCGATCTGGAGACCCGACGCGTGGTGGACCTGTTGCCCGATCGCCGCGCCGAGACCCTGGCCGCCTGGCTGCGCCCGCGCCGTCGCCACGTCAGGGTCGTTGCCCGCGACCGCTCGACCGAGTTCGCGCGCGGCGTGGAGATGGGCGCGCCCCGTGCCGTGCAGGTCGCCGACCGCTGGCACCTGCTCAAAAACACCCGCGAGATGCTCACGCGCTGGCTCTTTGGCGTGTACGCACGGCTGCGCCGCTTGCCCGCCGTGATGGCGGCCCGCCCGCCACGCCGCGGTGTTCGCACCCGCGCCTTTCCGCGTGACAGAGCCGCGCAGGTGACTTCGGCCGCCAGCCGGGCACGCTCGTTGGCATGCTACGAGGAAGTCCGGCGACGGCACCAGGCCGGAGAGTTCTTGCGCACCATCAAAAAGCTACGGGCTTGGCACGGGTCACCGCGCGCCGCTTCGCCCATGCGGAGAGCTTCCCGGAACGCGCCGTGCGTGAGCCGGAGCCCAGTCGGCTCGACAGGTTCATTCCTTGGTTAGAAGAACAACTGGCCGCTGGGTGTGAAAACGCCTCGGCGCTCTACCGGCGGTTGCGCGAACGTGGCTACGCGGGCGGCAGCCGGCAGGTCCACAAGTGGGTGCAGACGCAACGCACCGTCCCGGCAAAGACCACCCCGCCGTGCCGCCGCGGCCTGCCACCCATCGTAGGGCAAGCCGACGCTTCGTCGCTGGCCTCACCCCGGCAGTTGGCCTGGCTGTTGCTCCGACCCACGGCCAAACTGGATGCGGCGCAGAAAGCCACGGTGGCGCAGATCACGCAGGACAAGGAGACCAGAAAAGCTGCCGGGTTGGGCGCGCCGCTTTACCACCCTCGTGCAGGCCAGCGGGATCACGCACCGTCGCGCGCCCGGCGCACGGCTGGTGGCTCTGACCCGGTGGCTGCACCGGGCGAGAACCTGCGGCGTACCGGCTTTACAGACCTTCGCCGCCGGAGTGCGGCAGGACCTCGCCGCCATCCAAGCCGCCCTGACCATCGGCTGGAGCAATGGCCAGACCGAAGGCCACGTCAACAAACTCAAGCTGCTCAAACGCCAGATGTACGGCCACGCCCGCTTCGATCTCCTGCGCTGTCGGCTGCTGCTCGCCTCGTAGATCCACACGAAGTGCGGGAGAACCAATACCCAGCCAGCCGCACCGGGAGAGGCGAAGTCGCGCGCCGCGGACAATGTGCTTTAGACGGCGCTCGTCCGTCTGGCAGCGGAGCCCGAATTGCCGCGCTTCCTCGAGTCGGTTCTCCTGGCCTGCGCGGAACAGGTCGGAGCTGCCTGCGGCGCACTTTTCACCCTGGAGGAAACGCGCGGCGGCTACTGCCTGCGTTCTTTTGTCCGGCAGGGGCAGGTGCTCGCGGTGGAGTCTGATCCGCTGCTCGCCATGTGGAAAGAACCCGTCTCGCCTGATGAATCGCTCCAGGCCGACGAGCGTTTCCGGCGGGGCGAAACGCTGCTCCACGATATTCCGTCCATCGACGGGGTGCCGGACATCTGGCCGCGCTCGATTGCGTTCCATCGGGAGTTGGGACATCGCACCGTCCTCTCCGTCCCCCTGCTGCTGCATGGTCGGCTGCTCGGATTCGTCGGAATGGGCTTCACGGAGCACGCCGACATCACGGCGGACAAGATCGAGTTCGTACGTGCTCTGGCTGTGCAGGCGAGCCTGGCGTTCGAACTGACCCGTCTAGCGCAGCAGGGGCAGGAAGCCGCCCTGGCGCGCGAGCGGGCGCAGGTCGCCGAACAGCGCGCCGCCGAATTGAGGCGGACCAACCGGGCGTTGCAGCACTCCATCCAGGGACTCGCCACCATCGCTGACCTGGACGAATTCCTGGCCGGAATGCTCGGGGCCGCCCTGGAGGCGGCCAGAGCGCACACCGGGGCCGTCGTGCTCGTGCGAGGCGACGCCGCCGAGTACGTCCTCCTCATGGAGCATGGCCGGCGCGTGCCGGGCGCAGCAGGAGGCGGAGAGGGCACCTTCCGGGTGCAGATCAACGCCGCCCTGCGCGCGTACATGGAACGTAGCCGTGACCGCGGCGACATCTGGGTGGCACCGCCGGACCATGTCGCCATGGCACCCGCTTTCGTCGCTTATCACCGGAGCCGGGGAAACCACACCGTGCGTCTGGTACCGATGGTCGTGGGCGCACGGCTGGTCGGATGGCTCGGCCTGGGTTTTGCGTCCGTGAACCCACCGGCCGCCGCCCAGCCGCAACTGCTGCGGGTGCTGGCCGAGCAGATGACCGTGGCCATCGAAATGTCACGTCTGGCCAGCGAGAGCCAGGAAACCGCGCTGGCCCGCGAGCGGGAGCAAGCCGCCCAAGCGCACGCCGAAGAACTGGCCCGAACCAACGAGGCCATGCGCCGCGGCTCGGAGGCCATCGCCGTGGCGGGCACCGACACCGGGGTCATAGGCGCGCTCCTCACCGAGGCCACGGCGGCGTTGGGAGCAGTTCGGACAGCGGTCAAACGCCGCATGGTGCCGGGCGTCTCCCAGGTGACGTTGGTTGCCATCAGCCAGGACGGACGGGTTTTGGAGACGACGGACCTCGCGGGACTGCCCTGCGTGGCCGAACTCGAACGGGTCTCGCGCGTGGACCCTTCGGGTTACTACGCCGGACTCGTTACGGGCAAGCTGCAATCGCGGCCGTGCGACGCGACTCTGGCGGCAAACGAACCCCACGCGGCGGCGTACCACGCCGCCCACGGACACCGCCTGATCTGGGATTATCCCTTCCGCGAGGAAGGGGAGGTGGCTGGCTGGATTTCGCTGGCCTTCACCGAAAATCACCCGTTGGACGCCACGGCGCGGCAGATCCTCTTCCGTGCTTTCCAGCCACGTTACCCTTGCCCTCAAGATGATCCGGCTCTCGGAACTGGCGCAGGAGGCCGCCGTCAACCAGGAGCGCAACCGGCTGGCCGGAGAAATCCACGATAGTCTCGCTCAAAGTTTCGCTGGGATCGCCATGCAACTCAAGAGCGCCGAGGACGCCGCCCTGCACGACGAACATCCCTTCGTGCTCAATGGTCTGCGCCGAGCGCGAGAAGTTGCCCGTTTCGGCCTGGCGGAGGCCCGGCGCTTGGTGTTGGCGCTGCGGCCCGGTGACGCGCTGACGGGCGGGTTGGCCAGTGCGCTCCAGAGCCTGGTGGAACGCTCGCGGGTTGACAAGCTCCTGGAGTGCCGGTTGGAAATCGTGGGGAAACCCGAGCCGCTTGGCGCGGAAACCGAAATGCAAATTTTCCGGCGTCGCGCAGGAAGCCGTTGGCAACGCCGTGCGACATGGCCGCCCCACGCACATTACCCTGACGTTGACCTTCGCGGACAACCGTGTCCGCGTGCAGGTGCAAGACGATGGCTGCGGCTTTGCCGATCCCGTCGAAACGCAGCGTTCCGCCATCGGCGGGCTGTGTTCGATCCAGCGACGGGTCGAGGGGCTTGGCGGATGCTGGTGAGATCGAGCAGCATACCCGGCCGAGGCACGACCTTGCTCGTCACGATTCCATTGCCCACGGTGGCAGCCGCCTTGAAATTCCTCACCCTATGACGACCGCGCCGGTGCCGCCTACCCGCATCCTCGTTGCCGACGATCACAGCGTGGCGCGAGGGGGCCTGCGCGCCTGCTCGGCCGCCGCAAGGATTTTCTCGTGGTCGGCGAGGCCCGCGACGGGGAAGAGACCATCACGCGCTACGACGAATTGCGGCCCGACGTGCTCCTGCTCGACCTGCGGATGCCGCGCGGAGACGGCTTCGCCGTGTTGCAGGCCCTCAAGGGACGCACTCCCCCGCCGCGCGTGCTGGTGATGACCACCTACGAGGGCGACGAGGACGTGCGCCGCGCCCTGGCCGCCGGGGCGCGGGGCTACCTGCTGAAAGACGCCACGCGCGAGCAGGTGTGGGAGGCCATCGACGCGGTGCGCGCGGGAGGCACGGTGGTGGCCGCCGCCATGGTGGGCAAAGTGGCCGCCGCCCTGCGCCAGCCCGAGTTGAGCACGCGCGAGCGCGAGGTGCTGGCCCTGCTCGCCGAAGGCCGCAGCAACAAGGAGATCGGCGCCCTCCTGCACATCTCGGAGGTCACGGCCAAAACGCACGTCATGGCAATCCTGGATAAGCTCGACGCCGCCGGACGGACGGAGGCGGTCGTCATCGCGGCCAAGCGTGGGTTGGTCCAACTCGACTCGCCGGGATCATTCCGGCTCCCCGACCGGCTCGCACTCATCCGAAAGGTGGAGAATTTTCGCGCCATTCCAACCATGGCGCGGGTCTCCGACCGGGCGTTAGCGTGTGGCACATGGCAAAGCCTCTCGCAATCCTGGTCGGTTTCGGCCCCGGGGTTGGCATGGGGGTGGCGCGTGCCTTCGGGGGGCAGGCTTCCCGCCATGAAAACCGCGGGCAAAGGCACGCTGCTTTTCACCGGGGGGAGGCGCGGCGCTTTACCCCTGGGCGGGCGCGGCTTCCATCAGCCTCGACAAGGCGGCGCTACGCAATCTGGTCTTCACGTTGTCCGCAGACCTCCAGGGGACCGGGGTGCGGGTCGGCACGGTGACAATCATCGGTCAGGTCGCGCCCGGCCCGCAGTTCGATCCCGCGATGATCGGCCCGGCATTCGTCGAACTTTACCACCAGCCCGACGATGGCTTCACCGTCGAACGTCAGTTCGGCGGCGCATGATTTGCCCTCGATTTGAAACACTCCCATGGAAAATACCGAGCACAACAAACGTTTCGTCACTCAGCATTTTGACGACTTCGTGAACAAGAAAGACCTCGCCGCCATCGACCGCAACATGGCGGAGAATTTCCTCGACCACGACGGCCCCGGCGGCAAGCGCGTCGGCCGGAGCGAGGACCGCGCCATGATGGCCGCCATGCACGGCACTCATGCCCGACCTGCGGGTCGAGGTCAAAGACGCAGTTGGCCGAGGGCGACAAGGTCGTCGTGCGCAATCTCTGGACCGGAACCCACTCGGAAAGACGGGACAGCGCATGGAGTTCCACGGCTTTGTCTGTGGCGCATCGCGGACGGCAAGATCGCCGACGCTGGGCGACCGTGACGCCGCTGCACGAACTCGCCGCGCAGTCGCTGGAATGGTGACCGCGGGTTTTTTTTTTTTTTTTTTTTTTTTTTTTTTTTTTTTTTTTTTTTTTTTTTTTTTTTTTTTTTTTTTTTTTTTTTTTTTTTTTTTTTTAAAAAAAAAAAAAAAAAAAAAAAAAAAAAAAAAAAAAAACTATCCCCCTTTTTTCGAATCTCCACCCTCCTGCCTCACCCTATCATGATTCTCGTCACCGGACCTACCGGCAACATCGGTTCCCTGCTCGTGCAGGAACTCCTCCAACGCAAAGCCGCCGTGCGCGCCCTGGTGCGCGACTCCAACAAAGAGAAAACGAAAGCACGATGCCCTGCGTGCGCAAGGCGTGGAGATCGCTCGGGGCGACCTGGCGCAGCCCGACTCCCTGCCGGCGGCCCTTGCAAGGGTCGAGAGCGTTTTCCTGCTCACGCCAGTCAGCCAGGAAACGGCGGCCTGGAAGGGAGAACATCATCGAGGCGGCGCGCACGGCCGGCGTGCGGCACATCGTCAATCTGTCATCGTTGGGAGCAGGCCGACGACGCCCCGTTTTCCCTGGGCCGATGGCATTGGCAGGCGGAACAGGAACTGGAAGCCTCCGGCGTGGCCTGGACGCGCCTGCGGACCACCGACCTGGCGCGCTGCGGCGCGCAGGCATTTCATCGCCGTCGCCCGCGAGCACGGAGCGTTTTACTCCACGGTCGGCGCACGGGCCGGGTGGCGATGGTCGATGAGGCGGACGTGCCGCCGTGGCCGCCGAGGCGCTGACGCATCCCGACCGAACACGCCGGCCAGACCTACCTGCTCACGGGTCCGGCCGCGTACACTTACCCGGAATTGGCAGAGCAGCTTTCCGCCGCACTGGGCAGGGAGGTGCTGTTACGTCAACATCAGCCCGGCGCAGGCCAGGGAAGCCATGCTCAAAATGGGTTTTTTATCGCAGATTTCATCAACGACCTGCGCGAGATGGAAAGCAAAGACCTCGTCAGCACGGTATCGCCCGATGTCGAGCGGGTGACGGGTCGTCCGGCCACCGCCTACGCCGACACGCTGAAGGCAGTGCTCGCTTGAGGGTGCCGGGCCGCGTTCGGACCCGTCGATGTCCGAATCCGGCCCCCGCCCCGGTTGCTCCGAAGAACAGGGTCATGTAGGCGATGGACAGCAGCCCAGGCGAAGAGGGTCACCGCCTCGCAACACTTCAGACTGACCTCGGCGCGCACGATGGCGAAGAGGACGAAGGCAGGAAATTTCATGAGACCACCCCCCGCGTGCCTTCAATCCGGCTGCCAGAGTCCGTCGCGCGCGTCGAGCAGCGTGACCGTGGCGGCGTGCGGCACGGTCAGCGCGGCGATCAAGGCGAGATACACTCCCAAAGCCCTGCCGTTGTCCGCACCGGGGTGGAGCACGAGCGCCAGCGCGCCGAGCATCACGAGCGCGCCCAGCGTGGCTGGCGTCGCACGCCACGTGAATTGTCTCCAGGTGGTGCCTTCCGCGGCCATCAGCCGCCGGATGTGGCGTAATCCGTGCCAGAACGCGAAGTAAAACCCGACCGATGCCAGCGCCGGGAGCACGCCGAAGAATGCCAGCAGCCCGAGACCCTCCGCCAGGTTCAGCCAGCGGGTGCCGGCCCCGCGCCGGGCCAGGAGGAAATCTGCCGTGCCCAGTCCGACGGCGACGCCGAGCGCCGCGAGACGGACGGCATCGAGTTCGAGCCAGTGGAAATCGGCGGGGCGGCGCAGGAACAGATTCGCAGATGCCCTCGGCCGTCTGGCGGTACAACCCGGGGTCCGCGGCCAGCGGGATCAATATCGGCAGCGCGCCGCGCCACGCCGCGAACACGGCCCGGTGCCAGCGGGAAGTGAAATAGGCGCGCTCCCGCCGCCACGACCACCATAGGTCCGCCAGCCCCCAGTGCGCCCAGGTCAAGAGGATAAACCCCGCGAACACCCCCCCGCGGCGCGGCGAACCAGCCGACGATCACCAACAGACGCGGCGGCGAGATAACCCGCCAGAATCGCCCCCAAAGCCCAGCGTCGGTTCGGCGCGGGCCGCCAGAGCCGCCGGAGCACCTCGTGATCGACCGCGCCGTGCGGCAGGCCGAAGAACCCCAGGCTCAACACCCACGGCACGACCCACCAGCCCGCCGGGAGCATCCTGCCGCGTCCGGCCAGCCAGCCTGCCAGCGCCCCGACGAACGCCGCCCAGGGCCAGATCGCTTCCCTGTTCTTCATACCGGAGGCGGCGGCAGCATCCGCCTCAACAGGCCGGGCATCGTCGGTGCCCTGGAACCAAGATGGAGAACGCGACCGCGGTGTACGTCGTCGTCATCAGCAGGTCGCGTTCATTGCCCGCCGGCAGCGCGAGCGCCAGCGCCACCGAGATTCCTCCGCGCAGCCCTCCCCAGGTCAGCAACGCCAGCGCACCGCGCTCCGTCTCCCGCCGGAAAAGACGCAGGCAACACCCCCGGCACGGCCAGACTCGGCGAGCCGCGCCAGCAGGAACGGCCGGAACGAGCAGCACCGCCGCCACGAAATGACCCGGATGATATCTCAGAATCAAGACTTCCAAGCCGATCAGGACGAAGAGCAAGGCGTTGAGGATTTCGTCGATCAGTTCCCAGAAGAGGTCGAGGTTGTCGCGCGATTGCGCGGACATCGCAAAATGGCGCGCCACGATTGCCGATGAGGATGCCTGCGGCCACGATGGCACAGAGGCCCGCTGACATGCACGGTCTGGGCGAGCGCATAGCCTCCGCAGACCAGAGCCAGGGTCAGGAGCACTTCCACCCGGTAATTATCGACTCGTTTGATCAGACAGATACGTTATCCAGCCCAAAGACAACCCGAGGATGATTCCGCCGCCTGCTTCCCGCAGGAGCAAAATCCCCGCCCGCGACCAATCCAGGCTCAACGGATAACCGGCGGGCAACGATTCGGAAAACAACAGGAAGAGCACCACGCCGATCCCGTCGTTGAAGAGCGATTCGCCTGCCATCTTGGTGGACAATGACAACGGCGCATGAGCGCGTTTGAGCATGTCGATGACCGCGATGGGATCGGTCGGCGAAATGATCGCGCCGAAGAGCAGGCAATAGAGCCACGGGAGCGTCAACCCCAGTCCGCGGAAGATCAGCCAGGCCATGCAAGCAACGAGTCCGGTGGAAAGCAGCGTGGAGCCCACCGCAAGAAACGGGATGCGCCAGCGTTGGTCGCGCAGTTCGTCCCACTCGATCTGGAGCGCGCCGGCGAACAGCAGAAAGCTCAGGGTCCCGCCGAGCAGCGTCTGGCTGAAATCGATCTGCGTGACCACCCGCTCGACAGAGGCTTTGAGCGGAAGCCCGAAGCGGCCTGCCGCCACCAGCAGCAGGGAGCCTGCGACCGACATCAACATCAACCCGACCGTGGTCGGCAATCGGAGATAACGGTCGTTCACGAAACTCGCCAGCGCCGCTGCGGTCAGCAGGAGCGCCAGCACGTTGAAGAGATTCATTCGCGCGGATCGACCATGGGCCTGTCAAGCAAGCTCGTCTATCAAATGCGTATGTAATTCGGACGGTCAGGAACTCGGCGCGGACACGCCGCCCGACCAACGCTCGCCCGGATCGACGCAGATTCAGAACTTCGTCGCAAACTGGATCAGCACGCCGCCTGCGACGATCAACCCCAGGCCCAGCCACACGACGGCAGGCACATCCTCGCGGAAGACGAACCGACCCCAACACACGCTGATGACGGCGAAGACGGCCACGTAAACGCCAAGCAGCCGGGAAAAATCCCACCGCACCAGATTCACCATCACGCCGTACGCTCCCAGCAGCAGGCAACCAAGCGCCACGATCAGCGGCTGATTCCCGCGCAGCCCGGAACGCACCACCGCATCGCCGCCGACTTCCAGCAACGCCGCCGCAAGAAAGATCACGGTGATCAACCAGCTCATGGGAGTGCGTGTTCGATACGGGAAAGGGTTCCCTGTCACTTGCGTTTGGAAGAGGAACGTCCGTTCCACTGCCCTTCCACGCTCGGAGAACTGGCGTCCGTGAGATGATAATCACTGTACGCCTCGGCTCCGATCTCCGGGATGTCCAAGCCGACGATTTCGTCCTGACGTTTGCTGCGCATCGGCACCAGCAGATCGGCGGCTTTGAACCACGCCCACGCCAGCGCGCCCACCACCAGGATGTTCGTCGCCCCGCCGATCAACTGCGCCCCGCAGCTGGCTCCAGTCGTTGTAGGCCGCGCCGTAGAGTTTGCCGAATCCGCCCGTCACCCCCTGGTCGATCCAGCCGGCCGCCTTCGCCTCCGCAAACCGCGTGTAGGCCGCCGCGGTGCCGTCGTTGACGACCGTCAGCAGCCGCCCGTCCTTGAAAAGCTTGTGCACGCCGTTCCAGCCCTGGCCGTAGCTGCCGTCGGCCATCAACCCCAGGGCGATGACGCCCCACAAGCCGTTGATCCCGTGCACGGCCACCGCCCCGACGGGATCGTCGATGCGCAGCACGCGCTCGGGAT